>NZ_JAUQSY010000009.1 GCF_030580865.1 Hymenobacter aranciens | reverse complement strand
TGTTGGGTGTTGGGTGTTGGGTGTTGGGTGTTGGGTGTTGGGTGTTGGGTGTTGGGTGTTGGGTGTTGGGTGTTGGGGTATATTTGAAGCTTGTTTATTTTTTTGACGTCTTGCGTTTTGAGGTATGCATCGGCCAATGGAAGAACTGGCGGTATTCGCTCGCTTTGAGGAAGTATCCGACCGAATGTGGGAAATTGTGCAGGGCTGGCGAATGCTGGCGCAGGACACGATTGGCAAGCAGGTTATTCGGTCGGCCGACAGCGTTGGAGCGAATCTGGTAGAAGGGGATGGGCGCTACAGCAAGGCCGATGCGTTGCACTTCTTCATCATCGCCCGGGGCTCGGCCCGCGAAACGACGTTGTGGGTGAAGCGGGCACATAAGCGAAAACTCATCACTACTGTGGAAGCCACAGAATTGCTGCGGCTGCTAACCGAAGGTTGTCAGATGCTCAATAACCTCATCACCTATCGGAGAAACCTGCCAAATTCCAACCCGCAACCATCCAAGTAGTCGTACGCCACCTAACACCTAACACCTAACACCTAACACCTAACACCTAACACCTAACACCTAACACCTAACACCTAACACCAAAAACCTACTTCACCACTCCCAACCCCACATAAGGAAAAAACACCCGCCTCAACAAAGTGAAACCCCAATCCTGCATCGCCCCCGTGACAAGGATAATTAGTTGTATTGCAACCACCCCATCCAGATGCAGATACCGGTTCTGCTTATACAGCAGCAGCCCAATCCCGCCCTCGCCCTGGTACAGCGTTTCCACCAGCGTAATCATCGTCCAGATGATGGCGAAGTTCTGGCGCACCACTTCGAGCATGGCGGCCAGCTTGCCGCGCACCACCACTTCCCAGAAGCTGCGCCACTCGCCCAGGCCCAGGCTGCGGGCGTGGTCCATTTCCTCCTGCGTGGTGCCCAGCATCACGCTGGTCATGCCCGTCACGAGGTACACTGTGGCCCCGAACACCAGCACCGACAGCTTCACCTGCTGTCCCGAGCTGGCCAGCAGCGCCATAAAAAACGTGAGCCCGGTGAGCGTGAGGTAGCGCATCTTGGAGGCCGCGTAGGCCAGCGGCCGGAAGAACGGCAGCGCCGTGAGGTAGGAGATGAGTAAGGCTAGCACCGTGGCCGCGCCTAGGGCCTGCAGGGCGGTGGTCATGCTGGCCCACAGCTCCTGGATGAGATTTTGGCTGGTGATGAGTTCGCGCAGGGCGATGAGCACGTTGCCGAGGCTGGGGAAGATTTGGAGGGGGTAGAATAACCAGAGCATCAGCAGCACCAGGGCCTGGGCGGCGATTAGGAATAGGAGGGTGGCGCGGGGTGGCTGGGCGTTGGGGGTGAAGAGAGAGGTCATGGTGAATGGGAGGAAAAGGTGTAAATCAGAACGTCATCCTGAGGCGAACGCAGTGAGCCGAAAGGACCTCGCCCGCTTCGTTGTGGTGGTAATTCCAATCGTTCGCGCCGGAAGAAATTACTGCTGCGACCGGCGCGGGCGAGGTCCTTTCGGCTCACTGCGTTCGCCTCAGGATGACGTTCTTTCATTCATGACGTTCTTCTAATTCCCCAGCACAATCCGCCGGCTCACAGGAATAGCGGGCCGCCTTTCGCAAGCAGCGGGATGCCCTACACAAGCAGTCGGACACCTTACTCGCGCAGCTGGGTATCCGACTCGTGCAGCGTGGCATCCGACTCGTGCAGCGTGGCATCCGACTCGTGCAGCGCGGTATCCGACTCGTGCAGCGCGACACCTGACTCGTGCAGCGCGATGCCTGACTCGTGCAGCTCGACGCCCGACTCGTGCAGCGGAGCGTCCGCCCCCAATCCTAATTCCCCAGCACAACCTCCACCCGCCGATTCTGCGCCCGGCCGGCATCCGTCGCATTGGAAGCCACCGGCTCCGCCGCGCCGTGGGCGTACACCTGCACCCGGCCGGCCGGGAAGGCGCTGGCCCCGTGTCCTTCCAGCCAGTGCTGCACGGCCAGGGCGCGGTCTTCGGAGAGCTGCTCGTTGAGCTGCGGGGCGCCGTGGTTGTCAGTATGCCCGTGGATGGCCACCTTCAGCCGGCCCGCCACCACCAGGTCGTCAAACAGCTGGCGGAGCTGGCGCTGGGCGGCCGGCGTGAAGCTGCTCTGGCCGGTGTTGAACTCAATATTCCAGGCCCGGCGGCTCACGCTTTGGCGGATTTCATCATCGGCCGCGAATTGCGGGGCTTCGGCCGGGGCCAGGGTTTTGCCCCGGTATTTTTCCTGCAGCTGGCGCAGGGGCGTCAGGTCGAGCATGTCGGTGAGGGGTACGTAGCTGGGTAGCTCCTTGGGGTAAAGGCGGCTCTGCACGTCGCCGAAGGTCTTGTACACGGCGGCATAGATGTTGGTGCCGCCGGGGTTGAGGCCGAAGAGGGTGAGGTTGTCGCTGAAGTTAAAGGCCTTGCTGCCGCCCAGCTCCACCACTTCGCCGCGGCGGTCGGCCTCGCTCACGCCTTTGTAGTAGCGCAGCCAGTAGGCGCCGGGCTTGTCGGCGTCGCCATACACCTGGGCCGAAATGTCGGCGGCGCGCTGCAGAGCCTCGGGGTGGGCCTTCACTTGGTCGCCGGCCACGGCCAGGGCGGTTATCAGGCCCTCAATTTCTTTCGGGTGGGCATCGTACCAGCGTTTGGTCGTCACCATGATGTTGGGCATCTGGTTGGAATAGTCCCTGGTCGATACAATGTTGACCAGCCCGCCTTTCTGCTTGGCGATGTTCACGTCGCCGGGCGTCCAAGTGGCCACGGCGTCGGCCAGCACATCCACTTTTACGCCGGTATTCTGGCCCTTCACCACCTTCACCCGACTCTCAGGCTTGCCGAGGATGTACTTTTCAGCCGCCACCAAAAAGTCGCTGGCGGCCATGAAATTCACCGCTTCGGGGTCGTAGGTGGTTTCGTCAGGGTTCACCTTCAGGCCGTTGTCGGCGCACCATTTCAGGGCGATATTCTGGTCACCGTCGCGCAGGTAGCAGGCAATGGTGTGGCCGAGGGCGGCTTTGGGATTGTCGAGCCATTCCTTCGGTCCCATCAACTTGTCTTCGCCAAACGATTTGCCGCAGCTGTAAGGAATAATTTGCAGCCCCGTGCCCGCCTTGCGCAATTGCTCCTGCACCGCCGAGAAGCCCGGCAGCCCGTCACCCATAATGCTGACGATGAGCCCCGGGGTGGCCGGATTATTCTGCAGGTCAAGGGCGTTTTTGACGAGGTCGGCCTGCATTTTAGCCACGTCGTCCTGCCGCACGATTTGCAGGTCGAGACCGTTGGCGGCCATGCTGGAACCCTGGGTGCTGCGCGGGCCGCCATTGGCCAGCATGCCGGCCATCTGGCTGTTCCAGGCCATCACCTCCCACACCACGGCCGTGCCGGTTTCGGCGGGCTCGGCGCCGGGCAGCGGAGCCAGCGGCACGGCCAGGGTGGTGCGGGCGCCGGCAGCCGGGGCGGGAAGCTCGATGGAATTGAGCAGGATGGATTCGGTAGCGGCTTTTTTGAAGAGCAGGCCGCTGGCAATTAATTTGTTGATGCCGAAGTAGAGCACGGCTGCCAAGAAGGCAGCGATGACGATTTTACCGCGAGTTGTCATGGTTGAAAAATGGTTTTGAAGATGGCGCGGGACTCTGCCCCGTGCCGGTTATTTGCCGGCCTCTGGCCGGCGCGGGACCGCGCCGCTTGGGTTTATTTCTGGGTATCGCTCTGGCGTTGCGGGCCAGAGGTCCGCGAATAGTCGGCCCGGGGCTGGAGCCCCGCGCCATCAGCCTTTAGTCCAGCAAACTGGCATAAGCGT
Source organism: Hymenobacter aranciens (assembly GCF_030580865.1). Taxonomy (GTDB): domain Bacteria; phylum Bacteroidota; class Bacteroidia; order Cytophagales; family Hymenobacteraceae; genus Hymenobacter; species Hymenobacter aranciens. The sequence continues at coordinate 264,998 of NZ_JAUQSY010000009.1, read as the reverse complement.
CATTCGCCGTGCAGGCCGCCACCGGCCCCGGCACCGACTGCAACACCGCATTAAAATCGCCCTGCTGGTATTTCTCAAGCAGCCGCTGCCCCTGCTCGCTCATCACCCCGTTCTGGATGTCCATCTCCTTCACGAACGCCTGTGAGTAGCGCATCGCCTGCTTAATCTGGCCGAGCTGGCGGGCCATTTCTTCGGCCACGCGGTCAGTAGCGAGGTCGAAGAAATACTTCTTGTCGGGGTCGCCACGCAGGATGTTCATGGCGGCCCGCATGCCCGAGCTGGTGCGTTTCACCAGCTCGTACTCGTCTTTCAGCAAGTTGACTTTGAACTTGCTGCCGTCAATCTGGCGTAGGGCGGCTTTCAGAATCTGGCGCATGACCAGCGTCACGTTGGCCGTGGTGGTGGCCATGGGCTGCAGGCGCTGGCTGTAGTCCTGCAGCTGGGCGGCGCGGCTGGCGTAGCTGTCGGCGGCTTCCTTCTCGCCCAGGCGCAGGGCCGAGTCGGCCAGGGCCAGGTACTCCTTCATCTGGGCGGTGTTGGCGGCCAGCTTGCGCTTCAGCAGCTCGTGCGCGCCCTCGATGTGGCCCACTTCGGCGTCCATCTGCCGGGCTTCCTTTTCGGTGTTATGGATGTAGTCTTCCATGATACCGATGGGGTCGGTGTTGACGAAAATGCCCGCCGCCGTGCGCAGAATGCGCTGGCTGGCATACCATAATCCGGCCTTGAGGCGCTTATTGGTCGCCAGCAAAAACAGCGTGAACAACCCGCCCAGGCCGATGCCCAGTTTCACGGTGTCGAACACAATATCAACGAGGTAAGGCACGATTTGCCCCCAGAAGTAGATGCCCGTGCCAACGGAGCCAGCCAGCAGCAGCCAGGCGGCTACTTTCTCGGGCTGCTGCCACTTGGGCAACGTGGTTTCCGAAGACGGAGGTAATAAGGTTTGCATGGCTTAGTGAGTTGAAGGATTGGTAGCAAGGAATGACTGCGCGGCCTGCCGGTGCGCCTGCAGCTCGCCCAGCGCGGCGGCGTGGGCCAGCTCGTAGGAAGCCAGCGAAGCGTCGGCCCGCTGCCGCTCGGCGTGCAACTGTTGCTGCGTGGTTTGGAGCAGCTGGCTTTTGTCAGCCAGCTGCTGGCTGAGTTCGGCGAGGTCGGCCTGCAGCTGCTTTTCCTGACTCAGCAGCTCCATGATGGCGCTGGGCGGGCCAGCGGGGGCGGGGGCTTCGCCCAGCTTCTCGCGGTGGCGCTGCTGCACGCGGGCGCGGTCGGTGGCCAGGGTGTCGGTCAGCTGCTCGGCCGAGGCCAGCAGGGCGGGCAGGTCCTGGCCGGTGAGGGCGGCGAAGGCGTTGAAGGCCGTTTGGTAGAGCAAGGGGCCGGCCATGCCGCTGCCGGCCATGCTGCGCACCATCTTGGTGTAGGCGGCGAAGTCGTGGCCGTCGCCGGCCAGCAGGCTGGCAATGTGGTCGAGGTGGCGCTGCTCGGGCTGGGCGAGGGCTGGCGCGCCCGGCGCGAAGGCCGGCACCGCCGCGAGGGGCAGGGGAGTGGCCCCGGCGGGCACCGGCGAGTGCTCGTCGTCGATAAAAAAGTCCTTCGCCGCTTTGGCGAGGTTGTCCAGAATAGGCATGGCGGCAGCGGTGGTTTTGATGATGGCTGCCTAAGGCCAATACCGGTGCCGAAGCGGAAATAAAAATGATTGTTTTCGTTTAACTGATTTTAAGACAGTCAGTAAAAATTATTTTCCTGACCTTTGTCCTGACTGGCAAATGGCTGTTTTTTTCAAAATGAAAAGCGCTGTTTTTCATTCCGGTAATTTCGAGCCGAAGTAGTGTGCTCATTGCTTCCCTGTTTCCCCTTCGCGCCCTCATTTTTATGAAATCCCTGCTGCTGATGAGCCTGCTCCTGACTGCCACGGCCTGCGTCAGCTCGCGCCCGCCCAAGGGCCTGCCCGACTACGACTCATACCCCACCTACAATGGCCCCGACCTCGGCCTGACCTTCGCCCCGAACGGCGAAGCCACGCTCCGGGTATGGGCGCCCACCGCCAGCGAACTGCGCCTGCGTCTCTACGCCGAGGGTACCGGCGGCATCCCCGTAGCTACCCACGCCATGAAAGCCAGCGACGGCGGCACCTGGACCTACACGCTGCCCACCAGCACACCCGGCCGCTTCTATACCGTGCAGGCCACCATTGGCGGCAAGCAGCTGGCCGAAGTAGCTGACCCCTACGCCCACGCCGTGGGCCTCAACGGCCAGCGCGGGGCCCTGCTCGACCCGCGCAGCGCCAGCCCGGCCGGCTGGAAAGAAGACCTCCGCCCCAAGTTCAAGCTGCCCACGGCCGCCATTATCGGCGAAGTACACGTGCGCGACCTCACGGTGCACCCCGAGTCGGGTGTGCGGCACAAAGGGAAGTACCTGGGCGTGGCCGAAGGCGGCACCCGCGGCCCCAAAGGCGTGCGCACCGGCTTCGACCACTTGCAGGACCTGGGCCTGACCCACGTGCACCTGCTGCCTACCAACGACTTCGCTTCCATTGACGAAGCCCATTCCGAGGGCCGCTACAACTGGGGCTACGACCCCTTGTACTACACCGTGCCCGAGGGCACTTACGCCACCGATGCCGCCGACCCCGCCGTGCGTATCCGCGAGTTTCGGCAGATGGTCCACGGCTTCCACGAGCGCGGCCTGCGGCTGGTGCTCGACGTGGTGTATAACCACACCGCCGACGCGGGCCGCAGCGCCTTCGAGCAGCTGGTACCCGGCTACTATTACCGCCACAACGCCGATGGCAGCCTCTCGAACTCCACCGCCTGCGGCAACGAAGTGGCTTCCGAGCGCAAGATGGTGCGCAAGCTTATCGTGGAATCGGTGGCCTACTGGGCCCGCGAATACCACGTCGACGGCTTCCGCTTCGACCTCATGGGCGTGCTCGACCTTCGCACCATGCGCGAAGTGCGTCAGATACTTGACCAAGTCGACCACACCATCCTGGTGTACGGCGAGGGCTGGACGGCCGGGGCCAGCCCCCTGCCCGAGGCCGAGCGCGCCGTGAAGGCCAACGTGGGCCAGCTCGACCGCATCGCCGCTTTTGGCGACGAGCTGCGCGACGGCGTGAAAGGACACTTTGCCCACCAGCGCGAGCCTGGCTTCGCCAGCGGCCAGCCAGGGCTGGAGGAGAGCGTGAAATTCGGCATCGTGGCCGCCACCCGGCACCCGCAGCTCGACTACGCCAAGGTAAATTACAGCAAAGCCCCCTGGGCCAAATCGCCGGACCAGGCCATCAATTACGTGGCCTGCCACGACGACCGGGTGCTCTGGGACAAGCTGATGGCCTCGGTGCCCGGCGCCACCGAAGACGAGCTGATAAAAATGGACTTGCTCAGCAACACCATCGTTTTCACCTCGCAGGGCATCCCATTTCTGCCCGTCGGCGATGATTTTTTGCGCAGCAAGGACGGCTCCAGCAATTCCTACAACCAGCCCGACAGCGTCAACCAGCTCGACTGGGCCCGCAAGGCGCAGTACCTGCGCATTCACCGCTTCTACCAGCGGCTCATTGCGTTGCGGCGCGGGCACCCGGCCTTCCGGCTCGTCAGCCAGGAGCTGATTGCCAAACACCTGGAATTCCTGCCCGGCCTGCCCGCCAACACCATCGGCTACCAGCTGAAAGAGCACGCCGGCGGCGACCCCTGGCAGAATATCATCCTGCTGTTCAACGGCAACCGCACGCCCACGACGGTGCCGCTGCCCGCCGGGCGCTACCGCGTCGTGCTGCGCGGCGAGCAGATTAACGACCAGGGAATCGAGCAATTAGACCACCCCGCCGGGGCTACGCTCACCCTGCCCGCCAGCACCGCCCTCATCCTCGTGCAGCCCTGAGTCGAACCGAAACGACCTTAGCGCGGTTTGTGGGGAGTTAAAAGTTGAAAGGCAGACCAGCCAGCGTTTTAACTCGCAACTCTTAACTTTCCTCCGTACAACCTTTTCTATTTCCCGCGCGCCATTACATTTGCCCAATGGAAGTATCTAGCCACACCTTCGCCGAAGCCACCCGCAGCGCCCCGTACCTGGACTACGCCATCTGCGTAGACGCCGGCAACCGTCCGTATAACCACGTGGGCGACTGGCCCGAAGAAGGCCAGGTGTACGCCGTGCGCGTGGTCGAAAGCCGTCTCGAAGGTATGCCGCTGCTGCACGTGCTGGCCTTCAATGGCGAGGCCCCGTACTTCAATGCCTTCGCCCCGCACCGGTTCGAGATTGTGCACCGGCTGTACCTGAACTAAATCCTTGTTGCTGAAAGTAGCGCGGACTTTGTAGTCCGCGAGTCAGAACGTTCTGACTCGCGGACTACAAAGTCCGCGCTACTTGTTTTCTTACCTTCGTGCATGCAGAAACGTGAGCAGGAAATAATGCTGAAAGCCGCCGGGCGGCGGCTTTTTCTTTTTTTGATTGTACTGACGGGTGGGTGGTTCGGCTCGATGGCCCAGACCCGCCCCGTTGCCACCGCGCTCGACTCGGTGCAGGAAGAAGACGCTTCCCACCGTATCGAGGGTGCTTACCTGAAAATCGGGCAGATAAACGCCGACATGCGCCGCGTGGCCGACACCGGCGACACCGAAGACGAACTGCCCACGGTGGAGGAAAACCTGGCCGTGGTGGAAGAAAACCTGACGCGGTTCGGCACAGTGGTGAACGTGAAGCAGCTGCAGACCTTCCAGGTGCTGCTGGACGACATGCAGGACCAGCTGAAAATCTGGCGCACCGACCTCGCCCAATCGGAAAAAGGGCTGGGCCAGATGGCCGGGCAGCTCAAACAGCTAGGCCAGAATCTCGCGCTACCCACCGATTCGACGGAGGCCGCGCTGGAGGAAACTATGCAGAAGCTCAATACCAAGCAGCAGCGCATTGCCCGCCGCCTGGCCAAAAACCAGAACAAAATCAACGCCCTCCAAACGCGGGTTTCCAACGGCATCATCCTGAGCTTGGAGCTGCAGGACGAGGTACGAAGCAAGCTGCGCCGCCTAGGCCGCAACGGCTTGGCCGCTGAGCGCAGCGCCCTCTGGGAGGCGCCCGATACCCTGGTGCAGCAATCGGAGAAAGCCCGCGAGCTGGTGCGGCAGTCCTACGCCGGGCAGCGCAAAATAGTGCGCTACTACCTGAGTGAGAACTGGGAACATTGGGTGTGGCTGGCGCTTATCGGGCTCAGCTACTTTGGCTGGGTGTTCTGGAACTATCGTCAGGTGAATGCCGCACCCGAACGCGCCGAGCAGCCGTTCTTCTACCTCAACCCGGCCCCCGTGCTGGGTGCCCTGCTGGTGATGCTCAACCTGGCCCCGTTGTTCGACCTGCAGCCGCCTGCCGCCTACCTCGACCTGCAGCAGCTGGTGCTGATACTGGCCCTCACGGCCATCATCTGGCGCCGCTGGACCAGCGACATGCGACTGTATTGGCTGGGCTTTTTCGTCTTGTTCGTGGCGCTGGCGCTCACCAATGCCGTGAGCGGGCCAGGGCCAATGGTGCGCTGGTGGATGCTGGTGCTCAACCTGGGGGCAGCGGGGTTCGGCTGGCTATTCTGGCAGCGCATCAAGGGGCACCGCTCACTGTCGGCGTTTGTGCGGCCGGTCACGCTGATTTTTGTGTTGCTCAATGTGCTGGCGGCGCTGCTCAATTTTAGCGGTCGGGTAGCAATGAGTAAATTATGCAGCACGACGGCCATTTTCGGCATCACCCAGATTATCGGGCTGTCGGTCTTCATCCGTCTCATCACCGAAGCCTTTCACCTCCAGATGCAGCGTAGCCGGCTGGCGGGCGGGGCGGGGGCGCGGTTCAATTTCCGCGAAATTGAGGTGGAGCTGCGCCGGGTGCTGTCGGTGCTGGTGGCCGGGCTGTGGCTCATGGTCTTCACTTCCAATCTGGGTTGGTACGACCGGCTCTTTCACAGCCTGGGCGAGTTCCTGACCCGGCCGCGGCTGGTGGGCAGCACGGCCTTCACGGTGGGTAATATCCTGCTGTTTTTCGGCATCCTCTACGCCTCCAATCAATTGCAGAAATACGTGGGCTATTTCTTCGGTGAAACCGACGACGACTTCAGCTCCGATTTCAACAAGCGCAGCTCGCGCATGGTGGCCATCCGGCTGGTGGTGCTGGTCACGGGCTTCCTGCTGGCGGTGGCAGCCCTAGGCTTGCCGCTCGATAAAATTGCCCTGGTATTCGGAGCCTTGAGCGTGGGCATTGGCCTGGGTTTGCAAAATGTGGTCAACAACTTGGTTTCGGGCATTATCCTGATTTTTGAGCGGCCGTTTCACGTCGGCGACTTCATTGAAGTGGCCGGTAAGTCGGGCCGCGTCAAGGACATCGGCATTCGTTCCAGCAAGCTTATCACCCTGGCCGGCTCCGAAGTCATCGTGCCCAACGGCGACCTGCTGTCCGGCCACGTCATCAACTGGACCTTGAGCAACAACCATATCCGCGTCGAGTTGACACTGAAAGTGGACCCCGGTGCCGACCTGAGCGCGGTGCGTCAGCTTATCGAGCAGGAAATTAAAGCCAGCACCAATACCTTGCACAATTCACCGCCCGAAATTCTGCTCAACTCCGTCAATACCAAAGTGTACGAGCTGAAAGTGCTGTTCTGGATTACCAACATCCGGCAGGAGCAGATGGTGAAAAGCGAAATCCTGGCCGGCATTCACCAGCGCTTCACGCAGCAGGGCATCGAGCTGCAGTAAGTAGCTGCGATACTGATGACTGTCATCCTTAATTCGTGGTTCCGAAGGCAAGGATGACAGTTCTTTTGTAATCTTACGTCGCTAAACCTTGCTTTTGCATTTTATGAAACACGCCTGTTACTCCCTGCTGGCGGCTGCGCTATTCCTAGCCAGCTGCGGCCAAAATACTGCCACCGAGCAGCCTGCCGCAGCCATTACCCCGGCTCCCGAAGCCCCCGTTGAGCAGCCCGCTGCCCCCGCCGACTCGGCCGCCGCGCCGGCCGACGCCACCGCCACCGAGCCCACGCTGGAGGTTGCCGCTCCGGCCCAAACCATCACCGCAGCGTTCGATTTCAAGCCAGTGAAGGACGCGGACAACCCCAGCGCCAAGCGCAGCAGTGCCCACCTCTTGCTGAGCGGCAAAAAGCCCCAGGACATCGACCTGGGCCGTTTCAACGGCAAGCCCGACGTGGTGAATGCCGAAAAAGCCAAGCTCGCCAACTTCCCGGCCGATATGCTGCTGGGCTTCCGCGCCTACGATGCTAATTCCGGCGTGAGCTCCGACCTGGCGGTGCTCAACGTGGGCGGCCACCACCTGCGCATCGTGCAGCGCCGGGTAAATGAAGAGGCGGTTACGCCCGGCCAGTTCGAAACGGCGCGGGAAATACCAATTCCGGCAGGCACGGCGGTGACCGTGAAGAAGTAAGTATGGAGGTATGAATTAAGAGTTTTGACCTAAAGCCCAAAACTCTTAATTCATACCTAATAATACAACCCGTGAAAACTCCACTTGCCGCGCCCGCTCAGCTCCAGCGCCGGCGCTGGTAAGTGTATGATGCTAAGTATATAAAAGGATGTTTTCAGGAACTTGCTGCGCGTGGGAATGCGCCGCAAATCCACGTCGAACGACAAATAATACTGCCGGTACGGCCGCAGGCCCTGCGCGGCATTCACGCCAGCGTCGTTGTACACAATTTCCTCCGCCCCGTAGCCCACGGCCGGTTGTAGCCAGCGCGGCCAGCGGTTGCCGGGCTTCAGGAAGGCACCTACGTCGGTACACAGCCAGTAGGTCTGGCCGTTATAGTCTTTTAATAAACGCTCGGGGAAATTGCTGCCCAAGGCATTGGGCCGCCGCCGGGCGTAGGGCGAGAGGTGAAACGACACCTTGGGCATGATGCGCACGTCGTGCCAGGCCAGCTGCTGCGCCAGTACCCCGGCCGAGCCTACAAAATTGGCGGCTAAGTCGGTAGCCGAGGCGCCATAAGCCGGGTCGAAGCCGTCAAACAGCTCGATGGGGCTTTGTACCACGAACCCGACGAAGGAGCCGTACCAGATGGACTTTTTCTCGCTCAGGCCGGTCCAGCGGAGCAGGTCTACGGCAGCTCGGCTTTCGTGGAAGGCACCCCAGGCGTGGCCGGCCTTGTCCATCTGTTTCCACTCGGGCCAGTCGTTGAACCAGTGCAGCGGCGCACGCGGACCGGTGTACCAGGCCGTAGCCAGACCAGTGTAAATGAGGCCGTAGCCCAGCGCTGAACCGCCCACCAGCAACCGCAGGCGGTTGGGGCGAAGCAGCGTGTCGGCGAGGGCAGGGGAGGCGGTTGCTGCTGCCGGGCTATTGAGCGGTTGCGCGGCCGCCAGCCGCAGCCCGCAGCTCAGGCCCAAAGCCAAACCCCAGCGGGGAACCAAAAGGGGGAAACGGCGCGTCATGAAACCCGAATAGAACCCCAAAGATACGCCGGGCGCAGGGCCTGCAATCGAATGTGACGGGCGGTAAATTCGTATCTTGCATCCTCAAAATCACTGCAAACGATTGCAGGTAACTGATTCATTTTTTGAATTTAATCGACTTTTAATTTCCCACTTACCCGTTCCCTTCTTACATGAAGCACTTACACTTATTTGCGGCGCTGCTGGCGCTATTGCTGCCGGCCTGGGCGCAGGCGCAGGTGGTGACCACCAACCCGGTTTTCTTCACCGAAAACAGCACGGGCGTTACCATCACCTACAACGCCGCCCTGGGCAACGGCGCGCTCAACAACTTCACCGGTGACGTATACATCTGGACGGGCACCGTTACCAACCTCAGCACCAGCAACACCAACTGGCGCAACGTGAAAAGCCCCAATTTCGGCGCGGCCGACCCGGCGGCCCTGATGACGCGCGTGTCTCCTAATATCTACACCATCACCCTCAGCCCAACGGTGCGCGGATTCTACCCCGTGCCCGCCAACGAAACGGTGCTGCGCCTGGGCATGCTTTTCAAGAACGCTGCGGGTACCGTGGTGGGCCGGGCGGCCAATGGTGGCGATATTTTCGTCGATGTGAACCAGGCCACGCAGGCCGTGCGCATCACGCAGCCGGGCAGCACGGGGGCACCGCAGTTTGTGACGGCCGGCACGTCGGTGGCCATCACGGGCACCAGCGCCCTGGCCGCCAACCTGACCCTGACGCTGAATGGCACCACCGTGACCACGGCCGCCAACGCCACCACCGTCTCGGGCAACGTGACGCCCGTGGCGGGCTACAACCTGGTGAAAGTGACGGCTGGCAGCGGTGCCACCGCCGTTTCCGACTCGCTGGCGCTGGTGGTGCGCCCCGCCGTGACTACGGCCGCCCTACCCGCCGGCGCCAAGCAAGGCATCACCTACCTGGCCGGCGGCACCTCGGTTATCCTGGCCCTCACGGCGCCCAACAAGCAGTTTGTGTACGCCCTGGGCGAGTTTAACAACTTCCAGCCCTTGAACTCGGCTTACATGAACAAAACCCCCGATGGCAACATGTGGTGGGTGCAGCTCAATGGCCTCACGCCGGGCCGCGAGTATGCCTATCAGTACTTTGTGGATGGTACGCTGCACGTGGCCGACCCCTACACCGAGAAAATCCTCGACCCCGGCAACGACCAGTATATTCCGGCCGTCACTTACCCGGGACGCCTGAGCTACCCGGCTGGCCAGTCGGGCATTATGTCCACTTTTCAGACCAACCAGACGCCTTATAACTGGCAGACGACCACCTTTACCCGTCCGGCCAAGAGCAGCCTGGTAGTGTATGAGTTGCACCTGCGCGACTTTATTCAGCGCCACGATTTCCAGACCTTGCAGGACTCGCTGAACTACCTGCAGCGCCTGGGCGTGAACTGCATCGAACTGATGCCGGTGAACGAGTTTGAGGGCAACGACAGCTGGGGCTACAACCCAAGCTTCTACTTCGCCGTCGATAAATACTACGGCACCAAAGATGCGCTGAAAGCGCTCATCGACGAATGCCACCGCCGTGGCATGGCCGTGGTGCTCGACATGGTGCTCAACCACTCCTGCGGCCAGAGCCCGATGGTGCAGCTGTACTTCGACAACGGCAACCCCGCCACCAACAGCCCTTGGTACAACCGCACGGCCACGCACCCCTTCAACGTGTGCTACGACTTTAACCACGAAAGCCAGTTCACCAGAACCTTCTCGAAGAACGTGATGGATTTCTGGGTGAACGAGTTCCGCATCGATGGCTACCGCTTCGACCTCAGCAAGGGCTTTACGCAGCGCAATACCCCGAACGACGTGGGCGCCTGGGGGGCTTACGACCAGTCGCGCATCAATATCTGGAACGACTACAACAACCACATGCAGGCCACCCGCCCCGGCACGTATGTCATTCTGGAGCATTTCGCCGATAACACGGAAGAAATTGCCCTCTCAAACGCCGGCATGATGCTGTGGGGCAACATCCACAGCGCCTACGACCAGCTGAGCCAGGGCCGCAATGCCAACCCCAGCTACGCCTACCATGCCAATCGCAACTGGCAGCAGCCTAACCTGGTGAGCTACATGGAAAGCCACGATGAGGAGCGCAACATGTACGCCGCCCTCACTTACGGCCTTAGTGGCGCGGGGGGCTACAACACTCGTAACCTTGGCACCGCCCTGGCGCGCATGGAAATGAACGCGGCCTTCTTCTTCACCATCCCCGGCCCCAAAATGGTGTGGCAGTTTGGCGAGCTGGGCTACGATGTCAACATCGACTTTAATGGCCGCACCGGTTCCAAGCCCATTCGCTGGAATTACTACCAGGACCCCGCCCGCCGCAAGCTGTACGCCACCTACGCCAACCTTATTGCCCTGCACAAGCAGCCGGCGTTCAGCACGGGCGCCTTCACCTATCAGCTGGGCTCGCAGTCGAAGGTCGTGCACCTCACCGACCCCTCGCTCAATGTGACGGCCGTGGGCAACTTCGGCGTATTTGGCGACCAGATTAACCCGAATTTCCAAAGCACCGGCCGCTGGTACAACTACCTCACCGGTGACAGCATCACGGTAACCAACACCCAGGCGCTACTCACCCTCAACGCTGGTGAGTACGCCGTATATACCAACCGCCGCCTGACCCGCACCGTGCTGGGCACCCGCGCCGCCCAGGCCACCAACGCCTTCCGCCTGGTGGCCGCGCCCAACCCTGCCAGCACCAGCGCTACGCTTCACTACGAGCTGCCGCAGGCGGCCAGTGTGCAGGTATCGGTAAGCAACGTGCTGGGCCAGGCCATCCTGAGCCTGCCCGCCACCCGCGAAAGCCTCGGCCAGCACACCCTCGAGCTGCCGCTCGATAAGTTGGCCGCCGGTGTGTACATGGTGCGCCTGCAATCGGGCAACCTACAGCAAACGACCCGCTTGGTGGTGAGCAAGTAAACGCCCACCACCCGCTAAAACAGAAATCCCCGCCGTGCTACACGGCGGGGATTTCTGTTTCTGGAGCTTTGAATTGGAGTTGAGCCTAGTCAGTGAGAATACCGCCAGCAACTCAAAACTCTTAACTCATACTTCAAAACTAAAGAGCTTTGGCCTGCTCATGGTACGTCACCAGGTCATCGATAGGAGAGCGGATGATTTTACCCACCTGCATGCCGTGGCTGTTGGCCACCTGCGTCAGAATATCACGGAAGTTGTAGCCCACCGAGCCGATGCAGTTGAAGCTGTAATCCTGGTATTTGGGATAGTGCAGCACCAGGTTTTGGAAGAAGGCCTCGAAGCCGATTTGCACGATGTCGCGGCAGTAGCTCACGTTGTTGTGGTCGTAGGCAAACTTGGCGAAGCTGGCCAGGAAGCGGTTGGGCAGCGGGCCGTTGTTGAGGCGGTCCAGAATGTCGTTGCGCGAGCCCAGCGAGTAGGTTTCCTTGAAAATTTCCTGCAGGCCATCGGGCAGCAGGCCGCGCAGGTAGTCCCGCAGCAGGCGCTTGCCGATGAAGGAGCCCGAGCCCTCGTCGCCCAGGAAATAGCCCAGCGAATCGACGTTGTAAGTGATTTGCTGGCCGTCGTAGATGCACGAGTTGGTGCCCGTGCCCAGGATGGCGGCAAAGCCCGGCTCGCGGCCGAGCAGCGCCCGGGCGGCCGCCAGCAGGTCTTCAGTCACCTCTACCTTGGCGTTCGGAAACAGCTGTTTCATGGCATTGCCAATCACGTCGGCCTTGGCCTGCGACGACACGCCCGCGCCGTAAAAATGCACTTCCGTTACCTCATTGCGGGGCAGGGTATCGGGTAGATTCTGCGTCAGCGACGCCACGATGCCAGTCGTGTCGATAAAGTCCGGGTTATACCCTTCGGTATTAAAATAGACGCGACGGTTCGCGTCGTCGAGCTGGCACCAGTTACACTTCGTGGAGCCGCCGTCGGCAATGAGCATCATAAGGCGAGGAAAAATTCGTTTAGAACAGCGAATGTAGGGCGCGGCCGCCAGAAGCGCCACCTCACCGGGCCGCTAATGCTTGCGGTTGCCACCTCAAAGCCAGGGTGCGGCTTGGTTAGCAGTCTGCTAGCCAAAAAACGTTTGTGGACAGGCCCGATTCCAATCTGAAACGTTTGAATTGCGTACGGCGTAAGGTCTTTTTGTGGGAATGGACCCGTCGCAATGACAAGACCATTTTAATCAAATCAATAAATCCCACACCCTTTTTCAAATTCCATGAAAAAAATATCTACCCTTGCTGCCGCCAGCGTACTGGCGGTTGGCAGCCTTAGCGCTCATGCCCAAGTAGTTGTTGATGGTCAGCTCACTACCTCCGAGCTTACAGCCGGCAACTATGTGTTGCTGGGCAAAAGCAACACTTTCACGGGGGACCCAAACACGGGACGTCCTTTTGGTGCGCGGGGACTACTGAGCCTCTACGCGGCCAGCACCGTCGATAAAGTATATCTGTTTCTGGGAGGTACCGTAGACCCAGGTAGCAATGCGTTTCAGATTTTTCTGAATATTCCTGGGGCAGCTGGTGTGCCAGCCGGTACCTTTCTGCCTGCTGGCGCGGGCGGTACCTCATTCGAGAAAATCACGCGTATCAAGCTAGACCAACCTACTAATCTGGCTTTTGCTTTGCGTGGTAATAGTGGTACTACCCCCCAAACCTACCTTGCGGAGGCGGCCTTCTTTACTTCAGCCACGGCAATCGATAGCCGTCAAATTACGACTACCGGGGGCGCAATTGTTGGTGATGGTACCGCCCTCACTATTAGCCCAGCTGTTGCTACAGGTGCGTACGCTCAACTCGCAAATGCCCGCATGGCCTATCGCAACACCACAAATGGTGAAATCGGTACCAATCCTGGCAACACTGTCCCAACTACGGGCGCTACTTACGGAGCAGCAGGTTCTTATGGTTGGGAAATCGAGCTAGACCGGGCAGCCCTGGGGGCAACTGCAGTGGGTGCCGGATTCCTGGTTTTTGCTATCTATAATAACGGCAATGGGGGCTATGCATCTGGTGAATTTATTCCGCAGGCAGAAGGAGCATTTCCAGCTGGCTTACCCAGTCCAAACCTGGGCGGCTTAGATAACGGGGCTACCGGCAACGACGTTGACTTCGCTGCAATTCCGGGCTTGCAAACGGCAAGTTTTGCTCTGGGCGCCAACGGCGTACTAAGTACCAAAGCAACCGCTGCTGCGGCCGCCATGGGCCTCATCGTAGCCCCCAACCCCGTGGCTGGCCGCGCCACCATCAGTTACAGCGTAGCCGCTGGCTCAGAGCAGGTGCGCATCGCCCTCACCGACCTGCTGGGCCGCGAAGTGCGCGTGCTGGAAAACGGCCCCAAAGCCGCCGGCACCCAAACACTAGACCTGAACGCCGCTAACCTGGCCGCTGGCACCTACCTCGTGAAAGTGCAGCAGGGAGCCCGCACCGCTACCCGCAAAGTAGTGCTGCTGTAAGCATGCCGCTTTAGAGTGATGAAAAAGCCCCGGCGCATTACGCGCCGGGGCTTTTTCATTGCCTGATAAGTTTGCACGGTGCCATTGAGCGCGTCACTGACATATCGGCATTAGCCTTCGACAACATGCCGGCAGCGTAGAAATGCCTCTTCTTTCATTTGTTGCGGAGGTGGGTGTCGGGCCTGGTCTGATTCAGCGAAGCCATAATATAAACCCATCGACGGAGTCGGAGTTATACCCTTCGGTGGTGAAGTAGACGCGGTGGTATGCGTTATCGAGCTGGCACTAGTGCCAGCTCGTAGAGCCACCGTTGGAAGAATCATAGACAGAAAAAAAGTTGCGATGAAAAAACGAAAGTAGGGCGTAGTGGGGCGCCGCATGTGGGTAGCTGTTCAATCGCCGGAAGCCGAAAAAGGTATTACCCCCTTCGTCTTAAACAAGAAAGCCCGGTCAATTGACCGGGCTTTCTTGTTCGATTAGCTGCAAAGCTTACTTGATTGTGTATTTATAGGCGTTGGGGGTGTTCAGGTCCAGCGAAACCGTATAAGTTCCGGGGCTGCTGAGGTTGATGTTATCACCATCCTGTTCCAGCAGGTCTGCCGCATCGGTTGCCTTCTTGGTCAAGCCCAGGTTGATGGCCCAAGCGTCATTGGCCCGGAACTTAAACTGATTGTTGCTCCCTGCACCAGGAATGTTACCAGTAAAGGTCCACATTTTGGTCGTATCGTTGTACGTCATCCGCTTCGAAGCATCCCAGCCGGCACCGCTGTTGGTGGTAGCCGAGCCAACCAGGCCCCACACGGTATGCACGGTATCAAGAGCGCCCGTAGCCAGGTTCAGACGCACGCGGTACATACCCTTCTGGCGGAAGGTGATATCGTTGGTACCTCCGCTCACTACGCGGTTGGTAGCATCGGTCCCGAACACAGTGCCCGAAGACGTTTGCGTATTCGAAAGCTTAACGGTAGCACCTGCTTGCGGGAAATAAACGTAACCCTCATACTGCTGTGCCAGGCCGTCGCGCTCCTGAATGTAAGGAGCCGAAGCCAGCGCAAACGCACTGCCGAACAGATACAGCTCGCGCGAGTAAGGCGTAGCCTTTATGGTGGTTACGTTGGAATACAGCGACGCGCTGTTGGCCGCGTATACGGTGCGCAGTCGCACATCTACCGTTCCCTCCACATCAGGAGTCAGACCAGCTTTGATGAGCGCCGTGTTCAAGTCACCAATTGTCAGCGTTTTCCGACCAACCGTGTCAACGGCGATGGTGGTAGGAGCGGCAAAGTTGGTGCCCGTTTTAGCCACCTGCAGCTCGTACTGCATAGGCATTGCTACGGCGGGGCCTGAGGTAGTGCTCGTGAAAGCCGGGAAGGTGTACTTCACAATAGGTTTAGCGGCGTTGGCGCTGGTCAGCACACCGGCTACTGCCGTGCTTGCTGCGAGAGCCGGCGAGTCACCGGGCTGCACTGTTACACGGGTTTCGTCCTTCTCGCACGAGGCCAGCATCGTGACTGCTGCTAAGCCCGCCACTGCTTGGGTAAGCCAGTTTTTCATTGGATAAAGTTGAATTGAATGAGAGGAATAGGGTTCTGGGCAGCAAACTTAACTGACGATTAAAAAGTGCTGTTTTTTTAGAAAAACAAGTACAGCTTAACTTGTCAGCTCAGCTACAGTGCCCATCAGAAGCTTATAGCAACCGTGCGTTAGCAGTGCCAACGCACGGTTGCTGCAAATCTTACAGATACCCGGGGTTCTGAATGAGATTGGAGTTGGCCGTGATGTCCGAGTTCGGAATGGGGAACAGCTTGAAGCGGGCATCAACCCCGCGGCCAGCAGCCGAACCACCTTTCCAGGGCCAAAGGTAGGTATTCTCAGTGAACCTGTTGTAGCGGATGAGGTCGCTGCGGCGCAGGCCCTCCCAGTGCAGCTCACGCGCCCGTTCATCAAGGATGAAGTCCGACGTCATCTGGGCATCGGAAATATCCGACGGCACGTAGGCAGCAGTCAGGTCGGTGCGGCCGAAGGCACGGCGACGAATCTGATTGACGTAGTCCAGGGCCGTGGCGCGGTTGGCGTTGCCGCGGGTAGCAGCTTCGGCGTAGATGAGCATCATGTCGGCCACGCGCAGCATCGGGAAGTCGACGCTGGAGAAGTTGTTCGAGCCTTCTACTACCGAGCCGTCCGAGTTGATGTTGCGGTATTTAAATACGCCCAAGCCTTGGGTAAACTGTAGCTGGTCCGCGATTTCGAGCGACTGGCCCGGCTTCCAGAAGCGGCCCCGACGGTCAACCGCCGTGTCGCCCAGGATGAAGAACTTGTCGACTAAGGCGCGGGTAGCGCGCATGCCGCCCCAGCCAGTCGACTGCCCGACGGCTTTCTGCCAGTTGGCATCGGCGCCGTTAACGGCACCATTCACGAGGAAGGTAGTGCCACCGTAGGTCTGGGCGCGCGTGCCGTCAAACAGTACCGGCCAGATAATCTCGTCTTTTGCCGGGCTCGTATTGTTGTCGGCCAGGAAGAGACGTCCGTAGCTCGATACAATGGTGCGGCCGGCGGCGTTGGTGCTGGGGTCTTTAGCCAGCGCGTAGCCATTGATGGCCAGCTGCGCCTGCTCAGCAGCTTTGTTGTACTGGTCGGTGCCAGTGTACACGCCAGCGTTCAGATACAGACGGGCCAGCATGCCGTGGGCGGCCGACTGGTCCACCCGGCCGTACTCATTTTCGCGAGATTTTTTCAGGCCGGCGTCGGTAGCCAGTTCCAGCAGTTCCTTCTCTACAAAAGTGAAAAGCTGCTGACGAGTGTTATAGGGCGGTTTCGCTACCCCAACCTCATTGGCTTCGGTCACAAACGGACCGCCTCCGAACAGGTCGATAACGTGCATATACGATACGGCCCGCAGGAAACGCGCCTCGGCACGGAAGCGCTGGGCTTCGGCCACATCGGTAGCCGGCAGGCGGCGGGTCAGCCGGTCTTCCGACGACTCCCGGATGAACTCGTTGCAGATGCTGATTTCGTAGTACGCCCGGTTGTAGAGGCCGCGCAACAGAGGGTTGTTGGCGTCCCAGTTCATGTTGTGCCAGTCCTGAATGCCAGGGTCGTTCCAGGCCACCACGGCCTCATCGGTGGTCAGCTCCTGGGCGCTCCACAGCTGGCGCAGGTAGTTGCCCGTGCCGCCGTCAATGCCCTTGATGTCGCTGTCGCCGCCGGCACCGCCCAGGCTGGTGAGGGCAAAGCCTCCGTAAATCTTGCCCAGCACGCCTTTGTAGGCGGCCAGACTGGTATATACCCGGTCAGGCGTAGGCTCATACTTGGGCGCCTGGTCGAGGTCTTTGTTACAGGAAGTAGTCAGGCTAGCCAGGGCCGTACCCAGCGCCAGCGCGGCTACCCCATTGAAGAGAGTCTTTTTCATGGAAGGGGGAGGGAATTAAATGCCAAGAGTGATGCCCAGCGTGTAGGTGCGGGCCACGGGATAGAAGTTGCGGTCGATACCACCAAAGATTTCGGGCTCCACACCTTTGTATTTGGTGATGAGGAAGGGGTTCTGCACGTTGCCGGTGATGCGCAGCGTCGAAACGCCCATTACCTTGCCCACGTTGTAGCCCAGCGAGATGTTCTGGCAGCGCAGGAACGAGGCGTTCTGCACGTAGTAGTCCGAGAAAAGCTGTTGGGCGGTGAAACCCGTATTGCGCACGTCGGGCGAGAGGTTGTTTACAAACAGCGTCGAGCCTTTGGCGTTGGCGTAGTTGCCGCGGTCGGCATCGTTGGCATTGTACACGTAGTTGCCGAGGTTGCTACGCAGCGTGAAGGCAAAAAACAGCTTCTTGTAGCTCAGGTTCGAGCTGAAGCCCAGCGTCACGAGCGGGGCCGGCTGCTTGTAGCGGTAATAGTCGTCGGTCGACGAGCCATTGCCGTTGCGGTCCACATAAGCACCCTGCAGCGGGCGGCCGTCGGGGCCGTAGGCTTGCTGGAACACGTAGAAAGAGCTGGGAGCGTAACCCACGCTGTTGATTTGAATCTGGTTGCCGGTGCCGCCGCCAATGTCGCCAAGCTGCTGGCCGGGGAAGCCGGCGTCCTGCAGGCCCAGGTCGGTGATTTCGTTAACATTGTAGGCGCCGTTCACGTTCACATCCCAGTTCAAATCGGTTGAACGCAGTACGCCGTAGTTGAGGCCCAGCTCAATACCGCGGTTGCGCAGCGAGCCCACATTGGCGTTGAGGCGGTTCACGAGGTTCGAGCCAGCCGGCACGTTCACTTCCTGCAGCAGGTCGCTGGCCGTGCGCTGGTACACATCGATAGTGGCCGTGAGGCGGTTGTCGGCGAAGCCTAGGTCCAGGCCGGCGTTGTAGGTGCTGGTCGTTTCCCAGGTCAGGGCTGCGTTGTAGCCCAGCGGGCCGGTGATGAAGCCGGTACCATTATTCCCGAACAGGTATTGCGACTGGGCATTGCCGTAAGCGTAGCGCGGCTGCGTGTCGTAGGCGCCCCCGATGTCCTGCTGGCCAGTGCGGCCGTAGCCGACGCGCAGCTTCAGTTCCGAGATGGTGGTGTTGTCTTTCAGGAAGTCTTCCCCTTTGATGCGCCAGGCCAGACCCAGGGCCGGGAACCAGCCGCTGTTGTAGCCGTCGCGGAAGCGCGAAGTGCGGTCGTTACGCAGCGTAGCCGTCAGCAGGTATTTGTCGCTCACGTTCACGGTAGCCCGGCCGAAGTACGACAGCAGCACGTACTGGCTGTAGAAGCCCGGCACCGTCAGGGTGTCGTCGGGGTTGATTTGCGTGGTACGGTCTGAGCGATAAGTCAGGAAGTTCGGGCCCTGGTCTTTAAACGTCTGGTAGGCATAGCCCGCCTGCACATCGAGCTTGGCGGCGCCCAGCTGCTTGCCATACGCCATGTAGGCTTCCAGCAGGTTCATGTCCTTGTCCTGGGAATACTGGTTGTAAGAGCCGTTTTTGCCCGGGTCATTGGGAAAGTCCTTGTTGTAGTTGCCGAAGTCGCCGGGAGCATAGCTTTTGGAGCCTCTGCCGCGGGCAATGTCGAGGCCCAGGTTGAGGTTAGCCCGCAGGCCTTCCACGCCGTGCACTTTGTAATCGAATTGCACGTTACCGATGAGGCGCTTCACCGTACTCACGTCCTCCAGGTTGTTGATGGCTGCTACCGGGTTGCCGGGCGCATTGCCCAGCGGCGCAAAGGTGGGGCCGGACGACAGGAACTGGTAGTAGCCACCGTAGCGGCCATACTGCCCTTCGGTAGAGCGAACAGGCTGCGTGGGGTCGTAGAATGCCGCGCCAGCAATCTGGCCGTAGTCAGCAAACCGGTTGTCGATAACGCTGCCTTTCGCGTTGACATCAATGCGCAGATGCTCATCGAGCAGGGTGGGGCTCAGGCTAATCGAACCCGAATTACGCTTCAGCTTGTTGGTGATGACGATACCCTCCTGGTAGAGGTTGCCGTACGACACGCGGAAGGGCACTTTCTTGGCAATGCTGCCAATCAGACTCACCGTGTTGTCGTAGGTAGCGCCCGTGCGGAATATTTCATTCTGCCAGTCGGTGTTGGCGGTACCCAGCGTGGCCACCTGCGTAGCCGGCGCATTGGCCGTCACCAGTTCCCGGAACTCACCAGCCGACAGCGTTTCGTAGCGACGCGCCACCGTGGAGATGCCGGTTTGCGAGTTCAGCTCCACGCGCAGCTTTTCGCCTTGCAAGCCTTTCTTGGTCGTGATGAGGATTACCCCACCCGAAGCCCGGTTGCCATAAATGGCTGTGGCGGAGGCATCCTTCAGCACCGTGAAGGTTTCGATGTCGCTGGGGTTGATGAGCGAGAGCGGGTTGGAAGCACCGTTGATGCCGCCTTTATCCACGGGCACCCCGTCGATAACGTACAGCGGGTCGCTGTTGGCATTCAGCGACGAGTTGCCGCGAATACGGATGGTGGAAGGAGCACCTGGGGCCCCACCGCCCGTCGTGATGCTCACGCCGGCCACTTTGCCCTGAATCAACTGCTCGGGGTTGGTTACCTGACCTTGCACAAACTGCTTGGAATCGACCTGCGCTACGGCGCCGGTGATGTCCTGCCGGCGCTGCGTGCCGTAGCCGATAACTACGGCCTCGCTCAGCGCGGTCGCGTTTTCAGTTAGGCCCGCCGACACTTCAGTGTTGGCACCGGCCACTACCGTCACCGGGCGGCGCACGGTGTTGTAGCCTACGTACGAAATAACCAGCGTTTGCGGGCCAGCAGGCACATTCTGAATGCTGTACGTGCCATCCATGTTGGAAGAGCCGCCGAACGTGGTGCCGTCGATGATGACGGTAGCGCCCGGAACGCCTTCATTTTTTTCATCCGTGATGCGTCCGCTCACGGAACCAGTGGTCTGTGCCCAGGCACCCGTGACGGCGCCAAAGCTTAGGAATAGTAGCAGAAACAAGAGTTTCGCTAGGTAGGGGTGTTTCATAAAGGAAACAGGGGTTAGTTAAAAAAAAAGTGAATGGTGGGAAACAGAAAAACGCCGGATAGGCGAAAAAAACATGTGTGGTAAGCGACGGAAACCGAAAAATTCCCCGCTCGGACAGTAACTGATTGTCTTGTCGTTTAGAAGTGAAAAACGTTCCCGCAAACGATGCCGAATTGTGAATTAACCGCGCAATTTACCGCTTTTAAATGGGTGTGGCCGACTAAACACCGGCCAGTGAAGCCTTTTCCTCGGTCAATGATGTGTCTCGTTCGACCAGTCTGCGCTGCTAGTTCTCCTCTCGGCCTTCAACATAGTTGGGTTTCTGTGGGACGAATGTATCGGTTTTTCTCAACAATCAAGAGGCCGGACAAATGACTTTTTCCGGGAATCCCGTTTTCGGCATTTTGTCCATTATCGGACAAAAAAGCCGCTTCTTTTTGGGACAGAAACACTAGCGCATCATAAAGCGCTGCAATCGTTTGCAGGCAATATTGGCCCGAAATTGGCCTTCGCTGGCTGTTGTACCCGAATCATGTCCGCAAATTGGACCGCTACAAGGCTAGGAACACTTGTTTTTTGCCGTGAAACTCCTAAAATTGCAGGCCTGTACTGTATTTAATAAGGGGAGCGGGGTGGCGGGCTGGGTTCTACTGCCTAATTTTGACTTTTCGCATGTTCATGAAAAAGCACCTACTGCTCGTAGCGCTGTTCTTCGCAGCTTCTTTCTCTGAAGTCCTGGCCCAGGACCAGCCTGGCTTTACGATGCCTTCGAAATCGAAAACCAAATCGAAAACGGCGGCCGGCGCGAAATCAAAAAGCAAGACCAACGCCCCCATCGTCATCAAGAAGGGTGACCCCGACGACGACGTGCCGCCCATCATCGTGAGCCGGCTACGGATGAAAAATCCTATCATCGTGTACTATGAGCAGGCGCCTCCCGGCAAGGCCGTGCAGCAGCTCATCATGGAGGAAGACCATCTGGCCCTGCTACGCTACCTCTCGCCCGACCAGCTGGTGTCGCGCCGCGAAGTTTACGTGGATGGCGTGGGCAACCTGGGCCTGCCCGGCACCGACGAAAAAAAGTACCGCCTGCTCGGCACCAACCTCATTGCCGACCCCGAGCGCAAGCCCGCCGGCGACGGCCGTAGCACCTATTCAAAGCTGAAAATTCCGTCCCCCGGCGAGCTGTTTGTGGTGCGCGAGTCGGCCGAGGAATACCGGCATTTCGTGAAAGGCCCGCAGAAACAAGGCGCTTTGCTTGATTTTCAAGTGAATGCACTGCCCGGTGTCGATTCGGTGCGGGCCGTTTACACCCTGCGCCGGATGGATTCGGCCGAGCGGGGCGCCGGCAGCGGCTCCACCATTCGCTAACGCTTCAGGTTGATGTGGTGCCACCCGTTGCGGAAAGGCCGCTGGCTGCTGGCAGTGCTCACCCTTGGGTGCGCGCTACCCAGCCCGGCGCAGGTGGTGCTGAAAATAACCCGCCTGCCCGCCGACACGCCGCCAACCGATACGGTATTCGTAGCCGGCTCCTTTAATAGCTGGAACCCCCACAACCTGGCCTACGCCCTGCGCCGCAATGCCGATGGCTCCCTTCAGCTGGCCTTGCCGGCCGGTCTGGGGGCGCTGGAGTACAAATTCACGCTGGGCAGCTGGGGCCGGGCCGAGCTGGATGCCCAGCGCCAGCCCGTGGCTAACCGGCAGGCCCCGGCCGGGCAGCGCGGTGAACTGCTGCACGAAGTGCTGAACTGGGACAACCAAGCTTCTATTGCACCTCCGAAGTCCACCGCCTCGCCCCAGGTGCGGGTGCTGGCCGAAAATTTCACGATGCCGCAGCTGGGCAACCGGCAGCGCCGGGTCTGGATTTACCTGCCCGCCGACTACGCCCGGCAGCCCCGGCGGCGCTATCCCGTGCTCTACCTGCACGACGGCCAGAACATGTTCGACGCCGCCATCAGCTTCAGCGGCGAATGGGGCGTGGATGAAACCCTCGACCGCCTGCGCGCCACCGGGCAGGACCCCGCTGGCTGCATCGTGGTAGCCGTGGACAACGGCGGCGAGCTACGTACCGACGAATACATCCCCTGGCCCAACGCTGAGCTGAAAAGAGGCGGCCAGGGTGGCGCCTACGTCGATTTCCTGGCCCAGACGCTGAAGCCATACATCGATGCATACTACCGCACGCGACCCGAGGCTGCCAGCACGGGCGTGGCGGGTTCCAGCCTGGGCGGGCTCATTTCGTTTTATGCGGCCCTGCGGTATCCCAAAGCATTCGGGCGGGTAGGGGTATTTTCACCGGCCTTCTGGGTTTGCAACGACTCGCTGAAAACGTATTTCGCCGCGCACCCGGCTGCGCCGACTACGCGATTCTACTTTGTGTGCGGCCCTCAGGAATCGGAAACGATGCTGCCGCTGATGGCAGCCTGGCGCGATGCGCTGCGTGCCGGGGGGGTGCCGGCTAGGCACCTGCGGTTGCAGGCGCCCGCCGACGGGCAGCACCGTGAATGGTTTTGGAAGCGGGAATTTCCGGCGGCTTACCAATGGCTGTTTCGAGTAAAGTAAGCTATTGCTTAAGTTTTTGAGAGCGGAAAAGGCAGCGTTGCCAAGAGCGGTGCGCAAAAATAATTTGCTGGAAAACTTGCTTTTCCAAAAAATAGGCTGATATTCGCTTCGTCATGCGCCAGCTATACGTCAATTGCCAAGCCACCGCCACCCGCTTTAAACATAGCGGGGTCGGGCCGCGTTTGGCATTACGGAAGCAGAAAGCATGAAAACTCTCTTTCGCTAATTCTCCAAGCAAAAGCCCGATTCCTTTCAGGAAGTCGGGCTTTTTTTTCGCCCTGTTGCTATGTTCAAACTGCCCCACAACCCCGCCACCGCCTACTCGGCCCAGGACCAGTTGGTCTGGAAAATTCTGTTCGACCGCCAGACGGCGCTGCTGCACCGGCGGGCCGCCCCGGTGTTCAGCGAGGGGCTGGCCCGGCTGGGGCTCCGGCGCGACGCAATACCGGAAATCCGGGCGCTGAGCGAACAGGTGCAGGTTCTGAGCGGCTGGCAGTTGGTGCCATTCGGGCAGCAGGTCGATTTGACGACCTTCTTCGGGCTGCTGGCCGAACGCAAGTTTCCGGTAGTGACGCGCTTGCGCCTCATGCGCGACTTCGACTTCACTTCCGCTCCCGATTTGTTCCACGACCTGTTCGGGCATGTCCCCATGCTGCTCGATGCGGCCTTTGCCAACTTCCTGCACGAGTTGGGGCAGGCCGCCCAGGTGCTGCCCGCCGCCGACACCGTTACGCGCCGCCAGCTGTGGGCGCTGTATTTCTTCACGGCCGAGTTTGGCCTGGTGCGGCACGATAACAAGCTGCGCCTCTACGGCGCGGGCCTGCTGTCGTCGGCCGGTGAAATTCACCACTGCATGGATGAGGAAACGCCGCGCTCGGACTTCGACCTGAGCACGGTCCTCAGCACGCCCGTACTCGACACGCGCTTTCAAAACCAATACTTTGTGCTGCCCGACTGGGAGCAGCTGGCCAGCTACGCCGCCGAACTGACCGGCCTGCTGGCCACCGACTGGCGGCAGGCTGCCTAGAGTGATTCTGAGCTGGAAAACAAGCAGAAAGGGGCTGCCGGAAGTTTTTCCGGCAGCCCCTTTCTGCTTATTAATTGTCAACTCAACTTTTGAGCTTGAAGCGCCCGCGCAGATAAGCCAGTGATTTGGCGTGCGCCTGGGCGGCAAACTCCTTGTTAAACTTAGGGTTGGACGGGTTGGCAAAGGCGTGGTCGGCGGCGTAGCTGTA
Organism: Hymenobacter aranciens; assembly: GCF_030580865.1. Taxonomy (GTDB): domain Bacteria; phylum Bacteroidota; class Bacteroidia; order Cytophagales; family Hymenobacteraceae; genus Hymenobacter; species Hymenobacter aranciens. Next base: position 240,870 of record NZ_JAUQSY010000009.1, on the reverse strand, counting down.
TACGGTGAGCTTTTTGCCGGCGGCGGCCATGTCTTTTTTAAACTGGGCCACTACTGCGGGGCTGATGTGCTTGTCCTGGTCGGCAAAGATGCCCAGCACGTCGGTGCGAAGGGTTTTGAGGCGGGCCACGTCTTTTTCGGGCATGCCGTAATACATAACGCAGCCAGTGGTTTGCTTACTGCCGAGCAGGGCGGCTTGCAGGCTCCAGCCGCCGCCGAAGCACCAGCCGATGGTGGCTAGCTGCGCTTTGGGGCCGGCGTAGGCGATGGCGCCTTTGATGATGGCCTGGGCGCGCTCGGTTTTTACGGCCTGCATGAGCTGGCTGGCTTCGTCGGCGGTGGTGGCCACTTTGCCGTCGTAGAGGTCGAGGGCCAGCACGTTTACGCCGGGCATTTCGGCGGCGTAGGTGGCGGCTTCTTTCTTGATGTAATCGTTGAGGCCCCACCACTCCTGGAATACCAGCAGGTATTTAGTGGACGGCGTGGCGCTTTTGATTTCGAAGCCGCGGCCGCTGCTGCCGTCGGGCGTTTTGAATTCGATTTCCTGGCCCGCGCCCTGGTATTCGTAGGGCAGCGGCGCATCGTGGCCACTCACAAATTCGGGGTTAGTAGCCAGCATGGCAAATACTTCGGTAGCAGCGGGGCGGCTGCAGCAGCTGGCTACGTGTTGGGCCTGGGCCGATGAGAAACCGGCCAGTAGCAGGCCAAGAAGGAAGAGCTTTTTCATTTGAAATGTTGGAGAATAAGGGAGAGTTTAATGAGCATTTGCTTGGGCAAGCTGTTGCAGAACAGGTATTGAAGCCGCCGCCCGCGACCGCAGCGCCGGCGAAGCATAAGGTAGCTGCGGCTCCAGTACCATCAGCACTTCGGTAGCCAGGTCGGGGTGCAAGCGGGCCAGGTTAGTGAGCACCGTCAGCAGAGAGGCTTTTACGGCAACCGCTTCGGAAGCGCTGCCCAGCAACTCCAGGCTGCGGTCGAATGTTTCGGCCTGTAAGTCATTCGGCACGGGCACGAACTGTAGCGCTCGCGCAATGCCCCGGCGCACGGCTACGTGATGGCCGGTAGGGCCTAACAATAGCAATAGCCGAGGCAGATGCGGCAGTAGCCGCTTCGGCTGCTGCTCGGCGCACCAGCCCAGTATTTCAGCGGCCAGCTGGCTCACCCGGCCGGGCGGCCCCGTCACGAGGTCAACCAGTTCGACCAGATGGCTGGTTCGGGCATTTGCGTAACGCACGAGGCGCTGAGTCTGGCGGGCGGAGTGCTCGCGCAGCAGTTCGGCAGCTAAATCCATGCCCCAAGAACGGGAAAAACGACAGCTTTTCAGGCAGCGGTTTGCACTTCGGCCCCCAACTCCGTGAGCAGGGCAAACAGCCCGACGTAGGTGCGGTTGAGGTAAATGAAGTGCTCGGAGCCGCGCGGCTCGCGCTGGCGACGCAGCTCGGGGTCTTGCATGAGGTTGTCGCCCAGTTGATAGAGCTCCTGCATGTAAGCCGGGTCGCCGAAGTTGAAGTGCGGCTGGCGGAAAGGGCGGCCCACCAGCTCCAGCGAGTGGCGCATGGTGCGCAGGTACAGCGCTCGCAGGGCGGGTGGGTCGTCGGGGCGCAGTACGCCGGCCTGGGTGAGTAGCTCACTCAGGCGGGTTTCGTCGGCATAGGTTTCAGGCGCCAGCAGGGCCGTGAACAACGTGTACACCTCAGCCGGCACCGTTTTCACGCAGCCGAAATCGAGCACGCCCACGGTGCCGCCCTGCGTGGCTTGCAGCAGGAAATTGCCGGGGTGCGGGTCGGCATGCACCTGGTGTAAGGTGTTGAGCTGAAATTGGTAAAAATCCCACAGCGCCTGCCCCAGCTGATTACGCACCGCCTGCGAGGGCTGGGTAGCCAGGAACTCCTTGAGATGCTGGCCCGACAGCCAGTCCATAGTCAGGATGCGGGCACCCGACATGTCGGGGTAGTAGCGCGGAAACTCCAGATGCGGCAGGTGGGCGCAAGCGGCCGCAATTTCCTGGCCCCGGCGCAGCTCCAGCGCGTAGTCGGTTTCTTCGAGCAGGCGGGTTTCGACTTCGGCCAGATAGGGGCGCACTTGCGCCTCATTAAAACCTAATACCCGCAGAGCCACCGGTTTCACCAGCCGGATATCGGACTGAATGCTGGCCGCCACGCCGGGATATTGCACCTTCACCGCCAGAGCTTTACCATCCTTGCGGGCGCGATGCACCTGCCCGATGCTCGCCGCCTGCCGGGCCGTGGGCTCAAACTCATCAAACACCTCAAACGGCGACTTACCGAAAGCATCCCGGAACGCTTTCACCACCAGCGGCCCCGACAGCGGCGGCGTCTGGTACTGCGCTTGGGCAAACTGCTCGGCGTAGGCCGTGGGCAGCAGGTTTTTCTCCATCGCCAGCATCTGGGCCACTTTCAGCACCGAACCCTTCATCTCGCTCAGGGTGCCGTAGAGCTCGGCGGCGTTGGCGGCGTGCAGCGCTTCGGTCGAGGTTTCGGCACCTACGGCTTTTTTGGCATAGTGCTTTATGTAGTTGGTGCCCACGTTGAAGCCAGTTTTGGCGAAGCGGGCGGCGCGGGCTACCTTGCTGGTAGGCAGCGACTCCTGGGGTTGGTCGGCCATGAGACTACTTGCCTACCAGAAATCGCACGAAATCAACGGCCGAATCCAGCGTATTGCGGCCCACCAGGTCGAAGCTCAGCGTCACGGCTTTTTCCACGGCGGCGTCGGTGCGCTCGAAGTTCACGGTGTCGTCTTTGGCAAAAAAGCCCAGCACGAACAGTGCCTGCTGCCAGAACAGGCGCGGGTAGCTGTCCTGCACCAGCGCTCGGCTGGCTATTTCGCCGCTGCTACGACCATCGTGCAGCAAGCCAGCCACAAACTCCTCAAACTCCTGCCGGAAATCATCGAGTACCCGGGGCGTAAAGCTCGGCACTTTCGACAGCGAGCGGCGCAGGCTTTGCAGGGCGTAGCTGCGGTTTTGCTTCAGAATTTCGAGCAGCGTGTAGTAGAACGCCAGCAGCTTTTCGCGGCTGCCGTAGTCGGCCCACACGGGCTCGGTGGCGGCCGTCTGCCGCGCCTGGCGGCCAAAATCAGCCCACAACTTCCGGTCGATGGCCTCGAAATTGGCATAGTGGCGGTAGAATTCGGCCTCAGGCAGTTCCAGCTGCTGCATCAGCTTATACACGGAGGCGGGGGGCTGGCCTTCGTTGCGCACGAAGTCGAGGTAGGCTTGTTTGATGCGGTCCTTTTCCATGTGATAATAACCGGTTTGATAGGGGTAGGGTTCGGCTGCGGCCGGTTATTTCAGTCGGCCCAGGCCACCATCCACGGCGATTACCTGCCCGGTGGTAAACGAACTGTGGCTGGACAGCAGGAAGGCGGCGGTATAAGCCAAATCCTCGGGCTGGCCGATGCGCTGCAGCGGGTGCCGCCGGGCGCCGGCCTCCGCCTTTTCAGGCGAATTGAGCAGGGCCGCCGCCAAGGGCGTATTGGTGAGCGACGGCGCAATGCAGTTGACGCGTACGCCGCTGGCCGCGTACTCGGCCGCCAGCGCCCGCGTGAGGCCTTCCACCGCCGCCTTGGCCGTGGCAATGCTGGTGTGGAAGCTCATCCCCGTGTCGGCCGCTACCGTGCTGAATAAGACGACCGAAGCGCCGCCCTCCGCCTTTTTCAGCCGCTTCATCACGGCTTGCAGCACTCGCACGGCCCCCAGTACATTCAGGTCGAAATCAGCCTGAAAATCCTCGGCCGGAATGCGCTCGAAGGGGCGCAGCTTGATGCTGCCGGGGCAGTACACCACGCCGTGCAGCACCTCGGGTAACTGGTCGAAGGCCGCGCCTACGGGCTGCGTGGCATCGTAGGGCAGATAATTGGTTTGCAGGGCTTCCAGCTCAGGGGAGAGATGCCGGGAAGCCGTGAATAAAGTGGCCCCGAGCCCATGCAGCAGCGTGGCCGTGGCCAGGCCGATACCCGATGAAGCCCCGATTAGCAGAATGTTTTTGCCGGTAAATTGCATTGCCTGTGAGTTGAAAGCAGCGTGAGGTTGTGCAGCCCTAACGTATAAGGCAGCGCGGTTGGCTGAAACGTACGGGAATAGGTACGCAATTATCAAACTCCCATCCGGCTGACGCTTTATATTGCGCAGCGCAGCAGCCAAAAGCCCAAAAGCTGCGTATTCGGGGCTGTGCCGGGGCATTTCCTGCTGTCGATTTATGAAAATAACCAAACTCCTTGTCGCCAACCGGGGCGAAATTGCCATTCGCGTATTGCGCGCGGCCACCGAAATGGCCATCCCCACGGTGGCCGTGTACACCTACGAAGACCGTTACTCGCTGCACCGCTACAAGGCCGATGAGGCCTACCAGATTGGCCGCGACGACGAGCCCCTCAAGCCCTACCTCGACATCGAAGGCCTGCTGCGCGTGGCTAAAGAAAACCGGGTCAACGCTATCCACCCCGGCTACGGCTTCCTGAGTGAAAACGCCCAGCTGGCCCGCCGCTGCCGCGAGGAAGGCCTCATCTTCGTCGGCCCCCGGCCCGAGGTGATGGAAGCCCTCGGCGACAAAGTGCGGGCCAAGCAGGTGGCCCGCGAGCAGCAGGTCCCCCAGATTGAAAGCAGCGAGGCCGACCTCGTTGATTTTGAAACGGCCAAAACCGAAGCCAACCGTATCGGCTACCCCGTGATGCTAAAGGCAGCTTCGGGTGGCGGCGGCCGCGGCATGCGCATTATCCGCGACGATGAGCAACTGGAGAAAGGCTTTTTCGAGGCCCGCAACGAGGCGCTGAATGCTTTCGGCGACGACACTGTGTTCCTGGAAAAATTCGTGGAGCGCCCCAAACACATTGAGGTGCAGCTGGTGGGCGACCAGCACGGCAACCTTGTACACCTCTACGAGCGCGACTGCTCGGTGCAGCGCCGCTTCCAGAAAGTGGTGGAAGTGGCGCCGTCCGTGGGCTTGGCCGATGAGTTGCGCGAGCAGCTTTACGACTATGCCTTGCGCATCGGCCGGGCCGTGGGCTACGACAACGTGGGCACGGTGGAATTTCTGGTAAACCCCGAGCACAACCGGATTTACTTCATCGAAGTCAACCCGCGCATCCAGGTCGAACACACCGTCACCGAGATGATTACGGGTGTGGACTTGATTAAGACCCAGCTCTACATCGCCGCTGGCTACAAGCTCGGCGACCCCGAAATCGGCCTCGGCGCCGATGTAACGCCGCTGAAAGTGGGCTTCGCCATGCAGTGCCGCATCACCACCGAAGACCCCGCCAACGACTTTAAGCCGGACTACGGCACCGTGGTGGCCTATCGCTCGGCCGGCGGCTTCGGCATCCGGCTCGACCAGGGCTCGGTGTACCAGGGCGCAATCGTGTCGCCGTTTTTCGATTCGCTGTTGGTGAAAGTATCGGCCCAGGCGCCCACGCTCACCGCAGCGGCCCAGAAAATGCGCCGGGCCCTAGCTGAATTCCGCATCCGCGGCGTCAAAACCAACATTCCCTTCCTCGACAACATCGTGGCCAATCCCGAATTCCGGGCCGGCCACGCCACTGTCGATTTCATCAAGGACCATCCCGAACTCTTTGAGTTCAAGCTGCGTCAGGACCGCGCCACGCGCCTGCTGGCCTACGTCGGCGATGTGGTGGTGAACGGCAACCCCGACGTCAAGGACCACCTTGACCCGCGCCGCCAGCCCCGCCGCCCGCACCTGCCGGCCTTCGACGCTACCGCTACGCCCGCCCCCGGCACCAAACAAAAGCTGCAGGAGCTGGGCCCCGAAGGCTTTGCCCAATGGCTGCGCGACGAGCCGCTTATTCACTACACCGACACTACCCTGCGCGACGCCCACCAAAGCCTGCTGGCCACCCGCATGCGCAGCTGGGACATGCTGAAAGTGGCCGGCGCCTACGCCCAGCAGCACCCGCAAACCTTCTCCCTCGAAGTGTGGGGCGGTGCCACCTTCGACGTAGCCCTGCGCTTTCTGCATGAAGACCCCTGGGAGCGGCTGGCCAAGCTGCGCGCTGCCGTGCCCAACATTCTGTTGCAGATGCTTATCCGCGGCGCCAACGGCGTGGGCTACAAAGCTTATCCCGACAACCTCATTGAAAAATTCGTGGAGCAGGCTGGCGAAACCGGCATTGACGTGTTCCGCATTTTCGACTCGCTGAACTGGCTCAAGGGCATGGAGTCCTGCATCGGTTTTGTGCGCAACAAAACCCAGAGCCTGGCCGAAGCCTGCATCTGCTACACCGGCGACATCATGGACCCGAAACGCAGTAAGTATAGCCTCGACTACTACCTCCGGCTGGCCAAGCAGCTCGAAGATGCCGGCGCCCACATTCTCTGCATCAAGGATATGGCCGGGCTGCTCAAACCCTACGCCGCCGGCGAACTCATTGCCGGCCTGCGCGACGCGGTGAAACTGCCCATTCACCTGCACACCCACGACACTTCTTCGCTGCAGGCTGCCACTTATATGAAGGCCGTAGAAGCCGGCGCCAACGTCATCGACGTGGCCATCGGGTCGCTGTCGGGTCTCACCTCACAGCCCAACTTCAACTCGGTGGTGGAAATGCTGCGCCACACCCCGCGCCACCACGAGTTCGACCAGCACTCGCTCAACGAGTTCAGTAATTACTGGGAAGCCGTGCGCGAAATGTATTATCCCTTCGAGTCGGGCCTGCTGGCGGGCACTTCGGAGGTTTTTCAGCACGAAATTCCCGGCGGGCAGTACTCCAACCTGCGCCCGCAGGCGGCCTCGCTGGGCTTGCTCGATAAGTTTGAGGAAGTCAAGCAACGCTTTGCCGACGTCAACCAATTATTTGGTGACATCGTGAAGGTGACACCCAGCAGCAAAGTGGTGGGCGACATGGCCTTGTTCATGGTGTCGAACAGCCTCACACCGCAGGACGTGCTGGACAAGGGCGAAACCCTGAGCTTCCCCGAGTCGGTGCGCGAGCTGTTTCGCGGCGACATCGGCCAGCCCGAGGGCGGCTGGCCCGCCGAGCTGCAAAAGCTGATTCTCAAAAACGAGGAGCCCTTCACCACCCGGCCCGGTGAGCATTTGCCACCCATTGATTTCGAGCAGGACTGGCCTGCGTTCCAGGAGAAATTCCCCGGCGGCAAGTTCACTGATTTGCTTTCGTATCTGCTTTACCCCAAGGTATTCGAGGACTACTGGAAATTCCGCCAGCAGTTCGGCGAAGTCAGCCAGATTCCCACCAAAGTATTCTTTTACGGCCTCGAAGAAGGGGAGGAGACGCTCATCGAAATTGCCCGCGGCAAGTCGGTCATCGTGCGGCTGCAGTCCGTCGGCCATGTCAATGAAGAGGGCTGCCGCACCGTCTTTTTCACCCTCAACGGCCAAACCCGCAATCTTGACGTGCGCGACAACTCCGTGGCCGTCACCAAAACCAGCAACGCCAAGGCCGATAAGGCCAACTCCCAGCACGTAGCCGCGCCGCTGCAAGGCATGCTCAGCAAAGTGCTGGTGCAGCCCGGCCAGCAGGTCACGAAAAACACCCCGCTGTTCGTCATCGAGGCCATGAAGATGGAAACCACCATCACCGCCCCGCAAGACTTGACGATTGACGCTGTGAGCCTAACGGAAGGTACCCGCGTGCAAGCAGACGACTTGGTGCTGACCACTAAGTAGCACAGCAGGAAGCTAAAAAACGGAGGATTAAAAATCAGCGCCGAATAACCTGGTGCTGATTTCTAACCCTCCGTTTTTTAGCCTCTATTTTGACCTGCGTTTGCTACTGCAGGTACACCGCCTCCAGCCGCGTCAGAAGCCCGTTGCTGGCATCGTAGAGCCGCAGCGTGTCGCCGCTGATGCGGTAGTGGCGCGTTTGCTCCAGTGCTTTGGTGAATGCGGTTTCGGTGGCCAGGGCGGGGCAGGCCATGCGGGTAGTCAGCAGCGCCCCAAAGCGTAAGCCATCGCCGCCTTCGGCCGTGGCCTCGCCGCGAAAGCGGTTGCAGCCGGCATTGCCCTCGGCCGAGCCTTCGGGGCGTAGCAGCAGGTAGGGCTCTTGGGTATTGTCAGGAATTGAAACCGGCTGGCTGCCAATCTCACGCGGCACCCAGCGGGTGTTGCGGAGCGGCGCAGCGGGCCAGGCGGGCACAGTGGAGGCTTCTTGAGTGGGCTTGGTCTGGCAGGCCGTTGCGGCCAGGGCCAGCAGCAGGAAATAGCGCATGAGCAGGAGTGAGGAGAAAAAGAAAAATGGCCCGTAGCGCAAGCTACGGGCCATTTTATACGAGCCGCAGGGCTCAAAGACTATTCGCGCACCAGTTTCAGCAGGGTGTGCTGCTTGCCTTGGTTCACTTTCAGGAAGTAAGCGCCGGTAGCCAGCTTGGCAGCTTCGGCCAGTTTCACTTCGTTGAGGCCTACCAGGAGTTGGGTTTTGACGCCCATCAGCAGGCGGCCGGTGGCATCGTACACGGCCAGCTCGGCGGGGCCGGCTTCGGCGGTGCGAATTTGCACCGTGGTGCCGTTTTGGGCCATCGGGTTGGGGAAGGCAAAGGCCGTGAAGCCGGCCACTTCCACGCGCAGGACGCGCACCGGCGAGAACGACTCTTTGCCGTCCTTATCCACCTGCTTCAGGCGGTAGTACACCTGGTCGACGTGGTAGCTGAGCAGCTTGGGGTCGGTGGTGGTATAATCGGTTGGCATTGCTTTCGTGCCTTGGCCGGCCACTACGGCAAACTTCGTGAAGCTGCGACCGTCGGTGCTCACTTCCACATCGAAGTGGTCGTTGTTTTTTTCCGAAGCCGTGCGCCAGTTCAGCAGGGCGCCGTCGCCTTCGCGCACGGCCGTGAAGCTGAGCAGCTCCACCGGTAGCGGGGCCGCTTCGTTGCTCACCGTGAAACGCGACAGCGAGTTGGCTGCGCCCGAGATGCTGCGGCTGTTGGCGTTTACGTAGGGCCCCACGGCAATCCAGGAGCTAGCCCCCGAGCTTTGCCAGATGCGCGCCTGCGTAAAGCTGGCTAGGCCGTTGTCGTTGTCCGACAGCCAGCTGAAGGCCACCGTGGCGGGTGAGCCACCGGCCGGCTGCGTTGCCGGCGCAATGGTCCAAATCTGGTCGATGCCTTTTTTGTTGTTGTCGGTCGGGTTTACGCCGTAGCTCACGTTGGCCGTGTTCAGGCCGGCGGTGCGGGTTACTACCACGTTGCCCAGGTTGTTGTTCGGGGTGATGCTGGCGCCGTTGGCAAAGCTGACCGGCGAGGCACCGCTCACCGAGTTGCGGGTCACCTCCAGGTTGCCGGCTACGTAGCGGCCGCTTTGCTCGCCCGTGACGGTGGCGCCATTGGGCAGGGCTACTTTGGTGGCGGCGGTGGTGCGTACCATGCCATTGGTAAGGGTCAGCTGGTTGTTTACCGTCACGTTGGTGGTCACGTTTACCGCCGTTGGCGTGGCCGAGTTGTTCACCGTAAGGTTATACAACTGGCCGTTGTTGGTGCTCAGGGTCTGGGCGGCGGTGCCGGTGAGCTGCAGCGTGCCGGTGCCGGGCGTGATGGTGGCCGTGTTGGTCACGTTGCCTTTCACTTCCCAGGTGCCGGCGGCGCCCAGGTTCATGTTGGCCGAGTTCTGATTTACGACGTTGCCGCCCACCTGAATGGTACTGCCATTCGTGGTGATGTTGCCGCTGTTGTCGTTGGTCAGGTTGCCCGGAATGTAGATGGAAGCTCCGCCGGTCAGCGTGATAGCGGCGCCGTTATTGTAAAAGTCCTGGGCCTGGACTTTGTAGCCGCCCAGCAGCAGGCCCAGCAGGGCCATCGCAGAGGAAAGGTGTTTCATAACTGGAGTCGAAAAAATGACGGGCGAAGCAGGTTAAATGAAGAATCGTACAAAAGTACGGCGGGCAAACGGGGGATGGTATAGCATAAACATGTCATATTCGACGGCCCCGGCCACGCGACATAACACAAACATACAAAAAAGCAAAGTCTGAGTGGCGTAAAAAGTACGCCAACGGCAGAAAAAGAAGGGCCAACGACCAAAAAACGGCTACCGGAAACCTTCTGACAGCATTGCCAGCTCCAAAAATAATGTGCGAAAAAGAGCGGCCATGCACAAAGGCACGGCCGCTCTTCAACACTCAGGACACGAAAATAAGCGGGCGGCAACAGGGAGCGATTTAGTGATTCCCCGGCGGGCTACTGCTTGCTAGTATTGCCCCGCAGCCACTACTTGCCTATTTTGAATACCAGCCCGGCTCCCACGGTGCTGCTGCCGGCGGCGGGGCCGCCGAGCACGCGGCCGGCATTCACGTCGAGGCGCACGGCGGGCACGGGGCGGAAGTACAGGCCGGCGGTAGTACCAGTGGTGAGGTCGGTGCGGCCCGCGCCGTAGGCCTCCACGAAGAAGCCGGTTTTCTGGCCGATAGCGCCGTTGAGGGCCAGGGAACCGAGGTACTGGCCCTTCTTAATGTCAGCAGTAGTGAGGCCGCGCTGGCCGAAGCCGAAGTTGCCTTCGAGCCCGAACCGCTCGCCAAGCTGCTGGCTGAGCAGCAGGCGGGCGCTGGGGGTGAAAGTGCCAGCCCGCAGGGCCGGGCTGCCGGTGCCCGGTACCTCCGTTTCGGCCAGAATAGCGGCCTGGAAACGGGTGTCGTAATTGGATGAAATCATGAACTTGGCGCCCACGATGGCCGGGGCCCAGCCGCCGACTTGCTGGAGCGCCCCTTCGGCGGTCGTGACCGTACGGCGGCTGAAGTAAGGTTGCGACACGCGCAGCTCCATACTGTTGAAAAAGCCAATTCGGAGCAGCGCGCCGCTGCTGCTGATGCCCGCGCCGCTGGCGGGCGAGAGGCGTTGCGTGCCCAGCTCCAGCTGCAGGCGGCCGGGGCGCAGCACCTGCGCCGTAATGGTCTGCCCGGGGCGGTCAGCGCGGATACTGCGCACGAACGGAGCCTCAACGTTGGGATTGTTTTCTTCCGGCGTGTTCTGAGCCAGGGTGGTGCCGGTGCTGCCAACGAAGGCGGCGAGGGCAATCAGAGTGGTCATTCGCATGACTAACCAGACGCCAGCTGGTGCGGAATAGTTCAATTTTGGGAGTGCTGGGATAATAGGGCTGGCCCTATGGATGCACGGGGGCGGGAGTCAGTAGTTTAGCGCCCGACTTGCGAGGTTAATTGTGAAGATGGCGCCGGCCTGGGGTTAAAATTAATAGGATTATCGCTGGAATTAATCCGAAGGAACGGGTTTGGCCTACGTGCTTCGCTGGTGGGGCTAGTAGCTTTGTCGTCTTCACCTCAAGATTAGCTTTATGCAAACCCTGCTCATTGCCTTCGGCCTGCTGGCGATGCTGGCCGGCCCGGCGCTGGCCCAGGCGCCGGAGGTGCCGCTCTATCCCGGCCCGGTCCCTAATTCCAAGCCCAATAAGGTGGTGGAAACCCGATTGCCGCAGCCGGGTGGCCGGGTGCACCTGTCGCAGGTGACGAAGCCCACGCTCACCATCTACCAAGCGCCAAAGGCTACGGCTACCGGCACGGCTGTCGTCATCTGCCCTGGCGGGGGCTACGGCATTCTGGCGATGGACCACGAGGGGCACGACGTGGCCCGGCGCTTCAACGAGATGGGCGTGACGGCCTTCGTGCTGAAGTACCGCCTGCCCAACCCCGCCGCCCAGCCCGACCCCAGCACCGCCCCGCTGCGCGATGCCCAGCAGGCCCTGCGCCTGGTGCGCCAGCGCGCCGCCGAGTGGGGTGTGAACCCCGAGCGTATCGGCATCATGGGCTTCTCGGCCGGGGGGCACCTGGCGGCCACGGCGGGCACCTTGTTTGCCCAGCCGGTGGGGGAGCAGCCGGGGGCCGAGTCGGTGCGGCCGGCGTTTCTGATGCTCATTTACCCGGTTATCAGCTTTGCAGATAGCATTACGCACACCGGCTCGCGCCAGAACCTGCTGGGCGACCAGCGCACGGCGGCGCAGGAAATCCGCTACTCGGCCGACCGCCAGGTGAGCCGCCAGACGCCGCCCACCTTCCTCGTGCATACCCAGGACGACGACCTCGTGCCGGTACAAAACAGTCTGGCCTTTTACCAGGCCTGCCTCCAGCACAAGGTGCCCGCCGAGATGCACCTTTACCCGAAAGGCGGCCACGGTTTCGGGATGAATAACCCCAGCACGAAAGACCTCTGGATGGACCGCCTGCAAAACTGGCTGGCCGTCAACGGCTGGCTCACGAAATAGCCCAGGCCCTACGCGCAAACAAGCCCCACCGGCACTGTGCCGACGGGGCTTGTTACTACGCTAAACTACCAACTCAATAACTCACTTTCCGAAAGCCCCAGGCCCGCAGCTCGGCGGCGTAGATGTCCGGGAAATTGGCGCGCAGGGCATACACTACCGCCTGCAGCACCCGGCGCAACTCCTTCTTCGCTTCGTCTTTTTTACTCACCGATTTCGTCACCGTGCCGGCCAGGCCGTCGGCGTTTTCGAGCAGGGTTTTGTATTCGTCGTAGCGGGTTTGCCAGAAATCGGTGCCGTAGGGGCGGTTTTTGAAGGCCGCCTTTTTCACGGCCGGCAGCAGCAGGTCGCGCAGGGCATCGCGGCGCTCGTCGCGGTCAATGTCGAGCCCCAGGCCGCCGCCTTTGCGCGGCACCAGCCCGAAGCCGGGCAGGCGGGCATCGGTTTTGGCTTTGTTGTAGCCGTTTTCTTCCTCCACATACTTCTTCAAAAACCGCAGGCCCTCGTCCATCTCATCGTCCAGCTCCTGCAGGCGCTGGCTTTGCGGGGTGCGCGAGGTAGCGGCGCTGCGCTTGTCGGTGATGCTTTGCGCCAGCGTAGTGTAGAGGGCGGCAAATTCGGCCTGCGTTTTCCAGCGCAGGGTAAACCACGTTTCCAGCCCCCAGGTCTCCATCACGAGGCGGGCCACTTCGAGCAGGGCGCCGTCGTTTTTGGGAATTAGCAGCTTTGGATTGATGGGTTTTTCGTCGCTGCCATCGGTGGCAGCCGGGGTGGAATTAGGCTGGTCGGCCATGTGATAAAGGGTTAAGGGTGAAGATGCCATCTACCACTTGGGAGCGGCAGCGCCAAGTTGCACAAAAAATAGCAAATAGCCAAATTCCCCCGTACTGCAACCGCCCAATACAGCACTCCCCGCATTAGACTCTAATGTGGCCTCGGCACGAGGTGACACGAGCACATTAGGGTCTAATGTGTACCCGGCATGAGGTGACACGAGCACATTAGAGCCTAATGTGCTCCCGGCGCGAGGTGACACGAGCACATTAGACTCTAAGGTGGCCCCGGCGCGAGGTGACACGAGCACCTTAGACTTTTATGGCTCGGCGCCACCGGTCATCATCCGCACCCTACCAGTGCTGGCGCCAAGTTAGCGGTTGCTCCTAAAAAAGCGAACCCTCGACGCTGTGGCGACATCGAGGGGGTTCAGAAGCAGGGTTTGTTGTAAAATCTTACTTCAATTCAATAAAACAGGAGCACGCGAATAATTAGACTACAGGTGGAATCGGATAAGTATCCCAAATATACCTTAGACATTCTTCCACATCAGCTAAAAATAAAGGTGCGGGGAATTCTGGAGGATGCATGAGAAGCAGCACACTCCTAAGCCCATCACTGACTCCACAGAATAAGGGATTATTCTCTCGGTTTTTAGATTCATTATGAAGCATTAAAAGCTCATTGCCAAATACGTTAAATGCTTCCCAGTCCTGGCAGTTGAAGATTATATACGTAAGCTCGCTAGCCCGTCCATTGTGGTACAGTTCCATGATTTCTGCCATGTCTACCAACTCGTAATAGCCGCTGATTGCAACAACTGCTGTATTGCCGGCAATAGTAATGTTTACACTCATTACGCAGGGATTATTTATAAAATAAACTGCTTATCACACCTCCACCACCTCATCCGAGCCGAAATAATAAATAATTCCGCGCACCTCGGCATACCCTAATTGCTCAAACAGCGTGGCATAATTGCGTAGTTGGCGGCGGTGCTGCTCCTGCGGCGGGGGCAATTTAAAATCTAATAGCGTCACGCGGCCGCCCATGCGGTGGTGTTCTTCGAGGGAGGGTTCGAGCACGATGCGGTCAGGCTTGTAGGTGCGCAGGCGCACGCCACCCACCAGGATTTCGCGCTCCGTTTCCACGCTCAGGTGCTCGGCAAAGTAGGGCGCCAGGCGCGGGTCGGTAGCCACCGCCGTGAGGGCGTCAATCAGCTCCACCCGCTCGCGCTGCCCGATGATGCCCTCGGCCACCAGCTGCCCGGCCACCCGGCTGGCATCGGCCGCCGTGAGCAGGCGGCGCAGGCCGTAGTGCAGCTTGCGGTTCCACTCGTTCAGGCGCTTCTGCTCGTCAAAATCGAAGAGCGTGGTGGCGTGGCGGCGCAGCTTGAGCCGGTCGTCCCAGGGCGCGGCCTGCAGGTTGGTGAGTTGATAGGTGTTGGGGGTTAGGTGTTGGGTATTGAGTGTTTGAGTGGCTGGGCTGCCTTGCGAGATGACGAACGAAACCTGTTCCTCCTGCCACTGGCCTTGGGCCTGGAGGTAGCCCATAAGGAGGTCGGCCACGTTGCGGGCGGCGGGTTGGGGGGGGGCAGGGTTTTCGGTTTTGGGTGTTGGGTATTGGGTGTTGGGTATTTGGTTTTCGGTGTTGGGTTTTGGAGTAGAATTATTTTCCAAAGCCCCAACACCCAATACCGAAGACCTAACACCTAACACCGCCGCCCCGACTTTTTCCATTGGTGACTTGCTAATCACATACAGCCGGTGCCGGGGCCGCGTAAACGCCACGTACAGCGTGTTCAAGCCTTCCAGGAAAGTCTTCTCCCGCTCCTCGTCATACTGCGCGGCCAGGGGCGTCTGCTGCATGGCCTTGCTGAGGCTCACCACCGCCACCTCCGGCATTTGTGGGAAGGGTTTTTCCTCGGCCGCCAGGTGCCCCCAGAGCAGCGTGCCCCGGTAGGGCTCCAGGCTCCAGTCGGCAAAGGGCACGATAACCACCCCGTAGGCCAGGCCCTTGGCCTTGTGTACCGTGGTAATGGTAATGGCCTCGCGCCCGCCCGGCGCATTGATGCTGATGCGGCCCTTGCGCTCGTCCCAGAAAGTGAGAAAATTGCCCAGGTTATTCCCGAATTTCAGGCTGTACTCCAGCGTCAAATCGAGGAAGCGAAACAGGTATTCGCTCTCCCCGTTGCGCCCCAGCAGCCCAAACAGCGTGAGCAGCCGCTCGGCTAGCTCGTAGAGGCCCAGGTTGCCGGTGTCTTCCTCCTGCACGTCGTAGCCCAGCGCCCGCAGCTCGTCGAAAAACGGCCCCGCGAGCTTGTCATTGGCCAGCTCCGCAATGTGCCGGGCCCGGGCCGGCGTCGGCGATAAATGACGCACCACCTTATCCAGCAGCAGCAGTGCCTCGGCCCGGGCCAGCGTGTCGGCCGGCTGGTGCAGCACCCGGAAAATGCTGACCACCAGATTCACCACCTCCGCAAATTCCAGCGCCAGCGAGTCGGCCGAAATAATTTCGTAGCCCCGCTCTTTCAGGAATTTGGCCAGCGTTTTACTGGCGCCGCGCGTGCGGCAGAGAATGGCAATGTCGGCCAGTTTATAGCCGTCGTGCAGCGCCTGCTCAATTAATTGCAGCGCCAGGTAGCAGGTGCTTTCGTCGTAGGTCAGTAGCGCCTCAGGCAGGTGCCCGGGCAGCGGCTCGCTGGTGTAAGTGCCCGCCGCCGCGTCGTAGCGCAACGCCGGCGCATCCTTCTGGGTAAATAACACCTCGACGTGCCCCTGCTGTGCCGTAGATTGCTCCGCCGGTACCTCCTGCCCGAAATGCGCGTCGTAAATCCCCCGCACCAGTTCCAGCTCGGCGTGCCGCTCGCTGAGCTGCGTGAAAAAAGCGTTGTTGAAATTAATTATTTCCCGCGCCGAGCGGTAATTAATTTGCAACGCCTTCGGCTCCAGCGCATGCTCCAGTGCCTCGTAGCGCCCACGCAATAATTCCCGCATTTCCGGTTCCCGCGTGCGCTGCACCAGCGCCTCGGTATTGCGCTGGTGCAGCCGCAGAATCTGCTCCATCTCGCCCCCCCGCCAACGGTAGATGGCCTGCTTGGCATCGCCCACCGCTAGGCTGGAGTGGCCGTTGGCAATGGTATTTTCCACCAACGGCAGCAAATTGTTCCACTGCAGCACCGAGGTGTCCTGAAACTCGTCAATCAGCAAGTGCTGGAATTTCTCCCCCAGCCGCTCATAAATAAACGGAACCGGCTCAGTCAGCACAATGCTGGCAATGCGCCGGTTAAATTCCGAAATCAGCACCACGTTCCGCTCACGACTGATTTGCTCTACAACCTTATTTAATTCGCTCAGCAGCGAGGCGTGAAATAAATACGGCTGCATGGCGCTGAGCAGAATATAATCAGCCCCATAAGTGGCGCGCAGTTTATCCAGCGTTTCCACGAGGTCGCGTAGCGGCGCGGCCACCGCATCTACCCGCGCCTTGTCGGCGGGCGTTTTTATTTTGCCGCCGTACCATTTATCCTCGTCCAGCGTTTTGCGCACGTAGCTGTTCGGCCCCGCGTCGGGCTGCAATAAAGCCACCCCCTTCTGCACGTAATTCCCGATGCCACTCTTACCGTAATACAAGTCATCAACGCTCACGCCCGCGTCTTCCAGAATGCTTGTCCCCAGCTCCTTCGCCTGCACAAAAGCCGTCTCAATCTCCGCCCGTCGCGCCCGGATTTCCTTGTCCAGCCGCCGGAAATCGGCCAGCGACAATAGTCCCAATTGCGTCACCGCTTCCTGCACCGTCTCATTAAACAAGGCACGCCCGAAACCCGCCAGCTCCTCCGGCAGCCGGCTCCAGCTTTTGCCCTCGTCGGCCTGCCCCAGCGCATACTCCGCCAGCGTTTGCGACAGCAGCACGCTGTTCGGGTCGCGGTTCACCTTGTCGAGCAGCGCCGCCACGGCCGTTTGCAGCACGCTATCCGTATCCAGCTCCACCTCAAACGTGGCCGGCAGCCCCAATTCCCGCGTGAACGCCGTCACAATCCGCTGCACAAACGAGTCAATCGTACTCACCGCAAAATCAGCATAGTGATACAGCAGCAGCCGGAACGTGGCCGCCGCTCGCCGCCGCACTTCCCCGGCGCTCAGGCCCAACTCTACGGCTACTTCGTTGAGCAGCGCATCCGGTTTAGCGTTTTCTTCAGAGTAGGCAAAGCGCCGCAATGAATCAACGATGCGATGCTTCATTTCCCCCGCCGCATCGTTGGTAAACGTGATGGCCAGGATGCGCTTGAAATATGCTGGGTCGTCGGAGCCGAGGGCCAGAAGGAGGTATTCCTTTGTCAGCTGGTAGGTTTTGCCCGAGCCGGCGGAGGATGAGTAGATGCGGAAGGAAGGAGGCATAAGAAATTAGAGCCGGCGAATACGAATTTTCTGAACTCCGACGGTGGTGAAAGCACCGAATAAATCGGGCTGCCGAGTACGTAGTAGTTCCAGCAGGGTAGCAATTAATAAATCGGTATCACGAAAATCATAGCGTAGAAAAACAACGCTAATATCGCGAATGCCGTGCGCGAATACCCACTCGCCAAAATCCTTGTCTTCGGTCAGAATTAATTGCGGCGGGTTGCGTGAGCGTATAATTACTGCATCATCACTTATTCCCCGGGCTGTTTCGTAAATGGAATTAACCGCATAGCCTGCCGAGCGTAGTGCTTCAATCAGGCTCTGGCCAATATTCTCATCGGCTAGAATCATGCAGCTAGCTTTATTATCTCCTCATCCGCCAACAATGCCGTAGCGTATGCCAGGGCTGCCTGCACATCTTCGGTCGCTAGCTGCGGATACATCAGTAGCAAATCAGCAGTCGTAGCACCTTGCGACAACTTGCGCAGCAGTAATTCTACCGTAATACGGGTGCCACGGATGACAGGCTTACCTAGCATCACTTCGTGGCTAGCAGTAATACGCTCGGGAAAAGCAGGCATGAGTAATGGAGAAAATGACGTGAACTCAGGGAAATTTACAGCTTTTTCCGCAGCTACCCCAGCACCTCCGCCTCCACCCGCACCGGCCGCCCACTCCTGGGGTCGAGCAGCACCCAGGTGGTTTCGGCCTCGCACAGTAGCACCCCATCGGCAGCGCGGGTGAGGTGGGTGTGGCGCATCGAAGTGGCCCCGTGGGTGTCGCCCACCCAAGTGGTAGCCCGCAGCAATTCGCCCGCGTAAGCCGAGTGCCGGTACTTAATATGGTGCTCCCGCACCACCCAGACGTACTTTTCGCACTCATCCGGCGGGCACACGTTGGCCCAGTGCGCGCCGGCCACATCCTGCACCCAGCGCAGGTATTCCACGTTGTTGGCGTGGCCCAGCGCATCGATGGCGGCTTCAGGCACCGTGAATTCGTGGCTGTAGGAAAAAGCAGGGTCAGCGGGTGCAGGCATGGCAGTAGGAGAGGAGGAAAGCAAAGGGCGGCAGCCGAAAAAAAAGACGTTTGACTTTGTCGTTTGGAAATTATGCCTATCTTTGACGCAACCTAGGGAAGCAAGCCGCGGTGGCCCATAAGCTTAGGGAAATTCCACAACCAACCATCATGGCTACCGGAAAGGTAAAATTCTTTAATGAAACCAAAGGTTTTGGCTTCATCAAAAACGACGAAACTGGCGAAGACATTTTCGTTCACATCAGCGATTTGCAAGTGAGCTCCGTTCGTGAAAACGACCGCGTGCAATACGAAGTAGCACAGGGCAAAAAAGGCCCGAATGCTGTAAAAGTGACGCTGATTTAGTATCTGCCTTGCTTTCAAGACAAAGGCCTGCCGGTTTCGGCGGGCTTTTTTTGTGCCGTTTGGGGAAATAAAAAGAAGGTCATCCTGAGCATTCCGCGCATCAAGCGGAATGCTCAGGATGACGTTCTTTAATAGGTCGCTTTGCTTTTGCAATATAATTTCCGTACCTTTGCACCCGCGTTTGAGAATGGCCACGTAGTCACCCTTAGAAAAAGGAAGTACTAACACGTTGGCCGCGTAGTTTGTCCGGTAGTTGCCCGGTTGTTTTTTCCCGCCTGTTTGTCGAAGGTAGAAGGTGGGGAAACGTCGCTGATTCGGCTGTTTTCAGAGCGTAGTCTCTTTCCCCATTCCTATTCCACATTCATGGAAGCTGAAAAAATTGTGGTTCGTTTCGACGAGCTGAACCTCTCCGAGGAAGTACAACGCGCCATCACCGAGATGGGCTACGAAGAAGCCTCGGCCATTCAGGCCGCCGCTATTCCGGCTCTGCTCGCTGGCAAAGACGTTATTGGTCAGGCCCAAACGGGTACCGGTAAAACCGCTGCCTTCTCCATTCCCGCCATCGAAGGCGTGGACGGTGACAGCCGCGACGTACAGGTACTGGTGCTCTGCCCCACCCGCGAGCTGGCGGTGCAGGTATCCGGTGAAATCCAGAAACTGGGCAAATACAAGCGTGGTCTGGCCGTAGTGCCGATTTACGGCGGCAGCAGCTACGACCGGCAGTTTCGCGCCCTGGAGCGCGGCGTACAAATCGTTATCGGCACCCCCGGCCGGGTGATGGACCATATCGAGCGCGGCACGCTGAAGCTCGATAAAACCACCAAAATCATCCTCGACGAAGCCGACGAAATGCTCGACATGGGCTTCCGTGAGGACATCGAGTACGTGCTCAGCAAGATGCCCGAAGACCGCCAGACGGTGTTCTTCTCGGCCACGATGAGCAAGCCCATCATGGAGCTCACCAAGCGCTTCCAGCGCGACCCGCAAGTGGTGAAGGTGAACCACCAGGCCATGACGGTGAACAACATCGAGCAGAGCTACTTCGAGGTGCGCGGTCCGCAGAAAAAGGACGTGCTCACTCGCGTGCTCGACATGTACAACCTGAAATCGACCTTCGTTTTCGCCAACACCAAGCGGATGGTGGACGAAATTGTAGCCGACCTGCAAGCCAAAGGCTACTTCGCCGAAGGCCTGCACGGCGACATGGGCCAGCAGCAGCGCCAGAACACGCTCGATAAGTTCCGCAAAGGCACGCTGGAAGTGCTGGTAGCTACCGACGTAGCCGCCCGTGGTATCGACGTAGACAACGTGGAAGCCGTGTTCAACTACGACCTGCCGGCCGACGAGGAATATTACGTGCACCGCATCGGCCGCACGGGCCGCGCCGGCAAGAGTGGCCGCGCCTTCACCTTCGTGAGCGGCCGCGACATTTATAAGCTGCGCGACATCATGCGCTTCACCAAGGCCCAGATTAAGCTGGAGCAGGTGCCGTCGTTTGCCGATGTATCGGAAGTGAAAACCACGCTGTTCCTGAATCAAATCAAGGAAATTGTGGAGAAGGGCAACCTGGAGAAATACGTAGGCCGCGTGCAGCGCCTGCTCGACCAGGGCGACGAAATCACCTCACTCGACATCGCCGCAGCTTTGCTGAAAATGACGATGAAAGAGGAGAAAAGCGCCCAGCAGAGCCTCGACGCCAGCAAAGCGGCCGGCACGGCCCGCGCTGGTTTCACCCGCTTGTTCGTGACCATGGGCAAGAAGGACCGGGTGCATCCCCGCGACATCGTGGACCTGATTTCGGAATCGACCAACCTGCAAGGCGCCAAAGTGGGCGACATCGCGCTCTACGACAAGTTTAGCTTCGTAGAAGTGCCTTCGGAATTTGCCGAAGAAATTGTAGCTCAGCTAGGTCGTACTAGCATCCAGGGCCGGCCGGTAAGCTTCAGCATCGCCACGCCGGTACAGGAAGGCGAGGCCAAAGCCGAAGGTTTCAACCGCGGTGGCGGTGGCCCGGGCGGCTTCGGCGGCGACCGGGGCGGCGAGCGTCGCTCGTTCGGCGGTGACCGTCGCGAAGGTGGCTACGGCGGCGGCTACAAAGGTGGCCGCGAGGGCGGTGGCGGCTTCAACCGTGGCGGTGGCAGCAGCTACGGCGGCGGCTACAAAGGCAACCGCGACGGTGGCAGCAGCTACGGCAACAAACCCAGCTATGGTGGCGGCAACCGCGAAGGCGGCTATGGCGGCGGCAAACCCAGCTATGGCAGCAAGCCTAGCTACGGTAGCAAGCCCTACGGCAACAAAGGCGGCTACGGCGGCGCCCGTGACAACGATGCTCCCCGTCCGGCTCGCGAGAACTTCGACGAATAGGACCGCAGATTTAACGGATTTTAACGGATGGAACGGATTTTTTGTGGGTCTGCTCGTTGAGTCTCTGCTGTGAAAACTAACCTGCTATTTTATTTTTGTGAATGCTAGTTAAAAACAAAAAGGCCACCAAATAGGGTGGCCTTTTTGTTTAATGTTAACTTCGATTAATGGGTGGAACCACAAAAAATCCGTTCCATCCGTTAAAATCCGTTGAATCTGCGGTCCTTAGTTGGACGAGTCGCGCAGGGCTTTGATTTGGTCGTGGGCTTGCTGCACGCCTTGGTACTGCTTTTCGATGACCGATTTTACACCGCTGGGCAGGTCCTGAGCTGCGAGGGCCGTTTGGTAAGCCTTCTTGGCGTAGTCTTCGCCGCGCTCGCACTCGGCGAGGATGCTGTGGCGGTCGTGGCCCGTCACGGCCGATTTCAGGTCAATCCAGGCGCGGTGTACGGCACCAGTGATAGAACCTTTGGCGCCTTCGTTGGTATCGACTTTGAGGTCGAGTTTGAACATCTGGTCTTCCAGTTCGTTGAGGTAGCTCGAACGCTGGGCGGCCAGGTCTTTGAAAGTGCTTTTCAAGTCGGCGTCTTTTACGTCGACCATGGCTTCGGCATAGCCTTTTTGACCATCTTTGAGGGTTTCTACCAGCTCGTTGAGCAGGGCTTGGGTGGCTTTGGCTTCCATTGTGGAAAGAGGAATGTAGGTGTGAAAAGGAAATCCAATGTGGATTGTCCTTTTACTGCCTGCCGCTGCCGGGGGTTGCACTTTTCAGATGAAGACTTGGTGATTATAAGTTGCTGGCGGTGGCCATGGCCCGGCCTGCCAGGAAGCCGGTCGTCCAGGCTGCCTGAAAGTTGAAGCCGCCGGTGATGCCGTCAATGTCAAGGACTTCGCCAGCGAAATGCAGGCCGGGCACCAGTCGGCTTTGCATGGTTTTGAAATCAACTTCAGCCAGCGAAATGCCGCCGCAGGTCACGAATTCTTCCTTGTAAGTGGTTTTGCCGCGCACAGCTAGTGGGGTGCGGAGCAGGAATTCCAACAGGCGGTTCTGGAGCTTGGCGGGCAAGTCGCTCCAGCGCATTTCGGCCGGAATGCCCGCCTGCTCGGTGAGGGTGCGCCAGAGGCGCTGAGGCAGGCCAAATTGCTGGTTGACAGCGATGACTTTCTTGCCGTTATCCTGTCGGAACTGCTGGAGCCAACCCCGCAATGTTTCTTCCGTGTGCGTAGGTACCCAACTGACCAGCGCGGTACCTGTATAATTGAGCTCGCTCAGGCGGCGGGCCCCCCAGGCTGAGAGCTTGAGCACGGCTGGGCCACTCACGCCCCAATGCGTAACCAGCAGAGGGCCTTCGTATTGGAGCTTTTCGCCGGCCAGCACGACGCGGGCATGGGGCACGCTCACGCCGGGCAGCTCGCGTAAGGGCGAGTCGGGGACGTTGAATGTGAAAAGCGAAGGAACGGGCTCGGCGATGTGATGACCGAGGCGACGCAGCCAGTCGTAGCCCGTGCTTTTGGGGTTGCCGCCCGTAGCTATCAGGAGGCGTGATGCTTGTAAATTAGTGCCTAAGTTACTGGCCCCATTGCCACTTAATTGCATGCGGAAGCCGCCTTCAGTCAGCGGTTCAATAGCATCAGCCTGCACGTTTTGATAAATGCGGACGCCAGCCTTACGGGCGGCATCTTCCAGCGCCTGGGCAATGGTTTCGCTGGAATTGGTGCTGGGGAACATACGGCCGTCGGCTTCGGTTTTGAGCGTTACGCCGCGCCGGGCAAACCAGGCAATGGTGTCGGCTACGCCGAATTGCTGAAAGCCTGACTTGAGCTGTTTATTGCTTCTTGGGTAGTGGGTTACGAGCTGGGCGGCGGTGTCGCAGGCGTGCGTCACATTGCAGCGGCCGCCGCCCGAGATGCGCACTTTGCTCAGGAGCTTGCCGGTTTTTTCCAGTAATAGAACTGGTACTTCAGGGTTGGCCTCGGCGCAGGCGATGGCGCCGAAAAAGCCCGCTGCGCCGCCGCCAAGCACGACTATCGGGGCCGAATGAAATTCAGTACTCACCCAACAAAGGTACGACAGCCAGCAGGCCCTGATTTAGCAGTACGGTAGGGCCGCCAGCACGTCGTCGTGCTGAAACTGGTAGGGTACGGTGGCGCGCACCAGGCTGCTGTCGATGGTTTTACCGGTGATGCCGGTTTCGGCGCGGAAGGTGGGCGAATCCAGCTTGAGGTACTGTGCAGCGGCGGGGTAGAATTCACGGCGCGAAGGATGGTTGGCGGCACACACGTTGAAGGTGTGCCCCCATACTTCGTGCTCGATGATGGCGGTAATAACGCCCACGACATCAGTAAGATGTACGAGGTTGACGGGCGCATTGCCCTGGGGCAAATCGCGCCGGCCGGCCAGGAAGCGGCCGGGGGCGCGGTCGGGGCCGATGAGGCCGCCCAGCCGCACTACCGTACTGCGCCACTGGCCGTAGCGCGGCACGAAGTGGCCTTCGGCCCGGAGGATGTCGGAGGCCGCGTCGCGGGTGCTGACGGCGTCGGTTTCGCGCATCACGCGGGGCTCGTCGGGATAAACGCTGGTGGAGCTGACGAACAGCACACTCCGAATACCGGCGGCGGCCACCGCCCGGTGCACGGGGCGCAGCAGCGCAGGGTAGGCACCGGCAGCAGCGGCACGGGGCGGCACGTTGAGTACCAGCACATCGGCAGTACGCAACAGCTGAGCTAGCAGGGCTTCGTCGGGGCTCGAAAAATCGGCTCCCAGTCGCAATAAATGGGCTTCAATGCGGGCGTCGCGCAGCACGGTCAACTGCTCGGGCGTGGTAGTAGTGCCCAATACCCGACTGCCCCTGGCTACCAGTTCGCGGGCCAGCGCCATACCCAACCAACCGCATCCCAGCACCAATACTACTGGTTTTTCGGGCCTGACCTGGTCGGATGAGCTACTACCGGAATGGGAAGGACTCATGATGTAAACTCAACAATGAAACACAAAAGTACTACGAAAAAGTTAACAAAGTACTAAATACTATATTTTGGCTTGGCAAATAGATGTTTAGTGCTTCCAACGGTTGTAACGCGGCCAGACTTCATTCGTTTCTGGCGGCAGCTAGTACCTTCGGGGGCCGGGCTGTGCCGGCTTCATCCCACCCTTTTCCTTATGAACGCACCATTCTCGCAACCTATGCTGCGCGACAACGCCCTGCAGGGCAAAACCATCATCGTGACGGGCGGTGGCACCGGTCTGGGCCGCGCCATGACCACTTACTTCCTGCAACTCGGCGCCAACGTCACCATTACGAGCCGCAAGCTCGATGTGCTCGAAAAAACCGCCGAAGAGCTGCGCCAGCAAACCGGCGGCCGCGTGCTGCCCATCGCCTGCGACGTGCGCAAGTACAACGAAGTGGAGGATATGCTGGAGCGCACCATCCAAGAGTTCGGCGGCGTGGACGTGCTGCTGAACAACGCCGCCGGCAACTTTATTAGCCCTACGGAGCGCCTGTCGCACAAGGCCTTCGATGTGATTGTGGACATCGTGCTGCGCGGTTCCTACAACTGCACCCTGGCCGTGGGCAAGCGCTGGATTGCCGACAAAAAGCCCGGCACCGTCCTCAACATCGTCACCACTTACGCCTCGGTAGGCTCTGCTTTCGTGGTGCCATCGGCCGCCGCCAAGGCCGGTGTGCTGGCCATGACCCGCTCGCTGGCCGTGGAGTGGGCCAAATACGGCATCCGCTCCAACGCCATCGCGCCCGGCCCTTTCCCCACGGAGGGCGCCTGGAGCCGCCTCTTCCCCGAGCCCCTGGCCAGCAAGCTCGACCCGGCCGCCAGCGTACCGCTGAAACGCGTGGGCCAGTACCAGGAGCTGGCTAACCTGGCCGCCTACTTAGTGTCTGATTTCTCGGCCTATGTGAACGGTGAAGTCGTAACCATCGACGGCGGTGAGTGGCTGAACGGCGCCGGTGAATTCAACAAACTGGAGCTGCTGACCCCTGAAATGTGGGACCAGATTGAGAAAACCATGCGCCGCTAGGACCGCAGATTCAAACGGATTTAGCGGATGAAACGGATACGCCCGCTAAATCCGTTTGAATCTGCGGTTTTGAGATGAGGTCAGATTTTATAGCTTGGATAGTCCTTTGAGAATTCCTCCAGCGGAATGTTCTGGTTGGGCACCACATCGGTAAACTCGAATTTCTCGAATAAGCCCTTATCGTCGTGTACCTGCACCATAGTGGGCAGAAAGGTCTTGGTATCGACGCTGAGGATGGTGCGACGGCCGTAGGAGTTAGGTACTTGTAGTATTTTGCCTTCGGGGATTTTTTCGTCGGCGTCGAGGTTGTTGCGCTCCATCACGCGGTATTCGCCGCAGCCGAAACGCTCGGCTACGGTGCTCAGGGTTTCGTTTTTACCTGCCTTGTAGCTCACGTAGCGAAATTGTGGGTAATCGGAGCGCAGGATGTGGGCCGGGCGGCCCTGCACGGTGCTGTCGCCCACGTAGCGGAACGAGCGGCTGAAAGCAGCGTCCTGCCGCAGGCCGGTGGTGCGCAGCAGCTCGGAAATAGTACCGAAACCCGCCTGTAATACCGTGTGGTGCTGGCCACTACGCATTAGCTTGCCGCGCGGGTCGAGGCTGAGCGTAACGTAAGGAAAAGACGCCGGGTACACCCAGGCATCGCCGTCGTTCTGGCCGGTCACCCAGAGTACTTCCACGCCCTTCTGGTTTTTGACATACACCCGGAAAGGCTTGAAGGTCATTTTCATCAGGCTGCGGGCGGGCACGATTTTACCGGCAATGCGCTCCTGGGCTTTCACCGTGCAGCGGAGGGAGCGCAAGCCTTCGATGGCGGTGCTCATGCGGCTGGTGAGTTGTTCTGTGGTGATGCTCGGCGCCTGGGGGTACCTGGCTGGACCGGCGCTCAACAGCGCCAGCGAAGCCAGCGGTAATGCTGCCAAGCCGGCGGCGGTAATGGTTTGACGAATAGGGAAGAGGGGCATAATGACGAGGATAAGACTGGCAAGAGGTATGAGCTGCCCGCCAGCGACTTAGTTTAAGCTGATAAGTGGAAAACGCGAGGCGGTGCTGTCAAAAATAAACAACTCATCAATTTCCACGCCATGCAGGTAGTGGTAGAGCGGAAACTGCTCCACCACGGCCTGCACGGCGGCCTCGTCGTCGCCGTTGATGGTGACCCAGCCGCGGCTGCGGTCGGCACTGATGGCGTAGGTTTCGATGACTTTCTCGGACAGCAGCCGGTTGATAACCGCCCGGTGGCGCGGAATCAGCGCGATAAAGTCCTCATCAAAAGCATCGGGCAGACGCAGCGAAACAACAAAAGTGGGCATAAAGCAAAATTCGGGAGCCGACTAAACGCCGGGCGCTGGCCGAAAGTTAATTTTTTTTAGCTGCGCCGTAGCAACTTTTCGTTCGCGCTGCCCGAAAACCAGGCTATGCACTTTGCCATCATCACGCCCACGCACCAGCGCCGGGCCCTGCTACCCGAGGCGGTAGCCAGCGTGCGGGCCACCGTCAGCGCTCCTTCTGACTTCTCTTTCGAGCACCTGCTCTACGACAACGGCTCGCGCGACGGCACAACTGCCTACCTGCGCGAAGCCGCCGCCCAGGATGGCCCGCCGTTGCGCTACTGGCACTCGGCCAGCAAGATGCTGGCCGGCCCCGCCCGCAACGCCCTTATCCGCGAAACCACGCCCGAGGCCTGGGTAGTGCCGCTCGACGACGACGATATTCTGTTGCAGCGCACCCTGCACAACTACGCTGCCCAAATCGAAACCCACCCCGGCCAGCCCTGGCTGGTAGCCGATTTCCTGCGCGTGAACGAAGATGGGCGATACCTGCCCGGCGAAGATTATTACGCATGGCGCTTCAACTCGCCTACCGAAATGCTGCAAGCCATTTTCCGGGCCGAGCATTTCATCCAGGGCAACGTGTGCTACAGCCGGGCGCTATTCGAGGAAGTAGGCGGCTACGATGAAGAGTTGAAAATGGCCGAGGACCTAGACCTATACGTGCGCTTTCTGCTGGCGGGGCATCTGCCGGTTCTGTGCCCGCACATCAGTCATTTACACCGCTTTCACACGAAAAACGTTAGCATTGGCGTTGATGCCGAGAAGCATAATGCTGACTTACGGGCTATTTATGACAAATATGCCGGGCAGCTAGAAAAGCTGGGCATTGCGCGGCCGTAATATTCTCAATCGTCCTATCTACGCAGTGAAGCATCCTCTCTCGCCAGAACCAATCGTTCGAACGTGAAAGGATGCTTCACTGCGTGACTGCCGGATGAGGCAGGGCAACCGCGCTTATTTCTGCTTGATTTTCACTTTGCCGTCCAGCGCCTTGCCTTTGCCATCCACCAGCGTCATTTCCTTTACGAGGTGCCCGGCGCCGGCAAATTTATCCACCACAAAGAGCATGTAGCGCACATCAAGCGCAATGTTGCGCACGCGGTCGGGGTCGTACATAATGTCCGACATGGTTCCTTCCCAGTCGCGGTCGAAGTTGGTGCCAATCAGCTCGCCCCGGCCGTTGATAACCGGCGAGCCCGAGTTGCCGCCCGTGGTGTGGTTGGTGGCTGTGAAGGCCACCGGCACCGTGCCATTCACGGCGTAGGGGCCATAGTCTTTCTTCTGGTATAGCTCCATCAGGCGGGGCGAAACCTCGAACTCCGGATTGTTCGGGTCGGCCTTTTGCATGATGCCGTCGAGGGTCGTGTAGTAGTCGTAATGCACACCGTCGGCGGGTTGGTAGCCAGCCACCTGGCCGTAGGCCACGCGCAGAGTAGAATTGGCATCAGGGTAGAACTTGCGCGTGGTCTGCCACTGGCGCAGACCTGCTACGTAAGTGCGCTGCAGCAGCGTAATGTTGTCAGCCGCCGTCTGGTACGTAGGCTGAATTTTAGTGCGCAGGGTGGTTTGGATAGCGCTGGCCAGCTGGTAAGCCGGGTCGGTAGTGAGCAGGGCCGTGTTGCCGGTCGCTACTTCGTCCAGCATTTTCTGGGCGTTGGCTTCGGTAGCAAGGCGGGTTTTGGCAAACAGTTCGTTGGCAAAATTCTGCCAGGCGGTGGGCGTTGTATTCTGGGCCTTCAGTGTTTTCACGTACTCGGGCAGCAGGGCGGCCGGCGTTTCTTCGGCATAAATCCGCAGTAGTGCGCCCGCTACTTTCTGGTCGGTCGGGGCGTTGTAGTTGCGGAAGAAATTGGAGATACCAGTTCGCGTTTTGTCGGCCTGTGTCTTAATATCGGTAGCTGAAGCTTTGCTGGCCACCATATCGAGCAGTGGAGCATATGTGTTAGCAAAGCGTAGTAATTCAACGCCAAAAGCTGCCTCGGTGACGTAGGCGCGGGCCAGCACGTAGTCGCGTTCCTGCGCGTAATTGGCTTGCAGCTGTGGGAGCAGGTTGCCATACGTGCTTTGCCGGGTAGCATCGGCCGCTACCCATTTCGTGAACTCAACTTCCTGATTGCGCTTGCGCTGCACGGCGTCCAGCTTTTTGAGGCCGCGCATTTCGCCCTGCCATTTCTTCCAGTAGTTGGCAATGCTGGCATACTTGGCGGCGTACTGAATCCGCACTTTATCGGAGGCCAGCATGTCCTCGTTCCAGATTTTAAGCAGCGCCGTCCGCACTTTCACCCGCGCCGGGTCGTCGACGGAATACACCTCAT
The DNA here is from genome assembly GCF_030580865.1 of Hymenobacter aranciens. Lineage (GTDB taxonomy): Bacteria > Bacteroidota > Bacteroidia > Cytophagales > Hymenobacteraceae > Hymenobacter > Hymenobacter aranciens. The sequence continues at coordinate 212,080 of NZ_JAUQSY010000009.1, read as the reverse complement.
CCACGCCCCAGGAAGTCAGGTACTCATTGGTGCGGCCGGGGAAGCCGAAAACCAGCGTAAAATCGCCCGGCTTGATGCCCGCCAGCGAAATTGGCAGGTGGTGACGCGGCTTAAACGGCACGTTCTGCGCCGAATAGGGCGCCGGCTTGTTGTCCGGCCCCGCGTAGATGCGGAAAATGCTGAAGTCGCCGGTGTGGCGCGGCCAGGCCCAGTTGTCAGTGTCGCCGCCAAACTTGCCGATGCTGCTCGGCGGTGCGCCCACCAGCCGCACATCCTGGAATACTTCCGTCACAAACAGATAGTATTCGTTGCCGCCAAACATCGACCGCACAAAAGCCTGGTAGTGCGTACCCTGCGTAGCGGCCTGCGCTACTTTTTGCCCGTTGGCCTGCACCTGTTTCTCGCGCTCGGCCTCGGCCGTGCCCGGTGCAATGCCCGCCAGCACCTGGTTGGTCACGTCCTCCATCCGCACGATGAAGGTGGCCGTCAGGCCGGGATTGGGCAGCTCCTCGGCGCGGGTCATGGCCCAGTAGCCCTTCGTAAGGTAGTCTTTTTCTACGGACGAGTGCTGCTGAATCTGGCCGTAGCCGCAGTGGTGGTTGGTCAGCAGCAGGCCCTGGTCCGAGATGATTTCGCCGGTGCAGCCGCCGCCAAACTGCACCACGGCATCCTTCAGGCTGCCTTTGTTGATGCTGTAAATGTCTTCGGCCTTCAGCTTGAGACCTTTTTTCTGCATGTCGGCCTCATTCAGCTGCTTCAGCAGCAAGGGAAGCCACATGCCTTCATCGGCAAATACGGCAGTGGGAAGTAACAGGAGAGAGGCCGCCAGAAAAGCTGCCGAACGCAGGAAATGAAACATGGAAAAGGTCAGGGTGGAGGAATTTCTCAAAATTACGGCTGGAAAAGGCTTATCTGCCAGCATTAGGCCAACGACAGCAAAAAGCCCCGGCAGTTGCCGGGGCTTTCGTGCATTAAAGTCAGTTTTTTAATCAGACACTCAGGAATGTCCCAATTGCGCCACGCTCGGCTGGGCCAGGTCGCCTTGCGCCGGTGCATTGGCCTGAGCAGCTGCTGGTAACGTCGCCGCTGCATCCTGCTCCCATTTGCGAAAGCGCGAAATTTCGTCACTAAACTTGCCCACAAACCAGCTAATCAAACTCAAGTCATCCAGAAAGCCCAGCACCGGAATAAAATCCGGTACCAAGTCAATGGGCGACAGTACATAGAGCAGCACCGCCAGCCCCGACACAATCGTGCCCGTGCGCACCTCGCGGTATTCCCCGCTTACGAAGCGGCGCACCAGCCGCACCAGCGTCAGCGCCGTGTCGAGCAGTTGCTTGAATTTGTTGTCCTTACTTTCTTCAGAAGTCAGCTTGTCAGCAACCTCATTCAGTACCGTAACTATCTTAAACGGCTTACCCAGTAGCTTGGTAGCCCGATTGATGAAGACGTTAAACACTGCGTTTTTGGAAAGGCGCAGACCTTTTTCAGAGAGCGTTGACATAAGCCGGAAGTTTAAAGCAAGGCTTACGCGAGCAGGGTAAAGTGGGTTCGTCGCTATCCTTTCTCAAACAGCGGCGCCGTACCGCCCACCCAGTCTTTGTCCTTGTTAAAAGCCACGCCAATCATCTCACCCCGGCTCATGCGCCCCAGGCCCGTCAGCAGCCGGGGCTGCGCCGCACCGGGATGCCACACGTAGAGCAGTCGGATTTCGCATTTCACGCCGCCCACCGGGGTTTCAATTACCGGCTCGTACGTGACTTTGCGCTGCAACAAGTAATTGTGCTTGTCGGGCAGCGCATCCAAATCGGCCGCCGTGATGTGCAGCCTTACCCCAGCGCCAGCGAACGAAAACAAGGGTTTCAGGACGTAGTTTTCCAGGTCGGCAGGATAGGTGGTCAAATCCTGTAAATAATAGCTGGGCGGCGAATACTGGCTATCAATCAGCGGTAAAGTAAATTTGCTAATGCGGAAAAACCAGTTCGGATGGCCCACCCAGGTCATTTCAACATCATCAGTGAGATGGTATTCGGTTTGCAGGTCCGGATAGCGGTCCAGCTCATCAAAAATAATTCGGTTGTAGATGCGCTTAATCTGGATTTCGCGTCCGTCTTTCTCGTAAAATAATTGTCGGCCCCGCTTGCGAATTTTCGTTAAGCAAACTGCCTCAATACCCCAGAATTGTTTAGTGAGCGCAAAGTCAATGCGCGTCTTTTGCTTTTCAGGAAATAATTCCAGCAAAATGACTTCCTCCGGTTGCGCATCGCCAAGCAGAACCTGACGCATTTCGGCCTCATATTCTGCATGATTACTCACCTCAAAATAAGGAGTAACCGAATCCGGAATTTCAAACTGCCGCGCATAAGAGCCTGGCTGCCAGGTTTGGAAAGCATAAAGTGATGGGAAGCCTTGCATTTCAATTAGCTGTGGCTCCAACTCACCCTGCGCATCGCGGCAAATGGCAAAGTCAAACGTGAGGAAAGTGGGATGAGCGTCCTCATTGGGCACTCGCTGTTTCGCAGGAATAGCCGCCTCCGTCAATTCTTTAAAATCGGGCCGCTGAATAACGCGGATAATATCCTGGCCGGCCTGAATTAATTTATCACGCAACGCCGCCGGTACAAAAATCGGAGTTTCTGCCAATCTGAATTCCAGCTGTCCAGGCAGTCTTGCCTCTACATCGGCGAGCATGGCCTGGTACTTTTCAGTCGTAAATGCGGCATTATAGGCTTGGCGAACAGCAGGAATCATGATTGAAGGAAGACGGGTGAAAATAAATTCCAGCGTTGAGCAATGAGAAGCAGATACTAATTAGCAACCACTCTGATTGAGCTAATTATTAAAAGGGTTAATTTAATTGCCGTCAGGCTACCAACTCACGAACCTGCGCAATAGCCCGCCGCAAAAAAGTTGGAACAATAACTGATTCCGTGTATTCAATGGTACTGGCGTCAGAAAGCAACTGTACCATTTCGTGGTACTTAGCCTCGCCGTGCTCATCAATTACCTGCTGCTTGCGCACATCAGTCAGCATATGGCGCAACATTCCTTCACCATCGGCCTCAGGATGAAATTGAGTGCCAATGATTTCGTCGGTAAAGCGCACTGCCATCACTGCCCGGGCCAGTGGAATATGCGGGCGTTCCTTCTCGAGACAAAGCACCGTTGCGCCTAATTCCTCCAACCGGTTCATGTCCACGTTTACCAATTGGTAATCGCGTGAATCAACGGCGTAAAAAGGATTGGTCAAGTGTTGCAAAACGGGCTCCTGCAAACCGTCGGCAGTGAGGTGAACCGGCAGCACACCAAAGGAAGTGGACTTGCGTTTCGAAACAGTGCCAATGCCTAAGTGGCGGCTAACCAACTGGAACGAGTGACAAATCAACAGCAAATGTTTCTTTTGCTCGCTAATTTTGTTGTGCTGCAACAGCTTGTCGATGAAAGCAAAGTACCGGCTTTCCCACAAATCGTCGGTAGCCAGTGGGCTACCTGGCCCACCAGTTGAGATGTAAAAATCGTAATCCAAACCGGGTACTTCGTCGGTTACCCGCACGTTATATATATCGGTTTGAAAGGTCACGCCATTATCAAGCTGGGCGCGGTCTAATAGTTGACGAATACAGCGCATTCCCTCATTGGGGAAATTATTGTACATATCCAGAATGGCGACCCGAATCAGGCTCATAGGATGTAATTGATAAAATGTATTTCAACAGCTAAAAGGGGATGCTGCTAAACCACATGGTTAAGAAAAAACAGAAACGCCAACCAATGGCTGGCGTTTCTGGGGGAAGTTAAGGAACAGCTACAAACCCTGCGCAGTTTCCGAAATGATGTAATCGACTACTTTCGTGAGGTCGCCGGTTTCGCGGAATACGCGTAGCTGACGGTCGGCACCGGTGCCCATCTCCATCATTTTCAGTACGTATTCTACCTCATGGCGGCTGCCGAGGTCGTCGAGCACGTCGTCCACAAAATCGAGAAGCTCCAGAATCAGGTTGCGGGTCGGCTTCTCCTCCTGCGAGCCGAAATCAATCATTTGGCCGTCAATCCCGTAGCGAGCAGCCCGCCACTTGTTTTCCTTGATGAGGGCACTACGGTAGACGCGAAAGTTCAGGTTCTGAAGCTTGAGCTTGTAAATCTTCGCTACCAGTGCCTGCATGATGGCGGCCACGGCAATCGTTTCATCGGTACGCATCATCTGGTCGCAGATGCGGTATTCGATGGTGTCGAAGAAAGGGTGGAGACGAATATCCCACCAGATTTTCTTGCCGTTGTCGATGCAGCCGGTTTTAATCAGCAGCGCAATAAACTCGTCGTAGTCGCTGGCGCTGTGGAAGAAACCCGGAATACCCGTGCGCGGGAAACGCTCGAACACCTTGGTGCGGAATGACTTATAGCCGGTTTCGCGGCCTTCCCAGAAGGGCGAGTTGGTGCTCAGGGCAAACAAGTGCGGCAGGAAATACCGCAATGCATTCATCATATACACACCCACGTCGCGGTTTTCGATGCCTACGTGCACGTGCATGCCAAAAACCAGGTTGGAGCGAGCGGCCTCCTGCAGCTCCTCCACGATTTTATCGTAGCGGGCGTCGGGTGTGATGGTCTGTTCCTGCCAGCGCGAGAAAGGGTGAGTGCCACCAGCGCCAATTTTAAGCCCCACATTATCAGCAAGCTCAATTACCTTGCGGCGTAGGTGAATAACATCGGTGCGGGCTTCGTCGATATTCTTGCAAATATTGGTGCCGACTTCGACCACGGCTTCGTGCATCTCGGCTTTCACCTGCTCATGCAGGGTGATTTTGCCATCCTCCACGATTTTCGACATGTGCGACCGCAGTTCCCGCGTCACCGGGTCAATGGTCTGAAATTCTTCCTCGATTCCGAGGGTAAACGTGGGCATAGCCATGAGTCAACGGGGAAATACGGGCGCACCAGTTACACCCGCGCCGCGTGGTAAAGTCCACCGCAGCGCGGGCGTAGTTGCTGATTGAAAATTATTTGGTTTTCGGAGCAGCTTTGGCTTTCGGGGCTGCCGGGGCCTTGGGGGCAGCAGCGGCTTTCGGAGCTGCCGGGGCCTTGGGGGCTGCTGGTTTTGGAGCTGCGGCAGCCTTGGGAGCAGCGTCGGGCTTAGCGGCGGCCGGGGCTTTGGGGGCAGCGGCAGCTTTCGGGGCTGCAGTCGTAGCCGGGGCAGCCGGCTTAGCGGCGGCCGGCGCCTTAGGAGCAGCGGGTTTTTTGGCGGCCGGGGCAATGGGTTCACCCATTTCGATGGACACTCTGCCGGCAGCGGCGCGGTGCGGATGCACGAAGGTGCCCCAGGTCAGGTTGTCCTGGCCCGGCACCTGGGCTTTGGCGCGCTCAATGGCCATATTGGCAGCGGCTTCCACTACCCACTCGAAATTGTGCTGGCCTACCGAATTCACGTCGGCGTCGGGAGCAGGGTTGCCGAAGTCGATGGCCATCGGGATACCATCGCGCACGGCAAATTCTACGGTGTTGAAGTCGTAGCCGAGGCCAGCGTTGAGCTTCAGCACGTAGTCTTTCATCGTGGCGAGCAGCTTTTTGCCCGCGTCGCCGGTGGTTTTCATTTCGGTGGCGTAGCGCAGGTGCGGCTCATTGCGCGGCTCGTAGGGCATGATGAGAACTTCCTTGCCACCAATGCAGTAGCAGCGGAAATAATCGGTGAAGTCCACCGATTCCTGGAAGAGCATTACCAGCTGGCCGGTTTCGTCGTAGGCGCGGAAGAAGTCTTCGGGCGAGTGCAGCTTGTACACGCTTTTCCAGCCACCGCCGGAGTGGGGCTTCATGTAGGCCGGGAAACCGATGTGGTGGAAGGCCTTCTCCCAGTCCATCATCGCCAGGTTGCGGAAGGAATTTTCGCTGGTATCGGTCGGGCGCTCCTTGCTGGGCAGCAGCAGCGTTTTGGGCACCGGCACGCCGAGGCGCACAGCCAGGGCGTTGTTGAAAAACTTCTCGTCGGCGCTCCACCAAAAGGGGTTATTAATCACCGCCGTACCCATGAGAGCGGCATTCTTGAGGAAGGCGCGGTAGAAGGGTACGTCCTGCGAAATGCGGTCGATAATAACGGCGTAGTCGCTGGCAACGTGCTGCTCTACCTGGTCAATCTGGACGAACTCGGCGCGAATATCGGCCGGTGCTTTTTCGTTCACGCGGTCGACAAAGGCCTGGGGGAAAGTGTTTTCCTGGCCGAAGAGGATGCCAATTTTTTTCATGGTCGGGTGTTGTTGCTTAGTGAAAGGAAAGCGAGAGTGATGGGAAAGTTACGGACTGCGAGGCGCTTTAGCTATTTGAAAAAGCAGTTAAACCTCTAAATAGTATTCAGGTACTGTGGGAACATCTCGCGCCACACCGGCCAGTCGTGGTTGCCGAAGGGCTTGATATCCAGAATGTGATTGATGCCTTTATGGCTCAGGATATGCGACATGTGTACGGTCGAATCCTTACAAAAGTCGTACTCGGCCGTGCCCAGGATGATGTTCATCCAATGGAAATGCTCGCTGTTGGCGTTGGGCATAAATTCCACGGGGTTGTTGTAGTACACGTTATCGTCGTGATACCCATCCACAAACTGCCGGATATCGAAGGCTGCGCCCATCGTGAAGCAGTGCGCTACCTGGTTGGGATGCTTCAGGGCAAAATTGAGCGCCTGGTAGCCACCGAAGCTGCAGCCCGCCACGCCGATTTTATCGACATTGCACTCGCGCTGCAGCATAGGCACCAGCTCGTCGCTCAGAAACTGGTCGTAGAGCGTGTGATTATACACCCGGGTGCCGGGGTGCAAATGCTTGGCATACCACGAATACCGGTCGATACTGTCGATGCAGAAAAGCTTGACGCGCCCGGCTTCAATCAGCGGCCGGGCCGATTCGATGAGCTTGAAGTCGCGGGCCTCGTTGTCGCGGCCGCCCGAAGTCGGGAAGATGACGATGGGGTAGCCCCAGGTGCCAAACACCAGCATGTCAATGTCCTGGCCCAGGTGATGCGAATAGAAACGGCGGTGTTGTTCTTGCAAAACAGTATGGAAAAAGGGTGGAGGCAGCCGCCACAGGGTGAAGCGGCGCGGCAAACTAGTAAAAAATGCGGCGCGCACCTAATCTTGAAAAGAAAAAAATCAGAGATTCTACTAAATGCCGCTTGCTGCGTTACTTTGTTCGATGTTATCTACCCCCACTAATGAGCCGCTGGCCGCTGCCGTTGAGCTTCGTCAGGAATTTTTAGTTTCCAGCCACTTAGGCCGCGAAGTTGAGCTAAGTATTCTGCTGCCCGCTGGCTGGCCCAGCGCGTCGGCAGCCGCGTATCCGGTTTTGTATCTGAACGATGGCCAGGATTTGCCGCGCCTGCACTTGGTGCAAACCTTAGACCGGCTTTTTTCCCGGCACATTCTGCAGCCCTTCGTGCTGGTAGCCATTCACGCCAACGAAGAGCGGATGTACGAATATGGCATCGCCGCGCAGGCTGATTATAACGACCGGGGCAACAAGGCGGCCGCCTACACGCGCTTCGTGGTGGATGAGCTGCTGCCATTCGTGCAGCATACTTATAAGGTATCGGCCAACCCAGCCGAAGCCGTATTTGCCGGCTTCTCGCTGGGCGGCCTCACGGCGTTCGATTTGGTGTGGCATCACCCGGAGCTATTTGCGCGGGCCGGGGTGTTTTCGGGCTCGTTCTGGTGGCGCAGCCGGGGCCTTGATGACGGCTACACGCCTGCCGACCGCATCATCCATGGCTTGGTAGGGGCCAAGCAGCCGCATGCCACGCACCAGTTCTGGCTGCAAACGGGCACGCTCGACGAGCGCGGCGACCGCAACGGCAACGGCGTTATCGATGCTATTGATGACTGCCTCGACTTAATTGAACTGCTTGTCCAGCAGGGACTTGAGCCGGCACGGCAACTGCGCTACGTGCAGCTTGAGGGTGGCCATCATCATCCCGATACCTGGGGGCGTATTATGCCGGATTTTCTGCAATGGGCTTTCGGCGCAGCTACTGCCCAGCCCCTGGCTCGGCCGCTGCCGGTAGTGCGCGCGCAGCTCGACCAGATGGCCGAGTTGGAGCCCGAGCTTGTTGCGGTGCCCGCCGCGGCCGAAACTGCGGCGCACCTGTTAGCCGTGGAAGCGGCAGTATCAACTGAAATACTGAATATTATCGCCGAGCCAGCCCTTGAAGACGAGTGCCCGGAAGCGTTGCCAGTTCTTCCCATCCAACCCATGAGCATCACCCGCCCCACCGATGGCGACTATCTGCCCTACTACGCCACCTACATCGACCTGGTGCCAGCCGATGTGGACCCGCGCCAGCTATTGCACGAGCAAATAGCAGAAATCCAGGCCGCTTTTGGCAACCTGACAGACGAGCAGGCTTTGCAGGTGTACGCGCCCGGCAAGTGGACCAGCAAGCAAATGCTGTTGCACATTATTGATACCGAGCGGGTTTTTGCTTATCGGGCGCTGCGCTTCGCCCGGGGCGATGCCCAGGCGTTGGCAGGCTTCGACGAAAACGACTACGCCGACAATGGCGGGGCGAATGTGCGTTCGATGAGTGACTTGCTGGCTGAATATGCGGCCGTGCGCGCCGCCACGCTGGCGCTGGTCAATAGCTTCACGCCGCAGCAATTGCAGCAACGCGGCACGGCTAACAATGCCGGGGTGACGGTGAATGCCTTGCTCTACATTCTGCCCGGTCACGAGCGGCACCACCTCAATGTGTTCCGCGAACGGTATTTGCCCGTGCTGGGAGTTGCGTAAAATACATACCTTCGCCCTGCACAACATAACCAACCAGCGTTACGTTGGAGACTTGTTTTTACCGAACCTTCACCCTTAACCACCTTTCAATTATGGCAAAAGCGCAAGACGCCCGCAAGGAAAAGAAGAAAGAGCCGACCAAATCCCTGAAGGAGAAGAAGGCCGAAAAAGACGAGAAAAAAGCTGCTCGCGCCCGCAAGCAGGATTAAGACCACGGATTATCCGGATTTCACGAACGATTTTCCAAACAAGAAAGCCCGCTACGTAGCGGGCTTTCTTGTTTTTATCGACACTTACTTTCAAGATTACAGATGGGAAAGCCGTCCGCAAAATCCGAAAAATCCGTGGTTCAGACGGTATAGTAAGGCTCCTTTTCCTTATCGTGATGCTTCAAATAGCCGTGTAGCACCAGCTTTATCAGCGTCTGGTAAGCCCGGCGCTTGCCGAAATTCACCAGCTTCATAAACTGCGGCAGCGTGATGCGCGGGTGGGTTTTCAGGTAGTCCAGCACGCTTAATTCCTGGCGGTTGAGCGGCAGCTTCTCGAAGCGGGCGGCGGGCTGCTGGCGCTTCAGCACCTTCTCGGTGAGGCCGCTGGTTTGCACACTTTCGTCGCGCACGCGCACGTAGCCGCGCCAGTCGCCGGGGGCCACCAGGGCCCGGTGCGGCTTGTTGAAGCTCTCGGGCACGGTCACAATGAGAATACTGCGGCCTTCGTCTTCTATTTCTTTGAATTGCAAGGTGGTGAGCGGGGGCTCGATGTAGTGCTCGGCGGCGTCACGCAGCACGAATAGTTCTTCTTCCACGTCGCGCACACCTATAATTCGGCCGTCATCATCAATGCCGACCAGCACCTGGCCGCCACGCGTGTTGGCCAGCGAAGCCAAGGTGCGCGAAATGCGGTGCGGATGCGTTGTTTTCTTCTTGAATTCCAGGTCCTCGCCCTCGCCCCGGGCAATTAATTCTCTCAGGTTCATAACCGTTATACGTAGTTTGGAACGCAAACGTGCCGCCCCCGAAAGCTCGGAGGCGGCACGTTGCGCGTGAGGAGGGCCTCACTTCGTCCAATCAATACAAAAAGACCGGTCGTTTTACGAAAATCAGGGCGACGCCCGCCTGCTTAGAAGGGCAGGTCGTTGTCGTCGTCGCTAGCGATGGGAGCCGCCGAAGGCTGGGCACGCAGGCTAGGGTTTTGGTTCTGGGCCGCGGGGCGGGGGGCCGCTTGCTGACCGCCGCCGTAGTTGCCACCAGCAGCAGCACCACCCGTAGCCGGCTCAATGCGCCAAGCTTCGAGGTTGGTGAAGTAAATCATCTGGCCGTTTTTGTTGAAGCCACGGCCCCGCAGGTTGAAGGTAATTTTCACCTCGTCGCCCATTTTGTAGGGGTCGATGAGGCTCGTCTTATCTTGTACCAGTTGGAACTTAATGTGCTCAGGATATTGGCCATCCTGAACTTCGAGCACGAATTCCCGCTTGCGGAATTTCTCGCTTACTTGCTGTTCGTCAAAAATTTCGTGCAGCCGGCCGGTTACGTCGTATGCCATAAAAAGAGGGTGTTTTGGAAATTGTAAATCCTACCCTCAAACGTACGAAAAAAAAACCTAGTTCACGCGGCCGGTTGGTTTATTCGGTGTTTTTATTGGTGCAAAAATAACGCAGATTGCAATTTTTCGCCCAGCGGAGTCGTGGTTTTCAGCTTCTCAAAGGTGCTGAGCTGCGAGGGGGTCAAAATTTCGGTGATGCTGCGCTCGAACGACGAAATGGTGCCGGGGGCGGGGGCAGTGCCTTGCTCGGGGCGGGCTTGCAGGGCGGTGAAGGCCCGGAGCTCGCGGGCGATGGAGCGGTGCAGGATGGCTTCCTGGTGCGGCTGCAGCAGCAGTGCGGTGGTAAGCTGGCGCGAAACGTCGTCGAGCTCTACTTTGGCCTGCTCCAGGTTGAGGGCCATCGGGTTCGTAGGGTCGGCTTGGGCGGTGGCGGCTACGAGGAGCAAAAAGAAGAAGCAGCTGGTCAGGAACGATTTCATGATTCAAACTTACGTAATGACTTGAGCGAAGGCTATCTAAATTCGTTTAGAACCGATATTCGGTCGGTAAACGGCATTTTGTGCTCTGTGGTTGGTTAGGGTGAGGAAACATTACCTTTGCCGGACCGTATGCCGCGCTGAAAAAAGCGTTGCCAAAGGCGTTTCACTCCTTATTATATAGTATGCTCGCCCTGGCCCTCCACGGTGGGGCCGGCACCATTGCCCGGGCCTCGCTTTCAGCCGAAGCCGAATTGCAATACCGCGCCGCCCTGCAAGCTGCCCTCGACACCGGCTACGGCATTCTGGAGCGCGGCGGCGCGGCCCTCGACGCCGTGGAGGCTACCGTACGCAGCCTCGAAGACTGCCCGCTGTTCAACGCCGGGCGCGGGGCAGTGTTTACCCACGAAGCCCACCACGAGATGGATGCGGCCCTCATGGTGGGACATACCCGGCTGGCGGGCGCGGTGGCAGGCGTGCGTCAGGTGCAAAATCCCATCCGGGCCGCGCGCCTCGTGATGGAAAAAACGGAGCACGTGCTGCTGGCCTACCCAGGTGCCGACCAGCTAGCCATCGAACACGGCCTGCCGGTGCAGCCGCCGGAATATTTTTTCACCCAGCACCGCTACGACCAGCTGCAGGAAGCCCTGCGCGAAGGCCGCATGCGCCTCGACCATAGCCAGGCGCTGGCCGACGAAGCGCCGCTGGAAGAACCACAAGCTTTCCCCAACCCCGACCCGAACTGGAAAAAAGGCACGGTAGGAGCGGTGGCCTGCGACGTTCACGGCCACCTGGCTGCCGCCACCAGCACCGGCGGCATGACCAACAAGCGCTACGCCCGCATCGGCGACACGCCGCTCATCGGGGCTGGCACCTGGGCCGACGAGCGCTGCGCCATCAGCTGCACGGGGCACGGCGAGTATTTCATCCGGGCGGTGGCGGCTTACGATGTGGCCTGTTTGATGGAGTATAAAAATCTGAGCCTGGAGGAGGCCTGCCGCGTGGTGGTGCAGGATAAGCTGGCGCCGGCGGGCGGCGAGGGCGGGCTTATCGGGGTGGACGCCTTGGGCAACGTGACGCTGCCGTTCAACTCCGAAGGCATGTACCGGGCCAGTCGCACGGCCGCTACGGCGGCGCTGGTAGAAATTTATAAGTAGGGTAGAAGGATGAAAAACAGAACGTCATGCTGACGAAGGAAGCATCCTCTCACGCACGGATTGGTCTGGCGTGAGAGGATGCTTCCTTCGTCAGCATGACGTTCTGTTTTTTAGCTTAATCTATAAAGCGGTGCTGGTGATAGCCGCAGAATGCTGCTCGGTACCCGTGAGGGCTTCTTTGCTGACGTAGAACTTGCGCTCGGTCACGTTGTACACGTTTCCTTTGGCTAGCACATGCATTTTAATGTTTTCGATGCTGAGTGTGGTGCCTTTCTTGGCTGACGCAGCGTTGTTATGGTGGATGTCGTGACCATCAAGAATGATAACCAGGTTGGAACCAATGGTTTCAATGAGGCTGCCCTCAGTGATGAGCACGCCGGTGTCTTCGCCCAGGCCGATGCCGATGAGCTTGGGGTTCAGGCTGACGGCTTCGATGAGGCGGCCGAAGCGGCCGCGTTTCACGAAGTGCGAGTCGATGACGGTGGCGGCGTTCAAACCCAGGCCGACGCCCATTTTTACGGCCCCTTTCAGCAGCGCATCGGGCACGGAGCCGCCCTTAATCATGCGCTCCGACATGGCCATGGCCCCGGCGCTGGTGCCGGCGATGATGAAATTAGGCTGGGTGTAGTAGCGCTCGGTCATGCGGTCGAGGAATTCGGACTCGCCGAACATTTCGCGCAGGCGCGACTGATTGCCGCCGGAGAACATGATGACGTCGGCGGCCAGCAGGCGCTCGAGGTACTCGGGCTGGCGGGCATCTTCGGGCGTGCGAATATCCATGACGCCCACGTTCAGGCAGTTGAGCATGGCGAACGACGACACGTAAATCGGGCCGACTTCCTGCGGAATCATGGAAGCGGTGGTAATTACCTCGATGCGCGGGTCGGATTTGCCCGATTCGACCACAATGCGCTTGAGAATTCCTAGTTCGAAGAAATTCAGGTAGTACTGGCGCTTACTGCGCACGGAGGGGTAGGTGCCCTTGTCTTCGTTGCCACCTACGGCGATGAGCTTACCCAGAGGAATGCGAGTCTTCAACGGAAATAGACGGGATGGTAAAGCGCGAAAGATAAAACACAACCGTAGAAACTGGACGGTTGGGGAGGAGAAATTTGGCAAAAAAACTGTCATGCTAAATGGAGTGAAGCATCCTCTCGTGCAGAAACGGGGCGGTAGCTCAATCGTTCTGCCTTGAGAGGATGCTTCACTGCGTTCAGCATGACGTTCTTTTTGACCTGGTCACTACTCCTGCAACAGCGCATCCAGCGTGCCGGTTGCGACGGAATGATAATTTGCCCGCGCCGCAGCATAGATTTTTCGGGCGCGCTCGTGTCCGTCGGGCACCGCCAGCAGCGCCTTGTACAGCGGCACAATAAATTTCCGCCGCCCCACGTGGAGCAGAAATTTCTCCAGCGCCGCATCGGCTCCCGCGTAGCCGGCCCGGATGGTGTGCGGAAACCAGGCCGCCAGCATCTCGGCATTGCTGGAGGCGCTGAAGTGGAACGTGGCGTCGAGGGCCGCGAGCTGGTCGGTGGTGAGGGTGGGAGAGAGGCCGTGCAGAAAATACACCCACTCGTGGCTGCTCCACTCCTTAGTAATAGGGGTGAGCTCGGCGGGGGCGCTGGTGGCGGCAAGCAGGGCTAGGGCGGCGTCTACTTTTTCGAAGCGGGCTGAGTGAATGGCCGGCGCGTTGTCGGGCAGTCCGGGGCCATCGACCCATTCGGCGAGACGAAGCTGGGCGGCGAGGCCGGGCTGCTGGTCGAGCAGTTCGGTGTGGAGGTAGCGCAGGAAGGTGGCCGTGTCCATGGCCTGGAAGCTGAACCGGGCGAAGTACTCCTTAATAAAGGTGTCGAGGCGGGCGCGGCCGACGAGGTTTTCGATAGTCAGCAGGAGGTAGCAGCCCTTCTCGTAGGCAATTTCGGTGAGGCCGTCGTCGGGGTCGCGGCCGGCGAGGTGCAGGCGCAGGTGGGTGTCGGGGCTGGTCGGGCCGATGTCCTGAATGGTGTGGAGCAGGCCGTCGCGGCCCAGCACCTGGAGCATGTCGGCGTAGTCGCGGCCGTACAAATGTTCCATGATGCGGCGCTCGAAATAGACCGTGAAGCCCTCATTCAGCCAGAAATCATTCCATGTTCCATTTGTAACGAGGTTGCCGGACCAAGAATGCGCCAACTCGTGCGCCACCAGGCTGGTCAAACTGCGGTCACCGGCCAGAATAGTAGGTGTTACAAATGTTAACCGGGGATTTTCCATGCCCCCGAAGGGGAAACTGGGCGGCAGCACCAGCAAATCGTACTGCTCCCAGCGGTAGGGGCCGTAGAGCTGCTCGGCGGCGGCCACCATTTTTTCGAGGTCGGCGAATTCGTAGGTGGCGGCGGGTAGCGTGGCCGGCTCGGCGTAGATGCCGGTGCGATGGCTGAGCTGGGCAAACTCCAGCTCGCCCACGGCCAGGGCCATCAGGTAGGCCGGGATGGGCTGGGCCATGCGGAACTGGTAGCGGCCGCTGGCGTTGCGCTGCTGCGGGTTCTCGGCGCTCATCAAAGCCAGCAGCTGGGGCGGCACCTGCACCGTGGCCTCATAGGTGAAGCGGATGCCGGGCGAGTCCTGGCAGGGCAGCCAGGTGCGCGCCAGAATGGCCTGCGACTGGGTGAAGAGGAAGGGCTGGGTGCCGGCCGTCTGGGCAGGCTCAAGCCACTGCAGGGCGGCGGCGCAAGGGGTAGTGCGGTAGGTAATGCGCACGGCTGGGGTGGCGTTGGGCAGCTCGATGTGTAGGGCCTGACCGAGCAGCGGATTGGCGTCGCTCAGGTGGTAGGCGGCCGGGGTGGCGGTGCCGTCGGCGACGAGGGCTTCTACCCGCTCGATGTGGAGGTCGCGGGTGTCGAGCACGAGGGTGCCCGCTGCGCCGGGGTTGGCCAGCTGCCAGGTGGCGCTGCCGCTCAGGGTGCGGCTGGCGAAGTCCACGGTGAGGTCGAGGGCGAGGTGCTGCACCCGGAGCGGGCTGGCCCCGGCGTAGCTGTGCGGGTCGGTGACGGAAACTGAAAAGTCGGTGGTCATATGCAAGGAAAAAAGCAATTGGATAGTTTGTGAGAAAGGGCGGCTGGCAGGTTGGGATTGGGGTTGGGGTGGGTCTGGCTGGCAAAAGCTGCCCGGCTGGCGCTGGCTGGGCCGCGCAAATGTAGCCCCAGCGTCGGTGCCCGAGGTGGGGAGGCAAGGCGATTTTATCCGCCCAAAACGGGCCGCGCACGGCCGCTGACGTATCTTGCGCGCTGGCCGTGGCTACCTGCCCGGCCGCAACCCCTAAGCAAGCTAAACAGTACACCCAAGCGGCCCCGGTCGCCCCGGGAGCTTTGTTCTGTTCAGTATTGTTTGTTTTCTATGACTTTTTTCCTTCGATACCTCACCCTCGTTTGCCTGGTGCTGGTCGGCTTTGCCGGCTTGCCAATGCTGCTTTCCTGCGGCTCCAGTGAGGGTGACTCTACCACCGGCAACGGGGCTGCGGCCGCCGCTGCCACCAAAGCCGAAGCTGGCCCCCAGCCCACGCTCGACAGTACCTACGTCATCAAACTGATGCGGGCGCAGGCCAAGTTTAAGGACCACGAGCTCGCGGCCCGGCGCTTCTACCGCGACCGGCAGTTTAGCCTGGGCTGGTTTAAGAACCATCAGGTGGTGAGCCGTGCTCAAGACTTGCTCAATATCATCGCCAAAGCCGAAGACGAGGGTCTGAATCCGAAAGACTATCAGCTGATTGACTTCAAGAAGCTATACAACGACCTGGAGCAGGCGCGGTCCGATACGGCGCGGCGCAATGCACTGGAACGGGAAATTGACGTGAATCTGACGGGGACTTACCTCGATTGGGCGTCCGACTATTACCGGGGCATTGCGAATCCGCGCGATGTGAAGGGCAGCGCGTGGAAAGTAAAACCCAACAAAATCAAGCTCCATAAGGCCCTGCTGACCTTCCTGGGCGAGCGGCAGAGCACGCGCTACAACTACTACGAATTCGCCCCGCTGCACCCCGAATACGACCAGCTGAAAAAAGCCCTGGCCGCCTACCGCGCCCAGGAGCAGGCCGGCGGCTGGCCCACGCTACCCGCCACGCTGACCCTGAAACCGGGCCAGACTTCGGCCGCTGTGCCGGCCCTGCGGCAGCGCCTGCTGGGTGGCGCCGGCAGCCCCGGCGGCGGCCAGGCCTCGGCCCCCGCGGCCACGTCTGCCAGCACCAAAACCGGCGTCGGCGGCGCGGGCGACGTAGCCGCAGCGGCCACCGCCGACCCCGCCCAGGTGTACGACCCGACCCTGGTAGCGGCCGTCAAAACCTTCCAGACCGATGCCGGGCTGAAGTCCGATGGCGTGGTTGCGGGAGCAACTTTGAAGCAGCTCAACGTGCCCATCAGCCAGCGCATCGACCAGCTTATCCTGAACATGGAGCGCTGGCGCTGGCTGCCCAAACGCTTCGAGGACGACTACCTTTTGGTGAACATTCCGGAGTATAAGCTGCACGTGGTGGAAGGGGGCAAGGAGGCATTCAACATGCGCGTCATCGTGGGCAAGGCGCTTAACGCAACTCCGATTTTCAGCGACAAGATGGAGTACGTAGTGCTGGCTCCGTACTGGAACGTGCCCTATAGCATCATCGACAAAGAGCTTCGCTCGAAGCTCATCAATAACCCCAATTACCTCGACCGGCTCGACATGGAAGTGGTGAAAGGCTACGGCCGCAAAGCTACCCGCGTCGACCCTTCGTCCATCAACTGGGCGGGCGTGACGCAGGACAACTTCAAGTACACCCTGC
Organism: Hymenobacter aranciens; assembly: GCF_030580865.1. Taxonomy (GTDB): domain Bacteria; phylum Bacteroidota; class Bacteroidia; order Cytophagales; family Hymenobacteraceae; genus Hymenobacter; species Hymenobacter aranciens. The sequence continues at coordinate 195,348 of NZ_JAUQSY010000009.1, read as the reverse complement.
GCCGCCGCCCGGGCCCGAAAAACGACCTCGGCGACGTGAAGTTTATCTTCCCGAACTCGAACGACGTGTACCTGCACGACACGCCCCACAACGAGCTTTTCTCGCAGTCGCAGCGCAGCTTCAGCCACGGCTGCGTGCGGGTAGAGGAGCCCATCAAGCTGGCCACTTACCTGCTCCGCAACCAGCCCACCTGGACCAAGCAAACCATCCAGGACACCATTGCGCGGCGCAAGGAAAAGTACGTTACGATGAAAGAGAAGCTGCCCGTGTACCTGGTTTATTTCACGGCCTGGGCCGATGCCGACGGCCACCCGCACTTCCGCGACGACATCTACGGCCACGACAAAACGCTGGCGAAAGAGTATTTCAACTAAGCGGTAGCCGGGCCGTTCGCCCACTCCGATTCTCATTGTCTAAGCCCGGTTGCCTGTCAGGCGGCCGGGCTTTTTGTTGGGCAAAACAAAGGGCAGAAGCTACGGTAATGGCTTGCTGTGGAGATGAGCACTGGGCAGCCTGGAATTACAATTGTAATTACAAATCTAAACAGGAAGTTGGGCAGGTGGGTGACAGATAACATTTATAATAGAAATGTAAACACCAAGTATTACCACGCTGTGCCCTACATTTGTAAACCAACCAGGCCATTATGGTAGACCGGATTCGTCAATTGTTGCAGGATAAGCAGCTTACTCCCACCCAATTTGCCGATGCTATTGGCATTGCGCGGCCGATTGTCAGCCATATTCTGTCGGGCCGTAATAAGCCCAGCCTGGAGGTGGTCCAGAAAATTCTGGCGGCCTTCGCCGATTTATCGATACCCTGGCTGCTCAATGGCAGCGAGCCGATGTGGACGACTGCGCCCATCGCTGCCGGCGCTCCAGCAGCTTCCGTAGCGCCAGCAGCGCCAATGCCGCCAGCACCAACTGAAGCGTCGGCTACGACCCAAAAGGCTGCTGAAAACAGTCTGGGGAACGTCGTTGTACCTCCGGCAGAAGAAACCCGCCCCTCCGAGGCGCGTCGTCAGCCCCACCGGCGGCCCGGCGGCGAGCCAATAACCAACACTGCGGCCTACCAAACGCCTCTAGCAGCCATATTGCCCCGGCCACGCCGGTTTCAAGCTACTGCGCCGGGCAGAACCAGCCCTTCTACGGTAGCGGCCTCCCCCGCAGGGCCACAAAGCAGCCCGGAAGCAATTGCTACGTCGGAGCCTGCAGCTGCCCCATTACCGGCTTCTGCTCCGTTGCCGGCCCCGGCAGCACCAAGTGGTGCGCCTGTTCCAGCAGTTGCCAATGATGCAGCGGCGGCCTTTTTGCTGCAGCCGGGCAAGGCTATTCGGCGCATTGTTATTTTTTATCAGGACGGCTCATTTGCCGATTACCAGCCTGAGCAATAAGAAGGCTCTTTTAGCCTGCCGTAATAGCTTTGATTACGAATGTAACTGCCGAGAAAGGGGCTGTTGGCGTACGCTGACAGCCCCCTTTTTGTGCTCATTTTTTTGGCGGTAGCAGCGCTGTGAACAGCCAGGTAAGGTGGGATGCTATTGGCGAACGGTTCTGCTTGTATTGAACTGACGAATTACTGCCGACTCATGTGGCAAGCTTATTAAGTGCAATTTGTCAGGTGCTTTTTTTAGCTACTATTCTACGTGGTTTAATGGTTTTTTAAAACCAAAATACTTGGATGGCAGGAGCGAAGTGTAAGCCCGGCAGTGCTAATTTTTGTGGGCGGAAGTCAGTAGAATAGGATTCGATAAAATATTTCTTATAAACACTTGTTTTTCAATAGAAAAAATGATGCTAATCAAAGCTTAGCTTCGGGCTTAGGTAGTGGGCGGGAAGCGTTGGATAGGCCTGATTTAGTAGACGAAAATTGAGGCAGCACGCTTGCCTTACAGGCGTCTTTAGCTGCTGCGATGAGGTTGCTGATGACAGATGCCTGCCAAAAATATTGTCTTTGCGATAAGGCGGAAAAGTGTAATTTTGGCCTTGCCCCCATATTCTAAATGCTAATTTCCTTAAGCAGGGCAGTAAGGCGGGAAGGATGCCGGAAGGGTGTTGCCAGTCTCCTTCCGAGCTACCTGCGCCGGGTAGTGTCCGAACTGTAGCTGAAGCCTCACTCAGCAACCGGCCGACGCTCCGGCTTCGGGGCTGGCGGGCATGCAATTTTAGGCTTATTGGGTTGCCAATTGTTAACTGTGCTGACCAGGCCAGCTCCAAATCTGGCTTGTTAAAACCCGGTCGGAGGCGACCAAAAACCACCTGGTAATAGAGCGTCTGTTGAGCGAGGTATTTGCCGGTTCGCCCGGCGGTGGCTACCTTCGCGGCATGAAATCCATCCGTGTGAATCTCGTGCTGGCCGCCGTGGCGGCTCTGTTCCTGACGGCCGCTTGCTCTGTAGCGCCCGATGCCAAAGAAGACCCCAACGCCGACGCGGCCTACAAGCGGGAACACCGCTCCGAAGGCTACCGCGAAGCGCAGAGCAGCCAGCCCCGCAAAGACTAAAAGACTAACTGCTGAACGCAGCACCTCGCTGCCGGAAGCTAGTATTATTACATCGCAAAAGCCCCTGCCGTTCGGACGGCAGGGGCTTTTACTGTTTGGGTAGGGCTGGCTTAGTGCGCAGCTAGTGCCGCAGCGCGGGTTGGCTCGAAATCGGGTAGCCGAATGTCGGCCAGCAACTGCTGCTCCAGCAGGTCGGCCCAGGTGCGGAGGTAAAGCACCACGTCGTCGCGCTGGTTGTGGCGCAGGGCCTCGCGGCGCTCGAAGGGCAGGGCGGCCCGCACGGCGGGCGAAGCCAGACGTTCGAGGTGCGCCAGGTCCTGGCGGGAGAAGCCGAGGGCCAGTATCTCATCGATGGTTTCGTCCATGGGCAGGCCGCTGGTAGGGCAGTAGTCGGTGAGCTGCCGCTCCCAGTCGCCGGAGCGCTGCATGGCGCGGGCGTGGATTTCGCCCTTCGTGAGCTTGGTGATGGTTTGGGCGAGGTGGCCGCAGTTGCAGCTGCCCATGTGGCCCCACTGGTAGGGAGCCTCAGTGGCGAGGCGCTGGGCGGTGCTGCGTAGGGCCTGGATGAGCGGAAGCGTGGGAATAGCCATGGTCGGGGATGGGAAGCGTTGCACTCTCCCGGAAAAGAGAAACGGGCCGGAAAAAGTTTTCCGGCCCGTTTCGGGAGTGTTTTTTATTCAGTCAGCCTTAAAAGGAACTGCGCCGGGGGCCACCGCCGCCCTCGCCGCCGCGCGACGGCCGCCGGCCGCCACTGCGACCACCGCCACCGCTATTACCGCCACCAGTGCCGCCCTCAGGCCGCACACGCGCCCCGCCGCTGCCGAAGCGGCGGTTGGTATCGGCCGAAGCGCCGTTGGAAGCGGCGGCCGGACGGCTACCACCCTCGCGCCCGCCGGAGCGGCCGCCTTCACGGCTGCCGCCGCCGCTGCGGCCACCGCCTCCACCACCGTCGCGGCCGGGGCGGGCCGGGCGACCAGCCGGGCCCTTGGGCCGGATGATGCGCTCGTTGCCGTGCAGCGACACGGGTCGCACGGAGTTGGTTACGTAAGGATGCTCGGTATCAACGTCAATCTGCCGGCTGATGAGCTTTTGAATATCCTGCAAATAAGCACGTTCCTCTTCCTCCACGAAGGAGAAGGCGGTGCCGAAGGCCCCAGCCCGGCCGGTGCGGCCGATGCGGTGCACGTAGGTTTCGGGCTCGTTTGGGATTTCGTAGTTGATGACGTGCGTGAGCTCGTCCACGTCGATGCCGCGGGCGGCAATGTCGGTGGCGACGAGCACGCGGGTGCTGCCGGCCTTGAAGTTGGCCAGAGCGCGCTGGCGGTGGTTCTGGCTCTTGTTGCCGTGGATGGCTTCGGCCGTGATTTTGGCTTTCTCCAGCGTTTCGGTCACTTTGTTGGCGCCGTGCTTGGTGCGGGTGAATACCAGCACCCGTTTGATGGCCTTGTCTTCGAGGACGTGGCGCAGCAGGGCGGGCTTGTCGTTCTTATCAACCAGAAATACCGACTGCGTCACCGTTTCGGCGGTGCTGCTGACGGGCGTCACGGCCACGCGCACGGGGTTGGGGCGCAGGATGGTACCAGCCAGCTCCTGAATCTGCCCCGGCATGGTGGCCGAGAAAAACAGGGTCTGGCGCTTGGCGGGCAGTTTGGGCAGGATGCGCTTGATGTCGTGGATGAAGCCCATGTCGAGCATGCGGTCGGCTTCGTCGAGCACGAATACTTCGAGCTGGCGCAGGTCGACGTAGCCCTGGTTCATGAGGTCGAGCAGGCGGCCGGGGGTGGCGATGAGCACCTCTACGCCGCGCTGCAGGGCCTGTACCTGCGGGTTCTGGCCCACGCCGCCGAAAATTACGCTGTGGCGAATCTGGCTCAGGTGGCGGCCATAGGCGCCGAAGCTCTCATTAATCTGGATGGCCAGCTCGCGGGTGGGGGTGAGCACGAGGCAGCGAATGCGGCGCGGAGCCTGCTTTTCGAGCTGCATGTTGCGCTGCAATACTTGCAAAATCGGCACCGTGAACGCGGCCGTTTTGCCGGTGCCGGTCTGGGCTACGCCGAGCAGGTCTTTGCCTTCCAGCACGTGCGGAATAGCTTGCTGCTGGATGGGAGTGGGGGTGGTGTAGCCTTCCTCTTCAAGGGCTTTGAGGATGGGGTCAATCAGGTTTAAATCGTTAAACGTCATTCGGGTTGGGTAACAGGAAATAGTGGGGTTGAGAAGCCCCGGCTGCGGCCCGGAAGAGCGGCGGCGGGGCGGGCCCGGCGGGTGCGCACAGGCGGCATGGCCACCCCGCAGCAAGGCTGGGCGTGGGCGGGTTCGGCGGCTCGTCGGAGGCCGGCGGATTCCCTCAAAAGAGAAAATTGGGATGAAGTACGCTTACTTCGCGGAGAACAGCCGAGGCGCGGGGCTTTGCCCGGCGCGGCCGGGCAGCGGGCTGCTCCGACGGCGGCCCTGATTTCAACAAAGATACTACCCAAACCCCCATCCCATGCAGATAGTGCAACGCACCCGCGTTTTCGACGGCCATTATAAAGTCAGCCAGCTCATTGTGCAGGACGGCGACGAGCAGCTCCGGCGCGAGCGGTTCGAGCCCGGCCACGCCGTGGCGGCCCTCGTGTTCGACACCAAAAAGCAGCAGTACCTGCTGGCCCGCCAGTACCGCATCGGCCCCGAAAAGGAAATCCTGGAGCTCTGCGCGGGCATGATTGACGGCGACGAAGCCCCGGAAACGGCCATCCGCCGCGAAATCCACGAGGAGCTGGGCTACGACGTGGACCAGCTGGAGCACATCGTGACGATGTGGCCCTCGCCCGGCACCAGCGCCGAGAGCATCGCCGTGTTCTACGCCGAGGTCAGCCACCAGAGCGGCCGGGGCGGCGGGCTGGCCGAGGAAAACGAGAAGATTGAAACGGTAGGTTTTAGCCTGGAGCAACTGGTGGCTGAGAAGCTACAGGATGCCAAGACGGTGATTGCCGTGCAGTGGGCGCAGCTGCGGAAGTAAATTTTAAAAGTAGATAGTATTGGTGTTGAGTGCCCAATACTTATTCTTGCTATTCTTGTTTTTGCGCAGGTACGTGACTATTTCGTCTTTCGTTTGAAGCTTGCCTTTTACGGAACCGGTCCAGAAGTCTGTAATCTGGTGTTCATTTAGTTTAAAAATTAGAACACGCTCGGATAATCCGAATCCTCCTAATTCGTAGGCCAGCAAAACGATATCATCCGCGACACCAAGGTACATCAGGCGACGTCGGGGTAAATTACCGGTCATGATATCAGTTGACTGAAAATCTTCTTCAGGATTGACAATAGCAAAGTCCTCGACTTTCTCGTGCAAAAAGTTATTGACCACTGAAGGTAAATTACTCACAGCTTTCTGAGGCAATAGATTTGCAGATTGGACGTCCGCGAGAAGTGCATCCAACCTTATGTTTTTTAGAATTGCTGCGGTGTCGATAGAGTAGGAAGTAATGGCTTCCTGTGATGTTGGTTCATCTAAAACCTTTGCTGGATCAGAAGAAATACGTTCACTTTGTGATTCCTGACAGGCAATTAGCAGAGCTAATAAGATAATGGCTGATGCTTTCAAGAGAGACATAAAGAGTTCGGCTTACTGAATGACTGAAGATTTACGCCACGGCGTCATCGTCTCGGCGTGCAACACCAGCGCCTCGGCCATCGGGCTCACCGGCAAATCCACGAACCGCACGCCGTAGTGCAGGGCATCATCAGCTTCGATTTCGCGGCCGCCGATGCTGATGACGCGGCGCAGGCGCTGGGCGTTGCGGAAGTCACGCATAGCCACGGCGTTGCTGAAGGCGAAGGCGTTGGCCGGGATGCTGAAGCCCAGCACCAGCGGTCCGCTGTCCACGTCGCCGATGTCGGTGGTGTAGTCGCCGGCGCGCTCGCGGTAGAGGCGCAGCACGCCGAAATTGGTGCTACAATGCTGCTGGTAGAGCTGATATTGCTCGGCAGCGAAGGTGGGGGCGAAACGGTAGAGGAAGGCGATGCTCCAGCCCAGGTGCGAGCCGCGGGGCTCCTCGGCAGCCTGGTGGCGGTTGGCGGGTTTGGAGAGCAGCAGGCCGGTTGCGGGGTCGCAGAGATGCTGGCGGGCGTAGCTGAACCACTGCTGGCAGAAGGCGCGGTAGGGGCTGCCCGTCAGCTCGCTGTGCAGGTGAAGGGAGGCCAGGGCCACGGTATTATCGGGCACCCAGGTGCCGCCATCGTACGATTCGAGGCAGTGGCCGGGCACGGCGGCCAGCCGCCGGTGCAGACTGGCGGACAGCGAATCGTGCAGCGTCCGGTAGGGCGAAACCGGATTGAGCAGGCGATGGCAGCCCAGCATCAGATTCAGATGGCCGAGGTAGAGCACCGAGGTGATGGAATCGGTGAAGGGTGCGGCGTCGATATCCTGAAACGACTGCGGGATGCGGCCGGTGCGCGCTTTTTCGATGGCCAATTGCACGTACTTGGCCGCTTCGGGGCGGAAGGTGCTGTCCAGCTGCGCCATGTTGGTGAAAGCGTAGGCGGCGTAGGATAGCGAGAACAGGCCCCATTCCGGGTTTAGCTGCTCTAGTCTGGTCAGGTCGGAGGGTTGGTTGGAGCGGGCGCTTAGCTGCTGCTCCAGGTAGCGGGCTTTGCGGTGCAGCTCGTCGGGGGCGGGATAGTGGTAGTGGGGGAAGCTGAAAGTAGCCCAGAGCGCGGTCAGGAGGGCTAGCAGGCTCAGGGTAGCTTTCCTTTTCATTGAAATTGTGAGGGATATAGAGACGCAAAATATTGCGTCTCGTCGTTCGCGCCGCTGCAATGATTTTGTTCAACCGAAGGTCTGCTAAGCTAACGACGAGACGCAAAATATTGCGTCTCTACATCGTTCTGCATGACAGGCTACCTACTGCGCCGCTGGCACCGTCACCACGTACTCAAACGTCTGGTACAGTTTGGCGTCGCGGATGCTTACGTTCAGCGTCTGGGGCTCGATTTTGGGGAAGGGAATGAGGCGCTGGGCCTGGTAGAGGTCGCGGCCGAAGAAGCGGCCGGGGGTGGCGGGCAGCGCCTGGTTGAACACTGGGTTGCCGTCTTTGCTGGTGGCGGTGAGGGTGAGGTATTCGAGGTTAGCGTATTTGGCGCCCTGGCGGTGAATGGTGACCAGCAGGGCCCCGCCGGGCGGCAGGGCGGCCAGGCGGCGCTGGAAGGTGGTATCAGCCCAGTTGTGAATGCGCTTGAGCTCAGTAATTTCAGCCAACATGTCGGCGTAAGGGCGGTAGCCGAGGCGGGTGAAGCTGCCGTCTACGTCCTGGTCTTCTTCGGTGTTTTTGGTCACGTTCTGCACGTAGGCCGATTCAGCGTCCTTTTGCGGGAACATGTATTTCTTGCGGCCCTGGGCGGCTTTGCCGGTGGGCTGGGCCAGGGTGGCGAAGGACGTGAGCAGGGCCAGGCCGAGCAAGGGGAGCAGGCGGGTAGGGGTGGTTGTCATGGGGGATGGGGGAGTGGGGCGGCAATTTAAGGCATTCCCTCCGTCTCTGTCATGCTGAACGCCGGTTCTGTCATGCTGAGCGCAGCGAAGCATCTTGTCAGGTCCGAACGATTAGGTTACTGCCTCGTTTCGGCGCGAGAGGATGCTTCGCTGCGCTCAGCATGACAGAACCGGCGTTCAGCATGACATGACACAAGCATAACCCGCCCGTAACCACCGCTTCACAGGCCACTACGAATTTTGGGGAACTGATTTTTTCCACTTTTCCAGCTCGCGCTATGTACTTCCCGGCTTTGTTTTCGTGGCTGCGCCGCTTGGGGCGCTGGCTCGTGTATGAGTTGTTTCAAATGGCTTTGTGGCTGGCGTTTGTGCTGCACACGTTGGGTAGCTTGCGTTCGGCCTTCGGGGGCGGGGGCGAGAATGCGGCCCGCTGGCTGAGCCGCCGGGCCAAGGCCGTGCGACCGCGGCGGCCCGAGGCGAGGCGGCGTGGGGGCTTCACCTATCCGTCGGCAGCATGAGCGTGGTAATCGAAGCGCAAACCCCAGCCGTAACCGTGCCCAAGCCCCGGCGGCCCAAGCGGCGGCGGGTGCAGGTGGCCGTTATTTCCGACGTGCACTTGGGCACCTATGGTTGCCACGCCACTGAGCTGCTGCGCTACCTCAAGAGCATCAAGCCGCAGGTGCTGGTGCTCAACGGCGACATCGTGGACATCTGGCAGTTCTCGAAAAACTACTGGCCGCCCGCCCACATGCGGGTGGTGCGCTACCTCACCGGCCTGGCCGCCAAGGGCGTCAAAATCCACTACCTCACCGGCAACCACGACGAGTTGCTGCGCAAATTTGCGGGCCTGCGGCTGGGCAATTTCCACCTCGACAACAAGCTGGTGCTCGACCTGCCCCACGGCCGCACCTGGCTGTTTCACGGCGACGTATTCGACGTGACCATGCAGCACTCGCGCTGGCTGGCCAAGCTGGGCGGCCACGGCTACGACTTACTCATTTTGATAAACCGCTTCGTCAACTTTCTATTGGACAAGGCTGGGCGCCCACGCGTGGCTTTATCCAAAAAAGTAAAGGAGCGGGTGAAAACGGCCGTGGCCGCCATGAACAATTTCGAAACCACCGCCGCCGCCATCGCCGCCGACGAGGGCTACCGCTACGTGGCCTGCGGCCACATTCACCAGCCCGAAATCAAGCCCATCGTCACGGCCAAAGGCGACATCACCTACCTTAACTCCGGCGACTGGGTCGAAAACCTCACCGCCCTCGAATACACCGCCGAGGCCGGCTGGCAGCTCTACCGCTACCACGACGACCCGCGCATGGCCCGGGCCGCCGAAGCCGCTGATGAAGCGGATGTGGCCGCCGATGCCGATGTGGCGACGCTGCTGGAGGGGCTGCTGGTGGAGTTTAAGATAAAGGGCTGATGGAACGAAACTCCCCTTCTTGGAAAGGAGGGGATGTGAGCTGCGCTAAGCAGCGAACGGGGGTGGTTGAAACGCCAGAACGACACCCGAACGATTTGTAAGAAAGATTTTTAAGAACACCCCAACGACAACCTGACGGCGCGACCGGGCGAACCACCCCCGTTTTCGCTGCGCGAAAACATCCCCTCCTTTCCAAGGAGGGGAGCTTGACGTTCTAAACTATGCGCATCCTTTACGCCATCCAGGGCACCGGCAACGGCCACCTCAGCCGCGCCCTCGATATTGTTCCTTTACTACAAGCTCGTTGCGAGCAGCTCGACATCCTGGTGAGCGGCCCGCCCGCCGATATTCAGCTGCCCTTCGAGGTGAAATACCGGGCGCGGGGCATGGGCTTCATCTTCGGCAAGAAAGGCGGCATCAACTTCGTGAAGACCTTCTGGCAGTTCAACTCGGCCAAATTTCTGCGCGAGGTGCGCCACCTGCCGGCAGAAAGCTACGATTTGGTCATCAGCGACTTCGAGCCGGTGAGTAGCTGGGCCTGCAAGCTGCGCGAGGTGCCCTGCGTGGCCCTGAGCCACCAGAGTGCCGTGCTGCACCCGGATGCGCCGCTGCCCAGGGAGGAGGACTACGCCGGCCGGGCCGTGCTGCGGCACTACGCGCCCAGTACGGCGCAGTATGGCTTTCACTTTCAGCAGTATTCGCCGGAAATATTCACTCCCGTCATTCGCCGGCAGGTGCGCGAGCTCGCGCCCACCAACGAGGGGCACTATACTGTCTATCTGCCGGCTTTTGATGAGGAAACGCTGGTGGAGCGCCTGCGCTACCTCAGCCACAGCACGCGCTGGGAGGTGTTCAGCAAGCACAGCACCCAGCCATCGAAACACGGCAATGTGCAGGTGTGGCCGGTGAGCGGCAGCGCCTTTCTCGACAGCCTGGCCCGCTCGGCCGGCGTGCTCTGCGGCGCGGGCTTCGAAACGCCGGCCGAGGCTTTACATTTGGGCAAAAAGCTGCTGGTGCTGCCCATGAAACAACAGTATGAGCAGCAGTGCAATGCCGCCGCGCTGGCGGGTATGGGCGTGCCGGTTATCAAGAGCCTCAAGGATAAGCACCTGGCCGTGGTGGATGACTGGCTGCACCGCGATGACACAATTGCCGTAAACTACCCCGACCAGACGGCCGCCATTATCGACCAGCTGCTGCGGGAACAACTGGCGGCGGTAGCGGTGTAGGGGCGGGGCTTGCCCCCGCCCGCCATTTGAAAGACACCATCAGAACGACAAAAAAGAACGTGTCATGCTGAGCGCAGCGAAGCATCCTCTCACGTTGGAACGATTGAGTTACTGCCTCGTTATGGCGTGAGAGGATGCTTCGCTACGCTCAGCATGACACGGTCTCAATTACTTTACCAATAAAAACAATGCCCGACCTTCCCGCCGCCTTCTACCCCGCGACCTCTCCCTCGTCCCTGTCCAGCGCCGATTTTGGCCCCGGTTTCCACTGGGGCGCGGCCTCGGCGGCGTACCAGATTGAGGGGGCCTGGCAATGCCAGGGCAAGGGCCCGAGCATCTGGGACGACTTCACGCGGCGCAAAAAGGCCATCCGCAACGGCGAGCACGCCCGCGTAGCCTGCGATTTCTACAACCGTTACGAAACCGACCTCGACCTGGCCCGGGGCCTGGGTTTGACGGACTACCGCTTCTCGGCCGCCTGGTCGCGGGTGCTGCCCGAAGGCACTGGCGCCGTGAACCGCCGGGGCCTCGACTTCTACGACCGGCTGGTGGATGCCTGCTTGGAGCGCGACCTGCGCCCCTGGGTCACGGTGTACCACTGGGACCTGCCCAGCGCCCTGCAGGCCCGCGGCGGCTGGACCAACCGGTCGGTAGTGGGCTGGCTATCCGATTACGCCCAAATCCTGGCCCGCCGCCTCGGCGACCGGGTGCAGAACTGGATGGTGCTCAACGAGCCGATGGTGTTCGTGGGCGCCGGGCACCTGCTGGGCGTGCACGCGCCAGGGCGGCGGCACCTGGGGGCGTTTCTGGCGGCGGCGCACCACGCTACGCTGGCCCAGGCCGAAGGCGGCCGCGCCCTGCGCGCCCTGCTGCCCGATGGCGCGCAGGTGGGCACCACGTTTTCCTGCTCCTACCTCACCCCGCACCGCCCCGGCAACGGCTATGACGAAGCCGCCACCCGCCGCGCCGATGCCCTGCTCAACCGCTTTTTCGTGGAGCCGGTCCTGGGCCTGGGCTACCCCGTGGCCGAGCTGCCCGCCCTGCGCTGGCTGCTGGAGCGCTACCAGAAGCCCGGCGACGAGCAGCGCCTGAAGTTCGATTTCGACTTCTGGGGCATTCAGAACTACACCCGCGAGGTGGTTAAATTCTCGCCCTGGCTGCCGCTGCAGTGGGCCACGCTGGTGCCCGCCAAGCAGCGCGGTGTGCCCTACACCGACATGGGCTGGGAGGTCTACCCCGAGTCGGTTTACCAAATGTTGAAGCAGTACTCGGCTTACCCAAATGCGCCAAAGCTCATCGTAACCGAAAGCGGCTCAGCCTTCCCGGATGTGCAAGCTGGCGGCTTCGTGCACGACCAGCAGCGCCGGGCCTACCTGCAGGCGGCCCTGGGCCAGGTGCTGCGCGCCCGCCGCGAAGGCGTGGACGTGAACGGCTACTTCGCCTGGACGCTCACCGACAACTTCGAGTGGGCCGAGGGCTACGGCCCGCGCTTCGGGCTCATCCACGTCGATTACGAGACGCAGCAGCGCACGGTGAAGGACTCGGGGCTGTGGTATGGGGATTTTTTGAAAGGCAGTAGCGCGGACTCTGTAGTCCGCGATGTTACGTCATCCGTCAGCCGCATTTTGTAGTTCAGATTGCGACCATCCTGTAACGTGGATTCCTAATCTGGCTGATGCCAGCCGTTTACCAGTTCGGTAAACTCGCGCAGCTTGCTTTCTTCAGCGGTGCTACCGCTTTTACAATTATTCAATTGAGCTTTGGCCCAAGCCGCACGGGCGCTTGCTGCGTGGCCTTCATTGCTGATATCGAACTCCATTGCCACGCGTTCGGCCCAATTACCAAAATCCTTTTTCGTTAGAAGCTTCTCTGTGAGGAAATACGCTGCAAACCGACTGGGATGTTGCTCGACAAACTCTTTTGCCATGATGCCAAGCGGTTCGGAGTAAGCGCCGTCGGCTTTGGGCATTGTTCGGGTAAGCGTCAGGAAATAAAAGGGCTGAGTGACGGTATTCTTAGTAAAAATACTGTCCATCAGCGCCAGTGTTTTATCGTCATCGCTAGGCTCGGCATGGCCCAGGTAAAGGTCCTTTGCTACTTGCGGAATCTGGGGATGACGCAGATAAAACAGAATGGAATTACCGCCAAAGCTTTCCTGCTGCAGACGCAGGGTGTCGTAGGGTAAAGCCTTTGAAAGCGCAGCAACTTGGTAGACTTCGGTCGGCGTCACCTTGCTAATGGTAGACTTTTCGGCCCCCGGCTCGCAGGCTGAAACAAAACCAATAAGGAACGACGAGGTCAGCAGGTGAGCCAGCGGTTTCATAAAACACAGTTGTTTTAATGCCGCTTTAAAGCTACCAACCCAATTCCATAACCTCCCCGCAACCTCTACCTAACACCCCGCCGGGACCTTTGCGGCATCATCCATTAATGCTGCAACGATGCGCTTTATTACTCCTTCTTCCTGGCTCCGAACCCTGGGCTTGCTGGGGCTGGCTACGGCTGGCACCACGCTTAACGCCCAGGCCCAGAGCCTCGCCCAAAGTTTTGAAAACAGCGCGGCCGACACCTGGAATTTCGTAGCCACCCCCGCTACCTACAACGTGCCGGCCGATAACGACCAGTGGGCCATCCTGCCCAGCATCGGCACTGGGGCGCTCCAGATTACGCCCTCGGCCGGGGCCAGCCTGTGGGGTGGGCGCGATATGGAAGGCCCGGCCACCAACAGCCAGAGCCTCTGGCATTGCCTCGACTTCGCGCCGGTAGCCATCCAGACGGGCAGCGCGGCGGCTACGGAAATTTCCTTCAAATACTTCAGCAACGCCTTCGACAACCCCGACTCGCTGGCCTACGTGGTGCAGTTCGACAACGGCACGACCTGGCCCGCGCCGCGTACCTACACCCAACTGAACAAAAACACCGGCGCCTGGACCACCGTGACGGTGCCCGTGCCGGCTGGCAGCACCCACGCCCGCCTGCGCCTGGCCGTGCGCCAGAATGGCAACGATGACTGGGTGGCCTTCGACGAAATCAGCCTGGGCCGCTCGGCCGCGCCCGTGGTGCCCGACCTGGGCTTCACCGGCAGCACGCTGGTGGTGCCGGAAAATGCCGGGACGGTGAGCCTCCCGCTGAGCATCCGCAACGCCAACGCCACGGCCAGCACCGTGGAAGTGGTGGTAGCCCCGCTGGGCACCGCCACGGCGGGCGCCGACTACACCTTCGCCAGCACGCAAACCGTGACCTTCGCGCCGGGCGCCACCACGGCCACGCTCACGCTGCCCATCGCCGACGATGCCACGGCCGAGGCGGCCGAGTACTTCACCGTGCGCCTGCAGAACCCCGGCAACGCCACGCTCACGGCCGGCAGCACCGAGTTTTTGGTGTTCATCAAGGACAATGATACCCAGGCGCCGGCCCGCGACCGCAACTTCAGCCTGAACCTGCTGGGCAGCTACCAGAACGGCGCCAGCGGCACCAACTCGGCTGAAATCGTGGCCCACGACCCCAGCACCGACCGCCTGTACGTGGCCAACTCGATTGGCGGCAAGCTCGATATTCTCAACTTCGCCACGCCCGGCATGATTACCCCGGTGGCGTCGATTTCGATGGCGCCCTACGGCGGTATCAACTCGGTAGTGGTGCGGAATGGCATCGTGGCCTGCGCCATCGAGGATGGCACGACGCTGCAGAACCCCGGCAAAGTGGTGTTCTTCGACCAGAACGGCACCTTCCTGAAACAGGTGACCGTGGGCAGCCTGCCCGACATGATTACCTTCTCGCCCGACGGCCGCTACCTGCTCACGGCCAACGAGGGCGAGCCCAACGCCGCCTACACCAACGACCCCAACGGCTCGGTGTCCATCATCGACCTCAGCGGCATCAGCGGCCCCGGCAGCATCGCCAACCTCACCCAGGCCAACGTGACCACGCTCGACTTCACGGCCTGGAATGGCCAGGAAGCCGCACTGCGCACCGCCGGCATCCGCATTTTCGGCGGCGCCACGGGCGGCGCGCGCAGCTCGGTGGCCCAGGATTTGGAGCCCGAGTACATCACCATCTCGCCCGATTCGCGCACGGCCTACGTGGCCTGCCAGGAAAACAACGCGCTGGCGACCATCGACCTCACCACCCGCACCATCAGCAGCCTGCGCTCGGTGGGCTACCAGGACCACGCCCAGCCTGGCTTCAGCTTCGACGCCTCCGACCAGGGCACCGAGGTGCTCATGGCCAACTGGCCGGTGCGAGGCATGCGCATGCCCGATGCCATTTCGAGCTTCGAACTGCCCGCCGCGCTGGGTGGCGGCCGCTACGTGGTGACGGCCAACGAGGGCGACGCCCGCGAGTACACCGCCTTCGCCGAGGTGACCCGCCTGGGCAACGCCGGCTACGTGCTCGACCCCGCCACCTTCCCGCAGGCCGCGCTGCTGAAAAACAACGCCGCCCTGGGCCGCCTCAACGTGACCACCGCCACCGGCGACACCGACGGCGACGGCGACATCGACGAGATTCACGCCTTCGGCGGCCGTTCGTTCAGCATCCTTAATGCCACCACCGGCGCCACCGTCTTCGACAGCGGCGACCTGCTCGAGCGCCTCACCAGCACCGACGCGGCCTTCGGCGCCATCTTCAACGCCAGCAACACCACCGGCGCGCCAGCCTTCAAAAACCGCTCCGACGACAAGGGCCCCGAGCCCGAGGGCATCACCACCGGCAGCATCCGCGACACTACTTACGCCTTCGTGAGCCTGGAGCGCATCGGCGGCGTGGCCGTGTTCAACGTGAACAACCCCGCCCAGCCCCGCCTCGTCGACTACCTCAACAACCGCAGCCTGACGGCCGGCCCTGCCGACCTCGGCCCCGAGGGCACAGTCTTCATTTCGGCCGCCGACAGCCCCACCGGCCAGCCCCTGCTCATCCTCGCCAACGAGGTCAGCAGCACCGTGGCCGTCTACGGCGTGCAGCTGCGCGGCACCGTGGTGACGTCGGCCACCGCCGGCGCCCGCCCCACCGCGCCGCTCTACTGCTACCCCAACCCCGCCCAGGGCGGCAGCGTGCGCCTGAGCCGCGCCGTGTCGGGCCAGCTGCTCGACGTGCTGGGCCGCCCCGTGCGCCAGCTGCGCGCCGCCGACGCCCTCGAAACGGCTGGCCTGACCGCCGGCGTGTACGTGCTGAAAAGCGAGGACGGCAGCACCGCCCGCCTGGTAGTGAAATAGGGTTCTATTTCTTTCTTTTTTCTGCAAACACGCAAATGCCCCGACCAGATGGTCGGGGCATTTTTTATTTCGTTGGGCGTGCGACATTTTTTGGTGCGACATTTTAAAATGTCGCACCAAAAAATGTCGCACAGTCTTCAGTCCCCGATATCTTCCCAACCACCTGCCTGTGGGTCGTATTTGGCAAACTCCCTGGTGTCGGTAAACTCCGAAGCCGTCATGCGGATATCGAATACGTTGTCGAAATCGGCGGTGCCGGCGCTGAAGTAGAGGCCCCGTTCGGTGAGCAGGGCCTGGGCCTGGTGCTCGCCGCTCAGCTGGTAGTCGGTGGCAGCGGGGCGCTGCTGCAGCACCTGGTAGCCGTAGCGCAGCAGCCGCTCGTGCAGGGTCTGGTGCTGGGCGGGCGTGAAGGGGAGGAGCAGTTCGTTGTGGTCGAAAAAATCGTCGCCCTGGTAGTGCTGCTCCTGTTCCCGCACTTCGCGGCGGTAGAGCTGGATGTCGTAACTCATGATTCTCGGGGAAAGCCAGACTCGCAGCCCTACGCCGGGCCCAGCCGGTCGCGCATGCTCATAAACCGCTCAATCATGCGCTCGGGCTGCTGGTCGTCGAACTCATCGAAGCCTAGGATAAAGGCGGGCGAGGGCTGCACGAAACGGATGGCCTGGTTTACGCTTTCCAGGTAGGCCTGCACGAGGCCGGGCTGCTCCTCGCCGGCGGCGAAGGTGGCATCCCAGCGCAGCGGGGTCGTGCCCTTATGCACCAGGAAGGGCAGCACGAAGGGAATGTAGCGGCTGAAAACCGGGTTCTCAACGCTGGTGAGGCGGGTGTCGGGCCACACGTGGAAGTCGGCGAAGGAAGCCGGCGGCGCTATCACGTAGCGCGCCTGCTCGTCGGCGATGGTGCGAAACAGCTCGTCGCGCCCGGGCTGGGCGTAGAGTTGCGCGTAGGCCGCGTACCAGGCCGTCACGCCCTTGGGGTTGACGAGCTGGTAGGGGTGGAAGCTGCTGCTCAGCGCCA
Source organism: Hymenobacter aranciens (assembly GCF_030580865.1). Taxonomy (GTDB): domain Bacteria; phylum Bacteroidota; class Bacteroidia; order Cytophagales; family Hymenobacteraceae; genus Hymenobacter; species Hymenobacter aranciens. The sequence goes on along the minus strand of NZ_JAUQSY010000009.1, from coordinate 178,495 downwards.
CCCCGCCGTGCGCGCCGATGACGAGCTCATAGAGCTGCCCGAAGGCGGCCAGGTCGTCGGACTGGCGGTAGGGGTTGTCGGTGAGGCCGTAGAGGTAAAAGCTGGCGAAGTCAGTAAGGGAAGGCATGGCTAAGTTGTTGAAACGACAAAATAAATAACTGTCATGCTGAACGCAGGGAAGCATCCTCTCACGCCGAAACGACCCGACTGGAATCGTTATGGCGTGAGAGGATGCTTCCCTGCGTTCAGCATGACAGTTCTGGAGGCAATGACAGTTATACTACTCCCGCCGCCGCGCCACTACCCGCGCCGGCGCCCCATCAGCCCCTTCAATCAGCAGCGGCAGGCAAATCATATCGTACCAGCCCGCCGCCGCCTCCTGCAGCCGCAGCCCCTCGATGATGCTGATGCCCGCTTCGAGCAGGATTTTATGCGTGTCGGCCGGGCCGACGGACAGATAATCGACCCCCACGCACACGATGCCGCGCTCGCGCAGCCACTCCGCCGCATCGGCCCGCACGCGCACGAACTTCTCATTGAAGGGCTCGCGGGCCCACTCGCGGTGCGAGTTGCGGGTGCGGAAGAGCAGCCGGTCGCCGGGCGAGGTTTCCAGCGGCTCCAGCTCGGCGCGGGTCACGAACTCGGGGTGCTCGATATCGACCACGCGGGCCGGGCCGATGAGCGTGTTGAGGTCGAGGGCCGTCACGTCGGGGCCGTCGGCCAGGAAGTGACGGGCGGCATCGACGTGAGTGGCGGTGTGGGCACTCAGGCTGAGCTCGGTCACGTTGGCCGCGTCCTTCCAGGCCATGCTACGGGTGAGGCGGATGTGAACCGGAGCGTTGTCGGGCCAGTGCACCATCTGGTCGGAGATGGGCGTGGTGAAGTCGAGCCAGGGGGAAGTGGGCATAAGATGTAGCGCGGACTTTGTAGTCCGCGATTGAGGCGAATTAGGGTTACTTACTAACGTTTCAACGTTCAGACTCGCGGACTACAACCGAAGGTCGGCGCAGCCAAAGTCCGCGCTACTGCTTTACTCCGCATCCACGTCCCCCACGGTGAGCAAGTGGTACTCATTCGGCTTGCGCGGCTGCAGTAGCTTCGCGATAAGCCCCGTCCAGCCGGTCTGGTGGCTGGCGCCGAGGCCGGCGCCATCGTCGCCGTTGAAGTATTCGTGGAACAGCAGGTGGTCGCGGAAGTGCGGGTCGGTCTGCATCAGCTCGATGTTGCCGAGGGCCGGGCGGTGGCCGTTTTCGTCGCGCAAAAACAGCTTGGTGAGCCGCCCGGTGAGGGCGTCGGCGATTTGCAGCAGGGTGATGTGCTGGCCCGAGCCGGTGGGGTATTCCACGATGAAGTCGTCGCCGTAGTAGTGGTGGAAGCGCTGCAGCGACTCGATAATCAGGAAGTTCATCGGGAACCACACCGGGCCGCGCCAGTTCGAGTTGCCGCCGTAGAGCGAGGTTTGCGACTCGGCCGGCTCGTAGTGAATAACGTAATCCTCGTCGTCGCCTTCGTACACGTAGGGGTTGTCGAGGTGGAAGCGCGAGAGCGAGCGCACGCCGTAGGGCGAGAGAAATTCGGCCTCGTCCAACATGCGGTGCAGCAGCAGCTTCATGCGGTGGCCGCGCAGCAATGACAGCAGGTGGCGCTTGCCCACGCCCGGCTCGTCCCAGTGCGACACCAACTCGGCCAGCTTGGGCCGGTTTTCCAGAAACCAGTTCATGCGCTTCACGAAGTCCGGCATTTCCTGCATCATCTCCTCGTCGAGCACCTCCACCGCGAACAGCGGCACTAGCCCCACCATCGAGCGCACTTTCAGGCGCTGGGGCTTGTGCTCCTGGGTGTTCAGCACGTCGTAGTAGAAGCCGTCTTCCTCGTCCCACATGTTTTCGCCGGTGGTGCGGGCGCCCGTCATGGCCTCGGCGATGTAGAGGAAGTGCTCGAAAAACTTGCTGGCCATGTCTTGGTACACCGGGTTTTCCTTGCTTAGCTCCAGCGCAATGCGCATCATGTCGAGCGCGTACATGGCCATCCAGCTCGTGCCGTCGGCCTGCTCGATGAAGCTGCCCTCGGGCATGTCGGAGCGGTCGAACACGCCGATGTTATCCAGCCCCAGGAAGCCGCCCTCGAATACGTTGCGGTTTTCGACGTCCTTGCGGTTCACCCACCACGAGAAGTTGAGCATGAGCCGGTGAAAAGATGCCTCCAGAAACTTACGGTCGCCGCGCCCGCCGTGCTGCTTCTGGTCCATCTTATACACCCGCCAGGTGGCCCAGGCGTGCACCGGCGGGTTCACGTCGCTGAACTTCCACTCGTAGGCCGGCAGCTGGCCGTTGGGGTGCATGTAGCGGTCCTGCAGCAGCAAATGCAGCTGCTGCTTGGCAAACGTCGAGTCCACCATGGCCAGCGGCACGGCGTGGAAGGCCAAATCCCAGGCCGCGTACCAAGGGTATTCCCAGGTGTCGGGCATCGAGATGATGTCAGCGTTGTGGAGCTGGCGCCAGGTGTGGTTGCGGCCCTCCTGGCGCTGGGCCGGGGGCGGGGGCAGGCCGGGGTCGCCGTCGAGCCACTCGCGCACGTCGTAGTAGTAGAACTGCTTGCACCAGAGCATGCCGCCCAGGGCCTGGCGCTGCACGTTGCGGGCGTCGGCGCTGGTTATTTCCTCCTGCAAACAGGCGTAAAACTGGTCGGCCTCGTCGCGGCGGGCCTGAAACAGCTCGTCGAAACCCGTAAAGGGCTCGGCTACGTCGGGCGCGGCCAGCCGCAGGCGGATAACCTGGCTTTGCCCCGGCTCCACCAGTAAGGTGTAGTGGGCGGCAACCTTGGTACCCTGGCTTTCGGGGTTCACCGCGTCCTTCTGGCCGTGCAGCAGGTAATTATCAATGCCGTCCTTGAAAAACGGGTGGCCGTGCGCCGGCATCTGCACCAGCTTTTCGTAGTTCGTATCGTTGTCGCAAAACAGCAATTCCGGCGCCGCCTCGTCGTGCGGGGCACAGTACAGGCGCAGGTTGGCCAGCTCGCGGTGGCGCACGGCTACCTGATTGGCATTCACTGCGGCCAGCTCAGGGCGGTAATTGTCGCAGCCCCAGGTCCAGGTGTTCCTGAACCAGAGTTGCGGCAGCACGTGCAGCGGCGCGGCGGCCGGCCCCCGGTTGTCGATAGTCAGGCGAATCAATATGTCCTCCGGCCCGGCCTTGGCGTACTCGATGTTGATGTCGAAGTAGCGGTTGTCCTTGAAAATGCCAGTGTCGAGCAGCTCAAACTCGGGGTCGAGTCGGTCGCGGGCGGCGCTTTCCTCCCGCAGTTCCTCGTACGGGAAAGCGGCCTGCGGATACTTATACAGCATCCGCATGTAGGAGTGCGTGGGCACATTATCAAGGTAATAATACAGCTCCTTCACGTCCTCGGCGTGGTTGCCCTCGGGCCCGTTCAGCCCAAACAGCCGCTCCTTAAGCTGCTCGTCCTGCCCGTTCCAGAAGGCCGGGGCGAAGCACAGCTGCTGCTTATCGTCGCTGATGCCGCCGATGCCCTCCTCGCCCCAGCGGTAGGCGTAGGCGCGGGCCATGTCGTGGGTCACGTAGTTCCAGGCGTTGCCGTCGGGCGAGTAGTCCTCGCGCACGGTGCCCCACTGCCGGTCCGAAAGGTAGGGGCCGAAGCGGCGCCAGGCCGCCGGGTCGTCAGGGTTGTTGGCGGCGCGCAGGCGCTGGTGCTCGGGGGAGTTGGGGGAAGGCATAAGCTAGAAAGCAAGGCGCAAACCTCGCAGAACAATGTAGAGACGCGACCCTTCGTGTCTCGTCGTTGAACGGTTAAAGCCGCGAAGCCCACTGTTCGTCGTTAAATTAAGTAATGACCAGCCGGCGCGGACGCCGAGACGCGAAGGGTCGCGTCTCTACATCACCCATTGCCCACAAACCCCGGGTACAGCAGCATCCCGCCATCGGCAAAGAGCGTCGTCCCCGTCACGTAGTCCGACTCATCCGAAGCCAGCCACACGGCCACCTTCCCAATATCCGCCGCCTCGCCAATGCGGCCATAAGGAATAAGCTTCAGCAAATCCTTTTCTTCGGCGGGCGTGTCCCGCGCCTCCAGATTAATCGGTGTGGCAATGGCCCCCGGCCCGATGCTGTTGATGCGGATTTTCTTGGGCGCCAGCTCCTGGGCCACGCTTTTCATCAGCAGCATCACGCCGCCCTTGCTGGCCGCGTAGTTCACGTGCCCGGCCCAGGGAATAATTTCGTGCACCGAGCTCATGCAGATGATTTTGCCGGCCGCTTTGGAAATTTCCGGCTGCACGCCGCGCTTCACAAACTCGCGGGCCGCCGCCTGCACGCACAGAAACTGCCCGGTCAGGTTCACGTCAATCACGCGCTGCCAGTCTTCCAGCGTCATGTCCAGAAACGCGGCATCCTTCTGAATGCCGGAATTGCTGACGAGAATATGCACCGTACCAAATTTCTCAATCGTGGCGGCAAACAGCCGCTGCACGTCCGCCGCCTTGCTCACGTCGGCCTGCACGGCAATGGCCTCGCTGCCGGCTTTCTCAATGTCGGCCACCACTTCATTAGCGGGGCCTGCTTCGGAGTGATAATTAACCACCACCTTGGCCCCGGCGGCGCCCAGCGCCCGGGCCACGCCGGCCCCGATGCCGGAGCTGCCGCCGGTGACGATGGCAATTTGGGAATGCAGAAGCGGACGAGCGTCGGAACCAGGCATGGGGGAGAAGTTGGGTGAAAATTCCCCGTTAGACTCCTAAACCCGGTGCTAGGTTTCGGGCGCGGTCACGGCCCAGTTTCCCCCAAACGATTGAAATCGGCCCGCCCACCGCTGTTTTCAGGCCGAACACCGCCAGATTTCAAGCTGCCAGCCATAATAACGAAACCAAAACAAGCATTTTCAGCCCGAAATAGAATAAATTCGAGCCGGGTGTAGATAAATTCGGGTCGGACTTAGATAAATTCGAGTCCGGCTTTTAAAAAATCAGCTCGGCCTTTGATAAAATCGGGTCGGGTTATAAAAAAATCAAGTCGGACTTCCGCAAAATCGCCCCCGAATTTGATAAAATCGGGTCCGACTTTAAAGAAATCGAGTCGGAGCAACCCAAAATCAACCCGGAGTCCGGCAAAATCGAGCCGCCCCGCAGGAATAGTGCGCCGCTCGAAGCCCTTACCGCCAGTAGCAGCAGCCAAAACGCGCGCCGCCGTAGCTTTGGCTACCCGACCATCGCCCCTATGCTGCTCACCATCTCCACCACCTACCAGCCCGCCACCGACCTGGGTTACCTGCTCCATAAAAACCCCGCCCGCCTGCAAAGCGTGGAAGTAGCCGGCGGCCAAGCCCACATCTTCTACCCCGAAGCCACCGCCGAGCGCTGCACCGCCGCCCTGCTGCTCGACCTCGACCCCGTGGGCCTCGTGCGCGGCCGCCCCGGCAGCAGCGGCGAAGGCTTCGCCCTCGAGCAGTACGTCAACGACCGCCCCTACGTGGCCTCGTCCTTCCTCAGCGCCGCCCTCAGCAAAGCCTTCAACACGGCCATGAACGGCACCTGCAAAGACAAGCCCGACCTGCCCGTCCAAGCCCTGCCGCTCGAAGTAAAAGTAGCCGTCGTATCGGCCCCCGGCCCCGACTGGCCCCGCCGCCTCTTCGAGCCCCTGGGCTACGACGTCACCATCGAAACCACTCCGCTCGACCCCACCGTGCCCGAGTGGGGCGACAGTCGCTACTACACCCTGCACCTGCGCCACGACGGTCTGCGCCTACAGGACGTGCTCACCCACCTCTACGTGCTGCTGCCCGTGCTCGACAACGACAAGCACTATTACATCGGTGAAAACGAGGCCGAAAAGCTGCTGCATCGCGGCGGCACCTGGCTGCCCCAGCACCCCGAGCGCGGCTTCATCACGCGGCGCTACCTGCGCTACCTGGCCGCCTACGTCAACCCCACGCTGGAGCGGCTGATGGAGGGAGAAACGGCCCCTGAAGAAACCTCACCCCCTGACCCCCTCTCCAAAAAAGAGGGGGCACCGGCTCGTGAGGACGATTCTACTGCTGAATCCGTCAGTGGCATTTCCGGTGCCCCCTCTTTTTTGGAGAGGGGGTCAGGGGGTGAGGTTGCAGCGGAGGGCGACCGAAAGCTCTCCCTCCACGACCAGCGCCTCCAGCAAGTCGCCCACGAAATCTACCAGCTCGCCCCCAAGCGCGTGCTCGACCTGGGCTGCGGCGAAGGCAAGCTCCTGCGCCTGCTCCTGCGCCAGCCCCATATCGAGTACCTCCTCGGGATGGACGTCTCGCACCAGGCCCTGGCCCGTGCCGCCCAGCGCCTGCACCTCGACGAGCTTCCCCCGCGCCAGCGCGCGCGCATCGACCTCATCCAGGGCTCGCTGCTTTACCGCGACGACCGCCTCGCCGGCTTCGATGCCGCCGCCCTGGTCGAAGTCATCGAACACCTCGACCCCAGCCGCCTCGCCGCCCTCGAAGCCGTGGTGTTCGGCCAGGCGCGCCCCGCCCACGTCTTCGTCACCACCCCCAACGCCGACTACAACCAGCTCTACGAAGCCCTCAGCGCCGGCGAGTTCCGCCACGACGACCACCGCTTCGAGTGGTCCCGCGCCGAGTTCGCCGCCTGGGCCGCCGGCGTGGCCGGGCGCCACGGGTATCAGGTGCGGCTGGTGAGTATGGGGGAGGAGGTGGAAGGCGTGGGCGGACCCTCGCAGATGGCCGTGTTTGGGCTAATTGTCTAGCTTTTTGTTGAACCCTAGCTCGATTGTGGCTTTATCCCTGGCACTTGCCGGCTGCCCTTTAAATTCTGAGAAGATGCTATAAGCTTCTTCTAACGAGCGTATTCCTGATTCATTGACGGCGCGGCCCCACTGATATAAGGCCACCTCCGAAGCCGTAGCGTACACGCCGGGCTTTAGCTGCTTGCCATCGTATTCGTGGCCTTTAATGGCGGTGAAAAAATCCAGCTTCCCGCCGGGCTGAGTTTCCTTTAAAATAGTGGCTCTAAGCCCGGCCGGCGTCAGCAGCTGGCTTTGTGAAACCGAACTTGCAGCTGAAGTGCCCGGGGCAACCCGGTGCGAGCAATTGCTATGTAAAGCACCAACAGCAAGCAAGAGGCCGGTTGCGGAGTAACTAAAAGATTTAAGGATTCTCACGTTGGCAGTGCTTTTTAGCGAAGACGCGAAGATATAACCGGCAGTTTAAGCAATTGATTCGCGGGCTATATTTTTAGTGGTTAAGGATATTGCAAAGAAAATCAAGCCCCTACCAATACTAAAGTGCCTCGGCGGGCTTCGCGCCGGGTGCAGGCAACCAGCCGCCGCCTTTTGGAGTCAGTTACTGTTTTTATCTTTGGCGTCGCTCTGCGCTCATGCAGGGTTAATTATCAACCTTTTACTGCAATAAATCAATTGTCCATTAAGTCTACTCTCAAACGCCCCTATTTTCGCAACCTGGACGGCTTGCGCGGCTTGTTTATCATTCTGATTTTCATATCCCACGGCTGTGCTCACCACGCTCCGGAGGTAAACGAGCACTGGCTGGCGCCGCTCATCCACCTGGGCGTGGTGCACAACTCTGCGCTGGTGCTGAGCTTCTTTTTCGTGATGAGCAGCTTTCTCATCACCTCCCTGCTGCTACGTGAGCGCCACCTCGACGGCCGTATCCACATTGGGGCCTTTTACCTGCGGCGCACCCTGCGAATCTGGCCGCTATACTATGCCATTCTCGCTTTTGCTTTTATCGGATACCCGTTTCTGCGCTCATTTGGCAGTCATGGCTATGCTATTGACGTAGAAATCTGGCATTACATCGTCTTTATTCAGAACCTGGACCTGGCCGCCGGCCGGTTTCCGGAGAATATGTCGCTGGCGGTTACCTGGTCCCTGGCAGTGGAGGAGCAATTTTACCTGCTCTGGCCTCTGCTTATGGCCTTCATTCCAGTCCGGCATCTTTTCCCGACGATGCTGGTATTGCTGACCGCGACGCTGTCCTGGCAGTACGTCAATGGTAATAATTACTTTCACACGCTAACCTGCGCCTCTGATTTGATAATCGGGAGCTTACTGGCTATCGGCGTGTTCTATGCGCAGCACTACCGGCATGGCCTGGCCCGGCGCTGGCTGTTGAGTGTGCGCCGCCTGCCCCGAATAGCCGTAGCCGCGCTGTGGCTGTGGTCGCTCTACCTGTACCGGCATGGCCTGAGCGAAGGACCGGTTCAACTCATGCCTTTTGAGCGACTTGTGGTGGACCTGACGGCCGGGCTCGTGCTGATGGAGCAGAACTACGGACGCTATTCCATTTTCAAGCTCGGTAACGTCAAAGGAATGCGCTACCTGGGCCAGCTGGCCTTTGGGATGTACCTGCTGCACGCGCCCATCCTAACGGCTTTGTCGGACATCTACCACTTACTCGGATGGCAGAAAACAGCTTGGGACAGTGTTTTCATCATCCCAATCCTGGCATTCGGCCTCACGGTAGGTACCGCCACGCTTTGCTTTCGCTACTTCGAGCTCCCTTTTCTGCGTCTGTATTCGCGCTTTCTCCCCCGCACCAAGCACCCCGCCGAAAAGCCTGCCAACCAGGAGCAACCCCGGGTTCTATCGGCTTAGCCCGGGTTGCTTTTGGCGGGGCCCCGGCCTGAATTCCCTTGTCCTACATCAGGACAAGGGAACTTTTTTGGTCGCTACGCAAACCATGTGTCGTTTGCAACGAATTAACAAACAAACTTCTATCTCATAAATCCAACTGCTTAAAACTTGTCGTAGGTGGGCTCCATTCCTTCCACGACAACTTTCCTGAATGCCGCTATTTGAGAACGAAGACGAGCTGATTGTGCGCCTGCAGGCCCGCGATGCAGCCGCCATGACACTCTTCTACCGCCAGTATGGCAAACTTTTCTACCCTGTCATTCTGCGCATTGTGCGCAACGTGCCCGCCGCCGAAGATGTGCTGCAGGACTCGATGGTGAAAATCTGGTCGTCGTTTGCCGCCTTCGACCCCGAGAAGGGCTACCTCTTCACCTGGGCCCTGCGCATCTGCCGCAACGCCGCCATCGACCACCTGCGCGACCGGCGCGTGCGCGACGCCCAGCGCACGCAGTCGCTCGACGGCAGCGGGGCGGCGCAGCAGGCGGCCCCGCCCGCGTTTCTGCCCGAGCACGTGGGCGTGCGCGAACTCACGCAGCGCCTGCGGCCCGAGTATCGGCGCCTCATTGACCTGCTGTACTTCGAAGGCCTGACGCAGGTGGAGGCGGCCGAGCGACTGCAAATGCCCCTCGGAACCGTGAAAACGCACTCGCGCCAGGCCATCAAAGAGTTGATAAAGATGCTGAACTGACAGCCGCCTTGCTATTCTGGCCGGGCTGGCCGGTAATTGCGCACGAAGTTCAGCTGCTCGCGGGTTTGGGGCGACACGGGGTGGTATTTCACCTTGGCCACGTGCTGCCATTCGTCGGCGATGCGGGCCAGGGCCTCGTCGCCGCTCAGGCCGTGGTGCTGCACGTAGTGGCAGCCCACCACGGTGCCCGTGCGCCCGATGCCACCCCAGCAATGCACGGCGGCACGGCGGCCGGCGGCGGCGCTATCGGCCAGCGCGTGCATGATTTCGGCGAGGCGCTTGGTGGTGGGCAGGCCCATATCGGGCACCGCAAAGCGGCGGTAGCGCAGGCTTTCGGGCGCAATGCCGAGCCGGGCGGCGCGCTCCCGCAGCTGGGTTTCGTAGGGGCGCAGCTCGCCCTCGTGGGTGAGGTCGTAGAAATCGCGGATGCCGGCCGCCAGCAGGGCATCGAGCTTGGGCGCGGCAGCCGCATCGGTGGGGGCGCCGGGATACTCGCAGGCCAGCAGCAAGGGCGTGGCCCAGTAGGAGTTAGGAATGGGGCGCGGGGTGGGAGTGGTATTCATAAACGGGTGGGATTTGGGGGTGAGAGAATGGGGAAATTTAGTTGTCAGTTGCTCGTTGTCAGTTGTCCGGTAATAATCTATTGCTGCCTGGCGACTTGACAACGAGCAACTGACAACTTATGCTGTCAGGCGGGCAGCAAGGTCTTCAATATCAGCGCGGCGAGCCAGCACCTGCAGCCACTCGGTGGGGATGGCCGCTTCGCCGTAGGCCAGGCCGGCGAGGCCGCCGGCCACGGCGCCGGTCGTGTCGGTGTCGTCGCCGAGGTTGACGGCCGCCAGCACGGTGGCGGCGTAGGTGTCGTAGTGCAGCAGGCACCACAGGGCCGCTTCGAGGGTGTGCACGACATAGCCGGAGGAGGAAATTTTGCTTTCCGGCTGGTTGACCAGCTCACCCGAAAGCACCCACCAGCGGTAATAACGTTCTTCGGCTACGGCCGGAATGCTGCCGTTTTTGAGCCACGGGTTAGCCAAATCCTGCATCTGCTGAAAGGCTGCGGCCGGAGCCTGACCGGCGAGCAAGCCGCGCGCTACCAACAGATACAGAAAGCAACCAAGGGTAGAGCGCGGGTGGCCGTGCGTCACACTCGCTACGGCCTCGGTCAGCGTCCAGGCTGCATCCAAATCAAGCTTTTCCGCTCGCCAGATGTCATGAAACACCAAGGGCAGAATCCGCATCAGGGCGCCGTTGCCGTTATCATATTCCGAGTTGGGCCCTGCTGCTGTGGGCGCTATGCCCCGCTGCAAGCGGTCGATAGCCGTGCGGGTCGCGTTGCCAACGTCGAAGGTGACGTAAGTGGCAGTCCAGTAAGAGTTGTAAAGCCAATTAATGCTGCGCCGGGCAAAATCGGCCAGGTCAGGGGCACCACTCCGGCCCCCGGGGCGGGCTAGGGTTTCGGCCAGGCAGAAGGTCAGGGAAGAGTCGTCGGACCAGGTGCCGGCGGGTTGCGAATGAGTGCCGTAGGCGCGCATATCGGTCACCGGGTCGGCCTGGCGGGCGGCGCGGCCGGCAAACTCGACGGGCACGCCCAGGGCGTCGCCCACGGCCAGGCCCAGCAGCGCGGCGCGGGCGGCCGCAGTAAGGTTGTCTTGCATGGATGCAAGGTAGGGATTTGCGACAATTAGCCGGCTACTTTCGGCGCTGTTCATAAAACTCCTGCCGCAGCTGTCGCAATAACTGCTCAGCCGCCGCCCTATCCGGCGCCGCGGGCAGGGGAGAGGCGGCAAAAGCGACTTCCACCCGCGTCACCAGCGCTTCGGCCTGCGCCACCAAATCGGCATATTCAAACTCGCCGCGCCGGATTTGCAGCAAAAACCCGCGGTTGGGCCGGCGCACCTGCAATTCCCCGGTCAGCGCGATTTCCTCCGCCATCTGCAGCAGCCGGAAGACGTGCAGCATGTTCTTGGCATCGTAGTTTTTACCGTGCTGCACGGTGTTCTCGTAACGCTCCTTGTTGCGCTTCTCCACCCACTCCCAATACTCCCGAAACACGCGGCAGTAGGTGCTGTACCCGTTGCGGTTGAATGACAGGTAGGTCACGGGCTCCTCGCCCTTCGGCACTGCCGACAGCAGCACGTCCTGCGAAGTGTCGGTGTCGCGCACGAGGCCGCGGTAGCCGTGCCGGCGCTCCGGCGTCAGGTCCACGAAGAGGGCGTATAAATCACTCAGGTGCGGCACGTTGGCCAGTCCGCATTGCGCAGCATCGTAGCCGTGGCGGCCCAGCCAGGTGCTCACCGGCTGGGCCCCGGCGCCCACGGTCACGTAGCAGAAGTCCAGCACCGACTTGCGGGCGGGAGGCTCGGGGTGGTTGATTTTCTTATTCAGGCCTTTAGCTTTGCGAATCTGCGCCGCAGCGTACTCGGCAAAGCTCTGGCGGCAGAGCTGCGAGAGAAAATCCCGGGCCTGAAACTGCTCGAATAAGGGGTGTTTATAGATAACGCAGTCGGCCGGCGTGCCCAGCAATTCCAGCACCGTCGGGTTGTTTTTTAGCAGCAATTCCACGAAGCGCCGTAGCTCATAAAACACCTCGTCGTTGGTTTCATTGGCCACCTGCGGCACATAGTCGAGCCCAAAAAACTGGTCTTCGGGCAGCACGAATACGCCCTTCAAATCGGTGTCGGAATGCGGCAGGTTGGTGCCGTAGGCGCGGCTGCCGCTAATGGCTTCGAAGAGAATAAGGCCCTGGCGGCGCAGGTCGGCAATGGTGAGCATGGGGCGAAAGTAGCGCGGACTCTGTAGTCCGCGAGTACGAACGCTCTGACTCGTGGACTACAAAGTCCGCGCTACTGCACAAATGCCTCCGCTAGCAACTCCCGAAACAGCTCATCCAACTCCACCGCCCCGCGCGTCACCGGTAACTCCTCCCGCGCCGCCTGTCCGGCTGCATATTCCTGCGCCAGAAATCCGCGCAACGCCTCAGAAACAGGTGCTACGGCTTTTTCTACTGCCACCGCCTTTTGCGCCAGCAGTTCCTCCACTAAGCCTTGCAACTCCTCCGGCAGCACCGCCCGCAGCGGCGCAAACTCCATCGGCGGCAGCGAGTGGCGCTCCCGAATCCAGCGGGCCGCCAGCGCTGAGCGCAGGGCGTAGAACAGCCGCTTGAGGCGCACTTCGGAACCCGCCATATCTTCCGTCACGCCGCGCCGCAGCTGGCCCAGGTAGTGGTGCAGCCCGGCCTTTAGGTTGAACGCGGCCGGTAGCAGCGGCATCAGCCGCGCCCGGAAATCCAGCGCTTCGTGGTAAATGACTGGTGATTGCAGCCACTCGAACAAGGCGGCATTAGAACTGCGCAGCAGGCGCAGGGCTTTGCGCAGCTCCCAGCCACCCAGGTCCAAGAGCTCATCGACGGGGAAGTTCAGCGTATCCGGCCCCTCGTCCAGTGCCAGGTACCACGCCGCCGGGTGGCAGTAAATGAAGCGCACGTCATAGTCCGAATCGGGTGAGGGAAAGCCCCAGGCCCGGCTGCCCGACTCGCAGGCGTAGAGAATGCGGATGCCGTGGGTGGCTTCGAGCTGGGCGAGGGCGGTGTGGATGCGGGGGAGCATGGGGCGTGCAATTATGTTACAGCCGCGGGTCCACCGCCTCACTTTCCAGCGCCAGCACGCCGAACACGCACTGATGCATCCGGCGTAGCGGCTGCCCGGCCACGAAGCGCTCCAGGCCCTCGACGCCGAGGGCGAACTCGCGCAGGGCGAGGTTGCGCTTGGCTTTCACGTTGCGCTGGCGCAGGCGTTCGAGGTTGCCGGGCAGCAGGTAATCGGGGCCGTAGATGATGCGCAGGTACTCGCGTCCCCGGCACTTGAGGGCAGGCTGCAGCAGGCCGCCTTTGCCCTGGGGCACGAAGTCGTAGGGCTTCACCACCATGCCTTCGCCGCCGGCGGCGGTGAGGTCGGTCCACCACTGGATGGCGGCATCCACGTCGGCCGAATCGGGGAGGGACACGACGCGGTAGGGCGTGGCGCGGAGCAGGCCGGGGTCGGCCAGGGCCAGGGTGCGCAGGGTTTCCATGTGCCAGGCGTGGTCGCGGTCGAAGTAGGTACGGCCCTCGGTGGCGAGCAGGTGGAAGGGCGCCAGCTTGAGGTCATCCAGCGACTGCACGGGCCAGCAGTAGCGGCGGTAGGCCTCGGCGTAGTGGGCGGCGGCCTGGTGGCGGGCCCCGGTGCGGGCCAGCAGCGCCTCGGCGCCATCGAGCTGGCGGGCAGCGGCTTCGGCAAGCACGGCTTCGACCTGCGGCAGGGCAGCCAACGCAGCGGCGGCCACGGCGGCGTACTGGTTTTTTACCAATTCCTGGGCCTTGGCCGACCATGGCAGCAGCTCGGCATCGAGGCACACCCAGTCGGTATCGAATTTCTCCCAGAATCCGGCCGTGCTCAACGCATCGCGCAAGCGGGCAAGGAAGGCGGCTTCGAGGTCGGTATCCGTAAAGAAGTTGCGGCCGGTGCGGGTATAGCATTTGCCGATGCCCTCGCCCGTGAGGCCCAGCCGGTGCTGAATGGCCGCCTTATCCTTGCCCAGCACCACCACCACACGGCTGCCCATGTGCTTTTCCTCGCACACCACGCGCTCCACGCCGAGGCGCCTGTAGTAGTCGAAAGCTTCGGCCGGGTGCTCGAGCAAATCGGGCAGGGCCGAGGTTTCGGTGGGCGACATAGTGGGCGGCAGATACAGCAGCCACTTAGGATGCAAAGCGAAGCGGCTCATCACCTCCAGGGCGGCCACGGCGTTTTCCTCGCGGATGGTAACCCCGCGCATCAGGCGCGTTTCGATGTATTGCTTGCCGGTCACGTCGCGGATGTCGAGCAAGTCGTCGTGTTCGTGCTGGGCAGAGGTGATTTGGCTTACGCCGTCCTTCGGGTCTGGTTGCTGGTTGCTGGTTTCTCGTTCGGTTTGCAATTGCAGGGCGCGGTAGTTGAGCGGGCGCACGGGCTCGCAGTACACCTGCGCGGCGGGCACGGCCACCAGTTCGCGCTCGGGGTAGCGCAGGGCGGTGAGGCGGCCACCAAACACGCAGCCAGTGTCTAGGTCGATGGTATTATTGAGCCACTCAGCATCGGGCACGGGCGTGTGGCCGAAAGCCACCATGGCCCGGCCCCGGTACTCGCGGGCCCACTCGTAGCGCACGGGCAGGCCGAATTCGTCAATCTCGCCGGTGCTTTCACCAAACAGCGCGAAGGCCCGCACGGCCCCCGAGCCGCGCCCCTGCATCTCCTCGGTGAGGCCGGCGTGGGCCACCACCAGCTTGCCGCCATCGAGCACGTAGTGACTCACCAAATCATCCAGAAACCGTCGAACCTCGCTCTTGAATGCCTCGGGCTCAGCTTCGAGCTGGGCCAGGGTTTCGGCCAGGCCGTGGTTGATGGTGACGTTTTTGCCGTTAAGATGGCGCAGGAGCTTGATGTCGTGGTTGCCGGGTACGCAGAGGGCCGTGCCGTCGCGCACCATGCTCATTACCAGACGCAGCACTTGCGGCGAGGCGGGGCCGCGGTCCACGAGGTCGCCGAGGAAGACAGCTTTGCGGTGCGGCCCCGTAACCTCACCCCCCGGCCCCCGAAGAAATGCTTGATGCGCATTTCCCAAAAGAGAGGGGGAGCCTGACGATTCCACTTCGGGCAAAACCGGTGCCCCCTCTCTTTTGGAGAGGGGGTCAGGGGGTGAGGTTGACGTGAGGGCGACCAGCGGCGGCACCACCCGCACGCCCAAATCCCGCACGTCCGTAATCGGCTCCTCAAAAACCTGGTAACCCAGCTTTTCCAGCAGCTGCACCAGTTCGGCGTAGCAGCCATGTACGTCACCGATAATGTCGAAAGGCCCGGTTTCTTCCTGGCGGTTATTGTAGAGCCGGTCGCGCACAATGCTTTGCACGGCGTCGATTTCGGCCACGCTGCGCAGGTGATGAATGTGGCGGAAGCCCTCGCTTTTCAGGTTGCGCAGGCTGCGGCGCAGCTGCTGGCGGTGGCTGGCAATGACGTGCCGGCCCAGGTGGCGGCGGTCGGGGCGCTGGGCGTTGCGGCGCTGGGCCACCTCGTCGGGCACGTCGAGCACGATGGCCACGGGCAGCACGTGGTATTGCCGGGCCAGGGCCACCAGGGGCTTGCGGCCTTCTTCCTGCACGTTGGTGGCGTCAATCACCGTCAGCAGCCCGCGCTTGAGGCGTTTGGCCACCAGGTAGTGCAGCAGCTCGAACGCATCTTTGCTGGCCGATTGGTCATTTTCATCATCCGCCACCAGCCCCCGGCAGGCATCCGACGACACAATTTCCGTAGGCTTGAACAAGCGCCGGGCAAATGTGGATTTGCCTGCGCCAGTGCTGCCAATGAGGATGATAAGGGAGAGTTCGGGGACTTTGAGGGTATCTTGGGGCATTGGAATACGGCACGGGGTAACGTTGCCGACTACAAGATTAGGCACAAGCACGCAGTATCGCAGCAGCAGCATGAAAATTGGCAAGCAATTTAATACCCTCACCTACCACGAGTATCTGCAGCTCATTGAGAACCGCAAGAGGTTCACTGATTTTAATACGCTGGGACTATTTCGCTCCATCGTGGAAACCACGAAGCTGAGCCTCGAAGAAAAGCTTGAGCTGCGGCAACTTGCTATTGCGACGTTTGCGAAGACGTTTGATTTTCTGCAGTTGAAAGACCCCAGGACCTTTTTTGAGGTGAGTACGCTGGGCGAGACATTAACCAAGCCGATGAAAGTCAGGCCTGGGAGAATATCAAACGTAATCAACAGAAAATCTGGGAGAGTCAGCGGTCTGGCCACCGAAACTTCGGCACGTATTCCAGGCATAGCTGCGGCTATGATACGTGCTTTATGAATGAATTGATAATTAAACAGGGCTCTCGGCTGGCTGACTACGGTAGCGCCCCCAGTGCACTTCTATTCGGATAACCGTCGCTGGGCTAAGCCTGCGAAAGCAGTGCGGCGCAAGCAAGCCAGAAAATCGGCGCAGCAACTAACAGCGCCGCACCTGACTGCGGAATAACAGTGCCTTCGTCGTGGCGCTGACTCCGGGCCCTATTGGAAATCAATAATATGGGTAAAACAGCCATTTCCATTGCGAAAATGGCTGTTTTACCCGTTTGTTGCGCGGCTTGCGCGGGCGGCACCGGGGTGTCGGTGGTGCCGGGGCGGAATACGGGCACGCGGATGCGGCGTTCCGGCAAATCTAGAGATTTCACGTTCGTACACACCAGCGCTAAACCTGAGGCGGCAGCGGGTGGTTTGCTACGCCGCACCTGCTGCGCCGGGGCTTTCGGCGGCTGGCTTTCCGAGTACGTTTCTGCAATGGAAGACTTTTTAGCTTACCTCGCCCAATTTGGCGAACTAACTTCCGTCCATCGCGGCCTGGTGGCGCAGAAAACTACCCGCTTGCACCTGCGCAAAGGCGACTATTTTCAGCGGTCCAGGGCGGCGGTGCAGCGCGTAGGGTTCGTCGTGGAAGGGGTTTTCCGGGTGTGCTACCTGACCGCCACGGGCGAGGAGGTGACCCATTATTTTGTGGAAGAGCAGAACATGCTCATCTGTCTGACCGGGCTGGAGCACCCGCCACAGTCGGCCCCGGACAGCATCGTGGCGCATTACGTGCAGGCCATTACCGATTGCCAGGTGCTGGTGATTACCGCCGCGGATTTGCAAGTCCTGTCGCAGACCATTCCCGGCTGGGATGCTATTACCCACAAAGCCATTGAGCAGGCGCTGAGCCAGAAAATGCGCCGCATCATCCCGATGCTGGGGCAGAACGGCACTACCCGCTACACCTCGTTTCTGAGGTCGTTTCCGTGCCTGGCCAACCGGGTGCCGCTGGCCTACCTGGCGTCTCTTACCTGGGCCTGACGCAGTCCTCCCTAAGCCGGATACGCAAGGCGGTGCGGTAGTTTGTTTTTGTCATTTGGCAAAAAAGCGCCCGGCTGGCAGCGGGACCTTTGTGTTGCTACTTTCAGCCTCACCCGGCGGCGCTAACCAAGCCGCCAAAGCAAGAAAAACGCATGCACTCTAAACGTATTGCCTTGGTGACGGGCGCCAATCAAGGTATCGGCCTACAATTGGCCAAGGAACTAGTCGCGAATGGCTACACCGTGCTGGTCGGCGCCCGCGACCTGACGAAGGGCGAAGCCGCCGCCGCCAGCATCGGCTCCGAAGCCCGCGCTCTGCAGCTCGACGTCACGGTTCCCGGGTCCATTATTGCCGCCGCCGCGCGCATTCGCAGCGAGTTCGGTCGCCTGGATTTGCTCGTAAATAACGCGGCCATCTCCCACGCCGGGGCCCCCGGCCGCTCGCTCGCCGAGATAATGCAGTCGACGCGCCCCAGTGTCGCCTCGCTCGACGAAGTGCGGGCCGTGTACGAAACAAACGTGTTCGGCGTGATTGCCGTGACGCAGGCCCTGCTGCCGCTGCTACGGGAAGCGCCTGCCGCGCGCATCGTCAACGTATCGAGCGGTTTGGGCTCACTCACGCTGGTTTCGGACCCAACTTTCCCTTTCCGCAGCGGATTCGATGTGGTGTACTCGGCCTCGAAAACGGCACTCAACGCCGTGACGGTAGCCTTCGCCCTGGAGCTGGAGTCGGCTGGTATCAAGGTCAACGCGGTAAGTCCCGGCTTCACGGCCACCGCGCTCAACAACTTCGAAGGCACTGATACCCTTGAAGAAGGCTCGCGCGCCCCGGTGTGGATGGCGCTGGATGAAACCGGCCCGACGGTCACCTTCGTGGGGCCCGACGGGCCAATGCCCTGGTAAGCTGCCGGGCGAGGAATGCGCCTCTCGACGCAGTTCCCATTCCTCGCCCGGTATGGCTTCCTGCTTAGGCCTGCGCCGTAGGCCGCACCACAATTTCGTTGACATCGACCTCGGCTGGCTGCTCAATGGCAAAGGCAATAGCGCGGGCAATGGCCGCCGGCGGAATGGCAATGTCACCCATTCGCTCCTTAATCTGAGCCTGCACTCCGGGGCTGCTCATGGAGTCGGGCAGGTTCGTTTGCACGAAGCCAGGCGAGATGCCGGTCACGCGCAGGTGCGGGCCGGCCTCCTGCCGCAGCCCTTCGGTGATGGTGCGGGCGGCGTTTTTGGTGCCGGCGTACACGGCCATTGTGGGCACGATACTCAGGCCTGCCGTCGATAACACGTTGACGAAATGGCCACTCTGCTGCTGCCGGAACACGGGCAGTGCGGCGGCAATTCCGTAGAGCAAGCCTCTGATGTTCACGTCAATCATGGTCTCCCAGTCGTCCACCCGCAACTCATCCAGCGGCGAGATGGGCGCGATGCCCGCGTTGCTGACCAGCACATCGAGCCGGCCGAAGCGCTCCTGCGCCAGTTGCACCAGTGCGGCCATATCGGCGTGCCGGGTTACATCGGTGGCCGCGTACACGGCCTCGCCGCCAGCCGCCGCGATGCGAGCGGTCAGGGCCGACAACGGCTCAGCCCGGCGGGCACCCAGTACCAGTTTGGCGCCGCGCTCGGCCAGTAGCAGCGCGGTGGCCTCGCCGATGCCGCTGCTGGCGCCGGTAACGATGATGACTTTATTGGTGATGCCGCTTTCCATAGTCGTTTCTGGGATTGGTTGAACGATGCAAAGTTCCGGCCCGGCCTCGCCAACGAACGTATGCTAATCAATCCAAAAGCTATGAAAGCGACGCCGCCTGTCGGCGGTAGCCGTTGGGCGTTTGACCAGTCTGTTTTTTGAAAAATGCGTTGAAATTCGACGCGTGGCCAAACCCCAGGCCGTGGGCAATTTCGGCCACGCTCCAATTGCTGTGCTGCAGCAGGGCCTGGGCTTCCTCGGCCAGCCGCCCGGCGATGTGCGCGGTGGTGCTGTGGCCCGTGAGAGCCTTTAGCACCTTGTTTAAATGGTTGGGATGTACGGCCAGCTGCCGGGCAAACTCATTAGCCGTACGAAGTGCCAGTGGCTGATAGGGCGAGGCTAGCGGAAACTGCCGCGCCAGCAAATCCAGAAACCGCGCCTGCAGCCGCGCCCCCGCATCGGCCGGCGTAGGCGCAGTCGGCAGCAGCCGTAGCGACTCGTGCAACAGCAGCTGTACGTAGCTGCGCAGCACCTCATATTTGTGCGGGTAAGGCGAAGGTAGCTCTGCTAACAGCTGTTCGAACAAATGCTTGATGCGCGCCACGGCCGCCGGCGTCGGAAACAGCACCGGCGTACCGCCCACCCGAAACAGCGGCGACTGCGCCACGCTGGCCGTGCGCAGCTGCGGTGTGCCAAACTCCTCCGTGAACAAGCAGGCAAAACCAGTTTCGCGCCCCGCCGTGCGCTCCCAGGCGTAGGGAATAAGTGGATTGACGAAAATAAGGGCGCAGCCTTTTATGCCCACACGCTGGTCAGCGTACGAGAGAATGCCATCAGCACCGCACAGGAGCTTGATTTTGTAGAAATCGCGCCGCACGTGCGGGTATGAGTCGGCCGCAGCTACGTCTTCGAGGCGGTAGGCCGTCACCTGGCTGGTGGTGGGCACGCCGTGGCCGTAGCGCTGGTAATAGTCGGCAATGGCCGTTTGAGTTGGCATGAAGCGAAGTTACGAAATTCACATCTCATCTGTTGACTTGGAGTTAGGTAAAACGAACCCTTCATCCTTTCCCAGGCACTACATCAACCAAGCATCATGTCAATTCAGTACCTGAGAGAAAATGGAACCATCCGTTCGCTGCACTCAACTGGATGAGGTGGCTGTTTACAGACTTTGGGTTATGTCCGTAAGCGAGCTTAGGTTGAGGATTCAGGTGAGGAGTGCCAGCCCAGCTGGTGGCCTACTAACGAGGCCTTCGTGGCTGAAGCGCCAGTTGAAAGGGTAAGGGCTGAGCCTACGAAAATCACTGATGCTACTGGGGGGCGGTCGGCACCGTGCATAAATACCTCGCCCCGTAAGCTTAATTTCGGGTGGCGGTCTGCCATCCTTCTTTGTTTGGACAATAAAAAAGGCCATTTCCGTACTGGAAATGGCCTTTTTGCAAACAGTTCGCGGTCTGGACGGGAGTTTTGAGGGGCTAGCTTGGCCCACCCTGGCGCGGACTGGCCCCGCCAACTACTCGAAAACGGCACTTTTACGCGCCGCGCCGCGTCAGCCTGCGCCAGACCGGGTGCGCTGCTGCCACCCTTTTTTGCCACCTCTTGGGCCGTTTAGTTCTGGGTGTATGGGGTCAGCCGACCGGCCGCGTCGAGGTATTCCATGACCACGGTGCGATGGGCGCGGTGCGTCACCACCACCCGCTCGTCGGCCGTGGCAACGGCCCGGGTGTAGTGGCGCGGCGACAGGCGGCGGCCGTTGGCACCGTGTACGGTGTAAGCTGTCTTGGTGCGCAGGCCCCAACTCTTGCGACTGACCAGATTGCAGCCTCTGACGCCTACGAAGCGGCTCGTCCGGCCAAAGCTGCGGTACTGGTGCGTGACGATGAAAACGCCCGAAAAGGCCCGCGCAGTTTCCGTGCGTTGAAAGGGCCAGAGCGGGGGCTGGGCTCCCAACGCGCTGGCTGAAGCCAGCAGCAAGAGTAAGAGGACAGGCAGTAGGCGCATTCGTCGTCGGCGAGAGTAGCTTCAAATATACGGTACACAAGGGAGTAGGCTTACGCCGCCGCGGCGCCCGGCGACTCGCCCTTCACCTTGCGCGCCGTCTTGCGGTAGTTCTCCACCAGCTCGGCCTCGTCGATGCCAGCGTAGCGGTTGAAGCTCTTTTCGGTTTTGTGGCCGGTGGCCTGCATGACGGTGGTGCGGGGCACGCCCTGGGCGAGCTTGAGGGTGACGAAGGTTTTGCGGCCCACCTTGCTCGTGAGCGCAATGCGCGTGAGGCCCACGAGCTCGGCCACCATGGGCAGGTACTCCTCCAGATGCAGGCCCACGGGCAGGCAGGTGGGCAGCTGCAGCGCCCGGTACTTCTCGATGAGCGCCACCGGCCGGAACACGTCGTCGTCGATAAAGGGAATCACGCAGGGCAGCTGGGTTTTGCCAGCCTTGAGGCGCACGAGGTGGTGGGCCCGGTCGATGTGGCGCGGGGCCATCCGGTTGGCGTCGGAGATGCGCAGGGCCAGGTAGGCGCACTGCAGAAACTTGTCGCGGGCCCGCTCGAGCGCGCGCAGGCGCTCCAGGATGCGGTACTCATCAACCTGGCTGCGGCGCTGGCCCCGGCGCCGGGGCTGCTCGGCGGCGGCCTCGTCGATGGCTTCGAAGTGTCGGCGCACCAGGGCGCGGCCGGCGTCGGTGTAGACGTCGAGCCCGGCGATGGCCAGCAGCTCGGCCTGGGTGAGGGCGTCGGTGCCGGTGGGCTCGTCGGGGGCCTGGAACTTGTGAAACTTGCTGTTGACGGCAATGTCGTTGCTCTCGCACCAGCCCAGGAAGGTCTTCAGCGCCCGCATGTGCTTGCCGAAGGTGTTGAGGCCCTGGCCCCGCACCTGGAAGAAATACTCCTGGAAGGCCTGGTAGAAGCGCGCGTCCATGCCGGCCAGCGTCAGCTCGTGGCCGGTGTGGGCAGCGAAGCCCTGCAGCACGGCCCGGGTGTTGGCCAGGCTGTCGAGGTAGGTCTTGCTCAGGCGCTGGCCGGTGCGCAAATTCACCGAGCGGCTCTGCTCGCCCAGCCAGCGGTCGTAGTACTCGCTGAAGGTGGGCGGCGGGGGCGGTGGGGGCGCCGGAATAGGAGGGAGGCCGGCCTCTGCGCGGCTCAGCTCCAGGAAGCGCCGGCGGATTTCGGCCTCCATGGCCTCCTTACCGAGTGGCTCGCCGGCCACCACCGAGGCGTGGTAGGCGGCGGTGGCGGCATCGGCGTAGTGCTCGAGCACCGGGTTGATGGTGTCGGAGTAGGTGCCGGGCCTGGCCTTGAGCAGCTCGCGCTTGGCGTCCCAGTCCCTGGGCAGGCACTTCTGGCCGCTGCTCAGGCGCAGGCGCTGCCCGTCCCAGCAGAAGGTGAGCTGGATGCGGCAGAGGCCGGTTTTGCCGGCGCGGTCGGTGAGCAGTTGGCGGGTGACTTCCATAGAGGCAGATAGATGGGAGAAACAGGGACCGCAAAGCAACGACAAAAGCAACAAGCCCGCCCAACCACAAAGGGCTGGACGGGCTTGCTGGCAAGGGGGCAGGGGGAGGCGGTTAGTGTTTCACCACGCGCAGAAAGCGCGGCGTGGCTGTTTGTAACTGCAGGGTATACACGCCCGCCGACAGCGCACGTAGGTCGAGTTGCTGCGCGTCGCTGGTGAGCGTGCCCGTGGCCTGCACGCGGCCCAGGCCATCCAGTAGCCGGTAAGTGGTGCCGCGATAAGCGGGCGAGCTTAGCACGGTAATAGGGCCCGTGGTCGGATTGGGATAGATGTCGCAGGATAGTTGCCCAACCGTTGCGGTGGTAGCGGATATTGTGCTGCTACTCAGGTACACATCCCAGTGGGGACTAGCAGTGCCGCCGAGCACTTCCGCGCCCTTGTCCGAGGTTGAGCTGCCCAGGCTGGTCACGACCAGGTCGGGCCGGGCATCGCCGTTTACGTCAAGCACGTTCCAGAGCTTGCGGCCGCTGACGCCCGTCACGTTGCTGAGGCCGTAAAACCCATAAGCGCCCGTGCCCGTGTGGCCGGTGGCTGGCACCGTCCAAGTCGTAGCCGTGGTGGCAAAGCCCGTGGCTGTACTCAGGTATACATCCCAATGGGGGCTGGCAGTGCCACCGAGCACCTCCGCGCCTTTGTCCGAGGTTGAGCTGCCCAGGCTGGTCACGACCAGGTCGGGCCGGGCGTCGCCGTTTACATCAAGCACATTCCAGAGCTTGCGGCCAGTAACGCTGGTCACGTTATTAAGGCCGTAAAACCCATAGGCGCCCGTGCCCGTGTGGCCGGTGGCTGGCACGGCCCAGGTCGTGGCCGTGGTGGCAAAGCCTTGGCCAGTGTTCAGGTACACATCCCAGTGAGGACTAGCGGTGCCACCAAGCACCTCCGCGCCCTTGTCCGAGGTCGAGCTGCCCAGGCTGGTCACGACCAGGTCGGGCCGGGCGTCGCCATTTACGTCAAGCACATTCCAGAGCTTGCGGCCAGTAACGCCGGTCACGTTATTAAGGCCGTAAAACCCATAAGCGCCCGTGCCCGTGTGGCCGGTGGCTGGCACGGCCCAGGTCGTGGCCGTGGTGGCAAAGCCCTGGCCAGTGTTCAGGTACACATCCCAGTGAGGACTAGCAGTGCCGCCGAGTACCTCCGCGCCCTTGTCCGAGGTCGAGCTGCCTAGGCTGGTCACGACTAGGTCGGGCCGGGCATCGCCGTTTACATCAAGGACGTTCCAGAGCTTGCGGCCGCTGACGCCCGTCACGTTGCTGAGGCCGTAAAACCCATAGGCGCCCGTGCCCGTGTGGCCGGTGGCTGGCACCGTCCAAGTCGTAGCCGTTGTGGCAAAGCCCTGGCCGGTGTTCAGGTACACATCCCAGTGGGGGCTGGCGGTGCCACCGAGCACCTCCGCCCCCTTGTCTGAGGTCGAGCTGCCTAAACTGGTCACGACTAGGTCAGGCCGGGCGTCGCCATTTACGTCAAGCACGTTCCAGAGCTTGCGGCCAGTAACGCCGGTCACGTTGCTGAGGCCGTAAAACCCATAAGCGCCCGTGCCTGTGTGACCGGTGGCCGGCACGGCCCAGGTGGTAGGAGCGGTGGCAAAGCCCGTGGCCGTGCTCAGGTACACATCCCAGTGAGGGCTAGCGGTGCCGCCGAGTACCTCCGCCCCCTTGTCTGAGGTCGAGCTGCCCAGGCTGGTCACGACCAGGTCGGGCCGGGCATCGCCGTTGAGGTCGAGCGTACTCCAGAGCTTACGGCCCGTGACGCCCGTCACGTTGCTGAGGTTGTAAAACCCATAAGCACCGGTGCCCGTGTGGCCGGTGGCCGGCACCGTCCAGGTGGTGGGGGCAGTGGCAAAGCCCTGGCCGCGGCTGGTCAGGGGGAAGGTGGCGCTCAGTAATAGCACGAGCGCTGTCGGAATAGTAAAGGGTTTCATCAAATGCTGCTGGGTAAAATAGGAAAAAGGCACTGCGGCCCTGAGGTGGCGGGCAAGGGGAGGCCGCCTCGCGATGCGGCCTCATAGATTTGTTGTTGTAAAGGTAAGTGTTGAGCCTTACACTGCTTGCGCTGGGCGTCCCAGTCCCTGGGCAGGCGCTGCCCGTCCCAGCAGAAGGTGAGCTGAATGCGGCAGAGGCCGGTTTTGCCGGCCCGCTCGGTCAGGAGCTGGCGGGTGACTTCCATAATAGGGGGCAGGTAGGGAGCATAGCAGCCGCAAAACAATAACAAAAGCAACAAGCCCACTCAACCACGAGGGAGGAGCGGGCTTATAGAGGCGCGCAAACCAGCTAGGCGGCGGGCCTTATTGCTTTACCACGCGCAGGCAGCGCGGCGCGGCCGTGCGCAGCTGCAGCGAGTAGACGCCGGCGGGCAGGGCCTGCAGGTCGAGCACCTGGGCGCCGGCCGTGACCGTGCCGGCCGCGCAGACCCGGCCCAGGCCGTCGAGCAGCTGGTAGGGCGCGCCCTGGTAGGCCGGGGCCGTGCGCAGGGTGAGCAGGCCGGCCGTGGGCGTGGGGAACACCTCGCAGGCCGCCAGCGCGGCGGTGGCCGGGGCCGTGGCCGTGGGCCTGCCGGAGTTCAGGTACACGTCCCAGTGGGGGGCGGCCGCGCCGCCGAGCACGTCGCGGCTGGTGCCGTTGCCGATGCTCGTCACGACGATGTCGGGCTTGGCGTCGCCGTTGAAGTCCATTACCTGCCAGCTGCGGCTGTAGTTCGTAATCGCCGTGTTGTAGAAGTCGTAAAAGCCGTAGCTGTTGGGGTTGGACGGCACGGCCCAGCTGGTGGCGGTCTGGTCGAAGCCGGTGGCGGTGTTCAGGTACACTTCCCAGTGCGGGTTATTGTAGGCCCCGATGACGTTGACGTACTGGCCGTCGCCGAGGCTCGTGGCCACCAGGTCGGGCCGGGCGTCGCCGTTGATATCGAGCGTGCGCCAGCCGCGCCGGTTGGCTTCCGTGGTGCTGTTATTCAGGTCGTAGAAGCCGTAGGAGTTCGTCGCGCCGGTGGCGGCGCTCGGGGGCACGGCCCAGGTCATGGCGGTGCGGACGAAGCCGGTGCCGGTGTTCAGGTAGGCCTCCCAGTGGGGGGCGGCCGCGCCGCCGAGCACGTCGCGGGTGGTGCCGTCGCCTTCGCTCGTCACGACGATATCGGGGCGGTTATCACCGTTGAGGTCGAACGTGCTCCAGCTGCGCTGGCTTATCCCCGTGTTGGTAACGGCCGGCAGGTAGAAGCCGTTGGGGCCGGCGTTCATGCTGGGGGGCACGACCCAGGTGGTGGCGGTGGTGGCGAAGCCGGTGCCGGTGTTCAGGTACACGTCCCAGTGCGGGGCGGCCGGCCCGCCGAGCACGTCGCGGCTGGTGCCGTTGCCGACGCTGGTGACCACGATGTCGGGTCGGGTGTCGCCGTTGACGTCGAACAGGCTCCAGCTGCGCCGGTTCTGCGCGATACCGTTGAAGCTCGTCGTGCCGAAGCCGTAGGTGCCCGAGCCGGTGTTGGCGGTGGGGGGCACCGGCCAGTCGGTAGCGATGGGGGCGAAGCCGGTGCCGGTGTTCAGGAATATCTCCCAGTGCGGGTTGGCCACGCCGCCGATGACTTCGTAGAAGCTGCCGGTGCCCACGCCGGTGGCCACAATATCGGGGCGGTGGTCGCCGTTGATGTCGAGCACGTCCCAGATGCGCCGGCCCACGCCCGAGGTGGTGTTGTGCAGGCCGTAGAAGCCGTAGGCCCCCGCGCCGGCGAGCTGGCTGGGGGGCACGGCCCAGGTGGTGGCGGTGGTCGCAAAGCCGCTGCCGCTGCTCAGGTACACTTCCCAGTGCGGGTTGGCGGCCCCGCCCACCACGTCGCGGCGGGTGCCGGTGCCCGCGCCCGACACGACGATGTCGGGGCGGCTGTCGCCGTTGATATCGAACACGTCCCAGCTGCGGTCGTTGGCGACGTCGGTATTTGTCGAGAAGTCCAGGAAGCCGTAGGTGCCCGAGCCGGGGCTGGCGTTGGCACTCGCGGGCACGGCCCAGGTGGTGGCGGTGAGGGGGAAGCCCTGGCCGGCGCCGGCCAGGGGCAGGACCAGGCCGAGCATCGCCGCGAGGGCTGCCGGGAGTAGGGGTGGTTTCATGAAATCAGGGGTAGGAGTATGGAAAAACGGGAGGCGCCAGTAGGAGCTAGTGCCGGCTAGGTCGGTATAAGTTGGCTACTGGGTAATAGCTCCCGCAAAGATAGTGGGCAACTGCCGTTTGGGAGCTATACGGTTAGCTTCTGCAGTAAGCCGACAGGATAAAAAACAAGCCTGGCACCTACTGAAGTACGTGCCAGGCTTGTTAAAAACGATAGAGTCAGCGAGAAGGTGAAAAAGCCCCCGCCGCCCCAGGGGCGGGTGATGCTGGTGTTGTCCTTTTTCGCCGTGGCGCTAGTGGGGAGCTTTGTAGAAATTAGCTACTGACACATGCTCACCATCCTAACTGCCTTCTTTGCCACGGATGCTTTCTGGCAGCAATTCGTGCAGGAATCTTGCTCGACGCGGCACGGTAATACATTGGCCGTGTATCGCTATAAGACCGAGCACCGAAACATCCGCCTGACATTCTTCGAGCACGATGCACTGGTAAAGCATGTGGCCGTAGTAGCCGACGGGCGCAAGGTAGTTGAAGGCTGGTACTTCCTCACGCTGGAGGAACTGACCCTGTTTCTTTCTCGTGTTCCGCAAATCCGCGCTGCAAACCCTTTATGTAGCGGTTCAGAATCGATAACAGCTTTGTCTTGCTCGTCGAAAACGACGAGTTGATTTTGGGCGTGCCAAGTTCTTCGAGGTGCTGCAGCGCCATGATGGCGTCGGTATGGGGCACGTAAAACCGGTCGCGCTCGCCGTGGTACACGGCCCGCAGCCGGTCGCGTACCTGGTTGAGGTAATCGCTGGGCTGGTAGGCACCGCGGCCGGTGGGCTTAGGCATCTCTTTGATTTCGTCGCGGAGCTCGATGACGCGGCGCAGATTGCTGCGTAGCGCCTGGACGGCATCGTCGGAGAGTTGAGCAGGAAGGTCGTACATGCGTAGCAGAGGTAAAAAGGTGAAAAAGCCCCCGCCGCCCCAGGGGCGGGCTGATGCTGGAGTTACAATTTGTGCCCACAATGCGGGCAGTAAGAAAAGGCCGCATCGGCCGCGTGCTGCTCGTGCAGTTGCTCGCTGAAGCCCGAGGCCAGGATACCGGTGGGAATGGCAAACAGCCCTAGCCCGAGCACGGCAATCACGCTGCTGAGCAGCTTGCCGGCCGGCGTGATGGGGAACACGTCGCCGTAGCCCACGGTGGTGAGCGTAGCCACGCCCCACCACATGGTGTCGGGGATGCTGCCGAATTTGTCGGGCTGGGCCTCGCTTTCGATGGTGTACATCAGGCTCGACACCATGAGCAGCATCAGGCCCAGCACGCCCAGGGTCACGAGCAGCTCGGCGCGCTTGCGGCGGATGACTTTGCCGATGACATGCAGCGCCCGCACGTAGCGGGCCACCTTGAGCACCCGGAACAGGCGCACCACACGCAGGATGCGCAGGTCGAAAAGGCCGAAGCTGAGGTAGAAGGGCAGGATGGAAAGCAGGTCGATGAGGGCCAGCGGGCTCAGCACGAAGCGCAGGCGGCCCAGCCACGGCCGGCGGTAGCGCCGGTCTTCCGCGCTCGACCAGACCCGCAGCACGTACTCCAGCGTGAAAATGAACACCGATACCAGCTCGATGCTGGCAAAAACGGGATGGTAGCGTCGGTCCCAACTTTTCACCGACTCCAGCACCACGGCGCCGGCGTTGAGCAGCACCAGGCCAATCAGGCCCCAATCCGTCACGCGCTCCAGCACCGTCTGGCCGCCGTCGTCGGCGTTCAGCAGTTGATGCATGTGGGCGCGGAGTGTATAAAGTGGAGGCACTGAGGGAAAGATGGCTTGCTATGGTAAAGCCCGAACTTATGGGGCAGTAATAGGACTAGTAGGGTTCCGCTTTTCGTATTCAGCTTTTGCCTTTTGGAACTTAGCAACTTCGTCTGCAGGAAGCAAGTCGGTCAAAGCAAGACCTTTGCTATCTAGTAGGTCATCCCGCGTTTTAATTAATGCCTGTAGATTTTCCTTCTGGGTAGGAGCGGTACAGTCAAAATTTCGTACTTGCAACAGCCGGCGTCCTATCTGATTGATAGCTGCAACAAGCTCTTGCTCACGTGTTGCTGCCTTAGTGTCTTCTGGAACGGCAAGTAGTTTGATTGTTAGAGCTGACGCTCCGGCAAATGCCAGTATAGCTGCGGTGGTTGTCTGAGTAGATGTTTGGGCAGGAAGAAGGCCAAATACGCCACCTACGCCACCTAGGATGGCAGCGCCAACATCAAATGTTGTGCGTAGACGACGGCGTTTTTCAGCTTGGGCATGTTCACTAGCGAAAGTCGACTGCAGTTTGGAGAGATATTCAGTGGTTGTTCCGATTTCGTTAGCATGCCTTACTGCATCCGTCTTACAATCAGGCCTATCTTCCACCACAACGAATATAGTCATTGTGTCCGAACGGTTGAATGAGTTTTTGGCCTCAAAAAACAAACGCTCGGTTATTTTACGGTCAGGGTCATCTGCCGGAACGACATCGAAACTTGGTATCCAAGTGAAGTTCGGATTGGCGCCAGTAGGGGTCGTAACTGCTCCTTTGCCTTGGGGGTGAGCGGTGACAATATTGATTTTCTGCCCGTCAGTAAAATCAAGCGGGATTTTAAAAAGGAACTCCTGACCTTCCTGAATAGAGAAAATTTTATTTGGTCGACGGAATTTAGGAGACTCTATGTTGGTATCGAAGATGGTAACGTTAAATTTCTGAACGTCCTGCTCTGTCGGATTTGCGCTGTTAATTACCTTAACCTCTAGTTCTTTCGTTTGATTTAGAACAAGGGCTCCTGCTTTAATAGCCTTCTTGACTGCTATATCAGCATCAGGGCCTGAAGGAGGCGTCCAAGATAGGATGCCGGTAGAAGGGTCAATCTTCAGAAAAGGGTTAGTGCTCCCCTTGAGAGACCACTGTAGTGGATGGCTATCAGGATTAAGAGCCGTAAACGAAAAGCTTTGAGTATTTGTCGTTTCGAGCGAAAAGTCGCTCGGAATCGAATTTATGCGTAAGGGTACTGGCAAGATTGGCTTTGGTAGGGCCAAATTTCTAGCAGTTTGAGGAGGAGACTGTTTAGTTAAATCTTCTTGAGCGTGGGTGCGAATAATGGCAGTCCAAGTCAGAAAAAAGGTAAGTAGTAGTGCTTTCATGAAAAGATTAGGTGTGAGTTAAGTATTAAGGGAGTGATGTTGTAAGAAAGCCCCCGCCGCCCCAGGGGCAGGGTGGTACAGCAGGGGCTGGGCTGTTGGGGAATTAACAATAGCCTCAGTTGCCTTTCGGTCAGGTTGTTATATAGATTTGCTATCTCAAAAAATTACACTTAGTGACCTAGTAGTTAGGTAGATGTTTCTAGCCGTTAAAGCGGAGCAGATAATTTATTTCTGCTATCTATCATCAGTGAACTTGACTTTCAAATATTATTGTCAACAAGGTACTTGTTGTATTGAGCGACAATGAGTTCAGGCGAAATACTAAACTCATTGCCCTTCAGTATTATCTCTCGAAAAATCATTGAATAATTTGTGGCTTCGTGCGGGTCTGGGTGTTCTGATTTGATGAGCAGTAGACGTTCACCAATAACACTCCCCTCATATTCTTTAGTGAGCTCCGCAATCTGTTCTTCTGGCGATTGAGGTAAGGTGATTCTCTTTAGAGTTAGGCGGCGCATAAGCAGACGAGTAGCTAGGTGGTGCCCTGCTACCTGAAACTGACTTCTTATTAAGCTTCTGTTTCGAAGCATTTTTCTGTCTGGCACTAGCCTATCGTAACCAAACATCGTAGTCAGTTCAACTATTTGGTCAACTGTAATGTCTGAATCAAATAGAACATTGAATCCACGCCCGCTGCGGTCAAAATGCGCGGCTTTATTACGAATCCTCTGAATGATTCGTAAAGCTTTGACCTCATTCTCGCGAATGAGGCCCAACGCAGATGCTAAAAGTATTCTTGAATCAAAGTCTCCTGCGGGAGTTCCTACTTTGAGTATGCTATCTGCAAGCGAGTTGGAAACGCATAGTTCTGCAATAAGCACACCAAGCAATTCCTCTAGGTAGGCTCCAAAGATTAGTATCGCTCCCCTATCTGATTCCTCCTTGAGCATTTCCAAAATCGCATCTGAATCTGGAATATCACGGAGAGAGTATTCAGATTCGTAAGGAGTATTTTCTTGTTTTTTAGAACGTGACATGTGTTTTAGCGTTGAATTTATTAGTAGTAAATCGCGCACGCATCCGTAGCCTGATTCAATAGTATGCTCGCCACGGATGGACCCGTGATATCCACGCAGGAGGCTGATTATTTCCTCCTTCGAGGCAATGGTGGCACTTAGTGTCTCCAGCAGCGCCCCCGCGCCGGAGGCTTCAGGTGTTGCAACGGCTACTTGTGCCGTATCCTTAGTTTGCTACAACTACCGCCTTGCGCGCATCAATCTGCCCAGCGGTAGCCAGCAGCTGGTCGCTGAACTTATAGAGGTCGTCCAGGCCGTTGATTTCTGTTTTCACGTCCTTCTTATCCTCGCCAAAGAAGGAAATGTAGTGCTTCGAGCCGTTGAGCCACAGGCGGCACACAATCTTGTTCTTGTTGTCGTCGAGCAAGACGTTGAGGTAGCTCGTGGTATCGCGGTGGGTGATGCGGCTGGCTTCTACTTGGGGGCGCAGGATGGTTTTCACGATGAGGAAAGCCTCGCGCTCTAACTCGGTAAACTCGGTGCCGCCTTTGGGGGCGTCATTGACCGGCGCTTCGTCCACTTGCACCTGGGCTACTTCCTCCTTGGCGAGCGCTGACTTGAGGCGGTCGTTAATGGTTTCGTTAAGCACTTGGTGGGCCGATTTCTTCACGAGCACGTTGAATTGCTCCATCACCTTCTCGGTGAGCTTGCCGGGGGCCACCTGCTTGGCGAAGTGCCGCACGAACTCAATGCTGGGGTCGCGTAGCTCAGCCGCTAGCAGCGTCTTGATTTCCCGGGTGTATTTCAGCTCCGAGGCGGTGCTGAGAATCTGGTCGACGTCGAAGCCAGTTTTGTGAAATTTCTTCAGCTCAAACACGTTCGCCTCGCTCATGTCAGAGATGTTGATTTCCCAGAAAGGCTTATCGTCCATCTTGTTGGGCTCTACCAAATCGGTATAGAAGCGGTAAATGATGCCGTTGGTAAGGATACCGAAGCGCGTGGTAGTGACATGGAAGTAACGGTGCAGCTGTGAATTATGCACGTCCAAGCCCTCTTTCCAGTGCTTGCACTCTACGATGATGATGGGTTGGTTATCCTTCTGGATGCAGTAGTCCACCTTCTCACCTTTCTTGATGCCTAAGTCAGCGATGAACTCGGGTATCACTTCAAAGGGGTTGAATACATCGTAGCCCAGGGCTGCGATGAAGGGCATCACGAAGGCATTCTTCGTAGCCTCTTCCGTTTGGATACTGTCTTTGAGGCGGCCTACCTTTTCGCCCAAGGCTTTGATAACGTCGATGAAGTCCATAGGGGTGAAAGAGACTGGTGAAGATGGGTTGATTGTAAGAAATGAATCAGTGACAATAGTGAGCACTGCAATGGGCAAAGGTCAGCAGCTTTTTTGTACTGTACACCCGTAAAAACACCTGTTTTCAAAAATATTTTCTAGTACAATTACTAGAAAAACAGGATTAATTCGGTCTATTGTACCCGCCGCGCAGAAAATTGAGCATTTCGTCCTTCGCCGCTATCAGCGCATCCTTGCTCTCCAGTTGCCCTTTCAGCAGTTCAATCTCCCGCTGGTAAGATGCCGCATCCCGCTTCACCGCCTCCAACTCACGCTGGCAGGACTCTAGGGTAACGAGCTGGTCGCCGGAGCCACTATTGATGGCGCCACCAGTAACTTTCTTTATCCGAGTGGATGTGTGCTGTGTGGGTGCTTCGCCTATAAATGGTTCGCCTTGCCCGGTAATAAGCCAGTGGATATTGACTGTCTTAAAATGCTCCGATATGCGCTCTATGTAGTCAGTGCTTGGCTTGGTTTCTTTGTCTAAGTAGTTCCGAGTAGTACTAACGGGCGTGTCGAGCGCAGCGCTGAAACCTCTGACGCTTAGTCCGAGCTTTTCAATCAAAAATTTAATGCGCTGGTTAATAGTCTCCTGCACTTTATTTGGCTCAAATGGTCTAAATAAAGACCGTTTCTGTTGGGCTATTTATAGTTCGGTGCCGTATGTTTGTGGCGTGTACAGTACCGAACTCCTGCAAGTAAGCAGTTGGCGGGTGAATTGTGCCAATCACGAACCATGACTGAGCGTCAGAAATACCTGCGGCTGCTCTCCATCGTCATCGAGGAGCTTCCCACCAGCGCTATTGATGCGGCCATCAAGGCCGACTATCCGGCCTCGGCCTCCATGCTCAACAACGTGCGCATCGGCCGCGTGATGAACCTGAAGCATCTGGTGGCGCTGATTGGCCACGGCCTGCCCAGCCTGGAGATTCCGGCCGAGCTGATGCCGGTGGTGCCCGCTCCCAAAGCAGACTTATTCAAGGCCGCTGCTGCCCAAGCCTAAGATGGAAGCGCCGGCCCCCTACACGCCCAACGGCCCCCGCAATCTCGTGGTGGACGTGGCCGCCTGGCTGCGCGCCCAGGGCTTCACGGCCCAGGAGCAGGCCGTGCCCGGCGCTGCCACCGTCGCCGCGCACTGGCACGGCCCGCAGCGCGAGCGGTTCCAGCTCACTTACGACTGGCAGGGTGGGCCCGTGCCGGCCGCTACCTGCCGCCTCACGGTGCATTACGCCGACGCGGTGTTCCCCGAAACCCTTTTCACGGCCCAGCAGGTGCGCCGCGTGGCCGACGTGCGCCGGCTGCTCTGCAACTGCGTGCGCTACGCCAACGCCCGCCTGGTTATGGCTTCTATCCCACTCATTTCCTAAAACTTTCTCTCGCATGCCCGACCAGATTCCGCACCCCTTCAAGCCCAGCGAGCACGTGCCCGGCGCCCAGGTCACCCGCGACGACCGCAGCACGCTGGAAGCCGGCCTGGCCGCGCACGTGCTCGGCCACCGCATCACCCACCTGGAGTTCACCCGCGAGCGCGACTTCGAAACGTCCGGCCATTTCAAGGCCCCCGTCGATGTGGTGGACCTGACCATCTACCTCGACAACAACGTGGCCTACTGCGCCCGGCTGGTCATGTCCTATTTCTCCATCGTGAGCCGGGGCGAGGCGCTGGCGCACATCCTGCCCGGCGAGGCGCACTACGTGGCCCCGGCCGCTGGCACCACCCCATGCTAATGCCCGCGCTACTCCGCCACCGGCAGTTCCGCCAGCTGCCCCAGCAGCTGCTCCGCCTCCTGCAGGCGGGCCAGGCGCTGCTCCCAGCTGCTCCCCGGCGCGGCGGGCAGCCGCAGGCGCTCGTATTGCTCCCACAAGGGGGCGGGCAGCTGCTGCAGCACCCAGGCCGGCACGGCCAGCAGGGCCCGGCTGGTGAGTTGCTCGGCCGAGCCCAGGCGGGTCCAGCCCGGCACGGTGCGGCGGCGCATGCCGACGAGTTGGGGGTAGTAGGGAGCCAGTTGGGCCAGCAGCGCCGCCAGAACGGGGGCTGCGAGCAGAACGGTGCGGTGCATGGCGGAAGCAGAACTGTAGAAAAGCTCCCGGAGAACGGGATTCTGCCGGGGCCAGGATTAGCCCTCCGGCTCAATGGTCGCTTTTTATCGACCAAGGGCACGATTCCCTCGTCCAATGGACCCTTGTTCCCCCGCCGGCTAGTAGTGCCCTTGTGCCACGGGCCCCTGCTGCACGAGCTGCCGCAACAGCTGCCGGGCCTCGCGCAGGCGGGCCGTGCGCTCGTCCCAGTTCGTGGGCGTGTGGTCCGGCGCGCGCAGCGCCAGGCGCAGGCGCTTGTAGTGCTCCCACACCGGCGGGGCAAAGTGCGCCAGCTGCGCGGCCGTGATGGCTTGCAGGGCTTGCTGGGTAAGCTGCTCGGCCTGCTCCAGGGCTTGCCAGCGCAGCCGGCTGCGCCGGGCCGGGCCGGTGAGCAGGGGGTAGTAGGGGGCCAGTTCGGCCAGCAGAGCGACGGGCATAGGACAGCGGGAAGGCGAATAAGGTGTGCAGTTTACGCTCACTTCTCTAGCCTTGGCTTACGCCTTTATGTCAACCCGGGTATTCGCTCGCCCAAGCCGGTCAATGCCTCGGCCAATGATTCTTTTCCTTTCACCCTCCCCGCTATGATGTACCTCAACACCTCTCCACCCACGCCCGCCACCGAACCTAACCCGCAGGAGTTGGCTGAGCTGCAAGCTACCCTGCTGCCGCCGGCGCTGGTGATGCTCGTGCCAGAAGACCAGCTCGAGCGCCGCTGCTACGAAATCAATATCACCCACCCGCACTACCGCGAAGAGACGCCGGTGGTGCTGAAGGAGGAGCGCCAGCGCCGGCAGCGGCTGAGCGGCAGCCTGCAGGTCGTCCACCGGCAAGAGCAAATGGCCTGATGAAAACGCCCTTCGCCCGCCCCGTCTCGCTCACCAGCGCCCGCACCGGCAAGCGCCTGCGCCTGCGCGCCCTACCGCCCGGCGCCGCCCTGGTGCCGGTGCCCGCCCCCGAGCCCATCCTAGGCTACACCTACCAGCGCGGCCACCTGACGGTGTACGTGGCCGGCCCCATGCCGCCCGAGCTGCGCACGGCCGTGGAGGACGGCACCACCGCCCACGAGGTGCTGCTGGTGCCGCAGCTGCCCGGCATCCGCGAAATCGACCTGACCGACTGCCGCCGCGAGTACCGCCTGCTGCTGCCCGATTCTGATTCCCTCACCAAAGCTGCCTAACTGCCATGACTGCCGCCGACTTGCTTACCGTGGGCCACGCCGACCAGTGGTTTCGTGCCATCCTCGAGCGCCTGCCCCCGCCGGGCAACGCCCCAACTGCCCCTGTCGAGGTGGTGCTCTTCAGCGTGGAGGCCCTGGCCCAGCGCCTCGACGTGGACGTGAGCACCGTGCGCAAGTGGCTCAAGAAGGGCAAGACGGGCAAGCGTGGCCAGCACATCACGCTCCAGGCCTTCTACTTCAACACCGAGGCCCGCATTCCCTGGCCGGCCGCCGTGGCCTACGGCCGTGGCGAGCCCTTCGACCTGGCCACGCTGCCGGCCCCCGCGCCGCCCCCGGCGGCCACGGCCACCGTGCCGGCCGCCCTGCGCGGCGACGAGCCGCAGATGCGCTTGGCTTCCTAACGGTTTTTTTCTCACCCCGCCCATGAACGCTCCCATTCACCTCTACACCCTGCACACGGCCGATTTGGGCGCGCAGGGCTTTGCGCTGGCCCTGGGCCAGAACCTGAACCGGGAAGTGGTGCTGCTGCCCCTCGCGCAGCTGCCCCCGCCCGACGTGTTGCGCCGCCAGCGCCTGCGCTGCGAGCGCGTGGAGTTGCTCGAGGCGCTGCGCGTGCCGGGCACCGACCGGACCGCCATTCACCAGCGCCTGGCTGACATTGACCAAGTGCTGGGGCAGGAGGGAGGGCCGGGCCGTGGCTAGCATTGTCGTCGCCATCAGCCAGGCCGATGCGCCTGCTTTTTGCGAAATGGTCGCCACGCACCACCTCGTGGAAATCGTGAAAGCGTCCACGCCGGCCAGGCCCGAGCATCCGATTCTCTTTACGCTGGATGCCGGTATCGGCAACAGCATCAACTATTACTACCTGGGCCAGGCCTGGGGAGCGGTCTTGCTGGCAAAAGGAGGCGCCCCACCATGCTAGCCAGCCACCGCTACCTGCTCAACGAGCGCGAACCCCTGCCGCCCTTCGGGGCGCGCTGGTCCCCTCATGCCCTTTCCCTCCCTATCCATGCCCCCGAAACCTCATCCCGCCGCCCTGCTCGGCGTCGCCAGCCTCGTACTGCTGCTGGGCCTGCTCAGCGCTAAGCTCGTGGGCCTGCTGCCCGCCCTGCCCTGGTGGGGGACCTGGGCTCCGCTCTGGGCCTGGTCCGCCTGGGTGCTGCTGCGCACGGCCGGCCGCTGGCTGGGCTACTTCATCCGCACTCAACTGCTGCGCCGCTGATGCCTGCCCCGTCTTTTCCTTCCACCCCGACCCTGCCCGCTGGAGCGGATGCCTGCCTGGCCCGGCACGCACGCCCCCACCGGTGGGCAGCACCCGGCTGCCACGCGCCCGAGGCGCACGAGCGCGGCCCGCCGGCCACCGGCACGGTACCGATTACCAGCCCCGTCGTCTAACGGAGGACCAGCCGTTTTCACTTTCAGGTAAGGAGTGTTTTAACGCCACGGCTGATGCCGGCTCGACGCCGGCCGGGTGCGCACAGGGCTTGCTGCCAGCAACCCGGCGACCGCGCGGGCGGGGATGACAGCCCCCGCCTGCGCGCCGCCCAGGCTTTTTCTTTCCTTCTCCCCAGCACGTTCGCCGAATGTTGTCGATACCCTTTTGCCCTTCCCAAGCGCGGGTGCGTTTCTCCCAATTTATTGACCGACAAAGTGAAAAGCTGCACAAAGTGTGGCGTAAGCGCACGCTCAAGGACGGGACCGTGCAGCACTACGCAGTGCGCCCGAGCATCCTTTCCGACGGCGCCGAGAAGACGGGCTGGGCGCTGATTCGCCTGGCCATCCGGGCCGTGCTGGAGCTACGCAAAACCCCGCTGCTGGCCCAGGAGCTGGCCAGCGGCGACCCACCGCCGCTGGCCGTCAACAGCGAGGAGCTGGCCCGCACCGGCGTGCGCGGCAAGCGCGTGGCCGGGCGCACCATCCGCAACCACATCACCGAGCTGCTGCAGGCGGGCATTCTGCTGCGCAAGAAATTTCGCGGCCGCCAGCACGACTACTACGTGTGGGTCAACCCCCGCTTTCTCTGGGAAACGCCCCAGGAGGCTGAAAAAACGACCCCCCAGGCCGATTTTCAAGCGACCGGCAATGGGGTAGCCACGCTCCCCCCAGGCACAAACTTTCCGCCTAAAGGAGTTCATGAACCAGTTAAAGCTACTGAAATGGAAACCGGGCATGTGGATAAGTTACTACCCGTATCCACGCTAGCGCAACCAATTCAGCATCAGGCTACACATTCAGGCTACACGGGGCTGCTGCCCGCCGACGAAAAGGCCGCGCCGGGGCCGGAAACGCCCCCGGACGCCTCGCAAGCGGCCGTAACGCCTTCGGAGTCAGTAGCCCCGCCGGCAAGCGCGCCAGGGCCCAAAACGCGCCTGGCCCGCCGGCAGCACGACATGGTGCGCGAGGCCTGGTGGGCCTTCCAGCGGGAGGTGTACGGCCCGCGGAATATGCGCTTCAGCGAGGAGCAGGGCCGCCTGGCGCTCAACGCCGCCTACTTCGGCATCTACGGCGGCTTCCCCGCCGACTGGCCCCTGACTTACCAGGAGCGCTACCACGAGCAGGTGCTCGAACGCATCGGTCTGGTGGCCGCCTACTTCACGCGAAATCCGGAGAAGTACCCCCCGATGCCCTACGCCGAGCACGTGGCCGGCAAGGGCTACTTCGACGCTGAAAACGAGCGCGGCTTCATCGGCACGATGAAGTGGTACCAGACCCACCTGATGCACCGCCAGCAGCGGGCAATGGCCGAGGGCCTCAGTCGGGCCCGGCGCGAGATGAGTCAGCACCTGCGGGGCGTGGCCCCCAAGAAGGTGCAATCGAAAACCACGCTGGAGCTCTACCGCTACCACGAGCAGCGCATGCGCACCATCAGCCCGCAGGCCCTGGAGCGCTTCTATCAGCACTTTTCCCGGCCCGTCGTGGCCTAACTGTCTCACCCTAGTTCTTTCACCGCATGTCTACTGCCCTCACCACCAGCTGGGCCCGCCAGCAGCCCCACACCAAGGCCATCGTGTACTTCAAAGCCGGCCCGGGCCAGGACGGGCGCACCTTCTACGCCCGCGAGCTCTACTTCAACAAGCCCGTCAACAACCCCCGCCAGTACGGCATCGACGGGCTCAAGCGCATGATTGACAACTGGGGCGCGGCGAAGGTCGCCAACGCCCTCATCATCGACCTGGCCGATAACCAGGAGGTGCACAAGTTCTGCACCGAGCGCGGCTGGGTCAAATGAAGCTGCCCCTGCTCGACCAGTTCGTGCTGCTCGCGCGCGGCGAGGCCGGCCTGCTGGCCCGGCCGGTGGCCGTGCTCGTGCGCGACGTGACCCGCGCCACCCGGCCGGTGGTGGCCCTCGAGATGCTCAGCCTGACGCCGCTCGAGGCCCTGCGCAAGCAGCTGGAGCGTGTCGATAAGGCCGAGCAAGCCCAGCCGCCCAAGCCTGGCAAGCGCCCGGCGCTCCGCAAGTTGCGCGTGCCCTACGACCAGCTGGTGGCGCTGCTGCACCACCGCCACGCCCTCTACCACTGCGGCCTGTCGGACGAAGAGCACCTGCGGCTGCACGGCGTGGTGGGCAAGTTCCAGCAGGCCTCACTCAACCTGGCCCGCTACATCAAATTCCCCGGCTGAAGCGGTACTTTGAATGGCCCGGGTATTGTTCTAAGTTTGAGAAGTAAAACAGAAGCCCCTTGGAATACATCGACGTACCCGTTCGCCCCCACGTGCTAAAGTTCCTCCAGTTCTACCTGGGCGAGCATTATTTCCTCTCCGAGGATGACCAGTTTGGCTCCTACCTATTCGCGCAGATGCGTCGACCACGTCGGGATGCGCGCCGCGACCACGTGCTGGAGGGGTATGCTGGCCAGTGGCGGGTGTATTACGGCGCCGTGCCTGCCAAAAAACTGGGCTTGCGCCTGACTGGCAAAGTAGTACAGAAGTTTAATAAGTGGGTTGATGGGGTGATGAAGACCGAAATGGTCGGCTACATCAACTGCGAGGTGAAGCATGGCAACAAAATCAAGTATGCCATCGAGGAGTATTTGACCGAGCACGGCATGAGCGAGGAGGACGTGCAGGTAGAAACCCTCTACAAGCACTACCAGCGCAAAAGCAACAAGCGCAAGGCCAAAA
Organism: Hymenobacter aranciens; assembly: GCF_030580865.1. Classification (GTDB taxonomy): domain Bacteria; phylum Bacteroidota; class Bacteroidia; order Cytophagales; family Hymenobacteraceae; genus Hymenobacter; species Hymenobacter aranciens. The sequence goes on along the minus strand of NZ_JAUQSY010000009.1, from coordinate 139,089 downwards.
AGAAGGAAGGCGTGGTGCGACCTGGGCGGCCGGAGGCAGAGTTGCGGAAAGACCTGCGCCGCCTCCCGCTGCCGGTGCCGGCGGTGCCTAGCGTTGTGGCGCGCCCGGTGGCCTAAAAAAAGTGGTGTTGCAAGTGTCCGTTTTGGTATTGCAAATGTCCGGTAATTTTTAACTTTTGTCCGGTGGCCGTCGTCAACCCCAATCCGTCCGAATTCGATAAATCCGTGTCGAGCCGCCTTGGCTCGCTCGCGCAGGCCCCGCAGCAGCCGCTGGCCGGCTACGCGGCCGCCTGGTACCTGCCGCAGGAAGATTTGGTGCAGGAGCCGGTGGTCGTCGGGGGGCAGGTCGTCGGCGACCTGGTGCTGGCCAGCGGCGCTGGCTGGCGCGTGCTGCCGCACACGCGGCACACGCTCAAGTTCGACGAGAAGCCCAAGCCCGAGCGTGGCAGCACCATCTACCATGTGAAGCTGCAGGCCGAGCGGCCCACGCCCACGCCGGCCGTGCTCGGCGCGCTGGCCGGGCTCGAGCGCCGCCGGCTGCTGCTGCTGGTGCAGGAGCACTCGGGCGCCCGGCGCCTGGTGGGCAGCCGCGACGAGTACCTGCGCCTGCTCAGTGCCAGCGAAGGCCAGCACCCGGGCACGCACGCCGGCCTGAGCCTGGAGCTGAGCGGCGAAACCACCCGCCTGGCGCCTTATTACGCGGGGGCCCTGGTGGTGCTCGACGGCGAGGCGCCCGGTGCCGACGCCGTGGGCAGCGGCGTGGTCGAGGTGCGCGATAAGGCCGGCCGACTTATGGCCACCGTGCCCGCGGGCAACACCTTAATCATAACGAGCGGCTTTCGGGTGGCGCTTAGCATTCAGTAAATCATGGCGGTACTTACCCAGACCGAATTCGACGAGAAGTACGAACTGCTTTTCGCCGACAACGAAATCCAGAATATTGTCGAAGGCACGCTTCGCGAGCTGAAGGATGATATTAAGGACTCCTTTGTTAGCCTGAAGAGTCTCACGGTAAAACAGGTGCGTGGGGCCGTGTACCCGGTGCCCTACACCGACAACCTGGACCTCATCCCCGTAGGCTACCGCATCCTGGGCATGGAGGCCGTGGCGCGTAATGGTGTCGACTCGGCCACGGGGGGCGCCGGCGTGGTGGCCCGGCCCATCACCTACCAGCTTATCCAGGACTCGGACGGCGGGGTCGACGCACTTATCGACGAGCAGCCTGACACGACGACCACGGTAAAGGCCCGCTGGGTGCGCACCAGCGGCACGGACGACGAGAAAATTGCCTCTTTCCCGGTGCTGCTGCTCGAAGACCAGAATTACAAGGCTGGCGATATCCGGCAGTACACCTTCCCCGGGGGGCAGACGCGCCTGGTGCAGTGGAAAGCCGACAGTGTGGGCTTCACGCACCCGGCGCCCACGGGCGAGGATACCGACCCGATTTACCGCAACTTCGCGCCGCTGACGGCGGCCGGCGGCGGGGGCAGCAGCACCTTCGCCGGACTGACGGACAGCCCGCTGGCCAATGCCCTGCTCGCCGGCCTGCTCGGGGACAAGGCGCCGCTGGCCTCGCCGGCCTTCACCGGCACCCCCACCGCTCCCACGCAGGCCGTCGGCAACAGCTCGACCCGCGTGGCCACCACGGCCTTCGTGATGAATGCCCTGGGCGCGACGCTGGCCAAGCCCTGGTCGGCGCGCAGCTATGGGCAGTATGAGCTGGCCACCGCCGGCGGCGGCCTGTTCGTGGCCAAGCTGGCCCACGCCAGCGCCACGAGCCCGCTGCTCGATGCGGCCTGGGCCGACAAGTGGGAGGTGCTGAGCCCGCCCACCGCCCTGCGCCTGCTCGATAACCCCACCGCCGCCACCGGCGATATTTTGTCGTCGGTGACCTGGAACGGGCTGCAGGAAGCGCGCTGGCTGCTGCGCAACGGCCAGCCCCGCACCATCAACCTGCCGGCCACCTTTCTCGAAAATGTGACCCGGGAGCTGCACATCCAGACTGACAGCTTCGCGGGCAACGACCTGGTGTGGGCGTGGCCGGCCGGCTATAATCTGTACGTGGTGCAGGGCCGCAGCCTCTCGCCCTCGCCGGATGCCAGCGGCCGGACGGGCTACACAGTCAAGCGCGAAGGCACGGAGTTCTGGGTAACCGTTGGCCCTAACTACCAGCTCAAAGTATGAGTGCCGCCGCTGTCGTCGGCCACCACAGCCTGAATGTGGGTGGCCCTTTTGGGGTGTATGGCCTGCAGTTTGGCTCCGGCAAATACGTCAGCACCAGCACCGCCATCACCGGCAACGCCAGCCGCACCTACCTGGTGTTTGTGAAGCCCACCAAAACGCTGGGCTACGCGTGGGGCACGGCCGTCATTCCCATTTTCTGCTCCGGCACCACCGCCACCAACCAGGACTTTACCCTGCGTTACTATGGCAGCATCACGGCCAGCAGCTGCTACCTGGCCTTCAATGGCTGGAGCAATGACTTCAACCACTACATCACCCTGGAGGCGGAGGTGTGGACGTGCATCGTCGTGACCTACGACGGGGCGAAAGTGAAGCTGTTCGTCAATGGCGTGCAGCCCATCAGTGGTACCGGCGTGCCGGCGGAGAAAGCCACCACGGCCCTCAACACCGCCACCGGCCCGCTGCGCTTCGGCACTGACCACAACGGGAACTCGACCGGCGCCACTTTCGCCGGCTTCCGGGTGGAGACCGTCGCCCTCACGGCCACGCAGATACAGAGCACCATGAGCACGCTGCTGCCTCCGCACGCCAGCCTCTACGCGCAGTGGCCGCTCACCGAGGGCAATGGCGCCACGGCCGACGACAACTCGGGCAACAACCGCACCCTCACGCTGGTCGGCAGCCCGGTCTGGGTGGGGCTGTAGCTGTCCTTTTTATCGGCCGCACGTGCGGGGAGCTTTGCATCGTCTTAGCTACCACCGATGCGCGTCAACCACCTCCTTTCAGCTATTCTTCGCGGGCCGTTTGCGCTCCAGCACGAAACTGTGCTGGCCTATTTGCCCCGCGTGGCCACGATGCTGCGGGGCGAGGGTGAGCAGGGCGAGTTGCCCAAACCTAAAGTACGGTCGCTCGTCGTTGTAGCTGGCACGGACGGTCTGATGGCCGCCACCGTGGCCAGCCGGCAGCGCGTGAAGGCCTACGACGATGCCCCCGCCGGCTCGGTAGCCATCCACTCGCTCAAGGGCGTGATGATGAAGCAGGACCAGTGGGGCCTGTGCGAAGACACGCCCGGTACCGCGAGCCTGACCCGCGCCCTGGTCGCGGCCGATGCCCACGAAAACGTGGTGGCGCACGTGCTCGACATTGACTCGGGAGGGGGCACGGTAGATGGCACGGCCGAATTCGCGGCTACCATCAAAGGACTGACCAAGCCAATTGTCGCTTATTCGGATGGTATCGTGGCCTCGGCTGCCTATTGGGCGGCTTCGGCCTGTCAGCGCATTGTGCTTAATAATAGCACGTGCGCGGTAGGCAGCATCGGGGTGATGTGCAGCATTACCGACTACAAGCCGATGCTGGAGGAGTTGGGCGTGAAGTTTCACGAACCGCGGGCCGATGATTCGGACGAGAAGAACGAGGACTTCTACCAACTGCTGCAGGGCAATTACAAGCCCTACGTCACCAACGTGCTCAACCCGCTGCGCGAGATGTTCGCCAGCACCGTGAAGCAAAACCGGCCGCAACTGGCCACCAAAGACGGGGAGAAGCTGCTGCGCGGCAGCATGTACTTCGCCGAGACCGCCACCGCCAGCGGCCTGGTGGATGAAATCGGTCCCTTCTCCCGCGCTGTCGAGCTGGCTTTGGAGCTGGCCGCCGGCGATTCCGGCTCCGACGCCGGCACCAGTGCTACTTCGTTAACCACCAATACCATGTTTGGGAAAAACAAATTTCCGGCCGTCGCCGCTCTGGCCGGCCTGCAGGGCGCAGCCATGACTCCGGCCCTCGTGTCGGCCGCCAACGACGAGTTGGAAGCCGCTAACATCACCGCCGCTGCCCTCATCAGCCAGACGGCCTTCGACGAGCTCACGGCCAAGGCCGGCCGCGTCGACCAGGCCGAAGCGACTGTGAAGGCCACCACCGACGCCCTCGCGGCCGCTGGCGCCAAAGATGTGGCGGAGCTCATTGCTCAGCGCGACGAGGCCCGCACCACCGCTGAAGAATACGGCAACCAGCCGGGCGAACTGCCCACCAGTTCGGAGAAAATAAAGTCCGACGTCGAAGAGTCGGCCGAGACGCCCGACAAGGAATGGGAGGCCATTCATGCCCGCATGCTCAACAGCTAGGCCCAGCCGCCTTGCTACTTCATTCAACCGATTTCCAACGCTTTCACCGTTAAGCCATGCTTACTATCACCGACGTAGTCTCCCAGTTTGGGTCGTACTACATGAACAACGGCCAGAACCTGCAGCGCCTCTTTACGCTGCTGCGCTCGGCCACGACCACCGAGTCGATGTTCACGCCCATCAACACCGACGACACGCTGTGGCGCGCCGCTAAGTCGCTCTTCAGCCGCGTCGTGCAGCCGTTCCAGAAGCAGTGGACGCCGCTAGCTGGCGTCACCTTCGTGCCGGTGGCCATCCAACAGTTCAAGTTCAAGGTGGATGCCAACGAATACCCCGATGAACTGGAGGCAACCTGGTTGGGCTTCCTCGACGGCGAGGACATCGACCGCAAGGCCTGGCCGTTCGTGAAGTGGTACTGCGAGGTGTACCTCATCCCGCAAATCAAGCAGGACATCGAGCTGAACGAAATCTACCAGGGCGTTTTCGTTGCTCCGACCGCCGGTACGCCGGGCGCTGCCGGCACGTCGATGAACGGCCTGAAAGTGACCATCAACGGCCACATCACTGCCGGCCGCATCACGCCCATCACCACGGGCGCCATCGACATCACCAACCCCGAAGCGGTGGTGGACCAGATGGAGGCTTTCGCCGACGGTATCGACAAGCGCTACTGGAACATCCCGATGATGCTGGGCTGCTCGGAAGGTATCGAGCGGGCCTTCAACCGCGGCCAGGAGCGCAAGTACGGCAAGAACACCAAGGGTGGCGAGCTGGGCAACAAAATCAACAACACCAACATCACCCTGTTGGGCCTGCCCTCGCACAACGCCACCCAGAAAATCTGGTGCACGCCCAAGGCCAACGCCATCATGCTGCGCAAGAAGCTGGCAAACCAGACGAAAATCCAGGTGGAGAGCGTCGACCGCCTGCTCAAGTTCTTCACCGACTTCTGGATGGGCATTGGCTTCATCATCCCCGAAATCGTGTTCACCAACGACCGCGACCTGAGCTAGTAATCGAATAGCCGGCCGCTCCCTGCAGAGGGAGCGGCCGCTTTACGCAGTCATTCATTTTTAAGCAACTACTCGCATGACCGAGAATCAAGAAGAGAATAAGCCCAGCTACGCCGAGCTGGAGGCCCTGTATGTGCAACAGGTGAAGCGCAACGAGGATTTGGAGGGCGAACTGGCCACCTCGACCGAACTGGTCGTCGACCTCAACACTCGACTCGACAATGCCACTGTCAGCGTGGAGTTGAGCCCGGTGATTGTCGTGACCCACGAGCAGAAGAAGTACCGCGTCATCGGTGCCAAGTTCAAGCACAAGGGCATGGAGTACGCCGCCGCTGACCTCAGCAAGCACGCCGATGTGGTGGCCGCACTGGTGGAGTCGGGTTCGGAGCTGCTGCAGCTGGTGCCGGCCAAGGCCAAAGCAACTGCGTCGAAGTAGCTCGCCGGCTACTTCCGCCATGGTTTCATTTTAAGTTAAGGAGAACAGCAACATGGCTGATTTAACTGACCTGCCCGGCCCGCAAGGCAAAGACAACACGCCGGGCCTGAAGAGCATCATCTACATCGCGCCCCTGATTTGGTTTTCCCTCATCAAAGGCTTCAAAACCACGACCGCCGCTGGCGACTCGGTGACCATCGACGGCTCGCACCAGTTCTTGCCTGAGAAGGGCTTTATCAAAGCCTACGGCACCAACGACTCGGCCGAGCTCAAGCTCGACCCGACCGGCGAGCGCGACGGCCGCGGCAAGAAGGCCACGTTCGAATTCTTCAACCCGGGCAACACGCCTGAGGCGGCCGAGTTCGACCGTACCATCAAGAACCTGGACTGCATCGTGCTGCTGCAAACGCCCGATGGCGTGGTGCAGCAAGTCGGCGCTGATGGCCTGGGCTGCGAAATCCTGGGCAGCTATGCCTCGGGCAAGCTCTCGGGCGGACGCCGCGGCTACACCTTCAAGGGCGAAGCCTACCAGAACGGCAACCAGTTCTACAAGGGCGACATCGTGCTCAAGGATGGCTCGAGCGTGAACGCGGCCACTGGGGTGATAACGCCCGCACAAGGAGGCGGCTAAGATGGTCACGCAACGACTGCCGGCCGAGGTGGCCGCGCTCTACGAGCAGACGACCCACTCCACGCGCTTCTACGTGCAGCGCCTGGGCCGCGAGGTAGACCTGACCAAGCTCACGCTCGCCGAGGCTGCGGAGTTGGTAGTCCTGCCGGGTGGCTTCGAGTGGCTGAAGCGCAAGGAAGCGGCCCCGGAGCCGGCGGTCGAACTAACGGCGCCAGAGGCGCCCAAAAGGCGCCCGCGGGCCACGAAAAGCAAGGGCGCAGGGGGAATGTGAGAAGGGAAGCGCGCCCTTGCAAAAACGCCTCAGCCACTGGCTGGGGCGTTTTTTTTCGTCCTTTTTAGGGCTACTTGTGCCGGCCACCTTTGCATCGATGGAGGATGTGAGAGACTGGCTGGAAGGAGAGGAGCGCGACTACAATGCCGGCGTGGCGCTGTATGAGGTGCACGGCACCAGCACCGTGGTGCGCAAACTGCTGGCCCTGGGCGAAACGGAGTTTACGCGGGGCAAGCTGCTGCAGGCGCTGCAGCAGCTGGTGAGCACCGTGCCGGTAGTGGTGCCAGTGCCGGCACCGGTAGCGGCGCCACTACCGGCGCCAGTAGCCGCGGTCGACCCGCAGCGCCGCGATTGGTTTGCCGAGCGCAACTACCTGCATGCGCAGCTGGGTCTCGTGGCCACCGATGCCGAGCGGCGCGAGCTGGCCTTCCGCATCCTCGCCCTGGGCGACCTCATCGCCGAGAGCTACGACCAGGCGGCCGGCCGCGCACCGGTGCCGCCACCGGTGGGCGAGCCCTCGCCGGGCCTGGCCAGCATCCAGGACGAAGGTGAAATCCGCCGGCGGCTGCTGAACCTGCGCCCGCAGCGCTCCAAACTCAAAACAAGGCCCCACCGGGCGGCTGACCTGGCCCAGGTGGAGGCTGACATCTACTTACTGGAAACGAAGCTGAAACGTGATGGAGGAGAATCCCAACTATAACAAAAGCACCGAAACGGCCCTCGACCGTATTCGGGCGTCGTTTTTCGACGACGAGGAAGATTCCGGGCTCTCGACGAGCGACCTGGAGCAGAAAGGCCAGCTCGTGGCCACTCATGCCTGGCTCACCCAAGGCAAGTCGGTGGAGAAAACCGTGGTGCTGCTCTGCGCCCGCTATACCATCGGCCGGGCTACGGCCTACCGGCGCATCCGCGACACCACGGCCCTGTTTGGCGAGGTCACGCGCACCCACAAGGAGGGCGTCAAGCACATTCTCTACGAGATGGCCATGGGCGTCTTCCGCAAGGCCATGAAGGCCCAGGATAAGTTCGGTAACCCCGACCTGAAGGCCGCCAACGCCGCCATCAAGAACATGGCCATCCTCAAGGGCCTCGACAAAGAGGATTCGACGGCGCTGACGCCGGAAGTGCTGGGCAATAAAACCTACGTGCTGCAAATCAGCCTCAACGGGGCCGATGGCAAGCCCAAAACGGTGCAGCTGGATAAGCTCGATGACATGGACGCGGCGACCTACGCCGAGCTGGTGGAGACGGTCGAGCGCAGTGACGTGAGCCTGGACGGCATGCGCCACTTGCTCCTAGAAGCGCAGGAAGCCGAAGAAAACGACGACGATGACGAAAGCACCGAAGATTAAGCCGCTCAAATTCAACCGGCCGCAGCTACGCTTCATGATTTCGAAGCTGGCCAGCGCCGTGAGCCTCTGGGGCCGGGCCACCGGCAAGAGCACGCTCATTGCCTGGCTGATGCACCTCATCGTGACGCGCATGCCGCGCTCGTGCTGGGGCATCGTGGGCTCGACCTACCAGCAAATCCTCACGCGCACGCTGCCGAGCACCATCGCGAGCCTGGAGCGGCTGGGCTACTACAAGGACGTGCACTACTTCATCGGGCGCAAGCCGCCGCCCTCGTGGCGGTGGCCGGAGCCGTTCCAGCGCCCGGTCAAGTACGACCACTTCATCATTTTTTATACGGGAGCGGGTTTTCACCTCATCAGCCAGGACGGCAACGGCTCCAGCAGCCGCGGCGTGAACCTCGACGGCTACATCGGCGACGAAGCTCTGCTGCTCGACCGCGATAAGCTCGGCACCGACGTCATTGCCTCCAACCGGGGCAATAAGGACTTCTGGAAGGGCTGCGACCTGCACCACGGCAAGTTTTTGTTCTCCTCGATGCCCTGGGGCGATACGGGCAAGTGGCTGCTCGACGATTCGGCCTACTACGAGCGGGATGGGCATCCGTTCCAGCAGACCCGCGACCAGCTCATTAAGCTGCAGCTGGAGTTCGTTGATTCGCGCTCGCTGGAGACCCGCCTGAAGCTCTACGAGGAGATTCTGGCCCTGAGCGCGCAGCTGACGTTTTACGCCAACCCCACCAAGCTCAAGAAGGCCGGTAAGGAGGTGCCCCGCGGCCTGCTCTACTCGGAGGCCAACATTTTCGACAACATCGAGAACCTGGGCATCCCCTACCTGGAAGAGCAGCGGCGGGAGCTGTCGGATTTCATGTTCCTCATCGAAATCCTCAACCAGCGGCCCAAATCGGTCGAGGCGGGCTTCTACCCACGCCTGGCGCCGCGGCACATCGAGGAGTGTCCCAACAACGACTACGTGGCCGGGCTGGAGTTCAACCTCAATAAGCTCAAGACGCACGATAGCAGGATGGATGGGGACTGCCGCAGCCACCTGCCCATTCGGGGGGCAGTGGACTGGGGGAGCAAGATTAGCACCTTCACCGTAGGTCAGATACACGAGGATAATCGGGAGTACCGCTTCCTCAAGGGCATGTACGTCAAGCATCCGAAGCTCATCAACGACCTGGCCGATATGTACGCCAAGTACTATGAGTATCACCTGCGGAAGGAATTCCACTTCATCGAGGACACCGAGTGGGGCAATGCCCGCAAGCCCGATGCCGACCTGACCTATAACCAGCAGTTTGCTGAGCGCCTGAAGAGTCACGGCTGGCGCGTGCGCCACTTCAACCAGGGCCGCGTGCCCAGCTACGCCCACCGCTACCACCTGGCCCACGAGCTGCTGGGCGAGGAGGATGAGCGCCAGCTGCGCATTCGCTTCAACAAGGTCAACTGCAAGGACGTGCTCACGGCCATGAGCCTGGCCCCGGTGCGGCAGGACAGCCGCGGCGCCATTGCTAAGGATAAGAGCAGCGAGAAGAAGCTCACCGTACCAGGTCAGGAGGCCACCCACTTCACCGATACGGTCGACCTGCACTTCCTCTCCATCGACAAGCACGTGGCCCGGGCCATCGGCAGTGGGCATGGCCTGCTCCTTGTCACGTCGTAACGGCAATTGCCACGCGCCAACATGCAAAACCCCGTTTCCACGCTGGAAACGGGGTTTTTTAGTGGTATATCCCCTGGGCGCGCTCTGGCAATTGCCATTTTTTGCACAGTGCGCGTCGGGGTGTTCAACGACTAAATGAGACGGAAAACGCCTCAAAACGGCCAAAAAAGGCCTTCCCGGTAGCGCCAGGGCACTTTGCCGTGAGACTGGCTTTTTTCAGGCGATTCCGGCAGGCGATTGCTGTCCTTTTTTCAGGTGCGCGGGGCCTGGAATTTTGCCTCGATGATTGCGAACAGTGTGCGGCTGACGGAGGTGCTCCGGCAGATGGAAGAAGGGGAGGAGCGATTTTCAATCCGGTTTGTGACGGCTGACCGCCGGCGCAAAACGGGCGGAAAGGTGGAGGCCTGGCAGGATTGCCAGCTCTCGCGCCGGCGTCGGGAAGTGGGCCAGCGGCCCGCCCCGGCGCCGGCCACCGACTCCCCGAGCCGGCTGCCCAGCCACTACCAGAACGCCACGCGCAACATCGTGCAGAAGAACAGCTCGCAGGTGCGGAAAGTCCACATCTGGCTGATTCTGGAGTTCAACGGGCTAAAGGTGGTACTGTGAGGAGGGTAGTAGTAAATCAGGACGCCACGCTGGCGTACACGCAGCATTCGGGCACGGCCTTTCGACTGAATTTGAGCGCCAACTCGGCGGCGGCCGTGCGCGGCGCTGGAGGCAAGTCGGTGCAGGAAGAGGAACCCACCTCGCCGGAGAAAAAGCCGGATGGGGGGGGCGACGTCATCCCCTGGGGAGAGGACAATCTGTTTCCGCAGGCCGTCATCAAGGACGTGGAAAAGAATACGATACTGCCCTCCCTGCTGGAGAAGAAGACCAGCATGATGTACGGGGGCGGCATCGTCTACGGCATTGTCACCGGCGTCAACAAGGACGGCTCCAAGATTTTTGAGGCGCAGGAAGTACCGGAAATCGAGGAGTTTATGGACGCCGCGAACGTGGGCCTGTACGCGATGGAGGCGCTGCTCGACATCAACTACTTCGCCAACGCTTTTCCGGAGCTGGTGGTGAGCAAAAACCGGCAGAAAATCGTCGGTATTTCCACCCAGGAGGCGCCCTGGACGCGCTACCTGAAGCCGACCAAGGGCCTGCCCACCCACGTGGTCATCAACGCCAACTGGGACAACGGCGGCACGGCCACCGACGCGTACGCCACGCAGGTGCCCATCCTCGACCCCTACTATGACGCGGTGGGCAGCCTGCGCGCGCGCACGGATGGCTTCAAGTTCATCTATCCTATCAGTATTCCCTCGCCCGACAAGGCCTACTACCAGCTGGCCAGCTGGAACGCGGTGCGTCGCTCGGGGTGGCTCGACGTGATGGCGGCGATTCCGGAGTTTAAGAAGTCGCTGTTTAAAAATCAGTTGTCGGTCAAGTACCTGGTCACGATTCATTCGGCCTACTGGGAGTGGAAGTATGGCGACTGGGAAGGCCTGAGTCAGGACGAAAAGGTGCGCCTCATCAATGAGGAGCTCACCAACTTCGACAACGTGATGGCCGGCACCAATGGGGCTGGTAAAACGGTGATGAGCACCACCATCCTCGACAAGCGGGATGGCAAGGAGGTGGAAGCCTTTAAAATCGAGGCCATCGACGACAAGCTCAAGGACGGCCTCTACATCGAGGACTCGGGCGAGGCCAGCTCGCACGTCTACACCGCCGTGGGCGTGCCCGGCGCGCTGATGGGCGTCTCGCCCGGCAAGAGCATGGGCGATGGCGCCGGTGGCGGCTCGGAGCCGCGGGTGCTTTTCAACAACTTCATCAGCACGGCCCAATTCCACCTCGACCTGGTGCTGGCCCCGCTCAACCTCATCGCCCGCTACAACAACTGGACGGTCAACGGCAAGCCCGTCAAGTTTCGCTTTCTCAATCCTTTCGTGATGCAGGCGGAGGCGAAAAATACGCCGGCGGCTGACCCGAAACAACAATCGAAATGAGCGCCTTCATCCGCACCTTCCAACAATTCGTCGACCAGGTCGGCGTGAACGTGAACGGCGAACTGGCCGAAGTGCAGCGCTCGCTGCGCGTGGCCGAGGGCGGCCGGCTGCGCGAGCTGCTCGGTCCGCTCTACGCTTCCCTGCAGGCGCTGCCTGACGAGGACGTGGCCAGCCTGCTGGAGCCTGGCAGCCCCGACGTGCGTGCCGAGTTGCTGCGGCTGGTGCAGTGCGCGGCCGCCAACCTGGCCATGGTGCATTACCTGCCCTTCGTGCAGGTGCAAATCGACAGCGTCGGCGTTAGCTTGCTGGTCACCAAAACGGCGTTTCAGTGGCAGATAAACGACCTGAAGGGCGCCTTCACGGCCACCGGCTACACGGCCCTGGAGGACGTGCTGCGCTACCTCGAAGCCCACCGCGAGTCTCCGGAGCTGGCGGCTTGGGCCACGTCGCCGGCAGCGGCCCGTAGCCGGCGCCACTTCCTGGCCACGGCCACCGAGTTCTCGCTGCACTACGACATCGCCGATTCACGCCTGACCTACCTGGCGCTGCTGGCCACGCTCCGCAAGGTGGAGGCCTTCCAGCTGGAGCCGGTGCTCGGCACCTCTTACTTCCAGGAGTTGAAGGGCGAGCTGCTCACCGGCACGCTCAGCGCCGACAGCCAGCTGGTGCTCGACGAGTACCTGCGCCCGGCGCTGGCGCACCTGGTCGTGGCCAAGGCCGTGCCCGAAGTGGGCCTCACGTTCCAGGGCAGCTCGTTACAGCTCAATATCTACCGCTTCGACGACGCGAACAACAAGGAGGCCGACGCCGGGCTCGACGCCCTGCTCACGCTCAAAATCGACCAGGCCCGCAAGGATGGCCTGGTGTACCTGACCAAGCTGCGCACCTTCCTGAATGCCAACGCCAGCGCCACGCGCTTCGCCACCTACTTCGCCTCGCCCACCTACACCGACCCCACCGCGCCGCGGCCGGTGGTGAGCAATGCTGCTGAAAACAAAACTTACCGCTTCTTCTAATGCTATTGATTCTGCCGTCGCTGCTGGCTAAAGTGCTGGCTGTATTTGAGAAATACGTCTTCAACGACTGGCAGGCCCTAGGCTTCCTGATGGTCGTCTTCCTGCTCGACACGGCGCTGGGCATGGCCCGCAGCTTTAAGCAGGGCCGCTTCCACTCGCGAGGTATGCGTCAGATGCTGGTCAAGCTGCGCGAGTACGCCATCGGCATCGTCATCGCCCACGTCTTCTGCAATCTGGAAATCGACGGCAGCAAGCTGCCCTGGGCGCAGTACATGGCCATGGGCGTGAAGGGCATCATCTACTCCTTCATCCTGCTCATCGAAACCAAGTCCATCGACGAGAATCTGCGCGGCCTGGGCGGCCGCGGCCTGCCCCTGCCGGCCTTCCTGCGCAAGGGCATGACGGACTGGGAAGAAAATGGCGCCTTCCGCTCCAAAGAGCCGCCAGCCAACGCCGAGCCTACGCTCGCAGCGCCCGCGGCGGAGCCGGCCGCCCCTGAACCTGCCACCTAATTCATTGTCCGATGAAACAACTACTTACCGTCGTGCGGCAGCCTTCTGCCGCCGACTGGACCCTTTCACGCCTCTTCGTCAGAGCCGCTGATTACTGCGCCGGCATCGAGGACGAGGCCCGGCCCGCCGGCCGCGAAGTGTACGCCGAAACCTGCGTGCCGCTGGGCACCTACCCGTTGGGCCTGCGCCAGAGCCCGGCCTTCAGCACCTCGTTTTATACCCGGGACGGCGTGAACCTCATCGAGCGTGCTGCCTGGCTGCAGCTCAAATCGGCCGAGAAGCTGCTCTACAAGCCGCACGACCTGATTTGGGTGAAGGGCAGCCTGGAGAAGCGCCTCATTCTCTTGCATTGGGGCAACACCGACGACGACACCGCCGGCTGCTATATCGTCGGCGAGAAGCACGGCACCATCGGCCATCAGGCCGCCGTGCTCAACTCGCGCCGCACTTACGTCAAGCTCTACGCGGCCATCATCGGCGCCATTCGTGCCGGTGGCCAGTCCATCGAATACCGCCTCGCCTAACGACTATGCGCGCACTTCTTCCATTGAGCCTGGCCCTGCTGCTGCTCGGCAGCTGCGCCGGCTCGCGCCAGGCCTCCGAGCCCGGCCTCGACCCGCTGAGCACCTGCCTGGCCATCGCCGACTCGACCGCCGCGCAGCTGCCGGCGTACCTAGTACCGCCGCCGGCCGGCTCCACGCCCCGCCAGCGCCGGCAGTGGCAGCGGGCTCAGGCCACCAACCTGGCTCGCGCCGGTGTGCTGCCCACGACCGTTAAAATCAAGCACAGTGCGGTGGCCACCGCGCCCGGCGCCGTGGCCCTCACCAAGCCGCGGGCCTCCGTCGCCGCCGGCGAGGGCGCCGTGGCCAGCACCGTGGGCAAGGCCAAGGCGCCGGTGGCCACTGGCCATGGCGCGCATGCCGAGCAGGTGCAGCCGCCGCGCTCGTTTCCCTGGTGGGTATTGGCCGTCGTAGCGGCCCTGCTCGGGCTCAACCGCCTGGTGCGCGGCCGCTGGCTGCTATAGTTTGTGGTATCTTCGCCCCGCTAACACTTTCGGGAAATACAATCCATACGGCCGGGGAGGAGCGTGACCTCCATGCTTTGGGCCGATGGTCCGGAAGTGTTAGCAGCGATTTCCCCGGCTTTGCCGACCTGCCTGTAACGAAAAAGGCCCCGACCGAAGTCGGGGCCTTTCTTTTTCATTCACCAACACAGTTTCTCACGACTGCGTTGATGGGGCAAGGATAGCAGCTTTTTAGTGTCCTTTTTCCGGTTAGGGTAGCAGCGGAGCTTTGTTAAAACAACTGCTTCCTGCTGTGCATACTGTAGAACTAGATGGCCACACCCGGCAGGTGCCGGCCGAGTGGAATGAGCTTACCCGGCCGCTGCTGCTGGAGCTGGTGCCGGCGCTCTACTCGCCGGCCGACTCGCCCACGCAGCTGCGCCTGCGAGTGCTGCGCGTGCTGCTGCAGGTAAGCTGGAACCAGCTGCTGGAACTGACCAATGTGCAGCTGGCCCAGGTGCTGTGGCTGGCCGACCCGTTTGTCGATGAGGTGCGCCTCATAAAGCAACTCGTCCCCACGCTGCAGGCGCCGGGCCGCGCGCGCTGGTGGGCGCCCCGGGAGAACTTCCGCAACGTGAGAATGCTGGAGTTCATTTTCGCCGACGCCTACTTCGTGGCCTTCAGCCAGGACCTGAGCCGCACCGACTACCTCGACCAGCTGGTGGGCGTGCTCTACCGCCCCGAGCGCACGCCCTACCGCCCCAATGCCCCCGACTACGCCGGCGATAGGCGCGAGGAGTTCAACCCGGTGCACGTGGCCAAACGGGCGGCTGGATTGAAGGGCAAGCTCCTGAGCGAAAAGCTCGCGGTGTACACCTGGTACCGCGGGTGCCGCGAGCAATTGGTGCAGGAGTTCCCGCAAGTATTCCGCACGCCGGACGAGCAGGCGCCCGACCCCCAGCAGGGCGGCTGGGCCAAAGTCGCCCGCGACCTGGCCGGCGGCATTTTTGGCACCCTGCAACAGACCGAGCAGCAGCTCGTGCGCGACATCCTGGCCAAGCTCCAGGACGATGCCCAGGAGGCCGAGCGCCTCCGTCAGCAAGCCAAATCCACCAATCCGTAAGTACGTTATGCGTTTTTCCGCCTACACCCAGCTCTTCCGCGACCTGGCCCAGCGCCACGTCGAGCTGCAGGCCACCGAGGCCAACAGCCGCTTTTTGCGCGTGCGCATCGCCAGCGACCCCATTGCCCAGCAGCTCGACCTGCACGAGTTTCACAACTCCCTGCGCTCGAAGCTCAATGCGCCCGCCGGCCAGGCCCTGTTCGTGCTGCAAAACTATACGCTGGACTACGGCGACAACGAGGGGGATTATTTCACCCGGCAGCCGCAGGGCGCCTTCTGGGTGCTGCGCCGCGAGTCGCCCACCGACACGGGCGCCATCGAGGCCGCCATCGACGCCTGCGAGGCCATTGCCGAGGAAATCCTGGCCGCCGTGGTGCACGAGCAGCAGCAGAATTACCAGGTGCGCATCAGCGTGGGCGACGCCTACGCCGAGCACATCGGCCCGCTGGCCAACCAGTATTTCGGCGTGTGCATGCACTTCACCTGGCGCGAAACCGCCACCCAGGACCTGACCTACAACCCCGCTAAATTCCAGTAACATGCCCGGCGAACGTTTAGCTAAATTAACCCTTTCGGTCAACGACTTAGTTGCCGGCGGCGCCGTACGCCTCAAGTTGCGGGGCACCTGGGTGGCTTTTGCCCGTGGTGGTTCGAATCAGATGATTCGCAATGGGCTGAATGGAATGGACTTCTACCAGTTTAAGGGCTATCCTGACCTGGCGCAGGACGTCGACAGCCTGCTGGCCGCTATCCGCTGGGTGTGCACGGACCTGGCGGCGGCGTACGTCGTGTCCGCCAAACGCGAGCTGACGGTGCCTGGGGGCGATAGAACCTTTGCCTTTGACGTGGAGGCGGCGGTGTACCAGCCCAGCTACGACCTGGACTTTACGGATTACTGGCCGGAGTTTAACCGGTTTGCCGTCGTGGCCAACCGGACCACTATCCGTCCGGTGGTGGCCTACGCCGCCATCAGCAACGCCACCATCTTCGGCTCGCCCACCGGCTCCATCCTCGTCTTTGCCGAGAACGGCAATGCCGGCGTCTACACCTACGTGTGGCAGGATACGAACGCCCCCACCACGCCCGGGCGCTCCAACGTGCCCAACGGCACCTACCTGTGTACCATTACCGACGCCAGCGGCGCCTACACCGTGCTGCAGGTGGTGGTGGGCTCCGACCCGCGCCTCGACGTGCTGGTGGCGCGCACCGGCGACGACGTGACGCTGGTGCCCAGCGGCGGGCTGCCGGGCTATACCTACGCCTGGGCCGATGGCCCCACCACGGCCACCCGGCCCGGCCTGGCCGCCGGCACCTACACCTGCACCGTCACCGATGCCCGCGGCGCCACCCGCGTGGTGAGCGTCGTGGTGGAGCCCTACCGCTATTACTGGAGCCTGAACCCCGTCACGCTCTACCTCGACGCCGGCGCCGACTACCGGCTCGACCCCGCCACCAAGCCCAACCTCTCGTTTGTGTGCCAGGTATGGGTGGAGAAAGGGTACCTGAGTGGCGAATACGAGCAGATTGGGGCCGAAACCGAGCAGCCGGCGGACGCTGCCGGCCGCACCGTATTCGACGTGCAGGCCCTGCTCGACGCCTACCTGGGCGAGCAGCTGCCGGCGCTCAACGAGGGCCGCATCCAACGCGCCGGCGCGCACTTCCGGCGCTTCTACCTCAAGCACGCCGAGAAGTTTGGCGAGCCGCCGGTGCCGGCGCCGCTCAGCCAGCAGCAGCAGCACTACGTGGTGCTGGGCGGGCTCGACTTCCTGAACTACCCCACCGGCGCCTGGCTGGCCTACCAGCAGCAGGTCAAGCCCTTCCTGACCTGGGAGCCCAACGACAAGAAGGTATTGCCGGCCCAGCCCGAGTACCTGGCCTTTATGCCGCTCACGGCCAGCCTCACCGGTTTTCGGCAGTGGGTGCGCCTGCGCTTTGCCGATGGCAGCACCCAGACCCGCCGGCACGAGGAAGTGCCCACCGGCGTCAGCCGCTTCGAGGTGTACCACCTGCCGGCCGGTTACGCCCAACTGCAACTCACTGACCCGCCGGGCCTGGACCCCGGCCCTAAAAGCGTCGTGGCCTGGGACGTATGGGTGAGCGACCTCAACGACGTGCCCGTCTCGGAGGTGCGCCGCTACCAGCTCGACCAGGCGTACTATCCCTACCAGCGCTTTTTCGTGTACCTCAATAGTCTGGGCGGCTGGAACACGCTGGCCGTGACGGGCGAGGCCAAGCGTACCCTGGAAGTGGAGGCGGAGGACGCCGACCGCGGCCTGCCGCCCGGCTACGACCCGCTGCTGGGCACCAGCCTGGCGCTGCAGCGCTCGGCGCAGGGCCAGCTGAGCCTGGCCACGGCCCCGCGCCGCCGGGCGCAGCTGCTCCACGACCAGGAGTTGCTGCTCTCCAAGCGCGTGCTGCTGCAGAGTGGCGGCCAGTACTGGCCGGGCACCATCACGGCCAAGAGCGTGACGCTCGTCGACGAGGCTCAGGGCCTGGGCCGGCTCGAGCTGGAGTTTAAGCTGGCCAAGTCGCCGCTCTTCACCCCGCGGCTGCCGGTGGTGCCGGCCGGGCGGCCCATCGCGTCGGTCGCCGGCGGGGAAGGAGCCCAGCCATGATGCGCCTCGTGACCCTGGCCCCCGCCGAGGAGCTCGACCTGCCCGGTGCCGACCTGCGCCTGGAAATCAGCAACCCGTACTTCAGCACCGACAGCATCCCGGGCACTATTACCCAGAGCCTGGACCTGCCGTGGACGCGCCCCAACCTGCGCGGCCTGGGCTTTCCCGACCGCTACCGCGGCCCGGGCGGCCCGCCGCCGGTGCCGGCCGACTGCTACGTGGACGGTGCCCGCTGGCGCCGCGGCAAGCTCGTGTTCCGCGAGTGCGACGTGCCGGCCCAGCGCCTGCGCTACCACTTCGTGGCCGACGCCGCCGACCTGGCCACGCAGCTTAAGGACGTCAAGCTGGCCGACATTGCCCTGGGCAGCGTGCCCTTCAGCCGCGTGCCGAGCACCGCTGACTATGCCCTGCTGCCGGTGCGCAACGCCCTGTTTTTCGGTGATGACGAGGAGCAAATTCCCGCCGGCTACCACGGCGTGCTCAACTACTACACCGGCGGCGTGTACCCGGGCGACGCCCAGCTGGCCCCGCAGCTCTACCTGGTGCCGCTGCTGCGCCGGGTCATGGCGCATTTCGGCTACACCGTGGAGGGGAGCTGGGTGGAGGATGCGGAAATCCAGCAACTCGTCCTCTACTCCGACCGCGTGGTGGGCCTGGGTACCTTGGAATTAGAACTGGCACAGCACGTGCCCGACATGACCGTGCCGGACCTGCTCATCGCGCTCCAGCAGCTTTTCTGCCTGGGGCTGTACTTCGACACGATGCGCCAGGTGCTGCGCCTGACGCCCCTGCGCGACGTGCTGGCGGCCGCCCGCCGCCAGTACCGGGTGCGCGCCGGCCAGCGCCAGACCACTGTGGCCAACGACACCAACGGCTTCGAGCTGCAGCTGCGGCCCGCGGGCGACGACGAGCTCGACAAAACCCTCGACCGCAGCTGGCAGCAGGCCCGCTTCGGTGCCGGCGGCGAGAAAATCGAGGTCACGGCCGGCACGCTGCACCTGGTCTACGCCACCGACGAGCAGCACGTGGGCCGCTCGTGGCTGCTGCCGGCCATCGAGGCCGCCGGCGCCGTCGCGGGTGAGGCCTCCAAGGCGGGCCTGCGGCTGCTCTTCGACCGCGGCCTGCAGGCCGACAACCTGGGCGCGCTGTACCCGCTGGGCTCGCCGGCCACGCGCAGCTATGACGGCCATATCGTCGGCCAGTACTCGCTGCTGGCCGGCGACCTGGTAGCCGACTGGCACGCGGCCTGGCTCACGTTCCGGAGCCGGGCCGTGCAGCACACCTACGAGGCCGCGTTCCGCCTGCCCGACCTGCTGGCCCTCGACCCGGGCCGCGCCGAAATGCTTGACCACCACCTGCACCTGTGGGAAAAGGTGAGCCTGACCATCAGCGCCACCAGCGCGTTGCAGCGCGCCACCATCACCTACCGCGAACTGCTATGAGCCAGCGCCGCACCCCCGATGGCGTCTTGCCGGAGACCTTCGCCCGCAACGAGCGCGACCTGGCCGTGGCCTGGCTGAAATACAGCATTGAGAAGTTTCGCGCCAACATCAAGCGCCTGAAAATCGGCTCCACCCAGGAGCTGTACAACTCGCTGAAGGGGGAGCTGCTCAGCAGCGCCGGTGCCGACGAGCTCAAGATTCGCCTCAGCTACGCCGTGCACGGGATGTTCGTCGACATGGGCGTGGGCCGCGGCATGGCCGCCGGCGTGACCAAGGCCTACGGTGCCGAGTATCGCCGGCGCCGTGATGGCCAGGGCCGCCTGCTCCGGCACGAGCGCCGGGCCAAGCGTTGGTTCAGCAAGCAGATGGGCCGCGAGACCAAGCGCCTGAGCGAGCTGGCCAGCGAGTTGTGGGGCCAGGTCATGCTGGCCAGCGCGGAGGCCGCCGTGCCGACCACTGCAGCAGAAATTATCTTTTAAGTTAACCAACGGAGGAAGAGGGGATGGCAAAGACCAGCGAAGAACGGACGATAGAAATTGTCGTCAATGGCCAGAAGGCCAACGCGAGCCTGAAGGAAATGGGGGCGGCCGCGGCAGTGCTCAGCAACCAGGTGCGCAAGATTGCGGCCGACGACCCCAACCGGGCCGCGTTGGTGGCGCAGCTGCAGGAGATGCGCCAGCGCATCGCCGCCACCACGGCGGAGGTCAACGGCCTCACCCAAAGCGAGGAGCAGTTGGCTGTCGCTGCGGCCGAGCTGGCGCAGCAAAACCAGCAGACCATCGCCACCGGCAAGGCCGCCGGCGCCTCGTTCAACGAGATGAAGGCCGCGGCCGGCCAGCTGGAAAAGCAGCTGCACGAGCTCAGCCAGGACGACCCCGGCCGGGCCGCCATGATTGCCGATTTCCAGCACCTGAAGGCGCGCATGGCCGAGGCCCGGGACGAGATGGAGAAAACCCGCAAGTCGGAGGCCCAGCTCAAGCAGGAGCAGGACGAATTGCGGGAGTCCAACCACCAGCTCGTGGTGAACGGGCAGAAAGTCTCAGCCTCGATGAAGGACATGGGGCAGGCGGCCGCCGTGCTCGAGCGTGAACTGGAGGAACTCTCGCGCACCGACCCCGGGTGGGCGGCGAAGGCGAAAGAGTTAAAGGAGATGCGGCAACGCATCGCTGAAGTGTCAGAGGAGGCCGGCAAGGTGGGGGAGAGCACGTCGGTGTGGGCGCAGGCCTTCGCCACGGCCGGGCTCACCGTTGGCATGGAAGCCGTCGTCGACGTGGTGAAGGAAGTGGGCCAGGCTGTGGCTGAAACCACCCAAGAGTTTCTCACCTTGCGCTCCAGCATCAACACCCTGACCGGCGCCACCGGCCCGCAGCTGGACACGCTCACGGCGCAGGTGGCCGGCATTGCCAAGACCTTCGGCAAGGAAAATCAGGAAGTGCTGCTGGCCGCCAATACGCTCAGCAAGCAGATGGACGTCAGCCAGCAGGAGGCGCTACGACTGATTTCGCAGGGCTTCCTGGCCGGCGCCGATGCCAGCGGCGAGTTTCTCGACCAGGTGAAGGAGTACCCCACGCAGTTCAAGGCGGCCGGCCTGAGCGCCAGCGAGGCCATTGCCGTGATTTCGCAGTCCGTGACCACCGGCGTCTTCAGCGACAAGGGCGCCGACGTAATTAAGGAGTTCGGCCTGCGGATTCGGGAGCAAACCTCGACCACGAGCGACGCCATGGTAGCGGCCTTCGGCGAGCCGTTCACCCAGAAAATCTTCGACGGCATCAACAAGGGCACGCTCAGCACCACCGAGGCCCTGCGCATGGTAGCCAAGGAGATGGACGAAACAAATGTGCCGGCCAACCGCCTGCAGACGGTCATCGCCGACGTGTTCGGTGGCCCAGGCGAAGACGCTGGCATCGATTTCCTGAAGTCGCTGAAGAACGTGGGCACTAGCATCGATGAGCTCGTGGACTCGACGAACACCTACACCCGGCAGCAGCAAGCCTTGCTGGCGTCGGAGCAGGAGCTGGCGGCCGCCCAGAACGGGCTGGCCAAGGAGTTCGAGGGCTCCAGTAACAGCCTGACGACGCTGGGCAACCAAGCCAAAACGGTGGGCTACACGCTGCTCATGTCCTTGGTCGTGACGTTCAAGGAGCTGTTTCAGCCGCTGCAGGAAATCTGGACTTCGTTTGTCAAGTTGGGCCAGCAGCTGCGCATCTTCGGTGGCGAAGGGCTCACGGCCAAGGCCGTAGGTGAGGGCCTGGGCGCCATGTTCCGGCTCATCTGGACGCCGGCGCGTCTGCTCTACCAGGCCATCAGCTGGGTAGTAGGTGGCATTACGGAGTGGATTGTAGCCTCGCCGAAACTCATCACCTTCCTCAAAGCCTATACGGCGCCGCTGCAAATCTTCTTCGATATGCTCCTGCATGCGCCGGCGTATTTCGAAGGCTTCAAGGCGGCGGCCTTCGCCACGTTCGGCTCGGTGGGGCGCATCATCAGTGCCGCGTTTCGGGGAAATTTCGCCGAAGCCAAGGCCGAGTTTATGAATATGGGCAACGGGGCAGGCAAGGCCTTTCTCGATGCGTACCATAAGCAAATCGCGGAGGCCGATGCAGCTGCCGCAGCAGAGCCGGCCATGGAGGAGGAGGAGAAGCCCAAGCGTAATGCCGATGGTGACGGCCAGACGGCCAAGGACAAGGCCAAGGCGGAGAAAGAGCGGCTGGCAAAATTGAAGAAAGACCAGGCTGACCGGGAGAAAGCGGCCAAAGAAGCCGAGGAGGCCGAGCGCCGGCATCAGGAGATGCTCTACAACCTGGCCGAGGCGGCGGTGATGCGGCAGGGCGACCTGCGGAAGGCAGAGTTGGCGAAAATTCAGTTCGACGCGATGCGCAAGGCCTTGCTGGTGAAAGGCACGGAGCAGGAACGGAACGCGGCCATTGCCCTGATTAACGAGGAGGCGCAGGAGAAAATGCGCGCCAAGCAGGCCGAGTGGGATAAGAAGGATGCGGATGAGAAAGAGAAGCTCCAAGACGCCTATCTCAAGCAAATACTCGGCGACATCGAGGAGACGATGACCCGTAAGGAGTCGGCGCTGGAGGTGATGCGGGAGGCCGGACTGCTCAGCGAGCAAGCCTACCAAGACCAGCTTTACGAGGTGCAGCGGGAGGGCTTGCAGAAACAGCTTGACTTGCTGGAGAAAGCGGGCAAAGGCCAGTCCGATGAAGCTCGGAAAATTCGGTCAGCCCTGGCGGAAACCGAAAAGAAGGGTACGCTGGCCAGTATCAAGAACGTCCAGGACGCGGAGAAAAAGAAGCAGGCACTCCAGGAATATGGGGTGAAGGTCGCCGGTGATGTGATTAGTACAGGTATCCAACTGCTGGGGCAGGATGAGGAGGCGCGCAAAAAGCACCATACCTTGTACGTGGGCTTGTCGGCGGCGAAAATCCTAATGGATGGCTACCAGGAAGTGGCCTCCATCTGGCGCTACTCGGCCGAGAACCCGGCCAATGGCATGTCGATGGGAGCCGCTGGTATCATACTGGGTGGCATTCAGACGGCGCTCGCCGTGGGGCGTACCATGATGGCCATCTCGAATCTCAACGACATGCCAGGCTATGCCGCCGGCGGTGCCACTGGGGACGGCATGGTCGTCTCACCTGGTACTGGCCGGCGGGTGTCGCCCTGGAGCGCCATGATGGAGTACTCGGGCATCAGCATCGGCAGCAACGGCAAGCTCACCGATGGCAGCGGCTTTGCCGTGGCCGGCGTGGTGCACGAGGACGAGTACGTCATTCCGAAGTGGCTGCGGCAAGACCCGCAGGTGGCGGCCTTCGAGGAGTGGGTGGAGGCCAAACGCATGCGCGGCTTCTATACCGGCGGCCGCACCAGCGACTCCGGCCCGGCTTCGGTTGACCAGGTCTTCGCCGACCTGGGCTCCGATGGCGCCACCACCGGCCTGCTCACCGACATGCTCGGCGAGATGCGCACCATGAACGGCCGCCTGGCTGGCGTCGAGTCCTGGCAGCGCCAGCTGCAGGTGAACTTCGACGTGCACGGCCACCGGAAAGTCACGGCAGAGCTCAAGCAGGTCGAGTTCGACTCCGCCATCCGGAAGAGCCCGAAGTAGTGTTCAAATTACTCTCTTGAAAAAAGGCCCCAAAAACCGCGTTTTTGGGGCCTTTGCGCGGGGTCGAAAAAGTGTTCAGAAAAGAAATCTATTTTGAACAGGGGCGGTCGCTACATTTGTCGCTCTTTTTCTGCCTTCTCTACCCGAATGCACCACCTCATATACCTGAGCTATGCGCACCAGTTATTTTCAGACGAGGAACTCGCGTCGCTGCTCGTGCAGTCCCGGCAAGCGAATAAACAAATGCACATTACAGGCGTACTGATGTATTCAGAGGGGCTGTTTATTCAGTTGCTGGAGGGGGAGAAAGAAGTCGTACACCTGCTCTACGCACGTATCACGCAAGACCCGCGCCATTTCCATCTCGTGAAGCTGGTTGATGAGGCCGTGAGTCGGCGCAGCTTCACTGAATGGTCTATGGCCTTTCAACTATACACCAGGCAGCAACTCAAAGCGCTGGCTGGCTACGTATCGGCTGACCAATTGGCGGCAGACCTAACGACGCTCGGCCCCGCCCATGCGGTAATCCTGCAGCTAGCCAAGAAATTTGTCTTCCCTGACCATGACACACCAACTGACGCGGGTAGCTCTCTACGCCCGGGTATCGACGTCTGACAAAGACCAAAACCCCGAAAACCAACTCCTGCTGCTACGCCGCGAGACCGAGCGCGCCGGTGATACTATTATAAAAGAGTACGTCGACGAGGAATCCGGCGGCAAGGCCACCCGCCGCCAGTTTCAGCAACTGTTGGCCGATGCCAAAAAGCGGCGCTTCGACTTGGTACGCGTGACGGCGCTCGACCGCTTCAGCTCCGAGGGCATCGAGGCCGTGTTCGGGCACCTGGCCACACTCGACCAGTGCAACGTCAGCTTCTGGAGCTACCACGAGCCGCTGCTCAACACCACCGGCCCCATGCGCGACCTCTACCGCGCCATCATTGCCTGGGCCGCCGCTTATCGCAACCAGCGCCACTCCGAGAACGTGCGCCTGGGCCAGGCCCGTAAGAAAGCGCAGGTGGAAGCCGCCGGCGAGCAGTACCAGCACGGCCGCCGGCCCACCGATGAAAGCGTCGTGGCCGAGGTGCGCCGGCTGAAAGGGGAGGGGCTGAGCCTGCGAAAAATTGCGGATGCCACCGGTGTGTCGGTCGGCACAGTGCACAAATACCTCGCCTCGGAAGCTTGATTTCTGGTGGCAGACTGCCACCCTTTCTGCCACCCTTTTTTGTTTGGACAATAAAAAAGGCCATTTCCGTGCTGGAAATGGCCTTTTTGCAAACAGTTCGCGGTCTGGACGGGACTCGAACCCGCGACCTCCGCCGTGACAGGGCGGCATTCTAACCAACTGAACTACCAAACCGTTTGCTTGGCGGAAAGCGTTGCCGTTTTCCGTTTTGGTGATACAAAGGTAGGGCAGGAAAATTGCCTTCTGCAAGCCTGGGGGCAAAGTTTTTTCGGAAAAAGCTTCTTGGGATGTCTTGCAGACTGTTTTTCAAGCCAATTAATTTTTGCCGGATTTGCCGACGGCGGATGTTTTACCTTTGTTACTCGCCCAGCAGGAAAAAAGCAGGCGTGTGAGGTCAGGGTTTTGAGCCCCGTCCAAACTGCGCCTGTTTGCCTGCGGCTGCCCGAATCAGATTTCCAAACCACCCCACCCGTCGTTCATGCTCCTCGATTTTGAACAACCCATTGCCGCACTTGAAGGCAAACTAAAAGAAATGCAACAGCTTGCGGCCGATTCTGACGTGGACGTCAGCGATGCCGTCGCGGCGCTGGAGAAGAAAATAAAAGACCTCAAGAAGGAAACCTACGCTAACCTGACGCGCTGGCAGCGCGTGCAGCTCTCGCGCCACCCAGAGCGGCCCTACACGCTCGACTATATCGGCGGCATGGCCGAGAAGTTTGTGGAGCTGCACGGCGACCGCACCGTGGCCGACGATAAGGCCATGGTAGGCGGCTTCGGTGAGCTCGATGGGCGCACCGTTATGTTTATCGGCCAGCAGAAGGGGCACAATACCAAGCAGCGCCAGTTCCGCAATTTTGGCATGCCCAACCCCGAGGGGTACCGCAAAGCCCTGCGCCTGATGAAGATGGCCGAGAAATTCGGTAAGCCCATCGTGACCCTGATTGACACGCCCGGCGCTTTTCCAGGCCTAGAAGCCGAGGAGCGAGGTCAAGGCGAAGCCATTGCCCGTAACCTCAAGGAAATGTTCATGCTCAAGGTGCCGGTTATCTGCGTCATCATTGGCGAAGGGGCCAGCGGTGGGGCTTTGGGCATCGCCATCGGCGACCGGGTACTGATGCTGGAAAACACCTGGTACTCGGTAATTTCGCCTGAATCGTGCTCCAGCATTCTGTGGCGCTCCTGGGATTATAAAGAGCAGGCGGCTGAAGCCTTGAAGCTGACGGCGACCGATATGCAGAAGGCAGGCCTTGTAGATGGTATCGTGAAGGAGCCCCTGGGCGGCGCGCATACCGACCCCGACACGATGATTAAGACACTGAAGAAAACCCTCATCAAAACGCTGGATGAACTGGCGGCCGTGCCCGCCGATGAGCGGATTTCGCAGCGGATTGATAAGTTTTCGGCCATGGGGGTGGTAGTGGAATAAAGTCAATGAGCAATGTGCAATCAGCAATGGACAATGATTTTTGCTGATGCTGGGCTATTGCTCATTATTAATTGCTGATTGCACATTGACTTCATGACAATTCATACCCTCGATACCGGGCTTTTTAAGCTTGACGGCGGCGCCATGTTTGGCGTGGTGCCCAAGGCTATCTGGCAGAAAACCAATCCGGCCGACGCCAACAATATGTGCACCTGGGCCATGCGCTGCCTACTAATTGAAGACGGCAACCGGCTGCTGCTCATCGATACTGGTATCGGGAACAAGCAGGACGAGAAGTTTCGCGGCCACTTTTATCTGCACGGTGATGCCTCGCTGGAAAGCTCCCTGCGCCAGCTGGGTTTCAGCAGCACCGATATTACCGATGTGTTTCTGACGCACTTGCATTTCGACCACTGCGGCGGCTCGGTGCAGCGGGAGGCCGATGGCACCTTGCGGGTGGCGTTTCCCACTGCTACTTTCTGGAGCAACCAGGCGCATTGGGATTGGGCCGTGATGCCCAATGCCCGCGAGAAAGCCAGCTTCCTAAAGGAAAATATCCTGCCGATTCAGGAAAGCGGGCAGCTGAAGTTTATCAACTCAGCAGCCGAAGGTTTGGTGGCGCTGCCGCAGTTTAGCGACCTGATTTTCGCCGACGGCCACACGGAGAAAATGATGGTGCCGGTGCTGAATTATAAAGGCCGTAAGCTGGCGTACATGGCTGATTTACTGCCTAGCACAGGGCACATCCCGCTTCCCTATGTGATGGGCTATGATATGCGGCCGCTGCAAACGCTGGCTGAAAAAGAAGACGTGCTGCGCCGTGCGGCCGATGAAAACTGGGTGCTACTGCTGGAGCATGACTCGGTGAATGAGGCTTGTACGGTGCAACATACGGAGAAGGGAGTACGGCTGAGAGAAACGTTGCGGCTGGCTGATTTGTAAGTGCTTGGAGTTGCATTTCGGAACACCCAACACGGCAAGCTAAACCCTACTCCGCATTCCATGAACCACTTATCCCTTGCTCTTTCCGGCGGCGGAGCCAGGGGGATTGCGCACATCGGCGTGCTGGCGGCGCTGGACGAGCTGCAAATCCCGGTGGCGCGATTGGCGGGCGTCAGCTCCGGGGCCATTGTGGCGGCGCTGTATGCGGCGGGGATGCCGCCGCGGAAGATTCTGCAGGAAATCGAGCGAGCAAGTTTGGTTAAGTTGCTAATGCGGCCGGCTTTTAGCTGGCGCGGAATCCTTTCGACGGGCGGTATTGCGCAGGAGCTAGCGCGGCTGCTGGGTGGGAGTGAGGCGCAGTTCGAGCAGCTGCAAAAGCCTTTAATCGTGGTTGCTACCGATTTGCTGGCAGGTGCTGCGGTGGGCTTTGATACGGGCCTGCTGCTGCCGCCGCTGCTAGGCACTACGGCGGTGCCATTGTTATTTAAGCCCGTCGAATACCAAAGCCAACTCTTGGTTGACGGTGGTATTCTGAACCTGCTGCCGGTGGAAGCACTGCTGGTCACGGCGGCTCCGACCGAGAAAGTAGTAGGCGTAAATAGTAACCCCGTAGGTCAGCGCACGGCAGCACAGCTAGGTGGGCTGCCCCGGCTGCTGGAGCGCACATTTCACCTGGCGCTGCACGGCAACACCCGGCCCAGTATGGCGCGCTGCCACCTGCTGCTGGAGCCGCCGGGGCTGGCGCAGTTGCGCGTGTTCGATTACCGCCGGGCGCCCCAACTGTTTGAGCTGGGCTACCGTTACACGCTGAGCCGGGCGGCCGAGCTGCATGCCCTGCTGGCGTAGCGCCGCCCGTTTCCCGGTATTTTCCTAGTTTTGACCCTCCGCTGTGGTCTGCTGACGGCGGTTGTCTTCGTTTTCTACATGTCCACTCCCCGTAAAACTTCCACGTTCTGGTATCTTTTCTCGCGCTTCTGGTTTTGGATAACCGGCTGGCACCTGGGCACGCGCGTGGCGCCCGGCGTCAAGAAAAGCATAATGATTGCCGCACCACACACCAGCAACTGGGATTTTATGTACGCCCGCGCCGCGTTTTTTCTGATGGACGTGGATGTGAAGCTGACCATCAAAAAAGAGTGGACTACCATCCCGCTGCTGGGCCGGCTGGTGCAGTCGCTGGGTGGCATCGCCGTCGACCGTAGCAAGAACAACAGCCTCGTCGATGGCATGGTGCGCCTGTTTGAGTTGCACGATGAACTGGTGATTCTCATCACGCCCGAAGGCACCCGCAAGTACCAGCCGAAGTGGCGCAAAGGCTTTTACCACGCGGCTATGCAGGCGGGCGTCCCCATTCAGCTAGGCTACCTCGACTATAAAAACAAGGAAGCCGGCGTGGGGCCCTGCATCTATCCGACGGGGGATTACGAGGCTGATTTGGAAACAATCAAAGCCTTCTACCGCACCAAGCCGGGCCGCTTCCCCGACCAGGGTGTGCGGTAAGGGCTGTAATGCGGAGTTTTATCACGCGCCGGGCTCAGGCATTGATTTGCCCGCGGTTCGCTACCTTGCCGAAGTAGCCCCGGGTGCCGCTTAGGGCAGCTACTGCATATTCACCATTCACGGAATGTAATTCCGCGTTACAGCACTATGGAAAAGGTCTTCACGTTGCTTTGGGTGCTGTTTGCCGTCGTAGCTTTCGTGGTGCGAATGGTGAAGAAAATGCGCGACAATGCGGCCCGCGAAACGCAGGAACGGCCTGCGCGCCCATCCGTGCCGGAACTGCCCGCCGCCAGCTTCCAGGAAATGCTGAAGCAGATGCAGGCGCGCAACGTGGCACCTGCCAGCAGCGAAGCGTCAAGGTCTGAGCAGCAGTCTCGTCCAGCCGTTTCCAATACCCGACGCACGCCGGGCGGGCGGCCCATGCCGCAGGCCAAAGCCCAGCCCGCCCGCTCGCAGGAGCGCACCGACATTCGCCCAAAATCGCAGGAGCGCCCGGCGCTGACGCCGGTTTTTGCCGCCGCGCTGCCCCGCGCTTCCCGCGAGGTGCCGATAGAAGACTACTGGCAGCAGCGCGCCCGCCAGCAAGCCGAGCTGCCGCCGCCAAGTGTGCCGACGGTAGTAGCGGTGCGCCAACTGCTGGCCCGGCCCGAAAGCGTACGGGCGGCGTTCGTGCTGAGCGAGATTTTACAGCGGCGACATTTTTAAGGTACTGACGGCAAGCTAAGGCTTGCTACATAATTAGTTTTGCGTCAGGGCGTAGCTCATCAGATTAGCGCCCATGCGCAGGGCGGCCTCGTGCGTGGCGGGCGAGTCTTCGGGGTAGGTGCCCACGTCTTCCCAGCCGTTGCCAAGGTCACACTCGAAGCTATAGAAGCACACCAGGCGGCCTTTGTAAAGCATGCCGAAGCCCTGCGGGCGCTTGCCATCGTGCTCATGCACTTTAGGCAGGCCGGTCGGGAACTGGTATTTCTGGTGGTAGATGGGGTGGGAATAGGGCAGCTCCAGAAAGTCCAGCTCGGGGAATACCTTCTTCATCTCGGGCCGGATGAACTTGTCGAGGCCGTAATTATCGTCGATGTGCAGGAAGCCGCCGCCAGTGAGGTAGCGGCGCAGGTTACGGGCCTCGGCGGCGGTGAAGCTCACGTTGCCGTGCCCGGTCATGTGCACGAAGGGGTAGGTGAGGAGCTCGGGCGCGTCGAGTTCCACGGTAGCTTCTTCGGGCGCGATGTTGGTTTTCAGGCTCTGGTTGCAGAAGCTGATGAGGTTGGGCAGCGAGGTTTTGTTGGCGTACCAGTCGCCGCCGCCGCCGTAGTGCAGCTTGGCCACGCGAAAGCTGTAGGCCGAGGGACCGGCAGCGGTGAGCAGCAGCGCCGCCGAGAGAAGCAATGATTTCAGCATATTGAGAAGCAGGCGGCCCGGCCGGGAATTAAGCGGGGCGCGGCTGGTAAATAAAGTCGGATTGGCGCAAAGTTCGTTCCCGCCGGGCTAGCGCGCGGCATCCGGAGTTTTAAACAAAGGCGGCTCGTTGACGATTTCAAACGCATGGAGACAGTCAATCAACTGGTCTGCCCGGTTTCGGAGGAGCGGGTCGATGAAAATGCAGCGCGGGTAGCGGCGGGTATCACGGTACTGTGGGTAAGCAGTGCGCTATTTTTCAATAGCTTCTGGCTAATGGCTGTATTGGCGGCGGATTTTGCCATTCGGGCTTTCACGGCGGGCGATTGGAGCTTGGTGCGGTGGCTGGCGCGGCGTATCGTGCGTCTGATTGGCCTGCGGGCCCGGCCCACGCTCGCTGCGCCGAAGAAGTTTGCGGCGCTGCTGGGGACTGTTTTTTGCACGCTGATTGGGCTGGGAATCGCGCTGCAATTCACTTATCTGACCACTGCGCTGGTGGCAGCATTGCTGGTATGCGCTCTGCTGGAAGGGCTCGCGGGCTTCTGCGTCGGCTGCTACGTGTATACGTACGCTATATTGCCCTTCAAAAAGCAGTAAATGGCCGACCGCGCCCAACTTATTCAATTCCTGCAAACCGGCGGCCGTATCACGCAGCCGCAAGCCGAAGAAATAGCCCAGGAATTCACGGCCAAAACCATCGGCAAAAACGAGTTTCTGCTACGCGCCGGGCAGGTGAGCGACGATTACGTTTTTCTTGACCAGGGCTTTTTGCGCGCCTTTGCCTATGATATCGACGGGCAGGATATTACTACCGGCTTCTACGGTCCCGGGCAGGTGGCTTTGGAAGTAGCTTCCTTTTTCCAGCGCACACCCTCGCTCGAATACCTGCAGGCCCTCAACGAGTGCCAGGGTTGGCGCATCAGCTTCACGCAGCTGAACGAGCTGTTTCACAGTCGAAACGATTTTCGCGATTTCGGCCGCTCGGTCCTCGTGCGCGGCTTTGCGGCCCTCAAAAACCGCATGCTGGCCACCATTACCGAGCCCGCCGCTGTCCGCTACGAGCAGCTGCTGCGCAGCCAGCCCGCGCTATTCCAGCACACGCCGCTGAAGTACGTGGCGTCGTACCTGGGCATCACCGATACCTCGCTGAGTCGCATTCGCAAAGGCGGAGGCAAAAGGTAGGCGGGCGTTTCTTGTCATTTGGTAAGTGATGGGGGAGGAGTGGTAACGTCCTTTGCAGCACATTTATCCCGTTCTGCTCATGAAAACGCTGCCACTTATTCTCCCCCTTACTTTTGGGGCCACCACCTCCCTCGCCATTGGCATATTTTATCTGGCCGCCCGACGTTCGGGGCGCACGCTGGCGGTGCTACTGGTGTGGCTGCTGCTGCAGGCGGGCGTGGGCTTGAGCGGATTTTATACCGTTACGGACAGCCTGCCGCCTCGCCTAGCACTGCTGCTGGGGCCGCCGCTACTGCTGATTCTCGGTTTGTTGCTGACGGCCGCCGGTCGGTGCTACCTCGACAGCCTGCGCCTGGAGGTGCTGACCTTATTGCACATCGTGCGCATCCCGGTCGAACTGGTGCTGTTTGGGCTGTACCTCCACCATGCCATTCCGCAGCTGATGACGTTTGAGGGCCGCAACTACGACATCCTGGCCGGACTCACAGCCCCGGTGGTGTTTTATTTCGCTTTTCGGAAAAAGCAAGTGGGCACTACCGGGTTGCTGGTCTGGAATTTCCTCTGCCTGGGCTTGCTGCTCAATATCGTCATCAACGCGCTGCTTTCGGCCCCCACGCCCTTGCAGCGCTTTGCCTTCGAGCAGCCCAACGTGGCCATTCTGCACTTTCCCTTCGTGTGGCTGCCGGGCTGCGTGGTGCCGCTGGTGCTGTTGGCGCACCTGGCAGCGTTGCGCCAGTTATTTATCTCGCATGGTACTCGGCAAGTAAAGTAGCGCCGGCTTAACTTGCCGGCTTTACCTCAATTCCCCTGTTATGGTAACCGGCAAAGACCTCCTCGACCTCGGCTATAAATCCGGCAAGTGGTTCAAAGAAGCCCTGGAGCACATCAACGCCCACGAGCTGAGCGGCGACGAACTCCGCGCCTACCTCGACCAGGTGGGGCCGCCCCCGGCCGTGCCGCTGCTACCCCAGCCGCTGCCTTTTCATGAGAATATCCGCGCCGAAACGGCCGTGGAGCAGGATAACATCGACTGCGTGCGCCTCTCGATGCAGCAGCTTATGCGCACGCCCACGGTGGTGGCCGGCGCCGTGATGCCCGACGCTTGCCCGGCCGGGCCGGTGGGTACCATTCCGGTGGGCGGCGTGGTGGCCACGCGCGGGGCCATCCACCCCGGCATGCATTCGGCCGACATCTGCTGTTCGGTGATGCTGACTAATTTGGGCCAGGCCGACCCGAAAACGGTGCTCGACATTGCCCAGCAAATTACCCACTTCGGCCCCGGTGGGCGCGAGCGGGAGCACCAGTTCGAGCTGCCCGCCGAAATCGAGCAGGAAATGAAATCCAACCCGTTCCTGAGCTCGCTGCGCAGCCTGAATTTTGCCCGCGAGCACCTCGGCACGCAGGGCGACGGCAACCATTTCCTCTACGTGGGCACCTCGCGCAACACCGGCGACACGGTGCTCGTGACGCACCACGGCTCGCGCGGCGTGGGCGCGCTGCTCTACAAGAATGGTATGGTGGTGGCCGAGCGTTTCCGCCAGGTGCTGTCGCCCGAAACCGCCCCCGCCAACGCCTGGATTCCCATTGATTCGGAAGAAGGCCAGAATTATTGGCGCGCCCTGCAAACGGTGCGCAAGTGGACCAAGCAGAACCACTTGGTGCTGCACGATACCATTGCCGAGCGGCTGGGCGCGCCGGTGCAGCAACGCTTCTGGAACGAGCACAACTTCGTCTTCCGCGACGGCGACGTGTTCTACCACGCCAAAGGCGCCACCCCGCTTGACCCCAAATTCCTGCCCGACATTACCGGCCCGCGCATCATTCCACTGAATATGGCCCAGCCCATCCTCATCGTGGAAGGCCACACCACGGCCAATAATCTGGGCTTCGCCCCTCACGGCGCCGGCCGCAACCTCAGCCGCACCCGCCACAAGCGCAGCATCGTGGGCAAAACCGACGAGCAGGTATTTGCCGAAGAAACCCAGGGCATCGACGCCCGCTTTTTCTTCAACCGCATCGACGTATCGGAGCTACCCAGTGCCTACAAAAACGCCGAGGAAGTAAAGCGCCAAATCGTTGAATTTGACCTCGCCACGACGGTGGATGAAATCCAGCCCTACGGCTGCATCATGGCCGGCGACTGGGAGCAGGACGCGCCTTGGCGCAAGAAGAAGCTAGCCAAAGCGGAGGCGAAGCGGCTGGCGGAGCAGGACGCACAGGCGGATGAGTCGGCGCTACAATAGACCACTAAAACGTTCATAAAACCTGCGGTTTCCTATAATATGGCTTTAGCGAAGAAAGGTCTGCGTACTATTCAGGTTGGTGGAGAGAACTTTGTTTGGAAAGTAAGAAGAAGGGTTTCGCATGAAGAAAGGCATGAAGCACAGCTCAATATTCCAATTCAACATGCGAATGGCGGCCAGCTTTTTATTGCTCACATCGGCTATTCACGCACTGGTTATGAGTCTTATGAAATAGAAAGCCTTGGCTATCTGAAGGAAATTACTCCGGCAATTATAGAGCACTGCATCATGCGAGCAATCAGTCTGGGGTGGCAATATAAGTGCAGTGGTAAACCCGTAAGCATAATTGATGGCAGGTTAACCGATAATACATTAGTTGCCAGGCTGCTTGCGGAATAAGCTGTTGTCAGCGGCACAATTGCGCCGCAAACACCGCCGCCAGCGCGGCAGTCTCCGTGCGGAGCCGCGACGCGCCCAGCGACACCGGCCGGATGCCCCGGCCCAGCGCCAGCGCAATTTCGGCGGGCGTAAAATCTCCCTCCGGCCCAATCAGCACGCAGCAGCGTGGCGCGTTGCCGACCACCTGCTTCAATTCGGTGCGCTCGCCTTCTTCCAAGTGGGCAATAAAGGCCGTTTCCGGCTCCACTTCCGCCACGAAGGCGGCGAAATCCGTCATATCATCCAGCTGCGGCAGCCAGGTCTGGCCGCTCTGCTTGAGCGCACTGATGGCAATTTTTTCCAGCCGCTCTAGCTTCAGCTCGCGGCGCTCGGAGCGGGCGCAACGCAGGAAGGTGAGGCGCTCAATGCCCACTTCCACGGCTTTTTCGACCAGCCACTCCATGCGGTCGAGGTTTTTGGTGGGGGCCACGGCTACGTGGGTGTAGGTGGCCCGGGGCGGGCTGGTTTCGTGGGCGGTGATGCGCAGCTGGCAGCGCTTGGGGTTGGCATCGGCTACTTCGGCTTGGTAGCGGCCGCCACGCCCGTCGAGCAGCTCCACGGCGTCGCCGGGGCCGAGGCGCAGCACGCGCACGGCGTGCTTGCTTTCGTCTTCGGGCAGGGTGTGGGTGGGGCCGGCGAGGTCGGGGGCGAAGAAGGTGTGCATGGGCGCAAAGAACGGGATTACGGCCAACAAACGGGCGCCAAAAACCGGGCGCCGAACTCAATCTCGGCCATAACAAGCGCGGGCGGCTGGTCGTACCTCCAGGCATACGTTCCATTTCCCGTTTCCTTTCTTACATGAAAATGAAGCTTAAAAAACTCAATGAGCAGGTTGTGGTCATCACCGGCGCCTCGTCGGGCATCGGCCTCGTCACGGCCCGCCTAGCCGCCAAAGAAGGCGCCCGGCTGGTGCTGGCCGCCCGCAGCGAAGACGCCCTGCGCCAGCTTACCGACGAAATCACCCAGGCGGGCGGCCGGGCCACTTACGTGGTGGCCGACGTGAGCAGCCAAGACGACGTGCGCCGCATTGCCGCTGCCGCCCAGGCCACGTTCGGCGGCTACGACACCTGGGTCAACAATGCTGGGGCTTCCATCTACGGCAAGCTGGAGCAGGTGCCCATCGAAGACATGCGCAAGGTGTTCGAAACCAACTTCTGGGGCCTGGTGTACGGCTCGCTGGAAGCCGCGAAGCACCTGAGAAGCAAGGGCGGCGCCATCATCAACGTGGGCAGCATCCTGTCCGACGTCACGGCCATCCTACAAACCATCTACTCGGCCAGCAAGCACGCCGTGAAGGGCTTCAACGACGGCCTGCGCATGGAGCTGGAAATGGACGGCGCGCCCGTGTCGGTGACGCTCATCCAGCCCTCGTCCATCGATACGCCCTACACCATCCACGCCAAAAACTACATGGAGCGTGAGGCCAAGCACGGCCCGCCCGCCTATGCCCCCGACACTGTGGCCCGCGCCATCATCCACGCCTGCACCACGCCCGAACGCGACATCGTGGTGGGCGGCGGCGGCCGCGCCTTCATCGGCATGAAGCGCTGGACGCCCGTACTCTTCGACCAGTACATGGAAAAAGCCTTCGTGCATCAGGAAAAGGCCGATTACGCCCCGCGCCCCCTCAACCAAAACGGCCTCGACCACGCCGCCGGCAAGCTCAAGGAGCGCGGCAACTACCCCGGCCACACCCGCGAAACCAGCTTCTACACCGAGGCCATCACCACCGGCAGCCCCGCCCTGCGCACCGCGCTACTGGCCGGGGCCGGCGTAGCCCTGGCCGCCTGGCTGGGCCGCGCCGCCACCAAAAAGCCGGCCCAGCCTGGGCCGGATAACCGCCGCTACGGACGCTACTCGTAGCAACTAAATTGCATCTATTGCCAAGAAATGCCGGGCAGCAACTGGGTTAATACTCGGTAGCTGCCCGGCATTAGTGCAATTGAAGTTTTTACATTTGCTGGCAATCATGAATTACAATCCCAATTTGCCAGTATGAAATACCGCGAATCTTACGCTAAGAAAAAGGCAGTCCAGATGTATTGGCTCAATCAAAGCCGGGAAGCAGTTATGGCCATGCTTGTGGAAGAAGGCGCGGGTGAGCAAGCGCCTGCATTAGCGGATGACTATTACCGCAGTTACCAGTTTATTAAGTCAGAGCAAGCGAAGCAGAAACGCAAAGCGGCTGGTATGTACCTGACCGTTGGCATCGTCATTTTAGTGCTAGGTTTGGGATTTATGGTAATTACTTACATTGAGTTAAACCAAACTAGTTTTACTGCGCCTATTGGTATCCTGATGGTTGGTATAGTTGCAATTATCAAAGGATTAAGGGACCGCATGGGATAAGAAGCAAAAAAGCCCCGCCAGCTGCAACTGGCGGGGCTTTCGCATTTGGTGAGTGCCTGAAGCACGGCAGCCTTTACGCTTCGACGGCTACTTTGGGTGCGCCGGCCAGAATTTCTTCGTTGGCGAAGTCGGCGTATTTCTTGAAGTTGGCTACGAATTTATCGGCCAGCTCGCTGGCGGTCTGGTCGTAGGCGTCTTTATCGGCCCAGGTGTTGCGCGGGTCCAGAATTTCGGCGGGTACGCCGGGCACGGCCTTGGGCACCTGCACGCCGAAGATGGGGTGGGCCTGGAACTTCACCTCGTTGAGCTTGCCTTCGAGGGCGGCCGTAATCATGGCGCGGGTGTGGTCGAGCTTCATGCGGTGGCCGGTGCCGTAGGCGCCGCCGGTCCAGCCGGTGTTGATGAGCCACACGTTCACGTCGGGGTTCTCGTCCATCTTGTGGCCCAGCATCTCGGCGTATTTGGTGGGGTGCAGGGGCAGGAACACGGCGCCGAAGCAGGCCGAGAACGTGGTCTGCGGCTCGGTCACGCCCATTTCGGTACCGGCCACTTTGGCGGTGTAGCCGCTCATGAAGTGGTACATGGCGTGCGACTTATCGAGCTTGCTGATGGGCGGAATCACCCCAAACGCATCAGCCGTGAGGAAGAAAATATTCTTCGGCGCGTCGGCCACGCTGGGCTCCACGGCGTTCGGAATGAAATTTAGTGGGTAGGCCGTGCGGGTGTTTTCGGTTACGCTCTTGTTGGCGTAGTCCACGGTGTGGGTGCCGGGCACGAAGCGCGTGTTTTCCACGATGGCGCCAAACTTAATGGCATTCCAGATTTCGGGCTCTTTCTTCGCGCTCAGGTCAATCACCTTAGCGTAGCAGCCGCCTTCGAAGTTGAAGATGCCGGCGTCGGGCGTCCAGCCGTGCTCGTCGTCGCCGATGAGGCCGCGGTTGGGGTCGGCCGAAAGGGTCGTTTTGCCGGTGCCCGAGAGGCCGAAGAAGATGGCCGTGTCGCCGTCCTTGCCCTTGTTGGCCGAGCAGTGCATGCTGAGCGTGTTGTGCTCGTGGGGCAGCAGGTAGTTCAGCACCCCGAAAATGCCTTTTTTCATCTCGCCGGCGTAGCCCGTGCCGCCGATGAGAATCATCTTCTTGATGAAGTTGATGATGGCGAAGTTGGGCTGGCGAGTGCCGTCCACTTCGGGGTCAGCCTCGAAGCCGGGGGCGCAGATGATGCTGAAGTCGGGCGTCCACGACGTATCCGCGCCTTCTTCGGGGCGGATAAACATGTTGTAGCAAAACAAATTGTGCCAGGCCAACTCGTTTACCACGCGCAGCTTCAGGCGGTAGTCGGGGTTGGCGCCGGCGTAGGCTTCGCGCACGTACAGCTCCTTGTCGGCCAGGTAGGCCAGCATTTTCTCGTGCAGCTGGTCAAATTTCGCGGGGTCGAAGGCGATGTTGATGTCGCCCCACCACACGCTGTCGGCGGTGTTTTCGTCTTTCACGACGAAGCGGTCCTTGGGCGAGCGGCCGGTGAACTTGCCGGTGTCGCACATCAGGGCGCCGGTGTCGGTGAGGTGACCTTCGCCGTGGCACAGGGCGCGCTCAACGAGCTCGGCCGGCGTGAGGTTGAGATGCACGGTACCAGCCTGGGAAAAACCCAACGGCCGCAGACGGTCGAGGGCGTTCGGTAGGGGAGCAGTGGGCTCGGACATGAGAGTGAAATGGATGGGTGGGAATGGAAAATAGACGATACAAAGGTACGAAACGCCGGGAGTGGAGTTCGTGAAACATTTTGCACCTTTACTGGGACAAATCAAACATGCCGCCTCCTGTCATGCTGAACGCAGTGAAGCATCCTCTCACGCCGGAACGACTTTTTGTGAGAAGGAATAAATTACTGCTCGTTCGAGCCTGACAAGATGCTTCACTGCGTTCAGCATGACAGGCGAAAAAATAGCCCACTACAACGGCCTCTACGGCGACGACAAAGCCCTCGTCCGCCACGATTACCTCCAGAGCGAGCTAATCCTGCCGCGCAACCGCCTCACCGACTGGGGCCTCAAGCCGCACCTGCACCCCAACCTGTTCCAGCTCTTTTTCCTAGAAGCGGGCCGGGCCATTTTCCACGCCGCCGCCACGCCCATCGAGCTGCGCACGCCCTGCATCGTGCTTATTCCGGCCGGGGCGGTGCACGGCTTCACTTTCAGCCCGCAGGTGCAGGGCCGCACCCTCACGCTGGCCGAGAGCCTGATGGACACCATCCTACAGGCCACGCCCGCCGTGCTGCTCGAAGTAAATACCCTCCAGATTCTCGCCGATTTCAATGCCGAAGTACGCTTTGCCGACCTGCTCGACCTGGAGCAAAGCATTCACACCGAGCTACACTCCGAGCAGCCCGGCAAGCAACTGGCCCTGAATGCCTATTTCAAGCTCCTGTTCCTGAAAATCTACCGCCTGCTGCACCACCAGCAGCGCCAGGAAGCCGACAGCTCCAACCGGGCTCTGCACTATTTCCGGGAGTTTCAGCGGGCCATCGGGGCCGCGCCTTCAGGCAAGAAAATCGCCGAGTTTGCCCAGGAGCTGAAAATTACGCCCGTGCATCTCAACCGCATCTGCCAGGCGGTGAAGGGTAAGACGGCTCAGCAAATCGTGCACGCCAACACGACGCGCAAGGCCCACAACTACCTTATCTATACCTCGCTGTCGGTGTCAGAAATTGCCTATGCCCTGCAGTTTGCCGATGCCGGCTACTTCACCCGCTTTTTCCGCAAGCAAACGGGGCTGTCGCCGGGGGCTTACCGGGCCAAAGCCTACCGGAATGAGGGAGCCGTAGCGCGGACGTTGTAGTCCAGGTTGCAATTCAGCCGCAAAGCGGCGACACGTTGGTAGTATGTAGCAGCCAGAACGACCAGAGCCGCAAAGCGGCGGCACTTGGCGCCGGGTAGGTGCCGCCGCTTTGCGGCTCTGGCTCATTGACTACATCTTCTATCTACCAACGTGTCGCCGCTTTGCGGCTAGTTCGCATAGTCATCGCCGCGAGTTACTGCCAAAACTTTCCTAGATTTACCAACCCCAATTGCATTTTCGGCAACCCCGGGCCCTTTTCTCCACCTTTCACTCCTTATTCACCCCACCATTTCCACTATGGCAACTGCTACCGCCCAGAGCGAGCAACTTCCTTCCGCCAGTACCAGTCACCCCAAGGGCCTGTACGTGCTGTTCACCACCGAAATGTGGGAACGGTTTGCCTACTATGGCATGCGGGCCCTGCTGGCCCTCTACATGGGCAAGGCCCTGATGATGAGCAAAGAAACTTCGTCGCTCATTTACGGCAACTACACTTCGCTCGTGTACCTGACGCCGCTGCTGGGCGGCTACATGGCCGACCGCTACTGGGGCAACCGCCGCTCCATCCTCACCGGCGGCCTCATGATGGCCGCCGGGCAATTCGCCCTCTTCGGCTCGGCCAGCATGTACATGGCGGGCCAAACCGCGCCCTCCTCGGCGCAGATGGGTTTGTTCATCCTCGGCCTCACGCTGATGATTTTCGGCAACGGCTTCTTCAAGCCCAATATCTCCTCGATGGTGGGCTCCCTCTACCCCAAGGGCGATACCCGCGTCGACGCGGCCTACACCATCTTCTACATGGGCATCAACCTGGGCGCATTCTTCTCGCCCTTGGTGTGCGGCACGCTCGGCGATACCGGCAATGCGGCCGACTTTAAGTGGGGCTTCCTGGCCGCCGGCATCGGCATGCTCATCGGCAGCGCCACCTTCGAGCTGTTGAAAAACAAGTATGTACTCACGCCCACTGGCGCACCGCTCGGCGCTAAGCCGGAGCGCGCCGTGGCTGCCTCGCCGGTAGTGCCTGTGGGCACCGATGCCCCCGTGCGCGCCGAAACCATCGCCCAGCCCGCCAAAACCGGCGGCATGAGCATGGGCGTCATCGCCATCGTGGGGGTGCTGATTTACGCCGCCATTGCCTGGTTCATGAACTACGACTGGATTGGGGCCCTGGTATTCTCGTCGATGATTGTCATGCCGATGATTGTGCTCTCCGACGCTTCGCTCACCGGCCGCGAAAAGGAAAAAATCTACGTCATTCTCATCCTGAGCTTCTTCGTGATTTTCTTTTGGGGGGCGTTTGAGCAGGCCGGTGCCTCGCTCACCTTCTTCGCCGATGAGCAAACCGACCGCAACCTGGGCTCGACCGTTGTGCCTGCGTCCTACTTCCAGTCGGCCAACGCCTTGTTCATCATCGCCTTCGCGCCCATCTTCGCCGTGCTCTGGACGGCCCTCGGCAAGAAGGGGCTGGAGCCCTCGTCACCCCTCAAAATGTCCATCGGCCTGATGCTGCTGGCCATCAGCTACCTCGTCATTGCCTTCGGCGTGAAGGGCGTCGATGCCAGCACCAAGGTGAGCATGTTCTGGCTTATCACCATGTACCTGCTCCAGACTTTCGGCGAGCTCTGCCTGTCGCCCATCGGCCTGGCGCTGGTGAATAAGCTGGCCCCCGCCCGCCTGGCCTCGCTGCTAATGGCCGTGTGGTTCCTGGCTACCGCCGCCGGCAACAAGCTGGCCGGCGTGCTCTCGGGCCTCTATCCTCCCGGCCCCGGCGAGTTCAAGAAAGCCGCCGATGCCGGCATCAACCTGCCCGCCATCCTCAACAACGCCGGCCAGGCCTCGGCCGACGTCGTCACCAAGCTCAAGGAGCTGGAAATTCCCTACCAGTGGCCCACCTTCCTGGGCATCCAAATCAACGACCTCTACAGCTTCTTCATGATTTTCGTGGTGCTCTCGGCCGCCTCGTCCATCCTGCTGTTCTTCATCTACCGCCGCCTCACGCGCATGATGGATGAGCCCGTAGCGGCGTAAGCTGTTCCGAACTGACCCTGTAGCAAAGCCCCCGACACGCGTAGTGTCGGGGGCTTTTTGCTTTTCATCATTGTCTTCAGGTTGGTTAGATGTGTCTTTGGCCTAGTCACAACTGTCCCAAGGCAAATCGCAAGCGTCCTTGGGTCGGTCGTAAACGTCCCAAGACAGGTCGCATGCTTCTTTGGGCCGGTCGTATGCTTCTTTGGACAAGTCGCATGCTTCTTTGGGTTGGTCGCATGCTTCTTTGACGAGGTCGCATGTTTCTTTGGACAAGTCGCACACTTCTTTGAGCGGGTCGCATATTCGACACTTGCTCCGTTTTCTAGCATTAAAAAGCCCCGCCGGACCAGGTCCAGCGGGGCTTTTTAATGATAACTGCAAGCGAGCAGCTAAGGGGCTGATTACATCATGCCGCCCATGCCACCCATGCCGCCCATCCCGGCAGCACCGGCGCCAGCGCCGCCTTTATCATCCTCGGGCTCGTCCGAAATCACGGCTTCCGTGGTCAGGAGCAGGCCGGCGATGCTAGCAGCGTTCTCCAGGGCCAGACGGGTCACCTTGGTAGGGTCGATGATACCGGCG
Source organism: Hymenobacter aranciens (assembly GCF_030580865.1). GTDB lineage: Bacteria > Bacteroidota > Bacteroidia > Cytophagales > Hymenobacteraceae > Hymenobacter > Hymenobacter aranciens. The sequence continues at coordinate 97,496 of NZ_JAUQSY010000009.1, read as the reverse complement.
GCCACCAGATTTTCGTAGCGGTCCTCGCGGGCGTTGTAGCCGTAGTCGCCTTTGCCGTCGCGCACTTTCTGCACCACCACCGAGCCTTCGCCGCCAGCATTGGCCACGATGGTGCGGAGCGGCGACTCCAGCGCCGTGCGGATGATGTTGACGCCCGTGCGCTCGTCGGCGTTGTGGGTGTCCACGGCCGCCAGGGCCTCAATGGCGCGCACCAGGGCCACGCCACCGCCGGGTACCACGCCTTCCTCAACAGCGGCGCGGGTGGCGTGCAGGGCATCGTCCACGCGGTCTTTCTTCTCTTTCATTTCCACCTCGGTGCTGGCGCCGATGTAGAGAATAGCAACACCGCCCGACAGCTTGGCCAGACGCTCCTGCAGTTTCTCCTTGTCGTAGTCCGACGTGGTCGACTCCATCTGCGACTTAATCTGCGCCACGCGGCCGGCGATGGCGTCTTTCGAGCCCTTGCCGTTCACGATGGTCGTGTTGTCCTTGTCGATGATGATTTTCTCAGCCGTGCCGAGGTACTCCAGGGTAGCGTTTTCGAGCTTGTAGCCCTGCTCTTCGCTGATAACCGTACCGCCCGTGAGGGTGGCAATGTCTTCCAGCATGGCCTTGCGGCGGTCGCCGAAGCCAGGAGCCTTCACGGCCGCAATTTTCAGCGAGCCGCGCAGCTTGTTCACCACGAGGGTAGCGAGGGCTTCGCCGTCCACATCCTCCGAGATGATAACGAGGGGTTTGCCAGTCTGCAGCACTTGCTCCAGCACGGGCAACAGCTCCTTCATGGTGCTCACTTTCTTGTCGTAGATGAGCACGAAGGGGTTGTCGAACTCCACCTCCATTTTCTCGGGGTTGGTCACGAAGTAGGGCGACAGGTAGCCGCGGTCGAACTGCATGCCTTCCACCGTTTTCACTTCGGTTTCGGTGCCGCGGGCTTCTTCCACGGTAATCACGCCTTCCTTGCCCACTTTATCCATGGCATCGGCAATCATTTTGCCGATTTCCATGTCGTTGTTGGCCGAAATAGCACCCACCTGGGCAATTTCTGAGGAGTTCTCGATTTTCTTCGACTGCGCCTTCAGGTTGGCCACCACGGCCTGCACGGCCTTGTCGATGCCGCGCTTCAGGTCCATCGGGTTAGCCCCGGCAGCCACGTTCTTCGAGCCTGCCACGTAGATGGCCTGGGCTAGCACGGTAGCGGTGGTGGTGCCGTCGCCGGCCTGGTCAGCGGTTTTCGAAGCCACTTCCTTCACGAGCTGGGCGCCCATGTTTTCCACGGCGTCTTTCAGCTCGATTTCCTTGGCTACCGATACACCATCCTTGGTGATGCTCGGCGCGCCGAATTTCTTGTCAATAATGACGTTGCGGCCTTTGGGGCCGAGGGTTACTTTAACGGCGTTAGCCAGTTTGTTCACGCCGGCTTGCAGCTTGGCGCGGCCTTCAACGTCGAAGAGAATGTTCTTAGCCATGGGGGCTGAATGTTTAGATTGTTATTAGGTTAGAAGGGCTGTAGGAGGAATCTACAGAACAACAACGAGAAGGTCTTTCTCTGCCAGAACTATGTAATCTTCGCCTTCAAAAGGCATCTCTAAGCCGGTGTATTTTTTGTAGATAACTACGTCACCTACTTTAACACGAGGTGCGATAACGTTGCCAGTATACTCAGATACTTTGCCGTCGCCGACAGCTACAACTTCTCCGCGTTGAGGTTTTTCTTTGGCAGTATCAGGAATGATAATGCCCGATTTGGTTTTTTCCTCGGCAACAGCAGGTTTAATGATTACCTGGTCGGCCAGCGGTTTGATGCTAAGTGCCATTTTGGGTGTGTTTAGGTTAGGTTAAAAGAAGAATTTAACGTTGCCGGCCCTGCGGCACTTCTTGTGCCAAGCCCGAAATCTGCCACAATTGGCAGACTCGGCCCGGGTCGAAGTGACAGAAGCGGGAAAATTTGTCGGGATAGAAGTAGCGCGAACTTTGTAGTTCGCGTCCCCGCGCCGTTTGAAAGTCGTTTGAACGGAGCGGGGACGCGAACTACAAAGTTCGCGCTACAGCAAAAAGCCGGCAGCCCCGCGTTGGGAGCTGCCGGCTTTTCAGAGGTAACAGAGCTAAAATTACTGAGCCGGGGTGGTTGGAGCAACCGGAGTAGCCGCCGGCTCACCAGCCGGAGCAACCGGAGCCGGAGCCGTGGGGGCAGGTGCAACCGGAGCCGGCAGCTTGGTTTCGGCAGCCTTAATCTGGTTGATGCTGCGCGTGGCCCCCCCCGAGGTGTTGCCGATAACTACGTACGAGCCGAGCGACAGCACTACCAGGCCGATAGCGAAGCCCCAGGTCAGCTTTTCGAGCAGGTCGCCGGTGCGCTTCACGCCCATGAGGTTAGCTGCGCCGCCGGCGCCAAACTGGCTCGACAGCCCACCACCTTTGGGGTTCTGCGCCAGCACTACCAAAGCCAGCAGAAAGCACACGAAAATAATCAGGCAAACGAGAGCGTAAAACATGAGTGGGAAAAGGATGCCCGTAAATCAGGCAGAAGGTTGCAATTGTTGAATTTGAGCCGCAAAGTACGCCATTTTTTCCGGCTGTTTCACCATCAGGCGCTCATAAATCTCAATGGCGCGCTCGATTTTTCCCTGCCGGGCCAGGATGCGGGCCAGGCCCTCCGAAATCAGCTCGGGTTCGGGCCGGGTGCTTTTCACGCTCAGGTCGGCCTGCGCGGTGGGCGAAGGTGGCAGCATGGCCGGCCGCGTAAGGCGCGGCTGACGGCGCAGGAAGCTGTTTATCAGCTCCGATGAGCTGGGCGTGGGCGGCACTATCGGCCGGTGCGTGGCCCAGTGCTCCAGCAGTAGCACGTCGGGCTCGAAGAACACGGCGGTGGGGGGCAGCGGGGCGGGGCGGGGCGCGGCCACAATTTCGTGCGCCAGGGTGCCCTCACTTTCCGTTTCGATTTTGGCCAGGAGCGCCTCCGTCAGCAGGCCCAGGCCGAAGCCCAGGCGGCTGCCTTCGTCGAGGGCGTAGCCCAGGTCGGTATCGCCGGTGAAGGCGGCGGCAGTCCATTTCAGGGTGGCCGGTGCGGCCGGGGGAGTGCCCGGCAGCTCAAAGTTCAAATCGTCGGCCCCGGGCAGGGCCAGGGGCGTGGCCGCCGCGGCCCATTCATCCACCAATGGCAGCTCATAATGCGTCGCGGCGGGTTTCGGCTCGTCCTGCAGGCCAAACTCGAAGCGGGCGCTGCCCACTTCCTCCGGCGGCCGGATAGGCGGCGCAACGGGTGGAATCTCTGGCTCAGGGATTTCGAGGGGCGGCTCTTCGGACGCAGTTGGCGTTGGCGTAGCAGGTTGGGCCAAATCGAGGGAAGGTTCCTCCGTTGCGGCGGCGTCATCCACGCTGGTAACCGGACTCTCTTTTTCTGTAGTTATGGCTGGTTCCGGAATTATAACCTTATCCGGAGCAGTCGAGTCTATTTGAATTGCTTCTGAAATAACCGGTTCGGGCTCAGGAACCATTGCAGCCTGCTCAGGCTCTGCATCTTCGGTTACTGCGGGCTCTACAACTGGTGTTTCGGCGAGGGCAGCAGCTTCTGGCTGGGCTTCCGTCTCGCTGTCCTCCGTGCTGTCAGCCTCCGCTACTGCTGGTTGGTTGATGTTGAATTTCTGAATCTTACTAACAATTGGCTCTGCCGCTGCTAGGATTGCCGCCAGCGGCTCCAGCAGGACCGGTGCCTCTATCACCGCTTCCGGCACTGTTGCTACTGTTGCCACTGTTGGCAGCACCACTTCAGGCAGGGGGACGGGTGCTAGCCGGGGCGCTACTTCCGGCGCCGGGCTGGCAGTTTCGGCTACCGCAGGCGCGGGCTCAGGTTGCATTTCCGGCGGCGCAATCTGTTGGGGAGCAACTGTTTCGACTGGTTGAACAACTGGGGCTTGCTCAACCAGCTCAGGCTCGGGCTCCGCCACCGTCTGCTCAATCAGCTGGCGCAGCAGAGTGCGGTCGGCGGCGTAGGTGGCGGCGCGACGCAGGCGCTGGCTGGCCAGCATAGTGCCTTGGTCGTGAGCGGCTTTGGCCAGTAGAAGGTGGGCCGTCTGGCAATAGGGGAAGGCCCGGGCCAGCTGTTCCAGCTCCTGCACCTCGGCCGGGGCAATGGCCGTAGGATGGTCGAGCAGCTGAAGCAGAGCGGTGCGGGTCATTGACTAAAAAACGCGATAGCGGGGCGCAAACTTACGGCAGACCGTCGGCTCGGCTACCAGTTGGCAACCGATTTATTGAAAATGTCGGTGATGATGTTGGTCGTGATTCGGCGCACGGCCGTCTGGTCGTTGTTCACCGTGGCCACATCCTGAGTGGCCGGAAAATCACCGAAGCTCTGGAAGGTCTGGTCGAAGCTCTGCAGCTCGTCCTTGGTGTTGGTGAAGCGAATCTTTACCTGGATGGTCAGGCGGTTGGTGCCGGCCTGCGCCACGCCGTCAACCTGCTGAATGGCAGTAGGAGAGAAGTCGTAGGCAATGATGCTGCCGTCGAATTGCAGGTCGCCGTCGCGCGGTACCAGCGTCAGGTTAGTGTTGCGCTGGAAGTAGTCCTTCAAATCCTCCGTAAACCGCTGGGTCAGAAAGGCCGGCCCCGTCGGCGAGTTGTTCTGAATGGTTTGAATGGAAATCGTCCGCACCGCCGGGTCGATGTTCGTCCCGTTGAACGAATACACCCCGCAGCCACTCAACGCCACCATGCCAAGCACCAGGCACCAGGCACTAAGCACCAATTTACACTTGCTCCAAATCATACTGTTTCAGCTTGCGGTAGAGGGTGCGCTCCGAGATGCCCAGGTCGTGGGCCGCGTATTTACGCTTGTTGTTGTGCTTCTTGAGGGCCTTGAGAATCATTTCCTTTTCCTTCACGTCGAGGGAAAGCGTTTCCTCCTCCGTTTCGTGCGGAATGTCCTCCACCGGCTGGCTGTCATCGTCGTAGTCCAACACCGGCTCCACGTTGAGCGGCGTGCCGGCGGGCTTGGGTAGGAAGTATTCCGCCGCCTGAACGTTGTCGAAGGCCGAATTATTAGCAGCCGGGGCAAATAAATGACTGTTCTGCCGCAGCAGCTCCTGCGCCTCGTGCGGACGCTGCCCGGCCGCCAGCTCCAGCACCAGCTTCTTGAGGTCGGTCATGTCGCGGCGCATGTCGAAGAGGATTTTGTACATCAAATCCCGCTCCGAGTAGCCCGCGGCGGATGCTTCCTGGCCCGCGCCCAGTAGCATCGGCAGCTGGCTGCTCTGCTGCTGCGGCAGGTACTTGGCCAGTTGTCGGGCGTCGAGCTCCCGCTCCAGCTCCAGCACCGAGATTTGCTCGGCGATGTTCTTGAGCTGGCGGATGTTGCCGGGGAAACGGAACCGCTGCAAGGTCTGCACCGCATCGGGCAGCAGCGAGATGGGCCGCACGCGGTGCTTTTCCGAAAAATCAGAAGTGAACTTGCGGAATAGCAGGTAGATATCGTCGCCCCGCTCGCGCAGCGGCGGCACCGTGATGGGCACCGTGCTGAGGCGGTAGTAGAGGTCTTCGCGGAACTTGCCGTTGCGCACGTTCTCCATCAGGTTCACGTTGGTGGCGGCCACCACGCGCACGTCGGTTTTCTGTACCTTGCTACTACCCACGCGAATAAACTCGCCATTCTCCAGCACGCGCAGCAGGCGGGCCTGGGTGCCCAGCGGCATCTCGCCGATTTCGTCCAGGAAAATGGTGCCGCCGTTGGTAACCTCGAAATAGCCCTTGCGGGCTTCATTGGCGCCGGTAAAGGAGCCTTTTTCGTGGCCAAACAGCTCAGAATCAATGGTTCCTTCGGGGATGGCACCGCAGTTGATGGCGATGAACTGCCCGTGCTTGCGCGGCGACAAGGCGTGGATAATCTTGGAAAACGACTCCTTGCCCGACCCGCTTTCGCCGGTGATGAGCACGGTCATATCCGTCGGGGCCACCTGCGCGGCCACCTGGATGGCGTAGTTCAGCGCCGGCGCGTTGCCGATGATGCCGAACCTTAATTTTATACTCTGGATTTCTTGCGGTGTCAAGGTCAGGTAATTTAGTGCTGGTTAAGCGGCTACTTGTAGCCGTTCACGAGGAGCTGGAATGTCTCGGCCCAACTCTTTAGCAGTTTCAATCCACTCCTGGATGATGATGTGCACGTTATGTAGTGCTTCTGCCTGCGTCGCGCCATCGGCCATGCAGCCGGGTAGGTCAGGCACCTCTGCGATAAAAGCATTGTCCTCGGCACTCCAAAACAGGATGATGGGGTAGTGGCTGGTATCAGACATGGGCATCAGGAGTTGACTTGTCAATAAACACGGTCAGATTGTAACGGACCAGTAATTCACGCACCTGTTTGGCTTGGTAAGGTTTAACCATATTTCCCGCAGCTGGTTGCAGATTACTAATTTCTGATACACCGTCTTTGGTAAAAATGTGGTGGCTACCACGAATGCGTTGTTCGAAGCCAAGAAACAGCAGCAGATTCACTAACGCATCAAAATGGAGGTTTGCTGAATTACCAGCAGCCATCAACTGCGCCAGAAATTTCTGCCGCTGACTCATACGGCTTCGCCAATAAGCGCGGCACCGGTTGTGCTGGTGGCCAATACGTTCACATAATCACCCTTCTGGAAATCCCCCTTCGGAAAAATCACCACTTGATTCTGGCTATTGCGCCCGCTTAAATGCTCGGCCGAGCGTTTCGAGGGCCCTTCCACCAGCACCTGGTGCACCTTGCCCACCATGCGGGCGTAGCGGGCACGGGAGTGCAGCTGCTGGCGGTCGATGATTTCCTGCAGGCGGCGCTTTTTCACCTCCAGCGGGATATCATCTTCCAGCTTGCGGGCAGCCAGAGTGCCGGGGCGCTCCGAGTAGAAGAAGTTGTAACCCATGTCGTACTGCGCGAAATCGAGCAGACTCAGGCTGTCCTGGTGTTCCTCCTCGGTTTCGGTGCAGAAGCCCGAAATCATGTCGGTCGAGATGGCGCAGTCGTCGCCCAGGATTTGGCGGATGGCCGTCACACGATTCTCGTACCAGGGGCGGTCGTAGGTGCGGTTCATCAGCTCCAGCACGCGGGTGTTGCCACTCTGAGCGGGCAGGTGGATGTACTTGCAGATATTGTCGTAGCGCGCCATCGTGTGCAGCACCTCGTCGGTGATGTCCTTGGGGTGCGAGGTGGAGAAGCGCACCCGCAGCGCGGGGCTCACCAGGGCCACGCGCTCCAGCAGCTGGGCAAAATTGACGTGCTCGGCGCCGTCGGCCGAGGCCCATTTGTAGCTGTCCACGTTCTGGCCCAGCAGGGTTACTTCCTTGTAGCCCTGGGCCACGAGGTCGGCGGCTTCGCGCACGATGCTGTGGGCATCGCGGCTGCGCTCGCGGCCGCGGGTGAAGGGCACCACGCAGAACGAGCACATATTATCACAGCCGCGCATGATGCTGATAAAGGCCGTGATACCGTTCGAGTTGAGGCGTACGGGCGTGATGTCGGCGTAGGTTTCCTCGCGGCTCAGCAGTACGTTCACTGCCTTCTGGCCACCATCGACCTGGTGGATGAGCTGGGGCAGGTCGCGGTAGGCGTCGGGGCCCACTACCAAGTCCACAATCTTTTCTTCTTCCAGGAATTTGCTTTTCAGGCGCTCAGCCATGCAGCCGAGCACGCCCACCAGCATGCCGGGCTTGCGCTTCTTGTGCGAGTTAATTTGCTTGAGGCGCATGCGTACCGTCTGCTCGGCCTTTTCGCGGATGGAGCAGGTGTTGAGCAGTACCAAGTCGGCGTTGGCCAAATCGTCCGTTGTATCGAAACCCTCTTCAAACAGAATGCTGGACACGATTTCGGAGTCCGAGTAATTCATCTGACAGCCATAGCTTTCGATGTAGAGCTTGCGCTCGCGGCCGGTGCGGGTGGCGGCGCTGATGCGCACTTCGCCGCTGGGCGTGTGCTCCGCGGTAGCCGGAGCAGTGTCAAGAAAATCGAGGGTCAGAAGAGGCTGGGACATGCTAAAAAACCGTGTTGGGACGGATAACAAAGATACGGACAAAATGGCAGGCGTCCGAGAGGAAAAAGAACGAAACTCCCCTCCTTTCCAAGGAGGGGAGTTTCAGCGCAGCTGAAACGGGGGGGGGGCGCCCGGTCGCGCCGTTTGGGTGGGTAGAACAGCTAACGGTGCATTTTGTGCTGCTTCTGGATGTGTGCATTACCTGACGTTCTTTCGGCGCGGGCGGCCTAACCACCCCCGTTTTGCCTGCGGCAAAACATCCCCTCCTTGGCAGGAGGGGAGCTTGTCGTTCAGCCTTCCGCAATTCCAGTTTCCAGCACCGTCAGCATACCCTTGGCTTTCAGCAAACACTCCTCATATTCCCGCTCCGGGTCGGAGTCGTAGGTAATAGCCGAGCCAACCTGAAAGCTCAGGTATCCGGTGTCGCGCCGGTACTGCAGTGAGCGGATAACGACGTTGAAATCGAAGCTGCCATCGGGCCATACGCAGCCGATGCTGCCGCTATAAAGGCCGCGCCGGGTAGACTCGTAGTGCTCGATGAGCTGCATGGCGCGGATTTTCGGTGCGCCGGTCATTGAGCCCATCGGAAAGGTGGCGCGGAGCACGTCCACTAAATTCAAACCGGGGCGTAGCTCGGCCTGCACGGTCGAAATCATTTGCCAGACGTGGCGAAACGGGTAGATGCCGAACAACTCCGGCACGCTGACGCTGCCGGTGCGGGCCACGCGGGCTAAGTCGTTGCGCACCAGGTCTACAATCATCAGGTTCTCGGCACGTTCCTTTTCATCATGTAGCAGAAACTGGCGTTGCGCTTCGTCCTCGGCGGGCGTGCGGCCGCGCCGGCTGGTGCCTTTGATGGGCTGGGAGATGAGCAGCGGCGGCCGGTGCGCCAGAAACCGCTCGGGCGAGGCGCAGAGCAGGAAATGCTCCTGCCAGCGCAGAAAGCCCGCAAAGGGCGCCGGCGACACCTCATTCAGTCGCTGAAAAATATCCACTGGGTCCAGGCTAACACCTTCGTTATAAAACTCCTGGCACAGGTTCAGCTCATATACTTCGCCATTGAGAATGTCGGTGCGCACGGCTTCCACGGCGCGCAGATATTCGGCCTTGGGCAGGCGCGGGCGGAGCGGCGGCACAACTGGTGGCGGCGAAGCCGGTAGCGGCGTAGCCAGAATCGCCGCTAAAATTCCCGTTGTTTCGCCGTGTAGCTCTACGGCGTCAGTATTCCATTGCAGCCACGTTCGGGGCTGAAAGAAATGTAGTTGTGGCCAGTCCAGACCACTAAAATTTGCGCTGTTCAGCGCTTCAATCTCGTTCTTAAGGTCGTAAGTGAGAAAGCCTACGCGGGGGGCCTCCGTAACCTGTTCCAGCCAGGCCTGAAACTCAGCCAGCGAAGCCGGAGCGTCATGAGCCGCCGGGGCTACGGCTAGTAACCGCGCAAAGGCGCCCTGCGGATAAGCCAGGTCATTGGACTCGAAATAGGCGCAATGCACAAAGTCCGCCGCCCAGCGCAATGCCCGCTGCCGGAATTCTTCCGGCGTCAGCTTAAGCTCGGCAAAGGAAATAATTTGCGGCATGATGAATAAGTTATTGCAGCTCGCGCAAAGCCAGCTTGGCCTTGGCATCGGTGCTGTTTTTATACTCGTGCCAAGGAGCATTCAGCGCCTTTTCAAAGTAGGCTTTGGCCTGGGCGCGCTGCCCGGCGGCGCGGCTCAGGTAGCCGAGCTCCAGCGCGGCCTGCGGGGCAAAATAAAACGAGGTGATGCTGCCCAGCATCAAGGTGCGCTCGTAGGCCAGCCGGGCCGAATCGAGGCGGCCGAGGCCCTGGTAGGCGCGGGCCCGGCGGTAGGGCTCCTCAATCTGGTCGCGCTGGAGGGTGTTGCCGGTGGCCTGAAAACCGCGTAAGGTGTTTAGAGCCTGGCGGTAGTAGCCGCCATCAATCTGCAATCGGGCCCGGGTAAGCACGGGGTTCAGGGCCACTGCGTTGTGATAATATTGCTGCGCGTACTTGTCTTCCTCTACATCAGTCGGCCCCGCGTTGTTGATTTGCTCACGGTAGCGGGCTACGGTAGTGGCGGGCTTGCCGCCGAGCCAAGCCGCTAAGTACAGCTTGAAAGCCGCATCCTTACGGTAATACTGGCCCCGGTATTCACTCAGAAAAGCCAGATTTTCACGCTCCGAAGCGGCATAATTGCCCTGGTAAAGCAGCAAATCGGCTACCATGTGGTGCAGGTAGGCTAAGGGGAGGTAAGTGGGGCCAGTGGGGCGGGCACGGTAGGCTGCCAGCGCCGCATCGGCGTGGTGCTGGCGCTTGTTGAGGCTGATAACCAGATAGGAAAACAGCAGGTTATCGGGCTGTTGCTCCCGTAGCCGCTCGGCCAGGCGCAGGGCTTCGGCGGGCTGCTTGTAGTAGCTTTCCCGCACCAGCGCCAGATAAATCTGGCTTTCGGTTTGAAAATCATGCGCCTGGCTGGCCGCCAAGGTCATATTGCGCAGGCCGGTATCAATGTCGCCCGCAAAGCCCAGCAGACGCAGCAGCCAATGGTAGCCCTCGGGCATGGCGCCCACGGCAAACTGGCAAACGCCCAAGGTTTTGCGCGCAGGCATAAACCCCGGATACCGCTTCACCACGCCTTGCATCTGCTGAAAGCCCTGCCGCAGGTGCCAGGAGCCCGCTACCACGTGCTTAAATACCAGCTGGTTAATGCCCAGGTGAAGCTGAATTTCCGCCCGCGTGTAGTCGCGCATTGCCCCGGCCGGGGCTTTATCCAAAGCCGTCAGGCGGGCTTGCTGGGCGGCCACGGTGGCCTCGTAGCGGCTGGCGTCCTGCGTCACCAGCAGCTCGGCAAAGTCGGCACAGTCGGCTACCAGCCAGGTGCCTGGCCCGGCGGGCTCGGCGCGGAGCAGCTGCCGGGCCGTCGTCAGCTTGAATTTCAGCACTTCCGCATACGCCCGGCGGCAGCCGGGGGAGAGGGCCTCCTGTTTGTCGCTGCTGGTTTCCTGCTCGGGGCCGGGCTCCTGCGGGGCGGTGCGGAAAGCCGCGCACAGCAGCGCCACCGCCAGCAGCAGCGCCTGCGCCCCGCTGCGAAACCTTCTGCGTACCTCTGCGGTGAAAAACACGTTGGTGCCGTTAATAAAAAAGGAACGGCACCGGCCGTTCCTTTTTCAAAATAAATAAGTTAACTGCGCTTAGTTCACGCTGGCCCGGCCTTCCACGTCGGCCAGGATGCGGCCGCAGTGCTCACACACGATGATTTTCTTGTGCGAGATGATATCGGCCTGGCGCTGGGGCGGCACCGTGTTGAAGCAGCCGCCGCAGGCGTCGCGGCGCACCAGCACCACGGCCAGGCCGTTGCGCACGTTGCCGCGGATACGGGTGTAGGCCGTCAGCAGACGGTCTTCCACGGGCTTGGTAGCCTCCTCGCGCTGGGTCATGATACCGCGCTCTTCCTCTTCGTTCTCGGCCACGATAGTGTCGAGCTCGCTCTTCTTGGTTTCGAGGTCTTTACGACGCTCGTCGAGCTTCTGCTTGGTACCCGAGATTTCGGCGTTTTTCACGTCAATCTGGTACTGCGCTTCCTTAATTTTTTTGTCGGCAATCTGGATTTCCAAGCGCTGAAGCTCCATTTCCTTGGCAATGGCCTCGTACTCCCGGTTGTTGCGCACGTTTTGCTGCTGCTCGTCGTAGCGCTTGATGAGGTTTTCGGAGTCTTTGCTGGCTTGCTTGCGGCCCTTGATGAAGTCGTTGAGGCCCTGAATTTCCTCGTCAAATTTCTTCACGCGCACTTCGTAGCCCGCGATTTCGTCTTCGAGGTCCCGCACTTCTTCGGGCAAATCGCCGCGCACGCGCCGGATTTCGTCGAGCTGCGAGTCGAGCTTCTGCAGGGTGAGCAGGGCTTCGAGCTTGGCGGCTACGGGAACATCGGCGGGGGCCACGGCGGCACTATTAGCAGTCATACTGAACGGGGTTCGTGTTGGTTTCGGCGAATAAGACCGCAAAAGTACGTCCAAATCCGGCCGTTAGCAAATCGCGGAATATCTCGCCCGTGTACTGCTCGCTCTCGAAATGGCCCACGTCGCAAATCATGAGCCGTCCTTCGGCCCCAAAAAACTCGTGGTATTTCACGTCGCCGGTCACGTAGGCGTCGGCCCCGGCCGCCCGTGCCGCACCAATCAGGAAGGCGCCCGCGCCGCCGCACAAGGCTACCTTTTTGATGCTCTTCCCGAAGGCGGTGAAGCGCACCACCGGCACTTGCAGCCGCTCCTTCAGCAGCTGCCGGAAGGCGGCCGGGCTCAGCTCCTCGGGCAACTCGCCCACCATACCCGCGCCCACGTCCTGGTGCGTGTTCTCTAGTTTAATGAGTTCGTAAGCAGGTTCTTCATACGGGTGGGCATTGCGCAGAGCCCGCAGCACGGCTCCTTGTCGATGCAGCGGCAGCAGCACTTCCAGCTTGATTTCTGCTAAGGCTTTGGGCTGATTTTCGACGCCAATAGTCGGGCGCGAGCCCGCGCCTGGCGTGAACGTGCCAATCCCAAGTGAGCGGAAGCTGCATTCCGAATAGTTGCCTATCCGGCCGGCCCCCGCCGCATATAAGGCATCCGCTATCCGGTCAGGCAGCGGGTACTCTTCGTATTCAGTCGACGAAGGCACGTAGGTGATGAGGCGGGCCAGCGTGCCACTCACGGGGGCCAGAATGCGGGTTTTCAGCAAGCCTAATTTTTCGGCCAGCTTGTCGTTGACGCCGCCGCGCACGTTGTCGAGGTTGGTGTGAGCGGCGTAGATGGCTACGTCGTTTTTGAGGGCCGCGATGATAGTTTGCTCCACTTCATTGGCGCCGGTGAGGCGCTTGAGCGGCCGGAAAATGACCGGGTGATGACACACCACTACGTTGCAGCCGCGCCGTACGGCCTCGGCCACGATGGCGGGCGTGCAGTCGAGGCTGATGAGTACGCCGCGCACTTCCTGCTGCGGGTCACCGCATTGCAGGCCGGCGTTGTCGTAGCTTTCCTGGTAGGCGAGGGGCGCGGTGGCTTCGAGCAGGCGCGCCAGGTCTTGAACGGTAGGCATTTTTTAATTATTAATTAACAATTATTAATTAAGCGTCTGGCCTAATACTTCGGCGTAGTGCGCCACGTTTTCGGCCAGTTCGCGGCGGCGGTACTGCATGAGGTAGCGTGGGTGGTCGAGCACGAGGATTTTATCGAACAGCTGCAACTCGTCGTTCAGCTTGCGCAAAAAAGTAGCATTGCGCCGGCCCAAACATACAACCACGTCCGTTCGCACACCCACCTCCTGCACCAGCCGTTGCAGCGACTGGCGCATGTCGTCCCACAGCGCCCGGGTGACGGCGGGCGAATCGTAATAATTATAGTTGCGGCCTTCGCGCAGCAGCACCAGCGGGTAAATGGAGCCCAGGTAGAAATGCCGGTAAAATTCCGTCGGGCCGCCCAGCTCGGCTATCATTTTGTAAATGAACTGGCTCGATAACTCCGGCTGCTTCAGTGGCAAGTCGTGTTGGATGCCGCAGTGCAGCGTCAGCGCCGCTGGGTCGGTGAAGGCGATGCCGGTGCGGCCGTTGCCCAGGCGGCCGGGGTTGATGCCCAGCACGGCCACGCGGGGCTGCTCGCCAGCGTAGTATTGCTTGGCAAATTGGGTCAGCAACGGATACACAGACGGGTCTTGGTAAGGACTAAGGGTTTGCACCTTATCCGGCAGTGCGACAGGCAAAGGAAAGCTGCGCAGAAAATGCAGCAGGCGGTGGGCAAAATTGGGCATTACCAAAATTAGGAAATCGGACTCCCTGCCAAACGCGCACTGGGCGGCCCGGTTTCATTGCCGCCCGGGCGGGCCGTACTTTTGCGTCACCGATGGCCCAACTCCTAACCTGGCTGCTTCTACCGCTTTCCTGGCTCTACGCCGGCGTGGCGGCTATTCGCAACTGGCTGTATGATATCGGCTGGAAAAAAAGCGAAGCCTTCGCCGTGCCATTGCTCAACGTGGGCAACCTGCGCGTCGGCGGCACCGGCAAAACCCCGCATGTGGCCTGGCTGGTGGCTGAGCTATTGCGCCAGGGCCATCGCCCGGCCATTCTGAGCCGGGGCTATGGCCGCCAAACCACCGGCCCGCGCCTAGCTACCGCTGCCGACTCGGCCGCCACCATAGGCGACGAGCCCTGGCAGTATTTCCAGCAGTTTTCCCCGGCCGCCGTGCCCGTAGCCGTGGCCGAAGCGCGCCGGCTGGGCGTGCGGCTGCTGCTGGCCGCGCACCCCGAAATTACTGTCATCGTGCTCGATGATGCCTATCAGCACCGCGCTGTCCAACCTGCGCTCAATCTGCTGCTTACGGAGCTAGTACGGCCCTTTTACACTGACCATGTGCTGCCCGCCGGCCGCCTGCGCGAAAGCCGGGCTGGAGCCCGCCGCGCCGATGTTGTCATCACGACCAAGTGCCCGCCCGACCTGCCCGAAACAACCCGGGCAGCCGTGGCGCAGTACATCCGGCGCTATGCCCGCCCCGCCGCGCTGGTGCTTTTTTCGAGCTACCGCTACGGCCCGCCGCTGCCTTTGACGCCCGAAACTCCGCCCTGCCCAGCCCCGCCAGCGGCGGCGCTGCTCACTGGTATCGCGCAGCCGGGGCCCTTGCGCGACTACCTCGAAAGCCAGGGCTACCGTATTGAGGTCCATGCCGATTTTCCTGACCACCACGCTTTTCAGCCTGCCGACTTGGAAAAGCTACGGGCGCAGTGGCAGCCAGGCTGGCCAATCTTTACCACCGCCAAAGACGCCACGCGCCTGCAGGCGCCCGCGCTGCAAGCGGCTCTGCGCGGCCTGCCGTTGTATATCATTCCCATCGAAACGGCGTTTCTGGCTGATGGGGCCGTGCAGTTGCGGCAGCGGCTGCCCGCGCCGCCTGCGCTAAATTTGTAAGCTACCCGCTCGGCGGCTGACGACAGCTGCCGGCCTTTTTGTGTTTGTTTGAATCAGTTGGTGACATCTTTTCTTCCATTTCTGAGCCGTTGGCCGTTGGCCGGGCTATTGCTGCTACTTGTGGCGTTGGCCGGTGCGCCCGCCCAGGCGCAGGTGCTCGACGACTCTACCAAAGTCATCTACGGTCCCAAAACCACCAGACTATTGCATGAGGCTGACATTCTGCGTGATTCTACCGAAGGTGCCATCCTCGATACCTCACTCACGCGCTGGACACAGGCGCGGTTCTGGTATCACGACACTACGTTTCAGCAGGATTTGGGGGCCGTGGTAACGGCCTCACGCCCGCTGCTGTATCAGCCTAATATTCAGTTAGGAGCTCGTTTCGGCCGCAATGCGTTCGATAAGTATGCGCGCAATGCGGCCGACATTCCCTACTACGACTCGCGCTCGCCCTACTCGTTTTTCCGGGTGGTGCAGTCGGGCGAAGGCGAGCAGGTGTTTGAAATCAGCTACAGCCGCAGCCTGAAGAAAAATTTTAGTGTTGGCATTGCTTACGAGCGGTTTGCGTCGAATAAAATCCTGGCAGCCAGTGGCCGCGCCGGACTAGTGGAGCATTCCAACCTGCTGTTATTCGGGCGGTATCAAACCGAAAACGAGCGCTACCACTTGCTATTCAATATCGGCAATGCTCGTCACAAAGCCAGTGAGCAGGGCGGCATCAGGCCCTTGGCGGGCGACCAGCCCCGCGACCTCTTCAACTACGAGCGGCAGAGCGTGTACCTGACCAAAGCCCAGAATACCGAGGACCGTGACCAGCTACACCTGTTGCAAACCTACCGGCTACTGGGTCGCGGCCTAACCTTGTACCATGTGTTCGATGTTCATCGTCAGTATAATAGCTACCGCGATGAAAATATTCCGTACGATGGGTCAGCCCTGCTTTTTTACCCTACTACCCTTGTTAATACGACCAATACACTTGACCGCGCCGAATTTCGGCAGGTAGAAAATACACTGGGCGTACTGGGGCGCACCGACCGGGTGGAATACCGACTCTACGCCCGCCACCGTGGCTACGGTCTTACTAGTCAACGGGCTAGCGCCACTAGTACGGTCGACAAGCCTGACTTAGATGAACGCGTATTAAAAAACTCTGACAATCAGTTGTTCGTTGGAGGTACGGCGGCGTTTAATTACCGTAAAATCTACGCGGTGGAAGTAGCGGGGGAGTATAAGTTTTTGGACGAATCGTGGATGCGCGCGACAGTTCGTACCGGCCCCTTGTCGGGTGAGATATTACTGAGTTCATATTCGCCCACTCTTACGCAGCAGGAATTCTATGGTAATCATTACCAATGGCCCGATACCGGACTGGTGCGCAACGAGCGAGCGAGCGGCCGTTTTAGCAATACTACGGCGCTGCACTTCACGGCCCGATTGCGGCAGCGCCTGCCAGGCTTCTCCGACCATCATTTTGAGGCGAGCGGCAGCCTGGTTAACCTTAGCAATCTGGTATATTATGGTACCGATGGCCGGCCCACTCAAAGTACCGGGGTTGATAATCAGCTATTAATTCTGTTTGCCCGCCATCAGGTGCGTTTTGGGCGTATAGCCTTTGATAACCAAGCTACTTATACCCAGGGTGGCGACGTGGCGGGCATTCGCATTCCAAAGCTGGTGGGGTTTTCGCGAGTGTATTACCAGAGCTACATTTTCCGCAAAGCACTGTTTAGCCAGGTGGGCGTCGAAACGTATTTTCAGTCGCGCTACCGGGCGTTCAACTACAGCCCCAGCACCCAGCAATTTTATCAGCAAGACCTGTTCACTATCCGCAATTATGCGATTGCCGACGTGTTTTTTGTAGCCGATATTAAATCCGTGTCGGTATTCCTGAAATTTGCTTACATCAATCAAGGCATTTACCGCGACGGTTATTTCACCACGCCTTACTACACAGGGTATCCCCGCCGCTTTCAGCTGGGTGTGAAGTGGAATTTCTTTAACTAGACCGCAGACTCAAAGAGATTTATTGAGTATAAAGAATGCGTTCGCTGCGCGAGCTGATTATTTTACGTCTTCACGTTTAAATTAATTGCCTTCGCTACGGGAGACGGTTATTTCATGTTCGGTGGCAGCTGAAAAACAATTTCAATTCACCCAACGAGCATATCTGTTCAATCTGCGAATTTTGCCTGCTCTGCAGCCCAACTAGTTTGCCTAAAAGAAGGTGTTCATCTGCTAGATAAAGTTCACCCAAATCTGTCTTAAAAGACAGCTCGCGTAGCGAGCGTATCCGTTCCGTTCGTTAAATCCGTTTGAATCTGCGGTCATGAAAACCATCCTGAAACTCAAGCTCAATACCGACCCGCGCTGGGTGGATATTGCCAGCAAAAACCTGGAAGATATATTGGTTGACCACGCTTGGTGCGAGCAGAAAGCCGCCAGCACCGGCATCAGCATGATTATTCACTACCCCGAAAAAACGCGACTGGTAGAAGAATTAACGGCCTTGGTAGCCGAAGAGTGGGAGCATTTTGACCGCGTGCTGCAGGAGCTGCGCAAGCGCGGCTTTGCCTTGGGCCGCCCACGCAAGGATGAGTACGTAGTGCAACTGCTCACGCACGTGCGCAAAGGCGGTGCTCGTGAGCGTCAGCTCATGGACCAGTTGCTAGTGTCGGCTCTTATTGAAGCTCGTAGCTGCGAGCGGTTTAAGCTACTCTGGAAGAATATTGCCGACCCCGATTTAAGCCAGTTTTACTACGAGTTGATGGCATCCGAAGCGGGGCATTTTGTAAGCTACGTCGATTTGGCGAAGGAATATTGCGACCCACAGGAAGTGGATGCGCGTCTGCAGGAATTGCTGAAAATCGAAGGCGAAATCGTGACCAATCTGCCGGTTCGGAACGACCGGATGCACTAATATCTGGAATTGTAAACCGGCGAGGGTGTAGCACAGTTTGCGCCCGTCTATTACTCAGCTAATCCACCTGTCAAAATACTTTACCACTTTCCATTTTCCGTTCACCTTCCTATAAAGGCTGGTTTCCCCCTGTCCTCCAAGCATGCAATTACAGTCTTGTGTGATTTTCAATAAAACTGTTTGCTGGTCTGGAGAAACTATCGGTACAGAAATCTTATAGATAAAGTCATTTCGGCTATTACAGTTTGGAACAATTTTACTCGCTTGTAATTTATTGGAATTTCGATTGAAGTATCTTATTTCGCCCGGTTTAAATTTATAAAATGCCTGAGTAATCTTCTGGAAATGCACAGATAATTGCTCGTGTAAAGCAAAATCACTCAAATTGTTTTCGAGAATAGATACCCTGTCTGGGTTTGAGCAGACTTTGAAAAGAATTATCCCATTATCCTTTGCAATTTCGCTTACAATCTCACAGCAGTTCTGCTCGCTTATATGCGAGTAGAAATAATAGCAGGCTAAGCCGATAGTAAGCCCAGTAAAAATAATTCGTTTTAAAGGGGACATAAATGTCTGAGAGATATTTCTGGGCTAAGAACGCGCCTCAATTCTACTTATTGTATTTACAGCGCCGGCAGCACCTGCCCGCTAACCTCGCCAAAGCCGATACGCACGCCGTCCTTTTCGGCGTAACCACGCATAGTTACCGTGTCGCCGTCGAGCAGAAATTTGCGCTCCGAGCCGTCGGGAAGGGGTAGGGGGCGGGTGCCGCGCCAGGCCAGCTCCAGCATCGAGCCGAGCGAGTCGGGCGTGGGGCCTGAGATGGTGCCGGAGGCGTAGAGGTCGCCGGCTTCGAGGTTGCAGCCGTTGGAAGCGTGATGGGCGAGCTGCTGAGCCATGTTCCAGTACATCAGGCCGAAATTGCTGCGGCTGATGGTGGTTTCGGTGCCGCCTTCGGGCTGCAGGGCCACTTCGAGGTGTACGTCAAAGTTGTGCGCGCCAGGGAGCTGCAGGTAGGGCAAGGGCGCGGGCTCCTGCACAGGGCCGGCGATGCGGAAAGGTTCCAGCGCATCGAGCGTGACCACCCAGGGAGCCACGCTGCTGCCGAAGTTTTTGCCGAGGAAGGGGCCCAGTGGCACGTATTCCCAGCTTTGCAGGTCGCGGGCGCTCCAGTCGTTGAAGAGGCAGAGGCCGAAAATATGGTCTTCGGCCTGCGCGATGGGCACGGGCTGGCCGAGCTCGGTGCTTTGGCCGACGATAAAGGCCATTTCGAGCTCAAAATCGAGCTGGCGGCTGGGGCCGAAGCTGGGCTGGGTTTCATCGGGGGCTTTGCGCTGACCGTTGGGGCGGCGGATGGGCGTACCGCTGGCCACGATGCTGCTGGTGCGGCCGTGGTAGCCGATGGGAATGTGCCGCCAGTTGGGCAGCAGGGCGTTAGCCGGGTCGCGAAACATGATGCCGACGTTGGTAGCGTGCTCGATACTGCTGTAGAAATCGGTGTAGTTCTGCGGTTTAATGGGGCGCAGCATGGTTACGTCGCGCTGGCGCACGAGGCAGGCGCGCACAGCTTCGGCGTTGTCGCGCAGTTCGGGATTGTCGTGGCGCAACAGTTCGCTCACGCGCTGGCGCACGGCCCGCCATGCCGGCCGTCCCAGGCGCAGAAAGGCATTGAGCGAGCGGCGACGGAATACTTTGGGCTCGACGCCAGCTAATTCAGGAATGTCTTCAAAGAAATGGTACTGATGGGCTGCGTACAAATCGAACGCATAATCGCCAATGGCTACCGTCAGCCGCGGTCCGCTCGACTCGGTGGTAAACACGCCGAAGGGCAGGTTCTGGATGGGGAAATCGTGGTGGGGCGGGATGTCAATCCAAGAGCGCAACGTGGGCGAGTTGGGCGAGGTGGCCATGGGAGAGAAAAGTCAGGATGTGAGGAGAGAATAGAGCGTTGCAGCGCAAAGTAGAGCAATTCACACGAGAAAGCACGTCATGCTGAACGCAGTGAAGCATCTCTACCGCGTCAGTAAACTGAATTACTATGGCGGTAAAGATGCTTCACTGCGTTCAGCATGACGTGCTTTGTTTGCCGAAGACCAGAAAGTAGATTTTACTTCGCTTCAACGGCCGTGATTTCCGGCACGGCCTTGCGTACAGTGTCTTCGAGGCCGGCGCGGGTCATTGGCGACATGGGGCAGGCCCCGCAGGCGCCTTCCCATTCGAGCTGCAGCACGCCTTCTTCGGTGATGTTGGCTACGCGCACGTTGCCACCGTCGGTGGCGAGGTAGGGGCGCAGGCCATCCAGAGCGGCTTCGATGCGGGGCAGGAGAGGATGTTCGGCAATCATTTTCTAACGGGACTAGGGCGCGGTAGCACGCCGCACGGGGAGGGAATCAGGACAAAGAACGGCATAAACGGCGGCTTAATTCCGCGCCGCTACGAGTTCATCTGCACCACCTGCGTTTTGGGGGCGCGGTTGTTACGGATACTGATTTGGCGGGCGATGGTTTCGGCCAGTTCGGCAAACGCCTGACCTACTGCCGACCCGGGGTCGAGCACGGCCGGCTGGCCCTGGTCGCCGTTTTCGCGGATGGACTGCACCAGCGGCAGCTGGCCCAGCAGCGGCAGGTCGTGCTGGGTGGCCAGGCGCTGGCCGCCACCTTCGCCGAAGATGTAGTATTTGCTGTCGGGCAGCTCGGCCGGGGTAAACCAGGCCATGTTTTCGACGACGCCCAGCACCGGCACGTTGATTTGAGGCTGGCGGAACATCTGCAGGCCTTTCTGGGCGTCGGCCAGGGCCACTTTCTGCGGCGTCGTGACGATGACGGCGCCGGTCACGGGCACGGTTTGCACCAGCGTGAGGTGGATGTCGGAAGTGCCGGGCGGCAGGTCGAGCAGCAGGTAGTCGAGCTCCCCCCAATCTACTTCAGTAATAAACTGTTTCAGCGCCGACGAGGCCATGGGGCCGCGCCACACGATGGCCGCCTCGGCCGGAGCCAGGAAGCCGATACTCATCAGCTTGACGCCGTATTTCTCGATGGGCTGGATGAGGTTTTTGCCGTTCGGGCCCTGGAACACGTGCGGCTGCGCGTCTTCTACGCCAAACATCACCGGCATGCTGGGGCCCGAAATATCGGCATCGACCAGGCCGACCTTGGCGCCGGAAGCGGCCAGGGCCACCGCCAGGTTGGCCGTGACGGTGCTTTTACCCACGCCACCCTTGCCCGAGGCAATGGCAATGATATTTTTCACGCCGGGCAGCACGTCACGGTTGTTGCGCATGGAGGTCACGCGCGAGGTCATCTGGATGACCACGTTGGCGTCCTTCTCCACCATGGTGTGGATGGCGCGCTCACAGGCGTCGTGAATGAGTTGCTTGAGCGGGCAGGCCGGCGTGGTGAGCACAACGGTGAAGCTGACGGTGAGGCCGTCGATTTCAATGTTCTCAATCATGTTCAGCGTCACGAGGTCCTGGCCCAGGTCGGGCTCTTCCACGTAGCTGAGGGCTTTTAGTATGGCTTCTTTGGTAATGGACATTGGGGCGGAAAAGCGGAGTGGGCGCGCCGGGGGCAGCGCGGTGCAAAGATACTTCAGCTACAACCGGCAGCGTTGAGTGAGGGTTAGCTCGAAGGCATAAAAAAGCGCCCCGGCAGCTTCGTACCGCCAGGGCGCTTTTCAGGTTAAAAAGGCCATGCTAACCGGCAACCTAGTCGTGATGGCGAGAGCCCCAGCCACTAGAGCTGTACCCGGAAGGTGCCGTTGCTGATGCTGGTAGTACCGGTCGTGTTGTTGAACCCGTCGGCGGTGAAAGCGAAGGTGCCGCTCAGGACGCGGGTAGTGGCGTCGAAAGACGTGATGGTGAGGCTGCCCGTGTCGACGACGTAGAAGCTGGTGGCCGAGGCCCCGCTCGTGGTGTAAAATCCTTCCGACACGCCGCCCGGGCCCGTGGTGCGGCGTAGCTGGTAGGTGTTGGGGGCCAGGCTGGTCAGGTAGTCAATACGGATGTCGACCTGGTTTTGGGTACCGCCGGTGGCTGCCTTGGCTAGCAGCATCAGGGTGTTAGCGCCCGCGAACTGTGGTGCGTAGCTGCCTTGCACGGTTGTGGTCGAATAGGCCACGCCGTCGCGGTTCCAGCTCACGGTGCCACTCCGAATCGAGCCGTCCGACTCTACTTCGACGGTGCCGGCGGCGGCTTTCTGGCCGGCCACTATCGTGATACTACGGGTGCCGGGCTGCAGATAGCCGGTGGCGGGGGTGAAGCTGAGGATATAGACGCCAGGCTTGAGGTCGGCGATGGTGAAGGCGCCGCTGGCTTCGGGTGTGGCCACGAAGGTGAGGCCGCCCGCGTCGGTGGCCGTTACCTTGCTAAGGCTACCGGCGGGATTAACAGTGCCGGCCAGGCTGCCGGTGGTGGGCTGGGGGTCTTCCTTTTTGTCAGAAGAACAGCTGGAAATGGTGAGAAGCGGGCCGCCAGCCAGCGCCAGCAACAGCCCGATACGATATAGAAAGGACATGAAGGTAAAAGGTGGTGAATAAACCGACTTACAAAGTAACGGTAGGATTCACCATCTTTTCTCAAGGTGCGAAAATCAGCTCGCTGGCTGGGCTGTGGGCGGTTCCTCGGGCTCGGAGTGGAGCAGCCCTTCGGGCACCTCCAGCGCGCCGGTCTGGAAATTGATGAGGCCGTTGCGCTCGTCCTCGATGTTGGTAGCCTGGGTGTACACATCGCCGGCAATGGGGCGGCGGCGCAGTTCCTGCTTGAAGGCGCGGATGCTGGCCGTGCGGGCCTCGGCATCCTGCGGCCCGCCGTAGTCGGGGAAGCCGAAGCCGCCCCACTCGCTCACGATGAGCGGTACTTGGCGGCGGTAGAAGAACGGGTCGCCCACCACCAGCGGGAAGGCCGCTGTGCCTTCCAGCTCGCCACCAATCAGGCGGTCGAGCAGTTCGCGCCAGCGGTTCAAGTCGGGCGTGTAGAGGTGGGCCGTGAGCAGGTCCGATTTCAGGCGGCCGGTGTAGGAAATGTGGTGCCAGCCGTCGTTATCCACCACCAGAAACTGCGGGTGCGCCAGCTGCATAAAGTGGTACATCTCGGTGATGTAGGCGCGGGTTTCGGGATTGGTGGCGATGTCCTGGGCGCCCCAGTCCTCGTTATACAAGCTCCAAATAACCACCGACGGATGAGTTTCGATGAGAGCCAGCATGCGCAGCAGCTCGGCGCGGTGGTTTTCGCGGCTGCGCGGCGTCGAGCTATGGGGGCTGGGCACCTCCACCCACAGCAGCAGGCCCAGCTCGTCGGCCAGGTTGTAGAGGCGCGGGTCGACGCCGGCAATGTGCACGCGCACTAGGTTGCAGCCCAGCGCTTTCATGGCGTGAAAGTGCTGGCGCATCTGCTCGTAGCTGGCCGTGCCGGGCTGGTACAGAATACCGTCGAGGTAGATGGTTTCGTTGTTGAGGTACACGTAGCGGCCGCGCGACTCAATCTTGCGCAACCCAAAATGCGCCTCAATACTCGCTACGTAGCCGCTTTCGTCAATCAGCTCGGCTACCAGGCGGTAGCGCACGGGCTCGTCGGGACTCCAAAGACGGGCGCCGGGCACCTCCACCACCAGGCGCTGCTCGTGCTGCCCGGCGCTCAGCGGCAGCGGGAAGTCGGAGAGAGCCCGCGGCGCGGCATCGTCGGCGGCGTGCAGGTCGAACACCCGCAGGCGCACCACGTAGCGGCCGGCATCGTGAATCCGCATGGTGAGGTTGAAGCGCACCAGCTGGTCTTCCACGATGCTCACCACGCCCACCCGCGAGCGCAGGCGGTTGCGCTCCACCATTTCGAGCCATACCGAGCGCACGGCTCCGGTGTAGGTCTGGTACCAGATGCCGCCGCGCTTGTACACGTGCGACTCCTGCTTGCCGCGGGGTACGTCAGCGTCCATCGTGTCGGCAATACGCACCGTGAGACGGTTTATAGGCCGTAGAATGCTCTCATCCAGCTCGTAGGAAAACGAGGTGTACTCGCCATAATGGATTTCCTCACCCTCCACCGTGCGCAGCAGCGTGCCGTTGAGCCACACCCGTGTCTCGTAGCCGCAGGCGCCAAAAGTCAGCTGCAGCAGGTCTTTTTTGAGGTCGATGCCAGCGCGGCTGGGCAGCTCAAATGTGCGCTCGTACCACACCACCACCCGGTCGTGCCACACGGCCGGACTAGCCAGGCCGTGGGCTTCGGCTAAATGGTGTTCTACCGAGCCGGGCCACTGGGCCGTGTAGTCGTAGCGGTGGCCCAAATGCCATTTGTCGCGCAGGCCTATATCATCAGCATCAAGGGCAAAATGCCATTCCCCGTCGAGCAATACGTGGTTAGTGCTGCGTAGCACGGCGCGGGGCAGGGGGTTGGAAAAGTCATCATCGGACTCTTCCTGACTGGCTGAGAGGCCATAATTGGCGTGGGTGAGGTCTTCCATAGGTCTGCTTAACGGCCCCCGCCTTTAATTGATGCACGTATCTACTCGGCAAACGCCGACCAGGCCGGTAGCGCCTTCAGGTTGAAATCGTACAGCGCCTGGTTTTCCCAGCCCGAGCCATTGGTGGCCGTGGGGCCGCGCCAGGCCACCCAATCGGGTGCCCAATAGCAAAATCCCAGGCCGTGCCCGCCCGGTAGTGCCTTCAGCCGGCGGTTGACTTCGCTGAGATAGGCCTGCTGCCCGGCTGGCGTAGCTGAATAATCCGGAATCAGCTGTGAGCTCAATCCCAGTGAGTTGTGCGTGTAATCGGCATAGCCAAGCGAAAACGGATAGGCCGTTTCGCAGAGCAGGACGTCGCGGTTGGTTTGCTGCACCAGCGTCGTCAGCCACTGCTGCCACTGGTCCAGGTCTTTGCCATGAAACTGCGGGTAGTAGGAGAGCCCCAGCACGTCGGGCTGCACGCCCCTTTGTGCCAGCGCCTCAAAGAAATTAACGGCGTACTCGGCCCCGGCGAAATGAATAATGGTACGCATGGGCTGGGTCAGGCCGGCGTTTTCGTCGGCCACCGCCGCCAGCCCCTTCTGCAGCAGCGGAGCCAGTTTGGCATAATCGGCGGCACTGCTTACCCGTCCCTGCGGCCAGAGCATCCCGCCGTTCACCTCGTTGCCGATTTGCACCAGCGCGGGCTGGGCCTGCTGGGCTTTCATCACCCGTAGCACCCGGCGGGTGTAGCCATACACACTGTCCTGCAATGCGCTATACGACAGGTTCTGCCAGGCGCGGGGCGTAGGCTGCTGGCTAGGGTCGGTCCAGGAATCGGCGTAGTGAATATCGAGCAACACTGATAAGCCAGCCTGCTTGGCCTGGCGGGCGAAGGCCGCCACTTCGGCCAAGCCGCTGTGGCCGTCAGTCGGCGTGTGCCACAGGCGCAGGCGCACCAGGTTGCCACCGTGGCGCTTCAGGGTAGCCAGGGGCGTGCTGCGCTGTCCGTTGTCGGTGAAGCCAACGTTGGCAGCCACCAGCTCCGGCGAAAACGACAAATCGGCCCCCCGGTAATAGCCCGGCTCTGCAACGGGAGTGACGGGAGTAGCAGGCGTATCATCCTTTTTACAAGCGGCCAGCACCATTAGTAACGGCAGAGCGCGCAGAATATTTTTCATCTCCATGACAACACAAACGTTTGCGCAAAACTACCTAAAAAAACCTTCCTGGTTGGGCAGGAAGGTTTTTTAAATCAGGTTTTTTGCTTCTTTTTCTTGGCCGCCGGAAACAGCACATTGTTCAGAATCAGCCGGTAGCCGGGCGAATTGGGGTGCAGCGACAGGTCGGTCGGCTCTTCGCCCACCATGTGCTGGTAGTCCTCGGGGTCGTGGCCGCCATAGAAAGTCCAAGTGCCCTTGCCCAGCGTACCGTGCAGGTAGCGGGCCTCGCCGGTCTGCTTGGTGTCGGCCATTATGGTCACGTCGTTCTTGATGAGCGGCTTGCGAAACGCAGTGGTCTGGCCCATGAAGCCTTTGATGACCTTCTCGTGGTCCTGGCAGAGCATGGTGGGCACGGGGTCATACTTGGCCGAGAACGTGAAGAGCTGGAAGTAGTCGTTGCCCTCGCCCAGGCCGCGCTCGCGCGGGTCCATGTCGATGTTGGAGTACTCGTACTGGTAGGGGTCGCGCACGAGCTGGAAGTTCTGGAACGCCAGCGTGCGGTTGAAATTCAGCTTGCTCTGGGCGTTAGGGTCGGCGGGGTCGCCGTCGTACATGCTCTCTACCATGTCGATACCCAGGCCCGCCAGGGCAATATCGTAAGTATCGGTGGCACCGCACATGGCAAACATAAAGCCGCCGCCGGCGATGAATTCCTGCATTTTCACCGTCACCGTACCCTTCATCTGGCTCACTTTGGCAAAGCCGTTGCGCTTGGCGGTGGCTTCGGCGTCGCGCTGCTGCTGCTGGTACCAGGGTGCGTTGCGGTAGTTGCTGTAGAACTTGCCGTATTCGCCGGTAAAGTCCTCGTGGTGAATGTGTAGCCAGTCGTACTTAGGCAGCACACCAGCCAGCACCTCGTCGTCGTAAATCTGGTCGTAGGGAATTTCGGCGTAGCTCAGCACCAGGGTCACGGCGTCGTCCCAAGGCTGCTTGCCTTTGGGCGTGTACACCGCGATTTTGGGCACCTTCTCCAGCTTCATCACGTCCATGTTGGCGTTGGGGTCAGCTATTTCGGAAAGAATACTGGTGTACTGCGCCTCCGAAATCACCTGGAAGGTGATGCCGCGCACGGCCAGCTCGTTCTCGGCGCCGGTCACGGTTTCGAAGGCGAAGGAGCCGCCCCGGTAGTTCAGCAACCAATCGACGGGCACCTCGCGCTGCAGCAGCCAAAAGGCCAGCCCATATGCTTTTAGGTGCTCCTTCTGGGTGTTATCCATCGGGATAAACACGTGGTTGGCCTGGGCCGCGAGGGGCGCCGCCAGCCACGCCAGCGCCAACAGGACGGGAAATAAAAAACGTTTAAAGAGCATAGTTTTTAAGCCAAAGAACCGCACGAGCCCAACGAGGTTGCCACAAAGGTGGTTCAAGTTACGCGCCAGCGGCGAACTTTGGGGTATTCGCCGCGCTACGACCATTTTCAACACCCGCTGCCATGCCAGTAACCAGTTCAACGCATTTGCCCGTTTGGTGGGTTGGGCCCAGCTTCCTGGTTATGGTGCTGGGATTGTACGGCTTGGTCAAAAGTATCGGTTGGGCCATTCGGATGTTCAACCCCACTGAAAATGCCTTCACGATACCCGCGTCGCAAAAGGAATTTCGCTTCGTCCTGACCAAGCGCGGTACCTACGAAATCGGCTGCACCCGACCCAACCAGTTCTCCTTTTTTCAGCTGCCGGAAATAGCGCTGCTGGTTCGCCTGCTGCCAGGTGGGCGCGAGCAGTGGCTGCGCCCCAGCAGCCTGGGCTGGGTGAAACGCACGAATATGAGCGGCGAAACCACCATGCGTATCAGCACTTTCGAGGCAGATGAGCAAGGTGAATACGAACTGCTAAACCCCGATGCCGAGCAGTTTAAGCCCGGCGATAAGCTGAGCATCATGCCCAATACGGGCTTCCGGACGGTACTCTTAGTGCTGGCACTGATAGCGTCGGGCTTTGCCACCATCGGTGGGCTGGTGTTGGGTATTCTGGGGCTGGCAGGGGGCTAAGCCAGCTGGGCAAAGCCCCGGCCGACGGTACTTTTACATTCCCGCTTCCTGTTGACCCATGAACATCTTTGAAAACATCCTGGAAGCCCTGCGCTCCATTCGCGGCAACCTCCTGCGTACGGTGCTCACGGCGCTCATTGTCAGTATTGGGCTTTTTGCACTGGTGGGCATTCTCACGGGCATCGACGCCATGAAAAGCTCGCTATCGGAAACCTTTGCCAGCCTCGGGGCCAATTCCTTCGAGGTGAAGGCCAAGGGCTACACCAACCAGTTTCGGCGTGGCGGCCGGCAGGGCAAGCAGTACCCGGCCATCAGCTACCTGCAGGCCCGGCAATACAAGCAGCAGATGGGCGGCGAAGCCCAGGTGGGTTTGTCGGCCTTCATCGCCGGGGCCGTCGAGGTGAAAGCCAACGGCCAGAAAACCAACCCGAACATGCAGGTAGTGGCCGGCGACGAGAACTACCTGCGCATCCAGGGCTACAACCTAGCGGCCGGGCGCCTGTTTTCCCAGGCCGAGCTCGGCAGTGGGGCCAACGTCATCATTGTGGGCCAGGAAATTCAGCAGAAGCTCTACCCGCGTCAGTCCATCGTGGGCAAATACGTGTCGGCGCTGGGCCGGCGCTTCCTGGTAGTAGGCATGCTCGAAAAAAGCGGCAGCACCATGGGCGGCGGCGGGGCCGACCGCATTGCCTTCATCCCGCTCGAAACCGGCAACCAGCTGCCCCGCAGCCGCGCCCTCACCTACGACATCAAAACCGCCACCACCCGCCCCGAAACCATGCAGTACCTCATGGGCCAGGCCACCGGCACCATGCGCGCCGTGCGCCACGACCCGCTGGGCCAGGAAGATTCCTTCGAGGTGGAAAGCAGCGAGGCCATGGCCAAGGACCTCGACCAGCTCACGGGCAAGATGAAATTCGGCGGCGGCATCATTGCCTTTATTACCCTGCTCGGCGCCAGTATTGCGCTGATGAACATCATGTTGGTGTCCGTCACGGAGCGCACCCGCGAAATCGGGGTGCGTAAGGCGCTGGGCGCTACTTCGAAGCAAATCCGGCAGCAGTTTCTCATCGAGGCCATCGTTATCTGCTTGCTGGGCGGGGCGCTGGGCATTCTGCTGGGCATCCTGGGCGGCAATGCCGTGTCGCTGTTCGTGGGCTCGGGCTCGTTCATCGTGCCCTGGCTGTGGATGGCGCTGGGCTTCTCCATCTGCGTCACCGTGGGGCTGATTGCCGGCTATTACCCGGCCGGCAAGGCGGCGGCGCTGGACCCGATTGAGAGTTTGCGCTACGAATAGGGGCCGCGAATTCAAACGGATTTGACGGATGAAACGGATGCGTGAGGTGGTTTTGGGGTTGGTAGTTTTTTGGATTGGGGTAGGAGAGGTGCTGGCGCAAATAGCGCCCGGCAGCCGGGCGCAGGTGTTCAGCATTACTACTCCCGGCACAAGCCTGCGTTTTCAGGTACCACAGGTGAAGCTGCCGGATGCTGTCGTGACCAGGCGCATCAACCGGACGCTGATGCGACATTTCAGAGCCCGAAGTTTCGGGGAGGTCGATTCGACAGCCAGTCCGCGCCAGCAGTTGCGCGAGGCCGAGCGGCTGTGCTGTTTCGATGAATACACGCAAAGCTGGATGGCTGGTGGCGAAGGCATCACCGATACTGAATATGAGGTGCTGCTGAATCAGAATTATCTTCTGTCGCTGGGCTTCATCAGTAGCTACCGGGGACTGCTGGAACCCTCCGGCGAATACCTGACGTTCGACCTGCGCACCGGCCGCCAACTCACCGTATGCTACCTTGTAGCCGACCCGCCTGACCAACTTGGCCGCCGGCTGCAGGCGGCCGTCAGCCGCCGCCTGCGCGGTAATCTGGCCGACGCGGCCGCCGCCTATGGCGACGACTCGACCCGTATTGCCCGCATGGCTGAAGTGTACCAAATCGAAAACTGGGACACCACGCCACAGCGCGGCCAAGCTATCGATACTGCCGATGGGGCCGAGGCAAGCCTGGATAGTTTTGCCCTGACGCCCGACGCGCTGCTGCTGTTTCACCCGGTACAAATGTCGCGCTTTGACTTTGAGTTTCTGCCCGACGACATGTACACTTTTCCCTGGGCCCGCCTGCAGCCGCGCAGCATCCTGACACCGCTGGTGCAGGCCGCCGCTGCCAGCAAAAAAATGCCCAAACGGCGCTGGTAGCCGCGGATTTTATACATTTGTGGTGTTCTACATTTGTGAAGTTTGCGTGTCTACTACCATTAATCAGCGGTTTGCCCAACTTATCCAGCACCTTGGCATCACCAAGAATGCTTTCGCCATGTCGCTTGACAAGACGGCCAGCGTCATCCAGCACCTGCTTGATGGCCGCAACAAACCCGGCTTCGACCTGCTGCAACGCGTTTTTGAGGTTTATCCAAATGTGTCGCGCGATTGGGTGATGCTCGGCCAGGGGCCCATGCTGCTGAGCGGCGAAAATCCACCGCAACCGCAGCCAGTAGCGGCGCCCAAAATGGCTGCCGCTACCGAAGCTCCGCCCGCTATCCAGCCTGCCGAACCGCAGCCCACACCCGTCGCCGCTCCCGAAATACCGTCGGCTGCCGCCCCGCAATTAGCCCCGGAAACCCCGGTTCCGACTGCCGCCCAACCGGCGCCTACCCCCGTCATGTTGCCCAGCGTAGCCGCCGCCCCCGCCGCCTCACTCTACGCCGACGCCTACGTGTCGGCGGCCCTGCACACGCAGCACCTGCAGCACCAGTTGGCCCTGGCCGAGCTCCGCAACCAGCACCTGCTGGAGCAGCAGCAAATGCTCCGGCAGATGCTGGAGCTGGCCCAGCGGACTGTCTGAACCACGGATGGACACGGATTTTTCGGATTCCACGGATTTTGTAGATGGTACTCTATCCGGGGGATTACAAAAGGAGAAAAGGCCACCCATTCGGGTGGCCTTTTTGGTTTTTAATCGTCCACAAAATCCCTGTCCATCCGTGGTTTAGACAAGAATTCCTACTTCTTCGGCTTCCATTAGCCCCAGCGCATTCACTTGCGTCAGGCGCAGCGGTTTCAGCTCGCCCACCAGCAGCGGGTCGTATTTCGCCGCTACGCGGATGTAGTTGGGTGTGAAGCCCTCAATACGCCCGTCGGTCACGTCGTCCTCGAACAAAACTTCGGTTTCCAGACCCAGATGCTCCTCGTAGAAAGCGCGTTTTTTCTTTTCCGAAAGGCTGCGGAGCTGCGTGGTGCGCTCGTGCCGCACGCGGTCCTGCACCCGGCCGGGCAGGGTGGGGGCCAGCGTATCAGCCCGCTCCGAGTAGGGGAACACGTGCAGGTAGCTGATGGGCAGCTCGTTCAGAAACTGGTAAGTGTCCAGAAAATCCGCCTCCGTTTCCCCCGGGAAGCCCACAATCACATCGACCCCGATGCAGGCGTGCGGCATTAACTCCTTGATGCGGGCCACGCGCTGGGCATACAGCGCCCGGCGGTAGCGGCGGCGCATCAGCCCCAGGATTTTATCGGAGCCGCTTTGCAGCGGAATGTGAAAATGCGGCATAAAGCGCTGCGAAACCGCTACGGTTTCCAGAATGTCATCCGTCAGCAAATTAGGCTCGCAGCTACTAATGCGGAAACGGCGAATATCAGTTACGTTATCCAGTGCTTTTACCAATTGGGTAAAGTCTTCGCGGCGCTCGCGTCCCGGGCCTTGCAGGCCAAAATCGCCGAGGTTGACGCCCGTGAGCACGATTTCCTTCACGCTGGTTTCGGCCAGCTTCTCCACGCGCTCCACCACCGAGGCCACCGAGCCCGAACGGCTGCCGCCCCGCGCCAGCGGAATAGTGCAGAACGAGCAGGAGTAGTCGCAGCCATCCTGCACTTTGAGAAAGGTACGGGTGCGGTCGCCGAAGGAATGCGCGGGCACAAACTCGTTGGCCTCCGAGATGGGCGAAGCGTGCACGGCGCCCGGCTGCCCGGTGGCCGGCTTCTGAAAATCAGCCAGAATATCCACGAGCTGAAATTTCTCGGCGGCGCCCAGCACGGCACTCACGCCGGGAATCTCCGAAATTTCCCGGGGTTTGAGCTGGGCGTAGCAGCCCACGATGGCCACGAAGGCTTCGGGGTTGTGTTTCAGGGCCTGTTGCACCACTTTGCGGCACTTGCGGTCGGCGTGGTCGGTGACGGAGCAGGTATTGATAACGTATAAATCGGCCCCGGCCTCGAAAGCGACTTTCTGAAAGCCCTTTTCTTCGAATTGCCGACCAATGGCCGACGTTTCGGAGAAATTGAGTTTGCAGCCGAGGGTATAAAAAGCAACGGATTGGGGAGTAGGCATAAGACCACAAAGGTACGGCGACCGGGCGGTAACGCGGAACTGCAGTGCGCGCCGGGCCCGGCGCAGCCGGCTCCAGAATAAAAATCCGCGCTACCCATCAGCGCCGCGCAAAATCCTCCATCGTCAGTTGCTCCATGGCCTGGCCCAGCTGCAGTTGCGCATCAGGCACGGCCGGGTCGCGGTGCGTCACCCGGCGGCCCACGTTATCGAAGGTTACCGTGCCGGCCGGGCTCACCGTGCCCAGGCCGTCGGTATAGCAATAGTAGGCAAAGGGCAGCGCCTGCGGGTTCAGCAGGTCGCGGCTCCAGATGTACTGTTGGGCCGGGAGTTGCAGCTGCCGCAACAATGTGGCGGCTACGTCAGTTTGCGAGCCAATGGTATTTACCACCTTCCCCCGGTCTTCCGGCCGCAGGGCGCCGCCCGCCAGCACCAACGGAATGTGAAATTTCTCCGGCACGTCGTTTTTTGAGTAGCCGGGCAGCAGGTGTCCGTGGTCGGCCACCAGCACCAGCAGCGTGTGGGCATACCAGGGCTGTTTTTGGGCTTCTTTTAAGAATTTGCCTAGTGATTGGTCGGTATAATACACCGAATTGCGAAACATATTCGGCTCTTCGGAACCCGGAAACTTCGTCTTCATGGGCACATCAAATGGCTCGTGGCTGCTGAGCGTGAAGGCCGTGACGAAAAACGGCTGCGGCTGCTGGCGTAGGTCGGCGAGTACCTTATTAAATAGGATATGGTCGTGCGCGCCCCACTTCGAGTTCTGCTCGCTGGCCTTGAAGTCGGCTCGCTCGGTCAGCTTCTGGTAGCCGGCCGTGCGCAGGTAGCTTTTCATGTTGGCAAATGCCAGCTCGCCGCCATAATAATAGTGTGAACTGTAGCCCGCCGCCGCCAGCGACTGGCACAGGTGCGGCAGCTTTTCCGTCTTGCGCGGAAACTTGATGATGCTGGTCGTGGGCTGGTTCGGGTAGCCTGAGAGCAGCGAAACGAGGCCCTTCTGGCTGCGGTCGCCGGCGGCATACACGTTTTTGAATAGCACGCCGGTACGCGCCAGGCTGTCGAGCACCGGCGTCACGCCCGGTTCGCCGCCCACGCTGCACACCAGCTTGGCCGTGAAGCTTTCCAAGATGATAAACAACACGTTGGGCCGCGGCTCGGATAGGAGGGAGGCACTGGAGTCGGCCGGCGCGGGCTGGCCCACGGCCAGGGGGTAGAGCGGCGCCACCAGCCGGCGCGCCGTGCTATCGGCCATGAAAGGAGCGAGTGGGCGGGCATCGGTGCGCAGCAGCAAGGCACTCACCAGGTTCCAGGGCGCGTTGATGGCCGCGTGGTTAGCAAACGGCACCTCGGAGAAATAGACGTCACTCTGGTTGAGCGGAATCTGCTGGGTGCCGCCCCGTAGCGGCAGTATTAACAAGGAGGCGTAGAGCAGCCCGGCCAAGGCGGCCCGCAGCCGGCCGAACCACGGCGGCAGCTCGGGCAAATTGCCCAGCAGCTTTTTATACAGCCACCAGCTGGCGCCCAGCAGTCCGCCGAAGCACAGCAGCAGCAGCCAAACCGGCGAGCTGCCCGCCGAGGCCGCCATCTCGCCCGGCGAGCTCAGATATTGCAGCGGCGTATCGTCGAGCCGGAAGCCCCAAGTGCGGTAGAGCTCCAAATCGATGGTGATGAGTATTGCCATCAGCGCGCCGGTGATGGCGGTGTAAACGGCTATAATTCGGCCCAACGGAAAGCGTCGTCCCAGCAGACTACTTACTATAAAAAGTAAAAACGGCACCGCCGACAGGTAAGCTGCTGCCGAAGCATCCAGCCGCAGCCCGTAAAAAAAGGTGCTCGCCACCGTGCCGGTCGAAAGTTGCCGGGCTGCCGCCCCGTGATAAAGCAAAAACAGGCCCCGGCTCAGGCCAAAAAACAGGAGCCAGAACAAAAAATAGCGCGGCTGAAACACGAATCGGTTCTTCACTGGGCAAAGATAGACGCCCCAAACGGCCCTGGTCCGGACTGTTTTTTAACTTTTTTTGGGGTCGACAACTTTTTTTTAGACAAAAACCCAAAAGCATTTGCTGAAAATGGGCCCTGGGAGTTGGAGTGGGGGTAGCCTAAAGCCGCAGAGCAATAGGTAACCAAATGACCGCAAACGTTTGCAGAAACGCCGCAAACGTTTTGGCCGGAGGTGTTGAAGCCATATTAGGGGGGGCTTGTCAGAAAAATCAAGGTTTTTCAGAAGATGCAGCGCATTTTCTTGGGGGTGTTTGGAAAAAAATGCGGTGCTGCCGTACATTTGCCTTCAGAAAACGCACCCTCTTCTCCTCGGTCACCCAAAATCCCGAGGCTTTTTAAAAATACTCCCACCCGCCATGGCCATTCTGCGCTTTAATGCCCTTGAACTCGTAACCAAGCGTCACGCGAAAACGGTAACCCCCAGCACCGTTCGCCGCTCCGACAGCTACGGCAAAAACGTGTTCAATACCGAAGCCATGCGGGCGACGATGCCCAGCGACTACTTTAAGAAGCTGCAGGCTGCTATTAAACAAGGCGCTACTGTGGAGCGCAGCGTGGCCGACGCCGTGGCTTCGGCCATGAAAACCTGGGCCATGGCCAAGGGCGCCACGCACTACACGCACTGGTTTCAGCCCCTCACCGGCGCCACCGCCGAGAAGCACGACTCGTTCTTCGACCTCAATTCCGACGGTCGGCCGATTGAGAACTTCAAGGGCTCGGCCCTCGTGCAGCAGGAGCCCGATGCCTCGTCGTTCCCCAACGGCGGCATCCGCAACACCTTCGAGGCCCGCGGCTACACCGCCTGGGACCCCACCTCGCCCGCTTTCATCATCGAAACGGTAGGGGCGAAGACGCTCTGCATTCCCACGATTTTCGTGGCCTACACTGGCGAAGCCCTTGACTACAAGGCGCCATTGCTGAAGTCGCTGGCTGTGCTCGAAAAGTCGGCCCTCGACGTGTGCCACTACTTCGACAAAGACGTAGCCCGCGTGAACACTACGCTCGGCATCGAGCAGGAATACTTCCTTGTGGACCGCGCCCTGTTCGACGCCCGCCCCGACCTCGTGCTCACCGGCCGTACCCTGTTTGGCCACGCGCCGGCCAAAGGCCAGCAGCTTGATGACCACTACTTCGGCTCCATCCCGGCCCGCGCCCACGCCTTCATGCTCGACTTTGAGGAAGAAGCCAACGAGCTGGGTATTCCGCTGCGCACGCGTCATAATGAAGTAGCTCCCAATCAGTTCGAGTGCGCGCCTACCTTTGAGGATGCCAACCTCGCCATCGACCACAACCAGCTGTTGATGGACGTGATGGAGCGCGTGGCCGAGCGCCACAACTTCAAAGTGTTGCTGCACGAAAAACCTTTCGCCGGCGTGAATGGCTCGGGCAAGCACAACAATTGGGCCATGAGCACCGACACCGGTGTGAACCTGCTGGCCCCCGGCAAGCGCCCCAAGGAAAACCTGCAGTTCTTGGCCTTCTTCATCACCACGGTGAAGGCCGTACATCGCTACGGCGACCTGTTGCGCGCCAGCATCGCTTCGGCTAGCAACGACCACCGCCTTGGCGCCAACGAAGCGCCGCCGGCCATCATGTCGGTGTTCCTGGGCTCGATGCTGGACGGCGTGCTGGACGAGTTGGAGCGCACCGCTAAGCTGCCGCTCGACAAGGGCGACAACATCTACCTCAAGCTGGGCATCGACAAGATTCCGCCCATCCTGCTCGACAACACCGACCGTAACCGTACCTCGCCTTTCGCCTTCACCGGCAATAAGTTCGAGCTGCGCGCCGTGGGCTCCTCGGCCAACTGCGCCTCGGCCATGACGGTGCTCAACGCCATCGTGGCCGACCAGCTGATTGATTTCAAAAAGTCGGTTGACGCCTACATCGAGCAGGGCAAAAAGAAGGAAGTGGCCATTGTGGACGTGCTGCGCGAGTACGTTATCAGCTCCAAGAACATCCGTTTCGAAGGCAACGGCTACTCGGACGAGTGGAAGGAAGAAGCCGCCCGCCGCGGGCTGGCCAACATCCCCACCACGCCGCTGGCCCTCGATGCTTACGTACGCAACGACGCCGCCGAGCTGTTTGCCCGCCACGGCATCTTCTCGCACACCGAGCTACATGCCCGCCACGAAATTCTGCTGGAAGACTACCAGAAGAAAATCCAGATTGAAGCCCGCGTGCTGGGCGACCTGGCCGTGAACCACATCATTCCGACGGCCATCTCGTACCAGACCAAGCTCATTAACAACGTAAAAGGTCTGCGCGAAATCGGCCTGGCCGACGAGTACAGCGAAGTGACGGTGGAAATGATTAAGCGCATCTCGCGCTACGTTTCAACCATCAAAACCAACGTGGACGCCATGATTGACGCCCGCAAGGAAGCCAACAAAATTGAGGATGGCCGCGAGCGCGCAATTGCGTACTGCGACGACA
The DNA here is from genome assembly GCF_030580865.1 of Hymenobacter aranciens. Lineage (GTDB taxonomy): Bacteria > Bacteroidota > Bacteroidia > Cytophagales > Hymenobacteraceae > Hymenobacter > Hymenobacter aranciens. The sequence continues at coordinate 61,251 of NZ_JAUQSY010000009.1, read as the reverse complement.
TCAAAACGAAATTCGACCCCATCCGCCGCGCCGTTGACAAGCTCGAGCAGATGGTGGACGATGAGGACTGGCCTCTGGTAAAGTACCGCGAACTATTGTTCAGCCGGTAGGCGCCAGAAGTTAGAATCGGGTCCGGTGTTGGGTGGGAATTCTCGCCGCGCCCCGGTTGGGAAAGAGCCGTTCCGTGTGGGGCGGCTTTTTTTGCGTTCGGAAGAGTCGGACTTAGTAGTCGAATTTAACCTTTGGGAACAGCTTGCGTTAAATGCTCCACGCTGTCGGACAATGCCCGGCGGTAGATTCATTCTTCCTTTCCAATTTCTTTTGCCATGAAAACCCTCGTTGTTCTTGCAGCTCTGCTGACGGGTGGTGCCTATTCGGCCAGCGCCCAAACTACTCAAACGACCACTACCAAGCAGACGACCACCGCGCCTGCCACCACCACTACCACTTACCCCACCCAAACCGTGGTAACCCCGCCGGCATCCACGACCACCGAAACGACCACCACGACTACTGACCAAACGCCGATTGCTCCGGCCCGCGCCCGAAGCGAAAAGGCAGTTATCGTACCGGAGGGTGCCAAAGTGAAAAGCAATGGCAAGCGTATCAAAGTGAAGTAGCGCCTTGCTGCTGAATTAAAAAAGCCCGGCTGCACTACTATGCGGCCGGGCTTTTTTGCAAATATGTGTAGCTAATCTGTCTGCGGTTGAGCCAGCAGTAGCTGTTGTTTCGGTTCCTCATCTTCCACCACCTCTGCGCTGCTGCCGGGGTCGGGTACCAGCATTTTCCAGGCGGTGTGGCGCAGCTCGTCGAGCCGGTGCAGGCCTTCGCTCACGGTAGCGTTGGCCTTGAGCTTGTCGAAAACGCCACTTTTGTTGGACACCATGATTAGCTTTTCGATGACGAAAGGCAGTATCCAGCCTACTACGTTGGAAGCCAGGGCACCGCGCAGACCGATACGGGCCAGCAGGCGCACGGTCATGCGCTCAAGCAACATTACCCGGACGGCGGGCAATGCTTTGTCGGCCAGAAAGTCGGCGACCAGCTTGAGGTTGCCTTTTTCGACTTCGGTGCGCAGCACGTCCTGCACCGAATCGAGGGCGCGGGCGGCAAGCTGGTGGAAAAGGCGGCCGGTTTGCCAGGCGGCTAGGCCGGTGAGGCGGGCCGCGCCAGCCAGCGCCGGGAAGAAGCGCGGTTTTTTAATCTTCATAGGGCTGGCTTTCAGGAATCCCAAAGTTATGTACGAATTGCGGGAACGCGGGTGCTACAGTCGGGGTTTGCAGTGGGCCTCGGTTGGGTGAAATCTGCCGGGGCCGGCCGCCTATTTTACGTATTTATTCGTTGCGAAGGCCGGCCGCTGCTCGTATTTTTGAAGCCTGAACACTGTTCGCCCTTTCATGTCTGACCTTCTGCTGGATATTAATCTACAAAACCTGCCCGACGACTACTTCGCCGGTGATTGGCAGGTGGCGAGTCGGGTATTGAATAGCAATGACCCCGGCAGCCCGCTGGCCCAGGCAGCCCGCCTGCGCCTAGAATCGAATCGCCTTGAAACCCAGGCCCCCGAAGCCCGTCATAACCAGTCGGGCCGCTGGAGCGTACTGCGCGACGACCTGCTCAAGCGCCCCTACCTACGCTTCGAGCTGCCCGCTGAGCAAACGCGCGCCCTCGTGACGCGCCTGCGCCGCTCCAGCGACGGTGCCAAAAGCCAATTGAACCTTTATTTTGCGTCGGGCATGGAAATGCAGCTCGAACGCGTATAGCCGGTGCCAAATTTAAATCTCCTGTTCACCCCACTAACCGTTTCTATCCGTGAGTTCTCTTGATTCTACTGGTCCGTCGGCCAATGCCCTCGAAAATGCACCGGAGTTGATTAGTCTGGGGCAGGAAGAGTTTGCTTTTTTAGTTGACAATATTAGCTGGTGTGGATTACCGACCCGGAGGGCAACCATACCTATTTCAACCAGCGCTGGGTAGACTACACGGGCTACACTGTGCCGATGAGCGTGGGCCCGGATATGTGGAACAACCTGCTGCATCCCGACGACCAGCAGCGCGCCCGCCAGGTATGGGGCCACTCGCTGGCCACCGGCGATTACTATCGCATCGAATACCGCTTTAAAAGCCAGGCGGGTAGCTACCGCTGGTTTCTGGGGCAGGCCCTGCCGCGGCGCGACGAGAGCGGGCAGATTGTGGCCTGGTTTGGCACCTGCACCGATATTGAGGAGCAGCGCCAGATGCGCGAGCAGCTGGAGCTGGCTTATTCCGATTTGGAAGCTAAGGTGATGTTCCGCACCCTGGATTTGGAGCGGGAAGTGCAAACGCTGCGGCAGCAGCGCGACGCGCAATAACTTTTTTGCTTAGGCAATGCTTTTTGTAAAACGGCTCTACGGAGCCGTTTTTTGTTTCCATCATTTTCTTTTCTTTCTATGAAAGCAATTGTCATTCAGCAGCCCGGTGGGCCAGAAGTATTGCGGCTGCAGGAGCAGCCTAGGCCCAAGCCCACCGCTCACGAAGTCCTAGTGCGCGTGCAGGCCGCCGGGGTAAACCGCCCCGATGTGCTGATGCGGCAAGGCAAATACGCGGGCAGCGGCGACGTAAGCGGGCTGGTGCCGGGTTTGGAAATTGCGGGCATCGTGGAAGAATGTGGGGCTGAAGTCAGCCGCTGGCAGCCCGGCGCCGCGGTGTGCGCGTTGCTGCCGGCCGGCGGGTATGCTGAATATGCCGTGGTAGATGCCCGGCATTGTCTGCCGGTGCCCGCCGGCTTATCCATGGCCGAGGCCGCCGCGCTGCCCGAAACGGTATTTACCGTGTGGCACAACGTATTTCAGCGGGGCAGCTTGCAGCCGGGCGAAACGCTGCTGGTGCATGGCGGCAGCAGCGGTATCGGCACCACGGCTATTCAGCTGGCGGTGGCGCTGGGTAGCCGGGTGGCCGTGACGGCGGGCGATGCGGCCAAGTGCCAGGCCTGCCGTGAGCTGGGAGCGGAGTGGGCCATTAACTACAAAACCGAAGATTTTGAGCAGGTGCTGCAAGCGGAAGGCGTCGATGTGATTCTCGATATGATTGGCGGTGAGTACATTGTCAAAAACCTGCGCTTGCTGAAGGACGATGGCCGGCTGGTATTCATCAATGCCATGCAGGGCAATAAGGGCGAGTTTAACGCGCTGGAAGTCATGCGTCGGCGCCTCACTATTACCGGCAGTACCCTCCGCCCGCGCTCGAACGAGTTTAAAGGTGCGCTGGCGGCGGAAGTGGAACGGCACGTCTGGCCGCTACTGGCGGCGGGGAAATTCCGGCCAGTGATTCATCAAACTTTCCCGCTGGCGGAGGCGGTAGCAGCGCACCGGTTGATGGAGAGCAGCGCGCACATCGGGAAGATTGTGCTGGCAGTGTAAACGTCTGTCATGCTGAACGCAGTGAAGCATCTTCTCACGCCGGAACCAATCGTTCCAACGTGAGAGGATGCTTCACTGCGTTCAGCATGACAGGCAGGCGCTTACGCCTTTTTCCACTTAATAGTGCAACCAATGGCTTTGGTCGAAGCCGTGGAGGCGGGCTTACCAGCCAGCAACTCGCTCATGGCATTCTCCACGTACTTCGTTTTCACGAGCTTGGCGTCTTCCGAGTTGTCGTCGATGGCGCCGATGTAGGACACTACGAAGTCGTTGCCCTGGCGCGTGAGCACGTAGAGGTGCGGGGTGCGGGTGGCGCCGAAAGTACGGGCTGTCTGCTGGGTTTCGTCGTGCAGGTAGGGGAAGGGGTACTTCTTACTCTTGGCCTGGGCCTGCATGGCTTCGTAGGAATCGCCGGGCACGGTGGCTATGTCGTTGGGGTTGATGGCCACCACGGGGTAGCCTTTGGGCGCGTATTTCTTGTGCAGGGCAATGATGCGGCTTTCGTAGGCCTTGGCATAGGGGCAAGTGTTGCAGGTGAAGACGACGATGTAGCCTTTGGCGGCTTTGTTGTCGGCCAGCGACACCATTTTGCCGTTCACGTTCCGGAGGCTGAAATCGGCGGCTTTGTCGCCGACCTGGTAGCCTTCGTCAGTAGGGCGGAGGGTGAAGCTACTGAATAACAGGGCGCAGATAGCGAGCAGCGGCAGGAGTTTATTCATCATAAAGAAGTTGGGTTAAAGAGGGAATTTCTGGAGGGCGGTGGCTAATTCAGCGGCGGAAAGCTCCTGCTCGAAAGCGCTGCGCTGGCCGGTTTTATTGTTGAAAATAAGCGTGAACGGCAGGGCGCCCGACCATTTGGCATCGACTTTATCGAGCCAGGTATTGGGGTCGGATTCATTTAATAATACAACCTCGGATTTCAGCTGGCGCTGCTTCACGAAGGGCTGAACCTTCCTGGAAAGCTGCGAGGCATAATCCAGACTCACGAGCAGTACTTTAACTTTCTTGGTGGCGTAGGTGGTGTTGAGCTGTTCGAAATCAGGCAGTTATTTCACGCAGGGCCCGCACCAGGTGGCCCAGAAATTCACGACGTAGGTAGTGTCGGTGGCGCGGGCGAGGCGCTGCTGCAACTCTGGAAATTTGATGACGCGCACCTGCTGGGCGAAGCTGGGGGAGGTGAGGAGCAGGAGCGGTAATAAATTGAGGTAGTTCATAGAAAGGTAGTAGTAGAACTGTCATGCTGACGAAGGAAGCATCCGCTCACGCCACAACGATTTCGTTCAGCCCTGATAAGATGCTTCCTTCGTCAGCATGACAGTTCTTACAGCACGATGTGAAATAGACAATCCAAGCCCGCAGAAGTTGCGGGGCCGCAAAGCCAAGCCCCCGAACCGCTTTACCTTTGTGCTCCGGCGCAACTTTCGCCATTTCTGCCGAGTTTTCAGTCTATGAACAAGACCTATTGCCCCAGCCTGACCGAGTACAAGCGCCGCGTGGCGCGCGTGGTGAACATCGGTGGGGTGCCGCTGGGCGGTGATTTTCCCATCCGGGTGCAAAGCATGACCACCGTGGACACGATGGACACCCTCGGCTCAGTGGAGCAGACGCTGCGCATGGTAGAAGCTGGTTGCGAGTACGTTCGCATCACCGCGCCCAGCGTGAAGGAAGCCCAGAACCTGCTGGAAATTAAAAAGCAGCTTCGGGCCCGCGGCTGCAACGTGCCGCTCATCGCCGATATTCACTTCACGCCCAACGCGGCCGAGCTGGCCGCCCGCATCGTGGAGAAAGTGCGCGTGAACCCCGGCAACTACGCCGATAAGAAGAAGTTCGAGGAAATCGAATACACCGACGCCAGCTACGCGGCTGAGGTCGAGCGTATCCGCGAGCGGTTTCGGCCGCTGGTGAAGATTTGCAAGGAGTACGGTACTGCTATGCGCATCGGCACCAATCACGGCTCGCTGAGCGACCGGATTCTGAGCCGCTACGGTGACACGCCGCTGGGTATGGTGGAGTCGGCGCTGGAGTTCCTGCGCCTGTGCGAGGAGGAAAACTACTACGATGTGGTGCTGAGCATGAAAGCCAGCAACACCCAGGTGATGGTGCAGGCCTACCGCCTGCTGGTGCAGAAGCTCGACGAGGAAGGCCTGCAGCCCTACCCGCTGCACCTCGGCGTGACCGAAGCCGGCGAAGCCGAGGACGGCCGCATCAAGAGCGCCGTGGGCATCGGCACGCTGCTCGAAGACGGGCTGGGCGACACCGTGCGCGTGAGTTTGACGGAGGCGCCGGAGGCCGAGGCGCCGGTGGCTAAAGCATTGATTTACCGCTATACTAATCGCGCCGAAGAAGCCCGGCCTATTTTAGCTAGTAACTCTGAAAACCCAATAAATCCCTTCCAGTACCACCGCCGGGCCGCCCGCGAGGTGGCCAACTTCGGGGGGCTGAACGTACCGCGGGTCATCACCGATTTGTCGCGGGTGGCGGCACTGGAATATGCTGATTTGCGTGCCGCCGGGCACCTCTATTCGTCGTTTCTGGACAAGTTTCAGATGTCGGACCTGGGGGCCGACTACATCTACACCGGCCAGACGCCCGCACCCTTTATGCTGCCTAATGGCCTGAAGGAAATGGTGGACTACAGCGCCTGGCTCGACGGCGGCCAGCGGGCCGAGCATTTTCCGGTACTCACGCCGGCCGAGTACGCCGCTGCCGGCCCGCGCCACCCGGCGCTGAACTTTGTGTTTCAGGAGCTGGCGACGCTCACGCCCGCGGCGCTAGCGCAGCTACGTGATGATGCTACGGCCGTTATCATTCTGCACACCAGCAACGCCCACGCCATGCCGGAAATCCGCCGGGCATTTTTTGAGTTGCTGGGTGCGGAGGTGAATAACCCGGTCATCATCAACCGCCAGTACCCGGCCCTCACGCCCGAAGAAACCCAGCTCTACGCCGCCACCGACGTGGGCGGCCTGCTGCTCGACGGCCTCGGCGACGGCGTGGTGCTGAGCACCGAGCTGCTGCCCGAGCGTCCGAAAGCGGACTGGCTGACAACCATCGACGGGCTCAACCAGCTCAGCTTCGGCATCCTGCAGGCGGCGCGCACCCGCATGAGCAAAACCGAGTACATCAGCTGCCCCAGCTGCGGCCGCACGCTGTTCGACTTGCAGGAAACCACTGCTATGATTCGCAAGCGCACCGACCACCTCAAGGGGGTGAAAATCGGCATCATGGGCTGCATCGTGAACGGCCCCGGCGAAATGGCCGACGCCGACTACGGCTACGTGGGCGTGGGCAAGGGCAAAATCGCCCTCTACCGCGGCCAGGAGGTTATCAAGAAATCGGTGCCCGAAGAGCGCGCCGTGGATGACCTGATTGAGCTCATGCGCGAGGATGGCAAGTGGGTGGAGAAGGAAGTGGAGCCGGTGGCGGGGTAGTGCGATGCTGAACTTTTATCTTATTGCTGACGAGCAGCCATTTACTGGTAGCCTCAAGCAAGTTGTCTATGCAGGCGGTATAGAAGAGGAGGAGTTTGAGTTGGCTCAACGGGTTGGCCTAATTGAAACTCATGCTGACTACTACGGCAAGTTTCGGTGGTCAAGCAAACAGGTTAGTAACAAGCTGGCACTGTTAATTAACTGCCCATTCCGGTCTGACTCAATACTCAACGGCTTATTGGCAAGAGCAGAAGCAACTGGAGTAGGTCTGATGGCCTTCGGAGATTGAAATCACCGCGTTAGGAAAAACTGCCGGAATAAATCTAATTCCTCCAGCTCCCGCTGCACGTAGGCCCGGAAAAACGACTCGCCCACCTGCCGCTGCAACACGGAGATGCCCACGTCAATCAGCCGCAAGCCCTGAGCGGTGAGCAGAATGTTGTCGAACCGCTCGCCGGGCAGGTTGGAAGGGCGCTGGATGTCGCGATGCACAAAGCCGGCGGCGTGTAGCGCTCGCAGCTCATCGGTGAAAACGTCTAGCCATAGTTCGCGCATCTCCACCTCGTAGGCTCGAAAATCAAGCGGGTACACGCGCTCCATCACCAGCATGTCGGCGGTGAGGGCGGCGTTATTTTCCAGACGGATAAATTTTACTACCAAGCCGTTGACGTCGTTGGCGAAGCGCATCTTTTCGGCCTCCGAACCGATGTCGGAACGGGTGTCTTCGCTGAACAGCTTGCCCACTTCGGTTTCGGAAATGGCGATGACGGCGTTGTTGGCACCACGGGATAGCTGCCGGGGGTAGCGTTTGGGTTCCATAAAGCCGGGTGTTGAGTTCAGCCAAAAGTAAGGCTTGTAGCTTTGCGCCGTATGCACACTACCACTTTCACCCCCACGCTGGCCGCTCAATTCGCTGTCGGCGGGCGGTGTTGTAAGGAGGGAGATGGCAGAACTGGCGCGAGTTTAGCGCAGCGTAACTCGTGCCGGGCATTCGGGTGAGGCTGCGCCTCGCAACGGAACGTGCTGGCTGCGCGAATGGGGGAGGCCCAGCCTCCCGTAACGGTTGGCACGAGTTACGCTGCGTTAAACTCGCGCCAGTCGCAGTTTTAGCGTAATCCGGCACAAAAACGAAGAAGAAAGCGCGGAAAACGAACCCCGTATTACGCAGAACCCTGCACCTTTGGCCCGGTAAACCAACGGCCTCGCAGCATGGAACTTCGCATCCGCAACCTCTCCAAAACCTACGCCAACGGCGTGCGCGCCCTGCGCGACGTGTCGCTCACCATCCCCAACGGCATGTTTGGCCTGCTCGGGCCCAATGGCGCGGGCAAAAGCTCGCTTATGCGCACCATTGCTACCCTGCAGGAGCCCGACAGCGGCAGCATCACGCTGGGCGACATCGATGTGCTGACCGAGAAGGACCGGGTGCGGCAGGTGCTGGGCTACCTGCCCCAGGAGTTTGGGCTCTACCCCGGCATCTCGGCCGAGGTGCTGCTCGATTATTTCGCCGGCCTCAAGGGCATCCGCGACGCCAGGGAGCGCAAGCTGGCCGTCGAGAGCCTGCTCCAGCAAACCAACCTCTGGGCGGCCCGCAAGAAGGCCTTGGGCGGCTACTCGGGCGGCATGCGGCAGCGCTTCGGCATCGCGGTGGCGCTGCTGGGCGCGCCGCAGCTCATCATCGTGGACGAGCCCACCGCCGGCCTCGACCCCACCGAGCGCAACCGTTTCCTCGACCTGCTCAGCGAGATAGGGGAGAACGTGGTGGTGATTCTCAGCACCCACATCGTGGAAGACGTCACCGAGCTCTGCCCCCACATGGCCATCATCGCGCAGGGCGAAGTGGTGGCCACCGGCTCGCCCACCGACGTGATTGGCGAAATCCGCGGCAAGGTGTACCGCACCAAAACCGAGAAGGCCGCCCTGGCCCAGCTGCGGGCGCAGCACGAGGTCATCTCCTCGAAGCTGGTGGCCGGGCAGCCCGTAGTGCGGGTGTTCAGCGAAACGGCTTTGAATGACGGCTTTCAGCCCGCCGAGGCAACCCTGGAAGACGTGTATTTTCATCGTCTCGCCAGGAAGGAACGGGTAGGATAAGCGTGTCATGCTGACGAAGGAAGCATCCTATCACGGCTGCTTTCGTCAGCACTACTTATTCCAGCAGCGCGGGCATGATAGGATGCTTTACTGCGCTCAGTATGATACTACTATGTTCCTCCACATCTTCCGCTTCGAGCTGCGCTACCGCTTCACGCAGCCCAGTACCTACCTGTTTTTCGGGGTGTTCGTGCTGTTTGCGTTTCTCTCGCAAACCGTGGACGATTTCGGCTTCAACGGCAGCCCCAAGGTGCACGTCAACTCGCCCGATGCGCTGGCACAGCTGTTTTTCATGGCCTCCATTCTGGGCATGTTCGTGACGGCGGCGGTGCTGGGTACGCCCATTTACCGCGACGATAAGGACGGCATGACCGGGCTGGTATACACCACGCCCATCACCAAGCCAGCCTATCTGGCGGGGCGGTTTTTGGGCTCGCTGCTGGCCATCTGGTTTATTTACAGTGGTATTTCGGTGGGCGCTTTGCTGGGCATGCTCGCGCCCTGGGTGGAGGCCAGCAAGCTGGGACCCATTATGCCGCTGGCTTTGCTGGGGCCGCTGGTGGGCGCGGCCTGGGTGAATGCCCTGTTTGCGGGCTGCGTGTTTTTTGCGGCCTACCTGCTGTTTCGCTCGCCGCTGGTGGTGTATTTGGGCGGCATCGTGCTATTTGTGCTCTACCAGGTGTCGCGCATCTTCACCGAGAGTATCAGCAGCGACCACCTGTTTTGCCTGACCGACCCCTTCGGGCTGGCGGCCAAGAATATCGATGCCAACTACTGGACCATTGCCGAGCGCAACACGCGGCTGGTTAATTTTTTTGGTGGCGAATTGATTCAAAACCGGCTGCTGTGGGCGGGCGTGGGCCTGTCGATTCTGGCCCTTGGCTGGGCGTTTTTCCGGCTGGGCCAGCCGCGCACCCGAGCCAGAAAGCCACAGTCCGAAGCCGAAACCGTGACGCCAACGACTGGTGGCCTGCGCCGCTCGCCCCAGGAGTTTGGGGCTGGGCTGGGGCGCTGGCAGCTGTGGCAGCTGGTGAAAGTGCAGTTTATGAACGTAGTGCGGGCCTGGCCTTTCCGCGTGCTGGCGCTGCTGGGCATCATATTCGTGCTCTTCAATGCCTATTATACCTACCAGGACCCGCGCGGTATTCAGATGCCCGTGACCTATCTTATCCTGAAGCTGGTAAACGACAATTACACGCTCTTCGCGCTCATTATCATCACTATTTACGCCGGCGAGCTGGTGTGGCGCGAGCGGGACACGCACCTGCAGCTCGTGTTCGACGCACTACCGTTTTCGACCTGGCTGCCCTTCCTGAGCAAGCTGCTGGCGCTGATGGGCGTGCTGGCCCTGCTCACGCTGGTGATGGATGGGGTGGGAGTGGCCATTCAGCTCTACCGGGCCTCGGCGCTGGTGGAGCCGCTGCTGTATGTCAAGGATTTTGCGCTGCAGTTCGTCAACCTGACCGTGCTGTGTGCCATCGCGCTGGCCGTGCAAACGGTGGTGAATAACAAGTACGTCGGCCACGCCCTGATGATGGTGTATTACGGCGTGGTCTTCCTGCTGGCCGATGTGCTGGGACTGCACCACGCGCTGCTGAAATTCGGGGCCGCCGTGCCCTACACCTACTCCGACATGAACGGCTACGGCCACCTGGTGGCCCCGCTGCTGGCCATTAACGGCTACTACCTGGCCGGGGCGCTGCTGCTGGTGCTGCTCACGGGCCTGCTGTGGGTGCGCGGCACCGAAACTGGTCTGCGCACTCGTTTGCACTTGGCCGGGCAACGACTGCGCACCCCGGGCGTGCGGCCGGCGCTGCTGGCCTCGGCGCTGCTGATGCTGGGAGCGGGCGGCTGGGTGTTTTACAACGCCAACATCCTCAACGAATACCTGACGCCCAAAACCCTGGAAGCCCGGCAGGCCGAGGCCGAGCGCCGCTACAAACGCTACGAAAACCTGCCCCAGCCCAAAATCACGGCCATTGACTTGGTGGCCGATTTATACCCCACGGCCAGCCCCCGCGGCTACCGGATGCGCGGCACCTACACGCTGCGCAATAAGGAAAGCCAGGCCATCGATACGCTGCTGATTTACTATGACAACAGCCGCAGCATCAGCAATAAGCTGGTGCTGGACCGCCCGGCGCAAGTACTCCGCGACGACCCGGACGCCGGCGTGCGCCTCTACCGCCTGCGCCAGCCCCTGGCCGCCGGCGACTCGCTCACCCTGCAGTTCGATATGGACTACCGCGCCCGTGGCTTCACCTCGCGGCTGAAGGGCACCGGCGTATTCGACTGGGCCACCATCTCGCCCGAAGACCGGCTCACGGCCAATGGCAGCTTCCTCAACGACCCCGGCCTGCACGTGGGCTACCTGCCCGCCACCGAGCTGGAAGATGACGAGGCGCGCCAGCGCAATGGCCTGAAACCAAAAGCCCGCGTACTCTCTTTGAACGAACCCCGCGGCCGGATGCAGGCCGATTTCAGCCCCGACGGCGACTACGTGCGCTACCAAGCCACCGTCAGCACCGACCCCGACCAGGTGGCCATTACGCCCGGCTACCTCGAAAAAGAGTGGACTGAGCACGGCCGCCGCTACTTCCGCTACCGCATGGACCAGCCCATGATGCCGATGGTGAGCGTGCTCTCGGCCCGCTACCAGGTACACCGCGAAAGCTGGCAAAACCCGGCGGGCGGGCCACCCGTGGCCATCGAAATCTACCACGACCCCAAACACAACTACAATGTGCGCCGCATGGCCGAGGCCCTGCGTAAAGGCCTGGCCTACTACACCCAGGCCTTTGGCCCGTACCAGTACCGGCAGATTCGCATCCTGGAATTCCCGCGCTACAAGTCCTTCGCCCAGAGCTTTCCCAACACGGTGCCGTTTGCGGAAAGCGCCGGCTTTATCGACGACCTGCGCGACAAGACCAAGCCCGACCTCACCTTTTTCATCACCAATCACGAGCTGGGCCACCAGTGGTGGGGCCATCAGGTGGTGAGTGCCAACGTACAGGGCGCCGGCATGTTGGTCGAGTCGCTGGCCGAATATTCGGCCATCATGACGGCCAAGCATGAGTTTACTCCCGCGCACATGCAGCAATTTATGCGCCGCGAGCTGGACCGCTACCTGCGCGGCCGCCGCCAGGAGCGCCAGAAGGAGCGCCCGCTGATGCTGGTGGAGCATCAGCCTTACATTCACTACTATAAGGGCGGCATGGTTTTCTACGCGCTGCAGGATTACATCGGTGAGGATAAGCTAAATGGCGCCCTGAAAGCTTTCCTGAACAAAAGCCGCTACCAGCACCGCCCATACCCCAACACGGCCGACCTGATGAGCTACATCCGCCAGGCTACGCCCGACTCGCTGCAGTACCTGCTGCGCGATATGTTCGAAACCATCACGCTCTACAAGAACGAGTTGAAAACGGCCAGCTACACCCCGCGCCCCGACGGACGCTACGACGTATCCCTCACCATCAAAGCCGAGAAGGTGCGGGCCGACAGCCTCGGCAACGAAACCACGGTGCCGCTGGCCGACTACCTGGAAGTCGGCGTTTTCGGCCCCGACCAGGAGCAGGCCGAGGCCTGGGATGTGCGCGGCAAGCCGCTGGTGCTGCGCAAAATCAAGCTCACGCAGCCCGAAACGACGCTGCATTTTGTGGTGAATGAGAAGCCCGCGAAGGCGGGCGTGGACCCGTACCAGAAGCTGATTGACCGGTATTATTATGACAACGTGAAGTATGCGGAGCAGAAGCAGTTGGCAGCTAAGCCGGTGGCGGTAAGGTAGAACTGGCTAGAGCTGGCGCGAGTTTAGGCGTAGCCGTAACTCGTGCCGACTATCATGGGGGCTGAGCCTCCCCCGTACCGCGCCGTTTGGTCGTTCTGACGCGAGGCACAGCCTCACCCGAATGTGTGGCACGAGTTACGGCTGCGCCTGAACTCGCGCCAGGGCTCAATCTTTCTGCCGGTACCGGTGTTATCTTCGCGTACTTACAAACCCGCCCGCGCCATGAACGGTAAAAACCTCTTCGATTTCGGCCCCGCCTTCGGCTACTTCTTTCGCAAGCACGACCCGAACCGCAAAACTAATTTCAACCTCAAAACCATGCACTTCATCAATAAGCTGAGCATGGCCATGTTCCTGGTGTGCCTGCTGGTGATGCTGTTTCGCTACGTGCTCTAAGCCGGCTGGCCGATGAACATTGAGGATTTTCACGACTTCTGCCTGGCCTTGCCGGGCACGACGGTCGAGACGCCGTTCGGGCCCGACACGCTGGTATTCAAGGCCGGGGGTAAGATATTTGCCCTCACCGACCTCAATACCTTCGCCAGTATCAACCTGAAGTGCGACCCCGAGCGCGCCGTGGAGCTACGCGAAACCTACGACTACGTGTGCCCCGGCTATCACATGAATAAGAAGCACTGGAACACGGTGCTTATTGGCACCGGCGCTACCGACAATCAGCTCCGGCAGTGGACCCGCGACTCCTACGACCTCATCGTGGCCTCGCTGCCGAAAGCGCAGCGCGGATTGCTGGATAAGGTGTAGATAATTAAGCTGATGATTGACTGAAAGCCCTTGCATCGCAAGGGCTTTTTTTATGCCCTGCCGGGACGGCTCAACGTCACTGTCCGAAAAACTACTGGTTTTCCAGTAGGCGCAAATACTGGCTTCCGGTGAGGCGCGATGGTACTATTCGCCCCCAATTTTGCATCATCAAATCACCCCACACTTTTGACGCCCGCCTTCGGCCCGAAGGTTGCCCGCCGACCACCTTTTTCTGCGAAATCGCTCACCTTTTTCTGTAAAAACATGAAAGCTCTCACCGCCACCACCGCCCAATTTTCCGAAGCCGAGCTGGTAGCCGCCTGCCGCCAGGGCAGCCCCCGCGCCCAGCGCGTGCTCTACGACCAACTGTCTGCCAAGATGATGGCCGTATGTTTGCGCTACCTGCGCCACCAGGAAGACGCCGAGGAAGTACTGATGCTGGGCTTCGTGAAAGTGTTCCGGGCTCTGGAGCAGTACCGCCACGAGGGCTGCTTGGCCGCCTGGGTGCGCCGCATTATGGTGAACACGGCCCTGAGCTACCTGCGCGCCAAGCAGCCCGCTCACCTGGAGTTGGAAACTGCCAGCGCCTACCTGGCCCCCGTGGCCGCCCACGCCGAAACCGACCTCGCCGCCGCCGACCTGCTGCGGCTGGTGCAAAACCTGCCCACTGGCTACCGCACCGTGTTCAACCTCTATGCAATAGAGGGCTACACGCACGTCGAAATCGGCGAGCTGCTGGGTATTTCGGAGGGCACATCGAAGTCGCAGTTTTCGAAGGCGCGGCAGCAGTTGCAGCGGCAGCTGGCGCATCATGCGGCGCGGGGCGAGGCCCGCACACTGGCACTGGCGGCGTAAACAGCCTGTTACGCGCTGGCCCAGCCCAGCGCCGCTACCAGCGCGCCCATGAGGGTGTTAAGTGAGTTCACCGCGTCATTGCCCAGATAGCCCCGCCGCTCCAGCGTGGCCCCCAGCACCGAATCGGTCAGGTTGCCGATGGTGCCAGCCAGTAGCAGCCAACCAAAGGCGGCCACGCCGCCCCCAAAAGTCAGGCAATAAAACGCTGCCAGCCCGGCACTGCCCGCCAGCCCCAGCAGGGTGCCTTCCAAGCTCACCACGCCGTTGAGGCCGCGCTGGTCGGGGCGGAAGGTGAGGATGTTATAGTAGCGGCGGCCATATACGTTGCCCAGCTCCGACGACAGCGTATCGGCAGTGGCGGCGGCCAGGCTGCCGGCCAGCATGAGGCGGGCCAGCGGCGCGTGGGCGGGCCAGTGCCAGGCCAGCAGGCCCAGCCCGGCCGCCACGCCGGCATTGGCCAGTACCTGGCTGGTGCGGCGGCGGCCCCGGTTTTCTTCGGCCAAACCCAGGCGGCGCTTGTCGGCCACCCGCCAGCTGGAAGCGGCCGAGCCCAGGCCAAAAAACAAGGCCAGTAGCCCCAGCCCCGGCAGGCCTGCGCCTGAGAAGATGCTCATTCCCAGCAAGCCGCCCACGGCGGCGGCTGGGGCGGTGAGTTTGCCCGCCCGCCAGCTGTAGGCCATGCCCAGCGCCAGAAACAACAGAGCACAGGTAAGGGAAGCGTGTTCGCTCATAAGCTCGCAAAATTAGCCTATGATGGCCACGCCCAGCCTAATGCCGCTACCACCGCGAGCGGCGCTTCGAGCGGCAATAAGTGCCCCGCGCCGGGCACCAGCTGCAGCATCGTACCGGGTGGTAGTAGCGGCAGCGTGGCCTGCCGCTGCGTGGCCGGGCTGATGGCGCGGTCGTGCTCGCCCACCAGCAGCTGGCAGGGCACGTCGAGCTTAGGCATAAGGGCACTGCTGTTTTCGCGGGAGCCGTGGTCGAGCCAGGCATTCCAGGCCGTTTGCGAGCTGCGGAGGTTGTCGGCAATGACCTGTCCGCGGAGGATTTCGGGCAGAGGCAGATTGGTGATGCTGGTAAAGGTTTTGGCAGCTTCTTCGGGCTTTCCGTAAGCGGCCCGCGCGGCCGCCCGGTCGGCGGCCGACATAGGCTCGGGCGTGGGTGGGGAGGGGGACAGCAACAACAGGCTGCGCAGACCGGCTGGCTGCCGGGCCGCCAGGGCCAGTGCGATTTTGCCGCCCATGCTGTGGCCCAGCAGTGTGTAGCTGGTCAGGCTGTTGCGTTGAATGTAGGCCGCTACCCAGTCAGCATACGCGGCCACGGAGTAGTCGAAATCCGGCGGCGCGGATTGGGTACCGAAACCGGGCAAATCGGGTGCCAGCAGCTGGGTATGTGCGGGCAGGGCGGCGCGCAGCCGGTCGAAGGCGCAGCCTGAGCCGGCCCAGTAATGCAGGGCCACGAAGGTGTGCGAAACAGGCACAGTGGGAGGGAGGAAGAAAACCGATGGCACGAATCAAATACGGGCCGGGCGGGTTTACGTACCTTGCTGCCTCACTAATTTTCGGTATGAAAAGACTTGTCGAGAAGCATCCGCTGGCCATCCGTTGGTTTCATTGGATAAATTTTCCAGTTCTCAGCCTCATGATTTGGAGCGGCTTATGGATTTACTGGGCCAATGACGTGTACCGCCTCGGCTGGGGCGATACCACGGTGCTCAAGTTCTTTCCCAAGTCGTTCTACGAGGCCTTCGACATTCCCTTTAAGCTGGCCAAGGGCATGGCCTGGCACTTCGTGCTCATGTGGGTGTTTTTCGTAAACGGCTTGCTGTATGTGCTCTACACCGCTTTTTCGGGCGAGTGGCGCTACCTGCTGCCCACCCGCCACTCGTGGCGCGAAGCGGTGCAGGTGACGCTGCACGACCTGGGCCTGCGCAAAGCAGCGCCGTCGGCGCGCAAGTACAACGGCGCCCAGCAGATTGCTTACTCGGCCGTCATCGTCATGGGCCTGGGCTCGCTATTGACGGGCCTGGCCATCTACAAACCCACGCAGCTGGCCTGGCTGACCACGCTGCTGGGCGGTTACGAGTCGGCGCGAATTATCCACTTCGTGCTCACTCTCGGGTACGTACTGTTTTTCGTGGTACATGTGGCGCAGGTGGTGCGGGCAGGCTGGAATAATTTTCGGAGTATGGTAGCTGGATTCGAGGTAGTAGATACTGCCGAGCCAGCTTCAAAGGCTAAGTAAAACAATGATGGAAAACGAGGAAACGCCCCAAAGGCCTGCCGCTTCTGATGCCGCTACCGAGGCCGAGGCCGTCCGCCGCTCGCGCCGGGCCTTCATCGGCTGGGGCCTGGCCGGGCTGGCGGGCCTGGGTGGCTGGGGCTGGCTGGTATCGCGCCCGCAGGAGGGCGGCATTCCCGGACCGTTGCGCCGGGTGCTGGAATTCAATGAGAACGTCAGCGGCGCGTATTTTAAAGAAACGCGGCTGGCACCGGAGTTTGCCCGCAGCCGGGCCACTACGCCCCGCGTCAACGGCAAGTATGGCCTGGAGGATGAACTGGACCCGGCCGCCTGGCGCCTGCGCGTGCAAAGCATTGATGGGCAAGCGCGGGAGTTTACGCTGGCCGACGTGCAGGCCCTGCCCAAAATTGAAATGGTGACCGAACTCAAGTGCATCGAGGGCTGGAGCGTCATCGTGCATTGGGCGGGTGCCCGAATGGCCGATTTTCTCAGCCATTACCAGCTGCCAGCCGCCGTGCCTTATCTGTTATTGCAGACCCCCAACGAGAAATATTACGTGGGCCTTGACCTGAAAAGCGCCCTGCACCCCCAAACCCTGCTCTGCTACGAAATGAATGGACGCCGGCTGACGCCTGCCCACGGCGCGCCATTGCGGCTAGTTACGCCGCTCAAGTACGGTATCAAGCATCTTAAGCGACTGGGTAGCATTGCTTTCACGACCGAGCGCCCCAAGGACTTCTGGGCCGAGCGCGGCTACGACTGGGACTCGGGACACTGATTGCAATGAGCAATTGATAATGAGCAATTAGTAATGATGTTCTTGACAGTCATTGTCAATTGCTCATTGACTTAATGCACCACCCGCACTTGGTAGTGTTCGGCGGTATCGGCGGTGGCGGGTACGTGCCAGGCGCCGATGCGGCTGGGGCCGTAGCCGAGGTTGATTTTCACCCACTCGTCGCGGGCGGGGAGCAGGGCCAGTAGCTCGGTGTGCAGGGCGTGAAGTTCGTCGCGGGCGTTTTGCAGGCGTTGGATGAGCTCGTCGTGTGGCTGGTCGAAGCTGCCGGCGGGCGGGCGCTGTTCAAACTGTGTGGCGGCTTGGGCCTCTTGGTTTTGGCGGGCGGGCTCGTTGTGCAGGTTAATTTCGGCCAGGCGCAGAGCGGCTTCGGCATCTACGTAAGCCTGAGCTTTTTCTTCAAGGGGCTGAAGGCTGGGCGAGAGGTAATCGAGGTTGGAGGCCATGAGCGAAAAAAGGAAATTAGGGTAATTGCTTAACGAGGAAAATGGGGCGGGGGATGCGCCGGGGCCGGTCGGTTTATGTAGCGCGAACTTTGGAGTTCGCGCTACTGCTCAGCCTCACCGGGCTTATTACGCCGGCATTTTTCGCTACAGTATTTGACGTCGTTCCAGCAGTCGCGCCACTTCTTGCGCCACTCGAAAGGGCGCCCGCAGGTGCGACAGATTTTGGTGGGCAGCTGGCCTTTGCGTGGGGAGGTAGGCATCGGGCCAAACTAACGCAGGCGCCGGGCGGTAAGTTATGGGTAATTTTCGCCTTCCATTAGCTCCCCGCCCATGCCCACCACCGCGCCCGACATCCTCGGCCAGGCCCTGCTCGACTACCACCACGGCCGCGCCGAGGCCACCCTCACCGTGCACTGCAGCGCCGCCGAGGACGAGCCCCTGCCCGCCAGCTACCTTTTCCGCACCCTCCTGCAGATGCCCGAGCTTGAGCGCCAGGCTCTCGACGAGTGCCGCGGTCGCGTGCTCGACATCGGGGCCGGGGCCGGGGCCCACGCGCTGGAGCTGCAAAGCCGGGGCTTCATGGTGAAGGCGGTGGATATTTCGGCTGGGGCCGTGCAGGTGATGAGCGAGCGCGGCGTGCAGCACGCCGCTCAGCACCGCCTGATGGACCCGCGCCCCGCCACCGAGCCGCCCTACGATACCATCCTGCTACTCATGAATGGCCTGGGTCTGGCCGGCACCCTCGAAGGCTTGGATAAAATGCTGGCCCACGCCCGCACCCTGCTGGCCCCCGACGGCCAGATTCTGGCCACGTCCTCCGACATCCGCTACCTCTACGAAGACGAGGACGGCGCCCTGCTCATCAACCTCAACGGGCCCTACTACGGCGAGGTGGAGTACCGTTTCAGCTACGACGGCCGCACCGGCGAACCCTTCCCCTGGCTGTTTATCGATGCCGCGCTGCTGGCCGATGCGGCGGAGGCCGCCGGGTACACGGCTGAGTTTCTGGGTGAGGATGAGCAGGAGCAGTACCTGGTGCGGCTGATGCCGGCGGGCGGTTGAGAAAAGAAAAACGTCATCCTGAAAGCGCAGCGAAAGGACCTCGCCCGTGCCGATAGTAGCAGTAATCCCAATCGTTTATATCCCTGTAAGGTTACCATTCTACCGGTGCGGGCGAGGTCCTTTCGCTGCGCTCAGGATGATATCCTTTTTTTTGTTCTACATGTCCCAATCAAGCCAAACCGCCGTCACCTACCGCACCCGCTGGGCCGAAATGGACCCCAACGGCCACATGCGCCACTCGGCCTATACCGACTTTGCCGCCGATGCCCGCATCACTTTCCTGGCCGCCGCCGGCTTCGATTTGCGCCGCTTCGCCGAGCTGCGCCTCGGTCCCATCCTGTTTCGCGAAGAAACCCGCTTTCTGAAAGAATTGCACCTGGGTGAGGAAATCAAAGTAGACGCCCGCCTGGCCCAGCTCAACGCCGACGGCTCGCGCTGGAGCATCGTGCACGGCATCTACAAGGAAGACGGCCGCCTGGCCGCCACCGTCACCGTCGATGGCGCCTGGCTCGACCTCGACCGCCGCAAGCTCACCGTGCCCCCGGCCGAATTGACGGAGATGATGCGCGGGCTGGAGCCGTACGTGGCACCGGAGGGCAAATAGCACGTTATCCTGAGCGCAGCGAAAGGACCTCGTCCGCTTTGTTGGAGTAGTAACTTTAATCGTCCAAACGAAAAGAAATTACTACCACAACGAAGCGGGCGAGGTCCTTTCGCTGCGCTCAGGATGACGGTCTTTTTTCTTCGTTCTGTTTACACTGTTCTGCTACGCCGCCATCGTGCCCGGCCGCAGGGCCCTCGTGATGCGTCCCACCTGCTGCTGGTGGTGCAGTACATGGTCGAGCAGCAGTCCCATCACCTGGTAAATAGTAATGCGCCCCGCCCGGGGCTGCGGGAAAACTGCCCGGTTGAGCAGCTTGCCTGGGAAGGCATTGAGCAGGCGTTCGAGCTGGCGGCGCGTGGCTTCCCAGGTGGCGCGCAGCTCGGGCAGGGGCGGCAGGTTGCCGGCGTCGGTGAGGGTGCCCACGCCGCGCGGGGCCTTGTATTTGAGGCCCGGCAGCCGCAGCATCAGGCGCACGAAGCGCGATTTCAGGCGGGTGAGTAAGTCCATTTTCGGCAGGGCCTCGTCGGCCGCCAGCTTCTTCTCGATGTAGGTTACAATGTTGCCCTCCACCAGCAGTAGATGGTGCACCACCTGTGCCGCCGACCACTGGCCGGGGCTGGGTTGGCGGTCGGCCTCGGCCCCCAGGGCCTCTACCGAGGCTAGCAGGCGGGCAGTAGCGCGGTCGAGCTGCTCGAAGCTCAGGTGCAGGCGGTGGTTCATGGGCGGGTGGGGTGCGAAGTGTAGCTTTGGGCAAAAGGTACGCAAAAAGCCATGCAGCAGGTCACCGTTCGGGAAATACTACGCCGCTACGGGCGCCGGCACCGTTGGCTGCTCGGGCGGCTGCTGCTCTCGTTGCTGCTTTACGCCGCGTACCTGCCCCTCAGCGGCTACCAGCCCGCCGACCTGCGCTTCGACGCCGGCCAATACTGGGAATTGGGCCTGAAATTCTTCCGCGACGGCCACTTTTCGCTGCTTAATTACGACGAGCCCCTGCGCGGCTACCTCGGCCCACTGCTGTTGCAGCCGGGGCGGCTGCTCACCCACCTGCTGCACTGGCCGGCGCTCTACGGCGCGCGGGTGCTGGGCGCGGGCTGGGCGGCGCTGCTCTTCGGCCTGGCTCTGCCCGAAACCTGGCAATGGCTGAGCGGCCGGCGCCTCTCGCAGCCACGCTGGCTGCTGCTGCTGGGGGGCACGTTTATTTTTTGGCGCGACTACTTCAACTTCCCGCTCAGCGACGTGCCGGCCCTCACACTGCTGCTGCTGGGGCTGGCGGCCTTGCGCCGGGCGGGCTGGGGCTGGGCGCTGGCGGCGGGTGTGTGCCTGGCCGGGGCTATCAATCTGCGGCCCATCTACCTGGCGGCGCTGCCGGGCGTGCTGCTTTTGCTGGCCCTGCAGCAGCCCCGCGCCGGGCAACTGGCCGCCCTACTGATGGGCGCGGCGCTGGTGCTCACCCCCCAGTTTTTGATAAACCAGCACCACTTCGGCCGGCCCACGCCACTGGTGCTGGCCGCCCCCGGCCCCGCCGCCCGCCCGCTCTACCTGCGCCAGCTGCTGTGGGGCACCAGCATCCAGCGCTTCGAAACCAGCTTGATTCCGGCCTACCCCCGCACGCTCATTTTTGCTGATTCGGCCGGGGCGCGGGCGCTGGCCGCGGCGCCGCCCATCAGCAGCTACGGGCAGTTTATGGCCTTTGCCAGCCAGCAGCCGCTGGCCGTGGTCGGGCGCAGCCTGCGCCACTTGTTCAACGGCCTCGACCTGTGGTTTCCGACGCCCTACCCGCGCCAGCTGTACCCGAACGGTCAGGAAGCTCTGCGCCTGCTGAATTATATGCTACTAGGCGGCGGCGCGGCGCTGCTGCTGGCGGCGGGCGGGCGGGCGCTCCGCCGGCGGCCCCGGCCCACCCTCGCGGCCCCGGCGGCCGGGCTGCTGGCACTGCTGCTGCCGGTGCTGCTGACGCTGCCTACGGCCGTGGAATGCCGCTTCCTGCTGCCGCTGCATCTGCTGCTGCTGCTGGGCGTGGCGGGGCTGGCCGGGCCAGGGGCGTTGCCCCGCCAGTGGCTGGGGCGGCTGGTGGCGGCCCTGCTGTTGCTGGGGTGGCTGGGAGCGTGCTGGCAACTCTCGGCCGCCACGGCGGGGCAGCTGCTGCCACCCGGCACCGCGGTGCCGGAGTACTAACTCAAACTACCAACGTGGCGCCGCTTCGCGGCTACGCCGCTAGTTTGAGTTAGTACGCCGAACAGCTGTGGCGTGATTTGTTGCTTAACTCAAAAACGTAATCATGCCCTCGCCCCGCTGCGCGGCCTCGGCGTAGTGCTCCTGCACCGTCTCAAAGCCGCCCATTACGTACTCAAACGCCTCGTCGCCCTCGTCCCAGATGCCCGGGTAAACGTCCAGCTCCGTCATCTTCGCCGGGTCGAAGCGTTGCTTCAGCCTGGCCACCGTGAGCGCCGCCAGCTGCGGCTGCAGCTCGGCCACCTCCTCGGGCCGCAGGAAGTGCGCCGGGCCATAGCCCAGGTCCTGCTCCGCATCGATGAGCTGCCCGCTGAACAGCACGCGGGCCAGCGGGTGCTGGTGCCCTCCCTGGCTCAGGGCATCGCCGGTCAGCAGGAAAATGATGCCGTCCCAGGTTTTGTCGATATCGGTCAGCGCCCGGTCGGTGCCGGAGTCCTGGTAAAGGCGGGTTTCCAGCTGGGCGCTGTCCGCCAGGTAGGTTTGCAGCTCCGCGTCGGTCACGCGGAGCAGGTTGCCAATCATGCTCATTTAAACGGCTGCTAAGGGTTTGATGACAAAAGCCGTCAGCGCGGCCATTTTACCGGCGCGAAAACGCCAGACGTCACAATACTCAAAATCAGTGGTCCCGCCGCCTTCTTCCGGCAGCGTAATGGTGCCAAGGGCCGTCACGAAATCAGCCTCAGCAATGAGGTGCCGGACCTGAAAAACGGGCGGCGTTTTATAGGCCGTGGCCATCCACTGGCGCACGGCCGCTTTGCCCCGCAGCGTTTGCTCGCCCACAAAGGTCCATTCCGTGTCATCAGTGCAGTGCATTAAGAAGCCTTCGTGGTCGCCCGCCGTAATGGCGCCATTGGCTTTTTGCAGAATCGTTTTGTTGCTGTCGGGCATGAGAAAAAGAGTTGCTGTTGCTTAAACGGCCAGCTGTTCCACCGGCTTGGGCAGGCCGCGCAGTACTTCGGCCAGCACCTCATACGAGTGCACCCGCGCCTCGTGGCTGAAAACGTTGGTCACGGCCATCAGCTCATCGGCCTGCGTGAGCTCCAGGAACTGCTGCAGCTCGTGAGCCAGCGTAGCCGGGCCGCCGATGAAGGAGTAGGCCAGCATCTGCTCCACGTACTGCTGCTGGGCATAGTCCCAGAGGCCGTCCATGCTGTCCACGGGCGGGGGCAGGGGGGCGGGCTTGCCCTTCACCACGCCCAGCATGAACTGTTTGAGCGAGGTCGAGAGGTGCTCGGCCTGGGCGTCGGTGTCGGCGCCCACCACGTTCACGCAGGCCAGCACGTAGGGCTCGGCCAGGGTAGCGGAGGGGCGGAAATTGCGGCGGTAGATGTCGAGCGCGGGCAGCAGCTGGCCGGGCGCGAAGTGGCTGGCAAAGGCGTAGGGCAAACCCAGCGAGGCGGCCAGGTGGGCGCTGTCGGTACTGGAGCCGAGTATCCAGATGGGTACCTCCAGGCCCTCGCCGGGGATGGCGCGCACGATGCTGGAGCTGTTGTCGCTGGAAAAGTAGGCTTGCAGCTGCTGGATATCGCGCGGAAAATCGTGCGGATTGCCGAAGCGCCCGCCGCGGATGGCGGCGGCCGTGGCCTGGTCGGTGCCGGGGGCGCGGCCCAGGCCCAGGTCGATGCGGCCGGGGTAGAGCGAGGCCAGCGTGCCCAGCTGCTCGGCCACCACCAGCGGGGCGTGGTTGGGCAGCATGATGCCGCCCGAGCCTACCCGCAAGGTGCTGGTGCCGCCCGCGATGTAGCCGATGAGCACCACCGGGGCGGCGCTGGCCACGCTCACCATGTTGTGGTGCTCGGACAGCCAGTAGCGGGTATAGCCTAATTTTTCAACGTGTTGGGCGAGGTCGAGGCTTTTGCGGAAGGTATCGGCGGGGGTGGTGCCGGCGGCGATGGGGGCGAGGTCGAGGACGGAGAAGGTGACGGGGGAGGTGGCAGGCATGGAAGTAAGGTCAGAATGGAAGACCTGTACAACCGCGCCGGGCGCGAATTGATTAGAACGAGTGGTAGTACGAATTCCCCGCAGGGGTTCGTACTACCACTCTGACGCTGAACAAGCGGCTTTAACGACAAAGTGGTAGTACGAACCCCTGCGGGGAATTCGTACTACCACTCGTTCTTGTAACGCTCAGCGAAAAACTTACGCCTTGGCGTAGGTCACTTCCTTCACCGCTTTCACCACGCGGGCCACGTTGGGCAGCGAGGCTTCGATGAGGGTGGGGGCGTAGGGCAGGGGCACGTCGGCGCAGGTGATGCGGATGACGGGCGCGTCGAGGTGGTCGAAGGCGCGGCGCTGCACCATGTAGGCAATTTCGCCCGAGATGCTGGCCAGGGGCCAGGCTTCCTCCACCACCACGAGGCGGTTGGTTTTCTTGATGGAGTTGATGATGGCGTCGTAGTCGATGGGGCGAACCGAGCGCAGGTCGATGATTTCGGCCTGCACGCCGTCTTTGGCCAGCTCGTCGGCGGCCGCGATGGCCACTTTCATCATCTTGCCGAAGCTCACGATGGTCACGTCCTTGCCCTCGCGCACGAGGTTGGCCTTGCCGATTTCGAGGATGTATTCTTCTTCGGGCACTTCGCCCTTGTCGCCGTACATGAGCTCCGATTCCATGAAAATCACGGGGTCGGGGTCGCGGATGGCGGCTTTGAGCAGGCCCTTGGCGTCGTAGGGGTTCGAGGGTACTACTACTTTCAGGCCGGGGGTGTTGGCGTACCAGTTCTCGAAGTTTTGGGAGTGCTGCGAGGAGAGCATGCCGGCATTACCCGTCGGGCCGCGGAACACGATGGGGCAGGAGTACTGCCCGCCCGACATCGAATACACCTTGGCGGCCGAGTTGATAACCTGGTCGATGGCGACCAGCGAGAAGTTGAAGGTCATGAACTCGATGATGGGCCGCAGCTCGTTCATGGCCGCGCCCACGCCGATGCCGGCAAAGCCCAGCTCGGCGATGGGCGTGTCAATCACGCGGTCGGCGCCGAACTCGTCGAGCATGCCCTGACTCACCTTGTAAGCGCCGTTGTATTGGGCCACTTCTTCGCCCATCAGGAATACCTTGGGGTCGCGGCGCATTTCTTCGCTCATGGCCTCACGCAAGGCTTCGCGGAATTGGATGGTACGCATCAATGCTAACTAGTGTAAAAGAATGCCGGGGCACACACGCCTCCGGCCGCGCCCCAAAGTTACACCAGCGCCGCGCCGTGGGCAAATGGCGGTTTGGCGTCCGGCGCGGGAAAACAGCATCCGGAGTGCGGGGTGAGCGTCCGGTGAGAAAAACAGCGTCCGGTGGGCGGAATTTTTGTCCGGTGGAAAAAAACGGCGTCCGGTGGCGGGAAAATGACGTCCGGAAATTGAAAACAGCGTCCGGTGGACAAAAACAGCGTTCCGAAGCTGGAAAACACCGTCCGGCGCGGGTGAAACAGCGTCCGGTGAGGAAAAACAGCGAGTTGGTTCGTTTGGACAGCGTCCGGAGCGGTTGGAAGTAGCGCGGACTTTGTAGTCCGCGAGTACAAACGTTCTGACTCGCGGACTACAAAGTCCGCGCTACTTCAGCGCCTCTCGGAACGTCTTGCTCTGCGCGTAGTCCTGAAACTCCAAATCCTCTACGGCGCGCTGGGCGTAGCTGCGGTCGAGGGCCACGGCTTGGCGCAGTAAGTCGCCGAGCGCGGCTTCGTTCTTTTGGCGGGCGGCCACCACGGCCTGGCCGTAGATGGGCGCGGCGGCCGTAGGGCGCAGCTGCTGGGCGGCTTTGTAGGCGTCGGCGGCCGCGTCGTAGCCGCCCTTGAGCACGTAGATGAGGGCGGTATTCAGGTAGTTCTGGTAGGAGAGGCCGGCGTAGTGCAGGCTGCGCAGGGCGTCGTCGGGCTGGCCGGCTTCGATTTCCAGGGCCGCTTTATCCGAAAAAACCTTGCGCAGCAGCGGGCGCGAGCCGCCCAGCTTGATGGCGTAGTCGTAGCCCTGCAGGGCTTCGAGCCGGTCGCCGGCGCGGTGGTAGGCAGTGGCCGCGTAGTAGAATTCCTCGGCCGTGGGGTGGCGGTGGGCGGCCAGGGTAAAGTTGACCCCGGCGCGGCGCAGGTAGGCGCGGCGCACCGAGGGGCTGGACTCTTTTTCACCGCGCTGCAGCAGTACCACGCCCAGGTTGTGAAAGGCCTCCCAGTTGCCCGATTCAGCAATGGCAGCTTCGTAGATGCGCTGCTTTTCGGCCAGCAGCGGCGTGAGGGTGGCCGAGTAGCGCAGCTCCTCGGGCGTGAGGGCGTCGGCCTCGAGCTGCTTTTCGACAATCTTTTTCGAGAGCAGGTATATTTCCGAGTCGTAGCGGTCGGGGGCGGTATAGGTGACGGCCACCGTGCCAAAGCGTAGCACGGGGTACACGTAGTCGTGGATGTAATCGAAGTACGAAAGCGTGTGCAGGGCTTTTTCTTTGTCTTCGTAGCTGCCCCGGGTGTCGTTGATAATGGTCACCACCGAGTCCATCTGCTCGGGCTTGAGGGCCGAGGTCATCACCTTGCTCAGGAAAATATCCCAGCGCCGCCGGTAAGCCAGGGTGTCGAAGGTAATTTTATCGACCTTATTAAGGTAGGAGAACATGCGCACCCGTTCCTTATAATGATGTAGCAGCGACAGCACTCGCTTGCTGGCCAGCGAGGGCAGGGCCAGGTCGGCCGAGTCGGGCGAGTGGCCGGCCACAATCAGCACCTTGCGGGTGCGCTGGTTGGCGTCGATGAGGTCTTCGAGCGCGGCAATGTTGGTGCCCAGGCCGCTGCGGATGTACCAGGTGCCCTCGTCGAAGAAAAACGGCAGCACCCGCGTGCCGCTGGTGCGGTGGCTGGCCGACTCGGGCAGCAACGTCAGGGTGGTGTCTTCGCGGGTCACGAGGCGGGCGGGGTCGGCCACGCCGCGGGCCACCAGCACGTCGGCTGGCGCTTGCAGCACGCGGCCGTTGCGCTTGAGTTCGCGCACCTGCGGGCGGGCCAGCAGCTCGCCGGCGCCGCGGGCCGGGGTGTTGGCGAAGCTGAAGCTTTTGTGCGCCACCAGCACCTGCCCCTTGCTGGAATCGGCGTACACGAACTCGCCCGGCACGAAGCTAAGGCGGCCCAGGGTGTCTTCGCGCAAGCCGTGGTCGTAGCGGTAGCGCAGCAGCAACTCGTAGGCCACCTTTTTATGCAGGTGCTTGGCGGGCGTTTGGGCCGTCACCTCGAAGGGTACGCTTTCGCCCACCGCCAGCAGGGGCGTGGGCGTGGCGCTCACGCGGCGGCCGGCTTCGGCCTGCTTCAGCACCCGGGGCAGGGGGCTGCAGGCCGCGAGGGCCAGCAGCCCGGCGCCGGCCAGTAGCCCCCATTTTCTTTTTATTAAACGCAACGGTAGCAACTTAATTTTAGCCTGCAAACGTAAAAAACACCGCAACGGCTGGCTGCGGCCGCACGAAAGTAGGCAGCGCAGCTTGCGTTGGCCCGCCGGCCGGTTGTATCTTTAGCCCATTCCCACGCTCGCGTCCTTACCTTTACGCCCCATGAAACGCCTCACCGACTTCCTCGAAACGCAGTCATTCGGCTTGTGCTCGGCCCTGGGCCAGCGCTGGGGCTTCAGCACGCGCAGCGTGCGGCTGTCGTTTGTGTACGTGTCGTTTTTCACCTTCGGCTCGCCCATCGTGCTCTATTTCGCCGGAGTATTTTGGATGAACGTGCGCCACGCCATGCGCGAGCAGCGTAGTTCGGTGTGGGATTTGTAAAAGAATAGCCAATCAGCCGCAAAGCGGCGTCACGTTGGTAGTCAACTAATCAGAGCCGCAAAGCGGCGGCACCTAACGTTAGGTGCCGCCGCTTTGCGGCTCTGATATTCACGGCCCCTTCTCAGGCTACCAATGTGGCGCCGCTTCGCGGCTTGCTTATCACGCTGGGGTTCATCAAAGGACTGTTTCCAGAAGCCCGGGGTTTATAACAACCATCATATTGCGGGGCTGAAATCGCGCTGCCCACATTAAACCGCCATTAAACCGTAGGTCGGCGCATCTTATGTAGGAGGGATGGCGTATTTTCGCCACCGTATGGCAGCCAGTCCCGGCTGCTGTCACTTCCACCTATCCGGTATTCCCGTGTCCGATTCTCCCCCAATCTCGCTGCCCTCGGCGGCCGAGGAAGCACTTGTCGAGCGTTTGCGCGCCCGCGACGAAGCGGCTATGACCGAGTTCTACGACCGCTACGCGGCCGCCCTCTACGGCGTCATCTTCCGCATCGTGAAAGCCGAAGACGAAGCCGAAGACGTGCTCCAGGAAGCAATGGTCAAAATCTGGCACGCTTTCGCCAGCTACGACGCCAGCAAAGGCCGTCTATTTACCTGGGTGGTTAATATTTGCCGCAATTTGTCGATTGACAAAATCCGCTCGCGCCAGCACCGCGTAGGTAGTCGCACAATGGGGCTGGATGACAGCTTGACGGCTCAACGCCAAGCCGCTCCGGCGACCTTCCGCCCCGAACACATCGGCCTGCAGGAAATCACCCAAACCCTCATTCCCGAGCAGCGCCAGATTATTGATTTGCTCTATTTCGAAGGCTACACCCAAAGTGAAGTCGCCGAAGAACTCGACCTACCCTTGGGCACGGTGAAAACCCGCGCCCGCACCGCCATCAAGCTATTAAGCAAACTGATTCGCTAATTAACGTGCAAGACATCCAAGCTTATATCGAATCCGGCATCCTGGAGCTCTATGCTTTAGGTGACCTCAGCTCCGCCGAGCGCGCCGAGGTGGAAGCCCAGGCGGCCCGCCATCCGGCGGTGCGCCAGGAGCTTACACAGGTGCAGGCCGCCCTGGGGCTCTACGCCGAAGCCCACGCCATCACGCCCCCGGCTGGCATGCGCGAGCGCGTGCTGGGCCACGTGCTGGCCAATCTGAACTCCCCGGTGGCTGAAACTCCGGCCACACCCGCTTCCCGACCCGCTACCAGTAGTCTCCGCGCCGACGTGGATGAGCTGGTGCAATCCCGTCACGCTGAAACTACTACCAGCACGCCCGTGCTCCCGCTCAACGCGCCCGAACCAGTAGCCCCTGCGCGCTCCTCCGGCTGGGCTATTGCCGCCTCGGTGGCGCTGCTGCTGAGTCTGGTAGGTAACGCGCTGCTCTACAACAACTGGCAGCAGGCCAACGGCGAGCTCGTGGCCCTGCAAAACGACAACGCCCGCATCGCCGCCGCCACCCAGGCCAACTACCGCCAGCAACTCGGCGCCATGCAGGAGCAAAACGCCATCCTGCGCAACGACGAATTCCGCGCCGTGGCCTTGGCCGGCACCAAAGCGGCCCCCGCCGCCAAGGCCCGCGTGCTTTACAACCTCGCCACCAAAGCGGTGTACGTGGACGTGAAGAACCTGCCCGCCCTGCCCGCCGACAAGCAGTACCAGCTCTGGGCCCTCGACAACGGCAAGCCCGTGGATGCCGGCACTTTGGCCGTGGGCACCGCCGCCGGCGACAGCCTGCAGCACATGAAGGACATCGCCAGCGCCCAGGCTTTTGCCATGACGGTAGAGCCCGCCGGTGGCAGCGTTAATCCCACGCTTAGCACGATGACGGTGATGGGCGCCATTTAGAATCAACTAGTAATGAGCAATGGGCAATGAACAATTGGCCGGGTAGAAGCTTTACTTTTGCCCGGCCAATTGTTCATTGCCCATTGCTCATTACTGATTGACATTATGCACGGTACGATTTTCTCGCTCTTAAAACGCTACGTGCAAACGCAGTACGACCACAGCACCTGGGTGCAGCTGACGGAGCTGGCGGGCATCAGCAGCCTTGATTTCAACAGCAAAACGGTGTACCCCGACGAGCACATGTACGCCCTAATTGGCTACGCCGCTCAGCAAACCGGCATCCCGGCGGGCGAATTGCACGAGAAATTTGGCGAGTACCTCGTGCCCGATTTGCTCTATATGTACCAGAAACTGATGCGCCCCGAGTGGAAGACGCTGGAAATGCTGGAGCACACCGAAGCCGTGATGCACACCCACGTGCGCCGCGAGCACACCGAAAACGCGCCGCCGGTGCTTGACGTGAAGCGCGTTAGCGAAAACGAAGTCATTATTGACTACGTCTCGCCGCGCCGGATGGGCGGGCTGGCCGTGGGCATCGTGCGCGGCCTGGCCACGTACTTCGACGAAGCCGACCGCATCGATGTACAGCCCACTACCAGCGAAGATGGCGAGCGGGTGCAGATTCGGGTGCGGCGCAATTAAGTGTTTGGTGACGTGACTAAATTAAGCAATGGCCTGAGTAGGCACCTGATCATTTTTGCCCGCCAGCCCGTGCTGGGGCGGGTAAAAACCCGCCTGGCGGCCGACATCGGCGACACGGCCGCGCTGGCGGTGTACCGCGAGCTGTTAACTATCACGGCCACCGCGGTGGGAGCGGCTGGCATTCCCGCCACCGTGTGGCTGGCCGATGCACCGGATTTGCCCACGGCTGAACTGCCGGAATGGCCCGGCCTGCCCTGGCTGCTGCAGCCGGCCGGCGACCTGGGGCACCGTATGGCTGCCGCTTTTGCCACCGCTTTTGTGGCTGGAGCGTCCGCCGTCGCCATTATCGGTACCGACTGTCCGGGGCTGCGGGCTGCGCATCTGGAACAGGCTTTTGAACTGCTCCAGCACCATGATATAGTGCTGGGACCAGCCACAGATGGTGGGTATTACTTGTTGGCAATGAAAGAGCTGCATATGTTACTGTTTGCCAATAAAGAATGGAGCACGGCTACCGTGCGGGCCGCTACCCTAGCCGATGCGGCGCGGCTGGGTTTGCGCGTAGCGCTGCTGCCACAACTGGCCGACGTTGATACGGTGGCTGATTTACGGGCGTGGCGCGGGGAGTGAAGCGTTGGCAAGGCGGGTAGAAAATAACTCGTAGCCCAGCCAGGCTAGCGTAACGGCATATTCCAAGCTCACCAAGCCCAGGTTTTCGGTGTAAACGGCATCTCGGTAAGCCGCATAGGATAGAATGGCCATCCCGCCCCACACCAGCGGGTAGCGAAAGCGGGTGAAAACACTCACGGCAATCAGCGGCGTGATATACCACGGGTGCACGGTGGTGGCGCACAGATAATAAACGCTTAGAATAAGCAGCAGACTAACGGCAAGTCCGGCTAGTGACCTGCGCTGTAGCCAGACTGCTGTGAGCACCGTGAGTGCCGAAACCAGCGCCAGCCCCGGGCCAATAATAGCAATTTCATTGTAGCCGCTGAGGCGGAAACCAACGGCGCGCAGCAAATAATACAGGCTGGCGTTGAACTCGAAACGGTGAAAATAAAGCCGGAGGCTGTTGCTGATATTGCCAATTAATTCGGTGGAAGCAAAGGGGAGAAACAATAGAACAAGGGAAGCACTGAAAGCGCCCAGGTAAATAATAAACTGACGCCAGCCCAGCCGTTTAATTAATAATGGCAACACAACTACTGGCAGTAATTTGGTGGCAACTGCCAATGCCAGTGCTAATGCAGACCGGTGAGTTTTTTGCCGGGCTAATAGCCACGCAGCTAACAGAACAAGTGCAATGACCAATACTTCAAAATGCAGGTTGCCAACAAGCTCGATAATAACCAGCGGGTGCAATAGATAGTATAGCGCTAGTTTGCGCGGCTGCTTCAGTAGCTCCAGCAGTTGCAGTAGTAGCCAGGCCGAAGCGCATTCGGCAGCTAGCAAAATCAGCCTTAGAGCGATGATAAAACCGATTTCAGAAGCGGGAAATAATTTAGCTGCTGCGCCAAAAATAAATTGGCAAACGGGTGGGTAAACGGAATAATAATCAGGCGAATTTAGTCGGGGAAATAGGTGGGCCAGCGTCGGCTGAAGCCCGGGTTTAAGGGCAACAGCAGGAGCTATTTCCGTTGGGCGAAACTGAAAAGGGTTGATGCCATTAGCAACCAGCAGCCCATCCCAGCGAAAGCGGTAAAAATCATCGGATAGTGCGGGCGTGGCAGGCAGCCACAACAGGCGCAGCAGCAGGGCCAGCCCCAGGCCTCGTTGCCAGGAAATACCACTTCGCAACAGCACCACATAGCTCACCAGCGCTACCCCGAACAGCAGTACCAACTGCAGAAAATCAGCCCGTGGAGTAACGTAAGCCAACACCAGATATGCCAGCCCGGATAGCGCCGCCGCACTCCCTGTAATAACCTGGGGCCGAGGCTTCATTGATTAGCCAAAGTTAGCGGGCGTGGCGAATGGAATAGTAGCACACCGTGCCGAACCCACTAGCCAGAAGCAGGTGGAAGGGCAGCAGGCCCAAATCGTGCGCATACACCCCAGCGGCCATGCCGAAGACGAAATAGACGGCCAGCAGACCTTCCAGCAGCACTAAGGCGTCGAGGCCGCCGGTGCGGTAGCGGCGGGCGCTGGGCTGGCTGCCGGTTTTGGGCGTGCGGATGAAGGGGCTGCGCTGACCCAGCCAGCCCAGCAGCACCGCCCGCGCATTGTGTAGCGCCAAGCCCATCGACACAGACAGAAACAGCAGGAAAAATGCCGGATAGCTGCGTCGTGGGCTGCGCTTGGTCTGGCCCAGACGCCAGGCGGTGAGGAAATAATACACCAGCGGCAAAAACGCCAGCGGGAATATCGCCGCCAGTTGAAACGCCAGCCGCCACTGCGGATGCCCGGCCTTGATGAATACCAACGGCACGCTCAGCAGCGCCATCAACAGAATGGCTACATACACACTGCTATTGAGTAAGTGGAAGGTAGCGTGAAGCTTAGTGCTCAGGCGGGCGCCGGAGCGCCACACGGTGCCAAGGTGCAGGCGGGCGGTTTCGGCGGCACCCTTATTCCAGCGGAACTGCTGCGATTTGAGGGCGTCCATCACGGCAGGAAGCTCGGCGGGGGCTACCACGGCGGGCAAATACGTAAAGTGCCAGCCGCGCAGCTGGGCGCGGTAGCTCAGGTCGAGGTCTTCGGTGAGGGTGTCGGCGCGCCAGCCGCCGGCATCGGCAATGCAGCTGCGCCGCCACACGCCGCCGGTGCCGTTGAAATTGATAAAATGGCCGCCGGAGTGGCGGCCAACCTGCTCTATGAGGAAATGCGCGTTCAGACCAAAGGCTTGCAGACGAGTTAGTAGGGAGTCGTCGGCGTTGAGATGGCCCCAGCGGGTCTGGACTACGCCAATTCGCGGACTGGTAGCAAAATGAGGGATGGTTTGGCGCAGGAAATCCGGCGGCGGCACAAAATCGGCATCGAACACAGCGATGAATTCGCCATCCGTCAGATGGAGGCCGTGGGCCAGAGCGCCGGCTTTGTAGCCCTCGCGGCTGGAGCGGCGCACGTGGCTGATGCGCCGGCCCTGAGTGGTGTGGTGGGCTATGCGGGCGGCCACCAGCGCCACGGTATCATCGGTGGAGTCGTCGAGGACCTGGATGTGCAGCAAATCAAGTGGGTAGTCGAGGACCGCAGCGGCGTCGATGATGCGCTCGGCCACGTTGCGCTCGTTGTAGAGCGGCAACTGCACCGTGACGTGGGGCCAGGCCGTCGGCGCTGGTGGGAGGGGAGTTGGCTGGGCGTAAGCTCGTAGCGCCAGGCGCGTAAGCTGCCACTGCACCACGCTGAAGCCGATGATAAACAGCAAACAAAGGCCGTAAAGTCCCAACAGTAAAAGGGGCAAAACCGGCATCAGCAGAGGGAAGAGGAAATAGCGGGACGCATGGGGAAAGCCAAAGCTAGGGGTATTTTTCGGCCGACCTACGAAAAAACTACCAGTAGCGGAAGATGGTCCACAGAATTTTATAGCCGGCCCCGATGGTGCCGCGCACCGTGCCTGATACTTTGCTCACGCCGATACGGCGGCGGTAGCGCACGGGTACTTCCACGGTGCGCAGTCCCTGCCGGGCGGCCTTCACCTGCATTTCCACGGTCCAGCCGTAGGTTTTGTCCACCATGCCGAGTTGTTGCAGGGCCTCACGGCGGATGGCGCGGAAGGGACCCAGGTCGGTGTGGGTGCCGCCGTAGCGCAGGCGCAGCAGGCGGGTGGCCAGCCAGTTGCCGAAGCGCTGCTGCGGCAGCAGGGCGCCGCGCTCGCGCTCGCCCAGGGCGCGCGAGCCGATGACCATATCGGCCTCGTCGCGCAGGATTGGGGCCAGCACGGCGGGCATTTCGGCGGGGTAGTCGGAGTGGTCGCCGTCGAGGAAAACGATAACAGCGGGCTGCTGCTCGGTGGGTTGGGCAAAGTAATGCGCCATGCCAGCCAGGCAGGCGTGACCGTAGCCGGGGCGGGGCTCGTGCAGCACGGTGGCCCCGGCGGCGCGGGCGCGGGCAGCGGTGTCGTCGCTCGAATTATTATCCACTACCACCACTTCCTGCACCAGTCCGGCCGGGATTTCGGCCAGTACGAGGGCAATGGACTGGGCCTCGTTGTAGGCCGGAATGATGACGCCGATGCGGGGCGCAGGTGGGGCAAGGGACATGCGGGAAAACAAGTGGCGCCGGGAGCGGTTTGGCCAGGCAGGCGCGGAACTACGCGCCCACAAAGATGCCGCTGCCAGCGTAAAGCTCGTCGGTAGCCGACTTCCGGCCATGAATATTCTTTCAAAACTATGCTCCAGGTAGGTCAGTCCGCCCCCGATTTCAGCCTCAAAACCACCACCGGTACCGATTTTCGCCTCAGTGAGCAGCGCGGCCGGCACCTGGTTTTGTTTTTTTATCCCAAAGACGAAACGCCCGGCTGCACAGCCGAAGCCTGCGCCTTTCGGGATGAATACCAGGATTTTCAGGACCTTGGGGCCGACGTTATCGGCATCAGCTCCGACAGCGAGGCTTCGCATCAGAAATTTACTCAGAAAAACCGCCTGCCCTTCCCGCTGCTCGCCGACATGGGCGGCAAGGTGCGCAAGCTCTATGAGGTGCCGCGGGCGCTGCTGGGTTTGCTGCCGGGCCGCGTAACGTTTGTGGTGGACAAGGAGGGAGTTATCCGCTATATTTTTAATTCGTTGAGCGGCGCTACCGACCACGTCAGCAAAACCAAGGAGGTGCTGCAGACGCTGGAAGCCTGAGCCAGGAGCTATGCCGCGCATTGAGATGAGCACGTTTATCGCAGCCCCACCGGCGGCTTGCTATGCGCTGGCATTGAACACGCAAGCACATGCCGAATCAGCTAAGCAAACTGGCGAGCGGGTGTTGGCAGCCCCGCCCGGCGGGCAGCTGCAACTGGGCGACGTGGTGACCTGGGAAGGCCGGCATTTCGGCCTGCGCCAGCACCTGACGGTACGCATCACGGCCGCCACGCCGCCAACGCATTTCCGGGATGAGCAGGTGCGCGGGGCCTTTCGGTGGCTGCGGCACGACCATTATTTTGAAGCCGTGGCCGGGGGAACGCACATGCGCGATGTGTTTGATTTTCAAAGTCCGGTGGGGTTCGTCGGGCGCTGGTTCGAGCAATTGTTTCTGACGCGCTACCTGACGGACTTTCTGCGCCAGCGCAATGCGGTGCTTAAGCAGATGCTGGAAGCTGAGATTAGCGTTTCTGGTTTGGAAAGCTAAGCTCGCACACGCAGCGGAACCCCACCGACGGGGCTGGCCCCGCATAACGGCCCCGCGCCTTGATGGAGCAGGCTTCGAGCGGGTCGAGGTAGCTGCCGCCCTTGGTGAGGCCGGGCTCCTGCACCAGTTCGGCCACGTTGCCAGCCATTTGATAGAGGCCGTAGAAGTTTTGCGGCAGGCCGAAGACGTAACCGGGGGTAGGCAGGGCCAGGAAGTAGGGAGCCGAACGCTGACAATTAAATTGAATGAGCTCCGGTGAGGCTTTATTAAAGGCTTTTACATCGGCACGTACTTGCTCAATGACCTGGGTGCTGCGCGAGCGAGTGCGCAAGTAGTCAGCGGCTTTTAGCTTAATCCGGGCGCGATTGATGGCCTGTGGTACGCCATAAGGCTCGGTGGCCGCATAAATACTGCCCGCCGCGTATTCCCATTCGGCCTCGGTGGGCAGTCGGTAAGTCATTACCATATAGTTGGGGTGAGTAGGGCCAAATTCACGGTAATCACTCAGGGATTTGGTGGTGACGGCTGAGCGCCAGCGACAATACGCCTCAATCTGCGTCCGGCTCAGGCCCACTACCGGGAAGTAGCGATAGAACGGGTCGGTGAAATAAGTGGGGAGTGGCAGGCTGGCGGGAGCTGGGAAATAGCGGGCTGCAATTGCCTGGCCCGAGTCGCGAACGACATAATTCAGAAAACCTTGCCATTCGATGTTAGGTAGTTCTACTTCGTCAATCAGCAGGGCAGAAGGAGCAATCGGTGTTGTACCGGGGGCTTCGAATGGTTGATGAAACGCCGAGTTAAAATAAGTTTTGCGAAGAGCTGCCGGCACTCGCGCAGGATACTCGCTTTGGGCAATAGAGTCAGCCGCAGAATTACTTAGCGTAGGCAATGCCTTTACTGTGGTTATGCGTCGATATTGATGGTACTGCGTGGCGCCCGGCTGCCGACGAAACAATATAACCCGGTGGTCGGGGTAGCCGGTGTAGTCGGAGGGCGTGAATAGCGCGGCGGCGTTGGGCGGGTACAAGGTCAAATCGGTAGCCAAGCTATTCCAGGGCCGCTGGCTGGTGGGCAAATCGGGCTGGCTGTGCCTGTAAGCCGAACAACCGCAGAGTAATAGCAGGGTGAATATGGCCCCAAGACTGGTGGAAATAAATTTGGTTGGCATACTTAACTCAGTATTCGCAGCGAATCGGCGTGAATAAGCGTCGAGGCCAGCAGTCGGCCTTCGCGCGGTCCGTTTTCGAGGTTGAGCACGCCGCGGGGGCACACGGTGCTACACACGCCGCAGCCCACGCAGCTGGCCCGCACGATGGGCGCGCCGCGCTGGGCGTACTGCTGCACGTCGATACCCATCTCGCAGGCATTCGAGCAGTTGCCGCAGGAAATGCATTGGCCGCCGTTGGTGCTGATGCGGAAGCGGGAGAAATGTTTCTGGAGCAGGCCCAGGTAGGCAGCCATCGGGCAGCCGAAGCGACACCACACCCGGCTGCCGAAAATAGGGTAGAAGCCCACGCCCACTACACCCGAAAAAATGGAGCCGATGAAAAAGCCGTACCACTGTGCGGCCTTGCCGGAGATGCTGCCGAGCAATACGTTATGCGTAGCAGTATTCAACCACAGTAAGGCGGTAATAAGAATAATCAGCCCGAAAATGGGGTAAATAATTCGCACTTCCCAGCGCCAGGCGGCGCGGCTTTTGTCGGCGAGGTGGCGGTAGGGGTCGCCGGCGGTTTCGGCCAGGCCGCCGCAGCCGCATACCCAGGAACAATACCAGCGCTTGCCGTAGAAATAAGTGAGTATCGGCGTGGCGATGAAGGACATGGCCGCGCCCCAGAATACCATGAACACGCCCAGCGCCTGGCCGTTATCAATTAAATAACCGACCGTGCTCGGAAATAAATAATCGTACTTCAGCGGCCAGAAATAGCTGAAATAAAACTCTGGTTTCTGGAATAGCTGGAGCAGCCCGGGTAGGATAAATGCAAAGCCAGTCTGGAAAAACATGACTGACAGCGTGCGGATTGCCTGGTAGCGCGAGTGCCGGTATTTCCACAGTGCCCGGGCACCCATCAGCGCCACGGCCAGGGTGTAGAAAGTGCCGTAGAGAAACCACTGGTCGGCAGGCCGGCCGCGCAGGCTGTGGCTGAAGCCATCGAGCGGGCGGATGAGGTGCGTGAGATAGTCGGGAAACCAGTAGAGGATGATGTAGAAGCCCGTCAGCACCAGGCCCGTAACCCAGGCCGCGGCGCCGCGGCTGGTGCTGGCGCACTGCCAGAGGCCATCCTGCCTCACGCCGGCGGGTTGCTGGCCGTATTTCAGCCAGCTCCAGCCTAAGGTGCCGACGCTCAGCAGCCCCAGTGCCGCATAAAACCAGGTTTGTTGCCGGTGCGGGTCGGCATCGGCTAAGGTGAGGAGCAGGCCCAGCAGCCCGGCGGCCACGGCCGTCAGGGCAGCCCTTTCGAAAGGCAGCCGGGCGGGTAGCGGTGGGGCAAGCTGGTAGGCGTCAGGCATCGGTGAGCTGGCTAGTGGTGGTGATGGTGGTGCCCGCTGCTGGGCTTGCCAAAGAGGTTCAGCAGGGAGCCCACCACGTAGAGCCCCGCCCAGCATACGTAGAGCCAGCCGAAGCCGGTGGGCAGCGGGCGCGCCACCAGGTATTTGATAATCAGGTGTGCCGCCCCGCTCATGATGAGCCCGGTCACGGCAATGAACTGGTAGCTGTTGAGGGCCGAGGGGCGGTATAATTTCTCGAAATCCACGGAAAGGGGGTTAAAAGTGAAAAGTTAAAGGTTAAAATCTGCCGGGGAGTGGTTGGGTTTCCGAAGACCTCGTTTTAACTCTCCACTTTTAACTCGTAACTCAGAAAAACAGCCTGCGCTTAGGCCGGATTGCGATGGCCTGTTGCGGGAACTGCTGATTAAATGCCCGTACGATAGCCGCTTCGTGCCGGGGAAAAAACTCGGGGTCAAAATTAGCTTCTGCCAGCCGGGCCAGCACCGTGGTCAGCGGCGTACGCTGCCGAATCCACTGCTCGCAGACGGCGTGGCGCAGGCGCAGGCCCAGCGCATTGAAGCCGGTGACGGCTTGCGAGTCGCTGGTTTCAAAATAAATACGCAGCGCTACTTGCCGCATCGGGTGCTGCCAGTAGAAACTACTGAGGCCGTCAGTCGGGGCGACGGGGGCACGGCCGTAGGTCTGATATTCGAGGTTGAAAAACTTAGCTGAGTTGAACCAGATACCGCGCCGGTAGGGGGCGGGCTGCCCCGCAATGGTGTGGGCCACGGTTTCGCCCTGCATGCGGCCGGTGTACCAGAGCTGTTCGATGGGCACCTCGCCCGCAGCGGGTAGGCGGTGCTGGGCACAGTCGCCGGCGGCGTACACGTGAGGGAGGGTGGTTTTCAGATACTCATCCACTAGAATGCCCTGGTCGGTTTCGAGCGCCGGGGCCGTGCGGGCCAGCGTCAGGTTGGGGCGCACACCAGTGGCCAGGCCCACCCATTGGCAGGCAATTTCTTCGCCGGCCGTGGTGCGCACGGCCCGTACGCGGCCCTGCGCGTCGCCCAGAATTTCGCGCAATTCCGTGTGGTAGCGCACGGGAATTTGATTCTGTTTTATCTGATAATCAACGAGCGCGGCTTCTTCCGGGGGCAGGCTGCTGGACCAGTAGTGGGCGTCACGCACCAGCAGCAGCGGCTCGATGCCGCGCGAGTGCAGCATCTCGGCCAGCTCGATGCCGATGAGGCCGCCGCCCACCACTACGCCCCGCCGGATACCGTGGATATCGCGGCTCAGGGCTTCTAAATCAGAGAGATTGTAGAAACCCTGCACGCCGGCCAGGTGCTGGCCGGGCCAGTCGTGGAAGCGGCTTTCGGAGCCGGTGGCCAGCAATAGTGCGTCGTAACTTAAGGTCAGCCCGTTGCTAAGGCTTACGCGCTGCCCGGCCGGGTGCAGCGCGGTGGCGGTGGTATGCACCAGGTCGAGCTGGTTTTCGCGCCAGAACCAGTCTTCGTAGGGCTTGATGTCGGCCAGGCGCAGGTGGCCCATGTACACGTACATCAGGGCTGTGCGGGCGTAATGGTGCAGGCTTTCGCCTGAGACGATAGTGATGCGGGCCTCGGGGCGCAGGCGGCGCAAGGTCAGGGCGCAACTGATGCCGGCGATGCCGTTGCCGATGATGACGAGGTGGAAGGGAGCGGCGGTCATGAGAGTA
Source organism: Hymenobacter aranciens (assembly GCF_030580865.1). Taxonomy (GTDB): domain Bacteria; phylum Bacteroidota; class Bacteroidia; order Cytophagales; family Hymenobacteraceae; genus Hymenobacter; species Hymenobacter aranciens. The sequence continues at coordinate 21,839 of NZ_JAUQSY010000009.1, read as the reverse complement.
GCAAGTAAAGGTAAACCCCGGGCCGGTTCGGAACCCGGAAAAAGCCAATTTTCGGTGCGCCGGTGTTACTTTGTAGTCATGTTTCACTTTTCATTTCTACCCCGATGAAAAAATTTCTGCTACCCCGCCGTTGGTGGGTGCCGACGGCGCTGCTGGGCGCCCTGCTGCTGGCCGCGCCGTTGCTGGCCCTGAAGCCACACGCCCCGCCCACGCCCAACCTTGCGGCGGCCACTACGGCATACTTTAAGAAATTTGTCGATGCCGAGGGCAACGTCAACTACGCCGCCATCAAGCGCAACCCGCTGGAGCTGCAGGCGCTGCTGCGCCGCATCGAAACGTTTGACGCGGCGGCGGCTACGGAAAATGACCGTAAGGCCTTTTACCTCAATGCCTATAATGTGCTGGTCATCGGCGAAGTGGTGGCGCGCTACCCGCTCGAATCGGTGCAGAAAGTGCCGGGTTTTTTTGATAAGAATACCGTGAGCGTGGCCGGCGACAAGCTGACGCTGAACGACCTCGAAACCAAAAAAATCCGCGAGCCTTATGCCGACCCGCGCACCCACTTCGCGCTGGTGTGCGGGGCCAAGGGCTGCCCCCGCCTCAACCGCGAGGCTTACGTGGGCAACCTGCTCGACGCCCAGCTCACGGTGCAGGCCCGCCGGGTGCTGCAGGACCCCGCATTCGTGCGGGTGGATGCGGCGGCTAAGAAAGTCCACCTTTCGGAAATTTTCAAGTGGTACGAGGCTGATTTCAAGGCCAGCGGCAAAACCGGCGTGGCTTACGTCAACCAGTTCAGAGAGGGTAAATTGATTCCGGCCGGCTATGCGGTTAGTTACTACCCCTACGACTGGAAGCTGAATGACGTGAAAAGGTGAGTAGAGGCGGGATAAGGAAATGGAAACGCAAATGATAACGCCCGGCGCTCATTCGCGTAAACCTCTTCACATTCTCACTCCATCACCTCTTCACCCCCAACAATATGCTTCCCGACAACATTTCCGGCGACGGTACCAACCCCGACGAAGGCGAGCACGCCGATATCATCAGCAACGGCAAAGTATCGCATAACGAGCAGCTGGAGAAGGAAAAAGAATACCAGCAGGACCAGAGCAACAACAAAGCCAGCAACGACCCCACGGCCCACCGCAACACCGGCGCCCACGGCTACACCCAGCGCGACAACCAGAAGGACCAGCTCGAAAACCTGCACATCCACGGCTCCGAAACCGAGCCCCAGGGCGGCAACAACCACTCCGATTCCAACGAGCAGTCGCAGGGCCCGGGCTTCGAAACCGAGGGCAGCGTGGACCTTTCGAACGGCGTGCGCAGCCAGGACCAGGACTTTGGGGCCAAGGCGCCCAGCGGCCCGGCCAAGCCGGCTAATGAGGCAAGCGGCCAATAAATCTAACAGTTACAATTGCTCGGCGCGGCCGACTTTGCACCAGCGGAGTCGGCCGCGTTTTTTATTTGACGTCGATGCACCGGAAATTACGCGGCCGCCTGTCCGATTTCACTCGCCAAACCCCTAACTTGCGGACGACTTCCTGCGGCCCCCGGCCCGGTTTTTCTTTATTCTGATTTTTGCCTTCAAAAATTCCCATCTTGCCCAATGGCCCAACAGCTACCCACCCCTGACGACGAACAAATCGACCCCAACGTGGCCGCCGAAGAAGAAGAGCTTTCGGCGGGCAACAACCGGCTGGCCCTCATCCTGGGGGGCATCATGCTGGTGCTGATTCTTGGTTACGTGCTGTTGCCCAAGGGCAACGGCAGCGGCCTGGCCTCCGTCACGCCCAGCTTCATGCTCGACGATGCGGCTGTGACCGGCACCATGCCTACGGCGGCCGACAGCATTGCCGCCGGCCTGAAAAAGGCGCCGGCCACTGAGGCCGCATCCGACGCCCCGACTACTACTGCCCGCCCGGTAGCCTCGGCTGGCGCGGTGGTACCGGCTGCCCCGGCTGCGGCTCCGCAAGTAGCTGCCGAAATGCCCGCCGCCGCCGCGCCCGAGCCTGAAGCCGCGCCAGCCCCCGCCGCAGCGCCCGAGCCCGCCGCTCCCAGCAGCGAAAACCTGACGGGCCGCATCCTCGATGAGAACGGCAAGCCGCTCATCGGTGCCACGGTATTTCTGAAAGGCAGCAGCAAGGCTACCAGTACCGATGCCAACGGTAACTACAGCCTCGAAGTGCCCGGCGGCGCCGACAACACGCTGGTGTATGGCTACGGCGGCTACCAGGACGAAGTGGTTAAATCGCGCGGCAACCAGCCCGTGAACGTGACCCTGACGCCCTCGCCCAGCAGCGGTGGCGGCAAGAAGCGCCGCCGCTAGGCCGTTTCGAGTTATGATGAAAAAATGCCGCCGCTTGACTCAAGCGGCGGCATTTTTTTATTTATGTCGCGGAATTAAATTCCGCCTTACTCGCGCTGAAACTTGCGGCCAAACAGGAAATACACCGGCAGGCCCAGCGCCACCAGCCCCAGCCCGCGCCGCGAAAACTCGGCCGTGTCGGGCGCGATGAGTAGGATAATGCAGAAGGCCGTGGCCAGCAGCACGTAGAGGCCCGGAATGACCGGGTAGCCCCAGGCGCGGTAGGGGCGGTGGGCATCGGGCCGGGTGCGGCGCAGCACGAAAATGCCCACGATGGTGACAGCGTAAAACAAAATCACCGAGAACATGACGTAGTTGAGCAGTTCGCCGTAGGAGCCGCTCAGGCAGAGCAGGCAGGCCCAGAGGCACTGGGCCCAGAGGGCGCGGCCGGGCACGCCGTTGCGGTTCAGCCGAGCCAGGCCGGGGAAGAACAGGCCGTCCTTGGCCATGGCGAAGTAGGCGCGGGCGCCGGAGAGGATGATGCCGTTGTTGGCCCCAAAGGTGCTGAGCATGATGAGCACCGCCAGCACGTAGGCGCCCGCCGGCCCGAGCACCGACTCGGCCACGGCCGTGGCCACGCGGTCGTCCTGCGCATACATGATGCCGCGGCCGGCCACGGTGGTAGCCTCGGGCGAGCCCACCAGCGGCAGCGTGAGCAGATACACCACGTTGATAAGCAGATAGAGCGCCGTGACGATGGCCGTGCCGATGGCCAGGCTGCGCACCAGCGTCCGCTCGGGGTTCTGGATTTCCTCGCCCGCGAAGCCGATGTTGTTCCACGAATCGGAGCTGAAGAGGGAGCCCGTCATGGCCATGCCGATGGCGATGACGAGGGTGGTGCCGCTGATGGGCACGGCGGCGCCGGTAGGGCCGTGGCGCATGGCCGTCCAGAGGTCGTGGAAGTTCAGCTGAATGGCTTCCTGGTTCAGCCCGAACGCCACGCCGAGGATGATGAGCAGCGCCAGCGCCACCAGCTTGGTGCTGCTGAGCACGTTCTGGATTATTTTACCGGTGCGCACGCCCTGGGCATTGAGGGCGGTGATGCCGACGATGAGGATGATGGCCAGCAGCTGCACGCTGCTGAATGGCAGGCTGCCGATACGAAACAGCTCGTGCTTCACGCTGAACCACGGCACGAGCACGCCGGTGAATTTGGCGAAAGCCACGGCCACGGCGGCGATGACACCGGTTTGAATGACGAGGAATAGCGTCCAGCCGTAGAGAAAGGCGGTGAGGCGGCCAAAGGCTTCACGCAGGTACACATACTGCCCGCCCACTTTGGGGAACATGGCGGCCAGCTCGCCGTAGCTCACGGCCGCCGCCATGGTGATGAAGCCGGTAAGCAGCCACACCACCAGCAGCCAGCCCGTGGAGCCCACCTGCCGGGCAATATCGGCCGACACGATGAAGATGCCCGAGCCAATCATGCTGCCCGTGACGAGCATCGTGGCGTCGAAGAGATTGAGCGCGCGCTGGAAATGCGGCGCGGAATGGGGTTGAGGTTCGGCCATAAGGGAGCAGTAAAAGATGATGAAGCGGGGAAGATAAAGCGCTACAGCGCAATTTCCCGGTTATCGTCTTTTGGTCCGGAGTCTCTCATGGCGCTTCGGGCGTGCTCAGAACTCGCTCCGGTCGTACCAGCTGCGCATGCGCCAGGGCTCGGTGCGGGTTTTGCGCACGAGCACCAGCCGGGCCGTGCCGGCGCCCGAAAACCGCTCATCATCGCGCTGCTCGATGGTGAGCAGGAAGGAGCGCTCCACGTAGGCCACGGTGTCGGAGGCCAGGGTATCGGAGCTGGGCAGGTACTGCGTCCACTGCAAATTGGTGCTGCGGGCGGCCCGGAAGAGGCGGTAGGTAGTGTTGGCGTCCACGTCGCGGGTCCAGGAGCGGTCCACGTTGGCGGCGAAGTCGCGGTAAGTAAACACGAATTTCGGGTCGAGCAGTTGGCCGTAGAGCGTGGAATCGCGCAGCTGGTAGGCGGCCCGGAAGCGGTCGAAGAAGCCGCGCACGTACACGGGGTTGCCGAGCAGCTGGTTCTGGTCGGTAGGCACCTCGTCGAGGGCCGGGGCGAAGGGGTTGCAGGCCGCCAGCAGCAGGAGAGGAGCAAGAGTGGCGGCGGGCAGCTTCATGAAGCGAAAGATACGATAGAACGAGAAACTCCCCTCCTTGGAAAGGAGGGGATGTTGCGCTGCAAGCGCAACGGGGGTGGTTGAGTCGGTCGCGCCGTTTGGGGCGGGAAAGGGCTGTTAAAAAGCAAAGTAGCAACCGACTTGCGCCAGTTGCTACTTTGCTTCTGATAAAATAATTCTTTCCTGATAAGTTACTTTGTTCTGTTATCACCCAGACGGCGCGACCGGGCGAACCACCCCCGTTTTGCCTGCGGCAAAACATCCCCTCCTTTCCAAGGAGGGGAGTTTTCGTGCTAGGGACGTACTGCGAGGGCCTCGAACTCGGGCACGAAAGCCGCGTTGGTAGGCAGAGCCTGCAGGGCAGCTAGCTGGTCGGCGCGCAGCACGGCGCGCAGGGCTTCGGTGAGGGTGGGGGCGGGGCCATACAGGGCCGGGTCGGCCTGGGCCAGCAGGTTGCGGTGCAGCACGCACACCTGGTGGGGCTGCAGGCCCAGGGCGTTGGTGAGCTGCACCTGGAAGCGGGCGAGGTGCTCGGCCTGGGTTTCTACTTTCTCCACCGGCGTGTGGCGGCGCTTGAACAAGTGGGGCAGGTCGGAGCCGGCGACGGGGGCGGCGTTGACGAGGCGTACCGTGAGGAGGAACGAGAGGATGTAGAGGAGGGTGAGCAGCTTGTTCATGGTATCGGGAGGGCCGGCGGGGTGGGTTTTGCTTGCCGGCGACGATACAAAATTGGGGGGCTGCGGGAGGGGGTAGGGCGGCTTTCCGATGAACCCGGGTAGATTCACGGCCAATGGAAATTTTCACCCAGAGAATGGTTTGGGGGCCCGGCGGCTAGCGCGTGAAAAAATACCGTTTCAGGTCGGTCCAGCAGGGGGTGGTGCCGGTGCGCTGGTCGCGCCATTCTTTGATTTTCCACTCGTTGTCGCGGCGGCGCACCACCACCAGCCGGATGCTGCCCTGCAGCAGGCTGGCATGGAAGGCGGTGTCCTGCTGCTGCACTTTCAAATCGTAGAGGGCCGTGATTTCGACCGAATCGACGCTGAAAGGGTTGTCGCGCCGGTTGCTGAAGGTGAGCGTGTTTTTGACGCCGGGCACCGAGCGGCGGCTGAGGTTGGTGAAGTACGTGACTTCCTCGGGCACGCTCCAGTTGGCGAAGATGGCGGTGGCGGAGCCGCCCGCGCTGGTGGGGTCGGGGATGAAGCGGTAGTCGGCCCCGCGGAAGCTGCGCTCGTAGTTGGCGGGGTTCACGTTTTGCACGGCCGTCACGAAGTTGCTCAGCAGGATGTCAATCTGGGTGGGTTGCACCCACTCGCTGGCGGTGGTGGCGGGCTCGGGCTCGCGCAGCTGGAAGCAGGCGGGCAGGGCGAGCAGGAGCAAAAAGAACGTCATCCTGAGCCGACCGCAGGGAGGCGAAAGGACCTCGCCCGCTTCGTTGAACGATGTACTGGTTAACCTGTCCATGTTTCTAAATCAATAGCCTGCCACGTTGGATTCAATTGCTCTACCAACGTATTCTTTTTGGCCCGGTTCCAGAGCTTGATTTCTTTTTCGCGGGCAATAGCGGCGGTGGGGTCGGGCCAGTATTCAAAGTAAACCAATAAATAGCATTGGTAGCGGCCGGTGAAGGTTTTGGGGTTGCCGCGGCTTTGAATATGCTGATGTAGGCGGGTGCGCAGGTCGTTGGTAATGCCGGTGTAGAGGACGCTGCGCGTGGCGTTGGTGAGAAGGTACACGCAGTAGCGGTGGGCGGCGGACATAGAGGGGCAAGGTTGGTGATAGAAAGATAATGAATTAATCAGCACGTCATCCTGAGCGCAGCGAAAGGACCTCGCCCGCGCCGGCTGCAGCAGTAATCAATTACCACCACAACGAAGCGGGCGAGGTCCTTTCGCTGCGCTCAGGATGACGTTCTATTTAGCCTCTTGCTGCCACCCCGCGACTTGCTGCCACCCCGCGACGCATTCCGCCGTACTTTCGTCTTTCCGACCACCCTTTGCTGCATGTCCCGCAAGCTTCTACTGCTTCTTTCGACGCTGCTGCTGCTGCTGGCCACCTACGTGTATTACCGCCGCACGCTGGCGGCGGCGCCCATCGACCCCTACGCCCTGGTGCCCGACGATGCCGTGCTGGTGCTCAGCACCCACGACCACCCGACGCTGGTGCGCCACCTGCAGGAGGCGGGCCTGTGGGACAACCTCACGGCGGTGCGCTACTTCCAGGAGGCAGCGGGGCATCTGGCGCTGGCCGACAGCCTGGGCCGCACCACGGCCCGGCAGCGCGGGCTGCTGCAGCTGCTGGGCCGAAAGCTGGTGCTGACGAGCGTGCACGTGACGGGCCCGACGACGTTTGACGTGCTCTATCAGATTCCCTTGAGCCGGGTGAGCGAGTACCGGCAGATGCGGGCGCTGCTCGAAACACTGGGGCGCGACGACCGGTACCGGCTGAGTACGCGCGAGTATGAGGGGCAGGAGTTTACGGTGCTGACGGAGCGCAGCAGCGAGGCCAGCCTGACGGTGTTTAACTACCGCAACCACCTGCTGGTAAGCTCGTGCCCGGCGCTGGTGGAGGCGGCCGTGCGCCGGCTGGCCCACCCCGAGGCGCCCACGGTGCTGGCCAATTTCAGCAATACCGACCTGCTGAAGGTGCGCGACCTCGATGCGACGGTTTTTCTGAATTACCGGCGGCTGCCGAAGTTTCTGGACGTGCTGTTTCGGACGGAGGCACACCGGCAGTTTGATTTGCTGACGGGCATTGCGGCCGATGGGCTGCTGGGGCTGCGACTGAGCGGCAGCCGGGCGGAGCTGCAGGGGTTTTCGAACCCCGAAACGGCACGGGGCTCGCTGCACCAACTGCTGCAGGGGCAGCCCGCGCAGCCCCTGGCCCTGGCCGAGGTGCTGAGCACCCGCACGGCCCTGCTGCTGCACCTGGCCGCCGACCCGGCCCGGACCTGGCCGGCCAGCGCGCCGGTGGCCGACTCGGTGGCGCAGGCGGGGCGGGCGGCGCTGGATAGCCTGCGGGCCAGCCTCGGCCAGGAGCTGACGGTGGCCTGGCTGGCGGCCCCGGCGGCGGGCACGGCACCGGGGCGGCTGGTCTTTGTGCGCAGCCCGCGGCCGGCGCGCACCACCGAGTGGCTGGCCCAGCTGCGGCGTATTAATGGCAGCTCGCCGGCTTTCACCAAGGTGGGCTCTTACCAGATTCACGCGGCGGGCTTTGGCGAGGCGGCGGTGGTGGGGCCGTTGCTGGGCACGCCGGGGCCGACGGACCGCGCCGGGGCCAGCGCCAGCGCGGTGGTGGGCGACTACTTAGTGCTGAGCGATGCCGGGACGCTGGCCGGCTACCTCGCCGACGTGGTGGCGGGCCACACCTGGAGCCAGAGCCCCGAGCAGGTGGCGTTTTTGCAGAAAACGCTGCCCCGCGAGCGGCTGGGCCTGTACGTGGACACGCGCAACAGCTGGCAGGCCCTGCTGGGCGCCCTCACCGAGGAACGCCGCGCCGGGCTGCTGCGCAACGAAACGCTGTGGAAACGCTTTCCGCAAATGGCCTGGCAGCTGGCCCCGCCGGCGGATGAGCGGGCGGCGGGTGAGCAGTATTTTACCCAGCTAATTCTCCATCACCCCAACCAGGAGCCCGGCCAGACGCCCGGCACGGAGGCCGCCAGCGGCCGGCTGCTGACGTTTAAGGAGACGCTGGTGGGCAGCCCCTTGCTGCTGGCCGCGCCCGGCACGCGGGTGCCGACGGTGGTGGTGCAGGATTCGGCCCGGGTGCTGCACTGCGTGAGCCCCGACAATGGCCTGCTGTGGGCCGATACGCTGGAGGGCCGGGCGGTGGGGCTGACGCCGCTGCCCAGCGGGCTGGTGCTGGGGGCGGGCAACCGCCTGCACCGCTTCGGGCCGGATGGCCGCGAGGCGCTGCCCTTCCCGCTGAACCTGCCCGATACGATGCGCGTGACCGACGTGGTGGCTATGGCGGGCAGCGCCTCGCAGCCGGCGCGGCTGCTGGCCCGCACCGCCGGCAATGCCCTGGTGCTGCTGGATGCGCAGGGGCGGCAGTACGCGGGCTGGCAGCCCAAGCGGCTGGAGGTGCCGCTGGCCGGGGCACCGGCGCTGCTGAGCGTGGGTGGGCGTGAGGTGGTGGTGGCGGCGCTGCAGAACGGCTACGTGTATGCCTACGACCAGCAGGGCGGGCTGTTTCCGGGCTTTCCGCTGAGCATGGGGGCGCGGCTGGCGGGCGGCATCGTGGTGCAGGCGGGGGCCACGCTGGCCCGCTCGCGCCTGACGGTGGTGAACCAGCACGGCGAGTTGCTGACCTTTAGCCTGAGCGGCGACGTGCTGAGCCGGCGCCGGGTGGCGACGTGGAGCCGCACGGCGGAGTTCCGGCTGGTGCCGGACCAGCGGCGGGCGTCGTTCGTGATTACCCGCAACGATGGGGGGCGGCTGGATGTGTTTCGGCCGGAAGGGGCGGCGGGGCCGCTGCTGAGCCGGGCCTTCGTGACGAGTGGGGCGAAGGGGGTGCAGTGGTTCGACTTTGGGCGGGGGCGACAGGTGCTGGCCATCACGGAGCCGGGGCCGGGGGAGGTGTATTTGTTTGATGCGCAGGGGCTGCCGCTGGCGGGCGGGGCGCTGCCGAGCACCGGCACGGGGGTGGGGCTGGCCTTTGATGAGGGCTCGGGCACCTACCAGCTGGTGCGGCTGGTGGGGCGCGAGCTGCGGCGGACGGACTTTCGGTAGGGAAGTGTCGGCGGGCGGTAGGAGGGTGCCGGCAGGTGGTAGGAAGGCGGCGGCAGGTGGTAGGAGAATGCCGGCGGGCGGTAGGAAGGTGCCGGCGGGCGGTAGGAGGATGCTGGACGGTGGTAGGAGGCTGACGGGGGGCGGTAGGAGGGCACTGGACGGTGGTAAGGGGCTGGCGGCTGGCGGTAGATTGGTGGCGGTGATTGGTAGGGCGCCGGCACCCGACGGTAGCAGAACTACTGACAAAATGAGGGGCGGCTATTTTATTTTAATCAGGTGCTTGTGGAAAGAAAAATAACTTCTACTTTGGTGGGCCGAATAGCGGTCGGCTAGGAAGTTACCTTTTTTTTAAACCACAAGTCATGGATACCAAACAAGACAACAAAGTGACGATGCTGCAGACAGTGCTACTGTTTCTGGCAGGCGCGGGAAAGAAGCTGGCGGACATCGTGCGGATTGGGAAGGGGCGCGATGCGCTCGAAGGGCTGGTAGGGAAAATTGTGCAGGCGGGCAAGGCCCAGAATAAGCCGACGACGGGAGTAACGCTCACCCGCGAGGAGGTGAAAGCGGATGCAGCCAAGAAGGGGGAAGTGCTGCGGCTGCTGGCCGTGACGCTGACGGAGGATGATACGCTGCGAGCCGAGCTGAAAACGCCGGTGAGCAAAATGGAACAGGGCAAAGACGATGACTACGTGAAATACCTGCAGGCCATTGCGGCGGCCGTGGGCACGCTGGATGCGGAGGCGCTGGAAGAATCGGGCTACGATAAGAAGGTGCTGGCGGGGCTGAACACCGACCTTGCGGCACTGACGGGCACGGCGGGGGCGGCGCGGCAAATTCAGCTGGGCACGACGGCGGCGACGGACGAGCTGCCGGCGTTGTTTGGGCAGGTGGATGTGCTGCTGGAAAAAACACTGGACCCGCTGGTGAAGGCGCAGAAGCTGAGTTTGGCCGAGGAGGTGGCCGGGTATGAGAAGGCGCGGCGCATCATCCACACGGCGGCGCGCAAGCGGGCGCGCTTTGCGGGCACGGTGGCGCCGGGGGCGGTGGTGCTGGTGTATGACCGCCGCACGGCGGGCGTGCCGGACCCCACGCTGGGCAACCGCTCGGGCCGGGGCCGGGCGCTGCGCTTCTACACGGCCGACAGCCCGACGGCGCGCCCCACGGCGGGCCAGGGCGTGCTGGTGAAGCACAAAACCGACCTGCACCTGGAAAGCTACGCCCGCCTGGGGCCGGATGCGGAGGCGCCGTACCTGCTGGCGGTGCTGGAGGGCATCGACGGGGAGGGGCGGTACGTGGTGCAGTAAGTGGGTGGGGGCTCTGGCCGGCCGCTATGCGGCCGGGGCCTCTCGGGAATGGAAACGCCCTGGGCCTGGGAAGGCGCGGGGCGTTTTTTGTTTGTATCATTGATTAACGTTTTTCTTTTGCACTTATGCTGACTCGGCTGAAAGTTTCTGGTTTCAAAAATCTGGTGGATGTGGATGTGCGGTTTGGGCCGTTTACCTGCATTGCGGGGACGAATGGGGTGGGGAAATCTAACCTGTTTGATGCCATTACTTTTTTGAGCTACCTGGCGGAGCATCCGTTGCAGGAGGCGGCGCTGATGGTACGAGGGGGCTCGAATTTGCGGAACTTATTTACGCGTAATGGGGCAGAATACGGTTCGCAAATTCACTTGGAAGCGGAAATGATTGTGCCACCAAGTGGAATTGATGACTTAGGACAAGAGGCCAGAGCGTCGGCTACCTATTTGCGCTATCGACTGGTGCTAGGGTATGAGCAGTCTTCTGTTATTGGAGTAGGTAATAGGCTGGTGTTGCTCTTAGAAGAGCTAACGCACATCAATCGTAGTGAGGCGAGAAAACAGCTCGGTTTTCCTACTACAGTTGAGTGGCGCGAAAGTGTTATTGTTGGACGTAGAACATTGCCCTTTATTAGTACGGAACCTAACGCCACCGGGGAGATTGTTATTCAGCGCCACCGAGATGGTGAGCCTGGAAGGCGTCCGAGCCCTTACATTGCAAGCAGCCTGACCCGGACCCTATTGTCGGTAAGTGATGCAGTGAATGGCACGGCATTGCTGGCTCGTCAGGAGATAAGCTCATGGCGCGTGCTACAGTTGGAGCCTCATGCGCTACGCCTTGCTAGCAGGTTTACGGACCCGCCACGGCTGACTGCTGATGGGGCAGGCCTACCGGCTATGCTATATCGGCTAGCCCGGCAGGAGGGACCGGACAAAGAAAGTATGTACTACGCTCAACTCGGCAATCGGCTGGCTGAATTAAACGAAGAGGTACGACGCTTGCGGGTGGACCGGGATGATAAGCGGGAACTACTGACGCTTGAAATAGAAGACCGCTCGGGAACGTACCACTCGGCAGAGGCCCTGTCGGATGGCACGTTGCGCTTTCTAGCATTTGCTATTATCGAACGAGATGGGCGTCTGGGAAGAATGCTGTGCTTGGAAGAGCCGGAAAATGGCATTCATCCTGCCCGGATTCAGGCGGTACTTTACTTGCTGCAAGATATTTCCACGGATACGACTATGGCAGTTGATTTGGACAATCCCTTGCGGCAAGTCATTATTAATACCCATTCGCCGCATGTTGTCAGTCTGGTTCCGCAAGACTCGCTGTTGGTGGCTGAGCAAGTAACGGCGGTAGCTGCTGGGCGAAAAGTAGTACACCGAGTGCAGTTTAGTGCGATACCCAATACATGGCGGGCGTTGGGGGGAAGAGCGGATGCAACAATCCCGATTGGAAAACTGCTTGGCTTTTTGCGGGTGCTGCCCGGAGAGGAAATTGAGGAGGAGTGGATTGTGGAGCCGTTGGAAACAAAAGGGAAACGACCGATGCGACTTATTGACCGCCCGGATGTGCGGCAACTAACCTTAGCGCTTGATGCCGCGCAGGCTTAAGACAGATGGCAGTACGTATAACGCTGGTAGTAGATGGTAGCTCGGACCGGGCGCTGAAACCCATTATTGAGTGGTTGCTGAAGGAGCACTCGCCCACCGACACAATCTATAAAGTAACGGTAGCCCAACTGCCGGGGCAGCACGACGAAAATGAGCGACTGCAGTTATCGTGGGAATACTTTGAGGGAGATGTACTCTTTGTGCATCGGGATGCCGAGAAGGAGACGTTGGCCGTTCGGCAGGCACAGATTGATGTTTGGGTAACAACAGTGTTTAAGAAACCTCCACCTTATGTACGGGTAGTGCCGGTGCGGATGACGGAAGCGTGGCTACTGCTGAATGAGGCGGCTATCCGGGAGGCGGCGGGAAATCCGAACGGGAGCGTGCGCTTGTCGTTACCAGTTATCAGTCGGCTAGAGTTGTTGCCCGACCCAAAAGAGGTGCTGTTGGAACTGTTGCGGCAGGCTACCGGCAATACGGGGCGGCGGCTACGCTACTTTAATGCCCGCCAAGCTATTCACCGGCTGGCGGATTTGCAGCAGGAATATGGCTTTCACGCCTTGCGAGCCTTGCCGGCTTTTGCGGCGCTGGAAGCCGAAGTAGCAGCCTTGGTGCAGACGCTAGCGTAAGCCGCCGCTACTCCGGCCGCGTCCAGTAAATCGTGAACGTAGTGCCCTCGCCCGGCGTACTGCTGACGGTGAGGTGGCCGCCCTGGCTGCGCACGATGCGCTGCACGAGGTAGAGGCCGACGCCGGTGCCCTCGATGTGAGTGTGCTGGCGGGCGAAGAGCTGGAAGGTGGGGTTGTCGGGGTTGTCGAGCTCCATGCCGAGGCCGTTGTCGCGCACTTCGAGCACGGGCTGGTGGTCGTCGGGGGTGAGGTAGCTGCGCAGGGTGATGCGGGCGGGCCGGTCGGGGTGGGCGAACTTGAGGGCGTTGCTGACGAGGTTATGGGCCACGGAGCGCAGGTTGGCGCGGCTGTAGAGCAGGCCGGGGGCTTCGGTCACGTTGATTTCGACTTCGGCATTGCCGTGCAGTATCTGGGGGCGCAGGCCGAGCAGCACTTCTTCGAGCAGTAATTCGAGGTCGAGCACTTCGACGGGTTCCTGCTGGGCGCGCTGGCTGCGCACGGTGGCGGCGAGGTCGCGCAGGGTGTGCTCCAGGGTGCTCAACTCATCATCCACGAGGCGCAGCATCACGGCCTGGTCGGGGTCGTGGAAGGTGGCGGCCTGGCTGAGCTCGTGGAAGAGGCCGCGCAGGTTGAGAGTGGGCTGCTTGAGGTCGTGGCTGGCGGCGTAGACGAAGGTGTCGAGGTCGTGGTGGGCGCGGGCCAGCTCGTCGTACTGGGTTTGGAGCACCTGGTGGAGGCGGTAGTGCTCGTCGATGTCGGTGCAGGCGCCGAACCAGCGGGGGCCGCTGGCGTCGGCCAGCAGGCGGGCGCGCACCACGTGCCAGCGGTACACGCCATCGTGGCGGCGCATGCGGTACTCGCCCTCGAAGGTGGTGCCGTGCGTCACGCTCTCAACCCAGGCGCGGGCGGCGGCGGGCTGCTCCTCGGGGTAGAGCAGGCTGACCCAGCCGGTAGGGCCCAGCTCATCCTTGGTGAGGCCCGAGTAGGCGGTGGTGTATTGGTTGTAGTAGTCGATGAGGCCGTGGGCGTTGGCCGTCCAGATAAGCTCGGGGATGCTATCGGCGAGGAAGCGCAGCTCGGCCTCGCCGCGGCGCAGGGCCTCGGCCACCTCGCGCTGGTCGTGAATTTCGGTGAGGGCGCCGTGCCAGAACACGGGCGGGTCGGGTAGGTGCACTTCGGGCAGGGCGCGGCTGAGCATCCAGCGGTACTGGCCGTCGAAGCGGCGCAGGCGGTACTCGTGGTTCCAGCCGGTGCCGGCGTGGCGGGCAGCCTCGGCCTGGTAGAGCACGCGCAGGCGGTCGTCGGGGTGAATGAGCAGGGGCCAGATGGCCGTCAGGTCGGCCGTGGGCGGCTGGCCGGTGAAGCGGTACCACTGCGGGCTGACGTAGGTGACGCGCCCGCCGGCATCGAGCGAGAAGCTGATGAGCGGGGCCGTTTCGGTGAGCACGCGCAGGCGGGCGTCGAGGTGGCGGGTGGTGAGGGCCAGCTCGTGGGCCTGCTGGCGGGCTTCCTCCTGGGCCGTTACGTCGAGGGCCAGCAGCAGCAGGCCGGTTACCCGGCCGCGGTCGTCGTGGTAGGGCTCGGCGGCGAGGTCGAAATAGCGGCAGTCTTTAGAACCGGGCAGGGGGCCGCAGGCGCAGGCCTTGGCGGTGTAGGGCTTGCCGGAGGCCAGCACCTGGCTAAGCACGCCGGGCAATGACTCGGGCAGGCTGCCCCGGTGTTCGGCTAGGGGCTTCCCTTCGCTATGCGCGCCCACCAGCTCGCGCATGGCCTCATTCACAAAGCCAAAGCGCAGCTCTGCGCCTTCGAGGGTGGCAACGCCGGCGGGGAGCTGGCGCAGAAGCTGGGCGAAAGGCGGCGTGGGCATACCAGGGAAGAGCAGGAGAAAACACCAACCAACCGGGTAGCAGTCAGTAGTAGCCGCAAGTTACGGCTAAGTTGGTACTTGTGGCTTGCGGTGGCTTCGTCGCTTAAGCAATTATGTCAAAGGCGCGGGCACTGGGTGCTGATAGGGCTGCGAAGGGTCGGGCCCGAACACCGCCAGGCGCACCAAATCGACCAGCAAGGCATCGGCAATGGCCAGCGATTCGGGCACCGGGGGCACTTGGTGAGGTAGCAGGAAGCCCTGTAGGGTGGTGAAGCCCTGGGGTTCGAGCGGATGAAAGGCCATCGACCAGTCGCCGAAGCTGCGGCTGGTGATTGGTTTGTCGACGAGCTTCTGCACGTGGGAGTGACGGCCGTCGCGAGCGATGCGTTCATACAGGTTGTCGGCCACGGCGTCGTCGGCCTCGAATAATTGGGCGATGTTACCGTGGCTGTAGAAAAGGATGCCGGTCACGCCGTCGCGGGCGTTGTTGTGGCGGCTCTGGCTGAGCAGCGCGTTGAGGTCGTCGTCGGAGAGCGGGCGCACGGCCCGGCTGATGTACACGATGTGCTTCATGAGCAGGCAAAGGAAAAGGCAACGGCCGTCGTACGCAGGGCAGCCCGGTCGTG
Source organism: Hymenobacter aranciens (assembly GCF_030580865.1). GTDB lineage: Bacteria > Bacteroidota > Bacteroidia > Cytophagales > Hymenobacteraceae > Hymenobacter > Hymenobacter aranciens. Next base: position 6,576 of record NZ_JAUQSY010000009.1, on the reverse strand, counting down.
TTGGGCCCGGCAAGGTACTTTTGCCCGCTGCACCACTGCCCGCTGCCACTTTCTGCCCGCTATGAATACCTCCCTGCCTGACGCCTCAGCCACCCCGCTCAACGCCAAGCCGCACTACGCCATCCTCGACGGCCTGCGGGGCGTGGCGGCCCTCACGGTGGTGGCCTTTCACCTCTGCGAAGCCCACGCCACCAGCCACTTCGACCAGCTAATAAACCACGGCTACCTGGCGGTGGATTTTTTCTTCCTGCTCTCGGGCTACGTCATCGGCTACGCCTACGACGACCGGTGGACGCGCATGACGCCGGGCGCATTCTTTAAAGTGCGGCTCATTCGCCTGCAGCCGCTGGTGGTGCTGGGGATGCTCATCGGGGCGGCGCTCTTCTACTTCCAGACGGGCCCGCTGTGGCCGGGCATCGGCCAGACACCGGTCTGGCTGGTGCTGCTGGTGATGGCCATTAATGCCACCACGCTACCCGTGCCGCTTTCGCTCGACGTGCGCGGCTGGCACGAAATGCACCCGCTCGACGGCCCGGCGTGGTCGCTATTCTACGAATACATCGGCAACATTTTGTACGCCCTCGGCGTGCGCAAATTCTCCAACGCCGCGCTGGCCGGGCTGGTGGCGCTGGCCGGCGGCGGGCTGGTGCATTACCTGCTCACCAGTAAGGGCGGCGACATCGTGGGCGGCTGGTCCCTGGAGCCGGAGCAGCTGCGCGTGGGCTTCACGCGGATGCTGTTTCCGTTTTTTGCCGGGCTGCTGCTGCGGCGGCTCACGCGGCCGGGCCACATCAGCAATGCCTTTGGCTGGTGCAGCCTGCTGCTGCTGGCGGTGCTGGCCTGGCCCCGGGTGGGCGGGCCCGAGAGCTTATGGCTGAACGGCTTGTACGAATCGGCCAGTATCATTTTGCTGTTTCCGCTGATTGTGTGGCTGGGCGCCAGCGGGCAGGTGAAGGGCGTGGGCTCGGCGCGGGTATGTAGGTTCCTGGGCGGCATTTCCTACCCCCTCTACATCACGCACTATCCGCTCATTTACACCTATACCGCCTGGGTGGCTCGTCATAAAGTGACTTTGTCGCAGGGGCTACCGATGATGGTGCTCACCTTTGGCGCCAGCGTGCTGCTGGCATATCTCAGCTTGAAATTCTACGACGAGCCCGTGCGCCGCTGGCTGCGGCAGCGTTTCCTGAGCCCAGCATCCCAACCAGCGCAAACGCCGTAAAACAGAGGCCCGAGCCTCGCGGTCCGGACCTCTGTAACCGTTAGCCAACCAGGAGGCGCACGGCGACGGCTATTGCCGCCCGCACTGCTTCCTAGAGAAGCCAGAGCCAAAAACCATTTTCGGTTTTTGGTGGTTTACGAAGCACGGATTTTTTCCGTATCTTCGCCGCACGAACCTTTCTCATAGTTGCTAAGGAGTTAGGTGTGCATCCACCTACTTCTCGAAGCCCCAGTGTTCGCGCACCGGGGCTTCACCTTTTCAGGAGGCAGCCGTGTGGTGAGGTGGCGTGACCGTGCGGTAAAACAAAAGTAGCTCTTCTAGCCGTTGCCGAGCCAGCCTTTGCGCCAGAAATAATACACCTGTCCGCCCACTACCAGCGCCAGAAACAGCAGCACGCCCTGGTAGCCGTAGGGCGAATACAGCTCGGGCATGTTGGCCGGGTTGATGCTGCCGTCGGGGGCTTCGCGCTGGAAGTTCATGCCGTAGAGGCCGACTACGAAGCTCAGGGGGATGAAGATGGAGCTGATGATGGTCAGTACTTTCATGACCTCGTTCATGCGGTTGCTCTGCTCGGCGTAGTACAGCTCGGTCAGGCTGCTGATGCTTTCGCGGTAGCCCTCGGCCAGGTCGAGGGCCTGCACGGCGTGGTCGTAGCCGTCGTTGAGGAAGAGCTTCATGTCGGGCGAAATGATGTCTTCGGGTAAACGTAGCAGTTCGGCAATTTTGTCTCGCTCCGGGTACACCAGGCGGCGGAAGCGCACCATGTCCTTTTTGAGACGCAGGATGCGGTTGAGCAGGCGCGGGTCGCGGCGCGGGGCCACGATGCGCTCCTCGAGCCACTCAATGTAGTCGCCGATGGCCGCCATGGTGGGGAAGTAGTGGTCGAGCACCACGTCGGTGAGGGCGTAGGCGAGGTAGAGCGAGGGCTTGCGGCGAAGCTGGCTGAAATTGGTGCGCAGGCGCTGACGCAGCACTTCGAGGCAATCGTCGTAGTCGTCCTGGAAGGAGAGGACGTAGTTGGGGCCGGTGAAGAGGGAAAGCTGGTCGTCGTCGACTTCCAGGGTGCTGGGCAGGAAGTCAATCATGCGCGAGACGAGGAACAGGCGGTTGTCGTCGAAGGTATCGACCTTGGCGCGCTGGTAGTCGTTGAGCACATCTTCCATCTGGAGCGGGTGGATGCCGAAATCGCGCATCAGGTGCTCAATGGTGGGCAGGTCGCCGTAGCCGCGCACGTCTATCCAGTGCTTGAGCTCGGGATGCTCCCGCAGGTGGCGAATCATCTCGGGATAGTGGTCGGTGTACTCTTTTTCCTCAATGAAATCGTCGTGGTAGGAGAGCATAAACAGCCGGGGCTTGAGGGCGCCGGGGCGGATGTTGAGCGTGCCGGGGCGCTGGCCCACGTTCTGGTCGCGGGCCTGCTGGGTGGCCGCCTGGTCGGCAATGCTGAAGTTGTTGCCGGTGGGCTCAGGGTTCAGGGGCGAAAAATTAGGCGAGGAGGCGGACAGCGGATTCATGCGCAAAACGAAGGACGTGGTCGGGCTTACGCCGCCCGGCCCGGCGAAGATGCCACCCAAAACGTGAAGCCCGGGTGACCAGCGCAGCCGCCAAACGCCGCGCCGTGCCGTACTTTGGCGCTTGGTTGAGTTAAAAGTTAAAAGTGAAGAGTTAAAACCAGTAGCTTTTTTTAACTCTTCACTTTTAACTTTTAACTCTTTAGCAGAAAAACGGGTGACGGAGGCTGAGTTTTCGACGCTTGCGCCAGCACAGGGCCGTTTCCGCGTGTGGCAGGCTCCCGAAGGTCCGGCCGCGCCGCGCCTGCCACTGGCGTTCGAGTCGTTTCTGTATTTGCTGCCCGCGCACCAGCAGCTGGCCCCGGCCGGCGGCCCGGTGCTCAGCTTTTACCTCGAAGACGACGCTCGCCAGCAAAGCGTGGCCCAGCTGCATGTGATGCTGGATGCCGCCGCCGGCTTGGCCCGCAGCCCCGCCCAGGCGCCCTTTGGTGCCGTGCAGCTGGCGGCGGGCGTGAGTTCGGCTGAGCTGCACGCCTTCCTGGATGAGGTAGAGCAGAATCTAATAAACCAAGGAGTTACCCGCTTCACCTTGCGCGGCTACCCCTTCGCCTACGACCCCGCCGGGGCCGCGCTGCTGGCCGAAACCCTGCGTCAGCGCGGCTACCGCGTGCCGCTGGCCGAGCAGAACTACCACCTGGCTACCGGCCGCGACTACGAAGCCCACCTGCACTCCTCGGAGCGGCGCCGGCTGCACAAGTGCCGCCGGCACGGCCTGTTTTTCGAGCAGGAGCCGCCGTATCTGCTGCCCGCGGCTTACGAGTTTATTGCCGCCTGCCGGCAGGAGCGGGGGCAGGCGCTGTCGCTGCCGCTGGCGCGGGTGCAGGCGCTGTTTCGGGCGTTTCCGCGCGAGCATTTCCTGTTTTCGGTGCGCGAGCCCGGCGGCGAGTGGGCGGCCCTCACGGTAGCTATTCGGGTGAGTGGGCGGGTGCTGTACAATTTTTATCCCGCCAGCCCGCTGCGCTACAACTCCCTGAGCCCGGTGGTGGTGCTGAACGAAGGGCTGCATCATTTTGCCGGCGCCAATGGCATGGCAGTGGTGGATTTAGGCACCTCCACGCTGGACTCGGGGCCGAATGCTTCGCTGCTGCGGTTTAAGCGGCACCTGGGCGGGGTGGCGGGGCTGCGGCTGAGCTGGGAAAAGGAACTGAGGTAGAACGAAACTCCCCTCCTTGGAAAGGAGGGGATGTTTTCGCGTAGCGAAAACGGGGGTGGTTCGCCCGGTCGCGCCGTCAGGGCTGTTGTGTGAATTCGTGAGCGTGGTTCTGGTGGGTTTTGCTGCGTTTCCCTAGCTTTTCCGGACGTTTCCGTTTCGGAAGCTATGCGCTGCTTCTCTTTCCTGAACCGCCCCTAATGGCGCGGACGGGCCAACCACCCCCGTTTTCGCTGCGCGAAAACATCCCCTCCTTTCCAAGGAGGGGAGTTGTCGTTCTTTGTAGCCGCAATGCCTTCCCTGACGCGCCCCGCTACTTCTAAAAACATCCGCCAGTTTCTGCGTGGCTCGGTGGGGGCGGGCGTGGCGGTGCTGGCGCGGGCGGTGGGCGCGCTGGTGCTCAATAAGCTGTTTGCCACCTACGCCCCGGCGGGCGGCCTCACGCGGCTGGCGCAGTTTCAGAATTTGATGGCGCTACTTACCACCCTGCCCAACGACGGCACGCACGTGGGCCTGGTGAAATACCTGGCCCCGCTGCGGCCCGGCGGCCCGCGCTACCGGCTTTGGCTGGGGGCGGCGCTGGTGCTCAATGGGGCCGCGCTGCTGCTGGGAATGAGTTGGCTGGCTGTTTCGGGAGCCTTGAGCTGGCGCCATACGCTGCTGTTCGGGCTGGGCATCGGAGCGGTGACGGGGCAGGCGCTGCTGGGGGCGGCCCTGCTGGCAGCCGGGCGGCTGCGGGCCTACGTGAGCTTGTCGGTGGCGCTGGCCGGGCTGGGGCCGGGCGCGGCGGCTGTGGCGTTAGCCCAGGGCTGGCCACTCGATGAGGTGTTGCTAACCTACCTGCTGGCGCAGGGCGCTACGCTGCTGCCCGCGCTGGGGCTGACGGCCCGGGCTGGGCTGCTGCGGCAGCTGCAGCCGCTGGGGCGGGTGAGCCCGGCGGCGGTGCGGGCGCTGGGTAGCTTTCTGTTGATGGCGGTGAGCACGCTGCTGTTTGGCAAGGCGGTGGATTATGCTTTGCGGGCGCATCTGCTAAACACTTATGGCCCGGCCCCGACGGACCTGTGGCAGGCCGTGGCCAAGCTGTCGGATAATTACACGATGGTATTCGGGGCGGTGATGAGCAGCGTATTTTACCCGCGGCTGGCGGCGCTGACGGGGCAGGGCGCGGCCGCCCGGCGCTACGTGCGCAGCATTGCGGGGCTGCTGGCGGGGGCGCTGGCGGCTGGGCTGGGGCTGATTTTTCTGGGCCGCGACTGGCTGCTGCCGCTGCTGTTTGCGCCGCGCCTGCTGGCGGCGCGCGAACTGCTGGCCCCGCAGCTGCTCGGCGACTGGGCCAAATTTCTGAGCTGGATATTTCTCTACCAGCTCATGGCGCAGGCCCGCACCGGGCGCTACGTGGCGGTGCAGGCGGCCTCGGCGGTGGTGTTTGTGGCGCTGCTAACCGTGCTGCTGCCTGCGTATGGCCTGGCCGGAGCGCTGTGGGCCAATGCGGCGCGCTACGGCCTGCTACTCTTGGGCTGCGGATTGATTTTAATGAGGAATCAAGAATGAGGGATGAGAAATGGATAATATCCTTTCGTCCTTTGTGCTTGCCCTATGCCTCATTCCTCATTTCTCACTCCTCACTCCTCAACTCCTGCGCCACTCGTGACGGTGGTAGCGCTGTGCCACAACCACGCGCCCTTCCTGCGGCAGGCGCTGGATTCCATCCTGACCCAAACCTACCCCCACCTGGAGGTGTGGCTGGTGGATGATGCCAGCACCGATGGCAGCCGGGAGGTACTGCGCGAATATGCTGCCGCCCAGCCGCACTGGCACACGCTTTTTCTGACCGAAAACGTGGGCAACTGCCGCGCCTTTAATGCTGCTTTCCGCCAGAGCCGGGGCGAGTTTGTTATTGACTTTGCCACCGACGATGTGCTGCTGCCCCAGCGCATTGCGCAGCAGGTGGCGGCCTTTCAGCTGGCCCCGGCCACGGTGGGCATGGTGTATTCGAACTGCGAATTGATTGACGAAGCGGGCCGCTCGCTGGGCCTGCACCACCGGCTTGATGGCGCGGGCCAACTGGCGCCCCGGCCTGCCAGCGGCTGGGTATTCGGGGAGGTGTTGCGGCGCTATTTCATCAGCACGCCCACCATGCTCATGCGCCGCGCTTGTCTCGAACAATTAGACGGCTACGACGAGACGCTAACCTACGAGGACTTTGATTTCTGGGTGCGAGCCAGCCGCGACTGGCAATTCCTCTACCTCGACGAAGTGACGACCCAGAAGCGCAAGCACCCGCGCCAGATGTCGGCCCGCGCCTACCGGCGGCTCGACCCGTTTCTGGCCTCCACCATCCGGGTGTGCGACAAGGCGCTGGACCTCTGCCAAACCCCGGCCGAGCGAGAAGCGCTGGCCGTGCGCCTACGCTGGGAGATGAAAAAAGCCCTGCAAAACCGTCACATGGCCCAGGCCCGGCAGCTCGATGGGTTGCTGAAATTGACGGGGCACCGGCGGCTAGTGGATAAGCTGCTGGGGGGGCTGGCAAGGTTGCCGATAGGGTAGCGGTGTTGAGAGTTGGGAGTTGGGAGTTGGGAGTTGGGTGTTGGGTGTTGGGTGTTGGGTGTTGGGTGTTGGGTGTTGGGTGTTGG
>NZ_JAUQSY010000008.1 GCF_030580865.1 Hymenobacter aranciens | reverse complement strand
CGGCTACCCCGGCGGCGCGGGCGGCCGCGGCCGCATCGTCCTCATCCCCATAGTGGCCCCCACCCTCACCAGCCTCTCGCCCACGAGCGGCCTGGTAGGCACCATCGTCACCCTGACTGGCACGGACTTTACCAATGCCAGCACCGTGAGCTTCGGCGGCACGGCGGCTACGGTTACCTACATATCCAGCACCACCCTGCGGGCACCGGTGCCCAACAGCCTCGGCGCTGGCGTAGTGAGCGTGACCGTGACCACCATCGGCGGCACCACCAACGGCGTGAACTTTACCGTGACGACGGCCCCGGTGGCAACCGCCCCGACCGTGACCACAACGGCCCCGGCTAGCGTGACGACCACCGGTGCCACCCTGGGCGGCAACGTGACCGCCGACGGCGGCGCCACCATCACCGAGCGCGGCGTGGTGTACGTAGCCGGTACGGGTACCCCGACCACCGGCGACACCAAGCTGACGGCCACCGGCACCACGGGCAGCTACACCATGAGCGCCACCGGCCTCACGGCCAGCACCCAGTACACAGTGCGGGCTTACGCCATCAACAGCGTCGGCACCAGCTACGGCGCTGCGCAGACCTTCACGACTACGGCCGCCCCGGCCGCCGTGGCCCCAACCGTAACGACGGCCACCCCGGCCAGCATCACGGCCAGCAGCGCCACGCTGGGCGGCACCGTGACCAGCGAAGGCAGCACCGCCGTGACCGAGCGCGGCGTGGTATACGTGCAAGGCACGGGCACCCCGACCACCAGCAACACCAAGCTGGTACAGCCCGGCGACCCCGGCACCTACACCCTGGCGGCTACGGGCCTCACGGCCAGTACCCAGTACACGGTGCGGGCGTACGCCATCAACAGCGTGGGCACCAGCTACGGCGCTGCGCAAACCTTCACGACGTTGGCAGCCGCCACTGCCGCTACCGTAACCACCACGGCTCCGGCCAGCATCACGACCACCGGCGCCACGCTGGGCGGCAACGTGACCGCCGACGGCGGGGCCACCGTGACCGAGCGCGGCGTGGTGTACGTGGCCGGTACGGGCACCCCGACGACCAGCAACACGAAGGTGCAAATCGGCACCGGCACGGGCAGCTTCTCGCAGGCCGTAACCGGCCTCGCGGCCAGCACCCAGTACACGGTGCGGGCCTATGCTATCAACAGCGTGGGCACGAGCTATGGCAGAAGCCAAACCTTCACCACTCCGGTAGCCACTTCGGCCCCGACGGTGACGACGACGGCCCCGGCCAGCATCACGAGCAGCGGCGCTATCCTGGGCGGCAACGTGACCAGCGACGGCAACGCCACCATCACCGAGCGCGGCGTGGTGTACGTGGCTGGCACGGGCACCCCGACCACCAGCGACACCAGGCTGACCGCCACCGGCACCACTGGTAGCTACACCACATCGGCCACTAGCCTCGCGGCCAGCACCCAATACACGGTGCGGGCTTATGCCATCAACAGCGTAGGCACCAGCTATGGTGCTGCGCAAACCTTCACGACTACGGCCGCCGCCGCCCCTGACCTGACCATCAGCACCGGCAGCAGTGCCAGCCCCACGGCCATTCCGGCCGGCACCTACAACAGCATCACCGTGGTTAGCCCAGGCTATGCCCAATTCACCGGCGCGGTGGTGGTGAACAGCAGCGTGACCGTGCAAAGCGGCGGCAGCCTGATGACTAACTGCCAGGGCCTGACCGGCGCGGGCAGCTTCACGCTGGCCGCCGGGGCCACGCTCGGCATCTGCGATGCCGCCGGCATCACGGCCAGCGGCAGCACCGGCGCGGTGCGCGTGACGGGCACCCGCTCGTTCAGCACCGATGCCAGCTACGTGTACAACGGCACCACCGTGCAGGGCACCGGCCTCGGCCTGCCCGCCCGCGTGCGCAACCTGACCACGACCAACAACAACCGCGTGGACCTGACCGCCTCCACCAGCGTGGCGCAAGTCCTGACGGTGGCCGGCAGCGGCAACCTCGACCTCGACGGCCCCACCCTGACGCTGCTAAGCGACGCCAGCGGCACCGCCCTCGTGGTGAACAGCGGCACTGGCAGCGTGACCGGCAATGGCGGCATTGTGCAACGCTACCTCGACCCCAGCCGCAACCCCGGCCTGGGCTACCGCCACTACGCCTCGCCGGTGAGCGGCAACCGCCTGAGCGACCTGGGTACGGCCGGCTTCACGCCGACCTTCAACCCGGCCTACAACACCTCGGCCACCCCCGGCCTGGTAACGCCGTTCCCCACGGTGTTTAGCTACGACCAGGACCGTCTGGCCACCGCCAGCAACAACCTGTCGGCCTTCAGCAAAGGCTGGTTCTCGCCCGTCGCCACCGATGCCATGACCACTGGTATGGGTTACACCGTCAACATTGCGGCCAGCGAGAAAGTGGACTTCCAGGGCTTCCTGAATAACGGCCCGTACAGCCGCACGCTGGCCCGCACCAGCGGGGCCACGGCCGCCGACGGCGGCTGGCACCTGGTGGGCAACCCCTACCCGGCCCCCCTCGACTGGAGCACCGTGCAGCCCGCCGACCGCACCGGCCTCGACGCCTCTATGTACGTGTACGAAAGCGACTCGCAATACGGCGGCCAGTACCGGTCCTACGTCAATAACGTGGGCGGCAACCCGCTGGTAGCGTCCTCGCAGGGCTTCTTCGTGCGGGTAAGCAGCGGCCAGACCAGCGGCACGCTGACCTTCCGCAACAGCCAGCGCCGCACCAGCTACGCCGACCAGGTGGCCGTGCGTCGCGGCGCCGCCGACCTGCGCCCGCAGCTGCAGCTGGCTCTGGCCGGCAACGGCCTCACCGACGCCCTGCACGTGTATGCCCAAGCCGGGGCCACGGCTGGCCTCGACAGCCAGTTCGATGCCGCCAAGCTCAGCAACCCCACGGGCCTGAACCTGGCCGCCCTCGCTGCCACCGGCGAGCAGCTGGCTATCGACGGCCGCCCGGCCTTCGCTGCCGCTACCAGCATCCCGCTGTTCGTGGGCGTGCCCGCCGCCGGCAACTACACCCTCACGGCCGCTAGCTTCGCTAACCTGACCGGCACCCGCGTGGAGCTGGTGGACAACCTGACCAACACCCGCACCGCGCTGACGGCCGGCACGAGCTACGCCTTCACGATGACGGGCTACACCGCCCCTGGCCGCTTCTGGCTGAACCTGACGCCCGCCGCCGCCCCGCTGGCAACCGCCGCTCAGTCGCTCGAAGCCCAGGTGCTGGCCTACCCAAACCCCGCCCACGGCCAGCTGACGGTGCTGCGCCCCGCCGCTAAGGCGGCCAGCGCCACGCTGCTCAACAGCCTGGGGCAGACCATCCGCACCCTGGCCCTGCCCACGGCCGAGACGACGGTGGACCTGCGCGGCCTGGCCGCCGGGGTGTACACCCTGCGCCTCATGCTCGACGGCCAGCCCGTGGCCAAGCGCGTGGTGATTGACTAAACAGGTGCTTCCTTCTAGTTGCCGGTGCCCGCTTCTGGAGAGCTGCGGTACGCCGGGACTATCGCTGACACGCAGTCGTCCTTCCGGGGGCGGCTGCGTGTTCAGTGTAGTGCGAGATAAGCTTACCCTCTTCCTATACAGAATGAGCAAGCTCCGACACTTTAGGTGCTTGTCCTTACCCAAATCTTGTTAAGAAAACGTCGGCCGTTAGCCGGCGCTTTTTTTGTGAGCTATTCTATTGGCGCGCTCGTTTGTGAGCCTGAGCAAAGCTGGTGCTGGGTGCCTCGCAGAGCAGGAGCCACCCCGGCCGCCATGACCCTCTTCCCACACCCGTATGCCGCCGCAGGGCCATGCCCCATGGCCCGCCCAGGCCGTTGCGGGGAGCGCAGGGCCAGTGCGGGCGTATAGCTCACGTGCAAACCTGACCTGCCGCGCGGCCTGACCCGGCCGCTCGCGCAAGGTCAGGGGAAAATTACTCTGCACTGGGCGCGTAGGTGCGCAAAGAGGATGCCGGGCCCTGAGCTCTGAGCCCGCACACCAGTCTCCACTCCCCTGTCTTGGGCGGCGCGCACGACGCAGCTGGTAGAGATACCAACAGGAACATAATCAAAGTTGTGCTGGAGTAGAAAGTTGAGCAATAAGGAGCGTTTAAGCATCAGTGGTTGATGTGGTAGGTCGAGGACCCGGGAGGGGACCCAGTAATCTATCCGAATAGCTCCAAATAGTCTCCGGTAGTGTTTGAGCCCTTTTTCTGATACCAAAAAGCTATTTCTTCATCCTGTCTGGAGTACTCCAGACACCTCTAGCTCTTAGTTTCTAGCCCCTACGGACTACAAAAAACGCCCTTCCTACTATCAGGAAGGGCGTTTTGCTTTTCCGGAGTTTTCTGCGAGCAACCTGCAATTTTGCTTCAGCCTGTCAAGCCAGCCTCATTCACTACCCTTTCACGGTTTTTCCCATCGTCAGACAACTACGAAAGAGTAAATTGGGGAAGAGCAACCAATTGCTGAACGCGGTGCTTGTGCAGTCAAACAACTCTATCGGCAGCCAGCTCACGAAAAAAAATTGGGAAACAAAAAAAACGTGTACATTTGGGCTCGGTAAGTATGTCTGAACATTCGTACAAACTATCCCCGACTCGTGCCAATGGAAACGTTTAACATTGACCATAGCAGCGCCATCCCCTTGCACCTGCAAGTGGAGGACCTGTTGCGGGACCTGATTAAGATACCGGCGTACCAGGAGGGCAAGCTGCTGCCCAATGAAGTGGCGCTGGCCAAGCAGCTGGGCATTTCGCGCAATACCGTGCGGCAAGCCACCAACAAGCTGGTATACGAGCGGCTGCTGGTGCGCAAGAAGGGCGTCGGTACCACCGTGGCGCAGAACAACATCATTACCAAGCTGGACAAATGGCTGAGCTTTACCCACGAGATGGGGGAGAGCGGCGTCTCGTTCCGCAACTACCGGATTGACGCCACCTGGGTAGAGGCCGACCAGGAGCTGCGCCAGCTCTTCAACATCGCCCGGAAGTCGGAGGTGCTGAAGCTGGAGCGGCTGCGTGGGGTCGAAACTGGGCCGGTGGTGCTATTTATCTCCTATTTCCATCCGCGGGTGGGACTGACGGGCGATGAAGACTTTACGCAGCCCCTGTACGACATGCTGGAGAAGCGCTACCATACCGTAGCTGCCGTTTCCAAGGAAGGTATCAGCGCCATTCTGGCGGATGCGGAGCTTTCGGAGAAGCTGGAAATTGCCATCGGCGACCCCGTGCTGTTTCGCAAGCGCGTAGTATGCGACCCCGGCGGCCGGCCCATCGAGTATAATCTGGGTTTCTACCGGGCCGACAGCTTCACCTATACCATCGAGATAAAGCGGGAGTAGCAAGTCGAAGCGCCCGCTACGGATTTTATAATTGCTACTACTGCAATCGATTGTAGAGTTTTATTAAGCGCTCCGCAATCGTTTCCGGAAACGGAGCCAAGTTTCACAGCCGACCTAACCTAGTCTACCGCTACAACAATTTCTACTAATAGCCTGACCTCCAACTATCGGGTCTTATGTTCGCACATATGGACATAGGCCCCGGCACCAACCCATCTAGTTTCCATCCTTCACCGATTCCTACTGAATATGAGTTCACTTAGAAACCAGCTTGCTACGTGTTGTCTGCTCACGTTGGGCAGCAGTTGTATCGGCATGGGGTCGGCTGAGGCAGCCGTAAGCCGCGCCGTGGTGCAGAATCCGGCCGACCGAACCATTCAGGGCAGCGTGACGGCCAGCGACGGCAATGAGGTGCTGATTGGGGTGAGCGTGAGTGTGAAGGGCACTAGCCAGGGCACTACCACGGACGCCAGCGGGCGCTTCACCCTGACGGTGCCGGAGGGCGACGGCGTCACGCTGGTGTTTTCTTACGTGGGCTATACCACGCAGGAAGTGGCGCTGCAAGGCCGGAGCACGGTGGCGGTGGTGCTCACGGTTGCTAAGCAGGAACTGTCGCAGGTTGTGGTGATTGGCTATGGCACGGCGCGCAAGAGCGACTTGACCGGCTCGGTGGTTTCGGTGAAATCGGAAGAACTGCTGGCGACGCCGACCACGACGTTTGACCAGGCTTTGCAGGGCCGGGCGGCGGGCGTGCAGGTGACGCAGACCTCGGGCCAGCCGGGGGCCGAGGCCTCCATCCGCATCCGCGGCACCAGTTCCATCAACGCGGGGAATGAGCCGCTGTACGTTATCGACGGCATGCTGGTGAGCAGCGACGGGGCCGACCAGTCGCTAGGCGTGAACCTGGGGCCGCGCATCAGTGCTCTTTCTACGATTAATCCCAATGATATTGAGTCGATTGAGATTCTGAAAGATGCTTCGGCCACCGCTATTTACGGCTCGCGCGGGGCTAACGGGGTGGTGCTGGTGACTACGAAGCGCGGGAAGTCGGGCACTGGCACCGTTACGTTCGACACTTACTACGGCACGCAACGGGTGGCTAACAAGCTGGACGTGCTGAATGCTAGTCAATTCGCTGACTTCGTGAACGAGGCGAAGATAAACGCCGGGCAGACTCCAATTTACAACAACCCCGCCAGCCTGGGCGCGGGCACCGACTGGCAGAACGAGATTTTCCGCTCGGCGCCCATCGCCAGCTACCAGCTGTCGTTTTCGGGCGGCGACGACAAGACCAAGTACGCCATCACGGGCGGCTACTTCACGCAGGACGGCGTTATCCGCAACTCCAATTTCGAGCGCTACTCGTTCCGTGCCAACCTGGACCGCGACCTGAGCTCGAAGCTGACCGTGGGTAACAGCTTGACCTACGCGCGTATTGCTACGGACGGTGTGCTGACGACGACGCAAACCATCGTGCCCGGCGTCACGAGTGCGGCGCTGCAGTTTAACCCGATTCTGCCGGTGTACAACGCGGCCGAGCCGGGCGGCTACACCTTCGAAAACCGGAGCAGCAACTTTCTGGGCAAAACCCTGGGCAACCCGGTGGCCGACGTGAATGAGTTTCGCTCGCACGGCGTCAATTCCCGGATTCTGGGCAACGTGTATGCCCGCTACAAGGTATTGAAAAACATGGAGCTGCGTACCAGCTTCGGCATCGATGCCTTTTCTTCGCGCGAAAACGCTTTCGGGCCCAACTTCCTGAAGCGCACGCAGGCCAGTAAGGGCGAGGCCTCTATCGGCACCGTGTCGGGGCTGACCTGGCTGAACGAGAATACACTGACTTACAAGCCAGTGTTAAGCGAAAACCACGCGGTGGACTTCTTGCTGGGCTACACGCTGCAGCAGTTCAACAACGAAAGCCTGCTGGTGTATGCGTTCGACTTTCCGGATTCCCGCACCGGATACCACGATATCTCGGCCGGCCTGCTGCCGCAGAAGCCCGCCAATGGCGAGTCGCGGTGGAGCCTGGTGTCGTACCTGGCGCGGGTCAACTACACGCTGTTCAACCGGTTCCTGTTCACGGGCACCGGCCGGGTCGATGGCTCTTCGAAGTTCGCGGCGGGCAAGCAGTACGGGTTTTTCCCCTCGGGCGCGGTGGCCTGGCGGCTGTCGGACGAAGAGTTCGTGAAGCAGTGGTCGGCGGTGAGCGAGCTGAAGCTGCGGGCCAGCTACGGTATCATTGGTAACCAAGCCATTCCGCCTTACCAGTCGCTGTCGCTGGTGGGCGCCTACGGGCAAGGTGTGTTCAACGGCACGGAGGTGTACACGGGCCGCGAGCCCCTCACCTTCACCAACAAGAACCTGAAGTGGGAAACCACGGCGCAGCTCGACATCGGCCTGGACGCCGCCTTCTGGAATAACCGCCTGACGGTGACCGCCGACGTGTACCAGAAGAAAACCTCCGACCTGCTGCTCTCGACCCCCATTCCTTACACCACCGGCTTCAACTCGACGGTGCTGAATGTGGGCAACATCCAGAACCGCGGCGTGGAGCTGGACATCCGCACGGTGAACGTGAAAAGTGCCTTCAACTGGAGCACGGCGCTGAACTTCAGCGTAAACCGCAACGAGGTGACTAACCTCAACAGCGAAACCGATATTCTGCTGGGCGGCGGCACGCTGCTGCGCGAGGGCCAGCCGGTGGGCACCTTCTACGGCTACGAGTTTGCCGGCATTTTCCAGACCGACGAGGAAGCCCGCACCAGCCCGGTGCTGAAGGGGCAGGAAGCCACCTCGTCGAGCCCGGCGTCGCAGGCGAAGGCCGGCGACCGCAAGTACCGCGACATCAACGGCGACGGCGTGATTGACGAAAATGACCGCACGATTCTGGGCAGCGCCCAGCCCAAATTTACCTGGGCCTTTACCAACAATTTCTCCTACAAGGGCTTCGATTTGAGCGTGTTCTTCCAGGGCTCGCAGGGCAACAAGCTGGCGAACCTGAACCTGCTCGACCTGCAGAATTTCACCGGCCAGAACAACGTGCTGGCCGGCCCCGCCCTCGACCGCTGGACGCCCACCAACCCCAGCACCAAATACCCCCGCGCCCTGGCCGCCGGCAGCCTCGACAACGGCGTGTTTTCGTCAGTCATCGTGGAAGATGCCTCCTACCTGCGCCTGAAAAACGTGAGCCTCGGCTACCGCGTGCCCAGCACCCTGACCCAGAAAGCCCGGGTGAAGGCCCTGCGGATTTACGCCAGCGCCACCAACCTGTGGACCCTGACCGACTACTCGGGCTACGACCCGGAGGCCAACGCCTTCGGCCAGAGCACCTCTGTCATCGGCGTGGACCGTGGCGGGTATCCGCAGGCCAAAACGTACATCGTGGGTTTGAACATTGGCTTTTAATTTCTTAGCTCTATCGTATGCGAACTTATCTTAAACTCGTGCCTCGGGCCGCCGCGCTGCTGGTGGCGCTGTCGGCGTCTTCCTGCAAGGACTTTCTGGAAGAAGACCCGAAGAACTTCGTGGCCGTCACCAACTTCTACAAGAACGGCGACGACGCGACGGCGGCGGTAAACGCCATTTACGCTTACCTGAACTCGACGAGTACCGGCTCGACGGCGGGCGTGTACCACAGCTCGTTCTGGGTGGCGGCCGGTTTGGCCTCGGATGAGCTGCTGAACCAGCAGATTTTCGCCCCCGACCTCGACCAACTGTCTACCTTCACCCACGGCCCGCAGAACGCGGCGCTGCTGGAAATCTGGGCGATGCACTACAAGGCCATCACCATTGCCAACATTGCCATTGAGCGTATTCCAGGCATCACGATGGACCAAGCGCTCAAGGAGCGGCTGCTAGGCGAGGCACGATTTCTGCGTGGGATGCTGTACTTCGACATGGTGCGCATGTTTGGCAGCATCCCGCTGCTGACCAAGGAGGTGGAACCCCTGACGCCCACCGTAGCCACGCCCGACGAAATCTATGCGCAAATCATTGCCGACCTGAAAGGAGCCGAAAACCTGCCCGTGAGCTACCCCTCGGGCGCGGGCCGGGGCCGCGCCACGCAGGGCGCCGCCAAGGCCATGCTGGCCAAGGTGTACCTGACCCGGCAGGACTGGACTAACGCGGGTCTGAAATCCAAGGAAGTTATCGACTCCAATAACTACGCGCTGTGGGCCGACTTTGCCGATGTATTTAAGCTGAGCAGTCGCAACGGCAAGGAGGCGGTTTTCTCGGTAGGCTTCGGCGACCAGGGCGGCGCCATCAGCTTCTGGGAAGTGGGGCAGTTTCAGGTGCGGCTGCTGCCCACTGAGCTGAGCGCCGAGGGCGTGGAGAATGCCCAGGGCTGGCAGGTGCCCACCATGAGCCTGTATAACTCGTTTGATTTCAACGACCGCCGCCGCGAGGTTACGTTCCTGACGCAGTACACCAACCGCAGCGGCGTGGTGACGCCCATCCGGCCCTACATCCAGAAGTACTGGGACCGGGCCGCCGAACCCACGGGCAACGGCAGCGCCAACGACTACCCGCTGATGCGCTACTCGGAGGTGTTGCTAAACTACGCCGAAGCCAACAACGAGCTGAACCAGTCGGCCCTGGCGCACCAGTACATCAACATGGTGCGCAAGCGCGCCCGCTTCGACGGCACTACTGACCGCGCGGCCGTACCCGACTACCAGAACCTGACGCAGGAGCAAATGCGGGCGGCTATTCTGAAGGAACGGGCAATGGAGTTTGTGGGCGAAGGCCACCGCTGGTTCGACCTGGCCCGCACCAAAACCCTGGAAACGCTGGTGCCGCTGGCCAAGCCGGGCGTGGTGCCCAGCGCCAAGCACTACCTCTTCCCCATTCCGCAGCGCGAACGCGACCTGAACCCCAACCTGCCGCAGAACGGCTACTAGGCCAGTTGCTTATGAACACAGAACATTGTGCCATTACGATGGACCTGGGGGGCACCACCATCAAGCTGGGCCTGGTGCAGGACGGTCGCCTGCTGGCCGCCACGCAGCTCGAAGCCCAGTCGGCCCAGGGGCTGGCGGGCCGGCTGCCCGCCGTGCAGCAAGCCATCGGCCGGCTGCTGAAGGAGCAGCACCTCACCACGGGGCAGTTGGTCGGGGTGGGCGTTTCCATTCCCGGCATCGTGGATAGCGTGAAGAAAAAGGTGCTGTCCATCGATAAAAAGTACGCCGATGCGCCGGACCTGGACTTCCCGGCCTGGGCCCGGGAAACCTGGGGCCTGCCCATCATCCTGGAAAACGACGCCCGCGCCGCGCTGGTGGGTGAGTGGCAGTACGGCGCCGCCCAGGGCCTCGCCGATGTGGCGCTGATGACCCTCGGCACCGGCGTGGGCACCTCCGCCGTGATTGAAGGCAAGCTGTTGCGTGGTAAACACTTTCAGGCCGGCTGCCTCGGCGGGCACTTCACCATCAACGTTCATGGCGCCGCCTGCAATTGCGGCAACGTCGGCTGCGTGGAGGTGGAATCGTCGACGTGGAGCATCGGGGAAAAGGTGAAAGCCAACCCGCTCTACGCCAGCAGTCAGCTCCGGGACGAGCCAAAAATCGACTTTGCCGCCCTTTTCCGTTGCGCCGAGCAGGGCGACGACCTGGCCCGGCAGCTGCGCGACGAGTGCCTGGACGT
The DNA here is from genome assembly GCF_030580865.1 of Hymenobacter aranciens. Taxonomy (GTDB): domain Bacteria; phylum Bacteroidota; class Bacteroidia; order Cytophagales; family Hymenobacteraceae; genus Hymenobacter; species Hymenobacter aranciens. Next base: position 326,139 of record NZ_JAUQSY010000008.1, on the reverse strand, counting down.
GTGGGCCGCCTGCGCCGTCAACCTCATTCACGCCTACGACCCGGAGGTGCTGCTGCTGAGCGGCGGCATCATGGGCAGCGGGGCCTACATCGTGCCCTACCTACAGGCCAAAATCGACGCCCTAGCTTGGACGCCCTGGGGCCGGGTAGAAGTCCGCCCCGCCGCCTCGCTCGACCACGCCGCCCTGCTGGGAGCCGGCTACCTGGTAACTCACCCTAACTAACGCTATGATAAACACTTCGAACTACGACAAGTACCCCGAAATCAAGGTAGAAGGCCACGCCTGCGCGGCCGGCTGGGACGCTATTGCCCAAACCGTCGTGCAGCGCATTAATGATAGTAGCCAAACCCGCACCGTGGTGGTGGTCGAGTGCTACCACGGCGTTGACTCGCCGGAAGTAATGGCCCGGCTGGCAGCCGCGCTCCGGCCGGTGCTCACCGTGGATGCCCACGCTACGTTCAAGGCCGAGCAGCAGATAAACGAGTTCGTGCAGGACTTCGTGACCGACGACCCGGTATTTGGCTACATGGCGCCGCTGCCGTTGCAGGGCTTTTTTGACGAGCAGAAGCAGCAGGCCGCTCAGGCCGAAATCGCGGCGGTGACGCAGGGCGTGGTGCTGTTGGTGGGCGCGGGCGCCAGCTTCCTGGCGCCGGCGCCTGACGTGCTCATCTATGCCGACATGCCGCGCTGGGAAATCCAGCTGCGGTTCCGGCGCGGAGAAGTGGGCAGCCTGGGCGTGCCCAACCGGCAGGAAGGCTTCGCTTACCTCTATAAACGAGCGTTTTTCGTGGACTGGCGGGTGTGCGACCGGCATAAGAAAACGCTAATGGACCGGTGGGATTACGTGCTCGATACCACCGTGCCCGCCACCCCGAAGCTCGTCACCGCCGACGGCCTACGCGCAGCATTGCGCGAAACCGTGGCCCGGCCCTTCCGGGTAGTGCCGTTTTTCGACCCCGGCCCCTGGGGCGGGCAGTGGCTCAAGGAAGTGTGCGACCTCGACCGCAGCGAACAGAATTTCGCCTGGGGTTTCGACTGCGTGCCGGAGGAAAACAGCCTGCTATACCGCTTCGGCGAGCACGCGGTGGAAGTGCCGGCCCTCGACTTGGTGTTCAGCCACCCGCGCGAGCTGCTGGGCGAGGAGGTTTTTGCCGCTTTCGGCGATGAATTTCCCATCCGCTTCGACTTTCTTGACACTATGGAGGGCGGAAACCTCAGCCTGCAGGTGCACCCGCTCACGGCCTACATCCGGGAGAAATTCGGGATGCCCTACACCCAGGACGAAAGCTATTACATGCTGGATGCCAAGTCCGATGCCTTCGTGTACCTGGGCCTCAAGGAGGGCGTGGTGCCCGAGCGCATGATGCAGGAGCTGGAGGCCGCCCAAACTCAGGGCCAGCACTTCGAGGCCGAAAACCACGTCGAAAAGTGGCCCATCAAAAAGCACGACCACGTGCTCATTCCGGCCGGCACCGTGCACTGCTCCGGCGCCAACAGCGTGGTGCTGGAAATCAGCGCTACGCCTTACATTTTCACCTTCAAGCTCTGGGACTGGAACCGTATGGGCCTCGACGGCAAGCCGCGCCCCATCTCCCTGGCGCACGGCAAGCAGGTGATTCAGTGGGACCGCACCACCGAGTGGACCCGGGAAAATATCCTGAGCCGGGTGGAGCCGCTGGGCCAGGGCGACGGCTGGCGCGAGGAGCGCACCGGCCTCGACAAAACCTCTTTCATCGAAACCCGCCGGCACTGGTTCAGCAAAGCCGTGCCGCATCACACCCACGGCGTGGTGAACGTGCTGAACCTGGTGGAAGGCCGAGAGGCCGTGGTGGAAAGCCCGACTAACGCCTTTGCCCCCTTCGTGGTGCACTACGCCGAGACGTTTATCGTGCCGGCCGCCGTGGGCGCCTACACCATCCGGCCCTGTGGCGCCGGCCTAGGCCAGGAGTGCGCCACGCTGAAAGCGTCGGTGCGCACGCCGCTGGCTTTCAACGCTAAGTATGCCAATCTCAACAACTAGGCCGCTCATGGACAAGACCGTAAATACCTGGTTCGTGTACCGCATTACGACGGTAGCCGCCGTCGGCGGGCTGCTCTTCGGCTACGATACCGCCGTCATTGCCGGGGCCATCGGCTTTCTGCAAACCAACTACAGCCTCTCGCCGGCCATGATGGGCTGGATTGCCTCCTGCGCCATCGTGGGCTGCATGCTCGGGGCCCTGGGGGCGGGTGCGCTCAGCGACCGCATCGGCCGCCGGAAAGTGCTGATGCTCTCGGCCATCCTCTTCGCGGTGTCGTCCATCGGCACGGCTATGCCGCCGAGTCTGAGCTGGTTCGTGGCGTTCCGGCTGGTGGGCGGGCTGGGCATCGGCATTGCCTCCATTTTGGCGCCGATGTACATCACCGAAATTGCCCCGGCGGCTATCCGCGGGCGGCTGGTGTCCATCAATCAGCTGGGCATTGTGACGGGTATTCTGCTCATTTACTTCGTGAACGCTGGTATTGCTGGGCTCTACGATGAGACTTGGAACATCAGCACCGGCTGGCGCTGGATGTTCGGCTCGGGCATCATCCCGTCGGTGGTGTTTATGCTGCTGCTGTTTTTCGTGCCCGAAAGCCCGCGCTGGCTGGCCAAGCAAGGCTACGTGGACGAGCCGCTGGCCATTCTCACTAAAATCAACGGCGAGCAGCAGGCCCGCGTCGAACTGGCCCAGATACAGAGCGCGCTGTCGGAGGAGACGGGCACGTTGGGCGAGGTATTCGGTCCGGCGCTGCGCAAGCCACTGATTATCGGCATCGTGCTGGCTGTGCTGTCGCAGATTACCGGTATCAACGCCATCATGTACTACGCGCCGGTGATTTTCAAATCGACCGGCGACGGCTCCGATTCGGCCCTGCTGCAAACCGTGCTGGTGGGCACCGTCAACCTGCTGTTCACCATCGTCGCCATCAAGTACGTCGACCAATGGGGCCGCAAGGGCCTGCTGCTGGTGGGCTCGGCGGGCATGGCGGTGTGCCTGCTCATCATCGGCGGCGCCTTTCATTTTGATATGGTGAAGGGCTACATCGTGCTGGTGTTCATCCTGGCCTACATCGCCTTTTTCGCGGTGTCGCTGGGGCCGCTAGCCTTCGTCATCATCGCCGAGATTTTCCCCAACCGCACCCGCGGCCTGGCCATGTCCATCTGCCTGGGCGCGCTGTGGGTGTCGGTGTACCTGGTGTCGCAGTTTTTCCCCATCCTGCTGGAGTCCATCGGCAGCGCTTACACCTTCTGGATTTTCATGCTGCTGTCGGTGCTCACCTTCTTCTTCGTGTGGAAAATAGTGCCCGAAACCAAGGGCCGCACGCTGGAGGAAATCGAGCACTCCTGGGGGACGGATAAGCCGGCGGCGGTGCCAGGCAATCCATTGCCAATAAACTAAATCCGGCTCTGACATTCTGATTTTCAACTTGCTTAACCTATGCCTTAAAAACGCCTTTTTTCAACTCCCAATCCATCATTCAATTCCCACCATTCAACCCCCAAACCAACATGAAAAAGAATACCCAATTCGTCGTTCACTTCCTTGCCCTGCTGGCAATGATATTCACGGTTTCCTGTTCCAAGGACGAAGAAGCCAAGCCCGACGCGCCCACCGTAACCCTCTCGCAATCTGACTTCAGCGGTAAATCCGGCCAGCAGGTAGCGGTAACGGTTTCGGTATCGGCCCCCGGCGGACTCAGGAACATGACCGTTAGCAAGCAGGTGAACCTGGCGGCCGATAACACCTTCGGCACCAACGGCGTGCAAACCATTGCCGTGCCCACCGCCGGACAGAAAACCCTCGATTACAACTTCACCTACACCCTGGCTGCCAGCGAGGTGGATAAGCTGGTCGGCTTCACCTTCAAAGCCGAGGATGCCAACGGCAAGATGAGCGAGAAAGTGCTGACGGTGAACACTGCTGCCTCGGGAGCCCAAATCCTGGCTACCTACCGCTGGAACCTCAAATCCAAGATGTGGACGACCCCTAACCCGGACGTGGAAGACATCAAGGAGTGCGAGAAAGACGACTCGTTTGTGTACAACGCCAACGGCACGATGGCCGTGAACTACGGCACGCAGGCCTGCACCTTCGACGGCTTCAACGTGTACAGCGGCTGGACCTTGAGCGCTGACGAAAAGACCTTCACCCAGACGTATTCCGACGTGTTCGACCCGAGCAAAGTGACCACGGAAACCTACCGCGTCATCTCCCTGACCAAAGACCGGCTGGTGATGGAAATCGCCCTGGACCTGGCCGTGTTCGGCCCGCCCTACACCAACGCCGAAACCTTTGTGTACACCTTCGATGCCGGCCCGAAATAGGCTGGTGGCGAATGGCGCTGGTACCCCGGCGCTTTCCTGAAAAGTCCTGTTCCGGGTCGGCCGCCCCCACGGCCGGCCTGGGGCAGGCACCAGGGGCTTCCGGGCTCACTAGTTGCCCCGTTTCATTCTCTAAACTGCTTGTTATGAAATCCAAACGCATCGTGCTACAAGGCGCCGTGGGACTGCTGCTGGCAGCCACCGCCGCCTGCTCTTCCAATAAAAGCGACCCGCCGGGCAAGGAGGCACCCCAGCCGACTAACACCGACATTACGAACCTGAAGTTCACGGTGGAGGCCGCGCCGGAATGGACGGCCCTGTTCAAGCGCAACTCGGGCTGGTTTGGGGCCGACGGCATCTTTGCCATCCCCAAAAACGGCGTCGACGCGCCGGGCACCGCCAGGAATACCGAGACGATGCTCCTCTTTAGCGACACCATGATTGGCGACATCAAGGATGGCAAGCTGAGCCCGGGCTACACCATGATTAACAACTCGGTAGCCATCCTGAAAGGCGCCCAGCCGACGGCCGAGAACATCGAGTTCTACTGGGACCGGGACCCGGCGACCGGCAAGCACAAGTCGCTGTTTATTCCCAATACGCCCGCCGCGCAGCCCGGCGAGTACTACTGGCTGGGCGACGGCTTCGTGAACACGGCCAAGAATAACGACACGTACGTGTTCGGCTACCGTGTAAAGAACATCAACAACCAAGCATTTGGCTTTCAGGAAGTGGGCAATACGCTGATTGTGATTCCGGCCGGCAGCAAGCCGCCGTTCAGAGACCAGCGCCAGCTCGATACGCCGTTTTTCCTGCCCGGCAGCGGCCCCGGTGACTACGGGTCGCTGGGCGGCGGCATTTTTGTGAACACCAAGGAGGCCGGCGCGCCGCAGCCCGATGGCTACGTGTACGTGTACGGCGTGCGCGGCAAGGCCAAAAACGTGATGGTGGCCCGCGTGCTCCCGGCCGACATCGAGGACTTCGGCAAGTGGCGCTACTGGGACGGCACCGACTGGAACGCCGACCTGAGCAAAATCGCCAATATCACCGACCGCGCTTCGAACGAGCTCAGCGTGACGCCCTTGCCCGATGGCCGCTACGCGATGGTGTTTCAAACCGAAGGCCTGGGCAAAACCGTGGGCCTGCGCCTGGGCCTGAAGCCCCAGGGCCCCTGGGGCCCGCCCATCGACCTCTGGGACTGCACGGAGGACGTGAAGATGGACAAGGACTTTTTCCCCTACAACGCCAAGGTGCACGCCAACCTGTCGGAGCCCGGTGAGCTGCTCATTAGCTACAATATCAACTCCTTCGATTTCTTCAAGGACATTCTGGTGTACCCTAACCTGTACCGCCCGCGCTTCATTAAGGTGAAGCTGCAGTAGTGGTGGTTGGCTTCTCCGCTTACTTCTTCCCCCGCATCATGAGGCAGCGAGGCCCACGGATAGTTTTGGCACTGGTTGGGCTACTGGCTGCGCTGGTTTCGGTGGGCCAGAGCGGCCCGGCAGCAGCGGCGCGGCCGGCGTTTCAGCTGGCCAGCATCCTGCAGAGCGACATGGTGGTGCAGCAAGCCAAATCTTTGGCGCTGTGGGGCATGGCCCCGGCCGGCGACACCGTGGTGCTGGCGGCCGATTGGCGGCAGGCGCCGGTGCGGGTGGTGGCCGATGCGGGCGGGGCTTGGAAGGGCAGCCTGCCCGTGCCCGCCGCCCGGCCCCGGGATTTTGCGCCGCACACGCTTACGGTGTCTTGCCGCAGGGAGAAAACGACCCTCACCAACGTGCTCATCGGCGAGGTGTGGGTGTGCAGCGGGCAGTCGAACATGGATATGGAGCTAAAGCCGGCCCTGCCGTGGCTGCGCGGCGTGGTGGACTACGAGAAGGAAATCAGCGCGGCCGATTACCCGGCCATCCGGCTGATTAATATTGAAAACTCCTTTAAGAAAACGCCGCAGCCCAACGCCAAGGGTACTTGGCTGGTGTGCTCGCCCCAAACGGCGGGCGACTTCAGCGGCGTGGCCTATTTCTACGGGCGCGAACTGCTGCGGGAACTGCAGGTGCCGGTGGGGCTGGTAGTGGCTTCGATGGGCGGCTCGGCCTGCCAGGCCTGGGCCAGCCGCGAGGCCCTGGCCGCCGACCTGCGCGTCAAGGCCAGATACCTGACGCCTTACGACCAAAGCCCCCAAGCTCGGGAAAGCCTGGATTCTGTGAAAACCCTGGAAAAGCTGTTTGAGGTGCTGGCGCGCCCCACGCTGCTCTACAATGCCATGATTCACCCGCTGAAAAGCCTTTCCATCAAGGGCTTTCTGTGGTACCAGGGCGAGGCCAATAAAAAGGATGGCCGCGACTACACGGCGCTGTGCACGGCCCTACTGCAAGGGTGGCGCCGCGACTTCAATCAGGGCGAGCTGCCGTTTTACTACGTGCAGATGACGCCCTATAACTGGGAGGAAAAAGACTCGACGGCCACCTACTACGCCCGGCTGCGCGAGGCGCAGGCCGCCATGCTCCGCGTGCGCAATACCGGCATGGCGGTGACGATGGATGTGGGCGAGCCTGACAACATTCACCCGCGCAACAAGCAGGCCGTCGGCCAACGCCTGGCCCGGCTGGCGCTGGCCCGCACCTACGGCCACGCCAAAGTCCTTGACACCGGCCCGCAGCTGAAAAGGTACGTGGTGCGGGGCCGCCAGGTCGAGGTGCATTTTGCGCCGAAGAGCCTGGGTGGCGGCCTGACGACCAACGATGGCCGCCCACCCCGGCACTTTTACCTGGCTGGGCCGGACCAGGTTTTTTACCCCGCCACCGCCACCATCGTGCAGCAGCACCTAGTGTTAACCTCATCCCAAGTGCCGAAGCCGGTGGCCGTGCGCTACGCCTTTACCAATTACCCGGTTACCAACCTCGCTAACCAACTGGGCCTGCCGGCCGAACCCTTCCGCACCGACACCTGGGAGCGGTAAGCGGCGGCCTTTTCCCACTCATCTGTCAGCCCTCAAATCCATTGTATGAAAACCCATACTCTTCACCAGCGCCGCCAGCAGGCTAGTGCCGGCCTGCTTTCCTTAACCGCCTTAGCGTTGCTTTTTACGGGCTGCGGCCAGCAGGAACGCGCCGCCGAGGAAACCTCAGCGACCAGTTCGGCAGCTACATCGCAGCCGGCGGTGCGGGCCGTGGCCATGCCGCAGTGGGACCAGCTGCTGCTGCAAACCTCCGGCTGGCTGGGTGCCGACGGCATCTACAGCGTGGCGCTGAACGGCGTGGAAAAATCGGGCGAGGCGGCTGGGAAGGGCAGCTTCTTTTGGTTCAGTGACACGATTATCGGGGACATCAAGGAGGACTCTCTGCAGGCCGACTGGGAGATGGTGCATAACTCCGTGGGCTACCTGCCAGGCAGCGAGCCCGACCCGCAGAACATTAAGTTTCACTGGCGGAAGGACGAAAAGGGCAAAGCTGCTTCGATGTTTGAGCCACACACGGCCAAATCGAAGCCCGGCGACTACTACTGGCTGGGCGACGGCTTTTTCAACCACCAAAAGGACAGCACGATTTACATCTTCGCCTACCTCATCAAGAGCCTGCCGGGCGGCGTATATCCCTTTGAGGATGTGGGTGTGTCGCTCATTGCCCTGCCTAAGGGCAGCCGCCCGCCGTTTGCCAACCAGCGGCAGTTGGATACGCCGCTGTTCATCCCAAACAGCAACGGCAAAGGCAAGGTAGTGTTTGGGGCGGCCGTGCTGGCCAACACCGTGGGTGCCAAAGCACCCAAGCCCGACGGCTACATCTACGTGTACGGTATCAGGGGCGAGAAAAAGGAGCTGCTGGTGGCACGGGTGCCCGACCAGCAGTTCGAGGACTTCAGCCAGTGGCGCTACTGGGACGGCAGCGCCTGGGGCACGGACGTGCACCGCGCCGCCGCCCTCACCAGCCGCGTGTCGAACGAAATGAGCGTCAGCTTTATGGAGGATGGCCGCGTACTGGCATCGTACCAGCTGGATACCAATTCCCCGACCATCGCCATCCAAACCGGACAGACGCCGGCCGGCCCTTTTCAGCCCGCCAAAAAGATGTATGAAACCCCGGAAGTGTACGAAGACCTGGACTTTTACACCTACAACGCCAAGGCCCACCCGCACCTGTCGAAACCCGGCGAGCTGCTGATTAGCTACAACGTCAACTCGTTCGACTTCATCGCCGACATCCACAAGCACCCGCACCACCTGCGCCCGCGGTTTGTTTCGGTTAAGTATTAATCATTAGGAATTTGGCGATAATTAATTCGATGCTCAGAAATTAACTGTAGCGCCTTGCCGGGCAGATGCTACAGTCCTGAGAAGCCTTCACCACGGAAGATTATTAAATAACTGCCACCCGCCGACGGTAAGCCGACGGGCTTTCGCCCATCTGCCGCCGAAAGATGCGGTTGAAATACGACAGATTTTGGAAGCCGCTGGCGTAGGCGGCGTCGGTGATGGAGGGCGTGGTCAGCAGCAGCTGGCAGGCGTGCTGCACCCGGTTTTCGTTCACGAACTCGGTGACCGTGCGCTGCGTCATGCGCTTGAAAAACCGGCAGAAGGCGGGCACCGTCAGCGAAGCCTCCGCCGCCAGCTCGCTTACGCTAACCACCTGCGAGAGCTGCTTTTCCAGCAGCGCCAGCACCCGGTTGAGCCGCTGCTGGGCCGCCGGCAGCGGGCCGCTGATGGGCGGGCCGGCCTCCAGCTCGGTGTAGGCAGGGGTGGAGGCCAGCTCGTGCAGAATGCGCAGCAGCCCCAGCAGCCGCTCCCAAGGGCGTAGCGTCAGCAGCTGCTGCAACTGCGGGCCCACCACCTGCCGCACCTCGGCGCCAAACACCAGCCCCGAGTCGGCCCGCTTCAGCAGCTCCGCCACGGGGGCCAGCTCCGGCCGGGTCAGCATGTCGGCGCTCAGCAGCTCTTTCGGAAACTGCACCACGAATTCCTCGAAATCGGGACCTTGTCCGTAGTCGTAGCTCAGGTGCGGCACGTTGGGGCCTAGCAGCAGCAGCTCGCCGTCCTCGTAGCGGCCGTGGTGCTGGCCGATACGCCGCTGCCCGCTGCCGCTGGGCAGGTACACTATCTCGTATTCGGGGTGGTAGTGCCACAGCACCGGGCAGGGGTTGCTCGCATTGTGGTAAAATGCCTGCAAGGAGCTGTCGTCCAGAATTCTTACGTGTTCGCGCTCAAGCTTCATAGGTACGTTGGCAAGAAACCAGCCGACCGGCGGACGCCGGCTTTTGGTCAATGGAGTATGCAAATTGGCTAAAAATTGCGTAGCAAAGCGTTTTTAGGGCGTCGAACTTTGCTTCCGCTTGCAGGCAGGTGTTCGGAAAGAGGCAGGGGAGGAGGGACATCTGCAATGTCAGGCAGCTACACTCCCCAATCCCACCCGTATGGCTACCCGCCGCGACTTCGTAAAATCCGCCGCGCTGCTTTCGACCGGCGCGCTGCTTGCCCCGGCTCTGCTGGCGGCAACTGCCAAGCAAAAAGCTATTGGCTTGCAGCTGTATACCGTGCGCGACGCCATGCAGCAGGACCCCGTGGGTACGCTGGCGAAGGTGGCCCAACTGGGCTTTACGTCCCTGGAGGGCGCCACTTACACGGGTACCCAGCAATTTTACGGGATGATGCCGGCCGTCTTCCGGCAGGTGCTGCGGCAGCAGGGCCTGAGCATGCCCAGCAGCCACTACATGCTGGGCGAAGCGCTGGAGAACGGCCAGCCCAAGCAGGGCACCATCCTGCACGGTTGGGACCGGGCCGTGGATGATGCCGCCGCCGTCGGCATCAAGTACATGGTGTGCGCTTATTTGTTTGAAGATGAGCGCGGCGACCTCGACCACTACAAGCTGCTGGCCGAGCGCCTGAACAAGGCCGGGGAGCGCTGCCGCACAGCCGGCATTCAGCTCTGCTACCACAACCACGATTTTGAGTTTGCCACGCTGGGGGGGCAGCTGCCGTACGATGTACTGCTCAGTCAGACGGATAAAAGCCTGGTGCAGATGGAGCTGGACTTGTACTGGGCCGTAAAGGCCGGCCACGACCCGGTAGCCCTGTTCAAGGCACACCCCGGGCGCTTCCCGCTCTGGCACGTCAAGGACATGGCCAAAACGCCACCACACGGCTTCACCGAAGTGGGCAACGGCAGCATTGACTTTGCGCGCATTTTCGCCCAGGCCAAGTGCGCGGGGCTGCGCCATTTCTTCGTCGAGCAGGATGAGACGCCCGGCTCACCTTTCGACAGTATTCAGCAGAGCATCAGCTACCTCAAGCGCACGCTGCGGTAGGGCGCCAGCCGCTCATTCCACTTAATCCCACCCACTTTTATGGCACAGAATACTTACGACGCCATCGTTATCGGCTCCGGCATCTCGGGCGGCATGGCGGCCAAGGAACTCACCGAAAAGGGCTTGCGCACCATCATGCTGGAGCGCGGGCGCAACGTGGAGCACATCAAGGACTACGTGAACGCCACCAAGGCGCCCTGGGAACTGCCGCACCGCGACAACCCCACCCAGCAGATGCGGGCCGACCACCCGGTGCTGCGGCGCGACTACACCCTAAACGAGAGCAACCTCGACTTCTGGGTGGATGAGCGCCAGAGCCCCTACGTGGAGACGAAGCCCTTCGACTGGTTCCGGGGCTACCAGGTGGGCGGCCGCTCGCTGATATGGGGCCGCCAAAGCTACCGCCTGAGCGACCTCGACTTCGAGGCCAACGCCCGCGAGGGCATTGCCGTGGACTGGCCCATTCGCTATAAAGACCTGGCACCCTGGTACACGCACGCCGAGCGGTTTGCCGGCATCAGTGGCAACCGCGACGGGCTGGCCGTGCTGCCCGATGGCGACTTTATGCCGGCTATGGAGATGAACGTGGTGGAAAAGGACGTGGCGGCCCGTCTCAAAAAGCACTACAACAACCTGCGCCCCATGATAATCGGGCGCACGGCCAACATCACCAAGCCCCACCACAACCGCGTCAACTGCCAGTACCGCAACAAGTGCTGGCTGGGCTGCCCGTTTGGCTCGTACTTCAGCACGCAGTCGGCCACGCTGCCAGCGGCCATGGCCACCGGCAAGCTCACGCTGCGGCCCTTCTCCATTGTTACCAAGATTCTCTACGACAAGGACAAGAAGCGCGCGACCGGCGTGGAGGTGCTCGATGCCGAAACCCGGCAGACCTACCAGTATTTCGCCAAAATCATCTTCCTCAACGCCTCGGCCCTGAACTCGGCCTGGGTGCTGATGAACTCGGCCACCGACGTATGGCCCGGCGGCCTGGGCAGCAGCAGCGGCGAACTGGGCCACAACGTGATGGACCACCATTTCCGGGTGGGTGCCAGCGGCGACATGCCTGGCTACGAGGACAAGTACATGTACGGGCGCCGGGCCAATGGCATCTACGTGCCGCGCTTCCGCAACGTGGGCGCCGACAAACGCGACTACCTGCGCGGCTTCGGCTACCAGGGCGCGGCGGGGCGCGAGGGCTGGAGCCGCGAGATTGCGGAAATGAGCATCGGCGGCGAGTGGAAAGACGCCCTGAGCGAGCCCGGCAAGTGGACGATGGGCCTGGGCGGCTTCGGCGAAACGCTGCCTTACCACGACAACTACATCACGCTCGACCCCAATAAGAAAGACATCTGGGGCCTGCCGGTGCTGGCCATCGACGCCACCCTGCGCGACAACGAGCAGAAGATGCGCATTGACATGATGAACGACGCCCAGGAGATGCTCGAAGCCGCCGGCCTCCAGAACGTGCGCACCTACAACAACGGCTACAACATGGGCGGCGGCATCCATGAGATGGGCACCGCCCGCATGGGCCGCGACCCTAAAACCTCGGTGCTCAACGCTCACAACCAGGTGTGGGACGCCCCCAACGTGTACGTGACCGACGGGGCCGCCATGACCTCCTCGGCCTGCGCCAACCCCTCGCTGACCTACCTGGCCCTCACGGCCCGGGCCGTCGACCACGCCGTGGGCGAGCTGAACAAGCAAAACCTGTAACTTCTTAAACGGTACATCACCATGATATCCAGAAGAGAAGCCCTGGCCCGCGTGGCCTTGCTGATGGGCGGCACTGCCATCATCGGCTCCGATGCCTTTTTGTCGGGCTGCGGACCATCTGACCAGAAACAGGAAAAGCAGCCGACGGCCGCCGAAAACCCCGGCCCACCCAAAGACCTGCTCACCCCCGAGCAAACGGCCTACCTGACCGAAGTGGCCGACACCATGCTGCCCGCCACCAAAACCCCCGGCGCCAAAGCCGCCAACGTCGGCCCCTTTATGGCCGTGATGGTGCGCGACTGCTACGTGCCGGCCGACCAGCAGGTGTTTGTCAAAGGCCTTGACCAGCTGGAAGAAGCCTGCAAAAAGCAGCACGACGGTAAAGGGTTTCTGGGCTGTACGCCCGAGCAGCGCCTGGCCCTATTGCGCCAGCTCGATGCCGAGCAGAAGCAGTACAGCAAAACCAAGCCGCTCGAAGCGCCCAATCATTACTTCCGCATGATGAAGGAGTTGGCGCTGCTGGGCTTCTTCACCTCGGAGGTGGGCGCCACGCAGGCGCTGCGCTACCTGCCGGTGCCGGGTAAGTTCGTGGGCGACTATCCGTACAAGAAGGGCGACCGGGCCTGGGCTACCAGCTAAATCCTTAATCAGATGGAAACAATGTACGCAAAACTGCGCCTGGCCATGATTGGCGGCGGCCAGGGTGCCTTTATCGGCGGGGTGCACCGGCTGGCGGCGGCCCTCGACGGCGAATACGAGCTGGTAGCCGGCGCCTTCAGCAGCCGCGCTGCCACCTCGCAGGCCACCGGTCAGGCGCTGGGGCTGGCCCCGGCGCGGGTCTACGACTCGTACCAAGACTTGATTGCCGGCGAGCTGGCCCTTCCAGTAGATGAGCGCGTGCAGGTTATCAGTATCGTAACGCCCAACCACCTGCACTTTGCCCCGGCCAAGCTGGCTCTGGAAAACGGCTTCGACGTAGTGCTGGACAAGCCCCTGACTTTCTCGCTGGCCGAGGCGCGGGAGCTGGCGCACATCGTGCAAACCACCGGCCGCCGCCTGGTCCTGACGCACACCTACACCGGCTACCCAATGGTGAAGGAGGCGCGCGCGCTGGTGGCCGCCGGCGCGCTGGGCCGCCTGCGCAAGGTGTACGTGGAGTACCCGCAGGGCTGGCTGAGCACCTTCGTCGAGGGCGACGCCAGTAACAAGCAGGCCGGCTGGCGCACCGACCCGGCCCGCAGCGGCCTGGCCGGTGCTATGGGCGACATTGGTACCCACGCCTTTAATTTGCTCGAATACGTGACCGGCCTGCGCGTGGAACAACTCTGCGCCGACATCCGCGCCGTGGTGCCCGGCCGGCAGCTCGACGACGACGGCGCGGTGCTGCTGCAACTGAGTGAGGGTGTTAGCGGCGTGCTGATAGCCACGCAGGTAGCGGCCGGCGAGGAAAACAACCTGCGCCTGCGGGTGTACGGCGAGCTGGGCGGCCTCGACTGGCAGCAGGCCGACAACAACACCCTGCTGGTGAAGTGGCTGGACCAGCCCACCGAAATCCGCCGCACCAACGCGCCCTACACCAGCGCCGCCGCCCGGCACAACGCCCGCATCCCGTCCGGCCACCCCGAGGGCTACCTCGAAGCCTTCGCCAACATCTACCGCAACTTTGCCCTGACGCTGCGCGCCGAGGCCGCCGGCCAGCCGCCAACTGCCGAAATGCTGGACTTCCCCGGCATCGCTGAGGGCCTGCGCGGGATGGCGTTTATCGAAGCCGTGGTGGCGTCGGGGCAGTCGGACGCGAAGTGGACGGAGTTTCCTGCGGTTTAGTAGTATAAGTTATGAAAACAATCAAAGGCCCCGGTATTTTTCTGGCGCAGTTCATGGGCGAGCACGCGCCCTTCAACAGCCTGCCCAGCATCTGCGAGTGGGCGGCCGGGCTGGGCTACCGGGGCGTGCAGCTGCCCACCCACGACGCCCGGTTTATCGACCTGCAACTGGCCGCCGAAAGCCAGGACTACGCCGACGAGCTGCGCGGCACCGTGCAGGCCGCCGGGCTGGAAATCACCGAGCTGTCCACCCATTTGCAGGGCCAGCTGGTGGCCGTCAATCCAGTGTACGATACCTTGTTTGATGGCTTCGCGCCCGAGGCGCTACGGGGGAACCCGGCGGCGCGGCAGCAGTGGGCGGTGCAGCAGCTGCGCTACGCCGCGCAGGCTTCGCAGCGGCTAGGCCTCACGGCGCACGCCACTTTTAGCGGGGCCTTGCTCTGGCCTTACGTGTACCCCTGGCCCCAGCGGCCCGCCGGTCTGGTCGAGGCCGGGTTTGAGGAATTGGCCCGGCGCTGGCGGCCCATTCTCGACGAGTTTGACCGCTGCGGCGTGGACGTGTGCTACGAAATACACCCTGGCGAAGACCTGCACGACGGCGTGAGCTACGAGCAATTCCTGGACAAGGTAGACCAGCACCCGCGCGCCTGCCTGCTCTACGACCCCTCGCATTTCGTGCTGCAATGCCTTGACTACCTGGCCTACCTCGATATCTACCACGAGCGCATCCGGGCCTTTCACGTCAAGGACGCCGAGTTCAACCCCACCGGCCGGCAGGGGGTGTACGGCGGCTACCAGCCCTGGCTGGACCGCGCCGGCCGTTTCCGCTCCCTGGGCGACGGGCAGGTGGATTTCAAGGCCATTTTCAGCAAGCTCGCGCAGTACAACTACCCCGGCTGGGCGGTGCTGGAGTGGGAGTGCGCCCTGAAAAGCAGCGCCGACGGGGCCCGCGAAGGCGCCCCGTTCATCGACCAGCACATCATCCGCGTCACGCCGCAGCCCTTCGACGATTTTGCCGCTTCGGGCGCCGACGCCACCCAGTTTCACAAGCTCCTTGGCATGTAACTTTCTGATTATGAAAACCAATTTTCTTTCCCTGCTTAGTCTCCTCGCGCTGCTCACGGCCTGCGACACCGGCTACAAACCCGACGGCCCCGACGTGGCCAGCGCCGAACGCGCCGCAGCCTCCGCGCCCAACGCCCTGAACCAGGACAGCGCCGCCAACGCCAAAAAGGCCGCCGTGACGCACCAGGAGCAGGTCGACACCGCCAACACGCACATCGGCACCACGCCCACTGGCGTGCCGGCCGGCGGCCAGGGTGCCCAACTGGTAGCCAAATCGGACTGCGCCAGCTGCCACCGCGAGACCGACAAGCTCATCGGCCCGGGTTACAAGGAAATTGCCGGGCGCTACCCCAACACGCCCGCCAACGTGGCCCTGCTGGGCTCCAAAATCATCGGCGGCGGCTCCGGCAGCTGGGGCAGTATTCCGATGACCCCGCACCCTAGCATCTCGGAGAGCGACGCCCGCGAGATGGCGAAGTATATCCTGGCGCTGAAGTAAGCCGCCCGAGCTGGAGTTATTCTCTTCTTTTACCATCCAAACCCACCCATGTCCACCGCTATCCGCCTGAAATTGTCACTGATGATGTTCCTGGAGTTCTTCATCTGGGGCGCTTGGTTCGTGACGCTGGGCACCTACCTGCTGCACGACCTGCATGCCACCGGCTTGCAGGTGGGCACGGCGTTTCTCACGCAATCCATCGGCGCCATTATCGCCCCCTTCGTGGTGGGGCTGATTGCCGACCGGTACTTCTCGGCCCAGAAAATCCTGGGCGTGCTGCACCTGCTGGGGGCCGGGCTGCTATGGCAAGCCTCCCGGGCCGCCGACTTCAGCAACTTTTACCCCAGCATTTTGGGCTACATGGTTTTGTACATGCCCACCCTGGCGCTGGTCAACTCGGTCGCCTTCCGGCAGATGCGCGACCCGCAGACGGAGTTTGCGCCCATCCGGGTGCTGGGCACGCTGGGCTGGATTGTGGCGGGCCTGCTCATCGGCTGGCTCAACTGGGAGCAGGGCGGCGGCCTGCGCAACACCTTTCTGCTGGCGGCGGGCGCCTCGGCGGTGCTGGGGGTGTTCAGCTTCGCGCTGCCCGCCACGCCGCCCCTGCCGCGGGCGGCGGCCGGCACCTCGCTGGGCAGCCTGCTGGGGCTGGAGGCCGTCGGCCTGCTCAAGAACCGCTCGTACCTGATTTTCTTCCTGGCCTCGGTAGCCATCTGCATTCCGCTGGCCTTTTACTACGGCTTCACCAACCCCTTCCTCAACGAGGTGAACATGCCGCGGGCGGCGGCCGTCCAGAGTCTGGGGCAGGTATCGGAGCTGCTGTTTATGCTGGCTATTCCGCTGTTTTTCCGGCGGCTGGGCGTGAAGAAGATGCTGGCCATCGGCATGAGCGCCTGGGTGCTGCGCTACGTTTTCTTCGCCTTCGGCGGCGCCGATGCTACCTGGGCGCTGCTGCTGGGCATCGTGCTGCACGGGGTCTGCTACGATTTCTTTTTCGTCACCGGGCAGATTTACACCGACAACCTGGCGGGCGAGCAGTTCAAAAGCGCAGCTCAAGGCTTTATCACGCTCGCCACCTACGGCGTGGGCATGCTCATCGGCACCCTGCTGTCGGGCCGCATTTTCGACGCCTACCAGCTACCGGGTGGCACCCACGACTGGCGCATGATTTGGCTGATTCCGGCCGTTATTGCCGCCGTCGTGCTACTGCTGTTCCTGCTGCTGTTCCGCGACGAGAAAATTGGGGCAAATGCTGCCGAAGTTGCTCCACTTTAAATGGTTGTAGAGACGCAAAATAGTGCGTCTCTACAACCCACACCGCTTTTTAATCCTCTATGAAACAGCTTTTGCTCACCGCTACCCTCAGCGTAGCCGCCCTTTCCACCGTCTGCGCCCAGCAAACCGGCAAGCCCGAAGATACCGAGGTATATACCCCGGTGCCGCCGGTAGTGGTGCCGGCCGCTACCGCCAGCGCCCCGCCCGCCGATGCCATCATTCTCTTCAACGGCAAAGACCTAAGCCAATGGGTGATGACCGACGACCGCAACACGCCGGCCAAATGGAAGGTAGCCAAAGGCGCCTTCACCGTCGACAAAAGCACTGGCAACATCGAAACCCGGCGCAGCTTCGGCAGCTACCAGCTGCATTTGGAGTGGCGCATTCCGGTCAACATCAACGGCACCGGGCAGGGGCGGGGCAATAGCGGCGTCTTCCTGGCTTCCACCGGCAAGGGCGACCTGGGCTACGAGCTGCAAATCCTCGATAGCTACCAGAACAGCACGTACTCCAACGGTATGGCGGGCAGCATCTATAAGCAGCACGTGCCGCTGGCCAACCCCACCCGCCGCCCCGGCGAGTGGCAGACCTACGACGTGGTGTGGCTGGCCCCCACCTTCCGGCCCGACGGCTCGCTGGCCGCTCCGGCCCGCGTCACGGTGCTCTTCAATGGGGTGGTGGTGCAAAACGCGGCCGAGCTGGCCGGGCCCACGCAGTACATCGGCCAGCCCAGCTACCAGGCGCACGGGCCGGCTCCCATTAAGCTGCAGGCCCACGGCGACAAAAGCGAGCCCGTGAGCTTCCGCAATATCTGGGTGCGGCCGCTGTAGCTGGTTGGCGGGGCGAGAGAAATTATGCACCTCCCCGGCCCATATTCAATACCGTAGCCGGGAGCCGGCAGTAGTTCCTTTGTTGTTGGAATCCGGGGCGATGAACCGACCTCGAAAGCCCGCATTATGGAAGCTGACCTGCCCGAACCCGACCTGCACACCGAAACGCTGGACATTACAGGCATGACCTGCGCCTCCTGCGCCAATTTTGTGCAGAAGTCGCTGAGCCGCACGCCCGGCGTGCGGCGGGCGCTGGTGAACTACGCCACCGAAAAGGCTACCGTGGACTACCTGCCCGGCGAGGCCACCCCGGCCACCATGAAAGCGGCCGTAGAAAGCGCCGGCTACGGTGTAATGGAGCGCGCCCCCGCCAGTACCGCCGCCGAGCGCGAGGCCCAAACCGAGCAGCAGCAGGCCCGGGCCTACCAGCAGTTGCGGCGGCGTTTCGGCGTGGCCGTGGGGCTCACGCTACTCATTATGCCCCTGAGCATGTTGATGCTGTGGCCGATGCTGGTGCACGTCAACGAGCAATGGCTGAACTACGGTCTGCTGCTGCTCACGCTGCCGGTACTGCTCTACAGCGGGCGCGAGTTTTACGTGGCGGCCTGGAAGGCTCTGCGGCACGGCACGGCAACGATGGACACGCTCATTACCGTGGGCACCGGGGCGGCGTTTCTGTACAGCCTGGCGGCCACAGTGGCCCCCGGCTTTTTCCACCGGCAGGGGCTGATGCCGGAGGTGTACTACGATACCACGGCCACCATCATTGCCCTGATATTGCTGGGCAAAGTGCTGGAGCAGCGAGCCAAAACCCGCACCTCGGCCGCTATGCGGGCGCTGCTGGGCTTGCAGGCCAAAACCGCCCGCCGCCTCAATCCCGACGGCACCGAAACCGACGTGCCCATCGAGCAGCTGCGCGAGGGCGACGTGCTGAGCGTGCGCCCCGGCGAGAAAGTGCCCACCGACGGCCTCATCCTCGACGGCCGCTCGACCCTCGACGAGGCCATGCTGACCGGCGAGAGCCTACCCGTGGAGAAGCAGCCCGGCGACCAGGTTTTCGGTGCGACGCTGAACCGCACCGGGGCCTTCCGCTTCCGGGCTACGCGGGTGGGCGAAGGCACCGTGCTGGCCCAGATTGTGAAGCTGGTGGAAGACGCCCAGGGCAGTCGCGCGCCCATTCAGCGGCTGGCCGATAGGGTAAGTGCGGTGTTTGTGCCGGTGGTGATTGGACTGGCGGTGCTCACTTTCATTGCCTGGCTGCTGCTGGGCCCGGCCGAGACGCGGCTGCCGCTGGCGCTGGTCAACTTCGTGGCGGTGCTCATCATTGCCTGCCCCTGTGCGCTGGGGCTGGCCACGCCCACGGCCATCATGGTGGGCACGGGCAAGGGCGCCGAGCACGGCGTGCTCATTCGCAGCGCCGAGGCGCTCGAAAAAGCTTATCAGGTAGACACCGTGCTACTCGATAAAACCGGCACCATCACCCAGGGCGAGTTCAGCGTGACGGACTTCGTGGCCCCCGACCAGAATGCTCCGTACCTGCTGGCCCTGGCCGCCGCCGTGGAGCGCCTCAGCGAGCATCCCCTGGCCGCGGCCGTGCTGCGCTACGCCGAAGCCCAGGCCGCCGAGCGGCTCCCGGCTACCAATTTCCAGGCCACCGCCGGCCAGGGTGCCGCCGCCACCGTGGCCGGCCAGCCCGTCCTCATCGGCAACCGCCGCCTGCTGGCCGAGGCCGGCATCACCCTGCCCGCCAACCTGGAAACCACCGCCGCCCAGCTCGCCCAACAGGCCAAAACCGTCCTCTACCTGGCCGTGGCCGGCGAGGCCGTGGCCCTGCTGGCCCTGGCCGATACCGTGCGCCCCACTTCCGCCGCTGCCATAGCGCGCCTGCAGGCCCAGGGCATCGAGGTGCTGCTGCTGACCGGCGACCACCCGCAGGCCGCCGCCGCTGTGGCGGCGCAGGTGGGCATCACCCGCTACTTTGCCGAGGTGCTGCCCGCCGACAAGGCCGGCAAAGTGAAGGAGCTGCAGGCCGAGGGCCGCCGCGTGGCCGTGGTGGGCGACGGCATCAACGACGCCCCGGCCCTGGCGCAGGCCGACGTGGGCCTGGCCATCGGCGCGGGCACCGACGTGGCCATGGCCGCCGCCGGCATCACCCTCATGCGCTCCGACTTGCAGGGCGTGGTCACGGCCATCGCGCTGTCGCGCCGCACCATGCAGGTCATCCGGCAGAATCTGTTTTTTGCCTTCGTGTATAATGCGCTGGGCATTCCCATCGCGGCCGGGGTGCTCTACCCGGCGTTTGGGATTTTGCTCTCGCCGATGCTGGCGGCGGCGGCCATGGCCTTGAGCTCGGTGTCGGTGCTGAGCAATTCGCTGCGGCTGCGGACGTTTCGGGCCTGAGCGGTAGCGCCCCACGCCACTCGGGCCTGCAATCCGGCCTTGCAGCTATCGAAACACCGGGTTGCCGCGGGGGTAATAAGTGCCGTCGGGCCGTATCAGCCAGTCACGGCTTCTTCGCGGTGCAGCGGGGTCGTAAAAATCTATTACATAATACCTCACCGCCGCTTCCACCGTGTAAACGTAAGCCTGAAGCTGAGCGGCCGCCGTAGGGGATTTGCTCTTTATCCAGGGCAGAACCGTTTTCCGAACTTTATGCTGCACAGGCTTGGGCAACATGTTCATCTGCATGCTTAGTAGCGTTTCCGTTACGAGGCCGGAGGAGTCGAAAACCGCTTTCCCGCCGCCCCCATATTTACCGATATTGACGCCGTAGTAGGAATTGGGACCAAATACTTCCCACCACACTATGGAATCGGGCGGGAGCACCGCAAACACCCGCCGGAAACTTGTCACGACGGGCTCCGGAACGGCCTGAACTGTGGCGGCGCTATCAGCTCTTGCAGCATAATAATGCTGCGCCTGTGCCGGCTCGACGAAGCACGCCAGAATTAAGAACAGCAGCGGGATGAGACGCATGAGGGCTACTAAAACAGGACTGTCAGAGTGATGCAAAAAGCTGTGCTCGCCGGGTTTTACCCCGCCACCACCAGCAGCAGCGCATCCTCGGCGGCCCGGGTGAGGCGGTGGTAGAAGTAGCGGCCGCGCCGCTCGCGGTGCGTCAGGCCGCGCTCGAATAAGACCAGGCTCATGCGCGAGCCGGCCCGCCATTCCAGCCCGGAGGCGGCGGTGAGCTGCTCGGTGCTGCGCTCGGGGTGCTGCATCAGGGCCACCAGCATGCGGGCCTGGCGGCGGTGGGTGCGGGTGTCGCGGGTGCCGCCGGGCGGCAGCAGCCAGGCCTGAATGCGGTCGAGCACTGCCTCGAGCTCCTGGCTGGGCGGTGGGGGCGGGGCGTCGCGCTCCAGCAGGCGCTGGGCAAACTGGGCGGCCAGGGTAGGAGGAGTAGGCTCGGACATGGTAGCGGGCGGCTAAGGCCCGCAAGATAAAGGCAAACGTCTGGAAGTCAAAACCACGACGGTACCGGGGATAAATGACGGCCTCCAGAGGTCTGCTAATGCCTTGCTGGTGGCAGATAAGGCCCGCATCAGCTCAAATCATGCCGTGCTGGTGACAGATAAGGTCCGCATCAGGTCAAATCATGCCGTGCTAGTAGCAGGTAAGGTCCGCCTGAGCAGTATCTATGCCGTGCTGGTGGCAGGTAAGGCCCGCCTGAGCAGTACCTATGCCGTGCTGGTTGCAGATAAGGCCTGCCTGGGTAAAATCTATGCCTTTTCTAGTAAAGTGAATGTCTGCCTGAGCTGCATCGATGTCCTCGTGACTGTAGTGGCGGCCTTGGGGCGGGCGGCCCGGTAGCGGCACAAAAAAGCGGTCGGCCGCTGGCGCTGCCCCCGTCTATTGGCCAGCAGTCACAGTCGCTGCGCTCCTTTAAGACTGCGGCCAGCCCCCGCCAGCGTCCGCCTTCACACAATCTACACAGCCCGCGAATCTTCCCGCCCCGCCGGCTGTTTATCTTCGTAGCCTGAAACTGATAGAATACCGAACGACTACTTACTTGCTCTTTCCCCAACACTTCGAACAAAAGATTGGCTTTGCTACCCTGCGGCAGCAGCTCGAAGCCAACTGCCTCTCGGCCCTGGGCCGCCAGCACGTGGCCCGCATGGAGTTCCAGACCAAGCACGAGCCCCTGCTCAAGCTGCTGCTCCAGACCGACGAGTTTGCCTACCTGCTGCGCTCCGGCGCCGACTTCCCCGCCTCGCACTACCACGACGCCCGTGCCCACTTCAAGCGCGCCGCCCTGCCCGGCGCCTACCTCGACGTGGAGGCCTTCTACGAGGTGAAGATGAGCATGCGCACCATCCGCCAGGCGCTTACCTTCTTCTCGCAGGCCGACGAGGGCGAGTTTCCCGCCCTGCGCCTGCTGGGCGTCGGCATCCAGGTGGATAGAAACCTACTGGCCGCTTTGGATAAAGTGGTGGACGACGACGGCAACGTGCGCGACGACGCCTCGCCGCTGCTGCGCCAGATTCGGCAGGAGCTTATTCAGCGCCAGCTGCAATTGCGGAAGCAGATTGCCGGCATCCTGCGCCACGCCAAAACCGAGGGCTGGATTCCCGGCGACTCCGAGCCGACCATTCGGGGCGGGCGGCTGGTGCTGCCCGTCATCGCCGAGCACAAGCGCAAGGTGAAGGGCCTGATTCACGACGAGTCGGCCTCCGGCCAGACCGTTTTCATCGAGCCGGCCGAGGTTTTTGAGCTCAACAACGACATCAAAGACCTGCAGAATGCCTACCAGCGCGAGCTGATTCGCATCCTCACCGCCCTCACCGACCAGCTGCGCCCCCACCTGCCCGATTTGCGCAAGGCCTACGACTACCTGGGCTTGCTGGACTTCATCCGCGCCAAGGCCCGCCTGGCCGTGCAGCTCGACTGCCAGATGCCGGTGCTCTTCCCCAAGCCGCTGGTGGCCTGGCGCGGCGTGCGCCACCCGCTGCTGCAGCTGGCCTTCGCCGAGCACAAGCGCGAAAACGGCGACCCCCGCCAGGTAGTGCCGCTGGATTTGGAACTGAACAACGAGCAGCGCCTGCTGGTAATTTCGGGTCCGAACGCGGGCGGCAAATCCGTCAGCCTGAAAACCGTGGGCCTGGTGCAGTGCATGCTGCAAATGGGCCTGCTGATTCCCTGCGCCGACGGCTCAGCGGCCGGCGTGTTCGACGATATTTTCCTCGACATCGGCGACGAGCAGAGCCTGGAAAACGACCTCTCGACCTACTCCTCGCACCTGCTGGCCATGAAGCAGTTTATGCTGCTGGCGGGCAAGAAAAGCCTGGTACTGATTGACGAATTCGGTACCGGCACCGAGCCCAGCCTGGGCGGCGCCATCGCCGAGGCCGTGCTGGAAGAATTAAACCGTAGTCGGGTATTTGGTGTCGTCACGACCCACTATACTAATCTCAAGAACTTCGCCGAGCGCACCCCGGGCCTCGTCAACGGTGCCATGCGCTACGACCCCGAGCGCCTGCAGCCGCTCTACCGCCTCGAAGTGGGCAAGCCCGGCTCCAGCTTCGCCATCGAAATAGCCCGCAAAATCGGCCTGCCGAAGGACGTGGTGGAGCGGGCCAGCCAGCTCGTGGGCAAGGATAAAATCAACTACGACCAGCTGCTCGAAAGCCTCGAAAAAGAGAAAACCGAGCTCGAACAACGCACCGCCGAAGCCGCCAAGCAGGAGCGCCGCCTCAAGAAGGCCGCCCAGGAATACGCCGACCTCAAGAAGCACCTCGAAGACACCCGCCTCGAAACCCTGCGCGAAGCCAAGCAGCAGGCCAAGGCCCTGCTGGTAAATACCAATCAGAAAATCGAGGCCACCATCGGCGAAATCCGCCGCGGCAACGCCGAGAAGGAGGTCAATAAGCAGGCCCGCGAAAAGCTGGACGAGTTCGTGCGCAAGGAGCTGCAAATCGAGCCGCCCAAGCCCCGCCCCACCCGCGAGCTGGCCGCCACCCACGGCCTCGCCGCCGGCGACAAAGTGGCCCTGCTGGGCCAGGAAGGCCACGGCGACGTAGTGAGCGTGAAAGGCAAAACCGCCGAGGTGATGTTCGGCGGCCTCAAGACCCTAGTGAAAGTCAACCAGCTCGAAAAGCTGAGCCGCGCCGAAATCCGCGAGCGCGAGACCGCCGCCAAAGCCGCCGCCTCGAAAAACGCCACCGGTGGCAACATCAACATGACCTCCCGCATGGCCGACTTCAGCCCCACGCTCGACCTGCGCGGCGAGCGCGCCGAAGACGCCCTCACCAAAACCATGAGCTTCGTGGACGACGCCGTGATGCTGGGCATGCCCGAAATCAAGTTCCTCCACGGCCGCGGCAACGGCGTGCTGCGCCAAGTGGTGCGCGACTACCTGCGCTCCCAGCGCGCCGTAGCCAGCGTAGCCGACGAGCACGCCGATAGGGGCGGGGATGGGGTCACCATCGCCGTGCTGAAGTAAGGCGCTGGCCGTGCTTTAGCGCAGCACTGTCATGCTGAACGCAGTGAAGCATCCTCTCACGCCGCAACGATTTCGTTATAGGGTGAGAGGATGCTTCACTGCGTTCAGCATGACAGTGCTATCAGCTAGGTTGGCGTATTTTGCCGCTTCTCTGGTTCATCAGAGCTTTGTTATGTCCGCACGTTTCCTTGCTGCCCTGCTGTCGGGCGCCACTATGCTGGCCACCAGCGGTTGCCACTCCACCCCCGATACACCCCGCGAGCCAGCCGCTGCTACGCTGCCGCCCGCACCGTCGGCCAACCCGTTCGGGCCGGTGCAAGGCATCTGGCAGCTCGATTATTACCCCGATTCGCTGCTGCTGGAAAAGGACGTGTATGCGTATTCCAAGTGGAATTCGGCGTATGCCGCTACGCTGCGTTTCATCGGCGACAGCTGCGCCATGAGTGGCTGGCACGAGGAATTCGGCTACCGGGCACGGCCCAGGGCCACCGGCGAGTACCGCCTGGGCGGCGACGGGCAGTTCTGGGACCTGAAGCTGCAGAACAACCGCCTGCTGTTCCGCGAAACCCTCATCTCGGGCAACGAAACCACCGTTTCGCCGTGGTACCCCTACCACCGCGTCAAGGAGGTGCTCACCCCGAAGATGGTGGAAAAGCAACTGGCCCAGCGGGTGTTTGCTGGCCGCTACCGCCGGCTGCACAGCGAGCGGCCCGCCGACAGCATCATTACCCTGGGACCCGATTTTCGGGTGCGTGGCCTGCCCGGCGTGAGCTCCTACCACGTAATTGCGGCCATGGACTGGGACTTCCTGCTGCCCAACGGCTTCAGCTGGCGCGACGCCCGGGGCAAAGACCTGGGCGAGTATTCCTTCGCGTTTTCGGGCGACACCCTGCGGCTGCACGGCTACGAAAGTCGTCCCGAGGACGACCGTTTCCCCAGCGGCGTGGAAATCACGGCTCCCAAAGCCACGTTCCTGAAGCTGCCCGCCCGCGCCGCCCAGTAGCCAGGGAGCCCGCGTTGCGCGCCCGCCAGCCTCCCCCGATATTTGCCCCATGACAAACCGGGGCCCGCGCGACACGCTCTTTTACACCCTCACCATCGGCGGCTTCTCGGCGCTGATATATGCCGTGTTGCAGGCCGGCAAGCAGCTGGAGCACACCGCCCAGGTATCGCCGAATGGCAACGCCTGGCAGGATTTCCTGGCCGCCCTGCAGGCCGGCCTGCACGCGCCCCTGGCGCTGCTGCTGGCCCAGATGGTCACCATCCTGCTGGTAGCACGGGGGCTGGGCTGGGTGTTCCAGAAGCTGGGGCAGCCGGCGGTGGTGGGCGAAATGGCGGCCGGCATCATGCTGGGCCCTTCGCTGCTGGGCCGCTACTGGCCCGAGGCCATGGCCGGGCTGTTCCCGGCCAGGTCGCTCGACAATCTGAAGTTCGTGAGTCAGATTGGGATGCTGCTGTTCATGTTCGTGGTGGGGCTGGAGCTAGACTTAAGTAGCCTGCGCGGCAAGGCGCACAAGGCTGTTGTCATCAGCCACGCCAGCATTGTCATTCCGTTTTCGCTGGGGCTGGGGCTGGCGTATTTTCTGTATGAAAACTGGGCGCCGGCGGGCGTGCAGTTTGCCTCGTTCGGGCTGTTCATGGGCATTGCGATGAGCATCACGGCCTTCCCGGTGCTGGCCCGCATCGTGCGCGACCGGGGCCTGACCGGCACGCCGCTGGGCACGCTCGTCATCACCTGCGCCGCCGCCGACGACGTAACCGCCTGGTGCCTGCTGGCCGCCGTGGTAGCGCTGGTGAAGGCCGGCTCCTTTGTCAGTGCCCTCTATATCGTGGCGCTGGCCGCCCTTTACGTGCTGCTGATGCTGCGCGTGGTGCGCCCGCTGCTAGCGCGGGTGGTGCAGCGCTCCCCGGCCGGCGTGCTTAGCCTGAGCAGTCTGGCCGCCTTCTTCTTCACGCTGGTTTTCTCCGCGCTACTGGCCGAAGTCATTGGTATCCACGCCTTGTTCGGGGCCTTCCTGGCCGGTGCCATCCTGCCCGCCGACGACCAGCTGCGCGAAACCGTGCGCGGCAAGGTGCAGGACGTGGCCGTGCTACTGTTGCTGCCGCTGTTCTTCGTTTTCACCGGTTTGCGCACCGAAATTGGCCTGCTGAATACAGCCGATGCTTGGCTGGTCGGGGCGGCCATCGTAGCCGTGGCGGTGGCCGGCAAATTCCTGGGTAGCGCCCTGGCCGCCCGCGCCGTGGGCTACGGCTGGCCCGACAGCCTCAGCGTGGGGGCCCTCATGAACACCCGCGGCCTGATGGAGCTGGTGGTGCTCAACATTGGTTACGACCTGGGCATCCTCAGCCCCGGCATCTTCACCCTGATGGTGCTCATGGCCCTGGCCACCACCTGCATGACCGGCCCGGCGCTGGATTTGATTCAGCGCCGCCAAGTAGCTGGCTGATTGAGCTGAATGAGCTTTAATGGGTTTCAAGAAACCTGCTGAAAAAGGTAGGGCAAGGTGACTTTGTGCTGCTTGCTTTGAAATACAAAGTTCTTTTGCATACATTTGCTCCGTTTGAAAGAAATGGCCTTCTCTGCGCTCGTCACTCAACCCGCAATTCCATGCAAAACCTCCGCAAACCACAGTGGCTGTTCATGATTAATACCGGGCCGCTGGTGGTGCTATTTGCCATGTGCTACGGCATTTACACAGTTATCCACTCGCTACTGCCGCCCGAAAGCGTGGTGCTGTGGCAGCGTTTTGGGGCCGGGCTGGGGCTGCTGGGGCTGGGCACGGCGGGCTTCGCGGCAGTGCAGCTGCGGCGCGAGCAGCTGCTGGGCGCGGTGTACAGCCTGGTGCAGATAGGGGTGTGCAGCGGCCTGCTCGCGCTGGTGGTGTTCCAGTCGGATAGCACCATCCCGCGCAGCGTGCCGCCGTGGATGGTGCCCACCGACCCCGGCCTGATAGCGTGGACCTTGCTGATGCCGACGCTGGCGCACGCCGTCCTGGTGCTGGTAGCCCGCTTCACGCCTGAGGGCGAAGGGCGAGTGCTGCCCAGCCTATTGCTGGCTCTGGGTGTGCCGCTGGGCTGGTGGATGGTTGGAGGGTTGCTGGGTTTGTTGCCTTGGGATTACCTCTTTCCGCACATAGCCGAAGCTCTGCTGCTGCTGGCCGCCGTGATGAGTACCATTAGCTTCTTCTTTTTCCTAATACGAACGGCCTACATTCTGGCGCAGAAAAAGGGTGGCTTCTGGGCGGGCAGCGGCTGGGTATTCCGGGTATTGGTGGCCTTGGTGATGCCCTTGCTCGGCTTGGCGGTGAATAGCGGCGTGCTGCTGAATGATGTGTTGGGCAATATCGGCGGAGGAATATTCGGCGATTTTTCCAGCCCGTGGTTTTACATTCTGGCGGCGCTGAATGGCGTGCTGCTGTGCCTGCCCGACAGCCCCCGCCCGGCGCTACGGCTGGTGCAGCTGCTGGGCCGGGCGGGCCTGTTTGGCTTCACCCTGTACTTCGCGGTGGTTTTTCTGCCGTTTTTGCCGCTGTCGATACCGGCTATTCTGGTTTTTGGCGTGGGGTTTCTGATTCTGACGCCCGTGCTGCTATTCGTGGTGCACGTGCGGCAGCTGGGCGACGACCTGGCGGCCCTGCAGCCGCACTACGGTCGCCGGCTGGTGCTGGCGGTGCTGGTGGGCGGGCTAACGGTGCTGCCGCTCTACCTCACGGCCAGCTATTGGCACGACCGGCGCACCCTACACGAAGCGCTGGACTACGTGTATTCGCCCAACTACGCCCAAGCCACTCGCCTCGATGCCAACGCGCTGCAAACCACGCTCGGCACCATCCGGCAGCACAAAGAGCGCCGCCGGGGCATGGACTTTGGGCGGCACCAGCCCTACCTGTCCACGTATTTCAACTGGCTGGTGCTGGACAACCTAATGCTGTCAGAAAGCAAGCTGGCCGATTTGCAGGTTATTTTTAACGGCCAAAGTCGGCCCGACTACCAGCCCGCCCCGCCGCCCACCCAGCAGCCTGCCGATGCGCCGCAGCTGCGCACGCTCACGGCCACCAGCAGCTACGATGCCCGCCAGCAATCCTGGGTAAGCTGGGTCGATTTGACGGTGGCAAATCCCCAGGCCGGTTTCGGCGACTGGGAGTACACCACCAAATTCCAGCTGCCCGCCGGGTGCTGGGTGAGCGACTACTACCTCACCATCGGGCAGCGGCAGGAGCGGGGCATCCTGGCCGAGAAAAAGGCCGCCGCCTGGGTGTATGCCCAGATTCTGAACGAGCGCGCCAGCCGCGACCCCGGCTTGCTCTCCTACGACAATACCCGCGAAGTGTCTCTGCGCGTGTACCCCGTCATCGGCGCAGAGCCCCGCCACACCCGCATTCAGCTGCTGCACAAGGAGCCGTTTGAGCTGAGTGTCGATGGGCAAAAGCTGACCCTGGGCAATGCCAGCGCGCCGCCCGTGGCTGCCCCCGTCACCACGCCCGACAGCAGCGTGCTTTATCTAAGTGCCACCGCCAAAAGCCGTTTGCCGCTGGTGCAGCGGCGGCCTTACTATCATTTTCTGCTCGATGCCTCCACCCAGCGCGGCCTGCCCACGGCCTACGCTGCCCGCATCAATAACCAGCTGACTCAGAAATTGCCCAATGGTGTAGCGCCCCGCTACAGCCTCGTGAATGCCTACACGACTACCCTGCCCGCCGGGGCCGACTGGCGGGCCGAGCTGGCCCGCGAGCCGGCCCACGGCGGCTTCTTCCTCACTGGGGCCATCCAGCGGGTACTGTTTGAGGCGCAGCAGCATCCCGGCCCCACGTACCCCGTCATTGTGGTGGTGAGTGAGCATTTCACCGGCGCGGTGCTGGCCGATAATTTCGAGAGCTTCCAAAGCGCCTACCCCGAAAGCGACGTTTTCTACGAGCTGAATCCGGAGCAGCAGCTGCTGGCGCATTCGTTGCGCGCGCATTCGGCGGTGCCGCTGGCCGATGCGCCGCGGCCCGGCCCCGCGCCCGTCGTGCGGGCCTGGCCCACGGCCGCGCAGCCCCGCGCCTACCTGGCCGATAACCAGCAGGCCGAGCTGGTGCTGAGCCATCCGCAAGCCTCGCTGCAACCGGCGGCCACGGCCAGCAGTCGCTGGCTTACCGGCCTGCTGCTGAGCGGCTACTCGCAGTGGCAAACCTTCCACCCCGAAAGCACCGACCGCCAGCGGCTGCCGTTCCTGCAGGCCAGCTTCCGGGCGGGCATTCTCACACCCTTCACCTCGTTTCTGGCCCTCGAAAACGATGCCCAAAAAGCAGCCCTGCGCCGCAAGCAGGAGGAAACCCTGGCCGCCAACGCCAACCTCGACGTGATGGAGGAAGACGACCTGCCGCCCGTCGAAACACCCATCGACGGCGGAGTGGGGCTGCTGCTGCTGGCCGGCGTCGGGCTGGCGGGCTGGGCCCTGCGGCGGCGGTAGGAGGACTGCGTGCTGGCCGCCGTTTAGCGCGTAGTGCGTAACGGCAGGCCGAACAGTGGTGGGAGTTTCCAAACTCCCTGCCGTGCAGCGGCAAGCTGGCGGCTGGGCTTTCGGAGCAAAAAGGCGCGGTATCGGATGGCCGCTGCGCGGCCTTGAGTCTGGAGACTCACCCCACTTAGCGGCCAGCAGTCACGGTTGCTACGCTTCCTTAAGACTGCGGCCAGCGTAACGCAACTACACAAAAAAAGGCGACCCCCGTACCGGGAGCCGCCTTTTTCAGCAACTAAGCGAGGGAAGGTTACTCCACCACCACGCGGCTCACCTGCACGGCTTCGGGCGTCGTCACCTGCACCATGTAGATGCCGGATTTCAGCGTCGTAGCGTCCACGTTGAGGTCCTGGCCGGTGTAGGGCTCGGTGCGTTCCAGCACCACGCGGCCGGTCACGTCGCGCAGCACCACGGTGGCGGTGCGGGCGCTGGTGCTGGCCAGCTTCAGGCTGAAGCTGCCTTTGGTGGGGTTGGGGTAGGCCTGCATGGTGCTGGTTTGCACGGTGCCGGTGCGGGTGGCCAGCACCAGGCGGCAGGCTGTGAAGCCCTGGCTTTGCTCGGCAATGCGGGCAGCGTACTCCTGGTAGTAGCGGTTGGTTACGTGCGCATCGTGCACCACCAGCGTATTCTCGTCGTTTTCGGTATCAGCCGAGAGGGTCCAGTTGTGCGAGCCCACAAACACGGTGGGGTCCGACTGCGAAGCGCCGGCGTCCACAATCAGGGTTTTGTGGTGCATAATTCCGAACCCAGCACCGCTGCGCTTGATGATGAGGCGGTTGCCCATGGTGGGCTTCATCAGGCGGAACGAGAAGCCAGCGGTGCCGCTGGTGTCGTTCACGAGGCCGTCGGAGCAGGCGCCGATGTTGCGGGTCGAAATCTGGTTGGCGATGGCGCGGGCCAGGTCGGCGCGGGTGATGAGCATCGACTCGAAGTGCAGGTCATTGTTGGCCGAGGCAATGGCATCGAGCAGGCGGCTGTTGACGTTGTCGGTGGGCGAGAAGTACGACTCGACGTGCTTGCCACCGATGTTGAGGTGGTGCGGAGTGTTGTCGGTTTTGCGCGAGCCAAACAGGTTGGCGCCGGGCGTGGCAGTGCTGCTGCCCCACATTTCCTCAAACTCGACCGTGTACACGCGGGCCAGCGACTGGTCCTGCACGGCAATCACGTTGTTGGCATCGGTAGTGAGCTGGGCCGAGGTCCAGTTCATCGAGCCCGTCCACACCCACGGAATGTTGGGGTTAGCATTGTTGGCATCGATAATCACAAACTTGTTGTGCATGATGCTGCTGGTGTTGCTGGAGCCCCCGGCCGGGCGGGCTACCCGCGGAATAGCGGCCGTCAGCTGGCCCACGCTCACGTTGGCGTTGTCGTCTTCGTAGATAACGCGCACCCGCACGCCGCGGCCGAAGGCGCGGTTCACGGCGTTCAGAATGGCGCTGTTGTTCCAGTTGTAGATGGTGATGTCCAGCGTCTGGGTAGCGCGGTCGATGTAGCGCAGGGCCAGCGTATCGGCAATGGCGCCGCTGGTGGCGGCTACCGCCACGTTGCCGGGCAGGGCCAGGGTCGCATCCACGGCGCGGTTGAAGTAGTTCTTAATCGTGCCCGTCGACAGCGACTGCGTAATCATGGGCACCACGCGCGACTCGGAGCGGCCAACGCTGTTCACCGAAATGGCCTGCACGTAATAGATGGTGGCGGGCTGCAAGCCGGTCAGGGTCTGGCTGTGGGTGGTGGTCAGGGCCGGGTTGGCCGCCGTGGGGGTGAAGGGGCCGTTGGGCGAGGTGGCGTAGGCCAGCTGCGTGCTGCCGGAGTTCTGGGTGTTGAAGCTCACCGTGAAGCCCGTGGTGCTGATGTTGGTGGGCAGCGGCGAGCTGGTGAGGTTGGGGGTCAGGCCCTGCACGAAGTCGGCATACTTCCGGTTCAGCAGCTGGTAGCCGCCGGTGACGGCCGTTGTGGCATTGGTGCCCGGCGCATACTGGCTGATGATGCCGATAGCATCGAACGTGCCCGAGGGGCTGGGCTTGCCGATGAGGCCGTCGGCCCCGCCGGAATTAGCTGGCACGTAGGTGATGAGCGGGCAGGTGCCATTGAGGCGGTACGAGGTCTGAGCCGCGAAGGCCGACACGGGGCCGCCGGTAGTAGCGCAGTTGGTGGGGTGAGACGTGAGCGAAGTCAGGCCGTTGATGCGCACCAGCTGGCCCTCATACTGCTCGGCAAACACCGACGAGGCCTGCGCCGCCGTCACCGTTACCGGGGCGGGCAGTGGGCGGTTGCCGGCCAGCACCGTCAGCGACTGCACGGGGTCGATTTCGAGCAGGCCGCGGAACATTTTCAGGCCACCAGTCACGATGATGCTGTCGCCGGGTACCAGGGGGTTCAGCAGTGCCGCAATGGTAGGCGAGCCCGTGGAATACACCCCGATACCCGCCGTACCATCCTGAATGTAGCGGATAACGCTCACCGTTGAGCCCAGCTCGCCACCGTTGGTCACGATGCCGCGCACCGTTACTACGGGGCCAGCCACGCCGTTGGTGGCGGGAGCCTGGGCCCGCGCCTGCGCAATGGTGATGGCCGTTTGGGCCGAAGCCGTCTGCCACCCGCAAGCCAGGCTCAGCAGCGCGGCCAAAAGAGTAATTTTCTTCATAAAAGAAAGAAATGGGGGAAAATGAAGCTGATTCGAAAAAGGACCGTAAAGGTCTGGAATTTTGCGTGAAATACTGGTGAAAGCCAGGTTATGCTTATGAGAACTATAAAAACAGCACGTCATGCTGAACGCAGTGAAGCATGACGTGCTGTTTTACACTTGGCCGGCCCAACAAGGCCGTCTAGTTTTTAGTGCCGATGCGCAGCTTTTTCCCCCCGCTGGCCGTGATGAACGGCACGGCCGGGGCCGTTTCGGTGCCGGCGGCGTTGCGCGAGCTCACCTCCACGTAGTAAGTGGTGCCGGCAATGAGATTGTCGAGCGTCAGGCTGTGGCGGGTGGTGAGGGCCGCATCCACGCGGCTTTCCTTCAGCTCCTTGGCGTTGAGGCCGTAGCGCACGCGGGTGTCGCCGGGATTAAGGGTCGAAAACACGATGGTGAAGCCGCTGCTGGTCACGTTCACCGGCACGGGCTCTTCGGTGAGACGGGGCAGGCCGCCGCCGCGCACGATGTCGGCCGCCACGCGGGGCAATAGCTGGTAGCCGCCGCTGCCGCTGGGCGCATACTGGCTCAGGATGCCGCGCACGTCGAAGGTTTCGCCCGTGGGCAGGGCGTGGTCCACGAGGCCGTCGGGGCCGGTGCTGCTGTTGCTGACACGCACCAGGGCGCCGGGCAAGCCGTTGACGAGGTAGTTGGAGTTGCTGCTGAGGCTGGCGGCGTCGTTGCCGTTCGGCGAAACCAGCTTGGTTACGCCTTTGATTTCCAGGAGGCGGCCTTCGTTGGCTTCGGTCATCAGGCTGGCGGCCTGGGCGGCGGGCACCTGCAGGGCGCGCAGCCGGGAGCTGCGGCCCAGCGTGTGCACCGACTGCACGGGGTCCATTTCCAGCAGGCCATTGTAGTTTTTCAGCAGCCCCGTCACCTGAATGCTGTCGCCGGACCGCAGCTCGCCAAAACCAGGCACTTTGGCCGACAAGGCATACAGCGCCAGGCCCGCCTCGCCGTCCTGCACGTAGCGGATGTTGCCCAGTTCGGCGCCGTTAATTACCACGGCGCGCAGCGTGACCGTGGCACCGGGGCCAGCGGCGCGGGCAGCCTTTACGCTCAATACGGGCGGCACGGCCGGCTCGTCCGGGTTGAAAAAAGCAGCAGTGGCGCTGCCCAGCAGGCTGGCCAGCAAAAGCAGGTTTGTCATCATCAGAATAGAAAGAAAAACGGACCGGGAAGCCGAAGCGCTCCGCAAAGTTCGGACATAAAATCGGCATTCGTCGCAGAGCGGCCGCCACATACGCGCCCGGGGCGCCAAACCGTTCTGGGCCTACAAAATGTTAACTTCCGGGTGCAGCTCCACGCCAAACTGCTCCCGCACCGAGGCAATAATGTCGCGGGCCAGCCCTAGCAGCTCGCCGCCGCGGGCGCCGCCCAGGTGCACCAGCACCAGCGCCTGCCGGTCGTGCACGCCGTGGGTGCCGGCGCCGGGGCCGCGCCGCTGGCCTTTCCAGCCCGCCCGCTCGATGAGCCAGCCGGCGGGCACCTTCACGCCGCCCGGCACGGGGTAGCCGGGCAGCTCGGGGTGCCGGGCCTTCAGCGCGTCGTACTGCGCCTGCGGAATCTCGGGGTTTTTGAAAAACGAGCCCGCGTTGCCAATCTGGGCGGGGTCGGGCAACTTGGAGCGGCGGATGTGTACCACGGCCCGGCTCACCTGCTGCGGGGTGGGCGGCCCGGTCACGCCCTGCTCGGCCAGGGTGGTCTGGATGTCGCCGTAGCGCACGTTGGGCTGGCCCTGGCGGTGCAGCTGAAACAGCACGGCCGTCACCACAAACTGCCCTTTGAGCACATTCTTGAACACACTCTCGCGGTAGCCAAAGGCACATTCCTCGGCCGTGAACTCGCGCACGGCCCCGGTGCTGATTTCCACCGCCTCCAGCCGCTCAAAGGTGTCGCGCAGTTCGGCCCCGTAGGCGCCGATGTTCTGCAGCGGGGCCGCGCCCACCGTGCCCGGAATCAGCGACAGGTTCTCCAGGCCGCTCAGGTCCTGGCCGAGGGAATACTCCACCAGCCCGTGCCAGCTTTCGCCGGCGCCGGCCCGCAGTAGCACGGTATCGGTAGTCGGGTCGTCGGCTATTATTTCCAGCCCGCGAATCTCGTTCTTGAGCACCACGCCATCGAAATCCTGGGTAAACAGCAGGTTGGAGCCGCCACCGAGGATGAGTTTGGGCGCGGCCTGCACCTCGGGTAGCTGCAGCAGCGCCCGCAGCTCGGCCACCGAGGCGAAGCGGGCGAAGTAGCGGGCCCGCACGTCGAGGCCGAAGGTGTTGTAGGGGAGTAGGGAGGTGTTTTCTTCGAGCTGAGGAATCATGCCGCAAAGGTAAAGTGTGAGGTAAACTTTAGCTTGCCGTGATTCGGTGTTTGGGTCTTGGGTCTTGGATATGAACTTTCCTAAACACCGAACACCGAACACCGAACACCGAACACCGAACACCGAACACCGAACACCGAACACCCAATACCGAATCACGGCAAGCTAAAGCTTACCTCACATTAGGCTCCACCACTTCCACCTTGATGTCCACGTCTTCCGTCGGCCAGTTATCCTGCGGGTCCACGGGCACGGCGGCAATTTTGTCGATAACATCCAGTCCTTCGATAACTTCGCCGAACACCGTGTACTGCCCGTCGAGCCCCGGGGTGCCGCCCACGGTGGCGTAGGCCTGGGCCTGGGCGGGCGTGAGGGGGCGGCCGGCGGCGGCGCGGGCCTGGGCGGCGGGCATCTTCGCGCCCACCACGAAGTAAAAATCGGTGTTCGACGACAGGCGGCCGGGGTTTTCCTCGTCGTCGTAGCGGGCCATGCCCAGGGCGCCTTTGCGATGGAAGTGGTCCGGGCGCATCTCGGGCGGCAGGCGGTAGCGCCGCAGCCGGATGGTGCGCGGCTTAAACGTCTGGCCGCCCTGAATGGCAAAGCCCTTCACCACGCGGTTGAACATCGTTTCGTCGAACACGCCCTTGCGGGCCAGCAGCAGGAAATTGGCCTTGTGGATGGGCGTATCGTCGTAAAGCTTCACCCGGATGGTGCCGAACCTGGTTTTCACCCGCACCTCCGAGGCCGGGTATTGCTGGCCGTAGGCCAGTAGCGCGGCCGGGGCGGTGCTGTCGGTGAGGGCCGCGATGTCGGGGCCGGGGATGGTGGCGGCGGGCGGCGGCGGGGGCGGCGGGGCGGGCTTATCAGGGCCGCAGTTGCTGAGCAGCAGGGCGCTGGTCAGGGAAAGGAGCAGAGGTTTCAGCGACATAACGAGCGGAAAGCAAAAGTGAAAGAATAAAAAAGAACGTCATGCTGAACGCAGCGAAGCATCTCGCCTGCAGCAGTAAACCCGGTTAAGAGGAATTACTGCCACAGGCGAGATGCTTCACTGTATTCAGCATGACAGAGCCCGCGCTCAGCATGACATTCTACGGAGGAGGCAGCGGCTTACCAGCCAGCTGGCGCCTCTTCCTTCTTGGGCTTGTCTTTTTTCTTATCCTTCTGTTTGGTCGTCTTGCCGTCTTCCTTCACTTTAGCTTTCACCTTGGCGGGCTCGGGCTCGGCAGTTGGGGCGGGGGCAGCGGCCGGTGCCGGCGCGGCTTCGGCCGGTTCGGCGGCGGGTGCGGGGGCCATGTCCTTGGCGGCTTTGATTTCGTCGGCGCCTTCGGCTTTCTTCACTTTTTGCTGGGCCAGCAGCAGCTGGTCCTGGGCGAGGGTATTTTTCTTCCACGACTCCAGCTCGGTGGCAAGCTTTTCCTTTTCCTCCTTGCCCTGCTTGGGCGGGGTCATCAGGGCGTTGAGGTCGGGCTTGCCGGCTTCCTGCCAGGCCGTCAGCCAGAACGAGGCCACGGCATTAGGCGCGCCTTTCAGGCGGAAGTCGACCATGCCGCCCACCGCTTTTTCGTACTCGGCGGCGAAGGCGTCGGAGTAGCGGCGCTGGGTTTTGCCGTAGCGGTGCGTGAAGGTGTAGCGCACCTCCGGCTTCATGGTTTTCTCAATCTTGGTGGCTCGGTCAAACGTCTCGCCCAGGAAGCCGAAGCTCTTCGTGATTTCCGTCCACACGGCCGTCAGCGGGTCCTTCAGAAATTTGGGTGCCGTCGGGTCGTAGAGCTTGTAGTCCTGAATGTATTTCTCGGGCAGGGTGCTTTCCCAGAGCGAGTGCAGGCCCTTCTGGTCGGTCATCTGGCCGTCGTAGTTTTCGGTGGTGTGCAGCGGCACGAAGGAGTCGCTGATGTAGTGTCCCAGCTCGGCCGAATACTTGATGATGGCCGTCGTGTCCTTGTCGCGGAAGGCCGTCACGAGGTCGTCCTTCATATTCATAATCACCCACGGCACGGTGCCGTACTTCTTAAGCGTGTCGGCGGTGTATTTCTCCACGGCCTTGTCATACTCGCGGGGCATCTTGCCGAAGGGGTCATCTTCGGAGTAATGGTCCATGTCGATGTAGTGCTTGGGCCCCTCGCTGGGGTCGTCGTTGCGGCGCTCGTCGGGCGCGGTGCTCTGGCGCACCAGCTCGGCCATATGGCGGTAGTAGAACGCCTGCATAGGCGAAGGCAACTCGTAGATGGCCAGCTGCGTGATGGTGCGGTGGCCAAAGAAGCCCCAGGCACTGGCCGAGCCGGCCGTGATGGCCGCCAGCAACAGGGGAAGCAGAAGTTTTTTCATGGGTGGGAAGGGGGCCGGAAAGCGGACCCGCCTGCGAAGGTACAGCACGGCCGGCAAGCCCGTTGCCCACCCGGCGGGCGAACGTTCGGCCCGCCAACGGGGTTTTTACCCCGCGGCTGGCGCCGGGCGTTGTCTGGTCCGGCCGTAGGTTTGTCTTCTTATCTGGTTTCTAATTTGACTGTCATGCGCTTGTTTGCCGGAGTTGCTTTTTCATTATTGGTTGGTGGCGCGCTGGCGGCCCCCTTGCTCACCCCGCCGCCCCCCACGGGCGTGTACCGCTCGGCGGCCCAGTACCGCCGCAGCCAGCCCGCGCCCGCCGGGGCCGAGGTGCGCGCTTCGGATAAGCGCCAGGGGCTGATAGTGATGCAACGCCAGGGTTCCCAGGCTTTTGGTAAAACCGTGGTGCCCTACGACAGCGTGTGGGGCTACGTCAATGAGAAAGGCGTCGGCTACCGCTTGTTTCAGGGCGAGGAATACCGCATCGAGGCCGCCGATACGCTCACCATTTATTCCAACAACGCGCCCAACCGCAACGCCGGCAGCGGCGGCCCGGCCATGCGCACCTACACCGCCACTGGCTATTATTTCAGCCGTGGCCTCAGTGGCCTCATCTTTCCCCTCACCGAAAAAAATCTGCGCCTGGCCTACGAGGCCGGTAATCCGGCCTTCGTGGCAGCCGTCAAAGACCTGGGGACGCTCCAGGCTCTGAGTGATTTCGACAAGAAAACCGGAACCTACCGGGTGGTGAGGCTGTACCGGGACACGATGGGGAAGTAGCAATTAGTAGCGCGAACTACAAAGTTCGCGCTACTAATTGCTCGGCGCGGCCTGCCGCCGCTCCAGCAGCTCGGCCAGCTTGTCGAAAATAAAAGTGGTGGCCTGCTCGCGGATTTTGAGGGCCCCGCCGGCAAAGTGCTGGCGGAACTCGTGGGCGTGGCCCTCGAGCAGGATGGTGACGAAGACCGTGCCCACGGGCTTGTCGGGCGTTTCGGAGGCACCGGGGCCGCAGAGGCCGGTCACGGCCACGCACACGTCGGCCTGGGGCAAGTGGCGGTGCAGGCCGAGGGCCATTTCGTTGGTGGTCTGCTGGCTTTCGGCCGAGTAGGTGGCCAGGGTTGCCTTTTTCACGCCCAGCAGCTTTTGCTTGGCCTCGATGTGGTAGGTCACCACCGAGCCCAGCAGCACCTGGCTGATGCCAAAGGCCGGGGCCAGCTGCGCCGCCACCAGGCCGCAGGTGCAGCTTTCGGCCAGCGCCAGGGTCAGCTTTTGCTGAATGAACTGCTTGGTCAGCGCATCGACGTTGGGGGTTTTCATAGCGGGGGGGAAGGAGAGCGTAGCCAGCCATACCCCGGCAGGCGCGGCTAGGTTGCGGTCGAGTTTGGCGGTTTTTGCGCTTCCCGGGCCTTTTTCCAGCGCCACAAGGGCCAGGCGCCCACCACCAGCAGCAGCGCCACGGCGGCGTGCACGGTATCGGCCACCACGTTGAGCACCAGAAAGGCCACCGACAGCGCCACCAGCAGCCCTGTGCTCCAGGGGTGGCCCCAGGCGCGGTAGCTGCCATCGGGCGGGGTGGGGCTGAGGCGGCGCACTTTCAGCAAAGCGGCGAAGCCCACCACATAATACCCCACGAAGAGAATGCTGGTGATGGCCTCCAGCGTGGGCACGGTGCCGCTCAGGGCCAGCACCAGCGTGAGCGCTACGGCCACGCCCAGCGCCAGGCGGGGCGTGCCGCCGGCGTGCACCCGCCCCAGCGCCGCCGGCAGGTGCCCGGCCCGGCCCAGCGCAAACAGCACCCGCGTGGCCATCAGCAGCACCGAGTTGAGCACGCCGCCGAGGGCCGCCACGGCCAGCACCAGCACCGCCCGGCGGCCCGGCGGGCCCAGCAGGTCGTGGGCTATTTCGGCCAGCGGCAGGGTGCTGGCCGTGAAGCGCGGCCAGGGCAGGGCGCGCAGCAGCATGAAATTCAACAGGAAATACAGGGTGAGAATGATGCCCGTGCCCAGCAGCAGCGCCCGCGCCAGGGTGCGGCCGGGCTGCGGCGTTTCCTCGGCAAAGTAGATGGGGCCGTACCAGCCGTCGTAGGCAAACACCACGATTTGCAGCGCCCCCACCAGGCTGGCGCCGGGCACCAGCAGGCGGCCGGGATTGGGCAGCCGGGGCGCGGCGGGCAGCAGGCCGCTGGCCGCCACCAGGCCCAGCATCACCAGAATGAGCAGGCCGGCCGTGGCTTCCTGCGCCCAGCCCGCCGAGCGGGGCCCGCGCCATTGCAGCAGGCCCAGCAGCAGGATGGCCGCCGCCGCCAGCAGCGTAGTATGGCCCGCCAGGGGCGCGGGCAGCAGCTGGCCCAGGTAGTCGCCGAGCAGCAGGGCCACCAGCCCGCCGGCCACGCAGGAGCTGGTCCAGTCGGCCCAGGCCACCACCACAGCCGGAAACTCGCCGAAGGCCGCCTCGGCGTAGCCGTACCAGCCGCCGGCCTGGGGCAGGCGGCCCGCCAGCTCGGCCAGGGTGTTGGCCGCCAGCAGGGTGAACAGCCCACCGCCCACCCACAGCACCAGCACCAGCTGGGGGCTGCCCAAGGCGCGCACCAGGTCGCCGGGGGCGGTGAGCACGCTGGTGCCCGCCGTGCCGCCCACCGATACCGCCAGTGCAAAGCCCAGTCCCAGCAGCCGCCGCAAATGAGAAGTAGTAGCCATATCCCAACCGTTGGATGGGGCCAAAGCTACGCACGTCACGCAGTGCCGCGGAGGCTGGCTGGGATATTCCGCCACCGGTGCCCGGCCTTACTTAGGGGGGTAAAGTAAGCCAGGCAGCGCTGCCGGGTGCTTCTTAGGGGGATAAGACAGGCCGGGCAGCGCTGCCCGGTGCCGATGGCCAGGGCATTACAACTGCGTTTTCGCTTTGGGCGAGCCGCCAGCGCCATTCGCCGATACCTATTAGGATAACTGCCAAATAAATCCTAGCTTTCCCCCGGTTTCGGCTGCTGTTGATGATAGGAGTCAGACTCCACGTAAAATTCCCACACTAAATTTTTCATGATGAAACCTTTACTCTCTGTCAGGGAGCGGCTCTCGGCTGCGGCCCTGGTAGCAGCAATGGGCTGCGCCAGCGTGGCCCAGGCCCAAACCATCGACGGCACCCGCGATGCCTCGTACCCGGCCGCGCTGGCCGTGCAAACCGTGAACACCAGCTTCGGCAACAACACCAACGGCAACGTGGCCAGCGCCGGTGGCTCCGAGCTCGACAACATCCACGCCTACATCTCGGGCTCCGATTTGGTCATCTTCATCGGGGGCAACCTCGAAACGAACTACAACAAGCTCGACCTGTTTTTTGACAGCAAGGGCGGCGGCCAGAACCAGCTCACCGGCAACACCAACTTCCTGGGGGCCATGAACGGCCTGACCTTCGACGCGGGCTTCACGGCCGACTACGCCCTGTCGGTGACGGCCGGCATGGCCACCGCCACCACGGCCTCGGTGTTTGCCAACTACGGCATTCTGCCCACCGGCGGCGGCAGCAACAACGCCGACTACATCAACACCGGCGGCACGGCCGCCGGGCTGGTGCAGCCCCTCGACTTTGCTGCCGGCGGCAGCTCGGGCTCCGGCACGGTAGCCCTCAACAACTCGAACACGGCCGGCGTGGACGGCAACTCCGGCACCGCCGCCAC
The DNA here is from genome assembly GCF_030580865.1 of Hymenobacter aranciens. GTDB lineage: Bacteria > Bacteroidota > Bacteroidia > Cytophagales > Hymenobacteraceae > Hymenobacter > Hymenobacter aranciens. Next base: position 285,360 of record NZ_JAUQSY010000008.1, on the reverse strand, counting down.
CGGCAACCCCGGCGCCGTGAGCACCGGCATCGAGTACCGCATTCCGCTCAGCGCCCTGGGCACGTCGGTGAACGGCGGCGACATCAAAATCATCGCCTTCATCAACAACGACGGCCGCAACTACCTCTCGAACCAGGTGCTGGCCGGCCTGCCCGTGGGCACTGGCAACCTGGCCAACGTGGGTAGCGTCAACTTCAACAACCAGGCCGGCAACCAGTACGTGACGGTGACGAACTCCGTGGCCGCCGTCCCCAACATCGGCGTCAGCCCGGGCACGGCCGCGTTCAATAACGTGGGCGTGGGCAACACCGCCACCCGCACGGTGGCCGTCACCAACACCGGCACGGCCGTGCTCAACGTGACCGGCATCAGCTCCAACAACGCCCGCTTCACGGCGGCGCCAAGCGGCGCCTTCACGGTAGCAGTAGGCGCCACCGTGAACGTGACGGTGACCTTCGCGCCCACCGCCGCCGGCGCCCAGACCGGCACCCTGTCCATCGCCTCCAACGACCCCGGCGACCCCACCCTCAGCGTGAGCCTGAGCGGCACCGGCATCGCCGCCGGCCAGGTAGTGCTCGACGGCACCGCCGACGCCAGCCTCTACACCCAGAAGGCCGTGCAAACCGCGCCCACGCAGTTCGGCGACAACCAGAGCGAGCTCGACGCAGCCTATGTTCGCGTCACCAGCACCGACCTCTACCTAACCATTGCCGGCAACCTCGAAAGCGGCGGCAACAAGCTGCTGCTGTTCTTCGACGCTGACCCCAACGCCGGCCAGAGCACCATTGCCGGCAACAACTCGACCGCCGGCGCCTCCGGCAACTTGGCCGGCCTGCAGTTCGACCGCGGCTTTGCGCCCGAGTCGTTCATCACCGTCAACCACAACGGCACGAGCTTATTTGCCGACTACGTGCGCCTCGACAACGGCACCACGCCCAGCCGCTACCTCAGCACCACCACCACCGACTTCACCCAGCCCCTCAACTTCGACGGGGGCCTCACCGGCGAAGCCTCCTTTAATAACTCGAACACGGCCGGCGTGAGCAACAGCGATGCCAGCGGCGCCGGGGCCGTCACCACCGGCCTCGAGCTGCGCATCCCGCTCAGCGCCCTGGGCGCGGGCATCACCGGCACCACGCCCCTCCACGTGATGGCCGTGGTGGCCAACGGCGACTACACCTATTTCTCGAACCAGACCCTGGGCGGCCTGCCCCTGGGCACCGGCAACCTGGGCGCCAACGGCAGCGGCGGCGGCTCGCTGCCCCTCACCATCGACTTCCTCAACTACCCCGGCAACCAGTTCTTCACCGCCCAGCGCGGCGACGTCACCATTGCCGACACCCGCGCCCTGGCTGGCGAGTACCGCAACATCACCATCAATCCTACGGGCAGCGCCACCGTACAGTCGCCGCTCGACGTGAGCGGCACCCTACTAGCCACTGGCGAACTGCAATTTCCCAACCCCACGGCGCAAAACCCCACCGTGTACGATGGCTACGTAACCGGCAGCGGCACTGCGTACATCGCTGGCACCGTCGTCATCAGCTCGCCCGACGGCATCACCGCCTCGGGCAACACCGGCAACGTGCGCACCGCCATCCGTAACTACGGCAGCGGCGGCACCACCTACCACTACATTTCGACTGCCCCGGCATCCGTCACGGGCTCGGGGCAGCCCACCGTGATGAAGCAGATGGAGGTGGACGGCCCGGCCGGTACTACCCTCACCCTCAGCCGGCCGTTGGAAATTCTCGAAGCGCTGGACCTGACTAACCGCAACCTCGTTACCAATGGCCAAATTCTGACGCTGTCTAGCACCGATACTGGCACGGCACTGGTGTCGCTGGTGGGTGGCGGCGTGGGTACCGTCGTCGGCAACGTCACGGTGCAGCGCTACATCAACCCCAGCCAGAATGCCGGCGCGGGCTACCGCCACTACAGCGCGCCCGTCAGCAACACCACCCTGGCCGACCTCGCCGCCCCCGGCTTTGCTCCCGAGCTAAGCCAGGCCGCCACCTACAACAGCTCGCCCACGCCGGGCCTGGTCACGCCGTTCCCGAATATCTTCGGCTACGACGAAAGCCGGGTAAACACGGTCACCAACGATTTGTCGGCCTTTGATAAAGGCTGGTTTGCTCCGACTACGGCCGCCATGCAGGTCGGCCACGGCTATACGGTCAACATCCCGGCCACGAGCACCGTCGATTTCGTGGGTACGCTCAACAACGGTGACCTCGTGCGCACCCTCGGCCGCAGCGGCGGCACCAACGGCGGCTGGCATCTGGTGGGCAACCCCTACCCGGCCCCGCTCGACTATTCGCAGGTAGCCCCCGCCGACCGCCCCAACCTCGACGCCGGCATGTACGTGTTTGAAAGCACGGGCCAGTACGCGGGCAACTACCGCAGCTACGTCAACGGCGTAGGGGCCAACGCCCTTCTCGCCAGCAGCCAGGGCTTCTTCGTGCGCGTGAGCAACGGCCAGAGCAGCGGCTCACTCACGTTCCGCAACTCGCAGCGCGTAACGAACCCGGCCACCCAAACCACCTTCCGCCGCGGCGCGGCCGACCTGCGCCCGCAGCTCCAGCTGACCCTGCAGGGCGGTAGTCTGACCGACGACCTCTACGTGTACGCCCAAGCCGGCGCCACCCCCGGCGTCGATACTGAGTTCGACGCTGTGAAGCTGCCCAACACCCACGGCCTCAACCTGGCCGCCCTGTCCGGTACCGATGCTCTCGCCATCAACGGCCTGCCCGCGCTGACCACCGCCACCGTGGTGCCGCTGCACGTAGGCGTGCCCGCCGCCGGCAGCTACACCTTCGAAGCTGCCGCCCTGCGCAACTTCACCGGCACCGTGTACCTGCGCGACGCCGTGACCGGCCAGCAGCACGACCTGCGCCAGCAGCCGCGCTATACCTTCGCCACCACGGCCACCACGCTGGCGGGCCGCTTCACGCTGGTGTTCGCCCCGGCCGGCGCCCCGCTGGCCACCGCCGCCGAGCTCAGCGCCGCTCAAATCAGCGTGTTCCCGAACCCGGCCCGGCAGCGCTTCACCGTGCAGGTGCCCGCCGCCAAAACCGGCACTGTAACCGTGGCCCTCTACAACAGCCTCGGCCAGCCGGTGCGCACCGTGCGCGCCGCCGCTGCCGGCGAAGCCACCAGCGTGGCCTTGGATGCCAGCGGCCTCGCCGCCGGCGTGTACACGCTGCGCGTGCAGGCCGGCTCGGCCTCGCCGGTTGCCAAGCGCGTGGTGCTCGAATAGTTTCGTCGCACCCATCATTGAAAAGGCCGAACGGGTTTCCGTTCGGCCTTTTTGCGTTTCAAGGTTCGGAATGACGTAGGGGCGTAGCTAAGCCTTGCCCTTACGTCGCTTTGATTTGCCCGCTCGTTCGTAGGTTTGTTAGGCAAGACGAACAAATTTCAACTCACCAAACCGCTTTCCCCATGACCACGCCCGAAGACTTCGAAGCCGCCGCCCAGCGCGCCCAACAGCTGCCCACCAAACCCTCCAACATGGTGCTGCTCCAGCTCTACGCCCTCTACAAGCAAGCCACCGAAGGCGACGTGAGCGGCGACCGCCCCGGCGGCTTCGACTTCAAAGCCATTGCCAAATACGACGCCTGGACCAGCCTGAAAGGCACCAGCCAGGACGATGCCCGCCAGCAATACGTAGAGCTGGTGAGCGAGCTGGCGGGGTAAAGAATAGGGTAGGAGGGTAGGTGGGTAGGAGGGTAAGAGGGCTTTAGGTCCGCCAATTCCCCTCCTGCCCTCTTACCCCCATACCCTTATACCCTTCCCAATGGAAATCTCCCGCAAAAAGCCCAGCTACCCCATCAGCCCCGCGCTGCGCCGCTACCTGGCCGACTACGACCGCGCCGCCCCGCTGCCCGTGACCTACGCCGACCTGCTGCGCTACAGCGGCAGCTACCCGCGCCACGACCGCAAGGGCCAGGACACGCTCTGGCAGACGGTGTTTTACGAGCCCAGCGCCCTGCGCGAGCTCAGCGAGGGCCTGGTGGCGGTGTACGCGCAGCTGCGGCTGGCCGGCGACTCGTCCTTCTCCGACCAGCTCGTGGCCGACCGTATCGACTACTGCCACTTTGGCAATTCGCATCCCTTCCGGGTGCGCGTGGTCAATTTGCTGAACGACAACTACGACTATTTCTACGTTAAGAAAGCCGACGCCTCGCGCCTCTACGGCCTGGAGCTGGAGCACGTCCTCTCGCCCAACCGCATTAACTTTCTGGTGGATGGCGATACGCTCATCGAAGAGCACATCATCGGCATTCCGGGCGACGATTTTATCAAGCAGCACCTGCCGCAGCCCCACCTCAACCAAGTGCGCCTGGCCAAGGAGTTCGTAAAGTTCAACGAGCGCTGCTTCGTGCGCCTGCTCGGCGACATGCGGGCCTATAACTACGTCATTGCCATTACCCCCGACTTCGAGGACGAGCAGTACCGCGTGCGCGCCATCGACTTCGACCAGCAGAGCTACGAGGGCCGCCGCACGATGTATCTGCCCCAGTTTTTCAAGGACAACAAGGCCGTCATTGACATGTGCGCCCGCCACCTCAAGCCCGAGGCCATCCGCCAGTACCAGGCCGAGGAGCGCACCCTCATTGCCCGCCGCGTACGCACCGAGCGCTACCGCCTCAAGGCCCTCATGGACGCCATGCGCGCCGACGAGCTGGCCCCGCCCGTCAAAGTCACCCAGCTCTGCGCCGAGCTAAACCACCACTACGGCGGCACTTTCTTCAACAACTGCCACAGCATGGGTGACGTGGTGCGCCTGCACATCAAGCTGATGCTGCTGGGAAGGCCGAAGGCTAGTGGTTAATGGTTAATGGTTAGGGGTTAATGACGTTCAACCGCTAACCGCTAACCGCTAACCGCTAACCGCTAACCGCTAACCGCTAACCATTAGCTCAGGATTGCGAGCCAGCCGCAACGCGGCGACACGTTGGTAGCCTGGGTTTGATAGAACAAGCCAGAGCCGCAACGCGGCGGCACCCTGCGTAAGGTGCCGCCGCGTTGCGGCTCTGGTTTTCATGGGCGAGGGTATTTCTACCAACGTGTTGCCGCGTTGCGGCTGGCTGGGTTAAGCGGTTTTGGGCGCTGGTAGGTCAAACGCTGTGGCGTCGTGCTCAAAATGGCCTTTGTGCGAGCCGTCGCAGAAAGGTTTTTGCTTCGACAGCCCGCAGCGGCAGATGCTGATGCGCTGGCGGCCGCCCAGGCCGTAGGGCTGGCCCTGGGCATCGACGAGCTCAATGTTTTCGCCTTCCACGCGGAGCGAGCCGTTGGAGAGAACCGTAAGTTTTACTGACATAACAGTGGGGAAAAAGGTTGGATAAAAAACAAACGGGCCGCCTGCAAGCAGCCCGTTCATCGGTGAAAATTTGGGAAAATGCTGCTTACAACTCCTTGCGCAGCACGTAGTCGTTCATGAAATACGGGCCGATGGGAATGTCCTCCTCGCGCTGCCGCACAAAGCCGCGCCGCTCGTAGAAGCTGATGGCCGGGTTGTAGCGGTTGACGTTCAATTCCAGGAAATTGCCGCCGGCGGTGCGGGCCGCATTCTCCACCGCCTCGATGAGGTAGAGGCCCAGGCCCTGACCCTGCCGCGTGGGCAGCACGTAGATTTTGTGCATCTTGAAGGCAATGGTGCCATCTTCCTGCGGCAGGGGGCCAAAGGAGGCGTAGCCGGCGGGCTCATCATCAAGGTACGCCAGCAGGAAGGTATGGTGCTGCTCCTGCATCTGCCGCTTCAGCGAGGCGGGGGTGTAAATCACCCGGTACATGTACTCAATCTGCTCGCGCGAGATGATGAAGCGGTAGGTAGGCTCCCAGGTGGCCTCGGCCAGACGCATGATGGTCGGAATATCCTGGAGCGTGGCGGCAACGATGCGCGGCAAGGCGGCGGGGGCAGAGGTCATATAGCAGCAAAACGCGAAATTGCGCCGAAAATTTGAATAAGTCGGCCGCGTAGCTGTACGCTTGGCCCGCCAATTGCGTTAGCGGCCGTCCCAACCATCCAGTTTATCTGCCTTATGAAATCATCGTTTTGCCTGCTCGTGCTGCTGGGAATTGCTTCGGTCACCACCCACGCCCAGACCACGACCACCACCAAAACCACCGTCACCCAAACCACACCTGCAACTGACGAAGACCTGCAGAAGCATTTTCTCAACGAAACCATCGACCTGAGCAAAGCCCGCGCCGAGGAGCTACCGGACCTATTCGACCACTTTATCAGCGTGGTGCGCGAAGAGCGCCGCGGCTGGAACTACCGCCAGTGGACCGAGGCCGAGCAGGTGCTGGGCCGTTTGGTGGCGCGCTACCAGGTAGTGCACAGCGGGCTGCCGCTGGAGGAGCGGGTGCGCATCCGGGCCGCTCAAACGGAATTTAAAACGCTGAAAAGTACGCGGACACGGTAATTAACCGCCTGTCATGCTGAACGCAGTGAAGCATCCTCTCACGTCCGGACGAAATCGTTGAGGCGTGAAAGGATGCTTCACTGCGTTCAGCATGACACGTTCTTTATACTCCGTCATCTTACTGCGTCCGCAGCCACGCCAGCGCCGTGTCCACGTCGTCAAACAGCTCGATGGCCATGTGCGGGCGTATCGTGTTGATAAATTCCTGGCTGGCAAAGCGGTTGTCCCGGTCGGGCGAGAAGACGTAGGCCATGGCCCGGATGCCGGCGCCCAGGGCCAGCGGCAGCCATTCGTATTGCAGCCAGGGCAGGGCCTCGCGCCAGTCGCCGCCGGTGTCGCTTTTGTCGTTGAGCACCCGGGTGTAGCGCATTGCCTCGCGCCAGTTGCGACCTTGTTGGGAGCCTTTAATTACCACATCGGCATTGAGTTGGCCGTGCCAGCGCACGTAGAGCAGCTCGTCGGCGGGGTAGTGGAAGTATTCGGCTAGCGGCGCCCCGTGGTCGTCGGTGAGCGCCAGCAGGAGGGTGGGTTCGGCGGAGGACATGGCGCAGCAAGTGAATAAGCCGGGAATACTACTCAAGTATAGGGCTTTTTTATGAGAATAAATAGCGGGGGCATCCCGGCGGCGGGCTTATCTTTGGGGTCACGCTATTTTCTTATTCTTTACCTGCGCGCAGCGTTATGCACATTGCCATCGTCGGCAACATCGGAGCCGGCAAAACCACCCTGGCCCATAAGTTGGCTCATCACTTCCGCTGGGAGGTTTTTCTGGAAGACGTAGACGACAATCCCTACCTCAAGGATTTCTACGCCGACATGCCGCGCTGGGCCTTCCACCTGCAGGTGTACTTCCTGAACGGTCGCTTCCGCCAGACCCAGCAAATCAAGCAGCTGCAGAAAGCCGGCAAAGGCATCATCCAGGACCGCACCATCTACGAAGACGCCCACATCTTCGCCGCCAACCTGCACGAGTCGGGCCTGCTCGAAACCCGCGACTACAACAACTACTACGCCCTCTTCGAGTCGATGATTAGCCTCGTCGAGCCGCCCGACCTGCTGCTCTACCTGCGCGCCGACCTCTCAAAGCTCATCAACCAAATCGAGAAGCGCGGCCGCGACTACGAAAACAGCATCAGCATCGAGTACCTCAAAAACCTCAACGAGCATTACGAGAAGTGGATTAGCGGCTACAACCACGGCCGCCACCTCATTGTGGACGTGAGCGAGCTCGACTACGTCAAGAATCCCGAAGACCTCGGGACGATTATCGACAAGATTAACGGCACGCTGTTCGGGCTGTTTTAAGGGTTGAAAGAACAAAGCTCCCCTCCTCAGAAGAGGAGGGGATGTGAGCCGCGAAGAGCGGCGAACGGGGGTGGTTGAACCGGTCGCGCCGTTAGGATGAATCTGGAACAAACCCAGTAAACCCCTGACGGCGCGAACGGCCTAACCACCCCCGTTCGCGCCTCTTCGGCGCTCACATCCCCTCCTTAGCAGGAGGGGAGCTTGTCGTTCTATCCCCCAATAGCCTCATTCAGAAACCCCACCAGCGGCCGCGCCGCCGCCATCCCTGCCGCTACCCGCGCCACAAAATCCGGCGCCAGCACCTCCGAATCGCTGAAATATTGCCCCACGCCAAACGTTTTCAGCTTCAGCCAAGCCAAATCAGGGTCGTCGGCCGCGTAGCCTTTCGGCGGGCGCACAAGTTGGGGCCCGGTCGGCTCCAGCCCCAAAGGGAAATGCTGCAACAGCTCCGGGGCCTGCCGCAGCCGGTGAAACTCGTCGGGGCTGTAGTGGATTTCCTGCCGAATGGCCGCCAGCATGGCCGGCCAGGGCCAAAAGGTGCCCGCCCCCAGCCAAGACATGCCATCGGGCTGCACGGCCAGGAAATAGCCTGCCCGCTCGGCGTGCCGCCCGCCGCGCTTGAAACCCGCGCCCATGCGGCGCTTGTAGGGCTCGGGGTCGCGCTGGCTACGGTCGTTCTTGTGGAGGCGGAACATCACGTCGGCGGGCGTGAGGTTTTCCAGGTCGGGGTCGGTGGGGGAGACGGCGGCCAGCACCTGGCGCACCAACTCGGTGCAGGCGGCGCGGGCGCGCTGGTAGTCGGCGCGGTGCTCGGCCATCCAGGCGGTGTTGTTGTTGGCTGCCAGCCGCCTCAGAAAGTCAAGTAGGTATTGTAAATCCATGCAGCCAGAACGTAAAAACGGGCTGGCGGATTCACTTATTGTGAGTTGGGAGTTGGGTGAAACGAGTATCCCAATACCTGAAACCAAACACCTAATACCGAATGCCCAGTGCCCTAACCTCTTTCGCTCTTAACCATTAACTAGCCCCTACTTCCGGCTAAGCACGGTAATCCTGTCGCCCACCCGCAAATACCCCTCGGCCGGGCCAGTCACATTCTGGCCAAACAGCGTTTTGCTGCCCGCCTGCCGGTAGGTGGCTAGGGTGCGCAGGGGCTCGCCGCCGGGTGTTTTCTCGCCGGTGGTTTGGTCGATGGTCGTCAGCACGCAGCGGCCGCAGCCGCGCACGGCCCGGAAGGGCAGTTCGCCGATGGTGAAGTCGGCCCAGGCGTCGTCGTCGTAGGCCGCGCCGCCGCTGAAGATGAGGTTGGAGCGGAAGCGGTCCATCGGCACGGCTTCGGGCAGGCGGGCGTTGAGGTCGGTCAGCGCGCTTTCGCCGATGAGCAGGAAGGGGTAGCCGTCGGCAAAGCTCACCAGCGTGCCGGCGGGGTTACGCTCGGGCTCCACTTCGCGCCGCACCATGTCGGACATATACACCAGGCGGCAGCTACGGCCCAGCGCCTCGCTCAGCCACTCGTCGGCCTCGGGGGCACCGCACCAGGCCCACACCATATCGTCCCAGATGGTCACGAACAGCGTCTTATCCGCCGTCGCTTCGAAGGGCACGAACAGCGGCAGCAGCTCCGGCCGCTGCCGGTGGCTGAGCAGGAAGCCGTTGTAGGCCGGGGCCACGGTCAGCAGCGCCATCTCGGCGTGCTGGCGCTGGGTCATAAAGCGGTTGCGCTCGTCCACAATCAGCCAGCGCCGGTCGTGCCGCAGGCCGCGGGGCGTGACTTCGGCCGTGGGCACCGCGTAGCCACCTAGTGATTTGACGGGATAGAGAACGAGACCGGAAAGCGTAAGCGAAGCAGACATGGGGGCAAAGGTAGGGGAGGCAGGAAGAGCAAAAACCAGAACGTCATGCAGAGCGCAGCGAAGCATCTCGCGTGCAGCAGTAATCCCAATCGTTAGAAATTACTACCACACGCGAGATGCTTCGCTGCGCTCTGCATGACGTTCTTTTTTCCTCTGCCGCCCCTTACTCCACCACCAACAAATCCGCCTGCCTCACAAACGCATCGTGCTGCTGCCACTGCACGCGGTACCAGATATCCTGGGTGCCCAGCACCGTCAGCCGGTCGCCCACGGCCGCTGTGCTCAGCCAGGGGGCCCCGGCGCTGGGGCCGCCCATGATGGCCGCGCCCGCCCGGGCCACGAGGGCGGCGGGCGTGGGCCGCAGCCAGTAGAGGTAGGCCCCCGTCAGCAGCAGGTAGGCGAAATAGGCTAGCCAGCCGCGCGGCCGCGCCCGGTGCCGCCGCAGCAGCAGCCACACCATGCCCACCACGGCCCCGCCCAGCAGCACCTGCAGGCCGGTGTAGTAATAGCGCTGAATTTGCACCCGCCAGTCCTGCTGCCAGGTGTTGGGGTAGCCTACCAGCCGGTATTGGGTGGCCAGGGCCGTGAGCTGCCGCCAGGTGCGCAGGCGCGGCTGCCGGGCCTGCGCCAAGCTCAGGTAGAGCATGGCGGCCGGGTAGTGGCCGAGCTGCTGCTGGGCAAAGGCCATGCGCAACAAAAGCTGCGGCGAGGCCTGCCGCCGCTGCCACACCTGCTGCCGATAGAGGGGCGCCGCCGCCGCAAACTGACCCGCCGCGAACAGCGAATCGGCCCGCAGCAGCTCTGCGCCGGGCTTGCTGGCCCCCGAATTGAAAAAATTTATTCCCCCGAAATCAGCTCCCAACCCCCAGAAAGGCAACAGGATTAAAACGCCCAAAAGGGCCAACGCAGCACGGGGAGAGAGTTTTTTTTGAGCCAAGGTTATGTATTCCGAAAAAGTCCTCGTACTTTTGTACCCACAAAAACGGTATGGCACCGTTTCAAAGCCCAAAGCTACTGATTCTGTAGCTCAGCTGGTAGAGCAGTACACTTTTAATGTACGGGTCCTGGGTTCGAATCCCAGCGGAATCACTCAAAGCCTCTTCACGATACGTGGAGGGGCTTTTGTGTTTTTCTGCTAACAGTTTTGCCAACGGTCTGACCTTAAACATTACTTACAAGATGTAAAAAATGCTACTACCCCAGACACGATAACTTAGGAAGCTACCTCTACTAGTAGGAGGAATGTAGAGAGTTTCAAATAAGGACTGTACATTGTGCCTCTAAATCTTGTAGCCTTATGCGTGTAACCGACCCTAGTTATTATTTGCCTCACGTTTTAGCACTGGAGCCAGGCAGAATTTTCACCAGTGGTGCTAATATGCCTCTTCTCATTAGAGGGTTCTGTGAGCAAACGGCAAGCGAAGGAGAGTATGTCCTGAAAGGCAAGGGAGGAGAGCGTATGACGGCTGCAGCATTTGAACGCGAAATGTTAGGCTGCTTTGCTGCTTGGCAAGTTGGACTTAATGCTGTTGAACCTGTGTTAGTAACGGTAGGTAATGAATTCTTACAGACAATAAAGGGACATCCTAGTTATGATTTAGTTAGTCGTTCAATAGGGCATAACTACGGTTCGGTTTTTAGACCTGGTATGCGTGAGTTTGCAAACAACCAGTCTCTTAACCCAAAAGAACAGGAATATGCTAAATTAATATTTGCTTTTGATGTTCTTATTCAGAATACCGACCGGCGTCTCGAAAAGCAGAATATGTTGACCGATGGTAATGATGTAATCATATTGGACCACGAATTAGCTTTTTCCTTTACGCAGTCGCTTTTTCCTGTCAAGGAGTCATGGTTGATTCCTGAAGCTGATTTGTATTGGATTCGCAACCATTATTTTTTTAACCAGCTACGTGGAAAAAGGATTGATTTTAACACCCTATGCGTTAATTTTCAAAATATTGATGCCGATTTCTGGCATTCCGCTTACAGCCATATACCTCCTGAATGGCAAACAGGAGCAAGAGCAGTAATCGAAAACCATATCAACGAAATGGTTGCGCACGTAGAAGAATTTGCTGCGCATCTTAACCGTATCACTTCAACATGAAAACCTATCAGTATCAGTTGCTACACTACGTGCACGATTACCTGACTGGGGAATTTGTGAATGTAGGTATCGTCTTTTTTGAGCCGCAAACTCGGTTTTTGAGCGCGGCGATGTTACCTCGTATACAACGGGTATCAGATTTTTTCTCCGATGTAGATGGAAGAAAATTGCATTCAGTGCTTCGGCACATAGAGAATACACTAAATCAACAAGGGAAAGCGTTAAGTGAGGAGCTTGATTTAGAGCCAATAAACAACCTTGAACAAGTAACTCGAAAGCTTATTCCTAAAAACGATGCTGCTTGGCAATGGAGTGACGTCAAAAAAGGGATAACAATGTTCCCAGATGTCACCTTTCATAATCTATTTGAGAGGTTAGTGCTGAGATACGCGGATTCCGTTACGCCAAGTAGGCCTTCTGATGACGACGTCTGGCGGCAGACTTACAAAAAATACTTTGATAAGTATCGACTTACATCGAAATTGTATCCGAGAGTTGTTCCAACAGCGCATGATGCCATCCCTTTTGAACAGACTTATCAAAATGGAGCATTGCACTGCTACCAGGCAGTAACTTTTGATTTGGAGCGTCCAGATACGGTGAAGGCTAAGGCATACAAATGGTTCGGTCTCCTAAATGAACTGCGTTCTAGTGTTGAACCAGTTCATGTTCATTTTCTTACTGCAGCCCCTGCACACGATATTGATTTGTGGCATTTTGTAGAACAAAAGCTTAAATCAGCTGAAGGTGAAAATCTGAAAGTTGATGTGTTAGGCGAGGCCGATGCAGAGTTGCTTGCGCGTAATTTGCGAGAGTACGTTAACAGGCATCCGACTAGCTAGTTATAAGAGAGGCTCCGACAAGTTTAGTCGGAGCTTTCTTTTTGTGCTGTGTTCTTCCCCCTACCTTTGCCCCCGATGAAACGGCTGCTGTCCCTCTTCCTGGCGATGCTGATGTTCGTGGGTGGCCTGGTGCCGCAGCACGACTTGGCGGAGCTGGCGAAGCTGCCGCAGCTGGTGCAGCACTACCGCTTTCATAAAACGCCCGCGGCGGGTGGGCTCACGCTGCTGCAGTTTCTGGCCGAGCACTACGGGGCGGGCACCCGGCACTACGCTGGTACTGGGATAAATAGCCGCCACAAGCAGGACCACCACGATTTGCCCCTGCGCTGCCATCATGGCTGCGCGGCGGTGGCGTTTGTGCTGCCGACGGCCCAGCCGGTGCTGCCGGTGGCAGCCGCGCGCCCGGTCTTCCATGGCCGGAGCTACGGCTGGGAGCGCGAGGCGCGGTACGCCTTCCGGCCGCTGCTGGCCTTGTTGCAACCGCCCCGAGCCTAGGGATTGCCGCCCTTGGGCGTAGTGTGCCTGCCCCGTGAGGTGGCGGGGCCTTCTTCTATTGTGGGAATTACACGGAGTGCGTGGCGGTGAGCGTTTTGCCTGGCAAACGCGGCTGCTGCGGCGTGGGCGTGGGGCCAGGCGGCTGCCCGGCGGGGGCTGCGGACCGCCCGGCACGACTCCGTGCCAAAAGCTAACTTTATGTTATCGAGGATAATTGCGGCCAGTGTCCGCAACAAATTGCTCGTGGTCCTGCTGGTGGCGGGGCTGGTGGGCTGGGGAACGTACTCGGCGGTGAACCTGCCGCTCGATGCCATCCCCGACGTCACGAACAACCAGGTGCAGGTGATTACCCAGAGCCCGGCGCTGGCCACGCAGGAGGTGGAGCAGCTCATCACCATTCCGCTGGAGCTGAGCTTGCGCACCATTCCGAAGGTGACCGAAATCCGCTCGATTTCGCGCTTCGGGCTGTCGGTGATTACGGTGGTGTTTGAGGATGAGGTGGATACATACCTCACCCGGCAGCTGGTGGGCGAGAAGCTCAGCGCCGTGCAGGCCAGCCTGGGGCCGGAGCTGGGCACGCCGCAGATGGCCCCGATTACGACTGGCCTGGGCGAAATCTACCAGTACACCATCCGGGTGCAGCCGGGCTACGAGGGGCGCTACTCGCTGGCCGCGCTACGCGACATCCAGGACTGGGTGGTGAAGCGCCAGCTGGCGGGCGTGCCCGGCGTGGTGGAAGTAAGCAGCTTCGGCGGCTATGTGCGGCAATACGAAGTGGCCGTGGACCCCGACCGCCTGGCCGCCAGCAACGTAAGCCTGGGCGAGCTGTACGCGGCTATCGAGCAGAACAACGCCAACACCGGCGGCTCCTACCTGGAGCGCGGGCCCAACGCCTACTTCATCCGGGGCGAGGGGCGGGCCACCTCGCTGGCCGACATCGGGAGCAGCGTGATAAAGCAGGCCGCGCCGGGCACCCCGCTGCTGGTGCGCGACGTGGCCGAGGTGCGCTTCGGCCACGCCGTGCGCTACGGGGCCCTCACCCGCAACGGCCGGGGCGAAACCGTGGGTGGCATCGTGCTGATGCTCAAGGGCGAGTCGTCGGAAGCTACTATTAAGGGCGTGAAGGAGCGGGTGGCTGAAATTCAGAAAACATTGCCCAAAGGCCTGGTCATCGACCCGTTCCTGGACCGCACCAAGCTCATCGACAAAGCCATTAAAACGGTGGAGAAGAACCTTATCGAAGGGGGAGTTATTGTGGTGCTGGTGCTCTTGCTGCTGCTCGGCAACCTGCGGGCCGGGCTGGTGGTAGCCAGCATGATTCCGCTGTGCATGCTGTTTGCGCTGGCCCTGATGCGGACGTTCGGCGTGTCGGCCAACCTGATGAGCCTGGGGGCCCTGGACTTCGGGTTGATTGTGGACGGTGCGGTTATCATCGTAGAAGCCATGATTTTCCAGCTCGTGCACCAGGCCACCAAGGCGCAGGCGGGGACCGTGGACGAGGTGGCCGAGGCCGCCGCCACCCGGCTCATGCGCTCGGCGCTGTTCGGGCAGCTCATCATCCTCATCGTGTATTTCCCCATCCTGGCCCTCACCGGCATCGAGGGCAAGATGTTCCGGCCCATGGCCCTGACGGTGAGCTTCGCCATCATCGGGGCCATGTTGCTGTGTCTGACCTACGTGCCTGCCGTGTCGGCCTGGGCCTTGCGCAAGGGGGTGAAGTCGGAAGGCCGGCTGGCCGCTTGGCTGATGGGCTGGGTGCAGCGCGGCTATGCGCCTTTGATTAAAGGTGCGTTGCGGGCGCGGGGGCTGGTGGTGGGCGGCGCGCTGGCGCTGCTGGTGCTGGGCGGCTGGCTGTTTACGCGGTTGGGCGGCGAGTTCATCCCGCAACTCGACGAGGGCGACTTTGCTGTGAACGTAACGCTGGCCCCGGGCTCGTCGCTGGCTCAGAGCATTGCTACGAATAATCAGGTACAGAAAATCCTACTGCGGAATTTTCCTGAAATCACGCAGGTGGTAGCTAAAATCGGGACTTCGGAGATACCTACCGACCCTATGTCGCTGGAAGATGGCGACCAGATGATTATCCTGAAAGACCGTAGCGAGTGGACCAGCGCCGGCAGCCGCGAAGAGCTGGCCAACAAGATGCAACACGCCCTGGCCGGCGTGCCCGGCGTGAACCTGGAGTTTCAGCAGCCCATCCAAATGCGGTTCAACGAGTTGATTTCGGGGGCTAAAGCCGACATCAGTATCAAAATCTACGGTGAAGACCAAGGCGTGCTCTTTGAAAAAGCCCAACAGGCTGCAGCCCTCATCCGCCCCCTGTCCGGCGTAGGCGACCTGAAGGTGGAGCAGATTGCTGGCCTTCCCCAGCTGCGCGTGAGCTACGACCGCCAGAAGCTGGCCCAGTACGGCCTGAAAGTGAGCGAGCTAAATACATTGCTACGAGCCAGCTTTGCGGGCGAAGTAGCCGGCCAAATCTATGAAAACGAGCGCCGCTACGACCTCGTGCTGCGCCTCGACAGCCTGCACCGCCGCGGGCTCGACGACCTGCGCCGCCTGCTCGTGGACTTACCCGACGGCCACAAGATTCCCCTCGAAGACGTGGCCACCGTAGCCTTCCGCAACGCCCCGATGCAGATTTCGCGCGACGACGCCCGCCGCCGCATCAATATCGGCGTGAACGTGCGTAACCGCGACGTGCAGAGTCTGGTACAAGATATTCAGGTCCGGCTTGATACCCGCCTGCACCTGCCCAGCGGTTACACCATCAAGTACGGCGGTGCCTTCGAAAACCTGCAGCGCGCCGTGGCCCGCCTCGAAGTGGTGGTGCCCATTGCCTTGTTGCTGATTTTCCTGCTGCTGTACTTCTCATTCCGTTCGGTGAAGGAAGCTTTGCTGGTGTTTTCGGGTATCCCGCTGGCGGCCATCGGCGGCGTGCTGGTGCTGTGGCTGCGCGACATGCCATTCAGCATTTCGGCCGGGGTGGGCTTTATTGCGCTGTTCGGGGTGGCGGTGCTCAATGGGATTGTGCTCATGGCCAGTCTTAATGAACTAGCCCATGAAGGTGTAACCGATGTACGCGAGCGGGTACTCCGCGCCACTGCCGAGCGGCTGCGGCCGGTGCTGCTCACGGCGGCCGTGGCCTCATTAGGATTCCTGCCGATGGCGCTGTCTACCTCGGCCGGGGCCGAAGTGCAGAAGCCGCTAGCCACGGTGGTTATTGGCGGACTGATTTCGGCCACGCTGCTCACGCTGGTGGTGCTGCCGGTGGTGTACACGCTGGTGGTGAAGAATGATGATAAGCCGGACGACGAGCCTTCGGCGGATACTGCTGATGCACCAAAACCGATTGGGGGAAACACCGTGCTGCCCGTAACGGTGGGGCTATTGCTGTTTGTATTGAGCTTGTTGCCAGGTATTACCCAGGCTCAAAATACCTTCGGCTCAACCGCCGCACCCACCCAAGCCCCGCCGCCAGCCGGTCCACTTTCGCTAAGCCAGGCACTGCAAAACGGCCTGGGCCAAAGCCTGTTGGTGCAGGAAGCCGCGCTCGACGTGCAGCGTCAGCAGGCCCTCACCCGCACCGGCTACGATGTGCCCCGCACCATCGTGGATGGCCAGCGCGGCCAGATTTCCGATGCCAGCATCGACTACAGCTTCAACGTCATTCAGCAGCTGGCTTTTCCCACGCTCTACGCCGCCCAGCGCCGGGTGCTCGAAACTCAGGTGAGCAGCGCCGAGCAACGCGCTAACATCCAGCGCCGCGAGTTGGCCCGCAGCATCCGCGCCGCCTACTACGGCCTGCTGGTGGAATACCGCCGCGCCGCCCTGTTCCGGCGGCAGGACAGCCTCTACCGCCGCGCCGCCCAGGCCGCCCGCCTGCGCTACCAAGTGGGTGAAACCGACCGGCTCGAACAAGTATCGGCCGAGGCCCGCAGCCGCGAGCTGCAAAACCGCCTCGCCGTGCTGCGCACCGAGCTGCTGGTGCAGCGCCGCCAGCTGGGGCTGCTGCTGGGGGCTGACCGATTGGTGGTTATCGACACGTTGAGCAACCCGGTGCTACGCATTGCCCCGGCCGATACCGCGAGAGTAACCACCGACAGTAACCCCACGATAAGCGCCTTGCGCCAGCAGGTGCAACTCAGCGAGCAGCAAACCCGCGTGGAACGCCTGCGTCGCCTGCCCGATGTGCGGGTGGGCTATTTCAACCAAAGCATCGGCGGCGTACGCGGCTATCAGGTGGCGCAAGCAGGCCTGTCGCTGCCGCTGCTGGGGGGCACGCAGCGCGCCCGCATCGCCGCCGCCCAAGTAGGGCAGGAGCAGGCCGCTACGCAGCTTAGCTACGCCGAATTGCAGCTGCGCGGGCAGCTCACCGGCCTGCGCCAGCAACTCACCCAGGCCCGCGCCTCACTCGATTATTACGAGCAAAGTGCCCTGCCCCAGGCCCAGCTAATTATCAAAACCGCCGAAAAAAGCTTCCGCGCCGGCGACATCGATTACGTCACCTACGTGGTAAACACCCAGCCCGCCTGGCAGATTCAGGAGGCGTACCTCAACCAAGTGCGCCAGTACAATGAGTACGTTACCAGTCTGCTGGCCTTGGCTGGCGTCAATCCTTAAATCGCGACGCACCAGCATCTTCGCTATGATTTTCTCCAATAAATATTTCGCGCTGGTATTGCTGCTGGCCACCCTGGCTGGCTGCGGCGACAAAACCCCGCCCGCCACCGAAGCGCCCACCGAAACCGCCGACCCGGACCTCGTTACCATCAACGTCGCCCAGTACCAGGCCGCAGGCATCGAAACCGGCACTTTCGACTTCAAAGACCTCAGCACCGACGTGCAGGCCAACGGCGTCATCGACGTGCCGCCGCAAAACCTGGCTTCCATCTCGGCGGTGATGGGAGGCTATGTAGTACAAGTGAAGGTATTGCCCGGCCAGCGCGTGGCCCAGGGGGCCACCGTGGCGATACTGCGCCACCCCGACTACCTCAAGCTCCAGCAGGATTACCTGCAAAGCCGCGCCCGCGTCACTTTCCTGGAGCAGGACCTCGCCCGCCAACGCACCCTCGACGCCGAAGACGTGGGAGCCAAACGCAAATTCCAGCAGGCCGAAGCCGACTACGCCAGTGAGCGCGCCGCGCAGCAGGGCTTGGCCGCCCAGCTCCGTCAGCTGGGCCTGCAGCTGGAGCAGTTGGCCGCCACCGGCCGCATCGTGCCCACGGTGGCGCTTACCACACCCGTGGGCGGCTACGTGAAGTCGGTGAAAATCAACCCTGGTCAGTACGTGAATCCGCAGGATGTGCTGGTGGAAGTAGTGAGCCGCGACGACCTACATCTGCAGCTCAAAGTCTTCGAAAAAGACATTGCCAAGGTGAAACCCGGCCAATTAATTCGTTTTCGCGTGCCTGCACTAGGAGCCAGCGCGCCCGAGCAGCGCGCCCGTGTATTCTTGGTTAGCAAGGTGTTTGATGACCCCGGCCATACCATTACCGTCCACGCTCACCTCGAAACCGGGGCCGAGGCGCTGCTGCCCGGTCAGTTTGTGGCCGCTCATATCCAGACCGGTCGCCGCCGTCAGCGCACGCTGCCGGAAGGCGCTATCGTGGAAGCGGGCGAGTTGAGCTACGCCTTTGTGCGCCAGCACCAGAATAAAGCTGGCAGCACCTTCCGCCGCCTGCGCGTGCGCACCGGCGCCAGCCAGGATGGTGATGTGGCCGTTACGCTCCTCGACCCCGTGGCCGACACGTTGCGGCTGGTGCGGCAGGGGGCATATTTCCTGAACGCCGAGATGAGCAAAGGAGCTGATGCGGACGAATAGAGCGGGCTCTTAACCTCCCTCTGATTAGTTTCGTAACGGTTAACCTAAATACCTCACGTTTTGCCTGATTTCGACACTATTATCATCGGCTCTGGTATGGGCGGCCTGGGTG
Organism: Hymenobacter aranciens; assembly: GCF_030580865.1. Lineage (GTDB taxonomy): Bacteria > Bacteroidota > Bacteroidia > Cytophagales > Hymenobacteraceae > Hymenobacter > Hymenobacter aranciens. The sequence continues at coordinate 266,391 of NZ_JAUQSY010000008.1, read as the reverse complement.
CTGCGCTTTGCCTGGCCCGCGCCGGCCAAAAAGTACTGGTGCTCGAACAGCACGATGTGCCCGGTGGCTGGTGCCACAGCTTCACGCTGGGCGGCCAACGCTTCAGCCCCGGTGTCCATTACATTGGTTTGCTGGACAAAGGCGCAGCTACCCACGAGTTGTACTCGGCGCTGGGCGTGGCCAACGACTTGGTGTTCTTTCGCATGAACCCGCAGGCCTACGAACACTGCTGGATTGGCGACGAACGCATCAACCTGTCGGCTAACATAGACGAGCTCAGCGAAACCCTGAGCCGCCGCTTTCCGCAGGAGCGGGCGGGCATCCAGAAGTACCTGCAACTGGTGCAAACCGTTAACGAGCAGTTGCAGTTAATTCCCAGAATGAAAGGGTTTTGGGACAATATCACCATTCCGTTTCGCACCGCGCAGCTAGGCAAATACGGCCTGTTCAGCCTCAGGCGAGTCATCGACTGGCATATCAAAGACCCGCTGCTCAAAGGCATCCTCAACGTGCAGTGTGGCGACCACGGCATGCCGCCCGCGCAGGCCAGCTTCCCCTTCCACTGCGCCGTGATGGGCCATTACCTGCGGGGTGGATTTTATCCCAGCGGGGGAGGCGGTGCCATCGTCAAGGCCTTCACCACGGCCATCAAAAAGCACGGCGGCCAGATTCGGACCAGCCAGAAGGTCAATAAAATATTACTGGAAAAAACCGGCAAGAAATACCGCGCCACCGGCGTGGAGCTGGCCACCGGCGAACAGCTAACGGCCACCCAAATTCTCTCCAACGCCGACCCCGCCAAAACCTTCCAGCTCGTCGGCCACGAGCACATCGGCGAAAAGCTGCGCCGCAAACTGGCCCAAACCCGCTACTCCGTGACCTCGCTAATGCTCTTCCTGACCGTGGACATGGACGCGCGCCAGGCCGGCCTCGATTCGGGCAACATCTGGATGCTGAATCAGCCTGATTTGGACCAGTTATTCAGCGAAATGCAGACTGAAGACCTGCTAAATGGCGACGAGTTTCCAGCCATTTTCCTCAGCTGTACTACCATCAAAGACCCCCCGAGCTTCAACGGCAGACACCACAACCTTGAAGTCGTCACCTTTATTAATTACGAGGCTTTCAAGCCCTTCGCAACCAGCGGCGACTACCACACGCCCGCCTACGCCGAGTTCAAGGAGCGCCTGACTCAGAAGCTGCTCAACAGCGTGGAAAAAGCCCTGCCCGGCGTGCGCGAGCACATTGTGCAGGTCGAGCTGGGCACGCCGCTCACCAATGAATACTACGTCAATGCCACCCGCGGCAACGTGTACGGCACTGAGAAAACCTTTTGGCAAACGGGTCCATTCGCCTTCCGCAACCGCTCGGAAATCGAAAACCTGTACCTCTGCGGGGCTAGCATTTTGTCGCATGGCGTGGCCGGCGCCACTTATTCGGGCGTGCAGACGGCCGCCACTATCCTGGGTTGTGGCATGCGCGATTTGTTGCAACCCGACGATAATCAGCAGCTTCGCATCTACGAAGCGGAAGATGCCACTACCTGGCCCGAATGGGTCAGAGCTAAAATGCAGGACCGGCAGCGGCGTTTTCAGGCCACTACACCAGGGGCTAAGTAAGTGCCACACGGCCATTCCCGCTTCCCCAACCGGGCGTACGCTTCTCACGCAGCGTTATTCGGTTTTCCATGCTAAATTGCTCTCGGATTAATCCGGTTTTAATCGAAAAAATTAGCACACGCTACGAACAGGCATGGATTCTGAGGAAATTGATGTGTTGGTGATTGGCGCCGGGCCATCGGGTACGGTAGCGGCATCGATTGTGAATCAGGCTGGTTATTCGGTGCGGATTGTCGAGAAGATGATGTTTCCGCGCTTCGTCATTGGCGAGAGCCTGCTGCCGCGCTGCATGGAGGCCCTCGATGCCGCCGGTTTCGTGCCTGCCCTCGAAGCCCAGGGATTCCAGAAAAAATTCGGCGCCAAGTTCGTTAAAGACGAGCAAATTGCTGATTTTGATTTCTCTAACAAATTCAGCACGGGCTGGGACTGGACCTGGCAGGTGCCCCGTGCCGACTTCGACAACCTGTTAGCCACCGAAGTCCGGAAAATGGGCGTGCCCGTGGATTTTGAAACAGAAGTTACTGACATCGAGTTTTTTGGCACCGATTCGATTACCAAAGTCGTAGGACCCACCGGCCAGGAGCGCAACGTCAAAGCCCGCTTTATCATCGACGCCAGCGGCTACGGCCGTGTCATCCCGCGCCTGTTCAAGCTCGACCGTCCCTCGAACCTGCCCGGCCGCAAAACGCTTTTCGCGCATTTCGAAGACCCGAAACGCTACACGTTCGACGAGCCCGACCGCATCACCATCATTTCCCATGAAGGCGAAGTATGGGCTTGGGTGATACCATTTTCCAACGGCTACACATCAGTAGGTTTCGTTGGAAATCCGGAATTCTTTGACCAGTTTGAAGGCTCGGTGAGCGAGCAGCTTCGCCAGATAATCAAAACCAACGCCTTCACCAACCGCCGTTTTGCCGACAGTGCCTTCGTCATGGAGCCGCGCCTGCTCGAAGGCTGGTCCGTCACTACTGACCGGTTTTTTGGCGACGGCTTCGTGCTCACCGGCAACGTGACGGAGTTTCTGGACCCGATTTTCTCCTCCGGCGTAACCCTGGCCACCGTATCGGGGCACCGGGCGGCGCAGTTGGTGTGCCAGCAACTGGCCGGCGGGCCCGTCGACTGGCAGCAGGATTACGTGGCGCCTACCATGCAGGGTGTCAACACGTTCCGCTCCTATGTCATGGGCTGGTACAATGGTACGCTGCAGGATATTATCTACGCCGCCAACCCCGACCCCGAAATCAAGCGGCAAATCTGCTCCGTGCTAGCCGGCTACGTCTGGGACCTGGAAAACCCCTACGTGAAGCACCACGCCCGCGTGCTGGGCTCGCTGGCCAAGCTGGTGCGGATGGAAGCCGCTAACGCCGGTCAATAAAAACCGAAGGCTTGCGCTTGCCATCGGCCTGCTGCCGGGCCAGCACGGCGGGCAGGGGCGCCACGAGCAGCGTGGGTAGCACCCGCAGCCCCGCCTGCAGGGCCTGGCGCAGGCGCGCTGGTGCTTCTACCCAGTCCTCACTCCGAAAGGCTACGGTAACCGTCAGCTCATCAGTACCCAGCGCACTTCGGCTGGCTTCCACTACGTAGGCAGCAATTTCTGCAAACGAGTTCAGAACGTTGAATATCGTTTGCGGATATAGGGTAGTGCCTTTGTATTTAATGAGTTGCTGCTTGCGCCCAACAATCGGCCCGAGGCGCCGGGTAGTGCGGCCACAGGCGCAGGGCGCATCGTAATACGCGCAGAGGTCGCCGGTTTTGTAGCGTAACAGCGGCATGCCTTCGACACCCAGATTGGTGATGACCAGCTCGCCGGTTTCGCCAGCCTTCAGCAGTTGGCCACCCTCGTTCACTATTTCAAAAACAATGAGTTCGGGCTGGTGATGCCCGCCCTGGCCCTGGCCGCATTCGGTAAAGGCCGTCTGCTTTTCGGTCGAGGCATAAGTGGAATACAGTTGCACGTTTGGCCACTGGCCGGTGATTTTCTGCGCCAGGGCGTTGAGTTGAAAATCCTCCTGTCGGATGCTTTCGCCAATACAAACTATCTTCCGTATGCTGCTGTCATTCAGGTTTATGTTCTGCTCCTGCGCAAAAGCCAGCAGATTGCTGATAAACGACGGCACCGCTACCAGCGCCGTAGGCTGAAGCTGCTGAATATTGGCCAATTGCGCCGCCAGATTGCCCGGCCCCACCCGAATAATGCCGGCGCCCAGCTCCAGCAAGCCGCCATAGTACGCAATGCCCGCCATAAACTGCCGGTCGAGCGTCAGCATGAGCTGATACACGTCGTCGGCGCCGCCGTCGGCGCAGCCAAACGATAGATACTCATTGCGGTATAAGCGTGCCAGGTCATTCTTGGTCAGCCCGATAATCACCGGTTCGCCCAGCGTGCCCGAGGTGCTGGAATACTCGGCTACCTGGTTGCGCGGCACGCAGAGAAAATCCCAGTTGTGGCGCTGCAGGTCGTCTTTGGTAGTGAATGGCAGGCGAGCCAAATCAGCCACCGTGCGAATGTCAGCCACATTAATATGCTGCTCCCGAAACTGACGCTGGTAATACGGGGAGTTGTGTGCCAGATAGGCCAGCTGCTGGCGTAGTGCCATGTTCTGAAAATCAGTTATTTCAGCTGCCGATGCACGCTCAAGTGGGCTCATTGTAAACGGCTAATCCAGCTTCGCAGTACATTTCTCAATCTGCTTGCGCAGGTAACGCTCTTCCGGCTGGGAAGCAATGACTTTCGTCAGTCCTGTTCGGTACATCTGCCGCGCCTGGGCAAACTCATTCTGCTGGAAATAAGCATTCCCGGCCAGCACGTAAGCGTGGTAATACTCTGGGTCGAGGCGCACGAAGTCGGTGGCCGGAACGGGCTGACCATCCTGCGCCTGCGTGCTGAGCTGCCGGAATTTTACGAAATCCCGGTAAGCCGCAGTTTGCAGGAAAGTATCGGCCGGAATGGCCACGGGCTCGGCAATTTCCTGGTCGGCACTCAGCCCGCGCATGGCGAAAATCTTGTTTAAGTCATACGCCCGGTACTGACCCAGCTGCCAGGGCGCCGATGCAATCCAAACCACGCGCTTTTGCGGCTGAAAAATAATCGAGTGATGACAAATCAACTGATTGACGGCCTTTTCGTTGCCATAACCGATAAACTCGCCTCGCAACCCCCGCTGGTCGCGCAAAATGGCCGCCGTATTCTGCGGATTAAGCTTGCCAGCCTGGCTGATAAGCTCCTCCAGGCGCTGCTGCCGATACACCGAAGCACTTTCGCGCATGTGCTCGCGGTTTAGCTGCGTGACGCCGAGCGCGGTACTCTGGTAATGATTGGTGCAAGTGAGGTAGTTGTGCTGCGAATCATACACTTGTACCTCGGTGGGAGTTTTTTCAATCACCACCGCCTTATTATCCTGCGCCGAGCCGATGAGCAGCGACTCGGCTACGAAAGTCTGCCGCTTTTGGGCAATGGCTACGGCCTCCTCAATGGTGCTGGCATACTGCAGAATCTCGCGGGCCAGCAGCGAAATTGGCGTGGCCGAGCCACCCGGTAGCTCCGATTTGGCCGCGTTCAGGGTGATAGTCAGGCCCGCCATGTTCATGCCTGATACCACGCCCGTCATCCCGGCCCAGGTGATAGTCATAAACTTATGTCCACTGGCCGGTGAATTGAAAGCAATAATCTTATTCTCGCCAAACTTGTCGCCAACGTAAAAATCAAAATTGCGACCGATAATGAGTTGCCCATCAACCGAGTGCTCGCCCCAGGCCGCAAACGACGTACAGCCGACCAGCGCCAGGTTTTGCAGCGCATGACCAATGTCGTGGGCCGCGTGATAGTTCATCATGCGCGGGTAAGCCGGCCCGATTTCATCAAATTTATGGTCGGCCGACAGCGAAGTGCCGTAGATTTCCAGCCGCTGTTCCTCCGTCAGGTTTTGCTCTAGGTCACGGTTGTAAATGCCAATCAAATACTTGAGAAACTGGCGGTAGAACGACGACGGTACCAGCCGGCAAATCTGCTCGAAAAAGGCCTGCTCCTGAAACGTGAGCAACTGCTTGCTCAGCTTGCCATTGGCCACGCCGCGCTCGAAAGGCTCGCCTTCGAGATGCATTTCCCACCAGCCGCTGTTGCTTTTACGGAGCCAGTTGTTAGCTAGCGTGTAGCAATTAGCCCCTAACTGTTGCGGCTGCGCCCGCAGCAGGGCCGTAGGCGTGGGCGCCGGGTGGCTGCCAGCCACGCGATTATACTGATAGGCAATGAGCCCAACCACCCCAAGTAATAGAAAAACAATTGATAAACCTGTAATTTTAAGAGTTTTGCGCATGATGTATCTTGCCTAATAAATAATCCAGCCCCAGCACCTCTGAACAGGTGACCACTGCGCTGATAGCTACCCCAAGCACCCCATGCATATTCACATTCTGCCCCGTCAGCAGCAGGTTTTCAACCTTCGTGCGATGCGAAATGTAGCTGCGAAGCGGACTGCGGTAGTCCTTCACGATGCCGTAAATAGAGCCGTCAGCCGTGCCCATATAATCGCGGAAAGTGAGCGGCGTGGCTGTATAATAATTCTTGATGGCGCCCTTAAGCTGCGGAAATTTCAGGTAAACCTTCTCCAGTAATAGCTCGGCTTTACGACGCTTAAAGGATTCATAATCTTCGCCCCGATTCATTGGTTCCTGTACCGTGTTGTGGCTGTCGCGCCATTGGGCTACCTCTTCGTAGCGCATGTAGGCCAGAATGGAAATGCCCTCGGCGTAGTCCGTTGTTTTCGAAGTGCCTGAGAAAAATACCGAATAGGAGAGGGGCCAGGTTTCCTCGGTATAGTCCATGCTGCTCCACACGTCGTCGTTGAGATAACAGTAATAGTTGCTCTTAACGTAGGGAAAAGTGCCCGGCTTTAGTGTGATATTCAGCACGAAAGCTGACAAGGAATTCTCCAGTTCCGCCACGCGGTTGCGAATGGCGGGTCGGATGGCCTCGGTGGCCGTCATGGCCAACGTTTGGGCCGGGTGAATGTTGGAAATAAATAAGTCCCCAGCGTATTGCTCGCCCGATTCACACTCTACGTACTGCACCTGACGGCCTTCGGTCACGAAACGTTTCACGAAAGTCTTGTTTTTCAGCACGCCCCCATTCCGGCGGATGATGCTGGCCAGGAACTTGGCAATCTGCCCGCCGCCTTCTACAATGCGATAAGCACTCTGAATGTAGCTGTTGAGGACCAGCGCATGCACATAAAGCGGGGTTTGGTTTCTAATACCGGCATAAAGCGGATTGCTGCCGCCCAACACGTTTTGCAGCTTTACATTATCGGTGAGCGAGGAAATAAAAGCATGGGTATCAATTGATAATGCATCGCTGGGCGTGAGGCTTTCCTGCGGCTCCAGATTGTATAATGGAAACGCTGCGCAAATTTGCTGAATAACAGTGCAATACTTTTCAATTGCTGCGCGCTCATCCGGAAAATTGACCGCCAGCGTCTCGATAAAATTATCGTACCCTTGGGCGTAGTTATACTCGGTTGCATCGTCTTGAAACAGAATTTTATCGAACGCATTTAAGTCGAGCTTTTCGAGCTTAAGCCTATCGATGATGCCCAAATACTTGAAAATCTTGTAAGTATTCTGACCTGGCTCAAGCCCGCCAATGTAATGCACCCCCGAATCGAAAAGGTGTTTGTCGCGGGCGAAAGACTGTAAGTTGCCACCAAACTGCTTGTTACGCTCCAATACTGTGATATGGTGGCCCTCCATGCTCAGTATAGCGCCGCAAATGAGCCCGCCCAGGCCGCTACCTACAATCACTATGTTTTTGGGCTGGTTCATACTTGAGCGGGGCGGCGGCAAACGAATACGAGGTTGGAGGTGTAGCGCGTGTTATCGATGAGCGACAAATCGAGCTGATTGGCCGCCGCAAAATTACGGACGAGCTCCGTGGACGGGAAAACCAGCCCACCTTCCGCCGTTTTGTTGAACTTACAAAAGCGCGTCGAAAACCATTCCGTCAGCAGAGTACCTTTATGACGGTCAGCTAATTCTCTAAAGCCGTCGCGGATGATGATAACACCTTCGGGCCGCAGACTCTGGTAGCATTTCTGCAGCAGGGCCTGCTGCTCGTGGTCGGGGAGGTAGTGCAGCACGTCGCTCAGCACAATGCCGTCGTACTGCGCCAGCGGGGTCGTCAGGGCGTTGGCACAGGCAAAGCTCACGTTGGGGCCATTGACGAAACCGTGTTGGGCCACCGTAATCTTTTCCTCATCGAAGTCGAAACCACTTACTTCGCGCTCTGGGGAGGTCAGGGCCAGCATATTGGTCATGAAACCGTAGCCGCAACCAATGTCGAGAATTCGCCCTTGGCGCGGCAGCAGCCCGTCGAACAGCTGGTAATAGCCCTCCAGCCGCATCTTGATTTTAGCGTACCATTCCAGCACCGGGCCTTTGTATAGGTAGTTGGCAATGAGCTCGTTTTTGTAATAATCAGGCTGCTCCACTGCCTGCGCCAAGTGGGCGTATTCGCGGCGGAAATAGTGGCTTACCAGCTTGGCTCGCGTCGAATAGTCGCTGCCAAAAGCCGGGTCACCGGCCTTGATGCGCGGCAGGATTTTCAGCGTCATGTGCCCGTCGTTGAGGTAAAAATGCCCCTTGCGCATCGTGTCGCCACTGCCATGAATGAGAATCGGCAACACGTCAAGGCCCAGTTTATCGGCCAAGAAGAAGGCGCCTTTGTGAAAGCGCCGAATGCGGCCATCGGCCGAGCGGGTGCCTTCGGGGAAGATAACCACCGAGTAGCCTGCGGCTACTTGCTGCTGCAGCGCCGCCAAGCCGGTTTCGGCGCCCTGGGAGGCTGGGAAATAGTCGGCCATGCGCACCACGGCGCCAAATACGGGCGAGTTCCAAACCCAGTCGCTGGTGAGCAGCACTAGCTTGGGGTATTGCATGGTAAGCAGCAGAATGTCAAGAAATGACTGGTGGTTGGCAATGATAACGGCCGGCTTCGAAAAGTCTTCGCCCATGTCGTTGATAAATGTCTTTTTGACATTGGCCATGATGTAAATCAGCGAGCCCGTAAACTTGCTGATTACCCAATGGTAGAAGTACTTTTTGGCGTTCCGTTTGGCGGGCACAATTTTCAGCAGCAGCCCCAGGATATTCAGCAGCAGTGCGCCAAAGACAAAATAACTGAATGCGAACACCGATTTTACCAAACCCCAGAAAGTGTAGGGAGCCTGTTTGCGTTGCGCGGGACTGGTTATTAGCAGCGAAAACAAATAGGGCTGCAAAGTTTGTGACACAAACCACACGCAGAAAATGCCGATGATGGATACAAAAGCCATCGATTGCAAAGCAGGATGCTTAGCTAAAAACAAGGTGCCCAAGCCAATAAGCGTTGTCAGGGCCGAGAGCATAATAGAAATGCTCACCGAGTTTTCCTCCTCGCGGCCCTCGGCGTAGTCGCGTTGCAGGCCATCCATTGTGAAAATACAGTAATCGTCGCCAAGCGCAAATACCAGCGTCGAAAGAATGATGTTGATAATGTTGAATTTGATGTCGAAAATAGCCATTAAGCCCAGTATCCACACCCAGGCTACCACCATTGGCAGGAAAGAAATAAGCGCCAGCTCGATACGACCATAAGAAAGCAGCAAAGCCACAAATACCAGGGTCGAAGTCCAGAAGGCAATGAAGGTAAATTCCTGATTGACAATGCTAACTAGTGAATGCGTGATGTACTGGCGGTCAAAAATGTAGGAGTATTTGTTATCACCAAAGGCCTTAAATACGGCCCGCGTGCTTTCGGGCGTAGTCGTAAGTAGATTGAGAATATATACCTGTCCGTTCTTCTCCTCGATGAAATTATTGAGCAGGGCTTTGCGTAATAATTGCTGATTTTCAGCGCTCAATGGGATATAGGGGCGATTGAGCATTTCAGCAACGGGTTGAAAAGCGCTGCTGGAGAAATTAAATGGCCGGCCGGCAGCAGTCAATGAAGCCAGTAATTGCTGCTTTTTGGCGGGTGTCCAGTAAGTATTCCAGCGGGCGATGCGGGCTTGCTGGGTGCTACGCGAGGGCAGCAGGGCCAACGGGCCGGAATAGCGCAGAATCTTCCCTTTAGTGCGCAGGGCATTGAGTTTCGGGAGTAATTGCTCATTGCGTTGCAGGGCTTCGTCCAGACTAGCGCCCTTTGTGGTCAGGAATACAGTTTTGCGCGATAAGGTCGAAATGCGGTTAAGCAGGGCTTCCGCATCGCGCAATTGCGGCGTCATGAAATTAATACGACTCATGTCGCTTTCGAACCGAACCTGAAAGGAGTAATAAAGCAGTACTGGCGTAAGAACCAAGATAGTATAGCGTACTGTGCGATGCTGGAAAAAGCTTGAAATCCAGCGCCTCAGATTACTATACGGGGAAGAGGCTGCATTCGTGATAGCACCAGCCGAATTGCTCCCGGTCACGAAATGCGGTAGAAAAATCAGGGTGCAGATAGCCGCCCCAATCAAGCTCAGGCCCGCAAATAAACCCAGGTCGTGTAGCACGGGCACATCCACAAATTGCAGGCACAAAAAGCCCGCAATGGTAGTCAGACTACCAATGGTAAGCGGAAAGGCCAAATCCTGAATGGTCGCTTCCGGGTCGGGGTGGTAGCGGAAATGCGTCAGGTAATGAAGCGAATAATTAACCGCAATACCCAGAATAATAGAGCCGGCGCCAACTGCGATAACGGAAACCGATTCCTGAGTAGTAGCCACAAATGCCAGCGCAAACAATCCGCCGAAAGCCACCGGTAGCAACATCAGCACGGGGGCCGGTAATCGTCGGAAAAACAGCATAATGACTACAATCAGCGACGCTACCGAAATCGACAGCGTCAGATAGGTGTCGTGGCGAATCTGGTTGGCATTGGCCGCCGCTACCGCTGGTGCACCAAAATAAGCAGCCTTATAGCGCGGGCTGGAATGAGCGGCCAGCGTGCGGTCAAGCTTCTCGAAAAATGCCTGATTCTGAGGGGTGTTAGCTGACGGATACCGGGGCTCCAGAAAGATGAATAAATGCCGCCGGTCAGCAGTAAAGAAATGACCCTCAAATAAATCAACTTTGTCGTCGGGCTTAAAATCCTTGAGCTTATTCAACACTACGTAGCCAAATCCCAGCGGGTCGGCCGCAATGAATGGCTTCAGCGCAATGCCGGTCGGGCCCACCAGCGTTTCATAATTAGCGGCTACTTTGCGCGCCACATTACGTGGCGCAATGGCCGAGTCGATGGCCGCGTAGTCCTGCTCTTCCAGAAAAATCGGTAAGTTTTCGGAAATCGTGCCGAATACATTAAACATCAGGCTGTCATTGGTGTGATAGACAACCGAGGAAATGAAGCGACTCTCGTCGTGCAGGATGGCTGCCACCAGCGTATCGGCATAAGCGGCCTGCTGCTCAGGCAAAGCAGCAGTACTGCTGTCGATATCCGACACACAGAGCACCACACGGTCCGTAAACTTGGAGCTTTGCAGAAACTGACTTAGCTCATCCAGCCGCTGCTGATGCGGCAGCATCTGCATCACGTTCTCATCGAAACGGATACGCGAAGCCAAGACACCCAGGCCAAGAAAGCTGGCCAGAAAAACGAGGTAAAATAACCGCTTCCGAACAGCGAAAAAACGGTAGATTGATAAGAAAAAATCGGCCATAGAAGGGTGCGTGCGCTTATTTTATTAATCGACAGATTATAAGTGCAATACTGCCTTGCAATCAGTTAATGGAAATAAAATGACCAGCGCGCAACTACAAATTTACGCCGGTAATGTCCCGCCGCCTCCAAGCCGGAACCGCCGTTCATCAAGCCTTCACTTTACCCCGCTTATCCAGCAGCTTCCGGAGGCCCGCCCGGGGAAGCTGATAGACTATCCGCAAAGTCACTAACACTGTATTCAGCAGGCTAATACGGGTGAAATCCGCAAAAGGCCGGAAATGTGTAATTCGTTCTTTGCCAATTGCATAGTATACGCTAACGGGAGTCGAAGCTACTCGGATGCCCTGCCAGGCCGCCCGCACAATCACCTCAATCTCAAACTCAAACTTGCGCGTAATAAAGCGTAAGTGTTGCAGCTCGCGAATCGGGTAGAGACGGTAGCCGCTCTGCGTATCGGGTACCTCATAACCGGTTTCAAACCAGAACCAGAAATTCGAGAACTTATTGCCAAACGAACTTTTACGAGGTACACCTTCCTGCTGCATATTGCGCGCCCCGATGATAAGGCAAGGACCAGTTTGCACCAGCGTGGCTACCAAGGCCGGAATGTCCTGCGCAAAATGCTGCCCATCCGAGTCAAGCGTAATGGCATAATCGAAGCCGTCATTGACCGCCGCCGCAAAGCCCTGGCGCAGCGCCCAGCCTTTGCCAACGTTGTGCGGGTAGCTAATGACCGTAATCGTTGGATAGCGGGTTAGAATCTCACTCGTGCCATCCGTCGAACCATCGTTTACGACATACACATGGCCGCAATACGCTTGCACCTGCTCAAGCACAGTGGCAAGCGTAGCCGCGTTGTTATAAGTCGGAATAATTACGCAGATTTTGCGAGCCGCCAGTTCTGCAGCATTTGCACTACTCGGCACTTGAAGCGAAGAGGTAGCGGGCATTGCTCAGCTTAATAAAAAATTCATCGTAGGCGCTAAGGCTGGCATTTGAAATCAATATTTCACGGGATACGCTAAACTCAACCTTTAAAATGATTTCCTTGTCGGCTGCTGGAACTAACATTGACAAAAACTTAATATTTGCCGCCTGCGCCAGAAGTATTTTTTTGCCTAACGCTTTCTCCAGACCTTCCTTAATTATTTGCAACATACAGACCCCAGGCACTACCGGCTGCCCGGGAAAGTGGCCCTCGAAAACCGGGTGCGACGGATTCAGTAGAAACCTGGCTTCCACCGAGCTATTGCCATCACTGGCAAAGCTGGTAAATGAGTAAAATTCGGGCTGGAACATTACTGTTTTATTTTCTTGAGGCTGATAGAAAACTTATACAGCTTGTGGTCCAGAAAAATTGAGTCAGCTACATTTCGGATTGGATTGAATAATTCTACCACCAGTTTCTTTTTCTTGTCAGTAGTGTTTTCAATTCGCTTGATGACCCGCTGCTTAGCATCGGTGACGTAGTAAAGCCGCGTGCTTTTCTCACCAGGAAATTGATAGTACAATTCGTCCTGAAGCTGGTAAACCTGGCCTCTGGTGAAATCGAGCTGGTACATCAGAATAGCCCCGATATCCTGCCGCAGCTGATTAATTACTGCCTTTTTATTAAGCTGGTCAATACAGGAAATGACTTCAAATTTTTGCTGACCAAATGAGAAGTCAAAAAACTTAACTCCGATTTCATTCGTGAAAACCACCCGGGTGCTGCCATCAGGTAACGCTTTTATAAGCAGCAAACCACTAAGTGGTTTGCCCATGATATCGACCTGCGTACGATAAAGCGCGTTGGTAAATTCCGGTTTCAGCGCCGCCAGCGTTTTAGGGCTTTCCGGTGAGCTACGCAATTCTTCGTACAAGTGTCCGCTGCACGCTGAGAGCATTATCAGCAGACTAATTAACCTGAACTTCGGCATCCTGCACGGGCGCATTAATGCGCTTGTTGGTGAATGTGATAACCGTGTTATCGCCGGAGCTTTCACGCATTTCAATTTCATCGATTGAGAAATTGTTTTTCGCAATAACTAGCCGAATGGAGCTGAATAATTGCTTCAATTCCTTGCTCTGCGGGGTAAGGTCGAGGCAATAAGTTGTTTTGTTCTCGTACAGCACTGGTTTGAATGATTTATTACTCAGAATCCGGCCTTGGACACACTCCATAATCACGGAGTTAAGCGACTTAAATGCCTTGTTGTCACCGGCTGAATACACTTTCTTCTTTTGACGGTCCTGAATGAGGATTTTGTCATTGTTAATAACCATCAGATACTTATACGGGCTGGTGTATTCCATCCGTACCCGATTGGGCGCCTTGAAAAGAAAAACACCCGAGGAATTTATCTTTTCAGACAGCATACTCAGGTTCTTCTCCTGTTTGAAATCGCTCCGAATCGAAGTGGTTTTCTCAGCGGCGGCTGCATAGCTTTTTTCGAAGGCTGCCTTATCAGTCACGGCCTTGTAGCCCTGGGGCTGAGCATAGGTGGCAAATGTGAAAAACATTGCCGTAGCAATCAAAAAGGGCTTAAACATAAGGTTGTACGTCTAGTAGCTGGTTGAGATTGACGAATTCATAGCCCCGGTTTCGGGCTTCCAGGATAAAGGCTTCCAACATCCGGGCGGTAGAGGCGACGTGGTCATGGAAGAGAAAAATCGTGCCGGGGGCCAAGGCATTTACCGCACGAGCCAGCAATTTGGTTTCATTAGTGATGACGGTATCCATTGTTCGCACGTTCCAGCCTACACAGGTGAGCTTCCGCTGCCGGATGGCCCAGGCTAAGTTGGGCGTGGTCACGCCATAGGGCGGCCGGAATAAAGCCGGCTGCCGGCCGATAGCCGTTTGAATAGCCTGGTTGGTTAGCTGCAACTCCTGCTGAAACTGGATAGTCGAAAACAAATCAAACCAGTATCCGTGTGAAAAGCTATGATTACCAATAATATGTCCTTCTGCGTGCGCCTGGCGCACAATGTCCGGCCACTGATTTACGCGCTGCCCAATGCAAAAAAAAGTGGCGGCCACCGAATGCCGCCGCAGAATAGCCAGAATCTCCAGCGTCATTTCCGTGGGCCCATCGTCAAATGTTAGCGCAATTTGCTGACGGGAGGCAGGACCGTGGCACACCGTTTTGACGAAAAACGATGACTCAACGCGGGCCGAACCGTAGCCAATTAGTGCCGCATAGCCAATCGTCAGCAAACCAGGCCAGAGCAGGGAAAAATGCTGGTAAATCACCATGCTGGCCAGCCCTGCCAGAGTGAGCGTGTAGAGAATAAGGGAATTACGGAAAGTCAGCATGCCCTCAGCAGCACCAGTGCCTGATGGCTCTGGGGCGAGCAATTGTAAAATAGCACACTCTGAGGAACTGAGCCGAGTGATAAATTTTGTTTCAGCAAGGTGGCCCCCAAGCCGAGGCCAAAGGCGCTGGCAGTAGGATACTCCCCGCACAAATGCTTGAATTTAAGTGTTTGCCCCTGCTGAGTGAAGTTGGTTTCGAAGCTGTCGTAGTGTTTGTCTTCTTTGGAGTCGCCGTTGTTGCCCAGCAATAGCAAGTCGACTGCTGGCAGGCCGTGCCGTTGCAGCATCTTGCGCGCCGCCTCAACGGCGTCATCAGTACTCCCAAAACTCAGCGTTTGAACAGCAGCAACCTGGCAGTAGCTGTGCTCGGTACGCACGCCCGAAACGGCAAAAAACACGCTGCCTTCGCCTGCTACCGTACCCGCGGTGCCTAGCGAAAACAAGCTGTCGGAACCAAGCTCCTGAGGCTGCTTGAATAAATCAAACCGCGACAAAATACTGAAGCTGGTATTCGTTAGCTCATCCACACCACCTACCAGCAAGGTTTGCGCAGGCGTTTCGGCTAGCAGAAGAGCGGCATCGAGCAACGCACTTTCAAAAGATATACTGCGGTGTGAATAAGTGGTATTGTAGCCTTTACACTTTAGCTGGAAGGCTACCTGCGCCGCAATGGTATTGTGGGTGGAGTGGATGAAAGCAGTAGGGCTGAGGGCTTCCTCCTGGTTTTCCACCATCTTCTCCAGGAAGGTTACGGTGTCCTCAATACAGCCCCAGCCAGTACCCACAATTACCCCATCGATGATGGCGGGAGCGGCATCCTGCACCGCCTGGCTGGAGGCGGCTATGCTAAGCTTCACGATGCGACTCAGACGGCGCAGCTGCCGGGCGTCGATGAAGGCCGTGTAGTCTGGTTCCTGGCAGTGCAGCTGGTTGCCGTAGTGTACGGCCGGTTTTGATGAAAGGGCCTCGGCAAAGGATTTTTGGGGTGAAACGGCACCAATCCCGTTGATATAAAACGACATACTACGTTCGGGAAAATATCAGCGAAGAGCAGTTGCCACCAAAACCGAACGAGTTCGACATCACATGCCGCATCGTGGCGTGTTGGTAAAACTCCGTTTCGGGTATCAGGTCGAGTGTTTCAACCGGCTGGCGGAAGGAAAAATTGGGGAATACGTACCCGCCCGTCACGGTCAATACCGACAGATAGGCCTCAATGGCGCCACTAGCCGCCAGGGTGTGGCCCGTGAACGACTTAGTGGAGCTTAGCTTTGGATAGACCCCGCCAAACAACCGCCGAATGGCAGTGCCTTCCGCTAAGTCGTTGTTGCGGGTACCCGTGCCGTGCATATTGATATAATCAATATCAGATGGTTGTAAATCTGCTTTTTGCAAAGCCTGCTGCATCGCTAGGTACGGCCCTTCGCCCTGGTCCGATAAAGCGGTCTGGTGGAACGCGTCATTAGCGTTGGCGTAGCCGCTGAGGCGACAGTGAACTGACGCTGGCAGCGCCTGGGCGGCCTGCTCACTCATCAGGACCAGATAGGCGGCGCCTTCGCCCAAGTTCAGGCCCTCGCGGGTGGCATCGAGTGGCTTGCACTGCTCGGGGTCCACAATCATCAGGGTGTTGAAGCCATTGAAAGTGAAGCGCGTGAGTGGGTCAACCCCGCCAGCAATGACAATGTCCAGCAGGCCGGCTTTGAGCATGCGGGCCCCCAGCATCAGCGCATTGGCCGAGGAAGAACAGGCCGTGCTAATGGTCGTCACAAAGTCCTTGATACCGAGCTCGCGGGCAACAAAGTCAGTGGCCCGGCCGCAATCGTGGTGCATCACCTGGCCAAGGTCGCCGGCGGCTTTATCAACCAGGTAATCCTCGAAAAATTGTTCCGTTTTGTCCATGCCGCCCACGCTGGTGGCCGAAATGAAGCCTATTCGCGAAACCTGACGCAGGTTGGCCGGAATGGTATCGTAGGCTGCCCGGGCGGCGTGGTAGCTCAGCAAAATGGTGCGACTCAGCGTGGGGCTGAGATGGTGTCGTTCAGCTAATGCCTGATTGCTAAGCGGTACTTCCCCAAATACATAGCCTGCCCGGTGGCGAGTTTGCAGAAATTCGGCCGCGTTCATCCCCGACCGATGGGCCCGAAACGACGCCAGCACTTCGGCCTCCGAGGTGCCCAAGGCGCAAATGATACCGCCGCCAGTAACCAGAGCATTCATGGACAATGCTTTATTTCCGGTGCTCGGTAATGTAATCGGCAATGGTATTCACCGAATACAGCACCTTTGGGCCATTTTCGGCCTTGGTAAGCCGAATACCATAGTGCTGCTGCAACAATACAATAACCTCCAGGGCATCAATTGAATCCAGGCCCAGGCCGTCGCCGAAAATCGGCTGGTCGTCGCCGATTTCTTCGGGCTTGACGGTCGTAAGATTTAAATGCTCAACAAGTAATGATTTCAGCTCAGCTTTCAGCGCGTCCATACGATTGATGAAAAAGAAGATTAATAGTAGTGGAAGTATAGTCCGGCAATGCGGCCTCAGCGCTCGGCCCTACGAAGGCTAGAAAAGCCTGGTGACCCGCAGCGGTATACTCGACCCAGCCAACGAAGCAATGCGTAATGAGTTGGTCATTAAGAAGCTGGGTAACGTAGGCCGTCTGCCCGGGAATGTCATAGTCAGCCGCGATAAAAAATGTGTTTTCACCCTTAATACCTTGCCGGATGCAGAGTTCGCCAATGAGAATATTAGGGAGCGTGTACACAAATACTGCCGGGCTGGCAACGCCTTGCTTAATAAACTGCTGGTGTTTTAAATCGGTGTCAAGACTTGAATAATGGTTGGCTAAAATAATGCCTGTCAGCTCGCCGCTAACGTGGGCTGACGGCGACTCAACAAAGTTACTTAGAAGATATTCGGCTGCTAAAAAACCTAATTTCGACAGGTTATTCATCTTATAAAAACGCGGGTAGTCAACTCCCTGATTCTGATAAGCTGTGTCGGCGAATTGTGAGAAATTAATGGCGAAATTATCAAACACAAGTTGTTGGTTGACAAAGATTTTATTTTCATCAATTCGACAGCTACCAAGAATTTTAAAGCTTGTTTTCATCGCGCCAACATGAAGATTTAATGAAGCCGTTCGAATACCAAGGCGCCGTTGCAGCCGCCGAAGCCGCTGGCGGTTTTCAGGCCGTAGCGCAAAGGCTTTGTTTGAGGCGTCGTCAACACTGGATTACGCACTTCCGGCATCGGCTCGGAATACCCTACGGTTGGCAGCAAGGTGCTGGTTTGGAGCGACTGGGCCAGTAATACGGCCTCCAGCACGCCAGCGGCGCCCAGAGTATGGCCCAGCGCGCCCTTCACGCTGCCAATGGGCGTGTTGGCCAGCCCGGCCAGCGCAAAGGCTTTGCCTTCCATCTCGTCATTGTAAACCGTAGCAGTACCGTGGGCCGAAATAACATTCACATTTTCAGCAATAGTGCCAGCAGCTGCCAGGGCCCGCCGGATGGCCAGCTCCAGCTCCTGCCCGGTGCGCGACGGCCCCGACAGGTGATTGGCATCGTTGGTAATGGCACCCCCCGCTACGCGTATCGGGGCAGTGGACGCTACCGCTGCCGCGTCGGTGGTGAGAATAACGGTCGCGGCGGCTTCGCCGAGGTTCAGGCCGTTGCGGTCGGCCGAAAATGGCCTGCAGCGGCCCACGCATAGCGCCTGAAATGAGTAGAAGCCTGAATACACAAACTCGCTGACCAAATCGGCACCTACCACTACAGCGTGCTCATATTGGCCGGCCAGTAGCAGGCGTTGTGCCAACACAATGGCATTCAGGCCCGAAATACAGGCGTTGGAAACCACCAGCGGCGCATTGATATTGCCAAAAGTCTGCGCAATAAGGCGGGCCGAAGTGGGCAGGCTGGCGCGGGCCAGCAACTCGACCGACGGTTCGGGCTCCTGGGCCAGCAGGTCGATACTGCCTTTGGTGGTAGCCAGAATGAAAACGGTGCGCGGCGACGACAAATCTATGGCCGTCTGGGCCTGCGCGGCCTGAATGGAAGCCACCGCTACTTGCTCGAAACGAGTAAGCTGCGCACTGCCAGCCAGAGCAAACGGGAGGGCCGTCGGCCAGTCGTCGGCCAGCCGCGCGGCCCACAGCGAGCTGCCGTCGAGCTGCTGCTGGGGATACTCCACTACGGCCGACTGGTTGGCCAGCAGCGCGGCAAAGTTAGCCTCCACTGTAAGGCCCAGCGGAGAAATAATATTCTGAGCGGCAAGCAGTACCACTGATAAAAGACTTAAGAGTGGGCTTGCACCTGCAGCTTCCAATTCTCGAAAAAAGCCGGCGTATTGAGTAATAACTCCCGGCTTTCGATATCAAGAAATACCTGCACCGTGGTGCCACTGGCTACCAGCTCATGGGTGTCGGCATTGAAAATGCGGTAGTCGAAATGGATTTTAGCCGCCGGATTATCCAGAAAACGTGTTTCAATAAGAGCCGTTTCGCCGTAGCGCAGAGGCTTTTTATAATCACAGTGCAGGCTGACGATGGGCGTGGCCAAACCGTGGTGATAGAAATCTAGGTAGCGCAGGCCATGCTCTTCGCCAAAGGCTTCGCGACCGTCTTCGAAATAGCGCACGTAGTGGCCGTGCCAGGTAATGCCTAACGAATCTACTTCGTTGAACCGCACGCGGGTATGTGTGCGTGAGGTACAGGTAAATGCGGGGTTATTTTCCTTTCGCAAACTGTTTTTTCCACTTGTCATACTGCGATGACTTGATTTCTTTGAGCACGTCGTAAACCGGTCGGGCCCAGTGATTGCGAAAACCAAAGCCGCCCCCCGAAGCTGACATGCCCGTGGTGAACAGCACTTTCTTCGAACTGGTATCAACGAAGGTAACCCAGAAGGACTCTTTCTCGGTTGGCTTCGAGATATTCTCAACAATAAAAACCACGGCCACTCCGGAAGTGCCCGCCGGAAAGCGGTATTTATTGGCCATGCTCTGAATTTTGGCGGCGCTGAAGTGTTGTTGCTCGCTCAGGTTGGCTGTGATGATTTGGCCGGCGTCGATTTTTTCATTCACTGCCTCCGTCACTTCGATTTTGTAGGGCATGCTGCCGCTACGCTTGAAGGCTTTGGCTACGTCGTACTTATCAGCCTCCTGCAACACTACGGTATTGATTTTAGTGAACAGGTCTTTCATTTCCTCGGGGGCCACGGTGCCGGGGTCGCCCACGTATTTAGCTTCCGAAAAGTCGAGGCCCAGCCAGGTAAGTGGTACATCGGGCTTGGTGAGCACGTCGGCCATGCTTTGGGCAAACGACGAAAAGGAGCTCAGCAACAGAGCTAAGGCAACAGTAATGGTGGTGAGAGAGGTTTTCATAAAAGAGAAAGTAGGAAGAGCTATTCTTTGACAAAAATCCGCATTTCGCATTCGGCCAGCGTCGTATCGCCCGCCCTGACCAGGCCCTGGATAATGGTAAAATCCAGCACCTGGTTTTTTACGACCACTTCAGTAGTCAACTCGGTGCCTTCAGCGGGCAACTTGTGAATGCGAAGGTCTTTTACAGCCGCAATGTAGCCGATGGGCGCAGGCTTTTGCTGCTGCTGGTAGCTGAAGCCAACGCCAGCGGCGGCCGTCTGGGCAATATTTTCGATGAGGCCCGCTTCAGTGAACACCCCATCGGCAAACAGGACGGAGGCCGCGCTGACCTGATAGCGGCTCACAGTACACCCTTCAGTGGCAGATTCGAGCTGGCCAATCATCACAAATGGAGGGCGTTGGGGGAGGAGCTGGGCAAGAGCGGGGCCTTCGGCTATCATGAGGAAGTGTGCCAGAAATCGTAGTAGTTAAACCACTGTTCGGGGTAGCGGCGCACGCGGGTTTCCAGGTTCGCGACGTAGTCGGTGACGATGTCCTGCACGCGATGCTCTCTGGAATTGAAGTGCTTAGGTGGGGTAGAATATAAATGGTAGTGCGTGGCCGTTTCCTTAAACGCGTGAACGTAGGCTACGGGTACACGAAATTTCAGGGCCATGATGAACGGTCCCTCGGGAAAAGCGGCCGACGCTCCCAAAAAATCAGCTGTAATGGTCTTATTACCAGGCAAAAATCGGTCGGCGTGCATGCACACTATTTCGTTGGCCAATAGTGCTTCGTTGATTTTGAAAATGTGCGAAAGGTCATTTTTAACGAAAATGACCTTGAAGTTGCGGTTGGCAGCGCCCTCCAGGTACTGCTTGATATTGGCCTCTTCACCGTCGTACATCACGATGTTGAGCGGCACATCGATGTGCGAAAACAACTGCCCGGCCACCTCCCAATTGCCCGCATGAGCGCTGAGCAGAATGGCACCCTTGCCCTCCCGCGCTATCTGCCGCAGGTGGTGCTCACCATCAAATTCAAACGTAAATGCCTTGACCTGACCAGATAAAACAACAAATTTGTCAATCAGCGTCTGACCAAAGCAGAAATAATTCCGGTAGAGGTACCAGTAGGCGCGGCCAGTCGAAAAACCCAGCCGCTGCCGGTAAAAGCTCAGAATAGGCTGGGAGCTTTTCCAGGAAAAAGCGAAGTAATAGAAAGCAACGAAAACCAGCAGAGTGTATGCCGCGCGAATACCAAAATGCCGGATGAAAAACGCAAAAATCTTATAGCCAGTAACATTGGTTTGGGATTTCCCCTGCCATTTACTCATCCTTGGCGCCTGTTTTCGAAATAATGTAGCCGTAAAAATCCTGAAACGTCTTGATTCCGGGAAAATCCTCCGCTTTCACTTTGAAACCGAAGTTACTCTCAATCATTACTACCAGGTCGATATAGTCGAGGCTATCCAGCTGCAGTGTTTCGTTGAGGTTAGCCTCGGGCGTGATATCTGCAACATCCACCTCAAACTCCTCGGCCAGAAACTCATTGATGTTGCTGATAATCTCGGCTTTGGTTTTTAGTTCGGTTTCCATTTCGTAACAATAAGGGATGAGTTGGTTCCTCCGAAGCCGAAGGAATTAGAAAGGAAGGTATCGATGCGCTTATCGAGGGTTTTACCTACGATATTCAGCCGTGCCGAGTCTTCGTCGGGGTTCTCAAAGTTAATATTGGGGGCTACAAAACCCTCCTGCATCATAAGCATCGAGTACACGATTTCGCTGGCACCGGCCATCCAGCACTCGTGGCCGGTCATGGACTTGGTGGAGCTGACGGGCGTATGGTGGTCGCCAAACAGCTCGTGAATGGCGCGGGCTTCGCTGGCGTCGCCGGCCGGCGTGGAGGTGGCGTGAGCATTGATGTAGTCGATGTCGGCAGCGCGTAAGCCTGAGTCCACCAATGACTTGCTGAGTGCCCGCACCGGTCCTTCCACCGTTGGGTTGGAGATGTGGGCGCCGTTGGACGAGAAGCCGTAGCCCACGATTTCACCCAGAATGGTGGCCCCGCGCCGCTGCGCCGACTCCAGGCTTTCGATGATGACCGTGGCCGCGCCGCCGCTGGGCACGAGGCCGTCGCGGTCGCGGTCGAAGGGCCGGGAGGCTTTGCCGGGCTCGCTTTCGAGGATGGAAAAGGCCGACAAGGCATCGAAGTTGCCCATGGCGTACTTGTTGATTTCCTGGGCCCCGCCACAAATCACCATTTCCTGCAAGCCGCTCTTAATCATGAGGTAGCCCATTCCGATGGAATGCGAGCCGCTGGCGCAGGCCGCGCTCAGCGTCAGGTTGATACCCTTGAGCGGGAAGATGGTGGCTAGGTTCATGGTCACCGTCGAGTTCATGGTCTGAAAAATGGAGCCGGAACCGAGTAGCGTCGTGTCTTTTTTCGCCCGAATAATGTCGGTAGCTTCGATGACTGGCTGGGCCGAACTGTCGTTGCCGTAAATTATACCGACCTCATTATCTTTGAAGTAGTCGGCGTCGATGCCCGCCGTGCGCATGGCCTCGGCGGTCGACATGTAGGCATATTCGCCCTGCTCGGGCAGGTTGATGCGGGCGCGGCGGTCGAGCACACCCTTGAGGGCCGGCCGCGCTACCATACCGGTGAGGCCGGAGCGGTAGCCGAAGTCCTTGCGCTCCTGGTCGACGATGATGCCGGAGCGGCCCTCGTACAGGGACTGCCGCACCTCGTCGAGGCTGGTGCCGATGCAGGAGTAAATGCCTAATCCCGTGATAACAACTCTGTTCATAAGCTGTGGTCGAGGTTAAGAATACAGGCCGCCGTTGATGGAAAGCACTTCGCCGGTGATGTAGGAGCTGGCCGGGGAGGCGAAGAAACCGATGGCCTCAGCCACTTCCTCGGGCTGGCCGAAGCGGCGCATGGGAATCATATTTACCAGCTCATTCTCCTTTAAGTCACTGGTCATGTCGGTTTTAATAAAGCCCGGGGCAATGGCGTTGACCGTGATGCCGCGACGCGCTACCTCCTGCGCCAGCGCCTTGGTAGCGCCGATAACGCCCGCTTTGGCCGCCGAGTAATTGGTCTGGCCCGGCAAGCCTTTGAGGCCCGACAATGACACGATATTGATGACGCGGCCAAATTTAGCCGCAAGCATACCATTGATAATGTGCTTGGTAACGTAGAAAAATGAGTCGAGGCTGGTCGAGATGACGTTCGACCACTGGGTGTCGGTCATCCAGATGAAGAGGTTGTCTTCCCGGATGCCGGCGTTATTCACCAGCACCTCAATCTTTTTCTCCTTGTTATGCTCCAGCCAGCCGCCCAGTACCTCGTCCACCTGAGCCTTGCTGGCTACGTCGAAGGGCAGGAGCTCGCAAGTGACGCCGTGCTGCTCCACCGCCGCCTGAGTTACTAAGGCTTCCTGCTGGTTCGACTTGAAGTTGAGAAGGATATGGTACTGCATCTGCGCCAGCTTGATGGCTGCGGCGCGACCAATACCTCTCGAACCTCCGGTAATCAGGGCGTATTTCACGGTGTGGATGGCAGGACTGCTCTAGAGAACAGCCAGGTCGTTAGTATTGATTAACGAAACTACGGCGCGGAGCTTGTAAAAAGGCGGAAAGTCTTCGACAACCGCTGGCATAACTGCCCGAACCTGCTGATACACTGCCTGGCAGGCCGGCGACAGGCGCGCCGACACCTGGAGGTAGTCAACGGCCTGCATCACGGCGGTGGCATGAATGGCCAGCACTTCGGCCGCATTATCAACCACCTTGCGGGCAATAACGGCGGCGTTGGTACCCATGCTGACAACATCCTGGTTGTCATTGTTATTGGGGATGCTGTGCACGTACATTGGCGTGGACAGCGCCTGGCACTCGGCAACCGTGGAGGTGGCGGTGAACTGCAGCCCCTGCATCCCGAAATTAAAGCCCAGCTTACCAAGGTTGATGAACGGCGGTAGCTTCTGGTTTAGCTTGTCGTTCAGCAGGTAATTGAGCTGGCGCTCGGCGAGCATGGCTAGCTTGGTGATGGCCGTTTTGAGCTTGTCCATCTCGAAGGCTACGTAGTCGCCGTGGAAATTGCCGCCGTGATAGACGTTGGCATTCTCGGCGTCGATGATGGGGTTGTCGTTGACAGAATGCACCTCGTTGAGCACCACCAGTTCGGCTTGCGCCAAGGCGTCCTGTACGGGCCCCAGAATCTGCGGTACGCAGCGCAAGGAATAGTATTCCTGGACCTTATCCTGCAGGAAGTCAGCGCCTAAGTTTTCTTCTTTGTAGAGCACCTGCTCACGCTTGCGTACCAGCGCGGACCCCACGTTGAGTTGGCGAAGGGCGGCGGCTATTTGCTGCTGGCCGGTGTGCAGCTTCACCGAGTTCAACTCGTGTGACACGGCATCGTCGTAGGCTTCGACCAGCTGGTTGATGGTGGCAGTGAGAGCCAGCGACCAGCTGATTAGCCGTTTCGCTTTTAGTAGATTAACTACGGCAATACCCGTCATGGCCGAGGTGCCGTTGAGCAGTGCTAGGCCCTCGCGGTAGTGGATGGTGAGGGGCGTAAGGCCCTCTTGCCGCAAGGCCTCGGCGGCGGGCGTGATAGTGCCGTGGTAGAGCACTTCGCCTTCGCCGATGAGCGCCAGGGCCAGATGGGCCAGCTGCACTAGGTCGCCGCTGGCGCCGACGCCGCCGTGCTCGTAGATGCAGGGGAGGATGCTGCGGTTGATGAGCTCGCGCAGCAGCTGCACCAGTTCGGGGTGGATGCCGGAGTAGCCCCGCAGCAGGCTGCAGAGGCGGCTCACCATCAAGGCCTTGGTTTCGAGCGGCGGCAGCAGGTTGCCCAAGCCGCTGCAGTGGCTGCGGATAAGATTGTACTGCAGCTGGTTGAGGTCGTCGTCGGCAATCTTGTACTGGGCCATCGGGCCGAAGCCCGTATTGATGCCGTAGATAAGCTTGCCCTTGGCGAAGTCCTTGAGAAACTGAAAGCTGCGCTCAACCCGCGCTAAGGCTTCCGGAGCCAGCACAATAGGCCGGTTGTGCTGCAGAATGGCCTGGAAGTCGGCCAGCGTCAGGGGCTCGTGGCCTACTGCCAGCTCGGGCGCCGCTACTGCCGGGACCAGACGGAAGCCGGAAGCATGGGAGGCAGAAGAGGAGCCGTTGAGCATAAGAAGGATAAGGCGGATTGATTTTTGCTAATCAGGCTGTTATCGGCAGGCGGGATTGGCCTCAGGGAATAAGAGAGAGGACTGTAAAATCCATTTCTCCCTTTCATTAGCATAACTGTAAGGTTGCAAAAGTACCAATATTCTGGCGAAAAAGGAAGCGTTTTCGGCCAGACCTGAGGACTTGCCCCCCTTGGCTGCAATGGCTTCGCAGCTAGCTATGGCAGGCTCAACACCCCTTCAATAGCAATATTCTTCGTGACTCCACTTTGTTTTCAATAATTGGTAAGTATTTGGCTGTAAAATCTATGCAAGGCGAGTAAACAAAAACGCGCTACCGCAGACCCAACCGATGGTCTGCAGTAGCGCGTTGGAATTGAACTGCTACGTCACTTACCGCACCAGCACGATGCTGGCGCCCACGGTTCCGGCCGCGTAGTAGGGCAGTATGAGGGTGCGGGTGGCGGTAGCGGGCTGGCGGCGCGGTAGTATTTTTTGCACCGCCCGCTCCAACAGCGGATAGGTGAGGTACACCAGATGCGTGGAGGCAATGCCCACGCCGGCGCCAGCCATGACGTCGGACAGCCAATGGTTGTTTTTCACCAGGCGCAGGGTGGCTACGCCGGTCGCCACCGAGTAGCCCGCCACGCTGTACCAGATACTGCGGTGGCCGTATTCCTTGTGCAGCAAAGTAGCTGTGGCAAAGGCCATAGCAGTGTGCTGGCTAGGAAAGGAATGATAGTTTGAACCATCGGGACGCTCGACCTGAGTAGCGTTTTTGAGCTGAGTGACAATGGTGTTCGTCACGATGTAGCTCATGCCCATGAGCACGCCCTGCCCGATAGTGCTATGCTTACCCTTGACACCTAGCACGCTTAGTCCCAGGCTGGCATACGCCGGCACGTAGCGGAGCTGGTCATCGATGCGGGTGTTGGGCTCGGGCACGTGTTCCTGTAGCTCGTCGCGCAGTTCTTCATCGGTATCCAGCATCCCCACTTTGCGGGTGGTGAGGGCGCCCGCGGTGATGAAGGCGACCGGCGGCAGCGCCATGCGCACCGCCGGGCAATGCCAGACGCGGCTGAGGCGGCAGCGCGGGACCACAAGGCTGTCGGCCGGCGGGTGGATGGCGACGGCCGGGCTAAGCCGGAGCGTATCAGCCGGCAATGACTGGGCGCGGGCCGCCAGCGTGGTGGGCAACAAAGCCAGCAGGCCTGCGGTGCGGGTAAATTTCCGGCGGGGACGGGTGGGGTGGGAAGCCATTCGGGTCGGAGATAGGGGCGGGAAGAACGAGTGCCGGGGCACGGGCCTCGGTAATCATTCAATATTAGCGCTTAGTTCCGAAGAGTGCAATTTTAATGGGCCATTAATCTGATTTGCTGGCTGAACGATGGCTACGACTCGGTAATTGTGCAAAAAAGCCGGCCGTGGTGGATGACGTTAGCAGCCAGACTGCGCCCGAAGGCCGACCTTTGCGTCTGCCTTCTCTTCCCGGCTTATGCATTCTACTCTGAAAACAACGGCCAAAGTGGCCGGCTACACCCTGGGCGCCGTGGCTGGCACCGTGGCGGCTTACCTGGGCGTCTCGTTTGTGCTGTCGCGCCTCACCGTGCCTAAAACCAGCCCCGACGTAGCTGAAGGGATTGATATTTACATCCTTTCCAATGGTGCCCACACCGACATTGTGACGCCTGTTCGCAATGAAATAATTGATTGGAGCAAGGAAATCAAGCTGGAGAATACGCAGTCGAACGACCCGACCATGCGCTACCTGGCCTTCGGCTGGGGCGACAAGGGCTTTTACCTCGACACGCCCACCTGGGCTGAACTCAAACCCAGCACGGCCTTCGAGGCAGCATTTTTCCTGAGTTCATCAGCGATGCACACTACCTTCTATCACGAGATGGAGGAAGGAGAAAAGTGCATCAAAATCACCATCAGTCCAGCTGATTACCGGCGGCTCATCGCCTACATCAAAGACAGCTTCGACCATGATGCCGAGGGCAACATTCAGTGGATTCCGGGCCACAGCTACGGACCCGATGACTCGTTTTATGAGGCGCGGCGCGTGTATAGCTTTCTCTATACCTGCAATACCTGGGCGAATAACGCCCTGAAATACTGCGGCCAGAAAGCCAGTTGGTGGACGGCTTTCGATACTGGGATTTTCTACCAATACCAAAAGGAGTTATGAGTTAAGAATTTTGAGTTATGAGTTTTCTTTTTTTAACCCATAACTCAAAATTCTTAACTCATAACTCCTTCCGCATTCGGTAGCAGTTTATGGCCGTTTCGCCGAGCTGCTCGATGAGCTTGTAGTTGGCCACGGCGCCTACGGCGGCGCCGATAACGGGCAGTAGCTGGGCCAGCTTGGCGAGGTCGATGTAGTCGCGGTATTCCTGCTGGAAGGTGCGCCAGTTGAAGTCGACGGCCTCGGGTGGAAGGGTTTGGCGGTAGGCCTCCCAGTTGGCCAGGCGGCGGTACACTTTGTTGCGGTTGTGCTGGCTGGAGAAGGTCAGCTGCAGCACGTGCAGCAGGTAGAGGCGCTCGGTGTAGTCCTTCACGTCGTGGCCGTAGAGGGCAGCGATGTCGAAGAGTAACTTGAGCTTGAGGGCCAGCAGCAGGGGAAAGTCGGCCAAGCCGACGAAAAAGCCGGCCGCGCCGGTAAGAGCACCCTCGGTAGCCGCAGTAGTTTGGTAGTAGCGGATGCGGATGCGTACCGCGGCTTCGCGCTCGGGGAAACTTACATCGAGCAGTGGGCGCCGGGTGGTATAGGTGGAGCCGAACAGCACGCCGCGCACCATCTGCTTGATGACAACCGTAATAGCCTGGTGAATGCGCTCGGGAATGAGGCCGTTGATGCGCTGCTGCAGGCGGCGGGTGAGGCGGCCAAAGTAGGACGGACGGCGCTGCATGCGCTGCTGCCACGCCCGCAGCTCGACGGCAGCCTGGTATTCTTCGGGAGTCATGGGGTGAAGGTAGAACGTGTGACGCGGTTTCTGAAATGAGCGCCGTGATAAAGGGGCGTCGAAACTCGTTGCGCCCGGCGCGGAAACCGAGTTTCGCGTTACACGTTCTGGACCCATTGCCTCCCGTTTGCTGTTAGCTATTCATGCCCGAACTCTTCCGCCGCCCCGATTTACTGCGCCTCGATTACGATACCTACCGCGCCCTGCCCGCCGTGGCCAACTCCGACCTCTCGCGCCTGCGTGATGCCCTCGACGGCCGCCCGCCGCGCCCCCAAACCAGCCCCAGCAACGGCGCTCTGGAGTTTGGCACCGCCTTCCATACCGCTTTGCTGGAGCCCGATACCTACGTGCCCGGCCAGCCCGGCCTCAACGACACCTTGATATGGTGGCTCGTGGATGGCGTGAAAATGAACTCCCAGCTGGCCGAAATGCTGGAGCAAGGCACGCCCGAGCCCAGCTGCCTCTTCACCGAGCCCGAAACCGACACGCTCTGCAAGCTGCGCGCCGACCTGGTGGTGGACGTGCCCGGCCAACCCTACACCATCATCGACTTCAAAACCACCATTGCCCGCGACGCCGAGCATTTCCGCTCCCAATGCACCGTGTATGACTACGACCGGCAGGCCGCTTTCTACACCGACGCGCTAAAGGCCGACCGTTTCATCCTAGTAGGCGTGCAGAAAATAGAGCCTTTCGGCGTCTTCCCGGTCGAAGTAACGGAGCTCATGCTGCACGAAGGCCGCCAGAAATACCAGCGCCTGCTGCGGCTGCTGAAAGCGCCCGCGACGGCGCCATCCTACCGCGCCGAGGCCGTGCAGGCGGCGGTGGATGCGCTGGGGCTGGGAGAGTAAGACCTGCCATGCTGACGAAGGAAGCATCCTCTTACGCCTCAACGATTTCGTGCGAACTTGAAAAGATGCTTCCTTCGTCAGTATGACAGTTTACACCGTTTCCAGCCCTTCGTCGCTCAGCATCCGCAGCACCTCCCGCATGCCGCTGGGCTCCTGCATCAGCCGCCCCACGTGCTGGATGTATTCGGCCTCGGCCCGCAGGTCGCGCTTGAGCTGGCGGAGCTCCAACTCTTGCTTTTTGCCGGTGCTGCCGGAAAAGCCGTTCGGGCCGAATTTCAGTGCTTGCAATTGCTGCTTGAGCTCAATTTGCTGCTGCGTCAGGGCCTGGGTGTAGCGCGTCAGCACGTCGTCGGAGTCGGCATCGGCGGGGCCGCCTTCGGCCAGCAGCTGGAGTAGCGTGTAGAGGTCGTTGGCCTCGTAGGCTTCGGTAATGCGCTGCATGAGCGCGGTTTTGTGCTGCTGTTGGGTGGGGTCGCGTTCCAGGTCGGGGTGGTTGGCGCGGGCCAGCTGGCGGTACACGGTTTTGGTGTTGGATAGCAGGCGCTGCTGCTCGGCGCGGGCAGCCTGCTCGGCGGCTTCCTGTTTTTTCTGGGCTTTGGTTTTGCGCTGGGCGCGGGACTGGGCGGCCGCCTGCTCGTGGGGCGGCGGGGCGTCGTCCGTTTGGTGGGTCGTCGTCGAAGCCGCGCTGGCTGCTGCCCCACGCGTCGGCGCATACTTCTGAATAATCATCGTTTCATTCTCGCCAAACCGCTCCTGCAAGGCCTGGGCATTGGCGAGGATAAAACCCGTAATCTGCCGCTCTTCCAGCCGGTTGAAGTAGCTCAACAGCAAAGCCTCCTCCAGCGGCGCATACAAAGCCCGTCGGGCATCCACCACCTGCGCCGCCACCGGCCCCACCTGCTGCCAGTAGCGGCGGCGGGCTTCCGCCTGGGCATCTTTCAGCTCCCGCAGCTGCTCCCGCAAATTTTCCACCGCCTGAATGGCCTGTTGGAATGCCTGTTGCGCGGGCGTGCCAGTAGAGGGCCCGGTCCGCACCGGCACGTTGATAGGAGAGGGAAAGGACTGTTCGGCGTTACTCATCACGGGCAAAAGTACGGCGGCCCCTCAGCGGCTCCACAGATTAAAGGCTACCTGAAACGTGTTGCAGTGCGCGTCCACGATGTCGCCGAGGCGCTCGGAATAGCCGCCGCCCATGCTCACGGCCACCGGCAGCTGCCGCGCATGGCATAGGCCCAGCACCAGCTCATCGCGCCGTCGGCAACCGGCTTTGCTCAGCGCCAGCTTGCCCAGCTTGTCGGTCGCCAGCACATCCACGCCGGCCTGGTAGAAAATAAAATCGGGCTGCACCTGCGCCAGCAGGCGGGGCAAGGTGTCGCCGAGTAGCTGCAGATATTCCGCGTCGCCGGTGCCAAGAGCCAGCGCCACATCCAGGTCCGACTGCTCTTTGCGCAAGGGATAATTGGCCCCGGCGTGCATTGAGAACGTGAATACCCGCGGCTCGTGCCGGAAAATAGCTGCCGTGCCGTCGCCCTGGTGCACGTCCAAATCCACGATTAAAATCTGCCGGGCCCGGCCGTGCGCCAGCAGGTGGGCGGCGGCAATGGCCTGGTCGTTGAGCACACAAAACCCCTCGCCTCGGTCGGCAAAGGCGTGGTGCGTGCCGCCAGCCAGGTTCAGGCCGATGCCATCATCCAGCGCCCGCAGGGCCGATTGCAGGGTGCCGGCGCTGCTGCTCAGCGAGCGCAACACCAACTGCGGGCTCTGCGGCAAGCCCAGGCGGCGCACCTCGGTAGCCGACAGCTGCAGGTCGCGCACGCGCTGCCAGTAGTCGGCGGTATGCACGCGCCGAATGTCCTCCTCGGCGCACAGGCCGGGGTCGTAGAAATCGGCCGGCTCGGCGATGCCCTGCCACAGCAATTGCTCGCGGATGAGCGCATACTTGGCGATGGGAAAACGGTGGCCCGCCGGTAAGTCCAGGGTATAGCGGTCGGAAGTGGCGAGGCAAGGCATGGCTGGGCTAACGGAGAAAATGTGGTTTTTGTTAATAATGCGCAACCTGGTAATTAACCGCCCGTAAAGGGCCGGGAAAGCAGTTTTGAATGATTAATTAATTCGCTTCGAAAAATTATTTTGAAAATTTTCTTAAAATAATTTGCGCGGTAAAAATTAATCCTCAATCTTTGTCACATCAAACTCCCCAGAGCAATGTATCACCTCACAGTCAATAGCCGCAAATCGGATAGCATGCAGCCAGAACGGCAGCGTGGGCTCGTGGTACACAGCTAATTTCAGTACTCCTGAAAGTAGATGCAGCCCGGGCCAGACAGCCCGGGTTTTTTGTTGTAAGTCAGGCTGCTTAGCCGCTTAGCTTTTCTCCCTCATGTTGTCCAATCACCTTACAAATCAGCCCAAGCAGGATTCCCGGCGGCCAATTGAAGGTCGTATGAGCTGGAGCAATCGCGCTTTTTCCGGACAGTATAAACGCAGCTAAATCCTGCGTCACATACTCCGCCAGAGAAGCCCGGTTTTCCCCAAAAGCCGGGCTTTTTTGTGCCCATTTTTACGAATAAAAATTAGTTTTTATTCGACTGGGAAAGCTACGCCCAATTCAATTTGAATTGCAGTAATAATTACGCACTAAAACTGCGGGAATAATTGTCGCAACACCGCCATTTACTCCGCAATTACCACCTCTCACTCCCAATTCCCACCACCATGCGCTTCAACTTCTTCTCCCGCAACAATGCGCAGACCGTGAACCACGCTGGCGCAGAGGCTTACGTACTTACGCCCCAGCTGGAGCTGTACGCGGCAGTGGCGACGGCCTCCCTCAACGACCAATATTACGAAAAGGCCGACACGCGTCTGCTGCGCCTGCGCGAATTAATTGCGAAAAACAACCCGCAGTTCGTAGCGCAACTGGCCGTGTATGCCCGCGAGCAATTGCATTTGCGCTCGGTGCCGCTGGTGCTGGCCGTCGAGCTGGCGCGTATTCACAACGGCGACAGCCTGGTAGCGCGCCTCATGGGACGGGTGGTGCAGCGGGCCGACGAAATCACGGAAATCCTGGCCTACTATGCCCAGGCCAACGCCCGTAGCGGCCGTAAAACCTTGGGCCGCTTGTCGAAACAGGTGCAGCGGGGCCTGGCCGAAGCCTTCAACCGCTTCGACGGCTACCAGCTGGCCAAGTACGACCGGGATGGGGCGGTGCGCCTGCGCGATGCGCTGTTCCTGGTGCACCCCACGGCCAAGGATGCGGCTCAGCAAGCCCTGTTCGACCAGCTGGTGCGCGGCGAATTGCCCACGCCCTACACCTGGGAAACGGAATTGTCGGCGCAGGGGCAGGTGGCCTACGCCACGCCGCAGGAGCGCGAAACGGCCTTCCGCCAGAAGTGGGAGGAGCTGATTGGCAGCGGCAAGCTGGGCTACATGGCTTTGCTCCGCAACCTGCGCAACATCCTCGAAGCCAAGGTTTCGGCCGAGGCGATGACGCTGGTGTGCGCTACGCTGGCCAGCCAGCCGGCGGTAGCGCGCAGCAAGCAGCTGCCCTTCCGCTTCCTGGCCGCTTACCGCGAGGTGAAAACCGTGCAAAGCGGCCACGTAGCGGCGGTGCTGACGGCCCTGGAAGACGCCATTGCCCACAGTGCGGCCAACCTGCGCGGCTTCGGCGCCGACACCCGCGTGGTGGTGGCCTGCGACGTGTCGGGCTCGATGCAGCAGCCGATTTCAGCGCACAGCAAAGTGCTGCTCTACGACGTAGGTTTGGTGCTGGGTATGTTGCTGCAAAGCCGCTGCCAGCAGGTGATTACCGGCATGTTCGGCGACCGTTGGAAGCAGGTGGCGCTGCCCCGCGGGCCGGTGCTGCGCAACGTGGACGAATTCTACCGCCGCGAAGGCGAGGTGGGCTACTCCACCAACGGCTACCTGGTAATTCGGGACCTGCGCCAGCGCCGCGAAGTGGTTGACAAGGTAATGATTTTCACCGACGCGCAACTGTGGAACAGCACCGGCGACGGCGGCACCATCGCCCGGGAATGGGCCGAGTACCGCCGCACCGTGGCGTCCCAGGCCCGCCTCTACCTCTTCGACCTGGCCGGCCACGGTGCCACGCCGCTCGAGGTGCGCCCCGAAAATGGCGTGGCCCTGATTGCGGGCTGGTCCGACAAAGTGTTCGACGTGCTGAATGCCGTGGAAAACGGCGGCTCGGCGCTGAGCGAAATCGAGAAGATTGAATTGTAATTACGCGAAACCGGCCGGGCAATAAAGCGGAACCCCCGGCCGCCTTTCGCACCGCCACCGCTAGCCGATGGTGCGCGGCCTGACTGGTGCCGTAGTCGCGACTTACTTCGTTCTGAACCTACGATGGAGGTGCAATTCCTCGCCGGGCTAATAACCCGGAGTCTGGTGGTCCGGCGCTTGTTGCCCAGTCAGTTTAGTGCCGTAAAAATATTGCTTGAATAGTAAGGTGCCGTACTGCAGGCATGCTTCGTTAAGGGCGCAGACCCGCCTGGTTAGGAACCAGGAAGTAATTCGGAACCTGCAGGCTAGTTGCCTTTACTAATAGTTTTTCCGACTTTTTAATTGACTTTTATGAACCGCGACATCCGCCAACGCATTGCCCAAAGCACGCTCGACGCGCTGGCGCAGGGCGCTTACCATACCGCTGAACAGCAGCGCGTGCCGCTGGCCGAAGCCCAGCGCGCCGCCGAAACCGGCAGCGTACTCTACCGGCCCAACCAGGCCGATGAGCTGCTGCGTGAGCTGGAAAAGCCCGCCGGTGCTCCGGCCGGAGTGCAGGTGTACCAGGCCACTACGCTGGAAGCGGCGGCCGCGCTGGCCAAGCCCGGCGGGCGCGTGGGCTGCCTGAACTTCGCCTCGGCTCGCAACCCGGGCGGGGGCTTCCTGGGCGGCAGCCAGGCGCAGGAGGAAAGTCTGGCGCGGTCGTCGGGGCTGTATCCGTGCCTGACGCAGTTTCGGGAGATGTACGCCCACAACGCCCGGCCCGACAGCACCGGCCTCTACAGCGACTACTTCATCTACTCGCCGGGCGTGCCGGTGTTTCGCGGCGAGGCGGGCGAGTGGCTGGAACAGCCTTTCACTGTTGATTTTATCACGGCCCCGGCCGTGAATGCCGGGGCGCTGCGCCGCAACTCGCCCGAGCTGCTGCCGCAGCTGCGACCCACCATGCAGCGCCGCTTGCGGCTGGTGCTGGCGGCGGCCGCCCGCCACGGTATTGCCAACCTGGTGCTGGGGGCCTGGGGCTGCGGCGTATTTGGCAACGAGCCGGCCGAGGTGGCCGAGCTTTTCGCCGAAGCGCTGGCGGATGAGCGGATTCGGGGGCGGTTCCGGCGCATTGACTTCGCCATTTTCGACCCCAAGCCGCCGCACGACACTTTGCTCGCCTTTGAGCGGGCACTAAAACCGTTTCTCTAATCGTTAACCTCTCACTTACTATGCTGATGTTAGGAAGACGGCTGCCCATTTGGGGCAGTCGCCGGCCGGGGCGGCGCCACTGCGGTGGCCCGTCCCAACTCGGCTAGCCGCGCCTGGTTCGGGTGCCGTAGATGGGCGCTACTTCGTGGTAAAGTTTTCGGGTGAGGCCTGGCCTCATCTCGCGGGTTCGAATCCTGCTGCCAGCTTCGGCTGGTGGACGAAAACATTGCGCCTGCCGCCTGTTGCCCCGAATTTTTGCGGATAATTTTTCAAGCTTACGTTTCCGATTGGGTGCCGTAGCCGGGCCTTCCTTCGCTCCCAAACAGGGGCTGGTCGCGGGTTCGACTCCCGAAGTGCTGCCGCGAGGCAGGGCGTCCGCGCAATGGTAGGGCCACCCCGGCTGGCCCGGCGACTGTTGCCCCAATCGGAAACAAAATACTGGCAGCAGGTGCCGTATAAAATCATTCCTTCGGAAGTTCGATTCTTTCCACCGCCTCCACTTAATTAAGTAAAACCGGCGGTGCTGCTCGGTTGGTTGAGCAACTGATTTTAGTCCATTGCCTTGCTGCCTTTTGCAGTAGCCTGCCCGGGTGTCGTAGCCCGGCCATACTTCGCACTTTTAATGCCCAGGTCGCGGGTTCGATTCCCGCCGACAGCTGCCTTTGGGTGGCGGCCGTAGCTCAGCGGTAGAGCAGGATTTTGGAGGCCGGGCGCCTGTTGCCCCGGGCAGACTATTGCTATTTTCCTCTTGCGGCCGGATGCCGTAGGCTTGCGTTCCTTCGACCTGTCACGTCGCCTTTTGGCAAAACGTAAGCCGCCTGTTGCTCCGGCTTTTTTCTGAATAAAACGGGCCGGTGCCGTAGCGCCGCCTTACTTCGTTAGGGACGATGGGGTCGCCGGTTCGAGTCCGGCCCGTGGGCTGCGAGGCCGTCGGTAGCTCAGTTGGTTAGAGCACAACACGGGTGGCGCGCCCGTTGCCCGGTCCGTTTTATTTTTTTGTTCAATCAACGACGAAACGCCGAAATGAGCGTTTCCCTTTCGTGCAACTACCATTTTTATGGCTAATCTATTACGCGGCAATGACCTTCGCCAACTGGGTTTCCCAGAAGGTCGCGCCATCGGGCTGGCGCTGGCCCAGCTGCAGCGCAAGCACCTCAAAAAACTCTCGAAAACCGACCAGCTGGAACTGCTGGGCCAGCTGCTGAAGAACCCCAAAGACTACCTCACGCACCTCGACTGGAGCCATACGGCGGCCGCGCTGCTGCCGGCACCCAGCCGCCACATCGAGCTGGTGGCCCGCAAGGAGTACACCATTTTCGGGGCCGAGCACATCGAGCCGGGCGCCATCCACCAGATGGAAACGGCCATGAAGCTGCCCGTGACTGTGGCCGGCGCCCTCATGCCCGATGCCCACCACGGCTACGGCCTGCCCATCGGCGGCGTGCTGGCCACCGACAACGCCGTCATTCCCTACGCCGTGGGCGTGGACATCGGCTGCCGCATGGCTTTGTCGGTGTACGATTTGCCGGCCAAGTATCTCGCCCAGCGCACCCAGGAGCTGAAGAAAATTCTGCTCGACAACACCCGCTTCGGCGGGGGCAAGGGCTTCGAGCGCGGGCAGCGGCTGGCGCACCCGGTGCTGGAGCGCGACGAGTTCACGGCCATCCCGTTCCTGAAAAACAAGCAGGCCACGGCGGTGGAGCAGGTGGGCACCTCCGGCTCGGGCAACCACTTCGTGGAGTTCGGGCTGGTGGACATCACCGACCCGCAGAACGAAATGGGCCTGCCCCTGGGCCAGTACCTGGGCGTGCTCTCGCACTCGGGCTCGCGGGG
Source organism: Hymenobacter aranciens (assembly GCF_030580865.1). Lineage (GTDB taxonomy): Bacteria > Bacteroidota > Bacteroidia > Cytophagales > Hymenobacteraceae > Hymenobacter > Hymenobacter aranciens. The sequence continues at coordinate 230,177 of NZ_JAUQSY010000008.1, read as the reverse complement.
CCTGGGCGCGAGCATCGCGCAGCACTACACCGGCCTGGCCCGCGACGTGTGCAAGCTGCCCAACGAAGCCCAGCACCTCGCCTGGCTGGGCCTCGACACCGAAGCCGGCCAGGAATACTGGGCCGCTATGAACCTGGCCGGCGATTTCGCCTCGGCCTGCCACGAGCAGATTCACCGGCGCCTGGCCAAGGCCCTGGGCGAGCGGCCCCTGGCGAAGGTGGAAAACCACCACAACTTCGCCTGGAAGGAACGGCTGGCCGATGGCCGCGAGGTCATTACCCACCGCAAGGGCGCCACGCCGGCCGGCGCGGGCGTGCTGGGCATCATCCCCGGCTCGATGACGGCCCCGGGCTTCATCGTGCGGGGGCGGGGGCTGGCGGCGTCGCTGGCCTCGGCCTCGCACGGGGCCGGGCGGCTCATGTCGCGCACCCGCGCCAAGGCCGAGCTGGGCGAAGCGCAGGTGCGCAAGTACCTCGCCTCGTTCGGCGTCGAGCTCATCGGCGGCGGGCTCGATGAGGCTCCGCAGGCGTATAAGGACATCCGGACCGTGATGGCCAGCCAGCAGGAACTGGTGGATGTGCTGGGCACGTTCACGCCAAAAATCGTGCGAATGGATGGGGCTTAGGCAGTTTTGCTCTACAGTATTGAGAAAGCTTGAAAACGTAGAGCAAAGTGCGGGATGGTTTTGCTCTACGTTTTTGACGAGCCCTAAAAATGTAGAGCAAAACGCAAGAGAATTTCGTGCAACAAAAAAGCGCCGGCTCATACAAGCCGGCGCTTTTTTGTTAGATATAAAGTTTAAAAACAGGTTGTAAAGCCCATTGAGTGGGTTCAATTTTAGGCCGATAACCTACGGAATTACATAGTTGTCGATTTCGGACTGGGTATCGTCCAGGCGCTGGCCTGCTGTGAGCAAGGGATAGCGGCCACTCATTGCCGGACCAGTCGTTTGGTAATAGTGCCTTCCTGGGTGCGCAGGCGCACCACATATATCCCGGCAGGCAGCGTCCGCAGGTCCAGCTTCTGGCTAAGCGCGCCGTGGTGCGGTGTGGCTGTGGTCTGGTGCACGACCTGGCCCAGGGCGTTGACTACTTCCAGTGGCACGGTGGCTTGCGGGCGCAGGCCATCGAGTGCGACGGTTACGGCCTCGGTAGCCGGATTAGGGTAGAGGGTTAAGCGGGCCTGCAGCTGTTGGGCGCGGGAAGCCAGCGGCAGCAGGGTGGTGGTGTGCTGGCAGCCCAGGTTGTTGGTCACGGTCAGGCGCACTTGCAGGCCAGGGCCGGGCGCGGTGGCGTAACGGTGCCAGGGCGGGGTGGGGCCATCGTAGCTGCTACCGTCGCCGAAGTCCCAGTGCCAGGCCACGAGTTCGCCGTAGGTGGGGCCGGGGGTGGACTGGTCGAGCACGAGCACAGAATCACCTTGAGCGGAGAAAGCAGGGGTGAAGGCGGCCGTGGGCGGGGTGCGGCACAGGTCGGGCTGGTAGGCCGGGCCCACGCCCGCGTACTTACTTAGTAGAGCCGTGCCATTGATGAGTGTGCCGTTGCCAAGGCCGCCATCTTGAGCCAGACCGCTGAGGTAAGCTGCGCCATCCGCTGCTACGAGACAGGTAGCAAAGCTGGTGTAGCGGCGGAAAGTGTACTGGCGCAGAATTTCCCACTGCGGGGTACCGCTCGTGCTCAAACATAGTAGTTGTGCCCGTACATCTCGTGAAACGTTTATCTGCATACCGCCCGCTAGTATATTGCCCGATTGGAGCGGAAGCAGGAAGCGGTAAGGACTATCCTCTAGATTGGGGTTTGGTTCGTTGCGGGTCCACTGCGGGCGGGGGCGCAGGGCGTTGTCGAGGCGTAGCAGTTGGGGGTTCTCAATCTGGTTCTGGTCGGCCTGCACGCCGGCCAGGGCCAAGGCGTCGCCGGGCAGCAGGCGCAGGGCGGTGGCCCGCTCGTAGCGGGCGGGGTCGCCGAAGTGGGTGGTAGCAATGGTATCACCATTCGGTCGCAGCTTGAGCAGCCAGTAGTCTTGGCGCAGGTAGGCCGAGCCGCCGGTGTACACGGGGCTGCGGTCGCAGAGGCCGGCCAGCAGGTAGGAGCCGTCGGGGTGAGCTATGATATCAGTAAGTTTACCGAGGCCTAGATAGCCTTGGCTGTGGTAGTCATGCTGCCATACCACCTGCCCTTGTAAGTCTACTTTGGTCAGCTGGCCGTGAGGGATATTGCTGGTGCCGACACGTTCGTATATATTAGTTAACAGTAGATAGCCATCGGGCTGCCGGAGCATAGTGCCCGTACCAGCTCCCACCCCAAGGTATGAGTACGTCCAGCGTATTCGCCCTAGAGTGTCTAAATTGGTCAGGCAGTTAGTGATGGTATAGCTGGTGGCAGTTCTCTCTACGCGAGCACCAAAATAGGTGAGCGAATAATCAGGTTCCAGTACAGCTCCAGTTACCACCTCTGCGTCGACGTTGCGATTTCGGTTAAGGTTTCGGTAGCGTACAGTATCGCCTTGTGCTGTCGTGACGCGCAGGCATATTTCAAGATGGTCATTCGGTAAAAGGCCAATTTGAGCTATACTGCAATGTGCAAAACGATGCCCAGGTAGCTCGAAGCAGAATACACTACTCCCGAAATACGGGCTACGGTTATTGACCAGGCCTACGGGGCGTTCCCAGGCCAGGCTCGGCTGGGCGCTGCTACGCAGCGGCAGCAAGGCTGGAGCGGTCAGCAGACCGCTCCAGCTTAGCCACATTAGCAAAGACAGAATTCGGCGGGTCATTGTACCAGGGCATTACGATGAGCAACGATGGCGCCCCCCACTTCCAGAGTGTAGTGGTAGGGGCCGGGCAACAAGCCCCGCAGGTCGAGCTCGGTGGTGTGCTCACCGGCGGGCACCGCTTGCTGCCGCAGTACCTGCCCGCTGATGTAGTGCCGCACGACTAGCTTCACGCTTTGGTTGGTGGTACGCGTCCTCATCGAACGACGAAGCGTTTGCAAACGATGCCATCCGCTGTATGCAGGCGCACGAGGTACACACCCGGTGACAGTGACTGTAGGTCCAGTATGTGACTGAGCTTGCCTTGGCGGGGCGCGGCCGTCGTTCGCAGCACGACCTGGCTCAAGGCGTTGACGACTTCCAGCGGCAGGGCTGGTTGCGGGCGCAGGCCGTCGAGTGCGACGGTCACGGCCTCGGTGGCCGGGTTAGGGTAGAGGCTGAGGCGGGCTTGCAGTTGCTGGGCGCGGGAAGCCAGCGGCAGCAGGGTGGTGGTGTGCTGGCAGCCGAGGTTATTGGTCACGGTCAGCGTCAGGCGCAGGGCGGGGCCGGGGGGCGTGGCGTAGCGGTGCCAGGGCGGGGTAGGGCCGTCGTAGCTGCTGCCATCGCCAAAGTCCCAGTGCCAGGCCACGAGCTCGCCGTAGGTGGGGCCGGCTGTAGACTGGTCGAGTACCAGCACGGAGTCGCCCGCCGCGTTGAAGGCGGGGGCGAAGCTGGCCGTGGGCGGGGTGCGGCACAGGTCGGGCTGGTAGGCCAGGCCCACGCCCGCGTACTTGCTCAGCAGGCCCGTGGCATTGAGTGGGCCGCTGCCTGTGCTACCGTCGAGTGCACCGCCGCTTAGATAAGCGGCCCCGTCGGCTGGCACGAGGCAGGTAGAGTACCCATTGTAGATACGGTTGGGATACTGACGCAGCACTTCCCACTGCACCGTTCCTGTAGGATTGAGGCATAGCAGGTGCGCCCAAGTGCGGGGGTTGAAAGAGGTATTGTATTGCTGGCCGCCGGTGACAATGGCCCCTGATTGTAGGGGCAATAGAAAGGCGTGGGGGTTGTCTTCGATGTTCGGATTCGACTCGTCCCGGGTCCACTGCGGCTGAGGGCGCAGGGCATTGTCGAGACGCAGGAGTTGGGGGTTTTCCTTCTGGTTGCCGTCGGCCTGCACGCCGGCCAGGGCCAAGGCGTCACCGGGAAGCAGGCGTAGGGCCGTGACGCGCTCGTAGCGGGCGGGGTCGCCGCAGTGAGTGGTGGCGATGGTATCGCCGTTGGGGCGTAGTTTAAGCAGCCAGTAGTCTAGGCGCAGGTACGACGAGCCGCCGTTATAGACCGGGCTGCGGTCGCAGAGTCCCCCGACGAGGTAGGAGCCGTCGGGGTGGGCGATGATATCCGTGAACTGGCCTGCCCCTCGATAGCCTTGGCTGTGGTAATCTCGCTGCCAGACCACTTGCTGTTGCAAGTTAACTTTTGTGAGTTGACCGTGAGGGACATTGCTCGTGCCGATGCGCTCATAGACGTTGGTGAGCAGCAGGTAGCCATCAGGCTGGCGGAGGAGCGTGCCGGGAGATGAGCCGTCGCAGGGGTAATACTGGTTCCAACGCAACTGGCCTAGGGTATCAAGGTTCGCTAAAAAGAACGTGCTGCTGACGCCGGTACTCCCGACGCGCTCATTGCGCTTGCCAAAATATGTGAGAGAATAATCGGGCTCCAGTACAACACCCGTTACTAACTCCGCATCAACCGGTCGGTTGCGGTTGAGATGCCGGTAGCGCACCGTGTCCCCTTGCGCCGTGGTTACGTACAGAACTATCTCTTGGTGCTGATTGGATGGTGTTCCTACGTAAGAAGACCCGGTATGCACAAAGCGATGCCCCGGCAATTCAAACATGAATCGCGCTCTGGCATAGTCAATGCGGGCCGTACGCTCCCAGGCAAGGGTTGGCTGGGCGTTGCCGCGCAATGCCAGCAAGACTAACAGCAGACAGGCCCAGCGGGCAGATACTCGGAAAGCTGAAATCCAGGTGCTCATTGTACGAGTACGTTACGGTGTGCCGTAATCTGCCCACCCACTTCCAGGGTGTAGTGGTAGGGGCCAGGTAGCAAGCCCTGCAGGTTTAACTCAGTCGTGTGCTCCCCGGCGGCTACTGCTTGCCGCCGGAGCACTTGCCCACTGATGTAGTGGCGCACGACCAACTCGACCCTCTGGTCGGTGACAGCGCGGTAGGTAACACTCGCGGTGCCCGTGCAGGGGTTGGGCACGTTCTGGGCCAGGTAGAAGGGCTTGGCCATGTCGCGAGTGGTAGCCGTGGGAGTAGTGAGCGGAGTGCTAGGGCGGAATTGCAAGCCGTTGTCGTAGCCTTCCCATTCGCAATCATTAAAGTCATCAATGTCAGTTCCCGCGTCCATGACAACTACGGCGCTGTTGTTCCCGCTTTGAGGGCCACCTACGATGCCAGCCATGCGATTGGTGAAGGTATAGTACTGCATCTGATTAGTCGTGTACCCTTCATCTACGCCGTTCCAGACGTGCCAGAACGGGTTGTATATACTCGGAGCTGGGCGGTCATCCACAAACTCATTTTTCAGCAAGCGGGGAGTGCCGTTGGGGTTGGCTAATGTCCCCGGCGTTGAGGTCAGGTTAATCTGCGTACAGGGGTCGCTGGCAATGCGACGTTGGCAGAAGTCGCGGAAGATGCCGTAGCTTGGTCCGAAGGGCACCAGCTGGGTGCGGGTGAAAGAGTTGCAGCTCACCTCGGCTGAGCCCACGTAGCTGCTGACGTAGCCATTGCCATCCCGAAAGTTCAGGCCCACGTAGCAGTTCTCGAATGCGTTGCCCTTCACGATGCCGCCGGTCTGCGTGGAGGTACTCTGGTAGCCCAGCTGCAGGCGCTGGAAGGTGTTGTTGCGCAAAATGCCGCCGCTGACGACTACGCCATACTGCGCGTAGGGCTGGGTGGGGGTGAAGGTGGTGGGGCCGGTGGTGCCGCCGTAGTTCTGGCCGAAAAACTGGCAGCCTTCCAGCGTAAAAGTGCTGGTACTGTTCGTGCCTGTTGTTCCGTAGATGCCTACGCACACATTGCGCCGGAGCACGGCTTCGGCTCCTTCCATGCCTGCCAGCTCGCCGTAGGCTTCCTGCAACTGCGGACTGTCGCTCAGAAGGATTTCGTTGGCCGCCACGGGATAGTAAAATTTATTCAGACTTAGGCGCGTGTTTGGGAGCAGGTAGTCGTGGGCAAAAACGGCGGCGATGTAGAAATTGTGGAACTCGTTGTTCGAGGCAGTGAAAGCCGTGCCAGCGGGCATCCAGAAATCATACAGGGAGTGGTCGAACCGGGAATTGCTGACCGTAAGGCCGGCGCAGTTGCCGTCGAGGTAGAAGTGGCGGAGCGTGACGTGCTGGTCGCGGGCCGACTGGTACTGCCAAGGCGCGCGCATCTGCTGCGGGTCCGAGTCGAAGCGCGAATCGGTAACGAGGCCGGTGAAGGCGGGCGAGTTGGGGGTATTGGTGAGTTGAATGCTCTGCCCATTGTGCAGAAACGCGACGTATGTCAGCTGCAGGGTAGGCTGGAATCCCACGGCCACCTGGTCCGATTGCACGATGAGACCGTTGCGGCTGTGGCTGATTTCGGAATGACTCACACTACCGGTGGGTCTGACGGCCACTACGCCCCGGCTGGTGCGTGTGGCCACGATGCCGTCCCACATCTCGGTGCAGAGGGCCGTGAGTGTGCCGCCTGCCAGCACTAACTGGGCATTGTTTACCAACGTCAGACGAACGCCGGGGCCAAACAGCAGCCGGGCCCCTTCCTCCACTACGAACGTGCCGGTTGTGAGAATGGTGCTGGTGTTGAAAACGTAGGTGCTGTTGCTGGCGAAGGTATACGCCGATAGGACCGGGCCGCTGCCACTCACATCTTTGTAGTTGTTGCCTAAGCAAGCCAGGCAAGTGGCCGGCTGCACCGTCACGGTTACCTGTTGAGTAGCTGGGCAGCTGTTGCGGCCGGTGCCAGTCACGGTATAAGTAGTGGTGGTGGCGGGCGTCACGGTTACGCTGGAGCCGGTAAGGTTGCCGGGCTGCCAGTGGTATGTGATACCGTTAGCCGCACTAGCCGTAAGCCTAACCGAATTGCCGGCGCACACCGGGTCGGGGGGGGGAATCTGAAAGACCGGTCCACCGTGGATGTTCAGCGTTACTTCGGCCGCAGCGAAGCAGCTGGTAGGGTCGTAGCAGTCATCATAATGGCCAAGACTCAGCGTGTAGGGACCGGGCCCTTGGGCCGCCGCCGCTACCGGGTCGAAGATGCCGTTTTTAACGAACGAATTGTCGGCCCATTTGAAGCAGCCACCTTGGTTCGCTACGATAGCAGGGTCAGCCGCCTGGCGTATCAGGCCCCAGACCGGGTCGTTCAGGTTCAGCCGACCATCGGGCAGATACCATGCTTCGGTGCCATTGCCGCAGATGTCCAATTGCGTACTTGACAGTGTGATGCTAGGGTTAGGCAGCACCTGTTGGTGATAGCGCAGTATCAGAGGAGCACAGGAAGTGCCCGGCCAGCTTAGCTCTACTTCGTAATCGGTAACCTGGTCTGGCGAATCGGTGTAAGCCCAGGGATTAGTGGATACATTGGGGCTTACCGGCGAGCCATTGCGGCGCCATTCTACGGTCGGCACCAGGGCAAACTGTGGGAAATACACTTCCAGCAACAAGGAATTGCCAGCGCAGATACTGGCTGGAGCATTGCTGCCAGCTACCGTGGCTCGCAAGGCGCTGGCCGTTTGGGCCAGCTTGCAAGGTTCAGTTGTGCAGTTAGGAGCAGGATTTAGCTGCACGGCTGCGTGCAGGCCCAGAGTAGTGCTGGCGTCGATATTGAAGCTGGCCGGGCCACGATATGTAAATTCCGCCCCAGGTTCCAGACAGAGGTAGCTATCAGATTTCAAATAGAGCTGGGCACCATCCAGCAGCACCGGCACCCGGGGGATGTGCAACGATACATCGCCGTAAAACGCTACGCGTAGGTGCTCGGAGATGAAGCCGCCCCCGTTTTGAATCTCGACCAACCCACCGGCACCGTTGATATACACAAACACGTCCTGCGGACACTCATGCTGTTCGCTGGTAGCAAAGTTGCCCAGCGTCCCCCGGTCCAGAATCAGCTTCGCGTTTTTGCCCAGCTTGATGTTCATCTCCGGACCTACTACGCCGATGCGGCAGCGAATAATGAGCGTCGCATCGTCTTCGATGCTGATAGTGCTGGCCTGCGTGTTGTGCGCGGCTTCCCACACTTGCGAACTGCCAGTTGGAATAGTAATATCCTGCGTTCCGTCCTGCTGGCAGTAGTCGGATACCGTGAGGTTATCCATGCCAGTGCCGTAGGCGAGCAGTGAGGCACCACCCTCGTGGCCAAGGTAGTAGTGCATTTTACCAATCTGGCACTGCGACAATGATAAGCCTGGTAGCCAGGGGTAATCCATGATGTTGTTGGTGCTGTTTTCGCCGGGAGTTAATGGCCCCCCTGGCACCAGCGGACAGTCCAGCCCCCACCACGAGTGGCCCAGCCCCAAGCAGTGGCCCATTTCGTGCGCCAGAAGGAACAGTGTTTTGCGGAGTCCATTTTGCGGGTCCTAGCCGGGCAAGCTGCCCTGAATGGAGCCCCATTGATAGTGTTTAACCAGCCAATACTGCCCACGCAGGGTAAAGTAGGGAGCTGGTATGCTCCAGCCATTGCCCGCTACTCCCCCCGATTGATAGCGGGAAGTCAGATTTCCAAACGCGTCGACTTTGGTGCTGGCTACGCCCGGGTGCTCGGCCCAGAATATATGCAGCACGTTGTATTGTTGGTCATGCGTAAGCGCTAGCTGGCCATTGCCAAACTGATTGTCGGTCGTATTAGTTACGACTGTCTTGTAGTAATAACGGCCGCAATATTGTCCCTGGCTGCCCGTGCTGCCAATACAGCCTTGGGGGCTGCCGGTCGACATATCGTACAATTCCGTGGACCGGTAGTAGCGAATTCCTTCCAGTTGAAAACGAATGCGGGTATCCGCGTCGGAGCCAGTAGCGGGCGTGACCGTTTGGTTGCCGCCACCACTGGCCAGCAGCACATTGTCGAGTTGCCCGTACAGTTCGTTCAGGCCCCGGAAGTGGGGTGAGCCGGGAGTTGGGAAATTGGTGAGTCCGTTTAGTAGCCCGGTCAGAATAGGCTCATCCAGCCCTCCGTCCTGCGCCGGCGATTGCCAGTTGCCTGTACCGTCATCTTTCTGATACACATGAAACATGATGCGTACCTTTTTGATGGGGATTTCCGGCAGTCCTTGCTTAGCGTAGAACTCCGGGGAGTAGCCATACCAATCTGTACACGAGCTGTTCGGCAGCACGATGCTACGCTGCTGTGCCGTGTCGCGCTGGGTGCCACAGCCGAACAGGGTATCTTGTGGATGATTGAACTGCGCCAGCGTCAGTCCGGGCCGCAGCAGGGCAACAAGACACAACGCCAGCCACAGGAGACGGGCAGTCGCGGGGGGAGGGTAGTTTTTTCTCATAAATGAGGAAGGTGAAAAAGTAGTGAATGAAGACGCAAGGTAAATGGAAATTCGAAAAGCGGTACAGGCCTGATGAAAAATATTTTACGGTATTATTATGCAGACCACAAAAAACGCCCCGCGAGTATTTATTTGCCTCTAATCACCTTTACCAAATTGGCTTACAAGAGCACTCCAATTCCTTCGCCCGTTGCTCCATTGCAGAGTTGCAATCAGGAGCAGGCCCCTAAAAAAAGCCTTCCTGACCAATCGGCCAAGAGGGCTTTTTCAGATATTAGCAATACCAAAGGTCAAAACCCTGTTAGTAAGCAGCCACTAAAATAGCTGCTACCTGAAGGTCTACTGCACCACGAGGCGCTTGGCCACAAGGCCGACGGCCGTGCGGGCCTGCACGGTGTAGATGCCGGGGGCCAGGTTGCCGACGGGCAATTGCAGGGCCTCAGTGGCGCCAGCGGCCAGGGTGCGGGTCAGCACCACGCGGCCGAGGTTGTCGAGCACCTGCACCGGGGTGGCCTGAGCGCCGCGCAGGGCCTGGGGCAGCACCAGGGTAGCCGTGGCGTGGGCGGGGTTGGGGAACAGCGCGACGCTGGCCCGCAGCTGGGCGAGGGCCGTGCCCAGCGGGCCATTGGCCGGGCCGAAAACCAGGGCGAAGCGGCCGGCCGGCCCGGTGGTGGCCGTGAAAGAATAGCTGGGGTTCAGGCTCAAATCCTGGCTGGTGCCGGTGACGGCATCGGTGAGGAAGGCGCTGAGGCCGGCGGGCAGGTGGTGGAGCGTGGCGGTGAGCGTGGCCGGGCCGGGGGCCGTCAGCGCTACGGCCAGGGGCACGGTGGTGCCGGCCGTGAGCCCGGGCAGGCCCTGGATGGCAAGGGCCTCGCCGGTAGCGGCCAGGGCATACACCGAGGCGTTGCCGGGGTTGGGCAGCTTGTGGGCGTCGAACTCGGCATCGGCGGCCGGGGTGGCGCCGGCCTGGGCATACACCAGCACTTCGTCGGCCGGGGCGGGGGCGGCGGGCGCCAGGGTTAGCCGCACGCGGGGGCGGGCATCGGGGGCGCTGCGGTACAGGGCCGGCTGACCGGCAAACACGGTGCCCCGGCCCGCCGGCGTGACGGCAATGCTGGCCGGCTGGCCGGCCGTGGTCACGCGCACAAAAAAGCCCTGGCCAGCGGGCAGCACCGGGTTGCTGGTGCCGGTGCCCAGGCCGTTGACGTAGGCCCGGTACTGGCCGGCGTACTGGGCCGTGCTTTCGTACACGTAGGCCGCCGCATCCACGTTGGTGCGCAAGAAGGTATTGGGCACGCTCAGGTCGAAGGGCGAAGGGTAGGGGTTGCCAACCAGCTGCCAGCCGGCCTCGGCCTGTGGGCCCCGGGCGAAGCTGCTGCTGCTGGCGCCGGAGGCGAAGGCCGTGCCGCTGAACGTGACCGTAGCCGCGCCCGGCAGCATGGCCGCGTAGCCCACGAAGGGCTGCAGCGCCGTGCCGGCCGTGGGTACCACCCAGCCCTTGTCGAAGTCCGAGTAGTTGCTGGTGCTGGTCGTCAGCCGGGTTTGGTCGTAGCTAAAGAGCGTCGGGAACGGCGTGACCAGGCCCGGCGTGGCCGAGGTGTTGTAGGCGGCGGTGAGCACCGGGGCAGTGCTGCCCACCCGCAGTTCGGCGGCCGTCATGCCGGCCACGCAGGCGTTGAGGTGGCGGTAGCCCAGGCCGGCGTTGCGGGCGGGGTTGAGGTAGCACTGCATCCGGCAGGTGCCGGTGTTGTTGAGCACCCGGCCGCCGGTGTTGTCGATGAGGGCGGTGCCCGCCGGGCCCGACCGCAGCGTGGCCGTGTGCCCGCCCAGGTCGAGGTCGCCGCTGACGAAGCGCAGGGCCTCGCGCAGGTCAAGGTCATTGGTCAGGGTGAGGTTGCCGGCGCTGGTATTCACCTGCAGCTCGCGCACCAGGGCGGGCAGGCCGTCGCCGGTTACCTGGGCACTGGAAGCCAGGTAGCGGTAGTAGGCATCGTCGGAGAAAGTGCGGGTGCCGGTGAGCTGCACCGAACCGCTGGGGCCGCTGCGCGTGATGCCGGCCGGGTCGCAGATGCCGAGCGTGGCGCCGGCTTCGAGCACGAAGCTGCCGGGGCCGGTGAGGGGCTGGCAGGCGGTGAGCAGGCTGCCGCCGCTGGCCACCGTGAGGGTGCCGGCCACGTCGAGCGGGCCGCCCAAGGTGGCCGCGCCGGTGCCGGTCACGGTCACGTTGTTGTAGGAGCCCGTCACGGTCTGGGGCGTGCTTACCACCAGGTCGCCGAGGGCGGCGGCCGCGGTTACCACCACCGGCCCGGCCGCGCCGCTGCAGCCGCTGAGGCTGGCCGAGTAGCTGCCCGCGCTGCTTACGGTGAGCGGGTTGGCGGTGCTGCCCGTGCTCCAGACAAAGCTGGCACCAGACAGGGTAGTCGTCGTGCTGTTAAGCCCGCCGCTGGCGCTCAGGGCTGCCAGGTGGGCGGGCGCGGCGGCGCCGGCGTAGCTGCCGAAGCTGCCCCCGGCCAGCACGCTGCCGTCGCCCGTCAGGGCCAGGGCCCGCACCGGGCCATCGAAGCCGCCGAAGCTGGCATCGAGCGCCGCCGTGGGCGTGAGGCGCAGCAGGTGGTCGGGCGCGGCGGCGTTGCCGTTGTAGCTGGTGAAGTTGCCAGCTACCACCATGTTGCCGTCGGGCTGCAGGGTCAGGGCCGACACCGGGCCATTGAAGCCGGCGGCATTGATGTTGAAGGTGAAATCGGTGACCCCGTAGGGCTGTACGCGAATCAGATTGGCGGGAATATTGGTGATGCCGTGGAAGCTGGTGAACATGCCGCCCACCATCAGCTTGCCGTTGGGCAGCAGCCCCAGGGCGTAGATGCGGCTGCTGGTGCCAAAGCCCGGCGTCGAGCTGAAGCTGAACAGCGGGTCGAGGCCGCCGTCGGGCGTCAGGCGGAGCAAACCCACGGGCGCGGCGGCGCTGTTGTAGCGCGTCTGGCCGCTGGTGCCGAGCACAATGCGACCGTCGGGCTGCACCAGCACGGCGTAGATGCTGCCGTCCTCGAAGCCCACGTAGCCATCGTTGAAGCTGGGGTCGAGGGCGCCGGAGGGCAGCAGCCGCAGGACGCGGCCCATGGGCCGGTCGTTGTAGCGGCTGAAGTCGCCGGCCACCACCACGCGGCCGTCGGGCATCGCGGCCAGGGCGCGCACCGGCGCATCCAGCCCGAGGCCCCCGGCATTAAAGGTGGGGTCGAGGCGGCCATCGGCCAGCAGGCGCACCAGGTAGGGTGTGCTCAGCACCGTGCCGTTGTAGCTGGTGAAGGCGCCGCCAACCAGCGTGGTGCCGTCGGGCAGGGCCGCCAGGGCATTCACGGCGCCCGTGAAGCCGCTGCCCCCGGCATTAAACGTGGGGTCGGGGCTGCCGTCGGGCTGCAGGCGCAGCAGGTTGTCGGGGGCGCTGGCTTGGCTCCGGTAGGTACTGAAGCTGCCGCCGGCCAGCACCTGGCCGGTGGGCAGGGCCACCACGGCCCGCACCTCGCTGCCGGCCGCCGTATCGAAGCCCGCCCCGGTGCTGAACGCCGGCGTGGTGGCCGTGGCCGTGAGTACCACGCTGCCGCCCGGCGGCAGGGCCGTGGGGCCGCCGGCCGTCACGCTGACGGTGGCCACGCACGGCGCGGGCACCACAAAATAGCTGGGGGCCACGCCCGTGCCGCCCGCCGTGGTCACCGACAGCAGGCCGCTGAGGGCGGCGGGCGGCACGCTCACCGTCAGCACCGAGTCGGAGGTAACCACGAAGCCCGGGGCGGCCACCGCCCCAAAGGCCACCTGCGTGGTGCCGGTGAAGCCGCTGCCGCGAATGATGACGCTGCTGCCGGCCGCGGCCGTGCCGGGCGTGAAGCTGGTGATGACGGGCGGCGGAATGTCGCGGTAGAGCCCGAAGCTCACGCTGGGCTTGCTGCCGTCGTTGAGCATCCGGAAGCGGCCCGCGGCGGCCAGCAGGCCATCGGCCGAGCGGTCGATGCCGTACACGCCGATTTCCAGGCTGCTGCCGTAGGAGCGGAACGTGCCGGCGCCGTCCCAGTGCACCAGGCCGCCGCTCACGTTCAGGTTGCCGGGCCAGCCTACCTGGCCGCCGATGGCAATGTCGTTCTGCCCGAAAACCCGGATGGTGTACACCGAGCCCGTTAGGGCGGTGCCCATGGGCTGCCAGGCGGTGCCGTTCCAGCGGGCCATGCCTGTGGGGTTGGCCGGGCCCGACATAATGCCGGAGCCCACCAGCAGGTCGCCGTTGGGCAGGAAGGCCAGGGCCTGCACGGGGCCGATGCGGTCGGGGTAGCGCTGCCAGGCAGTGCCGTCCCAGCGGCCCAGGTAGCTCTGGCTGGTGGGGCTGCCCTCAAACATCAGGTTGCCGCCCACGATGACGTCGCCATTGGCCGCCACCGCCAAAGCCAGGGCGGGGTTAGACACGCCCCGGCCCAGGGGCTGCCAGACGGTGCCGTTCCAGCGGGCCAGGCGGTGGGCAAGGGGGTTGCCGCCCGCGTTGCTGAAGAAGCCGCTGGCAATGACGTCGCCGTTGGGGGCCAGGGCCAGCGAAGTTACGTTGCCGTTGAGGATGGTGCCGAAGGCGTGCCAGCTCGTGCCATCCCAGCGGGCCAGGTAGTCGGCGTTGGGGTTGCCGCCGGCGTTGGTGAAGCCGCCGCCGGCCAGCAGGTCGCCGTTGGGCAGGATGAGCAGGGCCGCCGGCGTGCCGTTGAGGCCCGGGCCCAGGGGCTGCCAGGTGGTGCCGTCCCAGCGGGCCACGTAGTCGGCGTTGGGGTTGCCGCCGGCGTCGATGAAGGCTCCGCTCACGAAGAAGCCGCCGCCCGGGGCGGCCACCACGGCCGCCGCCCCGCCGAGCAGGCCCATGCGCGTGGGGTCTTCGAAGCCTACCCAGGCGCCGCCCGCCAGCCGGGCCAGATAGGCGGCGTGGGCATTGCTGCCGGCGGTTTCAAAGTAGCCGCCCACCACGTAGTCGCCGTTGGGGGCCACCACAATGGCATTGACGCCGTCGCCCAGCGAGGGGCCCACGGCCTGCCAGCTCGTGCCGTTCCAGCGGGCCAGGTAGTCGGCCGCCGCGTTGCCGCCCACGTTGAGCAGCGAGCCGCCCACCAGCAGATTGCCGCTGGGGTCCACAAACAGCGTGTTAATGGTTTCGAAAGCGCTGCTGAGCGTGAAGTTATTGCCGAAGCCCTGCCAGTTGGTGCCGTTCCAGCGGGCCAGGTAGTCGGCGGTGGGGTTGCCGCCCAGGTTGGTGAAGTTGCCGGCCACCACCACGTCGCCGTTGGGCAGCATGGCAAGGTGGTCGGTGTAGCCGTTCATGGGGGCGCCCATGGCGCGCCAGGCGCTGCCATCCCAGCGGGCTACGCGCTGCACGCTGGTGTTGCCGCCCACGTTGAGGAAGGCCCCGGCGATGTACACGTTGCCGTTGGCCCCCACGCCCAGGCCGTACACCGGCCCGTTGATGCCGGGGCCGAAAGCCTGCCAGGCGCTGCCATCCCAGCGGGCAATGCCGTCGGCGTTGGCGTTGCCGCCGGCGTCGGTGAAGGAGCCGGCCACCAGCAGGTCGCCGCTGGCATCGAAAGCCATGGCGCGCACCGCGCCGTTGAGGCCGGCGGCTACTTTATGCCAGCGCGTGCCATCCCAGCGGGCGAGGTAGTCGGCGGTGGGGTCGCCGCCGGCATCGAGAAAGTCACCGCCGGCGTAGAGGTCGCCGTTGGGCGCCAGCAGCAGCACCGAGGGGGCGCGGCTGAGGCCCTTGCCCAGGGCCTGCCAGCGGCTGCCGTCCCAGCGGGCCACGTTATCGGCCTCAGCGTTGCCTCCGGCGTCGTAGAAGGGGCCCGCCACCACGAGGTCGCCGGAGGGCAGGTAGGCCAGCGCCGACACCACGTAGTTGAGGCCGGGCAGGCCAAACAGGTCCGACCATTTATCGTTGCCGATGCCCGCGTCGCGCCGCGCCGGCCCGCTGGCTGGCGCCGCCGGCAGCTGGGCCCGGCTGGCCGTGGCATGTAATAGAGTTAGTAATAAGACTACAACCAGTCGTTGCAGCCTGCTGGCTTTTACCGTAGCAGGACCCACCATTTGCGAATAAGTTAGAAATAAATCGAACCGCAAAGGTCGGTAATTTCTGCTTGGCTGCTACCATTTTGGCCTCCTGTAATGTCGGCAGCGGCCCGGAAAAGTGCGTAGAGGGTATGCGAGGGGCGGAAATTTTGCTCTACGATTTTGGCAATGCTCGAAAACGGAGAGCAAAATCCCGCCGCGTTTTGCTTTACGATTTTAGTGCGGCCCAAAATCGTAAAGCAAAGACTCCGGACAAACAAAAAGCTCCTGCCGATACGGCAGGAGCTTTTTACTTCTAAGCAGCAACAGCTGGCTGCCTACTGCACCACTAGACGTTTGGCCACAAGGCCGACGGCCGTGCGGGCCTGCACGGTGTAGATGCCGGCATTGAGCGTACCGAGCGGCAGCTGCAGGGCCTCGGTGGCGCCCGCAGCCAGGGTGCGGGTGAGCACCACGCGGCCGAGGTTGTCGAGCACCTGCACCTGGGTGGCCTGGGCGCCGCGCAGGGCGGCGGGCAGCACCAGCGTGGCCGTGCCGTGAGCGGGGTTGGGGTACACGCTCACGAGCTGGGCCAGCTCCTGCGGGGCGGTGGCCAGCACGCGGGCCTGGGTGGTGAAGAGCAGGGCGTAGCGGCCAGCGGCCGGAGCGTTAGCGGCCAGCGTCAGCGGGAGGCTGGGCGTGGCAGCCAGGTCGGTGAAGGTGCCGGTGAGGGCGTCGCGCAGGTAGGCGTGGTAGCCCGTAGGTAGGTTGCGCAGGGCATCGACGTGCAGGATGTAGCTGCCCGGGGCGGCGGCGAGGCGTAGCGGCAGCAGCTCGTTCTGGCCGGTGAGGGCGGGGAGGCCGTTGATGGCTAGTGGCTCGGCGCCGGCTTCGGTGGCCAGGGTCAGGCCGTTGAGGTTGGGCAGGTAGGCGGCATCGAACTGCGCATCGAAGGCGGCCGTGGCGCCTTGCTGGAAGTAGGCCACGGTTTGGGTGCTGGCGCTGGCGCTGTTCAGCGACAGCGTGAGTTGCGGGCGCAGGTCGGCGGCGGAGCGCTGGAAGGCGGGGTTGGCGTAGGTGGTCAGGCGCTCGTTATTGGTGAAGTTGATGCTGCCGCTGGCGCCCACGGCGCTGGTGCGCACGAAGAAAGCCTGGGCCGACGGCAGCAGGTTGGTGCCGCCGTTGGTGCCCATGCCATTGATGTAGCTGGCGAAGGAGCCGGTGTACTGGCCGCTCGATTTGTACACGTACAGGGCCGGGTCGATGCTGCTCAGGCCGCCGTTGTTGATGATGAGCTGCCAGTCGAGCGGGGCGGGGTAGGGGTTGCCGCGCAGGTGCCAGCCGGCGGCGCCGTTGCTGCCGCGGCCCAGGCCGCTGGCGGTGTAGGGGCCGTTGTTGAGCGGGCCTACAAAATCGACCTTGGCCGCGGCGTTGATGTTGACCGTGTAGCCCTGCGTCACGTTGAGCGCATCGCCGGTGCCGCCGGGCGACTGCCAGCCCTGGTCAAAGAAGTTGTAGTCGCTCGTGACCGTGCCCACGCGGCCCTGGTCGTAGCTGAATACGTTCGGGAAGGGCGTCACCAGCCCCGGCTGGGCGGCCGAGTTGTAGGCCGTATTCAGCACCGGCACGAAGCCGGCGGTGCTCAGGTCGGCCACCGTGCTGCCGCTCACCGGGGGCGAGTAGTGGCGGTAGCCGGGGCCGCCGTTCAGGTTGGGCGCGATGTAGCGCTGCACCGTCACGGGGCCGTTTACCACGCCGCTGCCCGCGTTATACACCATGGCCGTGCCGGCGGCGTCGGAGAGCAGCGTAAAGGTCTGGCCCGTCACCGTCAGGTTGCCGCCGGCCAGCGTGAGCAGGCCGTGCACCGAGGCCGGCCCGGCCAGCGAGGCCGAGGTTGCCAGCGTGGCGTTGCCGGTGCCGATAATCAGGTTTTCGAACTGAGTGGCCGAGCTGCCGCCAATCACCTGGTTTACATTCAGGTTCATCACCACCGTGCCGGTACCGCTGCTGTTGAAGGTGCCGTTGTTGATGAAGTCGCCGCCCACCACGAGGTAGCCGTTGCTGGGCAGGGTGAGCGTAGCGCCGCTGCTCAGGGTAAAAGCGTTGGTTTGCTGGGCCTGGTTGATGGTGGGCTGGAAGGGCGTGCCGCCGGGAATTGTCACGTTGTTGGCCGGGCCGGGCACGAGGGCGGGCGTCCAGTTGGCAGCCGTGCGCCAGTCGGTGCTGGTGCTGCCGTTCCAGGTCAGGTCGGGGATAGGGGCCAGCGCTATGGCCAGGTCTCGGATTTCGAGGTTGATGAATGAGCTGGCGGGTACGGTATTGGCGAGCTGCGTTGCCACGCCGGTGCTCAGGTCGAGGCGGTAGGTGTCGCTGGCCCGCGAGGTGCCGCCAAACACCGCACGCGGTGGCGATACCAGCGTGAAGTAGCCCACGTTGGTGTTGTCGTTGGGGTTGTAGTAGATGTCCAGCCCCAGGTGCCGCACCGCTCCCACCGTGTAGGTGCCCGGCGAGCTGCCGCCCGTCACCACCAGCTGCAAGGTGCTCTGGGTGTTGAGCGTGCCCAGATTAGGCGGATTCTGAATCGACAGGATGCCGCCGTTTATGTAATCAATATCATACAGCGTGGTGCTGGCGCTGCCCACAAACGAGTTGGTGTACGCCGCCGTGCCCACACCGGGATTGGCCGGGCTGCCGCCGCTGTAGCTCAGGTTGCCATCTGCCTGAATACCGGCGGTAACCGGGTCAGCATCCACGATACCGCCCGTCACCGGGTTGAGGCGGTAGTTGGCGTCGTTAGCACTCACCACCCGAATGCGGTCCACGGTGGGGTTGAAGTCGAAGCCGATGCCGTCGGTGGTGGTGCCCAGCTCCAGGCGGATGGCCGAGCCGACGGGCGTCGCCACGTTGGTGCCGGGGTTCACGAGGTACACCTGGGCGTTGTTGGCCGGGCCGGCCAGCGCGGCATCGTAGCCCAAGCCGTAGAGCAGGTTGTCGGCGGGCCGGAAGTCGATGCCCACCAGCGTCTGGCCGGCCGTCACGCCGGTCAGGCGCACGGGAGCCAGGGTTTGGGCGGCGCCGGTGGTCGGGTTAATCAGAATGAGCCCCTGGCTACCCACGGGCTCGTTGCGAAAGTTGGAGCCCGTGATGGTGCCCAGGCCGTAAATGGTCTGGGCCTGCGAGCTTGCGGTAGCCAGCAGAAGCGTCGCGGCCAGCAGGGCTATTGCCCATCGGCGACACGTTGCCGACGGGGTAAGTAAGGATAGGTACATAGTATGGGGAAGAGGGGAAGATAAATTTTAGCTCCACAGCCGTGAAGCGACGCCGCGCCGCACACAGCTTGATTTCTGAGCGTTGCCAGTTTGGCCTACGAAAATACGGCCGATAAGGATGGACAATCCAGGCAATTTTGTGATGACGTTAAAAATCAATGTACTGACATTGAGCGTAGTGAGGCTTGATTTGGTTATTGTTTAGTTGGATTTAAATTGTCTAATGTCATAAATCAGGTGTCTTTTTGCAAAAAAAAGTTGAGCGAGTATCTTTTGCATTGTGCTTGTTGTCAGGCCTGTTTTGTAAGCTTGATTGGTTAAGTTCTATTTTTTGCTAGTAAAAGTATGGTCGTAAAAACAGCCGAAGTTTCCTTTTTTCGGCTTGGGTGAAGGTCTGCTTTTGTCACTCACCAAACCCTTTTCTCTTATGACTCATCGTCATTACCCTACCAGGCAGCGCTCCCTCTGGGTGCTCAGCTTATTACTAACCCTGTTTTCGCAGCGCCTGTTGGGGCAGGAGCTACGGCCAGCTACCCCCGGTCAAATGCCCGCCAGCGTACGGACCAGCCGGGTAGCCAGCGGCCTCGACGAAATTCGATTTCGCGGACAAGTGCCCGACAATCAAACCAACTACCGTCTCAATTCTTTTCCGCTTTGCCCCAATGTGGTAGACCCACTTACGGGCGGCATTGCCAGCCAGCCTTATCAGTTTGAGTTTACGTCGACTGAATGCTTGGGCAACGCGGGTACTTCATCTTGCCGTGCCCGCCCTAGCTTCATCTGGACAGTGCGTTATTTCACCGAATCTGGCAATACGTATACCGAGCAGTGGCAGGATACCAATAACAGCACCTACTCAAAGGTTCGGTTTTACCTCTATGACCGTATGCCCGGCACTGGCACCCCTACCAACTGGCAGGCCACGCAGGCCGGGGGCAACACCACCTTCTCGCCTGTGCCGTATCCCAATCCCGGCTGCCTGAATCCACCCATCAATAATGCGCAGGCAGGGGAACTGTTCACGAAGCTAGAGATTGAATGCACGGGGTATTCGTGCGGCTTCTGGGAAGTAGACGAGGACGATGAGATTGAAATCGTCTATTACAACCGCCGCGTTCCGACCCTGTCCATTGCCGGTAATCCCACCGATTACTGCCGAAATCAGACGTATACCATCAACTGGGGAGCCGTGACGGGGGCCACCAGCTACAACGTGACGGCCAGCGGCGGGGCCACCGTCTCCAACATCTCGGGCACCTCGGCCACACTGAGCTTGGCTAATGTGCCGACTACTACCTTTAACGTCAACGTGACTGTGACGCCAGTGACGTCCAACAGCCCCTGCGGCACCACGCTCAGCGCCTCGCGTAACATTTCAAAACCGGTGCAGCGGGCACCGGGAACACCGACGAGCTTGCAGCTTTCGGGGTCGTGCCCGTCGCCTGCTGCTAAGGCTATTACAGTAGACTTTTCTGGTGCAGCTCCGGGAATGGAGTACCGCTTCGTCATATCAAATGTTAACAATACTGCTGGCGCTTTCTTTTCGGGGGCTAATAACGGTGTCAGCAATTGGGATGCGGCTACTTCCCGAGCCATAATCACCCCCAATGCTGGCGATTTCACGGTGAGTGTTCAGGCTAGGCTTTCGGAGTGCGCAGGGCCGGGACCTGCACTATCCAAGACCTTTCAAACGGGAAACATCGCCGCCACCTGCCCGACTGTAACGGCAGTTCGTACGTCGGCCTGCAATGCCAGCCTGGCCACGTTGCTGTTCGATGGGGTACCGGGGCAGAGCTACTATATCACCCAAAATCCCTACAACATTACGCCGAGCGGCACCAGCGTAACGCTCGGCAGCGGCAGCAGCCCCACGAGCACCGGCCGGCCGCTGACGGTCGGTAACAGCAACAAGGTCGAGTTTGACATGGACCTGCTCATCACCAGCCCCTGCCCGCCCGCTACGGGCCCTGGCTCGTCGGGCTACACGACCTGTACCGTCCACGTGTATGTGCAAAAATTCCTCGGCGGTAACTGCCGGGGCGCCAATTCCACCGGCCTGTCGGCCGCGCAGCCCGAGGCCCAGCTGTTGTACCCTAATCCGGCGAGCGGGCAAGTGCAGGTGCAACCTCGCGGGGCCGAGCGGTATCAGGGGATAGAAGTGCGCAACCTGCAAGGCAAGCTGCTGCTCGAGCGCCGGACGTCAAGCGCGGAAGGCATCACGAACTTCGACGTGCAGGCCCTGCCGACAGGGCTCTACGAGGTGCGCCTGTTTGATGGCACGGCCGTCGTGACGCAACGCTTGGTGCGAGAATAAGAATCGACGCCATTGTATATCCTGCTTCGGAACGAATGGGCCTTGCCCATTCGTTCCGTTTATTTCATTATTTACCAACGTATTGTGATGAGATACTTACACCAGCTATGGCTTACGCTACTCTTGTTTATTGCAACCTTGCCTCATGCGTGGGCACAAGGCGAGTTCTGGACGTGGTGCTATGGTTTTGGTCCAGAGGTAAAAACAGTATTTAATCCCCAACCTCAACCAGCAGTTAACGCCAGATTTTGGAACAGTCATAATGGAGTTCACACAGGTGTTAATGGCTCTGCTAGCCTGAGCGAAGCTACGGGGCAATTGCTGGCTTATACCAGTGGTGTCAGTATTTCGGATAGAAATAATGAAATGATGGATAATGGTCTGTTAGTTAATATTGATAGAAATGACGACTGGCAAATTAATACCCAGCAACAAGCTGCTTGTATAGTGCCTTCGGCGGCGCAGGAGTGGGAGTATTATGTGTTCTACTGGACCAAGAGCACGCCCGAAAACGGCGTACCGGCGCAGGCCCTGACCTGGGCGCGGGTGGACGGACGCCTGCGCGGCGGGCTGGGCGACGTGGTGGAGAAAGGCCGGGTGCTGACGCGCTCAGTGCGGCGGGCGCAGCTGACGGCCGTGCGCCACACCAACCGGCGCGACTACTGGATACTGACGCGCGGGCTGGACGGGCGCGAGCTGCTGGCCTTCCGGCTGGGGCCGCAGGGGTTCCGCGCGGAGCCGGTGCGCTCGCCCGTGAGCGGCCTGGACGAGGCGGGCGGGGAATTGAAGGCCGCGCCCAATGGGCGGCGACTGGTGAGCGGCGGTTGGGTGGCAGCGGCCGGGGGCGGCGTTAGCCCTAACATCTGCCTGTACGACTTCGACCCGGCCACGGGCGCGGCCAGCAACGAACTGCGGCTGCCCCGGCGGGCGGGGGGGCAATACTCGTTCTCGTTTTCGCCCAACTCGCGGCTGCTGTATGCCACGGAGTATGCGGGACCAAGCCAGAATACTCTGCGAATGAATGAGTTGTATCAGTACGACGTGAGCCAGCCCACGGCGGCGGCCATTGAGGCCACGCGCTACCGCGTCTCGCGCGTGGAAGCGGTGCCCACGCCGGCGGCCACCTCGCCTATTTCGGATTACGTAAATTGCGTAGGCTTGCAACTGGCTCCTGATAGCACGCTGTGGCTGTCAAGCGTGTACCTGCGGGCTGTCACGGACCCCATCACCGGCTTAATTCCGCTTAATTCGGCGGGCATTGTGCGCCATCCCAACGTGGCCGGGCCAGGCTGCCAGCTCGAACCCGAAGCTTATCCGTATTTGCAGGATGTCCTTCCATCATGGAACCTGCCGAACGTGATAACGAACATGCTGTACGCCGGACCGGGGCTGAACTACGAAGTGGGCTGCGGGGAAGACTCGGTGCGCTTCTGGGCCAGCAGCGCCGGGCTGGGGACCGGGCTGCGCTGGGACTTTGGCGAGCCGGGCAGCGGGGCGGCCAACACGGCCACCGGGCGCTGGGTGGCCCACCGCTACACCCGCAGCGGCCGCTACCTCGTGCGCCTGACGCTGGCCGACGGCCGGCAGCTGACGCAGACCGTGGACGTGCCCGCACAGGCGGAGGACTTCACGCAGCAGAACATCTTCACCCCCAACGGCGACGGGTTGAACGACTGGTTTGAGCCCGTGCGGGGGAGCGGGCTGGCGCAGGGGCGGCTGCGGGTGTATGCGCGCTGGGGCCAGCAGGTGGCGGACGCGGCCGGGCCGCTGCCGCGCTGGGACGGGGCCGGGGCGGCGGGGGGCGTGTATTTTTACTTGCTAGAATATACCGACTGCCAGGGCCAGCCCCGGCAGCGGCGTGGCACCATCACCCTCATGCGTTGAGGAGTGGCCGACAAGCCTAAAACAAACGGCCCGCTGCCTGGCTACTGCCAGACAACGGGCCGTTGTCATTCAAGCGCAATTAGTTGCCAGCTTATTGCACTACCAGACGTTTAGCCACAAGACCAACGGCGGTTTTAGCTTGCACCGTGTAGATACCGGCGTTGAGTGCGCCGAGCGGCAGCTGCAGGGCCTCGGTGGCACCGGCGGCCAGGGTGCGGCTCAGCACCACGCGGCCAGTGTTATCGAGCACCTGCACCTGGGTGGCTTGCGCCCCGCGCAGGGCGGCGGGCAGCACTAGCGTGGCGGTGCCGTGGGCGGGGTTGGGGTACACGCTCACGAGCTGGGCCAGCTCCTGCGGGGCGGTGGCCAGCACGCGGGCCTGGGTGGTGAAGAGCAGGGCGTAGCGGCCAGCGGCCGGAGCGTTAGCGGCCAGCGTCAGCGAGAGGCTGGGCGTGGCCGAGAGGTCGGTGAAGGTGCCGGTGAGGGCATCGCGCAGGTAAGCGTGGTAGTTGCTGGGCAGGTTGTTCAGCTCGTTCACGCTCAGCGTGTAGGTGCCGGCGGTGCGGGCGGCCACGTGCAGGGGCAGCAGCACATCCGAACCGTTCAGCGTGGGCAGGCCGTTGATGGCTACTTGCTCGGTGCCGGCTTCGGTGGCCAGGGTCAGGCCGTTGGGGGCGGGCAGGGCGGCGGCGTCGTTGTTCGCGTCGAAGGCGCTGGTGGCGGTGGCGTCAAAGTACACCGTGGTCTGGTTGGCGGCCACGTTGTTGGCCAGCGTGAGGGCCAGGCGGGTGCGCGGGTCGTTGCCGGTGCGCTGGAAGGCAGTGCCGGGGTCGGTGGTC
Source organism: Hymenobacter aranciens (assembly GCF_030580865.1). Taxonomy (GTDB): domain Bacteria; phylum Bacteroidota; class Bacteroidia; order Cytophagales; family Hymenobacteraceae; genus Hymenobacter; species Hymenobacter aranciens. Next base: position 206,511 of record NZ_JAUQSY010000008.1, on the reverse strand, counting down.
AGGCGCTCCGAGTTGGTGAAGCTCAGGCTACCGGTCTGGCCGGCGGCCGTGCGAACGAAGAAGCCCTGGGCTACCGGCAGCGTGCTGCTGCCGCCGTTGTTGCCGATGCCGGCCACGTAGCTGGCGTAGGAGCCCGTGTACTGGCCGCTCGATTTAAACACGTACAGGGCGCTTTCCATGCCCGTGAGGCGGTTGTTGGCAATCATGGCCTGCCAGTTGAGCGGCGAGGGGAAGGGATTGCCGCGCAGGTGCCAGCCGCTCTGGGGCAGGGCGCCACGGCCGAGGCCGGTCACGTTGATGGGGTTCAGGCCGTTGTTGGCCGTGCCGGTGAAGTCCACCAACGAGCTGGCGCCGATGTTCACGGTATAGCCCTGGGCGGTGCCCATGGCGTCGCCGGTCGAGGCGGGCGAGAAGTAGCCGCGGTCGAAGTCGCTGGTGCCGGTGCCGGTGTTGGTGGTCACGCGGGCCTGGTCGTAGGCAAACACGTTCGGGAAGGGCGTTACCAGGCCCGGCTCGGCGGCGTTGTTGTAGGCGGGGTTCACCACCGGCGCGAAGCCGTTGGTGCTCAGGTCAGCCACCGTGTTGCCGCTCACCGGCGACGAATAGTGGCGGTAGCCCAGGCCAGCGTTCAGGCTGGGGTCGATGTAGCGCTGCACCGTGGCCGTGCCCAGGAGCACCGCCGAGTTGCCGTTATTCACCACGTAGGCCGTGCCCGTGGCGCTGGAGAGCAGCGTAAACGGCTGCCCGGCCCCGATGGTGAAGTTGCCGTTCAAAGTCAGTGCCCGCTGGATGGCCACCGGGCCGCCGGTGCTGGCGGCCAGCGCGCCGGTCGTCAGGTTGGGGAAGGTCGAGAGGCCGGTGCCGCCGATTACTACGCCGGTGCCGCTCTGCACCAGGGTGCCGGTGCCGGAGCCCGTCACGGTGCCGTTGTTGGTGAAGTTGCCGCCGGTGGTCAGGGTGCCGCCGTTGGCCAGCGTCAGCGTAGCGCCGGCGTTGATGGTCACGAGGCGGGCCTGTTGGGCATTGCTCACGCTGGGCTGGTTGGGCGTGCCGCTGGGGATGGTCACGTCGCTGTTGGCCATGGGCACCATGTTGGGCGTCCAGTTGGCGGCCGTGCCCCAGTCGGTGCTCACGCTGCCGTTCCAGGTGAGGCCGGTAACGCCGCTGAGGAAGGCGGCCAGACCGGTCAGGTTCGTGCCCTGGCCGATGAGGCCGGCGTTATTGACCGTGAAGTTGAAGGGCGAGCCGAAGTCACCCACGATGTACAGGTTGTCATTAGCGCTGGCCGACGAGGCGGCCGTGGCAATGAAGCCCTGGTTAGTGGTGGTGCCGGGCGTGTTGTAGATGTCGAAGTCGCCGCCGGTAGTGGTGCTGGTGCCGGTTACCGAGTAAACCGGTCCGCTCACTACCCCGCCATTAGGGTTGGTTACCTGGGTGAAAGCTCCGGTCGTCGAGTCAAACACAAACTGGGCCGTGGTATTCGCATTACTTTGGCTGTTGGTGTACGCGGTGGCGGTGTAGGCACCGGCTTGGCCGTTCAGGTTGGGGTCAGTGAAGGCGATGAGGCCGTTGTTGGGGTTGAGACGGTAGTTGGCGTTGTTGCTGGCCACCACCCGAATGCGGTCCACGGTGGGGTTGAAGTCGAAGCCCACGCCCGTGAGGCTGCTGCCCAGGTTGAGCGAAATGGCCGAGCCGACGGCCGTCAGCGCCCCCGAGGTCAGGTTCACGGTGTAGAGTTGCGCGTTGTTGGTCGGGAAGGCAATAGCCGGGTTGTAGCCCAGGGCGTACAGCTGGCCGTTGGCTGGGCGAAAATCGATGCCCACCACGGTCTGGCCGGTGGTGATGCCGCCGCCAAAGTTCACCGCCGAGCGAATGACGCTGGGGTCACCCGAATCAAACGAAACCAAGCTGCCGCCGGCCAGGCCATAGAGCAGTTGGCCGGTCACGGCTGCTGTGGCATTGGGCACCGATGCGCCCGCTAGCGTCACCGAGATGTCGCGCACGCTGATGCCGAGGCCAATGGCGCCGCCATCGGTGGCCACCTGCGCCGAGTTGTCGGTCGGGCTCAGCGCGTTCAGCGTGAACAGTCGGCTGGCATTGGGTGTAGCGCTGGCCGCCGCCACCAGGTAAGGTACGTTAGTGTTAGTCGTGCCGTTGTAATAGATATCCAAGTCGTTAAGGGGAGCGATGGCGCCGCCCACGCCCGCGCCATTCACGCCGGTGAGGCTGCGCGAGTTGGTCAGCGTGCCGTTGTTCGGCGGATTCTGGAACGACACGTAGCCCAGGGCATGGTCGAGGGTATAAAGGCCGGTGGCCGTCGAGCCCACGAAAGAGTTGGTGTAGGCGCCAGTGCCCACGGTGGGGTTCTGGCCCGCGCCGGCATCACCGGCGGCGTAGTTCAGGTTGCCGTCGGGCTGCACGCCGGCCGTATTGGGGTCAAAATCCACGATGGCCCCGTTGTTGGGGTTGAGGCGGTAGTTGGCATCCGAAGTGCCCTCCACCCGGATGCGGTCCACCGTCGGGTTGAAGTCGAAGGCAATGTGGTCCATCGCGCCGCCCAGCTCCAGGCGAATGGCCGCGCCCACGGCCGTCGCCGCGCCCGTTGTCAGGTTAATGGTGTAGAGTTGGGCGTTGTCCACGCCGGCCGCCGCGGCGGCATTATAGCCCAGCCCAAACAGCTGCCCGGTATTGGGGCGGAAGTCGGTGCCCACCAGCGTCTGCGTGGCCGGCAGGCCGCTGATGCCCACTACCGTGCGAATGATGCTCGGGTTGCTGGAATCGAAGGTAATCAGGTTGTTCGAGGCCGTGACGCCGTACACCAGCTGCCCGGTCACGGCCGTGAGGGCCGCCGGCGCCGGAATCGACACCGCAATGTCCTCCACGTTGAAGGGGGTGCCGGCGAAGGCCGGAATCGTGTTGCCGCGTAGCGTGGCGGCGCCGGTAGCTAGGTTTATCGAATACAGGTTCGAAGAAGACAAGCCGTCCATATCGGCCGCCGACACTTCCATCAGGAAGGCTTCGTTGGTGCCCGGCGTGGTGAAGAACGATACGTCCATGTCCATCGCCAGCGGGTTGCCGAAGGGGTTGACGCCCAGGGCTATGGTCTTCTCATCCACCAGCACGCCGTTGTTGGGCGGGTTTTGGGTCGAGAGAATACCGGCCACTTCGTCAATGTCATACAGCGTAGTATTGCTGCTGGCGCGGTAAGAGTTGGTGTAGGCCACGGCGCCCACGTTGGCATCGGCAGGCGTGCCATCGGCGTAGGCTAGGCTGCCGTCGGGCTGAGTGCCAGCCGTATTCGGGTCGAAATCCACAATTGCCCCGTTGTTGGGGTTGAGGCGGTAGTTGGCATTGCTGGTACTCACCACCCGAATGCGGTCCACGGTCGGGTTGAAGTCGAAGCCGACGCGGTCGCTGGTGCCGCCCAGCTCCAGGCGCTGGGCCGCGCCCACAGCCGTTACGGCGCCGGTGCTGGTGTTCAGCGTGTACAGCTGACTGTTGGTGCCCGCTGTTGTCGCATCATAGCCCAGCACGAAGGCCTCGCCGGTGTTGGGGCGGTAGTCCATTCCCACCAGGCGCTGCCCGGCCGCCACGCCGGTTACCGGAATGGCCGTAAGGGTAGTAGGCTGGCCATTAGCCGGGTTGATGGTGAAAATGCCCTGCGTGCCCGCCGGGGCCCCAGCCGGAAATAAGGGGTTGGCACCCATCGTCACGTTTTGGCTGAGCGTGCCCAGGCCATACATCGTTTGAGCCTGCGCCCCAACGGGGCCGAACAGCATAGCTAGGCCAGCGGCCGTACCCAAGAGCGGAAGAATGCCCCGACGCAGAGTCGGGCGCGGAAGTAGGGGTGTGTGCATGTGGTGAAAGGAGGGTTAGTGAAAAAGATGAAGCTTGTGTGAATTCAGTGCTGCCAACTACGGGTTAGCTGGTCGGATTGGATGTTTTTTAACCGGTTTTTAATATTAATAGTGTGTAACTTATACGCTGGCGCACGATGCCACAAAACGACAAAAAGGCCCCGTGCTGCACGCCCGGGGCCTTTTTAGAATAATATCTACCGGAATTTGGCTACTGCACCACCAGCTTTTTAGCCACCAGCCCAACGGCCGTTCTGGCTTGCACGGTGTAAACGCCCGGCACCAGCTGGCCCAGCGGCAGCTCCAGGGTGCCTGCTCCGGCCGCCGTCAGTGAGCGGCTCAGTACCGGCCGTCCGAGGTTGTCGAGCACCTGCACTTGCGTAGCCTGGGCGCCGCGCAAAGCAGCGGGCAGCACCAGCGTGGCCGTGCCGTGAGCCGGGTTAGGGTAGAGAGTCGCAAGCTGCACCAGCTCCTGCGGGGCCGTAGCCAGCACGCGGTTTTGGGTGGTGAAGAGCACGGCGTAGCGGCCGGCAGCCGCCTGCACCGGCACGGTGGTGGTGGCCGTCAGTTCGGTGTAGCTACCGGTCTGGGCGTCGCGCAGGTAGGCGGTCGGTAGGTTGCGCAAAGCATCCACCGTCAGCGAGTAGGCACCGGTAGCAGCGGCGGTGATGCGCAGCGGCAGCAGCACATCGTTCCCGTTCAGGTTAGCCTGACCGTTAATGGCCAGCAGCTCATTGCCGACTTCAGTGCCCAGTCCCAGGCCGATGGAGCTGGGCAGGGCGCTGGCATCGAAAGCGGCATCAAAGCCACTGGTAGCGCCGTTTTCAAAGTAAATGCTGGTTTGCAGGCTGGTAGCGGTGGCATTGCCGGTGCGCAAACCCAGCGTCAGCAAAGGCCGCTCGTCATCCTCGGGCCGGGCAAACACCGGCTGCGTAGCCGGCACCACCCGCGCCGCATCCACAAAGCTGAGGGTGCCGCTGCCGCCGGGCGTGCTCACCCGGGCAAAAAAGCCCTGGCCCAGCGCCAGCGTATCCGAGCCCCCGTTGTTGCTGACGCCGTTCACGTAGCTGGCGTATACCCCGGTATATTGCCCGCTGCTGCGAAATACGTACACCGCATTCTCAAAGCCGGTTTTGGGTAGCGCGGTCCACGAGATGGCGCTCGGGTAGGGGTTGCCCAGCAAATGCCAGCCCGCCTGCGGCCCGGTGCCCCGCGCATAGCTGGCCTGGCCCACCACGGTGCCGGCATTGGGCGCGCCGTTGAAGTCTACCACCTGGCCGCCGCTGATGTTCACGGTGTAGCCCTGGCCCGGCTGCATGGGCTCGGTGGTGGAGGCCGGCGACAGCCAGCCTCGGTCGAAGTCGGCCACCGTATTGCCGCTGCTCACCCGGCTTTGGCTGTAGGCAAACACGTTCGGAAACGGCGTGACGCTGGGGTTGCTGTTGTAGGCCACGTTCTCAACCGGCGTGAATGAGCTGGTGCGCAGGTCGTTGATGGGTGCGCTTTGCACCGGCGAGCTAAAGTGCCGGTAACCGACCCCGGCATTCAGGCTGGGGCTGATGTAGCGCTGCACCGTTACGGTATTGCCGCTTAGGCTGCCGCCGGTATTCAGAATGGCACCCGTGCGCTGGGCGTTCGAAATCACCGTCAGCCGCTGGCCGCCCAGGGTGAATACGCCGTTTTGCAGCCGCAAAGCGCCGGTTACGCTGATGGGTGCGGCCAGCGTAACGGTAGTAGGATTGTTGATAGTGAGATTGGTTATGATGCTGGGCAGCGACTGCAGCGGCGAGCCCGGCAACACGGGGTTAGTCGATTGCGGGGCCGTGCCGTTGAAGACGTAACTCACCCCCTGGTCGATGCCGAAGGTGGTGAAATACTGAAATGGTAGCCCGCCCCGCGTACCCGCTATTTCCAGGATGGCGCCGGCCTGGAGCCGGTAAGTGGTGCGCAACTCGTCCGGAATGCCAGTGCCGTTGTCACGGTACACCGAGCCATTCAAAACGCCATTCACGTTCACTTGCAGCGTACCGCCGCTCTACACTTCCAGGTCCTGCAAGAATACCTCGTCGTTGACAATGGCCCGGCCCTGGTTCTGAACGACTACTTGGGGGTAATAAGCATTCGGACCAGTACTTAAGGTCCGGGTAGTATTAGGAGCTACCGTCACATTGGCCAGCGGAGTCATGGCCCAGGCCGGGCTGGCGCCCAACACCAACAGCAGCAGTAGTATCCGCCAGCTTTCCGGTAGTAGGAAGCGTTGCGGCAACGTGAAAAGTTTGTTCATAAGTAGAAAAGAAAGAGTAGATTAACAACCCCAGGCATTAACTTGCCTGTGGCCTAATCATCCTGTCCGCATACGACTTTAGAGTAAAAACATGTTGCAGTAACTTCGTAAAGTGCCAATCACAAACGGTTTGAACCCCGCATTTACTGTAAAATGTACAAGCCGCGACTGCTCGGGCAGCAGTTCAGCTCCTGCCACACGAAGAAGCCCCGGCTGCGCTCGCAACCGGGGCTTGCTGATTAGCTCTGCTATTCTTTAATTTGTCAACATCCGCACCACGTCGCCCACCCGAATGGTGCCGCCCTGCGCAATGTGTGCCGTGATGCCGCCGTGGCCGCGCATGGCATTGTAGCCGCCCGGCCCTAGCTCCTCTTCCATGCGCGAGCAGGGGTGGCACTCGCCGGTGATGTCCAGCACCACCTCGTCGCCAATGCGTAGCTGCCGGTTCTTCAGCGCCAGCAGGTTTAGGCCACTGATAACCAGGTTGCGGCGCAATCGCTCCGGTGCCACCGGCTCAGCCAGCCCCAGGAAGCCGGCCACCGCCGCCAGGTGCTCCTGCTGAATAAGCGTAATCTGCCGCTTGCCGCCCTTCTTAGGCCGGGCGTGGTCGCCGAGCAGGTGCGAGTCGGTCAGGATTTCTGCCTCGGGCACCGCTACCAGCGCTTCGCGCCGCGCCGGGCGCAGGCCAATCCATTCCAGCCGTCCGGTTTGGGGCAAGGTGCTGAGCAAGCGGGCGATGGTCGATTTGTCGTCGCCGAAAAAAGGAAAGGGCATGGGATATTGATTGGTTGGGGGGTAGTACGAAACCAAGTGCTACTCCGCCTTCACCGTGCGCACTTCCGGGTGCGAAATCTCGCCGCCCAGGTTGCCTGCCTGCGCCAATAGCCCGAAGCTCACTACCGCGCCCGCCAACGTAAGTCCCGCCACCAGAGTGGCTTTGGGCGAGCGGCGGCCCAGCAGCAACAGCCCAAACAGCGCCAGTGCCCCGGTAAGCTCCAGCGCCATGAAGCCTAGTTCAGCCGCCTCTTCGTGCTCGTGGATGAGGTGATGCGAGATATTCAGCCGGTCTTCAATCACTTCCTCGGCCCCCTCGCCGGTGAGCTGCGCCGGGATGCACAGAATGGCTGCCGCCAGCACCGCCACCAGCCCGGCGCGGGTCAGGGTTTCGTTGCGGCGCAGCAGGCCCACGCCCAGCAGCACCAGCGCAAAAAAGCTGCCCACGATGGGCACATGATTGAAAATAAGGTGTAAGTGAGCCGGGTTCATGTCTGAGAAAAAGGAAATTTGAGGTTAGAAGGTAAAGCTATTCACCAGCGCCGGATTAGCGTGCTGCCTGACCTGGCAGAAGTAAGCCAAACAGCCGATTTTCGATAGCCGAATCAGGGAACGGTAAGCACTTGGAAATCGTTGTTTCTACAGCGCAGATAAAGATGGGAAGCGCGTTATAACCTTGGCCCCAAAGTTGAATACTGAAACCGTCGCCGCCGCGTTCAGAGTAATCAACGGGCCAGAATTACTAGCAAACCTATTGTAGAAAGACTCTTACTTAAGTGCTATTTCCGGCCGGCTTTGGCCAGCCTGCCTGCGGTCATTCTGCCGGCCGCGTGTTGCCTCACTTGTTTACGTCTTGCTATCATGGTTTTTCTGTCCCGCTATTTCCTGCGCCTGACGGCGCCCCTGCTGCTGGCCATGCCCTTGCTGTTGAGCCAGCCGGCCACCGCCCAAACCGCCCCGGCCACCACCGATGTGATTCGCGAAATCACCGACGTGGTAGGTCTGAAAGCCCGCTTCGAGCTGCGCGCCACCCGCGACGTGGACAACGCCGCCGCCGTGGTGTACAATGGCAAACGCTTCCTGCTCTATAATCCTGATTTTCTGGCCTCCGTGAACCGCGCCGGCCACACCGACTGGGCGGGCATCAGCATCCTGGCCCACGAGATGGGCCACCACCTCAACGGCCACACCCTGCGCGCCGGCGGCTCGCAGCCCGCCGACGAGCTGGAAGCCGACGAGTTCTCCGGCTTCGTGCTGCGCAAGATGGGCGCCAGCCTGGCCCAGGCCCAGGCCGCCATGGCCAGCGTGGCCGACAACCACACCTCCGGCACCCACCCCGCCCGCGCCCCGCGCCTGACGGCCATCGGCCAGGGCTGGCAGCGTGCTAACGCTCAGATTGTAGCCAGCACCCGCAGCGCCGCCCCCTCGGCCGAGCCCGCCGTGATAGCCGCCGAGCCCGCCCAGCGCCAGCCCGCCGCTTACCGTCGCACTGCCTCCACGCGCGGAGCCAGCGCGGGCGACGTAGTAGCCGTAAACTCGGCCGGTGAGCCGGTGAAGCTGGTAGGCCAGCTTACCTTCAGCGCCAACCCCGAGCAGCGCTACTACCTCACCAGCGCCCTGAAAGTGCTGCGCGTGAATGACGATACCGACAGCGCCGAAGTGGTGGGTCGCCTCAGCCGCACTAGCAGTCCAGCCTTTCCCTTTGTGCTGACTGACAGCCAACAGCGCCGCCTGTTCATCACCGAGCGCGGCGACGTGTACGACAAATCTGGTAAGCGCGTCGCCCGGCTGCACGACCAATTGTAGCGCCCACTTTAGCTTGCGCTCCCACAAACTCCGTAAGAACGTCGGCCCCAGCGCCGACGTTTTTTCTTCCCCAATTCCTCCCCGATGCCCGAATTACCCGAGGTCGAAACCTACCGCCGCTTCATCGACGAGCTGGCCGTCGGCCAGACTATCACCGCCCTAGAAGTGCTCGACGCGCACGTGTTAGCTACGCCGCCAGACCAGCTCCGCTCAGCCCTGGCCGGTCGCACCATCAAAGGCACCAAGCGCCTGGGTAAAAACTGCTTCCTCGAGCTTGATAATGGCCAGGTGCTGGTGCTGCACTTCGGCATGACCGGCGATGTGGGCGCCTACCGCGACGCCCCCGATGCCCCGCGCTTCACCCGCGTGGCTCTGCACCTCGAAGATTCCGGCTTACGCCTGGCCTTCATCGACCCGCGCAAATTTGGCCGCATCCGCCTGGCCGATAGCGTGGCTGCTTACCAGCAGGCCAAAAAGCTCGGCCCCGATGCTCTCGACATCACCGCCGCCGAGCTGCAGCAGAAACTCGGCCGCCGCAAAACCCTGCTCAAGCCTCTGCTGCTCGACCAAAGCATCACTGCCGGCCTCGGCAACTGGATTGTGGACGAAGTGCTGTTCCAAGCCAAAATCCACCCCGAGCGGCTAGGCGTCTCGCTGTCCGATAAGGAATTTCAGGCCCTGCACAGCGCCATTCAGCTGGTGCTGGCCACGGCTATCAAGCAGGAAGCCAATTACCGCGACTTCCCGGCCAGCTTTCTCATTCACGCCCGTGAGTGGGACACTTCGGCCACGCCCGGCACCGAGGCGCACAAGTTCTGCCCCCGTCACCCGAAGGTAAAAATCGAGAAATATTATGTGGGCGGCCGGGCCACCTACATCTGCCCCAAGTGCCAGCCCGCGCCAGATGCCTTAGACGCCGGGGCCGCTTCCAAGCAGCGCAAACATGCCCGTGCAGGAGCCAAAGCCGATAAGTAGTACCAGCAGCGCACTCACGAAATAAGCGGCTGCGCCCCGGCCAATATGGCTGAAGCCTAGCACTACATTGATAAGTACCAGAATCAGATAGCCAAGCATAAACAGAAATGCGAATGCTGGGTTCGCCAGCCGGGCCAATAAGCCGAATACGACTGCTCCAGCCACGACCAACAGCAGGTTGTTGCGGACTATTTTGCCAAAGCCAGGTTGTTCAGACATAGATTTTTAATGAAAAATGTGCTACAACAGCTTTTTGTATTCTGCTGCTAATTTCCCATAATTGCCAGGGCGCACATCCCCAGCCCAATCAACAGAATAACCATGCAGGCCAGAATAAAAGCCAGCACGTAGTGCATCTTGCCCTTCGACAGCGCCAGAATAACGGCAGCTATTACGTTGATGACCACTAGGGCGACAACGGTACCAAAGATGCCGTCCGTTCCCAGTGCCATAACGCTCATTACCAGAATTGCCAGGTTGACGACAATTGGCCAGGTAGGGCTTTTCTTTTCGGGAGGAGTAGGCTGCGGTTCCATCATAGCTGGTTGAAGTCCAAGGTTTCTACCCTACGCTAAATAATTCCCGTGCGTTCGGCACGTAATTCTTCCAGGCGCGCCACTTTTTCGGGGTCGCGGTAAAAGATGTTCATCGTTTCAAACGGAATTATTTTCAAATCCTTGCTCACGATGTGCACGCAGGATTTCTTCACCGCCCGCACGTCGAAATTCCACGGGTCCATGAACTGCAGAATAATTATCCGAAATAAATTCTCGTAGCTTAGATTGGGCGCCGAAACCTGGGGCAGGCAGCACAGCAGCTGATTTATTTCCGGCACCACCGTATCCACGGTATTGGCGGTGCTAAAGAGCTTGAGCATGTGCTGGCGCAGGCGCGGGTCGCGCTCATACACAATGGTATTGCCGGCGTTGGTGAGCAAATCGGCCGGGTCCACGTAGCGAGTGAGGGGGAAGACTTCGCCCTCCAGTTTCAGGGCGTAGGCCATGGCCAGCGCGTCGGGGTTGCAGGGCACCGGTAATAAATCCTCGGCCGTGAAAACGGGGCTCTGGTCAATTATTCCCTGCCGCACTTCGGTGAGCGTAAACGAGTCGGTTTCGGGGTTGAAATTGTCGAGCCGTCCGGCGGCCTGCGTGGGCTGAAACGTGACGCCACGCACGCAGCGCTGCTTGAGGGCGAAGTCAATGATGTCGCCCATTTCGTCATCGTTCAGGCCCTTTTGCAGCGTCACTACCAGCGTGGTGCTGAGGTTGTATTTATTGAGGTGCTCCAGGGCTTTGAGGCGCACGTCGCGCAGGTCGCGCCCGCGCATCTGCAGCAGCACTTCCTCGCGGAATGAGTCGAATTGCAGGTACACCTCAAACGCTCCGACATACGTGGCCAGCCGCGCTACAAACGCCTCATCCTTCGCCAAGCGCACGCCGTTGGTATTCACCATCAAATGCTTGATGGGCTTGCGCTTGCACATGTCCAGGATTTCCCAGAACTGCGGGTGCAGCGTGGGCTCGCCGCCCGAGATTTGTATTACGTCGGGCTCGCCTTCGTTGGCCACTACCAAATCCACCATCGCCTCGATTTCTTCCAGCGTGCGGTGGCGGCCGTGGGTGGGGCTGCTTTCGGCGTAGCAGGTGGGGCAGGTAAGGTTGCAGCGGTCCGTGACCTCCACCACCGTGAGGCAGGAGTGCTGCTCGTGGTCGGTGCAGAGGCCGCAGTCGTAGGGGCAGCCGTAGTGCGTGGCCATGTTGAAGCGCCGGGGCGTCTCGCTGGGTTTCACGTAGTTGCGGATGCTCTTGTAATACTCAATGTCGGTGGCAATACGCACCCGCTGCCGCCCGTGCTCCGGGCAGCGCTTAAGCATGTACACCGCCCCGTCTTCAAAGACGATTTTGGCCTCGATGCGGCGCAGGCACTGCGGGCAGAGGCTGAGGGTGAAATCGTAATAGGTGTAAGGGCGTTCGGGCATGGGTTTACTTATTAGATTCTGCTAGTTTCATTTAATATCAAAACCATGTTTCTTTTTTTGTAATTGTAGCTCTTTCATCAAAGTTAAAAACCCAACTAGGTGTTGATGAGCCTTTACCATGTTGTCGTTTCTGTCGAGTATTTCAACCATCCCCAAAAATTGATTGGAGCGTACATCGCGCACATTGTTCCAACTGATTAATTGTTCTTTGCCAAGCCAGTCTGTCGAACATAATACTGTTTCATCAAAGTATAAGTGGTGATTTTTATGCCAAAGAAAACAGGCTGCTTAGGCACCTGCAATAGCTATAAATAAACCGCCAGTCACGACAAAAATTTCGGGTGAGTACTCGTTTGCAATAACTGGCATGGCTAAGACGGCTACACTTACAGCGATACCAAGAAGCCCCACTAATTGGTACGCTTTGCTCATTCGGAGATTGTATTTTCCTTCTTCTAGCGCAACTACCGGGGCTCTACTGGCATTATTTAGAAAGTAGAGCAGAAGGCCTACTGCTATGAAAACTATCGTTGAAGTCATCTTGCTAATTATTGCAGAAATGTTGCTGCTATTCTTTTGAGGTTATGTTAGCTTGATGCACTACGGTATTTTGGCTCCACAGCCAAATATAATACCCCAGCCCCGCCATGCAAGCCCACTGAATAGCCGTGAGGCCCAGCACCACGGCGGGCGCCGGCTTTATAAATTCCACAAGCAGCCGAAACAGTAGGTAGCCGCTCAAAAACAGCTGGAAGCGCCGCCCGTCGGGAAGCGACCGGTGGCGTTCCAGCAGCCAGAGCAATAGGGCTATTACGCCCAGCCACAGGATTTCGTACAGATTGGTGGGATGCCGGGGGATGCCATCGCCAAAATCGATGCCCCAGGGGAGGGAGGTGGGCGTGCCGAAAGTGCCATCGCTGAGGCCGCTGAAGAAGCAGCCGAGCCGGCCGATGCTCAGGCCCAGCAGGATGGGAAACACCATCAGGTCGCCGCTGGAGGCCGTCACGCCCAACAGCTTCTTGGTGAGCTCCACGCCCACTAGGCCGCCCAGGAAGCCGCCCACTATCGTCTTGTTGGTGAAGTAATAGAGCCAGCCGCCGGGCGGGTGCAGCAGCTCGGCGGGGTGTTCGAGCAGGCCCAGCAGGCGCGAACCGAGCAGCGCTCCGGCGGCGGCGCCCACAAAAATCCATTGCCGCTGCGTGCTGCTGATGCGGTCGGGGCGCCGGGCGCGCAGGTAGGTGTAGAGGCGGTAACCGAGCGTGTAGGCCAGCACCTCGCATACCAGATGAATCGGCAGCCGGGCCTGCCCCAGCGTCAGCTCAACGGGGAAGTGCATGGACAAAGATGCGCCGCGGCGGCGAATCTATCCCGTTGTACGGCGCAAAAACTTCACTCAAAACCGAATAACGTCGGTATCAACCGGCGTATAGCCCAGTTGCCGGCTCATGGTCAGCACTTGGCCCTTATGGTGAAACTCGTGGGTGATGATATGCATGAACAGCTCCAGCGGCGTCAGGCGCAGGGGCCGGTCGAGGCTGGCCACGGTTATATCCTCAGCTAGCTGCCAGTCGTCCTCGTCGATGGCGGCGCAGAAAGAAGCTACCAGCCCATCAATTTCCTGAAACAGCTCGCGTAGCGTGGCTACGTCGGGCACTGCATCGGGCTCGTGCAGCGGGTAGGGCTGGCCCTGGGCAATGCGGCCCAGCCAGCTGCGGTAGGTGTTGGCGACATGCAGTAGCAGGTCACGCATGCTTTTGTCCACAAATTCCGGGAGCGGCTTCACAAAATCAGCCTCCGATACGGTAGCGCAGTAGTTCAGCAGCGCGATGCGGGCGCTTTGAACCATGGCGTATTGGGCTTTGAGAATGTCGAGCATAAGCTACTTAGTCACCCAACTCAAACCACGTGAACCGATGCTCGCCGGAGGCCTTATAGGCCATTTGTTTCAATTGTCGCAACTCGCTGGATTTCACATCGCGCAGGGCCTGATGCCGGTCGCAGAGGCTAATGGCGTAATGCGGCTGGCTCTTGCCAACTGCGCCCGTCGCCGGGCTGGTAGTGTTGGCATAGAGCAGATGCTCAGAGCCAACGATGAAGCTCACGCCGCAAGTGGCGGACTGCGCAGGGGTTTCGAGCACGATGGTCGAATCTACTTTCTCGCCTTTGTAAAGCCGCGTAATGGCGAACGTGTAACGGACCTTCGCCACTGGCATCGCTGCGGCATCCTGCGGGGCGGCTGCCACGTTTTCAGCCTTTAATACCCGCCCCACAAACACCAGTGTGGCCCGCTGAAAGCTTTTGGTGATTTTGTGCGCTTCGGGGATGTCTTCGGTGATGCAGCTACAGGCCCAGGCAGGGGCGCCGGCCAGGAGCAGGGCAAGCAGGAGGATGATTTTGTTCATAGTCAGCAGTTCGGAAGGGCGAAGTTAGACCTCGTTGTTTTCCCGCGCCGCTTTGCGAGTGAGGGCGGTGAGTGGCGACTGGGTGATTTTCGACTCGCTTTCGGAGCCCAGACGGCGGGTGTTGGCGGCGGGGCTTTCGCCGGTGGCGGGCAGGGCGCGGTTCACCCACCCCAGAATGTCGGTGGTGGTGCCGGGCAGGATGCCATGCAAAGCAGCCAACAGCTTTGCCGGCAGCGAAAGAATAATTTCGCCATCGCCGCGGCGGCAGGCGTTCCAGATTTGGCGGGCAGCGTCCTCAGCGCTGATGGTGAGGCCGGGCAGCGAATCGGCGATAATGAACCAGGCGTATTCCTTTTCGTGCTGGCCTTTCACGAGGGCGTGGCCGGGGCTGCCGGTGCGCATCAGCCCGGGGCACACGGTGGTAACGTAAATGCCATGCTGCTTGAGCTCGGACCGAAACCCTTCGGATAAACCCGTGAGGGCGAACTTGCTGGCACTGTAGGGCGCCATGTGTGGCACCGCCACCTTACCGCCTAGCGACGAGATGTTGATGATGCGCCCCGAACCCCGGCGGCGCATGGCCGGCAGCACGGCCTGCATGGCGTGCAGCGGCGCCCAGAAGTGCGTGGCCATCGAGTCTTCGAAGTCGCGCAAGTCCATGTTATCCAGCGGTCCGGCGGTGATGATGCCGGCATTGTTCACCAGCACGTCCACGGGGCCAAACTTGTTTTCGACCTCGGCCACCATCAGGCGCACGGCTACGGCATCGGTGATGTCGTGGCTGAGGGTAAAAATGTGGTTTTCAGGCGTGCCCTCAGCTATAAGGTCCTGGCGGGCGCGCTCCAAATCGTCGGCATCGCGGGCGCAGAGAGCCACGCGGGCGCCTTCGGCGGCGGCCTGCCGGGCTAGTACTAGGCCCAGGCCGCGCGAGCCGCCGGTGATGAGCACGACCTGCCCGGCCAGGCTATAAGAGCCGCGGCGGTTGGTCCAGAGGGTGGCGGCGAGGGCGGCGGCCCCCAGTCCGGCGGCAATCAGCCAGTTAGTACGCTTCGCAGAGTTCATAGCGGGTCGGATAATGCGTAGTTGTATGGAAAGCCGCGCCTAAAGGTTACGCGTCAGCCTGGAATGGCCGGATTTTGTTGCCCCGGCCGGGCACGAAATGGTAAATCTGCGGCGTTCAGTTGGGCAAGGCCGATTTTTGGCCCGATATTTACCCCGTGCATTCTGCCCGTTTTTCCTATTACTGTTGCCCCATGAAAACCCTGTTGCTGCTGCCGCTCCTGACTTTGGCCACCGCCGTGGCCGCGCCGGCCGCCTTCGCCCAGCCGCAAACCACCATTAAAACCAAGGTGAAACCCGCCGATGCGCCTACCGTCAAAACCAAGACATCGGCCCCACCGGCTACCTCGCCGCCCACCGACGAGCAGATTGACGCCCGCGCCAATGCCCTGACGGCCAATATGCAGAAAAACCTGGCCCTCACGCCGCAGCAAACCGAGAAAGTACGCGTTATCAACCGCCGTAGCGTGGAGCTGGTCGAAAACACCCGCTTCAAGTACCGCGCCGAGCCCCGCAAAATGATGGTCCGTATCGACGACATCAGCGCCTCGCGCCTCTCGCAGTTGAAAGACGTGCTGGCGCCCGCCCAGTTCGATAAATACCAGCGCAAGCGCGAAGAGAAAATGGGCGTGCCCAGCTCGGCAGCCCCGCAGGGCACTCCGCCCCCCGGTATGGGCGGCGACCAGTAGCCCCGCTTTTATCTATTCTTTAGAAGCCTCCGTACCACCGTGCGGAGGTTTTCTTTTTAGCCATTGAGCCGAACATCTGCCAATGCGACTGACTTTTATTGCATACTTAGCCACCAGTTGATTTTCTGTTATTCTCCCAATTAGCCTATGAATCAGCCTGCTCCGCCCAACCGCCTCGCTGCTCTACTCGCCCGCGCCGGGCTCGATTGGTTCCTGCTGGGCCTCGTTGGGGTGGTGGTACTGGCGTATTTCCTGCCCGGCCTGGGCAGCAAAACCAGCCCCGTTTCCTGGAAAATAATCACCACAGTGGGCGTGGCGCTGGTGTTTTTCTTCTATGGCCTGAAATTAAAATTTGCGGAGCTGCGAGCGGGTTTACGCAACTGGAAGCTGCATTTGGTGGTGCAGCTGAGCACCTTTGCGCTGTTTCCGGCGCTGGCATTGCTGGTGCGGCCGCTGTTTCATTCACCCGAAGATGCCTTGCTCTGGCAGAGCATTTTCTTCCTTTGCGCGCTGCCCAGCACGGTTTCTACGTCGGTAGTGATGGTGAGCATTGCGGGCGGCAATCTGCCGGCGGCTATTTTCAATGCCAGCATTTCCAGTCTGTTGGGTATTGCCCTCACGCCCTTGCTCACCAGTATTTTTCTGAATACCGGCACCGGCGGCAGCCAACTCTGGGGCCTGGCTACGCAGCTGCTGTGGCAGGTGGTGCTGCCGGTAGGAGCGGGGCTGCTGCTCAACAGTCGCCTCGGGGCCGTGGTAGACCGGCACCGCGCTGGCCTGCGCATCTTTGACCAGCTTACGATTCTGCTCATCGTCTTTACGGCCTTTTGCGAGTCGTTCGAGGAAGGCATTTTTCGCAGCTACGCCGTGGCCGACATCGTGAAGCTAGGCGCGGGCATGGTAGGGCTATACCTGCTGGTTTTCGGGCTGATATGGAGTGCTGGAAGGCTGCTGAATTTCTCCCGCCCCGATAATATCGTGGCCGTGTTTTGCGGCTCCAAAAAGTCGCTGGTGCATGGCAGCGTGATGGCCAGTCTGCTCTTTCCCAGCACGGCGGCTACCGGCGTGCTGCTGCTACCGCTGATGCTGTATCACGCCCTGCAAATCATCCTGGCCAGCAGCATGGCGCAGTATCTGGGTCGGAAAAATTAATTAATAATTATTAATTAACAACGTGCCGTACCTCGCCCTGCCCGTGTGCACCCACATCGGTCAGGCGTGCCGGGCCGGCATAATGCACGTACCCGTGACCGACGTGCTGAATGGCAATAGTATCGGTAGCGTAAAGCCGAATGTTGCCGTGCGCCGCGTTGCGGATATTAAGGTGCCCGGCGACCAATTCGCTGGCATCAAGGTCGCCGTGCGAAGCGGTACGGAGCGTGGCCTCGGTGGCCCGGCCGCGCAGGATAATGTTGCCGTGGGCGGCGGCTTTGACGAGTAGTTTGGGGGTTTCCAGGGTGAGGTCGGTGTCGCCGTGGGCGGCAATTTTTACCGTCAGACTGTCGGCGGCCAGCAGGGCGTTGGCGCAACGCACGGTGCCCTGGCTGGCCACGTCAAGGTGGTCAATCTGGCGCAGGTACACTGTGATACGGAGCTGCGTGTAAGCGGGGCGGCGCAGCTTGTCCTCAGTGGTAACGTAGAGCGTGCGGCCGGCGTTAGTCACACCCACGTGCTCGAGCAGGTTGTCGTCGGCTTCGACAACGACCTTCTCCTCATCGCCCTGGACTAATTCGACGTGGCCGTGCACGCTCAGGTGAAGGCGGGTAAACGAGCTAACGAGCTGCGTGCGCACCGCCAGGATGCCGCTGCCCTGAATTTGCATAAGCTGACGAAGTTGTTTGAAAGAAAGCATTTTATAGAGCGAAATAATTAATCGGGAAGGATAGTGCAGGCGTAACCATTGGCTTGTAGAACGGCCGCTACGGCGGGCGCATCGGGTGGCCCGGCGGGGCTTTGCACGCGCAGAATCCGGTCGCAGTCGTCGAGGTCAAAATTGATGCGACAAGCCGGAAACTGCGTCTGCAACTGGCGCAACAGCTCGGCGGCGGTGCGGTGGTCAGGTACGTTGGTCTGGAAAACTTCGACTTCGGACATAAGCAGCGGGCCCGGCTGGTGAGAAAGCCAATGACGCTGCAAAATTCCGGTAGAGCGGCGGCCAGCCGGTTATATTTACCGGAGTCAGATGTACAGAATTGGCGCCCGGCAGGGTGGTGGCCGCAGAAAATCCGTTTAATGTAAACGCCACTCCGTTTGCCGTAAGCAACGGCCGGGGCGCCGGCCGCACCTTTGTGCTGCTTCTCACCTCGGCGGTTGGCTAACCGGCGGCCATTCCTCAACCCTTCCTTGCCATGCCCCTGGAAGTCCGCCACCACGATACCCGGCAGCTGCTGCATCAGAACGGCTACGTTGCCAACGACTTCCATAGTGCCGAACTGGTGGAGCAGACCCGCGACGTGGACCTGCCCACCGGCCGCGGCCACCTGGCGCACTGGTACTTCGAGGGCATCCGCATGGCCTACGCCCGCTGGCACTACCGCCAGCCCTTCGCCGCCGAGTGGCACACCGACCTCGACGTAGTGCACCTGCATTTCAACCTGCGCGGCCGCACTACCATCGAAAACCACCGCGCCGGTTTCACCGCCCAGCTAGCCAGCTACCAGCATAACCTGTGGTACGCCAATGGCTTCGAGGGCTTGATTCGTAGCGAAGAGTTGGAAGAAGAAACCTTCATCCTGCAATTCACCAAACCCGCTTTTCTGGCCCTGGCCCAGCAGGCCAATGAGCCACTCCGCCGCTTCTGCGAGGCCGTGCTGGCGGGCCAGCAGCGGCTGCTGAGCGAGCAAAGTCTGTCGCTGGGGCTGGCCTTGCACACAGCCATCCGCGAGGTGCTGGGCTGCCGCTTCGTGGGGCCGCTCAAGAAGCTGTTTCTCTACTCCAAAGCCCTCGAAATCCTGGTGCTGCAGGCCGAGGCCTTCGAGCAGGCGCAGGGGCCGCGCCGCCACGTTCGCAGCGACTACGACCGCGAGCGGCTGCTCTTTGCCCGCGACTATCTCATTCAGCACCTGGCCCTGCCGCCTAGCCTGCCCGAGCTGGCCCGCGTGGCGGGGCTCAATGAATTCAAGCTCAAGGCCGGCTTCAAGGAGTTATTTGGCCAAACCGTTTTCGGCTACCTCAGCGACTACCGCCTCGCCGATGCCAAAGCCCAGCTGCTGGAACGCCGGAAAACGGCCAGCGAGCTGGCTTTTGAGCTAGGGTATTCGTCGGTGCAGCATTTCAGCACGGCGTTTAAGAAAAAGTTTGGCGTGAGCCCGACGCAGCTGCGGTAGAGACGCAATAGTTGGAGTCTCGTCGTTGAACGAAACCCCTTTGCTTATTTAACTAACGGCGCGCACGACGAGACTTCAACTATTGCGTCTCTACCTCGTTCAAACTTAGCAGCGGAATCAAGGTTTTAGACATCTTACATCCGTGTAGCATGTCCACTCTCCGCCTTTCCGTTCTCGACCAGTCGCCCATCCGCCCCGGCGCCACCGCCCGCCAGGCCCTGCTCGAAACCACCGCCCTGGCCCAGCTGGCCGACCGTCTCGGCTACCACCGCTTCTGGGTGAGCGAGCACCACAACACCCATACCCTGGCCGGTTCGGCGCCCGAAGTGCTTATTGCTCACCTCGGCAACCATACCCAGCGCATCCGCCTGGGCTCGGGCGGCGTGATGCTGCCGCACTACTCGGCCCTGAAAGTGGCCGAAAACTTTCGCCTGCTCGAAACCCTTTTCCCCGGCCGCATCGACCTGGGTTTGGGCCGCGCCCCCGGCGGCGACCGGCTTACTGCCTACGCCCTCAACCCACACAATAAATTCGAAGACAAAGAGTTTGCCGAGCAGCTCATGGACCTGCAGGCCTATCTGCGCGACGACCGGGTGCCCGAAACCATCCATGAGCGGGTGATGGCCATTCCGCAGGCTGCCACCGTGCCTGCCCTGTGGCTGCTGAGCTCCAGCGGCCAGAGCGGCCTGTTTGCCGCCCATCTCGGCGCCGCATTTTCCTTCGCCCAGTTCATCAACCCCAACGGTGGCCCGGCCGCCGTGGCGCAGTACCGCCAGCGTTTTCGCCCCTCCGCCGAACTGCCGGAGCCTGAGGCCAATCTGGCCATTTTCGTGCTCTGTGCCGACACCGAGGAAAAAGCCCGCCAGCTGCGCGCCGCTACCGATTTGCAGCTCCTGCGCTTTGGCAAAGGCGAGCGGCTGACGTATCCCAGCGCCGAAGAAGTGGCCGCTTACCAGTTCACGCCTGAGGACGAAATTCACCTGGCCCGCAACCGCAACCGCGTGGTGAGCGGCACCCCCGAGCAGGTGCGTAAGCAGCTCACGAAGCTGGCGGCCGATTATGATGTTGATGAGATTGTGGTGGTTACCATCACGGCTGATTTTCAGGACCGGCTGCGCTCGTATGAGTTATTGGCGGAAGCTTTTGCGTTGCCCCAAGCGGTAGGAGAGGCCGCGCCGGCACTTAGCGAAAGCTGACCTGCTACCCGTTATGAGCTGGAGTAATCTGGCCTTAATCAAAAGCCCTTAACGTCGTGTTGAGGGCTTTTTGTGTGATAGACAGTTTATTAATGAAGGAAAGCGGCCGGCTGGCTAAAGCAAATTGATAGCAAACAAAAAATTTGTTTGTACAGCTTCTAAATAAGGTAGACCTTTGCGGTAGTTTTGAATTGTTCTAAATAGCCGATGCGCCCAATTTTCCTCTCTTTGCTTCTTTCCAGCAGCCTGTTGCCTACCGTAGGCCTGGCGCAGCACCATGCTGCTCACGAAGGCCACCAACGCGGTGCGGCCGCCATGGGCACCGTGGAAGGCCGGGTGCAGCTGACGGGAGGCGAGGATGCCAGCCACGTATCCATTCTGGTGAAAGGGACGCAGCTGGGCACCAGCCCGGCCGCCGATGGCAGCTTCCGCCTGAGCGCGCCTGCTGGCTGGCAGGTGCTCACCATCAGCTGCCTGGGCTGTGTGCCCCAGGAGTTAACTGTGGAAGTGAAGCCCGGCCGCGTGGCCACGCTGCCACCCATCGCGCTGGCCAAAGGCGAGCAGCAGCTGACGGAAGTGACTGTGATGGGCAACAAAAGCCTCAACCAGCGCCCCGCCACCATCGGCAAGCTGCCCGTGGCCCCGCTCGACCTGCCGCAGAGCGTGGTGACGGTGGAGCGCGAGGTGCTGGAGCAGCAGCAGGCCCTGCGCCTGAGCGACGTGCTGACCAACGTGGCCGGCCTGTACGTGACCAGCACCACCGGCGGCACCCAGGAAGAGCTGGGCAGCCGCGGCTTCGCCTACGGCTCCAACAACACCTTCAAAAACGGCGTACGCTTCAATAACGGCGTAATGCCCGAGGTAAGCTCGCTCGAGCGCATGGAAGTGCTGAAGGGCAGCGCCGCCATCCTCTACGGCAACGTAGCCGCCGGCGGCGTGCTGAACCTAGTAACCAAGAAGCCGCTTTTTGAGCGCGGCGGCTCGGTGGGGCTGCGCGCAGGCAGCTTCGGCTTCGTGAAGCCGACGTTTGACGTGTACGGCGCCGTGGGCCAGAGCAGCAAAGTGGCCTTCCGCCTGAACGGCACCTACGAGCGCAGCGACAGCTACCGCGACGAAGTGAAGTCTAACCGCGTGTACGTCAACCCCTCGCTGCTTTTCCGCCTCACCCCCAAAACGGAGCTGGTGCTGGAGGGCGACTACCTGCGCGACAACCGTACGCCGGATTTCGGCATCGGCGCCATCGACTACAACATTCTGGAGTCGCGCAGCCGCTTCCTGAATGTGCCCGGCGCCACCAATGCCACCCAGCAAACCAGCGCCACCGCCACTATCACCAGCCGCCTGAGCGAGGCCTGGCAAATCCGGACAGTGGGCGGCTTCCAGCGCTATGATAATGAGCTGCGCAGCGGCTCGCGCCCCGTGGGCATCAACAACGGCTTCCGTCCGGCGCGCGGCACTGCGGGCACGCCTAGCTACGTGGCGCCCACGCCCAAAGCCGCCCTCTACGGTAACATGCTCCGCAGCCTCAACCGCACGGAAACGGCCGAAAACTACTTCTTCGCCCAGGCCGACCTGACGGGCACCTTCCGCACGGGCTTCCTGGGCCACACGGTGCTGCTGGGGGCCGATGCTGACCAGTATGCCACCAACGCCCTGACCTACATTGCCCAGCCCTACGATTCCATCAACGTGCTGGACCGTAGCCGGATGCTGGGCGCCCCGGCCAAGCCCGTGACCAGCTTCGACCAGCTGCGCTACAACACCCGCACGCAGGGCAACACCCGCCGCGCCGGCTTCTACGTGCAGGACCTCATCAGCCTCGGCGAGCACGTGAAAGTGCTGGCCGGCCTGCGCTGGAGCTACCAGGAAACCCCCAGCGACGTGTACACCTACCCCAGCCTGACGGCCACGTCGTCGGCCGTGACGGTGCGGGAAAACCGCCGCTACGACAATGCTTTCTCGCCGCGCCTGGGCCTGGTGTACCAGCCCATCAAAACCAGCTCGGTCTTCGCTTCCTACTCCAACTCCTTCACGCCTAACACCGGCATCAGCCCGGATGGCGCGCCGCTGGCGCCGTCGCTCATCGACCAGTACGAAGTAGGCATCAAAAACGACCTGTTCAAGGGCGCGCTGTCGGCCAACGTGACGGCCTACCGCATCGTGAACAGCAACCAGGCCCAGACTATCCAGCAGTTTCTCGGCGCCGGCGTGGAAAACCCCGCCTGGAATAAAAACAACCCCACCGCCCAGGAGCTGGCCGGCGAGGTGACCAGCAAAGGCGTGGAAGTGGATGTGCAAAGCAAGCCCCTACAGGGCTGGTCGCTGATTGCCGGCTACAGCTACAACCACACGTCCTACACCAAAAGCAACCTCTACGAAACCGGCAGCCGCCTGCGCTACAACCCCGCTCACACCGCTAACCTTAGCGCGTTCTACAGCTTCGGGCAGGCCTTCGGTAGCAGCACCTTCCTGCGCGGCCTCTCGGCCGGCGTGACGGGCTACTACGTGGGCGACAAGCTGGCCGGCCGCAACACCCGCCAGGTCGACGCCAGCACCGGCCTGCCCTTCACCGATACCTTCCGCCTCATCAGCATCCCCGATTATTTCCTCTTCGATGCCTCGCTGGGCTACGCCTACAACCGGTTTTCGGTCCGCGTGAAGCTGGCTAACATCCTCGACGAGCTGAGCTACAACCTGCACGACGACAACAGCGTGAACCCCATTGCACCGCGCAACTTCTCGGCCACGCTCAGCTATAAGCTGTAATCTTTGCTTGTAAATTAATTGCACCGTTTGCCGGCCTTTCAGCGCTGGCGAGCGGTGCAATTGGTTGTTTAACCGGGCTGTCAACTAACCTTCATTCATAAACCCCGATGACTCCGCTCAAAGCCACTATTCGCACTATTCACCTCTGGCTGGGCCTGGCCACCGGCTTGGTACTGGTTTTTGTGTGCCTGACGGGCTGTATTCTGGCGTTTGAAAAGGAAATCGAGCAAAGCTGGCATGCCGAGCGCTACTTCGTGGCGCCCGCCACTACTGCGCCGCTGCCGCTGGCGCAGCTGGTCGCCGCTGTGCAGGCCGCCAAGCCCAAGGCCAAAATCGGCGGCCTGAAAGTGTACGCCGACCCCACCCGTACCGTGGAAATCAGCCTCGCCGGTGGCCTTGGAGGTAAGGGCGGCGCGGGCCGGGGCCGCCCAACTGCCGAAAGCCCCCGCGGCGAGCGGCTTGAGCGGGCCGCTGGCCCCGAAGGCCCCGGCAAAGGCAAGGGTAAGGGCGGCAAAGGTGACGCCGGCCCGCGCCTGTTTGTGAATCCATACACGGCCGCTATCACCGGCGAGCTTAATCCGCGCGACAACTTTTTTCACACCGTGGAGCAGCTGCACCGCGGCCTGGTAGCTGGCCCCACGGGCAAGCTGGTGATGGGCATTAACTCGCTCATATTCGTGGTGATTCTGACGACCGGGCTGGTGCTGTGGTGGCCGGCCACGCGCAAGGCCCTCACGCCGCGCCTGCGCATCAAGTGGGGCAGCAGCTGGAAGCGCCTCAACCACGATTTTCACATCGTGCTGGGTTTCTATACGGCGGTATTTCTGCTGATTATGGCGCTGACGGGCGTAGGCATGTCCTTCGATTGGGCCAATAAAGTGCTGGGTGCCGTCACGGGCACACCGCTGAAGCGGCCCGAGCCGCCTACCTCAACTCCTATCGGCAGTGCTGCTCTGGCCTTCAGCCCCGATGCGCTGCTAGCCTGGGCGCGGCAGCAGGCCCCGCAGGCTCAATACTACAGCCTGCAGCTGCCCAAAGAGCCCACCGGCAGCATCCGGGTGGCCATGCTGCCGGCTGGTGCCCTCACCGACAATGCGACCGACGAAGTGTACCTCGACCAGTATTCGGGCCGCATTATTAGCCAGCAGCCCTACACCGGGCGCAACCTGGCCCAGCGTGTGCGCGGCCTCTACAAACCTATTCACACGGGCGCCATTTTCGGCCTGCCCTCAAAGGTGCTGGCGTTGGTAGTGAGCCTGCTGGGGGCCACGTTCCCCATCACCGGCACCGTCATGTGGCTCAACCGCACCCGCAAAAGCCGCAAGAAACAGCCGGCCCTGCAGCCGGCATAAGCCACTTACTGGCTAAACGTTTCCCAGCCCAGCTTGAGGATAAACGCCCCCACAATCACCAGAAACAGCACCCGCACGAAGCCGGTGCCGCGCCGCAGGGCCATGCGCGCCCCCAGCGTAGAGCCCAGTACGTTGCATACCGCCATTGGCAGGGCTACGTGGTAGAGCACCTGGTCGGTAGCCACGAAATAGGCCAGGCCCACCAGGTTGGTAGCCACGTTCACCAGCTTGGCCGAAGCCGAGGCGGCAATGAAGTCGTAGCCAAATACGCCCACGAAGGCAAACAGCAGCAGGCTGCCCATGCCCGGCCCGAAAAAGCCGTCGTAAAACCCCAATGCCGCGCCCAGCAGCAAGCCAGCCAGCAGCTCGCGCCGGCCGTGCAGCCGCGGGGCGTGCAGGCTGCCGAAATCCTTGCGCCAGAGGGTATAAATGGCCATCAGCACCAGCAACGCCAGCACCAGCGGCTTCACTAGCTCCTTGTTCAGCCCGCTCACGGCACGGGCGCCCAGCAGGGCAAAAGCCCCCGCTGCCACGGCCATCAGCCCGACGCTGCGCCAGCGCAGGGGCACGGCCGTAGGCCCGCTCAGGTAGCGGCGCAGTGCCGCGGCGGTACCCGCAATGCTTGATAACTTGCCGGTGCCCAGTACCGTGGCCACGGGTACGCCCGGCAGCAGCACCAGCATCGCCGGCAGCTGAATTAAGCCGCCCCCGCCCACCATGGCATCGATAAAGCCGGCCAGGAAGGCGAACAGGGCAAGTAGTAGAAGGGAGGCTGTCATCCAAAAAGAACTGTCATGCTGAACACAGTGAAGCATCTTCTCACGTCTAACGGGTCGTTCTGACGTGAAAAGATGCTTCACTGCGTTCAGCATGACAGGCGGTTTTTTACTTAAAATGGCGGCTCCTCGAATTTGCTGATGTTGCCCTTCGGGAACGGCACCGGCGACTCGTTAATCTTGGAACCCAGGCGTATCGTGTTCGGTGCAAAGCCGCCGCCCGCGCCCGGCTCGTCGTCGAAACTGCTGCTGGGCAGGGCGCCCGGCGTGTAGCTGCCGCCTCCAAAGCCGCCGTCAAAGCCTCCGCTGCCTTCTAGGTCGCCAAACTTGGTGTACTTGCCGATAAACTTGAGCTGCACTGTTTCCAGCGAGCCGTTCCGGTGCTTGGCGATGATGACTTCGCCCACGCCCTGCGTCGAGTTGCCTTCGGCGTCCTGGTCGAGGCCGTAGTACTCCGGCCGATAGAGGAAGATTACCATGTCGGCATCCTGCTCGATGGAGCCCGATTCGCGAAGGTCACTCAGCTGCGGGCGTTTCTCGCCGCCGCGCGTCTCTACCGAGCGCGAGAGCTGCGACAGGGCCAGCACGGGCACATTCAGCTCCTTGGCAATACCCTTGAGGGCCCGCGAGATACTGGCAATTTCCTGTTCGCGGTTGCCGCCCCGGCCGTCGGTGTTGCCGCTCATTAGCTGCAAGTAGTCAATGATAATCATCTGCACGTCCTTCTGCGAGCGCAGGCGGCGGCACTTGGTGCGCAACTCTCGGATACTCAGGCCCGGCGTGTCATCAATGTAGATGGGCGCGGCCGAAAGGTCGGTAATCTTGTGGTTGAGCTGCTGCCACTCGTAATCCGCTAGGCTGCCCTTTTTGATTTTCTCCGAATCCAGTTCCGCCTCGGCCGAAATCAGACGATTCACGAGCTGCAGCGACGACATCTCGAGCGAGAAGATGGCCACGGCCCGCTTGTGCTCGACGGCCGCGTTGCGCATAGCCGATACTACGAACGCCGTGTTGTGCGTCACCGTCATATCCTGCAGCAGAAACAGGCGGTTACCGTCAATCTCGAAGCCGTAATAATCGTCTTCTTTATCAAATTCGACCGAAATGCCGGTTTGGCGCCAGTTCACTTTGCTAGCCCAGGTATTCGCCTTTTTGCGGGCCACGCGCACCGGAATGCGGTCAATATCACCATAGAAGCGCACGCGCCATACCTCGCTTTCGTAGCCAATTTTGGAAATCACCGCCCGCTTTTTAGTCAGCGACGTGCGGAAGCCCAGCGAGTCGCAGATAAACTTAATCTGGCGGGCCAGCTTCTCGTTCTTCTGCGTGATTTCGTAGCCGTTGCTCACCACGTTGAGGTGGCCGTCGCTGTCAATCAGGCCTGCCAGCAGGCGCAGGCGGTTCTCGGTCGAGTTGATGGCGTAGGCGCGGGGAATGTGCTTGTTATCGAGCACACCCAGCTGCCGCAATTCGTCCTGCAACGAGTATTCGGCAATGTTGCCGCCCTGCCGCCCGCGCGTGATGCCATAGCTATTGCAACGGTTTTCCACCACGCCCACAGTCACCTGCATACCCAGCTCAGCGGCATATTCATGCAGATAGTCAATGATTTCCTGGTCCTGGCCCGTGATGCGGCAGTTGCTGCTGGCGCCATCGCCCAGCCATACGCCCAGAAAATACGGGTCGATAGGAAGCTCCTCAACCGCAAATTCCACGGGTACTTTATAGCCCTTGTAATTGGAGCGGAATTTCGGCCCTTTTGCTAGCCAGTCCTTCACGGTGATGTTCAGCACATCGCCATGGTGGTGCGGACCTTCATTGCGCGAGCGTTTCAGCGACAGGATGTGGCTCTCATTCACGCGGTAATCGTCGCCCTTGTTCTGCCGCACCCAATACATGTTTTCGCGGCCGCGGGCAATACTTTTCACCCGGCGCGGGGTCGAGTCGTCGCCCATCAGCAGGTCGCCGGGCAACACGTCCTCTACCTTGCGCAGGTCGCCGTTGTACATCAGTACCAGCGTGCCTTTGCCTAGGCATTTTCCCATGCCGGGCCGGGCAGCAATAATCACAAGGTCAGAAGGTTGCCAGCCGCTGGTAACGCGGTCCAGAGCGGTGAAGCCGGACGGCACGCCCGTCAAGCCATCCTTCTGGTTTTTCTTTTCTTCCAGCTCCTTGATGGCCTTGCCCATCAAGGAGCGCATGTCGTCGAAGTTCTTGCGGATGTTCGATTCTGAAACTTCAAACAGCGCTGCCTCGGTGGTATCAAGAAGGTTAAATACGTCGGTGGTGTCTTCGTAGGCGTCGCGCAGTACATCGTTGGCCACCGTAATCATGGCGCGCTTGATGGCCGACTCGGTCACGATGCGGGCGTGGTATTCCACGTTGGCGGCCGAGTTCACCTTCAGCGTCAGGTTGGCCACGTAGAAGGGGCCGCCCGCCGCCTCCAGCGCGCCCATCTCGCGCAGCTCCTGCACCACGGTGAGCTGGTCGATGGGCTCCGACTTATCGAAGAGGTGAATAATGGCCTCGTAGATAAGCTTATGCGAGGCTTTGTAGAACGAATCGGGCTTGAGCAGGTCGATGACCGAAGTCAGGGCGTCTTTCTCCAGCATGAGCGCGCCGAGCACGGCCATTTCCAGCTCGGGCGCCTGCGGCGGCAGCTTGCCAGTGGCGCTGGCGTTGGATAGCACCAGGCCATTGGCCCCCCGGGAGCCCCAGGCAGCTTTGGCGCGGGCCCCCGCTTGTTTTACCCGGTCGTCCATTTTGTCTAGCATCTGATAGTGAAATAATTATAGTAGAAAGCAGGAGGGCGATGGGCTGCCGTTCCAAATGGAGGCGACAAACCGAATAACAAAGCTAACCCCGAAAGGATGGAAAAAAATGCGGCCCGGGCGGCTTTCTTGGGCCGCGTCGGGCCCGGCGGCGGCCGGGGTTTTGTACTTTCGCAGCCCGGTATTTTCAATTTCCGGTCGCTGGTTTGGCTTGCGCCTTCCTTCGGGTCTGGTTTCTTGTTTTTTGGCATTGAAGAGAAATTTTCTGCGTCATTTACCTGGAAAAACCGTCTTAAAATTCTGCGGTTGCTCTTCTGAAAAAACCGCTTTTCTTTCGTCATTCGCTCCGTGTCATCCGTTTCTCAGCCCGCCGTTCCCGAAGCCATTCACCTTATTGCCGTGGGAGGCAGCATCATGCACAACCTGGCGCTGGCGCTGCACCAGCGCGGCACCCGCGTCACGGGCTCCGACGACGAGATTTTTGAGCCCGCCCGCTCGCGGCTGGCTGCTGCCGGGCTGCTGCCTGCGCAGGAAGGCTGGTTTCCGGAAAACATTCACGCTGGCCTCGCGGCCGTGATTGTGGGCATGCACGCCCGCCCCGATAACCCCGAACTGCTCCGCGCTCAGG
Source organism: Hymenobacter aranciens (assembly GCF_030580865.1). Classification (GTDB taxonomy): domain Bacteria; phylum Bacteroidota; class Bacteroidia; order Cytophagales; family Hymenobacteraceae; genus Hymenobacter; species Hymenobacter aranciens. Next base: position 177,872 of record NZ_JAUQSY010000008.1, on the reverse strand, counting down.
AGCTGGGGCTGAAAGTGTATTCCTTCCCCGAATACATCTACGAGGCTAGCCGCGACAAGCAGCGCATCGTCATCGGCGGCTCGCACGGTAAAACCAGCATTACAGCGTTGATATTGCACGTTTTGCGCTTCCACGGGCGCAAGTTTGACTACGCCGTGGGAGCACAGCTGGCGGGCTTTGATTTGATGGTGCAGCTGACCGACGACGCGCCCATCATCATCATTGAGGGCGACGAATACCTGTCGTCGCCGGTCGATAGGCGGCCCAAATTCCACCTCTACCAGCACCACATCGGCGTTATTTCCGGCATCAGCTGGGACCACATCAACGTCTTCCCGACCGAGGAAATCTACCGCGAGCAATTCCGCATTTTCGCCGACATGACGCCCAAGGCCGGCGTGCTCATCTACGACCGCGACGACGAGCAAACCCAACTCATTGCCGTGCCCACCAACCCCGACGTGACCTACATCGGTTACGGGCCACACGAGCACGTCATTCGCAACGGTAAAACCTTTCTGCTGAACAAGAAGGACGAGGAAGTGGCCATCCAGGTGTTTGGCGCGCACAACCTGCGCAACATCTCGGCCGCCAAAGAAGTCTGCAAGCAGTTGGGCATCAAAGGCAAGGATTTCTTCCGCGCCGTGGCCTCTTTCCCCGGCGCCGCCCGGCGGCTGGAGCTGGTGCAGGAGGGCGCCACTTCGGTAGTGTACAAGGATTTTGCCCACGCGCCCTCCAAGCTCAAAGCCACGACCAACGCCCTGAAACAGCAGTTTCCGCAACGCCGGCTGGTGGCCTGCCTGGAGCTGCACACCTTCAGCTCGCTCAACCCCGCGTTTCTGCCGCAGTACGCGCACTGCTTTGATGCGCCCGATGTGGCGGTGGTGTATTTCAACCCCCACGTGCTGGAACACAAGCGCCTGCCGCCGCTGGCCGCCGCCACCGTGGCCGAAGCCTTCCAGCGCCCCGACCTGAAAGTCATCACCGACAGCGCCGAGTTGGCCGCCTTCCTGCGCGGCCAGCAATGGGATAACGCCAACCTGCTGCTGATGTCGTCCGGCACCTTTGACGGGCTGGATTTGACTGGTCTGGCTGCCGAAATCACCGCTTAAGCCACACCCGATGAAACCGCACCTCCTGCTCCTTCACGGGGCGCTGGGCACCGCCCGGCAACTCCAGCCGCTGGCCGAAAACCTGGCCGACCTGGCCACTGTGCACACGATGGATTTTGCCGGGCACGGCGGGCAGCCGCTGGTGGCAGAAGATTTTGCTATGGCGCATTTTGCCAAGCAGGTAAAAGAGTTTATTGCCGCACTAAATGTGGGCCCGGTGCACGTGCTGGGCTACAGCATGGGCGGCTACGCGGCTCTGCTGGCGGCGCAGGAAACGCCCGAGCTGTTTGCCTCCATTACCACGTTAGGCACAAAATTCGACTGGAACCCAGCTTCGGCCGAGGCCGAAACCCGGTTTCTGGTGCCGGAAAAAATGGCGGCGAAAATCCCGGCTTTTGTGGAGCGGTTGGCGCAGTTTCACGCACCTACGCCCTGGGCGAAGGTGGTAGAAGCCACGGCGGTAATGTTGCGGCAATTGGGGCAAACGGCGCCCGTTTCGGTGACCCAGCTGGCGGCTACGAGGCTGCCCATTCAGGTATTGGTGGGCGATGCCGACCAGACGGCGGGGCCAGCAGCTTCGGAGGAATTTGCGCGGCAATTGCCCAACGCTACGTTTGCGCTGCTGGCAACTACGCCACATGCCTTAGAGCAGGTGCGGACTGGGGAACTACGCGAGTATTTGCAGCGCGTGCTGTAATAAAAAAGCCCGCTACTCGGCGGGCTTTTTTATTACAGTAGGTTTCGGGCGGCGGTCGGTAGTCAGCAGCACGGCCAGGGCGGTGAGCGACAGGCGCAGGAGCCATTTACTGGTGCGGCTCATCGGGAGGCAAAAATATCGGTGTGGTCGGTTACTTTCAGGTCGCAGTGGCCGCCGCCGGTATTCTCACCGCAGGTAGTGCCTACAATGCGCCCGTTTTCGAAATTAAAGAAGCAGGTGCTGCAGCCTATGCCACTGATGACGTAGCTTTCGGCGGTAGGGCTGAGGTAGTAAGTATTGTCGCCGGAGCTATTGAGCGGCAGGGCAATGGCCCGGAACATGCCGTTGCGCAGGCCCATGCCCACGAGAAAATAGGTGCCCGCTTCCTTGTCGACGCCCGGCGCTTTGCGCACCAGGATTTTGTCAATGACGGTGCCATCGTTGAAGTGACGAATAAAGGCGGCTGCCAGCTGCGCCTGCGGCATCTTGAAGACAGTGGCGCTGTCGGTTACCTGCGCTACCACGCGGGTTTCGGGGGCCGGAGCCACGTCGCCTTTGATTTTCGTGGGGCTGCCAAACTCACCCGCGTTGGGCTTCGAGGTTTCGCAGCTCATCAGCAGCAGCGTCAACAGCACGCTGAGCAAGCCAATGCCAAGCAGACGGGGAAGGAAGCTCATTTTTTTGGTGGTTAACGCTTAGTCGTTAACGGTTAATGAAAGTGGTTATTGCGTTGCTAAACGAACATTGACCACTAACCATTAAACCTAGCGCGGTTTGTAGTACTTACGCGCTTCGGGCAGCTCGCGTTGGATGCCGGCGATGCGCGTGCCGTTGGAGGGGTGAGTCGAGAGGAACTCGGGCGGCGAGGCGGCGCCTTCCTTGGCATCCATGCGCTGCCAGAAGGCCACGGCGCCGTCAGGGTTGTAACCGGCCATGGCCATGAAAATCAAGCCCAGATGGTCGGCTTCCGATTCCTGGTTGCGGCCGTATTTCAGCATCCCCAGCTGCGAGCCCACGCCGAAGGCCTGCAGGGCTAGCTGCTGGGTGGCGGGGGCATTGTTGGTGAGGGCCACCGAGAGGGCGGCGCCGCCCAATTGCTGCACGAGGCCCTGGCTCATGCGTTCGGAGCCGTGCTTGGCCACGGCGTGGGCTATTTCGTGCCCCATGACGACGGCCAGGCCGGTTTCGTCCTGCGTGATGGGCAGGATGCCGGTGTACACCGCCACTTTGCCGCCGGGCATGCACCAAGCATTTTGCTGGGCATCGTCCTTAATGACGTTAAACTCCCACTGGTAGCCGGCGAGCTGGTCGGAGGCATTTTGCTGGCGGAAATACGTTTCGACGGCCTGCTGAATGCGCTGGCCCACGCGCTTCACCATGGCGTTTTGCTGGGCGTCGGTCGAGAGCGGGCCTTTGGCAATGATTTCGCGGTATTGCGTGGTGGCCAGGCTGTTTATTTCGCCATCGCTGACGAGACTGAGCTGGCGGCGGCCGGTGATGGGCACCGTGGAGCAGGCCGCCAGCAGAGCCAGACCAGCCACGAGGGTGAGTTTGCGGAACATGACAAAAAGAGGATTTTAGAAAGGGGAGAGGGAGTTAAATCCGCCCGGTTTTAGCACGTTTAAGGCCAAAGCCGGGGACGGATTCAGGCTCCGCTATACGGCGGCGGGGCGGGTAAATGTTTACTTTGTAAGCCGGGCGACGGCACCCCCGCTCTATTGCCCGTATGGGATTGCAGGACAGAATTGCCTCTCCAAACGGCAAGCGCCAAGTCGCCAGGCCCCTAAGCCCCCAAGCTTCTTCTATGAAAATCATCTGCATCGGCCGCAACTACGCCGACCACATTGCCGAGCTGCACAACGAGGTGCCAACCGCGCCCGTCATTTTTATGAAGCCTGAAACGGCGCTGCTGCAACGCAACCAGCCTTTCTTCGTGCCCGATTTTTCGCAGGATATCCACCACGAGCTGGAACTGGTGCTGCGCGTAAGCAAAAATGGCAAGCACATCGAGGAGAAATTTGCCCACACCTACTTCGATGCCATCGGCCTGGGCATTGATTTCACGGCCCGCGACCTGCAAAGCGAGCTAAAGAAAAAGGGCCTGCCCTGGGAGCTGGCGAAGGCTTTTGATGGCTCGGCGCCTATTTCCACTTCCTTTAAACCAGTTGGGGAGTTCGCTGATTTGGCCAACATCAACTTTCACCTGGAGGTGAATGGCGAGGTGCGGCAGCGTGGCAATTCGAGCCTCATGCTGCACCCGTTTGCGAAGATTATCAGCTTTGTGTCGCAGTACATCACGCTCAAGATGGGGGATTTGATTTTCACCGGTACGCCCAGTGGGGTGGGGCCGGTGAAGGCCGGCGACCAGCTCAGCGGCTTTCTGGAAGGGGAGAAAATACTGGACGTGGCGGTGCGTTAGAACGTACCATCAGAACGTCATCCTGAGCGCAGCGAAAGGACCTCGCCCGCTTCGTTGAACGATAGTGCCAGAACGAATTTATAATTACTGCCGCGACCGGCGCGGGCGAGGTCCTTTCGCTGCGCTCAGGATGACGTTCCTTTTTTGCTACCTACTTGTGAGATTGAAAATAAGCTTCTTCAAAGAAAAACTAACCGTTCTACTCAGCCTGGCGGCGCTGGTATTTGCACTAAAATCAGCAGGCCAGGAGGCCGACTCCGCCGATGAAAAGCGGGCCCTGACCCTGGCCGACGTGGCCGGGGTCGGCGGGCGGCCCCTCATTGCGCCGGGGTACTATATGTTTCCCATCGCGCCGGGCAAACCGAACTTTCTGGCCGCCAGCATGGGCGAAATCCGGCCTAACCACTTCCACGGCGGGCTCGACATCAAGACTGGCGGCGGGGTGAACCAGCCCGTGTACGCGGCGGCCGACGGCTACATCTCGCGCATGAAGCAGTCGTCGTTTGGCTACGGCAACGTGCTCTACATCACGCACCCGAACGGGACGACGACGGTGTACGGGCACCTCAACGACTTTAAAGGCCCGGTGGCGGTCGAGATGCGCCGGCAGCAGTACGCGAAGCAGACCTACGAGCTGGAGCTGTTCTTCGAGAAAAATCAGTTTCCGGTGAAGCGGGGCGAGCTGGTGGCCCTGAGCGGCAACACCGGCGGCTCGGCCGGGCCGCATTTGCACTGGGAGGTGCGCGATGCGCAGGACCGGCAGTATAACCCGCTGCAGTGGGGCGGTTTCCCCGAAATTCAGGACCACGTGGCGCCCACCTGGCAGGCGCTGGCGGTGGAGCCGCTGGCCATCGAGTCGCGGGTGCAGGGCGTGTTTGAGAAGGCGCTGCTGGTGCCGCCGCTGCAGCCGGCGCCGGGCGCGGCCACCGTGTGGCCCGATACCATCCGCTGCTTCGGGCCGGTGGGGCTGCTGGTGCAGGGCTTCGATAGGTTCGACAATGCCTGGAACAAGAACGGCATCCAGCGGGTGACGGTGACGGTGAACGGCCGGCCATTCTACCAGCACGTGATTGATGCGGTGGGCTTCCCCACGGGCACCCGGCAAATCAGCAACTACATTGATTTCCTGTACTTCAAAACCAACGGCCGCACCCTGCAAAAGCTGTGGGTGGACGAGGGCAACGACCTGCCTATCTACACCGCCCCCACCAAGGGCCGCCTGAACGTGGAGCCCGGCAAGCTTTACACCATCGACATTACCCTGGCCGACTCCTATAAGAACGAAACGCCCATCCGGCTGGTGCTGCGCGGCGAGGAGGCCGGCTACTTCAAAACCACGTCGGCGGCGGTGAAGAAAACCGCCATCCGCTACGACATCATCCGCAACCTGCTCAAGGTAACCGTGGCCGACCCCGACACGGCCGCCGTGGTCGCCAACCTCACGCTGCTGCGCGACCACCGCCGCCTGGAGCTGCGCCCCAGCTACACCCGCCGTAGCGAGTCAGTGTACCTCTACGACCTGCGCGCCGGCCTGCCCGATTCGCTGCGCTTCGGCAGCATCACCAAGAAATTCGACCGGCAGGTGATGATTAAGGCGGGGGAGGAGGCCGGCTACACCACCAGCCGCCTGCACCTGGGTTTCGGGCCCGAAACGCTGTTCGACAACCTCTACCTGAGCACCAGCTACAAGCCCGAGCCCAGCGGCAGCGGCCTCTGGACGGTGGGCTCGGCCCTGGTGCCGCTCTACAAAACGATGTCGCTGACCCTGAAGCCCACCGCCGCGCCGGCCGACCCGCGCCGCTCGGCCATCTACAGCGTGGCGGCCAACGGCGGCCGCGCCTACGTGGGCGGCAAGTGGAACGACGACGGCAGCATCACGGCCGCCCTCAAACAGTTTGGCTGGTTCCGCATTCTCACCGATACCACGGCGCCCAAGGGCAGCCTCATCGGGCGGCCGGGCGGGCAGCTGCTGTTCAGCGTGGGCGACGATATGTCAGGCCTGGCGAGCTACCGGCTGCTCATCGGCGGGCAGTTCCGGCTGCTGCGCTACGAGCACAAGAAAGCTACTCTCTTCACCGTGGCCGGCGATACGCTGGGGCCGAAGCTGCGCGGCCCGGCGGAGCTGCGGCTGATGGACCAGGCCGGGAATGAGCGGGTAATTCCGCTGAGCTTGTAGGGGAGGGGCAGAACGAAACTCCCCTCCTTGGAAAGGAGGGGATGTGAGCGCCGAAGAGGCGCGAACGGGGGTGGTTCGCCCGTCCGCGCCGTCTGAACGAAAGCAGTAATAATATTTTTCCCCAGCGCCTAATTTTAAACCGAAAGCCCAACCGGCGCTAACGGCGCGACCGGGCGAACCACCCCCGTTTCAGCTGCGCTGAAACATCCCCTCCTTTCCAAGGAGGGGAGTTTGTCGTTCTTCCAAACCCTATACCCCCATGACCCTCACCCCCGGCCAGCCCGCCCCCGACTTCTCCGCCCCCGACCAGGATGGCAACCTCATCAGCCTGCACGCCCTGCGCGGTCACAAGGTAGCCCTCTACTTTTACCCCAAAGACGACACCCCCGGCTGCACCGCCCAGGCCTGCAACCTGCGCGACCACCACGAGGAGCTGACGGCCCGCAACATCAAAGTCATCGGCGTGAGCATCAACGACGGGCCGACGCACAAGAAATTCGCCCTCAAGTACGAGTTGCCCTTCCCGCTGCTCGTCGATACCGACAAAACCATTGCCGAGGCCTACGGCGTGTGGCAGGAAAAAAAGAACTACGGCAAAACTTACATGGGCACCGTCCGCACCACCTTCCTGATTGACGAGCAGGGCGTGATTGAGAAAATCATCAAGAAAGTAGACACCAAGGAGCACGCGGCGCAGCTGGTATAGCGTAGCCTTTTCGCGCTGAAACGGGGCTTTGTAACTTGTTGTAGCGCCCGTCGCGCAACGAAAAGGGCGTTGCGGAGCTCCGCAGCAGCCGTTTCGCGGCGCGCAGGTTATTGCGGAGGTCCGCAATCATTAAATTCATCTTGCGCGGGTCATTGCGGAGTTCCGTAACGCCTGTTTCGTCGTGCGCGGGTCATTGCGGAGCTCCGCAATGCCTGAATCCGTCGTGCGCGGGTTGTTGCGGAGCTCCGCAATACCTGTTTCGCCACGGGGGAGGCCATTGCGGAGCTCCGCCAGGCAAAGGTTAGGGCCGGGCAATAGGGATTCTTACCTTTGCCCATCTAACCCCCTCTCGCACCCTATATGCCTCAGACCGCCGACCGCAGCACCGCCGAACTCCAACAAATAGCCGCCCAGGTGCGGCGCGACATCGTGCGCATGGTGCACGCCGTGAACTCGGGCCACCCCGGCGGCTCGCTCGGCTGCACCGATTTGCTGGTGGCGCTGTACTTTAAAGTGATGCAGCACAACCCCACCAGCTTCAGCCTGGACGGGGTAGGGGAGGACTTGTTTTTCCTCTCCAACGGCCACATTTCGCCGGTGTTCTACTCGGTGCTGGCCCGCGCGGGCTACTTCCCGGTGAGCGAGCTGAGCACCTTCCGCAAGCTCGATTCGCGCCTGCAGGGCCACCCCACCACCCACGAGGGCCTGCCGGGCGTGCGCATCGCCAGCGGCTCGCTGGGCCAGGGCCTGAGCGTGGCCTGCGGCGCGGCCCAGGCCAAAAAGCTCAACGGCGACGACCGCCGCGTGTTCGTGCTCATGGGCGACGGCGAGCTCGAAGAAGGCCAAATCTGGGAAGCGGCCATGTACGCCCCCCACCACAAAATCGACAACCTCATTGCCGTCGTGGACCGCAACGGCCAGCAAATCGACGGCCCCACCGCCGAAATCGGCGGGCTCGGCGACCTGCGCGCCAAGTTCGAAGCCTTCGGCTGGCACGTGTTGGAGGCCGACGGCAACCAGTTCAGCACCCTGCTCCCGGCCCTCGAAGAAGCCGTGGCGGCCAGCGGCCAGGGCCGCCCCGTCATCATGCTCATGGATACCCAAATGGGCTACGGCGTTGATTTCATGATGGGCTCGCACAAGTGGCACGGCGTGGCGCCCAACGACGAGCAGCTGCAAAAAGCCCTGCAGCAGTTGTTGGTGGAGAATGCCAGCGACTATTAATCACTGATTTTAACTGATTGAATTGATTTCGCTGATGTAGGTCCGCGCTTTGTTACATTACCTTGCCCGATTTGAGGCGGGTTAATTCTTTTGCTGATGCTTCCTCGCTTCCTCACGCCCCGGTTTTTACTAGCCCCGAGATTGAATAATCGTCAGGCTCCCCCTCTCCGCAGGAGAGGGGGCCGGGGGGTGAGGTTGCTCGTCTGGGCCCTATTGCTGTTGCTGGGCTTCCAAACCGCCCACGCCCAAAACGCCCCGCCCGAAAAGCCCAAAGTCACCCGCATCCTGTTTCTGCTCGATGCCTCGGGCTCGATGATGGCCCCCTGGGAAGGCCAGCCCCGCTGGGAGGTAGCCAAGCGCATGCTGGGCAAAATGGTGGATTCGCTCAACTCCTACCCCAACCTGGAGCTGGGCCTGCGCGTGTACGGCCACCAGTTCCCGAACTCGGAAAAGAACTGCCAGGACTCGAAGCTCGAAGTATCTTTTGCCCCCAAAAACGCCGCCGCCATCAAGAAAAAGCTCACCGAGCTCAAGGCCCAGGGCAACACGCCCATCACCTACTCGCTGATGGAGTCGGCCAACGACTTCCCGACCGACAAGACCTCGCGCAACGTGCTGCTGCTAATCACCGACGGCCTCGAATCCTGCAACATGGACCCCTGCGCCGCCTCCATCGCCCTGCAGCGCAAGCACGTTTTCCTCAAGCCCTTTGTCATCGGCATCGGCGCGCAGCGCGACTTCGGCAAGCAGCTCGAATGCCTGGGCCAGTACTACAACGCCGCCGAGGTAAAAACCTTCCGCACGGTGATGAACGACGTGATTGCGAAAACGCTCTCCAAAACCACCGTGGCCGTGAACCTGACCGACGAAAACGGCCGCCCGGTAGAGTCGAACGTCAACATGACCTTCGTCAACAACGTGACCGAGCAGCCCGAGTACAACTACGTGCATTACCGCGACGCCCAGGGCAAAGCCGACGTGCTCGACATCGACGCCCTCCAAAGCTACGACCTGGAGATAAACACCGTGCCCCCGGTGCGCCAGAAGGACATCGCCATCAAGCCCGGCACCGCCAACGTGCTCACCTACAAAACCCCGCAGGGCACCATCTGGCTCAAGAATCCGCCCCTCACGCCCAACCCCTACGGCAACAACATGCAGGCCGTGGTGCGCACGCCCGGCCGCGCCACCGTCACCTCCCTCACCTACGGCACCCGCCAGAAGCTGCTGGCCGGCAACTACGAAGTCGAAACCCTCACCCTGCCGCGCACCGTGCAGCGCCTCACCCTCAAGCAGGGCCAGGAGCTGGCCATCACCTACGAATCGCCCGGCACCCTCAACATCACCTCCGACCTCAAAGGCTTCGGCAGCATCTACCAGCTCAACGACGACGAATCCCAAACCTGGATTTACAACCTGCCCGAAGCCAGCACTAAAATTAACCTGCCCATGCAGCCGGGGGCCTACCGAATTGTATTCCGCAGCAAAAATGCCAATGGTAGCAAGTTCACGGCGGTGAAGAATTTTACCATCAGAAGCGGGCAGACGACGTCAGTTAGCATCTTCTAGTAAGGCAGAACGAAAAACTCCCCTCCTCAGAAGAGGAGGGGATGTGAGGCGCGAAGAGCGCCGAACGGGGGTGGTTGAAACGCCAGAACGAAACCCGAACGACGCAGTAATCTCAAAGAAATGGAGCACATCAACAATCTCCCGCACAAACAAGATGACCGCCGCCAACTCCGCAACCGCTTAACCTCCGCTGAAGCCGTTCTCTGGAATAACCTAAAAAACGCCCAATTAGAAAATCGGAAATTCCGCCGCCAGCATAGCATCGGCGAATACATCCTGGATTTTTACTGCCCCGAAGAAAAACTAGCCGTGATTTTTACTGCCCCGAAGAAAAACTAGCCGTGGAACTGGATGGCGCGGGCCACTTCGACGTGAGCGGCAACCTGCACGATGATGCCCGCACCAGTTATCTGGCCCAGTTTGGAATTGTAGTTTTAAGATTTGAAAATAAAATGGTTTGGTCGGCTTTGGATGGCATTTTACTGGAAATAAGCCGGCATTTTAAAGTGCGGTAATGCCCCTAGCGGCGCGACCGGGCGAACCACCCCCGTTTCAGCTGCGCTGAAACATCCCCTCCTTTCCAAGGAGGGGAGTTTGACGTTCTAACACTCCTCACACCTCATGAAAGACTTCCCCTACACCGAATCAAAAGACACCCGCTCGGGCTTCGGCGCCGGCCTGCACGAGCTGGGCAAAACCAACCCTAACGTAGTCGCCCTCTGCGCCGACCTCATCGGCTCGCTCAAGATGGACGCCTTCAAAAAGGACTTCCCCGAGCGGTTCTTCCAGGTCGGCATCGCCGAGGCCAACATGATGGGCGTGGCCGCGGGCCTCACCATCGGCGGCAAGATTCCCTTCACCGGCACCTTCGCCAACTTCAGCACCGGCCGCGTCTACGACCAGATTCGCCAGAGCATTGCCTACTCCGATAAGAACGTCAAAATCTGCGCCTCCCACGCCGGCCTCACTCTGGGTGAAGACGGCGCCACCCACCAGATTCTCGAAGACCTGGGCCTAATGAAAATGCTGCCCGGCATGACCGTCATCAACCCCTGCGACTACAACCAGACCAAGGCCGCCACCATCGCCATCGCCGACCACCACGGTCCGGTGTACCTGCGCTTCGGCCGCCCCGTGGTGCCCAATTTCACCCCCGCCGACCAAACCTTTGAAATCGGTAAAGCCGTGCTGCTCAACGAAGGCACCGACGTGAGCATCTTCGCCACCGGCCACCTCGTGTGGAAGGCCATCCTGGCCGGCCACCTGCTGGCCGAGCAGGGCATCAGCGCCGAAATCATCAACATCCACACCATCAAACCCCTCGACGAAGCCGCCGTACTCGCCTCGGCCCGCAAAACCCGCTGCGTGGTAACGGCCGAGGAGCACCAGCGCCACGGCGGCCTCGGCGACAGCATCGCCCAGCTGCTGGCCCGCCAGGAGCCCCTGCCCCTCGAAATGGTAGCCGTCAACGACTCCTTCGGCGAAAGCGGCACCCCCGACCAGCTCATGCAGAAATACGGCCTCACCGAAATGGACGTGGTGCGCGCCGCGAATGACGTGCTGAAGCGGAAGAAGTAAGCCGGGCACTTTTGCCCTTGCGGCTGCGTATCTTTCTTACATCTTCAACTGCCTGACCTATGGAAATCGTACTGGAAGTACCGGACAAGGACGCCGCCCGCGTGCTGGAGCTTATCAAGGGCATCAAGCGGGTGAAGGTGAAGTCAGCTCAGCCCCAAGATTCCTTATTGATGCAAGAGCTGCGTGAAGCGGGTGAAGACTTGCGCCGACTCAAAAAGGGCGAGGAAGTGAGTCGCCCGGCCCGGGAACTGCTTAACGAGTTGTAGCGTGGCTTTTCAGGTTCGCACCATCTCGCCGTTTGACCGGCAGTTGAAGCGACTGGCGAAAAAATACGTTTCGCTACGTAGCGAGTATGCTGCCTTGCTGGATGAACTTGAGCAAACGCCTACGCTTGGTACAGGTATCGGCCATAATTGCTACAAAATTCGCCTTAGCATTGCCAGCAAGGGCGGCGGCAAGAGCGGTGGCGCCCGCGTCATCACCTACGTGCAAGTAGTAGGCGAAACGGTGTATCTACTGGCGATGTACGACAAGAGCGAGCAAAGCAGCATCAGCGACCAAGAGGTGCTGCGGTTGCTGGGGATGTTGGAGTAAACACCTTCGGCGAAAGCGGCACCCCCGACCAGCTCATGCAGAAATACGGCCTCACCGAGATGGACGTGGTGCGCGCCGTGAATGACGTGCTGAAGCGGAAGAAGTAAGACCAGTTACAATGCAAAAGCCCCCGCAGCTTCTGAAGTTGCGGGGGCTTTCACTTTTATAAGGGCTCAACGCAATTAAAGGCTTGCGCAAGTCATCTTGTTTATCCAGTGGAAATAGTTGTGTTTGTCTTGCTGTAAAAGTTCATCATATTTCTGTGGGTCTGCATTAGGCAAATCCCAGTCCTCAAAAGACAACGGAGTTTCGGCAAAATAGATGACATCACGATAGTCACCGCAAGCTGTTTCTACTAAGCTTTCAAGAAGCCCAGGATGATTAGGGTTGTCATATACTAGTTTCAGGATGGCAAGTCGGATTCTATCAGGAACTGGCTGCCATGACTCTCGGCCATACTTTTTCAATTTTTCTTCGACCTCTGCTCGCTCAGCTGGTTTTGGGAACATTGCTCTCAATACCAGGGGCAGCACTTGCTCATAATTGATTTCCATGTTGCTAATCTAATGCCTCTAAAACGAACTGGTGCTTAGAAGCAAAGACGTATAGCTTACAAAGAGGAACTGCTATAATAAGCGAAAGACAACGCTAGTAATATTGGCTGGATAATTAAACTTCTGTCTCGCGGTACTATCAAACTCACAGTTTATCCTTTCCCCCGTTTGGAAGACCACGAAATCCTCGCCAAGTTTCAGCACCCCGCCAGCCGCAACCTGGCGTTTAACCAGCTCGTGCGCAAGTACCAGAGCAAGGTGTACTGGCACGTGCGCAAGATGGTGGTGGACCACGACGACGCCGACGACCTCACCCAGGACGTGTTCGTGAAGGTGTGGAAGCACCTCGAAAACTTCCGCCAGGATGCCCAGCTCTTCACCTGGATTTATCGCATTGCCACCAACGAGTGCCTGAGCTTCCTGAGCAGCAAGCGCCGCAAGTTCCTGCTGCCGCTCAACGACGTAGGTGCCGAGCTGGCCGCCAAAATCGAAGCCGACCCCGCCGTGGCGGGCGACGAAGTGGAACTGAAGCTGCAACGCGCCATCCTGCGCCTGCCCGACAAGCAGCGCCTCGTCTTCAACCTGCGCTACTACGACGAGATGCCCTACGAGCAGATGGCCGAAGTCACCGGCACCAGCGTGGGCGCCCTCAAAGCCAGCTACCACCACGCCGTGAAGAAGGTGGAAGAGTACGTCACCCAACACAGCCTGGAATAAGCCCCGAAGTTTTTCTGCCGCCCCATTAAACGCGGCTCCCGATTATTCATCCAAGCATCATGAACAAGCCCTTCAAGCTCGATGAGCACCCCCGGCGGCCCCGCCCGCTGCTGAGTGAGCCGCCCGCCGGGTATTTCGACCAGCTGCCCACCCGCGTGATGGCCCGCCTGCCCCGCGCCGAGCAGCCTGCTATTACAAGCTGGTCTTGGCTGCTGCAGTTGCCCGCCAGCCTGCGCACCGGCCTGGCTACTATGCTAGTGATGGGCGGTTTCGCCGCTTCATTTTGGTGGAGCAACCCAGCGCATTCAGCCACTACTGCCTCGCTCGACTCCGTGCCCCAAACCCAGCTCGTAAACTACCTGCTGAACAGCGGCGCCCGCGTCGAAAGCACCGATTTGGCCGTGCTGGCCGCCGCCCATCCCGAGCTGCCCGGCACCTTTCTGCACGCCTCAGATGAGGAGCTGACCGATGCCTTGGACGCCCAGCCGGCCGACGAATCCGTTTATTTCTAATAGCTTCCACTATCCCCACCCAATGCCCCGTCTCCCTTCTATTTGCCGCCTGACTGCCGTAGCGGTGCTATTGCTCGCCGCGCCGCTAGCCCAGGCCCAGGGCCGCCAGCCCGGCCGCCCCGGCGGCCGCCTCACCCAAATCGAAAACGCGAAAATTGCCTTCATCACCAACCGCATTTCGCTGACCCAGGAGCAAGCCCAGAAATTCTGGCCCATCTACAATGAGTTCTCGGCCCGTCGCCGTGAGCTGAACCGCAACACCCGCCTGCTGCGCCGCGACATCACGCCCGACATGACCGACGCGCAAATCCGCGACAACATCACCCAGTCATTCACTGGCCGCCAGCAGGAGTTGAACCTCGAAAAAGAGTACTTCGAGAAATTTCAGAAAGTCATCAGCCTGCGCCAAGTGGCCCAACTGCTGAACGCCGAGCGGGATTTCACCAAGGAAGTTATCAAGCGCGTAGCCGACCGGCGCAGCGGCACCTCTATCGGGCTGGACGACTAACTCCCGCTTTCTCCTGAGCTATGAAATAAAGCAGTCGCTGCCCCCGCAGCGGCTGCTTTATTTTTGTTGATAATGTAGCGCGGACTTTGTAGTCCGCGAGTATGAACGTTCTGACTCGCGGACTACAAAGTCCGCGCTACTTAATCCGACAAATCCGTGGTTCAGACATCCCGCCAGCTCTTCCTCCGCCATCAGGCCCAAACCTCTGATTTTCCACTATTGCTGGAAATCGAGCGCGCTGAAGGCGTGTACATGTACGCCCCCGACGGCCGCCGCTACCTCGACCTCATCGCTGGCATCGGCGTCAGCAACGTGGGCCACCGCCATCCCAAAGTGCTGGCCGCCATCCAGGCCCAGCTCGACAAGTACCTGCACCTGATGGTGTACGGCGAGCTGGTGCAAGCCGCCCCCGCCCAGCTGGCCGAAGCCCTGCACCAGACCCTGCCGCCGCGCCTCGACTCCGTGTATTTTACCAACTCCGGCGCTGAGGCCATCGAAGGCGCGCTGAAGCTGGCCAAGCGCCACACCGGCCGCACCGAGCTGATTTCCTTTGTGAATGCCTACCACGGCTCTACGCACGGTGCCATGTCCGTCACGGGCTCCGAGCATTTCAAAAATAGCTACCGTCCGCTGCTGCCCGACGTGCGCCACCTGCGCTACAACGAGCTGGCTGATTTGGAATTAATTGCCGAGCACACGGCCGCTGTGGTAGTCGAAACTGTGCAGGGTGAGGCGGGCGTGCGCGTGCCTGCCCCCGGCTACCTGCCCGCCCTGCGCCAGCGCTGCACCGAGGTCGGTGCGCTGCTCATTCTCGATGAAATCCAGTGCGGCTTCGGGCGCACCGGCAGCTTCTGGGCTTTTGAGCAATTCGGCATCGAGCCCGATATTCTGGTGTGTGCCAAGGGTATGGGTGGCGGCATGCCTATCGGCGCATTCATCGCGCCGCAGGAAATTATGGCCGGTTTCAAGACCAATCCCATTTTGGGCCATTGCACCACCTTCGGCGGGCACCCGGTGAGCTGCGCGGCTTCGCTGGCCACGCTGCGCGTTATTCAGGAGGAAAAACTGGCTGAGGGCGTGGCCGAAAAGGCGGCGCGGTTTCGGCGGCAGCTGGTGCATCCGGCCATTCGGGAAGTGCGCGGCTGCGGGCTGCTGATGGCCGTAGAGTTTGAGTCGTTCGAGGTGCTGAAGCCGATTATCGACTACGCGCTGGCTCACGAGGGTATTCTCACTGACTGGTTTTTATTCTGCGATAATTCGTTGCGGCTGGCTCCACCGCTGACTATTTCAAAAAAGGAAATTGATGAAGCCTGTGCGGCACTGCTGCGGGCGGTGACGGCCTGCGTCAGCTAGCATTTTAAAAAAGAACGTGTCATGCTGAACACAGTGAAGCATGACACGTTCTTTTTTAAAATGCTGTCCGTTAGTGATGCGGTATCTCGTTGTAATTCAAGAAAGACAGGCTTTCTTCCTTGATGCGGTCCTGCGACAGGCCGTCTTTCACGCCCTGCGAGATTTTACGCACCAGCACGCCCACAATGGCTTTGCGGAAGCCCAGCTTCTCAGCCATCATGATGCAGAAATCCATTTCCGTTTCGTCCACAATGCCGTCGGCCAGCATCATGTTGATGAGGTCGAAAATCTGGTCGAAGCGGTCGGAGTCGTTGGTAGGCAGGTGGGTAGGGGCAGTTTTGCTGCCGCTCACCAGAGCCTGCACGTCGGAGGCGCTGATGCCGTTTTTCTTGCCTACGGCGAGGATGAAGTTCATCTCCCGGGCGTCGATGTGGCCGTCAGCTTTGGCAAGAGCGGCCAGGTTGGCCAAGTGGCTCTTGATTTTCTTGGTCTGCTCATTCTCGAAAAAACCAAACATGGCACGGTGGGATTAAGGGGTGAGTATTAAGAGTGACGGCCTTGCGCCGATTCGGCGGTAAGGTACAGGAAAATTCGGCTTTCCTGCATATACTATCTACGAAAACGGGTAAAAAAAAGATAAAGCTCAACCGAAGATTGTTGAGTTGGCTGAATTAGGTTTATTAAGCGGAAAAGTGCCAACTTTGCGAGGTTTGAACCGCATTCAGGCAGCCGAAACAGGCTTTAGATTTTGACGATGAAGAGAATTGCAGTTTTTACGAGTGGTGGCGACGCGCCGGGCATGAATGCCGCCATCCGGGCGGTAGTGCGCACGGCCACTTATCACGGCATCGAGGTGTATGGCATCATGCGCGGCTATAGCGGCATGATTAAGGGGGAGTTCGTGAAGCTGGATTCGGCCTCGGTGTCGAACACGGTGCAGAAGGGCGGCACGATTCTGAAATCGGCCCGTAGCCAGAAATTTATGACCAAGGAAGGCCGCAAAGAAGCCTTCGACCAGCTCGTGAACCACGGCATTGAGGGCCTGGTGGCCATCGGCGGCAACGGTACCTTCACCGGTGCCATGATTTTCGAGGAAGAGTTCGGCATTCCGACTGTGGGCGCGCCGGGCACCATTGATAACGACCTGTTCGGCACCGACTATACCATCGGTTACGACACAGCCGTGAACACGGCCCTGGAGGCCGTGGACAAAATCCGCGATACCGCCGACTCGCACGACCGCTGCTTCTTTATCGAAGTAATGGGCCGCGACTCGGGCTACATTGCCATTCCCTGCGCCATCGGCGGTGGGGCCGAAATCGTGATGGTGCCCGAAACGCAGATGAGCGAGGAAGCCGTTATCGAAACGCTGCAGAATGGCTGGAAGCGCTCCAAAACCTCGTTCATCGTTATCGTGGCCGAGGGTGAAAAGGAGGGCAACGCCCACCACGTGGCCGCCTCGGTAAAAGCCGCCATCCCGCAGCTCGACACCCGCGTGACTATCATCGGCCACATCCAGCGCGGTGGCTCGCCCACCGCCGCCGACCGCCTGCTGGGCTCCCAAATCGGCATTGCCGCCGTGGAAGGCCTCATGAACGGCATGCGCAACGTGATGGCCGGCATCGTGGACCGCAAGCTGGTGTACACGCCGTTCAGCGACACGATTTACAAGAAAAAGCCCATCAACCAAAGCTTCATGCGGATGGTGGAAATCCTGAGCGTGTAAGGCTTTGGAGAAAGCTAAAAGAGCGTCATGCTAAACGCAGTGAAGCATGACGCCTGTGATAGTAACTCTTTTAAATTGAGTTTGCTACTGCTGGCGTCATGCTTGACTGCGTTTAGCATGACGTTCTTTTTTAACCCAGATTTACCCACTCGTACTCCGCATCGCGCCGCAGCCAGGTAAGCTGGCGCTTGGCGTAGTGGCGGGTATTGCGCTGGAGCAGGCGCACCGCCTCGGCCCAGTCGTATTCACCGTCGAGGTAGCCGAAAATTTCCTGGTAGCCCACCGTCTGCAGGGCGTGGTGGTGGCGGTAGGGCAGCACGCTTCTGACCTCGTCGAGCAGGCCGGCGGCTAGCATCTGCTCCACGCGTAGGTTAATGCGCTGGTACAGCTCTTCGCGCTCGCGGGTCAGGGCCACCTTCACCACGCGAAAGGGACGTTTGTCGGCCTCGGCAAACCCCTGCTTGTGGTAGCTGGAGAAGGGCCGGCCGGTGCCACGGGTGATTTCCAGCGCCCGCACCACACGCTGGTGGTTCTGCCGGTCGATGCGGGCGTGAGTGACGGGGTCAGTTGCGGCCAGCTCGGCTACCAGGGCGGGCAGGCCGTTGGTGGCTAGCTCCTCGAGGATTTGGGCGCGAACTGTGGGTGGCACGCTGGGTAACTCATCCAGCCCATCGGTGACAGCCTGCAGGTAAAGGCCCGAGCCGCCGGTAAGGATGACGACGGGGTGCTTTTTAAACAGCTCATCCAGCAAAGCCAGCGCATCGGCGGCGTAGCGGCCGGCGCTGTAATCTTCCTGAATGCTGTGACTGTCGATAAAATGATGGGGAATGCCCTGCATTTCCTCCGGCGTGGGCTTGGCCGTGCCAATGCTCAGCTCGCGGAAAAACTGACGCGAGTCGGCCGATACGATTTCGGTGCCGAGCTGCTGGGCCAGCTGCACGCAGAGGGCCGTTTTGCCCACGGCCGTGGGACCAGCAATGGTGAGCAGCACCGGACGCGGGTCAGCAGGGCTGGTGACCAGCTGGTTAAGAATATATTGAGGAAGCAGGGGAGGGGCAGGCATGCCAGAGCTTGTAGTACAAAAACGCTCTAAGGACCGAGCGAAAGTATAAAAAGGTTATGGCCGGTGTTGATTGAGTAGCTTGTCATACAAGCCCACGAGCACCTTTTCCTCGTGCTGCCAGCTTAGTTGCGGGCGGGCGCGGCGGCAGTTTTCGGCCAAATAGTGGTAGCGGGCGGGCTCGTCGCGGAGCAGGCGGTTGAGGGCGGCGGCCAGGGTGGCAGGCCGCAGGTCGGGCACCAGCTCGGCTACGTCGAACTGCTCGTTGAGGGCGCGGTACTCGGGAAAGTCAATAAGCACCTGCGGAATGCCGGCGTGCACGTAATCGAAGAACTTATTGGCCAGTGAGTAGTAGTAGCTCAGGCCGATATTTTCGAGCAACATGATGCCCAGGCTGGCCTGCCGCGTGACTTCGCGCAAGGCCTTGGGCAGCACGTAGCCCCGAAACTCCACTTGGCCCGAAGCCAGCAGCCCCAGCCGCTCGGCGCGGGCACGCAGGTCGGCCGAGAGGTCGCCCTCGCCGCAGACGACTAGGCGGCCCGCCACCAGGGGCATGGCGTCGAGCAGGGCTTCGAGGCCGCGGCCCATGTTGAGGGCGCCCTGGTAGAGGATGTAGCCGCCGGGCGGCGCGGCGGTGGGGGCGGGAGGGAGCTGCTCGTCGCGCAGGCGGCTCACGTTGCGCACCACGGCGAAGGGGCGGCCGTAGCGCTGCTCAAACACCCGCGCCAGCGCCGGCCCCACTGTGTAAGCCAGCCGGGCGCGGGGCACGATGAAGCGCTCGACCCAGCGCCACACGCGCTGCACGGCGGGGCGGGCCACCACCTCGGGCACCTCGGTAAACAACTCGTGGGCATCGTACACCAGTGGCTGGCCGCCGAGGCGGGCACGCAGCCACACCGGCAGGGCCGTGTCGAGGTCGATGGCGCACCAGGCGGCGGCGCGCTGGCGCAGTAAATAAAAAAGCAGCCGCAGGTTGAATTCTACGTAAAAGGCTTTGCCGTGCTGAAACCAGCCGCGCAAGCGGTGCTGCTGATAGGGCTGCGGCGTGAGCGGCGGTGAGACCGGGCGCTGCCAGCCCACCAGCGTAACGTGGTAGCCAGCCGCCGCCAGGCTACCGCAGATGCGCTGCATGCGCTGGTCGTAGCACAAATCGGTGGTGACGGCGAAAAGCAGATGCGGCGCGGGCGAAGGTCGCACGAGGGATTTGGACGCGGGCGGGGCGTTATGTTTGGTCAAATTTACGTCAGCGCGGCCCGGCCGCCGCTGGTTTTCGCAGGAAGTTAGGTTGGCTTATGAGTGAACATTCGACTGATTTCGGCGTCCGGCCCCTGGCCCCTACGGCGGCCGAGGTACTGCAGCAGCAGGGGCTGCTGTTTGTACTGCTCGATACCAAAGGCCGCGTGGTGGAAGCCAACGAGGTTTTCTTGCGCCTGACGGGCTACGCCGCCGAGGAGGTGCTGGGACAGAGCTACCACGATATGTTTCTGCCGGCTGCCGAGCGCGAGCTGCGCCGGCAACTCATGCACGAGAGCCTGGTGCACCAGCAGTTGCGCGAGACTTACGAGCGCGTGGTGATGACGCGGGCCGGCCACCCCTGCCTGGTGCGCTGGCAGGGCAACTTCATGCGCGACGCCAGTGGAGACGTCAGCGGATTCTGGCTGAGTGGCGAGGCCGTGACCGCTCACGGCACAGCCCCACAGGCCCTGAAGGACGACGATACCCACCTCCAGGATTTTCTCGACAACGCCCAGGATTTGGTGCAGCACCTGAGCGCCGACAACAAATTCTTGTTCGTAAACAAGGCCTGGAAGGAAAAGCTGGGCTATACTGATGAGGAACTGGCCACCCGCACGCTGGCCGATATCGTGCATCCCTATTATAAGGCAAAGCTGCTCTATCAGCTGCGCAACCTCTATGATGGTGAGCCGGTGAACAAGGTTGAAACGGTATTTCTGACCAGTGCGGGCAAGCCTGTTCACCTCATCGGCAGCATGAGCGTGGTGCGCGAGCACGGCCAGCCCATCAGCAGCCGCGCCATCCTGCACGATATCACCGACCGCATCCGGGCCGAGCGGCTGCAGAAAGTGTATTACAGTATTGCCAACTTAGCAATTAGTGCCAAGGATTTGCCCAGCCTTTACGGGGCTATCCACCGCGAGCTGAGCAAGATTATTGAGACGAGCAACCTGTTTATTGCGCTGTGTGACGAAGGACGCACGCAGCTGCAGTTCGTGTATCACGTCGACCAGTACCCGCACCAGCACTCGCAGTCGGTGCGGCCGTATTCGTCGGGGGTGTCGGAGTACATTATTGAGGGCGGGCAGCCGCGCTCACTCTCGCGCGCCGACCTGCAGCAGCTGGTGCGCAAGGGCGAAATAACGGCCTACGGCCTGGTGCCGGAGGTGATGCTGGCCTCACCGCTGAGCATCGGCGACCGCATCATCGGGGCTATTGCCGTGCAGGACTACCAGCGCGCCGATGCCTACGAGCCGGGCGACCTCGACGTGCTGCACTTCATCTCGAATCAGATTGCGCTGGCCATTGAGCGCAAGCGCAATGAAGAGCAAATTAGTAAGCAGAACGCCCGCCTTAACGCTATTTTCGAGAGCGGCTCGCACCTGATGTGGACCGTGGACATGCGCGGCCGCCTGGCCTCGTTCAACCGCAACTACGCGGCCTTTTTCCGGCGCCGCAATGGCGTGTTTCCGACCCGCAACCTCAACCTGCGCGAGGCCGACCTCGCCCGTATGGAGCAGGAAGCCCGCGACCTGTTTCTGCGCCACTACGAAGCCGCCGCCAAGGGCGACCCGCAACGCTTTGAGGTGCGCATGCGCGACGCCCGCGGGCAGGATTTGTGGACCGACGTGCATTTGAACCCCATTTACCAGGGCGACGGCTCGTTTGAGGAGATTTCGGCCATTGCGCACGACATCACCGAGCAGAAAAACGCCCAGCTGGCGCTGGAGGCGCAGGAAGAAAAATTCCGCTCCATCTTCGAGTCGTTCCAGGATATTTACTACCGCACTGATGACCAAGGATTAATGGTTATCGTTAGTCCGTCGGTGCGCGAAGTGCTGGGCTACGACCCGGCCGAAGTAGTGGGACGCCCGGTACTTGATTTTTACTACGACCCTGCTGATAGCGCCGGCCTATCCGAGGAAATCCGCCGCCTGGGCGGGCTGCGCAACTACGAAACCCGCATGCGCCACAAGGACGGCCATCCGGTGAATGTGCTCATCAGCGCCCGGGTGTGGGCGGGCGCTACCAAAGGCACCGAGGGCATTGCCCGCGATGTGACCGAAATGCGGCAGATTGAGGACGATTTGCGCCTGGCCAAGGAGGAAGCTGAAGCTGCCCTGGAGGCCAAAACGCAGTTTCTGGCCAACATGAGCCACGAGCTGCGCACGCCCATGAACGGCATCATCGGCATGATTGACCTGCTCGACCAGACCGTGGATACCGACGAGCAGGTGGAATACGTGGACACGCTGCGCAAGTCGTCCGACGCCCTGCTGACCATCCTGAACGATATTCTGGATTTGTCTAAAATTCAGGCTGGTAAGCTGCAGATGCACAACGTGGCGCTGGAGTTGCGCGCCGTGATGGAGCGCATCCGCTCGCTGTTTATCTACCGGGCCGAGCAGAAGAAAATCCGGTTTACTTACCACATCACGCCGCACACCCCGCGCTTCGTGCAAACGGACGAAATCCGCCTGCTGCAAATTTTGTCGAACCTCGTGGCCAATGCCATCAAGTTCACCAACGAGGGCACGGTGAGTATCGTGGTGTCGTCGGTGAGCACTGACGGCGAGAACCATACGTTGCGCTTTGCCGTGCAGGACTCCGGCATCGGCATTTCGGCCAAGGATGCCGCGCTGCTCTTCACCAGCTTCACGCAGCTCGATACCACGCCCAGCAAGGCCTATGGCGGCACTGGGCTGGGCCTGGCCATCAGCAAGCAGCTGGCCGAGCTGCTGGGTGGCGAGATTGGCGTGATTTCCGACATCGGCGAGGGCAGCGTGTTCTGGTTTACCATTCGCTGCCGCGAGGTGCGGGCCGAAGACATGCCCACTGCCGCCCCGGTGCGCGAGGGCGTACCGCGCCCCTTCACGGTGGCGCCGAAAGTGCTGCTGGTCGATGACAACGCCATCAACCAGAAGGTAGGTTTGCGCCTGCTGGGCAAGCTGGGCTGCGTGGTAGATGTGGCTGCCGACGGCCCCGAAGCCATTGCCCGCGCTACCGCCATTAACGCCCGCTACGACATGATTTTCATGGATATCCAGATGCCAGACATGGACGGTGTGACGGCTACCCGTGCCATTCGGGAGCGGCTGGGCGAGCACTGCCCGCCCGTGGTGGCCATGACGGCCTACTCGATGCAGGAAGACGCCGGCCGCTTCATGCGCCAGGGCCTCGATGACTACGTGGGCAAGCCCGTCAAAAGCCGCCACCTCTACGATGTGCTGCACCGCTGGCTGCGCCCCCGCGAAAAAGCGGTGGCCGAAATCGCCACTGCCGTGACGCCTGAAACGGCGCCGTCAGCTCTCCCGGTTGCCAACGCGGCTCCGCCCGCGCCAACTACCGAAAGCGCGCCCGCCAAAGCTGCGGTCAAATCGTCTCTAGCCACGCCGCCGCTGCCTACCCTCGACGCCGCCGTGCTGCGCCAGCTGCTGGAACTGGGTGGCCTGGAGTTCACTATGGAGCTGTACCAGGAATTCGAGCAGGAGGCCGGACAGTTGCTGCGCGACGCGGCCCCGCAGGTGGCGGCGGGCGACTATATGGCCCTGCTACCCATGCTGCACCAGCTCAAAGGCACGGCTGCTACGCTCGGCGGCACGGCCCTCGCCACGCAGGCCCGCCACCTCGAACACCGCCTCAAAGACGATAAACCGCAGGACACGCCCGACGGATTTCGTTTGCTGGAACATTACTTTGTAGCATTCGTAGCCGAATACCCACTCGCCGTGGCGGCTGCGGCCAAACTCCTGCCTGCCTGATTTCATCCTCGCCCACACCCTCAACCATCCCCCGCATGTCCGCCGAAAACGCTACTAAAACCATTCTCATCGCCGAAGACAGCTCGGTGATTCTCAATCTGACCCGCAAAATTCTGGAACTCCAGAAGTACAAAATCGTGCTGGCCAAAAACGGTGGCGAGGTGCTCAAGCAGCTCGAAGCAAATCCGATTGACTGCGTACTGCTGGACATCAATATTCCGGTGAAGGACGGTATGACCTGCGCCCGCGAAATCCGCAAACACCCCGATGCCCGCATCAAGCAGCTGCCCATCATCGCCATCACCGGCAATGCCAACAACTACACGATGGAAGAATTCCGCAACGCCGGCATCACCGACTACCTGCCCAAACCGCTCGATTTCGACGCCCTGGTACGCGTAGTGAAGCAGTATATCGGCTAGCGCCGTAATTATGAGTTATGAATTACGAATTATGAGTTGATTCTACATCGCATCAGCTTATTTGTCTTGCTTGTGCTTTTGTGACTAATTCATAATTCGTAATTCATAACTCATAATTAAAACGCAGTGACCATCACATTCCTCGGTACCGGCACTTCCTCGGGCGTCCCCATGATTGGCTGCACCTGCAACGTGTGCCGCTCCCTCGACCACCGCGACAAGCGCCTGCGCACGGCCATTCACATCAATGTGGACGAGCGTAGCCTGGTCATCGACACTGGCCCCGACTTCCGCCAGCAGATGCTGCGCGAGGGCATCGTGCAGCTTGATGCCCTGCTGTTTACCCACGAGCACAAGGACCACACCGCCGGCCTCGACGACATTCGGGCTTTCAACTACCGGCAGGGGCACGACATGCCCGTATTTGCCGAGCCCCGCGTGCTCGACCAACTGCGCACCGAATTCGCCTACATTTTCGCTGAGCACAAGTACCCCGGCATCCCCCGCGTGGTGTTGCACCCCATCGAGCGCGACGATGCGCCCTTCGACTTGCTGGGCCTGCCCGTGCAGCCCCTGCGCGCCCTGCACCACCGGCTGCCCGTGCTGGGCTTCCGCATCGGCGATTTCTGCTATGTTACCGATGCCAACCACCTCAGCTCCGAAACCTTAGAGCAGATGCGTGGGGCGAAAGTGATTGTACTCAATGCCCTGCGCCGCGAGGAGCATATTTCGCACTTCACGCTTAGCCAGGCGCTGGAAATCCTGGCCGATTTGCAGCCCGAGCGCGCTTACCTCACGCACATCAGCCACCAATTGGGCCGGCATCAGGAGGTGGAGGCAGAGTTGCCAAGCTGGGTGCGGGTGGCGTATGATGGGCTGAAAATCAATTTGAACTAATGTGGCTGCTGCCTTGGCTGACTGAACAATACGTTTCACCATTGCCGCCGGCCGAACTACTGCTCCGGCTCCAGCAGCATGCGGCCAAACGGCAAGCGTTGGAAGCGCGCCCAGTAACTTTTTTTCTGGGCACCATCGGTGAGGCTTCGTTTAAGCTGCGGCGTAATAGCTGGTTCAACACGAGCCCCTTGCTGATTGGCCGGGTAAGTTCCGACCCGGCTACTGCGGGTAGCGTGTTGTGGCTGCGGTATCGCGCTCATTCTGTGCAGCTGGTATTGGAGCTGGGGCGACTACTATTTACCTTGTGGCTGATGATTGTAACTGTTCGTTCAATCGGCGCCAGCACCAATCCAGTGGTTTGGCTTTTCATGAGTGGCTTCATTCTTTTCCTAGTGTTGCCACAACTATTGTTTCGGCGGGAGGTGCGTAAGTATCGGGCTTTCCTTACGACAATGCTGCACCTTGTGCCTGCGAACTAATTAACTAATGCACACCAACTATTATTTCCTGCGCCAGCTGGCCCCGGCCCTCTCCGAGCGGCTGCGCGGCTACCGCGTCGCCACGTGCTTCTCGCAGGAAAAAGACGAGCTGGTTATCGGCCTCACCGACGGCGGTGCCGAGTTTTGGCTCAAGGTACAGTTGGGCGCCAACTTTCCCGCCCTGGCCCTGCCCGAAACCTTCCAGCGGGCTCGCGCCAATTCCGTCGATTTATTCCCAGACTTGCTCGGTGAGCAATTGGAAAGCGTGGCCGCTTGGCCTTTCGACCGGGTGCTGCAGATTAATTTCAGAAGCGGTGCCCGGCTGGTTTTCAAGCTCTACGGTCCGCGCCCCAACGCTATTTTCCGCCTCACGCCCGAAGCGCCGGCCCAGCTTTTCCAGCAAAAGCTGCTGGCCGACGCCGACTTGCGCCCCGCGCCCCCCAAAGCGGCCGATGAAAACCCCGCCGTCGACCCGCTCAAGCGCCACCCCGCGCTGGCCGACCTGCCCGCCCGCTACCTCCGCGCCCAAGGCTATGAAGCCGCGCCCGCCGATGCCCGCCCGCGCCTAGTAAACCAGCTGCTGGCCCAGCTGGAAACGCCCGCGCATTACTACATCATTCAATACGAAGGCCGCACCCGCCTGAGTTTGCTGCCGCTGGGCGACATCCTCGAAACCTTCCCCGGCACCGCCCCCCTTGCCGCCCTGCGCCGCTTCGTGCCCATGGCCCTGGGCCGCCGCGCCCTCGAAACCGAGCTGCGCCAAGTGCGCCAAACCTTGGAGCGCCGCGCCGACGAAGCCAGCAGCGCTGCCACTCATGCCCGTCAGCGCCTGCACGCCTTGGCCCACGAAGCCGGCTACCGCAACATCGCCGACCTCATCATGGCGCACCTGCACGAAATCAGGCCCGGCGCCACCCAGCACGAAGTCGTGGATTTCTACACCGGCGAGCCGCGTACCATCAAGCTAAAAGCGAACGAAAAACCCCAGAAAACCGCCGAAAACCTCTACCGCAAAGCCAAAAACCAGCAAATCGAAGAGCGCCAGCTTACCGAGCGCATCGCCCGCCGCGAGGCCGAAGCCTTCTTCGCCCTGGAGCGCCTCGAAGAGCTCGACACCCAGCCCGCCCTGGCCGAGCTGCGTGGCCTGCGCACCTGGCGTAAGCTCCACGGCCTCGACCCCGCTCAGGCAGCTGCGCAAGCCGCCCGCGAGCTACCGTTCAAGGTTTTCGAAGACCGTGGCTTCACCATCCTCGTCGGCCGCAACTCGGCCAACAACGACCTGCTTACCCAGAAATACGCTCACAAAGACGACCTCTGGCTGCACGCCAAGGACGTAAGCGGCTCGCACGTCGTCATTCGCCACAAGGCGGGCCAAACTATCCCGGAGCCCGTGATAGAGCACGCCGCTCAGCTAGCCGGCTGGTACTCGCGCCGCCAGCACGATTCGCTGTGCCCGGTGACGGTGACGCCCAAAAAGTTCGTGCGCAAGCCCAAAGGCGCGTTACCCGGGCAGGTGGTAGTGGAGCGCGAAAAGGTGGTGCTGGTGAAGCCAGGGAATCCGTTTGAAAAAGAATAGCACGTGTACCCCAAATTGGAAATTTGGGGTACACGTGCTAAAACGAAAAAGCCTGCTGAAAAGCAGGCTTTTTCGTTTTGCGTGCGCGCGGGGAGATTCGAACTCCCACACCCGAAGGCACCACCCCCTCAAGATGGCGTGTCTACCAGTTTCACCACGTGCGCAAAAGGCAACTTAAACCAGGTATCTCGACCGAAGTCGGCCTCGCTGAGGCGGCGAAGCGGGTGCAAAGGTACAACGAACCCGCGACTGCTGCAATGGTTGGGGTATTTTTTTCGCAGATTAAGCCGCCCAGCAATTTTCGCGCCGGCTGCCGCCGGGCTGGCATCACATGATTATGTGATTGCGCGGCATCCTTTGGTATCGTCACTTTGTAGCCATGATTAGCCGCTCTCACAGGCGACAGTTATTACCCGGGTACTTTGAAATCAGTACAAGGCAGAAAAGCCCCATCCGCTGGATGGGGCCTTTTTTTTGTTTTCATCCATGGCTCATGCAATGGGGACTACCTTTGGTATGACCTTTTATACTCTAATTATCAGTTACTATGGCCCGTAAAGATTCTTTTTTCGGCCGTCTGGCCGAGTCAATCACGAAGTTTTCGGGCTCAACTGCCGCCTTCATCCTCGCCGCTACAACCGTGCTGGCCTGGGCCATTACCGGGCCGTTGTTTAAATACTCCGAAACCTGGCAGCTGGTCATCAACACTGGCACTACTATCGTCACCTTCCTGATGGTTTTTCTCATCCAGCGGGCTCAAAACAAGGATTCGCTGGTGTTGCACCTCAAGCTGAATGAGCTGATTGCGGCCACTAAAGGTGCTAGCAACCGGCTCATCAACGCCCAGGACTTTTCGGAGGAGGAAATCCGGCTTATTCACGAGTTCTATTGCCTGCTGGCTGAAAAGGCTAAGCAGGACAACGACTTGGGCGAAACGCATTCAGTGGAAGAAGCCGAGGACAACCACCATGAGAAGCTAGCAGTTCACCGGGAGTGAGACGACGCAATAAGAGCAAAAGAAGTATAAGGTGCTTATGTCGAATGCCGTGAAGTATCTCGCTGGTAGTAGTGAACCCTGAGGAATAGGGTTAGCTACGCGAGC
Organism: Hymenobacter aranciens; assembly: GCF_030580865.1. Taxonomy (GTDB): domain Bacteria; phylum Bacteroidota; class Bacteroidia; order Cytophagales; family Hymenobacteraceae; genus Hymenobacter; species Hymenobacter aranciens. The sequence continues at coordinate 149,894 of NZ_JAUQSY010000008.1, read as the reverse complement.
AAGAAGCTTCACGGCGTTCAACATGAAGGCTTCAAAAAAGCCTTTAGAAGCACTATTCCGCTTGCGTCAGCGGCGAATCTACAACGTGCTCGGCTACAAACCACACTTGCATCTCATTGGTGCGCATGACATTGCTCACCACGAGGTCATTGGTGCCATCGTCGCCGGCTTCATCGGCCTTTTTGGCAAAGTCGTGGCTGTTTTTCAGCATAATCTGGTGGGCTTCCAGCAAGCGGCTTACCTGGATGGGGGCCTCCTCTCGGTCGCGGGGCACGCGGGGGATGCTGCTGAACTCAGCTACATCGTGGGCCATGGCCACGGCCACGCCCCCCAGAATCTGGATGCGCTCGGCGATGAGGTCGACTAGCTCAGCCTGCTCTTCGTAGTGCTTATCGTACAGCAGGTGAAGCTGGTAGAACGTGGGGCCCACTACCTGCCAGTGGTGCTTTTTGTACATGTCGCGCAGCGTGATGGTGTCGGCCAGCAGCTGGTTGAGCATTTCCACGCTTTTGCGGCGGGTGGGCTCGTCGAGGCCGATGGGCAGGCGCTGAGCCACGGTTCCAAACTTCTGGGTGGGAGCGGGGGCGTTTTGCTGCTGGTTCAGGATGGGCTGAATGTCGACGGCCGGGTTGCTACCGGCGCCTTTGCCCGTGGTGGCTTTGCTGTTGCCGTTGCCATTGGAGCGGACGGCGGCCTGGGCGGCAGGTTTTTTAGCGGGTGCGGCTTTGGAAGCAGTGGTTTTGGCGGAAGTTGCCATGATAATAGGGTGGGGTGAATGTTACTAGGGAAACGCCTCGGGAAGAAGCTGCGCTTACCTACGCAAGGCGGCGCTGGGGGTTGTAGCGTGTAGTAGCGCGGACTTTGCAGTCCGCGAGTCAGAACAATCAAACGGCGCTAACTCGCGGACTACAAAGTCCGCGCTACAGTCGGGCTATAGCAACCACCGCCACCCGTTTTCCCGTTTAGCCTCGCATGAAGCTCCCCGCCACGCCCGCCGTGCAAGTCACGGACCCCAACTTTTCTCTGGCCGACATCGACCCCAGCACTACCGCACCCTTCACCACCAAAGCCGCCGCCGAAAAGCGCCTCAAAAAGCTCCGCGAGCGGCTGAGCGAGCTGCAGGAAAACCTCTACGCCGAGCACCGCCGCAGCGTGCTGCTGGTGTTTCAGGCCATGGACACGGGCGGCAAGGACGGAGCCATCGAAAAGCTGCTGACCGGCGTGAACCCCGCCGGCGTGCAGGTATCGCCCTTCAAAGCGCCGTCCACGAAGGAGTTAAACCACGATTTTCTCTGGCGCATTCACCAGCAAACGCCGGGTAAGGGCCACATCGGTGTCTTCAATCGCTCGCACTACGAGGACGTGCTCATCACCCGTGTTCACGGCCTCATCGACGAAGCTACCTGGCAGCGCCGCTACACCGACATCAACAACTTCGAGCGCCTGCTCACCAACGACCACACGCGCATCCTCAAGTTTTTCCTCCACATCTCGAAGGAAGAGCAGGCCGCCCGCCTGCAAGCCCGCCTCGACGACCCCGCCAAGCGCTGGAAATTCGACCCCAACGACCTGAAGGAGCGCAAGTACTGGGACGACTACCAAACCGCCTACGAAGACGCCCTGCGCCACTGCTCGCCGCCCGAAAGCCCGTGGTTCGTCGTCCCTGCCGACAAGAAATGGGCCCGCGACTTGGCCATCATCGAAATTGTGGTGGCCGCGCTGGAGGACATGAACCCGCAGCCACCCGCGCCAAGCTATGACGTGGCGGCGCAGGTGGTGGAGTAGATTATTGAGACAGTAGCAGTTTCTTAATTGAGTTGAAAATACCCGTTTCTGCCTTTTCTCTGACTGCTATCTTACCGCTGCCCCATTCCCAAACCTCATCGTAGCCAAGAAACAGGCTCAGGTCTTTTGCATCCTCTTCGGTTGGGTTGATTACCTCCCAATTATAGTCGTCTAACCACTCTTGTATAGTTCTGCTTTCACTCCAAACATCACCGTATTGCCGCCAAAAGCCATACAATTCTGAGTCTTCCGTCTTGATTAATCTGACGTTGGGCAGACTGCAAAACGCATCAAAATTCAGTATTGTATCCGAGCTAGGGAATTTTCCCTCAACTGTTAAGCCCAAATCATGGCACCAATGTGCGAAACTTCTTGGTGCTGGTTCTGGATAAGGTCTTTGCGAAAGCACGATTTTAGTGCGCTAATAGGTTGCTGGAGAGATAGATTCTACAGGTTTTTGTTCGCAGGCAGTTTTGCTGTTTTGAGCATCTCATTCGCCTTTGCCAGCTTAGCGGGAAAAAGGTTCTGCCCACGAAGCTTCTCCAACGTTGGGTCGATGCGGACAATAGGAGATTTACGGTTATTAAGGTCTTGCACAGTTTTCATAGCTACAAGTTAAGTAGGTTTCGTTGGACTAAAAAGCCATCGTAGGCTATGTTCGGTTCAAATTCGTGGAAGAAGTCGCCAATCTGGCCGTACAGATGAAAGTCGGTCATCACCTCTGGCAGAAATCGGTGGATGCCCATGCGGTAGAGGCGAGTGCGGGCGCTGGTACTGCCGGTGGCATACACGAAGGCCGCCGGATACTTGTCGAAGAAGCTGTATAGAGCGCCTACGACGGTAGCCAGTACTTTCTCGCTGTCGCCATTATCGGAAACGGCCAAGTCGTTCAGTTCGCCGGTTGTTTCGTTGCGGTCGCCAAAAGCCAGGTTATACAGATTGGGTTCGGTGGTTTCCTGGAAGATAATCAGCTTGCGGATGGCACCCCGACGACCTTCGATGATGAACTCGAAAGTTGTCAGGTCGCCTTCAGCGCTGAGAGCGTATTTGTCGAGGTGCATTAGCGAAACGGAATTGAGACGCTAAGGTAAGTTTCGTGCCTGACTTATATGGCCACCACTTCCTTCCGCTCCCCAATCTGCTGGCGCCACATGGCGTAGTACAGCCCTTTCTGGTCCAGCAGTTCGTCGTGGCGGCCTTGCTCGGCTACGCGGCCGCGCTCGAGGACGAAGATGCGGTCGGCGTGGAGGATGGTGCTGAGGCGGTGGGCAATGAGGATGGTGATGTGCTGGCGCGAGCCCGAGAGTTGGCGCACGGTGCGGCCGATTTCCTCCTCGGTGAGGGAGTCGAGGGCGGAAGTGGCCTCGTCGAAGACGAGCAGGGTGGGGCGGCGCAGCAGGGCGCGGGCGATGCTGAGGCGCTGCTTTTCGCCGCCCGATACCTTCACGCCGCCCTCGCCGAGCACGGTGTCGAGGCCCTGGGGGGCGCGGGCGAGGAGCGAGTCGGCGGCCGCTTCGCGCAGGGCGCGCAGGCACTCCTCGTCGGTGGCGTGGGGGGCCACGAAGAGCAGGTTTTCGCGGATGGTGCCGGCGAAGAGCTGGGTGTCCTGGGTGACGAAGCCGATTTGCTCGCGCAGGGCGTCGAGGTCGACGTTGGTGCTGGGAATGTCGTTGTAGAGGATGCGGCCGGCCAGGGGCGGGTAGAGGCCCACGAGCAGCTTGACGAGGGTGGTTTTGCCCGAGCCGCTGGGGCCCACGAAGGCAATGGTTTCGCCCAGGCGGGTGCCGAAGGAGATGCCGTCGAGGGCCGGGGTGTCGGCCGAGAGGTGCTTGAAGCGCACGTCGTCGAAGGCCAGGGTTTCGATTTTTTCGACGGGCTGGGGGTGGGCGGGCTTCACGTCCTTGGGCGTGTCGAGAATCTGCTGGAAGTTGGCCAGCGAAGCTTCGGTTTCGCGGAAGGTGCCGATAATGCTGCCCAGCTCCTGCAAGGGGCCGAAGATGGAAAACGAGTAGATGAAGAACGAGAAAAACTCGCCCAGGCTGATGTGGTTCTGCACCCGCAGGTACAAGAGCAGCAGCACGATGATGTTGCGCAGCAGATTGACGAAGGTGCCCTGCACGAAGCTGAGCGAGCGCAGGTAGCGCACCTTGCGCAGCTCCAGCTTCAGGATGCGGTCGGTGATGCCGTTGAGGCGCTGGGTTTCCTGCTGGGCAAGGCCCAGGCTTTTGATTAGCTCGATGTTGCGCAGGCTTTCGGTGGTGGAGCCGGCCAGGGCGGTGGTTTCGCCCACGATGGTGCGCTGGATGACCTTGATGCGCTTGCTCAGGGCGAAGCTCAGGATGCCCAGCAGCGGGATGGTGAGGAAGTAGCCCAGCGCAATGGGCCAGTACACGGTGATGGCGTACCACATCACGAAAATGATGCCCACGACGGCCGTAAACAGCACGTTGACGAAGCTCTGGATGAGCTTCTCCACGTCGACGCGCACCTTCTGAAGCTTGCCCAGGGTTTCGCCCGAGCGCTGGTCTTCAAAGACTTGATACGGCAATTCCAGCGAGTGGCGCAGGCCGTCGGAATACATGCGGGCGCCCAAGCGCTGGGTGATGACGTTGACGTAGTAATCCTGGAAATTCTTGGCAATGCGGCTCACCATGGCCACGCCCAGCATGAGCGAGAGCAGCGGCAGCGCCTGCCAGAAAAAGGGCCCGAACTGCACCGTGCGCAGGGCCGCCACGTCGGGGTATTTAGTGGCAAACTGGTCGACCAGCTTGCGGAAGAAGTAGGGGTCGAGCAGCGAAAAAATCTGGTTGACGGCGGCCAGTACCAGGGCTAGGATGAGCAGCGGCCAGTAGCTGCGCAGGTAGGAGTAGAGGAGTTTCACTTAATAAAAACGCTGGGTGGGTGCGTAGCTGGAAAAGAGGGGAAGGGCGGCGCCGACACTTTGCCAACCCGCCGAAAAAAGTGTTGGGTGTTAGGTATTGGGTGTTTGGGGCCTTACGTAGCCCGAATACCCAATACCTAACACCCAACACCAAGCAATGGTTAGGGGCAGGCGGCGGCTGGTTTTTTACACGGCATTCGGCGCCAGGCGGCGCAGCAGGAGAATCACCACCAGAATAACCAGCAGCGCGGCGGCCGGAGCTACCGTAGCCGCGCCGTTCGGGATTTTGAAAAGGTGCATATACACCGCGCCCGCCATGATGATGATGAGCCCGGCCGCCGCCAGCCGCACGGTGCGCGGAATCAGCAGGCCGATGCCGCCCAGCAGCTCGCCAAAGGCGATGAGGTAGCCAAACCAGGCGGGAAAGCCCATTTTGGTGAAATTCTCCAGGGTGGCTGACAAGTCTTTGACCTTCATGCCGCCGATGAAGATGAAAGCCAAACCGGCGAGGCCCTGGAGCACCCAGGCAATGATGTTGCGAGTAGAAGCACTCATAAGAAAGAAGAAGTTGGTGGGTTGAAGAATATAGCAGCAACCTCAACTGCAAGGCGGATGTTTGCTACGGCCCCTCCGTGCCAGCGCGGAGCCCAAAATACCGGCCAGCCCGGATTTCGGCGCGTCGGAAAATTTCCCTCCTTTGTGGTGGTTGTAGGGCGGCCCAAACAGGGCCATCGCGCGACGGGGGCCGTGTATCTTGGTGGAGAGCCGGCCCTGCCAAAAAGCCGGCTTCGATTCCCAACGGCGAGCGGGAATCGGAGCCGGCTTTTTTGTTTTTAATCAGTAGCTTAAGCCAATAGCAGAAGCAGCTGCTCGGGCGTGCGGATGAGGCCCCGGCAGTAGGCCAGCGGCTGCGCGCAGTCGCCCACGAAGCCCTCGACCAGGCCCGCCTGCCCGGTCAGGCAGCGCACGTAGGCACGGCCCCGGGGCAGCAGGCTAGTGTAGATGGTGCCGAAGCGCTGGCACCAGCCCGGCGGTGGCGTGGGGCAAGGCTCGAAACCGGCGGTAAGGAGTAATTCTTCAGTCATAGGCACCCGAATAAGCAGCAGGATAATATCCTGACAAATTTCGGGTTACTATGAGGGCTTTACGCTGCGTTAAATACCGAATCTGCCCACGGAAAATACGGGTTTTACCGGGGCGGCTAGCGGCCGGTGTAGTTGCTGGGCGTGAGGGCGCGCAACTCGGTTTTCACGGTTTCGCTCACTTCCAACTCCTCCACGAAGGCCGCGATGGTGCGGGCTGAGATGGCCTCGCCGGTGCGGGTGAGGGCTTTGAGGGCGTTGTAGGGGTCGGGGTAGCTTTCGCGGCGCAGGATGGTTTGGATGGCTTCGGCCAGCACGGCCCAGTTCTGGTCGAGGTCGTGGGCCAGGGCGCTTTCGTCAAGGGCCAGCTTGCCAAGGCCGCGGCCCAGGGCGTTGAGGGCGATGAGGATATGGCCCAGCGGCACGCCCAGGTTGCGCAGCACGGTGGAGTCGGTGAGGTCGCGCTGGAGGCGGGAGATGGGCAGCTTGGCGGCGAAGTGCTCCAGCAGGGCGTTGGCTACGCCGAGGTTGCCTTCGGCATTCTCGAAGTCGATGGGATTGACTTTGTGCGGCATGGCCGACGAGCCGACTTCGCCGGGCTTGATGGTTTGCTTGAAATAGCCCAGCGAAATGTACTGCCACACGTCGCGGGCCAGGTCGAGCAGGATGGTATTGAGGCGCTTCAGGCCGTCGCAGTGGGCGGCCAGGTGGTCGTAGTGCTCAATCTGGGTGGTGGGGAAGGAGCGGCTCAGGCCCAGGCGCCCGTTCACAAACTGCTCGGCGAAGGCGTGCCAGTCGATGTGCGGGTAGGCGGCGTGGTGAGCGTTGAAATTACCCGTCGCGCCGCCAAATTTGGCGCCGAAGGGCACCTGCGCCAGCAGCGCCACCTGGGCATCGAGCCGGGCTACGAATACGGCTAGCTCCTTGCCCAGGCGGGTGGGGGAGGCGGGCTGCCCGTGGGTGCGGGCCAGCATGGGGATGGCTTCCCACTGGCCGGCGCGGGTGGCCAGGGCGTTGCGTACCTGCGCGTAAGCGGGCAGTAGCACCTGCGTCAGGCCGTTGCGCAGGCTGAGCGGAATGGCGGTGTTGTTGACGTCCTGCGACGTCAGCCCGAAGTGAATGAACTCCACAAACTGCTCCAGGCCCAGTTGCTGAAACTGGTCGCGCAGGAAATATTCGACGGCCTTTACGTCGTGGTTGGTCACGGCCTCGTGGGCTTTGATGGCGGCAGCTTCGTTCTCCCCAAACTGCTCGTAAAGACTGCGCAAGGCGGCGAATTGCTCGGCGGGCACGTCCTGCAGCTGCGGTAGCGGTAACTCGGCCAGGGCAATAAAGTATTCAACTTCAACCAGCACCCGGTAGCGCATCAAAGCCAGCTCGGAGAAGTAGGCGGACAGCGGCGCAGTGGCACGGTGATAGCGCCCGTCGAGGGGCGAGAGGGCAGTGAGGGCGGTAAGCATGGTGCAAAGGTAGAAAGTGAGGTAGGGTTTAGCTTGCCGTTTTTGGAGTATTGGGTATTGGGTATTGGGTATTGGGTATTGGGTATTGGGTATTGGGTATTGGGTATAACTTATCTTGAACACCGAACACCGAACACCGGCAAGCTAAATCTTACCGCACAATTCAAAAAAATACCTCCCCTGAACCCCATTCGCGCGGTAGCCGTTTTTCCTTTTCCTACCTTTGGGGTTAGCCAATTGGCTTGCTTTATTTCCTTCCGTGCGCATTTCTCGTTCCACCAAACGCATTCTCCTGGGTATTCTGGCCGGTGTTGCCGCGCTGTTGCTGGTCGCCATCGCTGTGTTTCAGTGGAAGCGGCAGCAGCTGCTGGCCTACGCGCTGCAGGAAGTCAAAACCCGCGTCGAGCGCAAATATCCCGTTCGGCTGGTGCTGGGGCCGGCCCGGTTTGTTGATTTCAATACCGTTGAAATCAAGGGGATGAGCCTGGTGCCCACGGCCACGCCCGACGACACCTTGCTCACGGCCAAGCGTCTGCAGGCCAGTCTGAGTGTGCGTTCCTTATTTGCTGGCCGACCGGTATTCAGTGGGCTCGAAATCATTACGGCCCGCCTTACGGCCCATAAAGACCGGCGGGGCGACAATTTTGGCTTCCTGCTGAAAAGCGGGCCCAAAAAGCCCGTTGTGCCCGTCGATACCACTAAGGGCACTAACTATGGCCTGCTGTTGAATCAGCTGCTCGAAGCTGGTTTCGACAACGTGCCCGGGGAGGCACACTTCCGCGACTTCTTTGTGAGCTACGAGACGCCACGCCACAACATCCTGCTGCACCTGCCGGAACTGGCTATCGAGGACGGCGACATCACCGGCCGCCTCACTGCCAATGTTGATTCGGTTGTGAATGAGCTGGGAATCAGCGGCCACATCGAACCTGACGACTATGCGCTCGAAGCCCGGGTATTTGGCATCGGCGGCTCGGTGCAGGTGCCTTACGTGCCGCAGCGCTTCGGCGCCATCATCAGCTTCGATACTGTGCTGGTACGTCTCACCGACAAGGACTTCACCTCGGACGATGCCGGCGGCCGGCTGACGGTGCGCGGCACTCTGGCGGCCCGCAATTTCAGCCTCTACCACCCCAAACTGGCCTCCAATGACATTGAGGTGCGGCGCGGGGCGCTCAACTTTGTGGCTACCCTCGGCCGGGGCACCGCCAGCCTCGAAAAAGGCAGCGAAGTGGTGCTGAATAAGCTCCGGCTTTACCCTGAAATCAGCGTGCGCCTCAAGCCCAGCAAGGCGGTGAGCATCAAAGTAGAATCGGCCGAAACGGAAGCCAACGACTTTTTTTCCTCGCTGCCCACCGGCATCTTCGACGCTACGAAGGGAATCAAGGGTACCGGCGCGCTCATCTACCGCATGCACGGCGACGTGGACCTAGCCCAGGTAGACAGCCTGCACTTCGACTCCAGCCTGAAAGGCAAAAACTTCATCGTCACAAGCTTCGGCAACGAAGACCTCAATCAGCTCAACACTGACTTCCCCTACACCGCCTACAACGACAAAGGCGACTCGCTGCGCACCTTCAACGTCGGCCCCTCGAACCCCGATTTCACGCCCTTCACCCAGGTGTCACCTTTCCTGACGGCCGCCATTCGCACGGCCGAAGACCCGCGATTTTTCGAGCATAAGGGCTTCATGGAAAAGGCTTTTGTGAAATCGGCCATTCAGAATATCAAGGAACACCGCTTTGCCCGGGGCGGCAGCACCATCAGCATGCAGCTGGTGAAAAACGTGTTTCTGAGCCGCCAGAAAACCGTGGGGCGTAAGGCCGAGGAAGCCCTGATGGTGTGGCTGATTGAAAATACCCGCCTCGTGAGCAAGCAGCGCATGTTTGAGGTGTATCTCAACATCATCGAGTGGGGCCCAAGCCGTTACCGCTGGCCCAGCGGCAAGCGCGGCCTGTACGGCGTGAAGGAAGCGGCCCTGTTCTACTACGGCAAGCGCCCCGACGAGCTGACCCTGGCCGAAAGCCTCTACCTGGCCAGCATTATCCCCAAGCCCAAGTTTGCCCGCTATTCCTTCAATAGCTACGGTGAGCTGCGCGGCAGCACCCGCTACTTCTTCCGCCTCATCGCCGACATCATGGCCACCCGTGGTCTCATCAGCTCCGGCGACCGTGCCGCTATGCCCTACGCGCTCAATATCAACGGCCCGGCGCACGGCTTCATGGGCTTCGTGCCGCGCCCCGATACCACCCGCACCGTGCTGCCAGCCGACAGCAGTCAGTTTGAGCCCATCAACCTGCTCGATTTGCTGAATACCGGCCCGGCGGCGCCGGATGCCGGGGTGAACTCGGGCGTGCCCGCGCCGCCGAAGTAGGCTGCTGGCCGCCGTTTAGCGCACAGGGCGTAACGGCAGGCCGACGAGTGACGGGAGTTTCCAAACTCCCTGCCGCGTAGCGGCAAGCTCGCGGTTGGGCTTTGACGAGCAGACGGCGCGGTGCCGCATGGCCGCTGCGCGGCCGTGAATCGGGAGACTCACCCCACTGGTCGGTCGGCAGTCACGCCAACTGCGTTGGCTTAAAACTGCGGCCAGCGGCTTACGTCGCTACCGGCTTAATCGGCCGCAGCCAGCTGTTCAGCTTCATCTGCAGCACGCCGAAAAAGGCTTCTTTTATAATGCCTTTCGACATTTTGGAAGCGCCCCGCGTCCGGTCAGTGAAAATGACGGGCACTTCTTTGATTTTGAAGCCCATTTTGTACGCCATCCACTTCATCTCAATCTGGAAGGCGTAGCCCACGAAGCGAACCTTACTCAGGTCGATGGCTTTCAGCACGCGGGCCGTGTAGCACTTGAAGCCCGCCGTGGCATCCATGATGGGCATGCCGGTGATGAGGCGCACGTACCAGGAAGCGAAGTACGACATCAGCACCCGGTCCATGGGCCAGTTTACCACGTTGACTCCTTGGATGTAGCGCGAGCCGATGGCCAGGTCGTAGCCGTCCTGGGCGCAGGCGTCGTGCAGGCGCAGCAAGTCGTCGGGATTGTGCGAAAAGTCGGCATCCATCTCAAACACATAGTCGTAGCCGCGCGCTAGCGCCCAGCGAAAACCGTGGATGTAAGCCGTGCCCAGGCCCTGCTTGCCAGCGCGTTCCTCCAGGTACAGGCGGCCCGGAAACTCGACCATGAGGCCACGCACCACGGCCGCCGTGCCGTCGGGTGAGCCATCGTCGATGATGAGCACGTCGAAGGCGCGGGGCAGAGAGAAAACCTTGCGGATTATCAGCTCCGCATTTTCCCGCTCGTTATAGGTTGGAATCAGAACTACGCCTTCGCTCATGAGGCCAAAGATAGGGCCGCGGCCAGCTTTTCGGCCGTTTGGCGGGCGTGGCGGATGCAGTCGGGCACGCCCACGCCGGCCCGCCAGTTGGCCACCGATACAATATTTTCGGATTGCAATGCGTCGGCCGCCGCGTGCGCCGGGCCGATTTTTTCATCGAACTGCGGGATGCTGCGCGGCCAGAAATACCGCTGCTGCCAGCGCGGCTCGCCCGTGATGCCATATAGCCGGCTTAGCTCGGCATGAACGCCCGCTTTCTGCTCATCCTCCGAATCCTGCGCGGCCTGACTGAATTGCTCACCACCCACGAAAGTAGTAAACAGCACCTGCCCGGCGGGTACGCGGTGGGGGTAGATGCTGCTGGTCCAGATGGAGCCGGCGGCGTAGGTGCTTTCCGCTTTCGGATTGAGGGCGCCGAAGCCGTTGAGCGGGTGAGCGACGGCTGTACGGTCGTAGGCCGAAAAAACGGCGCTCATGGGCGGGTAGCGCACGGCCGCCAGCGCTGCTGAGGCCTCCGGGAATAGCTCGGCCAGCAGCGGAGCCGCCGCGTAGGCCGGCAGCGCCAGCGCCAGATGCGTGAAGGTGCCCAGCGGAGCGTCATCGGCGGCAGCCCAGCCGCCCACCTCGGCCCAGAGCTGGTAGGTGCCCACTGCCGTGCGCCGGATGCGGGCAATGCCGATGCCAGGGCGGTAGCCGTCAAGCTTCGCGGCCAGGGTGTTGGCAATGGTTTGGTTACCCTCCTTCAGCCCGATAACGCGCCGCCGGCCCACGCCGCCCTTGCTGGTTTTGATGAAGCCGCGCAGCACCGAGCCGTGGGTCTGCTCCAGCGCCGGCAACTGCGGGAAGGTTTTGTGAATCAGCAGCCGCTCGGGGTCGCCGGCGTAGATGCCGGAAATGAAGGGGTTGACGGCGTAGTCTACTATTTCGGGGCCGAAGCGGCGGCGGAAGAAGCTGGCTACGGTTTCGGCCGGGTCGGTGGGGGCGGCGGGCTTCCACAGCTCGCGTAGGGCCTGCCACTTGGCTTTCAGGCTAAAGAAGCCGCTCAGCAGCAGCTTGGGCGGCGAGCCGGGCAGCTCGCGGTAGCGCCCGCGACGTAGCACGTAGCGGTGCTGGCTTACGGGGGCAGCATCCTGAATTTCACCGGTCAGGCCGAGGTCGGCCAACAATTCCTCCAGCTCGGGGCTAAGCTGCAGAGTATTCGGGCCAGCCTCCAGCAGGTAGCCTTCGGGCGTGTGGATGCTGCAAAAATTGCCGCCCGCGTGCTCGGTACTTTCCTCGAATAGCGTGTAAGGCACGCCACTTTTTTGCAGGTACCAGGCTAGGGTGAGGCCGGCGATACCGCCGCCGATGATGGCAATTTTCATGACCGCAAAGGTAGCTTCGCTGTCCTTCGGTTTGCCCTACTTACTTTGCAAACATGCAACAACTCAACAAAGCTGTTTTCCTGGACCGCGACGGCGTGCTCAACAACGAAATCGGCGACTACGTGTGTCGGCTCGATGACTTCGTGGTGAGCCCCGGCGTGCCCGTGGCGCTGGCCCGCCTGAAGGCCGCAGGCTACTACCTGATTGTGGTGACGAACCAAGCCGGTATTGCCAAAAACCTCTACGACCACACTCACGTGGCGGCCTGCCACAACGTGTTACAGGAAGCCAGCGGCCACCTACTCGATGCCATTTATTACGCCGCTAACCACCCCAGCGTCAGTGAATCCATTTTCCGAAAACCTGATTCCGGAATGCTGGAAAAGGCCATTGCCCGCTTCAGGCTGGACGTGGCGCAGTGCTGGATAGTGGGCGACCGGCTGCGCGACATGCAAGCCGGCGAGCGGGTGGGGGTGCGGGGCATCCTTGTGGGGCACGAGGAAACGGCGGAGTTTGGCACCCGCGCGGCTGATTTGCAGAGCGCGGCGGATATTATCTTGAACAGAAGTTAAAAGTTGAGAGTTAAAAGTTAAAACCCCTGGCCTCTTTTGCGGAAATCAGGGGTTTTAACTTTTAACTCTCAACTTTTAACTTGAGAATCTACTGACGCTCTGCTACCTGAGCGTTGCTGGCCGTGATGGGCGAGGAAACACGGTTGGCAGCCTTGGTGCTGGTGTAGGCGGGGCACTTCTGGCGGTTGCACGAACCGAGGGCGAGAGCGGCTACGCTGGCGGCGAGCAGAACAATCTTTTTCATGAGTATAAATTGAGGAGTGATGACGCGGTTAGGCTTCAAAGATAAGCAAGCGGCGGCTTATTGCTGATATCCCAGAATGCGCATCATGCTTTCGGCTGTTTGCTTGGGGGCAAACACCCAGTCTTTTAGCGTGCCATCCTCGGCGCGGTCGAGAATGACGTGCTTGGGCGCGGGGATGAGGCAGTGCTTCACGCCGCCGTAGCCGCTGAGGCTTTCCTGGTAGGCGCCGGTATGGAAAAAGCCCACGTACAGTGGCTTAGGGTCGCGCTCGGGGCGGCGCTCGGGCAGGAATACCTGATAGATGTGCTTCTCGGCGTTGTAGTAATCCTGCGAGTCGCAGGTGAGGCCGCCGAGCTGGATTTTCTTGTATTTCTTGTCCCAGCCGTTCACGGCCAGCATGATAAAGCGCTGGTTGAGGGCCCAGGTGTCGGGCAGGTTGGTGATGAAGGAGCCGTCAATCATGTACCACAGCTCCTTGTCGTTCTGCAGCTTCTCGTCCAGAATGGAGTAGAGCGTGACGCCGCTTTCGCCCACCGTGAAGATGCCGAACTCGGTGAAAACGTTGGGCTCGGGCACGCCTTCCTCGGCGCAGATGCGCTGGATGGTGCGCAGGATTTCCGACACCATGTAAGGGTAGTCGTACTCGGGCTGGATGCTGGTCTGGATGGGGAAGCCGCCGCCGATGTCGATGGTGGTGAGCGTGGGGCACACCTTGCGCAACTCGCAGTATTTGTGGATGAAGCGACTTAGCTCCGACCAGTAGTACGAGGTGTCCTTGATGCCGGTATTGATAAAATAGTGCAGCATCGTGAGCTCGAAGCGCGGGTCGTCCTTGATGCGCTGCTCGTAGAGCGGAATGGCGTCGGTGTAGCGGATGCCCAGGCGCGAGGTATAGAACTGGAAGCGAGGCTCTTCGTCGGAAGCCAGGCGCATGCCCACGTTGCACTTTTCGCGCACGTGGTCGTGGTAGTAGTCGATTTCGTTGGGCGAGTCGAGAATCGGCATGCAGTTCACGAACCCGTCGTTGATGAGGTCGGAAATGTCGCGCTTGTACTCCTCAGTTTTGAAGCCGTTGCAGATGATATACTTCTGCTTATCAAACTTGCCCTCGGAGAACAGCGTGCGGATGATGTTGATGTCGAACCACGACGAGGTTTCGAGGTGGACGTTGTTTTTCAGCGCCTCTTCGAGCACGAAGCGGAAGTGCGACGACTTGGTACAGTAGGCGTAGGAGTAGCTGCCGGTGTAGCCGGTGCTGGCAATGGCATCGGCAAACCACTTTTTAGCCCGCTGAATCTGGGAGCTGATTTTGGGCAAGTACGTGAGGCGCAGCGGGGTGCCATGCTTCTCGATGAGTGCCATCAGGTCGATGCCGTGGAACTGTAACTCGTTTTCCTGCACGGTGAAATCGGCCGTGGGGAAGTCGAAGGTTTGGGAAATCAGGTCGTGATAGGTATCCATGAAATTTTCAAAAGCGGCGGGAAAGCCCGACCTTTGCGCCGGGTGGGTCAAAAGTACCGCCGCTGGGGAGAACTGCTTCCCGCCTCGTGATGATGAATGGCGACTTGGCTACGGCGGACATTTCCCGCCGCAAGGCAGCGCTCGACGGTGGCCTCTTACGGCTACGGTGGAACGATGGCCCGCCCACTACGCTCATTTTCCAAATCCCACCCAAAATGAAACCCATTACCCTCCTGGAAGTGCGCTCCGAATTAGGAGCCGGCACCCGCGGCGCCAGCATGGGCGTCGACGCCCTGCGCGTGGCCTGCCTCAACCAGGGCAGCGACTACTTCCGCCACTACGGCCTCGACACCGTGCCCGACCTCAACCACGTGCTGTTCGAGCCCAACCACTTCCCCTTCGCCAAGCACATCGACTCTATCTACACGGTGCAGAAGGGCATTGCCCGGGCCGTGGAAATGACGTTGCGCCGGGGCGAATTCCCGCTGGTGCTGTCCGGCGACCACAGCTCGGCCAACGCCACCATTGCCGGCATCAAGGCCGTATATCCGCAGAAAACCCTGGGCGTCATTTGGATTGACGCGCACGCCGACATCCACTCGCCCTTCACCACGCCCAGCGGCAACGTGCACGGCATGCCCCTGGCCGCCGCCCTCGGCGACGACAACCTGCCCTGCCAGCGCCAGCAAATCGACGCCGAAACCGAGTTTTTCTGGCGCCGCCTGCAAAACCTGGGCGAGCCCGGCCCCAAGCTGCGCCCCGAGCACCTCGTGTACGTGGCCGTGCGCGACACCGAAGCCGAAGAGGACGCCATCATCGAGCGCCTGGGCATCAAGCACATTCCCGTGGCCGAGGTGCAGGCCAAAGGCAGCCGCATCATTGCCCGCGAAATCTACGAGCACCTGCGCTTCTGTGACTTAGTGTACATCTCCTTCGACGTGGACAGCCTCGACGCCAGTTTCAGCCGCGGCACCGGCACGCCGGTGGAGGATGGGCTTTATCTGTCAGAAGGCGAGAATTTGTGTCAGGATTTGCTCGACAATGAGCGCGTGGTGTGCTTTGAAATGGGCGAAATCAACCCCACACTGGACCGCGAGAATACGATGGCCGACAATGCCTTTGGTATTCTGGTGAAGGCCACGGCGGCAATTGAAAAGCGCCTGCGGCTGAATGAGGTAGTGGGTAGGGGCGAGGCGCAGGGGTTGTAACCCCACCCCCGACCCCTCTCCAAAAGAGAGGGGAGCCGGACGATTCCTAAGTAAAGCATGACCGGCGCCCCCTCTTTTTTGGAGAGGGGGTCAGGGGGGGAGGTTGTACCTTTGCACCCGTGCAACAGTTAGAACAAGCCCTCAAAACCGCCCTGCAAACCGCCGCCCAGGCCGTTTTCGGCGTTGAAATCCCCGCCGCCAGCCTTGTGTTGCAGCCCACGCGCAAGGACTTTGCCGGCAGCTTCACCTTCGTCACTTTCCCACTCACCAAAACGCTGGGCAAAGGCCCCGAGCAAATCGGCCAGGCCCTGGGCGAGTGGCTGAAAGCAAGCGAGCCACGCGTCAGCGGCTACAACGTGGTGAAGGGTTTTCTGAACCTCGAAATAACCGACGCCGAATGGCTGAATTTGCTGCAAACGGTGCTGGCGCAGCCGGCCGGCGCACCGGTGGCCGTGCCCGGCAGCCCGCAGCGTGTTATAGTTGAGTATTCGTCGCCTAATACCAATAAGCCCCTGCATCTGGGGCACTTGCGCAATAACTTCCTGGGTTACGCGGTGGCCGAAATCATCAAAGCCACCGGCGCGCACGTTACCAAGGCCAACCTAGTGAACGACCGCGGCATCCACATCTGCAAGTCGATGCTGGCCTACCAGCGCTTCGGCCATGGCGAAACGCCGACCAGCGCGGGCATCAAGGGCGACCATCTCATCGGCAAATACTACGTGCTGTTCGACAAGCACTACCGCGAGGAAATCAAGCAGCTTGAAGCCGAAGGCGTGGCCACCGACGTGGCCAAAAAGCAGGCCCCGCTGATGACCGCCGCCCAGGAAATGCTGCAGCAGTGGGAAGCCGGCGACGAGGAAGTAGTGGGCCTCTGGCGCACCATGAACGGCTGGGTGTATGAGGGTTTCGACGAAACCTACAAAACCATCGGCGTCGATTTCGACAAGTTCTACTACGAGTCGGACACCTACCTGCTGGGCAAGGCGCGGGTAGAGGAAGGCCTGGAAAAAGGCGTTTTCTTCACCAAGGAAAACGGTTCGGTGTGGGTTGACCTGCAGGCTGAAGGGCTGGATGAAAAGCTCCTGCTCCGCGCCGACGGCACCAGCGTCTACATCACCCAGGACCTGGGCACGGCCGAGCTGAAATACGAGCAGTTCGGCTACGACAGCAGCATCTACGTCATCGGCGACGAGCAGAACTACCACATGCAGGTGCTGCAAGCCACGCTGCAAAAGCTGGGCAAGCCCTACGCCGAAGCCATTCATCACTTGAGCTATGGCATGGTCGATTTGCCCTCGGGCAAAATGAAATCGCGCGAAGGCACCGTGGTGGATGCCGACGAGCTGGTGCGCGAAGTAGTGGAAGCCGCTAAAGCCGCCACCCTCGAAAAGGGTAAAACTGAAGGCCTGAGCGACAGCGAGCTGGAGCAGCTCTACCACATGCTGGGTTTGGGCGCGCTGAAGTATTACCTGCTGAAAGTGGACCCCAAGAAGCGCATGCTGTTCAACCCGGCCGAGTCGGTGAGCCTGGAAGGTGACACGGGGCCGTTTATTCAATATTCCTACACCCGCACGGCTTCCATTGGCCGCAAAGCCAATGAAATGGGGATTTCTCCGAAGCTAGATGTCACGGCTATCGACGAACTGCATGCTTCCGAACGAGACTTGATACAGGAGTTGGCGCGTTATGGAAGCGTGGTAGGTAGCGCAGCGCAGACGATGTCGCCAGCCATTATCGCCCAATACTGTTACGAGCTAGCTAAAGCGTATAACCGTATGTTCGTGCAGGTGCCTTTCCTGAGCGAGCCTGACGAGGCTAAGCGCAATCTGCGTCTGGCACTTTCGGCGCGAGTAGGGGAGCAACTTAAAACTGCGCTGGGTTTGCTAGGTATCCAGGTGCCCGAGCGGATGTAAAAATTGTCATGCTGAACGCAGTGAAGCATCCTCTCGCGCTACAACGAGGCAGTAACTTAATCGTTTCAGCGTGATAGGATGCTTCGCTTTGCTCAGCATGACACGTTCTTTTTTAGCAGTTCAGAATAATGAAATCCGTTGCCGTTTACTGTGGCTCCAGCATCGGCGCCAACCCGCTCTACGCCCAACAAGCTCAGGCCCTTGGTGCGGCGCTGGCTGCGCAGGGCCTCACGCTGGTGTACGGTGGCGGCCGGGTGGGGCTGATGGGTACCATCGCTGATGCCGTACTGGCGGCGGGTGGGCAGGTGATTGGGGTGATTCCCGATTTTCTGCACGCCAAGGAAGTGTCGCACATCGGTTGCACCGAGCTGCACATCGTGAGCACGATGCACGAGCGCAAGCTGCTGATGGCCGAGCGCGCCGATGCCTTCGTGGCCATGCCCGGCGGCTACGGTACCCTCGAAGAGTTGTTTGAAGTGCTGACCTGGGGGCAGTTGGGCTTACACCGCAAGCCGGTAGGCCTGCTCAACGTGGCGGGCTACTACGACCACCTGCTGCTGGCCCTTGACCGGATGCGCGACGACCAACTGCTCCGCTCCGAAAACCGCAACCAGCTGCTGCAAGCCGATAACCCCGCCGAGCTGCTGGCGCAGCTGGCCACCTACCAGCCGCCGCAGCTGGAAAAATGGCTCACGCCGCCCACTACCTGAGTGGTAAAACTTTGCTGCCGTATCGGCAGTTTAAGTCGCAGTTATTCACGCCCAACATTTCCAATGAAAAAGCCCGCGCTACTTCTGCTCGTTGCCGCTGCCGTAGTGGCAGCCGCTTGCTCTCAATCCACCGCTTCCAACCCGCCCACCATGAACCCTTCCGCTGAAACTGCCGCCGCTGGCACCGTGTACGATTTTACTGTCAAATCTATTGATGGCAAAGACGTGAAATTGAGTCAGTACAAAGGCAAGAAGCTGCTCATTGTCAATACCGCTTCGGAGTGTGGCTACACGCCGCAGTATAAGGAGCTAGAGGAGCTTTCGAAAAAGTACGGCGACAAGGTGACCGTGCTGGGCTTCCCGGCCAATAACTTCGGCGGGCAGGAGCCCGGCAGCGAGAAGGAAATTGCCACCTTCTGCGAGAAAAACTATGGCGTGACCTTCCCGCTGTTCAGCAAAATCTCGGTGAAGGGCGACGACATGGCTCCGCTGTATAAATTCCTCTCCGATAAGTCGAAAAACGGCGCGGTGAGTGAGGCTCCCAGCTGGAATTTCTGCAAATACCTGGTGGACGAGAACGGCCACGTCGTGAAGTTTTACCCCTCCAAGGTGACGCCGCTGAGCGCGGAGCTGGTAGGGGATATTACGAAGTAAGTAACGTTTGTAAAAGAACGTGTCATGCTGAACGCAGTGAAGCATCTTGTGTGGAGTAGTAACCAAGATTACTGCTGCACGCAAGATGCTTCACTGCGTTCAGCATGACACGTTCTATTTTGTTTCCAAGCCTATGTCTCCCTGGATTTCCGCCTTCCGCCCGCGCACGCTGCCGCTGGCGCTGGCCAGCATTCTTACTGGTGGCTTCCTGGCCGCTGCCGCTGGCCATTTCAATGGTCCGGTAGTGGCACTGGCGGCCCTCACCACCATCCTGCTCCAGATTCTGAGCAACCTCGCCAACGACTATGGCGACTCGCAAAACGGCGCCGACAGCGTGTACCGCGAGGGCCCCATGCGGGCCGTGCAGAGCGGCGCCATCACCCCGGCACAGATGAAGCGGGCCATGTATCTTTTCGGCGGGTTGTCGCTGCTGAGCGGGCTGGCGCTGCTGTGGGTGGCGCTGGGCGCGGCGGGCATAGGCATATTCGCGGGCTTTCTGGCGCTGGGGCTGGCCGCCATCTGGGCCGCGGTGAACTATACGGCGGGCAAAAACCCTTACGGCTACGCCGGGCTGGGCGACATCTCGGTGTTTCTGTTTTTTGGCATCGTGGGCGTGTGCGGCACCTACTTTTTACAAACCCAAACGCTGCCGCTGACGGTGCTGCTGCCCGCCGCCGCGCTGGGCTGCTTCGCCACGGCCGTGCTGAATGTGAATAATATCCGCGACATCAAATCGGATGTGCTGGCGGGCAAAATCACCATCCCGGTGCGGCTGGGGCCGGCGCACGCCCGGCGCTACCACTGGCTGCTGCTGCTGCTGGGGTTGGGCTGCGCCACGGTATTCGTGGCGCTTACGTACCACTCGCCCTGGCAGTGGCTGTATGCGCTGGCGGCGCCGCTCTTCCTCTTCAATGCCGTGCAGGTGTGGCAGCGGCAGGAGTCGCTGCAGATTGACCCGCTGCTGAAGCAGATGGCGCTGAGCACACTGGTGTTTACGGTATTGTTTGGGGTGGGGCAGGTGGTGTAGGGCAGCTGCAAAGACGCGCGGGGCTACATTCGTGCTTTCTCTCCGTTCAGCATGCAGCGCGCCTACTATCAAGCTCCGATACCAAATTTTCTGGCCGATGATGAGCTGTTCATCATCGGCCAGTTGGTTTTAAGCCACGACCATGCGCTGGAAGACCTGCAACGCAATGCCTAGCTCCAGCAAATCCGGCTGCTAAAACATGAGTTATCCGAGTTTCCGCAGGGGCACTTGCTGCTGGAAGTGGCCATCCCGCGCATGGGCAAGCGGGCCGATGCTGTGGTACTACTGGCAGATGCTGTTTTCGTGCTTGAATTCAAGGTGGGAAGCACCAGCTACGACCAGGCCGGGCAAGACCAAGTGCTGGATTACGCCTTGGACTTGAAGAACTTACACGCCGGTAGTCACCATGCCCGCATCTTGCCGGTGCTTATTGCTACCCAGGCTGCGGCATATGCCAATAAGCTGAATTCTTACCCGGACGGCCTCCACGAAACCCTGCTAGGCAATGCTGCGCAGCTGGCCGGGATTCTGCAGTTGGGCATAGCGGCCGCAGTAGGTCCGCCACTGGCGGTGGCTGCCTGGCTACAGGCCGGCTACCAACCCACACCTACTATTATCGAGGCCGCGCAGGCGCTGTACAAAGGCCATCAGGTAACCGAAATCTCCCGCTCCGATGCCGGGGCCGAAAATCTCTCGGTTACGGGGGCCTGTATTGCCAAAATCATCGACCATTCCAAAGCGCAGGGGCGCAAAAGCATTTGCTTTGTGACGGGAGTGCCCGGCGCGGGTAAAACGCTGGCGGGCCTCAATATTGCCACCGAACGCACCAGGGTAGATGCGCAGGAGCACGCCGTGTTTCTCTCGGGGAATGGGCCCTTGGTGGCGGTGTTGCGCGAGGCCCTGGCCCGCGACAAAGTGCAGGAAGCCAAACAGCAAGGTCAGCGCATCGAGAAGAAAAAAGCGGTGTCGCAGGTGCAGTCGTTTATCCAGAACATCCACCATTTCCGCGACGAGGCCTTACGCTTGTCCGCCGCGCCGGTAGAAAAAGTCACCGTTTTCGACGAAGCCCAGCGGGCGTGGTCGGCCGAGCAGGCCAGCAAGTTTATGCAGCAGAAGCGTGGGCAAACGGACTTTAATATGTCGGAGCCCGAGTTTCTGGTGGAGGTGATGGACCGGCATCCCGACTGGTGCACCATCGTGTGCCTAGTGGGTGGCGGTCAGGAAATCAATACCGGCGAGGCTGGCCTCGAAGAATGGCTGCGCGCCTTCGAAACGCGCTTTCCCGATTGGGATTTATTCTACTCCAGCCGTATCCGCGACGACCGCAACTACCTGGCCGATGCCGCCGCCGTGGCCCGGCTGGACGCTCTGCAGGCCGCTCCATTGGCCGAGCTGCACCTTGCTGTATCGGTGCGCTCTTTCCGGGCCGAGCGGTTGGCGGCCTTCGTGCAGGCCGTGCTGGATGCCGACCTTCCGGAAGCGCGGCGCTTATTTCAGGAGCATCTGCAAAGTGCTTATCCATTACGCATCACGCGCCAGCTGGACGCGGCCCGCGCCTGGCTGCGGCAGCAGGCCCGCGGTTCCGAGCGCTACGGGCTGGTGGCCTCGTCGGGCGCGCACCGGCTCAAGCCGCTGGGTTTGAATATCAAGGATAAAATCGACGCGCCGGTGTGGTTTCTCAACCCGGCCGATGATGTGCGCTCGTCTTATTATCTAGAGGATGTGGCCACTGAGTTCGATATTCAAGGCCTGGAGCTGGACTGGGTAGGCGTGGCCTGGGATGCCGATTTTGCCCTGCGCAACGGCACCTGGCAGCTCCGCAAATTCAAGGGTACGCGCTGGCAGCAGTGCAACTCGGCCGATAGCCGTCGCTACCTCCTCAATGCCTACCGCGTGCTGCTCACGCGGGCCCGGCAGGGCATGGTGCTGTTCATCCCGCCTGGCGATACCAACGACCCCACGCGCCTGCCGGAGTGGTACGACGAAACCTACCGGTTTTTTCAACAAACAGGCGTGCCGGAGCTGTAGGAAAGAGCCAGGCAATAATCCCAAAGCCGGAGCCGTTGAGAAGCGAAGTCTGCTCACCTTTTCCCCGGTTGCGTCCCCGGCATCGTGGCGCCCGCGCTATGGCATATCGCCGCTTATTTTACGCTCCGGCCCTGCTCTGGCTGGCGGCCTGCACCACGCCCACGAAGCCCGAAGCTGCGCTGCCCATGGAGTTTGGCCCCAGCACCAATGGCCTCATCTACTCGCCGCAGACGATGGGGCAGCTGCGCCACATCGTCGATTCGCTCAACCTGCGGCACAAGGTGTGCGAGCTGCACCCCAGCTACCGCAGCTTGCGCCAGGGGCAGGCCAGCTACGTGTACTTGGATAGTAGCGACCTGAAGCAGGCTCGGCAAGCCTTGGAGCAAGGCATCACGCCCGAGGCCTTTGGGGCGCGCTTCCCCCGCGCCACCGTTGTCAACGACCTGCACCTTACCAGCTACCAAAGCCAGGGCTGGGACGGCGACGAGCCCGAAGCCTACACCGTGTACGGCACCATTCCGCTACATAATCAGGTCGAATACGAGTTTCGTGTGCCGGGACCCTGGCCCCGGCAGTCGCCAGCCGCCGGGCGCTGGATTATCAACTACCAGCCCAAAACCGACTATTCCGGGGCACAGCTGCAGGCCTTCTACCTGCCCGCACCACTCACCCAAACCACCCTGGCCACGCCTTATGCCCGGCTGGTGCAGTACGCCGACTGCCTGATTGACACCACCTCCCAGATTTACCTGGCAGCCGCCCAGCGCCGCCGGCCCTATGACGAAAAAACTCCGCCGGCCCTCCACACCTTCCTGACTTACGCGCACGAGCAAACGCAGCGGCCGAACGACGACTACCACGAAGAGCAAACCAATGCCGAGCGCGAAGCCCAGTGGCGCGCCCTGCGCGAGTGGGATTCGCTGCGCCTGGGCCGGACGGACCGCCTGGCCCGCACCACCCCCCGATTCCGGATGCTACTCGTGCAGGCGGCCACCGATACGGCCAGCATCGGGGCTACCAATGAAGAGTTTGAAGAATACGTGGCCCGCTACTACTCCCGCAGAAAGGCGCTGGAGCTCAAGCGCAGCCGCCGGGTGGTAGGCTTCTGCAGCCAGGACAGCGGCCCGCGCCGCCACGCCCTGAGCATTGCCACGCTCTCGGCCGAAACGGTGAACTGGGAAACCTTCCTGCGCGCTCACCTCGACATTATGAACGACCGGTTTGAGCGGCAGTCCGACGGCAGCTACGCCCAGGCCGAGCGCCAAACCTACCTCCGCGAGCTCGAAGAGCTCGACATCAACGTGCCCGACCTGATGCTGGGCATCAGCCTGCGCATCGACCACGCCGGCCGCAACCACTACTACGGCAGCATCGGCCGGCTGAGCCGGGCGCTGGCCGAAACCCGGCAGCCCCGCCAGTTCGAGCAGCGCCTGCTCGGCCTGATAACCGACCCCCGGCTCGACACTTACAACCGCCTCATGGCCTACTACCTGTTCCTGGGCTATAATCGCAACCTGACCAATGAGGCACAGCAAAAGCTCAATGTGGCCCGCCTCAACACGGCCGTGCAAAAGCTGCCGCCCTGCCTGGTAGCTCATGCAGTAGTGAAAGACGAAGAGTAGCCACTAAAAAAGCCCCGCCAGTAGCGGGGCTTTTTTAATTACTTACTCAGCAGCAGGTGCGGCGGCCGGCGCCTCCCCACCGCCTTCCGGCTTGGGCCCGCGCTTGCGGTTGCGCCCGCCGCGGCTGCGGCGGCGCTCGCCCTCAGCACGGGGCTCACGAGCTTCCCCCTCGGGGCGTGGCTCACGCGGCGGCCGGGCTTCACCTTCCGGCCGGGGCTCGCGGGGCGGGCGAGCTTCGCCCTCAGGCCGCGGAGCACGGGGCTCGCGCGGCGAGCGGCTGTCGCCTTCCGGGCGGGGGCGACGCTCGCGGCGCTCTTCGCCTTCGGGGCGGGGCTCGCGGGGCGGGCGTTGGAAGGGCGTGGCCGGGGCCTGGCCCGCGTCGAGAGCGGCGAGGGCGTTTTTGGCGTTGGCCAAGCGCTCGAGGTACTTGGGGTCTTTGGGGTCGGGGGCGTCGCGGCGGGGCTTGCCGCCATCGCGGCCACCATCCCGGCCACCTTCGCGGCGCGGGCCGCGGTCGCTGCCTTCGGAGCGGGGGCCCCGGTCGCGGCCACCACCGCCGCCGCCGCCGTGACCACCCCGGGCGGGGCGGCCGCCGATTTTACCACCCAGGCCGGCGAAGCGTTTGGGGTCGTACTCGGGCGCTTCGCCCAGGCCGAGGGCCTCGGTGATTTTCTGCTTCTCGATTTCGCGCTCGATGAGGCGCTCGATTTTCTGCACCCGGTCCTGGTCCTGGTCCGAGATGAAGGTGATGGCGGTGCCCTTGGTGGCGGCGCGCGCGGTGCGGCCGATGCGGTGAACGTAGTCCTCGGCGGCGCGGGGAATATCGTAATTCACCACGTGGCTCAGCGAGTCAATATCAATGCCCCGGCTGAGCACGTCGGTAGCCACCAGAATGGGGAACTGCTTGTTTTTGAAGGCCCGCATGATTTCCTCGCGCTCCTCCTGGGTGCGGTCGGAGCTGATGCCCCGGGCCTCGATGCCCAGCTTGTTCACCGCCTTCACGATGCCGCCCACGGCCGCCTTCTGGCTGGTGAAAAGCACCATGCTCTGCACGTCCTGGGTCTTGATGAGGTGTTCGAGGATGTAGATTTTCTGGCGGTCGTAGGCCATGTAAAACTGCTGGTCGATGCCGGCGGCGGGCTTCGATACGGCCAGCCGGATTTCGTCCGGATTCTGCAGAATCTGCTGCGAGAAATCGCGGATTTTCTGCGGCATGGTGGCCGAGAACAGCAGCGTCTGCCGCTGCTTGGGCAGCTGGCGCACGATGTTGAAAATATCGTCCGAGAAGCCCATGTCCATCATCTTATCCGCCTCGTCGAGCACCAGGTACTTGATTTGGTCGAACTTCACGTAGCCCATTTGGAGGTGGGCAATGAGGCGGCCGGGCGTGGCAATGATGATGTCGGCCCCGCTGGTGAGGGCGCGCTTCTGCTGCTCCCAGTTCTCGCTTTTGCCGCCGCCATAAATGGCTATCGAGCTGGCTTCGACGTAGTAGCCGAAGCCCATCACCTGCTCGTCAATCTGGGTGGCCAGCTCGCGGGTGGGCACCAGGATGAGGGTGGTGGTGTGGCCGTGCTTATCGTGCGAAATCTTGTCGAGCAGCGGCAGCAGATAGGCGGCGGTTTTGCCGGTGCCGGTCTGGGCGCAGGCAATGAGGTCTTTGCCTTCGAGGATTTTGGGGATGGCCTGCTCCTGGACCGGAGTGGCCTGCTGGTAATTCATGGCGTCGATGCCGGCCAGCAGGTCGTCATGGAGCGCAAATTCGTGAAACGTCAAGGTTCAGCGTAGTTAAGAAGATAAAAGGGCTGACCTCGTGCTTTTGGTCAGCAAACCGCTTGATTTGCGGTAAAGATACTCACGAGCGCCGCAGTGCCGTAAAAGCGGCAAAACCACCTCTTGAGCTTGTCTGAGAAATGCGCAAGCGTCTTTGCACAACTCGCAAACGTCCTCAGATAGGTCGCAAGCGTCTTTGGACAGCTCGCATGCTTCTTTGCGCACCTCGCATGCTTCTTTGCGCACCTCGCATACTTCTTTGGACGGGTCGCATGCTTCTTTAGGCAACTTGCAAACGTCCTCAGACAAGTCGCATGCTTCTTTGGACGGGTCGCATACTTCTTCGGACTACTCTCAAACTACCTATTCTACATCATGCCCCTCGACCGCTTCTCCACCCAATCTGCCGCCTACGCGCAGTACCGCATCACCTACCCCGCCGCCCTCTACGACTGGCTGTTGCCCCAGGTGCCCGGCCGCGAGCGGGCCTGGGACTGCGCCACCGGCAACGGCCAGGTAGCCGCCGCCCTGGCCCTGCATTTCGCCCACATCGAAGCCACCGACCTCAGCGCCAACCAGCTCAAACAAGCCTCCGCGTTACCCAACGTCCACTACCAGACCTCCCCGGCCGAGCACTCGCCCTTCGCCGATGCCTCTTTCGATTTGATAACCGTGGGCCAGGCCGTGCATTGGTTCGATGAGCCGGCCTGGCACCGCGAGGCCCGCCGGGTGCTGCGCCCCGGCGGCGTGCTGGCCGAGTGGGGCTACCAGCTCTGTCGCCTCGAAACGCCTGAGCTGAACCGCGTGCTCGACGAGTTTCACGACGTGACCTCGGCCCCGTACTGGGACGCCAACCGCCGCCACATCGCCGACGAGTACGCCCACATTGCCTTCCCCTTCGCCGGGGTGCAGCACGCCCGCTTCGCCGTCGAAAAGCACTGGACGGCAGAAGACATGCTGAACTACCTCGGCACCTGGTCGGCCACCGCCAACTACGCCCGCCAGCACGCCGGGGCCGATATGGTAGCGTTGGTGGCCGAGGAATTGACGCGGCTCTGGGGGCCGGGTGCGCGGCTAGTGAGTTTCCCGGTATTTGCGCGGGCCGGTGTAGCACGATAGTAGCGCGAACTTCGTAACCTGGATTACCGACGAGCCGCGAAGCGGCGACACGTTGGTAGCCTAAACCAGTTTCTGGTAGACAGAGCCGCGAAGCGGCGGCACTTATCTCTGCGCCGAGTGCCGCCGCTTTGCGGCTCTGGCCACTCTTAATACTCAATAAACTAACAACTTGTCGCCGCTTTGCGGCTAGTTCGCGCTACATCATATGCTCCCCTTCGCCCACCTTCGCATTCTCGAGCTCGCCGCCGTGCTCGCCGGCCCGCAGGTCGGCCAATTCTTCGCCGAGCTCGGCGCCGAAGTCCTGAAAATCGAGCCCCCCGCCGGCGACGTCACCCGCACCTGGAAAACGCCCGCCGAAGCCGCCGACACCGATGTGTCGGCCTACTTTGCCGCTTCCAACTGGGGTAAAAAATCCGTGGTGCTGGACCTCACCACGCCCGCCGGCCGCGCCCGGCTCCACCGCCTCGCCGCCTCGGCCGACATCGTATTGGCCAGCTACAAACCCGGCGATGCCGAAAAGCTCGAAGCCGATTACGCCACGCTAAGTAAAGAAAACCCGCGCCTCATCTACGGCCAAATCACCGGCTACGGCCCCGAAACCGCCCGCGCCGGCTACGACGCCGTGCTGCAGGCCGAAGCCGGCTTCATGCACCTCAACGCCGCCGCCCCCGGCCAGCCACCCCAGAAAATGCCCGTGGCGCTGATGGACTTACTCGCCGCCCACCAGCTCAAGGAAGGTATCCTGACTGCCCTCTACCACCGCGAAAAAACCGGCCACGGTACCCTCGTGCAAGTCAGCCTGCTCGAAAGCGCCCTGGCCTCACTGGCCAACCAGGCCAGCAGCTACCTCGTCACGGGCCACGACCCGCAGCCGCTGGGCTCGGGCCACCCCAGCATCGTGCCCTACGGCACCGTGTACACCGCCGCCGATGGCCAGCGCCTGGTGCTGGCCGTCGGCTCCGACGGCCAGTTCCGCGAGCTCTGCTTCGCCCTGGCCCGCTCCGCCTGGGCCCTCGAAGACCGTTTTCGCACCAACCCAGCCCGCGTGGCCCACCGCGCTGAGCTGGAGGCCATGCTCACGGAGCGCATCGCGCAAGTATCCGGCGCTAAGCTGCTGGCCGAGCTGGTGCGCCGCGCCGTGCCCGCCGGCGCCGTGCGCACGGTGGGGGAGGCCCTGCGCCAGCCCAACGCCCAGGCCCAACTGCTGCCGTCTGCCCCCGGTTTCCCGCCTGCTGGGCTGCGCACGGTGGCTTTCCACGCCGCCGCCTGGGAAAGAGTATCTGAATTGACCCCACCACCCGCGCTGGGGCAACTCCCAGCCACCGATGTTGCGTAACTAAGCCTACGCGCCGGCCGCTCGCGCCCGCCGTGCTGCTTTCTTCCTCGCTTTTGAAAACAACGCTCATGGCCAAAGCCGCCCGCCCCAAACCCACCGCCGACGCCGCCGACCCCGAAGCCAAAGTGCCCGCCACCAAGCCCGTGGCCACTAAAAAGCCACGCAAGGCCCCCGCCACCCCGCCCGCTGTCGAGGCCCCGCCCGCGCCGCCCGCCGCCACCACGCACTCCGGCGCCACCGCCACCAACAACGCGCCCACCGCCCCCGCCGGCTCCCCCATCGAGGCTCCCGCCGACCGCCTCGACCAGATTTTCGACGGCCTCAAGCAGAAATCCACCGCCAAGCAGGCCATCTACCGCAACACCCAGAATACCTTCGATTGCCTGCGCAAAGTCAGCCAGGAGCTGGTGGTGGAATTGGTGCGCAAAATCACCCCGCTCGATTCGAGCGTGGCTATCGAATACCGCCCGGTGAATGAAATGGAGTTCCACATCCGCTTCTCCGGCGACCTGCTGGTCTTCATCATGCATTCCAACATCGTCACCTTCCCCGACGACTACGGCCCCATGCCCACCGCCTACGTCGAAGCCGATTTCCGTCGCCGTTTCTTCGGCCACATCATGGCCTACAACTTCATGGCCGACAGCATCAAGTACAACCGCCTCAACGACCCCGGCTACCTCGTCGGCCGCCTGCTGGTCAACATCGAAAACCACTACTTCCTCGAAGGCGTGCAGCAACTGGAGTTGCCCGATAACGACATGAGCGACAACCCCGTCACTGAAGATGCCATGAAGCTCTTCGTCGAAAGCGCCATGATTGCCGCCGTCAACAACGACCTCATCGCCCCCGGCCTGCCCGAAATCCAGAAGATTTCCGTCAAGCAAAAGCTCGAAAACCAGCAGGTGAGCCGCGGTAGTAAAGTGGGTTTCAGCTTCTACAAGGAGCAGAAGCCGCAGTATGATTTCTGGGGGTAGCAGAACGACCAAAAAAAGCACGTCATCCTGAGCGCAGCGAAAGGATGACGTGCTTTTTTGCTACTTCGGCTCCGGCCCCCGAAACGCATCCTTGCCCTTCACTGCCGGCAGCTTCACCGGCCGCCCCTCGCGGGCCGACTGGTAAATAGCCTCCATAATGCGCTGGTCCTGCATGCCTTCCTCACCCGGCGTGTGCGGCTGCTTATCCTCCAGAATGCACTCTGAAAAGTGGTCCATCTCGGCCGCAAACTGGTTGATAGCGCCCAGCGTAATGTGGTTTTCCATCTTCGCCGAACCTTCGGCGTGCGAGGTCTGCAGCGCCTGCCCCTTGTAGGCGTAAGCATTGTTGAGGTGAATCCAGCCACGCTCGGTATTCACGCGGTAGAAGCGCGAATCGTGGGTATTGTAGTGCGTGATGCTGTCCACGACCAGCCCATCGGCGAAGCGCAGCTGAAACGACATCATCTCCTCCACTTCCTTGAACAGCGGGTTGCCCGGCGTGCTGTGCATGTAGCCAAACACCTCCGTAGGCTCAGTGCCGAGCACGAAGCGGGCCGTATTGAGGCAATACAAACCGATGTCGGGCAACGCGCCGCCGCCGGCCAGCGCCTTCTTGTGCCGCCAGTGGTCGGGGTTGGCCGAGCTCTGGCTGTTTTGGGCCTGGATGTACTTGGGCTTGCCGAACTTGTTTTGGCGTATCATGTCGCGCACGGCCCGGTTGTAGGGCTCGTACTGAATGCGGTAGGCCACCATCAGCTTCACTTTCGCCTGCTTACAAGCGTCAATCATCAGCTCGCACTCGCGCACCGAATTGGCCATCGGCTTCTCGCAGAGAATGTGCTTGCCCGTCTTAGCCCCGCGAATAACGTACTCGGCGTGCATCGAATTGGGCAGCACGATGTAAATGGCCTGCACCTCCGGGTTGTCCTTCAGCTTCTCATAATCGGCATACGAGTAGCAGCTCTCGGGCTTGATACCGTACTGCTGCGCCACCTTCTTCAGCTTCTCGGGCGAGCCGCTCACCAGCGCCGTGGGCTTCGATTTTTTGCACTGCCCAAAGGCCGGCAGCAGCTCTTCCAGCGTAAGGTGGCCCAGGCCCACCAGTGCGTAGCCCACCCGCTTATCGGGCGGCAGCGGCGTGGGGGTGGGCGCCGATTTCGGGTCCACGTCCGACTTCCAGGCCTCCAGCTCGATGGGCTCGCTCAGCCCCGTCGGCACCCGCGCCGGCGGCGACACGGCTTCGGAAGAAGGCACCGACTGGCCCTCCGGCGCGGTGTAGGTGGTGGCAGCATCCACCTCCGCCGCCGGGGTGCCCGTGAGCGGCGTAGTAGCGGCGGCCGCGGCGGGACCAGGTTTGTCTTGGCAGCTGGCCAGGGCCCCGGCGGCTACGCCCACGGCCAGCCCGCGCCCGGCCATGCTCAGAAATTCCTTGCGCGAAACCTCCTGGCCGGCATGGCGCAGAACGGTGTTCAGTAGTTCGTTGGTAATGGACATAGAACGACAATAAAGTTGAGGGCCGCCGTTCGGATGAACGGCGGCCCTCAACTTTACGGAGCATTCAAGTGCAATGGCTAAGCCCGCGCCGGCTTTCTGGGCTCGCGCTGGTTTAGCGCCGCCCGTAGCCCACTTTCTCGCGCACTTTCGCCAGCACACCCGCGCCGTATTCCTGCGCCCGCTTGGCCCCGATGGCCAGCTGCGCATCAATCTCCGGCAGGTTGTTCATGTAGAAGGCAAACTTTTCCCGCTCCGTGGCGAAGCGGCGCAGAATCAGCTCGTGCAGCTCCTTTTTGGCGTGGCCGTAGCCGTAGCCGCCGGCCAGATAGTTCTGGCGCATGGTGGCCGTTTCGGCGGGCGAGGCCAGTAGCGAGTAGAGCTTGAAGGTGACGTCGGTATCCGGCTTTTTGGGCTCTTCCAGCGGGGTGCTGTCCGAAATAATGCTGCGGATTACTTTCAGCAAGTCCTTCTCCGGCTGAAAGATGTCGATGATATTGCCGTAGCTTTTGCTCATCTTCTGACCGTCGATGCCGGGCACGGTCATCAGCTGCTCGTCGGTGCGGGCCTGGGGCAGCACGAAGGTTTCGCCGTAGCGGTTGTTGAAGGTGCTGGCAATGTCGCGGGTGATTTCGAGGTGCTGCACCTGGTCCTTGCCCACGGGCACGAAGTTGGCATCGTAGAGCAGGATGTCGGCCGCCATCAGCACCGGGTAGGTGAAAAGGCCGGCATTGACGTCCGACAACCGGTCCGACTTATCCTTGAAGCTGTGCGCGTTGGCCAGCATCGGGAAGGGCGTGAAGCAACTCAGGTACCAGGCCAGCTCCGTCACCTGCGGCACGTCCGACTGCCGGTAAAACAGGTTTTTCTCGGTGTCGAAGCCGCAGGCCAGCCAGGCGGCGGCCACGGCGTAGGTGTTGGCGCGCAACGTCTCAGCGTCGCGCACGGTGGTGAGGGAGTGCAAATCGGCAATGAAAAGCAGCGACTCGTTGGCCGGGCTTTTCGACAGCTCGATGGCAGGCAGGATGGCACCCAGCAGGTTGCCCAAATGCGGGCGGCCCGTGCTTTGAATGCCGGTGAGAATACGGGACATGGTATCAGGTCATTCTGAGCGCAGCGAAGAATCTTATCACGTCTGCGCCGCTAAAAAGAAGTAAATCAAACGAAGGTAGCCGTGATAGGATGCTTCCTTGGCTGATGCCGACTTTCGGTTCGTCAGCATGATAGTGCTGTTTACACGCTCTGATTAGCTGCGGCCTCGCTTTGCAACCCCTGCGTATCATCCGGTCCCAGGTAACGGTCAATCAGAAAATGCGCTACGTACAGCACTGGCGTGAGCAGAATCGCCGCCGCAAATTTGTACCAATAATTCGTATTGGCCACGTTCACCACCTGCTTCGCCGACCAGTTGCCGAACACGAAAAACGCCACGTACAGCACCACGTACGAATCGACGAGCTGCGAAATCAGCGTCGAGCCCGTGGCGCGCAGCCACACGTAGCGCCCGCCCGTGAGCTTGCGAAGGCCCTGAAACACCGTAGCATCAAGCACCTGCCCAATGATGAAGGCTACGATGGAACCGACCACAATGCCCCCGCCTTGCCGGAAAA
Organism: Hymenobacter aranciens; assembly: GCF_030580865.1. Taxonomy (GTDB): domain Bacteria; phylum Bacteroidota; class Bacteroidia; order Cytophagales; family Hymenobacteraceae; genus Hymenobacter; species Hymenobacter aranciens. Next base: position 118,239 of record NZ_JAUQSY010000008.1, on the reverse strand, counting down.
TACTCTGGTAGGCAAAATCGATGTTGAAAGGCCGGCCCTGGTTATCTTTGGCATTCACCTCCAGCCAGAATTGCGCGGGCGGCAGCTTGGTGGTGAGGTAGATGACGCCGAACGCAAACAAGATAAGCGCCACTGTGAGGTAGCTCACCCGCAGCACCCCGGCCTTGCCGAAATATTCGTTGATGATGTCCGTCGTCACAAACACCACGGGCCAGATAAGTACGCCTGCCGTCAGATTGTCGTCGCGGCCGATGAGCGGCAGCAGCGAAAATATCTTGACACCGATAATTTCCGCCAACAGCGCATTGACGATGAAAATACCGCTCAGAACGAGGTAAAGCTGCTGTTTTTTGTGGGTAAAAGAATCCATCGGAATTACAGCTGTACCACCATGCCCTCCAGGGCCAGCTCGGCCGTCGGAAAAACGGCCTGTGCCTCTTCCAGCAGCGGCACCATGCTCTTGTAGCGGCTCGAGAAATGGCCGATGAGCAGGCGCCCCACGGCCGCATCGCGGCCCAGCGAAGCTGCCTGCCGGGCGGTGCTGTGGAAGGTCTGGGCAGCGCGCTCGCGCAGCTCCTCCAGGAAAGTGGCTTCGTGGTAGAGCACGTCGACGCCGCGCACCAGCTCGGCTAGCTCGGGGATGTAGAGCGTATCGGAGCAGAAGGCGTAGCGGCGCGGCGCGGGAGCGGGGCCCGCCACGTCGGCGTGGCGCACGGCGGGGTGGGTGGCGGTTTCGGGCAAATCTTCGCCCTGGGCCAGGCGGCCGAGCTGGGCGGGGGTGAGGCCTTCGGGCAGCTTCTCCTTGAGCAGGTTGGCGCGGCGCGGCTGCTCGGTGAAGAGGTAGCCGGCGCAGGGAATACGGTGGCGCATGGGCAGCGTGGCCACCGTCATGCACTCATCCTCATATACCACCGCATGCACCTCAGTATCGATGGGCACGAAGGTCATGGCAAACGACAGGTGCATGTGCGACACGCGGGTTTGCGTCACGAGCACCTCATCGAGGCCGGGCGGGCCCACGATGGTGAGGGGCTGCGTGCGCCCCTGCAGGTGCATGGTGCCCAGCAGCCCAAACAGCCCAAAATAATGGTCGCCGTGCAGGTGCGAGATGAAGATGACGCGCACATGATGCGGGCGCACGCCCAGGGCCAGCATCTGCCACTGCGTGCCCTCGCCGCAATCGATGAGGTAGTGCGCCGCGCCGGCCGTGAGCACCTGCGCCGTGGGGTGACGCCCCAGCACCGGTATGGCCGAGGCCGAACCCAGAATCTTCAGCTCGAAATCCAAGGGAGTAATTAGCTGTTAGCCACTAGCGGATAGCCGTTAGCTGGTTTGGAGGGTAAATAAAAAGCTGTTGGCTGCCAGCTACTAGCCCAGGGGCTAATAGCTAACAGCCAACAGCTAGCAGCTAAAAAGCCTACTCCTTGTCGGTCAGGTCGCGCTCGATGGCGTGCAGAAACACGCGGTCGATGGCTTCTTCTACCGTGGGCAGGATGTGCAGCACCGACTCCAGCTTCGAGATGGTGATGAGCTTCATCACGTGGTCTTGCAGGCCGGACAGCACCAGCAGGCCGCCGGTGGAATTGCACAAGCGGTTGGCAATAAGAATGGAGCTGAGCCCCGACGAGTCGGTGTACTTTACGTTCGACAGGTCCAGAATCAGATTGTTGATGCCTTCGGCGTTGAGCTTCACGAATTCCGATTTGAGGTCGGGCGCGACAGTGGTGTCAAGCTTTTTCTCGTCAATCGTAATGATGGTGTAGCTTTCTTTTTTATCAATCGTGTACTTCATACAGCGCGGGGGGGCAGGGAATTCGGGGTAATAGAGCGGCGAAGGTAAAGAAAAAACGGAAAAGTCGGAACAGTTGGGCTTAGCGCTTGCCGCCAGCAGGCCGAAAAACTGACGTCGGACCGCCAAAGGTAAGCGATGCCCAGGTCGATTGCCACTCGGCGCGGGCGCGCAGGGCGGCGGGGGCCGGCTGCATGTCCACGGCGGCCAGCAGGTAGGGCCCCGGCCCGGTTAAGCGTAACAGGATGCGGCCGTTTTGGTTAGACCGGGTGCTGAAATGAGTGGTCGGCAGCCCACCCGGCTGCCGCTGCCAGATGTTCACCTGGGCACCGGAAACGGGCTTTCCCTGTCGCAAAACACGAACTGTCAGTGATTTGTCGGCGACCAGGCGGTAGGGGTTTTGCTCGGGCACTAATTCGAGCGGCAGATTCAATACGCGGCGGTAGGCGGTGTCCTGAGCGACCGGAAGGTCGTTGGGGCCGCCCACTTGCACGAGGGCTTTGGCGCGGCGGCGGTAGGTTTCGCGGCCGGGCTGGTCGGCGTGGCCCAGCTCCTGGCGTTTTTTCAGGATGTAGTCGAGGCCCTCTTCGCGCAGGTAAGCGGTAAATTGTGGGCCGGGCAATTCAATAAAAGAATCGGCGGTGCTCAGGGCTAGCAGGTGCGTGCCGGGCTGGGCGAAGCGCACGGCGGCGTTCAGCGTATCGGTAGGGGCGGGGGTGAGGCTGGTAGAGTCGGCAGGGCCATAGCGGAGCAGGCGCAGCACTTTGCCGGGCTGGTTGCGCCAGGGCTTGCCGGCGAAATCGCTGCCGACGAGCAGGCGGAAATTCATGGCCTCGCCGGGCTGGAGGCGCAGGCGCGGGAATTCGAGCCAGAACTCGTGGGCGAGGGCGGTGGTAAGAAAGAGAGAGGCCGCTATTGCCAGAGCGTATGCCTTGCTGCGCATCAAATTAGTTAGAAGCCGATAACAACAGCTTTTCCCGTACTACTCCGGGGAGGTCGGTTGCGAATACAGCGTTGGCTGGTCGGGAGCGTTGAATGAAAATCAATTCTTCGTCACCATACTTAGCAAGGTTGTTTGTCTCAATGCAATGGAAATAGGCTCGACCTTCAAATTGGTAGTTATATACCAAACGGTAAAAAGTTGTGGCATCAATTTCATTTGCGGTGGTGCGAGACTTCTCATAGATGCCGGTAACGAGACTGGCATCGTCCGCTAAGGCCCACAGGGTTTTGTGCTTGTCAATGCTATGATAGATTATGAGCAGCCCGAAAATGAGGATGGCAGCTGCACCCAGAATTTCTGCCAAAAAGTCATCTGAAGCAGATAGAGACAGCAGGCTAACTAGCGCAATCAGTGAGGCACCAATGCCTAGCGGGAGGGCACCCTGCCGTATCATTATTTCAAGCTTATCACTAACAGTTAGTCTCATAAGCAATCTAACTACCTACGACCGCGCCAGCGCCAGCGAGTAGGCCCGGTCGTAGTACACCCGCAGGTTTTTCCAGTCGAAGAGCTCGGCGTGGCTTTCCACGGCGTTGCGCTGCATGATGCGCTCGCGGCGGTTCATCTGCACGAACTCCCACATCATGTCGGTGAGCTCTTCGGCCGATTCGTCGAAGGATTTTTCCTGGCGGTGGACCACGAAAATGCCTTTCTGCTCGGGGTCAGGCACGTTTTGCAGGGCGTAGTCGCCGAAGCCGGAGAGGTCGGAGGTGATGGCGGGTACGCCGCGGGCCACGCACTCCAGCGGGGTGTAGCCCCAGGGCTCGTAGTAGCTTGGGAACACGCCGAGGTGGCAGCCGCGCACAAACTGGCCGTACTCCATGCCCAGCAGCGGCGAGGCCGGCGACACGAAGTCGGGGTGATACACCATTTTCACCCGGTCGTGGCGGTGGTTGAGCAGCTCCGAGCGGCGCAGGAAGTTGAGAATGTCGTCGTTGTGGTCGTTCACCAGGTTGTGGGTGACGACGGGGGGCAGGGCCGAGGTTTTCCAGCTCTGGAGCTGGCGGCGGTAGCGCAGGCGCCAGTAGTCGTCCACCATGCTGCTGAGGTCGGGCAGCTTGTGGTCCTGGCTGGCGGCAGCGGCGAAGAACAGCCGCTCGCCCACCTGCTCCTCGATGGCGCGGCAGGTTTCGCGCACTTCTTCGAGCTGGGCGCGGCGCTCCAGCACCTGCGGATTGATGCTGGTGAAGGGGCGCTTGGTGATGAAAAACATCACTACCTGGCCATCCATGCCGCTCTGCTGGATGCGGTAGTTGAGGCGGGCCAGGGCTTCCAGGGTCAGGTCGAAGCCTTTGTTGTGATACTCGTAGCGGCCCGAGGTGAAGAAGTATAGCGTCTTATCGAGGTCGAAGGAATACGACTGGAAGAAGTGCGCCATCACGAAGTCGTTGATGCGCGACTTGTACTGCTGGTGCAGGTTCTGGAACTCGTGCAACGCCACGAAGCGCTCGATGTTGAGGCCGTTGGGGAGCACGGCGTCGGGCATTCTATCCAGTAAGTAAATGCACTCGCGCACCGTCAGCTCGCTTACGGTGGTGAAGACGTGGCTGCCGTGGGCGGCGGCGCGCTCCATCTGCACGGCGGGCTCGATGTTGAAGTGCTTGGCCTCGGCCTGCCAGTCCACGCGCATCAGGTTGTCGTAGAAGGCGGGGTCGTTCATGGCCAGGTAGCGGCCGAGCAGGGTGGCGTGGGTGGTGAAAACGATGTGCGCCGGCACCTGCTCGCGGCGCAAATCGGGGATAGCCACGCCGGTCATCCACTCGTGGAAGTGGGCCAGCAGGCGCTGCCCGCGCAGGTGCGCCGTGAGGTGCTTGAAGAAAATTGTGGTGAGGTGCCCGAACGAAATCACCTGGTGCAGCAGGTCGTCGTTGTCGGGCGAGGGGATGCCGTGGCGCTGCCAGAGGTCGGTTTTGAGCTGGGGCAGGCGGTCGTAGGTCTGGAAGGGGTTGATGAGCACTACGCGGGGGCGGCCGGTCACCAGCCAGGTGCCGAGGCACACATCGTAGCCCTGGGCGCGCATCGAGCGCACGGCGGCCGTCACGGGGTCGGAGCCGGTGTGCACGTCGAGGTCGTCGACGGACTCGAACTCGCCCTGGGCCATCTGGGGGAAGTAGGGGCCTACCAGGCAGTAGCGGTTGCCCCAGGCGGGCATGGTGGCCGGCACCTTGGAGCGGATAACGGTGTAGATACCGCCGACCTGGTTACACACTTCCCAGGCTACTTCAACCAGCAGGGAATCGGGAAACAGGGCTTCGGTGGGGGCGGCGGGCGCGTGCATAGGCGGGGCGGGAATTGTCAGCAGAGATGTACGCGGCGAAAGTAAGGCAAGGCCGACGATAAGCGGCTATTTCGGGCGATTATTCTCCCAAAGAGTGGTAGCCAGGCAAATTGGCAGAGCAGAATCCGGGGAGAATGGGGCGGGAGTGGACCCCCGCCGTGCCGGGCTGCTGTGCCGGCCAACCGAGGCAAAAAAAAGCCGGCCATTGGCCGGCTTTTTTCCAGGAGTATGCAACATAGTTAATTATTCGACCAGCACGCGCTGGACCTGCGCGCCGCTGCGCAGCACGTAGGTGCCGACGGCCAGGCCGCTGGGCAGGGCGAAGCGGGCCGTGCCATCGGCCGCCACCGGGGCCGTGAGCAGCTGGCGGCCCAGGGCATCGAGTACCGTGACCGTGGTGCCCGCCGGCAGGCCCGTCACGGTCAATAACTGGCCGGCGCGGGCAGGGCTGGGGTAGAGGGCCGGCTGGCTTTTGCCGCCGAGCATCACGGCGCGCACGGGCGAGTAGCTGGCCGTACCGTCGAGGTCCACCTGGCGCAGGCGGTAATAGGTGGGCTGGTGGGTGGGGGGAATGGTGGAGTCCAGGAAGGTGTAGCTGGTGGGGTCGGCCTTGGTGCCCTGGGCGGCTACCTTCCCAATCTTCGCAAACGCCGCGCCGTCGGCCGAGCGCTGCACCTCGAAGGTGGCGCTGTTGCGCTCGCTGGCGGTGCGCCAGCGCAGGCGGGCGGCGCGGCCCTCGGCGGTGGCGGTGAAGGTGAGCAGCTCGACGGGCAGGGGGATGGCCTCGGTGCCCAGGGTCCAGAGGGAGAAGTCGCGGATGGCGGGCACGGTGACGGTGTTGGCGCTGGCGTCGCGCAGGGTGCCGGGGCGCACGGGGGCCCAGGGGCCGCTGGCCCCGCTCACACTCTTAAATAAGGTAAGGTCACTTTCCTGGAAGCCGCCGGGCAGCTCGTCGTCGCGGTACTGGAAGGTGAAATCGACGTTGAGGTTGGTATCGGTGGTGGGCTGGATGTCGAAATAGCGACGGATGCTCTGGCTGCTGCCGGCGCCCGTGAGGCTGGTGCCGGTGGTGCGGCGCACCAGGGTGAGGCCGGGCAGGCTGGCCCCGCCGGTGCTGCGCGGGGTGAGGCGCAGGCCCAGGCCGCCGAAGGTTTCGGTCGTGCCGGCGGTGCTCAGGTCGCGGGTGGTTTGCACAGTGCCGAGCACGCGGCCCACGGGGCTCACGGTTTCGCCGAGGGTGGCCACGGGGCCGAGCGTAGCCATAAAGCTGCCGGTGCTCAGGGTGCCCTGGCGCAGGGTGAGGCGGCCCAGCACGGCCTGGTCCTGGCTGAGGGCCAGGCCGGCAGGGTTGTCCAGCACCAGGCCCGCCACGCTGGCGGGCAGGCCCAGGCCCGTGACCTGGGGCGTGGTGCCCTCGTAGTAATAATACCCCGTGCTGCCGAAGCTACGGGGGCCGGTGTTCTGGATAGCCCCGGCGGCAGTGCCCTGGGGCGCCAGGCCCTCCGGGTGCCGGATGCGCAGGTTGCCGCCCTCCTGCACCTCCACGCTGCCGGGGCCACTGATGGCGGGGCCCGCAAAGCTCCCCAGGTCGAGCGTGCCGTTGCGGGCCACGGTGAGGGCGCCCAGCACCGTGATGGGACCGGCCAGGGTGGCGTTGCTGCTGCCCCCGAGGGTTAGCTCACAGTAGGTGCCAGCGGCAATCACGTTGCTGGTGCCGCTGATGGTGAGGCTGGGGAAGTAGCTCACCACCACCGGGGCGGCCAGCACCCTGGAGCAGCTGCCCACCACGCCGCCGCTCACGCTGGCCACGTAGCTGCCGGGGGCATTGGCCAGGTAAGTGGTGCCGGGTAAGGTGGTGTAGCCGTCGGAGAAGGTGTAGTCGTAGCCGTCGGCCACCAGCAGGGCTTCGTCCACGTGGTTGGGGATGCCGGTGGGGGTGAGGCGCAGCAGGCGGTCGGGCACGGCGGCATCGGCATTGTAGCTGGTGAAGTCGCCGCCCACCAGCACCCGGCCGTCGGGCTGCAGGGCCAGGGCCCGCACCAGGTCGTTGGGGCCGGAGGTAGGGCTGCCGCTAAGGGGGTTGAAGGAATTGTCGAGGGCCCCGGTGGCGGTGAGGCGCAGCACCCGGTCGGGGGCGGCGGCCACGCCATTGTAGCTGCCAAAAAAGCCCCCCACCAGCACCTGGCCGTCGGACTGCAGGGCCAGGGCCCGCACTTCCATATCAACCCCGGTGGTGGTGCTGCCGGCCGTGTAGTTAAACGTTTGGTCGAGCACCCCGGCGGCACTGAGGCGCAGCACGTTGTTGGGGGCAGCTGTCACGGCGTTGTAGCCCGTGAAGCTGCCGCCCACCAGCACCTGCCCGTCGGGCTGCAGGGCCAGCGCCCACACCGTCCCACTCAGGCCGGTGGTGGTGCTACCGATGATGTAGTTAAAGGTCTGGTCGAGGCTGCCATTCGCGTGCAGGCGCAGCAGATTATTGGGCGCCCCCGTCACCCCGTTGTAGGTGGCAAAAGAGCCGCCCACCAGCACCCGGCCATCGGGCTGCAGGGCCAGGGCATACACCACGTTGTTGGGGCCGGTGGTGAGGCTGCCGGCGGTGTAGTTAAAGGTCTGGTCGAGGCTGCCATTCGCATTCAGGCGCAGCACGTAGTTGGGGGCGTCGGCCACCCCGTTGTAGGTCGTAAACTGGCCGCCCACCAGCACCCGGCCATCGGGCTGCAGGGCCAGGGCAAACACCGTGTTGTTGTAGCCCGGGGTGGTGCTGCCGGCGGTGTAGTTGAAGGTCTGGTCGAGGCTGCCGTCGGCATTCAGGCGCAGCAGGCGGTCGGGCGCGTCGGTGGCCCCGTTGTAGCTGGTGAAGAAGCCGCCCGCCAGCACCTTGCCATCGGGCTGCAGCGCCAGGGTCCACACGGCATTGTCGGCCCCGGTGGTGGTGCTGCCGGCGGTGTAGTTAAAGCTGGTATCGAGGCTGCCGTCGGCATTCAGGCGCAGCAGGTAGTTGGGCGCATCGGCGGCGCCATTGTAGCTGGTAAAGCCGCCGCCCACCAGCACCTTGCCGTCGGGCTGCACCACCACGGCATACACCCCCCCATTGAAGCCCGTGCCGGCCGCGTTGAAGCCCGGCTGCACCGCCGTGGCCGTGAGGGTGGTGGGGGTGCCGGGGCAGGTCTGCAGCGGGCCGGCGGGGCTCACGCGCACCTGCACCAGGGGCGGGGCGCTCACCACCACTTCGGGGCCGTAGCTGGCGCAGCCGTCGAGGGTGGCCACGGGGCGGTAGCGGCCCGGCGCGGTCACGGCCAGCGTGGGGCCGGGCTGGCCACCGGGCAGCCAGCTGAAGGTGGCCCCGGTGGGGGTGGTGGGGGTGGTGTCGAGGCTGCCGTCGGCGTTCACGCGCAGCAGGTGGTCGGGGGCGGCGGCATTGGCGTTGTAGCTGGTGAAGCTGCCCGCCACCAGCACCTGGCCGTTGGGCTGCAGCACCAGGGCGTACGCTGCCCCGCTCGTGTTGCTCACCACGGGCCCCAGACCGGTGGTGCTGTTGCTGGCCGTGTAGTTGAAGCTGGTATCGAGGCTGCCGGTGGCGCTCAGGCGCAGCAGGCTATTGGGCGCCGCCCCATTGCCGTTGTAGGTATCGAAGGCGCCCCCGGCCAGCACGGTGCCGTTGGGTAGCAGTGCCAGCGCATACACGACGCTGGCGTTGGTCGCGCTGCTGAGGGTCGCCCCGGTGCTGATGTTGCCGGCGGTGTAGTTAAAGGTTTGGTCGAGGCTGCCACTGGCATTCAGGCGCAGCAGGTTGTTGGGCGCCCCCGTCAGCCCGTTGTAGCTCGTAAAGCTGCCGCCTACCAGTACCTTGCCGTCGGGCTGCAGGGCCAGCGCCCACACAGTTCCATTGGCCCCGGTGGTGGCGCTGCCGGCCGTGTAGTTAAACGTCTGGTCGAGGCTGCCGTCGGGCAGCAGGCGCAGCACGTTGTCGGGCGCATCGGTGGCTTCGTTGTAGGTGGTGAAGTCACCGCCCACCAGCACCTTGCCATCGGGCTGCAGCGCCAGGCTAAACACCCCATCAGTGAACCCGGTGGTGGTGCTGCCGGCCGTGTAGTTAAAGGTTTGGTCGAGGCTGCCATTGGCATGCAGGCGCAGCAGGCGGTTGGGGGCGTCGATGGCCACGTTGTAGCTGGTGAACTGGCCGCCCACCAGCAGCTTGCCATCGGGCTGCAGCGCCAGCACCCGCACGCTGGTGTTGGCCCCGGTGGTGGTGCTGCCGGCGGTGTAGTTAAAGGTCTGGTCGAGGCTGCCGTCGGCATTCAGGCGCAGCAGGTAGTTGGGGGCGTCGGTGGCCCCGTTGTAGCTGAGGAAGTCGCCGCCCACCAGCACCTTGCCATCGGCTTGCAGCGCCAGCGCCCACACCTGGCTGTTGGGGCCGGTGGTGACGCTGGTGGGCGTGTAGTTGAAGGTCGGGTCGAGGGTGCCGTCGGCCAGCAGGCGCAGCACGTAGTTGGGGGCGTCGGTGGCGCCGTTGTAGCTCGTAAAGTTGCCGCCCACCAGCAGCTTGCCGTCGGGCTGCTGCACCACGGCATTCACCACCCCATTGAAGCCCACCCCGGCCGCGCTAAAGCCCGCCGTGCTGGCCGTGGCCGTGAGCGTGGTGCTGCTGCCGGGGCACAGCGTGAGCGGCCCGGCCGGGCTCACGCTCACCGTGGTGGCATTGCAGGGCGCCTGGGCGGTGGCGGGGCGGGCAGTGGCGCCCAGCAGGGCCAGCACCAGGCAAACAAGTCGAAGCACGGACATTTTCATTTTCAGCACGAAAGAGCGAACCGCAAAGGTACCCCCGCCCGCCTCGCCCCGGTATGACAGAAATCTGTCATATTTGCCGCCGCCGCCACCCCCCACACGCAACAGGGCCGCCCCTGGCGGAGCGGCCCTGTTTCAGAAACCATCCAAAAGCCTGGTGAACCCCTACGCCCCCGGGCGCGAGCCCACCACCACGCTCACCGTGGCGCTCTGGTTGCCCACCTGCTGGTCTTTGTCTACATACACGGCGTAGTAGTCGCGCTGCTCGGGCTGGCCGGGCACGCGGTTGGGGCGGTTGTCCACGAAGCGGTTCATGCTGAAGCGTTCGAGCTTGGTAAACTCCGTTTCGCCGGTGCGGCAGCAGTACACGTCCACGCCCTGGTGCTTATACTTGGTGTAGGCGCCCTTCACCACGCCCAGCTCCACGGTCATTTTCAGCGTCGGGGCCTGGGCGGCCACTTTCTTCTGCGCATCGTCGGTGGGGGTGGCAATGTCGAGCAGGCTAATCACGTCTACCGGCACGTTGCGAATGCCCTTCACTTGGCGGGCCACCTCGCGCACGGCCGTTTCAGTGATGCTCTGCTGCTGGGCAAAGCGCTTGGCCAGGTCTTCGTGCGCCTTGCGGGCATCGTCGAGTTGCTGGTGCAGGCTGAGGTAGGTGCCGGTGGCTTCCTGCGCGTAAGCAAACGTTTTCTCGGGCAGGTCCAGCAGCACGGTTGCCGGCACCAGCTCGGTGTTGAAGTTCTTATTGAAAGCAACCTGCTTTACAATTTCGTGGGGGTAAAAATCAGCCATATGGGTAAACGTGAAAAAATGAATGAAAGTGAGCTGCCAAGTAACTAAACACAAACCCGTTTGTCAAGCATTATTTTTCCGACGGCCCAGCTAACCCCCACCAGCGCGCTGGAAACGCCTTTTTTGTCCCAAAAAAAGTTTCGCCCAACCCCTAACTACCCTGGTGGCAAGACCCCACCGCCCGGCACCGTGCCCCTTACTCCCAGCGCCGCCGGGAGCCGCCCCGGCGCCGCCGGGAGCTTCCCCAGCGCCGCCGGGAGCCGCCCCGGCGCCGCCGGGAGCTTCCCCAGCGCCGCCGGGAGCTTCCCCGGCACCGCCGGGAGCTTCCCCGGCACCGCCGGAAACTTCCCCGGCCGCGCCGGGAGCTTCCCCGGCGCCGCCGGGAGCCGGGCGCTAGGCGTCGGGCGCGAGGCTGCCGGTGCCGGGAGCCGCCCCGGCACCGCCCGCCACCAGCGCGGCCTCAGCGGCACTCAGGCCGTAGAGGTCGGCCACCAGGGCATCCACCTGGGCTTCGAGCGCGGCCGTGTCGGCGGCGGGGGCGGCGGCGCGGGCCGCCAGTATCTGCTCGACCAGGGTGGCTACCGCCGCCTGCTGGGCCGGGGTGGCGGTGGGGATGGGGAGTTGGGATACTTGCGGCACCTGCATGGCCATTGCATTATCCTTCATCTTGGTGGTAATCTGCTGCAAGAAGAAGAAAGCAGGCTTTGAGTTGAGGACGCCAAGCAGGTAGAGGTCGTTGCTAGGCGTAAAAAAGGTTTTGTTGTTGGAATAGTTGCCTTCTCTATCAAGCGTAAACTCTTGGTAAATGGCAATTTCCTTCCACATAATCTTTGGCTCCTCAAACTTATCGTAGTAGTCACAGGCGCGGAGCTCCCACCAAAAGTTTCCAGGTACAGTACGAGCCAGAGGGTCTTCTAAGAAATCAAGCATATAGGCTGCGAGTGCAGGATAATGCCACATCAATGCTTCGTAACCGTCTGAAAACTGCTTTTCTGCTGGTGGGATGGTGTACCGGCCTTTGCTGTCCTGTTGCCAACCTAATTTTTCCCAGGTCCAACCTCTTGGAAACTTAATCAGATAGTTTTCGGCGCGAACATGCTTGTAGCGCTTAACATCACGGCCAGCCAGGAAAGGCTCAATCATCTCTGCCGATTTAGCATCCTCAGCAATAAGGCGGGCACGAGTTTCTGCATTGATAACAAAGGCTGCATTATTGCCGGTTTTAATCCCAGAGTAGATTTTGCCTTTTATGTACTCCCCAAACGGCTTGCCCGCTGCCCGCAGCTTAGCCAGCAATTCCTGCTTGGGACTATCAGCCAAACTCCAGCCCTCTTCCCTTAACGAGTCCTGCGCTACCGTGCGCTGAAGATTAAGCACCATGCTTTCCAGTGAAGGCGGCGGCAACTTGGGAATCGCAGCGGCGCGGAAGCTACTGGTGCTGCTGGGCGCGGTGCGGCGCACGCTGAGAATGGCGGGGTAGGCTTTGGTTTGGGGGAAAACGTACAGGTCGCCAAAATCAATGAACTCAATCAGCTCGTGCTCCTGCTTGAGCCATTTGCGCAGGCCCTTGCCGTAGCCGGTGCTGAGCCACTTGTTGGGCGCAATGAAGCTGAGCTCGCCGCCGGGCGCCAGCAAGTCGAGGCCCAGCTCCACGAAGTACACGTAGAGGTCGGCCGTGCTGTCGAAAGTTTTGAAGCGCTGCTTGAAGAAGGGCTTGCTGGCGGCAAAGGCCTCCTGCCGGATGTAGGGCGGGTTGCCGAGCACCACGTCGAAGCCCAGGAAGCGGGCGTCATTGTCGAGCACTTCCGGGAACTCGAAGCGCCATTCAAACGCCTGCTGGAAAAAGGTGCCCTGGCGGTGGTCGGCCAGCTCCTGGCGGCGCTGCTCCACCAGCAGGGTGCGCTTGCGCAGCTCCACGGCGTAGCTCTCGGGGTCGAGCTTCTTGCCAAAGAGGTCGGACTGCGATTTTTCGAGCTGCAGCACCTGCAGCTCGGCATCGGCGAGCTTTTTCACGTGGGGGTCGGCCTGCGAGATGCGGCGGCCCACGTTGGCCTTGATGTCGGCCAGCACCCCGTCGAGCTGGGTGCGCACCTGCTGCCCGCTGGCCCCGAAGTAGTCGTGCACGAGGCTCTTGTAGCGCTCCACCGTAATGCCCGCCGCCCGAAACACCGGCCCCAGCGGGGCCTGCAGGGCGTGGCGGCTCACGAGGGAGTTGCCGGTGCGCACGTTCAGGTCGAGGTTGGGCAGGGTTTCGAGGGCCCGGAAGTCGGTATCGGGCCTATAGTAAGCATGCTTGAGCAGCTCAATCCAGAGCCGGAGCCGGCAGATGCGCACGGAATTGGGGTTGAGGTCGACGCCAAAGAGGCTGTGCTCCATCAGGGCGCGCTTCTCCCGAAACAAGGCCGCCTGCAGGCGGGTGTGCTGCTGCGCCACGGTGCGGTGGCCGGTGGCGGCGTCGTAGGTAGCCACCTGGTAGCGGGCGGGCAGGTCGGTATCGTTGTCGAGCACGCGCAGCTCGTCGTGCTCCACGGTCAGGGTGTAGTTCAGCAGCTGCCCGTCGGCGTCGAGCAGCAGGCGCAGGTCGGCCTTGCAGGCCAGCAGCTCGTTGAGGGCACTCACCAGGAAGTGGCCCGAGCCCACGGCCGGGTCGAGCACGGTGAGGCCATTAAACCAGTCGGCGTATTCGCGGCGGCGCTTCTTGTCGAAGCTGTCGCGCAGCTCCTCCCAGGTATCGCAGCCCCGCAGCTCGGGAAACCGGCTGGCCCCGGCGCCCTGCGTGAAGCGGCGCACCACGGCCCGGCGCAGGCTGTGCCGGGCCATGTACATGGTCACGAAGCCGGGGGTGTAGAAGGAGCCGTCGCGGTAGCCGTTGATTTTTTCGAAGACGAGGCCCAATACCGCCGCCGATAGTAAGGGTCGTTCAGGCGGCGCACCCCACCCCCCGGCCCCCTCCCCTTCGGGAGAGGGGGAGCCTGACGACTTTTTGGAAAGTGCTGACGACTTCCCGGGGGAGCCTGACGATTTCTGCGCGTTAGCTCCGTCAGGCTCCCCCTCTCCCGAAGGGGAGGGGGCCGGGGGGTGGGGTGCCCCGGTAGGCTCACTCCCAAAATCAAACGCATCCAAAAACCCCAGCAGATACGGCAGCGCCAGCCACTCGCCCGGGCTATCCGGCGCTGCCTGCGGCACGGTAGCGCCCTTCTTCTTCAGCACCGAGCCGGCGAAGGGGCGCAGCCCCGCCCTATCGTTCAGCTCCCGAATGTAGAGCACCGTTTCTTCCAGCACGGCCGGCTGGAAGAGGGAGGAATTGAGGTAGGGCAGCTCGCGGAAGGCCGCCGCCACATCGGCCGGGCGGCTGGCCGGGGGCCGGTTCAGCACCCCGAAGAACAGCTTGTTCAGCTCGTCGTATTCGGGCACCCGGCCCGCGTGCAGAAAGCGGAACCCGGCCTGGGCCTCGGCCGGGTGGTAGCGCAGCAGCTGCCCCTCCAATAGTTTAAGGAACAACAGGCGGTTGACCCACATCAGGCACAAGGCCAGGGCCACCTCCTCGCGCTGGCGAGTCGGGTCGTCGCCGTACTCGGCCAGCACCTCGGCGGGCGCCCGGCTCAGGTCGTGGCCGATGTCCATCTGGTACAGAATATTCTCCAGCAAGGCCCCGGGCTGGCGGTCGGCCGGGGCGCAGCGGCCAATGCGGCGCACGCCGCCCTCCGTGCGCTCCTGCAGGCCCATGAGGTAGAGCAGCTCGGCGTAGAACTCCTGGTTGAGCGTATTCGCATCGGGCCGCAGGTCGGGAAAGTCCTTCAGCAGATAAGCCGGCCCGAACACGCGCCAGAGGTGCCCGAGCTCCGTAGCCCCGCTGGGCAAGCCGCCGCGCAGGTCCACGTAGGTAGCCCGGAGCGTGCCGGTAGCGGCAGCCAGGTATTTGCCGGCAATGCTCTTGTAAAAGAAGTCGGTGTCGGCGCTGGCCTTGGCTTTGGCCTTCCAGTCCTTGAAGTCGCGGCGCAGCCCGGCATCTTTCCAAAAGAGGCTGTTAAAATCCTGGGCGTCGAAGATGTACCACTCGAAGCCCGTCGTCACCACCAGGCGGCGGAAGTCGTCGGCGCGGTCGTCGCTGCGGTCTTCCAGGTAGTACAAGAGCAGCTGCTGAAACGCCTTGCGGTTGAGGTCATCCGGGCTGAGCATCTCGTTGGAGTTCTGGGGCCCCTTCACCTCAATGATGACCCCGACGGGCGACTGCGCCGTGTCGCCGAGGTGCAGGGCCAGGTCGCGCTTGCCGTTCACGTTGCCGTAGCGCTCGGTCCCGGCGCCGGGCCCCAGCGCCGGCGTGGTATCGCGCAGGAAGTCGAGAATGTGCGTCTCGCCGTGCCGCTCAATCTTGGTCGGGTCGAGGTGCTTGAGCAGCTTGCCCAGCTGCTTGGTAAAGGCCGCGAGCTGGTCGGCCGAAGGCTTGAGACGGCGCAAAGCGGCATCGGCCGCCACGGCCTGCGCCGGAGTCTGGAGGGAGAGCGTAAGCATGGCGGCAAGATAAGGCCCCGGCGCGTGCCGCGCTGCCGGCCCCGGCCGCCGGTGCCATCCCGGCGCGGCGCGGCGCCCGTCATACTGCCCGGCCGCCCGCCCGGCCACCCCCGCCCCCCGGCCCAAAAAGAAACCGGCCAGCAGCCGGTTTCTTTTCCTGAGTATGCAATACAAAAAAACGTTCTACTCCACCGCCAGGCGCTGCACCTGCGCGCCGCTGCGCACCACGTACACCCCGGCGGCCAGCCCGGCCGGCAGGGCCAGCTTTGCCGTGCCGCCGGCATCGGCCGTGGCGCGGGCCACGGCGCGGCCCAGGGCGTCATACACTTCCACGGCGGCTCCGGCCCGCATGCCGGCCACGGCCACAGCGGCGTGGGCAGGGTTGGGGGAGAGGGTGAGCTCACTGGGGCCGCCCACGGTCACGGCCCGCACGGGCGAGTAGCTGGCGCTGCCATCCCGGTCCACCTGGCGCAGGCGGTAGTAGCGCACGTTCGTCGCGCCGGGGGAGTTGCCATCGCCCGGGTAGTGGTCATCCAGGAAGGTGTAGGCCGTGGGGCGGGCCGTGCTGCCCTGCGCCGCCACCGTGCCGATGCGGGCAAAGGTGCGCCCATCGCCGCTGCGCTCCACCTCGAAGCGGGCGCTGTTCTTCTCCGAGGCCGTGCGCCAGGCCAGCTGCACGGCGAGCCCGCGCTTGGCGGCGGTGAAGCTGAGCAGCTCGACGGGGAGCGGGGCGCTGCTGCCGGTGAGGTAGAACTCGGAGAAGTGGTCGGCCACGGTGGCCTGGGCCACAAACCACGGCACCCCGCCGGGCGTGCTGGCGGCCAGCGGGAGCACGCGGCTCTCGCCGGGGCCGTTGTTGCCGAGGTCGCAGTCCTCGTTGGGGCCGCTGTATTGGGTGGCTTTCAGGTTGGCCAGGGTGGCGGCGGGGTCGGCAGCCGTCAGGCGGGCCAGCTCATCGCTCAGGCCGAAGAAGCGCAGCGCCACGCTGCTGCCGGCGAAGGGGCCGCCGCTGGCCGTGAGGTGCCAGTTGCGGTCGAGGTAGGCGCGGCCGCGGCCGTCCTCGCGCACGGGCTGGCCGTCGCCCGTGACCGTGACGCTGACGGCCACCGTGCCCAGCCGGGCGCGGGTGTCGCGTAGGGCGGCCACTACCTCGCCGGTGGGCAGGCGCAGGTAGTGCCACTGGCCATCGCCGGTGGCCAGGTAGGGCAGGGTAGCGATGCAGGCCGCCGGCCCCTCATACACCTGCAACACCTCGAAGGCCGGGGCGCTGGTGCTGCTGCCGGTGGCGGCAGTTACCACCACCGTGCTGCTGCCCGGGGCGGCCCCCACCGGCACCACCACCGTGAGGCTGGTGGGCGAGTTGTAGGTAACGCTGCCCGCCGCCACCCCGCCAAAGCTGACGCTGCTGCCGCTGGTGAAGTTGGTGCCCGTGAGGATAACCGGCATCCCCGGCAGCTCGGCCCCGGCGCTCAGGCTGGTAATGGTGGGCCGGGCCGGCGCCGTGTAGCTGATGCTGAACTGCGGGGCGGCGGTGTTGTCGTTGTCGGCCGCATCCTGGGCGGCGCCCGCCGCCAGGTTCACCGTCACCGGGCCGTCGGCGACGGGGGCCAGCTCCAGCGTGTAGGTGCTGCCGCTGCCGCTCAGGTTGGCGGCCGTGCCGTTGCCCACCGTCAGGGCGGCCAGGCTCAGGCCGGTCACGGGCTCCGAGAAAGTGATGGTGAGCGGAATGGGGGCGGTGCTGGTGCTGCTGCCGGCCGGGCTGCTCAGGGCCACGGTGGGCAGCACCCCATCCACCAGCACCCCGGTGGTCGGAGCCACGTTGTTGAGGGCGAGGTTGGCGCTTGAGTTGCCCGCGTTGCGGATGCCGCCGCCGACGGTGGTGATGCTGGTGCCCAGCACCACGCCGTTGGCATCAAGCTCGCCGCTCACTACCACGTAGCGGAACGTGAGGACCCGGCTGCCGTTGCCACTCGCGTAGCTGGCGTTGCGGGCGGTGCTGCCCACCGTCAGGGGCAGGCGCACCGTGCCCGTGGCAGTCACCACCTGGTCGAAGGTGACGTTGAAATCAAGCGCCTGGCCCACGCCGTAGGAGGCATTGGCCGGGGCCGCCACGCTCAGCACGGCGGGCACGGTGGGCGCGAAGCTGCCGGTGCTCAGGGCGGTGCCGTTGGCCGTGGTCACGCTCAGCTTGCCGGCGCTCACGCCCACCGGCACCACGGCCGTGATGCGGGTGGCCGACGTGACCGTGAAGCTGGTAGCCGCCACGCCGTTGAAGGCCACGGCCGTGGCCCCGGTGAAGTACGTGCCGGTGAGGACGACGGTGGTGCCCACCGGTCCGCTGGTGGGCGTAAAGCTCGTAATGTCCGGCAGCGGGACGTAGGCAATGGTGAAGGCCGGGGCCGCCGCGTTGCCGTTGCCAGCGGCATCCGGGGCCACGCCGGCGGCCACGCTCACCGTCACGCTGGTGCTGTTGGCCGCGGGCGTCACGCTGATAGTGTAGGTGGTGCCGCTGCCGCTGAGCGTGCCCCGGCTGCCGCCCGTCACCGTCACGTCGGAGGTGGCGAAGCCCGTCACCGTCTCGGAGAAAGTGATGGTGATGGGAATGGGCGAAGTGCCGGTGCTGCTGCCCGCCGGACTCGTGATGGCCACCGTGGGCGCCACGGCATCCACGCGCAGGCCGGCCGCCGAGGCCACGTTGCGAAGGTCGGGGTCGGCATCGGCCCCGGCGCTGTTGCGGATGGTGCCGCCGTTCAGGTTGATGGTGCTGCCCAGCGTCACGCCGTCGGTATCGAGGTCGCCGGCCACGATGACGTAGCGGAACGAGGCCGTATTGCCGGCGGTGCTGCTGTACACGGCCTGTCGCACGGTGCTGCCCACCGTCAGGTCGAGGCTGGGCGTGCCGCCGCTGGTGCTCACGGTGATATTCTGGCTGAACACGACGCTGAACTGCAGCACCTGCCCGGCCCGGTAGGTGCCGTTCGCCGTTGCCGCGGTCACGCTGGTCACGGCCGGCCCCACCACGAAGTTGGTGCTGCTCACGCCCGTGCCGGCCGGGGCCGTCACCCGGATAAGCCCGGTGGTGTTGCCGGCGGCCACGGTGGCCGTCAGCTGGGTGTCCGAGTTCACGGTGTAGCTGGCCACGGCCCCGTTGTTGATGGTCACGGCCGTGGCGCCGGTGAAGCCGTTGCCGGTAATCGTGACCACGGTGCCACCGGTGCCGCTGGTGGGCGTGAAGCTGCTGATGGCCACCGGCGGCGGACTGTAAGTCACGCTCAGCGTGCTGGAAGCCGCGCTGGGGTTGCCGGCCGCGTCCTCGGCCGCGCCGGCGGGCACCTGCACCGTCACCGGGCCGCTGGCCGTGGCCGTCACGATGAGCGTGTAGGTAGTGCCGCTGCCGCTGAGTACGCCCGGAGTGCCGTTGCTCACCGTTAGGCTGGCGGCGGTCAGCCCGGTCACCGGCTCGGCGAAGGTGATGGTGACGGTAATGGCGCTGCTGCTGCTGGGGCTGGGGGCCGTAGTGCTCAGCGTGGGGGTGGGCGCCACGCCATCCACCAGCACGCCGCTCAGCGGGGCCACGTTGCGGAGGGTCAGCAGGGCGTTGGTGCCGGTGGCGTTGCGCAGGGTGCCGTTGTTGGCGGCAATGCTGCCGCCCAGCGTCACGCCGTTGAGGTCGAGTTCGCCGGCCTGCACGAGGTAGCGGAAGGTGAGTGTGCTGGTGGTGCTGCCGCTGAGGTAGGTGACGCCCCGGGTCGTGCTGCCTATCGTCAGCAGCATCACGGGCGTGCCGCCGGCGGTGCTCACCGTCACGGGCTGGTCGAAGCTGACCAGAAACGTCAGGAACTGGCCAATGCGGTAGGTGCCGTCGGCCGGAGCCGCCACGCTGGTGACCACCGGCGCGGGCGGCGTCACGGTGAAGGTGAGGGCGTTGCTGGTGCCGCCGGGCGTGTTCACTACCACGTCGCCGGTGGTAGCCCCGGCCGGCACTGCCACCGTCAGGCTGGTGGCCGTGTTGGCGCTGATGGTGGTCTGGGCCACGCCGTCGAAGCTCACGCTGCTGGCCCCGCCCAGGCCGCTGCCGCTGATGACGACGCTGGTGCCCACCGGCCCGCTGCTGGGGCTGAGGCTACTGATGGCCGGCACGGGCGGCGCGTTCACCACCTGCGTGAGGGCGGCGCTGGTGCTGCTGGCAAGGCCCGTAGCCCCGCCGTACACGGCCGTCAGCGAGTGGCTGCCCACGCTCAGGCTGCTGGTGCTGAAGCTGGCCACGCCGCTGCCATTGAGCGTGCCGGTGCCCAGCGTAGTGCTGCCGTCCTTAAAGGTGACGGTGCCCGTAGGCGTGCCGCTGCCGGCGGCCACCGTGGCCGTGAAGCTTACCGCCTGCCCGTCAGTCGAGGGGTTGAGGCTGCTGCTGAGCGTGGTGGCGGTGGCCGTGTTGCCGACCTGCTGCGTCAGCCCGGCCGAGGTGCTGGGGCCGTAGCCGGCCGTGCCCGCGTACACGGCCGTCAGCGAGTGGCTGCCGGTGCTGAGGGCGCTGGTGGTGAAAGTGGCCTGTCGGGCAGCATTGAGGGTGCCGGTGCCCAGCGTGGTGCTGCCATCCTTAAAGGTAACGGTGCCCGTGGGCGTGCCGCTGCCGGGCGCCACCACGGCCACCGTGGCCGTGAGCGTCACGCTCTGCCCCGGCGTCGCCGGGTTGGCGCTGCTGCTGAGCGTGGTGGTGGTGCTGGCCGCATTCACCACCTGCGTCAGGGCAGCCGAGGTGCTGGCCACGAAGCCCGGGGCTGCCGCGTACACGGCCGTGAGGGAGTGGCTGCCCACGCTCAGGCTGCTGGTGCTGAAGGTGGCCAGGCCGCTGCTGTTGAGCATGCCGGTGCCCAGGGTGGTGCTGCCGTCCTTAAAGGTCACGGTGCCCGTGGGCCGGACGCTGCCGTTAGTGTTCGTCACGGTGGCCGTGAGGGTCACGCCCTGCCCCAGCGTCGAGGGGTTGGCGCTGCTGGTGAGGGCCGTGCTGGTGCTGGCCGCCGTCACGGTAAAGGTCAGGCTGTTGCTGAGGCCATTGGGAGTGGTCACCGTGAGGGGGCCGGTGCTGGCGCCGGCGGGCACGGTCACCGTCAGGCCGGCGGCGGTATTGGCGGTGATGGTGGTCTGATTGACGCCATTGAAGCTGACGCCGGTGGCGCCGCCCAGGTAGCTGCCCGCCACGCTCACGCTGGCGCCCACCGGCCCGCTGGCGGGCGTGAGGCTGCTCAGCACGGGCGTTTCGTCCACGTCGCCGATGGTAATAATGAGGTCTTTCTCGAAGAACTGCCCGTTCTGGTCGGTGCTGCGCACGCGGATGCTGTAGCTGCTCTGGGCTTCGTAGTCAAACACGGCGTTGGTCGTGAGCGTACTGCCCGCGATGCTGAACGCCCCATTGTCGGCCCCGCCGGTGGCAAAGCTGTAGGTGAAGGTGCTGCCGGCCGTGGGGGTGGTGCTGCTGAAGGTGCCCACGGTGGTGCCCACCGGCTGGTTTTCGGCCACGCTGGCGGGGCTCACGCTCAGGTCGGTGGCGGGGGCCGCCACCACGGTCACGGGCAGGCCGTTGGAGTTGCCGTGGCGGTTGCCCACAATCAGCGTCCTGGAGCCCGGCGGCACGGCGGCCGGCACGCTTATCGTCAGCTGCGTGTCCGAGTTGATGGTGAAGGCGGTGTTGGTCGGCGAGTTGCCGAGGAAGGCAAAGCCCGTAGCGCCGGTGAAGTACCGGCCCGTGACCACCAGCGTGCCGCCCGCCGCCACGGGGTTGGGGGTGGCGCTCAGCAGCAGGGGAGCGGGCTGGTTGAGCAGCACGGCCACCTGCGTGGTGCTCACCACCACCAGGTCGAGGTCGCCGTCGCCGTCCATGTCGGCCAGCTGGGGGGTCGAGATGTGATACACGTTGTTAGGCGACGAGCGCACGAAGGTCAGCGGCCCAAACTGGCCCGCGTTGCTACCGCTGCTGTCGCTGCCGTTGCGAAACAGATAGATGCCGTTCTGGAGCGCGGCACCCGCCGTTATCACGTCCAGGTCGCCGTCGGCATCCACGTCGCCCACGGCCGCGCTTCCGAAGGGCGCGGCGTACAAGCCATCGACCTCGGTGAAGCTGCCGATGCCAGCGCCCGGGTCGTTGGCCCCGTTACGCAGGGATGTCACTATGCTCAAATCGCCCCGCACCACCAGGTCCAGGTCGTGGTCGTTGTCGAGGTCGGCGGCCACGATGGCGATGCTGTTGGCCGCCGCATTGCAGGGCACCAGCAGCGGGTTCGAGAAGGTGCCGGTGTTCGAGCCGCTGTTGTCGCCGCCGTTCCACAGTATCTGCAGGTTGTAGTCCTTGGAGCAGGCAATGTCCAGGTCGCCGTCCTGGTCCAGGTCGGCCAGGGCCAGGGCCCCGCCGCCGCCGGGCGTTTGGGTGTTGGTCAGGGCCAGGGTGCCGGCCGTGTTTAGAAAGGTGTACAGCGTTCCGCCCACGCCCCAGGCCATGGCATCGAGGTCGCCGTCGCCGTCCACGTCGCCCACGGCCAGGTTGGTGGGCGCCGCGCTCAGGGCAATATCCGTCCCGCTCCCGAAGCTGCCGCTGCCGTTGTTGAGCCGCACGCTGAAGGTGCCCGTGGCATTGGATGCCGGATAGATAATACTGCCGCCGCTGATGGAGATGGCCAGCAGGTCGAGGTCGCCGTCGTTGTCCACGTCGGCCAGCTTCAGCTGGCGCTGGCTATACTGCAGGGCCACGGTGCTGCCCAGGCTGAGCCCGGCCTGGCCATCGTTGAGCAGCACCTGTCCGGTGGCCGAGTTCGACCCCGCCACGGCGTCGAGGTCGCCGTCGCCGTCCACGTCGCCCACCGCCACGTCGGCCCAGTCGGCGGAGTTGGGGCTGCCGCCCAGGGGCAGCGGGGGGGCCAGGCCCGCGAAGCCGCCCCGCCCGAGCCCCCCGGCGGCCACCGTAAACTGACTGACGTGGCCCGCCACCGGGCTCTGGGTATTGGCGCTGTTGCGGGCGGCCGTGGTGAGGGTGCTATACACGGTTTCGCCCGCCCGGAAGTCGGTCGTGGGGTCGAAGGAGATGGTGGCGCCGCTCACCGTGGTGCTGCCCCGGGTGCCGTCCTGCATGCGCCCGCCGCGCTGCTGGCTGAATACCCTGAGGCTGCCGCGCGTGGCCGCGTCGTTGCGCAGGGTCTGGTTGAGGGTGAGGGCCACGGGGGTGGTGGCCGGGGCGTTGCGCAGGCCCTGCCCCGGGCTGAGGCTGCTCACAAACATTTCCTGCACCACCGTGAAGGTGCCGCTGCTGGTGCTGCTGCCGCTGGGCGCCAGCACGCGCACGGGGCCGCTGCTGCTCCGGGCGCCCACCACGAAGGTGAAGCCGCCATAGCCGGGCGTGCCCATAATGCTGCCCGACACCCCATTGACCAGTATCTGGCTGATGGCCGCCAGGTTAGTGCCCGTCACCGTGACGGTGGTGCCCACCGGGCCGCTGGTGGGCGTGAAGCTGCTGATGACGGGCGGCGGCACCGTAAATGAACTGCTGCTGGTGGTGGTGCCGCTGGGCGTGTCGAGGCTGAGCGGGCCGGTGCTGCTGCGCAGGCCCGCCACGAAGGTGAGATTGCCGTAGCCGGGCGTGCCCGTGATGGTGCCCCGCACGCCGTTGATGCGCACCTCGCGCACGGCATCGAGGTGGGCGCCCGTCACCGTGACGGTAGTGCCCTCCGGGCCACTGGTGGGCGTGAAGCTGCTGATGACGGCCGGAGCATACAGCCGGCCCGACAGCCCCATAACGTTGACGATGCCGTTGTCGCTGAAGCCGGCCTTGGTCACGGTCACCTGCTGCAGGCTCTTGCCCAGGTTGCCCGCGTCCAGGGGTAGGTTGTACTGGTAAAGGCGCGGGGTACCGGCCGGGGTGCTGATGGCCGAGTTCGCCCGGTCAGTACGGCCCACATCGACAATGGCGGCCTCGCCGACGGCGGCCGCGTTGTTATCCATCCAGTCCCTTACATCCAGCTCCGAGAAGGTCTGGGTCGAGTTGTCGGTGAAGGTGAGGGTAATGTTTACTTCGGGGATGAAGAAGACGTTGCTGGCCGCCAGCAGCACGTGCAGCACGCTGACGGGCGTGGGCGTGGCCAGCACCAGCGTGCCCTGGTTGTATTCGGTTAGCCGCAGGCTGTTGTTGGCACCGTAGTCGGCCAGCTGGTAGGGCACGCCGGGCGTACCGGCATTCGTGCCCACGAAGAAACCGCCCACCGGCAGGCCCTTGCCGGCGGTGGCCGTGCCGTTGTTGTAGCCCAGCTCGTGCAGCACATTGGCGCTGGCATCGAAGGTGCTGCTGGTGCTGGCGGCGGCCGTTACGCCGGTGCCGTTGGCCACCACGTCCTCGGTAAAGCCCGTCAGGGCCAGCGAGCGCAGGTCGCCCACTTCCAGGGGCTGGCCGTTGCTGGTGCCGGCGGGCTTGCTCACCCGCACCAGGCCCGGGGTGGCCCCGGCGGGCACGTTGAAGCGGATTTGGGTATTCGACACCACCGTGTAGCCGGGCACGGCCGCCCCGCCCAGCGTGACGCCGGTGGTGCCGGTGAAGCCGCTGCCGCCGAGGGTGATGAGGTCGCCCACCTGGGCCCCGCGCGGGCTCAGGCTGCTAAGCGTGGGGGCCTGCGCCCAGGCGGCCGGGCCGGCCAGCAGCAGGGTGAGCAGGGCAACTAAAGAAACCCAGGAACGGGAGTGCAGCAGAGTAATGGCGAGGTTCATGCCGCAAAGGTCGGGCCGGCGCCCCCCGCCGGCCAAGGCGGGCTTGTACCCTGTTTAGGGTACAAGCCCGCTCTGGGCTTACTCCACCGTGAGGCGCCGGGCCTGCGCCCCACTCCGTACTATATACACGCCGGCCGCCAGCCCGGCGGGCAGCACCAGCCGGGCGGTGCCGCCGGCATCGGCCGTGGCGCGGGCCACGGGGCGGCCCAGGGCATCAAAGACTTCCACCTTGGCGCCGGCGCCCAGCCCGGCCACGGCCACGCTGGTGCGGGCGGGGTTGGGATACAGCGTGAGGCCGCCCTTGCCGCCCACGGTCACCACGCGCACGGGCGAGTAGCTGGCGGTGCCATCCAGGTCCACCTGCCGCAGGCGGTAGTAGCTGGGCTGGGAAGTGGAGGGAATGGTGGAATCGCGGAAGGTGTAATCCGTCGGGCTGGCTTTCGTGCCTTGGGCTTTCTTCGCGCCAATCTTCGCGAACTCCTTGCCATCCAGGCTGCGCTCGATGTCGAAGCGGGCGCTGCTCTGCTCGCTGGCGGTGGTCCAGCGCAGGCGGGCGGCGGGGCCCTCGGCGGTGGCCGTGAAGCTGAGCAGCTCCACCGGCAGCGGGGCGTCGGCGTTGCCCAGCGTCCACACCGAAAGGCTGCCGATGTGGTCGCGGGTCACGGTGTTGGTGGTCGCGTCGTAGCTGGCGTAGTCTACCCGGGCCCAGGGGCCGGCGGGGCCGCTCTCGCTCTTGAAGAGCGTGAGCTTGTTCTCGGCGATGCCGTTGAGCTCGCCCTCGCGGTAGCGCAAGGTCAGGGTCAGGTCGAGGTTGGTGTTCGTGAGGGGCTGGATGTCGAAGTAGCGGGCGATGCCGCTGCTGCTGGCCACGCCGGTGGCGGGGCTGCCCGTCACGCGGCGTACCACAATGTAGCCGGGCAGGGCCACGCTGCTGGCGGCCGGCGTGAGGGTGAGGCCAATGCCGCTGAAGCTGCTGCCAGTGCCGGCGGTGTACAGGCTCTGGCTGTTTTCCACGGTGCCGCTCACGTAGCTGGCGTCGGTTTCGGTGAGCGTGGCGATGCTGCGCAGGGTCACCTTGTAACCCGGGCCGGTGGTGAGCAGGCCGCTGGTCATGGTCAGGCTGGTGTTGATGTACACATTCTGGGCTAGGCTCAGCGTGCCGCTGGCTTTGTCCACCGTCACGGCGCGGAAGCTGGTGACGGCGCTGCCGCCCACGGTTTGGGAGGCCGCCGACCCGGCGAACACCACCGGCCCGAGGAGCGTGAGGGTGCCGCCGTTGTTGGTATAATTACCCGTGAGGCGCAGCGTGGTGGCGGCATCGGTGGTGAGGGCCGCGCCGCTGGCCACGGTCAGGTCCCGCACCTCGTAGGTGCCGGCGCCCAGGCTGGGGTAGTTCGGCATGCCGGCGGGCAGCACGGCGCTGATGGTGGCCGAGGGCACGAGGCCGTAGCTCCAGTTGGCGCAGTCGGTCCAGGCGGTGCTGGCGCTGCCGTCCCAGGTGGTGGTGGTGGCCGTCGGCGGCGGGGCCACCGTCACGGTGGTGGTTTGGCTGCTGGTGCTGCCGCGGTCGTCGCTCAGGGTCACGGTCACGGGGTTGGGCCCCAGGTTGGCGCAGCTAAAGCTGCTGGGGCTCACGCTCACGTTCACGGTGCCGCAGTTGTCGGTGGCGTTGCCCCGGTACACCTGCGCGGCCGTCACCGTGGCCGCGCCGCTCGCGTCCAGCTCCACCGTGGCGGGCTGCACGAAGCGGCCGGGATTGGGCACCAGGATGTACAGGCGCCTGACGGTGTAGCTGCCCGCGTTGGCCGCAAAGGTCCAGTCGGGGTTGCCGCTGGGTTGGTTGCCGATGCCTATATCGTCGACATCCCCTTTGTGCCAGGCATTGTAAGCCAGCACGGTTTGCCGGTCGGTCAGGTTGTGCACCTGGAACGAGCCGTAGCCGTTGTTCGTGCTAAAGCCACCGTCGCCAAAGTCGAAGGTGCTGCCGCTGGCCCCGGTCACGGCGTCGGCGTTGGCGGCGGTGTAGTCGCTGGGCCACATCTCGACGCGGCCGGTGCCGAGGTTGCTGCCCGTTACCAGACTGCCGCCGTTGTTGCTGAACACGCTCAGGTTCGTCACGCTCCGGTGCCAGGCCACGGGGTTGGCCAAGCGGTGGGGCAGGCCGAGCTGGGTGAGGTTGGCGGCGAAGTTATCCATCGAGGCCCACACCCACTTGCTGCCGCTGCCGTTGTCGAGCTCCATAAAGTAGGCCACGCGGGCGGGGTTGGCGGGCAGGGTGGTGGCCGAGTTGTTTACCGTGTAGGGCACGGCCGGCAGGGTGCCGAAGTTGTTGTTGGTCTGCATATCGAGCTGGTACAGCAGGCCGTAGTCGGCGGCTTCGGGCACGTTGCTTAGGGCCAGGGCCGGGGCGGCGGGCAGGCTCACGCCCGCCGTGGGCGCGGCGGTGTCCTGCACCAGCACGCTGCCGTTGGCCGTGGCGCTGCCGCCGGAGCCGTTGGCGGCGGTCAGCACCACCGGGTTG
Organism: Hymenobacter aranciens; assembly: GCF_030580865.1. Lineage (GTDB taxonomy): Bacteria > Bacteroidota > Bacteroidia > Cytophagales > Hymenobacteraceae > Hymenobacter > Hymenobacter aranciens. Next base: position 91,814 of record NZ_JAUQSY010000008.1, on the reverse strand, counting down.
GCGTAGGCGATGCCGGGCGTCAGCCAGGTGGGGGTGTTGTAGAGGGTGCCGGGGCTGCTGTTGCCGGTGGCGTCGGCCAGACTGGTGCCGGTGCCTTCGCGCATGTCCCAGCGGGCCACCAGCCCGCTCAGCCCGGCCGGGTTGAGCCGGGCGGCGCTCTGGGCCACCTCGTCCGGGGTCAGGGCGCGGTCCCACACCCGCACCTCGTCGAGGCGGCCGTTGAAGTATTCCGTGCCGCCGGGCACCACCCGGCGGGCGATGCGCCAGGTGGTGCCGGTGGTGTTGAAGGTCTTGGCCTGGCTGTTAATCTGCGTTCCGTTCACATACAGGCGCAGGGTGGTGCCGTCGAAGGTGGCGGCCACGTGGTTCCAGGTGTTGAGCGCCAGGGTGGGCCCGCCCGTCAGGTCGTTGTTCTCGCCCGCGTAGTAGAGCTGGCCGCTGCCGTTGAGCATCAGCGAGGCGCGCTGGCTGGTGGTGGCGGTGCCGTAGTTGAGCAGCACCTGGAAGCCGCTGCCCCCACTCCGGTACACCCAGGTTTCGAGGGTGCGGGCGGCGTTGCCCTGCGGCAGCAAGGTGCTGGTGCCTTCGGCGTACTGCGAGCCGTTGAAGGCCAGCACCGGGTTGGTGGGGGCCGGGGTGGTGGCCACGGCACAGCCGAAGCTGGTGGGGCTCACGCTCAGCGTCACCGGGCCGCAGGTGCTGCTGCTGCCGTTGTCTATTAAGGCGCCCGTCACCGCCACGGTGCCGCTGGCATCGAGGTCGGCAATGACGTCCTGGGCCAGGGCCGTCACGGTGCAGAGGCTGAAGGCCACCCCGTTGCTGGTGCCGCCGGGCGTGGTGATGGTGACGTTGCCCGTGGTGGCCCCGGCGGGCACGGTGGCCGTGGCCGTGGTGGCGTTGGTCACGCTGAAAGTGGTGGCCGCCGTGCCGTTGAAGCTCACGCCCGTGGCCCCGCCGAAGCCGGTGCCCGTGAGCGTGACCACCGTGCCCACCGGCCCGCTCGTGGGCGAGAGGCTCGTGAGGGTGGGGGCGGGGCTGAACGTCACCACCACGCTGTTGGAGGTGTAGGTGCAGCCGTCGGCGGTGGTGGCGGTGGCCGTGTAGGTGCCGTCGCTGCTCACGCTGCGGGTGGGGCCGCTGCTGGCGCCGGGGTCGAAGGTATAGCTGGCCCCGGCCAGCGGCACGGGGGCGGTGTTGGGGCTGCCGTCGGCGAGCAGGCGGGCCAGGCGGCTCACCGTGGTGGCCGTGCCGTTGGAGGTGTAGCCGTTGAAGAAGCCCCCCGCCAGCACCTGCCCGTCGGCTTGCACGGCCAGGGTCAGCACGTTGTTGTTGAAGCCGGAGCCGGGGCTGAACGAGGCATCGGGGCTGCCGTCGGCGTTGAGCCGGGCCACGTAGTTGGTGGTCGTGGTGGTGCCGCCGTAGGTGTAGCTGCCGAAGCTGCCCCCCGCCAGCACCTGCCCGTCGGCCTGCAGGGCCAGCGTATTCACCTGGTTGTTGAAGCCGGGGCCGGTGCCGGAGCTGAACGTGGCGTCGAGGCTGCCGTTGGCAGTAAGCCGCGCCACGCGGTTTACCGTGGTCAAGGTGCCATTGTACGTGTAGCTGCCGAAAGCGCCCCCCACCAGCACCTGCCCATCGGGCTGCAGGGCCAGCGCGTACACGGTGGTATTGAAGCCCGGGTTGGCACCGGGGCTGAACGAGGCATCGAGGCTGCCCGTGGCCGTGAGGCGCGCCACGCGGCCTGCCGTGGCCGCGGAGCTATTGTACCTGTAGCTCGTGAACTGTCCGCCCACCAGTACCTGGCCGTCGGGCTGCAGGGCCAGGGCCTGCACCGTGCTGTTGAAGCCGGGGCTGGTGCCGGGGCTGAACGAGGCATCGAGGCTGCCGTCGGCGTTGAGGCGCGCCAGGCGGTTCACGGCCGTGGCCGTGCCGTTGTAGGTGTAGCCGGTGAAGCTGCCGCCTACCAGCACCTGCCCGTTGGGCTGCAGGGCCAGGGCGTACACGACATTATTCGTAATGCCGGGGTTGGTGCCGAGGCTGAACGTCGCATCGAGGCTGCCGTCGGCGTTGAGCCGCGCCACGCGGTTCACCGTCGTGGTGGTGCCGTTGGCGGTGTAGCCGGTGAACTGCCCGCCCACCAGCACCTGGCCGTTGGGCTGCAGGGCCAGCGCAAACACATTATTGTTGAAGCCGGGGCTGAACGAGGCATCCAGGCTGCCGTCGGCGTGGAGCCGCACTAGCCGGTTCACCGTCGTGGTGCTGCCCCCGAAGCTATAGCTGGTGAAGTTGCCCCCCACCAGCAGCTGTCCGTTGGGCAGCGGCAGCGTGGTGTTCACGGTGTTGTTGAAGCCCGTGCCCGCCCCACTCGGGAAGCCCGGGGCCAGGGCCTGGGCCGTGAGCGTGACGCTGCTGCCCGCCGGCGGCGCGAGCGGCCCGGCGGGCAGCAGCGTCACGCTGCCCGTGCAGGCCGCCGCGCCAAACAGCTGCGTGCCCGTGCCCGGCCCCGTGCTCACGCCGGCCGCATTCGTCACGCTAATCGGGGCCAGGGCGAAGCCCGCCGGCACCACGGCCGTGATTTGGGTGTCGGAGTTCACCACGAAGCTGGTGGCGGGCACAATGCCGAAGCGCACGGCCGTGGCCCCGGTGAAGTCCGTGCCCGTGAGCACCACGCTGCTGCCCACCGGGCCGCTGGCGGGCGCAAAGCTGCTGAGGGTGGGGGCGGGCGTCTGGTTCAGCCGCACGCTCACCGTGTTGCTGCCGTAGCTGGCCGTCAGCAAGTCCAGGTCGTCGTCGCCGTCCGCGTCGGCCAGGGCCAGGCCCTGGGGGCTGTTGCCCACGGCCACCTCGGTGCTGCCCGCAAAGGTGCCCGCGCCGTCGTTCAGGCGCAGGCTCACCGTGTTGCCGGTGAGGTTGGTGGCCAGCAGGTCGAGGTCGCCGTCGCCATCCACGTCGCCCAGGGCTACGGCCACGGGGCCGCTGCCCACGGGCACGCTGGTGCTGCCCGTGAACGCGCCCAGGCCGTCGTTGCGGCGCAGGCTCACGGTGTTGTTGGTATAGGTGGCCACCAGCAAGTCGAGGTCGCCGTCGGCATCCACGTCGCCCAGGGCCACGCTGCGGGGGCTGGGGTCTACGGGCACGTCGGTGCTGCCCCCGAAGGTGCCCAGGCCGTCGTTGCGGCGCAGGCTCACGGTGTTGGCGCTGAAGTTGGTCGTGAGCAGGTCCACGTCGCCATCGCCGTCCACGTCGCCCGCCGTCAGGCGGATGGGGCCGCTGCCCACGGGCACGTCGGTGCTGCCCGCGAAGGCGCCCAGGCCGTCGTTGAAGCGCACGCTCACGGTGTTGGCGCTGTAGTTGGCTACCAGCATATCCAGGTCGCCGTCGGCATCCAGGTCGGCCAGGGCCACGTCGTAGGCGCCGCTGCCGGCGGGCACGTCGGTGCCGCCCCCGAAGGTGCCCAGGCCGTCGTTGAAGCGCACGCTCACGGTGTTGCTGCCGGTGTTCACGGCCAGCAGGTCGAGGTCGCCGTCGCCGTCCACGTCGGCCAGGGCCACGCCCACGGGGAGGCTGCCCACGGGCAGCTCGGCGCCGCCCCCGAAGGTACCGCTGCCGGTGCCCAGGCGCACGCTCACCGTGCCGGTGCTGGCGCTGTTGGCCGTCACGAAGTCCAGGTCGCCGTCGTTGTCCACGTCGCCCACGGCCACGCTCAGCGGCACGCTGCCCACGGCCGGGTTCGTGCCGCCGTCGAACACGCCCTTACCCGCCGTGCTCACGGCCGTCCGGAACTGGTACACCTGCGGCACGGCCGCCGCCCCGCCCGGGCTTTGCACCGTGGCGGGCACCGTCACCTGCACCACCTCGCCGGGCCGGAAGCTGGCCGAGCCGCTGCCGGCCGTGGGCGTGAGCGTGACCGTGCTGCCGCTGACGGCGGCCGGGGCCGTGCGCTGCCCCCGGTACTGGCTGCTGAATACCTTAATGCTGCCCGCCGTGGCGCTGCTGATGTTGTCGGAGAACATGACGCTGACCGGGGTGGCTACCGGGGCGGCCAGGGCGTAGCGGGCCGGGCTGAGGCCCGTCACCGTCAGCGGCACTACCGTGAACGGAAGGCCGTTGCTGGTGCCGATGGGGGTGGTGAGGGTGACGTTGCCGGTGCCGGCCCCGGCGGGCACGGTGGCCGTGGCCGTGGTGGCGTTGACTGCGCTAAAGGTGGTAGCCGCCGTGCCGTTGAAGCTCACGCCCGTGGCCCCCGTGAAGTCGGTGCCCGTGAGCGTGACCACGGTGCCCGCCGGCCCGCTCGTGGGCGAGAGGCTGGTGAGGGTGGGCGCGTCGGCCACCTGGTACTGCCCGAAGCCGACCGTGACTTTGCTGCCATCGCCCACGGTGGTGAAGATGCCGCCGGCGCTGAGGTAGGTGCTGCCCGCGGCCAGCGCCTGCACCGTGGCGTTGAGGTCCGTGCCCAGACTGCTCCAGGCCGTGCCGTTCCAGCGGGCCACGTAGTTGGTCGTCGACCCGTTCGCCGGGTTGAAGCTGCCGCCCATGTACACGTCGCTGCCCGCCCCGGCCAGCGTATAGACCGTGGCGCTGGTGCCCGTGCCCAGGCTGCTCCAGGCCGTGCCGTCCCAGCGGGCCACCCGGTTGGCCGTCGCCCCGCCCGCCGTCGTGAAGTCGCCCCCCACGTACACGTTGCTGCCCGCCACGGCCAGCGCCCGGACAATGCTGCCGACGCCATTGCTGGTGCCCGTGCCCAGGGGGCTCCAGGCAGTGCCATCCCACTTCGCCACCCGGTTGGCCGTCGCCCCGCCCGCCGTCGTGAAGCCACCTCCCACGTACACATCGCTGCCCGCCACGGCCAGCGCATTAACCACGCCGCCGACGCCGTTGCTGGTGCCCGTGCCCAGGGGGCTCCAGGCCGTGCCGTCCCAGCGGGCCACGGAGTTGGCCGCCGTCCCGCCCGCCGTCGTAAAGTTGCCCCCCACGTACACGTTGCTGCCCGCCACGGCCAGCGCATAGATGGTGTTGAGCAGGCCATTGCTGGCCCCCGTGCTCAGGGGGCTCCAGGCCGTGCCGTCCCAGCGGGCCACGGAGTTGGCCGCCGTCCCGCCCGCCGCCGTGAAGCCACCCCCCACGTACACATTGCTGCCCGCCACGGCCAGCGCACTGACACTATTATCGACGCCATTGGTGGTGCCCGTGCCCATACTGCTCCAGGCCGTGCCGTCCCACTTCGCCACCTGGTTGGCCGCCACCGCGCCCGCCGTCGTGAGGTTGCCGCCCACGTACACGTCGCTGCCCGACACGGCCAGCGCATAGACCGTGCTGCCGACGCCGTTGCTGGCGCTCGTGCCCAGGCGGTTCCAGGCCGTGCCGTTCCAGCGGGCCACCCGGTTGGCCGTCACCGTGCCCGCCGAGGTAAAGTCGCCCCCCACGTACAGGTCGGTGCCCGACACGGCCAGCGCATAGACGAAGCTATTGACGCCGTTGTTGCCGCCCGTGCCCAGGCTGCTCCAGGCCGTACCGCTCCAGCGGGCCACCTGTCTGGCCGTCACCGTGCCCGCCGTCGTGAAGAAGCCCCCCACGTACACGTCGGTGCCCGCCACGGCCAGCGCATAGACCGTGCTGTTGACGCCGTTGTTGCCGCCCGTGCCCAGGCTGCTCCAGGCCGCGCCGTTGAAGCGGGCCACCCGGTTGGCCGTCACCGGGCCCGCCGTCGTGAAGTCGCCCCCCACGTACACGTTGCTGCCCGCCACGGCCAGGGCCCGGACGGTGCTGCCGACGCCGTTGCTGGTGCCCGTGCCCAGGCTGCTCCAGGCCGTGCCATCCCAGCGGGCCACCCGGTTGGCCATCGCCCCGCCCGCCAGGCCGAAGCTGCCCCCCACGTACAGGTCGCTGCCCGCCATGGCCAGCGCATAGACCGTGCCGCTGACGCCGTTGCTGGTGCCCGTGCCCAGACTGCTCCAGGCCGTGCCATTCCAGCGGGCCACCCGGTTGGCCGCCACCGGGCCCGCCGTCGTGAAGTTGCCCCCTACATAAACGTCGCCGTTGGGGGCCACCACCGTGGCATTCACCGTGGCGTTGGTGCCGGGCAGGCCAAAGCCGTCGCGCCACTTCTCGTCGCCCGCGCCCTGGGTGCGGGCCGGGCGAAACACCGGGTGGCCGTCGGGGGCCGTGAAGAAGTCGTAGCCCCTGGCATCGAACGAGCCGCTGGCCCCGGCCTGCAGGGTGCCGTCGGGGCGCAGGGCGCTGGCCAGGCTGGGCGTGGCCGGGGCGGTGGCTGGCGGCAGCGGGGCGGCCCACAGGCGGGCCGGCAGCAGCGCCAGCAAGGTCAGGAGCAGAAACGCGCCGCCGGCTGCCCACCAGCGGCGGGCGGCGGTCGGCAGCGGCCCGCTCAGGGTGGGGTAGCGGTCAAGAGGGATACCTAAAGAGTGTTGCATAGCGGGAGGCAATATGAATTTGCGCACAAAGCTCGGGACGGGCAACCATCCCGCAATACGGAGCGTGTAGCCTAAACAGGGTACACGCGGGCCGCCCACGCAAAAGCCCGGCCGCCCCCAGGGGAGCAGCCGGGCCGGCCGGATGTGGAAAAGGGAGCCTTACTGCACCACGCGGCTGACGACCTCCGAAAACTCCTGGTCGTCGGTGTCGCCACCCACCGAGCGGAACATGGCAAACACCTCGGGTTTCTTCTTGTAGCCGCGCAGCAGCACGCTGGGCCGGGTGGTGGTCACGCTTTTCCACTCGTACCAGGGCAGGCTGGGGTCGTCGGTGTAGCGGATTTCGGTGGCCACGGCGTAGTCGGCGCGGGTTACCTTGGCGCAGAGGGTGTCGGGCTCGGTGCCATCGTGCAGGCTGTACTTCTTGGGCGGGGGCAGGGTGGTGTGCTTCTCGCGCTCCTTGCTCAGCTCCAGGCCGGTGCTGAGCAGGGCGGCCTCGTTGTCGGGGTAGAGGCCGTTGGCATACTTGGCGGCGGCGGCCAGGGCGGCATCCAGCACCTTGCGGTATTGCGCCAGCAGCGCGGTTTGCTCCGGAATGGGGTTTTTGATGCTGGCCGCCGGGGTGTAGTCGGCCAGGGCGGCCTCAATGGCCTCGGCATAGGTCTTGCCCGCCGGGTAGTAGGTATTGCCGGTGAGCTTGGTCTGGCAGTTGAGGGCCAGCGGCCCGATTTTGTCTTTGGCTACTTCGGCGTAGCTGGTGCGCAGGAGGCGTCCCATAAGAAAAGAGGTAACAACAAATGAAGAAGATAGAAGAAATGGCCCGCAGGCCCCGAGGTACCCGGTTTCTTCGCCACCACACGGCCCCCCGCCGCCCCCGGTGCCAGCGCCTGTGGCCCGCCCGCCCGTTTCCGTCGCCACGGAAATGAAAAACGTGGCGACGAAGATGGCAACCGTGGCCACGGAAATCGAAAACGTGGCCACGGAAATGAAAAACGTGGTGACGAAGACGGCAACTGTCGCCACGGAAATCGAAAACGTCGCCACGGAAATGAAAAACGTCGCCACGGAAATGAAAAACGTCGTCACGGTTGACGTCTTCGTCGCCCCGGAAACCCCAACCGTCGTCCCGGCCAGGCCTGCTGCCGGCTTGCTGGCCGCGCCCCGGCCGCTGCGGGCGGGCAGGGGCGGGCCTCACCACCGCAAGCGCCGGTGCGCCAACACCGTCATTTACTGCCCCAACGCCCGAAAATACTGCGCCAAACCCGCTGCCCGGCCGGGGCCGGGGCTAGCGCAGCACGGGCAGGCTGCGCAGCAGGGCGTCGCGGTATTGCTCGCCCAGAAGCACCGTTGCCTTGCCCAGGTGCATGCTGGTGCGCTCACTGTCGAGGTGCCAGGGGTGGGCGGGGTTGAGCAGGAAGCTGCGATGCACCTGCACGAAGCCGTAGGGCTGCAGCTCCTCCAGCAGGCTGCACAGGGGCTGATGCACGACATACTCGCTGCTGGCCGTGGCCAGCACCCGGCTTCGCCCGCGGGCCTCGGCGTAGAGCAGGTCCGCCACGCTCACATGGTGGTGGCCGGTGGCCTCGGGCAGCAGCAAGCGGGCGGTCAGGGCCGGGGCGGGGGGCGGGAACCGCCGGGCGTAGTCGAAGGCCAGCACCAGCTGGCAGCGCAGCTCGGTGGGGGCGCTGCTTTTGCGCACGAAGGCCAGCGGCGTGGTGAGCCGGGCCTCGTGAAAGCGGGCGGCATCGTCGAGGGCGGTGCAGTAGAGCAACGGCAGGCCCCGCTGCTGGTGTAGCCAGCGGCCCAGGGCCAGGCCATCCTCGGGGCCGTCGAGGCCGATGTCGAGCACGGCCAGGGTGGGGGCGGGGTGGGCGGCGGCGCACAGGGCGCGGGCCTCGGCGGCCGTGGCGGCGGGGCCCAGCACGGTGGCGCCTTCCTGGCGCAGCACGTCGGCGAGCAGGGTGGCCCACACGGGGTCGTTTTCGACCAGTAGCACTACTGGCGGGGTAGGGGGCAGCATGGCAATTGCAGAAAACAGGTACGGCGCCAGCGCGGCGCGGGCCCACTTGGCCCGGCGGTGGTAGCGGCGTGAAGGTAAGCAGGGTTGCGCAATTAACAAAGGCGGGCGGGCGTCGGGCGGCCCCAGGCCCGTTACTAACTCAACGGTCGTGGTTTTCGTATCTTTGCCGGCCCCCTTTCTGGCCTCCTCTCCCCGCCCGATGTCCGCTTCCGCCGCAGCCTCGCTGCCCGGCCCGCCGCTGCCCGCCGATACCCTGCCCGCCCTGCTCGACTTGCTGCCCACCGGCGTGGTATACGCCCTGCCGCTGCCTGCCGCCCCCGGCACGGCGCCCGACCTCACCCTGGCTTACCTCAACCCCGCCGCCCAGCGCCTGCTGGGGCTGCCCGCCCAGCCCGGCACCACCCTGGCGCAGCACTGGTCTGTTTCGGTAGCCGCCGCGCTGCTGGTCCGGCTGGCTGCTGCCCCGGCCGCCGACGCGGCCCCGCTGGCCTTTGCCCTGCCGCTGCCCGCCGACCCCGCCGCGCCGCCGCTGGCCGGCCGGGCCCGCCGCCACGGCCCGGGCCTGCTGCTGACGCTGGAAGCCCCGGCCACCGCGCCGGCCGCCGCCCCGCCGGCCCCCGCCGAGGTCCCCGGCCAGGTACTGGCCGAGCTGGGCCGGCTGTTCGGCCCCCTGCCCATGCCCTTCACCTTATTCAAAGGGCCGCAGCTGGTGGTGGAGTACGCCAACGACATGCTGGGCCAGCTGCTGGGCCGCCCCGTGGCCGCGCTGCTGGGCCGCCCGGTGTTCGCGGCCGTGCCCGACCTGGGCGGCCAGGGCCTGGAAGAGCTGCTGACGGCCACCGTCACCCAGGGCACCCCCTTCGACCTGACCGAGGTGCGCGTCGAGTTCGTCCGCGCCCCGGGCCGCCCGCCCGAACTCGGCTACTTCAACCTCAGCTACCGCCCCCGCTACGACGCGGCCGGCAACATTGAGGGCGTGCTGGGCCTGGGCGTGGACGTGACCGAGCAGGTGCGGGCCCGGCAGCGCCTCGAGCAGCTCAACGAAGAGCTGGAGCTGCGCGTGACCGCCCGCTCGGCCGAAACCCGCGCCGCCCTCTTCGAGGCCGAGCAGCAGCGCGAGCAGGCCGCCACCCAGCAGCGCGCCCTGGGCCAGATTCTGGGGCAGGTGCCGGCCGCCATCGCCACCCTCACCGGGCCCGAGCACCGCTTCGCCTTTTTCAACGACCTGTACCAGCAGCTCGTGGGCCACCGGGCCGTGCTGGGCCGCCCCGTGGACCAGGCCCTGCCCGAAGTGCGCGAGCAAGGCTTCATTGCCCTGCTCGACCAGGTGTACGCCACCGGCCAGCCCTTCGTGGGCACCGAAACGGCCGTGCTGCTGCACGGCGACGGGGCCGCCGCGCCCGAGCAGCTCTACGTCGACCTTATCTACCAGCCGCTCTTCGACAGCCAGCAGCGCGTGACGGGCATCCTGGCCTTCATCCTCGACGTGACCGAGCGGGTGCGCAGCCGCAAGCAGGCCGAAACCCTGCAGGCCGCCCTGCTGGGCGTGGCCAAGCGCCAGGCCCAGGAGCGGCAGGATTTGCTCGACCTCTTCCGGCAGGCCCCGGTGGCCGTGGTGCTGCTGCGCGAGCCCGACCACCGCATCGACTACCACAACCCCGCCTTCGAGGAGCTGTTTCCGCCCGACGACTGGGCCGGCCCCGTGCGCAACCACACCCTGGAAGCAGTGTACCCCCGCATCCGGGCCGCCGGCCTGAGCCAGCTGCTCGACCAGGTGTATGCCACCGGCGAGGGCCAGCTGGTGCCCGAGCTGCCCCTGGCCGTGCTGCAGCCCGGCAGCCCCCGCTACGTCACGCTGGTGTACCAGGCCTACCGCGAGCAGGGCCGCATCGCGGGCGTGGCCGCCTTTGCCTACGACGTGACCGCGCCGGTGCTGGACCGGCTGGCCCGCGAGGCCGCCCAGGCCGAGCTGCGCAGCATCATCGAGCAGGCCCCGGTGGCCACGGCCTTCATGCGCGGGCCCGGGCTGGTTATCGAGCTGGCCAACGACGCCATCGCCACCATCTGGGGCCGCTCTCCGGCCCAGGTGCTGGGCCGGCCCTACGCCGAGGCCCTGCCCGAAGTGGCCGCCCAGGGCTACCCGCAGCTCATGGCCGGGGTGATGGCCACGGGCGTGCCGGCGCACTTCAGCGAAACGCCGGTGCAGCTGCGCCGGGCCGACACCGGCGAGCTGGCCGAGGGCTACTACAACTTCTCGCTCAACCCGGTTTTCGACGCCCAGCGGCGTGCCGTGGGCATCCTGTCGATGGGCGTGGAGGTAACGGCCCAGGTGCAGGCCCGCCGGCAGGTCGAAACCCAGCAGCAGGAGCTGCAGCGCATCTTCGAGCAGGCCCCGGTGGCCATCTGCGTCTACCGCGGGCCCGACTACGTCCTGGAGTTTGCCAACCCGCCCCTGGCCCGCCTGCTGGGCAAAACGCCCGCCGAGGTGGAGGGCCGGCCGCTGATGGAGCTGGCACCCGAAATGCGGAGCCAGGGCCTGGGCGAGCTGCTCGACCAGGTATATGCCACCGGCCAGCCCTTCGTGGCCCAGGAAATGGCGCTCACCATTGTGCGCGGGCAGGGGCCGGAGCTGGGCTACTACAACTTCGTGTACCAGCCCCTGTTCGACGCCCGGGGCCGGGTCGACGGCGTCATCTGCGTGGCCGCCGACGTCACCGCCCAGGTGCAGGCCCGCGCCCAGGTGCAGGCCCTCAACGACGACCTGAGCGCCGCCAACACCGACCTCACCCGCGCCAACGCCGACCTCGATACCTTCGTCTACACCGCCAGCCACGACCTCAAGTCGCCCATCACCAACATCGAGGGCCTGCTGGCCGCCCTGCGTGAGCACCTGCCCCCGCTGGCCGGGCTCGACCCGACCGTAACCGAAGTGCTGCGTATGATGGACGACGCCGTGGCCCGCTTCCGGCAAACCCTGACCGACCTCACCGACGTGGGCCGCCTGCAAAGCGACCTGCTGGCCGAGCCCCCCGCGCCCATTGCCCTGCCCGAGCTCGTCGAGGCCGTGTACCTCGACCTGCTGCCCGAGCTGCTCGCCGCCGGCCTCCAGCTCGACCTCGCGCTCGACCTGTGCCCCACCGTGACGGCCCCGGCCCGCACCCTGCGCTCGGTGCTCTACAACCTGCTCTCCAACGCCGCCAAGTACCGCGACCCCGCCCGCCCCCTGCGCGTGACCGTGCGCTGCGCCGTGGCCGAGGGCTGGATGGAGCTGGCCGTGGCCGACAACGGCCTGGGCCTGACGTCCGCCCAGCAGGCCAGCCTGTTCCAGATGTACCGCCGCCTGCACACCCACGTGCCCGGCTCGGGCGTGGGCCTCTACATGGTGAAGAAGCTGGTGGAAAACGCCGGCGGCGCGGTGGCCGTGGCGAGCGAAGTGGGCGCGGGCTCCACGTTCACGGTGCGGCTGCCGGTGGGGTAGGCGGGGCCGCTCCCAGCCCCCACCTATTTGCACCCTTTCCTGGCCGCAGCCCCCAGCACCGGGGCGCTCAGCTGCTGGTAGGGCCCAAACAAAAACTCCAGCCGGGCCAGCTCCGAAGCGAAGGCGGCCGGGCGGTAGCACTTGTCCACGGCCCGGTCGAGGGCCTGGTGGGCGCGGGCCAGGGCCGGGGGCATGGTGGCGGGGTCGTAGAGGGCCGCCAGACTCTCGCCGGCATACTGCGCCCGGGCCGCCAGCATCGCCTCGGCGGCCGTGGCCCCGGCCTGCCGCTGGGCAGCCGGGGGGGCGCGGGGTAAGGGGGAGCCTGACGACTCCCGTCAAAGGCATAGCCGGCTCCTCCTCTCCATCGGAGAGAGGGTCGGGGGGGGAGGCCGCCGCCAGGGCCGGGCCAGCGCTCACTACAGCCCGGCCAAAAATAAACCGGCCAGGGGCCGGTTTATTTCCGAGTGTATGCAACCCGTTAATGTTAGGGCAAAGGTACCCCCGCCCCCAGGGACGGTGCTATAGCACAAATTGGCCATATTTGCCGGCCGGGGCGGCTCGCCCCGGGCCCGGCCGCCCCGGGGCGAGCCGCCCGGCTGGCTGGGGTCTTGGTCGGCAACTCACTCCACGGTGAGGCGCCGGGCCTGGGCGCTGCTTCTGACAATGTACACGCCCGGCGCCAGCCCGGCGGGTAGCGCCAGCCGGGCGGTGCCGCTGGCATCGGCGGTGGCGCGGGCCACGGGGCGGCCCAGCGCGTCGAGCACCTGCACCGCCGCCCCGGCGGGCAGCCCGGCCACGGTAGCGGCCCGGTGGGCCGGGTTGGGGAAGACGCGAAGCGTACCCCCTTCGCGCGCGCCATTCACCACCCGCACGGGCGAGTAGCGGGCCGTGCCGTCCTGGTCGAGCTGGCGCAGGCGGTAGTAGCTGGGGCCGGTGAGGCGGGTGGCATCCAGGTAAGTGTAGGCGCGGGGGGCGCTGCTGGTGCCGGCTGCGGCCACCGTGCCGAGACGGGCGAACTGCTTGCCATCGGCGCTGCGCTCGACTTCAAACGCGGCGCTGTTCTTTTCCGAAGCCGTGGCCCAGGCCAGGTGGGCGGCGGGGCCCTCAGCCGTGGCCGTGAACGTGAGCAGCTCCACCGGCAGGGGGGTGGCGGCGGCGGTGAGGTAGAACTCCGAGAAGTGGTCGGGTACGGCGAACTCGCCCACGAACCAATCGGCGCCATTGGGCTGGGTGGCCGAGCCGGTGAGCAGGCGGCGCTCGCCGGTGGGGTCGTTGTCGGCCAGCGCGCAGTTCACGTTGGCCCCGTCGTACTGGCTGGCCTTGAGCGTGGCCAGGGTGGCGTTGGCATCGGTGGCCTGCAGGCGGGCCAGCTCGCTGCTCAGGCCGAAGAAGCGCACGCGCACGGTCTGGCCGGGGAAGCTGGCGTTGGCGGCCGTGAGGTAGAAGTTGCGGTCGAGGTAGGCGCGGCCGGCCAGTCCGTCGCGGCGCACGGCGGCGGAGGTGGCGGTGCCCAGGGCCAGCACACCAGCCGTGACGGTGCCCAGGTTTTGGGTGTCTTCGAGGGCGGCCACCACGGCCCCGCCCGCGCCGGGCAGGCGCAGGTAGCGCCAGGTGCCGGCCCCGCCCGTGCCGTCGAGCGTGAGCGGCGCGGTGCTGAGGCAGCCGCTGGCGCTGGCGCTGCGGTACACCTGTAGCACTTCGAAGGCCGGGCTGCCGGCGCTGCTGCCACCAGGAGTGCTCACGACCACGGCCGTGCTGCCAGCCGCCGCGCCCACCGGCACCACGGCCGTGAGGCTGGTAGCCGAGTTGACCGTGACGCTGCTGGCCGCCACGCCGCCGAAGCGGACGGTGCTGCCGCTGGTGAAGCTGGTGCCCGTGAGCGTCACGGCCTGGCCCGGCAGCTCGGCTGCCGGGCTGATGCTGGTCAGGGTGGGCCTGGGCGGCAGGTTCAGCCGCACGCTCACCGTGCCGGTGCCATAGTTGGCGGTGAGCAGGTCGAGGTTGCCGTCACCGTCCACGTCGCCCAGCACCACGCTGCAAGGCCAGGCAACTGACGGGCTGCCCACGGCGGGGTCGGAACCGCCGCTAAAGGCGCCGCTGCCGTTGTTGAGGCGTACGCTCACCGTATTGCCGTTGTAGTTGGCCGTGAGCAGGTCGAGGTCGCCGTCGCCGTCCACGTCGCCCACGGCCACGCTCTGGGGGGAATTGTCCACGGCGGGATTGGAACCACTGCCGAAGGTGCCGCTGCCGTTGTTGAGGCGCACGCTCACCGTGTTGTTGTCGCTGTTAGCGGCCAGCATATCGAGGTCGCCATCGCCGTCCACATCGCCCAGCGCCACGCTGCGGGGCCGGCTGCCTACGGCGGGGTTGGACCCGCCGCTAAAGGCGCCGCTGCCGTTGTTGAGGCGTATGCTCACCGTGTTGCCGTTGTAGTTGGCGGTCACGAAGTCGAGGTCGCCATCGCCGTCCACGTCGCCCATCGCTACGCCGGTGGGAAATTGGTCCACGCCTACGTCGGTGCCGCCGCTGAAGCTGCCGCTGCCGTTGTTGAGGCGCACGCTCACCGAATTGTCGCCGCTGTTGGCGGTGAGCAGGTCGAGGTCGCCGTCGCCATCCACGTCGCCCAGCGCCACACTGTGCGGGTTGCTGCGCACGCCCACGTCGGAGCCGCCGCCGAAGCTGCCGCTGCCGTTGTTCAGGCGCACACTCGCCGTGCTGCCGTTGAAGTTGGCGGTCACGAAGTCGAGGTCACCGTCGCCGTCCACGTCGCCCACCACCACATGCACAGGGTTGGTGCCCACGGCGGGGGCGGCGGCGCCGCTGAAGCTGCCGCTGCCGTTGTTCAGGCGCACGCTCACCGAATTGTCGCCGCTGTTGGCGGTGAGCAGGTCGAGGTCGCCGTCGCCGTCCACGTCGCCCACCGCTACGCTTTGCGGATAGCCGCCCACGGCGAGCTCGGGGTTGGTGGCGGGGGGCAGGAAGTTGCCCCGGCCGGTGCCGCCCACGGCCGTGGTGAACTGGTACACCTTCTTCTGCACCGCCAGCCCGCCCGCGCTCTGCACCGTGGCCGGCACCGTCACGCTCACCAGCTCGCCAGGCCGGAAGTTGGTGCGGGGCGTGCTGGCCGTGGCCGCGAAGCGGGCCGTGCTGCCGCTGGTAGTTACCGTGCCCGCCTTGCGCCCGCCGGCCTGGGCCGAGAACACCCCGATGCTGGCCGCCGAGGCCGCCGTTACCGGCTCGGTGAAAGTGACGGCCACGGCCGAATTAGTCAGCGGCGCGGTCAGGGCGTTGGCGGCGGGGCTGGTGCCGGTCACGCGCAGCCGCACCGCAAAGCCGGTGTAAGCCGCGCTGGTGCCGCTTGATGTGGTCACGGTGATGCTCTGGGTAGGGCCGGTGCCGGCCGGCACGGTAAAGGTGAGGCTGGTGGCTGTCACGGCCGTGGGCGTCACGGGCACGCCGTTCACGCTCACGCTGCTGGCCCCGGCCAGGTTGGTGCCCGTGAGCACCACGCTTGGGGTGCCCGCCGTGCTCGTGCCGGGGCTGATGCTACTAATAGCCGGCGCGGGCGGCTGGTTCAGACGCACGCTAATCGTATTGCTGTTGCGGTTAGCGGCCAGCAGGTCGAGGTCGCCGTCGCCGTCCACGTCGCCCAGCGTCACACCGAGGGGGACGCTGCCTACGGCGGGGTCGGGGTTAGTGGCCGGGGCCATAAAGTTGCCGCTGCCGTTGTTGAGGCGTACGCTAATGTTGCCACTGCCGTAGTTGGCGGTGAGCAGGTCGAGGTCGCCGTCGCCGTCCACGTCGTCTAGCACCACCATGTTGGGAAGGTCGCCCACGGCGGGGTCGGGGTTGGTGGCGGGAGCCGTGAAGTTGCCGTCGCCATCGTTGAGGCGCACACTCACCGTCCCGACGTAGAGGTTGGTCGTAACGAAGTCAAGGTCGCCGTCGCCGTCCACATCGCCTATTGTCATGTTGGTAGGAGAATCTCCCACGGCGGGGTTAGAGTTGGTGGCCGGGGCCGTGAAGTTGCCCGTGCCATCGTTCAGGCGCACACTCACCGTGTTGCTAGCGGTATTGGCAGCTAGCAGGTCGAGGTCGCCGTCACCGTCCACGTCGCCCAGCACCACATTGACAGGATTGGTGCCCACGGCGGGGTCGGGGTTGGTGGCGGGGGCCGTGAAGCTGCCGCTGCCATTGTTCAGGCGCACACTCACCGTGCCGTTAGTGCCGAAGTTGGCGACGAGCAGGTCGAGGTCGCCGTCGCCGTCCACGTCGCCCAGCGCCATGCCCCGGGGGCTGCTGCTCACGGCGGAGTTGGGGGCCGAAGTAGTGAAGTTGCCTGCCCCGTCGTTGAGGCGCAGGCCCACCGTACCGCCGGTGGTGGAGTAAAACAGGTCGAGGTCGCCGTCGCCGTCCACGTCGCCCAGCACCACATCGACGGGGCTGCCGCCCACGGCGAAGTCGGGGTTGGTGGTCGGGGGCGTGAAGCTGCCCGTGCCGTCGTTCAGGCGCACGCTCACCGAATTGGCGTTGCTGTTGGCGGTCACGAAGTCGAGGTCGCCGTCGCCGTCCACGTCGCCCACTACCACATTCACAGGGTTGGTGCCCACGGCGGGGTCGGGGTTGGTGGCGGGGGGCAGGAAGTTGCCCCGGCCGGTGCCGCCCACGGCCGTAGTGAACTGGTACACCTTCTTCTGCACCGCCAGCCCGCCCGCGCTCTGCACCGTGGCCGGCACGCTCACGCTCACCAGCTCGCCGGGCTTGAAGTTGGTGCGGGGCGTACCAGTCGGGACGGCGAAGCGGGCCGTGTTGCCGCTCACACTCACCGCCCCGGCCTTGCGCCCGCCAGCCTGGGCCGAGAAGACGGCGATGTTGGCCGCCGAGGATGCCGTCACCGGCTCGGTGAAGGTCAGGGCCACGGCCGAATTAGTCAACGGCGCGGTCAGGGCGTTAGCGGCGGGGCTGGTGCCGGTCACGCGCAGCCGCCCCGCCAGGGCGGTGCTCACGTTGCTCAGGCCGAAGCGTGTCGTTACCACAATACTGGGCGCGGCGCTCACCCCGGCCGGCAGCACGAAGCGCAGGCTGCCGCTGTTCACGTTGGTGGGCACCACGGCCACGCCGTCCACGCTCACGTAGGCGGCCCCGCTCAGGTTGGTGCCCACCAACGTGAGGGGGGTGCCCGCCGCCGCGCTGGCCGGGGTTGGGCCCGTGATGACGGGCAGGCGCACGGTGCGGTCGGTGGTGGTGAAGCTGGCGAAGGCGCCGCCGTTGATGCTGGGGCTCAGGTTGTCGAGCGGGCTGCCGTCGAAGAGCAGGTACAGCTTCTGGTCGGCCGTGCCGGAGCTGCGCTGGGCCATGCGCAGGCGCACGGCGTAGCTGCCGGTGGCGGGCAGGGGGCCCAGGTCGAGGGTGGCGCTGCCGCCGGCGGTGGTGGTTTGCAGAAAGGCGGCGTGGGTGCCGTCGAGGTTGGTGTAGGAGCCGAAGCCGCTGCCGGTGGTCATGATGCCGGCGTTGCCGGCGAAGGCCCAGCTGGCGCCGGTGGGCTGGTAGGCCAGCGGGCCGCTGCCCAGGCTGCCGGTGTTTTCGAAGCTGGGGTTGGCCACGGCGTCGGCCACGGCGGTGCCGTTGCGCAGCAAGGTCACGTCGTCGACGAAAGCCGTCACGTCCACGCCGGACCCCGGCGGGCGGGCCGTTTCGAACCGCAGCTGCACCTGCCCCAGCGGAAACACGGCCGTGGTGTAGGTATGAAACGTGCCGTCGTTGGCCGGCACGCTGCGGCCGATTTCCACCCCGTTAATCAGCACGGCCACGCCCTGGTCGGCCGTGGTAGTGTTGCGCTGGGCCAGGCGCAGGCGCAGCTGGTAGTAGCCGGCCGCCACGTCGGGCAGCTGCTGGCTCAGGCTGCCGCTGCCGCCGCTGGTGGTTTGCACCAAGGCCACGCGGCTGCCCTCGGGCGCGGCGGGGTTGCCGAAGATGCTGCCGTTGGCGGCCAGGCCGCTGGTGGGAGAGAAGGTCCACGTCGCGCCGGTGGGAGCGTAGCCGTAGCTGCCCGCGCCGAGGCTGCCCGTGGTTTCGAAGCCGGCGTTGGGCACGGCCCCGGCCACCACGGCGCCGGTGGCGGCGTTCACCAGCTCCACCTGGTCGGCAAAGGCCGTGACGTCGGTGGGACCGGTGGGCACGGTGGCTTGCAGCGTGAGCACCGGGGTGCCGGCCCGGGCCAGCAGCGGCAGCAGGGCCAGCCCCAGGCCGGCCAGCAGCAAACGAAAAGGCCGTGCCAGCAGGGCGGAGCCGGTAGTAAGCGCGGAAAAGTGTAGCATCGGGCAAGTGGGGTAAGGGGAGAACGCAGCAGTGGCCGGCTTCCGGACCGGAAAAGCCCACTGTGAGTAAGCCGCAGACAGCAAGCGTCAGGCTTTGCTGCAAAAGTAGGCTGGGCCGGAAGCCGGCGCATCGCATATGTATGCGATAAGGCCGGCCACGGCCTACGCAACAGCCCGGCCGCCCCGGGGGGAGCAGCCGGGCCGGCTGGTGTTCTTGTCAGTGGCTTACTCCACTAGGAGGCGCTGGGTCTGACTGCCGCTCCTTAGCTATATACACCCCGGCGGGCAGCGCCAGCTTGGCGGTGCCGCTGGCATCGGCGGTGGCGCGGGCCACGGCGCGGCCCAGGGCGTCGAACGCCATTCACGGCGGCCCCGACGGGCGGGCCGGCCACGGCCATACTGTTGTGGGCGGGGGTGAGGCGGAGGGTCATGAGGCCATTATCACCAAGGCGCACGACGTGCCCGAGCAAGTAGCTGGCCGGTCCAGGTTCACCCGCCGCAGGTGGTGCCAGGCAAGTTGGTGGGTTGATGATATGCCGCCTCACCGCCGCCCTCGCCGAAACCAACACCTGCCTGGCCGAGTTGGCAGGCCACGCTGGCCGGCTAGCCGCCGCCAAACGACCAGCAAAATACCCCGCCGCCCCTGGTCGCGGGACGTTTTGCTGCCGGTCTGGTAAACATCGCGCGCTGGCCCTGGTTAGAGCCCAGTTCATTTTTAATTCGTTTTAATCTGCCCCTAATGGCCGACCCCACCAACGTCCTCCAGCTCGAATACGAGATTCTACCCGTCCTCACTCAGCGCCGCAGTCCCCGCGCCTACCTCGATACCCCGGTTTCGACGGAAATTCTGAACCGCATTTTTGCCGCCGGCACCTCGGCCGCCTCCTGCATCGGCGAGCAGCCCTGGCGCTACCTCGCCGCCAGCCAGGCCGAGCAGCCCGAAGCGTTTGCCAAGTTGCTGGCCACGCTTAAGCCCTTCAACCAAGTGTGGGCTAAGAAGGCGCCCGTGCTGGTGATTGGCCTGGCCAAGCGCACCTTTGCCAAAGACGGCAACCCGAATGATTTCGCCCGCCACGACCTGGGCCAGGCCACGGCCACGCTGGCCATCCAGGCTGCCGAGCTGGGCCTGCAGGTGCACCAGATGGGCGGCTTCACCGCCGACGAAGTGCGCGAAGGCTTCAATGTACCCGCCGATTTCGACATCGTCACGGCCTTTACGCTGGGCTACCCCGGCCCCGCCGAGCTGCTGGAAGAGCCTCTGCGCAGCCGCGAGCTGACCCCCCGCAGCCGCATGCCGGTGGGCGAAATCCTGTTCTGGGGCGCCTGGCCCACGCCGGAGAGTGAGGATTTTGCCGAGGCGCAGAAATAGCTATTAAGGCAGTTGGTAAAAGGACTGTCATGCTGAACATAGTGAAGCATCCTCTCGCGCCAGAACCAATCGTTCCAGCGGGAGAGGATGCTTCACTGCGTTCAGTATGACAGTTCCTCCTTCGAGGGTTATTGTCAGCCCTGCAGCGTGAGCACCACCACCGCGTACGGCGCCAGCGCCACGCTGCCCTGGAACGGGTAGCCGTCGTGCCCGTGGCCGCCGGCCTGCACATCAAAGGTGTCGAAGTCGAGGAAATCCTCGTCGTAGCCTTTCCAGTCGGAGTTGAAACTGACTTTCCAGTGGCCGCCGGCGGGCAGGCCGATGGTGTAGCTCTCGTAGGCCGTGTTGGCGAAGTTGGCCAGCACCACGGTCACGTCGCCGGGTTGCTCCTGGCCGTCGGCCCAGCGGGCGAAGGCCACCACTTTGTCTTGATTATTAACGTGGAACACGCGGCTGTGCTGGCCGGTGAGGCCGCGGCTGCGGCCATCCTGGTTGCGGCGCAGGCGGATGAGGTCGCGGTGCAGTTGCACGAGGCCCTTGTTTTCCTTGGCGCGATGCAGACGCAGCGGCTCGTTGTCGTTGAACTCCTTGTAGGCCACGAACTCCTGGCCCTGAAACAGCATGGGCACGCCGGGCGCGGTGAGTACCAGCGCAGTGCCCAGCACGGCGCGCTTCTTGGCAAAGTAGCCGTCGGCGTCGCCGGGCATCACTTCTTCGGCCACGCGGCTTTTGCCGTTGGCCACCTCATCGTGGCTTTCGGTGTAGATAACGCGCCGGAAGACGTCGCCGTTGTAGTTATGCGAGAGGGCTTTGGTGACCTCGTGCATGTTGCGGCCGGCGTCGTCGGGGGCCGTCAGCACCTCGCGGATGGGGTACACGAACGTGCCGTCCCACTGCGAGTCGAAGCCCTGGCCGCCGTGCTCGGTTTTTTCGGTGATGGCCGACTCGCCGCGCAAGTCCTCGGCGATGGTAATTTTCCAGGGCATCGTCTGGTCGATTTCCTCATTCACCCAGCGCATCAGGCTCCAGCCGTCGGGCAGGTCGGCGCCGGGGTCGCTTTCGCCCTTCACGTTGCGCACGAAGGAGATGGCATCGGCCCGCAGGCCGTCCACGCGGTATTCCGTCAGCCACATAATAGCGTTGTCGCGGATGTACTGGCGCACTTCGGGGCGGCCGTAGTCGGGGCGGTTGTGGCCCCAGGGGGTTTCGCCGCGCCAGTCGTTGTAGAAGTAGATGCCGCCGCCGTCGTTCTCGCTCCAGCCGTCGAACTGCCAGAGGTCGAGGTCGCCGGGGCCGAAGTGGTTGTACACCACATCCAGCACCACGGCAATGCCTTGGCGGTGGGCCTCCTTCACCAGCTGCTTGAAGCCGATGGGCCCGCCGTAGTCGCTTTCCAGCGCGAAGGGGTTGGCCGGATTATACCCCCACGAGCGGCTGCCCGGAAACTCGGTAGCCGGCAGCAGCTCAATGCAGTTGATGCCCATGTCGCGCAGGTAAGGCAGCTTGTCGACCACCGTCTGGAAGGTGCCGACTTCGCCCTCCTTCGCATTAAAGGTACCCACGTGCAGCTCGTAAATCACCAACTCGTTCCAGGCCGGCATCTGAAAGGCATCTTCCTCCCAATCGAAATCGAGCTGCGGCACCACCGAGGAGCCGGCCGAGTTGGTCACCTGCCGGGCGTAGGGGTCGTTGCGGTCAATTTTGTTGCCTTTGTTGACAATGCGAAACTTGTACTCGTCGCCGGGTTTGGCAGCGGCCACGTCCAGGGCCCAGTAGCCGTTATCCTCGTGGGTAAGCGGGTACTGCTCGCCGTTCCACTCATTGAAAGAACCGAATACGGCCACGCTGTCGGCATTGGGCGCCCACACCCGGAAGGTGGTGCCGCCGGCGTGCGGGATGGCGCCCATGCCGGGCTGCGGCACGGCCGAAGGCGCGGCTTTTTTCGCGGTGGGCTTGGCGGCAGCTTTAGTCGCTTTGGGGGCGGCAGTGCCAGCGGCGGCGGCGGGCTTGGCGGCTTTGGGAGCGGCGGGAGTTTTAGCGGGGGCTGGTTTGGGTTTGGCGGCGGTTCTGGCGGCCTTATCGGAAGTAGGAGAGGCGGGCATAAGCGGAATAAAAGAAAAGCAGCCGGCGACTTTAGTCGGCCGGCCGGCTAGCTTAACTAGAGATGAAGCCCTAAGGTTACAGAAGGGTTTTTCCGGCCGCCGGGGGAGCTATTTGGCCGCCCAAACGGTTATACTTTCGTGCTCCAAGTGGCTCCTGACGCCCATCCGCCAGCAACTCGCTTCCCGATTCTATGCCCCGTCCCCGTCCCGTTACTTACGGCCTCTACGGCTGGAGCCCCGACTATGGCTACCGCTACATTCACCCCGCCAACCGCCGCTCGTTCGAGCTGGTAGGGCCCATCGGCAAGCTCTTTGAAAAAATCGCTGAGGATGACGACGGCGAGTGGATAACCCTGCGCTACGACGAGCAGCAGTTTCTGGTGCGCCCCGAATTGTTTAAGGAACTCACCGAAAAACCGCCCTTCAGCTTTGGCGACGAGGTGGAGGAAGTGGCGCCCCCGCCCGGCCGCTACCGCCATTTCGGGCTGGTGTCCGACGTGTTCTGGAACGAGCAAACCAGCACCGCCTCCTACCAGATTGTGGAGCGTAAGCGCAAGCTGCCGCAAGTATTTCAGGCCGGGGAATTGCGGGCGGGGTAAATGAAGTTGAGGATGCGCTGATTTGTTGTAGTTTTCCGCTGTTATTTAGGAAAACCACTTATTAGCGTAGCATATGACCCGTTCGTCCAAAAAAATACAGGTGTCGGCACCTGCCCGACCGAGCGGCCCGCGCCGGGGCGGGGCAGCTGAAGGCAATGGAGTGAACCAGCGGCCCCCTGCGGCACCGCCAGCCCTCGCGCCACCCGTTGCCCGCTACCTTGTACTAAGGCAGGTATCCGGGAAGCTCATTCGCCTGAACCTCGATGGTCTGCGGCTGGCCATCTACCGCGCCGTGAGGGAGAAACAGTAGACCCGGCCGGCCTTGCCAACGCCAAAAAACTGTTCCTTTGCTGGTGTTTCTGGCGAACTTCGCGCTTGCAACAAGCTATTGCCTGGTTTACGTAGTGGGGCCGCGCGCCACCCGTGCCCCCAGCAAGGACGTTGGTCGAATAAATCGTGCCGTTTACTGAATAAGGCGGCACATTAGCCGAATGTTCCTTGGCATTATTTGAAAAATCAGGGCGTAGGCTTTAATTTCGTAGTTGAAACTGTTTCCACAACCAATCTCATTTCCCAACATGAAAAACTTTACTCCTGCGCTGGCGCTGCTCGTTGCTTCGGCTCTGACTGCTGGCACCGCACAAGCCCAGACAATTACCACCGTCGGCATCATTGGTACCTCTACTGCCCAGGGCTGGACTGCCTCGACGCCGATGAACCGCGTAGCCGGCAGCACTAACAGCTGGACGCTGACCACCCCCCTGACCGCTGGCGAAGCCAAGTTCCGCGCCAACGACGCCTGGGATATCAACTGGGGTTCAACGACATTCCCTACCGGCACCGGCACTCAGGGTGGCGCTAACATCCCGGTAGCCACCGCCGACACCTACACTATCCTGTTCAACGAGACGACTGGTGACTACCAGTTCAGCGTCGTGACGGCCACCCGCGCTGCCAGCGCCGCCATGCTGAAGATGAGCATGTTCCCGAACCCCGGCCGCGACGTAGTGGTGAGCTTCGAGCTGCCCGCTGCCAGCACCGTAGCCATCAGCGTGCTCAACAACCTGGGCCAGACCGTGAAAACGCTGGCCCCGATGACCAAAGCCGCCGGCAGCAATGCCCAGGCACTGGCACTGGGTAACCTGGCTTCCGGCATCTACACCGTGAAGCTGCAAGCTGGCGAGTACGTGCAAACCAGCCGCGTAGTCGTTGAGTAGCAAGTAGGGCCCACGCCCGCTGCCACGCAAAAAGAGAGCCCTGCCACTTGCTGGCAGGGCTCTCTTTTTTGGTTTTAGGCCCCCGGCGCGGGAATCGCCCCGCGTCTGCGTTATTGCCGGACGGCCTTAAGGGTCAGTACCTCGGCGCCGATGGTTACGCGCAATACATAAAGCCCGGCGGGCAGGGTACGCAGGCCATCGAGCGGGCGCTCAATGGAGCCGGCGGGCAGGTGGCCCCAGTCGGTGCGGGCCACGCGGCGGCCGGTCAGGTCGAAGGTTTCTACCTGCACGGCGGCCGGCGCGGCCAGGGCCAGCGTCAGCAGCGGGTCGCGGTCGAAGGGGTTGGGGGCGATGGTGGCGGTGCTGGGAGTAGTGGCGGCCACCGTAGCAGTGGTGGTGCAGGTGCCGGGCATGTTGGCGTCGAGCCAGGCCAGGCGCAGGCGCAGCCAGCGCTTCAGGGCTGCGATTTCGCCGGCGTAGCTGTTGGGAATGGGCTGCGGATTGGGCCAGGTGTAGGTGCCCAGGATGGGCCAGGCCTGGAAGTGCCGGGCCTGGGACTCGTTGAGGCGGGCGGCGTTGGCATCCACGAAGGCGTTGAGGGTGTCGAGGTGCAGGGTGGTGTGGCGCAGGGCCGTCCAGCGGCACTTCAGGGCATTGGCGTAGGTGGGGTCCTGCAGCAGGCGGGCCCACCAGAAGGGTACGTGGTTGGCATCGGAGCGGCACACCGAGTTGAAGTTGTAGGCCCAGCCGGTTTCGAAGTCGCCAGCGCAGTAGTCGGCGTTCCACCAGGCCAGGTTGTAGTCCCAGGCGGGGCCGGCCACCAGCTTGCCGCCGTCGCTGCGGCGGTTTTTGTAGAGGAAGGTGCTCAGGCGCAGGCCGTCCACGTTCTTGCTTACTTCGTTCAGCAGGAAGTAGTCGATGAAGGAGTTGACGTCGATGTATTTGGCGTAGCCGGTGGCGGGGTTGGCGAAGCTGGCGCCGTTGAGGGCCGTCTCGGCCGAGTCGACGTAGGCCTGCAGGTAGGTGGCCTGCTTGGGGTGCAGGTCGTCGGAGGTCGGCGACTCGTAGAGGAAGCGGATGGTTTTGTTGCCCGACGAGCGGAAGCGCGAGTCCCAGCCGTCGTTGCCGCCGGTGCCGGTGGGCTTGTCAATCTTGAAGATGTAGCCGCCGGTAAGCTTGTTGCCGGTGGTATCGACGGGGTCAATTTTCTTGATGTTGACCCGGGCGGCGTCGCGCTTGATTTTCTCCATCATCACGTAAATGCCCTGGTACTGGCCGTTGAGCACCAGCTCGCAGTAGCGGGTGCGCGAGGCGTAGTGACCGGTGCGGTTGGCAATGTGGTAGCTCAGCACATTGCGCATGCAGGTTTTGTCGTTGTAGGGCGCGTACAGAATCCAGGCGTTTTCCTCGGGCATGCCCATCACCACGGTGTCCTTCTCGGCGTTGTTCACGTCGCGGCTCTCGATGCTGTACTGCTTCTGCGGAAAGCTCTGTGACGAGCTGCCGCGCAGCTCGATACCGATTTTATTGTGGTAGTCATCGTAGGGGTCGCCAAGGCGGTTGCGCAGGCCGCCCGGGTGGTTGATGATGCCCATGTAGGCGTCAATCTTGGGGTCGTCGGGGATGGTGCGCCCGCCGGTGTTGATGACGACGATGGGCAGGTTGGACGACGTGAACGGCACCGTGGTCTGGGCCGTGCCGGCCCGGCCCGCCAGCAGGGCGGTGAGGAGCAGTAAGAGTTTTTTCATAGAGGGGCGAAGTGTGCGCTGGCTAAAGATACGCCCGGGAAGTTGGGAGTAACAATGAGGTAATGCAACGAGGCGGCCGTGCCGGATGGGGGCAAGGTCCACGCTACGCCGGGGGGCGCTATTTTGCATGCCGTTCCGCTTACTTCCCGCATGAACCGTTTCGACCGCATCACCGCCATTCTCATTCAGCTGCAGGCCCGGCGCGTGGTGAGCGGGCCCGCGCTGGCCGAGCGGTTTGGGGTGAGTTTGCGCACGATATACCGCGACTTGCGCACGCTGGAACTGGCCGGCGTGCCGCTGTTTGGCGAGGCCGGGGTGGGCTACTCGCTGGCCGAGGGCTACCGGCTGCCGCCCGTCATGTTTACGCGGGAGGAGGCCACGGCCCTGCTCACGGCCGAGAAGCTGGCCGCCCGCCTCACCGACGCGCCCACGGCCCGCCTCAGCGGCGCGGCCATGGACAAGCTGCGCGCCGTGCTGCGCCTCGCCGACCGCGACCACCTCGAAACCCTCAGCCCCGCCATCCAGGTGCTGGGGCCGGCCCAGGGCGCGTCCGACGCGCCCGATATCTACCAGCAGCTCGTGGCGGCCGTGGCCAGCCAGCGGGTGCTGCGCCTGCTCTACCAGGCCGCCGACGCCGACGCGCCCAGCAACCGCGACATCGAGCCCATCGGCCTGTACTTGACGCGGCACTGGCACGTGGTGGCCTACTGCCGCCTGCGCCAGGCCTTCCGCGAGTTTCGGCTCGACCGCATCCGGCAGCTCAGCTTCACGGGCGAAGCCTTCGCACCGCGCCCCGAAACGCTGCCGCACTACTGGGCCGACCAGAACCGCCGCCGCCCCCGCGAAAAGGTGGTGCTACGCTTCCGGCCCGCCGCCACCTACGCCGAAGCCACCCAGCGCCTGCACGATACCAAGCGCCAGTACGGCTGGGCCCACGAAACCCGTTTGCCCGACGGCCGCCTCGAAATGACCTTTTTCCTGGGCTCGCTGCCCTACCTGGCGGCCTGGCTGCTGCCCTACGCCGGGGCCATCGAGGTGGTGGAGCCGCCGGCGCTGCTGGCGCAGCTGCGCGAGCTGGCCCGGCAGGCGCACGATTTTTTTTCGAGCCAGCCAGAGCTGCTGACATAGGGCTGTCAGTACCGGGGCGGAATTTTGCAGGGTCAATCAACAAAACCCTCTTATTCTTTTCGGTATGCTGCTTCAGCTCACTTCCGCACCTGGCTTCGGGCCGCAATTACTCACTGCTTTGGGCACCGTCCGCTGGCTGGGCGTGGGGCTGGCCTTCGGGGCTTATTTCGTGCTGGGCGCGCTGTGGTACATGGGGCTGTTTGCGCAGGCCTACAAGGTGGCGCTGGGCAAGGCCGGGCAGGAGCTCGACAACCAGTCGCCGCTCTACATTGCCGGGCCGGCGGCGTGCGTGCTGGTCATCACGGTGGTGAGTGCTGTGCTGCTACGGGCGCTGCACGTCGATACCTATGGTGGCGGGCTGCTGTTTGCGGCGCTTATCGGGTTCGGGTATCTGGTGGCGAATACGGTTAATATTGGCATTAACCCGAATATCCCGCGGCCTTTTCTGTACGGGGCCATCACGGGGGCTTACCACCTGGTGGGCATCACGCTGGCGAGCTTGATTATGGTGGCGATGCGGTAGCGCGAACGTTAACTTCGTTGACCTTCGGTTGTCGTTCGCGTTGCCGACTAGCCGCGAGGCGGCGACACGTTGGTAGCTTGAGCCATCTTTCAATGAATTTGAGCCGCAAAGCGGCGGCACTTACCCCTGCGCCGGGTGCCGCCGCTTTGCGGCTCTGGTTGCTTCAGCTACTCCCAAACTACCAACGTGTCGCCGCTTTGCGGCTATTCCGTAATTTGGTTTTGTAGCCAGCGCTACCCATTTCAGCCAACTTATGCAAAAAGAAACCCTCACCTTCTATCCCACCAGCCAGCAGCACTGGCGCGAGTGGCTGCAGCAGCACCACGAAACCGAGCCGGCCGTGTGGGTGATTTTCCACAAAAAGCAAACCGGCCAGCGCACCCTGAGCTGGAGTGAAGCGGTGGACGAAGCCCTGTGCTTTGGCTGGATTGACAGCCGCGCCCAGCCCATCGACGCCACCCAGTACCGGCAGTTTTTCAGCCGCCGCAAGCCCGGCGGCACCTGGTCGAAGGTGAATAAGGTGAAAATCGAGCAGCTCATTGCCACCGGCCGGATGGCCCCGGCTGGCCTGGCCAGCATCGAGAAGGCGAAGCAAAACGGCTCCTGGACCCTGCTCGACGAGGTCGAGGAGCTCATCATTCCCGCCGACCTGGCCCGGGCTTTCGGGCAGCACCCGGCGGCCGCCAGCTATTTCCAGGCCCTGAGCCGCACCAACAAGCGCAACCTGCTGCTGAAGCTGGTGCTAGCCAAGCGCCCCGAAACCCGCCAGCAGCGCATTGCCGAAATCGTGGGGTTGGGCGGGGCGCCGAAGTAAGGCGGCTTAACCTGTCGGAAGTGCCTCGGCACCGGTGCCGGGCTATTTCAGAACGTGCTGAGATGGCCTGGCACCGGTGCCGATGGCCTTCGGAACGTGCTGAAATGCCCCGGCACCGGTGCCGACGACTTTCGGAACGTGCTGAAATGCCCCGGCACCGGTGCCGACGACCTTCGGAACGTGCTGAAGTGCCCCGGCACCGGTGCCGGTCATATTTCCGAAAATCTATATCCCCAGCGCGATGGCCAGCACCACGCTGCTCACGCCCAGCGCCAGCAGCAGGCCGTAGAGCGGGGCGGCAAACTTCAGCCACTGGTCGAAGCGCAGGCCGCAGGCGGCCAGCATGGCCATGAGCGTGCCGTTGGTGGGCGTTATCAATTCGCACAGGCCGGCGCCGTACTGAAAGGCCAGCACCGCCACCTGCCGGCTCATGCCGATGAGGTCGGCCAGCGGGGCGAAGAGCGGCATGGTGAGCGTAGCCTGCCCACTGCCGCTGGGTACGGGCACGTGCAGGGCCGTTTGCACGGCCATCATGCCCAGGGCCGAAAGCGTGACGGGCAGGTGCGCTAGCGGCGCGGAGAGGCCGTTGACGATGGTATCGACGATGTTGCCCTGCTCCAGCACCACGAAAATAGCCCGCGCAAATCCCACCAGAATGGCCGAAAAGGCAATGTCGCGGAAGCCCGCCACGAAGCCCTCGGCCGTGCCCGTGGCGCCCAGCCCGCCCAGCAGCCCGGCCCCCACGCCCAGCACGAAAAACAGCGCCGCCATCTGCTCGAAGTCCCAGCCCAGGCGCAGCACACCGTAGGCAAACACGCCGAAGGTGAGCAGCAGGAGCCCCAGCACCAGCCCGTGCCGCCCGGCCCCTTGGGCATCGGCCGCCACGTCGGCAGCCGTGATTTCGGGGGCCACGCGGTGGCGGCGGGCGTAGCGCATGGTGCCCACCAGCCAGATGGTGACGGCTATTGCCAGGAAAATCAGCCGGTAGCCGCCACCCGAGAGCAGCGGCAGCTGCGCCAGCTTCTGGGCAATGCCTACCTGGAAGGGATTGATGGGGCTGAACGAAGCGCCCACAAACGCCGCCCCCGCGCTGGCCGCCACCGCTGTGAGCGTCGGAAAGCCCAGCCTTCGCATGAGCACCAGCAGCACCGGCACCAGCGGAATTATTTCCTCGCCCATGTTTTCCAGCGCCCCCATCGTGGCAAAGAGCAGCCCCACCACCGGAATCACGAACACCTCGCGGCCCTGGGCGCGTTGCAGCAGCCAGTCCACCCCGTGGCGCAGGGCGCCGGTCTGGTCCACCACCGTGAAGGCCCCGCCGGCCAGGAAGATGAGAAACACCACCGCCCCCGCCTCAGCCAGGCCCTTGGGGATGTCGACCAGCATGTCGAGCGGGCTCACCGGGGTGGCTTCCACATGGTGGTAGGAGCCCGGGATGACGACCTCACGGCCGGTGGCCGCGTCCTTGCGGCGGTCGAATTTGCCGGCCGGCAATACGTAGCTGAGGGCGGCGGCCAGCATGATGAAGCTGACCAAAAGGACCAGGGGATGGGGGAAACGGAGCGTCGGCATACCCGGCGAAGGTACGGTGCCGGGGTGGTAGTACGAATTCCGCGCAGCGGTTCGTACTACCACTCTGACGCCTGTGCAGTCAGGTCTATTTATAACAACGACAAAGTGGTAGTACGAACCGCTGCGCGGAATTGGCTGCGCCGAACTCCGTTTCGTACTACCACCTCAGCCGAATTCGCTACGGCCGGTACCGCACTTCCGCTCGGAAATGCCCGTGGCTGTTCGATTCGCTCCACAGATACAGCGCCCCGGCCAGCACCAGCAAGCCCAGCACCACCAGTAGCGCCACCTTCCAGGCCGAGAGCGGGCGCGAGCCGCTCACCGTGCCTGTCTGGCCGTTGATGAGGAAGTGATGCACCTGGCCGCGATACACGTAGGCGCAGAGCCACAGCGGCAGCAGCAGGTGCTTGAATGACTCGTCGCTCAGGCTGGTGCTCACCTGCAGGCCGCGTTGGGTGTCGCCGCCCAGGCGTTGGGCGCAGGCGTCGTGCTCCCGGTCCTTGATGACGCTGCGGGCCTGGCCCAGGCCCTCCTGCAGGTCGATGCCGTACACTTCGGCCTCCCAGCCCAGCAGCACGCGGGCGTCGTAGTCCACCACTTCGGCGAGGTTGTAGTTCAGCACCGCGTCCACGTGCTTTTGCTGCTGGGCGAGGCTGCGCGAGGCCAGGGTCAGCACGTCGTCGTAGAAAAACTCGTGGGTGCCGGTGCAGTACGTCCAGCGGGTGCGCTGCTCCTGGCGCGTGACGCGGCGGCCCTGGCTGTCGGTGCCCTCCACGGTCACGTAGTAATAGTCGCCGCGCTCGCCGCTCCAGCTCGAATACGCCTGGGCGTCGAAGGTCCAGAAGGGGAGGTAGATGCCGTGCAGGTTATCGAGCACGGCGCCGGCGGCCAAGTCATTCGGGGCCAGCCAGCTGCTGCCAATCCACTTCCTGAAGCACGCCGTAGCCGCGTTCCTATCGAGCCGGAAGGGCAGCACCCCGGCCGGCTCAATGAGGCGCGTGCGCTGGGCCTCGGGGTTGATGGCCCGGTTGCCGCAGAAGCCGCAGCTCAGCGTGGGGTGGTCGGCGGCCACGCGGGTGCGCGCCCCGCAGCTCGGGCAGCTGAAAAGCTGCTGCTCGCGGAGCATACCCGGGTTCAGCTCGTTGTCGATGAGCAGGTCGTCGAGGCGGTTTTCTTCGAGCCGGTCGTGGGTGAAGGTGAGGGCCTCGGTGGCACCGCAGTGCGCGCAGCCGAGCTGCTGCGTATCGGGCCGGAAAGTGAGCTGCGAGCCGCAGCCCGGGCAGGGCGCGCGGAGCAGGTCCTGCTCACGCAGCTCGCGCAAGGTGGCTTCGGTGGAGGGGTCCATTACTAATGAAGCTAGAACTAGGTAAGGGTCGTGCAGCCGTTCAACCCCACCCCCGGCCCCTCCCCTTCGGGAGAGGGGAGCCGGTCATGCGCGGCCACGAATCGTCAGGCTCCCCTCTCCCGAAGGGGAGGGGCCGGGGGTGGGGTGCTACAGCCGCGCCAGCAGCTCGGCCTTTTTCGCGTCAAACTCCGCATCCGTCAGAATGCCGTCGGCCTTGAGCTGGCCCAGCTCGCGCAGCAGCTTCATAATCTGGTCACGGTCGGGCGCGGTGGGGCCGGCGGCGGCCTGCTGGGCGGGCGCGGCGGCGTTGCCCATCATGTTGCCCAGGCCGCCCAGCAGCACGGCCGCCCCGCCGATGCCGCCTTCCTGCTCGGCGGCTTTCTCGATGGCCATGCCGGCCTGAAACTGCTGGAAGCGGCCCATGTCGCCGGCCATGCTCATCTGGGTGGTCTTGTCGAGGAAGGCCTCCACTTCGGGCGGCAGGCTGGCGTTTTCGAGGTAAAAGCGCGTCAGCTCCAGGCCGTAGGGGGCAAAGTCGTCCTGCAGCAGCGGGCGCAGCCGCTCGCCCAGCTCCGAGTAGTTGCGGGCCAGGTCGAGCACCGACACGTTGGCCTCGGCCAGGGTATCCGAAAACTTATTGACGATGGCCGAGCGCAGCTGCCCCTCCACGTCCGAAATCCGCACCAGCGGGTTGGTGCCCGCAAATTCCTTGAGAAAGGTGGCCGGCTCCGTCACGCGCAGCGCGAAGGTGCCGAAGGCCCGCACCCGCACCTGCTTAAACTCGGGGTCGCGCAGGATGACGGGGTTAGGCGTGCCCCATTTCAGGTTCGTAAACTGCCGGGTCGATACAAAGTACACGTCGACCTTGAAGGGCGAGTCGAAGCCGTATTTCCAGCCGCGCAGGGTGGTGAGCACGGGCACGTTGGCGGTGCTGAGCACGTGGCGGCCGGGGCCGAATACGTCGGCAATGCGGCCCTCGTCCATTAGGATGGCCACCTGCGACTCGCGCACCACCAGCTGGGCGCCGTTCTTGAGGTTGTTTTCGCGGTCCGGAAATTTATAGATGACCGTGTCGGTTGAGTTGTCAACCCACTCGATAATCTCAATCAGTTCGTTGCGGATGAAGTCGAAGAGGCCCATGCGGTGGTGGCGGTTGGCTAGGTTGTAATTTGGTGCAACCTAAGCACAAACTCCGATACTCGCATCTACGGCCCCGGCTTTGGCCCGCGCCCGCCCTTTCTGCCCATGACCTGCCCCGAGTTTAAAGCCCTGCACCAGCGCCAGCAGGTGGCGCACCTCCACCGCCACGGCCACCGCCTGGCCGAGCGCCAGGAAGACAGCTTCGAGCTGACACTCTACGCCGTAGCCGACTTCTACGCCGAAACCTGGCGCAGCCGCGATGACGACCATATCCTCTTTATCCACGTCTTCCAGAAGCCCAGCGGGCTCGGCGACTACCTCAAGCTGGTGCGCCTGCCGGAGTGGGGGTAGGAGCGGGGGCTTTTATTTGCAGAGTACATTGCCGAAAACAATCGGCGACTTCATGCAAGCCCTCATCTTCTGCGGCATTCAGGCCAGCGGCAAAAGCACGTTCTACTGCCGGCGGCTGCTCAACTCACACGTCCGCATCAGCCTCGATTTGCTGCGCACGCGGCACCGGGAGCGGCTGCTGCTGCAATTTTGCCTCGACACGCAGGCCCGCTTTGTGGTGGATAACACTAACCCCACGGTGGCCGAGCGGCAGCGCTACATCGAGCCGGCCCGGGCGGCCGGATATAGCATCGTGGGCTACTATTTTCAGTCGGTAACCAGCGAGGCCTTATTGCGCAACCAGCAGCGGCCCGCCGCCGAGCAGGTGCCCGAAGTGGGCATCCGGGGCACGCGGGGACGGCTGGAAATGCCTAGCTTCGCCGAAGGGTTCGACGAGCTGTACTTCGTGCGCATCGCTGCTGATGGGCAATTTGTCGTCGAGCCCTGGCAAGTATGAAATTCGACGACCTCGACGCCCGGCTGCGGGTATTCGAAACCGCCCACGACCACTGCGCCCTGCCCGGCCTCTTCCTGGTGGCCCGGCTCGACGGCCGCAACTTCACCCGCCTCACCAAGGAGGTGCACCAGTTTGAAGCGCCCTTCGATGTGCGCTTTCGCGACCTCATGGCCGAAACCGTGCGCCACCTCATGCAGTGCGGCTTTCGCATCAGCTATGGCTACTGCGAGAGCGACGAAATATCCCTGCTGCTCGACCCCGCCGAGGACTCCTTCGGCCGCAAGCTGCGCAAGTACCAGAGCATTCTGGCGGGCGAGGCCTCGGCAAAGTTCTCGCTGGCGCTGGGCCACCTGGGCGTGTTCGACTGCCGCATCTCGCAGCTACCGCGCATCAGCGACGTGACCGACTACTTCCGCTGGCGGGCCGAGGATGCCCTGCGCAACGCCCTCAACGCCCACTGCTACTGGAAGCTGCGGGCCGAGGGTCAGCACAAGGTCACGGCCACCAAGCAGGTCAGCGGCCTCAGCACCGCCGACAAGCACGAGCTGCTCTTCCAGCGCGGCCTCAACTTCAACGACCTGCCCGCCTGGCAGAAGCGCGGCTTCGGCGTGTATTGGCGGCAGGCTGAGCGCGAGGGCTTCAACCCGCTTACCCAGCAAACCACCCGCACCCAGCGCCGCGAGCTGTTCACCGATTTTGAGCTGCCCGTGCGCGAGGCCTACACGCAGTTCGTGCAGGATTTTTTGAGCGAATAACCAATGTCCCGCCGCCTGCTGCCGCTGCTCTTCGCCCTGCTCAAATTCGTGAGCGGCTACTTCCTCATCAGCCCGGCCTACGAGCTGCAGCGCGACGAATACCTTTACCTCAACCACGGCCGGCACCTGGCCTGGGGCTACCTCGAGATTCCGCCTCTTACGGCCGCGCAGGGCGCCCTGAGCATGGCCCTGGGCGGCGACGAACTATGGGTAAAATTCTGGCCCTTCCTGTGGGGCGCGGCCACCATCTACCTGGTGGTGCGGCTGGCGGGGCGGCTGGGCGGCGGCTGGTTTGCGCAATGCCTGGCGGGGGCCTGCTACCTGGGCACGGCCTTCGCCCGGCTCAACCTGCTGTTTCAGCCCAACTCGTTCGAAGTCTTCAGCTTTGTGCTGGCGCAGTATGCGCTGGTAGCGTATTGGCAGGACGAAAAGCCGCGCCACCTCTACTGGCTGGGTGCGGCCCTGGGCCTGGGCTTGCTGAACAAATACACGACGCTGTTTTTCATCGCGGCGCTGGGCGGGGCGCTGCTGCTCACGCCCGCGCGCCGGCTGCTGGCGAATAAGCATTTCTGGGGCGCGGCGCTGCTGGCGGGGCTGCTGTGGCTGCCCAATGTGCGGTGGCAGCTGCAGCACGGCATCCCGTTTCGGCACCACATGGCGCTGCTGCACGAGCAGCAGCTGGTGCACGTGTCGGCGCTCGATTTCTGGAAAGCGCAGCTGCTGATGTGCTTCCCGGCCGTGTGGGTGTGGGTGCCGGGGCTGCTGGCCCTGCTGCTGCTGCACCAGGGTTTTCGGCCCTGCCGGGCGCTGGGCTGGGTGGCGGTGCTGGGCGTGGGGCTGCTGTTTGCGCTGAGTGGCAAGGACTATTATGCCCTGGGCTATTATCCGGTGCTGTTTGCTTTCGGGGCGCGGTGGTGGGAGGGGCTGTTTGGGCACCGGGGTTCGCAACCCGTTCCAGTCTGGAAAACGGCCTTGCAGCTTGGGCTGGCAGTGCTGCCGCTGGCGCTGATGGCGCCGCTCATCATCTTCATCTATCCGTTGCGCCCGCCGGCCGACATGGCCGCCCTGGCTCCGCGCTACCAGCACCTGGGTTTCTACCGCTGGGAAGACGGCCAAAACCACGCCCTGCCCCAGGACTACGCCGACATGCTGGGCTGGCGCGAGCTGGCCGACAAAACCCGCGCCGCCTACCAGGCCCTGCCCGCCGCCGTGCGCCCCCACACCCTCATCCAGTGCGCCAACTACGGGCAGGCCGCCGCCATCAATTATTTCAACCGCCACCGGGCCCTGCCCGCGGCCCAGAGCTTTAATGGCAGCTTTCTCTACTGGTACCCGGGACAGGAGCATTTTCAGGCCTTTATTATCATCGACGACGAGCCCGACGACGCGCTGGCTCCGCATTTTGCCCGCTACTACCGCGCCGGGGCCATCACCAACCCTTATGCCCGCGAGCGGGGCACGGCCATCATGGTAGGAGTGCAGCCCGATAGCGTGCTGCTGGCCCAGCTGCAGCACGAGTGGCGGGCGGCCCGTGCAGCCTGGGAGAATCAGGCGCGTCCCTAGCCGCCCGGGCATCCTGTAGCTGCTGAAAACCGTAGGACAATTTACGTCAAATACGGAGCCTGGAGCAGCCTTGCACCTCCGGTTGGGGCGGCAGCGGCTACTAAAGCTACGTATTTAGCCCCAAAGCAGTAGCTTGGCTGCCAGTGCGGGCTCCGCAGTCATTATGGTTTATTCGCTAATTTATCGCAGCCGGGCTTGCCACGAAATGAGCTCGCAGGAGCTCAGTCAGCTCCTGCGGCAGTCGCAGCGATACAACCGGCGACACCGCATTAGCGGCTTGCTGCTGTATGCCAACCAGCAGTTTATGCAGCTGCTGGAAGGCGACTACTACGCGGTGAAGCAGCTTCGACACCGTATCGGGCAGGATGTCCGGCACAGCAACATGACCATTCTGCTCGACGGCCCCCAGCCCCGCCGCCTATTTCCCGACTGGAGCATGGGCCTGCTGGAAGTCGATGCCGCCGAATTCACCTGGCTCGATGGCTACATCGACCCGCACCTGCGCGCCGACCTCATCCCGCCCACCTACAACACCGGCCGCGTAATCATGGGCTTGCTGGAGGATTTTGTGGCAGACCGCGCGGTGCTGGTGTAGACAGTTATGAATTTTGAGTTATGAGTTATGAGTTAAAACCCCGACTTCTTTCAGGAGGCCGGGGTTTTAACTCATAACTCATAACTCATAACTCATAACTCATAACTCATAACTCATAACTCATAACTCAAAATTCATAACTGTCTATTGTCCCACCACGCTCAGGCGCTGGGTGCTGGTGTGGCCGGCGGCGGTGGTGCTCAGCAGGTACACGCCGGTGGGCAGGCTGGGCAGGGTCACGGCCAGCTGCTGCTGGTTGCTGAGGTCGGCCTGCCACACGGTGCGGCCCAGGTGGTCGCGCAGGGCGGCGGTGCTGCCGGCGGGGGCCGGGCTGCTCAGGGCCAGGGTGAAGGTGCCGGTGCTGGGGTTGGGATAAGCCTCGGCGGTGAGGGTGGCGGCGGCGCTGCCGGTGTAAGTGAGGGAGCGCACGGCCGAGTAAGCCACGGTGCCGTCGCGGTCGATGGTGGCGAGGCGGTAGTAGCTGGTGCCGGCCAGCGGGGCCTTGTCGGTCAGCTGGTACTGGTTGCCTTTGGCGAAGTTGGCGGCGGGCAGGGTGCCCACGGTCTGCCACTCGGTGCGGGCATCGCTGCGGCGCTGCACTTCAAAGTGGTCCACGTCGGCTTCGGTGGCGGTGGCCCAGCTGAGCTGTACGCTGCGAGTCTGGGCTTTGGCTTCGAAGCTGGTGAGCGTCACGGGCAAGGCAGTGGGCACGCCGGGGCCGGTGGCGGCATCGCCCTGGGTGGCGCCGAGGCCGGTTTCGGCCACCGTGCGCAGGTAGCTGCCGGTGAGGCGGTCGAGCTGGTACATGGTGCCGGTGGCGTTGCTCATGGCGTACACGTTGTTCGAGCCGTCGCGGTACAGGTAGCCGATGGACGAGGTGGTGGGTAGCGGCGTGGCGGGCGTGCTGATGGCTGCCGTGGGCGTGGTCGTATTCAGGTTGCTGAGGCGGAAAAAGCGTTGCTCCTGGCCCAGGTAGCTGATGAGGTTGCCCGAAGCGGGGTCCAGCACCCAGTCCTGAATGCCGTCGGTGGGCATGGGGCCGCCGTCGGCGATAACGCTGGCTACGTGGCTGATGTAGCTGGTGAGCAACGTGCTGGTGGCGGCGTCGACCATCGTCACCTGTTTCCAGGCGGGGATGGTGCCGGGGGCCACGGTCAGGTTGATGAGGCCCACGTAAAACTTCACGTCCGACACGGCGCCGGTGAAGAGGTTGTAGCGCACGGTGGCGCCGCCCAGGTAGTAGCGCGAGCCCGGCGCGCCGTCGCCCAGCTGCGGCAGGATAAAGCTCAGGCCCAGGTTCGGGAACGAGGTGCGCGGGGTGGGTGGGGGCGTGAGGGTGCCCATGGCCACGGCCGAGGCATTAATCATACTCACTTTGTAGAACGTGGGCGGCGTCACGGTGCCGTTGTCATTCACCTCCATGCCGTACACATGGTAGGGGTCGGCCGAGTCGTAGCCCAGGGCATTCATTACCACGCCCTGGCCGTCTTCGTTGGTGACGGTGCCCACGGTGGCGAGCTGGCCGTTGGGCTGCAGGCGGCGCAGCACCGAAGGGTTGTTATCGGCCGACGGGGCGGCCGAGGAAACGAAGTAAGAAACGGGCGCCTGGGCGACGGCCAGCGACGTAGTCAGGCCAAGCAGCAAGCCGGTGAGCCAGGAAAAGCGAGTCGAAGTGGAGGTCATGGCGAAGGAGTTTAAGCGGGTTGTCCGAATTCCTTGAGCGTTGAATTCGATACAAATTTCGCCCTGCTTACCCCCCTTAAATGGGATATTTCGCCCAGTCGGGGTATTTGCCCAGCGAACGGCGGCCGGGCGGGCAACAAGTGAAATAGCCCTCGGCGAATGGCGGCGTGGGCCCGGCGAGTGGAATAGAACGACCAGCTCCCCTCCTTGGAAAGGAGGGGATGTGAGCTGCGCTGAGCAGCGAACGGGGGTGGTTCGCCCGGTCGCGCCGTCAGAACAATGCAGTAATTCCCTTTTTGAAAAACCACTTCATTCATCTACAACTGGCTTTGCCTACCGAAAGCCCAGGTGGCGCGACCGGGCGAACCACCCCCGTCAAGCCTGCGGCTTGACATCCCCTCCTTTCCAAGGAGGGGAGCTTCGTTCTCACTTCCTCACCACCCATACCTTTGCCCTATGTACACCCTCGTTCTCCAACATGCCGCCCAGGTCCTCACCCTGGCCGGCGCCGACTCCCACCGCCCCCTGGCCGGCGCCGACCTCGGCAGCTGGCACATCATCGAAAACGGTTACGTGGCCTGCCGGGGCACCCAAATTGCGGCTGTGGGGCCTATGAGCGAGCTGGATGCGACGCAGATTGATGCCGACACCCAGCTCATCGACGCCACCGGCCGGGTGGTGATGCCGGGCCTTGTGGAGTGCCACACGCACCTCGTGTTTGGCGGCAACCGGGCGCACGAGTTCGAGCGCAAGCTGCGGGGTGAGAGTTACCTCGACATCCTGGCCAGCGGCGGCGGTATCCTGAGCACCGTGCGGCAGACCCGGGCAGCCTCGGAGGAAGAATTATTGGCCAATGCCCTGCACCACCTGGAAGGCTTCGGGCGCTACGGCGTGACCACCGTGGAGGCCAAGAGCGGCTACGGCCTCGACCGCGACACCGAGCTGCGGCTGGTGCGGGTGGCCCGGGCGGCCGGGCGCCAGCAGCCGCTGCGGGTGGTGCCCACCTTCCTGGGGGCGCACGTGGTGCCGCCCGAGTTTAAGGCCGCCGGGCCGCGCGCCTACGTCGATTTCATTCTGCACGACGTGCTGTCGGACCTGAAAGGGGAGGCCGCGTTCGTCGATATTTTCTGCGAGGAAGGCGCGTTTCCGCTCGACGTATCGCGGTACTATCTGGAGCAGGCCCACAAGATGGGCTTCGGGCTGAAAATCCACGCCGAGCAGCTGCACGACCTGGGCGGCTGCGAGATGGCCGCCGCCCTGGGCGCCACCAGCGTCGACCACTGCGACTACCTCACGCCCGAGGCCGCCGCCCGCATCGCGCAGCAAACTGAGGGCCGCACCGTGGCCGTGCTGCTGCCGCTGGTGCCGTTGTTTCTGCGGCAGGAAAAGTACGCGCCCGGCCGCCAGTTCATCGACAACGGCCTGCCCTTGGCCCTCGGTACCGACTTCAACCCCGGCTCCTGCCCCAGCAAAAACCTGTGGCTGGCCCTCTCGGTGGCCTGCCTCAAAATGGGTTTCACGCCCAAGGAGGCCGTGGCCGCCGCCACCCTCAACGCCGCCTGGGCCCTCAACCTGGCCCCCGAAATCGGCTCGCTCGAAGTGGGCAAGCGCGCCGATGTGCTGGTGCTGAACGTGGGCAGCGTGAGCGAAATCCCGTACTGGCTGGGCGAAAACCCGGTGCGCGAGGTGATTGTGGGCGGGCAGGTGCTGGCAACGGCGAGTGTATAAACAGCAACGCCCCAGCCAGGGCCAGGGCGTTGCGCAGAAGGATGGTTAGTTGTCAGGCCACTGATTTTGCCTGACAACTAAAGGTTAACGAAAGGCACCGTCACCGAGTAGGGCGCGCCTATGGGCGTGCCGTCGAAAACTTCCAGCAACCGCGTACTTGGGTATTCGAGGGTCACCTGGTGCGTGGGGTCGAGGGCAACGTGTTGCGTCTGGCCGTTGATTTCGACATCGTATTCGAAGGTGAAAATGATGGCGTCGATGCTGAAAATACTGTTGTGATTGCCGGAGTTAGGCGGGATGAATGAACGCCAGCCCGACCTCGGCCCTGCCGTAAGCGAGTCGGTGCTGGTGCCAGTGCTGGGAAGCGTAATGCGGTATATCCCGGTCAGGGCATCCTGGCTGTCGAAGCTGAGCGTGGCGGGCAGCTGGGTGACTTCCCGCGCCAGGGCCCGGCTGCTATACTGGTACGCAGCAGGCACCGAACCACGGCGCAGGCTTTTGTACACGTAAACCTTACGGATAATAATGTCGTCGCCGACGTAATTCCGGGTGATGGTGAAGCGACAAACCGGGCGGCTGGGATTGGGCTCCAGCGCCAGATTATTGATGCTGGCCACGGCCCGGCGGTAATCAAATGTATCGGCATCGGCCGCTACCGTGGCGCGAATCAGCGGCACGATGCTCGACGGAGTGGGCAGGGGTTGGGCGTCATTACAGGCCGTAAAGGGCAAAGTGGTGGCTGCCAGCCCAAGCAGGGCGGGGAAATGCTTTCTCATGGGGAAGGTTGAAAGATGGATGAAGAGACGCCGGATGTAACCCGGGAAGCTGCTGCTGGCCAGCCAGCTGTTTCCGGTATTGCAGGTGGCGCCTAGCGGAGCTCGTAGGCTACCCCCAGCAGCAGCGCGGCGCCCCAGGGATGGCGGGGGGCTTCGCCGATGCGCTCACGGTTGAGGGGGGTGAGGAGGTAGGTGAAAGTGGGCTGGGCCAGCAACTCGCAACGCGGGCTGAAGTGGTAGCGCGCTTCGAGGGCCAGGCTGCTGCCCAGGCCCCACTGCCGCGTGGCGGCGCTGGTGCTGGCAAAGGTGCCGGTCATGAGCGGCACAGTGGTAATTTCGGCGGCGTGGAAGAGGTAGGTGGCCTCGGCGCCAGCCAGCAGGCCTAGCTGCCAGCGCAGGCTGGGCTGCCAGGCGTAGCCCAGGCGTACGGGCAGGCTGAAAAACTGGTAAGATTTACGATACTTACGCACGACCACGAACGAGTCGATACGCACAGCGGATGGGTCGAGGCTGGAGGTGATGTTAGGGAAGTAGCGCTGGCGCAGGGTGCTTTCGGTGGCGTACTCGGCGGCGCCTAGGCCGGCACTCAGGCTCCAGTGAGTCTTGAAGTTGTGCCGTAGACTAAACTGCGCGCTGCCGCTACGCGTCGCCTGCTCCTCATCGGTTACCATCGTGACGAAGGAGGCGGGCACATTGCCTGCCGTGCGGCTCGGCGAGCCCAGCCGGACCCCCGTGAGAGCGGGCCCAAACAATGTTTGCGCGACCCAACGCGCCGGTGGGGGCACCGCAGCCATGCTACGCTGGATGGGCTGAGCGGGAGACTCGGGCAGCGGCGAAAGAAGCGGCGCGGGCAGGGTGGGCTGGCGCAGGGCCAGCTGGTCGTAGGCCAAGGCTAGAACGGCGGCTGCGGCGGGCTGGTCAGCCGCAGCCGCCCGTAGCGGTTGGCCTTTGGCTGGCGTAATAGTGTTGGCAGCAGTTGTTGTGGGTTGGTCATGCTCAACGCTGGCGCTTGCCGTCGTCAGGGTTGGGTGGGGCACTGGTCGAGTCGAATTGTGAATGCTTTTCGAAGCTCCAGAGGCAGTTGCCAGGTCACGGGGTAGTTGCGTGCGGGCTGCGCCAGAGCGGATTTTTCTGGTTGCTATGGTGGCGAAGGTTTGTGCTTTCAAAATCCGGCCAGCCGCCCCAGGCCGCGCCGAAGGATGAGCACCAGTGGCAGTTGATACGGAGGAATGAGCCGCTGCTGCGGCCCGGGTATTCCTGGTCGGGCCGCTGCTGGACGGTGTCGGCCCGGCCGCGCTGATGGCCGCCGAGCGACTCGCGCGAGCGACCTCAACCAGTGCGTCGCCTGCCGAGCTCCTGGTGGCAGCCACCGGTGCTGAGGAAGTGGCCACTGCTGGCGCGGCTTTGGTAGTCACAGTAGTTGTTGCTGGCGTGGTAGATGCTGAAGCAGGTGTTTTCGAGGATGCGGCGGCAGTAGCTGGCGTAGCCGCTAAGGCCGTAGTAGTGGCCGAAGCCACTGTTGCGTCGGCTGCCGTAGGTGAGGTGCTGGTGGTGGCCACGCGCGGCCCGGCCGGGGTTGGCAAGCCATTGGGGGCATCCGGCGCGCGCCGGTCAGCCTGACCCGCCACGGTGGGCCGGCGCAGGGGGCTCAGCTCCCAAGCCTGCCAGCTCACTACGCCCGTCACTAGGAGCAGCAGGGCCAGCAGCGCCACGCTCCAGGCCCGGCGCCGCCGCCGCTGCGGCAGCGCCACCGGCGCCGGCAGCTGCTGCCGGATGCCGGCCCACAGGTGCGCGGGCGGCTCCTGGCCGTAGTCGGCCAGTTGCTCGCGCAAGGCATCAAATAATGGGTCGGGTTTCGGGTCGGTCATGGCAATTGAAAGGAATTTTGCGCCACCAGGCGGCTTTCGAGCAGGCGGCGGGCGCGGGCCAGCTGCGATTTGGAAGTGCCCTCAGCGATGCCGAGTAATTCGGCGATTTCCTGGTGCGAGTAGCCCTCCACGGCGTAGAGGTTGAGCACGGTGCGGTAGCCGGGGGGCAGCGTTTCGAGCAGGGCCAGCACGTCGGCGGCGGCCAGCTGCTCCAGCGCCGAGGGTTCGGCGGCGGGCAGGTCGTCGGCCAGGTCGTCGAGGTCGGCGCCGGGGGCGGGGTGGCGCAGGCGGTGCTGCTCCACGGCGTGCAGCGAGGTGGTGACGGCAATGCGGCGGGCCCAGGCTTCGAAGGGGCCCTGGCCGCGGTACTGGTCGAGGCGGGTAAATATTTTGACGAACGTATTTTGCAGGGCGTCCTCGGCTTCGGCCCGGCTGGGGCAGTAGCGCAGGCACACGCCCATCAGGTTGTAGGAAAGTTTGCGGTACAGCTGGTATTGCGCCGCCGACTCGCCCCGCCGACAGGCGGCCAGCAAGGCTTCATCAATCGCAGGTAGCGGTGGCGGCATACTCAGGCAGAAAATCAGGCGCAACAAAGCCGGCGCCGGGAGCTGCGCAACGTTCGCCGCGCCGGCTTCTGCACTTCTGACCGATGGCAAGGCGGCGCGGTTGCGCGTTCCGTAAATTTATTTCTTTTTCAGCGGGAAGCGCTAGCTTGCTGCCGACATCTCCAACTCTTGCCGGCGGCCGACGCCAGCCGGCCCCATCTCTTTCGCCATGACCTTTTACCACATCGACGCTTTCACCGACACGCTTTTTGCCGGCAACCCGGCGGCCGTGTGCCCCCTCGACAGCTGGCTGCCCACTGAGCTGATGCAGCAGATTGCCGCCGAAAACAACCTGGCCGAAACCGCCTTCCTCGTGCCCCGCGCCGACGAGCCCGGGCACTACGACATCCGCTGGTTTACGCCCGCCGCCGAAATCGACCTGTGTGGGCATGCCACGCTGGCCTCGGCCCACGTGCTGTGGCGGCACCGGGAGGTGGGGGGCGAGGTGCTCACTTTTCACAGCCAGAGCGGGCCGCTGCCGGTGCGCCGCGAGGCCAGCGGCCGCCTCACGCTCGACTTCCCCTCGCGCCCGCCGCAGGAGCTGCCCGCGCACCCCACGGGCCTCGCGGATGGCCTGCGGGCCACGCCGCTGCAGGTGCTGGCGGCCCGCGACGTGGTGGCGCTTTTCGGCTCGGTGGCCCAGGTGCAGGCCCTGCGGCCAGATTTTACCCGGCTGCTCGACGTGGAGTACCTCGGCGTCATCGCCACCGCGCCGGGGCCCGAGGGCATCGACTTCGTGTCGCGCTTTTTCGGGCCCCGGGTGGGGGTGAACGAGGACCCCGTGACCGGCTCGGCGCACAGCACGCTCATCCCGTACTGGGCCGCGCGGCTGGGAAAAACCGAGCTGCGGGCGCGGCAGGTTTCGCCCCGCGGCGGCGATTTGTGGTGCCGCCTACGCGGCGAGCGGGTTGACATTAGCGGCTACGCCGTGACCTACGCGGTGGGCGAGCTGCTGCTTTGAAATGCGGGCCGGCGGGGGCGCCACGTTGGTCGGCCCGTAGCTGACGATAACGCCCGCAATGCCCTATAACGACAAGAGGGCCACCGTTGCCGGTGGCCCTCTTGGCTTTTGGTGGGTAAGCACAATGGCTTATTCCACCACGACGCGCCGGGTGAGCTGCTGGCCGTTGCAGTCGAGGCGCAGGACGTAGACGCCGGTGGGCAGAGCTTGTACATCGACGCTGAGGCTGGTCGTGAAGGCCGGCAGGGTA
This sequence comes from Hymenobacter aranciens, assembly GCF_030580865.1. Classification (GTDB taxonomy): domain Bacteria; phylum Bacteroidota; class Bacteroidia; order Cytophagales; family Hymenobacteraceae; genus Hymenobacter; species Hymenobacter aranciens. Next base: position 48,386 of record NZ_JAUQSY010000008.1, on the reverse strand, counting down.
CGCACCGACTGGCCCAGGGCGTTGTAGAGCACGCCGCCGCTGGCCGCGTGGCCCGCCGCCAGCCGCACGGTGAAGGTGCTGGTGGCCGGGTTGGGGAACAGCTCCAGCATGGTGCCGCGGCTGGCGGCCGCGGTACCCGTGATAACCACCGCCACCGGGGCCGAGGCAGCCGAGGCGCAGCCAGTGGCCGAGGTGACGACGAGCGTATAGTTGCCGTTGCCGGCCGGGCCGGGCACGACGTAGGTCGCGCCCGTCGCGCCGGGGATGGCCACCCCGCCCAGGTACCACTGGTTGCCGGCCGGGGCGCTGCTCGTGAGCGTGCCGGGGCTGGCCTGGGTGATGACGGGCGTGGCGGGCAGGGGCTCGACGGTAACGGCCGTGGCGGCCGAGGTGGCGGCGCAGCCGGCGGCATTGGTAGCCGTGACGGTGTAAGCGCCGCTGGCATTGACGGTGATGCTGGCCGTGGTGGCGCCGGTGCTCCACAGGTAGGAGGCCCCGCCGCTGGCCGTGAGCACCACGCTGCCGCCCTGGCAGAACGTGGTAGCGCCGCTGGCCGCAATGCCGGCCGTGGGCAAGGCATCGACGGTAACGGTGGTGGCGGCCGAGGTGGCCGTGCAGCCGGCCGCATTAGTGGTGGTCACGGTGTAGCTGCCCGCCGTGCTCACGGTGATGCTGGCCGTGGTGGCGCCATTGCTCCAGAGGTAGGACGTGCCGCCGCTGGCGGTGAGCACTACGCTGCCGCCCTGGCAGAACGTGGTAGCTCCCCCGGCCGCGATGGTCGCCGTGGGCAGGGCTTCGATAACGACGGGCGTGGCGGCCGAGGTGGCTGAGCACCCGGCGGCGCTGGTGGCCGTGACGGTGTAGCTGCCGGCCGTGCTCACGGTGATGCTGGGCGTAGTAGCCCCATTGCTCCAGAGGTAAGAAACGCCGCCGCTGGCCGTGAGCACCACGCTGCCGCCCACGCAGAAAGTGGTCGGCCCACCGGCCGTGATGGTGGCCGTGGGCAAAGCGTCCACGGTGACGGTGGTGGCCGCCGAGGTGGCGGTGCAGCCGGCGGCGTTAGTGCCGGTAACCGTGTAGCTGCCGCTGGCATTGACGGTGATGCTGGCCGTGGTGGCGCCGGTGCTCCATACATAAGATGTGGCGCCGCTGGCCGTCAGGACTACGCTGCCGCCGGGGCAGAAGGTGGTGGGGCCACCCGCCGCGATGGTCACCGTGGGCGGGGCTGCTACGCTGACCGTCGTGGGGGCCGAGGTGGCAGAACAGCCGGCCGCATTGGTGCCCGTGACGCTGTAGCTGCCAGCGGTGCTGACGGTGATGCTGGCCGTGGTGGCCCCATTATTCCACAAGTAGGTGCTGGCGCCGCTCGCGGTGAGGGTCACGCTGCTGCCCGGGCAGATGCTGGTCGGGCCGCTGGCCGTCACGGCCACGCTGGTGGGCAGGGCATTTACCGTGACGGCCGTGGCCGAAGAGGTGGCCGAGCAGCCGGCCGCATTGGTGGCCGTGACGGTATAGCTGCCGCTGGCTGTAACCGTGATGCTGGGCGTAGTAGCCCCATTGCTCCACAAGTAGGACGTGCCGCCGCTGGCCGTGAGCACTACGCTGCCGCCCTGGCAAAACGTGGTGGGCCCGCCCGCAGTGATGGTGGCCGTGGGCAGGGCGTTGACGGTAACAACAGTAGCGGCCGAGGTGGCGGAGCAGCCCGCGGCAGTGGTGCCGGTAACGATGTAGCTGCCGCCAGCCGCCACGGTGATGCTGGCCGTAGTCGCGCCGGTGCTCCAGAGGTAGGAGCTAGCCCCGCTGGCGGTCAGCGTCACGCTGCCGCCCTGGCAGAAGGTCGTGGGGCCGCCGGTGCTCACCGTCACGGTGGGCACGGCGTTGATGGTAGCCGCGACGGCCTGCCGGGGGCTGGGGCAGCCGGTGCTACTGAGCGCGCTCACGTAGTACGTGGTGCTCGTGCTCAGGCTGGGAGTGGTGTAGCTGGCGCCGGTGACGCCCGCGATGGCCGTGCCGCCGCTGGCCTGGGTGTACCAGGCGTAGCTGCCGCCGGCGGGAGCGCCGCTGGCCGTGAGCGTGACCGCGCCGGGGCCGCAGCGGCCAGCCGGGGTAGCCATGGGGATGCCCGGGGTGGGCGTGACGCTAACGGCCGTGGCTGCCGACGTAGCCGCGCAGCCCGCCGCACTGGTGCCGGTGACGGTATAGCTGCCCGTCGTGCTCACGGTGATGCTGGCCGTAGTGGCGCCGGTGCTCCACAAATACGTGGCGGCGCCACTCGCGGTGAGTACCACGCTGCCGCCCTGGCAGAAAGTAGTGGGGCCGCCAGCACTCACCACCACGGTAGGGGCGGGGTTAATGGTGGCCGTCACCACTTGCCGGGGGCCTTCGCAGCCGGGGCCGGAGCTGATGGCGACGTAGTACGAGGTGGTCGTCGTCAGAATAGGAGTAACGAAGGTGGTGTTCGTGCTGGTGAACAGTGGCGTGGCGCTGGTGGCCGTAGCGTACCAGTTGTAGGTATTGCCGGCCGCGCCGTCGGCACTTAGCACCACCGTGTTGCCGGGGCAGGCCGAGGCGCCCTGTACGGTGGGCGTGTAGCGCACGCACAGGCTGCTGGTGCTGGTGGCGGTGCCTGCGGGCGTCGTCACCTGAATGGTGCCCGCGGCCAGGCCCGCCGGTACCACGAAGGTGAGGCTGGTGCCGTTGGCCGCTACCGTCACGCCCGTTATGCTGGTGTTGCCCACGAGCACGGTGGCGCCCGTCAGGTTGGTGCCGGTGATGGTGACGGTGCCGCCGGGCGCCACGGGGTTGGGGCTGATGCTGCTGATGGTGGGGGGCGCCGCCAGGCCGGTGCCGGCCAGGGCTACGGTGTAGGTGCCGATGTTCGAGGTGATAACCAGCGTGCCGGTGCGGGCGCCGTCGGCCGTCGGGCCGAAGGTGACGCCCACCGTGGCCGTGCCGCCGTTGGCCGCCACGCTGGTGGGCACGGCGCCGCTGATGGCAAAGTCGCCCGTGGTGGCGATGCCGCTAATGGTCAGGGCCTGGGTGCCGGGGTTGCTGAGCGTGAAAAGAACGGCGGCCGACACGGTACCCGTGCTCCGGGCCGCAAACGTGTAGGGCGTGGGGCCGTTGTTAGGGTAGGCGGTGGCGCCTTGCGTCACGGCCAGCTGCGGCGAGGCCACTACCAGGCTGGTGCTGCTGGTGGCGGTGCCGCCCGACGTCGTGATGGCAATAACCCCGGTGCCCACGCCGGCCGGCAGGGTAAAGGTGAGGCTGTTGCCGGCGCCGTTCACCGTGAAGCCCGTCACAGGCACCCCGCCCACAGTTACCGCGGAGGCAGTAAGCAGATTCAGGCCAAACACGGTAACGACCGTGCCCGCCGTGCCCGTGCCGGGCGTGAAAGAAGTAATGCTGGGGGCCGGTACCGTGAGGCAGATGCTAAAGCTGCCATCGGTGGGGAAGGGCACGCTGGTGCTGGTGAAGGGATAATAGCGCACGAAGTAGCGCGTGCCCGTCGTGAGGCCGGTCAGGGTGATGCTTTCGGTGCCGCTCACGCCCGCGTTGGCCACGGCATTGGCGCAGGTGCGGCTGCTGAGGCTGCCGCAGGCCCCACCGTTAAATACTTCGAGTACCCCATTGAACACGCTGGTGGCGCGCACGGTGGGCGTGAGGCCGGTGGCCACGAAGCTAAACCAGGCATCGCGGGCCGTGGTGGAGGTAAGCGCGCTGCACGCCGTGGGCGCTTGCGACTGCGTGGCCAGGGCCACGCTGGCCAGCGTGGGCACGCAAGTGCCGCTGGCCGTGAGGGGCAGGGCGCCGGCGCAGTCATCGTAGGCGGGCACGGTCACGGTGAAGGGCGTGGCGGCCGTAACGGTGCCGCCGGGGGTGGTGAGGGCCAGGGCCCCGGTGAGGGCCAGGGCGGGCACCACGACGCCCGTAATCTGGGTGCCGGCGGCGTTTACCACGAAGCCGGGGGCCACGGCCACGCCGCCAATGGTAATCTGGCTGGTGGCGGTGAGGTTGGTGCCGGTGATGGTGACGGTGGTGCCGGCCGGGCCGCTCGTGGGGGTGAAGCTGCTGATGGTGGGGGCCAGCACGCTGAAGAACACCGACGTCATGCCGGTGCCCTGGTCGGGGTTCGACACCACCAGGTCGAGGCGGCCATCGCGGTCCACGTCGGCGGCCAGCACGCTGCCGGGGCGGCCGACGCTCTGGTACACCACGGCCGGGCCGAAGGTGCCGGCGGGCGTGCCCAGGTTCACCAGTACCTGCCGGAGCGGGGCGGCATTGGGGCCGACGGAGGCCGTCATCAGGTCGAGGATGCCGTCGCCGTTGAGGTCGGCCATGTCGAAGTTCTGGAACGTGTAGCTGCTGCCGTTGTAGAGGGTGCGGGCGCCGAAGGTGCCGGTACCGGTACCCAGGCGCACGGCAATGGAGGCCCCGTTGATAGTGCTCGGGCCGCCGAAGTTCACGGTGGCGATGTCGAGGTTGCCGTCGCGGTCGATGTCGCCCAGCACGCTACGCACCGAGGCCACCCCCGTAAAATAATCCACGGCCGTGGCGTAGCCGCCCCCGGCCTGGGCGAGCAATACCGAGAAGCTTTGCCCGCCGCTGTTGGTGGTCACAATATCCAGGCGGCCGTCGTGGTTGAGGTCGCCCAGGGTAACGTGGCTGGGGGCGAAGTCAACCGTGTAGACGCCCACGCTCACAAAGCGCGGCGAGGCATTGCCGGTATTGCGCATCACATTCACGCTGCCCAGCGAGCCGTTGGTCGGGTTCGACTGCGCGCAAACAATGGCGTCGAGCAGGCCGTCGCCATCCACGTCGCTCAAGGCCACGGAAGTGGGCCTGCCCGAGGTCGGGCAGCTGCTGCCGCTGCCGAAGCCCCCGCCGGCCTGGGCCAGGAAGATATCCAGCGTAAAGCCGTCGACGGTGCCGGTCCAGTAGGGGTTGGCCGTTACCATGTCGGTGCGGCCGTCGTTGTTCACGTCGCCCAGCGCTACCGTAATGGGCTGGTGGGTGGTGGGGTAGTCGGTTTTGGGGCCAAAGCTGCCCTGGCCGTTGCCGGGCAGCACGGAGATGGTAAAAGCTTGCAGGTTGGCTGTAATCAGGTCGAGCTGGCCGTCGCCGGTCACGTCGCCCACGGTCATGAACTTGCTGCTGGAAGTGTTCGAATCGGTGCGGTTGGCGAAGCCCCCCGAGCTCACGCCCGAGGCCATGCGCAGCGTAAAGTCGGCCAGCGCGAGGCTGGCGCCGTTGCTGCTCACGATGCTGGGGGGCAGCACCACGCGCACTTCTTCGCCGGGCTCGAAGGCCGGGCCCGTCAGGGGCACCGTGGCAGTAAGGCCGCTCACGGTGGCGGGGCCGGCGGCGCGCGTGCGGCCCGAGCTCACGCCGTAGGCCCGGATGCCGGCCAGCGAGGCCACGGTGGGCATCTGCGAAAACACCAGCTCCAGCGGCGCGCCGGCCGCCAGGGTGGCGGCGGGGCCCGGCGCGTAGTCGAGCAAACGGAAGGCAGGGGCCGTGAGAGTAAAGGTGCTGCTGGCGCTGCCGCCGGCCGTAGTCACGGTGAGCGGGCCGGTCTGGGCAGCGGTGGGCACCACCACGCCGGTAAGCTGGGTGCCGGCGGCGTTTATGCCGAAACCGGTGACGGTAATCGTGGTGCCGTTGAAGCTGCTGAAGGTAAGGCTGGAGATGCCCTGCAGGTTGCTACCGTTGATGGTGATGCTGGCACCGGGCAGGGCCGAGGCGGGGCTCAGCGAGGTGATGACCGGCGCAATGGCCGCGCCATTGAGCAGCACATCCGACACGCCCGAGCCGATGCCCAGGCTGCCGGGAGCCGAGGTGCCAATCGTGAGCAGGTCGAGCTGCTGGTCGCCGTCGAGGTCGCCGATGGCCAGCTCGCGGCGGCTGATGGCCGTGCCCGTAGCGTAGGTATAGGCCGGGCCAAAGGTGCCGGGGCCGGTGCTCAGGCGCAGGTTGAGGCCGGGCGTGCCCTCGGTGGTGCCGCCGTTGTTCTGGCTCACGCTGGCCAGGTCGGGGCGGCCGTCGCCGTTGAGGTCGCCCAGCGCCAGCTGGCGTACGGTGTGGCCCATGTCGTAGGTTTGGGCCGGGCCGAAGGTGGCGCCGGCCTGGCCGGGCCGCACCGAGGCCAGGCGCGAGCCGGCGGCGGTGCTCACCAGGTCGAGGCGGCCGTCGAGGTCCACGTCGCGCAGCAACACCTGCTGCGGACGCTCAGTGGCGTAGTTGGTGGCGGTGCCGAATATCGTGGTGCCCGTGCCGCCCAGCAGCACGCTATACCCGGTGCTGGTGCCCACCACCAGGTCGAGGCGGCCGTCGGCATCGAGGTCGCCCAGGGCCAGGGGGCCGGGCGTGGTGCCGGTGGCATAGGTGCGGGGGATGAGGCTGCTGCCCGTGGCCAGCACGGCAGTTACGGAGTTGGCGGCGGCATTGCTCAGCACGATGTCCAGCTGGCCGTCGGCGTTCACGTCGCCCAGCACCAGGTCGGTAGGCACGGCGCTCAGCGACAAGTTGGTGGGCAGGCCGAAGCCCGTGGTAGTGCCGGGCAGCACCCGCAGGTAGGGGCCGCCGCTGCCCGATAAGGTAAAGAGCGATACCACGTCCGGGCGGCCGTCGCCGGTCACGTCGCCCACCGCCAGCGACAGGTTGTTGGCGTTGGGATTTAAATCATAGTAGCTGCTGGCTGCAAAGCTGCCACCGCCTTGTCCCAGGCGCACGATGAGCTCGTCATCCATGGCAAACACCAGGTCGTTGAGGCCGTCCCCGTTGAGGTCGACCACGGTGGCATCGCGGGTGTCGAAGCCCGGGCCGTGGTTGGCCTCCTGCCGGTTCAGAAACACGGCCGCCGCCGCCGCCGCTGCGGTCGAAAACTGGTACACGTAGGGCCGGGCCGCCAGGCCGGCGCTGCTGCGCACCGTGCTGGGCACGGTCACGCTCACCACCTCGCCGGGCAGGAAGCTGCTGGCCAGGGGCAGCGTGGCCGTGGTGCCGCTCACGGTGGGTGGGCCGGCCGGCCGGGGCCCGCTCTGGCTGCCAATTACTTTAATGTTAGTAGCCGATACCGCCGTGGGGGCCTGGCTAAACGTGACGCCCACGCCAGTGGTCACCGGGGCGGTGGGGGCCAGCGCGGCGGGGGTGCTGCCCGTTACCGTGAGCTGGGCCTGGGCCGGCAGGGCCGCCAGCCCCAGCAGCGCGAGCAGCCCGCCTGCCCGGCATTGCCACGAAAAAAACCCGCCGGTAGAGCGGGCAGGAGTAGTAAGGGGTAACATCATAAGTGGAACGGTGGATGATTTAAACAAATGTACTGCCCAAGGCCCACAAATCGACCGGCAAGCAACTATTGCACAGCTACCAACCCGCCCGGTAGCCGCCCGGGCATTGCCGGCTGCGTACCGACCCGGCCACCTGGCCCCAGCCGCTAGCTGCTTTATAGCTGACAAGCCCCTTATTGCTCTGAAATTTTGCATGCAGAGCTAGGGTCAGATGCTTGTTGCTCGCTATTTTTCTATTGGCAGGTGCTACAAGCAGCCCGGTAAGCGCACTTTTTTTACTGGCTGGTCCTACAAGCAGCTAGTTAGCCTTGCTTTTTTTACTGGCAGGCACTCCAGGCAGTTCGTTGCCCCTCCTTTTTTTAGTAGGGAGCACTGCAAGCAGCGCGTGGCCCCGGCTTTTTTTAGCGGTCGGCCCTGCCAGCTGCCAGAGGGGGGCGTCAGCATAAAAAAGCACGGCAGCAAGCCGCCCGGCTGGCTCCGCTGCGAAACCAGACCGGCCCCTAAGGATGAGAACGATGCGAAAACGATAAAACATATTGGTTTTTTGCGTCGCTTCGTTTACATTTGGCCGGCAATTGTGCCGAATGTCTTTCTCTCATCTTTAATTTTTTGCAAATGACCACCATTCTGGAGGGCGCTTTTCAACAAAATCCGTTCGAAAACCCCACGTTCACCCCCGCCCGCAAAATCGTATTTGGCCTGGACGAGGCCAGCCGCCTCGAAGCCCTCGACGCGGCCATTTTTGCCAGCCACATCGACCTCACCCGCGCCTGCTGCGAAGCCCTGAGCGCCGCCCTGGGCAGCACTGGCTCCAGCCTGAGCCAGCAGACCGGCGCCACGGCCAGCACCAACGAAAAGCTCGCCGCCGTGCGCTACGCCATCGGCAGCAACGCTCCGCTCGTAAAAAAACGCGTGCAGGGCGACAAAAGCCTGCTGAAAAAGATTTTTACCACCCACGTCGAATACTTCACCACCGAGCTCAACCACACCAATGCCGCCGAGCGCCTGGACGAGATGAGCAAGAATCTGAAAGCCAACCCGACGCTGGTAACCAAGGAAATTACCGAGGAAATCAACGGGGCCATCAAGGCCTACTGGGACGACCGCAAAGTGCAGACCACCGAGAAAACGGCCGTCAACACCGGCCGCCTCAATAGCAGTACGGCCGAGCAAGCCCTCAACCAGCAGCTCTGGCTCAACGAGTGTGCCGTGGTGCAGGCTTACCCGGCCCCCGAGCAGCTCAAGCAGCGTCAGGCGGCCACCAACCACGCCCTGCTGCTGCGCGTCAGCAACGGCAGCCACGCCAGCACCTTCGCCGATTTTATCCAGCCCCAGCTCACGGCCGATGTGGTGGCCGACACCCTGCCCGCCGCCACCAAGCGCCTGGTGCTGGCCAACCCCGGCCCCGTGCGGCTCTGCTTCGCGCTCAGCGCCTCGCCCACCGAGTTTCCCAGCACCGGCGTGGTGGAGATAGTGCCCGGCGCCCAGCAAAAAATGAAGCTGCAAGGCTTAGGCGACCCCACTGTGCTGCCCTACCTGCTGGTGCACAACCCCACCTCCGAGCTGGGCCAGTATAAGGTGACGCTGGGGTAGGGGTGGGCCAGCGCCCCAGCACTTGCGGCGCCGCGCTCATTCCTACTCCCCGCGCCAACTTTTTTACGCCTTAGCAGCAAAGACTTACTTGCAGGTAAACTGAGCCTTACGGGTTACCTTTGCGGGCTGCGCTTATGAAGGGACGTACCAAACCTTTCCAACCAAGTACGTATGAAAATCTCCCTCAACACCCTGTTCGTGGCCGCCGCCCTGGCCTTCGCTACCGCCTCCTGCACCGATAAGCAACAGGAGAATGCCGAAGCCACCACTGAAAACGCCGCCGACGCCACCGGCGCAGCCGTGGAAGGTGCCGTAACCCCCGACCACGACGGTGCCAACACCGCCATGCCCGAAAACGGCGACACCGCCGTGGTGCGCGACCAGCCCGCCAACGGCGTGGTAGACCAGGTGCCTGCCAAGCAATAAGCAGCCGCTTTTAACCAGCAAAGAAGCCTCTCCCCGGAACCGGGGAGAGGCTTCTTTTTTAGTCGGGGCCCTGCGCAGGGCTTCTCTGCCCGGGCCAACCTCACCCCCCGGCCCCCTCTCCAAAAAAGAGGGGGAGCCAGACGTTTTTTATCAGGCGCAAGACCGGTGCCCCCTCTTTTTTGGAGAGGGGGTCAGGGGGTGAGGTTGGCGCCAGGGCCCACCAGAAATTTTTCGATAGGCGCAAGACCGGTGCCCCCTCTCCCCCGGAGAGGGGGTCAGGGGGTGAGGTTGCCGCCCGACCCCCAGCACTACATTATCCTGCCCAACTACCTGACTGGCGCCCGTTCAGATTATTCTGCTACATTTACCGCCCATCTGCCCCCTGGCTCCGCCGCCGTCCGGGGGCGCATCCCTCACCACCTTCGTTTCCCTTATATGACACCACTGCTACCCCCGTCCCTCTTGCGCCTGACCGGGCTGGCCCTGCTGGCCGGCGCGCTGGCCGCTGCCCCCGCCCGCGCCCAGGTGCCCGGCTGGCAGGCCGTAGCCACGGCTACCAACAGCTCGCTGAGCAGCATCTACGTGCCCGCCACAGCCAATGTGATAGCCAGCACCCCCACCAGCGGGGGCGACCTGATACTCGTCGGCTCGTTTACGGGCACGGTAACGTTTGGCAGCACCACGCTCAGTAATAATGTAACCAGCGGCCGGTGTACCTACGTGGCCCGGTTCCGGCCCGGCACCAACAGCTTCGTGTGGGCTGTGCAAGTGAACGGCAGCGCCGGCGGCACCAGCGACAACCAGCCCGCCGCCGTGGCCGTGGCGGGCAACAGCATCTACGTGGCCGGCAACTTTAACCAGAGCACTACCAACTTTGGCAGCCAGCCCTACAACATTACCGGCGGGATGGGTGGCTACGTGGCCAAGCTCACCGACACCGGCAGCAGCGCCAGCTGGACGTGGGTGCAGCCCATTCGCTCCAGCTCGAATACTGCCCCCGTGACGGCCCTGGCCGTGAGTGGCACGTCGGTGTACGTGGCTGGCATCTTCAATGCGGCCCTGCATTTCGGCAGCTTCATCCTCAATAGCAACCTGGCCGGTAGCCGCGACCTGTTTGTGGGCCGCCTGACCGATGCCGGCCGCGACGTTATTGTTGATTGGGTCGAAGTGGCAGTGGGCATCAATGGCATCACGGCCCAGGCCCTGGCCGTGGAGGGCACCGCTGTGTACGTGGCCGGCGGGCTCGCCGGCAGCGGGCGTTTCGGGGCCGCCAGCATTCCGTCGGGCGCCCTCATCCCCAACCCCTACCTGGCCCGGCTCACCGATACCGGCACCAGCGGCCGCTTTACCTGGGCCAGCCGCCTGGGCACTACGAACGTGGGCACCGTCGGCAGTCGCGCCAATCAGCTGTTGCATCACAATGGCGCCCTCTACGCCGCCGGCACCTACTCCGTGGGCCTCGTGCTCACGGGGGGCGCCACGCTCACCAGCGCCGGCAGCACCGATGCCTTCATCACCAAGCTCACCGACACCGGCACCGGCCCCAGCGTGGTATGGGCCCTCAGCGGCGGTGGCAGCGGCACCGACACCGGCACCAGCCTCGCCGCCGAGGGCCCGGCCCTGTACCTGGGCGGCACCTTTGGCGGCGCCAGCGCCAGCTTCGGCAGCCGCACGCTGCTCAACAGCGGCCCTACCACTACTTCCGACGTATTCCTGAGCCGGCTCGACGATGCCGGCCCCTCGGCCAGCTTTGCCTGGACGCTGGGCGCTGGCGGCACCGGCAACGAAACGGCCGGCGCGGTGGTGCCCCTAGGGGGCTTTACCTACCTGCTGGGCAGCGTGGTACCACCCGCCACCTTCGGCAACGTGCCGGTGCTGGCCGGGGTGTCGGCCCAGCCCCGTGCTTTTGTGGCCACGGCCACCCCCACGCTCACGGCCACCACCGCCGCGTTGGCTACCCAGGTGCAGCTGTTTCCGAACCCCGCCGCCGGCCGCGTGCGCCTGGAGCTGCCCGCCGGTCCTGCCGCCGTACAATTGCGCAACGCCCTGGGCCAGGTAGTGCTGCAGCGCACCACCGCCAGCACCACCCTCGACCTGCGCCACCTGCCGGCCGGCGTGTACGGGCTGCGCGTCGCGCTCCCCGGCGGTGCCGTCACGAAGCGCTTGGTGCTAGAGTAGGGGCAGGTGTCTGCCGTCAACCTCACCCCCCGGCCCCCTCTCCAAAAAAGAGGGGGAGCCAGACGTTTTTTATCAGGCGCAAGACCGGTGCCCTCTCTCTTTTGGAGAGGGGGGCGGGGGGTGAGGTTGCCGCCCGCTGCCTCAGGAACGCGGCGCAGCCGGCTTAACCACCTTTTTCTTGGTAGTAGCCGCGCCCAGCCTATCAGGATTCTCCGCCAGAAACGCCCCCCAGCTTTTATTGCCCGCCGCCCCCGCGTTGTTGCCCTTCTGATAATGGTGGCACATGGCCACGGCCAGCGCATCGGTAGCATCCAGAAACTTACTGGCCTCGGCCACCGGCGGCAGCGTCAGGGTCTGGCGCAGCATGTGGGCCACCTGCTCCTTGGTAGCCGAGCCCGAGCCCGTCACGGACTGCTTGACCTTCGTGGGCGCGTACTCCACGTAAGGAATCTGGCGCGAGAGGGCCGCCGCGATGGCCACACCCTGCGCCCGGCCCAATTTGAGCATACTCTGCACGTTGACGCCGAAGAACGGGGCCTCGATGGCCAGCTCATCGGGCAGGTATTCATCGATGAGCTCGAGCATGCGGTCAAAAATCCGCTTTAGCTTTACGGCATGGTTAGACCCCAGGGCCTTCATGTTGATGACGTCGTAGCACAGCACGTCCACGCGCTGGCCGCGCACCTCAATCACGGCGTAGCCCATTATCTGCGTGCCGGGGTCGACGCCGAGGATAATCTTGGGGAGCAAATCGGGGGCCGGCGCGGGGCGCGGACGAGTGGGGGCGGGCATACCACCCAAAGTTACGACCCAACCCCGCCAAAAGAACCACGCCGCTGGGGCCGTTGGATTACGCTGGGCAAAATCGGCGTCATGCTGCTGACCCTGGCTTTGCTCTACAACTCCGTCTTTGCCGAGCCCGACACGGCCCGGGCCTGGCGCAAACTATTAAGCACGGCCCTGAGCGGGGCCGGCCGCCTGCCGGTGTTGCTGGCTCTGGCCCTGGTGCCCCTCAACTGGGGCCTCGAAGCCTGGAAGTGGCACCGCCTGGCCCGGCACCTGGAGCCGGTCACGTTTGGCCGCAGCTTCCGGGCCGTCATGGTGGGCCTCACGCTCGGCTTCGCCACCCCCAACCGGGTGGGCGACTATGCCGGCCGCATCCTGGAGCTCAAAAGCAAGCGCGTGCGGGCGCTGGGCGCCGTGTTTCTGGGGCGCTACTGCCAGCTGGTGGTCACGGTGCTGGGCGGGGTGGCCGGGCTGCTGTATTTTCTCCTGAAATTTTACGTGCGGGGCTACCCGGCGCTGGGCCTCGGGCTGGTGGTGCTGGCGTTGCTACTCAGCGGGGCGGTATTGCTGCCGTTGTATCGTTCGCGGCTGCTGGTGGCGGCCCTGGGGCTGTGGCGGCCGCTGCGCCGCTTCCGCCCCGCGCTGGCCGTGATGCCGACGTATCCGGTGCGGGCGCTGCACGCGGTGCTGGCCATTGCGGGGCTGCGCTACGGGGTGTTCTGCGGGCAGTTTCTGCTGCTGCTCTACGCCTACGGGGTGGGCAGCCCGCTGGGGCCGGGGCTGGCCGCCGTGGCCGGTACCTTCCTCCTGAAGTCGTTGGTGCCCTCGCTCAATGCCCTGGCCGACGTGGGAGTGCGCGAGCTGTCGGCCACGCATTTATTCGGCTTGCTGGGGCAGCCGGCGCTGCCGGTACTGTCGGCTAGTCTGAGCTTGTGGGTACTCAATATCGCGCTGCCGAGTGCGGCGGGGCTGCTGCTGGTGCCGGGGGTGCGGGTATTGCGCCAAAAGCGGGGGAAGGGATGATTGGGGGGCTGGGATTATTAGCGTTGCCGGGGCTGTATGCGGTGGTGATGGGGTGGTTACGCGGCGGGTGGCACCTCACCCCCCCGACCCCCCTCTCCAAAAAAGAGGGGGGAGCCGGTCATGCGCAGGGGGGCTTGGCGGATAGTATAGGAAACGGACCAGGCATAACCGGTGCCCCCTCTTTTTTGGAGAGGGGGTCAGGGGGTGAGGTTGCGCCCGCCTTTTCCATCCTCATTGCCGCCCGCAACGAGGCCGAAGCCCTGCCGCTATTACTCGCCGACCTCACCGCCCAGGCCTTTCCCGCCGCCCACTTCGAGGTATTGATTGCCGACGACCACTCCACCGATGCCACCGCCGCGCTGGTGCTGGCCGCGGCGGCCACGGCCCCGTTCGCGTTGCACCTCATCACCCTCCCGCCGTCCGAAACCGGCAAAAAAGCCGCCCTGGCCGCCGCCCTGGCCCGGGCCCGCGCCCCTTGGCTCGTGTGCACCGATGCCGACTGCCGCCTCGGCCCCGGCTGGCTCGCCGCCTACGCCGGCTTTATCCAGCAGCAGCCCACCGCCAATTTCATCAGCGGCCCAGTGCTGCTCACCGGGCCGCCCACCTTTTTCACGGGCCTCCTGGGCCTGGAGTTTGCCGGGCTGGTGGGCGTGGGCGCCGCCTGCCTGGGCCGCCAGCACCCCACCATGTGCAACGGCTCCAACCTGGCCTACCGCCGCGCTGCCTTCGAGGCCGTCGGCGGCTACTTCGACAACCAGCACCTGGCCAGCGGCGACGATGAGTTCCTGCTCCATAAGGTCCACGCTGCCTTCCCCGGTACCGCGCATTTCCTGGCGCACCCGGCGGCCCTGGCCCGCACCGCCGCGCCGCCCACCGTGCGGGCCCTGCTGCGGCAGCGCGTGCGCTGGGCTAGCAAGTGGCGGCACTACCAAAGCCCCGCCTCGCGCTACCTGGCCCTGCTGGTGCTCGGGGCCAACGTCAGCCTCGCCGCGGGCCTGGGCGTGGCCCTGGCCCGCCCCGCCCTCTGGCCCTGGGTGGCCGCCGCCTGGCTCCTCAAGCTCGCCGCCGATGCCTGGCTGCTAACCCCGGTGCTGGCCTTCCTGCAACGGCGGCGCTGGCTGGCCCTGTTGCTGCCCCTGCAGCTGTTGTATGCGCCGTATGCGCTGGCCGTGGGGGTGGCCGGTTGGCGCGGCGGGTACCAGTGGAAGGGGAGGGCGGTTCAGAACTGACGTTATTCCGCAGGTGTGGCCGTGGCCTTATCGTACCACAGCTGCACCAGCCCCGAGGGGTAGCTGATGCTGCGCTTGAAGGCCAGCGCCTGCTCGGGCCGCCCGTCGCGGAATAGCCGAATGCCCTCGCCCAGTAAATGCGGGATGACGGAGACAATCAGCCTATCAATCAGCCCGTGCCGGAGCAGGGCGGCTACTATCTCGCCGCCGCCGTCGCAGTAGATGTCCTTGCCTTCGCGGGCTTTGAGGGTCGTTATCAACTCCTGCACATCGGGCACGAAGGTGACATGCCCCGCCTGCCCGGTGCGGGACTGCGACAGCACGTACACCTGCTTGTCCTGGTGTAGATACTCAGGGCTGATGGTTAGGACTTTCTCGTACGTGCGGCGGCCCCAGATAACAGTGTCCACGGTGCTCAGGAAGTCGGCGTAGCCGTAGTCTTCGCCCGGCCGCTCCACCTGCGTCAGGAAATCAATGTTGTCGTTGCTCTTGGCGAGGTAGCCATCGAGGCTCATGGCGATGTAGAGAATGACTTTGCGGCTCATAGCGGAAGAGAAAAGAGATGAATCGGACCGCAAATAAACGGTCTGGCCTGCATTCGCCCTACCGGACTACCACCTACGCCGCCCGCCCCGTCAACCTATCGCGCAGCCGCAGAAACGGAGCCTCAAAATACCGGAACGATAGCGCACTCAGTCCCACCGAGCCGCCCAAAGTAATAACTACCATCGCTGCCGCCTGCGACCAGGTATCGAGCGCAATGTTATGCTTCAGGCAATATTGAAACACGACGTGCACCACCACAATGTGCCACACATACAGCCCGTAGCTGATACTGCCCAGGTAATGCAGCACCCGGCTGCGCAGCCGGATAACCGAGCCCTCAGGCAGAAACTGCGCCACCAGCCCCGCAAACAACGCGGCAATGAGCAGGGGCCGAAACACGTTGAACACGCTGCCCGGCACGTAGGGCAGCAAGTCGGCCTGAAACACCACCAGCGTCAGCACCAATCCGATAAAGCCGTAGCGCAGTGCCAGCGGCAGGCCATTGAGGCGGGCCGAGAAACCGGCGTAGTCCGTAGCCACCCAGTAGCCCAGCGCGCCCCCGGCGGCAAACACGTCGAGGTGCGTCAGCAAATCATTCGTGTCAATCATGGAGTTGTGGAAGATGGACGGCTCCACGAAGCGGGCCAGGCAAGCTAATGGCACGCAGGCCAGCAGAAACCCCGGCACCCGGCGCAGCGGCAGCAGCCACACCATCAGCATCCAGAGCAGGTAGAAGTGCTCCTCGATGCACAATGACCAGAACACCGACAGGGGCGTGACGCGCGGAAAGTTGTCCATCAGCAGCATTTTGTAGTTCTCCAGAAAGGTGAAGGAGAAGCGCCAGTCGGGCACGTAGCCGCCGCCCATCATGTGCAGGCCCCAGCGCTCGGCCCAGGCCTCGGGCAGCAGGAAGGCCAGCAGCACCCCGGCATAAAACAAGGGCCAGATGCGCAGGCTGCGCCGCACGAAAAACCGGCGCACGCCCACCTGCCCGTTGGCCTGCTTGTCGGCCACCAGCAGGTAGGTAATGAGAAAGCCGCTGAGCACGAAGAAGAACTGCACCCCGATGCCGCCCCCCCGCTTGAGGTAGCCCAGCACCGGCGAGGGCACATTGAGCGGCACGTGCAGCAGGTACACCTTCAAAAAGGCGAAGAAGCGCAGCGCCTCCAGCGAGTGAAAATGCCGCCGGGCGGGGGAGTGGTCAACGCTGGGCGTGGCCATAATTCAGGAAAGCAAAGCCAAAAGCCAAAGGTACGCGCCGCCACTGCGGCAACTGGCAAAAAAACGGCCTTGAAAAGCCATTGGATGCCAACCAAACCAGAGGCTGGCCGGTTAGGTAGTAGTTTAGTGTCAACTCTCAACCCCTTGTGCACGATGGCTACTAACTCCACCGGATTTGCCTTGTCGGCGGGCATGGCCGCCATCGTCGTCTTGCTCGGCTACACGCTGCTTAATGCGGTTAGCCTCGTAGGGTTTGCCTCACAGCCAGCGGCGAAGCACGATGTCACGGAAACACCTTCTGATACGGTAGCCGGGTGGTGTGGCACACCTTCTTTATACCCTTCGCGGGCCATCCTGAGTGCGGCCGATGCGGCAGTAGTAGATGCGGGCGATGCCCTGTTCAAAGGCAACTGCGCCCAGTGCCACGCCGTGAACGACAAAGTGGTAGGCCCGGCCCTGGCGGGCATCACAAGGCGGCGCCCCATCGCCTGGCTTATTCCCTGGGTAAAAAACTCCAGCAAAATGGTGGCCGGCGGCGATGCCTACGCCGTGAAGCTATTCGAGGAGTACCAGAAGCAGCAGATGCCCAGCTTCAACCTGACCGACGAGGAAATCATGGCTATTATTGCCTACGTGGCCTCGCAGGAAGGGGGGATGGCAATAGCCAGTGCGGAAGGCGTAGTCGTGGACTAGCACCCGGCGGGCGGCACTACTTTTACCAGCCGATTAGCTTGCGGCTTGGCGCGGCTGGTCGGCGGTGTTGTTTGCCTCGGGTTGTTACTTTCTGCTTATGCGTTTTTTGCAAGCCGCGGCCCCGCGTTGGGCCCTGGTGCTGTGTTTCCTGCTAACCTGGCCCGGTGCCAGCTTATCGGCCCACGCTCAGGGCCCCAACTGGATAGTGGACACCAAGCAGGGCCCGGTGCAGGGCCTGCAGGAGGGCCCGTTGCACGTGTTTAGGGGCATTCCTTACGCCCAGCCGCCGATGGGCGCCCTGCGCTTCCGCCCGCCGCAGCCGCCCCGCCCGCATAGCGCCGTGCTGGCCGCCATAAAATTCGGTCCCCGGGCCACCCAGGCCGGTCCCACCGGCACGCAGGGCGCCGAAGACTGCCTCTATCTCAACGTGTGGGCGCCCCAAAACAACGGCCGCCAGCAGCACCCGGTGGTAGTGTGGGTGCACGGCGGCGCCTTCACCGGCGGCTCGGGCCAGGACCACGACAGCTGGACCTTCGCCGCCCGCGATAGCATCGTGGTGGTCAGCTTCAACTACCGCCTCGGCAGCCTGGGCTTCCTGCAACTGGGCGCCACGCTGGGCAAAGGCTACGAGCAAGCCGGCAACTGCGGCCTGCTCGACGCCGTGGCCGCCCTGCGCTGGGTGCACGCCAACATCAGCGCTTTCGGCGGCGACCCGCGCCGCGTGACGGTGATGGGCGAGTCGGCCGGGGCCAAGCTGGTGGGCGCCCTGCTGGCCACGCCCGCCGCCAAAGGCTTGTTTCAGCAGGTAATCCTGGAAAGCGGCGCCGTGCAGGCCATCCGCGACACCGCCACCGCCGGCGCGGTGGCGCGGCAGCTGCTGCAGGCGCTGGGCGGGCCCGCCCAGCGCCTGCTCACCCTGCCCGCCGACTCGCTGGTGCGGGCGCAGGCCCGGTTTACCAGCGGCGCGGGCGGCTTGCAGGTCTTCGGCCCGGTGCTCGACGGCCGCACCATCCCGGCGCCGCCGCTGGAGCTGCTGCGCCGGCAGGCGCCGCCCGTGCGGGTGCTGCTGGGCACCAATCTGGAGGAGGCGCGGCTGTTTAGCGGCGCGGGCTCCATCCTGGCCACGCCCAACGCCGCCGCGCTCGATAAAGTATTCGGCACTCACAACGGCCCGCTGGTGTGGCAGGCCTACCAGCAGCGCCAAAAGACTATTCCTGACGCGCTGGACGCCTGGAACACCACCCTTACCGACTACCTCTACCGCCTCGCCACCTACCGCTTAGCCCGGCAGCTGGCCGCGCAGGGCCTGCCCACCTGGCTCTACCGCTTCGACTACGCCGACGCCACCACCCGACCCATCCACGCCCAGGAGCTGGCTTTTGTGTGGAATGCACCCCGGGGCAGCTCGGCCGAAGCCACCGCCGCGCCTTCCACCGCCCCCGGCAAAGCCGCCAACCCCGCCCTGGCCGCGCTGATGCACGCGCACTGGGTTAGCTTCATCCGCAGCGGCCGGCCCGGCCCCGACTGGCCCATGTACACGCCCGCCCGCCCAATGCTGATGGTCTTCAAAGCCGACAGCCAGACCGAGTTAAGCAAAGCGCCCTACGAAGACGCCAGCTTTCCCATGCAAGGCTACTGGCGCTAGCGGGCCGCGCCGCTACCTTTGCGCCGACAGCATCGCACCCCGCTGCCTTACCTTCCCGTGACCGACGCCGAATACGACCTGCTCGACGAGCTGTACTTCGTAACCCCCTTCCGCACCCTGCTCGACAAAACCGGCCTGCCCGCCCCCGAGCTCGAAAACCTCCTCCGCGGCCTGCTGGAGCAGGGCCTCGTGCGCAGCTACTGGCCCGACCCCGACACCGAGCTGGCCTACGAAACCACCTCCTTCGGCGCCATCGCCCGCGACGCCGCCTACCTGGCCTCGAAGGAAGGCCTGCTCCAGCACAACACCCGCTAGATGGCGACCGTGGCCCCCGTTGCCCCCGCACCCGCCCGGTCCCCCGGCTACTACGTGCGCCAGCGCCTGCTCCAGAACCGGCCCGCCGTGGCCGGGGCGGTGTTCATCGCGCTGTGCGCGCTGGTGGCGCTGCTGGGCTACTGGGTGTTGCCGGATAATTCGCCCAATGCCAACCACGGCTTTGTGCAGCTGCAGAAGCAGCCACCGGGTTTGCGGGTGCGGCTGATGCGGCGGTCCCTGCCCGATTCGTTACGCCCGGCTTCTAACATTTTCAGCACCTGGCTGCACGGCCAGGAGCCAACGGCCGAAGAAATTCCGGTGCTTCATTTTGGTTCGGTGAAAATCGCCACTGCTACCTACCAGCTATGGTCCCCTCCCGGCAGCCCAGTTCTGGCCGAGCAGCGCTTCCCCGAAAGTGAGCTTGCCACTCCCGTCGCCCGTTATTTTACCTACTGGCTGGGTACCGACAAAGCCGGCCGCGACGAGCTGAGCCGCCTGCTGCTGGGCACGCGCATCTCGCTGGGTATCGGGTTGGTGGCGGTGCTTATTTCGATGGTGCTGGGCATGGCCATCGGGGCGCTGGCGGGGTACTTCGGCGGCAAAATCGACGCCCTGCTGCTGGGCTTGATGACCGTGGTGTGGAGCATTCCCGGCATCATGCTGGTCATCGCCATTTCATTGGCGCTCGACAGCAAAGGCGTGTGGGTAAGCTTCGTAGCCGTGGGCCTCACCATGTGGGTGGACGTGGCCCGCGTGGTGCGCGGCCAGATGCTCAGCCTACGCTCGGCCACCTTCGTGGAGGCCGGGCGGGTGCTGGGCTTGCCCACCGGCCGCCTCATCGTCCGGCACCTGTTGCCCAACCTGCGCGGTCCGCTCATCGTGCTGGCCACGAGTAATTTTGCCGCCGCCATTTTGCTCGAAGCGGGCTTGAGTTTTCTGGGTCTGGGGGTGCAGCCGCCCGCGCCCAGCTGGGGCCTGATGGTGAAGGAAGGCTACGACCTGCTCGGCACCGAGGCGGGCCTGTGGCTCACGCTGTGGCCCAGTCTGGCTATCTCGCTGCTGGTGCTGAGCTTTAACCTGCTCGGCAACGGCCTGCGCGACGCCTACGACCCGAAAACGACGATAATCGGGTAAATTCGCGCCATCTTTGAGTTTGATTGAGGTGAGGCAAATGGGGAGCGGCGATAAAAATTAACCGGTATTTCACCCAGCTATTTGCTACCTTGTCCTCTCTCTACCAAGTCCGCCCTTGATTGCATGCCGCACGCCACTGCTCCTATTACCCCCGATAAGCCCGCCGACCTCACCGGGGCGCAGGCGCTGGCTGCGCGCGACGAGCAGCTGAAGCAGCTGCGCCGCGACCTCATCATCAAGGATTTCGAACTGGAAACGGTGCTCGGCCTGGCTCAGCACATGACCGCCAGCCACCACAGTGTGGAGGTGCTCTACCGCATGCTGCACTTCACCCTGGAGGGCCAGCGTGCCGTCGAGCACCTGCTGCTGTTCGTGCGGCAGGGCGACACTTTTCAGGCCAAAATGGCCCTCGGCCGCCCCGAAGACGAGCTGCAACACCTGCAGCTGCCGGCTGCGGTGGCTGCCGGGCACATCGACGAGGAGCGCTCCATCGAGGATTTTAACCTCGGCCCCGACTGGGAGCGCTACGAGATGCTGATTCCGGTGCTGCGCCAGCAGCAGGTGGCGGGCTACGTGTTCATTGGCGGCCTGCGCCGCAACTACGACCGCCAGAAGCTGATAAAATTTCTGACGGCGCTGGCTAATACCCTGCTAGGAGCCATCGAAAACCGCCGCCTGCAGGACCAGAGCATCCGCGATGCGGCGGTGCGCAAGGAAATCGAAATTGCCCAGGACGTGCAGAACCGGCTGTTTCCCCAGCGCCTGCCCAACGATACCGACCTGCTGATTGAGAAGGAGTACCGCCCCCACGCCGAAATCGGCGGCGACTACTACGACGTGGTTGAAATCGACGCCGACCGCCTGCTGCTCTGCGTAGCCGACGTGAGCGGCAAGGGCGTGCCCGCCTCGCTGCTGATGTCGAACTTCCAGGCCGGCCTGCGCACCATGCTGCGCCAGGGCGGCGAGCTCACGGCGGTGGTAACGGAGCTAAACACGTTGCTGTTTGAAAATGCGAACGGTGAGAAGTTTATCACCGCTTTTCTGGGCGTTTACAACCGCCGCACCCGCCGCCTGCAATACGTGAATGCCGGGCACAACGACCCCATGCTGCTGGGCCCCGACGGCACCGTCCAACAGCTCAGCCACGGCACCATCATCCTCGGCATCATGGAAGATTTGCCGATGCTGATGGTAGGGGAGGTGGTCATCGAGCCGCAGTCGCTGCTGCTGCTGTACACCGATGGCCTAACCGAGATATTCGACGCCCACGGCAATGAGTTTGGCGAAGAAGGCGTGCTACGGGTGTTGCAAAGCCACCGCCACCTGCCCCTGGCCGAGCTCAATCAGCAGCTACTGGAAGCGTGTAAGAAGTTCAACGTCAACGGTGATAAGTTTGCCGACGACATTACCATTCTGAGCTGCTGGTTTAAGTAAGCGGGTTACTCCTTATTCGTTAGCTGGTTGGCTTCTATTACCCAGCTTTCCAGACGAATCAGCAGGGCCAGCCCCACAAAGAACAGGGCGCCGATTTTATCGACTTCGATGAGCTCGTTGAGCAGCAGGTGGAAAAGAATAACTACCAGCGACAGCGTAACCGCCAGCACCACGCGGCGCAGGGCCGGATGCCGGGCCGTTTGGTGGTAAAGCCGCTCGGCCGTGAGCAGCGTGAAAGCTACCAGCACCACAAACAGTACAAACCCTGGAATGCCCTGCTCGGCCAGCTGCAGCAGGAAGTAGTTGTGCGAGGTTGATTTCTCGGGGTTGTTGCTTACGTAAGTCCGGAAACTTCTGACGGTGTAGTTTTTATACTCGGGGTAAAAGGTCGAAGGGCCGCTTCCTACCAAGGGCTTGTCGGCAATCATGCGCGCTGCGGCCACCCAGCGGTACACCCGCTCCATGCCCGATACGTCCTGCATGTTGTAGGTCGCCTCAAGGTGGCGGCTGAAGTTCTTGCCGTTGAAAATCACCTTCTCAAACTCCGGCGCGTACAGCATATACCTATCGTTGTGCATGAAATAGGTGGCGGCACTGCCCGCCGCCAGTCCCGCGCTCAGCAACAGTGCTTTGGTCAGGCGCAGGCGCAGCACCCCGTAGTAGATGGCGATAATCGGCAGCGACAGCATGGAAGCCCGCGTGTAGGACGTGAACAGCCCGAACAGCAGCACCAGCAACGCTACTATCCAGGCCAGGCGAACGACTTTGTTAGGGGTTGCCCGATAGGCATATAGCACGTAGGGGATGAGGGTGGCCAGCAGCGTGGCGTAGATGACGTGGTTGTGAAAAAACGGCTTAAGCGACCAGTTGATTTCGTCGAAGTTGAACCCACGCCCGGCATGGCGGCTGACCACATACAGCACCCCCAGGCAAGTGCTCGTAACGTACACGGCCACCAGCTGCCACACCTGCGCCGGGCGGCGCACCAGCAGCAGCGTCCCCAGCAAAAACGGCATAATGTACCAGGTTTTGGCCAGCAGGTACTTGACTGACTTGGTGATATCAACCGAGAAGAGCGTGTCTACGGCTGCCCACAGCAGCATGAGCGCCAGCACTATCATCAGCGGGTGCAGCCATTCGCGCTGCGGCAGCCGGCCCTTGCCCAGCAGCAGCATCAGGCCCACGCAGGCCATGAGCACCAACATGAGCGGCTCGGAAGGCACGTCCATACTCAGCCCGCCCGGCAGCCCGATTTCCAGCGAAAACGGCAGCGAAAAAAACAGCAGGTAATAGAGAATCCGCCATTCCAGAAAGGCTATTGCGCCGCCAGCCAGCAATACTCCCGGCAGCAGCAACGACAAATCGTGCCGCAAAACCGCGCCCGCGCCGCCCAGCAGCAGCAGCGTGACGAAGACGATGAAAAACCGCTGCTCGGCCTCCAGGCGCCGCAGCCGTTGCCACAGGCTGCTCACGAGCCAGCCTCCCCGCGCTGCCGCTGATGGCGAAACAGCTCCAGCAGCGACACCACCACCACCGACAGCACCAGCGTGATGAGCACCGAGCCCACCACAATCAGCCAGCGCACGGGCTTCACTTTCTTGGTGGCCGGATAGGCTTTCTGCACTACGTAGAGGCTCGAAACCTGCCCTTTAATACTAAGCGTGGCGGTTTCGTAGGCAGCCTGCGCCGACACGAGGCGGTTCTGCAGGTTGTTGGTGCGGTCGGCAAGCATGCTCACGGAGTCGCCGCCGTTGGTAAAGTTTTCCAGATTGATGACGTTGCCGCCATCGGCGCGGGTGAGGCCGTGCATAGCCCGCCGCAGGGCGGTCACATTGCCACCCCCGCCGGCTTCGGCCTTGCGCAGCTCAGTTTCAACCCTGATAATCTCCTTGGCCAGGTAGCGCCCTTGCATCTCCAGCCCAAACACGCCTTTGCGGTAGCGGGCGGCCACCAGGGCCCGGCGGTTTTTCTCGTACAGATTGCTGATGGTTTCGTAGCGCAAGCGGTAGAGGTTTAGAACTTTACGGCGGTTTTCGTACGTCAGTTGCTGGTTCATCGAGTCAATGGCCTGCACGATATCATTGGCAATGCGGGCGGCCAAAAACTTGTCGGTATCCATAAACGTCAGTTCGATGGCGTCGCGCTCGTTGTGTACAATGCTGAGGTTGCTGCTGAACTCAGAGAGCACCGCGTTGTCGGAGGCATCGTCGCCGGGCGTCCCTATTTCATAGTGTTTGTGGAGGTTGTACTTCTTGATAATCATCTCCGCCAGTGGCTGCGACTCCCCGATGGTGATAACGCGGTCGAGGTCTTCGGCCCGGCCGGTCAGCTCCAGCGTCCGCCGGTTTTCCGTGCTTTCGTCCAGCAGGCGGTCGGGGTCAGAAGTCTGCGGAGTAGTCGGAAAAAATACGGAGGTGGACTTGTACACATTGGGCAGCACGAGCGCCACCACGGTGCTGATGATGGCGGCGAGCACCACCGCGCCACCCACCAGGGACTTCCAACGGTTAATTATTGGCCCCAGGCCAACCAGCGAAAACGAAGATGCAGACATAAATGACGAAAAGACAATTAGCCCCGTACCGCTTTGTAATGAGTAGCTGACGGTTCGACGGCAGGGCAAAGATAACCCGAAATGGGCCGACCCGCCGCCGTGGCCGGGCCGCTGCTGTAGTTTTGCGGGGCCGGCAGCCCAGCCAGCTGCCGGGTTGTGGCACCTACAGCAGCCCCAACGCGGAGAAGCCGCCATTGGTATCTCCGCTATGCTGCGGCAGTAGCTCGTCAGGGAGTTTGCGCGCCAGATAAAATGCTTGGCGTGATGCTTTTATCGACTATTTATTTCATATGCACATTGCCGTAAATACCCGTTTTCTGCTGCCAGGCAACCAATTGGAAGGAATTGGTCGCTTCAGCCACGAAACGTTGCGTCGGCTGGTGCAGCAGCACCCGGAAGTCACCTTTCACTTCCTTTTCGACCGGGCCTATGATGCGCGTTACGTGCTTGGCCCCAATGTGGTGCCGCATGTGCTGTATCCGTCGGCCCGGCATCCGCTGCTGTTCGCGGCCTGGTTTGAGGGAGCGGTGGCCTGGTGGCTGGCCCGGCACCGGCCGGCCGCTTTCCTGAGCCCCGACGGTTTCACTACGCTGGCTACCCGCGTACCCCGCGTAACGGTGATTCACGATTTGGCTTTCAGGCATTTTCCGCTTGATATGAGCCTGTTGCAGCGCAGGTATTACCATTTTTTCATGCCTCGGTTTGTAGCTGCCTCGGCCCGATTGGTGGCTGTGTCGGAAGCCACCAAGGCCGATATTGGGCAGGCCTATGGTGTTGTGCCCGAGCGCATCAGCGTAGCATACAACGCGCCGGCCGAACTGTTCCGGCCGCAGCCGCCGGCGGCACAGCACGCCACCCGCGCCCGATTCAGTGGCGGGCAGTCGTATTTCCTGTTCGTGGGGGCTCTGCATCCCCGCAAAAATCTGGACAAGCTGCTGCAGGCCTTCGATTTATTCAAGCAGCAGCAGGGGCCGGCTGCTGCCGAAGCGCAGCTGCTCATCGTGGGGCGCCGGGCCTGGAAGGCCGGGCCGATTTTTGACGCTTACCAGCAGATGCAGCACCAAGCAGCCGTGCATTTCACTGGCCGGGTGAGCGATGCCGAGCTGGCCGACCTCTACGCTGCCGCGCTGGCAACGGTGTTTGTGCCTTATCTGGAGGGCTTTGGCCTTCCCATTGTGGAGGCGCAGGCCAGCGGCTGCCCGGTGCTCACCTCCGACGCCAGCTGCCTGCCCGAAGTGGCCGGACCGGGTGCCGCCGTGCTGGCTGACCCCTTCGACGCCGCCGCCATTGCGGCCGGCCTGGGCCGCCTCTGGCACGACGCGGCGCTGCGCCAGCAGCTGCGCGAGCGTGGCTTGGCCAACGTGCAGCGCTTTTCGTGGGACGCCAGCGCGGCGGTGCTGTGGCAAGCCGTGCAGGAGGCCATTTCGGAGGTGGCAGCTCAAACGAAATAGCGTACTTTTGCCCCTCGCATGGCCCGTCCGCATCCCTACAATTTCGTTCATGTGCTGCTGCCCCAGCTGGTCTGGCGCCGCCCCGATGCCGTGCGCCGCGAACTGAGCGACCCCGCCCTGGCCCGCGACCTGCTGCTCTACGTGTGGGACAAGGCCGGTGAAGACCTCGCACCCGCCGACCGGGTGCCGCCCCGCGGCCTGCGCCTGAGCTGGCACGAGGTGGCGGGGCGCGTCACGGCGCTGGTGCATCTGCCAGCCCCTCAATCCACTACCGAAGCGCACTTTGCCGCCTTGGTCTATGATGAGGAGCTGGGCGAAGAGCCCGACGAAGCCGATGACGACCTGCCCGAAGCGCGCCCGCGCTACTTCACCCTCGAAGCCACTTTGGGCCTGAGCACCGACCACGGCAGCCCCACCGTGGTGGGCGAGTGGCAGGGCGACTACCACCACCACCTGGGCCGGGGCCCGGCCGGTGGCCGCCCCGATACCGCCGAGGCCTTCCTCAAGGTGCTGGCCTCGGTGCTGGGCCCGCTGCCCGGCGCCGACGTGCCCTACATGCGAATCGTGCGCTCATGAGCAAGTGGCTGGAGGCTCTAGTGATGACCCGCCCGCCCAAGCTGCTGCACACCCTGCTGCCCGGCTGCGAGTGGACGGCCGCCCCTGCAGTAGTTGGTGCCCCAGTTATTTACCTCACCTTCGACGACGGCCCCATCCCCGACGAAACGCCCTGGGTGCTGGAGCAGCTGGCGCAGTTCGACGCCCGCGCTACCTTCTTCTGCGTGGGCGACAACGTGGCCCGCTACCCCGAAATAGCCCGCGCCGCCCTGGCCGCCGGCCACCGGCTGGGCAACCATACGCAGCACCACCGAAGTGCTTGGCAGGTAACAGGAAAAGAGTATTTGAGCGAAGTGTCAGAGTGCCAGCAGGGTCTGCGGGTAGTGTTTGATAACAGTGATGACGGGGTGTTAGGTGTTGGGGATTCGGTATTGGGGCAATCCGTACCCCCAACCCCCAACACCCAACACCCAGTACCGAACACCCAAAGCCAAGCCACAACCTCAGTATTCTCAGCTTCTTTGGATTCCCAACCTCTCTTCCGCCCACCCTACGGTCGGCTCACCCGCTCGCTCATTCAAGCGCTAAAGTCTGATTATCGAATCATTATGTGGTCGGTGCTGACGCGCGACTACGACCCCGACCTGGCCCCCGAAAAGTGCCTGCGCCAGACCCTGGCCGCCATGCGGCCCGGCGATATTGTGGTGTTTCACGACAGCCGCAAGGCCAGCGCCCGGCTGCGTTACGTGCTGCCCCGCGTGTTGGCGCATTTTGCCGGGCGGGGCTTTCGGTTTGAGACGTTGTAGGAAATGGAATACGTATTGTTGGTTTTCTGTGCCTTGTGGCTGCTGGCGCTGGCGGGGGCGGCGTGGCGGTTTGCCAGCCGACGCGGCGCGGGCCCGGTGGCTCCGCTGCCCCCGACGTTGTCCCGCGTGAGCATTCTCATTGCGGCGCGCAACGAGGAGCAGGCCCTGCCACGCTGCCTGGCCAGCCTGCGAGCGCTAAGTTACCCGGCTGAATTAATGGAAATCTGGGTGGGTGACGACGCCAGCACCGACCGCACCGCTGCCGTGGCCGAGGCCGCTATGCGCGGTTTCGCCGGGCAGTTTCAGGTAGTGCGCATCGCCGAAAACATGGGCCAGGCGCGGGGTAAGGCCAATGTGCTGGCCCATTTGGCCCGTTGCGCCACGGCCGACTATTTCTTCATCACCGATGCTGATATCCAGCTGCCTGACCATTGGATAGAAACCCTGCTGGCCCGCGCCACGCCGGGCGTGGGTACCGTCACGGGCATTACAGCAGTGCGCGGGCCGCGCTTGTTCGACCAGCTGCAGGGCCTCGATTGGCTGTTTTCGCTGGCCCTGCTGCAGATGATAAGCGACACCGGCCGCCCCGTCACGGCCATGGGCAACAACATGCTCGTAACCCGCGCCGCCTACGAGGCCACCGGCGGCTACGAGGCGCTGCCCTTCTCCGTTACCGAAGATTATGCCCTGTTTCGGGCGGTGCTGGCGCAAGGCTTTGATTTCCGGCAGGTATTCGAGGCCGCGGCCCGGGCCGACTCCTTGCCCATGCGCAGCTGGGGGGGGCTGCTGCGGCAGCGCCGCCGCTGGCTGGCGGGTATCGAGGGGGCGCCGTTAAGGTTGCGGCTGGAGCTGGCGTTTTTCAGCGGTATCTGGCCGGTGCTGGCGGGGCTGGCCTGGCTGGCGCCCGCGCTGGCGGCGGGCGTGTGGCTGAGTAAGCTGCTGGTGCAGGGGCTATTGCTGATGTCCGCGCACCGTCGGGCGGGGCTGCGGCTGCGCTGGTCGCTGCTGCCGCTGTTCGAACTGTATACGCTGGGGCTGACGGTCAGTCTGCTGGCCTACCGCCTGTTGCGGCCTCAGGTGGAGTGGAAAGGGCGGCGCTACTAAAAACGAAAGGGCACTGACATGACATCAGTGCCCTTGCTGCGAAGCGCTTGCCACCAGCTGGATAAACGCAGCTTTGCCGCTTTACTTCTCAACCACAACCAACGCAATATCTACCTGGTCGGTAGCCTGGGCCGGGCGCATTACGGGCATCGGGTTAACGGCTGTCCTTTTCGGGTCAAACTGCCCTTGTTTGGCTAGAATGGCTTGCGTTTCCAGCAGCCTGGCCCGGCTAAACGGCTGGCCTGAGCGCAACGGAATGAGTTTCAGCAGGGCTGCGCTGCTGATTTTGGTGTTGCCCGCAATCGTGATGTTGCCGAGCTGCGCCGGGCGGCCTTCGCTGAGAATGAAAGTTAAATCAACGGTGCCATTGGCCTGCCGCACCACGCTGGGCGTGACGGAGAAAAACAGGTAGCCCTGGTCCATATAGCGTGAGCTAACATCCTGGCCATCGGCGCGGTAGTTTAGCCGTTGGGCCACGGCCGCCGAGTCGTAAGCGTCGCCGGGCTTCAGGCCCAGGAGTTTAGTAAGCTCGGTCGCCGAGACCAGCGTATTACCCTGCCAGCTGATGCGGCCAATGCGGCCATTAGGGGCCGGGGTAGTGGTTTGGGCTGTCGGCGTCACCGGCTCGGTGCCGGGTGCGCCAATGCTGGCCGTTGCCGCCCAGGTCAGGGCAATGGCGGGGAAAACCAGGAGAAAGCGGAGCTTTTGCATGAGAGAGGAAGGTTTTTGGGTGAGCATTTGGATTCGAAGAAAAATCGGTTTTTCGGCCAGCGAGTGGGCCAGGGCAAAGGCAGGCTGCTGCGCCGCCAGCCGCACCAGCAGCTCGCCGTAGCCGACGATGCTGGCCTGCTCCCGCACCACCGCCGCATCGGCCAGGTATTCGTGCACGACTTTGAGCTGCCGCTGGAAATACACCCCCAGGCCACTAAACCACAGCGCAATACTTACTGCTTCAGCCAGCAACAGGTCGAGGGTGTGCCGCTGGCGGATGTGTACTTGCTCGTGGTCCAGCAATTGTTGCCGCTCGGCCGCACTCAGCGCCTCGTGCATGGGCGACAAAAACACGTAGCGGCCAAACGAGAAGGCGGGCCGGTCGGGCGCCGGCAGCTGCACCAGCGTGCAGCCGGCCCGCTGCATCTGCGGATGCTGCCGCGCCAGCGCCCGCAAAGCACGCACGTGCCGAACGCTGACCAGCAGCCTGCGCAAGGCTCCCACCACATAAACGCCCACCACCAGCCACGCACCCAGCCATAGCCAATCCACTGTCGGGCTGGCTGGCGTAGCAGCGTGCACGACTGGCGCCGCCGCCGGCCAGCTAAGGCGTAGCAGCCCAAAGTCTGGCAGCCCAGCCGGAGCAGGGGCGGCCACCAATAGCTGCGCCAAGGCGCGCGGCAGCGGTAGCAACGGCAGCAACAAGCTGCCGGCCAGTGCTCCCAACAGATACGCCCGGTTCAGGGTGAACGTGGTGAGGCGGGCTAGCAGCAGCCGGTACAGCAGCCCGAACACGGCCAGGCAGCTGCTGGCCGCCGCCAGGTAGAATAACAGGCTAGCGGGCATCGTTGGCGGGCTCATCGGGTTTCTCAGACTGATGCAGTAAATCCAGCAGCTGCTGCTTCTCGCGTTGGCTCAGCGTTTCCTCCACCATAAACGACACCAGCGCCGTGGGCGAATTATCGAAATACTGCGTCAGCAACCGCCGGAAGCTGGCCGCCCGGTACTCCATCTTACTGATGAGCGGAAAGTACTCATACGTCTTGCCGTAGGCCTTAAAACCCACGTAGCCCTTGCGCTCCAGAATGCGCACCACCGACGAAATAGTATTGTAGGGTGGCTTGGGGTCGTCGGGCAGCTGGTCGATGACGTCTTTCACAAACGCTTTCTTCATCTTCCAGAGCACGTGCATGATGCGCTCCTCAGTTTTAGTTAGTTCCTCCATGTGGCAAAGGTAAAACGGGTTTTTAAGTTTCACAACTTATTTTTAAGTTGTAAAACGGACAAAAGCGTTTTGGGGTTGCGCCGTTCGTTCTTCATCTACTTTGCGGCGGCGACGGGTTGGCGCAAATCGTCGTCGGCTGCCGACCTTTGCACCACTATGCACATCACCGATTCGCACGCTCACCTCTATTCCGAGCAATTTAAAACTGACCGCGACGCGGCCCTCGACCGCGCCATTGCCGCTGGCGTGCGCACCATCGTCATGCCCAACATCGACCATTCCAGCATCGATGCCATGCTGGCGCTCGAAGCCCGGGCGCCCGAAGTTTGCTTTGCCATGATGGGGCTGCACCCTTGCTCCGTGGGTAAGAATTTCGAGAAACAGCTCTACGAAGTGGAGGAATGGCTGGGCCGCCGCCCCTTCGCCGCCGTGGGTGAGGCCGGGCTCGATTTGTACTGGGATAAAACCTTATTCGCTGAGCAGCAGGAGGCCCTGCGCATTCAGCTGCGCTTGGCTAAGCAGTTCAATCTGCCCATTGTGCTGCACACCCGCGAAGCCCACGCCGAAACCGTAGCCCTGGTAAAAGAAGCCCAGGATGGCACCTTGCGCGGGGTTTTTCACTGCTTCTCCGGCTCGAAGGAAGAAGCCGAAGAGGTTATTGCGCTGGGCTTTAAGCTGGGCATCGGCGGCGTAGCCACTTTCAAAAACGGCGGTGCCGATAAGGCGCTGCCGGACATCGGCCTGGAGCACCTGCTGCTCGAAACCGACTGCCCCTATCTGGCCCCGGTGCCCTACCGCGGCAAGCGCAACGAGCCGGCCTACCTGCCGCTGGTGCTGCACCGTGTGGCCACGCTGCTGGGCGAAACGCCTGAGCATGTGGCCGAAGCTACGACGCGGAATGCGTTTGAGCTGTTTGGTTTGGGGTAAGCAGAAGAAAAAGAACTGTCATGCTGAACGCAGTGAAGCATCTCGCTTGTGGTAGTAAACCTTAACGTCTGGGATTAGCTACGTGGACGAGATGCTTCACTGCGTTCAGCATGACAGTTCTTTTTACATCCTCATCCCAGTAAAATCAAGCAGCAGCACTCCGTTCCAAACCGGTGAGCAGCAGCTCAATCTGGTCGGCGTAGGCATTCACCTGGTCGAGGCCGTTGCGGGCTTCTTCGATGAAGCCGCTCTGGTAGCGGCGGGCCAAATCGTGGCCGGTTTGCAGCATTTGCTGGAGTACGCGCTCGATTTCATACACCTCGGGCTGGGCGCCCAGCGTGGGCTTCACGGACGTTTGCAGCCACTGACCCAGCGGGTTTTCGCGCAGGGAGAAAAGCTCCGGCTCCGCTTCGCGTACTCCGTAGAGCACCGAGCGCAGCCGCGACTTGAACAGCACCTGCTTGACGCGGGCTTGCTGAAAGTCGAATGAGGTAAGGGCCATGCGGTGGGGAGTGGTAAGCGGAAAAAAGCAAAAAAGGCGGACGCCGGGCTTAGGCAGTGGGCGGGTTGCCGGCCAGCCCTTCGAGGGCCTGGCGGGCTACCACCAGCTCGGTTACATCGTAGGCAAACACCATGATACCAGCTGCTTGGCCATGCTCCTGGAATTGCTGATAAGTGAAGTTAAAGTACCCGTTGTAAGGCTCCCTTTCGCCGGGACGAATGAATTTGAGGTTTAGTTCATTGCCGTAGAACGACTCACCGGTCTGGTACACCTTGTCGAGAATGGCGATAATACCCTGGTCCACCACTTCGGGCAAAGCCTCGGCCACGGGCAACCCCAGCAGCTGGCGCCCGGGGAAAATCTGCTGGTACACCGGGTTCACAAAATCGTAGACGTGCGCGGGCCCGCGCAGCACACAAATCATGGCCGGCGCCTGCATGAACAGGTTGTAGTAGGTTTCGCGCTGGCTTTCGGCTTTCTGATAAAGCTCGTAGGCCTGCTCCGACAACAGGCCCTGCTGTTCGTTGGCTTCCAGCAGCTCCTGCACCATCTGGCGCTGCTCGTGGATGTCGGTAGCGCCGCCCACCCACATCGTGATTTCGTTGTCGGCGTTGCGGCGCGGGGTGGCGCGCACCAGAATCCAGCGGTACTGGCCGTCGTGGCGGCGCAGGCGGTACTCTACCTGGTAAGTGGCGCCGGTGGTCACCGACTGGTGCCAGGTTTCGCTCACGCGGGCCTGGTCGTCGGGGTGCAGGTTTTCGAGCCAGCCGCTGCCGAGGTCGGCTTCCATCGGGCGGCCGGTGAAGGCCAGCCAACGGCTGTTGAAGTAGTCGCGGCCACCGTCGGGGCCGGCCGTCCACACCAGCACGGGCAGGTTTTCGAGCATGAAGCGGGTGCGCTCTTGCTCTTCGGCCAGGGCTTTTTTGGCAGCCTCAGCGGCCTGGGCGGCGCGGTACTGCTCGGTGATGTCCTGGGTGCGCTGCAGAATGTATTGCAGCTCACCTTGTTCGTTCAGCACGGGGTAGTGCGTGGCCTGCCAGTACAGCTCCTCAAAGCCGCCGCCCTGCTCGCCGGGCCGCTCCAAATCGTAGCGAATAACGGGCATCTGGTGGGGCTGCCGGTGTTGGCGCACGTGCTCGTGCGAGCGGCGAATCTCGTCGCCCTGGTTTTGGTCGGGCGAGGGAAAGGCCTCAAAAAAAGCCTTGCCCACCACCTCGGCTCGCGACTTCAGCGACACGCCCACGTGGGCATCGGTGTTGTCGACAATAGTGGCCGCCGCATCGGCGTCGATGAGCAGAAAGTTCTCGGGCAGTTGATGAAACAGACGTTGGTAATCGACGGGCAGGGCAGGAGTGGGCATGACGCAGACTAATCGGTAGGCGAAGGCGCCGGGGGCGGCCGCAGTAGAAAGGTAAATTAGTCGGTAAAAGTACAACCGTAAAATTGCCCGGCCGCCCGGTATTCAAACGCTGCAGTGTATTCCAAAGAGCTAGAAAGGCCAGGATGAATGCCGTAAAAACAGCTCTCCCCTGGTTTATTACGTGCCCGTCAGGGCGAAGGCTGCTGAATTTGACTTTTTCTAAGAAATAAGACATTGAAAATTACTTAAATTAAAATGGCTGAAATCAGAAGTAGAATTGCTTGTGGCTTGGGTAAAGGATACTTAAAAAAGTCCTTTTAATGGCTCGATTTCAATTGAATTGCAATACTTTGCTAGCGAATGCGTATTTGCGGAAAAGTCCCCTGTAGCCACAAGACGAGCTGGGAAATCTGCGGTCAGGTATTCTCTTTGCGACTGCGTAGCCGTTACCCAGCCGGCTACCGGCATTCAATATGAGTATGAGCAACTTTTGGGCTTACCTGCGCCAGCGTTTCCCCCCGGTCAATATGGCGTTGTTTGCCGTGCTGTTTCTCACGGTGTGGTCGGTGGCGGGCACGGTGGGGGTGGGGCGGCCCTTGGGGGGGAGCGAGTGGCTGGGCATGGCCGTCGCCATCTCGTTTTTCTTTCGCCTGCGGGTGTTCGATGAAATCAAGGATTTCGCCCTCGACGCCCAAAACCACCCGCAGCGCGTGCTGCAGCGCGGCCTCGTGACGCTGCCGCAACTGCGCACCCTGGCCTGGGTCGGCGCGGCGCTGGAGCTGGGCTGGTCGGCCACGCGGGGTGGGGCGGCGCTGCTGGGCTGGGCGCTGGCGCTGGCCTACAGTCTGATGATGCGCTACGAGTTTGGCGCGCCGCAGTGGCTGCGGGCACGGCTGCTGCTCTATGCCCTCACGCACATGCTCATTATGCCGCTGGTAATTGCCTGGCTGTGGCTGGCCTACGTGTCGCACGGCGACGCGAAGCTACTGCTGCTCATGCTGCTGAGCCTGCTGGGCGGCTTCGCCTTCGAGCTGGCCCGCAAAACCCGCGCCCCCACCGCCGAGCGGCCCACAGTAGAGTCGTATTCGCAGGTGCTGGGCCTAGGTGGGGCGGTGGCGGGCGTGGTGCTAGTGCTGCTGGGCGGGGTGGCCGTGCAGGCCTGGCTGCTGCGGCTGCTGGGGGCGCCGGCCTGGCCCTACGCGGTGCTGGGCGGGCTGCTGGTGCTCACGCTGGGCGTGTATGGCCGGGCGCTGCGCCAGCCGGAAGAAGGCTGGTTTCGGCGGGCCGAGGTGCTGGTGTCGCTGTTCATGCTGTGCAGTTATTTGTCTTTGATTTTTCACGTTCACGGCTATGGTAACTAATGGATTGATAGACTCCCGCCAGGCCGCGGTGCCGGCTGGTACTACCGTGGGCGGCA
Source organism: Hymenobacter aranciens (assembly GCF_030580865.1). GTDB lineage: Bacteria > Bacteroidota > Bacteroidia > Cytophagales > Hymenobacteraceae > Hymenobacter > Hymenobacter aranciens. The sequence goes on along the minus strand of NZ_JAUQSY010000008.1, from coordinate 14,265 downwards.
AGGCCGAAGGCCTGTTTCGGCTGCGGCGCCTGGGGCTGCCGGTGCCGGGCTTCGTGGTCATTCCGGCCGAGGTATTCGATGCGGCGCTGACGGGCCTGGGCACCGACGAAGCCGGGTTGGCAGCGAGGCAGCAAGCCCTGGCGCAGTTCGAATTGCCCGCGACCACGCAGGCGGCGCTGGGCCGGGTGCTGGCGGTGTGGGGCGCGGCGGGCGTGGCCGTGCGCTCGTCGGTAGCCGACGAAGACGGCGCCCAAGCGGCCTTCCCGGGACTCATGGACTCGCTGCTGGGCTTGCACTCGCTGGCCGAGGTGCTGGCGGCCGTGGGCCGTTGTGCGGCCAGCGCCTACTCGGCCCGCGCCCTGGCCTACCGGCGGCAGAAAGGCCTGACCCTGGCGGCGCGGCCGGCCGTGATTGTGCAGCGGCAGGTGGCCGCCACGGCCGCGGGCGTGCTGTTCAGTACTTTCCCCGAGTATCCGCAGGAGTTGGCCATTCATGCCGTGTGGGGGTTGGGCGAGGGGCTGGTGGGCGGCGCGCTGGAGCCGGATGAGTTTTACTTCGACAAAGCCAGCCGGCGCGAGGTGCACCGCAAAATTGCCCTGAAAACCGAGCAGGTGCAGCCGCTGGCCGGCGCGGCCCCGGTCCTGGCGCCGGTGCCCGAAAATCAGCAGGCGCAGCCCTGTCTGTCAGCCAGAATACTAACCGAATTGCGGCAGGCGGGGGCGTTTCTGGAGTTCTTGCTGGGCCAGCCGCAGGATGTGGAGTTTGTGGTGGACCACGAACACCTGTGGCTGGTGCAGACGCGGCCCATCACCCAGCCCATCCCCGAAGTGGTGGTATACGACAACGCCAACATCTAGGAAAGCTATTGCGGCGTGACTACTCCGCTGACCTTCAGCTTCGCCCAGCGCGCCTACGCCACCGTGTACCGCCAGACCATGCGCACGCTGGGCTTGCCCGCCGCCACCATCGCCGCCCACGAGCCGGTGGTGACGCAGCTGCTGGGCCTAGTGCAGGGCCGCATCTACTACAACATCAATAACTGGTACCGCGGCCTGCAGCTGCTGCCGTCGTTCCGTCAGAACAAGGCCGACATGGAGCGAATGATGGGCCTCGACGAGCCCGTTGATTTCGTGCAAAGCACCGCCAAAACCCTGCCCGAGAAGCTGCGCCTGCTGCCCCGCCTGGCCCTGAATATGACGCGCCTGCTGGCGGCTTTTGCCAGTTTGCCCCGGCGGGTGCAGGCCTTTCAGGAGCAGTTTGAGCAGCAGTACCAGCGTTTCTACCAACTGCCATTGAGCAAATTAAGCGCCGCCGAGCTATTGGCCGAAAAAGCCCGGCTCGACCGCACGCTGCTCGACCAGTGGACCACGCCCATCATCAACGATTTCCGGGTGATGATGCTGAACGGCGACGTAGCCCGCCGCCTGCGCCGGGCCGGCGTGGCCGACCCCGACGAGTTTCTGAGCCGCTACTTTGCCGCCGCCACCGCCGAGCTGGCCAGCGCCCGCCCCGCCCACGCCATGCAGGCGCTGGCCCGCGAGGTGCGCGCGCACTACCCGCAGCTGGTGCCGCTGCTGCGCGAATTACCGCCTGGTTTGTCCCGGCAAATTCAGGAGCTAGCACCCGATTTACACCTAGTAATCGACGAATACCTTGCCCAGTACGGCGACCGCAGCATCGGCGAGCTGAAGCTCGAAACCGAAACCATGCGCACGGATGAAAACCTGTTTTACAGATACCTGAACAATTATCTGAGCCAGGAATCTCCCATTGCCAGCCCAGCTGCAACCAGCCGCCTGCACGAAGCCGCGACAGCCGAATTACAAAGCCTGCTGCGCCGGCAGCCGTGGTGGCGCCGCGCGGGTGGCGTGTGGCGCAGCCTGCGGCAACTCCAGGCGGCGCTGGCCCGCCGCGAAGAGCTGCGCCTCGACCGCACCCATCTTTTCGGCATGTACCGGGCGCTGTACCGGGCGCTGGGCCAGCGGCTGGCCGCCGCCGGGCAACTGCCGACGGCGCTGGATGTGTTTTACCTCACCGAAACCGAAATCCGGCAAGCGGCCGAAAACCCGGCCCGGCCCGACCAATCGGCCCTGGTAACCGCTCGCCAGCAGGAATTTGCCGCCTACCGCCGGCAGGCCGTGCCTGGCCGCGTGACGCTACCCGGCCGTCCCGCCAGCCCGCCCGAAACCGACCCCAGCGACACCCGGCTGCGCGGCACCGGCTGCTACCCCGGCCGCGTCAGCGGCGAGGTCGTTGTCATCACCGAGGCCGGCGACAGCCTAGCCGTGGCGGGCCGCATCGTGGTGGCCCCGCGCACCGACCCCGGCTGGGCCGCCCTGTTTCCGACCTGCCGGGGCGTGCTCATCGAGCGCGGCTCGGCGCTGTCGCACTCCGTCATTCTACTGCGCGAATTGGGCATTCCCACCATCATCAACATTCCCGGGCTGTGCCAGCGGCTGCGCTCGGGCCAGCAGCTGGCGATGGACGGCAGCAGCGGTGAAATAGAAGTAGTTGTCGAAACTGAACTGGCCCATGCTTGAGCGTATTCCCTACACCGGCCAGCTGCCTGCCAGCTTTTTTGAGCTACCCCGACGGCTGTATGCCGACCAGCCGTTTGCCCCCGCCGAAGATGCCGCGGCCGTGCGGCAATTGTTTGAGCAAGAAGCCGCGCAGCACGAAATCATCATCTACACCGACCACCAGAATCTGCGGCTGGTCGGGCTTTTTCCGCTCGCTGGCGAGGCGGCCTATTTCGGTTTCTGGGAAACGACGGACGACGCGGCGCTGAACGCGGAAGCCTTCGCGGTGCTGGCCGCCGATGCCGACTGGCTGGGCAAAACCAGCATCGTGGGGCCGCTGCATTTCAATACGTTCCAGCGCTACCGCCTGCGGCTGGACCCCGCGCCCAGCTGGCAGCAGTTCGACCGCGAGCCGGTGAACCCGGCGTACTACCCGCGCCTGCTGGCAAGCCTGGGTTTCACCCCCAAACTGCACTTCGAAAGCCGCCGCCTGCAGGCCGTCGACGTGCCGCTGGCCTACCAGCAAAAGCAGCCTGCCTTAGAAGAATTAACCCGCATTCCCTTCGATTTCATTGCCCTAACGCCCGCCACCTGGCCACTGCTGGCCGACGAGCTGTATCAGCTCGTCCACGAGGTTTTCAGCCAGAACCCGGCCTACAAAGCCGTGCCCCGGGCGCAATTCGATGCCCTATATAATCCGGCCTTTGCGGCGCGGCTGTGCCCGCATTCGTCGGTGCTGTTTCGGGACCAGGCCAGCGGGCGGCTGGCGGCGCTTAGCCTGTGCCAGCCCAACTATCACGGCCTGAATCTACCCCCGGATGTGGCGCCGGTTTTTGAGCGCGACTACCCGCGCCTGCCGCGCAAAACCTTGCTGGTGAAGACCGTGGGGGTGCACCCCGATTTCCGGCAGCGCGGCCTGCAGGATTTGCTGGCCGCCTACGCCATGCGCAGCTTTCAGCAATACTATGAGGAGGCCATTTTCTGCCTCATGCGGGCTGATAACTATTCGCTCCGCTTCACAAAGGATTTGCCCGTAGAAACGGCGCATTATGCACTGTTTGAACGACTGGCGCGACTGGCGCGAGTTTAGGCGTAGCCGTAACTCGTGCCAAACATTCGGGCGAGGCTGCGCCTCGCAACAGAACGGCTGACTCTAACAATCCTAACGGCGCTAACGGGGGAGGCACAGCCTCCCGTGATAGTGGGCACGAGTTACGGCTGCGCTTAAACTCGCGCCAGGGGCGCCAAACATTCGGGCGAGGCTGCGCCTCGCAACAGAACGGCTGGCTCTACCAACCCTAACGGCGCTAACGGGGGAGGCGCAGCCTCCCGTGATAGTAGGCACGAGTTACGGCTGCGCCTAAACTCGCGCCAGGGGCGCAACTTCCAGCTCCTTAATAGTGTCAAAAAAGCTGTCCACCACCCGCGGCAAATACGGGTATGGGCTGAGACTGTGCGCCATCATATACATCCCCAGGCGGTGCAGGCCGAAATCCAGCGCCGCCAGCTCGAAGCCTTCGCGGAAGAGCGCGGCATCGCCAAACTGGCCGGTGCGGGCGTGCAGCTCGCGGCGGTAGTGCTCCAGGTAGGTGGGGCGCAGGTGGTAGCGGTCGGCATCGAGCACGAAGGCCAGCAGCTCTACCACATCGTATTGCGGCAGGTGGTAAGTGGCCAGCTCCCAGTCGTAAGCGCAGAAGCGCAGCTGCCCGTCGGCGGCGCGCTTGAAGCAGGTGTTGCGCGGGTTCAGGTCGTTGTGTACAAGGGTTTTGGGGTGCTGCGCCAGGCGCTGCCAGTAAGTTGGGATATGGGCAATGGCCTGTTGCAGCCGCGCCACTCGCGCCGGGCTGTACAGCGCCGGGCAGTGCGCGGCGGCATTGCCCAGCAGCGCCGACCACAGCGGGGCCAGCTGCTGCATAAAGTTGGCCGAGGGCACGTCGAGGCCGTAGTTGACCTGGGCGGCCAGGGTGGGGGCGAGGTGCGCCGCGTGCCAGGCCGCCACCTGCGTGAGGGCCGCCCGAATGTGCGCGTCGGTCCAGCGCTCGGGCTGCATCACGGAGTTCAGCAGCTCCACGGTGCGGCTCTCGTCAAGATATTCGAGTAGAAGCAGGTAGGTGTCGGTGGTGGGGTCGGCGTAGCTGGCCCACACCTGGGGCAGCAGGCCGCTGGGGTCGGGCTGGGCGTAGGCCTGTAGCTCGCGCCAGTGGGTATGCTCGAAGCCGGTGAGGGCCTGGAAGCGCGGGTAGATGGCGGCCAGCTTGCCACCGTTGGCCTGGGCCAGGCCCGCCAGCATGGTCGAGATTTCGCGGCCGTGGGGCTTGAGCTTGAGCACCAGCCGCTCGGTGCGCGGCTGGCCGTCGGCCCGCAGCTGCACTTCGAGGCCGAAGTGGCCCACGGGCTGCCCGGAAGTGCCCGCCGTGAGGGCCGAAAGAATGCTGGACGAGCTATCCAAATCCAGCGGCCGCACGCGCTCTACCCGGATGCCGCGGGTGGGGGCGTGGCGGCGCATCAGCATTTCCAGAAAGGCGGGGCTGCAATAGTCGGCGGGCTTCATGATGGGGTGGGAGTGAGTGAGAAGTTTGACTGCCCGAAATAACTGCGAGGTTGGCCCGTTCGATGCCTGGCGGCGGAAAATTAGCTTGGTTTTAGGGACTTTTCAGATATTATGTGGTGAAGGTTGCCTGAAAATAAATTGCATCATCAACTATTGAAAAACAGACCTTAAGTCCAATTGATGAGACGGCTGAAATCGGACTTTAAAAATCTGCTTAGCCCAGCCGCGCTCCTACGCCCAGCTCAGTACCCGCACGCTGTCGAAATAAAAGCAGGCCTCCGCCGCCGACAACTCCCGCGACAACTCTTCCAGCAACGGAACAGACGCGCTACTCCCCGGCGCCTGCATCTGCAGCAGATTCCAGAATACCAGCCGCAGCCGCCGTGCCGAATTCTCCCCCAACTGCCGACAAACCCGCTCAAACTCCGCCTCGCTCACGTACTCGAAAATATTGGACAAGCTGGCCTTCGTAATGCGCCGGCCGGCGTCCGATAACAGGTAGGCCGTGGCCTCGCCCGTGGCCACTTGCAGCCTGGGCAGCTGCGCTCGCAACGCCGCATAGCTGCCACTTTGGTAGCAGGGCGGTAGAATATCTTCCGGCAGCCCCGTCGGCCCAAAAAAGAAAAAGCGCGAGAAGAAATTATCGCGCAGCAACACCTTCCCCAGGTGCCGCTGCAGACGCCGGTAAAACAGCGCCCCGCCCGACTCCTGCGCGTAGCGAAACAGGCGTGGGTCGCGGCCTTTGCTCAGGTTGGCGGCGTCGAAGTACTCGATGAACTGTGGGCGAAAAGTGGAATCCGGTGATTCAATTACTGATTGGAAATAAGCTTGCTGCTTGGCTATATCGCCAAAAGACAGCAGCTGCCGCAGCTGCGCTTGCAGCGCCGGTGCCAGGGTGGGTAGAAAGGCATTGACGTACATTTCCAGCCGCCCCGCGCCGAGTAAGCCGCCGGGGTGCTGGGCAAAAAACGCCTCCCAGAACTCTTGTTCTTCCCCAGGCAAATCCGGCCGCACAACTGCCCAGGCCGCTGCCACCGCAGCCGCGCCATCCAGCCCCAGCAGCCCGCGAAACACCGGGTACTCGTGGTGCTGAATGACGTGGCATTTCAGGCGCAGCAGCCGGTTTTGCTCGGGGTTGAGGTCGATGGCCGTGACCTGCCGGGGGGGGTGCAGCAGGGTATTGAGCACGTTGCAGCCCGCCCCGGTGATGACGAGCACGTGGTCGTCGGGCTGAATGTCGAGCGCCCGGTAGAGCGTGGTGCTGCCTTCCCACACCAGCGAGTAGCGCAGCTGGTCGAGGGCGACGTTCTGGAATTCAGAATTCATAATCAGGAGCTTTTGTCATTCTTAGTGCAGCTCACCGTAGCGGATTTTGGAGTGGTGGCGGTGGTCCACCGGCAGCTCGGCCCGGAAATGCACTTCGGCGCACACTGCCGCCGGGAAGTAGGCGGCCAGCGCCGTCCGGATGGCCGTTTCGGTGGCCTCGCCCTGCACGTACACGGCAAAGCCCGCCGCCCCCGGCCGCGCCGCCACGCGCTGCACGCCCGGCAAATGCTGAAGCACATGCTCCAGCTGATAGTGCTGGACGCCGTAGCGCAAGGCCTCGTTGCCCGCCCGCCCGGTGAGGTATAGCTGGCCGTCGGCGGCGCGGTAGCCGAAGTCGCCGGTGCGCAGCCAGTTGCCGGGCGTGGGGCTGGCCACGTGCGGCCCGCGCACCTGGATTTCGCCCACCGGGCGGCGCTCGCCGCCGGGTAGTTCCAACTCGCCCAGAGGTTCCAGCCGCAGCTCCAGCGACGGATGCACCGGCCCCACGGCATAGCCCAGCGCGGGGCTTTCGGCGCGGGCCGTGAGCGGCCGCACGGCAATCGGCTCGGCTTCGGACGAGCCGTAAATGACGTAAATCGTGGCCTGCGAAAACACTACTTGCAGCTTGTGAACCAGCCACTCGGGCACCGGCGAGCCGCCCACGCCCAGCGCCCGCACCGCCGGGAAGCCACCCGGCTCCTGCTGGAATTCCGGTAATAGCTTTTGGAAATAGAATACGTTGCCGGTGAGCGTATGCACCTCGAAATCTCGCAACTGCGCCGCCACCAGCGGCGGGTGAAAGTCGGCAAAATTGCCCCACGGCACCTGGGGCAACACGCTGGCCGCGCCGCTAGCTAAGTTGTGCAGCAGCACGTTCGGGAACAGCGGAAAGTCCTGCTGCCCCGGCCAGGGCGGAAAAATCTGCTTCAGCACCGCGTGCTGGGCGCTGAGCACGGCGTGCGTCCGCACAATCTGCTTGGGCTGGCCTGTGGAGCCGGAGGTGTGGGTGATGAGCGCCGGCTGGCTGGGCAACACTGCTTGCGGAGGCAGGTCGGAAAAGTGGCCGGTCAGCTTCCGCGCATCCAGCAGTTTCAGACTGAAAATCTTGCTCGTCAGCCAAAACTCAAACCCGGGCGACCGCGCTAATACAATTGCTGCCAACTGCTCGCGCCGGGCCAGCCGCAGCAGCTGCCCCGGGCTGGCTTTGGCAGGTGGCAGCACCGCCACTGCGCCGTGCGCCAGCACGCCCAGCAGTGCCCCAATCAGCTCGAAGCTGACGGGCACCAGCAGCAGCACCCGCTGCCCGGGCTGCACCCCGGCGGCCGCCAGGCGCTGGCGCATGGCGGCCACGGCGGCGGCTATTTCGGCGCCGGAATAGTGGGCGGGCGGCACGTAGTCGCCTGCTTCGGCGGGCGTGAGGGCGGGCCAGGTGAGCAGCGTAGTGGCTGGCTGGGCGCGCAGGGTTGTGGCGATGTGGGCGTAGAAGTTGGCGGACATCGGGCCTTCAGATAAAAAAGCCCCGGCATCTTACTCTGCCGAGGCCTTGAAATTACAATCGCGAACTAGGCCTAATTGATACCTAGTGCATCAGCAGCCAGTTCCAAAATGTTGCGTAGTTCGCGGATTCTTCTTTTGAGTTCTTCTAATTCTGTAGTCTCGCCTGGCTTTGGCTCTTGTGAATTGGACTCAAAATAAGCTTTTAGCTGGGCGAAATTCTGCGGTGAGCCAGACTCTTGTAGGCTTGATGCAGGTATATCTGCCCGATAGGAATGGGCAATCGACGAAAGCAGTAGAATAGATAAGTCTAGCGGCCGATGCCAAGGTAGTTCTTCTGCTTGACGGCTCCACATCTCGCCAGTATAGCGCCATACTTTAAGCGAAACTTCCGATTTGTCCCAAGATGCTAATCCAATTGACAAACCTTTAGCATCGGTGTCATTAGGATGGTACGCGCCGTCTTTGTGATTGTAACTCTCAACCCGGATGAGGGGAGTATGTGAGAGGTGGGTTGGGATTGGTTGATTCATAAGTGCAAAAATTAAACAATGAAAAAAACGCGACCAGCCGGGGGCTGAGTAAGCAGTATCCCGGCTGCCGGTACAAATATACAGTGTAAATCCATATGTTTACTATATTTGCCAAAAAATGACGCTTCATCCGCTCCGCCCGACGCTTCGGCAACAAAAAGTAGCCCGCCGATAGGCCCGCCGCCCACCTTTGGGCCATGAAAACTCCGCTACTCATCCTCACTCTGCTGCTTAGCCTCGCCAGCGCCGCCTTGGCCCAAAGCACTCGCCTGTCGGGCACCGTGCGCGACGCCGGCGGCCAGCCGCTGCCTGGCGTCAACGTGTTCCTCAAAACCACTTTCGACGGCGCCAGCACCGACCCCGAGGGCCATTTCGAGTTCAGCACCGACCAGACCGGCGCGCTGCCGCTCGTCGTCACCCTCATCGGCTATGAGCCGCAGGAGCTGCCCTGCACGCTCGGCCAGGGCCCCATCACGATGCCGGGTATCAAACTCAAACCCACCCGCGCCCAGCTCGGCGACGTGGTCGTGACGGCCGGCGCCTTCGAGGCCGGCGACGAAAAGCGCGGTACCGTGCTCAGCTCGCTCGACATCGTGACCACCGCCGGCTCGGTCGGCGACATCACCGGCGCCCTCAACGCCCTGCCCGGCACCACCCGGGTGGGGGAGGAGGGCAAGCTCTTCGTGCGTGGCGGGGCCGCCTCCGAAACCAAAACCTACCTCGACGGCCTGCCCGTGCAAAACCCCTACGGCGGCTCGGTGCCCGCCGTGCCCGCGCGCGGCCGCTTTTCGCCCTTCCTCTTCAAGGGCACCGTGTTCAGCACCGGCGGCTACTCGGCCGAGTACGGCCAGGCCCTGAGCGCCGTGGTGGGCCTCAATTCCGACGACCTCGCCGCCGAAACCCAGACCGGCATCTCGCTCATGAGCCTCGGCGGCAGCCTCTCGCGCACCAAGCGCTGGGAGCGCACCTCCCTGGCCCTCACCGCCGACTACACCAACCTGGCGCCCTACGTGGCCCTCGCCGTGCCCGGCCAGGGCTGGGATAAAGCGCCCCAAACCCGCGGCGGCTCGCTCAGTTTGCGCCACCGCACCGGCCAGGCCGGCATGCTCAAAGTGTACGGCACCGTGAGCCACCAGCAGATGGCCATCCGCCAGCCCGACGCCAACCCCGAATACCTCCAGAATGGCCGCCCCGTGGCCCTCCAAAACGACAACGCTTACCTCAACATCACTTTCCGCAGCCCCCTGCGCCACGGCTGGAGCCTGAATACCGGCCTGGCCCTCACCCACGACGACAACCTCACCCGCCCCGACCAGCAATCCATCCGCGACCTGGAGCAGTCAGCCGTGGCCCGCCTCGTGCTCACCAACGACTCGGCCAGCACCTGGTTCAACCTCAAGCTCGGCACCGAGGCCTACGCCCAGCACTACCGCCAGCAGTACCGCGCCACCCCCGAAGCCGCCCCCCGCCACCTCGGCTTCGACGAGCAGCGCGCCGCCGCCTTCCTCGAAAGCGACCTCGTGCCCGCCCGCCGCCTGGCCGCCCGCGCCGGCCTGCGCGCCGAATATTCTTCCTTGCTAAATCAAGGCAGCCTGGCCCCCCGCCTGGCCCTGGCCTACCAAACCGGCGCCGCCAGCCAGCTCTCCGCCGCCTGGGGCCGCTTCTACCAAACCCCCACCAACGACCTTCTCCGCTTCACCTCGAACCTGAAATTCGAGCAGTCCGAACACCTCCTGCTCACCTACCAGCGCATCGCCCACAACCGCACCCTGCGCGCCGAAATCTACCGCAAAACCTACCGCAACCTCGTCACCTTCGACCCGCAAAACCCCTATAACCCCACCGCCTACCGCAACGCCGGCGCCGGCTACGCCCAGGGCCTCGACCTGTTCTGGCGCGACAAAACCACCTTCCGTAAAGTCGATTACTGGGTCAGCTACGGCCTGCTCGACACCCGCCGCCAATACCGCGCCGACCCTACCGCGGCCGTGCCCACCTTTGCCGCCGCCCACAACCTGAGCGTCGTGGCCAAATACTGGGCCCAGAAGCTCCACACCCAGTTCAGCGCCACTTACAGCTACGGCAGCCCCCGCCGCTACAATGACTTGAACACCGCCGCCTACAACCAGGGCCGCACCCCCGCCTTCCACGACCTGAGCCTCAACGCCAGCTACCTCACCACGCTCTTCGGCCAGTTCACCATCATCCACGTCTCGGCCTCCAACGTGCTCGGCCGCCGCAACATCTTCGGCTACCGCTACGCCGACGCCCCCGACGCCAGCGGCCACTGGAACCGCGTGGCCGTCACGGCCCCCGTGCCCCAGATGCTGTTCGTGGGCGTGTTCATTTCCATTAACAAAAAGGCCAAGGTGGACCTGGAAACCGCGCCCGACTAAGCAGAACTGTCATGCTGAACGCAGTGAAGCATCCTCTCACGCCTCAACGATTTCGTTCGAACGCGAGAGGATGCTTCACTGCGTTCAGCATGACCGCCACCTCCGGGCTGGCACGGACCCAAAAATGCGGGCTGGTGGGTATGGTAGGGCCCTTGGGGCCACATCTACCTTTGTCAAACTTAACAGCACGGCTGCTAAGTGCCTGTTTCACCTATCTTTTTTCTCTTATTATGCTGCCCCTTCGTTTCTCCTCCGTCGTACGTCCGCTGGCTTTGGCCGCCCTCGTCGCGCTCGGCGCCTGCTCGTCCGATAAGAAAGACGACCCCACCCCAACTACCCCCACCAACGGCTTCACTTGGACCACCGACGGCACCAACTACGCCTCCACCACGGTGGTCAAATCGGTAGCCGGGGGCGCCATGGCCCTGCTCGGCCAGTACAAAGCCCCCAACAACGACACCTACAACGTCACCATCAACGTGCCCGCCACCGCCGGCACCTACGCCGTAGGCGCCAATGGCACCACCGGCACCCTGGCCAGCTACGCCACCACCATCGGCAGCACCACCACCAGCTACGTCGCCTCGGGCTCCTATGGCTCGGGCAGCGTCGTCGTCACCAGCGTCACGGCCACCGAAATCGTGGGCACCTTCACCTTCACCGGCGAAGCCTTCGCGCCCGCCGGCGCCACCAAAGCCCTCACCAACGGCAAGTTCAATATCAAGCGCTAAGCCTTTTCGTGCCGTATGAACTTCCTCCGCCTCCCCGCCCTGGGCCTGCTCCTCACGCTGGCCGCCTGTTCGTCCGATAAGAAAGACGACCCCGCGCCCGCTACCCCCGCCACCCCCGCCGCCGGCCTGCGCTGGACCGAGGGCGGCACCACCTACACCGCCACGCAGCCGCTCTTCTACGTCGTCGCCACCACCAACATGGTGTCCATCTCCGGCAGCCACACGGCCAGCGGCGTCACCCGCTCCATCGGCATCAACGTGCCCCAGGCCGTGGGCACCTACAGCCTCAACGCCCCCGCCAGCGGCACCGCCATCAACATGGGCATGTACACCGTGGTCGGCAACGGCACCACCGGCATCTACGCCGCCAGCGGCCCCAGCCAGGGCAGCGGCACCGTCACCATCACCAGCATCTCGCCCACCAGCGTAGTCGGCACCTTCTCGCTGCGGGCCGACGACCGAGGCACCCCCGTCACCAGCAAAACCATCAGCGAAGGCCAGTTCAACCTCACCAAGTAGGCCATGCCGCGCCGCAGAAAAAGCCCCGGTTCCACCACGAGCCGGGGCTTTTTGCGTGGAGCGCGCTTCACTGCCCCGCCCGCTGCCGGGTAGCGGCTAGGCGCGCAGTGGCGGGTGCAGGGCCAGCTCCCAATCTTCAAACGGCGGCTCTACCACAACTTCCGGGTCGCAGTAGGCGCGGATATACTGGGTGGCCCGTTGCTCGGCATAGGCCGCATTAAGTACTTCGCCTTCTGCATCCAACTCCAGCACGTTGGCATAAATAGCAAACGCTTGCTCGATGGCGCTGGGCTCCTCCCCATACAGGTCCAGGTACTCAATGCCCCTGAGCAGCTCATGGGTGCCGCTCGCCATGAAGTACGCAAAGGTGCGCAACGCGCCGCTGACCGAAGAGCTCAGTTTCATACGGCAAATCTACTTCGTCATCACCCACCGCCCTCAAAAGTCAGCTGGCTTGCAAAAGTACAAAAACAGCGAAAGCCTCATCCTGCCTTTATACAAAATCCCCGCCTTTTTTCTCCCCGCCGCCCCCGCTACCCACCCCGGCCCCTCCCAGCCTCATTTCCTAAACCTCCAAGTGCCTTAACTGCTGCTGAAAATACGTTGCCGACCCCTCCAAGGCGGTTTTGGCAGCCTCCAAACTATATCCGCCCTGCTCCTAATCACCTCCGGCAACCTCTCAATCATCCCTCGAAAGCTCCAAATTGATTTCCGGCTTGCACTATTCCGTTCCCGGGAGCTCCTAATCGACTGCCGAACGGTGCCCGGAAAATCATGTTTACCCGTAGCCCCCGCCCCGCCGGACCGAAGCTCCTTTCCCACTCCCCGCCACCCGTCCCCAAACTCCCCCTCTCCGTCGCCAAACCTGCCCCCTCTGCCGGTTTCACTTGTCGCCGGCTGCCCCCTCCGCCCACCTTTGGGGTATATCCTCCCAGGCCCAGCCCCCCGTCCATGATGCACGCCCTTACGCTCTCGTTTGTTCGTCCTCCTAGTGCATCGTGCCATGCTTGTGCCCCCCACCGTCCCCGCCATCCTCTTCACTAATGCCCTGGCCCGCCTCACTCACGAGCCCGGCGGCCTGCTGTGCCTGCAGTGGCAGCCCGGCCCCCGCGAGCTGGCTGGCGTGCAGGCCGTGTTCGAGCAGCTGGCTTGGGCCCAGCGCCACACCCGCGCCCCCCAGCTGCTCAACGATGAGCTCCGCGCCGCTCCCTTCGCCGAAGCTGCCAAGCACTGGCTCACCCAGGAATGGCTGCCCCGCCAGGCCCGCTTCAGCGGCTTCGCGCAGGTGGCCGCCGTGCTGCCCGCCGAGGTATTTGCCCGCCTTTCCACCGTGCCCGTGCTGGCCCGGGCACGGCAGATGGGCCTGCCCTACCACCCCTGCCTCAGCGAAACCGAAGCCCGCGCCTGGCTCCGCCAGCAGCCGGTAGCGCGATGGTAGCGCGAACTTTGTAGTTCGCGTCCCCACGCCGTTAAAGTTGTTCTGGGACGCGAACTACAACCGCAGGTCAGCGGTAGCTAAAGTTCGCGCTACAACCACATGAAAAAACGCCTCCGCCACCACGCCCGCCGCGTGCGCCTCGTCATCTACGCCGAAACCCTCTTCGACGCCCGCGAGCACCTCTTCACCTTCCTCGGCGCCTTCACCGGCCTGGCCGCCATCGGCCTGCTCAGCCGCTACCTCTTCGGCCCGCAGGATACCCTGCTGCTCGTCGGCTCCTTCGGCGCCTCCGCCGTGCTCATCTACGGCGCCATCAACAGCCCCCTGGCCCAGCCCCGCAACCTGCTCGGCGGCCACGTCCTCAGCGCCCTCATCGGCGTCACCATCTACAAGCTGATAGGGCAGGAGCTCTGGCTGGCCGCCGCCCTGGCCGTGTCGCTCTCCATCGTGGCCATGCAAATCACCAAAACCCTGCACCCGCCCGGCGGCGCCACCGCCCTCATCGCCAACGTCGGCTCGGCCCAACTCAAAGCCCTCGGCTACGGCTACGTCCTCATGCCCGTGCTGGCCGGCGTCTGCATCCTATTATTGGTAGCCCTGGTATTTAATAACATCTCGCCCACCCGCCAATATCCCCTCAACCGGCACTGGTATAAAATCTGGCGCCGCTACGCAAGGCAGAATCCCCCCGGAGTGTAAGTTGTTGGGAGTTGGGAGTTGGGAGTTGGGAGTTGGGAGTTGGGAGTTGGGAGTTGGGAGTTGGGAGTTGGGAGTTGGGA
>NZ_JAUQSY010000007.1 GCF_030580865.1 Hymenobacter aranciens | reverse complement strand
CACCCAACACCCAACACCCAACACCCAACACCCAACACCCAACACCCAACACCCAACACCCAACACCCAACACCCAAATTCACCTTTCCACCTGCGACCCATGTCCCCCACAACCACCCAACTCAACCTCCCCTACCTCCACCACTACTGGCAGCAGGCCCTGGCCCGCCGCCAGGGCCAGTTCATCGAGCGCGACGCCGACAGCTGGCGCCTCGACAACCTCCTGCTCAACGGCCTCGGCTTGGCCCTCGAAGAAACCACCCAGTACCTCCTCCAGCACGCCCCCTCTTTCGAAGAGTTCGAAAACTGGATTCTCGCCCGCCACCACGGCCACCTCGCCCCCCTGCACCTCGAGCGCCTCCACTGCCTCTTCAGCGGCCAGCCCTACGGCCCCGCCCTGCAAGCCCAGCTCCGCGAAATCGAGGACAGCGAAGCCGTCCTCACCCCCGCCGACCTGCAGCACTGGCACGAGCACGGCTACGTCATCGTCCGCAACGCCGTATCCAAAGAGCAGGCCCAGGCCACCGAAGCCGCCGTGTGGCAGCACCTCGGCATGAGCCCCACCGACCCCGCCACCTGGTACCAGCAGCGCATCGGCAAGGGCATCATGATGGAATTCTACCACCACCCCACCCTGCTCGCCAACCGCCAGTCGCCCCGCATCCGCAAGGCCTTCGCCCAGCTCTGGCGCACCCCCGACCTCTGGCCCACCACCGACCGCACCAGCTTCAACCCGCCCGAAACCCCCGGCCGCCCCTTCCAGGGCCCCCACCTGCACTGGGACATGAGCCTGCTGCCGCCCTTCCGCTTCGGCACCCAGGGCCTGCTCTACCTCTGCGACACCCCCGCCCACCAGGGCGCCTTCTGCTGCGTGCCCGGCTTCCACCACCAGCTCCAGCCCTGGCTGGCCGCCCTCCCCCCCGGCACCGACCCGCGCAGCATCGACCTCCAGCCCCAGGCCCAGCCCATCGCCGCCCAGGCCGGCGACTTCGTCATCTGGCACCACTTCCTGCCCCACGGCAGCAGCCCCAACCACGGCACCTACCCCCGCATCGTCCAATACCTCAACTTCTACCCCGCCGAGTTCAAGGAAACCCAGGCTTGGCTGTAGAAATAGTAGCAACGAGAAGCGGGCCCGGCGAATGCCGGGGCCGCTTCTGTTATAGACTGATTACAGCAGACTATAAAGTCCATACTTAATTCGCTTGAAGAGAATGGATACGCTGTAAAAATTGCGCAAAATCGCGCAGAGCTTTTTGTTGCTTGCCTGCTAAAGGGTCTGGGTCGAAATGCATTACGTCATTTCGTATTTTTCTTATTTGTTCAAGCTTACTGATGAAGGTCTTTCGGTCTAACTTAAGCTCTAGCTTATTCCAATTATCTGGATTTTCCAGCAATTTGACGTACTCGCCAAAAGTCAAACTTGATACAGACAATACCGTCCTCTCTGTATCTGCAGGATTTTTAGCTGCTTCTAGTTCGCCAGAAGTGAATTTATTGTCGATAAACCTCCGTATCTGGTTTTCTATCTCTCCTAGCAGTAAAAAAGGCTCTGCTAGGTTTTGAAATTGATGATTCAAATCAGCGGCGGTAACCATACCTGTTATCCTTTTCTCGCCGTCGCGCACCAGTACATAGTCGTGCTGATTTACAATCGAGATTGCGGAGAATATAGAATCACTTTCCCTCATCTCCTGATGAGGCTCCATTAGGTCTTTGACAACTAGCCCTTCTTTACCAAGAGCAAGTCTCGTGGCAATAGAAAACCAACTTATCACTCCTTTTACTTCGCGTTCACTTGTCATCACAGGCAACTGTGAAAAATTGTTGCTCAACATAAGTGTAATAGCGCACTCAAGAGTATCATTGGGACTTACAGACACAGGGGGGATACCAGCAGCCTCCAGCTTGCTAATTCTGTAAGTTGGGTCGTTGTTAGCCAGTCCATCTGACACAATGTAATCAGGTGTAATGAATGCCGTAGCCTGAGCTGAATAGTTCCCAGAGCCTTCCCCGTTCTCGTTACCTGCATCACCGTCGCCATGCCCTGATTGACCTGAAGTATCATCTTCAATAGTGTCATTCGCTGAAGCAGAGCCCTCTTTTACGAAAGACACATTTGCATCGATGTAAACCGATTCGAAATCAGGAACTGTAACGAGTCCTACCTCACTCAATGCGCCTCGGATTAGACTCACCACATACCAGCCTCTTCTCTGGGCAAGCACCCATCCTAGCAATTCTCTAACTGAAACACTAGGCGTCTTACCCTCTGCTACGAGAAGGGCAATTTCTGACAACTTCTCGTCAACAATTACTTTCGGTTGCTCCATTTGACTTGTTTGTACTTGGTTGTTTTTTGATTAAATCCCCCCCCGCGCCATCACCCCATCCACCCTTCGCTTCACCCCCGCCTCCACCATCACCCGCTGCTGCTGCGCCACGTACCCCGCTCCCCCAAACGCCACCAGGTACTCCCCCGCCGCCAGCGCCAGCGCGTAGCGCCCGTCCGCATCGCTCACCGTCACGGCCGGCTCCTTCAGCCGCGGCACCTCCACCGTCACCCCCGCCGCCGGCGTCCCATCGGCCAGCGTCAGCGTCCCCCGGATGCCCGCCTGCGCCCCGCCCCCTACAATCTCCAGCAGGTGCTCCAGCTGAAACCGCCGCGCCACCTCCGGCTGCCGCAAAAAGATGCGCTGCGCATCCCGGTTCATCAGCCGGTACTCGTCCAGGCAGGCCAGCAGCGCCGTCTGCCGCTCCGTCGTCCCCGTTTCCGCCGTCTGCGTCTCCCGCGCCATCCGCGCCAGCAGCGTCTCCACGTCGGCCGCCTCCGCTACCACCCGCGCCGCAAAGTCATCCGGCATATCCCCCTTCGCCTGCAGCTCGTCGTCGTGCAGCTGCACAAACTGCTTGGCCGCATCCATCAGCTTCACCATCGCCCCCCAGTCGTAACCCGCCGCCGCATCGTAGCTCCGGTAGCCCGCCGCCACCCGCATCGGCTTATACGCCTCCCCCTTATACGCCGTCTCAATATACCCCTCCAACCACTGCCACACCTCCAGAAACTCCCGCGCCTGCTCCACCAGCTCCGTGCGCGTCAGCTCCGGGTTCGCCGTGCGCGCATCCAGGTCCGGCAGCTTCTGCGCATCGGCCAGCCGCTGCAGCGCCCCCGTCGCCACCCCCGGCGTGTAGCTCTTCTTATAGCTCGCAAATCGCGGCTGGTTGTCCAGGTAGTTCTGCCACCCCAGCGGCAGCAAACGGATAAGGTCGCTTTGCGACATCGGCAGCACTTTCATGGCAGGGGCAAATAAGGGTGAGTATGTTACCGTCTTTCCGGCCCCCAAATGTAAGCGCCCGCCCCATCCCTTGTATCCGCCGCCCCAGCCCCCAGGCCGCCATCTTCGAAAGATGCAAAATCCCGTTTTTGCCCATCCTGCTTTTCTACAATTCCGCCCTCTTTTTCAGTCCATTTAGCTCCCTTCCACCCATCCCGCCTCCCCTCACCGCCCCCTCCCCACTCCTCACGCATCGCAGCACCCTCCACCCCCCTTCCAGCTAGCTCCAAAGCCCTTTTTGCCCCCTCCCAATTCCTCCCGTCTGCCTCCCAACGCCCCCTCGCCGCCTCCCAATCCGCTTCGCCCCGCTCCTAATCGGCTTCGCCATTGTATTATTTCATTACAGGAAGCTCCTAATTGACCTCAAGACGCTACCCGAAACTTACAATTTCCTCCGCCACCTCCCCAACCCTTGTATTAAGAGGCAAATCATCCACTAACAGCCTAACCGGTGCCCCCTCTCCCGAAGGGGAGGGGGTCAGGGGGTGGGGTTGAACGCCAGCAGCCCCCCACCCCCTTAGTCCGCCTCCCCCGCCGCCCTCCGCGCCGCCTTCAGCTCCTTGCGCACCGCCTTCACCCGCTCATCAAAGCCATCCGGGTCGTAGTCCGCCGCCTCCACGTCCAGCTGGTCCAGCAAGTCCATCAGCTCATCCGAATGGTCCAGCCGCGTGCCCCCCGGCAGCCGCACAAACGCCATTTCCGACCACAGCAGCGCCAGCAGCCGCCGCCCATCGCCCGAGCGCATCTGCATTTCCAGCACCAGGTTCGAGTTGTCGAAATGAATCAATTGCGAGCGAATCAGCACCTCCACCCCCTGCCGCGCCGGCTTCAGGTAGCTCAGGTAGTGCTTCGTAATCACCCACGCCGCCTGCTGCTCCTGCGCCAGCGCCCCCATGTTCAGCTGGTAATGCTGGGCCACCTGGTCCTCCCGCGCATTCAGAAAATAATCCAGGTACCGCGCATTGTTCAAGTGCCCCAGCATGTCGCAATCCTGAAAATGAATCCGGTGCGAAGTCTCCGGCGTGCGAATCAAAGAAGCCATAGGGGTAATAAATGGGAGGATAGAAGACAAAAGAACGTCATCCCGAACAAAAAGAACGTCATCCTGAGCGCAGCGAAAGGACCTCGCCCGCTTCGTTGTGGTAGTAACCCTAATCGTTAAGTCGCAAGAAAGTTACCACCCCACCCGACGCGGACGAGGTCCTTTCGCTCCGCTCAGGATGACGTTCTACCTAACAAACACTCATCTAAATCCCCAAACTACTCGGCACGCCTACTACTTTCCCCAAAAAAGCCGTACATTTTCCCGGCTTTTCCCGCCCGCCCCGCATGTTCACCCTCACGCCCAGCCGCGCCGCCACCCTCCGCGCCCTCGCCGACACCTTCATCCCCCCCCAGCCCGACGGCACCCCGCCCGGCTCCCAGGGCGTCAACCTCGCCAAGCTCGAAATCGCCATCCACGCCCAGCCCCAGGCCGCCCAGGCCGAGTTCGCCCAGCTCCTCGACCTCCTCGAAAAGCCCGTCCTCGGCCTCACCTGGTTCGGCCCCCTGCGCCCCTTCACCAAGCTCGAGCCCGCCCAGCGCGAGCACCTCCTCCAAAGCTGGGCCAGCTCCCACCTGCCCCCCCTTCGCAAAGGCTTCCACGCCCTGCGCAAGCTCTGCACCTTCCTCTACTACGGCGGCAGCCAGCCCGAGCTCCCCGCCGCCTGGGGCGCCCTGCGCTACCCCGGCCCCGACGCCCCCCCCGTCGATTCCCCCCGCCCCCTCAAGCCCCTGCGCCCCACTCAGGACACGGTTATCGACTGCGAAATCCTCGTCATCGGCTCCGGCGCCGGCGGCGGCGTAGTAGCCGGCGAGCTCGCCCAGGCCGGCCACGATGTATTAGTCTTAGAAAAGGGCCCGTACTGCCACGGCTGCGACTTCACGCAAAGAGAAGCCGACATGCTCGGCAAACTCTACGACGCCGCCGGCACCCTCAGCACCCAGGACGGCGCCATTGGCCTGCTCGCCGGCTCCTGCCTCGGCGGCGGCACCACCGTCAACTGGGCCGGCGCCTTCCGCACCCCCGATTACATCCTCGAAGAATGGGCCCGCGAGCACCACGCCCCCTTCTTCCTGGAAAATGACTTCCAACAAAGCCTCGACGCCGTCGCCCACACCCTCAGCGTCAACACCGACTACCCCCGCCACAACGGCCAAAACCAGGCCCTGCTCGAAGGCTCCCATAAGCTCGGCCAACAAACCCGCCTCATCCCCCGCAACGAAAAAAACCTCGACCCTACTTCCGAGGCCCACTTCCGCGCCCTCGGCTACAGCACCCTCGGCGACGCCCACAACCTCAAGCAAGGCACCCTCAACACCTACCTCGCCACCGCCGCCGCCCACGGCGCCCGCCTCCTCCCCGACACCCGCGTCGAGCGCGTCACGGTCAGCAATGGCCGCGCCACCGGCGCCGAAGCCCTGCACACCACCGCCGACGGCCGCCCCCTGCGCATCACCGTGCGCGCCCGCTGCGTGGTAGTAGCCGGCGGCGCCATCCAGACGCCCGCTCTGCTCCTGCGCTCCGGCCTCACCCACCCGCACCTCGGCCGCCACCTGCACCTGCACCCCACCGTCGTCGTCGCCGCCAAGTACCCCCACGCCCTCAACTCCTGGCACGGCCCCAGCATGAGCGTCGTCAACGACACCTACAGCCGTCTGCACGGCACCAACTTCGGCGTCAAGCTCGAAACCCCGCCCACCCACCCCGGCCTCATGGCCATGGTGCTCCCCTGGCTCAGCGGCCAGCAGCACCAGTCCCTCATGCGCGACGCCGACCACCTCGGCTCCTTCATCGTCCTCACCCGCGACCGCGACGGCGGCCGCGTCCGCCTCGACAAGCACGGCGCCCCGCTCATCGACTACACCCTCTCCGACCACGACCGGGCCAACCTGCTCACCGGCGTGCGCGGCGCCGCCGAAATCCACGCCGCCGCCGGCGCCCACACCATCTACCTGCCCCACGGCACCCTCCCCACCCTGTATGTCCAGAACGGCCACATTACCAACCCCGCCGTGCTCGACCAGCTTCCCCACCTGCCCTGGAAGCCTAACCATTTCGGCCTCTA
The DNA here is from genome assembly GCF_030580865.1 of Hymenobacter aranciens. Classification (GTDB taxonomy): domain Bacteria; phylum Bacteroidota; class Bacteroidia; order Cytophagales; family Hymenobacteraceae; genus Hymenobacter; species Hymenobacter aranciens. The sequence goes on along the minus strand of NZ_JAUQSY010000007.1, from coordinate 339,790 downwards.
CAGCGCCCACCAGATGAGCACCTGCCGCCTCGGCGGCGACGCCGCCACCCACCCCCTGCGCCCCGACGGCCGCACCGTCGAAGTGCAAGGTCTCTACGTGGCCGACGGTTCGGCCTTCCCCGCCTGCAGCGGCGTCAACCCCATGCTCACCATCATGGCCCTGGCCCACCACACCGCCCAGGGACTGAAGGAAGTTATGAGTTGAGAGTTTTGAATTATGAGTTGAAAACGGCAGGCATGTCTCCTGACTCATAACTCAAAACTCATAATTCATAACCCAACACTCCCCGCCGGGGAAGGGTTTTGCGTATGCGGGGGCAACCCGCCTACTGCTTGCTATGAAAACCCTGTATTTCGCTCTGGCCCTGGCCACCCTGCTGCTCACCGACTGCGCCCGCCGCGACCGCCCCGCCAAAACCCCGGTGGTCGAAACCGTGCGCACCGAAGACTCGCCCACGCCCCCCACCGCCGCCCGCGACCTCGCCGACGTGATGACCTCGACCCTGAGCCTGCGCCCCGACCAAACCCTGCAGGTGCGCCAGATTCTCAACCAGCTCACCGCCGACGCCAACGCCGCCCAGCAGAAGTACCCCGCCGGCTCGCCGCAGCTCAAAGCCGAGAAAAACCGCCTCGTCGCCGCTTCCGAAAACAGCCTGAAGCAAGTCCTGGGCCCGGTGAAATACAAGGAGTCGCTCGCCAAGCGCAAGCAGATGTACGCCGAGATGCAGCAGCGGGCCAAGTAGCCGGCACCGCGCCTCAGCGCGGCTCCTCGCCGGGCGGGGGCGTGAGCCGCAGCGGCGCAATGTTGGTGGCGGCGTAGAGGTCGGCCAAGGGCAGCTGTAGGTTGAGCTCCGCAATTTCCAGCACGTCGGTGGGCGAATCAAGCGAATGGTACACCCATTTATCGGGCTCCTCCCGGTGAAACCACTCAACCAGCCAGCGATTTTGGTGTATCAATACGTAATAGCGCAGGCTGGCTAGCTGGCGATAGTGCTTGAATTTATCGCTGCGGTCGTAGGCAGCCGTCGAGTCGGATAGCACTTCGACGATAAGCAGGGGCTTACGCACCAGCAGGTCGTCGCGCTCGTCATCGGGGTCGCAGCTCACCACCACGTCAGGGTACACGTAATGATGATTTTCCTTTATTACCACGCGCACATCGCCGATAAACACCCGACACTGTCGGCCCAGCAAAGCTGCATCCAAGCCATTCATCATGGCTTTTGATAACAGATTGTGGGCTTTGGTCGCCCCCGCCATCGCGAAGACCTCCCCGCCGAAGTACTCATGCCTCACCTCACCTTGTTCCTCCAAGGCAAAATATTCGGCGGGCGTATAGTAGTGCGGTTGTGGCTGCTGCTCTCCCATGATGCTGGTCTTTGCCCAAAGATACACGCCTTGCCCTACAGATACTTCAGCAGCCAGCCAATAAAGCGCTTGACCTGACTGGTATAGGGTGGGTACATGGTCTTTATGCCCGTCAGGCCGATGCGCTGGCGCAGCACGCCCTTCTCGTTGCTGAAGGCGAGGAAGCCCGCGTAGCCGTGCGCCTTGCCGAGGCCGCTGTTGCCGACGCCCCCGAAGGGCAAATCGGGGTGGGCCAGGTGGATGATGGTTTCGTTGACGGCCGCCCCGCCCGCCGGGATGCTGTCGAGCAGGTACCGGCGGTTGTCGCGGCTCTGGGTGAAGACGTACTGCGCCAGCGGGGGCAGCCCGGCATTCACGAAGGCCGCCGCCTCGGGCAGCGTGTCGAAGGGGCGCAGCGGCAAGAGCGGGCCGAAGATTTCCTCCTGCCACACCAGGGCCTCGGGGGGTACGTTGGTGAGCAGCGTGGGGGCCAGGTAGCGCTGGCGGGCATCGGTGGCGCCGCCGGTGGCGAAGGTGGCGCCCCGGTGGCGGGCATCGTCGAGCAGCGCCTGCAGGCGGCGGAAGTGGTGGTCGTTGACGATGCGGGCAAAGGACTCGGACTGCTCCACGCCCGCGCCCTCGGGGTTGTAGAAGCGCTGGATGGCGGCCTGCAGCTCGGTTACCAACTCGTCGGCCACAGCCTTTTGCACCAGCACGTAGTCGGGCGCCACGCAGGTCTGGCCGGCGTTGAGAAACTTGCCCCACACGATTTTCTCGGCGGCGTCGCGCAGGTCGGCGGTGGCGTCGACGATGGCCGGGCTCTTGCCCCCCAGCTCCAGCGTGACGCTGCTGAGGTGCTCCGCCGCGGCCCGCATGACCACTTTGCCGATAGCGGGCGCGCCCGTGAAGAAGATGTGGTTCCAGGGCAGGCGCAGGAGTTCGGTTGCCTCGTCCTTGCCGCCCTCAATGACCAGCACCTCATTGGGCGGAAACAGCTCGTCGGCCATTCTTTTCAACAAGGCTGAGGTGGCGGGCGTCTGCTCGGCCGGCTTGATGACCACGGCGTTGCCCGCCGCGATGGCCGACACCAGCGGGTCCACGGCGAGGTAGAACGGGTAGTTCCAGGGGGCGATGATGAGTACCACGCCCTTGGGCTCGACCTGCACCCAGCTGCGGGTACCCAGCAGGGCCAGCGGCGCGGCTACCCGCCGGGGCTTCATCCACTGGCCGAGTTGGGCCGAGGCGTGTTTGATTTCCGTTTGGGAGGCCCAGATTTCGGTCACGTCCGTCTCGGCGGGCGGCTTGCGAAAGTCGGCAAACAGCGCCTGCCGGATAGCCTCGCGGTTGCGCAGCAGCCAGTCGTGCAGGCGGCGCAGGCGCTGGCGGCGGGCGGCGGCGTCTTCCTGGCGCAGGGCGGGGGCGCGCTGGCGCAGGGCATCGAACTGGGGCTGGTAGGGGTTGGCGGGCGTGGACATGAGCGGGCGGAAAGGCGGGGAGCGACAAGGTACGGCGACGGGGGTAAAAGCATTTCCCCGCGCTGCGCGTCTGGCGTGGTAGTACGAATTCCCCGCAGGGGTTCGTACTACCATTTTGTCGTTGGCTCCGGTTAATAAGTAGCTTCCGATAAACCTACCGACAAAGTGGTAGTACGAACCCCTGCGGGGAATTCGTACTACCACCACCCGGCCTTCATCATTCCTACCAACAAGGGTAGATTATCTTTGTATGATGAAAGCCGGAGGACCTTTTACTTCCCGGCAACGTTGGGGCGCTGCCCGCCGCGGCCGAAAGCTTCCGTAAGCCCTGGCAGCCGTGCCTGTTAGATTTTAGTTACGTGTTCGTGTTTCATAAAGCTATTAATACCGGCCGCGCCTCGCGGCTTTTTTTCGCCCTCAGCGGCTTGCTGATTAGCACGGCCTCGGCCACGCCGCTGAGGGCCGGTTTGCAACTTAGCGGGGACTCCCTCGGGCACCAAACGGACACCCTGCAACTTTGCAAGGTACCCATCCGGTCCAGCGGCAGCCCCTTGCCGGCCGACAGCCTGGCCCCAATGGGCGCCGATAGCACCCTGCAAATCAGCGCTTCCACCACCCCGCCCGACACGGCCACCTGGTCAACCAGCAACCCGGCCCCCGCGAGCAAGGAACGCTGCCCGCGCACCAGCGACTACACCGTGGCGCCCGGCGTGACGTGGCACTACGAGCGGCCCAAACCCTTCCGCTGGCTGCTGCACATTCCGCGCGACATCGTGCAGTTTCCGGGCTACGCGTTCCAGCGGGATAAAATCATCCCCATCGTCAAAATCTTCGCCGGCTCGGCCCTGCTCTACGGGCTCGATGAGCCCATCCTCGCCATCTCGCAGGACATCGGGCGCGACATGGGCCTCGACGCCCGCAGCACCCAGAAGACGCTGGTGCGCATCCCCTTCAGCATCGGCTCGCTCAACCTGCCCTTCGAGTTCAACGCCCCCGACAACCTCAACAGCGCCTTCTACTTCATCGGCGACGGCTGGACGCACCTCACCATCGCCACGGGCTTTCTCGGCTACGGCCTCGTGGCCCGCGACAACCGGGCGGCCCAAACCGCCTCGCAGCTCGGCGAGGCCATCCTGAGCACGGGCGTGGTCATTCAGGCCCTCAAGCGCAGCACGGGGCGGCAGAGCCCCTTCGTGGCCACCAAGGAGCGCGGCGAGTGGCATTTGTTCCCGTCCATCAGCCGCTACCAGAGCCACGTGCCCAACTACGACGCCTACCCCAGCGGCCACGTAGCCACGGCCATGGCCACGCTCACCGTCATTGCCGACAACTACCCCGAGTACAAGTTTATCCGCCCCGTGGGCTACACCCTCATCGGCCTGCTGGGCTACTCGATGCTGAACAACGGCGTGCACTGGGCCTCCGACTACCCGCTGGGCATTGCCATCGGCTACGGCTTCGCCAAGATTGCCGTGAAGCACGGCCGCACCCGCGTGGAGTCGGGCAATGGGCTGGGCGCCGCGCCGCGCCAGCCCCGGCCGTGGTACAAGCAGGCCGAGTGGTCGCCGTACATGCTGGGGCCGTTTACGGGGGTGAGCGTGGGGTGGAAGTTGTGAGAGCTTCCCGGGCGGGCAACCTCACCCCCTGCCCCCCTCCCCTTTGGGAGAGGGGGCACCGGTCATGCCGCTTTAGAGAATCGTCAGGCTCCCCGGACGTTCAACCCCACCCCCTGACCCCCTCCCCTTCGGGAGAGGGGGCACCGGTCATGCTCCTTCCGGAATCGTTCGGCTCCCCCTCTCCCGAAGGGGAGGGGGCCGGGGGGTGGGGTGCCCGGAGCCGCACCGTAAGGCCCAAACGCACAAAAGCCCGCCCCCTTGCAGGGACGGGCTTTTTCAAGTGCCAGCGGCTTACTTAAACAGCGGCTTCTTCACCGTGCGGTTGCCGTCTTCGTCAATCTTGATTTTGGTGCCGTCGGCGCGTTTCACTTTCAGCGAGCCGTCGTCGTCGCGCTTCACCTTGGCCCCGTTGGCGAACTTGGTTTTCTTGTCGCCGTCTTCCTCACGCTCCATTTTGGTCACCGTCGAGCCGCCGCCCACGCGCTTCTCCAGGCTGGGGCGCGGGGCGCTGCCCACCACTACCACGGTGTAGGGCTGGCCGGCGTAGTAGTCGTTGAGGTGGCTGGTGTAGGTGTTGTACTGCTCGGCGGGCAGGGCGGCGGCCAGGTTGGCCGTGGCCTCGTCGTTGGCAGCCTTCAGGGCGGCGTAGCGGCCGGTGGTGTCGGTAGTATAGGTGTTGAGGCGGCGGCCGCGGGTGTAGTACACGGTTTTCACGCGCTCCACCACGGTCGGGTCGGTAATCTTGAGGTCCTGCGCCACGCGGTTGGCCATCATGTCGGCCTCGCTGCGGTAGGCCGTGGTGTCCACGGTGGTCGTGGTGGTTTCCGTCACGGTGGCCGTGGCGGGGTCGGTGGTCACGGTCGTGTCAACGGTTTTTTCCTGGGAACAGGCGGCGGTGGCCAGAGTGGCGGCGGCGGCCAGGGCAAGCAATTTGGTATTCATGGTAAGCGAATTGTAAAGGGGAAGCCCGGCCAGATGCTAGCCGGTGGGGCCTGATACGGCGGGCGTACGGATGGGGTTGTGGTGGGAAGGGCGGGGTGGTCCTACGAATTCCGCGCAGCGGTTCGTAGGACCACTTTGTCGATAGGATGACCGACCTTTGCGGTTCTTGCGGCGCTACCGACTAAGTGGTCCTACGAACCGCTGCGCGGAATTCGTAGGACCACGTCGTTCCTGTTGCCCTTCTCCCCCGCTTTCGCCTCTCCTATGCGTCTCAATAAGTTTATCAGCGAAAGCGGCCTGTGCTCGCGCCGCGAGGCCGACCGCTACATTGCCGAGGGCCAGGTGTTGCTCAACGGCAAGCCCGCCCGCATCGGCGACCAGGTGAGCCCGCGCGACCGCGTGACCGTGAACGGCCGCCGCCTGGAGCCCCTGGCCGCCGACGAGGCCGTGTACCTGGCCTTCAACAAGCCCGTGGGCATCACCAGCACCCCCGAGCCGGGCGTGCGCGGCAACATCGTGGACTACGTCAACCACAGCCAGCGCGTGTTCCCCATCGGGCGCTTGGACAAGGACTCGCAGGGTCTCATCTTTCTGACCAGCAACGGCGACATCGTCAATAAAATCCTGCGCGCCGGCAACCAGCACGAAAAGGAGTACCTCGTCACGGTCAGCCACCAGCTCACGCCGGCCGTCATTGCCGGGCTGGCGGGCGGCGTGCCCATGCTGGGCACCGTCACCAAGCCCTGCCGGGTCGAGCAGGAAAGCCCGTTCATCTTCCGCATCACCCTGGTGCAGGGCCTCAACCGCCAGATACGGCGCATGTGCGAATACTTTGGCTACGACGTGGTGAAGCTCGAACGCACCCGCATTATGAACGTGCGCCTGAAGGGCCTGCCCGTGGGCGACTGGCGCGAGCTGACCTCCGACGAGCTGGCCGGCATCATGGCCCTCATCAGCACCAGCAGCGGCACCGAGGAGGCCAGCGGCGGCCGGGCCAAAGGCCACCGCCCCTCCACCCCCGCCCCCCGCAAGGGCGCCCGCCCCTCGCCCCAAAGCCCTTCGGGCACCGGCTGGTGGGGCCCCCGCCCCGATAAGCCCAAGCCCGGCGAGCGCCCCGCCCGCCCCGGCTCTACGCGCAAGCCCACGGGCGGCAGCGCCGGCGGTTCCGGACCCAGCCACAAGCCCACGGGCGGCAGCGCCGGTGGCCCGGGCCGCCGCCCCGCCGGCCCCGGCGCGGGCAAAGGCCGCCCCGCCGGCCCCAAGCCGCGCCGGTAGGCGGGCGGTGGGCGCACCCCACTAGCTAGCAGCCCTCCCGCCTACCGAAGAACCCCAACCGGGTTCCGGAGCCTAGCCCCGTTGGGGTTCAACCTAATCAGGGAGGAAAGGCGGGGGATTTACGCACGATTGCGGCCTGGGACTATGGTGTAAAATTTTGGCATTTCACACCTGAATCACACCTGAAAACCGCGTTTTTGCGGCAAAAAACGCGGTTTGCACTTTTCGCTTTAAAAAATTCCTTTCGGAAGTTTGCATAGCGGCGAGGCGTTTATGCATTTAGGGACGTCCAGCTGATGGCAAGTATTTTCCCGCGGCTAAGGTTGCCCTTTTATCTCACCTTTTCTGCTTGTTTCATGGATTCCTTTGAAAAAATCTTCGGCTCGACCTTCACCGACGCCAACCGCACGCTCGCCAATACCTTTGGCGGCTTTCTCGACCACGTGGTGCGCTTCGAGGCCAACCTGCCGGCCATTGGCAAGTATGCCCCCAGCTAGCCGAAGCCCTGGTTGACACCAAAACCCTCGCCAACACGGCCCGCGAGCTGCTCATGCCGTCCGGCCGCAGCCTGAGCACCCAAAAAGAAGCCACCCAGCAAACCGAGGCCGCCGTGCAGCTGGCCTTCGAGCGCACTAGGCACGCCGAGGCGGCCCTCAACAGCGACCTGTTTATCGAGGACGAAACCGAGCGCAAGCGGCTTTGCAAGCTGTTGTTTCCCCAAGGGCGGCGTGCAGTTTTATACCACGGCCAAGCTGAGCACCGAGCTGGGGGGGTATTCCTGGCCATCACCGAGGCTGAAGCCGACGCCCTGGGCCCCAAGGTCGTGCTGCTGGTGCAGCGTGACCTTGGCCCTTTCCGCGAGATACGCGAGCAGCAGCTGGCCGCGCTCAGCAAGACCATCGATGCCCAGGGCGACGTGCGCAAGCTGGTGGAGGCCCTCAACGAGCAGTGCGACTTCAACAAGAACCTGCTCAGTGCCCACTTCCGCCTCAAGCTGCCCCGGGTGGCCTTGTTCTGGAAAGCCAGCTTCTACGCCCGCAGCACCCCGCGCGCCGCCCCGGCCAGCTGCTCAACCTAGCCATTCAGGCGCACCAGCACCGCCAGCTCTACGACCTGGCGGACTATGCTACGATGAGCACCCTCACGCTCAGGCTGCGCAACGGGGGGCCGCTGTATCTGTACCGGGCCGACAAAGCCACCGCCGCCCTGCCGGCCGTTGCGCTCACCGAGCCCACGCCCTTCGTGGTGCCGCTGGCCAACGTTCCCGGCACGGGCACCCACCTGCTGGCCTACAACGACACGGGAAGGGTGGCGCACCTGGATGGGCAATTGAGCTAGCAGCCTGGGCCGAAAGCCTGAAATCCCCGGCCCGCACGGCCGGGGATTTTTTTTTATACTCTTTCTATCGGACATTCACCGGCGCGTACACTCTTTTAGCGGCTTATTCATCATGTCTACGTTCCAATTACGGCGCTTTCGATGGGCAGTGGCGCTGCTGCTGTGGCACCTGGGAGCCAGCCTGGGCACCCTGGCCCAACCGCCCGGCTTGCAGCCAGTATTGCTCAATCCGTTCGTGCCTTTCACGAGCTGCCGTTTGCGGGTGGTGGTGCCGGCCGGCGGGGGCGACTTTTACATAGCCGGCGAGTTTCGCAATTCCCTCACCTTGGGCACCACGCCCTTGCACTCGCTGGGCGAGGCCGATATGTTTGTGGCAAAATACAGTGCCCAAACGGGCACATTTGCCTGGGTTGAACAATTTGGCGGGCGGGCCGAGGAGATAGTAACCGGCCTGGTGAGCCGCAACAACAACTTGTTTGTGACGGGTTACTTTGTCAGCGACACCCTGCGGCTGGGCAGCCAACTGCTGCTCAACCCGCCCTATAACATGTATACTACCACCGATGGGTTTGTGTTGAAGCTCAGCGACACGGGCAGCCGCGGGCAGGTGGTGTGGGCCCAGCAGATTGGCGGCCCCAACGACGACCGGGTCGATGCCGTGGCGGTGGCCGGCAACCGCGTGTACGTGGGCGGCTGCTTCACTAGTGCCAGTCTCGGCGCGGGCTCGCTACGTTTGGCTAACTCGGTGCAGTTGCCATTTTTCAGTGCCACAGCCGACGGCTTTGTAGCCGCCCTCGCCGATGCTGGCCCCACGGTGCAGCCCGCCTGGCTGCATGCCGTGACGGGGAACGGCACCGAGCAGGTGAGCTCCCTGGCCGTGAGCAATGCCGGGCTGTACGTGGGGGGCAACCGCGACAACATGAGCAACGGTAACTCGCAGTTTGTGAACCTGCCCTTGGCGCCCAGCAACTGGTACAACGGCTTTGTGGGAAAACTGACCGACAATGGCAGCACAGCTACCGGGGTGTGGGTGGAGCAGCTGCACGACGGCGGGCCTGCGTATCGCACCAAGGTAGCCGCCCATCAATCGACGGTATACGTGGCGGGCGGGTTCGAAGAGAACTTGGTAATTGGCTCTGATATCCTCGCTACGGCGGGTGACCACGATGTGTATGTGGGCCGTCTCGACGATGCCGGCCCAACGGCCACCTGGGCTTGGGGGCGGCAGCTCGGAGGTGACTATTACGATGTCAACCATGCGCTGACCTGCGATAATCAGGGCGTGTATTGTGCCGGCGAGTTTTATGGGGTTTTGCTGCACGCCGGCACCACCGTCCTCTATAATGTCCGTAGCCCCAATGGCTACCCATCGGGCACCGATGCTTACGTAAGTCAGCTAAGTGCTACCGGCGACTTTCTGACTACCCACCACATCACGGGCGAAGGCAACGCCACGCCCGTAGCCACAGCCGTCGCCGACGGCCAGCTGTACGTGGCGGGCACGTTCAGCCGCGAGGTTCGGTTTGGGACGCAGTCGTTTGTGGCAGCGCAGGAAAACAACATTGGCTTTGTGGCTACGGTGCCGCTGCTGCCGCTGGCCACTCGGGCGGCGACTAGTCGGCCGGGGCTGGCGCTGTTTCCCAACCCGGCCACCGGGCACACCACGCTTCACCTGCCCGCCAACCCCACAGCCACACCGTTCGCCATCACCTTTACGGATGCGCTGGGCCGCGTGGTGCAGCGCCGCGAAGTGACAGTGGCCGGAGCTGGGCAGTCCATCGTACTGGATTTGGCTGCCCTGGTGCCGGGCGTGTATGCCGTGCGCGTGCAGCAGGGCGCCGCCCAGGCGGTGCAGCGGCTGGTGGTGGAGTAAGACGAATAAGCGCTTGGAGCGGTTAGCGCGTTGGGCAGTATCTTCGGGGCTACCCATTGCTACCGATGGGCCTTACGCTCCCCGATGATGACTTTCTACCGTTGCTTTTTGCGCCTGGCCGGCCTGGTGGGCCTGGTTGTTTTGTTGGTATTGCCGGCCCTGCCCGGCCGGGCGCAGCTGGCCACCTGGCAGCCCAGCGTGCTGATTGAGTCGGTGGGCAATGGCAATTCGCACATCACGGCCGTGGCCCCGGCGCCCAATGGCGACCTCTACGTGGCCGGCAACGTCAGTGGCAGTGCGCGCCTGGGCAACCGCAACTACAGCTCCACGGGCGGGTCCGATGGCTTTGTGGCCCGCTATCAGCCCGGCACCAATACGGTGGTCTGGCTGCTGCCCCTCACCGGCACCACCGATGAGCAAGTGGCGCAGCTGGTGGTGAGCGGGTCGTCCTTGTACCTTACCGGACAGTTCTCCAGCAGCAGCCTGACGGTGGGCAGCCGCACGCTCGCCAACACCTACGTCCCCGGCAGCTCTACCTTCGACGGCTTCGCGCTCAAGCTCACCGACGAGGGCCTGCAGGCGCGCACCGAGTGGCTCTACCAATTGGGCGGGCCCGAAAACGAGTCTGTTTCGGCCCTGGCCGTGGCGGGCATTACGGTGTACCTGGGCGGCCACTTCAGCAGCCCCGCCCTCAATCTGGGCGCGGCGGCCGTGCTCTCCAATCCCACTTCGCTCAGCACCAACCCCACCACCAACGGCTTTGTGCTGGCCCTGGAGGATGCCGGCACTGCGGCCACCCTGCGCTGGGCGCTGCCGGTGGGGGGCGACGGCCTGGAGGACGTGAAAGTCCTGGCCGTGAGCGGCCCGACGGTGTACGTGGGCGGCGAGTACTCGCCGCTGGGCAACTCGGTGGCGACCTTCGGGACCCTGCCCCTGCCCGTCAGCGGCAGCCTGCATGGCTACGTGGGCAAGATAACCGACGGCGGCACCCAGGGTGTGGCGCAGTGGGTGGAGCCCCTGAGCAACGGCCAGTTCACCAACCTGTATGCGCTGGCCGCCAGCGGCTCGACGGTGTACGTGGGCGGCACCTACTATGGCACAGCCTTCGCGCTGGGCCCCGATGTATTGCCCTACCTAAGCCGCTCCGAAATCTACGTGGCCCAGCTGAACGACGCCGGGGCGCAGCCGTACTGGGCCTGGGCGCGGGCAGCGGCCGGCGCCGGCTACGACCACGTGTACGCCCTGGCCGCCGATGCCCAGGGGGTGTACCTGGCCGGGCAGTTCAACAGCCCGACGCTCGCGTTTGGCCCTGTCACGCTCAGCAACTCGTCCACCGTCCCCGGCAGCACCGATGACCTGTTTATCAGCTACCTCTCGGCGGGCGGCACCTTCGGGGCCACGCAGCAGGTAGGCGGCCCCGGCAATGCCGCCCTCGGGGCGCTCACGCTGGCCAACGGCTTGCTGCACGTGGGCGGCAGCTTCAATGAGGTGGCTACCTTCGGTACGCAGTCGTACACGGCCCCCAACGGCGGCTACACCAGCTTCGCGGGCACGGTGGCGGCCCGGGTGCTGGGCACGGCTTCGGCCACGGCCCTGCCGGGCCTCACGCTGGCGCCCAACCCCGCCCACGGCCGCGCCGCACTGCACCTGCCCGCCGGCACCGGGGCTACGCCTTTTATTATCAGCATCTTGGATGGACTGGGCCGTGTGATGCAGCGCCGCGAGGTGGCTGCCACGGCGAGCGGGCAAACGACCCCGCTGGAGCTGGCCGGGCTGGCCCCAGGCGTGTACGCCGTGCGGGTGCAGCAGGGCCCGGCCCAGGCCGTGCAGCGGCTGGTGGTGGAGTAAAATAGGGAGTTGCCATACTACCAGCCGGGGAGGCTGCGTTACCAGCGCCGAACCCCGGCCCGCGGCGTGGGGCGGCGGTGGTCCGGCCGGACTGTCTGCCTTGCCGCGCGGGCCACTTTCCCTCCTTTCTCTATGACGACATTTCCTATGTTCTCCGGCCGCTGCCGGTGGGGGCTGCTGCTGCTGGCCGTATTGCTTTGCTCGCTTGCGCAGGCCCAAACGCCCACCTGGCAGGCGGCGGCCCTGGTGCAGAGCAGCATGCCGAGCAATGCCAACGTCAGTGCCACGGCTGCCTCCGCCACCGGCGACTTCTACGTGACCGGCACCTTTGAGGGCCAGCTGCGCCTAGGCGGCCGCACCTTTACCAGCCGGGGCGGCCACGACATTTACCTGGCCAAGTGGAACCCCATCACCAACCAGGCCGCCTGGGTGCAGCACTTCGAGGGGGATGATTATGACCGGGTGACCGGCCTGGCGTGGAGCAACAATGCGCTTTACCTGACGGGCTACTTTAACAGCTCCCGCTTGGCGCTGGGCAGCCAGACACTCCTCAACTCCAGTCCGGCCAATCAGCTGTTTACCGATGGGTTTGTGCTGAAGCTACAGGACAATGGCAGCAGCAGCGGCGTGGTATGGACCCAGCAGCTGCGCGGGGCTGGCTACGACTATGTGAGTGCGCTGGCGGTGGCCGGCACATCGGTGTTCATTGGCGGCAGCTTCAGCAGCGACACCTGCCGGCTGGCTACCCAGGAGCTGCGCAACACGAGTAATACCACCACAACGCCCTTGGCCAACGACGGCTTCGTGGCGCGGCTGGTCGATGGCGGCAACACCGCCTCGGTAGCCTGGGTGCAGCAGATTACGGGGCCCGAAGACGAGCAGGTTTCCTCGCTGGCCCTGAGCGGGCTCAATGTGTACGTGGGCGGCACGCAAGCGCAGTTTGCCCCTGGGCCGGCCCAGTTTGGCACGCTGGCTTTGCCGCGCCCCATGGGGCCCGCAGGGTTCGTAGCCAAGATTATGCACATTGGCACCCAGGCCGCCTGGGTCTGGGTGCAGCAGATAGATGGCAACAGCGGGGACTACGTCCATAGTATTGCTGCCAGCGGCTCGGCGGTGTACGTATGCGGCTCCTTTGGCAGCCAGCCGCTGACCCTGGGCAGCATTGCCCTGCAAACGCAAGGCCACCACGATGCCTACCTCGCCCGCCTCGACGATGCCGGCACTACCGCCAGTTGGGCCTGGGCGCGGCAGATGAGCGGTACCGGCGAAGAGCGCGCGGCAAAAGTGCTGGTTGATGGCCCGAGCGTGTACCTGGCCGGGAGCTTTGAGAGCCCGGCGGTTACGTTTGGCCCTACCACGCTCACCAATACCGCGTCCCAGTCCTTATACGCCGCCGATGCCTTTGTTAGCTGCCTGACACCGGCCGGGGTGTTTCGCTGGACACAGCAGGTGAGCGGCGGGAGCTTCTGCTACGCGCATACGCTCACGGCTATTGGCCCGGCTTTGTATGTTGGAGGAGTGGTGTACAACGACACCACGGCCTTCGGGACCATCAGTCTAGCCAGTCCTTTCGGCTTCGCGGGGTTCGTGGGAGTGCTCTCGACGACGACACTAGCGGCGCTCACCCCCCTGCCGCTGGCTGGCCTGGCGCTCTTCCCCAACCCCGCCCACGGCCGCGCCGCGCTGCATCTGCCCGCCGGCACCGGGGCCGCGCCGTTTAGCATCAGCATCCTGGATGGGCTGGGCCGCGTGGTGCTACGCCGCGAGGTGGCTGCCACGGCGAGCGGGCAAACGACCCCGCTGGAACTGGCCGGGCTGGCGCCGGGCGTGTATGCCGTGCGGGTGCAGCAGGGCCCGGCCCAGGCCGTGCAGCAGCTGGTGGTGGAGTAGCCGGGGCGGGCGCCGGGCCGCTGCCGGCGGCCGCCAGGCAACCGTTTGGCATTTTTGAGCGACATAGGAATGATGCTGTCCCGGCGGGCCCTGTGGCGCCCGGGTGAGCGGGCTTTTTTCGCTGTTTGGCCTATGACTCCGGTGTACTCTTTTTTCTGGCGGCGCGTCCTGGGCGCCTTGTTATTAAGCGGCTTGCTGGGCCTCGTGGCCCATGCCCAGCCCGCCGCCCTGCAACCGGTGCTGCTGGCCCGCGCTGCCGGCACCGGCAGCGCCGACATCGCGGCCCTGGCCGCTACCAGCGGCGGCGACTACTACGTGGCCGGCAACTTCACCGGCAGCATCACGGTGGGCACCGTACCCCTCAGCAGCACGGGCGGCACCGATGCCTTCGTGGCCCGGTGCCAGGCCGGCACGGGCGCCGTGCAGTGGGTGCTGCCCCTCACAGGCCCGGTCGAGGAGCAGATTACCTGCCTGAGCTGGCACAACAACGCTCTCTACGTCGGGGGCCGCTTCCGCAGCGCCCGCCTGACGCTCGACGGCCAGACCATCGCCAATGCCGACCCGGCCAACATCGGCTCCCGCGATGGCTTCGTAGCTAAGATTACTGACCAGGGCACCCGGGGCCGCGTGGTGTGGGCCTACGACCTGGGCGGCGCTACCGAAGACTACGTGACGGCCTTGGCCGGCAACGGCGACCGCGTGTACGTGGGCGGCACCTTCGATAGTCCCTCCATCAGCCTGGCCGGCACGCCCCTGGACAACAGCCAGCCCCGCCCCGCCACCCTGGCCACCACCGATGGCTTCGTGGCGGCGCTGCTCGACCTGGGCGCCACGGCCGCAGTGAGTTGGGTGCTACCCGCGGCGGGCGTGGGGCGCGAGGAGGTAACGGCCCTGGCCGTGAGCGGCCCGACGGTATACGTGGGGGGCACGCACACCAGCGTGGGCGGCTCGCTCTCGCAGCTCGGGTCTATCAGTCTGGCGCCGGCCGGGCGCCCGGCGGCCTTCGTGGGGCGCGTGCAGGACGGCCTGCAGACAGCCAACCCGGTGTGGGTGGAGGAATTGCGCGGCAGCGGCCCCGTTTTCCTGAGCGCGCTGGCCCTGCTGCCCGGCAGCGTGTACGTGAGCGGCACCTTCGAGGGCGTGACCGACACGCTGCCCATCGGCCCCGACATCCTGACCAACGCCGGCAACACCGACGGCTACCTCGCCCGCCTCGACGACGCGGGGGCTACCGCCAGCTGGGCCTGGGGCCGCCACGCCAGCGGCTGGGGCTACGAGGGCCTGCAGGCCCTGGCCACCGACGGCAAGAGCATCTACGCTGCCGGGCGCTTCAACAGCCCCACGCTCACGCTGGGCAGCACCGTGCTGCCCAACCCGCTGCCCGCCCCCGGCGTGGGGCTCGATGCCTTTGTTACCCGTCTGACCACCAGCGGCACCTTTGTC
The DNA here is from genome assembly GCF_030580865.1 of Hymenobacter aranciens. GTDB lineage: Bacteria > Bacteroidota > Bacteroidia > Cytophagales > Hymenobacteraceae > Hymenobacter > Hymenobacter aranciens. The sequence continues at coordinate 324,743 of NZ_JAUQSY010000007.1, read as the reverse complement.
GAAACGCAGGCCATTGCCGGCGACGGCAATGCCCTGGCGCACGCGGTGCTGGCCATCGGCAGCCAGCTGTACCTGGGGGGCAGCTTCGGCGGTAACGCCACCTTTGGCAGCCAGCTGCTCACCTCCGCCAGCAACGCGGGCTACGTGGCCAGCGTGGCCTTTCGGCCGCTGGGCGGGCGGGCCGGCGCAGCCCTGCCGGGCCTGGCGCTGGCGCCCAACCCGGCATCCGGCCGCGCCGAATTGCGCTTGCCGGCGGGCAGCGGGGCCGCGCCATTCAGCATTAGCATGCTGGATGCGCTGGGGCGCGTGGTGCGGCGCCGGGAGGTGGCCGCCACGGCGGGTGGGCAGACTATCATGCTGGAGTTGGCCGGGCTGGCGCCGGGCGTGTACGCCGTTCGGGTGCAGCAGGGCGCGGCCCAGGCGGTGCAGAAGCTGGTGGTGGAGTAAAGTCCCCGCCCGCTGGCCGACCTTTGCGGCATGAAGTCTCCGAAACCCACGCCCGCCGCCGCGCCCAAAGCCAGCCTGCACCCCCGCAACCGCCACCAGGGCAGCTATGATGTGGCGGCGCTGGCGCAGGCCCACCCGGCGCTGGCCGCCTTCGTGTTTCGGAACCAGTACGGCACCGATACCGTCGACTTTGCCAACCCCGCGGCCGTGAAGGCCCTCAACCAGGCCCTCCTGAAGCACTCCTACGGCGTGGACACCTGGGACGTGCCCGCCGGCTACCTCGTGCCGCCCATCCCCGGCCGGGCCGACTACATTCACTACCTCGCCGACCTGCTGGCCACCGACAACCAGGGCGTGGTGCCCACCGGCCCGGGCCTCACCGGGCTCGACATCGGCGTGGGGGCCAACTGCATCTACCCCATCCTCGGCCACCAGGAGTACGGCTGGAGCTTCGTGGGCACCGACACCGATGCCCGCGCCGTGCAGGTGGCCCGCCAGCTCATCGAGGCCAATACCACGCTGCGCAACCACGTGGCCCTGCGCCTGCAAAGCGAGCCCGAGCAGATGCTGGAGGGCGTTTTGAAGCCGGGCGAGCTGTTTGACTTTGTCATGTGCAATCCCCCGTTTCACACCTCCGCTGCCGAGGCCGCCGGCCAGAACCAGCGCAAGCGCCACGGCCTGGGGCGCAACGACAAGAGTAAGCCCGCCCTCAATTTCGGCGGCCAGCCCGGCGAGCTGTGGTACCCCGGCGGCGAGGAACGCTTCGTGCGCCAGCTGGTAAAGGAAAGCGCGGCCCGCGCTACGACCACGCTCTGGTTCACCTCGCTCATCTCGAAGCAAAGCACCGTGCCGGGCATTCTCAAGGAGCTGAGCTGGGGTCCGGCCACTGAGGTGCGCACCATTGAAATGGCCCAGGGCCAGAAGGTAAGCCGCTTCGTGGCCTGGACCTTTCTTCCCGCCGAGGAGCGCGCCGCCTGGGCGGCCAAGCGCTGGCACAAGGCGTAGATGGCAGCCGAACCGCTCGCCGACACCGTGCCCCACCGGCACTTCATCCTGCACAAGCCCTGGGGCTACCTCAGCCAGTTTCGCAGCGAAGACGCTCGGGAGCAGCGCAAGAAGCGCTTCCTGGGCGAGCTGCACGATTTCCCGCCCGGCACCATGGCTATCGGCCGGCTGGATGAAGATAGCGAAGGCCTGCTGCTGCTCACCACCGACGGCAAGCTGAGCGAGCACATCCGCAGCCGCCACATCGAGAAGGAATACTACGTGCAGGTAGATGGCCTGATAACCACCGCGGCCGTGGAGCTACTGCAGCGCGGCGTCGACATCAGCCTGCAGGGCACGCCCTACCACACGACAAGTTGCAAGGCCCATCTTTTGGACCAAACCCCCACCTTGCCGCCGCGCGGCCGCCACATCCGGTCCGATAGGCACGGCCCGACGAGCTGGGTATCGATAACCCTGACCGAGGGCAAGTTCCGGCAAGTGCGCAAGATGACGGCGGCGGTCGGATTCCCCACCCTGCGGCTGGTCAGGGTGCGCATCGGGAGCGTGGAGCTGGGGTTGCTGGCGAGCGGGGCGGCCCGGGAGCTGCCGGAGTTGCCCTTGCAAGTGTGAGGGAGAGGGAGAGGGAAGGTGGCGCACTTCCGCGCACCCCACCCCCCGGCCCCCTCCCCTTCGGGAGAGGGGGAGCCTGCCGATTTTCTAAAGGGCAGGACCGGTGCCCCCTCTCCCGAAGGGGAGGGGGTCAGGGGGTGGGGTTGAACGCCCGGGGAGCCTGCCGATTCCCAACAAGGGCAAGACCGGTGCCCCCTCTCCGCAGGAGAGGGGGTCAGGGGGTGGGGTTGAACGCCCGGAGCCGCCCCCGCATACTAGCGCCGTCCCTCCCCGCGTTAAGCCAGCCCCCGCGCGGGAATCTTTCCCGCGCCCCGCTACTTATCGGCCCGTGAAGCACTTCTTACTGCTCCTGTTCCTGACGCTGCTGGCCCCCACCCTCCAGGCCCAGGCCCCCATCTCCGACGCCACCATCGCCGCCTTCTACGACCGGCTACCCGTCGTCCAAACCCCGCGCTACCAGCTCGAGCGCGGCCTGCAGCGCCAGCTTATCCGCTCCGATTTCTCCACCGCCGACCTCGCCGGCCTGCAGCTGAAAGGCCGCCAGCTCGTGCGCGTTGATTTGGTTTACACCGCCTTCCACCGCGACCCGAAGTTCAACCAGCGCCAGCTCAACCTCGACCGCCTGCGCAACCTCGCCGACCGTCTCCCCAACCTGCTCACCAACGACGCCCTCACCTGGAACCTCGTGGAGCAGGCCGGCTGCCGCACCCCCGAAACCTGCCAGGACTACTTCCACGGCTTCGTGCTCTACTTCGAGCCCTACTACACCGCCATCGACAACAGCGTGGAGGCCGTGCGGCTCAGCGCCGCCCTCAGCCTGCGCACGGCTAAGCTGGCCACCGCCCGCAAGGCCCGCACCCGGCGCGGCGTGCCCGTGCCCTGCGGCTACCCCCTCAGCCAGTACAAGCTCAAAGACCTCACCCGACGCGTGAAGCGCAGCTACGCCTGCCCCAGCAAGCAGCCGCAAACCATCACCTTTCGCGCCACGGTCAGCCGGCGCGGGCAGTTGGAGAGCGTGCGCATCACCGACACGCTGGCGGCCTGCCCGGAGGCGCTGGCTCAGAGCCTGCGGGAGAGCTTGTCGTTTGCCACCGGCTTTCGGGTGGGCAAGGAGCAGTTTGGGTTTGAAGTCACGGGCCGCGTGCAGCTCCCGCTGCGCCGCCACGGCCTCACGCTCACCGGCTACCTCCTCCCCGACTCCATCATCCGCAAGTACCGCATCCAGCTGAATGTGAAGAACTGCACGGCCCGCCGCCTGCGCCCCGGCGAGCCCGCCGACTCGGCCGACCTGCCCAACCCCGACGCCGACATCGTGACCAAAGTGCTGGCCCGCCACCCTGACTGGGACAAGAAGGTAATTGTGGCCGACGTCACCGGCAGTATGTCGCCCTACACCCTCGACCTGCTGACCTGGCTGCAGCTCAGCCTCCAGCAACAGCGCCGCACCTTCGTCTTCTTCAACGATGGCGACGACGCCCCCGACGACAAGAAGCGCATCGGCAGCACCGGCGGCCTCTACGCCATCCGCACCGCGCGCTTCGACAGCCTGCAGCTCCGGCTCCTGGACGCCATGCGGCACGGCGGCGGCGGCGACGCCCCCGAAAACGACGGCGAGGCCGTGCGCGAAGCCCTGCGCCGCGCGCCCGACGCCCGCGAAATCATCCTGCTGGCCGACAACCACACCTTCCCCCGCGACTTCCGCCTGCTGCTCAACCTGCCGGTGCCGCTGCGCATCATCCTCTGCGGGGCCAGCAATTATGTCAACCCGCGCTACCTCATCCTGGGCCGCCGGCCGGGCATCACGCTGCACACCCTGGCCGGCGATTTGCCTGACTTGCACGACCTGCCGGAAGGCACTACCATCAACATTCTCAGGGTGCAATACCTGGTGACGGCCACCGGCCTGAAACCGGTGAAACTACTGTAAAACCACCCGCGCAGTATATCTTTCGGGCGAACTGAACCGTCCGCTCCCGGGCGCCGTTATCATAGGCAGGCTGAAAAATGCCGGGCGCTCCGTACCTTCGGGCTTCTCGGCTTCGCGTTGTGGCTATCCCGGCTTGGCCGGATGCCTCGCCGCCAGCCTAATACCCTATTTCACCCCATGGCCAAAGCACAACAAAACTTCAGTAAGAAGGAAACCGAGAAGAAGAAGCAGCAAAAGCAGAAAGAGAAGGAGGAGCGCCGCGCCGCCCGTCAGGCCAACGCCGCCTCGGGCCAGAGCCTCGATGAGATGCTGGCTTACGTGGACGAGGATGGCAACATCGTGAGCACGCCCCCGGACCCTACCAAGAAGCGCGTCATCAAGGACGAGGACATCCAAATCAGCGTGACCCGCCAGGAAGACCGCGCCCCCGAAGACCCCACCCGCTACGGCACGGTGAGCTTCTTCAACGACAGCAAAGGCTTCGGCTTCATCAAGGACCTGGCGTCGCAGGAAAGCATTTTCGTGCACGTCAATGCCCTCGGCGGCCTCAAGCTCAGCGAAGGCGACAAAGTGACCTTCGAAACCGAGCCCGGCCAAAAAGGCCCCGTAGCCGTGCGCGTGCGCCTCGGCAGCGCTCCGCCCGCTGCCCCCGCCCCGGCTGCCGAGTAGCTATTCCCATTGTCCGTCAGCGACAACTCCAGCACGAAGTGGTAGTACGAATTGCCCGCAGGGCTTCGTACTACCACTTTGTCGTTAGTGCAGCTTGGCCCCGGCCTGACACCGTCAGAGTGGGAGTACGAACCGCTGCGCGGGATTCGTACTCCCACCCCGCCCCTCCGCATCACTGAGCAAAGCTGCATTACCGAGCCCGCTACCAAAATCACAAAAAAATCAGGCAGTGGCCTGTTGTTTTTTAAACGAAAGCCCATCCTGCTAAAATATCCCCAGCCCTAGGCCCGCTTCATTGCCAGCCTGCCCCAACGCAGTTGCTAGCCCTTAGCACGTGTGTAATAAGCGTCAAAACGCGCCCGCCGCCTCGAAAAACCGAGGTAGCCGGCGCTTTTTTTATTCTCGAAAGCCACGTACTTGCACCGCTGAAAGCCCCGTCAGGCCGCCATTTTCCCGCGCCAGCCGGCGCTTTCGCCCCGCGCACCCGCTCCTGCGAGCCACTGCCGGGCCTCCTGCTCTCGCTCTCACCATAATTCCCACCAAACCCCTTCAATCATGAAGAAAATTCTTACCTCCCTCTTGAGCGCCGCAGCGCTGATGCTCGGCTACACCCAGCACACCCAGGCCCAAACCTACCAGCTCGTGTGGGCCGACGAGTTCAACGGCTCCATCGGCAACGGCTGGCAATTTGAAACCGGCGGCGGCGGCTGGGGCAACAACGAAAAGCAGTACTACCAGCAGGCCAACGCCTCCGTCAACAGCACCGACCTGATGATAACGGCCCGCAAGCAGAGCGTGGGCGGCCTGCCTTACACCTCGGCCCGCATGAAAACGCAGGGCCTGCGCCAGTTCACCTACGGCAAAATCGAGGCCCGCATCAAGAACCCGCTGGGCCAGGGCCTCTGGCCGGCCTTCTGGATGCTGGGGGCCAACATCGGCCAGGTGGGCTGGCCCGCCTGCGGCGAAATCGACATCATGGAGCAGGTGAACACCGACAGCCGCACCTACGGCACCGTGCACTGGGACAGCAACGGCCACGCCGAGTATGGCGGCAATACCACCATGTCGGCCAATGCCTACCACGTCTACACCGTGGAGTGGGACGCCAGCACCATCCGCTGGTTCGTGGACGGCGTGCAGTACCACATCATCAGCATCGCCAACAACGCCGGCGGCACCGAGGAATTCCACCGCCCCTTCTTCCTGCTCCTGAACCTGGCCGTGGCCGGCAACTGGCCCGGCCAGGTTGTGGACGAAAGCAAGCTCCCCGCCACGATGTTCGTCGATTACGTGCGCGTGTACCAGAAAACCTCCACGCCCCCACCCTTCTCCGTCACGCTGCAGGCCGAAAGCGCCAACGTCAACAATGGTATGGTGGTGGAAAACTGCTCGGAGGGCGGCCAGGACATGGGCTACATCGACCCGGGCGACTACCTCGTGTGGAACAACATCAACTTCCCCACCAGCGGCAGCTACAACATTGAGTACCGCGTGGCCAGCGGCGCCAACGGCGGCACCATCTCGTCGGATTTGAACGCCGGCTCCATCCAGTTCGGCAACTCCGGCATCCCCGCCACCGGCGGCTGGCAGAATTGGACTACCGTCACCAAAACCGTGAACATCAACGCCGGCACCTACAACTTCGGCATCTACGCCCAGACCGGCGGCTATAACCTCAACTACGTCCGCATCACCCGCAACGCCAGCGCCCGCGCCGCCAATACCACCAGCCCGGAGCTAGCGGCCTCATCCGCCGGGCTCAGCGAAGCGCCCGCCAGCCGCCCCGCCCGCACGGTCGAAATCTACCCCAACCCCGTGGCCGACCGCCTCAGTCTCAACGCCGACGGCGACCTGCGCGGCAGCCAGTACCGCATCCTCAACAGCTACGGCAAAGTGCTGGCCAGCGGCCCCCTCACCGGCGAGGCGCTCAACACGGCCGCCCTGCCCACCGGCATCTACTCGCTGCAAGTCGTGACGAAGGACAATCAGACCATTACGCGGCGCTTCGTGAAGTAGCCCAGAATTCCCGCCCCCTGCCGCGTGTTGCAGGTAGTGCGCAATAAGCCCAATGACGCCAGCGGCCGCAGCTTTTCCGAGCTGCTACTGCTGGCGTCATTTGCACGTAGTAGTCCTGCCTTGCCGCAACACCACCCACCCTTCTAACAACCGCTATGAGCAGCTTCGCCGACCAACTCAACGCCACCAAACAAACCTACCCGTTCGACAAAATGCGCCAGTACTGGCAGCAGGAACCCGGCGGCGCCGAAGAATGCACGGCCCTCGAAGGCATCTTCGACCAGCTCATTGCCGGGCTCATCACCCTCGGCCCCAGCGCCTCCGAGGCCGACAAGCTGGCCCAGTTCCAGACCGCCATCGAGGCCACCAACGAGCACGCCGACGTCATCGAAACCGGCGAGCGCGAAGACCTCTGCGACCTCACCTGGCGCATTGCCGCCGCCGCCGGCCTCAACCCCGCCGACTACGGCGACGGCGAAGGCCCCGCCTCCGAATGGCGCGAATGGTAACCGACAGTTCCCTATCCTTTGGCTTCCATCTGCCGTAGGGAATTTCATGTCCGACCCCATCCTGCCCTTCGATTCGGCGCCCGAGCCCGCCGAACGCACGCCCGCCGGCGACCCCATCTATCACTACGAAGACGCGGCGCCCTTCGAGCTGGCTGGCGGCGACGACGAGAACATTGCTGCCATCTCCGACCACATCGAGCGCCACGTCGGGCCCATCAGCGGCGTGTTTCACGAGCTGCTGTCCGACCAGGTGCACATCGACGTGCACATCGTGGCTCCCAGTGCCGACTTCCCCTTCTAAACCCTCGTGACCTCCGGCATGAGCGACCGGCCCATGCACCTGCCCGCCGAAGCCACGCCCGACGACGGCCTGCCCTCCTACCTCGAACTGGCCATCCTGCTGCCCAGCACCTGGCCCATGCCCGCGTCCGGCGAGCCCCTGGGCGAGGCCTTCGAGGATGAAAACACCTACTGGCCCATCCGCTGGCTCAAAATCATGGCCCGCTTCCCGCACGAGTACCACACCTGGCTGGGCTACGGCCACACTATCCCCAACGGCGAAGACGCCGAGCCCTTTGCCGACCATACCGGCCTGGGCTGCATGCTCCTGCTGCCCGCTCTCAGCCTGCCCGAGGAGTTCCAGGAGCTCGTCATCAGCCCCGCAAAAACCATCCACTTCCTCAACCTCTGGCCCCTCTACCGCTCCGAGATGGAGCTCAAGCTCGCAGCCGGCACCGACGCCCTCCTCGACCGCCTCGAAGCCTACGGCATCACCGACGTGGTAGACCCCGACCGGCCCAATACCGTCCCCGAACCAGCCTAACCCGTCGGCCCCAGTCGCTCTCGCGCCCCCGCCCGTAGCGCTTGACGCCCCGGCCGCACCGTTCGCACCCTCGCCCATACCCATTGTCACCCCGGCCGCACCGCTCGCATGGCTGACTGCCCTCTTTGACGCCCCGACAGTACCTATTGACGCCTCGTCAGTACCCATCGCACGCCCGCCAGCATGACATGACGTCAGCTCAGCGCCGTTCGCACGCTTGCAAGCATCAGCCGCACCGCCACCAGTATGACATGACGTCACAAATTACTAAAAAGCGGCTGAAGCCTCTATAGCTTCAGCCGCTTTTGCGTTTTGCTGCCCCATATTGAATACCAAAAGCTCAGTTCCCAGCAGCCATAGGCTCCCATTCGCCGACCACGATGCCCGTTCGTTTGATTTCCTGCACAAACGGATTCCAGTCGGCGAACTGCTCCGGCGAAAAGGTATGCGGCTCAATGTCCACGAACAGCTTTTGAGCCAGCGCTTCCCCTATCAGCCCCACATCCCGAAAGCCGAATCCCGTAAACTCATCCGCCACCAGCGCCACGTCAATATCAGAAAAGGAACGCTGCTCGTTGCGGGCGTAGGAACCGAATAGAATGACTTTGCGCAGCGAGATGTGCTGGCTGCGGATGCTTTCCGCAAAACTTCTCACCCGTTCTAAGGCAGTTGATTGAGTAAGCATTGGCGAAGGTCGGTTACGTCTTGTAGCACAGTTTGCGTGAAAACTCTGGTAGCCTGCTGGCGCAAATTGGCCGTGTAGCTTTCATAACGTCCCTCCAGCTGAAAAGTATTCAACTGCTGGACAAACGTAGCCTGACCCGGCGTCAATACGAGCGAGGTATCAGCTAACAGCCGGGCAATATTGTGCGTAAAGGGCGGTGTGTCGCTGGGGTTGTCCTGCACCCACAGCGCTTTCGCCAGCTTTTCGATAGTGAGGTGCGCCCAGAACAAGCACGGCACGTAAGTGCCTGCCGTGAACATACTCCCGACCTCCTGCCAATTCTGCTCGGCAGCATTCATCCAGTAGGCAATATGGTCCTGCTTGGTCACGTTGCAAGATAATAGAAAAGCGGCTGAAGCTCCTGTAGCTTCAGCCGCTTTTGCATTTCAGTTACCGGGAGTTACTTCACCACATCTACCCACCCCGTGTAGTGCTGCGGCCGCCCCGCACAGTCGCTATAGTCAATCGTGTAGTAGTACGTGCCGCCCGAAGCCTGGTCGGGCGCCCAGCCCGTCGCCGGGTCGCTGCCTTCGAATAGCTTGCGCCCCCAGCGGTTGAATACCATCAAATGGAAGCCGCTCACATCCGCCAGCGGGTAGTCGAATTTCAATTTCAGCGCGTCATTCACGCCGTCGCCGTTGGGGGTTAGCACGTTAGGGAAGGTGGGCAGGGCGTCGCTTTTCACCTCGATGCGGGCCGTGGCGGTGGCCGGGCACTGGCCGGTGCTGGTGTAGCTCACCACGTAGCTGCCGGCCGTGGAGGCGGCCAGGTCAATCTGCCCGGTGCCGGCATTCAGCGCCAGCCCCTGCGAGCTGCTGCTGAAGCTGCCCCCAGCGGGCGTAACGGCGGGCAGGCCGCTGCTGCCCACCCGGCAAAAAGTAGTGGCCGCGTAAGCCAGCGCCGCACTGGGCGCCAGCACCGTGAGCGAGTAAGCAGCAGTAGCCGAGCACGGCCCGCTGCTCACGTAGCTCACTACGTAGTTGCCCGCCGTGGAAGCGGCTAGGTCGATATCGCCGGTGCTGGCGTTGATGGCCAGCCCGGCGGGCGCGCTGAACGTGCCGCCGGCGGGCGTGACGGTGGGCACGCCGCTCCGGCCGCTGCGGCAGAAGGTGGCGTTGGCGTAGCTGAGCGTGGCGCTGGGCACCGTCAGGGTAATGGTTACGGCGTTGCTGTTGCTGCTGGGGCCGGCGGCGCACACCTGACGGTAGCGGTATTGCGTGGTAGCCGTGGGCGTGGCGGTATAGGTGCGGCCGGTCGCGCCGGGGATGTTGGTCCAGGTCACCCCATCGGGCGAGGACTGCCACTGGCCGGTGTAGGTGCCCGCACCGCCCGTGAGCGTGGCCGTGAGCTGCGCCGACTGCCCGGGGCACACGCTGCCGACGCTGCTGGCCACCACCGCCGTCGGCAGGTTGCAGGGCGAGGCCAGCGTAATGGCCATGCCATTGAACACCGTGGCGGTGGTCACCCCGCTGGGCTGGGTTTTGAACACCTGGATGCCCTGCACCAGCTTGCCATAGTTGGCCGCACTCAGCACCAGTTCAAACTGGTAGAGGCGCGGCTCATTCGGGGCCGTATCGAACCGGTCGTTGGTGCGCCCCACCCGGCCCAGGTTGCTGGCAATGAAATTGGTGCCGCCAAACCAGTCCGAGATGTCCACGTTGAACAGTTGGATGGTACCATCGGTAAACTGCACCGTCAGCGTCACCGGGTTGTTGCCGGTAGGCGCGCCGTTGCCGGTGGCGGCGGCCAGCCACACGCTGTGGGCCGCCTGGGGCGTGGCCAGCGTCATCGTGCCATTGCCCGAGCCCGGGATGCGCAGCGAATTCAGCCCATTATAGGGCTGCAGCTGAAACGTCAGGCCGGGCGTGGGCGAAGCCGGGTTCTGCAGAATGCGATTGGCGGGCAGCGAGCGGGTAGTGCCCCCCGTAGTGGGACTCACGAAATTGGGCGCTACCAGGCAGTATTGCACGTCGGTGCCGCCGGTATCGAAGCCGTGGGTGGTCGAGCTGAGGGCCGTGCCCGCGCCATCGGCCACCACGTCGGCGGTGAAGCTGGTGGGCGTCAGGGCAGCGGGGGTGTAGATGGTTTGGGCCAGCGCGGGCGTGGCGGCCAGCAGGCTCAGGAAGGCCAGCGAAGTGCGACGCAGTTTTAAATAAGCGGTGTAAAGAAGGAGCATGCGCAGAAAGTCATTAAATAGAATTTTCACCAACAGTTGCTACCGCTACCGGCGCAATTTTCATGCCTCAGCAATAGCTGTAGAGACGCAATATTTTGCGTCTCGTCGTTTGCGCCGTATGAATGTCGTTCACCGACGAGACGCAAAATATTGCGTCTCTACATTGCTCAGCTACTACATTTTCCGCCGCCTTCTGTTTCGGCTGCCGTGCAAACTACTTTCCAGCACGCAACAGCCTGCCATTCCGGTAATGGTAGCGGCCCGCCGGTAGCTCGGTTAATCTGCATTCTTTGCGTTCAGTATTGCCAATGGTCTTAATCGGACCAAGCACCAGCTCGCGGCCCCGAACCTTAAAACTACGCTTGCAGCCCGTGTATTGCTCGCCCGGCGCGATGGTGTAGCCGTGCAGCTGGGCATAGCCTCCAAACGCTTCGTTCTCTTCTGCCAGTAAGGCACGAAAAATCAGCTTCGGTCTGGCCGATACCTCTATTACGCTCACGTAGTCCCAGGCAGTACCGCCACCCGACCCATACCTAGCCGGATGAAACCGCAGCACCAACTCCGCTGCCCCGCGCCCGTCCAAATTGACCGTCTCCAACTCGGTTTCGCCTGATTCTGCCCCCCAGTACTCATCAGATAAAGCCAGCTCTACTTCCGTCCAGGTAGAATCATGACTAGCAGCCTGATAGAACAAGCGCGGCAGTTCATGTCGCTCCACCAGGCAAAACCGGCCGAATCGGGTAACAGTATTCCAGTTTGCCCACTCGGCGTTGAGACTGTCCCATTCACCCGGATTAAACTGCTGGATAGCCAGCAGCACCGGCGCGGTGCGGTCGGTTACCTCCGACACCTCTGGGCCGGTGTCTTCGAGTGGTGCATCAAGAATCGCCGCCCGCGCGGGCGCAACCGGAGTCGCTGGCGGCGCTGGCTCAACGACCAGCCGCGCCGTTTTAGCTGCCGCCACCACCTGCTCGGTGGTACGAGGGCGGCGCTGTTCGCAGGCCAGCAGCGACAGCAATACGGCCGCCCCGGTGAGGAAGCGGCCGTAGTTGGCAGGGTCAGAAAGCCACATGCTCGCCCGACTATTACATGTGAATGGCGCGGTTGTCAGTAGCCGCCAGGCAGGCCTCTTTCATGGCCTCGGCGTAGGTCGGGTGGGCGTGGCTCATGCGGGCCACATCCTCGGCCGAGGCGCGGAACTCCATGGCCGTCACCGCTTCGGCGATGAGGTCGGCGATGCGCGGGCCAATCATATGCACGCCCAGGATTTCGTCGGTTTCCTTGTCGGCCAGCACTTTCACGAAGCCGTCGAGGTCCATGCTGGCGCGGGCGCGGCCGCTGGCCCGGAAGGGGAACGAGCCCGTTTTATAAGCCTTGCCCTGTTCCTTCAGCTGCTCCTCGGTGAAGCCCACGCCGGCCACTTCGGGCCAGGTGTACACCACGCCGGGGATGAGCAGGTAGTTGATGTGCGGCTTCTGCCCGGCCAGCGTTTCGGCCACGAACACGCCTTCTTCCTCGGCCTTATGGGCCAGCATGGCGCCCTTAATCACGTCGCCGATGGCGTAGATGCCGGGCACGTTGGTTTGCAGGTGGGCATCGACCTTGATGCGGCCGCGCTCCTCCATTTCCACGCCCGCCGCTTCCAGGTTGAGGCCGGCGGTGTAGGGCACGCGGCCCACGGCCACGAGGCAGTAGTCGCCCTCCAGCTTCACTTCTTCGCCTTTGGGTGAGGTGGCGGTCACGGTCACCACGTCGCCTTCGCGGCTGGCACCGGTTACTTTATGGCTGAGGTAGAACTCGATACCGATTTTACCCAGGATGCGTTTGAGCTCCTTGCCCAGCGCCCGGTCCATCGTGGGGATGAGCGAATCCATGAACTCCACCACGCTCACCTTGGCCCCTAGGCGGGCATACACCGAAGCCATTTCGAGCCCGATAACGCCGCCGCCAATCACGACCATGTGCTTGGGTACCTCGCGGATGTTCAGCGCCTCGGTGCTGGTGATGATGCGCTCCTTGTCCTGCGCGATGAAGGGCAGCACCGTGGGCTTCGAGCCGGTGGCGATAATGACGTTCTTCGTCTCAATCTGCTGCTCTTCGCCGCCCTCGGTGGGCGTGATTTTGATGTGGTTTTTATCAACGAACGAACCGACGCCCCGCAGCACGTCGATTTTGTTCTTTTTCATCAGAAACTGAATGCCGTCGGTATTCGCCTTCACCACGCCGTTCTTGCGGTCGATGAGCTGGTTCATGTTGATGGCCAAGTTGTCCAGCTCGATGCCGTGCTCCTTGAAGGTGTGGGCGGCGTTGTGAAAATGCTCGGTCGAGTCGAGCAGCGCCTTGCTCGGAATGCAGCCCACGTTAAGGCAGGTGCCGCCCAGCGTCGGGTATTTTTCAATGAGGGCCGTTTTGAAGCCCAGCTGGGCGCAGCGAATGGCGGCTACGTAGCCCCCCGGGCCGCTGCCGATGACGGTAACGTCGTATGAATTCATGAAAAAGCGCGTTCGTGATAAGTCCCCAAAGGTACAAGGGAAACCCTGCTTAAAACCGGTAATAAGGGCCGCCGGTTTCGGCCGGCCCACACGCAAAAAACCCACCCGCAGGGCGGATGGGTTTTTCAGCTGTATGCAACAATGGACCCTTAGCTAATCTGGTCAACGTGGGAGCGCAATACCTCCCGGGCAATGGCCAGGTTGGTTTCGCGCGAGTTCACGGCCAGATAGATAAATTTGTTACCGGCGGGGTTCAGCTTCAGCAGGTGCAGCTGGTTGGTGAGGGTGATGAGGATATCCTCAATCGACTCATTAGTCAGCTTCAGGGCGCTCATGGCCTTCTGCTTCTGCTTCACTACTTCGGTGTTGTAAGCGGCTGCCGTCTCGGGATTGAGCGTGGGCGAGTTGGAGTGCGAGGCCAGGGCCATGCCCGAGGTCACGTCGACTACGGCCACGGCCAGCAGGCCGGGCAGGTCGTTGATAATAGCTTCGACAGCCTTACCGGCCGCGCTGTTAGTGGAATAAGCCATAGTGGCGGATTGAGATTGTTCCTGTGATTCTTTGAGTTTGCTAGCGACGTGCTTCCGGTAGGTTCTTGCTTTCACATCGTTTTAATTTTTCGCCACCTGCGGGTAGCGCGAACCGCCGTTTCGACGACGAGCCCGGTGAATTCTGGCGTCAATAGCCGCACGGAACTCCCGGCGCTCGTCGCCGAAACGGCGGTTCGGGTTACACCTTAGAAGAACAGCCAACGGTGCTTTTTGGCCGTGGCGCGGGGTTGCAGCGTAACGGCTTCGGTGGTGCTGGCGGCGCTCACTTCCTGGTCGTTGTAGCCGGCGTAGCCGTATTGCAGGGTGGCGCTGTGGGCTTCGGCGGCGGGCACGCGCAGGGCGTAGCTGCCGTTGGCATCGGTGCTGGTGCCGTAAGCGGTGCCTTTGCGCAGCACGGTGGCACCCACCAGGGGCTTGCCGTTTTCGTCCAGAATGCGGCCCTGCACGGTTACCATGCGGGTGGCGCTTTCGGGCATGGCCGCGAAGATGGCGGGGGTAACGGCGTCCGTCGGCAGGTTGTCGGTGGGCAGGTTGGTGGCGGCCATCGAGGCGCCGGCCAGCAGGGCGGCCACGGCCACCATACCCAGGGCCCGCTGCCGGAAGCGCTGCGGCTGCTCGCGGATGAAGGTCAGTTGCTTCTGCACCCAGTTGGGCGTAGCGGCCGTTTCTTCTTCCGATTTCATTTCGTACCAACGCGTTACGGTGGCGTGGGCTTTATCGGCGTCCTTGCGCAGGTATTCTTCTACCTGGCGGGCCGAAGCGCGGCTCAGGTCGCCGCGCAGGTAGGCGTCGCGGTACACCGGCAGCAGTTCGCCGGTCTGGGGGTCGAAGGGGGTAGCGGTGAGTTTCATGACGAAATTTGCGTGCTAAAAGGTGTAAAAGAGGTTTTTGGCCGGCGACAGTTGGGGTGACGTGGGTAGAAAATCACGCCAACGGTCGCCGGCCTTAGAATTAATTAATTGAGCTGCTCAACGTGGGTGCGCAACACTTCGCGGGCAATAGCCAGGTTGGTATCGCGCGGGTTCACGGCCAGGTAGATGAACTTGGTACCGTTGTCGCTGAGCTTAATGAGGTGCAGCTGGTTGCTGAGGGAAATGAGGATGTCCTCGATTTTCTCGCCTTGCAGCTTCAGGGCGCTCATGGCTTTCTGCTTCTGCTTTACCACTTCGGCGTTGTAAGCAGCCGCCGTCTCGGGGTTGAGCGTGGGCGAGTTGGAGTGCGACGCCAGGGCCATGCCCGACGTAGCGTCGACTACCGCCACGGCCAGCAGGCTGGGCAGGTCAGAAATGATGTCTTGCACGGCTTTGCCGGCAGCGGAAGTAGCAGAGTATGCCATTGTTGGGTGGTAAAAAGATTAAGGGATAAAAACTCGGGAATCCGGCGCTAATACAGGCAGCCGGGCGTTCATTTCAATCGCACCGCCGGGCTCTTTGAAGCTGGCACTATCGTCGGTATAGACGGTAGCAACCCGGGCGGCAGTTTATTTTATAGCTTAATAGAAGGGCGGCTGCTTACCTATACAGGATAAGCTTTTGTTCATCAGTCCGGCAGCAGACCATAGAAAGACCTCAAGACTTGCGCGGCTTTCGCGGGCAGAAACAAGCGGCCGTTTTAGGGTGCTAGGACAAGACATCACAAATCTACGATTGCAACTCCTTTTTTGCTACCCTGAATAATTTTTTAAACTGGCAAAAACGCGACTTCATCGGGCAAAAAAACACGTTCAGCAGCCAATTCGGCTTCCCATTTCTGGACTTAGCAAAAGGGCTGCGGCCTTGCCCTGCCATCTAAGTATTCCAAAGGCAAAAAATCCGGGTGATTTTCCTGCTTTAGCATGCAAGCTGCATGGCTAACTATCAGCTAATTTTTACGGTTTAAGGCCGTGCTAAAACAAGGTTATTGTGGGTCAAAACAGGCTTTCCATTTTTTGGAAAGATTTTTTTCTCAAACTGCCGTATTTTTTTTCAAGCCAACCGTATTTTTTTCTCGTAAGCTGCCGTTTTACCCATAAATGGCGGCTGCTGTCGGGCAAATTGGGTCTTAAACTATCGGGGGGGGGAAGCTTGGCCGGACCGCTGGCAGAAGTGTCGGGTTGGCTAGCGGACGTCTGGCGCTGCACCGGCAACGGAAAGCCGACCGCGTATTTTTGCGTCATGTCTACTCCGCCCCTTCCCGACCTGCGCACCGAGGCCGACATCGTTCAGCTGGTCGACACCTTTTATGAGCGGGTGAGCGCCGATGCGCTGCTGGCCCCCATATTTATGGAGGTGGCGCAGGTCGACTGGAGCCATCACCTGCCCACGATGTACGACTTCTGGAGCAGCGTGCTGCTGGGCACCAGCCGCTACAAGGGCCGCCCGTTGGCGCAGCATTTCCCGCTGCCCATTGGGGCCGAGCATTTTCAGCGCTGGCTGGCTTTGTTTCACGCCAGCGTTGATTCCTTATTCAGCGGGCCAGGGGCGGACGATGCCAAGAAGCGGGCGCAGCACATCGGGGCCATGTTTCAGCAGCGGCTGGGGCTGCGGCCGTCGTCGCCACTTTCGATACTGTAGTTTCAACTTCGTTGCGCTAAGGGCTTTTTCTGAATTTCTTATGTCTGTTGCTTCTTCCAATCTGCCAGCCCTTAACCGCCGCACCCTGCTAGATACTGGCTTGCGCCTGTTTGCTGAGCAGGGTTTTCATCGGGTGAGCGTGGCACAGGTTGCCGAAGCGGCGGGCGCGCCGTTGGCGGAGGTTTACCGACATTTTGGCTCGAAAAACGATTTCGTACTGGGACTGTACCAGCGCATTCACGACGCGCTGGAACTGCAGGCCGCAGACCTCCCCGCCGGGCCTTTGGCCCTACGTTTCCAGGCCTTTATGCAGCAGAAACTGGCGCTACTGGCGCCGCATCAGGCCACTTTGCGGGCGCTGCTGGCCGATTTGCTGGTGAGCGACGCGCCCACCAACGTCTTCAGTCCCGAAACCGAGAATATTCGCCTGCGCGGCCTGGCGCTGCTGGCAATAGTGGCGCAGGGCGCTACCGATACTCCCGCCAATGCCCCGGCGCTGGCCCAGACGCTGTACGCCGCGCACTGGAGCATCCTGCTGCTGCGCTGCCTCGACCGCTCGCCCGGCGGGCAGGCCACCAACCAGGCGCTAGAATTGCTGAGCGCCGGGCTGGCCGTGGCTGCGCCGCAGCTGCAAAATCCGCTGGCGCCGCTGCTGCTGGGGCAGGTGGGCACGGTGGTAGAGCAGTTTCTGCAGCTCGATGCGGAGGTAGATTTCACGGTGGCGCGGCGGGTGTTGAAGCTGATTATGCTGCACCGCAAGGTGCTGGACTCGGAAACGCACTGTGCGGCTAACGAGCCTTGCGAGCAGTGTCTGGCGCTGCACTTGCCCAAGCTGCAATACTTTATCAGCCAGCAGCGACCCATCGAAATGCTGCTGCCGGCCTTTCCGGCCAAGTCGCCGAACCAGCAGAAGGTGCTGGGCACGCTGCCCGATTTGGGGGAGGAAATCGCGCTGACTTTTCTGCAGCAGCTCTGCGATGACATCCGGCAGGTGTACGCGCCGGGGGCGCGGCTGAAAATCTGCGCCGATGGCCGCGTGTTTGCCGATTTGGTGCAGGTGAGCGACGCGGATGTATCGGCTTATAATAAGGTGTTGCAGCAGCTCATTGCCAGGCTGGATTGCCGCGATATTGAGGTCCTCAACCTGGAGGATTTCATCGAAACCCCGTCCTTCGACGCGGCCCGGGCCTGGATAACGGAGCGCTACGCCGAGCCGCTGGCCGACTTGCAGGCCAAAGTGCGCGACACGCCCCACCACCGGGCCATGTTCAACGGTATTCACCGCTTCGTGAGCGAGGACGGGCAGGTGCTGGAGCCCGCCAAAAGCAAGAGCCGCGTGAAAGAGGAAAGCAAGGCCGTAGCTTACGAAGTCATCCGCCGCAGCAACGCCTGGACGCGCCTGCTGGCCGAGGAATTCCCGCACGCCCTGCGCCTGAGCATCCACCCGCAGCACCCCCACGCCGACAAAATCGGCCTGCGCATCACCCGCGCCGTCGACGACTGGCTGACGCCCTGGCACGGCGTGGTGGTGCTACGCGCCGACGACTACCTATTAATGAAGCGGCAGCAGGCGGAGGAGTTGGGGGCCGAGCTTGTCGAGCAGGATGGCCAGCCGAGCCATTTTGTGGCGCGCCCGAATTCTTAACCAATCGGGCTGAATTCTTCACCCCAAAGTCCGCCGCAGCGCGCCACCTTTGTGCGTACTCTCAAGCGCCTGCGTCCCCTCTCCCATGTCCGCCTACACCCTCGAACCTCAGTTTCCCTTCGGCCTGCTCGTGCAAGCCACCGCGCCCGGCCAGACCATTGCGCCCATCCCGGCGGCGCAGATTGAGGAGTGGGTGCGCGAGCACCGGATTCTGATTTTCCGGGGCTTCGAGCTGTTCGACAAAACGGCTTTTGCGCTCTATGCCCAGCAATTGGGTGAGCCGCTGCAATGGCCGTTCGGGGCCATCAACGAATTGAAAGTGAAGGCCGACGCCAAGAACTACCTCTACACGCCCAGCGCTGTGCCGCTGCACTGGGATGGTGCTTTCGTAGGCAAAATCCCCTACCTCATTTTCTTCCAGTGCCTGAAGGCCCCCCGCCCCGAAGACCGCGGCGGCACCACCTTCGCCGATACCATCCGGGTGCTGGCCCGCGCCACGCCCGGGCAGCGCCAGCGCTGGGAGCGCGCCACGCTGCGCTACCGCACCGAGAAAATCGTGCACTACGGCGGCACGCTCACCCAGCGGCTGGTGCAGCCCCACCCCGTCACGGCCGAGCCCACCCTGCGCTTCGCCGAACCCGTGTACGACCTCAACCCGGTGAGCGTGGAAGTGTTGAATACTAGCCCTGAGGCAGAAGCCGACTTGATTGCCGAGCTGCAAACCGCGCTCTACGCGCCGGAGGTTTTCTACATCCACACCTGGGCCGATGGCGACATTGTGCTGGCCGACAACCACGCCCTGCTGCACGGCCGCGACGCCTTTCTCAACCCCAACGAGCGGCACATCCAACGCATCAACCTGCTGGCGCGGCCGGCCCAGCGCGGCCTGCGTGAGTTCCTGAAAAACAGCAAGACGCTGCGGCGCACCGAGTTTCTGCTGGCCGAGGTGCCGATTTTCATTATTCCGATTCTGCTTAGTGCCGAGAACCTAAGTTTCCTCAAAACGCCGGAGTTGTACGTGGGCCTGACGGGTATCTACCTGCTGTTCAACTTCGGTGATATGGTGAATGCCTACGCCGACCGCCGCGTGGATGCCGTGTACAAGAGCCATTTATCGAACGCCATTTTCGAGTTAGGCGACATGGGCGTGCGCTGGCAGATGCGCGCCTCAGTGGCGGGCACGGTGCTCATCAGCGTGTGGCTGACGCGGCACACCGGGCGCTGGCAGTTCGTGCCGCTCACGCTCATTGGCTGGGCGCTGGGCTTCCAGTATTCGTGGCGGCCGCTGCATTTTAAGTCGCGCGGGCTGTGGCAATTGCCGGCGCTGTGGGCGGTCCTGTTCTTCGGGCCAATGGCCTACACCAGCAGCCTCGTTACGCACTTCCCGCGCCGGCCTATGCTCACGCTGGCCGCCGCCTACGGCCTGCTCCAAATGGCCGTGCTGATGCTCAACAACGCCGAAGACTACACCGAAGACCAGGCCGCCGGCCTGCGCACGATGGTGGTAGCCATGGGTTTGCACCGCAGCCTGCGCGTGGCCCAGACGATGGTAGCCGGCGCGGGCGTGGTCACGCTGGGCAGCCTGTTCTACCTCTACCGTTCCGCGAAACTGCCCGCCTTGGCCTATCTCGGGCTGCTGCCGCTGGCCGGGGCGCTGGTCCACGTCGGCCGCGAATACGCCGCCATCAATCAGCAGATTGCCGACAAAGACGAATCCGCCGCTGTTAACATCATCAAGGAGAATGGTATGAAAGTGCCGGAGTGGCTCAATGCCACGGCCTATACCTGCCTGCTGGCGGCCGGGGTGTTGTTCGCCGCCCGCGTGCTGCGCAACAGAACAAGATAGAGATGCAATATTTTGCATCTCGTCGTTGAACGAAATTGTTTATCCGACGCGAACGACGAGACGCAAAATAGTGCGTCTATACACTCCATCTTACTCATTACCTACCTCATGCACGACGATGTAATTTACGACTGCGCCATCATCGGCGGGGGTGTGGCGGGCCTCACGCTGGCCTTGCAGCTGGCGCGGGCGGGGCGGCGCGTGGTGCTGTTTGAGAAGGAAATCTACCCCTTTCACCGAGTGTGCGGCGAGTACATCTCGATGGAAAACCACGATTTCTTGTGCCGCATTGGCGTGCCGCTAGCCGGGATGAATTTGCCGGTGATGACGCAGTTCACGGTGTCGTCGCCCAGCGGCGAGGCCCTGCATCACAAGCTGGACATTGGTGGCATCGGTATCACCCGCTACGTGCTCGACCAGCTGCTGGCGCGCCTGGCCACCGAACACGGCGCCACCATCTGCGAAGGCACCAAGGTGACGGACGTGGTTTTTGCCAACGAGCAATTCACCCTCAGCACCGCCCACGGCGCCACCTACCGCGCCCGCCTCGCCTGCGGCGCCTGGGGCAAGCACGCTAACCTCGACAGCAAGCTCCACCGCCCTTTCCTGGAAGACAGCCGCAAAGGCCGGCAGTTCGTGGCCGTCAAATATCACCTGACGGGCATCGACTTCCCCGCCGCCACAGTAGAGATGCATAATTTCAAAGATGGCTACTGCGGCCTCTCGCCGGTGCCGGGGGGCCTCACCAACTGCAGCTACATCAGCGACGTGCGCAACCTGCGCGCCCACGGCAACAGCGTGGCCGAAATGGAGCGGCAGGTATTGATGCAGAACCCTTTGCTGCGCCCCTATCTCGAAGAAGCCCAACGCGTAGCCAACCCGCCGATTGTCATTTCCCAAATCACTTTCCGCGAGCGTTCCACCATCGATTCGCACGTCCTGATGCTCGGCGATGCGGCCGGCACTATCGCGCCGCTGGCCGGCAATGGCATGAGCATGGGCATGAATGCCAGCGCGCTACTGCACCCGCTGCTGCTTGATTTTCTGGACGGCCGCATCTCCCGCGCCGAGTTGGAGCAGCAGTACACCCGCGCCTGGCGCGGCTTGCTCAGCCTGCGCATCACGGCGGGGCGGCTCATTCATCAGGTATTCGGGCAGCCTTGGCTTACCACGGCGGGTATCCGGGTGCTGCGCAAGCTGCCGTTTATGACGGACATCATTCTGGGACTAACGCACGGCAAGCCATATTAAAAAAGCTGTTAGCCCTTAGCTGCTAGCTATTAGCTTCTGTTCTAAAGAAGGCTAACAGCCAGCAGCTAAGGGCTAACAGCTAATGCTTAACAGCTAATTATTTAAACGCCCAGCAACAGACGCGTGGGGTCTTCCAGCAGCTCCTTCACCCGCACTAGGAAGCTCACCGACTCGCGGCCGTCGATAATGCGGTGGTCGTAGCTCAGGGCCAGGTACATCATGGGGCGAATCACCACCTGACCATTCTCGGCCACGGGGCGCTGCACGATGTTGTGCATGCCCAGGATGGCCGACTGCGGCGCATTAATAATAGGAGTGCTCATCATCGAGCCGAAGATGCCGCCGTTGGTGATGGTGAACGTGCCGCCCGTCATCTGCTCGATGGTAAGCTTGTTGTCGCGGGCCAGCGTGGCCAGGCGCACTACCTCTTTTTCGATACCGTCGAAGCTGAGTTTCTCGGCGTTGCGAATTACGGGCACCACCAGGCCCTTCGGAGCTGACACGGCGATGCTGATGTCGCAGAAGTCGGAGTACACGATTTCGCCGTTGTCAAGCTGGGCATTCACGGCTGGCCACTCCTGCAGGGCCACGCACACCGCCTTGGTGAAGAAGGACATAAAGCCCAGGTTCACGCCGTTCTTCTCCTTGAACTTGTCTTTGAACTTGGCGCGCAGGTCCATCACCGGCTGCATGTTCACCTCGTTGAAGGTGGTGAGCATGGCCGTCTCGTTTTTCACTGATACCAGGCGGCGGGCCACCGTTTTGCGCAGGTTGCTCATGCGCTCGCGGCGCTGGGTACGGTCGCCGGTAGCGGCGGGGGCGGCAGCCGGAGCAGCGGCGGTAGCTGCCGGTGCAGTTACTTGCGGCGCCGGGGCAGTGGCCGGTTTGGCCTGGGCGTTCTGCGCGTCTTCCTTGGTAATGCGGCCATCGCGGCCGGTGCCACTTACGTCGCCGGGCTTGATGCCTTTCTCATCGAGGATTTTGCCAGCGGCGGGTGAGGGTACGCCGGTGGCGTAGGTGCTGGCTCCCGTGTTCTGAGCCAGCGCCGGGGTTGCCGTAGTTGGCTTGGCTTCAGCAGCAGGGGCGGCAGCGGGCGCGGCCGGAGCGGCTCCTCCCCCACCTTCGATGCGGGCAATGACGGTCCCGATGGTAATGGTTTCGCCTTCTTTCACGGCGTGGCGCAGGATGCCGCTGCCTTCGGCAGGCAGCTCAAACGTGGCTTTGTCCGATTCCAGCTCGGCAATCACCTCGTCGCGGCTCACCTGGGCGCCGTCTTCTTTCAGCCACTTGGCCACCGTCACTTCGGTGATGGACTCGCCTACCGTGGGGATTTTCATTTCGATGGAGCCACCGCCGCTGGCCGGGGCGGCGCCTTCGGCTTTGGGCGGGGTGCCGCCATAGCCGGCCTGATTGCTGGCGGCAGGGTTTTCTTCACCCTGGGCAATGGGGTCGGCCTTAGGGGCTTCGGCCTTTGGAGCTTCAGCTTTCGGAGCCTCGGCGGCCGGGGCAGCAGCGGGAGCACCAGCGCCATCCAGCTCGGCAATCACGGTACCGATGCCAATGGTTTCGCCCTCGGGCACCCGGATTTTCAGGACACCGTCGGCCTCGGCGGGCAGCTCAAAGGTGGCTTTGTCCGACTCCAGCTCGGCAATGACTTCGTCGCGCTTTACGGCCTCGCCGTCTTTCTTGAGCCACTTCGCGATGGTGACTTCGGTGATGGATTCGCCGACGGCGGGAATTTTGATTTCGGTGGGCATGAGTGGTGAAAGCGAGGGAATGAAGTTCGTAATATTAAATCAGGAAAGCCTGGGCCAGCGGGCGCAGCCTGGCTTGAAACAACCCGGCCATATCCAGCAGGTCGGCCGAGGTATAGCTAGGAGCGTCATCCAACTCATAGCGGAAGTCGACGGCAAAGTCGAATAAGGCTACTGCTGCCAGTCTCTCATCAGCTGTGAAGACAATAAATGGCGTTAGGTCATTTAACAAGCGAGGTAAATCGTGGGTATAAGGCACCGTCAGGCCATACGTCACCAGCATTGCCTTCAGGTATTTTTCAACCGCCTGCTGACAATGAAATCCAATACCTTCGTAGTAGTGCGCAGCGTTTTGCAGCAGTACCTGTGCCATGCCCATATCGTTATCGGCAGTAGCAAGCAATGTCGCAACTCGGGTTTGGTCAGGCGTTGGCATACAGCAGTCTTCCTTTCTGTAATGCCTGCGCCTCTACAGTATAGTAGAGCTCTGTGCGCTTCGCCATTTCTTCCGGCGTCCGAATGATAATATCCATTGATGGTGCATCGGTATACCACAATAGATTTCGCACGGCAATGGAGCGCTCCGACCGTTTAGTTTCCGCATTTCGCTTGATAATCAGCAAATCCAGGTCACTATGTTCGTTGGGCGTGCCGTAGGCGTACGAGCCGAACAGAATAATCTGGTCGGGCTGGTAGCCTTCGACGATGCGCCGCACTACGGCCTGGATTTGCTCTTCGGTTATCATTTGTAGAACATGCTTTAGCTTGTTCGGCAGCAGGCGAGGCGCAAGCTAAAGCATGCGCTACATGCCTTTAATCTTGCTTTTTGGCTATTTCGGCCGTTTCCTTGATGTTGTCGTCGGCTACGGCTTCTTTGGGCTTGTCGAAGGCGCGGGCTACCAACTCCTTCTGCTCTTTTACGTGGATTTTGTTGTAGCCGGTGGCCGGCGAGGCCGAGGGCTTGCGCGCAATCACGTCTTCGAGCTCGCGGCGCATGAAGCGCAGCAGGTAGTTCCAGTAGCCCATGTTTTCGGGCTCTTCCTGCACCCAGTACACCTTGGCCTTGGGATACTTGGCCAGCTCCGCGTCGAGCTGTTTCTTGGGGAAGGGGTGCAGCTGCTCCAGGCGGATGATGGCCACATCCTTGCGGCCCGACTGCTGCTGCTCGTCCAGCAAATCGTAGTACACTTTGCCCGAGCACAGCAGCACGCGCTTCACTTTTTTGTCTTCGGCGAAGCTGTCGCCCAGCACCTCACGGAAGTTGCCGTTGGTGAAATCCTCCACCGGCGATACGCACAGCGGGTGGCGCAGCATCGACTTGGGCGACATCACTACCAGCGGCTTGCGGAAATTCCAGGTCAGTTGCCGACGCAGGGCATGGAAGAAGTTGGCGGGCGTGGTGATGTTGGCTACCACGATGTTATTCTCGGCCGCCAGCTGCAGAAAACGCTCGGGGCGGGCGTTGGAGTGCTCGGGGCCCTGGCCTTCGTAGCCGTGGGGCAGTAGCATCACCAGGCCATTCATGCGCTGCCACTTGCTCTCGCTGCTCACGATGAACTGGTCAATCATGGTCTGGGCGCCGTTGGCGAAGTCGCCGAATTGCGCCTCCCATACCACAAGCGCCGTGGGGTTAGCCATGCCGTAGCCGAACTCGAAGCCCAGCACCGCATACTCACTCAGCAGGGAGTTGAAAATGCTCAGCTTTTCGTGCTCGCCCTCCATGTGGTTGAGTGAGTTATAGGGCGCCGAGGTTTCGACATCGTGCAGCACCGCGTGGCGGTGCGAGAAGGTGCCGCGCTGCACGTCCTGCCCGCTCACGCGCACAATGTGCTTTTCGGTCAGCAGCGAGCCGTAGGCCAGCAGCTCGCCGGCGGCCCAGTTCAGCACGCGGGTTTCGTAGAACATCTTGCGGCGCTCCTTCAGCAGGTTATCAATCTGCTTGATGGGCTTAAAGCCGTCGGGAATCGTAGTCAGGGCTTTGGCCACGCGCTCCACGGTTTCTTCGCTGATGCCGGTTTCGGGCGACTGCTCGAAGTCCTCGTTCTTGGAGCGGCGCAGGCTGCGCCACTCGTTTTCGAGCACCTGGTAATTGTAAGGCAAGGGCTTCTGTTTCACCATGTCGAGGCGGGCCTGTAGGGTGTCGCGGAATTCGCGGTCCATCTGGTTAGCCAGCTCGGCATCCACGTCGCCGCGCTTCACGAGCATGGCGTTGTACACCTCGCGCGGGTTGGGGTGCTTCGAGATGACGTTGTAGAGCGTGGGCTGGGTGAATTTTGGCTCGTCCGACTCGTTGTGGCCGTGGCGACGGTAGCACACCATGTCAATAAAGATGTCACCGTGGAACTGCTGGCGGTATTCAGTAGCCAGCTGCACGGCAAATACCACCGCTTCGGGGTCGTCGCCGTTCACGTGCAGTACCGGCGCGTCAATGATTTTGGCTACGTCGGTGCTGTAAATGGACGAGCGGGCATCCTCAAAATCAGTGGTGAAGCCCACCTGATTATTAATCACGAAGTGAACCGTGCCGCCCGTCTTGTAGCCTTCCAGCTGCGACATCTGCGTCACCTCGTAGCCGATGCCCTGACCCGCCAAGGCAGCGTCGCCGTGGATGAGAATGGGCAGGATTTTGTGGTAGTCGTCGGCGTACTGGTGCTCAATTTTGGCGCGCACGAAGCCTTCTACCACCGGGTTCACCGCCTCAAGGTGCGAGGGGTTGGGGGCCAGCTTCAGGTTGACTTTCTGGCCGCCAGCAGCTTCCACTTCCGAGCTGTAGCCCATGTGGTACTTCACGTCACCGTCGCCCATGGTGAGGTCGGGCACGGCGGTGCCTTCGAACTCACTGAAAATCTGCTCATAGGTTTTACCCATGATGTTGGCCAGCACGTTCAGGCGGCCGCGGTGGGCCATGCCAATCATCACCTCCTGCACGCCCAGCTCGGCGCCTTTGCCGATGATGGCATCCAGCGCCGGGATGGCTGTTTCGCCGCCTTCGAGCGAGAAGCGCTTCTGACCCAAAAACTTGGTATGCAGGAAGTTTTCGAAAACCACGGCCTCGTTCAGCTTCTTGAGGATGCGCTTCTTGTATTCCACGCCGGGGTTAAAGGCCAGCGAATCCTTCTCCACCTTGGCGCGAAACCAGTCGAGCACCTGCGGGTCACGGATGTACATGTACTCGAAGCCGATGCTGCCGGTGTAGATTTTTTCCAGCGCCGCTACGATGTCGCGCAGCTTGGCATTGGGGCCCAGGCCCAGCGCCTCGCCGTTGCGGAAAGCGGTGTCGAGGTCAGCTTCGCCGAGGCCGAAATCGGCTAGGTCGAGGCGGGCCTGGCGGTCTTTGCGCTCGCGCACCGGGTTGGTTTTGGCGCGCAGGTGGCCGCGGCTGCGGAAGGCGTGGATGAGGTTGCGCACGGCCGTTTCCTTGTCGCCAGCCGTTTCGCCAGTGGCGAAGCTGCCTGCATTATTGGTTGAGGCTGAGGTGTTCAGAACGCCGTAGTCGTCGGGCTGGGGCCCGGGGGCGGGTTGGGCCGCTTTGGCGGGCGCGGCCGTTTGGCTGCCGTTGCCATTGCCGCCCACTACCGGGGCACCTTCGGGAAACTGCTGCGAGAAGTCGAATCCTTCAAAGAACTTGCGCCAGCCAAAATCAACCGATTCCGGGTCTTGCTGGTAGGCCTGATACAGGGTTTCGATAGCGGCGGCGTCGGCGTTGGCCACGTAGGTGTAGGCGTCCATGAGGGTGGGTTTCTGTGGTTAGAACAGCGCAAAAGTAAAGTAGCTGACTGCGAAATCAAAACCTGCATGCGGTTATACAAATTAATTTGCAAAACAAACAGATACACTCAAACTTTTACTTTCAACTTAGTTGAACTGATGGGCAAGCTAAGCAAAATTGATGGTTAGGTCTCGCTTTTCACCGTCGGCAAAAAGGCCGAACAATGCCAAATGACACCGCCCTGGCGGGCCTAGTGGCCTTCAGCGTGAACGGCGCCAATGGGCCCCTGGCCAGTAACAGCAGCAATACCGACACCGGCTTCACCTTCGTGGTGCTGGCTGGGGCTGCGGCGGAGGCTACCGTGGCCAACTACTTCTCGGAGTTCTACCTCACCGGCACCAGCGCACCGCTACCGGTCGGGCTGCTGAGCTTCACCGCAGCGGCCGAAGGCAACGCGGCCCGTTTGCAGTGGACCATCGCCAGCGAGCAGCACAGCGCCCGTTCCGAGGTGCAGTGGGGATGGCAAAGCGTTTGAGCGGATTGGCGAAATGAAGGCCAGCCCCACGCCCTACAACTTCCGCAACCCTCATCTCAAACCCTACCCGCACCAGCGTGACCGTAGCCGGCCTGAATCCAACGCCAGCGTAGAGTGCGACGCCCTAGGCCCGTGGCCAGCGTCACCGCTGATGCCGCCGGCACCGCCTATTTTCCCTGGCTCGCCGGGCTGGCGGCCGGTGTACGTGGTGCGCAGCAACGCGCAGACGCAGCGCCTCACGGTGTAAGGAACGAACAAGTGATTTCAGTTGCTCAGCCCTAAAAGTGTCCGCTACGACTAAGCCCGTGTTGGGCGATTCAACGCATCCGTAAGCTGCGCCACCTCAATACTATACGCACACCGAAAATGCCCCTGCGGGCAAGCCCCGTGCCCGTGCAGCCCGCAGGGCCGGCAGGCCAGCGCCTCCTTGGTTTCCACTACAAAAGACACTGGTGCCAGCGGTCCAAACCCAAACTCCGGCACCGTGGAGCAAAAAATCGCCGTCACCGGCGCCCCCACCGCCGAGCACAGGTGCATGGGGGCCGAGTCGTTCACGTAGTTCATCACCGCCCCGCGCATCAGCGCCGCCGAGGCTAGCAAACCCAGCTTGCCCGCTAGGCTTTCCATGCCGGGCCGGCTGGTGGCAGCCGCTAGCTGCTCGCAGGCAGCCACGTCGGGCGGGCCACCCAGCAAGTACACCCGCAGCCCGGCAGGCAAAGCGGCCAGCAGCTCCAGCCATTTTCCCTCGGGGTATTGCTTGGTAAACCACACCGAATTCGGAGCCAGGCAGATGTAGGGGCCAGCAGCGGCGTACATAGCCGCGGTGGCTTCGTCGGCGGCTGATGGGTAGAGGCGCGGCGGAAAAGGTATTTGGGTATTCGACGTTCGGTGCTCGGTATCGGACTTTTGGCTTGGAGACAGCAATTCGTTCCCTCCTCCAACACCCAGCACCGAATGCCCAGCACCTACCATCTTGCTATTCGCGCTGTTATCTTCAAGCAGCCGTAGATTCCGTTCTACCTCATGCGTGCCATCCCCAATCTGGTGCGCCACGCGCTTCGTAAAAAACCGGCTCAAAGGATTCTTCGCAAACCCTACCCGCTCCGGTGCGCCCGAAAAAGCCGTAAGAAAGCCGGTGCTGGCGAAGCGCTGCAGAGTCACTACCCGCCCGTATTTCGCGGCCCGAATCTGGCCCAACAGCTGCCAGAGCTGGCGGTACTTGCCATTTTTCTTATCCCACACCAGCACCTGCCGCACGTGCGGATGGCCTTTCAGCAGCCCTTCGTTGCCGCGCCGCACCAGCACGTCCACGGGCGTTTCGGGCGCCGTCTGGTGCAAGTATTCCAGCAGCGCCGTCATCAGGATAACGTCGCCGATGAAAGCGGTTTGGATGAGCAGCGTAGCGGCCATATACAATAACAAAGTGGCAGCTTTGCCCCCGCGTGCCGCCGCTCACAATTTAGAAAATAAGCACCCTAAGGCGCTGGCCATCACAGCCAGCGCCTGGGTCGAATAAAGCTCTACCGCCGCGCGCTAGAAAACCTGACTCAGCTCAATCGGGCGGTTAATCACCTCCTCCAGCGAAATCAGCGTCTCGGTGCGCTCGATGCCTTCGATGAGTTGCACGCGGTCGTGCAGCACGTCGCGCAGGTGCTGCGTGTCGCGGCACATCAGACGGGCAAATACGCCGTAGGCCCCGGTAGTGAAGTGAATGCTCACCACTTCCGGAATCAGCTTCAGCTGCTCTACCACACTGGCATACACCGAGCTCTTGAGCAGGTAAATGCCCAGGAAGGCACTCACGCCGTAGCCGAGCTTCGAAAAGTCAATGCGCAGCGTGGCACCCACCACAATACCCAGTTCCTCCAGCCGCGCCATGCGCACGTGCACCGTGCCGCCCGACACATGCACCTTGCGCGCAATCTCGGTGTAGGGCATTTTGGCGTCCTGGATGAGCAGGTTTAAAATTCTCCGGTCGGTTTCATCAAGTTCGTAATTCCGGGCCATATTTCGAGGGGAAAATTTAAAGTTCCCGCAAAGCTACACCAGAGGAAATAAATTAATTGTAAATTTTCAACTGCGACGCATGATTATTTTTACTTTCCGTCTCTGTGCCGTACTTTTGTCATAATCGAAAGCAACCGGCTGCGATTAAAAAAGACATTGTAGCGTGGTGAAACTGGCAGACACACCCTCCTATCTCGGGGGTGAAGGTTTGGGAGAAATCGGCCTTCGGGCTGGCTAACTACTTCGTGGAGGTTCAAGTCCTTCCGCTACAGCTGAAGTTGGATTCGAGGAGAAGAGGGGAAACCGAGTTGCGCATCTGGGTGGGTGCGTTCCTCATTGTAAGCGAGAGGCAGCATCTGGGTGGGTGCTGCCTCTTCTTGTTTTAGATTTTGTAGGCTAGGGCAAAAAAAGAACTGTCATGCTGAACGCAGTGAAACATGACAGTTCTTTTTTTGCCCTAGCCTACCGCGCTGCCACGCCCTTCTTCTGCTTGAACTGCGTCAGCCCACTCTGCAAAAACTGGCTGAACTGCGCCACATTCGGCTCGTACGCCACGGGCTGCGTTAACGGCTGGCCGGTCGTGTCATTCGGGTCAAGCAACACGTAATAAGGCTGGGCGTTAAAGCCGTAGCGCGTCACCTGCAGGTCGGCGTTTTGCTTGCCGAGGGTAGTTTTCTGCTGCTTGTCGCGGGGCGACACATACCATTCCTTTTCGGGCAGTTCGGTTTTGTCGTCCACGTAGAGGGCCACCACCACGTAGTCGCGGCGCAGGCGCTCCAGCACCTGCGGGTCGCTCCACACCGTCGCTTCCATCTTGCGGCAGTTCACGCAGGCGTGGCCGGTGAAATCCACGAATACCGGCTTGTTTTCCAGCCGCGCCACGCGCTTGGCCTGCTCCAGGTCGAAGTAGCCCTCCAGGTTGTGGGGCAACTCCAGGAATTCGCCAAAGCGCGGCGCCTCGCGGCTGGCCGAGGCTGCCGGCGCCGCCCCACCCGGCTGCGCCGCCAGCGAAAAATCGTGCTTGCTCTGGGGGGGCAGGTAGCCGGCCAGCAGCGGCAGCGGCGCCCCGAACAGGCCCGGAATCAGGTATACGGTGAAGGCGAAGGCCAGCACCGCCAGCATCAGCCGGCCCACGCTGAGGTGGTCGAGCGGCGAGTCGTGCGAGAGGCGGAACTTGCCCAGCAGGTACATGCCCAGCAGCGCCGACAGCACCACCCACAGCACCAGGTACACATCGCGGGTGAGCACGCCCCAGTGGTAGGCCAAATCGACCATGCTCAAAAATTTCAGGGCCAGCATCAGCTCCACGAAGCCCAGCACCACCTTCACCGTGTTGAGCCAGCCGCCCGAGCGGGGCAGGCTTTTCAGCCATGAGGGAAAAATGGCAAACAGCGTGAATGGCAGCGCAAAAGCTAGCGAAAAGCCCAGCATGCCCACCACCGGGGCCAGCGTCTGCCCCCGGGCCGCCAGCCCCAGCACCGTGGCCACAATCGGCCCGGTGCAGCTGAACGATACCAGCACCAGCGTGAAGGCCATAAAGAAGATGCCCAGCCAACCGCCCTTGTCGGCCTGCTCGTCGGTTTTGCTTACCAACTGGTGCGGCAGGGTGATTTCAAACAAGCCCAGGAACGACAGCCCGAACACCACAAATACGGTAAAAAACAGCAGGTTCGGCAGCCAGTGCGTCGCCATGAAATTGGGGCCTTCCTCGCCCAGCAACCGGGCCACCACCACGCCAATGATGGTGTAGATAACAATGATGCTCAAGCCATACACTACGGCTTTGAGAATGCCGCGCCCCCGGCTGTCCTTGCTGCCGGTGAAAAAGGAAACCGTCATCGGAATCATCGGAAACACGCAGGGCGTGATGAGCGCCGCCAGCCCCGAAATAAAGGCCAGCAGCCCGAAGCTCCAGAGGCTGCCCGCGTCGGAAGTGGGCGCCAAGGGCGCCGAGGGGGCGATGCGCGGAGCATCAGCCGAAGCAGCTGCAACGGGCTCAGTAGTAGGCAGGGCTACCGTGGCCGTCGCGACTGGAGCCGGTTGGCCGGCGGTGTCCATAGCCGTAGTAGCTGTCGGAGAATCTGTTGGGGCGGCAGCTACGGCAGGCGCATCCGTCTTTATAATGGCAGGTGGCGTTACCACACCAGTAGCCTTAGCTGGCGCGGCGCTGCCAGTCACGGTGAGTGGCCCAAAAGTCACCACTTCATTGCCGGGCACGCAGCGACCGTCCACGTCGGTGCAGGTCTGGTAGTCGGCTTCGGCCTTAATGCTGAGGCTGCCCGGCTGCAGCACCTTGATGCGCTGGCGAATCTGCCCGGTTTTTTCCCAAAAGGCCACGTCACCGTTGAATACGTCGTCGTGCTCGTGGTGCGAGTTGATGGATTTGGGCTTGCCGACCAGCGCATACGTCGCACTCGGCGTGAATTTCAGGGTAAACGGTATTGGCCCCACGTCTTCGCTGAAATCGGTGGCGTAGAGATGCCACTTGTCTTCGATGCGGGCGTTGATAATGAGGTCCAACTCCTCCCCTACTTTCGCTTTGGGCTGACTTAGAGTGGTGCTTAGGTGGGTGGGCACGAATATCTGGGCTGAAACCGGGCCGCCGAGCAGCAGCAGAAACGCCAGAAATTTATAAACGGAGGAATTCATCAGGGGAAATTGGGCGGCTTTCAGCTACAAAATAACGCTGTCCCTACCACAAATAGCCGCCCGAAAGGTTCAACACCCCAACTACCCACCGCAAACTCCGTACTTTTGAGGTAGAATGGCCACCAGACCGACCGTGTCGCGGGGCCGCCAACATGGGTTTAAAAATACTTTTCACGCTGTTGCTCGTTCTATTGAACGGGTTTTTTGTTGCCGCTGAGTTTGCCCTCGTCAAGGTGCGAGCCTCACAAATCGACCTGCGGGCGCAGGAAGGCAACCGGCTGGCGCAGCTCACGCAGAGCATGTTGCAGAACCTGGATGCCTACTTATCGGCTACTCAGTTGGGCATTACGCTGGCCTCGCTGGGCCTGGGCTGGATTGGTGAGAGCGTGGTGGCCGAAATTCTGCTGGCCCTTATTCACCAGTTCGGGCTGGTCATCGCGCCCGAAACGGTGCATACTACCGCGCTAATTGCGTCTTTCGCCACTATCACGGTGCTGCACATTGTTATTGGCGAGCAGGCGCCTAAGGTGCTGGCTATTCAAAAATCGGAGGCTACGACACTGGCCGTGGCCGCGCCGCTGCGGGTGTTCTACGTCATCACCTATCCCGCTATCTGGCTGCTCAACTGGATGTCGAACGGCCTGCTGGGCTTGTTCGGGGTGAAATCGACGCACGGCTCCGAAGTCCACACGGCCGAGGAGCTGCGCCTGCTGCTCGATCAGGGCAAGCAGAGTGGCGAAATCCAGGACTCGGAGCACGAGCTGATTGAAAACGTATTTCAGTTCAACGACCGCATGGTGAAGCAGATAATGGTGCCCCGTACCAAGCTTTCGGCGCTGGACGTGAATGCCCCGCAGGACAAAATCCTGGAGCTGGTGTTCAGCGAAGGCTACTCGCGCATGCCGGTGTATGAAGGCAACATCGACAATATAGTGGGCGTGCTCAACGTGAAGGACCTGCTGCCCATCATCCGCAACCAGGAGCCCGTCGATTTGGCCCGCATCATGCGCCCGCCCTTCTTCGTGCCCGAAACCAAGAAAATCAACCGTTTGCTGCGCCAGTTTCAGCGCAAGCACATCGTGATGGCCATCGTGAGCGACGAGTTTGGCGGCGTGTCGGGCATCGTCACTATCGAAGACATTATGGAGGAGCTGGTGGGCGAAATTCAGGACGAATACGACAACGAAGTGCCGGTGGTGGAGAAAATTGCCGAGGACGAGTACCGCGTGAACCCCGCCACGCCCATCTCCGACGCCAACGAATACCTCCCCTTCCCCCTGCCCGAGGGCGAAGACTACGAAACCGTGGGTGGCCTGCTCAACGTCATCTACGGCAGCATCCCCGAAGTGGGCGATGTGGCCGTGCTCGACCCTTACGAGTTCCGGGTGCTGCAGCGCTCGCGCCGCGCCGTGGAGCTGGTGCAGCTCCGCGTGACGACGATGGAGGAGCGCGCCGAGCCGCGCGGGGAGCTGGACGACGAATTGTAGCCCACCTACCACCTGCCTTTGCCAGCCTATTGCTTTGCACGAGGCATATCCTTGCTTTGCACGGGGCATATCCTTGCTTTGCACGGGGCATGCTAAGCAATAGTAGGAGGCTCGCCATTGCTTATTGTGGTCCGCAATAAGCAATAGCGAGCCCAGTGCGTGCAGGCCTGGCAGTGGCCGGAAACTACTTTAAGGGAGTAAGCCAGCTGGCATAGGTCTGGTAATTCGCCGCTGTCCTACGCAGCCCTTCCCGTTGCTCCGCCGTCACGGGCTTGATTTTTTTGGCGGGCACCCCGGCATACAAATAGCCCGGCTCGCACACGAAATTCTCCAGCACCACGGCCCCGGCCGCGACGATGCAGCCCGTGCCTACCACGGCGTGGTCCATCACGATGGCCCCCATGCCAATGAGCACATCGTCTTCCACGGTGCAGCCGTGCACCAGCGCCCGGTGCCCGATGCTGACGCGGCTGCCGATAGTGAGCGGCGCCTTTTGATAGGTGCAATGCAGCACGGCCCCATCCTGCACGTTGGTTTCGTCGCCGATGCGGATGCTATGGACGTCGCCCCGAATAACGGCCGTGAACCACACCGTGCAGCCCCGCCCCAGCACCACGTCGCCGATGATGGTGGCGTTGTCGGCCACGAAACAATCGGCCGGAATCTGAGGATGAATACCGTGAACGGGCAGAATAAGTGCGGGCATTTTTTTAATTAACAATTAATAATGAGCAATTAACAATTGTAGCGAATCGTTTCTATCGGCAAGCAATTGCTGATTATTCATTGTCAATTGCTCATTGCAAACATCCGTTTCCACGTTCCTTTCTCCCAGTTATATTTCAGGGTGCTGGGCAGGGCCTGCCAGAAATATTTGCTGGTTTCGACCGCGAAGCTGGGCTGCATGTAGCAGTTGATGGTGCAGCCCTCGCAGGCCGGCAGACGACCCTCCAGCGCAGCCAGGCCCTGCACTTCAGCTGATTGGTATAAGTCGAATAGCTGGCCTTCGATGGGAAATTTCTGCTCGCCGAGGTGATAACAGGGCAGCACCAGTTCGTTGTAGGGTGAGATGACCAGCGTGGTGCTGGCGGCCCGGCACACGGGCTTGGCTACGTGGTTGCCACCATCGCGACGCAGCTGGATGAAGGCCTCGTTGAGGTACACGCCCTTGCGCTTGCCGAAGGCCGAGAGAAAATCCAGTTCGTCTTCGCTCAGCTGCTCACCGGTTTCAACGCCGTTGTACTCAAAAGCCGGGTTGATAATCAGCACCAGGCCATTAGGCTGCGTGATTTCCTGGTACACTTGCTCCAGCTCCCGCAGGTTATGGCGAAAAACGGTGAACAGAATGTCCGGCCGCTCGCCCAGCTCCAGCGCCACACGGATGCTTTCCATCACAAAATCGTAGCAAGCCACGCCCCGGCCCCGGTCGTGCGTTTCGCGGTCGATGCTGTCGAGCGAAAAGTGCAGCATGTCGACCTGGCCACGCAGCTTTTCGGCGTTTTTGGGGTAGAGCAGGCCGTTGGTCGTGACGGTGGTGATGAAGCCCATTTTGCGGGCCAGGCGCACGAAGTCAGGCAATTGCCGGTGCAGCAGCGGCTCGCCGCCGGTGAAGTCGATGACTGACACGCCTAGCTTTTTCAGGTCGCGCAGGTTGGCTTCCACCTGCTCCAGCGTCACGTAGGGCGAGGGCTTCTCCCAGATGTCGCAAAACGCGCACTTCGCATTGCAGCGGTAGGTGACGTAGTAATTGCAGAGGACGGGATGCTTGACGAGACGCATGATGTAAAGGTAGCGCCGCCCTGTCATGCTGACGAACCGGAGGTCGGCGTCAGCTAGGGAAGCAGCTTGTCAGGTCAGAACAGCAAACCTCGCTCTTCGTTTTGGTATGAGAAGATGCTTCGCTGCGCTCAGCATGATAAATACTAATGCGGCAGCTTGCCCCAGGCCGCCGCATCCCAAACCGTGGGCGTAGCCGCCAGCGCCTCGGCCGTAGCCGCTCCATAATGCTCCAGATAATAATTGCAAAAGCCTTTGAGCGGGCAACGACCACAGTTCGGCTTCAGAAAAAAGCAAATCTGCTGCCCATGCCAGTAATTGTGTTTGTGGAAGTTGAACAAGGCTTCCGCATCGGCCGGCAGCAGCGCCAGCAGCACTGAGTGCGCCTTCTCCACCGACACCTTCGGCCCCAGAAACCCTACCCGCTGCGCCACCCGGTGCACGTGCGTATCGACGGGCAATACTGGCTTGTGGTAATTGAACAGCAGCAGCAGTGAGGCCGTTTTCAGCCCGATGCCCGGCATATCGGTCAGCCATTCCATGCCCTTTTCCGTCGGCCAGTCGGCCAGAAAATCGAGGTCGAACTGCCCACCCGTCTCGGCCTGAATACGGCGCAGAATCTCTTGAATGCGGGGCGCCTGCGTATCGGGCCAGCGCGTGGTGCGAATGGCGTGCGCCAGCTCGGCCGTGGGCGCCGCCAGCACCCCGGCCCAGTCGCCGAAGGCTTCGAGCATGCGGTCGTAGGCCAGCTCTTCGTCGGCATGGGTGGTACGATGCGAGAGTACCGTCGAAATCAGCTCACGCATAGGCGTGCGGCGCGGCTCCGGCGGCAGGTGGCCGTAGAATCGGTCGAGGATTTCGTGGTCGGCGAGGATTTTTTCCTGGGCAGAAGCGGAGTAGGTGACCTTATTCACGGTGAGTGGGGAGTTAGCAGTCAGCCCTAAACGAAAAAAGCCGCCCTGACGGGCGGCTTTTTAAGCAGTTATTTGCAAGTCTAAGGCCTACAGCTGGCCTTTCTTGGCAGCCTTCTGCATCTTCTCGTTGGCAAAGATGGCCACTTCTACGCGACGGTTGGCAGCTTTGCCAGCGGCGGTAGCGTTGTCGCCTACCGGCTGGGTCGAGCCATAGCCGGTGGTGGTGATGCGGGTTTCATCCACGCCCTGAGCGGTGATTTCATTAGCCACGGCCTGGGCGCGGCGCTCGCTCAGCGGCTGGTTGATTTTGTCCGAACCCGACGAGTCGGTGTGGCCTTCGATGGTCACATTGGTGTCGGCGTACTTTTTCAGCGTAGCAGCCAGCTGGTCGATGTTGCCAGCGGCTTCCGGAGTCAGGGTCGACGAGTTGGTGCCGAACAGGATGCCCGAAGCGAAGGTGATTTTAATGCCTTCGCCCACGCGCTCTACTTTAGCGCCTTCGAGGTCGCGACGCAGCTCGGCAGCCTGCTTGTCCATTTTCTTGCCGATGAGCACGCCAGCCGTGCCACCCACGGCGGCCCCGATGATGGCACCGGTAGCAGTGCCCTTCTTGCCGCCGATGAGACGGCCGGCTACGCCACCCGCCACGGCGCCACCCAGGCCGCCAATGATGCCACCTTTCACGGCTTTGCTCATGCCTTTCGGCTTCTCAGTGCTTACGGTCGTGGTTTGAGCCTGCACGAAATTGTTCACTAGCAATAGCAGGGCGAACAGGAAAGTGAGCGGCAAACGAAAATTTTTCATGGTGTTGGGAAAAAATGGGAGTTGTTTAAAGTAAAGGTCGGGAGAAATTCGCTGCTTTCGGCAACGGCCCGCGAAGTACGCTATTTGCAACCACCTTGCCAAACTCATTTTCCCCTAACTGGTCGTTGCTCCCGCTCAGTTTGTCATTTCACCCGTCGAAGCACTAAAAAAGGCCGCGCGTAGCGCCCGGCCTTTTTGCTGCCTCAGCAGTTCATTTTCGACAAACCGCACCTATTTTTTGCGGTATTGCTCGTAGCGCACGGGGTCTTTTTTCTTGTCTTTTTTGCGCCCGATTGCCCCGCCGGCTACCGTGCCTGCTGCAGCGCCAATCAGTGCGCCTTTGCCGCCGCCTACCACGGCACCAGTAGCTGCCCCGGCCCCCGCGCCAATGGCCGCGCCTTTGGCCTTGCGGCTCCAGCCTTTCTTCTCCTGCGCCTGAGCCGAGCCTACCAGCATAAAAAAGGCCATTATCGTCAACAGAAAAAACTTAAGGACTTTCATGGTGAAGTTAAATTAGAAGTTGGAATAAAAACAAGCCTCTTAAACGTAAGCCCGGCAATGGAGTTGTAGACCGGTAGCAATGGCCCATCAAAAAGGCCACCTAGTGAGGTGGCCTTTTTGATAATTAAGACTATAGAAGAGGCCTACAAATCGCCTTTCTCAGCAGCTTTTTTCATTTTTTCGTTGGCATAGATAGCCACTTCCACACGACGATTGGCTTGCTTGCCCTCGACAGTATTGTTGTCACCAACGGGTTGGCTTGAACCGTAACCTTGCGTGGTTACCCGGTTAGCCGCTACCCCTTTGGCAATAGTTTCGTTAGCTACGGCTTGAGCACGACGCAGGCTTAGCGGCTGGTTGATGGCATCATTACCACTAGCATCGGTATGCCCTTCAATTAACACGTTAGTGTCGGGGTATTTCTGAAGCACGGCAGCCATCTTGTCGATTTCGGTTATCGAAGCCGGACGCAACGCAGACTGATTGGTATCAAACAAAATACCCGAGTCGAAGGTGATTTTAATGCCTTCGCCTACACGCTCAACCTTAGCATTCTGCATATCGCGCTGTAGGTCAGCAGCCTGATTGTCCATTTTGCGACCAATGACGGCCCCAGTACCACCGCCCACGGCAGCACCAGCGATAGCCCCAATAGCTGTGCCACGTCCACCGCCAATTAAACCGCCTATGATGGCACCAGCAGCTGCACCAGTACCAGCCCCAATGAGGCCGCCTTTGGTTGTTTTACTCATGCCATCCTTGCGCACGCCAGTGCCGTTGGCATCCGACAGCGTGCCGTTCGACGGGTTAGAAGTCGCGCAGGAACTGAATAGCAGCACAAAGGCCATCAGCACGGCGAGGAGAGATTTCGAAGTAGTCATGAAAAAAAGAAAATGGTGAAGAGTAGTTGCGGTGCTTCTACGTGAAAAAGCCCGCTGTGGTAACACAACGGGCTTTTTCAAGAAGTGTGCCGAACTCTAAACGCCGACTAACTACGCTTACTAATGTGCTTTAACAGCGGCAGTTGTCGCTTCGGCAGGCACAGCATTATTTGTGCGCAGCATCCCCAGAAGGTCGGCCAGACGCTGCTTCAGCTCGCGGCGGTCCACGATAAAGTCGAGAAAGCCGTGTTCGAGCACGAATTCAGCACTTTGGAAGCCTTTGGGCAGGTCTTTACCGATGGTTTCCTTAATAACGCGCGGGCCGGCAAAGCCGATGAGGGCGCCGGGCTCGGCAATGTTGAAGTCGCCAAGCATGGCGAAGGAAGCCGTGACGCCGCCCGTCGTGGGGTCGGTCAGGAGGCTCACGTAGGGCACCCCGGCTTCAGCCAGCAGCGCGAGCTTGGCTGAGGTTTTGGCCATCTGCATCAGCGAGTAACCGGCTTCCATCATGCGGGCGCCGCCCGAGCGCGAAATCATGAGAAAGGGGGTGCGGGTCTTGCGGGCATGGTCGATGGCGCGGGCAATTTTTTCGCCCACCACCGAGCCCATCGAGCCGCCGATAAACTTGAAATCCATGGCTGCCACCACCAGCGGCTGCCCGGCGCTGAGGCCATGGGCGGTGCGCACGGCGTCCTTCAGGCCAGTGTTGCGCTCGGTGGCCTGCACGCGCTGCGGGTAGGCCTTGGTATCCACGAAGCTCAGCGGGTCGCCGGAGGTCAGGTTGGCGTCCATCTCCTCGAACTGCCCGCCATCGAACAGCATTTCAAAGTAATCGACGGCCTCGATGCGGTCGTGGTGGCCGCAGTTGCCACACACGTAGAGCAGGCGCTTGTGCTCGGCCATAGTGGCCACGGTTTTGCACTCGGGGCACTTGTACCACAGCCCATCGGGCGTTTCTTTTTTCTGCTCGGTGGGGGTGATGATACCCTTCTCCTGTCGTTTAAACCAAGCCATTGCGGGGAATTTTCTGAATTAAAAATTAGGAACCAAAAGCACCAATCGGGACAATTGTTAACTTTTGATTACATCTCCGCCGGAAGGTCAGGGAAAGCAGAAAAGAAGTAAAATCGGGGGCGGAGGGCCGACAAAGATAGGCCGAAAATTGCTTGGCTGGCAGTGGGGCAGTTGCATAGGGGCGCCATTGGGCAGTACCTTGCCAAGCCAAAGCGCCCCGGCCGACGACTTTCAAACCGGCCGGTGGCAGCGGTTTTATTTTTAGTGCTTTTCGTGAAAAATCCTTCTCTTGCCCTGCTGGGTCTGTCGCTGACCCTGCTGGCTTCCTCCCCTGCCCTCACCAGCTGCGTGACGGCCAAAAAATACGACGACCTGCGCGCCCGTCAGGCCGCTGACGAACAAGGCAAAGCCGACGCCGAAAAACAATACCGCACCGCTACGGCCGAGCTTAAGAAGACCAGCGACGAGTTGGCCCAGCTCCGGCTCGACCGTAAGCGCCTCGTGAACGACTCGGCCGAAACCGGCAACGCTTACCGCAAAACCAAGACGCTCTACCACGAGCTGAGCGATAGCTACGATAAACTTCTCAAAAACAGCGACCGGGAGCTGGCTAATAAATCGGCCGACTACAATAAGGTAGCCAAAGACCTGGCCCGCCGCGAGGCCGAGCTGGGTGAGCTGGAGACCACCCTCAAGAAAGCCAAAACCGACAACGACCGCCTCGCCGCCGACTTGGCCGTGCGCGAAACCCGCCTGACGGAACTCACCCAAGCCCTGGCCGACAAGGACAAAGCCGTGAACGACCTCAAGGCCCGCGTGAGCAAGGCCCTACTCAGCTTCAACAGCAGCGACCTGCAGGTGAAGCTGAAAGATGGCAAAGTGTACGTGTCGTTGTCAGAGCAATTGCTCTTTAAATCAGGCTCTACCAAAGTGGACCCGAAAGGCCAGGAGGCCCTGAAAAAGCTGGCCACCGTGCTACAGGAGCAGAAAGACGTGAACGTGGTGGTGGAAGGCCACACCGACAACGTGCCCATCCGCACCGGTTCGGTCGGCATCACCGACAACTGGGACCTCAGCGCCCTGCGGGCCACCGAAATTGCCCGCCTGCTCACCACCAACGGTGTGACACCGGAGCGCGTAACCGCTTCGGGACGTTCGCAATACGTACCCATTGCCACCAACGACACCCCGGCCAACAAGGCCATGAACCGCCGCACGGAAATTATTCTGACGCCGAAGCTGGACGAGCTATTTCAGATTCTGGACAGCAATTCTTCGACGGTGCCGGCAGGAGCTGGCAAGTAGCTATCTGTCATGCTAAACGCAGTGACGCCGCTGCTCACGCCAGAACCGTTCGTTCCAGCGTGAGCAGCGGCGTCACTGCGTTCAGCATGAGAGTTCCGGTTTAAAAATCAACCTTCACTCCCAGCGCCAGCGTCAGAATGTCGCCGATACTCAGCGCCTTCGTATTCTGCACGTAGCTGATGATATACAAATCATTGCTTCCCAGCTCATAATACGCCGAAATTTTGCGCGGCTGACCGGTAGCCTTGATGGGTGGGCCCAAGAAGGTGAGGCGGCTGCCCAGCAGCGGACCGTAGCGGGTGTCGGTCGAAAACCAATAATAATCAGCTGAGTATTGGCCTGGCAGCTCGTCGTTGATGGTACCGTGAGTATAGCTGAAATACAGGCCTGCCGTGAGAGGCAGCAGCTCAATTTTCTCCGAAATTGGCACGCGCCAGGGAGAGTACATAGCCTTGGCTGAGGCCAGGCTTAGTGTGGAGCCGCCGTAATACTTAGGCACGTAGCCGACCAGAATGTCCAGCTCCAGGGATTTCTTTTTATCGAGGTCGTAGCCGGCGCCCCCGGCTACCATACCCAGGCCACCACCAGTTTGGAGCTGCAGGTGAGTGGGGCGGTACCACTTGTGCGGGTTGTCGGCGCGCAGGCCGAGGCCGGAGGTGGGCGGCGTGGCTGCTTGCGCCGCTAGGCTGGCAAATGCGGCCAGCAACAGGAGTAGAATCAGCTTTTTCATTAGAAGGCCACCCGTTTGATGCGGAATTGTTTGTCACCCCACACCGTCATCACGGCGTAGCTGCGCTCCGAGAAAGCGTCGGAGTTGACGTAGGTCACGCCATCATTGTAGAGCTGGCCGATGCGCCAGGAGTGGTTGTGGCCGTTCATGGCCGCCACCAGATTGGGGGTACGGGCCAGGGCCTGCGCAAAAGGTGCCTGCAGGTTCGGGTCGAAATCGCTGTTATCCGGCGGCACATGCATCATCACCATCTGGCGGCGGGCACCCTCGGGGTTAGCGAGTTGGGCATTGAGCCAGCCCATGTCGGGAATCTTGCCGTCGAAGTTGTACTCGCGGCTGTTGGTGTCGATGAGGATAAACTTCGTATCGCCGTACACGAAGGAATAATCGAGTGCGCCGTAGATGTGCTCGAAGGTGGGACGGCCGTTGCCGTTGAGGTCGTGGTTGCCCACCACGGTGAGGTAGGGCACGTTGAGCTTGCGCAACTGCTCATCCACCCACTTCATTTCGCGGGCCAGGCTGAAATCGGATATGTCACCGGCTACAAGCACGAACTGGATGTTTTTTTCCCGCTCATTGATGGTTTTCACCATGTCTTCGGCTTGGTCGTAGAAGCGTTGCGAGTCGCCGGTAAAGACGAAGCGGAGCGTGTCGCCGGCGGGCAGGGGCTTGGCCAGCAGGCGGGTCAGATTCTTCTGGTTGAGGTCGGTAAATTCGTCGGGGACGCGGTGGTCGTTGGGGCTGAACTCGATGATGTTGCAGCCTGCCGTAGCCAGCAGCGCCGCGCACCACCCCAGCCGTAGCCCGGCCCGGAGGGTATTCTTGAGGAACATATAAAGGGAAGTTTCTGGGCCTTGCCGGCTTACCCGGGAAGACGTGAATCGGTCCTTAATACTGTTTCACCGGCTTTTCTGTTAACGCTAATGGCTGAAATCGGCGGATACTCCGGCCTTTGTTTCCATTGTTGCTCAATCTCAGCTATTGATTTAGAACACCATTGCCAGGCTGACGAACACCGGACATTTTTTTGAGTTTCCGCCTGAAATTCCGTCGGCTAGGGCGTTTGCAGCCGCGTTTGCGCTACCGGCAATACCCGCTGGGCCCACTGCTCCATCTGGTGGCCCGAGTAGTGCAATCCGTCGCTGGCAAACTGCCTGGCATCGCCACTGGCGGCGCGGCTCAGGCTGGTAATATCTACGTAGGCCACGCCCGCCAGCTGACACTCCTGCTGCGCCACGGCATTGAAGGCATCTATTTCACTACCAATGCGGGCGCGGTCCTGCCCTTGCGCAAACGGCGCCTGCCCCCAATCGGGAATCGACAGCACGACCACCCGCCCGGCCCGGCCGCCTGCGAAGCGCACCGCCGTGCGCAGCAGTTCTCGAAACTCAGTGTGGTACTTGCCCAGGCCCTGCCCACGGTACTGGTTGTTCACCCCAATCAGCAGCGACACCAGCCCGTAAGTCTTACGATTGTCTGAGTTGTCGATAGCCGATTGCAGCTCGGCAGTAGTCCAGCCGGTGCGGGCAATGATGTCGGGCGCGGCCAGCGGTACGGGCTGAGTTTGCGACAGCCGGGCCAGTTGCACGGGCCAACGCTCGGCGGGCGGCACGCCCTCACCGATGGTATAGGAGTCGCCCAGCGCCAGAAAAGGCATGCCGGCGTTGGGGGTATTAACCGGTGCGGGAGCCGCATGGTCTTTCATGCAACCCATGCCGAGGGTCGTCAGCAATATCCCAATCAAAAGAGTACGCATAGCAGCAGCCGCTGGAAAGTGGAGGCTGCTAACCTACGCCGCCGGGCCGGCATTGGGTTTGCGGCGCAGGTGTCAGGCCATTACTGCTACCATGCGGAGCGCGGCCAGTGCCAATTCCCGGTCGCCGTGCAATACACTTTCTGCCTCGGCAGTGGCGGGGTCGATGCCTTTGGTAAATAAGCGCCAGGCGGTTTCGGGCATCAGCACGACTTCTGCGGCCAGCACGGCATCAGGG
Source organism: Hymenobacter aranciens (assembly GCF_030580865.1). GTDB lineage: Bacteria > Bacteroidota > Bacteroidia > Cytophagales > Hymenobacteraceae > Hymenobacter > Hymenobacter aranciens. The sequence continues at coordinate 281,441 of NZ_JAUQSY010000007.1, read as the reverse complement.
GCCACATTTTGAAGCCGCCAGCCAGCCTCACCCTTTACCAACTGCCAGCTACCGCCGCTGGCCGTCGTCACGCGCACCTGCACCACCGTGCCCACCGGCGCCGCCACCTGCCGGTAGGCATGCGGCAGCCCGCGCATGAAGGTTTCGATAAATGGCCGGAACAATTCCGGCGTCAGCAGCTCGGCCGTCTGGCCCACCGTTTCCCTGATTTGCTGCTGGTGGTGCCACTTCTCGGTGTATTCGCGGGCAATGTGGAACCAGTTGACCGACTCGCTTTCCCCCGCCCAGGCCACGGCAAAAGCGGCTGGTGCCTGCGGGTCGAGTGTAGCCAGAAATTCAGCGTATTCGCGGCCCGATTGAATTAGCAACTCAATCAGCACCACTGGGCTAAGACGGCGCATGGCCGTCACCCACTCGGCATTCAGGCGGTTGAGGAAGGCCAGCAGGTCGTCGTAGGAGTTGATTGCGCCCGACGCCTCGCCGAAGTAGCCATCGCGCAGCATCGAGAGCGTGCGCAGGTTGCCGTCGAGCAGATGGGCAGCGATGTCCTTTACCGTCCAGCGGCGGGCCAGCGTGAGGCGCTGCCAGTCGGCGGGCGTCAGGCTTTGCAGCAGCGTGATGAGCTTCCGGTCGAGAACCGGGAAGAGCGGCAGGACATCAATAGCCGGCAGGGCATGGGGCATGGCATAGAAATAAAATAGAACGTGTCAGGCCGAACGCCGTGAAGCATCTCTACCACGCATGTAAATAAATTACTGCTGCGGCAGAGATGCTTCACGGCGTTCGGCCTGACACGTTCTTAGCCAATAGCCTGCGCCAAGTCCTCAATCAAATCCTCGGCATCCTCGATGCCCACGCTCAGGCGGATAAGTGAGTCGCTGAGGCCAGCCTTGCGGCGCTCCTCGGCCGGGATGCTGGCGTGCGTCATCGTCGCGGGGTGGCCGCTCAGGCTTTCGACGCCGCCGAGGCTTTCGGCCAGCGAGAAGAGCTGGAATTTTTCGAGCACCGCAATGGCCTCTTCCTTCTTATCACCCTTGAGCACAAAGGAAATCATGCCGCCAAAGTCGCGCATCTGGCGGGCTGCCACTGCGTGGTTGGGATGGTTTTCGAAGCCGGGCCAGTACACCTTTTCTACCTTAGGGTGCTGGCGCAGGTATTCGGCCACGGCGCGGCCGTTTTCGCAGTGCCGCTGCATGCGCAGGTGCAGGGTTTTGAGGCCGCGCAGCACCAGAAAGCAGTCTTGGGGGCCGGGCGTGCCGCCGCAGGCATTCTGGTAGAAGCTCAGCCGCTCAGCCAGCTTATCATCGTTGAGCACCAGCGCGCCCATCACCACGTCGGAGTGCCCGCCCATGTACTTGGTGAGCGAGTAGGTCACGATGTCGGCGCCCAGCTCCAGTGGCGTTTGCAGGTAGGGCGTCGAGAAGGTATTATCGACGGCCAGCAGGGCGCCGCACTCTTTCGCCACGGCCGCCGCGGCCTCAATATCAATGATATTCAGCAGCGGATTAGTCGGTGTTTCGACCCAGATGAGGCGGGTGCGCTCGGTTACTTTGGCGCGCACGGCGGCCATGTCGTGCATCGGCACGAAGTGGAATTTGATACCCAGCGGCTCGTACACTTTCGTGAACAGGCGGTAGCTGCCACCGTAGAGGTCATTGGTCGAAATCACCTCGTCGCCGGGCTGCAGCAGCTTGATAACGCAGTCGATAGCCGCCATGCCCGAGGCGAAGCAGATGCCGTGCCGGCCGTTGTCGAGGGCGGCCAAGGCGTCCTGCAGCTGGGTGCGGGTGGGGTTGTGGGTGCGCGAGTACTCAAAGCCCTTATGGTCGCCGGGCGAGCGCTGCACGTAAGTCGAAGTCTGATAGATAGGCGTCATAATGGCCCCGGTGGCGGGGTCGGGATGCACGCCGGCGTGAATAGCCTTGGTTGCGAATTTCATGGGGGTGGGAAATGGAAAAGCGGGGCGAAGATGGAAGTATGCCCGCAAAGTTCGCGGTTTCGCGGCATTGGTGGCGGTATCTTCGCTGCCTGCCTAATCAGGCACTTCTATCCTTTTCAGGTTTTGGCAACTCCAGCGGCTGAGTTGCGTCTGTGCTAGCAGTTGGCCAACTGTCGGCCGTAGTCCCTCTATGAATTTTCTGCGCGAGCTTTTTCAGAAGAATTTCTCCACGCTGCTCACCATGTTTCTGCTGGTGGCCGTGCCGCTGCTGGGTTCGTCGTCGCTGTTGCTGGTGCTGAATAATTACCAGGAGCTGCTGCAACAACTGAGCCCGGCCCAGATGCTGCTGTACTTCCTGGTGATTGCATTCACCATGGCGTTTGCCCTCACCCCTACCACCGTCGTGGCCATCGTGACGGGTTACTACCTGGGCTGGAGTGGCCTGCCGGGCATGGTGGTGGCCTATGCCCTGGCCGCCGCCATCGGCTACGAGCTGGCCTGCCGCCTCGACCACGGCAAGCTCCGCCACTTCCTGCACCTCTTCCCCAAAGCGGGTGCCGTAGTTGATGAATTACAGCATCAAAGCTGGCAGCTCATCATCCTTACACGCCTGTCGCCGGTGTTGCCCTTTGCCCTCATGACCTTCGTGCTGGCGATGGTAGGTGTGCCCCGTCGCCAGTTCCTGCTGGCATCGGTGCTGGGCATGCTCCCACGCAGTCTATTCTTTTTCTGGCTGGGTACCAAGGCCCAGGACGTGCTGGCCCTGCTCCGCGACCCCGACGGCGGCACCCTCAGCAAGCTGGTGCTGCTGGCCCTGATAGCCGCCTCCGTCGGCGGCCTCTACGTTCTTTTCAACCGCGCCCTGCAACGGGCACTGAGTCGTAATGCCACGCCAAAAAATGGGGCTTGATTTTGAATTGCTTGCGGTTTCAGACACAAAATCCAGGCAAAAAATTTGCGCATCCGCTTGCGCTTTCAAAAAAAAACTTCTTACCTTTGCACTCCCAACACGGGAAAAACGGTTGCATAGCTCAATTGGATAGAGCATCTGACTACGAATCAGAAGGTTTGGGGTTCGACTCCCTATGTGACCACAAAAAAGGCCCTCAGCGCACTGCTGAGGGCCTTTTTGCTTTTTATGTGGCAATTTCTGTGGCAGTTTTTGCCGGAGTTTCCTTATTTCGGATTCAAATACTTGTGCATCGTCGCCACCGGCACGCCAGTCGCCACCTGAATTTTCTTAAAGCTCAGCCCCTCCTCGCGCAGCCGGCGTAGTTCAGCCACCTTCGCCGCGTCGAGCGTGGGCCGCCCCGGCTTCTTGCTGCTGCGGGCCTGCCCGGCCTTGATGCGCTCGGAGAAGCGCACGCGCTCCTGCTTGGCAATGGCAGCCAGGATAGCCACGATGGCATCCTTGAACACGCCGGTGCTGTCGAGGTATTGCTCGGTGAAGGACTTGAACTGCACCCCGGCCGCGCCCAGGCGCTGCAAGTGGTTCAGGGTTTCGGTCACGCCCTCGCGGCTGAAGCGGTCGAGGCTCCAGAACAGCACCACGTCGAAGCGCCGCTGGTGGGCATCGAGAAACAACTGCTGGAACGCGGGGCGCTCGGCGGTGCCGCCGCTTTCCTGGTCGCAGTACTCCTGATAAACGGTGTAACCCAGCCGCTCGGCGAAGGCGCGCAGCTCGTGGAGCTGGTTGTCGTTGGTCTGGCCCTTGTCACGGGTGCTGACGCGGGCGTAGAGGGCAGCGGTCATTTAGCGTCTAAGTCTTCGGCGGCTTCCAACATTAGATGCAAAAAATAACGGCAGCGGTCTTCTGCATCCATATTCTCAAAATGTGGATTCGATTCAGCTTTATCCAGCAAGCTTTGAGGCAACAAGTATTTTGCCTCTTTTCCTGAAGTGTGAGCCTCTGTAATCTTTATTACAGGTCCGCTTACCCCGGTTTCTTGACCGACCTCAAGCTCGAATGTGAGGGGCCTATTGGTTAAAGACATAAAGAAGGACATACAAAGTCGGTTTAGTGATTCCCAAAACTACTGTTTTCCGAACAATAATCTGACCCACGAAAAAGGCCCCAAAAACGCAGGTTTTCGGGGCCTTTTTTCAGAGGGTTTTTCGAACGCTTATTTCTGGCCTTGCACGCCGGTGTTCGTCATCACCTGCTTCAGCTTCTTCTGCGCCCGGTCGAGCTTGATGAGGTCGAGTCCCACGTCGAGCCGCTCGGGCCACTGCTCTACCTGGCGCAGGCGCTGGTCGAGCGACTCCAGTACCTGCACCAGGCGCTGGTCGCCGGCGGCCTGGTCGGGCCGGGGCAGCTCGTCGCCGGCGACGGCCGGCCGGCGGCCCTCCGACGTGGGGCCGCCCTCGTAGAAGCCGCGCTGCCGGCGGGCCTCGAGCCAGTTCTCCACCTGCATCACCTGGGGGTCGGCGCGCATCCATTCGGGAATGACGTACTCGTTTTTGTGTACGACGCCGGCCACCTCGTAGCCCTGGGCGTCGGTGAGCTGGCCGCCGGTGCCGATGCGCATGCCGGTGGCCGCGCTGAACACGTCGAGCAGGCCGCCCATCTTCGGCCGCTGCACCACCATGCCGTCGCCGGTGGCGCCGCCCTCCCGGAAGCCGGCCACTTTCGAGATGGCCATGCCGCTGCGGATGACGGCCAGCCCGCTCATGCCGATGCCGTAGATGGGGCCGGCAATCGGCCCCATGCCGGCGGCCGTGGCCCAATACTGCTGGATTTCATCGACCAGCGACATGCCAATGTTGGCGATGGCCAGCGCCTTGCGCGCCACCTGGAACGTCTTATACAGCACCGTCTGCTTGCCGATGCTCTCCTCCAGGAACTTGACGTTGTCGTTGTTCATGAACTTGTCCGTCTCCACGAGCTTGCCCTTGAACTTAGCCAGGTCGTCCTCCGTTTTCTTGGCTTTCGTGGTGTGGTCGGCCTGGGCTTTGAGCTTCTCGGCCAGCAGCTTCTTGTACTCGGCCGACTCCTCGCCGTTTTTCTCCTTCGTGTAGGCCAGCTCTCGCTCCCGCGCGGCCATTTTCGCCTGGAAGATGGCCTCGTCGTAACTCTGCTGGGTGACGAGGCCATTGTTCAGCTGCAGCTCCGCGTGGGCCAGCTCCTCCAGCATATCGGCATCGCGCTGGGCGGTTTTCTCCTCCCGCTTCGCCAGCTCCTCCTCGCTGGCCCGGGCGGCGTACTCGGCCGCCTGCGTGCGCAGCAGCTCCAGTTGGGCCAGGTCGACCTCCAGCTGGGCCTCGTTGCGTTTGATTTTCTCGTCGAGCGCCTGTTCGGCGTCCTTCTGGTCCTGGTCGGCAAACCTGGCGGCCAGCTCCCGCAGCTGCAGGTCGCGCGCCTCCACGATGGCGCGCACCCGGGCGGCGTAGTCGACCTCCTTGCCGGTGAGTTTGTCGATGTGGGCCGTGGCCTGGTCGAGGATTTTCTTTTCCTGCTGCTGCCGGCGCAGGGCCTCGTCGGTATAAGCCACTGTATCCAATGAGTCGCGCAGGGCATTGCGGCCCTCCAGCACCTGACCCTCGTCCTTTACCCATTGCTTCAGGTCGTTGAGGCGCTCCTGGGCGGCTTTCAGCGCTTCGGCCTTGCGCTCCCGCTCGGCCTTGTCGCGGGCGGTCTTGGCGGCCTTCTCGGCTTTGGCCCGGTCGGCATCGGTCAGCCCGTCGCCGTCCTGGTCGCGTTTGTCTGGCTGCTCCTTCTTCTCGCTGCTGCCATCAGCGGCGTCGGCCTTCGCTTTCGCCACCAGCGCCTGGTCGAAGGCCGTCGAAAAGGCGTCGCCGGCCTTTTTGCCCAGGTCGCCCATCTCGGTGGCTGCCGCCCCGAATTCACGGTTCTTTACCAGGCTCCAGGCCCGGCCGATGGTGCCGAAGCTGCTCTCGGCAGCGGCCGAAAAGCCCGCGAAGTAGGCTGGTGCTTTGGTGAGCAGCTCGTACATATCACGGATAGGGGCCGTCAGGGCCACGAGCACGCCCCGCGCGAAGTCGGACTTCTCGGCCCACGCCACGGTGGCCTTGGTGATGTCGGCCAACAGCCCCCAGAACAGCCGCGTGGGCGTCATGAGCCAGTGAATGACGTCGCCCAGGGCCTGCGCGACGCCTTTGGCCGTGAGGCCCTTCTCGCTGACCCAGCCCATCGACTTGCCCAGTTCCAGAAAAGAGTTCCAGATTTCCTTCACCGGCTGCACCAGCTCGTCGAAGGTGGCGGCCAGCGAGGCCAGCAGGGTATAGAGCATCGTCATGCCCTGGTTGGCCAGCGTATCCATTGCCGTGCCGCTGCCCTCCAGTTGCTTGGTCAGGTCGTTCTGGGCTTCGGCCAGTTCGGTCTGCGAAGCCAGCAGCCGCTCCTGGCGCTGGGTGTAGACGTTGGTTTTGTCGACCATCTCGTCCACGCCCTTGCCCACATTTTTCAGCGACTGCAGGTAGGCCAGCCCGGCATCTTCGCCCGGCCCGCCAAACACGTCGGCAATCACGGTTTGCAGTTGGTTGGCCGGGATTTTGGTCTCGTCCATCTCCTTACTCACCCGCTGCAGGGCCTCCTGCACCGTCATGCTCCCGTTTTTGATGCCCCCGAAGATTTCATTGGTAAACTCAGAGCCGAAGGCCGCCTGCATGGCGTCGGTGGTCGACTTGGTCTGCTCCCGGATGCGCAGCCCGAACTCCTTGACCACGTCGGCGCCCTTGTCGTCGAAAATCCCGCCCAGCGAGGCGTTGGCAATGTGGCCGATGAACTGGTCGGCCTCGTAGCCGGCGGCCTTGAATTGCGGCGCGTACTCCTTCATCTGGTCGAGGAAGTCGCCGCCGGCATCGGCCCCGGCCAGGAAGCCCTGCTGAATCAGGCGCATGGCCTCCTGCTGGCTGACGCCCATCTGCTTGCTGAGCGTGTTGCTGGCCGCCAGCACCTCGTTGTACTCCTTGCCGAAGGTGCGCGACGTGGCCAGCACGGCGGTGGTCAGGCCGTCCAGGTCGGCGCCGGCGGCGCCAGTCATGGTGTTGATGGAGCTGCGCAGGGTCTCGACCTCTTTCGTGGTGGCCATGATTTCCTGGCCCAGCTCCATCACGCCCTCCAGCACGGCTTCGGCCCCGACCGTGACGCCGGCGAAGGCCAGGGCCTGGGTGAAGACGTTGCTTTCCTCCTGGGCTTGGCCCATTTCCTTCTTTACCCCCTCGATACGCTCCTGCAGGGCCTGGTAGTCATCGAGCATTTTCTTCCGGCCGGGGTCGTCGGCCGAGAGGTCTTTGAGCTGGGCCTCCAGAATCTTGGCCGCCTTCTCCATCTCGTTGAACGAGGCGCTCACCTTCTGGCCGTTGAGCACCACCTCGGCATAGGTGTGGCTCATGTCTTTCAGCTCCGCGCGGGCGGCGCCCACGCGGGTGCTCAGCTCCTGAAAATCCTGCTTGAGCTGCTCCCGGCGTGGGTCGTCCTGAGCCATCTTGGCCAACTGATTATTCATCAGCGCCACGCCGGCGGCCATGTCTTTGATGGAAGCATTGGCCTCCTGGGCTTTGAGGACTATCTCAACCTCCCGTTGTTCTTTTTCGGTGGCCATGCGTTAGAAGTTAATGAGCACCTCGCCCGGCAGGGAGTCAGTGGCTCGGGTGACGTATAATTGCCCATAGAGGCTGAGCATGAGTTCGGAGAGACGCTTGGTCTGAAAGGCCACCTCCTTCGAATACCAGACCCGGGGCTTGCGTTTTTGCCGGCGGAGCTTGCCGCGCGAATTGCGCAGGCGGTTGTAGCCATCGTCGCCTTTGGTGACGCCCTTGCCGTGGCCCCGGCCGACGCCCATGTCGACAAACTTGCCATACAGGGCATAGCTCAGGCGCAGCTTCAGCGGGTCGCCTTCGGCCCCGCCCACGACTTCCTTTTTAAAGGAGGCCAGCAGCGTGCCGGTGTTCTGAATGTTGAGCGCCTTCATGTTGGCCACGAAGCGCTCCACGGTGATGTCGAGCCAGGCCGTGGCCAGCTCGCGCGGGGTGGACGTGGTGGTCATAAACGGCAGTAGCGATAAGTGAATTGGGCGGTTTCGAGGGGTTTACCGGTGGTGCTCAGGCTGAGCGACACCTTTTCCCAGAGGTATTTCTTGCCATTGACCATGTCCTTGCGGGTGGGGTCGAGGGTGAGCAGGTCGGCCACGCGCAGCTGCGCGGTGCATTCGCGGGTGGTGGCGCGGTCGAGGAAGTCCAGCCAGGCCTGGTGCCAGGTGGCGTAGAGGCCCTGCGGCCCGGCCCAGCGCAGGCTGCTGCTGCCCACCGGGAAGCCGTCGCCGTTCTCGCGGCCCCAGGTGGCCAGCGGGTAGAGCTGGCCCTGCTTGTCGGGTTGCAGGCCCCGGTCGAGCAGCAGGAACAAGCCCGCGCTGGCGTCGTCGCCGGTTTCGTAAGCCAGGCTGGCGCCCTTCGCCTCGACGCACGGCACGAACCACTCCCGGGTGGGGTAAATGGGGTCGGCGGTGTGCTGCACGTGCAGCGTGCCGACGTCGACGCTCAGCTCCTGCTGGCCCTCGCCCACGCGGAGGGTGGCCCACTCGGTGCCGAGCGACTGGTCCAGGTCATCGCCCGGGGTGTTCATCGTGAGCACGAAGCCCTGGGTGGTGACGGCCATGCTGCGGGCCGGCCCGCCGGTGCGCTCCTGGTACGTGGGGTCGGCCAGCACGTCGCGTAGTGCCCGGATGCGCAGCTCGCGGCGCACCGGGTGGAAGCTGTAGGCCAGGCCGAAGAACTTCTGCAGCCCGACCAGCAGCGTGGCCACGTCGATGGCGGGTACGTACTGGTTGAGAGTGAGCGTCGTCAGCAATACCCCATCGGCGTCCTCGGCCGCGCGGGTGCTGTAGATGACCAGGGCCTGCACCTCCGGCTCGTCGAGCCACTCGCCGCTCAGGGCGTAGCCCACGCTGGCCAGCACGCGGCGCAGCAGCGGCACCAGGCGCAGGAAGGGCACGATGGGCGCGTGCAGCACCGCCCCGTTACCCGGGTAGAGCGTCGGCCGGTAGGCGCCAGCCACGTAGTGGTTTACCACGCCGGTGTAGCCCGGCGCCTTTTCGGCCTCGTAGAACTGGCTGTTGACCAGGCAGGGCAGGGCGTAGTCCGGGGCATCGTGGGTGAGCACCAGCGGCACCTCGCCCAGTTCGAGCTGGCGTAGCTGGCGGCCGACGATGCGGCTCTGCAGGTCGGCCGCTTCCGCCACGAAGTTGTAGAGCAGCTGAGCACGCTCCTCGTCGTGTTCCAGGTACACCAGGCTGCCCACCCAGCGCAGGACGCCATCGATGTAAAATTCCGTGGGCTCGGGCGCCACCCGCTCGCCCTGGTCGGCGCGCAGGTGGGGGAAGTTCAGGCGCACCAGGTTATCGGGCGACAAGACCAGGGCGAAGGGGTAGGTGATGGTGCCCGGCACGGACTCCGTGTCGAAGAGCGGGTTGTTGATTTCCATCGAGATGGTGCCGGCGGCCAGGTCGAGCCAGCCGGCGGCGACTTTGAGTCCAATCATGGCAGCAGCGGGGTGGTGTAGCTCACCTGCTCGTCGCCCAGGAAGGGCGTGAACAGGCGCTCGGTGGGCAGGTAAAACTCGAACTCCAGCGTGGGCACGGCCTTGCTCTCGTCGAGCAGGGTGGCGTTTTTGGCTTTGATAAAGCCGGGCAGCCAGCGGCCCTCCCGGCTGAGCAGCAGCACGCGCCGGCTCAGCAGCAAGTCCTGGGCGGCCTCTTGCTGGGCGCGGGTGCGGAAGCTGCTGGCCACCTTCAGGATGGGGCGTAGGGTGCGCTCCTGCACCAGCGTATCACCGCGCATCGGGTCGTAGCCGGCCGGCAGCGCCAGCGCGGCCTCCTCGCCCTTCACCTCCGCCTCGAGCTGGGCCTCGCCGACGGCCGCGAAGGTGGCCATGCCACCCAGGCTGGTGGCAAAGAGGAAGTAGCGCCGGCGGGGGAAGTGCCGGCGGTCGAGCTCGTAGCGGCGCACCTCGCTCCGGGGCGTGCCATCGGGGGCCATTACGAATGCTTCCCAGGCGCGCACCGGGTTGTCGGCCCGGTCGAGACGCCCCAGGCCCAGCTGGCTGTAGCCCACGGCGCCGCAATGCACCTCGTAGGGGAGCACCTGGCTGGCACTGCCGTAGTTGCCCACGTGGGTGGTGCCATCGGCAAAGGTGACGCGCACGCGCAGCAGGATGTCGGTGGCCGGCAACTGCACCTGGTAGTAGAGAAACTCGGGCTGGTCGGGCAGCACGGACTTCACCGGCGGCTCCCAGGTGAGGAAGGGCCGCACGGTGGGCTGGTAGCGGTTCTGCCAGGTGCGGGCCTGCTGCTCATAGAAGCTCAGCCCGCCCTTGACCACGTAGCTCTGGGCGCGCACGGTGGTGCCGGCGCGCACGGCCGGCGTACCAAACCTTTCGGCATGCGCCAGGTAGAAGCGGCGGAACAATGGGTCGGCCCGCTGCAGGCCCACCTGCGTGGGCGCCGGCACGTGCCAGTCGAGCAGCACGCCGAGCAGGGCCTGCACGTCGAACACCGTGCGGCCCTGGGCGTCGGCCGGCTGCTCCAGCGACGGCCCCACCTGCTCGAAGACGCCGCTGCCGTACACGTGCTCCACCCACACCTCGCACAGAAAGGTGAGGTTGGGCTTGGTGCTCGGGTCGAGGCGATAGGCGGCGCCGGCATCGAGCTTCAGCAGGATGGGGTTGCGTGACCAGAAGAACAGGTTGCTATTCACCAGCACTTCCACCGACTTGCTACAGCCCACGGCGTCGGTAATGGTGCAGGTGTACGGCCCTTCGGCCAGGCCCGCGCGGTCGCTGGTGGTGACGCCGTCGCTCCACAGGTAGGTGTAGGGGCCGGTGCCGCCGCTCACCTGCAGGCTGACGTCGCCGCCGGTTTTGCTCACCACGACGAGGATTTCCGGATTCTGGCCCACCGTGACCAGGGCGTGGGCCACGGCCCCGCTCACGTCGCGCACGCTCAGGCGGTAGGCGCCGGCGGGCACCAGGCTGCGGTCTTTGGTGGTCGGCCCGTCGTCCCAGGCGTAGGTAAACGGGCCGGCCAGCCCGCCCACAGCCACCAGAATTTGCCCCACGCGGTTGCCGAAGCAGGGGTTGTCGACTACCTGCGTGCTGACCAGCAGCGTGGTGATGACGGTGGTGAAGCCGCCCAGCCCGTCGTGGAAGAAGCCGATGCGGTCGGCGCCGCTGGCGTAGACGAAGAATTCCTCCGTCGTCGGGCGGTTGTAGGTGAGGGGCGGCGGGTCGCCGGCCGACTGCTCCTGGGTGTAGGAGCCGCCCAACGGGCGCGGCGTGTACACCACCTGGCGGGTAACGGGGTTGAAGTACCAGGTCTCGGCCTCGTAGTAGGTGCCGTACACCTGGTCGGCCTGGCTGCCGTAGGTGCCGGTTTGCGTCCAGTAGGTTATCAGCTCAATCATCGGGCTTACGAAGGGAAGGCTTCCGGCCGGTAGGCCAGGGCCGCGTTGGCGGGGGTGGTGAATTCAAGGTCGAAGCGGGTGCCGTACCAGGTGCCGTCGTGCAGTGGCCCCACGGCGTCGCTCTGGATGGCTTCGATGGGCCAACGCACCTGCACGTCGTCGGCATAATCGGCCAGGATGGCGCCCAGAATCTCCTCGCCGGTTTGCTCCGTGCGGTCGAGGGCCAGCCAGTGGTCTTGGCCTTTGGGCACTTGTTCCAGAATGAAGAAGGCGCCCCGCCGGCGGCGCTGGTAGTGGTCGCCCTGGTTATCGGTGTACTGCGTCTGGAGCGATTCCAGCACGAGCACTTGCTCGCCGTGGTTGGGCTTCAGCAGGCGGCCGAGCAGGGTTTCCTGCATCTCCAGCAAGTCGACCTGGCGCTGCAGCGGGTCGATGCTGACGATGATGCGGGCAAAGCGGGGCGAGTTATCGCGGTGGCGAATCAGGCCGTGGGTTTCGGCCTTGCCCTTGAACAGGGCGGCGTATTGGGAATTGCGCATGGTTAACGGGGCTGGTTTTTAAGGCGGTTGTATTCCTCCGCGGCGTCCTGCATTTCGGCCAGGATGAGGCGCAAGGGCTGCTCGGCCGTTTGCTGGAGCGTACCGAAGGCGCCGCCGGAGAGCTTGCGCAGCACCCGCGACCAGTCGGGAGCCTGCTGGTCTTCTGCCTGCTGGATGGACTCGGCTGCCGTGAACACGTCGGGGAACTCCTGGGCCAGCTGGGCGCGGCAGCCGCGATACCAGGTGAGCACGGCCAGCTTCTCGATGGCGGGCACCTTCGCCACGCGCGGGGTGCGGGCCTCGAGCTGGTGTTCGTTGAAGCGCACGCGCACGTCGCCCTTCCAGTCGGGGTGGTGGACGTCGAGCCCCTCCTGGGCCGGGCGGTAGAGCACGGTCAGGAACTTGTCGAGGTGCTCCGGGCGCTGGTGCTGGCTGTAGAGCACGAAGTAGGTGTCGGCGAACATGAACTCGCCGAAGAGCAGGTTGCGCAGGTACTCGCGTGGGCCGTGCCAGGTGCTCTGGCGCCGGAGCCGGCGGCCGGCCACGCGCAGGGTGGGCAGGAGTTGCGCCGTGAGCAGGTGCTCCTCCGCAAACAGGAAGTCAGTGAGCGGGAGCAGCTGGGCCAGCACCACCACCGGCTGGGTACCGAGCAGCGGCAGCGGGAAGCCGGTGAGCAGGGCCAGCAGCCGCAGCCGACGGCCGGGCCGCTCCGGGGCGTAGAGTTCGGCCAGGAGCGGCAGCAGCTGCTGGCGCCGCAGCTCGTTCCAGGTCGAGGGGACTTGCTTGGTAATGTTGCCGATTTGCAGGGTTTCCATGCAACGAAATTGCCAGCGCCCGCCACGGGAGAAAAGGACACAAAAAAGCCCCGCCGGTGGGGGCGGGGCTTTCGTTGGCGGGCTTAAGTAGCGGTGTCGCGGGGCTATTCCGGTAGCCGGACGGTGAAGGTGGTGCCCAGGCCTAGTGCGCTATCCACCTCCAGCGTGCCATTGCGCCGGTATATCAGGGTGCGAATCATGTGCAGCCCCAGCCCGGCGCCCTCGCCCTCGGCCGTCAGGCGGGTGAAGGGCTGGAACAGCCGCTCCCGGTCTTTCAATAAATCAATACCGCGTCCGTTGTCGGCCACTAGTAGCAGCGTGGTCTTGCCTTCCCGGAACGTATGCACCCGCACGACCGGCGCACGTTCCGGCGAACGGTATTTGAGAGCATTGGTTACCAGGTTTTTCAGGATGCTTTCCAGGAACGCCTGCGGGTAGCCGGTTATCGACGCCGCCTGAAAGTCCGCCGTGAGGGTGCCCTGCTGCTGGGCAAGCAGGATGCTGACTTCCGACCGCACGTTGACATACACGTCGTGCCAGGCGACGGGCATGTCGGTGGGGATGGCAGCCGCGTACTGGGCCTGCAACACCTGCATCAGGCCCTGGGTGGTGCCGCCGAGTCGCTGTATTTCCTGTTGCAGAAACCCCACGATATACTCCCGGTCAGGGCCAGGCGTTTCTTCATAGTAGGCTTTTATCAGGCTGTCCAGGTTCGTGACCGGCCCTCTCAGGTCGTGCGCCACAATATGGACGAAGGAGTCCAGTGACTCATTTATCTCGCGTAGCGCCTGGTTCAGGCGTCGGGCCTCGCTGATGACCGTTGCCCGCACCAGCGCCCGGCTAGCGTAGTCGGCCACCAGGTCGAAAAAGGCGCGGTACGCCTCGTCCAGGGGGCGGCGGGGATGGACTCCGACAATGAGCACGGTGCGTTGCAAAGGTACGGCCTCATTCATGGCCAACGGCAGGAGCAGGGCCTGCGTCGGGGCTTCCGGCCACAAGCCGGGGGGCAGGGGGCCAAAGCACTCCTCCAGTGAGGGGATGTGTAGTGGCTTGTGCTGCGCCAGCACGGTGGCCAGCGGCCAGCCCCGCCGGTCCTGTTGCTGGGGTACTACGGTGAGGGTGGCCGGGGCCGTGGGCTCGCCGGCGGGCAGCCCAAACCAGGCCCGCAGCTGCGCGTGCGGCGTGAACTGGTCGTGGGTGTAGAGCAGGGCGAAGGGAATGTCGGCCGTATTGGTAGACAGGGCCGCCATGATGTGCTGGGCCGCCTCTGCCAGCTCGGCGGCCAGGGCCGTTTGGGCAGTCAGCTGGCTGAGCAGGGCCAGCCGCCGGTGCTGCACCACGGTGGTGGTGGTTTCCAGCGCCGTTACGAAAATTCCGCCTACTGTACCTTGCTCGTTGTAGATGGGGCTGTGGGAAAAGGTGAAATAGGCCTCCTCGATAAAGCCCTGCCGGTTGGGCAGTACCAGGCTGTTCTCAAAATAGGTAGTCTGCCCGGCCAGCACGGGGCCGAATATCTCCAGCAAAAACGGCCACATTTCGAGCCACCACGGCTTGGCCGGCTGCCCCAATGCACCGGGGTGCTTGGTTTGCAGGATGGTGGCGTAGCCATCGTTGTAGAAATGCACCAGCTCCGGCCCCCAGTGCACCATCATGGGAAAGCGCGAGCCCAGCATAATACTGACGGCGGTGCGCAGGCTCTGGGGCCAGCCATGCACGGGGCCGAGCAGGGTGGCCGACCAGTCGAGCTGGCGAATCCGCTCCCCCATTTCTCCCCCGTTCGGAAACAGGCGGGCCAGCAATTCGGCTTCTGACAACGAATCTTCCGACACTGGCAGCGAAGGCATGAAAAAGGTAGTTAGTAACTCAATTCCTCAAAAGTACGGGCTATTATGAGTTGCCTGGCCGCGTAAGCGCCACATTCACCAAAAGAAAACGCTCCAGCCAACCGGCCGGAGCGTTTTCTTTTGGGAATCATAAGCGGACCGACAGTCGGGTCGGGCCGGCAGCATTACGCATTCGGGACGAGCTCGCGGATGCATTGCTCTAAAGCGGCGCATATCATCACGAGCTAATACTCAAACTTGCTGACCGGCGTCAGGGGCAGCAGATGGTAGCGTTGGAAGAACTGCTCCATCGTGAAGTTGTTGACGAATTCCGTCAGAGTCTTCCACGAATCCAGAAGCCTATAGCGATGCCCCCGGCGACGAAGAGGCCATACACCCACCAGGGCGTGGCCGCCGGCTGGCTGGTGGCGGTGCTGCCGGGGCCGGTGGCGGCCGTGCCGCGCTTCTGGCCGGCCTTGGTGTTGTCGGTGGTGGTGGGCGCGGCCGAGTTGTGGTCGCCCCGCTGCACGATGATGGTGGTAGGGGCGGTGAACTTCAGCTTGCGGGCGCTGGGTAGCTCGGCCCGCAGCAGGCTATCGGCGGCCGGGTTCGGCTGGGCGCTACGCCAGGCTTCGCGGTTGCAGGCCAGCAGCAGGCCCAGCAGCAGGAGGGAGGCGCGGCGCATCACGAGTCGAAGCGGGTGAGGTTGTACTTCTTCACGATGCTCACCAGCTTGGCCGGGTATTGCAGGTCGGTGGCGTAGCCGCAGTCCTTGAGCAGCTGGGCTTCGGCGGCCACCGTGTCGACGCGGAAGAGGCGGTGGTAGCGGGGCAGCAGGCGGAACAGCGCCACCCGGTCTTGGAAGGCGGCCTCCGGCGTGGGGTACTTGCGGAAGGCGGCCTGCACGGTGTACAGGGTGCCATCCGGGCGCTGCTCCCGGGTGGGCAGCGTGACGACGGGACCCCGCCAGGACTTGCCGGCCTTGATGCCGAAGAAGTTGTTGGCCGAGCGGGTGAGGCCCGAGGCGCCCCAGCCGGATTCGAGGATGGCCTGGGCCAGGTTGATGGAGGCCAGCAGGCCGGTGCCGGCGCAGGCCCGCTGGGCGGCCGGCGCGTAGGTGGCGATAAATTGGTCAGGCGTCATAGCGACTATCGGTTAAGGGACTTGCGTCCGTGGGTGACGGGATGGGGGGTGCCGGCGGCGCGGTGCTCAGGGGCGCGGTGCTGAGCTGCGAGGCAGGCATAGCCGTCAGCGCGGCCTCGAACCCTTCCTCCGACACCAGGGCCAGGCGCTTGAGCAGGGCCTTGGGCACCAGACGCGGCTCGATGAGAGCGGCATGCTCCAGGATGCTGAGGGCTTCGCGGGCCATCATGCAGGAGTACATGAAGGTGTCGAACCACTTGAAAAACAGGTTGGGCTCGCCGTGCACGGTGAAGGAGCTGAGCACGTGGGTGAGCACGAGCAGGGCCAGGTAGATGCCGGACTTTTGGAACAGCCGGCTGAAGCCCCGGCTACTGATGGTGTGGGCTAGCCAGTGGCGCCGCACGCCCAGGATGGTGTCGACGACGAGGAGCACGCCCAGGTAGCGCAGGAATTCCCAATCGGCGAAGATGTACTTCTGCACGATGGCCAGCACCGGCGTGAGCACCACGCCCAGGGCGAGGGACTGGAACCACTTGGAAGTCGTCAGGAGAGTGAGGAGCAGGCGCATTAGCAGAACTTATAAATCCGCGATTCGGCGGTGTTAGTGGGCACGACGGGTTGGTTGGGGGCGGTATAGGCCGGCGAGTGGAAGTAGGTGGCGAAGCGCGTGGCAGAAGCCGTGCGGTCGAGGTAATCCGTGAGGTGGCGCAGGTAGCGCTCGGCACTGACCAGGGCCTTGCTGGCCCGGCCGAGCAGCAGCTGGTCGAGGCCGGCGTCGGCCTCCTTGGCGTTGCTGTCATCGACGCGGGCAATCGTGAGTTCGATGCCGTCGTCGGCTAGGCGCAGGCCCAGCTCGGGAATGCCGTGGCCGATGGCTAGGGCGGCCAGGGCCGGGTAGACGTAGGTGCGCAGCAAGTTGCGGTTGTCCGACGTCAGGCCGCGGTCGCGCACCTGGTCGCGCAGCTCTTGCAGGAAGTCCAGGCCCAGCACCCGGCCCAGCTCGAAGTGCTCCAGCCGGCGGCGCACTTGCCCCAGGGCGATGAACACCCGCCGGCTCGAGCTGATGTTCTCGTACTGCTGGAAGTCGGCCGTGCTGGTGAAGAGCTCCTGCCGGTGGCGCTGGCCGGCCACAGAAATCGCCCAGGCCTGCAGCTCGGGCGCGTCGCCGGCGTGGTCTTCCAGCCACTGTACCAGCGTATCAAGGTCGCGGTAGCCCTGGCGCTCCAGCGAATCGCGCAACTGGTTCACCTGCCACGGAAAGGCCGTCTTGCTGGTGTCCGTACTTAGGATGTGCACGCCGGTGTTGTCGATGGTAGCCTGGTGCCCGGCCAGGCCGGCGGCCGTGCCCAGGCGGCTGAGCGGCGCCTGCACCGCGCGCAGCAGCCGGGCGGCTACCGACGGGCCGGCGGCATCGAAGCCCGGGGCGTCGTACTGCGCCTGCAACCAGGCGTGCAGCGTCGAGCCAAGCAGCGGCTCGACTTCGCTGGTTTCGACCGTACCCAGGGCCAGGGCAATGGCCGGCGGGAGGTCAACGGTCGCGTCGGTGGCGACGAACTTCTTTAGCTCGTCTAAGGTCTTGAGTAGCATTATTCGGCGGGAGGAGGGGTGGCGGAGTTGTTGGATAGCTCGCTGGGCTGGTCGGCCGTGTTGACCTGCGGCACGAGGAAGCGGAACTCCAGCTCCTTATCCCAGCCGTTGTAGTCGCGGATGAAGTGCAGCACCTCCAGCAGCAAGTCCTGGTAGAAGCTGTGCGTAGCGACGAACGTGTTGAAGGCGACGCGCTTGTCGGAGCCCGAGCCCGAGCCAATGCCCTTGCCGGGCGAAATGCCGCTCAGGGTGGGGTCGACCTGCAGGGCGGTGTAGATGTGGCTGCTGGCCTCCTGCGAGTCCTCCACGTACAGGCCCGACTTGATTTTGTCGTCGATGGCCGTCACGGTGAACACCTTGATGGTGGCGCCCGGGTTCTGCGGGTCGGGCATGGTCACCGTCAGGATGGACTTGCCGGCCCCATCGGTGCCGGTCATCGTCGCCTCAAACGCCTCCAGCTCGGCCTGGATGAGTTGCTTGCGCTCGCCCTCCTTCTTCTCCTGCCAGTCGGGGTACTTCCACTGCCAGTAGCGGATATCCGCCTCAATCAGGTATTTAATCGAAAGCTGGTTTTTGAAGAGCTGCTTCTTGAATTCGGGGATGGCCTGGGCCACGTCCAGCCAGCCGGACTTAATGATGACGTTCCAGGCCGCCAGCTGGTAGATGGCGTTGCCCGGGCTGGGAATGCCCAGGGGCCAGATGTACTTGAAGCCGCGCGTGTCGGCACGCAGGGCATCCACGTCGCTGTAGTACGGGTCGAGCACCGGCACCTTCGTCGTGTAGCCGTCGCCGGGCTTGGCGTCGGGCCAGTTGGCCGAAATGAACACGTCGCTGGGCATAGCCTGTCCCGGCTGCTGCGTGGCAAAGCGGCAGTAGCTGGTGTCCTGGATGCAGACGCTGGTGATTTCGCTGCGGTCGTTGCTGAGCACCAACTCGGGGAAAGCGTTGGCGAAGAACACCAGCCCCTGGATGCCCTCGAAGCCGAAGCGGTGCAGGTTGGATTTGCGGAAAAACGCCTGCACCACCGGGTCTTTCACCCGCTGGAATATCTCCGAGCCATCCGGGTTGTAGCCCGTTACCTTGCCGTAAATGATGCCTTTGCCGTACACGGCGCGGTTTTTCCAGTCCAGCACCGGCCAGATGACGGTGCTCTTGGCGATGGCGGCCTTGACGAGTTGCGGGAAGTCGTTGGCCGGCCCCCAGGGCGCCACCTCGCCGTTCTGGCCCTTCTCCACCGGCGAGGTGGGAGCGATGCCATCCACCTTGCCGGTACCGGCGGCGCGGCTGGCGCCGGCGGCGGCCCCCACGGCCCCGCCCAACCGGAACACGCTGCCGGTACGGTTGCTGAAGGCCAGCGAATTGTTGCTGCTAAAAACGAGCTGTTCCATTTACACGAGGACTTTGCGGCCTGCCACGTGCGTGAGCAGGTAAATGTGGATTTTGACCAGGGCGCCGGTCTGCGTATCGACCAGGTTGCGGGTGGCATTGACCCAGTGCGCCGGATTCTTGGGCGTCGGCTCGTCGGATTTTTCGCCCGTAGGCACCGGCACGAGGCCGTCAGCCGTCACGGCTGCGCGGTCGGCGTCGGTTTCTTCGCCAGCGCGGGGCGCGCGCAGCACGCCAGCAGCCTGGCGCTTACCTGAGCCGATGCGCGCGGCCTTCAGCCGGCCGAAGTCGCCGCCGGTTTTGCGGCGGCGGTCGAGCTTGACCCACTGCACGGCCACCGGCGCGGGGCCGTCTAGCAGGGCCAGGGCGTCTTTTAAGCGGATAAGGGGGAGCGTTGCCATTGGTACCACGAAGTACCTGCCCCCAAACAGCCATAAAAAGGACAGAAAACCGCCGTTCCAGCCCCGAAAATGGCTGAAAGTCCAATCTCACAGCCAACCGCGTTTGCAGCGCGTGGGCCGTGATTTTGGGCCATTTTGGCGTTTTTCAGTCTCAAAAGTCGAGCGAAAGACCCCGGCTTGCACTGTCAGCCGATGGCAATTGCCGGGGGCCGCCTCGGGGATATCTGTGGGGTTCCCGGTTGCCGGGCCGTGCCTCGGCACGGGCCAACAAAAAAACCCGACCGCAGGACGGTCGGGGCAAGTGCTAAGCAGTCTATTGCACTGCAATTAGTGCCTATGGATGAGCAAGGTGCGCTGGTAACGCATCATGCGCCGGGCCTGCTTCTGCGAGTGCGGCCCACATCTATCCAGGGCATACTGTCGCCGGAAGTGGATGCCCACAATCAAGCGATGCGCCGTATTGGCCAGCCGACTGGAGGCATGGTGAACCTTCTCGGCAAAAGGTCGGGGCTTTGTAAATACCCGGCGGGCCTCCAGGGCCCGGAAGCGCTCGTTCCGAAGGGCCGTTAGGATAATCTTCCGACTACGCGCCGTCAGGCCCATCTTCGTCCGTTTCTTATCCACGGTCACGTCCAGAACTTGGCCGGTGGAGTCAACCATAAACTGTAGCACTGGTAGCGCCTCTTTAAGTTTGCGCACTTTCGTGGCTCGCCGTAGCAATACGTCGCTCAGGCGTTCGTAATCGGTTTGGCGACGTTCTAGCACCAGCTTATCGAGTTGCTTGTAGAGTTGGTGAACGTCTCGCCCAGAAACGGGTTCTCCCACAAATTCTTCCCCAAATCCATTGCCGTAGATTCGGTAGCGCAATCCGCCGGCGGTGGGTGGGAGGGTGCGCACAAACTCTACCTGCGCCGCAGTCGGATGCAAGGGCAGCAACTTCGCCAGCAACAGCAGAGACGACTGCAGGGAATGATTGGGGTAGAAGCCCAAATACGAATGAATGGGGTGCGACTTGAGCCGCAGCCCGGCGGCCAGGGTTTCCCATCCAGCTTGGTCAAAGTGCTGCCCGAGCCGGAAGGCCTGCTGGGTCAGGGCCACATCGGGGTGCGTGACGGGATGAGCATAAACAGCCTGCTGGTCAACCGCCAGCGTTTGCGCCGCAACTGAAGTTGCCACGCTCGTCAGCAATCCGATAAGTAGCCCTGCTTTCATCTTACTAAGCTACGGCAAATAGACGATTTACAAAGGGATACTAGGTGCTGAATACCCCCAGCATGTCGAAGTTGGGGGCGGCATTGACCACGTCGGTGCCGATGCTGAGCAGGTGCAGGTCGACGTTATCGGTGAAGTGGGTCGCGTGCTCCGCCGGGAAGCTGGCCTTGCTCTCACTCTTCTTCACCTTCATAATCCGGCCCTTACTATCCTGGCTGACGGGCGCCAGCAGCATGGCCGTCACCACGTCCCGGCACCCATCCTTGTTGAAGCGGGGGCGCAGCAGCTTGGGGTTCTGCTCCCCGAGCAGGTCTTGGGCCAGCAGGTAGCGCGTGGCGTGGCCCGGGATACGGCCCATGTTGAAGCGCTCGATGCGCCAGCCCCGCTTCTGGAACGCACGCATCAGGGCTTCGTTGAGCGTGAACTCCGAGTCGGGGCGCCGGGCATCGCCGTGCTCCTCGTCGGCCAGGAAGTGTATCACCTTGTGCAAGTGGTACTGGTAGTAGTCGCAGATGTTGTCCACCAGCTCCTTGATGAAAGCCGGGTGCTTCACGTAGAAGCCGCGCAGGAAGCGATACTCCCGCGTGTCCAGGTGGGGCTGGCCAATGAGCGAGGTGGTGATGCGCGCGCCCCAGTCGACGCTCAGGCGCAGGGGCAAATGCGAACGGCAATCACTGTCGAGACGGGAGTCGGGCTTCTCCTGCAGGCGGCGTAGGGTCTTGAGGTGGTGCCCCAGGCCCTTGTCGTCGACCATGCCCAGCAAGGCATCATCGGCCGCGCACTCCTGCACGTGCACGGCCTGGTTGAGCAGCGGGTAGAAGCCGCCCTCCACGGTGAGGGGGCGGCGGTTCATCATTTCAATCTGGAACGTGAAGTCCGTCATGAAGCGCCGCTGGTCGAGCAGGTACTGCAGGCCCAGGTTCTGCAGGTTGTCGAAGGCGTTGGCCTCCGAGTAGTAGGTGCCCCGGTGGCGCTGCGAGGGGAAATAGCGCACGGCCTTCATCAGCGGCAGCACCTGGTCGCGCCAGATGTCAAGGCGCTCCTCGTCAGTGGCCGCGTCCAGGAAGCGCACCTGGGCGTCAATCAGGGCATTCTGGCGCTCCACGAGGTCGACACCATGGTCTTCGTAGTAGTTGGCCTTGTCGAGCAGCCAGCGGCCCGTATCGCCCCACGGCATCGAGCTGAAGAGCCGCACGCCGTGGTGCATGGGGTTGTGGCCGAAATACTGGCCGTTGCCCCGGTTGGTGGCGCTCAGGTCGGCATCAAGCTTCTGCTTATCGAAAAGCAGGGCCTCGTCGCCGATAAAGCCGTCCACGTTGAGGCCGCGGCTGGCCGAGCCGCCGGCATCGAGCGAGACCAGGTGAAACCCGGTGCCGTTGCTGAAAATGATGAAGTGGTCATAGCTCAGCGGCCCCTGGAAGGGTCGCTCCCAGTTCAGCGAGGGCGGCGGCTTGCGCCCGATGTAGAAGTCGCGCCCGAGCTTATAGCCCAGCCGCTCCAGGCTGGCCACGGTGCTGGGCAGCGTCCGGGTGAGCACCTGCTTGTACGTCGAGCCCACAATCACCCAGCACGAGCGGGGCATCGTTTTCACAATGACGTGCATGTCCCAGGCGATAATCGACGACTTGCCGGTACCCCGCCCCCAGATGCTGATGTTCTCCTTCGTGTCGCGGGCGGTGATGTAGCGCAGCTGGGCCTGGTTGAAATCGAGTTTGACCTGGTCTATCATTTCGCGCCTCCTTCCAGGGCGCGCCGGTCGGCCAGCAGCACCTCCATTGCGTCCACATCGATAACCTGGCCCGTCACGGCCGCCTCAATCAGCTCGTAGTCGGCATCCGACACGTCTCCGAGCTTGCTGATATCCACGGCGCGCGGTTTGCGGCCCTCCACGTGCAGGTTGATGACGTAGGAGGTGGCGCCCACCGTGCCCCTCCCCTCTTCGCCATGTGAGTCGGCCCGGAGCAGCCCGGTCAGGTTCGCTTCGAATTTCATCGCGGCCAAGGCACTCTTAAAATCATTCTGCTGCAAGCTCAGACGCAGGATTTTGCGGGAGAATTCGACCAGTATGGCCCGGCGGCCCTCTTTTTTGACCTTTTTCACGTCGCCAAACAGGTTCTGAGCGTCAGCCAGGCGCCGGTAGCAGGTCGCGCGGCTCATGTCGAACTGTTCAGCCAATAGCGGCCAGGCATCCTCAAACGTGTTGTAATTCAGAACAAGAGCGTAGGCGGCTTCTAACTCGCTATGCATTTGCCGGTCAGCAGGGAGGAGGGCCTTCAGCGTATCCTCCAGATAGGCGGCGTAAATACGCTCGATAGCCGTCGATTTGGGCAGCGGCACCTTGTCAGCGCCCGGCACCTCACTGAGTGGCGGGGGCGTAGGGAGGGAGTTGTTCACGATTTCAACGACTTAAGCTTAGATTCAATCAGGGTGATTTCGGCCTTGACCGTCGCCAGGTCGTCGGCCCGCTCCGGGCGCTGGCGGAGCCGGGAGCGCCGGCTGCGCAGGTTGAGCAGCCGGCGGCGCAGCTCGCCTTCGTCCTCGACGTCGGCCGTGGCCACCGGGCCAGGGAGCCGACCGTGGGCCAGCACGTGGGCCTCGGCCGCCTTCAGCGCCACTTCCTGGTCAGTTAGCTCCACGATGCGCAGGGCCACGGCCTGCCGGGCTTTGGTGCCCACATTCTTGCCCGTCAATTGCGGGTGAATGTGGCTGCGTTCGTCGCGCACGGCCTTCAGCTGCTGGCGCACGTCGACGAGCAGCGGCGAGTCGGCTCCAGCCGGCGCCGGTGCTGAGACTGCAGCTGGTACCACGGCCACTGGCGGCGCAGGCGGTGGAGGTGGCGCCACGGCCGCAACTTGGGCCGGCACATCGTGCACCAGGGCGCGCAACTCCCGCTCCAGCACCTGGCGGCTGTAGTCGGTCGCGGCCAGGCCGAAGAGTCGCTTATAAGTGTCGCTCGGGCCGACGGCGGCGTAGAGGGCGGCGCCCTGGGCGAAGGGCCGGTCGGAGGCCAGCCAGGCGCTGATGGCGGAGAGGGGCACGGATTGCATGCCCCAAAGTTGCCGCTGCCGGCCACGGCAAAAAAGGACGCAAAAAAGGCCCCAACGCACGCGCCGGGGCCTTTTTCGGGGGAGTTTCCCTACGCTGCCTTTTTGCGTTGCCGCTTCAGCACGAGGTAGGGAAACTCCTTTAGCTTCACCAGCTCGTCGGCCTCGGCCACGGTCAGCTTCGTCATGTCAATTCTGCGCTGGAGCGTCGGGAGAATCACGACCGTGGGCACGATGGTGGCGCGATACTTCGCCGCCACGTCGGCCGGGAGCTGGGGAAGGGTCTTCTTGGCCATCGGCTTAGCCTCCTTGCTCAACCAGGGCCGGCTTCATGGTGATGGCCGCATTGTAGATGACCAGGCCACTGGCGTAGGCTTCGCCTTTGACGATGAAGCCCCGACGGCCCGAGCTGAGCTTGGCCGAGTCGTAGTTTGGGGCCAGCTCCACCGGCAGGCCCTCGCTGCCCACCTGTAGGAAGGTGCCATCGGCATCGGGCACCAGCATAATCAGGCCCAGGTTCTTCACCACGCGGGCGAATTCCAGCACGGCCGCTTTGTTGCCCGGGTGGAAGCCCTCGAAGGTGATTTTGGTGCCGCGCCCGTCGCGCTCGCCGACGATGTCGGCCTTGAGTTGGTTGGAGTCGAGGGTAAGATACACCTTCGACCAGCCTTCGCCGTCAATGAAGGTGTGGGGCGTGGTGATAACGGCCGTATCCCCAGGGGCGCCGAAGGCAGTGGGCGGCTTGGCGATGGTGGCGAAGGCGTCCTCGCGGGCCAGCAGCACGTAGCCGCGCAGGCCGGGCGTGTTGTCAGCTCCATTCGGGCCGCCCATGTTGCGCAAATCAAACGTATCCATGTGTCGTGGAGTAAGTTGTTGAAAAATTGATTGAACTACTCAGTGAAAGTGGCCAGGGCCTAGTTGGCGGCCGGCTCAGCAGCCTCCTTCTCGACCACCAGCTGCAGAATGCCCGCCTCGGCTTTGAGCAGGGCCTTCACCAGGTCTTTGTTGGTCTTCAGGTCTTCCGCCTTCACCAGCTTGCTCTCGAAGATGAACTGCTTGGCCAGCACCTGGTACTGCTTTTTTTCGTGGGTGATGACGGGCAGCGAAGACGAGCCCTGGGTTTCAGCGGCCTTCAGGGCATCGGCCTGGCCACTGATGATTTCGTTTTGCTCGGCGATTTGCTTGTTCAGCGCCTCAATGATTTCCTCGGGGGTACGGTTGGCGTTGGTGTCCATTTGATGATAAATGAGATAAACAGAATGACTGGTGCCGCCAAAGCCGGCCCACTCACTAGGAATGGGCCGGCGGGTTGCCCGGGCGGGGCTACAGGGCGCGGCTGACTTAGGTCGTCGCCGTGTCCTGGTCGTTGGTGAACACGGCCTCCAGGAGCGGGAAGCCCACGCCTTTGTAGAAGTCCGTGAAGATGGCTACCTGGCGCTTGGCGCTTTCGATGCGCACCTGCTTGGTGTTGACCGTCTTCTTGGTCAGGCGCTTGCGGTTCTCCGCCGGCGTGGCCCAGATTTTGGCCGACGTGCCCATGCTGGGCAGGCCCACCACCGAGTGGTTGCTGAACTCCACCGGGATGCGCACCAACTCGTTGCCCAGCCCGTCGAGGATGGGCTTGGGAGCGGTGAAGTTGTTGTCCGAGCCGTACTTCTTCTGGCGGCCTTTGGCGTAGCGGCGGGCCAGCGTGGTGTTCATGCAGATTTCCATACCCTTGCTGGCATAGCGGGCGCTGAAGCCCTCCACGAACGCCTCCACGTAGTTGCAGAAGTCCACGATGTCGGTGGGGATGGCCCCGAGCACCATCGGCGTGATTTTGCCGGCCGCGATGGCGCGGTTGATGATGATGCGGATGCCGTCCATCGACGTGCCGGCGGGGCCGGGCGCACCGGCGACGGGGGCAGCGTACTTACCGAAGTAAATCTCGTTGAGCTCGTAGTCCTCGTCGAGTTGGCTGTAGACGTGCTGCTCTACCAGGTAGCGCACGACAGGCCACTGGGTGCGGTCGAGGTTCTTGTCGGCCAAGAAGCCTAGCCACGAGGTTTCCAGCACGTCGGGCGACTCTTCCAGGTCGACCTTCATGGGGAACTGGTTGAGCACGATGGGCGTGGCCGTGAGCGTGCCCAGCGGCGTCCAGCCCTTCTGGAAGGGCTGCAGGATGCGGCCCAGCTCGGTTTTGCCCATCTGGTACGACGTGTCGTCGGTGGGCAGCAGCCCGAAGAGGGCCTCGGTCAGCGAGGGAATGAAGGGGCGACGGAGCAGGCGCCCGACGTCCTGGCCGCCATCGCGGTAATAGACGCCGAACTCGGTCTTAATGTCATCAATCTGGAGCATCAGAGTACTGATTAAAAGGTAAATAAGGAGGGTCAAGCGACCCGGATAACGTTGGATTAGGCCGGCTTACCGCCGAAAATGGGGTGATTGTCCAGCGCCTGGTTGTGGGGCAACTCGTCGATGGCCTGCTGGTGGGCATCGGGGGCATCAGCCTCCACGTCGGTTTGGCCGGCGGCCAGGCGGGGGGTGGTGTGGGTGGCGCCCGGCTTCTTGCGCAGGGTGGCCAGCTCGTCGTTGGCCGCCTTCAGGTCGGCCGAGAGCTTCTCGTTGCTGGCCTTGGCGTCAGCGGCCTCCTTTTCGGCGGCGTCGACGCGGCCGGCTTTTTCGCTGAGGTCGTTGAAGGAAGCCTGGTTGAGGAGCTGGGCGCCGGTGATGCCGGCCGTGCTCAGCTCCTCGTTGGCGGCGCCGGCTTCTTCAGCCGAGACCGTGTCTTTGCCTACCAGGGCCAGCATGGCAGCCCCGAGCGTGAGGGTGGCGACGTCTTTTTTTCCAAAGAGTGTCATGGAAGGTATTGGGGGTTAGGGAGTGGCTAGGATTTTTTGCCCGCCTGCGCCAGGCGCACGCATTCGCCCAGGGCATCCTGGAAGGAGCCGAGGGCGTCGATGA
Organism: Hymenobacter aranciens; assembly: GCF_030580865.1. Taxonomy (GTDB): domain Bacteria; phylum Bacteroidota; class Bacteroidia; order Cytophagales; family Hymenobacteraceae; genus Hymenobacter; species Hymenobacter aranciens. Next base: position 255,192 of record NZ_JAUQSY010000007.1, on the reverse strand, counting down.
GGCCGATGTCGCCGGCCTGGCTGGCGAAGAAGGTTTTGCCGGCACTGGCGCCGGACTTCTGGAAGAGCTTGGCGTCGAGGCGCTCGCCCCGGTTGGCCTGCACGGCGCCCAGAAAGCCGCCGGCGATGGCCGTCAGGTTGGCCTGCACCGGCTGATAGTCGCCGGCCTTCGCGGCGGCGAAGTCGGCATTCTTGGCGGTGCTCTGCTCGGCATACACCTCGTGGAACACCACGCCCAGCTTCTCGAAGTAGGGCTGCACGTCGGCCCAGCTGGCCATCACGCCGATAGAGCCGATGGTGCAGGTTTCGTGGGTGGCAATGATGGTATCGGCCGCGCTCCCAATCCAGTAGGCGGCCGAGCACATGAGCCCGTCCTCGCACAGGGCGACGACGGGCTTGCCGGCGGCCTGGCAGGCCCGGATGCCGTCGACGACGCTCTGGGTGCCGAACACCTGCCCACCGGGCGAGTCGACACGCAGCAGCACAGCGCTGATGTCGGTATCCTTCGCCGTGCGCTGCAGGTCATTGGCCAGCGACATCAGCCCGCGCGGGCCGCAGAACTGGTCGGCTTTCATCAGCGGGCCTTCCACGCCCAGCACGCGCACCAGGATGCCATCGGTGGCGCCGCCGGTGCCGCTGTCGCCCCCCTGGGCGCGGGCACTGTAGCTCACCACGTTGCTGGTAGCGGTCACGGCATAATCGCGCGGGGCAGCGGCGGCCCGCAGCTCGGCCAGGTTCTGGCCCGGCGCCAGGCTCTGCTGCTGGCCCAGCAGCAGGCCGGCCAGCAGGGGCATATACGAGTGGGCGTGTTCGAGGCTGATGAGCCAGGGCGAAGCAGCCAGGTGGGAGACGAGTGCAAGCATCGGGGGTAGCTAAGAGGAACCAAAGCTCCTCCCGGCTACCCCCGCGAAAAAGGACAGAAAACGTCCCTACAAATTCACCCAGACCGGGCTGCCGACCAGCGTCAGCGTGCGGTTGTTGCCCGAGTTGTCGTCGGCGCTGGCGCCATTGCCTTCGGTGAGGGGCCACTGCGCGTAGAGGCTGGCGTGTGGTGGCAGCAGCGTGCTCATGGTGCTCTGTATCTGCGTGGCCGTGAGGGCGACGGTCTCCACCCGGAAGCCGGCGAAGGTGGCGCCGGTCGAGTTCCCGTTGTGGTCGGTGCCGAAGCGCAGCGGGCCCACGGCGGTGTTGAGGGCCGGCGTGGCTTTCTCCGCCGGCACGCCGGTGCCACTGATGGGCTGCACGCCATTGACGAACAGTTTCACTTTCGCCCCGTCGTAGGTCACGGCGATGCACGTCCAGACCTCCGCCTCCAGGGTGATGTAGTGGTTGAAGTCATTGCTCCAGCCATTGAAGGCCAGGTAGCAGCTGCTGGCCGTGATGCTGCCATAGTAACGCAGGGTGAAGTCCTGGTTGGTGGCGGTGGTGCCGGAGCAGAAAAGGGGAATCACGGCCGTGCCCCAGGCGTAGCCCAGCGTTTTGGTGGGCTTCACAAACACCAGGTAGGTGCGGCTGGCGTTACCGGAGATGGCCGTGCTGGCACTGGCGTACTTGCCGGAGCCAAACTGCAGGCCATACACCCCAAAGGGGCCACCCACCGTCAGGCTGTGGTGGCCGACGACGGCAGCGGCACTCATACTTTAAGTTGGTAATTAGGCCCAACCGTCACCCAGAACTCCGTGCCCTCGCGCTTCACGGTGTAGCCGGTGCGGCCGTCCTTGTCCGGCGAGGGCGAGAGGCTGCGGCCTTGCACCACGTACAGCGTATAGCCGGCCGGCCACGCCCATAACAGGTCGTTGCCGGCGATGGTGTCGGTCTGCACGTGCAGCTCCCGCGTCACATTTTCGAGGAAGGTAGCCGGCAGGTTGATGGTGCGGGGCTGGCCGTTGCGCAGCAGCCAGCGCGCTTCCTGCAGGCCGTTCCAGGTCACTGACGTCAAAATATCGCCAGTGGCCGCCGTAGGATTATCGAGCAGGCGCAGGGCCGTGGGCGGGCTCAGCACCTCCCACTTGTCGGCCCAGCCTGCATCCAGCAGGGGGCTCGTGGTGCTGGCATGGGCCGATTTGGCCACGAAGATGCCCCCACCGGCGGAAGCCGGCTCGTACTGCGCGTAGCTTCTGGCGCTCCAGGGGCGGATGCCGCCGGCCACGGCACTCAGGGCCGTTTGCACGAAGGCCGTGGTGGCCAGGCGGGTGGAGTTGTTGCCGGCCGCCGGCGTGGGGGCCGTGGGCGTACCCGTGAAGGTGGGCGAGGCTTTCGCGGCCAGGGCGTTGAGCAGCCCGGCAAGCAGCGGGTTGTCCAGCGGGTTGTCCGTCAGGCCCGCAAACGTGGTACTGCCCCCGCCGCTACCGCTCGACAAGGGCGCGAAGTTCCGGTAGATGGGGTCGGTGTCGAGGCCGGTGGGCGCTGGGTGCGAGTAGCCCACGCTGTCGGCTTTCCATTGCACCAGGCGCGTCTGACCACCGGGAAAAGTGTACTGCCGGATGTCGCCGGCGACGTAGTCCTGGTCTTCCAGCAGCAGCACCGGGAAGGAGGCTATTTTCTCGCTGTCAGAGCCGCTGACCTTTACCCAACGGGCCTTCGTCGTGGCCACGGTGTTGAGCTCCTCGTCGAGCAGAGCATCGACCAGGCCGGCCGAGTCTTTCACCAACTGGAAGTACACCGGCGGCGCCGTCACACCGGCGCCACCCGTGGCCGAGTCCGTGCCGTTGCGGGCCATCGCCTGCATGCCCAGCACCCGGTAGTTGGCGGGAATGGTGCCCAGGCTATCCGTGAACGGTACCGGATAGGTGGCCCCCTTCACGTTCTTCACCGTGAGGCCGTTGAACGTAGGAAAGGTGCCGAACAGGTCGAGCACCAGTTCGCGCAGGGTTTCCTCGACGATGTTCTCGAACTCGTTATCGGCGAGCTTGAGTAGCCACTTCTGCATGAAGGCCAGCGGCGTGAGCGTGGGGGCGGGGGTGATGGGGAGGTTGTGACCCGACATAACTTAGAAAATAGAGAAGGCCACGCGGAAGCCCGAGCGCAGCACCACGGTTTGGCCGGCCTGCACGGTGGCCACCACCTGGCCCGCGCGGTTGCGGATGGTGACGGTGCCGCCGGCGCCGGCGCCCAGTTCGATGCCCGCCTGTAGGCCGCCGCCGGCCACCTGCCAGGTGCCCAGGTAGGGCCGGGCCCGGCGCACCGTGTCGGCCGCCAGCGTCCAGTCGTAGTTGTTGCGGTTGGTGAAGTCGGCCGTGCCCGAGTCGTACACGTCCGTCCAGCTCACCGGCTGCTCGGGCGTACCCAGCAGCTGCACGTGCCCGTTGAGGTCGCGGTAGAGCACCACCAGCTCCTGGCCCTCCAGCGCCTCCAAGCCCTGGGCAAGCTCGGGCGTGTGCCGGGCCAGCGTGCCGGTGAGGCGCTGCTGGTAGAGGTCACCGTGCCGGCCCTGGGCCTTCGGCGTTTGCTTGTAGCGCACCGTGCGGCGCACGCTCAGGGCCTGGTACCAGGTCGTGCCCGGCTTCAGCTGCAGCGAGTCGCGGATAACCAGCTCGCCGGTGGCCGGGAAGTTGACCAGGTTCGCGGCGAGGGTGTACCACACGCAGGCCTCCACGCCGCCCAGGTTGTCGGCCGGCACCTGCACCAGGTTGCGCAGGTCGTACTCAGGCACCAGCATAGAAGAATTGGGTCTCGAAGAGGGGTAAAGGCAGCTTCATAAGCTCTTCGCGTACAGCGGCAAACGTGTCCTTGTGGGACAAAACGCCCATTTTTCGGGACAAACCGCCTGTTTTTCGGGACAAACCGCCTGTTTTTTGGGACATATTCACCGAAAAATTCTTGCCTTTCGGCTGGTTTTTTTTCCGCTTGGGCAAATCGGCGTTCCGTTGCACATCCTTGCGCAGGGTTTCGTAGGCAATGTCCTCCTCGCGGATATCGTAGAAGGCCATGAACGAATAGATGGCATCCTTGATGGTCGAGCGCAGGGCCACGGCCTTCTGGACCCACCAGAAGAGCTCGGCCCGGAAGAAATCGTCGACAAAGTCGTTGAACTGGAAAACGGCATAGGCCGAGAGCTTGCCCTGGGTCAGGTCGTAGTAGGGGGCGCTGAAGTTGCGCAGGTTCACGCCCAGGCGGGCCGTGCAGTCCTCCACGCTGGCCTCGTGCCGGGCCGACTTGGCCGGCTTGCGCAGCAGTTGGGTAAGCGCAAAGCCAAAGCGGCCGGTGCGGCTGAGCACGTAGTCCTCCAGCACCAACTCCTGGCCTTCGATGCGCTGGAGCTTCAGATGCACCACCAGGTACTTTAAGATGTGGGGCTTGACAGGAAAGTCGATTCGTTTCACGGCGCTAGCAGGTTTAGATAGCCCAAACCTACCCTGCCCAGCCACAGGCGCAAAGGACGAGGAAGCGGCTGGCCCAACGGCGCCAGGGAGGGTAGAAACAGACATAGACCAAGAGGTAAATAAGGCGGCCGGGCAACAGCGGTGGACAAGGGTAAATTCAGTGGAGGACTGTAGCAGTAGCCGGGCAGTCCATCCGGCGCACCAGCAGCGCTACGGGGGTTTGTCTCATAAAAAGCAGATGGTTTTCGGGCGACAATTTTTAGTCGACAAAAATGGTCCTGGGAGGGCCGTTTTTGGGGGGGTGTTGAAGAAGCACTTTTTTTGCGACAAAACCGGGCGGGCGGTAGCCGTTCGGAGCGGTGTATTATTGCCCCATGTTTTTAGCTGGATTCCTCGCGTGGCTGCTGCTCATCGCGGCCCTGTTCATTGTGGGCTTGGGGTGCTTGATTGCGCCAAGCCTGTACCCCGCCTGGCCCCCGTGGCGCGAGCGGCTGCTAGGGCTGGGCTTGGTGGCGGCGGGCGTGGGCGTTGTCTGGGGGACGCTGCTCTGGGCCACGCAACCGGAGAACCCGCCCCCTCCCCCGCCGCCGCCGCCACCTAAGCAAAGCGTATCCGCTGGTCGAGGTTGAGCGACTCCCGGTGAAACTTGCCTACCACGCCCTGCAGCTGGCGGTTTTCCTGCTCCGACAGCGCCCCTCCATGAAACAGGGCCAGGCGCTGCACGTGCAGCGCGGCCAGCTGGTCGTAGCTCACGCGGAAGACTTGGGGCTTGGGCCGCTTCGGGCGCTTGCCGGGCTTCGGGGCCTTGGGCGGCCGCAGCAGCTCCCGCTGGTGCCGCAGCACCAAGTTGCGCAGCAGCGCTGCCAGCGGCAGGGTCATGAGCACTTCCAAGGCTGGTACCGGCCGCTCGGCTTTGTACACATCATCGACAAGCACCTGCACGGCGCGGGCCAGCAGCCAGGCCTCGCCGCGCTCCAGCGGCACGAGCTGGTCGAGGTGGGGCAGTTTCATGGCGTCACAATCGGGTTCACGCTATACCGGCCGGCATATTCCAGAATGCGGAAAGGGCGCCCAGGGCCGGGGAGGCGCTGGCAGAGGCGGTAATACTCCAGCTGCTCGCCGAGCTGGTTGCGCAGCAGCCGCAGCTGGTCGAGGCCGGCCTGGTCGTTGGAGTAGCTGTAAAAGCTGCACTTACGCCGGATATTATCCACCTCCTTCGTGCCCGGGGCCCGCTCCTTGAACACGGCCCACAGCCAGAACTCGGCCTTTTGGCTGAGCCGGCTGGGCTCCGCGCCCCAGGGCGGCAGCGGCTTGCCGGGCCTGGTCTGGGTCAGGAAATCGTTGAAATCCTTGAAGCCCCGGTACAACTCATTGAAGGCTTTGATGCACTGCGAGGGCACGGCCTGCCGCAGCAGGTGCAGGGCCCGGATGCCGGCCGCGTCGTTGTCGCCAAACCAGTAAATCATCTCCGCTTCCCGCAGCTGCGGCAGCGCCTCCCCGAGCAAGCTCACGCTATTGAGCACCAGCACCGTGCAGCGGAAGTGCGACTTGCGGTAGTAGGTCAGCGCGCTGAAGTAGTCCATGAAGCCCTCAAACACCATCACGCCCGGCTCGTGGCCCGGCAGCCAGGTGAGACCCTTGCCGCCGATGGTGCCCTGGAAACTTTTGCTCCGTACCTCCCAGCCCCCGGCGGTTTTCCAGGCCAATGCGAAGTAGGGCTTCGAGCGCTGCTGCCCCTGCACCTGGTAGAAAATCTGCTGCACGTGCTCCTGATGGCGGACGCTGCGCTGCACCAGCGGCCAGTTGATGCCGCGGCTGCTCAGGTACTGCACCAGCGAGGCCCAGGTGAGCGGCTCGACGCGCACGTCGGTGAAGGTGCGCAGGCCGGTGGCCACCGTCGCGCCAGCTGGCCGCGCCGGGGGCAGGGCCAGCGGCAGGGGCAGGTCGGCCGACCAGGCCGCGAGCGTGAGCTTGGCCACGGGCAGCGACACGCCGGTGAGCTTCATCACCAGGGCCAGCACGTCGCCGCCAGCGACCTTCTGGCCCGGCCCGGGCGGCTCGCCGAAGTCGCTCCACACGTTTTTGGGCTCGCACACCACGAAGGAGGCGGTCTGCTCCTCCCGAAAGGGCGAGCGGAAGTAGTAATTGCCGCCGGCCGCGCAGCCCAGGGGCTGGCAGCCCAGCCGGGCCATGATGGCCAGCAGCGGAATCTGTTTGGCGGCAGCGGTCGAGAGGCGTACCATGGTCGTTTTTCGATTTTTTGGAAATAGCGGCCCCTACCCACGCCGGCCGGCGGCGTGGTGGAAGCCTGGGCGAGACGCTGCGCGCCGCCCCCCGTCATTTTTTTTTCAGCCAGCCCGACTTATGCACACCTGCGCCGGTGGAAAAGTCGGCCGAAAACCGGCGTTCCTATGCTTCATAACATCTAGGAAAGTTCCTAGAGCATAAAGCTGGGATTTATGCCCGCTTTGAGTTTTTTAAGAAGTCGGGCGCAGTTCCTGGGTGAAATTTTGAGCCAGGCCCCGGGCCAGATTTCGTAGCGCCGCCAGCGGATTAGCCGGGGCCGCAGTGGTCGAAACAGGGGCCGCTACGCTCACCGCAGGGGCGGCGGCAGGACGGGACTTGCTTGGCACGGCGGGTTCCTCAAACACGAATAATTCCGGGTTCAGCAGCAGCTGGAGCCCGCCCTTGATTTGGATTTTGGCGCGCAGGAAGCCATGGTGGATGAGGCACAGAATATGCCGGTAGGCAGTCTTGGGGTCGAGGTTGCCGCAGCGCTTGGCCAGCGAGGTGCGGGTGGTGCGGATGGCCAGGCTCAGCTCCGCCGGCGCGTCGCGCCACTCGGCCAGCAGGATGGTCACGATTTCCTTCAGCGTCTGAAAGACGTTGCCCTTGAGGCGGGGCAGCTGGAGCGAGCGCGGCAGCAGCTGCGCGGCCAGTTCCGCCGGCAGCGCGTCCGGGCGAATGGAAGCGGGGTTCTTGAACAGGCCCACCACGCGGGACCAGGTTTTGCGGTAGTTGATGCGACGTTTGAGCGAATCGGGGCGAATCATAACAAACAGGGAAAGAGGTTGAGAATGGGCAATAAGAATCCAAGCCTTGCCGATGTGGCAAGGCCATAGCGCACCCGACCGGCTTCGAGCCGGCATCAGCCGTGACGTTAAAACACTCCTTACCTGAAAAGTGAAAACGGCTGGTCTTCAGTTAGACGACGGGGCGGGTAGATACACTACCTGCCCGGCCGGGGGGCCGCGCCCAGGGGCGCGATGGCAGCCTGATGCTACCCGCCGGTGGGGGCGTGCGTGCCGGGCCAGGCAGGCAGTACCAGCGGGTAGCGTAGGGGTGGAAGAAAAGAACGGCTCAGGCATCAGCGGCGGAGCAAACGGGTTCGGATGAAGTAGCCCAGCCAGCGGCCGGCCGTGCGCAGCAGCAGCCAGGCGGGCCACCACCAGAGCGGGGCCCACACCCACCACCATGACCAGGTGGCCACCGGCGCGAAGCCGGCCAGCTTAAGCGTGAGCAAGGCCAGCCAGCCCGTGATGCAGCCGGTGGCGACCAGAGCGGGAGCTTCGGACTTATGCATGGTCCGGCCCCTCCTCCACTGGTTTCACACCCTGCGCAATCATCGGATTGATGTGCTGCACCAGCGCAATGCCCCAATCAGCGCCGAAGGCATACGCCCAGGCCCGGCTTTTGAACCAGAGGCTGAATGCCGTGCCCTCGTCATCCGATTCCTCATAGAGGATTTCCACGGTAGGCGTGGTGGGCCGGCCCTCCACGTCCGTGTTCCAGTTGGCCACGAAAATGCGGAAGTAGGGCGCCAGGGCGGCCGTCAGCGACACGTCCTTGTGAATCTTCTTACCCACGGCCCACCCCTCCCTTCTCCGCGCCCAGCACGCGGTCGATGGCCTCGCGGCGGGTGAGCAACGCCTGGCGGTCGAACTCCAGCCCGTTCTGGTGGCCGGCGTCGGGCTGCCACTGACCGGTGCGGTACTGCTCCAGGCTCCACTCGGCCCGCTGCAGCGCCTCCACGAGTTCGGCGCGCTCGACGCGCAGCGCCTGCCGGCGCTCGGTATCGGGGGCCGGCAGCAGCGAGAGTGGCAGCACATCGACCGGCAAATTAAAATTGTGGCTCAGCGCGATGGCCAAGCCCTGCACGCCCAGGTCGGCCGGGCAGGAAGTGTAGAGTCTAATCATGAGAAGAAGGAAAAATTAATAGTGCCAACATTTATTACTCAGGCCAATCGGGTACCTTTGTAGCTCACACTCTAGTACCTATTCGCTATGCAACTGCTTGACCACTTAGCCGAATTGGAGTCCTACCGGACTCTGCTGAGCCGCCTGACGCCCGAGGGTTCCACGAACTGGACGGCCCTGGGCATGGCCGAGGACGCCGCCCGCTGGGCCCTGCGCGCCATTCCGCCTGCCGCCCTGCCCGACGAGCCCCTGCGCACCCGGCGCGAGGAGCTGCGCAGCCAGCTGCGCACCAAACCGCCCATGCACGCGCAGTGGGACCAGCGCACGGCGCAGGTGCGCGACGTGCTGGAGCTCCTGCAGCGGGTAGCTGCCTAAGTGCCGCGCCGTTCCCATCAGGCCACGCGGCGCAGCGCCTTTTCCGAGGGCACTGGCTTTTTAGAGGGTGCTTTCCTGGCCGGCGCGGGCCGCTCGCCGGCCGTCGTGGCGGGCTCGAGTACGCCGATGCCCAGCCCGAAGGCTTCCACGTCGGCCCGCTTGAAGCGCCAGCGGCCGCTGAACTCGTAGCCTTGCAAATACACTTTCCGGCCCTGGGCGTTGTAGCGGCCCTGGGTGCGCCACTGCTCCACGGTGCGGCGGTCGAAGCCGGTGTAGGCGGCTACCTGCTCCAGGCTCATGAAATCGTCGGGGCTGGGCCGGGCGGCCACCTGGCTGAGCAGGCTCAGCGCGGCGTCGAGCTTGGCCGTGAGGGTTTCAAAATCCTGGCGGGAAGGAATGTCGAGCAGCATGGCGTCAGGGGGTAGTGGTTAGCGGGTAGCGAGTTGGTCAGCGGGGAGCAGGGTGCCGGCGTCGAGGGCGGCCTGCCGGGCGGCTTTGTACTTGCGGTTGTTGAGCAGCAAGTGGCGCACCTCGGCCAGCTTGCACACGTGGGTGTCCGTCACCAGGTCCTGCACCCCCGGCCGCCCCCAGTGCTGCACGCTGACGTAGCTCAGCGGCCGGTCGGCATCGGTGGCCGCGTGGTAGATGTATAGCACCCGGTAGGTGCTGTGCTCGTCCTGGAGCCACGTGGCCATGAGCAGCGTTTGCGCGGGCGAGGCGATTACCTGCACCACGAAGCCGAGGCGCTCCAGCGCCGGGCGCAGCTCCGGAGCCAGGTTGCGGGGCCGGTCGGGGGCCGGCGTGGGGGCGGGGGCGTGCATGCTCAGGCAGTTTTTTTAGGGAGCAACAGATGGAAATCGCGCCGGCAGTCCGTCCAATCGACTTCCTGAATGCCGGCTGGCAGCTCGTCCACGAGCAGCACTTCCTGGTCGGTGTAGCCTTCCTGCAGCGCCGTGCGCAGCGCGGGCGGCATCGTGCCGTTGACGTACACCGTGAGGTGCCCGCGCTGGTAGGCGTAGCCGAGAATGGGCTGCGGCACCGGCACCAGGGCGGCACCAGCGGGCAGCGAATCGACGCGCACCCGCTTGCCGGTGGCGGCATCGGTGAGCGAGATGGGCGGGAAAAACAGTTGCTTGCCCATCGTCAGGCGACCTTTTGGCGGTGCACCACCTGCATCACCCCGCCGCGCAGGTGCTGCCGGCGGGCGCGCTCCAGGCGCAGCACCACCGGCGTTTCTTCCTGGTAGTGCGGGTGCGTGAGGTTGATTTCGTGGCAGCGGCGCTCCAGCTCCGCTTCGGGCAGCAGCTTCACCAGGTTTTCGGGCAGCAGCCCGGTGGGCGAGATGAGTTCGTGCAGCTCCAGGATGTTGGGCAGCTTGGGCGGGGTCGCCGGGTCGGTATTCAGGCGCATGAGGTGAGATGGTGAAGGGTGAACTAGTGAAAGAGCGGGGCCGGCCGGCGCACCGGCACGACCGGCAGCAGTTCGGCGGGAATGACGAAATCAGGCAGCCCCACCCGCACCAGGTCAATCAGCCAGCCCAGGTGCGTTTTGCGGCTCTGGCGCACGGCGCGCAGCTGCTCGGCCGTGGCTTCGTGGCCCTGGCGCACGAGCGTATCGACGGCGGTGGTGGGCAGGTCTTCGCACACCAGCGCCATGAGCTGGTAGTACTGCTGCCGGGGAGTGGTGAGGGGGGCGTGCATAAGCCAGAAAAGTGATGGAGCTTAGGGATGCGACTCGACGGGCACGGCGGCCAAGCCAGGGGCGCTGGGCAAATCCGCCCCGGCAGCCTGGCGGGCGCGGCAGAAGGCGTAGTTGCGCAGCAGCAGCCACTGCACCTCGGCCAGGCTCTCGACCAGCGTCCGGGCGAAACAGGCGTAGGTGAACGGGCCGATGGTTTTGAGGCAGTCGCACAGGGCCCAGCCGCGCTGGGCCATCAGCCGCACCTCGAACGTCTCGCCGGTGGAGGTCTGCCACAGGGCCGTGAGGTTCACATAGTGGGGGCTGTCGGGGGCGGGGCCGACGACGGCCTGAAACCCCAGCCCGACCAGCCAGGCGGCCAGCGGGGCGGCTAGTTCGCGGTAGTCAGGCACGGCCACACCGGGGCCATAGGCGGCTTGCGCTTCCATCGTGTTTGCGTGATTTCATTTCGCCCTTGCTTTATTGCAGGTGCATTGTCGTGTCACGACGCAAACATACGCCCGTTAAACCAAATTTGGTTCACACCATTTGGTTTACAAAACCAAAATAGCATCAAAATTGAGCCAATCCACTATCAACCAGCGGCTAAAATTTCTGGTAGAAAGCTATGCACCAAGCGCAAGAGCATTTAGCGAAATGATTGGTGAGAGTCCGACCAATACGCAGAACTATATAGGCAGCAGACAGACAGAGCCGAGGCATGAATACTTAGCCAAAGTACTGCGTCATTTTCCGAGCGTGAATTCACATTGGCTCATCACTGGCGAAGGTGAGCCCTTCCTTTCCGCTGAAGCCGGAACGACTACCAACATCAATAATTCAAAAAATAAAGGCACTGTTCAGAACAACACTGGCAACCACAACACCATCAACAATAACGTGACCCTGGAAGAGTGCCGGCGTGAGCTTGCCGCCTCCCAGAAGGACAACGACCACCTACGTGAGCAGCTCAAGCTCAAGGATGAGCTGATTGCTGCGAAGGACGAAACTATCAACCTGCTGCGTAGCAGCTACGGCCGCCCTAATTGATACTATAACAGGCAACTCCGACGGGCCTGTTTTTCCCGCAACTAAAACCCTAAAAAAATTAGTTAATTTCGCCGGTTTTCACTAAATTCGAGAGAATTATCCGGTCATTGTTGTTGGGGCCGAAGTAGCAGCCCCACACGTAAAATCATGAAATCAGAAACCATCAAACGGCTCTTCCGGTCCATTCAGCTCCAGCCCAACAATGATTTGTTAGGCGTGGCTCGCTCCATCATGGATGAAGAGCGCCGTAAGGGACACAATGTACTTGTAGCAGAGCTGGAGAATATGCTTAGTGCTACCAAGCACTCCGCTGAAATCACTCCATCGACCTCTCTCAGCAGGCAGACTACGACACACAAGTTAGTCGAGCTACCTGTTAGCCGGCGGCATCAGTTGCCGCTCATGGTGGAGGTGCCTCGTGAGCAGTTACGCCACCACATGGTACTGTCGCCAGAAGTAGAAGAACGCATCACTCGACTGGAAAAAGAGTTTGTTTCCCGAAAGCGGTTGGCTGAGCACGGCTTACGTCCTCGACAGAAGATATTGCTGTACGGCGCACCTGGTTGTGGTAAGAGCATGGGGGCCGAGCGGTTGGCCTGGGATATTGGATTGCCTTTTTACAAAGTGCAGTTTGATAGCTTAATGTCCTCTTTTTTAGGCGAGTCAGCCAATAATCTGCGCACTATATTCGAGAGCACCAAAGATGTGCCTTGTGTTTTGCTGCTTGACGAGTGTGATTTCATCGCAAAATCAAGAACATATGGCCAGGACGTAGGCGAGATGTTCAGGTTGGTAAATATGCTCCTATTTTTGCTGGAAGAATATCAAGCGCCTGGCTTATTGGTTGCTACAACTAATCTTGAGAATTCGCTGGACAAGGCACTATTTCGGCGGTTTGACGAAGTATTAGAGATAAAGCGTCCAGGCATTGATGAGATTGTCCGCTTACTGGATAGGTCACTCAGTGGCATAGATGTTAGCCCTTATATTTACCTGTATAGGTTCGCCGAAAAACTAACAGGAATGTCTGCTGCGCAAGTGGTTAAAATTGCGAATGATGCAGCTAAGCAATGCATACTTAGCTATGATAAGTTTGTGACGGCCGAACACCTCGAACAGGCCTACCAAGAAATTTCCACCATCGAAAACACCTAATCCTCACAATGCCCCAATTCCCACATTTGCAGTTTGTCAATACCGTATTCGGTAGCTACAAAGGAAAATCCGGTGGCGGCCGAAGCCCACAAACAGACAGAAACAGAGAGAACATGCCTGCTCACGGTGGAAACCTGAAGCAGCAGTTGGACGATGCCCGTCAAAAGTGGGAGGAAATTATAAGAGAAGGCGAAGAAGATGGATTGCTCACCGCTTCAGGCGAAATGATTCCGCTGTTTCTCCAGGTAGACCCCAAAGCCTTCAACTATGACCAGTTGAAAGCATGGGGTATTGAAATCGTTTCGGAGGAGGAAAATGGTTTTGTAATCGCGGCCTCCTTATCGAGTGACATTCCGCAGCTAACCGATAAGCTCAATCAGATGATAGCCGGCAGCACCGACGGCGTGTTGGGTGTAGCCGCACTATGGAAAGTGGAGACCCGGGAGCGCAGCTTGGAAAACGTCGTCTCCCAGGAACTGCTGGCCCGCTGGGATACAATCGAGGACGAGGAGGAATGCTGGATAGACGTCTCCATCAACATCGGGGCAAAAATGCCTGTCTTCCCCCCCGCTGGTGCGACACTCCGGCAACAAGCCGCCTGGGAGCGGGAAAACGACGAATACGAGGCTATAAGCGAGCCCCGCAAAGCGCAGTTGGCAGCCGTAGTGCAATCTAACGGTGGTAGTATCGAATCCAGCCTAATAGAAGTAGCAGACAGCGCCAGCTGTCGCGTGAAAATTCCCGGGAGCGGCGTTAAAAGCCTGTTCTTCCATCTTCCCTATGTGTGGGAGATTAAGGAACATGACATAACGTCCCGCATAAACAACAACGGTACTGTCCAGGAGGTACACTACAATCCAACCATCCTTGCGCCGGCAGCCGATGCGCCTAAGGTTTGCGTCATTGATAGTGGCGTGCAAGTAGGGCATCGACTGCTTGCCCCTGCAATGGATATGTCAACTTCGTATGTACTATACGACACATCCTACATTGATTCTGTTACGGGAGGCGGGCACGGCACCCGGGTTGCGGGAGCAATACTGTATCCAAATCAGATTCCTACAACTGGCACATATCAGCCCGTTGCCTGGATTCAAAATGCTCGCATCCTAGAAGGACCCAACGGAGAACTCAACAAAAAGGTCTATCTGCCGGAACTGATGCAGCAAATTGTGGCAGACCACAAACCGACACGCATTTATAACATGTCGGTACATACGCCCATCCCGTGCCGGTTAGTGCATATGTCTGCGTGGGCTGCTGAAATAGACCAACTCAGCTACTCCGAGGATGTGCTTTTCATCGTATGCGCTGGAAACATAGAAACTACCGCTAGTTTGCCAACACGCGTAGGCTTAGCTCAGCATTTGGCAAGAAATACCTACCCGGCTTATTTGGGTGACGCGGCGAGTCGAATAGGTAACCCTGCACAGAGTTGTCAAGCAATTACGGTAGGCTCGGTTTGTTTCGACAAGGTCAACACTGGTACCCATACTTCCTTTGGCGACAGGGATTATCCTTCTGCCTTCACCAGAACGGGCCTGGGCATGTGGGGCATGGTCAAGCCCGATGTTGTGGAATATGGTGGCGATACTGTGCAAAACAGCGCTGGGCTTTTTGTAACGCATCCAGATGCCAGCCCAGAACTGGTGTCGTCCGTCGCTGGGGGCTATCCGGCCATCAGTCGTGACGTCGTGGGTACGTCCTTCGCCGCACCCAAAGTAACTCATATCGCCGCTGTATTACAGGCTCAATTCCCAACAAGTAAGACACTGCTGTACCGCGCGTTGATTGCCCAATCCGCACGTTGGCCCGACTACGCGGAAAATGACGCTGTGTCAAACAAACTGTTTCATTTCAGGACGCTAGGGTATGGCATCCCGGATTTGGAACGGGCTACTGAAAACAACGAGTCTCGCGTGACCTTCATTACCGAGGATACTATCACGGCTAAGAAGGCGAAAATCTATTCCATCAATATCCCAGGTATTGGACGGCCCGGTGATACTGAACTCTATCGCCTTGACGTCACGCTGTCTTATGCCGCCCGGCCTCGCAGGACTCGTCGTTACTTACGGTCTTATCTATCCACTCATTTACAGTGGCAGATGGCGAAGCTCGGGGAGTCAATGGGTTCGTTCCAGGGCAGAATTAAATTCTCCTTAGCTAACGACAGCGGTGGCGAAGACCGTCAAACCAATCTGGCAGGTACCAACAACATCACATGGCAGGTAGGCAAACGCACGAATGACTACGTTCACAATATCAGAGGCCAGGACAGCACTTTGCAAAAGGACTGGGCTTTTATAAAAGGATTTGAGCTGCCGTCAGACCAACTTCTGTTTGCTGTAACAGCTCATGAGGGCTGGGAGAAACGAGAAGAAGAAATTCCATTTGCCCTGGCAGTAACACTTACCTCGATGGCCGGTGAGCAAATCTATGCGCGCATTGAGCTTGCCAACCGTATCGAGGTTGAGGTGTAGTAGCTAATGACCCGCCCGCTCCAGCGCCGCCTCGAGCTCAGCGCCGCCGCCCTGCTCTACCTCACCTTCGCCGTGAGCCTCGTGGCCGACTGGCTGCTGGGCCAGGGCTACTTCGCCCCGCACAAAAGCACGTCCGAGTAGCTGCTGCCGCACAGGGCCACGCCGGTGGTGCCGGGGCTTGCCACCACCCCGCAATTTGACATAACTAACTAGTGATGATTCAATAGCATCCGCAAAACGCATTTGGCCCGCTTCCTGCTAAGGAACGGGCGTGTCCACGCCCGCCCTGTCTACCGCTACCCGCCAGGCCCTGCGTCCGCTGGTCTTTCGCGTGCTGCTGCTGCGCGATACCATCGCGGCCCTGCCTGCCAACCGCCGCCTCGCCCAACTGCCCGCGCTGGCCGATTACGTGCCCCACGCCGTGGCCCTGCTCACCAGCGTGAGCCACGGCGAAGCCGGCCCCTGCTTCCAGGCCCGCGCCACCACGCTGCTTCGCCTGCACCAGCTGCTGGAGCCCGCCGCCACCCAGCAGCCCTACGCCCGCTACCGCAGCAAGCTGCTGGCCGTGCTCAACCGCTACCTGCGCCTGCTGCTGCACCAGTTGCAGCGCGCCGACCCCTGAGCCGGTAACTACCCCCAGCACCCTGACGATGCGGCCTCGGGTAGCGGCCCCGGTAGCGGGGCGGGCAAGCGCCCGGGCACCGGGGCCAGCCGGCGCTTCACCGGGTGCCAGCGCGCCGAATAAGCCGTTTTTCAGCGAAAGAAGCAGGTTTTTTTCGCCACGGATTGCCCCAGCGCCGTACAACGCGAAACTCTACTGTACACCCTCTCGATGGATTCGCGCTCGCACGACCAACTAGCGGAGCTGCTCTACCGGGTGCAAGCGCTCCAGCAGTTGGTCGAAACTCACCTGGCTACCCCCGACGGGGAGGGGCAGTCGGACCCCGCCCCGGCTTCCCCCGGCGGCCTCCCTCCGCATGAGCTCGCGGCGCAACTGCGCCTGACGCAGGTCGAAAACGAGCAATTACACCGGCTCATCAAGTCGCAGGAAGACGTCATTACCACCAAAAACGACGTCATTGCCCTGCTACGCGGCGACACCTCTACCCGCGCGCAGCCAGCCACGCCGGGTAGCTAAGCGCCGCCCGCTGACTCAACCTTTTCGCCGCAATCCCGGTTAACCAGCTAACCTCTACCCGGTAAGCCTTATACCCATGCCCGCATCCGACAACCCCGACCACTCCCTGCAACGCATCCGCGAAGTGCAGACCACCATTGAGCAGCAGCTCGATGAAATTCAGAACACCCTGACCGCCATGCAGCAGCGCCAGGTGCACCTCGACAACAACTTCCAGAACCTCACCGCCGCGCTCAAGCTGGTCATTAAAACCCTGGTAGTGGAGCCCGGGGCGTAAGGTAGCGCCGCCCGGGCGCGCCCTCTTGCGTCGTTAGCCGGCGGTTTGCGCCAGGGACTGCCGCGCCCCCTGCTTGGCCTCGGCCAGGGTGGGGTAGTAGGCCGTGCGCAGCTCGTAGCTGCCCTTGGTCACGGCCTGCGCCGTGCGGTCGGCGTACTGCTGGGTGGCCAGCTGCCCCAGCACGCTCTCGGCCAGCACCACGCTCACCTCGCGCAGCCCGGCCGCCGTGGCCCGGGGGTTAAACTCGTCGCGCAGCCACTCCTGCACGGCCTGCGGGATGGCGCTCATCTGGCGCACGTCGCCCACCCAGCCCCAGGGCCGCGCCGGCGTCGAGCGCTGCTCGAAGTAGTCCAGGGCAAAGCCCTGCAGGGCGCGGAACTGCTGCTGGTTGGCAAAGCCGTGCCACTGGGTAATGACGCAGGGCACCTGCTCATCCACGAGCACGGAGCCATAAGACTCGGAAAACAGAACCGTATCGGCCATCTGAATGCAAAGTATAAGAAGTAAAGTGCAACAAAAACACTTACGTATTTATGCCCGCCGCGGCTGTGAATTCCCGGGTTTGCGCCGCTTTTTCTACCTTGTGGCCTTTCTACCCGCCCTGCCATGAAACTCACCCGCCAGCTCCGCCTCGACGCCCTGGCCGCCGATGGCACGGCCCCGGTGCAGCTTACCATCAGCTGGGAGGGCAACCGCCTGCGCCTGGGCACGGGCGTGGTTGTGCGCCCCGAGCACTGGGACGAGGCCGCCAAGCTCGTGAAGGTGCAGCCCGGCACGCCCCACGCTGCCGTCAACCCGCGCCTGAACCGGGCCAGCGAAGCCGCCGGTCAGGCCCAGGAGCGTGCCACCAGCGAGGGCCGCAAGCTGCCCAAGGACGAACTCCGCACCGCCGTCGAGGCCGCGCTGCGCCTGGCCCCGGTGCCGGAGCCGGCCCCCTCCCCTGCCCCGGTGGCCACGGCCGACGCGCCTACCACCTCCGAATTCGACCAGCTGCAGCGCCGCTGGATTCAGGAGCAGCTGTACAAGCCGCGGGGCCACTCGGGCAAGCCGCTCTCCAAAACCACCAAGGCGGGCTTCGAGGCCACCCGCGAGCGCTTCCACCAATACGCCGAGGCCCGGGGCATCGAGCTGCGCGTGGAAAACCTCAACCTGGAATTTTACCAGGACTTCCGCCGCTACATGCTCGAGGAGCTGGGCCAGGGTGTCAATACCTTCGGCAAGCACATCGCCCGGCTCAAAGCCTTCCTGGGCTGGGCCGAAGCGGAACTGGATATGCCGGTGCACCGGCACTACCGCAAGTTCACGGCCCCCAAACTGCGTGGCCGCGTCGATGCCCTCAGCGAAGCCGAGCTGCGCACCATCGCGGCCCTCGACTTCACCGACCCCGCCACCCGGGAGCGGCTGCTGGTGCTGCGCGTGGAGATGAGCCGCGCCACTGGCAAGCACCAGGACGATGCCTCGGCCGAGGCCTGGCTGGCGCACGTCGAGCTGGCCCGCGACAAGTTTCTGGAGTGCTGCTACACCGGCCTGCGCATCAGCGACGCCAACCGCGCCGCCTGGCAGCACGTGCGCGGCAACCTGCTCGTGCTCGACTCCACGGCCAAGAACGAGGCCACGGTGTACATCCCCTTCTACGACGACGATTTATTCCAGCCCGTCGCGCTGGCCAACCGCTACGAGCACCGCTCGCCTTTCGATTTGCTGGTGCCCGAGTGCTACCGGGCCAACGAGTTTCTGAAGGTGGTGCAGCGCCTCTCGGGCATCACCCGGCTGAACCTGACAACCAAAATCGGCCGCAAAACCTTCGTCACCCTCAAGCTCTACCAGGGCGTGCCGGCGCGCCTGATTATGCAGGCCACCGGCCACCAGACCGAGGAAGCGTTTAACCACTACGTGGGCGTGGACGAGCTGCGTTTAGTCGAGGAATTCATGCGCAAGTCGCCCCGGCGGCGGGCGGCGTAGTGTGGCAGTTTCTGTGGCGGGTTTCCTGCCAGCGGATGCCAAGCGGTGCTAAGCCGTGCGACTGCTACCCGCGTTTGCGTAAAGCTGGCCCACATTGCGGGCCCTGTGGCAGCCTCGGGCAGCATTCCTAATTTCCCTATGCGACCACAAAAAAGGCCCTTAGCGCACGCTGAGGGCCTTTTTGGCTTTATGTGGCAGACTTGCCAATTCCTGCTTATATCAGCTAGTATAAGCAGCATTGAGCCAACCAATTGTGGATACCACTCCTGCCTTACCAGCACCGGCAGGGGCAGC
Source organism: Hymenobacter aranciens (assembly GCF_030580865.1). Classification (GTDB taxonomy): domain Bacteria; phylum Bacteroidota; class Bacteroidia; order Cytophagales; family Hymenobacteraceae; genus Hymenobacter; species Hymenobacter aranciens. The sequence continues at coordinate 236,263 of NZ_JAUQSY010000007.1, read as the reverse complement.
AAATAGCGCCTCTAAAGGCCATATCGTACACCCAGAATGAGCACCCGGTCTCGGTGACCGGTCTCGGTGACCGGTTCCGCAAAGGTGTTACTATCCTGCAGCGGCCTGGTGTTGAGTTGGTCACGCAAGCCGCCCTGCGCACCGGTAGCGTCATTTCAACAGCTTTTACAGCAGTAATGATGGCCATAGTGACGGCGGATGGCAGCTTCTCTACAACACGCACCTAAACAGATATTTGCCAAGCTTTTTCGGCTACTGCAGTGGCTCCACTAGTAATCAGTGGTGCGGGGGCAGCAGGAATATTCCCAGCGCTGCTTACGTAGTGGCCTCGCCAACTATAAACTATACGGATGGTCACAGGGCCATCACCAGCGGGTCGCTCTGGCAAAGCCCGGCCGTAACGGCGCTAAAAAAAAAGAATTTTTAGACTGATATACCGAACAAATAGTAGGAAGTACGAACAAATAGTCAGACCTTTGGCGCCTGTTTTGCAAAATCCTTTGCTTGCGTTAAATACGGACGTTAGCAACGACTATCATCATTGTTCAGGAAGCTTATATGAAACACTTCTCCTCGAAAGGGATTGGGAGAGCAGCGGGGGCCATGCGCCGCCTGCTGATGAGCGCCGCGTTGCTGGCCCTGGCGCCGGCAGCGCAGGCGCAGCTGTTTGGCACCGCCACCACGTATAGCTCGGGCACGGGCGGCGCCCCGGTGGGCGTGGCCGTGGCCGACTTCAACGCCGATGGCAAGCCCGACGTGGCCACCGCCAACAACGCCACCAATACCGTGGCGGTGCTGCTGGGCTCGGGCACGGGCAGCCTCGGGGCCGCCGCCACCTACGGCACCGGCGCCGGCAGCGCCCCCCAGTGGGTGGCCGCCGCCGACCTGAACGGCGACAACTATCCCGACCTGGTAACGGCCAATACTGGCACCAACCAGGTAGGCGTATTGCTGAACAACGGTAGCGGCGGCTTCGGCGCTGTGGCTACCTACGGCAGCGGCGCCGCCAGCGCCCCCCTGGGCTTGGCCCTGGCCGACGTGAACGCCGACGGCAACCCCGACATCATAACGGCCAACAACGGCAGCAACACAATTGGCGTGCTGCTGAACGCGGGCGGCGGCAGCTTCGGCACGGTAGTGACCTACGCCACCGGCACCGGCACCGCCCCGCTGGGCGTAGCCATGGCCGACATTAACGGCGACGGCCGCCCCGACGTGGTGACGGCCAACAGCGGCAACAGCACCGCCAGCGTGCTGCTAAGCAGTGGCCCTGGCACCTTTGGCGCTGCTACAGCCTACGGCACCGGCGCCGGCAGCACCCCCAACGGCGTGGCCCTGGCCGACCTCAACGCCGACGGCCGGCCGGACCTGGTGACGGCCAACACCGGCTCCAACACCATTGGCACGCTGCTGAACAGCGGCACCGGCACCTTCGGCACCGTGACGACGACCAGCACTGGCGCCGGCAGCGCCCCCGCCGCCATCGCCCTGGCCGACGTGAACGCCGACGGCCGTCCCGACGCCGTGCTGGCCCTCAACAGCAGCAATGCCGTCGGCGTGCTGCTGGGCAGCGGCCCCGGCACCTTCGGCACCGTCACCAGCTACAGCGCCGGCCCCGGCAGCGCCCCCCTGGCCCTGACCCTGGCCGACCTCAACGGCGACGCCTTGGCCGATATTGTGAGTAACAATAACGGCAGCAACACCGTGGGCGTGCTCCTGAACCAGAACGCCACGGCCACCATCACCTCGTTTGCGCCCACCACCAGCCGCGCCGGCGCCACCGTCACCGTGACGGGCACCGGCCTGGCCGGCGCCACCGGCGTCACGGTTAACGGCACGGCGGGGACTATCTCGGGCACGCCCACCGGCACCTCCCTCAGCTTTGTGGTGGGTGCGGGCAGCAGCACCGGCCTTATTCGCATCAGCACGGCGGGCGGTTCGGCCACCAGCAGCACCAACCTTACCGTCATTCCGACCCCGGCCCTGGCCAGCACCACGCCTACCGTGGGCGCCACTGGTACCGTGCTCACCGTGACGGGTACCGACCTGCAAAACCCCAGCGCCGTTACCTTCACCGGGGTGGGCGGCACTTTCGGGGCCGCCGGCTACTCGGCCAACGCGGCCGGCACTACGCTCTCGAACGTGGTAGTGCCCAGCGGCCTGCAACCCGGCAACGCCACCTTCACCGTCAGCACCCCCGGCGGCACCACCAACGCCCTCAGCTTCCTGGTGTCGCTACCCCCGGTCATCACCAGCTTTGCGCCCGCCAGCGGGCAGGCCGGCGCGACCATCACCCTGACGGGCAGCCGCCTGGCCGACGTCACTGACGTAACGGTGAACGGCGTCGCGGCCGCCTTCACCCTGGGCACAGCCACCAGCCTCAGCTTCACGGTGCCCACCGGCACCGGCGCTACCCAGCAGGTGGTGCTGACCTCGCCGGGCGGCACCAGCGTGCCCAGCACGGCCTTCACGGCGCAGCTGCGCGTGACCAGCACCAACCCGGCGCCGGCGTTGAATACCGCGCTGGTGACCAGCTCCGCGCTGAGCACGACCTTCTCGGAACCCGTAACGGCCGCTTCGGCGCAAAACCTGCGGGTGTTTTCGAGCCAGGTGGGCGGCCGCAAGGCCGGCAACGTAACGGTGAGCCGCAGCACGGCTACGTTCCGCAGCAGCCTGCCCGGCAGCCGGGCCGACTTCAAGCCGGGAGAGCTGGTTGAAGTGACGGTGCCGGCCACCATTGCCAACGCCAGCGGCCTGACCGTAAGCAAAAAGGTGTACCAGTTTCGCACGGCCGTCGGCGCCACCGGCACCGGCAACTTCGCGGTGGCCTCCAACGCTCCCGCATCGCGCGCTGCCAGCAACGTATGCCTGGGCGACCTCGACGGCGACGGCGACCTGGACATGGCCACCAGCGGCAGCTACAGCGGCAGTGTAGGCATCACCTTCAACGACGGAGCGGGCAACTACAGCGGCGGCCAAATCATGACCTTCGACGGCGCGGCCGGGCTGGCCATGGGCGACCTCGACAACGACGGCGACCTCGACCTGGCCGTGGCCCAGGTATACCAGCAAGGGTCCTCGACCCTGCCCGTGGGCTGGGCCACCATCCTGCTGAACAATGGCAGCGGCAGCTTCAGCACCAACGGTACCGTGTCGCTGGGTACGGGCTCGGCGCCGACGCTGGCCCTGGGCGACCTCGACGGCGACGGCGACCTCGACCTGGTGGCGCCGCTCCGGCTGTACTCGGAGCTGGCCATCCGCTTCAACAACGGCAGCGGCAGCTTTGGGGGCGGCCAGACCCTGCCCTCGACCAACACCGCGCACGTAGTGCTGGCCGATATGGACGGCGACGGCGACCTGGACATCGTGCGCGACATAGGCAACGGCGGCAACGGCAGCAGCACCTCGATTGCGACGTATGTGAATAACGGCAGCGGCACGTTCGCCTCGGGTCCCGCCGGCTCCACCATAACCGCTGGCCAAAGCGTGAGCGTGGCCGTGGGCGACATGGACGGTGACGGCGACCTCGACCTGGCCACCTGCTCCTACAACTGGCCTGGGACGGTTGCTATCTGGAAGAACAACGGCAACGGCACCTACCCCAGCACCGCCGCCAGCAGCTCGGTACTGGGCGGCTATTATCCCAGCGACGTGGACCTGGCCGACGTGGACGGCGACGGCGACCTCGACCTGCTGGCCGTGAGCTCCGGGGCGCTCAACGTGCGCCTCAACAATGGCAACGGGATTATCGGCGGGGGCCAGACCCTGAGCCTCAGCACCGGTGGCGCCGAAGACAACCTGGCCACCGGCGACGTGGACGGCGACGGCGATCTCGATGTGCTGCTCGAAAGCTCCGGTTCGTCGGGGAGTTCGTATGGGGCCGTGAACGTCTGCCTCAACGGGCCTTCCTTAGTGCCCATCATCACCTCGTTCACGCCCACCAGCGGCGCCCAGGGTACCAGCGTTATCATCACCGGTACCAACTTCACTGGCGCTACCAGCGTGAGCTTCAATGGCACCGTGGCCACGGCCATTGCCAACAACACCGCCACCAGCCTCACGGTAAACGTGCCCGTGGGCGCCACCAACGGCTATCTTAACGTAACCACGGCCGCCGGCACCAGCGCCCCCAGCTCCACTATATTTATCGTAGTGTTGCCGCCCACGCTCACCAGCTTCACGCCCACGAGCGGGCCGGTGGGTACCAGCGTCACCATCACGGGCACCAACTTCACCGGCGCTACCGGCGTGAGCTTCAACGCCACGGCCGCCACGAGCTTCGTGGTGAATTCCAACACCAGCATCACGGCTACGGTGCCGGCGGGCGCTACCACCGGCCCCATCAGCGTGCAGGCCCTGGGGGGCACCGTCACCAGCACCGGCACGTTCACGGTAATTCAGCCGCCGGTGCTCAGCAGCATCAGCCCCGGCAGCGGCCCGACGGGCGTCGGCCTCACCCTCACGGGCACCACGCTCACCGGCACCACGGTTATCACCTTCGCCGGCAGCTCAAATAACACCGTCAGCAGCGGCTTCACCATCAACGCCGCCGGCACGCAGATTAGCGGCATCATCGTGCCCGCCGGGGCCATCACCGGCCCCGTGACGGTAACCACCCCGGTCGGCACCAGCAACAGCCTCACGTTCACGCTGACCGCGGCCCTGGCCGTCACGACCGTGTCGCCGACCATCAACAACCGCGCTGCTGGTCTGACCAGCCCCTCGCAGCTTACCTTCAGCCTGCCCCTGGCGGCCGGCGCCGAAAACGGCCTGCGGGTGCACTCGACCCTGCGCGGCGGCCTGCTCACGCGCGGCACCACCCCGGTAGTGCGCAGCGGCAATACCCTCACCTACACCCCCACGCAGCCCTACCAGGCCGGCGAGGTGGTGAGCGTGTCCGTCACGAGTGCCGCTATGGCTACCGGCGGCGAAACCTTGCCGCGGTCCAAAGTATACCAATTCCGCACGGGCGTGAGCACCGGCGGCCGCGGCCTCTTCCAGCTGGGCGCCGACCATAGCGTAGGCACTGGCCCGCTGGCCGTGGTGACGGCCGACGTTGACAACGACGGCGACCAGGACATGCTGGTAGGTATCGTGGGCGGCCCGAACGGCGCCGGCGTGAACGTGCGCCTGAACAACGGCAACGGCACATCCTTCAGCACTTCACAAACTCTGGCCGGCGCCAACAGCTACATCGCCACCGGCGACGTGGATGGTGATGGCGACGTGGACTTCGTGGGCACCGGCAGCTCATCGGCCTTGGTGCGCCTCAACAACGGGAGCGGCGTCTTTACCAACGGCCAGACCGTGAGCGCCAGTGGAGAGGTAGTGCTGGCCGACATGGACGGCGATGGCGACCTCGACCTGGTGTCGTCCGACTCGGGAGGAGTGGGCGTAAGCCTGAACGACGGCACCGGCACCTTCGGCGCCGGGCAGGGTACTACAACGGGCTTCTCCTCGCGCGGCCTGGTGGTAGGCGACCTCGACAACGACGGCGACCTCGATGCCCTGTCCGGCACCTTCAACTATCCGGCTTACGTGTACGTGCTGACCAACAACGGTTACGGCGCACTCACCAAAACGCAGACGGTTACCGTCAACGACTACGCCTACCAGCTGTCGCTGGGCGACGTGGACGGCGACGGCGACCTCGACTTTGCGGTGTGCAGCACCGGCACCGGCACCCTGGGCACCACCATTGGGTTGAATAACGGCAGCGGCAACTTCAGCACCCGCAGCGTGGCCCAGGAGAACCGCTCGTACGACGCGGTGCTGGCCGACGTGGACGGCGACGGTGACCCCGACCTGCTGACCTCGGAAGTAAATGACCGCCGAGTGCTGCTGCGTCTCAACGACGGCACGGGTATCTTCGGTCTGACCCAGAGCATTCCGGTAGGGTCGTATGTGTTGAATATCAACACGGCCGACATGGACGGCGACGGCGACCTCGACCTGCTGGTGAGTGACAACAACAACGGCAACGCCGGCACCGTGGGCGTGCGCTTCAACATTGGGGGCACCCAGCCCGGCATCACCAGCATTGCGCCCACGATGGGGCCGGTGGGCAGCACCGTCGTTATCACGGGCATCAATCTGGGTACGGCCACGGCTGTGAGCTTTAATGGGGTAGCGGCGACCAGCTTTACGGCTACTTCGGCCACGACTATCTCGGCCGTGGTACCCACCGGCGCTACCACCGGCACCATCACCGTGACCACGCCCAGCGGCGCGGCCACCAGCCCCGTCTTCACCGTGACCACGCCCAGCCTCTCGGGCGTGAGCCCGGCGGCGGCGGCGCTCGGCGCTACGCTTACGCTCTACGGCAGCAACCTCTACGGCACCCACACCATCACCTTTGGGGGCGGGGTTACCCAAACCAGCGGCTTCATCGTGAATGCCGCCGGCTCGCAGATTACCGGCGTGGTGATACCCGCCGGCGCCGTAACGGGCCCGGTAACGGCCACGGCCGGAACCGTGACCACCAACGGCGTGAACCTGACGGTGTACCAGCAGCCCACCATCACCAGCATCTCGCCCACCAGCGGCCCCGCGGGCACCAGCGTCACCATCACCGGAACCAACCTGACGGGCGGCACCGTGACGGTGCGGGTGAACGGCAGCACCGGCAGCACGGGCACCATCAGCAGCAACAACGGCACTACGCTGGTTTTCACGGTGCGCAGCGGCAGCACCACCGGCCCGGTGTACCTGAGCAACGGCGGCGGCACGGCCACCGGGCCCGTCTTCACCGTCCTGACGCCCCAACTGGCCGTCACGCAGAACGGCACCAGCTACCCCAGCAACGGCACGGCGTACAGTTTCGGCAGCCAGGTAGTAAACACTACCAGCGCCCCCGTCACCTTCACCCTGACCAACGCGGGTACGGCTGACCTAGCCATTTACAGCATTACGTCCGGGGGTAACTACGGTGTCAGCGGCGCTGTGCCCACCACGGTGCCCGCCGGCGGCACGGCCACCGTGAGCGCCACCTTTACGCCCCTAAGCTCCGGCACCCGCTCGGGCTACCTCACTATCTATTCCAGCCTGGGCTACTATTACGTGAACCTGACCGGCACCGGCGTGGTCGGTCCGGCCCTGACCAGCATTTCGCCCACGAGCGGCGCAGTGGGCAGCATCGTAGCCCTGAACGGCTCGAACCTGACCGGTACCACGACCATCACCTTCGGCGGCGGTGCCACGGTTACCAGTGGCTTCAGCGTGACGGCCACCCAGATTACCGGCATCGTGGTGCCGGCTGGTGCCACCACCGGCAACGTGACCGTGAGTACGGCCAGCGCTACCAGCAATGGGGTAGCGTTTACCGTGCTAACGCCACTGGCCATCACGGCCGTGAGCCCCGTGGCCAACCTGCGCAACGCCGCCCGCACCAGCCCGGTGCAGGTTGCGTTCAACCAGGCTGTTACCAGCGGCTCGGCTTCGGCGTTGAAAGTATTCTCCGGCCAGCGCGGCGGCTTGCTGACGCGGGGTGCGACGCCAGCCGTGGCCAGTGGCTCGACCCTGACGTACACGCCCGCCACCACCTTCCAGCCCGGCGAAACGGTGCAGGCCACGGTGACGACGGCCGCCACGGCCACAGCGGGCGGCAGCCTCGCGGCGGCGCGGGTGGTGCAGTTCACGGCGGCCGCCACGGGCGGCACGGGCGTCTTCAGCGGCGGGACTAACCCGGCCGTGGGCCTCTACCCCTATAGCATGACGATGGGCGACGTGGATGGCGATGGCGACCTTGACGTTCTGGCTTCCCATGATGACAACAATGCGGTGAGCGTGCGCCTCAACAACGGCAGCGGCACATTCAGCGGCACCACTGAGGTGGCCGTGGGTAGCTTGCCCCGCAGTGTAACGGTGGGCGACGTGGACGGCGACGGCGACCTCGACCTGCTGACTTCGAACTACGGCGCTAACACAGTAAGTGTACGCTTCAACAATGGCAGCGGCAGCTTCGGCGGCGGCTCGGAAGTATCCGTGGGCCCTACCGCTATTAATAACGTCTTCAGCGTAACGCTGGGTGATGTGGATGGCGACGGCGACCTCGATATTCTAGCCGCCAGCAACGACGGCAACACGGTGAGCATTCGCCTCAACAACGGTAGCGGCAGCTTTGGCGGTGGCTCGGACCCGGCCGTGGGCAGCGGCCCCTACACCGCCGTAGTGGGCGACGTGGACGGCGACGGCGACCTCGACCTGCTGACGCCTAACAGCAACGTGGGCACGGTAAGCGTGCGGCTCAACAATGGCCTGGGCGTGTTCGGCAACGGCACCGACCTGAACGTGGGCACCAACCCGTATAGCGTGGCCCTGGGCGACGTGGACGGCGACGGCGACCTCGACCTGCTGACGGCCAACTACGGCAGCAACGATGTGAGCGTGCGGTTTAACAACGGTGCGGGCGTATTCGGCGGCGGTACGGAAGTGGCTGTGGGCACCTCGCCCTACAGCGTGAAGCTGGGCGACGTGGACGGCGACGGCGACCTCGACCTAGTGACGGCCAACTTTAGCAACACCAGCGCGAGCGTGCGCCTCAACAACGGCAGCGGCGTATTTGGCGGCGGCACCAACCCGGTCGTGGGCGTTGCTCCCACCACCGTGGCATTGGCCGACGTGGACAGCGACGGCGACCTCGACCTGCTCACCGCCAACTTCGGTGGCACGGTGAGCGTGCGCTTCAACAACCTGACCACGCCCGCGCCGGCCCTCAGCAGCCTCTCGCCCACGAGCGGCCCGGTAGGCACCAGCGTCACCGTGACCGGCAGCAACCTGACGGGTGCCACCAGCGTGAGCTTTAACGGCACCACGACGACGGCCATCAGCAACAACACGGCTAGCGGCCTGACGGTGAGCGTACCCATCGGCGCCACCACCGGCAACGTAACGGTAACCACGCCTGATGGCACCAGCAACGGCCTCCCCTTCACGGTGACGGCCCCGCAGCTGGCCGTGGCGCAGGGCGGCACCAGTTACCCCAACAATGGAAGCGTCTACAACTTTGGCAACCAGGTGGTGAACACCACTAGCGCGCCCGTAGCATTCACCCTGACCAACGTAGGCAACGCGGCCCTGACCATTTCCGGCATTACCGCCTCCGGCAATTTCGCCCTGAGCGGCGCGGTTCCCACCACGGTGCCGGCCAGTGGTTCGGCTACGGTCAGCGCCACCTTTACGCCCACGGCCAGTGGTGTTCGTAATGGCACGCTGGTGATTACCTCCAGCCTGGGCACCTACACCGTGAACCTGACCGGCAACGGCCAGACGCCGGCCCCGATGCTAAGCAGCATCAGTCCGAATAGCGGTACGGTGGGCACCAGCGTTACCCTCACGGGCACGAACCTGACCGGTGCCTCGTCCATTAATTTCGCGGGCGGTACCGCTGTAACCACTGGCTTCACCGTGAATGGCGCGGGCACGCAGATTACCGGCATCGTGGTGCCCGGCGGCGCCGCTACCGGCAACGTCACCTTGACGACGCCCGGCGGCACCAGCAACGGCGTAACCTTCACCGTACTGGCCCCGCAACTGGCCGTGACGGAAGGCAGCACCAGCTACCCCAGCGGCGGCGGGGCTTACAACTTCGGCTCGCAGGTGGTAAATACCCCCGGCACCGCCATTTTCACCCTGACGAACGCAGGCACGGCGGCCTTATCGATTAGCAGTATCACGACCACCGGCGACTACGCCACCAGCGGGGCAAACCCGAACACCATCATGGCAGGGGCCACGGCGGCGGTGTACGTCGTCTTTACGCCCACGGCCGTGGGAGTGCGCCCGGGTACACTAATGATTACCTCCAGCCTGGGCACCTACACAGTGAACCTGACTGGTACCGGCCGGACGCCGGCCCCGGTGTTGAGCAGCCTCTCGCCCACGAGTGGGCCGGTGGGCACCAGCGTCACTATTACGGGCAGCAACCTGGGCGGCGCCAGCAGCGTGAGCTTCAACGGCACGGTGGTAAACAGCAATGCTTTCACCAGCAACTCGGCCAACAGCATCGTACTGAACGTGCCGGTAGGTGCTACTACCGGCAACGTGGTAGTAACTACAGCCGGCGGCACCTCAAACGGCTTGGCCTTCACGGTACTCACCGCGCCCATCATTGCCAGCGTAGCCGTGCCGGCCAATGGCACCTACGGCCCGGCCGCCGCCAGCGCCTTCCGCACCCTGGACTTCGTGCTGACCTTCGACCAGGCCGTAACCGTGACCGGTACGCCGCAGTTGGGCCTGACCATCGGCAGCGCCAGCATGGCTGCCAGCTACGTCAGCGGGTCGGGCAGCACCGGCCTTACCTTCCGCTACATTCCGCAGGTGGGCGACTTCGATGCTGACGGCATTGCCGTGGGCGTGCTGACGCTGAACGGCGGCAGCCTCCGCAGCAGTGGTGGGCTCAATGCCAGCCTCGCGCTGCCCACCCTGCCCAGCACGGCTGCCGTGCTGGTGGATGGCGTGGCGCCCACCGTGGCCAGCCTCGTGCGCTACGCGCCCACGGCGCCCCTCACCAACGCCAGCGGCAGCACGGGCGTGGTGTTCCGCCTCACCTTCACCAAGCCGGTGACGGGCGTTGGCGCCGCCATCATGGGCCTCACGACCGTTAACTCGGCCCAGGGCGCCATCGGTAGCGTCACGGCCGTGAGCGGCAGCGTATACGACGTGGAAGTGCGCAACCTAACCGGCGACGGCACGCTCACGTTGTTTCTGGGTTCTAACACTGGTATCGCCGATGCGGCGGGCAACGCGCTGGTGCGCGGCGCGGCGGTGTACGAAACGTATCTGCTCGACCACACCGCGCCCGTCACGACCATCAGCAACCAGCCAGCCGCCACCACAACCAGCACCACGGCCAGCTTCGGCTTCGCTGCCACCGATGCCAACGGCGTGGCCCGCTACGAAACCAGCCTTGACGGTGCAGCCTTTGCCTCGGCTGCTTCGCCGGCTAGCTACTCCGGCCTGAGCGTGGGCGCGCATACCTTCCAGGTGCGGGCCATCGACAACGCCGGCAACGTGGAAAGCCCAGCCCTCAGCTACACCTGGACGGTGCAGGCCCTTACGCCCGCACCGAGCCTCACGGCCCTCACGCCAGCCTACGGTGTGGTAGGCGATGCCATCACTATCAGCGGCAGCGCCCTGAGCGGCGCCACGGCAGTGAGCTTCAACGGCACCGCCGCCAGCTTCACCGTGAGCTCGGCCACCAGCCTTACGGCCACGGTGCCGGCCGGCGCCAGCACCGGCAACGTGACCGTGACCACGGCCGGCGGTACTTCGAACGGCCTGCCCTTCACGGTGCTCACTGACCTGAGCATTAGCACGGGCACAATGGGCAGCCCGGTAGCCATTGCCGCCGGCAACTACCGCAACGTGACCATCACCGGCACGGGTGCGGCCAGCCTGGGCAGTGGGGTAGTGGCGTACGGCAGCTTCGCGGTGCAAGCGGGTGCTTATCTGAGCACCAACTGCCAAGTGCTGACGGGTATCGGCAGCTTCACGCTGGCGGCCAGCAGCACACTAGCCATCTGCAACGCCGAGGGCATCGGTGCCAGCGGCGCTATTGGTGCGGTGCGGGTAACGGGCAGCCGCTCGTTCTCGACCGATGCTAACTACCTCTACAACGGTACCGTGGCCCAGCAAACGGGTACCGGCTTACCCGCCCGGGTACGCAGCCTGACGACGACTAACCCCGCCACGCTGACGCTGACCGCGCCTACCGCCGTCGCCCAGACCCTTACCATCGGGGCTGCCGGCAACCTAGACTTGAGCGGCCAGACGCTGACCTTGCTCTCGGACGCTACGGGCACCGCCCTGGTAGTGAACAGCGGCAGCGGTGTGGTGACGGGCGGCACGGCCACCGTGCAACGCTACCTGACGACCACGAACCAGGGCCTAGGCTACCGTCACTACAGCTCGCCGGTGCGTGGCAATACGCTGGCCGACCTGCAGACGGCTACCTTCACACCCGTTTTCAACCCGACCTACAATACATCAGCCACACCTAATTACGTCACGCCTTTCCCAACAGTACTGGGCTACGACCAGGCGCGCGTAGCCGGGCCCGCCAGCACGTACTCCGGCTTCGACAAAGGCTGGTACTCGCCCGCCACCAGCCCCACCACCCCGGCTGCCTTCACCGTGGGCCAAGGCTATTCGACGTACTTGGCCGGGACGGAGAAAGTGGACTTCACCGGCACGCTGAACACGGGTACGTACGCGGTTAACCTGGCCCGCACCACTGGCCCCACAGCCGCTGCTGGCGGCTGGGCCCTGGTGGGCAACCCCTACCCGGCTCCCATCGATTGGACGCGCATCGCGCCGGCCGACCGCCCTGGGCTGGATGCCTCCATCTATGTGTATGAGAGCAGCAGCGCCTACGGTGGGGCCTACCGGTCCTATGTCAACGGTGTGGGCAACGGTTCGCCGCTCATCGGCGCGGCGCAGGGCTTCTGGGTGCAAGTAAGCACGGGGCAAACGGCTGGCTCGCTCACCTTCCGCGACGCTCATCGCCTAACGAGCTACGCTACGCAGGTGCCGGTGCGCCGCACAGCTGCCGATACCCGCCCGCAACTCCAGCTGACGCTGGCCGGGGCTGGACTCACAGATGATGTGTACCTCTACGCCGAAGCCAGCGCCACGGCAGCCGTCGATGCCGCCTTTGACGCGACCAAGCTGCTCAATCCGCACGGCTTGAACGTGGCCACGCTTACAACGGCAGGCCCGGCACTGGCCATCGACGGCCGGGCCGACCTGAGCACGGCGACCACCATTCCGCTGCAAGTGGGAGTACCTGCCGTGGGCAGCTACACCTTCACGGCAACTGCTCTGCAAAACCTGGCCCCCGGCACCACGCTGGTGCTGGTAGATGCCTTGCAGAACACCCGTACGGCGCTGGCGGCGGGCGTAAGCTACGCTTTCACCACCACGACCACCACGCTGCCGGGCCGCTTCTTCCTGAACCTAGTCTCGGCCGGGGCGCTGGGTATGGCTGACAACGCGCTGGCGGCTCAGGTGCTGCTGTACCCGAGCCCGGCCCACGGCACGGCCACGCTGCAAGTGCCTGCGGGTCTGCGCACCGGCCCGGCGGTGCTGCTCAACGCGCTGGGTCAAACGGTACGGCAGTTGTCCCTCACCAGCGCCAGCACCACTGTGGACCTGCGCGGCTTGGCCGCTGGCGTGTACACGCTACGCCTGACGGCCGCTACCGGCACTATCACCCGACGCTTGGTGGTAGAGTAGTAAGAAGCCCCTGTAAGAGTGCAAAAAGCCCTGCTACTTCTTCTTAGGTAGCAGGGCTTTTTGCATGCTAATGGCAAGCGTTTTTATGAGGTGATACTATCCCACGGGTTTTTATAAGAACAATCGGCATTCAGGATAGCGGATTAAAATCATGAAAATAAATTCTATGAAATCCAACCACCGAAAAATGAGCGCCCGCCCAGAAGCACTCACCCGGTCGACGAAAATCATTCCTTTCGTCCGCAACCACCCCCACCTTTATATAGAATAGCCCTCAGTATATAAGCAACTCACCCTTCTCGGCCTACTTATCCTGGGCCTGGTTCATACCCCTGCCCGACGTCGTTATTGCCGCGTGGTCCATTAACTCGTGCATTTGCAAGTCTAGGGCTCTTGCTACAGAAATTAGCAGGTCGAGGTTAGGGCTGGCAATTCCAAATTCGATGCGGTAAAGAGTCGATTTGTGAACGTTAGATAAATCGCCCAGTTGTTTTAAAAAAAGCGAGACTCCGAAAACGGCTTGGTTGTCAGGCCATACGAGTTTGCCACTATCCCTGCGACCGTTTCTACGGGTTCCAACTAGCTGCGGAGCACGGCCACCCCATCCTACCAGTACCAGCAGCGAATGGCGCCTTAGAAGGCTATGCGGAAACCTTGCCAGAAAAGGCCCACAAACTTGCGTTTTCGGGGCTTTCGGTACAGTGTTGCTTTTCGCACAGGAAACAGTAGCCGCCTATCATCTACTTGTCAAGCACTTACCATTCACATAATTGCTGTGTACCACTGGCCAGAACCTGGGCCCTTACGCCAGCGCGCACTGCCCATTTCAGATAAAATATTAAATATTTATAATAATACCTTACCCAGGAAAGTCATGCTTTCGCCTACGTCGGAATTGACGTAGTACTGGCGCAGGTACCTTTCAGAATGAAGTAGGCGAACTATAACGATATCGCTCGCAAAAAAACGATTTCGTTTTCGGAAATGGGCTGTTGCTTGAAAAGGACAAGAAACCGCAAAGATTCTTTGGCCAAAAAATCGTGACTGTATCCAAATAGCATTTACAGCTAGCTCAGTCAACAACTAATTTTTTGAGCATTCGACCTGCTTTGGCAAACGCAAACTGCTAATACATCACTAGCACCGTCCTTCATTCGCACATTTCCGTTATCCAAAATGCACTGTCGTTCAGTTAACAAAAATTAAATGACAAATTTTTTAGCATAATGGCTAAACTTTTTACGCCTGCTTTGCGGTACTACAGCAGCCCGGGGTAATTCCCGAAGCCCCCAACCCCACTTAACAACAACTGCTCATGGCTGATTTCGCATATGCCTACGTCCAAGCTTCTTCGCTAACGCCCAGCGCAACTGGCAACGTATTGTCGCTGGCGGCTTATGCCGAGGATGCGCCGGCGCGTGGAGCGGCCTGCTTCTTTCGGGGCGGGCTGCGCAACTCCTGGCTGGCCGCCCGCGGACTAACCACGTTAGCCAAAGTAGTAGCCTCTCGCTTCGTGCCGCAGAGCGCGGCCCTGCGCGACCCTATCGTGACGGCCGGGGCAGGGCTGCTCCGCTTCGAGGCATTTTCATCGTGCAACGGCGTATACGCCCGCCTCGACCTGGGCCCCGAGGCGCTGGATGGCGAATTTCTGGCCAGCGGCACCACCAACGTGGACTTCAATGAGCCAATGGTGAACGCATTGGCCCGCGTGGCCCGAACCGAGCCGGTACTGCTGCGCGTAGGCGAGCAGGAGATAGTTCTGGAGCGTGCCGCCGGCACCGTGACCGAGCGCAAGGTGTCGCTGCCCGAGCGTTGGATTAAGGGTCTGACCGCCGTGCAGGGCTACCTGGCGACTATGGAGGAACGACTGATTCTGAACCGGGTGCAGGCCACGCAGCTGGTGCAGGGGCTACCAGCGGGGGCCAGCCGCGGCGAGTTGTTTCTGGTGCTGCGCGGGTCGCGGCCGAGCTTCGTGCCACTGAGCAGCGCGGGCGCGGTGCGGGTGGGCGGGGCGCACCGCCTGCGGCTGCTCGACGGGCTGCTGCCGCTTTGCGAGAGTTTGCGCGTGTATGCCACGGCCGACGGCCAGGCCTCGGCCTTCGTGCTGGCCCTGGGCGGCGGGCACGAGTTTGTACTGGCCCTCAGTGCCGAAACCAACCGGGGCTTCTCGGGTGAAGGCAACCAGCTTGATACGTTACTCGATGAACTGCCTGCCGAATGGATTGCGGGTGCTAACAAGCTGTTTCGGGGCAACGAAACCTTTAACCCGTCGCTGTTTGCGCTGGAAAATGACCTCGCCCCGGGCACCGTAGACCGGCTGTGCGCCAGCCTCTCGGCCATGGGTCTGCTGGGTTTCGATTTGCGCAGCAACCACTATTTCTACCGCCGCCTGCCCTTTAAAATGGAGCGCATCCTGAAACTAAACCCACGCCTCAAGAACGCCCGCGCTTTGCTCGAAGCGGCCGATGATGTGCAGCTGGTGGGCGTGGGGGCCGGTGGGCGCAGCGAGGTGCGCGTGCGCGGTACCGATGTGTGGCACACCGTATTGGTAGGCGGGAGCGAGCCGCCGCGCTGCACCTGCCAGTGGTTTACGGGTAATCAGGGCCAGCGCGGGCCGTGTAAGCATATTCTGGCGGCGCAGCTGCGGTTTGGCACCGAAGCGGGGTAACAGCCCTTGGGTGACAGCCCGATTTTACGCCTGGCGCTAGCCTAGCCACCTTGGATTTAGTATTCTTATTGACAATAACATGCCTGCCATCTCCGCTGCCGTCGACACTTTTGAACAACTCATCCGGCGCGGTACGGCGGCCGAGCTGACGCCGTTTCTGCTGGCGCTGGAAAAGGCCGACGTGGTGCCGGTGCGCACCCGCGCTAAAAGCCTGCATAAGGAGCTGGACGAGTATGTGAAACGCGCCAACGGGCAATGGACGCGGCTGATGCAGCCCGAGCAGGACCTGATGCTGTATCTGACCGGCCTGGCTACCTACACGCAAAAGGAGGCCTTCGGCCGCGGCCTGCGGGCTGGCCATTACCTCAGCGTCAATCCGCGCTTTCGCGCCGAGTGCAACCCCTTGCCGTGGGTGTGGGCAGTGCTGCGCCACGCCCGCCCCGCCTGGCTGACGGAATGGATGGTGCGTAACGACCGCAGCAGTCCCTGGACGACACCAGACTACGATATGCAACAGGCCTTAGTGGCCGAGGGCCTGCTGGAGCCTGTGCCTGCGCTGCTGGCACAGGCCGCCGCCCGGCAACTCGACACAGTAGGCAGTGAGCTGGATACGGCGTTTGCCCTGGCGCAGGAACAGGCGAAGGGCAAGAAGCTGAATAACTTGCAGATTGAGATGTGGGCCGATTTGAAAACGCGCTGGCCTGCCCTGGCGGCTGGCGGGGCGCTGCCGTCGTTTCGGGGGCTGGTGCTGGCGGCGCTACGGGCCAATTCGGTGCTGTTGCGTGAGGGGCTGCCATTGCTATTCGAGTTTGACACGCCGGCTGACTCGGTGGCTACGTATTGCCACAGCCTCAAGCCTGTGGAGCACCTGCGCTGGCTCGACGTGCTGCCGGAACTGGTGGAGTCGGGGCACCTTGAGCGGGATTGGGTGCTCACCAACTGCCTGTTGGCGCTGCGCCGCGACTTCCGTCGCCCGTTGTTGACGTGGTTCAAGGAAATATTCGGGGCCTTGCGGCCGACGCTGAACGAACGCCTGGCCCGGCAAAGCGAGCTGGTGGAGCTGCTGGCCCACCCGCTGCCGCTGGTGGTGAATTTCGCCCTCGACCAGCTCAAGGACCTATGGGCGCTGGATGATTTTCAGCCGGAAGCCCTGCTGCTTTACGCCGACAACCTGATGACCCGGCCCGACCTCAAAACCGGTCTCAAAACCTTGTTTGGCGGCTTCGATAAGCTATTGAAAAACAACCCGGCCCAGGCTCCTGCGCTGGCCGGCCTCTACAGCGCCGCCCTGGCCCACCCCGATGCCGGCGTGCAGGAGCGGGCCGCCAAAGGCTTGGTTGCGCTGCTGAACCCTAAAAAGCCCCTGCTCGACGCCGCCGCCACAGCCGAAGCCGTGGCCGCTGTAGAGGGCTTGGGCGAGTTACTGAGCACGTCGGCCCGCACGCTACTGGCCGCCTGGCTGAGGGTTACTCCGGCTTCGGCGGCCGAAACGGTATCTTATGCGTCCCGCCTTGATTTCACGCCCGATATTTCCGCGGCCACGGCCATTGCCCCGGTGGCCGACTGGCACGAACTCCTATTCCTGACCGGCCAGGCCCTGCAGCCCGACCAGCCCGCTGCCCAGGAGCGCTGGCTCGATGGCCTGCTACGGCTGCGCACCCAGTACCCGCCCGACCATGCCCGGCAACTGCGGCCTTACCTGTTGCAAGCGCTGCCTTACTTACTGAAAGGCAAGACCGAAGCCGAAACGCTGGACCTGCTGCGCAACTTCAACTACGGCCAGGGCCGGGTGGGGCAGCACGATTTCCTGTTGGCCCTACTGCTAAGCTGGTACGGTGGCTTTGCCCAACCGCAGCTGGCGCGGGTGCGCCTCGCGCCCCAGCACCAGCTCTACCCCGACCCGCTGCTGGCGCTGGCCCTGCAGCGCCTGCTGGCGACTGAAAAACGCCTCGCCGCCGGCGGACCGGCACTGCCGCTGCTCAGCACGCCCAGCCACGCCCCACACTGGGTGGCTCCTACGGCGCTCGTGGCCCGCCTGCAAGCTTACGAAGCCGCCGCCACCGCTCCCGACGTAGCCGACTTGGTGCTGGCCCTGAGCCGCCTGGCCTGGAGCGCACCGGCCGACGCGGCAGCAGCGCGAGCCCAGCTCGCCCATCTGCAGCACACGGGCCTACGACAACTTCTTGACTGGCTACTAGCCCCAGTCGATGCCAGCCGGCCCCTGCCAACCGTACAAGCGCCCGACAGGTCGCTGCTGCGTAAGGCGGCCAGCCGGTTCAGCCAGTGGGTGTCGGGGGAGGCACCGGTGCCGCCCGCGCTGGATGAGGTGCTGCCCTGGCTGTGGGCCGTAGCGGCCCGCACCCGTCTGCCGCAGGCAAGCTTACCGGCCCTGGCGGCGCTGGGCGACTACCCCGGCCTGGCTACTCCTTGGGTGCCAGCCTGGAGCGTGGCCACCCGAACCGAAATCTATAAACAACCCTGGAACAAGGACGAGCCCGAGCGTGCCTACCACTACCGTGAGCTCAGCGTGGCCACGGCGGAATCGGCCACGCCGCCCTCGCCGCTGCTGCTGTATTCGCTGCACGCCCGGCTGCCGCAGAAAGACCACACCTACCTGTGGGCACTGGTGGAGGACCACAGCTTTCTGCTCTCGCTGCTGCCCAACAACCCCGCCCCGCTGCAGTGGCATCTGCTGCGCTCGGCCTTTCGCACCAGCGAAGGCTACAGCGAGGAACACGCCCTGATGAATAAGCAGTTGCACGCCCTGCTGGTTGATGGCCCTCCCTACAACGAGTCGGCCTCGACGCTGCTGGCGGTGGGTTTGCTATACAATTTTCCGGCGGGCCGCGCCTTAGCCTGGGAGGTGGTGCTGGCGGCCGTGGGCACCGGCCGGCTGGTGCCTGCCGCACTAGGCTTGGCGCTGGGGCGGCTGCTGGCCAGCGCCTACGCCCCCGTGCTGCGCCTGGCCGAAGCCCTGCCATCGGCCCGGGGTATTTCGCCTGCCACCGACGACGCGCTGCGGCAGCTACTGGAGGCGCTGCTGCCCGAACTGCCCGCCGAGCCCCTGCGCAACACCGCTAAGCTGCTGGCGGCCTACGCCGACCTGCGGCCTGTTTCTGCGCCGCCGGTGCCCGCCGTGGTGCAGGAGAAGCTGCGCGCGTGGCAGCCAGTGGGTAGTCTGAAAAAGGCCATTACCGCTTTGTTGAAGGCCTGATTGCTACTTTTCCAGCACACTTCCTGGCTACTCGATAACCGACGACAGGCTGCACATGCTGTCGAAGCGCAGCAGCTCGGGGCTCACGGTGAAGCCCCGGCCACCGAAGCTTTTGCTATACAGCTCAATATCGGCCGAGGGGCGGTAGCCGTTAGTGTTGCTGCTTTCGGGGCTCGATGAGTCGCTGACTTCGAGCACTGCGCCGCGCCGCACGTGCAGGGCCGCACACATCTTGTCGGCGGTTTTCACGGCGTCGGCCAGGGCCAGTACGTCGGCCTCGCGGCGCAGGCTGTCGGCCCGGCTGTGGCCGTAGCTCAAGTCCTTGATGCGGCTGATGGGCGTGGCCAGCAGTTCCTCCAGGTAGGGCGAAAGCTGGCGCAAATCGTTGATACGGACCGTGACCGACTGCGTGGAATTGAATCCTACAAAAACCTGCTTGTTTTTGACGTAGTCAAATTCCTTATTCGACGAGGTGCTGCTCACGCGCACGTCGTTGCGTCCCGGTGCGTAGCGCTTCGACAGGCGCAGCACTTGGTCGGTGACGCGCTGCACCTCCGTCACGGCATCGCGCAGGCGGGGCCGGGTGAAGGCGGCATCCACCGTCAGCTCGGCATAGTCGGGATACACGGTGACGTGGCCGTAGCCTACGCTACGCACCTGGCGCGGGGTAGCAGGCGGGGCGGGCTGGCAGCCGCCCACACTTCCGACGAGCGCAACACCCACTAACACAGCAATAAATTGACGCATGAGGTCTGGCGGTAAAGTGGCAGGAGAATAAAACAGCGACCCTGTAAAGGTAGGCTCGGTCAAAGCAGATTCGCCGCAACATCCGATTTGGTGATACTTAAACGTGGCAATCGTGCTTTTAGCATTCGGCGTAAACCCTTTTCTGTCTGGCACCACCTAAAGCCGCGTACCAGTACGCATAGAGTCCGCTCAGCCAAATCCGTACCCTTACCTGACTCACCTGACGTTATCCTTCTCAACCAATGCCTTACCCCATGTCTCTTGATGATGCTTTCGCTGAAATACGTCGGTTCTGGCCCGGTGGCTTGCCGTTTGAGTTTGGCCAGGGCAAAGCGGCCGGGCGGCTGGCCCACGAATTCAGTCAAGCCCTGCCGGCTGAGCTGGTTACTTACTTGGATTTCATTGCGCCGGCGCAGGATGTGTACTTCGATACCGTTGGCACCCCCCTGCGCCTGTACGGCCTCGAAAGCCTGGGCGCCCGGCAGCCGGGCTACAACTGGAACCCGCGGCAGCAAGCGCCCATTGCTGGCTGGAACCCTGCCTTTTTCCTGCTGGCCGATGAGGGCGCCGACCCGGTAGTGCTCAATTTGAGCCAGCCCGCGGCTGGCCTGCACAAGCTGCAGCACGGCGCGGGCAGCTGGCAGGCGGGCGAAGCTGTGGCCGATACGCTGGGGCAGTTTCTGCTGTGCAGTGCGGCGCTGCACCATGCCCTCCACGCGTTTGAGGAAGAACCGCTTGTGGACGATGCCCGGGGATTTAATCTGGCCCCGCAGGCGGCGGCGTGGCTGTTTCCACAGATGAAGCAGTGGGCTGGGCCGCACTATGCCGCGTGGTGCGCGGTATTTGATAATGCCTGAAAATCACCAGAATTTTCGCCACGGCCGGCGCTGCTGCTCGCGCAGGGTTTGTTGCAGCAGCTCTAGCAAGTCTGCGTCGATGTGGATGGGCGGCGCGCTACGGCACCTGCTCCAGGCCATCGGCCTTGAGGTAGTGGCCGGTGAGGGCCAGCGAGTGGGCTTGCTCGTCGATGGTGGCGGGCTCGGCCCCACACTGCAGGCAGGGCGCGAAGGCGTCAACGTTAACCTCGCCGCCGGCAAACCAGATGGCAACGGTCATGACCGAAAAGTAAGCAGGACTGCCCTAGCGGCCGCCAGTGCCTTGGAGGTTGGTTAGCCGTTCCAGGCTGTCGAAGGTGGCGGTAAGCGTACCAGCGTCTACGGTGGCCGTCACGGCGTCGGCGGCTTCGGCTATGGCATAGCCTTTCGCGCTGAGATAGTGAATAAAAGCCGGACGGTGACGCATTTCAAATACGCTGATGACCTGCGGAAAAACGGTCGTAATACGGGCGAAGTCGTTTTTGGCTACCTCGTCAATCTGCTCGCTCTGGATGGTGACGACCAGCGTGCCTTGCCCGTAGTTGGCCAGGTAGTAGCCGCTGGCTCCGAACATGCCGCTGGCAATGGAGCCGATAGCGTGCAGGTCCGTCTGGGTGGCATCGAACTGACTGACCGTAAGTAACTCAATACTGTATTGCTCGCCGTAGGCGCGTAGCTGCCGGGCCTGCGCGAGCAGCGGCTCCGGCAGGTCCGATTGCTCATTGGCCCAGGCCCACAGCCAGGTTTCGGAAGAATGCGAGAAGGAGCCCAGCACCTGCATGGGAAACACCAGCTGCGGCCCGAAGGAAATGGTACCGGCCGTCATATCGACGTTCCAGGAGTTGTCGCCAATCACTTCGTACACATCATTCTGCTTGTCAAACGCCAGGGCGGCGTAACGCTCCAGCAGCTCTTGCTCGGTCTGGGCGGGGGGAGTGGTGGCGGGCATGGAGGGAAGAAATGTATGGTTGAGTAAAGCCAGCAAGTCAGCGAAGACTTTACCGCCCCGCCCCGCAGAAGGTTGCCGCCGGCTCCCGGCCGAAACCGATACGGACCACCCCAATGGCACCCAACGCAGCGGCAGGCCTTGCGTATGGTTGAGCCGGAGCTTTCCATCACTGCCCATGACCTTACCCGCCGATTTCGACGCCCAGCACTTCTGGGCCGACAGTGCCTACGCCACCGAAGCCCACACCGAGCCCGCCCCTAGCAACGAGCTGATTGCCCGCGTGGAAGCCGACCTGGGCTACCGCCTGCCCGCCTTCTACGTAGCCCTGATGCGGGTGCGCAACGGCGGCATTCCGGTGCATACCTGCTTCCCCACCACCGAGGCCACCAGCTGGGCCGACGACCACATTGCCATCACCAGCATCAGCGGCATTGGCTACGAGAAGCTGTACTCGCTCTGCGGCGGGCTGGGCAGCCAGTTTATGATTGACCAGTGGGAATATCCAGCCATCGGCGTGGTGGTGGCCGACTGCCCCTCGGCCGGCCACGACCTGGTGATGCTCGATTACCGCGCCTGCGGCCCGCAGGGCGAGCCCGCCGTGGTGCACGTCGACCAGGAAAGCGACTACAAAATCACCTGGCTGGCTCCCGATTTCGAAACCTTTGTGCGCGGGCTGATGCCTGAGCCGGGATTTGAGTAAGCACGTTCCACGATGATTGCGCCACTGCTTCTTCCGGCCCTGGGATTACTCCTAACCAGCTTGTTGCCGCCGGCCTCACCGCCCGCGGCCCCTCCCCTGCCCGCCGCCATTCGCCGCGCTCTGCCCGCCGGCTACGTGGTGCTCGAAGCCGAGCGCGGCGACCTGAACCGCGACGCGCTGCCCGACTGGCTGGTGGTGCTGCACCGGCCCGACGAGCAAAAAACGTCCGACGTCATCGACCACCCCACCAAGCGGCCGCTGCTGCTGTTTGTGGGCGGCGCAAACGGCACGTTCACCCTGGCCGCCCGCACCGACAACGCCGTGTACTGCGTGGACTGCGGCGGCATAATGGGCGACCCGTTTACGGGTCTGGCCATTAAAAAAGGCTACTTCACGGTGGAGCACTACGGCGGCAGCGCCCAGCGCTGGACGCGCTACGTGACCTTTCGCTACGACGCCGCCACCCGCAGCTGGCTGCTGCACCGCGATGGCAGTGAGCATTTTCACGCCCTCGACCCTGAGCACGGCACCACCACGGCCCGCACCAGCAAGGATTTTGGCCGGGTGCCGCTGCAAAAGTTTGACATTTATAAGGAATAGCCACTCCCCATGAAGCCTACTTATTGTGTGCTGCTGCTAGCCGCGCTGCCCGCCTGCCGCCCCGATGCCCCGGCCACCGAGCAGGCCGCCCCGCCCGTGGCCACTGCCACCGTTGCCCACCCCGCCGATACCCTGCACCTGCCCACCGGCGTAGTGCAGCTGCTGCCCAGCTCGGCGGAAGAATTTAATAAGCTGCCCGCCAGCAGCGTGCCCGATGTGGCCAACGACAGCCTGGAGGAAGTGAAATCCCTGGCCACGGCCCAGGGTCGGGTGCGCCGCACCGGGCGCGACCTGCTGCTCAAGGCTGATAATGGCCGGGAGGTGCGTCTGACCTCCACCCCGGCCGCCGAATTCACCATCCAGAACGGCGACGCCGTGCGCTACCAGTACCAGGGCAGCCTGCCCGGCGCCCATCAGTGGGTGGTGCGGGCCTGGTTCTGGGAATCAACCGGTACGCTGCTGGTAGACCAGCGCACTGGCCGCCGTCTGGAAGTGCTGGGGCAGCCCGCCATGTCGGCCGACGGACGCTTTCTGGTGCTGACCAGCCCCGGCCTGGGCGGCGGCGACCAGCCCAACACCGTGTCGCTGGTGCAGATAGATGACGACGGCCCACGCCTGCGCTGGCAGCGCGAGCTCACCGCCTGGCAGGCCGAGGAAGCCCGCTGGGCTCACCCCGGCATCACTATCCTGAAGATACGCCACACCAACGCCCAGGGCGAGCTGCCCAACGACGCGCCGGTGAGCTACGTGCAGCTGCCGATGCCGCGCTGAGCAGTGGTATTCTCGTCACGCTTCCCCGCCGCAATATTGCGCGTGGGTGCCATTGGCGCGCCGTTGGGCCTGCATGTCGTCCCAGTCTTCACGCAGGGCCTGGGCCAAGCCGTGCATACCATCGTTTACCTCCTGGTTGAGAGCTGGCCACTCGGCGGCGGGGCGCAAAGCCAGGTCGGGGTAGATAAGCGTGAAATCGGGAGTCACCTGATTTTCAGCCCGTACCCGTTCGACAACTCCCAGCCAGCGCGCCTGCGAGCAGCCGGCGTAGCCGTTGAAGTGAGGGCCAGCCAATTCTATAAAGGCCTCGTGGGCGCTATTCAGCTCAAAGGCCGGGGCAAACAGCTGGCCCCCCCGGTGGCGTCGAGCACGCGGTGCAACAGCCGGGCGCGGTACTGGGCCTGATAAAACCAATACAGGCCCGCGTCGTGTTGGCCCAGGTCGAAGAGGCGCACCGCCAGCACGAACAGCGTAGTGGCCGGTTGCAAGGCCAGCGCCGGGCGCCACGCCTCGGCCATTGGGCCGATGGTGGCGGGCGTGGCCAAGGCCAGCGCCTCACTCAACGGGCCGACGTTGATTTCGGGCCCTTCAGAATTATAGTACGGCGTGACGTAGAATGGGATGGGATGCGCTAAACCAGCGGGCAGCGAAACGGAAGACGACATATGCGAGGGGAATAAAGCCAGCGGCTGATTACGCAGGTGCCCGAAGTTCGGTCAATATTGCCAGTGGCTAACCTCTGTTTAGCGCCGGGCGTATGGCAAAGTATCCAACCCTTTTTCACGTCAATGAAACGTTCTCTGATACTACTTGCCGGGGCTTTGCTGGGCACCGTCGGCTCGGCACAGGCGCAGATGTCGCCTGACCTGATAATGGAAAACTACAACAACAACATCCAGGTAATTACCAGCGGGATTATCAACAAGAGCATGCTGGACAACGCCATGGAGCGCAATGGTAACGGCGGAACCAGCGCCCGGAGTAAAACCAGGGCCACGCGCCCGGCGGTCAGCACGGCCTATAAGTCTACCCCGGCCCTGCGTCAGCAAACGGTGCAGAGCTATGCCAACCGCCTCAAAACCAGCAACCCGTCCGGTGCGCAGGCCGTGACCGCGGCCTTTGGTCCCGGCAAGTACGACTACGGGCATGTGTACCGCGGCATCCTCGACGGCACCGGCCTGCGCGACAACGATGCCGCCGACGCGCTGGCCGCCTACATGCTCATGGGCTATGCCATTGTGCATAACATTCAGGATGGTAAGGCCATCACGGTGCCCATGGCGCGGGGCGTACGGGCGCAGGTAGCCCCGCTGCTGGCCGCCAACTCCCAGGCCCGCGGCCGTGCTGCGCAGTTGGGCGAGGAAATGAAGCTGCAAACCGTCATCGTGCAGGGCGGCTGGCAATCAGCCATCAAAGAAGGTAAGCTAACGGCCTACCAGCAGAGCATCGGTCAACTCTTCAAGACGCAGTATGGCCTGGATTTGAGTCAGCTAAAGCTTACCAGTCAGGGTTTTGTAGCCGGCAAGTAAAATAAAGATTACACGAAATAATTTAGAGACATTGCTTTAATGCTCAGCAAATTGCCGCTACCGGCAGCAGGCGTGGCTTCACAATAAATGCTTTCTTGAGGGCAATTTCACCCCGCCGAAACGTACCGGCGCGTCAGCTGCGCCGGTACGCAGCAGGTAGTGCTGACTGATGGGGCACACTGTGCGCTTTGCCCATGCACCTTTGGATTTACGTAGAGAACAAGCGCCAGCTGACACGGCAAACGCGTTGGTTTTTAGCAGAAATGAGTACATGCACCTGATGGAACAGCTACCTGCGTCGGCTACCAGAAGGGCGCAGGATTAGCAGAGCCGTGGTGCAGCCACTGGCGCACCCAGGCCAGAAACGTCAGCGCCGGCAGCTCGGCGGCCAGCTCGCGGTGCAGCAACGGCAGGTGGCTATCAGTAGCAGCAAAAGCCGATTAGCGGGGCAGCTCCACCTGCACATAAGTTTTCGCAGGCGTTTCCGACTCCTGGCTGGCGGCCTCGTAGTCCTGCTTCAGCAGCACGGTGCGTAGCCCGGTCCAGAACTGCCAGATGCCTGAAGGAAGCGTATGCCGCTGGTTACTACCACTGCTGATTCGCTGTACGTGGACAAGTTGGTTAAGGCCGTATGCGGGCGCACCACATGCCCCATGCAGCCACCGCCCCACCCTTCGCGCCCGCAAGCCGCCGCCACCCGAACCTGCTCAGGCTCCTGTCGACGGGGCCGTTTCGATTTCTTTTGAATATTATTACACCCGCTAAGCTGGAGGGCCGCTGGTTTTGTCAGACCGACTCCCTTGCCAGCTACCAGACGGATGGGACGCTGGCGGGCTTCAGTACGATTGGCTACTTGCACTATACCCGCATCAGCCCCGGTATCTGGACCGACTCCCTGCGGGCTGGGAACGAAGTGTATGCTTACACCCGCCAGGGCGACACGCTGATTGTCTCGCCCGGCTTCGTCAACTACCACAACGTTCCGTTCACCCAATCTTCCGGACCCGAAAAACACGTCATCGTGGAGCTTACCGCTCACCGGCTGCATCTGCGCACGTCGGCCGACGTTCAATCGCCCGGTGGTAGCCGGTATCACGAAGTTTTTAACCGCTATTACAGCCGTTAAGACCTGGTGTAAGGCGCTGAAGCCGAAGGCAGCAACCGGCGCTGATGATACCGCATGGGCTTCAAGCGGCGCCGACCTTTCTGAGCTCGTGGCTGGGCCGCACCAATGCG
The DNA here is from genome assembly GCF_030580865.1 of Hymenobacter aranciens. Lineage (GTDB taxonomy): Bacteria > Bacteroidota > Bacteroidia > Cytophagales > Hymenobacteraceae > Hymenobacter > Hymenobacter aranciens. Next base: position 209,741 of record NZ_JAUQSY010000007.1, on the reverse strand, counting down.
CCGTTTGTAGCATGAGGTAGAGGCGCAATACCCGGCTGGCGCGCTGGCTACTCCTCCATACTCAGCCGTTCCAGCAGGCGTTCCACCTTACGCTCCAGCTCGGCCACGCGCTCATCGAGCAGCGCCGGTGGGCGCATATGCGTTGTAAACACGCCCTTCACTTCCCATATTTCCAGCGCCTGCGCCAGCTCCAAATCCTGCGTGCCGAAGTCGGGATTGTCGGCCTGCAGGCGCAAGCTGCCGTCGGGCAGCCGCTCGGCTAGGCGGCGGATGAGAATTTTTCCCTGCGTCACGAACACGTACACGCGCCCTTTCTGCAATTGCGGCTGCGCTTTGTTCATGCGGCAGCACAGCACGATATCCTGGTGGCGCAGGCCCTGCCGGTGCAGCAGCATATCCGCCCCTGATACTTCGAAAGCCCGCGTCGGGCCCGTCAGGTTGTGCGGCAACTGCAGCCAAGGCAGCGCATCGATAAAAGCCGGGTTATGATGTTGCACAATATATTCCAGGGCGCGGTTGCGATAGACCAGTGGAGTTACATGCTGCTTTTTATCAGCTTCGGCCAAGGCTTCCGTAGGCAGCTGCTCGGCTTCCTTGGGCTGAAAAATATCGAAGTTGTAGAGCTCATTCACGGTAAGCTCTTTTGTAAGTAGCAAGTCGACTGAAAGGCCAAAATGATGAGCAATTTTCGTTAGCGTCTCCATTTTTGGTTCCGAACGCCCCTCTTCGTAAGCCCCCACGCTAGGCCGCGCCAAGCCAAACAATTCGGCAAATGCTGCCTGGCTCAGCTTTTTAACTGTACGTATTTTCCGGATATTCTTGCCAACGTAGGACATTTATCAAAAAATTATTTTCGCTCAAAGCATGAGCAATCACAAAACCCTGCTTAATATTGTGTCGTAAAACTAGCATACCCGGCGCAAAGCCGCCCGCTACACCGCTACTTTTTTGAGCAACCACTAACAATTGCCAATGCCAAACCACTACTTTACGACTATCCGCGGCTACCTGCTGGAATTGGGCTTCGACATCTGCCACGCCGACGAGGCGCAGGGTTTGTTCGTAGTCGATAAGCCGGAGCTGGCCATCCGCAACCTCGTCATCGGCTGCGGCGACCCGCTGCTGATTCTGGAACAGTACCTGCTCGACCTGCCCAAGCCTTCGCTGGAAGTGTACCAGCGCCTGCTGCAAAAGAACCGCGACATCATCCACGGCGCCTTCGCCCTCGATGAAACCGGCCTGCGGCTCATCTTCCGCGACACGCTGCAAATCGACACGCTCGATGTGAGTGAGCTGGAAGCCTGCATTAATTCGTTGGGGCTGCTGCTCAGCGAGTTTTCAGACGAATTAATTCGATTTTCGAAAGGAGAATAGATACTTTCACCATCAAACCCCACCAGCCATGAATATCCTCAATCGTCTCTTCAAAATCGGCCAGTCGGAAGCCCACGCGGCCGTCAACCAGCTCGAAGACCCCATCAAGATGACCGAGCAGGGCCTGCGCGACCTGCGCCAGGACCTCGACAAAAGCCTCCACGGCCTGGCCGAGGTGAAGGCCATGGTCATCCGCGCCCGCAACGAGAGTGAAGCGGCCCGCACCAAAGCCGCCGACTACGAAAACAAAGCCGTGCTGCTGTTGCAGCGCGCCCACCGCGGCGAATTGGATGCGGCCGAGGCCGACCGGCTAGCCGGCGAAGCCTTGGTAAAAAAGGCGGAAAACGAAGCCCACGCCACCCGCGCGGCGGCCGACCAAACGAAATTCGAGCAATCGGCCGCCCAGATGGACCAGAATGTGCAGACGCTCAAAAGCACCATCAGCCAGTGGGAAAACGAGCTCAAAACGCTGAAGGCCCGCGTGACGGTGAGCACCGCCACCATCAACATCAACAAGCAGCTGGCACAGCTCGACTCATCGGGCACAGTGGCTTTGCTGGAGCGCATGAAGGAGAAGGTAGCGGTGCAGGAAGCCCTGGCCGAATCCTACGGCCAGATTGCGCAGGAAAGCAAGAGCGTCGATGCCGAAATCGACAAGGCCCTCGGCAGCACCGGCACCACCAAAGCGGCCGCCGACCTGCAGGCCTTAAAATCCAAACTCGGGCTTGCCGGACAATAACCACCGGCGGGCCGCCCCTGAAATTCCTTCCCTCGCCTTACCTTTCAGCCGCCGCCATGCCTATGCTTGAACTTTACCACGCGGCCGTCGCCCCGGCCAACCTACTGCCCACCGGGCTGCTGCTCTTCGTGTTGCTCTACTGGCTCACGGTCATCGTGGGGCTGCTAGATATGAAAACGGTGGACCTCGACGTAGACATGGACGCTGACGGGCATCACTTCGACCACCACCACGAAGCCTCCTGGCTGAACGGCGCGCTGGCCTTTTTCAACCTCGGCCGCATCCCGCTGATGATATTTCTCAGCTTCGTCTTTTTGCCGCTGTGGGTGGGCAGCATCCTGCTCAATTACTACATTGGCAACACTTCGCTGCTGCTGGGACTGCTGTTTTTCGTGCCGCTGTTTATTGGCAGCCTGTTCGTTGCCAAGTTTCTGACCCTGCCCTTCGTCCACTTGTTCGCCGCGATGGAAAAGGAGCACGACGGCGGCGCCCAGGCCATCGGCAAGGTGTGCACGGTGCTGCTGCCGGCCTCGGCCGAGCACCTCGGCCAAGCTTCCGTTCGCATCAACGGGGCACCGCTGATGCTGAACGTGCGCAGCACCGGCGCGGCGCTGGCGAAGGGCGATGAGGCGCTAGTGATTGACTTTGATGAGCAGCGGCGCTGCTATTTGATTGAGCCAGTTTAGCCCCCAAATTCAACCATTTATGCCTGCTGACCCCAAGTCCTTCTGGCATTCGCCCGGTGCCATACTAGAGGCGATATTGGAATTAGTAGCGATGCTGGCAGAGGTTTTTTAAACGCTGCAAGCCCATCATTGAATTATGCTGATTAGCGCTGCCCATTCTCTTACTATCCGGCCCAATGCTTTCACTGCTTAAATACCTCGGAAGCCTGCTGACGGACACCCTTATCGAAGGTGCCGTCGAAGCCGCACTTGACGGACTTTTAAGCTTTATTTCCAAAGCAGTTGAGCATCTTTTTGACTAACAAACTTCAACTTTCGACTCATTTTCAACAACCTCTACTTCTCATGGTAGCCTCTCTTTCCTGGGCCGTGCTCGTCATTCTCGGTCTGTTTTTCCTTGGCTTTTTGGCGGTTATCGCTAGGATGTACAAGAAAGCCGTGCAGGGCGAGGCCCTGTTGCGCACCGGCATGGGTGACGCCAAGGTGTCGTTTTCCGGCATCATCGTCGTGCCTATCCTCCACACGCTGGAGGTGATGGATATTAAGCTGAAAACCATCGTCATTTCCCGCGCCGGAGCCGAAGGTCTGGTGTGTAAGGACAACCTGCGGGCTGATGTGAAGGTGAACTTCTTCATCCGCGTCAATAAAACGCACGACGACGTGGTGAACGTGGCCCAGAGCATCGGTGCACACCGCGCTTCCGATTCGGTGGCGCTGGAAAGTCTGTTCGATGCCAAGTTTTCGGAAGCCCTGAAAACAGTAGGCAAGCACTTCGATTTCATTGAGCTGTACAATTCACGCGAGCAGTTCAAGCAGGAAATTCTGCGCATCATCGGCACCGATTTGAACGGCTACGTGCTCGACGACTGTGCTATCGACTATCTGGAGCAGACGCCGCTGCACTCGCTCAACCAGGACAATATTCTCGACGCCGAGGGCATCAAGAAAATCATCGCTCTGACCTCGGAGCAGAAAATCCAGGCCAACCAGATTCAGCGCGACCAGCAGAAAACCATCAAGAAGCAGGACGTGGAGGCGCAAGAAACCATCATGCAGCTGGAGAAGCAGCTGGCCGAAAACTCCGAGAAGCAGCTCCGCGAAATTGCCAACATCAAGGACCGCGAGGCGGCCGAAACTGAGAAAGTACGCCAGGAAGAGCGGCTGAAAGGCGAAAAAGCCCGCATCGCCGCCGACGAAGAAATCCAGATTGCCGAGCAGAACCGCGACCGTCAAATCCTGGTGGCCGAGCGCAACAAGCAACGCACCGATGCCGTCGAAACCGAGCGCGTGGAGCAGGCCCGGTCCTTGGAAATCAACGAGCGGGAGCGCATCGTGGCCCTGGCCCAGATTGAGAAGGAAAAGGCGCTGGAAGAAGAGCGCAAGAACATCCAAAGCATCATCCGCGAGCGGATTACGGTGGAAAAAGCCACCGTCGTGGAAGAAGAACGCATCAAGGACACCCGCGCCCAGGCCCAGGCCGACCGTGAGAAGCTGGTGGCCCTGACCGCCGCCAAGCAGGCCGCCGAGGCCGCTACCGTGGGCCTGGTAGGCGAGGCCGACATGGCCAAGCAGGCCGCCGAGTTCCGCGCCAAGCAGTCACTAATTGACGCCGAGGCCGAGAAGGCCACCGCCGAGTTCAAGGCTCAGGCCATCCGCACGTTGGCTGAAGCTGAGGCCAGCAAAGCTACCGCCGTGGGCCTGGCCGAAGCCCAAGTGATGCAGGCCAAAGCCAGCGCCCGCCAGAAGGAGGGCGAATCGGAAGCCAACGTGATGCAGCTCACCGCCACCGCCGAGGCCCAGGCCATCCAGACCCGCGCCGTGGCCCAGGCCGACGCCAACGAGAAGCTGGGCCTGGTGGCCGCTAAAATCAACCGCGAGCAAGGCCTCGCCGACGCCGACATCATCCAGGCCAAAGCCGATGCCGAGCAGAAAAAGGGCTTCGCCGAAGCGGCCGTGAACGAGCAGAAATTCGCCGTCGAAGCCAAGGGCATCGAGGCCAAGGCTGACGCTATGAAAAAGCTCGACGGCGTGGGCAAAGACCACGAGGAATTCAAGCTGCGCCTCGACAAGGACAAAGCAGTGGAGCTGGCTCAAATCAACATCCAGAAGGACATTGCGGCCGCGCAGTCGGGCGTGATTTCGGAGGCCCTGAAGTCGGCTAAAATCGACATCGTGGGCGGCGAAACGATGTTCTTCGACCAGATTATCGGCTCCATCACCAAGGGCAAAATGATTGACCGGGCTGTGCACAACTCCGAAGTGCTGGGTACGGTGAAGGACGCCTTCTTCGGGGCCGACGGCGGGGATTTTAAGGAAAACCTGCGGCGGTTCGTGGATAAGTTCGGGCTGAGCTCGGACGACGTGAAAAACCTAAGCATCTCGGCGCTGCTGCTGCAGATGATGAACAAGGCGGGGGATGATGCGACGCGGAATACGATTACGCAGCTGGCTAGTACGGCTAAGGCGCTGGGGATTGGGGATAAGATGGTGAAGACCTTAAACCTGGGCTAGAACGAACTCCCCTCCTCAGATGAGGAGGGGATGTGAGCGCTGAAGAGGCGCGAACGGGGGTGGTTGAAGTCGTTGAACGATACCCGAACGTCAACCTCACCCCCTGCCCCCCGAAGAATGCTTGATGCGCATTCCCAAAAAAGAGGGGGCACCAGACATGCTCCTAGCGAGTTCGGCAATAGAATCGTCCTCACCCCCTGACCCCCTGGGGGTGAGGGGGTGAGGTTCCCCCGAAAGCCCTGCCGACAACTAACCACCCCAGCCAAGCCTGCGGCTTGGCGTCCCCTCCTTGAAAAGGAGGGGAGTTTTCCGCCCTCCCTCCTCCCCTGCATGGAACCAACTACCGCGCCCGACCTCAAGCTCGAAGGCGGCACCTACGACATCCTTCGCACGCGCCTGCAAAAAAGCGCCGACGACCTCCGCGCCCGCCTGGCCACGCTCAATACCGAGCGCAAGGCCGTGTTCGGGGCCATCGACACGCGGCTTATCGGTACGGGGCGCATCACCACCGAGCATAATTGCGTGCCCTGGGACATGGTGCCGGTGGGGAATAAATTCCTGTTTGGCTACAATGTGGTGCTGGGGCTGAAAACGGACGTGGAGCTGTCCGACGTGTTCGGGGTGTATGATTATGCCGACCACGAGTTTCGGCCGCTGGGGCTGGAATTGATTAACAATGCGCAGTTTGCCGAGGAGTTCCGCAACCTCTACCGCTACTACAAGAACACGCAGTTCGTCAAGTTTGCCGTGCGCGAGAACAGCCTGTTTATGGTGTTCCGGGTGGGCAAGAGCGTGAACGACATCAAGACCTTTAAGTGGCTGCTGAAGGATGATACGCTGACGTACATCGACAACCGCTCGGACCACGAGTACACCTACCCGCCGCAGCACGAGTTCAACTGGCAGCGCACTACGCGCGACATGCAGCGGCCCGGCAAGCACCCGCACATCAGCATCGAGGATAAGGTGTTCGTGGAAACCATCGGCGGCGACCTCACCATCAAAATTGAGGACAACACCGCTACCGGGCGCGGCATCCTGGCCGAGCCGGTGGCCGATAAGGACCAGACGCTGGACGACTCGGAAATCTACTACGCCGTGGTGGGCAACCTGGTGCTGCTCAAAATCCGGCCCTACCAGGAGCCGGACTACCGGTATTTTATCTACAATTCGAAGCTGCAAACCGCCCAGCGTCTCGACGCGCTGGCCGACGCCTGCGTGCTGCTGCCCGACGGGCAGGGACTGATTTTTGCCCACGGCTTCTACCTGCAAACCGGCGAGGGCAAGCTGTTTGAGAAAGGGCCGCGGGATATGCTGTTTGAGAAGCGCATTGCCGCGCCGAATGGGGAGGATTTTCTGTACGTATTCTTCAATAAGGAGCAGGGCGCGTATTTGCTGCTGTCGTACAATCTGATTGCGCAGCGGGTGGATAACCCCATCAGCTGCCACGGCTACGCGCTGTTTGAGAACGGCGAACTGTGCTACTTCCGCGCCGACGAGGAGCCCAAGAAGCACCACGCCGTGCAAATCTGGCAGACGCCCTACGTGGGGCCGGATTTTGAGCTGCCGGTGACCTCGGACTCCTACCTCTACAAGCTGGGCAACCGCGAAATCGTGCGGGCCATGGCCGAGGCCCAGGAAGTGCTGACCCTGCTGGGCAAGGACGACAGCTACGCCGGCCTCTACCTCGACCTCATCCGCCTCACCACCACCCTCACCGACACTTACCACTGGCTGCGCGAGCCGGCGGCCCAGGCCTTGGCCGAGCCCCTGCGCGACATCCAGCAAACCGCCAAGGCGGCCGTGGATGAGTTCGACAAGGTGCTGAGCATCCGCCGCGAAACCGCCGCTGAAACCCAGCGCGTGCTGGCCCTGGCCGACGAGCTGACGGGCCGCATCAAGCGCAGCGCCCCGGCTGATGTGAACGAGTACGTGGGTTTGCTGGCGGAATTGCGCAGCGTGCGCGGGGCGGTGATTTCGCTAAAAGAATTGCGCTACGCCGACCTGCCCACGGTGGAAAAAGCCGCCGCCGACCTGGAGCAGCTCAGCAAGGACGTGGCCGCCCAGACCGTGGAGTTCCTGCTGCGGCCCGACGCGCTGACGCCCTACGCCACGCGGGTGCAGGCCATTGCCGACGGGGTGGAGAAAATCCAGAAAACCACCGAGGCCAACGAGCGCGAAAAGGAAGCCGCCGCCGTGTCGGGCGAGTTGGAATTGCTGATTGAGGTGGTGAGCAACCTGCCGATGGACGACCCCACCCAGACCACGCGCATCATCGACAGCATCTCCACGATTTACGCGGGCTTCAACCAGATTCGGGCGGCGCTGAAGCGGCGGCGGCAGGCCCTGGCCGGCACCGAGGCCCAGGCCGAATTCACGGCTCAGCTCAAGCTGCTCGACCAGGCCCTGGTAAACTACCTTGACCTGAGCGACACGCCCGCCAAGTGCGACGAGTACAGCTCGAAGCTGCTGGTGCAGCTGGAAGAGCTGGAGGGCAAGTTTCCGGATTTTGACGAGTTCCTGGCCCAGCTGACCGACAAGCGCGAGGCGGTGTACGAGGCCTTTGAGACGCGCAAGGCGGCCCTGGTGGCGGCCCGCAACCAACGTGCCTCGGCTTTGCTGCAATCCACCGAGCGCATTCTGAAAGCCGTGCAGGCCCGGCTGGCCCGCTTCGAGACGGTGGCCGACATCAACGGCTACTTCGCCTCGGATATGATGGTGGAGAAGGTGCGCCAGACCGTGCAGGAGCTGCTGAACCTGGGCGACCCGGTGAAGGCCGACGACATCCAGAGCCGCCTCAAAACGGTGAAAGAGGACGCTCTGCGCCAGCTGCGCGACCGCGCCGAGCTCTTCACCGACGGTGGGCAGGCGCTGAAGTTCGGCCCCTACGCCTTCACCGTGAACACCCAGCCGCTCGACCTGACCGTGGTGCTGCGCGACGGCGAGCTGCACTACCACCTCACCGGCACCAACTTTTTCCAGCCCATCACCGAGCCCGCCATCCTGGCCGCCCGGGCGGTGTGGGACCAGACGGTGGTGTCGGAAAACGCCGACGTGTACCGCGCCGAGTACCTGGCCTGGCTGATTTTGCAGGCCGCCCAGCACCCCGCGCCCGCCCGCGACGGCGCCCCCGCCACGCTTTCCCTGAATGAGCTGGCCCACCTCACCGTGGCCGAGCTCACGGCTTACGTGCAGCAGTTCATGGTCCCGCGCTACGCCGAGGGCTACCTCAAGGGTGTGCACGACCACGATGCGGCCCGCCTGCTCGAAGCGCTGGTGCGCCTCACCCGCACCGCCGATTTGCTGCGCTACCCGGCCGCCGCCCGCGCCGCCGCCGCGCTCTACTGGCAACGCTTCGCCGGACGCAAGCGCAAGGCGGCCTGGCAGCACCAGCTGCACGGCATCGGCGTGCTGCTGCAGGTGTTTCCCGATTCGCGGGAATTCGAGGCGCTGAAACTGGAGCTACAAACGGCGGTGGAGGAATTCGCCAGCGGCACCGGCTTGTTTACTTTGGCCGAGGTGGATGAGGCGGGTGACTACCTATTCGCCGAGCTCACGCGGGGCGAGACGTTCGTCATCGCGCCCGAGGCGGCCGAGCTATATCAGGCGTTTCAGCAGTCGCTGAAGGAGCGCAACGCAACGGAGCTGTACGAGGGCTCGGTGGCGGCGCTGGCGGAGCAGCCGGCGCAGCAGTTTCAGCTGGTGCGGCAGTGGGTGGGGGCTTTCGAAAAGTCTAGCACCGGTCACCCCACCCCCGGCCCCTCCCCTTCGGGAGAGGGGAGCCTGACGAATGCAACTGCCAGCATCAGCGTCGCCTCGGCTCCCCCTCTCCCGAAGGGGAGGGGGCTGGGGGGTGGGGTGAACGAGGTAGCAGTCCTGTTATTAACCAACTCCTTTGACCCCGCCCGCATCGTGCGCACGCCGCTGCACGAAACCATCACCGAACTGCAAGGCACGCACCCGCGCATCCACGACCGCAGCTACGCGCTCGACTTCCCCCAGTTCCGCCACCGCCTGCATCATTACCTACGCGTGGTAGTGCCGCAGTTCGAAGCCTTCGGCGAGTTGAAAAAGCAGCTACTGGCTAACTTCACCCAAGAGCTGCGGCTGGAGGAATTCCGCCCCCGCGTGCTGTCGTCGTTCGTGCGGAATAAGCTGATTGATGAGGTGTACCTGCCGCTCATCGGGGCCAACCTGGCCAAGCAAATCGGCACGGCGGGCGAGAACAAGCGCACCGACCTCATGGGTTTGCTGCTGCTCATCTCGCCGCCGGGCTACGGCAAGACGACCCTCATGGAGTACGTGGCCAACCGCCTGGGCTTGATTTTCATGAAAATCAACGGCCCCGCCATCGGCCACGCCGTGACCAGCGTGGACCCCGCTCAGGCCCCCAACTCCGGCGCCCGCGAGGAGCTGCTGAAGCTCAATCTAGCCTTCGAGATGGGCGACAACGTCATGATTTACCTCGACGACATCCAGCACTGCAACCCGGAGTTTTTGCAGAAGTTCATCTCGCTTTGCGATGCCCAGCGCAAAATCGAGGGTGTGTACCAGGGCCGGGCCCGCACTTACGACTTTAGGGGGCGCAAGGTGGCCGTGGTGATGGCCGGCAACCCCTACACCGAGAGCGGCGAGCAGTTCCGCATCCCCGACATGCTGGCCAACCGTGCTGACATCTACAACCTCGGTGATATCATCGGCGACTCGGCCCCGGCCTTCGCCCTGAGCTACCTCGAAAACGCCCTCGTCTCGAACCCCGTGCTGGCGCGCCTGGCCGCCAAAAGCCCCGCCGACCTGCACCCGCTGCTGCGCCTGGCCGCCACCGACGACAGCACCGGCCTCTCGTTCGAGGCCAGCCACTCGCCGGCCGAAATCCAGGAGTACGTGGCCGTGCTGCGCCACTTGCTGACCTTGCGCGACGTGGTGGCCCGCGTCAACCAGGCCTACATTGCCTCGGCCGCGCAGGCCGCCGAGTACCGCACCGAGCCGCCCTTCAAGCTGCAGGGCTCCTACCGCAACATGGCCAAGCTGGCCGAAAAAGTGCGCCCGGTAATGAACGACGCCGAAATCCGCACCCTGCTCGAAACCCACTACCTCAGCGAGGCCCAGACCCTAACCACCGGCACCGAGGCCAACCTGCTCAAGCTGCGCGAGCTGCTCGGCTGGCTCAACGCGGAAGAGGCAGCCCGCTGGGCCGACATCAAAGCCACCTTCGCCCGCAACCTGCGCCAGAGCAGCGGCGGCCAGCTGCAAAGCGTATTGGCCCAGCTGGAGAACATTGCTGGGGGGCTCGGCGGCATCCGGCAGGTGCTGGAGAAAGATTAGGCCGAAGTAACCATCCAGCCTGCGTTTTTCGGCAGGTGGTCCAGCTCGGCCAATTCGGAGCCGATGCCTAGCGGCTTGAGCTTTGCGCGCAACTTCTTGGCAATGTCTTGCCGTTGCACCACACGATTGTGTACTGCCTTCTTGTTCGTCTGCTCGTGAGGCGAATCTGGCAACGGGTCTTGTTGCAGAAACAACACCAGCTTCCACTGCGGCGGTCGGAGCGCGGCGGCGCGCAGGTCAGCCGGAATCAATTCGTGCTTGCCGCAGGCGGCCAGGTACAAGCCGGCGCAGGTATGCACGGCTTTTTGCACTACTTCCAGCACCAGGGTGCCGGCTTTCAGCTCCGCGTCCAGTTCGGCCTGATATTCCCGAAAGTCTTTTACCTCCAGCAACCACACCTGCGTAAAATGCGGCGGCTGGCCCGCTATGAAGTCAACGCCCTTCGTGCCATCAATGACTTCCATTCGGGTTTTATAAAACCCGGGCTTCGTCCGGTCGTCGTACTTCAACAAGTACCACGTTTCGGGAACCTCAAACGTGAGCCAGCCCTCGGTTTCAGTTGGCATCGTTGTGGTCGAGGGCTTGTTGGAAATCGACCGTTTGCGCTAGTTCCGCATCAAGGGCGGCGATGTGCTCCAGGGTTTCGAAGTCGTCGGTGGTTTCTACCTGGGTGGCCCCGTCCGGGCCTTCGTAGAGACCGAAGTAGCGGATGGGCGTGGGCTCGCGCTGGGCCAGGATGTGGAATTCCTTTAGCAGGAATAGGCTGTGGGTGGCGAGGATGATTTGGTAACCCTGACCAGCCAGTTTTAGCAATACCGCTGCCAGTTTGCGCAGTAGAGCAGGATTCAGGTTTGCCTCTGGTTCATCCCAAAACAATGTTGCTTTAGAAGTAAGACTACCGTTTGCGAGTAGTTTTTGTAAAGTGCCGAATTTGCGTAATCCTTCAGCTACCATCGTCATTTCCATACGAGGTTGCTTAGGATACACTAAGTAATAACGTCCTCCTTCTTCCTGCACCTCACCTTTTAGGTCATTGGCAAGTTCTTTTATAGCTGTTGCAGCAGCTGGTTCTGGCTGCTGCAAAGACAGTCCACTAAGCTGAGTTAATAAGTCCAAATAACTCTTGTCTATCGGAAGCACAAGTTGTTTAGATGCGGGCAATATCCATCCTAATGTCAATATTTCTTTTGCAGGAATGTATACCGGTTGCCCAATCTCATTGAGGAGGGTGGTAGCAGCCTCGGTGGACAATGGCACTGAAGGCACATTTATAATGAAAGGATTTTCCATTGCAGTTCCATCTGAACTACAAGTGAAGTCACCTGGTCTTATCGTCTCATTGTAGAGCGTAAAGGCGAGCTTGGCATCATCTACCTTGTTGCTTCTGCGAATTAACTCATCTAAATTATTAGGTGCTGGCCGGAAAACATCTAGTAGGATAGTTCCTAAAAACGTATCCGTAAAATACCGCTCTGCTAAAGCCTCATTCAGTTGGCTGTTCAACCCCTTCAACACCGCATACCCCAACTTCAGCACATGGCTCTTCCCCGTCCCATTCGTCCCCACAATCACATTCAGCCCCTTGCTGAACTCAAAATCAGCCTCGGCGAAAACGGTAAAATTGCGGATGTTGAGGTGCTTTAACATACCGCGAAACTACGCCGAATAACCCAAAAAAGCCCCGCCGACATCCATCAGCGGGGCCTTTTCACGTCTTAGCTATACTCCTTACAAATACCCCAGTTCCCGCCGCTTGCCCGCCAGCTCGTTCGCATCCGGGTATTAGGCCTCCAGCAGCGTCAGCATCTTGGAGAACATCCGAGTCACCTGGGACACGAGAGCAACAAATTACTCCACCACCAGACGCTGGCTGTAGTGGCCGCTACGCACTAGGTATACACCGGCGGGCAGGCCATGCAGGTCGAGCACGGCGTTGGGGGTGGCGGGGGCAGGATAATGGCGCACAGTGCGACCTAGTTCATCGGTCAGCTGCAGGGGCTGCGGGGCTGCGCCAGTGGGCAGACGCACGGTGACCGTGGCGTGGGCGGGGTTAGGGAATACGGCCAGCGGCGCAGCAGCAGCGGGCGCCTGGGCAGTCAGGGCCGTAGCGCCGTAGATACCGAAGCTAATCATCTCCTTGCTGTCATCGCCAACGGCGCTGAAGCGCCCACCTACATACACCTGACCGGCCGGGCCGGTGGCGACACTATATACTTCGCCGTTGATGCCAGTACCTAGGCTTCTCCAGGTAGTGCCATCCCAGCGAGCCACGTTTTTAGTCGCTAGGCTCTCAATCCGATGGAAACCACCTGCCGCGTAGAGGTCGCCGTTGGCAGCTATGGTCATGTTGTATACATATGCCGTAAAATTAGTCGCCAGAGTGCTCCACGTGGTGCCGTTCCACTTGTAGATGGTGCTGAGCGGCGGGCCTAGGCCCAGGCTGGAATAACTACTGATGTACATATCACCGTTGGCGACCAGGGCTAAGGCTTTAATATTCGCGTTCCTGGCTGGAGTATTGATAGTGCTCCACGCTACGCCATCCCAGCGGGCTACATTACTACCCTGAATGAAGCCACCAGCATACACATCCCCATTAGGCGCTACGGCCAAGGCTACGGCTGTATCAGAGGTCCCTGGGCCCACGCTGCTCCAGGTGCTGCCATCCCACTTCGCAATGCCGTTGATGGGGGTGGTGCCGGTGCTGTTGAATCTGCCGCTAGCGTACACCTGCCCATTGGGAGTAACGGCCAATACCAAAACATGCTGGTTCAGGCCAGCCCCGAGTGGGTGCCAAGTGGTGCCATCCCAGCGGGCAACGTTGCTGACGGCGCTGCCACCGGCCTGGGTGAAGGTGCCGCCCGCGTACACATCGCCGTTGGGAGCGATGGCCAAGGCTGCTACCACCCCATTCAGCCCCGTGCCCAGGCTGCTCCAGGCGGTGCCGTTCCAGCGCGCAATGTTGCTGACCGGGGTGTTGCCAGCCTGCGTGAAATAGCCACCCGCGTATACGTCGCCGTTGGGAGCCACCACGACGGTCCACGCCAGGCCCCCCTGCCCATATAAGCCTAACGGCGAAACGCTGCCCAGGCTGTTCCAGTTGCTGTCAGTGATGCTCCACCGGACTATGCGATTGTTCGGCATTCTGCCAAACATGATGAAATTTCCGGCCACGTACAGATTGGCACTGGCATCCAGCGCAAGCGCTAACACCCCACCCTCCGCCCCCCTTGCGGCAGTACCCAGGCCACTCCAGGTGGCGCCATTCCATTTGGCTACCCGATGGCCCTGATTCTCTACCCCACTAGGCCCCAACTCGGGAAAATAGATGCCCGCATACACGTCCCCATTAGCAGCGATGGCCAAGACCTGAACCTCACTGTCAACAATACCCAAACCGGTACCCAGCGCACTCCAAGCCGTACTATTCCATTTGGCTACGCCCATCGCAACCGGGGTGCTGCCGGCCAGGGCAAAGTCGCCTCCCACATACAGGTCGCCATTGGGGGCCACGGCCACGGTAGTCACCCTATAACCATCAACCCCGGTGCCCAGGCTGCTCCAGGCCGTGCCGTTCCACTGGGCGATGTGATTGGCGGGCAAGCCCCCGGCGTGGTCGAAGGTCCCCCCCGCATACACGTCGCCGGTGGAGGCAACGGCCAGGGCATTCACGCCAGTGCCATAAATGTTACCGCCACTTAGGCCGGTGCCCAGGGGGCTCCAGGTGCTGCCGTTCCAACGAGCAATGCCGGAGGCGGTGGCGGTGCCGGCCTGGGTGAAGTCGCCGCCGGCATACAGGTCGCCATTGGGGGCCAAGGCCAGGGCGCGCACTTGTCCCCCACTTAGGCCGGTGCCTAGGGCACTCCAGGTGCTGCCGTTCCAACGGGCGATGTTGCTGACCGGCGTGCTGTCCGCGGCGCTGAAATTACCCGCCGCGTATAGGTCGCCGTTGGGGGCCAGGGCCAGAGCCCGGACGCCAAAGTTGCTGGCGCCCCTGCCGTTCAGGCCGGTGCCCAAGCTGCTCCAGGCCGAGCCATCCCATTTGGCCACCGCTGGAGCAGATAAATTACCGGCCTTGCGAAAGTAGCCCCCGACATACACGGTGGAGCCGGCTACTGCTACGGCACAGATTACACCGTCGGTGCCATTGTCCCGGCTACCGCCGCCCTGCCAGTGTTCGTCGCCCGCGCCAGCCGGGCCGGCGGGCCGAAACGCGGGCCGTCCATCGGGGGTAGTGCAGAGGGCCAGCTGCCCGGCATCAAACGAGCCCGTGGTGCCAGGGCGCAGGGTGCCGTCGGGATTAAGCACATTGGCCAGGGGGCTACCAGCCGCATGCTGAGAAACAACGAGAGGACCGGGGCCAGCCATTGCTGGCGTAGCCAACAGTAGCAGCAGAAGTAAATAAAGTATAATCTGTTTCATAGCTATTGAAAATTAGCAGTACGCCAAACCGACGGTCACCCGGCCAGTTCGCCACACAAGGTAATAATTTGTCTACAACTATCGGCGAAGAGCGGTTGACTGCTAAAAAAATACCCCGCCGGACTCATTCCAGCGGGGCCTTTTGGCGCTTAGCTGTACTCCTTCAAATACCCCAGCTCCCGCCGCTTGCCCGCCAGCTCCTTTTCGTCCGGGTACTGGGCCTCCAGCAGCGTCAGCATTTTGGAGAGCACCAGGGTCACCTCGTCTTCGAGGGCGTCTTTGGTGCCCACGAGGCTGCCCACGGTGGCGTCGTTGTCTTTCGAGTCTTTGTCGCCTTTCACGTAGGCTTGTTCGATGGGGCCCCAGTACTCGGTGCCAAATTCGCCGTCTTCGAGGCTGTAATCCTTGAGAGCTTTGAGCATGGCGGTGAGAGCTTTGGCGCGCTCGGTGTGTTTCTTGGGCAGCTCGAAGCCGTCGTTGCGGGTGATGATGCCGAACTCGGGATATTTTGCTTTGTCGTGGCCTTTCTTGAATTTAGTGAGCAGGATGGCCTTGAGGTACGGCAGGCCTTCCCGGATTTTGTCATCGGCCTCTTCCAGGGTGAGGGTGATGCCGCCGCGCTTGGCCGCCACCGCCGTTTTGTCGATGACGGATTGGTAGTAGTTCTTGGCCTTGGTTTCGAAGGCCGCCTGGGTTATCCAGATAAGCACCAGCTGGGGGTTCTTTTTCCAGGCGGTAGCCAGGCGCAGGCACAGGGCTGCCTTTTCGTCCTGGTCGCGGGGGATGAAGGGGGTGTAGGCGGGCGCGGTGGCCGGGCCGGGGTTGGGAGTAGGCTCCATACTTAAGCAGTTGAATAAAGGTGAGCCGCAAAACTATTTATTTTTCGCAACTTTCCAAACTCAACCTGCCGGCTGTCAGAAAAATACCCGGGCTGCCGCCCAACTACCCGGAAAACTCCCCACCCCGGGCGGAATTGGAATTCCGAAGCCCGGGGACTCCCCACCTCGGGCGGAATCCCAATCCCAAAGCAGGTGGACTCCCCACCTTGGGCGGGATTGGAATTCCGAAGCAGGTGGACTCCCCACCTCACGCGGAATTCCAATTCCGCCCGAGGTGGGAGTCCCCGGGCCGCTAGAAATCTAAATCGTCGGGCTCGCCGAGCAGGCGGCGGCCCCGGCGGATGCGCTCGGCGCAGTGCGCAAAGACGGAGCCGCGGGGTTGGTAGCGATGGCTGTCGGTAGGCGGCTCGTGGCTGATGCCAAGCTGCTGGCGCTGGCAGTAGTCGGCATAGGCACCGGGCAGGGCGGCGCGCACCTGGGCGAGGTAGTGGCGGTGGCCGGCGGCAATGATGGCCTCGCGCCAGTCGGCGTGGGCATCGATAGGCACCGGCCCGGAGGGGCCGGCATTGCGGAGGCGCTCCAGGGCCAGGGCAAGGTGGTAGCTGCCTTCGGAGGCGTCGAAGGCGCGGAGCTGGAGCTTGGCCTCGAACTGCCGCTGGCGGGCGGCGGGCTCAAATTGGCGGAGCCAGTCGCGCATCAGCTCGTCGTGGGCCGGGCCGAAGGTGGGCGCCTGGGGCAGGGCGTCGTCCTCGTCGTGGGGGGTAGCGGGCGGCTGCTGGCGGTGGTAGTCGGCTATCACGGCATCGAGGTAGCGCTGCTCGCGCTCGCCGCGCGGGTTGGGCAGCCGGCGCAGGTAGCCGGTGCCCCGGCGCAGGTCCCAGAAATGGGTGAAGGGCTTGATGACCTCGTGGGCATCCTCGTCGTCGTCGGAGTAGAGGTTCGGGTGTTGACGCCGCATCCAGAACAGGTTGCAGAAGTTGCCCTCGTTCAGCTCGTCCGACTCGGTGCACTGGCCGATGAACGCGCTCAGCAGGTCCACCTCCTCGGGGCTGATGGGCGGCAGCACGGGGCACTCCTCAATGTAGTTGTGCCAGTCGTCGAAGTCGGCCGTAAGCCGGGCTTCGGGCACCTCCACGAGCTCGGCGCGCCACTGGCATTCGAGGTCAAAGAGCTTTTGATATTGAATCAACCAGAGATACTTGCGGGCTTGCCGGGAGTGCTGGTGCAGCAGGGCTTCGAGGTTTTGCTCGTATAGCGCGCCGTGGCGGTGGAGGTCGGCCAGCAGGCGGGCGTACTCTTGCAGCACCAGGTCGTGCAGCGTGGGCTCGTAGCCCGCCAGCTGCGCCCGCAGCTGTGGGTCGGCCAGAATTTCTTCTTTGGAGCGGGGGCCGGGGGTGGCGGCTTCTTCGGGCGCATCGGCCATGCGAGTGGGGCTGGCGGGGGTGGTGCAGCGCCGCCAGCGGGCGCAAGGTACACGACGGGCCCGGCTTTTTCAAGCCCCCTGCCGCCCGCCCGGCGGCGCGAAAACCTTCTACCTTAGTACCCCTCCCCGGCCCTTGTCAGCTACCAGCATGCGTCTTCTTTCTCTTCTCACCGCCGGCCTGCTGCTGGCCGGCTGCACGCAGCAGCCCACCCAGCGCCAGGCCCCCACCATTCCGGCCCAGCCTCTCCCCGCCCCCGCGCCGGTGGCCGCCGTGGCACGCCCCGCGCTGGCCCTGGCCGATACCGTGCCGCCCTACACCGCCCTGGAGCCCTACGCCTGGCGGGGCGAGCAGCAGGTGCCCGTGTCGCCGCTGGTGCGCATCGACGGCCTAAGCTACCGGGTAGAGGCCAGCGCCGCCCCCGACAGCACCCGGCCCCTGCGCTACACCTACCCGCCCGAAGCCGGCGAGGTGAACCTGGGCGACCCCGCCCCCGGCCTCGACGACCGCACCGTGCAGGGCGTGGAGGTGACCTACACCTTCCGCCTGCTGCGGGCCGACGGGCAGCCGCAGTTCACGCGGCGGATACTGAAGTCGAGTTTGAAAAAGGAGATGACCGAAGACCTGGCCGCCTGCGCCGTGGCCCGGCAGCCGGCCTTCCTGGGCTACCTGCCGCAGTTTGGGGCCCTGGCCTTCGAACTCGACCTGACCCCGCCCGACAGCGACGCGGGCGGCCAGCTGCTGCTGCTGCTCGACGCCCGCACCGGCCAGCTGCGCCAGCAGCGCCTGAGTAGCTGGACGGGCGGCTGCAACTCGCCGGTGGCCTTGTCGGAAGACGGCCGCACGCTGCTCACCAGCTTCCACATCATCCGGGCCGATGGCCGCGTCACGCCCTTCGAAAAGCCCGGGCTGCAAGTGGGCGGCACCCTGCTGGTGAACAACCAGCACGTGCTGGTGAGCTACCTGCCCGACTACGACCCGCAGGGCAATGCCACTGCCGGGGCCAGCGCCCGCCTGCTCGACCTCACGGGCCGCCAGCTGGCGTCTTTTCCCCTCGAAAATGTGATTGGCGAGCTCGGCACCCGCATGCAGGCCGCCTATCTCGGCCAAACCCGCACCTACTACCTGTTCGATGAGGAGCACCAGCAAATCGGCCTGCTCCCGCACGACCAGCCCCGCGCCCTGCGCCTGCTGAAGCTGGCGCAGCTGGCCACGTTTCAGCCCCCGCAACGAGCTACCGAAGTACGTTTTAGTGTCAACACCGAAAGCGGGGCACAGGGCGCCTTCTACGTCGATACCCTGAGCCAGGCGCTGCGCTACCGGCTTCAAAAACCGGACTAAGAGTTTCCTCAGTTCTGCACTTCCGTCACCGCAAACATCGAGTTCGTACCCACCACGCCGCGCTCGGGGCTACCGCCGTAGTTGGTGGCGATGGTGCTGGCGTCGCGCCCGCCCGAGGCCGACCAGTACGGGCCAAACTCGACCGGGAAGTCGGTGTCGGGGGTGCCGCCGGTGAAGAGGCGCAGCAGGTCGGCGCGCATTTTCAGCGCCGACCGGCCGCCGGCCGCCAGCCGGATGGTGGCTCCACCGGGCAGCGGCGGGGCCACTTCGCGCAGGTTGTTGGGGTTGGCAAAGTCGCCGATGTGGTACGACAGCAGGTGCGCCACGGGGTCGCCGGAGGCGGGCGAGTGGCCTTCCATCTGCAGGAAGATGTAGCCCTGGCGCCAGTCCCAGAACATGTGGTTGCTTTGGGCAAGGGCGCCGGTTTGGGCGCCGGCCGTGTTGCGCGCCTCATCCACCCCAATCAGAAACGAGACGCCGGTATAGTCGCCCGCCGGAATGCTGTCGAGCACGATGTGCTTGCCGGTGTCGGTCCAGGGGTCGGTGGGGCGCAGCTCGCGCACCAGGAAGTAGCTCTCGGGCACGGCGTACTGGCTGCCATCGGCCCGGGTGAGCTTGAAATTAGAAAGGTAGTAGCGAAAGGTTGACACCGTGAACGGCTCGCCGGCCGGGCTAGTGTAGGTGCGGGTGTCGAGCACCAGCGGGTCGGGGCCCACCACGTTTTCCACGTCGATGTGGAGGCTGCCCACGGGGGCGGGCGGCGGCGTGGGGTCGGCCTTTTTATCGGCGCAGCCGCCGAGCAGGGCGGCACCCATCAGGGCAAGCAGGCAGGCGTAGTGGCGCATACGTTTTCAAGAACAGCAATACCCGCGGCGGGCCAGCGAAGATAACCCCGAACCGCCGGAGCAGCGCTCCCCCGCTGGTTGGCTCATTTGTTGGCACAGCCCGAACACCCGGCCGGGCCACCGGTTCTACTCCCAACGCCCGGCCTTATTCAGGGCCATTTTTCCTTTCGCTACCTCGTTTTTCGCTCTATGCAGGCATTCCTCTTCGACCTCAACGGCACCCTTATTCACGACATGGAATACCACACCCGGGCCTGG
Organism: Hymenobacter aranciens; assembly: GCF_030580865.1. Taxonomy (GTDB): domain Bacteria; phylum Bacteroidota; class Bacteroidia; order Cytophagales; family Hymenobacteraceae; genus Hymenobacter; species Hymenobacter aranciens. The sequence goes on along the minus strand of NZ_JAUQSY010000007.1, from coordinate 189,980 downwards.
CAGCATTTGCTGAACAACGACCTGGGCGGCAGCTTCGGCTGGGACGAGGTGAAGCCGCAGATGTACGGCAAAAACCAGGAGGTGCTGGTGCGCCTGTTCGGCCCCGACCGGTTTACGCCCGCCGAGATGGACCACTGGGCCCTGCAAAAAGAGCAGCGCTACCAACAGGAGTTTCGTCCGCACCTGGCGCTGCTGCCCGGTCTGGCCGACTTCCTGGAGCAGGCCCACCAGCGCGGCATCCCGATGGCCATCGGCTCGGCCGCCATTCCGTTCAACATCGATTTTGTGCTTGATAACCTGCACATCCGGCACTACTTCCAGGCCATCGTGAGCGCCGACGACGTGACGCTGAGCAAGCCCCACCCCGAAACTTTCCTCCGGGCTGCCGCCCAGCTCGGCGTGGCCCCGGCCGACTGCCTCGTGTTCGAAGACGTGCCCAAGGGCGCCGAGGCCGCCCGCAACGCTGGCATGGATGCCGTGGTGCTCCTCACCACCCACGAAGCCGCCGAATTTGCCGACCTCGCCAACGTGCGCCACTGCGCGCCGGACTACACCGGCGCGTTTTTTCAGGACTTGCTGGCGGCCGTGCCGGCGCCGTAAGGCGGGGCTACTTTTTCAGCGGGTCGTGGCCCCAGTTCATCAGCGAGTAGCGCCAGCGCGAGGTTTCCACGTCCTTCTTATCGTGCGGGCCCTGGGCCCGGTGGCGGCTCACGTAGCTGTGCACTTTGTGCATGTGGGCCTCGTCGTCGGCCGTGAGGTCGGCCTTTTTCTTGTGCAGAATGCGCACGATGTGCTCGCCCGAGTGGTGCCCGATGCTTTCGCCGTCGCCGCTGTCCTGCCCCACGGACTTCGATTCGTCGGTTTTGAGCCACTTCTCCAGTTCGGAAGCAGTCATGTTTACATCGGCCTTGAAGGCGGCGTGGATGTCGGGCGTGTTAGCCATAAAAAAAGTATGCTGGAGGTGGGAAATTCCTCCAGCATACTCCCTTAAAGCCCCAAAGGTTAAGCCTACTGCGGATTCGTCAGCTGCCCCATGAAGAGAATGGCGTTCGACGACTTCTCGCGGATGAGGAAGATGAACGGCCGGTCGATGCGCACGCTGGGCGGCACCGAGGTGGTGCCAATACCCACGGACGTGACGGCCGCCGCCTCCGAGCCCTCCTCATTCACCTCCAGCACCGCCTTGTGCTTGACGGACGTAATGGACAGCCCATCGGAGTTGTTGGCCAGCAGCCGGCCGAAATTAGCGCCACCGCCGAAGGCCACGCCCATGCCCAACTGCGCGAGCATCGGCTTGAGGTCTTTGTCGCTGGCGAGCTTAAACTTGGGTAGGTGCAGCTCCATGCTGCTGGTGTCGGCCGCCGCCAGCCAGGTACTGAGCTGGGCGCTGCTGAGGCTGGCGGCCACGTTGTCCAAGGTAGTGGTGCCCTGCGGCACCACCAAGGTCATGCTGTATTGGCGGTTGCCGTAGGGCAGGTCGATAACCTGCTGCTGCGCATCTTGGTAATGAAGGTATTTACCACGCAGCAAGGTCATAAAGTCCACGTTGCGGGTGCTGCCGCTGGCCAGACGGAAGGGTTCGGGGCGCGTCAGCTGGGGGTTAAACTGGTACGTCCAGGCGCCCTTGAAGTAGATGGCGTTGATAAGGTACATCACGTCGTCGGGCGTAGTCGCGTCCAGAATAGTCGAAATCTTCCCCCGCGTGTTGGTCGATACCCAGTCGTTGATGGTGGCAGCGGCGGCCGGATTGCCGAAGGGCGCGCTCTGCACCGTGGCCCCGAAGTAAGTCTGGTTGGTTTGGGCGAAGGTCGGGGCCAGCTGCACCCGCGGCGCGTGCCAGACGGAGTTGGCCGCCGTGAACGTCACCCGGCTGTCGATGCCGCCGAGCAGCGCAAACAGGCTCTGGTACGACTGGTTGATTTCCAAGTCCGTCATCGGCTGGAAGCCCAGGGTTTGCTTCATGGCATCCTTGGTGGTGCCGTCGGCGCCGTTGTAGGCCATGGTGAGGGCCGCCGAAATGCTCAGTGGCGACATAAACAGGTTTTCCTGCGGGTCTTCCTGCCGCAGGGCGCCAAAGGCCCGGTAGGCGAAGTCGTTGGAGCTGTTTAGCGTCTGGCGCTCGGCGGTGTTGAGCGGGCGCTGGGTGGACGGGTTCTCGGGCTTGGTGTTGTCTTTCTGGCAGGCCGTCAGCGTCAGGGCTACGGCAGTGCCCAGCAGCGCCGAGCGGAAGGGAAGGGATTTCATCACAAACAAAAGTGAAAGAGTGGGAAAGTAAAGAAAAGCAGGCCAGCCGTCTTTCTGCCAGACCGGCCCCGGTGCGCAATGGTTGCGCGGCTTTTCCCTGACTTTTCTATTCTCCTTCTTTCCGGCAACGCCCAACGGAACCCCAGCGAAATTCGGACTACCTTGATTGTGCAGCGCAAGCGCTAGCGCCGCGTGTAATAAGCACTTATTTTCAGCGGATTCGTTGCGTGCCCAGGGCCGCCCAGCACCGCCCGGCCTACCGTGGCAACCTGCGCATCACCGTTTAGCAGCAGGCCATCATTGGCCAATGTGCCCAGCACCACCGCCTCAATATAGGCCGAGCAGTCGAGGGTGTAGCTGGTTTGGTCGAGGCCGGTGCGGGTCGAAACGGCCGTCACGGCCGGAATGGTGAGCGTAGTGCCGGCCGAGTTCAGGAAGGCGGCGCCCAGCTGGTTGCCGCGACTGACGAGCTGCGGCACCACGACTGCGGGCACCGGCAGCTGGCGCGTGGCCGTGTTACTCACCACTTCCAGCTTCAGCTCGGCCGAGCCGAACACAAAGCCCGAGCCCACGTCCCGGAAGTTAAGCAGATACGGGAATTCGAGCTTGGTGTATAGGCCCAGCCCGGCCTCGATGAAGGTTTGGTTGGCGGTGGCGGTACTGGGCAGCCCTTTCTTTACCTGCGTGAGCGAAGCCAGCAGCGTGCTGCTGCGGTCGGCTTCGAGCTGGAAGAAGTGGCGGGTGCCCAATTCAAAGTCCGTATTCAGGGCCGTGGTAGGGTCGAGCGGGTCGTGGTAATAGAGGTGCAGCGTGGCGGTAGGGCTCCAGCTCACGATGGCGGCATTGTCGGCCGGGCCGGGCAGCAGGGCCAGGCCTTTCAGCACCTCGCGCAGCTCGTCGTTGCTGGTCAGGCGGTTATTGAGGCCGGCCTGCCACAGCTCCGGGCCCAGGGTGCCACCCAGGCGCACGCGCAGGCTGGCCAGGCTCTTGGGGGCGCGGAAGGTGCGCTGGCCCAGCGCCGTAGCGTCGTAGCTCAGGGCGTCGCGGGTGTAGTAGGTTTTGGTGGCCACGAAGGGCTGCTGCACCCGGTGCACCAGCAGCTGCTGAGTGCGGGTGGTGTCGCCGTAGCGGTAGGCGTCGGGCGTCAGGGCCAGCACCAGCGAGTCGTAGCTTAGCTCGGTAGTAGGCTGGAAGGCGGCCGCCAGGCTGGGCTGCAGGTAGCTGCGGCCTTCGATGGTACCCAGCTGCGCATCCACGTAGCGCCCCACCAGCAGGTAGGCCGTGGCCGACGACGGCACCGAATCGACCAGCACCGTGCTGCTGCGCACCGTGATGGTGTCGGTGTAGTAGGCGTTGCGCTCGGTGGGGTCGGTGCTCAGCTCCAGGTCCACGGTGGGGTCGTCGCAGGCCGTCAGGAGCAGGGGGAGGCCGGCCAGCAGGGCCAGCACTCCGCGCACAATCAGCCGCTTACTCACTTTCCTTCTCGGGGAATAGCTGCCAGGTATCATCGAGGCGGGTGGTGCCGTTCAGGCCCAGCGCCACGTAGCCGCGGTCGCCGATGCCGAAGCCCACGGCGTAGTTGCGGGCCGAGCCCTCAAAGTCCGTTTTCTGGTACCAGATGTCGGTGGCGGGGTTGTAGGCCCAGCAGCTGATGAGGTTGCCGCTGTTGGTGCCGCCCACCACGTAGCCCTTGCCATCCACCGCGAAGCTGGCCGCGTTCTGGCGCGGCACGGCGCTGAAATTGTAGTCTTTGGCGTCGTCATCGTCGTCGTGCAGCACGAGGTCGCGGTGCTGGGTCCAGCTTTCGGTGGCGGGGTCATACGACCACACATCCGTCTCGTAGGTGCCATTGTTCGAGCCCAGCATCAGGTAACCTACGTTGCCGATGGTGAAGGCCGAGGCGCCCAGGCGCTTGTTGCCGCCGAAGCTGGGCTTCACCGTCCAGGTGTCCGTCAGCGGGTCGTACTGCCAGAAGTCCTTTTTCGAGTTGCCGTCGAAGCCCGTACCCACGTAGCCTTTATCGTTAATAGTCAGCGCTACGGCGCTGTAGCGGGCCGAGCCGCCAAAGTCGGCCTTGCGGGTCCATTGGTTGGCCGTGGGGTCGTATTCCCAGAAGTCGGCGAGCTTGTTCACGCCGTCGTAGCCGGTGCCCACGTAGCCTTTGCCGTTGGCCGCGAAAGCCACCGCCAGGTAGCGCCCCACACCCGGAAAATCGGCCACGCGCCGCCAGGTATTGGTGCCCGGCGTGTACTCCCAAAAGTCGGTGAGCTTGTCCACGCCATCGGTACCCAGGCCCACGTAAGCCTTGTCGTTGAGGGTGAATTCGACGGCCGAATTGCGGGCAACGCCTTCGTATTGAGAAACTTTTTTCCAGTCGCCCAGAATAACAGTCGTTTCGTCATCGTCGGAGGAACAGGCACTAAAGTTCAGGGCCACCAGCGTGAGCAGGGCAGCCAAAAGCAAATTTTTCATGAAAGCGTAGGTAGGGTCGTTTAGTTAGTTCGGAGGAACGCCAAGCCCGGCACATAGAGGAGCCCTGGGGGGCACCGGGCGTTGCAAGGCAAAAGGCACAAAAGCCCCGGGAGTGGATAAACACCCCGAAATCGTCGGCCAAAAAGGTGGTTTAGCAGACCGCTCGCTGCGGTGAGTTAAAAGTTAAAAGTGAAGGGTTAAAAACCGCACGCTTTCTCCCCTTTTAACTCTTCACTTTTAACTTTTAACTCCGCTACGACCAGCGGCTCAGGAACTGCGAAAACGCTTCCTTGTACTGGTCGCCCACGGGAATCGTGAGGCTGCCGATTTGCACGGTGAGGCGGCGCACGGCCTCAATCTTATCGAGCGCCACGATGAACGAGCGGTGAATGCGCAGGAAGCGCCGGGCCGGCAGCCGGTCCTCCATCGCCTTGAGGCTCATAAGCGAAAGCAGGGCCTTGGGGGTGCTGCGGAGGTGCACTTTCACGTAATCCTTCAGGCCTTCGACGTAGAGAATATCGTCCAGCGCCACGCGCACCAGTTGGTATTCCACTTTCAGGAAAATATGGTCCTCTTCCGGCGGAGCGGCTACCGGCGCGGCCACGGACGCCTCCTGGCTGGCCTGGGCCAGCTGCACGTAGTTGAGGGCGCGGGTGGCGGCCCGCAGAAACTCCTCGTAGTTGAAGGGTTTTACCAGATAATCAAGCGCATCTACCTTGTAGCTTTCCAGCGCATACTGCGGAAAGGCAGTGGTGAAAACGATGCGCGGAGCTTTGGCGCCCAGCACCCGGGCCAGCTCCAGGCCGTTGAGCTCCTGCATCTGGATGTCGAGAAAGGCGACATCGACATTGCCTTCCTGCTCGTGCAGGCCGCGCAGGGCTTCCACGCCGCTGCCGTAGCGGCCCACCAGCTTCAGAAAAGGCGTTTGCTCAATGAAGGCGCACACGAGGTCGAGGGCCAGCGGCTCGTCGTCGACGGCAATACAGTTCAGGGTTTTCATGCCAGGCGCAAAGTCAGTTTAACGCAGAATTCGTTGTCGGCGGTGGGGTCGGTTACTTCCAACGAATAACGGCCGGGATAGAGTAAGTCGAGGCGGCGGCGGGTGTTCACGAGGCCGATGCCGTTGCTGCCGGTGAGGTCGGAGTTGGGCAGGGCCAGCTTGGTGTTGCAGACTTCAAAATCGACGGTCGTCAAATTGGGCTGGCGCAGGGCAATGTGGATGCGGCTAGCCGCCGTGGCCGCCACGCCGTGCTTGAAGGCATTTTCGATGAAGGGCAGCAGCAGCATGGGCGCAATCAGCACGTCATGAACCGGTTCGGGGCGCTCGAAGGTCACCGTCACGCGGTCGGTGAGGCGCAGCTGCATCAGCTCCATATAGTCGAGCACGAAGCTGATTTCCTGGCTCAGGCGGGTGGTGCCGCCGCTGGTTTCATACAGCACGTAGCGCATCATGCGCGAGAGGCGGTGCAAAGCCGTGCGCGCTTTCTCGCCGTTGCTAATGGTGAGTGAGTAGATGTTGTTGAGTGTGTTAAAGAAAAAGTGCGGGTTGATTTGAGCTTTCAGAAAGCTCAGCTCAGCGCTGATTTCCTGCTGCTCCAGCCGCTCGCGCTGCCGGGTTTCGTGCTGCCACTTCTGCACCACCGTGATGCTGGTGCTGATGCCCAGCACGAGCATGGTCGTGAGGCTGCTCATGTTATCGAGCCGGAAGCCGGGCTTGGGCGGCCGCGGCGGTATTCCGGCCGCCTGGAAGGCCAGCGTCAGCTTCTCGTGCAGGTCGAGCAGGTTTTCCAGGAACCTACTGAACACCAGTACCGCCACCGCCGTGAACAGCAGTGCCAGCACAAACTGCCCCGTATGCCCCCGAAACAGCAGCCGCGGCACCGTCACTTTCGCAGTGAGGTAGAAAATAGCCACCCACACGCCAAACAGCACGCCCTGCTTTAGCCAGAACTCGGCCGGAAACACGACGTGGCCCGATAGCGGCGGGTAAAGCACGAACACCACTCCGAACAGCCCCCACACCAGCATGTGAGTGAGCGGGGTAAGGAAGGTCCGGAGGGTAGTTGCCGTCATAGCTCGTAAGAAAGATGCTGCAAACTTAACGGCGCGCCGCAGCCCGGCCGCCGCCCCTCCGACCGAGGGGCGCAGAGTATCGACTACCGGCCCGTTTTGGTCGGTTACGGCCGGTTTGGGGGTAGCGGGGCCCCTTCAACACCCTCAAAACCGCATCAGTCCGGCTTTTGGCCGTTTCGGTCGATGTTTCGCTCCTCTTTATCCCGCCGGGGTTGGTGCCGGCCGGGGCGGGTTGCAGCTTTGCACCGTCGCCAACCAATAGTTCACCCAAATGCTGGTTGCTGGCAGCCGGCCCCCACCGGCTGACGACCGGCCCACCCAGCCGCTCGGTTTCCCTCTCTTCTCCCCCACTTCGTCCATTTTCCATTTCCCTTTCACCTCCCTCCATTCTTATGAAGAAGACCTTGTTTCCGCTGCTGGCCGCCCTGGCGCTCACCATCGGCACCGCCACCGCCCAGGACCAGCAGCGCCCCGGCGGCCCCGGCAACCAATCGGAGCGCCTCACCAAAGAGCTCGGCCTGAACGCCGACCAGGCCGCCCGCATCAAAGCCATTGATGAGGAGCGCGCGAAGGATATGCAGGCCAACCGCCCGCAAAACGGCACCCGCCCCTCGCGGGAGGAAATGGAAAGCCGCCAGAAGGCCGACCGCGACAAATACGACGCCCGCTACAAGGAAGTGCTGACACCTGAGCAGTACGCCAAGTTCAGCAAAGGCCAGGCGAACCGCCCCGGCCCCGGCGGCAAAGGCAAAATCAAAAGCGGCGACGGCGACACCAAGCTGAAAGCCAAGAAAAACGGCAAAGTTAAAGCCAAGCAAACTGACAACTAACAATTTGGGAACCCCACGAAAAAGCCCCGGCCATTGGCCGGGGCTTTTTTCGTTTGTCATGCCTCGCTACGCTCAGCCCGACAGCGAACCTGTTTAGGTAGTCCGGCGGTCCGGCCGGACGCCTACGACGTCAGACCAGTAGAAACCGACTTCCTGAACAGCTTCAGTATTTGCTCTTCACTCCTCTTTCACGCATTCACTCGAAATTTTGCTCTGGCAAAGCTGAAAAGCTGCGTCCTTACTTCGCCTGGCTTTCTTCCCCAAGCCCGTCCACTTTCCATTCCCGCGTATGAGCATCCCGCAATCGAACGTCCCTGGCAGCGACTTCGGCGGGATGCGTCGGTGCGGGCGGGCCGGTGCGGTGGCGGGCTTGCTGGCGTTTCTGCTGGCGCTGCCGTTGGGGATGGCCATTGGCGGGGCCAGCTGGTTTCCCCCCCTGGCGGGTATTGCCATCGCCATCGTGGGCGGAGTGGCCGAGCTGGTGGCCGGCAGATTCGGGCTGAGCATCAGATGGTCCATTGCAGGGTTGCTCGTGGTGGCCGTGGGCGCCGCAGAGGAGCTAAGCCGGGGCGGGGCCGGGCGGGGCCACCATCTGGCGCTGGCTACTACCGTGGTCGCAAGTGTTGCGGCGGGCGGGCTGGCCACTTTCATTTTTCAATTATACCAAGAGGCGCCGGCTCGGAGCCTGTTCACCGTTTCGGCAGGCACCGGGGCCAACGCTGCTGCTGGCCAGCTGCTTATTATCGTGCACAACTCGTTAGTAGCCCGCAACTACTTCAGCCTGAAAAGTCACCTCGACACCTTGCCTGCCGGCCAGCATATTATCATTGACCTCGGCCGGGCTAAACTTGTGGACTACACTGCATTTGAAAGCCTGCGCCATTTTCAGAACAGTTATGCCGGCACCGGCGGCCGCGTGGAACTGGTGGGCCTGCAGGCTGCTCCGCATTCGGCCGTGGCGTAAATACTCAACCCGTAGCCTGAAGCCCTGCGTCTGTAACTCGTTCAACTCCTTCTTTTCTCTTAACTTTCGCCTCTCCTTCTTTCTCTCCCATGAACGTTCTGATTGTTGAAGATGACCGGGCCCTGGCCCGCGAGCTCGGCCTTTTTCTCTACGACGAGCACTACCACTGCGACTACGCCCGCACCGGCCGCGAAGCCTCGGAGAAGCTGTTTGTCAACGAGTACGACTTCGTGTTACTCGACCTCGGCCTGCCCGACCAGGACGGCCTGGAGCTGCTGGCCCAGGCCCGCCGCGAGCGCAACAAGGATGCGTCCATCATCATTCTCAGCGCCCGCGGCTCGGTCGACGACCGCATCAACGGCCTCAACCTGGGCGCCGATGATTACCTGCCCAAACCCTACTCGCTGCTGGAGCTGGGCTCGCGCATGCAGGCTGTGACGCGCCGCAAGCACGGCGTGGTGGAAGACAAGCTCGCTTTCGGTGGCTTCGTGCTCAACCTCAGCGACCGCAGCCTGAAGCACGGCGACACCCCCATCGTGGTCACGCGTAAAGAGTTTGACCTGCTGCACTACCTGCTGCTGCACCGCGCCAAAGTACTGACGCGCCTGCAATTGAGTGAGCATATCTGGGGCAGCACCATGACTGACAGCTCCGACCACGACTCGAACTACATCGACGTGCACGTGAAAAACGTGCGCAAAAAGCTGGCCCAGGCCGACGCCGAAAACGAGTGGATTGAAACCGTGCGCGGCATCGGCTACCGCCTGCGGCCCGACAACGCCACCCCGGCCCCGGCCCCCGCCCCCGCTCCGGCGGCATGAAGCTCCAGCAAAAGCTCGTCCTGCTGACCACCCTCTCGAAAGGGCTGATGGCGGCCATCCTGCTGCTGGCCCTGCCCTGGGTGGTGCAAACCCTGGTGATGCGCCACACCGACAGCGCCTTACGCACCGAGCTGCGGCAGGTACAGGCTCGCATTGCGCAGGTGGGCATCGGCGAGTTTTTGCCGCAGGGTCCGGCGATGCGCCGCACGCACTACGACTTGCTGCAGGATGAATTCATCGACCTGCAAGCCACTACCAGCCAGCCCTTCCGCGATACCATCGGCACATTTCCGCGGCGGCAGCACGGCGCAGCGGTCGATTTTCGGGTGCTGCGGCACAGTGGCTACTACCAGGGGCAGCTCTATACCTTCGAGATTGGCAAAAGCATTGCCTCCGTGGAAGATGTGTATGATTTGCTGCGCACCTCGGCGGGCTATGCGCTGGCTTTCACGGTGCTCACCACGCTGCTCATTGAGCTGGGCGTGATTGGGCACCTGCTGCAGCCCGTCGACCACATCGTGGAGCGGCTGCGGGCCGTGCGCGGACCGCAAGCCCCTGATTTTCCACCGCTTCGCACCACCACTTCCGACTTCCAGTACCTCGACGCCAGCATTCAGCAGATGCTACTCAAAATCCAGCGTGTCTTCGAGCAGGAGCGGCAGTTCATCGCCAACGCCTCGCACGAACTGCTGACGCCGATTTCCATTCTGCAAAACCGCTTCGAGAACATGCTGCGGGCCGAAAACCTGCCCGAAGAAGCCGAGGCGCAACTCGTTACCTCGCAGAAAACCCTGCAACGCATGACGGCCACGCTGCGCACGCTGCTGCTCATCTCGCGGGTCGAAAACAACCAGTTTCCGCGCAACGAAACCGTGGATGTACGCGAGGTGCTTACCGATGCCGTGGAGGAGCTTGAAGACCGCATCGGCCACAAGCAAATCAGCCTGCAGTGGAACCTGACGGGCCAGCCCATGCTGGCACCGGCCAGCCGCACCCTTATTTTCACTCTCATTATCAACCTACTCAGCAACGCCATTAAGTACAACCGCGCGGGGGGCGAAATCGAGATAAGCGGCCAGCCGGAAGCTGGCGAGGCTTACGTGCTCAACATTCGCAACACCGGCAAGCCCATCGCGGCCGACAACCTGCCGCACCTCTTCGAACGCTTCCGCCGCTTCGACCCCGAAGCCGCCGAAGGCGAGGGCCTGGGGCTGGCCGTGGTGCGCAGTATTGCGCAGTTGCACTTCGTGCAAATCACGGTAACGTCGGAGAAAGGCCCGGGCACCACCTTCAGCCTGCGGCTACCGCCGCTGGTGCTGCTGCCTACGCCTTAGTTTCGGAGGCGTCCGACGTGGGCTCATTAGTGCCGGCAGCAGTGTGGCGCATAGGCGCATTCATAAACTCATCACGCGAGTTTTCACTGATGCGCTGCTCTTCGCGGCTGGCCGGCGTGCGCCCTTGGCCCCGCCGGTGCTGGTGGCGGCGCACGCGGGCGCTTTCATCCTCGGTAGCAGTGGGCATTTCTTTGGGTTTGGCCTTCAGAATACTCAGCAGGAAAAACCCCATTAGCACGACTATACCGCCCCCCAATGCCCACAACCAACCGGTATTGCCACTGCTTTGCTGCCCCGGCGCCTGAGGCGTTGACTCAACTATCGGGGCGGCGGGCTGCGGAGCGGGAGCGGCGGGTTGCTCGCTATTGCTTGTAGGCGCCTGAGCTTTGGCTGATTGCACAAACCCACTAGCTTGCCCGGATAGCAGCACAAGAGGGCAATTGGCAAATGCCAGCAGGCCAGTCAGCAGGCCTATCCGGCCAAGGCAACGGAGTCTACGCAGAGGGGAATCCATTGAAAGTCTTTTATTTTGAATACGCAAAATGACTTTTTCGCAGCAGATGATTTAAGTGTATAACGCCTCAATCTGCCCGCTCCCAGCTGCCTGTACGCAGCTTGCTCTACTTTTGGTCAGATTACAGATTCAGGTTAAAATTAAGGACGGGCTTCCTCCGCACCGGCTACCCAGTAGGCTTTCCTTTGGCTCACGTCTCTACCTTCGCATTTAACACATTTATTTATAACGAATTACTACCCGATAAGCACAGCCGTTATTTTTGACAGACACTGCATTTCGATTTTGAGTTCGGCTTCAACGTTTCAAGCCGGCTGGTTGTTATCCCCGGGTTGTCGGGGCGTACCTTTGCGGCGCCCCCCACGTTTTGTGTTGCACGATTTACCCGTTTATGTCCACCCCCATTTCCACTGATATCTGCATCGTCGGCGCTGGTCCGGTCGGTTTGTTTGCTGTATTTGAAGCTGGTTTGCTGAAGCTTCGCTGCCACGTGGTTGATGCCCTGCCGCAGCCCGGCGGGCAGCTGTCGGAAATTTATCCGAAGAAACCCATTTACGATATCCCCGGCTTCCCGGAAGTGCTGGCCGGCGACCTGGTTGACAATCTGATGAAGCAGATTGAGCCTTTCCACCCCACGTTCACGCTGGGCGAGCGGGTCGAGAAATTTGAGAAACTCGATGACGGTTCCTTCAAGCTCTACACCACCGATGGCACTGAAATTCAGTGCAAGGCGGTGGCCATTGCCGGTGGCCTGGGCTCGTTCGAGCCGCGCAAGCCGGCCGTGGAAAACCTGGAGCGCTTCGAGGGCGGCAAGGGGGTGCATTACATGGTGCGCGACCCCGAGCACTTCCGCGACAAGCGCATCGTCATCGCCGGCGGGGGCGACTCGGCCCTCGACTGGACCAATTTCCTGGCCAACGTGGCCGCCGACGTAACGCTGGTGCACCGCGGCACCACCTTCCGCGGCGCCGCCGACTCGGCCGAGAAGGTGCAGAAGCTGCACGAGGCCGGCAAAATTAAGCTGGTGCTCAGCTCGAACGTAACGCACCTGCACGGCGACGACCAACTGGAGCAGGTCACCATCACGGCCAACGCCGGCGACAGCAACACTGTGGCGCTCGACCACTTCATTCCGCTGTTCGGCCTTACGCCCAAGCTCGGCCCCATCGGCGAGTGGGGGCTGGATATTGAGGATGACGCCGTGAAGGTGAATACCCTGGACTACAGCACCTCCCTACCCGGCGTGTTCGCCATCGGCGACATCAACACCTATCCCGGCAAGCTCAAGCTCATTCTCTGCGGCTTCCACGAGGCAGCGCTGATGTGCCAGGGCGCGTTTAAGTACATTTTCCCCGACAAAAAATACACCCTGAAATACACCACGGTGAACGGGGCACCTTCACTTTAGTGAGTTATGAGTTATGAGTTATGAGTTATGAATTGGTAGTTGGTTGGCTCTTCCCTGAGCTAGCGCTGTCTATTCGTAACTCATAACTCATAACTCATAACTCATAATTCTCTTATGAGTGACATTCGCGTTTACGTTGAAGAAGCGCCCGGGCAGCGCACCGAGATTGAAGGACCTACCGACATGGGCCTGAGCCTGATGGAGCTACTGAAAGCCAGCGGCTACCCCATTCAGGCTACCTGCGGGGGCATGGCGCTGTGCGCCACCTGCCACGTGGAAGTGCTGGCCGGCCCGGCCTTGCCCGAACCCGAGGATGCCGAGCTCGACATGCTCGAAACCCTGCCGGTGCTGTTTGAAGGCTCGCGCCTGAGCTGCCAGATTCGCCTCACGCCCCGCACCGACGGGCTGGTGCTGCGACTGGCCCCCACCGGCGCATAAGCGTAGCTCGATTAAAACACAAAAGCGGCGTAGCGGCGGCCTCGGAAGTGAGGCCGCCGCTACGCCGCTTTTGTACGGGCGAAGGCCGGGGATAAATCTTCCTAATATTCTTACTTTTGATTGTCTTACGCAAACGCCTGACTCCATGAAGCAGCTCTTCGCTCGTACAATCGTTGCCACCGGGTGGTGGCGCCCCCTTGGCCTGTTCGTCTTATTGCTGGGTGCGCTAGGGGCGCGGGCGCAGCAGCGGGCGGCGCCCGCGCACTTTATCGAGGATGCGGGCGCGCAGCGGGCGGCGGCCGTTTCGCCACTGGCGGCGGCGCTGCAGCACTCGCGCCCGCTGACGCTGGACGTGGCCCGCCTGCAAGCCACCCTGGCTACGGCCCCGTCCGAAACCCAACCCGGCGCGACCCCGCTGCTGCTGGCCCTGCCCCTGCCCGATGGCACGAGCGAGCAGTTTCGGGTGGTGGAAACGGCGGTGATGGAGCCGGGCCTGGCGGCGCAGTTTCCGGGCATCAAAACCTACCGCGGCGTGGGCGTGGACGACCCCACGGCCAGCGTGCGGCTGGACCTGACGCCGGGCGGCTTTCACGCCCAGATACTGTCGGACCGCCGGGGCACGGTGTACATCGACCCCGTGACGCGGACCGATACGCGGCACTACCTGAGCTTTGCCCGCACGGCCATGCCGGCCAGCCGCTTCAGCTGCGGCGTGGCCGCGCCCGCCGTGAGCCAGACGGCCCGGCGCAGCCTGGGCAGCGGCCCGGCCGGCGCGGCGCTGCGCACCAGTGGCGGCACGCTGCGCAGCTTCCAGCTGGCCGTGGCGGCTACGGGCGAGTACACGGCCTTTCACGGCGGCACGGTGGCGCTGGGCCAGGCGGCCATCGTGACGAGCGTCAACCGCGTGGTGGGGGTGTTTGAGAAAGAATTGGCTGTGCGCCTGGTGCTGGTGAACAACAACTCGTCACTGGTGTACACGAATGCCAGCACCGACCCGTACACCGACAACGACCCCAACGCGTTGCTCAGCCAGAATCAAAGCAATATCAACAGCGTCATCGGCGTCAACAACTACGATATCGGCCACGTATTCAGCACCGGCGGCGGCGGCGTAGCGCAACTGCGCTCGGTGTGTGGCAGCGGCAAGGCGCAGGGGGTCACGGGTTCTTTCAGCCCGGTTGGCGATGCCTTCGACATCGACTACGTGGCGCACGAGATGGGGCACCAGTTCGGGGGCAACCACACCTTCAACGCCGATGGCAACGGCAGCGATGCCTGCGATGGCAACCGCAACGCCAGCACGGCCTACGAGCCGGGCTCGGGCACGACCATCATGGCCTATGCCGGCATCTGCGGCACCGACAACAACACGCAGAACAATTCCAACGCCTACTTCCATGTAGTTAGCTACGAGGAGATTCAGGCTTTTTTGGGCACCATCAGCTGCGCCGATAACTCGGCCACTGGCAACACGCCGCCGACGGTGGCAACGCTGCCGGCCAGTGGCAAGGTGTTGCCCATCGGCACGCCGTTTAAGCTGACGGCGCTGGGCAGCGATGCCGATGGCGACGCCGTGACGTATTGCTGGGAGGAATACGATTTGGGCTCGGCCGGCACCCCGACCGCCACGCAGGTGGCCAACGACGACGTGCCGCTGTTTCGCTCCTTTGTGCCCAGCAGCAGCCCGACGCGCTACTTCCCGCAGCTCACCTACGTTATTTCCAATAGCACGCCCCCGAAGGGCGAGCGGCTGCCGCTGGTGACGCGCGACCTGAACTTCCGGGTGACGCTGCGCGACCATTACACCACCAACAACACGGGTTTTGGCGTGACGGGCGGCGTGAACAGCAGCACCGTGGTAGCCCTGAGCAGCACCAGCGCAGCCGGCCCTTTCCTGGTGACGGCCCCGAATACGGCCGTGACCTGGGCCGGCAACACCTCGCAAACCGTGACTTGGAACGTGGCCGGCACCAGCGCCAACGGCGTGAACTGCGCCACGGTCAACATCTTGCTGAGCACCGACGGCGGCTTCACCTACCCCACCGTGCTGCTGGCCGGCACGGCCAACGACGGCTCGGCAGCCGTCACGGTGCCCAGCGTGGCCACTACTACGGCCCGCGTGATGGTAGAAGCGGCCGACAACTACTTCTTTGACATCTCGAACACCAACTTTACCATTACCGCCGCCACAGCCTGCGCGGCACCTACCGGCCTGAGCGTGGGCAGCATCACAGCCATCACGGCCAGCCTGAGCTTCACGGCCAGCGGCTCGGCCACGAGCTACGTGGTGACGACCTCGCCCGCCACTACCACCCAGACGGTGACGGCCTCGCCGGTAACGCTGACCGGGCTGACGGGCGGCACCAGCTACACGGTATTCGTGCAAAGCAGCTGCGCGGCGGGCGCCACTTCCACGGCCGCCGCTACTACCTTCACCACGGCCGCCCCGCCGGTGTGCAATGCGGTGAGCAACGCAGCGGTGGGCAGCATCACGGCTACCTCGGCCAGCCTGAGCTTCACGGCCAGCGCCGGGGCCAGCACCTACGTGATAACGACTTCGCCCACCACCAGCACCTACACCGTGACGGCCTCGCCGGTGGCGCTGACCGGGCTGACGGCCGGCACTAGCTACACGGTGAACATTCAAACGAACTGCTCGAACGGCGGCTCGGCCACGGCCAGCATCACCTTCGGTACCCCGCCGGCCAACGATAACTGTGCCGGGGCCATTCAGCTGATTTCGGGCACAAGCTGCACCACCACGGCGGGCTCGGTGACGGGCGCCACGCAGTCGCAGGCAGCTTCGACGTGCAACGGCGCGACCAGCACCACCGCCCTCGACGTGTGGTACAGCTTTGTGGCGACCGGCACCACCCACACGGTAACCCTGAACAGCCCGGGCTTTGACGGAGTAGTACAGGCCTTCGGCGGCAGCTGCGGCAGCCTGAGCAGCCTGGGCTGCCGCGACCAGAATGCAGCTGGCACCGAAACCCTGAGCCTTACCGGCCTCACGGCCAACACCCGCTACTACATTCGGGTATATCCCTACGATACCGCTCCCACCAACGGCAGCTTTACCCTTTGCGTGACCGGCACGGTGGCGCCCACCTGCGCCGCGCCCACCGCCCTGAGCGCGGGCAGCATCACGAACACTTCGGCCGGCATCAGCTTCACGCCCAATGCCCAGGCCAGCTCCTACACGGTGACAACTTCGCCGGCCACCACCACGCAAACCATCACGGCCTCGCCCGCGAGCCTGACGGGCCTGACGCCCGGCACCAGCTACACCGTGAGCATCGCCACGAGCTGCCAGAACGGCCTGACTTCGACGGCGGCCACCACCACCTTCGCCACCACCAATACCAGCCCCTGCGCCGCGCCCACCAGCCTGACGGCCGGCAGCGTCACCAGCACCTCGGCCACGGTGAGCTTCACGCCCAGCGCTTCGGCTACTTCTTATACTGTGACGACCTCACCCGCCACCACCACCCAGACGGTGACGGGCAGCCCCGTGTCCTTCAGCGGGCTGACGGCCAGCACGGCCTACACCGTGAGCATCGTGAGCAACTGCGCGGCCGGCGCCACGGCCCCGGCCGCCACGACGAGCTTCACCACCAGCGTGGCCGTGCCCGCCAACGACGAGTGCGCCGGCGCGGTGCTGCTGACCTCGGCCACGAGCTGCAGTCCAATGGCGGGCACTATCACCGGAGCCACGCAGTCGCGCGCTCCACTCGACTGCAACGGCTTTACCAGCACTACGGTGCAGGATGTATGGTACGCCTTCGTAGCCACCGGCACCACCCACACCATCACGGCTGCCAGCAGCCTCGACGGTGTGCTGGAGCTATTTTCCGGCACCTGCGGCAGCCTCAGCAGCCTGGGCTGTGCGGATGGCGGCGGCCAGGGCACCACTGAAAACCTGACCTTGAGCACCCTCACCAGCGGCAGCACATACTACGTGCGCTTCTACCCCTACACCAGCATCCCGGGAGCGGTGACGGGCAGCTTCACCATCTGCGTAACCAACCCGGTGCCGCCCTGCACCGCGCCCACTGCCCTCACCACCAGCAACCAGACCTCGACCTCGGTGACGGTGGGCTGGACGGCCAGCCCCAGCGCCACCAGCTACACCGTGACCTACACGCCCAACGGCGGCAGCGCTCAGACCGTGAGCCCCAACCCCACCGGCACCGCGGTGAGCCTGACGGGCCTGACGCCCGGCACCAACTACACCGTGAGCGTGGCGAGCAACTGCGCGGGCGGCGCCACTTCCGGCGCGGCCCAGACATTCTTTTTCACCTACGCCGTGCCGGTGGTGACGAGCGTACTGATTCCCAACGGTACTTATCTGCTGGGCCAGACCTTGCCGGTGGGCGTGGTTTTCAACCAGAACCTGACCGTGACGGGCAGCCCCACGCTGGCCCTGACCATCGGCTCGACGGTGCGGCAGGCGGCGCTGGACGCCACCAACACCAGCGGTACGCAGGTGTCGTTTGCCTACGTCATCCAGGCCGGCGACCTTGATACCGACGGCATCACGCTCGGCGCCATCAGCCTCAACGGCGGCACCATCCGCAGCGGCAACGGCACCGACGCCAACCTGACGCTCAACAACGTGCCCAATACCAGCACTATTCTGGTCGATGGTATCCGGCCCACCACGCTCAGCAGCATCCGCCTGACGCCAGCGGCCGCCATTACCAACGGCAGCAGCGTCACGTTCCGCGTCACGTTCAGCGAAGCCGTGCTGAACGTGGACGTCAACGACTTCACCATCGGCAACCTGGGCAGCGTGAGCGGCACCATTGCCAGCGTGAGCGGCAGCGGCACCACCTACGACGTGGTGGTGAACAACCTGAGCGGTGCCGGCGATTTCCGCCTCAACGTGACGGCCATCGGCACCGCCATCCGCGACGTGGCCGGCAACGGCGTGGGCAGCAGCAACACCTTCTTCGGCGGTGAGTTCTACACCCTCGACCAGGCCGCACCCAATACGACCATCGACAACGGCCCGGCTGCCACCACTACCAGCACCTCGGCCACCTTCACCTTCTCGGGCACCGATGGCGCGGGCAGCGGCGTGAGCAGCTTCCAGGGCAGCCTCGACGGCGCGGCCTTTGCTACCGTCGTCAGCCCGCTCACCTTCACCGGCCTGAGCGTGGGTCCGCACACCTTCCAGGTGCGGGCCGTGGATGCGGCCGGTAACGTGGACCCCACGCCCGCCACCGCCACCTGGACCATCACGGCCCCGACGCCAGCCCCGGGCATCAGCAGCCTTAGCCCCACCAGCGGGCCGGTGGGCACCTCGGTCACCATCACGGGCACCAGCCTGACGAGTGCCACCGCCGTGAGCTTCAACGGCACGGCCGCCCCCGGCTTCACCGTCAATTCGGCTACTTCGATTACAGCCACCGTGCCCGCCGGCGCCAGCACCGGCAGCGTCACCGTGACCACGCCCAGCGGCACCAGCAACGGCCTCGCCTTCACCGTGACGCTGCCCGACCTGCTGGTGACGACCACGACGAGCATCCCTGCCAGCAGCTACAACAACGTGACCGTCACCAGCACCGGTACGCTCACCCTAACGGGTGCGCTGTCCGTGGCCGGCACCATGACCGTGCAGAGCGGCGGCACCTTCATCACCAATTACAACCTGGTGCAGGGCGGCGGCAGCTTCGCCCTCGAAGCCGGCGGCAACCTGCACGTCTTCGACCCGGCCGGCCTGAGCCCCAGCGGCGCCACCGGCAGCATCCGGAACACCGGCGCCCGCAGCTTCTCCGATGATGCCAGCTACACCTACCGCGGCACGCAGGCGCAGCAAACCGGCCCCGGCCTGCCCGCCACCGTGCGCAACCTGACCGTGAACAACCCCGGCGGCGTGACCCTGAGCGGCAACGTCAGCATCCGTGAGGCGCTGACGCCGGCGGCCGGCACCTTCACCACCACCGGCCGCGTGCTCACCCTCCTTTCCACGGCCAGCAGCACGGCCTACGTAGCCTCCACCCGCCCCTCGGCGGGTAGCATCAGCGGCCCCATCACGGCGCAGCGCTACGTCGATGGCAGCCTCAACAGCGGCCCCGGCTACCGCCACTTCAGCGCCCCGGTCACCAACACCAGCTTCGCCGATTTGGCCGCCGGCAGCTTCGCGCCGGTGGTGAATGCGGCCTACAACTCGGCCGCCCAGCCCGGCCTCGTACTGCCCTACCCCACCGTATTTGGCTACGACCAAACTCGCCTGGCCAGCACGGCCAACAACCTCACCGGCTTCGACAAAGGCTGGTTCTCGCCCGCCGCCCTCAGCGAAACCATGAGCTCCGGCCAAGGCTACACCGTACACGCTCCGGCCGGCATCACGATTGATTTTGTGGGCACCCCGGCCCAGACAGATTTCAGCAAAGCCAACCTCGGCCGCGGCACCGATGCCCAGGCCGGCTGGCACCTGCTCGGCAACCCTTACCCCGCCCCGCTGCACTGGGATTCGCTGCTGGCCCACGGCGGCCTCTCGGGCCTGGAGAATGCGCTGTACGTCTTTAAATCGAGCGGTGCCTACGCGGGCAGCTACGCCAGCTACGTCAACGGCATCGGCGCCAATAACGGCGGGCCGGTGCTGCCGCTGGGGCAGGGCTTCTTCGTGCGCACGGCCACCGTGGGCGGCAGCGGCCAGCTCACGTTCCGCAACACCGACCGCCTGAATACCAGCCTCGCCCCCGCCTTCCAGCGTAGCACGGCCGATGCCCGCCCGCAGCTGCGCCTGGCCCTGAGCGGCCCCGCCAGCGCCGGCCCCGATGAAACCGTGGTGTACTTCGAAAACGGCGCCACCGCCACCGGCCCCGACGCCGCCCACGACGCCCCCAAGCTGACCAGCCCCGGGGCTCGCCTCAGCCTGGCCTCCCAGATGCCCGGCCACGAGCCCCTGGCCATCAACGGCCTGCCGCTGACCGGCGCGCCCGTCACCAGCATCCCGCTCACGCTACGCGTGCCCGCTGCCGGCCCCTACCACTTCGACGTGCTCGACCTGCGCGGCTTCGACGCCAACGCCCCCGCCACCCTGCTCGACCACCAGCTCAACACCCGCACCGACCTGCGCCAGGTGACGAACTATGCCTTCACCGCCGCCCAGGCCGGCGCCCTCAATGGCCGCTTCGAGCTGCTACTGAGCCGCCCCACCGGCGTGACGGCCACGGCCGGCCCCGGTACGCTGCAATTCAGCGTGTGGCCCAACCCGGCTTCGCACAAAGCGGCCCTGCACGTGCAGCTGGAGCAGGCCACCACAGCCACCGTTATGCTACGCGACGTGCTGGGCCGCGCGGTGGCGCAGCACAGCTTCAGCGGCCTGCGCACCGAGCTGACAACCACGAGGCTGGCCGCCGGCACCTACCTGCTCACGGTGCAGGCCGCCGGCCAGGCGCCCGCCACCCGCCGCGTGGTGGTGGAGTAAGCATGCCCGCTTTTGCAGCAAAAGAGGCCCTTGCCAATCGGCAAGGGCCTCTTCTTTTTAGAGCAAACCCAAGCTGCGGCGTAGCCGCGTCGCGGCTCTGGGCGCTAAAAGCTGGTGCGAGCTACCAATGTGCTGCCGCTTCGCTACTTCACAACTTGAGTTAGCAAGCCGTGGGGTCGAAGCAGCCTTATGGCTGGAAGTCTTTTTTGAACTCAACCCGGTAGGCTACCCCGTCGTCGTTGCCCAGATTCTGGATGCCGGTCGGGCCTTCGGCGTCGATGTGCTGGCCGACGTTCGTGGTCATCTGTGGGATGGTCACGCTGTCGGCGGCCACAAATTTTCCGTTTTCGCCCACCTTATACTGGTAAATGGTGCAGGGCACGGCAGGCTTGGCAATCCACATGATGCTCTTCCACTGGTGGGTGTGCACCGGCTCTGCCCGATGCCCCGCTAAAAGCACCTGCAATATCCGCACGGTGCTATCCTCGTACACCACCTTGTGGTTGGCTGGGGCCGCCCGCACGGCATCCAGGCTGTCGGGCCAGGCCCACTTTGCCGCCGCTGCCGCGCGGCCGATTGCCGGGGCCGGGCCCGCCGGCGGCCTGGTGCCCGCGAAATAGGTCGTCAGTCCAAAGCCCAGCACTCCGCCAAGCAAGACTCCGATAAGCAGCTGTCCGAATTTCATACGCTGAAGCTTCTAAGTGATGGCTAAGCGCCAGTTGTTCTATCGATACGCTCGCGACTCGCACCCAACACCCCCACCTACGCCAGCCCCTCGCGCATGGCCTTGCTCACGGCTTCCGTCATCGAGCGCACGTGCAGCTTCTCGTAGATTTTCTTGATGTGCGAGCGCACCGTATCGATGCTGATGCCCCGGTCGGCGGCAATCATCTTGTAGCTGTAGCCCTTCACCAGCAGGTTCAGCACTTCCTGCTCGCGGGCGCTGAGGTGGGCCAGCGACTCCGTAGGGGCCGCCCGCACCGGCGCCGGCTTGGGGAAGAGACGCAGCACCTGCCGGGCCACGGCCGGCGTCATCGGCGCCCCCCCGGCCCGCACCTCCCCGATGGCTTCGAGCAGCCGCGCCGGCGGCGTTTTCTTCAGCAAATACCCGTCGGCCCCGGCGCAGATGGACTCGAACACCCGGTCGTTGTCCTCGAACACCGTTAGCATCAGCACGTTCGTAGTGGGGGCCGTGGCCTTCACCGCGCGCAGCCCCTCGATGCCCGAGCAGCCGGGCATGTCGATGTCCATCAACACCACGTCGGGCGCGAGGCGGCGCACGTCGTCGGCCGCCTGCACGCAGTTGCCGAAGGCGCCCACCAGCGCCAGCCCCGGCGCGTGGGCCAGCAGCTCGCTCAGGCCGGCGCGCAGGTCGGGGTTGTCTTCGTAAATAACCAGGCGGGTGGGGGTTTCCATAGGGTGGGTATTTTGCAGGGTAAAAGGGGCTGCGAAGGTAGCAAACGTAACAATGCGAAAGTATCGCATAATGATGTGAGCTGAATGGCTTAGCGCAGCGGCACCCGCAGCCGCAGCGTGGTGCCCTGCCCCGGCGTCGTCTCGATGGCCAGCGTGCCGTCCAGCGCCGCCGCCCGGGTGCGCATGTTGGTCAGTCCATTGCCGCCGCCCTGCGCCGGCGCGCCGGGGTCGAAGCCCACGCCGTCATCCATAATCGTTAGCTGCAAATGGCGCTGGGCGTAGCGCAGGCTGATAGTGGCGTGCTGGGCGCGGGCATACTTGGCCAAGTTGTTTACTGCCTCCTTAAAGAGCAGGAAAAACTCGCGCCGCGCCTCCATCGGCAGGCGCAATTGCTCCACGCCAGGGGCCATCTCGAAGTGCAGCTCGACGCCCTGAGCCTCCAGCACTTCGGAGGCGAAGGCCAGCATGCGGGTGGTCACGTCGTCCAGCCCGTCGTGGGCGGGGTTAATGGCCCACACGATGTCGTCCATCGAGTCGAGCATCCGGCGCGACGAGTCGCCAATCTGGGTGAGCAGGGCGGCGGCCTGGGCCGGGCGCTGGGCCTGCTGGTGCGTCTGGGCCAGCTGGCTCAGGATGGAAATATTGCTCAGCGTCGAGCCCATATCGTCGTGCAGGTCGCGGGCAATGCGGTGGCGCACCCGCTCCAGCGCCAGCAGCTGCTGCACCCGCAGGCGGTAGGCCAGCCAGCCCAGGCCCGCCACCGTGAGCCCCACCGCCAGCCGGAACCACCAGGTGCCGTACCACGGCGGCTCCACCACCAGCCGCAGGGCCGCCCCGCTCCCCGCCGGCGCATCGGCCCCCCGCACCCGGAAGGTGTAGTGCCCGGGGTCGAGGTTGGTGTACGTGGCCTCCCGGCCCGGCCCCGCCGCCAGCCATTCGCGGTCGAAGCCTTCGAGCCGGTACAGCAAGGGGTAGCGCCCGGCTCGCCGCAAATCCAGCGCCGCGAACTCCAGCGAAAACACGTAATCCGCCGGCCCGATGCGCAGCAGCCGCCGCTGGGCCAGCGCCGTATCGGGCAGGGCCACCGGCCGGTTTAGCCGGCGCAGGCCCGTGAGCAGCACCTGCGGGCGCGCCGGCAGCGGCAGCCGCGCCGGCCGGAAGGCCACCAGTCCCGCCGGCCCACCGAAAAACAACTGCCCCCCCGGGCCCGCCGTAGCGGCGCCGGCGTTGTAGTCGTCCTGCGGCAGGCCGTCGCGGGTGTCGAAGCTGGTGAGGTGGCCGGTGGCGGGGTCGAGCCGGGCCAGGCCGCGGTTGGTGCTGGCCCACAGCACGCCCGTGACCGGGTCGGCTACCAGGCCATACACCAGCTCGCTGGGCAGGCCCTGGTCTTCGCCGAAAGTGGTGAAGCGCCCGCGCTCGGGGTCGTCGAGCCGGCAGAGGCCGCCGCCCTCGGTGCCCACCCACAGCCGCCCCTGCCTGTCAAAAGCCAGCGCCCGCACGAAGTTGCTGGCCAGGCTGCGCTCGTCCTGCGCATCGGCCCGAAAGGTGGTGAAGCGCCCACTACGGGCATCGTCGAGGCGGCTCAGGCCGCCTCCGCCAGTGGCCACCCACAGCCGCCCGGCTGGGTCGCGGCGCACGCAGCGCACGTAGTTGCTGGGTAGCGAAGTGGTCACGCCCGCCTGGTGCCGGTAGCTCACGAAGCGCCCGCGGCGGGCATCGGCCAGCCGGCATAGCCCCCCCTCGGTGCCCACCCAGATGCCGCCGTCGAGCGGGTCGCGGTACACGCAGCGCACGAAGTCATCGGCCAGACTGCCCGCCTGCCCCGGCCGGTGCCGGAAGTGCCGGAAGCCCGTGGCGCCGACCGGCCGGTAGTCGAGCCCGTGGCGCTGAGTGCCCACCCACAGGCCGCCGTCGGGCGCGGCCAGCAGGGCCCGCACGTAGTTGTCGGCCAGACTGGTTGTGTCGGCTGGGCTATGGCGCAGCTGCTCGGCCACGCGGCCGGTCGCGTGGTCGAGGCGCAGGATTCCCAGCTGCTCCGTGCCCAGCCACACGGCGGCCGGCGTAGTGTCCACCGCCCACACCGCCCCCGTCGCCGCCGCTGCCAGCGGCCGGCCAAACGCCGAAGGCCGGATATCCAGCCGGCGCAGGCCGGCCTCGGTTCCCAGCCAGAGCTGCCGCACGCGGTCGGGGCACAGGGCCTGCACGGGCTCGGTTAGCACCAAAGGTGGAATGGCAGGCGGCGAACTGGCCGTGGGCTGGGGCCAGTAGCGCAGGCCGGCGGCCGTTCCTACCCAGGCGCCGGCGGCATCGGCCCAAAGGCTGCGCACGGCGGGCGCAGTCGTTAATAAGTCGATGGCTGGCTGCTCGCCGGGCGGCAGGTAGCGCAGGGCACCCGCCTCGGTGCCCACCCACAGACCACCGCCGGGCGGGGCGGCCAGCGCACTCACCGGCGCCGGGCCGGGCGAGTTGTGGCGGCGGTCGTGGCGCAGGTTGCGCGCCAGCGGGTCGTAGCGTAGCAGCGCGCCCGCGCCGGTGCCCACCCACAGCACGCCCGCTGCATCCTGGGCCAGGGTCCGGATGGAATTTTGCCGGGCGCTACCGGGCGGCCCGGCAATGCGCTGCAGGCGCCGACGGCGCGGCTCGTAGCGCCACAGGCCGTCTTCGGTGCCAGCCCACACCTGGCCGCTTTGGTCCAGCAGCACGGCGTGCACGAAGGAGGCGCCCGCAGCTTGGCCCATCGGCACGGGCACGAACAGCTCGGTACGGGGATTATAATAACACAGGCCGCTGCCCGTGCCCACCCACACGCCGCCGCGCCGGGGGTCGGCGGCCACGGCCCGCACGAAGTTGCTCAGCAGGCTGCCCGCCCGCCGCTCGTCGGCCCGAAACGTGCGAAAGCCGCTGCCATCGTAGCGGCTCAGGCCATCCTGCGTGCCAATCCACAGAAAGCCCTGCTCATCCTGAGCGATGCTCTGCACCACGTCATTCACGAGGCCGTCGGCCGAGCTTAGCGGGCGCAGGCGGGCCGGAACCGGTTGGCTCACTGCCGGGGCCGTCAGTAGCCAGCCCAGGCAGCCCAGCAACCAGAATTTCCAATACCATATGATGGATGGTCGTGCCATTGCCGAAAGCTAGGCAAATTCCCGGGAACGCAAAAAGACCGGCCCAGAAGCGGGCCGGTCTTTTTGTTGAGGTTTTGTTGAGGGATAGCAAAGCTTGCTTATTGCCGCACGGGAGCGGCACCGTCTGTCGTTGGCGGGGTGGCGGGCGTGGTAGCCGTAGCCGGGGCAGCTGGCGTGCTGGCCGGGGCCACGGGCGTAACCGCTACTGCCGGAGCCGCCGGGGTAGACTCGTTCAACACCTCCAGCACAATACGCCAGCCGGCCACCGCCTCGCGGCGCCAGATGCGCAGGTAGCTACCGGTTTCCTCGGGCTGCCTGGGGTCGGTGGAGGGGCGGCGCAGGGTACCGTACACGTAGCCGAGGTCGCCGGAAGCGGCCAGGTAGCCGCCGGTGGGCGCAAACAGGTAAGCCCGGCTCAGGGTGTTGCTGATAACCACCTGCGCCGTGGGGCCCAGCAAGGCCAGCTGGCCTGGGCGCAGCAGGCGGGCCTCCTTGCTCAGATACGCCTGGTAGGTTTCCAGCGGCTTGTGCAGCTCGGCTTTGGAGAAGGTATGGTCGAGGTCGATGATGGCGTGGGCGGGCACCGGCACGGGCGTGGCCGGCCCGGCAAACAGCTGTGGCCGGGCCACGGTGCCGGGCGTGGCAATGGCGTCGTCGCTGTGTTCTACGCCCATATCCACCACAAATTTCCATTGGCCATCGGGCTGCTTGTGCCACAGGGTCACGTACTCGCCGGCGGCGGCGGTTTGCGTGCCCGAGCCCAACGTCCAGGGGCCGGTGGTGTAGCCCAGCTCGCCCGATTGGGCCACGTCGGCCATCACGGGGTGCCAGGCCAGGCGGTGGGTGCCGGTAGCGGGCGGCTTGCTCTGCCACACTTTCTGGGCATTGGCCAGCTGGCCGTTTTCCACTACCATCGAGACGGCGGTGCTATTAGCCAGGAAGGCGGCGGCGCTGCCCTCGCGGGCGGCCTGGGCCGCAAAGGTCTTTTCGGCGGCTATTATGGCCTCCCGAGCCTGTTGGGCGTGGGCCGGGCCGACCACGGCAAGAATAGTCAGCAATCCAAGGGTCAAGGTTTTCTTCATAGCATCCCATTAAGGTAGAATTACAAAAACAAGTTACGCAGGCGCGGCCATAATCCGGCAGCTACTACCCGCTGAATCAGGCATTCTCCGGCTTACATACTGGTCCGTTCCGCAGGCCGGTTTGCAGCGATTCTCCTATTTTTTTGCATTGCGTAGGGGCCTATCCCAATTACGCCACACGCGGCCCCTGCCAAGTCCTACTTCTTGCCAGCAACGGTGCGGAGAAAAAAAATTACCCGCGCCGCAAAATCCCGCCCCCGGCCCCAACTTGCACCCGCATTTCCCCTTTTTCTTATGAAGCAAGCCGAATTATACGCCCGCGCCCGCCGCATCCGCCTCGTGCTGACCGACTGCGACGGCGTGCTCACCGACGGCGGCGTGTACTACTCCGAACGCGGCGAAGAAATGAAGCGCTTCAACATCCGCGACGGCATGGGCGTGGTACGCCTGCGCGAGCACGGCATCGCCACGGGCATCGTCACTGGCGAAACGTCGCCTTCGGTGGTCACCCGCGCCGCCAAGCTCAAAATTGAAGAGCTGCACCTGGGTATTCAGGACAAGCCGGGGCGGCTACGCGAAATCCTGGCGCGCACCGGCCTCACGGCCAACGAAATTGCCTTCATCGGCGACGACACCAACGACCTCGAAATCCTGGACATGGTGGGCCTCTCAGCCTGCCCCGGCGACGCCACTATTTTTGCCCGCAACGTGGCCATGTATCACTGCCAGGCCTTTGGTGGCCACGGGTGTTTTCGGGAATTGGCAGAGCTGATTATTTCGGCGCAGCAGACAGCCATCAGGGTATAGAGACGCAATACTTTGCGTCTCTGTATTTGTCCCTACGGTTTCTGAGTCGAATCAACCGCCGTCGGCACGGTCGCGGTCGAATCAGCGGTTGCTGGCGCCACGCTCGGCTTCACCACGGGTGGCGCGGGGTTCAGGGGCGCGACGCGGACCGTTTCGGGCACGGCCACGGGCTGCTCCACCGGCGCGGCCTGCGGGCCTTCTTCCACGTTCGTGTTCAGCGAGTCGGCGGCCGTCATGCTATTGCTGCTGATGTGCTCCGAGTCGTTCTGATTGAGCGCCAGATAGGCAAACACGGACAGCAGCACCAGCAGGCCACCGATAGCCAGCACCAGATTGAGCGGATTGCGGGCCGGCGGCTGGCTAAACCCGTCCAGCTCGTTGGTAGCGGCCGGCGGCACAGCCTGGGGCGCGGCAGTGGGCGCAGCTGGCAGCGGCGCCTCCAGGTCGGTCGAGCCGGGCGGCAGCTGTGCATCCTCAAACATGGGCGAGTCTTGCTCGGCGGGTGCGGGCAGCGCCACGGCCGGGGCAGTAAAATCCGGCGCGGGCGGCTCGGCGGCCGGAGCTGCTGGGGCCTGGGCGCTGAAAACCAGCTGCTGCTTCAGGGCCTCAAACTCGGTGGCAGTGATGGTGCCGGCGTCGAGCATTTCGCGTAGCTGGCGCAGGGTCTCGATGGGCGAAGGCTGGTTGTTCATCGCTGCTTAGTTTTTGCGGTCGAGGGCCGAGAGCCGGTCGCGCCGGCGCTGCAGGCGGGCGCGGTCGAGCTCGCGCTGGGCGGCGTTCTTCACCAGCTGCGTCGAGTCGGAGCGCGAGAGCAGCGTGTTCTGGGTGTTCTGGCGCAGCATTTCCTGAATTTTCAGCAGGTTGGAGGCCGTGTTGGCGGCCAGCGTCAGCCGCTCTTTCTCGAGGCGGTCCTTTTCCTTTTCGGCTTCGCGCAGCTTCTTTTCAGCGTCCTCAATCATGTCGCGGTAGGCCTTCACGCGGGCGGCCCCGGCGAAGTTCTGCAGCATGCCGCGCAGGGCGTTAAACTCGTTGGCGCTGCGGTCGGCGTCGAAGAAGGTTTTGTCGTCGAAGCCGCCAAAGATGGCTACTTCCGACACCGAGTCGGACGGCGCGATGATGGTGGCGTAGAGGTTCACGAGCTTGCCCGACACGGTGCTGGCCTGCACCTTCTGCGCTTCGAGCACGGCGCTTTTGCCCATACCCATCACGCCGCCGCTTTTGAACCTGACATTGTAGCTGTCCTTCATCCACTTCTGAAAGTAGTCGCGCACATTGGTGGCGTTGCCATCCACCTGCACTTTGAGGGTGGCGCGGGGAGCTTTGTTGTAGCTGGTTTCGCCCTCGCGCACGTCGTAGAGCTGGGCGGTGGCGAGGTGGGTAAATAGCAGGCTGCTAAGGGTCAGCAGCAGGGTGAACAGCTTGGTCATACGTTAAATTGTTTTTTTCGCAGGAAGCGGCTTAGCGAAGTTCGTGCCGGTCGAGAGCGGCCTGCAAATCGGCGCGCATGGGCTGGAAACGGGCAATGGCGGCGGCCAGAAACTCCTCATCCAGCAGCTCGCGCAACTCGGTGTCGGTGCCGGTCAGCAGGTCCAGCTCGGCCACCTTGTAGGTTTGCTCCAGGTTGCCCTGCTCCAGCTTGAGCAGAAACTTGCCGTTCCAGGCCAGCAACGTGATTTTGACGGAAGGATGCGGAATATCGGCGACGTGGCGCATAGCAAAACCGGCCGGAAGAAGCCGTGGACGAAGATACTGCCCACGGCTTCTTCCGGCCGGTTTTGTTTATGGTGGTAGTCTCTTAGTTCCCGGCCAGCACCACCCGCCCCCGCACCCGCGTCAGCCCCGATTCTTCCCGCTCCGTGCACGCGCCTGCGAGTAGGGCCAAAGGAAGTAGCATGGGGAGCAGCTTTGTGAGAGTCGTCATGGCTTAGAAGGCAATGCGCACCCGTTGCGTGTCCAGCGGGGGCTGAATGAACGTGCGCCGATACTCCGTTTCACGACCTAAAGTATCCTTGATAGCCCAGAAGATGAAAGACTCCTTACCAGGGCCTGTCAGATAAGGAAATATAAGCGTCGTATCACGAGGATAAGGGACCGTTAGCCCCCCGCCCCCAAACCCAGAGAAAAACATCCAGACGCGGCTGCGTGGGGGCTCATCGACGAGGTCCAGGCGAATCCAGGCCGGGGCGTAGACCGGCAGGCGCACCTCGTTTTCCTCACCCTTGCGCAGCGCTCGCGCCAGGTTCCAGTCCGTGTAGTAGCCCAGCCTGCCCTCGGCCGCCCGCAAGACGTACTGCTGGCCCCCTTCGGCCGGGAAGCTAAAGTCAAATTTCCCTTGCTCGTCCGTGGCATGGGGCGCGCCCACCGGGGCATAGGCGCTGCCTATCATCCCGCCCGTCGCTTGCGCCCACACCTGCACCGGGGGTGGGGTGGGCACGGGCGTGTTGCTGTCGGCCAGCACCACCTGCCCCCGCACCCGCGTCAGCCCCGACTCTTCCCGCTCCGTGCACGCGGCTACCAGCAGGGCCAGGATAAGCCCGCAGAGCAGGCCCTTTTTCGATTGCACTAAAAAGTTGTTCATAGCGGCAGAATTAAAGTAGTTCAAGACGAATTATTTGCTCGCCGCTGCCGGCGTCGACATTCAGCAGGTAGATACCGGGCGGGAGGCCTGGCAGGGCCAGGGGCAATTGGTGGGTGCCCGCTACTAAGTTACGCTGATTCAGCAATTCGCGGCGAGGCTGCCCGCTCAGGTCCAGCAGCCGCACCCGTACGGCGGCCGGGCGGGCCAGGGTCAGGTGCAGGGTGGTCGAGTTGCTGACCGGGCTTCGTAAAACAGTTTTAACCATAGCTCTGCTGTAACAGGACTGGTATTCAGCCGTAAATACAAACCCAGGCCGACGTCCGGCCCGTTTTCCTTCCACCTTTCCACCACCTACCACCATGCCCCAAGGAGATAAGTCGAAGTACACCGACAAGCAGAAACGCCAGGCCGAGCACATCGAAGAGAGCTACGAGAAAAAGGGCGTGTCGAAAGACGAGGCCGAGGCCCGCGCCTGGGCTACCGTCAATAAAAATGACGGCGGCGGGAAACTTCCCGGCGGCTCGGGCCGTAAACAGGGCCATTGATATTCGGAGCACTTATGTGCTAGCCTCGGTACGATAACCACCACAGAAAAGCCCAGCTGGAAATCCGGCCGGGCTTTTTTGTGGGAAATGGAAAATGGACGGGTGGGTGTGGTGGTAGAAGCTGGGTGAGGGAGGGGAAACGAAACGGGTGGGAAACGTAAAACGAGCGAAACGACTCAGACCGTGTGCTGAATGACGTAGAGCGAAACCGTGGAAATCAGCAGCCACAGCACCACGCCCAGCACAAACGGCCGGGGGCCGACGGCTTTCAGTAGCTTGCCCGACAGGCCCGCGCCGATGAAAAACAGCGTAACCGTGAGGCCGATTTTGGCCAGCTTCACGACCCACTGGCCGGCCTCGTGCAGAGCGGGCACGTAAGTATTGAGCAGCATGGTGGCGATGAAACCGAGGATAAAATAGGGGATTTTAACCTTGACGTCCTTTTGCTTGAACAGCACGGCCGTACCCAGGGCTACCGGGATAATCCAGAGGGCGCGGGCCAGCTTCACGGTGGTGGCGGTTTGCAGGGCGGCATCGCCGTAGGCGGTGGCCGCGCCCACTACCGAGCTGGTATCGTGGATGGCAATGGCGCACCAGAGGCCAAACTGGTGTTGTGTGAGCTGCAGCAGGTGCCCGATGGGTGGGAAAGCAAACAAGGCAATGGCATTGAGGATGAATACCGTGCCGAGGGCCACCGATAGCTCTTCTTCTTTCGCTTTCATCACCGGGCCCACGGCCGCAATGGCGCTGCCGCCGCAAATAGCGGTGCCGCAGGAAATAAGGTGCGTGACGGTGCGCGTCAGGCCTAAGGCCCGGCCCACGAAAAAGCCCAGCACCAGCGTGCCAACGATGGAAGCAATGGCAAAAACGAAGCCTTCGCGGCCGGCCTGAGCCGCCGCCTGCACATTCATATTGAAGCCGAGGCCAATAACCGACCACTGCAACAGCTTAGCAGTGGCGGGCTTGGTTTGGGTTACGAAAGGATTGCCGGAAGTTTGAGCCACGAGTAGGCCCAGGGCCAGCGCCAGCGGGGCCGAGGCCCAGGGCGTGAGGCAGGATGCCAGCACCCCGCAGAAAACCACCTGCGCCCAGGTAAACCGGATTCCAGCCAGCTCGTGCTGCTGCTGGAACCCGGCCAACCGCTCCGGCGCATGGGTGTGCGCAGGCTGGGGCAGGGTGGCTTTCATGAGGGTGAGGGGCATCCGGGTGGGTGGGATGTTGCAAAAGTACGCGGCTCCTCCCCTCCTAGGTTATCGAAAAAGTTTATCAACCATTACTTTTTATTATACCATTGCTGGGCGAAGTGCAGAAACCGCTGCGCATTGCGCGGCAAGGGCTGTCCCTGCGGCCACAGCGCCTCGAAACGGCGCGGCAGGTGCAGCCCTTCGATGGGCACGATTTCGAGCTGCCCGGCCACCAGCTCGCGGTCGAGCGCGCGGCGCGAGACGAAGCCCAGGGTGTTAGGCGCGGCTTCGAGGTAGGCTTTGATGGCCTCGGTGTTGTCGAGGAAAATGGCAATTTTAAGGTCGGCGGGCTTGATTTTGAGCTCGCGCAGGGTGATTTGCAGCACTTCGAGGGTGCCGCTGCCGCGCTCGCGCAGCACCAGCGGGTGCGTGAGGGCTTCGGCCAGGGGCATGAGGGCGGGGGGGCCGGCGGGCGTGGCGCTACGCACGGCCACCAGCTCGTCGGCCATCAGGGGCTCGTAGTGCAGGTCGCGGCTTTTGCTGAAGCCCTCCACGAAGCCGATATCCAGCTCGTTGCGCAGCAGGGCGGCGGCTACGTGCTCGGAGTTGGCCGAGCGCAGGGAAAGCTGCACGCGGGGGTAGCGCTGCTGGAAGGCGGGCAGCACGGCCGGCAGCACGTACTGGGCCAGGGTAGTGCTGGCGCCGAGGCGCAGGTGCCCGGCCGCTTCTTCAGGGTCGCGCAGGGCGTGGAGCTGGTCGCGCAGGGCGCGGTGCGAGGCAATGACGGCCTCGGCGTGGCTCAGGAGTAGGCGGCCGGCGTCGCTGAGGGTCACGCGGTTGCCGCGGCGCTCGAGCAGGCGCTGCTCGTACTGCCGCTCTAGCTCGTGGATGTGCTTGGTGACGGCGGGCTGGGTGATGAGCAGTTCCTGGGCGGCCTTGGTGAAGCTCAGGTGCCGGGCCACAGCCTGGAAAACGCGGAGACGGAAATCGGACATGAGTGCAAGTACGGAACTGTCATGCAGAGCGCGAAACTGTCATGCTGAACGCAGCGAAGCACTCTCTCACGCCACTACGACTTTGTTTGGCCGTGACAGGATGCTTCGCCGCGCTCAGCACGACAGGAGTTATTTTCGCCAGATGAAACGACTACTTCTGGCCCTACTCCCCCTGGCGGCCGCGGCCCAAAACCCCACCAACGTCCTCACCCCCGAGAAGCTCTGGCAGCTGGGCCGCCTGGGCGAAATGCAGGTATCGCCGGATGGGAAAACGGTGGCCTACACCGTGACGAAATACGACCTGGCTGCCAACAAAGGCAACGCCGATATCTGGGTAGTGCCGGTGGCAGGCGGCGCCACTAAGCAGCTCACCACCACACCCAGCTCGGAGAATACGCTGAACTGGCGGGCCGATGGCAAGCTGACGTTTATCTCGGGTGAGAGTGGCACCGACCAGCTGTACGTCATCAACGCCGACGGCTCGGGCAAGCAGCTGCTGAGCACGTTTCCGGACGAGGGCCTGAGCAACCTGAAATACGCGCCGAAGGGTAATTTCATCCTCTACACCCAGGATGTGAAGGTGCGGCCGGAGGTCAAGGATATGTTCCCGGACCTGCCCAAGGCCGACGCCAAAATCATCGACGACCTCAACTACCGGCACTGGAACGCCTGGGACGACCACAAGGCCACGCACGTGTTCTTCCAGCCCATCGGTCCCGATGGCAAGCCGCAGGGCTACGGCAAAGACCTGATGGCCGGGGAAGCCTTCGACGCGCCGCTGCAGCCGCTGAGTGGCTCGGAGCAGCTGGCGTTTTCGCCCGACGGGTATAAAATTGCCTACACCAGCCGCAAGCTGACGGGCCGCGCTGAGGCCGAAAGCACCAACTCGGACATCTTTGTCTACGACATTCACGACGGCAAAACCATGAACCTGAGCGAAGGTATGCCGGGCTACGACGTGGAGCCCGCCTTCTCGCCCGACGGCTCGAAAGTGGCTTGGCTGAGTATGGCCACGGCCGGTTTCGAGAGCGACCGCAACAGCATCATCGTTTACGACTTCGCCACCAAAAAGCGGAGCGACGTCATCAGCGGCTCGGAGCTGAGCGGCGGGAACCTGCGTTGGAGTGCCGATGGCAAAACCATCTACTTCAACAGCGTGCAGATGGGCACCGAGCAGCTGTTTGAAGTGGCGGCGAAGGGCGGAAAAATCCGCCAGATTACCAGCGGGGCGCAAAACTTCAACGCCTTTGAGCTGGCCGGCAAGGGCCTGGCGGTGGCCAACCGCACGACGCTTTCGGACTTTCCCGACCTGGTACGGGTGGATTTGAAAACCGGCAAAACCACGCCCCTCACCACCATCAACCAAGCCGAGTTGAGCGGCCTGAAAATGGGCAAAGTGGAAGACCGCCGCGTGACCACCACCGACGGCAAGCAGATGCAGGTGTACGTCATTTTCCCGCCCGATTTCGACCCCAGCAAGAAGTACCCCACCCTGCTCTATTGCCAGGGCGGCCCGCAAAGCCCCATCACCCAGAGCCAGAGCTTCCGCTGGAACTTCCAGCTGATGGCGGCCAACGGCTACATCGTGGTGGCCCCCAACCGCCGCGGCCTGCCCGGCTACGGCCGCCAGTGGAACGATGCCATCTCGGGCGACTGGGGCGGGCAGCCCATCCGCGACTACCTCTCGGCGATTGACGAAGTGAGCAAGGAGCCCTACGTGGACAAGGACCGGCGCGGCTGCGTGGGCGCCAGCTACGGCGGCTACTCCACGTATTTTCTGGCCGGTAAGCACGAAGGGCGCTTCAAAACCTTCATCGCCCACTGCGGCCTGTATAACCTCACCAGCTGGTACCCCACGACGGAGGAAATGTTCTTCGCCAAACACGACATCGGCGGCGCGCCCTGGGAGACGCCGCTGCACAAGTCCTACACCGACTTCAACCCCCAAAGCTTCGCCAAGAACTGGGACACGCCCATCCTCGTCATCCACGGCGGCAAGGACTTCCGCGTGCCCGAGGACCAGGGCATGGAGGCCTTCGGCACGGCCCAGCTCAAGGGTATTCCCAGCCGCTTCCTGTACTTCCCCAACGAGGGCCACTGGATAACGAAGCCCCAGAACTCGGTGCTCTGGCAGCGGGTGTTTTTCGAGTGGCTGGGCCGCACGCTCAAGCCCGGCGGCGTGAGCGGGAAGTAAATTTTTGAGTTAAAAGTTAAAAGTGAGGAGTTAAAAATCCTGGAGGTGCTTTCTCCAGGATTTTTAACTCCTCACTTTTAACTTTTAACTCAACTTACTGCCGCACCACGCGGCGCACGTCGATGCCGCCGGGGGTGCTCACGCGCAGGGCGTACACGCCGGCTGGCAGCTGGCTCAAGTCCAGCGGCAGGCTGGTGCCGGCCACATTGGGCGCCGTAATCGTGGCCGTGCGCATGGTACGGCCCAGGGCATCGAGCAGCGTGAGCGTGGTGGCCTGGCGGTAGCCCGTCAGCTGCACCGTGAGGTGGCCGTCGGGTGTGGGGTTGGGCAGCACTTCTACGCTGCTGCCCGCCAACGCCCCGCGCGTGCCCAGAGTGGTGACGGCCACGGCGGCCGAGGGCGTCGAGGAGCAGCCGCCCGAACCGGCGTTAGCCCCTGTGCGGGCGGCTACGGTGTAGCTGCCCAGCTGCGTGGGCTGGTGCGTCTGGCTGGTAGCCCCCGGGATTTCGCTGTTGTTCACAAACCACTGGTTGCCGCCGCTGGCGCTGCTCACCAGCAGCGGGCCCTGGCGGCTGATGCTGGGCTGGGCCGGCTGCGGCACCACCCGCACGAGAATAGAGGCGGTGTCGCCGCACACGCCGGTCTGGAAACCACTGGCGGGCGTCACGGTGAGGCGGTAGCGGGTATCAATCACCGGATTTATTGTGATGGTGGCCTGATTGGCGTTGCTCACGATTCCAGCGCCCGTCCAGGCGTAATTGTAGGTTTGGAGGCCGCCGCGCACCGAATCGGGGCGCGTGACGGAGCCGCGCAGCTGCAGCGAGCCGCCTACGCACACCGTGGCCTCGCGGGCCGAGGTCGGCGTGCCGCCCCCCGACTGCACGACGGCAATGCTGGCCAAATCGCGCCGCGTCGCCGCAATGCGCACAATCAGCACGCGGGTTTGCAGCCCCCGGATGGGGCAGGCATTGTCCTGAATCTGGAAAGGAATGCGCAACACCTGGCCACTATGCGCGGGCGAGGGCTGAAACTGGAAGCGGGCCACCGGCGTGCGGGTGCCGTTGCCGGTAAGCGAGTAAGTGCCGATGTCGCCATTCTGCAGCACATCACCCGCAATGGTACCCGCACCGGTGTAAGCCACCGTGAGCTGGTCGAGCGGGTCGGGGTCGGTGAAGCGCACCAGTATCTGCGCGTAGTTGCAGGGCTGGATAGTGATATCGAGCGAGTCGCCGTTGACAATGACCGGCACCTGACCGGTGACCATGGCCGCGCTGGGGGGAGCCGGCACCGCGTTGGTGCTGTTGGTGATAACGACAAAAATCTCGCGGCGCACCGAGCCCACCAGGTAGCGGCGGTTCGAGCCGGGCAGGCGGCGGTAGTCGTCCACGCGCCCTACTACCACGTACTTATTAGAGCCATCCTGCGGCGGGGTATTCAGGTAGCGGACTGGGGAGAAAGTAAACTGGCCGGCAGCAGCATTAAAATAAAACTGGTTGGCAACGCCCTGCAATAAGGGGCAGGAACCAGTAGTAGTAAAACCCACTGCTACTGGCAGCTGGGCCGTATAGGTAGCCGGGGTAGCAGGTGGCGGAAGGATTATGCACGGGCCACCGCTATTGGCAAAGACCGGGTAGGGCTGATAGGGCACCGGCACGTTGCAGCCTTCGAGCGGCTGGGTCAACGAATACACCAGCGAGTCCTGGTCGGGGCTTAGGCGGGTATTGTCGGGGTCGTTGGTGTTGAAGCTGATGGTGGTTTGCTGATTGACGGGCACGAAGGGCACCGGTACGTCCTGCGGCGAATACTGCGGCGAGCTGTTCTGAATAGTTACGGCCTGGCCGTTCACCATAATCTGGTTGTTCAGCGTGGCTTCGTAGCGAAAATTAGCCTGTCCTACCAGGTTGGCGGTGCTGGGGCGGCAGCAGATTTCGGTGCTCAGCAACCACTGCCCCGGCTGAATAGTGACGGTGGCCGTGCGGTACTGCTGCGTTTGGTAGTTGGGCAGCGGGGCAGTAGCGACGCACTGAGCTGCCTGCTGCTGAGCCGGGCAATACTGGGTGCCCACCATTACGGAGTTGGGCACCGGGTTCATCGGATAGGTGCCTTGCGTGGTGCCACTACAACCGTTTCTGACCATCAGCGTCATGCTGGCAGGTAGGGTGGAAGCCGCCGAGCAGTCACGGTACAGATACAGCGTGACGACGTATTGGTTATTGCCGACGTTGAGGTACGTGAGCTGGCCGCCTTGCACGTGCGTGGCCCGGGCCGGGGCTACGCGGCCCAGCCAGCAGCCGAGCACCAGCAGTAAGGTGAAGAGAGAGGGTAAAAATCGCATAGGGAGTGATGATTGGTGAGAAAATAGTTCCCCGCGAGCAGAACAATTTTCAGGCCATAACTACCAGAATATGCGGACTTATTCCGAAAAAACACCGAAAGCCTTCATTTTTTCTTGCCTTCCTAGCCGGTGATATTCTCCGTGACGCGCCCGATATCGCCGCTCACCTTTTGCAGAAACGTGAGCTGCTCCAGCAGCGGCCGGTCGGTGGGCGCGGCGTCGGGCAAGGCGGGTTCGGGGCGGGCTTCCGGGGAGCGGGGGGCGGCGGGCTCGGGGGCGGCGGGCTCGGTGGGGGGCGCCAGGCGCGTCAGGCTGCGGCCCAGGGCGGCCTGGGCGCTGGTGAGGACGCGGCGGCTGTCGGCCGAGAGCGGCGGGGTGGCGCCCTCGTCGAGGCTGACGGTGGCGGCGGCAATGTTGGAGGAGAGGATGTGGTTCAGCACCACGAACTGGTGGATTTCGGCCTCGTGGCGCTGCTTGCTCTTGGGCTCGGAGAGCATGCGCTGAAAGGCCGCCGCGAGGTTGGCCGAGGCCACGTACACGTCTTTGCGCAGGAGGCGGTATTGCACGGGGGGCACGGGCTGGCCGGCGAGGCGCTCGGCCAGCTGGCGCAGGTAGGCCTGGTTGGCGCGCAGGGTGGCGGCCATGTGGTCGCGCAACTGGTCGCGCTCCCAGCTGGGAAAGAGGAAGTAGCCGGCGGCAAAGGCCAGCGCGCAGCCCATCACGGTGTCGATAATCCGCTCTTCGATGACGCCGAGGTAGCCCAGGCCCAGGAAGCTGAACATGATGAGCAGGAAGGCCGTCATGAACACCACCGTCACCATGTAGTAGGTGCGCTGGAAGCTGTAGGAAATCACCATAAACACCACCAGCAGCCCGAAGCGCACGGTGGGCTCGGGCACGAGGTAGAGCACCAGCGCGCCCAGCACGCCGCCGCCCAGCGTACCCAGGATGCGCTCGGTGTTGCGCTGCCGGGTGAGGCTGAAACCGGGCTTGAGCATGATGGTGACGGTCATCAGAATCCAGTAGCTGTGGGTGCCGCGCCACAGGGTTTCGCCGATGATGAAGGCGGTGAGGCAGGCCAGGGTCATGCGCAGGGCGTGGCGGAAGACGGACGACTGCAGGGTGAAGTTTTGGCCGAAGGCTTTCCACTCCAACTCCTGGCGGGCCACGAAGCGGCGGTGCTCGCGGCTGCGGCTGCGGTTGGGAGCGGCCTCGGGCAGCTGGGTTTCGTCGAAGTAGCGGCGCAGGTTCTGGAGGCGGCGGGTGATGTCGCGCAGGTTCACCAATATCTTTTTGAGCACGCGGGTGCGGCCGGCGTGGGCGGGGTCCTGCTCCAGCTCGGCGATGCGGGCTTGCAGGCGGGCGAGCTCGGCGGGGAGGTCGGGCGAGTAGCCGCCGTAGGGGCGGCCGGCCTGGATGGCGGCGCCGAGGTGGTCCATCTCGGCGGCCACGTGGCGGATGTGGAGGGCTACTTCGTGCAGGATGCCGGTGGCGCCGAAGGTGTCGCGCAGGGCGGCGTAGTCGTAATAGCTGGCGGTGATGTGCTCGTATAAATCGACGGCTTCGACGAAGGTGAGGACGAGGCGGCGGCTGGCGACGGTGCTTTCGCGCACTATCTGGCGGGTGCGGAAGAGGATGTCGCGGGTGGCTTCCTGCTTTTCATTTACCGTGACCTGCTGCTGCACGAGGCGGCGGTAGTCGTCGTCGAGGCTGGTGCCGGTTTCGTAGAATTCGGCCTTCAAATCCAGGAAGCGGGCGATGGCGTGCAGGCAGTCGCCGAGCGACTGCTGGGCGGGCCAGTAGGGCCGCACCTGGTGCAGCAGGGCGGCCAGCAATTGGTACCAGAGGCCGCCCAGCGCCAGCAGGCCGGTGTGGCGCAGCACGTCGGCCAGGGCGGGCGGGGTGGCCAGGGTGAGCACCATGCACAGCAGCGCGGCGGTGCCCACGGCGGCGGCGCGGGCGCCCCACACCAGCAGCATGGTGAAGGCGAAGCTGAGGGCGGCCACTTCGAGGCCCAGGGCCCATTTGTAGGGGGCTACTACGCCGGTGAGCAGGGCGGTGGCGGTGGTGAGGCCCCAGGCGGCGAGCATGCCGTTGCGCTTGTGCAGGGCGGGGCCGGGGGTGTCGGCCACGCTCACGCACACGGCGCCGGTGCTGATGGTGATGCCGGCTTCGAGCTGCCCCCACTGGGCGCCCAGGGCGGCCGGCACCAGGATGGCCAGCGCCGTGCGCACCCCGTCGGCAAAGTTCTGGCCGTAGAAGAAGTAGTGCAGGCGACGGGTGTGGTGATTCATAAGCAGCAGCGGGGGGCTGCTAATAAACACGAAATTTTGGGGAATGGGTTGGGAGGGGCGGGCGCGAGGCGGCGCTGGCGCGCGTCTCCGACGCGCTGCCGACTGGGTTCGCGTCTCTGACGCGCTGGTAGGACGACCGGGCCAGGCGGCGCAACCGGGGCGTCTGGAGACGCCACGCCAGGCGGCAGCACGGGTCGGAGACGCGCGCCAGCACGGGACACCAAATAAGACAAACTCATGAAAAACCTGTAATTACGCAGGCCCTTTCCGTATCCGCTACCGATTTACCCTATTCTATTGCGTCAACCGGCAACCCCGCCTTGTACCTTTGCCCCACTCGCGTTAAGTATGTCCCCCAGCTCAACGGCTGCTCTGTAAAAGAGAAGCCCGACCTGGCAGGGTCGGGCTTCGAGAAGTGGGGGTTATGATGCAACCCTTTCCTTCCTGACAGATGACAAAGGCAAGCGTGAGAAAACTACTGCGGCAATGGTGGAAGCCCGTCGCAGTCGGGTTTTTGAGTGGAGCAGGTAAAGCCATTGGCTGGCTCCTGTTCTCGCAATTACTCGGGTAGTTTGGCAAGGGGGCTGGGCCGGGTGCCTGGCTCCCTTGTTTTCTTATGTAGACCAACTATTCTACGCAAACTTACAGACGAAATAGCGGATTAATACGACAAACATTGTTAGAAATGCTTCTAGTTCATTGTACAGCAGACAAATACTCTTCTAAAATCTCTACTAAAATAGCGCCTTCCCTCGGCAAACTTACAGGTGGGTTTTCTGGACGGCCGAACAGCACTGCTCCAGGGGAGGCTACGGAACCTCGTTAGCTACGCTGGCCTTCGGTTGGGGCTCGTGGGCATCTGGGCTACCGAGGGGCTGGCCTTTGACGACGCTGAGGAGCCAGTCTTCGCCGAAGCGGGTGAGGCGGTAGTTGCGGTGGGGGCCGTCGTGGGTGTAGGCGACGAGGTCGGCGTCGCGGAGGATGCGCCAGGCGTCGGAGAGGGCGCTGGGGGAGCAGCCAAAGGTGGGGAGGTGGGCGGTGCTGTGCTGGGCGGGCTGGGCGAGGAAGTCGTAGCAGATGGTGGTGAGCTTGCGCAGGCGGGGGTCGCGCTGGCCGAAGTCGGTGGCGAGGGCCTGGCGCAGGCGCTGGCGGATGCTGGCGGCATCGAAGAGGATGGGGGCGGGCTCGTCGCGGGTGAGGACGCGCTGCTCGAAGGCGGCGACGAGGGCTTCGGGGGTGGGCATGGCGGAGGGGCGGGCTTAGGATGGGTGCAAGATAGGGGGCGCCGGGGATATTGGGGTGGTGGGTAAGACCGTGCGCGGGTATCCTGGGCTTGCGCAGGCACTAGGTAGGCTTGCGCGGGTTCCATGTAAGATTTCGCGAGGCCCGGGTAAGCTTGCGCGGGTTCCATGTGGGATTTCGCGGGTCCCATGTAGGGTTTCGCGGGTTGCATGTAGGCTTTCGCGAGTCACTGGCAGGCTTTTGCAAGCCCCATGCAGGGTTTCGCGGACATCGACCAGGTTTTTATAATGCTTAACTAAGCTTTATTTAACCCAGGCAAGCATTGCAATTGACGAGCGAGACCTCATGCACTACGACTAAGCTTTTGTGGTTGCTGACTAAGCCTTTTGGGAAGATGACAGAGGCGCGGTTATGCCGGGTGGGGGCAAGCCCCGCCCCTACCCTACGGCTCTGATTAACCCAAGCGAACCAGCCGCGAAGCGGCGACACGTTGGTAGCTAGTGTTGTTGGCTGACGTAAGCAGAGCCGCGAAGCGGCGACACTTTTGCCTGGTGGAAGTGCCGCCGCTTTGCGACTCTGGTCGCTGAAACTGGCTCAAACTACCAACGTGTCGCCGCTTCGCGGCTGGTTCTCAACTTGAGTTGAGTAGTAAGCGCGTGGGAACTTGCTGCACTCGTCGCGAAGGTGGAGTTTCGCGGTACGTGGTGGGTTAGAAGAGGACGTCGTCGAGGGGTTCGGTGCGGAGGGGCAGGTCGGTTTCGGCGAGCAGCTCGCGGAGGTCGATTTCGATGCTGCGGCAGATGGCGGTCATGGGCACGTCGTTCATCTGGTTGTCGAAGGGGTTTTCGCTCATGTGGCCCACCACTTCGATGGTGTTGAAGACCCAGCTGACGAGGGCGGCGACGGGGACCATGAGCCAGAGGTGGTAGGGGCCCATGCGGTTGAACTCGGCGACGAGGCCCAGGGGCAGCACGGCGGCGAACACCCAGGCAAAGAGGAAGCTGAAGAAAGCGTACTGGCGGGGAAAGGGGGTGTTTTTGATGCGCTCGCAGCCGCCCTGGGCGTTGAAGAGGTCCTGGATGGTTTCCATGAGGGCGACGTGGCGGAACTCGGTGAGCAGGCCCTGCTGCTGGAGCTCGCGCAGCTCGATGCTCTGGCGACGCAGCAGGTGGGTGGGCGGGTTGGAGAGGCGGCGCACGGCGGCCGACTCGGCGGGGTCGAGCAGGGGGGCTACCTGCTCGTCCCAGTGCTCGGCGGTTTGGCGGCGCAGGTGCAGGCGCAGGGCGTTGCACCAGGCAATCTGGCGGTAGAGGAGGCGGCGGTGCAGGGCCTGGAGGGCGGGCGAGTCGGAGTGGTCGAGGGGGGCGACGGGGTCGGCCACGTAGTCGAAGACGCGTACGGCCCAGGTGCGGCTCACGTTGACGATGGTGCCCCAGAGCTGGCGGCCTTCCCAGAACCGGTCGTAGGAGCCGTTGCTTTTGAAGCCGATATAGAAGGCCACGGCCGTGCCGAGCGTAGCCACGGGCGCCCACGGAATATCAAGCCAATGGACGTTGAGCGGGCCGTAGAGAATGCAGATAAGCAGGTCATACAGTGTAAAGATGACCAGGCCGCGCCAGGCGAATCGCCAAACAACGGAAAAACGCAGATTGTTGCGAACGTACATGAGCTATTAAAATAAACTTAAACTTCATCGCAAAGCTGCGCGGCAGGCGCGTTATTTGCACCACGCTTGCATTCCCCACCCCCCTTTCAGGCATTCTCTTCACTCCTCAAACTTAACTGATGAAAAAACCCAGTACCTGTTTTGGCTATTTGCTTGGTGTGCTTGGCAGCCTCTTTCTGCACTCGGCAGCTATGGCGCAGGCCTCCACCATCTACGTGCCGGCCGAGGTAACCGGCTACACCGAAGACGTGATTGCCGATGGTGTGGGGCCGGTGGCTAACTCCACTACGGCTGCATTTGACCGAGGCAATGGGGCCGTGCGCTGGTGCTTGGCCGACACTACCTTTGTGAATCCGGCCGGGGTGCGTCCCCTCTTTGCACTGTCGCCGACGGGCATTGTGCGCAGCCGTACTACGCCGGGCATGTATTTCAAGCTGGGCTCATCGGGCAACCCGACGCCGAGCGCGGGCCGCAACTCACTGCGCATCGACGGTGCGGGCACAGGCACGCTTACGCTTACGCGGCCGCAGTCGTGCAGCGAGGTTATCGTGCTGGCGGCCGAGGGCAACGGCACTAACTCTACCGACAAAACTTTCACGGTGCGCTTTACGGACGGCACGTTGCAAGTGGTGCCGGGTATTATTGTACCGGACTGGTACGGCGGCACCATCACGCCGGCCATCTACGTGCGCAGCCGGGTAAACCGGGGCACAACCCCCGCCGACGGGGTGGAGAACAATAACCAGGACCCGACGCTGTACGAGGTGCACATTCCGCTCTCGCCTACCAACTACACCAAGCTGGTGCAGAGCGTGACGGTATTCAAAACCCTGACCGACCCGGTGCTGAACATCATGGCCGTGAGCCTGGGGGCGACCTGCCTCACGGCGCCCGCCCCGGGCCAGACGGCGGCCAACAACCAGACCATCTGCCCCGGCGGCTCGGCCACGATTTCGCTGACGGGAAGTACCATTGGCGGCAACATTACCTACCAGTGGCAGTCGTCGACGGACGGGGGCGTGACGTGGACTGACGTTGCCGGGGCTACTACCCGGGCCAGCCTCACGGTGCAGCCCACGGTGAACACCTCGTACCGGGTGCGGGTGGCCTGCGGCATTCAGTCGAGCTTCTCGAACGTGACGCTGGTGACCATTCTGCCCAACACGGCCACG
Organism: Hymenobacter aranciens; assembly: GCF_030580865.1. Lineage (GTDB taxonomy): Bacteria > Bacteroidota > Bacteroidia > Cytophagales > Hymenobacteraceae > Hymenobacter > Hymenobacter aranciens. Next base: position 146,812 of record NZ_JAUQSY010000007.1, on the reverse strand, counting down.
CTGGCCTACGGCACGCCGCCCGAGGTGCCCACCTTCTGCCCGCAGCAGGGCACGGTGCTGCCCCTGAGCTTCACGCCGATGAACAACGCGAGCGGGCGCTTCACCAGCAGCAGCCCCGGCCTCACGGTGAACCCCACCACCGGCGCCCTAAACGTGGCGACCGCCACCACGGGCACGTACACGATTACCTACACGGTGACCGCACCCTGCCCGGCCACGGCCTCGACTACGGTAAATATTATCCGCACCGAGGCCTCGCTGGCCTACGCCGAAACCGTGTTCTGCCGCACGGGCAGCAGCGGGGCGCCGGCCTTCACGCCGGCGGGCGGCACGTTTGCCTCCACGCCGGGGCTGAGCATCAACGCCAGCACGGGCGTTATCGACCTGGCTACTTCCACGGCCGGCACTTACAACATCACCTACACCAGCGCGGGGCTGTGCCCGGCCTCGGCAGCTGCCTCGGTACGCATCAAGAGCGATGCCCTGCCGGTGTTCCCGAACGTGATTGTGCCCAACAGCCCGAACGCCCGCAACAGCAGCCTGCACCTGGAATTCCCGAGTGAGGTAACGAACTACCGCATGTTCGTCTTCAACCGCTGGGGCCGCCGCCTCTGGGAAAGCACCAACCCGAACGAAGGCTGGACGGCCGAAAGCACCTCGGGCGGCACCTACTACTACCGTGTCGACTACAACGACTGCGCCGGCCGCCCGCAGACCTACAAGGGCTGGGTGGACGTGATTAAGTAATTCAATGAGCAATTAACAATGGGCAATGAGCAATGTCGTTCGGCATTGTTCATTGCCCATTGTGCGTTTTAATACTGAGCCGATGCAGTAGTATTGCTCATTGCTCATTGTTAATTGCCGCAATGCACTTCAGCTCGATGGCGATGGGCGTGGGCAGGCAGTTAATTTCGAGGGTGGTGCGGCAGGGCTGGGCGGTGGCGAAATACTCGGCGTAGAGGCGGTTGTAGATGGGAAAGTCATCCTTCATATTGGTGAGGAAGACGGTGACGTCGACGAGGTCGTCCCACTCGGCGCCGGCTTCTTCGAGGATGTAGCGCACGTTCTGGAACACGGCGTGGCACTGGCTTTCGAAGTCGTAGCTGACGACGTTGCCTTCGTCGTCGAGCTCGACGCCGGGAATGGCTTTCTGGCCGCGCTGGCGCGGGCCCACGCCGGAGAGGAATAGCAAATTGCCGACGCGGCGGGTGTAGGGGTAAGCTCCAACGGGTTCGGGGGCGCGGGAAGTCATGCGTAGTTAGGGGGGGAAATGGATGGTGCTGCGAAAGCACAAAAGAACGGCAGAAAAGAACGACACTCCCCTCCTTGGAAAGGAGGGGATGTGAGGCGCGAAGAGCGCCGAACGGGGGTGGTTGAGCCGGTCGCGCCGGTTGGGCTTTAGATTACTTGTGAGTTACTGCGACATTCAGACGGCGCGAGCGGGCCAACCACCCCCGTTTTGCCGGCGGCAAAACATCCCCTCCTTTCCAAGGAGGGGAGTGTCGTTCTTTTGTACTTTCTTCGTACTTCGCACCTCCCTCCATTCCCTCCAATCATGAAACGCCTCCTCCTGCTCAGCCTCCTGGGTTTGTCCGTCACCGCTCACGCCCAGAAGAAACTCAAAATGCCCCCCAAGCCCGACGCCTCGCAAGTGTACGACTCGGTATCGAAGCCGGCCGTGCCGCTGGGCGGCACCGAGAAGTACGCCCAGTTTCTGGCCGACCACCAGAAATACCCGGCCGCCGCCATGCAGAAAGGCATTCAGGGCACGGTACCGGTGAGCTTCGTGGTGGAAAAGACCGGCACCATCGGTGAGGTAAAAGTGGACAAGCCGCTCTCGCCCGAGCTGGATGCCGAGGCCCTGCGCCTCATCAAGAGCGGGCCGAAGTGGACGCCTGCCCAGCACTTTGGCAAGGTGGTGCGGCAGCGCATCACGGTGCCGGTGAGCTTCGTGATGTCGCCCGGTTCGGAGGTGGTGACCGTGGGCCCCAAGGGTACGCCCGCCGCCCCCGCCAATGCCGCCGACATCGCCGCCTCAGCCAACCCCGACCGGCCGCCCGTGGTGGCGCCCGACAAGCCCACCCGCCCCGTGGGCGGCACCGAGGCCTTCTTCGAGTGGATTGAGAAAAACCAGAAGTACCCCACCCTGGCCCGCCAGCGCAAAATCCAGGGCAAGGTGATGGTCGAGTTCATGGTGCAGGCCGACGGCACCCTCACCGATGCCCGCGTCATCAAGAAAATGGGCTCGGGGCTGGATGAAGAAGCTTTGCGGCTAATTAAAATGGCGCCAAAGTGGGAGCCGGCCAGCTATAATGGCAAGCCGTTAAAGCAAAAGATGGTGCTGCCCGTCTTGTTTCAACTGTAGCGCGGTTGGTACGAAGCTCCCCTCCTTCTCAAGGAGGGGATGTCAAGCCGCAGGCTTGACGGGGGTGGTTCGCCCGGTCGCGCCGCCAGGGTAATATCTGGAGAATTTCTGTGGATTTTTGAAACCCGCGGGGCCTTGTTCAGCTTTATTACCTAACGGCGCGGGTGGCCTAACCACCCCCGTTTTCGCTGCGCGAAAACATCCCCTCCTTAGCAGGAGGGGAGCTTGTCGTTCACCCCCCTCTTCTGCTGTATGCTCACGCTGCCCATCCTCGCTCCCACCCAACTGCTGTGGCCCCACCAGGCCCGCTACCGTCAGGCCAGCCAGGCCCTAGCCCAGGATTTATTCGACAACCTCGACGATGACCTGAAGCCGCTGGTGCTGCTCCTGGCATTGCCCGTCGACACCACCCAGTTGGCCCGCGTGCTGGAGCCCGTCAATACTGATATTCCCGCCGAACGCTTCGACCAGGTGCTGGAGCGCGGCCGCGAAATGCAGCTGACCAGCAACTGGCCCGCCCTGCTCGAGCGCGACGACATGAGCCAGACGCTGCTGCTGCAGCGCTTCGAGGGCCTGGGCGTGCGTAAAGCCACTCAGGAAGTGTTTGATGAGCTGGATGCCGACGGCAAGTATCTGCACTTCGCCGGTTGGCCGGTGCTCATCAATCAGCATTTCATTATGACCGTGTTGCGGCTGCAGCGCAAGCCGTTCCGCACGTATCCGTCGCTGAAGGCCGGGCGCTACTCTACCGAAGGCAAGCCGCTGGCCAACTCCCTGCTCACGGCGGCCCTCTACCGCTTCAACGAGGAAGGTATGAAGGCCCTGAGCGAGCCCGAGCCCGGTGCGGGCTTCCTCAGCCGCCCCCGCGAAACCGACGAGGTGCTGCGCGCCGCCGGCAAATCGTTTCTCGACACGCCGGCGCACGCGCTGGGCTTCAACCCGGCCACGGCCAAGCTATTTGCTACCTGCAATACTATTTCGAGTCTCCGCTATGAGGGCGCCGAAGGGGTAGGCAAGCTCATTCTGGCCCGCCGCCACCATCCCAATCTGGAGGAGGTATTTGCCCTCACCTGCCCCACCGAGCTGACCGACTACCGCGCCGTGCGCAAGCTTCTGGAGATGACGACGCCCGACGTACATCTGCTGGCCGATGGCGAGAGCGTGTACGGCCTGGGCCGCGTGGTAGGCACCTACGACCCTAGCCGTGAAGACCTGTTTGCCATCAACTTCGTGAACCACTACGCCTGGGAGCTGAAGCACGGCGGCCAGGTGCTGATGCGCTGCCACTACGGCTTGCCCAGCCTGCCCCGCACCCGCCTCAACCGCGCCCGGTTCCGCCGCGATTTGCGCCGCACCTTCGGCGTCATAGACGAAGCCAATACCGAACTGCTTTGGGATGTGGTGCTCGAAGCCAGCCGCCAGCAAAGCGGTACGCTGCTCGTTATCACCACCGAAGCCCTGGCCGAGGCCGACCGTCTCAAGCTGCAGTGCACGCTCATCGAGCCGGTGCCGCTCACGCCGCTCATCACCCGCCTCGTCACCAGCATCGACGGCGCCGTGCTGCTCGACCCGGCAGGCTACTGCTACTCCATCGGCGTCATCCTCGACGGTAAGGCCTCGGGCCACGGCGACGGTGCCCGCGGCGCCCGCTATAACTCGGCCGTACGCTACGTCGAGAGTTCGGCGCATCCCTGCCTGGCCGTGGTAGTGAGCGAAGATGGGATGGTGGATGTGATGACGAAGGAGAGTCTGGAGGAGGAGCGAAAAGCGAACAAATAAGTCGCCCTCGTTGCTTTTTGTCAAAAAATGAATTGAATTTGATTCATTATCAAAAACAATAATCCGTCCTTTGTCATGACTGCTGACGAACGACTAAATCAATTAGAACCCCTCGTATCTGAAGGCCTAGCGGTTCTCGACCGTCATACGGCTCAGTTCAGGCAGTTACAGAATTCCGCCGGGCAGCTCATCACTACCGCTACCCAGCACAGTGATACGCTTAACTTTTTGCTGCGCGAGCAGTTGGCTATGAAAGGTTACATTGCGGAGCTAAAAGCGCATCAAGTATCAATGGACGGCAAATTGGACCAGATTCTGAATCTGCTCCAGAAGCCGGGCGCTTAGTTGGCAGCTACTGCTTCGCCTTAAACGACCACCGGATGCGGAATACGGCCACCACGTCGCCGGCCGCGTCGACGCCGGTGCTGGTGCAGAGCACGCTACGGCCTTCGCCGGTAGCGCGGCTTTCGGCCAGGGCCTGGGCAATCTGCGGGCCGTCGGGGCAGGTGAAGGTAATGAGGCCCACGGCTTTTTTCATAAATTCAGCCTCCAGCCCCACGACCAGCATGGAAGCGGGCGTGCCGGCCTGCACGTGCATCATGGCCTGGATGCCACTGGCCAACTCGGCGGCCATCGCCAGGCAGGCGAAGTAGATACTGCGGAAGGGGTTTTGGGTGAGGTATTTGAACGGAATGGTGACCACGGCGCGCTGGGGCGTCAGCTCGCGCAGGCGCAGGCCGGCCAGCCAGGCCATGGGCAGCCTGCGCAGCATGAATACCCGCAACTTCCACGGGGTGAGTACCTGCTGACGGAAGGCGGCGATTTGGTCCATGCTTGATTTTCTTAGTCTAAGAATTGGCAATTAGCTCTTTTTATCGAGCACGAGCACCACTTTATTGAAGTTGGCCGAGGCATTCACCACCGACCGAAAAGCTTCAAAATCAGCTTTAGACCAGGTCAGCTGCCGGTAGTTTTCGTCGATGGTTACGATGATGGTCTGCCCCTGCTGCACGTAGCTGGAATGGAAGTCAAATAACGGCTTGCCGGCCGTGCTGCCCGCCTTCACATCGAAGTTCAAGTCCTTGAGGTTACGCACTGTATAGCCAGCCGGCACCTCAAAGCGGATGATACGCGCGTAGCCGTGGTTGCTGTCGTTATCCACGTCAAACTGCCGCTCTTCTTTCTGATAAAGCTCCGTCTGCGGTCCAATCAGGGTGCCGATTTTGAACAGGTAGCGGGGCCCGGCCTTGTCGAGCAAAGCAGCCGATTCGCACTGTCCTTCGACGATGAAGGGCTTTTGCAGCGAGTTGGTGCCGCGCTCTACATTCTTCACCGTCAAGTTTTTGAAATTGGCAGCATCGGGCACGATGCTTTTCTGCATGTCCTGCAGCACCTCCTTCTGCTTGGCTTCTGGAATCATCGTCCAGAAGGGTTGAATGACGGCGGCCATGTAGCCGGTCATGGTCTGGCGCAGGGCCACGGTGCTCTTGCTCAGGTCGGGCGCGAAGGTCACAGTCACGTCCAAGTCCTGGTGGCTCTGGTCGGCTGGCAAGGCCGGAATTTCCTTTACCGTGCCCATTGCCGATTCGATGTTGCCCAGCTTCAAGGGCTTCACGTAGAGGCCCGACTGGCCGGCCCAGTCGGCGGGCACTAGGCCGTAGTAGCAGTCGGGGCGGCCGGGGGCCAGGTACTGCTGCGTGGCGGGGAAATACAGCAGGTAGTGGTCGAGGAAATTCCAGGTATCGAAGCTGCCGTCGAACTTGCGCTCGCTCCGGTCGCTGGTCATCACCATCTGGGTTTCGATATCCAGCTTGCGGTAGAGCGCCGTGAGCAGGTGCGTGAAACCAACTTCGGAAGCATTGCGGGTGGCGCGGATGCGGGCAATGTCATTATCAGCCCCATCTTCGAGGCTGTAGTTCAGCTTCACGTAGCGCTCCACGGCCGCGATGCGCTCTGCCACGGGGCCGCTGCCGGGCACTTTGGCGTCGGCTATAATCTTATCCACGGCCTTGGCTTCGTCCTTGCCCAGGCTAGTCAGGTTGCGGTAGATATTCTGGCTGGCATCGGCCCAGGTGAACTGGCGCACCTGCCCTTTGTTGGCGATGAACGCCAGTTTGTACTCCAGGCGCATTAGTTGGGCCCGCACCTGGGTAAAGGCCTCATCGCGCACGGCGGGCACTTCTTTCAGGCTGAGGCGCAGCACGCGCTTGCCGGGCATGGTGGTGTCGGCCACAGCGGGCGGGCCGTTGTACACTTTTGCCTCGAACGTCAGGGTTTCGGGCGAAATCAGCTCGAATATCACGTCGCGGCTGGGCGTACCATTCTGAAAAGTTTCGCTGCCGAAGTGATTCATGGGCCGCTCGCGGGTGTAGAAATATTCTACCTCACTGCCATTCTCCACGCCATCAACGGCAAAAATGCGGTAGCCGCGCTGGTTGTTATCGTCCTTCAACTCTTTCATGTCGGCGGTACGCACTTCCCGCACCTCGCCGCGCGGGCTGATAGTGCGGGCCTTCACGTCCACCGTCTGCCCATTGGCCAGAATGGGCAGCACGATTTTGTTGTAGCGCTCAATACCATCCGAATTATTTACCCGAATGATGCGGTGCTCGGTAGCGTAGAGGTGCAGGTTCTGGTCGCTGCCCAGAAAATACTCCAGGCTGGTAAAGTCCTTGAGCACAATGGCTGGCAGCTCGGCCTCGGCTGGCGTGACGGGCAGGCGCTTGGTGCGCTTCACATCCCAGTTGTAGCCGGCGTGAATGAGGGCGGTGGGAATGCTCTGCGCCGAAGCGACAACACTAAGCAACAGCGCGAAAAGAAGCGGGTAAAGGCGCATTAAACGGGTAGTAAGACGAAAAAACGAGTAGCCGGTCAGCACAGAGCCGCAAAGATGCGTCGCTGCATCGTCCAAAAAATTTACACTTTCTTCTTTTTCAAAATCACCACCTCACGGTAGGCGCTGCCCAGCTTGCCCACCACCGAGTTCCAACCGGAAAACTGTTTGGCGGGCATCAGCAAGTAGTTCACATACAACTCGCGGTGCTGAATGATGCGGTCGCCGCGCCGTTCGTAGCGGAGCTGGAAGCCCAGGGCATCGCCGCGCATTTCGGCGGTGGGCGGCAGGTAGCTCACCTCATAGCCGGCCGGAATTACCAGCTCGGTGCGGGTGTGGTCAGTATAGGCATATTCGTTGTAGCGCGGCAGGCGGCGCGTAGTCGAGTCGATGAGGTCGGTGGCGTAGGGGCGCTCCAGGCTCAGGTTCACGTATAGCTCGTCGTCGAGGCGCTGCACATAGTCCTGCAGGCGGTACTCGTAGTCGATGCTCAGCGGCTTTTCGCGACTGCTCAGGTTGTTTACCTGGTAGTTATCGACAAAGAATTTGTTGTTGCCGCGCTCCAGCAGCTGTTTCACGTACTTCGGCTCCTGCGTGCGGTCGAGGCCATCGAGACCGTAGCTGCGCATTACCTTGGCGTAGCCGCTGAAGCTCAGCTTGCCCTTGCCGCGCAGGTCGGTGCCATCGAGGGTCAGCACTGAAGCATCGTCGGCGCCGCTGCGGGCTTTGTCCATCGCCGGAATGCTCACCACGCGGCAGTCTTTAGAATTCAGCGCCAGCAAGCCGTCCTTGCCCTGAATCATGGACGAGGGCAGACCGTAGGGCGTGTGCTTGCTGGTGGCGTCGAGGAATACGTACTCGCCGGGGCGCGGCTCGTAGGTGGCAATCATGTGGTTATCGACGCCGGGCGTGGCCAACTCGGCGTAGTGATAGGGTAGGTCGCGGGTACCCACCCAGGTGAGGTAGGCAGTTTTGACGCCCGCCAGCCGCATCATCTCGTAGGTGAGGTTGGCCATGTCCTTGCAGTCACCGTAGCGGCGCGAATACACCAGGCCGGCATCGTGCGGAATGAAGCCGCGCAGGCCCTGCTCGAAAGCAATGTAGCGCACGTTGTCCTGCACCCAGTAGTAGATGCGGCGCACCTTTTCCTCCTCATTGGCCGCGCCCGCCGTCAGCGAGTCGACGCGGTGCTGCAGGCCGCTCTCAGGCTTGTCGGGATGCTCGATACGGCGCACAAAATCAGCGTACATCGTGTACAGTTCGGGCACGCCGGCCAGCAGCTTGCGGGGCTGGCCGTTCACGGTCGCTTCTTCGATGTAATAGACGATGTGCGGCAGGTAGTAGCTGGCCTGCGGGCCGTCGGAGTCGCGGGGCGGACTGGGCAGGTTGTCGGCCGTCCAGCGGTAGATAATCTGGTCGCCCTTCGCCTGCTTACTGAACTGAATGTTTGCCTTTTCGCCCTGAAAAATCTTGTAGCCTAGCTTCACCGTTTTGGGCGCCGTGATGGTGAGCTCGGCGTGTTTCACGGGCACGTAGGAGCCCACGTAGAACGGCTGCACGAGGCGCGCATCGGGGTGGCGCACGGTGTAGTCGGTGACGGTGCGGGCGCCCGGCATCACGGCCGGAAAGGTGAAGGACGTAGCCCGGCTGTCGTCGAAGAAAATGCCTTCCTGAGTGGCAAATTTTTCGTGAAAATCGGTGACGCGCACGGTTTTGTAGCGGTCGGCGTTGGCGCTGGGCACCATGGTGCTGGCTTCCAGCTTTTGCAGGCGGCTGAAGTGCGAGCTGTGCACGCGGTCGTTGGCGTAGTAGCCCGACTGCTCGTCGAGGTGCAGCATGTCGCTGTGGTGCTTGGCCAGCACCTGCACCGAGTCGTTGCGGATTTCGACCGTCAGATTCTGCCGCTGCTCCAGATACACCGCCTTCTCGCCCGGAAACTGCTTCTTCAGCTCGGCCACCAGCTGGGCCGGCGTTTGGGCCGCCGCGCCCAGGCTTATCAGGCTAATAATTGGTAAACAATATCTTACAAACATACTCCGTAAATGTATTGAGCTTCTGAACCGTAGTGAAACTGACAACTAAATTAGCGCAAATTCAGGTCCATGTAAGTGCGTGAAGACGCACTATTTCGTGTCGTAAAGCATCGCGTTCCAATAGTGCTCGGTGCGCAGCGGCTTGCCAACGGCGTCAAAGTACGTGGTGGGGCCATTCAGCTCGCCGCAGAGGTAGGATTCTTCGCGTTCCAGGGTGCCGTCGGGGCGGTAGTAGCGGCAGCGGCCGTGCAGCGCGCCGTACAGGTAGTTTTCGCGGCTCATGGGCTTGCCACCCGGGTAGAAAGCTTCCATCAAACCTTTGCGCATACCCTTGTCGTAGTTAATGCGCTCAAACACCTCGCCCGAAGCGTAATAGCGCGTGAGCGCGCCCACGTGCAGGCCATGGCTCAGGGTTTCATCCACCGCTGGCTTGCCGTTGGCGAAGGAGGTTTTGATGTTCCCGCTGAGCCCGGTAAACTCTTGATAAGGAGCCGTGGGAGCACCTGGTCCGCGGTAGCGTAGCAGGTCGTCGCCCTGATACTGACGCTCAATGAGCAGTTCGCCGGCCGGGTTGTAGCACCGGCCAGAGCCGTGATAGTCGCCCGCGCGGTAGGTTTGCACCTGCTCTATCTGCCCGTTGGGATGATAAAACGTCCACTCGCCCTCGCTTTGGCCCTGATAGTACTGGCCTTTGCTTTCGATTTGACCGTTAGGGAAGTAAAAGGTCCATTCGCCGGTGGCCTGTCCAGCGTCGTAATTGCCGGTGCTACGCACTTTACCATTAGGATGCAGCGACTTGCTGGCTCCCTGGCGCTGGCCATCGAGCATCGACACCGTCGATTCGGTCTGACCATCGGGGCGCAGCCAGGTGGTAGGGCCGTAGCCTTCGTAGCACAACAAGCTGGACTCATAGCGCGGTTTGCCGCTGGGATATTTAGTGGCCAGCAGCTTGCTGTCAGGCTGCACTTTAACGATATTCGTCACCTTTCCGGTCGAGTCATAAGCCGTTATCTGGTGCAGCTTACCAAACACGTATAGCTGCTCCTGGCTGAGCTTGCCACTGGGGGCGTAGCTGCGATGCACCCCGTTTTTCTCGCCACGGTGGTACTCATACTCCTCGCTCACCTTGCCATTGACGTAGTAGTTACGCCACTGTCCCTGCTGCTCACCATCGCGGTAGTAGCCGGTTTGAGTGGGCAGGCCGGCAATATTAAATTCCTCGTAGTAACCATCTTCCTGCCCATTGGCACCGTAGTGCACGCGGCGATGCACCTGCCCGCCCTGGTGGAAGGTTTCACCGGTGCCCACCTTCGTACCCTTATCATCGAAGTGCATGCGCTCGCGCACCGTACCGTCGCGGAAGTACCACTCCCAGTCGCCGGTGAGCTGGCCGTCGGTAAAGGTGCCACTGGAATTCACCCAGCCGCCGGCAGCCATGGCTTTCACGGTAGTACGACCTTTTTTCACGGGCTGCTCAAGCAGGAGCTTGCCAGCGGCATCGTAATACTGCAGCCGCGTGATACGACCGTGGGCGTACTCCGTATCACAGTACAAGCGGCCCGTTTCGTTGTATTGGTGGTAGAGGCCGTGCTGCTCGCCCTTTTCGTCATAAGTGGCCTCGTTCTCAGGCTTGCCATTGTCGTAAAACTCACGCCAGGTGCCGGTGCGCAGGCCGTGCGCGAAGCTACCGCTTTCACTGGGCTGGCCGTTGGGGTGGTACCGCACATAGGCGCCGTGCAGCTTGTCCTGGTCGTAGTTGGCTTTTTTCGAAATGGTTTTGTTGGAATAATAGACCACCAGCGGCCCCTGCTGATTACCGGCCACGTAGGCCTGGGTGTACTGCAGCGTGCCATCGGGGTAAAACCGTTCCTCCTGGCCCTCAACCTTGTCGGCGTGCGTGGTGGCGCGGTAGCGCACCTGGCCGTTGGTGTAATAAGTGGTATAAGGCCCTTCGAGGTCGCCGGCCTTGAAGGTGCGCGCTTCGGTGCGAATACCGCACTCGTTGTAGAGCGTCAGCGTCCCTTCCAGCTTGCCCTGGTGGTAGGTAGCGTCAAAAGAAGACTGGCCATTGGGGTGAAATTCCTGCGCCCGGCCCTCCAACTCACCTTTATCGTCATAAGTGAAGGTTTTCTTCGCTGTGCCGTCGGGCCGCAGCGATTTCCACTCGCCCACGCGCTTGCCGGCGGCATTGTAACGGCCCAGGGCCTCCACGGCCCCAGTGGTTTCTACCGAAATCCAGTCGCCGGTAAGCACTAGGTTGTCTCCCTCCATGTGGCCCGGCCCCAGGCCATCGAGCACGCCTTGGGTAGTAAACCAGGCTGGCTGGCGCTGGCCGGCCGCTCCGCCCGCCACCTGTTGCTCCCGGCGCGGCTCTATCAGCGCCGACATCACCGCCAGCAGCATCTTTTTCACCTTCCCCTCATTACTTTTTACCCACTTGGCCGCGCTGGGCGACTCGGCATGGCGCAAGATGAAGTAGGTGAACGTAGTCAGGTTGTCATCCTGTTTCAGCACGCGCACCATCGGGCCGTAAGTCCGCATCCAGAAATCATCGGCCGGCGCGTCCAGCGGAAATTTCTCCACCAACAGCTGCGTCTGCTTCACCACGGCCGCCGGGAAATTCACCTTGCTGGTGTAGCCTTTTTGCAGCGCTACCTTGCTTTCCAGCAGCTGGTCGAGCTCGGCAAAAGCAGTGTTGGGAGCCGAAGGCTTCACCCGGTCTTTGTCGTCAATAATAGATGCGCCCTGTGACAGCCGTTCCGCGTACACCAGCACCTCATTACCAGCCTTCTCGTTTTCATTAAGGCAGAGATAAGTGAGAAAGCTGAGCAGCGCGTGAGCCGTCTGGCCCTGCTGCGCCGCCAGCACGCCCATTATTCGCTGCGAGGGGGCGTGCAGGGGCCGCAGCTCCACGGCGTGCCCGGTGTTGGTCATGGCTTCGGCCACGCGGTTTTGCCGCATCAGCGTCAGGCCCTGGTTAAAATACAGTTGCGGGCTATAGGGAAACAGTTTCAGCGCCTGCTGGTAAGTAGCCAGGGCCGCCTCTACCTGCTTTAGCTCTTCCTGCGAGTCGGCCAGGGTATTATACGTCTGCGGTTCAAAGGGCTGGCGGGCAATAGCCTCTTTGGCGGCGGCAATGGCTTCTTCGTGCTTACCAGCGGCGCTTAGCGACATGGCCAGCTCACTTTGTGCCCAGGCATAAGACGAGTCGCCGGGCGTCACGGCCCGGTACTTGGCAATGGCCCCCACGTAGTCTTCCTTATCGTGCAGGGCGATGCCTTCCTTAATCAATTGCCCCTGCCGGGGCCAAACGGGCGAATTTTGCTGCGCGGCAACGGGCAAGGCAAGTAGCAGCGCCAGTGCTGCGCCGTGGGTAGCGGTAGATTTCATGGAAATAGCGAGCAGTCAGCAGCCCCGGCACTTTACCGGGCTTCATCGCCTGCATTCCCACAATATTAAGCAGCATTGGCTGCGCCGCCAACATCCCACCGGTGTGCCCGCTCTAGCGGCTGAAACGCACCGTGCCGTAGCGTACTTTAATGTTGACGTTGCCCGCATTATGCGCCGGCAGCGCGCCGCCAAACACCCCCAGCACGTCGCTCGATTGCGGCCCGTTTTCCTCCGATAGAATGCGGACCATCTGCTTGTCAACCAGCAGCTGCCCTTGCTCCGTGCTCACATCGAACCGGAAGCCCGGCACCTCCGCAAAGCCCAGCCGAATGGTGCTAAACCCGCCATCTAGGTTGATTTGCCGGAAGTTCGGCCCGGTGTCGCGCACCACAAAATCGGGGCAATAGCGTAGCGCCATATCCAGCCCCTCCCCCAGCCTATCCACGCTAAAGCGCGAGTAGCCCGATGAGCCGCGCAGGTTGCGCACCGTGCCCAGCGCTACGTCGCCGTACTTGCTGTGCACCGTCAAATCCTGCACCGTGCCAATGTCCACATCGGAGTAATTGTTACGCAAGTCCACCACCTCGCCCTCTTTCAGGCGCAGACTGGCGTAGCTGGCATCGATGCTGGCGCGCCGGACGTACGGAATAGTGCAGTCGCCATTACCAATACGCACCAGATTATGAGCACCTTCCAACCGGGCGGTCCGCAGGGTTCCGTATTCCACTGCCAGCTCCGTTGGCCCCTTCATGTCGCCAGTCACGGTGATTTCGCCGAAGTTATTATACACCCGCAGGGCCGTAGTGGCCGGCAGCCACACGGTGTAGTTCACCTCGTAGCGGCAGCCGCCGGCCCGGCCGCGCAGGGCGGGGCCAAACCAGGTATTCACCGCCACGCCGCCTGTGCGGGCGTCGTAGTCAAGCCATTGCACGCCCAGGGCATCCAGCAGCTGGCGGGCGTTGGCTTCACTTTCGGCCCGCGCTATCAGCTCGGCTTCCACTTTGATTTCCTTCTTGTTCCAGGGGTTCACCTGCACCTTGCCGTAGCGGGTATCGAGCGAAAAGGCCCGGCCCTTGGCGGGCACCGCATAGCTGTGGCTCAGGCGGCGGCGCTGCTCCACGGTAGTGCCGTTTTCCTGCCCGTCACCAGGTTGGCAGCCGGGGGTGGTCTGGTCGTTCTGGCCTGGCTGCGGGTTTTGGGCCTGCAGCAGCACGGTCATCACCTCATCGGGGCTGCGCAGCCAGAGGTACTGCACCTGCACGGTGTTAGTCACCTCATTTTGAGCCAATGCCAGCCGGGGACAAAGCAGGCTCACCAGAGTTGCCAGCAGCCAGGGCCAGGCGCCGGGCTTGTTCATGGTGCTCATTCAGGCTGGTTGCGACTATCGGCCAGCACGTAGGCGCCCCGCTCCTGCTCGGCCGGCCGCGGGCTGCCGAGGTGAAGCTGCTGGTCGAGGATGTCGAGGCGAATCTGCAGATTGCGGTTCATGGCCGTGAGCACGGCTTCGGGCTGCGGGTGGCTGGGCAGTTCCATTTTCAGTTCCCGGTAGCTGGAATCAAGGGCTGCCAGCTCGCGCTGCCAGTCGGCCGTCATGCCCGCCACGCCGGGGCCGCTGAGCTGGCTCAATTCGGCCTGCCGGCTGCTAAGCTGGCTGCTGTAATACGCTTCCATCCCGCGCACGGCCGAGGCCAGACGGATGCTGTTGGAGTCGCCCCGGGCGCCCGAGAGCACAGTTTGCGGCCCGTCACTCAGGTAGAGGGCGGCGTCGTCGGTGCTCGCCGTTCCGGTGGTTGCGGCGGGGTTAACGGCGGCTATTTCGGCAGCAGGCTGCCGGCTTTTCCAAACTTCGCCAGCGCCAGCGGCCATTACCAAAGCGGCCAGTGCGGCGGCGATGCCGTAGCGTTGCAACCAGGTGTGCTGCTCAGCTTTGATTGGCAGCACCTTGGTTGTTTCCGGCGCTGCATCTGCAGCGGCCACCACCATCAGGGGCGGGGCTACCGGAGTCGGCGCGGTGGTGCCGTCCAACTCCTGCTCCAGCGCGGCCCAGAGGTCGGGGCGCGGCTCGTGCACGTCGAAGTCGGCGCGGTGCCGCTCCACGAAGTTTTCCAGCGAATGGGGGTTCTTAGTTGTCATGGGAATAAGCGGACGCATAGCTTCCGGTTTCACAAGTTCGGCGTCGGGGATATACGGGGAACGCAGCCGAAAGAGAAGGAATGCAGGGTAATGGGGAGTAAATGGATAAGGTAATTCGGCCGGATACGGCCCTTTAGCTCAAGCCCCGCTGGGCAGCCAGCTCGCGCAATTTCACCCGCGCCCGGCTGTACTGCGACTTGGAAGTAGACTCGGAAATGCCCAGAATGTTGGCAATTTCGAGGTGGTCGTAGCCCTCCAGCAGATACAGCGTGAGCACCACGCGGTAGCCGTCGGGTAGCTCCTGGATGCAGCGCCGCAGCACGTCGGCGCGGTAGCTAGTCTCGGCTTCGTCGTCGGCCGTAGGGCCAGCGGTTTCGGCCGGGGCGTCGTGGTGCTGCTCGCCCAGCGGCACCAGCGCCAGCCGCCGCTGCCGCAGGCAGTTAATACTCTTATTCACCACGATACGCTTTAGCCAGGCGCCAAACGACGAGTCGCCTTTATAGCTACTCAGCTCGCGAAACGCACTCAGGAACGACTCCTGAAGCACATCCTCGGCCTCGGCATAGTCGCCGGTGATGCGCAGGGCCGCGTTGAACATGGCCTTGGCGTAGCGCCGGTAAATTTCGGCCTGGGCCTGCCGGTCGTTGAGGCGGCAGCGCTCCACCAGCGGAGCGTTGATATCGACGTAGGCGGAATACGAAAGTGCTTCCATGCAGGGAAGGGGGGTAAGAGCTTAAGCAACCCAAAGACCGGATTAGTGGTTCGGGGTTGCACGCGGCACTTTTACAAGCAGCAGCGCGTATTTTAGCAGGTAAGTTACAAAACCCTGGAAAATCATGACCAAAACGCAGTTGCTAAATTCCCTGCAGGACCTGCCCGATTCTTTCGAGCCTGAGCAGCTCATTGAACGCTTGATTGCCCTACAAAAAATGGAAGAAGCTGTGGAACAGGCGAAACGGAGCGAAGTAATCACAGTAGGGGAAGCCAAACAACGCTTAGCCAAATGGCTGATGTAAGGCTTTCCCGCCGCGCTTCGGACGAAATTTGATTGCAAAAGAAAACGGCCCGCCTGGAAATCCAGGCGGGCCGTTTTCTTTTTGCTGCGCAAGCCAAAGCAGGCGCTACACGTCAAACTTAATCCCCTGCGCCAGCGGTAGCTGGTCAGAGTAGTTAATCGTATTCGTCTGGCGGCGCATGTACACCTTCCAGGCGTCGGAACCGGACTCGCGGCCGCCGCCGGTTTCTTTCTCGCCACCGAAGGCGCCGCCGATTTCGGCGCCGCTCGTGCCGATGTTCACGTTGGCAATGCCGCAGTCGGAGCCGCCCTGAGCCAGGAAAGCTTCGGCTTCGCGCATGTTCAGGGTGAAGATGCTCGACGACAGACCCTGCTTCACGCCGTTTTGCAGCTCGATGGCGTTTTCCACGCCGCCACTGTACTTGATGAGGTACAGGATGGGCGCGAAGGTTTCGTCCTGCACCGTGTGGTAGTGGTTTTGGGCCTCTACCAGTGCGGGTTGCACGTAGTGGCCGCCGTGGTATTCGGCGCCGCTCAGCACCTGGCCGCCGGTGAGCAGCTTGCCGCCTTCGGCCTGCACCTTGGTCAGGGCGTCCGAGAACATTTTTACCGCGTCGCCATCAATTAGCGGGCCCACCAGCGTGCCTTCCTGCAGCGGGTGGCCGATGGGCAGCTTGGGATAAATAGCCAGCAGACGCGCTTTCACGTCCTCGTAAATGCTTTCCTCGATGATGAGGCGGCGCGTGGTGGTGCAGCGCTGCCCGGCCGTGCCCACGGCCCCAAATACCACGGCGCGCATGGCCATGTCGAGGTCGGCGTGCTTGGTGAGTATGATGGCGTTGTTGCCGCCCAGTTCCAACAGGGCGCGGCCCAGGCGGGCGCCCACCACTTCGCCTACTTTCTTGCCCATGCGGGTGCTGCCGGTGGCCGACACCAGCGGCACGCGGGTATCGGCAGCCATGGCCGCACCTACTTCCGCCTCGCCGATGATGACGCTGAATACGCCCTCCGGCACTTCATTTTCTTCGAGCACATCGCGGATGATGTGCTGCACTGCCACGGCCGTCAGCGGAGTCTTTTCCGAAGGCTTCCACACGCTTACGTCGCCGCAGATGGCCGCCAGCATGGCGTTCCAGCTCCACACGGCCACCGGGAAGTTGAAGGCCGAGATGATGCCCACGATGCCCAGCGGATGATACTGGTCGTACATGCGGTGCGCTGGGCGCTCCGAGTGCATCGTGAAGCCGTGCAGCTGGCGGCTCAGACCCACTGCAAAGTCGCAAATGTCAATCATTTCCTGCACTTCGCCGAGGCCTTCCTGCAGGATTTTGCCCATTTCGGCCGCTACCAGCTTGCCGAGGGCTTCTTTGTTCTCACGCAGCTTGTTGCCAATCTGGCGCACTACTTCGCCGCGCTTCGGGGCGGGCCATAAGCGCCAGGCCTTGAAGGCCTCCTGCGCTTTTTCAATCACCGTGTTGTAGTCGTCGCTGGTAGCCAGGGCTACGCTGGCCATGCGCTGGCCATCGGCCGGGGCCGAGATGGTGCGGCTGCGCTGGTTGTTATGCCCGCCCCAGGTAAGGCCGGTGCTGTAGGCAGCGTTTTCGGACTGAACACCGAGGGCGCGCAGCACATCGCGGATGCCGTGCTTGTCTTCGTGGGGATGCTCGACGGTTACGTCGGGCGTGGTGGCTTCTTCGAGGGCCTGTTTCATTGGAAAATGCAGGGTGTGTGGTTTATTGCCCACAAAGCTACGAAACCGACCGAAGCAGCAAGGCTAGTGGCCCGTCAGCCAAGTCAGGGCCGGGCCCTCATCGGCGAAAAACCGGCAGCGAATGCCGGCTTTGGCGCCCTGCTCCACGGCGCCCTGGCCACTGCCCAGTACTACCCCCGCCAACTGGCGCGGCGTGGCCAAAAAGGCAATGCTTACCGGGCCCACCGAGGACTTGGCAATGCGCGGGAAGTAGGTTTTGCCTACCCAGTTGTTAAATTCGTCGCTGCCGAGCGAACGGCGGCGCACATCGAACATCCACAGCCGGCACCCGTCGTTTTCCTTGGCGGCGGCCTCCACCGTCTCATAGTCGGCCTGCACCTGCTCGTCGTCGACTGGAGCCAGCCAGCGCACAATGAGAGCCTGTAAATCGGAACGAAAAATGATGGATAGGTGGTCGGCCATGAGGCAAAAGTACGCATTGAGCGGCTTCTGGTATACGGGGGCGTAGCCCGACTGTTGCGTAAACCCAGCGGCATCAGTCTATTTTTTCTGGAATGAAGACAATAAAAAAGAGTCTGCTCGTGGAGCAGACTCTTTTCAAGTCACTTAAGTCAGTCCGTAGCTTACTCTGGGATGAGCGGATAGTACGCCTTGCGACCATCCGGATACACCCCTTCGAGTAGAGCACCCGAGCTATTTTTGGCCTCCTCTAGGAAGGTTTTTACGTCGGAAGGCTTGGTTACGATATTCTTATCGATGCGCGTGATAATGAAGCCATCCACCATGCCGACTTCGCGGAAATTACTGTTTTTCACGCCCGACATCTTGGCGCCACCCGCAATGCCCAACTGGTTTTGCTCGCGGGCCGAAACCGGCGACAGCGTCACGCCTTCGTACTTAACGGTGGCCGAAGCGGGCTCTTCGCGCACCACGGCCGTGGTGCCGGTGGCATTGCGCAACGTGGCGGTGGTTTCCTTGGCATCGGAGCCGCGCAGGTAGTTCACTTTCAGCTTGTCGCCAGGACGGAAGCGGGCCACCTGCTCCTGCAGTTGCGATGAGGTGTTCACCGGCACGCCATTGATTTGCGTAATTACGTCGCCGGCTTTCAGGCCGGCTTCGGCGGCGGCGCTGCTCTTGCTCAAGCCTTCCACGTACACACCGTTCAGGGTGTTCAGCTTTTTCTCGGAGGCCAGCTTGGCATCTACTTCGCGGATTTGTACGCCGAGCAGGGCGCGCTGTACTACTTTGTATTTCAGCAGGTCGTCCACCACTTTGCTGGCGATGGAGCTGGGGATGGCGAAGGCGTAGCCCTCAAACGAGCCCGTGTGCGACGAGATGGCCGAGTTGATGCCGATGAGGTCGCCGTTGAGGTTGACGAGCGCACCGCCCGAGTTGCCGGGGTTCACCACGGCATCGGTCTGGATGAACGACTCGATGCCCATGTTGTCCTCGCGGCGCAGGATGTTGATGTTGCGGCCTTTGGCCGAAATGATACCGGCCGTTACGGTCGAGTTCAGGTTGAAGGGGTTACCGACGGCAAGTACCCACTGGCCTACTTTCACATCGTCGGAGTTGCCGTACTTCACGAAGGGCAGGTTGTCGGCGTTCACTTTCAGCACGGCGAGGTCGGTGCTGGGGTCGGCTCCCACCAGCTCGGCGTCGAACTTGCGCTTGTCGTCGAGCACAACGGCGATTTTCGAG
The DNA here is from genome assembly GCF_030580865.1 of Hymenobacter aranciens. Lineage (GTDB taxonomy): Bacteria > Bacteroidota > Bacteroidia > Cytophagales > Hymenobacteraceae > Hymenobacter > Hymenobacter aranciens. The sequence goes on along the minus strand of NZ_JAUQSY010000007.1, from coordinate 127,849 downwards.
GCCTTGTCAATTACGTGGTTGTTGGTGACAATGTAGCCGTTGGCGGCGATGATTACGCCCGAACCCGAGCCTTCACCACCGCCCTGCGGCTGCTGGCCGCGGAACTGCTCCAACTGGTCGCCGAAGAACTGACGCAGGAAGGGGTCCATCTGCTGCGCCCGGCTGTTGTCGACGGCCGGGGCGGCGTATTCAGTCATAACGTGCACTACGGCAGGCGTTACGGCCGCGGCAGCGGCCACGAAGTTCAGGCCTTCGGGCACGGCGTAATGGCTGCTGCGCATTTCGGAAGTATAACGCACATTGGGGTCGGCGGCCACGACCTGGTTCCGGCTTTCGGCAGTCGGTTCCAGCATCTTGTACCCACCTACGGCCACGCCCCCGCCCAGAATGGCGGAACCGAGCAGGCCGAGCATCATTTGTTTTGCTTGCATGGTTTTATTCGGTGATGAGGTAATGAAGGAGTAGGGGTTTAGATAGTCGAAATTGGAGGCAGAAAGGTGAATAAGCAATGAGGACGAACAAACACCCGCTTTGTTTTGACATCCTCCACGCCGCAAAGATTCCAATCGGTGGAGGAGGGTTGCTTAGACTACAAATTAAACGCAAAGCCACCGAAAAAAGCGCCCTGCCGCGGGCATTTTCTCAGCAAGCCCCGAGCCAGAAAAAGGGCATCCCAGTGGGATGCCCTTTTTCTAAAACCTCAGGACAGCTTAGCGCACTTCGATAGTTTGCTTGGTCACCTTCTCGGTGTCGAAGGGCAGCGTGACGCGCAGGATGCCGTCGGTCAGCTCGGCACCGATATTCTTCACGTTCACCGTGTCGGGCAGACGGAAGCTGCGCTGGAAGGGGCCGAAGTTGGTTTCGGTGCGGCGGAAGCGCGGAGCGGCTTCGGTCGCGACGGGGGCTGTTTCACTCTCGGCGCCAGCAGTTTCGGCGGCCGGGGCAGCAGATGCTTTGGCAGCGGCGAAGGGGTTTGCGCGCTCCCCGGACACGACGAGCTGGCCGTCGATGAATTCGATTTTGACAGCGTCTTTTTTCACGCCGGGCAGGGCGAGGTGCAGTTCAAAGCCCTGGGCGGTTTCAACGATGTCGGCGGCGGGGACGAAGCTGGGGGCGGGCTGGGTGCCGCCGGTTTCGCGCAGCATCTGCCCGAGCAGGGTGTTGAAGGCGCGGGTAGGACGGAGCGAGGGACGGTTGTTATAAACGAGCGTAGCCATGGTGTAGGCGGGTGTTGGTTAGATTTTTACAGAAACAGTACCGATTGCGGTACGCTGAGTATTCTATAAAATCTGTACCAGTCGCCAGGCAGCAAACTTTAACTGCCTTTTTGTCTGTTTTCACTAAGGCAATTTTTTATAGCATCCGCTACCAAAAGATAAAAACGCTCCCACAACTCTCAATCGCCCTAAAATCATTTTTGGCAATTCTGACCTTTTGACATAATCATGAATTTAATGCTGTGTGGATAGCTCCGGTAGCAACACATCGTTTGCTTGCCATAAGTGATACCGCAGTTCAAGCCCAACCGTGGGCAGCACGCTATTTAGCTTCCCATTGGATGTAGGGTTGCCGTTCGGGTCGGTCTGAATAACAGTGCGGAGGTATTGTGTTTGCAAAGCAAACCAAGGAGCTATATCTAACTTAGCTTTCTCAATGCGAAATGCAACATCGGCCCGCAGACTAGTGAAATCAATCGTGCGCTTATCCGGGTCGTTTTCGTCGCGTTGCAGACGTAAGAATAGCGCTGGCTCAAAGCTAACGCGAGGTCTAACCATCAAACCATTAACGACCTGAAAGTATTTGGCTGGAAACAAATCCAGGCGCAAGCGCAGTAAAAATGGGCTAACCGCTGAATAGCTTGAAGCTATGTTGTATGCTGGGTCCAGGCGAAAATCCTTGGAGAAAGCATACTCGGCCCCCAACCGCTGTCCCAGCACCAGCGGCCCTAGCTCGCTGCGATGGCGCAGCAGCAGCCCCGGCTGCACCACCGGGCCCACGCCCTGGGTGCCCGCCACGCGCACAGTGGCTCCCCAACTCCACTTATAGCCTCGCAATGGTGCTTCGTATCCGGCCGCTGCGTAGCGCACATCCAGCCCCAGCGTCCGGTCGGTCGAGGCGGAAGTATAATCAGTATAGCGCACGCCGCCAAAAGCAGCATATACATAAGCCCCCTGACTAAGCAAAACCTGAGCCTGCACCTCAGGTTGCAACGCCACCTGACGCCGTTGATGCGAGGTACCCTGCCCGTAAGCAAAACAAGGCAGTAGCGCCGCAAGAAAGAAGTAACGCATAGACATAATTGCGAGCTATTTAACGGCCAATTCCTGTAAAGCCAACCACGCCATGAGCCCCGGCCCGGTAGCCAGCGCGGCTTCGTCGATATCAAAGGTCGGCGTATGGACCGAGGAGGTGAAGCGCCCATCGGCCGAAGCCGTGCCGAGGCGGTAAAAGCAGGCGGGCGCGGCCTGCGAGAAGTAGGCGAAGTCCTCGGCGGCCATCCATTGGTCCAGTTCGATAACGTTTTCGGCACCCAGGTATTGCGCGGCGGCGGCTTTGGTGCGGGCCGTCACGGCGGGGTCGTTTTCGAGGTAGGGGTAGCCGCGGCGGATTTCCAGCTCGCAGACAGCTCCCATGCTGGCGGCCAGGCCTTCGCAGAGCTGGCGCAGCAGTACGTGGGCCTGGTTGCGCCACTCCTCGCTGAAGGTGCGGAAGGTACCTTCCAGGTACACCGAATCGGGGATGACGTTGGTGGCGCCGTTGGCGATGACTTTGCCGAAGGAGAGTACGGAGGGCGTTTTGGGGTCGGCGCGGCGGCTCACGATTTGCTGGGCGGCCACGATAATATGGGCGGCTACCAGCACGGGGTCGAGGTTGCTTTCGGGCATGGCGCCGTGGCCGCCCTTGCCCCGGATGGTGAGGTAGAGCTCGTCGGTGCTGGCCATGTACTGGCCGCTGCGCAGGCCAATCTGGCCCGCCGGCAGGCGCGGAAATACGTGCTGGCCCAGTACGGAAGCGGGCCTGGGGTTTTCGAGCACACCTTCCTTAATCATGAGCGAGGCGCCGCCGGGCAGCCGCTCCTCGCCCGGCTGAAACATCAGCTTGACGCTGCCGGTGAAGTCGTTTTTCAGCTCGGTTAGGATGCGGGCAGCCCCCAGCAGCGAGGCGGTGTGGACGTCGTGCCCGCAGGCGTGCATCACGCCCGGGTTAGTCGATTTGTAAGCTACCTCGTTGGTTTCCTGGATGGGCAGGGCGTCCATATCGGCCCGCAGGGCTACCGTAGGGCCACCTTCGCGGCCTTCGATGAGGGCTACCACGCCGGTGCCCGCCAAGGGCTGCGGGTGCAAACCCAGCTTTTCCAGCTCGCGGGTGACGAAAGCGGCGGTGTTGGTTTCCTCGAAAGACAGCTCGGGGTGGGCGTGCAGGTGGCGGCGCTGGGCTACGGTGTCGGCAGCATAGCGGGCGGCTTTTTCTTGGATGGTGGCGAGAAGGTCGGACATGAGAGAACGAGAAGCTCCCCTCCTTGGAAAGGAGGGGATGTGAGGCGCGAAGAGCGCCGAACGGGGGTGGTTCGCCCGCTCGCGCCGGTAGAACGACGCAGTGTATTTTAACAAAAACCCAGACGGCGCGGACGGGCGCCCCCCCCCGTTCGCGCCTCTTCGGCGCTCACATCCCCTCCTTTCCAAGGAGGGGAGTTTGTCGTGCTGCTACGGCGTTTTATTTAGCAGCACCTGCGTCATTTCCAACTCGGCTTTCTGCGTCAGAGCTTTTACGCGGGCCAAACCGCGGGCGGCCTCCAGCTTGCTAGTGTAGTCGCCGATGTAGAGGCGGTAGACGGGGGATTTGAAGACAACGTAGTCCGTCTCATCAGGGTAGCGGCCGATGATGGTGCGGCGGATGGCCATCATTTCCTCACGCTCGATGCCGTGGTACACCAGCAGGCGGTAGCCCTGGGTGTATTTCACGTTCTGATTGGTGTAGGCCTGGTCGCGCAGGCGCTGGTCGACCTGGGTGTTGACCTGGTTGGTGGGCGCGGGGGCAGCTTTAGCTATGGGGGTGGTGGCGGAGGCCGGGGCAGGCTTGGGCGCTGGGAAAGTGGGCCGGTACTTGGTCACGTCCTCGGCGGGTAGGGCGGGGCGGGCGGGCGTAGTGGCCGTGGTGCGGCCGGGTACGGTGTCGGGGGGCGCGGATGCGCGGGGGGCTTGCGACGACGCGCCCGCACAACCCGCCAGCAACAGCGTGGCAGAGAGCAATAGCACGGGCAGCTTAGGCAGCAGTGGGTTCATCTTCTTCCGTAATGAGGGCCAGACTATTGGAAGAGCCAATGCGGTCGGCGCCAGCCTCCACCATGGCCAGTGCGGCGGCCCGCGAGCGGATGCTGCCGGAGGCTTTGATGCGCACGGTGTCGGGCAATACTTTGCGCAACAGCCTGACATCCTCAAAAGACGCCCCGCGGCTGGCAAAACCGGTGCTGGTTTTCACGAAATCGGCCTCGGCTTCGGCGCAGAGCTGGGCGGCTTTGGTGATTTCCTCCTCGTTGAGCAGGGCGGTTTCGATGATGACCTTGAGGGTGGCCTCCTGCATGTGGCAGAGCTCGGTAAGGTCACAGATTTCGGCCCGGACGGCGTCGAAATTGCCCGACTTGAAGGCCGAGATGTTCATCACCATGTCCAGCTCATCAGCGCCGTCGTAGAGGGCCACCTCGGCTTCCTTAAACTTGGCGCTGGCAGCGGCATAGCCCAGCGGGAAGCCGATGACAGTGCCCACTTTCACGGTTGAGCCGGCCAGTTGGGCAGCGGCCTGGGCCACGTAGCAGGGCGGCACGCACACGCTGGCAAAGCCGTGGTCGGCAGCCTCCTGGCAGAGTTGGGTTACCTGCGCGGCAGTGCAGTCGGGGCGCAGCAGGGTGTGGTCGATGCGGGAAGCGAGGGGGATGTTCGGACTCATAGGGCGAAGATACGGGGAGTTAAAAGTTAAAAGTTGAGAGTTAAAAGCCGTAGCAACTCTTTTAACTCTCAACTTTTAACTTTTAACTCTCCTAAACGCTCAACGCCTGACCTGGTTTTGCTCGTCTATCAGAGTGGCCGTTTCGCGTTACTTCCTCACCTGGCCCGCGCCGCGCACCTGCCACTTGTAGCTGCACAATTCTTCCAGGGCCATGGGGCCGCGGGCGTGCAGCTTCTGGGTGCTGATACCGATTTCGGCCCCCAGCCCGAACTGGGCGCCGTCGGTGAAGGCGGTGGAGGCATTGGCGTACACGGCGGCGGCGTCCACGGCGTTGAGGAATTGCTCGATGCTGGCTTCATCCTGCGAGATGATGGCCTCGGAGTGCTTCGAGCCGTAGCGGGCGATGTGGGCGAGCGCGGCGGCGAGGTTGGGCACGGTTTTCACGGCCATTTTCAGGCTGAGAAACTCGGTGCCGAAGTGCTCGGGGGCGGCGGGGTGCAGCAGCGGGGCCGGGTAGTGGCGGACCAGGGCCGCGTAAGCAGCCTCATCGGCAAAGATTTCGACGCCCGACTCCCCCAGCGGCGCCAGCAGGGCCGGCAGATGCGGCAGCTGCGACTCGTGCACCAGCAGGCAGTCCAAGGCATTGCAGACCGACACCCGGCGCGTCTTGGCATTGTGAATGATGGCCCGGCCCAGGTCCACGTCGCCGCTTTTATCGAAGTAGGTGTGCACGATACCGGCCCCGGTTTCGATGACCGGCACCCGGGCGTGGTCGCGCACGTAGTTGATGAGGCTCTGGCTGCCCCTCGGAATCAGCACATCGACGTAGCCGACGGCGGCCAGGAGCGCGGCGGTGGCCGTGCGGTCGGGCGGCAGCAGGGTGACGGCCGCGGCGGGCAAGCCGTGGCGGGCCAGCACCGGGCGCACCACGTTGGCCACCAGGGCGGCGTTGGAGTTGGCGGCGTCGGAGCCGCCTTTGAGCAGGCACACGTTGCCCGATTTCAGGCACAGGGCCAAGCTGTCGAGCGTCACGTTGGGGCGGGCTTCATAGATGATGCCGATGACGCCCAGCGGCACCCTGATTTTCTTCAGCTGCAGGCCGTTGGGCAATTCCTTTTCCGTGAGCACGGCGCCCAGGGGCGAAGGCAGCGCGGCCACGGCCCGCAGGTCGGCGGCGATGCCGGCGAGGCGCCCGGGGGTGAGGCGCAGGCGGTCGTATCGGGGGTCGGTGTCGGGCATCCGGGCCAGGTCGTGGGCATTTTCGGCCAGCAGGAAGGCGGCTTCGGCTTCCACGGCGGCGGCGAGGTCGTGCAGCACAGCGTCGATGGTGGCCACGGGCGTTTGGGCGAGGGCAGGCGCGGCAGTCTGGGCGGCCGCGAAGAGGGGCAACAGGTTGTCCATAGCAGGAAGAGTATTGGTAGAAATAGATACGGGCAAGCCTGGTAATCAGGATTGCACAAAAAGATAGTCGTAGTGCACCAGCGGGCGCTGGCGCTGCTGGCCCAGCCGCTCGCGGGCCTTATCGGCGCCGTATTCGGCCACGCCGAGGCCCACGGGCTGGCCGGCTTCGTCAATGAGATGGATGATGTCGCCCTTCTGGAACTCACCCTCGATGGAAACGACCCCTACCGGCAGCAGACTGCGCGCCTGCCCGGGCGCCACAAGGGCAGCTACGGCCCCGGCGTTCAGGGTCACGACGGCGGTGGCCGCCGCGTGGGCGTGGGCCAGCCAGGTTTTGGTTTCGGAGGCCGTGCGGGGTCGGGGGCGGAACCAGGTGTTCAGGGCCGTGCCCGCCACCACGCCGGGCAGGATGTCGGGCGTGGTGCCGTTGGCAATGTAAACGTGAATGCCCAGCCGGGCCACCTTCTGGGCCATACTGGCTTTGGTGAGCATGCCCCCGCGCCCAAACTGCGAGCGGCTGGCCTGCACGAACTGGGCCAGGCCGGTGGCGCCGGGCGCCACTTCGCGAATTACCTGGGCCCCGGGCGTGGTGGGCGGGCCGTCGAAAAGGCCGTCCACGTTGCTGAGAATCACCAGCGCGTCCGCGCCGAGCTGCGCGGCGATGAGGGCGGCTAGCTCGTCGTTGTCGGTAAACATCAGCTCGGTCACCGACACCACATCGTTCTCATTAACCACCGGCACCACGCCCGCCGCCAGCAATTCGAGGAAGCAGGTTTTCATGTTCTGGTAGTGGCGGCGGTCGCGGAAGTCCTCCTTCGTGACGAGCACCTGCGCGCAGGTGAGGGCGTGGCCCGCGAAGAGCCCGGCGTAGATACTCAGCAGCTTCACCTGGCCCACGGCGGCCAGCACTTGGCGGCTGCTCACGGCATCGGCCTTCGGCGGGAGCTGGATGAGGCTGCGGCCGGCGGCCACGGCGCCCGACGAAACGACAATTACCTCCGTGCCCTGCTGGCGCAGGTGGGCCACCTGGTCCACGAGGTGGCTGAGGCGGTCGAGGTCGGGCAGGCCGTCGGCGCGGGTGAGAACGTTGGAGCCGATTTTGACGACGAGGCGGCGCAGGGAGGGCATGGTGGAAGCAGGCATTACCCACGAAAGTACGGCCGGGTGGCAGGAAAACGCTTATTTACCCGTGATTACTTCGGCCAGGTAGCTGCTCCCAAAGGTGCTGTCCGTACGCAGCCGCACCTCACCAAACCGGGCCGAGTCGCGGGCAATGCCGGTGAGATAGAGGCGGCCCGCGTGGCGGGCCAGGGCGTAGGTGCTTTCGTCGTGGGGTCCGCCGGCCTGCAGCAGGCCGGTGCAGGCGCTGCGCGGGCCGTAGTCGGTGAAGCGGGCCAGGAAAATCTCCTCCGTCGCGAGCTGCGCCGGGTTGCGCAGCACGTAGCGCCCCAGCGGCAGGCGCGGCCCGCGAAAGTGCCCGGCCACGTACACCTGTCGGCCCTGCACGGCCAGACCGGTGACGGCCTCGGTGCGGCTGCCGCCCAGCGCCTGCACCCACACGAAGCGGGTGGCCGGGCCGGCATCGTCCAAAGCCGCTATGAAACCGTCGTAGTCGAGCGTGGTTACATACGGGGTGCGCAGGTCGGCGGTATCGGCATTGACTAGCCGGTGGCTGCCGAACTCCGCTGCGGGGCTGTTGAACATGCCCGCTACGTACACCCGTCCAGGCTGCACCACCAGGGCCGTGGCGTACTCGGTATCGCGCCCGCCCGCGCTGCGCATCCATTCAATGACCGACCGGCGGCCGGTATCGTGCAGCTTGAGCACGTACATATCGGTCTGGCCGGCGTTGGGCAGGTAGGCCGAGCCCAGGTCGTCGCCCGGGCCCTGGAAATTTCCGGCCACGTACACGCCCGAATCCTGCACGGCCAGGGCCGTGGCGTAGCCGCCGAAGCGGCCGCCGAGACGGCGCGCCCAGCACGGGCGCGGCCAGGAGCCTTCGTCGTGCCACTTGGCCATGAAGCCGTGCGTCAGCGGGTCGTATTCGTTACCATCGCTTAATGAGTCGCGCGCATTGCACAAGATGGTGTCACCCAAGGCCAAGGCGGCGCTCGCAAAGGTGCCGGCCAAGTACACGTCGGCCCCGCGCACGGCCAGGGCCCGCACGCTTTCGTCACCCGCGCCGCCAGCTTGCCGGGCCCAGGCAATGCGGGCGCCCACGGTATCTACGGCCAGCCGGGCTACAAACAAATCACTGTGCCAATGCGAAGTGCCGGGGAACTCGACTACTGTATTCGCGAGGGTATCGGCGCCAAAATCGGCCGCGTAGCTGCTAAAATTGCCCGCCACGAACACGCCCGCCCGGCTCACGGCCACGGCCAGGGCGCTTTCGTGGCTGTCGCCGCCCGCGCGCACGGCCCAGCACCAGCGCTGGCGGCGAGGGCTCCACTTGGCCACGAACGCATCGGTGAGGCCGGCGCTTACCAACCGGGTTTGGCCGAAGGTGATGGTATCGTCAAACTGCCCGGCCAGGTACACGTCGCCTACCGAGTCGGTGGTTACGGCGTAGGCGGCCGACCAGCCCTGCGGCGACTGCCTGGGCACGGCCACGGGGCCCCATTCGGGAGCGGGCGTGCAGGCAGCCAGGGCTGTCAGGCAGCTAAACAGCAGGAAAAGGCGCGTTCGGGACACGGCAAGTTGCTTACTTCTCCCCTACTCCACCACCAGCCGGCGCGTAAGCTGGGTGCCGCCGTTGCTTAGGCGCACCAGGTACAGGCCCGGAGTCAGGCCGCTGAGGTCGAGGGGGTAAGCGGCAGCGCCGCCGGGCACGGCGGTTGTGCGCAGCACCTGGCCCAAGCCATCGGCGAGGGTGAGCGTTGCCCCAGCGGCCTGTAAGGTCGGGGGTAGGTGCAACAGCGTGCGGCCGGTGGCCGGGTTGGGGGCTAGCTGCAGCGTACCCACGGCGGCGGCGGTCGTGGCGTTCAGCACAGGGTCGGCAAGGGTGGCCACGAAGCCCGTGAGCGTGCCGGCCGAGGCGCTGATGGCTTGGGGACCAAACGTGGCGGCGGGCGTTACGGTGCCGCCTACTACTACCAAGTTTCCAGTCAGGACCAGGGCGTTGGCCTGGTCGTCGGCCACGCCCCCGGCGGCGCGGGCCCACTCCAGCTGGGCGCTGGCGGCGGCGCTGCGGTAGCGGGCCACCCACACCTCGCGGGTACTCACGGGGCCAGTATTGGTGAGCAGGGTGTTGCCGCTGCCGATGCTGGCGCTGCTGAACAAGCCGGCCACGTAAATGCCATCGGCGCGGGCCGCCAGGGCCAGCGCCGCCTCGTTGCCGGGGCCGCCCAGCTGCTGCGCCCACATAAACTGCCCCCCCACGTTCCGGTCTACGAGGCGGGCCAAGAAGGCATCGGCGGTGGCCGGGCTGGCACTGCCCCCGGCATTGGTTAGTATGTCGCTGCCGACCAACATGCTGCTGCTAGTGAAGCTGCCCGCCAGATACAAGCTGCCGTTGTGCCACAGCAGCGCCTGCCCCACCTCATTGCCGGTGCCCCCCAGCTGCGTCGCCCAGTCAAATGCGGGCCCGGCGCCATACTCCGTGAGCCGGCTCACAAAGGCGTTGTAGCTGAAATCGCTAGGCGGGGGCGGGACATTGAGCAGCTGGGTTCCGCCAAAGGTGGCGGTGCTGCCCGAGTAGTCGCCGGCGATGTAGATGGAGCTGCCCTGCACCGCTAGCGCGTAGGCCCGGTCATTGCCGTCGCCGCCGGCGCTGATGGCCCAGGCAAACTGGCCCGTGCTGCCGCTATCAACCAGCTTGGCTACAAATATATCCCCCCCGCCTGTCGGAGAGTTTACCCACGTGAGAGTGGTACTGCCGAAATCGGCCGTGGAGCTGGAGTACACGCCCGTGATGTACACCCCCGTGCCACTCACGGCAATGGCTTGGGCGCGGTCGCCGAAGATGCCGCCGGCTCGCTGTGCCCAGTTGATGGTACTGCTGCCGCTGTCGGTCAGCTTCAGCACAAATACATCGCCCGACGTACCCGAGGTGCCGGCATTGGTGAGGGTGGTAGCTCCAAAATCGGCCGTTATGCTATCAAACTGGCCCGTCACGTATACATTGTTGCCGCTTACGGCCAAGGCGGTGGCGTAGTCGTCGGTGGTCCCGCCCGCGCGCTGCGCCCACAGCCAGGTGCTGGTGCTGGGCTGCCACTTGGCCACCAGCACGTCGCGCCCACCCACGCTGGTCAGGGTGGTGTTGCCCAGCGTGAGGGTGCCTTCAAAGTACCCGGCCACGTACACGTTGCCGCTGGCGTCGGTGGCCATGCCCCGCAGCTGCGTGGCGGCCGGGGTGGTGGGCGCCAGGCCCAGGGCCTGTTGCCAGGCCGGGGCCTGCGCCTGCACAGCGGGGGCCAGCAGCCCGCTCAGCGCCAGCGCAAGGCCCGTTGATTTGCAACAAAGTGCCATAGCCAGGCTGCGCACGCCTGCCCAGAAGGTGTTGAAGTGATTCATGTAGTAAAGAAAGCAGGTATTATACGCAGACAGGGTTAGGCTTTGCCCCTACTCCACCACCAGTTGGCGCGTGAGCAGCGTGCCGCCGTTGCTTAGGCGCACCAGGTACAGGCCCGGGGCCAGGCCGCTGAGGTCGAGGGAGTAGCCGGTGGCGAGCTGGGCCGCCGGCACCGTGGCCGAGCGCACGGAACGGCCCAGCGCGTCAGTCAGCGTCAGGGTCAGGGGCTGGGCAGCAGGCTGGGCGGCCGGTAGCTGCAGCTGCACGCTGTGCCGGGCCGGATTGGGGAACACCCGCAGGCCGGCCAGGGCCGGAGCTGGCGTCGTAGCCAGCAAGGTATTGTCGGTGAGGGTGGCGCAGAAGCCCAGAAAGTTCTGCGTAGCCACGGCCACCGGCAAGCTGCCAAACGTAGTGGGGTTGCCGATGACGTACCCCGACACATACACCGTGGTGCCGTGCAAGGTAATGCTGGTAGCCACGTCCGCGCCGACTCCACTGGCCTGCTGGCCCCACTCGAAGCGGGCGCTGCTGCCGGCATCGGCCACTTTGGCTACGTACAGCTCCGCGTCGAGGCCTTGCGGGACGGGCGACAGGGTATTGACGAGCAAGCTGGGGCCGAACTGGACATTGTTGCTGAAGAAAGTGCCCGCCAGATACAGGTTATTGCCATTGATGACTAGCGTATTCAACCCTTCCCGGTCGAGCCCGCCCGCGCTTAGGGCCCAGGCGTAGCTGGGCGTAGCGGCCAGGTTGGTGAGCTTGGCCACAAACAGGTCTTCAGTCGGCCACTGGGTGCTGGCAGCGGCATTGGTGAGGGTAGTCGGGCCAACTGTCAGCGTAGGCCCTGAGAAAAGTCCCCCCAGATACAGGCTGGTGGCCGTGGCCGCGAGCGCCGTGACGTAGGCATTCTCGGCCAGCGGCTGCACCCAGCCCACGGTGGCCGTGCTGCCCGTGTCGGTGAGCCTGGCAATAAAATTAGTGGTCGTGCTGGCCGCTACCAGTGTGCTACCGAGTTGCAGCTGGCTACCGATGAAGTCAGCAGTCAGGTACAGGGTGGTTCCCACGCTCGTGAAGGCGTTGATGCGGGAACTGATGTCGCTGCCCAGGGGCAGGGCCCAGCGCCAGGTGCTGGTGCTGCCCGCATCGCTGAGCTTGGCTACATAGGAGCCGCCCGGGTTATTCATCGTTCCCTGCGGGTTGGTAACCACCAGGTTGCCCAAGGTCAGACTAGGCCCCGAAAAATCGCCGGCTACGTACAGGTCGTTGCCGTTCAGGGTCATGGCCACGATGTAATCGGTATCGCCCGAGCCCACCGACTGCGCCCAGTCAACGGTAGGGTTCGTACCCTGGTCGGTCAGCTTCAGCACAAACCCGTCGTTGTAGGAATACGTGGGGGAGCTGTTGACGGCCCCCTGATTCTGGAGCGTGACGCTGCCCAACGTGAGGGTACGGCTGCGAAAGCCGCCCGCCAGATACACCGCCGTGCCCCTGACGGTCACCGCATAGAGGGCATCATCGTCGAACCCGCCGTAGCTTCGCGCCCACAGATAGGTGCTGGTGGTGGGATTGTACTTGGCCACGAAGGCGTCGTTCTGCCCGGCGCTGGCCAGGAGGATATTTCCCAGGCGCAGGTTGCCCGAAAACGACCCAACCAGGTAGATGTTGCCGTTAGCGTCGGCCGCCGTGCTGCTGATGTCGGAGCCGTGTGGCGCCACGGCCCCAGGCGTCAGCACTGTCTGCCAGGTGGGGGCCTGGGCCCGGGTGGTTGCTGGCGGCCCCAGCCACAACAGGCCCAGCAAGGCTATAGCTTTCAGCAAAATGACCGGGGCGAAAGCTACTGCTTTTCTCTTTTTTAAGTAGGAGTATTTCATGGGACAAATAACGGGCTTGCGCGGGCAGCAAAGCTTCTGATACATTTTTTACTCTACCACCAGCCGCCGCGTAAGCTGCGTGCGGCCGCTCGTCATGCGCACGAGGTAGAGGCCTGGGGCCAGGCCCGTCAGGCTGAGGGAGTAGCCGGTGATGAGCTGGGCCGCCGGCACCATGGCCGAGCGCACGGGGCGGCCCAGCGCGTCGGTGAGCGTCAGGGCCACGGGGGTGGCAGTGGCAGGCACGGCCCAGCGCAGGGCCACGGTGTGGCGGGCGGGGTTGGGCCCGAGGCTGAAGCCGGCGCGGGTGGCCGTTGCCTCGGCCGTACCGAGCACAATGCCGTCGAGCACGGCCACGAAGCCCTGGCTGCCGTTGAAGGTGCTGGTCAGCGTGAGCGGGCCAAAGCTGACGGAGCTGCTGGCCGTGGAGCCCCCCACGTACAGCCGGTTGCCCTGGGCCGTGATGGTATTGACGAACTCCGCCGCGTTGCCAGCAATGGACACGGCCCACTCCACGGTAGGCACAGCCGGGCCATCGGCTAGGCTCAGCAGGAAGCCATCGGCATTGGTCGGGGCCGGATTGGGGAGCGTGATGCCGCCGAAGGTGGTACTGGACTCCGAAAACACCCCCGCCGCGTAGATATGCCTCCCCTGCACGGTCAGGGCATCCAGCTTTTCGTAGCCGGTGCTGCTGCCCAGCAATTGCACCCAGTCGAAAGCGGCCAGCGGGCCCGCGTCGGTGAGTTTAGCCACAAATACATCGGGCAGACTGGTGCTGCTGCCGGTGGCTGTGAGCGTGCCAAAGGTGCCGGGCTCCGGGCCCAGCTGGCCGCCTATGTAAATGCTGTTGCCCACCACCGCCAGCGACGTGCCGTGGTCGTTGACGCCGCTGCCGAACCGCTCGGCCCAGGTGAAAGTACCCGCGTTGCTGGCATCTTCGAGCTTGGCCACGTAGCCATCGTAGCTCATGTTGGCGGCCGTGAGCACGGTGTTGCCAAACGTGGCCGGGGGCCCGGTAAACTGGCCCGCGATGTACACACTGGAGCCATTCAGCGCCACCGCCGACACCTCCTCGAAGCCCTGGCCGCCCGCTTGCGCGGCCCAACGAGGCGTGAGACTGCTGCTACCGACCTCAAACCGGGCCACAAATACATCGCTGAATACGCCCAGGCTGCCCGACGCATTGGCCAGTACCGTGCTGCCCACCGTGAGGGAGCCGCCCGAAAACGTACCGGCCACCACCAGGCTGGTCCCGCGCAAGGCCAGGGCCGGCACCAGGTCGGTGCCGGCGCTGCCCAGCATATACACTCCCGCCACGCTGCTGGTTACGCCGGTATCGAGGTAATTAAGGACAAAAGCGTCGGTGCCTTGCGTACCCACGTTGCTGTACGACGTGCCTGCCAGCGTGGTGCTGGTTCCCTCGAAGGTGCCCGCCACGCACACCCGCCCCGCGCTGGCCGCTATGGCCGTGATGCGCTCCGACCCGGTCCCGCCCAACTGCTGCACCCACACCACGGCGCCGGTCGCGTTGTATTTGGCCACGAAACCGTCGTAGGCCCCGGCGCTCACGAGCGTGGTGCTGCCAAATACGGCCCGCCCGAAGAAGGTACCGGCCATGTACACGTTGCCCTGGTTGTCGGCGGCGCTGGCCAGCACCTCCGAAGCGGTATTAGTGGCCGGGCTGATGCCCGTGGCCAATTGCCAGGTGGGGCCCTGGGCAGGACTAAGCAGTGGCAGGCACCAGCCGGCCAGCAGGGCGAGAGTAAAAAGCTGTTTCATTGCAAAGAAATCAGGGTGAAGAGTATAAGGCAAAGGTAGCAGGAGGCCGACGGCGGTTTACTCCACCACCAGCCGGCGCGTGAGCAGCGTGCCGCCGCTGCTTAGGCGCACTAGGTACAGGCCCGGGGCCAGGCCGCGCAGGTCGAGGGAGTAGCCGGTGGTGAGCTGGGCGCTGGGCACCGTAGCCGAGCGCACGGGGCGGCCCAGCGCGTCCAGCAGGAGCAGCTGGGTGGCCAAAGCCGGGGGGCTGGGGAGGCCGTAGACGATGGTGCGGCCCGTGGCGGGGTTGGGCACGCACTGCAGGGTGGCCGCAAGGCCGGTGGCCGGCGCGGTGCCCAGAATGGTTTCATCAAGCAGGGCCAGAAAGGCCGTGAGCGCGCCCGACGCGGCGGGGAGCTGGTGGCGGCCGAAGCGGCAACCGGGGCCCACTCCCCCCGCCACGTACACCTGCGTGCCCACCACGGCCACGCCGCAGCTCTCGTCGAGGGCATTGCTGGTGGCGCTGCCCGCCGCCTGCAGCCAGGCAAAGCTGGCCGAGCTGCCCAGGTCCAGCAATTTGGCCACGTACACGTCGTTGTTGCTGTTTAGGCCCGCCACGGTCGGATTGCTGTTCGGGGCCGAGTGGGGCCCGAAGGTGACGGCGGGACTAAAGAAGCTACCCGTCAGGTATACCTGGTTGGCGGCCACGGTCAGGCTCGCCACCCGCTCGTGGTAGATGCCGCCGGCCTGCTGCACCCACGTGGGCTGGCTGGCGGGGCTGGTATCGGCAAATTTGGCCACGAAAATATCGTTGCGCGTGCTGCTGTTGGTGAGCGTGAAGGCCCCAAACCGGGCCGTGCTGCCCATAAAAGTGCCCGCCACGTACAGGGCGCCGCCCTGCACTGCCAGCGCCCGCACCGTCTGGTCGCCGGGGCTGTCGGTGGTGCGGCTCCAGCCAAAGCGTACGCCGCTGCCGGCATCCAGCAGCTGCGTCACGTACCAGTGCGCGTTGCCCGCAAAGCTGCTGTGCAGGATAGTGTCGCCCAGCTCCAGGTTGCTGAGCGAAAAATCGCCCCCCAGGAACACGCCCGTGCCCGTGGCCGCCAGGGCATACACCGGCACCGGCAGGCGCTGGGCCCAGGCAAAGCGGGCACTGGCCCCGGCATCGCGAAACTTGGCTACTATGTGGTTGCCGGAGCCGCTGGTGGCCTGGGCCACGCCATCTACCACCACGTCGGTGCCCTGCCAGGAGCCGTTCACGTACACGCTGTTGCCGCTCACGGCCAGGCGGTATAGCTGGTTGTGGTTGCCATCGGCCAGCAGGTGGGCCCAGCCAAAAGCGCCCGCCGTGCTGAGCTTGGCCAGGTACCCATCCATCGATGGCAGGGCCGGCCCGCCCGGCGCCGTGGACAGAGTCACGCCCACCAGCTGCGTACTGCCAAACTGCAGGGCCGGGCTCAGGAAAGAACCGGCCAGGTACACGCTCGTATCGGCCACGGCAATGCCTGCCACCCAGTCGTCGCCGCTGCCGCCCACCTGCCGGGCCCAGCTGAAGGCCTGCGCCGCCGGGCTCCAGCACGCCACGAAGATATCGTTCTGCCCCGCGCTACTGAAGCTGAACCTCCCCAGGGCAATGCGGCCGCTGAAATTGCCGGCCACGTACACATTGCCCGCCGCATCGGTCGCCGTGCCCGTCATGGTGCTCAGGCTGGTGCTATCGGCGTTGGCTGCCAGCGCCAGTTGCCAGCTAGGCGTTTGGGCGTGGGCCCGGGGGCTGGCCAGCAGCAGCAGGGCGCCAAGCAGCAGGCGGCAAGTCTTTGGTAGAACAAAAATGACGGAGCTTCGCAGCTCCGTCATCCGTGCAAGTAGGTGCTTCATGTAGTAAAGTAAGCCATTCTTTTTCACATCATCTATCCCCTGGGGGCCTGGCTTGAAGCCCGCTGCATTGCCTTACACCACGAGTAGCCCCATGGGGGCGCTATACTCACTCATGCCGGCCGAGTTGGTGGCCAGCATGCACACCCAGGGGCGTTTGCCGGACTCCACCGTCAGCTCCTCGTGCGCCGAGGTACTGTTCAGCAGAAATCTGAAGTCGCTGAGGGGCGGCTCCGTCTCGCCGTAGGCCACAAAATAAGTGTACATCACCTTACCGCCTATCTTTTCGCAGCCTGCCCAAATGCACTTGGCCCCTACCACCCGCACGGCCTTCATCTGGGGGGTGGCCGGGCGGGTGGCCCGGTGCGCCATCGGCTTGCTGGCCTCCAGGCCCAGCTTGTTGAGCTTGATGGCGTCGCCCAGCGCTACGTTGCTCTGGTTTGCCTAGTCGCGGTAGTCGGCAAAGAGGGTGTTAAACTCCCCACGGGCCGCTATTAGCTCGTTGCGCACGGCGCGCCCGCCGTCCACGGCCGCCGCCACGGCATCGGTGAGGCGGCTAACGGAGGCGACGCGCTGGGTGAGGGTATTGGGAGTGGTATCGGGGAACCCGGGTGCATTCAGCTCATACAGCTGGTTGCAATGGGTGCCTTTACTGATGCGTTCCCCGTCGTTCATCTGACTAACCGGGAACAATCCGCGAGAGGGTACTTTCATAAATAAAAAAAGTGAAAAGGGTGAAAAGAGCCGAAGGCAAGGCCGTTACCTCCGTTATGGCTGCCAATGTACGACTTTTTCACAATTTCACAATATCCCTGCTTTTTCTCGCTTTTATTTTTGACTTACCAGGCATTGCGTTGCGCATATCCCCGCGTAGCAGCCCCTCCGTTGCCGATACTATCAATAGCGCACCAGCCAGGCACCCGTTCTGACCGGGCAGGCACCTATTGTTACTGTATTGGTACTTGTCCGGCGCCGCCGTGGGCCTTGGAGGCCTGGCCAAGCACCCGGTTTAAGTCAGTAAGCACTTGTTTGCTTTGCGCAAGCCCCATGCCGGCAGTAGCACGGGCTTGCTTGTCAGAACCAAGTGCCTTTCCTGAAGTAGTAAGCCCTTGGCAGCACCTGCCAAGGGCTTGAGAGAATGGGCCAAGGGCCTGGTTTAATCAACATGGTAAATGCCTGGCGCTATCAGTGTCAGACATTTACCACGCTGGAGGGTAGCAGCTATAGCCAGCTGAGTGGCTTATTCTACCACCAGCCGGCGCACGGCTGGGCCCTGCGCAGTAAATAGGTGGAGGGTATAGTCGCCAGCCGGCAGGCCCGCTACTGATAGCAGAGCCTGCCCGGCCACCGCCGTAAGGGTGGTGCGGCGCACCACCTGGCCCAGCGTATTGCGCAACACGGCCACGAGGGGCGCAGCCGAGGCCGGCAAGCCGGCCAGCAGCACCGTTTCGTGGGCGGGGTTGGGGTAGAGCTGCAGGGCGGGGAGCGGGGCGCTGGCAGCAGTGCCCAGCACGGCGGCGGGGTCGTAGATGGCAAAATTGCTACTGGCCTTGCTGTTGTCGCCCACGCCCCCGAAGGCGCCGGCCACGTACAGTTTGCCGGTAGCATCGGAAGCCAGGCCGACTACTTCGCCGTTGAGGCCGCTGCCGAGGGGCAGCCAGGCGCTGCCATCCCAGCGCACGAGGTTGTGCACGGGCGTGCCGCCGGCCTGCCCGAACAAGCCGCCCAGGTACAGGTGGCCGCTGGCAGTGGCTGCCAGGGCGGTTACGCGCAAGTTGCTCACCGCGCCCAGGCCGCCGCCCACGCCAGCGCCCAGGGCGCTCCAGGTGCTGCCGTTCCAGCGGGCTACGTCGTAAATAGCTTGCCCGGCCACGCGCCCGAAGGACCCGCCCGCGTAGAGGTCGCCGTTGGGCGTCACGGCCAGGGCATACACATTGCTGATGGCGTTGATGCCGGTGCCGGCGTTGAGGCTGGTCCAGGCGGTGCCGTTCCAGCGGGCCACGTTTTCGGCCGTAGCAGTGCCCGCCCGGGTGAAGATGCCACCCACGTAGAGGCTGCCGTTGGGGGCCAGGGCCAGGGCGCGCACGCTACCGGCCAGGCTGTTGTAGGTGAGCCCCCCGCTCAGGGCATCCCAGGCCGTGCCGTTCCAGCGGGCCACCCCGTTGGCCACGGCCCCGCCCGCGCGGGTGAGCTGCCCGCCCACGTAGAGCTCGCCGGAGGGCGCCACCACCAGCGCCCGCACCCGGCCGACGACGCCATTGGTGCTGCCGCTGCCCAGGGCGCTCCAGGCGGTGCCGTTCCAGCGGGCCACGTTGTTGGCCGACACCCCGCCGGCCTGGCTGAAGTCCCCACCGGCGTACACATCGCCGTTGGGGGCCACGGCCAGGGCCTCTACCCAGCCCACAATGCCATTGGCGGTGCCGGCGCCCAGGCTGCTCCAGCTGCTACCGTTCCAGCAGGCCACACCATTGGCCAGCACGTTGCCCGCTTTGCCAATATTGCCGCCCACGTACACGTTGCCGTTGGGGCCCACGGCCACGGCAGTGGTTTCGCCATACAAGCCATTGCCGCTGCCGGCCCCCAGCGGCTGCCAGATGCTGCCGTCCCAGCGGGCAATGTGGTCGGCGCCCACGCCATTGGCCCTGCCAAACTGGCCTCCGAGGTAGAGCTCGCCGCCGGCCCCCACGGCCAGCGCCTGCACATACACGCTATGGTTGCCGAGGGCCCCGGGGCCCAGCGGCGCCCAGCGGCTGCCGTTCCAGCGGAGCACGCCGGTGCTGGGGGCGGTGCTGTTGAGCACTTGCCCGCCCGCGTAGAGGCCGCCACCGGGCGCGGCGGCCAGGGCTTCCACAATGCCGGTCACACCATTGCTGCTGCCGCTGCCCAGGGCGCTCCAGGTGGTGCCGTTCCAGCGGGCCACGTTGTTGGCCGGCACCCCGCCGGCCTCAGCAAAGCGCCCGCCCACGTAGAGGTTGCCGGTAGCGTCGAGCAGCAGGGCGTTGGCGTAGCCCAGGGTGCTGGCATTCTGGCGCAGCCCGCTGCCGAGGGCCGTCCAGGTGCCACTGCTCCAGCGGGCAAGGCCCGCCGCCGCCACCGGCCCGGCCTGCGAGAAGACGCCGCCTACGTACAGCTCGCCCGCCGGGGTCAGGGCCAGCGCCCGCACGCCCTGATTAACGCCATTGATGCCCCCGGCCACCAGGGCGCTCCAGCTGCCGCCGCTCCATTGGGCAATGTTGTTGGCCATGATGCCCCCGGCCTGGCTAAACACGCCCCCCGCGTACACCTCCCCGCCCGGGCCCACGGCCAGCGCGCTCACCGCGCCGCCCAGCGTGAGCCCGTTGGCCGTGCCGGTGCCCAGGCTGCTCCAGGCCAGGCCATTCCAGCGCGCAATACCGGGCGAGTAGCTGCCTCCGGCCTGGCTAAAGCTGCCGCCCACGTACACATCACCGTTGGCGGCGCGGGCCAGGGCCAGCACTTCGCCCCCCACTCCATTGGCCAAGCCCGTGCCCACGGCGTGCCAGGCCGTGCCGTCCCAGCGGGCCAGGTTGTGGGCCACCACATTGCCCACGGTAGTGAATTTACCGCCCACGTACACCTCGCCCCCCACCGGCAGGAGCACGGTCACCCGCCCATTGGTGCCCGCGGGCAGCCCAAAGCCGTCCTGCCAGTGGTAGTCGTCGGCGCCCAGCAGGCTTTTGGGCCGAAACACGGGCCTGCCGTCCGGCGCCGTGCCCATCGTAAACCGCCGGGCGTCGAAAGTACCCGCCATCCCGGGCTTCAGAGTGCCATCGGGGTTCAGGGCCTGGGCCAGCGCGGCCGGGGGCATCCCGGTCAGGGGGCTGCCCGCCCGGGCCAGGCCAGGGCCAGCCAGCAAGCCGGCCACTCCGGCCAGGCAAAGGATGGTTTTGAGCACTAAATAGAAGGAGCGCATACGAGTAAGGTTAACTAAATCAGCCCAACGGGCCGTCAAAGGTACGGGCAGGAAGCTGGCGGGCCACCACAGCAAAACGCCCGGCGCGGGCAGCGTCGGGCGTTTCTCATACAGGATGGTAGCCGCTATGGCCAGCCGGGTGGCTTATTCCACCACCACCTGGCGCACGGCCGGGCCTGCCGTGGTATGCAGGTGCAGGGTATAAGCCCCGGCCGCCAGCCCCGCCACCGAGAGGCTGGCCTGCCCGGCGGTGGGCGTCAGGGCCATGCGGCGTACCACCTGGCCCAGGCTGTTGCGCAGCACCGCCGCAACAGGCTGGGTAGTGGCCGGCAGCCCGCTTAGCAGCACCGTTTCGTGGGCGGGGTTGGGGTAGAGCTGTAGCGCCGGCAGCGCCGAGGAGCGCACAGCGTTGGGGCGGCCCAGGCCGGGGCGGATGACGATGGCGTTGTTACGATTGTCGCACACCACCAGGTCCAGTACGCCGTCGCCGGTGGCATCGGCCAGGATACCCTTGTCGCTACGCGAGCCGCATTGGTAGCTGGTTTGGGAACCCAGGTCGCCGGTGGCATCGCCCAGTAGCACTATTACGTTGCCATCGGTCTGGGTTACCACCACATCGGGGTAGCCGTCATTATTCACGTCGCCCAGCGCCACCGAAGCAGTCATGCCCGGCAAATAGTTGTCGCTTTTGGTACCCAGCGTCCCCATGCTATTGCCATCGAGCACCTCCAGCGTGCGGCCAATGGCCGTGCCTACCACGGCATCGCGGTAGCCATCGCCATTCAGGTCCACCAGTTGCACATCGGTGGGCTGGGCGCCCGTCATATAGTCCTGTTTTGTGCCGAAGCCACCCGTACCGTTACCCAGCAGCACCGACAGCGTTTGGCTGGCGAGGTTGGTAGCCAGAATATCGAGCCTTCCATCCCCGTTCAGGTCGGCTAAGCGGGCGCGAGTGGGCGATTGGCCGACCGCGTAGTCCGTTCGAATGGAAAAGCCGCCCGCCGGCAGCGCCAACAGCACCGATACCGTATTATTAAACTTGTTGGCCGTCAGAATATCGAGCTTGCCGTCGCCGTTCACGTCGCCGGCGCTCAGGCTCACTACCCCCTGCTCCGCAGAATAGCTGGGCCCCACACCCAGCGAGCCCGTGCCGTTGCCCGGTAGCAGCACCAGGGCGTTGTTGCCAAGGTCGGCCATCAGCACATCGAGCTTGCCGTCGTAATTAAAGTCCCCTAGCAAAATATCACCGGTACCAGTGCCCGTCAGGTAGGCCACCGGCGCCGCAAAACCGCCCGCAGCCTGCCCCAGCAGCAACGTCATATTGCCAAAGCCCTGGCCTGCGCTTACTATATCGGGATGGCCATCGTTATTCAGGTCGCCCACGGCCACCGTAGTGGGGGTAGGCCCGGCCGGGTAGGCCACTGCCGTCCCAAAGAATTGCGCCCGCGCTGGCTGCCCGGCCAGCCCGAGTGCCAGCAGGCTCGTGCCAACGCTTAATAAGCAGCTTTTTTTCATACAGGAGCTTAAAACAAATAAAAGAAATCCCTTCAAAGGTACTGAAAAGTATAGCCTACAAAAAAGCCACCCCCTGCCCGGGGGTGGCTTTCTGAATAGTCAGGAAAAAAGCTACGTACCAGCCTAATCCACGAGCACGGCGCGGCCGCTCTGCACGTCCTCTTCCACGCTCTTGTACTTCACATCGCGCTTCACGGTGCCGTCCATGTACTGCACGTTCACCCGGTCGTTGCGGTTGGCAATGTGCTGGGCGCGCACGGGCGTTTGCTTCTCGGCCACGGCCGGGGCTTCGTAGTCGGGGCCAATGTCCTCGGGGCCGGCGCCCAGGCTCTGCTGCGAGTCCTCCTTTTCGAGCACCAGCTGGGGCATGTGCTCCTCGTCGTCGAGGTAGTAGTCCATCTCGTCGTTGGTGCCCACGGCCTGCTGCTGCACCGGCACGTCGGCGTGGAACAGGAAGCTGATAGTTTCCTCGTTCACCTTGCCAATCATGCGCTTAAACAGCTCAAACGACTCGAACTTGTACACCAGCAGGGGGTCTTTCTGCTCGTACACGGCGTTCTGCACCACCTGCTTGAGGTCGTCCATCTGGCGCAGGTGCTGCGTCCAGGCCGTGTCGATGACCGACAGCACCACCACCTTCTCCATCGAGCGCAGAATGTCGTGCCCGCCGGTGGCCTCGGCCTTGCGCAGGTTGGCAATGGCCGTCACCTGCTTGCGCCCGTCGGTGAAGGGCACCGCGATGTTCTCGTACTGGGCGCCGTTGCGCAGCAGCTCGTTCACCAGCGGCAAATTGGTGCTGGCGATGTGCTCGTTTTTGCTCTGGAAGTAGCCCAGGGCTTCATTGTACAGCTTCTGCGTGAGCGCCGGGGCCGCCAGATTGGTCAAATCGGCCGCCGAGAGGTGCGTATCGTACCCGAAGACGCGAATCACGGCCAGCTTGAAGTCCTCGAAGTCCTTGGTCACGAGATGCCCGACGGCAATGTCTTCCGACACGTCGTAAATCATGTTCAGGATGTCCACTTCCAGGCGTTCGCCGTGCAAGGCATTGCGGCGCCGCTTGTACACCACTTCGCGCTGGGCATTCATCACGTCGTCGTACTCCAGCAACCGCTTGCGCGTGCCGAAGTGGTTTTCCTCCACCTTCTTCTGCGCCCGCTCGATGGAGCTGGTAATCATCGAGTGCTGGATGACTTCGCCTTCCTCCATGCCCATGCGGTCCATGAGCTTGGCAATGCGGTCCGAGCCGAACAAGCGCATCAGGTTGTCCTCCAAGCTCACGAAAAACTGGCTGCTGCCCGGGTCGCCCTGGCGCCCGGCGCGGCCGCGCAGCTGGCGGTCTACCCGGCGCGACTCGTGGCGCTCGGTGCCGATGATGGCCAACCCGCCGGACGCGCGGCTGGTTTCGCGCAGCTTGATGTCCGTTCCGCGGCCCGCCATGTTGGTGGCGATGGTTACGGTGCCGGGGTAGCCGGCGGCGGCCACAATCTCGGCCTCGCGCTGGTTTTGCTTCGCGTTCAGCACCTGGTGCTGGATGCCGCGCAGCTTGAGCATGCGGCTCACGAGCTCCGAAATCTCGACCGAGGTGGTACCCACGAGCACCGGGCGGCCGGCTTCCACCAGCTTTTGAATTTCCTGGGCCACGGCGTTGTACTTCTCGCGCACAGTCTTATACACCTGGTCGTGCTCGTCCTTGCGGCTGATGGCGCGGTTGGTCGGAATCACCACCACGTCCAATTTGTAGATTTCCCAGAACTCGCCGGCTTCGGTTTCGGCCGTACCCGTCATGCCGCCCAGCTTGTGGTACATGCGGAAGTAGTTCTGCAGCGTCACCGTGGCGTAGGTCTGGGTGGCATCCTCGATGCGCACGCCTTCCTTGGCCTCGATGGCCTGGTGCAGGCCGTCGGAATAGCGGCGGCCCTCCATCACGCGGCCCGTCTGCTCGTCCACGATTTTCACCTTGCCATCCTGGGTCAGGATGTACTGGTCGTCGCGCTCAAACAGGGTGTAGGCTTTGAGCAGCTGGTTCACGGTGTGCACGCGCTCCGACTTCTCGTTATAATCCTGCATCAGCTGGTCCTTCTGGGCCAGCTTTTCCTCGGCCGTCAGGGCCTCGTTTTTCTCGATGTTGGCAATTTCCACCCCGATATCGGGCATGATAAACAGGTGCGGGTCTTCGCCCTGCGCCGTAATCAGGTCAATGCCTTTCTCGGTGAGCTCAATCTGGTTGTTCTTCTCATCAATGGTGAAGAACAGCGGCATGTCGGCCTTGGGCATCTGGCGCGAGTTGTCGGCCAGGTAGTGGTTTTCGGTAGCCTGCAGCACCGTCCGGATACCCGTTTCGCTGAGGTACTTAATGAGCGGCTTGCTCTTGGGCAGCCCGCGGTAGGCGCGGAACAGCATGAGCCCGCCGACGCCGTTTTTGTCACCTTCCTCAACGCCCGTCTTGCCTTCCTTAATCAGCTTGCGGGCTTCCACGAGGTAGTTCTGCACCACCTTCTTCTGTTCCTCCACCAGCCGCTGAATGCGGGGCTTGAGCTGCAGAAACTCGTGCACATCGCCGCGCGGCACCGGCCCGCTGATGATGAGCGGGGTCCGCGCATCGTCAATCAGCACCGAGTCCACTTCGTCCACCATCGCAAAGTGGTGCTTGCGCTGCACCAGCTCCGAAGGGTCGCGGGCCATGTTGTCGCGCAGGTAGTCGAAGCCGAATTCGTTGTTCGTGCCGTACGTAATGTCGGCCAGATACGCGTTGCGGCGGGCATCCGTATTCGGCTGGTGCTTGTCGATGCAGTCCACCGTGATGCCGTGGAACTCAAACAAGGGCGCATTCCACTCCGAGTCGCGCTTGGCGAGGTAATCGTTCACCGTTACGAGGTGCACCCCGCGCCCGCCCAGCGCATTCAGGAACGCGGGCAAGGTCGATACCAGGGTTTTGCCCTCGCCGGTGGCCATCTCGGCGATTTTACCGGTGTGCAACACGTAGCCGCCAATCAGCTGCACGTCGTAATGCACCATGTCCCAGGTAATCTCGGCCCCGGCGGCCAGCCAGGTGTTGCTCCAGATGGCTTTGTCGCCCTCGAAAGTCACGTTGGGGTGGCTGGCGGCGTAGTCGCGGTCCAGGTCGGTGGCCGTCACCACCAGCTGGCCGTTCTGGGCGTAGCGGCGGGCGGTTTCCTTCACGATGGCGAAGGCCACGGGGAGGATTTCCAGCAATACCGCCTCCAAATCTTTGTTGCGCTGCTTTTCCAGCACGTCAATTTGCTCGAAAAGGGCTTCTTTCTTGGCCACGTCGAGGCCGGGCTGGGAGTCGATTTGCTGGTGCAGGCCGGCAATCTGGCCGTCGATGCCCGTCAGCCGCTCGGCAATGCGGGCGCGCAGGGTAGCGGTCTGCCCGCGCAGCTCGTCGTCGCTGATGGCCGCCAGTTTGGCATACTCGGTATTAATGAGGGCCACGTAGGGCAGCACTTCCTTCAGGTCGCGCTCCGATTTGGAGCCAAACAGTTTGGCGACGGTCTTGCCTAAGAAATCAAACATCAGGTATTATTTTAGCGAAAGGCGCTCGGGCGCACCCCAAATTTACGGCCTTTCTAGCGAAAACCGTCCCAAAAGCCGGATAGTGCCAGGCTGGCAGGTTAGCAGGCATTAGGTAAACCAGCACGTCATCCTGAGGTGCGGAGCGGCGAAAGGACCTCGCCCGCTTCGTTGGGATGGTAATTTCAATCGTTCAGACAAAGAAATTACTGCTGCGCACGGCGCGGGCGAGGTCCTTTCGCCGCTCCGCGCCTCAGGATGACGTGCTGGTTTATGGCGTCTTTTCCACATTCACCGTCCGTTTCAGCCAGCGCTTCTCCACCAGATGCCACATCAGGGCCGCCGCCGCCAGCACCACGCCCGTTGCCACGACCGCCCCCAGCCAGGCATTCCCACGAAACAGCCCCAGAAAAACCAGGAACTGAATCAGCGGAAAGTGCAACAGATAAGCCCCGTAGGAGAAGTCGCCCCAGCGCCCGGCCGGTAGCTGCACCGGCAGCCGCAAGGCCGCCCACAGCACCAGCGCGGCAAAGAATACCGGCTCTACCACCGCCCGCGCCCAGGGCAGGTTCCAGCCCAGGCCGGTAAGCACCGCCGCCCCCAGCAGCACCTTCCCCAGATGCGGCTGCCAGCCCCGCGCATGCGCAAACGCCGCCCCCAGCCCGAAGAAATACAGCTGCGCCGGAAACTGCCGGCCCAATTCCCCCATCAACTGGGTGCTGATGGGCAGCTTCAGCTGCAACACCAGCAGCCACAGCTGCATGGCGGCCAGGCACAAGGCCACCGTCACGTACGGCCCCCACTTGCGCAGCGCCCAGGCCAGGGCGGGTACGCAGGCGTAGAGGCACAGCTCCACCTTGATGGTCCAGAGCGAGCCATTGAGCACCGTGACGGGGTGGTTTGCGAAGGCGCCGGGCAGCGTGGGCTGCAGGAAATTCAGAAACGTGAGGTTGGCAGCCAGGTATTTCCAGGTGGCCCGGCTGGCCAGGTACTCCCCCACCGGCAGCGTGCTCGCCAGCAGCCCCAGCACCGCACTCACCAGGATAGTTACGGCGTAAGCCGGGTAAATGCGCCGGGCGCGCTTCTCGGCGTAATCGGCCAGCGAGCGGCTGCGCCCGTAACTGAGGCTCACGAGGTAGCCACTGAGCACGAAAAAGCCCTTCACCGCGAAGTTGGACGACAACCAGGCCGTGATGGGCCGATATTCGGGCCGCTCGGTGAGGATGCCCAAATGGCAGGCCACCACAATAAATGCCAGCACCAGCCGCACGGCATCGAAATTATTGGTAGCGCGGGCGGGATGCTGCATAAGGGCACAAAAATAGGCGCTGCCCGGGGGCAGCGCCTACCAAATTTTGCAGAAAGTGCTTGTGCCAGGCGTGGGCAGCAGCTACCAGCGGCGCCCGCCCCGCACCACCACTACCGGCCGGGGCCGCCACAAGGGCCGCGCCCGCACGATAACCGGCGCCGGGGCCACCACCACGGGTGCCACCGGGGCAACATACACCGGCACTACCGGCGCATAATACACTGGCCGGGGCGGCGCTACGTACACCACCCGGCGCGGCCGGGGGTAGCGGTAGTAGCCGTACTGCGCCTGGGCGGGCAGGGCCGTCCACGCAGACAACGCAATAATCAAAGCCGAAAACACAGTGCGAAGTGACATGGCGAATTAGATTTAAAGGGTGAAATCCGGAGGATTATGGGGCTTGGATGGAGTTTAGCGGCGGAAGTTTAATGAGGCCGGGATTGGGGGCAGCAAAAAGCCCTTTCCGGGGCGGGAAAGGGCTTTTCTTGGAAATGACCGGCAATTGTACTACTCCTGCTTCGGGGCGCGGTTCACGAGTTGCTCCACCAGCGCGGTGCTGCCCGAAATGGCGGGGCGCTTGGGCTTGGCGGCGTCTTCCTTCTCCGTCAGCTTCTTGTAGAGCGTCAGGGCCTGGGCCACCACCTGGTCCATGTTGTAGTACTTATAGGTGGCGAGGCGGCCCACGAAATGCACGTTGGGCGTCTCATCGGCCAGCTTCTTGTACTTGTTGTACAGCTCGGCATTTTCGGGCATCGGGATGGGATAGTACGGGTCGCCCTCGGCCTGCGGGTATTCGTACACGAGGGCCGTTTTGGGGTGCTCCTGGCCGGTGAGGGCCTTAAACTCGGTGATGCGCGTGTAGAGGTTTTCGTTGGGGTAGTTCACCACCGGCGCGGCGAGGTGCTTTTCCTTGCTCAGCGTTTCGTGCTTAAATTCGAGCGACCGGTAGGGCAGCTTGCCGAATTTATAGTCGAAATACTCGTCCACCGGGCCTGTGAAAATCATCTCCTTAAAGGGAATGAAGCTCATCACCTCGTGGTAGTCGGTATTGAGCATCACCTTGATGTTAGGGTGGTCGAGCATTTTCTCGAACATCCGGGTGTAGCCGTGCAGGGGCATGGCCTGGTAGGTATCGGTGAAGTAACGGTCGTCGCGGTTGGTGCGGGTGGGCACGCGGCTGGTCACCGATTTATCGAGCTGCGAGGGGTCGAGGCCCCACTGCTTGTTGGTGTAGTTCTTGAAAAACTTGTTGTACAGCTCGCGGCCTACTTTGCTCACTACCACGTCTTCCGAGGTCTTGATGACGTCCACCTTCTCAGCCACCGACTCGAAAAACTGCTCCACCTCGAAGCTGGTCAGGCTGAGGCCGTAGAGCTTGTTGATGGTGTCGAGGTTGATGGGCATGGGCACCATCTGGCCATCCACGGAGGCGAGCACGCGGTGTTCGTAGGGGCGCCAGTCGGTGAAGCGGCCGAGATAGTCGAACACGTCTTTCGAGTTGGTGTGAAAGATGTGTGGACCGTACTTGTGCACCAGGATACCATCCTCATTATAATGGTCGTAGGCATTGCCACCGATGTGGCTGCGCTTGTCGATAATCAGCACTTTTTTGTTGCTGCGGGTAGCCAGCCGCTCGGCCAGCACGCTGCCGGCAAAACCGGCACCGACGATAAGATAATCAAACATGGCGCTTGTTTTCGGAATGGTTGAAAAAGGAAGTGAAGTAGATATCTGGTTAAAAATCAGACCGCGGCTACGTCAGCAGTCTGGCTGCGGGGGGCGCTGGCGGCGTCCGATTCGTGGGCCTTGGCGGCGAGGCGCTGCGTCATCAGGGCCAGCATCTGCTGCCAGGTCTGGTCCCAGCTGATGGTGGCGAGGTAGTCGTCGGTGCGCTGGCGCCAGTCGGCGTCCTGTGTCTGGGTCAGGGCTTTGGCGATAGCGGCGCCGAAATCCGGGGCGTTGGCGGCAATCTGCACGAGGTTCAGCTCGCCGTAGGGCCGCACCACGTCGCGGATGGGCGTGCTCACCACGGGGCGACCGGCGGCCAGATACTCAGGGGTTTTGGTGGGCGAAATAAACTTGGTGCTTTCGTTGTCGGCGAAAAGCAGCGTGGCCACGTCCCATCCACGTAAATAAGCCGGCAGTTCCTGATAGTCTTTGCCGCCGAGGTAGTGAATGTTACTCGTGCGGGGCAGGGTGGCCGGGTCAATCTTGACGACTGGTCCGATTATGACAAACTGCCACTCGGGATGGTTCACTGCCAGCTCGCCGAGCAGCTCAATGTCCAGCCGTTCGTCTACCACGCCGAAGAAGCCGATGCGCGGATGGGCAATGCCGGCCTGGTCGGCGGGCTCGGGCATTTCCTGGCGGGCCTGGCCAAAGTGGGCTTTGTCGATGCTGCTCGGGAAAGGGTGCGCGTCGGGGTGTTGCTCGCGCTTGGCTTCGTAGAGCGTGTGGCCGCCGGTAAAAACGAGGTCGGCCTGTTGGAACAGGTCTTGCTCACGCTTTTTCAGCTCGGGCGGGGCAAATTTGAAAGCCGCCAGTTCGTCCATGCAGTCGTACACCGTCAGCATAGGCTTGAAGAAGCGCGACTTACCCAGCGCCATCGGCGTGTAGTACCAGAAGATGTACTTTTCGATGCCGTTCTGGTCGAAGTACTTGCTCAGCACCTCAAACTGGGCCTGCTCGGCGGTGGCTTCATCGGCGCGGAGCTTATTAGGCAGGTGCACTACCAGCACTTTCAGGCCATTTTGCCGCTCCTTCACCTCCATGTGCGGCTCGATGAGGTCGTCGTTGTGGTAGAAGGCTTCCTCGACGTAAAACACCCGGCCGTGCTGGGCGAAGCGCGTCATCAGGTGTTGGGGGCGCTGCCACACAAAATCCCAGTTCAGGTGCGCAAAGCACACCAAATCCGGCAAGGTATACTCTTGGTTGTCGGCAGTTTTGGCGGTTTGTTCGCCATTTTGGGCAGCATTAGCAGAGGCGCGCGAAGGCACCTCCGCTGGAGTAGAAAGCGGCATGAAGAACAGCAGGAAAAGAAGGTTTCGCGCCGCAACGGCAGAGTCTCCGATACTCTACCAAGGCGCTTGCCACCCTATACGGATGTGTCCCGCTAAAGGATATACCCAGACCGGGCACATAGTGCTATATGCCAGTCGCCTACAGCCGAGCTTCCCGCAGTAAAGAGCTGACCGGAGCTACTATAAAAGATATTGCCACTCAACGGCATCGAGCCAGCCGGCGGCGGTGCGCAGCCACTGCTGCCGCGTGCCTACTTCCCGAAACCCCAGCTGCCGGAATAGCTGCAGGCTAGCCTGATTATCAACCCCCACCGTAGCGTACAACTGGTGCAAACGCAGCACCTGCCGGGCGTGCTGCTTCAGCAATTCGAGGGCCTGCCGGGCGTAGCCCTGCTCCCGCTCGGTGCCCAGAATGGTGATGCCGACGCCCGCCCGCTGGTGCAGCGGGTCGAAGTCGAAGAGGTCGGCGACTCCCACGGCGCGGCCGTCATTTTCAGTAATTACCACGAGGCGCAGCTGGCGCACTACGTAGAAATCCGCCGTGGCGTGGGCCAGATACTCGCGCAGGGCGTGGCGCGACACGGGCACCAGCGTATCCGAGACGCCCCAGATGCCGGGGTCGTTTTCCAGCGCGTAGAGGAAATCGAGGTCGTCGGGTTCGAGGGCGCGGAGGCGAATCATGGGTTGGCAGACATTTTTTCACCGCAGAGGACGCGGAGGTTTTCGCAGAAGATGCAGAGGACGTTCTTCTGCGAAAACCTCCGCGTCCTCTGCGGTGAAAACCTTAAATTTTTCCCGAAAACACCTGCACGGCTGGCCCGCTCAACCATACGTCCGAAAACCCGGTGGCGTGTTGTTCGAAAGTCACCTCCAACAGGCCGCCCGGCGTGCTCAGGCGCACCGGCGAGGTGGCGCCGAGCGTGCTGGCGGCCAGGGCCACGGCTGTGACGCCGGTGCCGCAGCTATAGGTTTCGTTTTCCACACCGCGCTCGTAGGTGCGCACGGCCCAGGGCTGGCCGGGCTCTACGGGGGCTTCCACAAAGTTGACGTTGGTGCCGGCGGGGTCGTAGGCCTGGTCGTAGCGAATTTCGTGGCCCTGGCCAAACACGTCGAACTCGGCGAGCGAGTGGCCCTCGCTCACGTCGAGGAAGCGGACGTGGTGGGGCGAGCCGGTGTGCAGGTACACGTCGCCGAGCTCGTCGTACACCGGGGCGGGCTGGGCCGGGGCCACGTCCTGCATCTTGAGGCGCACGGTGCCGTCGGCTTCGACGCGGGCCTCGTGGGGGCCGTCCACGGCCAGGAAGGTGGTTTCGTTGTTGATGACGCCGAGAAATTTGGCGAAGGCCACAGTGCAGCGGCCGCCGTTGCCGCACATGGAGCTGGGGCGGCCGTCGGAGTTGAAATACACCATTTCGAAGTCGTAGCCTTCGCGGTTGCGCAGCAGGATAAGCCCATCGGCCCCGATGCCGAAGCGGCGGTGGCAGAGGTGGGCAATGCGGGCTTGGTCGGTGAGGTCGAAGGCTTCGGCGCGGTCGTCAATCATGACGAAGTCGTTGCCGGTGCCGTGGTATTTGTGGAAGTTCATCAGCAGAAATCAACAGCGGAGAGCGCAAAGGTCGGCAGGAAGTGCGAACCTCACCCCCGGCCCCTCTCCCGCGGAGAGGGGAGCGGGTTCTGCGCGGTCACGAGTTGTTCGGTAGTCGTCAGGCTCCCCTCTCCACGGGAGAGGGGCTGGGGGTGAGGTCTACGAGGCCGACCCGCTAGACGTAACAGATGGAGTTATTCGTCCTGTCTTTGGCTGCCCAGCGCTCCCGGCCACAGCGATGCGTGTCGAATGCCACAAATTTTTCAATTAAGAAAATTTGTGGTAAGCTGTGCCACAAATTTTCTTGTAACAGAATTTTGTGGCATCGGTAAGTCAGCTTAAGGCCCCTACCCTGTTATTCGTCCTGCCCCTGGCTGGCCAGGTCGCCGCAGCGCAGCCACCAGTCCCAGCGCTTGCGCTTGGGGGCAATTTTGCCGCGCAGGTATTTTTCGATGAGCAGGGCTCCGAAAGGGGCCGCCGAGAGCCCGCCAAAACCGGCATTTTCGATGTACACGGCCACCACGATTTGCGGCTTGTCGGCCGGGGCGAAGCCGGCGAAGGCGGCGTGGTCGTCGCCCTCGTCGTTTTGCACGGTACCGGTTTTGCCGGCTACCGTGATGCCGACGTCGCTGAGATTGGCCAGCGAGGCGGTGCCGCCGCGCTGCATGGCCGCCACCATGCCGGGCACCAGCGCCGCCAGGTGCACGCTATCGACCAGCGTGCGGTGCCGGCTCTGAAAGCGCGGCAGCGGCTGGCCCGAATTGCCCACGGCGCGCACCAGGTGCGGCACCACATACCAGCCGCGGTTGGCGATGCAGGCCATCACGTTGGCGGTTTGCAGGCCGGTGAGGTTGATTTCGCCCTGGCCGATGCTGAGCGAGGCGATGGTGGGGTATTTCCAGGTGCAGGCACCGTAGAGCCGGTCGTAGTGGCGCGGGGCGGGGATGTAGCCGGGCCGCTCGCGGGTGACGTCGACGCCCAGCAGCGTGTCGAGGCCGAAGGAGCGCACGTAGCGCGTCCAGAGGGCCAGGTTCTGGTGGCGGGCGGCGCAGGTGTCGCGCCCCGGCTGGCGGTTGACGAGTGTGCGCATCACCTGGTAGAAATACGGATTGCAGCTGTATTTCAGGGCCTGGGTGATGTTGCGGGCCGTGGGGTGGTCGTGCACGCAGTTGACCAGCGACTGGTCGCAATAGAACGTAGTATCGGCCGGGATGGCGCCCAGCTGCATGGCCACGGCCGCATTCACCACTTTGAACACCGAGCCCGGCGGGTTGGCCAGCAGCGCCGGCCGGTTAAGCAGCGGCTGGTCGTCGCTGAGCAATAAATTGCGGCGCTCGCGGCTGTGGACGGGCGTGGTGAGCACGGCGGGGTCGTAGGTGGGGGCCGACACGTAGCACAGGATTTCGCCGGTGGCGGGCTCCAGTGCCACCACGTAGCCGCGGCGCTCGCCCAGCAGCTTCTCGGCGTAGGCCTGCAATTTTACGTCGAGGCTGAGGTGCAAATCCTGGCCGGGGCGGTACACGGTATCGGCGGCCCAGGAGCCGTGCACGCGGCCGTGGCCGTCGGTGATGGGGTGGTAAGCGCCCCAGTGACCGGCCAGCAGGGCATTATAGTAGCTCTCGACGCCGCCGTTGCGCAGGCGCTGCACGTAGCGGCCGCGGCCGGCCGCCTGGGCCTGCTGCAGGAAAGCGGCGGCCGACTGCGTGGTGTAGCCCAGCACCGGCGCGGCCACGCGGGTGCGGTAGCCGCGGCCGCGCTGCTCTATTATCGTCAGACCGGGCCATTTAGCCTGCTTTTCGCGTAAGGCAGCGGCCTCGGGAGCCGTGAGCGTCAGGGGCACGGGCCAGCGCTGCCAGCGGGGGCGCGGCCTGGGTGGGTCGACAGGCGGCAGGAACACGCCGGCCGTATCGCGCAGCAGCCGGGGCGGGTAGGCGGGCGGGGTGCGGTTGGCGGCGCAGCGGGCCTGCACGGCCCCGGCGGGCCAGCCCAGCAGCTTGTTGAAGGCTACCGAATCGAACTTCGGCAGGCGCGGCAGCAGTAAGGTGTAGTGCACAGCGTTGGTCACCAGCAGCGAGTCGTGGCGGTCGTAGATGCGGCCGCGGGTGGGGTGGTATTCTTCGCGGCAGTTGAAGTAGGGTTCTTCGGGCGGGGCGGCGGGGTCGTCCGGCGTCGAGCAGGCGCCCAGCGCCGCCAGGACTACCAGCCAAACCCAACTGAATTTCCATTTTCCGACAACCATCCTGCAAAGGTACCGGGCTATTCCTTGGCTGGGCGTAGGCTTCTCGGTGAAGGCCGGCAATTACGGTTCGAACAGGATTGTGAGGAAGTTGAATCGGTGTAGCACGCTGACTTCGAGCGACGGCAACCGTAAGGAAGGCGTAAGCCGAGCCCCTCCCCTACGTTATCCGTATTTTTGCCCGCTCATCCGCTGTTGATTTTGTACGACTTCCTCACCACCTCGCCCTGGCCCGATTACGAACTCGTGGATTCGGGCAACTTCCAAAAGCTCGAACGCTTCGGCAAGTACCTGCTGGCCCGGCCCGAGCCGCAGGCCATCTGGGACCCGCACCTGCCGCTCAAGGAATGGGAGCGCGCCGATGCGGCCTTCGTGCGCACCCCCGGCAGCGCCGAGAAGGGCCAGTGGCGCCTCAAGCCCAGCATGCCCGAGCAGTGGGTCATTGACTACCAGCGCCCCGACGGCCTGAAGCTGCGCTTCCGCCTCGGCTTGTCGTCGTTCAAGCACGTTGGCCTGTTCCCGGAGCAGGACCCCAACTGGCAGTTCATCTACAACCAGACCCGCGCCCGCCGCGCCGCCCAACCGCGCGTGCTCAACCTTTTTGCCTACACCGGCGCCGCCACCCTGGCCGCCCGCGCCGCCGGCGCCGACGTAACGCACCTCGACTCCGTCAAGCAAGTCAACTTCTGGGCCCGCGACAACATGGAAGCCAGCCAGCTCGACGGCGTGCGCTGGCTGGTAGAAGACGCCATGAAATACGTGCGCCGCGAAGTAAAGCGCGGCTCCAAGTACCAGGGCCTCATCCTCGACCCGCCCGCCTACGGCCGCGGCCCGAACGGCGAGAAATGGCAGCTCGAAGACGAGCTCAACGAGATGCTCAAGCTCAGCCAGCAGCTGCTCGACCCTGAGGACCATTTCTTCGTAGTCAACCTGTATTCGCTGGGCTTCTCGGCCCTGATTCTGGATAACCTCGTGACGGCCATTTTCCCCGGCCAAAAGGCTGTGCGCGAGCTGGGCGAGATTTACCTGCACGATGCCGGGCAGCGGAAATTACCGCTGGGCACGTTCTGCCGCTTCGCAACGTAAGCACGAACTCCCCTCCTTGGAAAGGAGGGGATGTGAGCGCCGAAGAGGCGCGAACGGGGGTGGTTCGCCCGTCCGCGCCGTTTGCAATACTATTCTCTTTCGGCGCGAAAGCCCTGCCGACTTCAACCACCCCCGTTCAGCCTGCGGCTGAACATCCCCTCCTTTCCAAGGAGGGGAGTTTTCGTTCTCTCATGCACCCGCACCCTCGCCGCCTCGCCCTCATCGACATGGGCACCAACACCTTTCACCTGCTCATCGTGGAGCTGCCCACCACGCCCGGCCAGCCACCGCACGAGCTGCTGCGCACCAAGGCCGGCGTGCGTCTGGGCGAAGGCGGCATCAGCAAAGGCGAGATTGCGCCGGCCGCCTACTCGCGGGCGCTGCACACCATCAATGGCTTCAAGGAAGAAATTGACCTGCACAGCGTAACGGAGGTGAAGGCCACGGCCACCAGCGCCATGCGCGTGTCGAAAAACGGCCCGCAGCTGGTGCGCGACATCTTCGAGCAGACTGGTATTCAGGTCGAAGTAATTGCCGGCGCCCGCGAGGCCGAGCTCATCTGCGCCGGCATCCGCCGGGCCGTGGACCTCGGGCCGGAGCTGCATTTGCTGATGGATGTGGGCGGCGGCTCCACGGAATTCATTATTGCCAATCAGACGACGATTTTTTGGAAGCAGAGCTTTGAAATCGGTGCTCAACGGCTGCTCGACAAGTTTTTCACGCCCTTCGACGGCATTATGCCCGCCGCCAGCGTGGCCGCCGAGCGCGAGTACCTGGCCGGGGTGCTGGCTCCACTCACGGCGGCCGTGGCCGAGTTTCGGCCGGTAAGCCTGGTGGGTGCCTCCGGCAGCTTCGACACGCTGGCCGACATGCAGTTGGGCGTCGTTCGCACCGAGGCCGAGCAGCCGCCCGTGACCGAACTGGCGTTGGCCAGCTTCCAGTCAACTCTGCGCCACCTGCTCAGCCTCAAACACGAGCAGCGCGTGGCCCTGCCCGGCATGTTCCCGATGCGGGCCGACATGCTGGTGGTGGCCAGCATTCTCATTGACTACGTGCTGACTACTTACGGCCTGACGCGCATCCAAACCTCGGCTTACGCACTCAAGGAAGGTTTGCTGGCGGAGCTGTTACTGGGGTAGGATGGTAGGAGCGTAAGAGGGCAGGAGTGAATTCCAAGCGCCCTCCTACCCTCCTACCCTCCTACCCTCCTACCCTCCTACCCTACTCAAAATGACCTTCTCCTACGCCCAGCTTTTCACCTTCACCGAAAGCATTTTCCACGCCATCGGCTGCCCCGAAGCCGACGCCACCCTCGCCACCGAAACCCTGCTTTCGGCCGATTTGCGCGGCATCGACTCGCACGGCGTGGCCCGGCTGGTGGGCTACGTGCGCCTCTGGGAGGCCGGCCGCATCAACGCCAGCCCCAGAGTGGGCGTGACCTACGAAACGCCCAGCACGGCCGTGGTCGATGGCGATGGCGGCCTGGGTTTGGTGGTGGGCCCGAAGGCCATGAAAATTGCCATCGAAAAAGCCCAGCAGGTGGGCACGGGCTGGGTGTCGGTGAAGAACTCCAACCACTTCGGTATTGCCGGCTACCACGCCATGCTGGCCCTGGCCCACGACATGATTGGCCTGGCCATGACCAACGCCTCGCCGCTGGTGGCGCCCACCTATTCACTCGACAGACTACTGGGAACCAACCCCATTGCCGTGGCCGTACCCGCCGGTGAGCAGCCCGATTTCGTGCTCGACATGGCCACCACCACCGCCGCCAACGGCAAGCTCGAAATTGCCCAGCGCAAAAACCTGCCCATCCCCAACGGCTGGGCGCAGGACGCCGAAGGCCAGCCCAGCACCGATGCCAACGCCGTGAAAAACGGCGGCGCCCTGCAGCCCCTGGGCGGCGAAACCGGCTCGCACAAAGGCTACGGCCTGGGCGCAGTGGTCGATATTTTCTCGGCCGTGCTCAGCGGCGCGAACTACGGGCCCTGGGTACCGCCGTTCGTGGCCTTTCTGCAGCCGTCGGCCAACCCGGTGGGCCAGGGGCTGGGGCATTTCTTCGGCGCCATGCGCGTGGATGCGTTCCGCCCGGCCGATGAGTTCAAAGCCCACATGGACAATTGGATAACAACCTTCCGCGAGTCGCGGGCCGTGGCGGGCAAGCAGGTGCTCATCCCCGGCGACCCCGAGCGGAACATGGCGGCCACCCGGCTGCTCAACGGCATTCCACTGCTGGAGCCGGTGGTGCGTGATTTGGAGGGTGTGGGGGCGAAGTTTGGGGTGCGGCTGTAGAGCCCGGCATCGGTAGTGCTTGCAGTAGTGCTGGTAATTACGTTTCTTTACCAGCCTGTACCTTCCTGCATATCATGAAAGCAATATACCTCACGCTGATAGCCGCTGGTTTGTTCGCCATGCCGGCTCGGGGCCAGACCGTGCATCTTGCCGGGGCCGCGTACGTTGCGGTCAACTGGCAGCCCGTCGCCACTTCCGATTCTATCCGTTTCGACCTCGACCAGGACGGCATCTCCGACCTTACTTTCGCTGACCGGAATTACTACCCGACGGGCGGAAGCCAGCCGACCCGGCTACTGTTCACGATGCGTACACTATCCGCTGGCACCGAGCTGGCCACCGATACGTCGGAGTTCGACAGCGCCCACCGCTTCGCGGCCCTCGCCCCTATTGGGCGCGGCCTGCGCTGGCAGCGAGGCAGCACCTATCTGGCGTACGTATTGACGGGTAACGGCGGCACCGGTGGAAGGGGCTTTTTTCGCAATGGCGTGACTGATTACGTAGTGGTACGCAAGCAAATAGCGGGCGCCTGGAAGTACTGGTGGTTTAATATTTCGGGGCGTTCGGGCAGCGTACTCAGCCGGGTGAACTTCTACGGGGTGAGCCAGACGGCACTGAGCCTAGCCAACAGCCCGAGCCCGCAAGCCGATGCGCTCCAGGTATATCCGAACCCTGCCACTACGGGCTGGCAACTCAGCGGCACCGGGCGCTACGAGGTATTCGACGGCACCGGCCGCCAGGTCTGCGCCGGAACGGTGCCGGCTGCCACCACCATCAGCAGCACGGGCTTGCCGGTGGGCCTGTATCAATTATATTTCTACCCAGTGGCGGGAGGCCGCATTCAGCGGGTGCTGGTGCGCCAATAAACCCTACTGGCTTATTGTGGCATCTTTATAAAAGTCAAAAACGCCCTTGTAATAGCTACAAGGGCGTTTTTATTGCCGACGCAAACTAGCGGCAACCGGGCTATGACATCGGGGCCGCCTCCGGCAATGCTACCGCAATGGCCGCGTCCTGATTTAAGTACCGCGAAGAGTAACCCGCGTCCGACTTATTCAGGAACAGGCAGGTACCGCCCGTCACGGCGTCGATAATCTGGCTGTATTGGTCCATGGGCAGGGCCGGGCAGCCGAGGCTACGGCCCAGGCGACCGTATTGGCGGATAAAGTCTTCGCTCACATACTCAGCGCCATGCATCACGATGGAACGGGCGTAGGCGTTGGTGTTGAAGTCCTCATCCATGCCATTGAGGTGCAGGGAGTGGCCGTGCTTGCCTTCGTACTCGTCGCCTGTCACGTAGAAGCCCAGGCTGCTCATGTTACTATCGTTGACGTTGGAGAAGCTGTTGGCTTCGTTTTCGCCGGTGTTGTGGCCGTGGGCCACGAGGGTGTGAAACAGCGTTTCATTCGTGGCTAAGTCGAACACCCAGAGGCGCTTTTCGGTGCTGGGCAGGTCGAAGTCGACCACCGTCAGCACCTGGCGGTCGTCGGCCAGTTGGCCGGCCTGACGCAGGTTGAGGTAGCCGGTCATGGCCTTCTCGAACACTTCGTAGCGCAGGCCCTGGGATTCTGCATTCAGCGCCGCGTACTGGTCGCGCAGGCGCTGGTCGAAAAGCATGGCCCTGGTGGGGGCCACGCGCGGCAGCCGCACTTCGGCGGTTGAAGCCGTGGCGGCCATCGACTTACTGACCGAGGTAGCCAGCGGCGTGGCCAGAAACAACGAGGCTAAAAACGGCAGCACACGTCGGGCGGCCCGCTGGGCCCGCCGCTTCAGGAAACGCTTGCGCTGCACTACACTGGTCTTTTCCATGATTTCGGGGCGTTGAAAGAGGTGGAATTTCGGCGGCGGGCGATGAAAGCTGCCGCTGAGGTAGAGTCTTATACGGAGGCGGAGCCGACGTAGTCGGGCTAAACACATTAATTCTTCAAAAAATTCCATCTGTTATTGAATGGCCTTCCTTTCCGGCCTCTCTCCCCTGCTTCAAGGCTGGCTGATTTTGCTCGATTTTAAGGCATAAGGAAAAGTTAATAACTCATTGCTTTTCGGAAAATAATCATAAACCTGCTATCTTAGGACTGCGTTAGCCGACGCACTATTTTTCTTCACTTTCTCATCCCAAAATTCCCACACATGAAACAACTCTTCGGAATTACTATGCCCCGTTCGGTCGCCCGCCCATTGGCGGCGGCGGCCGTACTGGTGGGTTTATCTACCTCGGCCGCCCAGGCGCAGCAGGTTGTGCTGCAAGGCTTCTGGTGGGACTACTGGAACAACAACTACCCCAACGGCTGGGCCAACTACATCGCCGACCTAGCCCCGCGCCTCAAAACGATGGGCATCGACGCGGTGTGGATGCCGCCGAACATCAAGGGCCCGAACCAGGGCAACGGCTACTCGCCCTTCGACAACTACGACCTCGGCGATAAGTACCAAAAGG
Source organism: Hymenobacter aranciens (assembly GCF_030580865.1). Taxonomy (GTDB): domain Bacteria; phylum Bacteroidota; class Bacteroidia; order Cytophagales; family Hymenobacteraceae; genus Hymenobacter; species Hymenobacter aranciens. The sequence continues at coordinate 88,551 of NZ_JAUQSY010000007.1, read as the reverse complement.
GCTTCCTGAACACCCGCGTGGGCAATAAGGACGAGCTGCTGCGCGGCATCGCCATTCTGCACGCCAACGGCATCGACGTAGTGCAGGACATCGTGCTGAACCACAACGACGGCGCGGGCTCCTCGACCGGTCAGGGCGGGCAGGACCCCAACGCCTGGGAAGACGGCTCGACCAGCAAGTACAAGAACTTTCGCTACGTGAGCTACGCCACGCCGGCCAGCGCCGAAACCTCGGCCAACTACCTGGCCCGCAGCGGGCGCTTCTCGAAAAACTGGCAGAACTTCAACCCCAACCCGGGCAACAACTCGACCAGCGGCGACTGGAACGCGGTGTACTTCGGGCCCGACGTGAGCTACTACAACGGCTCTTACGGCCAGAGCTCCAACGCCACCTTCAACCCTGTGCAAGGCGCCGACTACATGCGCAACGGCAACCGCAACTGGCTGATTTGGTACAAGAAGCAGCTCGGCTTTGACGGCGTGCGGCTGGATGCGGTGAAGCACTTCCCGGACTTTGCCTCGGAGGATTTCCTTTATAACCTGCAGAGCAACGCCGGTTGGGCCAACGGCGGCGCCACCATGTACGCCGTGGGCGAATGGGTGGGCAGCAGCGGCCAGATGGACGGCTGGGTGGCCAACGTGCAGAACCGCGCCGGCACCTTCGATTTCTCGTTGCGCAACGCCATTTACAGCATCGTGAGCGGCGGCGGCAACTACAACATCGGCACGCTGCCGAGTGCGCAGCAGGGCACGCGGGTGGTGAACATCGGCGGCACCTACGTGCACCGCACGGTGCCCTTCGTGAACAACCACGACACCTTCCGCCCTCAGACCGACGGCAGCGGCAACTACACCGGCTGGAACACCGGCTCGGAGCTGGCCCCGCACATCGACCCGTTCGACCCGCGCCTCTCGGCCGCCTACGCCGCCGCGCTGGCCGTGGATGGCTCGCCGCAAATCTTCTTCGAAGATTTGTTTAACCTCGGCAACACCGGCAAGCGCTACACGCACTCGCCCAAAAGCAGCACCGACCTGCCCACGCGCTCGGACCTCGAAAACCTCATCTGGTGCCACCAGAACCTGAATTTCAAGGCCGGCGCCTACAAAGTGCGCTACCAGGCCGCCGACCACCTCGTGATTGAGCGCAGCACCAAGGCCATCATCGGCATCAACGACAGCTGGGCCTCCTGGCAAAACAACACCGTGAGCTGCGACTTCGCCCCCGGCACGGTGCTCAAGGACTACTCGGGCGCCAACGGAACCGCGACCGTAACCGTGAGCGGCAGCCAGACCGTCAGCATCAATACGCCGCCCTGCAACGGCACGGCGGCTGGCGGGCGCCGCGGCTACTCGGTGTGGGCGCCCACGGGCATCGGCAATAACTACGTGCGCCCGGCCAAGGCCACGACCCAGGAATGGGAGCTGGCCGACGACCTCGGCGACTCGCACGCTTCGTCGCTGCAGCAGGGCGGGCAGCTGCCGGCGGGCTCCACGGCCTACCGCACGGCGGGCCGCATCTACGTGGGCGCTAATAAGAACATTGCTTACAACCTGTTTCCCACCGACGCCACCCGCAGCCTGAGCGTGGCTATTATGAACAGCGCCGGCACGGTGGTGAGCAGCCAGACCGGCACCGGCAACCTTACCGGCTCCTACACGCCCACGGCCGAAGGCTGGTACACCCTGAAAGCGAAGAACAACTCGACCGCCAATCCGGCCCAGCGCTGCTTCGTGAAGGTGACCTACACCCCGCCCACCGTGGTAACCGGCGCCATGACCGGCCGCCGCGAAACCTTGGCCACCACCACCCGCGCCGAAGCGCTGGAGCGCGCCGAGCTGAGCGTGTACCCCAACCCCACCACCAGCGAGCACATCGAGCTGGCCGTGACCACCGCCCGCGAGCAGCTTGCCACCGTGCAGGTGTACGACCTCACCGGTCGCCTAGTGCACAGCGAGCCCGTGAAGCTCTACCCCGGCCAGAACCCGCTGTGGCTGAAACCTGCCAAAGTGCTGCCAGCCGGTATCTATCAGCTCACGCTACCGGAGCTGAAGGTGAGCGGCAAGCTGGTGCTGCGCTAGCTTTTCGACACTTTTAGTAAAGCAAAAAGCCTCTTCCCAGTACGGGAAGAGGCTTTTTTTCGTGCCTGCGGGTAGCCTCCCAACCCTAGCGCCCCATACCGGTTACCTTTGCACTCCCTCATTTTTCGACTATCCGGCGGGCTGCTACGCGGCCCGCCTTGCATATATGGCTAAAGTTGCGATTAACCTTTCTACCGGCAGCCTCCAGAAGGAGGAAATCATCGTCGGCATCGACCTGGGCACTACCAATAGCCTCGTGGCCTACGCCCACCCTGATACCAAGCAGCCCATCGCCATCAACGACCAGGGGCGCGGGACTATCGTGCCCTCGGTGGTCTATTTCCCGCCGAATGCGCCCGACCCCATCATCGGCACCGAGGCCCGGCAATATCTGCTCACGGAGCCGCAAAACACCATATACTCAGCAAAAAGGCTGCTGGGCAAAAGCTACCGCGACCTGGGCGAGCACGCCGAGCAGATGGGGTATAAAGTGATTGACGACAACTCGGAAGGACTGGTGAAAATCCGCGTCGGCGATAAATTCTACTCTCCCATCGAGCTGAGCGCCGAAATCCTAAAGGAGTTGCGCCACCGCGCCGAGCACGCCCTCAAGACGCCCGTGAACCGGGCCGTTATCACCGTGCCGGCGTATTTCAACGACTCGCAGCGCCAGGCCACCCGCGACGCCGGCCGCCTCGCGGGCCTCGAAGTGCTGCGCATCGTGAACGAGCCCACCGCCGCCGCCTTGGCCTACGGCATCGGCCTCGACCCCGACGAGGAGAAAACCGTGGCCGTGTACGACCTCGGCGGCGGCACCTTCGACATCAGCATCCTACGCCTGCACCAGGGCATCTTCGAGGTGTTGAGCACCAACGGCGACACCTACCTCGGCGGCGACGATATGGACCGCGCCATCTACGACTACTGGGCGGGCGAATATCAGCTCGCGCCGGTGCTCTACGACAACACCCAGGCCCAGCAGCAGCTGCGCCTGCTGGCCGAGGAAGCCAAGAAGCACCTCAGCCAGCACGACGAGTTCACGGCCACCTTCCACGAAACCGAGCTGCCGCTGAGCAAGGCGAAATTCAACGAGCTCATCACTCCATTAGTAGAGCGCACGCTGGCCGCCTGCCGCCAGGCCCTAGCCGATGCCAAACTTCCCAACGCCGAAAACCCAACACCCGATACCCAACGCCCAATACCCAAACTCGACGCAGTGCTCCTCGTCGGCGGCTCCACCCGCGTACCGCTGGTCTACGACAGCGTGAGCCAGTTCTTCGGCCAGCCCGCCAATAACTCGCTCAACCCCGACGAAGTAGTGGCCCTGGGCGCCGCCATCCAAGCCGACATCCTGGCCGGCAACCGCCGCGACGTGCTGCTGCTCGACGTGACTCCCCTCACCCTCGGCATCGAAACCCTGGGCGGGCTCATGGACCCCATCATCCCCCGCAACTCGAAAATCCCGACCAAGGCCGGCCGCCAGTACACCACCAGCGTCGACGGCCAGGTGAATCTGAAAATTGGCGTCTACCAGGGCGAGCGCGACCTCGTGAGCCAGAACCGCAAGCTGGGCGAATTCACCCTCACCGGCATTCCGGCCATGCCCGCCGGCCTGCCCAAAGTCGACGTCAACTTCCTGCTGAATGCCGACGGCATCTTGCAGGTCGAGGCCATCGAGCTGCGCTCGAACACCCGCCAGCAAGTCGACATCAAGCCCCAGTACGGCCTCACCGACCAGCAGGTAGAGCAGATGCTGATGGACTCGCTGCTGAATGCCAAGGAGGACGTGGCTGCCCGCCTCGTCATCGAGGCCCGCACGGCGGCCGAGCAGCTGCTGTACCAGGTCGAGAACTTCATCAAGAAAAACCGCGAGTACCTGAGCGAGACCGAAATCGCCGCCACCCAAACCCAGACCGAGGTACTCCGTGCCACCCTGACGGGCACTGAGCGCGACCCTATCCTCAAGGCGATGGACGAGCTGGACGAGTTGACCAAGCCCTATGCTGAGCGGGTGATGAACATCTCCATCCAGAAGGCGATGACGGGGAAGAAAATCAGCTAACCGCCCTCGCAAGCTCCGCCCTATCGGTACAACGCGGCACAAACGAAGTTTTGTGCCGCGTTTTTAGTTTAAAACCGCCCAATTATGAATCCGCACCTCGCTCGCCTTGCTCATCTGACCCAGCAACCCAGCCGCCGTGTCCTCGGCCTCATGTCGGGCACCTCGCTCGATGGCCTCGACCTGGCGCTGTGCCGCTGCTACGGCCACGGCACAAAGCTACGGGTGCAGCTCGAACGGTTCGCCACTTTTCCGTACTCAAATTCATTTCGGCAGCGGCTGCGGGATATTTCCCAACCCACGGTTTCGCTGGAAGAGCTAACCATTTTGAATGCTGAAATAGCCCGCCGCCACGTGGCCACCGTGCTGGCCGCGCTGGAGGAATGGGAAGTTTTTCCGGATGAAGTAGACCTGCTGGCCAGCCACGGCCAGACCGTCTGGCACAGCCCGCGCCACCAGCGGCCGGGCCACCCCTACGCCCACCACGCCACCCTGCAGCTCGGCGACGGCGACCATCTGGCTGCATTGAGCAGCATCATCACCGTGGCCGACTTTCGGCAGAAGCACGTGGCCCACGGCCGCGAGGGCGCCCCCCTGGCCGGCTACGCCGATAAGCTGCTCTTCGCCCAGCCCGGCGAAAACCGTCTGCTGCTTAATCTCGGCGGCATTGCCAATTTCACCTTCCTACCCGCCGATGGCGGCCCCACGCTCGTCACCGACACCGGCCCCGCCAATACCCTGCTCGATGCCGTGACGCGCCAGTATTTCCCCGGCCGCAGCTACGACGACAACGGCAACCTCGCCGCCCAGGGCACGCCGCACCCGGCGCTGCTGACGGCGCTGCTGGCTCACCCGTTTTTCACCGCGCCGCTGCCCAAAACCACCGGCCCCGAGCTGTTTCACCTCGCCTACCTGCAGGCCGCCCAGCTGGCCACTCACACCACCAGCCTCCCGCCTACGGACCTGCTCGCCACGCTGGTTGAATTGACGGCGGCCAGCGTGGCCCTGGCCGCCCGGCGCTGCCTACCTGAAGGTCCGGCGCAGGTGTACGTGAGTGGCGGTGGCAGCCATAACATGACCTTGTTTCAGGCGCTGGAGCGCAACTTACCCGAAGCGCAGTTCGCTACCATTGACACCCTCGGTATTCCGGCCGACGCTAAAGAGGCCGTGCTATTCGCGGTGCTGGCGAATGAAACGGTGGCCGGCCAGCCGGAATTCAGTTTGGGCAAAATCTGCCTGCCGTAAGGCACTACCAGAAAAAGTGGCTGTTCTTATTCGGCAAGCTGAGCGGATTTACGCAGGCGCAGAGCCGCCAGCAGGAAATAGAACGCCCCAAACGCCGAGTACCCGGCCAGATTGAGCACGCCCTTACTGGGGTCGTGGGCCGTGACGATAAACGACACCCCGGCCAGTATCGACTGCCCGCCGCTGAGTATCATTGGCCACTGCCCACCCAGCTGGTGCCGCCGCCGCAGCCCGAGCAGCAGTTGAATGAGCCCCGTGAGCCCGGCCCACACCCCAAACACAATGAGCACTGCCGGGATGCCATTGCGCAAAGCCAGGCCAACGGCCAGCGTCGTGAGGCTGCCCACGCCGATATTCACGTACTGCGGCAGCAGCGACTCAGTACCCCGATTAGCCCGAATATCGCCGAAGGTAGCCAGCACGTCCCAAGCCGGATACAGCAGCAGCAGCACAGCCGTGAGCGCGGGCGAAGATTTCGCAAACAGAACGATAAAGCTGACCCAGACTACTGAGAAAGCAGCCCGCACGAAGTACAACGTGCGTAGTGGCTGGGCTGTCTGAGCCGGGGCCGAAGCGGTGGATGAAGTAGCCATAGCTGTGAGTTGGTCAGGCAATGAAATCAGGCGGCAAACGTGGCATCGAGGTGAATGGGCACCGCGCCGAGCGCTTTAGATATAGGGCAGCCTGCCTTCGCCCCGTTGGCCAGCTCCAGAAACTGCGCCTCGCCCATGCCAGCCACCCGGCCCGCCAGCTGCAGCACAATGCCCGTGACGCCAAAGCCGCCGTCCACGGTATCGAGCGTGACTTTGGCTTCTACCTTCAGCTCGTCGGCCACGAAACCGGCCTGCACGATGGCAAAACTCAACGCCATGGCAAAGCAGCTGGCGTGAGCCGCCGCCAGTAGTTCCTCGGGGTTGGTGCCTGCCGCGCCCGCCTCCGACTCGACGCGGGTTTTGAAGCTGTAGGGCGTGTTATTGAAAAATTTGTTTGCGGTATTCAGCGTGCCGGTGCCTTGCAGGCCGGTGCCTTGCCAAACGGCGGTTGCTCTTCTTGAAGTAGCCATGATGGTGGTGGTTGAGATGAATGATGGGACAAAGGTCCCGCCGCCCACCAAGCCAATTTTTCACCTATGTTAAAAAGCGTCGGCGGCTGCTTCTTTTGCGCCAACTTTCTGGCTAGGCTGCTGCTTGCGTATTCGCCCAAGAGCAGTTCACCGCCCCGCACTTATGATTTCCGCCCCTTCCTCTCACTTGCAACTCACTCAGCAGCTCCAAACCTTCGCCAACCTTTCTGAAGCCGACCTGCGCCTGGCCGAAAGCCACTGGACGCTGCGCACCATTGCCCGCAATGAGTTTTTCAACTTCCGCAACTCGGTGTGCCAACACGTCGGCTTCATCGTGAGCGGCCTGTTTCGCGTGTACTACGTGGACCCCGCCACAGCCCAGGAACACAACGTCGGGTTCATACCCGAGGGCATCTTTCTCACCTCGCTCAAAAGTCTGGTAACCCAGGAAGCCTGCCCCTACTACATCGCCGCGTTGGAGGATTCCGAATTATTGGTTATCAACGTGCAACAATTACACAAGCTCTTCGAGCAGTCGCACGGCTGGGAACGGTTTGGCCGCCTGCTGGCCGAGCAGTACCTGGTGTTTCACCAAGCCAAGTCCGAAGCCGTGCTTTTCCAAACCGCCGAGCAGCGCTACCTGGCGCTCCTGCAGCAATTCCCTGGGTCACGAATCGGATTTCCCTCGGGCACATCGCGTCGTATCTGGGCATCAAAGGCCCGTCGCTCAGCCGCATTCGCGCCAATCTGGGCAAAGGCTGAATCGAAATTACTTAACCGCCCGCAGCTCAAACTCCAGCACCTGCCGCGCCGCCGAGTCGCGGAACGCTACTTGCAGCCACTCCCGCTTCGGCTTCAGCAGTGAATCCGCCGCCCAGGCATACGCCACGAACGGCCGCGACGAGCCATCCGCCTCCAGCCAATACCCCAGCTTGTAGAGTTCAATGTCAGTACCGCGCCGCCGGCCCGCTACCGCCAGCGGAGCCAGCGCCTGCTGCACGCCCGTCGTGCCCAGCTTCCGCCGCAGCTCCGGTGCCAGCCAGCGGATGGCGGCCGTGTCGCCGCGCAGGGCGGCGCTCAGAAACTGCCGCGTCGCCTGCACCTGCGTGTTGCGGGGCGGTTTGTCCTGCGCCAGCGCGCCGCAGGCGGCCATTAGGCCCGCCAAAAATAACCAGTGCCGCACGTTACTTCTCCTCCTCCGGCACGAGGATAAACAGGTCCTCGCCCGGCCGCTTCATCAGGTAGCGCTCCCGCGCAAATTTCTCCAGCAGCGCCGGGCTGCTCATCAGCTCGGCCCGGTCCTTCTTCACCACCTCAATGTTATCGAGGTAATACTGTTTTTCGGCCCGCAAATCCTGCCACTTCCGGTAGATGTCGAGCTGCTTGCCCAGGTCGTTGGCGTCAAACACCAGCATCCACACCAGAAACCCCACGCCGGTGAGGAAATAAAAGCTGCGGACGATGCGCAACAGCGGCGAAATGAAGGAGGGGATTTGCATAGGAACTGTCATGCTGAGGAACGAAGCATCCTCTCGTGCCAGACGGTTAACAAAAATAAGCAGCCGGCCGCCAGATTCCTGAGAATCCAGCTGCCGGCTGCTTATTAATCTTCAATCTGTCGCGCTCACGAAGCCCGCACCTGATAAGATGCTTCCTACGTCAGCATGACAGTTGCTACATTTTCTTCCCAGGGAAGTAACCGATTTCACCCAATTCCTCCTCAATGCGGAGCAGTTGGTTGTACTTCGCCATCCGGTCCGAGCGCGAGGCCGAGCCGGTCTTAATCTGGCCGGTATTCAAAGCCACGGCCAGGTCGGCAATGGTCGAATCCTCCGTTTCGCCCGAGCGGTGGCTCATCACCGACTTGTAGCCGTTGCGGCGGCCCAGGTTCACGGCGTCAATCGTCTCGGTCAGGGTACCGATTTGGTTGACCTTGATGAGGATGGCGTTGGCCACCTGCTCGTCGATGCCGCGCTGCAGGCGGCTCACGTTGGTTACGAACAAGTCGTCGCCCACCAGTTGGGTTTGCTTGCCCACGCGGTCGGTGAGGTTTTTCCAGCCGCTCCAGTCGTCCTCGTCCATGCCGTCTTCGAGGCTGATGATGGGGTATTTCTTCACCCAATCGGCCCAGTAATCCACCATCTGCGACGAAGTCAGCTTGTCGCCGGTGCTCTTCTTGAAGTGGTACACGCCGTCCTCGTAGAACTCCGACACGGCCGCGTCCATGGCAATGAACACGTCCTCGCCCGGGCGGTAGCCGGCCACCTCAATGGCCTGCAGCACAATCTTGATGGCGTCCTCGTTCGACTTGATGTTCGGCGCAAAGCCGCCCTCATCGCCCACGTTGGTGCTGAAACCCTGCTTCTTGAGCACGTTCTTCAGGTGGTGAAAAATCTCCGTGCCCCAGCGCAGCGCCTCCGAAAACGACGGCGCGCCGGTGGGCATAATCATGAACTCCTGGAAGTCGATGGAGTTGTCGGCGTGCGAGCCGCCGTTGAGGATGTTCATCATCGGCACCGGCAGCGTCGTGGCGCCCACCCCGCCCACGTAGCGGTAGAGGGGCATGCCGGCGTCCTGCGCGGCCGCACGGGCGGCGGCCAGGCTCACGCCCAGGATGGCGTTGGCGCCCAGGTTGGCCTTGTTGGGCGTGCCGTCCATTTCCAGCATGATTTTGTCGAGCAGCGCCTGCTCGTACACCGAGAAGCCCACCAGCTCTTCGGCAATCTTGTTGTTCACGTTGTCCACGGCCTTGAGCACGCCCTTGCCCATGTATTTCGACTTGTCGTCGTCGCGCAGCTCCACGGCTTCGTGCTTGCCGGTGCTGGCCCCGCTGGGCACGGCGGCGCGGCCGGTAGCGCCGCTGTCGGTGGTCACGTCCACTTCAATGGTCGGGTTGCCGCGCGAATCGAAAATCTGGCGGGCATGAATCTGCGAGATGATGCTCATAACTGAGAATGGTCTGTTGTGAGCCGCAAACTTACGCCCTACCCTACGGATTTGCTACATTAAATTGGCATGACCGGGCCTCAGCCGCCCTCCAGCCAGCGCCGGAATTCGGGCGTCTGGGCGGCGCTGGTGGTCAGCACTACGCCCGGCAAGTGGCGCAAGCTCACCGCCAGCCGGTTGTTGAAGTACGGCTCCATTCGCTCCACGAAGGCAATATTGACCAACTCCGAGCGGTTGAGCCGGCCGAAGCGGCGCGGGTCGAGCTGGCGCTCTACCTCGGCCAGAGTGCCCGGCAGCGGGTAGCGCGCGCCGGCCGCATCCACAGCGAATACCACGCCCTCGTCGGCCTGCACGTAGGCCACGTCGTCCACGGCCAGCAGGTACAGCGCGTTGCGCATCCGCACCGAAAACCGCTGTTTGTACACCGTCGATGCGGCCGGCAGCTGCAGGGCCTGACGCAGGTCGCGCAGCACCTCGGCGCTCAGCGTGGGAGCGGGCGCCGGGGTGGCAAAGCTGCTTTTCAGCAGCTGGTACTTGTCCAGCGCCGCCCGGAACTGTTCGTATTCGAACGGTTTCAGCAGGTAGGCAATTCCGTTGCCCTGAAACGCCGGCAGCAGAAACTGGTCGTAAGCGGTGGTGAAAATCACCGGGCACGTCACCCGAAACCGCTCATAAAGGGCAAACACGTTGCCGTCGAGCAATTCGATGTCGGAGAAAATGAGGTCGGGCATGGGCTGGGTTTGCAGCCAGGCCAGGGCTTTTTCGACGCTCCGCAGCACGGTGGGCATCGGCGTATCCAGCCCGGCCCGCGCCAGAAACTGCAGCAGCTGCCGGGCCGCCAGCGTTTCGTCTTCCAGAATCAGAATGTTCATGCCAAGGGGATATTTGCAGGCCGCCGTACGCTTATTGGGGCCACCAGCGGCACCTCCACCGCGAAGCTAGCGGCCGTATCGCGCACCACAATATCCTGCCGCAGCAGCAGCCGGTACCGCTCGCGCAGGTTGGCCAGCCCGGTGCCCAGCGAGTCCACGGCCGTGAGCTTGGGGCGGCGCGGGTGCTCCACGGTGAGCGTAGTCGGGCTGGCCCGCACGGTGATAAGCAAGGGCGCGTCGTCGTCGCCGGCGTTGTGTTTCACGGCATTTTCCACTAGCAGCTGCAGCGTGCCCGGCACCACCAGCAGCTGGCCTAGGTCAGCTGCCATCACTTCCTGCCGAAATTCATAGGCCGCGCCAAACCGCTGTTGCAACAGATACACGTAGCCGTCCAGAAACTGCAACTCCTCACTCAGCGGCACCCAGTCGTAGTCCTTGTAGCGGATGAGGAAGCGGTACAGCGCCGCCAGCCGGTTTACAAACTCGGTAGCACTGGCCGGGTCGTACTCCATCAGCCCACGCAGTACGTTGAGGTTGTTGAAGAGAAAATGCGGGTCGAGCTGGGCTTTCAGGCTGCGAAGCTCGTTTTCGGTCTGGGCTTGCCGCAGTCGTAGCACGTTTTTCTGCGAGTCGAAGTAGCGCTTGCCGGTCAGCAGCACGGCCAGCAGGCCGTAGCTTTTGGCGTGAGCCACCGCACCCAGCAACACCCGGCCCCAGTTTAGCGGTTGCGCCTTGTGCAGCAACTCGCCATAAATGCTCAGGTACAGCCAACCACTCAGCAGCACGAACACCGGCAGCAGCGCCAGCCCCAGCCACCAGCGCCGCCCCAGAAACTGCGGCAGCAGCCCGCCCACCAGCGCCGCCACCGTCAGCGTATCAAACGCCACCGTGACGGCCACCACGGGCAGCGTGCGCGTCCAGGGCCAGGCCGTATCGGAGCCGTACTGCACCAGCAGCACGGGCACCACCACCAGCCAGTAGGCCGCCACCAGCCACACATCTGAGCGCGTCGGCTGCCACTCCTGCCACCTTGATAAAGTATGTTTCACTGCTAAAGCTATTCGCCTCCTCACGGCCGCAAAGGCTGCACCGGGCCCGAGTCGCGCACCAGCACAAGGTACTGCACGTAATCCGTAGCCGGCAGCTCCGGCCGAAACTGCAACTGCTGCGCCACTGGCACGCCCGGCGCATACCGCACGCCAATGGACTGCTTGCCAGCCGCCGCGCCCAGCCGGAACAGCGTAGTGCTGCCTGCCGCCGTGCGCCGCTTCAGCTCGTCCATACCCGCCAGCACCACCAGCGGCCCGTCGTGGCTGAATTTGTCGGTCACAACGTAGTGTTTCCCCGGCGCCTGCCACGCCGCCGGCAGCGAGCTGTTCGGCATCAGCATCTGGCAGCCCGCAAACACGCACAGCACCGATACCACCTTGTCGTGCGCCGGCAACTTGCTCTGCCGCACCATCCCCGCAAACGACAGCGCCCCATTCTGCAGCGGACTCTGCAGCACATGCCACAAGCCCCACATGCCATACAGCTTTTTCCCCGCCAACTCGGGCGTGGCAATCAAATCCTGGTAATTGCTAAACAGCGTCTGCTCCCTTCCCTTCACGCCCCGCTGGGCCCAAGTGAGGTTGCGCAGCAGTAGCCGTAGGTCATCGTAGCGGCTGCCTAGCTTCTTGCGGTTGGTCATGGGCTGCTGCAACGTCAGCAGCGCCCGTTGCGCCACAGCTTCGGGGTCGCCCGTCTGTTGCCGCAGCAGCACAGCCACCGAGTCAAGTTGACTCCGCAGGTCACCGGTCAATTTCTGTCCTTGCATCAGCGCGTTCAGGTAATCAGCCGCCAGCGCCGCATCCTGTACCTCATCGATGCCGACGAAGCGCACCTGTCGCCGCTGCGGTAGCGTCAGATTCCAAGTCCGGATGCGCTGCAGCTTGGCCCGGTAGTCATTATTGGCCCATTGCGAGTTGGCCGCAATCCAGCTACGAAATACCAGGTCCAGCGTCTTTTCGTCGCCCGTACGCAGGTACTCGTTCAGGTAATACGCCTTAGCGCAGTCAATCTCGGCCATGTACGTCCGCACGCCCGCCCGCTCATTCAGGTGCCGAAGCAAGGCAAAATCGACATCCTGCGGTCGCTGCACGCCGTGCGCCTCCCCCAACAAAAACAGTTGGTTCTGATAAAACGAGTCTTCGAACGCCGGAAACGTCCCTTCCGCCGCCAGCGGCACCGCCGCCAGCGGTACTCCCCCGAAATCCGGGCCCGCAGTAGTTGAGCCAGCCGTTTGGGCGCTGCTTGCCCACGTGGTCATCAGTAAAGCCGCGCCAGCCACAGCCATGCGCAAAGTTGCCGTCATATTCATTGCTCAGAAGGGGTTTAGGTGATTGAGTACCCAAAGCACGCCTCCCCAACTACTCAACTCAATCCATCCCCAACGAACTCACCGAAACTTTCCTCGAACCGCGGGAAAAACTCAACGAACCACTCAGCACCAAAAAGAAAAAGGGGACGCACCATTTGGTGCGTCCCCCTTCAATTTTCGGTCGAAAAAGCTCTATGCTTGGTCTTCCTTGGCTTCTTCGCGGCTCTCGCCGTCTTTCACCGTTTCGGTAGCAGTATCTTCCGGAGCCGATACTTCCGTCGTAGCGGCGGGAGCAGCAGCCTCGCCAGTTACCTCGGTAGCCGAAGTAACAGCAGCGTCGCCGGTAGCTTTTTTGCCACCACGGCTGCGCGAGCGGCGGGTCGTGGTCGTCTTCTCAGCAGCAGCCGATTTAGCTTCCAGCAGCGTCTCGTTGAAGTCCACCAGTTCGATTACGCACATGTCGGCGTTATCGCCCAGACGGGTAGCGCTCAGCTTGATAATGCGGGTATAGCCACCAGGACGGTTAGCCACTTTCTCCGATACCGTGCCGAACAGCTCCTTCAGCGTCTCCTTGTTTTGCAGGGCGGCAAACACCATGCGGCGCGAGTGCGTCGTGTCGTCTTTCGACTTCGTCAGCAGCGGCTCTACGTACTTACGCAGTGCTTTAGCCTTGGCCACCGTGGTGGTCAGACGCTTGTGGAGGATAAGCGACGAAGCCATGTTCGACAGCATCGCGTGACGGTGGGCGGTGGTACGGCCCAGGTGGTTGATTTTTTTTCCGTGTCGCATCGGACAAAATGGTTAAAAACGTACGCTTGCGGGCAGCGACCACGGCGGGCCGAAGCCTCATTAGAACCGCTGCCCCGGGGGCGTACTGATGAAATAAAAAAAGTTTCTGGTTTCTGGTTGCTTGTTTCTGGTTCACTTTCGCAAACCAGAAACGAGCAATCAGAAACCAGAAACACTACTAATCTTCGTCGAGACGATATTTGCTCAAGTCCATGCCGAACTCCAGGCCGCGCTCCTCCACGAGGTTTTCCAGCTCGGTGAGGCTCTTCTTGCCGAAGTTGCGGAACTTCATCATGTCGGCGATTTCGAGCTGCACTAGCTCGCCCATCGTCTTGATGTCGGCGGCTTTGAGGCAGTTCTTGGCGCGCACGCTCAGTTCCATGTCGTCAAGCGGCGTTTTCAGCATCTTGCGCATCTGCATGGTTTCCTCGTCGATGGGCTCATCTTCCACCGTGCCACGCGGACCTTCGAGGGTCATCGTGTTGTCCGAGAACAGCACGAAGTGCTGAATGAGGATGTTGGCCGCGCCTTTCAGCGCGTCCTCCGGGTGAATCGAACCGTCGGTTTGAATCTCGATAACGAGCTTCTCGTAGTCGGTTTTCTGCTCCACGCGGGTGTTCTCGATGCTGTACTTCACGTTCTTAATAGGCGTGTAGATAGCGTCGATGGCAATCTGACCGAAAACCTGGTCAGCCGGCTTGTTTTCTTCGGCGGGCACGTAGCCACGGCCCCGGGCGATGGTCAGCTCAAACTCCAGCTCTTTGCTGGGGTCCAAGTGAGCAATCACGTGGTCCGGGTTCAACACCTGGAAGCCGCTGGCAAACTTGCTGATGTCGGCCCCGGTGAAGGTCTCCTGACCCTTCACGCGCACGGTGATTTTGTCAGCCAGAGCATCGCTGATTTTCTTGAACCGAACCATTTTCAGGTTCAGGATGATTTCGGACATGTCCTCAATCACGCCTTCAATGGTCGAGAACTCGTGCAGCACGCTGGGCGTACGTACCGAGGTAATCGCGAAACCCTCCAGCGACGACAGCAGGATGCGACGCAGCGCATTCCCGATGGTCACGCCGTAGCCCTTCTCGAGCGGCTTGAATTCAAACGTCCCGATGAAGTCGTCGGATTTCTCCATCACCACCTTCTCCGGCATCTGAAAAGCTAAGATTGACATATGTGGGGCGTTAAAAAAGTTGCGGCGCAAACTGTAGCTGGCGCCAATTGAATAAAAATCTGGGAATTACCGAAACGCAACAAGCGCAGGCTAAACCATGCGCTCTGCGTACGCACAATAACGGCCCGACCAAAGGCCGGGCCGCTACTGCTAGCGTTATTACTTCGAATACAGCTCGACAATGAGCTGCTCGGTGATTTTTTCGGGAATCAGGTCGCGGGCCGGGGCGTTGATAAACTTACCAGCCAGCTCCTTGCCATCCCACTCCAGCCACGAGAACTGGCGCGAGTTGCGAGCCGACAGCGAAGTCGTAATGGCCTCCAGCGACTTCGACTTCTCACGCACGGCCACGATATCGCCGGGACGCAGGTGGTACGAAGGGATGTTCACCACTTCGCCGTTCACCGTGATGTGCTTGTGACCCACCAGCTGACGGGCTGCGCGGCGCGTCGAGGCAATGCCCAGACGGTACACCGTGTTGTCCAGACGGGCTTCCAGCAGCGCGAGCAGGTTGTCGCCGGTGATGCCGGGGAGCACTGCTGCTTTGTGGAACAGGTTCTCGAATTGCTTTTCGAGCATCCCGTACATGTACTTCACTTTCTGCTTCTCCATGAGCTGCACAGCGTATTCCGACTGCTTCTTGCGGCGGCCGCGGCCGTGCTGGCCCGGAGGATAGTTCTTTTTGTTGAGCGCCTTGTCCGGGCCGAAAATCGGCTCGGCAAAGCGACGGGCAATCTTAGAGGTAGGGCCGGTATAACGTGCCATTGTATCTTAAAATCAGAAGTGGAAAATCAGACGCGACGACGCTTGGGGGGGCGGCAGCCGTTGTGCGGCAGCGGCGTTACGTCGCGGATGGTCGTCACCTCGATGCCCACGGTGCCCAGGGCGCGGATGGCCGACTCGCGGCCCGCTCCCGGGCCTTTCACGAATACTTCGGCTTTGCGCATGCCCAGGTCGTGAGCTACTTTGCCGCAGTCGCTCATCGCCATCTGTGCGGCGTAAGGCGTGTTTTTCTTCGAGCCACGGAAGCCCATTTTGCCGGCCGAAGCCCACGAAATAACTTGACCGTTGTTGTTGGTGATGGAGATGATGATGTTGTTGAACGAGGCGCGGATATGCACCTGACCAACCTGCTCCACCACGACAACGCGCTTCTTGGCTTTGTCTTTTCTTTTCTGTGCCATTTGGTTATCGCAAAAAATGCGGGAGGTGTTGGGATGAGTTTTGAATTATGAGTTATGAATTATGAGTTAAAAGTTGTCGTCGACTATGTCGTGACTATTAACTCATAATTCATAACTCAAAACTCATAATTCAACCCGATTCCCGGGTTAATTATTTGGTTGCCTTCTTCTTGCCGGCCACCGTTTTACGCTTGCCCTTGCGGGTGCGCGAGTTGTTCTTGGTGCGCTGACCACGAACCGGCAGGCCTTTGCGGTGACGCAGACCACGGTAGCAGCCGATGTCCATCAAACGCTTGATGTTCGTCGTTACTTCCGAGCGCAGCACGCCTTCGGTCTTGTGCTCGGCTGCAATGATGGCGCGGATGGCTCCCGACTCCTCGTCGGTCCAGTCCTTCACCTTCTTGTTCAGGTCGACACCGGCCTTAGTCAGAATTTTCTGGGAATTGCTCCGGCCGATGCCGAAGATGTAAGTCAGGGCGATTTCGCCGCGCTTGTTGTCCGGGATATCAACCCCTGCGATACGAGCCATTTTGTATGGTTATGTGTTTGCGGACAGAACCCCGGCAACTGCTTGGAAGGCGGGAAGCGGCCTTAACCGCTAACCCAGTACCCAAGGTTCCGGGATTCATGAATTTGGATTAGCCCTGACGCTGCTTGAAGCGGGGGTTCTTTTTGTTGATGACGTAGAGCTTGCCATTGCGGCGGATGATTTTGCAATCGACGCTACGCTTTTTCACCGAGGTTTTTACTTTCATGACCTGCGAAGGAAACGGGGTTATTTGTAACGGTATTTAATCCGCCCCTTCGACAAGTCGTAGGGCGACATTTCCAGCTTCACCTTGTCGCCGGGCAGGATTTTGATGTAGTGCATCCGCATCTTGCCCGAGATGTGGGCAATCAGTTGGTGACCATTTTCCAATTCCACGCGGAACATGGCATTGGAAAGGGCTTCCAGGATGGTTCCGTCCTGCTCAATCGAGGCTTGTTTGGCCATAAGGGCTACTGTAATGCTTGTTCTATGTACTCAAAAGACGTGAGAATCTCCGCCTTGTCTTTTCTAACAACAACCGTGTGCTCAAAGTGCGCCGAGGGCTTGCGGTCCTTGGTGCGGATGGTCCAGCCGTCCGCTTCCTGCACCACGTCCTTCTTGCCCAGGTTAATCATGGGTTCGATGGCCAGCACGATGCCCGTCTGCAACAACGGACCCGAACCCCGCTTGCCGTAATTCGGCACGTCAGGTTTCTCGTGCAGCTTGGCGCCCACGCCGTGCCCCACCAGCTCACGCACCACCCCGTAGCCCATCGGGGCCACATGGTTCTGGATGGCGTAGCTGATATCGCCCACGCGGTTGCCGCTCACGGCTTTTTCAATGCCTTTGTACAGCGATGCCTTGGTTTCCCGCAGCAAAGCCAGCACTTCCGGCGCCACTTCCCCGATTGGGTGAGTGTAAGCACTGTCCGCGTGGTATCCGTTCATGAATACCCCGCAGTCTACCGAGATGATGTCGCCGCTTTTCAGCGGCTTATCGGTAGCAAGTCCGTGAACGACGGCCTCGTTCACGCTTAAACACAAGCTGTAAGGAAAAGGAATTTTTCCGTAACCTTTGAAGGAAGGAATTCCCCCATTGTCGCGAATAAACTCTTCGGCACGCTGGTCCAGTTGTTTGGGGGTTACCCCTTCCTTGACCAGCTTTGCCACCTCACCGTGGGCTTTCGCCAACAGCTGCCCGCTAATGCGGATGAGGTCAATTTCTTCCTCGGTCTTGTATTGAATAACTCCGGTTGCCATCCTTGCTTTTGTTACGAAGCAAAGGCTGCCACATCCTGCGTCCGGCCGCGAAGCTTGCCCGATTTCATCATGCCGTCGTACTCCTGCATCAGCAGGTAGCTCTGCACCTGGTTTACCGTGTCGAGCACTACGCCCACCATGATGATGAGTGAAGTACCGCCATAGAAAGCCGAGAACGGACGCGTAACGCCGAGCAGCAGCGCGAGGGCCGGGAAGATGGCAATCAAAGCCAGCGCCACGGCACCCGGCAGGGTGATGCGGGTTAGGATTTCATCAATGAACTCCGCCGTATCCGCGCCTGGCTTCACGCCCGGCACGAAGCCGCCACTCCGCTTCAGGTCATCGGCAATCTGGTTGGGATTGACGCTGATGGCAGTGTAGAAGTAAGTGAAGACGATGATGAGCGTCGCAAACACGAGGTTATACTGCCACGAGGTGTAGTCCGAGAACTTCACGCCGATGTAGCTGGCCGCGTCGTTGTTGTTCTGCCATACCGAGGCCACGATGGCCGGTACGAACATCAGCGACTGCGCGAAGATGATGGGCATTACACCAGCGGCATTCACCTTGAGGGGAATGAACTGACGTTGCGCATCAAGCTGCGTGGTGCCACCTACCTGCTTAGCATACTGCACCGCGATGCGGCGAACCGCTTGCGTGAGCACGATTACGGCCATTACGACCAGGAACAGCACGACGAGTTCAAGCAGGAAAATCAGCGACTTGTTGACACCTTTCGCAGCAGCTTCGCCGATGATGGCACCGGGGAGGCGCGACACGATACCAATCATGATAATCATGGAGATACCGTTGCCGATGCCTTTGTCGGTGATTTTCTCCCCCAGCCACATGCAGAACAGCGTGCCGGCGGTGATGATAATCATCGTCGAAACCGTGAAGAAGGTACCGGGCGTGATGATGGCCTCGGCGTTAATCGTGGCAATGAAACCAACCGACTGCGCCAGTACGATGGGAATCGTGAGGATGCGAGTGTACTGGTTGATTTTCTTGCGGCCCGATTCGCCTTCCTTCTGCAGCTTCTGGAAATACGGCACGGCAATCGTGAGCAGCTGCAACACGATGCTGGCCGAGATGTACGGCATGATGCCCAGCGCGAAAATCGACGCGTGGCTGAACGCGCCGCCGAGCAGCGTGTCCAGGATACCGAAGAGCCCTTCCGCCCCGGTCTTGAGGCGAGTCGGGTCGACACCCGGCAGCACCACGTAGGAACCCAGGCGGTAGATAGCAATGAAGAATAGCGTATTGAGGATTCGCGTGCGCAAATCCTCAATCGCAAAAATGTTCTTTATCGAATTGATAAACTTATTCATTGCCGATAAATAGGCTAAATTACAGCGTTACCGCTTTGCCACCGGCTTTCTCGATGGCTTCGATAGCCGATTTCGAGAAGGCGTGAGCGTGAACCTCCACGGCCGTCGCGATTTCGCCACGGCCCAGAACTTTGATTTTGGCGTTTTTCGAGGCCAGACCAGCCGACACGAAGTAAGCGGCGTCGATGGTGCTGGTGCTGTTTTTCTCCAGCAGGCCGGCGATTACATCGAGGTTGATGCCTTTGTACTCCACGCGGTTCAGGCTCTTGAAGCCGAACTTGGGCACGCGGCGCTGCAGCGGCATCTGGCCACCTTCGAAGCCCGACTTGCGCTTGTAGCCCGAACGCGACTTGGCCCCTTTGTGACCACGGGTAGACGTGCCACCGCGGGTCGAGCCTTCACCACGGCCCAAACGCTTCACGTTTTTGGTCGCGCCTTCGGCGGGTTTGAGATTGCTAAGATTCAACATAACAGGAAAAGCTTACAGTTCGGTTACTTCCACCAGGTGCTGCACGCTTTTCACCATGCCCAGAATGGCATCGTTGGAGGTGTGCTGCGAGGTGCTGTTGATTTTGTTCAGGCCGAGGGCCTTCACGGTGCGCTTCTGCCGCTCGGGGCGGTCAATCACGCTACGCACGAGCTTTACTTGAATTTGTGCCATTGTCGATTAACCGTTAAAAACGCGGGAAAGAGAAATGCCACGGGCCTGGGCGATTTGCAGCGGGTCGCGCATCTTGGCCAGGGCGGCGAAGGTAGCCTTCACCACGTTGTGGGGGTTCGACGAGCCTTTCGACTTCGCCAGCACGTCCTTGATGCCAGCCGACTCGAACACGGCGCGCATGGCACCGCCGGCGATTACGCCCGTACCAGCGGCAGCGGGCTGCACCAGCACGAAACCACCGCCGTAGCGGCCTTCCATGAGGTGGGGCACGGTGTGCTTGTACATCGGTACTTTCACCACGTTCTTCTTGGCGTCGTCAATGCCTTTGGCAATGGCGTCGGTTACTTCGTTGGCTTTGCCGAGGCCGTAGCCTACGTTGCCTTTGCCGTCGCCCACTACCACGATGGCAGAGAAGCTGAAGCGGCGACCACCTTTCACCACCTTCGCTACGCGGTTGATGGCTACTACTTTTTCTTTGAACTCGGAATCAGCGCCCATGCGGGAGTTGTCCTTATTCCGGTCACGGTCGTTGCTGCGCTGACGGTCTCCGCCAGGACGATTATTGTCGCGTTCTTGCGCCATGATAGTTTAAAAATTGAGGCCGCCTTCGCGGGCTCCTTCTGCCAATGATTTTACGCGGCCGTGGTAGAGGTAACCGGAACGGTCGAACACTACTTTGGTGATGCCCTTTTCCTGGGCGACGGCGGCAATCTGCCGGCCAACGGCGGCGGCCAGAGCCACGCCGTTACCACCTTCGGCGGTTACTTTTTTCGAGGAAGCGGCAGCCAGGGTGCGGCCCGCCGTGTCGTCGATAATCTGGGCATAGATGCCCGTGTTGCTCCGGAACACCGACAGGCGCGGGCGCTCGGCCGTACCGGACACCTTCGTGCGGATGATGCGCTGAATGCGCTTCCGGCGAGTTGCTTTATCAAAAGCCATGATACGAACTTATTTGGAGGCCGTTTTACCGGCTTTGCGACGAACAATCTCGCCCACGAAGCGCACGCCTTTGCCTTTGTAGGGCTCAACTTTACGCAGCGAACGAATTTTAGCGGCCACCTGGCCCAGCAACTGATTGTCGATGCTGTTGAGCGTCACAATCGGGTTTTTACCTTTCTCGGTAACGGCCGTGGCAGTTACTTCCTTGGGCAGGGCGATGAACACATTGTGCGAGTAGCCGAGGGCCAGCTCCAGCGTGGTGCCTACCAGCGAGGCCTTGTAGCCTACGCCTACGAGTTCCAGCTTCTTCTCGAAGCCGTTGCTCACGCCTTCCACCATGTTATTAATGAGCGAGCGATAGAGGCCGTGCATGGCCTTGTGGCGCTTCTGCTCGGTGGGGCGGGTGACGGTGAGGGTACCGTCTTCGATAGCAACGGCGATGTCGCGGTCTACTTGCGTAGTGAGCGAGCCTTTGGGGCCTTTCACCGTCACCGCGTTGTCTTTGTCGACCGAGATGGCGACCCCGGCGGGGACGGCAATCGGCAGTTTGCCAATACGTGACATAGTTTAGATAGCTAAGCGGTTCGAGGTTGGATTAGTACACGTAGCACAGCACCTCGCCGCCCACGTTCTCGTTTTTGGCTTCTTTCTCCGTCATTACCCCTTTCGAGGTCGAGAGGATGGCGATGCCCAGGCCGCTGAGGACGCGCGGCAGGTTGTCGGCCGCCACGTACTGACGCAGGCCGGGGGTCGACACGCGCTTCAGGTTGGTGATAGCCGGAGCCTTCGTGGTCGGGTTGTACTTGAGGGCGATTTTAATCGTGCCCTGCACCGAGCCGTCATCAAAACGGTACGATTGGATGTAGCCTTTGTGGTACAACACTTTCGTGATTTCCTTTTTGATGTTGCTGGCCGGGATTTCTACTACCCGGTGGTTCGCCTTGATGGCGTTGCGCACCCGGGTGAGGTAGTCGGCAATTGGGTCAGTATTCATTGAGAATAAAAAACGTCCGGTTTTTTCGGAGCGCAAAGATAAGAAAATTTCGCCCGGCTGCCAACGGCGCCTAACGAAATTTCGGTTAAGACTACTTGGCTTGCCCGGCGACGGTGCAGCCAATGGTTTCTTTCGGCAACCTGCCAAATGAGGTGGGGCGTCCCCCAAAGAGTATTTCGGGCTGCAAAGGTAGCTAACAAAGCGGCACTTATGCAAGCGGGTAGCAAAAGTTTTCAATCACTCATTTCCCACCAGCCTCCAAAAACCAGCCATGCTAGAATAGACAAGGTCCATAATGACCACAATAATCCGACTAACACAATCGGCCGCTTTTGTATAACCGATAACAACGCTGCACTTAAATAACCTATCAAAGGCAGCAACGACACTTGAGATACACCTGAGTATATTAACAGCAGCATTCCAGCAATTGATGGGTAACTTCGGCTCATCACGATGCGGTGCCCATCCGCAACGTCCCACTCTGTTACTGGCGGGATAACCAACCTCGCCAAGCTCACGACAACCATTGCTAGCAGCATTCCCAAAATCAGCACCCGCGTATTCCGCTCCAGTTGTAGTTGTTCGGCCATAAAACAAAAATAGGCGCCCCCACCAAAATGGAAGCACCTATTTCAATTTGAGGGCAAAAAGCCTGACTGGATTACCAGCTTGACTTCGTTACGCCAGGAATTTTCCCGGCCAGTGCCATTTCGCGGAAACGCACGCGGCTGATGCCAAACTTGCGCATGTAGCCGCGGGGGCGGCCGTCAATCATGTCGCGGTTGTGCAGGCGCACGGGCGAAGCGTTTTTGGGCAGTTTGTCGAGACCTTCGTAGTCGCCGGCAGCTTTCAGCGCCTTGCGCTTCTCAGCGTAGCGGGCCACGGTGGCAATGCGCTTGCGCTCCCGTGCTTTGATGGATTCTTTAGCCATGAGTTCGGGGAATTAAGCGTCTTTTTTAGCGTTAGCGAACGGCATCCCGAAAGCTTTGAGCAGCTCGTAGCTCTGCTCGTCGTTTTCGGCGGTGGTCACGAAGGTAATATCCATGCCCGAGATGCCCTTGATTTTGTCAATCGAGATTTCGGGGAAGATGATTTGCTCCTTCACGCCCAGCGTGTAGTTGCCGCGGCCGTCGAAGCCTTTGTCGTTGATGCCTTTGAAGTCACGTACGCGGGGCAGGGCCACCGTCAGCAGGCGGTCCATGAACTCGTACATGCGCTCGCCGCGCAGGGTCACCTTCGCGCCGATGGGCATGCCTTCACGGAGCTTGAAGTTCGACACCGAACGCTTGGCGATGGTGGCGATGGCTTTCTGGCCGGTGATAACCGTCAGCTCTTCCACGCCATTGTCCACCAACTTCTTATCGGCAACGGCCGCGCCAATGCCGCGGTTGATGCAGATTTTGGTGATGCGCGGTACCTGCATGATGCTCTTGAACTGGAATTTCTCCTGGAGCGCCGGTACTACGTCTTTCTGATAAATATCTTTGAGTCGTGCCATGATGCAAGGGGCTGCTTAAGCCGTTTTGGGGTCAATAGCCTTCACATTGCTCACGTGCATGGGGGCTTCCATCTTCGTGATGCCGCCCTGGGGCGACTTGGCGCTCGGCTTGTTGTGCTTAGTCACCAGGTTCAGGCCTTCCACAATCACGCGCTGCGTGGTGCGGTTTACCGACTTGATGACGCCGGTTTTGCCTTTCTCGTCGCCGGCAATCACTTTAACGGTGTCGCCCGACTTGACGTGGAGTTTCGCGGGTTCTGCTTTCTTGATAGCCATAACTTAGAGAACTTCAGGGGCCAGCGATACGATTTTCATGAACTGACGCTCACGCAGCTCGCGGGCCACCGGCCCGAAGATGCGCGTACCGCGCGGCTCGTCGTTGTTGTTGAGCAACACGGCAGCGTTGTCGTCGAAGCGGATGTACGAGCCGTCTTTGCGGCGTACTTCCTTCTTCACGCGCACCACTACGGCTTTGCTCACGGTGCCTTTCTTGGCGTTGCCGGAAGGGATGGCCGACTTAATGGCTACCACAATCTTATCGCCAACGCTGGCGTATTTTTTGCCCGTGCCACCCAGTACGCGGATGCAGAGGACTTCCTTGGCGCCGCTGTTGTCGGCCACCGTCAGGCGGGATTCTTGCTGTATCATCGGTTGGGATTATTTAGCGCGTTCAACAATTTCTACCAGGCGCCACCGCTTGGTTTTGCTCAGCGGACGGGTGCTCATGATGCGCACCGTGTCGCCTTCGCCGCACTCGTTTTTCTCGTCGTGGGCGTGGAATTTCGTGGTTTTGGTCACGAACTTGCCGTAGATGGGGTGCTTTTGTTTTTGCACCACAGCCACGGTGATGGACTTGTCCATCTTGCTGCTGGTCACCGTACCGGTGATTTCCTTGCGCAGGTTGCGCGCGGCTTCAGTAGCAGCTTGGTCTTGGGTTGTTACGTCGGTTGCCATCGGTTATTGAGCGGATTTAGTGGCCTGCTCGTTTTTCCGGCGGCTCTCCTCGGTGAGGAGACGAGCGACGTTTTTGCGGCTAGCCTTCAAACGGCCGGGGTTTTCGAGCGGCGAAATCGCATGAGCGAAACGCAGCTGCTGGCCCTGGGCCTTCTCGGTTTTGATTTGCTCCTTCAGCGCTTCCGCAGAAAGGCCTTTGAGGTCGGTCTTGTTTTTCATGGTCGGCTTCAAAGAAAATTAAGCGGCGGCTTCTACGTAGTCGCGGCGCACCACGAAGGTCGTGCGCACTGGGAGTTTCTGGGCAGCCAAACGGAGCGACTCCTTGGCTACTTCCAGCGAAACGCCGTCCGACTCGAACATAATCATGCCGGGTTTCACGCAGGCTACCCAATACTCGGGTGAGCCTTTGCCTTTACCCATCCGCACCTCAGCGGGCTTCTTGGTAATCGGCTTGTCGGGGAAAATGCGAATCCATACTTGCCCTTCGCGTTTCATGGCGCGGGTCATGGCAATACGGGCAGCCTCAATCTGGCGCGCCGTAATCCACGAAGTCTCCAGCGACTTGATGGCGAACGAACCGAAGTCTATGGAGCTGCCGCGGTAGGCCAGGCCTGTTACGCGACCCTTTTGCATCTTGCGATACTTGGTCCTTTTCGGTTGTAACATTTTAAAAAGAGTTGTTGAAAGTTGTTGGGATGTAGAGACGCAATATTTTGCGTCTCCGGTTCCGCGCCATCAGGCTAAAGCGGAAAAAATCGTTCTAGCGTAGAGACGCAAAATATTGCGTCTCTACACCGAACAATCAATTTAGACTAGCGACGCGGGCCACGGCCGGCACCACCACCTTGGGCGGGACCGTTGCGACGCGGGCCGTTGTCGCCACCACCGCCGGCGTTGCCGCCACGGTCGTTACCACCACGACCACCGTCACGACGCGGGCCACGGTCACCGTCACGACGCTCGCCACGAGGGCCACGGTCGTCACGACGTCCGCCGGCATCGCCACCGGGGTTGGTCTGCTGCTGGTTCGGCGAGAGGTCGGGCTTGCCGAACACTTCACCGCGCATCACCCACACCTTGATGCCGATTTTGCCATACACGGTCTGAGCTTCCGACAGTGCGTAGTCGATGTCAGCACGCAGGGTGTGCAGCGGCGTGCGACCCTCTTTGTACTGCTCCGAGCGGGCGATTTCAGCACCACCCAGACGACCACCGCACTGAATTTTGATGCCCTCGGCACCAACCCGCATAGCGGCTTGGATGGACATCTTCATGGCGCGACGGAACGAGATACGAGCGGCCAATTGCTGGGCAATGCTCTCCCCTACCAGTTTCGCGTCCAGCTCAGGACGTTTGATTTCGAAGATGTTGATTTGAACGTCTTTGCCGGTGATTTGCTTCAGCTCGTCCTTAATCTTGTCAACTTCCTGGCCGCCTTTGCCGATTACCACACCCGGACGAGCCGTGTTGATGGTAATGGTAATCCGTTTCAGGGTGCGCTCAATCACAATGCGGCTGATGCCACCTTTCTGAATGCGGGCGTTGATGTATTTGCGGATTTTTTCGTCCTCCACCAGTTTGTCGGCAAAGTCCTTGCCGCCGTACCAGTTAGAGTCCCAGCCTTTGATAACCCCCAAGCGGAAGCCAACTGGATTTACTTTCTGTCCCATATTAGATTAGGATTTGGCGTCGGCCGTGTTTTCGGTGGAAACGGTTTTGGCAGCTTGAGCGCGGGCAGCTTTGCTACCAGCTTTCTCCACCTTCGTGTCGATTTTCAGCGTCACGTGGTTGCTGCGCTTGCGGATGCGGTGGCCACGGCCCTGGGGGGCGGGGCGCAGACGCTTCAGCTGACGGCCTTCATCCACGAAGATTTCGCTGATGTAGAGGTTGGCGTCCTCAATGCGGTCGTCTTCGTTGTGCTGCTGCCAGTTGGCCAGGGCCGAGAGGAGCAGTTTCTCAATTTTCTCGGCGCCGATGTTGGCTTCGAAGCGCAACAGGCCGAGGGCCTGGGTCACTTTCTTGCCGCGCACGAGGTCGGCCACCAAGCGCATCTTGCGCGGCGAGGTGGGCACATTGCGGAGTTTAGCTACTGCTTCCATCTTAGCGCTTGCCTTTGTCTTTTTTGGCTACGTGACCGCGGAAGTTGCGCGTCGGGGCGAATTCGCCCAGCTTGTGCCCTACCATGTTCTCGGTCACATACACCGGGATGAACTTATTGCCGTTGTGCACGGCGAACGTGTGGCCAACGAAATCCGGGGAAATCATCGAGCGGCGCGACCAGGTCTTCACCACCGATTTCTTGCCAGCGGTTTCCAGGGCCGTAACTTTTTTCTCGAGCCGGAAGTCGATGTACGGCCCTTTTTTGAGTGAACGTGCCATCGGTTATTTCTTGCCTTTGCGGCTAACAATCAGGTTCTCGGAATACTTGTTCTTGTTGCGGGTCTTCTGACCTTTGGCCAGAATACCATTGCGGCTGCGGGGGTGACCACCCGACGAGCGGCCTTCGCCACCACCCATGGGGTGGTCAACGGGGTTCATCGCAACACCACGAACGCGGGGACGACGACCAGCCCAACGGTTCCGGCCTGCTTTGCCCATGCGGACGTTCATGTGGTCGCCGTTCGATACCGTACCAACGGTAGCCGAGCAGGTAACCAGAATCATGCGCATCTCGCCGGAAGGCAGTTTCAGCGTAGCATAACGCTCTTCGCGGGCCACGAGCTGGGCGTAAGTGCCAGCCGAGCGGGCGATAGCGGCACCCTGACCGGGCTGCAGCTCGATGTTGTGCACGATGGTACCGAGGGGCATTTCGCGCAGGGGCAGCGTGTTGCCCACTTCGGGAGCTACGCCGGTACCCGACACGATTTGCGCGCCTACCTGGAGGCCAGCGGGAGCAATGATGTAGCGCTTCTCGCCGTCAGCGTAGCTGAGCAGGGCGATACGGGCGGTACGGTTGGGGTCGTACTCGATGGTTTTCACCGTGGCGGGCACACCGGCCTTCTCACGCTTGAAATCAACGATACGATACTGGGTTTTGTGACCACCACCGATGTAGCGGTTCGACATTTTACCGGAAGAGTTCCGGCCACCCGATTTGTTGAGGGAAGTCAGCAGGGACTTCTCCGGGGTCGACGAAGTGATTTCGTCGAACGCCGGCGCAACGCGGAAGCGTTGCCCAGGGCTGGTTGGTCTGAGTTTTTTTAGTGCCATTACTAGCTGTTGCTTTTGCGGCGAAAAATTGTGTTGAGTCGGCCGGCAGGGTTAGCCGCTGGCCGACTCAACATTTTAGAGATTACCGTAGAAATCGATAACGTCGCCTTCTTTCACCGTCACCACGGCTTTCTTGCCGTGGGCGCGGCGGCCCGAGATGGAGCCACCTTTGGTGAATTTCGACTTAATCTTACCGATAGTGCGCATCGTGTTGATGTCGGTCACCGTCACACCGTAGAGGGCTTCGATGTCCTTTTTGATTTGCACCTTGTTGGCCGTACGCTCGACAGCGAACGTGTAGCGGCCTTTTTCCTGCAAGCCCGTGGCCTTCTCGGTCACGATGGGATATTTCAGCGTGCTCATTATTCAGCGGAAGTATAAAGTTGGTTGAGCGAAGCCAGCCCAGCCTCCGAAATCAGCAGCGTATCGGTGTTGAGCAGGTCGTGGGTGTTCAGGGCTACGGGGGTAGCCACGGTCACCTTTTGCAGGTTGCGGGCACTCAGCACCACGTTCTTTTCTACCTCGCCGGTTACCAGCAGGGTTTTCTTGCCGTTGTTGAGCTTCAGGCCATCGAGGATAGCCAGGAAGTCCTTAGTGCGGGGAGCGCTGAGGCTGATGTTTTCCACCAGCGCGATTTTGCCATCCTTGGCCAAGCTCGACAGAGCTGACAGGCGGGCAACACGCTTGGTTTTTTTGTTCAGCTTGAAGCCGTAGTCGCGGGGTTCGGGACCGAAAATCCGGCCACCACCTACGAACACACCCGACTTCATGCTGCCGGCGCGGGCACCACCCGTACCTTTTTGCTTCTTGAGCTTCTTGGTGGTGCGGGCGATTTCAGCGCGCTGCTTCGACTTGTGCGTGCCCTGGCGCTGGTTGGCCAGGTACTGCTTCACGTCGAGCCACATCACGTGCTCGTTTACTTCGAGGCCGAAGATGGCGTCAGACAGGGTCACTTTGCGGCCAGTGTCTTCGCCTTTGATGTTATATACTGCGAGTTCCATCGTCGTTGTTTATTTCTCGAGTACCACGTAAGAGTTTTTGGCACCGGGAATCGAACCGCTCACGAGGATGAGGTTCTTATCGGCTACTACGCGCATCACTTTCAGGTTCTGCACTTTCACACGGTCGTTGCCCATGCGGCCACCCATGCGCATTCCTTTGAATACGCGCGAAGGCCAGGAGCAGGCACCGATAGAACCCGGGTGACGGAGACGGTTGTGCTGACCGTGAGTCTGTCCACCAACACCTTGGAAGTTATAGCGTTTTACAACGCCTTGGAAACCCTTACCTTTCGAGGTGCCTACTACGTCCACAAACTCGCCCTCTTCGAACAGAGTAGCGTCGATGGTAGCGCCAGCGGCGTAGGTCGATTCAGCGTCGAGGCGGAATTCAACCAGTTTCTTTTTGGGGGTGGTACCGGCTTTGGCGAAGTGACCAGCCAGGGCTTTGGTCGTGTTCTTCGCTTTCTTTTCGCCGTAGCCAATTTGGATGGCGGTGTAACCGTCGTTGGCTTTGGTTTTGACCTGCGTCACTACACACGGGCCCGCTTCGATGAGCGTGCAGGGAATGTTCTTCCCGTCCGGAGTGAAGAGGCTTGTCATACCGATTTTTTTACCGATGATGCCAGGCATTCTGTGGAGATTAATGAATACAAAAAGAAAACGGCCGAGTGCCGTTTTCGCAAATGGAGTGCAAAGCTAGGAAAAAATTCCGGGATTTCCCAACGGGGGCGAAAGAAATATTTTCCAGTGAGGGAGTTAGGCGCTTTCTAACGGGCCGGCTAGCTCACTGCCGGTCCCACACGGTGCCGCCCCATTCTTCTACCCGGATGATTCCTGCGTCGCTCGTCAGATAGATAACCTTCGCATCGGTTGACAGCGGTATCAGCGCCGAACCGGTTAAGGAGGTCGACTTCAACACTTGCTGATAAGTTTTAGTCCCGACAGTTAGTTGCGGCAACAACTCGCAGTTATAGCCGATGTTCCCCCCACTCTTTACGCGGTCAATGGCCAGAGTGAACTGCACCCAGTTCCAAGATAGACTACCCGCGAAGGGCAGACTGCTGTTATTGGTGCTGGCCTGCATTATGAGTTGGTGACTTATTGGGCTACCAACAGAATCGATTCGTTGTAGCGTTGCGGAGAATGCCTGCCGGTAATAGGATGGGCAGCTACTTGACTTTCCACCTCCACTCTCTTCCATGTCATCCGCACGTTTAGTGACGCGGTACACGCGCTCATACCCGGCCGCATTGCGAAAACGCCATTCGGTATTTACTGTGTACGGAGCAGTCCAGGTTTGTTCAGCTTCGGTCAACCGGTATTGCGGCAGGTCATCCTTATCGCACGCGCAACTGCTTAGGAAGTTCAATCCGACTGCTATAATACTCAGGCGGACAATTGTAGGCGAAATCATGGTAAATGAGAGGGGTAGAATCGGCAAATTTACTGGTTTCTGAACTGGACACAAACGAAAAAGCCCCACCGCGTTTCCGCAGTGGGGCTTTTGTTACTTCAAGCCGATTCCTCAGACTTTGATTTCCACGTCAACGCCGCTGGGCAGTTCCAGCTTCATCAGCGCGTCCACCGTTTTCGACGAAGTCGAGAAGATGTCCACGAGGCGCTTGTAGGTGCAGAGCTGGAATTGCTCCCGGCTCTTCTTGTTCACGTGGGGCGAGCGCAACACAGTAAACTTCTCCTTCTGCGTAGGCAACGGAATGGGGCCGCTCACGATAGCACCGGTAGCCTTTACGGCCTTCACGATTTTCTCCGAGGATTTGTCGACCAAGTTGTGGTCGTAGCTTTTCAGCTTGATGCGAATTTTCTGGTTCATTGGGTATTGGTAGGGGCCGATTGCCCCAGTTAGAAAAGCTTTTTTATTAGTTGTTCGTTGGTCGTTGTCAGTTGTTAGCTTTGGCTACCCTTTTACTAACAACTGACAACTAATACCTAACAACTATTTTCCTCCTTTAGCCTTGGCAACGATGGCATCGGCCATGTTGGTGGGCACCTGCTCGTAGTGCGAGAACGTCAGCGACGCCGAAGCGCGGCCCGACGAAATCGTGCGCAGGTCGGTTACGTAGCCGAACAGCTCCGACAGCGGAACGTCGGCCTTGATAACCTGGGCACCGGCTTTGGTGTCCATGCCTTTCATCAGGCCCCGACGACGGTTCAGGTCGCCGGTTACCGGGCCGGTGTACTCGTCCGGGCAAACTACTTCAACAGCCATGATAGGCTCAAGCAGTTTCGGACCAGCTTTTTTGGCCGCTTCGCGGAAGCCGTCACGAGCCGCGAGTTCGAACGACAGGGCGTCCGAGTCAACGTCGTGATACGAACCGTGGTAGAGGCGAACCTTCATCGTTTCGATGGGGAAGCCCGCCAGCGGGCCACGCTTCATCGCCTCTTCGAAGCCCTTCTGAATCGGGGCAATGAATTCGCGGGGGATTACGCCGCCCACGATGGCATTGTCGAACTCCAGACCGGGTTTTTCCGGCTCGGTTTCCTTCGGACCCAGTTCGAACACCACGTCGCCGAATTTACCACGGCCACCGGTTTGCTTCTTGTAGGTTTCGCGGTGGTCGACTTTCTTGGTGAGAATCTCCTTGTAGGCTACTTGCGGGGCACCTTGGTTGATTTCCACTTTGAACTCACGACGCATGCGGTCGATGATGATTTCAAGGTGCAGCTCGCCCATACCACGCAGGATGGTCTGGCCGGTTTCCTCGTCGGTGTTCACGCGCAGGGTCGGGTCTTCCTCAATGAGCTTGGCGATGGCCATACCCATTTTGTCAACGTCGGCCTGCGTTTTCGGCTCGATGGCGTAGCCGATTACCGGCTCGGGGAAGCTCATCGATTCGAGAACGATGGGGTTCTTCTCGTCGCTCAGCGTGTCGCCGGTTTTGATGTCCTTGAAGCCTACGCCAGCTGCAATGTCACCCGCTTGGATTTTGTCAATCGGGTTCTGCTTGTTGGAGTGCATCTGCATCAGGCGCGAGATACGCTCCTTCTTGCCGGTACGGTTGTTCAGCACGTACGAGCCCGACTCGAGCACGCCGCTGTAGCAACGGAAGAAGCACAGACGGCCTACGAAGGGGTCAGTCGCAATTTTGAACGCCAGGGCGGTGAAGGGCTCCGAGTTGTCGGGGTGACGCTCGATTTCCTCTTCCGTATCGGGGTTGGTGCCCACGATGGCGGGCATGTCGAGCGGCGACGGCAGGTAGGCCATTACGGCATCCAGCATCGTCTGCACCCCTTTGTTTTTGAAGGCCGAGCCGCACAGTACGGGCGAGAACTTCATGTCGATAACCGCCTTGCGGATTACCACCATCATTTCTTCACGGGTAATGCTTTCCGGGTCTTCGAAAAACTTCTCCATCAAAGTGTCGTCGTACTCGGCAACACTCTCGATGAGCTTCTCGCGCCACTCGGCTACCGTGTCCACGAGGTCCTCGGGAACGGGGATTTCGTCGTACGATTTGCCTTCGGTTTTGTCGTCCCACACGATGGCTTTGCCAGTCAGCAGGTCCACAACGCCTTTGAAAGTGTCTTCAGCGCCAATCGGAATTTGCAGCGGCACGGGGTTCGCGCCAAGCTTGTCCTTGATTTCGTTAACGGCTTTGAAGAAATCGGCACCGGCGCGGTCCATCTTGTTGACGAAGCAGATGCGGGGCACGTGGTACTTGTCAGCCTGACGCCATACGGTTTC
Organism: Hymenobacter aranciens; assembly: GCF_030580865.1. Classification (GTDB taxonomy): domain Bacteria; phylum Bacteroidota; class Bacteroidia; order Cytophagales; family Hymenobacteraceae; genus Hymenobacter; species Hymenobacter aranciens. The sequence goes on along the minus strand of NZ_JAUQSY010000007.1, from coordinate 56,703 downwards.
CGACTGCGGCTCCACGCCCGATACGGCACAGAACAGCGCCACGGCGCCGTCGAGCACGCGCAGCGAACGTTCTACTTCTACCGTGAAGTCAACGTGGCCGGGGGTGTCAATCAGGTTGATTTTGTACTGCTTGGTCTCCGAGGTCGGGTCGCCCTTAATGTCGGTCGGGTAGTTCCAGAACGTCGTGGTAGCGGCCGAAGTGATGGTGATACCACGCTCCTGCTCCTGCTCCATCCAGTCCATGGTGGCAGCCCCGTCGTGCACCTCCCCGATTTTGTGGGTCTTACCGGTGTAATACAGGATGCGCTCCGACGTCGTGGTCTTACCGGCGTCGATGTGCGCCATAATCCCGATGTTACGGAGGTAGTAAAGGTCTTTGTTAACAGCCATTGTATGGATGAGTGATTGAGTGAACAAGCGAATGAGTGAAGCAGTGATTTGGTTCCTTGCGGCGGTAAATCACTGTTTCACTCATTCGTTCGTTCGCACTAAGTTTAGAAACGGAAGTGCGAGAAGGCCTTGTTGGCTTCGGCCATGCGGTGCGTGTCGTCCTTTTTCTTGACGGCGGCACCTTCGCCTTTGGCGGCAGCGATGATTTCGCCGGCTAGTTTGTCCTTCATGGTTTTCTCACCACGACGACGGGCGTATTGAATCATCCACTTCGAGCCTACGGCGATGCGGCGGTCGGCGCGCACCTCGATGGGCACCTGGAAGGTGGCACCACCTACGCGGCGGCTTTTCACCTCCACGGTCGGCATCACGTTGTTCAACGCTTTGCGCCACATTTCGAGGCCGCTCTCCTTGGTGCGCTGCTCCACGAGGTCGCAGGCGTCATAGAAGATGGTGTACGCCAGGTTTTTCTTCCCGTCGTACATCATGTAGTTCACGAAACGCGTTACCAGCGTCTCTTTGTATTTGGGGTCGGGAAGCAGGATGCGCTTCTTCGGTTTGCTCTTACGCATGGTTTTATGTAGTTGTCTGTTGTTAGCTGCTAGTTGTCAGTTGAATGGTTGAATGACCTCTCAACTGACAACTAACGACTGACAACTAATAAATTATTTCTTCTTGCCGGGTGCCGGTTTGCCACCTTTACCTGCTGCGGCCACCTGGCCCGGCTTCGGACGCTTGGCGCCGTACTTCGAGCGGCGCTGCAGACGACCGTTTACGCCGGCCGTGTCGAGGGCACCACGGATGATGTGGTAACGCACGCCTGGCAGGTCTTTTACCCGGCCTCCGCGAATCAGCACGATGCTGTGCTCCTGGAGGTTGTGGCCTTCACCGGGAATGTATGCGTTGACTTCCTTACCGTTGGTAAGGCGCACACGGGCCACTTTGCGCATAGCCGAGTTCGGCTTCTTAGGCGTGGTGGTGTACACACGGGTGCACACGCCCCGACGCTGCGGGCACGAATCAAGCGCGGGCGACTTCGACTTGGTAGTCAAAGCCTCACGGCCTTTCCGTACGAGTTGGTTAATGGTTGGCATTAATTGTTTGGTTTAGCAGGAGCCGTTTGCTCCCAATTTTTTGGCTTGCAAAGGTAGGAATTTTTCCCATCAATCGCAAACAGGGTGAGAATGTTAATTTTTGGCATCCAAACCCTGCTTGCAGCAAAAAGCGCTGCCGTTACTCACAGCAGCGCTTTTTGCAAAGATTTAAGGGTAAGCGGAAGCCTACGCCTCCCCAACCGAGCCCCCGAAATTCATCGGGTAGCTGGGCGCTTCGTTCTGCATCTTGATGGGGCCGAAGGCTTGCTCGAAGCGCTCCACGTTTTCGGTCAGGGCCTGGAGCAGGCGCTTGGCGTGCTCGGGCGTCACCACGATGCGGGCTTTCACCTTGGCCTTGGGCAGGCCGGGCATCATGCGGATGAAGTCGATAACGAACTCGCTGTTGCTGTGCGCAATCATGGCGAGGTTGGCGTACTCGCCTTCGGCCAGGGCCTCGGGCAGTTCGATGTTGATGGCGTTGGGGTCGGGGTTTTGGTTGGGTTGCATAAAGAATGATTTGGTTTAACTAAACTGTTAAAAATCCAGTTGTAACTAAATTAGCTTTTCAATTCAAAGGTCGCGAGAAATGACAGAAGAAGTAATCGAAGCTGGTAAAAGGCTTGGCAAGGCAAAAGAGGACCTGAAAAAGATGGAAAAATCATTGTCTTCAGGCGCAATTCTTCACGGAAACCCTCTTCAGCAAGCCCAACAGAGGAGAAACGTTCTTGAACCTTTTGAGCAAGAAATTGCTGATGCTCAAAAGCAATATGATTCTGCTTTATCGGAACAAAATCGAAAAAGGAAACATGCTGCTGAATTATAAACAGGAAGCATAACTTAATAATAAACAAAAAAGCCGACCGGATACCCCGGTCGGCTTTTCCATTACAAACCTAAGCGAAATTACTCCGCCGAAACTTCGCGCTTGCCGGCGCGGGTGGGGCGCTTGGCAGGCATGGTTTCTTCGGCGGCCTTGGCGGCTTGCGCCGCCTCCATCTCCTCCTTGGTGGTCACAATCTGGCGGGTGTATTCGCGCAGACCGGTACCGGCCGGGATGAGGTGGCCCACAATCACGTTCTCCTTCAGGCCGAGCAGCTCGTCGGCTTTGCCACGGATGGCGGCTTCGCTCAGCACCTTGGTCGTTTCCTGGAAGGAAGCGGCCGAGATGAACGAGGCCGTACCCAGCGACGCCTGCGTGATGCCTTGCAGCGTGGGCCGCGATACGGCTGGCTGGGCATCGCGCACCTGCACAAGGGTGAGGTCGCGGCGACGCAGGCTGGAGTTCTCGTCGCGGAGGCGGCGGGCCGTCACAATCTGGCCGGGGCGCAGGTTGGTCGAGTCGCCGGCTTCGGTCACCACCTTCATGTCGATGATGGTGTCGTTTTCCTCCATGAAAATCACCTTGTCGATGACCTGGTTTTCGAGGAATGAGGTATCGCCGGCGTCGAGAATCACCACTTTCTGCATCATCTGGCGAACCACCACCTCGATGTGCTTATCGTTGATTTTCACACCCTGCAAGCGGTACACTTCCTGGATTTCATTCACGAGGTACTCCTGCACGGCACCCGGACCCTGAATGTTCAGGATGTCCGAAGGCGTGATGGCCCCGTCCGAGAGCGGTGCCCCGGCGCGTACGAAGTCGTTGTCCTGCACCAGGATGTGCTTCGACAGCGGCACCATGTACTTTTTCTTCACGCCGTCTTTCGACTCCACGAAGATTTCGCGGTTGCCACGCTTCACCGTGCCGTAGGTTACCACACCGTCGATTTCAGACACCACGGCCGGGTTCGACGGGTTGCGGGCCTCGAAAAGCTCCGTCACGCGGGGCAGACCACCGGTGATGTCGCGGGTTTTGCCCACGGCCCGGGGAATCTTGGCCAGGATGTGGCCGGCCGAGACTTTCTGGTTATTCTCCACGCTCAGGTGCGAGCCTACCGGGATGCTGTAACCCTTCTGCCCTTCCGGGTCGCCCTTCTTACCGGGGCGGATAATCACGGAGGGGTTCTGGTCCTTGGCCTTCGATTCGATAATCACCTTCTCACGGTAACCGGTCTGTTCGTCCGATTCCTCGCGGTAGGTGATGCCTTCGGTGATGGCGTCGTAGACAACGGTACCGTCGAACTCGGCCAGAATAACGGCGTTGTACGGGTCCCAGTTGTTGAGCTCCTGGCCTTTCTCCACTTCCTGGCCGTCTTTCACGAGCAGGAACGAGCCGTACGGCACGTGGTGCGAGATGAACACCTTGCCGGTGCCTTTCTCTAGGATACGAATTTCACCCGAGCGTCCCATCACCACTTGCGTGTTGCCGTTGTCGCCAGCCACGTCCACGGTGCGGATGTCTTCGAACTCAACCACGCCAGCAAACTTGGCTTTCAGGTTAGCCTCAACGGCGATGTTGGAAGCCGTACCACCTACGTGGAAGGTACGCAGGGTCAGCTGCGTGCCGGGCTCACCAATCGACTGTGCGGCGATAACGCCAACCGCTTCGCCTTTCTGCACCATGCGGCCCGAGGCCAGGTTACGGCCGTAGCACTTAGCGCAGATACCGCGCTTGGCTTCGCAGGTCAGCACCGAGCGGATCTCCACCGATTCGATAGCCGTGGCGTCGATGCGGCGGGTCGTGTCTTCCTTAATCTCGTTACCGGCCACGAGGATAACCTCGTCGGTCAGCGGGTCGATGATGTCGTGCACGGCCACGCGGCCGAGGATACGCTCGGCCAGCGGCTCTACGATGTCCTCGTTGTCCTTCAGGGCGAAGGTTTCGATGCCGCGCAGGGTACCGCAGTCGCTTTCATTCACGATGACGTCCTGCGACACGTCCACCAGACGACGGGTCAGGTAGCCGGCGTCAGCCGTTTTCAGAGCCGTATCGGCCAGACCTTTACGGGCACCGTGCGTCGAGATGAAGTACTCGATTACGTCCAGACCTTCTTTGAAGTTGGACAGAATCGGGTTTTCGATAATCTCGCCGACCGAGCCTTGCAGCGACTTCTGGGGCTTGGCCATCAGACCACGCATCCCACCCAACTGACGAATCTGCTCACGCGAGCCACGGGCTCCCGAGTGCATCATCATGTAGATGGAGTTGAAGCCCTGGTTTTCTTTCTCCAGACGGCCCATCAACGTTTCCGTAATCTGGTTGTTGATGCGCGTCCAGATGTCAATTACCTGGTTGTAACGCTCGTTGTCGGTAATCAGACCCATCTGGTAGTTCTGCGTCACGGCGGCCACGTCGGCCTGCGCTTGCTTCACCAGGATGTCCTTCTCAATCGGGATGTTGATGTCACCCAGACCCATGCTCAAGCCGCCTTTGTAAGCCGACTGGAAGCCCAAGGTCTTGATGTCATCGAGGAACTGCGCCGTGCGGGCCATGCCCGTGCGCTTGAATACCATCGAGATGATTTGCTGCAGTTTCTTTTTGGTCAGCAGCTCGTCTACGAAGCCTACTTCCGTCGGCACCATCTGGTTGAACAGCACGCGGCCGGCAACCGTCTCGATGATTTTGGTAACGAGGTCATCGTTTTCGTCGCGAATCTGCGCCCGCACCTTGATGTAGGCGTGTTTTGAGAGCTGACCTTCATTTATGGCAATTACCACCTCCTCATCGGAGTAGAAAATGCGGCCTTCGCCTTGAATCTTCTCTTCGTCGGTGCTGCGCTTGCCTTTGGTCACGTAGTACAGCCCAAGCACCATGTCCTGCGACGGTACCGCGATGGGCGCGCCGTTGGCCGGGTTCAGGATGTTGTGCGAGGCCAGCATGAGCATCGAGGCTTCCAGGATAGCGGCCGGTCCGAGCGGAACGTGCACGGCCATCTGGTCACCGTCAAAGTCAGCGTTGAAGGCCGTACACACCAGCGGGTGCAACTGGATAGCCTTGCCCTCGATGAGGCGCGGCTGGAACGCCTGGATACCCAGACGGTGAAGCGTAGGAGCGCGGTTGAGCAGGACAGGGTGGCCTTTCAGCACGTTCTCCAGGATGTCCCACACCACGGCGTCCTTGCGGTCCACGATTTTCTTGGCCGACTTCACCGTTTTCACGATGCCGCGCTCGATGAGCTTGCGGATGATGAACGGCTTAAACAGCTCGGCCGCCATGTTCTTGGGCAGGCCGCACTCGTGTAGCTTCAATTCCGGACCCACCACGATTACCGAACGACCCGAGTAGTCAACCCGCTTACCGAGCAGGTTCTGACGGAAGCGGCCCTGCTTGCCTTTCAGCATATCGGACAGCGACTTCAGGGCGCGGTTGCCCTCGGCGCGCACGGCGTTCACCTTACGCGAGTTGTCGAACAAGGAGTCAACAGCTTCCTGCAGCATACGCTTCTCGTTCCGCAGAATCACTTCCGGCGCCTTGATTTCAATCAGGCGCTTGAGGCGGTTGTTGCGAATGATAACGCGACGGTAGAGGTCGTTCAAGTCGGAGGTAGCGAAACGGCCACCATCCAGCGGCACCAGCGGGCGCAGCTCCGGCGGAATCACCGGCACCATGCGGATAACCATCCACTCGGGCTTGTTTTCCACACGTGTTGCGGCATCGCGGAAGGCTTCCACCACGCGCAGGCGCTTCAGCGCCTCAGCTTTACGCTGCTGCGAAGTTTCGTGCGCGGCCGAGTCGCGGAGCGAGTAGCTCAACTCGTCGAGGTTGATGCGCTCGAGCAGCATCTGCAGCGCGTCGGCCCCCATTTTGGCGATGAACTTTTGCGGGTCATCGTTGGGCAGCATCTGGTTTTCGCGGGGCAGCTTGTCCACCTGGTCGAGGTACTCGTCCTCGGTCATGAAATCGAGTTGCTGCACACCTTCTTCGGCCAGCACGCCGGGCTGCACCACCACGTAGCGCTCGTAGTAGATAATCTGGTCGAGCTTCTTGGTGGGTAGGCCCAGCAGGTAGCCGATTTTGTTCGGCAGGCTCTTGAAGTACCAGATGTGCGCCACGGGCACCACCAGCTCGATGTGGCCCATGCGCTCGCGCCGCACTTTTTTCTCGGTTACCTCCACGCCGCAGCGGTCGCAGATGATGCCTTTGTAGCGAATGCGTTTGTACTTACCGCAGTGGCATTCCCAGTCCTTCACTGGACCGAAAATCCGCTCGCAGAACAAGCCGCCCATTTCGGGCTTGTAAGTGCGGTAGTTAATGGTTTCAGGCTTCACCACTTCGCCGGTGCTGCGCTCCAGAATTGCTTCGGGCGAGGCCAGCGAGATGGTGACTTTTGAAAAGTCCTGAATTACTTTTTTGGTTTTTGCAAAAGCCATTTGAGTTGGTTTAAGCTGTTAGCTGTTGGCTTTGTTGCTGTTGAAATCCCCGCTCGTCGCCAGACGAACGCAAGAGGCTTTAACAGTTCGACGCTTAAAAAAGTGCCTTTGCGTAACAGATAGGTATGTCGGGCAAAGGCACTTTCAGAAGGTCATTTTATTAAAAATCTACGCAGCGGAGCAAAGCGCGGGAAGGCCTTCGATTAGGTTACTTAGAGAATTGGTTGCCGCTGCCCTGACCATATCTCGGAGCAGCTTCCCCAGTTTCTTTCACCGAAGCGTTTTCCCGTCTTTTCTTACCAGAGCCGCTCAATCAGCGTCTCGTCCTGTCCACCGGATAGTGGCTAGCAATTACCGGTTAACCAGTAATTGCTAGCCATTAAAAACTAGTCCATCGTAATTTCCAACGCCAGACCACGCAGTTCGTGGAGCAGTACGTTGAACGACTCGGGGATATTCGGCTTCGGCAGGATGTCACCTTTCACGATGGCTTCGTACGCCTTAGCACGGCCCACCACGTCATCCGATTTGATGGTCAGGATTTCCTGCAGCACGTTGGATGCCCCGAAGGCTTCCAGCGCCCACACTTCCATCTCACCGAAGCGCTGACCACCGAACTGCGCCTTACCACCCAGCGGCTGCTGCGTGATGAGCGAGTACGGCCCGATAGAACGGGCGTGCATCTTGTCGTCCACCAAGTGACCGAGTTTGAGCATGTAAATCACACCCACGGTCACTGGCTGGTCAAACTGCTGCCCGCTCAGACCGTCGTACAGGTACGTCCGGCCGAAGCGCGGCAGACCAGCTTCGGTCAGCTCAGCCGAAACCTCGGCTTCGGTAGCACCGTCGAAAATCGGCGTCGAGTAGCGACGGCCCAGTTTCAGACCGGCCCAGCCGAGTACCGTTTCGTAAATCTGCCCGATGTTCATCCGGCTCGGTACGCCCAGCGGGTTCAGCACGATGTCCATCGGCGTGCCGTCGGCCAGGAAGGGCATGTCCTCATCGCGCACGATGCGGGCTACCACCCCTTTGTTACCGTGACGGCCGGCCATCTTGTCACCCACCTTCAGCTTGCGCTTCTTGGCGATGTACACTTTGGCTAACTGCACGATGCCGGCGGGCAGTTCGTCACCAACTTCCAGCGTGAAGCGCTGACGCTTGAAGCGTGCGGTGATGGTGTTGCGGCGCTTGGCGTAGTTTTTCACCAGCTCCTGCACCATACCGTTCATCTTCGCGTCGGCCGTCCAGCCTTCCATCACCAGGTCTTTGAAGAGGTTCACCTCTTCCGGCACGGCGTAGTTGCTTTCGTCCTTATAAGGGTTCTTCTCGGGGAAGAGGCCTTCGGTCAGGTTCTTGCGGTTAAACTTCACGCCCTTGGCAATCATCTCCTCGCCGAAGCGGTGCTTGATGCCCTGCGAAGTTTTGCCTTCCAGCAGCTGCACCAGCTTATCAATCATGATAACCTTCACGGCGCGAAGCTCGCGGGCATAACCATCTTTCAAGTCCTCCACTTCCTTCTTCGACTTGGCCCGCAGGTTTTTGTCTTTTTTCGGACGCGAGAACAGCTTGGTGCCGATAACCACCCCTTGCAGGGAGGGCGGCGCCTTGAGCGAGGCATCTTTCACATCGCCAGCCTTGTCACCGAAGATGGCGCGGAGCAGCTTCTCCTCCGGCGTCGGGTCCGTCTCGCCTTTCGGCGTGATTTTGCCAATCAGGATGTCGCCTTCCCGCACTTCCGCGCCGAGACGGATGATGCCGTTGTCGTCGAGGTTACGCACGGCGTCTTCGCTCACGTTCGGAATTTCCGAAGTCAGCTCTTCCTCGCCACGCTTAGTCTCGCGCACTTCCAGCTCAAACTCCTCGATGTGAATCGAAGTGAAGATGTCGTCGCGAACTACGCGCTCCGAGATGACGATGGCATCCTCGAAGTTGTAGCCCTGCCACGGCATGAACGCCACCTGCATGTTGCGGCCCAGGGCGAGCTCGCCTTGGTTGGTGCCGTAGCCTTCGCAGAGCGGCTGGCCTTTGGTCACCCGGTCACCGCGCTTCACGAGCGGCGTCAGGTTTAAGCAGGTGTCCTGGTTGGTCCGGCGGAACTTGATGAGGTCGTAGCTGATACGCTCGGCGTCGAAGCTAATCATGATGTCGTCCTCCGAGAGGTCGTATTTCACCACGATTTTGTTGGCGTCCACGTAGTCGATTACGCCTTCCCCTTCCGACATCACCAGCACGCGCGAGTCGGTGGCAATACGGCCTTCCAGCCCGGTACCCACGATGGGAGCCTCCGGACGGAGCAGCGGCACGGCCTGTCGTTGCATGTTCGAGCCCATTAGCGCACGGTTGGCGTCATCATGCTCCAAGAACGGAATCAGCGAAGCAGCCACCGATACAATCTGGTTCGGGGCCACGTCCATGTACGAGTACTCAGTCGGAGCCACTACCGGGAAGTCGCCTTCGAAACGGCCTTTCACCAGCTCCTGGGTCAGCTTGCCGTTATCGTCCAGCAGCGAGTTGGCCTGGGCGATGTGGTGCGTATCCTCTTCCTCAGCGGTCAGGAACTTCACGTTGGTGCTCATATCCACCTTGCCCGCTTTCACGTCGCGGTAAGGCGTTTCAATGAAGCCCATCGAGTTCACGCGGGCGTGCACGCACAGCGACGAAATCAGCCCGATGTTCGGGCCTTCCGGCGTTTCAATAGTGCAAAGACGGCCGTAGTGGGTATAGTGAACGTCTCGTACCTCGAAGCCAGCGCGCTCACGCGACAGACCTCCCGGCCCGAGGGCCGAAACGCGGCGCTTGTGCGTCACTTCGGCCAGCGGGTTCGTCTGGTCCATGAACTGCGACAGCTGGTTCGTGCCGAAGAACGAGTTGATTACGCTCGACAAAGTACGGGCGTTAATCAGGTCGACCGGCTTGAAGTCCTCGTTGTCGCGCACGTTCATGCGCTCCTTGATGGTACGCGCCATGCGGGCCAGACCCACGCCAAACTGGGCGTAGAGCTGCTCGCCCACGGTACGCACGCGGCGGTTGCTCAAGTGGTCAATGTCGTCGACAATGGCCTTCGAGTTAATCAAGCCAATCAGGTACTTCACGATGAGCACGATGTCCTCATTGGTCAGCACCCGCGACTCCTGCGCCATGTCAATCTGGAGCTTCTTGTTAATCCGGTAGCGGCCCACCTCGCCGAGGTCGTAGCGCTTGTCCGAGAAAAACAGCTTCTGGATGATATCGCGGGCAGTCTCTTCGTCGGGTGCCTCCGTATTCCGGAGTTGACGGTAAATCTGCTCCACGGCTTCCTTCTCCGAGTTGGAGTTGTCCTTCTGCAGCGTGTTGTAGATGATGGCGAAGTCCGCGATGTTCACGTTTTCGCGGTGCAGAATTACCGACTTGGCCCCGGCTTCGAGGATGGTGTCGATGTCTTCTTCCTCAATAGTCGAGTCGCGCTCTAGCAGCACCTCGTTGCGGTCGATGGAAACCACCTCGCCGGTATCCTCGTCCACGAAGTCTTCCGTCCAGGTGCGCAGCACGCGGGCGGCCAGCTTCCGGCCGACGGCTTTCTTGAGGTTTTTCTTATCGGCCTTCACCTCTTCCGACAGCCCGAACAAATCGAGAATGTCCTTATCGGTGCCGTAGCCGATGGCGCGCAGCAGCGTCGTCACCGGGAACTTCTTCTTCCGGTCGATGTACGCGTACATCACGTTGTTCACGTCCGTGGCAAACTCAATCCACGAGCCTTTGAACGGAATAATACGGGCCGAATACAGCTTGGTACCGTTGGTGTGCTTGCTCTGGGCGAAGAACACGCCCGGCGAACGGTGCAGCTGCGATACGATAACGCGCTCAGCGCCGTTAATCACGAACGAGCCCTTCTCCGTCATGTACGGAATGTTCCCGAGGAACACTTCCTGCTCGATGGTTTCGAAGTCCTCGTTGTCCTTATCGTTGCAGATAAGACGCAGTTTAGCTTTCAGCGGCACTGAATAAGTCAGGCCCCGGTCAATGCACTCGTCAACCGAGTACTTGGGCGGGTCGACGTGATAATCAATAAAATGCAGCACGAAGTTTTCGCGCGAGTCGGAAATCGGGAAGTTCTCGGCAAACACTTTGAACAAACCCTCGTTAGAGCGGCTTTCGGCGGCCGTCTCCAACTGGAAGAAATCCTGGAACGACTGCACCTGCACGTCCAGGAAATCCGGGTACTCGATTACCTTCTTAATCTTGGCGAAATTGATTCGCTCGGCGGCCAGTTTCTTCAATGAGGCCGTTTTTGCTTTCGGTGTAGCCAATGCGATGGGGATTATAAGATGGACACGGAAGCGTACTACCGGGAGCCGCCCCGTAGGCGGCCGTCAGCCTCGCGGGCACCGGCCCGCGCCCAGAACTCGCTCAGCAAGAGCAAAGTTGGCTGACGCAAATAAAGCGCGAACTGCGGGTTCGCGCTACTGACACGCTACAAACAGGAAAAGACCTGGCTAAGTTGCCAGGTCTAATCCTTATTTGAAGCGGGCCTCTGGATGCTTCAGAAGAAGAGACTACTTAATCTCTACTTCAGCACCGGCTTCTTCGAGTTGCTTTTTCAGCGACTCAGCCTCGTCTTTGGCTACGCCTTCTTTCAGGGGCTTGGGAGCGCCGTCAACTAGCTCTTTGGCTTCTTTCAGGCCCAGACCGGTCAGGTCTTTCACCAGTTTCACCACGGCCAGTTTCTGACCACCAGCAGCTTTCAGGATAACGTCGAAAGCGGTTTTCTCTTCCGGAGCTTCCTCGGCAGCAGCGCCACCGCCACCAGCCATCATTACGGGAGCAGCAGCAGCCGGCTCGATGCCGTACTCATCCTTCAGGATACCTGCGAGTTCGTTTACTTCTTTCACCGTCAGGCTAACGAGCTGCTCAGCGAATGCTTTCAAATCTGCCATTTCTGTAGATTGTTAAAAAAGGTTGTTGTTGAATTGAATTGAAAGTGAAAAAGATGAGCAGCGGTTAGCCTGCAACCTCTTCTTTTTCGGAAAGCGTTTTGAGGATGCCGGCCAGTTTGTTGCCGCCGCTTTGCAGCGCCGAAATAACGTTCTTGGCGGGCGATTGCAGCAGGCCGATGAGTTCACCGAGCAGTTCCTGCTTGCCTTTGATGGTGGTCAGACCTTCGAGCTCTTTCGAGCCGATGTAGATGCTGGCGTCCACGTAAGCGCCTTTCAGCACCGGCTTGGGCTCTACGCCACGGGCATAGTTTTGAGCCTTATAGAAGTCGCGCAACAGCTTGGCCGGGGCCGAGCCGCTCTCCTGCGAGAACAACACGCCCGATTGGCCTTTCAGCGCGGCGTCCATCTCCGAAGTGTCGCTACCGAGGGTATCGAGCGCCTTCCGGATGAAGGTGTTTTTGTAGACCTTGAATTCCATGCCGCGGTTGAAGCACAGGCGACGGAACTCGTTGATTTTGGCCACCGACATGCCAGCAGCGTCGGTGATGTAGAATGCGTTGTGCGACTGAAACTTCTCGCTCAACTCATCCACGAGGGCTTGTTTTTCTTCCCGATTCATGGTTGGTTGATGTTATTAGTTAGCGGAAGAAACCGTGCTGTCAACCGGTACGCCGGGCGACATCGTGCTGCTGAGCGTGATGCTTTTGATGTAGGTACCTTTCGACGACGAAGGCTTCAGGCGACCCAACGTCTGGATTACCTCCAAAGCGTTTTCGGCCAGCATGCTCGGGTCGAACGAAACTTTACCTACCGAGCAGTGAATGATACCGGTTTTGTCAACTTTAAAGTCGATTTTACCAGCTTTCACTTCCTGCACTGCCTTAGCGACGTCGGTCGTTACCGTACCCGATTTCGGGTTCGGCATCAGACCGCGGGGACCGAGCACCCGGCCCAGACGACCCACTTTAGCCATTACGGCCGGCATGGTGATAATCACGTCGATGTCTGTCCAGCCTTTCTCGATTTTCGAGATGTAGTCGTCCAGACCCACGAAGTCGGCGCCGGCGGCAGTGGCTTCGGCCTCCTTATCGGGAGTCACGAGGGCCAGCACACGAACGGTTTTGCCGGTGCCGTGAGGCAGCGTCGCTACGCCGCGCACCATCTGGTCGGCTTTGCGGGGGTCCACACCCAGGCGCACGTCGATATCAACCGAGGCGTCAAATTTGGTGTACGTGATGTCCTTTACTACCTGAGCGGCCTCCAACAGGCTGCGCACTTGGGTCAGGTCGTGCTTGGCAAGGGCGTCCTTGCGCTTTTTGCTGATTTTTGCCATTGTCTTATCGCCGGTTAATTATTCAGCAAAAGGCGAGTCGCCTTTCACGGTGATGCCCATGCTACGAGCCGTACCGGCTACTTGCTTCATGGCCGACTCCACTTTGAACGCGTTCAAATCCGGCATTTTCGTTTCGGCGATGGTGCGGATTTGGTCCCACGTCACGGAACCTACTTTGTTCCGGTTCGGCTCTTTCGAACCGCTCTGGAGCTTAGCAGCTTCCATGAGCAGTACCGGGGCGGGTGCCGTTTTCACCACGAAGTCGAACGACTTGTCGGTGTACATCGTAATCAGGACCGGGCACACTTGGCCAGCTTTATCCTGGGTCCGCGCATTAAACTGCTTGCAGAACTCCATGATGTTCAAGCCTTTGCTACCAAGTGCAGGTCCTACCGGCGGTGCAGGATTCGCAGCGCCTCCCTTAATCTGCAAGCGCAGATAACCTCTGATTTCTTTGGCCATTTGGGTTGTTAGGCTGGAGGTTGTCGCGTCGTAACTCGCGGCTTCCCCAGTTATCGAAAACTCCTGTTTGGAAGCCCCATCAGCCCGGAGTGAATGGCTGGCGTGGTAATATTATTAGTAGTAGTCGGTATTGGGTAGTCGGTGGTCTGCATTAGACCACCGACTACCCAATACCGACTACGTTTTATACTTCTTTCTCCACCTGCGTGTAGCTCAATTCTACCGGCTGCGAGCGGCCGAAGATTTTCACTACAACGCTCAATTTCTTACGCTCTTCAAACACCTCGTCCACGTTGCCAGAGAAGCCGTTGAAGGGACCATCAATCACCTTCACCAACTCGCCGATTACGTAGGGCTTGTCGAGGGTAGCGGTCAGTTCCTGCTCCTGCTCGTCCACAATGCCGAGGATACGATTCACCTCGCTCATTTGCAGCGGGATGGGCCGGTTATTGGCCGAGTCCTTCTTGTCCTTGTCGCCGAGGAAGCCAATCACGCCCGGCGTGCTGGTGATGATGTGGTCCACCTCGCCGTGGCCAAGCTCAGCCTGGATGACGATGTAGCCGGGGTAGAGGTTCCGCTCGCGGACGCGCTTCTTGCCGTTGCGCATCTCGAACACTTTCTCCACCGGAATCAGCACTTGCGGCACGTAGTCGGTCAGGTTGTGGCGGCCGAGCTCCGTTTCGAGGTAGTTCTTCGCCTTCTTCTCCTGCCCGCTCACGGCGCGGACAATGTACCATTTCATTTCGCCCATCACCGATTAGCGAAACGAGTTGTAGAACATCTTGAGCAGCGACTCAAAACTCACATCCATCACGCCCACCACGATGGCGAAAATGATGGAACCAGCCAGCACCAGACCAGCGCTTTTTTGCAGCTCAACTGAAGTAGGCCACGTTACATTGTAACGCATCTCTTCGATGGTGGCGCGGAAATAGTTGCTCAGTTTGTCCATTGGTGCGGAAAAGCCGGCCGGGCCGGTAAAAACTAATTAACTCAGAGCAAACGCCCTATAAAGCACGAGTGGAGAGATTCGAACTCCCATCAAAGGTTTTGGAGACCTCTATTCTACCCTTGAACTACACTCGTAGGATGGCACCCCATCGCCGCAATTGTGGTAATGGGAGTGCAAAGGTAAGAAAAACAAATCAGAAAGCAAGTTGCTTCAGCAAATTACTTTCTCTGATTTTAGTAGCGCCTAGCGCGTGTACACGCGCCATTGGTAAGTATTCGGAATGTATGGTTGGGTTTCTGTCAGCTTAATGCGGGAACTGCTTAGTTCAGTCACATTATAGACGATTACAACACCTCCCATTTCAGTTTCCAGCTGCGTCTGGTTATTCAGCCAGCGCCAAGTGCCAACGCCCGTTTGCAAAGTGGAAATGCACGGGACAGTGCCATCGTCAAAGAGATATCTGCCCCCCTGGCTCAAACCGATAAGTGTTATCCAATCGGCAGGCCGGAAGACTATTGTATTCGACAACCATAAGACCATAACCAGTAGCAGGTGGCAGTGGTGTAGTCATGCTGTTCATTCTCCAGCTACCTCCTGTCAGCATTTCTTCACGTGTCGGATTGACAGTATCCTTCTTGCAAGAGAATAGTGTGCTTGTGATAAGTATTAAAATAGGGTAGAGCTTAGTAGACATGATGTATTAAAGATGATTACAAGAACTCAGTGTAAGGTAAAGCAAAAAAACGCCCCCGATTGCTCGGGGGCGTTTTCAATTCAGCGCTTAGGCGGAGAACTAGTCGAGGATTTCGGTTACCTGACCGGCACCTACCGTACGGCCACCTTCGCGGATAGCGAAGCGCAGGCCTTTCTCCATGGCCACCTTGTTGATGAGCTCAACGGTGATGGTGATGTTGTCGCCGGGCATTACCATTTCAACGCCCTCGGGGAGGGTGATGATGCCAGTAACGTCGGTGGTACGCAGGTAGAACTGCGGACGGTAGTTGTTGAAGAACGGGGTGTGGCGGCCACCTTCCTCTTTCGAGAGAACGTACACCTCAGCCTTGAACTTTTTGTGGGGGGTTACCGAGCCGGGCTTGCAGATAACCATGCCACGACGGATGGCTTCTTTGTCGATACCGCGGAGCAGCAGGCCCACGTTGTCGCCAGCTTCGCCGCGGTCAAGGATTTTGCGGAACATTTCCACACCCGTTACGGTCGACTTCAGGCCTTCGGCACCCATGCCGAGGATGTCAACTTGCTCGCCCGAGTTGATAACCCCGCGCTCGATACGACCGGTGGCTACCGTGCCACGGCCCGTAATCGAGAACACGTCCTCTACCGGCATCAGGAAGGGCAGGTCGGTCAGACGAGCGGGAATCGGAATGAACGAGTCCACCGCGTCCATCAGCTCGTTGATTTTGGGAACCCAGGTAGCGTCGCCGTTCAGGCCGCCCAGGGCCGAGCCTTGGATAACCGGAATGTTGTCGCCGTCGAAGTCGTAGAACGAGAGGAGTTCGCGGATTTCCATTTCCACCAGCTCGAGGAGCTCGGGGTCATCCACCATGTCCACCTTGTTCATGAACACCACCAGCTGGGGCACGCCTACCTGACGGGCGAGCAGGATGTGCTCGCGGGTTTGGGGCATCGGACCGTCGGTGGCAGCTACTACGAGGATAGCACCGTCCATCTGGGCAGCACCCGTTACCATGTTCTTCACGTAGTCGGCGTGACCGGGGCAGTCAACGTGGGCGTAGTGACGGTTTTTGGTGGAGTACTCTACGTGAGCGGTGTTGATGGTGATACCACGCTCTTTTTCTTCGGGAGCATTGTCAATCGAAGAGAAGTCACGCTTTTCGGCCAGACCTTGGTTAGCCAGCACCATCGTGATAGCAGCGGTCAGGGTCGTTTTGCCGTGGTCAACGTGGCCGATGGTGCCGATGTTTACGTGCGGCTTGGACCGGTCGAAATTTTCTTTAGCCATTGTAAAGAGTAAAAAAGAGAGGTGGTGAAGTGAATTTGAAGGTAAATCCGACCCTACAACAAGAAAGCGAGACTCAGCCCCTGATTTCGGAAAACTGTGTGTCGCTTACTCGTGAGAACCGCGCCTGCTTGGGTTTAATTCAATCAGGACTTGTATAAAGTGAGCCATTTATGGGATTTGAACCCATGACCTCTTCCTTACCAAGGAAGTGCTCTACCACTGAGCTAAAACGGCTTATTTCAAAAATATGAGCGGGAGACGAGGTTCGAACCCGCGACCTGCAGCTTGGAAGGCTGCCGCTCTACCAACTGAGCTACTCCCGCAGATGGCATCATTAAAAAGTGGGGGTAACAGGACTCGAACCTATGAACCCGAAGGAGGTGAGTTACAGTCACCCGCAATTGCCGCTATGCGATACCCCCAATTTGTGGCGTTTCGCGGCCGATTGCCAGGAAACATTTCCCGTTGATTAGTTGCTGCTGAAATAGCTTCTTTTCGTAAGGGAGCACAAAATTACTGCTTTTTGAACACAAGGCAAGAGGTCAGGCAAAAAAAGGTTGTTCTTTTTTTGCCGAAATCTTTTATCCTACTCTTACATAAGGCCGTAAAATGCTTTCAACCGCTCGTCGGTTTCTTTCTCCCGAATGTTCTGGAGGATAGTTTTGAGGTTGGGGCTGCTGGCGACGAGGGCAGCGAGGCCCCGGTAGGCTCCGAGGCGCACGTAGTACTTAGGGGCGGTGCGGGCATAGTCTTCGAGAATTTTGATGCCTTTGTCGCGCTCCACGGGCGGGATGCGCGCCATGAGGTTGCCGAAGGCCTGGAAGTAGTTGTAGAGGTCCATCTCGGGCATGTCGGGCAGACGGCGCAGGAACCACTGGTACTGGTCGAGGCCGCCGTGCTGGGCGTAGTAGTTGGAGATGGCCAGCATCAGAGTGCTGTTGGGCGTGTCTTCGAGGGCCGCAATCTGGCTTTTGGCGTTGACGATGGGATTTTTCGTCAGGGCCTCGACGGCGGCGGCGGCTACGGTGTAAGAACTGTCGTTGAGGCCGGCGAGGTAGTAGGAGCCGAAATTCTCGTTAGGGAAGCTGGCGAGGCAGATAAGGGCCTGGGCGCGCACGCGCGAGTTGGGGTCGGCACTGGCGAGACGCTGGATGTCCTTGCGCACGGCGTTGCTTTCGGGGCCGCGGTAGCGGCGCAGGTGCTCCAGCGCGAGGCGGCGCAGGGCCCAGAATTTGTCGCTGAGGGCGTTGCGCATCATGCTGCTCACGGCCAGCTCCATGGTTTTGTTCTGGAGCAGGTTGAGGGCTTCGGCTTTCTGGGCGTAGCCGCTGCCGTGGTAGAACTGGTAGAGCAATTCCTCCTGGCTGCGGTCTTCGTCGATTTGGGCCAGCAGGATGTTGTCGCTGTCGAATTTGACAAGGGCGGGCTTCTGGCTGGCGGGCAGCTGGAAGGTCTGGCTGGCGCGGGTGACGACGATATGGTGCTCGGTGGGCTGGTTATTGTTCCAGACGGTGACCGTGACGGGCAGGCGGTACACGGGCTGGAAGAGCGTATCCTGCACCTGCTGCACTTGCAAACTCACCTGGTTGTTGGCGTAGATGTGGCTTACCTTCAGCTCGGGGTGGCCGCGCTGCATGAACCACTGGTTAAAAAACCACATCAAGTCTTCGCCGGTGGTTTCCTCGAACGCGACGCGCAGCTTCGAGATTTCGACGGCGGTGAGCTTGTTGGTGGTGAGGTAACGGTTGAGGGCAGTAAAGAAAGCGTCATCGCCGAGGTGGTGGCGCAGCATGTGCAGCACCCGGCCGCCCTTCTCGTAGGAGTGGCGGTCGAACATCTCCTCCTTATCCTGATAATGGTAGCGGATGAGCGGCTCGCGCTTGCTCTGGGCCTCGTCGAGGTAGTTGTTGAGCTTACGCTCCTGCACCAGCGCGGCTTCGTCGGGGCCGAGCTTGTATTCAGCCCACAGCAGCTCCGAATAATCAGCGAAGGACTCGTTCAGCGGCAGGTTCGACCACGATTCGCTGGTGACGTAGTCGCCGAACCACTGGTGGAACAGCTCGTGGACGATGGTAGACTCGCCGGTATCGTAGGAAGCATCCAGCAGCTCGCGCTGGGTGGCTTGGATGCTGGCGCCGTGGGTGGTGGCGGTGGTGTTTTCCATGGCCCCGCTCACGTAGTCGCGCACGGGTATCTGGGCATATTTTTCCCAGGGAAATTCGACGCCCAGCTTAGTGGAGAAGTACTCCAGCATCTCGGGGGTGCGGCCGAAGATGGCGCGGGCGGTGCCGGCGTACTGCGGCTCGACGTAGTAATCGACGGGTTTGCCGCGCCAGGTGTCGCTCACCACGGCGAAGTCGCCGACGACCATCGTGGCGAGGTAGGGTGCGTGGGGCTGGCTCAGGCGCCAGGTGTCGGTGCGGGTGCCGTCGGGGTTGGGGTTGGAGCTGACGAGCAGGCCGTTGGACAGGGTTTTAAACTGCTTTTCCACTGTCAGGCTGATTTCCTGCGTCATGCGCTGGTTGGGCCGGTCGATGGTGGGGAACCAGCAGGAACTGGCTTCGGTCTCGCCCTGGGTCCAGATTTGGCGGGGCTTGTTTTTCTCGGTGCCGAGGGGGTTGATGAAATACAGACCCTTATCGGAGGTTATGGCGTCGGAGCCGCCACCGGCAGGTAGCTCGTTGGGCTTGGCGACGTAGGCGATGCGCACTTGATAAGTCTCGGTACGCGGGTAAGCGTGGTCGAGGGTGATGGTGAGCTGGCGCTTGTCGTAGGTGTAGGGCAGCGTCTTGTTTTTCTTAGGGCCGAGGAGCTCTATTTTCTGAATGTCGAAGCCTTTGGCATCGAGCACCAACTGCGACTGCGGGTAGAAGTGCGAGCGGAGCGTGAGCACGGCCGTGCCTAGCAGGTGCTGCTTCTTGTAGTCGAAGCGCACGTCGAGCTTGGTGTGGGTGACCTCGGTGAGGATGGTGGCGGCGGGCTGGTAGGGTGTATCGCCGGGCAGCCAGGAGGGCACCACGATAGAAGCCGGAGCGGCAGCGGGCGCGGACGCGGACGCGCTTTTTTCGCTCTTCTTCGCGGCGGAAGGCTTGGCGGCTGGCTGGGCCAACGCTTCCGCGTACGTTATCAACATCAGGCCGATAAGGCCTGCACTCCGGTAATTCATGCCAGCGGGTAGAAAGGAAAAACAGCTCAATTTCCGAATTAATTTGAGATTTGGGCTACCTTTAACCCCTCTCCCACCCCATTCTGCCTGCTTTCAGATGCTTCACATCAGCACCGGTACAGCTCCCGCCTGGGAAGTCGATTACCAGAATACCGCCAACGTCAGCCTCAACGGCCAGCCCCTTAACTGGGATATTACGGCCCTCGGCGGCGGCCGCTACCACGTTTTGCTCGACGGCCGCTCCTACGGTGCGGAGGTGGTTTCGGCCGATTATGCCACGAAAAACATCGTATTGAAAATCAACGGCCAGCGCGTGGAATTAAGCGCCAAAGACCGTTTTGACCTGCTACTGGAACGCCTCGGCATGAGCAACGCTGCCGCCGCCAAGGTGAACGAGCTGAAAGCGCCCATGCCCGGCCTCATCGTGGATATCCGGGTGCAGCCGGGCCAGGCCGTGCAGAAGGGCGACCCGCTGCTGGTGCTTGAGGCCATGAAGATGGAAAACATCCTCAAGGCCCCGGCCGACGGCACGGTGGGCGGCATCAAAGTAAATTTGCGCGACAACGTGCAGAAGGGGCAGGTGCTGGTGCAGTTTGCTTAACCACGTATCAGGCAATCAGTAGTCAGACCAAACGTTTTCAACTGGCTACCGAATACTGATTACCATACAGTTTACATGACATATCAACGAATCCTTCTCAAGCTCAGCGGCGAAGCGCTGATGGGCGAGCAGCAGTACGGCATCGACCCGGAGCGGCTGATGCAGTACGCTTCCGAAATCAAGGCCGTGGTGGCGACGGGTGTGCAGGTGGCCGTCGTCATTGGCGGCGGCAACATTTACCGCGGCGTGGAGTCGGTGGCTTTCGGCCTCGACCGCGTGCAGGGTGACTACATGGGCATGCTGGCCACGGTTATCAACTCAATGGCCCTGCAAAGCGCCCTGGAGAAGCTCGACGTGAGCACGCGGCTACTGTCGGGCCTCACCATTCAGCGGGTGTGCGAGCCGTACATCCGGCGGCGGGCCGTGCGGCACCTGGAGAAGGGTCGGGTGGTGATTTTCGGGGCTGGCATTGGGTCGCCTTATTTCACTACTGATTCGGCGGCTTCGCTGCGCGCTATTGAGATTGAGGCCGATGTGGTATTGAAAGGCACGCGGGTGGACGGCATTTATACGGCCGACCCGGAGAAAGACCCGACAGCCACGAAGTACGAGAACATCACGTTCGACGAGGTGATTGAGAAGAACCTCAACGTGATGGATATGACGGCTTTCACGCTCTGCAAGGAGAATAATCTGCCAATTATTGTGTTCGACATGAACACGCAGGGCAACCTGGGCCGCCTCATGGATGGCGAAACGCTGGGCACGCTGGTGCACATGGGCGGCGCAGCGGGCCGGAGTACGAAAAAACCCGTATCTGAGGCGGCGGCTACGCTACTGCCGAACATCGTGGGCAAGCTGCCGGAGCAGGCTTAGGTAAGTTAAAAGTGAAAAGTTGAGAGTTAAAAGCAGCGTGGTGTTGATTTTGCCACGAATTTTGCAGTTCTCAACTCCGCTTTTAACTCTCAACTTTTAACCTTTAACTTTTTCCCTCAATGGACGAAGAAATTCAGTTTTACCTCGACGACCTCGCGGAGTCGATGGGCAAGGCGGTAGCCCACGTGGGCGTGGAAATGAGCCGTATTCGGGCGGGCAAGGCATCGCCGGCAATGCTCGACAGCCTGCGCGTGGATTACTACGGCACGCCGACGCCGATTGGGCAGGTAGCCAACGTGTCGAGCCCCGATGCGCGTTCGCTGCACATCAAGCCTTGGGAGAAGAACATGGTGAGCGAAATCGTGAAAGCAATTCGCAACAGCGACCTGGGTTTGAACCCGGTGGCTGACGCTGACGGGGTGCGCCTGAACATTCCGGCCATGACCGAGGAGCGCCGCCGGGAGCTGGTGAAACAGGCTAAGAACGAATCTGAAGCGGGTAAGGTGCGGGTGCGCGCTATCCGCAAGGACGTGAACGAAGCTTTGCGCAAGCTGCAAAAGGACGGCGCTTCGGAAGATGCGGTGAAATCGGCTGAGGAAAAGGTGCAGAAAACGACCGACGCGCACATTGC
Source organism: Hymenobacter aranciens (assembly GCF_030580865.1). Lineage (GTDB taxonomy): Bacteria > Bacteroidota > Bacteroidia > Cytophagales > Hymenobacteraceae > Hymenobacter > Hymenobacter aranciens. The sequence goes on along the minus strand of NZ_JAUQSY010000007.1, from coordinate 35,051 downwards.
GGAGGTGGATAAAATCCTGGCTAAGAAAGAGTCGGAGATTATGACCATTTGAGGTCAGTTTCCTTTGAAATGCGAAAGCCCGGCGAGTTTCGTCGGGCTTTTTTCGTGCTTTGCCAGCCTCCCGCAGAGGGCGCAGAGGTTTACGCAGAGGGACGCAGAGTTCTTAATTCTGCTTCAACGGCGGCGGGGACCAGGTAGCGGATGCTGCGGTTGAGGCGCAGGCTTTCGCGGATGTAGGTGGCGGAGATGTCGAGTAGCGGGGCTTCGATGACCCGGACGCGGGGGAAAGTGATGAGGTCGGGCGTTTCGGAGCCGGGGCGGGGGTAGACGTAAATGTCGATTTCGGTGAGCAGGCGCTGGGCTTCCTGCCAGCGCGGGAGGCCGGGGAGGTTGTCGCCACCCATCAGGAGCACGAAATCGTGGGCGGGGTGGCGCTGACGCAGGGCGTCGAGCGTGGCGATGGTGTAGCTGGGGCGCGGCAGGCTGAATTCGATGTCTTCGGCGCGGAGGCGGGGGTTGTCGGCTAGGGCCAGCTGCACCAAGCGCAGGCGCTCGGTGTCGGGTAGCAGGTTGTGGCTGATTTTGAAGGGGCTTCGGGGGGACACGACCAGCCAGACTTCGCGCAGGTCGGTACGGGTGGCGAAGTGCTCGGCCAGGATAAGGTGGCCGGTGTGGATGGGATTGAAGGAGCCGAAGAGCAGGCCGATGCGCATAACTGTCATGCTGAACGAAGTGAAGCATCCTTTCACGCTGGAACGAGGCGGTAATTCAATCCTTCTGGCGCGAAAGGATGCTTCACTTCGTTCAGCATGACAGACTAAAAGCAAAAAGGACCTTATCTGCGCTGAGCGTGATAAGGTCCTTCGCTTTGCTCAGGATGACATATTTTTTGATAATCTATACTGCTTCGACCTCGGCGCTGATGAAGTCGCGGACCAGCTTTTCGGCCTGCGCGCAAGCGGCTTCGAGGTCGTCATTCACTACCGTCACATCGAAACGGTCTTCAAAGGCCAACTCGAATTTGGCTTTGTAGAGGCGCGAGGAAATGCTGGATGTGGAATCAGTAGCGCGGGCATTGAGGCGCTCGGCGAGGGCTTCGATGGACGGCGGCAGGACGAACACGGCCAGGGCGCGGTCTTTGTAGAATTCCTTGATGCTGAGGCCACCTTTCACATCGACGTCAAGGATGGCGTGCTGGCCGTTGGACCAGATGCGCTCGATTTCGGACTTGAGGGTGCCGTAGAAGGCCCCTTCGTACACTTCCTCCCACTCTACGAATTCATCGTGCCGGATTTTCTCCTGGAAGTCTTCGGGCGTAATGAAATAGTAGTCTTTGCCATTCACTTCGGAGCGGCCGCGCTTATCGCGGGTGCAGGCCGAGATGGAAAAGCTTAGCTCGGGAATCCGGCTCATCAGGCGGTGGACAATGGTGGTTTTGCCCGCGCCGGAAGGCGCCGAAAAGACGATGATTTTGCCTTGCATGGCGCAAAGCTAGCCGGTTTTAGGGCATTTAGCCCTGAATGCGGGCCAAAATGGCGTCGTGCAGGCTGGCAGGGATGGGCTTGCGGGCGACGCGCTGGTTGAGGAAGTTCACGAAGACGCGCTGCTTCTCGATGCTGTCGAAACAGGGCGAGCAGTCGGTGGCGTGGTCGTAGAGGTAGTCCTCATCCTCGGCGGTCACGGCGTGGCCCTCAACGAGTTGTTCAATTACTGTGTTCACACGTTCGCAGTCGGCGCCGTCAGCTGCGGGGGCAATGGCGGGGTCCGACGATTTGGTGGTTGTAGTAGCGGTGTTTTCCATAATTGAAAAAAGTGAATGCCAGAATTGAAAAGCGTGAATGTCAGATGAAAAACAGATTAAAAACTGCCGCTCGGCTGGTGGGCTTAATTATTTTCGTCGTCGGTTAGTTCCGCATCGTCATCATTTTCCTCACCGCCATAGCCCATCGAGCGGGCGTATTTGTCCAATTTATCCTTGAGAAAATTGCGGGCGCGGTGCAAGCGGGACCGTACGGTACCGATTGGAATATCAAGCACTTTAGCCATTTCCTCGTAGGTAAAACCTTCGAGGTCGCAGAGGATGATGACGGTACGAAAATCGACCGGCAAAGAATTTAGGGCGCTGGCCACTTCGTCGCCGATAAGGTCGCGGGTGGACTGCTGACGCATGTCGGACGACGAGGCGCCGGTGTCTTCGCCTTCGACTTCGTCGGGGTTGTAGTAGCCCTCGATTTCGCTGTAGTCGACCTTGGCGGGCTGCTTGCTTTTTTTCCGGAAATCGTTGATGAACGAGTTTTTCAGGATGCGGAACAGCCAAGCCTTGGCGTTGGTACCGGGCTCAAAGTACTCGAAAAAGCGGTAGGCCTTGAGGTAGGTTTCCTGCACGAGGTCGTTGGCATCGTCCTCGTCGAGGGTGAGGCGGTAGGCGAAGTTGTACAGCGGGTCGAGCACGGGCATGAGCTCGGCCTGAAAGCGCCGGTCTTTTTCTTCTTTGCTCAGTTTTACCCGTTCGGGAGAATCGCTCATGATGGGGGATGCAGAAATTGAAGGCCGAAACCTACGAAATAATACGTGTTTTTGACGAATAGTAGAGCTATTCGGGAGCTAACTCGGTAGGGGAATGGGCGGCGTTGCTTCACGATTGTGCCGTTCGCCAGCCACTACTATAAACCCGTAGCCAAACACAAACAGGTTGAAGCCGATTTGCATTTCCAGCAGCGAATCGACCAGGTTGGCCGTGGCAGACACCAGCAGGAAATGCCAGATGTACGGATTGCGACGCTGCTTAGGTTGCACCAGTGGCACAGCTAGCACTAACAGCCACAAAGTGAAACCCACCATGCCGCTGCTCATAAGCTGGTGCAGGTACTGATTGTGGACCATCACCCGGTTTTCGGGGCGCAGGCCCATGGGGCGCCATTCGTACTGACGCATCATGGCGGCCTGGGCATCGGCAGGAGCCACGCCCAGCACGGGGTGCTCGCGGAAAATGAGCAGGGCGGTTTCCCAGGCAGCGAGGCGGCGGGCCAGAGAATAGTTGTTGATGTCGTGGTGCTGGGTGTACTGCTCGATGTCCCAGCGGGTGGCGCCGAGGCGCTGGCGGATGGGGGCGATGGTATTGTAGGCGACCCAGGGACCGACAAGCAGCGCCAGTAGCAAACCTAGCCCCAGCACCACGCGCCGCCGAAACAGCAGGCGGAGCGCATCAATCAGCAGCACCACGTAGAATACCAGCAGCCCCGTGCGGTAAGCCAGCCCGTGCAGCGTGAGAGTGATGGCAATGGCCGCCGCCAGCAGCGCCCAACGCAGCCAGGACGGCGCCAAAGCACTACGCCGCAACGACAGGGCGAAGAAAAACGCCAGCCCCAGCATCACTCCGAAGTGAATGTGAAAAATATGGGTGATGGACGGCACATTATGTCCGATACTGATATCTTCGGCCGCTACGGGGTCGAACCAGAACTTGACCAGCGTGGCCAGCCCGATGGCGGCTGTGCCGAGCACATATAGGCTGCCAACGGTCAGCCGTTGGCTTTTACTCAGCGGCACGGCGGCAGCGAAGGCCAGCGGCACGCCCAGCCAGGGCAGCAGGCGGTAGAGCTGGTGCCGCCACTCGCCCCATTCGCTGGTATAAAAGGCGCTGAGCAGAAAAAAAGCATACATAGCCGCCGCGCGCAGGGCGGCACCGTTGCGCCAGTAGTGGCGGATGTCGTGCTTCAGGTTGGGGTTGGTAAGCACGGCCAGCATGCCGACGGCGGGGCTCAGGGCCACGATGGCCCGCGAGCCCAGCAGGCCCACGACGCCCGCCGCGCTGGCCAGCCAGAGCAGGTATTGGGAAAGACGACCGGAACGGTACAGCTGAAGAAACACGCGGAAAACAAGGCAGTGTGGACCGCGAAGCTACGAAGCGGCCAGCGGCGGCAGGGCGGCCCAGCTTGCCAGGCGGGCCAGCACCGCCAGCGGCTCGATGGCCCGGATGCAGGTGCAGGAGGCGGGCGCGGTGCGGCAGTCTTCGCAATCGGGCTTATCAAACACCATATACTCGGCGTGGGCGCCCAGCGGGGCCCAGCGGCCGGGGTGCATGGGCCGGATGGGCGGATACAGCCCCAGCGCGTGGCGGCCCAGCGCAGCGGCCAGGTGCAGCGGGCCGGTGCTGCCGGCCACCAGCCCATCGGCGGCGGCGATGAAGGCCAGGAACTGCGGCAGGCTTAATAACCCGGTAAGGTTGTCGGTGATGAAATAGGAATAGGCCTTGAGCCACGGCGCTAGCTCCTCCCCTTCGGCCGCCGTGCCGGTAATGAAGACGCGGTGGCCGGCCGAGTGAAGCTGCTGCGCAAGCCGGGCAAAATTCTCCAGCCCCCACTCGCGGGCGCTGCCCCGGCTGCGGGGGTGCAGGATGATATTGAGCTGGCCGGGGCGGCGGGCATCTAGCATTCCCTGCCAGGGCTCTGCTAATGGCTCAGTGGGTTGGAGCTTTACCAATGGAGCGATTTCCGCCAAACTCATTTCGCCGACAAAACCCAGCGGGCGCAGCAGCTGCAGGTTCAGCTGGGCCTCGTGCAGGGGCGAGTGGCGGCGGCTGAGGGCCACCAGGCGGTTGCAGGTAAGCCAGTGCTGCCAGCGGTTGCGGGTGCCGATACGCAGCGGAATGCGGGCCTTTTGGGCCAGGCGGGCCAGCAGCTTGTTCGGGAAAACGTGGATGATGGCGGCGGCTTCGTAGCGGCGCAGGACGGCCACCTGGGCGGGCTCGGGCAGGGTTTGCAGCTCGTCGAGGTTCAGGAAATCATCGACCCAGGGGCAGGCGGCGGCCACGGCGGCGGTGTAGCTGCGGCCGATGAGCACCACCCGGCAATCGGGAAACTGCTGCTTGAGCCAGCCGCACACGGGCAGCGTCAGCACCACGTCGCCGATGGCATCGGTGCGCGAAACGAGGTAGGTGGCGCTCATGCGGGGGCGTTTTCGGTGCGGGTTTTCAGCTTGGCGAATTTCAGAAACACGCCCAGGGCCGAGATGGTGGCGATGCTCAGGCCGGCAAAACCATCGAGAAAGCCCAGCCGGAAGAAGTAGCCGTGCACGAATTTCCACCAGGGCTTCAGCAGCAGGTGGAAGAGGCCGACCCGGGTTTTGCCCCGCAGGGCCTGCTCCCGGGCGGTGATGCTGGTGAACTTGTTGAGCTGCGCCACATGCTGGGCAATGGAGTGGTAGCTGTAGTGCAGGGCGTCGCCCCGGAGCTGGCCGGTGGTCTGGCCGGCATCCACCTCGTATTTCTCGTGTAGCAGCAGGCCGGTCCAGCGGCCCCGGCGGCGGTCGTAGAGGCGCAGCTTGCGGTCGGGGTACCAGCCGCCGTGGCGCACCCAGCTACCGCAGTAGTTGGTGAGGCGGGCCAGCGAGTAGGCGGCGTGCTGCCAGTCGGCGGTGGCTTGCCGGATGGACTGGCGCAGCTCTTCGGTCAGCACTTCGTCGGCGTCGAGCTGCAGCACGTGGTCGTAGCGCGCCTGGGCGGTGGCGAAGTTTTTCTGCTCGACGTAGCCGGCGAAGGCATTCTGCACCACGCGGGCACCGTGCTCGCGGCAGATTTCCAGGGTGCGGTCGGTGGAAAAGGAATCGACCACCAGTACCTCGTCGGCCACGCCGGCCAGCGCGGCCAGGCAGCGGCCGATGTTGGCTTCTTCGTTGAAGGTGATGATGACGACGGACAGCGGGACCTGGGGCACGGGGCAAATATCCGGCATTTTGGTGGATGGGCCGGCCGAGCTCTGCCGAAGGCTCCGGACTGGCATGGTTGCCCCGGCAGAGCTCGGCCGAGGTGCCCGGCCCAGTCCGGAGCCTTCGGCAGAGCTCGGCCGAGGCGCCAAGACTGGTACGGATGCCCCGGCCGAGCTCTGCCGGGGCGTCCGGACTGGGCCGGAGTGCTTCGCAGAGCTCTGCCGAGGTGCCGGGTCCAGTCCGGAGCCCTCGGCAGAGAATTTTTACTTGCTTAAGTACAAATCGAGACGGTATTTAGCTTTCCATCCTCCCAACTCAGCTTCTCCAAGCCGCCCGCCGTGTGTAACTTGCGCCCGCATTCGATTCACCCCCCATGAAAAAGACCTTCCTCCCGGGCCTGCTGGCCGCTGCGCTGCTCGCGCTCACCCTGCCCTCGTGCAGCTCCGACACCGAAAACCCGGAGAACATGACCACCGCCGAGCTGCCCGCCCTGCCCGCCGCGCCCGACACCACCGGTGGCAAAAAGATGCCCGAGCAATACCGCGAGCTCAACGCCGTGAACGCTACCGAGGACATCAAGAAAATGCAGCCGCAGATGTAAATCACTGATTTAGGCTGATTATTTTGATTTCACTGATTGAAATAGCGGCTTAACAGGTTTTAGCGAGAGCTGTCATCGTTTTGCGGTGGCAGCTCTTTTCCTTTCCGCTTTTCTGTATTGAGCACGATGACTGATTATCGTATTCGCCGGGGCACGGAGGCCGATTTGCCCCAGGTACACGGCCTCATCATAGAGTTGGCCGAGTACGAGCGCGCCGCCGACGCCGTGACCAACACACTGGCCGACATGCGCCGCGACGGCTTCGGGCCGGCGCCCATTTTTAGCTTTTTCGTGCTGGAGAATGAGGCTGCTGCCGTTATCGGGCTGGCCTTGTACTACACCGCCTATTCCACCTGGAAGGGCCGGATGCTGTTTCTGGAAGACCTCGTGGTGACCGAGGCCGCCCGGCGCGGCGGCTACGGCCGGCGGCTGTTTGAGGCGGTGGTGGCCGAGGCAAAAGCCACCGGCGCCCGGCGCATGAAGTGGCAGGTGCTCGACTGGAACGAGCCGGCCATCGGCTTTTACCGCAAGCTGGGGGCGAATATCGAAAGCGAGTGGCTGAACGGCAACCTCACCGAGGCGCAGCTGGCAGCGTTTGAGGTGGAGCCGGTGCCGTAGGGCTACAATCTTGAAAAACGCCGGTTGCCTTCCCGGCCCTGCGCATCCGTCCAGCGCAGCACGTAGAAGCCCGGCGCCAGGCCGGTGGCGTCGAGGCTCAGCACATTGAGCCCGACGCGGGCGCTGCCGGAGCTGCGGCGCACGAGGCGGCCCAGCTCGTCGTAGATGCGGAAGCTCAGGCTGCCCTCGGCGCCGGCGGGGTACTGCAGGCGCAGCACATCGCCCACCACGGGGTTGGGAAACAAGGCCACGCCGGGGTTTACCTCGCCGGTGCTGATGGGCACGGGGGCGGCGTAATCGACGGAGCCATCGGGGCGGCGCACCCCGATGCGGTAGTAATGCAGGCCCGGCATCGGCTGGCGGTCGGCGTAGCCGTAGTAGCTGCCGGGGGTGGCCGGGCCGGTCACCAGCGTTTGCCAGGCGGTGGTGTCAGCGCCGGCGCTGCGCTGCACCACAAAGCCAATCAGGAAGCATTCGTCGCGGGTGTCCCAGCGCACGTTCACCCCGCCGTTGGGGTCGGTGACGTCGATGCGCAGGGCGCGGAGCGGGGCGGGCAGCATGGCATTGGGCCCGCAGGTTTGCTGTCGGAAGCTGCGCTCGCGCAGCACCCGGCGGCCGCCCACAATGTCGCTGGCGGGGTTGAGGGCGCGGGTATTCTGGCCGGGGGCGATGCCGAAGTGCATCACGGCGCCGGGCAGGTTGAGGTGGGTGAGCTGCTGGGCGTGGCCGAGCTCGTGCACGGCGGTGGTTTCAAAGTCAATCTGCGGGCGCACGGCCGGCGCGGGCCCGAACTGAAACGCGCGCTGGGCATCGAACTGCATGTCGATTTCGCTCACGGAGAACACCACCTGGCCATCGGCCCCGAAACAGCCGCTGTAGTAGCTGGTGGTGCGGCCCAGCACTTGGGCGGGAAGCTCGTCGGCGGGCGTGTCGAAGGCGATGACGTTCTGGTCATCGCCGGCAATGGCATTGGTGGGGGCCAGCGCCCCTACCTGCCAGTTCACGCCAGTATTGCAGCGCCAGTTGGTGAGGGCGCGCTGCCAGGCGGCGCTGGCGGCGGCGTTGGCCGCGAAGCTGGGGCCGAAGCGGAAGCTGAGGCCGCCATCATCGTTTAGCACCACATGGTTGGGGCGCTGCAGGTAGTTGTCGTCGGTGCTCGCCACGTTGGTGAGGGCGTAGATGACGGTGAGGCTTTCGGGGCTTTCGGCCCGGGCCTGGCTGCTGGTGGTGATGCGCACCCGGCCGCTGCCCGCCGGGTGGCCCCCGCTGCCGCTCGACGGCACCCGCACGCGGATGCGGGTGCTGGTCCAGCTCAGGTAGTCAGTGGCGCGAGCCTGAATCCAGGTGGCGCCGCCGTCGTCGGCATTGCGAAACTCGACGAAGCCCGTGCCCCGCGCCAGGCCAAAGTCCTGGCCGTCGATGGTCAGCACCTCCTCGGCTCCCGCCGCCAGGCTGAGGGGCGACAGGCCCGTGATGCCCAGCGCCTGCGGCCGCGCCTGTCCCCCGCCGGCGCTGGGCGCTAGCGCCGGATTGGGCTGCAGCACCCGGCGCGGCTGCCCGGTGAGCTGGGTTATTTGCTGATAAAAAGCGGCGTCGATGGCCGGGTACTGGCGAAAGGGCTCGCTGGCCGTGCCGTCGGCCGGGTGGTACTCGATGAAGCCCTGCTCGCTGCCGTAGGCGGCCCAATGTTGGCCCGGGGCGGGCAGGCCCGCCCAGGCGGCGCGGCTCAGGAAAAACACGCCCTGCTGGCCGGGCTCCAGGCGCAGGGTGTTGGTGAGGAGCTGCTGCTGCAAGCCCAGCCGGCCGCCTTCGGTGATGAGCTGCAGCTCGGTGGTGTCGGCCACGGCGCCCTTCAGGAGGCTGAACACCCGCAGCCGGTGCCGGGTGAAGAGGCGGGTGTGGGCGGCATTCCAGAAGCCTTCGGAGCTGCGCACTTCGGCCTCTACTACCAGCGTGGCGCGCTGGGCGCGCTCGGCGGGCGCCAGCGGGAGCAGCAGGCAGTGGCCGGCTTCCTGGGCCCGGGCCGGGGTGGCCGCCAGGGCGGCTGCCGCGAGCATTCCACCGATGAGTACGCTGGCCCTGAGCCGGAGAAAAGAAAAGATGAACTGCATAGCGAAAACAACAAGGACTACCCGGCCGAAGATACGGCCGGCGGCCGGGGCGGTTGGTTCGGCCTTCGAAACGGCGCAGTTTCCTGCCTGGAATAATTTACCGGACGTGTCCGGTAGATTTTTTACCCCCGTAGCAAGGCCACCGGACGTGTCCGGTAGGCTTGCTACCCCCGTCGGAAGCGTACCTGCCTTGGCAGGTGCCCTTGCTACCCCCGTCGGAAGCCTACCGGACGTGTCCGGTAGCTATGCGACGGCCGTCGGAAGCCTACCGGACGTGTCCGGTAGCTATGCGACGGCCGTCGGAAGCCTACCGGACACGTCCGGTAAACTCAACCCCGCACCGCTCCCCAAGCCCATCCACAGCCCCCTTTCCGGGTTTTGCGTAAGGAAGAGTCCTCCTTTTCTTCTTCTTATGCCTACTCCCAAGACTCCCGCCAAGCCCGCCGCCCCGAAAGCCCCCAAGCGCCCCACCGCGAAAGACATGAAGGCCGCCGCCCAGAAGCTGCCCTACCCGGCCAAGCAGGCCGACATGAAGCTGCAGCCCCAGACCGACCTGCGCGCCTACCGCGCCGCCGGCAAGCTGCAGGACAAAATCGCCCTCATCACCGGCGCCGACTCGGGCATCGGCCGGGCCGTGGCCGTGGCCTTCGCCAAGGAAGGCGCCCACGTAGCCGTGCTCTTCAATGAAAACGCCGACGACGCCAACGAAACCAAGCGCTTAGTGGAAAAAGAAAAGCGCCGGTGCCTGCTCTTGCAGCTCGACGTGCGCGACCCCGAGCAGTGCAAGCAGGCCGTGCGCCGCACCCGCGCCGAGCTGGGCGGCCTCAACATCTTGGTGAACAACGCGGCCTTCCAGATGGCGCAGGAGAAGTTCGAGGACATCCCCGAGGAGCAGGTGCGCCGCACCTTCGACACCAACATCATGGGCTACATCTGGATGGCGCAGGCGGCCATCCCGCACCTCCAAAAAGGGGATTGCATCGTGAACACGGGCAGCATCGTAGGCATCGTGGGCAACCCGCTACTGGTGGACTACACCTGCTCGAAGGCCGGCATCCACGCCCTCACCAAGTCGCTGGCGCTGTACCTGGGCGAGAAGGGCATTCGGGTGAACTGCGTGGTGCCCGGCCCGGTCTGGACGCCCAACATTCCCGGCACCATGCCGCGCGAGGAAGTCGCCAAGTTCGGCCATGAGGTGGCCCTCAAGCGCCCCGGCCAGCCCGACGAGCTGGCGCCCGCCTACGTGCTGCTGGCTTCGGACGACGGGTCGTTCATGACCGGCAGCCTGGTACACGTGACGGGCGGGAAGCTGAGTAGCGACGAGTAGGCCCCAGCCCCACCCCACCCCCCGGCCCCCTCCCCTTCGGGAGAGGGGGAGCCTGACGATTCTATTTCATGCATGACCGGTGTCCCCTCTCCCGAAGGGGAGGGGGTCAGGGGGTGGGGTGAGCGGGGAGGTCCGGGTACCGTGCCCGCACCGCCGCTACCGCCTGCCGAAACCGGTCGTCCCAGTCCGGCCCCGTAATCACCGCGTAGGGCACGCCGGTGGCCTGCATCGCCGCGAAAAACTGGTCGCGCAGCGCCGTCGTGCGGGTGTGCTCGCCGAGGCGGCTGCCGTCCTGCACGTAGGGCACGTCGATTTCGGGAAAGAGGTAGAAGTCGTAGCGCTGCCACTCCTCCACCCAGGCGGGAAATTCCAGCTCCTGCCCAAACAGGTAGCGGCCGTACACGCGGGTGGTTTCCAAATCGGAGTCGCAGAACAGGATGCGGTTGGCGCGCCGGGCCTGCTGCTGCACGCCGCGGGCCTGGGCCTCCCCTATGGCCAGCAGCAGCTCCGGGGTGCACTCGGCGGTGTTGCTCATCATGTAGCGGGCCTGCTCTTCGATGTAAGTGGTGTCGAAATACGCCGCCAGCCGCGCCGCCAGCGTCGATTTGCCGGTCGATTCCGGCCCCATCAGGCAAACCTTGGGCACCAGCCAGGGCCGCACGGCGGCGGGAATGTAGTCCCAGTATTTCACCGGATTTTCCCGGATGAGGCTGGCCGAGACGGGCACAGTGGCGCGGGGCTGGTCGAAGCACACGTGCTCGATGCCCAGGTATTCGGCCACGTAGTCGCCGTAGGGCTCGGAGGTGAAAATGTGCGTCAGCCCGGGCGCGGTGACGCGCAGGTAGTCGGCCCAGGCCTTGCTCACCACCCGGCTGGCGGTGGCCGACTGCGGGAATTCGTCATCGACGTAGCGCAGCTCGATAGTGGGCTGGTCGGCCAGCGCCTCGCGCAGCCATTGCAGGCGCCGGGGGCCGGAGATGGGCTCGCCGGCCGTCACGCCCAGCAGCACAATCAGCCGGTCGCAGCGCTGGGCGGCGAACCGGATGAGGGCCAGGTGGCCGTTGTGCAAGGGCATGAACTTGCCCAGCACCAGGCCTACTTTAGGTTTATCAGAAGGAATACGCGGCACTGGCAAAGTAATTCACGGGCGCTTGCAGGAAGTAGTACGGCCGCCCGTCGCCGCCGATTATACCGTTCTGGTAGTAGCGGCGGTTGGTCAGGTTGTTCCCGCGCAGGGTCAGCTTCAAATGCCCAAACTCCTGGCTGAGCTGCGCGCCCAGGGTGTAAAAATCCGGCAGAGTCACGGTGTTGGCGTAGTCCACGAACGAGCGGCCCTGGTAGCGGCCGACGAGGGAAATGAACGTCTTCGCCCGGCGGTATTGCACCTCCTGATTGATAATGACCGTGGGCGTGAGCACCGGCTGGATTGCAGTGCCCGCTTCCTTAATGCGGTTGTGCGACAGGGCCGAGCTGTTCACCAGCGCCAGCTTATCGGTCAGGTCGAGGCGGGCCTCCAGCTCGAAGCCAGCGCGGTAGCTCTCGGCGGCGCTGCTGTGCAGCGAGAGGCCGTTGGGGCCAACCTTGCCGTTGAGCACAATCTCGTTACTGAAGTTCATGTAGTAGAGGTTGGCATTGACGTGGCCGCGCTGGAACTTCCACTTCACGCCCAGCTCCTGGTCGAGCACCCGCTCGGGCGGAATGACAGTGTACAGGGCCTGCCCCAGCGTGTCCACCGGCTCATCGTTGCCCATGAACAGGTCGTTGCGCGTGGGCTCGCGGCTGGTCTGGCCGATGCTGTAGTAGGCGTGCAGCCCCGGCCGGAGCTCGTAGCTGGCCCCGGCCCGCGGGTTTAGAAACGAGTAGTTGAAGGCGGGAATTTCCACCGCGCCCGCGTAGCGAAACACCACGGCCCGCGCCTGCACATCGCCGAAAAGGCTGAACTGGCCCAGCTGGTAGCTGGCCTTGGCAAAGGCGCTGGCCTCGTTCTTGTGCCCGGTGTTCTGGTACTGCTGGCCCGCGCCGGTGAAGCTGCCGGTGTGGCGGCGCTGGTAGAGGTTGGCGTGCAGGCCGGCGTCGAGTTTCCAGCGCTGCACCTGCCGCGAAAACGTGGACGACAGCCCCACGAGGTGGTAGCGGAAGGCATAGTTGAACCGGTCGTCGGTGGGCGCGAGGCCGAGGAGGTTGTTCAGGTCCAGGTCGTAGTTCCCGTCCTGGAAGGTGTAGTACAAGGCCGTGGTCAGCGTGTTGTTCGCGCCCAGCGCGGTGCTGTGCTGCAGCTGCGTGTGCGACTGCAGAAAGTGGTCCCGCTCGTCGGAATTGGCGTTGTAGCGCGGGTTCCGGCGCAGCGAGTCGAGCGGCGCGCCCAGCCAGGCCTGCTGGTTGCGCTGGTTGCCGAGGTAGCCGGTCAGCTTCCACAGCGACTTCGCCCCAAAGTAGCCGTAGCTGTAAAACAGCGACTGCCCGCGGTGCGAGCTGCGGTCCTTGTAGCCGTCCGAGTGAATGTTGGACGCCCGGAGGTAAAATGCCTGCTTGCCCAGCAGCCCGCTGCCGTACTCGGCGTACTCGCGGTGCGTGCCAAACGAGCCGCCGCCGACCCCGATTTCCCGCTGCCGCCGCAGCAGCGAAACCGACTCAAAATTGAGGCTACCGGCGTAGCTGGCCACGCCGTTGGCGCTGGTGCCCACGCCGCGCTGCACCTGCAGCGACTGCACCGAGTTCAGGAAATCGGGGAAGTTGTTGAAGTACGCGCCCTGGTCCTCGGGCTCGTTCATGGGCACGCCGTTGAGCGTCACGTTCACCCGCGTCTGGTCGATGCCGCGCAGACGGAAGTAAGAGTAACCGCTGTAGCTACCGGCGTCGGACGAGAAATTGACGTTCGGCGTTTCGCCGAGGATGAAGGTCGGCTCCTGGCCGAAGTTCTTTTCCTCCAGGGTCTTCAGGCTGATGTTCTGGAAGGAAACCGGCGTGTTATCCGTGGCCCGGTAGGGGCTCACGATAAATACCTCCTGCAGACCCCGGCGCAGGGCGGCGCTGTCAGCAATTGGAGTCTGGGCGTGGGCGGCGCCGGCCAGCAGCAGTAGGGCCGGCAGCGCAGCGCGGGATAGATGGGGCATCATTGGTTCGAAGTTACCGCCCAGCTTAGAGAACCGCCGCGAATCGGCCGGCCCGCGGGAAGCGTGGCGCGGTAAAAGGAAGCCGTGCAAGCACAACCTTAGCGGCCTTCCGTCCGTCTGATTACGGCAGCAACCTCGTTTTATGCCAGTCCCTTCTTATCCTGCCGGCACCGTGCGTGCCCTGCTCACTACCGAGCATGTATCGGCCGCCACCCGCGCCGCCCTCGAAGCCCGGCTCGACGCGCCTGCCGACTACCAGCCGCAGTTTTTCGCCCCCGAAACCTTTGCCCTGCTCGCCGCCGTGGCCGCCCGCCTGCTGCCCCAGCCCGAGCGCGAAACCGCCATTCCGCTGGCCCCGGCCATCGACCAGCGCCTCGCCGAAGGCCGCGCCGACGGCTGGCGCTACGACGCCCTGCCGCCCGACCGTGAGGCCTTCCGCCTGGGCCTGGGCGGCATCCAGGAAATTGCGCAGGAGTTGTTCAAAAACGACTTTCTGCCGCTTAACCTCGAACAGCAGGATACCGTGATAAACGCCCTGGCCAACGGCCAGCCGCCCGGCCAAACCTGGCAGGAGCTGGACGCCGGCCGCTTCTTCGAAGAGCTGCTGGCCGAGCTCACCGAAACCTACTACGCTCACCCGCTGGCCCAGGAAGAAATCGGCTACGTGGGCCTGGCCGACCTGCCGGCCTGGACGAAAATCGGCCTCAACCAACGCGAAGAGCGGGAACCTCAGGCCAATGGCTGAATGGGCGAATGGCTGAATCGGTATTACCCCAAAGCACAGCCGCCCCATTCACCCATCCACCCATTCACTCATTCCACCCCATGCCCGACGAGGAAGTACTTGAAGAAGGAATTTTGAACCCCGTGCAGCCCGAAATTCAGGACCCGCTGCTGCGCGAGCTGCTGGCCGACGAACCAGCGGTCACCCCGGCCGACACGCCACAGGAACAAGCCCAGCCCACGCCGGAGTCGGATGAGGAAGTGGATTGCGTGGTCGTGGGTACCGGGGCGGGCGGCGCGCCGCTGCTGGCCCGCCTGGCTCGGGCCGGGCTCAAGGTGGTGGCCCTGGAGGCCGGCCCCTGGCACCAGCCCGAGAAGGACTTTGCCACCGACGAGAAAGCCCAGGATTTTCTGTTCTGGAACGATGAGCGGCTGGCCGCCGGCCACGACCCGCTGGCCATGGGCAAAAACAACTCCGGCACCGGCGTGGGCGGCTCCACGCTGCACTACACCGCCTACACGCCCCGCCCGCTCCCCGATGATTTGAACCTGCACCGCGACTTCGGCCTGGGCGTAGACTGGCCGCTGAGCTACGAGGAGCTGGCGCCGTATTTCGAAGAAGTCGAGCAATTTCTGGGCATCTCGGGGCCCACACCCTACCCCTGGGGCCCGGCCCGCGCCAAAGGCTACCCGCTGGCCCCGCTGCCGCTCAACAGCGCCGCGCAACTGATGGTAAAGGGCTGCGAGAAAGTGGGAATCAACACCTCCCCCGCTGCCAACGCGGCCCTCTCGGCCCGCTACTACCAGGAGGGCGTGGGCTGGCGCGAGGCTTGCACCAACCGCGGCTTCTGCCAGGCCGGCTGCTCCAACGGCGCCAAGGCCAGCATGGACGTGACCTACATCCCGCTGGCCGTGCAGCACGGCGCCGACATCCGCCCCAATTGCTTCGTGACCGAAATCGAGCGCAACGCGCAAGGTGCCGTCACGGCCGTGGTATATACCCAGAACGGCCAGACCAAGCGCCAGCGCTGCCGCCACCTGTTCCTCTGCGCCGGGGCCGTGGAAACGCCGCGCCTGCTGCTGCTCAACGAAATCGGGCTCGACAGCGGGCAGGTGGGTCGCAACCTGATGGCCCACCCCGGCGTGCAGGTCTTCGGCACCTTTGCCGACGAGGTGCGCCCCAACAAAGGCATCCCAGGCGCCCTCATCTCGCAGGATACGCACCGGCCGCAGGATGCCGATTTTGCCGGCGGCTACCTGCTGCAAAGCATTGGGATTATGCCCGTCACCTTTGCCGGACAGGTGGCGCGGGGCCGCAAGCTCTGGGGCCAGCCGCTGCGCGACTACCTGCGCAGCTACAACCACGTAGCGGGCATCAACATCCTGGGCGACTGCCTGCCCCACGCCGACAACTTCTTGGAGCTAGCCGAGGAAAAAGACGCCCGCGGCCTGCCCAA
Source organism: Hymenobacter aranciens (assembly GCF_030580865.1). GTDB lineage: Bacteria > Bacteroidota > Bacteroidia > Cytophagales > Hymenobacteraceae > Hymenobacter > Hymenobacter aranciens. The sequence goes on along the minus strand of NZ_JAUQSY010000007.1, from coordinate 19,395 downwards.
GCCCCGCCTGCACTTCACCGCCCAAGCCAACGAGCAGCGCATGAGCGCCCACGCCGAGGCCCTGATGCGCCGCATCTGGGAAGCCGCCGGCGCCACCGATATCTGGTCGTTCCAGCGCTACGCCCACGTCATCGGCACCGCTCGCATGGGCCTGAGCGGCGACGACGCCGTGACGGACCGCGACGGCCGCGTCTTCGGCGTACCCAACCTCTACATCTCTGATAACTCGACCTTTCCCAGTGCCCTGAGCGTAAATCCGGCCCTGACGATTATGGCTTTGAGCCTGCGCACGGCGGACAGGTTTTTGGAAAAGATGAAGTAAGAACGAGAAGCTCCCCTCCTTGGAAAGGAGGGGATGTGAGGCGCGAAGAGCGCCGAACGGGGGTGGTTCGCCCGGTCGCGCCGGTAGAACGAAAGCAGTAAAATTCAATCCAAGCACCAACCATAGTGCGTTGTTCAATACCACGCTAACGGCGCGACCGGGCGAACCACCCCCGTTCGCTGCTCAGCGCAGCTCACATCCCCTCCTTTCCAAGGAGGGGAGCTTATCGTTCTACTCTATGAAATCCTTCCTCACCGAAATCAAAAACCGCTTCGGCAACGGCCACTACGAGGGCGACCAGTACGGCGGCGCGCAGGGGCACAACGGCAGCGGCCTGCCCACCGGCCTGCCCAATAACTTCATGTTTGCCACCGGTATCGAGTGCTCCTACCCGACCATCGACCACGGCAAAACCCGCCGCGACCTGCTGGCCGAGTGCGACCACTACAACCGCTACAAGGAAGACCTGGCGCTGGTGAAGGCAATGGGCCTGCAGGTGCTGCGCTACGGCCTGCCCTACTATAAGATTCACAAGGGCCCGGGCCAGTACGACTGGGAATTTGCCGACCTGGCGATGGCCGAAATCCAGCGCCTGGGCATCACGCCGATTCTGGACTTGCTGCATTTCGGGCTGCCCGACTGGCTGGGCAATTTCCAGAACCCCGAGTTCCCGGTGTACTTCGCCGAATACTGCGAGGCGGTGGCCGCCCGCTACCCCTGGGTGCGCTACTACACGCCGGTAAACGAGATTTACGTGACGGCCAAAATGAGCGCCAAGGACGGCGTCTGGAACGAGCAGTTGAAGTCCGACAAGGGCTTCGTGACGGCCATCAAGCACCTCGTGGCGGCCAGCATCATGGGCAACCAGCAGATTGCCAAGCAGCGCCCCGACTGCGTGATTGTGCAGAGCGAGTCGGCCGAATTCACCCACGAGCTACGGGCCGAGCGCACGCCCGCCGTGCAGCTCGAGAATAAGCTGCGGTTTCTGGCGCTGGATTTACTGTACGCCCATCATCCGGAGGGCGAAGTGGTGAACTATCTCTACGACAACGGCATGACCCGCCGCGAATACGAGTGGTTTATGGCCGGCGAGCCGCCGGGCTACCAGGTGATGGGCAACGACTACTACGGTCGTAACGAGAAGATTATCCTGCCCAATGGCGAGGTGTGCACCAGCATGGACGTGCTGGGCTGGTACACCATCACCCACGATTATTACCAGCGCTACAAAAAGCCGGTGATGCACACCGAAACCAACGTTTTCGACCCCAAGGACGGCCCCACCTGGCTGTGGAAGCAATGGGTCAACATCCTAAGAATGCGCAAGGAGGGTGTGCCAGTGCTGGGCTTCACCTGGTATTCGCTCATCGACCAGATTGACTGGGACAACGGCCTGGCCGAAAAGCGTGGCGCCGTGACGCCCTGCGGCCTCTACGACCTCGACCGCAAGCCCCGCCCGGTGGCCGAGGCCTACCAGATGCTACTCCGCGAATACGGGCAGATTACCATCGTGCCGCACGGCGAATTGTTTGAGGTAACCACGCGGCCGGCTACCCTGAAGGTAGAAGTGTAAATGACTGAAGCGCTGCTTCTACGCGTGCAGGCCGCCTGGCCGCTGCCAGGGCTGGGCCTGCTGGTGCTGCCGGCTGGGCCCACGCCCGCGCTGGCGGGCTACGCGCTGCATGCGGCGCTGACTGTTCGGCTGGAGTTACCCGACGGGCCGGCCGTGGCCACGGCTACGGTCGAGGAAGTCAGCCACGGCGCGGCGCCCGTGCAGGCGCTGCTGTTGCACGACTTAGCCCAGACGGCCGTGCCCGGCGGCACGGCCGTCTGGCTGGTCGAAACGGTTTAGTTGGCCTTACTGACGCTGCCGCCGCTGCTGGACTGCGACTTGAGCACCCGCGCCGCGCCCTTGTAGCGCACCGAACCGCCGCTGCTGGCCGCCGCCGACAACTCGCCGCTAACTGCCACTTCGGCCGTGGCGCCGCTGCTGGCCTCGGCTTCGGCTTGGGAGCTTTGCAGCGCAAATGCGTGGTAGCCGGCTCCGCTGCTGACGGTGGCGTGCTGCTGGTCGGCCTGCCCCGTGAGCGTGGCCGTCGAGCCGCTGCTGATGCTGCTCGTCAGCTTCGTGGCCTTAAGGGCCAGCTTGGCCGAGGCGCCGCCGCTCACGCTGAGGTCGAGCGCGTTGGCACTGAGCGTGCCGGTGGTATGGGCCGAAGTGCCGCCGCTGAAGGCCAGCGCTTTCAAGGGCGGGCAGGTGACGTACACGTGGGCATTGCGCTTGTAGCTGTTGTCGCCGAATCCGAAGGATTTTTCCCAGCGGATTTGCAGGCGGCCGTTGCTCACCGTCGTCAGCAGCTGCGGCTGGGCTTTGGCATCGGCCTCTACTACTACGGCGGCGGTATTGCCAGGCGTCAGTATCACGTCGATACCGCCGCCGGCTTCCACGGCGTTGAAGGTGCCTACGGAGCGCGTTTGCTTTACCTGAGCCTGGGCGGTGCCAGCCAGCAGGGCGCCAATGGCGAAGAGGAGGAGTGTTTTTTTCATGGTGTGTTAGGGGTGAGCGTGAAGTGGCAATATAGATGCGAAAGCCGCTGCGCCGGTTGCCTGCGATTTATCCATTGTACTTTTCGCGACGTTACTTCCCACTATCATCTTCCCGCCACCACTATGCTTTCCAACTCCGAAGCCGATAAAATCAGCAAATTCCTGAGCCTCGTGCTCCGCCACCAGCCCGAGGTACTGGGCATCGAGCTGGACGAAAACGGCTGGACCGACACTGCCACCCTGCTCCGGCAGTTCACCCGGCAGCAGCGCCCGCTCACGATGGACGAGCTGCGCCACGTAGTCGATACCAACAGCAAAAAGCGCTTTGCCTTCAACGACGACTTCAGCCGCATTCGAGCCAGCCAGGGCCACTCGGTGGAAGTGGAGTTGGGCTACCAGCCCGTGCCGCCGCCCGCACTGCTCTACCACGGCACCACCGCCCGGTTTTTGTCCGGCATCCAGGCTGAAGGCTTGCGCAAGGGCAGCCGCCACCATGTCCACCTCAGCGCCGATGCCGAAACAGCCCAGCAAGTGGGTAGCCGCCACGGCCGCCCGGTCATCCTGCACATTCGGGCGGCCGACATGGCGGCCGCCGGGCACCGCTTCTACCAATCGGCCAATGGTGTATGGCTGGCCGAGGATGTACCCGTGGCTTTCATCGACTTCCCGGCCGCCGGGGCAGCGGGCTAACCGCCTTCATTTTGGCACTTTAAATTCTGGGGCGCGAACCTTTCGGCGCCGGGCTGGCGTTGGACCGTCAATTCCAATCTTTTCATAGTACCAGCCCCGGGCCGCCCCTTTAGCAATGCGGCTCCGCCTTTACCCGGCAGCAAAACGCGGCTTAGCCCCCTCTGAATGCGGTTTTTCCTTCCGGCCTCCACTCTCTTATCGGTGCTGCTGCTGCAGCCCGGCCTGGCTCAAAACAAGCAGCCCGGCACGCCTGCCAAACCCTCCGAGCGCATCGCGCTATCAGCCCCAGCCGCCCCGGCCGTGGACCCCGGCACGGTGCTCACCTGCCCCGTGCTCACTGGCCAGATACTCGACGAAAACGGCCGCCCGCTGGTGGGCGCCACCGTGATGCTGGCCGGCACCAGCTACATTAACAGCACCAACGCCGAGGGCTATTTCTCCCTCAACCGGCCGCTCAAGCCCTGGCAGCGCCTGCGCGTGAGCTCGGCTGGCTACGCCGACCTGGAGCTGCGCGTGGAGGAGTGCAACACGCCGCCCATCACGCTGCGGCCGCTGCCGGGCACCCGCATCAAGCAGGGCAAGAAGCACTACGGCAAGATTTTGAAGGTGGGCAGCGAGGTGCAGTAAATCTGTTTCAGCCCCCAAATTCCGCATCATTCCGCGCCAATTCTGTACGCTTCGCCGTGGTGGCAGGCGCTACTTTTGCAGCCTCACTTTGCGGTAATTTCTCTGCTTTTTATGCAAACGCTCCGGTTCAAAACCACCATTAACTGCGCTAATTGCCTGCGCGCCGTCTCCCCCACCCTCAACGAGGAAAAAGCCATCGAAAGCTGGCAAGTTGACACGAATAATCCCGATAAAATTCTGACGGTGCACACTGAGTTCACGCCCGCGCAGGTAGTGGCGCTGGTGGAGGAAGCCGGCTTTGAGGCCCATCCAGCGTAGCTCATCCTGACAGTGAAAAAAAATCGGGGCCAACCGTGCCGGAGCTTTACGCTTCGGCACGGTTGGCCCCGAAATCATTTAAAACTCCATCGGCACTTCCATCAGCAGCAGCTCGGCGTTGCTGTCGGCCACGATATCCAGCACATCCGTTTCCCAGATGCCGAAGCCGTCGCGGCGGTGCAATGACTGGCCGTTGATGGTCACATCTCCCTCCAGCACAAAGGCGTACACGCCGTTGCCGGCTTTCTTGAGGTCGTATTTCGTGGCAAAGCCTTTATCGAGCTGGCCGAGGTGAAACCAGGCATCCTGGTGCAGCCACACGCCGGCATCGGCGGGCGAGGGCGACACCACCTGCTGCAGACGGTTGTGGCGGTCGGCGGGGGCGAAGGTTTGCTGGTCGTAGCGCGGGGCTACGCCACGCTGTTTGGGGAACACCCAGATTTGCAGGAATTTCACCGGCGTGCCGGGGCTGTGGTTTTTCTCGCTGTGGGCCACGCCGGTGCCGGCGCTCATCACCTGCACGTCGTTTTGGCGGATTACCGCCTTGTTGCCCAGCGAGTCCTGGTGCTCGAGGTCGCCCGACAGCGGGATGGAGATGATTTCCATGTTGTCGTGCGGGTGCTTGCCGAAGCCCATGCCGCCCGCCACGGTATCGTCGTTGAGCACGCGCAGGGCGCCAAAATGCACGCGCTCGGGGTTCTGATACGCGGCAAAGCTGAAGCTGTGGTACGAATTGAGCCAACCGTGGTTGGCGTGGCCCCGGCTAGCGGCGGGGTGAAAAACGGTGCGGGCCATAATTGAAACAGAAGGGTTTAAAGTAAAAGCAAGAGCCGCAACGGCCCCGGCCGCCCGGCAAAGGGTCGGCGCGGAATCCGCTGCGGCTCTGCCATGTTAATTCGGGTTGATAAGGCGGGCCTTATCGGGAGGGTTTAGGCTTGTTTCACCAGCTGAATGTCGGCGGCGAGCTTCACTTCGTCGCTCACTACCACGCTGCCCGCCTCGGTTACGGCGCTCCAGGTGAGGCCAAAATCCTTGCGGCTGATTTTGCCGGTGACGGTGAAGCCGGCTTTGGTCTGGCCGTAGGGGTCCACCACGATGCCGCCCAGTTCCACGTTCACCGTCACGGGTTTAGTCACGCCATGCAGGGTCAGGTCGCCGGTCAGCGTGGCGGTGTCGTCGCCGGTTTTCTCAAATTTCTGGCCCACGAAGCGCAGCTGGCCGTGGTTCTCGGCGTCGAAGAAATCGGCCGACAGCAGGTGGCCGTCGCGCTGCTCATTGTTGGTGCTCAGCGAATTCACGTCGGCCGTGAATACGATATCCGAAGCTTTGCTGAAGTCGTCGCCCTCGCTGGTCAGGCTGACGTCGAAGCTCTTGAAGTAACCGGTAACGGTCGTAATCATCAAGTGCTTGATTTTGAATTGCACTTCACTGTGCATGGGGTCAAGTTTCCAGGTGGTTGCCATGATGTGGTATTTTAAAAAAGATGGAGTGAAAGAAGTAAGGCGGAGCGCGGAGTGCGTTGCCGCTACAAATGTACATACATTTAATGTACGTACATTGTTCCTGGAGAAATAAAAAAACCATTCGGCTTTGAAGCCGCCCGAACGCGCCCGCGTTTTTTATCCCATGTGCCGCGCCGAGCAGGTATCTTGCGTCGCCGCCAGGCACAGCCCTGGCTTTACACAATGCTTATTTTTCGTGCAACCCGACTCTTTATCGTTTTCCAGTAGCACCACCCCGACTATCGACTACTTCCAGCAGTTGCCGAAAGTAGAATTACACGTGCATCTGGAAGGAGCCATCCCGGTTGCCACGCTGCTGGCGCTGGCCCAGCGGCATGGTATTGCTCTGCCCGCCCGCACGGAGGCTGAACTCGCCGACTGGCTGGAATTCCGCAATTTCCCACACTTCGCCGAGGTCTATCAAACCATCTCGCGCTGTATCCAAACGCCCGACGACCTCGAAACGCTGACCTACGAGTTTCTGCGCGAGCAGGCCCGGCAGCACATCTGGCACACCGAATTCACCTTCACCGCCTGGACGCACTTCCGCAACTGGGGCATGCCCTACGCCGAGCAATTCGCAGCCCTGCACCAGGCCCGCCAGCGCGCCGAGCGCGACTTCGGCGTCAGCAGTCTTGTCATCGTCGACATTCCGCGCGGTTACGCCAGCCCGGCCGAAGCCCTGACTATGACAGAGCAGGCCCTGCTGGCCCGCCCGCTTGGCGTGTCCGCGCTAGGTTTGGGCGGCTACGAAGTCGGTAACCCCGTGGCGCCCTACCGCGCCTCCTTCGACCTGGCCCACGCCGCGGGCCTGCCCTGCATTCTGCACGCCGGCGAAACTGAAGGCCCCGCCAGCATCTGGGAAGCGCTCGAAGCGGGGCACAGCCTGCGTATCGGCCACGGCGTGCGCTGCCTGGAGGACCCCGCCCTAGTAGCGCACCTGCGTGAGCACCGCATTCCACTGGAGGTGTGCCCATCGAGCAACGTGTGCCTGAAAGTAGTGGATTCCTACGCCGCCCACCCACTGCTCCGGCTGCTGGCCGAAGGCTTGTATGTGACGTTGAACAGCGACGACCCAGCCCTGTTCGGCACCACACTTACCGAGGAATTTGAGAAGGCACATCAGTTGCTGGGGGTTTCGCTGCCCGAGCTTAGCCATTTGGTACAGAATGCTCTACACGCTTCCTTACTTACTCAGCCGCAACGAGAGGCGCTGCACGCCCGCTATTTCATGGCCTGATTGGAATACGGCACCTTTTAGACTAAACCTGACGCCAATTGGGACTTCAGAACCAAATGACAAATATGCCAACGGGCACATTATAAAAAATCCCCTTGTAAACACTTAGTTTACAAGGGGATTTTCTTTTGTAGCGCTCCCTCCTGGGCTCGAACCAGGGACCCTCTGATTAACAGTCAGATGCTCTAACCGGCTGAGCTAAGGAAGCAATTTCTTGCCCGAAACCCCGGTTGTTGTTGTTTCGGACTGCAAAGGTAGGATAGCCGCTGACATTTTCGCAAGCCCTCCGAAAAAAATTTTTAAATAAATTTTTTTCGCCTTCTAATTCAAAATGTTAAGTTGTGTACCCTGCACGCTGGTATTGTATTGTAACAACGGCAACCCGCTCGGCCCACCCGTTACCTGCCCCTGCAGGCTGAATTGCGAGCCGCAGCACGTGTCTTTCATAAACAAGCCCGACGGGTCCAGCGATACCAGTGCGCAGGCACTATAGGGCTGGTAAGGGCAGTTACGCTCGAAGGCACGGTAGGTATTGTCGGCCTGCCGCACCACGATGATGCCTTTGATGCCGCCACCATCGACGCGGCCGCTACTGCCGCTGGGCAGCACCACGGCGCCGTTCACGTTGCGCAGGGCAGCGTATTGCTGGCTGGTGAGCTGCAGCGCCACGTTTACGGGCGTGTAAGGCAATTGCGGCTGCACATTATTAGTGCTGCCACAGGCGACAATACTCAGCAATAAGCCAGTGCCTAAGAGCAACGAAAGAATACGCATACCGATTGAACGTAAGGAGGGTTGGATTAAGTGCCTGCGCAGCCGTGCCTACTTCTTGAACAACGAGTTGACGAACGTGTGCCGGTCAAACAGCTGCAAATCGGTCATTTTCTCCCCTACCCCGATGTAGCGCACCGGAATGCTGAACTGGTCGGAGATGCCGATAACCACGCCGCCTCGAGCCGTACCGTCGAGCTTGGTGATGGCCAAGGCAGTTACTTCAGTGGCTTTGGTGAATTCCTTGGCTTGCAGAAAAGCATTTTGGCCGGTGCTGCCGTCGAGTACCAGCAGCACCTCATGCGGCGCTTCAGGAATCATTTTCTGCATCACGCGCTTGATTTTACTCAGCTCGTTCATCAGATTCACCTTGTTATGCAGGCGACCCGCCGTATCGATAATAATGACGTCGGCGCCGGTTTCTACGCCCACCTTCACGGCATCGAAGGCCACCGAGGCCGGGTCGGTATTCATGCCGTGGCTCACCACCGGCACGCCCACACGCTGCCCCCAGATGATGAGTTGGTCCACGGCCGCCGCGCGGAAAGTATCGGCGGCACCCAGCACCACCTTCTTGCCCGCCGAGTGAAACCGATGAGCCAGCTTGCCAATGGTCGTGGTTTTGCCCACGCCATTCACGCCCACCACCATGATAACGAAGGGCTGGCCGGTATTATCTGGCCGGTCGAGGATGGCGCGGGAGCCGGTGGCGCCGCTGTTGGCATCGAGCAGCTCCACAATTTCCTCGCGCAGGATACGGTCGAGCTCGGTAGTGCTCACATACTTGTCGCGGGCCACGCGCTTTTCGATGCGGTCGATGACTTTCACCGTGGTATCGATGCCCACGTCGGCGTGCACCAGCAGCTGCTCCAAGTCATCGAGCACGGCTTCGTCCACGGTGCTTTTGCCCACCACGGCCTTGCTGAGCTGGTCGAAGAAGCTGGTTTTGGTTTTTTCCAGACCGGCATCAAGGGCTTGCTGCTGCTCCTTGTTTTCCTTGTCTTTTTTAAAAAAATCGAAGAGGCCCATTGAGTGGGGTTGAGGGTATGGGGTGAGGAGGGGTTGAGGGGCTCAGAAGTAGCGCAAAGGAAGCAAAACCGCCTTATTTATTGCCGACGGCCCATCAGCCCTCAAACCAGCATAAACTGAAAAAGTCCCACGAAGGTGGGACTTTTTCAGTTCTTAACGGAAGCCAACGGCAGCTTATTTGTTGCCAGTGGCCAGGTACTCCTGCACTTTGTCAACCAGTACCATCTCTTCTTTGAAGGTATAGGCACCGGTTTTCTCCGATTTCACGGCACGGATAACTTTTGCCCAGTCCTTGCCGCCCGGGGTTTTCAGGGTTGCTACTACTTTCTTAGCCATGACGTAGGATTACTTAATTTCCTTGTGAACAGTCATTTTCTTGAGGACAGGGTTGAATTTCTTCAACTCGATGCGCTCAGGAGTATTCTTGCGATTCTTGGTGGTGATGTAGCGCGAGGTGCCCGGCATGCCCGAGTTCTTGTGCTCGGTGCACTCCATGATAACCTGCACCCGGTTTCCTTTTTTGGCCATCTCGACTTAGGGGGTGTTTTTGAATTTAGGACTGCAAAGGTACGTTGATTTTTTGGAAATGACAAGCTATAACTTAAATGTCAGAGCGTAGAGCATGGCCCGGCTTAATTGCTGGTGTAAAGGCGCAACATTTTGCGCCTCATCGTTCGCACCATCTGCCCGATTTCGTTCAACGATGGGACGCAAGACAGTGCGTCTCCACATCAGCCGTCGACGCGCTACTTTAACACCGGCAACGTCCACCCCTCCAGCCCGCTGGGCTCGGCCATCAGCCTCTCAATATCCGCCACCGTGCGCGGCGCATCGATGGAAAGATTCTCATTGCCAGCATTCGTAATCAGCACATCATCCTCAATGCGTACGCCGATATTCCACCACTTGGGGTCGCAAGGGGCGCCGGCGGGGATGTAGATGCCCGGCTCCACGGTGATGACATTGCCGGCCTGCAGCGGCCCGTAGCTGCCGCGGTCGTGCACGTCGAGGCCCAGGTAGTGGCTGGTGCCGTGGGGGAAATACTGGCGCGACTCTTCCTTCTTTTTAATGATGCCGAGCTTCAGCAGGCCCTTGGCGACGACCTCCTGCGCGGCCTGGCCGGGGGCTTTGAACTCGGCGCCGGGGCGGCAAGCGCCGATACCCGCTTCCTGGGCCGCCAGCACCAGCTCGTAAATCTGGCGCTGGGCAGGGCTGAAGGTACCGCTGGGCGGGGCGGTGCGCGTTACGTCGGCGGTGTAGCCGTGGTATTCGGCACCGCAGTCCATCAACAATAAGTCGTTGTCAAGGCGGCGGCGGTCGTTGGTTTCGTAGTGCAGAATGCAGGCGTTGGCCCCCCCGCCCACGATACTGGGGTAGCCCTGAAACTCCGCGCCGTAGCGGCGGTACACGTATTCGTGCAGGCCCTGCACGTCCATCTCTCCCATATCAGGGCGCAAGAGTTTGAGCACTTCCCGCTGGGCGGTGGTACTGATGCGGATGGCGTGGCGCAGCAGCGTCAGCTCCTCGGGGGTTTTCACGGCCCGCAGCTCATCAAGGGCATTATCCAAGTCGGTGGCATCGTAGCGGCTGGGCACGGCGCGGGCGGCGGCTTCGCGGCGGGCGGCACTGGTGCCAGCCGCCAGGTAGGCGCTGATAATGGGGTCGGTAGCCAGAGTGAGCGTTTGTTCAGCTAAGTGCTTTACGTACTCCTGTGTACCAGGTGCGTCGAGACTATGGTCGGCACCAGCGGCTTCCTTCATCGCGCCGCGCAGTACGGCGTAAGCAGCGTTGCGGGGCGGGCTGTAGTCGGCAGGCACGGCGGCTTGCTGGCGGAAGGCAGCCACGAGGTCGTGCAGGTCGGCGGGGTCGCTGGGGTCGTTGCGGGTATCGGTGGGCAGGTCGGGGAAAAGGATACGGTCGAAATCGGACCACTTAATCCCAGCTTTGGCAAACTCCGTATTATCAGCCACAAACTGGATTCCCAGCTCGGCTTTGGCGATGGCGGCGCCGCGTCGGCGGCCGCGCCACTGCTCGGCCGCGGGGTCGCGGGGCTGGGTGAAGAGGGCTTCGGTGACGAGCGGCTGGCCCGCCACGGTGCGCGGTTCCTTGAAGAGCACGAGCACGGCGTCGGGCTCATCGTAGCCGGTGAGGTAATAGAAATCAGGGTTCTGGTGGTAGATGTAGTTGACGTCGTTGGCGCGGTTGCGGATGGGGGCTGCGAAAAGCACGGCCACGCCGTGCGGCGGTAGCTTATCGCGCAGCAGCTCGCGGCGCTGGCGGTGGAAAGCCGGCGGCAGAAAATCGGTGGGCCGGGCCACGGCGGGGGCCATAGTCAGCGGGGCGGGGCGGGCGCCGGCTTTGCGCTGAGCTTGGGTAGTGGCAGCTGTCAGCAGGCCGGCACCAAGCAGCAGGCCCCGAAAAATTCCTCTCAGATTCATAGGTAACTCAAGGTAGGCTTGAATAGACAAAGCCAGCGCCAATACGTTGCCGCGAGGGCAGACGCATTGGCGCTGGCTTTGAAAGGACACCGGATGGCCGTGGCCTGCCGAGGCTATAACTAGTAGGTAATGAAGCCTTCCTGTTTGGCTTTCTTCAACACCGACATGATGCCGTTCTTGTTGATGGTACGGATGGTAGAAGCGGCTACACGCAGGGTAACCCAGGCATCTTGCTCGGGGATGTAAAAACGCTTCTTCTGCAGGTTCGGGTAGAACTTACGCTTAGTCTTGTTGTTGGCGTGCGACACGTTGTTACCAACGCGGGTACGCTTGCCGGTCAAATCACAAACTCGGGCCATGATATCGGAGAGGGTTAGAAATTGCTAATGTCAGGAAAATCAACGCTCAGCAATCAGACGCGGCGCGTTGGTTTACGGAACGGGCCGCAAATATCGGCAAAATTCTGGGAATGACCAAGCGTAGGCCCAAACTTCTGCGGCCGGCCGGGTTCAACCCTAGCCGGGCAGCCGCCGGGCAGCCCTACCTTTGCGCTTTTCGCTGCCTATGCCTCCTGCCGCTCCCAGTCTGAAACGCTTCCTTAGCAGCATTGGGCTGGTGGTGGTGCTGAATGCACTGGTGAAACCAGGCTGGCTGCTGCTCGAAAACATGGTGCAGGACCGGCTGGGCCACGCTACTTTCGGCCTGATTGCGGCCATGTCGTCGCTCACTATCATTATAAGTTCGGTGGCTGATTTAGGCCTGACGCAGAGCAGCGTACGCCGGGCGGCCAGCGAAACCGACTTCCTGCAGGGTCCCTTCCGCACGGTGCTGCCCTTGCGCGGCCTGCTCAACGGCGTGGCCCTGCTGGCGATGCTGGCCGTGGGCTGGCTGGTGGGCTACCGGGGGCAGGAACTGGGACTGCTGGCCGTGGTGGGGGCAGCACTTTTACTCATTCAGTACACCCAGTTTTTGCGCGGCATTTTCCAGGGGCAGCAGCAATTTTCGACCGATGCAGTGCTCTCGGTGCTGGAAAAAGGCCTGCTGATGGCGGCCGTAGGCGGCCTGCTGCTGGCGGGGCCGCTCACCTTGTGGGGCTACCTGAATACGCGGCTGGCGGTGGCAATTTTCACCGTGCTGCTACTGTACGGGCTGCTGCTGCGCTTTTTTGGGCGCATGCCCTACCGCTGGCAGTGGGCCAATATGCGCCAAGCATTACGGCTGAGCTTACCGTTTGCCCTGATAGCAGTACTATACGGCTTGAATGAGCGGGTAGACATGATAATGCTGGAGCGCTTGTCGTCGGCCAAAGAGGCTGGCTACTACGTGGGTGCCTACCGTTGGATGGATGCGGCCATGATGTATGCCTGGACCGTGCTGCCACTGTTTTTCGCCCGTTTTGCCCACGCCCAGCAGCACCCCGGCGAACTGAATAAGCTGCTGGGAGTAGGGCAGCGCCTGGTGGCGGTGCCACTGTTTTTCGCGGTGGCGTTTGTGCTGTTTCGGGGCGAGGTGGTGTTCTGGCAGTTCAAGCACAGCTCTGGTCCCGAGCTGGAACGCATGACGTGGTGCCTTAAAATCCTGTTTCTGAATGTGCTGGCGCACGCTTTTTTCGCTATCTACAGCACCGTGCTGACCAGCACCGGACACGAGCGCACGGTAAGTTGGGCAGTGGCGGCCAGCCTGGTACTGAATATGGGCCTGAATTTGTGGCTGATGCCTAGCTATGGCGCCATCGCGGGGGCAGCTAATACCTTAGTCTGCGTATGCTTTGTGTCGCTTACCTACTTGTGGCTGGTGCAAAAGCGCACGACCGTATCTATTCCCTGGGGGCTGATGGCCAGACTATTTCTGGCGCTTGGATTGCTGTGTGGCAGTTGGTGGATGCTGCGCTGGACTACTTACCTGAGCTGGCTGGTCGAAACGACTATTATGGCCGTCGTATTCGGCTTTATTGTGCTGGGTACCGGCCTGTTGCGACCGCAGGAAATTAAAGAGGCGCTGAAACGCAAACACTAATGCCAACCCACGTCAGCTGTTCTTTTCTGCCTTCCACGGGCAATGCCGACAGCCCGAGCCGCAGCAATATCCCCGCCGCAAATGATACTGCGCGGTGAAAACCAGATAACCCTCAGGGGTATAGTACACGTCGCCCGGCTGTAGCGGGCGGGCCGCGAATTCGGCGAGCGTGGGACGGCGGGACTTGGAATCGGCGGGCATGAGGCTACAAAAATACGGGAGCATTTGCTGTGCCGCAGGGCTTGACGGGTGCCTCTTACCTTTGCGAAAGCGCTTGGCTCTTTCGCTCTCTCATCCATTTTCTCAATCCCGCCCATGACCACTTCCTCTCCCACCGCCACCTCCACCCGTGCCCAGGAGCTGATGCAGCTCGAAGACCAGTATGGCGCCCACAACTATCACCCGCTGCCCGTGGTGCTGAGCCGTGGCGAAGGGGTGCACCTGTGGGACGTGGACGGCAAGCATTACTTCGACTTTCTTTCGGCCTATTCGGCCGTCAATCAGGGCCATTGCCACCCGGCCATCATCAAGGCGCTGACGCAGCAGGCCCAGCAGCTGACGCTGACTTCGCGGGCGTTTTTCAACGACCAGCTGGGCCCGGCCGAACAGCAAATCTGCCAGCTGTTTGGCTACGACAAAGCCCTAATGATGAATTCGGGCGCCGAGGCCGTGGAAACCGCCCTGAAACTGGCCCGCAAGTGGGGCTACCAGGAAAAGGGCATCGCGCCGAACATGGCCCGCATCGTGGTGGCCGAGCACAACTTCCACGGCCGTACCACCGGCATCATTTCCTTCAGCACCGACGGCGACAGCACCGGTGGTTTCGGGCCCTTCGTGCCCGGCTATGAAGTAGTGCCGTACGACGACCTCGCGGAGCTGGAGGAGGCCTTGCAGGACCGGCATGTCTGTGCCTTTCTGGTCGAGCCCATTCAGGGCGAGGCGGGCGTGATGGTGCCTTCGGAAGGCTATTTGAAGAAGGCCGCCGAGCTGTGCAAAGCACACAATATCTTGTTTATAGCCGATGAAATCCAGACCGGCCTGGGCCGCACCGGCAAGCTGCTGGCCACGCACTACGAAGACGTGCGCGCTGACATTATCATCCTCGGCAAAGCTCTGAGCGGCGGCGTGATGCCCGTGTCGGCCGTGTTGGCCGATGATGCGGTGATGCTTACCATTCAGCCGGGGCAGCACGGCTCGACCTTCGGCGGCAACCCGCTGGCCTGCGCCGTAATGCGGGCCGCGCTGGACGTTATTAAGCACGAGAAGCTGACCGAAAATGCGTTCCGCCTGGGCGAAATCTTCCGCGAGCGGATGCGGCAGGTGCAAGCTAAACGGCCGGAAGTGGTGGAGCTGGTGCGCGGCAAAGGCCTGCTCAATGCCGTGGTTATCAACCCGAGCGAGGATGGCCGCACAGCATGGGACGTGTGCGTGAGCCTCATGGAGCGCGGCGTGCTGGCCAAACCCACCCACGGCGACATCATCCGCTTTGCCCCGCCGCTGGTGATTACAGAGGAACAACTGCACGCAGCCTGCGATGTAATTGAGGAGGTCATTCTGGCATTCTAGCCCGAAAATTCTATGCTGTCGTACTGGGAGCAGCAGTCGCTTTTCGGCCAGGCTGATGTGACCATTATCGGTGCCGGGCTGGTGGGTCTCACAGCGGCTATCTACCTGAAGGAACGGCGGCCTGCTTGGCGCATCGTGGTGCTGGAGCGCGGTGCGCTGCCCAGCGGGGCCTCCACCAAAAACGCCGGTTTTGCCTGCTTTGGCTCTGTTTCAGAATTAATAGAACAGGAGAAGCGTGGCGACCTGCAAACCGTCGTGGCGGCTCGTTACGAGGGCTTGCAGCGGCTGCGCGGGCTGCTCGGCGATGCCGCGCTGGCCTACCAGCCGGAGGGCGGCTACGAGATTTTCCGGGCGGCCGAGGCTGGTTTGGCGGCCGAGTGCCGGGCGAAAATCGACTATTACAACGACCTGCTGGCACCGATTATCGAGCAGCCCCGCATTTTTCAGGATGCCACGGTCGAGGCGCGCCAGTTTGGCTTTCGTGGCGTCGATACTATTCTGAAAAACAATGCCGAAGGCAGCCTCGACGCGGGCCGCATGATGCGGACGCTGCTAGCCCGCACCTGGGCGGCCGATGTGCCGGTACTCAGCAGCTGTGGGGTAACAAACCTGGAATCGGTTGCCGGAGCTACGCTGCTGCACCTTGATAATGGCGCGTTTATCAAAGCCGACCAGGTGCTGCTGGCCACTAACGCCTTCGCCCCCGAGCTGCGCCCGGAGCTGGCCGTGACGCCCGGCCGCGGCCAAGTGCTGGTGACCGAGCCGCTGCCGGAGCTGCGGCTGCCCGGCACGTTTCACTACGACCTCGGCTACACGTATTTCCGCCAGCTGCCCGACCAGCGCATCTTGCTGGGCGGCGGCCGAAACCTGGATTTTCAAGCCGAAGCAACCACTACGCCCGGCCTAACCGACCGCGTACAGCAGCACCTCGAAAACCTGCTGCACGAAGTCATCGTGCCCGGCCAGCGCCCGCGCATCGACTACCGCTGGAGTGGCGTGATGGGCTTCGGCCCGGCTCTGGAACCGGTGCTGGACTGGGCCGCGCCGGGGGTATTGGCTGCCGTGCGTTGCAACGGCATGGGTGTGGCCCTGGGTGCTGGCCTGGGCTGGCGGGCCGCCCAACGGCTGGCGGGGTAACTTTGCCCCCTTCCCTGCGTTTCCTCCTGCATGAATAGCTCTACAATGCGCCGCTGGCTGCCGTTTTTTTTGGTGATGAGTGTGCTGGCCGGCTGCCGGAGCGAGCGGGTGGCGTTTGATTTCAAGCCGATACCTGGCCCGGCGCGTGCTGTGGCAGTAGCACCTTCGATAGCTGCTGCTGAACCGCTAACGCCAGTGGCCCCAGCGGCTGATGACATCAAAGCAGCGGTTCCGGCGCGGGGCCGGTCCGCTCAAACAAGTATGACCACGGCCCCGCTCGCGCCAGTGCGTGCGGCCAAATTACCAGCGCAGCTGCCACAGCAGTTGTTGCGGCAGGCAATGGCAGTCCAACGGCCCCGCCAGCAGCCAACTGCCGCCCAACCGGCTGACCAGGGCCTCGGCAAAATCTTTTTTTTTCTACTGGCCGTGGTGCTGGCTGTGCTGGCGGGGCTGGCTTTCGGCGTAGCGGCCATTTTCAGCATCGGCTTCTGGGCGGCGCTAGGCTATGTGGCGGCGGGCATCGTGGTGCTGCTGTTGCTGCGCTCGCTGGTGCGGAAGATGGCGGGGAAGAAATAAGCAGGAAGCTCCTTCTAACGGGGCAACTTCGTTCGCTGGCCCCACTTAAGCCCCTGGCGGTAAATCAGCCAGCAAAGCTCAGCAGCAAGCCAGCAGCCAGTCATTCCGCATTGCGCCCCAGCCATTCGAGCTCAGACGGCGATGCTTTCTTGTTTCTGCTGTCGTGCCTGGGTGGCAGCCTCATCGCCCTTCTCCTTGCGCTGATTATTCAGTCGACCGTAGTAGCTTTTGTTGGCCTTGGACTGCTAACTATTGCGCTCCTGATTTTCATCATCAATACCCTGGCCGAATGATGATTTTTTCAGTTGCTCACCGCCATTATCAGGGCTTGATACTGCTGCTACTGGGGCTACTGGCCAGTTGCCGGAGCGAGCGGGTGGCCTTGCAGTTCGGGCCTGCTCAAGGAGTTTATTCTTCCGAAACCCCTGGCCGTGCGAACAACATACTACCACCCGCTACTGCTCACGCCGGTCGCTTTTCAACGGCGTCCTTGCCCACCACTTCCCGGCCGCTCCGTCCAACACCTCGTAAAATCAATCGAATAAGCCTGCCAGCTTCGAGCACTCGCCTGGTTGTGCGCCAGCGCAAGCTACCACGCTTGCACCACCACTTTCTGCGCAAAACGCCGGTCGCTTCCCACTCCCCTGCCGAATACCGCTACCCACCCGATTTTCTGGCCGTGCCAATTGCCACCACCGGTGCCTCCATTGCGCTGCTGGTGCTTTACCTGACGCTTGGCTCTTCCGTTTTTTTCACGCTGTCCGTTTTGTTAGGTATTCTGTCCGTTCTGCTGCTGGCAGTTGTAATTATACTGTATGCAATAGGCGGTTCGGGGCATAAGCTTGGCGGATAAAATAGTAAATTAGTTGTTATGAAAATTCGAGGGTCCGGTCTGTTAAGTAGGTTACGCAACTGCTGGGGGCAATTGCTGGTTTTGGGTATACTGCTGGCCAGTTGCCGGAGTGAGCGGGTGACGTTTCAGTTTCAGCCGCCGGCCTCAGAAATACCAGCTACCTTCTCTGCACCACCTCACGCCAACGTAGCAGTAGCTTCACCCCCCGAACCGCTCCTGACAGCAACTTCAAACCCGCCACTACCACAACTACCACGTCGCCTGACGCACACGAAACGGCCGCCGCTTGCCACCCGCTTGCTAGCACGTAATATTCTTGCTAAACAAGGACGACGGCCACTTTCAGCAATCGCCCGGCAGCCGATGCCGCTACGAGCAGTAGCCCATTACCTGAAACAACGAAATACCGACAGCAGTGCTTCTGCTCGGCCATACTATCGGGGGGCCAGTGATGAAATTGACATCTTGTTTGTTATCTGCGCCGGGGGAGGTCTTATCGCCCTGCTCACGGCCTTGTTTATTCAATCATTACCCGTTGCTTTGATTGGATTAGGAATGGTTTTACTAGCAACTTTGATTGCTATCGTTTACGCGCCTTTGTAATTCTTTACACTCTACTTACTCAATGCCCATTCTCCCCACCCACCGCCCTCGTCGCAACCGCAAATCACAGGTAATCCGCGACATGGTGCAGGAAACCCGCCTCACCGCTCACGATTTCATCTACCCGGTATTCATCACCGAAGGCCAGAACAAGACCGAGGAAATCAAGTCGATGCCCGGCATCCACCGCTTCACGGCCGACCGCGTCATCGACGAAATCGGGCAGTGCGTGGAGCTGGGCGTGAAGGCCTTCGCGCCCTTCCCTAACATCAACGAGGTGCTGAAAGACCGGCTGGCCCGCGAAAGCGCCAACATGGAAGGCCTGTATCTCAAAACGGTAGCCGACATTCGCCGCCAGTTCCCGGAAGTGGCCATCATGACCGACGTGGCGATGGACCCCTACAGCAGCGACGGCCACGACGGCATTGTGGACCCCGACTCGGGCGAAATCCTCAACGACGCCAGCCTCGAAATACTCGGCCAGATGGCCCTGGCCCAGGCCCGCGCCGGCGCCGACATCATCGGCCCCTCCGACATGATGGACGGCCGCGTGGCCTGGATTCGCGACGTGCTCGATAGCAACGGCTTTAGCCACGTCAGCATCATGAGCTACACGGCCAAGTACGCCTCGGCCTTCTACGGACCATTCCGCGATGCGCTTTCCTCCGCCCCCAAAAAAGGTGACAAGAAAAGCTACCAGATGAACCCCGCCAACCGCCTCGAAGCCCTGCGCGAGCTGGCCCTCGACGAAGCCGAAGGCGCGGATATGGTGATGATAAAGCCGGCCCTCTCCTACCTCGACATCATCCGCGAGGTGAAGGACGCCACCGCCCTGCCCGTGACGGCCTACAACGTGAGCGGCGAGTACGCCATGATAAAAGCCGCCGCCCAGAACGGCTGGGTCGATGGCGAGCGCACGATGATGGAGGTTTTGCTGAGCATTAAACGTGCTGGTGCTGATGCTATTCTGACGTATTTCGCCAAGGAAGCGGCGGAGGTGCTGCGGCGTGGATAGAATAGTCGGGTGGTCGGGGGGAATCCCCCTTGCGGGAATTGCCCCGGCTCTTTCCGAAGGCGGGTGGGGAGCCGGGTCGGCCTTTTCTTGTCTGCCCTATTTATTCTTAAAAAAATAACCCTATAATTGCTTAAAATATTCCCTA
>NZ_JAUQSY010000006.1 GCF_030580865.1 Hymenobacter aranciens | reverse complement strand
GGGCCGCGCCTGCGCCGCCGCCCACGCCGGGGGAGCCAGCCACGCCGCCTGCGCCACCGCCCGGCCCACCAGCTGCGCCGCCCGCGCCACCCGAATTGCCGGGCCTGTCGGTGCCGTTGGTGCCGCTCACGGCCCCGGCGGTGGGGAAGCTGGCGGCTGCCGTGCCGCCCAGCCCGCCCTGGCTGCCGGTGGAGCTAGCCAGGCCCGGCTGCGCCCGCAATACCGTCGTGCCGGCCCCGGTCGTCACCACGCTGGCCGTGCCGTTGAAGTTGTTGGGGCCGTTCGCGCCGGGGTCCACCACGTAATTGTTGTTGCCCGGGAGGGTGGTGGTGGCGTAGGCCGCGCCGCCGCCGCCGCCGCCAGAGCCGCCGCCGCCGCCGCCCCAGCCTTGGGCCTGCACGGTAGTGCCGGGGGGCAGGGTGAAGAGTTGAACCACGTTCGTAATCGTGGTGGTGCCAGCGCTGAGGGTCGTCGGGGTCAGCTCAGCCGTGATGGCCATCACGTTCACCACACCGCCGCTACTGGCATCGTTGGTGATGTCAATTTGCAAGAGGGCCAAATCCTCGTAGGCCTGAATCGGCAGCGTTACCGGAATTTCGTACAGGCGCGGGTTGCCGGCGTTGCTGTTGTCTACGCTTTGCCCCGTTGTGGTGCTTCGCAGCAACCGGCCAAAGCCCGACAGGGCCGCGTTTGCGCCGTTGAACCAGTCGGGCACGGCCAGCCCGGTTACGGTCTGGGGCGCCCCGTTGTTGAAGTTCATCGTCACCGAAATCGTGGACGCGCCCCCGCCCGAAGTCGCCAGCACGTACAGCTTTTTCACCACCACGTAGTTGGGGGCCAAGGTGAGCGTGCCGCTAGCTCCCGGAGCCAGCCGCAACGAGTTGTTGCCAGCAAAGCTGATGTTGTAGGGCTGCAACTGGTAGGGCAGGCCACTGGTAACGGCGCTGGTAAAGCGGCCGTCCGTCGGCAGCCCGTTCGGGCTGGTCGTGCCTTGGTAGCCGCGTTCGTAGAACACGTAGCCCGGCGAGCCGCCATCCACGCTGGCAGTGGTTTCGTTAGCGGGGGAGTTGCTGATATTCCGCATCACCACATCGGCGTTGAAGCCGGTGAGGGCTAGGGGCCAGTACACGGCCGCATCCTGCGCCGTGAACTGCTGCACGGCGCCGTAGGTGGTGCTCACGGCATTGGTCGCGTAGGCACGCACGTAGTAGGTGGTGCCGTTCGTCAGGTTGGTCAGGGTCTGCGAGAAGCTGCCCGTGCCGCTGCCAAGTGGCAGTTTCGTGTCGGCCGTGGTGGGCGTGGCGTTGCTGGTGCTGTACACCACGCCCCGGTCGGTCACGGTCGTGTTGCCGTCAAATGTCACGTTGCCGCCCAGCGTGGCCGCGTAGCGGGTGATGTTGGTCGGAGCCGCCGTGGTCACCGTCGGGTCGGTTGTGGTGAAGAAGGTTTGGCTGACCCCGTAGCTGGTACCGTTGCCGTTTCTGGCATAGGCCCGCACCGTGTACTGCGTGTTGGGGGTCAGTCTGTTAATCACGGTAAACGTGAATCTGCCCAAGCCGCCGTTCGCTACCAGCCTCGTGTGGCTAACGTCCGTAATATCTGGGGTGCTGGTGCCTTGCACGTACACAAAGCCGATTTCGGTTTGCTGGCCGCCCTCGGAAATCAAGTTACCCACAAACGTTACGCCAGTGGGCGTAATGCCTATCGGCGCGTCCGTGGTCACGATGGGCCTTCCCTGAGTCGAGAACTGCTGCACGGCGCCGTAGCTGGTGCCCAAGCTGTTGGTGGCGTAGGCCCGCACGTAGTAAGTGGTGCTCGGCATCAGGCCTGTCTGGGTCTGCGAGAAGCTGCCCGTGCCGCTGCCAAGTGGCAGTTTCGTGTCGGCCGTGGTGGGCGTGGCGTTGCTGGTGCTGTACACCACGCCGTACTCGGTCACGGCTAGGCCGCCGTCGGCCGTCACGTTGCCGCCCAACGTGGCCGAAGTGGTGGTGAGGTTCGTAGCGGCGTTCGTCGTTACGGTGGGGGTTGCCTTCACGTCAAAGGCCCGGCTGGTGGTGGTGCCGCCAGCCGTGGTCACGCTCACGTTCACGCTGCCCACGGGCAGGCTGCCGGGCACTACGGCCGTGATGCTGGTGAGCGAGTTCACCGTGACGCTGGCAGCGGCCGTGCCGCCGAAGCTCACCGTGCTGCCGCTGAGGAAGTCGGCCCCGGTCAGGGTCACGCTGGTGCCCGTCGGGCCGCTTGTGGGCGAGAGGCTGGTGAGGGTGGGCGCGGTGGGGTCGGTGCGGAACTGCACCACGGCCCCATACGAAGTGCCCGCGCCGTTGAAGGCGTAGGCCCGCACGTAGTACACGGTGTAGGTCGTCAGGCCGGTGATGGCCTGCGAGAAAGCGCCCGTGCCGCTGCCGATGGCCACTTTCACGTCGTAGATGTTAGGGGTGGGGTTGATGCTGCTATACACCACGCCGCGCTCGCTCACGGTCGAGCCATTGTCGGCCGTTACGTTGCCACCCATCGTGGCGCTCAGGTTGCCGATGCCCGTCACGGCCGCCGTCGTCACCGTTGCCGGAGCGAATACGGTAAAGTTCGGGTTTTGCATCGTGGTGCCCACGGGGGTGGTTACGCGGATGAAGCCAGTGCTGGCCCCGGCCGGCACGAGCACCGTGAGGCTGGAAGCCGAGTTCACGGTGACGCTGGTAGCCGCCGTGCCGTTGAAGGTAACCGAGGTGCTGCCGCTCACGAAGTTCGTGCCGCCGATGGTCACGCTCTCGCCCACCTGCCCGCTGCTCGGGCTGAGGCTCGAAATGGTCGGGAAGTTGGCCGGCAGGCCCGGCGTGGTGAAGGCGATATCGCTGCCGTAGGTCGTGCCCAGGCTGTTGATGGCGTAGGCCCGCAAAAAGTAGGTGGTGTTGTAGTTGAGGCCGGTGATGGCCTGCGAGAAGGCCCCCGTGCCGCTGCCTACTACCACCTGCGTGCCGTTGCTGATATCTGGAGCCACGATGGTGGTGCTGTACACAAAGCCGCGCTCGGTTACGGCAAAGCCGCCGTCGGATGTCACGTTGCCATTCAAGGTGGCTCTGTTATAAGCAACGCTGGTGGCCGCGTTGGTCGTTACGCTTGGGGCCGAGAGCACGGTGAAGGGCACGCCGTTGGAAGTGCCGTTCGAGTTCTGCACCGTCACGTTGCCGGTGGTGGCCCCGTTGGGTACCACGGCCGTGATGCTGGTGGTCGAGTTGGTGCTGCCCGAGGTGATGAGCACGCCATTGAAGCGCACGTTATTGCCGCCCAGCAAAAAGCCGGTACCGGTGATGGCCACGCTCGTGCCTACCGGGCCGCTCGTGGGGGTGATGCTGGTGATGGTGGGGGTGGAGCCGCTGCCGGTCGTGAACTGCCGCACCGCGCCGTAGCTGGTGCCGACGCTGCTGATGGCATAGGCCCGCACGTAGTAGGTGGTAGAAAGCGGGAAACCGCTCACGGCCTGCGAAAACGAACCGGTACCGCCCGCGCTTGCCCCGCTATTGATAACCACTTTGGTGTCGGCCGTAGTGGGCGGGTTGCTGGTGGTGCTGTATACCACGCCGCGCTCGGTCACGGTGTTGCCGTTTTCGTTGTTCACCGTCCCGCCCAGGCTGACGGTGGTGCCGGTTACGACGGGGTTGCTGGTGCCGACGCTGGCCGGCAAGACCACCGTGAAGGTAACCGTGCCGGAGTTGGTGCCGCTGGCATTGGTCACCGACACCACTTGGGGGCCGGTGAATGTGGCGTTGGCCACCACCGCCGTAATCTGGGTGCTGGAGTTCACCACAAAGCTGCTGGCGGCCCACCGGCCGAAGCTCACGCCGGTGGCCCCGGTGAAGCCGGTGCCAGTGATGGTCACGCTCGAGCCCCGCACCCCGCTGGTGGGGTTCACGGCGGTCACGGTCAGCCCCGGCACTACCGGACTCAGGGTAATCGAGCCGTTGCCGAAGGTAGTCGCCAGCGCGTAGCTGGTGCCGCTGCTGCCGGTAGCCGTCACAAACGACGAGCCGCCGCCGCCGCCCAGGCCAATGCCGGCCCCGCCGCCACCGCCGCCGCCGCCGTAATACCCGCCGCCGCCGCCGCCGCTGTAGCTGCCCACCTCTGCGGCACCGCCCACGTTGTTCACGCCGCTCGTGCCCGTGCCCACGCCTGCGCCTGGGCCGCTGGCTGTGCCGCCGCCGCCGCCGCCGTTGGGGGCATCGGCATTGTTGGGCGTGCCGCCGTCGCCGCCGTTTTCGTTGTAGCCGCCGCCGCCGGCCCCGCCCGCTACCACCAGGGCGTTGCGGCTGGTCAGGTAGTCGCCGGTGCTGCCGTTGCCAATGGCCCGGCGCAGGTCGGTGGCCCCGCCGCCGCCGCCGCCGTAGTTCTCGTTGGCAAAGTCGAGGTCGTCGCCTTTGGTGCCGCCGTTGTATCCGCCCGCCGAACCGGTTTGGTCATAAATGCCCTCGCCGCCGACCACGGCGGTCAGGGTTTCGCCGGGCGTAACGGTCACGATGGCCGTCACCACCGCGCCGTTGCTGCCGCCGCTGCCGCCCTGCGCCACCACCTTGAGCTGGGTGATGCCGGCCGGCACGACGTAGGTTTGGGGCGCGCCCGTGTAGCTCAGGGTGGTTACCTGGGCCTGGGCCGCGCCGGCCAGGCTCAGCAGCAGGGCCAGCAGCCACAGCAGCGGGCGCCCCGGCCAGGCAGCCCGGCCGGGGCGCAAGCTAGTGGGGGGTAAAATAGATTTTTCCATGTAGGTAAGGGAAAAGGGTGAAAAAAATGCCCGGCGGCCAGCCGGGCAAGGAATATTACGAACGCACAAAAGTCCTCTGACCAAACACCGTAGGCAAGGTTTTTGAGGCTCAACCTCAATCTTTGAGGTTACTCCCCGGCCGGGCGGCCCGGGCAGCACCGCTCCGGCCGCCAGGGCTCACCCGGCCAGCGCGGTGCCGGCCACCACCAGCGCCAGCACGCCGCTGACCACCGCCAGCCACAGCCAGGGCTGCACGGTGTGAGAAGGGAAAGCGCGGGTAGCGGGACGAAAAAAGCGGAAAGGCATGGCGAAACAGGTAAAATGTCCGGCCAACGGCCGGGTGAGAAGGACATTTGAGCTGCAAATATGCCAGGCTAAGCAATTCGCCAGCAAGCATTTTGAGGCTTAGCCTCATTCTTTGAGGACGAGCTGACCGGCTCTCCCCTCCCCCACGCGCCCAGCCACCAAAAAGCCCGGCCGCATTGCTGCAACCGGGCTTCACAAGTGGTAGGAGGCACCAAGCCTTTACCGGAGGCGGCTGGCGCGCTGGCGCAGGCGCCGCACCCCATAGGCCGCCCCGCCAGCCAGCAGCAAGCTCACACCGCCGTCGATGGGCACGTCGGTGGCCCCGCCGCCACCATTGCCGGGGCCGGGCTCGGGGCCGCCGCCACCGGGCTGGGCCATTGCGCCTTGCGTCAGGGCACCAGCGGCCAACAAGAGAGTCATTACAAGGAATTGTTTCATCAGGAAGAAAGCAGTAAAAGGCAAGAAAAGCTGGATGAGGCTCCCACCTTACGGAGGTGGGAGCCCATCACCTTTAGTCGATAACCACGCGCTTGGCCACGGGCTGGCCGTCGAGCGTGAGGCGCAGCGTGTACACCCCGGCGGCCAGGCCGCGCAGGTCCACCGTCGTTTCGGCCGTGGGCAGGGCCAGGGTGCGGATGCTCTGCCCCAGGCTGTTGAGCAGCGTGGCGCTGGCCGCCTTAGCGGCGGGGCGCAGCACCGTCAGCTGGCCGTGGGCGGGGTTGGGGTAAGCCAGCACCTGGGCTTCGAGGCTAGCCGCTGACGTTGCCAGCGGGGCAGCGACGGGCGTCAGGTTCAGCCAGAAGCGGCCGGGGGCGGTGTAGCCCGTCATCGTGAAGGCGTAGCTCGTGCCGGCCGTCAGCGCGGTGCGGGTGTTGGTCAGGTTGTCCACCAGCTCCACGCGGGCGCCGGTCAGGTTGGCGAAGCTAGCGGCCGTGAGGGTGTAGCTGCCGGCGGCCGGCACGCCCACGAACAGCGGGATGCTGGTAGCGGCAGCGAAGGCCGGGCGGCCATCAATAGCCAGCTGCTCGCCGGTGGCGGCCAGGGCGGCCAGGTTCAGGCCCGTGGGGTTGCTGAGCTTGGCGGCGTCAAACTGGCTGTCGAGGCCAGCCGTGGCCCCGGCTTGGGCATACACGTGCAGGGCGTCGGTGAGGCCGTTGCCGGCCAGGGCCAGCTGCAGCTGCGGGCGCAGGTCGGCGGCGTTGCGGCGCACCACGGCTTGGTCGGCGTAGCTGGTGCGGCGCTGGCTGTTGCGGAAGGTCAGCGTGCCGCTGGTCTGGCCGCTGCTTACCCGCACGAAGAAGCCCTGCGAGGAGCCCACCAGCGGGTCGCCGCTGCCCTGGCCGTTGACGTAGCTGCGGTACTGGCCCGCGTACTGGCTGGTGCTCTCGAAGACGTACATGGCGGCGTCGAGGCCGTTGCGGTCGGCGGCAGCCACCTGGCTCCAGTCGAGCGGGGCGGGGTACGGGTTGCCCACCAGATGCCAGCCCGCGTCGGCGGCCGTGGCCCCGGCGTTGCGGGCCAGGGTGCGGGTGTAGTCGCCGGTGTTGAGCGTGCCGATGACGCTTACGGGTTGTGGTCGGATGTTAATGGTGTAGGCCGTGCCCGGAGCCACGGCATCGGTAGCGGCGGGCGAGAACCAGCCTTTGTCGAAGGCCGACTGGTCGTTGGTGGTCGTGGCCAGGCGGCTCTGGTCGTAGCCGAAGATGTTGGGGTAGGGCGTGACGGTGCCCGGCGTGGCCGAGGTATTGTAGGCCGGATTGGGCGCAAAGGAGCTGCCCCGGCCGTATTCCAGGTCGTCAACAGTGGCACCGCTGACGGCAGCAGCGTAGTGGCGGTAGCCGAGGCCAGCGTTGAGGCTAGCGTCGTAGCTGCGCCGCACGCTGGCCGTGCTGCCCAGCACGCGGCCGGTGCCGGCGTTCACCACCAGGGCCGTGCCGCTGGTGGAGCCGCTGCTGAGGGTCAGGCGTTCCCCGTTGAGGTCGAGGTTGCCCGCCCCGGTCAGGTTGAGCACCTGGATGATGCTGACGCCCTGCGACAGGGTCAGGGTCGTGGGGTTGCTCAGGGTCAGGTTGCGCACGCTGAAGGGCAGGCCCTCGCCGGTCACCTGCGCCGCCGTGCCGTTGTACACGTAGCTCGCGTCCTGGTCAAACGTGAGGTCGCCGGTGAGCTGCACGGCGCCGGTGCTGCCGCTGCTGCTGATGCCGGCGGCATCGCAGATGTAGAGCGTAGCCCCGCTTTCCAGGGTGAAGTCGCCGCTGCCGGTCAGGGCCTGGCAGTTGGTGTTCAGGCTGCCGCCGCTGGTCACCAGCACGGTGCCGTTGGCTACCACGGCTCCGGTCAGCGTGGCGAAGCCGTTGGCCGTAACGGTGATGTTGTTGTAGGTGCCGGCCGCAATGCTCACCGGGCTAGCGGCGCTGCCGGTGCTGATGGTCAGGTCGGAGTACACGGTGAAGTTGTTGGCGCTGCCCGTGGCCGAGGTGCTGCCCGCCGTGGTCACAGTCACGTTGCCGCTGGTGGCCCCGGTGGGCACCGTGGCCGTCAGGCTGGTGGCCGAGGTGAAAGTCACGCTGGCGGCTGTGCCGTTGAAGCTCACCGTGCTGCCGCTGGTGAAGCCCGTGCCCGTAATCACCACTACATCGCCCGCGATGCCCGCCGTGGGCGAGAGGCCCGTGACGGTGGGCCCGGCCGCGCTCACGGTGAACGTCAGCGCGTTGGTGTTGACGGGAAAGAACATTGGCGGGAAACCGCCATTTGAGATGGAGTAGCCCCCCCGCAACGTGCCGGTGATGGCCCCACTGGGCACCACGAGGCCCGTAATTTGCGTTCCGGCCGCATTGACAGTGTAGCTGGAAGAACTCACGACGTTGTTGGTCGTGCCCGAAAACACAACGGACGTGAGGCGGTTCAGCCCCGACCCGTTCAGGGTAATGGTGCCGCCCACCGGGGCACTCCCCGGCGACACAGTGGTCAGGGTCGGGGCAGGGGCGCTGGTGGTGAAGGTGCCGGCGGAGCTATAACCCGTGCCGGCCACGTTGGTGGCATACACCCGGTAGATGTAGGTGGTGCTGGGAGTCAGGCCCGTCACGGTTGTGTTGAAGCTGCCCGGGCCGGTGCCATTCTGCACCACGGTGGCGTTGGCGAGCGTGGGCGCGGTGCTGGTGCCCGGCAAATACACCACGCCCCGGTCGGTAATGGGTCCTCCGTTCTCCGACGCGCTGCCCACCACTGTAGCCGTCGTGGCGGTCGCGGTCGTGCTGCCCATCGGATTGAATACCGTCGGGACCTCAGCCACGCTGAAAGCTACCGTATTGGACAAGCCACCGGAGGTGGAAACCAGCACAGTGGTGGCACCTGCAAACAGGCCTGCCGGTACCGTCGCGGTGATGGTGGTGGCGTTCACGACCGTCGCAGTTGCCGTAACGCCCCCGAACAACATCCCGCCACTCACAAATGGGTTAAATACGACGCGTGCGGGGCTGGTGAAGTCGGTACCAGTAAAGGTGACGGTGGCGCCCACCGGGGCCGTAGTCGGATTGACGCTGGTCAGGGTGGGCGCTTGCGCCCACGCGGCGGGGCCGGCCAGCAACACCAGCAGCAGGCCCAGCAGCCATGGCCACCCGGCGCGGGGCTGGGAATTGGGAAGGTGAAGGAAGTGTTTCATTAAGAAGAATGGGGGGTGAAAAGGAGATAAGGCCCGGCAACCGGCCGGGCGCGGCTGAATTGTGGGCACAAAACACCCCCCGCCCGCCGCTCTAAGCAAGCACTTTGAGGCTCATCCTCACTTTTTGAGGCTGGGGGATGAGGCCCCGCGTCAGCGAATCACCCGGATGGTGCTATTGCCAAAATCCGGCACGTACAGCGTGCCGGCCCCGTCGGCCGCCAGGCGGGTCGGGGCATTGAAGCGGGCCGGGGTGCCGGGGCTGCCGGTGGTGCTGCCGGCCACCGTCGTGACCGCCCCGGCGGGGATAATCCGGCGGATGTTGTGACAGAGTGCGTCGCTCACGTACACCGTCCCCATCGCGTCGGCGCAGATGCCCGGCACGTTGCCGAAGCGGGCCGCCGTGCCGGTGGCGTCGGTGGCGCCAAAGTTGCCGGCCAGGCGCGCCAGCGTGCTAACGACAAACTGATTGGGGCGGCCAGGGCCGTGCCGTCGGCGGCGGGAATATAGCCGGTGGTGCTGTTGAGCCAGCCCTTGCCGTTGTAGTAGTACAGCCCGGCCGTGCCGTCGGTCTGGTACACGGTCAGGCCCGCCACCGGGGCCCCAATGGCCGCCCGCTGGGCCGCCGTGAGCCGGGGCAGCAGCAGCCCCTGGGTGGTCTATTTCACTTCGAGCGCGGCCGAGGCATCGGGCGCCGTGGCCCCCGTGCCGATGCCCACGCCCTGCGCCTGGACTGCCCCACCACCGCCCAGCAGGCCAGCCAGCAGCGCCAGCCGAAACCAGGAGCGAACGGAGGTAGTTACAATGCGGGGACGGGCAGGGCACGGACGAACAGACATAGAGCAGGCGGCAGGGGGAAAAAGAAAAAGCCCGGCAGATGGCCGGGCGTGGGGAATGGTTGCGGCCACCAAGCCCCCCCAGCCGGGGGCCAGCCGCAAGCTTTTTGAGGCTTGGAGCGGTTTCGGGGTTAGTGGATAGTAGCGCGAACTTTGTAGTTCGCGTCCCCGCGCCGTTCACGCTATCCGAAAGGCGCGGGGACGCGAACTACAAAGTTCGCGCTACTGCGCACCGAAAGGCGCGGGGACGCGAACTACAAAGTTCGCGCTACTGCGCACGGCCTGTACACTAACTCCGAAACCGCTCTAACCTCAAACGTTGAGGCGGACCGGGCTTCGTCCTCCCCCTTTGAGGCCGTAGGAAGGTGGCAGGGCAGCGGGGGCCGGTGTTGCCGAGAGGACCTTGTCGCCGGTAGCGCCGAGGCCGCGCAGGGCTATCCACGCGGTGGGTGGGGCGCAGGGCGCGCCTGAGGCAGCGCTACGCCAACGGCCGGAGCCAGCTTGTGAAGTATTTGAAATCACCCAAAAAATACTTCACAAAAATTCGCCGCCGGGTGTGAAGTATTTTTACTTTTTAGCAAAATACTTCACAGCTTTTCCGCATTCGCCATGCCCCGCCGCGCCGCCTATTCGTCCCACCCGCTGGCCCGCGTGCGGGCCTGGTTTGGCCTCCAGCAGGCCGAGCTGGCCCTGTACCTAGGCATCAGCGCGCCGCTGGTGCATGCGCTGGAAAGCGGCCAGCGCCCGCTTAGCCTCGCGGTGCAGGTGGCACTGCTACCCCTGCAGCTGCAGCTACCCGCCCCCGGCCCGGCGGCCGAGGAAGCGGCGGTTGCCCCGCTCCCTTCTCCCCTGCCGCCCACCCCGCCCCCCCTGCCGCCCGGCACCCCCGCCCCCGATGCGGCCGCGCTGGCCTTCCGGCAGCGCCAGTGCCGGCACCAGGCGGCGGGCCTGCTGGCCCAGGCCGACGCCCTGGCCCGGCAGGCCCAGGTGGCCCAGCGCTGGGCCGCCGCCCTGCCCGCCCTGCGCGCCGCCCTGCCCCCCGACCCCGGCCCCCAGGCCGAGCCCGACCCCGCCCACGACTGGCCCGCCTGGCAAGCCTGGTACCGCCACCGCTGGCTGGCCCAGCGTCCCACCACCCTGCCGCCCGCCGCCAGCGCCCGCTACCACCTGCTGCGCCTGCGCGCCGAAGCCCTCGAAGCTGAGGCTGGCGCGCTGGCCGCCTTGCTGGGGCCGTAGCCGCTGGCCCTTAGTGGGTGAGAAGAAAAATAAAGTTGGTGGCCCGGGTACCAGATGAGTTTGTTGTCTGCTACATTTGAGCCGAAACATTTTTCTCACCATCAACCCTTTTACTCCTATGGCATACGACGTAAGCCTCCTCAAAACCCGAGCCGAGTGCATCACGGCCAAAACCGCCCTCGAAGCCGAGCTCGACGGCTACCAGAACCGCGACCAGAACGACGACTTCCAAGACCGGCAGGCCGGCCGCGCCCAGGCTTCCCTGAGCTCGCGCCTCACCACGGCTACTAACCGGGTGACGTACCTCGACGGCCAGTTGGCCCGCCCCGACCTCTCGGATGCCGACCGCGCCCGCTACGAAGACGAGCACCTGACGGCCACCTACCAGAAGGCCCGCCTCGCGAAGCGCGCCGCCGCCAGCGGCGGGGCTCCCGCCTTCCTGGAGCAGGTAGACGAAACGCAGGTCGACGGCCAGGTCGCCATCCTTAGCCAGGCCATTGCCGACGTGCAAGTCCACCACGACGGGCTGTCGGCATAAAGCCTTGCACCCCACGCAAGCAAAAGCGCCCCCGGCCAGCTGGCCGGGGGCGCTTTCGTTTTGTTCAGTCCAGCAGGCGGGCCTGGCGGGCGGCGTTCAGCAGGGCGGGAGCATTTTTGAGGGTGGCGAGGGCCAGCTCCTTGGCGGCCTGCTTCACTTCGTCCTTGCTCACATCGTGCACTTCGTCGCGCACCAGCTCGGTGAGTGCCTGGAAGGCGTGGGCCAGAGCCTGCCGGCTCGGCCGCTCCTGGCGCAGCTCGGCGTACACTTCGTCCCAGTGGGCGCGGATTTTCTTGCGGCGGGTGCGAAACACCGACTCGGCCCCCACCTGGGGCTGAATGGCGTCGAGTAGCTTCACCAGCGGCAATAGCTTGGTGGCGGCCTCGCCCAGCCGCGCGCGGCGGCTGGTGGGCTGAGAAGCGGGCGTTTCCTCGGTGGGCTGAACAGCGGACTCGGGCTGCATGGGGGCGTAAAACAGGTAAATACGCCCGAAGATACTACCGGCCGCCAACTTGCAGCCACCCAACGCAGAAGGGCGGCCCAGTGGGCCGCCCTTCAATTGAATTGTAGCATTAGGGCTGAGGCCGGATTATTCCACCGTCAGCTTTTTGGTGATGGTGCCCTGGGCGGTTTGCAGGCGCAGCGCATACACCCCTGCGGCCACGCCGTCGAGCGCGAGCTGGGTGCTGGCGCCGGTCAGCGGCTGCGTCAGCACCGTGCGGCCGAGGGCATCCACCAGCGTCACCGTCACCGCCGCGCGGCTCAGCGTAGCAGGCAGCTCCACGAATACCGCCTTGTGGGCCGGGTTGGGGAACACCGCCACCTGCGCGCTCAGGCTGGCCGGGGCCACCGCCGTTACGCGCTGCGGCGTGAAGAAGAGCTCAAAGCGCACGCCCGTGTAGGCGGCATTGAAGGCGAACGAATAGTCGGGCTGCTGGCTCAGGTCCTGCACGGTGCCGGTTTGGCGGTCGCGCAGGTAGGCCACCATCCCGGCGGGCAGGTTCACGATGCTGGCGGCGTGCAGCGTGTAGGTGCCGGTGGCGGGCACGCGCACCTGTAGCGGCACGGTCACGGCCGTAGCGCCGGGTAGAGGCAAGGCGTCGATAGCCATTTCCACGTTGCCGGCCACGGCGCTCAGGTTAAGGCCGCTGGGGTTGGCTAGTTTCACGGCGTCGAACTCGGCATCGGGGCCGGCGGTGGCACCCTGCTCGAAGTACACGTAGAGCGGGTCGGCCGCGTTGGCACCTTGCAGGTCGAGCTGCACCAGCGGGCGGGTGGTGTTCGTGCGCTGGTAGGTCGGGTTCGTGTAGCTCGTCACGCGCTGGGCGTTGCGGAAGGTGAGCGAGCCGCTGGTCTGGCCGGTGCTCACGCGCATGAAGAAGCCCTGGCTCTGTGCAATGATAGGGCTGATGTTGCCGATGCCGTTGTTATAGAAGCCGTAGGTGCCGGTGTAGGGGCCGCTGCTGGCGTACACGTACATGGTGCCATCCAGGTTCGGGCGGTCGGCCGCCGTTACCTGCGCGTAGTTGAGCGGGGCGGGGTAGGGGTTGCCCACCAACTGCCAGCCGGCCTGGTCGGGCGTGCCGCGCACCGGGCCGCGGGCCAGGGTCTGGGTATAGGTACCGTTATTCTGCGGGCCGGTCACGGCCAGGGTCTGGCCGCCGCTGATGTTCACCGAGTAGCCCTGGCCCACGGTCAGCTGGTCGCCGAGCGAAGCCGGCGACACCCAGCCCTTCGAGAAAAAGTCCAGGTCGTTGGTCAAGCTCAGGCGGCTCTGGTCGTAGCCATATACCGTGGGGAAGGGCGCGGCAAAGCCCGGCTGGGCGAGCGAGTTGTAGGCGGGGTTCACCACGGGCGTGAAGCCGGCCGTGGCCAGGCTGCCCACCGTGGCCGTGCTCACCGGCGCCGAGTAGTGGCGGTAGCCCGCGCCCGCGTTGGTCGTCGGGGCGATGTAGCGCTGCACGGTCACGTTGCCGCTGATAACGCCGCCGTTGTTATACACCAGGCCGGTGACCGCCGCGTCCGATTCCAGCACGAAGTCGTTGCCGTTGGTCGTCAGGTTGGCCGTGAGCGTGAGCAGGCGGCGCACCGAGGTGCCGGCCGAGGTGCTCACCTGCGCGCCGTTGGCGCCCACCGTCAGGTTCCAGAAGCGCACGCGCGACGAACCCAGCATGTTGCTCAGGGTGGTGCCGCCCAGCCCTACCGTGCCGCCGGTGGGCGCGAAGGTGCCGTTGTTGGTCACGTTGCCGGCCACGTTGAGCGTGCCAGTACCTTGGGTCAGGGTAGCCCCCGAGTTGATGGTCAGGTTGCGCACCGAAGCCGTGCCGGCCGTGATGGCTGGCGAGTTGGGGCGGCCATTGGGGATGGTGGCGTTCAGCGTAGCGGTGGGCACAAGGGCAGGTGTCCAGTTGGCGGCCGTAAACCAGTTGGTGCTGGTATTGCCGTTCCAGGTCACGCTGGTTACCAAATAAGTCAGCGAGTAGGTGGCGGCGGCGGTGTTGCCGTTGCCGGCCGCATCCTGCACCACGTTGGCGGCAATGCTTACCGTGGTGGCGGTGCCGGGCGTGGTGGGCGTCACCTGGAAAGTATAGGTGGTGCCGCTGCCCGTCGGGCCGCTGGTCACCGTGCCATTGGTCACCGTGATATGGCCGGCCGCCAGGCCCGTCACACTTTCGCTAAACGTGGCTGTGAAGCTCAGCGGCGAGGTCGTGGTGGTGCCGCCCGAAGCGGTGCCGCTGCTCAGCGTCACCGTCGGGGCGGCCGTGTCGATGGTGAAGCCGTTGGTGTTGCTGACGGGGCTCACAAGCTCGCCGCTGGTTTGGGCCGTGGCGTTCACGGTGTGGGTGCCGTCGGCCAGGGCCGTGGGCTGCGTCAGGCTCCAGGTGCCGCCGGCCGTGGCCGTGGTGTTGCCGATGGCCGCGCCGTCCACGCGCACCGTCACCGTCGAGCTGGCGGGGGCCGTGCCCTCGTAGGTGGGAGTGTTGTCGTTGCTCAGGCTCACGTGGGCCGGAGCGGTTACCACCGGCGCGGCCGTCTGCGGCTGGGCGTAGGTGATGCTGAAGGGCGTGGCGGCCGTGTTACCGTTGCCGGCCGCGTCCTGGGCCACGTTGGCGGCCACGTTCACCGTCACGGGGCTGCCGCTGCTGGTCGGCGTCACTTGGATGGTGTAGGTGCTGGGGCTTAGTACTGTCAGACTGCCCGGCACGATGCTGCCGCCGGTCACCGTCACATCTCCCTGCCCGAAGCCCGTCACGCTTTCCGAGAAGGTGACCGTGAAGGGAAGGGGTGTGGTGCTGGTGCTGCCATTGTTGGCCCCGGCTGAGCTGCTGATGCTCACCGTAGGGCGCGTGTCGTCCACGTCAGTCAGGTTCACCGTGATGGTGGCGGTGGCGGGCGTGGTGCCGTCCGTCACCTGCACGGTGAGGGCGAAGCTGGGGGTGGTTTCGTAATCGAGGGCGGCGGCATTGGCCACGGTGAGGGCGCCGGTGCTGCTGTTGATGGCGAAGGCCCCGCCGGTGTTGCCGGCCGTGAGGCTGTAGCTGAGGCTGCTGCCGGTGGCCTGCACGGTGCCCACGGCGGTGCCATTGGCGCTGTTTTCAGGCAGGGTAAAGGCTTGGGCGGCGATGGTGGGGGCAACGGCATTAAAATCATAGGCACCGAAGAAAGCCATGGCCTTGCTGCCGTCGCCGACTGCCGTAAAGCGGCCACCCACGTACAGGCCATTGCTGCCGTTTAGCTGCAGCGCGTAGATAATCTCATTGGTTCCGGTACCTGCTACGGCGCTCCAGGTAGTGCCGTTCCAGCGCGCTATCCGGTTGGCCGGGACGCCCCCGGCTGTGGTGAAGCCTCCCACGACGTACAGGTTGCCTGCACTATCAAACCGCAGGTCTGTTGCACCATTATTAAGGCCCGTGCCCAGTGTGCTCCAGGTAGTGCCATTCCAGCGCGCTATCCGGTTGGCCGGGGCGCTGCCAGCCGTCGTGAAGCCCCCCGCGACGTACAGGTTGTTACTGGCATCAAATAGCAAGGCATTGACGAAATTATTGACGCCCGAGCCCAGGGCGCTCCAGGCACGGCCATTCCAGCGGGCTACCCGGTTAGCGGTTTGACCCCCGGCCGTCGTGAATTCGCCCCCAGCATACAAGTTGCCGCTGTTGTCCATGGCCAAGGCCAGGATAGGAGCATTCGTGCCGTTGGTATACCCCAGGCCCAGCGCGCTCCAGGAAGTGCCATCCCAGCGGGCTACGTGGTTAGCCGAAGCTCCATTAGCCATCGTGAAGCTGCCTCCGG
Source organism: Hymenobacter aranciens (assembly GCF_030580865.1). Taxonomy (GTDB): domain Bacteria; phylum Bacteroidota; class Bacteroidia; order Cytophagales; family Hymenobacteraceae; genus Hymenobacter; species Hymenobacter aranciens. The sequence goes on along the minus strand of NZ_JAUQSY010000006.1, from coordinate 342,013 downwards.
CATAAATAGTATTGCCAGCGATGAGAATAGTAGCCACGGTGCCAGCCAAGCCCGTGCCTACCTCGCTCCAAGTGCTGCCATTCCAGCGGGCTATGCAGTACGCAGGACTACCACCGGCTTCGGTGAATCTTCCTCCCACATACAAGTTGCCACTGGCATCCAGAGCCATACCGACCACATCATCGTTCACGCCCAGGCCCAGCGCACTCCAAGCGGTGCCGTTCCAGCGCGCTACGTGACTAGCCGCAATGCCGCCCACAGTAGTGAATTCGCCGCCGATGTACACGCCCCCAGTGCCGTCGAGCACCATCATCCGCACCTGGCTGCTGACGCCCGGCCCGACCGGCCCCCAGGTGGTTCCATTCCAGCGGGCAAGAAACGGCAGGTAGATATTTCGGTCAGAGTAGGGGTTTTGAATGCTTCTCATTTCGCCCCCGGCATACAGGTTGCCACTGGCGTCCAAGGCCAGCGCCTTAATATCGTTAAGGGCATTTCCGCCTCGAAGGCTCCAGCTGGTGCCGTTCCAACGGCCAACCTGCGCGGAAGCATTGAAGCCACTTGAGAGTCCGGTTGAGAACCCAGCGCCTCCCACATACACGTTGTTATTTCCATCCACCGTCAGGGCATACACGACACCGCTCGCATTACCCAGCGCACTCCAGCTCGTGCCATTCCAGCTGGCTATTGCGGCGGCGGTGGTGCCCCCGGCGGTTGAGAAGAAACCGCCGGCGTACAAGGTGCCGTTGCTCGTAACAGCTAGGGTATAGATGGAACACAAGGGGTCATTGTAGTAAGAAAAGCCGCTCCCCAGCGTGCTCCAGGTGGTGCCATTCCAGCTGGCTATCCGGTTGGCGGTGGCCCCACCGGCCGTGGTAAACTCGCCCCCGGCATAGAGCAGGCCGCTACTGTTCACTGCCAAGGCGCGCACACTACCATTCATGCCCGTGCCCAAGGAGTTCCAGGTGGTCCCATTCCAGCTGGCTATCTGGCTGGCGGCGGTGCCACCAGCCGTAGCAAAGCTGCCGCCGGCATACAGCGTGCCGCCGCTGCTGGCCACGGCATACACGGGGCCGTCGACCCCGCTTCCCAGTGTGCTCCAGGCTGTGCCGTTCCAGCTGGCAATACGGTTAGCCGCCGTGCCCCCGGCGGTAGTGAACTCGCCCCCGGCATACAAGTTGCCGGTGCTTCCCACGGCCAGCGCGTGCACCGTGCCGTTGAAGCCAGTGCCCAGCGTGCCCCAGGCCGTACCATCCCAGCGGGCAATGCGGTTGGCAACCACATTGCCCGCAATGGTGAAGTCACCGCCCAAGTATAACACCGAGCCCACCCGAACCATGGCTCGAATGATGCCATTAGTACCCGGTAGGTCAAACCCATTTCGCCACTTCTCGTCGCCCGCGCCCTGCGTGCGCTTGGCACTCACGGGCCGGAACTGCGGCTGCCGGCTCCCGGCCACGTCCACCAGCTCATACCCCTTGGGGTCGAACGACCCGGCCATCCCGGGTTTCAGGGTGCCGTCGGCGTTCAGGGCCTCGGCCAGGGGGCGGCCGGCGGTGGGCGGGGTACTGGCCCAGACGGGGCGGCCAATTAATAACAAGACCAGCAGGGCCAGCAGGTGTAGCGGATTTCTCATCGGCGAAAAATTGAAAGAAAATAAGGTGTGAGTGATAAGGCGACAAAAGTAAGCAGGCCAGTCGCTGGGTAAGCTACTGGCCTGCGTCTTTTTCTCTTGGTTTTGTTGCCGGGCGCTAAACCCCGCCGCGCCCTACTGCCCGGGCCGCGAGCCCACCACCACGCTCACCGTGGCGCTCTGCTCGCCCACCTGCTGGTCCTTGTCCACAAACACGGCGTAGTAGTCGCGCTGCTCGGGCTGGCCGGGCACCCGGTTGGGGCGGCGGTCCTCGATGCGGTTGAGGCTAAAGCGGTCGATTTTGGTAAACTCGGTTTCGCCGGTGCGGCAGCCGTAGAGGTCGAGCATCTGGTGGCCGTGCTTGACGTACTTCAGCACCACCAGGCCCAACTCTACCGTCACTTTGAGCACTGGGGCCTGGGCGGCGGCGCGCTCCTGCGGGGCCTCGCCGCTACTGGTCAGTTCCAGGCTGGTCAGCACCTTGGTGGGCACGTTGATGATGCTCTTGATTTGCTTGGCGGCCGCCCGAATGGCTTTCTCGGTCAGGGGCGCCTGCGTCAGGCAGGCTTCCTGCGCGTCGTTGAGCACTTTTTGGGCGTCGCGGCGCACGATGTAGCAGTCCAGCCAGTTTTGGGCGGCTTCTTTGGCCACTGCAAACGTGCTGGCCGGCAGCTTGAGGGCGTCGGTGGCCGCGTCGATGTTGGCCACAAAGTTGGTGTAGAACGCAAACAGCTTTGCATCCTGAGAGGGTAACCAGTCCTGGTTCATGTAAAAAAGAAGTTAAGATGAAGGGTTGCCCGGCAGCTATCAAGCGCTGTGCCAGTTAGCTGCTTTAGAGGGCGCGTAACGGTCGAAAACCCCCTTCCTGCTGGCGCCAGCGAGGCTGGGCCCCTGAAAAAAGTTTTTCAACCCTGGCAAAAGGCCGTTTCTACGGTAGTTATCCGGCTCATTATGGGAAAATTGTCCCAATGCTGGAAAAATAGGAATAAGGCTGTCAGGGCCAGCCCTGGCGCCCCTTTCACCGGTCTTGGCCCGGGCAATGTGCAATTCGGTGACTGCAAGCCGGGCTGTAGCCGTCCCGAAATGAGAATCCGCACCACGCCGATACTCCTCCCGCTGCTGCCCAACGTGTATGGTAAGCACTGCGCGGGCAGTTGCGACGGAAGTGCAAGTTTTAGCACCGGCGGCGCGGGATTTCGCGCCGTCGCCGCGAAGCCCCGCGCCGCCACCGCGAAGTCCCGCGCCGCCACCGCGAAGCTCCGCGCCATTGCCGCTGAAACTCGCCTGAATGCTGCCAATGCCCGCCGGCAAACTGCTGCCAACGGCGCAAGGTAGGCGGCCGCTCCGGCCGTTAGCGCAGGGCTGCTATTCCAGTATTTTGGGCTTCTGCGTACTGGAAACGCCATTTTGCGCTACCTTGCCGGCTTTTACACTGGCTAAGTCAACCGGCAAACGGCCATTTTTTTCTTTCCTTCTGCTACTATGATTACTCGTTTACTTTCTGCGGGGCGCACCCGGGGCTGGGCCCTGGCCCTCGGCCTGCTGGGTGGGCTGGGCGCCGCTCCGGCGGCCCAGGCCCAGGCCTGGAACTACTACCCGGCACAGGCCACCAACACGGCCGGCTTTTACGCCTCCATCAGCGGCGGCACCGTCATCAGCACCAGCAACACCGACAACGCCAACTCGGCCCCGCAGAACATTGGGTTCCCGTTTTTCTACAACGGCACCACGTTCACGCAGTTTGTGCTGAACACCAACGGCATTATGCGCCTCGGCAGCAGCGCGCCCTCGGTGGCCAACCTCTACCCCACGTTCGAGGTGCAGCGCGCGGGCGTCGACCCCATCACCAGCCTCAGCCCGGACGATGTGAACCTGCTGGCCCCCTTCAACTTCGACCTGCAGGCCAGCACCGCCACCAACGCCGTGCCGCCCGAATACCGGGTGGCTACCACCGGCACGGCCCCCAACCGCGTCTGCACCGTGCAGTGGAAAAACGTGACCGACCGCCCGGGCGCCACCAACCAAAGCCAGTTCGGCAGCTTCGAGTTTCAGGTGCGCCTCTACGAAACCAGCAACGCCATCGAGTTTGCCTACAGCTTCGCTTCCTACACCAACAACCCGCCGGCCTCGCGCCCGGCGGTGGTGGGCATCAAGGGCCTGAGCAGCAACGAAGACATCCTGGCCCGCAAGTTTCTCATCAACGACCCCTGGAGCAGCGCGGTGTTTTTCCAGGGCACGTACAGCGGCACCAATTTCAACTTCCGCCTGGGCTACGGCCCCGACCGCGGCCGCACGTTCCGCTTTGAGCCCCGGGCTGCCACTTGCGCGGCCACCACGGGCAGCGTGGGCAGCATCACGGCCACCGCGGCCCAGCTCACGTTTGCGCCCGTAAGCGGGGCCAGCAGCTACAATGTGGTGGTGACGGCCCCCAACGGTACCACCGCCTTCAGCCAGACCGTGACCACCTCGCCGGTGAGCCTGACCGGCCTCACGGCCAACACCGCCTACAGCGTGAGCATCGTGACGAACTGCGCGGGCGGCACTACCTCGGCCCCCGGCCTCGTCAGCTTCACCACGGCCGCCGCGTCCGGCCTCGCCAACGATGAGTGCGCCGGCGCCATTCAGCTGACGCCGGGCGGGTGCGCCAGCCCCACCGCCGGCACCACCGTGGGCGCCACCCAGAGCTTGCCGGCCATCCGCTGCGGCAGCGTTTCGGGCACGGCCGACGACGACGTATGGTATAAGTTCACGGCCACCGGCACCAGCCACAACGTGACGGTGGTGCCCGGCACCGGCGTCGATGCCGTGATAGACGTGCGCGCGGGCACCTGCCCCGGCACCAACATCGGCTGCGCCGATGCCACCGCCGCCGGCGGCACCGAAACCGCGACGCTGGCGGGCCTCACCGTGGGCACCACCTACTACGTGCGCGTGTATTCCTTTCGCCTCGTCGATGACGGCCCCTTCACCATCTGCGTGAGCGGCACGGCGGCCCCCGTCTGTCCGCCCGTCGCGGGCCTGAGCGTGGGCGGCACCACGGCCACCGGCGCCACGCTCACCTTCGCGCCCGCCGCCGGGGCCAGCGCCTACACCGTGCGCCTGACGCCCGCCGGGGGCACGGCCACCGTCAGCACGGCCAGCGGCTCGCCCGTGAGCCTGAGCGGACTGCGCGCCGGCACCACCTACACCGTCAGCGTGACGACGACCTGCGCCGGCGGCCAGACCTCGACGGCCGCCACCACCACCTTCACCACCCCGGCCCCCGCGCCCACCGGCGCCACCGTAAGCAACATCACCGCCACCGGCGCCAGCCTCAATTTCACGCCGGCGGCGGGCGCCAGCAACTACACCGTGACCCTCACGCCCCCGAACGGCCCGGCTACCTCGTTCACCGTAAGCACCCTGCCCCTGGTGCTGAGCAGCCTGCTGCCGGGCACCAACTACACCGTCACCATCGTGGCCAACTACCCCGGCGGGGCTACCTCCGTGCCGCTCACCACCACCTTCGATACGGTGCTGGGCACGGCCACCCGGGCGGCCCTGGCCGGCGGTGTGGTCAGCGTGTTCCCCAACCCCACCCACCGCACCTTCACGCTAAGTCTGCCCGCCCTGGGCGCCACCCGCACCGCCCAGCTCACGCTGCTCAACGCGCTGGGCCAGACCGTGCTCAGCCAGTCCATCGCCCTTGCGCCCGCCGGCACCCAGGCGCCGGTGGCCGTGGCGGCCCTGGCCGCCGGCCTCTACACCGTGCGGGTGCAGGCCGGTGCCGAAACCGCCACCACCCGCCTGGCCGTGGAGTAGGCGCGCCCGGGCGCGCTGCCCTCTACTGATTGCCGGAATAACGACAAAACCCCGCCTGAATATCCAGGCGGGGTTTTTTGCTGGCTGATAACCATGTGCGGGCCCGGCCTGCGCCGGCAGCATACCCTACTCCACCAGCAGGCGCTGGCTGCGGCCGCCGCTGCGCACCAGGTAGAGGCCGGGGGCCAGCCCGGCGGGCAGCCGGAGTGTGGCCGTGCCGGCGGCATCGGCGGTGGTGTGCAGCACGGGGCGGCCCAGGGCGTCGAGCACGGTGACGGGAGCGGCGCCGGCCAGGCCGGTGGTGCGCACGGGAGTAGCGCCGGAGCTGGGGTTAGGGGCCAGAGCAAAATCGGGCAGCTGGCGGGGCGTGGTGGCCAGCACCGTGCCGCCGTTGAGGCGCAGGCTGGCGGTGGTGCCGGCGTAGTTGGCCGTGAGCAGGTCGAGGTCGTCGTCGCCGTCCATATCGGCCAGGGCCAGGTCGTAGGGGCCGCTGCCGGTGGCAAGGGTCGGGCCGTTAACAAACGTGTAGGGGCTGCTGCCGGTGGGGTTGCCCCCGTTCAGATGCACCGCTACGCTGCCACTCGGGCCATCGCCGTGGGTGGTCACCAGGTCGAGGTCACCATCAGCATCCAGGTCGCCCAGCTGCACGGCCGATGGGCCGTTGGCCAGGGGCAGCACCTGCCCGCGGGCGAAGTGCGCGGTCGGGCTGGCCAGCGCGCCGGCGTTCAGGTACACGGTGGCCGTGCTGGCATCACGGGCCGCATTCAACACGACCAAGTCGAGGTGGCTGTCGGCATTCACATCGCCCACGGTAAAGCCCGTCACCTGCCCGGTCAGGGGCAGGTCGTAGCCGTTGGTAAACTGGGCGTCGTTGGAGCCACTGGCGTCGCCGCCATTCAGGCGCACGCTCAGGGTATTGCTTACCGTATTGCTGGTCAGCAGGTCGAGGTCGCCGTCACTGTCCACGTCGGCCAGGGCCACGCGCTCGGGGCCCGCGTCCACGGCCACCTGGCGGCCACCCCCGAAGCTGCCCACCGTGTTGGGCAGGTTGGGCGCGCCATTCAGGCGCACACTCACGGTGTTGCTCACGTAGTGCGGCGTCACCAGGTCGAGGTCGCCGTCGCCGTCCACGTCGCCCACGGCCAGGTCGCTGGGCATGGCGCCCACCAGCACCTCCTGCGTGCCGCTAAAGATGCCGGTGCCCGAGCCGCTGGCGTTGCCGCCGTTCAGGCGCACGCTCACGGTGCCGTTGGTGGTAGCGTTGGCCGTCAGCAGGTCCAGGTCGCCGTCGTTGTCGATATCGGCCAGCAGCACGGCGCTGGGGGAGCTGCCCACCACCACGGTTTGGCCATTGCTGAAGCGGGCGGTGTTGGAGCCGCTGTTGTCGCCGCCGTTCAGGCTCACGTTCACCACGCCGGTGGTGGTCAGCAGGTCGAGGTCGCCGTCGCCGTCCACGTCGCCCACGGTCAGGCTGCGGGGGGCAAAGCCTGCCGCGAGCTCCGACGCGGCCCAGGCCGTGCCCCGCCCGGTGCCGCCCACGGCCGTGGTAAACTGCCCGATGCGGCCCGCCGGCAACGGGCCGGTAGCGTTGGCCACGGCCGTGGTCAGGCTGTACTGCAAGGTTTCGCCGGGCAGGTAGGGCCGGTCTGCCGGCGTAAACCGGAGCGAGTGCCCGCCTTGTACCGCTGGGGTGCGGTGGGTGCGCCGGCCGCCGTGCTGCTGGCTGAATACCTGGAGGCCATCGGTCACCCCCGGCAGCAGCGCCTGGTTGAAATTGATGTAGGGCCCGGTGGTACGAAAGGCGGTCAGGGCATTTGCCCGGGGATTAGTCCACAGAATAACCGGGCCCTGCGCGGCTACCGAACCGGCAGCAGTTACCAGCAGCCCAACGGCCAGCAAACGGGAAGGAGTAAAAAGAGGAAACATAGCGTGAAGGAGATGGTGAGTAAGAAAAGACGGCCCGCTCTTACCCAGCTGCCGGCCTGCCGGGTGACCGCCACCTACCCCAAAACGTTGCACGAAAGGCTCAGGGTGTCACTCAGCCACCTGAAGTACATCGCGCAGCGCCTTTGGCGCCAAGCACCCGCTCGCTGCAAAGTGCTTGCTTCCATACCAAACTGCGCTACTCCACCAGCAGGCGCTGGCTGCGGCCGCCGCTGCGCACCAGGTAGAGGCCGGGGGCCAGCCCGGCGGGCAGCGCGAGGCGGGCCGTGCCGGCAGCATCGGCCGTGGCCATGAGCACGGAGCGGCCCAAGGCGTCGAGCAGCTGCACGGGGGCGTGGGAAGTCACGCCGGTTAGCAGGCAGCTGCTGGTGGCTGGGTTGGGGGTGAGCCGCCAGTTGGCAGCGGCGGCGGTGGCGGTAGTGCCCAGGCCCGGCCGAGGCCCGTTCAGCAACAGGTGTACTTCGCTGACGGGGGTATTAGTGGTATAAAATAAATCAAGGTCGCCATCGCCGTCGGCATCGCCAGCCAGCACCTGCATTACCCCATGACGCCCGAAGACACTGGGGCCAGCCTGAAAGCTGCCACTGCCATTGTTGAGCAGCACGGTGATGCTGCTGCTATTCTGGCTGATGGTAACAAGGTCAGAGTCGCCATCGTGGTCCACATCAGCCACCACCAGGTTGTTGGTGGCCGCCAAGGTCAGCCGCACGGGCGCCGCAAACTGGCCGGTACCGTCGTTGAAGTGCACAATGGCCTGAAAATAGTTGGTACTCACCAGGTCGAGGTCGCCGTCGCCGTCAAGGTCGTCGGCCAGCACCCGGTAGCTGCCGCCGGGCGTTGGCAAGGTGCTGCCGACCTGAAACCCGCCCCGGCCATCGTTGAGCAGTAAGACAATTTCATAGGCTCCATTACCCGCCGACATAGCGGCATCCAGGTCGCCATCGTTGTCGAAATCGCCCACGACCAGCCCAAACGGCGGATTCCACATCCGAATGTTCGTGGCTGCTGCGGCGAAGCTCCCCGCCCCATTGTTGAGCAGCACGCTCAGCGCCTGAACCTGGCTATCGGCCAGTAGCACATCAAGGTCGCCATCGCCATCCACATCGCCCAAAGCCAGGGTCAGCGGATAAGCTGATACATTGCCCAGCCGGCCGGTGGTGGGGGAGCCGAAGACGCCCGCACCATTGTTAAACATTACCTGCACGCCGCCCGGCTGCGCCCCGGGCGGGTAGCTGGTCACCAGGTCGAGGTCGCCATCCCCATCAAGGTCGCCCAGGGCAACAGCCAAGGGCTGGCCGGGCAGGGCAATAGTAGCGCCGGCAGCGAACGCAGCGTTGCCATTATTGAGGCATATGCTCAGGTTGCTGTCGAGGTTGTTAGCCGTCACGCAGTCCTGGTCACCATCCCCGTCAAGGTCGCCCACGGCCAGCCCTTGCGGCTGGTTGCCTACAGCAGTGGCCGCTGCGGGCGCAAAGTAACCCGCACCGGTGCCGCCCGTGGCCACCGCGAACCGGCCCACCTGCGGGCGGGCCAGGGCTCCGCTGCTGCTGGCCGCAGCAGTGGTCACGCTATACTGCACCACCTCGCCGGGCTGGTAAGAAAAGGCCGTGGGCGCAAAGCTGAGCGTGTTGCCGCTCACCGTGGCCGGCACCGCCCGGGTGCGCAGCCCCCCGCGCTGGCTGCTGAATACCTGGAGGGCTGCCGCCGACCCCGCCGCCAGCGGCTGGCTGAAGCTGACCGTGAGCGGGGCCGTGGGAGCTACGCTGCCAGCATTGGCCATCGGCACCACCGCGGTGATAACCGGCGCCTGGGCCCCACTGAAGCCCACGACGGTGAGCAGCAGCCCTACTGTGGCCAGCGAACGGTAGAAGTAGTGGTGCTTCATAAGAAGTTGAAACTTTCTTTCAAAGGTAGCGGAGCCCCTTTTGTTGTCAGCACAAAAAAGGGCGGCCCACCGGGCCGCCCTTTTCATCTTAGTATAGTCAGCCCCGCCCTCGACGACTCTCCAATTGCCGGGGCGGGTACTGCGTTAGTTAACCAGGAGTTTCTTGGTAACAGTCCCTAGGTCGGTAGTCACGCGCAGCGAATACAGGCCGGCAGTCACGCCAGCCAGCGGCAGGGCGTGGGCGGCAGCGCCGGCCGGCAGCACGAAGCTGCGCACCGGGCGGCCCAGGGCATCGAGCAGCGTGGCCGTAGTAGCGGCGCGGCTCAGGGCTGTGGGCAATTCTACAAACACCTGCCGGCTGGCTGGGTTGGGGAACACCGCCACCTGGGCGCTCAGGCTGGCCGGGGCCGCGGCCAGGGCCGTTTGCGAGGTGAATACCAGCTCGAAGCGCGGGCCCGTGGAGGCCGCGTTCAGCTGGAAGGTGTAGCTGGGCGTGGTGCTCAGGTCGGTGAGGGTACCGGTTTGCCGGTCGCGCAGGTAGGCGTGGGTGTTGCTCAGGTTGAGCAGCTGGGCGGCGTGCAGGGTGTAGCTGCCGGTGGCGGGCACCCGCAGCTGCAGGGGCACCGTGAGGGCGGTAGCACCCATCAGCGGCAGGGCGCTGATGGCGAGGTTGTCGGTGCCGGCGGCGCTCAGGTTGAGGCCGTGGGTGTTGGGCAGCTTCACGGCGTCAAAGTCGGCATCGGTGCCGGCGGTGGCACCCTGCTCGAAGTATACGTAGAGCGGGTCGGCCAGGCCGGCGCCCTGCAGGTCGAGCTGCACCAGCGGGCGGGCCGGGGCGGTGCTGCGGCGCAGGCTGCGGTCGGTGTACTGGGTGCGGCGCTGGGCGTCGCGGAAGTTGAGTGTGCCGCTGGTCTGGCCGGCACTCACCCGCACAAAGAAGCCCTGGCCCACGGCCACGATGGAGTCGCCGCTGCCCACGCCATTAATATAGGTGCGGTACTGCCCGGTGTAGGGGCCGGTGCTCTCGAAAGTGTAGAGGGCCGCATCCAGGTTCTGGCGGTCGGCGGCGGCTACGCGGTTGTAGGCCAGCGGGGCGGGGTAGGGGTTGCCCACCAGCTGCCAGCCGGCGTCGGTGCCGTTGGTGCTATTGGCCGCGTTGCGGCTCAGGCTCCGGTTCACGGGGCCCGTGGTAGGCACGCCGGCGAAGTTAATAGTCACGCTGGCCGGCAGCTGCACGGTGTAGCCGCGGCCGACAGTGAGGGCCTCGCCCAGCGTCGCCGGCGACTGCCAGCCCTTGTCGAATACGGGCTGGTCGTTGGTGGCCGTAGCCAGGCGGCTCTGCTCGTAGCTGTACACGGTGGGGTAGGGCGTCACGGTGCCCGGGGTGGGCGAGGTGTTGTAAGCCGGGTTCACCACCGGGCTAAAGCCGTTGGTAGCCAGGCCGGCCACGGTCATGCCGCTCACCGGGCTGCTCAGCTGGCGGTAGCCCAGGCCCGCATTGAGGCTGGGGCTGATGTAGCGCTGCACGGTGGCCGCGCCCACTACCACGCCGCCGGCGTTGGTAATCATGGCCGTGCCGCTGGTGTCCGACAGCAGGGTGGCGGGGCGGTTGTTGGTCGTGAGGTCGCCGTTGAGCGTGAGTAGGCGCTGCACGGCCAGGCCGGCGGCCAGGGCGGTTTGCTGGGCGCCGGTGGGCGCCACGGTCAGGTTCCAGAAGCGGTTGAGGCTGCTGCCGCCCAGTACCACCGCCGGGGCCACGTTCGATTCGCTGCCCAGGGCCACGAGGCCGCCGGTAGCGGTGAAGGTGCCGTTGTTGGTCCAGGCCTGGTTGATTACCAGGTTGCCGGCGTTTTGCGTCACGCTGGCGCTATCGCCGATGATGAGCCGCTGGCCAAAGGCCGTGCCGCCCACCAGGAGCGGGTAGCGCGGCGCGCCGGCCAGCACGTAGGCATTGATGGTGCTGGTGGGCACCGTGGCGGGCGTCCAGTTGTCGGCCGTAAACCAATCGGTGCTCTGGCTGCCGTTCCACACCACATCGGTCACCACGGCCAGGCTGGCGGTGTTGGTATCGAGGGTGATGGCCCCGCCGCGCGACAAGCCGCGACCCGTCAGGCTGGCGCCCTCAATCATGTTGATGGCCCCGTCGGCGATGAGCGTGCCTTGGAACACCGAAATCCGGCCCATGTCCACGCGGCCCTCTACCTGCCAGAATACCCGGCTGGCCGAGGCACCGTTAATCAGCGTCACCGTCGAGCCTTCGCCGGTGGTGAGCGCGCCGCCCACCCGGATGAAGAAGGTGGCGTTGGGGTCGCCCTGGGCGTCCAGGATGAGGTTGCCGGCCAGGGTGGTGGCCTGACTGACGCAGTACTCGTTGGGCAGCAGCACCTGCGGCGTGGCGGGCGGGCCGCCCAGCACCGCCAGCGGCACCACGCACGGGATGGCCGACATCAGGCCGTAGGCCGTCTGCACGTCCGTCGCGGCCTGGGTCGAGAGGGTGTTGGCCACGTTGATGGTGCCCATAAGCTGCACCCCTAGCGGAAAGCCGCTGAAAGCGCCCGCGTTGGTGCCAATGTTGCCGCTAACGAAGGTGGGGCCTACGTTGTCGAACGCGCCCACGGCGGTGAAGAGCACGAAGCTGCTGGCAGCCCCCAGCGGGGGCGCTACCTGGGCAAAAACGGCCGTTGGCAGCGCCAGCGCCAGTCCGGCTAACAGGATGGTAAATAAGTTTTTGTTCATAGCTTATCGGGTCAGTGAGAGAAGGTTTTCTCACTCCTCAAAGGTCACCCTACGGGCCCCGACAAACCTTACATAATTACAGAAAGTAATTACAGAATTACCCGTGCTGCGTTTCGACCGCTGCGGCAGCCGCGTTTTTCTGAAGGCGCTGGGAGTGAGCCCGGTTACCTTTTTGAACTGGTTGGACAGATGAGCTACGCTGCTGAAGTTGAGCTTATAAGAAATCTGCGTCACGTTGAGCTCGTTATAGAGCAGGAGTTTTTGTGCGCACTCGATGCGGTACTCGATGATATACTGTTCGATAGTGCTGCCGGTGACCTCGGCGAAGAGCGCTGCCAGGGTCGCATAATTGTGCTCTAGTAGTCCGCTGAGGTATTCTGAGTGGGTCATTTTGGGCACCAGCTCGGCTTCCAGCACCAGCATGACCACGGCCGCCTTAATCTTTTCGACTAACCGGGCTTTTTTAGCGTCCACCAGCTCTAGGCCCGCGCTCAACAAGGCTAGCTGCAGTTGGTGATGCTGCTCGGAAGTAAGCGGCTCCAGTAGTGTAGCCTGGCCTAGTTCGACTTGCTCGCTACGGAGGCCCAGGGTATTCAAGTGGCCCAGCACAATGCCTTTACAGCTATTGCTGACCATATTTTTGATGTAGAGTTTCATTAACGCCGACAAGCGGCAGGGAACAACGGGTGAGGTGACATAAGGCATACGTAGATAGCGGGCTTTTCAACCAGCTATCTTACCCTTATGGATTCCCAAAACCTGTTCACATTCAGTATATAGGGGCTGAAGCGTCCGGCCGCTGCTCCTGCCATACTGCCGCCAGCGCTTCGCCCCGAACTTATCGGCCCGCGTCCGGCAGCTGCCGGGTCGGGCACTGGGAATGACAGCTTCTTCTCCGAGCAGACGGAGCGCTACTCCACCAGCAGACGCTGGCTGCGCCCGCCGCTGCGCATCAGGTAGAGGCCGGGGGCCAGCCCGGCGGGCAGCCGGAGCGTGGTCGTGCCGCCAGCATCGGCCGTGGTGGTGAGAACGGGGCGTCCCAGGGCGTCGAGCACAGTAAGGGGGGCCAGGGCCGCCGAGCCGGTGACGGTGATGGTGCCGCGGGCCGGATTGGGAAATACCGCGAAGGCCGGGCTGAGGCTGCCCGGACCGGGCACCAGACTGTTCAGCACGGGCGTCACGATGAAGGGCTGGGGGCTGGGCGCGCTGGTGCCGCCGGGCGTGGTCACGCTGATGGGCCCGGAAATGGCCCCGGCCGGCACCACGACGCCGGTAATCTGGGTGCCGGCTGCATTGACGGTGAAGCCCGTGGTGACCACGTTGCCGCCGGGCCCGGCAAAGGTGATGCTGGTGGTCCCGGTCAGGTTGGTGCCCGTCAGGGTGAGCACGGTGCCCACCGGGCCGCTGGTCGGGCTCAGGCTGGTGATAATGGGAAGCACCGGCGGCGCCAGCTGGTTTAGGTACAGCCCGATATTGAAGCTCTGCGGGTTGGGAATGGCCAGGTCGAGGTCGCCGTCGCTGTCGATATCGACCAGCGCAGCGTCGGAAGGGTAGAAGTCGGTAGTGATGTCGGCCGGCTGCCCGAAGGTACCGTTGCCGGTATTCAGGCCCAGGCTGGAAGTGCCGGCCGAGCGGTTGTTGGCCGTCACAAAGTCGAGGTCGCCGTCGGCATCAAGGTCGCCCAGCACCACGCGGCGCGGGTTGTTGCCCACGGTCAGGTCGGCGCCGGGGCCGAAGCCGGCCGCGCCGTTGTTGAGCCGGATGCTGACGGTGCCGGCGCTGGTGAGCGGGCCGCCGGCCGTCAGCACGTCGAGGTCGCCGTCGGCGTCCACGTCGCCCAGGGCCAGGCTGTTGGGCATGGAGCCAATGGTACTGGCAGTGGTGCCCGTAAACAGGCCCTGCCCGTCATTGAGCCGGATACTGAGCTGGCCCGGGCCGGTCATATTGCGCGTGGCGGCCGCCAGGTCGAGGTCGCCGTCGCCGTCGAGGTCGCCCAGGGCCAGGCTGGTCAGGCCCACACCGCTCAGGCTGATAACGCGGTAGTTGCCAAAATTAGCCTGCCCGTCGTTGAAATACAGCCAGGCCGTGGCCGGGTAGGTGCCGTTGGCCACCAACAGGTCGAGGTCGCCGTCGGCATCCACGTCGCCGAAGGTCACGGTGCCGGCATCGGCATCGGTAGCCAGCTGCTGCGTGCCCGAAAAAACGCCGGTGCCATCGTTGAGCCGGATATACACCGAGCCGAAGACCGAGCCGTTGTTGTTCGCAAACGCCAGGTCGAGGTCGCCGTCGCCGTCGAGGTCGCCCAGGCTCGGGGCCTGGGGACCCATGAAGGTTTGAATCTGGTTGCCAACGCTGAACCCGCCGCTGGCGTCCTGCAGGTGTAGCGATACCGTTTGGCCGCTGTAATTGGTCACCACCAGGTCGGGGCGGCCGTCGTTGTTGAGGTCGCCGGTGGCTACGTAGGTGGCAGCCCGCCCGGCCAGCGCCGGCTGCCGGGCCTGGAAGCCGCCCCGGCCCGCGCCGCCCGTCGCCACGGTAAATTGCCCGACCCGGCCGACAGTCGGACCGCCGCCTCCGCCCACCACCGTGTAGCTCACGGTTTCGCCGGGCTGGTAAGGCGCAACCGTGGGGGGGTAAGCCAGGATGTTGCCGCTCGGGGTGGTGACCGTGCGCCGGCCGCCGCGCTGGTTGCTGAACACCTGAAGCGTGGGGCCGACAGCCGGCAGCGGCTGGTTGAAGCTGACGGTGAGCGGCGCCGCAGGCGGTACCGCCAGCGCGTTGGCCATCGGCACCACGGTGGTGATGACCGGCGCCTGGGCCTGGCTGACAGTAACAAAGCCAGCCAGCAGGCTCACCAAAGCCGGGGCAGCACGCAACAGGTAGCGGAAGTACATAAGCGGAGAGTAGTAGGTACGGCCGCAAATGTATGATTCTGATGCCCTATTCCGGTGTTGCAGCTATTCTCCGCCCTCCTTGATTTCCCGGGCTATGAACCGGCGCAGGTAGGGGCCGGTCTTGCTGCCCGCCGCCGCTGCCACCGCCGCCGGCGGCCCCTGCGCCACCACGCGGCCGCCCTCCTCGCCCGCGCCGGGACCAATGTCCATGACCCAGTCGCTGGCGGCCACCACGCGCATGTCGTGCTCCACCACCACCACGGTATTGCCCGCATCAACAAGGAGCTGCAGCTGGGCGAGGAGGCGCTCCACGTCGGCCGGGTGCAGGCCGGTGGTGGGCTCGTCGAGCACGTAGAGGGCGTGGCCGCGCTGGGCGCGCTGCAGCTCGGTGGCCAGCTTGATGCGCTGGGCCTCGCCGCCGCTGAGCTCGGTGGCGGGCTGGCCCAGGCGCAGGTAGCCGAGGCCCACGTCGCGCAGCACCTGCAGGGGGCGCAACACGGTGGCGTCGTCGGCGAAGAAGGCGCAGGCGTCGTCCACGTTCAGGCCCAGCACCTCGGCGATGTTCTTCTCCTTGTAAGTTACTTCCAGGGTTTTGGCGTTGTAGCGGGTGCCGTGGCACACCGGGCAGGGCGAATACACGCTGGGCAGAAACAGCAGCTCCACCATCACGAAGCCCTCGCCCTGGCAGTGCTCGCAGCGCCCCTTGGCCACGTTAAATGAAAAGCGCCCGGCATCGTAGCGGCGCTTGCGCGCCTCGGGTGTGGCGGCAAACAGCTTGCGCACGTGGTCGAAGAGGCCGGTGTAGGTAGCCATGTTGGAGCGCGGCGTGCGGCCGATGGCCTTCTGGTCGACCTGCACCAGCCGCCTGATAACCTCCATGCCGGCCGCGATGCGCCCGCCCACCGGCAGGGGCGCGGCCTGCTCCAGCGGGTCGGTTTCTTCTTCCTCGGCAATGATTTCCTGCCCCAGTGCCGCGCCCACCAGCTCAACTAAAACCTGACTCACGAGGCTGCTCTTGCCCGAGCCCGACACGCCGGTAACGGTAGTGAGCACGCCGAGCGGAAATTCCACCGTCAGGTTGTCGAGGTTGTTGCGGCTCACGCCTTCCAGCCGCAGCTGGCCGCTGGGCTGGCGCACCGCGTAGAGCGCGGTAGGAGTTTGGTTTTCATTGAATAAAAACCGGCGGGTGTGCGAGGCTGCTACGTTGTTCAGCCCGGCGGGCGGGCCGCTGTAGAGAATCCGGCCGCCCTTTTCGCCGGCGTCGGGGCCCACGTCCACCAGCCAGTCGGCCTGCCGCACCACGTCGAGGTTGTGCTCCACCACGAAGAGGGAATTGCCGGCCGCTTTCAGGGTCTTGAGGGCCGTCAGCAGCGCTTCCGTGTCGGATGGGTGCAGCCCGGCGGAGGGCTCGTCGAGCACGTACACCACGCCGAAGAGGTTGGAATACAATTGCGTAGCCAGCCGCAGGCGCTGCAATTCGCCCGGCGAGAGCGTGGGCGTGCTGCGCTCCAGCGCGAGGTAGCCGAGGCCCAAATCGAGCAGCACGGCCAGCCGCGCCACCAGGTCGGCGGTGATGCGGCGGGCGGTTTCGACCTGCTCGGGGTGGGTGGCGGCCTGGGCATCGGGCCGCAGGGAGCCGTCGGCGTAGGGCAGCAGCAGCCCAGCCACCTGCTTGAGGGGCAGGCGGGTGAAGTCGGCAATATCGAGCCCGGCGAAGGTGACGGCCAGGCTTTCGGGCCGCAGGCGCTTACCGTGGCACAGCGGGCACTCGGTGCTGAGCATGTACTGCAGGGCGCGCTTTTTCATCAGCGGGCTCTGGGTGTTGGCGAAGGTGTGCAGCGTATGCCGCTTCGCGCTGCTGAAGGTGCCCATGTAATTGGGTTGCTCCTTGCGCTTGAGGGCGGCCTGGGTCTGGGCGGGGGTGTAGCCGGGGTACACGGGCACCACGGGCTGGTCGTCGGTAAAGAGAATCCAGTCGCGGATTTCCTGGGGCAGCTCGCGCCAGGGCCGGTCCACGTCGATGCCCATCGTCACGAGAATGTCGCGCTGATTCTGCCCGCCCCAGGCCAGCGGCCAGGCCGCCACCGCCCGCTCCCGGATGGTGAGCGAGGGGTCGGGCACCATGCTGGCCTCGGTCACCTCGTACACGCGGCCCAGGCCGTGGCAGGTGGGGCAGGCGCCCTCCGGCGTGTTGGGCGAAAAGCCCTCGGCGTACACAATGTCCTGACCCGGCGGGTAATGGCCCGCCCGTGAATACAGCATCCGCACCAGGTTAGACAGCGTAGTGACGCTGCCCACCGACGAGCGGGTAGTGGGCGTGCCCCGCTGCTGCTGCAAGGCCACGGCCGGCGGCAGCCCGTCAATCGAGTCTACCTCCGGCACCGCCATCTGGTGAAACAGGCGCCGCGCGTACGGCGACACCGACTCCAGGTAGCGCCGCTGGGCCTCGGCGTAGAGCGTGCCGAAAGCCAGCGACGACTTGCCGGAGCCCGACACGCCGGTGAAAACGACCAGCGCATCGCGCGGAATGTCAACGTCGATGTTTTTGAGATTGTGCTCGCGGGCGCCGCGCACGCGCACGGCGCCGGTCGGGTTTTGAGAAGAGGAAGATGCCATGAGGCCGGCAAGGAAAAATAGGTAGGGCAAACTGCTGCCCGCAATACGCAGCCGGCCAGCCGGCCGCCGTACTTTCGGCGCATGAATACCGCTACTGCTGCCGACTACAAAGTGTTTCTGCGCCGCTTCTACGCCGAAGTCGACGACGGCGCGCTCGACCTGCTGCTCGGGGAACTGCGGCCGCTGGCCGTCAGGAAGGGCGACTTCGTGCTGCGTGCCGGGCAGGTGCAGCGCGAGCTGCTGTTTGTGTTTCAGGGCGTGCAGCTAACCAGCTTCGACCACGACGGCGACGAGCACGTCATCACGTTTTCCTACCCGCCGTCGCTGGCCGGCATTCCCGACTCCTTTTTCTACCAGACGCCCGCCCAGGACAGCATTCGGGCCCTCACCGACAGCACCTTCGGCAGCATCTCCTTCCACCGCCTGCAGGAGCTGTTCGACCAGTCGCAGCCGCTGGAACGCCTGTTCCGCAAGATGGTGGAAGCCAAGCTCAGCGGCCTCATTATGCGGCACAAGGAGTTTCACGCCCTCACCATCAAGGAGCGGTTTCGGCGGTTTGCGCAGCGTAGCGCCCACCTGTTTCACCTCGTGCCCCACAAGTACATCGCCAACTACCTTCGCATCAACCCCACCAACTTCAGCAAGCTCTACAACTCTACCGCGTGGTAAGGTTGGTTTATACCAACACGGGGGCCGGCGCGGGGGCCGTGCTTTGTAGCCGATTACACCATCGCCCTCATGCACGCGCCTCACCACTCCTTTTTTAAAGACCAGCCCCGCGCCGAAGCCTTTTTCGCCCGCTGGGTTGGGCAGCTCGAAGCCCTGAACCACTGCACGTACCAGCGCCACCCGGTAAGCACTGTACTCGGCACCACCGTCGTCTGGAGTCTCAACGCCGAGCGACGCGACTGGCCGGCGCTGCTTATCCTGCCCGGGTTTCGCACCGGCGGCCTGTTCTGGGATTTCGACAACAACCTCGCGCCGCTCAAGGCCACGCACCGCATTTTCATGGTCGATGTGAACGGTCAGCCCAGCCTGAGCGACGGCCGCACCCCGCCCGTGAAAAGCCTCGACTACGGCCACTGGCTGGCCGACCTGCTCGACCGGCTCGGCCTCGACCAGGTAGCGGTGGCCGGCGCTTCCTTCGGCAGCCTGCTGGGAATCAAGCTGGCTCAGGTGGCCCCGCAGCGCGTGCGCCAGCTTGTGCTTATGAATCCCGGCTGCCTGCAGCCCTTCTCCCTGGCGCCCCGCAATCTGTATTATAACCTGTTGCCCCTGGCTTTCCCCAGCGAGGCCAATGTGCGGAAGTTCTTGCAAGCCGCTGTTTTGCACCCTCCGGAACATGGGCTGACGGCCCCGGCTCTGCAGCTGCTGGTTGATTACGAGCTGTTTGCCATCACCGAATACCGCGACCATACCCCGAAGCCCTACGCCATGCCCCCCGAAGAGCTGGCCCGCGTAACGGTGCCCGTCGATATGCTGCTGGGCGACAAGGATATCCTGTTTCCCTGCCAAAAGTCTCTGCGCGTGGCCCGGCGTCACCTGCCCACGCTGCGCACCGCCCGGGTGCTGCCCAACATTGGGCACGGCATCGAAACCAGCCCGGTGGCGATGGCCGCACTGGCCGCGCTACTTCGCTAGGGTCGCGGCCAAAGGCTGGGCTGGGCGCCGCATCAGTCCCCAGTACACCACCCCGGCCACCGCGAAGCCCACAAACCAGGCGTAGTTATACAAGCCGGTCAGCCAGGGCCATACCGCCGCCTTCTCCAGCACATTAATGGCCGCCAGAAAGCCCGGCACATTGGGCAGCACCCCGGCCACCAGCGCCAGCAGCGCCGCCGGGTTGTAGCCGCCGCGGTAGGTGTACTCGCCCTGATACCGATAGAGGTCCGCTACGTTCAACTGCTGCCCGCGCAGCAGGTAATAATCCACAATCATAATGCCGCCGATGGGCCCCAGCAACCCCGAATAGCCCACCAGCCAAGTGAACACGTAGCCCGAGGGGTCGGCAATAAGCTTCCAGGGAAAGATGAGCAGGCCGATAAGTCCCGTGATGTAGCCGCCGGTCTTGAAGGAAATGCGCGTCGGGTCGAGGTTGGCGAAGTCGTTGGCCGGACTCACGATGTTGGCCGCAATGTTGGTGGCCAGTGTGGAAAGCGCCACCGCCAGCATGGCAAAGCTCACCAGCAACTTGCTATCGAAGCGCCCCGCCAGCACCACGGGGTCCCAGATGGTTTCGCCGTAGATGATGAAGGTGGCCGAAGTCACTACCACGCCCACGAAAGAAAACAGCGTCATCGACGGCGGCAGCCCAATGGCCTGCCCCCACTGCTGCGCCCGCTGGCTCACGGCGTAGCGGGTGAAATCAGGAATATTCAGCGACAGTGTGGCCCAAAAGCCCACCATGCCGGTGAGCGAGGGGAAAAAGAAAGCCCAGAACGCCGCGCTCGAAGCAAATTTGGCCGGTTGCGCCAGGATAGGCCCCAGCCCATTACCCGCCCCAATGGCCCAGACGAGCAACGCCAGCGCCGCAAAAGGCAAAAAGAAAGCCTTGAAAACCAGCAGGTGCTTGATGCTGTCGACGCCCAGCTTCACCACGTACATATTCAAGGCCCAGAAAAGCAGAAACGTGATGGCCGGCCCCGTGGCCAGCCCCCACGAAGCCGGGAATATGGCCGGCAAAGTGCCCAGCCCCGGCCACCACAGCACGCCCATCTGGTAGAGGGCAAAGCCGCCAATCCACGTCTGGATACCGAACCAGCCGCAGGCAATAACGGCCCGTAGCAGCGCCGGCACATTGGCCCCGCGCACCCCAAAGCTAGCCCGCGCAAACACCGGAAACGGAATACCGTAGCGCGCCCCGGCCCGGCCATTGAGCAGCATGGGTACCAGCACAATGGTGTTGCCCAGGAAGATAGTCAGCAAAGCCTGCCACCAGTTCATGCCGCCGCCGATGAGTGAGCTGGCCATCATGTAGGTGGGAATGCATAAGCTCATGCTAATCCACAGGGCGGCGTAGTTCCAGGTGCCCCAGGTGCGGCGCTCGGCGGGTACCGGCGCGAGGTCTTCGCTGGTCAGGCCGGGGTCAGCGGTAAAATTCAGGTCCATAACAGTGTGCAGCGGAAGGTGAACTGCTAATGTAGGCAGAACTGCCCGGTAGTAACCAAGAACCTAGACAAATAAAAAGCCTCTGCCGGTGCCGGCAGAGGCTTTGGCGGGCGCCAACAGCCCGCTTATTTCGGCTTGCGGAACAAGTAGCGCGTCATGAAGATGCCTTGCGACGACTGCCCGCCCGTGCCGTTGAGCACCTGCGTGAGCGGCGTGGTCTGGTACAGCTCCCAGCCGTCGTTCGACATCTCGCCCAGGTAGCGCACAATGGCTTCTTCGTTGCTCCGCACGTTGCCCAGGTTGATGCCGGTCAGTGAAAACAGGTTTTCCATCGTTGTCTCCTTCGTGCCCTTCCACTCGGGCGTAAACAGCACCCGCGAGCGGCCCAGGCCGCCCGGCACTACGCTCTCAATGGTAGTCATCTGCAAAAACTGGTAGCCGGTGCTCTGGGCCTGCGCCGGCTGGGCCAGCAGGCTGCTGGCTACCAAGGCCATTAGCAATAAGAAACGGGTGAATGCGGAACGCATAAGCGGACAGATGAAGTGAGAAAAAAGTTGAGCAAGTAAAAATAGGAAGCGGCCGAATAATGTGTTGACACCCTTGCCCAATCATGGGCCCTGCGGCCGCGTGGAGCCAGCGGCGCTGCTGCTTTGACCTGACCCGGTCCGCAACGGTTGCCTCGCCCGACTCAGCAGTTTGCCACCGCGTCTGCGTACACCCAAACTCACACTCGTCTTGCCCGCTATGTCCGACTTCTTCGCCGACCTCATCGGCCTCCACGAAAACGCCCAGACTATCAGCGCCGGCCAGATTTCGGCCCGCACCGGCGTCGTTTTTCTCATTGCGCTGCTGCTGCTGCGCATCTCCGGCCGCCGCATCTTCGCCAGCAACTCGGCCCTCGACATGATTGTGAAGTTCATGCTCGGGGCCACGCTCAGCCGCGCCATTGCGGCCGATGCGCCGTTTTTTACCATCCTGGCCGCCGCCACCACGCTGGTGCTACTGCACCGCGGCCTGGCCTATGCTACGTATTTCTTCCCCGCCCTCGGCCGCCTGGTCAAGGGCGAGTCGAGCATCCTGGCCGAAGGTGGCGAGCTCAATAAGAAGGAAATGCGTATTTCCAGCGTCAGCGAAGAAGCCGTGCAGGCCGGCGTCCGCGCCGCCGCCAATGTGGATGACCTCAGCCAGGTAGCAACCGTACGGCTGGAGCACGACGGTAACATCAGCGTGGTGAAGAAGTAGGAATGATTTACCAGCCTCCTACTCCGGCAGATTTTCCAAATCCCGTAAATCCTGCGGCCGGCCGGTGGCTTGCTTCACGCTACGCAAAGCGGCCAGCCCGATATATCGCACTGGCACATCAGCAAATGTTAATTCCAATGCGCTAGCCTGGGCTACGCCAAATTCGACCCCCAGCACTTCCGTCATCAGGTCTATCCATGCCCCATTAGAGCAGAATGATAGGAAGTTAGGTGCAGTCGTAAAATCAGTTTCCTCAAATTCACCTTCGTTGTAGCCAAAGCGCGCTAGCGCCCGCACGGCCCGCAACGCGTTGGCAGGCGTGGGGTGCAGCCAGAGGTCGAGGTCGGCGGTGGTACGCGGGAAGCCGTGAGCAATAACGGCATAGCCACCCACCACCAGATATTCAACTCCTTCGGCGTGAAACAGGCGTAGTAGCTTTAAATACTCGTCGTCCATAGTCAGTAGCGGCTGAATTAATTGCATTAGCCGCGCCGATACGGCGCGCCTGCTCGTTGAGCCGCTGGGCCAGGGCTAAACGCTCGTAGGGCGTCAGCGACCAATAATAGCGGCGCTGGGCCTCTTCCGTAACAGCTTTGTCGGGCGATTTGATGACGGGACGCATAGCTAGTACTATTCGCGCTTCGTTTTCAGCATCTGCTTCAGCGCCGCCAGCTCGTCGCGCAGCTTGGCGGCCTGCAGGAAGTCGAGCTCCTTGGCCGCCGCTTCCATCTGCTTCTCGGTCTGCTTGATGAGCTTTTCGAGGCCGGCGCGGTCCATCATCGCCACCACGGGCTCGGCGGCCAGGGCCAGCACGCCGCCGTCGGCATCGGGGCCGACGTAGGCCTGGGGCTCCACGGTGCGGTAGTCGGCCAGGTCGGTCTGGCCCATAATCTGGGCGTGGCTCTTGCGCACGGTGCGCGGCGTGATGCCGTGCTCCTCGTTGTAGGCCAGCTGAGTAGCGCGGCGGCGGTTCGTCTCGTCCATGGCCCGCTGCATCGAGCCAGTGATGCGGTCGGCGTAGAGAATGACCTTGCCGTTCTCGTTCCGGGCCGCCCGGCCCATCGTCTGGATGAGGCTGCGCTGGTCGCGCAGAAAGCCTTCCTTGTCGGCATCGAGAATGGCGACGAGGCTTACCTCCGGCAAGTCAAGACCTTCGCGCAGCAGGTTCACGCCGATGAGCACGTCCACTTCGCCCAGGCGCAGCTTGCGCAGGATTTCCACGCGGTCAAGGGTTTTTACATCCGAGTGCACGTATTCGACCTTGATACCCAGGCGGTCCATGTACTTACTGAGCTCCTCGGCCATGCGCTTGGTGAGGGTGGTCACCAGCACGCGGTCGCCGGCTTTCACCCGCTCGTCCACTTCGTCGAGCAGGTCGTCAATCTGGTTGGCGCTGGGGCGCAGGTCGATAATGGGGTCGAGCAGGCCGGTGGGGCGGATAATCTGCTCCACCACCACGCCGTCGGCCTGAGCCAGCTCGTAGTCGGCCGGCGTGGCGCTCACGTACACGGCCTGCTGGTACATGCTCTCGAACTCGTTGAAAGTCAGCGGCCGGTTGTCCAGCGCCGAGGGCAGGCGGAAGCCGTACTCGATAAGCGCCGTCTTGCGGGCGCGGTCGCCGCCCCACATGGCCCGGATTTGCGGCATCGTGGCGTGGCTTTCATCCACCACCAGCAGGTAGTCCTTGGGAAAATAATCGAGCAGGCAAAAAGGCCGCGTGCCCGGCGTGCGCCCATCGAAATACCGCGAGTAGTTCTCGATGCCCGAGCAGTAGCCCAGTTCCCTAATCATTTCAAGGTCAAACTCTGTCCGCTCCAAAATGCGCTTCGCCTCGGCGTCGCGGCCCTCCTTTTCGAAGTAGGAGTGCTGCTGCATCATGTCGAACTGAATCTGCTTGATGGCCTCGTTCAGCGTCTCCTTGCCGGTCACGAACAGGTTAGCCGGGTACAGCGCCAGTCCAGTCGTCTCGTCGCTCAGCTTCTTGCCGCTCACCGGGTCAATCTTGTGCACGCTTTCAATCTCATCGCCAAAGAAGTAGATGCGAATAGCGTAGTCGGCGTAAGCCGGAAACACGTCCACGGTATCACCTTTCACCCGGAACGAGCCGCGGGTGAATTCCACTTCGGTGCGCGAATACAGAATCTGCACGAACTGGTAGAGCAGGTTGTTGCGCGAGTAGCGCATGCCGGGCTTCAGAAAGATGACGTTCTTGCTGAATTCCTCGGGGTTACCAATACCGTAGATGCACGACACCGAGGCCACCACCACCACATCGCGCCGCCCGCTGAGCAGCGTGGAGGTGCAGTGCAGCCGCAGCTTCTCAATCTCCTGATTAATGGCCATGTCCTTCTCGATGAACACATCGGTGCTGGCAATGTAGGCCTCGGGCTGGTAGTAGTCGTAGTAGCTGATGTAGTACTCGACGGCATTCTGCGGGAAGAAGGCCTTGAACTCGCCGTAGAGCTGAGCGGCCAGGGTTTTGTTGTGGCACAGCACCAGGGCCGGCTTGCCGGTCTGGGCAATGACGTTGGCCATGGTGAAGGTTTTGCCGGTGCCGGTGGCGCCCAGCAGCACCTGGGCGTGCTCGCCGTTTTCTACACCCTCAACAAGCTTGGCAATGGCCGTCGGCTGGTCGCCGGTCGGTTTAAATTCGGAAGTGAGTTGGTACTCCATCAACGGGCAAGTTAGGCCGAAAAAGCTCAGCCTGATTTAACCGCTGCCAGCAGGTTTGGGTTTCCCAGGTTTTGAGAAAACGAAGAGGGAAAAGTAAAAAAAGAACGTTAGCCTATCTCCTACTTCGCCGCCCGGCCAAATTCCATGCTCGCTTCTAGCCCCAGGCTATACGCCCGGCTCTGGCCAGCCAGTCCCTGTGCCGGGTGTGCATTCAACGACACGAGGCCGATTTCGGCCGTTGGCCCCAGGCTCACCGTCCAGTGCCCGACGGTGGGGCGGTACTGGGCACCCACGCCGCCGCGCACGTTGGCCAATACCCGACGGTACGGCCCTTCGGCAGCGATGGAATAGGAGCGGGTGGCTTCGGGAATACCTTCTACCTTAGCGCGCACGCCCAGCAAGGCGCTTACGGCGGCACCTACGCGGCCGTACAGGCTCAGGCCGCGTTTCACAGGGTCAGTATAGCGCAGCTCTACCGGCACGCTAGCCGTCTGGTAACGGAAATTGGTGGTCCGCATCGGGCCACCCGGGCTTTGGCCGAAGTCGGGCACCTGCTCGCCCACGAAGGCCAGGCTGCTGGCCGAGGAAGCCTGCTGTTGCGCCATTTCAACGCCAGTGCTGAGGGCTAGGCGGCCGCCCAGGCGGCGCGTAGCCCGCACCGCCAGCCGCTGGCTGAAGCCCGGGCGCAGGTTGTCACGGTATTCGGCGGCGGCAGCCTCCGAAAGCGCGGGCGAGTTGGGGCCCAGTGCCGGGTTGTAGTCGAATTCGGCAGCCCCGCCAGTCCGTGAGAAGTTGATATTGGGGTTGAAAACACCAGCCGCGTAGCTGGCGCCAAACTGCCACTTGCGCGCCGGGGGCGTAGCGGGCGGCGTGCCGTCGGCGGGCACTTCCACGGTAGCAAAGCTGGTGGGCAGGGCGGTAGCGTCGGCTAAGTTCAGGGCGGTGGTGCGGCTGGCCAGCAGGGCCAGCTCCATCGTGTGGTTATTGTTGAGGTTGGTAGCCATGTCGCTCGGCCGGTTGGCGAAGCTGCTGCCGGTGGCCGTAGCGCTGGTGCTGGCTACCGAAGCCGCCACGGCATTGCGCGCCGCCGAAGACGTCAGGCCTTCGATGCCGGTGTTGGCGCCAGCGTTGGCCAACGCACTCGTTGTGGCTGCACCAGCCGTAACGCCCGGCAGTTGCCCGGCCGGCTGACCAGGCAGGTTTTTGCTGGCGCCGGTAGCCGCTAAGGCCGCCATCGGGGTAGAGGCGGCGGCTTGCTTGTTGAATTGGCTGGCAATGCTACCGCTGTGACGGCCAGTTGCCGTGCTGGCGGCTCCCAGCGAGGCGTTGGAGCGGCTCTGGCCGCCCGGCGTGCCCGCCGAACCGGCGGAAACAGCACTGCCAGTCGGAATTATTGCCCGACCAGCCGAAGCCGAAGTAGCAGCGGCCGCGTAGCCGGTAGCTGTCAGGTTGGTAGCGCCGGCTTGGGTAGCGCGGTCAACCGCAGCTTTGCCTGCTGCGGTTGACCGCGCTACGTCCGGGTTGGCTTCAGCAGCCCGCTTGTTCAGACTGCCAGCGTTTTTACCGCGTTTGCTAGCTTCGGCCACTTCGATGCGGCGGGTGACGGCGGCCAGGTCGGCGCGGTCGTGCTCCAGGGCGTCGTGGGTGGCCCACCAGCCGGTGCCGGCCAGCGTGGCAATGGCAATGCTGGCGGCCGCCACCCAGCGCGTGGCGGTGAGGCGACGGCGGTACTGCTCGTTCTGCCGCTGCAGCAGCGAGTTGTCAATCTGCTCCCACACCATCGCGCGGGGCGGCACGGCCGCCTCCGCCAGGTGGTGGCGAAACAAGTCTTCCAGGCTGCCGGTGGGCTTATCGGTATTAGTCGAATCGATAGGATTAGCTGACATGACGACGCGGAGCACTCAGGCGCTCCAGTTTAGTTTGTAGAATAACGCGGGCCCGGGAATACTGCGACTTGCTGGTGCCTTCGGTGATACCCAGGAGCTCGCCGATTTCCTTATGGTTATACCCTTCGATAGCGTACAGGTTGAATACCATGCGGTAGCGCGGCGCCAGTTCCTGCACCATTTCCAGCAGCTCCTGAAAGTTGTAGTTGCTGAGCGTAAACTCCTCGCTAGCTAGTGTTTCGGGGTATTCGCCCTCGCTCACGGCCACTAGCGGGGCATTACGGCGGTGCTGGCGCAGCGCCGCGTTCACCATGATACGGCGAATCCAGAATTCCAGCGGGCACTCGCGGCGGAAACTGCCCAAGGTGCGGAATACGGTGATGAAGCCTTCCTGCAGCACGTCTTCGGCCTCGAAGGTGGTTTGGGCGTAGCGCAGGCACACGGCCATCATGCGGCCGGCGTACTTTTCGTAGAGCTGCTTCTGAGCCAGCTGGCTACCGCGCAGGCAGCCGTCAATCAGCTCGGCCTCGGAGGGGGCGGCGCTGGTGGTGCGGCTGGCCGTGAGGCGCGGGGTGCTGGTGGCTTCCTCGGCGCGGGGCGCAAACAACTGCCCCAGCGACCAGGCGGCCGCGCTCATGCGCCCGGCTGCCCCGCAGTAGGCAGCATGAAGGCCCGGCCAGCAGCAGAGCAAGTAGAAAAGTGCGTCATGGTGGGTAGGATAAGAGCCGCGAAACCGGCCCCGTGGCCAGCTCACAGAACAGGGAGCCGCCCACCCGGCAAAGGGTTGCAACAGCCGGTATCAGAAACTTGCGTTACTACCGCATTGTCCCGCTGCCCTAAAATTAACCAACTTATTTTAAAAGGCTTGGGGCCGCCCCAGAACAGGTTTACCTTTGTGCTTCTTACCGGGTAATAGGTTGTGAGTTATAGTATTTCGCTTTTTAGAAGTTTGTTAAAGGTGGGGCGGCTCGGGATGGTTGCCGGGCTGTTTGGGCTGGGGCTGCCCCACGCTGCGTGGGCGCAAAGCGCGTCGTCCGTAGTGGTTAAAAACGCCGGTAGCCTGAGTGGGATAGTGCGGGATAGCGCCACCCGCAAGCCCGTAGAGTTTGCCTCGGTGGCGCTGTTGCCTCCGACGGGCACGGCGCCCATAGCTGGCACTGTGGCCGATGAGCAGGGCCGCTTCACCCTGCGTGACCTGGCGGCGGGCAGCTACCGGCTGCAGGTCAGCTTCGTGGGCTACGCGCCGCTGCTCCGCGCCGTGAGTGTGAGCGAACGAGCTACTGAATTGAGTGATATTGTGCTGAAATCCAGTAATCAAAAGCTCGACGAAGTGACCGTGACCGGCACTAAACCCGTGGTAGAAGTGCTGCCTGACCGCTTGGTGTACAACGCCGACCGCGACCTGACCAATAAAGGCGGCGTGGCGGCCGACGTGCTTCGTAAAGTGCCCCTGCTCAGCGTAGACCTTGACGGCAACGTGCAGCTGCGCGGCAGTAGTAGTGTGCGCGTGCTCATCAATAACAAGCCCAGTAGCATCCTGGCCGGCAACCTAGCCGATGCGCTCAAGCAATTGCCCGCCGACCAGATTCAGAGCGTAGAGGTGATTACCGCGCCCGGCGCGAAGTATGACGGCGAAGGCACCGCCGGCGTTATAAACATTGTGCTGAAAAAGAACAAACTATACGGCGTGAATGGCAGCGTAGGCAGCGCCGCCGGCAACCGCGGCTCCAACGCCTACGCCAACCTGAACGTGCGGCGCGGCAAAGTTGGCGTGAATAGTAGCGCCAGCGGCTACGTAAACTACAGTCCCAGTGCCAGCAGCCTGGCTCGCAATAATTTCGACAGTGACGGCCTGACGGTTTCGACCCTGCGCCAGGACAGCCGCGGCTACGGTGTGGGCGGCAGCGGCGATGCCCGCCTGACCCTCGACTACGACCCCGCCAAGCACCATAACTTCACGCTGGGCCTGCACGGCAACCAGGGCCGCAACCATAGTACGAGCCGGCAAATCAATGACTTCGTTGGGCCGCGCCCGCAGCTATTCACCCGCGCCACCGACTCGCGCAGCAGCGCCCGCAGCTTCGACGTGAGCGGCAGCTACACGCACACCTTCGAGGGCCAGCGGCGCCGCGAGTGGAGTGTGCTGGCCCAGCACCTGCGCAACCGCAGCCTGCAGCCCTACAATCTCGACCAATATGATAACCGACGCACCGCCAGCGGCCTGCCGTCATACCAGGAAACCAGCCGCAACGAGCCCCAAAGCATCGAAACCACGCTGCAAACCGACTACGCTCACCCGCTGGGCGAGCGCCGCACGCTGGAAGTGGGCGGCAAGGCCATCCTGCGCCGCGCCCTGAGCGACTACCAGATTGACACCCTGCGTGGCGAAACCGGCCCCTTTCTGCGCGACCAGCGCCGCTCCAATGGCTTCGATTACACCCAGAACATCGCCGCCGGCTACGCCTCCTACAGCTTTGGCTTTGGCGGTAGCAAGCTGGGCAAAAAGCTCAACGGCCGCTTGGGTACCCGTCTGGAGCGCACCGACATTGTGGGCCGCTTCACGCAGTATGCCGAAACGCGCTTCAGTAGCGGCTACACCACCCTGTTGCCCAACGCCAACGTGAGCTTCACCCGCAAGCCCGGCAATACGCTGCGCCTGGCCTACGGCCGCCGCGTGCAGCGCCCCAACATCTCGTATCTGAACCCCTACGAAAACCGCGTCGATAAATTCAACGTGAGCAAGGGCAACCCCGAGCTGGCGCCCGAATTTGCGGACAACTACGACATCAGCTACAGTACGTTTGTCAATGATTCCAGCTCGTTCTGGAACGGCGCGGTGCTGAACCTTAGCGTGTTTTCGCGCCAGACTAACAACGCCATCGAGGCCGTGCGCACCCGCCGCGCCGACACCGTGCTCACCACCTACGGCAACATCGCCCGCAACGCCAGCTACGGCGGCAGCCTCTATGGCTCCTGCAAGCCCGTGCCCGGCTGGGATATCGGCAGCTCGGCCACGCTTACCTACGTAGTGCTCCGCTCCGGCGCCTTAAATACGACCAATGAAGGCCTGATATTCAGTTTGAATACCAATACGAGCTTCCGCTTCAGCGCCACCAGAATCAAAGCCCTGAAAACCTTCAGCGCCCAGGCCTTCGCGGGCCTCAACTCTTCGCGGGTGCAGCTGCAGGGCCGCGCCGCCGCCTGGAGCTGGTACTCCGTGGGCCTGCGCAAAACCATTCTGCACGATAAGGGCGACCTGACGTTCAACGCCGACAACTTCCTGCAAGCCCGCCGCGACCAGAAAACCGAGCTGCAAACGGCGCAGTTTGCGCTGGAGCAGCACAGCTACATTCCCTTGCGCAGCCTGCGTCTGTCCTTCGGCTACCGTTTCGGCAAGATTGATACCCGACCAAGCCGGGCGCGGCACAGTGTCCGCAATGATGATGCGAAGGAATGATAAATAATGACTGACGACGCATTCTGCATGTCGTCAGTCATTCCATATTTCCCACGAAGCCTCCGCCTGTAAGCGCAACATCTCAAAACCGTTTTTAACCTGGGCCCCAGCCGCCAGCCCTTTGCGCATAAAGAGCGTCTCCGCAGGATTATACACCACATCGTAGAGATAGTGCTGGGGCGTGAGGGCCGGGTAGGGAAGACGCGGGCACTCCTCCGCATTCGGGAAGGTGCCCAAGGGTGTGGCGTTGATAATCAGCCTGATTTGAGATAATAATTGCGGCGTCAGGTCGTCGTAGCTGAGGGCGTCACCAAGCGGATTGCGCGTCGCAAACTGGTGCGGAATGTCCAGGTCGCGCAGCACCACGGCAATGGCTTTGGCGGCGCCCCCCTGGCCGAGCACCAGCGCCCGGCCCTCCTCGCCCCGCAGCGGATAAAAGCGCCGCAGCGACTCGCGGAAACCGATGTAATCGGTGTTGTGGCCGATGAGACGGCCGTCCGGCCGGCGCTGGATGACGTTGACGGCCCCCACGCGGGCGGCGGTGGGCGTCAGCTCGTCGAGGTAAGGCATCACCAACTCCTTATATGGTACGGTCACGTTCAGGCCTTCCAGGTGCGGGTGCGCGGCCAGCAGGGCCGGTAGCTCGGCAATGTCGGCCAGCTCAAACAACTCGTAATGATGATTTTCGAGCCCCAGAGCTGCAAATTTCTGCGTAAAATATGCTTGTGAAAACGAGTGGCGCAGGGTGCGGCCAATCAAGCCAAACTGACGCATAAATAATGGGAAATCAAGTTGAAGAATCGCTGAAAAGTTAAAAGCCCCAGCCAGATGAGGCCGAGGCTTTTAACAGTAGCTAAAACAAGGCGGCATTTACAGCGGCCCGTGGGGTAAGTCGTCGGCTTCGGCGGGCTTGCCGCTCAGCTTCTGCTTCAGAAACTGCACCAGCGGCGGCAAAATGGAAATCAGGATGATGCCATAGATTACCAGCGTAAAGTTGTTCTTAACCAGCGGGATGTTGCCAAACAAATAACCCGCCAGGGTGAGCGAAACCACCCACAGCACGGCGCCGGCAATGCTGTAGGAGGCGAAGTAACGGTACGTCATGGTGCCCACGCCGGCCACAAAGGGCGCAAACGTGCGCACAATCGGCACGAAGCGAGCCATGATAATCGTTTTGCCGCCGTGCTTGGCGTAAAAAGCCTGGGTTTGCTCGAGGTATTTGCGTTTCAAAAATTTAAAATCTTCCCGAAATACCCGTGGTCCCAGATAGTCGCCCACAAAATAGTTGAGGTTATCGCCGATGAAAGCCGCCGCAATCAGCAGCGGAATCAGGTACAGAATATTCAGCAGCGGCTGGCCGGTGTCGGGGTTAGGTAGTGCGGCCAGCGTGCCGGCCACAAACAGCAGGGAATCACCGGGCAGGAAGGGAAAAACGATAACCCCCGTTTCGGTGAAGACGATGAGGAAGAGAATCAGGTAGGTCAGGTTGCCGTACTGATGCACCACGTCAATCAAGGTTTTGTCGAGGTGCAGTACGAGGTCGAAAAATTGCTTAAGCAGGTCCATGCGGAGCGGTTTGTGAAGTGCAAAGAAAACCCTCAGCCGCCGAAGTAGCCCGCTAGCAGGCGCTTCGCTCGCCGCGCTCAACCCGCACGCGAGCTTTGCCGTTGCAAGGTTGAAAATTTACCTTAGCCATGATAGTGTATCAGGGAGGCGACTGGTGGAAAGCCCTTTGGCATTTCCACACCTCCGAAGTTATCCGCTTGCTACTGAAGCGAGTGGCCTTGGTGGGCCTCTATGGCATAGCCGTGGCCATCAGCAGCGTCAAATTCCACATGATGAATGTGCATATTGGCCGCGATTACCTTTCCATTCTGGGCATCCTGCTCAGCCTGCTGCTGGTGTTCCGCACCAACACGGCCTACGACCGCTACTACGAGGGGCGCAAAGTGTGGGGCCAGCTAGTATCGCATTGCCGTGGTCTGGCCATGGAAATCAATGCTTTATTGCCCAAAGAAGCACATTCCAGCCGGCGTTACTTTGCCGCGCTGATTTCAAATTTCCCGTTGGCGCTGCAGGGCAACCTGCGCAACAACATCCGTTTCGACAAGCTCGAAGCCACGCCCGACATTATGGAGCGCTTGCGGGCGGCCGAAAACGTGCCCAGCACCATCATTGCCGTGCTGATGGAGAGCATGGAACAACTGCGTAAGGTTGAAATTTTTGACCCTACCCATCTGCTCAATATCAAGCACCATTACCTAGGCATGATGGCCACCAATGGGACATGCGAGCGCATCAAGGCCACGCCCATCCCATATTCTTACAGCTTCTTTATCAAGTGCTACATCACCATTTTTATCCTGATAATGCCGTTGGTCCTAGTTGAGTCGTGTGGCTACTGGATGATACCCATCACCATGATTGGGGCTTATGCCATGCTGGGCTTAGAAATGATTGGCAATGAAATTGAAAACCCTTTCGGTTACGACAGCAACGATTTGCCGATTACCCAACTATCTAATAAGATTCGCGTAAGTGTCCACGACTTATTAGGGGTAGAACTGCCTGCTGAAAAGAAAGCTCTGGCAGTGGTGCCTTATAGCATTGTGCACTAAGTGCTTTAAGCCACAACTGCCTTTGGTAGTTTACTTAGGCAAACGCGAAGCAACAAGCGTCAGCATCGCCAGCGGGCATACGCACAATCCACGGTTTAGTACAAAAAGGAACTAAAAAGCCCCGATTTTCGGGGCTTTTTAGTTCTTGATAGGGGAAGTAATTTTCATTTTAGAAGAAAAGTCAAAAAAAATACTTTAAAAAATCATACACAACGACCAACCTTCCTTTTGGCGCGTCGTTAAAGGCAGTAGTTCCAGCAACGGAGCTTCAATTTCTGACTTCAACTCTCCAATACAATGTTCTATAACCCTACTCTCGCAAACGGGCTGAACCGCGCCAAGCGCGGCATCGCTGCCCTGGTGGTGCTGGCACTCTGCCTGGGCACTGCTCCCCGTGCTCTGGCAGGCTCTGGTTTTTTCAATGATTACATCATCGTAACTGGCACGGGTACGCCAAACGCGGCTACTTACTATTACAACGCGAACGCTACTGCCAACCTGCCTTTCCAAGGT
Organism: Hymenobacter aranciens; assembly: GCF_030580865.1. Lineage (GTDB taxonomy): Bacteria > Bacteroidota > Bacteroidia > Cytophagales > Hymenobacteraceae > Hymenobacter > Hymenobacter aranciens. The sequence goes on along the minus strand of NZ_JAUQSY010000006.1, from coordinate 309,010 downwards.
GCTAACCTGGGTACTTACGACCGCAAAACCGGCTCACTGATTTTGGAAGGCGGGCAGGTAAATACGTTTGAAAACAGCGGCGACGTTATCAAAGACTCGACGCAAATTTTCTTCCGCTTATACAAGCAGACAGCTGCTAACGGCGATGCCGGTCAGGGCTACCTGTTTCAGGGCTCGCGTCTGCCGCAAATCGGAGCCGCAGCTGGCAACGGTGACCGCCGGTTCGAAAACACGAACATTCAAATCACCCGTCCCAACACCGTTATTGCTCCGGTAAACCTGATAAAATTCACCAGCGGCCCGGGCGTATATGTGGTAGAGGTGTATTTCCGCGCAGTAGGTACTAACAACGGTACCCGCTTCCTTATATACGACTCCAACAGCAGCGCTAACTACAGAGCTACTTTCACGATTAGTGCTACTGACGCTGGCACGGGTACTGCGCTGATTGGTCAGCCTGCAACTACTTGGCTGGGCGGTGTCAACCCCGGTGCTGGCTGCGATCCCCTGAACCCAAGCCCCACGCCTACTCCTACCCAGGAAACGGCTGACCTGATTGCCGTTTCAGAATGGTTTGACCCACTGCTGTGGTCAGATGGGGTGCCTACCGAAGTGACCAACGTGACCGTGCCCAACTACAGTGGCAACAAATGCGTGGTTTATCCCAACATCCGGGCTAATGCCCAGACTGGCCCCGCGTATGCCAACAACCTCACGCTGGCAGGCAATAACAACACCGACCGTTCTATTCTGCGCTTGGTGAGCGGTGAGCTGCGTCTGCATGGCGACTTCTCCGATGTTGCTAACTCGTTTATCGGCCGGGCTAACACCACCTTTACGTTGGCCGGCGCTCGCAACCAGACCTTCAATGGCTCGGCTCTGTTCTACAACTTCAAAGTAGATAGCCCGAATGTGAACGGCGAACCCACTCGCAAAACCCTGGTGGGTAATATGATAATTAACCAAGTGCTGACGATGGTGAACGGCATCCTGGTAACGGGCAATGTTAACTCAGCCGCTACGCACGTTCGGTTGGCCACCAGCACTATGAACGACCCAGGCGGCCAGATTGTTGGCGAAAGCGAAAACTCGTACGTTGAAGGATACATGATTGCCAACGAAGTGGCTGTGAACGGTATCACCCAGGCTTTCGGCAATATCGGGCTTGACCTTACCTTCACTGGAGCAGGCACTCCTGGCCTGACTGAAGTAACGCGGGGTACCGGGTTCTCCGCCGCTGGTTTGCTCGGTGCTAAGCCGAGTGCCAAACGCAGCTTCGGGGTTCGTCCTACTAATGCAAACACTGAGGCCAATCCATTAGTAGCTCGCATGGGATTCCGGTGGCTTGACCGTGAGCTACAGCAGGTAAGCTCTAGCGGGGTTGGTCCAATCAACCTTATCGAAAGCCAACTTACCGTTTGGGTATCGAGCTCGGGAGGTAGCGGATTTGAGAATAAAGGTCGTGAGCGTATCAATCCCTCGGGAAACCGCTTGACTCAAAATATCATCAAGTCGTTCGCAACGTTCACGATTGGTGAAAACGAAACCCCCCTGCCAGTTGAGTTTACGTACTTCACCGCTGTTCGCGAACGTACTGGTGCCCTCCTGAACTGGGGAACTGCTATGGAGAAAAACAACGCCGGCTTTGAAGTACAGGTTAGCCTGGACGGCCGCGAGTTCCGCACCCTGACGATGGTGAACTCTAAAAACCCCAACAGCTCGAGTGCAACCCACTACAGCTACACGGATGCTACTGCTACCAGCGGTATTCGCTACTACCGCCTGCGGCAGGTGGATACCAACGGTGCCTTCGCTTACACTCCGGTGCGGGTAGTAGACTTCGGTGGTAAGTCGGACGCCGTGGTAAGCAGCACCTCCTCGGTGTTCCCCAACCCCTTCCGTGATGGTGACCAGCTATCGGTGAATGTGCAAAGCGGCGTGGCTGGCAACGCAGTAATCCAGGTAACCGACGCCATGGGCCGGGAAATTACCCGCCAAAAAGCAGAAGTTAGCGTAGGTTCTTCGACCATGCAGCTGCCTTCGCTCGACAACAAGCCCGCTGGTGTGTACATCGTGCGTCTGGCCCTGCCTAGCGGTACGACCCAAACCATCAAGATTCAAAAGCAGTAAACTTTGCAAGCTGCTCATATGCATAAAAAACGCCGGTCCTCGCAAGAGGCCGGCGCTTTTATGTAATAGGCTTGTGCTAACAAAGGTTAGTAATCTGTTAAAAAACCAGCTTCCAGTAAGCATCTAATGACCTTGAGTGGTTAATTACCTCCGCCAACTCCCGCCGGCTTTTTCTCTCTCTCTTTTGTCTTCTTTTTTCTTACCAACCCATATGAAACAACTTTCTCTCTCTGGGCCCCGCTTGCTATCAACCGCGCTACCTACCCGGATACGACGTGGTGTCGCTATGCTAGCTGGGCTATTTTTATCAGCTAGTGGCGTTCAGGCTCAAGCGGTAAATACTTATGCGTTTTCGCAGGGCAGCGAAACTTACACCCCTCTCACTGCCGGAACTGTAGTAGCCGTGGCCTCGGCTTCGGGCGATGACTTAGACACCTCGGTATTCCCAGGCTTGCCCATCGGCTTTACATTCCAGTTTGCGGGAGTTGCCTACACAAGTTTCACGCTGTCGTCCAATGGTTTCATCACCTTCGGCAGCACTCCTCCGAGCATTTTCGACACGCCTATTTCGACGAGTACGGGCTTTGATGGTTCCGTATCCGGCTTCGGAGCTGACCTGTATGGCAACATCTCGTCCGCTAATGGGGACGCCGGGGAGCTACGCTACCAGACCCTGGGCTCGGCTCCCAACCGAACCCTAGTAGTGCAATTCAAAAATTTTCAGCCTATCCGGGCCGATTTTACACTTCTCAACTTTCAGATTCGCCTAGAGGAAGGAAGCAACCGGGTAAATCTGGTTTACGGGGCGTTTCTGCCAGAGGCGGGGTTGAATTCCAACGGGGAAGTGGGATTGCGCGGCGCCGGCAGCAATGCGGCGTATAACAACCGTACCACCACTACCGACTGGGTTCAGTCGGTACCGGGGACTAACCGCTTTGCTACTATGCTGCTCACCCCGACGGTGAAGCCGCCGCTGGGCCTAGTTTACACCTTCACGCCGCCCAACAGCTGCGCTTCGCCCCGCAATCTGGGCGTTACCAACCTCACCGACAATTCGGCCCAGCTGACCTTTACGGCAGCTTCGCCCACGCCGGCCGGGGGCTATACCGTCACGACGACGCCCGCTTCTGGCGGTGGCAGCCAGGCCGTGAGCAGCTCACCCTATACCCTGACCGGCCTGACGGCGGGTACCACCTACACGGCATCGCTGGTAAGCAACTGCAGCGGCGGCGTGACCTCGGTGCCGGCTACCGTGACTTTTACCACGGTAGCTACCTGCACCGTGCCCACGGCCGTGAGCATCGGCAACATCGGCATTACCAGTGCCGATGTTAGCTTCACGGCTGGCAACGGCAATACCAGCTTTGTGGCAACGGCCACGCCGGTGGCGGGCGGCAATGGGGTCGTTACGGCGTCGGGCACTGCCTCGCCGCTGACCCTGACGGGCCTGACGGGCGGCATTCGCTACAACGTGACCGTGACCGGCACCTGTGCCGATGGCACGACGCTGACCTCGTCGCCCGCCGTAGCTTTTGTGACACTGCCGGCTAATGACGAACCCAGCGGGGCCCTGGCCCTGACCATTGGCGCTACCTGCTTGCCGACCAATGCTTCTAACATCGGCTCCACGACCACCGCGCCTATCGGCTACACCAACCCGGGCAACTGCAGCCCGGCGGCTAACCCGCAGGATGTGTGGTTCCGCTTTACTACGCCGGCTACCGGCGCTACGGCGGCGGGCGTGCGTATTGCGGTGGCGGGCACGGCAGCCGGCACGGTGCGCGTGTTTTCGAGCGCCGGCGGCGCGGCCGGGCCGTTTACGACCGTCGGTTGCTCAACGGGAGCTACCAACAATACCCAGGCCCCGGCCTTCGACGTGCCGGGCCTGACGCCCAGCACCACATATTACGTATCGGTGGCGGGCTTTGGCTCCAATGACGTAGAAAACACGTTTACGATTTGCGTGAGTACGCCCAATGGCTGCTCGACGCCGAACAACGTAGCCGCTACCAACGTCACCACCACCACGGCCAGCGTCAACTTCACGCCGGCCAGCGGCGCCGTTACTTACACCGTGACTTACACCGCCGCCGGGGGTACCGCCCAAACGGCTACCGGCAACACCACGCCTATCGCGCTTACCGGCCTCGCTCCGGCTACCACTTACAGCCTAACCGTGGCCAGCAACTGCGGCGGGGGCCAGACCTCGACCTCTGCGGCCAGCACCTTCACCACGGCCACGCCGCCGTGCATCGCGCCCACCAACGTGGCCGCCAACAGCGTGACGACCACGACAGCCAGCATTGCCTTCACGGCCGGCTTGAACGCTAACACCTACACGGTGAACTACACCGCCGCCGGCAGCAGCACTACCCAAACGGCCACGGGCACTACTTCGCCCATCGCCCTGAGCGGCCTGACGCCCACCACCACTTACAGCGTGACGGTGACCAGCAACTGCGATTTCAACCAGAACACTACTTCGGCCCCGGCCATCACCTTCACCACGGCTACCCCGCCGTGCGTGGCTCCCACCAACGTGGCCGCCAATAGCGTGACGACCAACACCGCCAGCATCGCCTTCACGGGGGGCGCGGGCGCTACCACCTACACCGTGACCTACACCGCTGCCGGCGGCACCGCCCAAACGGCTACCGGCACTGCTTCGCCCATCGCCCTGAGTGGCCTGACGGCCGGCACGAGCTACACGGCTACCGTGACCAGCAACTGCGGCGGCCCTACCGCCACTTCCTCGGCCATCAGCTTCACGACGCCGGTCCTGGCGCCCGGCGACCTGACCGTGACCAGTGGCCAGGTTATAACGGCCAGCGGCCCCTACAATAACATCACTGTGCAAGCCGGGGGCACGCTCGTCCTCACCGGGGCCACCACGGCTACCGGCGCGGTCACGGTGCAGGGCATTCTGGCTACCAATTGCCAGTCGCTGAGCGGCGCGGGCAGCTTCGCGCTGGCGGCAGGGGCCGAGCTGCGCATCTGCGACGCGGCGGGCATTGCGGCCAGTGGCAACACCGGCGCCGTGCAGCTCACGGGCACCCGCTCGTTTTCTGCTGATGCCAGCTACGTGTACTACGGTATCCAGGCCCAGACCACGGGCAGTGGCCTGCCGGCCCAGGTGCGCAACCTGACGGTGAATACCCCCGCCGGCCTCACCCTCTCGCAAGCCGTGAGTGTGCGCCAGCTGGCGCGCCTGCAAAACGGCAACCTGACTACCGGCGGCCGCGCATTCACCCTGCTGTCAGTAAGTGGCCAGGGCACGGCCGTGCTCGACAACACCGGCGGCGTGGTAGTGGGCGCGGGCACCATGCAGCGCGCCATCGACAACAACAACGCGGCCGGCATCGGCTACCGCCACTATGCGGCCCCGGTGAGCAACACCACCATCGGCGACCTCGCGGCGCCGGGCTTTACGCCGGTGCTGAATCCGGCTTATAACACCGTGGCCCAGCCGGGCCTCGTCACGCCGTTCCCCACCGTGTTTGGCTACGACCAGAACCGCGTAACGACCGTCACGTCTGATTTCACGGCCTTCGAGAAAGGCTGGTTCTCGCCCGCCGCCACCACTGATGCCATGCTGCCCAACCGCGGCTACACGGCCAACGTGGCCAATGGCGTGCTGGTCGATTTCACCGGTACCTTCAACAACGCGGCTCAGACGCCCGGCGCCCTCACCCGCAACCCGGGCAATGATACCGGCTGGCACCTGCTGGGCAACCCCTACCCGAGCCCGCTCGACTGGACCAGCGTAACCCCCGCCCAACGCCCGGGCATGGACGCGGCTATGTACATCTTCCAGAGCACCGGCCAGTACGCCGGCACCTACCGCACCTTCCTGCCGGGCATTAGCGACCCGCTTACCAACAGCCCGCTGGTGGATGCCGGCCAGGGCTACTTCGTGCGCGTGACCACCCCCGGCACCGCCGGCACCGTGAACCTGACCAATGCCAACCGCGTCACCACTTTCGGCCCGCAGCCGGCATTTGGGCGGGGCACGGCTTCGGCGCTGGTGCAGCTCCAGATTAGCACCGCTACCCAGGCCGATGATGCCTTCGTGTACTTCAATGCGAATGCTACTGCCGGCTTCGACGCCAGCCAGGACGCGGCCAAATTGAACAACCCCAGCGGCCTGAGCCTGGCCACGCTGGCCGGCACCGAGGCCCTGGCCATCAACGGCCTGCCGCTGCCGGGCGCCAACGAAATCCTGGTGCCACTGCGCCTGAGCGTGCCGGCAGCCGGCACCTACACCTTCCGGGTGGCGGCGCTGCCCACCATGCCCACCGCCGGGCAGTTCTACCTGCGCGACACCCAGGCCGGCACCCAGCTGGCCCTCAGCGCCGGCACCACCCACGCGGTGCAACTGAGCGCCGCCGGCACCAGCACCGGCCGCTTTGTGCTCGTGTACCAGGCCAGTGGCGCCCTGGCCACCCAAGCCGGCCTCGAAGCCAGCCAGGTCAGCATCTTCCCGAACCCGGCCCACGGCCAGTTCACGGTAGTGCTGCCGCCGGTGGCGGGCCAGACCAAGGTGCAGGCTAGCCTGCTCAACGCCCTGGGCCAGGTAGTAAGCACCCGCACCATCGGCCTCACGGCCGGCGGCGCTACGGCCGAATACCTCACCACGGGCCTAGCCACGGGCATCTATATGCTCCGCCTCGAAGCCGGCGGCGCGGCCATCGTGCGCCGCGTGGTGGTGGAGTAACGAAGCCCCGCATCAGCCACAAAAAAGGCCCGTACCAGTTGGTACGGGCCTTTTTTGTGGCTGATGGGATGGTGGCAAAGGGGCGGCGCGCCGCCCGCCCGGGCCGCTAGGCCTTAGCCCCGCGGCATGCTCGTGCCGGGCTTGCTGCTCTTAGCGGCCGGGTGGAACATCGGGTCTACCGCGTCCATGTCGAGGAAATGCGAGAACGTGTCGCCGCGCAGGCCTAGGCGGATGGTTTCGAGGCTTACCACCTCGTTGGGGGCAATGTTGCCGAGGTTCACATTGGCGCCGAGGAGCTTGATAAACCACACCTGCTGGGCTTTCTGCGGCGCTTCCCACAGAATTTTCTCGAACGGAATCTTGGTCAGAATTTCCTCTACCAGGCCCGAGCGCACCTCGCCGGTGCTGCGGAACAGGCCCACATTGCCGCCCTCCCGGGCCTCGCCGATTACCTTGATGGCGCCGGCTTCGAGCTCGGTTTCCATCTGCGAAATCCACTTGTAGGGCGGGATGATTTTCTCGGCGTCCTTCGAACCTACTTCGCTCAGCACGCGCACCGACTTGCTCAGCTCGCGGATGAATTCGCACTTGCGCTCGTGGGCCAGGTCGATGCTGCCGTCCGATACTTCGGCGTACTCCATGCCGTATTTGTCGAGCAGGCGGCGGTAGTCATCAAACTGATTGCGAATAATGAAGGCTTCGAACAGCGTGCCGCCGAAGTACACCGGGATGTTGGCCGCACGGTAGATTTCCAGCTTGCGCTGCAGGTTGGGCACCACGTAGGAGGTGGCCCAGCCCAGCTTCACCACGTCCGTGTATTCGCCCCCAACTTCCAGGAAGTCTTCTACCTCGCGCAGGCTCATGCCCTTGTCCATCACCATCGTGTAGCCCTGCTCACGGGGCTTGAGCGTACGCTCGGGAAGCTGAGAAATCGTGTAATTCATGCAAATAAGGCAGGCGCGAGGCCCGTTTCTGGTAAAGAATGCGCAAAAAAAACCTGCCCGCCGAAAAGCGGGCAGGTACAAAAGTAAGTCACGGCCGAATTGTTATCCGCCTCTATCGGGCCGGGCGGCCTGAGGCATCGACTTAGGGCCGAAATTGGTCGATAAGCCGCTGCAAAGCGGGCTGCTGCCGCAGCTCCGGGAAGTAGTCGAACAGCAGCGAGTGCTGCTCGTAATTCAGGCTGAGCGCCGTTTCCAGCTCGGCGTAGGCTTCGCGCAGGCGGCCATCGGCCAGCAAATATGCGCAGAGCATATAGTGGAAGTGCGACTCCAGCGGGTGCAATTCCACGGCGTGGCGCACCAAATCGGCCGCCTCGCCAAAGTGGCCCTGCTCGTAGAGAATGGCGCTCCAGTTCACCCAGGCCTGCACTTCTTCGGGCGCCACCTCGGTGGCTTTCTCAAAGGCTTCCAGGGCACTCACCACGTTGCCGACGTGGTTTTCGGCCATGCCCAGCGCCGACCAGTATTCGCCGCTGTCGCCGTACAGCTCCACTGCCTTGCGGAAGAAATGAATCGACTCGAACCAGCGGCCCTGCTCCTGCAAGATAACGCCCTGCCCGAACCAGGCCTCGTCCATCTGCGGGTTCAACTCAATGGCTTTGTGGTAAAACTTCCGGGCCGGCTCCCACTCGCGCAGCTTCTCGTAGCACTCGCCGATGTTGCACAGCGCCTCATCGGTCGGCTCATTGGGCGGGTAGCTTTGCTCAAACTCGGCAATGGCCTCGCGGTACTTCTCCTGGCACACGAAGGTGTCGGCCAGCCAGTGGTGGGCATCGTAAAAATCGGCACTGATAACCACCGCATAGTCAAAAGCCTCAGCGGCTTTGTCGTATTGCTCGCGCCGGTACCAGTACTGCCCCAGGTTATACCAGGCAATGGCCGAATACGGGTCGTCGTCGGTGAAGCGCTTAAAGAAGTCCTCGTGCTCGTCGAGCCGGTCCGAAATGGCCAAGCAGTGCAGCAGCTCCTGCACGCCGGTTTCATTGTCCGGCTGCAGGCGCAGGCTTTGCTTGTAGTGCTTGGCCGCGCTCTTGAATTTCTGCCAGCTCTGGTAAGCCAGGCCGAGGTTAAAATGAATATCCTCGCGCTCCGGCTCCTTTTCCAGCCCGGCCTGAAAGAACTCCACCGCCTGCGCAAAATCACCCCGCTGGGTGCAGATGATGCCGCGCGTCACGGCCACATCGGCGTTGGTCGGGTCGAGAGTAGCCACGTGGTTTATCTGGCGCTCGGCTTCCTGGTAGTCGCCGCGCATGGCCATCACCTGGGCGCGGTCAATCAATAGCTCGGTCGAAAATGGATACTGGCCCAGCGCCGCTTCGCAGGCCTGTAGGGCCTTGTCGAACTGCGTGCTGGTTACGTAGTGGTCGATGATGTTCTCAAAGTCCTCCAGGTCAAAAAAAACGGGCTCGTTGCTGTTCAGCATTCGCTCGAAACGGCGCACCGTGTCCAGCACGGCCCGATGATGCTCAAAATGTTCACTCATGCGCATAATACACAGATTCAGCCAGCTACTTCGGGAGCGGAAATGGCCGCGTCAAACCAGTCCGACTGGTCTTGCTGCTTTCCATTCCGCACTCGCGTTGGCTGGTCAATAGTAGTAACAATTGTACGCGAAAACCGTGCAATTGCCAAGAAAACTTCCCGCGGATTGGGGTTTATACTAAGATACAACAACTGCCCCGGAATGCTGCGGTTTGGGCCGCAGCCCGGCGGCGCACCAGGCAATGGTGTCGGCCAGCGGCCGGAAGGGCAGGCCGGTCGCCTGTTGCACCTTGGCGTTGGCATACACGGTGGGCTGCCGGCCCGCCCGCGCCGTGTCTTTGGTAATGAGCGGCCGGGCGCCCGTGAGCACCGCCCGGGCGTGCTCGGCGCGCCAGATTATTTCGGCCAGCCAGTCGGGCACGGCCGTGGTGGGTGGCCGCCGGCCCATGGCCGTGGCCGCCTGCTGGAAAAAATCGGCCAGCGGAATGGCCCCGGCGCTCAGAATGTACCGCTCACTGCTCAGTTGCGGCAAGTCCAGCGCCAGACGCAGCAGTTGGGCCACCACGTCGCGCACATCCACGAAGTTGATGAGACCGCGCGTATAGAAGCGGTGCTGCTCGTAGGCGTAGCGCAGCAGGCGGGTGCTGCTGCGGCTCCAGTCGCCCGGCCCCAGCACCACCGACGGATTGACGATGATGGCCGACAAGCCCTCGGCCACGCCCCGCCACACCTCCAGCTCGCCCAGGTACTTGGAGGTGGCATAGGCCGGGTGCGCCGCGCCCAGGTCCCAGGTGGCATTTTCGGCCACGCTCAGCGGGCCGGTGCTGCCTTCGGGCCGGGCGGGCGGGCTGCCCAGCGCCGCCACCGACGACACGTAGGCCAGCCGGATGCCCGGCCGCTCCAGGCAGGCGTCCACGATGGCGGCCGAGCCTTCCACGTTTATTTTTTGCAGCAGCTCTTCGTCCTGTGGGGCGTACGATACCAGTCCGGCGCAGTGAAACACGTGCGTCACGTCGGGCGTCAGAGCCTCACGCAGCAGTTCGGTATCAAGCAGGTCGCCTGGCAGCCACTCCACGCCGGGCACGGCAGCGGGCGGCACCGGGCCGCGGTGCAGGGCCCGCACCAGCAGGCCCCGCTCGCGCAGGCTGCGGAGCAGGTACGAGCCAATCAAGCCAGTGCCGCCGGTAACGAATATCATAAGTAGCGTGAAAGTGCTAAATCAGGCGAAGTGCTGGCCGGTCAGGTAGTCCGGCTACCTACCCTTGCGGAGGTAGCTAGCTGCTTAGCAATTGATTGTTGCGTAGCGGTAATTGCAGCAGCTTTTGCAGGTAAGGAGCGCGGAGCACTTTGGTTTGCAGCGTATTGGTATGACGCAGGTGGTGAGCATCGGAGCCCACAAAATCCACCAAACCGCCATCAACCAGCTGTTCGGCTACCTTCTGCGCTGCCGGCGAGTAATAGCCCACCAGCGAGTTGATATTAAGCTGCATCAACACGCCATACTCTTGGCGCAGCTTCTCAATCTCCGAAAAGCGGCCGTAGAGGTAGGTGTAGCGCTCCGGATGGGCCAGCACTGGCTGGTAGCCCTGCGACTTCAACTCAAATACGGTTTCCATCAGGTTCAGCGGCTCGTTCATATACGAGGTTTCGAACAGCAGATAACGCTTGTCGCCGCCGAAAGTGAGCATCTCGGTACCATCGGCCAGCTTGCGGCCCAGAAATTCGTCGAGGTAATACTCGGCCGCGCAACCCAGCTCCACATCGCCGAGGCCCGCGGCGGCGGCGGCTTCGGTAAGCAGCTTCAGGGCGGCCCTGATACCCTCGGGCGTGTTCTTGTAGAAGTCGCCCATAATGTGGGGCGTCATCACCAGCTTGCGGTAGCCTAGCGCCCGCATGGCCCGCAGCAGGTCCAGCGAATGCTCTATCGTCTCGGCCCCGTCGTCGAGGCCGGGCAGCAGGTGCGAGTGCATATCGGCGCCCAGCACCGCCAACGACTCCACGAGCGCCGTCGGGGCGGCCGATTCGCCACCCCCAAAAAGTTTGCGCCAGAACGAAGCCATTGCTGTGAGTGCGGGTTAGCTGAAGAAGCGTTTTACCTTTTGCCCAAACGTAAGCTCTTGCTGCGGAGCTTCTTCGTAGTAACCCTGCCCGTAAGAGCCGTAGCCATAGCCATAGCCGTAGCCATAGCCGTAGCCGTAGCCATAGCCGTAGGAACCACCCGATTGAGCATCGTTGAGAATGGTGCACATGCGCGTGAAGTGGTTGCTACGCATCAGGCGGTTCATGTTCTTGATGAAGGCTTTGCGCGAATAGCCGGCCCGCAGAATGTAAATCGGAATATCCGCCTTGCGCATCACCAGAATGCCGTCCGTCACCAGACCCACCGGCGGCGTGTCAATCAGAATAACGTCATATATTTTGTACAGCTCCTGCAGCATGACGTCGAACTTAGGGCTCAGTATCAGCTCTGAGGGGTTGGGAGGAGTGGGACCAGCCGAAATAAAGTTCAGCGCCTCAATCGAGGTTTTTTGAATGCATTCCTCTACGGTGTGCCGCTCAATCAGAATGGTGCTAACGCCCTTCACGTTCTCGGTGCCGAAAGCCAAGTTCACCTTGGGCTTCCGCATGTCAAGGTCGAGAATAACTACCCGCTGCCCCGACAGGGCAATGATGCCACCCAGGTTTACCGTTACGAAGGTTTTACCCTCCCCCGAGATGGTCGAGGTCACCGAAATAAGCCGTTTCTTCTTAGCCGAACTGATAAAGTCGAGGTTCGTTCGAATCGAGCGAATCGACTCTGAAATGGCCGACTTGGGGTTGCGGTCCACCACGAGGCGCGATACGTCCATTTTCTCCTTGTCGTAGGTCGGAATCAGGCCCAGCACTGCCGCTTGCGTACTCCGTTCTACCTCCCGGATGTTGGTGATGGTGTTGTGCATGAAGTAGCGCACGGCAATCAGCCCCAGGCCCAGGATGATGCCCCCGGCCAATCCTACGGCGTACACAATCAGCTTCACCGGGAAAATGGGGGCCGTCGGCAGCGAGGCCGGCGACAGAATCTGGAAATCGGCCGTCGTGCCTGCTTGGGCGATGGTGAAGTCTGACTTCTTCTCCATCAGCATCAGGTAGTTCTTTTCGAGCAGTTCCAGGGGCCGCTGCAGGCGCGACAGCTCGGTGCCTTTCTGCGGCAGGCTTTGCAGCTCGGTATTAAACTGGTCGCGCAGGTTGTTGAGCAGGCCCAGTTTCCCGCGCAACAGCTTTTGCTCTTCCTGCAGCACCCGCCGCAGGTTATTGCGCGAATAAGCCAGGTTGGCCTGCTGCTGCTGCACGGCCAGCGTCGTTTCCTTGTAGGAGCGCTGCAGGCGCTGCAGGTTCCACTGCGTGCTGTTTACATCGTTCAGCAGCTGAATAATCTGCGGGTCTTCCAGCGCGGCTAGGCCGGGCACGGTTTCCTCCACCAGCTGATTGTCTTCGCGGGTGATGCGGTTTTGATTGGCCAGCCGGGCTACTTCGTCCAGCAGGCGCAGCTTTTGCTCCAGTACTACCCGGTCTTCCTGCAGTTTCTCCAGCTTACCCGTGATGGCGGCCACGTCGCCCTTCACATCCCAGGTATGGCTTTGCTGCACAAATCCTTGCAGCCGGTCTTCGGCCAGCTGCAGGCTGCGGCGGTTTTCCTCGAGCTGTTGGTCCAGAAAGTTCAGGGTTTGCACCGTCGCTTCTTTTTTCCGCGCCAGCTTCTCCTGCAAATACACCGTGTCAATCTTATCGACGATGTGCTGGGCCTTTACCGAGCTATAATCTGCAAACGAAATCTGGATGGTATTGGCTTCAGGATTAACGATTTCAACCAGCAGGTTGCGGTCCAGAAAGCTGTTAACCGTCGGCTCATCCTGAATGGTGAAGTGATAATTCAGCCCCAAAGCTTCCGGCGTAAACCGCGGCGTAGTTGTTATCTGCAAAACAATGCCCGGCAGGTTGATAACCTGGCCCAGCCCGTACTCGGCGCTGGTAGTGCGGCCCTGGCCCACATAGCTGAGCTTAATGCGGTTGTTTTCCAGGAAGTTGATGTTGAACTTACGGTTATATAGCGCCGGGTCAGTAATGGTGTATTTTACCTGAAACGGCGACGACCGGTACAGCTCGGTTTCCAGCACCGTACCCTGCACGTAGTAGTTGACATCCAGCGCCAGCGAATCGCGCAGCCGCCGATAAATGATGCCCGATTTGATGAGTTCTACCTCACCGGCCAGCTTGTTACTCTTCGACTTGTCTGGTTTTGCATACTCAGGCAGGTCCAGAATCGCCTCGGTCTTCTCATCAATTTTGAGCAGCGAGGCCGATTTGTACACTGGCTTGGTATAGCGCAGGTATAGCCACGAAGCGCTGATTCCAAGAATAATAAGCAGGATAATCCACAGCATGCTGCGCCGCGCCACCAGTACCAGCGTGGCCACGTCCAGGGCCGCCGAGTCGCTTTCATCGTCGGCAGCATTGTTGGTGCCCAGCAGGGCGGGGGGCGGCAGTTCGCTGGTACCCGCCGTTGCGTTACGGATGAGCTCCTCTAGCTCGGCGTTTTCACTTTTAGCCATTGTATGGGAAAGCCGCCGGAGCGACCGTAAGAAACCAGTTAGTTAACAGAAAGCCCGGCTAGTTCGTGCGCGTGGCTATCATCAAGTTGACAATAATGGCCGTAGCGTTTAGCAGCAAAGCTGCCGCGCTGATGGCCGGCCCGGCATCGACCAAGGCATCCAGGAATGGCCGGCGAATGGGCTCCACGTACACAATATCGTTGGGCTCCATTTGCAGGTTCGCGCGCCGCATGCCGTCGAGCGTAGTCAGGTCAATAATTTGCACCTGCGGGTTCTTCAGGTCGCCCCGAATGATGCGGATATTGTTGGCTTTTCCGCCGAAGCGGTAGAGGGTATTGCCGCCCCCACCTTGCCCGTCGACGCCCCCCGCCAGCGCCAGGATTTCCAGCAGGTTCATGTTGTCGTTCACCAGAGGAATAACCTGCCCACCCGGCGCGCCCAGTATCATTACCCGGTTGTTGGTCACGTGAGTAGTCACAAATGACTCTTTGTAAAAGTCATTGTATTTGATTTTTAACACGCTGTCGGCTTGCAGAAGCGACAGGCCGCTTACTTTAACCTTGTTTGCCATGGGCAGCGTCACCGTTCCATCGGCTTGCACCAGAAACCCGGCCCCGGTAGAAGTGGTGCCCGCGCCAGCGCCCACATTGCGCTGGGCGCCACCGCCGCCACCGCCACTGGCACCGCCACTGCTCATTGTGCTCCGGCTGCCGGCCGAAGGGCTGGCACCACCGGGCTGGCCAAACGACAATTCTCCGTTCGGGTCGATGAGCCGCTCCCCTTTGTTGGTGTACACCCGCACCTCCAGGTAGTCGTTGGGTTGGATGATGTAATTGCGGGCCGCTCGATTGACGGCCGTGCGCAACTTGGTAGTATCTACCATGTTGCCTTTGTTGTCCGTCAGTCGGAACATGGTGCGCTGGTTGTAGTAGCGCTTGGAGCAGGACGATAGCAGTGCCATCGACAGGCACAGGAGGTATAGCCACCCGGAGCGGCGAAACGGAAAATTCGGCATGAAGGCCAGGAAAGAGCGAAATCGGGCGAAAAAGGCAGAAAAAGCGTCGGACAAAAGTGGCGCTACTCCTGAAAAAGCCTCAAAAGTAACGCTTTTGCCGGGTCTGTTCAAAATAAGGTGTGCCAGCCACTGGTCAGAATCAAGGTTTTCAAGTAGTAAAATCGTACTTTCGTGGGCCCAAAACCGCCCCTGACCGGTTTAATTCCTTTTCTGTCTTTTTTCCATTCCCACCCATTTTCCACTTTCCATGGAAGCCGTAGCCACCGAAAACCAGACCATGATTGCGCAAATGGTGCGCGATTTTGGCGCCCAGCATATCAAGCCCCACATGATGAAGTGGGACGAAAGCCAAGAATTTCCCATCGACGTTTTTCACCAGCTCGGCGAGCTAGGTTTGATGGGCGTGCTGGTGCCGCAGCAGTACGGCGGCTCCGGCTTTGGCTACCAGGAATACGTAACGGCCATTGCCGAGCTTTCCAAGATTGACGGCAGCATCGGCCTCAGCATGGCGGCTCACAACTCGCTCTGCACCGGCCACATCCTGCAGCACGCCTCCGAGGAGCAGAAGCAGAAATACCTGCCCAAGCTGGCCTCCGGTGAGTGGATTGGGGCCTGGGGCCTCACCGAGCCTAACACCGGCTCCGACGCCGGCAACATGCGCACCACCGCCGTGCCCGACGGCGACCACTACGTGCTCAACGGCGCCAAAAACTTCATCACCCACGGCAAATCCGGCCACGTGGCCGTCGTTATTGCCCGCACCGGCGAGGTCGGCGACTCGCATGCCATGACGGCCTTCATCATCGAGCGCAACACGCCCGGTTTCGCCGCTGGCCGCAAGGAAGACAAGCTCGGCATGCGCGCTTCCGAAACCACCGAATTAATTTTCACCGATTGCCGCGTTCCGAAGGAAAACGTCATCGGCAAGGTCGGCGACGGCTTCGTGCAAGCCCTGAAAGTGCTCGACGGCGGCCGTATCAGCATCGCGGCCCTCAGCCTCGGCATTGCGCAAGGTGCTTACGAAGCGGCTCTGCAATACTCCAAGGAGCGCCACCAGTTCAATCAGCCCATCAGCAACTTCCAGGGCATCGGCTTTAAGCTGGCCGACATGGCCACCGAAATCGAGGCTGCCAGCCTGCTCACTTACCGCGCCGCCGCCATGAAAGACGCCGGCCTGAACGTGAACCGCGAGTCGGCGATGGCCAAGCTCTACGCCTCCGAGGTGAGCGTGCGCGTGGCCAACGAGGGCGTGCAAATCTTTGGCGGCTACGGCTACACCAAGGATTACCCGGCCGAGAAGTACTATCGCGACGCCAAACTCTGCACCATTGGCGAGGGCACCAGCGAAATTCAGAAGCTCGTTATTGCCCGCACGCTGCTCAAATAAAGCGCGGTCGTCAAAAAATCAGCGTCATCCGTTTGAATTCGGCAAAATGCTGTTTATCTTTGCGGCCCGATTTACTCGGCCTTCCCGTAGCAATTCTCCTCACTTCTCGATATGATTATCGTTCAAATCAAAGACAACGAATCGGTTGACCGCGCTCTGAAGCGCTTCAAAAAGAAATTTGAGCGTACCGGCGTTCTGAAAGAGCTGCGTCGTCGCACGTTCTTCCAGAAGCCCAGCATCACGCAGCGCAAAATGAAGCAAAAGGCTGTTTACAAGCTCGCCACCTACGGCCAGCCGAACGAATAGTCCGCTTCCGATTTGAAGTTAAAAAGCCGGCTGGCTTGCCTATTGGGGCGAGCCAGCCGGCTTTTTCGCGTCCCTGAGGGTCGAAATTCATCGAAAAGTTTGGCGGCAATAAAAAATCCGCTACTTTGGCAGCCCGGTCTTCGTAAGGCCGGGCTTTTTGCTGTAGCGTCATGGAGGCTTTTTTCGATTTTCTGCGCACCGAGCTGCGGTACAGTCCGCACACGCTCACGTCGTACAAGAATGATTTGCGGCAGTTTGCGGCCTACTTACAGTCGGCCTACGAGCTGAGCGACCCCGCGCAGGCCCGCTACCCACTCATCCGCGGCTGGATTGTGGAGCTGATGAAGGACGGCAACGAAGCCAGCACCGTGAACCGCAAAGTGGCCTGCCTGCGCTCGTATTACAAGTTTTTGCTGCGTACGGAGAAAATTTCGGTGAATCCGATGCTGCGCGTGAAAGCGCCCAAGATGCCCAAGAAGCTGCCGGAATTTGTACCCGAAGAGGCCATCAATGGGCTGCTGAATAATTTCGAATTCACCCAAGACTTCGCCGGGGCCCGTGACCAACTGATTCTGGAATTGCTTTACGGCACGGGAATCCGGCTGTCGGAGCTGCTGGGCATCGCGCCTGGCGACATCAGCCTCTGGAATCAGACCATCCTCGTGACGGGTAAGGGCGACAAGCAGCGCTTGGTGCCACTCAATCCCTCGCTGCTGCGGTCGCTGGAGCGCTACCAGGCGCACCGCAGCCACAGTTTCGGCCCCACGGCGCCCGGGCCGCTGCTGCTCACCGATAAGGGCGAGGCGCTGTACGAGAAGTTCGTCTACCGCACGGTGAAGCGTTATTTGAGCACCATCACCACCTCGGTAGGGCAGCAGCACCCGCACACCTTGCGCCATGCGTTTGCTACGCATCTCCTCAATAAGGGGGCTGACCTGAACGCCATCAAAGAGTTATTAGGACATGCTAGCCTGGCCTCCACCCAAGTTTACACAAACTTGTCCGTCGAGCGGCTGAAATCCGTATTTGAACAGGCCCACCCGCGGGCTTAAGCTCTTTTCGCGCAATCAGCAAGGCTGGCCAGTTAATAATCCAAATAGGATGAGACGGTTAGATGGCCAGCCCGATGGTTGCGGTTTTTTATCCACTTTCTTACCAACCCCACCACATGAAAGTACAGATGCATTCGGTGCATTTCGACGCCGACCAAAAGCTGCTTGACTTTATCCAACAACGTCTCAACAAGCTCGAAACCTTCTACGACAAGGTGACGGACGGCGAGGTTATTCTGCGCCTCAACAACAAAGACGGTATCGATAACAAAACCGTCGAAATCAAGCTCTTGGTGCCCGGCACTACCCTGTTCAGCCAGGAGGACGCCGCTTCGTTTGAAGCCGCCGCTGATGCCGCCGCCGACAGCCTGCGCCGGCAGATTACGAAGTATAAAGAGAAAAATCTGGCCCACTAGTTTCTGGGCAACTGCTAGCTGAAAGCTAATAGCTGCTCGTTTTTGAGGCTTATTCATAAAAAAGACCCGCCTGATTTTCAGGCGGGTCTTTTGTTTTTGCCGCTGGACAAAGCTAATAGCCGGCAGCTTTCAGCTAACAACTTAATTCAAGCCAAACTCGGTAATAATCTGGGGTACGTAGTCAAGCTTCTCCCAGGTGAAGGTGTCGAAGGTTTTCACTTCGCCGTCCTTCATCGTCACTTGCACGGTACCGGGTTCGCGGCCCATGTGGCCGTAGGCGGCCGTTTGGCCGAAGATGGGGTTCTGCAGACCGAAGCGCTGCACGATGGCGTAGGGACGCAGGTCAAACAGCTTGTTTACTTTTTCGGCTATTTCGCCGTCAGTCAGAACTTTGCCGTCCGCGTCTTTGGCTTTGGTGGTGCCGTAGGTGGTCACGAATACGCCCACGGGCTGGGCCACGCCGATGGCGTAGGCCACCTGCACCAGCACCTGCTCGGCCACGCCGGCGGCCACCAGGTTTTTGGCGATGTGGCGGGCGGCGTAGGCGGCCGAGCGGTCTACTTTCGAGGAGTCTTTGCCCGAGAAGGCGCCACCGCCGTGGGCACCCTTGCCGCCGTAGGTATCCACGATGATTTTGCGACCGGTGAGGCCGGAGTCGCCGTGGGGGCCGCCGATGACGAACTTACCAGTGGGGTTGATGTGGTAGGTAATGTGGTCAGTGAAAAGCTTTTGCGTCTCTTCGCTGAGGCCAGCCATCACGCGCGGAATCAGAATGGCCTTGATGTCGGCCTTAATCTGGTCGAGCATGGTTTGCTCGTCGGCGTGGAATTCGTCGTGCTGCGTGCTCACCACGATGGTGTCGATGGCCTCGGGGTGGTGGTCGTCGGAATAGCGGATGGTTACCTGGCTTTTGGCGTCGGGGCGCAGGTAAGTCATCTCGCGGCCCTCCTTGCGAATGGCCGACAGTTCGCGCAGCAGGCGGTGCGAAAGGTCGAGGGCCAGCGGCATATAATTGGTCGTCTCGTGGCTGGCGTAGCCGAACATCATGCCCTGGTCGCCGGCGCCCTGCTCTTCGGCGCTGGCGCGCACCACGCCCTGGTTGATGTCGGGCGACTGCTCGTGCAGGCGGTTTTCGACTTCGCAGGTATCGGCGTTGAAGAGGTATTCGGGCTTGTCGTAGCCGATGCGGCGGATGGTGGCCCGGATGATGGGCTCGGCATCGACGTGCGCCGTCGACTTAATTTCCCCGGCCACGAGGGCAAAGTCGGTCGTTACCAGCGTTTCGCAGGCCACTTTGGCCGCGGGGTCCTGCCGAAGATACTCGTCGAGGATGGCGTCGGAAATCTGGTCGGCAACTTTATCGGGGTGGCCTTCCGAAACTGATTCGGAAGTGAACAGATAGGGCATTGAAGACTGATAAAAGCGAAAAAGACAAACAGCAAGCCGCCCGCCAAGCCGAAACCGGCGGGCGGGCGGACCACAAAACTACAACTTGGAGAGTTAGGAGTTTTGAGTTACGAGTTAGGGGTTATAAGTTGAACAAACGACCAGCCCGGAACTCAAAACTCAAAACTCTTAATTTAAAACTCATAACTCATTCGAAAGCTTGGCTTTCTCGCACACCAGCACCATCAGGCGGCCGCGCAGGTCGGTGGTGGCAAAAAGGTAAATGTCGCCGCCCTCGCGGATGCCAGTGCGCTTGCGGAAATCGGCCACCGAATCGGGAAAATTGCGGGTGGTGACGTGGGCGCGGGCCTCGGGGCCGAGGTGGACTTTGAGGGCGGCCCCGTCGGCTTTTTCCACTGCCAGCACCCGGAAGATGCGGCCGGGGAAGTCGGCCCGCAGCACGTCGGACGTGTAGAGGTGGCTGTGCTGGTGAAGCTTAAGGAATTCGAAGGCTGTGCCGATGCTGCGGAATGCACCGGCCTTGAGTACGGCCGCGTTGGGCTCGTAGAGGTACTGCTGGGGCTCGGCGTAGCGCGGAATAGCGCGGGCTTCGCGGGCCCGGTTGAGGCGGAACTCCTGCTGCGTGCCGTCGCGGCGCAGGTTGAGGGCGTAGCGCTCGGGGTCGACGGCGGGCTCCTGCCCCAACTCATAAAGCACTTCCTTTACCTCATTATCCACGGCCAGCACCCACAGTCGGCGCACCTGGCCCAGCTCCAGAATGGCCTGCTCGATGTCGAGCATGGGCGAGGTCTTCAGCAAAATCTTATCTGCCTTCTGCAGCAACAGAGGCATGATTTTGAGTATGTCGGGCTCGCAGTCGGCCAGGCGGAAGATTTTGCGGGCGGCGGTGTCGCGCCGGGCCGGGTCGAGGTAGAGCCAGTCGAAATGGTGCGGCGTTTCGTGCAGAAACTTCAGCGCCTCGGCGGCGTGGGTTGTCACATTCCGGATGCCGAGCTGGTGCAGGTTGTACTCCACCACGGCGGCCAGCTGCGCATTGCGCTCCACGTAGTCAACGTGCGCCACCCTTTGGGCGAAAGCGGCCGTATCGGCCCCGAAGCCACCGGTGAGGTCGGCCAGGCGCTGACCGCCCACCAGCGCGGCCTTGAAGGCAGCGGTGCGGGCCGACGACGCCTGCTCGACCGAGAGGGCGGGCGGGAAAATCAGGTCGGGGTTGTCGGCCCAGTCGGGCAGCTTGGTGCGCGCCTTCTGGCGGGCCTGAATCTGGCGCACCAGCTCCGGCACGGGCAGGCCGGGGTGGCGGCGAGCTTGCAGGGCCAGGTGAGCGGGGTCGTCGTGCAAGTGGGCGGCCACGTAGCGCCGGGCCGCCTCGGGCAAAGGAAAGTCCATTAACCAGCCTATACGGGAAAAACGGGCGCTTAGCGAAGCTCCCAGCGCAAGGCCAGCGTCGGCTGGCCCTGCAGTGTACTGCCTACCCCAACACCGCTGGGCTGCAAACGGTGCCACAGCGTACCCTGGCTTTTGCCGGCGTTGTAGCTGGTCACAGCCCGTTGGAAGTGCTGGTTGGTGTTGTTGTTGATAAAAATAGTAGCCAGGAGGCTGGTAACGAAAATGCCGGCCGCCACTTTCTGCACGTCGCTGAAATACTGCGGAAACTTGTCTTTTTCAAACACCTGCTGCCCGTACACACCTATGGCGCCTACGGCCACGATGCGGTCAATAAGAAACAGCGTTTTCTGACGGCGATAGTAGTTGAGGTGGGTCAGGGCTTCTTCATTGCCGGCCAGATAGGGGCGCAGCTTCTGGCCGAAGAACCCGGCATTCTGGTAGTTCTCGCCGGTGGCGCCGGGCGGCAGGAAGTAGAAGTTGTGCTGATTGCCGTTTTGCTGGCGCTGGGCATCCTCGGGCAGCAGCCGGATAGTGGCGGGCGTTTGCTGAGCCCGGGCGGCCGAAGTAGCGCCAAGCAGCAGCATAACAAACAGCAGATGTGGCCGCAGCCATTGAGGTGAGGTAGGCATCCGGCAAAGATACTGCCCGGCTAATCGGCCGACGAATGCCAACGCCTAAAACTTCCTGAAAGGCGCCTACTTAACCGTGGAGCCCTATCTTGCGTTCAGGTTGCGCCAGTGGGCGCGACCTGTTTCACTGACTTCATCACTCTTTTTCATTTCAATTTTATGCGTTTCTCCTCCGTTTTCCGTCGTTCGCTGTGGTTGGCGCTGCCGGCCATGCTGGCTTTCAGCAGCTGCTCCGACGACAGCGACCCTGCTCCGCAACAAGGACGAATCTATTTCCTCAACGGTGCCGCCAATGTGAACGTGGCCACCAAAGTGCTGATTGACGACGTAGAAAAAAACACCCTAACGTACGGACAAACGGCTACTTACCAGGCCGTGAACGTCGGTAGCCGTACCATCAAGATAAATGGAGGCACCACCACGCTGGTAACCCAGCCGGTAACCGTGGAGGCTAATAAAAACTACTCCTACTTCATCTATAATTCTGGCACGTCGAACGCTACGACGGGCCTGCTGCTCACCGATGACCTGACGGCCCCGGCTACCACCCCCTCGCCCGGCAAAGCCAAAGTACGCCTCGTGCACATCGCGCAGGGCCTGGGTACTCCTAATGGCCAGGGCACGGCCGTGCCCATCAACCTGAGCGAAGCCCTGACGGTAGGCTATGCCGACCGCATCCCGGGCGTAGCATTCGGCACCGGTTCCAGCTTCCTGGAAATCAACGCGGGCAATTTCAACCTGGCCATCACGGCGGGCTCGGCCCCTGCCAATCCGTTGGTATTCAATGTGGGCAATGGTACCGGAACGGGAACGGGAACGTATAACTACGTTGCCGGTAAAATCTACACCATCGTGGTGCGCGGTGCCGCCAGTAACCTGGATGCCACGCTGCAACCGAAAGTGTACGTCATTCAGAACAACTAAAGCACCCGCTTTGCGCGCGTTTGTCAAGCCCGAACCAGCTGGTTCGGGCTTTTTCGCGTTCGGGGCCGAACAAAAGGCGTATCTTTGTAGTTAGAAGCGACTCTAACCATTTAACTCTCATTCGAGTGGAAGCCACGACAAGCACGTACGTTCCGTACAAAGTAAAAGACATGAGCCTGGCCGAGTGGGGCCGCAAGGAAATTATGCTGGCTGAGGCCGAAATGCCCGGCCTGATGAGCCTGCGCGCCGAGTACGGCCCGCGCAAGCCGCTGGCGGGTGCCCGCATCGCGGGCTGTCTGCACATGACCATCCAAACGGCCGTGCTCATCGAAACGCTGGTTGAGCTGGGTGCCGAAGTAACGTGGTCGTCGTGCAACATCTTCTCGACCCAGGACCACGCCGCCGCCGCCATTGCCGCTGCCGGCATCCCGGTGTATGCCTGGAAGGGCATGAACGAGGAGGAATTTAACTGGTGCATCGAGCAAACCATCTGGTTTGGCGAGGAGCGCCAGCCGCTGAACATGATTCTGGACGACGGTGGCGACCTCACCAACATGGTGCTCGACCAGTTCCCCGAGCTGGCCGCCGGCATCAAAGGCGTGAGCGAGGAAACCACGACCGGCGTGTTGCGCCTGTATGAGCGGGTGAAAGTGGGCACGCTGCCCTTCCCGGCCATCAACGTGAACGACTCGGTGACGAAGTCGAAATTCGACAACAAGTACGGCTGCAAAGAGTCGGCCGTGGATGCTATCCGTCGGGCTACCGACGTGATGATGGCCGGCAAAGTGGCCGTGGTGGCAGGCTACGGCGACGTGGGAAAAGGCACCGCTGCCTCGCTGCGCGGCGCCGGCGCCCGCGTTATCGTGACCGAAATTGACCCCATCTGCGCCCTGCAGGCGGCCATGGACGGCTACGAAGTGAAGAAGATGGAAAACGCCATTCCGCGCGCCGACATCGTCATCACCACCACCGGCAACTGCGACATCATCCGTGAGGAGCATTTCCGCGCCCTGCGCGACAAAGCTATTGTGTGCAACATCGGCCACTTCGACGATGAAATCGACATGGCCTGGCTGAACAAAAACTACGGCCACACCAAGGACACGGTGAAGCCGCAGGTGGACCTCTACACCATCGACGGCAAGCAAATCATCATCCTGGCCGAAGGCCGCCTCGTGAACCTGGGCTGCGGCACCGGCCACCCCTCGTTCGTGATGTCGAACTCCTTCACCAACCAGACGCTGGCCCAGCTGGAGCTGTGGGAAAGCGCCGACCAGTACGAAAACCAGGTGTACACCCTGCCCAAGCACCTCGACGAGAAGGTGGCCCGCCTGCACCTCGCCAAAATCGGTGTGGAGCTGGACGAGCTGAGCGCCAAGCAGGCCGACTACATCAAGGTGCCGGTGGAAGGTCCGTTCAAGTCGGATTTGTACCGCTACTAGGCACTGACTGCTAGTTGATAAACAAGAAACCCCGGCCAGTAATGGTCGGGGTTTCTTTTTGGGGTGGGCCTTACTGCAATACCACGCGCTGGTTTCTGACGGCGCCGTTAGCTGAGTGCACCCGGAGCGTGTAGGTGCCGGCTGGTAAGGCCGGTAGCTGCAGCTGGTGCTGGTTGTCAGGCTGCGTTAGTCTGGCGGCGGGGTGGGCGTAGCACTCGCGGCCAGCCATATCGAACAGCTTGATAGCTTGCAGCGACTCCCGGGCCGGGGCTTGCAGCTGGAGCTGGCGGCCGGTGGCGGGCACCGGGTACAGCGCCCAGCCGGGGGCGGCTGGTTGGGTGGCCAGGGTTCGGGTGCCAACCTGCACGGTGGTGCTGATGGAGTTACGCCGGGTTTCATCGCACTGCTGCGGGTCGCGCGACATGCGCCCGACGAAGACGATAGTGTAGCTGCCGGTAGGTAAGGTGCCCACGGTCACCGTGTCGCTGAAGTGCTGCATTACTGCCGTTGGGCCATTGAAATAGCAGGCGGTATAGCGCAGCGTGTCGGCGGAGCGCACGAACTCATCGTTGACCTTCTGGCCCCAGCCGGGCGTGTTAACTTTAAAAACCAGCCGGATAACCTCGCCCGGCTGCGGGTTGGCGGGCAGCATCTGCACCGGCAGCATGTAGGGGCAGCACTGCGAATAGGCCGTGAGGCGCAGCAGGAGCAAGAAGCAGAGCGTAAAAAGATGCCGCATAGTACAGTGGCTTAACGGTGAATAGCTGCTAAGGTAGAGCAAAAACGCAAACCATCAGCTGGTTGTTGCTACGCGCTAAACGGCGGCCAGCCGGAGCTTTTCGCGCACGGCCGGAGCCACTACTTTGCCAAACAGCTCAATCGAGCGCAGCACCTTTTCCGGGGCAATGTCGCCGAGCACCAGCTGGGCCAGGTAGCGGGTATTTTTGAACAGACCGCTGATGTAAAGTAGCTTGTCGATGATTTCCTGGGGGCTGCCCACGAACAGCGGTCCCTGCGGCCCGCGCAGGTACTCGAACTGCTGCCGCGACATGGGCGACCAGCCCCGCTCGCGGCCGATGCGGTTCATGATGGCCGAGTAGGGCGGGAAAAACTCATCCGAGGCCTGCTGCGAATCCTCCGCAATGTGGAAGTGGCAGTTGATGGCAATCTGCTGCTGGGCTTCGTCGTGGCCGGCCTCGCGGTAGGCCTGGCGGTAGAGGTCGGTGAAGGCCACGTACTGGGCGGGCGCGCCGCCCAGGATGGCAATGGTGAGCGGGAGGCCCAGCTGCCCGGCCCGGACTACCGAGGCGGGGGTGCCGCCCACGCCAATCCACACCGGCAGCGCGGGCTGCAGGGGGCGTGGGTACACGCCCTTGGCGTTGATGTCGGGGCGGTGCTTGCCTTTCCAGCTAACTACTTCGTTTTTATTGATTTCCAGCAGCAGCTTCAGCTTTTCGATAAACAGGGAATCGTAGTCCTTGAGGTCTTGCCCGAAGAGCGGAAACGACTCGATGAAGGAGCCGCGTCCGGCCAGGATTTCGGCCCGGCCCTCGGAGATGAGGTCGACGGTGGCGAAGTTCTGGAAGGTGCGCACGGGGTCGACGGAGCTGAGGACGGTGACGGCGCTGCTGAGGCGGATATTCTTCGTCTGGGCGGCCACGGCGGCCAGCACTACTTCGGGGGCCGAGATGACGTAGTCGGGCCGGTGGTGCTCGCCGAGGGCCAGCACGTCGAGGCCGACTGCATCGGTGAGGCGGCCGATTTCGAGCAGCTCCTGCATGCGCCGGGCGGCGGCGCGGTCGAGGCCGGGGAGGTGAGACGGGGCGACTTCGCCGAAGGAGCTAATGCCTAATTTCATGGGTAAAAAACAACTGATTGATGGGGGAATAAAGCTACGGCGGGGCAGAATGTTTGGCGACCCGGCGCGCCAATACGGAGTGGGCGGATGCTTGCGGGACCAGAAAAACGGCTATAAGCTTGACCATCGTGCTGGTTAGGTGAAGTTTTACGCGAGGTTTCCCCGCCTTTTTACTACCTTGCCGCCACTTCCACGGCCCGGCTCGGTAGCGGGTGCCCGATGGCAGTAATTTTCTCACCATTATTCCCTTACTCTCATGCAAGATTTGTTTCAGGGCATCATTCCACCCGATAAGGCCGCCGAGGCGCTCGGCTTTTTCCAGAAGGGCATGGCCATCCTCACGCCCTACCTGACGCCGCGCACGCCCGAGCAGCGCCAGGATATGCTGAAAATGGGCCCGGCCACGGTCGATTTTATTGCCAAAGCCCATGGTTACGCGACAGCCAATGAGAAATTCCGGCCGGTGATTCTAGACATGGAGGAGTTCGATGCGGATGCGGCGTCGCTGGCGACGCTGGCCCCCCTGCACCGGCTGCTGGGTGGTATCGACCTCGACGTGGACTCGACCATGATGACCAGCGGCTCCGATTCGTATGCGGCGGCCCTGATGGTGTATAACAACGTGAAAATGCTGGCCAAAGCCGGTTTCCCCGGCGCCCAGGCCGCCTACGACGACATGCGCGCGAGCCTGCCCAACGGCGGCAAAGGCGGCGCCCCCAAGAAGCCCAAGCCGCAAGGATAGTTATTGGTCCCTGGGGGGAAGTTATTGGGCCTTAAGGGGGCAATAACTCCCCTCCGAGGACCATCAACTATCCTCTGGGGACTTATAACTTACCACCGATGACCAATAACTACCCTTCGAGGTCGGATAACTACCCTCGGAAGGCCAATAACTACCCTCTAGGGGTAGTTATTCTAACCAAAAAGGCCCTTAGAATCACCGGGGAGGTGGTTTTAAGGGCTTTTTGGGGTAAATGGGAACTTCTTGCCTGCGTGGTCGACCAGCCGCAAAGCGGCGCCACGTTGGTAGTTAATAGAGCGCCCAGTGGGATAGAGCCGCAAAGCGGCGGCACTTCTTATTGGTTGTCGTCTACCAAATAACGCGGGTCGTAGGAGATGCCAAATCGGTCAAGCAATGCCTGGTATTCTTCCCGAAAACTCCGGGTAGCGTGATGTAGCTGCTGGTTCTGGATGTAGCGAATGACCTGGTCGAGGTGCGAGGCGGAGTAGGAGAAGGCCCCGTAGCCCCGTTGCCAGGAAAATTTGCCGGGCACCCAGCGCTGCTCATTAATAAAGCGGGAGGAATTGGCTTTTATGTCGCGCACTACATCGGCCAGCGCCGATTCGGGCCGTAAGCCAATGAGCAGGTGCAAATGGTCGGGCATGCCATTTACCGCTAACACCTTCTGGTCTTTATTGGCGATGATTCCCGTGATGTATTGGTTGAGCTGTTCCTGATGTTTTGCCGGAATGGCATTGGTCCGGCCTGCCACGGCGAAAACTACCTGAATGTGCAGTTGGGTGTAGGTGCCAGCCATTGAATCAGGAATGAGCAGACGAAAAGTGCCGCCGCTTTGCGGCTCGGTGGTTTAAGGAGCAACGGTTTTGCTACCAACGTGCCGCCGCTTCGCGGCTCTGGGTTGGGGTGTGTTGTGGGGCTATCAACGTGCCGCCGCTTCGCGGCTCTGGTTCGATAGGTGGGCGTGAATACTACCAACGTGCCGCCGCTTCGCGGCTATTCAGAGCAGCCGCGAAGCGGCGACACGTTGGTAGCAATTAGCGAATGAGAAAGGACTAGAGCCGCGAAGCGGCGGCACTTGTCCCTGGCAACCATATAAAACCCTACTTCACGTTCGGCACCACGTTCATATTGGCAAAGCAGAAGCTCCACACGTCGGCCCATTCGCCGATTTGGAGCTGGGTGCTTTTGCCGGCGCCGTGGCCGGCGTTCACGTCCACCCGGATGAGCTGGGGGCGGGGGCCGGTGTTGGCGGCCTGCAGGGCGGCGGCAAACTTGAAGGAGTGGGCCGGCACCACGCGGTCGTCGTGGTCGGCGGTGGTAATCATGGTGGCGGGGTAGGCGGCCGGGCGCAGGTTGTGCAGGGGCGAGAACTTGTAGAGGTTCTCAAACTGCGCCTTGTCCTTGCTGGTGCCGTACTCGGGGGCCCAGTTCCAGCCGATGGTGAAGTCCTGGTAGCGCAGCATGTCCATCACGCCCACGGCGGGCAGGGCCACCTGGCAGAGGTCGGGGCGCTGCGTCATGGTGGCGCCCACCAGCAGGCCGCCGTTCGAGCCGCCCGCGATGGCGAGGTGCTCGGTGTTGGTGTAGTTGTTGATTTTAAGGTATTCGGCGGCGGCGATGAAGTCGTCGAACACGTTCTGCTTGTTGGGCGTCATGCCGGCCTTGTGCCATTCCTCGCCGTACTCGCCGCCGCCGCGCAGGTTGGGGATGGCCAGGATGCCGCCATTCTCCAGCCACAGCATGCGCGCCACCGAGAAGCCCGGCGTCACGCTCACGTTGAAGCCGCCGTAGGCGTAGAGGTAGGTCGGATTCTTGCCGTCCAGCTGCAGGCCCTTCTTGTGGGTGATGAACATCGGGATTTTGGTGCCGTCCTTGCTGGCGTAGAACACCTGCGTGGTCACGTACGCGGCCGGGTCCACGTCCACCTTCGGCGCCCGGAATACCGTGCTGGTGTTCGTGGCGAGGTCGTACTTGTAAATCGTGGTCGGGTAGGTGAACGAGGTGAAGGCGTAGTACACCTCCTTGGCCTCGCGCCGCCCGCCGAAGCCGCTGGCCGTGCCGATGGCGGGCAGCTTCACATCGTGCTGGAAAGTGCCCTTCTCGTCAAATACCTTCACCAGCGAGCTGGCGTCCTGCAGGTAGTCGGCAATGAGGTGGCCGCCCACCTGGCGCACGCCGGAGAGCTTGTTTTTGCCCTCGGGGATGATGGTTTTCCAGTTGGCCTCTTGGGGTTTCTGCGGGTCGATGCCGACAAGGCGGTAGTTGGGCGCCTTGTAGTTGGTGTACACCAGGAGCTGGCTGCCCACGTTGCCAATCACGGAGTTATCAAATTCGTAGGAATTGATAATCGTGGTCCACTTGCTGGCTTGCTTGGCGTCGCGCAGGTCGCGCACCAGCAGGCGGCTGCCGTCGGCCTTGCCGTCGGTGAGGTAGAGGCTCAGGAATCGCTCGTCTTCGCTGGCCCCGGCCATGCGGAAGCCCAGGGCCATCTTGGGGTCTTCGTACACCAGCTTGTCGGCGCTCTGGGGCGTGTTCAGCTTGTGGTAGTACACTTTGTGAAACTCGTTTTTGCCCGCCAGGCTGTTGGCGCCGGCCTTCGGGGCGTCGTAGCGGCTGTAGTAGAAGCCGTCTTTGGTCCAGGAAGTACCCGATACCTTCACCCACTCCAGGGTTTCGGGCAGGGGCTTGTTGGTTTGCAGGTCCAGGATTTTCACCTTGTGCCAGTCGGAGCCGCCGCCGCTCATGGCATAGGCCAGGTAGCGGTGGTCGTTGCTGAACTCCATGCCCGCCAGCGCCGTCGTGCCGTCGGCCGAGAACTTGTTAGGGTCGAGCAGCACCATCGGCTCCTGCCCGGGCTTCTGGATGTACACCACGGCTTGGTTCTGCAGCCCGTCGTTCTTGCTGAACACCAGGTTAGCACCCACCTGCTCGGGCACGCCGTAGCGCTCGTAGTTCCACATCTTGGTCAGCCGCTCGCGGATTTTCTCCCGGAACGGAATCTGGTTCAGATAGCCAAAGGTCACTTCGTTCTCGGCCGTCACCCAGGCTTTGGTTTCCGGGGTGTCGAGGCTTTCGAGCCAGCGGTAGGGGTCGGGCACTTTGGTGCCGAAGTAGTCGTCAACCTGGTCGGTTTTGCGGCTGGTAGGGTATTTCAAGGGCGGGGGGGTAGGGGCCTGGGGCTCGCGGCTGGGCGTGCCGTTTTCGGCGGTGGTCATTTCCGTTACGATGACGTGGCTCGGCAGGGTGTTGGCCGGCGGGTTGGTGGCGCGGCAGGCGGCCGAGGTGGCCAGCAGCGCGGCCAGGGGCAAAATGGATTTCATGGAAAAGAGGAAACGGTTTTTCGCGCAAGGTTGCGCAGGGTGAGACGCGGGGATTTGCAGGAGACGTTGCCTGCCTTATTTATCGTCGTCGCCAATCGGCCCAAACTCTGCCTGGGCAGCGGCTTCAGCGGCGTGCGGTGCTTCGGCCTCCGGTGCCGCTGGCGTTTCTCTCGCCGGACCAGCCACCGCGCTAGCTACCAGCTCCGGCAGCTGCGCCCGCAGCCAGCGTAGCTCCTCATCCACCCGCTGGCTCACCAGGCGCTCCACCTCCAGCCGCTGGGCGGGACTGAGCTGGGCCAGCGCGGCAGGCGGCGTGGTTTCGTCCGGCGTGGCGGCCAGCACCAGCGCTTCGGCGCGCTTCACGCGGGCCTGGGCGTCGGCCACGGTGGCGTGAGCTTCGGTGAGGGCCGCCTGGGCCTGCGCGGTAGCGGCTTTGGCCGCGTTGGCGGCGTGGGTAGCGGTGAGGGTTTCGCGGCGCTGCTGGCGGCGCCACTGGCCCAGCGTCACGCGCAACATGATGTAGAGCACCAAGCTCAGAATGCTCAGAATAAGCGCCAGCGGAATGGCAAAGCGCTCCAGCAAACTCTTGGTGGTTTCGGCTGGGCCGTTGGCGGCGGGCGCGGCTTCGATAGCTTGGGCCTCGGCCATTTCGGCGGGGCCGGGGGCGGCGAAGGCGTCGGCTGTGGCGGTGTCAGGCGCTTCGGGGGCCATGGCCGCCGCTACATCGCCGAGGGGCGTGCCGCTGGTGGCGTAGTTAGTCAGGGCCGTTTCGAGGGCGGCCAGGCGCTCCATGCGGGCCGGGTCGCGGCGGCGGGCGGGCGAGCTTTTCAGCTTCGCCAAGATGGCCTGGGCCAGCGCTGTGATGCGGGCGGGGTTGTCCTTTTTGCCCTTGTAAATGTTGCCTTTCTCCTCAATCGGCTGGTACAGCACGCTGTATACCCGCAGGCTATCCATCCGAATGCTGGCCGCCAGCGCCGGCAAATCGCCGCCGCTGCACTGCACGGTTTCCTTGAGGTTGGGCCGCCCGGCATCGTCGTACACGAAGCGCACCGCAGCGCACCAGATTTGCACTTTGGATTCGTCGAGCGAAGGCTGGCCCAGCGGGGTTTGGGCCCGGATGGAAGCTGTGGGGAGCAGAATAGCGACCAGCAACGTGGCCCAGGCAGCGCGAAAAGTCATAAGCGGCGGGAATTTGGCCGGAAAATACGGCGCTGGGCACGACTTTAGACTTTTTCGGGCCTAGCTGTAATCAATTTCCGTGTTATCCCCAATATTCAGTGAGTGGTTCATGCCCCGAAACGAGGCGTCCGAGCCCACGATGCAGTCGTGCATCACCGCCGAGCGCAGCTCCGAGTAGGAGCCGATGATGGAGTCGCTGAGGATGGTGGTTTCGATGATGGTTTTGTCGCCGATGGCCACGTTGGGCCCAATGATGGACTGCGAGATGCGGCAGCCGCGCCCGATGCTCACGGGCGGAATAATCACCACGTCCGGAAATTCGGTGGCGTAGTCGCGGCCTTCCAGAAACTCGGGCTGGTTGAGCAGGCGGGCGTTGGCTTCGAGCAGCGTCTCCTTGCGGCCGCAGTCAAACCAGTTGTCGACCGGCGCCGTGGTCATGGTTTCGCCCTGCTCGATGAGGTGCATCAGCGCGTCGGTGAGCTGGTACTCGCCGTGGGTGCGCAGCTCGGTGGTCATGAGCCACTCCAGGGCCAAGGCCAGCTTTTCGGGGTCGGCCAGCTTGTAGAGGCCCACCAGCGCACTGTTCGATTTCGGGATTTTGGGCTTTTCGACCACCTTGCGCACCTGCCCGTCGGCCCCGGTTTCGACGATACCGAACAGGGCCGGGTTTTTTACTTCCTTCACCGCCAGCACCGTGCCGGGTAGCTGCAGCAGGGCCGGCAGGTCTACGTCCACAATGGTGTCGCCCAGCAGGATAAGTACACCGTCGGGCTCGTGGCGAAACTCCTCGCGGGCCAGCCACAGGGCGTGGCCCAGGCCTTCGCGGGGCTCCTGCACCACGAAGGTGGCCTTCAGGTTGGGGTAGTGGCGGCGCACGTAGCGCACGATTTTATCGCCCAGATACCCGATAATAAACACAAAGTCGGTGAGCCCGGCCCCGAGCAGCCGGTCGATGATGTGGCCCAGAATAGTATTGCCGGCCACTGGCACCAGGCTTTTGGGCTGGGTGTGGGTGTGGGGCCGCAGGCGCGAACCAATACCGGCAACGGGAATAACGGCTTTCATTTTAGATGCTGAAAGAAGACAAGAAGCAAAAGCGAAGGCCGGGGGCCAGCCATTCAGGGTGCTAATTACGGCTTTTTGGGTTGCTCACAACTGCGGCGGCGTATCTGCGTACCTTGCGCCGGGCGGAGCCTAACCCCGGCAGTGGGCCCAAGGTTTAAGCCGCCGTCCTGCATTTCTCACCATATTCTTACTTTTCCTGATGAAACGCCTTCTTTTCTATTTCCTGGGCCTGGTAGCGCTGCTCACGCAGTCGTCGTGCGGCTACAACGGCATGGTACAACGCGACCAGGCCGTGAAAGCCCAGGCCGGTAACGTGCAAAGCGCCTACCAACGCCGCAACGACCTCATCGGCAACCTCGTGAATACCGTGAAGGGCGCCGCCAAATTCGAGCAGGGCACCCTCACCAGCGTCATCGAGGCCCGCGCCAAAGCCAGCAGCGTACAGTTGAATGCCAACGACCTTACGCCCGAGAACATCCAGAAATTCCAGGCCGCCCAAAGCCAGCTTTCCAGCGGCCTCGGCCGCCTGCTGGCCGTGTCCGAGAGCTACCCCGACCTGAAAGCCAATGCCAACTTCCAGGAACTGCAGGCTCAGATTGAAGGCACCGAAAACCGCATCAACGTGGAGCGCAACAAGTTTAATGCCGTCACCAACGACTACAACACGTTCACCCGCTCCTTCCCCAATAATTTGTTCGCCAACATGTTCGGCTTCCCCCCCAAGCCCTACTTCGAAGCCGACCCGGCCGCGAGCAAAGCGCCTACGGTGCAGTTCTAATCGTCTGTCATGCTGAACGCAGTGAAGCATCTCATCTGCGTAACTAATCCTACTAATTTGGATTTACTGCCGTAGGCGAGATGCTTCACTGCGTTCAGCATGACGTTCTTTTTGTTGCCTGATTATCCATGCCCTCTCCCCTCACTCCCGCCCAGAACGAGTCCTTAGTAGCTGCCATCCGCCAGGCCGAAATCACGACTTCGGGCGAAATTCGGGTGCATCTGGAAGATACCTGCCCCACCCCCGAGCCCCTCGACCGTGCTGCCCAGGTATTTGCCGAGCTTGGCATGCACCGCACTGCCCAGCGCAACGGCGTACTCTTCTACCTGGCCTGGCAGAGCCGGCAGTTTGCCGTCATCGGCGACTCGGCCATCAACTCAGCCGTGCCCGACGACTTTTGGGAGATGACTAAAGAGGAGATTCTGGCCCAGTTTCGCAACGAGCACTACGTCGAGGGCCTCGCCAAAGGCATCAAGCTGGTGGGCGAGCAGCTGCAACGCTACTTCCCCTACGACAAAACCACCGACGAAAATGAGCTGGATGATGCCATCTCGTTTGGCGGTGGCATGAGTGCGTGATATAGAACGCCATGCGCCATCTGTCATGCTGACGAAGGAAGCATCCTTTCACGCCGGTACGATTTCGTTCGGACGCGAGAGGATGCTTCCTTCGTCAGCATGACAGACGACAGCCGTTCTACCACTATAACTTTTAATTCTGCCTCTATGGCCACTGGTTTCTTTCCCATTCGGGTAGCTGCGTGGCGCCCCGCGCTGCTGGCGCTCCTGCTGCTGTGGCTGCCGCTGCTCTCGGCCCTGGCCCAGGGCATCCCGCCGCGCCCCAACCCGCCGCGGCTCGTCAACGACCTGGCGGGGATGATGCAGCCCGGCGAAGCCGACGCGCTGGAGCGCAAGCTGGTAGCCTACGACGACAGCACCTCCTCGCAGATTGCCGTAGTGACCGTGAACAGCCTCGATGGCGACGAAATTGCCAACTACGCCCAGCAGCTTTACGAAAGCTGGGGCATCGGCCGCAAGGGCAAAAACAACGGCATTCTGGTGCTGGTGGCCAAGCAGGAGCGCGCCGCCCGCATCCAAACCGGCTACGGCCTCGAAGGCGCCGTGCCCGACGCCATTGCCAAGCGCATCATCAGCAACACGCTGGCCCCGGCCTTCCAGCAAAACCAGTATTACAGCGGCCTCGACCGCGCTACCGACCAGCTCATTGCCCTGGCCAAGGGCGAGTATAAAATCGACCCGGGCGAGTCGCGCTCGGGGCAGGCGCGCAGCCAGGGCCGGGGCCGCTCAGGGCCCTCGTTCTGGGTGATTCTTATTGTGCTGGTCATCGTCCTTATTTTCCTAAACCGGCGCGGCGGCGGGCGCGGCGGGCGCCGCAACCGGGGCTTCGGCGGGGGCTTTATCCCGCCCATTATTTTCGGCGACTTCTCGGGCGGGCGTGGCACCTTCGGCGGCGGGGGCGGTGGTTTTGGGGGCGGGGGCGGTTTCGGCGGCTTCGGCGGGGGCAGCAGCGGCGGCGGCGGCGCCAGCGGGAACTGGTAATTGAGCATAAAACACCGCGCCCCGGCTTCCATAAAGAGGCCGGGGCGCGGTGTTTTCGGCTGTTTCCGGTCCTAGTGGTCGCTCTGCACCCCTGCTGGAATGGCGATGCTCAACCGGTTTTCGGCCGGTGGCACGGGGCAGGAATACTGGTGATTATAGGCGCACGAGGGGTTATACGCTTGGTTGAAGTCCAGTTGCATAACCGTACTTCCAGCGGGCGGAATGCGCAGGTCGAGGTAGCGGCCGCCGCCGTAGCTGCCGTGGCCGTTGGTGAGGTCGGTGAAGGGCACGAATAAATAATCAGCAAAGCCGGGGCGCTTCATCAGCTCCAGGTTCTGATACACAGCCAGCTGCTGAGGCTGCCCGTTCAGCACGAAGCGGAGCGTGCCATACTTGCGGTAGAGCGGGCGGCGGGCCGTGCTGGTCACCATCTCGAAGGGCTGGGCCAGTGAATCGCGCAGCAGGGTGGCTTCCACGTAGTATTCGTAGCTAGTAGGGTAGAAGGGTAAGGTCTTAAAATGCTTGCGCTCATCAGCCGTCAGCGGCGACTCGGCGGGGTTGCTAAACTCCTTATTCAGCGTTTCCTGAAAATGCAGCACGCTTTGCTGATGCGCGGCTGGCGAGAAGTGCTCGGGGGGCGTTTGCTGCGCCAGGGCAGGCGGCGCCAGTAAGCTCAATAGCAATAGGAGAGGGCGGTAATTCATCTGTCAAAGCTACTAGCCGCGCCGCCAGAATTAATTAAAAACCTAATAACACTAGCCATACTCAACCTTTTCAGGGTGGGAAGAGTAACACCAAATAGCTTCGTTATTCACCTGCGAAGCTCACCATTTTTCTCTTTCACCTCACGCCACTCCACCATGAACTCCTTTCGCGCTCCGCTCTTCCTGCTCCTGACCTTTTTCACCTTCACCCTCACCAGCTGCGATGCCATCATGGGCATCTTCAAGGCGGGGGCTTACACGGGCATCATTGCCGCCGTTATCGTCATTGCCCTGGTGTTATGGCTGATTAGCAAAATGCGCGGCGGCAACCGCGTGTAATAGGTCGCATTGCAATAAAAAAAAGGCGCGGCTCCCGAACGGGGGCCGCGCCTTTTTGGTGGGTTGATTGAGGCTTTTAGTGGTTGTGCGCCGCGTCGGCCTTGGCCTTGTCGCGCTGTTCGGGCATGGTGCCGATGATGTGGTCCCAGAGCGTGGTGCTCACGCCGAAGGCCACCTCATCCTGCCGGTAGTGGTGCTGGGCGTGGTGGTGCCACCAGAATTTCAGGAAATTCTTGGGCGGCGAATAGACGTGAATGGCGTAATGCACAAATAGATACAGCGCGTAGCCAAACACGAAGCCCGACAGCAGCCCGAAGCCCGCATTGCCGAAGGTGAAGTAAAAAATGAAGAACAGCAGTGAAGCCACGAACACCGTCAGGATGGGCGGCATGGCCAGGCGGGTCTTGTCTTTGGGGTACTCGTGGTGCACCCCGTGCATGGTGTACTGAAACTTGGCCTTGCCCGGCGTGTCAGTATCCATGTGGTACACGTAGCGGTGCATCAGGTACTCGGCCAGGGTGAAGAGCAGCCAGCCCCCCAGAAACAGCCCGAAGGCCGTCATCCCCGTAAGCAGGCCGCGGCTGAGGCTGTAGTACAAACTCACGGCGGCCACGCCGAAGAAAATGCTGAGCGGCCCGGCAATGTGCGTGTGGGTGAGGCGCTCCAGCACCGGGTTCTGAAACAGCTGGGCCGAGCCCTTGTGCTTGGGTTTCACGGCGGCGGGCCGGGGCTTCACCTCGGTAGGCGCAACTTGGGAAACACTATCCATAGGGTATAATCAGTAGTAGTCAACAGCCTAATTGGCTGCAAAAATACGCCCCAATACCTACACGGCGGGCGGCGGAAAACCCGCTGCTGCCAGCCGCGGCAGCAGGGCCGCCACGGTGCAGGCATCGCCGGCGCAATGCAGTTGGGCTTGCTGGTAAAACTGCGTTCGGGCGGTCAGGGTTTCATACAGCCGCGTTTCGAGGCCTGCGGGCGCCTGGCTTAGCAGCGGGCGTTGGGCAGTTTCGGCTGCCTGCAGGCGGGCCAGCAGCGTGGATACCGGCACGTCGAGCCAAAGCGTGATACTGTGCTGGTTGAGTGCGGTAATGCCGTTGTGAAAACAGGGTGTGCCGCCGCCCGTGGCCAGCACCAGCGGCGCGGGCCGGGCCAACACAGCGCGTAGCGTATCGGCTTCCAGTTGACGAAAATCAAGCTCGCCGCGCTGCGCAAAAATGCCGGGAATGCTTTGGCCGGCGCGGGCCACAATCTCCGCATCCAAATCAACGAAAGGCAACCCGAAATACGCCGCCAGCGCCTGGCCCAAAGTGGTTTTGCCCGCGCCGGGCATGCCGATGAGGCTAAGGTGGCGGCTCATTGCACCTTCACCCGCGGGTCGAGCGCGGCGTAGAGCAAATCGACTACGATGTTAATGAGCACGAACAGCGCCGCCACGAAAATGGTCGCGCCCATGACGAGCGGAAAATCCAGGTTTTCCACCGCTCGCAGGGTCACCGTGCCCAGGCCTTTCCAGTTGAAAATGTATTCGATAAAGAAGGCGCCCGCCATGAGCGAGGCCAGCCAGCCCGACACGGCCGTGACCACGGGGTTCAGGGCGTTGCGCAGGGCGTGGCGCAGCACGGTGGCGCGGCGGCTCAGGCCCTTGGCGCGGGCCGTGCGGATGTAGTCCTGGCTCAGCACGTCGAGCATGCTGCTGCGGGTGAGCTGCGTGATGATGGCCAACGGCCGCACGCCCAGCGCGATGGCCGGCAGCAGCAGGTTGCGCAGCACCAGATGCCGCTCGCCGGTGAAAGGGTCGGTTTCGTAGAGTTGGCCGGTGAGGCTCAGGCCCGTCCAGTGGCTCCAGTAAAAGCCGAAGGTGGCCGCAATGGCAATAGCCGCCACGAACGACGGTACCGAAATACCCAGCACCGAGGTCGAAAGCAGGGTTCGGTCGAGCCACGACTGCGGGCGTAGCGCGGCCAGCACGCCCAGCGCCACGCCCAGCCCGCTGGCCAGCAGCATAGCGGCCAGCGCTAGCCACATGGTGCCGGGGAAATAATCGAGCAGAATGCGCAGCACATCCTTGTTGCTCTGAAAAGAGCGGCGCAGGTAGGGCTTTTTCAGCACCAGGGCCTTATCACCCAGCGGCAGCACGCTGAGGCCGCCGTAGCGGGCCACGCCGGCCGAGTCGCGCGGGTGCAGGCCCAGTGGCGACACATCATTCAGGTAGCCGAGCAGGCGTAGCGGCAGCGGCTGGTCGAGCCCCAGGTCGGCGGTGATGGCGGCTTTGGTGGCCACGTCGGTGCGCTGGCCGGCCAGCAGGGTGGCGGGGTCGCCGGGCAGCACGTTAAAGAGCAGAAACACCGTGCAGGCCACCCCGATGAGGACGAGCAGGCCCTGACCTAGGCGACGGAGAAGAAAGGTGAGCATGGATTGTAGCGCGGACTTTGTAGTCCGCGAGTATGAGTTCGTTAAACGTTCTGACTCGCAGACTACAACCGAAGGTCAGCGTAGCTAAAGTCCGCGCTACGATTTTACAGTGCCTTCTCCAGCTCAAACAGCTCCGGGATGTCGTGGTAGTGGTATTTGCCTTTTACCACGCCGTTTTTCAGCAGCATCAGGCCGGGGTTCGAGCGAATCATCGACTTGAGCACCGTGGCGTCGGCAAAGTAGTAGGGGCCCGCCAGATTCACGTCGTGGCGGAAGGAGTCGAACTTGGCGGGGCTGGTGCTGGTGAGGGTAACGGCCGTGATTTTCTTGCGCGACTTGCTGGCGGCTTCCATCAGCTTATTGATTTCCAGAAAACGGTCGCGGTCGGTTTTATTGGTGTTCTGAATGATGAGCACCAGCTTGTTGCCGGTGAGCAACTCCTGGGTGTAGGCGTCGCCGTTCACGTCGGTGATGTCGAAGTCGGTGATGACGGGGCGCGAGGCTTCGGCGTTGATGGCCGTCATGGCCTGGTACTTCCAGGTGGTGTCAGTGGGGTAGGCGTCGAACTCCTTGGTTTCGCCGTTGCGCGTCATCGTGTAGCGGAATTTGGCCTGCTCCTTCGGCTTCATCAGCTGGCCGATGTTGTTGCCCACTTTGTAAGGCAGGAAGTCGAAGTAGGGCAAGTGGCCCAGCGCCCGCATCCCGATGCCGATGGCCACGGCCGCCGTGATGGTCATAATCATGATGCCAAAGGTGCCGCGGGCAAAGGAGCGTCGCAAAAAGCGCTGGTTCATGAAGATAACCAGCCATAAACCTAGCAGAAACATGTCCTTGGCAAACGAGGTCCAGGGCGTGAGCTTGATGAAATCGCCGAAGCAGCCGCAGTCCGTCACCTTATTAAAGGCCGCTGAGTAGAAGGTGAGGAAGCCGAAGAATACCAGTAGCGCCAGCAGTATCCACAGCGTTTGGCGCAGGTACCAGCGCAGCAGCAGCGCCACCCCCAAAATGACTTCCATCGAGCTGAGGGCGATGGACATGGTGCGCGAAATATTCTTGAAATACAGGAAGAACGAGCCAAACTCCTCGGCAAATACGTCGAAGTATTCCTCCAGCTTCAGGGCCGTGCCCACGGGGTCGTTGAGCTTGACGAGGCCGGAGAAAATGAACAGCGCGCCCAGCAAAAACCAGCACACGCGCACCAGATTGCGGCGAATGTGGGACGAAGAGGGCGCACTAAGCGGCACCGAGGCCGAAGGAGCAGAATTAGCAGCAGTCATAACGGAGGTGTTGGGCTTTGCAAACCCGGACAATACGGCAAAGTTCGGTGGAAGAACGACAAACTCCCCTCCTTGGAAAGGAGGGGATGTTTTCGCGCAGCGAAAACGGGGGTGGTTAAGCCGGTCGCGCCGGTAGGGCCGTCTGGAGTTTTACCGCAATGAAAAAGAATTACTGCGTCGTTCTGACGTTTCAACCACCCCCGTTCGCTGCTCAGCGCAGCTCACATCCCCTCCTTTCCAAGGAGGGGAGTTGGTCGTTCTACTCCGACAGTATCAGGGCAAATACGGCGTAGTTCAGCATGTCGCGGTAGCTGCCTTCCACGCTTTCGCTGACCAGGGCGGCGCCGCCGATGTTTTCGAGCTGCTTGACGCGGTGCAGCTTCATCAGAATCAGGTCGGTAATGCTGCTTACGCGCATCTGGCGCCAGGCTTCGCCGTAGTCGTGGTTCTTGGCCAGGAGCAGGCGACGGTTTTCGGCGGCTTCGTGGTCGTAGGCGAGGGCCACGGCGGCGGGCGTCATGTCGGGGGGGGTGTCGGCGGGCAGGTGCAGCTGCATCAGGGCGATGAGGCAGTAGTTGATGATGGCCACGAATTCGCCGTTGACGTCGTCGGCCACCAGCTGCACGCCGGTTTCCTGGATGGTGCGGATGCGGTTGGCCTTGATGAAAATCTGGTCGGTGACGGAGGGCAGGCGCAGGATGCGCCAGGCCGTGCCGTAGTCGTGCGTTTTGGCCAGAAACAGCTGGCGGCAGCTGGCCAGAATGGCGTCGTATTGGGCGGGGGTGTCCAAGTTGGGGGCGTGAGGGTAGGAGGGTATGGGGGTAGGAGGGGGCGCCTGGGCTGCAAGTTCGCTACCGCTGTTGGATATTGAGCCTTTCATCAGCACGCGACCCGGTATGGCTACCTTATTCACTCCTGCCCTCACACCCTCTTACCCTCTCATCCTTAAGAGCCCCCACGGCCGCCTGCTCGACCTGCGTCAGCCGCAGGTGATGGGCATTCTCAACCTCACGCCCGATTCGTTTTTTGCCGACAGCCGCGTGACGTCGGAGCAGGACCTGCTAACCCGCGCCGAGGCCATGCTCACCGTCGGCGCCGCTACGCTCGACCTGGGCGCCTACAGCACCCGCCCCGGCGCGGCCGATATCCCGCCGGAGGAGGAAAAAGCCCGCCTGCTGCCCGCCATCGCGGCCCTGCGCCGCGCCTTTCCCGAGGTGTTTTTATCCATCGACACCTTTCGGGCCAGCGTGGCCGCCGCCGCCCTTGAAGCCGGAGCCGACCTGGTGAACGACGTAGCCGGCGGCACACTCGACGCCGACATGTTTGCCACCGTGGGCCGCCTGCGGGCGCCCTACGTGCTGATGCACATGCGCGGCACGCCCCAGACCATGACCACCCTCACCGACTACCCCGACGACCTCGTGCTGACGCTGCTGCGCCAGTTTCGCGACCAGCTGGTGGCCCTGCGCGAAGCCGGCGTCACCGACGTGCTGCTCGACCCCGGCTTCGGCTTCGCCAAAACCAGCGCCCAGAGCCACGAGCTGCTGCGCCGCCTGCCCGAGCTGGCGGTGCTGGGGCAGCCCATCCTGGCCGGGCTCTCGCGCAAGCGGCTGGTGTATCAGCCGTTGGGCCTCACGGCCGAGGCGGCACTCAATGGCACCACGGCGCTGCACATGCTGGCTTTGCAGGGCGGGGCGCGGCTGCTACGGGCGCACGATGTGCCGGAGGCGGTGCAGGCGGTACGCTTGTTTCAGGCAGTATTTCCGGCGTAAAACGACAAGCTCCCCTCCTGCCAAGGAGGGGATGTTTTGCCGCTGGCAAAACGGGGGTGGTTAGGCAATCTGCGCCGAAAGAACGAAGCCCGAACAAAACTATTCGCCCATTCCAGGCAGCCTGCGCGCCTCAAAAAAGGTCATTTATTTACCAGCGCCAGGTAATTCTCTGCCGGCGCAATCGTCGTTCGTGCCTCTCGTGCGGACGGCGCGGACACCCTAACCACCCCCGTTCGGCGCTCTTCGCGCCTCACATCCCCTCCTTGAAAAGGAGGGGAGTTTTGTCCTATCTTCGCCCATCCCACCCCAGCACTTCCCGCATGCCCGGCCCCTTCCCCATCAACTTCCTGCGCTTTGGCTGGATTGACGCGGCCGACGTGTTGCTGGTGACGGTGCTGCTGTACCAGCTGTATAAGCTGCTGCGCGGCTCGGTGGCGCTCAATGTGGCGCTGGGGCTTATTTCGCTCTACGTGCTGTACCTGGTGGTGAAGGCTACGGGCATGGAGCTGCTGACCAAGATTCTGGGGCAGTTTATGAGCGTGGGGGTGCTGGCCAGCATCATCCTCTTTCAGCAGGAAATCCGGCGGTTTTTGCTGAACCTGGGCAAGGCTACGGCCCTGGACCGCATGCGCGGCTGGAGCTGGCGGCGGCCCGACCAGGCCGCGCCGCTGGCCGTGGGGCCGTTTGTGGAAGCCGCCAAAAGCCTGTCGAACAAGCTTACCGGGGCACTGATTTGCTTTACCCAGGTGTCGGACCTGGGGGCGTATGCCGAGTCGGGCGACCGGCTCGATGCCGAGGTGAGCAAGCGCCTGCTGCTGTCGATTTTCAACAAAACCTCGCCCTTGCACGATGGGGCGGTGATTATCGCGGGCGGGCGCATTCAGGCGGCGCGCTGCATTTTGCCGGTGAGTGAGAACCCCGACGTGCCGGCCTCGCTGGGGCTGCGGCACCGGGCGGCCATCGGCCTGACGGAAATTACCGATGCCGTGGTGCTGGTGGTGAGCGAAGAAACCGGCGCCATGAGCCTGGTGCACCACGGCACCGTGCACCGCGACCTGCCCACCGCCGAGCTGCGCGCCCGCCTGAATGAGTGGCTGCTGGCGGGCAGCACCCCGGCCAAGGCGTCGTAGCGCGGCGGTTTCTAAGCCGCATTCTGCTATTTTGCGGTATTAACCAGCTGTA
Source organism: Hymenobacter aranciens (assembly GCF_030580865.1). Taxonomy (GTDB): domain Bacteria; phylum Bacteroidota; class Bacteroidia; order Cytophagales; family Hymenobacteraceae; genus Hymenobacter; species Hymenobacter aranciens. The sequence goes on along the minus strand of NZ_JAUQSY010000006.1, from coordinate 266,940 downwards.
TTGTATGCGAAGCCGGCTTCATCTATTCCTGTGGTTGCTGTTAAGCTGGGGGGCGCTGCGGGCGGGGGCGCAGGTCCGCCGCCGGGCGGTGCTGCCGGAAAAGCGCCCGGCAGTGGCGACGAGAGTAGATAGCTTGTTTCTGCGTGATGCCGCGCCATACCCTTTCCAGCAGCAGGATTCGCTGCTGCTGGCCGCCGCTACCAACGACGTACCCCTGGCCCGCCGCCTGCTGGCTCGCGGTGCCCAGGCCACCCAGCCGTACGACGACACGCTGAGTTACCCTAAAAGGTGGCTGACCCTACCCGACTGGACCCAGGTGATGCCCGGCGAAACCCCGGTGCTTGTGGCCGTGCAGCGAGGCCACCTGGCCATGACCGACCTGCTGTTGCGCCACAGCCCCGACCAGGGGCGGCCGGCGGCCAAAGCGGTGCTGTGTGAGGCGCTAGGCTACGTGCCCAACCAAGTGGCGATAGTGGAGCGCCTGCTGGCCACCGGCCTGCCGCCCGACAGCGTGCAGTGCAGCCCCAGTCCGTTGTCGGCTATCATCGGATATAATGCGGTGATGCGGCCGCAGCTGGTTGCCGCCCGCACCAGCCGGCCAATTAACATGAGCGCCCTGCGCCGGCAGCGCCGCTACATGATGGGCGCCCGGCGCTATGAACCGACGCTGCACCCGCTGCGGCCCGACTCAGTTAACTTGCATCTGCTGCGCTTGCTGCTGGCGGCCGGTGCCCGGCCCAAACCGGCCGACCTGCACCAGGCCATCAGATGCCACGAGCCCACCCTGGCCCGCTACCTGCTCACGCACGGCGCGGAGGTGAATGCCCCCGACCCGGAAACTGGCCGCACGGGCCTGCACCTGGCCGTGGCGCTGGCCGATACCGTACTGCTGCAGCTGCTGCTGGCCCAGGGTGCTGCCTCAAATACGACTGATAAACAAGGTAATGCCCCGCTGCACCTGGCGGCCCGGCACGCCAGTGCACGCCCCACGGCGCTGCTGCTGGCGGCCGGCGCGGTGGCTAGCGGGCGGCCCGCGCCACCGAACTGCCCCGATTGCGCCGATGGCCAGGGCAGCACGCCGCTGCATCAGGCGGCCGGGGCCGCCCGTCCGGCCACGGTGCGCCTGCTGCTGGCCGCCGGGGCACCCGTGAATGCCTGTGATGCCGAGGGAAAGACGCCCCTGCACTTGGCCACCGGGGACTACGCGAGTTACTACCGCCGTAGCGCGGAGGGCGACGGCTGGGGCACGCCGGCAGGGTCGGAGGGGGCGTCCCAGGTAGCCACCCGGGCCGAGGGCGAGGCGGTGCTGCGCTTGCTGCTGGCCGCCGGGGCCAGCCCCCGGCTGACGGACCAGTTTGGCAGCAGCCCGCTACACGCGGCCGTGGCCAACGACGATACCGCCCGCGTAGCGCTGTTGCTGCGGGCTGGGGCCGACCCCAACCAGCCCGACCAGCAGCAGCGGCCGCCCCTGACGGACGTGCGCTCGGTGGCCATGCTGCGGCAACTGCAGGCGGCCGGGGCACGGTTTGGGCATTATGCTTCTACGGTGCTGCTCAATCCGGTGGCGTTCAATCAGCCGCTGCCGCTGGCCATTACGGCGGCGGCGCTGGCCGATGGGGGCGACCTGTGCGAAACCACTATCGACGGCGACACGCCCCTGCACTTGGCCGCCGCCCATCCCGATGCCGACCTGGGCACCGTGGCGCTGTACCTGGCCCACGGCGCCGAGTTGGAGGCCTGGAATAGAATCGGCGAAACGCCTTTGGCCAAGGCCGTAGCCAGCGGGCGCCCGGCCATGGTGCAGCTGCTGCTCGACGCCGGGGCGCGGGCCGATGCCGACCCTTCCCTGCTGCCCATTGCTGCCCGCAACGGCAGCGAGGCGCTGGTGGCGCTGCTGCTGCGCTACGGCGCACGGGTGCGGCACCCCGACCAGCCGGCCGACTACGCGGCTCTGTTGGAAGCGGTGCAGAGCTCCTACGCCAGCCCTGGCCTGGTGGCCCGGCTGCTGGAAGCCGGCGCCGACCCTAACGTGGCCGACTCGCTAGGACACTCGGCGCTGCACCTGCTGGTGCGGCGGCAGCCCGAGGTGCTGGCCCGCTCGCAGCAGGTGGAGGAGTGGCTCGACCTCAGCCCCGAACAGGAGCAGGCCCGCACACTGGCCAATCAGGCCGCCGCCGCTGCCGTGGACCAGCGTCTGCTGACGCTGGCCCGCCTGCTGCTGCGCCACGGCGCCCGCCCCGCCAGCCGCAATGCGGCTGGCGAGTCGGTGGCCGATGCGTTGCGGGCAACCGACTCGCCAGCCTGCCGGCAGCTGCTGGCCGAGCTGGGGCAGGGCACGCCGCCTAATAAGTTTCGCTAAATGAAAAATTCTGCCCAATAGAATGTTATGCGTGGGCGGCAATCAGCCGATTTACGCATTACTTTCTCTATGACCTCATCACTTTGATGTGCCTGCCCGCACTTGCTCCCACGCCACCCGCTGCAGCGCCACGGCCTGCGTCGGCGCAATGCCCAGTGCGGCAGCCGCCTGCTCCTGGCCGCCGAAGCGGCGCGGGTCGCGGCCGGTGATTTGGCCGAAGAGCACGCAGGCGTTGAGGTAGGCGCCGGCGGGGCTGGGGTGGTAGTTGTCCTTGTTCCAGAGGTTGATTTTGCTGGCGTCGCCGGGCTGGTAGGGGTTGCGCAGGGCCACGCCGGTTTCGATGGCGCGCAACCAGGCATCGCCGGCCGGGGCCACGCCGGCGAAGTGGCCGTTTTGGGCGGCTTCGCGGTAGTAGGCGCGGTGCAGGTCGGCGGTCATCGAGTCGATGGGCAGGCCGGCGTAGCCGCCGGTAGCGGGGTAGGTTTGGTCGGCGCGGGCCCAGGTTTCATACAGGTACACCTGGGCTTTGGGGTTGGCGGTGTGGATGGCCCGCTCCAGGCGGTTGGCATACTCCACGAAGCGGGCGGGCTGGCCGCCGTGGCGGGCGGGCACGGGGCCGGTGCTGTAGTCGTGCAGCACCACGGCATCCCACTTGGGCTGCTGGATGATGGACAGGGTGCTGTCGTAGTGGAATTTCAGAGCCTTGCCGCTGAGGGCTTCAATATGCACCTCGTAATTCAGTCCCGCCTCATCGGCCAGCTTCTTGAAGATGCCGGGGATGCCGCCCCAGGGGCCGGGCTCGTGCAGGTACTGCTGGCGGCGCTGGCCCTTGCTGGTGGGCGTGAAGTTCTCATCGGTGACGTTGGCCGCGTTGTAGCGCAGCACGGGCATCGCCGCGCCGTGGAAGAAGCTGTTGCCGACGAAGAGGATGACGACGGGCTTAGCGGGCGGGCGCGCCTGGCCTAGTAGCGTGAGGGCTAGTAGGACGGCGACGAGGGTGGGGCGGGGCGGCATGGAGGCTATTTAAAATTGGAGTCTGGTGCTAAAAGAACTGTCATGCTGAACGCAGTGAAGCATGACAGTTCTTTTAGCCTATGCTTTCAGCACCCCCAGCTCGCCACCCACTTTCGTGAAGGCGGCAATGGCCTTGTCGAGGTGCGCCCGCGTGTGCGCCGCGCTCAACTGCACCCGGATGCGGGCCTTGCCCTGCGGCACCACGGGGTAGTAGAAGCCCACCACGTAAATGCCCTCGTCGAGCATGCGGGCGGCAAATTCCTGGGCCAGCTTGGCATCGTAGAGCATAACGGGCACGATGGGATGCTCGCCGGGCGTGATGTCGAAACCGGCGGCGGTCATCTTTTCGCGGAAGTATTTGGTGTTTTCTTCGAGCTGGTCGCGCAGCTGGGTGCTTTCCGTCAGCAATTCCAGCACGCGCAACGACGCGCCTACAATGGCCGGGGCGAGGGTGTTGGAAAACAGGTAAGGGCGGCTGCGCTGGCGCAGCATGTCGATGATTTCGCGGCGGCCCGAGGTGAAGCCGCCCATCGCGCCGCCCAGGGCCTTGCCCAGCGTGCCGGTGATGATGTCGACGCGGCCGAGCACGTTGCGGTACTCGTGGGTACCCCGGCCCGTTTTGCCCAAAAAGCCCATCGAGTGGCATTCGTCAATCATCACCAGGGCATGGTACTTGTCGGCGAGGTCGCAGATTTTGTCGAGCTGGGCGATGGTGCCGTCCATCGAGAACGAGCCGTCCGTCACGATGATGCGGTGGCGGGTTCCCTTGGCCTGGGCATCCTGGAGCTGCTTTTCCAGGTCGGCCATGTCGTTGTGGGCATAGCGGTAGCGCTGGGCCTTGCACAGGCGCACGCCGTCGATGATGGAGGCGTGGTTAAGGGCGTCGGAGATGATGGCGTCCTGCTCGTTGAAGAGCGGCTCGAACACCCCGCCGTTGGCGTCGAAGGCGGCGGCGTAGAGAATGGTGTCTTCGGTGCCCAGAAAATCGGCCAGCTTGGCCTCCAGCTCCTTGTGAATGTCCTGGGTGCCGCAGATGAAGCGCACCGACGACATGCCGTAGCCGTGCGTGTCGATGGCCTCCTTGGCGGCCTTGATGACTTCGGGGTGGGAGCTCAGGCCGAGGTAGTTGTTGGCGCAGAAGTTCAGCACCTCGCCGGCTTCGCGGGTTTCAATCTCGGCGCCCTGGGGCGAGGTGATGATGCGCTCCTTTTTGAAAAGGCCGGCATCTTTGATTGCCTGGAGCTGCTGCTGGAGGTCGGGCTGGAGGGTGGCGTACATTTTTTAAGGGGTATGAAGGTGGGCAGGTATGGGGGCAGGAGTGACTACAAAGAACGGCATGCGGAGCATCTCGCCCAGCGGAACCTCACCCCCTGACCCCCTCTCCTGCGGAGAGAGGGCACCGGTTTTGCTCCGGATTTGAATCGTTCGGCTCCCCTCTCTTTTGGGAATGCGCATTAAGCATTCTTCGGGGTTGGGGGTGAGGTTTCACCGCCGCGCCTGCGGCCGGGCCAGAAACTGCTGCGCCCCGCGCCGCCCGCTTTCGATGAGCTGCTGCTTTTGCAGCAGCGGCACCCGCTTCACCTTCGGGCTGAAGCCCAACGTGCTGATGCTGATGGTGCGGGGCCAGTCGGCGGGCTCGGCGGGGTTGAGGTTTTCGAGGGCCACGGTGTACAGCGCGCCGAGGTAGCCGTTGAAGTTGGTGATGGAGCGGGGCGCCAGGGCCTGCCGGCCGCTGGCCAGGGTGTCGAGGGCAATCTGCTCGTCGCGGTCGAGGCGCAAGCCCAGGGTTTCGGGGTTGGTGGTAGTGGGGCAGCCGGTGGGCAGGTAGCGCGGCTGGTCGAAGATGCGCAGGGGGTAGTTGGCCAGCAGGCCGCCATCGACCACCACCTGCACGCGCTGGCCGGGCAGGGGCTTACCGGGTACTACGTTGCCGGTGCTATCGAGCAGCACCGCCCGGTAATACAGCGGGATGCTCATGCTGATGCGCACGGCGTCGGCCACGCGCATGGTGGGGTTGGTTTCGTAGCTGAATACCTGGCTGCGCTGCAGCGTGAGGTTGGTGCCGGTGGTGTAGAGGTCGCGGAAGCGGCCGGGCTGCTGCTGGGCCAGGGCGTGCAGCTCGCCCAGGGTGAGGCCGGGCTTTTGGGTTTTGCGGGCCACCAGCTCGCTGAGGTAGGTCGTGAATTCGTCGCCGCGGTACCAGCCGTACTGTTTGAGCAGGCGCGAGCTGCTGCCCACAAACATGAAGCGGCCATCATTGAGCCGCTGCACCGGCGTGTGGTTGATAACGTCCACAATCTCGTCGGGCGAGTAGCCCACCGCCAGCAGCGCCGCCTGAATGGCCCCCGCCGAGGTGCCGCCCACCCGCTCAATGTGCTGCAGAATACCGTGCTTTTCCAGTTCCTGCAGCGCGCCGCCGTAGGCAATGCCGCGCACGCCGCCGCCTTCCATCACGAGGTTGCGGTAGCGGGGCGGGGCTGCGGCGGTTTGGGCCGCGGCGGCCGAAGCGGTAAAAAGAGCCGTGGCAAGTAAGCAGCTCGCCAGAAAAAAGCGGTTCAGCATAAGGCCAAAGATACTGGCGGAAGCACGCTGGCGGCTGGTCACTGGCCGCCCTTTCCCCACCCGGCGGCCCCGTACCCGGTATCTTTGCAATCCCATCTTCCCACCTCCCTCCTCCATTTTCATTTTTCGCATGGCCACCCCTCCCAGCGACACCCCCACCAGCCCGGCGCAGCCCGGCACCGTCCTCGTCATCGGCGCCTGCGGGCAGCTGGGCCTGGAACTCACCGCCGCCCTGCGCCAGCGTTATGCTCCGCAGCAAGTCATCGCCGCCGATGTGCGCCCGCCCAAACAGGCCGGCCTGCTGGAAGGCGGCCCCTTCGAGCTGCTCGATGTGCTCGACCTGCCCCGCCTCGAACAGCTGGTGCAGCAGTACCGCCCGCAGCAGGTGTACCACCTGGCCGCGCTGCTCTCGGCCACGGCCGAAAAAGACCCCATGTTTGCCTGGAAGCTCAACATGGACGGCCTGCTCAACGTGCTGAACACGGCCGTGAAATACCAGGTGGCCCAGGTGTACTGGCCCAGCTCCATCGCCGTGTTCGGCCCCGACACGCCCCGCGAAAATACCCCCCAGCTCACCGTGATGAACCCCAACACGGTGTACGGTATCAGCAAATTGGCCGGCGAGCAGTGGTGCGAGTGGTACCACCGCAAGCACGGTCTCGACGTGCGCAGCCTGCGCTACCCCGGCCTCATCGGCTACAAGAGCCTGCCCGGCGGCGGCACCACCGACTACGCCGTCGACATCTACCACAAAGCCGTGGCCGGCCAGGACTACCAGTGCTTTCTGGAAGAAGACACTTACCTGCCCATGATGTACATGCCCGACGCGCTCAAGGCCACCCTCGACCTGATGCACGCCCCGGCCGACAGCATCAAGGTGCGCACCAGCTACAACCTGGGCGCCATGAGCTTCTCGCCCAAGGAAATAGCAGCCAGTATCCGGCAGGAAGTTCCCGATTTCCACATCACCTATGCCCCCGACCAGCGCCAGGCTATTGCCGACTCCTGGCCCGCCAGCATCGACGACTCGGCTGCCCGCCAGGATTGGGGCTGGCAGCCGGAGTACGACTTGGCGAAGATGACGCACGACATGCTGGCGCATTTGCGCGAGCCGGTGACAGCGTAAATATTGAACGTCATCCTGAGCGCAGCGAAGGGATGACGTTCTTTTTCAAGTGTTCAGCTCATCCGCCGCGGCCAGTTAAATAGCTTCGACGTGGCCCAGGGCACTACGAACAGCGCCACCGTAATTACCGTCAGCCCCACCTCGGCCGCTTCGCTCTGCAAAAAGAGACTGAACGGGTGCGTGGGGTAAAAATGCTCGGCCAGCGACAGGATTAGCTTGATACCCAGCAGGCCGATGACGATGAACGCCGCCGTTTCCAGAAACGGGTACTTGCCCATCAGCACCACGAAGGCCTGGGCCACCAGCCGCATGGCCAGAATGCCGATGAACACGCCCGCACAAATCAGAATCAGATTGTCGGTGTAAGCCACCACGGCAAAGACGTTGTCGATGGAAAAGGCCAAATCCATGAGCTCAATCAGCGCCACGGTGGCCCAGAACTTGCCCAGAAAGCCGATGGTGTGGCGGTAAAACCAGCTGCGCTGCTTGTCGATGGTTTCGTCTTCGTGCTGCCGATTGGGGATAAACTGCTTGGCCGACAGATAGAGCAGGTACAGACCGCCGAGCGGCTTCAGAAACCACAGCTGCACCAGGTAAGCTGCCAGCACCAGGCAGATACCCCGGAAAATATACGCCCCGATGATGCCGTAGCGCAGGGCCTTCTGGCGCTGCTCGCGAGGCAGGTCGCCCACCATGGTGGCCAGCACGGCGGCATTATCCACCGACAGCAGGCTTTCGATGATGACGAGGTTGCCCACCACGGCCAGGGCCGCCAGCGGGTTATCGAGAATTTCTTGGACGTGAACGTTCATGGCAGACGGAGGGCGGAAAGCCGGATACGAAACTACGGCCCCCGGCGGCGACGAACGGCGTAAGGGGTGGCTTAGCCCACAAACTCGGCACGCAGGGCGGCTAGTTCGGCCTGCCGCTGCTGGTAGGCCGGGTACTTGCCAAACAGCTCCTGCCACTCGCGCTGGAAGCGAGCAAAGTAGCCCAGCGTTTCGGCAATGTGGGCATCGTACACCTCGGCCGGCACCCCGTTTAGTTCAACCTGGACCCGCCGGGCTTCGTCGCCGAACGCGTGGAGGAAGGAGGAGGCAATGAAGTCGTTGGCCGTGACGATGGCCAGCACATCAGCCATGGTAAGCCGCCAGGCAGGGCGGTCGTCATTGTCGGCCGGTGGCTCAAAGTCAGGATTTTCGGCTTCGGGCACCGCCTGGCGCAGGGCCTGGCCGGTGGCCAGCAGGTGGTGCAGGTGCGCGGGGTCGAGCAGGCCGCGCGCCTGCACGGCATCTTTCAGGTCGGAGCTTAGCTCCGCGCTATCCAAGATGTGCAGCGCCATGCCCAGCGTAGAAAGCAGAAAGGGCGTCATGTCGCCATCGGCGAAAATGCTGATAAGAACCCGGTCTGAGGCAGCAGGAGCAGCCATGGGAAAGTGATAGCTACGAATGAGTGGATGACTAGCCCGCTAAGGAAATAAATTCTAGCCAAATAGTCGGGGCTACTCCACCACCAGCCGCCCCACGGCGCTGCCGCAGCGCACCAGGTACAGCCCTGGCGCGAGGCCCGTCAGGTCGAGCGTGGCCTGGGTGGTGTGGGCGGGTAGCACCTGCTGGCGCACGGCGCAGCCGAGGGCATCGAGCAGCTGCACGGGGCGCGGGGTGGCGCTGGGGCTGGGCCAGGTAAGGCGCGTGGCGGTGGTGGCGGGGGTAGGGGCCAGGGTAAAAGCCGGAACAGTCTGGATGGCGCGCCTGCTGGTGACAAAGCCGCCCAGTTGCGCGGTGAATACCAGCTGCTGCGAATTGTTCTGGGCCAGCGAAAAAGAACCTAGCTGCAGGGTCGGACTGCTGCTGGTGCCCGTTACGATGGTGGCTCCGTTCGCCACCGACAGCGACGTGGGAAAGTCGGACCCGCTACCAGCGGCCTGTACGCCGGCAGTCCATTGCCCGGCTGTGCTCAGGCGCGCTACCACCATATCCGAACTGGCGCCGGTCGGGTCGGAATTGCTAAACGTTAAACTGCCCAGGGTCAGCGTAGGCTGGCTAAAGGGCCGGCTACCAGCACGTCGCCATTGCCAGCCGCCTGGGCGGCCCCAATGCCGAGGCCATTGATTGACTGGGCTTGCGTCCACTGGCCGGCCGCAAGGCGGGCCACAAAGGTGCGGCCTGTGCTGGACAACAGGGTGGTAGAGCCAAAATTACAAGTAGAGCTGGCAAAGTTGCCGGTCGCCACCACCTGGCCATTCCCATCAAACGACACCGTGCTTAGGCCCTCATCAAAGAAGCCCCCTGCAGCGGTGGCCTGCGTCCATTGCCCGGTGCTGGTGAGTCGGGCCACGAAAATATCGGTGTGACCAGCGCTGACATTGCGGACAGTCTGATTGCCAAAGCTTATATCATAGCCCAGGAAAGAGCCTCCTATCGCCAGTTCGCCGGTACTACGGCGCGCCAGTGCACGTACCTGGTCACTATCATGGCCCCCGGCGGCCACGGCCTGTGTCCACTGGCCGGCCCGGTCGAGCCAGGCTACAAAAATGTCACTGCCTGCCCCACCAGGTGAGCGGTTGGTAAAGCTGGTGCTGCCGAGCTGAATACCCGCGCCGCCAAAATTACCCGCCACTACGCAGGTGCCATTGGGCTCGAGGGCCACGGCTACAACCTCATCGTTGCTGCTGCCGCCCACACGTACTGCCTGCACCCACTGGCCGGCCGCGCTCAGGCGCGCCACAAAGCCATCCAATTGGCCGGCCCGGGCATTGGGCAGCGTAAAAGAGCCCAGGGTAATGCTGGCGCTGGCGAAGCTGCCGCCTACTATGGCGTCGCCATTGCTGTCGAGCGCCACCGCCAGGCCGTAAAAATCAGTATGAGAAGCGCCGGCCACCTCAATCGCCTGCGTCCACTGGCCGGTGGCACTCAGGCGGGCTACAAACAAGTTGGACTGCCCGGCGCCTTGCAGCGTGTAGCTTCCCAAGGTCATGCGCCCGCTGAAGTAGCCAGCCACCACGAGGTTGCCGGCGGCATCGCTGGCATGCCAGGCAAAAGGCGGAAAGCCGGTGGTATCTACCGGGCCCGCCGCCGCCCATTGCCAGGCTGGCTGGCAATGGGCCGCTTGCGCCAGCAGGAAAAAGAGCACGAATAAGCTACTGAACTTGATATTGCTCATGGCTGCGAATAGAAAATAAGACTGCAATGATACGCAACAGGGCTGTCGCTGCGTATGAGGTGCCGGTATCTGTCCGGCACCCCTTGTTATGATAGTCAATCCCGCCCCCACCGGCTGGCAAGTCATTTACCAGCAGGCCCACGCCCTGCTGGCGGCGCAGCTGCTGTGGCACTGGCCGCCCGCCCTGCCGCCCGAGCGCTGGGTAGGCCTGCTGGCCGCCACCGCCCAGCACGATGACGAGCAGGCCGCCTGGCACGGCCGCGGGGGCCACTACGGCCTCACGCCCGCCGGCGCCCCGGCCAGCTTCACCCAAAAGGAGTTTTCGCTCGAGCAAGCCACCGGCGTGCTGGCCGCCGCCCGCTTCCAGGGCCGCTGGCGCAGCCTGCTCACCAGCCTGCACCTGAGCTGCCTGTATGAAAGCCTGCGCGGCCAGTCGGCCGAAATAACCGCTTTCCTAGACGAGCTCAAAGCCCGGCAGCAGCGCTGGCGCCGCGCCCTGAAACTGACCAAAGCCGAAGCTGACCAAGCCTACGCCCTGCTGCACTGGGCCGACCGGCTGTCGCTCATTCTCTGCCGCCACGAGGTGCCCGAAATGGGCCGCGCCCTCGAGATTCATCCCGTGGCCGGGCAGCGCTACGAAATCCTCCGGCCCCGGGCCGATGGCCCGCTCACGGTGCGGCCCTGGCCGTTTGCGGCGGCGCGGGTGGAAGTGAGCGTGGAGGCGCAATTGCTGACGCAGTTGCAGTTTCGGGACGATGCGGCGCTGGCGGCCGCCTTGCGGGCGGCGCAGGTGGAGGAGCTGCGGTGGGTGCTGGAACAGGAATAGAGCGAAAAGCTCCCCTCCTTGGAAAGGAGGGGATGTTCAGCCGCAGGCTGAACGGGGGTGGTCGAGCGGGACCGCGCCGGTCGCGCCGACATGCAGTAATACCATCAGCAAATTACACCTTCAAAACGGCACTGACGGCGCGGCCGGGCGAACCACCCCCGTCAAGCCTGCGGCTTGACATCCCCTCCTTTCCAAGGAGGGGAGTTGGTCGTGCTACCGGCCCAAAACCAACGCCTGCGCTCCCTTGCCCGTAAGCCTATCTCCACCACATTCTGCCAATGGCCACGCACTACACTTTCGCCGACATCGTCAAGATTCTTAAATCAACGGCGTCGGAGTTCACCGATAACAACTCGTTTCGCCACGCGGCGGCGCTGTCGTATTACACCATCTTCTCGCTGCCGCCGCTGCTGCTCATTGTTATCACGGTAGCCAGTGCAACGTATGGTGGTGAAGCGGTTACTGGGCAGATTTACGGCCAGTTGCGGGGGCTGGTGGGGCCCGAGTCGGCCGAATTTCTGCAGAATAGTATTGCCGAGTTTACGCTCAAGCAGCAGGGGCCGGTAGCCACGGCCATTGGTATTGGGGCACTCATTTTTGCCGCCACCACCTTCTTCGTTACGCTGCAGGAAAGCATCAACGACATCTGGAACCTGAAGGTGAAAACCCAGGGCATCGGCATCGGGCAGTTTCTCAAGAAGCGGCTGCTCTCGTTTGGCCTCATCCTGAGCGTGGCGCTGCTGCTGCTCATTTCCTTTGTAATAAGCGCCGTGCTCAGCGCCTTCACCGGCCAACTCCAGGCCTGGTTTCCCGAGATTGGCGTGGTGGCCATCAAGCTCGTCGATTTTGTGCTGTCGCTGAGCGTCACCACGCTGCTGTTTGCGCTCATCTACAAGTTTTTGCCCGATGCCATCATCCGCTGGCGCGACGTGGGTGTGGGCGCCTTTATCACGGCCGCGCTGTTCGTGCTGGGCAAGTTTTTGATTGCCTTTTACATCGCCAAGTCCAACCCCGGGTCGGCCTTTGGGGCGGCGGGCTCGGCCATTGTGCTGCTAGTGTGGGTCAACTACTCCTCCCTCATCATCTTCTTCGGAGCCGAGTTTACCCAGGAGTTTGCCGACGCCTTTGGGCAGAAAGTGCAGCCCAAGGCCCACGCCGTGCGGGTGCACCTGTGCGAAATACCGCCGGGCGAAAGCGAAGAGGAAAAAGCCACCGGCCGGCCCCACGCTACGGGCAGCTGGCGCAAGTAGCCACGCAAAAGCGGCCCGTGCCGCGTTAAGGATTGGAAAAGACCAAAGAATGACGTTCTTTGCGTTAGCTTCCACGCCTTGTCGCCCAGCATGAAATCCATTCGCTACCCGCTTGTTGCCCTTGCTTTGCTCACTGCCCGCTTTGGGCTGGCCCAAACCACCGCGCCCACGCTCGAGCGCCCGCTGGTGGTGAGCCCCGCCGTGGGCGAAACCATCGACCGGGCCGAAAAAGCGAAGTATGGCCTGTTCATGTTCTACTCGGCCGACGACTACGGCGAGGCCACCTTCTACCGCTCCCTCAGCGCCGACAGCCTCATCACGCTGCGCGTGCGCCTGGCCGATGGCCGCACCGCCGCCCGCCCCTACACCCAGGCCGAATTTCTGGCCGTGCGCGACGGCATCGAGCGCCGCATCAAAGAGTTGGGCGAACCGGTGACCAAGGCGCCCGCCCAAGCCGCCGGCATGCCCGCCGCCTCCCTCTCGGCCCCCGACTACCCCTTCCAGCTCGGTCAAAGCTACCGCCTCGAAACCCGGGATGGCAGCTTCAGCGGCGTGCTCTTCAGCATGAGCCTGACCAACGTGGAGCTAAGCACCCCCGATGGCACTAAAGTAAGCGTGCCGCGTAGCAGCATCGTGCGCGTGGTGCCCGCCGATGGCAGCACCCCCGCCGCCTCCCGGGTGGGCGTCAACCGGTCTGGCAGCTATTACGATATCGGCAATGGCGACCGGCTGTTTTTCGGCCCTACGGCCCGCGGCCTGCGCAAAAATGAGGGCGTTTTTCACGATGCCTACGTGGTCTTTCCCGGGGTCAGCTACGGCATCACCAACAACTTTTCCGTGGGGGGCTACCTCTCCCTTATTCCCTTCGTGCCGCTCGAAGACCAGGTGCTTATTCTGACGCCCAAAGTGAGCCTGCCCCTCAGCAAAAACCTGCATGCGGGCGCCGGAATCGTCTATCTGCGTGCTCCGTTCAGCAGTAGCTCCTACTACGCGGGCATCAGCTACGGGAACCTGACGGTGGGCAGCGCCGATAAAAACCTGACCCTGGGCGTGGGCTATGCATTTGCCAACACCGATGACTACAGCTTCGACACGAAAACTTCTGTCGTGCTTCAAATTGCGGGGCAAACCCGGATTTCGCGCCGCATCTCGCTGATAAGCGAAAACTATGTGGTTGCCGATTCCCGCCCCGTGATATTGGGGCTGCAAGGCGTGAAAATCAACTGGCCGCGCGTGAGTATTGGCGCCGCCGCGCTACTCTTCTATGAATTCCCGTACGACGTGGACTACGGTGGGGGATTCATTGACCGTCAGGGCGGCCAGGGCTTCTTTGCGCCAGCCTACATCGATGTCTCCATTCGTTTCGGCAAAGGCAATCCTAACCAAGTGCCCCAAAAATAGATTATGGCCAATTTAATAGCGTGGGTGGCGACTGCGCTGGCCCTGCTACCCGCCGGGCTGGTGGGAGCGCAAAGTGCCACTCAGGTCCCCACTGTAGCCGATACTATTCCGGGCCAGACGCTGCTGTTGCGCCGGCTGAGTGCTTCGATGTGCCAGCACCTCACAGCCGCTCACCAGCACACCGATTTTAGCAAGCTGAAACCTGCTGCTGTCCAGAAGCTCCAGCGCGACATTACGTACCAGAGCCTGCTCGACAATGCCGCCCGCTTTGAGGTGGTGCAGTCACTCAGCTCGGATGAAGAAAAAATGGGCCATTGGCTGACGCAGGAGGCCACCTTGCAATGGGCCGAAACCTGCCCGTTGGCCCGCCCGTTGCTGTCGCTGCATGGCACGCAGGCGCTGGGGCTGAGCGTCAGTCTGTCGGCCGCCGAGCGTACCGCGCTGGCCCCGCTGGCTCAGGACGTGTGCCGCTGCCTCGATGCCGAAAATGCCCGGCAGCCCTTCACCGGTCTGGAAGTGAGTGCACGCGGGCTGGCCGTGCAGGTAGCCATGCAGGCCGCGGCGCAGGCAAGCATTGCCGCGAATGCGGCGGTCCTGACGCCGCTGTATGGCGCCGAAGCACAACGCACTCCCAACCAAACCACGCAGCTGCGCATGAAAATCGGGCAACTGGTGTACGAGCGGTGCCCGGTGTACCTTAACCATATCAGTCGCAGCCTGCTACCGGGGCCGCCCCCGCCCGGACCGATGCTGGATATAGAAGCCCCACCGCTGCTGCTGCCCGGCGGCGAACTGCCGCCTCCGCCCCCACTGCCGCCCGTCGCAAAACCACGGAAATAGCCCGGCAGAATCCGGGTTTTAAGCCGCCGTATTCGGCTCCTTCACGGCCAGCTGCCCGCAGGCGGCGTCGATGTCCTTGCCGCGCGAGCGGCGGATGTTGGTCTGCACCCCGCGGTCGGCCAGAAACTTGTGGAAGGCCATGATTTTGTCGTCCTCGGCGTTCTGGTAGCTGGCGTTTTCGATGGGATTGTACTCGATGAGATTGACCTTGCAGGGCAGCCACTTCGAGATTTTGAGCAGCTCGGCCGCGTCGTCCAGTCCGTCGTTAAAGTTCTCGAATACAATGTATTCATAAGTGACTTTGCGGCCGGTTTTCTCGTGGTAGTATTGCAGGGCCTCCTTGAGCGCCGCCAGCGAGTTGGCCTCGTTGATGGGCATGATTTCGTTGCGCTTGGCATCGGTGGGGGCGTGCAGCGAGAGGGCCAAGTTAGCCTTCACATCGTCGTCGGCCAGCTTCTTAATCATCTTGGCAATGCCGGCCGTGCTGATGGTGATGCGGCGCGGGGCCATGTTGAGCCCGTCGGGCGCGGTGATGCGGCGCACGCTTTCCACCACGTTGGCGTAGTTGAGCAGCGGCTCGCCCATGCCCATGTACACGATATTGGTGAGCGGCGTACCATACTGGGCCTCCGCTTGTTCGCGGATGCGCACCACCTGGTCGTAAATCTCGGCCGCGTCGAGGTTGCGCTTGCGGTCCATGTAGCCGGTGGCGCAAAACTTGCACGTGAGCGAGCAGCCCACCTGGCTGCTGATGCAGGCCGTCATGCGCGTATCGTGCGGGATGAGCACGCCCTCCACGATGTTGCCATCGTGCAGCCGGAAGGCCGATTTGATGGTGCCGTCGTTCGAGAGTTGCTGGTTTTGTACCGCCACGCCATTGATGACAAAGTGCTTGGCCAGCAGCTCGCGGGTGGGCAGCGAGATGTTATTCATCTCCTCAAACGAGCCGGCGGTGTTCTTCCAGAGCCACTCCTGCACCTGCTTGGCGCGGAAGGGCTTCTCGCCGTTTTCCACCATAAAGGCCTTCAGCTCGTCGGGCGAGAGCTTACGGATGTCACGCTTTTTAATCTCCGGGGCAAGGGGTAGTTCGAGCAGCATAGTGCAAAGATACAAACGAACAAGGCCTTAAGTTTCCGGTAGCTCATTTATCGGTGTCACACAGTTAGCTTGCGGAAAATAGCCGTTAGTTGTTTGTTATTCTGAGTTCCTCATGCGCCCCGAAACCGACTGCACACCAGAAGCCCGCTACTTACAAGCTGATGCGTATTGCTCGGATGATGCACTAAATGCCTTGCAAGCCAAGTGTGTACATCACCGAAACCTGGAAAATGGCGATGCTTACGAGCGGTTTATGAATTGGAAGCGTCAGGCTAATGAAATACTGGTCTTAACCTGGAATGCCTACGCCGACCTGATTGTCCCGAAAAAATTTGACTGCATTTTTTGTCTTGCTAATCCTCAGGATTATACACTGGTAAACTATGAGCTCACGCAGTCGATTTTACTATTGGGCGACCTCTACCCTATCAATAGCATAGAGCAAGGGCACAAGCACTTGGGCGTGCTCACCTTCGAGCAGGAAGTGCCAGCTATTTTTGGATGGTTGCACCAGGAAGATGGCAGCTATTGTAAGCCCATCGAGAATCGCGAAAAGCTGGGTTTCTGCATGGCGCACGACCTGCCAGCCATTACCGAGCGCCTGGAAAAAGTGGCCAAATTGCGGTCCCAATATGGCAGCGAGTGGTGGAAATATGATGAGTATTCAAACTAATTGCCCCGCCAGCTCCGCCGGCAGCCCGCGCAGCTTGCGGGTATTGTAATCGAAGCAGAGCATGCCGGTTTTAGCGTTGGCAATGGCGCGGCCTTGCTGGTTCTGCACCCGGTACACCACGTCGAAACCGTACTTATGCACGTCGGCGGCGGCCAGCTCGAACGTCAGCACGTCACCGTGGAAACCTTCGCCCTTGTACTCGATGGCCACATCGGCCATGATGAAGCCCAGCTTCGTGGCCGGGTCGAACTCGGCCGTGCCCAGCGCGGCCAGGAACTGCACCCGGGCCTCGTGGAGCATGCCCAGCAGCGAGTCGTTGCCGAGGTGGGCGCCGTAGTTAAGGTCGGTGATGCGTACGGGCAGGGTGGTTGAGAAGGAAAAGCTCGCGGGCAGGGCTACTTTTACACGCATAAGCAATGAGCGATTAACAATGAGCAGTGAACAATTGGCAGTGGGCGACGAACACTATTCGGCGAGTGAGGCAAAGGTAGAAGTGCGCGCCACGGCCGACGGCTCGGCTACGCTGTTCGTGCCCGCGCTCAACGAGCATTACCACTCGCGGCACGGCGCCCGGCAGGAGTCGAAGCACGTCTTCATCCGGCACGGCAGCTGGCCGCGCCTGGAAGCCGGCGAGGGCCTCGACCGCCCCCTGCGCATCCTCGAAGTGGGCCTCGGCACCGGCCTTAACGCCCTGCTGACGCTGGAAGCCGCCGTGGCCCACGGCGCCGAAGTAGCCTATGACGGCCTCGAAACTTTCCCCTTGCCGCCCGCCGTGGTAGCTGCCCTGCAGCCCGAGTGGGACCAGTACGGCGAGCCGCTGGCCACCCTTTTCTCCGCGCTGCACGCCGCGCCCTGGGGCCGCAAAGCCGAGCTGCAACCCGGCTTCACGCTGCAAAAAATCCAGGAGCCGCTGCAGGAAGTTGTTCTCACGCCCGAACATTACGACGTCATCTATTTCGACGCCTTCGCCCCCGAAAAACAGCCCGAGCTGTGGACCGAGGCCATTTTTGCCAGACTCTACGCCGCTGCGGCCGCCGGCGCCACGCTGGTGAGCTACTGCGCCCAGGGCCAGTTTCGGCGCAACCTGCGGGCCGCCGGCTGGCTCACTGAGAAGCTGCCCGGCCCCCCCGGCAAGCGCGAAATGACGCGGGCTTTGAAAGGGTAGGGCTGTAAGAACAAAGCTCCCCGGCTGCCAAAGAGGGGATGTTGTAGGGCCGCTGCAACGGGGCGGGTTAGGCCGCCCGCGTCGGTTGCAGTCGTTCGCATTGCTATTTCTGTCGGATATTTCCAGCGGTGCGCAAGCCCTGCCGACGTCCAACCACCCCCGTTTTCGCTACGCGAAAACATCCCCTCCTTTTCAAAGAGGGGAGTTTATCGTTCTACTTTCATCCTGCCAGATTTGTCCCGTAAATTTCTCGAAACCGAAACCCCCGCCTGGGTTCAGGATGGCCTCATCACGGAGGCGCAGCGGCAGCAGTTGCTGGCCCGCTACCCCGCCGAAGCTGTGGCCGCCATTGGCCTGCTGCCGCTGCTGGGCAGCCTGCTGCTGGGCCTGAGTGTGCTGAGCGTGCTGGCTGCCAACTGGCAGGCTCTGCCGCCCACCGTGCGCCTAGGCCTGATGCTGGGCAGCTTGCTGGGCGCCTACGCCGCTGGCAACTACTTCCTGCGGCGCGGCAACCGGAGCGTGGGGCAGGGCCTGCTGGCGTTGGGTTTGCTACTGTTTGGCGTCGACATTATTCTGACCAGCCAGCTCTACCAGCTGGTGGGCTACGATGCCAGCGGCCTGCTGGCCTGGGTGGTGGCGGGCGTAGCCCTAAGCTTTGTGTACGAAAGCAGCTGGCTGGCGGCGCTCACGCTGGGCATTGCAGCGGCGGTGCAAACGTATTATGCCTGGGTGCTGGGCAGTTTCAGCTACGCTACGGCGCTGCTGTCGCTGGGCGGCATCGGGTATTACTGGGGGCGGCGGCCGTCGGTGCTGCTGGGACAGGTGCTGGCCACGGTGGTGCTGTGGCAGGCGGCGGCGCTGGTGGCGGTGTCGCACAGCAAAATCACCTGGTTTTTCATCCCGGCCATGCTGCTGTATGCCGTCGGCGACTGGCTGCCGCGCGCCCCGGCGGCGACGCGGGCCCTGCAGGGGCCCTCGCTGGTAGCGGCTTACCTGTTTACGCTGGGCTTGGCGTTGTTTGGCGAAACCGACCAGTATGCCGGCCTGCTGCGGCCGCCGCTGCTGGCTTACCTGGGGGCTTTGGCCGGGGTGTTTGTGGTGTCGTTTATCGGCAAGCGGCGGCAGGGCCGGCTGGCTTCGCTGCCCGACTGGCTGTTGCTGCTGCCGGGCTTCTACCTGCCCGGCGGGCTGCCGCTGGCCGTGGCCACGCTGGTAGTGCTGTATTG
Organism: Hymenobacter aranciens; assembly: GCF_030580865.1. Taxonomy (GTDB): domain Bacteria; phylum Bacteroidota; class Bacteroidia; order Cytophagales; family Hymenobacteraceae; genus Hymenobacter; species Hymenobacter aranciens. The sequence goes on along the minus strand of NZ_JAUQSY010000006.1, from coordinate 248,238 downwards.
CTACGCCGGCGCGGTGCTGCTGCGGGCGCAGCGCGCCACCGACGGCAGCGGCCCCGAGCAGCTCACGCTGGGCGCGGTGCTATTCGTAGTGGCTACGATGGTGGCCTACTTCCGCCTCACCTGGGCATTTCTGGATAAGTCGTTGTTTTTCCTGCTCGGCGGGGTGCTGCTGCTGAGCCTGAGCTGGTACCTGCGCCGCCGCAATGCCCAAGCGCTGGCCAATACTCCACCCGCGCCGGACGAGCGGAAATTCCCGCCCACCACGTAAGCCGTTTCGTATGCCTATCACCATTCTATCGGCGGGCCGCCGCCGGCTGTTGCAGCTGCTGCTGGCGGCGCAGGTGCTCTACGTGCTGGGCGTGGCCGGGGCGGGCTACGCCACCAGCGCCCTGGGCCAGCACCTGCAGCTGCGCGCCGCCCCCATCAACCCCGCCGAACTGCAAACCGGCAACTACGTGCGCCTGAGCTACGACATCGGCAACGTGCCGCTGACCGCCTGGCGCGCTACCACCCCGCCCCAGCGCCGCCAGCAAGTGTACGTGCTGCTGCACACCGCCACCCCCGACAGTGCCGCCACCGTGGCCGGTGTGTATGACCAAACCCCGACCGCCAGCACTGGCCAGGCCGTGCTGCGCGGCTGGGTAGAAACCGTGCAGCCCCGCCGCCTGCGGCTGCGCTTCAACCTGGAGCGCTACTACGTGCCCGCCGCCAGCCCCCTGCGGCGCGAAAAGCCCCGCCGTTTGCACCCCCTGCTGGTGAGCGTGAGCGTGGCGCCGTGGGGACAAGCCCGCATCACGGCGGTGCAGCTGCGGCGCACAGAGCCCCGGCCCGACACTGCCCACACCCAGTTGCAACACTGAGGCAAGCAAGTCAGACCGGGGCTCTTCGGCCACGCTCGGCTGGTCGCTATTTGATGTTGAAGGACACCGGCACGGTAAACGACACGCTCACGGGCCGCCCATTTTGCTTGCCGGGCCGGAAGTGCGGTAGCATCTTGATTGCGCGGATGGTTTCTTCGTCGATGCCGAAGCCCAGGCCCTTCACAATTTGCACGTTGCTTATTTCGCCCTCGGCATTAACGGTAAAGTTAGCGTATACTTTCCCCTCTACGCCAGCATTCAGGGCAGCTGACGGGTACTTAGCTGCCTTCTGGATGGCGGCCACGATGGCGGCCATGCCGCCGCCGCTCATCAGTTCGGGCATCTGCTCCACGTAGGTATAAATCTTGGTGTCGACCACTTCCGTAAGCGGGCCGCTGGTGTGGCTTTCCAAGTCGGTGAGGGATGGCTCGGTGGTTTGCTGGCCTACTGCAGTGGTGAGGCCGGGGTTAGTGGTAAGCAACATCTCGTGGTCGGGTACGGGGTCGGTAGATGCTTTTTCGTCGCGGTCCACTTTCATATTAGTCGTGAACCTGACCGATGCCACCGGCTCGGCAGCTGCAGGCGGCGGCGGCGGGGTTACGGGGGGCACAATGGGCGGCGGGGGCGTTACCCGCGAAGGGTCCTGGATGTCCTGGATTTCTATTACGCCGGTGGTTTTAATTACCGGCGCCGGAAACGCATCCGCCATTAGCCGTGATACTACTGGGTACAGCAGCAGCAGCAACAGCACCACACTCGCCCAGGCCAGGGCCTGCTTTACGTGGCGCTCGTAGAGGGCGCGCAGCTCGTAGGCGCCGTATTCTTTGTTCCGACCATCGAACACGATGTCGTTGAGGCTGGCGGTGGCCAGCTGGGCTTGGGTCATCATAACGCAGCAGTTTGGAGGAGGTGGGAGTCGTCTTTAGAAAGCTGGACCAGCGCGTACTTTTTCTGGTTGGTAATCGTCATTTCGTCGAGGATGTCCACCATGTCGCGGTACTGCGCGTCGGGGGTGGGCTTGATGAGCACCACGGTGGCGGGCTGCTGCCGCAGCCGGGCCAGCAGCGCCTGCCGGATACCGTTGGCCGCGAAGCTGGTAGCGTGCAACTCCGGCACGGCCACCGACTTATCGGCCGGCGCATTCAGCCCGAAGTAGTAGAATACCCGATGGTCTTTACCCAGCAGAATGGTCATGGCTTCCGTCAGGGGCACCACCGATTTGTCGGGCGAATCCACCGGCATGTTCAGCGCCATCACGTTCGGCTTGGCGAAGGTGGTGGTGAGCATGAAGAACGTGAGCAGCAGAAAAGCCAGGTCCACCATCGGCGTCATGTCGAGGCGGAAGCTGCGTTTGGCGGCTCGGGGCTTAGCTGACGCTGACCTTTGGTTCTTGCCGGCGGGGCGGGCGGATTGCTGAATTTCGGCCATGAGTGAAAGCCAGTTAAGGTTGACTGGACTTTCAACGACGGGGCCCGGCGTATTATTGTGCGCGGCGGGGACAATTTTTTTCGCGCAAGGTTGCGCGAGGTTAAAAAAGGTTTCGCAAGGTTTTTTTTCGGTGGGCTAAAAATACCACACCTGGCTTGGCGTGATGCAGGCCGTGAGCGGCACATCGGTCGGCAGTACATCAGCAATGCGCTCAATGGGCGGCACATCAAGCAAATTAAGACCGATAAACGGTGTGCCCGGCCGGCACTGCGCCAGAAACCTATCGTAGAAGCCGCCACCGTAGCCCACGCGCTGGCCGGTTTTGTCTATGGCTAATAAAGGCACCAGCACGGCATTGAGCTGAGCGGTAAATACTTCGAGCGCCGCCGCCGGGTCGGGCTCGTCGATGCCCCAGCGGTTGCGCAGTAGCGGCGTTTCGGGTGTCAGCCCGTAGTGTTTCAGCGAGATGCCATCGGGCTGCACTACAGGCACTGCGAGATGCAGCGGCAGCTTTTCGCGCCACACCCGGTGGATTATTTGCCAGGTGTCGGGCTCGTTGCGCTTCGCCAGCGGCAGAAACAGGTGCAGCCACTGCCACTCAGCCACCGGGAAGTGGCGGAATAGCTGCTCGCCGAGCTGTTCGGAACGGTTGGCTACCTCGACTGGAGCCAGCGCCAACCGGCGGACCAGGGCAGCGCGGCGCAGGTCGGCTTTCAGCATTGGTCTATTCCTCCGTCAGCACCGCAAACTCCAGCGCCAGCGGCTCGAAGCACGTAATCAACTGCCGGATAAAGTCCGGATTGTTAATCAAAATACTAAGCACGTTGTCGCTACGCTCCTGCAAGCCGCCTTCGGGAAACAGCTTTTCCTTGATAGAAGCCAGCTGCGCGTAAGCCGTTTCGTGCTTGGTTTCGGCGGCTTTGCTGAGGCGCTTTTCCAAGCCGGCCAGGCTGCCAGCGGCCTTGCTGGCCTCGGCGGCCACGGTTTTTACCAGCGTAGGGTCAAGGCGCTGGGCCAGGTCCTGCACCTGTTGGAAGGCAGCCGCCAGCGCCTGCTGCTGCTCGCGGAGGCTGATTTCCTCCTGCCCCAGCGTAGCTCCTACCTGCTTTTTCAACTCCGCCAAAGGCTTGAAAATGTCGGTGCTACTCAGGCCCAGCTTGCGCAGCTTGCCCGCATTAGCCCGGCTGATATACATCGCCGAATTGCGCGGCAGCACCATCGGAAACGGCACGCCGTAGGCTGCAAACACGTCTTTCAGCTGAAACCAGTACGCCACCTCGGCCCCGCCGCCGATGTAGGCCAGGTTAGGCAGCAAAATTTCCTGGTAGAGAGGACGCAGCACCACGTTGGGGCTGAACTGTTCGGGCTGCTGCCGGGCCAGGGCCAGCAACTCTTCGCGGTTGTGGCAGCGGGCCGTGTTGCGGATGGTCACTTCCACACAGTCGGCCCCGCTGGCGTCGGGCTCCAGGCGCTGACGCTGGCCTTCAGCCGTGAGGAAGAATAAGTTGAGCGGGCGCGAATACACCTGCGGTTTGTAGCCAGCGGCCGTGAGACGGGCGTTGGTAGCCTGCACGGCGGCGTTGGAAGCCTGTTCCTGAATTTCCTTTTCCAGCACCGGCACTAGGGCCCGCTTCAGGGCCGGGTGGTCGGCGTCCAGTGTCAGCAGGCCAAACTCGCCAAACAGGCCATCGGCCAGCCGACGCGTGGCCTCGGCCAGCGTGGCGGCACTGGTGTAGGCCTCACGAAACAGGGCCGGAACTTCGGGTGGCAACTGACTCAGCAACTGCTCCTCCAGGCCATCGAGCGCCAGACGGCCGACTGGGCCGCCGGTGCCACTGGCTTCCCAGGCGTAGGCTTTGCCGAAGAGCGAGAAATGATTGATTTCGGCAAAATCGTGGTCCTCCGTCGCCATCCAGTACAGCGGCACGAAATCGTACTGCGGATACGCCGCCTTCAGCTCCTGACTGAGCCTGATGGCCGAGACAATTTTGTAGATAAAATACAGCGGCCCGGTGAGCAGATTGAGCTGATGGCCAGTTGTAACCGTGAACGTAGTGGACTGAGCCAGCAAGTCCAGATTAGCCGCAATGGCTGCCGGCACCTCGCCCGAATACTGTTCCCGCAATGCCGCTACCAGTCGCTGCCGGGCCTCGGGCGAGTACGCCGCCTGCTTCTCCTCAATTTGGGCCGCGAAGTTTTCCAGCGTCGGAAAGTGGTGGTAGAAGGGCGCCAGGGCGGGGTTTTGGGCCAGATAATCAGTCAGCAGGCTCGAAAACGCGCCGGTGGCCGCGTACGACAGGGTGCTACAGTGGGTGGGCATGGATTGGGTATGAAGGCCGTGAAGGTCGGATGCGGCCGCAAAAGTCCGCACAAAACCCGGCGTAGGCCGAAAGGTTGTCTGGCGGGCGTTTATACCGCCCAGAAGCGCATTTCGAGCGAGATGCGCGTCTGGTCGGGGTTTAGATTAACGGCCCCGCCGTGCAGCAAGTAGGGCGAGAACAGCAGCACCTCATCGGGGCCCGGGTTGGGCCGAATGAACTCTAGTGGTGTAGTGGCGCTGGCCAGCGCTGGTACGCTGTATTGGTTACCATTGTACACGGCTCCAGCCTGGGTGCGACTGGTCTGGCTTTCAGGCCACCAGTGGCTGCCAGGCACCAGCGGCAATGACGAATCGGCGGTGCTGCCCGCCACCGGAAAGTAGATGTTCAGCCCGTGCCGCAGGCGGTCGAGCCAGGTGTCGCGGTGCGGCGGGTTGTTGTCGGTTATCTGCGGCCGCACGATGCGCAAATGAAAGGCTTGCTGACCGTTGGCCGGATTGTGCACCCGCACCTTGCGGCCGCACAGCTCGCTCACCCGCGCCTCCAGCACCGTCACCGGCAGCGGCAGCGCCGTCAGCGGAAATTCCTTGGTTTGGTTAACTACAGCCAGGTGCCGCGCTGCATCGGTGCCCACCACGCGGTGGTAGTTGGTTACGTCCCAGTCGGCGGCGATTTCCAGACCAGTATTGCGCAGCGCCGCCCGCACCAGCTCGGCCAGGCCGTTGCGCAGCAGCTCGTTTTCGTTCTTCGTCAGCCAAGGCGCCACCACGTAGCCGGCAGTAGCCCAGGCGTTACCGGCCGTCAGGTCGGTATCGGCCGCCAGCTGCACGCCCGCCTCACCCGGACTGCTGGTACCTTCAATCCGGTAATCAACTTCCTGCTGGTTAAGGCGGGCCTTCATCACTGCTTACTTCACTAAAATGCCGTAAAGGTCGAAATCGGAAGCGCTGTTAATCTTCACGTTGGCGAAGTCGCCCAGGCGCACGTGCGTATCCTTGTCGGCGGGCACCAGCACTTCGTTGTCCACTTCCGGCGAGTCGAATTCGGTGCGGCCCACAAAATGCCCGCTTTCCTTACGGTCGAACAACACCTTGTACGTCTGGCCCACGCGCGCCTCGTTCAGCTCCATCGAAATGCCCTGCTGCAGCTCCATGATGGCGTCGGCGCGCTCCTGCTTTACCTCGGCCGGCACGTCGTCGGGGAGGGTGTGCGAGTGCGTGTTTTCCTCGTGCGAATAGGTGAAAATGCCCAGCCGCTCGAAGCGCGTCTGCTCCACGAACTCATACAAATCCTCGAAATCCTGCTGCGTCTCGCCGGGGTGGCCAGCGATGAGCGTGGTGCGCAGGGCAATGCCCGGCACGCGCTGCCGAATCTGGTCCACGAGCTCCACAGTGCGGCGCTTGCTGATGCCGCGGCGCATGATTTTGAGCATGTTATCCGAGCCGTGCTGCAAGGGCATGTCAAGGTACTTGCAGATGTTCGAGCGCTCGGCCATCACGTCCAGCGCGTCCATCGGAAACTGCGACGGGTACGCGTATTGCAAGCGAATCCACTCGATGCCGTTCACGTCGGACAGGTTGCGGAGCAAATCGGCCAGCTTACGCTCGCCATAATGCTGCAGGCCGTAATAAGTTAAGTCCTGGGCAATGAGAATCAGCTCTTTGGTGCCCATGCTAGCCAGGCGCTTGGCTTCCTTCACTAGGTCCTCAATGGGCCGGTCGACGTGCTTGCCGCGCATCAGCGGGATGGCGCAGAACGAGCAGGGCCGGTTGCAGCCCTCCGCAATTTTGAAGTAAGCGTAGTGCTTGGGCGTGGTAATCAGCCGCTCACCGATGAGCTCGTGCTTGTAGTCGGCGTTGAGCACCTTCAGCATCTGCGGCAGCTCCAGGGTGCCGAAGTAAGCGTCCACCTGCGGAATTTCAACCTCCAGCTCGTCCTTGTAGCGCTGCGACAGACAGCCGGTTACATACAGTTTCTCCAGCTTGCCGGCCTGCTTTTCATCGGCGTAGCGCAGAATGGTGTCGATACTCTCCTGCTTGGCATTGTCAATAAAGCCACAAGTGTTGATAATGACGATGTTGGCGTCGTTTTTTTTGGCTTCGTGGGTCACGTCGAAGTCGTTGGCACGCAGTTGGCCCATGAGGACTTCGGAGTCCACCAGGTTTTTGGAGCAGCCCAGCGTAATGACGTTGACCTTGTTCTGGAGTTGATTTCTAACTTTCACGAATAATGAATATTAACGGATTGCGTAAAATGGGAAAACCGGAGAATTAGTTCGAAGCAGCGCGGCCTACACCGCCTCGAACTGCCGCAAAAACCGCATGTCATTCTCCGTGAACAGACGCAAGTCCTTAATCTGGTATTTGAGCATGGCAATGCGCTCGATGCCCATGCCCCAGGCGTAGCCGGAGTATTTCTCGGAGTCGATTTTGGCGTTGTCGAGCACGGCGGGGTCCACCATGCCGCAGCCGCCGATTTCGACCCAGCCGGAGCCTTTGCAGATGTTGCAGCCCGCGCCCTTACAGATGAGGCAGGTGATGTCAATCTCGGCGCTGGGCTCGGTGAAAGGGAAGAAGCTGGGACGGAACCGGATGTTGATGTCCTGGCCAAACAGCTCCTGCACAAAGTAGTACACCGTCTGCTTGAGGTCGGCGAAGCTCACGCCTTCGTCGATGAAAATGCCCTCCACCTGATGAAACATCATGTGCGCCCGGGCCGAAATGGCCTCGTTGCGGAACACCCGGCCCGGCATCACCCGGCGGATAGGCAGGGGCTCGGTTTCCATCACGCGCACCTGCACGGTGCTGGTGTGGGTGCGCAGCAGGTGCGGCACATCGGGCGCGCCGGAGTCGGCCGCGTCGAGGGGGCTTTTCGCAGCCGGAGCCACAAAAAACGTGTCCTGCATGTCGCGCGCCGGGTGATTATCGGGGAAATTGAGGGCGGTGAAGTTGTGCCAGTCATCCTCGATTTCGGGGCCTTCGGCCACGGCGAAACCGATGCGGGCGAAGACGCGCAGCATTTCCTCGCGCACCAGCGAGAGCGGGTGGCGGGTGCCCAGCGCATTGGGCACCGTGGGCAGGGTGTAGTCGAAATCGGGGTTAGCCGGGGCGTTGTCGGCGGCGGCTTCGAGGGCGGCCTGCTGCTCGTCGAGGCGGGTCTGGGCCAGTTGCTTGAGGGTGTTAAGCTGCTGGCCGACGGCGCGTTTCTCGTCGTTAGGCACGGTTTTGAGCTGCTCAAACAGGTCGGCGATGACGCTGTTCTTGCGCCCCAGGTATTTGATGCGGAAGGCGTCGAGTTGCGCGCTGGTACCCAGGTCGTAAGCGCTGATATCGGCCGCGACGGCGGCAATGGTTTCCTGTAGCATAGACTACAAAGGTACGGCCGGCGGCGCACCCTCCGCCAGCCATTTCGCGTATGCCCCGCCGATGGCCCCAAGCCCAGCCGTGCGGCGCGGGCGGGTTCATCAGCATTCTTTCACCTTTTTTTCGTTTCTCGTTCATGCTTCGCTCCCTGCTTACCGGCCTGCTCGTGGTGCTCACCACCGCATTAGCAGCGGCCCAAACGGCTAACACCACTGCCGCCACGTCCACCACCGTCACCAAAACCACCAAAAAGCCCGCCCGCACCACCGTCAGCACCCGCAGCAGCTCTAGCAAGCGCGTCGCCAAGGCCGGTGCCACCAAAAGCCGCACGGCCGTAGTGCTGCCCGCCAAACCCGAGCAAAAGCCAATGCGCAAAGGCCCTGCCGGCAACGGCGCCACCGGCTCGCGCGCTAGTGCCGATGGTGCCGGCCAGGGCGCCTACGCCGCCCCCGGCGAGGCCATTCAGCCCGCCGCACCCACGGGGCAGTCGTACGACGGCCCGGCCCCACGCCGGGTGAAGTCCGAAAATACACTCGCTCCGTCTTCGTCAAAATAGTGGGTTGAAAAACAGTGCGTTTTCACAAGCAAGCGGCCCGGTTTCGTCAGAAGTCGGGCCGCTTGTTGGTTGCTGAAACGTGAGCGGCCGGAAAAATTGGCACGGTTTCGGAATTACTCCCGACATCCAACCACCAATTATTTTCCGGCCTACCCCATGTTCCGCTCCATTTTTGCCCTCGCCCTGTCGCTGTTCATCGTTGCCGAAGCCAGCGCCCAAACCACCCCCGCCACCGCCAAAAAAGCCACGGCCAAAGCCAACGCCCGCCAGGCCAAGCGCGCCACTAAAAAAGCCGAGCGCGTGGCCCGCAAAGCCACTCCCGCCCCTGCCGTAGCTCAGGCCTCGCTCACCGACGACGGCTGGCCCCCCATCGAACCCGTAGCCGCTGCCCAGGCTCCCGCTCTGCCCGCCGAAACGCCGGTACACCTGCGAGCTGAAGATGTAGTGTATGCCGGCCCCGGTATGGCCGTGAAGGTGCAGCCCAGCCGTCTGCTGCCCTACAGCATTCGCCCGCCGCGCAAGCCCGCCAGCACCGGCACCACGCTCGAGCCTGTGGCGGCCAGTTGGTAAATTCTTTTCAACGCTGCTGTGAAAAATCCCCGTTGGCGCGAGCTGGCGGGGATTTTGGTTGTTGGGACGAGAAAATGTTTGGGGCAGGACAACATTTTTTTGCGTAATTTTATCCGTTATGAAACGCACGATTCTCTTTCTGCTCCTGCTGGGTGGCGTGGCCACTACCGCTGCCGCCCAATCCGGGTGGGAAACCGACAACTCCTGGGGCGCTCCGGCCCCCAAGAAAGCCGCGAAAAAAACGACGCCCGCTGCGGCGCCGACCAAGGCCAAAGCTGATGCTCCGGGTGCCACTGCGCCCGCTGCTGCCCCGGCCGAGGCCCCGGTAGCCGATGCGCCCGCCGCCACTCCTCCCGCCGATGCGGCGGCTGGGGCTAAGCTGGGTGGCGCTCCCGCCCCCCGCGAGCTGGCCAAAGCCGGCGTGTACGTAGCGCCGGGCCAGCCCGTGATTCTGCAAAACGGCCACAGTGCCACCTATGGCGGTTTCGAGAGCCGCGAGGCGCGCGACGAAGCCCGCATGGCCAAAGTGCGGCAGCGCGCCGCCCGCGCCGCCAATATTGCGGCGGCGAAGGCAGCTCCGGCGATGGCGCCGGCTGCCGCCGCGGCCCCCGCCCCAGCGGCCGAGCCCGCCCCGGTAGCAGCCGAGCCGGCTGCTACTCCCGCCACACCAGCTGCCAAAACCGCGGCGCCAACCAAAGCGGCTGCCCCCGCTAAAAAGGCTGCCCCGGCCAAGAAAGACTCAGGTTGGGGCTCGGGTGGTAACTCAGGCTGGTAGTTTTTTGTAATCCATTTTAATCTAACCAACAGCGCCCCCGGCCAGTAATGGCCGGGGGCGCTGTTGGTTATAATAGTAGCGCGGATTGGGTAGTCCGACAGTCAGGACGTTCAACGAACTCCACTCGCGGACTACCCAATCCGCGCTACTGCGTTACGCAGCCTGGGCTTCGTAGTAGAGCGTGCTGCAGTTTTCGGGGCGCAGCACGAGCTCGGCGGCGGCGCGCACGTCGGCCACGCTCACGGCGCGGATGCGGCTGCCTTCTTCGTTGACCAGGTTGGCGTCGCCCTGCAGCTTGCTGTAGGCCAGGTTGAGGGCGCGGTTGAGGAGGTCGATTTCGCCGAAGACGAGGCTGCTTTCGGCCTGGTTTTTTACTTTTTCGAGTTCCTGGGCGTCCACGTCGGCGGCCAGCAGCTCGGCCACTACGGCTTCTACGGCGGCGTCGGCGGCGGCCAGGTCCACGCCCGCGTTGAGCTTGCCGCTGATGACGAGCAGACCGGGGTCGAGCGAGCCGGTGACGGAGGCCGAGATGTTGTTGAACAGCGCTTGCTCCTTCACCAGGCGCTGGTGCAGGCGGCTCGATTTGCCCCGGCCCAGCACGTCGCTCAGCACGTCCACGGCGTAGTAGCGCTGGTCGGCGCGGGCGGGCATGTGGTAGGCTTTGTAGAGGGCCGAGAGGGGCACGGGGGCGCTGGTGCGGGCCTGGCGCGGGGCCGTCTGGGCGGGCTCCTGGGGGAGCTGGCGCTGGTAGGCGGGGCCACCGGGGATGGGGCCAAACCATTTTTCAGCCAGGGCTTGGGCGTCGGCGGTGCTCACGGCGCCGGCCACTACCAGAATGGCATTCTGCGGAGCGTAGTGCTTCTGGAAAAAGCTGCGCACGTCGTCCATCACGGCGTTTTCGATGTGCGCGATTTCCTTGCCGATGGTGTTCCATTGGTAAGGGTGCTGCTGGTAGGCGAGGGGCTTCATCTTGAGCCACACATCGCCGTAGGGCTGGTTGAGGTAGCTCTGCTTGAACTCCTCGACCACCACTTTGCGCTGCACATCAAGGCCGTTTTCGGAGAAGGCCAGGTTGAGCATCCGGTCGCTTTCAAGCCAGAAGCCGGTTTCGATGTTAGTAGCGGGCAGCGAGAGGTAATAGTTGGTAACGTCGCTGCTGGTGAAGGCGTTGTTTTCGCCGCCCACGCGCTGCAGGGGCTCGTCGTAGCTGGGGATGTTCACGGAGCCCGAGAACATGAGGTGCTCAAACAAGTGCGCGAAGCCGGTGTGGTCGGGGCTTTCGTCGCGCGAGCCCACGTCGTACATCACGTTCAGCACGGCCATCGGGGTGCTGAAATCTTCGTGGACGATGCAGCGCAGGCCGTTGGCAAGGGTGAATTCGGAGAAGGAAATCATATTTTCAATGGGCAATTAGCAATGAACAATGAGCAATTAATGATGGTGATGCCGTAATAGCCCGTTTGCAATGACAAATGAACAACAATCAAAACGCGAATTGCTCATTGCCCATTGTTAATTGCTCATTGAAATTAGAAACCGGCGCTCACGCCCAGCAGCCAGGTGCGGGGCACGGGCGTGGCCCCATAGTCGAGCCCGGCTAGGGTGGGGGCGGCTCCGCCACTGCTGATGTTGGGGTCGTAGCCGCGGTAGCTGCTGAGGACGAATAGGTTTTGGCCGCCGGCCCACACGCTGATGTCCTGGGTGGCGGTTTGGCGGAGGCGGTAGGTGAGGGTGAGGGAAGACAGGCGAACGTGGCTGGCGTTTTCGACCAGGTAGTTGGTCTGCGGAACGAAGCCGCCGATGTTGAGCACGTTGGTGGGTGAGCCGGCCACCGGGATGTTCGTGTTGGTATTGGTGCGCGTCCAGCGGTCGAGGGCGGTGGTGGCGCTGTTGAGGTAGCCGCTGGGGGTGTCGAGGTAGCTGAGCTGGTAGTTCACCATCTGGTAGCCAAACATGCCGTCGAGCTGCACGTCGAGGGCCAGGCGGCCCAGGCGCAGCTGCTGGCTGAGGCTGGCCAGCTGCGGCGGAATACCCGTGCCCAGCAGCGCCCGCTGGTAGCCACCATCGCTGGCGGGCACGAACTGCAGGGCGCCGTTGGCATTCAGGCCATTTTGCAGGAAGCCGTAGAATGAGGCCGTGGGCTGGTTGTCGAACTGCGGGCCGAAGACAGTGGGGTTGTCCACCAGCAGGCGGTTGCGGTTGAGGCTGCCCACGAGGCGGGTGCTGCCCTGCAGGCGGCCGCGCTGCCAGTCGGCGGTCAGGGTCAGCTCCAGGCCCAGGTTGCTGATGGTGGCTTCGTCGTACACCACGATGGTGTTCTGCAAGTTGCTGCCGGTGGGGACGCTGAGCGACTGATTTAGTAGGGTGTGGTAGGTACGGCGCTGGTAGCCCACCAGCTGCCCCGAGAGCTGCCCGCTGCGGCTGGCCAGGCGCAGGCCCAGCTCGGCCTGGTTGGTGTATTGCGGCTGCTGGTAGCGCGGCTCGGAGAAGGGCATTCCGGTGTTGAAGCCCGAAATCAGCCGCAGGGGGCCGGAGGTGCCGTAGCCCACCCCGTAGGTGCCGGTGCGGGACGCCCCGGCCCACAGGCGCAGCTCGGCGGCGGGCAGGGCGTGCCGCCAGCTCAGCTGGGCGGCGGGGTAATACTGCGTTTCGAGCGTGCCCCGGTAGCTGGCGTAGCTGAGGCTGGCTTCCACGGTCAGGGCGCTGTCGAGGGTGTAGTGCAGGCGGGCCCAGGGGCGGTGCAGACGCATTTCGCCGGTGGTGCGGTAGTAGCCGTAGCCGCTGAACAGGCTATTGGGAAGGCCATAGCCGGTGTTCGACCACACATCGAGGGCCTGGTACTGGTAATCAAGCTCGGCCCCGACGGCGTGGCGCTGCCCCAGCGGGCGCAGGTAGCGCAAAGCCAGCTGCCCGGCCCACTGGCTGGCGCGGTAGCTCTGGGTGGTGAAGGGCGTGGCGCTGCCGGGCGCAATCAGGCTGTTGTCGCGGCTTTCTACTATGCCCAGGTAGCCGGTGGCGGCCAGCACGGTGCGCTGGAAGTTGGCGCTGGCCTCCAGGGTGAGGTGGGGCAGCACGGTGTAGGTGGCACCCAGCTGCGCCAGCAGGCGGCGGGTGCGCGGGTCGCGGTAGCTGTATTCGGCCCCGGCCAGCGGGTTGGCGAAGTTGAGCGTGGCGCTGGGGGCGAAGCTGTACGAATAAGGTCCGTAGCCGGTGTAGGTGCCGTTGGCAGTGCGCACGGGCTGGTTGGGCGGGGCAAACAGGGCGCCGCGGGTGGGGCTGCCGTCGCCCTGGGTGTAGGGCAGGCGCTGGTCGGTCTGGCCCAGAGCCAGGGTGCCGCGCAGCTGCAGCCGGGTGCCCAGCTGGCGGCCCAGCGCCAGGCGCAGGCCCAGGCGGGTGAGGTCGGAGTTGGCCAGCAGGCCGGCCTGCTGGCGGTAGTCGGCGCTGAGGCGGTAGGTGGTGGCCCCCAGGCTGCCGTCGAAGCTGAGCTGGTGCTGGTGGAGCAGGGCGGGGCGGAAGGTTTCGGCCTGCCAGTCGGTGCCCGCGCCCAGCGCCGTGCTGGGGAAGGGCGTGGCCACCGTATTGCCGAAGCGCCGGAAGCTGGCCTCGTTGGCTAGCTCGGCATACTGGCTGGCATCGAGCAAATCGTAGCGCTGGCGCAGCTGCTGCAGGCCCGCGTAGGCGGAGTAGCGCAGGTGCGGGGCGCGGCCCCCGGTGGCCGGCCGGGTGCGAATGCTGACCACCCCATTGGCCCCCAGCGCCCCGTAGCGGGCCACGGCGGCAGGCCCGGCCAGCACCTCGATGCTCGCCACGCTTTCCGGCGGCAGCAGCTGCAGCGGGTTGGCCCCGATTTCGGCCTGCTGCTCGGCGAAGTTGGCCTGGAAGCTATTGTCGGCCCGGTACTGCCGGATGGAGAAGGCCCCCAGCACGGCCCAGCCCTGGCCGGGCGTGAGGTCGTCGTTGAGCGCGGGCAGGCCGTCAATCACATACAGCGGCTGGCCGAGGCCCTGGGCCGTGTTGGCGCCCCGAATACGCACCACCTGGCCGCTGCCGGGCGCGCCGTCGTAGGGCGTCACCTGCACGCCGGCCACGGTGCGCAGCTGGTCCTGGATGGTGAGGAAGGGCCGGGCGGGCTGCGCCTGGCCATTGAGCAGCAAAGTGCCGCCGGGGGTGGGGGCGGCGGCCAGCGAATCGGGCAGCAGGCCCCGGAAGGGCGGGCGCGGCCGGGCGGTGTCGGCGGGGGCCTGGGCGACGGCGGTGCCGGCCGTTAGCAATAAGAGAAACGCAAAGTAGGGGTGGGCCATACGCTGGGGTAGAAAGCAGCCGCGAAGGTAAGGCCGCCTGCTGCCGCCGGCCCGGGCTTAGTGCAGCACTACGCGCCGCGTCAGCGCCGGGCCGGTGGCGGGCCGGAGCCGCAGGGTGTACACGCCGGCGGGCAGGCCGGTGGTGGGCACCGCTACCTGGGCAGGCAGGGCCTGCTGCCGCACCACCTGGCCCAGAGAGTTGAGCAGCTCGGCCTGGGCGGGGCCGAAGCCGGCGGGCAGCCGCACGGTAAACTGCGCCTGGGCAGGATTGGGATAAATATCGACGACGGTGGCGGCCGCGGTGGCGGCGGCGGTGGGGAAGCTATTCAATAGCACCGAGACGGTGGTGCTGCGGTAGTTGCTGGTCACGGCATCGGGGCGGCCGTCGCCGTTCACATCGCCCAGGGCTATGCTGAAGGGGCCCAGGTCGCCGCTGGAGTAGGTGACGACGGCGCCGAACGTGCCCGGCTGGCCCGGCAGGCCGAGCAGCACGCCCACCGAGCCGGGGTCGGGCGCGGCGCCCTCATTGCCCACCACAATGTCGGCGCGGCCGTCGCCGCTCACGTCGCGCACGGCCAGGTAGCCGGGGTAGCGGCCGCCGCTGGAGTAGCTGGTGGCGGCCCCGAAGGCCCCGGGCAGGCTGGCCTGGTTGAGCAGCACCAGCACGGCGTCGGTGTAGCTGTCGGCGGCCAGGATGTCCAGGCGGCCGTCGCCGTTCACGTCGTGCAGCACCACATCGGCGGGGCCGGAGGCGACGTAGGTGGTGGGGGCGCTGAACTGAGCCGCCTGCGGCGCGGTGCTCAGCAGCACGCCGATGCCCCCGCCGCCAAAGCTGCCCGTCACGATGTCGGGGCGGCCGTCGCCGTTCACGTCGCCCAGGGCCACGCCGGTGAGGCGGCTGACGCCCCCGTCGAAGGTAGCCACGGCGCCAAAGGTGCCGGGCAGCCCGGCCTGGTTGAGCAGCACGCCCACCCGGCCCGTCACGAAGTCGCCCGTCACGATGTCGGGGCGGCCGTCGCCGTTCACGTCGCCCAGGGCCACGGTGGTAGGCTGGGTGCCCCCGCTGCCGTAGGAAGTGGGCGGGGCGAAGGTGGCCGACTGCGGGGCCAGGCTCAGGAGCACGCTCACGTTGCCCCCCGCCGCATTGGCCGTCACAATGTCGGGGCGGCCGTCGCCGTTCACGTCGCCCAGGGCAATGCCGCGCGGCTGCCCGCCCCCGGTGGGGCAGCGCAGCGGTGTGCCAAAGGTGCCCGCGGCTGCGGGCTGGTTGAGCAGCACACTGATGGCGGCTCCGCTTTGGTTGCCCGCCACAATGTCGGCGAGGCCATCGCCGTTCACATCGCCGAGCACCACTTTGGCCGGCAGGTTGCTGCCGCAGGGATAGGGCGTGCCGGGGGCAAAGCCGGTTTGGGCCAGGGCCGGGGCCGCCGGGGCCAGCAGCAAGGCCAGCAGGAGGCGGCCGCTGCGGAGCCGGGCCGCGCAGGAGTAGGGAAGGAGCATGCGGATAGGAAAAGCCGGGGAAACTGCGACGCAAGCGGCAGGCCGACAAATATAAGGTGGTTTGTGAGGCCCGGTGATGGGGCGGGCCACCGGGGCCGACAGCCTCAGCAGTAGCGGCTCCAAAAAAAATATTTTGGCTGCCGGAGCGCAAGCCGTGCCGCCTAAAACGCGGCGCACGCTGCGGCCAGGGCCATTTTGGTGCGGCGGGGCCACCGGGCGGGGCCGCCGGGGGCGGGCGCGGTTAGTACATATATCAGATTCTTTTCCCACTTTCGGGCCGGCAATTTAACGCCGCTAACAACTAACCCTTAACCCCCTACCCCATGGCTGCCATTTACGCCGACAAGTACGACAACCACTTTCTCAACATCGAGTGCGGGCGCAAGCGCTTCACCGATTTTGCCACCTACACCCTCAATGCCCTGGAGGTGCCCGGCATGCCGGCGCTGCTGGCCGCCCTGGCCACGCCGCTGCGCACGGTGCTGGCCTCGTTTAGCGACAAAGTGGTGGCGCGCGTGGGCACCGACGGCAGCACCCAGGACAACACGGCCGACGAAGACGACCGGTGGGATGACATCCAGGAGTTCATCACTGAAACCGATGTGAAGGTGGTACGGCCCGCGTTCTACAAAAAGTCGGGCCTCGACAAGATTTACCCCAATAAGCTCAGCGGCCTCACCCAATCGAAAAAGCCCGACCGCCTCACCAACTTCGAAGCCTACGTGAAGGCCCTGGAAGCGGCCAAAGAGCAGCTGACCGACGCCCCCGGCAAGGCCGCCCGCCAGCTGCTGGAAGACTACCGCAAAGTGGCCATCACCAAAGACCAGGGCGAAAGCCAGGAGGCTACCCTCATCGAGCTGCTGGGCCCCGAGGCCGACGACCTGTGCTGGGCCTTGTGGGATGTGCACTGCACGGGCCTGCAGGTGTATTCGCGCCAGCCTGACCAGGCGGCGGCCTTGTTCAACTATGGCATTCTGCCGCGTAAAAAACGGCCTTCGAAGAAGAAAGCAGCCTAACGCCTGCCGGACACGCCCGGTGCCCTCGTCACGGGGGTAACGGGCTTACCGGACACGTCCGGTGCCCTCGTCACGGGGGTAACGGGCTTACCGGACGTGTCCGGTGCCTCACTCACGGGGGTAGCGGGCTTACCGGACGTGTCCGGTGCTTCCCTCACGGGGGTAGCGGGCTTACCGGACACGTCCGGTGCTTCCCTCACGGGGGTAGCGGGCTTACCGGACGTGTCCGGTAAGCCCGCTACCCCCGTAGCTTTTCAGGCGGCCATTCGGGTGGTACTCCCAGCCAGGCAATGCCTGCCTTGGTGCGTTGGGGAAGGAGGAGACGCTGCATGCACCCGCAAATTGCCGGCCGCTTATTATGTTTGCTCTCACCATTTATCTTCTCACCATTATTCCCTTACCGCTTATGCATAGTTCTACTCTGCAACCCGGCCGCCGGACCCGCCGCTGGCTGCTGGCGCTGGCCGCCACGCTGGGCCTGGCCACGGCCGCCCAGGCCCAGGCCCCGGCCAACGACGACCCCTGCGGGGCCGTAACCCTCACGCCCCAGGGCAGCCTCTGCACGGCGCCCACCGTGAGCACCAACCTCAACGCCACTACCACCGTGCCCAACGGCTACGGCAACACGGGCAACCCGCGCGATGTGTGGTTTAAGTTCACGACGGCGGCCACGGGGCCGGCCAGCTTCGGGGCCACCATCACCGTGAATGGCAACCCGGCCACGTTCGTGCAGCTGTTTGAGGCCACCTCGTGCGCGGGGCCGTTCACGCCGGTGGCCTTCTCGTCGTCGAACCAGGCCAACACCACCGCCCCGCGCCTGGTAACGGGCCTGCTGGTGCCCAGCACCACGTACTACGTGCGGGTGTCGGGCAACCCGTCGTTCAACGACGCGACCGGGCCATTTACCATCTGCGTGAGCGACGGACCGGGCACCGCCACCTGCGCGCCCATCAGCATCAACAGCGTGACGCAAACGGCCCCCGGCACGCTGGCGGTGGTCTTCACGCCGGGCCGCAACAACGTGGGACCCTACACCTACCGCTTCACGGGCAACGGTGGCAACCCCATTACGGGCACTACGGCGGGCTCGCCCTTCACCATCACGGGCGCGCCGCTGGGGCCCTACACGCTCACCATCAGCGGCAGCTGCCCCAGCGGCGGCCAGGCCACCGGCGGCACCAACAGCACCCTGAACGTCATCAACGACGAGGCCTGTGGCGCTATTCAGCTGCCCTTTAGCGGGGCCACCACCTGCGCCACCCCCACCACCGGCAACTTTGGCTGGGCCACCGGCTCGGGCTTCGGCGCGCCCACCAGCAGCTGCTTCGTGGGCGGCACCCAGGCCGCCGACGACGTGTGGTACCGCGTGACGACCACCGCCAGCGGCCCTGGCAGCACCAGCCTCACCCTCACCCTGACGGGCGGCGGCGTAGCCGCGCTGCGCCTGCTGCGCGGAACGAACTGCAGCCCCAACCTGCTGTCGGAGGTAAGCTGCATGTCGGGCCTGGGCCTGCCCACCGTGCCGCCGCTCACCGCCACCGGCCTCAGCCCCAGCACCACCTACTACGTGCAGGTGGTCGAGAACGAGAACTCCCCCACCAGCAACTTTACGCTCTGCGCTACGGCTCCGGTGAGCTGCGCCCCGCCGTCCAACTTCCGGGTGGGCATTGCCACGAGCAACACCCTGCCGATATTCTTCTCGCCCGGCCTCGGCAACACCAGCTACACCCTCACCTACACGCCGCTGGGCGGCCAAACCCAAACGGTGACCTTCACCGGCCTGCCCTACACGCTCACCAACGTGCAGCCCGGCACACCCTACACCCTCACGCTGACGGGCAACTGCAGCGGCGGCCAGGTGTCGACGGCCGTCACCACGCCCGGCGCCACGCTCATCACCAACAACGAGCCCTGCGGCGCCACCGCCCTGACGATGTCGCCGGCCTGCACGCCCACGGCCGGCACCACCACCGGCGCCACCGCCACCCCCACCAATGGCTATTCGAGCCAGGGCTGCGGCTTCGGCACCAGTTCCGACGTGTGGTACACCTTTACCACCGCCGCCAGCGGCCCCGCCAGCACGGCCGCCGTGCTCACCGTGGGCAATGGCGTGAGCAAGCAGGTGCGGGTG
Source organism: Hymenobacter aranciens (assembly GCF_030580865.1). GTDB lineage: Bacteria > Bacteroidota > Bacteroidia > Cytophagales > Hymenobacteraceae > Hymenobacter > Hymenobacter aranciens. The sequence continues at coordinate 229,421 of NZ_JAUQSY010000006.1, read as the reverse complement.
TTCTCGGCCGCGTCCTGCAACGGGCCCTTCACCCAGGTGGCCTGCGCCGCCTCGGTGCCCGGCACCAACGCCACCAACCAGAACCCGGTGCCGCTGCTGCCCCTCACCGGCCTGCTGCCCGGCACCACCTACTACGTGAGCGTGGGCGAAGGCAATTACTTCGGCCTGCCCAACTTCACCATTTGCGTGGCCGAGCCCCCCGCCTGCCCCAATCCCGGCACGCCGGCCATCGGCAGCATCACGGCCACCAGCGCCAGCCTGAACTTCACCGCCCCGGCCGGCAACACGAGCTACCTCGTGACCACCCAGGCCGCCGGCGGCGCCGTCAGCACCCTGAGCCCGGCGCCCACGGCCGCGCCGGTGGCCCTCACGGGCCTGCAGTCCGGCACCAGCTACACCGTTACGCTGCAGAGCGTGTGCCCCGCCGGCCTGGGCTCGGTGTACACCCTCACCTTCCGCACACTGGCCGCCAATGACGAGTGCGCCACCGCCACGCCCATCCCCAGCATCGGGGTGAGCACCTGCGGCACGCCCGTGAGCAGCACCAACGCTGGCGCTACCGGCAGCACCGGCGTGCCCGCGCCCACCTGCGCCAGCTACAGCGGGGCCGATGTGTGGTTCAGCCTCGTGGTGCCCGCCAACGGCATTCTGCAGGTGGAAACCGGCGCCGGTACTGGCACCACCATGAACGATACCGGCCTGGCCCTGTACAGCGGCACCTGCGGCGCCCTCACGCTGCTGGGCTGCGACGACGACTCCGGCACCGGCGCCTTCTCGCTGCTGCGCCGCACCGGCCTGGTGCCCGGCAGCACCATCTACGCCCGCGTGTGGGGCCTCGGCGGCCGCACCGGCGACTTCACCATCTGCGCCCAGACCGACGTGAGCTGCCCGGCCGTCACCAACCTGGCCGTGAGCAACCTCACCAGCACCAGCGGCACGGTCAGCTTCACGGGCCCCACCAACGGCACCAGCTACCTGGTAACCTACACGCCCACCGGCGGCACCGGCACCACCATCACCGCCCCCAGCTCGCCGGTGCAACTCACCGGCCTCACGGCCAACACGCCCTACTCGGTGTGCGTAGTGGCCGACTGCGGCAGCGGCCAGCAGTCCGTTTCCACCTGCGTTAACTTCAGCACCACCGAGCCCTGCCCGGCCGTGACCAACCTGAGCGTGGCCGCCACGGCCACGGCCACCGCCACCCTCAGCTTCACGCCCCAGACGGCGGCCACCGGTGGCTACACCATCACGCTCACGCCGCTGGCCGGCGGCGCGCCGGTGGTGCGCACCGTCAGCAGCTACCCCGTGCAGCTCACCAGCCTGGTGCCCAATGCCGGCTACTCGGTGAGCGTGGTGAGCAACTGCGGCGGCGGGCTCAGCTCGGCCCCGGCCACCTTCAGCTTCCTCAACACGCGCTACTGCACCACGGGCCTGTCGGGTAGCTGCTCGCCGGCCATCACCAACGTGCGCATTGCCACCACCACGCTCAACAACACCAGCACCTGCGCCGTGGTCGCCAACAATGCCTACGCCAGCTTCCCGGCCACCGGCAGCGCCACGGCCAGCCTGCTGCCCGGCCAGAGCTACCAGCTCAGCGTGACCCCCACCGACGCCAGCGACCTCTCGGCCTGGTTCGACTATGACCACGACGGTACCTTCGCCCCGGGCGAGCACATTCAGGTGGCCCTGGGCGCCGCGGCCAACCTGCCGGCCGTGTACAGCTTCACCGTGCCCACGTCGGCCACGCCCGGCCTGGTAGCCATGCGCATCCGCAGCCGCATTGCCGGCAGCCAGAACGGCCCCACCGATGCCTGCACTTCCTTCGCCACGGGCGAGGCCGAGGACTACCTGCTCACCATTCTGGACCCCACCGGCGTGCGCGAAAGCGCCCTGGCGGCCCAGGTGAAGCTGTACCCGAATCCCGCTACCACGGCCGCCACGCTGCTGCTGCCCGCCAGCCTCAGCCAGCGTTCGGTAGTAGTCAGCCTCTACAACAGCCTCGGCCAGCAGGTGCGTCAGCAGCCTCTGCCCGCCCGCGCCACCGAAGTCCAGCTCGACCTGGGTGGCTTGGCCCGCGGCGTTTACTCGTTGCACCTGCCCACCGCTGCCGGCCTCGTGGTGAAGCGCTTGGTGGTAGAATAGGCTGCGCAGCCGCTGCCTGCTCTGGCAGTAGTCTCATCAGTCAAAAAGCCTCCGACCCATTGGGTCGGAGGTCTTTTGCTGATAGCTCCGTGCCAGCGATGGCTTGTGAGCGGTAATTATCAGGTTTGCCGCCACATCTTATCATTTCACCTCTATTTTTTCAACGCCTATGAAAACCTTTACTTCACTGGTAGGCCGCACAGCCTGGCGCAGCCTGCTGACGCTGGCCACCGGCCTGGGGCTGACCGCCGCCGCCCACGCCCAGGCGCCGGCCAACGACAACCCCTGCGGGGCCACGGTGCTCACGGCGCAGGGGGCGCTGTGTACGGCGCCCGTCGTCAGCACCAACGCGGGCGCCACCACCACCGCACCCAATGGCTACGCCAACCCCTCGGCCACCCAGGGCAGCTGCGGCGGCGGGGCCGCGCCCAAAGACGTGTGGTTCACGTTCATGACGGCGGCGACCGGGCCGGCCAGCTTCGGCGCAGCCCTGACGGTGACGGGCAACCCCGCCGGCACGGTGCGGGTGTACGCGGCCGCTTCGTGCAACGGTCCTTTCACTGAAGTGCAGTGTAGCGCCTCGGGTCAGGCCAACACCGTGGCCCCGCGCCTGACCACCGGCGCCCTGCAGCCCAGCACCACGTACTATGTGCAGGTGGCCGGCGCGGCCGACTCGGACCCCACCGGAGCCTTCACCATCTGCCTCACCGATGGGCCGGGCCTGCCCACTTGTGGCGTGCCGGTGCTGGGCACGCCCACCTACGCCTCGCCTACCACGGCCACCATCCCGCTCACGCCGGGCGCCAACAACACCTTCCCTGTAACGTTGCTGGTGACCGGCCCGGCGGGCTTCAGCCAGACGACCACCGCCGCCGCCGGCCCGCTGCAACTGACTGGCCTCACCCAGGGCACCACCTATACGGTGCAGGTGACGGCCCCCTGCGCCGCCAGCGGGCAGACGGCGGCGCCCGTCAGCACCACCATCCGCACGCCCACGCGCTACTGCAGCACCGGCCTGGGCGGCAGCTGCAACGGGGCCGTGATTACGGACGTGGAAATCGTGAACAGCAGCCTGCACAACCTCAGCCAGAACCCCGCCTGCCAGTCCGGGGCCTACGCCAACTTTCCGGTGGCGGGCATCACTACCGCCACGTTGCAGCCCGGCGCCCCCTATCAGCTCAGCGTGAAAACGACCAGCACCGGCACCGGCGACCCCGTGGCCGCCTGGCTCGACTTCAACCAGAACGGGGTGTTTGAAGCCAACGAGAACATTGTGCCCGCCGGTCTGGCCAACCAGTTTAACGCCCTCGTGGCCACCTTCCAGGTGCCGCTGGGTACGCCGGCCGGCCCCACCGGGCTGCGGGTGCGCTCGGCCCAGGCCGGCCTCACGGTGCTGGGGCCGGGCGCAGCATGCGCCGAGGTGCTCACGGCCGGCGAAACGGAGGACTACACTGTGACCATCGGTACCCAGGCCAGCTGCCCCACGCCCGCCAACCTGGCCGTGACCAACCTGACTCCCACCACGGCCACCGTGAACTTTACGCCCGTGCCCGGCGCGGTGAACTATACACTCACGTATTCGAGCTTCGTGGCGCAGCCTGCCCCAGTTACCCTGCTCGTGACCGGCTCGCCGGTGCAGCTCACGGGCCTGATTGGTAATTCGCTTACTACCATCAGCCTCGTCACGAACTGCGGGCCGGGGCAGGTATCGGTTCCGGCCACTACCACTGTGCAACAGCCCATCGGCATTCCTACCAACGATGAGTGCGCCAACGCCCAGCTGCTGGCTACCGGCCCCAACCCGGTGCCCGTGACCGGCAGCACCAACTTCGGCACCGTCACATCGCCCAACCCCACGCCGCCAACCGTCTGCGCCACGCCCGTGACGCAGGATGTGTGGTACCGCTTCGTGGCCACCCAGTCCGCCCACAACGTGGTGGTAGCCATCGACCCGGCCGGTTCGGTGCTGGTAGAGGCCTTTGCTGGCACCTGCGCCAGCTTTCTGCGCCTGGGCTGCACCCGGCAGGTGGGCAGCGGCAGCGGCGGCGGGATAGCCAACACCCTGACGCTGCCTTTGACTAACCTGACGCCCGGCCAGACCTACTACCTGCGCCTGGGCCAGACCATAGCCACAGTGTACGCCTACGGTTTCAACATTTCGGTGCAAAACGCCGGGCCCGCGTATTGCACCACCGGTCTGGGCGGCAGCCCCACCTGCGCCGGCCCCAGCCTGCGCCGCACGGCCATCGTGGGCACCACCCTCAACAACCTTAACCCCACCTGCCAACCTGTGAATGGCGGCAACTACAACACGCTGGCCGCTGATGGGGCCACCACCGCCACCCTCGCGGCCGGGCAAGCCTACCAGCTGCAAGCTACCCTCAGCAACGGCCCCGCCGATGTGTCGCTGTGGATTGACTACAACCAGAACTTCGTGTTTGAGGCCAGCGAGCACACCCAGGTGGCCCTGGCCGCCACGGGCGGCGTGCAGGCCAGCTTTACAGTGCCGGCTGGCGCGCTGGCCGGCAACACCCGCCTGCGCCTGCGCACCCGCGCCGCGGGTGCCGGCAACGGCCCCACCGATGCCTGCACCAACTTCGGCAGCACCGGCGAAACCGCTGACTACACTGTGACCATCGTGACTACCACAACCCCGCCCGCGCCCTGCGCCGCGCCGGGCAGCATCACCGTCGGCAGCCTCACGGCTACCACGGCCACGGTCAGCTTTGCGGCACCAGCCGGCAGCACCGGCTACGTGGTGCAGTACCAAACCGCCCAGCTGCCCCTGCAAACCCTGACGCCCGCGCCTACCAGCTCGCCCTTCGTGCTCACGGGGCTGGCGCCGGGGCAGCCCTACACGGTGTGCATCAGCAGCACCTGCGCTACCGGCGGGCCCTCGGCCCCGGTGTGCTCGGCCAGCTTCACGCCGCCCGCCTCGGCCGCCTGCGTGGCCCCGACCAACGTGTTTGCCACGGCCCTCAGCCCCAGCACGGCCACTGTGGTGTTCGTGCCGGGCAGCGGCAGCAGCGCCGTGAGCTACACCGCCACGGCGGTACCGGCTGGGGGAGGCACCGTTGTCATGGGCACGGCAGCGGCCAGCCCCCTGGCCCTCACGGGGCTGGCACCCGGCACCACCTACACCGTCACGGTGGTAGCCAACTGCGCTGGCAACACTGCCTCGACCGCCGTCCTGTCCACGAACGTGCTTAGCACGCCGCTGAGCAGCCAGGCGGCGGCGCTGGCGGCCCAGCTCAGCTTCAGCCCCAACCCCGCCCAGCGTAGCGTGGTGCTGCAGGTGCCGGCCAGTGCCGGCCGCCCCGCCGGCCAGGTGCTGCTGCGCAACAGCCTGGGCCAGCTGGTGCAGCAGCACCCGCTGCCCGCCGCCAGCACCCAACTGGAACTCGACCTGAGCCAGCTGCCCGCTGGCGTGTATCTGGTGCAGCTGCAGGCCGGGCCACTTACGGCAGGCAAGCGCTTGGTGGTGGAGTAGGCTGCTTTGGTCTGCATCAAAAAATCCCCCGGCCGTCTGGCCGGGGGATTTTTTCTTTCTAACGTTCCGGCCTTGCTTGAAAGCCCGGGTGCAGGTACACGTTGAGCGTGGCCCCCAGCCAGCGGTGCTTGTATTCGTCGCGGGTGGCGGCGCCGGCCGGCGAGTAGCGGGTGCGCACCAGGTCGGGTGTCAGGCTGAAGCGGTAGGTGAGGGCCAGGGTGGTTTCGTAGCGGCCCAGGGGCAGCACGCGCACTTCCACGCCGGTGAGCAGGGTGGCTTCCACAGCGCGGGTGGCATAGCTGTAGCTCTGGTCGGTAGGCACGCGCTGCCCGGCCAGCCAGAATGTGGGGCCGGCCCCCACGAGGAGGTGAAACCAGTCCTTGTCGGGGTCGGTGCGCAGGTAAAGCGGTACGAACAGCGCCAGGTTGTTGGCGTCGGCGGGCTGCCAGGGCCGGGCCGTGCGGCGCTCCAGCAGCGCATCGAGCTGAATAGAGCTAAAGAAGTTGGCCCGCTCGGGCCGGTAGGCCAGGCTCAGGCCGCCGGTGAAAGCCGTGAAGGTGGGCGGCGCCTCGGTGTTGTTGATGTAGCCTATGCCGCTACCCAGCTTCAGGCCAATCTTGTACGGCGCCGGGTGGCCGGGCCGGAAGCCGCCGCCCGGGGCGGTAGAAATGCCAGGGCCGAGGGCTAGCGCCGGGCCCGCGCCCAGCAGGTAAAAAGCACAGAGTAAGGGTCGAATCATAGCAGGGCCGCTGGCCTTCCCGGCCAGCGGCCGCAAGGTACGTGCCTCGCAGGCGAGTCGGATTGCCCACGCGCTGGCCCAAGCCTGCCTCTTACCTTTGCCCTCCCATCCATTTCTGTTGCCACCCACCCTCATGACCTTCGACCGGAAAGACTACGCCAACGACACCCTGCTGCACCTCTACCGCGAGCTGCTCAAGCCCCGCCTCATCGAGGAAAAAATGCTCATCCTGCTGCGCCAGGGCAAGGTGAGCAAGTGGTTTTCGGGCATCGGGCAGGAAGCCATTTCCGTAGGCAGCACTCTGGCCCTGGAGGCCGACGAGTACATCCTGCCCCTGCACCGCAACCTGGGTGTGTTTACAGGCCGGCAGGTGCCGCTGGGCCGCCTTTTTGCGCAATGGCAGGGCAAGCGCACCGGCTACACCAAGGGCCGCGACCGTAGCTTCCACTTCGGCACCAACGAGCACCACATCGTGGGCATGATTTCGCACCTCGGCCCGCAGCTGGCCGTGGCCAACGGCATCGCTCTGGCCGACGTGCTCGATAACAAGCCCAAAGTCACCATCACCTACTCCGGCGACGGCGGCGCCAGCGAAGGCGACTTCCACGAGGCTCTCAACGTGGCCGCCGTGTGGCAGCTGCCCGTTATTTTCATCATTGAGAATAACGGCTACGGCCTCAGCACGCCCTCCAACGAGCAGTTCCGCTTCAAGTCGTTCATCGACAAAGGCCCCGCCTACGGCATGGAGGCCGTGCAAGTAGACGGCAACAACATCCTCGAAGTGTTCGACACCGTGCACCGCCTGGCCCAGGACCTGCGCCAGAACCCCCGTCCGGTGCTGCTGGAGGCCCTCACCTTCCGCATGCGCGGCCACGAAGAAGCCAGCGGCACCAAGTACGTGCCCCAGAGCCTGATGGAAGAGTGGGCCAAGAAAGACCCCGTCGAGAACTACGAAAAGTGGCTGATGGAGGAAAACATCCTCACCGAAACCGCCAAGCACAGCATCCGCGAAAAAATCAAGGGCGAAATCGAAGCCGGCCTCAAGGAGGCTGACGCCGTGCCCATGCCCACCGCCGATGTGCAGGAGGAAATTGCGGATATGTACCGCTCTTTCAGCCCCAACACCGAAAACCAAACACCCGATACCGAAAATCAAGCCCGCGAAATCCGCTTCATCGACGCCATCCAGGAAGGCCTGCGCCAAAGCATGGAAAAGTACCCCGAGCTGGTCCTCATGGGCCAGGACATCGCCGACTACGGCGGGGTATTCAAAATCACCGACGGCTTTGTGGCGCAGTTCGGCAAGGCGCGGGTGCGCAACACGCCCCTGTGCGAGTCGGCCATTGTGGGCGCAGGCTTGGGTTTGAGCATCAAGAAGAAGAAGGCGATGGTCGAAATGCAGTTTGCCGACTTCGTGACCTGCGGCTTCAACCAGATTGTGAATAACCTGGCCAAAAGCCACTACCGCTGGGGCCAGAACGCCGACGTGGTGGTGCGCATGCCCACCGGCGCCGGCACTGCCGCCGGCCCCTTCCACTCCCAGAGCAACGAGGCCTGGTTTACCCACACCCCCGGCCTGAAAGTGGTGTACCCCTCGAACCCGCACGACGCCAAAGGCCTGCTCTGCGCCGCCTTCGAAGACCCCAACCCGGTGATGTACTTCGAGCATAAGCTGCTCTACCGCAGCCTCACCGGCCCCGTGCCCGAGGCGTACTACACCACGCCCATCGGCCAGGCCGTGCTGGCGCAGGAGGGCGACGAGCTGAGCGTCATCACCTACGGCATGGGCGTGCACTGGGCCCAGCAGCTTTGTAAGGAGCTCAATATCTCGGCCGACGTGCTCGACCTGCGCACCCTGCTGCCCTGGGACCAGGAGGCCGTGCGCCGCACCGTGGAGAAAAACGGCCGCGTGCTGGTGCTGCACGAAGACACCCTCACGGGCGGCTTGGGCGGCGAAATCGCTGCCTGGATTGGCGAGCATTGCTTCAGCAGCCTCGATGCGCCGGTGCGTCGCGTGGCCTCGCTCGATACCGCCATCCCGTTTGCCCCGCCGCTGGAGTCGGCCTTCCTGCCCCAGCAGCGTCTGCGCGAGCAGCTGGTGGCGCTGCGCAATTATTAGTCGTCGGCCTCTGCGTCCTCTGCGAAGCCTTTCGCGTCCTCTGCGGGAGGCTTCGTAAGCACGACTCCCGGCCCGATAATTGCGCCGTCGCATTTCCGTACCTTCGTACCCCGCTGCCTGATTTTGCCTTGCTTAACGTGAAAAACGCGCTATTCCTCCGCCCGCTATTCCTGCTCCTGCTGCTGGCCGGGCTGGATAGCTGTGCGGTGTACAACCGGATTTTTCACCCCTACCGCATTCCCACGCCGCCGATGTCGGCCGAGTACAAGGCCAAGCTGAAAGCCGACAAGGAAAAAAAGAAAAACGCTGCCGCCGGAGCCAAGGACGCCGCCAAAAAGAAGAAGGCCGAAGCCGCTCCCGAAGGCAGCACCGAAGCCTCCACGCCTACGGACTTTGCCTCTGACGACAACGCCGCCAAAACTCCCGACGAAACCGCCAAAAAGCAGCCCACGGTGGCTAAAGTGAAGTATAACAGCCAGGGGCTGGTGAAGAAGAGTAAGCTGAGCCGCCCCAAGCCGCTACACAAAGTCTCGAAACCTTCTGCGTGGCAGCGCTTCAAAAACATCTTCCGCAAACGCGGCAGCAAGAAGCGCAAGTCCGAACCAAATCCCACCCCGACCGATGAAAGCAACCCAACTGAGCAGCCTGCTCCCGATACTGGTCCTTAGTCTGTTGCTGGTGGGCGCGGCGTACCCCGCCCTGGCCCAGATTAGCCACGCCGGGCCCGCCAAGGTGAAGGCCGCCAACCGCAAGGCCCTGCGCGAAGCCCGCAAAGCCGACACACCCTACAAGGATACGCACCTCGCCGTGCCCAAAAACCGCCTCAAGCGTGGCGCCAGCGAGCCCCAGGCAGTGGGCGCCGACGGCGGAAAGACGGACTATAAAACCGTGAAAACCATCGCCGGCAAGGAAAGCAACGGCGAAGCCCGCCGCCGCAAAAGAAACCCGGAGAAGAAGTAGCGTGTATGAAGTATTGGGTAGTGAGTACTAAGTAGTGAATACCGGGTACAATAATGCGTTCTTCGGCTTCACTATTCAGTAATTGACACTCACTACTCCACACTCATTACTTACTACTAAACCTATGTGGCTCCCCCTCACCACCCCCGAGCAGCTTACGGCTATTGCCCAGGAATCGCACGAGCACCCGGTGCTGATTTTCAAGCACAGCACCACTTGCTCCATCAGTGCCATGGCCAAGGCCAAAATCGAGCGCCAGTGGGCCGACAGCGGCCTCGCCGACACGACGATATACTACCTCGACCTGCTGCGCTTTCGCCCCATTTCCGCCCAGATTGCCCAGCAGTTCAGCGTCCACCACGAGTCGCCGCAGCTACTGCTCATTCAGGGTGGCGAATGCACTTATGATGCCTCGCACATGGGCATTCAGCTGCGCGAGGTGAAAGAGGTTATCAATGGTTAATAATTAGTGGTTAGTCAGTGTCGTTCTTTGAACGACACTGACTAACCACTAATTATTAACCATTAAAAACTGTACTCAAACACTAGATTCTGCTTCACCTCGGGGTGTAAGCTCAGCGCCACCGGGCAGGAATGGGCGGTGCGCTCCATCAGGGCGCGGTCGGCGGGGGCGAGGGCTGCGGGTAGCTGCACAGTCACGTCAATCTGCACGATGCGGCGCGGGGCGTCGGTGCTCATGTGCTTGGTCACGGCATAGGAGCTGCCTTCGAGGGCCAGCTCGTGCCGCTGGGCCACGATGCCCATGGTGGTGACGATGCAGGAGCCCAGGGCCACGCACACTAAGTCGGTGGGCGAGAAGGCTTCGCCGCGGCCGTGGTTGTCGGTGGGGGCGTCGGTCTGGATGACCGTGCCGGAGGCCAGGTGGGTGACTTCGGTGCGAAGCTGGCCGAGGTAGTGAGCGGTGGCGGTATTCATGGAGTCAGGTGGTTACCTTTACGCGCAGAAGTGTGCGTAAGCGAAATTACGTACTTTCGGAACAGGCCACCGCTCGGTGGGGTTTGGCCTACAATTATCCTTGCCTTATGCTGCTGACATCACGCTGTTTTTGGGGAATATTGGTGGTTGCCATCGGCCTGGGAGCCCACGCTGCGCAGGCCCAGACCCGCCTGGCCGCGCCCCTGCCCAGTGCCCCTTCCGACGAGCAATCCTACAAAAAGGAGTTTGTATACGGGGTGAATTTCAACACCCAGGCCGGCCTCATTGGCGGCGTAGCGGTGCGCTCGGCCCGCATGCTCGACGAGCGGCTGCTGCGCTTCTGGAGCATTGAGGGTGTGATGCTCAAAAACAAAAAAGAGGAGCAGCGACAAACCGGTCTCGGTGTATATACGCCATTCAAAGCCAATTATGCCTTTTCGCTACGCCCGTCGTTCGGGTTTCAGCGCATCCTGTTTCGGAAGGCGGCCGATGCCGGGGTGCAGGTGAATGGCCTGCTCAGCGCCGGGCCCAGCATCGGGCTGCTCATGCCCTACTACATCACCTACGACTACACGCTGGCGCAAAACGGCGGCTCGGTGGTGTACAACACCGACGACATCGCCAACGAGGCTTACGACCCCGCCATCCATACCGAGCAGAATGCCATTCTGGACCGGGCGCCGCTCTTCAGCGGCATCGGCGGCACGCAGGTGGTGCCCGGATTTCACCTGCGCGGTGGCCTCAGCTTCGAATACGGCCGCTACCGTGACGCCGTGACCGGCGTGGAGGTGGGCTTCCTGATGGAGGCCTATTCCAAGCGCATGGTCATCTTCAAAACCACCGACGTGACCGACGACGAGCAGCTGAACCGCAAGTTCTTTCCCTCGGTGTACCTCACGCTGTATTTCGGCCAACGCTCTTAGAAGCAATGAACAATTAACAACCGAAGGTCAGCGTTTAGCTAATGAGCAGTTGACATTTGCTTTTGGTGAAAACGGCCGGCTATTTGTTCGTTAATTTTGTTATCCTATCCTCTGTGCGAAAATGAGCCGGAGTTGTTTCAACCTGAAATGACGCCCTGTTAATTGCTCATTGTTAATTGCCAATTGTTAATTAATCAAATGATTGACCTGCCAATACTCAACCAGCCCCAAACGGCCCCGCCGGCCCCCGCCCGCCCCCGCAAGCCCGACTGGCTGCGCGTGAAGCTGCCCGTGGGCGAGGAATACGCCGCCGTGCGCCGCCTCGTGGACGAGCACAAGCTGCACACCATCTGCGAAAGCGGTAACTGCCCCAACATGGGCGAGTGCTGGGGCGCCGGCACGGCTACGTTCATGATTCTGGGCAACATCTGCACTCGCTCGTGCTCGTTTTGCGCCGTGGCCACCGGTCGCCCCACCGAGTATGACCTCGACGAGCCCCGCCGCGTGGCCGAGGCCATCAAGCTTATGAAAGTGAAGCACGCGGTGCTCACCAGCGTGAACCGCGACGAGCTGAAAGACCGCGGCGCCAGCGTGTGGCGCGAAACCGTGGTACTCACCAAGCAGCTCAGCCCCGAAACGACCATCGAAACCCTCATTCCCGACGTGAAAGCCAACTGGGACGCGCTGGAGGTGATGATTTCGGGCGGCCAGGAAGTGATTTCGCACAACATGGAAACCGTGGGCAGCCTCTACCGCCTGGTGCGCCCGCAAGCCAAGTACGACCGCAGCCTGGAGCAAATTCGTCGCACCAAAACGGCCGGACACCGCACCAAATCGGGCATCATGCTGGGCCTGGGCGAGAAGCCCGACGAGCTCTACCAGGCCATGGACGACCTCGTGGCCAACGGCCTCGACATCCTCACCCTAGGCCAATACCTGCAGCCCACCAAGCGCCACCTCGAAGTAGCCGAGTTCATTACTCCTGACCAGTTCGCGCACTACAAGGAAGAAGGCCTCAAGCGCGGCCTGAAATACGTGGAAAGCGGCCCGCTGGTGCGCAGCTCCTATCACGCCGAGCGCCACGTGAATGTGCCGGTATAAGCTGGTTTACTAAGAATAATCGGGAAGGCCCGGCTGCATCCGCAGCCGGGCTTTTTGCTTAGTGGTGAGCCTGTTTTTCCCAGCGTTCCTGCCGCTCGGCCAGGTACAGCTGTAGGTTGTCGTTGTTCACGAATAGCAGCCGCACCGACTGGCCGGGCTGGGCCAGCGCGGCATTCTGCTGCACCGCTTTTATGAAGCGGCGGCTTTGCCGGCCCATGAAGCGGCTCCACTGCACCACCACGGTATAGTCGGCGGCCGGTAGTGCAGGTAAAGGCTGGCCATCAGTCTGGCGCAAATAGCGCAGGTAGGTTGGCAGCGGCAGCACCGTGTCGGCCAGCGCCTGCGGCGCGGGCGGAAACTGCTGGAGGCCGCCGGTGCCGTTCCAGCTCAGGTTGGGGAAGCCGCCGGCGTAGCAGTTGATATAAAATATCTTAAGCTGTCCGGTCTGGTCGTAATAAGATGCTTGTAGCGGCTGATAATGGTTTTTGGCAGTTTCCACATCGCGGCCCAGCCAGTGGGCCAGAAACTGCCGGTAGCTGGTATCAAGTACGCAGGCCTGGTCGGGGGCTATGCCGTAACTCTCCGCTAGTTTCGACAACTCGGTGGCCGACACCGGCCGCAGCCCGCGGATGCCATACAGGCCTTGAAAAACCGTTTGGCATCCTCCCAGGCCTACGGCCAGCAACAGGCCGATAATCAGATGTAAGGAACCCTGAATTTTGCGCATAAAAAAAGTCTCTTCGGCAAAGAAGAGACTTTTTCGGGGCAATGAGTGGCAAACGCTAGCCAAGAACTACCGGCGGGCCGCATTATCAGTAGGCGGGTAGGCGCCCAGAATACTGTTCACGATGCGGCCGGATTCTTCCTCGCTGATGGTGTTCTGGTCGAGCTGGGCCTGACCGGTGCCACGCCAGGCCAGCTCCTTGCGGCGGGCATCCACAATATCAATGACCACGGTACCAGCTTTGTAGTTATACACCGGCTGGTAAGCGCCGCGGCCGTAAAAACCGTAGCCATAGCCGTAGGGGTAGCCCAGGCCATTGTAGTAGGGCGATACCTGCTGCTTGTCTTCCACGCGGGCGCTGTAGGCCACGTACACATCAGGGCTTTTGGTGACTTCGGTCAGGCCCTTGGCGGCCATTTCGCGCGCCACGGCGTTGCGCAGGCGCTGGTCGAGGAACGACTCGTAGCGGCCATTGGAGGGACCACCTTCCACGTCGGTGGCTTGCTGCGGGTACCAGGCCCAGGTTTTGTAGGCCCGGAAATTGACGGCGTGGTCGAAGTCGCTGGTGACGCCCACGCCGGACGTGGTAGCGCAGCTGCTGACGCCGAAGCTCAGCGCGAGGCCCACGGCGGCTACAGCCAGCGGACGGGCCAGAAAATTGAGAATGCGGTTCATGTCGAAAAAAACGAAGTGAAGGGAGAAGCCCAATTGGCACAGTTCTGCTTGGCAAAAAGTGCTTTTGCGGGCTGGGATATTAACGAATAAAGCTCGCCCCACGTTCAAAAAAGTAGGCATGCCGACTACTTTCCCCGACATGCCTCTCATCCTAATCGATGAGCCAGATGCGGCAGTCCCCGAAATTTATTTACCTTCCCGGCGCAAATAGTCCCATCTTGCCCGTCAATGAAGAAAACAGCTTTACTCCTGCTTGCTACCGGCCTACTGGCCGCCTGCTCCGCCGCCCGCGACGAGCGCATGAACACCGCCACCACCGACCGCACGCCCGTCGCCCACAACACCATCGTGGACTGCCCCGTGCTCGACGGCATGACCAAAAAATCCACCGTCCTGGCCCAGATGACCAACGGCAAGGAGGTGCAGGTCACCGACACCATCAACGCCTACTTCGTGCGCGTGCGGCTGGACAAGGACGGCCAGACCGTGACAGGTTATATGGATAGAAGGTGTTTTGGAATGCGTGGCAGTAAGTGAGCTTAGGAAGTTAAAAGTTAAGAGTTAGAAGTTAAAACGCGGCCCCGCCTCTGAATAGAAGCGGGGCCGCGTTTTAACTTCTAACTCTTAACTTTTAACTTCCTAGTACGACGGTCCTTTATCCGTTGCTACCAACTCCTCCTCCTGGTCGGCATACGCCTCGATGGGCGTGCAGGCGCAGATGAGGTTACGGTCGCCGAAGGCCGAGTCGATGCGGCTGACGCTGGGCCAGAACTTGGCGGCGCGCACGTACTCCAGCGGGTACACGGCCTGCTCGCGCGAGTAGGGGCGTGTCCACTCGTGCACGAGCACGGTGGCGGCGGTGTGCGGGGCGTGCTTGAGCACGTTTTCCTTGGCGTCGGCTTTGCCCGATTCCACGTCGGCAATTTCTTTCCGAATCGAAATCATGGCGTCGATGAAGCGGTCGAGTTCGGCTTTGCTTTCGCTTTCGGTAGGCTCCACCATCAGGGTGCCGGCCACCGGGAAACTCACGGTGGGGGCGTGGAAGCCGTAGTCCATGAGGCGCTTGGCGATGTCCTCTACTTCGATGCCAAACTTCTTGAACTGGCGGCAGTCGAGAATCATCTCGTGGGCGCAGCGGCCGTGGCTGCCGGTGTAGAGCACCGGGTAGTGCGCTTCGAGGCGGGCCTTGATGTAGTTGGCGTTCAGGATGGCCATTTCGGTGGCGCGCTGCAGGCCCTCGCCGCCCATCATGCTGATGTAGGCGTAGCTGATGGGCAGGATGCTGGCCGAGCCCCAGGGCGCGGCCGAAACGGCCCCGGCCGGACGACCCTCCACTGGCACCACGGCGTGGCCGGGCAGGTAGGGGGCGAGGTCCTCCACCACGCCGATGGGGCCGATGCCGGGGCCGCCGCCGCCGTGCGGGATGCAGAAGGTTTTGTGCAGGTTGAGGTGGCACACGTCGGCGCCGATGGTGGCGGGCGAGGTGAGGCCCACCTGGGCATTCATGTTGGCGCCGTCCATGTACACGCGGCCGCCGTGCTGGTGAATCAGCTCGCAGATTTCGATGATGGTTTCCTCGTACACGCCGTGCGTCGAAGGATACGTAACCATCAGGCAGCTCAGGCGGTCGGCGTATTTGGCGGCTTTCTCGCGCAAGTCCTGCACGTCGATGTTGCCTTCCTCGGTGCTTTTCACCACCACCACTTCCATGCCCGCCATCACGGCCGACGCGGGGTTGGTGCCGTGGGCCGAGGCGGGGATGAGCGACACGGTGCGGTGGTGGTCGCCGCGGGCCTCGTGGTAGCCCTTGATGGCCAGCAGGCCGGCGTACTCGCCGTTGGCGCCGGAGTTGGGCTGCAGGCTGACGGCGGCGAAGCCCGTCACCTCGCAGAGCCAGGCTTGCAGGTCGCGGAAAATGACTTCGTAGCCCTTGGCCTGGTCGAGGGGCGCGAAGGGGTGGAGCTGGCCGATTTCGGGCCAGGTCACCGGAATCATCTCGGCCGTGGCGTTGAGCTTCATGGTGCAGGAGCCCAGCGGAATCATGCTGTGCGCCAGGCTCAGGTCCTTGTTTTCGAGCTGCTTCATGTAACGCAGCATCTCGTGCTCGGCGTGGTGGGTGTTGAACACCGGGTGCGTGAGGTATTCGCTGCTGCGGGCCAGGCCGGCAGGGAATTTCGCCTCCACATTTTCCAGCGCCAGCGTCTGCTCAGCTTCCTTGCCCAGCACTTTGGCGAACACGTCCACGATGTCGGCTACGTCGTGCTCCTCGGTGTTCTGGTTCAGTGAGATGCCAACGTGGACTTCGTCGTAGTAGCGGAAGTTGATGCCGCGGGCTTCGGCCTCGGCTTTCAGGGCCTGCTGCATTTCCTGGCTTTCGAGGCGCAGGTGCAGGGTGTCGAAGTAATGGGCGTTGTGCTGCTCCACGCCTAGCTTATGCAGGGCGGCTTCCAGCGTTTGAGCGAGTACGTGGATATTTTCAGCGAACTGCTTGAGGCGCTGCGGGCCGTGGTACACGGCATACATGCCGGCCAGCACGCTTAGCAGCACCTGGGCGGTGCAGATGTTCGAGGTGGCTTTTTCGCGGCGGATGTGCTGCTCGCGGGTTTGCAGGGCCATGCGGTAGGCCTTGTTGCCGGCCGCGTCCACGCTCTGGCCGATGAGGCGGCCGGGGATAACGCGCTTGAACTGCTCGCGGCAGGAGAAGAAGCCGGCGTGCGGCCCGCCGTAGCCCATTGGCACGCCGAAGCGCTGGGAGTTGCCCACGCACACGTCGGCGCCAAGCTCGCCCGGCGACTTGAGCAGCGTGAGGGCCAGCAGGTCGGCAGCCATCACCACGAACACGTCGCTGGCGTGGGCTTTATCCACAAATTCCTGGTAGTCGAACACTTCGCCGTCGGCCCCGGGGTATTGCACGATGGCCCCGAAGAAGCCCTCGGCGCTCAGGTCTGCCTCGCGGTGGTCGCCCACCACCAGCTCGATGCCCACCGGTGTGGCGCGGGTGTGCAGCAGGTCGATGGTCTGGGGCAGCACCTGACTGGAGACGAAGAACTTGTTGGCGTTCTTCTTCTTGGTTTGCGAATGCAGCATGTGCATGGCCTCGGCGGCGGCGGTGCCCTCGTCGAGCAGGCTGGCGTTGGCAATTTCGAGGCCGGTGAGGTCGATGACGACCGTCTGGTAGTTAATCAGGGCTTCGAGGCGGCCCTGGGCAATTTCGGCCTGGTAGGGCGTGTAGGCGGTGTACCAGCCGGGGTTTTCGAGGATGTTGCGCTGCACCACCGGGGGCAGGGTGGTGTCGTGGTAGCCCAGGCCGATGTAGCTTTTATAGACCTTGTTCTGGCTGGCAATCTGCTTGAACTTCGCCAGAAAAGCCCGCTCCGTGAGGGCAGCGGGCAGGTCGAGCTTCTTCTGCAGGCGGATGCTGGCCGGCACAGTTTCGGCAATCAGCTGCTCAATGGAATCGACGCCGATGGTGCGCAGCATGGCGGCTACCGATTCGGCCGAGGGAGCATTGTGGCGGTGTTCAAAAACGTCGACGGAAGCGAGTTTCATGGGTTTGAGGGTCTTGAGGCCTTGATGACTTGGGGACGTGGAAACCGGGAATGGGTGGGATTTCCACTTACAAAGGTAGCCCCAAAATGGCCGGCTCCGGCCGGGTAAAGGTGTAGCTTTGTGGCAAAATTGCTGGCCCAGTGCGGCCGATTCTTTCTCGCATGTCCATCTCCAAAAATCCCACCCCGCTGCCCAAAATCGGCCTCATCCGCGAAGGCAAAACCCCACCCGACAAGCGCGTGCCCCTCACGCCCAAGAAGTGCGCCGAGCTCCTCAGCGCCTATCCCGGCCTGCAGCTGGCGGTGCAGGAAAGCCCCATCCGCAGCTTCAGCGACCAGGAGTACCGCGACATGGGCATCGTGGTGCAGCCCGAGGTGGCCGACTGCGACATCCTGATGGGTGTGAAGGAAGTGCCCGTGGGCCAGCTGATTCCGAACAAGACGTACCTGTTTTTCTCGCACACCGTGAAAAAGCAGCCCGCCAACCGCGAGCTGCTGCGGCAGGTGCTGGCCAAAAACATCACCCTCATCGACTACGAGATGCTGACCAACGCCCGCGGCGAGCGCATCGTGGCCTTTGGGCACTGGGCGGGCATTGTGGGGGCCTACAACGGCCTGCTTACCTACGGCCGCAAGCACGGCCTGTACGAGCTGAAGCCGGCTTGGCAGTGCGTGGACATGGAGGACATGCAGGAGGAGTTTTTCAAGGTGAAAAAGCTGCCGCCCATCAAGATTGCCGTCACGGGCTCGGGCCGGGTGGCGCAGGGCGCCCTGGAGGTGCTCGACCTGATGGGAATTAAAAAAGTGAGCGTGTACGACTATCTGTACCTCACGTTCAACGAGCCGGTGTACACGCAGCTGCGCAGCTCCGACTATAACCGCCGCCGCGATGGCCGGGTGTGGGACACGGCCAACTTCCACGCCGAGCCGGCGGCGTACGAGTCGAGCTTCGGGCAGTTTCTGCCGGTTACCGATTTGCTGATTGCCTGCGCCTACTGGCACCCCGCGGCTCCGCGCTTGTTTGAGGAAAGCGACACGCAGCGGGCCGATTTTAAAATCAACACCATCGCCGACGTCACCTGCGACATCGACGGCTCGATTCCGGTCACGCACAAGGCCACGACCATCGCCGACCCGGCCTTCGACTACGACCCGGCCACCGGGCAGCCCATGCCGCCCTACTCCGGCCCCCACACCCTCACGGTGATGGCCGTGGACAACCTGCCCTGCGAGCTGCCGCGCAACGCCTCGCGCGACTTCGGCCGGCAATTGCTGGACAATGTATTCCCGCACTTGCTGGGCGACGATACGGAGGGCGTGATTGCGCGGGCTACGATTGCCAAGGACGGGAAGCTGACGGAACGGTATGCGTACCTGAGTGACTACGTGGCGGATTAAAACTATACGGCCAACGTATTTTTACAGAAACCACTTTGTTGCGACTTTATGACTCCCATCACCTCGCTTTCGCAGCTCGACCCGAACGGAACGTATTCGTATGCCGACTATCTGTCCTGGCAGTTTAATGAGTTCGTAGAACTCATTAAAGGCAAGCTGATGCGGCCGATGGCAGGGCCTAGCGTACGGCACCAGGAATTGTCGCAGCGACTGGAGTTGTCAATTCTAAGTTTTTTGCGGGGAAGTCGGTGTCGGATGTTTCATGCGCCACTTGATGTGCGCCTCACTCGTAGCACCGGCAACGGCGACGCCCAAATCCGCACGGTGGTGCAGCCGGATATTTTCGTGGTGTGCGACCCCGGCAAGCTGGACGAGCGTGGCTGCCTCGGCGCGCCCGACTGGATTATCGAAATCCTCTCGCCCGGCAACACCAGCCGCGACACCAAAACCAAGTTCGACCTCTACGAGGAGAACGGCGTGCGCGAGTACTGGATTGTCATCCCAGGGCTGCAGACCATCCAGACGTATCAGCTTGACGAAGCGGGGGAATACCAGCCCTCGGGCGAGTACGCCGAGCCCGGGCTGATGCCCGTGGCGACGTTGCCCGGGCTGACTATCGACTGGCGCGAGGTGTTCGACGAGGGGCCGTCGGGCGGG
Organism: Hymenobacter aranciens; assembly: GCF_030580865.1. Taxonomy (GTDB): domain Bacteria; phylum Bacteroidota; class Bacteroidia; order Cytophagales; family Hymenobacteraceae; genus Hymenobacter; species Hymenobacter aranciens. Next base: position 210,009 of record NZ_JAUQSY010000006.1, on the reverse strand, counting down.
TAGCCGCCGGATGCCAGGCAAAGCCCAAAAAGCCCGCCCGGGACTCCGGACGGGCTTTTTGGGCTTCGTGCTCCGGTGCGCTCAATAGCCTTCTTCCTGGAAGCCGTAGGCGCGCAGCTTGGCTTTCCAGCTTTTGGGAAACTGGGCCCGCAAGAGGTAATAAATGCCAGTGAGAATTTCACGGAGCTGGTCGAGCAGCTCGTTTTTCCGGTCCACCACCGTTGATACCGTGCCGCTGTCGTTGCCGGCCGTCGTCAGGGCCTGGCTATACCGTTGGCGCATGTCGGTCCAGTACGCGAGGCCATATTTCTTGCCGCCGATGCCGTGCTTGACGAGGCCCAGCAGCAGCTGGTCGAGGGCGGCCAGGCGGTCGTCCTGGCCCCGCGGAAACATGTAGCTGCCGTATTGCAGCTTGAAGCCCAGCTGGGCCAGGTAGCCGCGCACTATTTCGTCGTTTTCGTCTTCGTAGGCGCCTTCGAGGTAGTTGCGCACGTTGCCCAGGCGCTGCATTATTTCCGCATCGAGCTTGTCGATAGCCTCGGCATTGGGGGTGCGGTTGGCCTGCGTGCTGCCGGCCTCGCCCACCTTGGCGTGGGTGTCGGTGGCCAGGGCGCTCAGGTCATCGGGCTTGGTCCAGATGAGGCCGAAGCCGGGCAGGGCGGCCACGTCGGCGGCATACTTGGGGGCCACGGCCAGGCCCAGGGCCGCCAGGGCTACCTGGCCTTCGGGGAGGTAGCTTTTGGCGCGGCTTTTCGGCTTGGGAGCATCGTCGGCACCGCTGGGTTCCGCATCCGGGGAGCGGTAGAGGGGTTGAAACAACATAAGGCAATGGGTGAGGAGTGAATTTCATGCTAGGTAGGTAATTTTTGGCAAAAAACAAAAATTTTACTTCCTGCCTAAGTGACTGACCACGTTTTGCTATATCCCCTAAAATGCCGGCTAAAATGCCCTGTACCTACACGGCCCTGCCGGAGTTCCGGCAAGGCCGTGTAGGTGCTCGCAAGGGGCGGCCGGAGTTCCGGCAAGGCCGTGTAGGTGCTTGCAGGGGGCGGCCGGAATTCCGGCAGGGCCGTGCAGGTGCTTGCAGGGGGCGGCCGGAACCCCGGCCGCCCCCTGCAAGCACCTACACGGGCGTTTTGCGCTTAGTTATTCCACCAGCACGCGCCGCGCCACCGGCCCGCTGGCGTAGTGCACGCGCAGCACATAGGTGCCGGCGGGCAGCGCAGAAATATCCAGCGTGAGCTCGGCCGTGGCGGGCTGGCGCAGCACCGGGCGGCCCAGCGCATCGAGCAGCTCGACGCGGCTGGGGCGGGCGGCGGCATCCAGCGACAGGTGCAGCTGCCCGCGAGCGGGCACCGGCCAGGCCAGGGTGGCGGGGGTGGCTGCCGCCATGCCGGTGCGCAACACGGCCGGGGCCAGCAGCCGGGTCAGCCCGCCAATGGGCTGGCCGCCCACGCTCACAAAGCTGCCCGCCACCATCACGGCCCCATCGGGCTGCACCAGCAGGCGCCGCACCTGCTGGGACCCGGCCGGGCCGTTGGCTGCCGCAAAGCTGGGGTCGGGGCGGAGGTCGGGCAGCCGCCGGCTCAGGCCGAAGCCAGCCAGGGGCGTTGTCAGGTCGGCCGCTACCAGCACCTGGCCCAGGGCCTGCACGGCCACGCTGCTGGCAAACCGGAAGCCGTCGTGGCTCGTCATGGCCGTTTGCATGCCATCCGGCGTCAGCTTATACAGGTGGGCGTAAGGCGAGGGCAAGGACGTATCGGAAGTGTAGTAGCCGGTGCAGAAAAGCTGCCCCGTGCTGTCCTGGGCCAGGTTTTCGACGTAGGGGCCGCCCCCATACAGGCTGCGCGTGCCCACCATCGTCGTAAAGCTGGGGTCGGGCTGCCCGGTGGCCAGCAGCCGGAACACCACGGCCCCGATGTAGGGGTTGGCGGAGGGGTAGAAGCCCGCCACCACCGGCAGGCCGTTGGGCTGCACCAGCACGTCGGTGGCCTGGTAGTCCGGAATGCTCAGGTCGGGCTGCCCGGTGCGGCCATCCAGCAGGCGCAGCACATTGTCGTTGGCAGTGGCGCCGGCCAGGCGGGTGGCCCCGGTCAGCAGGATGCGGCCGTCGGGCAGCAAAGCCAGGCGGCGGCGCTCGTCGAACATCCGGTAGGTGGGCGCCGCCACGAAGGGCGGGGCAAAGCCCGCATCGACGGCGCCCGTGGGCAGCAGCCGGCCGATGACAGCCCGCGCGGTGCCGCCCAGGTGCCCGAAGTAGCCGCCCAGCAGCAGCCTGCCGTCGGGCTGCGGCAGCACGCTGTGCACCACGTCGTCGGGCGGGGCCGCCGGGAAGCCGGGCTCGGGCACGCCCGTGGCGCTCAGGCGGGCCAGGTAGGGGGTAGGCACGCCGTTTATCTCCAGAAAGTTGCCGCCCACCACGTAGCGGCCGTCGGGCAGGCGCACCACGTCATTCACCTGGCCCGGCACAAACAGCGCCGGCACCAGGCTGGTATCGCGGGTACCGTCGGCGTTCAGCAGCACCACGCCGCGCGCCGATGCCGCCGGACTGGTATCGGCCACCGTGAGCAGCAGCTGTCCCGAGGGCAGCAGCTGCAGCCCGTTGACGGACGTGTTGCCCACCGCGGGCACAAAGCTGGGGTCGGGGCTGCCATCGGCATTCAGGCGCAGCAGCATTGGGCCATACTGCCCGCCCACCGGCGGCTGCGAGGCGTGCACCAGCACCCGGCCGTCGGCCTGCACATTCAGCGTCGAGCTAACCATCGAGGCACCCGCGTAGAACCGCAGCGCCGACTGGAACGACGCATCCCCGGCCCCCGTGGGCAGGAGCCGCACCACCGGAAAGGCGCCCCCCACGCTGGGGTTGCTGTTGAGCACTAGGATGCGCCCGTCGGGCTGCACTGCAATGTTGGCACCCACCTCGGCGGGCTGGGCCAGCGCGGGCGCCGCAAACGTGGGGTCGGGGGCGCCGGTGGGCAGCAGCCGCAGCACCCCCTGCTGCCCAAAGCGCCCGGTCAGCAGCAGCTTGCCATCGGGCTGCAGCGCCAGCGCATTGGGCCCCGGAAAGCTCAGGCTGGGCGCGTTGGCCTGAAAGGCCGCGTCGCGGCGGCCGTCGGCCAGCAGCCGTAGCAGCGGCCCCGCGCTGCTGCCATCGGCAAAGCCGTAGTAGCCCGTGAGCACCAGCTTGCCGTCGGGCTGGCTCAGCACCTGGCCCGCACCCGCACTAATATTGGTCAGCTGCGCATCGAAGCCCGCATCGGGAGTGCCGTCGGCATTGAGGCGCAGCAGGTACTGCCGGCGCACGGCCCCCAGGCGGAGGCTGTCGTACCCCACCAGCAACACCTTGCCGCCCGGCAGCAGCTTCAGGTAGCTCACCCAGCCGTGCAGGCCGCGCACGTTGCTGGTGAATACCGAGTCGGGCTGGTTGCTGTTGGCCTGCAGGCACAGGACCTGCCCGGCGGGTATCCGGCCGGCCCGGGTGCTGTTGCTCAGCACCACGCGCCGGCCATCGGGCTGCTGCAGGAGCTGGCGCACAATGGCCGGCGCATACACGGTCGTGCGCTGAAACGTGGGGTCGATGGTGGGGCCCTGGGCCTGCGCCGCCCGGGCGCCCGTCAGCAGCAGAACGGCAGTAGCGAGGTGGAGTAAGGATTTTGCCTGCATATGCGAAGAAATTGAATGCGCTGAGCCCTAAGCAAGAATAAGTCCGTAGTGCCCGCCGTCGGGCACAAAAAAACCGGCTGCTTCGCCCGAAGCAGCCGGTTTCACGCATTGTTCGGCCGGCTACCGCACCCGGTACAGCCGCGCCCCAAACAGGGCAATGAAGGCGTAGCAGATAATGGGCAGGTAGTAGGCCGCGCCCACGTCGTGGTTGGCCACCTTGCCCATGAGGTAGGGAAATACCGCCCCGCCCGCCACGGCCATCACCAGGATGGACGAGGCCTGCGGCGTGTGCCGGCCCGGGTCTTTAATGCCCAGCGAAAAGATAGTGGGGAACATGAGGCTGAAGAAGAAGTTAATCAGCAGCAGCGCAATGAACGAGGGCCAGCTCAGGTTCTGGGCCACCAGCAGGCACATCAGCGCGTTGCCGAGGGCGAAAGCCGTTAGCAGCCGGCTGTGCTGTTCGTCGGCGGTCATGGTAAGCGAGGCAGTGGCAACTCCAAAGCTGTGCTCCTGCCGTGGGCGCGCTAAGGTAGGTTATTTAACTGTTGCTTGTGCGTGGGTTCTATAACAAAGCCGGGCTTGAAATGTCGGCTTGCTTCGATACACGGATGATGCCGACGGCAGAGCAGAAAGCGAAGGACAAAACAAAACGAGCCGCTTCGGTGAAGCGGCTCGTTTTGTATCAGCGGTTTAACGCTCTAGAAAGTGCGGTTAAACCAGCCTTTGATGTCGTCGATGGTGTGGCCGGTTTTCTCCTGCAGGCGGCCGAACCACTCGTCCTGCTTGCCGTCTTCGTAGTCGAGGTCGTCGTCGGTGAGCTGGCCCCACTTCTGCTTGGCCTCGCCTTTCACCTGGTTCCAGTTGCCGCGGGCTTTGAGCTCAGTGCTGGCGTCGGGGTTCACTTTTTCGTTGAACCAGTTTTTGATGTTGTCCATCGTTTCGCCGGTTTTCTGCTGCAGGCGGCCAAACCATTCGTCCTGACGGCCTTCGTCGTAGGTCAGGTCGTCGTCGGTGAGCTGGGCCCATTTCTGCTTGGCCTGGCCTTTGAGGTCATTCCAGTTGCCGCGAGCGCGCAGTTCGGTGCTGTCGTTGATGTTATTCTGGTTAACGTCCATGAGTGAAAAGGGGGAATTTTGTGGAAAGAAAGAACTCGTGGAGCATTGTACGCAAGGTTGGGCTTAGGGTTAAGTGATGGCCGGTAGGCGCGGTCAGGCAGGTGGCTACTGAGTGTTAAATGCCAGGCTTATCAGCAACAGCCAGGCGGCGGTGCCCAGCGCATAGCCGCCCCAGGCGCGGTCGCGGCGGGTGTGGCGGGCCTGCTGCTGGTAAGCAGTGCGGTAGCTGGGGTCGGCCAGCCGCGTCGGCGAGGGGGCGCGCAGCCGGGCGTCGGGCACCGGGTGGGCCGTAATCACGGCCGGGGCAATGAAGCCCAGCAGCGGCCCGCCCTGCAGCGCCGCGCCCGCCGAAATCCAGAAGCTGCTCCGGCTGGTGTAGCAGCGGCGGGCGTCGCGCAGGCCCAGCGTGCGGCGCTGAGCCGAACTCAGGCCCGCCAGCGAGTCGGGGCCTGGTGGGGCCGTCGGCCCCGGCTGGGCCGGCCACTGCGGGTGCAGCACTTCGCGGGTGCCATTGGCAAAGCGAATCAGAAATACCGCATCGGTAGCCAGGCGCAGGGTATCGGGGCGGCCCGGGGGCCGGTAGCTGATGCTGCTACTGCTGACGGCCAGCACCTGGCCGGGAATCTCGTCGCCGTTGACCAGCAGCAGCACATCGGCCGCCGGCTGCGCTGCCTGGCCCCGGCTCAACTGGCTACACAATAGGGCGATGGATAATAAGATAAGTCGCATAACGCAGGGCTTAACGGCGACGGGCATTGAACCCCACGAGCAAGCTCAACCGCGCTCCGCCATTGCCCGGCACCACGGCCAGATTGACGGGAAAGTTGATGCCGTTCGAGCGAAACGAGGTGCCCAGCGCCAGCACCACGCTGCTACCCAGCGGCGTCAGGTTTGGCCCGATGCCAAACTCGAACCCCTTCGCCCCCCGAAAGCCCAGCAAGCCGCTGACGCTGGGGATGAAGCGCCCCTGCTCCAGGCCGCCCACCAGCGGTACCAGCTCCACCAGCCCGCTCATGCCGTTGGGCATCCGAAACAGCCGCTTTTCAAACTGCCAGCCAAACTGCGTCAGAAACGGGCTCAAGTCGCTGATGTGCTCGCGGGCGCGGTTCACCACGCCGCCCAGGAGCACCGTGCAGCCGATACGCGGCCCATCGAGCGCCACGGTTTGCATGTCGTCGACTTCGTCGCCCGGCACCAGCACGCCGCCCAGGTCGGCGGCCGGGGGCGGGGCCGGCAGCGGGGCCGGAGCCGCTGGAGCGGCCGCTGCGGGCGCGGGCGGCACCGGCGCTTGGTCGAACAGCTGCTTGGTGCCGTTGATGTACTTCACCATAAACACCTCATCGCGGCGCAAAATGAACAGCGGTCCGTTGAGGTTGTCAAACCGGCGGTACTTCACTTCGGTGGGCGTCACTTCCAGCACCAGCACGGCTATTTCTTCGCCGTTGCGCTTGGTCAGCAAATCCTGGGCGTGCAGGGTGTGAACGCCACCTAGCAGGAATAACAGAAAGTAGAGAATTTTTTCATGAGAAGGTGCTGAAAGAGTAAACCTTGTAAGAAAACTAACCGCCTTAATGCGTAGGACAGAAAACCACCCCAACCCCGAGCATCACCGCCACGAACTGCGCTCGGCGGGCCTCCGGTATTTCATAGCCATGCTCATCCAGCACTTCATACTGCCGGGTGGGCACCGACCAGCCGGCGCTTAGCTGCCAGCGCCAGTGTGGCGGCAGACCCTTTTGCGAGCGAAAGCAGAACAAGGCATCCAGCCGGTCAAGGCGGGTTAGGTCGAGCGGCTGCAGGGTGTTCCTGTAGTAGTCCGCCACCGTCAGTTGATTAATAGCCAAGTAAGAGTAGCGCACCAGCCAATGAAAGGAAAATCTGGGGTTGTAGAGGGTGTAGCCTAGCTGAGCAAATGATTTGCTGTAATCGGCCTGCACAACGTCCCAGGTTTCATTCGACAGCAGGTTATAGTCGCCCCGCTTAGTAATGGCGCGGCCATAGCCCAGCAGGCCGGTCAGGCGCGAGTGCTCGCCAAGCCCGACGTAGCTTCCGACACCCGCTTCCCACTGCCGCGTTCCGAAGACATACGTAGGTGGGGCCGCGAACATTGGCTTGTAAGTGCCAGCCACCGACACCAGCACATGCGACACCGGCGCATACACCACGCCCCCCTCCAGCCGGCCACTGGCCTGAATGCTGCCAGTGGCTTCCACCTGCCCGGCCGCACTGATAGTGGAAACGGTAGGCTGCATGGGGGCATACACCGTGCAACTGCTGAGCGCGCCACTGGCCCAAAGCGCCAAGCACAAAAGCAGTAGACGGCCGTTGGTAAAAAGAATCATGTGAGCGTGCAAAGGCTGGCGTTTCGTTGCCGCATCAAAGGTGTAGTGATGTGCCAGCCCGGCGCAAGCTGACTATTGCAATTCCCGGACTTTAATCTGGCTGGACTAGCCGGGCTAAACAACTGATAAATAATTGATGTCCCGGCCAGATTCTGACATCAGAACTTCGCTGGATTTCGCCGCCACCGTCGTAAACTTGCGGCGCTTATGGACGACCTCCGCACCACCCTGCTTACCCTGCCGCCCGACGACCGGCGCGACTTTGCCCACTTCATCCAGCGCCAGCGCCGCAAAGCCAGCGGCCGGCTCGACTCGCGCCTCTTCGAGCTGCTCGTGCAGCCCAAGGAGCTGAGTACCGAAAAGCTCATCGCCAAGCTCTACCCCGATGAGCCCAACCCCGTGGCTTACTACGCTTTGCGCAAGCGCCTGCTCCGTCACCTCATGGACTACCTGCTGCTGCGCCAGCGCCAGCACGACATGACGGCCGCCGCCGCCGTGCGCGGGCAGGTCACGCTGGCGCAATATTTATTCGACGTCGGCATCCCGCGGCTGGCCTGGGCCACGTTGCGCAAAGCCGAAAAGCTGGCCATCACCGGCGAGCAGCACGAGCCGCTTAATGCCGTGTACAACCTTCAAATTCAGCACGCCGACTCGCCCCACGCCCCGCCGCTGGCCGAAATCATCAGCCGCCGCCACGCCAACAAGAAAGCCGCCGACGAGGAAGAGCGCGCCAACATCGCCGACAGCCTGCTGCGCCTGCGCCTGCGCGAGGCCCGCACGCAGGGCCGCGCCACGGTGTCGGTCGATGCCATGGTGCAGGAAATCCTAGCCGAGTACGACCTCAAGGATGCCTTCACCCGCTCACCCGCGCTGCTGTGCCGGCTGCTGTCCATCGTCCGCAATGCCATGCTGCTGCGGCGCGATTTTACCACCTTCGCCCCTTATATCGAGCGCAGCTACAAGCTATTGGAGCGTCGCCACGGCTTTGCGCCTGCCCAGCGCGGCTACCAGCTCAAGCTCCTCTACATGCTGGCGCACACCCTCTACCGCGCCCGCCGCTTCGCCGACTCAGTGACCTATCTGGAGCAGGGCCGCGCGCTGCTGGCGGCCCTGCCCGGTCAGCAGTTCACCGAGTTCGAGCCGCGCTTCACCTTCCTGCTGGCCGCTAACTATGCTTTCCTGCGTCGCAACAAGGAAGGTATTGTTCTCATCGAAAAGACTTTAAAAAGGGCATCGACTCTCAACCAGCGTGACGACCTTACGGCGCGTTTCCAGCTCTCGTTCCACCATTTCGTCGAAGGCCAGTTTGCCAAAGCTAACCAAGCCCTGCTTAGCCTCGGCCGCACCGACCACTGGCTGGAGCAGCACCTGGGCCTGGAGTGGCTTATCAACCGCAACCTCGGCGAACTCATCATCCAGCACGAGCTCGGCCATTCTGACCTGGCCCTCACCCGTCTGAAGGCCATCGAGCGTGGCATCCGCGAGCGGTTTCCGGCCACCGAGGAAGCGCCCGAAGGCGGGCCTTACCAACCAGTGTTGCGCTATCTGCATTTAGTGCATGAAATCATCAGCGAGCCCGACTTGGTGCAACAGGTCGATTTCGCCACTCGCGTGTCGCAGATACCCAATTTCTTGACCACGCAACAGGAAGACCTGCAGGTGCTAAGCTTTTACGCCTGGCTAAGGGCCCGGGTGAAGGGACGACCCTACTATGAAGTGCTGCTGGAACTAGCCGAGCAGCAGTAAAAGGCCTTGAATTAATGTAGAGCGAAAAGCAAATAAGAGACTGAGAGAGAATGGCCCCGGCAGCCGGAAAAGCCGGGAAAACGAAAAAGGCCGCTTCCCTGTTGGAAAGCGGCCTTTTCTATGCCTAACCAGCTTATTTGTTCGAGCCAGGGTTAATCATCGCGCAACGGAAACCGATGGTTGCCGTGGCCGAATCCTCGGCCATGAAGCGGCGGGTACCGGGCGAGAGGTAGTAGGCTACGTCGCGCCACGAGCCGCCTTTGTACACGCGAACGTGGTCATCGATGAGCGACTGGTAGCCTTTTTTGTCGTATTTATCGGCGGGGTCAAGCACGCCGTTACGACGGAAGGGGTTCAGGTCTTCCACATCCTGGTACGACAGAGGGCGGTACACGTCCTGCACCCACTCGTTCACGTTGCCGGCCATGTTGTAGAGGCCATAATCGTTCGGCGGGTAGGCATATACGTACTCCGTAATCATAGCGCCGTCGTTCAGGCTGCCGGCGATACCGGCGTAGTCACCCCGGCCGCGCTTGAAGTTGGCCAGGAACTGGCCCATCTTGTTGCCGTAGGCGTTACGCGTCGAGCGGCCATCCCAGGGGTAAATGCGCTTCTCTTCCTGGTTTTCGTTGCCTACTTCCTGGGTGCCGATGAGGGACTGCGCGGCGTATTCCCACTCAGCCTCGGTGGGGAGGCGGTAGTTGGGCAGCGTGTTGCCGTTTTCGATGGAGATACGCTTGCTGGGGTCGCCACCCGCGCCTTCGGCAGCACCGGCACCTTCAGCGGCGCCTTCGGCAGCGGCGTCATCACCTTTTTTCTTCTTGCTCTTCTTGCCACCGCCGTCGTCCGAGCCTTTGGCGGCCAGGGCCTCGTTCACCTTGGCCGTACGCCAGGTGCAGTAGTCGTCGGCTTGCAGCCAGCTTACACCCACCACGGGGAAGTAGCGGAAACCGGGATAACGCAGATAATAAGTAACATAGGGGTCGTTAAACGACAGGTCGCGGGCCCACACCATGGTGTCGGGCAGGGCAGATTTGTAGAATTCTTCGGCCGAGTCGGTACGGATAAAGTGCAGATATTCGAGCCAGTGGATGTTGGCTACTTCGGCTTCGTCCATGTAGAACGAGGCGATGGTAACGGTGCGCTCCAGGTTGTCGTGCGACATCGTCACGTCTTCCTCCTGCGAACCCAGTACGGTACGGCCGCCCTCAATGAACACCAGACCAGGCCCTTCGGGCATGTTCTTGTAGCTCGACACGGTCATGCCCTTTTCGGTGTTGTATTCGATGCCCGTCGTCGAAGAATATTTACCGGGTTTAGCGGCGGTGGGAGGGCCGCTTTTGCAGCTGGCCAACGCACCGAGGCCCAGCACTGCCAGGCGCAGATAATTAGAGAATTTCATAACGAGGCTAAAATGGCCGAGAGGGATGAAGAGTTAGCTAGGGCAATTTGGATGCAATGTTACAAAAAATTAGAATGCCGGACAAGGGGCCAGCGGGTAATCGCGTCGTTTTAATCGACGATAGGCATTTTCCAGCTTATCAAAGCTGCGCAAGGTCAGCGTTATTTCGTGGGCGCCGCCCAGGTCGCTGCTGAGCGGCGTGAGACCCACATCGTAGCTGTAGCCGATGCGCAACGCGCCGACGCTCACGCCCACAATGGCCGCCAGCACCTGCTGCTGATTAACGCTGCCGGGTAGGATAATATTGCGGTACATGGCGCCGAGCGTGATAGGCGAGGCGGTGAAATACGCACCGGTTTCGATGCGCTGGGAGGCGCCCTGGCGGCTGTAGGCGGCTGTGGGCGTTAAGCTTACTTCGCGGGTGGCAACGCCGGGACCGGGTTTGAGGAGGAAAAATTTATAGCCGCCCGATAAATTCAGCGCCATCGGCAGATTGGTGCTGCGGCGGAAGGCCAGGCTGGGCTGATTGAGGTGCTGGCCCGAAATGCTGAGCCAGCTATTCTCGGAATACAGCACGGCCCCGGTGCCGATGCTGAAGTAATTGACGGGCGGATAATTCGTCAGCTCGGCCGAAGGATTGCCGGTTACGGTGCCGTCGTCGGCAATCTGGTCGCCAAACAGAAAATTATTGACCGGCGACTGCTGGCGGCCGTAGCTGGCGTTGAGGCCGCCGCTCAGGGCCAGGGTTTTGGTGAGGCGGGTGTGGTAGGCGTAGTTGCCGCCCACCTCGAAGCGGGTGTAGTTCAGCTCGCCGGTGCGGTCGTGGTTGAATACCAGGCCGATGGCGTGGTGGCGACCCGGTTTATCGAGGCGCAGGTCGGCGGCGAGGTAGTTGGTTTTGAAGGTGCCGACGAGGCTGGGAAACTGGTTGCGAAAGCCGAAGGTGAGGCTGTAGTCGTCGAGCAGGCCGGTGTAGGCCGGGTTGGTGTAGAGGCGCGTGGCGAAGGGCTGCGAAAAATACACGTCCTGCGCCTGCGCCGTGGCGGCGGTGAGCAACAGCGTGGTGGCAGCCACAAAATGTGATGAAACAGAAAGCAGCATAGGCGGCAGCGCAGGGGTGGATGGCACGGGCAACGTTGCTCCCAGGCAGTTTAGTGCAGGCGAAAGTACGAAAGTTCGAGGCAGCAATTCGAACGGGGCACTAACGGACAAAGCGCCCTGCCGGACGGAGTTTTGTTGGGCCCGGTCGATTTCGACTTGCGAAACTCAAGGGTAAAAGCGTTAGTTTACGGTGCCGACGGGGCCGGAAAGCGGGCTGCTGTCGGGCAAGGGGCGGTACTTTTGCCCCAAGACATTCATTTAACTGACTGCTATGCGCAAGATTCTGATTGGTGTGCTGGTGTTTGTGGTGCTGCTGGTGGCGGCCCTGGCGCTGGCGCCGTTTCTGTTCAAAGACAAGCTGAAGGCCCTGGCCGACGAGCAAATTAAGCAGCGAGTGCGGGCCACGGTGCAGTACGACCCCAGCAACATCGACGTGAGCTTATTTAGCTCATTTCCGGATTTGACGCTGAATTTGCGCGAGCTGCGTGTCATCGGCCTCGACTCGTTCAGCCGCGATACGCTGGCCTACCTGCCCAGTCTGCGCGTGGGCCTCGACGTGATGAGCGTGGTGCGGGGCGGCGAAATCCAGGTGAAAACCGTTGAGCTGGAGCGGCCTGACTTGAGCCTTCGCAAGTTGAAAAGCGGCCTAGCCAACTGGGACGTGATGATTTCGGACTCCGCCGCTGCTACCAAAGGCCAGGATACCAGTCAGGTGAGTCTGGCCATCAAGGGCTGGAAAATCAACGATGGACGCGTGCGCTACGAGGATTTGACGCTGCCCTTCAAAACCGATGTGCGCGGCCTGAACCATAGCGGCAGCGGGGATTTCGCCAGCAACGTGTTCGATATGACCTCGAAGACGACCGTGGACGACCTCGACGTGAGCTACGGCGGCGTGGCGTACCTGACGGATAAAAAGCTGGATGCCGACATGACCATCAACATGGACCTGGACAAGATGCTGTTCACGTTCAAAGATAATAAAATCAAGCTCAATGATTTCCCGCTGAGCTTTGCCGGGGCCGTGGGGCTGCCGAATGCGACGGACATTACCTACGACGTGACCTTCAAGGCGCTGGAAACGGACTTTAAAACCATTCTGAGTCTGGTGCCGGGCGTATATACCGAGCAGTTCAAGGATGTGGAAACCAGCGGCAAGGTGGCCTTCGACGGTTACTACAAAGGCACGCAGAACAACCTGAAAATGCCCGGCTACGGCGTGAACCTGGCCGTGACGAACGGGCAGTTCAAGTATCCGCAGCTGCCGCAGGCGGCCAAGAACATCAACGTGAAGATGAACGTGGACAACCCTTCGGGCTTCACCAACAACGTGAAAGTGAACGTGCAGCAGTTTCACCTCGACCTCGGCCCGAACCCCATCGACGGCAACGTGCTGATTGACGGGCTGGAGCCGATGAAGGTAGATGGCCGCGTGAAGGCCAACGTGGACCTGGCCGAGATGCTGAAAGTGTATCCGGTGAAAGACCTCGCCATGCGCGGGCAGTTTTTCGTGGATGCCACGGGCAAGGGCGTGTACTCGAAAACGCAGATGCCGGTGGTGAATGCCGCCATTAAGCTGACCAACGGCTACGTGAAATCGGCCCAGTTTCCGGCGCCGATTGAGCAGATTAACCTGAACGGTACCGTGACCAACGCTACGGGCCAGGTGAATGATACTTACATCAACCTGCCGCAGTTCCGGATGGTGCTGGAAGGCGAGCCGCTGGAAGGCCGCCTGGCGGCGCACAACATCGACAAGCCGGTGTTTGACGCCAACGTGCGCGGCACGGTGGACCTCACGAAAATCACCAAAATCTTCCCGCTGGAAGGCATGACCGTGACCGGGCGCGTGAAGGGCGACATCGCCGCCAAGGGCAACATGGCCGACGTGGAAGCCGGCCGCTACCAGAACGTGGTGGCCAGCGGCACCGTGCAGGCCAACAACGTGACTTACAAGAGCGCCGACCTGCCGCAGGGCGTGAAAATCAGCTCGGCCAACGCGCGCTTCAACAACAACGAAATCGTGGTGCAGAGCCTGAACGGCATCACCGGCACTTCCGACTTTGCGGCCTCGGGCACGGTGAGCAACTACATGGGCTACCTCTTCACGCCGGGGCAGTCGCTACGCGGCACCTTCACGGTGAACTCGAAGAATTTCAACGTGAACGAGTGGATGGTGGACGAGGTAACGGCCAAGCCCTCGGCCACGGCCGCCAAATCGACGGCCAGCAAGCCGGCTACCGAAGCCAGCGGCGTGCTGCAGATTCCGAAGTACATGGACCTGACGCTGAACAGCAACGTGAACCAGGTGGAATACGACAACCTGAAGCTGACCAATGTGAAAGGCACGGTGCTGGTGCGCGACGAAACCGCCACCATGAAAAACTTGACCTTCAATACGCTGGGCGGTAGTTTTGGCACCACCGGCAGCTACAGCAGCAAGGATTTGGCGCACCCGAAATTTAACTTTGGGCTCAACATCAAGGACCTGAACTTCCAGAACGCCTTTTCGGCCTTCAACACCATCAAGACGCTGGTGCCGCTGGCCAGCCAGGTGGAAGGCGTGTTCGGCACCACGTTTAACGTGAGCGGCGAAATGGGGGCGGACATGATGCCGAACCTCAACACCCTGACCGGCGGGGGCGTGTTCGACATCGTGAAGGCGGCAATCAATCAGTCGCCGGTGATGACGCAGATTGCCAGCCTCACTACGCTGCCCGAACTGAAGAACATCGTGGTGCTCAACAAGAAAATTGACGCGCAGCTGGTGAACGGCAACCTGGTGGTAAAACCCTTCGACCTGACTGTGGGCGACGTGAAGATGACCGTGGGTGGCTCGAACAGCGTGAGCGGCCTGCTCAATTACGTGACGGCCCTGAATGTGCCCACCGGCAAGCTCGGCAACGCCCTCAACAGCAAACTCACCGCCCTGACGGGCGTGAAGGACATCAAGGGCACGGAGCGGGTAACGCTGGGCCTCAACATTGGCGGTAGCGTGAGCAAGCCCAGCGTGAAGCTCACCAGCGGCAGCGTGAAAGACCAGACCAAGAGCATCGTGACCAGCGTAGTGACCAGCAAGCTGAACGACGTGCTGGCCAACGCGGCTACCAAAAACAAGTTTCTCAAGGATAGCACGCTACGCCTTGAAAGCCTGAACAAAGCCGCCCTCGAAGCCAAGGCTAAGGAAGAGCTGGAAAAGCGCCGCCTCGAAGCCGAAGCCAAGGCCAAGCAGGAGGCCAAGAAAGCCATCGGGCAAGGATTGAACAACCTGTTTGGGCCCAAGAAAAAGCCGGCCGCGGCCCCCGCCGATACTACGAAGACCAATTAAGGTCGACAACCTTTGGTGAAAAGCGGCAGTATTGTTGCCCAAGGCGGCCCGGTAGCTCATCAGCTACCGGGCCGTTCTTTTACCATGAAATCCAACTTCGTCATGAAAATCAATCAATTATTTCCGGCGTTTGCGCTGGCCTTGCTGGGCCTGGCCAGCTGTTCCAAAGACTCTTCCGACGACACGAGCGGCGCGGGCATGTCGAAATTCGAGGTGCGCCTGACCGATGCGCCCGGCGACTATGCGGCCGTGAACATCGATGTGCAGCAAGTGCAGGTGCACGTGACCGACGGCGACGATGAAGCGGGCTGGCAGACGCTGCCACTCATCCGGCCGGGCGTGTACAACATCATGGACTACACCAACGGCAACTCCGTGGGGCTGGTCAGCGCCGACTTCCCCGCCGGCAAAATCTCCCAGATTCGCCTCATCCTGGGGCCGAACAACACGCTGGTGCTGCGCGACGGCACCGTGAAAGCCCTCACCACGCCCAGCGCCCAGCAGTCGGGCCTGAAGCTGAAAATCGACGCCACGCTGGTGCGCGACGTGACTTACCAACTGCTGCTCGACTTTGACGTGGCCAAGTCCATCGTGAAGCGCGGCAACAGTGGGCAATACAATCTAAAACCGGTCATTCGTACCATCACGACGGCCGTGGCGGGCGGTATCCGGGGCGTCGCTACGCCGGCTTCGACCCGGCCGCTGGTGCTGGCCATTCGCACCTCTACTGTGCCCAACGACACGCTGAGCACTACGGCCGATGCGGCAGGTGGCTTCCTGCTGCGGGGTGTGCCAACCGGTAACTACCGGGTGGAGCTGCATTCCGGGCTGCTGTATCCGGTGGTTACGCGCAACATCAGCGTCAGCAACGACCAGATTACCGACCTGGGCACGGTGGCAGTGCGCTGAATAGCCGGCTGATTAACAACAAAAAGAGGCTGCCTTGACGGGCAGCCTCTTTTTGTTGTGGCCCAATGAGAATTTACAAGCTCGGCACCGCCCGGCCGGCGGCGTCCTGCTCGCGGCAGTAGGTGATGAAGTCGGAATTGACGGGCTCGAAATTGTGGTCGCGCAGGCGGGTGGCTACCTGGGCGCGGTGGTAGCTGGCGTGTACCACGGCGTGGGTCAGGATGTCGTGCACGGCGCTGTCGTAGCTGTTGCCGAGTGAGTTGGTGTAGAAAATGCGGCGCTGCAGCTCGGTTTCATCGGCGCGGGCCATCAGCTGGTGCAGGGCTTCGGAGGTTTGCTGGTGCAGGGCGTGACAGGTGGCGAGGTCGTGCTCCTGCCACACTTTCACGGGCTGGGGCTGGCCGCCGATACGCGAAATCCAGATGGCCTGGGCGTTGAGCACGTGGCTGAACAGGCGCAGGCACACGGCCGGCACTTCCTGGCCAGCAGCTACAATTTCATCGAGGCGGGCGATAACCGTGTCGTTGGCCCACACATTGAAGGCGCCGAGTTTTTCGAGGGTATTCATCATGTTTAATTATTAGTTATTAGTTTTGAATTATGAGTGGGGGCAAAGGACTATCCAAGCCCAATTCGTAACTCATAATTCAAAACTCATAACTCTACCTGGGGTCTTGCCAGACCATCTTTTCGTTGGTTTTGTTTTTATTGAAGTCAGCACATTTGCCGTCGCCCTTGCCAGTGATGCCGCCGTCGGGGTTGCAGATTACCTTGCCCTGCGTATCGTAGAGAATGGAGAATTGGTCGCAGCAAGGCGCTGATTCCCAGTAAACCGTTTGGTCACGGTACTGGTAGGTCAGGATGCGGATTTTGGGGTTGCGCTTGCGCTCGGCCAGGATGGCGTCGATACGGCTTTTCAGCCAAGCGGGGCGGTGGGTGGTGTCCGACTCCATGAGGCGGGCGGGCACTTCATCCACGGTGTTGGCGCTGGTGGGGGCAGGGGTGTTGGGCTGGCTCACGAAGCCGCTTTCGGGCGCTTTGGTGGGCGTGCCGAACTCCACGCGGTCGGAAGTGCAGGCGGCCGCAAACAACAATAGGCCAGCGGCCACAGAGGCAAGAAAGCGCATAAAACAAGAACTAATGACAGAATCGCCCGGCGACCAAAAGCCGTCCGCGTAGGCATGGCTTTACGCCCAGTCCGGACAATAGTTTATGAAGCTCAACAACAAACTCAGGAAAACACCTTCGGCCCAAACACCAGCAGCCCTACCGCCACCGCGCCCAGCGCCGCCAGCAGCACCGCACCCGCCGCAATGTCCTTGGCCTTGCCCGCCAGCGGGTGAAAGCCCGGTGACACCAAGTCCGTCAGCGCCTCCAGGGCAGTATTTAACAGCTCAGCCACCCATACCCCGGTAATGGCCAGCGCCACCAGCGCCCACTCCAGCCGAGCCAGCTGATAATAAAACCCCAGCCCAATAACCACCATCGTAGCCACGGCATGCGCCTGCATGTGAAACTCGCCACGCATAGCCACCCAGATGCCGCGCACCGAGTGCCCGACGCTGGCCAACCGCCGCGCCAGGCCGGTACGGCCGCCGGTGGGGTCGAAGGGCTCAGCCACGGGCGTCGAATTCTTTGAACACGGACTGGCGCAGCTGGTCCCATTCCGGTTTCAGCACGCTGAAAATGACAGTATCGCGCCGCCGGCCGCCCTGCGTGATGCGGTGGCTGCGCAGGATGCCCTCCTCGGTAGCGCCCATGCGGCTCATGGCCTCGCGCGACTTCCAGTTGCGGGCGTCGGTTTCGAGTTCCACCCGCTCGCAGCCCAGGTTGCCGAAAGCGTGGTTGAGCAGCAAGTGCTTGCAGGCCCGGTTGAGGCCGCTGCGCTGAAAATCACGCCCCACCCAGGTATAGCCAATGCTCAAGCGCTTCTCGTCCGGGTGGCAGTTGTAGTAGCTGGTGCTGCCCGCAATGCGCCCCGTAAGCCGGTCGATGATGACGAACGGGTAGCGCAGGCACTGCTCGCGGCCGTGCAAAGCCTGCCGCAGGTAGGCCGCCAGCTCCACCGGCGTGTGGGCGGCCGTGAGGGTGTAAAGCCACAATTCCGGGTCGAAGGCCACTTCCTTGAGGGCGGCGAAGTCGGCCAGCTCCAGCGGGCGCAGCCGGACGCGGTTGTTTTCCAGAACGAGGTGCGTCGAAAAATCCATGCGGGGGAATGCAAACGGGCCGCAAAGATGCCGGGAAAAAAAGAAAAGCCGCTCTTTCCAGCAAAGAAAAAGCAGCTTTAGTTTTGAATAAGAAGCAAATGATTATCCCTTCAATCCCCACTCAAATCGAGCAGCCAGGCGGGTGGCTCGGCCTGCAGCACCAGCTCAGTCAGGTTGAGCCAAGCGTCGGCGCGGTCGAGCACGGCCGAGTCGGCGGTTACCACGACATCGCTTGTCACGGCCAGCACGCGGTCGGGGTCCATCACTACTTCAGCCGTCCAGGGCAAACCCAGCTCGGCGCCGAGGTCGCGCAGCCGGGCCGCCAGCCGGCCGCTGTTCGACACGGGCTGGTCGAACAGCCAGCGCACCGGCCCGGGCGTCAGCGGGGCCAGCGCCGCCGCCACCAGCCGGATGGCGCGGTCGGTTTCCTGCACCGCCCGGTAGGTGCCGTGGATGCTCGATAAGTCGCGAAAGGCGCCGTCGCGCCCCCGCAATACCACGCCGCCGCTGAGGGCCGTTTCGAGAATGATAATAAGGTTGAAGCCGTCGATGGCAATTGGCCGGCCGCTCACTTCTGCCGGTTGCAGCCGTTTGGCGATGCGCCTGGCGCGGCTGGCGTCGGCGCAGGAGGCGCGGGCCACGGCCCAGCGCTGGCGTTCGGTCATGGCGTAGCGGTCGCCCACCAGCTTCACGGCCGCACCCGAAGGATAGTCGCGCGTCAGCAGCCACGATAATTCACTCACCGCCTGGCGCATCAGCGGCAGCCATTTGGGCGCAAACAGCCGGTCATCTTCCGGGTGCGGGCCACGGTGGCGGGTATCGGCGGGGCGCATAAATAATGGGAATTGAAAAGTGAAAGCAAAGATGCCGGAAAAAAGAAAAGCCGCCCCTCTGGTAGGAGGGGCGGCTTATGAATTCCGAAAATCGGGGCTAGAAGGCGTAGGTGTAGCCGGGGATTTGTGGTTGAGGCTTGTGCAGATAGTATTTGCTGCCATCCTCGCGCACCAAGAATAGCTCAGCATTATCAGGCTCAGATTCGCGACGAGCAGCTTTACGAGCCTCACGTGCCACTTGACGCGGGTCATGCTTTTTAGAACGTTTCGGCGAAAATGCTTTCATAACGGGCTATGATTGAATCAGCAACTGCTGGTTGCGAAGCTAGCTCCGCAGGTAAAACAAAAATACTACTGTTTTCTGGCCTTGATACCATGACGTGACGTGTTGGATTAAGTTTCAGTTCCAGCATCCGCGTGTAAAGCTCGAAGCGCTTGGTGCGACGGTCACTCGTCTCATCCACCATCGCCGCGGCAATAAACCCAAAACACGCCTGCGGGTCGTGCCGGATTACCTCGGCCAGAATGGCCAGCACCGTGCCGCCCAGCTTACCCGCCGCCTGCTGGTTGGTGCGCAGGCGGTAGCGGTTCAAATTATGCACTTTGGCGTAGAAATCGGCCGTGTACAGGTGGTCGTCGTAGGCGTGGATTTCGACCAGGTACTTGCGGCGCGAACTGGGCGAGTGCATGAAAAACTTGTAGATGTCGAGCCACTGCCAGCTTTCCCGCCCCTCGGTACGGTTGCGGTTGCGTTGCACGCGCCGGTAGGGGAGAATAGTATTAAACATGCAACGCAAAGATAACAAAAAAGCGTCAGGCGAATTATTCGCCTGACGCTTTTGCGCTACCTGGAGCTAGCGGGTGGCTACTTGATTTCGCCCACCATTTCCTCGGGCTTCATCCACTCGTCGTACTGCTCGGCGGTGAGGTAGCCGAGCTTGAGGGCGGTTTCTTTGAGGGTCGAGTGGTTTTTGTGGGCCGTCTGGGCAATTTCGGCGGCTTTGTAGTAGCCGATGTGGGGGTTGAGGGCCGTCACCAGCATCAGGCTGCTGTCGACGTGCTTCTTGATGTTGGGCAGGATGGGCTCGATGCCCACGGCGCACTTGTCGTTGAAGGCCACGCACACGTCGCCGATGAGGCGGGCCGAGTGCAGGAAATTGTAAATCATCACCGGCTTGAACACGTTCAGCTCGAAGTGGCCCATCGAGCCGCCCACGGTGATGGCCACGTCGTTGCCCATCACCTGAGCGGCCACCATGGTCATGGCTTCGCACTGGGTGGGGTTCACCTTGCCGGGCATGATGCTGGAGCCGGGCTCATTGTCGGGGATGGAGATTTCGCCAATGCCGGCGCGGGGACCCGAGCTGAGCATGCGCACGTCGTTGGCGATTTTCATCAGGCTAACGGCCACCGTTTTCAGCGCACCGTGGGCTTCTACGATGGCATCGTGGGCAGCCAGGGCCTCAAACTTGTTTTCGGCCGTGACGAAGGGCAGCTTGGTGAGGTCGGCAATGTGCTGGGCCACGTTCACCGCGTAGTTCGGCGGCGTGTTGATGCCGGTGCCTACGGCGGTGCCGCCCAGGGCCAGCTCGCTCAAGTGGGCCAGCGTGTTGTTGATGGCGCGCAGGCCGTGGTCGAGCTGCGAAACGTAGCCCGAAAACTCCTGGCCCAGCGTGAGCGGCGTGGCATCCATGAAGTGGGTGCGGCCGATTTTCACCACATTCATGAATTCCTTGCTCTTCGCCTTCAGCGTATCGCGCAGCTTCTCGATGCCCGGAATCGTAGTTTCGACCAGGATTTTGTAGGCCGCGATGTGCATGGCCGTCGGGAAGGTGTCGTTTGAGCTTTGGCTCTTGTTCACGTCGTCGTTCGGAGCCAGGAATTTCTTCTCGTCGGCGAGGCTGCCGCCCTGCAGTACGTGGCCGCGGTAGGCCACTACCTCATTCACGTTCATGTTGCTCTGGGTGCCCGAGCCGGTTTGCCACACCACCAGCGGGAACGACTCGTCGAGCTTGCCGGCCAGGATTTCGTCGCACACTTTGCCAATCAGCTCGGCCTTTTCGGGCGTCAGGATGCCGGCGTCGCGGTTGGTGAGGGCGGCGGCTTTTTTCAGAATGGCGAAGGCTTTGATAATTTCTTTCGGCATGCGGTTGATGTCCTGCGCGATGGGGAAATTCTCGATGGAACGCTGGGTCTGGGCGCCCCAGTAGGCGTCGGCGGGTACCTGCACGGTGCCCATGGTATCCTTTTCGGTGCGAAAAGCCATGATGGTGAATGAGGGATGGGAGGGAAGTAGAACTGCGTTGAGTTGCTACAAAAGTACGGCCGTTCGCAGGAGTAGAACGACAAGCTCCCCTCCTTGGAAAGGAGGGGATGTGAGGCGCGCTGAGCGCCGAACGGGGGTGGTTCGCCCGCTCGCGCCGGTAGAACATCGCAGTAATTTTTATTTAACTACTCCAAAAGCCCAGGCGGCGCGACCGGGCGAACCACCCCCGTTCGCTGCTCTTCGCAGCTCACATCCCCTCCTTTCCAAGGAGGGGAGTGTCGTTCCTTAAAATGGTACCGAGATTTCTACCGTGGTGGGTACGCGGCGGCCGGCCGAGACGGCGGGTGTCCAGGTGGGGCCGTCGCACACGATGCGCTCGGCTTCGGCGTCGTAGTCGTCGCGCAGGCCGCGGGTTACTTTCACGTTGTGGAGGCGGCCGTCTTCGCCTACCGTGGCCTTGATATGCACCATGCCGGTGAGGCGGGTGGTGTTGATTTCGGGCTCGAACTCGGTGGCGGCGCGGCGCAGGTATTCTTTCAGGGTTTTCATGCCGCCCAGGGGCTGGGCGGGCAGGGCGGGCACCGGCGGCATGGGCTCGGGGCGGCGCACGCTGCCCTCGGCGGCGGGGGCGGCGGTTTTGGCTTTCATACTGGCGCGGCTGGCTGCCACGCTGGGCGCGGCGGCTTTGTCGTCCTTGGCTTCTTCCTGTTTAGCCGTCAGCTCGTCGTTCAGGGCAAAATCGGGGGCGGCTTCGGCTGAGGCGGCCGAGCTGGTGACCGGAGTCAGTACCACGGCTACGTCGGTATCGGCGGCTGCCGCGGCGGGCGGGGTGGGGCGGGCGGCGGGCCTGGCCGCGCGGCCCGGCGCGGCCACGGCGGGCGGCGCGGCGGCTACTTCGGTAGCGGGAGTGGCGTTGGCGGCTGGCTCAGTGGCTGGCTCGGCTGGTGCCGCCGCCATTTCGGCCGGGGCGGCGGTTGCGGGCGGCGCGGGCGGGGTGGCGGGGGCCACTACTGTGGTGCGGGCCAGGTCGGGCTGGGTGCTGGGCGCGTTGTGCTGCCAGCCCCAGAGGCCGCCGGCCAGCAGGCCCGCAATGGTGGCCGCGGCGGCCAGCGGCTGCCAGAGCGGGCGGCCCACGGGGCGCAGCTCGGGCTGTTGCAGGCGCGCCTGCAGGCGGGTGCGCAGCTCGGCCACGGCCTGGTCGGTGCTGGCGGGGGTACCCATGGCGAAGCCGGCCACGAGGTCGTCGCAACGCTCGCAGTCAAGGGTGTGGGCTTCGATGGGCTGCTGCTCGGCCGGCGGGAGGGTGCCGGCCGCGTACCGGCGCAGCAGGTCCACGTCCGGGTGCGGGCCGGGCGCGGTGAGCAGGGCTGATGTAAACTTAGCGGCGGACATGGAGCGGAGACGCGGAAGAGGCCGGCGAAGCGGCCGGCGCGGGTGGGTCGAGCTGGCGGCGCAGCATACGCTTGCCGTTTTGCAGGTGGCTTTTTACGAGGTTGATTTCGAGGCCGGTGATTTCGGCCACTTCGCGGTAGCTCTTTTTTTCGAGGAAAAACAATTCGAGGCACTGCCGCTGGGTGGCGGGCAGCTGGGCCAGGGCGTGCTCGATGCTCTGGAGACGGATTTCGTTCTCCTCGGCCTCGGCGGCGTCCTGGGCCGCGCCTTGCAGATGCGGGGCGGCGGCAATTTCCATATCCACGGCGTCAGGAAATTGCAAAACTTTGCCCCCGGCCCGTTTTTGCGAGCGCAGCTGCATGAGGCAGTAGTTGCGGGCCGTGATGTGCAGCCAGGCCGGGAAGTTCTCGGGCTCGTGGGTTCGGAGCTTGATGACCAGGTGCTCGAAGAGCTGCATCACGGCATCCTGGGCGTCTTCGTCGGGCGGGGCCAGGTAGCGGCGGCACACGGCAAAGGCCTCAGGCATATAGCGGTCGTAGAGCAGGCCGAGGTCGGCCACGTCGCCGTGCGCGCGGTAGCGGGCCAGCAGCTCCTGGTCGGAGAGCGGGGCGGCGGCAGCGGGCGCAGGGCGGCGGCGGAAAAACATTCTACAGGGAAAGATAACGGGCGGGCGCCCATGTGGCCCGCGCTACACGATGCCCGGCAGCGGCGCACCCGGCAAAAATAAAGGGCGAAGCAAGCTCCGCCCTTTAGTAAAATCAACTGCCCAAGCCGTCTACAAATTTTTTACGGACTAACCAGGTTTACGCTGAGGTTGAAATACAGCGGATTAGTGAGCTTGTTGCTATACAGCGAAGGCTCGGAACCCAGCAGACTTTCTTTCTCGCCGGTGGGATTTTGGTGGCTGAATACGTCGTTGCGGTAGTTGTAGCGCAGGCCCGCCTGGGCCGACACCCAGATGAAACCCACCAGCTGCCGCTCGTAGGTAAGGCGCGGCTTCAACTCGCCCCGGCGCAGGTAGTAGTCGTCGGCGCCCACGTTACCCAGGTAGTAAGCGTTGCCTTCCAGCTCATAGCCAATTTTAAGCAGCGCCGTGGTGCCGAAGTTGCGCCGCAGCTCGGCGCGGGCCGGGAACACCACTTCGCAGCCCCATTTGGGCGAGAACGTGCGGTTGTAGAGCAGCACCGGGATGTAGAGCAGCTGCCCCGCCCGGTAGGTGCGCGAGGCGCCCACGCCCCACTGCAGGTTGTCGTTGGGCTTCCAGCCGAAGATGGCCGTGCCGCTGTAAGTGATGTGCTTGCTGCTCAGGTCGCCGGGCTTGCGGTAGTTGCCGTTGGCGTCCACGTTGCCTTGCAGTAGTAAAAAATGCTTGCTGTCGAAGGGCTTAAACACAGTGGCGTTGAAGCCGGTGGTGCGCAGGCCGTCGTCGAGCTTGGCAAACAGCAGTGAGCGTTCGGGGTTGGCCAGGCTCAGGCCGGTGTTCCAGTACGTGAGGCCGAGGTTAAGAATAAAATTGTTGCGCGAAATCACCGGCGCGTTGAAAGCCAGCCGGATGCCACGGGCGGCATCGACCCGCGTGGTGGTGGGGGCGGGCACAGGATTGGCGGTGCTGGGGCCGGTGGTGGTGACGTCGTACGGCAGCTGCGCCTCGTAGCCCACCGAGATGAGCTTGGTAGGCGAGATGTATAACACTTTCTGGGTGTTATAGCTGGTGCTGCCCTCGGCTGAGGCATCGCCGAACTGGTCGAAGTTTTCCTCAATGGGCGGCAGCTTGGTGGTGTCGGATGGCGCGGTTTGGGCCAGCGCTGAGCTGGCAGCCAGCAGCAAAGCGCTGATGGGCAAGAGGTAAAGTTTGGTCATGAGTGCAGAGCGTAGGCAGATGATGAACGAGGCCATTTGAAAAGTCACCACCCGCCCACCGCAGCAGCATGCGCGGATAAGCGGGTGGTGAAACCGGCCGGAATTACAAATTCAGGCACTTACTTCTTCATAGCCTGGCGCTTCCACACATCGGTGCGGCCGAAGAGCGACACGCCGATGTAGCCGCGCACTTCCAGGGTGTTGGCGTCGGTCAGGGTCATTTCGCAGCTGTAGTCGCTGCCGTTTTTGGGGTCGTAGATTTTACCATCGCTCCACTTACCGTCGCCGGAATACACGAAGTCGCGCATGTTTACCAGGCCTTTAAGGGGCGTTTTGCGCTTGGCCTCGTCGGGGTTGTTCACGTCGGTGCGCGGGGTGCCTTCGGGGGTGTTGGGCACTTTCAGCCACACCAGGCGGCCAAAATACTTGTTGCCGCTTTTGTAAATCTGAATCATGCCAGTGCCTTCGCCATTCTTCCACACGCCGAGGACGTCATCGGGGCCGACGGCGGCGCGGGCGGGGAGTACGGCCAGCAACATGCTGAAAGCGAATAAAAGTCCGAAGCCCAGGAGGTACTTTTTCATGAGGTGGGAATTTGAAAGATGAAGTTTTGATGAAGCGCAAATGTAGCGCATAGGCCACATTTACAAGAAAGAGGCCAAAAAGCAGACGAGTACGCTTTCTTAGCGTGTAGCCAATTGACTGACAAGCTTAGTAATTAGCCTGACGCTGCTTGCAGCAGGAACGAATGTTGAGAGCTGTTTCCGGCAGCCGCGGGAGTAAAAAAATACCCGGCGCGTGTGCAAAATCCGCCCGGCCCGGCATCAGCAGAGCAGAACCCGCTTCCAATACCCGCTCCTGCCATGAAAAAACTCCTGCTCCTGCCGCTGGCCGCCACCTGGCTGCTGGCCCTGGCCCCGGCCCCGCAAACCGCCGCCGCCACTACCTGCGAGCCCACTGCCGAGAGCGTCATTCTCACGGGCCGCATCACCGACCGCTACACCGGCGAGGGCCTGTTTCGGGCCGCGGTGCAGGTGAAGGGCTCCTACATCGGCACCTACACCAAATCGGACGGCAGCTACCGCCTGAGCGTGCCCGTGGGCTCGGCGATGCTGGAGTGCAACCACCCGGGCTACAGCAAAGCCGAGCGGGCCATTGCCGACCAGAAGGTCATCAACGTGCCGATGGACGTGGCGCCCGACCCGGAATAAGCCGCCCCGGCGCCTCAGAAAAAATCCCCCACCAAACCCCCGTTGCTGCCATGAAAAATCTCCTGTTGTTGCCGCTGGCCGTTGCTCTGCTGGGTGCGGCTCCCGCTTTGGTGCCCGCCGGCTGCCCCAAGCCTGCCGCTGCCGCCCGCCAAACCATCACCATCACCGGGCGCATCATCGACCAGAGCACCAATGAGGGCCTGCCGGGCGCGGCGGTGCTGGTGAAAGGCACCACCATCGGCACGGCCACCAATGCCGACGGCCAGTACTCGCTGGCCGGCGTGCCCGCCACCGGCGCGGTGCTGCAAATCAAATACCTCGGCTACGTGACGCAGGAATTGCCCGTGGGCAGCCGGCGCGTAATGGATGCCGCCCTGCTGGTAGATACCAAAGCCCGGCAGGAAGTAGTGGTGACGGGCCTGGGAGTGCCGCGCGAAAAGCGGGCGCTGAGCTACACTACTGCGAAAATCAGCGCCGATAAATCGGCGCAGAAACCGAAGCACAGCCCGTCGCGGGCGGCGGTGGGTCGGGTGCCCGGCGGGCAGCTAAACGCCGACGCCACCAGCGGCCTTACCGACGAAGAAAAATCCGCCGGCTTTGCCGGCGACGACGGCGCCGCCGACTGGGGCGCCCCCGCCTACAGCCCCGCGCCCCTCGGCTACCCCGCCAAGCCCGAAGCCGGCGCCGGCGACACCTACGCCAAAATCGAGGAAAACAAGTTCTTCGACGCCCGCAAGGATGCCCTGAGCACCTTCGCCCTCGACGTCGACAACGCCTCCTACACCAACGTGCGCCGCTTCCTCAACGAAGGCCAGCTGCCCCCGCGCGACGCCGTGCGGGTGGAGGAAATGCTGAACTACTTCCACTACAATTACCCCGCGCCCGCCGCCAATAGTGCTGACCCCGTGCGCATCAGCACCGAACTGGCCGTGTGCCCCTGGAACCCCGCCCACCAGCTGGCCCGCATCGGCATCCAAGCCAAAAAAGTGGAGACGGCCCAGCTGCCGCCCGCCAACCTGGTGTTTCTGGTGGACGTGTCGGGCTCGATGTTTTCGGACGACAAGCTGCCCCTGGTGAAAGCCGGCCTGAAGCTGCTGGTGAAGCAGCTGCGCCCCCAGGACCACGTGGCGATGGTAGTGTACGCCGGGGCCGCTGGCCTGGTGCTGCCCCCCACGCCCGGCAATAAGCCCGAGGTGATTCTCGATGCCCTCGACCGCCTGCACGCCGGGGGCTCCACGGCCGGCGGGGCCGGCCTGCGCCTGGCCTACAGCACCGCCCGGCAATACTTTAAGAAGGAAGGCAACAACCGCATCATCCTCGCCACCGACGGCGACTTCAACGTGGGCGAAAGCTCCGACGCGGCCACCGAGCAGCTCATCACCGAGCAGCGCGAGAGCGGCGTGTTTCTGACGGTGCTGGGCTGCGGCCGCGGCAACCTGCGCGACTCGCGCATGGAAACCCTGGCCGACAAAGGCAACGGCAACTACGCCTACCTCGACAACCTCGACGAGGCCGGCCGGGTGCTGGTGGCGCAGTTCGGCGGCACCTTGTTCACGGTGGCCAAGGATACCAAGCTGCAAATCGAATTCAACCCCGCCCGGGTGGCCAACTACCGCCTCGTAGGCTACGAAAACCGCCTGCTGGCCGCCGAGGACTTCAACAACGACCGCAAGGACGCCGGCGAGCTCGGCGCGGGCCACACCGTCACGGCCCTCTACGAAATCGTGCCCGTGGGCAGCCCCCAGCCGCTCATCGACCCCCTGAAATACCAGCCCACGCCCTGGACGGCCGCCCTCACCGACGCCCGTAAAGTCGCGCCCGCCACCGCCGAAGTGCTGACCGTGAAGCTGCGCTACAAGGAGCCGCAGGGCAGTACCAGCAAGCTGCTCAGCCAGCCCCTCACCGGCGCCGCCGCCAGCATTGAAAAGGCCTCGACCGACTTCCGCTTTGCCGCCGCCGTGGCGCAGTTTGGCATGCTGCTGCGCCAGAGCGAGCAGCGCGGCGCGGCCACCTGGGCCAGCACCGCCACCCTGGCCGAAGGCGCCCGCGGCACCGATGCCGACGGCTACCGGGCCGAGCTGCTGCGCCTCGTGCGCCTGGCCGAGGGCCTCAGTGGGAGCGGTGCCGTGGGGGCCCGCTAACCCCGGGGGGAGGGGGGGCGGCCCTTCCCCTGAACGGGGCCTCTGCTGGCGCGCGTCTCCGACGCGTGCCAACTGGCTCGGCGTCTCCAGACGCCCCGGGTGCGCCGCCTGGGCTAGTCGTTCAGCCAGCGAGCCGGAGGCTCGAACCCAATTGGCACGCGTCGGAGACGCGCGCCAGCCTATCGATTCCATAACTCTCCCTTTTCACTGATGAAAAACCTTCTACTCCTCCTGGGGCTGGCCTTGCTGGCCCCGGGCCGGGCCCCGCTTGCCCAAACTGCGCCGCCCAAGGCGGGCGCTTCCCGCACCATCACCGGCCTCGTGCGCAATGGCCGCACCGCCCTGGGCGTGCCCCGCGTGCGGGTGCAGGTGCAGGGCGACACCGCCAGCCACGCCTTCACCGATGCCGATGGCCACTTCCGCCTGCTGGTACCCAACGCCGCCCAGGCCACCCTCGAATTTGAGAAATACGGCTACACCGGCAGCACCGTAATCCTGGCCGCGCAGAAAAAGCCCGAGCTACGGGTGTGGCTGGAGCGCGAGCCCACCGTCTGGAAATCGCAGAAGGCCCTGGCCCGCGACTCGGCCCGGCGGACGCGGGCGGCGCAGCAGGCGGCGGTCACGAAGTAAGGACGAATTATTTCGCGGCTCTAAAAGCAAAAAGGCCCCGCTGAAACCAGCGGGGCTTTTTCACAACCATAAAGAAATTACCTACTATAAAAACACTTGGATAAGCGAACCAGAATGCGTCGGAAGGAATAAAGCAGCCATCGGCCGCCGGATAAAAAACAGATTCAAAAAAAGGGCAAAGCGTTGCCAGGGCGCCGGGGCTAAGGCGTTGAAAAATCAGAGCTAAGGAACAGGGAAGGCCTGAGGTCGGCGGCAGAAGCTGCGCCCCGGTAACGGGCCGATGCAGGGTCTTATTGCAAAACCGTGCCAAGTTTTTTCATTCGCGAAAAAGCCTCCCCGCAACTGCCGGTACTGGCAGCTGCAGGGAGGCTCGGGAGGTATTGTAGCGCGAATCACAACCGAAAGTCAACGAGGTTGAAGTTCGCGCTACTGGTGCGGTTGCCTTATTTCCGCTGCACCGGGCGGGTGCTGCTGCGGCCATCGGGCAGCGTCAGGCGCAGCACGTAGAGGCCGGGGGCCTGGGCGCCCAGGTCGAGCGTCTGGCGGAAGGCGCCGGCGGGCGTCGGCAGCTGCCGCTGCTGCACGGGGCGGCCCAGCACGTCGAGCAGCTGCAGCTGCACGAGGCCGGCGGTGGGCAGCTCGGCTTCGATGGTGAGGGCCTCGGTGGCGGGGTTGGGGTAGCTGCTCCAGGCCAGGGCCGGGCGGGTGTTGAGCACGGCGCTGGGCAGCAGCACGGCCGTAGTGGCGGTGTTGGTGGTCACGGGCGCGTTGTAGTCGAAGAAGATGTGAGCGCGGTTGGGGATGATTTCGCCCACGGCCAGCGTGGGGCGCGGCTGCACCCGGAAGCGCACGAAGCCCTGCGAGCGAATGACATCGGCGGTGCGGTGGGGTAGCTTGATGCTGAGGAAGCGTACCGTGAGGAGGCCCGTGCCGGTGAGGCTCCAGATGCAGTTGTGCGACTGCGCGACCAGCTGCATAGTGCTCAGGTTCAGCTTGTGAAAGTCGAGCGTATCGCTGATAACCACGGTGAAGGCGGTGTCGGTGCCCATGTTCTGGAACCGGATGGTGTAGTCGAGCGGCTGGCCGGCAGCAATCTGGGCGGGGCTGAGCCGCGAGTAGTTCACGGCGATGTCGTTGGGGTCGAAGGAGCCGGTCACGGTCTGGGCCGTCGCGCTGCTGTTGTCGCTCGGCTCCACATCGCCGCTCAGGGGCGCGGTGGCCGTGGAGCTGATGGCCGTGCCCAGCACCGCATTCACCGGCAGGCTAAAGCTGAGGTCGAAATCGCGGCGGCTGAGCGGCGCCAGGTTGCTGTAAGTCCAGGTAACGGTCTGATTGGTGCGGCTGCCGCTGGGCGCGCTGGCCACGTAGCTCAGGTGGCTATCGAGCACCACCGCCACGCTGCCGCTGGCCGTCGTGGTGCCCACGTTTTCGAGCGTGACGCGGTAGCGGGCCACGAAGCCGGGCCGCACGGCGCCGTAGGGCGTCAGCACCACGCGCACGTCGGCCTGGTTGGCCACGGGCCGGAAGCCGAAATCGCGCCCGGCATCGACGTTGCCGAAGCCGGTGAAATTGCCCGTGTACGGGCCGGTGGTGGGCTGCGAGATGGTGTAGTGCTTCGGCGGCACGGGCAGCGGCAGGGTGTAGGCGCCGGTGCCGGTGTAGGTCACGTATTCGCCGGCGACGTCGGTGCTGCCAAAGCTGTTGAGGGTGGCCTGGGTGGCATTCATCACCACGGTTTGCGGGAAGGGCAGGTCGGCGGTATCGTAGCTGCCGTTGCCGTTCTGGTCGAGGTAGAGCGTGCCGCGAATGGTGTTGTGGTGGGTGCCGATGCGGGCCACGGCCACCCCGGCGCCCACCAGCGTGAAGGCCCCCAGGCGCGTGGCCGGCGGCGTGGTGCTGAAGCCGCCCGGGCCGGTGGTGGAGCTGGTAGTAGCCTCCAGGGCCCAATAGATGTTGCCGTGCCGGTCGGCCCCGAAAGCTACCGACTGGGCAAAGCCATAATCAGTAGGGCTGGTGGCATACTGGTTGCTGGTGCCGTCGCCCACCGCCCACAGCGGCTGCCCGCTGGCGCTGTAGCGCACGAGATTGTTTTCGGAGCGCAGTATCAGCGTGCCGATGGTGGTGGGAGAGCGGCCGGCAATAAGGGCCGTGTAGGCCTGAATAGTTACCTCGCCGTTGGGATGTACCATGATTTTCTCACCCGTGGCACCTGGCAGGCCGCCCACGGTGGGCTCCTGGTTGGTCACCCACACCAGGGTGCCGGTGGGGCTATACTTCGCCACGCCAATGCCAATGGTGCTGTTCACGCTGCCCGTGATGTAGTAATTGCCCACCGAGTCGATGGTCAGGTCGCGCCGCTGGGGCACGGGCACAGCCGCCGTGAAGCCCGGCCGGGCCTGCACCGGGGTGCCGGTCGGGCTCACTTCCAGCATGAAATCGAGGTACGCGGCCGGGTTGGTGGTGAGCACGGGCGTGGGCACGACGCTGGCCCCGTAGAACAGCGAGATAATGGCCATGCCGTGCACCACGCAGCCACCCGTCGGCCGGGGGGCCAGGCCGGTGTTGGAGTAAATGCCGGAGTAGGGCCGGCCGTTGAGGCCAAACTGGCCGCCGGCGGGCACCCCGCGCAGGGGATTCATCCACTGGCCGGTGCCATCGGCGCGGGCGCCCAGCACGAAGGTGGACGTCGAGTCGAGGCGCAGGCCGCCGATGGTGATAACACTGTCAATCTCACTGAACAGGTAGAAGTTGCCACGGCCGTCGGCCGCGCTGCTGGTGTACACGTTGAGCTGCCGGGGCAGCGAGTTGGTCCAGCTGAGTGCGCCGGTAGCGGCGTTGATTTTGCCGTAGAAATTGCGGTTGCCGCCGCCCGCTACCGGCGCTCCGCCCCAGCTGGGCGCGTTGCTGAAGCGGCCCGTGACGAACACGCCGCCGTTGGCTGGGTCCACGTTCAGACCGCGCGCGTCGAGGAAGGTGTTGTTGAGCTGCTTCACCCAGCTCACCTGCCCGGTCGAATCGTATTTCACGATGGCCTGGGGGCCGAAAACGGCGCGCAGGGTCTGGTTGCCGATGCGGGCGCTGTCCTTGAAAACGATGCCGACGTAGGTATTGCCGGCGGCATCAGTGGTGCCGCCGCCGGCAAAGCCGGAGTTGTCGCCCTGGTTGCGGGCCAGGCGCGCCCACTCAACGAGCTGGGCCGAGGCTGGCGAGTACCAGCCGAGCAGGCACAGCAGCAGTAGCAAGCGATGTAAAAGTTTCATAATTACTAAAATCAGAAAGTGAAAGAGAAAGCTGCAGGGTCGGCGAGCGGCACCAGCGCCGCTCGCCGACCGGCAGGCTTATTCCACCGCCAGGCGCTGGCTGGTGCTGCTGCCATCGGGCAGCGTGAGGCGCAGCACGTAGATGCCGGGACGCAGGCTGCTCACCGCCAGGGTGTGGCGCAGGGCACCGGCTGCGGCGGCCAGACGCTGCTGCTGCACGGGGCGGCCCAGGGCGTCGAGCAGGGTCAGCTGCACGGTGCCGGCCGTGCGCAGCTCGGCGGCTACGGTCAGGCTGCTGTGGGCGGGGTTGGGGTAGGCCGCGAAGGCGGTAGTGCGGGCGTCGGCGGTGAGGGCGGTTGGCAGCAGCACGGCGGTTTGGGCGGTGTTGGTGCGTACCGGGGCGTTGTAGTCGAAGAAGATATCGGCCTTGTTGAGCACGAGGTCGCCGAGGTTGAGCGTGGTTTTGGGCAGCACGCGGAAGCGCACGAAGCCCTGCGAGCCCAGCTCGTTCTGCGCCTTATAGGGCAGGTGAATGTTGAGGAAGCGCAGCACCAGGCTGCCGGCGCCGCTGATGCTCCAGGTGCAGGGGTGCGACTCGGCCAGCAGCTCCAGGGTGGTCAGGTCGAGCTTGCGGAAATCGAGCGTATCGGTAACCACCACGGTAAAGGCCGTGTCGGTGCCCATGTTCTGGAAGCGGATGGTGTAGTCGAGCGGCAGCTGCGCGGCCACGTCGGTGGGGCTCAGCCGCTCGTAGCTCACGGCAATGTCATTAGGGTCAAAGGAGCCGGTCACGGTCTGGGCCGTCGCGCTGCTGTTGTCGGTCGGTAGCACGTCGGCGGCCACGGGGGCGCTGGCGGCGAAGGCCAGCGAGGTGCCCAGCGCGGTGCCAGCCGGGATGTTAAACGAAACATCGAGCGTGCGGCGGCTCAGAGGCGGAATGGCCGGGTAGTTCCAGCGCACCACGCGGCCGGTGGTGGTGGTGCTGGGGTAGCTGCCGATGAACGTCACCTGCCCATCGAGCGTGATGGTGGCCGTGCCCGCCGGAATGGTGCTGGTGCCCACGTTGTCCAGCGTCAGGCGCTGCCTGCCGTCGAAGCCGGGGCGGGCGGCACCGTAGGCCACCAGCGTGGCGCGCAGGTCGGTCTGGTTGGCCACGGGCGTGAAGCCGAAGTTGCGGTTGGTATCCACGTTGCCGTAGCCGCTGAAGCTGCCGGTGTAGGGGCCGCTGGTGGGCTGGGTGAGGGTGTAGTGCAAGGGCGCTACCGGCGCGGCCAGGGTGTAGGCGCCGGGGCCCACGTACACGTTGAACACGCCGGTGGTGTCGAAGGAACCGAGGCGGGCCTGGGTGGCCTGCACGGCCTGCAGCACCATGGTGCGCGGGAAAGCGCCTTCGCTGCCGTCCTGCACGCCGTTGCCGTTGGCATCGAGGTAGAGGCGGCCGCGCACGGTGTTGTGCTTCGTGCCGATGCGCGCCACGCTGATGCCGGCGCCCACCTGCGTGAGCTGGCCCAGCAGGTAGGTGGGCGGCGTGAGGCCATTGCCGTTGGGACTGATATTGTTGGGCGAGGTCGAGCCGGCCGAAGTGGTGTAGTACACGTTGCCGCGCCCATCGAGGCCCAGGCCGGCGGGGTCGCTGTAGGAGGTGGTGGTTTGCGGGAAGGCGTCGCCGGCGCTGCGGCTGGCGGCGGTCCACTGCGGCACGCCGGCCGCGTTCAGGTGTACCAGGCTATACTCGTCGGTCAGCGTGAAGCTGCCGATGGTGGCGGGCGTCAGCACCGGGCGGAGGTCCGACGTCACGAGCATGGTCAGCTCGCCGTCGCGGTCCACCACCAGCTCGGTGGCGTAGTTGGTGATGTACACCGGGCTGCCGGACAGGAAAGTCTGGGTCGGCTGGGTGGTCACCCAGAGCAGGTTGCCGGTGGGGCCATACTTGGCGGCGCTGGTGAAGGACTGCTGGTAGCCCGTGCTCGCCTGCTGCACGGTGCAGCCGGCCACGTAGTAGTTGCCGGCCAGGTCGGCGGCGGCGGCTTCTACGTTGGGGGCGGGGTTGGTGGCGGTGCTGCCGCCGCGGCCGGGCCGAATCCAGGTAAGCACGCCGCTGGGGCTCACGGAGGCAATGAAATCGTCGAACGAATGCAGGGCGGTGCGGCTGGGCAGCACCGGCGGGGTGCCGGGCGCGCCGAAGTACAGGGCCTCATTGAAGCTGCCGAACAAGAGGCAGCCGCCGGCGGCTTGTGGCCCGAGTTTTAGGTGGTTGATGCCCGAGGGGCAGCGGGGGGCGTAGGGCTGGGTGGGAGGCGGCAGGGGCGTGGCGCGCAGGCGGCGCACCCATTCGCCGGTGCCGCTGGCGTTGTTGCCCAGCACAAACCGCTCGGTCGAGTCGATGGGCATGCCGCCCACGGTGGCCGGGAGCGTGGTGGAGGTTACCTGGTTGGCCAGGTAGCAGTTGCCGAGGCCATCGACGGTCAGCGTAGGCGAGCTGTAAATCTGAAAGCCGACCGGGCGCGTCCAGAGCAGGTTGCCGCTGGCGTCGCATTTGCCATAGAAGCTGGTGTAGGTGGTGGACAGGCCCGCCGCGCCGGGCACGGCCGCACCGCCCCAGGTAGCGCCGCCGCGCATATCGCCAATCAGAAAGAAGCCACCATTGACGGGGTCGGCTTCGAGGGAGTGAAAGATGCCGAACGGGAGCCGCATATTAGTCAGGCGCTTAATCCAGGCCACCTGGCCGGTCGAGTCGTATTTCACAATGTGCAGGCTGCCGCCGCCGAGGTTGCTGCCATTGGGAATGGCCAGGGTCTGGCCACCCACGCGGGCGCTGTCCTTAAAGCCGATGCCCACGTAGGTATTGCCGGCGGGGTCGGTGGTAGAGCCCTGGCCGATGCTGCCGTTGCTGCCCAGGTTGTGGGCCAGCCGGGCCCACTCGAATACCTGAGCCGAGGCCAGGTGCTGCCACCCGAGCAATAGCCCGACCAGCAACAGGAGGTTGCGTACGATTTTCATATCTCAGAAAGAAAGTTTAGGAAGTGAAGCGGCCGGCCTAGGGCGGCCGAGGCGCCGAGCGGTCCATCCCGGCCGGGAGTGTGGCTGCTGGTTCGTTACTGGCCAGACCAGCACGCCCCGCAAAAGGCTGCCGGCTTTTGACGATTTATTTTCCTACAAGGCCCAGCGCACGCCCAGCAGCACGCCCGTGGCCGTGGACTGCTGGCGCAGCCCCGTCTCGGTTTTATACACCGACAGCGCCTGCCAGCGCAAGCTGGGCGCCACGCTCATGCTGAGCCGGTTCGTGAGGGCATAGTTCAGGGCGAGGCTGCCGCTCAGGGCCAGGTTGACGGGGCGGAAGGGGCCGTTGCCGGCCGTGATTTTCTCGGTGCGGTAGTTTTCGCCGTCGCTCGTCACGGCCTGGGTGCCGCCCAGGAAAAACTGAACCTGGGCGCCCAGGGCCACATCGGTCCACCAGCGGCTGGTGCCGGGCGGGGTGATGCGGTAGCGCAGCTGCACGGGCAGCGTCAGGAAGCGGTATTGGGGCTTGAAGGTCTGGGTAGTGGTTACCTCGCGCTTGTTGAGCAGCGGCGTCACGGTGCGGGTAGTGGTGCGCAGCGTATCGTGCAGTACAATGGTGGTGAACGTGGTGTCCTGTCGCGGCGTGTACACGGTGTCGTAGCCAATTACCTGCCCGCTCCCGTTGAATGCCGGGGTAAGCACCGGCACTTGCGTGATGCGGATGGAGTAGGTAGGAATAGTGGTGGTGCCCGCCTGCAGCGTGGTATTGGTGGTCGTGTCATACGTCACATCCACCTCGGTGCGGCGGTTGGTGAGGCGAAACTCGGTGCCAAACTGCGAGTAGCCCAGGCCACCGCCCACGCTCAGGCGTGGTGTGGCCTTGTACTCGGCCGCCAGGGCGGCCGAGAAGCCGGCGCGGCCGGTTTCGTGGCCCTGGCGCAGGGCCGAGAGCTTGTCGTCGGGGCGGCCCTGCAGGGTCACGGTGTTTTGCTCGGGCGCGGCCGTGAGCAGCAGGCTCCAGCGGCGGCCCAGGAGGTCCGGCTTGGGTAGCTCGGGGCGGGCCTGGGCGGTGTCGGGCTGGGCGGCCAGCGGGGCGGCGGCGGGCAGGTCGCCCAGGGCCAGTAGCAGGCTGTCGGTGCGGCGCTGCAGGCGCAGCAGCTCGGCGCGCTCGGCGCGCAGGGTGGCCACCACGGCGGCGCGGCTGGCGGTGGCGGGGTCGCTCAGGCTAGGCTTGGCCTGGGCGGCGTAGGTGGTTTCCAGGGCCAGCAACTGCCGTAAGGTATTCGGCAACGAATCGGCCCTTACTGCTGATGCTGACAGCAGGGGCTGCTCGCGGGTGGGCACGGGGGGGCTGTCAACCGTTGCTAGCGTGGCGCCCGGCGCCAATACTACCACCGCCTTTGCCGTATTGCGGACACTGCTTGAAGCGGTTGCGCTGGTGTTCTGTGCAATTATGCCGCTATACTGTGCATTGTTGCCGCTGTACCGTGCATTTCCACCGCTATACTGTGCATTGTTGCCGCTGTACCGTGCATTGCTGCCGCTGTACCGTGCATTGCTGCCGCTGTACCGTGCATTGCTGCCGCTGTACCGTGCATTTCCGCCGCTATAGTGTGCATTGCTACCGCTGTACTGTGCATTGGGAGTATTTATCTGCGCATTTTCATTGCCGCCTGATGCATTTTTTACTGCATTCTGCGCACTGTATTGCGCCGACGGAGCTATAACACGGCTATTGCCAGTTCCGCCGTGCGGCAGCAGCCAGCCGCCCAGGCCGGCCAGCAAGGCTACCAGCCCAAACAGCAGCGGCAGCGGCACCAGTCGGCGGCGGCGCCGGGGCAGCACCGGGGGCGGCAGCTGCGCCAGCCGCTGCTCAATGCCTTTCCACACCGGAGCTGAGGGCGTCAGCTCGTAGTCGTCGAACGCGTCGCGGAGCGACTGGTCGAGGCGGTTATCTTCTGGTTCTTCTACCATGGTCGTAAGTGGTTTACCTGCTGCTGGTGCAGCCGGTTGAGCTGTTTGCGGGCCTTGCTGAGCTGGGCCTTCGAAGTGCTTTCCTGAATGTTGAGCAGCTCGGCGATTTCCGAGTGCGGGTAGCCATCGACGGCGTAGAGCAGCAGCACCATGCGGCAGCCGTCGGGCAGTTTTTCGATGAGGGCCAGCACCTCGGCCACGCTCAGGCGGTCGAGGGCGTCGGCGTCGGCCGCGGCGGGCTCGGGCGCGTCATCAATTAGGATTTGCTGGCGGCGGTGCTGCCCGCTCTGCCAGTGGTTGATGGCCGTGGTGACGACGATGCGCCGAATCCAGCCCTCCAGCGAGCCCTCGCCCCGGAAATCGCCGAGGCGCGTGAACACCTTCACAAAGGCATCCTGCAAAATGTCCTCGGCCTCGGCCACCGAGCTGGCATAGCGCCGCGCCACGCCCAGCATGCGGCTGGCGTAGCGGGCATAGAGGGTGCGTTGGGCCACCGGCTCGCGCAGGCGGCACCGCCGCAGTAACTCAGCAAGCTCGTCGGGGGTAGCGTTTGGCATAGGCACGTAGGTCCCCGCGCGAGGACCCGTCAGCGGGCCAGACAGGGGAAGTACAGAAAAGGCTGCCGGCGGAAGGAAAAAAGTTGGGAATGATAAAAAAGAACGTCATCCTGAGCGCAGCGAAAGGACCTCGCCCGCGCCGCTTGCAGCAGTAATTTAATTACTACCCTAGAGAAGCGGGCGAGGTCCTTTCGCTGCGCTCAGGATGACGTTCTCATTTAGTTCTGCCTAAACCCCCTCACCGCAGCCCCGTCACCCGAAACTCCACCCGTCGATTAATCTTCCGCGTTTCCTCGCGCTCGTTGCTGGCGGCGGGCTGGCTGCCGCCCAGGCCGAGGCCGCCGATGCGGGCGGCTTCGATGCCGCGCTCCACGAGGTAGGTTTTCACGGCGGCCACGCGCTCCTCGCTCAAGCGCACGTTTTTCTCGGGTGGGCCCACGTTGTCGGTGTGGCCGCGCAGCTCGATGGTGAGGCGCGGGTTGTCGCGCAGCAGGGCGGCCAGCTGGTCGAGGGCCGGAAAGGAAGACGGCAGCAGCACCGCCTGCCCCTGGGCAAACTGCACGTTATCGAGCTGCTGCGTAGCGCCCACGGCGAAGGGGTGCAGCAGGATGTCGCGCACCACCGGGCCGGGCTGGGCCGTCCAGGAGCTGTCGGCGGTGAGGTAGCCCGAAAGCTGAGCGCGTAGCACGCCGGCGCGGCCCACCGGCGCGGTGTACACGAAGGTGCCTTGGGGCGAGATATGCACCAGCCGCTCGTCGCCGGCGGGCCCAAGGTGCAGCTGGGCGTAAGGCAAGGGCTGCCGGGTGCGGGCATCGAGCACCCGGCCGCGCCAGGTGGCCGTGGGGGGCAGCGGCGGTAGCGGCACCGGCTTGGGCGGCACCCGGAAGAGGTTGCAGCCGGCCAAATCGGTGTAGGTGCCGCGCCGCACGAGGCGGGCCTGGTGCTGGGCCAAATCAACGGTGTAGAGCGACCGGGGCCCGGCCAGGTAGAGGCGGCGCCGGCCCTGCGGGTCGTTCTGCATCAGCAGGTCGGAGTAGCCGCCGCGGCGCGGCAGGCCGGTGATGACCAGCTGGTCGGGCGCCGGCCGCTTGGTTTTGAGGTCGATTTTAAACAGGCTGCCGTTGGTGCTGTACACCGAGTAGAGCGTGTGGGCATCATCAATGCAGAAGTTGCCGTGCGAGCCCGCCCCTTCGTAGGAAACGTAGGGGTAGAACGGCGCCCGGCTCAGCGGGTCGGTGGTCCAGAGCAGGGTCACGGAGTTGTCCGACGGGTTGATACGCACCAGCTTGTGGGCGTCGGAGGTCATGAAGTACAGCAGGCCCTGGTCGTCGGTGGCGCCCGAAATCCAGCTCACGTCGGGGCCCTGGGCGGGCAGCTTCCAGCCGGTATAGCGGCCCTCGTGCCGGGCCGGGTCGTAGCGGAACACGTACTCTGGCGTGTCGGTTGGTGCTTTCGTCACCGAATACAGGCAGTTATCAAACCCCTTGGCCAGCGCATAGCTCTGAAAAGGCAGCACCTGCCGGTGGATTTTGGGCTTGCGGGTGAGGTCGTTGGCGTTGAACTCGTGGATGCTGCGGCAGTCGTCGACCACCTGCCCATTGAGCACGCGGGTGGCCGCAATACCATACATCTTGTCGTCGCAGAGCTGGTCGGCGTAGCGGCGGCTGGGGAAAGCGGCGGGGTTGTTCGTAAAGCCGAACGACTCGATGAGTTGCCGGCCCTCGGCCAGATGGCGGGCGTCCTGGCCGGGCGCGGCGCGGTATTCGAGGCCGAACTCGTAGCCGCTGCGCCAGAAGCGGCGGCCCAGCACATGGGTGCGGCCGGTGCCGGTGGCATAAGTATAATCGTAGAGCTGCTCGTCGTAGGCGCCGTAGTCGCGCTGGCTGAGGCGCAGCACCACCAGGCCCGGCAGCCGCTGCAGGCGCAGCCAGAGGCTGTCGAGGCCGCCGGGGGCGGTGAGGCGGCGGTCCTGCCGGCCCTCGGGCAGGGGCCGCACCGTGAGGATGGCCTGCGCCGGAAACGGCGGTCCGCCGGGCGCAAAAACCGCCTCGGCAGTGCCCACGTGGCGGTAGAGCATCCAGGTGGCGGGGTAGCGCAGCTGGGCGCGGTTCAGGGCATCGACGTAGGGCACGGTGGCCGTTTCGGCCTGGGCCCGCAACAGCCGCGGCGCCCCCAGCAGCACGAGCAAACACAGGAGTGGTAACAGAAACCGACTGGCAAACGCATTGAGCACAGCTTCAAAGGTACGGCTGAATAGGGGCGCGGCAGTAGCGCGAACTTTGTAGTTCGCGTCCCCGCGCCGATTCAACGATTCAAACGGCGCGGGGACGCGAACTACAAAGTTCGCGCTACTGTAGTCTTGAAAATATACCATATCGCCCTGCCTCGCCTCAGTCCTCACAACCCCTTTTTGCAATAACCCAAAGCCAATTACAGCCGCTTTTCGTATCTTCGTCCGCTATTCCTACTCCCCATTTTATTCTAAAATGAGAAAACGCTACTCTATCCTGACACTATTGGCGGCCGCGCTGCTGGGCGGCCGGCCCGCCGAGGCCCAGACGACCTCTAAGAAAGTCGTGTTGCAGGCCTTTTGGTGGGATTATTATAACGATACCTACCGCTTCAAGTGGGCGGATTACCTGACCGAGCTGGCGCCGCGCCTCAAGAGCCTGGGCATCGACGCGGTGTGGATTCCGCCGACGCCCAAGAACAAGAACGCCACCAACGACGTGGGCTACTCGCCCTTCGACCACTACGACCTCGGCGACAAGTACCAGAAGGGCGAAACCCGCACCCGCTTCGGCTCGAAGGACGAGTTTCTGCGCATGGTGGCCGTGCTGCACGCTAATGGCATTGAAGTTATTCAGGACGTGGTGCTGAACCATGCCGACGGTGCCGGGGCCAGCAACGGCGAGGGCGGGCAGGACCCCGACTCGTACTCGATGCAAAGCAACTCGGGCTATAAAACTTTCCGCTACCCGAGCTTCAGCCGGCCGCTGCCGCAGAACGGCGCCGAAAGCGCCGCCGAGTACCTGAGCCGCAACGGGCGCTGGCCGAAAAACTACGCCAACTTTCACCCCCACTTCGGGCACAACACGATGAGCGGGCCGATGCCCGACCCGCTGTTCGGCCCCGACTTCTGCTACGGCGACGATGGCGGCGGCGACGGCTACGGCGGGCTGAGCGGGGCCATCGCCAGCCAGTTTCCCAACGCCTTCAACCCCACCCAAAGCGCGGGCTACTCGCGCAACCAGGCCCGCAACTGGATTGTGTGGATGAAAAAGCAAACCGGCGTGGATGGCTTCCGCTGGGATGCGGTGAAGCACTTCAGCTACGCCGTGCAGCAGGATTTGAGCTTCAACCTGAAATACAACGCGGGCTGGGCCAACGGCGGCGAAACCATGTTTAACGTGGGCGAATACGTGGGCGGCAAAAGCGACCTGGACAACTACACCACCAGCACCGCCAGCCAAAACAACGGCAGCGATTTCCTCATCGGCACCTTCGACTTCGGGCTGCGCGAGGGGATTTACGGCATGGTGACCGGCGGCGGCTTCTTCGATATGGGCAGCCTGCCGGCGCGGCAGCAGAACCAGCGCGTGGCGTACTACTCAAACTCGAATACCTACGTGCACCGCACGGTGCCCTTCGTGAACAACCACGACACCTTCCGGCCGCAGAAGGATGCCAGCGGCAACTACACCGGCTGGAACTCCGGCGACGAGCTGGCCCCGCACATCGACCCGTTCAGCCCGCGCCTTGCAGCGGCCTACGCCGTGGCAATGGCCGTGGATGGCTCCCCGCAGATTTTCTTCGAGGACTTGTTTAACATCGGGGGCACCGGCAAGCGCTATGCCCACGAGGCCACCAGCACCAGCGACCTGCCGGTGCGGACGCCGCTGGCCAACCTCATCTGGTGCCACCAGAACCTGGACTTTAAGAGCGGGGCCTACCGGGTGCGCTGGCAGGCCCAGGACCTGCTGGTGATTGAGCGCAGCGCCCGGGCGCTGATTGGAGTAAGCGACCACGGCGGCAATGACAATGACTATTCGGTGGGCTGGCAGAACGAGTGGGTGCAAACGGATTTTCCGGCTGGCACTGTGCTCAAAGACTATTCCGGGGCCAATGGCAATGCCACCCGCACCGTCGACAACAACCAGTACGTGCAAATCAGCACGCCGCCCTGCAACAGCGTGCACGGGCTGCGCGGCTACTCGGTGTGGGCGCCGGTGGGGCAGGACAACGACCAGTACCAGCCGCCGCGCGCGGCCCTCACCACCCAGGAGTGGGAAATGGCCGACGACCTCGGCGACCTCAACTGCAACAGCCTGGGCCAGGGCGGCGCCCTGCCCTCGAACTCGACCAACTCGCGGCTGGTGGGCAAAATCTACGTGCAGGCCGGGCAGCCGGTGCGCTACGATTTGTTTCCCGGCAACTCGCCGAATTATAACAGCCTGACCATTGGCTTGTATGACTTGCGCGGCAACCTGCTGAGCAGCGCCAGCGGCTCGACTTCGGCCAGCGGTACCTACACGCCGGCCTTCACCGGCTGGTATGCCTTGAAGGTGCGCAATACCTACGCCACCGACCCCGGTCAGCGCTGCTTCGTGAAGGTGCGCTACACGGCCCCGGCTACCGTGAACACCCGTCTGGCCAGCGTGCCCCGCAACGAGGCCGCCATCTGGACCGGCAACAACAACAGCACCGACCCCGGCGACTGCCGCAACTGGGAAAACGGCGTGGAGCCCGCCGCCAGCGTGGATGCGCTGGTGCCCGCCGGTACCAGCCTCACGCCCGCCCTGGGCCTCGGCAACCTGAACGTGCGCAACCTCA
The DNA here is from genome assembly GCF_030580865.1 of Hymenobacter aranciens. Taxonomy (GTDB): domain Bacteria; phylum Bacteroidota; class Bacteroidia; order Cytophagales; family Hymenobacteraceae; genus Hymenobacter; species Hymenobacter aranciens. The sequence goes on along the minus strand of NZ_JAUQSY010000006.1, from coordinate 168,239 downwards.
CCATCGAAAGCGGCGCGACGCTGACGCTGGCCGCCGGTACCGTGCTGCGCGTGCACGGCAACCTGACCGTGGCCGGCACCCTGGCCGGCGACGGCCGGGTGGAGCTGGACGGCAGCATCGAGCAGACGCTGAGCTCGGGCAGCATCTCGGCGCCGCTGGCGCTGACCAACCTGACCATCAACAACGCCGACAATGCCCGCCTGCTGAGCCCGCTGAACGTGAGCAGCACGCTGGCCTTCAGCAACGGCCTGCTGGTGCTCGACAACTACAACTTGAGCCTGGGAGCCGGCGCCACCATCAGCGGGGCCGATGCCAGCCACTACGTGGTGACGCCCGATGTGGCGGCCAGCGGCGGCTTCGTGTTGCGGCCGGTGCCCACGGGCGGCGCCACGGTGGCCTTCCCGGTGGGCACGATGGCCTCCTACACGCCGCTGACGCTGGCCAACAGCGGCACGAGCACCACGTTCCGGGTGCGCACGTTCAGCGGGCAGTTTACGAACGGCACGAGCGGGGCGCCTTATGCCCGCACCGCCGAGTTTGTGAACCGCACCTGGGAGGTGACGCCCGACCTGGCCAGCGGCCCGGTGGTGACGATGACGCTGCAGTTCGGCGCGGCCGACCAGAACGCGGGCTTCGACCGCAGCAAGGCGCACTTCTACCGCAACGAGGGCGGCGCGGGCAGCAGCTGGAGCGACATCGGGGCAGCCAGCCTGAGCGGCAGCGGGCCCTACGTGGCTTCGCACGCCGACATTGCAGTATTCTCGAAATTTGCCCTCGGCAACGCGGTGACGCCGCTGCCGGTGGCGCTTACCGAGTTCAAGGCCCAGCGCAGCAGTGCCAGCAGTGTGCGCCTAAGCTGGGCCACGGCGCAGGAGAAAAACAACGCCGGATTTGAGGTGGAAAAATCGGCCGACGGCCGGGCCTTCGAGCCGCTGACGACGGTGGCGGCGCGCGGCGGCAGCCAGCCGACCACGTACGAGTACCTCGATACCAAAGCCGCAGCGGCGGCTTACTACCGCCTGCGCCTGCGCGACCGGGATGGCCGCAGCCAACTGAGCCCGGTGGCTTTTGTGGCGGCGGCGGGCGCGCCCTACGCGCTGGTGCCCAACCCCAGCCACGGCGAGACGCTGCAGCTGCTGGGCGGCCCCGTGGCCGATGCCGCGCAGCCCCTGCGCATCAGCCTGACGTCGGTGCTCGGGCGGGTGGTGCTGGCTTCGGCGGCCTCGCGCGAGGCGGTGGCGGCGCAGCTGAGCGCGGCGCTGGCCCAGGCCGCGCCGGGCGTGTACGTGCTGACGGTTACCGGGGCCGATGGCGGGAGCCAGCGGCTGCGGGTGGTGCGGGAGTAGCACCTGGTAGCGCGGACGTTAGTAGTCCGTGCGTGTGAACGACTACCAGATTCACGGGCTACGGAGTCCGCGCTACCGGCGAAAGGCCCGTTTCCTGATAGGGAGACGGGCCTTTTTGCGTGCGGGTGGGGCGCCCGGGAAGCGGGGCGTAAAGGCCTGAAAAATAATTGGCCCTGTCGCATTTTTATGCGACAAATCATGCCATTTCGGCCCTCGACCTTTGTGCCCGTGCTGCTGTGCCGGGCGGCGGGCTGTGGGCCCGTCCGGTGATGAAAGTAGCTGCCTTCCTTCTGCGTTACCCTTTCTCACTTTTTAAAGTACCTACGAACATGGTAGAAACTACCAACACCCAACTGGAGGCGGCGCCCGCTTCCTTCGCCCCGAACGGCATCACGTCGGTGGCGGCTTCCTTTATTACCTGGGGGGCCGGCAAGCTGCTGGCCGGCGCGGGCGGCAAGTTTTTCAGCGAAGCCCTCATTGCCTTTGGCATTGGCAGCGAGGTGGAGGTGAACAAGCGGCTCGACGCCATCATCGAAGACCTGGCGCTCGTGAAAAAGTCGCTGGACACGGCCAACAAGAACCTGATTGAAATCTCGAAGCAGCTCAAAATGCTGGCCGAGATGCAGAAGTACTTCGCTAAGGACGCGCAGCTGATGGTGGCCTGGAGCAGCATTGTGTCGGCCCACGGGGTGGCGTATTCGGCGGCGGAGCTGGGGCAGGAGGCGCCGGCCGAGGTCGAGGCCGAGGCCAGCAACGGCATCTCGCCAAACATGATGCGCCTGATGACCCAGACCAAGGGCATGGTGTTTACCGAAGACCAGGCCAAGCGGTTTGCGCACTCGGTGGACCACGACTGGCGCGTGAAGCAGGCCATGGAAACGATGCGGACGCTGATGACGGAATCGACGCCCACGTCGGAGAGCATTCTGCAGCTGTGGACCAACCAGCTGCTGCTGCGCATTGAAAACCACAGCGTGACCGTGCCGGAGGCTTACAGCCTGCTGGAGGCCTGGTTTGCCGACGGCCTGAACCGCCTCTACACCGGGGCGGCCGTGCTGAGCGCTGCCCTGGCGGGCAAGGTGGACAACCCCCGCGATGCGGCCGAGCGCAACACGGTGCTGACCCGCGAGGTGAAGAAGTGGGAAACCGAGTTTAAAGAGGACTTCGTGCTGGGCTACGTGCGGGAGTTTCAGCGCTGCGTGGATGTGCTGCTTTTCACCCCCACCTTTACCGTGGCGTGGGCGCCGGTAAGCGTCGGGGCGTCGTCTGCCTACGATGGGCTGCCGGCCCACATCGAGCCGGTTATCCTGCAAGCCGATTTGTTTTGCGCGGCCGTGGAGCTGCGCTTTGGGGTGGATGAGCGCAACGCGCAGGGCGAGCCCGACGAGGCTAAGGCGCTGGCCCGGCTGAAGCAGCTGCTGGCGGGCATCTACGGCCGGGCGCTGGTGCGCACGAGCCAGCTGGAGGGCCGCAAGGCGCCGGCCTTTGCGCCGGGCAGCTACGCGCCGCGCCCCGGCCGGGTAACGGAAACGGCGGTGCTGCGGCCGCGGGCTATCGACCTGACGGCGGCCCGCGACAACTTCCCGCAGCTGCAGGACAAGATGAGCAGCCAGCTGGTGCTGGCCAGTTACTTCTGGCCCTGGGAGCAGCCCGGGCCGGCCCTGCACAAGCCCTTCGACGCGAACTACCGCTACGGGGTGCAGCCGCAGCAGGTCGACCTGTTTCAGGACGGCCAGCCGCTGACGGTGGCGGTGCTGGTGGCGCCGCAGGTGGCGCAGCGGGCCTCGCCCGACCAGGGCCCGGCCGTGGGCATGCACGCCTACGAGTGGACGGGCATTACGAAGGAAAACCACATTGTGGCGCAGGCGGTGAAGTGGGGCACGACGCCCTACGTGCTGCAGGACCGCGTGCGCGACGGCCACTACCTGGACCTGCACCTGGTGGAAAACCACAACCGCCAGCTGGCGGCGGCGCACGACCGCATCCGGGTGTTTACGGCCAACCTGTTTGAGTACCGGGGCGAGCCGGCGCTGCTGGCGCTGCGCAGCAAGGTGCACCTGCAGCTGGAGGCCAACGAGACGGTGACCTACGGCTACATCGACCCCAAAATCTGGTCGTCGCCGATAGTGAAGGTGTATGCCCGCAAGGTGCGCAGCGGCGACAACCAGGTGCTGATTGATACCGAGCACGCGGAAAACGGCAAATACTACCTCTACCAGAAGCTGCGGGCCAAGTGGGACCCGGAAACCCGGTCGAAGTCGCGAAACGAGGTGGCGGTGACCCTGGAGGGCTACAAGTCCTTCATGGTGCAGCCGGGCGACAAGTGGGAACTGGTGGTGGAGTGCCACTTTCACCACGGCGTGCCGCGGCGTAGCGACCCCGGCCAGCCCGACGAAAACGTTATCCGCCTGACGCTGGGCGACACCCTGCTGCACTGGGTGGAACCCAAGTTCGGCGAAACGGTGGCGGGCGAGAACTTCCACTTCGAGGCGCTGCCGCTGACGGCGGTGGAGTAGCCCCAAGGGCTTGCCGCCGCAACTGAAAAGCGCCCCGGCCAGCTGGCCGGGGCGCTTTTTTGGGAGGTTCTAGGCCTGGGGTTTCCCGTCGCCGGGGCCGGGGTTGGAGCCGGGGAGGTCGATGACTTCGCGGGCGGCGGTGACGCGGGTGTAGAAGTCGGGGTTGAGGCGCTTGTATTTGCGCAGGGCGCGCAGCAGGCGGTCTTCGAGTAGCTCGGCGATGAGGGCGAAGCGCTTGCCGGTGCTGAGGCTGGTGGCCTGGCCGGTGCCGGTTTGCTGGCGGCCGACGTTCTTTTTGCCGCTAAAGTCATCGATGGCGGTGCGGAACTCGGTGCGGCGGGCATCGGAGATGGCGAGCTTACCCATGGCGGTGGCGTGGGTGCCGACGAGGTCGTAGAGGTGCTCGCTGACGTCGACGAGGCGGGTGCCGCGCAGCTTGACGAGGTCGGCGGGGGAGTAGTCGGATTCGGCTTTGAGGGTGTTGTTATTGATTTTGCTGCCGAAGGAGAAGAGGTCGCCGGCGATTTCGCCGCCGACGTCGGCCAGGAATTGCTTGGCGTTGGTTTTGTCTTCGGTGGCGCCGCCTTTGCGGGGGCGCACGCCGGCCTTGCGCAAGGGCTTGAGAACGGTGAGGTGGTCGTGCAGGGTGGTGGCGATTTCCTGCATGCCGTCGTCGTCTTTGTACACGTCGGCTTCGTCCTGGAGGACGGTGTCGAGGTTTTCGTAGGCGGTGAGGCGGTTGGTTTGCTTGGCAGTAAGCATGGGGTTATGGGTTGATGGTGAGAGAATGTCGGGCCCGTTTGGCCCGGCACAATACTACAACACAATAACCAGTATTCCAAAAAAGCAGGACTTGGGTGCGGAGGTCGTGGCGTGGGTGCGAAAACCCGTGACCTGGATGCGGAATGCCGTGGCGTGGGTGCGGAAACCCGTGACTTGGGTGCGGAGTGCCGCGACTTGGGTACGGAAGCTCGTGGCGTGAGTGCGGAAACTCGGGGCTTGGGTGCGGAAACTCGTGGCGTGGCAGCGGAGGCCGGGGCGTGCGTGCGGAAACCCGGGACTTGGGGGAAATGAGTGGGGGCGTGGGTGCGGAGGGTTTTTACGCGACCAAGTGCTTCGCCAAATAAGCCTCTACCTGTTGGTGAAAATCCTGGAAGCTGACGGACACTCCTGCCAGCCATTCAATATCCAGGTCTGCTGCCAAGGCAGTTACCAAGTCGTCTTTGGATTGATTGGTGGGGGTGCGTGGGTGTTCCTCGTACAACTCCCTTTTCACGGCATCGTTGAGAATGCCTTCCAGGTCGCGGGTGTCTTTTGAAGGGCGGCCATCGGCGCGCCGCTGTAGTGCCAGCAGCCAGTGTTCGATGCACTGCATCGGCAAAATAAAAACGGTGCGCGCCCACCAATTTGGCCGGTCGATGCCCGCAACTTTATCGATGAAAACCTGATGCCGCTCCGCTCGAATAGTGGGGGTATTGGAATCAAGGTCGCGCCCAACGAACAGGCAGTCGAGTTCGCATTCCTGGCCGAAGCCGCGTAGCCAAGCTTCGCGGAATCCTTTGTCAACGCCCTTATTATTGACGCCTTGATACTTTTGGCTAAACCACGGGTGGGCGTCGAACAGCACCGGATGCAACGTCTCCATCTTCCGCAGATACTCGGTTAGAAATCGTCCTTGCCCTTTGTCTTCGCCAAAAAAACCGTAGGTAATGATACTCATAGCGGCACCCCTCCCAGAAAGCCGGATACCCAGTATTCGCCCAGCGAGCTGGTGTAGTCGGTGGGCGGCAGGCCTTGGGCCGCGTATTCCTCGTTAGTCTTTTTGATTAGGTCGCCCGCGTTGTGAATCATCGTCTCGCCCGTTTCCGGATTGCGGTCGAATACGGAAACGCACTCCGGGATGTCCTTGAAGTGGTCGACCACATAGGGGCTATGCGAGGTGAGGATGATTTGAATGTCGCGCAGGCGCGCCAGCTCAAAAATGAAGTCCATCACCTCCTTGATGCGGCGGGGGTGGATGCCTTTCTCGGGCTCCTCCAGCAGCAGCAGCTTCGGCGGGTCGGGTTGGTGGACGATGCAAAGCAGGGCGAGGAAGTAGAGGACGCCTTCAGATACTTCTTCGGCCCAGTAGCCGACGTCGTTTTTGTCGAAGAATTTCAGTTTGAGTTTACCGGGCTCTTTGGGGTCAGCAGGTATAGAAACACCAGTAAGAGAACCAACACAACGAGCAAAATCATCCTCAAGCTGTTTAAAGAGCTTCTTGTAGTTTTGGCTTAAGTTATAGATGAAATTTACAATGTTGCTCGCATTGGCAACTATAGTTTCTTGATAAGCTAATCCAACACTCAGAACATAATCCGATGGTTCTGGTCTATAAATCAATGTGCCCCTCATATAATCAATGAGTTTCCAAATTTCTGTGGGAACCTGAAGAGGTTCTTCGTAGTAGTCGGGAGGTATGTCGTAGTAGCCAGTAAAATGATGTTCTGTCTGTATATTGGGTAGCACAGAGAACTCGCTAGTATATATCCAACGGTCATTTGTTACATCGACATCATGACCAATAATTAGACTTACAACCTTTCCGTCCAAATTATCTGCCCCAGCCACGAATTGTATTGGTACACCCCAATCACTAGTTGCAATTTGCCTAGAGCGGAACTTAAAGAAGTTTTCTGAATCCAGTCTGTTTGTAGGATAGTTTCCTAGACTGTAAGCAAACAAGGCGGCCCCCTTCAAAAAATTCGTTTTCCCCGAGTTATTAGGCCCGATAAAGAGGTTGACTTGCCCGAGCTTCACGGCGGCGTCGCGGATGCTGCGGAAATTCTGGATGCGGAGGGACGTGAGCATGGGGCGAAGGTAGGAAAGGGCAAAACAAAAGAACTGTCATGCTGAGCGCAACGAAGCATCCGTTCACGTTCGAACGAAATCGTTGAGGCGCGAGAGGATGCTTCGCTGCGCTCAGCATGACAGGAGGGGTGCCACACAGGCCAGAACCTACCCCAGCAGCTCTTCAATATCGGCCCGGGTCAGCGACTTAATCACGGCCTCGTCGGTGGCAATCAATTCGCTCACCAGGGCCAGCTTGCGGCGCTGCAAAGCCAGGATTTTCTCCTCCACGGTGCCCTGGGTGATGAACTTATAGACGAACACCGGCCGCTGCTGCCCGATGCGGTGGGCGCGGTCGATGGCCTGGGCCTCCACGGCGGGGTTCCACCAGGGGTCGAGGATGAAGACGTAGTCGGCGGCGGTGAGGTTGAGGCCCACGCCACCGGCCTTGAGGCTGATGAGGAAGATTTGCAACTCCTCGGTTTCCTGGAAGCGGTTGACCTCGGCCTGGCGGTCGCGGGTGTTGCCGTCGAGGTAGGCGTAGGGGAGCTGGCGCTCGTCCAGCGCGTTGCGCACCAGCAGCAGGTGCTGCACGAATTGCGAGAAGACGAGGACTTTGTGACCCTCGGCCACTACGCCGCGCAGCATCCGCAGCACCTCGCGCAGCTTGCCCGATTCGTGGGCGTACTCCGGGTCGGCGAGGTGGGGGTGATTTGCTATCTGGCGCAGGCGGGTGAGGCCCTGCAGCAGCAGAAACTGCGTGCTGGCCGAGCCGTGCTCGTCGAGGTTCGAGAGGATTTTGTTGCGGTAGAAGCTCTTGGTTTCCTCGTAGGCGTGGGCCTGCTCCTCGGTCATGGGGCAGAAGCTGAGGTGCTCGGTTTTCTCCGGCAATTCTTTCGCCACCTGCGCCTTGTGCCGCCGCAGGATGAAGGGCTTGATGAGCGCGTGCAGGCGGCGGGTGCGGTCCTCGTTCTGGTCTTTCTCGATGGGCTTGAGGAATTCCTTGCGGAAAAACGCCTGCGTGCCCAGCAAGCCGGGGTTGATGAACGACATCTGCGACCAGAGGTCCATCGTGCTGTTCTCGACCGGCGTGCCCGTCAGAATCAGGCGGTGCTTCGAGCGCAGCTGCCGCACGGCCTGCGAGGTGGTGCTGGAGGGGTTTTTGATGGCCTGCGACTCGTCCAGAATCACGTAATCAAACTTATAGGAGGCCAGCAGCTCGGTATCGAGCCGCACGATGCCGTAGCTGGTCAGCACCACGTCGTAGTCGGCAAACTGGGCGGCGTTTTTGTCGCGGTAGGTGCCGGTGTAGGCCAGAATGCGCAGGTTGGGGGTGAACTTTTGGGCCTCACCCAGCCAGTTGTACACCAGCGAGGTGGGCAGCACCAGCAGCGAGGCCGCGCCGTTGGTGGCGCCGCTTTCGTGGCGCTGCTGCAGCATGCTCAGCGTCATCACGGTTTTGCCCAGGCCCATGTCATCGGCCAGGCAGCCGCCGAAATGGTATTGCTGCACGAAGCGCAGCCAGTTGTAGCCGGCCTTCTGGTAGGGCCGCAGCTCGCCCCGGAAGCCGGCCGGCAGCGGGTGGTCTTCCACCTCGGCGAAGTCGCGCAGCTTTTCAAGCTTGCGGCCCATCGTCACGGTGGCCAGCTCGGAGCTTTGCAGGTCGGCCACCAGGGCCAGGTGGTGGCGGCGCAGGTTGATTTCGCCGTCGGTTTCCTCGGCGAAGGCGAAGAGCTCGAGGTAGTCGGTAAACCACTCCTCGGGAATGAGTGCCACCTGTCCGTTGGGCAGCTTAAACTCGCGGCGGCGCTGCAGAATGTGGCTGCGCAGGCGAATAAACGGGATTTCAAACTCCCCAAAATGCACCGTGCCGCGCACGTCGAACCAGTCGCCGGCCTCCTGAATGCCCACGCGGGCATACATCGGGCCGATGAAGTAGCTTTTGCCCGACGAGGCGCCCGGCTCCACGGTGTAGCCGGCTTCGGCGAGGGTGCGGGTGTGGTCGTGCAGCCAGGTCAGGGCGTCGGCTTTGGGCAGGGTGGCGTGGCCGTTGCTCACGCTCAGGCCCAGCGCCTGCAGCTCATCGAGCGTGGCCTGCTCCTGCGCGGGGCTGCGCAGCAGGCGGTGAAACACGTAGCTGTCAGCTGTTTTTTCCAGGTGAACGCTCACCGGCTTGTCGGTGCTGAGGGCCATCAGGTGCGGGCCATAGCGGAAGTTGAGGTCGAAGTACATCAGCTCGTCCTCGGGCCGGGTGGGTAGGGGCGCGGCGGGCTTGGGCTGCGGGATGCGGCCCCGGCGCGGCGGCCCTAGCGGGCGGGCTGGCGCCTCGGGCGCGGGCGCAGCCGGCGGCACGTCGGTGTAGGTGAGCAGCGGCCGGGCCACGTAGCGCTCCGAGCGGATGTCGAAGCCCCGGGCGTGGACGTCGAACGACTCCATGAGCGGGGCCACGAACTTCTGGAAGTAGCTGTCTTCCACCTGCCGCGGCACCACGATAAACTTCTTTTTCAGGAAGGGCAGCAGCTTGCGCCCATCCACCTCGGTGCGGAAGGTGTAAAGCAAATTACCCAGCAGCAGCCAGGCCGGCTGCAGGCACACCAGCACCGCATCCTTGTACTGAAAATCCAGCTTCTGCCCCTGGTACTGAATGGTGGGGAAGTAGTGCGTCCCCTCCTCGTTGCGCCGGAAGTGAAAGAGAATCGACGCCTTAGCCGGCGCCAGCCCGATTTCGCGCCAGGTGGGCTCGCCATCGCGCCCCATGATGAACACCAGCTTGTCGGTGAGCTTGTTGAGCAGTGCGCCCATGCGCTCCTGCACGTAGCGGCTCATGGCTTCCTGCAGGGGTTTGTCGCCTTTTTCGGGGTGGTAAATCTTTAGGAAAAACTCGGCCGTCGTGATTTTGCGCGGCCAGAATTCCTTGATTACCGCGTCCTGCTGCATCTGGTCGCAGAGCTCAATCAGCTCGAAGTCGGTGGCGTCCAGCCCATCAGCAAATTCGTGGGCATTTTTGCTCGATACCGTCTGATGTTGCAGCGTGAGCTGGCCGCTGGGACTGCGCTGCACCACGTAGGCAGCGAAGAGGTAGCCCAGGAACTCGTGTTCGAAGAGCGAATAAACGATTTGAAAAGGCTCAGCGGTAGAAACTTTCATATCCGGGCATGCGGGGAGGAATACGCAAGTTAAGCCCGGACAGCGAAATGGGAAATGAAGAAAGCGCGGAAATGGTTAAAAATAAATTAAAAAGAAGGCCCGCGTTACAGGTTCTCCCGCACTTCCAGCGTGCTGGCGTTCATGGCCGGCCGGATGCTCACGGCCAGGGTGATGATGATAATGGCCACGCAGGTAAAGACGATGTCGGAAAGCTGCATCTTCACCGGGTACGAATCAACTACGCTGGTCGCCATGCCCATGCTCACCAGCCCGAATTGCTGCTGGAAAAAGCAGATAGTGACGCCGAATACCAGCCCGAAGGCGGCCCCCACGAACGCCACAATGGCCCCCACCAGCAAAAACGTGCGCCGAATAGCTTTCTGGCTGGCCCCTAGGGCCTGCAGCACCGCAATGTCCTTCTTCTTGTCGATGACGAGCATCGACAGCGAGAAGAAAATATTGAGCGAGGCGATGAGCAGAATGAAAGCAAAGGTGATGAAAACGAACAGTTTCTCCACCTTGATGGCCTTGAGCAGGCTCACGTGCTGCTCGTCGGAGTCGAGCACCGTGAAATCGGGGCCGAGGATTTTGCGCAACTCATTCTTTACGCCCTCAATCTGAAAGCTTTCGCTCACTTTCACGTAGAGTGCGGTGCGACGGTCGCCGTAGCCGAGCAGGCGCTGGGCGAAACTGAGGGGCACGAAGATGTAGCTGTCGTCCATGTGCTGCTCGATGAGAAACACGTCGCCGGCAAACAGCTCCTGCTCGTTGAACGCCTGGTCGGGATTCATGCTGAGGGTTTTGCGGCCGGCGTGGCGGGGGTACAGCATCTTCAGCGGCGCCAGGCGGTTGTTGAGCGTGATGCTGAGCTCGTGCTGCACGCCGGCGCCCACAATGGCAAAGTCGAGGCCGTCGCGGCGCAGGCGGTGGTCCTTCTCGCGCAGGCTGGAGTCGATACCGCTCTGGCCAAAGTAATTATCCGACAGGCCACGCATTTTCACCACCATCTGGCGGTCGTGGTATTGTAGCAGCGCATTGTCTTCGATGACCTCCGTGAGCAGCCCCACACCGGGCGCGGCGCGCAGCCGCGTCAGCAGCACGGTATCGACGGGAAAGGCCTTGCCCTTGCGGGCCGAAATCACCAGGTTCGGGTCCGATTTGCCGTAGAGCGTGCGCACCAGGTCTTCCAGCCCATTGAACACCGATAGCACGATGATGAGCGCAGCCGTGCCCACCGCCACCCCAATCATCGAAATGTTGGAGATGATGGAAATGATGTTGCGCTTGTTCTTGGAACGAAAGTAGCGCCGGGCAATGAGGAGAGGGACGTTCACCGAGGAATTTTAAGCGTGTACGAGTCGGTGAAAAGCGAAGTTAAGCTGCGTTCTTGAAGCCATTCATAAAATCTTCGAGCCGGCGCAGCCGTTCTTCGTGCTGAGTCAGCACTACATCGCGAAGGTCTTTGATATCCCGGCGTATTTCGCGGACATCGCCCTTGAGCTCCCGCAGCTCTTCCAGGAAAATGATGTTGAAATCATCCTGGCGTTGGTTGAATCCTTCCTGACGTTGGTTGAATTCTTCCTGACGTTGGTTAAAATTTTCCTGGCGTCGATTGAAACGCTGTTGCTCAGTATAGATGAGTTCCAGCTGATTGATAATGCGCTGTTGCACTTCGCCGAATACTTCAATTACCCGCTCATTCTGGGCGATACGCTCCCGGTTTTGAGCAATGACCAGGTCATGTTTGGCAAGACCTTGCTCATTCTGCGCGATTCGTTCCTGGTTTTGCGCGATAATCAGCTTGGTATCGGCGGATTGGTTGGTTAGTTTGCTTACGCTAGCCGTAAGCAACTCAAGCTGTTGTTGCTGCTGGTCCTGGCGGCTGATGAGGAGCTCGGCCAGGCGGGTAAATTCTAAAGCGTCGGACATAAAACAGAAGTTTGTTTCGAATTCGGTTTAAATATACGACAAAATTGCGTCAGTGTTACTTCCAGGCTTTCACAATCAGCCCTGTGCCCGAAGTATGCGTGGTGCGGGCATCGAGCCAGTTGAGGAGCAGGCAGAAGGGGAACGTAACCAGGTAGTAAAACGGCAGCAAAATGAAAAATAGCCGCGACTTGCCCAGCATCAGGATGGGGTATTTCATGCTCAGGCGCCAGGAAATCTGGCCGGGTTCGCCGTAGCTGTAGCGGGCCTCAATGCGCTCGAAGCCAGCGGTGCGTAGCTTCTGCTGGATTTCGTGGATGTTATAGCCGTCGCGCACGTGCTCCTCGATGAAGGATGTTTCGCCGTCGTCGTGCACATCGGAGCCGCCTTGGTCTGAAGGAGTGGAAATGAGCAGCATACCGCCGTCTTTGAGCGAAGCATGGATGTTGCGGAACACCTCCACGTCTTCCAGAATGTGCTCCATCACGTCCACCGACAGGGCGAGGTCGAAGGCGTTGGGCTCCTGGTAGAGCACGAGGTCCTGCACAGCAAACTGCACGTTGGTGCGGCCGATTTGGCGGAAAAACTGATTAGAATCAGCTACTTGCTCGTCCTTCACGTCCACGGCCAGGATATTCCATTTCTGGCTCAGGCCGCTCAGCCAGTAGCTGTACTGGCCGTAGCCGGAGCCGGCATCGAGAATGGTCATCGGCTCCTGGGTGCGGCCTTTGGCCCACTGGCGCAGCTCGCGGTGCACGTGCCAGGTACGCAGTAGCAAGAGGTCGAGCAGGTTATAGAAGAGTCGGCGTAGCAAGGGGGTGCGGTTGAAAACCTCGCCGAGCGTCTTTTTAATCGGGTCGTAGTACAAAGGGAATAAGCTAAGAAGTGGGCAAAGACCCGCTGGTAAAGGCAATTGGTATTGGGGTTGGGTTTTAGGTGTTGGGTATCCGGTTTTTGGAAAAGTTTGCTAATCCCTAATACCCAGCATGTAAAAACCAATACCGCCCCCTATTCGCCTTTCGAGTTAAAGAGCTTGGGTAGTTTAGGCTTTTCCGTCTCATCCACCTCCTTCGACTCGGCCGGAATGTGCAGCGTGCTCAGCACCTGGTCCATGTGAGCGGCATAGGCGGCGCTATCGTCGTGGAAGAAAATGAGCTCGGGCACCACGCGGGCCGTCTTGCGGATGCGCTTGGCCAGAGCGTGGCGGATTTCCTTCACGTTGTCCTGCACGGCGGCTAGGCGGGCGTCGGCGTCGGTGCTCAGCAGCAGGCTCAGGTACACGCGGGCCTGGCCCAGGTCGGGCGTCACGCGCACGGTGCTGATGCCGGGAGCCAAACCACCGTTAAAAAGGTGCGGCAGGTCGCGTTGAAGCACGGCTGCCAGCTCCTGTTGGAGCAGGCTGGCCATTTTCTGTTGTCGTTTGCTTTCCATATGACTTGCAAAGGTACGGGCTAGGCCGTTGCGGTTTGCGTCCTAACTTGGCCCTGCGTTTATAAAGTATCGATGGCCATTCCCCGAAACCGTTTTGCTTATGCTTGGAAACCGTTGCCAACAAGCCTAACTGGTGCCCTGCTGGTGGGGCTACTCAGCGCCTGTGGACCAAGCCCTACCGCCCGCTTCTCGAATCCGGAGCAAGCTGAAACTATTCGGATTCAGTATGAATTCAATCTCCTAAAAGGCATCGGCAGCGACGCGCCAGGCTCATTTTCGGCCTACGACGAGTCCGGCTTTTGGGGAAGATTGAGTGCAACTGAAATTGGCTGGTGCCGCCCCAGCACCCGGGCAAATTGGGTAACCGACAGCTTGCGGTTTGTACCCCATTGGTATCATAACGAGCTGACCGTGGACGTGTACGAGGCTCCTGACCTGACGCAGAAGCTGGGCAGTCTGCACATCGCCGCACGGGATTCGGCAGTTAAGCAACGGCTGAACTGCGAGGACTTTCGCAGCTACTAGGCACGGCTGGGGTGAGCCACTTGGCAGTTCCGGTGAATCTTTGCAGTCGGAACTCCGCCATCATTTCGCTCCTTGCTCCGCTTCTTCAAAAGCTCCTTGCCGGCCCAGCTGCTGGCCCTGCTGCTGCTGGTGCTGGCCCTGCGCCTGCCGCTGCTGTGGCTGGGCCTGCCCCTCACGGCCGCCGAGTTGCGGGCCCTGCTCGTGGGCGAGCGGCTGCATGCCGGCGCCATGCCCTACCGCGACCTCTACGACGGCACGGCGCCGCTGGCGGCGGCCTTTTTCGCTGGCCTGGAGGCAGTGGCAAGTCGGCCGGTGTGGCTGTATAGAATGCTGGCTTTGACATTGTTAATAGCTCAGGCGCTACGGCTCAATGCGGTGTTCAACCGCTACGACGTGCACCCCGAGCGCGGCTACATTGGGGCGCTTACCTACCTGCTGCTGGGAAGCGTCAGCACCGATTTGGATACGCTGTCGGCGCTGCTGCTGGGGCACACGTTTATCGTGTTTTCGCTGAGTGCTTTGCTTTCGACCTCGCGGGAGGGCTACGACAACCGGCGGCTGTTTCGGGCGGGGTTTCTGGTGGGGCTGGGGGCGCTGTGCTACCTGCCGCTGGGGCTGTTTATTGCCGTGGCCTTGTTTGCCATTATCGTGTTTGCGGCCAATGCGTTTCGCAGCTTTCTGCTGTTTCTGTGCGGGGTGGCGTTTCCGTACGCGCTGGTAGCTACGTACTTTTTCTACAACGAGGCGCTGCCGGGCTTCGTGCGCTTTCACTTCGAGGCCGGTCTGGCTGATATGGAGGTAGATGCCCTGCCGGGCGCCCTGCAGCTGGGGCTGCTGGCGCTGCCGGCGCTGGTGCTGGTGCTGGCCTTGCTGCGGTCGGCCACGGTGCCGCTGGGGCTGGTGTTCCAAACCAAATTCCGGCAGCTGATGCTGGTGTGGCTGCTGGTGGCCATTGTGGCCGGGGCGGTGGGGCAGGGGGCAGCCGCCGGCGCCCAGGTGCTGATATTGCCGCCGCTGGCGTACTTCGGCCTCTTTCTGTGGCAGAAAGCCCGGCTACGCTGGCTGCCCGAACTGTTCTTGCTGTTTGTGCTGGCGGGCACCGTCACGCTGCGCTACCGGGCCCAGGTGCCGGGCCTCGAAACCCTGCTGCATCTGCCGGCCGAAAGCCGCTTCGGCATGCAACCCGACCCGGCGCTGGCGCAGTTGCGCGGCCACCACATTCTGGTGCTGGGCAATGATAACCGGCCGTATATCAGTAATAAACTTGCCACGCCCTACCTCGATTGGGAACTGGCGCAGGACGACTTTGGCCACCTCGGCGAGTACGCGGCCGTGGTGCGCATTGCCCGGCAGGTGGCCGCTGACCCGCCCGCTTACCTCGTGGACCAGGAGGGTCTGTTGTCGCGTTTGCAGCGCCGCGCCCCGAGCGTGTTTGGTGCCTATGAGCCGACGGTTATCCCTAAGGTTTACAAGCGGAAACTGAATCCGCAATAGCGGTTTTACACCCAGCACCACGCCACGGCCCGCCGCTCAGTAGGCGCCGAGCGCAGAAACGTGGTCAGCGGCTCCAAATCACCGAGCAGGGAAGTGAGCGTGAGGATGCGGCCATCGGCCAGATGCAGGCGCAGATAGTCGTAATTAACCCAGAACGTACGCCGGGCCCGGCAACTCACGCGTTCTACTTTCAGGATGTCGCGGTAGTTGAAAAACTGCCGTTGGCCTTGCTCGTAAATTTCAAACTGGTTGGCCTCAGGCTGAAAAATCACTTCGGTGCCGTTGTTCAGTAGCCAGTAGCGGACGTGCAATACAAATGCGGGCAAGCTCAAGGTCAGCGTCAGGCCGAAGAAAACAGCGGCCAGTACCCACTCGAAGCCCTGGGCCGAGCGGCCATTGAGCAACATCGCCGATACGGCGCTCAGGCTGGCATCCAGCGCCAGCAAGGGCCAGAAAGCCAGCCTTAGTTGCCGCCCTGCGCTGAGCCGCAATAGTTTAACCCGTACCCCGAATAAGCCCGTCAGCCAGCGCGTGATGCCCAGCGCCACGAGCAGCAATAGGGCTACTTCGAGCAGCGGGCGGAGCAGAGCGTTTTTCATGGAGCCCGCAAAGTAAGCGGCCGGCTGACGGAAACGCTTCGCAATGGGCCAACCGGAGGCTCTTTGGCGGGGCAAATAAGGGCATTGGCCGGGAGCAGAAAGCAACCCGGCGGCCTCGGATTGCGAATTGGCAGAAAGGCGCTTACCTTCATCGCGTCCGGGGTTCGTGCGCGGCCACCGGGCTGGAACTTAGCAGGGCTGCGGCCCGTCTGCATTGTTTATGAAACACTGGTTTACTCATCTCCTGTTTTGTTGTGGATTGCTGGCTAGCCAGCCGGTGGCAGCGCAGCAAGCGCCGCAGGTCGTGGCGCCGCCCGCCATTCCGCGCAGTCTGGAATTTATTCCCAATCAGGGCCAGCACGATGCACGGGCGCGCTACGCGGCCGAGGTGCCGGGCGGGCGGCTGTTTCTGGAGCAACAAGGCTTTTCGTATGCACTGTTGGCGGGGCTGCCGGGGCATCATGGCGAGGCTGGTACCGCGCCGGTTGGGCCCTTGCGCGGCCACGCTGTGCGTGTGCATTTTGAAGATGCCAACGCCGCCGCCAAGCTCAGCAGCGCGGAGCCGACGGGCGCGCAACGCAGCTACTTCCGGGGCAACGACCCGAAGCGCTGGGCGCGGCGCGTGCCGGGCTTTCGGCAGGTGCAGTACCAGGAGCTGTGGCCGGGTATCGACCTGAAATTCTATGAAAATACTGACCAGCAGCTGGAATACGACTTCGACCTGGCCCCGCATGCTGACCCCGCCCGCGTGGTGTTGCGCTACGAAGGCGCCGAGGCGCTGACCGTGGATGGCGAAGGCCGCCTGCGCATCGCCACCTCAGTCGGCACCATCACCGAATTGATGCCGCGAGCCTGGCAAACTGATGCCGCCGGCCGCCGTCAGGCCGTGGCCTGCCGCTACGCCCTGAAGGGCCGGCAAGTGCGTTTCCGGCTGGGGAGATACGACCACAACCGGCCGCTGACCATTGACCCAACGGTTATTTTCTCTTCGTTTACTAACTCAACGGCTGACAATTGGGGCTTCACGGCCACTTACGACCAGCAGGGCAACCTCTACTCGGGCGGCATTGTCTTCGGAGCGGGCTTTCCCACGTCGGTGGGCGCTTTCAGCACGGCTTTCAATGGTACCATCGACCAGGGTTTTGCGCTGGACTGCGACATTGCGCTCGTTAAATATAACCCGAACGTGACCGGGCCGGCAGCCCGCGTGTGGGCTACCTACCTGGGTGGCAATAGCAGCGAGTTTCCGCATAGCATCGTCACCAATGCCCAGGGCGACCTGGTGATGCTGGGTACCACTTCCTCGTCGGATTTTCCGACCACCACCGGCGCCTACGACCGCAGCTTCAACGGCGGCCCGACGGTGTCGCCGTACAGCTTCCCGCCGTTCTTTGTATTCGGCCCGCCTTATGACTTGCCCAACGGCTCCGACCTTGTAGTTACGCGCCTCAGCGCGGCCGGCGACTCGCTGGTAGGCAGTACCTTTTTGGGCGGTACGGACAACGACGGCCTGCTCGATGCCTCCGACCCATCGCCGCGCCTATGCCACAACTACGGCGACTATTTCCGGGGCGACGTGCTGCTCGACCGCAGCGGTAACGTGTACGTGGCCTCCACTACCAACTCCAACGACTTCCCGACGGCCAACGGCTTCGGCAGCAGTTACCGCGGCGGGCGTACCGACGCGGTGGTAGCCAGCCTGTCGCCCACGCTCAACAGCCTGCGCTGGAGCAGCCTGCTGGGCGGCGCCGGCGCCGATGCTGCCTACTCGGTGCAGCTCGACCGCAGCGGCGGCGTGTACGTGGCCGGCGGCACCACCAGCGCCGATTTTCCGGCCACCGGCGCGGCCTACCAGCGCACGGCGGGCGGCGATGTGGACGGCTTTGTAGCTCACATTTCGGCTAATGGGCAGGCCTTACAGCAAGCTACTTACCTCGGCACGGCTGCCTACGACCAGGCGTATTTCCTGCAGCTCGACACGCAGGGCGAAGTGTATCTGCTGGGCCAGACGCTGGGCACGGTGCCCATCAGCGCCGGGCGCTACGGTGTGGCCGGCAGCCGCCAATACGTGCAGAAGCTCAGTGCCCGGCTCGATTCACTGCGCTTCAGTACGGTGGTGGGCAGCGGGCGGCCGACCATTGATTTTTCGCCCACCGCTTTTCTGGTCGATGAGTGCAACCGAGTATATATCAGTGGCTGGGGTGGAGGCGAAAACCGTAATGCCCGCTTCGGCTTCACCAATGGCCACGTGGCGGGCCTGCCCATCTCGACCAATGCCGTGCAGGCCACTACTGACAGCGCCGACTTCTACCTGGCCCAGTACGGCCCCGAAATGAGCCGCCTGCAGTACGCCACCTTTCTCGGCAACAACGACGGCGAGGGCGACCACGTGGACGGCGGCACCTGCCGCTTCGACCCGCGCGGCTTTGTGTACCACGCCGTGTGCTCCTGCGGCACGCAGGGTGCGGGCTTCCCCATTCCGCCCGGGGCCAATACCTATTCTGCCACCAAAGGCTACCCGAACTGCAATCTGGCCGCCTTCAAGATGAATTTCGAAACCGAGTTCATCCTCACCGGCACCGACACGCTGATATGCGCCACCGCGCCACCACGCCTACTCGCCGGCACGCCCACCGGCGGCACCTGGAGCGGCCCCGGCGTGAGCGGCAACCTCACGACGGGCTTTTTCTTCACGCCCAGCCCCGCCCTCATCGGCGTACAAACGCTTACGTATTCCATCACCGGCGCCAGCATCTGCGGCAATTCGGCGCCGTTGCGGCTACGCGTGGTGGCCCCGCCCACGGCCAGCTTCGCGGCGCTGCCTGCGGGCCCCATCTGCCTGGGCCGCGTGCCGGCTGACAGCGTAGCCCTGAGCGGCAGCCCGGCCGGCGGCGTGTTCAGCGGGCCAGGCGTGGTGCGTAATCAGTTCTTTCCCAGCCTGGCCGGGGCGGGCCTGCATACGCTCAGCTACACCTACACCAGCACCAATCTGGTTTGTTCGGCCACGTCCACTCGTAGCATCACCGTCGCGGACAGCATCTTCGTGCGTCTGCCCGCTGATACCACGGTGTGCCTCACCGGCCCCAATGTGCTACTCCGGGCCCAGCCGTCGGGTGGCACCTGGGCGGGGCCGGGCGTGAGCGGTAGCGTGGGCACGGGCTTCACGTTTGCGCCCGCCGCCCTCACCGGTCCCCAAACGCTGACCTACACCGCGCCCGGCGCCGGGCCCTGCGGTGGCGTGGCCACGCGGCGTATCACGGTGGCACCGCCGCCTACGCTCATCATTGCCGCCCCGCCGCTGGGCACCACCTACTGCCCCAGCGCCGCCCCGGTTGCGCTGGCAGCCACGCCGGCTGGCGGCACCTTCAGCGGCCCTGGCGTCAGCAATGGCGTTTTCGACCCAGCCGTAGCTGGCCCAGGTCAGCACGTTATCAGCTACAATTACGCCGCTACCGCCACCACCTGCCCGGCCACCGCCACGCTCACCCTCAC
Source organism: Hymenobacter aranciens (assembly GCF_030580865.1). Classification (GTDB taxonomy): domain Bacteria; phylum Bacteroidota; class Bacteroidia; order Cytophagales; family Hymenobacteraceae; genus Hymenobacter; species Hymenobacter aranciens. The sequence goes on along the minus strand of NZ_JAUQSY010000006.1, from coordinate 148,934 downwards.
GGTGCTGCCCGCCATCACCGTAACTCTGCGCACCGATACGACCATCTGCGTGGCCAGCCAGCCGCTGCCGCTCGTCGCCACCCCCGGCGGCGGCACCTGGACGGGCCCCGGCGTGAGTGGCAGCACCGCCACGGGCTTTTTCTTCTCGCCTGCCACCGTGCCACTGGGCCCGCAAACCCTGGCCTACGCCGCGCCGGGCGCCAACAGCTGCGGTGGCACCGCCACCAAGCGCGTGACGGTAGTGCCGGTGCCCACGGCCAGCATTGCCGCTCTGTCCGCCACCTGCGCCAGCAGCGCCGCCCTGCCACTAAGTGCTAGCCCAGCCGGCGGTATCTTCAGCGGCTCCGGTGTGCTGGGCAATACGTTTGCCCCAAACCTAGCCGGGCCGGGCCAGCACGTCATCACCTACACCTACCTCGCACCCGGCCTTGACTGCCCGGCCCAGGCCAGCACCATAGTGAGCGTCGCGGCTCCCACCGTCGTGCAAGTGCCCGCCGATACTATCATCTGCGGCGGCCAAAACTTGCGGCTGCCGTTGCGCGCCACACCCGCCGGCGGCACCTGGACGGGCCCCGGCGTGAGCTTTTCGCCCCCCACCGGCTACATGCTCGACCTGCCCGCCACCGCCACCGGCATCACCGCACTGACCTACACCTACGCCGCCGGTATCTGCACCACTGTCGCCAGCCGCCGCGTGGAAGTCGTGCCCCTACCGTTGCTCTCGGCCACCTGGGAACCTGGCAACTCCTGCCCCGACAACCGCACGGCCCCGCTCCGGCTGCTCTTCAAAGCCAGCAGCACCGCCCCCAGCGGCACCGTTGCCTGGGACTTCGGCGACGGCAGCCAGGGCGCTGGCCTAACTACCGAGCACACCTACACCCAAGCCGGCACCTACCAGCCCCGCGCCACTCTCGCCTACGGCTCTGTCAACTGCCAGGTGCAGCAAAACCTGCCGCCCATCGAAGTGAAAGCCCAACTGGTGCCCAACGTCATCACCCCCAACGGCGACGGCGACAACGACACCTTTAAGCCGGTGTTTGCCTGCGCGCCGCACCTGCGCATCTACTCACGCTGGGGCCGGCTGGTGTACGAAAGCGCCAACTATGCCAATGACTGGGGTGCTGAAGGGCTGTCGGCTGGGCTTTACTACTACCGGTTGGAGGTGCCGGGGAACGCGGCGGTGAATGGGTGGTTGGAGGTGGTGAGGTAGGATTAAAGGAATGTGTAAGATCTCAGCTATTTCATGCGGCCAAGCCGACTTGGCCCTCCATCTTGGCTGGTCATTACTAAACTGTCCTTGGTTAACTTGATGATTCTATCGGTCACCACTAAGCCATTACCGTAGTTGATAGAGATTTTATCACCGTTAATGGTAAATGTAATACTTTTATTATTTGAGTCACTTCCGGAGTCAAGAAAAATGACTCGGTTGCCCTTAATAGTGAAGAGCGCATTTTCGTCAGGACCAGTTGTCCATATGCCTTGGATGAGACTGAACTGTCGACTGTTGTGGCTGAGGGTTGTTGCCCTTTTAGATGCTGGGGATTGAGGTTTTACTTTGGAAGTAGAATTTCCAGGTTTGTATGAATGTTGAGCTAGTGCATTATTGCACCAGTAGATTGAAGCTAGCGCAAGCATGAATGCAGAAGTGATTGAGGCTTTCATATGGAATGTTAAGGCTTGATTTCTACGTGAAAAGCAGGGTCTTTGTGGGAGGTATAAGGAGAGAAAACTTTGCTAATTCCTACGTTAGTAGATAGAGCCCGACTGAAGGCTCGACCATTAGTACCGATGGTCAATGCAGAAATATCGATAACATTAAGTACTGAGGGATTAAATCCATGGTGCGAAACCACGGTTGGGCCAATTTGGGTAATTCGCGCAGCCATTTTATCAATAATCTGCTCACGGTCCAAGCCTGCAGCTTTCGCTTTTTCATACGCCTTAATTACCTTGTCACCCGCAGCAGCGTACAGTCTGTATCCGTCCTTTACGCCACCAGGTTTGGCAGCATTGGTATACATAGCGGCTGCCTCCTGAGTTGGATTGCGATAAGTGCTAGTGACGTCAGCTTTTTTTACATCGGCTTGTCTCATCGACGAAGCTACCACTTCTGCGCTGTGATTCGATACATTGGCTATGTTGGTTGCAGAGCCATTTAAGGTACTAGATTTATCAGTCACATGGCCAGAATTCGATTCAGTATTAACAACACTGATGCTACGAGTCGTGCGAGTAGTAGTAGTCTCTTGAGCAGGCCGGGAAGTATTACACGGAGCCGTTGATGCTGATTCACCCGGACCTGGCCGAGTTTCGCTGTCATTAGGTCTGCGCCCATTCGCATCTGCAAAGCGCACAGCATTATCGAAGCCAAAGATATAAGGCGACATCCGTTCCTGTCCGTTTTCAACCTCCGGGTCCACGACAGGCATCAAGTTCAACTGCGCATCATACATACGCCAGTCGAGACTGGTCCAACTCAGCCCTAAATCCTGCTGCAGTTCTTTGCCGTTCCACTGGTATTGGTTCAACTGCTTAAGCCCCGGTGAACTTGTGCCCAAGCCAGCTAGCGTCAAACCCATCGGGTCGTACTCGGTTTCCTGCACCTGTAGCCCCTGCCCATGCTTCACGATGACATCATCAAAATAGACGTCCACGTTGCTTTCGTTGCCTACGTATACGGTTACATACCCGTCTTGTGTTATTATGGTGCTCATGGTCAGGCGCTCATAGCCGCTGGCGGCAGCCGAGGTCAACTGCTGGGTTTGGCTGGCGACCAGGTTAGAGTCGCGGTCAAATACCAACAGTCGGGCGTAACCCAGGGGCGTACCATTGCCCAGAGACATGAGAGCGGGCAGGCCGGCGCTTACGCCAATACTAAGCAAGGGGAAAGGTCGCGCACGGGCACCCCTATCATTGGAAGTGGGCGCGGCAGGCTGCTGCTGGAGCAGGCCAAGTACGAAGGACGTCAGCGAAAAAGCAAAGCTATTGTGCTGCACGGATTGGGGATAATAGCCCCGCGCCACGAAGCTCACGGTATCGCCCTTCTGCACAGCCAGCTGGCGCAGCACGCCTATAGGCTGCGGAGCAGAGCCGTCCGCGTTGAGTTTGGCCACGTACTGGCCGGTGCGGGCTAAGCTGCCGACGTAGGCTGCCACGGGTGGGCTGACGCTGAGCGAATCGAATTGCTGGCGCTCGCGGGCTGCGATGTAAGCGTCGCCCTGCTCCATAGTGGCTACGGTAATGGTGGACCGGCCGGTACGGTAGGCTAGGCGCAGATTACCCAGATGGTCCTTGAGGGTGTACTCACGCTGGTAGCGCACCTGCCCGTTGGGGAAACGGCCCAAGCGCAGCATCCGGCCCTCGGGGTGCGGGAAGAAGCGCAAAGTGTCCTGCTCGTACTGGTAGACGCCGAGGTAATCGGTGCGCTGCACGGAGTGGCCGGTCTGGTAGACGAGCTTGGCTACTTTCTGGCCGTTGGCGGCGTAGCGGAATACCACACTATCGGCCCCTGTGCCGAAGTGGATACGAGTGGGCAGGTGCAGGTGATTGTATGTGATTCGACTAATACCCTTGTTTTTGTCCTGAACGAGGCTGCCATCGGCGTCGTAGAAGTATTCCTGATTCTGGCGCACGCCCTGCTCCTGAAAGTCGCCGGCCAGGGAAGTGGGGGCGCCATTGTAACCAGTGGGCCGGGTCAATTCGTTGGTCGTAACCAAGTCGGTGACGGCGCGCAGGCGGTTGCCATCGTAGGTGTAGCTGAGGTGGTCCACTGGGCCAAACTGTTTGGATGTAAGGCGCGTGGCATCGGCCAGCAGGCCGCGGCGGCGCAGAGTGCGCACGTTGCCATTGTCGTCGTAGCTAACGAAGGAGAGACGGTAATTATTGACTTCGGCGTTCCAGGGAGCGGGCGCGTCGGGGCGGGCCACGAAACCAACGGTATTGATTGGCGCGGCCCGGGCCACGTAGTCGCCCTGCAGCAGGCGGTTGGCGAAGTCGTAGGCGTAGCCATAGGCCCGCTCTACGCCGTCGGCCCGGCTGCGCCACTTCTGGCCCGTCAGGTTACCGTTGTACTGAGCGTAGCCGTTGGTGAAGCCTTGGTCGTAGCACAGCTCCAGCCCAAATAAATCTTCCGCTTCCGACAGCGTCGCATCGTTGAGATGTGTGAGCCAGCCGCGAATATTGTATTTGTAATCAATATTTTGCAGAAGGCTGCCTTGCCCCAGGGTTTTGCGTGTAAGCTGACTCAACTCGTTGTAGTGCATACTAGCCACGGGCGTGGGCTGAGCTTCGCCGTCGGCCTGTTGCTCTATACTGCTGAGGCGGCCGGCGTGGTCATAGCTACGGTTTTCAAGCACCCGCACGCCGGTAGCTGGCAGGTTGGGGCCGTGATGAATGCTATAGGATTGAAGTACCCGGCCCGCGAAATCGAGCCGGTTGGTAACCACATCCTGTTCGCCGCGGGCGTTGGTGCTTTGCACCTGAATGGGACGGCTGCGCTCGTCGTAGAACGTGGTGGTCGTCAGCCAGGCGCCGGGGGCGGTGGCGGGCAGGCCCAGCACCCGCACCTTGGTGCGCGTCAACTGACCCATGGCGCGGCTATCGGCTACGGGGCTGGGCGTCAGCGGACCGGCAGCGGTAGCATCTATTGAAGCGTCATCGCGGCCGTAGTCTTCGTTATTGAAGTTATAGTCGTCATAGCAGGTGATAGTCAGCACCTGTCCTTGGTCGAAGCCTTGCTGGCCCAGACGTGGGTAGGCGTGGTCTAGGGTGTAGCCATAGGGAAAACTGCCGCCCAGGTTTTCACGCCGGTCCTCCCATTGTTGGTTCAGGTTGCCAGTCGTAGGGTCGGGGGTAGTAGTCGGGCGCTGAGACAAATTGGCTTGTTCAGCCTGGGTTTGCAGCTCTTCCTGCGTAGCGTAGTCGGTGCGTTTCACTAGGCCGGTAAGCACAGTTCTGCCCAAAGCATCATACTTGGTGAAGGCCCACTCATTGCGGATGCGCTGGCCGGCATCCTGGCTGAGCACAGGCTGGTCGAGCAGATTGTAGACAAGCCAAGTTTCGCCTTCATTACCAGGTACTTGCTTGGCAGCCACGCGGCCCCGGTCATCGTAGCGGTAGCGGAACAGCAGCCGCTCAGCCGTAGCCGTCACTTGCCACTGGTGAGCTTGCATGTCCTTGACCGCCTTAGGGGGCAATACGATGCGCAGGCGCCCCAACGCATCGTACACATAGTAAGTGCGCAACCAGCGGGTAAAGCTTTGGAGTTGTACATTCTTAATGGTATTAATTTCAACCTGCCGCATCACTAGCTGGCCCTGTTCATCCTTCCACTCGATGGTGCGATGCTGGTTTTCATCCCAGGTTATGACGCCCCAGGCGGTGCCAGGAGTGTAGTAGCCCTGCGCATTTAGCCCATTGCCAGTAGGGGCGGGCACCAGCCATTGCACTGAATCTAAGGCCGTGTTAGGGCGCTCTTCACGAACGATTACCCGTCCCGTGGTCATGCTCCAAGCTTCGCCGGGGGCGGCCTGCGCGACCGTGCGGCCCAGAGGCGAGGGCTCCGGCAAGTTCTCGCTGTAAGGCACGCCGGTACGGGCTATATCAGCCCAGGCCATGTCCGGCCCGTCCGGGGCATTGCGGTAAAAATAATACTGTTCGTACAGCGCATTGGGCCGATACCGGTCTGGCGTAGCGGCACTCACATAGGGCAAGTACTGACGCAATTCGCGGCCCAGCGAATCGTAGGCGTAGGGCTGCACCACATCACGCCCCAATGGGCTATAGGCGTGTTGCACGGTTTGCACCTTGCGGCCCAGCCCGTCGAGATAGGTAGTGCTTACCTGTACGTCGGTTGCAGAGGCCTGGCTTACCTGCGCTGGGTCGGTTTGGGCGGTTTGTGGCACAAAGCTGCGCACGTAATTCACCGAGTCGGCGGAGTTGCTGCGCCAGGCAGGGGCAGCCACCTCGGCTAGGGGCGAGGGCCAACGGTCCACTGGCCGGTTTTCGGGCAGTGGGGTATAGGGTACCATGTCGGCATATACCCAAGCTGTAAAGAGCGTAGTTCCTCGTAACCAATCGTCGTTCACGGCTAAGCGATAATATCCCTCGCAGCCGTCATCAGCCTTCAAATAAAGGTCGGGTTGCGTTTGCAGCGGCAGCGGGTACCATTCTCCTCCAAGCTGGCGCTCCCAGTGGTAATGCACCTGCCGGCCACTCATGTCCCGGTGCAGATGTAATAGCGCACCGTGAACAAAAGATACTGTATCCGCTCGACGTGGCCGCTGCGAATCATATAAATAGCTCGTAAACGGATACGATTCGCCGGGTTCGAGGCTACCATGACCATCCAGGTGGATGGTGAGCGCCGCAAAGTCCAGCTCATTGTCGCGTACATCTAGCAAGGCTGCCGCTGGCTGCACTCCTAGTGGCCAGGGCTGCGCACCAGTAAGGCGGTTATGCGCAAAAAGCAGTTGCGTAGCTGCCGTGGTGTGCATAAATGCCGGAATGTCGCCGGTAAACTGATTGTTCGACAAATCCAGCAGCGTTAGTGCGGGCAGGTCGCCTATCCCAATATTCAGGTCGCCGCGCAGACGGTTAGTAGCCAAATTGAGGATATTAAGGCCCACTGCGTAGCGCAACGAATCCGGCAGCGTACCACTCAACTGGTTTTGACTCAGGTCCAGCACGCGCAGAGCAGTCAATCGTCCCAGCCCGCCTGGTAAGGAGCCACTAAAGCGGTTCCCGGCAGCCATCCATGCTTCTAGTCTGGCAGCGTAGCCTGCGTAGGGCAGCGAACCCGTCAGGCGGTTGCGCATCAGATTGAGCTGCGTTAGCGTTGGTACCTGCAGCCAGGAGGCGGGTAGCGGGCCATCAAACTGATTGTCGGACAGATTAATAATAACCAAGGGCGAACTCACCGTATCGGGCGGCAGATGGCCCAGCAGTTGGTTGTCAACTAAGCGCAGTTGTTGCAAATGTCCCCCTTTACTCCAGCCCGGTGGCAGTCCACCGGTTAGTTGGTTGTGCGAAAGGTCAAGGTATGTCAGAAAACGAAGCTGGCTCCAATCCTGCCACAGGTACCCGTTCAACCTATTGCCAACTGCGGTAATGTATTCCAGGCTATCCGGCAAAGCATCGGCTGGCGGCAACTCTCCCAAAATATCTGCATTGTTCGCTTCCAAGCGCCGTAATCGGGCCCAACTACTCAAGTGCTGCAACAAGTTGCCATCACCATGTGTGCCTGTTAAGGTCAGTACTTGCAACTGGGGCCAATAGGAAGAACCTGGATGGAGGATAAATCTAATATCGGTGCTATCAAGACTTAACACTTCTAGTTGCGTCCAATAAATAGCTGAATTGGGCAGCATTCCGCATAAATTATTGCCCGACAAGCGTAGTTCGCGCAGAGATGCCAGCTCTCCCAGCGCTTCGGGTAGCTTGCCTGCCAAGTGGTTATGGCGTAGGTCCAGCCCCGTGATATCGCCGTTGGTCACGGTCACCCCATACCAAGTAGCAAAGTTCTTGTCGCCGGTGGAGCTGTTAGGCCCGTAGCCCAGCCACGATCGGTCCTGATTGCGAGTATTATGCCAGTAAGGCCCATTAGTATCATAAAACAGGCGCATTAGGACTTCCAGCTCTACATTGTCATCCACCACGTTGAAAGGTGTTTGCGCCTGAGCCGGCGTTAGCATAACCAGCCATAACGCAACCCACAGGCCGAACCATGCCCGACCTGAAAAAACGGAGTAAAAAGAAGTGTTCATCGAATGAATGGTTAGGGGCGGGCGTAATGGTATTCCTGTTGAGCCTGGATGCGATTCTGCTCGTCGCGCACGCGCAGCAGGCGGCCCAGAGCATCGTATTCGTAGGTGGCAGTGCGGCCAGCGGGGTCGGTTTGCGAAGTCATGCCCACCACCGGGTCGTAGGTATAGCTGGTCATGTGCGCCCCCACCGGATATAGCCTTACCTCATCAATAAGCATCGGCGGTTCGTTGCTCCACACGCTTATGGCGAAGCTGGCATCGGCCTGGCAGGCAATGCGCCAGCGGAACTGGTGCCAGCCACCAGGAGCAGTGGCTATTTCCTCCGGGGCCGGGGTACTGATGCGAGAGCCCGGTACACTCGGCGGTTGCGCCGATTGAGCCCACAGCACAAGCTCATAGTTGCCCGCTGGCAGCGAGTCGCGGCTTACGCTGCCGCCTCCCAGGCGGTATGCCCAGTTCCCGGTGCGCCCGCCCGGCACTCGGCACCGGCCCGGCCCCGTCGCTGGGTCATACACGAAGCTGCCCATACCACCGTCCTCAAAGCTGGTATAAGCTACCTGCTTGTAAGCAGCCCCCTTCACCTCGGCCACCAGATGCGTTTCGTTGTAGCCCCAGAGGTAGCTGCTGGGCGTAGCGGCCGTCACTTGTTGCTCCAGGGGGTTGCCTGCCGCATTGTAGCGTGGAAAGGCCACGCGCTCGATATATCGAGCATCTTGCAGTAATTCATTGTTTTGAATATGAGACGATAAAAATTGCCTGGCTGGAATTGGTGCCGTTGTAGCCAGCGCCAGAATTCGATGCGGACGCCCTTGCACAAAATGCGTTAGGTCGCCACCCACCACGCTGGAGTCGGCTCCCAGGCGTTGCCAAGCTTGGTGCTCAATAGGCACGCTAATCATGTGTTTTGTTGCCAAATAATTGACACCCAAGGCTGGTCCAATGAGTGATTGGCCAGTTATGTTGTATTGACCGCAGTAAAGCGTTTTGGTAATCAATTGGCGGCCGTCACTCAAGTACCGGGCAGTGCGCACAGGCTGCGTGGTGCGGCCCGGCGCTTTGGGCAAATAGTGATGCACCGTGCGGCTGGGTAGCCCCAGTGTAGCCGAGCCGCCAGTGCCGGATATCCGCTCGGTAGAGGCAGTTAGCTGGGGCCAATAGGCTGCGTAATCGTGTGGAGTCAGCCAGAAAAAAGCATCAACTATAAAACGTTGAGAAATACCGTCAGTGCCTATCAGCGAGCCGATAGCGTCATAGTGCTGATAGAGCCGAAACCCGGGAGTGGTGCTAGTTGGTACCACCTGATAGGTGTTTTGAGTTTCTTTAACCGCACTACCTTGTTGGTTGAGTTCCTCGACCTTCGTTACCAAGCTACGGGCATTAGCCGGTTGTTTGGCATTGTAATACTGGTAAACTACTGTACCAGCCTGTCGCCCCTTGCTTTCTATTTCTACCCTTTCATATCCAACATGATAGCCGGACTCTAGCCAGTTTTCCTTGCCAACATCGGAAGCCCCTACAATCAGGTCGCCACAGGCATTTTGGTAAGAATATTCCGGAAAGAAAAACAACTGGCCGCTCGACCGGTCTGGCTGTCCTGCAGGGCAGTAGCGGTAAATTTTGGTGTTGGCCTCACCAGCAGCTGTTTGGTCTGTCGTCTGCCGTAGCCGTATGCCACCGACTTGCGAAGTGATAACAGAGGTCGACGGGTTACCTGAGCTTGACGGCGGATTTGGGTCGGGTAATTTAAATATGCTAGTCGTCATCGAAGCCCAGAAGAGAGCTGAACTACTGGCACTAACCTCCGCAACTACCAGATAATTACCAGGTGGGTATGTTTGATTAGTGTAGCTGCCACCAGTTGGGGTCATAACTGTATGGCATTGATTTCCTACAGTGTAATTGACAGCGCATATTTGCGTGGTCGCCCTATACGTTGCGGATAGAGAATCATATTCGGCGCGCCACAGTGAGGTGCGGATATTGCCTCGAGCAACGGTTTGCGAACCGCCATTATATCTGCATGCTTCCCCATCCCAGCGCAAATCACACAAATAGAAGCCATGAGGCGCTTCAATCACTTCTGCCTGGACATTGGATAGCAATGTAGTTCCGTCTGGAGACCCGCCGTGCTCTGCTCGGTAGCGTAGGGCTGTGGCATTCATGGTAACGCTCCCGCCAGTTACCTGTGCCGTAACAGGTAGGCATTGCATCGTAAATGGTTCACCAAATAGGGAGGCAAGTGTTGGGGCAGTACGAGCTTTAGTGATAGTATTAGGCTCGTAATCAAACGTGGTGCGGCCCCCGGTTGGATATTGCACCTGCCGCAGGGCTCCTATCTGCGACATCTGCCCTTGTGCCGCCCGGCTGTTGCCCGAATAAGTGTTGGTAGCGGCGCCGTAAAGAGCCAGCAGATATGGTGGGATGCTCGGCAACAGCCCGGTATTCTGAATGCTGCCGTTGTAATACCCCCAATGGTCCTTCGCGAAGCTGTCGCGGGAAGGCATTGCTCCACCGTCTCCGTAGTATTGAAATCGGTAGGATGGCTTGCCAATTTCCTGCACAGCGTCGAGTCGGAATCGGCGAGCCTTGCGATTGCTGCTCGTGCCATTAAAGTAACTCTGAGTGAGCACGAAATCCGATTTTGCCACTAGCGAAGCTGGCTCCCGGTACACGATGCGAGTAAGCCGTCGCACGGTTCGGTCACCATTGACGGCTACATCCCGCCGCGCCGTATCACTAATGAATTCAACCTCAATCGTTGGAGTAAGAATGGCCGTCAAATACGGCGATGTAGTAGTCGTAACAGTAACTGGCCAGCTACCCACTCCCACATCTGGCACCGATAAATAGCTTGGCTGACGGCTATCACAAGGCGAATTGAGCCTGTTTCTGAGCAGCACTTGCTTCACAACACTGTTAACTGGTACTGCAGGACCACTGGGCTGCATGCCATAGACCAAGGTGATGCGGTCCGAATTGTCCGCTGAAACGATTTCCGATAAGTACCAGGCTGTTGCCACTTGGCCGTAGGACGTTCCTAAATCATCTGATGGACTGGTTATTTCAGCTACATTATAAACATATTGTGTGCCGTCACCTGTTCTGATGACCCATCCTCCGGCAGAAGCGCGGGTAACCGTCACATCGGCATGCGGGCTGCAGGTAAGTCTCCCTAAGGAATCAACCAGCAGTTTGCCAGAATAAAAAGGGGTAGAAATGGTATAAGAGTCTGGCTCTGTATCCAACTCATTTCGCAAAACACGCTGACACAGTGCTTTAAGTGGAAGGTCTGGAGCGACTGCTTGCTGGTTTCCAGTTACGTGCACCGTCAACGACCCAATAGGCTTATTGCGAAGCAAGCGTAGCTGTTGCCAGCCACCACTGGTATATCCTTTATTTTGCTGCTCGTCCGGCAGCCCTTGCACGCTCCGGGTAATTACCCCTCCACAGCTCAGCGTCCAGCCCAGCCCCACCCAGGAAGGCAATTCACTGACCTGAAGGCCGGTATAATGATAATTGAGTGAAAGCGGCAGGGTAAGCTGCCGGCCTTTGGCAGCAGGCAGGGGCACATTCAACTGCACAGCACCCGAATTGAGGTCAGGTGTTACATTGCCAAATACCCCGATTTGCGTCGCTTCCGGCGATGGAGGTACCATCCGACGGTCGAATCGAGACAAAGCTGAATTACTAGTCTGTCCGAAAGCGGAAATCGTAGTGAAAAATAGCAGCAATAGACTGCCAAAGCGGAAATTAGTGTAAAAATGGTTCATGACATTTCGCTTTTGGCGACTTTATTGAAAACAATAAGTGTGTGATTTGACTTAATTTTTACCAAACGTATAATTTATGCTTCACAAAAGCAAGTTTCACAAAATATTTTTTTCACAAAAAGGTAAAATCAGCCTCTTGGTCGGACATAAATGGTGTTTTATGAGCTGGATTTGATTCCTCGGAAAAGGTGCTAGTCATTGCGCGACCAAGGAAGACGGACTTTCTGAAAGAAGTCAGTGCTCGCGTGTTGGAGTCAAGTAATGCGTTAATTTATAGATGACTAGCGCAGTCCTTGCTTTCCCCAGTTCAATGTTGTATCTTTGCAGGAGAAATTGATTTCATTCCAGAAAAGAGGGGACGAGCAGTCCCCTCTTTTTTTGCACTGCCCGCTAAAAACATGGCCAAATTTGACCGCACCCTGCTGCTGGAAATGCTGCACGACGCCATCGGCGAAATAGCCGTGTTTGTGCTGGACCTGACCGTGTCCGACTCGGTGATGCCCAAAATCACCGTCATCCTCGACGGCCCCGACGGCTTGGGTATCAACGAGTGCGCTACCATCAGCCGTCGCCTCAACCGCCGCATCGAGGAGCACTACGGCGAAGACGCTACCTACTCGCTGGAGGTGACTTCGCCCGGCGCCGACCAGCCCCTCACCGACCCACGCCAGTACCCGCGCCACATCGGCCGCTCGCTGGCCCTCAAGCTACAGAACGGCACCGAGAAAACCGGCACCCTGCTCAATGCCACGCCCGAGGGCGTCGAAATCGAGGAAGTCATCAAAGTAAAAACCAAGAAAACCACCCTGCCCGCCGCTTTTTATTCCTTCGGGGACTTAAAGGAGGCGAAGGTTGTTATATCCTTTAAGTAGCCTTTTGTCATGCTGACGAACCGCAAGGTCGGCGTCAGCCAAGGAAGCATCTTATCATGGGCTGCTTTCGTCAGAATTTCTTAACCCAAGCGGCGCTAATGCGAACAGCTACATCGCTCCGCTCAGTATGACAGTACGTTTATGAACAGCCACGAACTAATCGAATCCTTCGGGGAGTTTGCCCGGAGCAAGAACATCGACCGGCCCACGATGATGAGCATCTTGGACGACGTGTTTCGGACGATGATTCGCAAGAAGTACGACGAGGATTCCAACTTCGACGTCATCATCAACCCCGACAACGGCGACCTTGAAATCTGGCGCAATCGCGAGATTGTGGACGATAACTCGGAGGATATCTGGGACTTCGACAAAATTCCGCTGAGCGAGGCCCAGAAAATCGAGCCCGACTTCGAGATTGGCGAAACCCTGCCCGAATCGGTGAAGCTGGAGGACTTCGGCCGCCGCGCCGTGCTCATGGCTCGCCAGACGCTCATTCAGCGCGTGAAAGACCTCGAGCGCGACAACCTGTACCAGAAGTATAAGGACCAGGTGGGCGAAATCGTGACCGGCGAAGTGTACCAGGTGTGGAGCCGCGAGGCCCTCATCATGGACAAGGACGACAACGAGCTGGTGATGCCGAAAGGCGAGCAGATTCCGAAGGACCGTTTCCGCAAAGGCGACACCGTGCGCGCTGTAGTTCACCGGGTTGAGGTAATCAATGGCACGCCGAAGATTATCCTTTCGCGCGCCGCTCCGGCATTTTTGGAGCGTTTGTTTGAGCTGGAGGTGCCCGAGATTTACGACGGCCTCATCACCATCAAAAATGTGGTGCGCGAGCCCGGCGAACGCGCCAAAGTAGCCGTAGAAAGCTACGACGAGCGCATCGACCCCGTGGGTGCCTGCGTGGGCATGAAGGGCAGCCGCATCCACCCGGTGGTGCGTGAGCTTGAAAACGAGAACATTGACATTATCAACTACACCGACAACCTGGAGCTGTACATTGCCCGTGCCCTGAGCCCGGCCAAGGTCGGCTCGATGAAAATCAACCAGGAGAGTGGCCGGGTATCGGTGTTCATGAAGCCCGACCAGGTGAGCCTGGCCATCGGCCGCGGCGGTGCCAACATCAAGCTGGCCAGCCGGTTGGTGGGCATGGAAATCGACGTGTTCCGCGAAGCCATCGACTACGAGGAAGATATCGCCCTGGAAGAATTCTCGGACGAAATCGAGGCCTGGGTTATTGCCGAGCTTAAGAAAATCGGTCTCGACACCGGCCGCGCTGTGCTGGCCGTGAAGAAGGACGACATCGTGCGCCGGACGGAGCTCGAAGAAGAAATGGTGGACGACGTGTACCGCGTTATTCGTCAGGAATTTGCCGACGACGAGGATATCGACGAGAATGCGCTGGAAACGGCGAAAAACAACGTGGCAGCCAGCAAGGCGGCTGCCAAAGATGAGGCTACCACCGAGGAAGCGGGCGCAGGCTCAGCCGCTGAAGTGGCACAATGACGGCCGGGCGGCCGCCAGAGCAAGGGTAATAAATCGTGCCAGCCGGTGCGATTTATGCCCGGCTGGCAAGATTTAATGTAATACCTTTGCACTTAGAAGCGTATCGTTACGCGAGCAACTAAAGAATGGCGGAAGCAACCCCGAAACGGCTACAACAGGCGGCCAAAGACCTGGGAATTGGGATGGATACGGCCGTGGCGGCCTTGTCCAAGAAAGGAATACAAGTTGAAAACAAGCCCACTACCAAACTCACGGGTGAGCAGGTAACCTTGTTGGAGAAAGAATTCGTGGCCTCGGCGCAAGACCGTCAGGAGGCTCAAAAAATCATTCAGGCCAAGCGCCAGAGTGAGTTGGATGCGGCTCCCAAGCCCGCCCCAACCCCCACTCCGGTAGCAAAACCTGCGCCCGCGCCGACCCCGGTAGCAGCCCCCGTGGCGCCGCCGGTGGCTCCGGTAGCGCCCCCGGCCCCCGTGGCAGTGGCCCCGGCCACTCCTGCGCCAACGGCTCCGGCCCCGGTAGTGGAGCCCACTACTACGGCAGCGCCTGGCCTGAAAGTGCTGGGTAAAATCGAATTAGACAGCAAAGGCCGTGTGATTCCCCCGCGCCCGGCTACTCCGGTAGCCCCGGCCACGCCAACTCTGGCACCGCAAGCCGAGAAGCCCGTTGAAAAACCGGCTACTCCGGCGCCGCAAGCTGCTCCCGCTCCGGTAGCAGCCCCGGTGGCGGCCGAAAAGCCCGTTGAGAAACCGGCGGCTCCGGTAGCAGCTCCGGCTACGCCGGCCGCTCCGCAGCCAACGGCCGCTCCAGTAGCGCCGACGGCTCCGGTTACTCCTCTTGCGGCTCCCGTTGCGCCGGTAGCTACTGCTGCTACGCCAGCGACCCCAGCGGCCCCTGCTGCAGAAGGGGCGGCACCGGAAGATACCAGCACCATCGTGGCAAAGGCTGACCAATTGAAAGGCCTGACTGTGTTGGGTAAGATTGAGTTGCCGACTAACGACCGTCGCGGTCCAGGTGGCCGTGGGCCGCGTCCGGTGGCTTCGTCCGATGTGAGCAAGCGAGGCTTGCCTGCCGGCGCACCTGGGCAGAAGAAGCGGGCGCGTCTACCTGGTCCTGCTGGAGCGGGTACGCCCGGTCAGGGCGGTACTGGTACTGGCTACCAGGGCAACCGGCCAAATAACGGACCGGGTGGTGGTGGTGGCTACCAAGGCAACCGGCCCGGTGGCCCAGGCCAGGGCGGTAACCGCCCCGGTGGGCCCGGTGGGAACAATCGGCCCGGCCAGGGCGGTAACCAGAACCGTCCGGCCCAGCCGGCGCTCACCCCCGAACAGGCTGAAAAGCAGATTCAGGAGCAAATCCGGCAGACGCTGGCCAAGCTTGGGGGCAATACCAAGGGTGGGGCACAAGCCAACCGCGCCAAGTATCGCCGCGACAAGCGCAGCATGCGCGAGGAGGACCGCGAGGCTCTGCGCGCGCAGAACGAGCTGGACGCCAAAACCCTTAAGCTCACCGAATTCATATCGGCCAATGATTTGGCTTCGTTGATGGACGTGAACGTGAACGAGGTGATTAAGGTGTGCCTGGGTATGGGGATGTTCGTGTCCATCAACCAGCGCCTTGATGCGGAGGCCATTACGGTGATTGCCGACGAGTTCGGCTTCGACGTGGAGTTCCTGAGCGCCGAGGAAGAGGAGATTGACGTGGATGCCGGTGACAGCGAAGAAGACCTGAAGCCGCGTGCCCCCATCGTAACCATCATGGGCCACGTCGACCACGGTAAAACTTCGTTGCTTGACTACATTCGGAATGCCAACGTGGCCAAGGGTGAAGCCGGCGGTATCACGCAGCACATTGGCGCCTACGAGGTGAAAACCAAGAATGGTGCTCCAATTACTTTCCTTGATACGCCTGGCCACGAAGCCTTTACAGCTATGCGTGCCCGCGGCGCCAAGGTAACGGACATTGCCATCATCGTGGTGGCGGCCGACGACTCGGTAATGCCGCAGACGAAGGAAGCCATCAACCACGCACAGGCCGCCGGGGTGCCGATTATCATCGCTCTCAACAAGATTGACAAGCCTGCCGCTAACCCCGAGAAAATCCGCGAGGAGCTTTCCCAGATTAATATTCTGGTGGAAGAATGGGGTGGTAAGTACCAAAGCCAGGAGGTTTCGGCCAAGTCGGGCCTTGGTATTGAGGAGCTGCTGGAAAAAGTGCTACTCGAAGCCGAGCTGCTGGAACTGAAAGCTAATCCCGACCGCGGTGCCATTGGTACTGTTATCGAGGCGTCGCTGGATAAGGGCCGCGGCTACGTGACCACTGTGCTGGTGCAAACTGGTACCCTGCAAGTGGGCGACGTAGTGTTGGCTGGCCCGCACTACGGCCGCGTGAAAGCCATGACCGACCATCGCATGAAGAAGATGAAGTCGGCTGGTCCCGCCACGCCGGTGCAGGTGCTGGGCCTGACCGGTGCCCCGCAGGCCGGCGACCGTATTCAGGTGATGGAGACGGAGCGCGAGGCTCGCGAGCTGGCTACGCAGCGCTTACAGCTGGCCCGTGAGCAGAGCATCCGGACCAAGAAGCATATCACCCTGGACGAGATTGGTCGTCGTCTGGCCATCGGCTCGTTCAAAGAGCTCAATATCCTGGTGAAGGGCGACGTGGACGGCTCGGTAGAAGCACTTTCTGACTCGCTGCTCAAGCTGAGCACGCCGGAAGTGAAGGTGAACATCCTTTCGAAAGGGGTGGGGGCCATTTCCGAAAGCGACGTACTGCTGGCCTCGGCTTCCGACGCAATTATCATCGGCTTCCAGGTGCGGCCCTCGCAGAGTGCCCGCAAGCTGGCCGAGCAGGAGCAGATTGACGTGCGCCTTTACAGCATCATTTACAACGCCATCAACGAAGTAAAAGACGCGATGGAGGGTATGCTGGCCCCGACGGTGCAGGAAGTGGTGGTAGCCAACGCCGAAGTGCGGATGGTGTTCAACATCACCAAAGTAGGCACCATTGCCGGCTGTATGATGACGGAAGGCACGTTGACCCGCAAAACCAAGGTGCGGGTGGTGCGCGACGGTATCGTGCAGTACACCGGCGACATTCAGGACCTCAAGCGCTTCAAAGACGATGTGTCGGAGGTGCGCCAGGGTTACGAATGCGGTATTTCCATCAAAGGCTTCAACGACCTGCAAGAGGGCGACAACATTGAGGGCTTTGAAGAGAAAGAAATCAAGCGTACGCTCTAGAATTGCTGATTTTAGACCACAATCGCTGATTGTGATTTGATAAAAAAAGCCCCGTCTGATTTGTCAGATGGGGCTTTTTATTAGAATGTCCGAGGCGTACTGCTGAGGTTATTGGCATTCCGCAAAGCAAGGTCACCTTCGAGGCTAGCCAGTATCACAGCGTGGGGTGAGTCGTATCTGTCTCTATACCAATGCTGGCAGCGCTGCTACCTGCACGCATAAAAAAACACCTTTCCTAGCCAAGCCGGGAAAGGTGCCGTTTATTAAAGCTGCTGCTTAGAAAAACAGGAACTTCTTCTTGTGCTTCTTGTCAATCAACCGCTGGCCTTTGGGGTTAGCGCTTCCCATCATGTGGAGCGTGATGCCGCGCTTCTCGCGGCCGGCGCGGGTGCGGCTCTGGTACTTGCGCACCATAAAGCCCCCGCTGCCGGTATCGTATTGCTGCTTAGCCCCGCTGACACCAAGAGTGGTGTTGCCGGTGCGGGCCGCCAGAAGTTGCAGTTGCTGGTCCTGCTTCTGCTCCTCGGGCGTCATGGCAGCGCGGCGCAGCTCGTCGGCGGTAGCGCGGGCATTGGGGCGCTTGGCGGGAGTTTCGGCGCGGGCCGTGGGCTCATCAGCAGGAAAATCGGGGGCGGCACTCTGGGCATAGGCGCTGGTAGCGCAAAAACCAAGGCCGGCGGTCAACAGCACGGCAACGAAACGTTTTTTCATGAATGGCAGCAGGCGTTGGAGATTTGGCGGCCTAACGAGCAAAGTGACGCTGAGGTTCAAAAAATAGTTGTCTTTTGGGCACAACTCGCTTTAGGTCGCCCCTAAGTTCGCAACTAATTTTCATTCGGACAATTACCCTAGCTAAATAAAACGAAAGCTTTAGGTAAAAATCATAAAAAAAGCCGCCGGCGTCATACGCTGGCGGCTTTTTTTGAAGTAGCACGGACTACAAAATCCGCGCTACTTCCTTACGCCCGGCCTGTGCGCAGGGCGTCGCGGATTTCCATCAGCAGTTCTTGCTCCTTGGTGATAACCGGGGCCGCCGGGGCAGCGGGTGACGGCGCCGGTTTCTTGAAGCGGTTGGCCAGCTTCACTACCCAGAAAATGACGAAGGCAATGATGAGGAAGTAGATGACGGCGTTGATGAAGTTGCCGTAGGCAATGGCGGCTGAGCCGGCCGTTTTGGCCTCCTCAAGCGTTTCGTAGTGCTTACCGTCGAGGGTGACGAACAGGTTTTTGAAGTCGATGCCCTTGGTGAACACGCCCAGCACCGGCATGATAATGTCGTCGGTCAGCGACTTGACGATGCCGCTGAAGGCCGCGCCGATGATGACACCGACGGCCAAGTCAACGACGTTGCCTTTGGAGATGAACTCCTTAAATTCAGAAACAAAACCCATGAGTGAAAGAAGTTAGTTGAAGAGGTGTGAAAGCGAAGCTACGCTATTTAGCTGATTAAATTCAGTGTTGGTCAATAGTGCTGCAAAGTTCTGCCAGTTACGGCCGTGTTGCGGGTCGCTTTCGACCAAAGCAGGCCGATTGGCGCCCAGCCCGCCCCTACTACAGACGAAGCCCGGCCGCGCCGCCCGGGCCGTATCTTTGGCAGGCTCAACTCCACCGTTTACCAGTTCTGCGCATGGCCACTTCGTTCGACAACCTGCTCTACGACCTCGATGCCGAGTCTGGCATCCTCACCATCACCCTCAACCGCCCCAGCAAGCTCAACGCGCTGAACGGGGCCACGATTGAGGACATCCACGACGCTTTTCAGCAGGGTTTTGACGACCCGCAGGTGCGTGGCATTCTGCTTACGGGCAGCGGCGAAAAGGCCTTCGTGGCCGGCGCCGACATTGCTGAGCTGGCCGCGCTCACCTCAGTGCAGGCCCAGCGCGCCGCCGAGCGCGGGCAGGACGTGTTCTGCAAAATTGAGCAGAGCACCAAGCCCGTCATCGCCGCCATCAACGGTTTTGCCTTGGGCGGCGGCTGCGAGCTGGCCATGGCCTGCCACATGCGCGTGGCATCGGACACTGCCCGATTCGGCCAGCCCGAGGTGAATCTGGGCTTGCCGCCCGGCTATGGCGGCACCCAGCGCCTACCCCAACTCATCGGCAAGGGTAAGGCTATTGAGTTGCTGCTCACCACTGATATGATAAAGGCCGACGAGGCTCTGCGCCTAGGCCTTGTAAACCACGTGGTGCCGCAGGCCGAACTGCTGGCCTTCTGCCGCCAGCTGCTGGGCAAAATCCTGGGTAAGGCGCCGCTGGCCGTGGGCCTAGTGCTGGAGTGCGTAAACGCGCACTACTCCAAGACGCAGAACGGCTTTGAGGCCGAAGCGCATGCCTTTGGACAAGCCTTTGCCACGGAGGATTTTAAGGAGGGTACGCAGGCGTTTCTGGAGAAGCGTCCGGCGGTATTTAAGGGTAATTAAAAATTGCGAATTAAAAATTAAAAATTTAACCGGGTAATGGCGGATTGGATTAACGGCGAATTGGTAGTGATGGCGCCCACCCATTTTTTTAATTTTTAATTCATAATTTTTAATTCAAAAATGAGCGTTCTGAAAAAGCTGGCCGGGCAAACGGCCGTGTACGGCGTCAGCAGCATTGTGGGCCGGGTGCTCACCTACCTGCTGGTGCCGGTGTACACGGCTTACTTCGCGGCCGCTGAGTATGGCATTGTAACCGGGCTGTATGCCTACGTGTCGTTTCTAAATGTGGTGTTTACCTACGGCATGGAAACTACATTCTTCCGTTTTGCCAACCGTCCGGGCGCCGACCGCCGCGAGCTGTACGACCGGGTGTTGAGCTTGCTGCTGGTTAGTACAGTGGTGCTGACCGTGCTATTGGCGCTGCTGGCCCGCCCGCTGCTCAGCCTGCTTGAAATCCCGCCCGGCCACGAGCAGTATGCTATCTGGATAGCGCTCATTCTGGGTTTGGATACGCTGACGGCCATTCCCTTCGCCCGGCTGCGGCTGGAGAATAAGGCCCGCAGGTTTGCCGGCATCAAGCTGGCTGGCATCGTGCTGAATGTGGGGTTGAATCTGTTTTTTATCGTGTTCTGCCCGTGTCTGTTGAAAGCAGGTATTGCCCGGCCGCTCGTGGAGGCTATTTATAATCCTGGCCTGGGCGTAGGCTACGTGTTTCTGGCTAACCTCTTTGCCAGCGCGGCCACGCTGCTGCTGCTGGGCCGCGAGCTGCTGGACTTCCGCTTCCGGTTTAATTTAGGCTGGCTGCGGCCGCTGCTGGCCTATGCCTTCCCGCTGATGCTGATGGGCCTGGCGGGCATGGTGAACGAAACGCTGGACCGAATCCTGCTGCCGAAGTGGCTGCCCGAGGGCTTTTATCCCGGCAAGAGCAGCCTCACAGCTGTGGGTATTTATGGGGCCTGCTACAAGCTGAGTATCTTTATGTCGCTGGTTATTCAGGCTTTCCGCTACGCGGCCGAGCCGTTCTTCTTCGCCCAAAGCACCGAAAAGAACTCGCCCGCCACGTTTGCCATGATTCTGAAGTGGTTTACGATTTGCTGCGCCATCATTTTTGTAGGTATCAGCCTGAATGCAGAAGATTTTGGCGCCGTGTTTCTGCGGCGGCCGGAGTATCGGGAGGGGCTGGCCGTGGTGCCGGTGCTACTGCTGGCCAATCTGTTTCTGGGCGTGTATTACAACCTGTCGGTGTGGTTTAAGCTGACCGACAAGACGTACTACGGCACCTACATCGGCGCGGGCGGCGCGGTGCTCACCATTGTGCTCAACTTCGTGCTCATCCCGGTGCTGGGCTACATGGGCAGCGCCCTGGCCACGCTGGCCTGCTATTTTCTGATGGCCGTGCTGTGCTGGCGCCTGGGCGAGCGGCATTTCCCGGTGCCGTATCCGATGGCGCGCCTAGGGCTGTGGCTGCTGCTGGCGGCGGTGCTGGTGGCTGTCGGCTGGCAAGTGAAGGTATCCGATTGGTGGCTGCGCCACGCCTGGCATATGGGGCTGACGGTGTTGTTCTTGGTCGCACTGTACGTGGTGGAACGGCCGCAACGAGCCGTGCGTTAGCACCCGCCTCAATGGTTCTGCTGAGCCGACTCTCGGCTTGCTTAGTTCCACATGACCGCGCGAAACATTAATTTTGCAGCACTTCTACCATGTCATTCCTCTCCAAAATTCCGTTTCTCAACCGCGTGTCTGAGTTGCTCGACCCGTTGCCGGAAGCCGACCGTGCGCAGGCGGCCGAGGTGGTACGCAGCGTGATGCAGGATTTGCCTGAGTTGCTGTCGGCCACCGTTATCGATATCGAAACGGGCCGCATTCTGGCGGAGTACGTGGCCGAAAAAACCGGCAATACCGCCCTCGCCGCCGCCGCCCATGCCGAAATGGTAAAGCAGAAGCGCCAAGCTATGACGGCCCTGCAACTCGGCCCGGAGGAGCAATTGGAGGATATTCTTGTCACGCAGCACCAGCAGCTCCACCTGATGCGCGTGCTGCACAACGGCCAGTGGCTGTTGTCGTTGGCGGCTAACATGCAGGATACCAACTTGGGTATCGTCCGCACGGTGCTGCACACCCACGCGACCTGAATATTGCCCTCGCTACACAGGTGTTATGCTCTCTTGTGGGCTAATCAGCTAAAATTAGTATCTGAAAATAAGTTATTTAAAAAAAGTATTTGGACGTTTTGCAGAAATGAATTCTGATAAATCTGCTTTAGTCCCTTCCGTTCGTGTATGATTGGACACGGCTTCTGCCCACCTCATGCTATTATCGGGTAGAAGAGTCAGTGCCCGGGTCTCCACTCGAACAGTTCAAATCCCTTCTTTTACAGCGAGAGCCATAGTTGAGCGTTGCCAGTTTGCGACCTTGGCGTGAATAGTTCGTTTACAACGTTTGCACGCATTACGACATAGCTTTCAGAATAACGATGTTACTGTCGTCGGCGCTCCCGGTACGTTGCCCACTCGTGACCACGGATGAAACCATTCGGTGCATGGCTTCGCAATCTGCTGCTGCTTCTGGTTTGCCCCACTGCTATTTTCGAAGCTGTGTAACGCTTTGTTGAACAATTATCAAGGCCAGAGTGATGCATTTCCGTTAACGCAATGAAAGGGGACTCGCACCAGTCCTGAACCGATTTCGACTGGCGGGCGGGGGCTGCCTTAATCATCATTATTACTCCAGTTTATGAAAATGCCACATTTACAACTGACCCGGCTAGTAACGCTCGTTGGTATGGTAGGGCTAACGGTATGCACGGCCCCGGCCGTGCAGGCGCAAGGCCAAAACCTCTATGACTGGGGCTGGCTGAACCGCCTCGGCCCGAGTGAGCTCTTCACTGGGACGGTGGTATTTCCGCCCAACGCTAC
Source organism: Hymenobacter aranciens (assembly GCF_030580865.1). GTDB lineage: Bacteria > Bacteroidota > Bacteroidia > Cytophagales > Hymenobacteraceae > Hymenobacter > Hymenobacter aranciens. Next base: position 126,444 of record NZ_JAUQSY010000006.1, on the reverse strand, counting down.
TTACACCCTGCACGAGCACGTAGCGGTCGATGCGGCCGGCAACGTAGTGATAGCCGGCTCCTACGGCCTCGAAGTGACTCAGGGCGAGGTTCGAAGCTTCCGGCTGCTGGTGGTGGAGCCGTAGATGAGAGAAATACAGGTCGATAATAAAAAAGGCAGGCTCCACCATTGCGGTGGAGCCTGCCTTTTTTGCAGGAAACAGACGCGCCTACTGATACTGAATGTAGAGCGGCTTGGGCGTCAGCTGCGTCAGCACCTCGGTGGGCGTCATGATGTGGTGCGGCTTGGGGCGGGCGTCGTACTCGTAGAAGAGCTTGAAGCCGGTGTACTGCACGGGCTCGGTCTGGATGTAGTCGTGGTACGAGTCCTTCTTGAGCGTGGGCTCGCCGTGGCCATCCATGTGCATCACAATCTGCACGCGCGGGTCGAGCTTGATTTTCTTGTAGTTGGTAATCATTTTCCGCGTGAAGCGGTGCACCGTCAGCACCTTGGGCGGCAGGTGGTTTTCGCTCACGATGCGGGCCAAGAAGTTGACGGTGAAGTTCACGTCCTTGGCGTCGAGGGTGCCGATTTTCTGGTTGGGGCGCACGCCGGGCATCGTCGAGAGCGAAAACTCGGGGTCGATGCCGAGGTGGATATCGGGCTGCTTGAGGTAGGGCTCCAGCTTGGGTAGCTCGGCTTCGAGGGTGCTGTGGCCAGGCTGCACGTCCAGAAACAGGATGCACTTGTGCTCACGCGCCCAGGAAATTACCTCCTCGATGGTGGCTTTGGAGTTCATCAGGCGCCACTTGCCGTCTTTGCCGGCCGTGCCTTGGGCGGTGATGGTCACGTTGTGCAGCGCCGCCTGCACCGGGATGCTGGGGTCGGCGGCCTGCCACTCCTTGAGCACGCCTTCAAACTTGCGGAACATCTGCTCCTTAGGCTCGCGGCCCAGAATGCCCATACCCTTCGAGCGGATGTTGCCATAGAATGCAATGATGCGGTGGCCCGGCAGAATGGCGCCCGGCAGCTGCCCGTTGACTTTGGCAATGGAATCGGCCTTGAGCGAATCGCGGCGCAGGGCTTCCATTTTCAGCTTGATGGTATCGACGGGGGCCGGGGTAGCCGGGCCGCCAGTAGCCGTGCTATCGGCCGTCGATTTTTCCGAATCGGTGCCGGAGCGCGAGCCGCAGCCGGGCAACAGGGTAAGCGAAAGGGACAGGCCAAGGCTCAGCAGGCCGGCGTTGAGTAAAAAAGAGTGCCGCACAGGAAATTACGGGTGAGAAAAAGATATCCGAAAGTTACGGCTTTTCTGCTTAGGGTAGGAGGAAATAGGCTTAGAAAGCGGAAAAATAGCACGTCATGCTGAACGCAGTGCCGCATGACGTGCTATCAAGTATTTTACTGATACTGAATGTACAGCGGCCGCGGCCGCAGCTTCAGCACTTCGGCGGGCGTCATCATGCGCGAGCCGGGCTTATTGTCGTTTTTGTAAAACAGCTTAAAACCAGCATACTGCACCGGCTGCTGCTGTACAAACTTGCGGTACGAGCTGCGCTTGATGCTGGGCGTGCCCCAACCGTCCATGTCTATCACAAGCTGCACCCGCGGCTCCAGCTTGATGGCTTTGTAGCTAGTAATCATGTCTTCGCGGAAGCGGTGCACCACCAGCATCTTGGGCGGCAGGCGGTAGCGGCTCACCAGCGTGGCCAGAAAGTGCCGGGCATAGTTCACATCCTGGGCGCTGAACTCGCCGACTTCGGTGCCCGGCCGGCGCCGGTTTTTCATCGAAAACTCGGGGTCGATGCCCAGGTGCACGAAGGGCAGGCGCAGGTATTTTTCGAGCTTGGGCAGCTCTTCCTCCAGCGTACTTAATCCCACCTGCACATCCAGAAAAACGGGGTAGTCTTTGGCCTGCCCCCAGCTGATAACCTGCTGGATGGCGCTGTCGGGCAGTGGCAGGCGGTACTTCCGGTCGGCCCCCGCGTCGCGCTGGGCGATGACGGCGATGAGGTGCAAAGCCGGTCGCACGGGCAACGAATCGGCCCGCTGCCACTCGGCGGCCTGCCAGCTCAAGCGTTCCAGCATGTCGTCTTTCGGATACTGACCCAGAATGCCCATGCGCTGGTGCAGTGGGTTGCCATAAAAGGCCACAATGCGGTGGCCCGGCAGCAAGGCACCCGGCAATGACTGGCCCAGCCGGGCCAGGCTGTCGGCCGCCAGCGAGTCGTAGCGCAACGCTGGTCGGGGCGGGTGGCCCGCCGCCGGCTGCTCCATCCCGGGAGTGCCGGTGGAGCTTGGTTTGGGCTCGCAGCCACTGAGGCTCAGCAAGGTGCCCAATGTGGCAACAACAAGCCCGGGCAGCAGGCGGAAAACGGTAAATCGGGCAGCAACCAACACGAAGCAACGGATAAGTAAGCCGGCAAATTAGCGCTATTTGCCCGGCAGTAGCGAATAAGGCAACATTGCGGGCATACGCAGTTGCGGTGGGAACGTCGCTGGCTCGGAATAATGTTCTGGCAGCCTATTCCTCGTTCCCTTATCCAACATTCTGTGCTGCATTTACTTGTTCGCCGCTTCGCGGTACTGCCCAAACTGATGGCCCTGCTGGGCCTATCTACCTCACTGCTGGCCGCGCCCGGCTGCAAAGACAATGCTCCCACCCCCGAAACCAGCAGCCCGGCCGCGCCGGAGCAGGTGCTGGTGGGCGGCCAGCTGCTGGGCGAATACACGCCGGCCCAGCTGGCGCAGCGGGTGCCCGAGATTCCGCTGGTGGGCGCGCTGGCCCGCTATTCCATCAAAGTCTATCGGCTGACGTACACCACGCGCAACGTGGACGGCACGGCCATCACGGCCTCTGGGGCGCTGCTGCTGCCGGTCACGACGGCGGCGCTGCCAGTAATCAGCTACCAACACGGCACTATCCCGCCGGCCAGCGAGGGCTCAGCGCCGTCTTATTATAAATCCAGCAGCGAGTTATGGTCAGCCGTGTCGGTGCTGGCGGCCACGGGATACGCCGTGTCGGCGCCCGATTATATCGGCTATGGCGCTTCCAAAAACCTGCCGCACCCCTACGAGCACGGCGCCACGCTGGCCTCGGCCTCGGCCGATATGCTGCGGGCCGCCCGCGAATTCTGCCAGCAGCAGAAGGTGCCGCTCAGCCAGAAGAACTTCCTGCTGGGCTATTCCGAAGGCGGCTACGCCACCATGGCGCTGCACAAGCTGCTGGAAGAAAAATATGCCGCCCAACTGCCCGTGACGGCCAGCGCCCCCGGCGCCGGCGCCTACCACAAAACGGCCTTCGCTAGCTACATCCTCACTGCCACTAAGCCGCTCAACTTCCTGAGCAGCTACGTGTGGGTGCTCGATACCTACAACAAGGTGTATGGCCTGAACCGGCCGTATTCGTACTATTTCCAGGAGCCCTACGCCACGCGCCTTACGGCCAACCCGCGCGGCCCGGTACCCACGCTGGCCGGCGAGCTATTCGCGCCCGGCTTCAAGCAGGCGGTGCTGAATAAATCGGATGCGCCGTTGCTGGCGGCTTTTCAGGCTAATGATGTGTACGACTGGAAGCCCAAAGCCCCGCTGGCCCTGTTCCACGGCACGGCCGATGACTACGTACCCTTTTTCAACTCGCAGGATGCCTATGATGCCATGCGTGCCCGCGGCGCCACGCAGGTGCAGCTGAAACCCATTCAGGGCGGCGACCATTTTACCTCCATCGGCTCCTATACGCTGCAGGCGTTTGCGTTTGTCTCGCAGTATAATGCCAATTAACAATTAATAATGAGCAATTGACAATTGGTTTGCCGGATAATTGTTAATTGCTCATTATTAATTGTTAATTGACTTCACCGTTACTTCAAACCACGTTTCCGGGTCGGCCAGCTGGTTGGGTTCCTGCTTAGGCAGCGGGTGCGGCGAATACAGCGCGCACAGCGTGTTTTCTACCTGCACCAGCTGGCCCGTAGCTGTGGCTGGCAAGCCGTCGAGAATGCCGGCCAGCACTTCCCAGCGTGGTTCGCCGGGCTGGCGGCTGGCGTCGTGCCATACTACCACCGTGGCAGGACCAACGAGGTGTTCGAACACGCGGCGCGTGTCGGTGCAGACGGCTTCGTAGCGGTGGTCGCCGTCGATGAAAATAACGTCGAACGGTGGGGGCAGGGCGGCGAAATCGTAAGTCGCGGAGTTGCCGTGCAGATGCGTCACGTTGGGCAGCGGGCGCGAGAAAAAGCCGTGCAGCTCAATGTAGCGCTCCGAGAGGCCCAGCGCCCGCAGTTCTTCGGCCGAGAGGTTAAGAGTAAGGACTTCGGCGGCTACGGCGGCCACGTTGGCGGCGCTTTCGCCGCGCCAGGTGCCGATTTCAAAGTAGCGGCTCTGGGGCACGCGGCGGGCCAAGGCGCGCAGTAGCAGCAGGTCGGTGGGCAGCGAGCCGCCTTCGCGGAAGGCGAAGGGGCGCACGGTGGTGTCGGCGGGCGTCAGGAAGTGCGCCAGCGGCGTGAGGGGCAGGCCTGTGGCACTCACGCGGCTAGCGTGGGCCAGCGCCCGCTCGCGCCAGGCAGCTACGTCGCCAGCCACCACGTGCGTGAGCAGCGAGGGGGTGCGCACCAGACTGCGAAAAGCCTGCCAGACAACGGATAAACGAGACATGCGGAAAAAGCCGCCGGAAAAACGCGGACTGCAAAGATGCGCCCGCAAAAACGAACCAACGAATGGGTGGAAGCAAAAAGCCGTTCCTCTGAAGCGCGCTAAGTCGGCTTCAGGGGAACGGCTTTTTGCTGGCAAGTGTTTGCCAGTCTGCTTATTTTACTACGCGCAGCTGCGTCGTGCCGCTGGCGCCGGTCAGGCGCAGCACGTACACACCCGCGGCCAGCGCCTCGGTGTGCAGCTCGGCCGTTTGCGGGCCGGAGCGAAGCGTGAGCGACTGGCGCAGTACCTCGCGGCCCAAGGCATCGAGCAGCGCTAGCGTGGCCGGGCCAGCTACGGTAGGCTGCAAAGTGGCCTGCAGGCGCGGGCCGAAGGGCACTGGCGAGGCCGCCAGCAGCGGGCGCAGCAGCGTACCGTTGGCGGTGGCCGTGATGACACGCTCGGCTACGGCTACATTGCTCAAATAAAGATTGTTACCAAAGTCGTTGATGTTGGTGAAGCGCAGCATCACCGATTGCGCCGCTGCTGCCGTGCGAAACGAAGTCAAATCCACCGTTTCGGTGCGCCATTGGGAGGCCAGGGTAGGAGCGAAGCGGGCACCCGTGCCCGTTGCCGACGCCAGGGCGCTGCCGCTTTTCAGGTAGCCGGTGGGCTGGAAGGTGAGGCCGCAGTCGGTGGAAATGTCAACCCGCAGGCCGTCCGAATTATTGGCGGTAAATAGCCGGTAGGCTACTGCGAAGCGCAGCTCGGGATTGGTGCTGCCGCCCAGGTCGAGCGGTGGGGTGATGAGGTAGTCCTCGGCGCCGCGCAACTGGTCGTCGTAGTCGTTGCACATGGGCAGGCGGCGACGTACGCCATCGGGGCCCATCACGGTGGCCGGGCTGAGCTGCCAGGTGTAGTTCGAGCTGGGGTTTTCGATACGCCAGCCTACCGGTGGGAAAGCTGCGGGGTTGGTGAAGTTCTCGGTGTACGCCAGGGCCGAGCCGTGGCTCACGACGATAAAATTGACCTGGCTGGTATTGCCCGTGCCCAGGCTGTTGGTAGCAGTCAAACTCACGGTATATTGGCCAATGTTGGCAAACTGCACCTGCGGGTGCTGCGAGGTGGCCGAAGTGCCGCCCATAAAGCTGACGCCCGCGCTGGGTGTAATCGTCCAGCGCCAGCTGGTGGGGGCGCCCTGGCTGCTGTCGGCCAGCAGTACGGTACCCGTCGGGCAGATAATCCGGTTGGTAGCCGCAATCACCGCTACGGGTATCATGGCGCAGTTGCGCAGCGCGGCACTCTGGAAAACGGCCCGCGTACGGCGGGTGCGCAGCCCGTTGGCCCCACGGCCGCACACGGCAAACCAGTTGCCTTCGCCCGCCGTCAGGCCGGTCAGCACGGCTGTGGTCGTTGTTACGGTCGTTACCGAGTCCATGTACATGGCACCCAGGCGGTACACCGTATAGCTGGTCGAGCCCGACGAGCCCGTCCACGACAGCTGAGCTTCGGTATCGCAGCGGTAAACGGTCTGCAGATTCGTGGGCAGGCTGGCCGCCGTGAAGGTTTCAGCCGACTGCGAAGTAGCCGCGCCCTGCGTCACGCGCACGCGCATCCGGCCCGAGCGCAAGCCGCTGGGTACTAGCCAGTCGTAGGTGCGGGCCGTGCCCGGTACGCTGGCAACAATGGGCAGCCAGGTAATTCCATTATCCTCCGAAAAATCCAGCGCGAACGGCTGGCTGCTGTCGGCCGCATCCCAGCGCAGGGCTTCGATTTCGCCCGGTACGAAGCCCTCGCCGCCAATGGGATAGGTTACTTCCACGCCGTTGCTGATAACCGAATACGTCAGCCAGAAGCCCTGGCGGCCCATCGGCACGGCCCGGCCCGTCACGGTGAAATTATAGCGCCCGGTGCCGGTGCGCGGGTTGGCAATGGTAATCTGCTCCACGTTGTTGATGGAGTCGCGGCCCAGTACCGCGTTGGCGTTGAGCTGCGCTGGGGTAGGACGGTGGTCCAGAATCCAGGGTCGGATAATACTGGTAGGGTCCATGCTGTCGAAGCCGGTCAGGTCGAGGTTATTCACCAGGGCGGGGCGCGCATTCACGGCCGCTTCCGGGTCGGCCCAGTGCAGCAGCACGCGTAGCTGCCGGGAGCCCGCCGGCACCGAGATGCTGAAGTTGCGGCTTTCACCCTGCGCCAGCGTATCCCGGAAATACGTGCGGCCTTCCAGCACCCGCACGGCCCGTAGCGCATTGGTGCGCCCGTAGCCGAAGCGGAAGTCAGGACCGGGGTTGCCGAGGTCTTCGGCGGTGTTCAGCAGGGCGGCCTTGAGCAGGGCGGCCGGCATCTCTGCGCCGCTATTAAGGGCGCGGTAAGCGCCTACCAGCTGGGCCGATACGCCGGCCACGCCGGGGCAGGCCATGCTGGTGCCGGTAAAAACGTCGTAGTCGTTCGGGTCGACGGTCGATTGCACGTCGGTGCCCACGGCGCAGATGTCGGGCTTGAGGCGGCCGTCGTTGGCGGGGCCGCGGCTGCTGCTGCTTTCCAGCGCATCGCGGTAGTTCACGTTGCCGATAGTCAGCACGTTCTTACCCATTTTATGGCCGCCGGTGATATTGCCCCAGCCGGCACCCGCGCCGTAGTTGAAGTTGCTGGTGCCCGAGTTGCCGGCCGAAAAGACGTGCATCAGGTAGGGCAGCTGCCGCATCTGCTGGTCCACGTTGCGGGTGTTGGCGGTGTAGCCGGCGTTGTTGCCGTCGCCGTAGCTGCTGTTGGTCACGCGCACCATGCGGCTGGCATCGGCGTAGTTAGCCGGTGCCTGCTGCCAGTTGCGGGGGTAGGTTTGGTAAAAGTTGAAGGCGCCCACGGCCTGGCCCCGCACCCGCGGGTCGAGGTTGCCGGCACCCATGATGATGCCCGCCACGTGGTCGCCGTGGTTGCCGGTACTGTTGCCAGACGTGCTCACGTCCACGCGCCCTTGAAAATCAATGTGCGGCCCGATGCTGCCGTCGTCGCCGTGGCCCACGGTCACGCCCCGGCCATCGTAGTGGCGGCCTGCGCCGTAGTCGGTGGCCAGTACGTTGGCCCGGTGGTCGGTGCGGCCGCGGTGATTTTCGGGTACGCCGGGGGCGGGGGCAGCCTCCACGGTGCTCACCCAGGGCAGCCCAGCCAGGCGCTCCACCGCATTTTCGGCCGCCACCACGCGCAGCTGGTGCGCAAATTCATCCTGGTCTACCACTCGAAACTCGGTGCCCGCCAGTGCGGCCGTGGCCTGGGCCGCCGTCAGGGCGGGGTAGTAGTTGAGCATCAATTCCAACGTATTGCCGCTGCGCCGGGCGTGGGCCGGGATTTCTCCCGCCGCCAGCGGCCCGGCCAGCTTCCAGTGCCCCGCCACCGGCAGCACGCTGCGCAGCCCCAGCTGCGCCAGCGCCTCGTGCCGCAGGGTCACTGGCAGGCTCGCCGTGTACGCATTGACGGGCAGGTAGTCATACAGCACTACGCCGAGCTTGCGCAGGGCTGCGTGTTGCACTGAGGTGGGCAGCTTCGCAAACTGCAGCAGCCGGAACACCCGGCCCTGCCAGGCATCGGCTGGGGTGGTAGCAGGCTGCCGCAGCCATTCGGCCGCGTTGGCGGGCGGCAGCACGTCGCCCACGGCCAAACGCAGCGTATATGGCGCAGCTGGTGCAATGGGTTGAGCCACAAGATGCAGGCCGGGTAAGCCCAGCGCTGCCGCCAGACCCAAACGGTACAGGTTTTTCATTAAATGCACTAGAAAATGAAACGGAGCTAAAAGGTACGGCTTTTTGACGATGTTTTCCAGGGGAGCAGCGCCCGACCGGTACTTCGCGTATTCCTGCCACCTGCTCGTTGGTCCAGCCAGTACAGCCGGGGTAATTAAAATATCCGCTCCTTTCATCAGCATGAAGCTCTTTCTGCATACCACCGTGGCCCAGCCGCCCACCCGCGTCATGGCCGGCTTCACCCGTGAGCTGTTTCTGGCCCTGGCCCCACCCTTCCCCCGCATGCAGCTGCGCCGCTACGACGGCTCCCGGCGCGGCGACCTGGTTGAAATCGAGCTTGATACGCTGGTAAAAAAAATACCCTGGACCTCCCTCATCACCGACGATGGCGTGCTGCCCGACGGCACGCACTACTTTGTGGATGAGGGCCGGGTGCTGCCGCCGCCGCTGCGCTTCTGGCGCCACCGTCACCTGCTGCGGCCCGCTCCCGGCGGCGGTACCGTCATCGTGGAGGATTTGGAATACCGCACCCGTTTCGGCTGGCTCGATGCGCTGCTGCGGCCGGCCATGTGGGCCATGCTGGCCTGGCGCAAGCCCATTTACCGGCGCTGGTTTCAGTAGCGCGGAATTTCATTCCGCGCTGGGTTGTCACGGCATTATCCGGTTTCTTCCCCAACCTTACTCCCGGCGCGGAATGAAATTCCGCGCCACATCCCCGACCTTTGCCTTACTTATGAGCCAAGCCGCCACCATCGTCCTCAAAAACGGAAAAGACCACTCCCTGCGCCGCCGCCACCCCTGGGTGTTTTCGGGCGCCATTGCCCGCGCCAAGGGCGAGCTGGCCGAAGGCGACGCCGTGCGGGTGGAAGCCATTGATGGTGAGCTCCTGGGCGTAGGCCACTACTCCGGCGGCGGCTCCATTGCCGTGCGCATGCTTGATTTTGGCTCCGAAGCCACCTTGCCCACTCCCGAATTCTGGGAAAAGCGCCTGCGCGACGCCTACCAGCTGCGCCAGCGCCTGGGCCTCATCGGCACCGCCGATACCGACGTGTACCGCCTCGTGCACGCCGAGGGCGACGGCCTGCCCGGCCTCATCATCGACGTGTACGGCGACACCGCCGTGGTGCAGGCCCACAGCCTGGGCATGTACCACGCCCGCCCCGAAATTGCAGCGGCTCTGCGCGTTGTATTCGGTGAGAAGCTGCGTGCGGTGTACGACAAGAGCGCCGAAACCATCCCTGGCAACGCCGTTGGCGAAGCCAAAAATGGTTACCTCTTTGGCGAAAGCTCCGGCCACGAGCACCTCGTGCGCGAAAACGGCCACCAGTTTGCCATCGACTGGGAAACGGGCCAGAAAACCGGCTTTTTCATCGACCAACGCGACAACCGCGCCCTGCTGGCCCGCTACTCACCCGGCCGCCGCGTGCTTAACACATTCTGCTACACCGGCGGCTTCTCCATCTACGCCCTGCACGCCGGGGCCGAGCTGGTGCATTCCGTCGATAGCAGCAAGAAAGCCATTGCCCTCACCGAGCGCAATGCCGAGCTGAGCGGCGACGCCGACCGCCACGCCGCTTACGCCGACGACGTACTGGGCTTCCTCAAAAACCATTCGGCCCAGTACGACCTGCTGGTGCTCGACCCGCCCGCTTTTGCCAAGCACATGGGCGCCCGTCACGCTGCCCTCATGGGCTACAAGCGCCTCAATGCTGCTGGCATTCAGCACCTGGCGCCGGGCGGGCTGCTCTTCACCTTTAGCTGTTCGCAGGTAGTGAGCCCCGAGTTATTTGAAGGCGCCGTGCTGGCTGCCGCTATCGAGGCTGGGCGTCCGGCCCGCATCCTGCACCGCCTCACCCAGCCCGCCGACCACCCGGTGAGCTTGTTTCACCCGGAAGGGGCGTATCTGAAGGGGCTGGTGCTGGCGGTGGAGTAAATCAAGGCATGAAAGGTCGTACGCGTACTCCCGCCCCCAAACAACCCGTCGCCATCATCGGCGCGGGCATCGCGGGCATCGCCACGGCGGTGCGGCTGGCGGTGGCGGGCCACGCCGTCACGGTATTCGAGGCGGGGCCGTCGTTTGGGGGCAAGATGCACCAGTTCAGCTTGCCCGGCGGCTACCGCTTCGACGCCGGGCCGTCGCTGTTCACGCTGCCGCAGCTGGTGGACGACCTGTTTCGCCTGGCCCAACGCAATCCGGCCGACTACTTCCGCTACGAGCGGCTCGACCCCATCACGCACTATTTTTTTGCCGATGGCACCCGCCTCACCGCCTGGGCCGAGGAGGGAAAATTTGCCGCCGAAATAGAAGCGAAGCTCGGCGTGCCGGCGGCGGCCGTACATAAGTTTCTGGCCCGCAGCGCCCGCGCTTACGAAGGCACGGCGGGCACCTTCCTGCAAAAGTCGCTGCACAAGGCCAGCACCTACTTCAGCCGCGAAACGCTACGGGCCCTGGCCGCGCTGCCTGCGCTGGGTTTGCTGGGCACCATGCACCAGCGCCACACCAGCGCGTTCAGTGACCCGCGCCTGGTGCAATTATTTGACCGCTACGCCACCTACAATGGCTCCGACCCCTATCAGGCGCCGGCTACGCTCTCGCTCATTCCGCACTTGGAGCACGGCATCGGCGCGTTTTATCCCGAGGGCGGCATCTACAGTATTGCCGCCAGCCTGGTGCGGCTGGCCGAGGAGTTTGGGGTGAAGTTCCGCTACAACGAGCCGGTGCAGGAAATCCTGACGGCTGGCAAACTGGTAACGGGCCTGCGCACCGCGCTGGATGTGTACGACTTCGGCCTCGTGGTGAGCAACATGGATGTGGTGCCTACCTACCGTCAGCTACTACCCACCCAGCCCGCGCCGGAGCGCACGCTGGCCCAGCCGCGTTCCTCCTCGGCCCTGATTTTCTACTGGGGCATCGCCCGCGAATTTCCCGAGCTCGACCTGCACAACATCTTCTTCTCAGCCGATTACCGCCGCGAGTTCGAAGCCATTTTTCAGGAAAAAACCGTGGCCGACGACGTAACGGTGTACGTCAACATCACGAGCAAAAAAACGCCCGCCGACGCCCCGCCTGGCCACGAAAACTGGTTTGTGATGGTGAACGTGCCCCACGACCAGGGCCAGGACTGGGACGCCCTCACCCGGCACACCCGCGCCATCGTGCTGCGCAAGCTCAGCCAGGCGCTGGGCCAGGAAATCGAGCCCCTCATCCGCGCCGAGCGGGTGTGGACGCCGCCCGGCATCGCCGCCGATACCTCGTCGTTTGGCGGGGCGCTCTACGGCAGCTCCAGCAATAATGCGCTGGCGGCCTTTCTGCGGCACCCGAATTTTTCGGGGGCGCTGCAGGGGCTGTACTTTTGCGGCGGCTCGGTGCATCCGGGCGGTGGCATTCCGCTGTGTTTGCTCTCGGCAAGAATCGTGGCCGACTTGATTGATAATTAATAATTAACAATTAATAATGAATGATTGAGAATGACGATTGACGGGGGCAGCCCTACTTTACCTTCTGCTTCACAGAACCAATTGCTCATTGTTAATTATTAATTGTTAATTAACCCAAATGGAGTTTTCAGAGTCAATTATTCCGGCCCCCAACCCGCGCCGGCTGCTGGTCGCGCAGGGGCTGGTACTGCTGTTTCACGTCACGGGCTTGCTGGGGCTTGCTTTTTCCAGTGACCCCGGCTTTTACTTGAAGTTCACGCCGCTCACGCTACTACTGTCGGGCGGCTTGCTGCTGGCGTTCCAGCGCGACAAGTCGCCGGGATTCTGGAGTTTCGCCATTTCGGTGGGCATGCTGGGCTTTCTGGTTGAGGTCATTGGCGTACACACCAGCCTGTTTTTTGGGCACTATCAGTACGGCGACACGCTGGGCGTAAAAGTAATGGACGTGCCGGTGCTCATCGGGCTAAACTGGCTGATAATGACTTACAGCTGCGGCATGCTGGCCCGCTACCTGCCCCTGCCCGAACTAGCGCGGGTGCTGCTGGCCGCCTTGCTCATGGTGGGCTTCGATGCCTGCCTGGAACCGGTGGCGGGCCCCTACGACTTCTGGCACTGGACGGCCAACGTCATCCCGATGCAGAACTTCCGCGACTGGTTCATCTTCGCCTGCCTGATGCAGCTACTGTTCAGCCGGGCACGCTTCGAAAAGTACAATGCGCTGGTGCCCTTGCTTTACCTTACGCAGCTGCTGTTTTTCTTTCTGCTGGGTTCCTTGTAGGAATTGTTGCATCTTCGGGGCAAATAGGCCGTAAATGCCCGTTGAGCGGCTTGCCCGTGCGTTGCTATATCCTTTCCATTCCCCTTTCCTCCCACGCTATTGGAAACAATCCTACCCTTATTCCGGCAGCACGGCCTCAAGGCCGTCACCGACGAGCAGCTGGCGGCGGCTCTGCAGCTCTCGCCGAGCGAATTTCGACAGCGCTACCCCAGCCGCGCCGCCCTGGTGCACGAAGTGACCCTGGCCGACATGGAGCGGCAGAAACGCGGCCACGCGGCCCTGTTTGCGCAATATAGCACGGCCGTAGAGCGCCTTTACGCCCTGATTGAGTACGGCCTGAATGACATGGTGGGCGTGGCCCCGAGCTACATCGCCGACCTGCAGGAGTACCCCGAAACCTGGGCAGCCGTGCTCGACCACCTCACCACCTACTCGGCGCCCCAGACGCAGCAGCTACTCAACGACGGCATTCGCCAGCGCCTGTTTCGCTCCGATATCAACATTCAGCTGGTCACCAAAATCCTGCTCGAGCAGGTGAACCTACTGCTGAATCCGCAGGTGTTTCCGCCCGACCGCTACAATATGGCCGAGGTGTTTCGCAGCATATTTCTGTACTACGTGCGCGGCCTCTGCACCGAGGAAGGCGCCCGCATCGCGGCCAATCATTTCTCGCGCTTGTAGGCACGGGAAGCAGCCCGGCGGGGCAACGGGTGTATTTTAGCGGTCTTTTCCATTCCCGCTCATGCTCAAACACCTGTTTGCCCCGTCGCTGCTGGCGGCGCTGGCCCTGTCGGCCTGCCAGTCCGATTCTAAAACCGATACCGCGGCCAGCCGCTCTGACATCCTGCGCGCCGCCCTCGACACCACCGTGGCGCCCGGCGACGACTTCTTCACCTACGCCAACGGCGGCTGGCTGAAGCAGCACCCCATTCCGGCCTCCGAAGTAAGCTGGGGCATCGGCAAGGAGGTGCAGAATGAAATCTACGCCCGCCTGCGCCAAACCAGCATCGAAGCCGCCGGTGCTAATGCCGCACCGGGCAGCAACCAGCAGAAAATCGGCGATTTCTGGGCCGTGGGTATCGACTCGGTGAAAGCTGATAAACAGGCAATTGCGCCAATAAAAGCCGAGCTGGACCGCATTGCGGCCCTGCGCTCGGTGGCCGAGGTGCCGGCCGCTACGGCGCACCTAATTCCGCTGGGTGTGAATGCGCTGGTAGGCCCCGGTGTGTATCAGGATGCCAAGAACAGCGCGAAAATGGCGCTGTACCTCAACCAAGCCGGCCTAGGCTTGCCTAACCGCGACTACTATTTCAACACCGATACCCGTACCAAAAATATCCGCCGCGACTACCTGCAGCACCTCGCCAAAACCTTCCAGTTGCTGGGCCAGGATTCGGTGACAGCTAAGGCCAATGCCGGTCGGGTAATGACGCTGGAAACGGCGCTGGCGAGGTCGTCGCGCAAGCTCGAAGACCTGCGCGACCCCTACGCCAACTACCACAAGATGAGCATTGCGCAACTCAATAAGCTCACGCCCGGCCTCGACTGGAAAATGTGGCTGACGCAGCTGGGTGCCAAGGCCGATACCGTCATCGTGGGCCAGCCCGAGTTTTACCAAACCGTGGGCCTCTTGCTGAAAACCACCCCGCTGGCCGACTGGCAGGCCTACCTGAGCTGGCAGCTGGCGCGCACCTACTCGCCCATGCTCAGCCAGCCGCTGACCGATGAGGACTTCCATTTCTACAGCGCCGTGCTGCGCGGGGCGAAGTCCCAACGCCCGCGCTGGAAGCGCGTGCTCGATTGGCAGGAGGAGGCCATGGGCGAGGCCCTAGGCCAGCTGTTCGTGAAAGAATACTTCAAGCCCGAAGCCAAGGCCCGCTACGAGAACATGGTAAAAGCCGTATCGGCCTCCTTCGCCGAGCACATCCAGAAGCTGGATTGGATGAGCGACTCGACGAAAAAGGTGGCGCTGGTGAAGCTCCAGAAAATCACGCCCAAAGTGGGCTACCCCGACAAGTGGCGCGATTACAGTGGTCTGAAAATCGACCGTAGCTCGCTGGCTGAAAACATGATGCGCGCCAACGAATTCAAATTCCGCTACCAGCTGGGCAAGCTCGGCAAGCCCGTGGACCGCACCGAGTGGGACATGACGCCCCAGACCTACAACGCCTATTACAATGGCTCGAACAACGAGATTGTGCTGCCGGCGGCCATCTTCGCCATCCCCGGCCTGCTCGATGCCGACGCCGACGACGCCATCGTGTATGGCTACGCTGGGGCCAGCACCATCGGCCACGAAATCACCCACGGCTTCGATGACGAGGGCAGCCAGTACGACGCCCAGGGCAACCTGCACGAGTGGTGGAGCAAGGTCGACCGCGCCCGCTTCAAGCAGCGCGTAAACGGGATAGTGCGCCAGTTCAATGGCTATACCGTGCTCGACTCGTTGCACATCAACGGCAAAGCCACCGCCGGCGAAAACATCGCCGACCTCGGCGGCATCGTCATTGCCTTCGATGCCTTTAAGAAAACCAAACAGTTTCAGGAGAATAAGAAAATCAGCGGCCTCACGCCCGCCCAACGTTTCTTCCTGGGTTACGCCCTGGGCTGGCAAAGCCACCAGCGCGACGAAAGCTTGGCTTCCCGCATCCTCACCGACGTGCACTCGCCCGCCCAGTTCCGCGTGAACGGGCCCTTTGCCGATGTGCCGGCGTTCTACGAGGCCTTTGGGGTGAAGCCGGGGCAGAAGCTGTACCGGGCCGATTCGGCGCGGGTGACAATTTGGTAGAACGAAACCTCCCCCCCCGGCCCCTCTCCTGCGGAGAGGGAGAGCCGGTCATGCGCGGTATTATTCCCGTCCGAGAACCGTCCGGCTCCCCCTCTCCGCAGGAGAGGGGGCCGGGGGGGGGAGGTTGAGCCACAGCGCCGCCAGCCCAAACACCGCCGGCAGCACTGGCGCCAGAAACCGCACGTCCCAATCATCCACCGTGAAGGAAATGATGGCGGCCTGTAACAAAAACACCCCCGCCAAGAACACCCGCGCCGGCCGCCACACCCGGCGCAGCCCCGCGCCCCGCGCCGCCAGCCAGTAGGAAGGCCACAATATCACCACACCCAAAATTCGGTGCGCCAGTGAGTAGTGCGGCTTGAGGTAGCTCAGAAACACGAAGAGCTTACCCAGCACCAGTTGCCCGAAATAGCCGGGATTGTGGGCCGCGAAGTACAGCACCCGCGCTGCCGGGCCGGTTCCGGGCGGCGGCATATCCAGTGGCGCGGCTTGGTGCACGGCCCACAGGGGCGAGCGGAAAATCAATTCACCGCGTTGGTAAGTGTCCATTAGATAATAGGTTTCGAGCTGGTGGTTGAGCGCCTGCCAGAGCAGCGGGCTGGCCAGCACCAGCAGGAGCAGGGCGGCCCGCCAGGCCCGGCGGTCGGGGCGGCGGCGCAGGGCATCGAGTCCGGCGAGGGCGGCGGCCAGCGGCACCAGGAAGCCGTTGGGGCGCACCAGCAGCACGGCCAGCAGCGCCAGCATGAGTAGCAGCCAGTCGCGGGGGCGGCCCAGGCGCACCTGCACGAAGGCGGCTATTGATAGCAAGGTGAGGCTGATAAACAGCGACTCGGTGAGCAGGAAAGCGTTGAATAGCTGGATGTCGGGCCAGGCGATGATGGCGAACGTGGCTAGCGCGGCCGCACCGCGTCGGCCATCGTCAAGCTGGCGGATGGCCCCATAGAAAGCGCGGGCGGCCAGCCCGGCCACGACCATTTGCCCCAGCACGATGCCCCACCAGCCCGCGCCCAGCCACAGCCACAGGCTTTCGAACAGCGGATAAAGCACGTAGCGCAGGTTATGGCCGCGCTCGAAGGTGCCGTGTTCAGCAATATTGGTGGCATATTCGAGGTAGCGGGCGCTGTCGTTGGCGAAGTGGGGGCCGTGGTAGCGCCGCAGAAACCATAGCTGCACCAACACCCACAGCGCCATTAGCAAGCGCGGGTGATGTAGCCACAACCAGCGGTAAAACGTACGAAGTAGGGTTGGCCATTGCATCTTGCAAAGCTAGCTTGGTGTCGGGTGTTCGGTTTTCGGTATCTGGTTTGGAATAGCATTACTCCGCCCCAAATACCTAATACCAAACACCGAACACCTAATACCGTAAGCCTGAAACAATCCCCGCGTCTTATTCTATGCCCCTTGCCCGCCTGCTTCGCCGCTTACTTCCGTTGTTGTTCCTGGTGGGCCTGGGCTGGTTTCTATGGCGCAAAGTCAGCCCCGCGCTCGATGGTCTGAATGTGTTGGGCGACAGCGAGCCCAAAGTAACCGTAACGCATAACACGGTACTTACCCAGGTGGAAAGCCTGGGCCGGCTGGAGTTGGTGCGCTACCGTTTCAAGGATGTGGTGGAGTATAAGCGCCGCACCTACCGCTATTTGCCCGAGTCGAAAGCCGCCCTCATCGTGGCCGGCGAGGCCATCGGCTGCCTCGACCTGCGCAAGCTGCGCCCCGAAGACGTGATACTGGAAGGCGACTCCATCGTGCGCGTATTCCTGCCCAAGCCCGAGCTCTGCACTTTCCAGATTGACCACAGCCAGAGCCGCGTGTTCAGTACCGAAAATGGCTACCTGCAAGATGCTGACCTGGTGGACGAGGGTTACCGTTACGCCGAGGCTCAAGTGCGCCGGGCCGCCCTGCAATCGGGCATCCTGCCCCAAACGCAGCGCAACGCCGAGCAGATTCTGCTGCCCATGCTACGCACCCTCACCGGCCGCCGCGTGGTGCTGGCCCAACGGCTGGAAATGCCCGCGCCCGCCCGTAAAGGCTAGGCAGGTTGCTGACGTTTGTTCAGCGCCCCGGTGCTCCACAGCGCCCCGGCCACCAGCACCGGCTGGAAGAACAGCCGCAAGAACCGCTTCTCGTCGGTATCGAGCGTGAGGGCCGAAATGCGGTGGGTGTACTGGTGGATATTGCCAGGGAACACGGCCACGTAGAACGCGGCCAGCCCAATACCCAGCGCCACCCGGTATTTCTTTGGCGTCAGCAACATAGCTAGGCCCAAGCCGATTTCCACTACGCCCGAAGCCAGCACCGTTGTGTCTTTGTCGAGCGGAACCCAATCGGGCACCTGCGCCTGAAACGGGTAGCGCGCAAACGTGAGGTGGCCGACGCCGGCCCCGACCATGAAGGAGCCCATTACATTGCGGGCGAAGGTTTGCAGCGGGGTTGTGTGAGCTTGGGGCAGCATGATGGTTCGGCTGGCTTGGTGGAACAGACTGGCTATACGGCCGACCAAGTACTTAGGGTACTGCCGGGCTCGTGCATCTGCAGGCTGGCACGACGTTGGCAACGCCGCCGACGTACATCACCCGTCCCTACCCACTACCGCTATGAAATCCTCTTTTATCGCCGCGGCCATCTTATTAGCCCTGAGCAGTTGCCAAAAAGACGACATCAGCCCTGATGAACTACCGCCCGCCACCAGCACCGGCGCCGAAACCCTGGGCTTCGTCATCGACGGCAGCGGCTGGAAGCCCGCCGGCCAGAAATGCGGCATCTACGGCTGCACGGACAACAAGGTCGAAGCCTCGTCCTACGTCGCCAACGGTCGCCGCCAGTTGCTCCTCACCGCCGACCGTACCGATGGCAGCCGCAACGAGTCGTTCATCCTGCAGCTCGATTCCCTGCCCGGCCCAGGCGTGTACCGTAGCAACTCCGGCGGCCCCGGCGCCACCGGCGGCGAAGCCGGCACCAAAATCTACTTCGCCAACAGCAAGCAAAGCCTACAATACCAGAGCCGTCCCGGCACGGCTACCATCACCATCACGAAGGTTGATACGGTGCAGAATATAGTGTCGGGGACTTTTGAAGGGCAACTGAGTCGTTTGGGCGGCTCGGGCACGGTGCAGGTGGCTAGTGGGCGGTTCGATGTGCTGTATAATCGGTAGTTATTGTCAAATAAGACTAACGTTCAGGTTAGTTGCCCCATACTATTTCGGTAACGCGCCGGTCTTGGAATAGCAAACAACGACCTTCGGTTGTCTTGCGAGATTCATAGTGTGAATAGCTGACTAAAGCAGAGTTAGGCGCGAAGGCGGTAGCAATTGTGTTATCTGGGCTTAAATATCTGTTGAACAGTGGGTCAACAATTGTTATGCTTTTACCGCTGATGCTAGCCAGAAAAGTAATCGGATGCAAGTTAACGACATACAGAATCTGTTCATGCCATTGAAAGCTACCTGCCATCGTCAGGCCATAGTAATTGAAGACGGACTTTACTGCTTCGTTAGGTTTGGAATCAGCAAAATGATACTGCCAGTCGCGGGCAGGGTCCAGTTTTTTAGTAATCACCGGTAATTTTTCTGGGGCGGATATCACGGCACTGTGGGTACTGCCCTGCATATGAGCCAAAGATGCCAGAAGGTGATACTGGCCATCTATCTTCTGTACTGTTGTTGCACAGGTGGCATTGGTGTAGTGAGTGCGTCGAGTTCGCTTATCGAAAAAATAGATATGTCCGCCAAACTCGCCGTGGCAATCCATTGTACAAACAAAACGCTCATCCTCAAAAACCTTGAGGCGTCCTTCAAACGGCAGCGGTTGCTTATATGATTGCCAAGTGCGTTGAATTGTATCGAAGTAAAAAGCCCGACCTTCACGCCATCCAATAAGCTGTTGGTTGAGTATCCAATGCCGCTCAAATACAAACGTATTGAGCTGTGCTTCCAGCAAAGTATCACGCTCGAAGTTAGTTATCCTAAAGCATCCGAAGTTCCCGGTTGTAAATAGGGCTACCAAGCAATTTTGATAA
The DNA here is from genome assembly GCF_030580865.1 of Hymenobacter aranciens. Lineage (GTDB taxonomy): Bacteria > Bacteroidota > Bacteroidia > Cytophagales > Hymenobacteraceae > Hymenobacter > Hymenobacter aranciens. Next base: position 107,080 of record NZ_JAUQSY010000006.1, on the reverse strand, counting down.
ACTACCGAATAGCAGGCTGGCCGGTCACCGCCTGATTTTGGATTGTGCAAACGCACCGTTTGATGCTGAAGCTTCAACGGTTGCTCCGACAACCGCAACTCGTATTCTAAAGCACGAGGTTGAGTGTAAGTGCTGTCCCGAAAAATAACCGGTGGCGTCAGCAGCGTATTGCCATGCCGCTTTGGTGGCAATTTCTGCATTAACTCATCGAAGGCAGCGTAACGACTACGTGAAGAATCCAGTTGTTGGGCGTAGCAATAGTTGTTGGATAGAAGTCCAATAACTGAGAAAAGAAAACAAGCTAAACGAGATACTGACGGCATCTTCATAAACAAGCGTGGAGGCATCAACTTAACTGTAACTGCTGATACCTCTACGGTCAGATTTGCACACGCTGCTTTTAGTGCGCCTCCAGCCAGTTCCGCCCGGTTCCTACTTCCACCTCCAGCGGCACGCCGTGGGGCAGCAGCAGCGCATTGGCCATGAGGTCTTTGATTTTGGGCGTGATGTAGTCCACTTCCTCTTTCACGGCGTCGAACACGAGTTCGTCGTGCACCTGCAGAATCATCTTCGTGCCCAGCTTTTCCTCGATGAGCCACTCGTGGATGTTAATCATGGCCTTCTTGATGATGTCGGCGGCCGTGCCCTGGATGGGGGCGTTGATGGCGTTGCGCTCGGTGTAGCCGCGCAGGGTGGCGTTGCGCGAGTTGATGTCGCGCAGGTAGCGGCGTCGCTTGAGCAGCGTTTCGGCGTATTCCTGCTCGCGGGCGCGGTTAATGCTCTCGTCCATGAACTGCTTCACGGAGGGGAATTCCTGGAAATAGGTCTCAATGATTTCGGTAGCTTCCTTGCGGCTGATGCCGATGCGCTGGGCCAGCCCGAAGGCCGAAATGCCGTAGATGATGCCGAAATTCACCGTTTTAGCTTTGCGGCGCATCTCGCTGTCCACCTGGTCGAGGGGCACGCGGAAGACTTTGCTGGCGGTGCTGGTGTGCACGTCCTGCCCCAGGCGGAAGGCCTCAATCATAGTTTTGTCGCCCGAGAAGTCGGCCATGATGCGTAGCTCGACCTGCGAGTAGTCGGCGGCCAGCAGCAGGTGGTTTTCGTCGCGCGGCACGAAGGCTTTGCGGATTTCCCGGCCCTTCTCGGTGCGGATGGGGATGTTCTGGAGGTTCGGATTGGTGCTGCTGAGGCGGCCGGTGGCGGCCACCGCCTGGTTGAAATTGGTATGCACGCGGCCGTCATTCACATTCACCAACTGGGGCAGGGCCTCCACGTAGGTACTGCGCAGCTTGGTGAGCTGCCGGTACTCCAGGATGAGGGCGGCAATGGGGTTGTCGGCGGCTAGCTGGCTCAGGATTTCCTCGCCGGTAGCGTACTGGCCCGTCTTGGTTTTCTTGATTTTACCCTTTCCGAGGTCCATCTTGTCAAACAGCACCTCGCCCAGCTGCTTGGGCGAGCCAATGTTGAATTCCTGCCCGGCCTCGCGGTAAATCTGGGTTTCGAGCTCGGTGATGTAGCCTTGCAGCTGGGCCGAGTACTCGTTCATGGCCGCGCTATCGATTTTCACGCCCTCGTACTCGATGTCGGCCAGCACCGGCACCAGCGGGTTTTCCACCTCGTTCAGCAGACTCAGCAAGCCCAAATCCTTGAGCATCGGCTCGAAAACGTGCTTGAGCTGCAGGGTCACGTCGGCATCCTCGCAGGCGTAGTCCTTCACCTGGGCCGGGGGCACATCGGCCATGGTAATCTGCTTCTTCCCCTTCGGGCCGATGAGCTCGATGATGGAAATCGGCGAGTAGTGCAGGTAGGTTTCGGCCAGCACGTCCATGTTGTGGCGCATGTCGGGCTCGATGAGGTAGTGGGCCAGCATGGTGTCGAAGAGCGGCCCGGCCACCCGCACCCGGTAGTGCTTGAGGATGGTGAGGTCGTACTTGATGTTCTGCCCGATTTTCAGGATGTTCTCGCTTTCGAAGAAGGGGCAGAACTCGTCCACAATAGCCTGCGTGGCGGCCTGGTCGTCGGCCGGCACTGGCACGTAGTAGGCCTCGCCCGGCAGCCAGCAGAAGCTTAGGCCCACCAGCCGGGCCGTCATGGTATCGAGCCCGGTGGTTTCGGTGTCGAAGCTCACCTCCGTTTGCTGCAGCAGGAAACTCAGTAGCGACTGCCGCAGCTCGGGCGTGTCGATAAGGTGGTAATTGTAAGGTACATTTTCCAGTCGGCGGCGCGGGCCGGCGGGCGCCCCGGCGTGGCCGGTGCTGCCCTCCTCGGCCCCGATGGCCACCGCCTCGTCGCCCGGATTGCCAAACAGCGAAGCCTGCCCGGCCGCCGCCCGGGGCCGCCGCACTGGCGTCGAGCCTGGCGCCGCCACGCCGGCCGGGGCCCGCTCCGGCCCGCCACCTAGGATGCGGTTGGCCAACTGCCGAAACTCCAGCTCGTCGAACAGCGTCCGCAACGTGTCAATATCTGGCGCGTCGAGCACCAGCTTCTCGGCCTCAAACTCGATGGGCACGTTGACGTGAATCGTTGCCAACTCCTTACTCATCAGGCCCTGCTCGGCAAAGTTACGCACGTTTTCCTGCTGCTTGCCCTTGAGCTGGTCGGAGTTGGCAATCAGGTTCTCGACCGAGCCGAACTGCTTCACCAGCGCCTTGGCCGTCTTCTCGCCGATGCCGGGGATACCGGGGATGTTGTCGCTGGCGTCGCCCTGTAGGCCCAGGATGTCAATGACCTGCTCCACGCGCTCGATTTCGAAGCGGGCCAGCACGTGCGGCACGTCTAGGATTTCGGCCGCGTTGCCCATAAAGGCGGGGCGGTAAATCTTGATATGCTCAGTCACGAGCTGGCAATAGTCCTTGTCGGGTGTCATCATAAACACCTCGAAGCCTTCTTTTTCCGCCTTCTGCGCCAGCGTGCCGATGACGTCGTCGGCCTCGAAGCCTTCCATCATCAGAATGGGAATGTGGAAGCCCTGGATAATCTGCTTGATGTAGGGCAGGGCAATGCCGATGTCCTCGGGCATGGCCTGGCGCTGGGCCTTGTAGGCCGCAAACTGCTCGTGCCGGAAAGTCTTTTTCGGCCCGTCGAAGCACACGCCGATGTGGGTGGGCTTCTCCTTTTGCAGTACTTCTACCAGCGTGTTGGTGAAGCCGAGGATGGCCCCGGTATTCATGCCTTTGGAGTTGATGCGCGGGTTTTTGCTGAACGCGAAGTGCGAGCGGTAGATGAGGGCAAACGCATCAAGCAGGAAGAGCTTTTTGGGGGCGGCGGTGGCAGTGTCGGACATAGGGACGAAGGTACGGCGGGGCGGGGTTTGCAGGAAAGAAGCACGATAATTGCGCGCTACTCGCCAAGCTCTCACCTCTAAGCCAACGCCCTATGCCCCGTTTGTTACTCCTGTTAGTAGTACTGCTTATCCAATGGCGGGCGCAGGCCCAACTGGTCGACCCTTCTTTTCTGCCTGCTCGCATTTACCAGCCGGGTGTGGTGCGGCAAGTAGTAGAACAGCCTGATGGCAAAATATTGTTAATCGGAACGTTCACTCGCATTGCGGGACAAGATGCGCCTCCCTCCGGGCTGGTGCGGCTGATGCCCGGCGGCAACCAGATAGACACCGTTTTTCAGCGCAACACCCAATATCTGACGGCTGGCGTCCGGCAATTCCTGTTGCTCGCCAATGGTAAAATTCTGCTGAACGCAGCCAATAGCCCGGGGCCGGTTATTCAGTTGGGGAATGTTACGCGGCAGGCCTTGTTACGTCTGAATAGTGATGGCACTCCTGACCCCACCTTTAATGCGGGCACCGGGCCGAATGCCTATATCGTGCACATGCTGGAGCAACCCGATGGCCATTTATTGTTGTCGGGGGCCTTTACGCAGTTTAACGGTGCGCCGAAAATCGGTATCGTGCGGCTATTCCCGGACGGAGCGTTGGAACCCTTTCAAAGCCCTCAATTACTGGCCAGCTCGGCGGGAGTGGCTGCTCCGGCGAGCGTGTACTATATGGCATTGCAGTCGGATGGTAAAATTCTGGTTGGGGGCCGATTTACGGGCAGCAGTGCCAACAATAGGCAGGGCAGCTTGATACGGTTGTTGCCAACAGGGGCGCAAGACCTTAGCTTTCAAACCGCGGCTTACTCAGGGGGTAACATCTTGGCCATTGCCGTGCGGCCTGACAATACGTTTTATGTGCTTGGTGAATTGGGTAATCTAAGACGTTTGCAAGCCAATGGATTGCTCGATAATTCATTTGCGATGCAGACGATAGGGAGCTACAGCCTTCCGGATGACAACTGGGTACCCGGCAATGCCTTGATACACTTGGTTCCTGGTAGCAACCGGGTGCTGGTTTGCCGCCGGGGCACGCTCCGCAACGGCTGGAACGTGGGCGGCCTGATTGCCCTGACTCCCGCCGGCACGCTGGACCCGACATTTGACAACCTGGGGGCCGCCCCCCGCTCCCCGCTCGGAATGTGCCTTACGGCAGCGGGAAAAATACTGGTGGCTGGTCAAGGCCAGCGGTATGGTAGCCCCAGCGCCACGGCAACGCCGACAGCGCTGGCGTTGCTCCAGGCCAATGGCAGCCGCGATGGTAGCCTCAAGTCGCAGATTCATAATCTGGGGCAGGTGAGTACAGTAGTGCTGCAGCCTGATGGTAAGCTGATAGTGGGCGGCAATTTCACCGAAATCAACGGGCTGGCGGTGCCGGGAGGGCTGGCAAGGCTGCACACCGATGGGCTGCCCGACTCGCTGTATTCCAACCGGGCCAGCGCCAATGATGATATAACCTCGCTGGCTTTGCAGCCCGATGGCAAGCTCGTGGTGACGGGTGATTTCAGCCAGATAGGCGGTGGCAGCCAGCCGTATATTGCCCGGCTGACCACTTCCGGTATGTTGGACTCTACCTTCCGCCCGGTTTTCTCATCCGGGAGTTACCCTTATTTTTCGCAGGTGGCGGTGCAGCCCGATGGGCGCCTGCTGGTGCGTGGCCGAAACATCAACTGGAACCCGGCTCCGCTCAACCGAAATCAGAACGTCGTCCGGCTGTTCGGCAATGGGCAAATCGACCTCAGCTTTCAAGTTAGCTCATTCAATGCCACCAATTTCCTGCCCCAGCCCGATGGCCGGATAGTGGCCAGCGGAACATTGGCCGCTAATTCGAGCACGCGCCTGTGGCGCTGGCTGGCCAACGGCCGGGTCGATAGCAGCTTCTCCGTCGCAACACCTTCCAGCATCGGTAACCCAATTGCCAATTTGCTGGCGCAGGATGCCAGGGGGCGCACCTATTTCTCGTATGTGCGCTATGTAGCGGGCAATAGCAACCTTGTGGCCGAGGTGGTGCGGGCCCTGCCCGATGGCCGCACCGATACCACCTTTTCGTATAGCTACAACCCAGCTGATATGGGTATTGATGCGGTTACGGTGCAGCCAAACGAGCGACTGTTGCTGGCTACTACTTTCTTCCGGGGTACTTTGAGCCAACCGGGTTCTACCCGCCTGCTCGATTCTGGGGTTGATGACCCGAGCTTTCAATATTGGAGAAGCCCTACTCAACGCGTCAGCCAGATGCTGGTGCAGCCCGACGGCGCTATCATCATGGCGGGCAGCTTCCGCACGGTAAGCGGGCTGCCCATCAATGGGCTGGCCCGATTGCTCGATACCAATGTGCTACGTGTTTCCAGTCAGCGGAGCGCCATCCAAACCTCGGCCTACCCTGTGCCTGCGCACGGTGAGCTACACATCGCCCTCGAGGCCACGGCCCAGCCGCAGCAGGTGAAATTGTTGGATGCGTTGGGCCGCACGGTGCTGCAACATAAGGTGAACGCCGCCAGCTTCATGCTAAATACTAGCTTCTTACCCGCAGGGGCTTACATTCTGCGGGTCGAGTATGCCAGCGATGTAGCAACGCGGCGAGTGGTGCTGGAATAGACAGAACAAGGGGGGCCTGCCGCTAGCCGGGAATTTACGGGCACAACTGGCCGGCAAATTTGCGTAACCAAAAGGTTACACATACATTTGTACCACCTTTGCCCTCCCGATGAAAAGAGACGTTTTCCAGGCCATTGCCGACCCCACGCGCCGCAAGATTCTGGCGCTGCTGCTGGGCCAAACGCTGCACCTCAATGCGGTGGCCGAGCAGTTCGCCATCAGCCGGCCGGCCGTGTCGAAGCACGTTAAAATTCTCACGGAGTGCGGCCTGGTGCGGGTGGTACAGCGCGGGCGCGAGCGCTACTGCCAGGCCCAGCCGGAGCGGCTGCGCGAAGTGGCTTCCTGGCTGGAGCAGTACCGGCAGCACTGGGAGCAAAAGCTCGATTCGTTGGAACAGCATCTGGCCCAACTGCCGCCTCCACCGACCGACAACCCCAATTCCTGATTCACCTTCAACCTTCACTCATTCAATATGAACCCTTTCACGCCCACCCCGCCTACCGCCGAAGAGTTACTCATTACCCGCACCCTCAAGGCGCCCCGCCCGGTGGTATTCCGGGCCTTTGCCGAGCGGGAGCAACTGGAAGCCTGGTGGGGACCCAAGGGCTTCCCGCTGGAAGTGCGCCACTTTGATTTTCGGCCCGGCGGCCGCTTCCACTACGGCATGCATATGCCCGACGGCAGCATCATGTGGGGCAAGTTTGATTACCTCGAAATCGATGAGCCGCAGAAGATTGGCTTCATCAACTCGTTCTCGGACGAAGCGGGCGGCACTACGCGGGCACCTTTCGAAGGCATCTGGCCGCTGGAAATGCTGAATGAGTTTACCCTGGCCGAAGCCGGTGATAACCAGACGCTGCTGACCCTGCGCGTGAAGGCGCTGAATGCCTCGCCCGAGGAGCAAGCCACTTTCAACGAGGGCGTTGCCGACATGCGCGAGGGCTTCAACGGCACCATCGACAGCCTGGTAGAGCTGCTGGAAAAAGCGACGACGACCCGCTAAGGGTTTGAATGTCGAGGCAATACGCAGATGGTGGCCGTAAGCGCCGCCACCTGCGTATTGCCCCCCATGCGCTACCTTTCCCTCGACCTCGAAACCTCCGGCTCCAACCCTTTGCGCCACCAGATTCTGGAGCTGGCGGCCGTGGTGGAGGATGCCAGGCACCCGCTGCCGCTGGCCGAGCTGCCCAGCTTCCGCCGCATCATCCGACACCCGGAGATAACCGGTACGGCCGGCGCCCTGGCCCTCAACGCCCGGCTGCTGGCCGAGCTGGCCCGCAAGGAGCCCAACCCCGAGCTCTGCACGCCAGCCGAGCTGCTGCCACAGCTGCGCGAGTGGCTGCAGAGTCAGTCCTTTAAGCCAGATAAAAACGACTGCGTGCGCGTGACGATGGCGGGCAAAAACATCGCCGTCTTCGACCTGGGCTTTCTGCGCGAATTGCCCGGCTGGGGTACGCTGGTGGGCGCCGAGCCCGCCATGCTCGACCCGGCCGCGTTCTACCTCAACTGGCGCAAAGACTCGCGCCTGCCCACAATGGCCATCTGCAAAGCCCGCGCCCGCTTCGACGACCGCGACGTGGCGCACGAGGCCCTGGCCGATGCGCTGGATGTGGTGCGGTTGCTACGGCCGTTTTATGAGCTGCCAGTGTATCGGCAGGTGCCGGGCTACGAGGTGGCTGATTAAAGAGGCGTTTTTACCTCAAAAATAAAGCTCTGGCTAGTAGCCTGCCCGTCGGCTGTCAGGCCCTGGATGACGGCTTGGTAACGGCCGGCTTGGTCGCCGGTGTAGAACTCCAGCGTGTGGGGGGCGGTGGCAGGCAGCGTGAACTCGGGGTTCCAGTAGAGTAGGTTGCGTAGGTCAGGACGGCGCGACTGCTTTTCCAGCGCAGTTTCGTAGCGCGGAGCGTAGAATTCACGTTGCTCCTGCACACCTTCGTACTGCTGTAGCAGTGCGTGCGCCGATAGCGGGAAACCCTCTAAATCGCCCTTATAGGTGCTGAAGCTTATGATGCCCGGATACACGGTATGGCCGTGAAAATAACGGCCGTCAACTACTTCCAATTTTCGGATTTTCAGTGGATTGACAGCCATTAGCTTGTTGATGTCGAACACCGGCACACCGTCCATCAACACCAGCGGACTTTCTTCGAAAGGAATTTTGGTCAGCTTATTGAGCACCATCAGCCGGAAACCATCCTTGCGGATGCGCACCATTACGCCTGGTACATATTCGCGCAGTACCTCTTCCATCACCTTGAAGCGGGTATACTTATCGAGTAAGTAGGTTTCATCGGCCAGTCCGTAAAAGGCCGTGCTGTCGGCCAGGGCTTTAGGTGTCGAAAGCGCTGCCGGGGCCGCATAGGCCTGCTGTACCTGGGCCTGGAAATGCCGCCGGGCATAGTCGGCCTGCCAGCGGGCGGCGAGGCCGAGGGCTGGCATCGGCACCTGGGCGTAGCGCGGCGAGAACGGCGAAAGCAGCCGCAGCTGGCAGGTACTGTCCTGGCGCAGGTCGGCCTGTAAGATGAGGTCGCGCTCGCCAGCCAGCTCTGGTAGCTCGAAACGGACTATGCCGTTAGCATCGCTGAGGCCGTTGGTCAGCCGGATAAGGCGGCTGGGCGACGACAGGTAAGCCGTCAGGCCCGGCCGGGGCTGGTCGGTGCCCGCCTGCGTCAGCTGCACGCGGATAGTCGGGCCGTTCAGCTCGGGCAGGTGCGCGAAAGCGGGCGGGTAGGCGGCCTGCACCTCGGCCCAGCGAAACCGGCTCCAGCCCTGCGTCAGCATGAGGTTATCGGTGGCAGCTTCAGCAGCGGGGTCGCTGGTGTTCAGATAATAATCGGGGTTTTCCACGAAGCCGCGCAGGTCGGCGCTGAGGTTCAGGTAAGCGGCAATGCCGGGGCTGGGCGCGGTATTAAGCGAGTCGAGCCGGTAAACGGCTATTGACAGATTGACCGCTGGCGCGGTGGTCGTGAGCTGCACTGCTACCTTTTCGCGGCTGCCGTACTGAGATTTATCCGGGTGGGCGGTGAGAAAATCGGCCGCTGCCGGGCGTTGAAAGTACAGCCGCTCAGCCAGGGGCTGCTGTCGGCTGTCGAATACCGTAAAATGCACGATGCCTGGCAGGAGCCGGGCTTTGTCGATGACAAAGCTGGCGCGGCCACCCTGCAGTAGTGCTTGCGTAGCCACGGCAATTTGCTGCCGGGCGTGGACCAGCAGAGCCAGTGTTTCGGATTGATTATTAGTGCTCTCGACGTGCAGCGTGAGTTGGCTGGGGCTGGTGCTTTCGAGACGCAGTACGTAGCCTTGCTCCGCCACCGGCGGCAGCACCTGGCGAACGATGCGCTTATCAGCCAGCGTAATGAGAGCTGAGTATGGACCATCGGTCACAGGCCGCAACTCGAAGCTACCCATGCCGAAACGCAGTGTTTGGCAGGTGCCCACTACCTGGCCCTGCCGGTCGAGAATGCGGCCGCTGGCGGCGAGGCCCCGCCCGTGCCGGCCAGTCACCTTAAAGGCTACCCGGTTGCGCAGGCCCCGCACCAGCGTGCCGCCTTCGGCAAAAAACTGCACGTCTACGGCCGCCGAATCGGCGGTTGGCACCGGCGCGGAGGCGGCGAAGCCGTTGAGGATGCTGACCGTGGTCTGGAAAAAATACTCCGGCCCGAAATTCTGCATCCAGCTGGTATAGGCGCGCACGGTGTAGCTGCCCGAAGCCAGCCCACCGGGCAACTGGAAAGAGCCGTGGCCAGTAGCCTGCCGCAGTGCCACTGTGGCCTGCAACACTGGCTGCCGCTCGGCATTGAGCACCTCTACGTAAGCCACCGTGCTCAACGGCAGGGGCTTGCTATACGTGCCATCGACGGCGTACACCTTGAACCACATTGTTTCGCCGACGCTGTACACTGGGCGGTCGAGGTGCAGGAAAAGCTTTTCGGGCAAAGCGGCGCGTTGGTAGCGGCTGAATTTTCCCGTGAGGCCGCCCAGCGAATCGAGCTGCGCGTGGGCGGGGAGCGTTAGCAGCAAGGCCAGCAGTGTGGCCAGGCCGAAATGCCCCCATCGGCTTGCGGCAGCGAAAATTCTGGTTTGATAACTCATGGCGTGGCGCAGGAAAGTTATTGCCAGAAAGCCGGGCGCACGTCGGTGCCGCGCAGGCGGCAATCCACGCATTCCTTCGACGTAATGGCGTAACCTTCGGGTACTTGGTACAGCGGAATAATGGAGTAGGTGCCAAATATGTTATTCAGGTTTCGTATGGCTGTAAAATACAAAATGTTGGGTGGAATACAGTCGTCGTATCCCGATTGAATGCGCCACTCGGCCGGTAGCTGGGCCCGCCGGATAAAAATGCGTTTTTCGGTCATCGAGTGTGCGCCGAGGTAGCCTATCACCAGTTCGTTACTGTCGCTGACGTTGTGCAGGTTGCCGCTTAGCTGCGAGGGCAGCGGGTCGAACAGCGTGCCGATGCTTTCAGTATTTTTGCGCAGCAGCTCCCAGTATTGGTATTCCTCGCGCGTGAGGGCGTACTGATGCACCAGAATGCTATACTTAAGGTAGAGGCGATCGGCAATGGCGGGCAGCGTTCGCAACACGTAGTTTGAAACCACATCCTGGTTTAAGTTGGTAGTTTTACTGAGGTTAACGTTTGCCGATTTTTCGTTGCTCCAGCACACCAGCGGAAAATACACGGTAATCGGCTCGAGCCGGTCAGTGATTTTATTGTACTCTAGCTCAGGTGTTAGCAGGGGCCTGGTTTCCCAGGTTTCCTCGTATTCCCAGCGATAATACTGCGACGCATCACGGTCGTCGTGGGTGTTAACCAGAATTTTCAGCTCGTCGGCCTCCGGCCGGAAAGTCACGCTGTCGATGGGCGGCGTGATTTTCACCGTCACATAATCAGATGCATAGGTCTGGCCGGTGGCCGTGCTAAAAGAGAGGCGGTGCCGCACAGCCGGGTTCAGCACCAGCGCGTCCGATAGATAAGTGCCAGGCGTAGCGCTGCTTTCGCGCAGCTGGTAGCGCGTGCCGGTTTCTTCCTCGATGTAGAGCGTAGCCCGGGTTTCTTTGGGGGCGGCCGTGCCACCGCTGAGGCCATAGGTGCGCGACAGCTTTATCTGCGTGACCCCGTTGCTGTTGAGAAAGCCATCAACCACCAGGTAGCTCTGCGGACTGCTGATAACGTCGGGCATGTAAGGGTCGATGCAACCCGCGAGTAAGCCCAACAGTATCAGCCACGAAGAATAAAAAAGACCTTTCATCTAAAAGCGGAAGTTATAGGTGACCGTGGGGATGGGCTGACCGAAAACTGAAAGCTGGTAGCCCCTCACTTGCCCATTAGCAGCCTTGAAATAAATGGAATACGGGTTGCGCCGCCCGGTGAGATTGTAGACTCCCACCGTCCAGGAGCTGTGGGCGGGCTTGTTCACCTTGTGGTTGCCTTCGATGTTGAGGGCCAGGTCGGCGCGGTAGTAGTCGGGCACGCGGTAGGCGTTGCGGTCGGAGTACAGCACCCGCACGGAGTTGCCGAACTCATACAGCGCCAGGGGCAGCGTGATGGGCCGGCCGGTGCTGTACGTGAAATTGAGCGAAGTGCTGAAGCGGCGATTGATGCGGTAGTTGCCTACCAGCGTCACATCGTGGGGCTTATCAAAATTGCTGGGGTAGTACTGACCGCCGTTAATCTGCTCGGCGGGGGTGCCGGCATTCACCCGCACCAGCGAGCGCGAGTAGGTGTAGCTCAGCCAGCCATTAATCTTGCCAGTCAGCTTCTTCACCAGCAGTTCCACGCCGTAGGCGCGACCCTCGGCGTTCACAATGTCCGTTTCGATGTGGTGGTTGAGCACCAGCGTAGCCCCGCTCTTGTAGTCCACGAAGTCGCGCATGGTTTTGTAGTATGTCTCGACCGATACCTCCACCGTATTCGCCCGGAAATTGCGGTAGTAGCCCACCGAATACTGGTCACCCACCTGCGGCCGGATGTTGGAATCGCTCAGCTTCCAGATGTCGGCCGGCGACACGGAGGCCGTGTTGGTGAGCTGATGAATGTACTGACGGGTGCGGTTGTAACTAGCCTTTACGGAAGAGTTGTCGGTGAGCACGCAGCGGGCCGATACGCGGTACTCCGGCCCGTGGTAAGTGGCCACTTTGCCGCCCGCCCCCACGCGCACCGTATCAATGACCGATAGCTCGCTACGGGCCTCGCCCGGCGCGTAGCGGAGCACCGTGCGCGGCCCCAGCGCCTGAAACAGCGAGTAGCGCAGCCCCAGCGCCACCGACAGCCGCGGCGATACCTCGATACGGTCCGAAACGTAGGCGGCGCTTTCCACGGCCCGCTCGCGCTCCAGCACGTCGGGCGTCACCAGCGAGTTTTCGTCGCGCGGGGTCAGGCTGCCGGGCCGAATGGCATAGAACTGCGAGCTGGCGCCGAATTCAATCGTGTGCCTGGCATTCGGGAAAAAGCTGAAGTCGGCGCGCAGGCCGGGCTGGTCGATGCGGTACTGCAGGCGCGAGGCATTCACCGCGTTAGCGTCGCTGCGGATGTCGTAATCGTAATGGCTATAGGTGCCCGTGAGCACGCCCACCAGCCGGGTGCTGAAGCTGTGCCGCCACTTCAGGCTGGCCGCCTGATTCACGTATTGATACGTTGTATCGCTGGCCAGCCGGAACCGGTCGGAGCTGAAGTAGCCGGTGGCATAAATGGTATTGTTAGCGTTGATTTCGTGGCTAATGTGGGCCGTCAAGTCATAGAACTGCGCCGAACTGCGCCGGAACGACTTGCTCGACAACTGCTGCAGAATCCAGTCGGAATAGCTGGCCCGGCCGCTGAGCAGAAACGCGCTTTTATCTTTTACCAGCGGCCCTTCCAGCGCCAGGCGGCTGGTGAGCGGCCCGATGCCCCCGGAAGCCGACAGCTTTTTCTTGTTGCCCTCGCGGGTCGAAATATCCAGCACCGACGACAGCCGCCCGCCGTACTTGGCAGGGATGGCGCTTTTATAGAGTTCCACCGTTTGCAGCACGTCGGGGTTGAAGGCCGAAAAGAAGCCGAACAAGTGCGCCGGGTTGTAAATCGTGGCGTCGTTGAAAAGAATCAGGTTTTGGTCGGTGGCGCCGCCGCGCACGTTGAGGCCGGTGCTGCTTTCGCCCACCGATTTCACGCCTGGCAGCGTCAGCACCACGCGCAGAATATCAGTTTCGCCGAAGGCTGTGGGCACCTGCCGCATCGTCTTGATGTCGAGCCGCTCCAGGCCCATCTGGGTGCTGGCTACGTTGCGGTCTTTCTCGGCTTCTACCACCACTTCTTTCAGGGTCACAATGTCTTCTTCCACTTCCACGTCGAGCTGGCCGCTGCCGCGCACTACCACCTGCCGCTGGGTGTTTTTGATGCCCACGCCCCGCACCTTGAGCAGGTAGCGGCCAGCCGTCGGCAGCGTCAGCGAGTAGGAGCCGAACTGGTCGGTGCTAACCCCCACGTTCGGCGATTCGCTGTAGATGGAGGCTCCAATCACGGGCTCGCCATTGGTCTGCGCGCGGATATGGCCGGCCAGCGTTACCTTGCCCGCGCCGCCGCCCCGCCCCACCTCATACACGCGCGCTTCGGCCGCGCTCACCAGCCGCGAGCGACCGGGCGTAGCAGTTGAGCGCGCCTCGGCAACGGGCCGCTCAAGCAGCGGTGTACTGCCAGCCGGGCTGAAAAACGTAGCTGGCGCCAGCGACTCAATTACCACGTCCTTCGTGATGTACACACGGTGCTCATCATCGAAGGCGGCGTGTAGCGCCGTGCCCTGCAGAGCCAGCTGCAGCACCGTCGCCAAGGGCTGCTCCTGCACTTTCAGAGTCACAAACAATGTGTCGACGGCCGGTGGGTCGAAGAAAAAATGGTAGCTGGTCTGAATTTCCAGCTCGCGCACAAACTGCTCGAAGGGCAGGTGCGTGAAGTGCCCGCTCACCAGCTTTTCGGGCGGCTGCTGAGCGTAGGCCGCCCGAACCGAAATGCATAGCAGTAAAGTGGTAACCAGGCGATAAGCGTGTTGCATAGCGAGGGTAGAAGGCCGGGTTGATAAATTTCACGCAGGAGCTCGGGCGCCACGGCTAACGCGCCGGCAGGCTGGTATAGTATTGAGCCAGCCGCACCACGCTAGCTTCCAGATTGGGGCGGTTGAAGCGTAGCTTCTGCTCCTGCACGTAGCGCTGCATTTCGCTGCTGCGGTCGGCAAACGGGCGGAGTGCTGCACTTTTCTTGCTGATGGCGAAATACTGGCCGCTTTTATTGACAAAGAGCTTGTCTGTCACAATAAAAACTGCGTTAACGCGCTGGTCGCGGTTTTGCTCCTGAATGCGCTTGGCGCGCCGGGCCAGCACCTGCGCCGGGCCGGTGTGCAGCACCTCGTAGTAGCCCGGGCCGAGCACGCGGCTGGCCGCGCTATCAGGCTGCAGACGCACAAAACGGTGTCCATCGATGACGAAGTAGCCCACTTTTTCATTCACCAGCCGGAACTGTAAGGGACTGGTGGGCTGTGGCAGCACCACTTGGTCGCGCACCACGTCGTAGCTCAGCCTGAGATTGTCAAAATAGTAGCCGTTGTAAAATACACCCCCGGCATGTTTTTCCGGCGTCAGGAAAAACTGATGACCCACGATAGTGTAGTAACGCTGAGCGTAGTTCTCGTACTCCGGTCCGTTGATGAGCTGCGGGTGGGTGGTTTCGGCGGCCGCGGTGCGCGCCCGCACAGTGGCCACCGAGGCCGCCAACTGCTCAGCCGCCGTCGGCGGGGCCGACTGGCCAAAAGTGGGGCCAACCAGCGCCAGCAGAGCGGCGCCGCCAAAGCAAATCGTTTTCATAGTAGCAGGGAGAAAGCAGGGCGTAGCTGCAAGATAAGGCCAACGCTTGGGTCGGGCCGCTTCCTGCTCCTGCGCCACCTGTTCCCAATGCTAAAAAGCGCCAGTTTCCTGACCGGTTAGTACGCTGCCGCGTTGCTTGGGCCGGGAAAGTCCGGCCCTAACGCACCGAAGCCCCGAAGAATAAACGCCGGGGCTTCGGTGGGCTGATAACGGAATTGCAGCTCAAATCTTCGCCAAACTCTTGAAGAAGCCGTCCTGATACGACTTGCCAATCGGCACAAAATGGCCGCCCTTTAGATTAGCCGTATTGTCTTCGATGGATTCGATGTGCAGGGTATTGAGCAAGTAGCTGCGATGCACCCGCACAAAATTCGGGAACTGCGCCAAACGCGTCTCCAAGCCCTTGAGCGTAGTGTAGACGATGAATTTCTGCTTGGGAGTCACGATGTTGACGTAGTCAGACAGCGCCTCCACGTATAGCACCTCATCAAAATTAACGCGTACCATCTTGCTATTCACCTTCACAAACAAGTCGGCGCTGGGCGCAGCTTCGGCCGGAGCGGCTGCTGCTGGAGTGCCAGCGGTGGGCTTGCGGCGCTCCAGCACGCGCTGCACGGCTTGCGTAAAGCGGCTGAACTCGAAAGGTTTCACCAGGTAGTCGGTCACGCGCAGCTCGAAGGCATCGACGGCAAAATCCTGCCGGGCGGTAGTGATGATGACTTCCGGCGGGTCGGGCAGCACGCGCAGCAGGTCGAGGCCGCTGAGATGGGGCATCTCGATGTCCAAAAACAGGACATCGACCCGGTTGTCCTCCCGAAAGTATTTCAACCCCGCTATGCCATCGGATAGCGACGCCACCAGCTCCAGGTCGGGCGTCAGCTCGATGTAGTGCTCCAGCGTTAAGCGGTTGATTTCTTCGTCGTCAATGATGGCACAGGTGAGCATAGAAGCGGGGTTACGTGGGAGGCTACGAGAAAAGCACGGAAACGGATTTCCGTTCGCCGACATAAAGTAACCATTCGTTGGGCAAAAAGTCCCAACAGTCCATATTTTGGAAATTGCCTATGAGGGCCATTATAGCTTTGTACGGTCAACAACGCACAATAATAGCCACTGGCTTTTTTATACTCTTCTACGCTCATGTCGTCGCTTCGTTTTGTTCTCGCCCTTGTTGCTCTGGTAGTGTTTGGTCAATCGGCCCAGGCTGGGCATGGTCGTCGCCACGTAGCGGCAGAGGGCCGCAACGAAATGCCGGCGCCCAGCCTCTCGGCCCAGGTGCAGCAGGCCAACCGTGCTATCGTCTCGCTGCAGGATGCCCTGCGTCTGTCGCAGGCCCAGGTGAAGGCCTTCGATGCCTGCGCCGTGGTGGCCCTGCGCGACCTGGCCCTGGCTACCGATTCTGACGGGCTGGCCCTGGCCCAGCGCCACTACTTGCTGTCGGTTGGCCGGGTGCTCACTCCCAGCCAGTTCACGCACTACCTTACCCTGCACCCCCGCTTCAGCGATGCTCTGCTGCGCCTCGAAGGCCCGGAAGTAGCGGCCCGCTAAAATACCTCCGTTCCGCATTCCCCCCATAAGCCTTCAACGCTTGCTAAAAAATTACTCCCTAATCCTTAGTGTCATGCGTTTCACCACTGCCGCTGCTCTGCTTGCCCTGCTGATTTCCGGCGCAAGCCTGGAGGCCGCCGCTACTGACCTGCCCACTAAGGCCCGTCGGCCCGCCGGGGCCCCAGCCAAAGTGCCCGCCAAAGCCCCGGTTGCAAAAGCCGTAGTGAAGGCCGTGAAACCACAGACCAAACCCGTAGTAACTAAGCGCACTGCCGCTCCTGCGGCAGTGGTAGCCAGCCCGGCTAAAGCCCCGGCCAGCCCGCAGGCTACCAGCGCCCAGGTCATCACTTACTCGGGTATTGTGCTGGGACCAAACGAGCTGGCCCTGCCCGGTGCCTGCGTATTCGTGGCCGGCGACCGTAGCCGCATGGTGGTTACCAACGCCCAGGGTGAGTTTGCCCTCACCCTGCCCGCCAGCCAAACCGGTAGCCTGCAGGTGTCTTACGCCGGCCTGGCCGAGTCGCAACTGCCGATGGCGACTAACAGCCACACGGCGATGTTCGTGACTTTGAGCAAGAAATAGTAGCTGCAAGTAAAAACAGAAAGCCCTTCTGCCGCGCTGGCAGAAGGGCTTTTTTGTTGTGGAACGATATAAATGATATAGGGGTATAACCAGGCCCTGCTCCTACAGGCTACCCCTTCACCGCCATTTCCTGCTTCACCAATTCCTGCACCTCGGCCCGCTCATAATCAGCTTCCTGCTGAATGTGCGGCAGTAGCCGCGCCATGATGGCCTCCTGCTGCTGGCCGGCGGCCCAAGCCTCGGCGTAGGGCGTGTGCGAAAACGTGACCTGCGAGTAGAGCGGCATCCAGCGACCCGGGTACTGGGCCGAGATTTTTGCCTCGATTTTCTTCTGCAGCAGGAAGCGCGGGTCGGCCACGCGGTCGCGCATTTCCACGAAGTTGTACACAGCCAGGTCGGCGATGGCGTCGGCGTTGGGCTTACGTTGCTGCTGAAATTCAGCGAAAATGGTGGGCCAGGCGGCGTCGCCGTGCTGGTCGAGCAGCTCGTTGAGCACCGTGCAATCTTCGAAGCCGGCATTCATGCCCTGGCCGTAGAAGGGCACGATGGCGTGGGCCGCGTCGCCGAGCAGCAGCACGTCGTCGTCATATTTCCACGGAAAGCAGCGCACCGTAACCAGGGAACCCGTGGGGTGCTCGAAAAATTCGCGCTCCAGCTCCGGCATCAGCGGCTCGGCGTCGGGGAAAACGCGGCGGAAAAAGTCAGTGACCTGGGCCGGGGTTTGCAGGCTGGCGAAGCTCTCGGGCCCGTCGTAGGGGAAGAACAGCGTGCAGTTGAACGAGCCGTCGAGGTTGGGCAGCGCAATCATCATGTACTGCCCGCGGGGCCAGATGTGCAGGGCGTTTTTCTCCAGCTGCCAGCTGCCATCCGGGCCGGCTTCGATGGTCAGTTCCTTGTAGCCGTACTCCAGATAATGCTGCGAATAATCGAACCGCTCGGTCTTTTGCAAAGCCCCGCGCACGGCCGAAAACGCGCCGTCGGTGCCAAAAAGGCGGGTATATTTTTCGGTGTGTTCCTGGCCGCTTTCGCTATCGAGCAGCTGTAGCTGCTGGCGGCGCAAATCGATGCCCAGGCACTGCTGGCCGAAGCGCACCTGCACGTTGGGCCGGGCTTCGGCCAGGTCGAGCAGGGTGCGGTTGAGGTGGCCGCGGTTGACGGAGTAAATGGCTTGGCCATCTTCGCCGTAGGGCTGGTAGCTGAGCTGGCCTTTGGCATCGTGCATGATGCGTTGGCTCATGGCAATGCCCACCTGGCGGATGTCGTCGGCCACGCCCACGCCTTCGAGGGCGCGCCAGGCGCGGTCCGACACGGCGAGGTTGATGGAGCGGCCTTCAAGGAAGCCGGTGCGGCGCGGGTCGGGGCGGCGCTCGAACACCTGCACGGGGTGGCCGCGCCGGGCTAAGTACAAGGACAGCAGCGAGCCAACCAGCCCCGCGCCCATGACGGTGAGCGGTTCGGCGGCGGCCGTAGAAGAGGAAGCGTTGGACATAGAGGGGTGGGAGGGTGGGACAATCGGGGGGCGGTGGGTGCCGCCGGGCAACGAAGCTACTACGCCTCCGGCAAATAGTCGGCTAGCCGCATAGTTAAAAGTGTTGGTTGGGCGGCGGACCTTTGGGGTTCACCGAGTGGGCAGCAGAGTTGGCCGGGAATGGCTGATGTTGGGGGAAATAATGTCGGAGCTTTGTATAATGCTAGCAAAAAGCGTGATTCCCCAATCCTGCAGCAGCCGCCCGTTGCGGCAGCGGCTGAGCTTGCCATCGTTGCTGACCCGCGCCGTTACGCGGCTGGCCCGGCGGCGGCGGGCAAGATTGCCGTCGTTAGCCACGGTGAGCGTGGGCCGGTACCAGGTAGGGGCTGATACCGGCGACTTACTCCTGGGACACCCGGATATTCGCTATTAACTAACAGATTGGGAAAAACATAGTAGGTTTGTGCTTTCATCTTTATTATTCGCTTTATGCACAAGCACTACTTCATTCTTTTTCTGCTCCTGCTACTGTCGTTAAATAGTTGGGCTCAAAACAATCAAATGCTCAGCGGCACGGTGCTGGCCGAATCGGGCATGCCGGTGCCGGGCGCCACGGTGTTCGTGAAAGGCAGCTACGTGGGTAGCAGCACCAACGAAGAAGGGCAGTTTGAGCTGCCGAAAGTCAACTTCGGCAATCCGCCGGTAGTGCTGGTGGTGTCGTTTGTGGGCTACGAAAGCCAGGAAATCAGCCTGAGCCAGCCCGACAACGCCATTCAGGTGATTTTGAAGCCCAGCGCCATGCTCGACCAGGTGGTGGTGGCGGCCTCCCGCGTGGAGGAGAACATCGGCCAGGTGCCCGTGACGGTGGAGAAGCTCGACCAGCGGCAGGTGGAGCAGATTACCACCCCCGACATCGTGGCCGGCCTGGGCCGCTTCAAGGGCATCGACGTGAGCAGCTCCAGCCTGCTCACCAGCAGCTTCAGCACCCGCGGCTTCAACTCCTCGCGCTCGGAACGCGTCATCCAGCTGGCCGATTACATGGACACGTCCATCCCCAGCCTGAGCAGCAACTTCGGGAACCTGCTGGGCACGCCCATTCTGGACGTGGGGAGCGTGGAGATTGTGCATGGCCCGGCCTCGGCTCTCTACGGCGCCAACGCTTTCAACGGCGTGCTGCTGACGAACTCGAAAGACCCTTTCAAAGACCCCGGCCTCACCGTCCGGCTGCGGGCCGGCAACCGCAATATGCTTGATGGGCAGCTGCGCTACGCCGTGAAGCTGGGCGAGCGGGTGGCCTTCAAAATCTCGGGCGGCGCGGTGCAGGCCGACGACTTCCTGGCCGATAACCAAGACCCCACCGCCCGCATCATCGAGCCCGGCAACAACCCCGCCGGCTCCAACCTGGGCTACGACGCCGTGAGCCGCTACGGCGACGTGGGCAACACCTTTACCACCGGCGCGCTGGCGGGCAAAACGGTGTTCCTGCCCGGCTTCTCGGAGCGTGAGCTGGTGACGGCGGGCGACAACAAAACGCACTCCTATAAAGTGGTGCCCAGCCTGTCGGTGCTGCTGACCAACAGCATCAAAGCCACCCTCGACTACAAGTACTGCGAGGCTACCACCACCTACCAAAGCGCCAGCCGCTACCGCTTCGTGAACAGCGGCGCGCACCAGGGCCGGGTGCAGGTGGAGGGCCGCAACTGGTTTGTGCGGGGCTTTGCTACCCGCGACTTCTCGGGCGGCCGCGACCCGCAGACGGACGGCGCCTACAACCTGGGTATCCTGGGCGGCCTGCTGCAAACGCAGCTGGCGCCGGGCTTCACGGTGCCCAACGGCACGGGCGGCACCCGCCCCGGCACCTACGCCGAACGCTATTTCGGTACCTACAATGCAGTCTATAACCAGACCTTCGCGGCTAATGGCGGCAACGCCGATGCCGCCGCCCTCACGGCCCGCACGGCCGCCAATACCAACGCGCCGCTGCTCCAGCCCGGCACGCCCGAGTTCGACGCGGCGCGCAACGCGCTTATCCACAGCACGGCCACCACGGCCGACGGCCAGGCCCTGGGCGCCCGCAACATCCTGCGCTCCTACATGTACGACGGCAGCGGGCAGTACACCTTCAATACCAAAGTGGTGGATTTGACCCTCGGCGCGGCCTACCGCCAGTACCAGCTGGGCTCCGATGGCACGTTGTTCAGCGACGCGAAGGAAGGTGACCGGATTCAGAACTACGAGTATGGCGCCTACGGGCAGGCTAAGAAGGCGCTGCTCGACGAGCGGCTGCAGCTGGCCGTGGCGGCTCGCCTCGACCGGTTCCAGAACTTTGAGACGGCGTTTTCGCCCCGCGCCTCAGTGGTGTACTCGGCCGGCGGCGACAAGCAGCATAACTTCCGCGCCAGCTACTCGCGCGCCTTCCGGGCGCCCACGCAGAACGACCAGTACATCCGCCTCGACATCGGGCGGGCCATTCTGGTAGGGAATATCGGCAATGGCTTCCAGGGCTATAACACGGCCGTAGCGGCGCAGCTGCCGGGCATCCTGGCGCCGGGCCGCACGGCCGACCTGGCTACCTACGAGTACCAGAGCAGCGCCCTGAAGCTGGAGGAAGTGAATTCCATCGAGGTGGGCTACCGCGCCCAGCTGGGCAAGTACGCTTACCTCGACCTCGACTATTTCCACAACAACTACAACAACTTCATCGCCACCCAGAACTTCATCGGCAACCTCGACGGCAGCCGGCCCTCGGCCGCCCAGATTGGAGCCGCCGCCACCGGGCGCTTCCAGAATCCGGCGCTGCCCACCCGCGTCATCCAGATTGCCACCAACGTGGACCAGACCGTGCGCAGCCAGGGCGCCGGCCTCACGCTGGGCTACCGCTTCTCGCCGGCCCTCACGGTGAATACCAACTACAGCTACAACGACCTCGTGACCGAAACCTTCAAGCCCGGCACCCAGTCGTTTTTCAACACGCCCAAGCACAAGTTCAACCTCGGCGTGGATGGCGTGGTGCTGGGCCGCAAGCTGAGCTACAACCTCAACTACCGCTGGGCCGACAGCTACCTCTACGAATCGACCTTTGCCACCGGCACCCTGCCCGTGGCCCAGACGCTCGACGCCCAGCTGGGCTACCTCATCAGCCCGCTGCACACCACCGTGCAGGTGGGCGGCACCAATATTCTCGACGCGACGAACTTCCAGGTGTACGGCGCCCCGAGCATGGGCCGGCTGGTGTACGCCGGGCTGCTGTTCGACATCAAATAGCCCACTGGCAAGCCACACGAAAAAGCCCCGGCCGCTACTGGCCGGGGCTTTTTTTGTGCCCGAAGCCGAGGCTTACTCCACCACCAGCCGGCGGCTGATTTCGCCCGCTTCGCTGCGGATGCGCAGCACGTAGAGGCCGGCCGCCAGCCCCGCCGTGGGCAGGTGCAGCGTGGCAGCCGCGCCGACGGCCTGGGCCGGAATAACCACCTGCCCCAGCGCATTCAGCACTGTGACGCAGGCCCGCGCCGGGGCCGCTACCGTCACGCCCGCTGCAGCCTTAGCCGGGTTGGGGAACACCTGCACCTGGGCCTCCAGCAGCTGCGCGGCCGTGGCCAGCACGCCGCCGGGGCGGAACTCGACCGTGAAGCGGCCGGGGGCGGTGTAGCCCGCCAGGGTGAAGGCGTAAGTGGTGCCGGGGGCCAGCGGCGTGAGGGTGCCCAGCAGCGCATCGCGCAGGTAGAGCGTGGTGGCGGGAGCGAAGCTGGTCAACTGGTCCACGGCCAGCTCGTAGCTGCCGAGGGCAGGCGCGCCCACGCTCAAGGGCAGCACCAGCGGCGTGGTGCCCAGCGGCGGCAGGCCGTTGATGGCGTAGCTGTCGGGGCCGAGCTGGGAGGCCAGGTTGAGGCCGCTGGGGTTGGGCAGCTTGCCGGCATCGTAGGCAGGGTCGGGGGTGGGGGTGGCGCCGGTTTCGAAATAGATGAACGTTTTGTCGGCCTCACCACCGGTGGCGGGGCGCAGGGCCAGGGCCAGGGTGGGGCGGCCGGTGGCGGTGGGGGCGTCGCGGCGGAAGGTGGGGTTGGTGTACACCGTTTTGCGGGCCGCGTTGGTGAAGGTGAAGCTGGGCACGGGCTGGCTGACGTGCACAAAAAAGCCCTGCATGGCCGCGATTTCGCCGCCACTCAAGGTGCCCAGGCCATTCACGTAGCTGTCATAAAAGCCGGTGTACTGGCCGGTGCTGCGGAACACGTACACGGCATCGTCGAGCCCGGTGGGGCGAGCCACGCTGTCCCAGTCGATGGGCGAGGGGTAGGGGTTGCCGAGCAGGTGGTAGCCGGCGAAGGGGCCGGTGCCCGAGCGGCTGAGCGCGCCTACGGCCACCGGGCCATCATTGAGGAAGCCACTTCCAATGGTGGGCAGGGCTGTGCCGGGCAGGTTTACGGTGTAACCGCGCCCGGGCACCAGTGGGTCGTTAATCCCGGCCGGCGACACCCAGCCCTGGTCGAAGCTGCTGGCGGGGCCGGGCACCCCGGCCGCGCCCAGGCGGGCCTCATCGAAGCCAAAGACGGTGGGGAAGGGCGTCACGCTGTTGCCGGTCGTGTTGTAGGCTGGGTTCAGCACCGGCATGAAGACCGGGCCGTTGCTGGAATAGAGCTGAAAGAGGCGCGTGAAGCGCGAGGGCGCACTCAGGTGGCGGTAGCCCAGGCCGGCGTTGGGCCCACCGATGTAGCGCTGCATGTACACCACGCCGGTGCCTTGCACGGCCCCGCCCGCATTCACCACCATCGCCGTGCCGCTGGCGTCAGAGTCCAGAAACAGGGCCAGACCGTTGGTGTCGAAGCCACGCACCAGGTGCAGCACCCGCTTGACGCGCACGCTGGCATCCTGCCGCACCGACTGGCCAGCCGTGCCCGCGATGGTCAGGTTCCAGAAAGTGGGGCTACCGCCAATCAGCTGCAGGGTGGTGCCGGTGAAGGCCACGGTGCCGCCGGTCAGGGCCGTGCTGGGGAGGCTGTTCAGCAGGCCTTTGAGCTCCAGCGTGCCGCCCGTCATGGCCAGGGTGCCGTTGCTGGTAAAGTTGCCCTCCACCACGAGGTGGCCGGGTGCGGCCACGCGCAGGCTGCTACCGCCGGCGCTGATGAGGTTGAAACAGGTGGCTCCGGCGGTGCTCACCAGCGGCTGGTTAGGCGGCGTGGCCGGGATGGTGACGCTGGTGCCGGCCGTGGGCACCACGGCGGGGCTCCAGTTGCCGGCCACGGCCCAGCGGGTGTCCACGGCCCCGGTCCAGGTGACGGCGGTGGGGGCGGCGGCACTTACGCTAAGGTTGATGAGGTAGCTGCTTTCGTCGGGGTCGTCGTTGGCGATGGTGAGCGTGCCGGTACGCGTGCCCGTGGCCGGTGCCTGCGCGTTGAGGGCAATTAGGGTGCTGTCGCCGGGGCCCAGCAGCAGGGGCGGCACGCCGCTGCTCACCCCAAAGCCAAGGCCGGTGGGGGCCAGGCCCGTAATGGTCAGCACGTCCGCCGTGCTCAGGTTGCGGATGTAGAAGGTTTGAAAAGTGCTCGAACTGGGGGCCAGGGTGCCGAAGCTGTAGGTGCTGCCCGAGGGGTAGAGCGCGCCGTTGAAAGCGCGCACGCTGATTTCCGGGCCCGGCCCGTTCAGGCGCAGGCTCAGGCTGCCGGCCGAGGCATTGGCTGTCACGGCGTCAAGGTCGCCGTCGTGGTCTACATCGGCCATGGCCACGGCGGCGGGCTCGGCGCCCACGAGGTTGAGACGACCGGTGGCCGGGAAGATGCCGGCGCCTTGGTTAATGAACGTGCGCATTGTGCTGGGAGTAATGCCAATGGTGGCGGGACCTCCCACGCTCACAATATCCAGGTCGCCGTCGGCATCCACGTCGCCCACGGCCACGTCGCGGGGATAGTCGGCGGCGCCCAGCAGCTGGCCGCTGCCAAAGCTGCCCCCACCATTGGCCTGCACGGCCGTTACCGGGGCGCCCCCGGGCACGGAAATGCCCACCAGCACGGCCTCCGGGAAGTGGTCGCCGTCGAGGTCGCCCAGAGCCAGGGCCACCGGCTGCAGCTGCAGGCCCGCGATGAAGCCGCCCGTAAATGCGCCGGTGTTGGTGCCGTTGCCATCGCCCCCATTCAGCAGGGTGCGCAGCTGGCCGTTGCTGCCCCCAAAGCTCAGCGCCACCACCAGGTCCAGGTCGTCGTCGTGGTCCACGTCGGCCAGGGCCAAGTCGGTGGGCTGGCCGCCCACGGGCAGGCCGCCGGGATAGGGCGGGTTGTCGAAGCTGCCGGTACCGTTGTTGAGGCGCACGCTCACCAGGTTGCCCTGGTTGGAGTTGGCCACCACATCGAGGTCGCCGTCGCCGTCCACGTCGCCCACGGCCAGGCGGGTGGGGTTGTTGTAAATAGTAGTGGTGGGGCCGGCCACGAAGGTGCCGTTGCCCTGGTTGCGCAGCACGGCCAGCGTCGCGGTGGTGCTGGCGTCCACGG
This sequence comes from Hymenobacter aranciens, assembly GCF_030580865.1. Taxonomy (GTDB): domain Bacteria; phylum Bacteroidota; class Bacteroidia; order Cytophagales; family Hymenobacteraceae; genus Hymenobacter; species Hymenobacter aranciens. The sequence continues at coordinate 82,242 of NZ_JAUQSY010000006.1, read as the reverse complement.
TCAGCAGGTCGAGGTCACCGTCGCCGTCCACATCGGCCACAGCCAGCGCGGCTGGGGCCGCGCTCACGGGCAGCGACTGAGGGCTGCCGAAGGTGCTGCCGCCCAGGTTGCGCCGCCACTGCAGGGTGTTTTGGACTTGGTTGGCGGCCACCAGGTCGAGGGCGCCGTCGCCGTCGAGGTCGGCGACGGCCACCGCTTGCGTCCCCACCCCCACGCCCATCGGCAGGTCGGCGCCGCCGCCGAAGTAGCCCCGGCCGCTGCCGTCGGTTTGGGTGGTAAACTCGAACGTGGCCGGCGGGGCCAGCGGCGTGCCACCGGTGCTGGTCACGGCCGATGTCACGCTCACCTGCACCACCTCGCCGGCCTGCAGGTTGAAGGCCGGGCCCAGCGCCCCGGGGTTGTAGAGCACGCTGTAGGGGCCCACGCTCACCGGGCCCATCGTGCCGGCCCGTTGCCCGCCGCGCTGGCTGCTAAACACCTTTAGCCCCTGCGCCGAGCCGCCGGCCAGCACCCGGTCAAGCTGGGCTGTGATGATGTCGTAGCGGCCCACGCCGGTGCTGCCGGGGTCGGGCGAGAGGCTGGTGAGGGCGGGACTTTGGGCTTGAGCGGAACCGCCGAGCAGCCCCGCCAGCAGGGCCGCCGCCAGCGGATTCATCAGGTAGCTTGGTTTCATCAGGTAGCTTGGTTTCATCGAAGAAAAAAAAGGTGAACGCAAAGCGGCTCCGGCGGGCGCGCCCGCCGGCCAGACAGAGCGAGCGGGCAAAAGGTGGTATCACGGGGCCCCAAAAAAATGCCCGGCAGCGCACTGCGGGGCTGCCGGCACGGGCCGGGGCATCTCGGCAGAGTTCTGCGGAGATGCCCCGGCTACCTCCCGCACCCCGGCAGAGTGCTGCCGGGGTGCCCCGACCAATGCCGGCACCTCGGCAGAGTTCTGCCGGGGTGCCCCGGCTAGCCCGGGCAGCCCGGCAGAACTCTGCCGAGGTGCCCGGACAAATCCAGGCACCCCGGCAGATAATTTTTTACCAATAAAGTGCAAGTCGGTGGCCGTTTCAGGCCGTGGGCAGCGTCGTGGGCAGCTCGGGCAGGTTGCCGTCTTCGGGGCCGCCGGTGGTGTTGGGGAAGGGAAACAGGGCGTAGGCCTGCATCGGCTCGGCCCAGTGCCGGGCCAGCAGCGCCGAGTAGGCGCGGTAGAGGCCCTGGCACACCACCAGCTCCTGCACGTCGATGGCGGCGGCGGCCTTTTTGGTGCCGGCCTTTGTGGTGTCGTTGCTCGTGCGGGCATCGGTGAGCAGCTTGAGCTGGTCGGCGGCTTCTTTGAGCGTCACCTTGGTCTGGTCGCCGTAGTCGTTGCTGATTTTGGTGAGGTAGTAGGTAGCCCGTTCCACCACATTGTCGTTGTCGGCCTGATACAAATAATCCATGCCGCCGGGCAAGATGTCGAGCCGCTCCTTCTGGTTGCGGTCCGGGAAGGCCGGGAACACCCGGGTGGTGTTCGTCAGCTGAGCCCATTTCAGGAACAGCCGCACGGCCTGCTGCAAGGCCGCGCTGCTGGCCACCTTGCCGCGCACCACGCCGCGGGCCTGGTGCTGCTTGTTGAGCTCGGCCACCTGGGCGCGCAGAAAATCAGCTTCCTCCGGGAAGCCCCCGTCGGTGTCGAGGTTGGCCAGCACGGTGGTGGCAAAGGCCAGAAACTCGTCGTCGGACAGCGAGGCCGCCAGGGCCTCAAAGAAGTTCTGGAAATACGTTTTGTGGGTCATCGGGTAAAAAATGAATGATGAGAGAAAAGTCGGCCGCAAGTAAGTAAAAATTTCGGCCTAGCCCGCTACCTCTCATCACGTTACCTGCGGGGCCAAGAGCCAAAAAGGCCCTGGCAGCGCTGCCAGGGCCTTTTTGGTAACATTTCGGGGTGAAAAATAAGCTATCCGCCCGCCACCCACCGAAACGTCAGGTTGAGCCGCGGCCCCACGGCCCGGCTGGTCTTGGGCAGCGCGTGCTGCCAGTGGGCCTGCGTGGGCGGGCGCATCAGCAGCAGGCTGCCGCTGCCCAGGTCGAGGCCCAGGGGCTCGGCCGCCGGGCCCCCGGGCCGGGGCCGCAGCCGGAAGCGCCGGGTGGCCCCCAGGCTGAGCGAGGCAATGGTGGGGGCGGGGCCCAGCTCGGGCTCGTCGTCGGCGTGCCAGCCCATGCTGTCGTGGCCGTCGCGGTACAGGTTTAGCAGCACACTATTGAAGCGGTGGCCGGTGGCGGCCTCCACCCGGCGGCGCAGCGTGTCGAGCTGCTGGCGCCAGGGCCGGGGCTCCCAGCGCAGCCCCGAGTAGGTGTAGGCTGCCCCCGGGTCGCCGTACCAGGCCGTGAGGCGGGGCTGGGCCACCTCGCGGCCGAAGAGGCGGATGCTGCGCTGCTCCCAGGGCACGGCGGCGCGCAGGTCGTCGCAGAGGGCCGCCGCCAGCGTGGGCGACAGAAAATGCGGGTCGAGCCAGAGGTCGGCCGCGGGCAGGGGCAGGGCGTGCAAAGCCATGGCGGAGGGTGCTGACGGGGCGGCTTACTCGTCCTTGGGCTCGCCCAGCAGCTCGCGCAGGCGCTGCTGCTGCTCCTTGGGCTGCTTGTCGATAAACGCCGGCAGCGCCCGCCGCACGCCCCACAGCATGGCCGCGCTCACCAGCACGCACACCAGCAGCGGCGGCAGCCAGCTCCGGCTGCGGAAGCTGGGCACCGCCACCTGCCGCGGCCAGAACCACAGCAGGTACACCAGCAGCGCCGGCAAATCCATCACCGACGCCAGCAGCGGGTTGAGGCCTGCCTGCAGCAGCAGCAGCAGGCTGCCCACCCGGTACACCACCACAAATACCACCAGCTGCACCAGCGCCCCCCAGCGCTTCAGGCGCCCCAGGTTGATGCCCATGAGCACGCCCCCGGCCACCATCGAGAAAAACAGGGAGAAGAAAATAATGGAAACCGGCGAGTACAGGAACGGGCCGGTTGGTTCGGCGGCGTCGCCGTCGGGGTCGGCGGCAGTGGTGGCCGCGCGGGCTTCGGCCCGCTGCCGGGCAGCTTCGGCTTCGGCCTGGCGGGCGGCCTCGAGGCCGGCGGCGGCCACCGGCTCCAGCACCGGGCGCAGCGCGGCTTCCTCGGGCGCGGGCTGGCCGCGGCGGCGCAGCTCATCGAAGGCCGCCAGCACGGCTTCTTCGCGGTATTGGGTGTAGCTCGTCACGTACTCGCGTAGCGCCGCCGTTGTTTTCAGCTGCATTTTAGCGGCGTAGTCTTCCATAGGAGGATAAAGGTAAAAAGAACGACGTAGGGGCGGGGCTTGCCCCCGCCCGTCGTTGAACGACTAGCGGATACGTCGGACTAATGATTCCGTTCAACGATTCCCGTTCAACGGCGGGCGGGAGCGAACCTCGCCCCTACTTGAAAAATTGCCGCAGCGCCATTCCGGCCCTATGAACGTCCTCAAACGAATTATACAGCGGCACGGGTGCCAGGCGAATCACATTCGGCTCGCGCCAGTCGGCAATGATGCCCTGGGCGGCCAGGAAATCGAACAGCTCGCGCCCCCGCTCGTGCACCAGCAGCGAGAGCTGGCAGCCGCGCTGCGCCGGGTCGGTGGGGGTAATGATTTCGAGCTTCGACTTGGGCAGCCGGAGCTCGTTGATAAGGAATTCGAGGTAGCCCGTGAGCTGCTCGCTCTTGCGGCGCAGGGTGGCCATGCCGCCGGCGCGGTCCACCATGTCGAGGCTCACGCGGTGAATGGCCATCGGGAAAATCTGGGCGTTGGAGAGCTGCCAGCCGCCCGCGCCGGCCATCGGCTGGAAGCCCTTCTTCATCTGGAAGCGGTTGGCGGGGTCGTGACCCCACCAGCCGGCCAGCCGCACCAGGTCGGGGCGGTGGGCAAACCGCTCGTGCACGTACACGCCCGAGGTGCCGCCGGGGCCCGAGTTGAGGTACTTGTAGGAGCACCAGCAGGCAAAGTCCACGTCCCAGCCGTGCAGCTCCAGGTGCAGGTTGCCGGCCGCGTGGGCCAGGTCGAAGCCCACCATGGCCCCCACGGCGTGCCCGGCCCGGGTGATGGCCGCCATGTCGAAGGCCTGGCCGGTGTAGTAGTTCACGCCGCCCAGCAGCACGGTGGCCAGCGCGTCGCCGAGCTCCGCGATTTTCGCCTCAATGTCCTCCGTGCGCAGGGTGTGCTCGCCGGGGCGCGGCACCAGCTCCACTATCACGTCGTCGGGGGCCAGGCCGTGCAGGCGGGCCTGGCTTTCCATCGCGTACTGGTCCGATGGAAAGGCGCCGCCCTCCATCAGAATCTTGTAGCGCGTGGCGGTGGGGCGGTAAAACGTCACCATCAGCAGGTGCAGGTTCACCGTCAGGTTGTTCATCACCACCACTTCGAGGGGCTTGGCGCCCACCAGCCGGGCCGTGGCCTCGGTCAGGGTTTCGTGGAAGGGCATCCAGGGCGATGAGCCGTCGAAGTGCGCCTCCACGCCCAGGCGGGCCCAGTCGGCGAGCACCTGCTCCAGGGCGCCCTGCACGCCCTTGGGCTGCAGCCCCAGCGAGTTGCCGCAGAAGTAGGCGCTGGGCTTCCAGTCGGGCCCGGGCGGGATGTGAAATTCCTGGCGGAAAGCGGCGAGCGGGTCCTGGGCGTCGAGCTGGGCCGCGAAGGCGGGAGAAGAGTCGTAGGTCATGGGGGGGCAAATATCGGTCGGCACTGGTCAAGCGCCTATCGTTGGTCAACCAGCACCGCGCAGTGCCTATCCCATCCAGGCGCCGCCGATAAAAAGATTGAGCAGTATTATCTGGTAGATGGTGTTGACGACGTACAGCCCAATGCGGATATCGCGCCCGTACCGATTGGTAGTGAAAGCTGCCACATAGCAGAGCAGGTACCCCAGCCAGGCGGCAAAGAAAAAAGTGGCTTCGCCCGGGAAAAAGCCCGGCATGCGGGCTGGCCAGCCACACCACATGGCTAGCGCGATGACCAAGGCCAGGGCTATTCCGGCGCTCACCCAGCGCACGCCCGCCGTAAGGCGCTGCCAGGCTGAGAGCTGAAGCAGGAGGACGGCAAAAAAGGGCGTACCCAGCACATACCGGCTGCTGTTGGACAAGTCGCCCTCCTGGTAAAGCACCATAAACGCAAACACGCCAACACAGTATCCCAACGAAAAAACCACGGCCCGCGAAGGCGCCGGCACTGCCTGGGGCTGCCACCAGCTGCGCAGCCAGCGAATGCCCAGCCACAGGCAGGCAACTACGGCCAGGCTGCTCGCCAGCATGGCCAGCAAGTCGAGCCCCAGCATGGGCAGGCCTGCTGAGCTAAACAGCCGGGCAGCTGGCGGCCAGCGCATCTCATGGCCCCAGTGCTGATAGGAGTTGAACAGCGCAAAGGCGTCGCCGGTGGCCAGGAAATGCATGTACATAACGATGCCCAGCGCGGCGGCGATGGCCAGCAAGCCCGTCAGCAGGCGCAGGGCAAACTGCGACACCTCGGCGCGGGAAGTGCAGGCCAGCAGTTCGGCAAACACAAACGCCGGAATGAAAAGAGTGGCTGCCGAGCGGGTCAGGCAGCAGCCCAGCAGCCCCAGGATGGTGAAGGCAAGGTGACGCCGGTGCAGCCCGTGCAGCAATACCGCCCCAAACAGAAAGAAGAGCCCTTCGGCATACGGCACCAGGCAAAAAAACAGCGGTGGGGTAGCTAGCAGCACCAGTAGCTGCTGGCGCGACAGCGAGAAGGTGCGCCCCAGCCAAACGCTGCCCAGAAACATAAAGCAAGCATTGACAATGCTAATCCCCAGTCCATTGAGGCCAGATAAACGCCACAGGTAGGGAAAGAGCGGAAAAAAGGGAATGTTCGTCTGACCGGTCCCTGCCTCGTAGCCGTTGGTGCGCACTGAGTTGAACCAGCCGGCGTCCCAGCTGATGAGCGTCTTGGCAGTAGGGGCGGTGGTGAGGATGCCAAACGAGTAAAGCGCGGCATACACCACCATTAGCAACAGGGCGTGGCTGGCCAACGCAGGCAGCCACGCCAGTCCCGGCGTTGGCGAAGGGGTAGCGGATACGCTAGTCTGCATTTTCAAGGGAAACATCGTCTATATACACGGCATTGCGGTCGCCAATGTGTTGGCCCCAAGCGCATATTGCTATTTCGTCCAGCGGCTGTAGTTCATGCGGCAGCGATACGAATACTGTGGTCGGCATCCACTGCTGATACTGGCTGATTACTTTGTTCAACGCCAGCCGCTGTATGTGCAGCACCGTGGCGCCCGCCCCAGGCGTCGGGCTGGGACGCTGGGCCAGTACGGTTACAACAACGGCGTTCTGCCGGTCGTAGGGCATCCATGCCCACAGGCGTAGCCGCAGGTGGTGCGACCGGTCATCCTCTTTCCAAGAGGCACCGCCAAGGGCCTGCCAGGTAGTGCCACATAAGAGAGCGTTAGGCTGGTTTTTATCCAGCTTTACGGCTTGGCTTCCGCTATGCACCTGCTCGTTGCTCAGCATTACCGGCGGCATTTCCGGTACTACCGGCTGTGGCCCGGTTGCCGGTAGCTCAAAGCCGGTTGAAAGCACAATTTTGCCCGGCGGCGGGGGCGTGCATCCGGGGATAAAGCAATAAGTGAATAGGACAAATGCTCCTAAGAATAAAACAGCTTTTGCGTCTTTCAAAATCAATTGCCTTTACAAATTCAAGCGCAAAGTTAGCTGGCAACTCCCGGTGAAGCTTAGTGTTGGCCTGACAGCTGGCGACTTTTAGGGCTCAGTGTTTAGCGCTAAACCGCTCCCGCGCCAGTCCCAGCCAGTCCAGCGCATTCTGCCCCAGCATCCGGGCCTTGAGGTCGTCCGAAAACGGCATCGACTTAATCAGCTCGCCCGGCACCAGCTCGCCCAGCGGAAACGGATAATCGGTGCCGAGGGTAATTTTATCCGCGCCCAAAGTTTTCACCAGGTACTCCAGCATCAGCGGGTCGTGCACCAGCGAATCGACCCAGAACTTGCCCAGGTATTTGCGCGGATTGTGCGGATTATCAATGGCGCATAGGTCGGGCCGCACTTGCCAGCCGTGCTCGATGCGGCCGATGGTGCTGGCGAAGGAGCCCCCGCCGTGCGCCACCGCTACGCGCAGCCGCGGCAGCCGCTCCAGCACCCCGCCGAAGATGAGAGAACACAAGGCCAGGGTGCTTTCGGCGGGCATGCCCACCAGCCAGGGCAGCCAGTATTTGGGCATTTTTTGCTGGGCCATCATGTCCCAGGGATGCACAAACACGCAGGCGCCCAGCTCCTCGGCGGCGGCAAAAACCTCGAATAGCTCTGGCGCGTCGAGGTTCCAGTCGTTGATGTGCGAGCCGATTTGGATGCCGGCCAGCCCGATTTTCAGGCAGCGCTCCAACTCCTTAATGGCCAAATCGGGCGCCTGCATGGGCACCGTGCCCAGGCCCACGAAGCGCGTGGGGTAGCGCGCCACCACGCCGGCAATGTGGTCGTTGAGCAGCATGCTCAAATCGAGGCAGTCGTGGGGCTTGGCCCAGTAGCTGAACATCACGGGCACGGTGCTCAGCACCTGCACCTGCACGCCGTGCTGGTCGTACTCGTGTATGCGCACCTGCGGGTCCCAGCAGTTGTCCTGCACTTCGCGGAAGAACTTGTCGTCCTGCATCATGCGGGCGCAGCAGGGCTTGTGGTGGTCAAGCCGGATGAATCCCCCATAGCCGTAGCGCTCCTTAAGGTCGGGCCAGCGCTCGGGCAGAATGTGGGTATGGATGTCGATGGAAAGCATGGAGTGGGGTTACAACCCAGAACGTCATCCTGAGCGACGAAGGAGCGAAAAGACCTCGCCTGCTTCGTTGGGGGTAGTAATTCATTACTATTGCACGCGGCGCGGGCGAGGTCCTTTCGCTCCTTCGTCGCTCAGGATGACGTTCTGGTAAGCGGTTATGCCACCTTGGCCGGTGCCTCCATGTAAGTGCCGCACACCTTGCAGGTACGCTTGTCGTCATCGGCCCAGAAGGCATTCATGATGGGCGGCAGCTGCGTCACGATGTCCGTGATTTCGGCAAACTCCTCGTAGAGCTTATTGCCACAGTTTTCGCAGTACCACTGAAAGCCATCTAGTTCGCCGGGCGTGCGGTAGCGCTCAATCACCAGACCCACACCGCCGGCCGGGCGGCGCGGCGAGTGCGGCACGTTGGGCGGCAGCAGAAACATGTCGCCGGCCTTCATGTGAATGTCTACGGGCTTGCCGTCTTCGATAATTTTGACGGTCATCTCGCCCTCAATTTGCAGAAACAACTCCTCACCCTCGTCCACATGGTAGTCTTTGCGCGAGTTGGGGCCGCCCACCACCATCACGATAAAATCCTTGTTGTCTTTGAACACCTGCTGGTTGCCCACCGGAGGCTTGAGCAGGTGGCGGTGTTCGTCAATCCACTGCTGGAAGTTGAAGGCGCGGGTTATCATGGGGCGGGAGGGGTTGGGGTGGGAGGGGGAGGAGGGGGTGCCTGGGGTTTGCCTCGGCAAATTACTGCATACTGCCGCATCAGGTGCCAACTTTGTGGCCCAACTCCTCCTACCCTCATCCCTCCACAACTATGGACTTCCTCAACCTTCGCGCCCTTGTGGGCGGCAGCACCCAGGGCATTGGCCGGGCCGTAGCCCAGACGCTGGCCGAGCGCGGCTGCACCGTGACCCTGCTGGCCCGCAACGCCGACGCCCTGCGCCAGGCCGCCGCCGAGCTGCCCACGCCCGCCGGCCAGACGCACGACTTCCTGGTGGCCGATTTCAACGACCCCGCTCACCTCGACCAGGTGGTGCGCGCGTACCTGGCCCAGCACCCGGCCGGCTTCCACATTCTGGTGAACAATACCGGCGGCCCGGCCGGCGGCCCCATCATCGACGCGCCCACCTCGGCCTTTCTGGCGGCCTTCAACCAGCACCTTATCTGCAACCACCTGCTGGTGCAGGCCGTGGTACCGGGCATGCGGGCGGCCGGTTTCGGGCGCATCATCAACATCATCAGCACCTCGGTGAAGGTGCCGCTGGCGGGCTTGGGCGTGAGCAATACCATTCGCGGAGCCGTGGCCAGCTGGGCCAAAACGCTGGCCAACGAGCTGGCCGCCGACGGCATTACGGTAAACAACGTGCTGCCGGGCGCCACCGTCACGCAACGCCATACTTCGCTTATCGAGAAGAAAGTAGCCCAGACCGGCCAGAGCACCGAGCAAGTGGAAGATGCCATGTTGAAAACTATTCCGGCCCGGCGCTTCGGGCAGGCCGAAGAGGTGGCGGCGGCCGTGGCTTTCCTGGCTTCGCCGGCGGCGGGCTATATCAACGGTACCAGCGTGCCAGTGGATGGCGGGCGCACCGGCAGCCTGTAAGGCGGACGCTAAGGCCGCGCCCGCTGGCTACCGGGTGCGGAGCGACGCCGGCTCGTGGCGCAGAATGCTATGCTGCGCCACGAGCCGGCGTACTTTTGCCGTTCGCGAATACCCGTTGCCGTGATTCAAATCAGCACGCTTTCCATCATCATTCCCGTTTATAACGAGGCCCGCACCGTGCACCAGATTCTGGATTTGCTGCGCAGGCTGGAACTGGTAAATGGTATCGGCAAGGAGATTATTCTCGTCAACGATTGCTCAACCGATGCCTCGGCCGCCACCATCCGGGCCTATGCCGAGCGCTACCCGGAAATGAACCTGCGCCTGCTGGAACATGCCGTAAACCAAGGCAAAGGCGCTGCGCTGCATACGGGCATTCGCGAAGCTACCGGCGACTATGTCATCATCCAGGATGCCGACCTGGAATACGACCCCGAGGAATACAACCTGCTGCTGCGCCCCGTGCTCAAAGGCTTTGCCGACGTGGTGTTTGGCTCGCGCTTTATGGGTGGCCAGCCGCACCGCATCCTGTTTTTCTGGCATAGCATCGGCAATAAGTTCCTCACCTTCCTGTCGAATATGGTCACCGACCTGAACCTGACCGACATGGAAACCTGCTACAAGCTTTTTCGGCGCGATATTATTCAGAATCTGAAGCTGGTGGAGCAACGTTTCGGCTTCGAGCCCGAAGTGACGGCCAAGGTGGCGCGGGTGCCGGGCGTGCGCATCTACGAAGTCGGCATCAGCTACTACGGCCGCACCTACGCCGAGGGCAAGAAAATTGGCTGGCGCGACGGGTTTCGGGCCATCTACTGCATTGGGCGCTACGGGTTACTGCGCGGGTAGGGCTGGCCACTATTATGGCTCGCGGCTTACCTGAATATCATCAAGGTAAGTGGCCGCGCCGGAGCCGGTGCGCCACAAGTACAGGCTCAGCTTGTGCGTGTTCTGAAGCCCGACGGGCAGCGTGACTACCTGGCTTACTTTCTCCCACTTGCCGTAGCTATTCCCGGCTTCATTCAGCTTGATATCCTGCCACAGCAGGGCTGGGGCGCTGGGCGCAGCCGGGTCGGTTACGGAAATAACCAGTGAGGCGTAAGCCTGCGCGCTGGGGCGCAATACCCAAGCCGTTACGCGCAGTTTGACGGGTAGCGTCAGGTGGAAATATTCCAGTGGCTTGCTGTACGTGAGGCTGTACTCGTGTGCGTCATCTACCTTGAGCGCCGTGCGGCCGGAGTGCGCCTGCTCATGCGTGAGCGTGGCGGTCTGGTCGTCGGGTAGCCAACCGCTCACAGTTTCAAAGCTATTTGTCAGCAGGATGTTGGCCGTTTCGGCTTGGTTGGTAGCAGAACTGCAGCCCGCCAGGCACAGGGCGACGAGGCAAAAAAACGCGTATCTCATTGTTGATGGACGGTTTGAAAGAAGGCGCTACGGCCTACCATAGCTCGGTGAGGCGCAGGTCGTCGGCGTACACTGGCGCGCCCGCCGAGCCGTTCCACAAATAAATGACCACGCGATGGTCCGAATGAATGCCGTCGGGCATGTTGAAGCTTCGGCTCACATATTTCCACTGGCCGTAAGGACGACTGTCACTCAGGAAAATGCTCTGGCTGAGTAGCGGATGGTCCGGGTCATTGGCGGGCACGATGGACAAAACTATGCGAGCGTCGTCGTAGGGCGTGGGCACCCACACCCAGGCGCCGAGCGTGAGCCGCAACGGCCGATGGTGCGGGCTGAGCCGGCCCAGCGCCGCCCGGTACGTAACAGTAAATGGCTGCTGCGGCGACGAGCGAACCGCATAGCGTCCCGAGTGCGCCTTTTCGGTAGTGAGGCCCGGGAGGTCTGTTCCCCAGCCATCCAATTCCTCAAAACTAGTCTGCATCAGCTCGCGTTCCTGCAGGGGAGCCCGTCCGTCGCGGGGGTGGCAGCCCGGTAGCGTTAGCAGGCCCAACAGCAGCAGCGATAGGCTGGATTTCAGGCGTGCGGCCATCATATTGGTCGTAGAATAAGGAATAGGAAAGGTTACCACGGGCGTTGGCGGTCGCGGCGGCGAAGAATTACGGCCGGGCGCTGGCCTATCGTTTCGAAGGCTGCCGCTAAGGCGGCCTGTTGCGGGGCCAGCCGGTTAAAGTCAGTGGGCGAAAACACCAGATAATCGAGGCTGTCGGCCGCCATCATGTTCAGGTAATCATCAACCGGCACGGCACCTACATCGGCCGGCTCCCAGGAAATGCCTCGCCGGTCGAAGTACACTTGCGCTACGTTAACGGCGTCGGCCACATATAGCACGTTGGCCGTGGTCGGTACGCGGGCTTGTTGCATTTCGGCAGCCCCGCCGCGCATCCATTGATGGGTATAGTACTGCGATAAGGGAAGGTAGTCATCGCTCATCCGGCGGTTCAGCCGCTTATAGCCAATAACTATCAGAAAGATTGTTAGTGCGGCGAAAAGCAGGGTAGTAGCGTGGCGAATTCGGCCGGTGTACTGGCTTAAATTCAGTAGCCCCAGCAATAATAGCAGGAGCGCTGGCGGCACGAATGAACAAATCCAGTGGTAATCGTGAATACTGAGGCCGCTGCCCATCACCAGCACGAAAACGCCTGCCACTGCCACCGAGGCTAGCAGCAGCAGCGTGAGGGGTAAGTAGCGACGTAGGTTTGGCCGGGCGAAGCCCAGTAATAGTACGGCGCATACGGCCAGTATGCGATAGTGCGTACGGGTAGCGTACTCCAGCCACCAGTAGCGCCGCACCGATTGTTGCAGTTCGTGCCACGTTTCGGGGTCTTGCACCGGGTTGGTTGAGGCCCGAAACTGCCCCGAGTGGTATATTTCATTCAACTGTTGATTGTGTAGGAAGAAGTAGCCAATTACACCCAAGCCCAAGCCGGCCCAAACCAGCAACTGCCAACGCTCCCGTGGCAGCAGCAGGGTGGGGTCGAAATAAGCCCACAGCACGGTGATGCCCACTACTGAGCCAAATAGCAAAGCAGTAGTTGTTTTAATAAGGCCAGCCAGTGCTAGTAAAAGCAATGCCCGCCGCAGGTCTGAAAACTGACGCTGGTCGAAAAACCGCAACCAGTAGAAGTAGGCAATAAAGCTGAGACTAAGGCTGAACGGGTCGGGTAAAAAGCTGCCCGCATAGAAGGCAAAAAACGGCGAAGCCAGTAGAAAAGCCGCTGGTACTAGCCCGGCCACAAAATGCCCGGTTCGCTCATAAATAAGCCGGAACATGTAGAAGAAGCCCAGCACCGTCATAACTACGTCAAGGCCCCGGAACACGGCCACGATATTATCCCGCCCGAATACCAGCCCGCCCAGCGCCGCCAGATACGCCTGCAGGGGAAACTCGACGCCCGTCACGCCACCAATAGAAGTGAGCGACGAGGTACGCGGCGTCAGAAAATGAAAACCGTAATCATAAAAATTGAGCGCCAGCGAAAAACGGTCTGATTGTGCCCAAGTGTGGATAGCTGTCGGGAGCTCGTGCAGGAAAGGTAGGTAGTACACCGCTGCGACCCCGGTCAACAGTAACGCAGCAGCCAAATGGTGCGGCCGGCTAAGCAGGCGCTGGTACGGTGTTGAGGCGATGGAGGAAGATGAATTCAAGCGAGAAGGGTGAAGAATCGAAATTTTAAATCAGAGCGATGTCAACTGCAGGTTCATTCGCTGGATAAGGCCGCGTAGCGCCATCCATTTTGCTTCGGCACAGGCTTAAGGTCGTTTTGATAAGAGCTGTCATTAATAGGTGATTCTGATACTTTCACCAGATTGGTAAGGGGGCGAAGTAGCGCAGCCGGTAATAATAGCTCACGAAGGGAAGCGAAGCTGAAAAGGGCGGGCACCGTGCCACCGCCATGAGAAATATAGATAGCAACCGTCAGCAGTAACGCTTCGGGCAGGAGGCCTGCCTCGAAGCAGCCAGCGCGCTTGAACACCAGACTTCTCCAATGATATGGCCAAGAAATTTTTGCCAGACAACCAAAAGCGGGAAGAAGTAAAAACAAAACAGTGTTCAGAGTATCAGAAAAGCGGTCGGACAGGTTACAGGCTACAAAAGTATGGCATCTACTCTATGCCAGCGGCTCCGTGTTGTACGTCACACATAAAGTTTGCTCGCAGTCCAAGCCTGTGGCTTGTGTTAAATTCCGCCACGCGTATGGCCTTTGCCGGGCCGGGTATCGTGTTTTTGGTGATGCTCGGTGCACTATGCTCGCGCTTTATTTTGCACAACTACGAGTTGGGTCAGACTTTGCTGATGGTCAGTACTTGCCATTACATTTAGACTGCCAGACGTCATTTCCGCTTTTCCCCCGACCTTTGCGGCTGGGCCGGGTTTGTGCGCGGCATCATGTAACAATCAGTGTCATTTGTGAAAATATCAGTCGTTATTCCTGCCTACAACGAGGAAGAGAACCTACTAGAAGTTGCCCATCGAATTAAGGAAAACCTCCCAAACGGCTATGAGCGGGAGCTGATTTTTGTTGATGATGGTTCACGCGATGACACGCAGCGGGTGTTACGTGAACTACGTGCTACTGACCCCGATATTCATTATGTATTGCTGTCGCGCAATTTTGGCCATCAGAGCGCCTTGCGGGCAGGAATTGATTATGCCTCGGGCGACTGCATTATTTCGCTCGACGCCGATTTGCAACACCCTCCTCGTCTGATTCCAACCTTGCTGGCCTACTGGCAGGAAGGCTACGACATAGTGTATACGCAACGGCAGGAAGACCAGCAATTGTCATGGTTTAAGCGTCGGACATCCAATGCATTTTACCAATTGATGAATGGATTGTCGAGCGTGGATTTTGAACCAGGCACGGCGGATTACCGTCTCATCGACCGTCGGGTAGCAGAAGTTATTCAGGCTAGTCCCGACGTGGAGCTATTTCTGCGGGGCTTTGTGCATTGGGTAGGTTTCCGCCAAAAGAAAGTGGAATATACACCCGAGCCGCGCTTCCGAGGAGCTACCAAATATACCCTGCGTAAGATGGTGCAACTGGCTCTGAGCGGTATCACTTCCTTTAGCGTACGACCACTGCACTTTGCCACGTTGGCGGGCGCAGTTGTATCGGGACTAGCTTTTCTTTATGCGCTGTATGCGTTATATATTGCATTTTTCACCACACAGGCTATTGCCGGTTGGACGTCGGTATTGGTGAGTGTGCTCTTCATTGGCGGTATTCAACTGCTGGTGCTGGGTATCATGGGTGAATACCTCGGCCGGCTGTTCGTACAGTCGAAAGCCCGTCCGCCTTATCTGGTGCGCGAAACTGATGCAGGTTTGCTCCCGCTTGGGCGCCGTCGCCGCACTACCAGTAGCGAATAGGTAGTTGTTTTTTTGGTGAGTAAAATAATTTATGAAGATGTGTATTTTTTTAAATTTTTTTTTCCATATGTATTGCCGCAGCCGTAACCTGAGACAGTATCCAGAATAGCTTTTGAAGCCGTTTAGGAAGTAATAAAGGAATTCCAAAATTGAGCGAAGTTTGAGATGCGCCCATCACCTTTTTGCCTTATGATAAAGGCATGTTGAATCGAGTTAGTGTTCTGTTTTAAAAATGGTTTATATATTTTTTTATGAAATGAATTTTAACCATTTACGCACAGCCCACCGTATCCAAGCCAGTATTGCCCACAAGTTGCGTGCTACCTGCTGGCAAATCGATGACGATACGTGGTTTGATAGCGAATTATTCTGCGTCAGTGCGTTATCAGGCACATTAATGCTTGGCTTAACAGTTTCAGAACCTTACTTGTGCGTTATGAAACTAGGATACAGTACTTGCTCGCATTTCGCCCGCGTTTATCCCCCTTTTTTTGCGAAAAGAAGCACCAAACACAATTCTTAAACGCTTCATTGTGTGCCCCCGCGTATTACGCCCCGCTCAATACGCCCCTGCGGGTGGTAGAATTGCAATGGAATAATCACTGCCAAAAAATGTTATTGCTTTCCAGGTCCTGATTTTTAGCAGGGTAACGCCTTGTCGCTGCCACCATACTTCTTGCCAAGGCCTTATTTTTCCGCTATGGATTTCTCAATTATCATCCCCATTTACAACGAAGAGGCAAATATCGACGCCCTTTATACCCGCCTGCTGGGCGTGCTGGAAAGCATGCGGGTGAGCTTCGAGTTTATTTTTATCAACGACGGCTCGCGTGACCAGTCGTTGCACCTGTTGCACCTGCTGGCCGCCCGCGACGAGCGGGTGCGCTACATCGACCTAAGCCGCAACTTCGGCCACCAGATTGCCGTCACGGCTGGCCTCGACCGGGCCGCCGGTGAGGCCGTCGTCATCATCGATGCCGACCTGCAGGACCCGCCGGAGCTCATTCCGGAACTCTACCAGAAAATGCGCGAGGGCTACGAGGTTGTGTATGCCCGGCGCCGCTCGCGACAGGGTGAAAGCGCGGCCAAAAAGCTGACTGCCCGCTTATTCTATCGGATTCTGGCCAGTATTACCAACGTTTCTATTCCCGTCGATACTGGCGACTTCCGTATCATTTCGCGGAAGGTAGTGGAGGGCCTGCGGCGTATGCCCGAGCAAAATAAATTTCTGCGGGGCCAGATTTCCTGGATTGGCTACCGGCAGACTTTTGTGGAGTACGACCGCGCCGAGCGCGCCGGTGGCGAAACCGGCTACACCTATCGCAAGATGATTCGCCTGGCCCTCGACGGCATCACGGCTTTCTCGGATGCGCCGCTGAAAGGGGCCACGCTCATGGGCTTTGCCGTGTCAGGCATTGCGTTCGTAGTAATGCTTTACACGCTGTATTCGCGCTTCATTTCGCACAGCTACGAACCGGGCTGGGCTTCGTTGATGGTCAGTATTTTATTTCTGGGAGGAGTGCAGTTGATTGCCGTTGGCGTCATTGGGGAGTACCTGGCCCGCCTGTCGGCCAATGTGCGCCAGCGGCCGCTGTATTTCGTGGCTGACACCAACTTGCCGCCGCATTCGGAAACCAATCCTGGCGCATAAACGCGTGTTTTTACTGCCTTATGAACCTGGCTTACGAAGCTAGTTATCATCAGCTTGAAGAATAGTACTGGTGGTTTGCCAGCCGCCGCGATGCGGTTTACGGCCTGGTGAGGCAGCTTCAACTGCCTCCCACGGCCACTGTGCTGGAAATCGGCTGCTCGGGCGGCCCGCTGCTGCAGCGCCTGCGCACCGTAGGATACACCGACCTGACGGGTATCAACGTAAGCGCGCCGGCCATCGAACTGGCCCAGGCCTGCGTCATGGCTAACGTGTCGGTAATGGATGGCGCTAACCTGCAATTTGCCGACAACCGCTTCGACCTGGTAATTGCCTCTGATGTGCTGGAACACATTGAAGATGAGCAATGCGCCCTGGACGAATGGGTGCGCGTGCTGAAGCCCGGCGGCTGGCTGCTGGTGTTTGTGCCCGCCCACACCTACCTCTGGAGCGAGCACGACGTAGTGAACCACCACTTCCGCCGCTACTCGCGCCAGGGGCTTTGCACGGTCCTCGAGCAGCAAGGCTTGCGCATCGAGCGTAGCTCTTTCTGAAACACGGCGGTGTACTTTCCTACGGCTGCCTTGCGCCTGGGCAAGCGCCTACTGGGCGGCCTCGTGCCCACCAAAAGCGAGGCCGGTTCCACCGGCGACCTGAAGCACTTTGCTGGCCCGGTCAACAGCCTGACATTGAATTGGGTGAAGCTCGAAAATCGTATGCTGCGCTTTCTCAGTCTGTCGCTGGGCGTGAGCGTGTTTGCGCTGGCGCAGAAACCCCGTTAAGTGAGCCTATTCCTTCTCCAACTGGATATCATCCAGATAAACAGGCTGGCCGCTGTTACCCCACAGGTATATCGTAAGCACACTTTCGGGCGTGGCGGTAGCTGGCAACTCGATAGTCTTGCTTACTTCAACCCATTTATTGGGGCTCTTCACCGCTTCAGCCAAATCGAGTCCGGCCCAGAGTAGCGGCTCGCCCTCAGGCGCCAGAGGGTCGTTGATGGCGACTACCAGCGTGCCTTTGGCATCGGGCGTCGATAGGAAACCCCAGCCCGATACCTTGATTTTGGCCGGCCGGGTTTCGAATATCTGGCGCAGGGCTCCTTTGTACGATAAGCTGTATTCGTTACCTGCGCCCGCTCGGAGGGAGTAGCGCCCAGAGTGCGCCACATCGTGGCTGATTGAGGCGAGCTGAGCATCTGGAAACCAGCCGCTCATGCCTTCAAAGTCGTTTTGCATGACCGTCTTCGAGTTTGGACTATTGCGGTCGGAGCTACAGCCAGCTACTACTACGGCTGCGATAAGAAGGGAAAAACAAACTTTCATTAGTAATCGGGATAGGGCGTAAAATTACAAGGGAACAGCCAACGGCCCGCTTAATTTCTGGCTTAGTGTCGCGGCTGCCACTCATAAAGCGACCAACTGCCTTGGTGAGCAAGACGGCGCATCTGCTGCTCCCGGATAAAGTCGGGACCTCGCTCGAAAATAGCTCGCATCTCAGGTCGCTCTTCGGGCTTGAGCAAGTCACGGTAGTAATTATTGCGGCCATCGTAATAGGCCGTATCGAGGAATACTAGTATCGGACGTGTATCGAGACGGGCCAGAAACGCTGGGTCGGGGCCACCAGGGCGGAACATAGAGTACAGTGCTTGCGCCTGTTCCGTAATGGCCCGGGTAGCCTTGTGTGACATCAGCGGCAAGTTCGAAAATATCGATAGCTGGTAAGTAACGTTGCAGTGCGGGTCGTCGGGGTCCACGATGAGATTGATGACTCCTTCCCGCGCATCGGTGCCGCTGTGATAGTAGGGTAATGGCAGCAGGGCCTGGTAGCGGTGGCTATCCACCTGCTGTAGTAGCTGGCGAACGGGTTCAGACCGCGGCCCAAAGGCAAACAGGTTGTCTTTTTGAGGTACAGTATGATAAAAATGCCTGGCATTGAGGGTGTCTACTACCAGGATGACGCACAGCGCCAGCAGTACCCAGCGCAAGCCCCCCAGACGCCACCAGCGCGCCACATACCAGCTAAAGCCCAGCACTACCGCCCACCAGAACGGCCAGATAAAGCGGCCAAGTGCCCGAAACTGGGTTACCCGGTCGGTAACCTTGTGCAGCCAGCGAAATACATTCAGGTAATTATGAATCACATACGCTCCGCCATCCAGCTCTATATTCTCACCCAGCGCAATGAATGCCAATGGCAAACTGGCAAGGAGCAGATAAAGCAGGAAGCGGGCATTGTCGTCGGCCGCCAGACGAGGCAGGCGGGCGCCCGCTGGCAGGCGCCGCACTGCCAGCAACACAGCCACTACTAGTAGGCCAAATAACACAAAACCAGTCAGGTATGCCGCTGACTCGTAAGGCGCTACAGCGGTGCGCTCAAATGGAAAGCGAATTTTAGTGAACACATAGCCTTGAAACAAGGCTCCGAACTGGAATTTCCATTCTATCCAATCATAACCGCCACTGCGTGTCTCGCGCTGTCCTTGAAGCGGGTCGAGCAGCATGAGTAGGCCCGCAGTCAGCACCAGTGAGCTAAGCAGGGTGACCCCCGTGCATACTATCAGTTCCCGCCAGCGCCGTCGTAGTGGGCGCTCAGCCAGCAGTACTATTGCAAAGAAGGCCAGGGAGCCTCCTAGCAATGGCAGGTAATAGAAGTGCAGCCATGAAGTGACGACAATACCGAACAACAATAAGCTGAATGGTTTCCATAATGCAGCATCTGCGCGCCAGGCGTCATACAGCTTTTGCAAGGCCAAAATGCCAAACAGAATGGCTGGAGTGTAGGCCAAGCTCATGTGCCCGACGTTGAGGCGTACGGTCTGCGGTCCCAACCACGGTAGAGCCACAGCCAATAGCAGCGTCAGGGCAGTGGGTACGGCCAGCCGCCGCAGTATCAGCACCAGCAGCGCCGAACTGATAACGATGCTCGAAAGAACGAATAAGTCGTAGATGTAGAGGCCATATGGCGCCAGCGCCGGCACAGTTTGCACTAACCAGTGCAAGGGGGCCACCACCAGTGGGGTACTATCGGTGTAGTACATGTATTCGCCAAATGGGTAATTATGACCGTGCAACAGCATGCCATCGCCCAGCGGCTGCTGCAAAAATGAGGCAATGGAGAAGTAGCTCTTCACACCGTCATAATGGTCCACAATTATGTAATCACCGGGATGAAATAGCAGCCTGTTGAATGTAGAGGCCAATAGGAGCAACTGGGCCAACACTGCAAGAGCAATCACCTGCCAGCGGGGCATGCGCGGCATCGTAGGTTGCCAGGTTTCGGAAGCAGTCATGTAGAAGCGAGATGAACTATGCGGAGTAGGCGTAATGCTGCAAAGGTACACGAGCGTTTGGCAGCCAAATGGCAAATAGCCGGCACTGAACCAGCGGGTACATGTTCGCGCCAGCCACTACATTTGGGCTACTGGCGTGTCGCGCCATCCTCCTCATGCTTCAGATTCAGAATTACCTTAACGGCCAGCTCGTCCCACCCCTGACCAGCCGCTACCTCGACAACGTGGAGCCCGCCACCGGCCAGGTGTACGGCCTCATTCCTGACTCGGGCCCCGATGACGTGGCCGCCGCCGTGGCCGCCGCCGAAGCTGCCCTGCCCGCCTGGCGCGCCCTGTCCGCCGAAGACCGCGGCCGCCTGCTCGTTCGCATTGCCGACCTTATCGACGCCAACCTGGAGCGCCTGGCCGAGGCCGAAAGCCGCGACAACGGCAAGCCGCTGAGTTTGGCCCGGGTGATGGATATTCCGCGGGCTGCCAGTAACTTCCATTTCTTCGGCACCGCCGCCGGCCACTTCGCCACCGAGGCCCACGTGCAGGACGGCGTGGCCGTGAACTACACCGTGCGCCACCCCGTGGGCGTGGTGGGCTGCATTTCGCCCTGGAACCTGCCGCTCTATCTCTTCACCTGGAAAATAGCGCCCGCGCTGGCCGTGGGCTGCTGCGTGGTGGCCAAGCCCTCGGAAATTACGCCCGCTACGGCTTTTCTGCTGAGTGAGCTGTGCATCGAAGCGGGCCTGCCGGCGGGCGTGCTCAACATCATCCACGGCAACGGGCCTAACTGCGGGCAAGCCATCGTGGAGCATCCCGGCATCAAGGCCATCAGCTTCACGGGAGGCACGGCTACGGGGCGGCACCTGGCCCGCACGGCGGCGCCCATGTTCAAGAAGCTCAGCCTGGAGCTGGGTGGTAAGAATCCCAATATCATCTTCGCCGACTGTGACTTAGCCACGGCCGTCAGAACCAGCATCCGCAGCAGCTTCGCCAACCAGGGCCAGATTTGCCTTTGCGGCTCACGCCTGTTCATCGAGCGGCCGATTTACGAGCAGTTCAAGGCCGAATTCCTGCAGCAGCTGGCCGAGCAGCGCGTGGGCGACCCGCAGGAAGCCAGTACCACGCAGGGCGCGCTGGTAAGCGAAGCGCATTTGCACAAGGTGCTGGCATACATTGAGCTGGCCAAAGAGGAAGGTGGCCGTCTGCTGGCCGGTGGGCAGCGCGTGCAGGTGCCCGGCCGCTGCGCCGAGGGCTATTTTCTGGCCCCTACGGTGTTCGAAAACCTGCCCTTCGACTGCCGCACCAACCAGGAAGAAATTTTCGGTCCCGTCGTCACGCTCACGCCCTTCGATACCGAGGAAGAGGTCCTGAGCATGGCCAACAGCACCGACTACGGCCTCTCGGCCACGCTCTGGACTCGTGATATTCAGCGTGCTCACCGCGTGGCCCACGCCTTACACAGCGGCATCGTGTGGATAAACACCTGGCTGCACCGCGACCTGCGCACCCCCTTCGGCGGCATGAAAAACTCCGGCGTCGGCCGCGAGGGTGGGCTGGAGGCGTTACGCTTCTTTACCGAGGCGCAAAATGTGTGCGTGAAACTGTAGCCATGATTTCCGAGCCCGCTACTACACGGCCCTTAGGTTTATTTATTAAGGGCTTTGCGGGCACCGTATTGGGTACGGTGGTCTGGCAGTTATGCGTGGTGGTTGCAAACGAGTTGGTAGCCTCCAGCCACTGGCTGGCCATGCACACGCGCTACCGCGCCGAACTGGCAGTAGGTGGTTGGCTAATTGGCCTCCTGCTGAATGGGGGGGGCAATCTGCCTGGCATATCGCCGCGCTCAGACCCGCACCCAGGCAGGAATCCGGGCTGGGTTTAGGCTGCTGCTGTTCGTCGGTATTCTGTTAGCTTGGCTGGCTACAATAACGCATGATATTGTCATTGGCTTGCGCGACTAGCTGATGTGAAGTCTTCTGTGCTACGCGCCGGATATTTATCACCCCACAAAATTCCGCACCAACTCAAATACCTCGTCCGGCTTCTCGGCGTGTACCCAGTGGCCGGCATCGACCACGGTAGCCACCTGCGAGTTGGGGAATAGCGCCGGGATGCCCACCAGCTTGTCTTCGGGCGTGATGTAATCCGATTTGCCGCCGCGAATGAACAGCGTGCGCTTTAGGAATGGCGTACTGCCAGCGGTTTCCTCACCAATGGCGGGCAGGCTGGCCGTGAGGGCGGGCAGGTTGATGCGCCAGGCGAAGGAGTTGTCTTCGGCGCGGTAGAGGTTCTTGAGCAGAAACTGACGCACGCCCAACTGCGGAATGTGCCGGGCCAGCGCCGCGTCGGCCTCCTGGCGGGTGGCGAGGGCGGCCAGGTCTACGGCCTGCAGGCCGGCCACGATGTCGTCTTGGTGCTCCATGTTGGAGAAGCGTGGGGCAATATCCACCACGATGAGCTGGGCCAGCCGTTCGGGGTGGTCGAGGGCGAGGCGCATGGCCACTTTGCCGCCCATGCTGTGGCCCATGAGCGTGGTCTCCGGACCCAGGCCAAGGTGGTCGAAGAGCTGCAGCACGTCCTGCGCCATGAGGGCGTAGCTGTGCTCGGGGCTGTGGAAGGAGCGGCCGTGGTTGCGCAAATCGACGCTGATAACGCGCAGGCCGGCCTCGGTGGCCCAGCGGCGAGCGAGGCTGTGCCAGTTGTCGAGGGTACCGAAAAGGCCGTGGAGAATTACCAGCGGCCGGCCCTGGCCCTGGTCGAGGTGGTGCAGCAAAGTCATGGCACGAAGGTACGGCTGTCGCTTCCGGCGCGTACAAGATTCGGGCATTGCCCATCCTTCCAAGACCAGTGGCGTACCTTTGCACCTAGATTATCCACCCAATATTTCCGCGTGTACTTGCATTCCGTGGCGGCCTATCTGCCGGCAGCCATCATTGATAACGCCCACTTTACCCGCCTCAACGGCTTGGCCGACGAGTGGATAATTGAACGTACTGGCATTCGCGAGCGTCGTAAAGCGGCCCCCGGCGAAAACTCCAATACGATGGCCATTGCCGCCACCGATGCGGTGCTGGCCCAGGCCCCGGCCTTCGCCGCCGACAGCATCGACCTCATCGTGGTGGGTACCTACACGCCCCACGATACCATTTTTACGGCTGCCCACGCCGTGCAGCGTCACCTCGGTATCAATGAGATACCGACGGTGAGTATTTCCTCGGCCTGCTCCTCGCTGCTCAATGCGGTGGAGATTGTGGAAGGCTACTTTGCCATGAATAAGGCCCGCCGCGCCCTGGTTGTGGTGAGCGAGCACAATACGGCTTACAACAATGAGGAAGACACCATCGCGGGCCACCTCTGGGGCGACGGCGCGGCCGCTCTGCTCATCTCGAAAGACCGTATGAGCCCCGCCGACCTGCTCATCCGCGAAGTAGTGACGGGCGGCGCGGCCCCCGTCAGCAAGGCCGACGAAGCCGTGACCCTCAAGCCGGTAGAGCGCGGCATCGTGATGCCCTTCGGGCGCGATGTGTTCCAGCAGGCCTGCACTTACATGGCCCGCGTGACGCAAACGCTGCTCGATAAGCACCACATTCCCAATCAGGAACTGACTTACCTCATCCCGCACCAGGCCAACCTGCGCATCTCGCTGAACGTGGCCAAGCAGCTCGGCCTGGCGCCCGAGCGCGCTGTGAGCAACATTGAGCGCCTCGGCAACACCGGCTGCGCCGGAGCCGCCATCGCCCTGGCCGAGGTGTGGGATACTATCAAGGCCGGTAATAAGGTGATTGTGACGGTATTCGGTGGCGGTTATTCCTACGGCGCCATGCTGCTGGAGCGGAATTAAAAATTGGCGAAAAACCAGAATGGCCCGGGTTCCCAATTTTTAATTTATCATTTTTAATTTAAAATGCTCCCGCCGCCCGCCGCGTTTCTGCCCGAAATCACCTTCCAGACCAGTCGCGCCAGCGGCCCGGGTGGGCAGAACGTGAACAAGACGGAGTCGCGGGTAGAGCTGCGCTTTCATCTGCAAAATTCGCAGCTGCTCAGCGAGCACCAGAAACAGCTGCTGCTGGAAAAGCTGGCCCCGCGCCTCTCCGCCGACGGCCTGCTGCTACTCGTGGCCCAGGACGACCGCAGCCAGCTTCGCAACAAAGACCTCGTGCTGATGCGCTTCTACGAGCTGCTGCAGCGCAGCCTGCGCCGCCCCAAGCCGCGCAAAGCCACCAAGCCCAGCGCAGGCGCCGTGCGCAAGCGGCTGGAAACGAAGAAGCGCACGGGGGAGAAAAAGGCCAACCGGCGCTGGACGGAATAAAGCTAAGAGTTGACAGTAAAAAGCCCTGACGTTCACTCAACATCAGGGCTTTTTACTGTCAACTCTTAAGATTTAATTTACTTAACCACCTCCACCCAGCCTTTCATAGTGCGGCCAGCGGTGTCGTGCAGGAGGTAATAATAAATACCCGCCGACAAGTTTTCGGCCTGCCAGTTGTCCGTATAGTTGTCGGTTCGATATACCTCCTGGCCCCAGCGCGAGAATATCTTCAGCGAAGTGGGCTGGCAGCTGAAGCGCGGGCGGAAGGTGTCGTTCTGGCCGTCGCCGTTGGGCGTGATGATGTTGGGCACGAACACGCCGCCTACCTCCACGGCCACAAACTGGGTGATTACCTGGCAGTGGGAATAAGACGCCGTGAGCGTGACGCGGTAGCTGCCGGGCCGTTCGTAGCGGTGCGTGGGCATGGCCTCGCTGCTAACGGGGCTGCCGTCGCCAAAATCCCAGCTGTAAATAGCGTTGGGGGCCTGCAGGATGGGCGTCAGCTGGCAGTCGAACGGCGCCAGGCCCGAGTATTGTGGGGCCACGTCGCACTGTGGCAGGTTGAGGCTGACATCGGTGCTGGGGGCGGGGGCCAGCACTATCGTACGAGTGGCCGTTGCCACGCAGGGCGGCCGCGAAATGGTGTAGGTTAGCTGGTAAACGCCGCCCCGGTTATTGGTACTGGGCGGTGTGAAAAAGCCGCCGGGCGTGACGCCGGGGCCGCTCCAGGTGCCACCGCCGGGGCTTTGGCCGCTGAGTTGAAATGCTTGAATAAAGCTGGCGCAGAGTGTAGTATCGGGTCCGGCCACTACGGTAGGCGTAGCCGATACCACCACTTGCTGGGTAATGGTGCCGCTGCCCACAATAGTATCGCACACCGTGTAGGTGAGCAGGTGAGTGCCGGGGCCAGCCGCAGCCGGGTCGAAGCGCCGGCCCGTCACGCCGCGCCCACTGTAGGTGCCACCAGCCGGGCTGGCCTGCATTTCCACGGCCAGCCCGGCATTGCACTGGTCGGCAATGGGAGGGAAGGCCATTGTGGCCGGCGGAATGACGGTGTAATTGACCCGCAGCACGGCCTGGCAAATGCCGGTGGTAGCAACCGTGTACGTTAGCGGATAGACGCCAGGCCCTACGGCGGTGGGCGTAAACTGGTAGCCGCCTCCCGGTGCCGCTTGCACCCCCGTTCCGCTCCAGACGCCCCCGGCCGGGGTGCCGCCCAGCGCCACCGGTCCGCCTTCGAGGCATACGGACCGGCGGGGGCCCGGACTGGCCACGGCGGGCTGAAAATCGATTTTAAAAGCCGCATTGTTGCAGTTCGGGCTGCCATTAGTGGCCGAGTAGTAGCCGGCTCCGCTGGGCGTGGGGAAGCCTTGCCCGCCGCCGCAGCTGGCGCACACGGCCTGATATACCACCCCGCGCTTATCGAAGCGCGAGGTGCCGCCGTCGACGTGTTCGCCGCGTGAGCCAAGCTCGCCGAAGAAGGTCGCATACTCCAGCGTCCGCAGGCCGGGCGTAAACTCGGCCAGGTAGAAGTCGGAGCCGTCGGTATCGGGCTGCCCGGCGTCGGGCGTGGTGGGCAGGGCCGCGATGTTGCCGCCCAGGTATCCGTCGTTGACGTTGCCGCCCCAACCGGCCACGTACACCCGCTCGCAGTCATCCACCAGAAAGGCTGTGGGCACGAGAACGCCGCTGCCATCGCGCTGCCCAAAAGTGGTGCTAAAAACACTGGCCGTGAGGTCGGGGTGCAGCTTCTGGATAAACATTGAGCCATTGGCGTTGCCGTAGAGGCCCAAGGTGCGCGGAAAAGCGCCCATCGTTTGCCCAAACACATACGGGCTGCCGTTGCCATCGAGCTGCAGCAACTGGGCCTGGTCGTAAGCAGTAGTGCCTAAGTAGGTGGCTGCCTGCTGGGTGCCCGCCGCATCGTAACGAACCACAAAGCCGTCAATTTGGCCTTGGTAGCCAGTGTGGTAGGCGCCTGCTGAAGTGCTTAGGTTCGGGCTGTTGGTGCCGCCGCTGGCAAACACCCGGCCCTGCCCGTCAACCTGCACCGAGTACAGCGCGTCGCTACCGCTGCCGCCTACGTAGCTGGCCCAGGTCATGGTGTTGAGCGCGGGCGGCAGTTTGCACAGAATGCCGTCGAGGCCGCCGTGGTAGGCGCGGGGGCCGCTGCTGGGCGCGCCCGGGAAATTGGGCGAAGTAGTGTTGGAAGCCACGAACACATTGCCCGCACCGTCGAGCAGCACGTCGCCCCGGAAAGCATCGCCGTAGTTCACGGCCAGGGCCGAATGGCCTTCCTGCACCCCGTCGTTGCCGCTGCCGCCCAGAAAAGTGCTGGCCTGCAGCTGGCTGCCGCTGGCATTGAAGCGCGTCACGACGAGGTCGGAACCGTTACGCAACGAAAGTTCCGGGTTAGATGAGCCAAAGGGTTCCAATCGGGTGCCGCCCCCAAAGCTCCGCGATAGTGCGCCGCCCGTAGTCGGGTAGTCGGCCGAGCTGGTGCTGCCCAGCAGTACCAATTCGCCCTGCGCGTTGGTTACTAGGCTGTGCGGAAACTCGGTGTTGCCACCGCCCAGGTAGCTGGCCCACACCCGGGATGCCGGCCCGCGGGCCGTGGTGTTGTATTTGATAAGCGCAATGTCGCAGAGAGAGCCAAAGTTGCTGTCGAATGCGCCATTGTTGGTTGGGAAGCCCGGGCCGAACACGATGCCGCCCGAGTACATGTTACCCTGCTGGTCATAGGTGGCCGTGTAGCCCCAGTTGTCGGCCGTCGAGCCGGTGTAGCTCGAAAACACCACTACCGGGTCGATGGTCAGGGCGCGCTGCTTGTCGTAGGTGCCCAGTGCAAAGCTGACGGTCTGACCGTTGAGCACGTAGCGGCAGGCCACGTGCTGGCGCTGGCCGCTGGCGCTGGTTTGCCAGGCGCGGGGCGCCAGCTCAGTCACGGTAGCCACCGATGTGCTGATAATTAGATTACCCTCGCTATCCAGACGTAGGTCGCTGGTACCCTCGTAGCGCAAGGCAATGCGGGCCGGATTTGCCCGGGGTGACAGCAGAAAATCGTACTCCAGGCGTTGGTCAGTGTTCTCGTACAGCTGCATGTCGATGCCCGGCCACACGCCGCCGTAGCGCAGCCGCCGGAAGCTGGGTACTTGGCTGGCCCAGCGCCGCTCGTCGCTGCCCAGGAAGTAGTTGCGCACTTCTGCCGTCGGGGTTTCGGCCGTGAGGCGCGGCTTGGCGGCGCCGTGCTCGAAATGCACGGTGTAGGCGTGGCCCGCCACGCGGCCGTCTGCTTTCGCAGCTTGCTCCTTGGCGTGCTCGCCGGGGTGGCGGTAGGCATCTGATGATAGCAGGCTGTAGGTGAGAGCATTATTTTGCAGAAACAGCCGCCCGCCGGGCATGGCGGCCGCGTAGCGCACCGGCGCCTCCCACTGGCCTTTGTTGGGAATGAACTCCAGACTGAGCGCTGCCGGCGCCGTGGCCCGGGCCGAAACAACGCCGAGCAGCAGCAACAGGCCACTCATCAGAAAACGGGCCCCGGCCCGGTATTCGCAAGGAAAAGGTAGATGCATAGAAACGCGGTGGCCGCAGTGAACTACTGATACTAAGAAATATACTAACCTGACTCGAAACAGCCGCCTAACGTTGCCTCGGGCAGCAGGGCAACCCACGACCGACAAAATTCGTGCAACAAATGTCGGCCTTTTGTTTGTCCTGTTCTTGCCCGGGCCCCGGCTTACCTTTGTGGCTGTCCGTTGCTAGTGCCGTGCGCCGCTCTTTCGCCCTCAAAATTACCTTTCTGATGCTGGCCTGGCTACTGGTAGCCATTGCCTGCCAGCAGATTCCGGCCAGCCTGTTCTGGCCGGCCCTGTTTGGGGCGCTCACGGTGCCGCTGGCGCTGCTGGGCACGGCCGCGCTGGCACTTTATTGGCTGCGGCGCAACTGGCGGGTGGCGCTGCTGCCGCTACTGGCGCTGCTGCTGTGCTGGCCGCACGTGCAGCGCGGGCTGGCCCTGCACCCGTTCCGCTGGGTGTCGGCCCAGGTCGATGCGAAGGCCTTGGAAAACGCGCCCATCGGGCAGATGCCCGGCTTCCTGCCGCCGGTGGCGGGCAGCGTACGGCTGCTGTCGGCCAACGTGCGCATCTTCAACGTGTACGCTCAACTGCGTGACCCCGATTATACGTCCTCCAAAGGCTTCATCCGCTGGCTGGCGGCCAGCCCGGCCGACGTACTCTGCCTTCAGGAGTTTTACCACGAGCCCCAGGGCTCGCGCGAAAACGGCCAGGTATTCCGGGCCGTTGAGCATCTGGGAAAAGCCAGCGGCCGGCAGGCCTTCGTCTCGAAAACCCTCACCAACCGCATCGGGGCCGAGTTCGGTTTGGCCATCTTCTCGCGCTACCCCATCGTGCGGCGCGGCACGGTGAGCTTCGGGCAATTGTCTCAAAATCACGCCATGTGGGCCGACCTCGCCCGCCCGCACGATACCATCCGCGTCTTCAACCTGCATCTGCAAAGCATGAGCCTGGACGAAAACGACATCGTGGATGCCGCCGGCAGCCGCGCGGGGTTCCAGCGCAAGGGCCGGGGCCTGCTGCGCCGCTTCCGCAACGGCGCCGTGGCCCGCGCCACCCAGATTGATACCGTGCTGGCCCGCGTGGCCCGCTCGCCCTACCCCGTGCTGCTGGCTGGCGACCTCAACGACCTGCCCTACTCCTACACCTACGACCAACTGGCCGACCACCTCCAAAACGCCTGGGCCACCGTGGGCATGGGCATCGGCAGCACCTACAACGGCAAGCTGCCCTTCCTGCGTATCGACCAGCAGTTTGCCGGGGCCGAGTGGGAGGTGCTGGGATGTCGGGTGCACCGGGAAATCCCCTGGTCCGACCACTTTCCGGTGGAGGCGCAGTACCGGCTGCGCTGAAAGCTTGAGCCAGGGCTGGTTGTCGTCGTCGTCAGAAATTAATCAATCGGCTTGAGCAAAAACGGGCGCTGGGTTGTTGCGTTTTTTCTGCTGCCTTATTTCACGGGACCAATGCCACCGCGTAGCGCGCCGGCCCCGCTACCTTTGTACCATGTCGCTTTCGCTTTATAATACGCTTACCCGCAAAAAAGAAGAGTTTCAGCCCCTGCACCCGCCCCAGGTGGGCGTGTATCTGTGCGGCCCCACCGTGTATAGCGAGGCCCACCTGGGCAACGCCCGCGGCCCGGTGCTGTTCGACGTGCTGACCCGCTACCTGCGCCACCTCGGCTACACCGTGCGCTACGTGCGCAACGTGACCGACGTGGGCCACCTCGAAAGCGACGCCGACGAAGGCGAGGACAAAATGGCCAAAGCCGCCCGCGCCCGCCAGCTGGAACCCATGCAGATAGCCCAGCACTACGTGAACCTCTACCGCCAGCACATGCTGGCGCTGGGCTGCCTGCCGCCCGATATCGAGCCCCAGGCCAGTGGCCACATTATCGAGCAAATCGGTATGACCCAGGAAATTGTGGCCAACGGCCTTGCCTACGAAGTCAACGGCTCGGTGTATTTCGACGTGCCCCGCTACAACGAGCACCAGCGCTACGGCAAGCTCTCGAACCGCAATATTGAAGACCAGCTGGCCGGCACCCGCGACACCCTGGCCGGCCAGGATGAAAAGCGCAGCCCCCTGGATTTTGCCCTCTGGAAAAAAGCCTCGCCCGAGCACATCATGCGCTGGCCCTCGCCCTGGGGCGAAGGCTTTCCCGGCTGGCACCTCGAATGCTCGGCCATGAGCCGTAAGTATTTGGGGGATATGTCGGACATCCACGGCGGCGGCCTTGACCTGATGTTTCCGCACCACGAGTGCGAAATTGCGCAAAGCCAAGGCAGCCACTCGCACACCGACGAGGCCCGCGTGTGGATGCACCACAACCTCATCACCGTGAACGGTACGAAGATGAGCAAGTCGCTGGGTAACTTTGTTTTGCTCGGCGATATGTTCAAGCAGGCTACTGGCGGGCTCTCGCAGTCCTACTCGCCGATGGTGGTGCGCTTTTTCCTGCTGCAGGCGCATTACCGCTCGCCTGTCGACGTGAGCGACGAGGCCCTGCAAGCTGCCCGCAAAGGCTACCGTAAGCTGATGAACGGCCTGCGCCTGCTCGACAAGCTGGAAGCCGAAAGCCTGTCGAGCGACGTAATCCGCGACCGTACCGTGAACCCCATTGTCAACGGCCACGAACCCGACACCGCCGCCGGCGACGCCGAGCTGCGCAAGCTCACGGCCGACATCTTCGTGGGCATGGACGACGACCTGAACACCGCCCGTGCCATCGCCAGCTTGTTCAACTTGCTGCGTAAGTTCAACGCCCTCACGGCCAGTGTGGCGGCTATGGCCACCGTGTCGGCCCCGGCTATGGCCGAAGCTGCTACGGCCTACCGCGCCATGGTCAGCGACATCCTGGGTCTGCAAGACGAGCCCCGCGCCAATGCCGAGCAGCTACTGGCCCTCACCCTCAGCTTTTACAACGAAGCCAAAGCCACCAAAGCCTACGACAAAGTCGATGAAATCCGGGCGGCCCTCAAAAGCCAGGGCATCGTCATCAAAGACACCCGCGCCGGCGTCGAGTGGGCCTACAGCGAAGAATAAAACGCCTCCACAATCCTAAAAAACAGTCGTCCGGCTCCCCCTCTCCACCAGAGAGAGGGTCGGGGGGTGAGGTTTCACCGTCCGCGCCACATTGCCTGCCGCATGAAACGCATATTCCGCTTCCTTCCGGCCGCGCTGGCCGCCACCTTCCTCCTCACCGCCTGCCCGAGTACAAAGGACACCGAAAAGGCCACGACCACCACCGCCGAAGCGCCCCTGCCCAAAGCCCCGGTGTTCAACGCCGACTCGGCCTACGCCTTCACCGCCAAACAGGTGGCTTTCGGCCCCCGTGTGCCCAATTCTAAGGCCCACGTAGCCTGCGGCAACTGGCTGGTGAATAAGTTTAAAGGCTGGGGCCTGACGGTGAAAGAGCAACCTTTCGAGGCCATGGCCTTCGACGGCACCATGCTCAAGGCCCGCAACATCATTGCCCAGTACCAGCCGCAGGCCGCGCGCCGGGTAGCCATCTTCGCGCACTGGGACACCCGCCCCTACGCCGACAACGACCCCAAAAATCCCAAAGCACCCCTCGACGGGGCCAGCGACGGGGCCAGCGGCGTGGCCGTAGCCCTCGAAATGGCCCGCATCCTGGCCGCCCAAACCGACAGCCTCGCTCCCAACGTCGGCGTCGATTTCATTCTCTTCGACGCCGAGGACTGGGGCTACGACAGCGGCACCCAGCAAGGCCAGAAAAACCTGCTCGAAGGCAGCGGCGACTCCTGGTGCCTGGGCTCGCAGTACTGGGGTAAGAATCTGCTACCGGCCAATTACAAAGCCGAATACGGCGTGCTGCTCGACATGGTAGGCGCCAAAAACGGCAAGTTCAGCCGCGAAGAGCTGTCGCGCAACAACGCCCGCCCGGCCGTCGATAAAATCTGGAATACCGCCGCCCGCCTCGGCTACACCGACTTCTTCCTCTTCCAGGATTCGCCCGGCATCACCGACGACCACGTCTACACCAACGAGGCCGGCATCCCCACCGTCGATATCATCGACCACCTGCCCTACGGTAACGAATATTTCCCGGCCTACCACCACGCCACCACGGATAATATGGACATCATCGACCGCAAAACCCTCAAAGCCGTGGGCCAGACCGTGACCCAAACGCTCTACGTCGAGTAACCCATAGTTCAATTCGCCAGTTGTTTATCGTCAAAAAAACCGCTTGACCCCGTCGGGTCGGGCGGTTTTTTCGTATACTGTCCAGGCTTTCAT
This sequence comes from Hymenobacter aranciens, assembly GCF_030580865.1. GTDB lineage: Bacteria > Bacteroidota > Bacteroidia > Cytophagales > Hymenobacteraceae > Hymenobacter > Hymenobacter aranciens. Next base: position 50,482 of record NZ_JAUQSY010000006.1, on the reverse strand, counting down.
CCTACTGTTTTGCGCAATTCTTCTCCTGCTCTGCTTCACCTAAGCTGGCTAACGGTAGTTTTACTGTGGCTTGGAAGCGGCATGACTAGCGCGCAGGCTACTCCGCTAACCACCGCCAGCCAGCGGTCGGCCCACCAGCAGCGGCCGTCGCTGAAATTGCCCGCCTACGGCTTCCTGCCCGAAGCCATTACCCCCGAAAGCCCGGCTGTTCATTGCCTTGAAATGCCGGTAACAGGTTCGTCAGCAACTGTCTGCAGCCTGGTACTGCCAGAGTGGTGGCGTAGTTGGTCGCTGTATGGTTGCCAGCTGGCAGAGGGCCATCCAATGCGCTCGTTAGCCACGCACCAGCGGTGCCTATTACGTGTGGCTTTGTCACCCCAGGCTCCTTAGCTGCGGCTTGCTTTCATCCGCCGGCTTCTTGGCTTCGAGCCAATAAAGCCGTGCCATCACCGCTCTCAGATGCGGCGGTGGTAATATGAGCAGGTACCCTGCTGCCTGCCCGCAATTTCCCAGGCTGCTTAAAAATGACGTGTTAATGCCTTCTATTGAACAATCTACATCCGAACAATCTCCCGCTGCTACCAATCGGCAGGAACCCATTCTGGAGCTCAACAAACAGCCTGTACAGGTGCCCTTCGGCGAGAAATCCTTCTTCACCGGCTGGGACCTGCGCCGCAAGCTGGTGCAACTGTCCCTGCTGGTAGCCTCCGTGTTCTCAGCAGCCTTGGGCCTCAAAGGCTTCCTGCTACCCAACGATTTTATTGATGGCGGTGTCACGGGTATGTCGCTGCTGGTCACGCATGTTACCGGCCTGCCATTGTCCCTGTTGATTGTCGTCATCAACATCCCATTCGTGATAATGGGCTACTTCCAGCACGGTCGTGGCTTTGCCCTGCGCACGCTGGTCGTCATTCTGGGTTTGGCCCTCGTGCTGCTGGTCATTTCCTTTCCCACGCTTACCCAAGACAAACTGCTCATTGCCGTGTTCGGCGGCTTCTTCCTGGGAGCGGGCGTGGGCCTGGCCATGCGCGGCGGCGCCGTGCTCGACGGCACCGAGGTGCTGGCCGTGTACATCAGCAAGCGCACGCCGCTCTCTGTGGGCGACATCATTCTGCTTATCAATATTCTCATCTTTGGCGTGGCCGCTTGGCTGCTCTCTGTCGAAACGGCCCTCTACTCCATCCTTGCCTACCTTTCGGCTGCCAAAACCGTCGATTTTCTCATCGAAGGCATCGAAGAATACACCGGCGTCACCATTATTTCCTCGCGCAGCGAAGAAATCCGCCTCATGGTCACCGAGAAGCTCGGCCGGGGCGTCACGGTGTATGCCGGGAAGCGCGGCTACGGTTCCCGCGGCCACATGCGCGACACGGTAGATATTATTTTCACCGTCGTCACCCGCCTGGAAGTCACGCAACTCACGGCTGAAATCAATAAGATTGACGCCCGCGCTTTCGTAGTGATGCACAGTGTGCGCGACACCAAAGGCGGCTTGGTGAAGAAACGCCCGCTGCATTAGCCCATCTATTCCGCAAGGACGTGTACCCCGAATTGAGAATTCGGGGTACATATTCTATAACTTCCCCGCCCCTACATCCACCGCATCGGCCAGACTGCTGCCGCTGTCTGTCACGGTCAGCCGCACCACGCGGCCTACCACCACGGCCCCGTTCTCCGCCTCGTGGCCGATGGGGAACCCGTAAGCGACTGGAAAGTCGTAGAGTTGCGCATAACGGTCAATCACATCATAAGCCGTGGCGCCAAAGGGCACGGCATTATCGCGCATCAGCGAGAAGTGACCCACTACCAGCCCCGCCAAGCCCGCCAGCTGCCCACTCCGGTGCAAGTGTAGCATCATGCGGTCGATGTGGTAGAGGTATTCGTCCAAATCTTCCAGAAAAAGAATGCGGCCTACAAAGCTCACCTGCGAAGGCGTGCCCGTGAGGGTGTGCAGCAAGCTCAGATTGCCACCCACCAACTCGCCCGTAGCCGTGCCGAAGCGGTTGTGCGGCATAGCGGGCGCTTGGTAGTTAATGACTTCGCCAAACAGCGCCCGGCGCAGGCTTTCCACTGCCATTTCGCCGCCAGCCTGGCCGAAGAGCACCGCCATCACCCCGTGGATGCTGGCGTAGCCCAGCCGCAGCAGATGACAGTTGAGCACCGTAATGTCGGAAAAGCCTGCTATCCACTTGGGCTGTTGGGCAAAACGCGAGAAATCCAGCTCGTCAACAATACGGGCAGTACCGTAGCCGCCCCGGGCGCAGAGAATAGCGTGAACGTTGGGGTCGTCGAGCTGCCGCTGGAAATCGCGGCGGCGCAGCTCATCGTCGCCGGCAAACTGATGGAAGTCGCTGGCAATACTTTCACCCAAGGTTATTTCTACGCCCCAATCATTCAAGATATTTTGGGCGTGCGTCAACTCTTCGGCCATAATCTTGCGGGCGGTGCTGACGATGGCCACGCGCTGGCCGCGCTGCAGAGAAGGAGGGAAGTGGAGCGACATAAGCTTGGACAAAGCGGAAACACAAATAAAAGCAGCTACCGATTAGCGGCGCAGAAATATTCTGTCAACCGTCGCACTTTACTGCGTCCTGCATGACAGTTACCTTCACCCCGGATGCAGCGAGAACTCCATAAACGAAAAAAACCACCCCGAAACGGAGTGGCTTTTCTCACCTTTTTTCTGCAAAAAAGTACCTAGAGACTAGGTATCGTTAACACCTGACCTATTTCAATTCGGTCAGGGTTATTACCGATGATGGCCTTATTGGCCTCGTATATCTGATGCCACTTGGCGCCGTCGCCGTAGTGGTGTTTGGCAATTTTGGAAAGCGTGTCACCGCTCACAACTGTATACGTATTGGAGTCAGGTTTGGTTTCGCCGGTGCCGAAAAAATCTGCGTCTTTTCCGGTAGTTGCCGGTTTTGGTGCTGATTCAGCGGGCTTTGTCTCGCCTTTGTCGCTAAGAAAATCAAAGAGTCCCATGGGTTCGAATCGGATTGGAGAAGTGAATTCAACAAAACCACCACCCTATCGGCGGCTGCTTCGAGCCATTTTACGGCCGCAAGTTAGTAATGTTTTGTTATAAACTCTTTTTTTTTCTCACCGTAAGCTCCGGTGTCGATACGTATCGGCAGTAATTCTCACTCAAATCAGCGCTTACACCGATGAAAACCCAGCTTTTTTCTCCGTTTCGCCAGTTTGCAGCTTTTCTGCTGCTGCTTTCCCTTTTCACCGTGGCCTGCGGTAGCGACAAAGGAAAAGTGGAAGGCGTGAACATGCTCTACGGCACCGACCATAAAGTGTGGAAAACCCACAAAGAAGTTGACGCCACTGGCGACAAGGTGAAACAAACCGACGCCCAGGAAGACCAGGAGCTGCACATTTTTGCCAATGGCAATTACACCATGACCAATGGTGGTGGCGGTTCTGTCTCGGGCAAATACACGTTTGACCAGGCTGGTAAAACCATTGCTTTCACTCCCGAAGGCAGCGCCACGCAGAATGTGTTTAACGTGGAAACGTTGACGGATGACAAGCTGACGCTGAAGTCGGCCGCCGGCGCGGCCCTGATGCTGGAGGCAGAGTAAGCTTCGCGGACTTGCCACAAAAAAGGAGCCCCGCACCGAACTGGTGCGGGGCTCCTTTTTTGTGGCAAAACTTCGTATTGCTCGTTGGCCTAGCAACCCTTCGGCAGCGCATATGGGCGGCTGAAAACGCGGGCTACCCAGCGTGGCAGGAAGATGCTGCCCAGCACCAGATACAGATAATAGGTGACGACGCGGTAGAGCAGCACCATGAAGCTGGTGAGCGTGGCTGTGCCGATGAACTTGCCGAAGAAGGTGGGGAACGCCCCTTCGGCAATGCCGGCGCCACCGGGAGTAATGGCTACCAGCAGAATGACTTTGTAAGTGATATTGCGGGCGAAGATGAAGAGGAACTCGTTGGTGTCCATCGGCACAAAGGCGGCGATGAGGCAGCCGATGATGGCGTAGCGGGCCGTCCAGACGAAAGCGGTGCTGAGGGCGGCGCGCCACCAATAACCGGGGCCGTTGCCGCGCAGCTGGGCCGAGGCCTCCACCATTTCCTGGCCGTGGCGGTAGGCGCTGCGCTGCCAGCGCCGCAGCACGGGCAGCGAAAACAGCCGCACCAGAAAACGCCGCACCGAATGCGGATTGACGAACAGGGCGTACATCATCAGCCCGGCGTAGGCGGTGACACCCACGTAGCTGAAGATAAAGGCGTAGCGTAAGGAAGCGATGAAGGTGCTTTGCAGGGCCTCGTGGGGGTAGAGGCCTTTGCCGGCAATAAGCACTACCAGCGGCACCATCAGCACGTAGTAGAGGTTGTCGAGCAGGGCAGTTACCATCACGTAGGCCAGCGACTTGCCTAGGGGAATGCCTTCCTTGTTAAGGATGAAGGAGGCCACAGCGGTGCCGCCCACGGCGGAGGGCAGCACGCAGGAGGCAAACTCCCAAATCATAATGACGTCGAGGCTCTGGCGGTAGCTCAGCTCGCGCTCGGCAATGTGGCGGATGCGGTAGACGTAACCGGCGTCGCGGGCAAGTAGTACCAGCAAAGTCACGAGTAGCCATTCCCACCGGGCGTTGGCCAGGGGGGCGAGGTCGCCGGGCTTATAGCTGCGCCAGAACATGAAGCCCACCACCGCCAGGCCAATGACCACCGGCAACAGAATGCGCGAAGGGCTGAAGCGCTGCAGGAAGCTGGCTTCGGAGCTTTCGGGATTGGTGGGCAGGGGATTATCGGGCATAGGAGGAAGGACGGCCAGCGCAAAGGTACGGGCCCGCCGCCTGGCCGGTTAGGGCCGGCCGCCGGGGCTGCCGGCGGGCGTGGTGCCGCCCGGCGTGGTAGTGCCGGGCGAGGGCGTGCCCAGCGGGGCCGGAGTAGCTGGTTGATTTGATGGCGTCGTGGGTGTGCTGGGATTTACGGTGTTCGGGGCGGCCGTGCCGGGCGTGGCGGTCGAGTCGGCGGGCACAGTGGCGGGGCTACTACCGGTGCTATCGACTGGCATGGCGGGCGCTACAGGTGCACCGGGGCGGCCAGCGGCACCGGGCGCGGCGCCAGCAGGAGCACCAGCCGGAGCACCGGCGGGGCGGGCACCAGCGGGCGGCCCGCCGGCCGGGCGACCACCGCCCATGCCACCACCGGGAGCACCACCACCGCCGCCCATGTCACCATCGCCGCCTTCCTTGAGGTCGTCGTTTTTGATGCTCTTTTTGGGGCCGCTGCCACCTTGGGCGGCTGAGAGCTGGCCGATGCGGTAGCTAAAGTTGATTTTAAAACTCAGGTTGTTGAGCACCGAGCGGCTGCTCTGGTCGAGTAAGGGCGACACGAGGTCGGTGCGAATGACGATGCCGTTGGTACCGAAGAAGTTTTCGGCCCCGAAACCGATGCTGCCGCGCTTGTTGGCGAAGTCGCGTTTCACGCTGAGGCTGTAGATACCGAAGCCGCTTTGGTCGCCCTGCAGCTGCACCTGGCGGCCCCGGTAGAAGCTGAACAGCTGCAAGGCCCAGACCGGCGTGATGTTATAGGAGCCGAACAAACGGCCGGCCATCACGAAACCCTCGTTGCTGGCGCGGAAATTCGCGTCGCTCGCGTTGTTGTCGAGCATGGCGTAGTAGGCATCGACCCCGCCGCTGAGGTTGAATTTGGCGTTGCTGGTGTTGAAGAATACGCTGCCGCCATAGGCGTTTTCCTGGCCGATATTGTCGTAGGTGGTGCGAATGGTGTCGACGCCGCGCACCGTACGCACGGCCTGGATGGAACCGGTAGTGTTGCGGACAAAGGTGCTGAAATTCAGATTAACGCGTTTGACGGCAGTGCTGTAGCTCAACTCGTAGTTGTTGGTGTATTCGGGGGCCAGTAGCGGGTTGCCCTGCGTAATGTTGAGCGGGTTGGCGGCCTGGCGGTTGGGGTTGAGAAACTGGAGTGAGGGACGCTGAATGCGGCGGTTGTAAGCTAGCTTGATGGTGTTGCCGGTTTTGGCGAAGCGGCGCGAGAGGTTGAGGCTGGGCACCAGCACGCCGTAGTCGGGAATATCAACGGCCGGGCTGTTGGCGAAATCGGCGGTGATGGTAGTGTACTCGTAGCGCAGGCCGGGCTTGAGGGTGAAGTTTTTGGGCAAGCCTAGCGTGTAGGCCACGTAGCCGGCGGCCACGTTCTGGTTGTATCTAAAGTTGTTGGACAGCGAGGCGCCGACGATGGGCGTGTAGTCGCCGGTGGCACCAGCCGTGAGCGTGGTGTAATCCGAATTCACGCGGCGCAGGATGTCCTTCACGCCCATTTCCAGAATCTGATTTTTGCCGATGGGATTCTGGTAGTCAAGCTGGGCGGTGTATTCGGTGTTGTCGCTGGGGTTGTCGTTGCGCAAACGGCTGCTCAGGCTACGGGAGTCGTAGTCAAAGATGTTATTGTAAAACGAGTTGTCGCGGTCGTTGCGGCTGTACAACGTTAGCAGGCTGATTTCGTGCTGCGGCTTCTCGAAGCTATGGGTGTAATTGAGGCTGGCGTCGATGGTGCCCGAAAAGTCGTTCACGTACACATCGCGCAGCGAGGCGTTGCGGAGGGTGCCAGTTGCGTCGAGGCCGTCATAGCTCAGCGTCGTGAGGCCGTCTTGGTACGTCTTATTGCTGCGGGTGCCGTATGACAGCGAGCCCGTCAGCGAGTTATGCTTATCGAAATCGTAGTCCATCCCCAGCGTGTAGCGCCCAAACAGCATTTCGGTACGCGTATCCGCGTTTTGCAGAGTCGTTGAAACGTCGCCGCTACCCAAGCTGCGCGTTATCTGCTTGTTGCTGAATTCGCCGGGCATATTGTAGCCAGCCCGGCCGAAGCCGCCCAGCGTGAGGCCCAGCTTGCCCTTGCGGTAGCTGCCATTGAGGCCTAAGTTGCTGCCGCGCAGGCCGGCGCTGAGGTCCACGCCCAGGGTGGCGCCCTGCAGCGGGTTGCCCTTGGTGATGATGTTGATGATGCCGCCCGAGCCTTCGGCATCGTACTTGGCCGAGGGCGAGGTGATGACTTCCACCGTCTTAATCTGGTCGGCGGGGATTTGCTTCAGCGCGTCGGCGATGCTGTTGGCGGCGATGGTCGAGGGCTTATTGTTAATCAGCACCCGGATGTTGCTGGAGCCGCGCAAGCTCACGTTGCCGTCGAGGTCCACGCTGAGCAGCGGCACGCGCTTGAGCACGTCGGTGGCGTCGCCGCCGCGGGTGGTCTGGTCGTTTTCGGCATTGTACACGGTGCGGTCGACCTTCTCTTCGATGAGCGGCTTTTGGGCAATGACGACCACTTCGCCCAGAGCCTTGGCGGCGGTGGCCAGGGTGAGGTTGCCCACGTTGGTGTTGCCGCCAGCGGTAACCACCACGTCGGGGCGGCGCAGGGTCTGGTAGCCGAGGAAGGTGACTTCGAGCGTGTAGGTGCCAACGGGTACGCCCGCCAGCACAAACTGGCCGTCGTCGCCGCACACACCGCCGTTCACGGGCTTGTTGGTGGCGGGGTCGAGCAGACCCACCGAGGCGTAAGAAACGGGCTTTTGATTGCTGCCATCGAGTACAGTGCCGCTGATGCGGCCCGCGGCGCGCGAAACGGCCGGGGCGCCGGGCAGGGCCGCCGGGCGGCCGCTGGGCTGGGCCTGGGCTGGGTTAAAAACGCTGAAAAGAAGTAAAAAAGCCAGAAGCTGGGTAAGGGAGCGCATGGAACGGAAAATAAGAACACAAAGGTCCGGCGCAGGCAACGGACATGCGCCCCCATAGTCGTCCAAATAGCCAGAATGTTGCGGAAGGACGGATAAAAAGGAGGATTTTAAGGAAGTATCGGCTGCTTTTATCGACTTAAACTGCCGGGCTTGTACCGGGGCACAACCGCCCGACGTTTGCTGTCGTACCTTTGCCAACCGCTTGCGCAGTCAGGCGGTTACCCGCTGCCCCCCTATTTTCGCCCGATGATTATTGAACCCGGCCCGCTCCTGGCGGCGATTGACTCGCCCGATGACCTTAAGAAGCTCAGCCCCGAGCAGTTAGTGCAACTCAGCGGGGAGCTGCGCGAGTTCATTGTCGACAGCGTCAGCATCTACGGCGGGCACTTCGGCGCCTCGCTGGGCGTGGTGGAGCTGACCGTGGCCTTGCATTACGTCTTCAATACGCCCCACGACCAGCTGGTGTGGGACGTGGGCCACCAGGCCTACGGTCATAAAATTCTGACCGGCCGCCGGGATAAATTCCCGACCAACCGCCGCTACCACGGCATGTCGGGGTTTCCGAAACGCTCGGAGAGTGAGTACGATGCCTTTGGTGTAGGCCACAGCAGCACCAGCATTGGGGCGGCGCTGGGCATGGCGGTGGCGTCAGATTACAAGGGCGAGAAAGACCGGCAGCACATCGCCGTGATTGGCGACGGGGCGATGACGGCGGGCATGGCGTTTGAGGCCATGAACCAGGCCGGCGTACTCAACAATAACATGATTGTCGTGCTCAACGACAACTGCATGAGCATCGACCCCAATGTGGGCGCACTCAAGGAATACCTCACTGACATCACCACCTCGCGCACCTACAACAAGGTGCGCGACGAGCTGTGGAACGTGCTGGGCAAGCTTTCGAAGTTCGGCCCCAACCCGCAGCAGATTGCCCGCAAAGTGGAGGCCGCCATGAAGGCCACGCTGCTCAAGCAGAGCAACCTGTTTGAGGCGCTGAAATTCCGCTACTTCGGCCCCGTGGACGGCCACGACGTGCAGCATCTCGTGGCAGTGCTCAATGACTTGAAAACCATCCCCGGCCCCAAGCTGCTGCACTGCGTGACGGTGAAGGGCAAGGGCTACGAGCTGGCCGAAAAAGACCAGACCCTGTGGCACGCGCCGGGCTTGTTCGACAAAATCACGGGCGAGATTTACAAGAAGGTGCCCAGCACGCCGCAGCCGCCGAAGTACCAAGACGTGTTCGGCCACACGCTGGTGGAGCTGGCCGAGGCCAACGATAAAATCATGGGTGTGACGCCGGCCATGCCCTCGGGCTCGTCGCTGAACATCATGATGGCCGCCATGCCCGACCGGGCTTTTGACGTGGGCATTGCCGAGCAGCACGCCGTGACGTTTTCGGCCGGATTGGCTACGCAGGGGCTGGTGCCGTTCTGCAATATCTACTCGTCGTTCATGCAACGGGGTTACGACCAGGTGGTGCACGACGTGGCTTTGCAAAATCTGCACGTCGTATTCTGTCTTGACCGGGCCGGGTTTGCCGGAGCCGACGGGCCGACGCACCACGGCTGCTATGACTTGGCCTACATGCGCTGCATCCCCAACATCGTGGTGGCGGCCCCGATGAACGAGCAGGAGCTGCGCAACCTGATGTACACCGCCCAGCTGCCCGAGAATGCCGGGCCGTTCAGCATCCGCTACCCGCGCGGGGAGGGCGTAATGCCGCAGTGGCGCACGCCGCTGCAGCGCTTGGCCATCGGCACAGGCCGGGTGGTGCGCGAGGGCGAGGAAGGCGGCGTGGCCGTGCTCAGCATCGGCCACATCGGCAACTACGCGGTGAAAGCCACCGACGCGCTGGCCCTCGAAGGCATGGACGTGGGCCACTATGACATGCGCTTCTGCAAGCCGCTGGACGAGGAAATGCTGCGCGACGTGGCCCGCCGCTACCGCGCCATCGTGACCGTGGAAGACGGCTGCCTGCCAGGCGGCTTCGGCTCGGCCGTGCTGGAGTTTCTGACGGACCACGGTTTCCACCTGCCGGTGCGCCGCCTCGGTATTCCCGACCGCGTGGTGGAGCATGGCACGCAGGATGAGCTGTATAAGGAATGCGGTTTTGACGCGGCAGGCATTGCCCAGGCCGTGCGTGAGATGGGGCAGAAGGTCGCCGCTGAAGTTCAGGCTACCGTTCTGCTATAACAATCGATTCCAGTCCTTAAAACGACAAAAGCTCTGTGGCCACCGCCGCAGAGCTTTTTTAATTATTCTTTTCTCAGCAAACCTACCAGACCCGGATATCGGTCAGGCCGGTCGGGATGGGCGGTAACTCGCTGAAACCAAGTACGCACCAGTCGGGCTGCACGCCGAAGTTGCCGCCTTGCAGCACGTAGCTCACCCAGCGGGTGATGGCGTGGCCGGTGAAGTCGTTGGCCTCGGGGTCGAACTCGCGCAGAATCAGCATATCGCCAACCTGGAAGTTGCGGTCATTTTCGCGTACGTCGAAGGGCTTGTTGCCCGCAATGACGGCCGCGAAGCAGGCGGGCCAGATTTGCAGCTCGTACGTCTGGCGCTGGGTAGGGTTAGGAGTTTGAAACTGGGGAGCGAAGTGCTCGGGAAATACGGCGGGGGTTGTCATGGTTCTGGTCTTTAAGGGTAAGAATGCACCATTTGACGAGTCTGGTTTTGCGGGCCCGAACGACAATTTTCGGGTCGGCATCTTATCAAAATTACGGAAAATAATACGGTCAATAGGTAACCGCATTAGCGCCAAAGAGTTTCAACGCGGCGCGGTGTCAAACAGTTTCATCCGTTCAGCGTGAGCATCGGCAGGGCGTCCTTGCTGGGCAAAGCCGTCTTACCGGTCAGGAAAATATCGACCTGCCGGGCGGCCTCGCGGCCCTCGGCAATGGCCCACACCACCAGCGACTGGCCCCGGCGCATGTCGCCGGCCACGAATACCTTGGGCTGACTGGTTTGGTAGTCGGCCGTCGAGGCCCGCACGTTGCCGCGCTCATCCAGGGCCACGCCCAGTTGCTCCAGTAGGCCAGTATATTGCGGCGAAGTGAATCCCAGTGCCAGCAGCACCCGCTGGCAGGGAATCTCCCGCTCCGAATTTTCCACCTCCACGAAGCGCAGGCGACGGCCCAGCACGTCCGTTTCCCAGCTTACCTCGCTCACCAACAGCGCGCAGAGCTGCCCATTCTTATCGCCCAGAAACGCCTTGGTATTAACGCCCCAGTAGCGCTGGCAGCCTTCCTCGTGCGAGGTGCTGCTGCGGAAGATGTGCGCCTCCAGTGGCCAGGGCGTGTGGGCGGGCCGCTCGGTGCCAGGCTGGTTCATTAAGGCAAACTGCGTGATGGAACGGGCTTGCTGGCGGTTGGCGGTGCCCACGCAGTCGGAGCCGGTGTCGCCGCTGCCGATGACGACCACGTCCTGGTTGGTGAAGACAAGTGGTTCATCTATAATATCCAGCTTACTTACGCGGCGGTTGTGCTGGGTCAGGTAATCCATCGCAAAATGAATGCCCGCCAGCTCGCGGCCGGGCAGCGGCAAATCGCGCGGCACGCTGGCCCCACCCGCCAATACCACTGCGTCGAAATCGCGCAGCAACTCGGCGGCGGGCAGGTCGCGACCGATTTCCACGCCGCAACGGAATTCGATGCCATCGGCCTTTAACAAGTCGATGCGCCGGTCGATGACCCACTTATCGAGCTTAAAATCAGGAATGCCATAACGGAGCAGCCCGCCCGGCCGGTCGTTGCGCTCAAACACGGTGACGCGGTGTCCCGCCTGCGCCAGCTGCGCGGCCGCCGCCAGCCCCGCTGGCCCCGAGCCCACCACCGCCACCGAGTGGCCCGACTTGAGCAGCGGCGCACCCGGCCGCACATAGCCTTTGGCAAAAGCCGTTTCAATGATGTGCTTCTCAATTTCCTCGATAACCACCGGCGCGTTATTAATGCTCAGCACGCAGGCCGACTCGCAGGGTGCCGGGCAGATGCGGCCGGTAAACTCGGGGAAATTATTTGTTGACGAAAGGATAAGGTAAGCCGCCTCCCAATCCTGCCGGTACACCGCGTCGTTGAACTCGGGGATGATGTTGCCCAGCGGGCAGCCCGAGTGGCAGAAGGGGATGCCGCAATCCATGCAGCGGGCCGTCTGTTGATTGAGCTGCGCCTCAGAATACGCCGCCACGAACTCGTGACTGTGGGCCACGCGCTCCGGGGCTGGCGCTTTGGACGGCAGCTCGCGGGGGAATTGTTTGAAGCCGGTAGGGTTGGCCATTGTCTAAGTGAACTTGTAGAGACGCAATATTTTGCGTCTCGTCGTTACTGATGTTGTTTCGTTGTTAATAATGTGGAGTTGTTCAACGCGAGTCGTTCGACGACGAGACGCAAAATATTGCGTCTCTACCGCGCTTCAGCATACCGTGCCGCCTGCAATACCTTCTTATACTCACTCGGAAACACCTTTACAAACCGCCCCATTTCCTCCGCCCAATTGCCCAGCAGGAAAGCCGCCAGCTGACTGTCCGTAAGCGCCGCGTGCTGCTGCAACAGCGCCAGAATCTGCGTTTCGTCGGTTTCGTCCAGCGGGTCCAGCTCCACCATCTCGGGGTTGCAGTTGGCGGCGAACGAGCCGTCGGGGTCGTACACCCAGGCCAGGCCGCCGCTCATACCGGCGCCGAAATTGCGGCCGGTGCGGCCCAGAATGAGGGCCCGGCCGCCGGTCATGTACTCGCAGCCGTGGTCGCCCACGCCTTCCACCACGGCCGTGGCGCCGGAGTTGCGCACCGCAAACCGCTCGCCCGCCTGCCCGCGCACGAACAGCGCGCCCGAGGTGGCGCCGTACAGCGCCACGTTGCCGATGATGATGTTCTGCTCGGGCACGAACTGCGCGTCAGTCGGCGGAAAAATGGCCAACTGGGCCCCGCTCAGGCCCTTGCCCACGTAGTCGTTGGCCTCGCCTTCCAGCTTAAACGCCAGTCCTTTCACGCAAAACGCCCCAAAGCTCTGCCCGGCCGAGCCGCGGAAAGTGAAGTTGATGGTATTCTCAGGCAGGCCGGCAGCCTGGTAGCGCTTGGTTATTTCGTTGGATAGCAGCGTGCCGATGGTGCGGTCGGTGTTCTGCACGGCGAACTCAGCGAAGACGGGAATGCGCTCGTTTATGGCCGACTGGGCCGTTGCCAGCAGCTGCCAGTCGAGAATATGCGTCAGCCCGTGGTCCTGCGCTTCGCTTTGGTGCAGGGTGCCGCCGCTGGGGTTGGCGCCCGGGTGCAGCAGGCCGCTGAGGTCGAGGGTGCGGGCTTTCCATTGGGGGAGGTGGTCGCGCACTTTCAGAAACTGGCTGCGCCCCACCATTTCCTGCACCGTGTGGAAGCCCAGTCCGGCCATGATTTCGCGCAATTCCTCGGCCAGGAAGCGGAACAGGTTGACGATGTGCTCGGGCTGCCCGGTGAATAGCTTGCGCAATTCGGGGTCTTGGGTGGCTACGCCCACGGGGCAGGTGTTGAGGTGGCACTTGCGCATCAGCACGCAGCCGCCGGCGATGAGAGCGGCGGTAGCTACGCCCCATTCCTCGGCCCCGAGCAGGGCGGCAATAGCTAGGTCGCGGCCGGTTTTGAGCTGGCCGTCAGCCTGCAGCACCACGCGGCTGCGGAGCTGGTTGCGCAGCAGCGTCTGGTGGGCTTCGGCGAGGCCCAGCTCCCAGGGCAGGCCCGCGTGGCGGATGGAGCTGAGCGGCGAGGCCCCGGTGCCGCCGTCGTAGCCCGAAATCAGGATGACGTCGGCGTGGGCTTTGGCGACGCCGGCCGCGATGGTGCCCACGCCCGCCTTGCTCACCAGCTTCACATTGATGCGGGCGGCGCGGTTGGCGTTTTTGAGGTCGAAAATCAGCTGGGCCAGGTCTTCGATGGAGTAAATGTCGTGGTGCGGCGGGGGCGAAATCAGGCCCACGCCGGGCGTGGCGTGGCGCACGCGGGCAATCCATTCGTCCACCTTCGGGCCGGGCAGCTGGCCGCCCTCGCCGGGCTTAGCGCCCTGAGCCATTTTAATTTGCAGTTCATCGGCGTTGGTCAGGTACTGGGCCGTGACGCCGAAGCGGGCCGAGGCAATCTGCTTAATGGCCGAGCGGGCCGAGTCGCCGTTTTCCAACCGCTCGTCGCGCAGCGGGTCTTCGCCGCCCTCGCCGGTATTGCTCTTGCCGCCGATGCGATTCATGGCAATGGCGAGCGTGCTGTGCGCCTCGTGCGAAATCGAGCCAAACGACATCGCGCCCGTGGCAAAGCGCCGCATGATGCTTTCCACCGGCTCCACTTTATCAAGGGCAATGGCCGGGCGGTGCCGGGCAAAATCCAGCAGCCCGCGCAGGGTGAACTGCCGCTCGGGCTGCTCATTCAGCAGCCGCGCATACTTCTGATAGAGTGCGTAATCGTTGGTGCGCGTGGCGTGCTGCAGCAGATGCACCGTCTCGGGGTTAAACATGTGCGCCTCGCCCCGCCGCCGCCACTGGTACACGCCACCGTCGGGCAGCAGGGCCGGCTCGTCGGCCGAGTTAGCGCGGAAGCCCTGGAAGTGCTTGTGCAGCGTTTCGCGGGCAATTTCATCGAAGCCCAGCCCGCCGATGCGCGTCACGGCCCCGGTGAAGCAGTGGTCCACCACGGTCTGGTTCAGCCCCAGAATCTCAAACACCTGCGCGCCGTGGTAGCTCTGCAAGGTGCTGATTCCCATCTTGGAGAAAATTTTCAACAGTCCGTCGCACACCGATTTGACGTAGTTTTTCGCCAGCTGCCCATAGTCCAATTCAGTATGCAGCCGCCCGCTGGCCTGCATGGTCTGCACCGTGGCCAGCGCCAGGTAGGGGTTGATGGCCGTGGCCCCGAAGGCCAGCAGGCAGGCGAAATGGTGCACCTCCCACACATCGCCGGCTTCCACCACCAGGCCCACCGAGCCCCGGTAGCCGTGCCGGATAAGGTGGTGATGGACAGTAGAAACGGCCATCAGCGAAGGGATGGGCGCGTGCTCCGAGTCGAGCGAGCGGTCGGATAGAATGATGACCTCGAAACCATCCTCCACCGCGTCCACGGCGTAGCGGCAGAGGCGGTCGAGGCCGCGTTGCAGTGAACCGGGCTGGCCGTCGGCCTTGAAGTAGGTGAGCAGCGTTTTGGCGTGAAAAAGCCCGGTATCGATGCTGCGCAGCTTCTCCAGCTCGTGGTTGGCGAGGATGGGCTGCGGCAGGTACACGCAGTGGCAGTGCATTTTATCCTCGTCGAGGATGTTGCCGTTGTTGCCGATGAAGGTGGCCAGGCTCATCACCAGCCGCTCGCGGATGGGGTCGATGGGCGGGTTAGTGACCTGGGCAAAAAACTGCTTGAAGTAGCTGCTCAGGTGCTGCGGCTGGTCGGAGAGCACGGCCAGCGGCACGTCCACTCCCATCGAGCCGATGGGCTCCTTGCCATCTAGTGCCATCGGCGTGATGATGCGGTCGATATCCTCGCGGGAGTAGCCGAAAACCTGGTGGTATTTGAAAACCGCCTCAGCCCCAAGGTCGCTGAAAACCTGGCGCGGCTCGGGCAGCTCTTCCAGGCGTATCTGGTACTCGTTCAGCCACGCGCCGTAGGGTTGACGGCTGGCGGCCTGGGCTTTGAGCTGCTCGTCGGTAATAATCTGGCCCGCTTCGGTGTCCACCAGCAGCATCTTGCCGGGCTGCAGGCGACCCTTGCGCAGCACGCGGGCGGCTGGCAGCGGCAGCACCCCTGCCTCCGAGGCCACGATGATGCGGCCGTCGTCGGTGAGAGCGTAGCGCAGGGGGCGCAGGCCGTTGCGGTCGAGCATGGCCCCAATCATCTTGCCGTCAGTGAATAATAGCGCCGCTGGCCCATCCCAAGGCGCCATAAACGTGGCGTGGAACTCGTAAAACGCCTTCTTGAGCGGGTCCATCTGGGTGTTGCCGTCCCAAGCTTCGGGCACCAGCATCATCATCACGTGTGGGAGCGGCCGGCCGCAGTGCAGTAGGATTTCGATTATATTGTCGAGACAGGCCGAATCCGACTGATTTTCATCGATTACCGGCAGTAACATCTCCATTTCCTCTTCTGAGAAATAAGGCGAAGTGTAGGACCGCAGCCCGGCAAAAAACCAGTTCAGGTTGCCGCGCAGGGTGTTGATTTCGCCATTGTGCGCCAGCAGGCGGAAGGGGTGGGCCAGCTGCCAGCTCGGAAAGGTGTTGGTCGAAAACCGCGAATGCACCAGCCCGAAACCCGAAATCACTCGCTCGTCGCTCAGGTCGGGGTAGTAGGCGCGTACCTGATGCGTCTTCAGCTGGCCTTTGTAAACGATGGTTTTACAGGAAAATGAAGGAAAGTAAAAGTCGTCCGCGCCCGGCACCGTGGCCCGCACGTCCTTGCTGATAAGCCGCCGCAGCACGTAGAGCTTGCGCTCGAAGTTCTCGGCCGTAGCCAGCCCCGTCGGCCGCCCCACAAACACCTGCTCGATGGCCGGCTCCGCCGCCAGCGCCGTCTGCCCGATACCGGCCGGGTTGGTGGGCACCGGCCGGTAGCCCAGTAGCGGCAGCCCCAACTGCGCCG
Organism: Hymenobacter aranciens; assembly: GCF_030580865.1. Lineage (GTDB taxonomy): Bacteria > Bacteroidota > Bacteroidia > Cytophagales > Hymenobacteraceae > Hymenobacter > Hymenobacter aranciens. The sequence continues at coordinate 34,193 of NZ_JAUQSY010000006.1, read as the reverse complement.
CCGCCGCGCCGATGACGACGCGGCAGGCTGCCCGCACCGCCTCATCCTTCGGCAAAAACATCATCCCCACGCCATAAGCTCCCGGTTCGGGCAGGCGGATACTCAGCGCCGTACATTCCTCCAGCAGAAACCAGTGCGGCAGCTGCAGCAGCAGCCCCGCGCCGTCGCCCGAGTCGGGGTCGCAGCCGCAGGCGCCGCGGTGCTCCATGTTTTCGAGCATCGTGAGGACGTCGGTCACCATCTGGTGCGTGGGAGTGCCGCGCAGCGAGGCAATGAAGCCGGTGCCGCAAGCATCGTGTTCAAATTCGGGTCGGTACAGGGTGGGGGAGGCGTCCATCATCTTCTTTTCAACTAGCTCAAGCGGCCGCCCACACCGTGCTTTCCGGCGACCGAAATGGAAATATACAGCCCGCATTCGGCAAATGCCAGCGGGTAATACTCATTTTGCGCAAAAACAGCAGAAAAATAAAATCAACCCCTAAAAATTAGGGGCAATTTCAGACCGACAACTACCTTTAGGCGCAAACTGCCCCCATATGCAAGCCCTATTGCCGATATTATTTGCTTCTGTCGCCGGAATGGGTCACGCTTTTGAACCCGACCACCTGCTGGCCGTGGGCAACCTCATCTCGCGCCGCGACACCCTGGCCGAAGCCCTGCGCGACGGGATTTTCTGGGGCCTGGGCCACACTACAATGCTGGTAATCGTCGGCTCGCTCATCCTGCTGGGCCGCCTCACCTTCCTCTCCTCGCCCTACTTCGAGGCGGCCGTCGGCGCCATGCTCATCGTCATGGGCATCACCCGCCTGGTGAACCAGCGCAACCCCACCAAAATGCGGCCGGGCACCTCGCAGTCGCGGGCAGCCTTCGCGGTGGGGTTGCTGCACGGGCTGGCGGGCAGCGGCGCGCTGGTGCTGTTGGTGATGAGCGGCATCAAGAGCATTGGCCTGAGCTTGCTGTATTTCCTGCTGTTCGGGTTAGGCTCGGTGCTGGGGATGTTTGTGATGGCGGGGCTGTGCAGCGTGCCCTTTACCAAGCGGATGAAGATTAGTCGAACCTTGAAATTCAGTACGATTACGCTATCGTCGCTGCTGTGTATTGGGTATGGCGGGTGGATGATTCATGGGAATGTGCGATGGTGAATCAAGCGTCGTGCGCCCGTCAACCTCACCCCCTGACCCCCTCTCCAAAAAAGAGGGGGCACCGGAAATGCTCCTGACAAATTTTACATTAGAATTACCCTCACGAACCGGTGCCCCCTCTTTTTTGGAGAGGGGGTCAGGGGGTGAGGTTTCGCGTGAACGATAAACGCCCTCCCATGCACCTCGCCCCCAAAGACCTCGACAAGCTCATCCTGCACCAGGCCGGTTTCGTGGCCCAGAAGCGCTACGCCCGCGGCCTGCGCCTCAACTACCCCGAGGCCGTGGCCCTGCTCGCCACGCAGCTGCTCGAGTTCATCCGCGACGGCGAGCGGGTGGCCGCGCTCATGAACAAGGGCAAGCAGCTGCTGGGCTTCGCCGACGTACTGCCCGGCGTGGCCGAGCTGCTGGCCGAAGTCCAAATCGAAGGCACCTTCCCCGACGGCACCAAGCTCGTAACCGTGCATCACCCCATCTGCCGCGAGGCCGGCGACCCCGCTCTGGCCCTCTACGGCTCGGGCCTGCACCGGGCCGTGCCCCCCACCGCGCCGGCGGCCGCCAGCTCCTGCGAGCCCGGCGAATACCTGCTGCGCGAGGAGGATATCATCCTCAACGACAACCGCGAAACGGTGGAAATCGAAGTGGTCAACCTGGGCGACCGGCCGGTGCAGGTGGGCTCGCACTACCCGTTCTTCGAAACCAACACGGCCCTGCGCTTCGACCGGGCGGCGGCCTACGGCTTCCGGCTCAACATCCCGGCGGGTACGGCCGTGCGCTTCGAGCCGGGCGAGCGCAAGCGCGTTACCTTAGTGGCGCTGGCCGGCGAACGGATTGTGTATGGGGGGAATGGGTGGATTAATGGGGAGTTGGGGGAGGAGAATAAGCAGGCGGCGTTATTTAAGACACAAACTCACTAAAAAACCTTACTTTATGCCAGTTTCTTGCCCAGAAGTAGGTATTGCACCTGACCCAAATGCCGTTTTGTGGCGGTATATGGAATTAGACCGTTTCAAATCCTTTTTGGACCAAAAAGCTCTGTTCTTTAGTCGTGCTGATAAATTCTCGGACCCATTTGAAGGCTCTATTCCTAAAAAGGAGCATGATTTTCGGCCTGAGATGCATCGAGCAATGGCTAGGCATTATGGCAATGAGCCTGATGAAGAGCAAATAGCCAAGAGTATTGCGGACTTGGCTTACACTCACATGATGTTTCGGCGCATTCATGTTGTAAACTGCTGGCATAACAACTCTAATGAGTCCGATGCTATGTGGCGGTTGTACTTAAAATCAAATGAAGGAGTAGCCATTCAGACTACTACCGCTCGGTTAATTCAATCACTCGAAGGAACTGCTCAAGACATCGACATTAGTAAGGTAAGATACCTTGACTATGACAAAGGTGTTTTTTATGGTGCAGATTATCCACACCGCAGCTATAACATGTTCATGCCGTTAATTCACAAGCGGAATGAGTTTATTCATGAGCGGGAGGTTAGAATAATTCATCAAGTTAGAGAAGCTGAAAATGACCTTGAATTTTGGGATAAACAGCCATCTGACAAGGGGATGTTTATCAAGTTGGACATTGGCATTCTGGTTGACAAAGTCATTTTACCACCAACCAGCGATGAAAAAGTTAGGCAAGAGGTAGAGTTCTTAATCAAGAGCCGGGGCTACGATTTTGAACTTGAAAAATCTACCCTTTCTAAGTCCGCTTATTTTTAATAGAATATGCCCCTCCCCCTCTCCCGCCGCGCCTACGCCGAGATGTACGGCCCCACCACCGGCGACCGGGTTCGCCTGGGCGATACCGATTTGCTGATTGAGGTCGAGCACGACTACTGCGTGTACGGCGAGGAATGCAAGTTCGGCGGCGGCAAGGTGCTGCGCGATGGCATGGGGCAGGCGGCCGGAATCAGGCCCGACGAGGCGCTGGATTTGCTTATTACCAACGCCCTGGTGCTCGACTATACCGGCATCTACAAGGCCGATGTGGGCCTCAAGGGTGGGCGCATCGTGGGCATTGGCAAGGCCGGCAACCCGCACATCATGCCCGGCGTGACGCCCGGCCTGGTGGTGGGCGTGACCACCGAAGTGGTGGCCGGCGAGGGCCGAATTCTGACGGCCGGCGGCATCGACTGCCACATTCACTTCATCAGTCCGCAGCAGGTGCCGGAGGCGCTGGCCTCGGGCCTCACCACCATGATTGGGGGCGGCACCGGGCCGGCCGCCGGCACCACCGCCACCACCTGCACGCCGGGCGCCTTCTACCTCGAAATGATGCTGCGGGCCACCGACGCCTACCCGCTCAACTTCGGCTTCCTGGGCAAGGGCAATGCCTCGAAACCCGAGGGCTTGCGCGAGCAGGCCGAGGCCGGGGCGCTGGGGTTCAAGCTGCACGAGGACTGGGGCACCACCCCGGCGGCCATCGATATGTGTCTCAGCATCGCGGAGGAATACGACGTGCAGGTGTGTATCCACACCGACACGCTGAACGAGAGCGGCTTCGTGGAAACCTCGACGGCGGCCTTCAAGGGGCGCACCATCCACTCGTACCATACCGAGGGCGCGGGCGGCGGGCACGCGCCCGACATCATCAAAATCTGCGGCGAGCCGAACGTCATTCCCTCGTCCACGAACCCCACGCGGCCCTTCACTGTCAACACCATAGACGAGCACCTCGACATGCTCATGGTGTGCCACCACCTCGACCGCAACATTCCCGAGGACGTGGCCTTCGCCGAAAGCCGCATCCGGGGCGAAACCATTGCCGCCGAGGATATTTTGCACGACATGGGCGCGCTGAGCATCATCTCGTCCGACTCGCAGGCCATGGGCCGGGTGGGTGAGGTCATCACCCGCACCTGGCAAACGGCCCACAAGATGCGCCAGCAGCGCGGCCCGCTGCCCGAAGACGCCGCCACGGGCCGCGCCGACAACTTCCGCGCCCGCCGCTACGTGGCCAAGTACACCATCAACCCCGCCCGCGCCCACGGCATCGCCCACGAAGTCGGCTCGGTGGAGGTGGGCAAGCTGGCCGACCTTGTGCTCTGGAAACCCGCCTTTTTCGGCTCGCGGCCGGAGATGATTCTCAAGGGCGGCATCATCGTGCAGTCGCAGATGGGCGACGCCAACGCCTCGATTCCGACGCCGCAGCCTTCCTTTTCGCGGCCCATGTTCGGGGCGCTGGGCGGGGCCGTGGGGCAGTCGTCGCTGGTGTTCGTGAGCGCCGCCTCGGTGGCGAAGGTGGAGGCCGACTACGGCCTGAGCAAGCGCGTGGTGGCCGTGCGCGGCTGCCGCAGCGTGACGAAAAAGGACATGGCGCTGAATGACTACCTGCCCAATATTGCCGTGGACCCGGAGACTTATCGGGTGACGGTGGACGGGGTGCATCTGACCTGCGAGCCGGTGGCGGTGCTGCCGTTGGCGCAGCTGTATAATTTGTTCTAGCGTTCAACCCCACCCCCCGGCCCCTCGCCGCTTAATGCGCGGAATCCTTCGGGAGAGGGGGAGCCTGACGATTGTTTTGATTATGGCAAACCTTGGTCCGACTGACAGTTCCATTCATACCTTCACTACTGACCGGCTGCGGTGGAAAAATCTGAAGGGTTTCGCGCGCGAAAATCGGAAGAATCCAACTCCGGCTGAGCAGTTATTGTGGCAGGAGTTGCGGGGACATAAGCTGGGGTTCCAGTTTCGTCGGCAACATGCCATTGCGGAGTACATCGTTGATTTTGTGTGTCTGCGAACTTGGCTGATTGTGGAGGTGGATGGAGAAGTTCATGATGGGCAAGAGGCTGTGGAATATGATGGTGGGCGTACGCACACGTTGCAGGAGTATGGTTTCTGGTATTGCGCTTTCGGAATGAAGAGGTGATATATGAAATGCCAAAAGTGCTGGCTGCTATTGCTCATCAGCTGGAGTTATTGAAAGACATTGAGGGCGAGGATGCATGATAGGTTCTGGCGTTCAACCCCACCCCCGGCCCCTCCCCTTCGGGAGAGGGGAGCCTGACGATTTCATAATAATAGAACAAGCCTAAGCCTAACCGACCCTAACCGGCTCCCCTCTCCCGAAGGGGAGGGGCCGGGGGTGGGGTTGAACGCCGGAACGACCACTATGTCCCACTTCGCCCGCCTGCTTCACCTCGTCGATTCGGCCATCCCCACGGGTTCCTTCGCCTATTCCTACGGGCTGGAAAGCAGCATCTCGCTAGACTTAGTGCGCGACGATACCGGCTTGCGCAACTACCTCTACGCCTACTTGCAGCAGGCCGGGAGTTTCGAGCTGCCATTCATCACTTCCTGCTTCCAGACCGAATTAAGCGCATTACTACCCATAGCCGAAGACTATGACGCCCAGCTTCTGGTGCCCAACCTGCACCGCGCCAGCGCCGTGCAGGGCCGTACCTGGCTGCGGCTACTGAATTCCTTTTACCCCGAAGCCAACTTGCCGGAAATCAGCGAGTGGTTTGCCGCACAGGAGCTGCCGCCGCATTTCACGCTGGTGTTTGCCTTGGCCTTGCAGTGCACAGGCTACGCGCTGGCCGAGGTGCAGACCATGTACCTGCATATGCTGCTACGCGACCAGCTGAGCGCGGCCATCCGGCTAGGTTTGCTGGGGCCTTTGGAAGGACACCGCTTGCAGCACGATTTTTACGCGGTGTTTGAGCATGTGCTGGCGGGGCAGGAGGGGAAGGAGTACGGGGAGGCTACCCGCTCGGCCTTCCTGCTGGAGGTGGCGCAGGTGCTGCATGAGGATTTGTACACCAAGCTGTTTCAGAACTAACCCGTCTGTCATGCTGACGAAGGAAGCATCCTATCGCGCATGAACAATCCAGTAAACTCCTTCTGGCGTGAGAGGATGCTTCCTTCGTCAGCATGACAGTTAAGCCCCTAATTTATTATGCCTTTCGTAGAAAAACTTGCCCTGCTCCTCCACGGCCACAGCCACGATGCCTACGAATCTCCCGGCGACTTTGCGCAGCGCGACACGCGCCGGCTGCCATCCTACCGCAACTTCCGCAAGCGGGCTTTCACCGTGGGCATCGGCGGGCCGGTGGGCACGGGCAAAACGGCCTTGTTGAAAGCCCTGTGCGAGCGGCTGCGCCACGAGCACGAGCTGGGCGTGGTCACCAACGACATCTTCACCCGCGAAGACGCGGATTTTCTCATCCGCCACAGCGCCTTGAGCGAGGACCGCATCGTGGGCGTTGAAACTGGGGGCTGCCCGCACGCGGCTATCCGCGAGGATATTTCGCTGAACATGGACGCGCTGGAAACCCTCATGCAGCGCCACGAATACGGGCTGGATTTGCTGTTCGTGGAAAGCGGGGGCGACAACCTGGCCGCCCACTTCAGCCGCGAGCTGGTCGATTATTCCATCTACGTCATCGACGTGTCGGGCGGCGACAAGATTCCGCGCAAGGGTGGGCCCGGCATCACGCAGGCCGATTTGCTGGTTATCAACAAAATTGACCTCGCCGAGCTGGTGCGCGCCGACCTAGGCGTGATGGAAACCGACTCGCGCCGCATGCGCGGCGAAGGGCCGTTTCTCTTCGCCCGCGCCATCGATGGGCATGGGCTGGAGGAGATTATCGGCCACATCCTGGGGGCGAAGGCGCGGGCGCTGGCCTCGGTGCGGGAGGATAGGCGCTAATACTTTCGCGCCAGTGGGTTATACCCCAATAATTCCGGCCCGGCCAGCTCGGCCAGCAGCGCCGCGCATAGCGGCTCCAGGTCCATTCGGCTATTGGCGGCGGCGCGCAGCACCCACACGTTTGGGCGGGCCTGGGTGACGGCTACGGCGCAGGGTTTGCCGCGCAGGGTGAAGTGCGGGCCGTCGGCGCCGGGCATTTGCTGCTGTTGCAGCCGGGCCGCCAGCTGCTGGAAGCTGGTATCATCGGGCGGGCCGATGAGGAAGACGGAAAAGAACGTCTGGTAGCCGGCGAAGTGGGGCGGGGCGCTGGCAACGTGTGCGGCAGGGGCAAAGGCCAGCTTATCGAGTAGCGTGAGACGGCCCGCCACCGTCACCCGCAGCTCGGTGCGCAACTCGTGGAAGGCAAACCGCTCGCCCTGGTCCATGCGGCCGGAGTGAAACCAATCGGCCAGCAGCAGCGTGGCGGTGGAAGCCAGCTGCCAGTGCTGCACTTGCCGGTAGCGGCTCTCGGCCTGCAGCACCACGGGGTCGGGGAAGATGACGGCCAAGCCGCCTTCGGCCACCTCGCCGTGGGTGTGCTGGGCGGCCACCGCCCCATCAATGGAGCGGAAGACCTTGGTATTGGCCTGCGTGCCGAGGAACAGCCGGCTGCCTGCCCCCACCGCCACCCGCAGCCCGATGAAGTCGCCGGCCACCAGGCCGCCGCCGTAGCTGCTCAGCACCACATGGCAGGCGCTGCCGGGCGCGCCGGGCTGCAGGATTTTCAGCGGCTGCACGCCGTGGCTGGTGATGAGCCGCGACTTGCCCCGGACGTGGGCGACGGCGAGGGTGCTCCAGGGGCGACTATCAGGAGTGGCTTTCGACAACTCCATCCGTAAAAATTGTTTGGTCGGTAACGTACAGCTCAACGGCCACATTGGCTTTTACCAATAAGTTAAGCTGCGCTTTCCGGGCATCCAGGGAGGCGTTTTGTGGAGGGAATTCGTCTGTGAATCCGACGCAGATAAAAGCTTGCACTACGGTGCCCTCTGTAATGATACCGTATTGATAAAAGTCATTGATGGTAGCCGCTAGCTGTGGAATACATTTCTCCACACGTTGGGAGCGACGCCGGAAATTGCCGTGCGAAAACTCAACGAACCTAATGTCTTCGGCTTGAATAAGCGCACAGTCGCACCGAGTGGCATCGCCCGAATCATACAAACATGCATCAATGGCTACCAAGTGAACAGGCTGTGCCGTTTGGTTGCCAACTGCGAAATCATTGGGCTGCGGGGCGCCTTCCCGTCGGGTGCAGGGCTGCCGCTTCACCTTGCCTTCGGCGTCGGGTGGAGACAGGGGCGGGTCGTAGATGTGAAACTCGGGGTCGTGGTGCGTGCTGACACACTGCTCAGCGCCTTTTGGATGATTGGCTATAACGCGGCTAATCATTTCACGGCAATGCCTTTCGACAGGCGAATCAGGTTGTCGAAAGCATCGGCCGCATCACCGGACAGGCCGTCCAGTTCGTTGTTGTCTATCAGGCCCAACTCATCATTGACCAATGACTCTACGCCGCCACCTTCCACTTGGTAGCAGGCAAATTCTTTGGGGTCAATCCAACTGGCTTCCGGCACAATGGCCGCCACATCGGCCCGCCGCTCGGGGTGCTGCTCGGCTACCTGGTGGGCGTAGAGCAGCAGGTTGAGATGCGAGAGAATATAAGGGCTGTGCGTGGTTATCGTCAGGTCGTTTTCGCCCTTGGTGCATTTCTCCACCAGCCAGTTCAGCAGGCCCTGCTGGGCGGTGGGGTAGAGGTTGAGTTCAGGCTCTTCGACAACAAAACTGTGCGCAAACTCAGTGTCAGAGTTCAAGTCCTCTAAGAATACCAATAATGGAGTTACAGACTGGAGACCACTAGCGGCTTCACGCAATTGTAGAGCAACATCATCGTCTAGTGAACGAATTATGTTCTGCCTATCTGTACTTTGAAACTCTACGTTCAAAAAAGGCATATTCAAAGTACGAACACTATTAGCAGCTTTAATAAAGCCTTTAGCAAAACTCAGCAAGGGCTTAGGGAGGTCTGCTTTAGCTTCAATCAGAGAAGGCCAAGATGAGTCTAGAATAGAAATAATAATCCTCTCAGCAGGTATGTAATGTGTATGCAAATGGACTCCCAACAGTCCTCTTAAAAAACCTTTACTAAAGGAATTTTCAAATCTTTCCAATAATTCCAATGCGGAGGGAGAAGCATTTTCACCAGATGTGGCATCAAGGAGTATTTTTCCTATACTCTCCGAATCAATACTTTCCAAATGCTTTTTAAACTCCTCTTTCCCTTTCTTCCGGGCTACAGATAAGAGTTTAGGGTCAACGGTTACTTTATCGCCTGTAAATTCTAAAAAGAAGTTTTTTCTACCGATAAACGTCACAGAATAGTTAGGGCGCTTGAAAGATTCCATGCCATAATCATCGAAAGCCGAGGCTGAAATCCCATTCTGAGAAACAACATCACTTTCAGAAACTACCATTTTCAGCTTCGCCAGCGTACTCTTCCCCCCGCCCGTCGGCCCGATGAAAACCGTGACCCGCTTAAAGTCCACCGTGGCCTCCTTGATGGGCCCGAAATTCTTGACAACTAGCTGCTCGTTCATCGCTGAAAACACAAAGAGGATACCCCCAAAAGTAACACGCGGCGGCCCCGCTACCGGAGCCGCCGCGTGAAACAACAACATACAGCTCCTAATAGCTTTCGCGCTGGAAGCCGGCGGCGCGCAGCTGGGCCTTGTATTCGGCCTCGTCGGGGTAGTTGGCGTCGAGGACTTTGGCGATGCTGTAGAGGACTTGGGTGACGAGGGCGCGCTGCGTGTCTTTGTGGGCCACGGCTTTGGCGATGTCGCCGGTGGTATCGGCCAGCAGGGGCACCAGCTCGTTGTAGCGGGTGGCGATGGGCTCCCAGAAGTCGGTGCCCCACTCGCCGCCGTCGATTTTCTCGCTTTTGAGGCCGGCTACCAGGGTGAGCAGGGCGGCGGCGCGGGCGGTGCGCTCGGCGTCGATGATGTACTCTTTGCCGTCCTTGATGATGCCCACGGTGAGGTAGTGCTTGGGGGCTTTTTTCTTGTCGTACTTATCGACGAGGCGGTTTTTGACGCGGTACAGCGTGACGTCGATGAGCTGGTCGAGTTCGAGGATTTCGTCGGCCAGCACGGGGCGGGCGGCCCCAGCCTGCTCGCGGCTGCTCACGGCCGTTTCATAGCCGGTGGCCACGGGCAGAAACAGGTCCGACGTGGTGTAGCGCAGCGTGAGCCAGGGTTGGGTGCCCCAGTACTTGGCCACCAGCACGGCGAGGGCTGCCAATTGGCGGTCACCGCGGGGCAGGAGTGGGGTTTTGCGGGAGGTGGGAGCCGGAGTGGGTTCCATATGATGAAGGAGTTAGGGTGAGTGATGCCGAAAAGTACAGAATCGGCCGGACTTTCGCAAATGGAAGCTGCCGCCGGCTATATAGGAGTCGGTGGAAGGCCCGTAGCGGCGTACGACACCTCTTCCGACTGCGGGGAAAAGCCCGTTGCCGCCCACGCCTGCATCACCGACTTCGGGTGAGCTTTCGGCGCGGCATACGGGGCCGGGGCCGAGCTCTGGAAGGGCCCCGTACGCCGCGCCGAATCTGGCTCCGAATCCGGTGATGCGGGCGGACCCGCGGATGCGGCTATACTTGTAACTGCGTTCGCCACGTTGTCAGACCGGTCACCATTATCCGGCCCATGAAACGCCTCCTCGCCCTGCTATTCCTCCTGTTCCTGGTCCGCCTGGCCGGGGCCGCGCCCGCCCCGCCCGTCGACCTGCTCACGGCCATCGGGCAGGGCCAGGTGACCCTCACCGCCAAGGCACTCAACGGCCTGGGGCCCGAAACGCTGGCCTGCATCCTCACCAACTCCGGCCCGAAGGAACTGCCCGTGCGGGTGCCGCCGGGGCTGCACTTCGTGGCCGCCGATGCCGGGGCGCAGGATTTGTTCACCTTTCAGCAGCAGCTGCTGGTGCTGGCGCCCGGGGCCAGCCGCACCATCCGGCTGTGGGGCTTTTGCATGGAAAAGCACGACTACGTGCCCCGCTCGCCCACGGCCTACACCTGCGCCGGGCGGGCCGAAAAGGGCCTCGCCGCCCTCGGCGACTCCCTCCAGAAATACCCCGGCCTGGCCGGCAGCTACGGCCAAAGCTTCGTGTGGCACCTCTCCGACGGCGAGCCCCTGCCCACCGACATTGAGGTGAGCCCCGCCCAGCTGCGCGGCGCCACCAACATCGTGGCCTACCTGGCCAGCGTCAGCAGCCAGGTCCGCAGCCGGGTGCGCAGCAGCGCCACCGCCCGCGCCCCCCGCCTCAAAACCTTTGCCCGGCGCGTGCCCCTGCTCTACCACAGCCCCACGGCCCAGGTGGCCACGCTGCAGGTGTGCAACGCCCAGGGCCAGCGCCGCTACGACCTCTTTACCAACCGCCGGCTGACGCCCGGCGTGCTGCGCTACACCTTTGGCATGAACGAAACCGTGGACGCCGCCAGCCAGCCCGTGTACGTGTTCCGGCTGGTGGATGCGCAGGGCAAGGTGCTCAAGGAAATGCGGGTGGACGAAAACACCTCGCAGGACGAGCCCGAGCTCCTGCACCAGACCTTTGCGGCCGAGTTTAACCTCGCCAAGCCTATCAAAAACGTGCGCTTCCGGGTGCGCCGGCCCGATGGCACGCTGGTGGAGGAAATCGGGCAGCACCCCTACCTGCCGGCCGGCAAGTTCCGCTACTCCTCGGCCTTCTACCACCTCTACCCGGCGGGCACGGCCTTCACCATCGGGCTGGAAACGGCCGCTGGCGAGCGGGTGGCCTCGCAGCCGGTGGCCGGGCAGTAACCCGCAGTAGCGCGATGGTAACGCGATAGTAGCGCGAACTTTGTAGTTCGCGTCCCCGCGCCGTCAGAACGGCTTTAACGGCGCGGGGACGCGAACTACAAAGTTCGCGCTACTTCGCAGCGCGCCTTGAGCACCGTCAGGATGCGGCCCTGGATTTCGCTCATCACCCAGCCCGTCCACAGGCCCGCGTACCAGTTGAGGTGGGTGCTGAGGCGCTGCCGGCTGTGCAGCACCAGCCGGGTGCGGCCGGGGCCCAGGGGCTGCAGCTCGTAGGTGCCGCGCAGCACGTCGAAAAACCGGCCGCCCACGATAACGTGTTCGTCGAAGGTAGTGGGCGGGATGGTAGCCGTGTTGGGCACGATGCTGAACGAGAGCCGCCGCAGCGGCTGCCATTCGTCCACGGTTTCAATGAACTCCACCCCGCGCTCGAAGGTGGCGTGGCGCACCCCGCCCACGCCCTCGCGGCTCAGCGTGGCCTCCACCGGGCGCGGAAAGCCGATGGCATCGGTGAGGCTGGCGGGCAGCTCGCGCCCCTCGATGGGCGCCACCCGCACGATGTGCTGCCACACCACGGCCGCCGGCGCCTCGATAACCACCGTGTTTTCGACGCGCCGGAAGGTGTCGGGCGCCGCGATGAGCTGCTCCAGCGGCGCGGCCACAAACGGCAGCAGCGCAAAGCCCGCTACCATCAGGGTTTTGTCGCGGGGCTGGTCGAGCGGGTCGGCCAGCGTGGTGTAGAGAATAGCGCCGATAAATGCCTCCAGGAGAAACAGCGGGCAGATAATAATCACGCAGATGAGGCCTTCCAGCTGGAAAAGGAGGGCGGCCACCAGAAACAGCAGTACCACCAGAAACGGCGCCCAGACGCGCCGCCAACTCCAGCTAGCCTCGCGCGGTGTGAAGTGGGCCGTCAGCGCCCCCAGTCCTATCGGCATCAGCCCCAGGAAAGCAATGGAAAGCAGGCCGCCCTGGCCGAACAAATCGATGCCTAAAGAGAATCGGCCCACCAGCGCGTAGACCAGCCCAATGCCCAAGGCGACGACAAACGGAATGCGTTGGCGTGAAATCATACAGTAGATTTGGCAAAAAGAAAACCCAGCCGCCGGTCGCGGGCTTATCAGCCCCGACCGTTTCGCCGCAAGGTAGCATTGCCATGACCACTCCCACTGCCCCCACCATCGTCTTCCTCCACGGCTTCGCCGAAAGCCGCGAAGTCTGGACCGACTTCACCCGCCCCTTCCCCGCCGGCTACCGCCTGCTGGCCCCCAACCTGCCCGGCCACGGCACCCACCGCGGCCCGGTGGCCAACTTCACGATGGAGGCCCAGGCCCGCTACGTCATTGATTATCTCAATGAAAAAGGCTGTCCCGAGCCGGCCCTCTTTGTGTGCCACAGCATGGGCGGCTACGTGGCCCTGGCCCTGGCCGAGCGCTGGCCCGAGCGCGTGGCCGGCCTGGCCTTCATCAACTCCACCGCCCTGCCCGACACCGACGAGAAGAAAGCCAACCGCGAAAAGAACATCGGTTTCGTCGAGCGCCACGGCCTCGAGAAGTTCATGGACAGCTTCATCCGCCCGCTCTTCGCGCCCGTCAACCGCGAGAAATTCACGGAGCAGCGCGAGCTGCTGGAGGAAATCGGCAAGGCCACGCCCGTCGAAACCATCGTGGGGGCCATGCGCGGCATGGCCGCCCGCCCCGACCGCACCAAGGTGCTGCGCAACGCCGAGTTTCCCGTCCTCTTCGTAGCCGGCAAGCACGACGTCGCCGTGCCTTTCGAAGACTCGGTGCAACAAGCCGCAATGGCCAGTGAAGCCCACGCCCTGTTCCTGGAAACCAGCGGCCACCTCTCCTACTTCGAGCACGCCCCCGAAACCCGCCGCGCCGTGCTGGCGCTGGCCGAGGCCGTATTCGGGAAAGGCGAACGGTAGAACGACAAGCTCCCCTCCTTTCCAAGGAGGGGATGTTTTGCCGCAGGCAAAACGGGGGTGGTTCGCCCGGTCGCGCCGTTAGCGCCACCAGCGCTTACCCCCAAAAAAGGGGGCGTGAAGAATATTCTTCACGCCCCCTTTTTTGTCAAATGGCTACCCAGCTTACGGCAGCCGTTCCAGCGACGGCCGCAGGCTCTCCGGCACATCGTTCAGCGACACAATACGCAGGCCATGTTCGGGCTGTGCCGGCCACACAAAGCCCGTGGTGGGCGTCAGCGCCACGCTGACCTCCTTTTGCGAAATGCGGTACATGGCCCCCGTAATCGGGTCGACAATCAGGAAGCCGATAACCCCACCAATGGCAAAATTGCCGAAGTACCAACCATTAATTCCCGCTTCGAGCGTCGTGGTTTTGGGCGCATAACCCGGTGTAGCGAAGGTAAGCGTGTAGATTTCGCGTTTGAAATAAGCCGACCCCGACCGAAGCTCTATTGCCGCCGGCGTAACCCCGGAAAAAACTTCCTTGCCCTTGCGGTTCGTAACCGTGAGTGTGGCCCCAACGGGTACGCTACTGACCGCAACGGGCCAGCGGGTTTTGCTGACAATGGAAGCGCAGCCGCTGCTGCCTACGACACTCAGTAAGGCCAGAAAAAGTAAAGAATGCTTCATGAATGAAGATAAAAGAGGGAAGGTGTGAAAATAGCCTGGCTACTGTCGTTCGCCAGCAGAGCCAAAGGTAGCTGTCGGACTGTAGAACGAGAAACTCCCCTTCTTTCCAAACGGGGGAGTCGCGTTCTACCTTCCTCCTGAACCTACCCCCACACCTTGGTGCCCTCGGTGCAGTTGCGGCACATTTCCACCTGGTCGCGGCCCTTCAGCAGGGCCTTGCGGAAGCCCTGGTACTTCTTACCCTGCCAGAGGCTGGCGAAGGTCTGCTCCTTCAAATCCCCCAGGCGGTATTCGGCATCCTTGTCGAAGCAGCAGGGCACCACGAGGCCGTCCCAGGTGACCACGCACGAGTGCCACATCTTCCAGCAGTGGTTTACGAGTTTGTTTTTCAGGCTGAACGTGCCGTTCTGGTTGTTCTCGTAGCGCGAATAGTAGTCGATGGTGGGGATGAGCGGCGAGCCGTTCTGGTAGTCGTAAATCTGGGCAGTTTTAAACCACACGTCGTCCACGCCCAGCGCCTCGGCCAGCTGCTTGGCGTCGTCAATCTGGTGCTCATTGGGCCGCACCACCAGAAACTGGAAGATGATGCGCGGCGTGCTCGACCGGAGCTCCTTGCGCCATTTCACCACGTTGCGGGTGCCCTCCAGCACCTTCTCCAGCTTGCCGCCCACGCGGTACTGCTGGTACACCTCCTGCGTGGTGCCGTCAAGCGAGATGATGAGGCGGTCCAAGCCACTTTCCACCGTGCGGCGGGCGTTCTGCTCGTTCAGGAAGTGGGCGTTGGTGCTGGTGGCAGTGTAAATGCCTTTCTGCGAAGCATAATTCACCAGCTCCAGAAACTTGGGGTGCAAATATGGCTCGCCTTGAAAGTAGAAAATGAGGTACCACAGGCGGCTGGCTACCTCGTCGATGGTTTTCTTAAACAAATCCTCCTGCATCATGCCCGTGGGCCTTGTGAAGGAGCGCAGCCCGCTGGGGCACTCCGGGCAGCGCAGGTTGCAGCTGGTGGTGGGCTCAAAGCTCAAAGCCAGCGGCATACCCCGGTGCCGCGCCTTGCCCGTGAGCTTACTCAGGATGTAAGAGCCCACAATTTGCGTCGCGTTCCATACCCGGCGCGGCGTGGCTTTGTAGAGGAAGTTGAGTCCGTCGGTGAGGGTGGAGGACATGGGGAGCGGAAAGAATCTGCCGGACCAACCGCCAGTTGAGATGATAAGTTAAAAGTTGAGAGTTAAAAGTTAAAACCCTGACGACACGCCGGCCTTTTAACTTTTAACTCTCAACTTTTAACTTAAACTCCTGAGCTTACTATTACTTGCCGCCCGCCGGGTGCAGCTCAATGGTGCTGCTATACGTGCTGGCCTTGCCAAACGACTGGTTGATTTCGTCCACTGCCGCCCGGCTGCTCAGGCGCTTCGGCTTGGTGTTGAGGAAGGTGCCGTCCTCACCCACCAGCATATACGTGGGCACCTCCTGCAACGCATATGATTGCGCCAGCGCCGAGCGCAGCCCGCCGCCCGCCACGCGCACGTGCACGCCCGGCAGCTTCTTGATGGTCACGAGCTGGCGCCAAGCCTGCTCGTTCTCGTCCAGCGCAATGTTGATGAACACAATGTTCTTGCCCTCAAACTTGCGAATCAGCTCCTGGGCATACGCCAAATCGCGCAGACACAAGCCATTGGTGCTTTTCCAGAAGTTCAGATACACCAGCTTGCCCGTGAAATCGTGCAGATGCACCGTGTCGCCGGTGGCGCTGGTGAGCTTGAAGTTGGGGGCCGGAGCGCCGATGGAAAAGTCCTTGTGCTTATCAAAATCGGTCTTCAGCGTACTGTAATAGTGATTTTTCGGGTCGAAAGTGCGGTAGTCGGCCAGCATGGCCGCCGACTGCTTGACGTGCCCAAAGCGGAACGACTCCTGCAGAATACGCCCGAGAATGATAGGCCGGATGGCCCCATTCAGCTGCTTGCTGGCCAGGGCGTAAGAAGCCATGTAGAAGCTCGGGTCGGAGCGCAGGTGCTTGGCCTGAGCCACGGCATAGTGCACGTAATTAATCAGAAACTCGTGGTACAGCTCATTCTGCACCGACTCGGGCGAGTTCAGCAGCGCCGGGTCGTTGAGGAAGCTGTAGTAGTCAGGCGTCATTTTCAGGCGGCCCTCGGTGTTCACCACCTGCTCGCGCAGGTCCTGGTACATCAGCCTATCGTTGGCGTAAGAGTAGATAACCTCGGCCTTGGCGTAGTTGTAAAACTCTTGAGTGAACGACTGCCTAGCCGCCCGGTCTTCCAGAAAATTCAACTCGTGCTTACGGCGGTACTCCAGAAAGGAAATGTACGGCGCCTCATAAAGCTGAATGTTGTCAGGCAGCGGCTGGAAACCGTCGTTTTCCACAAACTGGGCGTCAAACTCGGCCAGGTAGTTGTTGGCGTTGGCGGCCTGCTGGCGGTGGCGCTGCTCGGTGGTGAGCGTCGAGCCATTGGAAATCTTGGCTTTAATGCCGGTTGGCACATCATTGGGCTTGAATTTCAGCGTACCCGCCATGTCATCGCCCTTGAAGCGCACGTCGAGGTCGGTGCCGGGGTCGAGGTAAAGGGGGGCCACGTCGTCGCCGTACACGAGGTCGGCTTTTGTTGGTACCGCTACGGGCACCGTGATTTTGAATTCGCCGCGGTCGTTGAGAGCAGTGCGGAATACTTTCTCTTTGGGGTCGAGCGGGTTCTCGCGCAACGACACCACTAGTGAGTCGGTAGTAGGCCCACTCACACGCCCCGACAGTATCGCCGTGTTCTGGGCCTGGCCCAGCAACGGCAATAGCAGGAGTATTCCCCCCAGCAACCCACGTAAACAGTCAGAAGTAGAAAAACGCATCATAGCACGGGCCAGCAGCCACGGGAAAGTCGGTAGAAAACAGCGGTGGAAACGGAAAGTTATGGCCGATTAATTCACGGGAAAAGCCTATCAGCACTCCGAAGATACGGCGATTTGGTTTATAAAGTCCAATCCAGCGGCTACTTTTATTCCGGCTGTCCGGGCCTTGGCAATCCGTGACCTACGCCTGAGCGCCGGCCACGGATTGATTGTCAGGGCCGATTTCTCAGACCTCAGCCAAAGAGGCCGTTTAGCACCTCGTCTAGTCGGCTCACCGGCTGCACTTTCAGCCCGTAGCGGGCCAAATCGAGCCCCTTGCCGTTGAAGTGCGACACGTACATCTCCCGAAAGCCGAGCTTTTCGGCTTCGGCCAGGCGCTGGTCGAGCCGCGCCACGGCCCGGATTTCACCGCTCAGGCCCACCTCGGCGGCCAGGCATACGTCGCCGGGAATAGGCAGGTCATTGAGCGACGACACCACGGCGGCGCACACGGCCATGTCCAGCGCCGGGTCATCCAGCCGTAGGCCGCCGGCGATGTTCAGAAACACGTCGTGCTGCCCCAGGCGCAGGCCGGCGCGCTTCTCCAGCACCGCCAGCAGCATCTGTAAGCGCTTGCTGTCGAAGCCCGTGCTGCTGCGCTGAGGGGTGCCGTAGGTGGCCGGAGTCACTAGGGCCTGCACCTCCACCAGCAGCGGCCGGTTACCCTCCAGCGTGGCCCCGATGGCCATGCCGCTCAGGCTTTCCGAGCGCTGCGAAAGCAGAATTTCCGACGGATTGCTTACCTGCCGCAGCCCCGTGCCCTGCATCTCGTAAATGCCCAACTCCGAGGTGCTGCCGAAACGGTTTTTGATGGTGCGCAGAATACGGTAGCTCATGTGCCGGTCGCCCTCGAATTGTAGCACAGTATCTACCATGTGCTCCAGCGTCTTGGGGCCCGCCAGCGAGCCATCCTTGGTGATGTGGCCGATGAGCAGCACCGGCGTGCTGGTTTCCTTGGCGAACTTCAGGAACTCCGTCGTGCATTCGCGCACCTGACTCACCGAGCCCGCCCCGCTTTCGACCAGCGAGGAGTGCATGGTCTGGATGGAGTCGATGACGACGATGTTGGGCTGCACCTGGTCAATCTGCCGGAAGATGTTCTGGGTCTGCGTTTCGGTGAGGATGTAGCAGTTGGGGTGCTGCTGGTCCACGAGCCGCTCGGCGCGCATCTTTATCTGCGCTTCGCTTTCCTCGCCGCTCACGTACAGCACCTTGTGCTTGCGCAGGCTGAGGGCAATCTGCAGCATCAGTGTGCTTTTGCCGATGCCGGGCTCGCCGCCAATCAGCACGATGGAGCCGGGCACGATGCCGCCACCCAGCACGCGGTTCAGCTCGCCGTCGGAAGTGATGATGCGCGGCTCATCCTCGGCCACGATGTCGTTGAGCGGACGCGACTTGGCAGCTTTGGTGCTGCTGCCGCCGGGCGTGGTGCTGGCGGGCTTCCAGGAGCCGGCCTGGGCGGGCTCTTCCTTCTGGATTACCTCTTCGACGTAGGTGTTCCACTCGCCGCATACCGGGCAGCGGCCAATCCATTTCACGGACTGGGCGCCGCAGCTCTGACAGAAAAAAACGGTTTTTGCTTTGGCCATTTCGGCAGGTTTGCTAATATTTTTGGGTAACTTTTTACAAGGCAAAGCAAGCTAAAAAAGTTGCCCAAAAATCTGAAAAGTGAAATGCACCGACCGTTATTCGCCGGCAATGTGCTCGTTGTATTCCTTCACCAGGGCGGGCATGTCTTTAAACTCGGCGCCCTCGCTGCGCTGCCGGATGCGGGCCGCCAGCGCGGGCTGCGCGGCAAAGGCTTTGCTCATGAAGTCAGCGAATTGCTTGCCCGAGCGCGGCACCTCCTGCAGCTCGCCGCCGGCCTGCCGCACGTACCAGTAGTCCTTGTCGTGCGTGCCGGTCGGAATTACTAGCACCGCGCCCGGCAGCGGTATCGGAATGGGCATGTTGCTTTTAGTGATAGCGTAACCGAAAATCTCCAGCGGACCGGGCGCCGCCATGTTTTCGGTCATCACCCGCAATGGCTTGCCTTTCACATATAAGGTTTCCAGCTCGTGCCCTTCCACGCTCATGCTCTTGAGGCGGTCGATGCTCACGGCCTTCAGGGGCGGCGGCGGGATTTGCGCGGGCGAGGATTCGTAGCACGGGATGCGGTCGACGTAAAACCGCTGGTATTGCTCGACGTAGCTGCGCACCTGCTTGCCGCTGCGAAAAGTGAACGTCGCGGGCACGTACACCGGTGGCCCTTTGCGGGCCGCCCGCATGGAGTCGATGTGCGTGGCCGGGCGCTGGTCTGCCTGGGCCGAAGCGTTAGGGGCATAAAATAAAATGCTGGCTAGCAGTAGCGAGAAGCCGAAACTAATGCAACTCATGCGGTAGAAAACCGGGTAAGAATAAAGCGTTCCGCAAGATACCACGTCCTGCCCCAACAAGTGGCGCCCGTGCGGGTTATGCAGCCATGACCGCCACGCCCACCCTCACCACCGCCGATTTAGCCACCGTCACCGCCTTCGCCGGACTGCCCGAGGCGGTGCTGAGCTGGCTGCTCGCCCACGGCGAAGTCCGCCACTTCGCCCCCG
Source organism: Hymenobacter aranciens (assembly GCF_030580865.1). Classification (GTDB taxonomy): domain Bacteria; phylum Bacteroidota; class Bacteroidia; order Cytophagales; family Hymenobacteraceae; genus Hymenobacter; species Hymenobacter aranciens. Next base: position 14,442 of record NZ_JAUQSY010000006.1, on the reverse strand, counting down.
GCGACACCATCTTCGAACCCGAGTCGCCCGCTGATTATCTGGTGGCTATCCTGCGCGGCGCCATTCAGTTCTACAGTGGCAACGGCCCGCGCGAGCCCCTGTTCCGCGCCGAGCAGGGCACGGTGAGCGGCGTACTGCCCTACTCCCGGCTGCTCGTCATCAAAAATGCCGGGGTGGCCGTGGGCGACACCCTGCTTTACTTGCTGCACCGCAACCAGTTTCCGGCCTTGGAGCACGAAAGCCCCGAGCTTACCCAGCGCTTGGTGGCCGTGATGAACGACCGCAGCCGTGACCAGGTGCGCGCCCAGGAGCGCGACGACAAGCTGCGGGCCCTGGGCAAGCTCTCGGCCGGCCTGGCCCACGAGCTCAACAACCCCGCCGCCGCCATTGCCCGCGCCGCGCCCGCCCTGGCCGCCCTGGCCACCGCCAAACCCGCCTTGCTGCAGGAGCTGGTGGCCCACTGCCCCAGCCCCGAGGCCATGCGCGCCCTCGCGGCCCTGGCCGTGCCCAGCGCTAGCACCGAGCCCGCCTTCTCGGCCCTCGAATGCGCCGACCGCGAAGACGAGCTGGCCGACTGGCTTGAGGAACAAGGCGTGCCTGAGGGCTACCGCCTCGCCGCCGGCCTCATGACGGCCAACCTTACCCAGGCCCTGCTGGCCCCCGCCGCCGCCCTGCTGCCGCCCGCGGCCCGCCCCGCCGCCTTCGCCTGGCTCGAAGGCCAGCTCACTACCCTACAGTTAATTAAGGATGTGCAGGAGGCCGGCAGCCGCATCAGCAAGCTGGTGAGCGACGTGAAAACCTACTCGCACATGGACCGCGCCACCGCCACCGAGCCCCTCGACGTGACCACCGGCCTCGACAGCACTCTCAACATGCTGGGCTTCCAACTGCGGGCCAAAAACGTGCGTGTGACGCGCGACTACGCCCCCGGCCTCCCCCAGATTAAAGGCCAGGTCAGCAGCCTCAACCAGGTCTGGACCAACCTCATCGACAACGCCATCGATGCGCTGCCCACCCAGGGCGGCGAGCTCACGCTGCGTACCCGGCAGGAGGGCGGCTTCGTGCAGGTTTTTCTGATTGATAATGGCTCGGGCATTCCGGCGGAGGTGCTGCCGCATATTTTTGAGCCTTTCTATACTACCAAGCAGGCGGGCTCCGGCTCCGGGCTGGGGCTGGATATTGCCCAGCGGATTATTCGCCAGCACGATGGGCAGCTGCAGGTGCAGTCGGCGCCTGGGCGCACTGAGTTTTGCGCCTGGCTGCCGGTGGCGGGGTAGGGTTTAACCTGTCATGCTGAACGAAGTGAAGCATCCTCTCACAGTAGAACGGTGCAGTTCTTCAATTCTTCTGGCGTGAGAGAGTGCTTCGCATTGCTCAGCATGACAGTTCTTTGTTATTATTTCCATTCTCACCAAGATTCCCAAAATGGCCGCCAAAAAGCCCATCATTCTCGCCGTTGACGACGACCCACAAGTGCTGGCCGCCATCGACCGCGACCTGCGTAGCGAATTCCGCAAGGATTACCGCATCCTGCGCGTCAATTCCGGCCCCGGTGCCCTCGAAACGCTCCGTGAACTCAAGGCCAAGGAGGAAACCCTGGCCCTGGTGCTGGCCGACCAGCGCATGCCCGACCTCGAAGGCGTGGAGCTGCTGGCCCAAGCCCGTGAGCTGTTCCCGGAAGCCAAGCGCGTGCTACTCACCGCTTATGCCGATACCGAAGCCGCCATCCGCGCTATTAACGCGGCCCGGCTCGACTACTATCTCATAAAGCCCTGGGACCCGCCGGAGCAATTGCTTTACCCCACGCTGCACGACTTGCTGGATGCCTGGCAGGTCAGCCACAAACCGAAATACGACGGCCTGCGTCTCATTGGCTTCCAGTGGTCGCCGGTGTCGCACGAGCTCAAGGATTTCCTGAGCGGCTACATGGTGGGCTACCAGTGGCTCGATTACGAAACCAACCCCGAGGCCAAAGAGCTGGTCGCCGCCAAAGGCTACCTGTCTACCGACCTGCCGCTCGTCATCTGTGCCGATGGCACCGTGCTGCCCAACCCCGATAAGGCTTCGCTGGGCAATCACATTGGCCTCACCCGCACCGAACTGCAGGAAATGTATGATGTGGTGGTAGTTGGCGCGGGTCCCTCGGGGCTGGCCGCCGCCGTGTACGGCGCCAGCGAGGGACTGCGCACGCTCATCGTGGAGCGGCAGACGCCCGGCGGGCAGGCGGGCTCCAGCTCGCGCATCGAGAACTACCTGGGCTTCCCCACCGGCCTCAGCGGGGCCGAGCTGGCCCACCGCGCCTGGAGCCAAGCCACCCGCCTCGGAGCCGAATTCCTGGCCCCGCAGGAGGTGAATAAGCTTTGCGTGCAGGACGGCTATAAGGTGCTGACCCTCACCGATGGCACCGAAATCAACACCAAGGCTGTCATCCTCACCACCGGCGTCAGCTACCGCACGCTCGATGTGCCGGGCATGGACCGCCTTAGCGGCGCCGGCGTGTACTACGGCGCGGCCCGCACCGAAGCCCGCTCCTGCGACCAGCAGGACGTGTACATCGTGGGCGGCGGCAACTCGGCCGGGCAGGCCGCCATGTACCTGGCCAGCTATGCCCGTAAGGTGTTCATTGTCATTCGCGGGGCCAGCCTGGCGGCCTCCATGTCGGCCTACCTCATCGAGCAGATTGCCCAGACGCCCAACATCGAAATCCTGCCCCACGCCCGGGTAACCGAAGTGTGCGGCGGCGACCACCTCGAAGCCGTGGTGCTCGACAACAACGGCACCACCGAAAAGCGCGACGCCCGCGCCCTCTTCGTCTTCATCGGCGCCAAGCCCAGCACCGAGTGGGTGGCCGACCAGGTGCTCTGCGACCCCAAAGGATTCCTGCTAACCGGCCGCGACCTCGTGACCGACAGCCGCTACGCCACCTCCTGGAAGAAAGACCGGGAGCCCTTCCTGCTCGAAACCTGCGTGCCCGGCATCTTTGCGGCCGGCGACAGCCGCGCCGGGGCTATGGCGCGGGTGGCCTCCGCCGTGGGGGAGGGTAGCATGGCCATTAAGTTCGTCCACCAGTATTTAGACGAGTAGAAACCAGAGCGTCATCCTGAGCCGAAGGCGAAAGGGCCTCGCCCGCTTCTCTGTGGTAGTAACTTTTGATTACTGCCGCACGAGGCGTGGGCGAGGTCCTTTCGTCTCCGCTTGATGCGCGGAATGCTCAGGATGACGTTCTTTGCCTATCGTTCTATGAACCCAGTACCAGCTGTTCCGGCAGGTTCATCAGGTAATCGCCATAACCGCTCTTGCGGAGCGGGGCCGCGATTTCGCGCAGCTGGTCGGCGTCGATAAAGCCCTGGCGATAGGCCACTTCTTCAATCGAGCCGACTTTCAGACCCTGGCGCTGCTCAATCACTTTCACAAACTCGCCGGCCTGCATCAGGCTTTCGAAGGTGCCGGTGTCGAGCCAGGCGGTGCCGCGGCCGAGGATACCTACTTTCAGCTGGCCGCGGCGCAGGTATTCCTGGTTCACGTCGGTGATTTCGTATTCGCCGCGGGCGCTGGGCTGCAGGTTTTTGGCAATTTCCACCACACTGTTGTCGTAGAAATAGAGGCCGGGCACGGCGTAGTTGCTCTTGGGCTTGGCGGGCTTCTCCTCGATACTAAGGGCCTGACGGTTGGCGTCGAATTCTACCACGCCGTAACGCTCGGGGTCGTGCACGTGGTAGGCGAAGACCACGCCGCCGTCGGGGCTGTTGTTGCTTTTCAGCAGCTCTTCCATGCCCGCGCCGTAGAAGATATTGTCACCCAGCACCAAAGCCACTTTGTCGTCGCCAATGAAGTCGGCGCCCAGCACGAAGGCCTGAGCCAGCCCATTGGGTACTTCCTGCACCACGTACTCGAAGCGGCAGCCCAGCGGCGTGCCGTCGCCGAGCAGCTTTTTGAACTGCGGCTGGTCGTGAGGCGTGGTGATAATGAGGATTTCACGGATACCCGCCATCATCAGAATCGACAGCGGATAATAAACCATCGGCTTGTCGTACACGGGCATAAGCTGCTTCGAAACGGCCAGCGTGAGCGGGTGCAAGCGGGTGCCGGAGCCGCCGGCGAGGATAATGCCTTTCATTTAGGGTGGGATTGTCATGTTGAGCGTAGCGAAACATCTTATCACGTTCGCGCCGTTCGGGTTCAGAGGTTCTGACGAAAGTGGCCGTGATAAGATGCTTCCTGCGTCAGCATGACAGTTAATTAATTACGCTCCGCAATAAACGCCTGATTTTCCTTAAACCACGCCAGTGTCTGCTTCAGCCCTTCCCGAATGCGCACCTGCGGGTCGTAGCCCAGCAGGCGGTTGGCCTTCGAGATGTCGGCCAGCGAGTCGCGGATGTCGCCGGCGCGGTCGGGGCCGAATTTCGGGGCGAGGTCCGAACCCGCTTCTTCGCGCAGAATGTCGTACATCTGCACCAGCGAGGTCCGGTCGCCCACGGCGATGTTATACACCTGGTTAACGGCTTCGGGATTCTCCACCAAGGCGGCGCGGATGTTGGCCTGCACGCAGTTTTCCACGAAAGTGAAGTCGCGGGTCTGGCCGCCGTCGCCATTGAGGGTCGGGGCCTCGTTTTTCAGCAGCGCGTCGATGAACAACGGAATCACGGCCGCGTAAGCTCCGCCCGGGTCTTGGCGCGGGCCGAAGATGTTGAAGTAGCGCAGGCCGATGATTTCCATGCCGTAGGTGCGGCCGAACACGTCGGCGTACAGCTCATTGGCATACTTCGTCACGGCGTAGGGCGAGAGCGGCTTGCCGATGCGGTCTTCCACTTTGGGCAGGCCGGGGTGGTCGCCGTAGGTTGAGGAAGAAGCCGCGTACACGAAGCGCTTCACGCCTGCGTCCTTGGCGGCGGTCAGCATCTGCACGAAGCCGCCCACGTTCACATCGTTGCTCAGCACCGGGTCCTTGATGGAGCGGGGCACCGAGCCGAGCGCGGCCTGGTGCAGCACCACGTCCACGCCGGCGCAGGCGGCGGCGCAGGTGGCGGCATCGCGGATGTCGCCCTGCATGATTTCCAGCGCCGGGTTATCGGCAAACAGCGCCAGGTTTTTGTGGAAGCCGTTGGAATAGTCGTCCAGCGTCCGCACCTTGCCCACGCCGTACTTCAGCAGGTACTCCACGAGGTTGGAGCCGATGAAGCCCCCGCCACCGGTGACGAGGAAAGTGAGGTCGGAAAGCGGGCGGGAGTGGAAAGGGGTATCGTACACGATGGGGAGTTATGAGTTTTGAATTATGAGTTTTGAGTTCTTAATCGGCGGAGATAGTATCCGTCAACTCAAAACTCAAAATTCATAACTCATAATTTAAAAAAGCCTAGCGGCCCGCGTATTGCTGCTTATTATAGTCTTGGTAGGCGCCGCTGGTCACGTGGTTGAGCCATTCTTCGTTGGCGAGGTACCAGTCCACGGTCTGGCTGAGGCCCTGCTCGAAGGTCACACTAGGCTTCCAGCCGAGCTCATTCATGATTTTGGAGGAGTCGATGGCGTAACGCATATCGTGGCCGGCGCGGTCGGTCACAAACTTGATAAGCTTACGCGAGGTACCGGCTTCCTGGCCGGTCTTTTCGTCCACCACGTCGCAGAGCAGCTCGATGAGCTTCAGGTTCTGCCACTCGTTCACGCCGCCGATGTTGTAGGTATCGCCATTTTTGCCCTGGTGGAAAACCGCGTCAATAGCCGTGGCGTGGTCCTTCACAAACAGCCAGTCACGCACGTTCTCGCCCTTGCCGTACACCGGCACCGGCTGGCCGGTGCGCAGGCGGTGAATGGCCAACGGAATGAGCTTCTCGGGGAAGTGGTTGGGGCCGTAGTTGTTCGAGCAGTTCGAGAGCTTGATGGGCAGGCCATAGGTGTGGTGCCAGGCCCGCACAAAGTGGTCTGACGATGCCTTCGAGGCCGAGTAGGGCGAGCGGGGGTCGTAGGACGTTTCTTCGGTAAACAGCTCGGGGCCAAAGTCCAGTGAGCCGTACACCTCGTCGGTACTCACGTGGTAGAACACGTGGCCGTCGTAGCCGCCGGGCTGCCAGAGCTGACGGGCTGCGTTCAGCAGATTCACGGTGCCGATGACGTTGGTTTTCACAAACGCCATCGGGTCGGTGATGCTGCGGTCGACGTGCGACTCGGCCGCGAGGTGAATTACCGCGTCGGGCTGCTCATGGGCAAAGAGCTGGTCGATAAAGTTTTGGTCGGCAATATCACCCTTGATGAACCGGTAGTTCAGCGCGGTTTCAATATCGCGCAGGTTCTCCAGGTTGCCGGCATAAGTCAGGGCATCCAGGTTCAGAATCTGGTAATCGGGGTACTTCGTAACGAAGAGCCGAACGACGTGGGAGCCGATGAAGCCGGCACCGCCGGTAATGAGGATTTTCATGTTTAGCTGTTGGCTAATAGCCTTGGCTGTTAGCTTTTTAATAAACGAAATGAACGACGCTGTCAGCTAAGGACTGCATAAAAGCTGCAGCTATTGGCTATCCGCTAAAGCAACCTGCCATTTCCAGGCGCTGGCCAGCGAATCGGCCAGTGAGGTTTCGGTTTTAAAGCCCAGCACCTGCTCCGCCTTCGTAGCATCGGCATAAATAGCCGGCACGTCGCCGGGCCGGCGCGGGCCGATGGCGTAGTTCAGCTGCTGGCCGCTCACCTTCTCAAAGGTTTGCACCACTTCCAGCACCGTGTTGCCGCGGCCGGTGCCCACGTTGAATACTTCCACGGTATCAGTGGCTTGCTTGTCGAGCAAACGCTGCACCGCTACTACGTGCGCCTTGGCCAAATCCACCACGTGAATGTAGTCGCGGATGTTGGTGCCGTCGGGCGTGTCGTAGTCGTTGCCGAAAATGGTGAGCTTCTCACGGATGCCGGCGGCCGTCTGGGTGATGAAGGGGACCAGGTTGTTGGGGGTGCCCAGCGGCAGCTCGCCGATTTTGGCCGAGTCGTGCGCGCCGATGGGGTTGAAGTAGCGCAAGAGGATGGTGCGCACGGTGTTATTGGGGGCGCCGGCCACGTCGCGCACTATGTCTTCGCACATCTGCTTGGTGCGGCCGTAGGGCGAATTGGCGGGCTTGGTGGGCGTCTCTTCGGTCACGGGCAGGGCATCGGGCACGCCATACACGGTGCACGACGATGAAAACACCAGGTTTTCAATGCCAAACTCGGGCATCACTGCCAGCAAAGTCAGCAGCGAGCCCACGTTGTTCTGAAAGTAAGCCAGGGGCTTGGCTACCGACTCACCGACGGCCTTGAAAGCCGCAAAGTGAATAACCCCCGCTACTTCACCTTCCTGGCGTAGCACCTGGCGCAGGGCCTCGGCGTCGCCGCAGTCGATGCGGTGGCAGGTTACGTCGTGCCCCAGGATGGCGCGCAGCCCGGCCAGTGCCGATTCCTGCGAGTTGCTGAAATTATCGACAATAACCGGCTGAAAACCGGCCTGCTGCAGCTCCACTACGGCGTGGGAGCCAATGTAGCCGGCCCCGCCGGTAACGAGAATCTTCTTCATGTTTTAAGCTGTTAGCTATTAGCTGCTAGCCAATAGCTTTTTGTGAATGCCAGTGGCTAATAGCTAGCAGCTATTAGCTAACGGCTAAACCTACAGGCTCCAGTATTGCAGGTTGTTAATTTGGCCCCGGTACAAGCCTTTCAGGTCTACCAGCACGGCATTGTCGGCGGTAATCGACTCGAAGTAAGCCTCGTTCTTCTCGGCGTAGGGCTTGTGGCTCACGGCTACAATCACGGCGTCGTAGTCGGTGCGCAGGTCATCGTTGTGGGTCAGGCGGAAGCCGTATTCGTGGTGCAGCTCGTCGGAGTCGGCGTGCGGGTCCACGATATCGACGTTGACGCTGAAGTTCTTGAGCTCCTGGATGACGTCGGCCACTTTCGAGTTGCGGATATCCTCCACGTTTTCCTTGAAGGTGGCGCCCATGACGAGCACGCGGCTACGGGCCACGTCCTTGCCTTTCTTAATCATCATCTGCACCGTCTTGCGGGCAATGTAGGCGCCCATGTTGTCGTTGGTGGTGCGGCCGCTTAAAATAACCTTGGCGTCGTAGCCCAGCTCTTTGGCTTTGTAGGTCAGATAGTACGGGTCGACGCCAATGCAGTGGCCGCCCACCAGGCCGGGGCTGAACTTGAGGAAGTTCCACTTGGTGCCGGCGGCTTCCAGCACCTCGTAGGTGTTGATGTTCATGCGGTCGAAAATCATCGACAGCTCGTTCATCAGGGCGATGTTGACGTCGCGCTGGGTGTTTTCGATGATTTTGGCGGCCTCGGCTACGCGGATGCTGCTGGCGCGGTGCACGCCGGCCGATACCACCAGCTCGTACACCTTGGCGATGATGTCGAGCGACTCGTCGTCGCAGCCGGCCACCACTTTCACGATGCTGGTGAGGGTGTGCTCCTTGTCGCCCGGGTTGATGCGCTCGGGCGAATAGCCGACTTTGAAGTCGTTGGGGAATTTGAGGCCGCTCAGCCGCTCCATCACCGGGATGCAGTCTTCCTCGGTGCAGCCGGGGTACACGGTGCTTTCGAACACCACGTAGTCGCCCTTTTTCAGGACCTTACCCACCGAGCCGGAGGCGCCGAGCAGCGGCTTGAGGTCGGGCTGGGCGTGCTCGTCGATGGGCGTGGGCACAGCCACGATGTAGAACTGCGCCTGCCGCAGCACGTCGAGCGAGTCGGTGAAGGTGATGTCGCAGCCGTCGAAGGCGGTTTTGTCGAGCTCGCCGCTGGGGTCGATGCCTTGCTTCATCTGCTCGATGCGGCCGGCGTTGATATCGAAGCCGATAACCTTCAGCTTACGGGCAAATTCGAGGGCGATGGGCAGGCCCACGTAGCCGAGGCCGATAACGGCCAGCGTGGCCTCTTTGCGCAATAGTTCGTTGTACACGTTGGGGACTTGAGACTTGGAAACTTAGCTGATGGGGTGAACGGCTAAGCCGCCGTCGGATAATTCATACTGTTCGCCGCTTTCGGGGCAGGTAGCGCGGTTGTTTTCATCGAAGGTGAGGCGGTGCCCGAAGGCACTCATCCAGCCCTGCAGGCGGGCCGGGGCGCCGAAGACCAGCGCGTAGGCGGGCACATCCTTGGTTACCACGCTGCCGGCGCCCACGAAGGCGTAGCGCCCCAGGCGCACGCCGCACACGATGGTAGCGTTGGCGCCCACGCTCACGCCCTGCTCGAGGTAGGTGGTCTGGTAGTGGCCGGCGCCCTTGCGGGGCACGGCACTGCGCGGGTTTTTGACGTTGGTGAAGACCACCGAGGGGCCCAGAAACACGTCGTCTTCGCAGATGACGCCGCCGTAGAGGCTCACGTTGTTTTGCACCTTCACGTTGCGGCCCAGGGTCACGCCGTCGGCCACGAACACGTTCTGACCCAGGTTGCAGTCGTCGCCAATGTCGGCGCCGGCCGACACGTGGGTGAAGTGCCAGACGCGGCTGCCGCGCCCCACGTGGCAGCCCTCGTCGAGGATAGCCGTGGGGTGGGCGTAGTAATCAGCAGAAAGATGGGGCACGGACAGAAAAGGCGGAATTCGAAGGACAAAGGTAAGGCCCCGGGCGGGGTTGGGGTCGTAGTTTTGGGTAATTCACTCTATTTGTCATTCACTGTGAGCCCGTCGGCACCCACAAACCCCGCTTCTGTGCGGGTATCGCCCGAAGAATAGTTGCGCCTGGAACGCGGGGCGGAACACAAACACGAGTACTTCGATGGGGCAATCCAGCCAGTGCATGAAAGTGGCTACGCGCACAACCTGATTTGCGCAAACCTCACCATTCTGCACGGTCAACTAAGTGGTAAAAACGGCACTGCGGTCGGTAGCAGCCAGCGTCTGCAAATTATGAGTGGGCAGGCTTTTACTTACCCCGCTTTGGCGGTTGTATGCGGGAATCCGGAGTTCAGAGCGGCTGAGGAAACGGACACGCTGCTCAATCCCACGCTGCTGATAGAAGTTACCTATGCGTCCACCACTAGCTACGACTACGTCGACAAGTTCATGCTCTACCGCCAGGTGCCCAGCCTGCAGCAGTACCTGATGATTGACTCCACTACCGTCTACGCCGAGCTTTATACCCGTGATGAGCTGAACCGCTGGGTACTTACCGAAACCCGCGACCCCGCTGCCGTGCTCGACCTGGGCAGTATCGGCTGCGCGGTGCCGCTGGCCGAGGTGTACGCTGGCGTGGGCTTCTAAACAGGAGGACGCGCGACGGCTAACGACCGAATAATAGAATTGTAGTTATTTTGCGGGGGCCGGGGCAGCCCCCTGCTGCTTCTGAGTAGCCTCCGCGCCATGCCTCATGCCACTATTCGGGTGCTTGCCGTGGAGGATGACCCGGTGCAGGTGCTCGCAATGCAGCTGATAATACGTAGTTTGGGGTATGAGCTGGTGGGGACGGCGCCGACGGCCGACGAGGCCCTGCTGCGCTTCCGGGAGGAGCAGCCGGATGTGGTGCTGCTCGACATTGGCCTGGCCGGGACGCGCGATGGCATCGAGCTGGCGCACGAATTGGTGGCGTTGCGGCCGGTGCCGCTCATCTTTCTCACGGCTTACCCCGACTAGGCGACGTTTGCGCGGGCCCGGCAGGTGGGACCCTTCGCCTTTATGGGAAAACCCTACAACGGGGCGCTGCTGGGGCACACCATTGAGCTGGCCTTGCAGCACTTTGCCACGGCGCTGGGGCTGCCGCCCGATGCGACGGGCGACGCATTGCCCGATGGGGCGGTGCTGCTGGGCGGTGTGTTTGTGCGCGAGGGCAGCCGCTTGCTGAAGGTGCGCTTTGGGGAGCTGCTGGCGGTGGAAGCCGACAACTCGTACCTGCATTTGCACACCAAGGGCCGGAAGTACACGGTGCGTAGCAGCTTGCGCGAGCTGGAGGAGAAGCTGCCGGCCGAACAGTTTGTGCGCACGCACCGGAGCTACCTGGTGCAGGTGGCTGCCATCGAGGCCTACGACTACCAGGCGGTGTGCATTGGGGGGCAGCGCTGGCCGCTGGGGCGCGTGTACCGCGAAGAGGTGCTGGCGCGGCTGGCAACGCTGCGCTAGGCAGCGCCGGCGGCCTGCTGGTCGTTCGGGCACGTTATCCGGTCGTTGGCAGAAGTGGGGCTGGCGCGCAGTGGCGCGACCGGGTAATCTTGTGGCGCGGCTGCGGGACGGCCGGTACCCTTCATTTTTCTGAAAATGGCCGTCTGAAAACGATGATTGGCACCAATCAGCCCTAAAAGGAGGCCAACATGGCATCCGCGGAGGCCAACATGCAACCCGCGGAGGCCAACATGGCATCCGCGGAGGGCAACATGTAACCCGCGGAGGGCAACATGCGACCCGCGGAGGATAGTCAGTGACCCGCGGAGGCTAACAGGGCATTCGTGGAGGATATTATGCGACCCGCGGAGGCCAACAGGTTATGCGTGGAGGTCAGTAAGCTAGCTGTCGATGATTATAAGCGGCATTGGAAGGGCACTGAAAAACCTGAGGGGGCGACGCCGCTGGCCGGGCTGGCTGACAAGGGCGCTGCGGAGGCCAGGTATAAGAACTAAAAGAACCCTATTTTTACCACTATGGACATACGTTACGGAAAGGGGGCTGGAAAAGGGGGGCGGGGGTGGGGGATGCTGCTGGCGGGGCTGCTGCTGACGGCGCGGGTGGCCGCTGCGCCCGCCGATTCGCTGCGCGCCGTGCTGCGGCAGTCCGGCCTGGCCGATACCACGCGCATTAACCTTACCACGAGGCTGGTGCGGGCGCTGGATGAGGCCGGCGGGCCCGTAACGGAGCGCCGGCAGCTGCTACTGGCGGGCTTGGGGCTGGCCCGGCGCATCAAATGGGTGCCCGGGGAGCTTGAGATGCTGAACGAGCTGGGCGGCCTGGCGGCCCAGAACAGCGACGACAACACCGCCCAGCCTTATTATACGGCGGCGGTGCAGCGGGCGCGCCAAACGGGGGAGCGGCGCTTCCTGGCGGAGTCGCTGCAAAGCCTGGCGGGGATGGCTTTTAACCGGCAGGACGCGGCACTGGCGACCCGGCTGTACCGGCAGGCCATTCGGGAGGCCGAGGGGCTGCCGCCTTACTACCAGGGGCGTACCTTGTTGATTGCACTGGGCGGCTTGTCGGCTGCTTACCTCGAATTGCAGGAGCTCGACTCGGCCCGGGGGCCGTATCGGCGGCTCCTGGAGCTTAGCAGGCAGCGCCGCGACCGGCTGACGGAGTTTGTGGCGCAGGCGCGCTGGGGCTCGGGGCTGCAGCATTACCCCGCGAAGCTCGATTCGGCTGCCCTGGTGCTGACGCAGGCCGTGCGGCTGGCCGATGGGCTGGGCGCTTACTACCAGGCCTTTGCTACGATGGGCCTGATGGAGGTGCGGGAGCAGCAAGGCCGCTGGCCCGAGGTGCAGCGCGTGGCCACGGAGGCCCTGCGCTACGCCCGGCAGAGCCACACGCCCGACTATGAGGCCGATGCCCTGCGCGGGCTGGCCCGGGCCCTGCACGCGCAGGGCCGCAGCGCGGCCGCGTTCGACACCTTGCGGCGCGCGCACGCCTTGCTCGACACCCTCTGGAGCCATCAGAAACGCGCCGAGCTGCTGGAGCAGCAGGTGAAGTTTGACGTGGGGGAGAAGGAGTTCCACATTCGCACGCTAGAGCAGCAGCGGCGCGTGGCGGAGCTGCGGGCGCAGCAGCAGCGGCTGCGGTTGTGGGGTTTGGGGGGCGGGCTGCTGCTGGTGGGGGGGCTGGCGGGCCTCTTGTGGCAGCAGCGCCGCCGCTTGCAGGCTTCGGAACGGCAATTGACGCAGGCCAACCGCACCAAGGACCAGCTTATCCGCATCATCGGGCACGATTTGCGCTCGCCCATGGCCAGCTTGCAGCAGCTGACGCCCCTGCTGCACGAAGTGATTGAGCAACCCGAGCGCAGCACGGCCCACAGCCTCATCCGGACGCTCGATGCGGGCGCCCAGCACCTGGGCAACATGGTGGATAACCTCTTTCAGTGGGCCCGGGCGCAGGGTGGGCAGCTCATTAACAACCCCGAGCGGCTGCGGGTGGGCTTCGTGCTGCAAAGTATGGCCGCGCTCTACGCGCCCACGGCCCAGCTCAAGCACATTGCCTTCAGCACCAGCGCCCCGCCCGAGCTACTGGTGTGGGCCGACCTCGGCTTGCTGACTACAGTGCTGCGCAACCTGACCGGTAACGCCCTCAAATTTAGCCCGAAGGGCGGAGCGGTGCAGCTGACGGCCACGGCCCGGGCCGATGGCGCGGTGGAGTTTGCGGTGGTGGACGCGGGGCCGGGAATTGACCCCGCACAGCTGGCCGAGCTGCTGACGGCGGACCGGTTGCCCTCCACTGCGGGCACCAACGGGGAGCCGGGCACGGGCCTGGGGCTACCACTCAGCGCCAAGTTTGTGGGCATGATGGGCGGGGAGCTGCATGTGGAAGCCGGGGAGGGCGGCGGGACGCGGGCGTGGTTCCGGTTGCCGGGCAAGGAGTAGAATGAGCGGGCGGGGCAAACCGTCGTTCGCACACGGTATTCGGTCGTTCGCATAACTGGGCCTGCAAAGGGGGAAAAGACGCCCGTAACCTTGCAGCACGGCTGGCCTGCAGGGGCCGCGCCGGGGTTCACGCTCTTCCTTTTGTGCGATATGAAACACGTTTCCTCCTTCGTCGGCAGCTTGCTGCTCAGTATGGTGCTCCTCGGCCCCGCTCTCGCCCAGACTGTGGGCATCGGCACCAGCACGCCGGCCGCCTCGGCTGCCCTCGACGTGACGGCCCCGGCCAACGACAAGGGCTTTTTGCCCCCGCGCCTCAGCGAGGCACAGCGCAACGCCATTGCGAGCCCCGCCGCCGGCCTCACCATCTTCAATACCGACAGCAAACACCTCAACGTGTGGGACGGCACGGGCTGGACGGCCCCCATCAGCAACACGGAGGCGGCTTACGTGCCCGGTGCCCAGACATTTGGCTTCACGGGCGGCCCCCAGACCTATACGGTGCCGCGGGGCGTCACGAGTATCGTCATCGACGCTGTGGGGGCCTCGGGCATGGCCGGCAAGGCCAACCCATTTCCGCCCGCCAGCAAGGGCGCCCGGGTGGTGGCCACCCTGGCCGTGACCCCCGGCGAGGTGCTGACGGTGGTGGTGGGCGGGGCGGCCAGCACGCCGCTCATCAACTGGTATGCGGGGGTGGGCGCGCCGCCGGCGGCCGTGGGGGGCGGCGGCTACAATGGCGGCGGCAACGTGAAGTACACCAACATTTACAGCGCGCCGGTGCCACCGCCGCAAAGCTACTGGTACCAGGCCGAATACCACGGCGGGGGCGGCGGCGCCACCGACGTGCGGCGTGGCGGCACGGCCCTCGGCCACCGCGTGGTGGTGGCGGCGGGCGGCGGCGGGGCCAGCCTGGGCGCCCCGGGGGGCGATGGCGGCGGCCTGGTG
>NZ_JAUQSY010000005.1 GCF_030580865.1 Hymenobacter aranciens | reverse complement strand
GCCCGAGTAGCCGCCCGAACCGTCGTTGAGGCGGATGCTGACCGTGTTGCCGCCGTAGTTGGCCGTCACCAGGTCCAAATCACCATCGCCGTCCACGTCCCCCGGCGCCACGCTCCACGCGTTCTGCCCCAGGGCCAGCTGCGGCGTGCTGCCCGTGCCCGAGGGCGCCAGGAAGTACCCCAGCCCCGTGCCCGAGGTGGCCGTATTGAACTGCACCACTTTCGGCGCCAGCACGAGGCCCGCCGCAGTTACGACACTGGCCGGTACGCTCACGCTCACCGGCTCGCCGGCTATGAAATCCTTGCGGCTGCCGCTGAGCGTGCTCGCAAAGTTCACGGCACTGCCGGCCACCGTGCGGGTGCCGGCTTTGACGCCGCCCACCTGCGAAGAGAACACCTTAATCGTGTTGGCCGAGGCTGCCGTCACCGGTTCGGTGAACGTCACCGTCGTGGCCGAGTTGGCCACCGGCGCCACGGTCGTGGCTACCGCCGGGCTCGTGCTCACGAGGCGCAGCAGCGCCGTAAACCCACCGACGCGGCTACCCGAACCATCGACGTTGCTTACCGTACTAGTGCCCGTAGCCGGCACTCCGGCCGGCATCACGAACGTAAAAGAAGTGGCCGTAGCCGTCGTGCTGCTCGTAATGGCCGATAGGGGCACCGTGATGCCGTTAATCGAGAAGGCCGTTACGTTGCCCAGGTTGGTACCGTTCACCGTCACTACGGCGCCCGCTACCGCGCTGGTAGGAGAAAAGCTCGTTATCGTGGGCGCGGCCATGGGCCGGGCCACCGTCAGGCTGCTGCCGTAGCGAGCAGTAGTCGTGCTCCTACTAGGCGGAACTGCCGAGCGAGAGGTCGAATACATCATGCGAGCGCCCGCCGAGCCCGCCGTCATCGGCGGGTGGGCGGGGACTCGCAAGGGGCGCACCCGGGCAACCACCCGGGTAGCGGTGCTGGGCAGTGCTACCCGGGTGGGGCCGTGCGCAAAGGCAACGCCACCAATCCAGGCCAGCAAGCTGCTCAACAGAGTCAAGCGTAAGTACTGTAACATTATGAAAAAGGGGAAATTGAAAAAATTATTTGGTTTTGTCTTTTTGATGGTAATTGATTGGGGGGGTAAATGGGTTGGAAATGAATGACGCTACCACACAGCCGTATAAGCCAGACCCTCAAGCGGGTGGCCGGATACGGCATGGGGTATCAGGCGCGGCCGGTCGGCTGCGCCCGCGTTTTCATAGCTAGCAGAAGGTAGTAGAGTAGAATTATTGGGGGGCACCGCCCGGAGCTGGCCCACGGGAGAGGGCCTCGTTGGTGGCGAGGCGAATGGTGCGCACGGGCGAGTAGGTGAAGGAGCCGTCCTGGGCTACTTGCCGGAGGCGGTAGTAGAGCACCGGCACGCGGTATTGGCTCAGCTTCGATTCGTAGTACACGTAGCCGTGTTGGCCCTGGTGGCCCGGATTGGCCTCCATGTTACCCAGCACCCGCCAGCGGCGACCGTCGAAGCTTTGCTGCAACTCAAAAAAGGCGCTGTTGTGCTCCCGCATCGTGAACCATTCTATCTGCCCTCCACCCTGGTATTGCCAGGCCAGCATATGCACCAGCTCGACTGGTTGGGTGGTGAAGACCGTATCAGCCCGGGGCTCTTCGATGGGCCGGACTTGCGCGTGAGCATTTCGGCCCAGGCCCAGCAAAAAAACCAGGCATAAGAGTGGCCAGCCCCGCCTTAGAAGGCGGGGTAAAACTTTGTTTACCAACATAATTTTAGGGATTTATTAGTTACGCACTAGCGTACGAGTGACAATGTTCGAGCCCTGTTGGGCCCGTATCAGGTAGGTTCCGCTGGGCCAGCTGGCACTAGGCAGCAGCACTGGGGTGGCAGGCATTGTCGTCTGTTGATAGACGCGGTGGCCGGCAGCGCTCTGCACAATCACCGACACTTCCCGCTTTTCCGGCGACTCTACCTGTAGCTGGGTCGTCATGCCGGGATTAGGCCAGATTCGCAGGGCCAGCGCTGTTGAGGGCTGCACCACTCCTTTATCAAGCCAAACGGGGCGCACGGGCGAGTACGTGAAGCTGCCATCCTGGGCTAGCTGCCGCAGGCGGTAGTACAGCACTGGTACCCCATACTGCCGAAGGTTCAGGTCGGTGAACACGTACTTATAGGAGTCCGGATAGCCTGGGTGGGCGTCCATCGTGCCGATTGCTTTCCAGTTCTGGCGGTTGGTGCTGCGCTGCACCTCAAATGTGGCACTACTGGTTTCGTGCGTGGCAGTCCATTCTACCTGCCCGCCCCCAGCGTAGAGCCAGGCGACGAAGTTCAGTTTGCCCACGGGTGGCAGGTTGTAGATGGTGTCTGCCGCAGTAGGGCGGGGCTCCCTTTGAGCCATTGCCTGGTTTGAAAGCAGCAGTAATGCGCATAGCATTGCGCTTATCCCAAACGCCTTTTTTGTAGTTATCCAATTCATCGGTATTGTGCTTTAAGGATTGGTGTATCGCGGGTCAGCTTGAGCTCCTTCGAGGAGGTATATCTCCCGGCGGCTCTTGCTGGTATTATTTTAATCTGAATAGGCTTGCGCTCATTCCACCTACTATGGTTTGAAGTGCTCCGCCTGCCCTGCCGCAGCGGCATAATGTCAATGGGGCAGGGATTTAATTAGGCTACAAAATTCTTCAGCACGCGGACGTGCTGCTTACTTTTCTCCCCGAACGGCGGTTTTATGGGCGCGAACAGCAAAACGAAGTCCCTAAAAAATGTCGCTTGCTTCCTGGGCTTAGGGCCTGCGGCCAGTAAGTGTGAAGCCCGTCATGCTGCTAACCAGCCCATCATGCTCAGCGCAGCGAACCAAAGGTCAGCGTAGCCAAGCCTCCCACGTATGGGAGTAAGAAAACAGAACGTCATGCTGAGCGAAGTCGAAGCATCTCACGTGGGGAGATAATTCCTGTTGATTGGATTTACTACCACACGCGAAACACTTCGACTTCGCTCAACATGACGTTCTGGTTAGCAGCATGACGGGCGCCTTAGCCCCGCTGACTGTTGGGAGCGAACTGGCTACCCAACCTAATTCAGCGTTTGCAGTCGCTCAATTACCCTGTCACGATAGGCTCTACCCAATGGGATTTCGAGGCCCGCGTTTAAATAAATAATATTAGCCGTCAGGTCCACAATCTGAATGTGATGCAACGGTAGCAGCCACGAGCGATGAACTTGCACGAAGCCTAGGGGCTCCAGTCGTTGCCGGAGTTGGGTTAGCGGAACACGCAGTGAGTAATGTTGGCCCGTAGCCAGTTGTAGCAAGCAGTATCTTGTCTTCTTTTCGACACAAACGATATCATCGATATTTATCCGCACCACCAGATTTTGCTCGCGTACGAACAGGCACGACGCATCCAGCCCTTGTTTAGGACGCGGGCCCAACTCCACTGGCCCTTCTACTAAGTAAGCAGCGTGGGAAAAGCTTGCCTCTATTAACTGGCTCAGGGCGCCTGCGGTATAAGGGTTGGGCAACAAGGTCAATGTCTCCGTGGAGCAAATGCGGCCCAGCGCGGCAAAATATTCTCCGGTATAATCAATAATAACCGGCACTTTGCTGATACAAACTAACTGCTCTAGTAAAGGCGCCGCTTCTTCGTCAGTTAGCCTGCCGTCAAGAATAGCTAAGGCCGGCGCTTTACCAGCGCACACCTCTATTGCCTCGCTTGCTGTAAGAGTTGGCCCCACTACTCGCAAACCCAGCAACTCTACATAAATAAGCGCTAAAGATGGCTGGGAGTCATCGTTTTCCGATGGAGCCTGTGGTGTATTCATTTTCCCGCAATAATCCGTTGGTCTAGTATCGGTCATCAGTTCTCGCAAATGTCTGACAAAGCACGGATACAATGTTCAACGCTGCTGACTGATTAACCCAGACGACTATCCAAAGAACCTGAACGGCAAAATGAACTTCCTCAAAAAATACCCTCTCCCAAGCCCCCGGCAAATTCAGTCGAGCAGTCGTAAGCGCTCAATAAGTTCGTCGCGGTAAATACGGCCAAGCGGCACCTCCACATCGTCTGGCAATCGGATGACGCCAGTAGTTGGGTCTACCGACTTGATGTGGCGCAACTGTACCAGCCACGAGCGGTGCACCTGTGCAAAGCCGGCGCGCGTCAGCCGACGCAACAACTGGGCTAGGGTGGTGCGCACCGAGTGGCGGTGTCCGGACTTCAGCTGGAGCAGGCAATACTTCTGGGCTATTTCCACGCACATGATGTCCTCGATAGCTACCCGCACCAGTAAGTTCTGCTCTCGCACAAACAACCAGGGAGCCGCCGCTTCCGCCTCTGACACGGTGCTATTGTGCTGAACCGACGTAGTCACCTGCCCATAAACACCTAGCTCGACCAGCCGCCGCAGGCTGGTCAGGTTATAAGGTTTGGGCAGGAATCCTAGGGGCTTCAGCTGCCAGCCCCGCGCCATTGTAGCCAAGTCTTCAGTGGCCGACACAAAGACGATGGGAACTTCTCCCAAGCTCATTATTTGACGGGCTAATGTGATACCGTCGGCTTCGCCATTCAGCTTCACATCGAGAATAGCCAGACTAGGCAGTTCCTGCTCGCACAATTGTAGCGCTTCGGTTGCAGCTGCCACCGGCCCGATTACCCGCAAACCCATTGACTCTATACAATCCTGCAGGACTATTGCCTGCATTCTGTTATCTTCTACAATGAGAATTGAGGCAACAAGGCGCTTAGCAACAGATGAAGCTTTTGCACCAGCAGCTTCTTTGAGCAAATAAGGAGTGTTCTCCATAGGGGGTGTATCTCGTGGCTTATTGCAACTGCCTGCTTCAGACAATTACAAAGGTCCATGTTCCCCTCATGCAACGCTCACTTGTTTACTCAAACGGCAACCCCCATGGCACGAACGACACTCTGAATGGCTCGAACAGCAAATCTGGCAGGCAGGGTATACCCGTAAATAATCCCGTTAATCGAGCAAATTCAAGCGCTCAATTACGTCGTCGCGGTAAAAACGCCCCAGCGGAACTTCTAAAGCATCCGAAAGATGGATAACCCCGGCCGACAAGTCCAGGTACTCAATACTGCGCAGCCGTACCAGCCAGGAACGATGGACCCGGACAAATCCGGCTGGTTTTAGCCGGTTCAGCAACCGCGCAAGTGGTATATGAACAGAATACTTCTTTCCATTCGTCAACCGCAGCAAACAATATTTCTGTGCAGCCTCCACACATAAAATACCTTCGAATGGCACTCTTATCAATAAGTGCTTATCCCGCACATATATCTCTGAGTTCTCCTGCTCGGGACCAGCACTTCCCGAATACAGCTTTTCGTCGAGGGCAGGTTTTGGGAAAGACTGCTTAACAATTTGCAGCAATACACCTATATTATAGGGCTTTGGCAAAAAAGCAGCGGGTTGTATCGCCCAGAACTTTTTCAACAGCCCTACCTCATCAACCGTCGACGTAACTATAATCGGTGTTCTGTGCACACACCGTAGGAACTCAATGATGGTTGAAAACCCAATGGCCTCACTGAGAATTTTTGCCCCCATTATAATCAGAGCTGGGGGGGTGAAGGTACACACTTCTATTGCTTCGGCAATAGTAACTACTGGTCCTAGCACGTATAAGCCTGCCAGTGTCAGACATTGTTGCAATAATTCCGTTTGCAAATCATTTTCCTCCACAAGTAGAATTCCGTACACGTTTCATGCTTTCCAGATTTAATCCTAGTTGAAAAGCACCATCGCGCTAGTCTCAAGGCAGGCCAATATGACTCTGTTTTTTTACTAGTAAGCATCTCCAGACAACTAAGACTTATAATAAGCTGTGGCAATAAACGTATTCATCCGACAAGCATGTAAAAAGAAAAAAGGCCTCCCCGCGTGGGGAGGCCTTTTTGAAGGCTAAGACTTCGGCTAAATTACTGAGCCGGGGTCGTAGCGGGAGCCATTTTGTCGGCCGACTCTTCCATGGCGTCCGATTTAGCATCGGCCGAGTCACGTACTGCGTCAGCTTGGTTTTCCATAGCATCAGCTTTGGCTTCGCCAGCAGCTTCTACGTTGTCAGCAGCTTGCTCGGTAGCTTCTTCTTTTTTGCTTTCGCAAGCGGTGAACGAGAACGAAGCGGCAGCCAGAGCGAGGAACAGGACCTTTTTCATGTTGTTGGGATTTGAAATGTGTGGTTGTAAGGATTTTTCGATGTTAACCTTTGCCCACTAGCCATGGGCTGCTGGACAAATTCGGGGGTTAATGCCCATCTCGAAAAAAGGTAACCCGCCCGCTGAAAATTATTTTTTTCGGAACACAATCCCAATCGGTACCCCGCTGAAATCGAAGTTCTCGCGCATGCGGTTTTCGAGATAGCGCGTGTAGCTGGCTCCCACGTACTGCGGCAGGTTGCAGAAGAAGGCAAACACCGGGTTGTGCGTCGGTAGCTGCGTGGCGTACTTGATGCGCACTAGCTTCCCCTTTTGAATGGGCGGCGGGTACTTCTCTATTACCTTCAACATTACATCGTTCAGCTGCGAAGTGGGGATTTTGCGGCGCTTGTTGGCCACTACTTCGATGGCCGTTTCGATGGCCTTGTGCACGCGCTGCTTGTTGAGCACCGACACGAACAGCACGGGCGGATACGCAATAGGTGCAATCTTTTCCATGATTTTCGCCTCGAATTCCTTGGCAGTGTTGGTTTCCTTGTTCTCAATCAAGTCCCACTTGTTCACCAGGATAACGATGCCTTTGCGGTTCTTGTCGGCCAGCGCAATGATGTTCACATCCTGCGCTTCGATGCTGCGGGTAGCATCGAGCATCACGATGCACACGTCGCACTCTTCAAGGGCGCGCAGGCTGCGCATGTTGGAGTAGAATTCGATGTCCTCGCTTACCTTGGCTTTGCGACGCAGGCCGGCGGTATCCACCAGCAGGAAGTCGTTACCGAAAGCCGTGTAGCGGGTCGAAATCGAGTCGCGGGTAGTGCCGGCGATGTCGGTCACGATGGTGCGCTCCTCGCCCAGCAGCAGGTTCACAAGGCTGGATTTGCCCACGTTGGGGCGACCAACCACGGCAATTTTAGGCAGGCCCGACTCGGGCTCTTCCTCCCAAGGGTCGTCGAAGTGCGCCACCACGGCATCGAGCAGGTCGCCGGTGCCGGCGCCGTTCTGGCTGCTGATGGGGAAGATTTCGGCATCGCCAAGGCCCAGGGCGTAGAACTCGCCGCTGGCGTGGGCGCGGGCGTGGGTATCGGCCTTGTTGGCAACCAGATAGATGGGCTTCTTGCCGATGTAGCGGCGCAGTGTGTTGGCAAATTCCTCGTCCAGGCCGTGCATGCCGGAGTCGGCATCGACCATGAACAGCACCACATCGGCCTCATCGATGGCCAGCTTGACCTGCTTGTTGATTTCGCCCTCGAAAATATCGTCCGAGTTGTGCACGTAGCCGCCGGTATCGATGACGGTGAAGTACTTACCGGTCCACTCGCCGTGGCCGTAGTGGCGGTCGCGGGTCACGCCGCTCTCGTTGTCCATGATGGCCTTACGCTGGCCTACCAAACGGTTGAATAGCGTGGACTTGCCCACATTCGGGCGGCCCACGATGGCAATTGTGTTTTTTAGCATGATGCTGACCCCAGCCGCCGGCCCGACCTAGTTTCGGCAGTGCCCGGGGTGATTAAATGAAGATTGGTCGGAAAATTTTATTCTGTCATGCTGAGCGCAGCGAAGCATCTTTTCACGCCAGAACGATTGATTTACTGCGTCGTGCCAACATGATGAGATGTTTCGCTGCGCTCAACATGACAAGCGTATCTTATTGATAGCCAAACCGGCTCAGCGCCTTTGGGTCGGTGCGCCAGTTCTCGTTCACTTTTACGTGTAGCTCCAAGAACACTTTTTTGAGGAAAAACTTCTCCATTTCCTCCCGGGCCCAAGTGCCTACTTTCTTCAAAGCCTCGCCTTTCTGGCCGATAATGATGCCTTTCTGGCTGCTACGCTCGACGTAAATAATGCCGCGAATGCGGATGATATCGTCGTCTTCCTTGAATTCCTCAATGGCGACTTCGCAGCTGTAGGGCACTTCCTTTTTGTAGAGCTTGAAGATTTTTTCGCGCACCATTTCGGCGGCGAAGAATCGCTCGGGCTTGTCAGTCAGCTCGTCTTTAGCGTAGTACGGCGGGTGGACGGGCAGGCGCTCCTTCACCAGCTGCAGCACGTGCTCGGTGCCAAAGGCATTGAGGGCCGAGATGGGCAGCACCTCGGTAGCGTTGGGCAGCTGCTCTTTCCAGTAGGCCAGCTTGGCTTCCACATCGGCTTGCTCGGCCTGGTCGATTTTGTTGACCAGCAGGATGATGGGCGTGTCCACCATTTTGCGCAGGCGCTCCACTACGGGCTCTTCGTCGTGCTTTTCGTAGATGTCGGTCACGAACAGTACCACGTCGGCATCTTCCAGCGAGCTGTACACAAACGACATCATGGCGTTGTGTAGCTCGTACTTGGGCTGAATAATGCCGGGCGTATCGGAGTAAATAAGCTGAAAATCATCGCCGTTGAGGATACCCAGAATGCGGTGGCGCGTGGTCTGGGCCTTGCTTGTGACGATGCTGAGCCGCTCGCCCACCAGCGCGTTCATCAGCGTCGATTTGCCCACGTTGGGCTTGCCGATGATGCTGACGAAGCCAGCGCGGTGAGGCTTAATTTCGGGATTCACGGGGGATAGACTTGATTTTGAGGGCCGCAAAGGTACGGCTTTCTAAGTCGGCATCCTATGATAGTGCGAAACAGGCGTAGTAGCCCGACCTTTGTAGCTCGCATTCCCACGCCGATTGGCCGTTCGGGGGCGCGAGCTATAACCTTTGTGTTCCTATGCCCTCCCCCACCCGCCGCATCGGCGTCCTGCTAGTTAATCTCGGCACGCCCGACTCGCCCCAAACCAGTGACGTGCGCCGCTACCTCAACGAATTTCTGACCGACGGCCGCGTGATTGACATGCCGGCCGCCGTGCGCTACCCGCTGTTTCAGGGCATCGTGGTGCCGCTGCGGGCCCCGAAATCGGCCAAAATCTACCAGCTGCTGTGGGATGCCGAGCGCGGCTCGCCCCTGCTCTACCACGGGCTCGATTTGCAGAAGCAGGTCCAGGAAAAGCTGGGGACGGAGTACGTGGTAGCCTTCGGGATGCGCTACCAGAACCCCAGCATCGAAAAGGCCCTGAACGAGTTGCGCGACGCGGCCGTAGACCGTATTATCGTGCTGCCGCTGTTTCCGCAGTATGCGGCGGCCAGCACCGGCTCGGTGCAGGAGAAGGTGATGGATATTGTGAAGACGTGGTGGATAGTGCCGAGCATCAGCTTCATCAGCACCTTTACCGATGACGCGGGCTTTATCGGCGCCTTCGCGGCGCGGGGCAAGGCCGAGCTGGCCAGGCATAAGTACGACCACGTGCTGTTCAGCTACCACGGTATTCCGGAGCGGCACGTGCTGAAAGGCAGTCAGAAAGGCTACTGCAAGCTGGGCAGCTGCTGCAACAGCTACAACAAGAACAACCGCTACTGCTACCGGGCGCAGTGCTTCGAAACCTCACGCCTCCTGGCAAAAGAGCTGGGCTTGAATGCCGACCAATACACCGTGGCTTTCCAGAGCCGCTTGCAGAGCCGCCTGCGCGACCCTTGGCTACAGCCCTACGCGGACGAGGCGCTAAAGGAATTTCCGGCCAAAGGCTATAAGAACGTGCTGGCGTTCAGCCCCGCTTTCGTGGCCGACTGCCTGGAAACGACCGTGGAAGTGGGTATGGAATTCAAGGAGATGTTTGAGCAGGCGGGTGGGGCGCACTGGCAGCTAGTGCCATCGCTGAACTCGGAGCCGGAATGGGTGGAGGCAGTGGTGGAGATGATTCGAAAGAACTAACCGGCTGTCATACTTCACTACATTCAGTATAACAGGTCATTGGCGTCCGCTGTAGAACGCCCCGGCATCGTAGGTGTCCCGCTCATAAAAACCGCCTTCGTTCGCCGGAGCCTGGCCCAGCGCCCGGAGCATGGCTTCTTCGTAGTCGCGGGTGATTTGCAACTCCACGTAGGGCGGGTAGTGCAGAATTGACTCCGAATTGAGGGCAGTTACGAATACATTATCTCCTTCTACATCAAGGGCGGCCACGCCAATGGGCAGCAGGATGTGGCGCTCATGCTCGTTGACATTGAAGCCTGCATCCAGTTCCACATCGAGGTAGCGCACTTTCAGGGCGTGCGAGTCTACGATAAGCTCGTACACAGTGCCCAAGGCTTTGCCGTCGGCGCCGCGCACGGTCCAGCCGCGCACGTCGGGGTTGTCGTCGGCTACTTCAAAATCGGTTAGGTCGCGTAGGCGGCGCAGGATGGAAGTTTCCATGGTAGTTCACGGTTGGCTGAATGCGCGCACGACCTTAGCAGCCGTGGTCAGAAATTGCTGGTTTTGCTGCTGCTCAACGGCTGTGGTGTTGCGGCCGGACAGCTGGTTGGCTTGCTGCACGAGGTCGTTGGCAGTACCTTCCAGCTCGGGATAAGCCTTTTGCTGAATGGCCCGCATGAGGCTGGCAGTAGCTACGAACCCGGCGCGGAGGGGTGCATTGGGCTCGCTGAGGCGGCTGGTAGCGCTGGTGAGGTTGTCGCGCTGCTCCAGCACGGCGGGCGTGCGCAGGTCGGCGCGGTCGACCAGGTTGATGAGGGTAGTGGCCAGCATTTGGAGGCTGCGGTGGGCGTAGTCGGGGGCAGCGGCGTTGCTGGCAGCCTGGTCGGCCAGGGCATCAGGGGTGGCGGGCGTCATGGCAGCTTCGGCTTCCGGCTCGGCTACGCTGGGGGCACCGTCGGCGGGCGGGGGCGTGGCGCGGGCCTGGTCGGCGGGGCTGCCGGGGGCGATGGAGTCGGCCGGAACGGAAGGCAGGGGCGCCAGCGCGGGGTCGTCCACGGGGTTGGGGCGGATAAATAAATAAGCACCGACGGCTACGGCAAAGGCGGCCAGCAGCACCAGCCACCACGGGCTAGGGGCTTTTTTTTTGCGTTGAATATTGATGTCGGCCATGAGAACGGGGATTTTGTTTCGCCTTACGAAGCAAGCCGAAAAGTAGGTACATCGACGGAAATGTTCGGCGTGGCAGCATCAAAAAAATGGCGTTCCAGCCATAAATCAAGCGGACGGCTCAGTATTACGTCGGCACTTTCGCGTATAGCTCGTCAATTCTGCTCCCTGTTTTTCGACTTATGCACCGCACTTTCACGCTTACCATCCCCTCAACAGCCACCGAGCCACTGTGCCAGCAGCTCGAACAGCTGCCCGACGTGGTGGGCCTTAGCGTACAGAAAGACGGTTCGCGCAAGCCCGTCGGCGACCTGCTCACCCTGCAAGTGCTCAACCGCGGCGCCGATGAGGTGCTGCGTCTGGTGCGCGCCGCCGTGCCCGACGAAAACCAATTCACCATCGCTACCGCCGAAACGGCCAGCATGATTGCCCCCGCCCAGCGCGAGCGGGTACTCAAGGACCGCGACGAAGCCATCTGGGAAGAAATGATTGCCGGGCTCTACTACCAGGCCCGCATCACGCCCAATTTTGTGCTGCTGATGGCGCTGGGTGGCCTCATGGCGGCCATCGGACTGGTGTCGGACCCGGTGCCGCAGGCCATTGCCTTCATCTCGTCGAGCATTATCGCGCCGGGCTTCGAGCCGCTGGCCAAAATTCCGCTGGGGCTGGTGCTACGCCATTGGGAGCTAGCAGCCAAAGGCTTGGTTGCCACACTAGTGGGCTACGCCGTATTCGTACTGGCTGCCTTCCTGACCATGCACGGCCTGCTGGCCACCGAGGCCACCACAGTAGTTGAGTTCGTGACTAACCCGGCCGTGGCCAGCCTGCGCTTTCCGGGGCTGAAGGATTTGGGCGTAGCCGGAGCGGGCGCCGTATCCGGCATCCTGATTCTGGCGGCGTACCGGCGTAGCGTCATTGCCGGGCCACTTATTGCTTTGTCTCTGATGTCGGCCGCTGCCCTCATCGGCGGCGGGCTGGCGGCCGGGCGCAGTACGCTGGCCTGGGCGGGGTTGGAGCGCGTGCTGGCCGATGCCGGTTTCGTGATGCTGGCCGGGCTACTGGTTTTCGGGCTGAAACAGGCGTTTCTCCACCGTCGCAAGCCTATCAAGTAAAGCTCAATTAGTCCATGTCCCATCAACGTATTCTCGCCGACCTGGAGGCGCGGACCCTGCTTCCACCCGCTCAAGCACAAGCTATTGCCGGGTTTGAGCAGAACCGGCCGTTTTCCATTCACTACGAGTTGCGGGCGCTGCTGTACTTAGGCATCACGCTGCTGGCAGGCGGCCTGGGCGTGCTGGTGTACCAGAACATCGACCACATCGGCCACGGTGTGGTGGTGGGCTTTATCGCGCTGGTCGTGGCCGCTTGCTTCTGGTACGCGGCGCGGCACCGGCAGCCCTTCACTTGGGGCGAAGCGCCAAAGGCCAGCCTCCTGCCCGACTACGCGCTGCTGCTGGGCTGTCTTACCTTTCTGGTGCTGGAAGGCTATTTACAGTACCAATACAATATTTTTGGCGACCGCTACGGGCTGGTTACGATGCTGCCCGCTGCGCTCTTCCTCTGGCTGGCGTACCTCTTCGACCATCGCGGCGTGCTCTCGATGGGCCTCACCGCGCTGGGCACCTGGGTGGGCGTAAACGTGGCCCCGCTCTCCGCCTTCGGCGACGAGAGCTTTCTGCGCTACGGCCTGGGCGAAGCCGCCCTCGGTCTGGGCGTGGTGCTGATGGCCGCTGGCCTGCTCTCCGAATATCTCAACCTGAAGCGGCACTTCGCCTTCACTTACCTTTCGCTGGGTAGCAATGTGGCCTTATTAGCGGCCACGGCCATTTTGTTTGGCGATAACGCCGCACATCTGCCTTCGGGGCTGATGGTGCCACTGATTTTCATCCTGAGCGGCTTTCTGTTTTGGTACGCCCGGCGCACACAGTCGTATCTGTTTCTGCTGCTGGGCGTCATCTACAGCTACATCGTGCTGACCTACTTACTCATCCAGCTTGTTGCGGATAATTCCGGTGCCTGGGAGTTCCTGATAATGTTCTATTTCCCGCTCTCGGCCATCGGTGCGGTGCTGCTGTTCGTCAACATCAGGAAAATCCTGCGCATCCATGCCGATTAAAGCCTACCCCACCGCCTGGGCCCGGCACGATGCCGTGCGCGCCGCCGCCGCCCGCTGGCTCAAGCAGGAGCTCATTACGCCCGCCCAGCGCACCACTATCGATGCCGCCCATCCCGTCGATTACTACCGCCCGAATATTTTTCTGCGCATCGGGCTGTTCATTTTCACCTGCATCGGGGCCATGGCTGTGTCGGGTACGGTGGCGATGATAACTGATTTCGATAGCCCCGCCGCAGTGGCTGTAGTGTATGCCATCGGGGCGCTGGTAGTGCTGGAGCTGGCTATCAAAAATTCCCGGCACTATCATTCCGGCCTCGACAATGCGGCGCTCTACACGGCGTTGCTGGCCGTTATCGGCCTCATCCTCTACCTGTATTTCGAAAGCGACTACCGCAGGCAGCCTGAGGATTTATTCTTCGGACAAACCTTTGGCGGTACGTTGTTGCTGCTCGTGATTCTGGTGGTGCTGGCCGCCGCCACTCTGCGTTATGCCGACCGGCTGGTAGCGGCCTGCGCCTACTTCGCTTATCTGGCCCTGGCAGTTAATCTACTGCTGTACCTGCCGCCGGGCCGTCTGTTACTGCCGTTCGGCGTCATGCTGGCCTCGGGTGCGGCCTATATTCTGCAGGATAAAGCCCGGCTGCGCGACGACTTTTTCTACTACGAGCGCGTGCTGAACGTCATTAAACTATTGGCTCTGTTAACCTTTTACCTCGGCGGCAACTACCTCATCGTGCGCGAAGGCAATGCCGCGTTGCTCAATCTGCCCGTCTCGACGCAGATTCCGTTTGCGCCGGTTTTCTACCTCTTTACGGTAGCCGTGCCGCTGGCGTACATCTACTTCGGCCTGCGCCAGGCCAACCGCATGATGCTGCTCGTGGGGCTGGCGGTGGTGTGCTTTTCCATCTACACATACCGCTTCTACCGCAGCCTGCTGCCACCCGAAATAGCCGCCGTCATCGCCGGTGTTTTCCTGATTGGCCTCGCCGCCTGGGCCCTGCACCACCTGCGCACGCCCCGGCACGGCCTCACCGCCGTGGCCGAAGATGACGAGCCGCATTTCAACCTCGAATCGCTGATTGTGGCCCAAACGGCCCATGCGCCCGAGCACCAGGCGCCGGGCTTCGAGTTTGGCGGCGGCTCCTCGGGCGGCGGCGGTGCCAATGGGCAGTTCTGAATGTAGCGCGGCCTTTGTAGTTCGCGCTATGCCGTTACCGGCTTGTATAGTTTCGCAAGTTGCGCCACCGCGTAATCTACCTCGTCCTCGGTGTTCATCTTGCTCATAGAGAAGCGCACTGTGGCCCGCTCCGTGTCGCCACCCAGCGCTTCCAGCACGTGCGAGCCGGCCTGCGCCCCGCTCGTGCAAGCCGAGCCGCCCGAAGCGGCTACTTTGCTGATATCAAGGTTAAACAGCAGCATCTCATTAATGGGCGAGGGCGGCAGGCACACGCTCAGCACCGTGTAGAGGCTGGCGTCGGCCTGGGCCGAGCAGCCGTTAAACTGCACGTCGTCAATCTCGGCCGTAAGCTTGTGGATGAACCGGTCCTTCAGGCCCTGAATGTAGCGCTGATGCTCAGCCATGTCGCGGTACGCAATTTCCAGCGCCTTGGCCAGGCCCACAATGCCGTACACATTCTCGGTGCCCGAGCGCACGTTGCGCTCCTGCGACCCACCGTGAATGAGCGGACTTACCTGCAGGCCGCTTCTACAGTAAATAAATCCCACGCCCTTCGGCCCGTGAAACTTATGCGCCGAGCCCACCAGAAACTGGTTTTTCAGCGCCTGCACGTCGTGGCGGTAGTGGCCCATCGTCTGCACCGTATCGGTATGGAAAATGGCGTCGTGCCGGGCGCAGATGTCGCCGATGGCGGCAATATCATTCAGGTTGCCAATCTCATTGTTGGCGTGCATCAGGCTCACAAAAGTGCGCGGGTGCGTGGCCAGTAGCTCCTCCAAGTGCGCCAAATCGAAGCGGCCTTTGGCATCGTGCCGCAGGTAGCTCAGCTTGATGTTGCCCGATTTTTCCAGCGCCTGCAACGGGTGTAGCACCGCGTGGTGCTCCAGTGGCGAGGTGATGGCGTGCTTCAGCCCCAGCGTCCGGATGCTGCCGAAGGCGGCGTAGTTGTCGCCCTCGGTACCACCGCTGGTGAAGAAAATCTCGGCCGGCGCCGCGTTCAGCAAATGTGCTACCATTTTCCGCGCATTCTCGATGGCCGAGCGCACCTGCCGGCCCGGGCCGTGCACGCTGCTGGGGTTGCCAAAATGCTGCGTCAGAAACGGCAGCATAGCCTCCAACACTTCCGGGTCGAGCGGCGTGGTAGCGGCGTTATCGAAATAAACGTAGGGGCGGGCGGCGGTACCAGCAAGAGCCATAGCGAAAATGGAAAACGGGCGGGATGGAGAAGCAACAGAAGGGACGACGTGGGCAAACCATTTCCTCGCGGGAGGAACAGCTTTGCCTACATACCCAAATGACTTCCTCGTTGGAGAAAGTCATTTGATTACATGCAGGGCGCTGTTTCGGGCAGCTTAGGCCTTCACAGCGATAATTTCCTTGATATCAGCAATAATTTTCTGGGCCAGATAATCGGCCGTCGAGTTCGAGTCCGACTCGGCATAAATGCGGATGATGGGCTCCGTGTTCGATTTGCGCAGGTGCACCCACTCGCGCTCAAAGTCAATTTTCACCCCATCAATAGTATTCACCTGCTGCTTGGCGTAGCGCTTTTCCATCTCCACCAACACTTTATCAGTATCGATTTCGGGCGTCAGCTCGATTTTATTTTTCGAGATAAAGTAGCTCGGGTACGAAGCCCGCAGGCGGCTCATGGTCAGCCCGGCTTTGGCCAGGTGCGTCAGGAACAAGGCGATGCCCACCAGGGCATCGCGCCCATAGTGCAGTTCGGGGTAAATGATACCGCCGTTGCCCTCGCCGCCAATGACGGCGTTGGTGGCCTTCATTTTAGTCACCACGTTCACCTCGCCCACGGCGGCGGCGGCGTAGGAGCCACCGGCTTTCTCGGTCACGTCGCGCAGGGCGCGGGTGCTGCTGAGGTTGCTCACCGTATTGCCGCCGCCGTTGGCATTCAGCACGTAATCGGCCACGGCCACCAGCGTGTATTCTTCCCCGAACATCGTACCATCTTCGTTCACCAGCGCCAGGCGGTCCACGTCGGGGTCCACCACGATACCGAGGTCGAAGCCGCCCTTTTCCAGCACCTTGGCAATGTCGCGCAGGTGCTCGGGCAGCGGCTCGGGGTTGTGGGCGAAGTCACCAGTCGGCTCGCAGTGCAGCTTTTCGATGGTCGTCACGCCCAGCGCCTCCAGCAATTCGGGCACGGCAAAGCCGCCCGAGGAATTCACGGCATCCACCACTACGCGGAAATTGCGGGCCCGAATGGCTTCCACATCTACCAGCGGCAGCGCCAGAATAGCCTTAATGTGCTTTTTCAGGAATTTTGAGTCGACAGTGTAGCTTCCCAGCTTCGTTACCGGCGCAAAATCAAAGCCTTCGTTCTCTGCCAACGCCAGCACCTGCTGCCCGTCGGCTTCGGAGATAAACTCACCGTGTGCGTTCAACAGCTTCAGCGCATTCCACTGCTTGGGGTTGTGCGAGGCCGTGAGAATAATGCCGCCAGCCGCTTTTTTGGCGGGCACGGCCATTTCTACGGTGGGGGTGGTCGAGAGGCCGAGGTCTACCACATCGAGGCCCAGGCCTTGCAGCGTGGCGGCCACGAGGCGGCTCACCATGTCGCCCGACAGTCGGGCGTCGCGCCCAATCACAATCAGCTTGCTGTCTGTTTGCTGGGTGCTTACCCAGGTGCCGTAAGCAGCCGCGTATT
Organism: Hymenobacter aranciens; assembly: GCF_030580865.1. Lineage (GTDB taxonomy): Bacteria > Bacteroidota > Bacteroidia > Cytophagales > Hymenobacteraceae > Hymenobacter > Hymenobacter aranciens. The sequence continues at coordinate 398,149 of NZ_JAUQSY010000005.1, read as the reverse complement.
TAACAACGTCGATGGGCGTCAGCCCTTGGCCGGCAGGGCCCCCGATGGTGCCCCGGATGCCGGAAATAGATTTGATGAGGGTCACTTAACTGCAATTTTGAACGTGCAAAAATACGCACTTGCCCGTTGGCAATAGCCGTTGGGCATTTTGGCCCGCGTTGGCATCATCTTCCCAGCACCTTCAGATAGTTCAGAAGAGCCCTCCGAATTTCGTCGCCTTATCTTTACCGCAATGGAAGCCGCTTCTTTTTCGCCTGACCCCACCCGTCGGCCCGCACAGCTTGAGGCCTTTGGCCGCCTGCTCGACGTGCTCGACCGCCTGCGCCGGGAGTGTCCCTGGGACAAAAAGCAAACCCTGCAAAGTCTGCGCCACCTCACCATCGAGGAAACCTACGAAATCAGCGACGCCATCCTGCGCGACGACCTGCCCGAGCTCAAAAAGGAACTCGGCGACGTGATGCTGCACCTCGTGTTTTACGCCCGCATCGCCGCCGAAAAAGGCGCTTTCGACATTGCTGACGTGCTCAATGCCCAGTGTGAGAAGCTCATTGCCCGCCATCCGCACATCTACGGCGACGTGCAGGCCGACGACGAGGAAACCGTAAAACGCAACTGGGAACAACTCAAGCTGAAAGAAAAAGGCAACAAGGGCGTGCTCAGCGGCGTGCCCACCTCCCTGCCCGCGCTGGTAAAGGCCATGCGCATCCAAGAAAAAGCCCGCGGCGCAGGCTTCGATTGGGAAGAGGCCGTGCAGGTGTGGGAAAAAGTGCAGGAAGAACTTGCCGAGTTTGGAACCGAATACGGCGGGGGCGAGCTTAACACAAACACAACACCCGACCCGGCCCGCGCCGAGCGGGCCGCTGCCGAGTTCGGCGATTTACTGTTTTCGCTCGTCAATTTTGCACGTTTCGCGGGCATCAATCCCGAAGAAGCGCTGGAACGCACCAACCGCAAGTTTATCAATCGGTTTAACTACCTCGAAACCGCCTCGGCCGCCGACGGTCACCGCCTCGCCGACCTCTCCCTGGCCCAGATGGACGTGTACTGGGAGCAGGCCAAGCAGCAAGCCCGCCAACTTAATCGCGAAAACTAGCGTTTTGGCCGTCACTTCACCGCCCGTTGTCGATGTTGAAAACGTTTGTGTTTGCTTGGGCGCTGGTTTTTGGTTAGGTTTGCCCGGCTAAGACCATTGCACCGTAGACGGTTCTTGTTCTAGTACAATTTTCACCTTTCCGGTGGCTAGCCTGGCCCAGTTGAGTAGCTGAGCTTTGGCCTTATCACCAACTTTTTTGTTTTTCTTTACCTACTCAATTCATCAAATTCTCACAAACACCCCCAAACCTCTCCGGATACAATGGAACAAAAAAATGCCATGAACTCGAGCGCTCCTCGGCCTGCCGCTCCTAAAGCCGACGCTGCCAGCAGCGGTGGGGCTTCGCTGTTCTCCGTCCTGGCCATCATTATCGCCTTCGTAGTTAGTATCATTATCTACAAGTTCGTACTTGGTGCTCCTGACCACTTCCTGGGCAACAATCCGGAAAACAACCCCAAGCCGGGTGATTACCTCGGTATAGTTTACAAAGGCGGTGTTATCGTGCCGATTCTGATGACTATGCTTATCTGCGTGCTGGTGTTCTCGATTGAGCGCGCCCTCACCATCAGCAAAGCCAAGGGCTCGAAAGGCATCGAAAGCTTCGTGCGTACCGTGCGCCAGAAGCTCAACAGCCGCGACATTGCTGGTGCCATTGCCGCCTGCGACCAGCAGAAAGGCTCGGTAGCCAACGTGGTGAAAGCCGGCCTGCTGAAATACAACGAAATGGGCCGCGATAGCGTGATGGCCACCGACCAGAAAGTACTGGCTATCCAGAAAGAAATCGAAGAAAGCACCGCCCTGGAGCTGCCGATGCTGGAGAAAAACCTCGTTATCATCTCCACGCTGGCTTCGGTAGCCACGCTGGTAGGTCTGCTCGGCACGGTATTCGGCATGATTAAGGCCTTCTCGGCTCTGGCTCAAGCTGGTAACCCCGACGCAACTGCCCTGGCAACGGGTATCTCGGAAGCACTTATCAATACCGCCCTCGGTATCGGTACGTCGGCCCTGGCTATCGTCGCTTACAACTTCTTCACCAGCAAAATTGACGAGCTGACCTACAGCATCGACGAAGCTGGCTTCAGCATCATCCAGACGTTTGCCGCCCAACACGGCAACACGTCGAACCAGGCCTAATTGCGGAGGCACGAAAATGCGGGTTGCGGCGTTAGACGCGTCGCAACCGCTTTCCTGTCCACTTTAATTTATCCTCAGAGATGCCTAAAGTAAAACCGCACCGCACCTCGCCATCGCTGGACATGACCCCGATGGTGGACCTGGCCTTTCTGCTAGTAACCTTTTTCATGCTCACCACCCAGTTTCGTCCCGACGAAGCCGTGGTGGTGGATACGCCTTCTTCAACCTCCGACCTGGTGCTGCCCGAAAGCGACATCATGACCCTGACGATTGACAAGGACAAGCGCGTATTCTGGGGCTACGATAAGGCTCCCATCAAAGCCGCAGCCCTGCAGGCCGTAGCTGCGAAGCGCGGTCTGTCGTTCACGCCAGCGCAGATTAAGCAGTTTTCACTGCTGCCGCAGTTTGGCTTGCCTATCGACAAGTTGGGGTCTTACCTCAACCTAGACCCAGAGGCTCGCAAATCACCTGAGATTAAAAAGCTGCTCACTGGAGTGCCTTACGACTCGCTCAACAACCAGCTGATTGACTTTGTGATTGAGGCCCGCAAGGCCAACGCTACGCAGTTCCAGAAGCCGACATACATCGCTATTAAAGGCGATGCTGGGGCCGACGTACCAACCGTGCAGAAAGTTATCAAGATTCTGCAGGAACGCGACATCAACCGTTTCAACCTCATCACCGACCTCGAAATCAACACTGGGGTAGGCAGCGAGAAAAACTAATCCCACGCCATGGCAGAAATACAACAAAAAGGAGGCGACTCCGGCAAGGGAGGCAAGAAACGGGCGAAAAAAGCGTCGACCAAAATCGACATGACGCCCATGGTGGACCTGGCCTTCCTGCTCCTGACCTTCTTCATGCTTACCACCACCTTCGCCAAGCCCAACGTGATGCAGCTCACAATGCCGGTGAAGGAGAAGAACCCCAATCCGGAGGAACAAACCAAAATCAAAGCATCGCAGGCCGTAACTATTATCCTCGGTGCCGACGACAAGGTTTACTACTACTTCGGGCTGAACAACCCCAAAGACCCCTCGGTGGCTAAGCCCGAGCTGAAGGTTACTGACTACTCGCAGAACGGCATTCGCAAGGTGCTGCTCGCCCGTCAGCAGCAGCAGCCCGAGCCCATCATCCTCATCAAGCCCTACGAGTACGAAGGCAAAGAAGCCCGCTATAAAAACATGGTGGACATTCTGGATGAGATGAATATCACCAACCAGAAGAAGTACGCCCTCGTTGATATCAGCAAGGACGACATTGACCTTATTACTGCCTCCGGCTTATGATGAATAACCAGCAGCTGGCTAATGCCAGCCTCGACGACATCGTCTTCGAGGGCCGCAACCGGGCTTATGGCGCCTACGTGCTACGTCGGGCGTACAGCAAGCACGTGACGCGGGCTCTCATCATCGGTACGGCTATTTTCTCCTTGTTGGTGTTCATTCCGCTCATTGCGCAGTTCATTAAGGACCGCCAGCCGAAGGAAGAGCTCAACCTGAAGGAAAACGTGCTGATGGACGCGCCGCCTCTCGACAACGCGACGCCGCCGCCCCCCCCCCCACCCCCACCGGACGCCCCGCCGCCGCCCCCGCCCAAGCTCACCACCATCAAATTCACCCCGCCGGTGGTGAAAAAAGATGAGGAAGTGAAAAAGGAGGAGGTGCCCGACCAGGAAGAGCTGAAGGACAAAACCGTAGCTACGGTGACCGTAAAAGGCAACACCGATGCTCCGGACCTGACCGGCCTCTCCGGCGAAGGTGACAAAGTGGTAGAAGCCGTGGTGGAAAACAAAGTTTACACCTACGTAGAGCAGATGCCGCAGCTTCCCGGCGGTGGCGGCAACGCCGCTATCGTGGCAGCCATCCAGAAAGCTACCCGCTACCCTCCGTTGGCCCTCCGCAACCAGGTAGAAGGCCGCATCTTCGTCAGCTTCACCGTGAACTCGGAAGGCGACGTATCGGATGTGAAAGTAGTGAAAGGCCTTGGCTCGGGCCTTGACGAGGAAACGATTCGGGCGGTGAAAACCCTACCCAAATTCATCCCCGGCAAGCAAAACGGCCGTGCCGTAAGCGTATCTTTCACGGTGCCGATTACCTTCAAAATTCAGTAGTCAGGCTTGCCTGAATACCTTGAGAACCCCCAGAATAAGCTTCGGGCTTGTTTTGGGGGTTTTCTTATGCAAAATGGTTTCGGCTGGCATCGATAAAACGTCAGACCAAAACCGTCGTGTTAAACATAGCACGACGTTCACACACTAAAACCACTACTGATTCGTTGCCTCCGGCAGAGCCTGAAATTATGTAAAGCGAGCTTTTTTTGGCTTTTTTGCAGGCTGATTGGCGCATGGCGTCCGTACGGGCTGAACATTTTTGCACTACCTGACGGTTTAAACCGTCAAACATTCCCACTTCAACGATGCTTAACACTCCCACGACGGAAGAGCGGCTCGGCAAGTCCCCGCAGCGTATTGTGCGCTACTTTGTGCTGGTGATGGCCCTGATATACCTGGCTTTGGGCATCTGGCTGCTGCTGACGGCTGGCAAAGCCAGCCCCGCCGGCACGCTACTGCCCCTCTCTCCCACCACGAAGAAGGTACTGGGCGGCGTCTTCATTGCGTATGGGGTGCTTAGATTTGTCCGGGCTTACCAACAAAACTTCCGTAAACCCTCCGATGAAGATGAAACGCGCTAATTTCTGGAGTTCGCTGCCGCTGCCCGTGCGCGGCCTGCTAGTGGGCCTGCCCTGCGCGCTGCTCACCGTGGCGAGTTGCCAGAACAGCGGCCCCGACCACGAAGCACCCACCGACACCCCCACCAGCGGCACGGTGGCCGTGAGCATCGACGAAACGTTTGCGCCCATTCTGGAATCGCAGATTGATACGTTTCAGAAGCTCTACACTAATGCCCACATCAAAGCCACCTATCAGCCTGAGGAAAAGGTAATGCTGGACCTTCTGAACGATAAGGTGAAGGTGGTGGTAGTATCGCGCCCGCTCAATAAGGACGAGGAAGCCGAGTTGAAAAAGCAGGAGATGCTGCCCTCTACCGACAAAGTCGCGATTGACGGGCTGGCCATCATCTTACACCCTTCCAACCCCGACTCGCTGCTGACCATGACACAGCTGCGGGATATTTTCGGTGGCAAAACCACCGAGTGGAGCCAGGTGAGCGGCAAAAAAGCCCTAGGCGCCGTGAACGTAGTATTCGATAACAACCGTAGCAGTACCAGCCGCTTTATGCGCGACTCGCTGCTGCGCGGCGCGGCCCTGGCGCCAAAGGCTTTTGCCTCCGAATCGAACCCAGCCCTGCTGGAGTATGTTGCAACCCACACCAACGCAATCGGCGTGGTGGGCGTGAACTGGATTTCGGACCGCGACGACCCGGTGGTGCTGAAGTACCTGAGCAAGGTGCACGTGGCCCGCATCACGGCCCGGCCCAACCCCACGCCCGGCGACTACATCCAGCCCGACCAAGTGTACCTGGCCGAAAAAACGCCGGCCATCCTGGCGCAGTACCCGCAGCTGCAGAATTACCCGCTGCGCCGCCACCTGTACGTCATCAGCCGCGAGGCCCGGACCGGACTTGGCACGGGATTTAGAGCATTCGTAGTTGGTAAGAAAGGCCAGCTGATTTTTCAGAAATCCGGCCTGATGCCGGCCCACATGCAGGCCCGCATCGTGACTACCACTAAACAGTAAGCGCCGTTGGCGCGTACGACCTTTTCACTTTCGCTTTTTCATCACTTTTTTCCTTCCCAATGAGTTTCAAGCCCTGGAAACAGCCGCTGCTCACCGCCATCGCCCTGATGGCTGGTACCACGGCAGCCATCGCCCAAAACGTTCAAAGTGCTCAACGCGCCATCGAGCTTGGCCGCTACAACGAAGCCCGCGCCCAGTTGCGCACCAACAGCTCGCCCGAGGCTCAGTACGAACTGGGCCGTCTTTACCAGAAGCGCGACATGCCCGACTCGGCCGCCTTCTTCTTTAATAAAGCTGCTTCGGCTACGCCGATGGGCCAGGTGGCCGCTGGGCGCGCCTTGCTGGCGAAGGACCAGGTAGCGCCGGCCGAAGCCCAGTTTGAGGCTGCCGCCAAGGCTACCAAGAACAAAGATTCGCGCATCCTGACGATGATTGCGCAAGCTTACGCCGAGTCGGACGTGAAAGACACCGGCAAAGCGCTGAACTACGTGAACCTCGCTCAGACAGCTAACAAAGGCAAGGATGAGCCTTCACTGATGGTGGCGCGGGGCGACATCTACCTGCACAACGACAACGGCGGCGGCGAAGCCATGACCAGCTTCGACCGGGCTACTACGGCCAACCCCAGCTACGCCCAGGCTTATTACAAAAAAGGCGTGTTGAGCGTACGTTCGCGCAACTTTAACGATGCGCAGACTAACCTCAAAAAAGCCATCGAGCTGGACCCAAGTTATGCCCCGGCTTACCGCGAGCTGGCTGATATGTACTACTTTGCCAACCAGCCTAAGTTGGCGGTTGACAACATCAAGAAGTATGTTGGCTTGGCCGAACCGTCGCCGGCTACCAACGCTCAGTACGCCGCATTCCTGTACCTGTCGAAGGAATACCCCGATGCATTGGCCGAGGTGAACAAGGTGCTGGCTGTCGACCCGAACAACCTGACGATGAACCGTCTGAAGGCCTATCTTTCGTACGAAACGAAGGACTACGCCGGAGCTGCCGCTGCGATGGACAACTACATGAAAATTGCCCCCGAAGCCAAGCTCATTCCCGAAGATTACGTGTACAAAGGCCGTATTCTGGCAGCAGCTGGCCGTGGTGATGAAGGGATTGCCGTGCTGGAGAAATTCATCCAGACCAACCCTGACAAGGCTTGCGAATTGCAGAACGACCTGGCTACCGCCTACAGCGCGAAAAAGGACTACGCTGGTGCCGTTCGCGTGTACAAGAAAAAGCTCACGAGCTGCAACGGCGACCTTGCCGACCAGTTCCGCCTGGCTTCGGCTTTCAACAGCAACAAGCAATATCAGCAAGCCGACAGCACGTTCAACATCATTCTGACTGCTAAGCCGACCTATAGCCCCGGCTACCTGGCCCGCGCCCGCACGAACATGAGCATGGACCCCGAGGGCAAAAAAGGCCTCGCTAAGCCTTACTATGACAAGTACATCGAGCTGTCACAGGCTCCGGATGCCGACGCTGCCAAGTTCCGCGAAGGGCTGGTGGAATCGTACGGTTACCTGGGCGTGTACAACTTCCAGGCGGGCAATAAGCCTGAGGCCATCAAGAACTTCGAGAAAGTGCTGGAGTTGGATCCGGGCAACCAGGGTGCTACCAACAACATCAAGATTTTGAAGGCGCCGACTAAAACGACGACCGTGAAGAAAACCACGACTACGAAGAAGAAATAATCTTCTCCGGCCAGTCCCGAAAAAAGCCCCGATGCAGCACTGCGCCGGGGCTTTTTCGTGTGTCCGGTTTTTGCTTACTGCTGATTGGCAAAGCCCTCCCATTTCGCCAGCACCGCCTCAAAATCAGCCGGCAACTCCGCTTCAAAAAACAAGTTTTCGCCCGACACGGGATGCACGAAACCCAGCGAGCGGGCATGCAAAGCCTGTCGGGGAATCAGCTCGAACGCATTTTCCACGAAAGCCCGGTAAGAGGCGGTATTCTGCCCCACCCGAATACGGTCACCACCATAGGTAGCATCGGAGAATAGCGGGTGGCCGAGGTGCTGCATGTGCGCCCGAATCTGGTGCGTGCGGCCGGTTTCGAGCACGCAGCGCAGCAGCGTCACAGGGCCGTAGTTGCGGAGCACCTCGTAGTGTGTCACGGCGTGTTTGCCTTGGCTGCCGTCGGGGTACACGGCCTGCACCTTGCGGTCGCGCAGGCTGCGGCCGATGTGGCCAGTGATGGTGCCCGTGGGGCCGGGCGGCGTGCCCCACACCAGCGCCAAGTAGCTGCGCTGAATGGTGTGGTGGAAAAACTGGTTCGACAGGTGCGTCATGGCAAACTCGGTTTTGCCGATGACCAGCAGGCCCGATGTATCCTTGTCGATGCGGTGCACCAGACCAGGCCGGATTTCATCGTTGCGGCCCGTGGGCAGATTGGCGAGGTGGTGGGCCAGACCGTTCACCAGCGTGCCCTGCCAGTTGCCATAGGCTGGATGTACAACCATCCCGGCCGGCTTGTTCACGATGAGCAATTCGCTGTCCTCGTAGCGGATATCCAGGTCCATTGGCTCGGGCACGACTTTGCCTTCGCGCGGCGGCTCGGGCAGCGTGATGGTGATGGTATCGCCCGGTTTGACGCGGTAATTGGGCTTCACGCGGGCGCTGTTCACTTGCACCGCGTCGGCCCGAATGGCTTCCTGGATTTTGTTGCGCGAGGTGTTGCTCAGCCGGTTCAGCAGAAATTTGTCGATGCGCAGCAGTTCCTGGCCGCGGTCTACTACAATGCGGTGGTGCTCATATAGCTCATCACCGCCGTCCGCTTCGTCGTCGGCCCCGGGCAGCAGGTCTTCATCCAAATCAGTTTGCATACAGTCTTTTTGCTTCAGGTTTACACGAAAAAAGCCGGGGCAGAGGCCCCGGCTTTTGCCTGTGGTAAGCCGTAGGGCTTACTTGGTTTTCGTCTTGGTTTTGCCAGCCGGGGCCGGAGCAGGAGCCGTGGCCGGAGCTACCGGAGCTTGCTTCACGGTGTTGGCGCCGGGCGTGATACCCATTTTCTTCAGCACGAGGTCCGAGATATCGCCATCCTTGGGGCCATGCAGCAACACCGGGCTGGCGCCGTCCGAGTTCAGCACGTAGGTGTAGCCGTTTTCTTCGGCCACGGCGTCGATGTTCTTCTGCAGCTTGTCGAGGGCCGGCTTCAGCAGGGTTTGCTGCTTCTGCTGCAAGCTTTGCTCGGCATTGCGCTGAAACTCTTGGATGGACTGCTGCAGCGCCGTCAGCTCCTTTTCCTTATCGGCTTTCACCACGTCGGTCATTGTGGCAGCACCTTTCTGGTAGGCCTCACCTTTCGTCTGATACTCGGTGTATTTGCTTTTCAGCTGCGCCTCGAGCTGGCTATTGTAGGCTTTCAGGTCCGACTCAATTTGCTTGCTTTCCGGCATCTGGCTCAGCACGTATTCCACGCTGGTGTAGCCAATTTTCAACGGAGCCTGGGCCTGGGCCGAAGTGGTTGCCAGCGAAGCCGCCGTCAGTACAGCAGCGGCAAAAGTCAGGCGAAGGGAATTCACGATATTCATTAAAAAGAAGATGGTTCGGAGAGTTGTTGGTGCAAAGGTAGTTATTTCGTGCCTTTCCGCGTATTCAATTTTGGTGCCGCTTCTTTGGTGGCTTTGGTACCGGCCGCCGGTTCCGTCGTTTCGGAGTCGGTTTCGAAGCGCGGGTCGGCCGAGGCACCCGGCTTGGGCGTGGGCGTTTTCACGCTGTTCACGGGGCCTTTGGGGCCAGGCTGGTTGCGGTCCTCGGCACCCAGGCCCAACTCTTCCAGCACAAATTCGGTGTAGTCGTGGGCGGGGTTGGTATAGAGCATCGTCACGTCGCCCGACTTATCAAACACCACCGCCAGCTGTTTTTTCTTGGCCACTTTCTCGATGGCTTCGAACACCTTATCCTGCACCGGCTTGGTCAGTTCAATGCGCTTTTTGAACAACTGACCTTCATAGCCAAACTGTTTGTTTTGGTAGGCTTTGATGTCCTGCTCTTTTTTCAGAATCTCATCCTGCCGTTTTTTCTTCATCGGTTCGGTCAGCACCACTTCCTCGGCTTGGTAGTTCCGGTAGAGCTTGTCGAGGTCCTTTTTCTGGGCCTCCACTTCCTTCTGCCAGGTATCCGACAGCACATTAAGTTCCGTCTGGGCTTTGGCGTAGTCCGGCATTTTCTCCATAATGAACTCCGAATCGACCCAGCCGAACTTCTGAGCCTGCACCCGAGGTGCGGCTGCGAGGAGCGAAACAATCAGCGCAAAAGTGCCAAAAATCTTCATGGTGGAAGTAACAGGAGTTGCCGTAGCGAAGTGCCCGGTTAGCGGATTTGCTGGCCGATGATGAAGTGGAAGTGGTTGGGGTCTTGCTTGCTGGTGATACCAGCCGGCGGAACCACGCTGTCGAAACCATGCCCAAAGTCGAAGCCTAGCAAGCCGAATGCCGACATAAACACGCGAGCCCCCACCCCGGCCGAGCGATACAACTTGTAAGGGTTATAATTATTATAGGAAGCCACTGAATTGCCCGCTTCCGCAAACGCCAGTATGTACACTGTAGCCGCCGGGTTGAGGCTAACCGGGTAGCGCATTTCGAGCACGTACTTGTTATACACCACGCCACCAGCCTCATCTGTGCGGGCGGTTGGGATGGCGTAGGGGTTACCTGGGTCATCGTAACCGCGCAGGCCGATGTAGTCGGTACCCACCACAAAGTTACCGCCACCGTTATAGCCTAGGCCCGCGCCACCCATCTTAAACCGTTCAAACGGCCCGATATCCCGCGACGAGTTATAAGTACCCAGAAAACCGAAGTGAGCGCGCGTATTCAATACCAGCTTGCCCACAATAGGCGTAAACCACGAAGCATCGAACATCCATTTATGGAATTCGACCCAGTTATTCCCATCTATGTGGGCTGGGTTGAGCAGCGAGTAAGGAGGAGTTAGGCTCAGGCTCAGGCTAATAGACGAGCCCCGACGGGTATAGGTAGGATTGTCGATGCTGTTACGAGCCAGCGTAGTATTAAGTGTCAAGTTGTTAGCAGAACCGTTGGCCAAGCCGGGCAAAGTATAATTCTGCGTCTGATACTTACTGAAAGACAGAGAGTTGCTAAGCGTAAAGTAGTCATCTGGCACGCGTAGCTGGCGTCCCAGGCCAATGGTAGCACTATACACTTTGATGAAGCTGCCCGTCGAAGCATCGAAGTTGGTGCCCAATCGGTTAATACTGTGGTTCAGGCTAAATGAGAATGAGTTCGGCCGACGACCACCCAGCCAGGGCTCGGTAAACGAGAGTGAATACGCCTGATACTGCACCCCATTTGCCTGAACGTTCAGCGCGATACGCTGGCCGTCACCGGCCGGCACCGGCGTCCAGTTACGGAAGTTGCCTGCTTTGCGTAGCGAGAAGTTATTAAATACCAAGCCCACCGTGCCAATAAAGCCCGCGTAGCCACCCCAGCCACCCGACAGCGTTACTTGGTCCGAGGGTTTCTCCTCCACCGTATAGTTGATATCCACGGTGCCATCGGCTTGGTTTGGCACGGGGTTGATACCAATTTTTTCAGGGTCGAAATAACCCAGCGTCGCAATTTCCCGCTGCGAGCGAATAAGCAGTTCGCGGTTGAACTTGTCGCCGGGCAGCGTCCGTAGCGTCCGGCGCAGCACGTGGTCGCTGGTTTTGGTATTACCCGCAATGTTAATATCCTTGATGTGCGCCTGCACCCCTTCGTTGATGCGCATCTCGATGTCAATCGAGTCGCCCACTACCTTGGTTTCCACCGGGTCGAGGTTGAAAAACAGGTAACCATCATTCATATAAAGCGAGGTGATGTCCTGCCCAGTCGGGTTGTAGTTCAGGCGCTTATCCAGCGTTTCCTTGCTATACGGGCTGCCTTTCTTGATACCCAGCACGTTGGCCAGCGTTTTATCATCGTAGAGATAGTTGCCGCTCCAACTGATGTTGCGGAAGAAGTACTTCGGTCCTTCATCCACCTTGATGCGGATTGCCAGCCCCTTGTCGTCACGAATTAGTGTGTCGCTCACGATGATAGCATCGCGGTAGCCCTGCGCGTTGTAATATTCAAGGAGGGACTTTTTATCGTCCTCGTATTCCGACTTCTGAAACTTGCCGCTGGTCAAGAGCTTATAAGACTTCCGCGCTTTGGTTTTCTTTAATTTCGTGCGCAGCTTACTGTCTTTAAAAGCAGTATTTCCTTCAAAGTCAATGTCGTGAATACGTATTTTATTACCCTTATCCACCTCGATGCGCAACGCTACGCTGTTGGAAAGGGCAGAGTCGGCTACCTGTACTACGTTGACCTTGGTATCCAGGTACCCTTTGCCAGCGAAGAACTTACGCACTTGGCTGCGGGTGTTGTTCAGCAGCGCGTCCGTCACCACCTTACCCCGGATAAGAGTAATTTTCTTGGTCAACTCTTCCTTTTGCCCTTTGCGGATGCCCGTAAAAGTAAATTTCGATAAGCGAGGGCGTTCCTTCAGGTTATAGTCGAGGTAAATTTTATTGCCCTCAATGCGGGCAATGGTTACGCTCACATCTCCCAGAATGCCCTGTCCCCAGAGCTTGCGGATGGATTTGCCAATCTCTTCGCCCGGAATATTGATGGCATCCCCAATACGCAGGCCCGTCAGGCTAATCAGGGTATTGGGGTCGAGGTAGCGGGCGCCGCTTACCGTGATGCCGCCCAACTCGTATTTCTTGGGCTCTTCTCCTGCACCCTGCCCTACTGCCGGCATTGCTGCTGCAGTCAGCAGCAGAGTTATAACAGTCAGAAAGCTAGCAACTAAATTACGCACTGCAATTACTTTTTTTATGATACCGCGATTTGCTCGCTGGTTTTGCCAAAGCGGCGTTCCCGCCGTTGATAAGCCCGGATAGCTTCCTGGAAATGCTCGCGCCGAAAATCCGGCCACAGCAAATCGGTAATGTAGAGTTCGGTATAAGCCAGTTGCCACAACAGAAAATTGCTGATGCGCTGCTCGCCGCTGGTGCGGATGAGCAGCTCTGGGTCAGGGATACCAGCCGTGGCCAAATAGTTGCTTACCGTCGCCTCCGTGATGTCGGCAGCATGCAAACGGCCGTTCGCCACGTCAGTCGCCAGGCGCTGGGCAGCCTGGGTCAGGTCCCAGCGCCCGCTGTAGCTCAGGGCAAGCAGCAGTGTCATGCGCGAGCCGGTTTTGGTCAGCTCGATGGCTTCGGCTAGCTCGCGGCGGCAGCCGGCAGGCAAGCTGCTGATGTCGCCAATGGCCTGCAGCCGAATGCTGTTTTTGAGAAGTGTGGCGGTTTCTTGCCGAATGGTATGCACCAGCAACTGCATCAACGCCGTCACTTCCAGCGCCGGGCGGTTCCAGTTTTCGGTCGAGAAAGCGTACAAAGTGAGGTACTTCACCCCCAGCTCGGCGGCTTCCTCCACGGTTTCGCGCACGGCGGTGATGGCACTTTGGTGCCCAAACACACGCAACCCACCTCGCTGCTTAGCCCAGCGCCCGTTACCATCCATGATAACGGCCACGTGAGCAGGGATATTTTGAGAGTCAATTTCGGCCTTGCCGGTCATCCTTACGGTTTCGGTAAAAGAGGCCGCAAGTTACGGAAATGGTTGCACTTGCACCGATTTTTCGCCAGTCAGTCACCGCCAGCATCAACTGAAATAGCCGCTAACGTCCTGTCCGGGGCGAATTCGGCACTACTGCAGCAGCTTTTTATTTTTCTTGTACTGGTCGGGGCAGCGAATCTTATAGAACGTATAAGACAGGCTGAAACCGTTGTAATAATACCAGTCCTGGTCATGGCTATTCACCAGCAAGGCATCCTGTTCACTAAGGTGGTCTAGTTGGTCGGTGAAAGCTTTACGCGCCCCAAACTCCAACCCCAGGTTGATAAACTCCGAAAGGGCATATTTAAACCCTACGCCAACAGGAATAGCCAAGCCAAAGAAATCACCCTTCTGGTTGTAATTGCCACCCAGAGTAGTGCTCACGGTGGTAGTGCTGGCCCGGAAGCCCGCGAGCCCCGCAAACAAGTAGGGCGTAAAGTGAAGCTTGTCCTTACGGTAGTGGTAATCCAGGAAATTATATTCCACCACTACCGACGCCTCCAGCAAATTGCCCTTGGTATTGGCTTGCCGGTAAGCTTGCAGCGGCGGCACCCCGCCGTTGACGCCCGTCACGTTGCCATCGTCGGCGCGGAGCAGGCCCGCCGTAAACGCGCCACGCAGGGTGATGGGCACCGATACATCGCGGCGATAAAAGGCCGTAAAAGCTGGCCGGTTATTTTGAAATTGATACTGCGGCGAAACTTCGCCCTTGTAATTCGTGGCGCCAAGGCCGAGGCCTACTTCACTCGTATGCTGTGCGAAGGCGGTGGCACAAAAAAACACACTCCCCGCCTGCAGGGAGCAAGCGAGGAGTGTGCGGTAAACAGCCGAATAGGTCATTAGCTGACTGAATAGTGGAACATGCAGCCAACGACAGTCGGCTAGCGGAATTTCGGGTTCTTAATGCGCGGCGTCAGAATGTAGTTCAACGACAGGCCGGTCACAATGTACCAGTCGGTATCGCTTTCGTTACCACGCTTGGCACCAGGCGTATCAAAGTCAGCAAACTGACCGGCACGGGTGCGGGTGATGCCACCTTTGTTATCGAAGGTACCTCCTACGTCACGGCCACCGCCGAAGTAAATCTGCTGCTCCGTCGTGAGTGCACCAGCGGCAGCATAGGTACCGCTTACGTCATCGAGGTAGTCGGTGAAGGTTTTGCGCCAGCCGATTTCCAGGCTCGCGTCAAAGTTGCGGTTGATGCGGTAGCGTACGCCACCCCCGAAAGGAATGGAGAACTGCGTCTGGCCATAGCCGCTCGACTGGCCTTCGGTTTTCAGGTTGGCCAGGCTTACGTATTCGCCGTTTTTGTAGAGGCCTTTGGGGTCGTGGTAGAAGCCGGCAACACCAGCGAACACGTAGGGCACGAAGTCCGGACGTTTCAGGTAGTTGTTGCGGTTTTCAATCAGGTCAACGATAACAACGCCCGAGACTTCCAGAATGTCGTTGCGGAAGCTCATGTTGCGGTTGTAGCGGAACACAGCGTCCGGGTCGCCCGAGTCAGCTGCTTTCGAGTCATCACCAGTGATGCGGCCGTACGACAATGCCAGACGCCCCGACACCCGCGGCGTGAAGCGACGCGTGATGGATACACCGACGTTAGGACGGGTGGCACCAAAACGGAAGCTAGTGAAGTTGGTCTGTGGGGTAACGTCGCCAAAATAGTTCATGGCGTTCAGGCTGAAACCAACGGAGTTGTACTTTTTCCGCTTGCTAAACTGCTGCGCCTCCGCCTTCGGAGCGGCCAGCAGGCCCAACCCTAAGAGAAGAGCTGTAGGATACGTGAAGATATTTTTCATAAGGCGCAAAAATGGGATGCAAAAGTCAGGTGTAGGGTACGAAGCAGTGCGGACACAGTTTCAGACGGAGACAAAAGTAAGGCTTATTGGGAACTAAAAAAACTTTTCACCTTTTTTTTCACAAAAAACCTCTGTAACTATGCCTGCATGCCCGCCGGATTGCGGCGGTCGAGGCCCCAGTTAAGTTTACTACGTAAGGTACTTAGAAAATTAACGTGGTTAAGCTTGACCAGGCGGGCATTAAAATTCTCACGTCGAACGGCAATCTGCACAGTGGTTTCGATGGGTAGGGAGCGCGAATCGAGCGCGAGCATATAGTTGGTGGTGCGGCTTTCTACTTCAAACGAAATTACGCTTTGGTCCGACACAACGAGTGGCCGCACGTTTAAATTGTGGGGACATACGGGAGCGATAATAAAATTGTTGGTTTGGGGCAGCATTACCGGCCCGCCGCAGCTGAGCGAATAGCCGGTGGAGCCGGTGGGCGTGGCTACCACCAAGCCATCGGCCCAGTACGAATTGAGATACTCGCCATCGATGTACGTGTGTACGACAATCATGGATGAGGTATCACGCTTGAGAATACTAAATTCGTTGAGGGCAAAGTTGAGGCTGCCGAATACGTCGGGGTCGGTATCGACGCGGATGAGGCTGCGCTCTTCGATGGTGAAGTGTCCTTTGAACAGGGCATCAATGGCCTGCGCGACACGGTCGGGGGTGATGGTGGCCAAGAAGCCCAGCCGGCCAACGTGAATGCCGAGAATAGGGATTTGCAGGCTGCCGACGTACGTAACGGTATCGAGCAGGGTGCCATCGCCGCCGATGCTGAGCACGAACTGTACGCCTCGCAGGGAGTCGCCGCGCCGGAACTCGGTGAACTGGGCGGGCAGGTTCACCCGGTTGGTAAGGTAAGTGCGGAAGCTTTCGCCGATGCGGACCTCGGCCCGGCGAGCGGCGAGGTCGTCGAGCAGGGCCTGCATGAAGGGCACGGCAGCATCGTCGAAGGGCTTACCGAGGATGGCGATTTTCATAAGGCTGGATAATCAGGCAACAACCGTAAATCACTGATTAGATAGGAAAAGCTGTGCGAATAAAATAGCCGGTTTCGCCGAGGCGGTTGAGGGTGTATTCGAGGGTGAAGACCCAGTCGTAGTACGTGACGACGTGCAAACCTAAGCCGGCCGCACTTAACAGCCGATTGGGCAGCTGGTTTTGCGGAAGCGGGTTAGGGTTGTCGACGTAGCCAGCGTCGCCAAAGACGTTCAGGTACAGCGCCAGGGGAATCGTGTTAAGTTTCGGGTCGTCGATAAAGCCCAGATGAATTTGGCTGGCCTTGAAAGGCCGGAAAGAAACGCCCTGCTGCAGCAGGGCATAGTGCCGGCCATCAATCACATAGGCATCGTAGCCCCGCACCATGGCGTCGTAGCCGAGGGCATGGGCATCGGCGTAGCTAAGGCTGCGGGTGAGGCGGGCCTGGCCGCTCACACCTGCACTATAATAGAAGCGGTGGCCCAGCGACACATATTTAGCATAGCGCAGGCGGAAGGTGGTGAGACCGGGCGTTTGATTATCTAGAAACACGCGGTGCAACAGCGCAGCCTGAGCGTATTGGCCGGTGAGCGGGTAGGCAAAGGTATTGCGCTGATTGAGGGTATTAACCAAACTGAACTCCAAGTATTCCCGACGGGTTTGATTTTGGAAGTATCTGGGGTTCGAATCGTTGATTGCCTCGCTGATTTGCTCGTGGTGGTAGGCCACGTCAATGGCCGAGAGAAAGTTGACGGTGTGGCGCAGCCGCAGGCCGCCCGAGGTGTAAAAGCGCTGGATGGGGAAGCCGGTTTCGGCGCGCAGCGGCACTAGTCGGTCGTCGCGGGTGATGTAGTCGAGGCTGCGGCTTTGGTAATAGGAAATACCGACGCCGAAGCCCAGGCGGCGGTAGCGGCCCAGGCCGGGCGCTTCGTAGAACAGCTCGTATTTGCGGTTGAAGCCGAGCTGTAGGTTGGCAATTACCTGCTCGTTGCGGCCGCGGAAGTTGGTACGGAGCAGGTGCATGCCGTAGTCGAGGCGCTGCCAGCGGTCGGAGCGGTTGCGCCAAGCCTGGAAGTTGCGGTCGGCCAGCGAGAAGATGGGAACGGGAAAGGTATAATGCCGCTCCTGCACGGCAAACAGCACGGTGAGCTGGCCATTGCGGCAGGTGGCCTGCGCCAGCACCGTATGGAAAAGCTGCAGGTTGAACAGGCGGCGGCGGTTAGCTTCGAGCCGGGCCTGCAGGTCGGCCTGCGATAAGCTGTCGCCTTCGTGAAAATCAAGCTCGGCTCGCAGAATGCGCTCCCTGGTTACATTGTTCCCGGCAAAGAGAATACCGCTGACACGGGCCGTGGCCAGCCCGGGACAGGGTTGGATGCGCACCAGCGTGTCGGCGGGCACCACTACGGGCGGTAACGGGCGTGGCACGGTATCGGGCGGCGTGGGCAGCAGGCCCGCCAGCAGCACCCGCAGGGACAATAATAAACCTAGCACCCGGCTAAATTAGCTAGATGCTCAGGTAGCGGAGCAGGGCGTCGTAGCGCTCGTGCTCGTCTTCACCCAGGGCGGCGGTGCCGTTGAACTGCGCCGTGACAACGTAGCCGAAGCGCTCCAGCGTGGCCGTGATGCTGGCCATGTTGTTGGTATTCAACTTGAGGGTGAGGCGGACGCGGTAGGGGTCGTTTTCGTCCTGGGCCACGTGGGCGTGCAGGATTTTGGCGTTGTTTTCTTCGACGTAGCGGCTGATTTGCGACAGCGAGTAGTCGCGTTCCTCCATCGTGAGCACGATGATGGCACCCTGCCCGCCAGCCGGCTGCTGCCCGAAGGCCGCAAGCGCGTCGCTGATGGTGACTACACCGGCATACTCGTGCTGGGCATCGACCACGGGCACGAGCTGAATTTTATTCTGAATGGCCAGTTCCATGACACGGTAAAAGTGCTGGTCAGGGCGCACGTAGGTATCGGCGAAGCCAAGGGGCAGCTCCGAGAGCAAGGTGTTGGGGTCGTCGAAATCGGCTAGGTCGGCTTCGGTCACGAGGCCGCGGTAGTGCCGATTGTCGAGTACCGGCAACTGGCCCACGTGAAACTCGTCGAGCCAGCGGGCTGCCTTGGCAGCAGAGTCCGTTCCCTTAAGGGGCGGAATCATTTCGTTGAGTAAATCTTCGGCGAGCAGAGCGGGCATGGACAAAGCAGAAAGTAAAACAGCCAGTGGCAACTAAATAGACTGCCAATTAGCAGTAAAAGTTTGCTTGCGGGCAAAAATCAAGCCGACCAGCTAGCAGGGCGGCTAGTGAGCCGGCAGCGCGGCGGTTTGGGTAGTACGCAAAAACTGCCGCAGGTAGCGGTTGAAAGCAACCGGGCGCTCCATCATTGGCGCGTGTCCGCAGTGGTCGAGAAACCGCAGTTCGGCCTGCGGCAACAAGCGTTCGAACTCGTGCGCTACCGAGGGCGGCGTGATGGTGTCATTCAGGCCCCACACCAGCAGCGCCGGCACCTTGATACGGGCCAGCTCCTTGCCGAGGTTATGGCGTTGGGCCGACCGGGCTATTGAAATAATGCGCAGGCACTTGGAATTGGAATTGGTAACGTTGAACACTTCGTCTACCAGCTCCTGCGTGGCGATGTTCGGGTCATAAAACGTGTAGCCCACCCGCTCCTTCACGTAGGCGTAGTTGCCGCGCTTGGGGAAGGAGCCGCCCATTGAGTCCTCAAACAGGCCGCTGCTGCCGGTGAGCACCAAGCGGCTCACACGCTGCGGATTATTGAGGGTGTATACCAGGGCAATGTGCCCGCCCAGCGAGTTGCCGAGCACGGTGAAGGAAGTCGGGAGCTGACAGGCCGCTACGAAACCCTCAACGTAGGCCACTAGGCCTGGTACCCCGGCCTGAGTCAGCGGCATGTTGTACACGGGCAGTAGCGGGATAACCACCCGATAGTCAGCCGAAAACTCATTTACCACATCCTGCCAGTTGCTGAGCGCGCCGAATAATCCGTGGAGCAGCAGCAACACCGGGCCGTGGCCTTCGTCAACGTACTCATAACCGTGCTGGTGCTGGCGGCGCAATTCCATGTTCTTAATCTAGAAGCTCGAAGCAGAATGGGGGCAGACGCAGTAACTACGCAGGGCGCATAGTGTTCTGGAATTCCGCTAAGCTATTCGTGTTCAAATACCTGCCACTAGTGGCCCGAAGCGGAGTTAACAATGATACAACAACGCAGCCAATTCGCCAAAATTGCCAGGCCGTGGGCCGTGAGCAGGGCTTCGGGATGAAACTGCACGCCGTAGAGCGGCAGGCTGCGGTGGCGAAACGCCATTACCTCGGCCGTAGCATCGGCGGTGTGGGCCAAGGGTTCCAGTGCAGCGGGCAGCGGTGGCTGCAATACCAATGAGTGGTAACGGGTGACGGCAAAGCTGGCGGGCAGCCCGGCAAACAGATAACTGCCGTCTTCGTGCTGAATATCCGACGTTTTGCCGTGCATGGGCCGGGTGGCCCGCACCACGCTGGCCCCAAAAAAATCGCCCAGCGCCTGATGACCCAGGCAGACGCCCAGCATGGGCAGCCGTTGGTAATACGCCTCGATGACGGCGGGCATCACACCGGCGGCGGCGGGCACGCCGGGGCCGGGCGACAGTACAATGCCATCAAATTTCAGCGCCTGTATTTCTGCCAAAGGCGTGTCGTTGCGACGCACCAGCACCTCTGCGCCCAGCTGCCGTAGGTAGTCGGCCAGGGTGAAGGTGAAGGAATCGAAATTATCGAGCAGCAATAGGCGCACGGCGGATTAGCTTTTCAGGAAGGCTAGTTTCATGCGGGCCAGCAGGTCCTGGGCAAAGGGCAGCACGTAGCCAGTCAGCTGCAAAGCCAATGGGGTGGCTTGCTGCACGAAAGGCAACACCTGCGACCCCGCCACCAGCTGGGGCGAGAGCAGCCGCAGCCCCGCCAGGCCGGTGCCGTGGAGCAATAAGCTCAGGCCCAGCACCCACTTCAGCACGCCGGCGGCACCGCCCAGCAGATTGTCGAGCACGCCCAATGGCGTCAGGTGGACGGCCGTTTTGAGCAGCCCGCCCAGCAGATGCACGCCCCACATAATGGCAATGAATACCAGCGCAAACGACAGCAGCGGCAGCATTCCGAACGCATCGCCTACGTAGTGCCGCACCAGCGGCACAGCGGCCGACAACAAACTCAACCCGCCTACTACCGCCAACACAAAAGCCAGCAGTGAAGCCACTTCCAGCACCAGCCCCCGCCGGTAGCCCTTCACGGCCCCGATACCCAAAGGCAGCAGCAGCAGGATATCAAGCGCGGTCATTTCTTGCGTTTCGAAATTACGGGTTTTGAATGATGAGTTGTTGCTCCAAACGGACCAATAACTTATCATTCAAAACCCGTAACTCATTTTACTACACGTTTGTATTGTTCAGCAGGTGGCTCAGCACTTCTGAAATGCGCTTGCCATCGGCCTTACCCGACAGCTCGCGGGCGGCTACGCCCATCACCTTACCCATATCGGACGGGCCGGTGGCGCCCACACGCTGAATGATAACCACCAGATGCTCCACCAGTTCGGCTTCGGAAAGCTGCTTGGGCAGGAATTCTTCGATGATGGCCAGCTCGGCCAGTTCGTTGGCTTCAAGCTCGGAGCGGAACTGTTCTTTGTAGATAGCGGCAGCGTCACGACGCTGCTTGGCGGCCTTGTTGAGCATTTTCAGCTCGGCATCGGCGCTGAGGCCGTCGGTGCTGGCGCCCTCGGCGGTTTCAGCCAGCATGATTTGCGATTTGATGCTGCGGAGCGTGGTGAGCCGCACTTTGTCTTTGGCCAGCATGGCCTGTTTGATAGCGGCGTCGATGGTTTCTTTGAGAGCCATGAGAATGAGGAAGAAAGAATGAGAAAGTATAAGGCGTGGGAAGTTAGTGATTGAGCAAGCCCCTGACTACGATTCGGGCACCGGCCGGAGGACTCTACGTAGAAAGTGGGCTTTCCTCTAGACCTGCGGGCCCGGAATGGGCAAACTCTGCGACCTTCGTAGTGGCAAATGTCCGGGTTTCTACTCCCTGCTCCTTGCGAATTTTATGACGAAGCTAAGCGTAAACATCAACAAAATTGCCACCCTGCGCAACGCCCGGGGCCACAACCGCCCCGATGTGCTGCAAGCCGCCCGCGACATTGAGCGCTTCGGCGCTCAGGGCATCACGGTGCATCCGCGGCCCGACGAGCGCCACATCCGCTACCAGGATGTGCGCGACCTCAGGCACGTTGTCACCACCGAAATCAACGTGGAAGGCAACCCCACGCCCGACTTTCTGGACTTGGTGCGCGAAGTGCGCCCCGAGCAGGTAACGCTGGTGCCCGACGCCCCCGACGCCATCACCTCTAATGCGGGCTGGGACACCGTCACCCACCAACAATATCTGCGCGAAGTTGTAGCCGATTTAAAATCAATCGGCTGCCGCGTCAGCATCTTTCTTGACCCTATCGCCGAACTGGTCGAAGCCGCTGCCACCACCGGCACCGACCGCATCGAGCTCTACACCGAAGCTTACGCTACTCAGTTCCTCGCCGACCGCGAGGCCGCTGTGGCGCCCTACCGGGCTGCTGCAGCCCTCGCCGGTAAACTAGGCTTAGGTGTAAATGCCGGCCACGACCTCGACCTCGACAACCTGGCTTGGCTGCACCAGCAACTGCCCGAATTGGATGAAGTCAGCATCGGCCACGCGTTGGTGTGCGACGCGCTGTACCTGGGCCTGGAGAATACCGTGCAGCTGTATCTGCGGCAGCTGAAGTCAATGAACAGTTAACAATGAGCCATTGGAGGCCAATTGATAATTGACTTCAGCTAATCGGCACTTTGCGCAGAATTGCCTCAATCAAATCCTGCGTCCGGATACCATCAGCCTCCGCTTCGTAGCTGAGCTGGATGCGATGATTGAGCACGTCGGCCGCTACTTCTTTAATGTCTTCGGGCAGCACGTAGTCGCGGCCTTCGAGGTAGGCCACGGCGCGGGAGGCGCGGTGCAGGGCAATGCTGGCCCGCGGGCTGGCGCCAAACTGCACGGCCAGGCTAAACTCGGGCAGCTCGTAGTCGGCCGGACGGCGGGTGGCGAAGACCAGCTCAATCAGGTATTTTTCCAGCGTCTCGGATATCTGCACCTGATTGATTTGCTGGCGAATGCCAAAAATATCCTCTTTGGTTAAAATAGCCTGCACGTCGTCCTGGAAGCTGAGGTTGGCCATGCGGCGCATCACCTCCAGCTCGTCGGCTTTTTTAAGGTAATCGACGTGAACTTTGAGCATAAAGCGGTCGACCTGCGCCTCGGGCAGCGGGTAGGTACCCTCCTGCTCCACGGGGTTTTGGGTGGCCAGCACCAGAAAGGGCAGGTCGAGCGCATAAGTGGTGTCGCCGATAGTGACCTGCCGCTCCTGCATGGCTTCGAGCAGGGCGCTCTGCACCTTGGCCGGCGAGCGGTTTATTTCATCAGCCAGCACTAGGTTGGCGAAAATCGGACCTTTTTTCACTTCAAAGACCGACTGATTCTGATTGTAAATCATGGTGCCTACCAAGTCGGACGGCAGCAGGTCGGGAGTGAACTGCACACGCTGAAAATGCAGGTGCAGCACCTTGGCCAGGGTCGAAATAGTCAGGGTTTTGGCCAGCCCTGGCACCCCTTCGAGCAGAATGTGCCCACCGGTGAAGAGGCCGATAAGCAAGCGGTTAAGCAGTTGCTGCTGGCCTACCACCACCTTGCCCATTTCGGCGAAAACCTGGCGAATAAGCGGTTGATAATCGGCGGGCATCAGGGGAGGATTTGGTGACATAGGTTAGAGCAGAGTACGCGCTGCGAAGGTAGGTAACGGGCGGCGGCAAGTTGAAAAGGCCGCCACGAGAATATTATTTTTCGACTGCAGTCCATCCAAAACTAGTATTATTGTCGTAGTAAGTCAGCGCATGAAGCAATGATGAATAAAATCATCGGCCCAACACGGTAAGGATGATGAAATTTTTATTACTCATTGTACAAACAAAACTTTTCTCCTTATATTTGCCCCAACTCTCCAGCTAAAACTCCTCACCTCAACCTTCACTCTTTCAGTATGAAATCATTTCTGCTAAAAACAATCCTGCCGGCTATGGTTATCATGCTGTCGGCAACTGCCATTTCGATGGCTCAACCCGGCGGCGGCGGCCCCGTGCCCGGCCCCGGTAACGGCGGCGGTCCTGGCGGCGGCGCAACCGACGTTCCGGTAGATGGCGGCATTTCGCTGCTGCTGGCCGGCGGTGTAGCCTATGGCGTAAAGCACCTGCGCGACCGTCGTCGCAAGGCTTAATCACCAGCGCCTTATATCAAAAGCGGCTCCCTCCCATGAGGAAGCCGCTTTTTTTATGGAAATTTGTGACCCATCCATTTCTGCTGCTATGACTTCGGCTACCGTCACTCCGGCTGCTTCGGGCAACCGCCTGTTGATTCGATTTTTCATCGTCGCCACGGTACTTTACCTGGCTTGGTTTTTTGGCTACGAACAGTGGCTGGCCCACGACGGCCGCCTCGATGCCCTGCTGTGCCGTCAGATTGCCCAGGGAGCCGCTGCGGTATTGCGCGTATTTGGGTTCCATGCGAGCGTCAGCACTGAGCATGCCAGCTTGCTATTACTCAACAACAACCCGGCTGTAGTAGTAGGCCCGCCATGTAATGGACTGGTTTTATACACCCTGTTTGGCGGGTTTGTAGCAGCATTTCCCGGGCCCTGGCTGCGTAAGCTATGGTATATCCCGGCGGGCATTGCCGGCATTTGGCTGTTGAATGTGCTGCGGGTAGTAGCTCTGGCACTGAACCACGAATACGCGCCTGGCTCGATGGACTTCAATCATCACTACACATTTACGTTTGTGGTGTACGCTTTCATCTTCGGCCTCTGGATGCTGTGGGCAAAAAAGCTGGCCGGGGGGCCACGAGCCGCTTCCCCAGCAGATGCTTCTATTCACGCGTAACTAGTAAGCAGTGCAAGTATTATCTACTTGGTGGCGATGGGTAACGGTGGCATTGTTAGTGGGGCTGCTACTGCTGGGAGGCGTGTACGATGAGTACGTTTTCGCCTTCCTCACGCCGCTCTGGCAGAAAATACTCGGCGCGGTGGGGCTCGACCGGCAAGCGGCGGCCTTGCAACAGGGCATCAATCAAAACGTAACGCAGCGTTCGTTACTGGCTGCTGCCAGCTATGCGGCGCTGTACGTAGGTATCTGCCTGCTCATTTTACGGCTGGTGCTGCGTAACCGGCCGCAGTGGCGACTCACTCTGCGGCTGTATGCGGGCGTAGTGGCAGCCTACGTGCTGCTGGTGACAGTGGGGAAGCTGGCCGGTGATGCTTTCTGGGCCTATAAGCTTTCGCGCCATTTGATTGATTTTCTGACTAGTCCTATTCCGGTGGCGGGACTAATCGTATTGTTCAAAGCCGGGTTTGGCCCGCAAACTTCCAAAAATAGCGAGGAGTAGCAACGAGCAGGGCGGGGTACTGCGAAGCTGGGGCTTCGCAGTACCCCGCCCTGCTCGTTGCAAAAACAAACATTCGTTAGCTTTTGTCAAAAGAAAGCTACATTTGTTCTACCACGCTATTTCCCACCCTTCCATGGTATTTAATCCCGAAATCGAACGGATGCCATTGCCGCAGCTGCGGGCCTTGCAAAATGCTCGCCTAAAAGAGCAAGTGGCCTATCTGAACGCGCGGGTGCCGTTCTACCAGCGCAAGTTTTCCGAGGCGGGCATCACCCCGGAAAATTTTCGGGGACTAGAGGATTTGGCGAAGCTGGGCTTTACCAAGAAGACTGATTTCCGGGATAATTACCCCTTCGGCCTCTTTGCGGTGCCGGAGGCAGAAGTATCACGCCTGCACTGCTCCAGCGGCACCACGGGCAAGGCCACGGTGGTCGGCTACACGGCGGGCGACCTGGAGATTTTTGCCGAAGTGGTGGCCCGCTCGCTGGCCGCTGCCGGCTGCAAGCCCGGCATGAAAATGCAGAATGCTTACGGCTATGGCCTTTTCACTGGCGGGCTGGGCATTCACTACGGCGCCGAGAAGCTGGGGCTGACGGTTATCCCCGTATCGGGCGGCAGCACCGACCGGCAGCTGCAGCTGCTCCAGGATTTTCGACCCGAAATCATCTGCGCCACGCCGTCTTACGCCCAGGTTTTGAGCGAGGAAATTCAGCGGCGCGGCCTTGGGCCGGAAGCCATTAACCTGCAATACGCCGTGCTGGGGGCCGAGCCGTGGACGGAAGCCATCCGGCAGCAGGTGGAGGCCGGACTGCGCGTGTCGGCCACTAATATCTACGGCCTGAGTGAGATAATGGGCCCCGGCGTGTCGCAGGAAGACGTGAATGAGCGCGGCACCGGCAGCTACATCTGGGAAGACCATTTCTACCCCGAAGTGGTGGACCGCATGACCGGCGAGCCGGTGGCCGAGGGTGAGCTGGGCGTATTGGTTTTCAGCACGCTCACTAAAAAGGCCATGCCTATTCTGCGCTACTGGACGGGCGACATTACCAATATCTACTACGACCATTCGGTGAGCCGCACCCACGTCAAAATGGGGCCGATTCGCGGCCGGGCCGACGACATGCTCATCATTCGCGGGGTCAATTTCTTCCCCACGCAGGTGGAGGATATCATTGCCAACATGCCCGAAATCAGCGCTTACTACCAGATGGTGGCCACCCGCCGCGGCAGCCTCGACGAAGTGGAAGTGAACGTGGAAGTAGCCGAGCACGTGTTGCGCCTGCTGGGCCTGTATGACACGCTCACCGAGGAGCTGGTGCAGCAGCACGACATCCTGCAGCGCCTGAAGGGTAGCTTTGCCAAAAAAATCAAGGATAATATTGGGCTTAGCATGCGCGTCAACCCGTTGGGCTGCGGCCAGTTGCCACGCAGCGAGGGCGGCAAAACCAGTCGGGTGAAGGACCTGCGGGAGTTAAAGTAACTTGCCTGACGTTTACGAAATAACCAGCTGGCCCAGGGCCACAGTCTAAAGTTCATGAGCCGGTTTCATCCGCTAAAAATCAAGAGTATACGCCGCGAAACGCCCGACTGCGTTTCGGTATCCTTCGAGGTACCGGCCGAGCTGCGCGAAGCCTTCCGCTACACGCCCGGGCAGTATTTGACCCTACGCCGCGAGCACGAGGGCGAAGAGTTGCGGCGCTCTTATTCCATTTGCAGCAGTCCGCTGGATGAGGAATGGCGCGTAGCCATCAAGAAGGTGCCGGAAGGGCGGTTTTCGACGTTGGCGGTGGATGGCCTGAGCGTGGGCGACACGCTCGACGTGATGCCGCCGCAGGGCCGCTTCTCGCCCACCCTGCACCCGGCCCAGACGAAGCGTTACGCGCTATTCGCGGCCGGCAGCGGGATTACGCCAATTCTGAGTATTGCCAAAACGGTGCTGCTGACCGAGCCCGGCAGCCACGTCTACCTGGTGTATGGCAACCGGGGGCGCAACTCGATTATTTTTAAGGAACAGATTGAGGCACTAAAGAATAAATTCCTCAACCGCCTGAGTGTGTATCATGTACTGAGCCGCGAACAGGGCGACAGTGACTTGTTTTTTGGCCGGCTGGACTACGACAGGGCCACGCAGTTTTTGCAGAAAATCGTGCCCGCCGGGCAGTTGGACGAGTGCTTCATCTGCGGGCCGGAGGAGATGATTCTGGGCGTGAAGCAGGCGCTGACCGACGCGGGCGTGGCGGCCGACAAGGTTCACTTCGAGCTATTTGCGTCGACCAAAGGCGCGGCGGCGGCGAAAGCCACCGTGCGCCCACTGGGCGAGGACGACCAGAAAAGCCAGGTTACGATGCGCCTCGATGGCCGGGCTTACCTGCTGGATATGTCCTATTATGGCGACACGGTGCTGGACGCGGCGCTCGCGGCGGGCGTAGATGCGCCCTACTCCTGCAAAAACGGCATGTGCAGCACCTGCCGCGCCCGCGTGACGCACGGCACTGCCGCGATGGACGTAAATTACTCGCTTTCTGACATCGAAGTGGCCAAGGGCTACGTACTCACCTGCCAGGCCCGGCCGACGACGGCCGAGGTGACGGTGGACTTTGACCAGTAAGCCACCACCGTTTTTATTCATTTGTAATCAAGCTATTCAGTCATGGAAACGTCCGAACAAGTCCTCAGTCCCGAAGAACAGTTTCAGGCCCGCATCGACGCGGACATCCGCATCGAGCCCAAGGACTGGATGCCCGATGCGTACCGCAAAACCCTCATCCGTCAGATTTCGCAGCACGCGCATTCTGAGCTGGTTGGCATGCTGCCGGAGGGCAACTGGATTACGCGGGCGCCTTCGCTCAAGCGCAAATCCATTTTGCTGGCCAAGGTGCAGGACGAGGCCGGGCACGGCCTCTATCTCTATAGCGCGGCCGAAACGCTGGGCACCACCCGTGACCAGATGCTGGCTGACCTGCATTCGGGTAAAGCCAAGTACAGCAGCATTTTCAATTACCCTACGCTGAGCTGGGCCGATATGGGCTGCGTGGGCTGGCTGGTAGATGGCGCCGCCATCCTGAACCAGGTGCCCCTGTGCCGCACCAGCTACGGGCCGTATGCGCGGGCCATGGTGCGGGTGTGCAAAGAAGAGAGCTTTCACCAGCGCCAAGGCTTTGAAATCATGCAAACGCTGTGCGAAGGCGCACCCGAGCAAAAGGCTATGGCTCAAGAGGCTTTGAACCGTTGGTGGTGGCCTACGCTGATGATGTTCGGCCCGAAAGACGCCGACTCGCCCAACACTGAGCAGAGCATGAAGTGGCGCATCAAACGCTTCACTAACGACGAACTGCGCCAGAAATTCGTGGACATGATGGTGCCGCAGGCTGAATTCCTGGGCCTTACCGTGCCCGATGAAAAGGTAAAGTGGAACGAGGAGCGCCAGGCCTACGACTTCGGCGAGGTGAACTGGGACGAGTTCTGGGCCGTGGTGAAGGGCAATGGCCTCTGCAACCACGAGCGGCTGCAGGCGCGGGTATCGGCGCACGACGAAGGCGCCTGGGTGCGCGAGGCGGCGCTGGCCCACGCGGCCAAGCGTGCTGCGAAAGAAGCCGTTGCCGCGTAACCTCACCCCCCAGCCCCCTCTCCTGCGGAGAGGGGGAGCCCGACGACATTTTTCTAAATAAAAGTTGACCGTGCCGCCGTGGCTCCCCTCTCTTTTGGAGAGGGGCCGGGGGGTGAGGTTGACCCGATAACATGACCCAACAAGAATGGCCTCTGTGGGAGGTCTTTATCCGCAGCAAACAAGGGCTTGACCACAAGCACGTGGGCAGCCTGCACGCCGCCGATGCGGCCATGGCCGTGCAAAACGCCCGCGACGTGTACACCCGCCGCCTCGAAGGCGTGAGTATCTGGGTGGTCGAGTCGAAGCACATCCACGCCTCGAACCCCGACGACGCGGAAGCTTTCTTCGACCCGGCGGCGGACAAAGTGTACCGCCACCCCACGTTCTACGAGGTGCCGGACTCCATTAAACACATGTAACTGGCTATGCTGACGCAGGATTTCACTAACGCCACCGCGACCTCGGCTACGGAGCCGTCGCTGCTGTTTCCCTTTGTGTTGCAGCTGGCGGATACCAGCCTCATTCTGGCCCACCGGCTGAGTGAGTGGTGCGGGCACGGGCCGATTCTGGAGCAGGACTTGGCCATGGCCAACATCGCGCTCGACCTGCTGGGCGAGGCGCGCAGCTACTACCAGTACGCCGCAGAGCTGGAAGGCAAAGGCCGTACGGAGGACGACCTAGCTTACCTGCGCAGCGCGGTGGAATACCGCAATCCGCTGCTGGTGGAGCAGCCCAACGGCGACTTTGCCCACACCGTGGTGCGGCAGTTTCTGTTCGACAACTACCACTACCACTTGCTGAAAGCCCTGAAAGATGGGCCCGATACCCATTTGGCTGGCATTGCCGAGAAGTCTTTCAAAGAAGCTGCTTATCACCTGAAATGGAGCTCGGAGTGGATAATTCGCCTGGGCGACGGCACGGCCGAAAGCTGGCAGCGGCTGGACAAGGCTATTGCCGCGCTCTGGCGTTTTGCCGGTGAGCTAACCACCCCCGCGCCCGCCGAAACGGCTTTGCAGGAAATCGGCGTGGTGCCGGACTACGCGACGCTGCTACCCGCCATGCAGGCCTACGCGGCGCAGGTGCTGGCCGAGGCCACGGTGCCGGAGCCGACGGCCGTATTTGCCCAGCAGGGCGGTAAAATTGGCCGCCACTCCGAGCATCTGGGGTATCTGCTATCGGAACTGCAGTACATGCAGCGCACTTACCCGGGCATGACATGGTAGCCACGGCCGCCCCGACGGAAGCGCGCATCTGGCAGCTGCTGGAGGAAGTGAGCGACCCGGAAGTGCCGGTGCTCAGCATTCTGGACCTGGGCATTGTGCGCGGCGTAGCGGTAGACGGTGAGCAGATTACCGTCACCATTACGCCGACTTACTCGGGCTGCCCGGCCATGAACACCATTGCCACCGACATCCGGCTGCGGTTGCTGGCCGAAGGCTATACCAAGCTGACTATCAAAAACCAGCTCAGCCCGGCCTGGACGACCGACTGGATGAGCCAGGCGGGCCGCGAGAAGCTGGAAGCCTACGGCATTGCGCCGCCGGTGGATGGCACGGCTACCGGGCACATGCTCAATCTGTTTGGCAAGGATACGGCCGTGCGCTGCCCGATTTGTAAGTCGGAGCACACGCACTTGGTCAGCCAGTTTGGCTCGACAGCTTGCAAGGCGCATTATCAGTGCGATGACTGCCTGGAGCCGTTTGATTATTTTAAATGCCACGCCTGATAGTGAATGATATAGAGACGCAATATTTTGCGTCTCCCGCCAGAACGTAACCCTAATGCCGAGACGCAAAATATTGCGTCTCTACAATCTATGTCCGACACCTCTTCTCCTCTTCTCTTCTCCCTCGCTGATGGCGTGGCCACGCTGACACTCAACCGTCCCGGCGTTTTCAACAGCGTGAATAAGCCGCTGGCATTAGCATTCCAGCAGCATTTGCGCGACTGCCAGGCCGATGCCGCCGTGCGCGCCGTGTGCATCACCGGCACTGGCCGGGCCTTCTGCGCGGGGCAGGATTTAGCCGAAATCACCGGGCCGGATGCGCCGGAGGTAGCCGAAATTGTCGAGCTGCACTACAACCCTATTATCAGCCTTATCCGCGAATTGGATAAGCCGGTAGTAGCGGCCGTGAACGGCGTGGCCGCCGGCGCGGGCGCCAACATTGCCCTGGCCTGCGACATCGTGGTAGCCAGGGAGTCGGCTTCGTTCATTCAGGCTTTCAGCAAGATTGGGCTGATTCCCGACAGCGGCGGCACCTACTTTCTGCCCCGCTTGGTAGGGATGCAACGCGCCAGCGCTCTGATGATGACCGGCGACAAAGTAAGCGCCGCTGAGGCTGTACAGATGGGCATGATTTACAAAACCTTCGCCGATGACGTTTTCGAGCAGGAAGTAGCGACGCTGCTGCGCAAGCTGGCCGGCATGCCCACCAAAGGCTTGGCCTATACCAAGCAATTGTTAAACAAAACCTTCGGCAACGACCTGACGCAGCAGCTACGCGCCAAAGGCGACTACCAGCTCCGCGCCGGCCAGACCACCGATTACCGCGAGGGCGTAGCCGCCTTCCTGGAAAAACGTCAACCTACTTTTACCGGTAACTAAATGACAATCGGCATTATCGGCAGCGGCGCTATGGGCGCGGGCATTGCCCAGGTAGTGGCGCAGGCGGGCCATACGGTGCGCCTGCTCGACCAGCACATGGGTACGCTGCAAAAGGCAGTGGCCGGCATTCAGAAAAGTCTGGATAAGCTGGTGGAGAAAGGCAAGCTGAGTGCGGAAGCAGCGGCGGCTACCGCCAAGCTGTTGCACCCAACTTCTGACATTCACGACTTTGCCGACTGTGACCTGGTGATTGAGGCCATCGTGGAGGACTTGGCCGTGAAGCAGCAGCTGTTTCGGGAGCTGGAAATGGTGGTGGGGCCGGACTGCATTCTGGCCAGCAATACTTCCTCACTATCATTGGCTTCCATTGCGGCGGCCTGCAAACGGCCGGAGCGGTTCGTGGGCATTCACTTCTTCAACCCGGCCCCGGTGATGCAGCTGGTGGAAGTGATTCCGGCGGTGCAGACGCGGGCCGGGCTGGCCGAAGAAGTGCGCGATATGGTGGCCAGCTGGGGCAAGCGCCCGGTGCTGGCCAAGGACACGCCTGGCTTCATCGTCAACCGCGTGGCGCGGCCGTTCTACGGCGAGGCCATCCGGCTGCTGGAGGAAGGCGTGGCCGACGTAGCGACCATCGAC
This sequence comes from Hymenobacter aranciens, assembly GCF_030580865.1. Lineage (GTDB taxonomy): Bacteria > Bacteroidota > Bacteroidia > Cytophagales > Hymenobacteraceae > Hymenobacter > Hymenobacter aranciens. The sequence goes on along the minus strand of NZ_JAUQSY010000005.1, from coordinate 366,451 downwards.
TGGGCCCTGACCGAGCTGGGCGGTTTCCGCATGGGGCCCTTCGCGCTCATGGACTTCATCGGGCACGACGTGAATTACCGGGTGACGGAATCCGTCTTCACGGCCTTTTTCTTCGACCCACGCTTCAAGCCTTCGTTCACCCAAAAACGCCTGTTTGAAGCTGGTTATTTCGGCCGCAAAACCGGCCGGGGTTTCTACGACTACACCGAAGGCGCAGCCATGCCCGAGCCGAACCGCGACGAAGCGCTGGGTCGCGCCATTCTGCAGCGCATCCTGGTCATGCTCATCAACGAAGCCGTGGATGCGCTGGCGCTGAACGTAGCCTCGGCGACTGATTTGGAACTGGCAATGACTAAAGGTGTGAACTACCCGAAGGGCCTGCTGGCCTGGGCTGATGAGCTGGGCCCGGCCACTGTGCTAGCGACGCTCGATGACTTGTACAACGAGTACCACGAGGACCGCTACCGCGCTGCCGCCCTGCTGCGCCGCGTGGTGCGCAACGGCGAGCTATTCCTGAGTAAATGAATTCATTGCCCGAAAACCACCCCACCGAAGCCGTGAAGGCGCTGATGCTCGAAAGCGACAGCTTTAGCCGCTGGCTGGGGCTGCAAATCGACGAAGTGGGGCCGGGCTATTGCCGTTTGCACTTCACTGCCCGGCCCGACATGCTCAACGGCTTCGGGGCGTTGCACGGCGGGGTCACGTTTTCGGCGGCCGACTCGGCGTTTGCCTTCGCCTGCAACAGCCACGGACGCCAGAGCGTGGGCCTGACCGTAACCATTGACTACCTGGAAGCTGGCCGGGCGGGCGACGTGATTACGGTGGAGGCCCGGGAAGAGAGTTTGAAGCACAAAATCGGCGTGTATCAGGTGCGCGCCGTCAACCAGAATGGGGCGGTGCTGGCCTTGTTTAAGGGCACGGCCTACCGCACCAGCAATGAGATTTTATAGCCGGACGATAAATCAGAACGTCATCCTGAGCGCAGCGAAAGGACCTCGCCCGCTTCTCTGTGGTAGTAATCATTTACTATTACGACCGGCGCGGGCGAGGTCCTTTCGCTGCGCTCAGGATGACGTTCTTTTTTAGACGTTCCTTTAACCAAAAGCAAATGACCCAAGCCTATATCATCGACGGCATTCGCACGCCCATCGGCAACTTTGGCGGCACACTGGCCGCCGTGCGCCCCGACGACCTGGCCGCGCTGGCCATCCGCGAGCTGCTGGCCCGCAACGCTGGTGTTGACCCGGCCGTCATTGCCGACGTTATCCTCGGCTGCGCCAACCAGGCCGGCGAAGACAACCGCAACGTGGCCCGCATGGCCGCGCTGCTGGCCGGCCTGCCCACCGCCGTACCTGGCGAAACCCTCAACCGCCTCTGCGCCTCGGGCTTATCGGCCGGTATTGCGGCGGCTCGCGCCATCCGTAGCGGCGACGGCGACCTGTTCGTGGCCGGCGGCGTGGAGAATATGACCCGTGCTCCATTCGTCATGTCCAAGCCTTCCAAGGCTTTCGGCACCGACTCGCAGATGGCCGACTCCAGCTTCGGCTGGCGCTTCATCAACCCCCGGATGCAGGAAGCCTACGGCACCGATGCCATGGGCGAAACCGCCGAAAACCTGGTGGACCGTGACGGCATCAGCCGCGATGACCAGGATGCGTTTGCCCTGCGCTCGCAGCAGAAAGCCGCCGCTGCCCAGCGTAGCGGCCGGCTGGCCGAGGAGATTGTGGCCGTGCCCATTCCGCAGCGCAAGGGCGAGCCGCTGCTGTTTGATAAAGACGAGTTTCTGAAGCCCGACACGACGCTGGAAGGCCTGGGCAAACTCCGCCCCGCCTTCCGCAAAACCGGCACTGTGACGGCCGGCAATGCCTCGGGCCTCAACGACGGCGCGGCGGCTCTGCTACTAGCTTCGGAAGAAGGTATCAAGCAGCATAACCTCACCCCGAAAGCCCGCATCGTAAGCATGGGCGTAGCGGGCGTCGAGCCGCGCATCATGGGCATCGGGCCGGTACCGGCTACGCAAATTGCCTTGAAAAAGGCCGGGCTGACGCTGAATGACATCGATATCATCGAGTTGAATGAGGCGTTTGCGGCGCAGTCGCTGGCCTGCATCCGGGCCTTCGGACTGGCCGATGACGACCCGCGCATTAACCCAAACGGCGGGGCCATTGCGCTGGGTCATCCGCTGGGCATGAGCGGGGCCCGTATTCTGAACTCGTCTGCTATTGAGCTGCAAAAGCAGCAGAAACGCTACGCGCTGGTGACAATGTGCATCGGCGTGGGGCAGGGCTACGCAGTGATTATTGAGCGAGTTTAATTTCCCGTCTGTCATACTGACGAAGGAAGCATCCTCTCACGCATACACAGGTTTACTGCCTCGTTTCGGTGTGAAAGGATGCTTCCTTCGTCAGCATGACGTTCTTTTTTCTTAATTTATTGCCATGACTCCCACCCTCGAAAACTACACCCTCGGCCGCTGGAACCACGACGGCAGCGCCCCCCAGGAGCTCCTCGACGCCAGCACCGGCGACGTCATTGCCCTCACCAACACCGAAGGCTTCGACTTCGCCAGCATTCTCGACTACGGCCGCCGCGTGGGCAACCCGGCGCTGCGCCGGATGACCTTCCACGAGCGGGGCCGGATGCTGAAGGCGCTTGCCTTTCACCTGCAGGAAAAGAAGGAGAATTTCTACGAGCTGAGCTACCGGAGCGGCGCCACGCGGGCCGATTCGTGGATTGACATCGAGGGCGGGATTGGGAATCTGTTTGCCAACGCCTCGCTACGGCGCAAGTTTCCCGACAAACCGTTTTACGTGGAGGGCGAGCCGGTGGGTTTGAGCAAGGGCGGCACCTTCATGGCCCAGCACCTGCTGGTGCCCAAGGAGGGCGTGGCCGTGCACATCAATGCTTATAACTTCCCCATCTGGGGCATGTTGGAGAAAATTGCGGTGAATCTGCTGGCCGGGATGCCCGCCGTGGTGAAGCCCGCCGTGCCCTCGGCCTACCTCACCGAGGCGGTGGTGCGCGAAATCATTGCCTCCGGCATTTTGCCGGAAGGCGCCTTGCAGCTGGTTATTGGCTCAGGCCAGGGCATTCTCGACCACGTGAATTACAAGGATGTGGTGACCTTCACCGGCTCGGCCGCCACCGGGGCGCGGCTGCGGGCCCACCCGCGCCTGATTGCCGAGGCCGTGCCCTTCAACCTGGAGGCCGACTCGCTGAACGCAGCCGTACTGGGGCTGGATGCCCGGCCCGGCACGCCGGAATTCGACCTCTTCATCAAGGAGGTACGCAAGGAGATGACGGCCAAATGCGGGCAGAAATGCACCGCCATCCGCCGCGCCATCGTGCCCGCCGAGCTGCTCGAAGACGTGCAGATTGCGCTGGGCAAAGCCCTGGGCCAAACCACCGTTGGCCACCCGCAGGCCGAGGGCGTGCGGATGGGCGCGCTGGCCGGCCGCGCCCAGGCCGAGCTGCTGCGCGACAAAGTGCGGCAGCTGGCACAGCATACGCCCATCGTCTACGGCAGCCTCGACGAGTTTGCGGTGCTGGGCAGCGAGCGCGGGGCCAGCTACGGCAAGGGTGCCTTCATTTCGCCCATCGTGCTGCGCAACGACAAGCCGTTTGAGTACACCGCCAGCCACGAGGTGGAAGCCTTCGGACCGGTGGTGACGCTGATGCCCTACCACGACGTGCAGGAAGCCGTAGCGCTTGCCAACCTCGGCAAGGGTTCGCTGGTGAGCAGCATCGCCACCAACGATGCCCGCGCGGCGCAGGAGTTCGTGCTGGGCGCGGCCACGCACCACGGCCGCATTCTGGTACTGAATGGTGAGATGGCCAAGGAAAGCACGGGGCACGGCTCGCCGCTGCCGCAGCTCATCCACGGCGGACCGGGCCGCGCCGGCGGCGGGCAGGAAATGGGCGGCATTCGCGGCGTGGAGCATTTTATGCAGCGCGTCGCGCTGCAGGGTTCGCCGAGCATGATTACGGCCATTACGGAGGTGTACCAGACCGGCGCGAAGATTATTGAGCACGATAAGCACCCCTTCCAGCGCTACTTTGAGGAGCTGGAAATCGGCGAAAGCTACGTGACGCACAAGCACACCGTGACGGAGGCCGACATTGCCAGCTTCGCGCAGGTATCGGGCGATAATTTCTACGCCCACGTCGATGCTACTTCGCTGGAGGGCACGCTGTTTACGGGGCGCGTGGCGCACGGCTACTACATCCTGAGCAAGGCGGCCGGCATGTTCGTGGACCCGCGCAAGGGGCCGGTGCTGCTGAACTACGGGCTCGACGAGTGCCGCTTTACCAAGCCGGTGTACCCCGGCACCACCATCGGCGTGACGCTGACGGTGAAGGAAAAAATCGGCCAGGAGAAGCGCGACGAAACCGACGTGGCCAAGGGCATCGTGCGCTGGCTGGTGACCATCACCGACCAAACCAGCGAAACGGTAGCTGTGGCGACGATTCTGACGATGGTGAAGAAGCAAAACCAGGACTAAACCGGCGTTTTTGGTGCACCTCAAATGAGGGTAAGCGGCCCGACGGGTGTAGTATCTGCTACATACCCGTCGGGCCGCCGTGTTGGTGCCCAATCCCAAATCCCCACTTATGTACCTTGTAAAACTTTTTTGTACCTCAATCTGGCGCAGCCTATTCATACTAGCTTTCTCAACAGGCATTTGCCGTGCTCAGACCACGCCGGCCGCCGGCCGTGTCGTCGTCTCTCATATTGAGATGGCGCGGGCCTATACGCCTACGCCGGGCAAGGGCGCGTTTGGGGCGCGGCCGCCTCTGTCGTTCGGGGCCGACAGCCTGACCAACCGCGACGCCGTGCTGACGCAGTGGGCGGCCTCGTCGCCCTACGCGCTGGTGCCGCAGCATCTGGCGGCCCTGCGCCAGCTAAAGGCCTGGCCTTCGACTGGGGCGAGCAGGACGAATTCAAGCACATTCCCGTCACCTGCCGCATGCTCGATACCGAGCTTTCGGCCTACGGTATCACGCATTCGGCCGAGGGCTACGAGGGCACCCACGGCAGCGGCATGATGGGTCCGAACGGCCGCATGTATCAAAAAATGTTGCCGTTTTTTAACCGCTTGCTGAAATTTGAGTAGCCGCCGGGGCTTGTACCCTGTTTAGGGTACAGCCAGCGCTAGTCTGCGCGGGGCGGGGGCCGCACCTTTGCAGTACATTCCCCCATCCCCCCTTCCCCCATGCCCACGTCTCCCCCCGTCACGGCATACCCTATTGCGCTGGCCATTGTCGAAGATGATGCCCGCGTGCGGGGTTTGCTCCAGGAATATTTGTGTTACCAGCCCGAGTTTAACTGCCCTATTGTAGTCGATTCCGTCGAGGCGCTGTGGCAGGAGCTGGAACTGAGTATAGCCCCGCGCGTCATTCTGCTCGATGTGAGCTTGCCCGGCCAGACCGGCATTGAGGCCCTGCCAGAGCTCAAAAAGCGTCTGCCCAACACCGACATCATCCTGCAAACGATGCACGATGACCCGACGCGCATCTTCCAGGCCTTGCGGGCCGGCGCCACGGGTTATATCATCAAAAACGCCACCAGCCTGCCACAATACAAACAGGCCATTCTCGACGTGCTGAACGGCGGGGCCGCCCTCTCGCCCTCCGTGGCCCGCAAAGCCCTGAACCATTTTCAGCCCGCCCCCAGCCAGCAGCCCAAGCTGCTTTCTGAGCGCGAGCAGGAAGTCCTTAAGCATCTGATGGATGGCCTGAGCGAAAAGCAGGTCGCCGCCGAGCTCGGCCTTTCGCCCGACACGGTGCATACTTATGTAAAACGCCTGTATGAGAAGCTGCAGGTGCGCTCGCGCAGTGAGCTGCTAAGCCGGGCAGCGAAAGGGGATTTGTAGCTGGAGTTAACTCAATTAAGCCGGCACCCGCAGCTGCACCTGCCAGCCATCCGACACCGGCCCGGCCGTGAGCTCGGCGCGCATCAATTGGGCGCGGTGGCGCATGTTGCGCATGCCCTGCCCGGCCCGCGAATTGACGGTGGCTTCGCCTTCGTTGGTCACGCTCAGCTCCAGCTCGTTGGCGTAGCGCAACGCCACCTCGATATCGCTGCCCGGCCGCGAATACTTGAGGGCGTTCGTGAGGGCTTCCTTAAAAATCAAATAGGTATGCTGGCGCACCACGGGTGGCAGTGGCAGGTCGAGCAGGGTTGGCAAATCCCGGTCATCGAATAAGAGCACGCGGCCGGTCGCGCGGCTCGTCGCGTCGAGGTGGTCGCGGATGCGGTCGACCAGCGCGGCGAGGTTGTCGGCATCGGCATCGACGCTCCAGATGATGTCGCGCACGGTGCTGGCGGCAGCGCGGCTGTCTTCCACCAGCGTGGCCAGCCGCGGCGCCGGGCCCTGCTGAAACTCGCGCAGCAGCTCGGCCTGCATGGTCACGCGGGTCAGCAGCGAGCCCACTTCGTCGTGCAGGTTAGCGGCCAGGCGGGCGCGCAGCTCGTTTTCGCGCTGCAGTTGGCGCAGGCGGCCGCGCTGCCACCAATACACGCCCAGCACGGCCAGCACGGCGGCCAGCACCCAGGTCAGCGGACGGTTCCACCACTCGGCCGTCACGGTCAGGGGCAGGCGCAGCACGTTGGTGGTGGGCACGCCCTGGCTGGTTTCACCCCTGATTTCGACGGTGTAGCTGCCCGGCGGCAGGCCCTGCAAACGCAGCTGCGGCGTGGTGCCGAGACCCAGCCAGCGGTCGGCCAGCCAGCCGCGCACGCGGTAGGCATAGCGGGCGCGGGTGGGGTCGAGCACGTTGCTCAGGGCCAGGTGCAAATCGACCAGCGGCATGTTGGGGGCCAGCTGCAGCGCGGGCAGCTGGTCGTGCGGCAGCAAGTAGTGCGTGCGGCTGGCCTCGGCCGAAGCACTGAGAGCCGTGTAGCTGGTGAGCAGTAACTGCGGCGGCGCGGCCGTGCGCCCCGGCATCTGGTCGGGGTAGATGCGCTGCAAACCCGCCACGCCGCCAATCAGCAGCGAGCCATCCTGCGGGTCCACGTAGGCGGCGCAGGCGTTGCACTCGTCGGAGGCCAAGCCGTGGGCCGTAGTAAATACCGCCAATTGCCCACTACTTGGCAGGTAGCGCACCAAGCCTTGGTAGGTACCTAGCCACAAGGCTCCATCGGGGCTGGGCGTGATGGTAGCCACCGAGGGGTTGGGCAGGCCCTGGCCCGGCGTCAGGGCTAGGCGGGCAGCGCCGGTAGGCAGTATCAGGGCCAGGCCGTGGGCACGGGTGCCCACCCAGAGCCGGCCGTCGGGCGCCAGGTAGAGGCAGCGGGCGCCATCCACAGCCACGCGACGGGAATCGGGCGCCGTGGGGCCGTAGCTGGTGCGCTGGCCGGTGGCAACGTTCAGGTGCTCGACGCCTTCGGGCGTTGCCAGCCACAGCTGGCCGCGGCCATCGGGGCACACCGCCTCCACGGTGCGCCCGGCCATCGGCGAACCAAGCCCCGGCACTTTAAAAGGACGGAAGGTCTGAATTGCAGGGTCGTACCAGTAGAGGCCGATGCGCGTGCCGGCCCATATCCGCCCGGTAGTGGCATCCCGCACTAGGCACAGAATGCCCACAGACGCCTGCGTCTGGTCGGCCGCTATCATTTCACGAATGCGGCCGGTAACGGGGTTAAAGCGCAAAAACGGGTAGGCACCCACCGCCAGCCAGTCGCCCTCCGGCCCCAGTGGCGCGGGCACAATGCCCATCAGAATCGGCGCGTTACCATCTGGCAGAGTGGCATTATTCCAGCGCCGCAGGGGCGCCAGCGGCGAATCCCGCGCCTGCGTCAGCAGTCCCGATACATAGCTACTCACCAGCAGCCGGCCATCGGGCAGGCGCACGGAGGAGCGCACGCTGTACGGCTTGCCGCCCGGCCCCGGCAGGGCCTGGATGAAAGCCGGAGTAGCCTCGCGGTGCCAACAGCCGCGCGTGCCGGTATCGAACACCCACCAGTGCCCGGCGCGGTCGGCCCGCAGGTGGCCGCTCCAGCCGGCGGTGGGCCAGGGCGGCAGCGGCAGGGCAAAGCGCAGGCGCGGACGTGGGTCGGGGCCGGTGGTCCATTCCAGCTGCTGCACCTGCTCGCGGGCCAGCACGGTGGGGCCATCGGGCCGGCGCAGCACCTCGGGCGATTCTTCCTGCGCCGCACTGCCCCAGCGGCTGCCTTCAATCAGTTGCCCCTGCGGCCCGGCCCGGTAGGCGGCGCTGGTGCTCAGCAGCCAGGGCCGTCCCACGGGGTCGTACACCGGTTGCAGGTTGGTGCGCCCGCGCTGGAGCCACAAGCCTACCAACTGGCCAGTGGCGCTAAACCGGCGCACATCCTGGGCCGTGACGGCCCACAAGCTGCCATCGGGGGCGGGCCAGACGTTATTGCTCGACTGTTGCAAGGGCAGCAATTGCCCGGCCGGCTGGCCAGCCAGGGTGTAGGCCCGCAGCCCCACGTGGTCCTGTTCCACCCACACCCGGCGGCTGTCGGGACTTAAGGCCAAGGCCCCAATGCTGCGACTGCTGTTGTTTGGAACGGGCAGCGGCAGCGGGCGCAGCTGCCCATCGGTACCAAAACAGTACAGACCTGCATCGGTGCCCAGCCAGAGCTGGCCATCGGGCAAGGGCAACAGGTTGTTGCAGGGCACGGTAGGCAGCGGCCCACCCGTGCGCCGCAAGGCATTGATAGATATCAGCTGCGTGCCATCATACCGGTAAACGCCATCATCGGTACCTACCCAAATCAGGCCATCCGGCGTTTGCACCAGGGTGCGCAGCATCAGGCTGCCCAGCACCGCATCGGGCAGCCAGCCGCCCGCGGCTACCGGGGCGGCCACGCTGAACACTGGAGTCAGCAAGACCAATAGCCAAAGCACCAAGCCCCTTGCTTTCATAGCGCCAAGATACGGCCGGGCTTTGGTATGCGGATTTTGGCGACGGCTGATATAGTAGGGCGGCGGGGGCTCAGAAGAAATTAATCAGCCTGAAGGTGATTTCTTTTGGGGTTGCTAAAGCCACGGCGCACCGCTTACTTTGCTCCAGCTTATGACTGGTTAGCTGGTCGCCAAGCGGGAACTCCGTCAGCTAAGCGCCAGCCGCCAACGACAGGCCCGCCGGCGGCTGGCGCAACCATTTAATTGATTACCACAAGCCTGAAGAGCTACTTGCTGGCGCGTTTTTTAGGCGCCGGGGCCGGCTTAGCCCTGGGTTGGTCCCGGAAAGCATTGAGGGCGGCGGTGGGCTTGCCATCGGCGCCCCAGGCGCTGAGGGCATAGCCGCTCCAACTCTTTGCCCCCTCAGGCTCCCAATAGAAAACGCCCAACCCCTGGTGCCTGGGCACGGCTCGCACGGCCTGCTGCACGGCCAGCAGCATGTCGTAGGTGTCCTGCACGGCGGTGTCTTCGCCGCCTACTTCGGTTATCATCACGGCTTTGCCGTAGCGGCTGGCCATGTCCAGCAGATTAGCTTGCAAATCTTTGATGGAGAGTTTGTAATTCTCTTTCAGCCAATAAGGGTAATACGACATGCCAATGACATCGTAGCGGCCGCCGTTGGCCTGGTGCTGGTCGAAAAACCAGCGGTACAGCTCGCCCTTGTTGCCGCGGTCGAGGTGCACGATGACTTTGGAGGTGGGACTGACGGCTTTGACAGCATCGTAGCCTTTGTTGAGCAGCTGGCTGAGCTGAACGAAATTATCGGTGCTGCCATCGGGCCAGAGCATGCCGCCGGGTATCTCGTTGCCGATTTGCACCCACTCGGGGGTAACACCACTGGCTTGCAGGGCGCGCATGGTGCTGGCAGTGTGGTCGTACACGTCGGTCAGCAGCTGCCCGAAGGGGTGGCTGGCCCAGGCGGCGGGCTTGGCCTGCTTGGCGGGGTCGGCCCAGGTGTCGCTGTAGTGGAAGTCAATCATGATGCGGAAGCCCAGCGCACTGGCCCGTTTGGCCATCGTCACCACCTCGGCGGGGCTGCAGTGGCCGCTGGCCTTGTCGTCGGACGGATTGACGAACACCCGCAACCGAATGGAATTGATACCCTTCGATTTGAGAATCTGAAAGCAGTCCTGGGCTACACCTTGCTCGTTATAAAATACGTAGCCGGTGGCTTCCATCTGCTGCAGCCAGCCAACATCGGCACCCTTGGCAAAGGCCTGCGCGGCCGCAGCAGCGGGCAAAAGTATGCCCATACTCCAGATAACACCAAGTAAGATGAGCGTGCGCAGAGCGCCTGAACGTGAGAGCTTTTTCATTGTGAGGCAATAGAAGGGAAATAAAGAGGATTCCACATCGGCGGTAGCGTATGTCGTGGTAGCGGCGAGGTACGGCCTATGGTTGCAGAAGCATTAATCGCCGCAAAGAAAGCAGGAGGCCACCAAGCCACGCCCGGCTGGCGGGTCTAACTTTGCTTTCTGAACGTGTTCAGAAAATAGGCTGCCAGCCGCCTGCCAAACGTGCCGAGCAGCATCGGCTCAGCGAGCAACTCATTGCAATAACCTCTTCACATGAACTATATTACCAGTCTGATTTCGCGCGCTGCCGTGGCGGTTTTGCTGCTGCTGGCGTCCCCTGCCCTGGCCCAGCCGCGCCAGGAATTTCTGCTGACCAGCAACTGGAAATTTGCCAAAGGCGAGCAGTCCGCCGCGCAGCAGCCCAGCTTTAAAGACACTAAGTGGCAAACGGTGAGCGTGCCGCACGATTGGGCCATCTATGGCCCGTTTGATGGCAACAACGACCTGCAAAAGGTGCAGATAGTGCAGAACAACGAAAAGGAAGCCTCGCTGAAAGCGGGCCGCACCGGCGGGCTGCCCTTCACTGGCACCGGCTGGTACCGGCGGCCGCTCACCGAGCTGAAGCTGGCGCCCGGCCAGCGGGCCGTACTGCTCTTCGACGGCGCCATGAGCAACGCCCAGGTGTTTGTGAATGGCAAGCAGGTGGGAACCTGGCCCTACGGCTACAACTCGTTTTCCTTCGACATCACCGATTTTGTGCGCGCCGATGGGCCCAACCTGCTGGCCGTGCGCCTCGAAAACCTGCCCGAAGCCTCGCGCTGGTATCCCGGCGCCGGGCTCTACCGCAACGTGCATCTCATCGTGACCGACGACGTGCATATTCCGGTGTGGGGCAGCTATCTGACTACGCCGCAAATCACGGCCGGCTTTGCAAAAGTAAAGCTGCTGACCAAAGTGGCCAGCGCCGGCAGCCTGCCCCCAAACCTGCGCCTGCAAACCGAAATCCGCGACGCTTCCCGCCGGGTAATCACCACCCTGAACACGCCGCTGGCGGCCACCGACGGCCACGAATTCGAGCAAAACCTGGTGGTACCCAGTCCCCAACTGTGGTCGCCAGAAACGCCGACACTCTACACGGCCGTCTCGAAACTTTACGCCGGGGAAGTCCTGAAGGACGAGTACACTACCCGCTTCGGCGTCCGCTCTTTTACGTTTGAGCAAAACAAAGGCTTCTCGCTGAACGGCCAGACGCGCAAGTTCAAGGGTGTGTGCAACCACCACGACCTGGGGCCCTTAGGTGCGGCCGTGAACACGGCGGCGCTGCGCCGCCAGCTCACGCTGCTCAAGGAAATTGGCTGCGACGCCATCCGCACCACCCACAACATGCCCGCGCCCGAGCTGGTGCAACTGTGTGATGAAATGGGTTTTATGCTGATGGTGGAGCCGTTTGACGAGTGGAAGACGCCCAAGGTGAAAAACGGCTACAGCCGCTTGTTCGACCAGTGGGCTGAGAAGGATATTGTGAACATGGTGCAGCACTACCGTAATAATCCGTCGGTTATCATGTGGAGCATCGGCAACGAGGTGCCCGACCAGTGGGCGCCCGGCGGCAGCAAAATTGCTAAACGGCTACAGGATATCGTGCACCGCGAAGACCCCACCAGGCCCGTCACGGCCGGCATGGACCAGTTTGATGCGGCCGTGAACAACGGCTTCGCCGCCCTGCTCGACATTCCCGGCTTCAACTACAAGCCCCACCGCTACCCTGAGGCCTACAACAAGCTGCCCCAGGGCCTGCTGCTTGGCACCGAAACCGCCTCGACAGTGAGCTCGCGCGGGGTGTATAAATTCCCGGTGGAGCGGGCCAAAGACAAGCGCTACCCGGACAACCAATCGTCATCTTACGACCTGGAAGCCAGCAACTGGTCGCAAACGCCCGACGAGGAATTTGCGGCGCAGGACGACCTGCCCTACACCCTGGGCGAGTTCGTGTGGACCGGCTTCGACTACCTCGGCGAGCCCTGGCCCTACGAGGGCTACTGGCCCTCGCACAGCTCCTACTTCGGCATCTTCGACCTGGCCGGCCTGCCCAAGGACCGCTACTACCTCTACCGCGCCCGCTGGAACCCCACGCAGCCTACCCTGCACCTGCTACCGCACTGGACCTGGCCCGGCCGCGAAGGCCAGACCACGCCCGTGTTCTGCTACACCAACTACCCCTCGGCCGAGCTGTTCGTGAATGGCCAAAGCCAGGGCCGCCACACCAAGGGCCCGTCTGACCAGCCCCAGACCCGCTACCGCCTGATGTGGAACGACGTAAAATACGCCCCCGGCACCCTCAAGGTAGTGGCCTACGACGCCCAGGGCAAAGCCGTGGCCGAAGAAACCGTGCGCACTGCCGGCGCGCCCCACCACATCAGGCTCGTGGCCGACCACTCCACCCTCACCGCCGATGGCCAGGACCTGGCTTACATCACGGCCCGCGTCGAAGATGCCCAAGGCAACCTCTGCCCCGATGCCACTCATCAGCTGCAGTTTAAAGTAAAAGGCGCGGGCCGCTTCCGCGCCGTGGGCAACGGCGATGCTACCAGCCTGGAGGTATTTCACCAGCCCAAAATGCACACTTTCCACGGCCAGTTGGTGGCCATCGTGCAGGCAACGGATAAGGCTGGGGAAATACAGGTAGAAGCCAAAGGCACAGGGCTGGCGGGAACCACACTGCGGCTGCAGGCAGCGCGAAGCCAGCCGTAAGATGGGCTTGTGCAAATAGCGTGCTCCGCAGCCAGAGCGGCGGGATTGCTATAATGCCCGGCCGCAACTGCTTCTACCCGGTTGCGCAGCCAACGCTGCTGGCGTCTTAGAGCAGACTATCAACAACATGAGCTAGTTCACATCCCCACTTACCCCGATTACCATGAGGCGCTCACTTAGCTTATCGAAGGCAACCTTATTCGTTACCGCTGCCACACCGGCTACGCCAGATAGCTAGTACGCTGCTCAGCGAAGTCACCCAATTGGTGGAAAGCCTGCGCTGCGCGAAGAGTAAAGAGGTTTATTCCAACTAATTCCACCCAGCTTATGCACTAGTCACCTGATGTTGAGGCCTAGGCATCCGAAATATGGTGACGAACCGATGCCTGTCAGACCGTCCCCTTGCCTAACGCCACCCCTGTACCAACGTGCCGCCAAACACGGCCGCCTGGTTCAACTCCGGCTCGAAAATGGGATAAGGAAAGGCCGGCTCGGGGGCGCTGGCCTTGGCAAGGGCTTGCCGTTGGCCGGGGCTGAAGGCAATGGTTAACGTGGCAATATTGTCCGCTACCTGTGCCGCACGACTCGCCCCGATGATGGGCGCGCTAATGCCGGGCTGAGCCAGGGCCCATGCCAGCGCCACTTGCGCTGGCGGCCGGCCTAACTGCCCGGCCACCTCCCGCAACGCGTCGAGAATCGCCCAGTTGCGCGGCGTAAACTTAGTGTTGCCAAATGGATTGGCCCCACTGAGGCGGCCTTCCCCACTCGCAGGCTGGGTGCCTTGGTCAGCGCGCTGATATTTGCCGCTTAAAAAGCCGCCAGCCAGCGGGCTCCACGGCACCAGACCCATGCCCAGGGCGCGAGCTGCCGGTACGTGTTCGCGCTCAATGGTGCGCTCCACCAATGAGTACTCGAGCTGCATGGCAATGGGGCCGGGCACGCCGTGGGACTGGGCCAGCGTAGCCATCTGGGTAGCGTACCAGGCCGGGTTGTCGGAGAGGCCGAAGTAGCGGATTTTGCCCGCCCGCACCAGGTCGCCCAGCGTTTGCAGCACTTCATCGGCGGGCGTTACGGTATCCCACACGTGCAGCCAGTACATGTCCACGTAATCTGTCCTCAAGCGGCGCAGCGAGCCTTCCAGGGCACGATAAATCTGCTTGCGGCCGTTGCCACCAGCGTTAGGGTTGCCGGCCTGCGCGCCAAAGCCAAACTTGGTGGCCAGCACGAGTTGGTCGCGTAGCTTACGGTCGGCTACGTAGCCGCCCAGCAATTCCTCGCTTTTGCCGCCCGCGTACACATCAGCCGTATCGATGAAATTGCCGCCAGCCTCCACGTAGGCATTAAACACGGCCTGGGACTCATCGGCGGAGGAACCCCAGCGGTTCGTGCCAAAGGTCATGGTGCCCAGTGCCAGTGGGCTGACCACGAGGCCAGAGCGCCCCAGGGTGCGAAAATCAGTGAGTGTCATAAACGAGATGGTAGCGGTGAATGCCTGGCAAAGGTCCGGCTAAGATGCAGCTAAGAAGTATAGCAACTGCAGTTTCTGCTGCACAAAACGTGGCACTGGGCCTCACATGAAAATAGCCAGCCCTGCAGTGCAATTTCAGGCACTACGGGGCTGGGCTACTTGCTCTGGGCTCCTTTATTTTTTCAGCACCATGTACGCGTAAGGCGACAATGAAATCTGCCCATTTAACGTGACAGAGCCACTCTGCAAAGCATTGGTCCAGCTACCAGCTAAAGCAGCCGGCACGGTGAAATTAGAAGCGGTATTACGCACGTTGACCAGCACCAGAGCCTGCTCGGGGCCAGCGGTTTTGGTGAAGGCGCAGACGGTAGCCGTGCTGTAGGAGGTGGCGGCACTGGTGCGCAAGGCGCCGATGGCGGCGCGGGCCCGGAGCAGGCGCTTGTATTCCTGCGTAACTCCGGGGTTGGCATTCCAATTCACTTTCACCGAGGTGAAGGGGAAGGTGATAGCCGTATTCATGCCCACTTCCTGGCCGTTGTATATCATCGGTACGCCCTTGAGGCAGGAGGCAATGACGAAGGCCGACATGGCCCCGGCGTTGCCGCCGAATAAGGTCACGGGTGTTCCATCCGAGCTGTTTACGTCGTGGTTGGTGATGTAGCGCACTACGCGCTGAGTGCCCGTTGCCCCGCTGTATTCGCTGCTATTGTAGCCATCGAATGAGGCGGCCGAAGCGCCGCTGCGGTACACGTTCTTGATGCCGTCGTAGAAGCGGAAGCCAAACGTGTAGTCGAAGCCGGAGGTGAAGTGCGAGCTTTGCGTGCCTTCGGCCAGCATCAGCAGCTTGTGGGTGTTGATGCGGCGGAGGGTATCATTGGCCTGCTGCCAGAAATCGGCGGGCTGGAAATCGGCGTAGTCGCAGCGAAAGCCATCTATGTTAGCCTGGAACACCCACGATTTCATGGCCGAAATCATCTCGGCCCGCATGGCGGTGTTGGTGAAGTCCAGCTGGGCCACGTCGTTGTACGTAACACCGCCGCTGGACGGCGCGATAATCGCACCGGCCGCATTGCGCTGGTACCAGGTCGGATGGGCGGTTATCCAGGGGTTGTCCCAGCTGGTGTGGTTGGCTACCCAGTCCAGCATCACGGCCATGCCGCGGGCGTGGGCGCCATCTACCAGCGTGCGCAGGTCGGTGAGGGTGCCAAATTCGGAGCTCACCGAGCGGTAGTCCTTGATGGCATAGGGCGAGTTTACCGACTTGCTGTCAGTGCCCACGGGGTAAATCGGCATCAGGTACAGCACATTTACCCCCAGTGCTTTAATAGAGTCGAGCCGAGCCGTAACGCCGGCAAAGTTGCCCGCCTGGCTAAAGGCGCGCATGTTCACCTGGTACATCACGGCGTCTTCCCGGTTGGGCACGCCGGCGAAAGGGGTGCCGTACTGCGTCGGGTTGCTGGTAGTGGGCGGCGTGAGCGGGGCGGGAGCCGTGGGCGCATCGTCTTTGCAACCAGCTAACAGGCCAGCAGCGGCCACCAGGGCCAGGCTATTCTTAAAAATGTTATGATAAAGCGACATGCTCAGGAATTGAATGAATGGAAAGAATGGGGCTTTTGTGTTTGATACAACCTGTTACCTGGCAGCTATTGGCTTAAAGCTCACGGCCGCGCCCCCACCGGGAGCCAGGCGCAACTGCAGTGTCGATTTCGCATCGACTACCTTCTTGGTAATCTGGTAGGCCGTGGGGTTGCGCTGCCAGTCGGCCTGCTTGCCATCGGCATAGATGATGGCTTCGTAACGCACGCCCGGCGTCAGAAAATTCAACGGCACGGGCTGTTGGCGGGCCTGCTCGTCGGTGATGGCACCGAGGTACCACTCGTCTTTGCCCTTGGCTTTGCGCACGGTAGTGAGGTAGTCGCCGGGCTCGGCCGCCAGGATGCGGGTAT
The DNA here is from genome assembly GCF_030580865.1 of Hymenobacter aranciens. Classification (GTDB taxonomy): domain Bacteria; phylum Bacteroidota; class Bacteroidia; order Cytophagales; family Hymenobacteraceae; genus Hymenobacter; species Hymenobacter aranciens. The sequence continues at coordinate 350,064 of NZ_JAUQSY010000005.1, read as the reverse complement.
CGTCCCAATCTACAGGCACATCTTCGATAAACTGAAAGGCGTCGAGGTGCTTTTCGTAGTTTTCGGGCAGGTCGGCGGCCATTTGCAGGGGCGAGTACATGGTCACGTACAGCGCCAATTGCTTGACCAAGGTAGTGTGCACCCGGCGCTCAGGCACGCTGGGATTGTAGCCCTGCAGCTTGAAGATGCCGGGCGTGTAATCCATCGGGCCGCCCATGAGGCGGGTGAAGGGCAGAATGGTTTCGTGCTCGGGCCGGTTACCTTCGCTGAAGGCGTTGAACTCGTTGCCGCGGGCCGATTCGCAGGCCAGCCAGTTGGGGTAGGTGCGGTGCAGGCCGGTAGGGCGCACGGCCTCGTGCATGTCTACCATGATTTGACTGGCGGCCGTTAGCTCGGCCGTGCGCACGTAATGGTTGCTCATCCACTGGCCGTCGTGGTGCTCGCCGCGCGGGATGATGCGGCCCACGTAGCCGGTTTTCACGGCGTTGTAGCCGTGCGCTTTCATGAAGCGGTAGGCGTCTTCCTGGCGGCGCTCGTAGTTCGTTACCGAGCTGCTGGTTTCGTGGTGCATCATCACGCGCACGCCCTTGCTGGCCGCGTAGCGTTGCAGCTCGTCCACGTCAAAATCGGGGTACGGGGTTACGAAGTCGAACACCTCTTCCTTCCAGTTGTTGGCCCAGTCCTCCCAGCCCACGTTCCAGCCTTCTACCAGCACGCTGGGGATGTGATGCTTGGCCGCGAAGTCGATGTAGCGTTTCACGTTGGCCGTGGTGGCCCCGTGGCGGCCGCTGGGCCGGAGCTTATTCCAGTTGGTGCCGGCGAGCTTGATGTTGGTGGTATCGGCGTAGTTCCAGCTGGCTTTGCCCACCTGCATTTCCCACCACACGCCCACGAATTTCTGGGGCTGAATCCAGCCGGTATCGGTGAGCTTGGTGGGTTCGTTCAGGTTCAGGATGAGCTTGCTGGCCAGCATGTCGGGGGCTTTATCGCTCACCACGATGGTGCGCCATGGCGTGTGCTCCGGCGCTTGCAGGTAGGCTTTGGCACCGGTGGCGGCGGGCACGAGCTGGCTGCTGAGGTGGAAGTTGCGGGTGTCCACATTTAGAAACAGGGCCGGGTAATTGACCAGCGCCGCCTCGTGGATGTTGATGTACAGGCCGTCGTCCGACTTGAGCATCAGCGGCGTCTGCACCCGCGTGGGAGCGGCCTTCTCCTGAATTGCCGCAATCGGCGTCGTATTCACCTCGCTCAGCCGGCTGGTGGTATAGGCGTACTCGTTGGAGTCATAATCACCCGGAATCCAGAAGGCTTTGTGGTTGCCGGGCAGGTTAAACTCGGTGTGCTCGTCCTGCACGGCGAAGTAAGTCAGCGCCGACTGCGCGGGAAACTCGTAGCGAAAGCCCACACCATCGGCAAATACCCGAAAAACAATGTCGAGCTTCCGGTAAACGACGTCGAGCTTCTGGCCCGGCGCGAGGGGCTGGCGCAGATGCACCGTCAGCTGCTGGTAGTGGTTGCGGATGTCTTTCACCTCGCCCCATACCGGCTGCCAGGTTTCATCCACGTTTTTCACCTCACTCCCCAGCAGCTGCAGCGGGCCATCGAAGCCTCGGCCATCAACGAAGGACAAGCCCAGCCGGGAAGGCGTTATCACCGACCGGCCCCTGTAGGTCACGGCATAGCTGGGGCGGCCATCCGCGCCCAGCGCAAACGTCAGGCTGACGTTGTCGAGCTGGGCGGTGAGCGGGGCCACTGCTTGCGCATTACTCTGGTAGCTAAGTGGTAGCAGAAGAGTGAGCAAAAAATATCTCATAGCAGATTGGAGCTGGTGCTCCAGAGCCGCCAGCCGGGCGGCCAGCGGTTATTTCTTCAGAATCAGGTATTGGTAAGGCTGTAAGGTCAGCGTGCTGCCGACCGTGGCCGGTTGGTTACCCAGGGCGTTGCGCCAGCCGCTGCCCACTGGGGCTGGTAGCTGGTAGCTCACCGGCTTGTTGCGCAGGTTAGCCAGCACCAACACCTGCTCCTTACCCGCCGTTTTGGTGAAGGCGCACACGTCGTCACTGCTGTAGGAAGTCAGCGTACCGTTGCGCACCGCGTCGCTGCCGTTGCGGAAGCGAATCAACTGCTTGTACTCGCGGGTCAGGGCCGGGTTGGGCGTCCAGTCGATGGGTTTGCGCTCGCCCATAAACGTTACCCGCTCCTTGTGGCCCACTTCCTGGCCGTTGTAAATCATGGGCACCGCCTTCATGTAAGAAGCGACCACGAAAGCGGCCATCGCGCCCCGCTCGCCGCCGAACAGCTGCTGCGGCGTGCCTTCCCAGGCGTTAATGTCGTGGTTGGAGGTGTAGCGCACCATGCGGGTGTTAGCCGGCGCGTTGCGGTAATTGGCCGTATTTACTGAGTCGATGAGCTTGACGCTTTTGCCTTTGGCAAAGATGTCGCCCTTCATCACGTTCATGAAGCCGAAGTCGTAGCACAGGTCGAAGCCGCCCTGGAGGTAGTATTTCTTCTTGTCGCCCTCGGCCAACAGCAGCAGCTTGTGCCTGGGGATGCTGTGGAGGCTGCGCAGGGCTTCGGTGAAAAACTCCTGGCTGGGACCATCGGCGTAGTCGAAGCGGTAGCCGTCGATATTGGCCTGCAACACCCAGTAGCGCAGGGCGCTAATCATGGCGGCGCGCAGGTCAGGCTTGGAGAAATCAAGCTGGGCAATGTCTTTCCACTCGGGGATGGGGTTCACGATGGCGCCGGTGGCGTCGCGCACGTACCAGTCGGGGTGCTCGGTAATCCAGGCGTGGTCGAAGCTGGTGTGGTTGCCCACCCAGTCGAGCATCACGGCCAGGCCCCGGGCGTGGGCACCATCCACGAGGGCGCGCAGGTCGGCCAGGGTGCCAAACTCAGGGTTCACCGCCGTATAGTTCTGCACGGCGAAGGGCGAATCGACGGCCCGCACCTTCCCAATCGGGAAAATCGGCATCAGGTACACCACATTCACGTCCAGCGCCTTGATGGAGTCCAGACGCGCCATCACCGCTTTGAAAGTGCCTTCCTTGCTGAAGCCCCGCATATTGACCTGGTAGATGGTCGCATTCAGGGCAGTGGGGACGTTGGCGAAAGGCTTGCCGTACTGGGCGGGGTCCTTGGCAACCGCCGGGGTGGCGCGCTGGCTGAAAACCGGGGACGTGCCAGCCAATAGCGCGGCGAAGGACAGGCAAAGCGTTTGTTTCATCGTAGAGCAATGGGCTAAATGAATGAAAACCTGGCCAGCCGGCTTCGCCGGGCCGACCAGGTTTTCGCTTTTTTACTCAGCAGGACGACAGGACCTTTGGGCAGTTATCAACTTTGAGCTAGCCCAGGCGCCCGCCGCCAAATCTGGCAATAGCAGCTTACTCCGCTACTACCAGCTTGCGGGTTGCGCTTTTGTCGCCCACCCGCACATTCACCTGGTAGATACCAGCAGCCAGCGTGCCGGCCGCCACTTTCAGGTCGTGGAAGCCCACGTTCTGGCTTTGGTTCAGCAAGGTTTTCACCGGCCGGCCCACCAGGTCGGTCACGGTCACCAGCACGGGCTGCTGACGGTCAAGCACGCGGTACGAAACCGTGGACTGCCCCTGGGCCGGGTTGGGGAATACACTCATGGCGACCACGGCATCCTCGGCTTGGCGGGTGCTGGTTACTACCACGCTAAGGGTAGCATTCTGATTGCCAGCCAGCACAGTAAAGTCCGGGCTAAAGCCCAGGTTGTTATTGCCGTTGCCGGGAATTTCCGGAATCACGTCCGACGACCAGTAGCCATCGCCGCTCACGTAGGCCGCCATAGCGTGCACCACGGAAGCGCCCGAGGGCAGGCCCATCGCGGCCCTGTCAAACTCATATTCAAGCCCGTACGAGCCGGCCCCGCCGCCGTTGGTATTGCCGGGGTTGCTGGTGATGTCGCCGGTGGGCGTAGTTGGAGCCAGGTAGGCCAGGCGGGTACCCGCGAAGATGCTGTAAGCACCGGTAGTGGTCGAGCCCGGCAGTGTATTGGCAACGCCATCCGGCGTCGAGGGCGAGCTCACGCCGTCGCCCAGCGTTTTGGCCACGCCCGTCGTGGCCGTGTAGATGGCCGCCTGCACGTCGTTGGTGCCGGTAACCGCAATTGCTGCGTCAGCTTCCAGCTCCAGCTTGGTACCACCAATGCCGCCGCCGGTGAAGGTGCCGAACAGCGTGGTAGTACCCGCGATGGCGGGCAGCCCTGTGCCCACAGGCACACCGCTCCGGTTCGGCAAGTCGAGGTACAGCTGAAAGTTGTTGCCACTGGCTTCCAAAGTGCCTGCCAGACCAATGTAGAGCTTGGTGCTGCTATTGGCGCCGTACATGTGCAGCAGGCCCGCGTTGCCGAACCCAACGCCGCCGGCGTGCGCCGTAGTGAATGCGCCCAGCGACGTGTACTTGCCGCCGGTGGTACCGAGTTCGTTGGCATCGATGATGCCGTCCAGAGTAATCTGCGCCTGGGCGCTTGCGGCGCCGGCCAGCGTACTAACCAGCGCCAGAGTAATTGCTTTTTTCATGATGAGATGATGGGTGAGAATGGAGGAATTGTGATGGGATGCGGAAAGAGCGGCGGAGTAGGTAGTACCCTCTCCTATCGGCATTTTTTCCGTGATTTTATGGAGCTACAGGGCACCGGCTGTCGGTTTTTGCAGAACCTGGAGCTCGGGGGTGCCCGCCGGTAGTGGCCTCATTCATAAGTTTCGGACTTAGTACCTGGCTTCACTTCATTAAGACAGCATTACCAGTACCATCCCAGGGCCTGTTACACCCGGTTTCCCACCACGAGTGCCAGGCACTAAGTCCCAAACCTTATGTTTTTCCGGTCAGCTAATTAGTTGTAGCCCTCGTTCTGCTTCAGCGTCGGATTGGCAACGAGGTCGGTCGACGGAATCGGGTAGAGGTTGCGGAAGCTGGGCACATCGTGGCCCTGCTTGTCGTCGCCGGCGCCGGTGTAGCCTTTGAAGGGCCAGTTGTAGCCGGTCGTGAACTTGCCGAAGCGCACGAGGTCGGTGCGGCGGGTACCTTCCCAGTACATCTCCCGGCCGCGCTCGTCCAGAATGAAGTTGGGAGCCGTAAGCTGCGCCAGGGTGATGCGGCCGGTGGTGCTGCCGCCGGTGTTGCCGTAGGCGCGGTCGCGCAGGGCATTTACGTAACCCAGGGCGGTGTTCTGGTCGCCGCCGCTGCCGCCGCGTAGCACAGCTTCGGCGTACATCAGGTACACGTCAGCGAGGCGGAACATCGGAAAGTCAGTGTCCACGAAGATGAGCTGCGGGTCGTTGCCGTTGGCGCCGGTGGAGGTTTTGTTCCGCCACTTGGTCACGCCGTAGCCTTCGGTAAAGATGGTCAGGTCGTTAATTTCCAGCGTCTGGCCCGAGGTGAAGAACATGGCGCGGGTATCGAAGCCACCGCCCGTGGTAGGGAACAGCAGCGGCAGGTTCTTGCGGGTGCGGTTGCCAGCCCAGCCGCTGTTGATGCCGAAGGCCGTGGTGAGCATGCGGCCGCCCACGGCAGCGTGCGTGATATACGTAGTGCCGCCGTAGCCCTGCGAGGCAATGCCGTCGCTGGTGATGGGGAAAATGATTTCCGAAGCCGAGGTCACGTTGTTGTCGGCCAGGAAGAGCAGTCGGTACTCGGGAGCCAGTGCGTAGTTGGCACCCAGGATTTTGTTGCAGTACGTGAGGCAGTCGGTGTAGTGGCCGGTGCCGGTGTATACCTCAGCGTTGAGGTAGAGCTTGGCCAGCAGAGCCCAGGCGGCGCCCTGGTCGGCGCGGCCGTAGGGGGCCGTGTGGGCGGGCAGCAGTTCCGTCTCAATAGCCTTCAGCTCCGACTCGACGTAGGCAAACAGCGCGGCGCGAGTGGTTTGCTTGGGCAGGTTCTTGCTGGGTGCGTCGGCCTCGGTCACGAAGGGAACGTTGCCGTACAGGTCGATAGCGTGGCAGTAAGCCAGGGCGCGCATAAAGCGGGCTTCGGCGCGGTACCGTCGCGAATTTTCGGCATCAGCACCCGTGATGCCCCGGCTGCTGAGCTTGTCGTCGCTGGTTTCGCGGATAAACTCGTTGCACAGTGCCACTTCGTAGAAAATACGGGTGTAGCTGTTATTTATCAGGTCGTTGCTGCTGGTCCAGCTCGTGGTATTCAGCTCCTGCAGCGGCGGACTGTTCCAGGCCACTACGGCCTGGTCGGTCACCAGTTCCTGCAGGTACCAATAGGCTCGCATGTAGGAGGTTTCGCCCTCGTCCTTGCCCTGGCCGGCAAATACGTCGGGGCTGCCGGAGTTACCCGACAGGTTGAAGCCGGCGTAGCATTTGGCCAACACCTGGATGTGGTTGGCGGGGTCCTTGTACACCGACTCGGTGTTCAGGTCATAAAACGGCTCGCGGTCGAGGTCCTTGTTGCAGGACGTGAGGCCGCCGGTGAGCAGCGCGGCAGTAGTGGCCAGGGTGAGGGCGCTGCGGCGCAAAATGCGGTGGGATTTCATATACAGGAAGAATAGCAGCTGTTAAAAACCAAGGTTGAGGCCGGCCGTGATGGTGCGGGGCAGCGGGTAGAAGTTGCTGTCGATACCCGTGGCGCGCTCGGGGTCGAGGCCGGAGTATTTGGTGAGCAGCAGCAGGTTCTGACCCGCCAAAGTCAGGCGCAGGGTAGTACCGGCTTTCAGCAGGCTGCCGAAGTCGTAGCCCAGCGTCACGTTCTGGAGGCGCACAAACGAACCATCTTCGAGGTTAATATCGCTGAAGGGCTGACCGTTGCGGAAACCAGTTTCGTAGATGGCGGGCACCACGTTGGCCGAGTAGTTCAGCGTCGTGTTCAGGCCGTAGTAGTTGTTCTGGCCGCTGGCCACGTTGTTGTACACGTAGCCGCCAATGTTGGAGCGTACAGTGAATGCCAGGCTGGCCTTGCCGTAGCTCAGGTTCGAGCTAAAGCCCAGAATAGCTTTCGGCGCAGGATTCTTGCCGTACACTTTGTCGCGCTCGTTGATGGTGCCGTTGCCGTCCTGGTCCACATATTGGTCGGTGCTCAGGCTAGAGGTAGGACCTTGTATCGGCTTGCCGGTTTCGTCATACTTCTGCTGGTACAGGAAGAAGGTATTGGGGGCGTAGCCCACTGCGTTCACCTGCACAAACTGGAAGTTACCCACGTTGCCGGTAGGCGTGCCCAGGTAGTTGGGGTCTTCTACTTGGGAGAGCTTGGTAATCTTGCCGCGGTTCATGGTGGCGTTGAAGTTCACCGACCAGTTGAATTTCGCACCGCGCAGCACGTCGTAGTTCAGGGCCAGCTCCACGCCCCGGTTTTCCAGGCTGCCAATGTTGGTCAGCAGTGTGTTCGACAGGTTGCTACCGGCCGGAACCGGGATAACAGCCAGCAGGTCGTCGGTTTTGCGCAGGTACACATCCACGGTACCCGTCAGGCGGTTGTTCAAGAAGCCGAAGTCCAGACCCAAGTCATACGTTTGGGTCTTCTCCCACTGCAGGTTGGCATCGTAAGCGGCTGGCTTCAGCGTCCGAATGGTGTCGGTGCCGATAATCTGGCTGATAACCGGCGAGCTGATGCTGTAGCTGGCCAGGTAGGGGTAGTTGCCGGCCACGTTGTACACGTCCTGCTGGCCCGTGCTGCCGTAGCTAAAGCGCAGCTTCAGGTCCGAAATCACATTCGACGTTTTCAGGAAATCTTCCTGATTGATACGCCAGGCCACCGAGGCAGCCGGGAAGTAACCCCAGCGGTTGTCGGGGCTGAAGCGCGACGAGCCATCGGCACGCAAGGTAGCCGTGAACAGGTACTTGTCCTTGAAATTATAGTTTACCCGGCCGTAGTATGACAGCAGCGTGTATTGCGTCTTGAAAGGGTTCTGGGCTGGCAGTAGTGGATTGGTACGGCTGCCGTCGGCTTTGTAGTCGAAGCGGAAGGGCGCATACGTGAAGAAATCCTGATACGAATAGCCAGCCAGGGCCTCTATCCGGTGGTCGCCCAACTGCTTGGTGTAGTTGAGGTACGCTTCCAGCAGCTCGTTGTCTTTTTCCTGACGGTACGAGTTGCTCTGGCCCTGCGTAGAGTAAGCAATAGACGAGGTAGCCGGGATGAAGATGGTGCCGTTGCTGCGCGAGCGGTCGTAGCCCAGGTTCAGGTTGGCGTGCAGGTCGGGCAGGAAGTGGACCTTGTAGTCGAACTGCACGTTGCCAATGCTGCGTAGCACCGTGCTGCGGTCGCGCTTGTCGTTGAGCAGGGCCACCGGGTTGCGGTCGGTCAGCGGATTCGGAATTGCTCCGTCGCGCCACTCAAAGTAGCCATTAAAACCGCCCCCATCAGCAGCATACACCGGCTGCGTGGGGTTGAAGCGCGCCGCGGCGCCAATGGCCCCTTGGTCAGCAAAGCGGTAGTCGGCCCAGGTCCCTTTGAAGTTGATGTCGATGCGCAAATGCTCGTCGAACAGCTTCGGCGAAAGGCCTACGGAGGCCGAATTACGCTTCAGGTTGCCCGTTTTCAGGGTGCCGTCCTGGTCGAGGTAGCCCAGCGACACGCGATACGGCAGGTGCTTCAGGCTGCCGGTCACGCTCACGTTGTTGTCAGTGGTCCAGGCCGTCTTGTAGATTTCGTCCTGCCAGTCCGTGTTGGCCGTACCCAGAAAAGCCTGGTTGCTGGCCGGAATAATACCTTGAATTACGGCGTTGTTGAGCAGCGTACGGTAGGCATCACCGCTCAGTACGTCTACTTTGCCGTAGTTCTCGGAGCGCGTCACCAGCGAACTGATATTGACGTGGGTTTTATCCCCTTCCAGGCCTTTTTTAGTGGTGATGAGGATAACCCCGTTCGCTGCCCGCGAGCCGTAAATGGCCGTCGCCGAAGCGTCTTTTAGCACGGTAAAGGTCTCAATGTCATTAGGGTTTACCAGCGCCAGCGGGTTGCCGGCACCGTTGATACCCTGGTTATCTACCGGCACGCCGTCGATAACGATGAGCGGGTCGTTGCTGGCATTCAGCGACGAGCCGCCCCGCACGCGAATGGTGCTCACCTCGCCCGGCGCACCACCGCCGGTGGTGATTTGCACGCCCGCTACTTTGCCCTGAATGAGTTGTTCAGGTGCAGTCACCTGGCCTTTTACGAAGTCTTTGGCGGTTACCGTAGTGATGGAGCCGGTCAGGTCCTGGCGCCGGGTGGTACCGTAGCCTACTACCACAGCCTCGCTCAGCTGCGTAGCACTTTCGCTGATAGTGAGGCTATTCAGCTCGGTGTTCTGGCCATCGGTTATCGTGAAAGACTGACGCATCGTCGTATATCCCACGAAGGAGATGATGAGCGTATGCGGCCCCGGCGACAGGTTTTGGAGAGAAAAGCTACCGTCCGCATTAGTGGCATTGCCAATGGTGGTGCCTTCAACCAGTACCGTCACGCCTGGTATACCTGCACCCGCTTCATCCACTACGCGGCCCGATACCGAGCCATTGGCCACCAAAGCCGTTGTAGAATTACCCCGATACATAACGGTAGCAAGGCTGATTGGATGAGCGAAGCCGGTACCAATAACGGAGCCGCCGAGGGTCGCTGTCAACAGCGATTTTCGGAGCAGGCGAGAAGTGAGCACTGGTGGTAACATGTGCAACATGGGTGGAAGGATAAATGAATGTTGGTGACTTTTGACAACGCCAGGCCGCAGCCGCCTGCTACACCAGCCAAGGCTCCTGAGTACAGGAGCCGAAAGCTATTCTTCGACTTCTGGCTGCCCCTACAAACGTTTGTGGTATCGTCGTCAGAACAAAACTAGATTCACTAAACCCCCAATAAAATTTTGCAAACAGGATTATCAAAAATATTAACCCAACATCGGGTTTAACACCTTAAATCCAAGTAATTATACCGAAGATTTACGGGCAAAACATTAACTAATTATTACCCGTTTCATGGTCATATATAACAAAAAAAGGGGCTAACGCCCCCTTCATATGATGGCCATCAGCCGACCATTTCAATGCTTAGTTATTCCGTCATTTTTCCACTGCCAACAGTAAGCCGGTTTCGCCACAAAAGCCTGCTTTCTTTTTCCTCATTACCCCGCTGCCCGCTTCAGGTCTATACTGGCAGTTACCGGGCCGCCTGCTACATCAGCCACTCCGTGTTCCGCTATACCGCCTGGATGGCTTGGATGCGGGCTTCAAATTCCTCGTTGGGCAGGAAAGAGCGTTTCTTCACGCGGGTTTTGTAGCTGTATATCGTATTGATAGAGTATCCCAGCATCCGGCTAATTTGTTCGCTGTCATCGATACCCAGCCGAATAAGCGCAAAAATGCGTAGCTCAGTTGTTAACAGTTGGTCTTCCAATAGTTTGATGCGCTCATCCTCTTCAAACAGCGCGTTGAACTGTGTGATAAAATTGGGGAACAGCCTCAAAAACACTGTGTCGAAACCCTTTAGCAGCTCATTCCGCTCATTTTTGATGTTGACACTGTCAACGAGCTTTTGTGCCGCCCCGTACTGCTTGGTATCCAACAGATTTTCAATCCTTTTCTTGAGGACCTCTATTTTATCAATGTACTGCGAACTGTTGTGAAAATAGAACCCGATGTACTCATCCTTAATTTTATTAGCTTCGTTAAGGCCGTGATTCAGCTGGCGTAGCTCCTCATTGCGCTCCCGCAACTCCTTGTTAGTGGCAAAAATCAGCCTTCCTGCTTTGCGCAATTTCCCGAGTTGCCGGAAGTTGGCCACCGCAAAGCCGATTACTACCACGGCCAGCAGCGTCATGATAACCGCGTAGGTCTTTAATGATTTTCGCTGATTCTCAATGATGTTTATCTTCTGTCCTTCAATGATGGAGGATATGTGGCTGATTTCTATCTGTCGCTGCCGAGCCTTGTAGAAGGCGGCCCCATCCCGCGCCTCCTTGATAAAGGTGTAGGCATTCTTCAAATCGCCCCGGCGGTAGCAATAGTCGGAGAGTTTGAAAATCGCCACCGTCTCTTTAGTGGCGGTTTTTACATCGGCAATGGCCGAAACCAGGAGCAATTCGAACGCCTTATCCTCTTGGCCTTCCAGCTCATATAAATAGGCCAACGTACTGGCGCTTACGGCCAACTGGTGCAGGCCCAAATGGGGCAAGCGACGTATTTGGTTGTACACGGCAAGGCCAGCCGCCAGATTTCCCGTTTTCTGCGCCCTGAACTCCTGCACCGACAGGTACTCGTAGGAGCCAGGAGGGCAGAACTGCAAGGTAGTATCGGCGTAGGCGAGGGCTTTCTTATAGTATACCGGCCGAAAGGTCTGGTCCTGGTTGAAATCACCGAGGTCGCTATAAGCTCGTGCCTTCAGAAAATAAAAGTTGTGCTTATCCGCTTCGCTCAGCCGACCGGGGTCGATGCTGTCAAGCGTCTCAAAAGTTTCCTTGAATAGCCCGGATGAGAGCATAACAAAAGCCAGCTTCAGCTTGGCAATCTCTATTTTCTCAGGCTGCTTCAGCGCCTCAGCCAACCGTTTGATTTTTTGGCAATAAACAAAGGCTGAATCATATTTGAATGCCTTGTATTCATCGTAAATCCGCAGGCCCAGTTCGAATTTTGCGGCATTATTGGCCTGAGAAGCAATAAAATCGGAAGTGAGTACCGCAATGCGGTTGAGCCGCTGACCATCGTATTCGTTTTTGTGAGCCAGGGCTTGGTTTAACTCCGTCAGCAAACTATCAGCCTTGCCTGACTCAGCGAAAGCGCAGAATGGCAGAGAGCTAAGCAAGAAACCAAGAAGAACTGTTAAGAGCTTCACCAAAGGCAATCGAAATCTATTTAAGCCAGTCAATCACCAAAAGTAGCCAATAATTGGCATGCTACCCGAAGACTGTTGTACTCAGGGCAGGAACAATAATGACCAACGCTAACGGTTCACACAGGGGCGTTGCGAAGCAATTCGGCTATTGCTACCTGCACAGCTGTCCAACTTATTCGACCTGCGCTTAGCCAGTTAAATAAGCTATAGCATTTAACCGGCTGACTTTTTTGGCTGCTTAACAGGAAGCTGCAGGTAGGACCGGTGAGCACCACCCGTGTGGATGATGTGCTGCCCCTTGTTCTCAGGAGTAAAGCCAGGGGTGCCGGGCATGATGGCTCCCAAGTCGTTCCTGGAGCTGATGACCAGCCACAGTTGCTCACCCGGGTAAAAAACTATGCCGATGGCTTCGGCCGTGGCGAAGTTTTTTTTGCCCCGCGGCGGCTTTGTGCGCTTTGACGGCGGTGGAGTCGACGAGCACTCAGGCGTAGTCGGGTCCCTGCACGGCCTGAAACAACGCTTCCCACACCCCGGCAAGGGCCCAGCGGCGAAAGCGCCGGGCCACGGTGTTCCACGGCCCAAACCGTTCGGGCAGGTCGCGGCAGGCACACCCGGCGCGCACCCGGTATAGCACCGTACTGACAAACTGGCGGTTGTCGAGGCCGTTGCCCAGCCGGCCACGCGTGTGCGGCTCCACCAACTGCCATTCTCGTTCGCTTAATTCATAACGACGCATCCCACAAAATTACTGCCCTTGCTGTCCACAGACTTTAGCAGGGCGAGTGATATTTTGAAATCAGCTTGTTCTCTAAATAAACTTTCTATAACGGTTAACTACTTACCTTTCAAAGTTGGATAGCCAGGTGCAATCCTGATTGAGCAAAAAAATACTCTCCGCCCCCTACAGTGTCCCCTAAAAGAGAAAAAACCCCATTTCCAGCAAGGAAACGGGGTTTTCTATCGTACCAGAGACGGGACTCGAACCCGTACGTCCGTGAAGACAAGGGATTTTAAGTCCCTCGTGGCTACCATTACACCACTCTGGCTAAAGCATTTACACTACTTCTATCAGACTGATTTTCGCCTCGATAAGAATTTGTTTGCGCGTGGCAGTTGGGACAAAGTAACTGCAAATTTTCCAAGCGATGGTCATTATTGATGCCGTTTCGATGATGTAATTCCAGTGCAATGGGCTGTCTGCGCCATGCAATTAGCTGATATTCTTCACACCGCGCTTCTTTGAGGCCTGCTTTAAGCAAGCGTTTTTTCAAACAATAAGTAAAATGGTAAGCTGAATGCTCAACCAATAACTCCGCCGATGGCGTCGTTTTGCCAAATTTCCGATACCAGCCTGCCTTGATTTCACGCTGCCCCTGTCCAATGACTTATATCAAGCCCTGACTGACTAATGCGGGTATGCACAGTTTTGTATTTGCCGCCAGCGGGCACCAAGCCAATCCGATTTAGCACTTGCGCCACCGACAAACCTTCAGCCACAGCCTGCCGAAACTCATCGTCAGTGCTCAGGCATTTACGAGGGGCAGCCATACGGAAAGGAGTTAAAACAAAAACGCCACCCGAAGGTGGCGTTTTCACTGGAGCGGGAGACGAGGTTCGAACTCGCGACCTCGACCTTGGCAAGGTCGCGCTCTACCAACTGAGCTACTCTCGCATTTGTCGGCCACCGTGCTTGGTGGCGTTTGGTGATACAAAGGTACGAGCGTTTTGTTACGAGGCAAGGGCAGGGGTTGAAAAAAGTCCCACTGGAGGCGCTTTTTGTTCATTTTCAGCCCGAAAATTTTCAGCTTTTGCCCAGCGTCAGCTTGAGCTCGTTCAGCTTCATTAGGGCTTCAATGGGCGTAAGCGTATTCACGTCGAGATGCGTCAGCAATTCGCGGATGCGCTCCAGTACCGGGTCGGTGGGCTCGAACATGCTTAGCTGCAGCGTGGGGCGCGGCGCGGTGGCCACGGCCGTGGTGGCGCGGGGCTTGGGTGCGGAGGGCGTATTTTCGATTCCCGCCAGTACGTCGTCGAATTCGGTTTCGACATCGGCATCGATGGCCGTGCTGGTGCGCTCCTGCTCCAGGTGGTGCATGATTTCGTTGGCGCGCAGCACCACGGCGGTGGGCATGCCCGCCAAGCGGGCTACGTGGATGCCGAACGAGTGCTCGGAGCCGCCGGGCTGCAGCTTGCGCAGGAACAGAATGCGGCCGTCGGTTTCCTTCACGGCCACGTTGTAGTTGCGCACGCGGGGGCAGTCGTCGGCCAGCTGGTTGAGCTCGTGGTAGTGAGTGGCGAAGAGGGTTTTGGCCTTGGCTTTGGGGTTGTTGTGCAGGTGCTCCACGATGGCCCAGGCGATGCTGATGCCGTCGTAGGTGCTGGTGCCGCGGCCGATTTCGTCCATCAGCACGAGGCTGCGGTCGGAGAGGTTGTTGAGGATGGAGGCGGTTTCGGTCATCTCCACCATGAAGGTGCTTTCGCCTTTGCTCAGGTTGTCGGAGGCGCCCACGCGGGTGAAAATCTTGTCGATGATGCCCACCGTGGCGGCGTCGGCGGGCACGAATGACCCTATTTGAGCCAGCAGCACGATGAGAGCCGTCTGGCGCAGCAGGGCCGATTTGCCGGCCATGTTGGGGCCGGTGATGACCACGATTTGCTGCTCGGTCTGGTCGAGGCAGATGTCGTTGGGGATGTAGCTTTCGCCGGGCGGCAGCTGGCGCTCGATGACGGGGTGGCGGCCCGCCTTGATATCGAGCACGGTACCGTCGTTCACGGTGGGCATCACGTAGCGCTGCTGCCGGGCGGTGAGGGCAAACGAGGCCAGGCAATCCATGATGCCGATGGCGCGGGCATTCTGCTGAATCTGGGGCACGAAATCGAGCGCGGCCAGCACCAAGTCGTTGTAAATGCGCTGCTCGATGACAAACAGCCGCTCCTCGGCGTGCAGGATTTTCTCCTCGTAGGTTTTCAGCTCCTCAGTCACGTAGCGCTCGGCATTCACCAGCGTCTGCTTGCGAATCCATTCGGCCGGCACCTTGTCTTTGTGGGCGTTGGTGACTTCGAGGTAGTAGCCAAAGACCTTGTTATAAGCAATTTTCAGCGACGAGATACCGGTATTGCGCTGCTCGCGGTGCTGCAGTTGCAGCAGAAAGTCCTTGCCCGAGAAGGCCATGTCGCGCAGCTCGTCCAGTTCGGCATCGACACCCGCGTTCAGCACACCGCCCTGGTTGGTGAGGATGGGCGCGTCGGGCTTGATTTTAGTCGCGATTTCCTCACGCAGCTTGGCGCAGGGGTTGAGCTGGTCGGCCAGCTTTTCCAAAGCTTTCACGCCGGAGGCGGCCAGCCGCTCGCGCATGGGCGCAATGGCTTCAAGGGCCCGGGCCAGCTGCAGGAGCTCGCGGGGGTTCACGCGACGCACGGCCACCTTGGAAATCAGGCGCTCCAGGTCGTTTATCTGGCGCAGGTGCTGGGTGAGGTCGGCCAGCAGGTCCTCATTGTTTACCAGCGCGGCCACGGTGTCGAGGCGGCGCTGAATCTGGCCTACCTCTTTGAGCGGCAGCACCACCCACTTGCGCAGCAGGCGGGCGCCCATCGGGGTGAGGGTCTGGTCGAGGATATCGATGAGGGGCACGCCGCCGGGGTGCTGGGCCTGCGTAAGCTCCAGGTTGCGCACCGTGAAGCGGTCGAGCCACACGTATTTGTCTTCCTCCAGGCGGCCGAGGCTGCTGATGTGGCCCAGCTCGGCGTGCTTGGTTTCGGCCAGGTAGTGCATGATGCAGCCGGCCGCGATGATGCCTTCCTTCAGGTTATCAACCCCGAAGCCCTTGAGCGTCGTCGTTTTGAAGTGGCGGGTGAGGGTTTCGTGGGCGTAATCGGGGCCAAAAACCCAGTCATCCAGCGCGTAGGTGCAGTAGTCGGGACCGAAAGTTTGCTCGAACTCAGAACGGCTTTTCTTGCAGAACAGCACTTCAGCGGGGCCGAAGTTTTGCAGCAGCTTACCTAAATAATCAAGGTCGCCCTGCGCTACCAGGAACTCACCGGTGCTGATGTCGAGGAAGCTGATGCCGGCTTCCTGCTTGCCGAAGTGAATGGCGGCGAGGTAGTTGTTGGCGCGGCGCTCGAGCACATTGTCGTGCATGCTGAGGCCAGGCGTGACCAGCTCGGTGATGCCGCGCTTGACGAGGCCCTTGGCTTCCTTAGGGTTTTCGAGCTGGTCGCAGATGGCCACGCGCTGGCCGGCGCGCACCAGCTTGGGCAGGTAGTTATCAATGGAATGGTGCGGGAAGCCCGCCAGCGCCACTTCCGAAATGCTGCCCGCGCCGCGCTTGGTGAGCGTGATGTCGAGGATGCGGGCGGCCGTGACGGCATCCTCGCCAAAGGTTTCGTAGAAGTCGCCCACCCGGAACAGCAGCAGCGCGCCGGGGTGCTGCTGCTTGAGTTGGTAGTATTGCTTCATCAAGGGCGTGTCGTAGGCCGGACCGGGGGTGAGGTGGTCGGGGCCGACGGACTTGATGACAAATTCTTTCTTTTTGGGAGGCGCGGAAGCAGACAAAGCACGGAGCGCGAACTTTGCAGTTCGCGTTGTTTTAGCGAGTAAATGAAAAGGGCCCGGGGCAACGCGTGTAGCGGCAGCTTTGGCTAAGTATGAACCAACGACGCGAACGACAAAGTTCGCGCTACCTCTATGCGAAAACTAACCATGGCCGAGTTGAATCGGGCCACCGTGGCCGACTTCAAAAGTACGCCCAAAAGCCCCGTTGTGCTGGTGCTCGACAACGTGCGCAGCCTCCACAATGTGGGCGCGGTTTTCCGCACCGCCGACGCCTTTGCACTCGAAAAAATCTGGCTCTGCGGTATCACCGGCCGCCCACCGCAGCGCGAAATCACGAAGACAGCGCTGGGCAGCGAGGAGTCGGTGAGCTGGGAATACGCGGCCACCACGGTGGAGGCCGTAATGGCATTAAAGCAGGCTGGCTACACGGTAGCCGCCGTGGAGCAAACAACGGGCAGTACCTCCTTAGTCCAATTCCGGCCCGCGCTGGGGCAGCCGCTGGCGCTGGTGCTGGGCAACGAAGTTTTTGGCGTCGATGACGAGGTGCTGGCTTTGTGCGACGCGGCGGTGGAAATCCCGCAGTTTGGCACTAAACATTCGCTTAATGTGAGCGTTGCGGCAGGAGTAGTGCTGTGGGATGTGCTGAATAAGCTGGGCCAATTTGAGCAATCCAGAGACGAATAAAAACTCACTACCCGAAGCAACCTGAGTGCAGATTGGAACGAGTTTCTGTAATATCGGCTTTTTAGCTTAACTTTAGCAACCCGTTTTCATTTCATTTTAATTTTCTTCACTTACCCTTCCCGTTTTCAAGTAAAGATGGTAAAATTCTCCTCCCTCCGACCGGTGCTGCGCGGGTCGCTGCTGGCGGCGGCGCTGCTGACAGGCTTCGGCTCTACGGCATGGGCGCAGTCGGCCAAGCCTTCGACGCAGTTGCTGGATTACTTCACGACGCAAACCGTGCGTCAGGGCTTGTCGGAAGCCGATGCGGCGCAGCCTTCGGTCACCGACTTTTACAAGGACGCCGCGACCGGCGCGCAGCACGCTTACCTGCGGCAGCGCGTGAACGGCGTGGACGTGTTCGGGGCCGTGGGTGCCGTGCACACCGACCGCACCGGCAAGCCCGTGTGGGCCAACCAGCGCTTCGTGCCCAATGCGGCTCGCCTGGCCCCCGCCGCCACCCCTACCCTCACGCCTGAGCAGGCCGTAGTGGCCGCTTCCGTGGTGCTGGGCCTGCCCCGCCCCGCCGGCCTCACGCTGGTGCGCGAAGCCCGTCCGGCCGATGGCCTGGAGTTCAACAACGGCGGTATTTCGGAAAACAACATTCCGGTGCGCCTGTACTACTTTGCCAACCCACTGAAGCAAAGTGAAATTCACTTGGCCTGGGAGGTTACTATTGCCCAGCTCGACGGCCAGCACCACTGGCAGGTGCTGGTGGATGCCGGCACCGGCAAGCAGCTCTTCAAGCACGATTACGTGGTGAGCGAGGAGATTTCGTTCTTGCAGCAGAATGCCCGCAGCCAAAACCAGCAGCACACTGCGCCGGCTCCGACGCAACAGGCCTCCGCCCGCGGCGTGGCCTCGCCCAACAGCCTGATGGTGTATCCGGTACCGATGGAAAGTCCCCTCTCGGGCAACCGCGTGGCCGTGCCGCTAAGCAGCACCATCAACACCTGGTCGCCCTACGGCTGGCAGGTGAGCCAGGCGCCGACCACGACACCGCTGTTCTTCAACAACGTTTACTCGCGCCTAAATGCCAACGTGCAGCTGCCGCGCGGCAACAACGTGGCAGCCTACAACGACATTGCCAACAACAGCCAGCTCTACATCAACACCAACTCGCCGAACGGGGGTGCGACGCTGGACTTTGACTTTCCCTTCACCTTCGGGGTAGGGCCGCGCCGCAACCTCGACGCTGGCATTGTCAACCTATTCTACTGGAACAATATGCTGCACGACGTGATGGCCTCCAAAGGCTTTGACGAAGCATCGGGCAACTTCCAGTACAAAAACTTCGGCACGGCCGGCCTCGGGGGCGACATGGTGCGCGCCGAAGCCCAGGATGGCAGCGGCACCAACAATGCCAACTTCGCCACGCCGCCTGATGGGATGCAGGGCCGCATGCAGATGTACTTGTGGGCCAATCCCATTCGCCCGAACGTTACGATTTCGGCCCCGGCTTCGCTGGCAGGCAGCTTCTCGGCTGGTGCCGCCGACTTCGGCCGTAACCTGGTCGACGCCGGGCCGATTTGCGGCAACTTCGTGCTGGTGAACGACGGCGTATCGGGCAACGGCGGCCTGCACGGCTGCGTGACGCCCTACGCCAACGCTGCCGCCGTGAACGGCAACATTGCCGTGATTATGCGCGGGGGCTGCGCCCAGCTGCCCAGCGGCAGCCGCACGGCGAGCTCATTTGCTGGCAAAGTGCGTCGCGCCCAGGAAAATGGTGCTATCATGGCCATCATCATCGACTCGGTAGGTACCAACACGGCTATTTCGGGCATGACGGGTACCGATACCGTCGGCATTCGCATTCCGTCGCTGTTTCTGCGCGGGGTCGATGGCGCGGCCATCCGCCAGGCGCTGACGAGCGGCACTACCGTAACGGGCTGTGCCAATGGCAGCCCCGACTACGATGCTTCGTTTGATAACGGCATTGTGTCGCACGAATTCGGTCACGGCGTTTCGACCCGCCTCACCGGCGGCCCCAGCAATTCCGACTGCCTCGTGAGCGCCAACGGCAACCAGGCCTTCCAGACGATGGGCGAGGGCTGGAGCGACTTCTTCGGCCTCTGGATGACCACCGCCAACGTAGCCACGGCCAGCAACCCGACCGGCGTAACCGGCCGCACGCCGCGCTACATCGGAGCCTACGTGGTGGGCGAAACCCACGATACCGGCCCCGGTATCCGCATCAATCCCTACACCGACGACATGACCCTTAACCCCCACACCTATGGGGTATTGACCAGCACGCAGTACAACGAAACCCACAACATTGGAGAGGTTTGGGCCGGCATGCTCTGGGATTTGAACTGGCAGTTCATCTACCGCTACGGCTTCAACCAGGACTTCCTGGGCAGCAACGGCGGCAACAACCAGTTCCTGAAGCTGGTACTTGATGGCTGCAAGCTGCAGGTGTGCAACCCCGGCTTCCTTGATGGCCGCGACGCCATCCTGCGCGCCGACAGTATTGCCAACGGCGGCGCCAACTCGGCGCTTATCTGGACGGTGTTCTCGCGCCGGGGGGCCGGCTTCAGCGCCGTGCAGGGCGTGCGCACGGGTGGCAACCCCACCCGCACCGGCATCCGCGAAGCGTTCGACATGCCGCCCGGTGTGACGCCCGCTCCTATGCTGAACCCCACCACCGTTACGATTGTGACGACGCCGCTGGGCACTACGCCGCAACAGGAGCTGGCCGCCAAAGGCAGCATCATCGACGCCTACCCGAACCCGGCGCACGACCGTCTCGTGGTGCGCTCGCAGCTCAACGCTACCGGCGACGTGCAGCTGACCCTGCGCGACCTGGTAGGCCGCGTGGCCTACACCGGCACCGCGAGCATCGGCGAGTTGCAGCGCGGCATCTCGGTGAATACCGCCGACATCGCCGCCGGCCTCTACGTGGTGCAGGTAAACACCAACGCGGGCACCTTCACCACCAAAGTGCAGGTGCGTCACTAAGCCCCGCTTAGCTGCCCTAAAAAGGACCCTGGCCGGGCGGCCAGGGTCCTTTTTTTATGCTTGTTTGGTGGCGGCATCCGGCAGCAGGCAGGCGCTCAGCAGCAGTGCCAGCGCCACCACCGAAGCTCCCGTGCGCACCCGGTGCCAGCGGTTCCAGGGCGGCACAAACTGCTGCCGGACCGCAGCGGCCGAGGCCGTAGCGCCAGGCGCGTAGCGGGCCAGTTGCTCATTCAGCGGAATGTTGCCGCCTACCGTCACGCCCAGGCTGCCTACCCAGAATACCAGCGTAGCCGCCAGCACCAGCCCCAGCTGCCGCCCGCGCGGCCGCCCCGCATGTAGCCCGGTAGCCAGCACCAATAGTAGCGGCGCCCCAAAGAAGCTGGCCGCGAAAAACGGGTTCTGAATGGCGTCGTTGATTTCCTGCATGGCACGGATATACTGCGCATCGGGCAGGCGGGCAAACGCTGGATTCACGGCCACCGAAAAGCCGTAATACACCCCGGCCACGAGGCCGGTGCTGAGCGTGGCCAGGGCCAGCACAAGATTTTTGCCGGTCATAACGTTACTTATTTTCAGGTCAATACGACAAGCTGATGGCTCGCCCGAACTGGCGGTGGTCCGTCAGCTGCCCGAGCATAAAATCGGCCACGTCGGCGCGGGAAATTCTCATTTTAAGGCCTTTGGCGGTGGGTGCAAAGCCTTGCTGGTACCGGCCGGTGCGCGGCCCGTCGGTGAGAGTGCCGGGGCGGGCAATGGTCCAGTCGAGGCGGCTCTGGCGAATGCGGGCCGCTCGGAGGGCGGCGCGCCCAGCGTCGAGAGCACGGCATCGTGCCCCGGCACGGCGCGGCGCACGGCATCGGCGTCGAGCACGTCGCCGGTAGCAGTTTGTAATTGGGGATGCGAAAGCCCGAGCTTGGCGGGGTTGCGGACGAAGGCCGTGACTGTGTGGCCCTGCGCGAGGGCCTGTTCGATTACCTGGCGGCCGGTGCCACCCGTGGCGCCAAAAACGAGGATTTTCATGGGATTTGCTGAGTTAAAGTTTCAGCAAAGCACGGGTTGCATCAAGCGGCGAAATAGAACAAAACCGCCACGTAGCGTTTTACCGGCGCAGGGCCGGAAAATCGTCCACCTGCCCCCGCGCCTGCTGCCGAAACTGTTGAGGCGTGCTGCCCGCAAACTCCCGAAACGCCCGGATGTAGTGCGACTGGTCGGCATAGTCATGATTATAAGCAATATCCGACAGCTTCTCGTACTCGGCCCGCCGCAACTGCCCCAGCGACTCCTGAAACTGGCAGATGCGCGCAAACAGCTTCGGCGACACGCCCACCCGCTGCTTGAACTTACGCTGGAAGCTGCGCTCCGAGAGCTGCAGCTCATCCTGCAGCTGCCGCAGATTTAGCCCCCCGCCGGTGGCCACAATGCGCTGCACAGCCTGCTCGATGGGTGGTTCCGGTGCGGCACCTTGCCGATTGATGGCCGTTTGCAGATAAGCAGTTAGCTGGTCCAGCTGCGCGCTCACCGAGTCGGCATTGCCCAGCCGCTCGGCCAGCCGGAAGCCGGGTGCGGCCGACAGCAGGTCGGGGTCCATGCACGAGTCGGTAAGCTCCTCGGCGGCGAGGCCGAACACGGAGGCCAGTGCCCCCGGCTGCAGGCACATGCCAATGAGCTGAAAGGGCGCGACCGACACTACTTCCAGCGGCTGAGTAGCCTGCCCATGCAGCAGCAGTCGCGTCCACGGCTTGCCCGCCTGGGGCTGCAGTCCGGCTGCGCCGTGCTGAAAGAGCAGGCCGGGGCAGCCATCGACGATGGTGCGAAACGACGCGGCTCCGGCGGCGCTTTCCATCGTCCAGAAGTAACGGACGTGTGCCCGCAACGCCTCCGGCACGGCAAATTGCTGAACCTGCATAAGCTGAACTATGGAATAAAAGTCCCCTAAAAGTAATGGTCGAAGGCCCAGTTACCAGACTAAGCCGAAGTCATAAGCTTCTAAACGTAATACCTTGCAGCCAATGGCACATATTCCCGATTTTTCCCGCTCCACTACCGCGCTGCTGGCCCTGCGCCCCATCATTGCTACCGCCGATACTTCCGAAGCAGACACCCCTGCCGGCCTCTTCCTGCATGCCACCCTGCGCCCGGTTTTAAAGCTGCAAAACGACCTGCTGCTCCTGTTAGTGGCTGATTTTGTGCGCGACCACCACATTCGTTTAGCTCCTAACGCAACCGAACAGCAGCGGCAGCTTACCGAGCTACTCGCCCGCAACACCAAGCTGCGCTACACCATCGTGGGCTTGGTTACCGGCCAATTCACCACCGCCGAGTACGCCTTCTACCGCCCCCACCGCGCCGAGCTCAACCGCCGCCTGCTGGAGCTGGCCCAGCGCCGCGTGCTCGACCAGACGACTGCTGTAGTTGCTGCCGACACTGCCTGACACTTCCCGGAATGACTTTCTACCAAATCCTGGAAGTGCCTCCCGGAGCCTCGGCCACCGACATCCGCCGCGCCTACCGGCGGCTGGTGCTCCTCACCCACCCCGACCGCACGCCCGACCCGGCCGCGCATCAGCGCTACCTGGCTATCAACGAGGCCTACGACGTGCTGAGCGATGCCAGCCGCCGCCAGGCCTACGACCTGCGGCTGGCCAGCCCCGTCAGCTACGGGCCGCTGCCCACGCCGCGACGCCGCCCGGCCGCCCCCCGGCGCCACCGCACGGTCGAGGAGGTGCGGCTGGGCGTACATGCGCAGGTATACCTGCGCTACACGAAGCTGGCTCAGCGTATCAACTACGTTATCATCGGCTTTTGCCTGTTGCTGGCGCTTGATTACGCGGTTGCGCTGGATTATCCCTCAGAGCCTATTCTCAGCGCCGAATACCGCCCGGAACGCGACCGTTACGGCAGCGTCCTGCGCGAATACTATGCCTACGAAACCCCGCACACCAGTCTGCGAGCCCTGTATGCTTATCCCGCAGGCGAGGTAATGGTTCTGCGGATTACCCCTTTGTTCAGACAGGTACTAACGTTTCGGCGAGTGGCCGACAGTCCCGAATACGACTACAATAACCGTGAGCATACTATCTATGGCGCTGTCGGCTGGCTGTTTGTGGCGCTGAGAATTATCGCAGTGGTCGGCGCCTGGCCCGGCCGCGTGGCCCGGCGCCAGGTAGAGTGCGCCGTGACCGCCAGCGTGTTGTTCATCATTCTTATCTGGGTTGCCTTCCGGCTCTGAATCAGAATGGATAGCAAACGGCGGGCGCACAGCTACCGGCTGCCCCGGACAATTCCTTCAGGGTCCGACGCGGGGTTGGCCACCCGTTTCCTACTTTCGTGGCCAACTCCCCCGCCCGGTTTGCCGGGGCCGGCCACTGGCGGGCCACTCGCTGACTTGCGGCTAGTGGCCCCTATTTCGCGGTAATCTATCAGGCCACTGCCTGCTTTTTCCTGTTTGCGATATGCGCATGTTCACTTTCTCTACCCGGTGCTGTGGCGGCTGGGCGGTGTTGCTGCTGTGGCTGCTGGGCCGCCCGCTCCTGGCCCAGA
The DNA here is from genome assembly GCF_030580865.1 of Hymenobacter aranciens. GTDB lineage: Bacteria > Bacteroidota > Bacteroidia > Cytophagales > Hymenobacteraceae > Hymenobacter > Hymenobacter aranciens. The sequence goes on along the minus strand of NZ_JAUQSY010000005.1, from coordinate 326,516 downwards.
CGCCCGACCCCTGGCGTGTTGATGCCACCAACATTGACTCCGGCAACTACTACGGCGCTACGGTGGCCAACGGCATGATTGGCATTGTGTCGTCGCCGGTGCCGTTTCAGGTAAAGAACGTGGTGCTGGCCGGCGCCTACGACCAGTATGGCCGGGGGCGGGTGAGCAACTTCCTCAACAGCTTCAACCTGCTGAACATGTACCTGGAAGTCAACGGCCACCGCCTCGATGCCCGCGATGCCCGCAACTTCCGCCAGCAGCTCGACCTGCAGCGGGCCGCCCTCACCACCACTTTTGATTACGCCGACCAGGCCACCATCAGCTACACCTACTATGCCCTGCGGCAGCTGCCCTTTACGGTGCTGCTCGACGTGCGCATTACGGCCCGCAAGGACCTGAGTCTCGTGGCGGCCAGCGTGATGGATGCGCCCGATGCCCTGCGCGACGTGCAGAACTATTACAACGAAATCGACCGGCCGCACGCCACGCTCAGCCTGCTCACCTCGTCGGCCAAAAGCCCGACGGGCAAGCTACTGCTGTGCGCCAGCAACAGCTTTTTGTTTGAGGAGCCGCACGGGCAGCAGCCGCGCGTCATCCACGAAATGTGGGACAACAGCCTGCACCTCATGAAATTCGGCAAGACGCTGCGGGCCGGGCAGAGCTATGGCTACGCCGTAGCGGGCTCGTCCATCACCTCGGCCCACCACCCCGACCCCCTCAATGAGGCCGAGCGGCTTACCATCTTCGCCCGGCTGGAGGGGCGGCAGCGCCTGCTGGCTTTCCACGAGCAGGCCTGGCAGCAGCTGTGGCAAAGCGACATCCAGATAAGCGGCGACGCGCAGGCCCAGCAGGATGTGCACAGCATGCTCTACCACCTCTACAGCTTTTCGCGGGCCGGCACTGATTATTCGCCCTCGCCGATGGGCCTCTCGGGCCTGGGCTACAACGGCCACGTGTTCTGGGACAGCGACCTGTGGATGTTCCCGGCCCTGCTGGTGCTCAATCCCAAAATTGCCAAATCCCTGGTTGAATACCGTTTCAAGCGGCTCGATATGGCGCGGCGCAACGCCTTTGCCCACGGCTACCAGGGCGCCATGTTCCCTTGGGAAAGCGCCGACACCGGAGGCGAGGAAACCCCGGTGTGGGCGCTGAGCGGGCCGTTCGAGCACCACGTGTCGGCCTGCGTGGGCCTGGCTGCCTGGCAGTACTACTGCGTAACGCAGGACCGCGACTGGCTGCGCACCACCGGCTGGCCCCTCATTTCAGCCACCGCCGACTTCTGGGCCAGTCGTGTGGAGCGCAATGGCCCGGGGCACTACGATATTAAGAATGTGGTGGCGCCCGACGAATGGGCCGAAAACGTTGATAACGATGCCTTCACCAACGCCGCCGCCCAGAAAAACCTGCTGGCCGCCACCGCAGCCGCCCGCCTGCTCGGCCTGCCCGCCAACCCCGACTGGCAGCTGGTGGCCCAGAACATTCCGCTGCTGCGCCTGGCCGACGGCACCACCCAGGAGCACGCCAGCTACCACGGCGAAGGCATCAAGCAGGCCGACGTGAACCTGCTGGCCTACCCCCTGGGCACCATCACCGACCCCGCCCGGATTCGCAAAGACCTGACCTACTACGAAACGCGCGTGCCCAGCGAAGGCACGCCGGCCATGACGCAGGCTATTTTTGCCCTGCTCTACGCCCGTCTCGGCGATGGCGCCAAGGCCCGGCATTTCTTCGACGATGCCTACCAGCCCAACCTGCTGCCGCCTTTCCGCGTCATCGCCGAAACCAAGGGCGGTACCAACCCCTACTTCGCCACCGGCGCCGGCGGCGTGCTACAAGCCGTGCTCATGGGGTTTGGTGGCCTCGACATTACCCCTACTGGCCTCGTGCAGCGCAAAACCACGCTACCTACCGGCTGGCAATCGGTTAAGCTCACCGGTATCGGAGCGCAGCGCAAGACTTATTCCGTACAACGGTAGAAACGTGGCAAACGCAAAGGGGGCATCATACTGAGTATGATGCCCCCTTTTTGCATAGATTAAGCTTGCTAAGCTAGTCGTAGCGCGAATCGCGCAGCTTCACCGGGTCTTTGCCCTTCTTGCGCAGGCGCATATTCAACAGCTCCACTATCAGGGAGAAAGCCATGGCAAAGTAGAGGTAGCCTTTCTCGATTTCCTTGTGCGCGGCCTCCATCACCAGCATAAAGCCAATCATGATGAGGAACGACAGCGCCAGCATCTTGATAGTAGGGTTGCGATTGACAAACCCCGCGATAACGCCGCTGAAAGCCAGCATCACGCCCATCGCCAGAATAACGGCCAGAATCATTACCAGCACGTTATCCACCAGCCCCACGGCCGTCAGAATCGAGTCGAAGCTGAACACAATGTCGATGACGATAATCTGCAGGATAATGCTCATCATGGTCGGATAGGCCTTGCCTCCAACGGTTTCGTCTTCTTCCTCGCCTTGCAGCTTGGTATGAATTTCGGTGGTGCTCTTGTACATCAGAAACAAACCGCCGGCCAGCAGAATGAGGTCGCGCCCGCTCACGTCGAATGGCTGCGAGAGCCACGGAAAAGGCAGCGAGAACAGCGCCGAGCGCAGACCCACAATCCAGGAAATGCTGAGCAGCAGCCCTACCCGGAACATCAGCGCCAGCAGCAGGCCGATGGTGCGGCCCCGCGCCTGCTGGCCTTCGGGCAGACGGTTGACGACGATGGAAATGAAAATGATGTTGTCAATCCCCAGCACGATTTCCATAAACGTGAGGGTCAGGAGGCTAACCCAGGTAGCGGGCTCGGAGAAAACGGAAATATCGAACACGAGTTGGTTGTCAGTTATTTATTGTCGGTTGTCAGTTTATGATGATGATGTCGTCAGTAAGGCCTTGTCAAAGCGACCTGACAACTGGCCACGAGCAACTGACAACTACGATTTCATATTCACAAACTGCAGCGGCAGCCCGATATCAGCGCGGCGCAGCAGGGCGATAGTGGCCTGCAAATCATCGATTTTCTTGGCCGTCACGCGCACCTGGTCGTCCTGCATCTGGGCTTCCACCTTCAGCTTGGCGTCCTTGATGGTTTTGATGATTTTGCGGCCAATTTCCTTGTCCACCCCGGCGCGCACCTTGATGGTTTTCTTGACCAGGGCCCCGGCGGCCTGCTCCTCGGCCGTGAAGTCGAGGCTGGTGCCGTCGATGCCCTGCTTCACCACGCGGGCCAGCAGAATATCTTCCAGCGCCTTGACGCGCATCGAGTTTTCGGAAGATAACAGAATGGTATTGGCTTTTTTATCCAGCTCCATCCCGCCTTTGGTGTCGCGCAGGTCGTAGCGGGTTTGTAGTTCTTTTTTGGCCGTGTTCACCGCATTTTCGAGGGTTTGCGGGTCCACTTTGCTCACGATGTCGAAGGAGGCCATGAGTTTAGAGAGTCGAAAGGGTGGGAAGGGAAACGTGAGTCGGCCCGGTTAACCGTAATCGGGCGGCCGGCCGCTCACGGCACAAAGGTAGCCCACGGCTCCGCGCTCCGGTGCATCTTTGCCGCATGACAATCACTGCCCCCCGCACGCTGCGCGAATGGCTTGCCTACTACGAACTACGCTACAAGGTGTTGCGCCAGCCCTGGCAGCAGCCGCCGGGCTCCGAAAAGGCCGACGACGACGAGCAGCCGGCCGTCATCCACGCCCTGGCCCTGGCGCCCGACGGCACCGCCCTAGCCACCGGCCGCCTGCACGAGAGCGCGCCCGGGCAGGGCCAGGTTCGCTTCATGGCCGTGGCACCCGAGGCGCAGGGGCAGGGCCTCGGCGGCCAGGTGCTGCGCTACCTGGAGGCGCAGGCCCAAGCCCGGGGTCTGCGCGAAATCGTGCTGCACGCCCGCGAGGCGGCGCTGGCCTTCTACCGGCGCCACGGCTACGCGGTGCTGGGGCCGTCGCACACGCTGTATGGGCAAATCCCGCATTTCCTGATGCAGAAAGCCCTACCCAGCGCGCCCAGCCTGGCGCAAATGGTAGCCATGTACAACAGCATCAACCACTACGGCCGCGTGAACGGCATGCAGCTGCACGTCGCCAAGCCCGGCGACGTGGAATACCGCATGAGTGTGCGCGACGAGCACCTTTCCTCCCCCGGCACCTGCCACGGCGGCGTGCTGGCCGGGCTGATGGATGCGGCGCTGGGCGCGGCGGCCCTCACGCTGGCCTTCACTACCCAGGAGCTGGTTTCGACGGTCGAGTTCAAGATGAATTTTCTGCACGCCGTGCATCTGGGCGATGCGCTGCTGGCGCGGGCCCAGGTGGAGCACCACGGCAAGAAGCTGGTGGTGACGCGCGGCGTTATCTACCGCGTCGGGGGAACCGGAGAAACGGCGGTGGCGCAGGGCTTGGGCACTTTCAACCGCTACCCGGCTGATAAACGGGGCTTTGTAAAAGAACTGGCGTAGGGGCGGGGCTTCCCCCGTCCCTACGCAGAAAGGGTGCAACGGTCAGCTGACCATTGCACCCTTTTTCAGTTTTAACTTCTTAAAAACCTTACAGCTCCATGCTCACGGCGTGGTGCGCGTTGATGGTTTCGTACTCGTCATCATCGCTGAGTTGCGGGGCCTGCACTTTGCGCACTTTGCGGGCGCAGTCCTCGTCGCGGTGGTTGCGGCCCACTTCAAACTCCACCCAGTCGCCTTCGCGCAGGTCGTTGAAGTCGCCCTCGGTGAGGTCGGCGTAGCTGAAAAACAGGTTGTTCGGCGGCATCACCACGAAGCCGAAGCCGTTTTTCAGGTTTTTGATGGTGCTCATGCCCACGGTGCCCACGGGGCCGGCGGCGGTGGGGCCGGCGGGGCGCACGGGCTTGGGAGCCACGGGCAAAGTGCTGGGGGCGAAGGCCGCCGGCTCACTCTGCGTCACAAACATCGACTCCACCACGTCGTCCTGCGCCTGCAGGCCGCGGTCAATCACGTCGTGCATGGCCACAGGGTAGGTCACTTGCTCCAGCAGTTGCTGCGAGGCGCGAGTGACGCGGGTTTCGCCCTTAAAGTCTTCGTATTTGAAGTCCCAGTTGAGCAGCATCACGCGGGTGCCCACGGTATTGAGCTTGCGGATGAGGGGCACGTAGTCGGAATCGCCGGCGATGAGCACCACGACGTCGAGGGTTTTGTGGAGGGCCAGCTCAAGGGCTTCGAGGCTGAGCCACACGTCGATGCCTTTTTCCTGGAGGCGGCCGTCGCGGGTTTTGAGGGGCATGTAGTGCGTTTGCACTCCCAGGTTCATCAGGATGTCGTCGAGCAGGCGGTCGTGGAAGAGCCGGTCTTTGTCGCGGGCTTCGGTAGCGGAGAGGCGGCCGCGGAAAAAGTGAGCGTCGGTAATCTGCGACAGGCGCACGTCAACGTCTTCTTCCTCGGCTACCTGGTGGCGGATAAACTCGTGCAGGCCTTCGAGGCTGATACGGGCCTTGCGCTCGTGCTGAAAATAATAATAGTCACTGATTTTCAAGAAATAATTGCCGTCATAAAAGACACCAATCCGAATCAGAGGGCTGTTCATCTGGTTCATCGATAAACTGGGGTTAAGTAAGGTAAAAATTTAAGGTTGTTTCAGCGTAACAGGAAAGGAAAGAGCAAGTAATAATCCGCTGCGGCAGAGGCAATGAGTTTAATAGAGCTACCACCAGCCGGCAATAACTGCCGACTAATGAGGTAGAGGAAGCCCGAAAAATGCGGAGGAAAGTTAAATAAAGCGTAATGGCCGCCGTGAGGCTGAGCTACTCAGAAGCGCAACAGAATAACAACGCGCAATACATTCACTTAACTTATCAACCGACATAATTTGCTGCGAAGCTAAGGCACTAACCTGACTTATGCAAACCAAGCACAGTTGAAATTATATGAAGTCATCCAAAACGGCCGGCAACGTTTGCGGAAGCCGGCAAAGGGCGCTTGGCCGGGTGGCAATGCGTTGTTGTTAAAAGCCCATACGGCCTATCACCAAGCCCAATACCAGTAGCCCGTAGCCGACGCAAATCCCAACTTCGAGCATGTTGCCGGAGGCCGAGCCGGTGCTGATGAGCGGCACTTTAAAAGCGTAGCCGGACACCGGCAGAAAGTAGCGCACGCCGGCCTTGGTGAGCGTATCGGCCACGAGGTGCGAGAGGTAGCCGCCGCCCGCGTAGAGGTGAATGCCGCGCCAGCCCAGGCTCTGGTTGGCGAGGTAGCCGATGTAGGTCCACAGCGCGGTGGCCCAGATGGTGTGCGTCCAGGAGCGGTGCGACGTGAAGGGCGCCAGCGCCACAAACGTGCCCAGCAAGCTCAGCCACAGATACTCGGTGTAGAGGCCGGCCACCACCGTGGCCAGGCCGGTGAAGAGCAGCGCCAGCTTGCGGGCCGAGCCGCCCTGCATGCCCACGCCCAGCAGCCCGAAGGCCAGCGCCAGGATGTAGTAGAGGTTTTGCTTCTGGCCGGGTGGCAGCTGCGTGTAGCTGTAAATGCCGAGCAGTACGCCGGCCGCGGCGAAGGCCCAGCGCACGTATTGCTGCGTGAAGCCGAGGCGCTTACTGAGGCGGCTTTCGGGGTGGTCGAGGTCGGGGGCGAGGGACGAGAAGCCGGCCAGCGCAATGCCGCCCAGCGAGAAGGGAATGCCCGGCACGAGGCCCGCAATGGCCACGCCGGTGATGAGGCCGATGGCCAGGTGAGAGGAACCGCGCATTTTGAGGGTTGAATGAAGTGCGAAGCTACAACCGGTCATTCCGAGCAGAGCGAGGAATCTGGTACTACCGGCTGGGGAATATCCTCAGATTCTTCGCGGCGCTCAGAATGACAGAAAAAGGGAAACCTTCGGGGCCCGGGTGTTGTATCTTTCCCCGCTGCCCGACCGGAGAATCTTCCGGCCGGGCTACTGTCATTTGCCCCTCCCCTAGCCTACCTCCGCGTGCAAGTCGCCGATTTTCTTCGCCTTTACCGTCTTTCTCCCGAGCTGCAAACCCTGGCCGCGCGCCTGCGCGGCGCCGCCAAAGCCGCGCCCGGCGAGCTGCGCCTGCAGCTGCGCGGACTGGTGGGCAGCCAGGATGCCGTGGTGGCCAGCGCCGTGGCGCACGCCCAGCATCCGCACGTTTTCGTGCTGCACGACAAGGAGGAAGCGGCCTATTTCCTGTCCGATTTGCAGCACCTGCTACCCGAGGGGCCGGAAGTGCTGCTGTTTCCGAGCTCCTATAAGCGGCCGTATCAGTTTGATGAGACGGAGAATGCCAACGTGCTGATGCGCGCCGAGGCCCTGAACCGGCTCAACAGCGCCAAGGCGGCCACGACGAACAGCGTGTTCATTGTGACCTACCCGGAGGCGTTGAGCGAGAAGGTTATCAACAAGCAAAGCCTGGTAAAAAACACCTTCAATGCGAAGGTGGGCGACCGGCTCGACGTGAATTTTCTGGGCGAATTGCTGGGCGAATACGACTTCGAAAAAGCGGACTTTGTGTACGAGGCTGGGCAGTACGCCGTGCGCGGCGGCATCGTGGACGTGTTTAGCTACGCCAATGAGCTGCCGTTTCGCATTGAATTGTTTGGGGATGAGATTGAGAGCATTCGGACGTTCAACCCCGAGACGCAGCTGTCGGTGGAACCCCGGCCGAGCATCAGCATCATTCCGAACGTGCAAACCAAGCTGCTGCAGGAGACGCGGGAGGCCTTTTTGGAGTTTTTGCCGCCCGCTTCCTGCTTGTGGTTTAAGGACGTGCGGCAGACGGTGGACGTGGTAACCGAGCTGTTTGAAAAGGCCGAAAGCGGCTTCAAGCAGGTGCTGGAGGAAGGTGGCGGGATGCAGATTGTGAGCAAGCCGGCGGACTTGTTCGAGTCGGGCCGGAATTTCAAGAAGCGGCTCGATGAGTTTGCGGTGGTGGAGTTTGGCAAGCGGTTTTTCTTTAAGAATACTGAGGAATTCCAGTTTGCGAGCAAGCCGCAGCCGAGCTTTAATAAGGACTTCAACCGCATGGTGAAGAACCTGCAGGAAAACCAACACCGTAACCTGACGACCATCATCACGGCCGACACGGTGCGGCAGGCCGACCGGCTGCGCACGATTTTCGACGAGCTGGACCATAACGTGCAGTTTCAGCATTTGCTGCTGGCCTTGCGCGAGGGCTACGTGGATGAGCAGCTGCAGTTGGCCGTCTATACTGACCATCAGCTGTTCGAGCGCTACTATCGGGCGCAGGAGCAGCGCAAGTTTTCAAAGAAAAAGGCGCTGACCTTGCGCGAGCTGAAAACCCTGCAGCCGGGCGACTACGTGACGCACCAGGACTACGGCATTGCCCGATTTGCGGGGCTGACGCAGGTGGAAATCAACGGCGTGACGCAGGAGGCCATCCGGCTGGTGTACCGCGACGATGACGTGCTGACGGTGAGCATTCACGCCCTGCACAAGATTGCCAAGTACAGCGGCCAGGAGGGCGCGCCGCCCACGATGAGCAAGCTGGGCTCGCCGGAGTGGGAAAACAAGAAGAAGTCGGTGAAGAAGAAGGTCAAGGACATTGCCGCCGACCTTATTCGCCTCTACGCCAAGCGTAAGACGGCGCCGGGCTTCGCCTTCTCGGCCGATGGCTTTTTGCAGGCCGAGCTGGAATCGAGCTTTATTTACGAAGACACGCCCGACCAGGCCAAGGCCACCGAGGACGTGAAAAACGACATGCAGCAGCCCCACCCGATGGACCGGCTTGTCTGCGGCGACGTAGGCTTTGGCAAGACCGAAGTGGCTATCCGGGCGGCGTTTAAGGCTGTGGTGGATGGCAAGCAGGCGGCCATGCTGGTGCCCACCACCATCCTGGCCATGCAGCACTACAAGACCTTTCGGGACCGGCTGGCGACGCTGCCCGTGACGGTGGAGTACGTGAACCGCTTCAAGAGTACCAAGCAGATAAAGGAGACGCTGCAGCGCGTGGCCGAGGGCAAGACGGACATCCTCATCGGCACCCACCGCCTAACCAATAAGGATATCAAGTTCAAGGACTTGGGCCTGCTAATTATCGACGAGGAGCAAAAGTTCGGTGTGAAAACCAAGGACAAGCTCAAGGAACTGAAGGTGAATGTGGATACGCTCACGCTCTCGGCCACGCCGATTCCGCGCACGCTGCACTTCTCGCTGATGGGGGCGCGTGATTTGAGCGTAATCGCCACGCCACCGCCCAACCGGCAGCCGGTGCAGACGGAGCTGCACGTGTTTGACGAAACCATTATTCGCGACGCAGTGGCGCGGGAATTGAAGCGCGGCGGGCAGGTGTTTTACGTGCACAACCGCGTGAAGGACCTGGACGAGCAGGCGGCCATGATTCTGCGGCTGGTGCCGGATGCCCGCATAACTATGATTCACGGGCAGATGGAGGGCGACGCACTCGAAAAGCGCATGATGAAGTTCGTGGAAGGTGAGTATGACGTGCTAGTAAGCACCAACCTTATCGAATCGGGTCTCGACATTCCCAACGCCAACACCATCATTATCAACCGCGCCCACATGCACGGCCTAAGCGACCTGCACCAGATGCGTGGCCGTGTAGGCCGCTCGAACCGCAAGGCGTACTGCTATTTGCTCACGCCGCCGGTGGCCGGCCTGCCCTCGGACGCGCGCAAGCGGCTGAGCACGCTGGAGGAGTTTTCGGACCTCGGCGCGGGCTTCAACGTGGCCATGCGCGACCTTGATATTCGCGGGGCCGGCAACCTGCTGGGCGGCGAGCAGTCGGGCTTTATCAACGACCTGGGCTACGAAACCTACCACCAGATTCTGGACGAGGCGGTACAGGAACTGAAGGAGACGGAGTTCCGCGACTTATTCCTCGGCGACTCGAACCAACGCCTGCAGGCGGCGGCCGGCGTGGGCCGGGTGCGCGAGTGCAACGTGGAGACGGACATGCAAATCCTGATACCGGACAAGTACGTGAGCAACGTGTCGGAGCGCCTGCAGTACTACGCCAAGCTCGACCGCGCCCAGAAGCCGGAGGAGCTGCGCAAGGTGCTGAATGGTATGGTGGACCGCTTCGGCCCGCTGCCGGCCGAGGTGGAGCTGCTGGCCGACATTGTGCGCCTGCGCTGGCAGGCCTGCCAGCTGGGCTTCGAAAAAATCACGCTGAAGCGCGACACGCTGAAGGGCTTTCTGCCGGCCAGCGAGGAGCACAAACCGTACTTCCAGGGCGAGCAGTTTGGCGACATTCTCAACTACGTGCAGACGCACCCGCGCACGGCTTCGCTGAAGGAGCGCAAGGAGCAGCTGATTGTGACGTTTGAGGAAGTGCGGTCTATCAATCAGGCCAAGAAGGTGCTGACGGAGCTGGGTAGCGCGGAGGTAGCGGTGTAACCCCACCCCCGGCCCCTCCCCTTCGGGAGAGGGGAGCCTGACGATTCGTAGCCATGCATGACCGGCTCCCCTCTCCCGAAGGGGAGGGGCCGGGGGTGGGGTTGAACACCAGCGCTTACTTTTATTTCTCAATGAAACTCCTCCCCTTCGCCCTCCTCCTGCTCACCCTCCCCGCCGCCGCCCAAACCGCTCTCAACCCGCGCCTGAAGCACGGGCTGGACAGCATCTACGCCGTGGACCAGCGCTACCGCACGCTGCTTTTCGACTCGCGGGTGAACCGCAACCCCGACTCGCTGGCCCGGGCGCTGGGCAAGAGCCGCGAGGAGCTCTATCCCTACCTCAACAAGCAGCTCAACGCCACCGATGCTGCAAATCAGGCTCGCGTAAAAGCTATTATCAAGCAGTACGGCTACCCTGGCAAAACCCTGGTGGGCGAGCCGACCAACGAGGCGGCCTGGTACGTCATTCAGCATTCGGATGACATTGACACCTACCTGCCGCAGATAAAGAAAGCTGCCAAGAAAGGCGAGCTACCCTACTACCTCTACGCCCAGATGCTCGACCGCCAGCTGATGCGCAGCGGCAAACCCCAGCTTTACGGCACGCAGGCGCTGAGCTACAACGTGACCAACCCGCAGAATGGCCAGCGCGAGGGCCAGCCGCCGTTTATCTGGCCTATCAAAAACGCGGCGCAGGTGAACGAACGGCGCCGGAAGGCCGGTTTTCCGACTACCGTGGAAGCCAATGCTACCCGCATGGGCATTCCCTATCGGGTGGTGACGATGGAGGAGGTAGCCCGGATGCCAAAGGAGTAGTTGTTTTACGAAAAAGTAATTATTCATCGTATATTGTTCAAAATTCAGCTCTTTAACATACAAGCAGATGAACCATAATGAGCGTTTCGGACAGATTGAGGCAATGTTAGCCGACTTACTGCGCCGCATGGACCGCCAAGCCGAGCAGATGGACAGCGTCATCGACATCCTGAAAATATCGGATGCGCAGCAAACCCGCGCCGAAGAACGGCAGGATGCTAAGCTGACTGAAATTCGGGAAATCGGTCAGCGCACCGACGCCAATCAGGCACGTATCGATGCCACCCAGGAAAACATCAGGGCCATGCTCACGGCGCAGCAGCAACTGCTGGACCTGATGGTGCACGACAGCCGCCGCACCGACGCGCTGGAAGTTCGCACTACGCCCCTGCTAACCTACGAAGCTCGCTTCCAGCGCCTGGAAGAAGCCGTATTCAATAAGGCGAGCTAAAACTATTCGCAGGATTTGTGAAAAGTCGGCCTCTCCGCCGGCTTTTTATTTGGGGCGGGCTACCAGCGTGGTGCTGGCCTGGGCCGGTTGGCCGGTGGCCGACACGCCTTCGACCACGGCCTGGAAGGTGCCGCCCGCATCGGCGGTGAAGAAGTAGAGCTTTGTTTCGCCGCTGGCGTTGGTGCGGGCGCTGGGGTTCCAGTAGAGGGTGGTGCGGCGCGGGTCGGTGAGCGAGTTCACGACGAGGGCATTGTAGCGCGGCTGGTAGAATTCGCGGGTCTGGTAGAAGGGCGGCACTTTGAAAATGGACAGGCCCGGCGCGGCGGGCTGTTTGGCGGCCAGGGCTTTGAAATTGGGACTGCGGCGCTTGGTGTACACGGCCAGGGCCCCGCCGCTGGCGCGGCTGCCGAAGATGGCGGCATCGGTGCCTTTGTACACTTCGACCGATTCGAACTCGCTGGCGGGCATGTTCTGCACTGCATCCAGCGTTGAGGGCATGCCGTCGAGCAGAATCATGGGCGAGCCCTGGCCGCGAATCTGCACCGTGGCATTGGGTCCCTGGCCGCTGACGACCAGCCCGGCCACCCGACCCTGCAGCAGTTGCAGCAGCGACTGGGCCGACTGGGCCGACAAAATATCGGCCATGTTGATGGTGGTGCTGGGAATGGCCCCGGGCGGATGGCGCGGGTCATTCTCAAAAGCTTGCAGGCGCTTGGCCGTGACGGACACGTTGCTGAGCTGGATGTTGCGGATGTCGTCTTCGGGGTGCAGGTTGTGCTCATCCACTTGCTGCTGGCGGCTGCGGCGCACGTAGTCGGCCACGGCGGGCGACTGGGTGCCGGGCAGCGCGGGCAGCACCGGGCCGGTGGTGGCGGGCCCCAGCTCGGGCAGGATGCGAACGGGGTTAGTACCCTGGGCGCGGCGGGCCTGCAGGGTCACCACGGCCGTATCGCGGCCATCGAAACCGGTGAAGCGGAATAATCCATCGGCGGTGGCGGTGGCGGAAGCTACCACCCGATTGGGGCGGCTCTGCATGAAGGTGATGGGCGCGTTGGCCATTGGTTGGGTGCCGTATTCGCCCACCACCTGGCCGCTGAGGCTGAGCGTAGGCGTCTGGTCGGCAGCGTAGCGCACGGGCGGCACGGTGCCGCTCAGCACCTGCTTCCACACGAAGCGGCGCCAGCCCTGGGTGAGCAGCAGGTCGTCGAGGTGCTGGCTGGTTTCGGGCGTGGGGTTGCGAAAATAGTAGCCGGGGTTTTCCACGTAGCCGGCCAGGTCGGAGGTCAGCAGCAGGTTGGAGGCAATGGTTTCGGCCTCGGCATCGATGCCGTGCAGGCCGGCCTCGGCCACGGCTACCGAGAGCTGGGCGGCCACGGGCTGGCCGGCGGCATCGGCCACGCGCACCGTGAGCTGCACCGGCAGGTGCGGGCCATAGCTGGGCTTGTCGGTGGTGATGCTCACTTTCAGGGCGGTGGCGGCGTTTTGCACGAAGGCCAGCCGCTCGGCCTGGGGCGTGCCCTGCTCGTCAAACAGCGTGAGGTGCAGGATACCGTTGGGCAGCTGCTTTTTCTCGATTTTCCAGCTTACCGGGGCCGTGGGCGGGCCCCAGCTGCGCGTGCCGGGGTACACCAAAAAGCCCCGAACTTCGGCCAGCAGCCACACGGCGCCCGCGGCGGCCGGGCCCTGGCGGCGCGCTTCCACGGTGTAGAAGTCGCCGCCATCCACGGCGTGCAGGGTGTAGCCGCTGGGCTGCACGGCGGGCAGCGGGTAGTCGGCCGTGCTGCCGTCGGGCAGGGTGAGGTGGGCGCGGTATTTCTGGCCCGCAGCGGGCGTGAAGCTGAAGCGCCCCATACCCAGGTGGCGGCTGCTGAAAGTGGCTACCACCGCTTTGCCCTGCCCATCGAGCACCTGGCCGCGCACGGTGAGGCCCCGGCCGCTGGCGTCGATGGCTTTGCAGGCCACCACGCTGGGCAGGCCGGCTACCAGGCTGCCGCCTTCGGGGAAAAACTGCACGTCGGGCCGGCCGGCGGGCGGGGCCGGGGCGGCGGGCTTGGCGGCAGTGGTTTCAGAGTTAGTCCACACCGAGGCAGGCCACACCTGCAGGCGGCGGCTGTAGATAAAGTCGTCGCCGGCATTGCGCATCCAGCTGGTGTAGGCGCGCAGCAGGTAGGTGCCGGCGGCCAGCGAGTCGCTCAGCGCAATGTCGCCCTCGGTGCGGCCCTGGTGCAGGCGCAGGGTGCGGCGGGCCACCACTTTGCGCTCCGGCGAGAGTAAATCCACATAGAGCACTTTGCTAAGCGAGTCGGGCAGGTGGCGCTGAGCATCTACCACGTAGCCGCTAAACCAGATGGTTTCGCCGGTGGCGTACACGGGCTTGTCGAGGTGCAGGTAAGCCTTCTCGGGCAAGGTGTTAGCGTAATAGTCGCCGACTTGCTGCAGCACGCGGCGCACCACGTCTTCGTCGGCCGGCAGCTGCCGGAAGGCGGCGGTGGCCGCCGCGCCCAGCAATAGAATACCCCCCGCCACGTTTTGCCACGCTTTCCGCCGACCAACTGCCCGCGGCTCCTGCGCCAGTACCTTCTTTGCTGCCATAAGTAAGTTTAATGCGCCCCCGCCGGCTTAAATTAGCCCGAGTTTACACCCGCAAAAGTAGCGGCCACATGCAGTGCGCCGCCGTCGCCACCCCTCCCGCATGACTATTCACTGGAATTGCCTGCCCTTCGACACCCTGCCGCCCCTCATTCTCTACGACATGCTGCGCCTGCGCTCGGAGGTGTTCGTGGTGGAGCAAAACTGCCCGTACCAGGACATTGACCGCCGCGACCTAGACGCCTTTCACCTCCTCGGCCACAACGAAGCCGGCGAGCTCGTGGCTGGCGCCCGCCTCTTCGGCCCGGGCCAGTATTACGAAGAAGCCAGCATTGGCCGCGTGGTGGTGGCGCAGCCCTACCGCAACTACGGCCTCGGCCGCGAGCTGATGCGGCAAGCCCTGGCGTATTCGCAGGCGCTGTTTGGCCCTCAGCCCAATAAGATTGGCGCGCAGAAGTACTTGGAGCGTTTTTACAACGACTTCGGCTACGAGCAGTGCGGGCCACTGTACATCGAGGACGGAATTCCGCACATTCCGATGCGGCGGGCGTGAATTGTAGCGCGGACTTTGTAGTCCGCGCTACTGCCTAGCAATTCTGGCCGTCCACGTCACACGCTTCGCCCGTCGCCAGTACCGTGGGCGCCGGATGGGCCTCATTCCATACCGTTTGCAACACTTCGGTGAATAGCTCGATGGGCTGCGCGCCCGACACGGCGTACTTGTCCTCGAACACGAAGTAGGGCACGCCGCGCACGTTGATTTGCTGGGCCTGGTACTCGTCGAGGCGCACCTCGTTGGCGTAGGTGCCGGCCTCCAGGGCCTGGCGGGCGGCCTCGGCATCGAGGCCGATTTCGGCGGCCAGGCTGGTGAGGGTGGCGAGGTCGTTGAGGTTCTGGCCCTCGGTGTAGTAGGCGGCCATCAGGCGCTCCTTCATGGCATCCTGGCGGCCGTGGTGGGCGGCGAAATGCACCAGTTGGTGGCCCAGGAAAGTGTTAGTAGGGATGGCGCGGTCGAAGTCGTATCTGAGGCCCAGCTCGGCCGCCATCTGGGTGACGTGGGCGCCCATTTGCTTGGCTTGGGCCACGGAAATGCCCTTTTTCTCGGCCAAGGATTCGTGCACCGAGCGGCCGGGCTCGGGCCGGGCGTTGGGGTCGAGCTCAAAGCTGCGCCACACTACTTCCACGGTATCGGCGTGGGCAAAAGCCTGAAGGCCCGCCTCAAAGCGGCGCTTGCCGATGTAGCAGAACGGGCACACGAGGTCGGACCAGATTTCAACTTTCATAACGAATGGGAATTATTGAGTGGCTGCCATAACAAGCAGAGGTAGCGCAAAGGTTTTGGTGGCGCGGCGCTAGCTTGCGGGGCGTTTCTCTTTGCCGCCGCCATGCCCGATTCTCCCGCCGTCACCTTCCGCGCCGTGCTTGAACACGGCGGCCCCAGCTTTATGCCCACTCAAATTATTGTGGTGCCCGAAACCGTGCGTGAAACCCTGGGTAAGAAGGCAAAAAGAGTGCTGATGACCATCGGCCGGCACACTGAGCGGCTGGGCTTGCTGCCGCTGGAAGGCGGCGGCCGCTACCTCATGCTGCGCAAAAGCCTGTGTAAGGAGCTGGGCATTGAAATCGGCCAGGAACTGAGCATCACCCTTACCCCCGACCCGGACCCCGACCGCGTGGACCTGCCCGACGAGCTGCTCGAAGCCCTCGCCGCCTGGCCCGAAGCCCAGGCCGCCTACGAGCCCCTCAACGGCGCGATGAAACGGGCTATGGTGCGCCAGATTGAAGAAGCCAAAACGCCCGACACCCGCGCCCGGCGCGCCGTGCAGATGGTGGAGAAGCTGGCCCGGGGCGGGCATCCGTTTCGGACCATCCAGCCGTAATTTCGCGGCCTCCAGGAAACGCATTTCGGCTTCCGGCACCACCTCGCCTGCGGAGCCGATGCGATGGCCATTCTGGAAGGTACCGGCGGATGCGTGCTGGTGCTAGCCCACAGCACCCCTGGCGTATCCGAACTTCACAGCTTTGGATGGACTGCTGATTGAGGTAAGCTGCCACTCCTGAACTCTGCGTCCTCTGCGGTAAAAAAACACCTGTTCCCATGAAAAACCTCCTCCCCGACGCCGCCGCTTTCCGCCTCACCGGTCGCGTGTGGGTAGAAGGCGCCACGGAGCGCTTCCTCGGCATTGGCCGGCTGGAACTGCTGGAGCACATCCAGGCCACCGGCTCCATCTCGAAGGCGGCCGTGGCCATGGGCATGTCGTACAAGCGGGCCTGGGATTTGGTGCAGTCGCTGAACGCGCAGGCTGCCCGCCCGCTGGTGGCCACCCAAACCGGCGGCAAAAGCGGCGGCGGCACCGTCGTCACGCCCGAGGGCGAGCAGGCCCTGGCTGAGTTTCGGGGCATCCAGGCGCGGTTTCAGGAATTTCTGGCCGAAGAAACCCGGCGCTTGCGCGAGTAGCGGGCTGTTACTGTATATTTTAGAAAGTAAATCCGGCGGCCGCGCCAAACAATATGCTGGAGCCACCGTTATGTTTGCCCAAACATAACCCATGACCCAGCTTTTACGCCGTTCCATCCTGCCTGCCAGCGCGGGCTTACTGCTAACCCAGCTAGCTGCCGCCCAACCCACCCCGGCCCGCCGCCCGCCCCTCCCCGACTCTACCAAAATCGACCTCAGCGAAGTCGTCGTCTCCGCCTCGCGGGTCGAGGAAAGCATCCTGCAGTCGCCGGTGACGGTGGAAAAGCTCAATCCGCGCGCTCTGCGCCTCACGCCCGCACCCTCGTTTTTCGATGCCATTGAGCACCTGAAGGGCGTGCAGGTGATTACGCCCAGTCTGGGCTTCAAGGTGATAAATGCGCGGGGCTTCAGCAACACCACCAACGTGCGCTTCGTGCAGCTCGTGGACGGCATCGACAACCAGGCCCCGCACATCGGCGGGCCGATTGGCAACGTGCTGGGTCCGTCGGATTTGGATATTCAGGCGGTGGAAATTGTGCCGGGCACGGCGGCTGCGCTTTATGGGCTGAATGCCATCAATGGGCTGGCCAATTTTACGACGCGCAATCCGTTCCGGTCCGAGGGTTTGAGCGTGCAGCAGAAAACGGGCGTCAACCACGTCAACGACCCGAACACCGACGCGCATAGCTACTCCGAAACCAGCTTGCGCTACGCCAAGGTGCTGGTGCCCGACAAGCTGGCTTTCAAAGTAAACGGCACTTACCTGCGCGTCTACGACTGGATTGCCAGCGACCAGACCGACATCAACCCCAACGGCAACGCCACCACCGGCCTCTTCGGGGCCGACAACCCCAGCCGCGACCCGGTGAGCGGCTACGGCAACGAGTCGTCGAACCGCGGCAACCTGACGCTGGGTGGCAAAAGCTACCAGGTGGCCCGCACCGGCTACCGCGAGCAGGACGTGGTGGACTACAACCTCCAGACCCTGAAGACCGACGCCGCCTTGCACTACCGCTTCAACTCCCAAACCGAGCTGGCCTACACCTACCGCGTGGCCGGGTTCGACAACGTGTACCAGCGCTCGAACCGCTTCCGGCTCGAAGACTACCGCCTGCAGCAGCACGCCTTACAGCTGACCGGACCGGTGATGCAGGCCCGCGCTTACTTCACCCAGGAAAACACCGGCAAAAGCTACAACCTGCGCTCGGCCGCCGAAAACCTCGACCGCAGCTTCAAGACCGACGCCACCTGGCGCACCGACTATACCGCCGCCTGGAACGCCGCCACCCAGGCCGGCCAGACCGTGGCCCAGGCCCACGCCGCCGCCCGCCTCGCCGCCGATGCCGGCCGCTACCAGCCCGGTACCGCCGCCTTCAACGACCAGCTCAACAAACTGGCCGACATCAACAACTGGGACCAGGGCGCGGCCCTGCGCGTGCGCGCCGACCTCGTGCACGCCGAAGCCCAGGTGAACCTGGCCGAGGCCCTGCGCCGCGCCGGTAGCCGTTTGCCCGCCGCCGTGGATTTCTCCCTCGGAGCCGACCACCGCACGTACATCATCGTGCCCGATGGCAACTATTTCATCAACCCCGAGCCCGGCAAAGACCGGCTGACCGATAACCTGACCTACTCCAAAACCGGCGGCTTCGTGCAGGCCGGCGCCCGGCTGCTGAACGAAAAACTCCGCCTCACCGCCACCCTGCGGGCCGATAAAAACGACTACTTCGACCTGAAATTCAACCCGCGCTTCACGGCCGGGTACTCGCCCACGCCGCGGCACAATTTCCGGCTGAGCTACCAGAGCGGCTACCGCTTCCCGAGCTTGTTCGAGGCGTTTTCGAACGTGAACAGCGGGCAGGTGAAACGCATCGGCGGCCTGCGGGTGATGAGCGACGGCGTGTTCGAAAACAGCTACCTGCGCAGCTCCATCGACGCCTTCAACGCGGCCGTGACCCGCGACATCAACACCAACGGCCTGAGCCGCGCCCAGGCCATTGCCAACAACCAGAGCCAGCTGGTGAAGAACCCCTACACCTACCTCCGCCCCGAGCACATCAACTCGCTGGAACTGGGCTACAAGGCGGCCCTGCTGCCCGGCGGCCGCCTGCTGGCCGACGTCGATTTCTACTACAATCAGTACCGCGACTTCATCGCCCAAGTCGAGGCCTACGTGCCCGTCAGCGGCGCGGGCGGCCCGCCCCTGCCCGCCGATGCGCCCCTCAACGCCGTCGCTACCGCCCTCAACAACACCACCCTCACCAGCCCCAACCCCACCCAGGCCCGCTACCGCCTCTGGACCAACTCGCGCAGCCAGGTACAGAACTACGGCGGCTCGCTGGGTTTGCGCTACGAGCTGCCCGACGGCTACCTCGCCGGGGCCAACCTCACCTACGCCCGCCTCGACCGCCGCACCAACGGCGACGGCCTCGAAGACGGCTTCAACACCCCGCGCTGGGCCTGCAACCTGAGTCTGGCCAACGAAAACGCTTATAAAAACTTCGGCTTCGGCCTCAATTTCCGCTGGCAGGACGCCTACTACTCCCAAACCTTTCTCGTGACCGGCACCGTGCCCGCCTACCACACGCTGGATGCGCAAATCAGCTACCTCGTGCCGAAACCCAGCCTGCGCTTCAAGCTGGGGGCCAGCAACGTGCTGAACAAATACTACGTGAGCTACCTCGGCGGCCCGAGCGTGGGCGGGCTGTATTATCTGGCGGTGACCTTCAATACTTCGGCCGGTAACTAGCGAGTAGCTTTGCCTGCATGACTGCCGAGCAATTTTCCACCTTTTGGGCAACTACCTACCCTGCTACGCTACCGCTGGGACATAATCTCAAAAAGGCGTATCGCGACCGATGGTTCCGGATTCATAGCCTGCCGGAATCAAAAAAATATGCCTCAACCCAGGCCGAATGGCAGGTTTTGCTGGACCGGCAAAACGGAATAATCACTGACTTGCTGGGCGAATCAGGTCCGATTCTGCTAGTTACCGGCGAATACCGGCACGAAGGGATACCATTCGAGTCTGCACTTGAGGAAACAGCGCTTGCAAACTACTCTTTTGTGACCGTCGCTGACGTTTTCGACTTACACCAGAGCAGCCCGGCGCACTACGACGCTGGCGACTTTTACCAAGTTAGTTTCAGCGAACAGCGCTGGCAATCGGGCAAGTTTAATGAAATGCTGCGCGCTATTGCCAATGATGAAATGCGAGCCTTTTTCGTCTCGATAGTCAATAACTGTATTGTAGCACCTTACGACGGCGGGATTGACTTCATCTTGCACGACACCGCTACCCGAAACCACTACCGCGAAAAATACGCGGCGTGGCTATCGTCTCATCCCGAAGGGTTTTAAAGCTGCCCCGCACCAATCCGCCGCTTTTTCCCGTTATTCGCCCCGCAACTCCTTCTCCCCGCCATGACTATCCGCCCGCGCCTGCTCCTGCCTTTGCTCAGCATCACCGCCCTCACGCTGGCCAGCTGCGAGAAGGAAAACGCCTCCCCCAGCGCCACCGCGCTACTCGACCACCGCTGGCTGCTCACGCAAGTCGACGGCACGGCCCTGACGCCGGCCGATGCCAGCCACAATACCTCCTACCTGGAATTCGTCGACCTCGGCCACTGCACCGTGGGCCTGGGGCCGTGCAATAATTTTAGCAGCCGCTTCGAGTTGGGTGGCGGGCAGCAGCTGCACATCACCGAGCCCATCACCACCCGCGCCACCTGCCCTGCGCAGGAGCTCGAAAACCGCTACCTGACCAACCTGGCCCGCACCGCCCGCTACGAAATCAGCGGCCCCGAGCTGCGGCTGTATGATGGCGCGGGTAGCGCGGCGCGGCTGGTGTTTCGGCAGGAGCAGAAGTAGCGGCTAGCGCAGGGCGGCCAGGCCCTGGCAGAAATACCGGAAGCTGGCCGAACTATTACGTGCCGGGTCTATGTGCATCGCAATGTTTTCGGACCACTCCACCTTGGCTTTGCTGGTCAGGTAATACTTGCCTTCCTGCAGCACGCGGTGCAGCGCCTCCCAGCAATCCACAATGGCATCGGGGTCGCGGTGCAGCCCTTTGAAATGGTGCGGGTGAACCCGCGGGTAAGCGGCCTGAATAGCCTCCCGGTCGCCCAGAAACCACGCTTCCAGCTCTGCCACCGCCAGGCGGGTTATTACCCGAAAAGGTTGGTCGGGCCCCGCCGTCGTTTTGGTCGGCAGGTTGGCCGCCGCTACCAGGCTTTCCAGTTTAGCCTTGACTTTTCGGCAATCCGCATCGGCATCCATCAGCAGTACCACCCGCAGCCCGGGCTCGTGTGGCAGCCGCCGGGCGTAGTTTTTCAGCAGGGCGGGCAGGCGCAACAGCAGCATATCCTTGCCCCGGTGCGGTACGCAATGCCAGGTATCCGTCGGCAGCAATACCCGGGGCAGCAGTTGGTTTAAAGCCGCCTCCATCGAAGGTTCTTCCAGCAGAAACTCAACGTGCATCGGGCCGGGGATGATAAGCCGCCAATGGATTCCCGACGTGGAAAGCATTGCTGGTCCACAAATACCCCAGCGGCGAGCCGTCCTCCACCAGCTCCGGCACGTTCGGAATATCCGCCGTGCGCGTGGCCTGGGTGTAGCCCTCGGCATCGCGGTGCAGAATCCAGACCTGCTCCGGCGCCAGCGCATCCAGCAGCATCGGCGAGTGCGTGGTCACCAGCAGCTGCCGCGTTTCGGTGGCCTTGCCCAGTTCCTCGGCCAGCCGGTACAGCAGCAGCGGGTGCAGCTCGTTGTCGGGCTCCTCCATCCCCAGCAGCCCCGTGGCGTTCGGCTCATACAGCAGCGTGAGCAGTGCCGCCAGCCGCATCGTGCCGCCCGACATATACTGCGCCGGCAGCGGCTTCTCAAATGGCGCATCCTTGAAGCGCAGCAGCAGCCGCTCATCCGAGGTTATTTCCGTCACGATGTCGGCCAGCCCCGGCACCCAGCGCCGCAGCTGGGCCGCTATTTTTTCCAATACGTCCGGGTGCTTCTCGTGCAGGTAGTAGAGCACGTTGGGCAGGTTGTCGCCGTTGGGAGAGAGCCGTTCGCGCGGACCGGCGTCGGAGTAGCCTTTGAGATGGTCGTCGGTGAGGTGGATGTTACGGTAGGAAGTGAGAAGACTCACTATCAATTCAGCTTCGTTCCTAGCTGCATTGTTAAATCCAGAATAGGACTGAATCAACGGCCCTCGTTTAAATAACTCATGTGTTTCCGCGCTTTCATAAGTTTCAACTTTTTCTAAACCTTCACTTGCTACTCGTTTAATAAATCGAGTAACATTAGTAAAACTATTGAAGCTATAATTTTCAGCAAAAAACGCGTAACGAAATGACCCGGCCTTATCAGAAATAGAAACCGCTTCACCTACCATGTATACTTGCCCATCTTTCTCATCGACCTCTAATTCGTATTTAATGGCCGATTGCCCAAGCTGTAGACTGATTGTTATCTCAAATTCAATACTCCCCTCACCTCCCCGCGTGCGCATCCCCGCAAACCGGTTGCGCCGCTCCCACGCGCCCTTCAAATCCCCCCCCACCGCCTCCGCCAGAAACGCCAGCGCATCCAGCACCGTCGATTTCCCGCTGCCGTTCGGCCCAATGAGCATCGTCAGCGGCGTCAGGTCCCGAAACTCCACGTCGCGCAGGGCGCGGTAGTTCTTAATGCGCAGGTAAGTGAGGCGGGGCACGGCGGATTCAGACATGGCAAGCAGCTTTTTTACAAAGTAAGGCAGTTTTGAAGCTACCAGCAGTGCTTCCCGCCGCGCTGATGAATGCTTTATGGCCGATTGGCGGTCAGTTGGAGTGTAGGCTATTGTAGTTGGAAAGTTTCTGAAGCCTACAGATAGTGTAGGCTTTTAGAGACGGAGAGCTTTCAAAACCTACAACGATTATGAAAATTTACAGGGATTAGGCTCTAAAATCCACTATTATTTGTAGGCTTTTGCACGGATTAGCGTTTCAAACCCTACAACGCATAGTAGGGTTTGAAACGCTAATCCGTGCAAAAGCCTACAGATAGCACCTTCACGGCAGTAGTGATGCGGCTATCTACCCCACCACCGCCTGCGCCTCACGCAACCACTGCTGCGCCGCCCCGATGTTCCCGAAAATGCGCATCTGAAAATGGTCGCCGATGCGCGAGTGCATCATCTCGCCCGAGAGGGCGGCGAAGGACTCGGGGCTCACGATGTGCGCGAAATGCGTGAGGCCGCCGGCAATGGCGCGGGGCGTCCAGTCCACGGCAATCCAGTCCACGGCGTGGTCCCAGGGGCCCGTCACGAGCGTGTTGTCGTTCAGCAGAAAGCGGCAGCGCGTGGGGGCCAGCACCTGCAGGCAGAGGTTGGCCCCGGCCATCACGCTCTCGCGGGTTTGGTAGCCCTGCCAGTTGTTATACACCCAGCCGTTCGCCTCGTCAAATTCGGTGGCCAGCGAGATTTTGCCAAAGGCGTTGCGTAGTTCTTTTTTCATAAACCAGGGTAAATGGGGCGTCAAAGGTAAGCAATTGTCGTGCGTCCCGGTCTGTCATGCTGAGCGTAGCGAAGCATCCTCTCGCGTTGGAACGATTGAGTTACTGCGCCGTGCTGGCGTGAAAAGATGCTTCGCTACGCTCAGCATAACAGGACAGGCGCGGGCCGCCCCACTTCTCACAGCCGCAGGCTAAACGCCAGCGGCTCCACCACCACGTCCCGCAGCAGCGAGCTATACGTCACCCGCAAGCCCGCCTCCACCGGCGTACGCAGCCGCAGCACGTTAAACTGCACCAGCAAATCGCCCCCCGCGTTGCGGTAGTCTACCCGCACCTGACCATTGGGCACCAGGGCGTTACCTTGGGCCACGTCGGCGAAGAGCGTAGCCCGCAGCCGCTGCACATACAGCCAGCGCCCCAACGACCAGTGCGTGTAAGCCAGCGGTAGATAGTAGTCGAAGCTACTGGTGTAAAGCTTATCGAAGCTGCTGTAGCCCTCGCCCCGGGGAAACGAAATGGCCGATGAAAACTGGTACTGCGCCTGGTCCTGCCACTGGTAGCCAGCGCGCAGCCGCAGCGCATGATGCCGCCCCAGCCCCGGCGCAAACACGCTGGCCTGCGCCCCGAATTGCTCCGCCTCCAGGCCGCTGCCGAAGGGCGTGGTGCGCCAGGTAGCCAGCAGCGTGCCACCGCCGCGCGGGGCCACGTCGCGGGCGCTTTGCTTAAGCTGCGCCGCGTAGCTCAGGTAGGTTTGCACGGCATTGAGCGGCCGCGTGGGGCTCACCTCCGTGCGCCGCCGCACCGGCAAATCGTAGTCATACACCTGCTCGCGGAAATAGAAGCTGCCCACCGTGAGGCCCTGCAGATACTTCGAGCGCGTGAGCGTGAGCGGCAACCGCACGCCCGCCCGCAGCCGGGCGTAGCGCCACTGGTCGCGCCGCAGGCTGTCGAGCGGCAGGTTGCGGTCGGTGTACAGCGCCGCGTTGCGCCCGCCGTACTCGCCCTCCACGTCAATCACCAGCGGCAAGCCCTGGTAGCTCAGCGCCCCCAGGCCGCTGAAGGTTTTCTCGGTCTGGTCGTAGCTCAGGCCCGCGAACACCTGCGTCGTATTCAAATAATCCTGCGAGCGCAGCCCCAAACTCACGGCGTCGCCGCCGGGGCTCTGCACCACGCCATAGCTGAATACATTGAAGGCGTGCGCCAGCGGCGAGTAGCGCCGCACGCCGTAGCGCGGGCCGCTGGAATCGGCCGAGGACAGCCGGCCAGCTATTTTGTAGCCGATGCGCTCCCCATCCGCCACCTTTTCAGCATATGGGTCGCTGGTATCATGCTGAGGGGCACGCACAATTACCCAGGCAGTAGAGTCCAATGGCAGTTCTACCACCCGAGCACCAGTAGCGCGGTAGTCCTGAAAAGCCAGCGCCCGGCCATCGGGCGACACGGCCGCGTGGTACGCCCCCAATGGCCGGTTCGTCACCTGGTAGTTCCGGCCTCCGCGCAACGACACGGCGTATAGATTGTCTACGCCTGGCGTGAAGTACCGTTTCCCGTCCCCCCCATCACGCCCCACGAGATGTGGCGAATTGTAAAACACATAATCCCCCCAGGGCTGCGGATTGGTCAGGTTCACTTTGACTTTGCGCAACAGGTCGCGGGCGACACCAGTAGCGGGGTCAATAAGCTGCAGCGTTTTACCCGCCGCGCTCAACGCCACAGTCACGATACGCCCGTCAGCCGTCCAGCGCGGCTGCTGGTAGAAGTCGTTGCGCGGGTTGGGCAGCACGGTCTCTACTGCCCCGGTTTCGGCGCTCAACACCACCAGCACATGGTGGTAGCTGGCATCGGTCTGCACGGCCACGAGGCGCCGGCCATCCGCCGACAGCGCCGCCGCCGCGTAGCGCTGCCCTTTACCTAGGCGGGTGAGCTTGCCGGTCTGCACATCCAGCACTTTCAGCTCCGAATACACCCGCTGCTGGAAGCGCGGATGGTAGCGATACTCCGGCCACACCACCTTGCCCGCCGCGGCCGAAAGCATATCCGGAATATTCACCAGGCCCGGCACAAACAGCTTCCGCTCGCGCCCCTGGCGCCCCAGCACCACCAGCTGCGGGATGTGGCCGAGGCCGCTTTTCAACGCCACCACCGTGCTGTCGGTGAGGTATTGCGGGTGTTCGTACTGGGTAAAAACCCGCGTGTCGGCCTGCCCGGCCAGCTCGCGCACCGGCGTGGGCGCGGGGCGGGCGGCCTGCTCGGCGCGCCAGGTGCTGTCCAACTCGTGCATGGTGCGGGCATACAGCTTCTCCACGCGCAGGCCGGTGGTGCGTTTCAAGCCATTGGAAAAGGAGAACGGGTAGAACGGGAAGCGATAGTAGCGCGTCAGAGCGCGGTCCCACACGTCGGCGCCGTAGTGGGCTTTGGCGTAGGACGTCAGGTAATAGCCCAGCACGTACCAGTTGGGCACGTGGTCGCGCAGGGAGCCATTGTTGGCTTTCTGATAATTATACAAGCGTCCCGCCAGCAAATTAGCCCGCAGCCCCACGTTGAAGCTGGGAATGCGCCCGCGCCCGCTGCGGGTGAAGGCCGTTTCCGTGCCCACGGCATCGCCCTCGAAAAACCACTGCGGTACGCCCACGGCCATCACGCCCAGCCCGCCGTCGCCCAGCAGCGGCACCAGCACCCGCCCGAAGCCCTGCCGCGCCTTATCAAACTGATTGACGTGCCGGAACTCGTGCACCGTGAGCTGGTCGAGCCAATCAATCGTACCCAGGCTGTTGCCCTGCTCGGGCGTGGTAAAAAACTCGGCGTGGCGCGGCAGAAAGGTCACGAAGCCGTTGCTGATGGTAGTCTGATTTTGCAGCACCACCGCAATGGGCGGGGCCGTCACGCCCAGCGTGGCACCCTCGGGGCCGTGCACCAGCTCCAGCTGCCGGGCCGTGCGCTGCGCCGCCGAGTCGATACCCGCCGGGTAGAGCAGCCGGAAATGCGGCGTGCGCAGCTGCCGCCAGCGCAGGCCGGTGGGGTTTTGGGAGAGAATGGGCAAGGTCTGGGCAGTGGCTACCTTCGCCCCCAGCCAACTCAACAGGGCTAATAAGAGTATTCGACGCATCAGGACAACGGGAAAGCTGCTTAGGAAGTAGTGTAAAACTACCTCAGAACGTCATGCAGTAAAAGAACTGTCATGCTGAGCGCAACGAAGCATCCTCTCACGCCTCAACGATTCGTTCCAACGTGAAAGGATGCTTCGCTGCGCTCAGCATGACAGACGGCCACCCGACCCTTACCACTTTCACCCCAGCCTCACCCGCCCGCACCTAATTTTCCCGTATTGATGGAAGGACTTACCAAAATCGACGACCTCGGCCACCCGCGCGTCGTTATCGTGGGCGGCGGCTTTGCCGGGCTCGAGCTGGCCAAGGCCCTGCGCGATGCCCCCGTGCAAGTGGTGCTGATTGACAAGCAGAACTACCACACCTTCCAGCCGCTGCTTTACCAGATTGCCACCGCCAGCCTGGAGGCCGACAGCATCGTGTCGCCGTTCCGCAAAATCCTGGGCAAGCAGGATAATTTCTACTTCCGCCTGGCCGAGGTGCTGGCCGTGGATACGGCCGGGCAGGTGGTCGAAACCACCATCGGTAAGCTGCGCTACGACTACCTAGTGCTGGCTACGGGCGCCACCAGCAACTTCTTCGGCGACCAGCGCATGCAGCGCAACGCCTTTACGCTGAAGACGGTGGAAGACGCCATCGAGCTGCGCAACACCGTGCTCTACAACTTCGAGCAAGCCCTGCAGCTCGGCGACGAGGAGCAGCTCAACAGCCTGCTCGACTTCGTAATCGTGGGCGGCGGCCCCACCGGCGTGGAGCTGGCCGGCGCCCTCAGCGAGCTACGCCAGCACATCTTCCCCAACGACTACCGCGAGCTGGATTTCAAGGAGATGGACATTCACCTCATCCAGAGCGGGCCGGTGCTGCTGAAGGGCATGTCGGCCAATGCCTCGCAGCACGCGCTGGAAAGTTTGCGCGAGTTTGGCGTGCAGGTGTGGCTCGACTGTCGGGTGAAATCCTACGACGGCTACACCGTGACGCTCAGCAACGGCGAGAAGCTCATCACCCGCACCCTCATCTGGGCGGCCGGGGTGACCGGGGCGCCCATCGCCGGCCTCAGCAAAGACTGCATGATGCCCGGCAACCGCTACTGTGTCAACGAATTCAGCCGCGTACAGGGCTACGACAACATCTTCGCCATCGGCGACATTGCGGCCATGAAAACGGAGGAATATCCCGAAGGCCACCCCATGCTGGCCCAGCCCGCCCTGCAGCAGGGCCACCTGCTGGGGATGAACCTGGCCCGCATCATCGCCGGGCAGAAGCCTGAGCCGTTTGAGTACGACGACAAAGGCAGCATGGCCACCATCGGCCGCAACCACGCGGTGGCCGACATCAAAATTTTCGGCAAGGAATTCCACTGGGAAGGCTTCACGGCCTGGTTTGCCTGGAGCTTTATCCACGTGGCCTCGCTCATCAGCTTCCGCAACCGCCTGATGGTATTTTTGAACTGGACCTGGAGCTACATCTCGCAGGACAAAGGGCGGCGCTACATCATCGGCAAGCCGCGGCCGTCGATAACGGAGGAAGAGGCCGGGGAAAAGGCCATTGTTTAATGGTTAATGGGTCAATGATTAGTGGTTAATGTTGTTCAAAAAACAGATTACCCATTAACCATTAACCATTATTACTCCCCCGGCAGCTGGCGCTGGAAGTGCAGCTTCAGCAGCATGTCGATTTTCTCGCGGTTCAGCGGCTTGCTGACCATGCCGGCGATGGGCAGGTCGTTGATGCGGGCCAGGTCGCTGCTGTCCATGGAGGTAGTGAGCATGACGATGACCGTGGCCGCCTGCTGGGCCTGCGGCAGCCGGGCGAAGGTTTCGAGAAACTGGATGCCGTCCATGACGGGCATGTTCACGTCGAGCAGCAGCAGGGCGGGCTCGAAGGGTGGCAGCTGGCTGAGCATTTCCAGAGCCTGCTTGCCGTCGTAGGCCACGCGCACCTGGTCGGTTACGTTGAGCTTTTTGAGCAGGTGCTCGTTGAGGAAATTGGTTGTATCGTCGTCGTCGACGAGCAGGATATGGGGTAATTTTTCCATGAAATCAGGACGGACAGGCTAGCGGGCGGGACGGGCGCGGGGTAAGGTAACGGTGAAGGTAGAGCCAGCGTTCGGCTCGCTCTGCACGCGGATGCTGCCGCCGGCATTTTCCACGATGCGCTTGAGCATGTAGAGGCCCACGCCCGAGCCCTCGACGTGGGTGTGCAGGCGCCGGAAGAGGGCGAACAGCCGGCCCTGCTGCTGCTCGCTCAGCCCGAGGCCGTTGTCCTGCACCTCCAGCTGCACCAGCGTCTCGGTGCAGGTGGCGCGGAGCTGCACTTCGGGCGTGCGGTCGGGGCTGCGGTACTTAAGCGCGTTGCTGAGCAAATTATAGAGAATACTGCGCAGGTTTTTGACCGAGAAATACACCGTGGGGCACGTTTCCACGTCGAGCAGCAGCCGGGCCTGGGTGGTGGCGATGAGCGGGCCAAGGTCGAGGCGCACGTCTTCGACCAGCGCCGGCAAGTTCACAGCTTCGGCCTCCTGCTCGTGCTGCAGGCGGCTCACGTCGGTGAGGTGGGCCACGGTTTGCTGGAAGCGGGCCACCGAGTCCTGCATCATGCTCAGCAGGCGGGGCACCATGGGCTCGGCGCTGTCGACGGGCAGGTATTCGCGCAAGGCATCGAGCAGGCCTTCGATGTTGGAGATGGGGGCCTTGAGGTCGTGGCTGGCGGTGTAGACGAAGGTATCGAGGTCGGCGTTGGTGTGAGTGAGGCGGTTGTTGGCGCCGTGCAGCTCCTCGTTGGTGGCCTGCAGTTCTTCGTTGATGGCGGCCAGCTCCTCGTTGAGCACCTGCACCTGGCGGCGGGCCCGCACCTGCTCGCTCACTTCGTAGATGAACACGGCCACGCCCACGATGCGGTCCTGCTCGCGGTAGGCCTGGTAGGTGTAGTTGATGTAGCGCGCAATTTCACCGTCAAGCGTTTCGCCCAGCGGCTGTTCGAAGCCGTAGCGCGTGGTGCCGGTGGCATACACGTCATCAAGCAGCGCAATCAAGCCCTGCTCCACGCTTTCGGGCTGGGCCTGGGCGAGGAGCTGGCCGCGCAGGGCGCGGCCGCCCAGCAGCTCGGCATAGGCGGGGTTGAAGTATTCGATGCGGTGGGCGGGCTCGCGCAGCAGCACCACGCCAATCGGTGCCTGCTCGAACACCTGGTATAAATCTTCGCGCTCCTGGGCGCGGCGCTGGGCCACGGCCAGCATGGCCGCCTGCAGGGTTTCGGACTGCTGCCGGGCCAGCACGCGGTCGGTCACGTCGAGGATGAAGGCCAGGATGCCCGTCACGCGCCGCTGCCCGTCGAAGAGCGGCTGGTAGATGAAATCGACGTAGCGCTGCTCGGGCTGGCCGGTTTTGGCATCGAAAAGCTTAGCGGCCATATCGGTACCGATGAAGGGCTCACCGCTGGCATACACCCCATCGAGCAGGCTGATAAAGCCCTGGGCCACCACTTCGGGGAATACCTCGGCCACCGTCTGGCCCAGCACGGTGCGGTTGGCCGACAGCTCCTGGTACAGCTCGTTGAAGAACGTGAAGCGGTGCTCGGGCCCGCCGAGCGTGGCGATGGCCGCCGGCACCTGGCCCAGAATACCGTTCAGCAAGCCCTGCTGCACGCGCAGCTGCTCGCGCTGCTCTTCGGCATCGGTGAGGGCGTCGGCCAGCTGCCGGGTGCGCTCCAGCACCCGGGTTTCGAGCTGCTGGTTGAGGCGCTCCACCTCCTGGCGCGCCAGTACCTGCTGGGTTACTTCATTGGCCACCACCATGGCGCCGTAGATGCTGCCATCGGCCTCGTACATGGGCACGTAGATGAAGTCCCAGTACACCGTTTCGAGCTGGCCGTTGCGCTCGTGCTGGGCTTCCATGGCATGGGCCTCGTGCGGAATGCCGGTGGCCATCACGCCGTCCAGCAGCTCCTCGTAGCCCATGCCGGCCACTTCGGGCAGCGCCTCAAACAGGCCCTTGCCGATGAGCTGCTCGCGGGTGCGGCCCCACAGGCGGGCCACCGTGGGGTTAGCCAGCTCGATGATGTAGTTGGGCCCGCGGTACACGGCAATGGCGATGGGCGACTGCTCGAACACCCGCTCCAGCTCGCCGCGCTGGCGCTCGGCCTCGGCGCGGGCCGTCTGGGCTTCGCGGTTGAGCTGCTCAATCTGCCGGCGGGCTTCCACCTGCGCCGTCACCTCCGTGGCTACGTTGATGATGCCCAGCACCCGGCCCTCGCTGTCGTAGAGCGGCGTGTACACGTAGTTGTAATACGTGGTTTTCAGCTCGCCAGCGCGCAGCATGGTGGCCGGCGTTTCGGTGCCCGTGATGGGCTCATGCGTGCTGAGCACCTGCCGCAGCAGGTCGTCGAAGCCCTGGCCCTGCAGCTCGGGCACGCCTTCCAGCAGCGGCCGGCCTAGTATCTCCGCCACCGGGTGCCCCCAGAGCTCGGCCATCATCGGATTGACCGCCGTGACGCGGATTTTGGGGCCCTGAAACAGCCCAATGGCCACCGGCGCCTGCGTGAGCAGCGCCTGCAGCAGGGCGCGCTCGCGCTCGGCCAGCGCCTGGGCGGCCCGCACTTCCTCGGTGCGCGCCTGCACGCGGGCTTCCAGCTCCTGGTTGGCGTGCTCCACGCGCTGCCGGGCCAGGGTTTCCTCCGTGATGTCGGTGACGAGCGTGTAGAAGCCACGCAGCTCGCCGGCCTGCACATCGGGCACGTAGCTGGTGCGGATATACTTCAGCAGGTCGGCACGGTACGGCATCCGCGACTCAAAATTGACGTGCTCGCCGGCCAGGGCGCGGTCGATGTACTGCTTCACGCCGGCGTAGGCTTCGTCGCCCACAATGTCGCGCACCGGGCGGCCCAGCAGTGCCTGCGGGTCCTGGCCAAACCAGCTGCGATAGGCTTCGTTGGTGAACTGGTAGCGCTCCTGCAGGTCGAGGTAGCCGATGAGCACGGGCAGCGAATCGGTGATGAGGCGCAGGCGCTGGGCGGTGGCTTCGGCCTCCTGCCGGGCCTGCACCTGCGGCGTCACATCCACGGCAAACACCAGAATGTCATCACCGTAGCCTGGAGCATTGGTCAGCGGCTGGTACACAAAATTCAGGTACTGCTGCTGCATAGTGCCCGTGGCCTCGTCGTAGAGCTGAATGGGCACTTCGCGGCCGATGAAGGGCTCACCGGTGTTGCGCACCCGGTCGAGCAGGGCAATGAAACCCTGCTCCACCACTTCGGGCAGCGCTTCGGCCACGGTCTGGCCCACGATGTCGCGCTTGCCTACCATGGTATGGTAGTGCTCGTTGGCGAAGGTGTAGCGGTGCTCGGGACCGCTGAGGGTGCCCACGGCCGCCGGCACCTGGCCCAGAATGCGGTTGAGCAGCTGCTGCTGCACGGCCAGCGCCTGGGTGCGCTCCTGCACGCGGGCCTCCAGCTCGCGGTTGAGCTGCTCGGTTTGCTGGCGGGCCAGCGTGTCGCGCTGGGCCTGCTCGGCAGCCAGGCGGTGCTGGGTAG
The DNA here is from genome assembly GCF_030580865.1 of Hymenobacter aranciens. Taxonomy (GTDB): domain Bacteria; phylum Bacteroidota; class Bacteroidia; order Cytophagales; family Hymenobacteraceae; genus Hymenobacter; species Hymenobacter aranciens. The sequence goes on along the minus strand of NZ_JAUQSY010000005.1, from coordinate 294,767 downwards.
TGGTGTCGTTAAAGCTCACCAGCAGCAAATCGCCGCTGCGCTGGGCCGACAGCTGGTAGTGGTCGTTGAGCCCGTCGTAGGGGTAGTGCACTCGCTGCTGCCGGGCGTCGCCGCTCTGGTAAGCCGCGCAGTAGAAGTCAAAAACCCCGGTTTCTACCGCGTGCGGATATTCCGTCAGGAAGCTCCCGGCGAGGCGGGCCGGCTGGCCCAGCATGCCCTGCGCTGCCTGATTGAGCTGGATGTGCTGGAAGTCGACAATTTCACCCCCGGCGCCATATACCGGCTCCGACAGCATAACGCCGGTCAGCGACACGTCGAGCAGCTTCTGCAGCAGGTCGTGGCTGGCGGCCAGGGTGGATGGAAAAGGGGTAGCCAGGGAGTCCATCAATGAACAGTGGGAAATGGGAAAACGAAGTTACTCAAGGAAGGCGGCTAGCTCGGCCTTACCCGGAATGACGGCATTTTTACGAACCCGCGCAACGCCGGGTGGCCCGTGGCGGTCAGGGGTACGAACACCAGTATTCACCTTTCTTTCCATCCGCATGAAACGTCCGTTTCTTTTCTTCGCCCTGGCCGCTTTGTCGGCCGGCACCTTCTTCGGCTGCCACCGCAAGTGCAACGACCCGCAGCCCGGCTGCGTCGGCGGCACCATCGTGGCCTTCACCTGCATGGATGGCCCGCTCATCAACGTGGATGCCCGTAACCGCATCGGCGCCCCGGGCGTACTAATCACCGGCCAGCAGGTGGGCAACAACGTCATCGCCGTGGTCAACCGCGATGGGCTCGGCCGCCTCGATTCCGTGGGCCAGCGCGTGTATTTCACCTACGTCAACGACCCCAGCCAGCAGTGGAACGGCCTGTGCTGCCTGGCCGCCGATGGCACCCGGCAGCCCGTGCCGCACCTAGTGCTGAGCAATATATCGACTACGGGCTGCCAGGAGCCGCTGGCTGATTAATAGCGCCGTCCTGCTAAACGCAGTGAAGCATCTTACTATGTCAGAACTAGTCGTTCCAACGTGGCAAGATGCTTCACTGCGTTTAGCAGGACACGAAGGTGCTACTGCTTCACCAGGCGCTTCACGATGGCGCCTTCCACCGGCAGCAGTCGCAGGCTGTACACGCCGGGAGGCAGGTCATCGATAGGCAGGGCGGCCTCAACCGTGCCGCCCTGCGGCCGCAACGTGAAGCGCCGGAGCTCGCGCCCCAGTCCATCAAGCAGCTGCCCGCTGATGGTACCCTGCGCCCGCAGGCCCGGCACACGGAGCATGACCGTGCTGCCGCTGGCCGGGTTGGGCCAGAGCGTGGCCCCGGCCGCCAGCGCCTGCGCCTGCTGCGCCGCCGTGGGCCGGCCCCAGGGATAGAGCTCCTGCGTAGCCGCGCAGCCCAGGTTGTTGGTGATAGTTACCCGCACCGCCGTGCCCGGCGCCGGCGGCGTGGCGTAGCGGTGGCCCAGCGGAGTGGAAGTCGTCTGCTCTACCACCGTGCCGTCGCCCAGCTCCCAGCGCCAATGCAGCAGCTGGGCGTAGGCCGGGCCCGCCGTGCCCAGCTCGTAGAACACCAGCGAGTCGGGCGCGCCGGCCACCAAGGTGTAGGCTGCGTTAGGCACGGGTGGGGTGGCGCACAGGTCGGGCTCGTAGGTCGGCGGCAGGCCCGCGAAGCGCGTCACCACCACGTCCGTGGGCTGGAAGGGCACGGGCAGGCTGGCCCAGTCGGCAACGGTCAGCGTATGGTCGGGCTCTAGCAGGTAAGCGTTGGGGCGCTCATACACTTCCGCTTTGAAAAACCGGGTTTCCCACACGGGCGGGGCGGTGCCGCCGCCGGCCGGGCGCTCGTAGCGGGCCAGGTAGCCCGCCTGCTCATTCGGGTTGGGGTCGGCGCGGGTGCCGGCCACCACGTACTGCCCCGGCGTGGGCAGCGGATAAACCTGGTAGAACGTGCAGCCGATGTTGTAACCCGTCACGGCCGGGGCCGGCAGCAACTGGTACCAGGCCACCCGGTCCTGGGCGTCGAGCTGTAGCAGCAGCGCCTGCTGCGTATCGTTGGGCCGGGCGTAGGGCCAGCCCACGGCCCCCACCACCACCAGCGTGCCGTCGGGCCCTAGGCGCAGGTTGTAGAGCTTTCCCACCTCGGTTTGCGGGATGGGCAGCTTCCGCGTGTGGATGGTGTCGCCGTCAGGCGTGATACGGACCAGCCAAGGCGTGCCGATAAAACGCACGGGGTTGGTGAGCCGCTTTGCCAAGGAGCCCACCAAGGCGTAGGAGCCGTCGGGCAAAGCGATGATGGTCTGAAATTCGCTGTAGGGCTGGCCGTACTGGTGCTTCCACAAGGTATTGCCCAGCGAGTCGACCCGCAGCACCGTAGGCACGCGGATGGGATACATGAGGCTGCCGGCGGGGTCGTTGCAGCTCACCACCAGCAGGGCCCCGCCATCGGCCAGCGCCAGGCAGCTTTGCATATCCACGGCCGAGTTGGTGTTATAGTAGCGCACCCAACGCTGCTGCCCCAGCGAGTCCGTGCGAATCAGCATGTGCTGGACGGTAGTCTGTCCGTTCGCGTAGATACCGTACGAACCCAACAGCAGGAAGTCGCCGTTGGGGGCCTCGGCCATTGCCCCGATGCCCGTGCCCGTGCCGAGCGCCTGCGGAAAATACGTATTTGTTCGCAGCGAGTCCCCCCGGTTGCTGAGCAGCCAGGTGGTGGCCGATGTGTACGGGTTCGAGACGTTGGAAACCAAGGCCGACCCGCCAATCAGCAGCCGGTTGTGGCGGGTGTGCAGGATGGCGCCGGCCACGTCATCGCCGCGACGGGCGCCAAACTGACTGCGCCATTGCAGCGTCGGAGCTTGGGCCCAGAGGCTGCTCCCGCTACTGAGTAGCAGGAGCAACCCTAGTAAGAGAGCAGAGTGCTTCATACCTATTTCACTAAAATGCGGATGGTTTGCACGGCTGTGCCGCCCACCAGCAGGGTGGCGAAGTACACGCCGGGTTCGTAGCCGCGCAGGCTTAGTTCCTGCTGGGTGGTGGCGGCATCCAACGCCACTCGCTGCACCGTGCGCCCGTCCGTGCTCCGGCGTAGCAGCCGGGCATTGACCGTGCCGCTTGGCAGAATCCGATTACTGATGCTACGCCGGGCATCGTTTGCCCCTATGCCGTGGAACCGCATGGCAGCAGACGGCACAATAGTCGAGTTAACCGGTCTATTCTTTTGCCTGGTAGACGCTTGCATGCGGTGAGAGATAGTTTGGTGAAAAGGTATTACCAAGCCAATGGTATAGTTTTTTCCTGGCTTCGCCAAATTTCTACCTGTTTTACAGGCTAAAGCTGCTTTAAAGGTAACTGTCGGGCACCGTCATTACTCCTTTCAGCAGAATGTAAATACGTTTAGCCCGAACGCAAGACAAACAGCTCCTATTTGCCTTGCGTTAGGCTCGAACGCAAGGCAAATAAGAGCTAACGCAAGGCAAATAGGAGCCAACGCAAGGCAAATAGGAGCTAACGCAAGGCAAATAGCTCCAAACACAATTGAAGTAGCAGCTATTTGCCTTGCTTATGCTCGAATCAACTTTGATTAAGAGCTAATCAAGGTTGATTAGCGCGGTATAATGCAGAATAGCTGCCCGCAGGGCAACCGTCGGGGTGCCATACGTTACTGGCGGCGGTAGCGGCACGCATACACAGTGTTTTAATTCACGAAATCAACTAGTTATTTACCAGCTCCCTATCCGGCACGCTCTGGTCCTTGAGCGTGGCTGTGCCGCGCTCGCGCCGCGTGATGCGCGAGTAGAGGCTGATTTCCTGGTCGAAGAGGAAGCGGAAGAACAGGCTGGTGTAGCTGCGGTGGGCCAGCAGCGGCTCGTAGAACTCGGGCGCCACGGCCTTGAGCCGGGGCAGGTTGTTCCACGGAATGCTGGGCATGTCGTGGTGCTCGTTGTGGAACCCCACATTGAGGTTGATGCCGTTGAGGCGGCCGTAGTAGGAGTAGGTTTCCTGCTCGGGGCTGAGGGTGAGGTAGTGCTCCTGAATCCAGCGGGCGCCCAGCGGGTGCAGCCCCACCGAAAACCAGAAGCTCAGGAACAGGTACAGCAGGGCCGTCCAGCCGAAGAAGTACACGATGGCCGCGTTGAAGGCCAGTTGCGCCGCAATGTTGGCCATTACGTAACGGTCGAACACCGCCACCTCGCGGCAGCGCATGGTGCGAATAACCTGAAATAAGGGAAAGAAAAACAGCCAGATGGCCTTGCCCACCGAATAATGCCGGATGAGCTTGGCCTCGTACCAGTCGGGCAGGTCGGCATCCAGCTCGTGCACGCCCTGAAACACGTGGTGCTTGATGTGGAAATTCTTGAAACTGATGGCCGTAGGAATCACCGACGGAAAATTGGCCAGAATCCCCGTAGCCACGTTCTGCCACAGCTTCCGGAAAACGAGATTGTGCGCCGCCTCGTGAATGACCACAAACAGCGTGTGCGACAGAAATGCTCCCACGCAATAGGCCACCGGAATAGTCCAGTACCAGGCCTGATTGCGCAGCAGATAAGCCAGTCCTACCTGCCCCAGCACGCAGCCCAGGCCGATGAGAAACGTCGCCGGGTTGCGCGTCATCAGGGCTTTCACCTCGGGGTGTGCCTTGATAATCTGACGGGTGCGAATGCGGTGCGGCTCGGGAGCCGTAACGACGGTGAAGGCAGCGGGCGCTTGCGGCATAGGGAGAGGCTGAATAAAAGCCGCCGACAATAAGTTGCCGGTTGGTATTCAGACAAAAATACGGCAATTCGGTTTCGCTACCGCCAGCTGAGCGGCTCGGGCTAGGGCTGCTGCTGGAGCCAGGTGCGGGCCGAGGGCAGGTCCTCGAACGTGGCAATGACCGGGCCATTGATGGCGTGTTCCAGCGACAGGTCCGTGGCCAGGCGGCTGTGGGCACTGGGCGAATACACCCACGCCAGATGTTTCAGCCCGGCCCGGGCCAGCGCGGGCAGAAATTCGGTGCCCACCCACTCAGCGGCCTCGCTCCACAGGTTATCGACGTGGTGGTTGTCGTTGAGCAGCTTATGACAGCGGTGTTCCACCATCAGGCGCAGCATGTCGCGGCAGCCGGCCTGCACGCTGGCCATATCCTGCCGCCCGCGCCAGTCGGCAAAAATCCACTCATTCACCCGGTCGTAAGCCAGAATGATGTGCGGCTCGTTCAGGAGAATTTGTAAGGACATTGGGGGGTGGGATGAGTATCGGGTAGCACGGCAGTGGTAACTACGTAACGCAAGATGCAACAAACTTGAAAAACGCAAAAACCAGCGCCGAATTATCCTTCGTAGAATGTTGTTTCCACGCGAAGCCATAAGCCTCATAGCAGCTCTCTTTGCGGCTTCTGGCCTGTCATTCTTTCGCAATCAACTTTTTCTTATTCATGCGCTCCTTCCTGAAAACTACTGCCGGCCTCTGCGCGCTGGCCTTCACCGTTGCCTGCGGCTCGCCTCAGCCCGCCGATGCCCAGAACCCACCGCGCTCCACCGCCGGCTTCGCTCCCGCCAACCTGAGCGGCCTGGCCCAGGCCACCTTCGCCGGCGGCTGCTTCTGGGCCCAGGAAGAGGCCTTTGAGGAAATAAAAGGCGTGAAGCAGGTGGTGAGCGGCTACGCCGGCGGCACCGTGCCCGAGCCTACCTACGAGCAGGTGTGCGGCCAGAAAACCGGCCACGCCGAGAGCGTCAACATCTACTACGACCCCAAGGTGGTGAGCTTCCAGACGCTGTGCAACATCTTCTTCACCGCCTCGCACGACCCCACCCAGCTCAACCGCCAGGGCAATGACGCTGGGCCCGAATACCGCTCGGTAGCCTTCTACCGCACCCCGGAGGAAAAGAAAACCATCGAAAGCACCATCGCCAAAGTCAACGCCTCCAAGCAGTGGGGCGGCAAAATCGTGACCCAGGTGGCGCCGATAAAAACCTTCTGGCCCGCCGAGGACTACCACCAGGGCTACTTCCGCCTGCACCCCAACGAGCCCTACATTGCTCACGTCTCGCAGGCCAAGGTCGACCACGTGCGCAAGCTATTCAAGAGCGAGTTGAAGAATCCGTTGTAAGCTTTGCGTCGTTAAAATTTACAAGGCCTCTGCCGCTGGCAGGGGCCTTTCTAATTACATGAAGCAGGCAGCGGGACGCTACTTTTCCGTTTCTTTGCTTCCGCCCCTTTCCTTCTGCTTTATGGCATCCTCCCCTCCTCCCCACCGCCCTTTACTCTCCTCCAAGCTCCCCGATATCGGCGTCAGCATCTTCTCGCAGATGACGTTGCTGGCCCAGGAAACCGGCGCCATCAACCTGGCCCAGGGCTTCCCCGACTACGACCCGCCGCAGGAGCTGCTAGCCGCCCTGGCCCGCCACGCCACCACGCCCGGCCACCAGCAGTACGCGCCCATGCCCGGCCTGCTGCGCCTGCGCGCGGCCATTGCCGCCCAGGTCAGTCGCCTCCACGCCGGCGCCCCCGCTCCCGACCCGGCCACCGAAATCACCATCACGGCCGGCGCCACTGAGGCGCTCTTCGCCGTGCTGGCTGCCGTGGTGCGCCCCGGCGATGAAGTGGTTGTCTTCGAGCCTGCCTACGACCTTTACGGCCCGGCCATCCGCCTGCAGGGCGGCGTGCCGCGCTACGTGCGCCTGCCCGCCCCCCACTTCCGCCCCGATTGGGACGCCGTGCGCCGCGTGCTCACCCCGCGCACCCGCCTCGTGATGGTGAACACGCCCCATAACCCCAGCGGTGCCGTGTTCGATGCCAGCGACTGGGCCGAGCTCGCCCGCCTGCTCGACGGCACCGACATTCTGGTACTCAGCGATGAAGTTTACGAACACCTCGTTTTTGACGACGCCCAACACCTCAGCGCCCGCCAGCACCCGCTGCTGCGCGAGCGCAGCTTCGTGCTCTCCTCCTTCGGCAAAACCTACCACGCCACCGGCTGGAAAGTCGGCTACTGCATTGCCCCGCCCCTGCTCAGCGCCGAGGTGCGCCGCGTCCACCAGTTTCTCACTTTCGCCGTAAGCACCCCCACCCAGCATGCCCTGGCCGACGCCCTCGAAACCGACTCGACCGACACGCATGCCCGTGGATTAGCAGCATTTTATCAGGCTAAGCGCGACCAGTTCCGGCAGCTATTAGCCGATACTGGCTGGGAGCTGCTGCCGGTGCCGGGCGGCTACTTCCAGCTGGCACGCTACGCCGCCTTTTCCCCCGCTGGCGACCTGGCCTTTGCCGAAACCCTGGCCCGCGACTGGGGTGTGGCCGTGGTGCCGGTGTCGGCTTTTTACCACGACAATTTTGATGAGGGGCTGGTACGCTTCTGCTTCGCAAAAGAAGCCGCTACCCTCACTGCCGCGACCACTCGCCTACGCCGATGATTTGACAAACCGGGATTTATTTTGCATCTTTACCTGAAATAGTTATACCAGGTTTGCCGTCTATCCTATTGTCTTTTTGTTAATGAATGACTTAACCGTTTCGATGGTGCAAGCCAACCTGCACTGGCAGGATGCCGCCGCCAACCGGGCTACCCTCGACCGCTGCCTCAGCCAGATTTCCATCTCCACCGACCTCATCGTGTTGCCGGAGATGTTCACCACCGGCTTCAGCATGGACGCCGCCGCCCTGGCCGAAACGATGGACGGCCCCACCGTGGCTTGGATGCGCCAGCACGCCGCCGCCCATCAGGCCGTCATCACCGGCAGCAGCATCATCGAAGAAAACGGCCAGTATTTCAACCGCCTGCTCTGGGTGCGCCCCGACAGCAGCCTCAGCTACTACGACAAGCGCCACCTCTTCACCCTGGCCCGCGAGCAGGATACCTACACTGCCGGCACTACCCGTCTGATAGAAGAATGGCGCGGCTGGCGCATCTGCCCGCTGGTGTGCTACGACCTGCGCTTCCCCGTCTGGAGCCGCAACGAAGCCGCCCAGCCCTACGACCTGCTCCTCTACGTGGCCAACTGGCCCGCCGTGCGCCGCAACGCCTGGATTACCCTGCTCCGCGCCCGTGCTATCGAAAACCTAAGCTACGTTCTCGGCGTCAACCGTGTAGGCCAGGACGGCCTCGGCCACGACTACGCCGGCGACTCGGCCCTGCTCGATATGCGCGGCGAATACCTCCTGCAAGCCGGCAACCTGCACTCCTGCATCACCCGCACCCTGCGTTGGGATGATTTGGAAGATTTCCGCACCAAATTCCCGGCCCTGAACGACGCCGACCCATTCTCTCTGTCACCATGCAAGGCGGAAACCCGTGCCACCCCAGCAACCGCTGGTATCCCGCTTCCCCACCCGAAACTTGCCACGCTGGTTGCAGAATAAAATTCTGCCTCATAGATTAGCTCAATAAAAAATCCCCGGCCTTCAGCAGACCGGGGATTTTTTATTTCAAGCATGACTAGCTCAGTCGATAATCTCAACCTCGCGGTCCTGCAAACGGCTCATCGCCGCCGCCGTCGAGCGCAACTCGATTTCCTCGCCGCGCTCATCCTCAATCCGGTAATCGGTAAGACCGAGGCTGCTATCCTTCATCACTTTCACCCACTTGTAGTACTTGAGGTACCACTTCATCTGGCGCGAAACCAGACCTTTCGTGTAGTAGGCGTGCAGGAAAGGATGCACGTTGAGCGTGATGCCCGACTGGTTTTGATTCACCAGCAGGTCCTCGATGCTATTATCAATCTCATCGGTAACCTGGATGGAGGCCGAGATTTTGCCGGTGCCGCCGCAGGTGGGGCACACCTCGCCGGTCACGATGTTCTCGGCCGGGCGCACCCGCTGCCGGGTAATCTGCAGGAGGCCAAACTTCGTGATGGGCAGCACAGTGAACTTAGCCTTGTCGTGCTTCATCACGTCGCGTAGCGCGTCTTCCACCTTCTTACGGCTTTCGCCCGAGCGCATGTCGATAAAATCGACTACAATGATACCGCCCATATCACGCAGCCGCAGCTGCCGACCAATTTCTTTGGCCGCCAGCATGTTTATCATCAATGCCGTGGCTTCCTGGTCGTTTTCCTGATTGCTCTTGCTCCCCGAGTTCACGTCGATAACGTGCAAGGCCTCGGTGTGCTCAATCACCAGGTAGCCGCCGCCGGGTACCGTTACCGTCTTGCCAAACAGTGTTTTCAGCTGTTTCTCAATGCCGGTGTGCTCGAAAACCTTCACCTTCGTGTTGTGCAGCTTCAGCAGCCCAAGCTTGTCGGGCGCAATTTTCTGCAGGTAGCTACGCATCTCCTCGTACATGGTCGGCGCGTCCACCGTGATGCTGTCGAACGACTCGTTCAACATATCGCGCAGCATGGACGATGAGCGGCCTAGCTCGCCCAGCACCTTATCGTTCGACTTGGCAGTGCGTAGCGTAGAATACAGCTGCTCCCATTTGCTCACCATGTCCTGCATGTCCTTGTCGAGCTCGGCCACCTCACGGCCTTCGGCCACGGTGCGAATAATCACGCCAAAGTTGGCTGGCTTAATGCTCGCAATGAGGCGCTTGAGCCGGTCACGCTCGGTCTTGCTCACAATCTTTTTGCTCACGCTGATGACGTTCGAAAACGGCACCAGCACGAGGTAGCGGCCCGCCATCGAAATGTCGGTGCTCACCCGGGGACCTTTCGTCGAAATCGGCTCCTTGATGACTTGCACCAGCAGCTGCTGGCCTTTTTTAAACACGTTTTCCGCCTTGCCCACTTTTTCGAGGGAAGGCTCAAACGTGAAGTTGTCCAGCCCGGCGGCTTTCGCTTTGCCGTGCTGCACGCCCCGCACCCACTTCATGAGTGAGGGATATTGCTCGCCCAGGTCGCCGTAGTGCAGGAAGGCATCTTTCTCGTAGCCAATATCTACGAACGCCGCATTCAGGCCCGGCATCACCTTGCGCACGGTACCCAGGAAGATGTCGCCTACCGAATAATTCGTATCGTTGCGGTCGAAGTGGTATTCAATCAGCCGCTTATCCTGCAACAACGCAATGCGTTCGCCTTCCTGAGTCGAATTAATAACTAATTCATTACTCAAAGCCTTGATTCTGTTAAAGTAGCTTCCGCTAGCGGCCGCCTAAGCAACACCCCGAAACGGGCAAAGGGAAGCCAGGACCCGTGTCCTAGCTTCCCTCGCGAGCCACGGGAAAAGCGCCCAGTCAGCCACACCCAGGAGGCTACGTGAGAGATGGACGACACACCGTATTTCATAGCTGAAACCCGGCCGCCGCCGTTACGCCCCGTAAGGCTTACTTCTTCTTGTGGCGATTCTTGCGCAGGCGCTTCTTGCGCTTGTGGGTAGCAATTTTATGACGCTTTCTTTTTTTACCGCAGGGCATGTCGTTGGGATTGAATTGAATTAAAAATTATGAATTAAAAATTAAAAATTGGATTGTGAATCAAGAAACTGTTTTTCGATTTCCATTCTTCCTGTCAGAACAAACAACGCTGAAAGCAAGTATGAAAGCCAAAAACAAATTTTTAATTCATAATTTTTAATTTTTAATTTACTTCAGCTTGGCCAGCTCTTCCTCCACCGAAGCAGCCAGCGCCGGGTCGGCGCTGAGGCTTTTGGCGGCCAGAAAAGCGGTGCGGGCTTCGTCCTTGGCACCGGTGCGGGCCAGGGTTACACCCAAATAAAACTGGCCGTTCACGCTCTTCGGATTGACTTTCACCAAATCCTTGAAGCGCGTTACGGCCTTGTCGTACTGGTTGCTTTGCACCGCTAGAATGCCCATGTTATACAGGGCTTTCTCATTGCGGGGGTCGGCTTCCAGTACTTCGCGCAGCAGCGAAACGCCCTGCACAGGGTTATCTGAGGTCATGTAGGCCATGCCCAGGTTGGTTTTGGCATCGAGGTTGCCCGGCTCGGCTTTCAGCACCTTGCCGTACAAATCGCGCGCCTTACCGCCCAGCAACGCCACCCGCTCCTGCGTCGTGGCAAAGCTATAGGCCTGGAAATAAGCATCAGCTGCTCGTTGCCAGGCCTGGGCCGAGGGTTGGTTTTCGGCCACCTGCTCCAAGAAATAGCCGGCGCTGTCGTAACGCTGCACCGTTTCGTAGCGATGGGCCAGCGCGGTGGCGGCCTTGTTACGAGCGGCCGCATCCTTAGCGGCGGCGTATTGCTTGAGCAGGGTGCTCAGTTCCTGCCGTTGGGCAGGGGTGGCCGAAGTGTGCGGCGCAGCTTCGGCGCCCGGGCCGTTGTTTTCGGTGGCGGTGGCCGGCACCGGGCCCGAGGAAGCTTCTGCCTTCGAGCCGTTGGTAGCGGGGCCGCCACCATCGCGGTTGGCGGTACGGGCGGCGTCGCTGTTCAGCTCGCCTTTGCCTTCCTTAGGCTTCACAATGCCTTTCGGCAACACGTACAGGCCGCCCACGAGCGCCAAAGCGACGCCTAGAACAACCAGCTGGTGAGTAGAAGAATTGGTGGTAGCCATAAGGTGAAAAAAACCGCCCACTGAGCTTCTTCCGAAGAAGAGGGCCCCGCGGTACGGCCGGTAGCTTTTGATTTTTAGGCAGTCAGTAGCAAGTAATCAGTAGTCGGGCTAGCGGGAACAAGTGCGGGCACCTGCTTCGTTCATCTGACTACTGATTACTTTGTACTAACTAGCCTGAAATCGGAGAAACTTAGGCTTTGGCACCAGCAGCTTTCACTTTTTTGCTGCCTTTGATTTTAGCCACGAACGACTTCGAAGGCTTGAAGCTCGGGATGTAGTGCTCGTCGATGATGAGCGACGTGTTTTTCGAGATGTTACGAGCTACTTTGCGAGCACGCTTCTTGTTTACGAACGAGCCGAAACCGCGAACGTAAATGTTGTTACCCTCGGTCATCGAGTCTTTAACAACTTTGAAGAAAGCTTCAACCGTAATCAATACGTCAGCTTTCTCGATGCCGGTCTTCTGGGAGATTTCGGCGATTACCTCTGCTTTAGTCACGTTGGTATGGTACTTAGGGGGGTGGAAAAAATGCTTTTTTGGGCAGGTAAGTCCCGAATTCGTGCGTAAGCCCTTGCCCGGTAGGAGATTCGCGGGGTGAATTCGGACTACAAAGGTAAACGCGTTTTTTTATTTTCCCAACGTTGCCCCCTAATCTTATTCAGCTTTCAATTTATTCTTCTTCAAAATTTTGTCTACGTCTCCTTCCCAACCCTCCTTCCTGGCCACGGCCTTGCTGGCCTGGTACCCGCGGCACCGCCGCGACCTTCCCTGGCGCCATACCCACGACCCGTATGCCATCTGGCTGTCTGAAGTCATCTTGCAGCAAACGCGTGTTGCACAGGGCCTCCCCTACTATAACACTTTTCTAAATGCCTATCCCACAGTAGCCGATTTGGCCGCTGCGCCGGAAGCTGAAGTGTTGCGCTACTGGCAGGGCTTGGGCTACTATTCGAGGGCCCGCAACATGCACCACACGGCCCAGCAAGTGGTGCAGGAACACGCCGGAAAATTTCCGACGAGCTACGCCGAATTAATAAAATTGAAGGGCATAGGGCCTTACACCGCCGCCGCCATCGCCTCTTTCGCCTTTAATGAAGCCGTGACCGTGCTCGATGGTAACGTGTACCGGGTGCTGGCCCGCATTTTCGGACTGCACTCGGATATTGCGGCGCCCGCGTCCCGCAAGGAATTCCAGGCGCTGGCCGACCAGCATATCCCGGCCGCCGCGCCGGCCGACTTTAACCAGGCCATTATGGAGTTTGGGGCCATTCAGTGTACGCCGGTGAAGCCGGACTGCTTGTTTTGTCCCTTGCAACAGTCGTGCTGGGCGTTCCAGCACGGGCAGGTGGCCTTGCTGCCGGTGAAAAGCAAGGCCAAGGCGGCACGTACGCGCTACTTTCACTATTTCGTGCTGCGGCACGGCGAGCAGCTTTATTTGAAAGAGCGGCGCGAAAAGGACATCTGGCAGGGGCTGTATGATTTTGCGCTGGCTGAGACGGTGCAGGCTGAGTTGCCACCCAGCGAGATTATGCGGCATCTGGAGGCCTTCGGAGCGGAAATTGATATCAGCCAAGCCGCCGAAAGCAGCGCCACAATGCGCCACGTGCTGAGCCACCAGAAGCTGGAGGTAAAATTCCACGAGGTGCCGTTGCGGCAGCCGTTGCCAGATAGCACGTTACGGGATTTGGGATTGCGGGCGTATTCAAGTGAGGAGATTGAGGTGCTGCCGAAGCCGGTGCTGATTGTTAATTATTTGAATACACATTAGGCTCCCGTGCCTGTCATGCTAAACGCAGTGAAGTATTCTCTCACGCCAGAACCAATTGTTCAAACGTGAGAGGATGCTTCACTGCGTTCAGCATGACAGGCATTAGCCTCACGCCCATCAACTATTTTTTTTAGCAAATTATTGTCGTTTCAAAGTTATTTACTAACTTTATGGGCAGAAAGGTCGAGTGGCCTTTCAGTTCAACTTTTTTCAACCCACACACAAAATGGCTGGTGTAAATAAAGTAATTCTAGTCGGCAACTTGGGCAAAGACCCCGAGGTGCGCCATTTTGAAGGGGGCCGCAGCGTGGCCCATTTCACCCTCGCTACCAACGATTACTACAAGGACAAGCAGGGGACGCGCGTCGAGCGCACCGAATGGCACAACATTGCGGCCTGGCAGGGCCTGGCCGAATTTGCGGACAAGTACCTGAAAAAGGGCCAACAAGTGTACGTGGAGGGCAAGCTGCGCACCCGCCAGTACCAGGACAAAGACAACGTGACGCGCTATATCACCGAAATCGTGGCCGACGAAATCAACCTGATTGGCCATCGGCCGACGGGTGGCGCGGCCGCGGGTGATGCCAATGGCACCGAGGCGCCGCAGAGCTTCCGGCAGGAGCCGGAGCTGGACCAATTGCCTTTCTAGACCGCAGATGCAAACGGATTGAACGGATACGGCGCTTCGCGCCTGATTTTTGGGAGAATCTGCTTTTCTCTGACTTTTGCCTATTCGATGGCGGCCTCGGCACTGTGCCGGGGCCGTTTTCGTTGTGCTGGAAATTACCTTTGATATTGAAACGGCCGCCTCAGGTGGGTGGCAGCTTTTCTGCATTACATGACTTATTCTATTCGTTGGGGCCTGTTGGCGGGCCTGGGGTTGCTGGCGGCCTGCTCGTCGGCACCGGAGTTTACGCCGAAGCCGAAGGGCTACAATCGGATTGATTTGCCGGCGCATAGCTACCAGCAACTGCCGGGCGGGCATCCGTACTCGTTTGAATACTCGAAGGAGGCCGTGATACGGCGCGACTCGTCGTACTTGGCAAAGCCGCACTGGCTGAACATTTATTACCCCAAGCTACATGCGAATGTGCAGATTACGTACATGGATGTGGCCCGCGACCGACGGCTGTATAACAAGATGATGGAAGATGCCCGCAAGCTCACGGGCAAGCATCAGATTAAGGCGACGGCGATTGACGAGCAGATTTTGAAGACGCCAAGCGGGATTCGGGCCTCGGTGTTTGAGCTGCAGGGTGACGTACCGAGTCAGTTTCAGTTTTATACCACGGATAGCGTGAAGCACTTTTTGCGCGGGGCGCTGTACTTCCGCACGGCCACCGATAATGACTCGCTGGCGCCGGTGATTGAGTACGTGAAAGCCGACATGGTGCGGATGCTGAATACGCTGAAATATCAATGAGGAATAAGTAATGAGGAATGAAGGACTGGGCTACTGCGCCTCATTCTTCATTCCTCACTCCCAGAGAATGAGTAATTTCTTCAATACGCGGCTGGAATTTCTGCGCTCTGTGGGCTCGCAAAAGGGGCTGCTGCTGGGTAAGGAACTAGGCTTGTTTACTTACGGCGACCTTATTCAGCGCTACCCATTTCGATACCTGGACAGGACACAGTTTTACAACGTCTGCGACCTGCACGAGGACCTGTCGCACGTGCAGGTGAAAGGGATGCTGCGCGGCAAGGAAGTCATCGGCGAGGGGCCTAAACAGCGGCTGATAGCTAAGATTGGTGACGGCAGCGGCGAGCTGGAAGTAGTATGGTTTAAGGGGGTAAAGTTCATTCAGCACGTTCTCAAGAACAACACCGAGTACATCGTTTTTGGCAAGCCGACGATGTTTAACGGCCGGCCGCAGATGGCGCATCCGGAGGTGGAGGAAGTGACCGAGGCCAAGCCGGGGCAGAGCTTTCTGCAGCCGATGTACAATACCTCGGAGAAGCTAAAGAATTATCACCGCCTTGACTCCAAAGCCATTATGCGGATGGTGGGAGAACTATTGACGCTGGCCAAGTCGCACATCACGGAGTCGTTGTCGCCGGGGCTGATGCAGCATTACGGGCTGATGAGCAAAGCGCAAGCGCTGCAGCAGATTCACTTTCCACAGAATTCTGATTTGCTGCAGGCGGCGCGGTTCCGGCTCAAGTTTGAGGAGTTGTTTTACGTGCAGCTGAAGCTGTTGCGGCAGAAGGACCAGCGCAAGGCGGTGCTGGCAGGGCAGATTTTTAAGGAGGTGCCGACGCTGGTGGATTTTTACAAAAATCACCTGACCTTCGATTTGACGGGCGCGCAGAAGCGCGTTATTCATGACATTTACAAGGACTTCTGCAATGGCAAGCAGATGAACCGGCTGCTGCAGGGCGACGTGGGCTCGGGCAAAACCATTGTGGCTTTCATCTCGATGCTGATGGCAGCCGACAACGGCGCGCAAAGCTGCCTGATGGCGCCGACGGAAATCCTGGCCGACCAGCATTATCAGGGGCTCAAAGTGTATGCCGACCAGCTTGGTATCAACCTGGGCAAGCTGACGGGCAGCACGCCCACGCGAGAGCGGCGGGTGCTGCACGAGCAACTGCGCTCGGGCGAGATGCACATGCTGGTGGGCACGCACGCGCTGCTGGAAGACGTGGTGCAGTTCCGCAATCTGGGGCTGACAATTATGGACGAGCAGCACCGCTTTGGGGTGGCGCAGCGCTCGAAGTTGTGGCAGAAAAATCCGCACGTCATCCCGCACGTGCTGGTGATGACGGCCACGCCTATCCCGCGCACGCTGGCTATGACATTGTATGGCGACCTGGATGTGAGCGTGATTGACGAGCTGCCGGCGGGGCGCAAGCCTATCGTGACGGTGCACCGTTACGATACCAACCGCCTGAAAGTGTTTCAGTTTATCCGCGACCAGGTGGCGCTGGGGCGGCAGGTGTACATCGTGTACCCACTGATTGAGGAGTCGGAAACGCTGGATTATAAGGACCTGACTGATGGCTACGAGAGCGTGAGCCGGGCTTTTCCGGAGTATCAAATCAGCATCGTGCACGGGCGCATGAAGGCCGAGGAAAAGGACTACGAAATGGCCCGTTTCGTGAAGCGCGAAACTCAGATAATGGTGGCTACCACCGTGATTGAGGTGGGCGTGAACGTGCCCAATGCCTCGGTGATGGTGATTGAGTCGGCCGAGCGGTTTGGGCTGTCGCAGCTACACCAGCTGCGCGGGCGCGTGGGGCGCGGGGCCGACCAAAGCTACTGCATTCTGATGACGGGCTTTAAGCTGAGCAAGGACTCGCGTACCCG
This sequence comes from Hymenobacter aranciens, assembly GCF_030580865.1. Classification (GTDB taxonomy): domain Bacteria; phylum Bacteroidota; class Bacteroidia; order Cytophagales; family Hymenobacteraceae; genus Hymenobacter; species Hymenobacter aranciens. The sequence continues at coordinate 278,276 of NZ_JAUQSY010000005.1, read as the reverse complement.
CCTCGAAACAATGGTGCGAACCAATAACGGCTTCGAAATTGCCGACATTGACCTGAAGCTGCGCGGGCCGGGCGACCTGATGGGCACACAGCAAAGCGGCGTATTGGATTTATTGATTGCTGACCTGGCTAAGGACGGCCGCATCCTAAGCGAGAGTAGGGCAGCGGCCCAGGCGCTGCTGGCCAACGACCCCGAGCTAACGCACCCGGATAATGGCAACATCCGGCACCATATCGAGAGCCTACCAGCCACGGCAGTAAACTGGAGTAGAATAAGTTAGTAGCATAAAAAGCCCCGGCACCTTTGAAGTGCCGGGGCTTTTTATGCTACGAGAAGCTACGGGCTTACTTCACTACCAGACGCTGCACGGCAAGTTGGCCGTTTTCGGCTTCGGCCCGCACCAGATACATCCCAGCGGCCAGCCCACTGAGGTCGAGCGAGTGACGGCGCTGGGTAGCAGCGTCGTGGCGCAGGGTGCGCCCAGTGAGGTCAAGCAGGGTGAGGCGGGTGGGCATCGCCGTTTCGATAGTGGCGATAGTGCTGGCGGGGTTAGGATACACACTAAGAGCTAAGGCACTAGCAGTTTCGGACTGGGTGGTAGTGGGTATGCGGTTGCGTGTGGTGTAGCTTATGATACCGCCGGCTTCCATACCCACGAATAGTTCGGGCTTGCTATCATGGTTGAGGTCGGCGGCAGCCAGACTGGTATTGATGTGCTGGCCGGCATTGCCAAAGCGCGAGGCCACCAACTGGCCCGTTACACTATTGTACAACATATCGGTACGTTCTACAAAGGAGCCGCTTTGGTTGCGGTAGTTGCCGAAAAAGCGCAGGGTGCCACTGTAGTCGGAGGTTACCAGGTCGGGCAGGCCGTCGCCATCGAAGTCGGCCACCACGGGGCTGAGGTTGACGGGGCGGTTGCCGACGTCGCGAATCTGACCGAAGTCATTGTTGACCAGCTCGAACGTATTGGCGAGAGTGCTTAGCCCCAGGTTACGGAAATAGCGCAGGCTCATGCCCGGCTCGCGGATTTCATTGGTGCCAATCAGCAGGTCCACGTAACCGTCGTTATCAACATCGGTGAAGCAGGGCCTATCGTAGCGGTAGTAGGGCAGGATGCCGGAGCCAGCCGGACCACGCCCGACAAAAGTAGATAGCGCAGCCAGGTTATAAGCTGCTGGCTGGCTGCCTGTAGCAGTATTAAGCAATAAGAAGAAATGACCTGACTGCTGGTACCAGGCCGAGAACACCAGGTCCAGCGCGCCATCGCGGTTCAGGTCGACGAGAACGGGCTTGATTCCCCAATATTCGGTCGCCGACAACCCCAGGTAATCTTCGGTTATCAGCTTGAAGATAGGCTGGGTACGAGTCCCTACATTCTGGTAGTAGGTTAAGGAAGCACGATAAGTGCCGTTGACCTTATCGGCCAGGTTGCCGATGAGCATGTCGGGCAGGCCGTCGCCACTGATGTCACCAAAAGTGGGAGCGGCGGCTTCGCTCACGTCAATCATGTCGTTCTGCAGGAACCCATTGGCGCGGTAAGTGAAGGCGGGCGCCCCGCTGGCAGCCGTGTTATCGTAGAGGCGCACGGCGTTGCGCATGCTCACTAAGTCGGCGCGGTTGTCGAGCATGTTGGGAGCCACCACAAGGTCGGCGCGGCCATCAAAATTGGTATCAACTGAGTAGCCAGCCGGAAAGGTGTTGACACGAATGGGATTGGCGGCGGGATAACTGGCTGATATACCGGCGCCCTGCAGGCTAGCGGCAGTAGCGTTGCCCTGGTTCATAAGCCGCACCAGCTCAGGACAGTTGTCGAGTCCATCGAGCAGGTCCTGGTCGCCGTCGCCATCGAGGTCGAGCAACAGCACGTTGTGGCCCGGCGTGTGCGAAGGCCGCTGATAAACTACGCACTGCGACTCTCCCTGAGGCTGATACGTAGCACAAGAGCTACAGCTGGAGATATTGCCCCAATAGTTAGTTTCCTGGCGGAAGGTGAGCGCACCGCCGCAGGTGCCGGAACTGGTATTGAGGTAAAGCTCCATCACCCGCGACGACGAAAAATCGTAGGTTAGAATATCGAGTTTGCCGTCGCCGTTCACGTCCTGCAGGGCGGGCATATTGTAGCCTCCTACGGCAATATTAGAATCGCTCACGCCGATGGCGAAGCGCAGTTGATTAGACGCCAGCGTAAAGCTGGGCAAACCACCCGCCCCCACCACGTTGCGAAACACCCGGATATCCCCGTTGCTGTTCGTAAACAGGTCGGGGCGGCCGTCGCAATCGTAGTCGCGCAACAACACCCAGCCGTACAGGCCATCGGGGAACAGCGACTCGTACTGCGGGGCGTATTGCCACTGCCGGTCGGTGCCATTGGCCACGTTCAGAAAGGTGTAGGAGCGCGAGCTTTCGCGGTCGAAGGCAAACAGGTCCTGCTGCCCGTCGGCGTTCAGGTCGATGTTGCTGAACTGCGGCGTGTTCATCCCGCCGGCCCAGGCGTGGCGCAGGGTATCGGTGCCGTGTACCACCTTGGCGGCAGGCTGGTACTCAAATCCGAAAGTCGTGCTCGGCTGGGCCTGAGCCGACAACCCCAGCGACAGCAGGCAGCCCGCAACGATGTAACGAAGAGTCATAGCGTGAAAAAATGAGCGTTGATAAGGTGGTGAACGAGCGAAAGTAAGCAGACAATTCCCAAGGCCAGGTACTTCCCACAAATAAAAGCGCCGCCCGAAGCGCAGCTTAATACAAAAATCAAGCCCTACTTTGTGAAAACATCCCGGCCAACCGGTCGAAATTCGGCGTTTATGTTGCTTTACTCCCATTTTCTGGCGGCGCAGGGCCAGGTCAGCACCGACTCGCGGCAGCCCCAGCCCGATACTTTATTTTTTGCCCTCAACGGCCCCAGCTTTCGTGGGGCTGCTTTTGCCCCGCAGGCGCTGGCCAAAGGCGCCCGCCACGCCGTAGTAGATGATGAGGCGCTGGCTGCCACCGACCCCACCCGCTACACCTACGCGCCCGACCCGCTGCTGGCCCTGCAGCAACTGGCCCGGCACCACCGTCAACAATTCAATATCCCGGTGCTAGCCGTGACCGGCTCCAACGGCAAAACCACCACCAAAGAACTGCTTACGGCGGTGCTCGCCAAGCGTTTTCGGGTGCTGGCCACCATCGGCAATCTTAATAATCACATCGGTGTGCCCCTCACGCTACTGCGCCTGCGCACCGGCGAGCACGAGCTGGCCGTGGTGGAAATGGGCGCCAACCATCGCGGCGAAATCGCGGCCTACTGTGAGTGGGCCGAGCCCACGCACGGCCTCATCACCAACATCGGTAAGGCCCACCTTGAAGGCTTTGGCGGGGCCGAAGGGATTGCGCTGGGCAAGGGCGAGCTGTTTGATTACCTGACTCGTACTGGCGGCACAGCTTTCGTCAATACTCTGGATTACAAAGTGGTGGAACGAGCTGTTCACGTGCCCCAACGCCTCTCCTACCCCCAACCCGGCGACACCTACCCCGCCACCCTGCTGGCGGCCGACCCGGCCGTGGCCTTACGCCTGGCCGACGGCACCGAAGTAGCCGCCCAGCTCACCGGCGACTACAATTTCCTCAACCTGGCGGCCGCGGCGGCCGTTGGCCAGCACTTCGGCGTGCCCACGACCAACATTGCCGCCGCCCTGGCCGCGTATAATCCGCAGAATAATCGCTCGCAGCTGGTGCGCACAGCTCGGGGCAACGAGCTGGTGCTCGACGCTTACAACGCCAACCCCAGCAGTATGGCAGCGGCACTGCGCAGCTTTGCACAGCGGCCGGCTACATCTGGCAATCAGGACAAAGTCGTGATTCTTGGAGATATGTTTGAGCTGGGCTCCGAAAGTCAACGGGAACATGCTGAGTTGGGCCACCTACTAGCCGACTTGCCCATTGGATTAGTGGTGTTGATTGGTGAGGAAATGCGCAATGCACACGCCACCAATATTAATACTCATTATTTCCCCACCAAAGCTGAAGCCGCCGAATGGCTCCGGCAGCATACCCCGCAGGGCCAGCAGGTGCTGGTGAAAGGCAGCCGCGGCATGGCGCTGGAAACGCTGGTGGAGTTGCTGTAGCAGCTACTCCTTCACCCAGCGACTGACGCCCGTTTGGCCGCCCGAAGTCAGCTGCACGAAATAGGTACCTTGTCGCAAGGCGCGCAGGTCGAGCAGCTGGCCGGCGGGCAGGGTGGTGCGCAGCACGGCGCGGCCTAGCGCGTCGCGCACCTGCACTTCGGCGGCGGTGGGTAGCGGCACGCGCAGCAGACCGGTACCTGGGTTAGGATAAAGGCTGAATTTCAGGCTTGTGGCGCCAACTGTGGCGGTGGGCGTAGCGGCGCCATACAGCCACTGGTAAGCAGGGCCAAACTCGCGGCGCCAGAACCATTCGGCGTGCTGGCCATCGGCGCGGGTGTTGAAGTTGAGGTTGGCGGCGGGCACGCCATGGCGCTGCAGCGAGTCGCGCACGGCGGCCATATCAGCCACCATGGTGGTGCTTTCGGTGGTGCCGCTCATGAAGTAGAAGCGTGTGCCAGGGTCGGCCGGATGTTGCTGCAAATACTGCATCAGGGGCTGACGGGCAAACCAATAGGCCGGCGAAAACGCGCCCACTTTGCCATATACCGCTGGGTAGCGCACGGCCGCGTAAGTAGCAATGAGGGCACCCATGCTGGAGCCAGCAATGCCCGTGTTTTCGCGGCCCGTCAGGGTGCGGTAGTTAGCGTCGATGTAGGGCTTGAGGGTTTGAGCCAGAAAATCAACGTACAAATCGCCCTGACCGCCGCCGTACTGCGGGTTGTTCCAGGGCGAGTATTCATCGAGGCGGTTGGCGCTATTGTCCACGGCCACCACGATGCAGCCGGTAGCATCCTGGCCGCTGGCCTGCAGCTGGCTCAACGTTTCATCGACGCCCCACTCGCCGGCAAAAGCCGTGCGGGCATCGAAGACATTCTGGCCATCCTGCAGGTACAGAACCGGATAGCGACGCGTACTGGTAGCGTAGTCATTAGGCAGATACAGCCACACGCGCCGGGTGCGCCCCAGCTGCGGCATGGCAAAGCTGGTGCTCATAATGATGACGTTGGCGGTGGCTGTGCCGGGCACTGAGGTGCCGCCGAGGTCCTCCCAGTTCAGCACCTGGTGCAACACCGGGCCGGTGCTGCTGCCCGCAGTGTAGCTGCGGTTGGCGATGGAGCCGTTGGTGGCATTGGTTTCGACCATTGCCCAGGTGCCGCGGGTAAATTTATACTCGATAGTGCCGGTGATGCTGGCGGGCAGCGTGACGGCATAGCTGCCATCAGTAGCATTGTACGTCAGGGCATAAGCGGCATTGCCGGGGTTCCAGCTATTGAAGGTGCCAGCCACGTAAATGGTGGCATTAGCGGGCGTGTTGGCGGGGACGGCGGTGATTTTGAGCGTCGTCTGGGCCTGGGTAGCCAGGGCCAGCCACGTCAGTAGCAGCGTGAACAGGTGTTTCATCAAAAGCGGGAGTTGGGTGGGGAAGAACCCTAAAGTTACTGCCTTTCGGCAGCACGTTCCTCTCCACCAACCGCTAGCCAGCCGTTCAGCTGCGCCTCCAACGGCTCGATAAAAACGCTAAAACGGGCTATCGAGCTCCGCCAGCGTGGGCAGGATGGCATCCTTCGGCGAAATGACGGGATTTTCCACTTCCCACTTGATGCCCAGCGCCGGGTCGTTCCACAGCAGCCCGCCTTCGCTGGCGGGGGCGTAGTAGTCGGAGCACTTGTAGAGGAAAAGTGTATTTTCCTCCAAAGCGGTGAAGCCGTGGGCGAAACCAGCGGGCACGAACAAGATATTGCCCGCCGCTTCGGTCAGCTCCACTACTGCGTGCTGACCGTAGGTGGGCGAATCGCGGCGGATGTCCACCACCACATCGCGGGCGCGGCCCTGAGCCACGCGCACCAGCTTCGCCTGCGCGTAGGGGGGCCGTTGGAAGTGCAGCCCGCGCAACACGCCCGGCTGCGATTTGCTCTGATTATCCTGCACCCACTCGATATCGGCGGGCAGGCCCAGCTCCTGCATGAGGCGGGCGCTGAAGGTTTCGTAGAATACGCCCCGGGGGTCGCCAAACAGGCGCGGCGTAAACTCAAGCAGCCCCGGCAGGGCAAAGGATTTCACTTGCATCGGGGACAAAATTAGGACTTAGCTGGCGCTGACTGGCGGGGGCGCACGGCCGCCACGGCATCGAGGTACTTCTGGAGGACGATTTGCTCGTCGAATTTCGTTTCGGCCAGCTGGCGACTGGCCTGGGCCATGTGCTGTAAATCAGCCCCTGACAATTGCAAAACCTGCAGCATTTTAGCGGCCAGGTCTGGGCCCGAGCGCACCTGGCAGAGGTAGCCGTTGTGGCCGTCCTGCACGGTTTCGCGGCAGCCGGGCACGTTGGTGGTCACGATGGGCTTGCCGCAGGCAGCCGCTTCGAGCAGGGTTTTGGGGGTGCCCTCGCGGTAGCTGGGCAGCACCACGCAGTCGGCCTGATGAATGTGCGCGGCCACGTCATCGGAGCGGCCCAGGTATTCGATATTGCCGGCTTTCAGCCATTCTTCAAACGTGGCGCGGGCCACGCCCACGCCTCCCGCCTCATCGAGGCCACCGAGCAACTGCACGCGGGTGCCGGGCACGGCCTGCCGCACCAGTTTAGCGGCCTCAAAGTATTCCACGATGCCTTTTTCGTAGAGCACGCGGGCCACCATCAGAAATACGAAAGGCGTTTGGCGCACGAATGCGGCGGCGGGCCGAAAGCGCTTGGTATCAACACCGGAACCGGGCAGCAGGTCAGTAATGTTAGCTTTTACGAGGCCGTTTTCGAGGAACAGCTGCCGGTCGTCGCCGTTCTGGAAAAACACCTTGTGCGGAAAGCGGAAGGCAATGCGATACAAGCCCAGCACCACGCGGCTCACCAGGTTTTTCACAATAAATGCCGTACCTAAGCCGCTCACGTTGTTGATGCTGGGGATGACGGCAGCGCGGGCGGCGATGCTACCGTAGATATTCGGCTTGATGGTGTAGTGCAGCACCACGTCGGGCCGCTCGCGCCGGTAAATCTGGTAGAAGCGGCGGGTGAGCAGGGCATCCTTTACGGGATTGGTGCCCTTGTTTTCCATCAGAATGGGCACGTAGCGGCAGCCCAGCTCGGTTTCGAGGCGCTGCGAATAATCATCGGGCGGGGCAATGGCCAGCACTTCGTGGCCAGCGGCTTGCAGGGCCCGCACCAAGCTGGCGCGAAAATTCCAGATGTTCCAGCTGGTGTTGATAACGAGGGCGACGCGCAAGGTGGTGAGGTAGTGAAATGGTGAAGTGGTGAGCTTTTCAGCGGCGCAAAGGTCGGGAGGAAACGGCGCCGAACAGAATACGCTATTCGAAAACTCACTGTCTCACCACCTCATCATTTCACCGCAGCCCCGACCTTTGCTGCCCAAACTTTTGTTATTGCCGTATGCGCAAGCTCTTTCTCTTTCTTCTGCTTCCTCTGGCAGCTCAGGCCGGTCCGCCGCCCTCCCCTGGCCAGGTGCTCTACCTGAAAAACTGCGCCCGCTGCCACGGCAAAAACGGCCGCCTGGGCCTCAGCGGCGCACACGACCTCACCAAGAGCAACCTCAATACAATGGGGCGCACGTATATGGTAACCAAAGGACTGGGTAAAATGCCCAGCTTCGAAAAACAGCTTACGCCCGAACAAATTCAGGCCGTAGTAGCGTACTCGCTCACGCTGCGGTAACCGTCATGCCGAGCGTAGCGCAGCATCTCGCATGCAGCAGTATTCTCAATCAGCATAAGTTACTGCCATAAGCGAGATGCTGCGTTGCGCTCAGCATGACAGCCGACTTTTTAAACAGATTCAATCAACATGGCTAAACAAGGAAAATCGGCCGGCTGGGCCCCGGGTAGCACCCGCCACCACGGCGCCAGCGACCACACGCCCACCCGGCGCGACACTAAAATCAACCGCCTGCTGGGCACCAAAACCCACGATACCGCCCCCGAAGCCGAAACCGCCGTGCTCGTGAGTGTGCCCCCGCGCCGCCAGAGCGAGGCCCAGACCAGCGAGTACCTTGACGAGCTGGCCTTCCTCATCGAAACGGCCGGCGCCACGGCCACCAAACGCTTCGTGCAACGCCTCGAAAAGCCCGACATCCGCACGTACGTGGGCGAGGGCAAGCTCGAAGAAATCAAGGCTTTCGTGGAGCACGAAGGTAGCAGCATGGTGGTGTTTGACGACGACCTGACGCCCTCGCAGCTGCGCAACCTGGAGGCCGAGCTGAAGGTGAAAATCGTGGACCGCTCGTTGCTCATTCTCGATATTTTTGCCCTGCGGGCGAAGTCAGCCACGGCCCGCACTCAGGTCGAGCTGGCGCAGTATCAGTATCTGCTGCCCCGCCTCACTGGCCTCTGGACTCACTTGGACAAGCAACGCGGCGGCGTGGGCATGAAGGGCCCCGGCGAAACGGAAATCGAAACCGACCGCCGCATCGTGCGCGACCGGATTGCCTTCCTCAAGGAAAAGCTCGAAGACCTTGACAAGCAGGCCCACACCCAGCGCAAAAGCCGGGGCGGCCTAGTGCGCGTGGCGCTGGTGGGCTACACCAACGTGGGCAAAAGCACTCTGATGAACCTGTTGGGCAAAGCCGACGTGTTTGCCGAAAACAAGCTTTTCGCCACCGTCGATGCCACGACCCGCAAAATCGTGCTCGACCAGATTCCGTTCCTGCTATCCGACACGGTTGGGTTCATCCGCAAGCTGCCTACCAAGCTGATTGAGAGCTTTAAAAGCACGCTGGATGAAATCCGCGAAGCTGATTTGCTGCTACACGTCGTGGACATCTCGCACCCCGGCTTCGAGGAGCAAATTCAGGTGGTGAACGATACGCTGGTGGACATCGGCGCGGCCGATAAGCCCACTCTGCTGGTTTTCAATAAAATTGACCAGTATCAGGCCGACGATGTGCAGGAAGACCCCTTTGGCGAAGTGAAGGATGCGGAGGACGACGGCAGCGCGCCGCGCCCACCGCTGGCGCAGCTGCAAGCCACGTACATGGCCAAGATGCACGACCCCGTGGTGTTTGTATCGGCGCAGCAGCGCACGAATATTGAGGAGCTGCGCGAGCTGATTGTGAAGCGGGTATCGGCTATTCATCAGCAACGTTACCCGCAGCAGTGGTAAGCATTAGAGAGTACGAGAGCGGAGAGCACAAGGGGATTTAGTTTGACTTTCCTTCCTCCTATCCGCCCCCATACCCGCCTGCCCCAAGAAAAACGTGACCATTCTGCAGCGTTTCCCCGTAAAGGCGGAAACCTGGATAATGGTCACGTTTTTTATGTCTCGATTTTCGTTACGCACCCTAACCTTGATGAGCGGCCTGTGGGGCGCCGGAACGCTGCTGGCGCAGGCCCAGGTGCAAGAGCGGGTGTATCCGCCCGCCGCCCCCCTGCCCGCCGACTCGGCCGCCGGTGGCAAGCGCCTCAATGACAAGCAGATTTTTGCCAACCCATCGGTGCTGGGCATGGGGCCGAGCAAGGGCCTGATAGTGCGCTACGAGCGCATGCCGCGCTTCCGGATTGACTCGAAGGCACAGGTAGTCGGGCTTGCTAATTACGACGATGCCAGAGCTACCAAAAATGCCCGCCTGTCCATCAAAGGCTACATTCCGGCCTGGAACCGGCCGCACCTTAAGGTGATTGTGGGCCTGAGCTATGAGCGGGAGGAGTTTCAATTTACTCCCAAGCCCACCGAATACGAGCTATACAACAGTATCGAGGACAAAGGCTTGAAAAGCACGGCCGCCCAGATTGCCATTATCCGCCCGGTCGATGACGTGCACTGGTACCTGGCCCGCATCAAGGGCGAGCTTAGCGGCGACTACACCTACACCGAAGGCTCGATGGGTGTGAATGACTACTTCCGCTTTTCGGCCGAAGCTATCTATGGCTGGAAGCGCAGCCCCAATTTTTCCTGGGGCGTGGGCTTTCAATACGGCTACACCTTTGGGCGACTCAGCCTGTACCCGGCCCTTATTTACAACCGCACGTTCAACAGCCATTGGGGCATTGAGGCGCTGGCACCGGCGCGCATCACCATGCGCTACAACTCGTCAGACAAATCCATTTTCTACGCCGGCTATACGGTTGATGGCTACAACTACATCATCAAGCTGCGCGACGAACTGGAGCGCCGTAACCCCGACGGTAGCCTCGTAAGTGGCAAAACGCCCCTGCGCACCCTTGAGCTGCGTGAAACAGAAGTCAAGTTCCGCGGGCGCTGGGAGCATGAAATCCTGAGCTTCCTTTGGGGTGCGGCCGAAGTTGGTTACCGCTATAACTATGCCTTCGACGCCTTCGACCGCACCAACGCCGACCGCGAGAAAATCATCGACTCGAAGTTTGCCGGGGCACCTTACGCCAGCTTGGAGCTGTTCATCACGCCGCCGCGCAAGCTGCTGGAAAAGGCGGGCGTGCGGCGGTAAGCACGTGTCCCCCGAATTTCCAATTCGGGGGACACGTGCTTATTTCTTCTTCAGGCCTTTCAGATACTTATACGTGGCCTCCTGCGCCCGCACCGGCTTCTCACCAGCTGCGGCACGGATAAACTCATTATTGAAATCCCGGGCCTTCACCGTATCCTGCCGCTCAATATTCAGCAACTGCCGGATTTCGGCCCGCGTATTTTCGGCCAGTAAGGGGAAGGCCACTTCCACCCGTCGGTCGAGGTTGCGGGTCATCCAGTCGGCCGACGACACGTAGATTTTTTCCTCGCCGCCGTTGGCAAACACGTAGATGCGGGCGTGCTCCAGGTTGCGGTCTACCAGCCCGCGCTGGGTGATGTTGTCACTCAGCCCCGCCTCGCCGGGCACGAGCGAGCCGATGCCGCGAATGAGCAGCTCAATTCGCACGCCGGCCTGGCTGGCTTCGTAGAGCCGCGCAATCATACCGGGGTCCTGCAGCGCATTCACTTTGAGAGTGATGTACGCTTCCTTGCCTTTCTTGGTGTTCTTGATTTCGTGGTCGATAAGCGTATTCAGGCTTGCGCGCAGGCCGAAGGGCGCCACTAGCAGATACTTTAATTCGGGCGGCGTAGCCAGCGGGTCGGCCAGGAAATCAAACACCGTGGCCACTTCCCGCGTCAGCCGCTCGTCGGCCGTGAACAGGCCGTGGTCGGTGTACAGCTCGCTGGTGCTTTCGTTGAAATTACCGGTGCTCAGGTAGGCGAAGTGGCGCACGGTTTCAAGCTCCTCGCGGCGCGTAATGAGCAGCAACTTGCTGTGTACTTTGAGCTCGGGCGGTGAAAAGATGACGCGGGCGCCGGCCCGCTGCAGCTTTTCGGCCCAGTAGAGGTTCGATTCTTCATCGAAACGCGCTTTCAGCTCCACCACGGCCGTCACCTGCTTGCCGGCCTTGGCGGCTTTCAGCAGGGCTTTTACTACGGTGCTCTTGTGCGCCACGCGGTAGAGGGTGATGCCGATGGCCGACACGCGCGGGTCGGCGGCAGCTTCGCGCAGCAGGCGCGGCACGTAGTCGAACGACTGGTAGGGCGGGTGCAGCAGGTGCTCCTGCCCGACGATGGCCGCCAGCAGGCTGCCCGTGCGCGGCAGCGTGGGGTGCGGCAGCGCCGGCCAGGCCGGGTACTTAAACCGCGCCTCGCCAAAATCGGGGAAGCCGAAGAAATCGCGAAAGTTGTGGTAGCGCCCACCCACCACCAGCTCCTCAGTGCTGATGCCGGTTTTTTCCTCGATGGCCTGCAGCACCTTTTTGGGTAGCTCAGGGTCGTAGAGCAGGCGGGCGGGGTAGCCGGTGGCGCGCTTGGCCAGGCTGCTACGGATTTTGGCCATCAGGTCGCCCGACACCTCTTCCTCGATGTCGAGCTCGGCATCGCGCGAGAGCTTGATGGCGTTGACTTCGATGTGCTCGTAATCAGGAAATAGCTCGGCGGCGCCGACACGAATCACATCGTCCAGAAACAGCACGTAGCGCTCGGCGCCTTCGTCGGGCAGGCGCACGAAGCGGCCGCCGTGGCGCTTGGTGGGCAGCTCCATCAGCAGCACCCGGTCGTGTTTGGGAGCGTCTTTTTTGCCATGCGGGTGCGTCAGCAGAAAGGTCAGGTACACGGTCTGGTCTTTCAGGAAAAGCTGGTGCATAGTTTCGTCCAGCACCATTGGCGAGAGCAGGTCACGCACGTTTTCCCGAAAATATTTCAGCACCCACTTACGCTGGGCCGCACTCAGTTCGGCTTCATTCAGCAGGTGAATATGCTCGGCGTTGAGGGCCGGCAGCAGCTGCTCGCGAAAGGTGGCGCCAAACTCTTCCTGCTGCCGCTCCACCTCGGCCAGCACGGCGCGCAGCTCGCGGCGCGGGCGGCCCAGCTGGGCACGGGTTTTCTTCTTGAGCTTGGTGAGGCGGCGCAGCGTGGCCACGCGCACCTTGAAAAACTCGTCGAGGTTGCTGCTGAAGATGGCCAAGAATTTCAGGCGCTCCAGCAGCGGCACGTCGGGGCTCTGGGCTTCCTGCAGTACGCGGGCGTTGAAGCGCAGCCAGCTCAGGTCGCGGGAAAGGGTTTTCAAATGGAGTTAAAAGTTGAGGGTTAAAAGTTAAAAGCCATGCGCTTGATACCTTGATAGCACCAGAACAAAGCCTTTACATCGCAGATGAGTTTACGCGAATAAGTGTATCGAGGCTACCCGTTCAGTTTTAACTTTTAACTCTCAACTTTTAACTTAAAAACAACCTCACTTGCCGTCCTTCGGAAAATCGTAGAAGTAGAACTCCGCGTTCTCGCGGCTCACTTCTTCCCAGCGCTCACACTCGAAGCGCAGGCAAGCCACGGCAGCCGTGGGCATCTCCAGCAGCGGCGTGGTGCCGGCCGAGCCCAGGGTGTTGACTACGTCGGTAAAGGTGGGGTTGTGCCCCACCAGCATCACCGACTGGGCCGAATCGGGCAGCTGGTGGATGATGCTTAAAATATCCTCGACACTCGCTTCGTAGATATTGCGCTCCACCACAATCTTTTCGTGCGGGTAGCCGATTTCGCGGGCCACCAGCACGGCGGTGCTCAGGGCGCGCACGGCCGGCGAGCTCACCAGCAAATCGAGCTCGATTTCGCGCTTGCACAGGGCCTGGCCCATGCGCGGGGCATCGGTGCGGCCGCGGTCGTTGAGGGGGCGCTCCTGGTCGCTGAGCTCGTCGAAGCTCCAGCTCGATTTGGCGTGGCGCAGCAGATAAAGGGTTTTCATGGGGCAGGTGAAAAATGGCGGGATGGTGCCGCGAAGAACGGGTTTTTCGGGGAAAATGCCGCTTCCTGGCCGCTACTCCCACCCTGCTTAACGGCAAAACGCCCCGGGTGGTCAGCCGGGGCGTTGCAATCATCTTTTTCGGGAGGTGCTTCGCTCAGGGCGCATTTACGATAAGGCGCTTGGCAAACTGCCCTTGCGCCGTGCGCACGCGCACCACGTACACGCCCGCCGCCAAGCCAGCCACCGGCAGGGCGGCCCCGCCCCCGGCCAGCGCCACGGCCGGGCTCACCGCCCGGCCCAGCCCGTCGAGCACCTGCGCCGTGGCCGCCGCCCCCGCCCGCAGCCCCGGCACGCGCAGCTGCACCGTGCCACCCGCCGCTGGGTTGGGCCAGAGCGTGGCCCCGGCCGCCAGCGCCTGCGCCGCTTGCGCCGCCGTGGGCCGGCCCCAGGGGTAGAGTTCCTGCGTGCTGCTGCAGCCCAGGTTGTTGGTTATCGTCACCCGCACCACGGTGCCCGGCGCCGGCGGCATGGCGTAGCGGTGGCCCAGCGGGGTGGAGGTCGTCTGCTCTACCACCGTGCCGTCGCCCAGTTCCCAGCGCCAGTGCAGCAGCTGGGCGTAGGCCGGGCCGGCGGCGCCCAGCTCGTAGAACACCAGCGAATCGGGCGCGCCGGCCACCGGGGTGTAGGCCGCGTTGGGCACGGGCGGGGTGGCGCACAGGTCGGGCTCGTAGGTCGGCGGCAGGCCCGCGAAGCGCGTTACCAGCACGTCGGTGGGCTGGAAGGGCACGGGCAGGCTGGCATAGTCGGCCACGGTCAGCGTGTGGTCGGCCTGCAGCAGGTAGGCGTTGGGCTGCTCAAAAATATTCGGCTTGAGAAACTGCGTCTGCCACACGGGCGGGGCCGTGCCGCCGCCGGCCGGGCGCTCGTAGCGGGCCAGGTAGCCCGAGAGTTCATTCGGTCCGGGGTCGGCCATGATGCCGGCCACCACGTACTGCCCCGGCGTGGGCAGCGGGTAAACGTGGTAGAGCGTGCAGCCGATGTTGTAGCCCGTCACGACCGGAGGGGGAAGCACTTGGTACCAACTCACCCGGTCCTGGGCGTCGAGTTGTAGCAGCAGGCCCTGTTGCGTATCATGAAGCGCGCTGTAGGGCCAGCCGACCTCTCCCACCGCCACCAGTGTGCCGTCCGGCCCCAGGCGCAGGTTGTAGAGTCGCCCCACCTCGGTTTGGGGGATGGGCAGCTGGCGCGTGCGGATGGTGTCGCCGTCGGGCGTGAGGCGCACCAGCCAAGGGGTACCGAGGAAGCGCACCGGGTTGGTTAGGCGGCGCGCCAATACGCCCGCCAAAGCATAGGAGCCGTCGGGCAAGGCAATGATGTTGTGGAAGCTGCTGTAGGGCTGGCCGTACTGCCGCTGCCAAATGGTGTTGCCCAGCGAGTCGACCCGCAGCACGGTGGGCACCCGGATGGGATTACCGAAGCTAGCTGCTGGGTCGTTGCAGCTCACCACCAGCAGGGCTCCGCCGTCGGCCAGCGCCAGGCAACTCTGCGTTTCCACCGCCGAATCGGTATTGTAGTAGCGTACCCAGCGCTGCCCGCCCAGCGAATCCGTGCGGATGAGCATGTGCTGGACGGTCGTTCGACCATTCGCGTAGATAGAGCACATCCCCAGCAGTAGAAAATCGCCGTTGGGGGCCTCAGCCATAGCGGAGACGCCAGTACCCGTTTCAGGTGCCTGCGGGAAATATGTATTCGTGCGCAGCGAGTCGCCCCGGTTACTGAGCAGCCAACTGGCGGCAGAGATATAATTCTGTCCATTATTGAGCTGAACTTGGGTATTCCCACCTATCAGCAGCCGGTTGTGGCGGGTGTATAAGATGGCGCCCGCCTGTTCAACCAGGCGGCGCGCGCCAAGCTGCTTGCGCCACTGCATCGTCGGGGCCTGGGCCCGCAGTCCGCTCCCACTGCCTAGCAGCAGGAGCAGCACGAGAAATAGTTGAGAAAGGCGCATAGCTACTTCACCAAGATGCGAATGGTTTGCACAGATGTGCGGCCCACCAGCAGGGTAGCAAAATACACGCCGGGTTCGTAGCCGCGCAGGCTGAGTTCCTGCTGTGTGGTGGCGGCATCCAGCGCCACTCGCTGCACCGTGCGCCCGTCCGTGCTGCGACGCACCAGCAGATAGGCATCGGGCGTGCCAGTAGGTAGCTGATAGTGTACCGTCGTGCTACCCGAACAGGGGTTGGGAGAGTTTTGTGCTAGCTGCGGGTAAAAAGCCGGCTCAGGAGTTACTCCAGTATTGGACTGACGTGGCGGCTGCTGGATACCGGCAGCAGGGAAGCCATCTGCTCTACAAGGGCCATTTGTAATATTAGGCCGGCTTTCTGATGCATTGACATTTAGATAGTTCAAGTGCCCGACTAGCACATTAGCAGAAACCCAAGGAGATGGAAAGTATTTGACATAATAATCGTAAAACGTTGTATAATTTAGCGTATACTGCCCCGTTCCTGCTGGCGAGTTATTGCTCAGCGCCACCAGTCGTTTGGCGGGGAAGTTAATTGTTGAGTTCACCCCGCTGTCATCAAACAGATTACGGAGCGGGTATGTGGTATTAACGCTCCGGAAATCACGTATCAGAATCTGGGGCCACACCGTGGTGCCGCCGTAACTGTAAGATGGCAGGTTCAGCGCGATGCCCGTGCTGGTGCCGCTACGGGAATTATCGCGCCGGAAGGTATTACAGCTGGCGTAGAGCTGCGCGGAGGTCGACTGCGTGGCGGCCACGATGCCCACCCGGCAGTTGGCAAAGCCGTTGCCTTGCATGGTGGTCTGCTGCCCGGCGGGCACATCCAGCACGTTAATGCCGGTGTCGAGCAGGTAAAACCGGTTGTAGAGCACGCTGGGCAGGCGCAGGGCATACAGCCCCGTCTGCCGGGGCCGGTACTGCCCGAAATTGTCGTAGCTAGTCATGAGCACCGTCTGGGTGCTGTCGAGCTGCTGGAAGCGGTTGTTATCGGCCACGATGCTGCCGTAGCGCATGTAGGCGCCGTAGGTTTCGGCCGGCGCCCCGTTGGTGTAGCTGGCCTGCACGCTGGTGGTCTGCGCCGTGGCCGGGAACGTCTTGGCCGCCGGGAAGGTGAAGGTGTTGTCGGTCAGGGTCAGGGTGGAGGAGTTGACTATCGACTGCCCGTTGGGCGCGTACACTCCGCCCAGCCAGCAGTCCGCAAACGTGTTCTTGGTCAGCTTCAGCGTCACGTCCGGGTGGGCCACGTCGAGCACGTACACGCCAAAGAAAGCGCGCTTGAAGTCGTTGGTGGCAATGTAGGCTGCTTGCATGTTACCGCGTACGCCCAAGTGCCACTCCGAATAGTAGCCCATGTTCTTATAAGGGGAAAAAAACTTGCTGGGCTCACTGTCAAACGTGCAGTTCGAAATCCGGTCGGTCGTGGCTACCATCGTGCCTTCACGCTGGATAGTGATGCTGCGCAGGTTTTGCCGGAAGTGCGTCTGGCTGAAGCGGAAGTAGGCATACGGCGCCCCGTAGTCCTGCTCGTACACCACCCCGTCAATACTGTGCATGATACGGCAGTCACGCCCGCCGTAGGGCGCCGTCGACATGCCGCCGGCCGTATTGGTCACCCGGATACTGCCCCACATCTGGTCGCAGGCCGCCGTGACGGTTGAGGCGACAAGTTTTAGCTGCGCTCCATTATCAACCTTGAGCTGGGCGTTCTGCCCCATCAGCAGCGTGACATTGGTCAACGTGAAGGTGCCGCTCGTTAGCGTAACAGTCGTGTTGGCAGGGACACGGTAATATTGCCCCGCCTGGAACGCATAGCTGCTGTAGGTGCCCGACAGGTCGGCCGCGATGCTCACCTCATTTTGCAGGCAGCAATCGGTGTTCACCGTAACCGTGAAGGTGACGGGCGTACCGCAGCCGCTCGATGCGGTATAGGTGGTAGTCGACGCAGGCACTACGGTTATGCTGTTAGCAGTAAATGTGACCAAATTGGTCATCGGCGACCAGTTAATGGGGCTGCCATCTCCTCCGGAGGCCGTCAGCGTTACGGCTCCGCCCAGACAAACGCTGCTCCGCGAGGCCGAGATGCTAAGTGGAGAAAAGACAGTTATTGTGGTAGAAGTTATCTGCGGCGACTGCCCCGGAATAGTTACCGTGAGTGTGTAGGTGTAGGTGCCGGGCGCGGTGCTGGGCGTCAGCACGGGGTTGGCAATGCCGGGGTTGCTCAGGCCGGTAGTGGGCGACCAGGCATAGGAGGCCCCAGAGCTGGCTGGCAGCGGACACTCGCCCAGTTGCACCGTTCCTCCACAAACCGATATATTGGGGCCGGCCGTGGGCACGGGCAGCAGCAAGGCATCGTCGATGAAATAATAGGCTGCTCTATCCAGGGGACCACCTCTGCGCAGGGATGGGCCATTGTTGATATAAGGCAGCGGGGCACCCGGCACCGTGCTGTAGGTAGGTCCAAAGTTGCCGATGAGCAGCCGCTGCTCCAGGCCGGTAGCCTGGAAAAACCCATTGACCAGGGTCCACGAGCCCGGCACAATTCCGACCGGCTTTTCCGCCACGGGTGTCAGGGCAATGGATTCTTTGGTCGTATACTGCGTCGTGGTAGGGGCGAATGCCACGCCTAAATTGGCCACTGACCAATCGGACAGGGCCGCAATAGCCGCATAGTACTCGACGTAGTACCGCTTGCCGGCCGTCAGGCTCATGTCCTGGCCCAGGTATTCCCGCCAGTCCTTCTCGTAGCCAATATTTTCGAAGTCGCCGGTGCCGTATATCCCGGCGTAGCCGTTGCCCAAATGAGTCGGCTGCCCGGTTGTTGCGTAGCCCGACAAGCCGCAGCCCGTGGCCCAGTTGCACGGCACGTCCATCCGGGGGTCGATGGAGCACACATTGAGCAAGTCGGCGGTAGCTGCATTACCATCCTGCCACTTGCAGACCAGGTCATTCGGGCCAAGAGGTGGAGCTACAACCGACGAACTAGGGGCTGAGCCCGATGCATCAATCAGGTTGCCAAAGCCCCCGAATCGGTCAGGACAGTCTCCATTTTTAGTTTGCTCGAAGCCGCCGTTCCAAATCAGGTTGCAGGTGGGGGCCGTGGTCGCACAGGCCGGGGGCGATTGCGCCCGGGCCACGCGGCCCAGCGGCAGCAGGCTACACATTAGCGCCAGCAGCCAGACCGGCCAGGACGTTTTTGCGGGGGGGGGAGTAAAAATTTGCATCAGGTGAGAAATGATTGGGTGAAAAAAACTTAGGCCAGCAAGGTAAGCGGTTTTCAGTTGCTCATAACTTTTTAATTTATTTTTAACCCTCTGCTAGTCACATCTTTTATTTATTCGCCTGGCTTTTATGCAATTTCATCCGCACGCACAGCCAGTTCAGCGCCACCTTCTGCCGTAAAAACCATAAAAAGTAAAAAGCTGCCGGACCATTGGGCCCGGCAGCTTTTTGCTTTTTAGCTGGCAACGTGCAGCGGCGCTACTCCTTCACGAAGCGCTGGTGCGAGGTCGTCTGGCCATCGCTCACCGTCAACAGGTAGATGCCTTTGGCCAGGGTGCTCACTTGCAGCTGTTCGCCGGCCAGGGTCAGGCCGTGGATTTCGGCGCCGCGCAGGTCGTATACGCGCACCGTCAGGGGCAGCTCGGCGTCGGCGGTGGCGGGGCGGGCGATGTTCAACACGCTGCTGGCCGGGTTCGGGTAGAGGCGGAACTGGTCGGCGCCGGCCGCAAGGCGGGTGCTACGGGCCGAGGCGCCGCCCGTGATGGTCACGGTGTAGTCCTCGGTTTCGCCGTAGCTGAAGCTGCCGCAGCTGGTGGTAGCACTGTTGTCGCTCATCACCAAGCGCAGGCGGGTGGCGCCGTTTTTGGCCGTGGCGGGCACCGTGAAGGTGCTGCTGAGCGTGCTGGCCAGGTTGCTGGAGCGGCTGGCTACCAGCTCGCCCGAGTCGGTAAAGTCGCCGTCCTGGTTGTAGTCGATGTAAATCTTCCAGTACTCGGTGTAGCCCGTGCTGGCGAAGCCGGCGCTGTAGCTGATGGTGTTGGAGCCCACGGCCAGGTTGGTGCTGGTGGCCGAGCCGTCGTAGTAGCCGGCATTGGCGGCCGAGCTGCGGTTGATGCTGCCCAGCTGCACGAGGTCAATCCACTCGTAGCCAACGCTGGTGCCTTTGCTGGTGCAGTAGGTAACCGTGGTGGGCGGGGGCGTGGTACCACCGCCGGGCGCCGTGCCGCCGAGCGAGGTTTTGAGCGAAGCGCGGGAGCCGCCGGTGGCAAACAGGGCATTCATGCGGGTGCTCTGGCCGGTCGAGAACATGTACATGGCGCGGTCGTCCACGTAGTCCATGTAGTTCATGAACATGTCGCTGGTGTTCGAGCACGAGGGCTGCGGGTAGGTCGGCGCGCCGTAGTTTTCGTCGGCCTGGTTAGGCGTGTCCGATACTTGGTCCGAGCCCGTGCAGGCCGTTCCGTCGTCACCCCAGATGTGGTAGAGGTTCAGCCAGTGGCCTACTTCATGGGTACCGGTGCGGCCGAGGTTAAACGGCGCGGTGGCCGAGCCGCCTTTGCCAAAAGCCGTGGTCAGAATTACAACGCCGTCGGTAGCCGTAGCGCCGCCCGGAAACTGGGCATAGCCCAGCACGCCGCCCGACAGGTTGCAGACCCACAGGTTGAGGTAGCTGCCCGAGGGCCAGGCGTTGAGGCCGCCGGTGGTGGTTTTCTTCATTTTGTCGTCGGTACCCCACGACGTCTGGGTCACCTGCTTGCGCTCGATGCCGGTGGTGGCATTGCCGCTAGGGTCGCGCTTGGCCAGCACGAAGCCGATGCTGGGATTAGCCGCCAGCGAGGCGAAGGCCGAGGGCACGCTGCTGGCATCGGAGTTCAGCTTCTGGAAGTCGGCATTGAGCACGTCAATCTGCGACTGAATCTGGGCGTCGCTGATGTTCTGGGCCGTCGTGTTGTAGAGCACGTGCACTACTACCGGAATGGTAATGGCCGCCGCCGCCCCACGCTGGGCCGCATTGGTTTTCTGCGCGGCAAACTGCAGCGCCTGGTTGTCGATGCTGGCCATGCGCTGGGCAAGGCCGGGGTCGGCAGCCATTTGCTGGGCCAGCACATCCATACTGCCGCAGTTGCGGTGTTGCGGGCCCTGGGCCAGCACGGGGGAGGAAGTCAGTGCCAGGCCGGCGAGGCCCAGTGCAACCGAGTAAAAGGTTTTTTTCATAGAAGAAAGAAAGGGGGGTTGGTGAGAAATGGAAATTTTGGTGAGTGAATGAATTTGGAGTGGCGAAGCTATTGAAAAAATTTCAACACAAACAAATTTTTAAAAAATTACTTCGGAATTATGGCAGCAAAAACAATCAATACTTCCAATAACAGCCCTTTTTTAGCAGCCAACTACGCAATCCAAGCAAGGTTAAATTTGCATTAAGCAAGAGAAATTTGTACAAATCGAAAGAAAATTATTCGAAATAATCAGTCAAAACCTTGTTTTATGACCAATATCCCGCAATAACAAAGCAATAACTGCTTGATTTATCAGGCGAGAACGTTCCCGGTCTACCATTATTCCATAAATTCACCGTTGAAAATTCTTTTAAATTCTTCTGATTTGCCAAAATCTTTTATTCGTCTGGACTCCTTTCCATCACCGATTTTCCAAAAACAAACAGTCCTCACGAAGCCCGTGCCGCTGGCACAAACCTCGTGAGGACTGGAATGCGAAACCCAAAAAACCGGGCTGCGATAAATGGAAGACTTACACGTATTTGCTGGTGCGCAGCTCCTCGGCCAGGAAGCGGGCCGTGTGGCCTTTACCGGCCTTGGCCACCTGCTCGGGTGTGCCCTGGGCCACGATAGTGCCACCGCCTGCGCCGCCTTCCGGGCCTATGTCGACGACGTGGTCGGCTACCTTAATGAGGTCGAGGTTGTGCTCGATGACGAGCACAGTATTGCCCTTATCGGCCAGCTTCTGAAGCACATCGGCCAAGTGGTTGATGTCCTCGAAGTGCAGGCCGGTGGTGGGCTCATCGAGGATGTAGAAGGTCTTACCGGTGTCCTTTTTACTGAGCTCGGTGGCCAGCTTCACGCGCTGGGCCTCGCCGCCGCTGAGGGTGGTGGCCTGCTGGCCCAGCGTGAGGTAGCCGAGGCCTACTTCGTTCAGGGTTTTGATTTTACGCAGGATGCGCGGCTGGTACTCGAAGAATTCCACGGCCTTTTCCACCGTCATGTCGAGCACGTCGGTGATGGATTTGCCTTTGAAGCGCACTTCCAGCGTTTCGCGGTTGTAGCGGCGGCCTTTGCAGGTTTCGCAAGGCACGTGCACGTCGGGCAGGAAATTCATCTCGATGGTGCGGATGCCGGCCCCCTCGCAGGTTTCGCAGCGCCCGCCCTTCACGTTGAAGGAGAAGCGGCCCGGGCCGTAGCCCCGAATTTTCGCCTCCGGCATCTCGGCATAGAGGCTGCGGATTTCGGTCATCACGCCGGTGTAGGTGGCCGGGTTCGAGCGCGGCGTACGGCCGATGGGTGACTGGTCGACCTCAATTACCTTATCCACCAAATCCAGGCCTTCGATGCTGGCGTAGGTCAGCGGCTCCTTCTTGGCGTTGAAGAAGTGCTGGTTGAGAATCGGGTACAGCGTGTCGTGGATGAGCGTACTCTTGCCCGAGCCCGACACGCCCGTGACGGCCGTGAGCTTACCCAACGGCACTTTCAGGGTCACGTTCTTAAGGTTGTTGCCTTTGGCGCCTTTCAGCACCAGGTCTTTGCCCTCACCAGCGCGCTTTTTCTTGCGCAACTCAATGTGTTTTTGTCCGCTGAGGTACTGCGAGGTGAGCGAGCCCGAGTTGAAAATAGTCGCCGGCGGACCGGCGGCCACAATGTTGCCGCCGTGCACGCCCGCACCCGGACCAATATCCAGCACATAGTCGGCGTTGAGAATCATGTCCTTGTCGTGCTCCACCACAATCACCGAGTTGCCGATGTCGCGCAAGTGCTGCAAGGCTTTGATAAGCCGCTCGTTGTCGCGCTGGTGCAGGCCGATGCTGGGCTCATCCATAATATAGAGCACGCCCACGAGCTGGGTACCAATCTGGGTGGCCAGGCGGATGCGCTGGCTTTCGCCGCCGCTGAGCGTGCGCACGGGGCGGTGCAGGTTAAGGTAGTCGAGGCCCACTTCGAGCAAAAAGCCGATGCGCTTACGGATTTCCTTCAGCAGCTCGCGGGCGATGACGTTCTGGCGCTCCGTGAGCCGGTCTTCCAGCGTCTCAAACCACTGGCTAAGCTGGTTCAAATCCAATACTGCCAGCTCACCGATGTGCTTGCTGTCGAGCTTAAAGTGCAGGCTTTCCTTTTTCAGGCGGTAGCCCTGGCACTCGGGGCAGGGCTGGGCCTGGGCATAGTGCTGAATCCACTCGCGAATGTTCTCCGACTCCGAATCCATTTGCCGGCGCAGAAAAGGGATGAGGCCCTCGAAAGGGTCCACGTCAAGCTTGTCGGCCTCGTCGTCCGAAATACCTTGCAGCAGTTGCTGCAATACTGCCTCGGGCAGCTTTTCCAGCGGCGTGTTGAGGGTGGCTTTGTGGCGCTTGAGCAGGTGCTGCATCTGCTGGAAAATCCAGATGTCGCGGTATTCGCCCAGCGGGGCGATGCCGCCGCGCGAGATGCTCAGCTTGCGGTCGGGCAGCACGGCTTCTTCCGTGATTTCCTGCACCTCGCCCAGGCCGTTGCAGGTGGGGCAGGCCCCGTAGGGCGAGTTGAAGGAGAAGGTGTTAGGCGCCGGGTCGTCGTAGGCAATGCCGGTGTCGGGGTCCATCAGGAAGCGCGAGAAGAACTGCGGCTTGCCCTTTTCGCCCTTGGCGTCGGGGTCGAGCACCAGCATAGTGCCTTTGCCGTGGGTCAGCGCATTTTGCACCGAGCCGGAGAGGCGGAACCGGTCTTCCTCCTTCACCACCAGCCGGTCGATGACGATTTCGATGTCGTGGATTTTGTAGCGGTCCACCTGCATCTTGGGCGTGATGTCGAGGATTTCGCCATCGACGCGCACCTTGGCGAAGCCCAGCTTGGCAATTTTCTGGAAATCTTCGCGGTAGTGGCCTTTGCGGCCCTTCACCACGGGCGCCAGCACCACCAGCTTCTTGCCGTCGTAGTGCCGCAGGATGTAGTTGATAATCTGGTCATCGCTCTGCCGAATCATCTTCTTCCCGGTGGCGTAGCTGTAGGCCTCGGCGGTGCGGGCGTAGAGCAGGCGCAGGAAGTCGTAAATCTCGGTGATGGTGCCCACCGTGGAGCGCGGGTTGCGCGAGGTCGTCTTCTGCTCGATGCTGATAACCGGCGACAAACCCTCGATTTTATCCACGTCGGGCCGCTCCAATCCGCCCATAAAGGAGCGGGCGTAGGCCGAAAACGTCTCCATGTAGCGCCGCTGCCCCTCGGCATAGATGGTATCGAAGGCCAGGCTCGACTTGCCCGAGCCCGAGATGCCCGTGAACACCACCAGCCGGTTGCGCGGAATCTTCACCGACACGTTTTTGAGGTTGTGCTCGCGGGCGCCATACACCTCAATGTAAGGTGCATCGAGCGGCAGCGCGGCATCGGTGAGCTGGCCGGCCGTGGTGGGCGGCAGGGTTTCGGGCGTCTGGTGTTGCAGGGCGGTGGCCAGGCCGGCGGCCGTGGGCTGGCTGCCTACCGCGCCGGCTTCGGTCACGGTGCCAGCCAGTTGCTTTTTCAAATCGGCGGCCGGGGCTTTCGCGGGCACCGGCCTGGCTGGCTGGGGCTTGGGCGTTTTGGTGGGCGCCGCGCTGGGTTTGGGAGCTTTAACAGCCGGAGTCGTCGTGGATTTTTTGGCCATGCAGGAAGGCAGCGAATTGGGCTGCAAAAGTACGGAAAACGCCGCCCGTTAGCTAGTATAATGAGCTTATTTGCCAACGCATTTAGCGCGGCGCTGCCGGATGGACGTCGGGGCATAACAAGCCCACGCCCGCATTTGTGCCCGCTTACGCATTATTCCTGTTAACTGCTGATGGTGGATTGCGTATCAAGCCTGGACTTTGGCACTGTCCTTGAAACAACGCCTCTACCCTTCCACTCATTCCCCTAATTCCCATGAAATTATTCCCCATTGCCACCCTCGCCGTGGCCGGCCTGCTGGCCCTGGCCACCCCGGCCAGCGCACAGGTCAACGTCAATATCAACACGGCGCCCACCTGGGGCCCGGCGCTGCCCAGCGGCTCCCAATACTACTACATCCCCGAAGCCAACGGCTTCTATGACGTGCCCGCCCGGCAATATGTGGTGCAGCGCAACGGCCAGTGGACGCGCGTAGGCACGCTGACGGGCTACAGCACGTCCAGCTTCCACCCGGTAGTTATCGACTACGTGGGCGCCCAGCCCTGGTCGCGCTACGACGAGTACCGCGCCCGCTACCCCCGCGGCGGCAACCCCAGCAATGGCGCCCTGCCCCCTGGTCAGGCCAAGAAGCAGGGCTACCGCGCCAACCCCAGCAACGGCGGCCTGCCCCCCGGCCAGGCCAAAAAGATGAACGGCGGCAAGGGCAAAGGCCACGGCAAACACTGACCGTCGTTGCTCACCGCAGCAAAGCAGCTTTCTTCTTCGGGGGGAAGCTGCTTTTTGCGTTCAGAACCGCTGGCGAACTGGTCGGCACATTCCGGCTGATGGGCCGGGAAAGCCACCTCTTCATCGGGACTGGGGTGAAACGGGCATTGGGCTTGCGTTAGAGGCAGCAGCATCGTTGCTCAATTCCTCCGGCTATGAACGCGCTAATCAAGCTTTTGAAATTCTTCGGCTTTGCCCTGCTGCTGGCTGGCGCCGCGCCGGCCGCCCACGCCCAGGTGAGCGTGAACGTGCAGGTGGGCGCGCCGGCCTGGGGGCCGCCCGTGCCGGCCGGTGTGCAGTATTACTACATCCCCGAAATCGACGGCTACTACGACCTGTACACGCAGCAATACCTCATCTTCGACAACGGCTACTGGGTGGTACTGCCCACTTTATACGGCTACGACCCGGCGTATTTTCACCCGCAGCCGGTGCTGGGCTACGTAGGCCCGCAACCCTGGCTGGGCATTGCCACCTACCGGGCCCGCTACCCGCGCTGGGTTACCAGCTATCACCCGCGCGATAACTACCACCCCACTTACACCCGGGCTCCCCAACTCTCTCCGATGCGCGGCGGCGAAATGGCCCCGGGCCGCTACCAGCAGCCCGACCGGCGGCCCGCTATGGGCACCGGCAACAAC
Organism: Hymenobacter aranciens; assembly: GCF_030580865.1. GTDB lineage: Bacteria > Bacteroidota > Bacteroidia > Cytophagales > Hymenobacteraceae > Hymenobacter > Hymenobacter aranciens. The sequence continues at coordinate 252,740 of NZ_JAUQSY010000005.1, read as the reverse complement.
GGGTCCGGCCGGGCCGGCGCGGGCCCGGGGCGAGGCAATGGTGGCAGCCCCAGCGGTGGCCGTAGCCGGGGCGGGCGCTAAGCCCGGGGGTGTCGCGTAATTTTGAGGCTACCCCATGGGTAGCCTCTTTTTATGGTTTTCAGTAGCGTACTCTTTCTTTTTTATTTTCTGCCGGGTTTCCTGCTGCTGTATTACGCAGTGCCCACGCGCTTCAAAAACGCGGTGACACTGGTAGCCAGCATCTTATTCTACGCCTGGGGTGGGCTCAATTTTCTGGCGCTGTTCCTGGGCTCGGTAGTGGTCAACTTCGGGTTGATTCGCTTCATGGACGCGGCGGAGGAGCGCTGGAAGAAACGTATTTTCCTCATCATGAGCATCGTCATCAACGTATTGATGCTCTTTTATTTCAAGTACGCCAACTTCTTTCTGGACAATGCCAGCGCCATCCGCAGCTATTTCGGCGGCCCGCCGCTCACCTGGGAAAAGGTGGTATTGCCCATCGGCATCTCGTTTTTCACCTTTGAGAAACTAACCTACACCATCGACGTGTATCGGGGCGTCAACCGGCCGCTGAAGTCATTCTGGGATTTCCTGCTCTACATCATGCTGTTTCCCAAGATGATTGCCGGGCCCATCGTGCGATTTCACGAAATAGCCGGCCAGCTCACCGACCGCGCCGCCTTCGAAACCATCGACCTGAAGCTGGCCGGAGCGTTTCGCTTCGGGCTGGGGCTGGCTAAAAAGGTACTCATTGCCAACGTACTGGGCGAGCAGGCCGACCTGATTTTCCAGATGCCCCCGGGCAGCCTGTCGGCCCCGCTGGCCTGGCTGGGGGCGCTGGCCTACACCTTTCAGATTTACTTCGACTTTTCGGGCTACTCCGACATGGCCATCGGCATCGGCCGCCTGATTGGCTTCCAGTTTCCCGAAAACTTCAACAACCCCTACATCGCGCGCTCCATCACCGAGTTCTGGCAGCGCTGGCACATCACGCTGGGCCGCTGGATGCGCGACTACCTCTACATTCCGCTGGGTGGCAACCGGGTGAAACCCAGCCGCCTCTACGTCAACCTCTGGACGGTGTTCATTCTGTCGGGGTTCTGGCACGGGGCGGCCTGGAATTTCATTGCCTGGGGTGCCTTCCACGGTTTGTTTCTGATTCTGGACCGGCTGTTTCTGTTGCGTATCTATCAGCGCATTGGGGTGTTCAGCATCGTGCCCACCTTCCTGACTACCGTCGTGGGCTGGGTGCTGTTTCGGGCCGAAACGCTGGCGGGCGGGCTGCGCTACCTGCAGGCCATGCTGGGGGCCAATGCAGCGGGGCCGCTGCCGCATTTCACCCGCGAGTTCTGGTTTACGCTGGGGCTGGCCGGGCTGGTGGCTTTTGGGGCCGCCGCGCCACGTATCGAGCGCCGGGAGCTGGGTTTGCTGGCGGCCGGGCATTTCTCGCGGCGCAGCGCGGTGGCGTTGGTGGCCATCACGGCCGTATTGCTGGCCCTGAGCTTGAGCTACATTGTGGGCAGCTCGTTCAACCCATTCATTTACTTCCGGTTTTAGGCTGTAGCTAGGAGAAAAAATGGAACCCGTCTCGCAAAACAACCTGGCCGCGGCGCCTGCCCGCACCAAGCGCCGCCTGCTGGGAGGCTTGTTCGTGCTGTGCCTGCTGCCAGCCCTGCAAACGGCGCTGCACATGAAGATATTCCGGCTGCCAGCCGTGGGCTTCGAGCCGCCCCGGCGGCGGCCGGGCTTTAGCTGGCAGGCATTGCGCGCGGGCACTTACCAGGATTCGCTGGAGCAGTACGCCACGCAAAAGCTGGGCTTTCGTTATTGGCTGATTCGGCCGCGCAACCAGGTGCGATACACGCTTTTCGGCGAGTCATCGACCCCAGAAATTGTGTCGGGCAAGCGGCAGCAGCTATTCGAGCGGGGGCCGCTGCAGGGCTACCTCAACCGGCAGCGGCAAGTGCCCGAAACCGAAATCCGGGAGCGGGTGCGGTTGCTGCGGGCCCTGCAGGATTCGCTGGCTCAGCGCGGTAAGCTGCTGGTGTTTGCCATCGCCCCGGCCAAGCCCTCTTTTTATGCGGAGCTGCTGCCCGATTCGTGCCAGCCCCTGGGCCAGCCCGCCCGCAACTACCGGCTGCATGCGCAAAGCTTGCAAGCAGCCGGCATCAATCTCATCGACTTCAGCGCGTTGTTCAAAGCGTGGAAGGCCACCAGCCCTTACCCGCTGTTTAGCCCCGGCGGCACGCACTGGAGCGGCTATGGCGTGACGCGGGCCGCCGACACCTTGTTCCGGTATATGGAGCAGCGCGGCCATTTCCAGCTACCCGCCGTACGGCACACGGGCATGGAAATCAGCCGCCAGCCCCGCAGCACCGACGACGACCTTGCCCGCATCCTCAACCTGTTGGTGGCGCCTGCCGTGCCGCTGGCCTACCCTACCCTGGCCTTCGACCCACCCCACGATGGCCAAATGCAGCCCCGGCTGCTGCTGGTCGGCGACAGCTTCGGCTACAGCTTGTTCGAGTCTTACCCTTACCTGCAGCGTCTTTTTGCGCCAGACAGTCATTTTTGGTACTATAATCAGGAAGTTCACTATCCGCGAAGTAGCCCGGCCCCGCGCGTGAGCAGCCTGAACCTGCGCGAGCAACTAGCCGCGCACGACGTAGTACTGCTGCTCTTTACCGAGCACAATCTGGTTGATTTCGACCACGATTTCAGCCGCCAAGCGCTGACGGCGCTGCAAGCCGGGCGCTAGCAGCTCAAGCCAGCAAGGCGGCCCAGTCGGTATCGGGCTGCAGCTGGGCAGGCGCAGGCAGGCGCCCCTGGCCCAACAGTTCAGTGATATAAATCATATCCGCATCGCGGCCCATGCCGGCTACGGCCACAATGCGCCCGCGCTGCACGTAGAACGCCAGGAATTTTTGCTTCGCTACTTCACCGTGGTACATGATGTCGTCCCACTTATCGGCGTGGCCGGCGTAGCGCAGACTTTTGCCAAACTGCTGCGTCCAGAAAAACGGCGCGGCGGTTAATTTTTCGCGCTGCCCCAGCATGTTGCGGGCGGCCAGCTGGCCGTGCTGCTGGGCCAGCCGCCAGTGCTCGATGCGGGCGGGCTTGCCATTGGCCGCCAGCGGGAAGGCGGCAATATCACCAGCGGCGTACACATTTTCAGTTACCTGCAGGTATTCATCCGTTTTCAGGCCGCCGTCCTTTTCCAGCTCGAAGCTCCTGCGCAAAAACTCCGTGGCCGGGCGCACGCCCACGCCCAGCACTACCACTTGCGCGGGCAGCTTGCGGCCGCCTTTGAGGAGCACCGCGCTTACTTGGTTGCCTTCGCTCAGCAGCGACTCTACCTCGGCTTCGGTTTCAAACCGCACGCCTTTCGCCTCGTGCAGCTGCCGGAACATTTGCCCGATTTCCGGCCCCAGCACCTTCGCAAACGGCACTTTGTCCTGCGCCACCACCGTCACCTGCCGTCCCTCGGCCGCGAGGCTGGCGGCCGTCTCCATACCAATGAAGCTGGAGCCAATAACCACCACCTGCGCCGCTTCCCGGGTAGCTTCGAGCAGCACGTCGGCATCGGCCCGGCTGCGGAGGGGCAGCACGCCGTTCAGGTCGTGGCCGGGTAGCTGGGGCAGCAGGTTGGGCGTGGTGCCGGGCGCCAGCAGCAGCTGGTCGTAGCGCAGCGGCGGCTGGTCGGCCAGCTGCACTTCCTGCGTTTTGCTATCGATGCCCGTCACGCGAGCATTAGTCAGCAGCTCAATATGCTGCGCTTCATAAAACAATTTTTCTCGTAGCGGTAGCGCCGCCGGTTCGGCCTTACCCGCCAGATAGGCTTTGCTGAGCTTGGTACGGTCGTAGGGCAGCTGGGCCTCGGCCGTAAGCAGCACGATGCGGCCCCGGAAGCCCTCGCGGCGCAGGGTTTGGGCGGCAAACTGACCGGCCGCTCCCGCGCCTACTATTACAAAGGTGCGCTGGTCGGTGGGCGCGGCCGCCGGGGCGGGCGGGGTGCCGCCCAGTTCGGCCGTGGGCGTGGTGTCGGGCTTGTCGGTGCTGGCGGGTGGGTTGGCAGGCACCCGCACCCAGATGCGGCCCCCGGCCTCGCGCACGGCGTAGCTGGGCAGGTCATCAAGGGCCGGCGGCTCGCACAGCTGCCCGGTTTCCAGCCGGAAGCAGGCGTGGTGCCAGGGGCAGATGAGGCGGCCCGCCACTACTTTACCTTTCTCCAGCGGCGCGCCGTAGTGCGGGCAGTTGGGCGCAAAAGCATGCACCTGGCCCTGCTGCCGGGTGAGCAGCACCTTGGGGCCGCCATCGGGCGTGGCGAAGGTTTTGAGGGCGCCTTCGGGCAGGCTGGCGGAGTCAGTAAGGTTAATTTCGGGAAGCATAACAAGTCAGATTATCTGCCCTTGCAACGATGGATGCACCACCGAGGTTAGTCCGGCTTTTAAAAAGCAAGAGGCGGCCCCGTTACCGGAACCGCCTCTCATTTTGCAAACTACTATCGAAGCCTAAAACTCCGCGTTCTTCGGGTAGCGCGGGAAAGGAATCACGTCGCGGATGTTGCTCATCCCCGTTACGAACAGCACCAGACGCTCGAAGCCCAGGCCGAAGCCGGCGTGCGGCGCGGTACCGAAGCGGCGGGTGTCGAGGTACCAGCTGAGCTCGTCGGCGGGCACGTGCATGTCGGCCATGCGGCCCAGCAGCTTCTCGTAATCCTCCTCGCGCTGCGAGCCGCCGATGATTTCGCCAATGCCGGGGAAGAGCACGTCCATGGCGCGTACGGTGCGGCCGTCCTCGTCCAGCTTCATGTAGAAGGCTTTGATTTCCTTCGGGTAGTTGGTCAGAATGACGGGCTTTTTGAAATGCTTCTCCACCAGGTAGCGCTCGTGCTCACTTTGCAAGTCGGTACCCCAGTCCACGGGAAACTCGAATTTTTGCTTCGCCGATTTCAGGATTTCCACGGCCTCGGTGTAGGTGAGGCGCTGGAAGGCGTTGTCGGTGACGAAGCTCAGGCGCGTAAGCAGCTCCTTGTCGTACTGGTCGTTGAGGAACTGTAGGTCGTCCGGGCAGTGCTCCAGGGCGTAGCGCACGAGGTACTGCAGGAAGTCCTCGGCGAGGTCCATGTTTTCCTCCAGCTCGTTGAAGGCTACTTCGGGCTCAATCATCCAGAATTCGGCCAGGTGGCGGGCGGTGTTGGAGTTTTCGGCCCGGAAGGTGGGGCCGAAGGTGTAGATGCTGCCCAGCGCCATAGCGGCCAGCTCGCCTTCGAGCTGGCCCGAAACGGTGAGGTTGGTTTGCTTGCCGAAGAAGTCCTGGCTGTAGTCGATGGCGCCGTCGTCGGTGCGGGGCGGGTTGTCGGGCGGCAACGTGGTGACGCGGAACATCTGGCCCGCGCCCTCGGCATCGGAACCGGTGATGATGGGCGTGTGGACGTAGTAAAAGCCCCGGTCGTTGAAGAACTTATGAATGCCGAAGGCCAGCGCGTGGCGCACGCGCAGCACCGCCCCGAAGGTGTTGGTGCGGGGGCGCAGGTGGGCAATTTCGCGCAGGTGCTCCAGCGAAGTGGCTTTCTTTTGCAGCGGGTAGGCTTCGGCATCGGCCTTGCCGAGCACGGTGACTTCAGTAGCCTGAATTTCCACCGCCTGGCCTTTGCCCTGCGAGGCCACCAGCTGGCCCCGAATGGCCACGCAGGCGCCGTTGCCCACGTCTCTGAGGCTTTCTTCGGAGAACTGCTCCGCATTGGCCACGGCCTGAATGGTGTGAATGGTGGAGCCATCATTGACGATGATGAACTGCACGTATTTGTTGCCGCGGCGCGAGCGCACCCAGCCTTTGACGAGAACTTCGCGGTCGAGCTCCTGGCTGCTGAGCAGCTGCTGCACGGTGGACCGTTTGAGGGACATAGCTAATCTATCAGTAAGCAATTGAAGCTGCAAAGGTAGCCCCCGCCGCAGCTACTCTGCGCTCCTATACCTGATAGTTGAGCCGATTGCCGACGCTACTCCGCCCCGCAAACGATTGAAAGGGCTCCATCAGCCCCAGTGGGCGGCTGCAAACGATTGGAGCGGGCATAAAAAAAGCGACTTTTGAAAAGTCGCTTTCGGGGCAGATTAGAACATCTCCGTGACGATGGGGCTACCCTGTCGGGGCTGCTCCTCGGACGGGGCTACCGGCTCGGAAGTCAGTACCTGATGAACCATCACGACACGGTTGCTTTTTTCTTGTTGGGTAGCCGAAACTGGCGACTGAGCAACCGTTACGGGGGCGGCTTCTTTGGCCAGCTTCCCGCCCACAATCAGGGCGAGCAGCAGTACGAGTTTTACTAAAGCTTTCATGTGCAGAAAATGAGAGGCGGATACAAAGATAGGCAAAACTTAACGATGTGCAAAAATACCGTTCAAAAGCCCAACTACTGCGACCAACCTCGCATCTATAATCAAAAATACGAGTTTTCGGGAACTTTTTACGCTTGGGGCACACCGATAGCGGCCACAAAGTAAACGGTGCCGCTTTACGAAGGTGACGTCCCCAGCGTTATGGTTGTGCTACGTTTTTAGGAGTACTACTGGATTGCCAGCGTGGATGGTAGCCTGGCAGTGGGCAAGCAAGGGCCTGGAAGCGGTACTTTTGTAGCAACCAGCCCGGCTATCGGCTGATTTATTCTTTTTCAAAAAAACTTTTGCTTATGCTGCGACGCGCTTTGGTATTGGGACTATTGGGCTGGAGCCTGACGGGGGGCGTGCTGCCCACGACGGCCCAAAAAGTGAAATCGGTACCATTTAGCTACCTGCCCGAACCGGGCCCCGACCGCTACGACATGCGGGTACCCCGCAAATCCCTGCCCCTGGCCGATGGCAGCGGCTTCGTCATTCTGGCCCACCAGAGCGCGGGCGGCTACGCCGTGGAGCGCTACGACACCGAGCTAAAACAACTCTGGAGCACCACCGTGCCCGTGGCGCCCGGCGAAACCCTGGAAGCCTTCGGCCGCAGTGCGCAGCAAGCTTGGGTGGTGCTGCACCACCAGGACGAAGGCAACCAGAACCTGACCGTGGTGCCCGTGAACCTGCAGAGCGGCCAGAAGGGCGCCGCCAAAACCGTGGTGAGCGTGGCGGCCCGCGAGCGGCGGCCGGGCCTGGCCATCTCGCCCGATGGCAGCCGGCTGCTGGCTTTCCGCTACCTCACCCGGGAGCAGCAGATAAAAAGCATCACGGCCACGCTGCTCGACCAGAACCTGGGGCCACTGGAGGAAAAAACCTACGACTTCCGGGAGTTCAGCGAGTTTTTCTCGCCGGGCGTGCACGTGGCCAACGACGGCACGCAGTACGTGACGCTCATCAGCGACGGCATGCGCAAGCTGACCGTGCGCCGCTACCCCACCGGCCCCGCGCCGGAGGTGAAGGTGATGGGCGTGCCCGTGGGCGGCGTGTACGGCGGCCGGGCGGTGACCATTCGCGATGCCAAGTTTAAGGTGCTGGGCGATGGCAGCCTGTATGCCGCCGCCCTGTGCGCCGACGACAAGACCGGCGAATACTACAGCCTGAAGGTGGTGAAGTACGACTTCGGCGGTGGCGACATGAAGTTTGCCGACGAGGTACGCTTCGGGCCGGAGTATTTGGCCGAGCTGAGCAAGGCCAGCGGCACGGCCGTGAAGCGGCTGGATGACATTTACCTCGACGACATTCTGCAGACTGACGAGAAGCAGCTGGTGGTGCTGGCCGAAAAGCACTTCGAGGAAGGCGAGACGCCGGCGCCGGTACACGCGCGGGAGCTGCACGTATTCGGCTACAATGAGTTTGGTGCGCCGAAGTGGCACAACATCGTGGCCAAGGACCAGGTGGCGCCGGGCGTGGACGCCTACACCGGCATCGGCTTCCGGGCGGCGGTGTTTGGCAACACGCTGCAGCTGCTGACGCTGGAAAACCTCAACAAGAAATCGGACCTCTACCTGCGCCGCCTGAACGTGCAAACCGGCGTGGTGAGCCCGCCCGAGCGCCTCAAGCTGAACGTGGCCGACGACCAGCAGCTGGCCTATGTGAAGGATTTCACGGTATGGCTGGGTGAGAAAACCATCGTCGGCGTGAGCCGGCCAAATAAGAAGTCGAAGGCGTTACAATTGAATAAAATTGTGGTAAAGTAGGCCTTTCCTGCAAACACCATGCGTGCGGCCGCCGGCCATCAGTAGTCGCTACTGATGGCCGGCGGCTTTGTTTTTCATGACACTTTTTGTGGCGTTGGCAACCGTTTTTCGGCGGTTGGTGCAATCGTGCTTGGATAGCCCAGCAAGGCAAAATAGTTTTGTCTGGTTACGGACTGGCCGTTCTGTTGGAGAGCCGACGGCCGGGCCGACTTTTTTCTTTCCTATTCCACCACAATACGTTTACATGAAAACTCTCTTACCTACTCGCCGCTGGGGCTTGCTGGCCGGGCTGCTGCTGGGCCTGCTGAGCACCGGGCAGGCCTGGGCGCAGCCCACCATTCGCTTTGATAAACTGACGCTGATGCCCCGGCAGGAAGCCTATGTGCCACTGAACGGGGGTACCGTGGTATCGTTGGTGCAAACCAATGACAGCGTTTCGGCGGGCCTGCCCATCGGCTTCGAATTCAAGTTTGAAGGCAACAGCTACAACACGGCGTATGCCTCATCGAACGGCTTTTTGTCGTTTAACAGCCTGCTGAGCTCCACAAGAGACAACGACTTCGATAACCTTAGTGGTGACTCGCAGCCGCTGCTGGCCGCCTTGTGGGACGACCTCGATGGCAGCAACGGCACGGCCAGCTACCGCACCACGGGCGCGGTGGGCAGCCGGGTGTTCACCTTCGAGTGGCGCAACTGGAAGTGGGGCGTAACGGCCACCGCGCCGAACATCTCCTTCCAGGTGCGGCTGTATGAGGGCGCGGGACGCGTGGAGTATGCCTATAACAACGTGGGCAGCGCCCCCGTAACGGGCGACGGTGCCAGCATTGGCCTGATTACCGATTGGGCGTTCCTGTCGCTACGCGACACGGGCACGGCCCCCAGCTACAGCAAAGCTACGGCGACCAACAACCTGACGACGCCACCCGCCAGCGGACAGGTGTATGCTTTTGTGCCGCCCATGGCGCCGAGCAACGACGAGTGCAGCGGCGCCGTGGCCCTGACGGTGGCGCCCGCCAACAACCCCTGCGCCAACGCCTACAATGCCATCAATGCAAACGCCACGGCTTCGAGCAGCAGCCTGCAGGTGTGCGACGGCGGCAAGGACACCTGGTATAGCTTCGTAGCGCCGGCTTCGGGCACTATACACGTCGAAACTACCGCCAACGATGACCGGCTGGAGGTATTTAGCGGCAGCTGCGGCAGTCTCACCAGCGTGAACTGCGTTGATTACTCCAAGCAGGTAAGCGGGCTGACCGCCGGCACTACTTACTACCTGCGGGTAGTGCTCCAGAACTTCGGGTCCGACGACCCCTACTCCATCTGCGTCAGCAACCTTGAGGCGGCACCGCTGCTGACCAACGACCTCTGCTCCACCGCCACGGTGCTAACGGTGGGTAGCAACGGCAGCTGCAACTCGGTAAACGGCACCCTCGAAGGAGCTACCAAAGACTTCCCCGGCCCTAGCTGCGCCACCTTCTGGGTGCAAAGAAGCTGGTACGACGTGTGGTATCAGTTTGTGGTGCCTGCTAACGGCGCTGCCGTAGTGCGCACCAGCGCCGGCACAGCGGTGAATGCGCTCAACGACGTGACCCTGGCGTTGTACAGTGGTACTTGCGGGACGCTGACGGAGTTAGGCTGCAACCGATTTAACGGCAATGATAATTTCGGCACGGTGGGCGTATCGGGCCGCACGCCCGGCGAGGTGCTGTATGCCCGGGTATTTCACGACTCAGAAGGCACCTTCGGCATCTGCGTGAATGACGGCACCCCCGGCGACCTCGTGGTGAATACCCTGAATCGGGACATCAATGGCACTTACCGCAACGTGACCATCACCGGCACCGGCGTGGCCCGCCTCACCAATAACCTGACGGTAACCAACGCCCTGACCCTGCAAACCGGCGGCGAACTGAACCTCGATACCCGCACCGTGAGCGGCCCTGGCTCCTTCACCACGCAGGCCGGCAGTACGCTGCAGCTGCGCAATGCCGGCGGCCTCAGCGCCAGCGGCACCACTGGCGCCGTGCAGGTAACGGGCACCCGCTCGTTCTCCGACGACGCTAGCTATACCTACCGCGTGTCGGCGAGCTACGTGAGCGGCACCGGCCTGCCGGCCACCGTGCGGGAGCTGTTTGTGAACACCGACATTGATTTCAATACCGATGGAGGGACACCGCCCACCGCCGGCGAGCTAACGCTTTCCAGCCCGCTGAGCGTGCGCCGCCGCCTGCGCCTCCGGCGCGACCTCGTGACGAGCAACACCAACCTGCTCACGTTGCTTTCGAACCCCACGCAGGGCTCGGCCCTCGTCTTTAATGAGCCGGAAGGCGGCCCGCTAGGTGGCACCCCGGGCGTGGTAGCGGGCCCGGCCCGCGTGCAGCGCGCCATCGACCCCAGCGTGAACCCGGGCACGGGCTACCGCCACTACTCGGCGCCCGTGACGGGCAGCACCGTGGCCGACCTGGCCACCGGCGGCTTTGCGCCCGTGGTGAACCCGGCCTACAACGCGGCCGCCGAGCCCAACCTGGTGACGCCCTTCCCCACCGTGTTTGGCTACGATGAAAGCCGCGTGGCTACCGTTACCTCCTCTTACGGAGCTTTTGATAAAGGCTGGGTGTCGCCCGCCAGCACCGGCGCGGCCCTGGCCGTGGGCCGCGGCTACACCGTGAACATCGGCGCCGGCGCGCTGGTCGATTTCGAAGGCACGCCCGTAACCGGCGACCAGACCGTGAGCCTGAGCCGCGGCGCCAGCGCCGACGGTGGCTGGCACCTGGTGGGCAACCCCTACCCCTCGCCCATCGACTGGAGCCAGGCCAGCATCCCCAGCGGCATGAGCGCCGCCGCCTACGTGTATGAGAGCACCGGCCAATATGCCGGCCAGTACCGCACCTACGTCAACGGCATCGGGAATCCCATCATCCCGAGCGGCCAGGGCTTCTTCGTGCGCAACGTGGGCGCCGCCGGTTCGTCGGTCGATTTCACCTTCGACAACTTCATGCGGGAAACCACCTTCAGCACCGGCACCAATTTCCGCCGCGGCTCGGCCGAGCGCCGCCCGCTGGTGAAGCTCAGCCTGCAGGGCAGCGCCGCCGCCCTGGCCGATGAAACCACCGTGTACTTCGACCTGGCCGCTACCGCCGCCGCCGATGCCCGCACCGATGCCACCAAGCTGCGCAACCCCGGCGGCCAGGCGCCCAACCTGTTTTCGCTGGCCGGCGCCACCGAGCTGGCCATCAACGGCCTCGGCCTGCCCACCGGCAGCGCCGCCATTACCGTGCCGCTGGGCCTGAACGTGCCCACCGCCGGCACCTACACCATTGCCGCCGAGCAGCTGCTGAACCTGGCCCCGGCCGGCCTGAGCAACGTGGTGCTGGTAGACCGCCGCACCAACCAGCAAACCGCCCTCTCGCGGATGGGCGCCAGCTACACCTTCCAGCTGGGCGTTACCGAGCTCACGTCGGTGGGCCGCTTCGCGCTGGTGTTTAACCCCAGCGCCGCTCCGCTGGCCACCGCCAGCACCCTGGCCCAGCAGCTGAGCGTGTACCCCAACCCCGCCCACGGCCGCTTCACGCTGAGCGTGCCGGCCCTGCCCGGCACTCCGGCCCTGCAGGCTACGCTGCTCAATGGCCTCGGCCAGGTGGTGCAGCCGGCCCGCCGCCTGACCCTCTCGGCCAGCGGCGCCGTGGCCGAGTTTGCAACCGATAAGCTGGCGGCCGGCGTATACCTGCTGCAGCTTCGCAGCGAGGGCATCGCCCCGGTCACGAAGCGCGTGGTAGTGGAATAGCGCTTTGTAGAAAAGATTCGACCTTTTTCTGCAGGAATTTAGAAAGGCCGCTCCCGGAAGGGGGCGGCCTTTTTTAGTGGGCGCAACGTGTGAAATTACCTGCCAGCACCAAACTGGTGCCTCTTACTGCTGAGGTATAATTTTCTCACTTCAAGAGAGCTGCTGGCAGTAGTGCCGCCGGAAATTCGGGAGCGGGCGCACAGAAAGGGTGTAAGATTTTGGCTTTTTCAATAAGACTTACCCGGGTAATAGCGGCCCAGCGCCTCGTGAGGGCACATTTCATCGCGGGGTAGCAGAAAGGTAACTAAGTTGTCCAATCCGCTTTTCAATCCCCTAGCGTATTGCTGCTTGCTCCCGGCTGCTCCGCCGTCGTCCGTTTCGCGGGTGGCGGCCAAGGCATTCGGGGCAAACATAAACCCTTTCCTATTCTCTCACTTTACCCCCACTTCATGTTTATGAAGAAAAACCTTACCCGGCCGGCAATTGTGCTGACCGCCGCGGTGGGCGTTGCCGCGGGCGCCGTGCTTTGGAGCGGCTCCCAGCAACCCCTGGAGGCCAGCAGCCACCGCGAAGCGCCCATGATTGCCAACGACCCCTTGGCCGACGTCACCGACGTGTACGCCTTCCGCGCCCCCAACGACCCCACGCGGGTGGTGCTGATTGCGGATTACGTGCCCTTCCAGCTGCCCCAGGGCGGCCCGAACTACTACACGTTCGGCGAGAACATCCGCTACGAAATTCACGTGAAGAACGACGGCGCCACCAACGTGGACAACGTGACGTACCGCTTCACGTTCACGCGCTCGAACACCGACCCGAGCACGTTCTTCAATATTCGCCTGGGGGCTCAGAACCTCAAGACCACCTACATCTGCGAGAAGAGCGTGAATGGCGGGGCCTTCACCACAATCGTTTCCAACGGCGTGGTACCGGCCTACAACATCGGGCCGCGCTCGATTAGCGGCGCCGCCGGCCTGAACCAGCCCGACTACACCGCCTACCGCCAAACCACGGTAGCCAATGCCACCGGCGGCGGCGGCGAGCAAATCTTCTGCGGCCCCTCGGACGACCCCTTCTTTGTCGACCTCGGGGCCGCCTTCGATTTGGCCGGTTTCCGCATCAACCAGGGCGCCCGCGACGGCCTCGCCCGCTACAACGTGCAATCCATCGCCATCAGCGCGCCCATCAGCACGCTGCAGAAGAACGGGCAGCCAGTGTCGGCCGCTACCAGCATTCTGGACCCCAACTATGTGATTGGCGTGTGGGCTTCGGCCAGCCGCCCCTCGGTGCGCACCCTCAGCACCACCGGCGCCCCCACCACGGATAACGCCACCTACGTGCAGGTATCGCGCCTGGGCATGCCGCTGCTGAACGAGGCCATCAACCCCATCGGCGCCAAGGACGCCTGGAACCGCACCTCGCCCTACGCCGAGGCCGCCGTGACCGACGACTACCTCTCGAACCCCGAGCTGAGCCTCTATATGGCCGACGACGTGCCGGTAGCCCCGGCCGCTCCCAAAACCACCGCCACCACCTACTACGGGGAGGCCGTGCCGGCGCTGATGCAGCTGCGCGTGCAAACCAAGTCGCTGGCCGGCTTTCCCGGCTTGCCCGCCAATGGCTTCGACTTCCGCAATAACGCCGCCGGCTTGAGCGGCCTAGCGGGTAGCAGCGCCGTGGCCGGCACTGCCTTGGCCCCCATTGCCAGCGGTGGCTATGGCGAGTATCTGCTGGTAGCGGGCAAGCCCCGCTCGGTGGATATCAAGCCCATCTTCCACTCGGGTGTGCCGAACGTGGCCCCTTACCAGCTGGCCACCGGCAAAAACGGCAACCCGCTGGCGGCCGGCAAGCCCTTCGTCAACAACTTCCTGCTTCTCACGGGCGGCGGCCCCCACAGCAGCGATATGCTGCGCCTGAACATGGCCGTGCCGCCCACCCCGCGCAACTCGGCTGACTTCAGCAACCAAGGCCTCATCGCCGCCGCCGTGCTGGGCATCACCGATTCGCGCTTCAATGCTTCGACGGCTATTCAGAACATTCCGAACATGGACGGCTTCCCCAACGGCCGCCGTTTGGAGGACGACGTGACCAAAATTGAGTTGCAGGCTGTGAGTGGCGCCGTGCTGGCAGCCATCGGCCTGTGGTACGACGACTACACGCCCACCAGCCCTTCGCCGGCCACGCCGCGCCTGGCGGGCGTGTTGAATTTCGCGACCGGCGTGGAGAAAAACGACACCACGTTCCGCAGCACCTTCCCCTACGTGCAGACGCCGTGGCAGGGCTTCGCTACTCGTCGCTAACTCAATCTCTCACTTCTGATTCGTTCGAAGAAAATGACACTCAAATCTATCCGTAAATATGCCGCGCTGCCCGCTTTGGGCGCGGCGGCGGCGGGCTTCGCCATGTGGAGCAACGCCCACTACACCCCGCTGGAAGCCAGTAGCCACCGCGAGGCCCCGATGATTGCCGACGACCCCACGGCCGACAACACCGACCTCTACGCCTTCCGCGACCCCAACGACGCCAACCGCGTCGTCATCATTGCCAACTACATTCCCTTCGAGCTGCCCCACGGCGGGCCGAACTACTCGAACTTCAGCCCCGGGGTGCGCTACGAAGTACACGTGAAAAACGACGGCAGCACGGCTACCGACAACATCACGTACCGCTTCACCTTCGCCCAGACGAACATGGACCCGTCCACGTTCTTCAACATCCGCCTGGGGGCCCAGAACCTGAAAACCACCTACACCTGCGAGAAAAGCGTGAACGGTGGCGGCTTCACGGCCATCGTGACCAACGGCGTGGTGGCCCCGAACAACATCGGCCCCCGCTCCATCGAGGGCGGCGCTGGTTTGAACGCGCCGAACTATGAGTCGCTGCGCACCAACTCCATCGCGCCGGCTACGGGCGGCGGCGGCGAAACCGTCTTCTGCGGCCCCGCCGACGACCCCTTCTTCGCCGACCTTGGCGCCATCTTCGACCTGGCTGGCCTGCGCCCGGGCGCGGGTGCCACGCCCGGCGGCCCCAACACGGCCCCCGATGGCCTGTCGCGCAAGAACGTACACTCGATTGCCCTTAGCATTCCGATTGCCACGCTGCAGAAGAACGGCCAACCCGCCTCGGCGGCCACCAGCATTCTCGACCCCAACTATGTGATTGGCGTGTGGGCTTCGGCCAGCCGCCAGCAGCTGCGCACCTTCGACGCCACCAACGGCGACGGCCAGAGCGGCACCTGGGTGCAGGTTTCGCGCCTGGGCATGCCCCTCACCAACGAGGTTATCAACCCCATCGGCGCCAAGGACACCTGGAACGCCCGCTCGCCCTACGCCGAAGCAGCCGTGACGGACGACTACCTCTCGAACCCCGAGGTGGACCTGTACATGGCCGATGACGTGCCGACGGCTCCGCAGGCGCCCAAGACGGTAGCCGCCACCTACTACGGTGAAGCCGTGCCGGCCCTGGACGCCCTGCGCATCCAGACTAAGTCGCTGGCCGGCTTCCCCGGCCTGCCCGCCAATGGCTTCGACTTCCGCAACCAGGCCGCCGGCCTGAGCGGGCTGGCCGGCAGCAGCGCCGTAGCCGGCACTGCCCTGGCTCCGGTAGCTCAGGGTGGTTTTGGCGAATATCTGCTGGTGCCCGGCAAGCCCCGCTCGGTGGATATCAAGCCCATCTTCCACACCGGGGTGCCTAACCTGCGGCCCTACCAGCTGGCCACCGGCAAAAACGGTGACCCGCTGGCCGCCGGCAAGCCGTTCATCAACAACTTCCTGCCCCTGACCTACCCCGGTGCTACCAACGTGGGCGGCGACATGCTGCGCCTGAACATGGCCGTGCCTACCACGCCCCGCAACTCGGCTGATTTCAGCAACCAAGGGCTGCTGGCCGCCGCCGTGCTGGGCCTGACGGACCCGCGCTTCAACGGCAACGCCAACCTGGAATTCATCCCGAACATGGACGGCTTCCCGAACGGTCGCCGCCTGGAAGACGCCGTGGACCAGATTGAGCTGAAAGCTGCCGGTGGCGTAGTACTGGCTGCCATCGGCCTGTGGTACGACGACTACACGCCTGCCAGCACCTCGCCGGTGACGCCGCAGCTGGGTGGCGTACTGGCCTTCACCTCGGGCGTGGAGCGCAACGACACCACCATCCGCGCGGCCTTCCCCTACGTGCAGACGCCCTGGCGCGGCACCGGTTCGGCCAGCGGCCCGACTAACACCCTCACCATCCCCGACCTGACGGTGAGCACCGCCATGCCAGTGGAAGCCGGCACTTACCGCAACATCACCATCACCAGCGGCGGCGTGGCTTCGTTCAACGGCCCCATCCAGGTGAATGGCACCCTGACGGTGCAGGACGGCGGCGTGCTGAGCACCCGCGGCGTACTGGCTACCAACTGCCTGCCCATCACCGGCCCCGGCAGCTTCGTGCTGCAGGCTGGCGGCACGCTCCGCGTGTGCAATTCGGCCGGCATTGCCGCCAGCGGCGCTACGGGCGCTATCCAGCTGGCGGGCAGCCGCTCGTTCTCGAACGATGCCATTTATGAGTTCATCGGCGGCGAAGCGCAAACCACCGGTACCGGCCTGCCCGCCCAGGTGCGCAGCCTGACCGTGAACAACGCGGCTGGCGTAACCGTGAACAACGGCGGCGTGGCCGTGAGCCAGCTCGTAACCCTGACCAGCGGCAACCTCGTCACCAGCGCCGGCAACGTGCTGACCCTGCGCTCGACCCCGACCGCCGGCACTGCCCTGGTGGTGAACACTGCCGGCGTCGTGAGCGGCCCGGCCATCATGCAGCGCGCCATCGACCCCGCCTTCAACGCCGGGGCCGGCTACCGCCACTACAGCTCGCCGATGCAGGGTCCGGGTACTTTCCTGAGCGACCTGGCGGCGAACGGCTTCGCGCCGGTTTTCAACCAGGCTTACAACAGCTCGACCACGCCCGGCCTGGTAACGCCCTTCCCGAACGTGTTCGGCTACGACGAGAGCCGCATTGCTACCAGCGTGGCCACCGGCCAGTCGGATTTCGACAAAGGCTTCTTTGTGCCCGCCGCCGGCGACGTGTTCAGCCCGCTCACCGGCTACACCGTGAACCTGCCCGCCAGCTCGCTGGTGGACCTCAACGGCACCCTGAACACCGGCCCCGTAACCCGCAGCAACCTCACCCGCGGCGCCAGCGCCGATGCCGGCTGGCAATTCCTGGGCAACCCTTACCCGTCGCCCATCAACTTCAGCCAGACGAGCGGCGTGACCCGCACCAACGTGGACGACGCCATCTACACCTACCAGAGCACCGGCCAGTACGTGGGCAACTACCGCAGCTACGTGAACGGCGTGGGTAACCCGCTGATTTCGGCCATGCAAGGCTTCTTCACCCGCGTGTCGGCCGGGCAAACCACCGGTAGCTTCGGCCTGAATGACGCCGTGCGCGTGACTACGTTCTCCACCCAGCCCAGCTTCAACCGCAACGGCGATACCCGCCCGCTGGTGCAGCTGCAGCTGCAAGGTACCAACCTCAGCGACGACGCCTACGTGTACTTCGAGCAGGGCGCCTCGCCGGTGTTCGACTCGTTCTACGACGCCTACAAGCTGCCCAACACCTCGGGCCTGAGCGTGGGTAGCATTGCCGGCAACGACGAGCTGGCCATCAACGGCCTGCCCGCCCTCACCGGCACCACCACCGTGCCGCTGAACGTGAAAGTGCCCGCCGTGGGCAGCTACACCTTCAATGCCGCCAGCATCGTCAACTTCGGCTCGGGCACCAACGTGTTCCTGCTCGATGCCCTCACCGGCACCCGCACCAACCTGAGCCAGAACCCGACCTACAGCTTCCGCGCCAGCAGCACGCTGCTGCCGGGCCGCTTCAGCCTGTTCTTCGGCCTGGCCGGCCCGCTGGCCACCCGCCCCGGCACCAACCTCACCGACCTGGTGACGCTGTTCCCCAACCCGGCCCACCGCAGCTTCACGCTGCTGGTGCCCGCCGAGATGGGCAGCGCCCCCGTCACGGTGAAAGTTATCAACCAACTGGGCCAGCTCGTGAGCACCCGCACCGTGGCCATGACGGCCGCCGGCGCTACCTCGCAGTTCGAGGTAGCGGGCTTCGCCCCCGGCGTGTACTCGCTGCACCTCAGTTCGGGCAAAACCCAAGTGGTGAAACGCGTAGTCATCCAATAGGCGGGTAACCGGACCGTCGGCCGGCTTCATGGAGAGCTGCCGGGTCGCGGCCGTTGACTTTGCCTTATTAAAAAAGCCCCGCCAGTTTGGCGGGGCTTTTTTGGTGGGTAAATCTTCGCTCTCCGCGTGAACCTCACCCCCCGGCCCCCTCTCCTGCGGAGAGGGGGAGCCGAACGATTGAGTTAAAAGTTAAAAGTGGAGAGTTAAAAGGTCGTGCTGCCTTTTAACTCTCCACTTTTAACTCCTTACCCCCGCATAACCGGTGCCCCCTCTTCTTTGGAGAGGGGGTCAGGGGGTGAGGTTGACGACAGAGCTACTCCAGCGCCGATGGCAGCTGCTGCACCAGCTCCTGCAGCCGCTCGATGAGCGGGGCGGCGGCGGCCAGCCGGTCGGCCTCGGCGGCGTCTTTGTTTTCCACTTCTTCGAGCCAGGGCGACACGGCGGCGCCCAGCAGGCGCAGCGAGGGGCGCAGCTTGTGAGCCAGCGCGCTCAGGGCGGGCAGGTCGGCCGTGGCCTGGGCATCGCGCATTTCGGCGATGCTGGCGGGCATGTTGTTGTGGAAAGAGGCCAGCACTTTGTTCATAAACACGGTGCTGCCGTGGGCCGTCTGGCGCAGCAAACCCAGGTCGTAGAGCGCGGGGGCGGCGGGTTCGGGGGCCTCGGCGGGTTCGGGCGCGGGCGCCGGGGCGGCGGGCGCGGCGGCGCGCTGTTCCAGAAACTGCTCGGTGCCCGACGCGAGGTGGCTGATTTTGGCCAGCAGCTCGGTTTCCTCGAAGGGTTTGGAGAGCGTGTCGTTCATGCCGGCGGCGCGGTACTTGTCGGCGTCGGAGCGGAAGGCGTTGGCGGTGAGGGCCAGCACCGGGGTGAGGGCCCGGCGCGGGTCGGGGTGCTGGCGGATGTGGGCGGTAGCTTCGAGGCCGTTCATGCCGGGCATCTGGATGTCCATCAGAATGACGTCGTAGCGCTGCTGCTCGAACATCTCCAGGGCCTCCAGGCCGCTTTCGGCCTCATCCACTTCCACGCCGTGGCCGGCCAGCAGCAAGTGGGCCACCTCGCGGTTGATGGCATTGTCTTCGACCAGCAGCACCCGCAGGCCGCGCACCGGCGAGGCATCGGGCAGGGCCTCGGGCGTGGTGCTGGCCTTCACCTGCTCGGAGGTAGCCTTGGGCAGCGTGGTGATAAACGAAAACGAGCTGCCGCTACCCTGCACACTCTGCACGGTGAGGGTGCCGCCCATCTGCTGCACCAGGGCCCGGCTGATGCTCAGCCCCAGCCCGGTGCCGCCAAACTGCCGGGTGGTATCGGCGTAGGCCTGGGTGAATTCCTGGAAAATCGTGTCCAGCTTATCGGGCGCGATGCCGATGCCGGTGTCCGTCACCCGGAACTCGGTGGTGAGCGTGGTGAGGGTTTCGCTCACGAAGTAGCCGCCGATGCTCACCGTGCCCCCGGCCGGGGTAAACTTGATGGCGTTGGAGACGAGGTTGATGAGAATCTGATTCAAGCGGAAGGGGTCGCCCACCACCCAGGGGTGCGGGCAGGAGTCGCGCAGCAGCGTGCCGAGCACCCGGATGCCCTTTTCCTGGGCCTGCACCACCAGCGGCTGCACGGCCTTGCCCATCGAGTCGCAGAGGTTGAAGGCGGCCTGCTCCAGCTCCAGCTTGCCGGAGGTGATTTTGGCCATGTCGAGCACGTCGTTCACCACGTTCAGCAGGTGCTTGCCGGAGTACTGGATAACCTCAGCGTAGCTGCGCTGCTGCTCGTTGAGGCCGGTTTTGGCCAGCAGGCTGGTCATGCCGAGCACGCCGTTCATGGGCGTGCGGATTTCGTGGCTCATGTTGGCCAGGAAGTTTTCGCGGGCGGTGGCGGCGGCCTGGGCGGCGCGCAGGGCCAGCTTGAGGTCGGTCACGTCGGTGCTCACAATGAGCACCTGGCGCGAGCCGTCGGGCTGGGTGAGGGGGCAGCGCACCACCTGGTACCAGCGCGATTCGCCATCGGGCATGGTGATGCGGTCTTCCGAAGTGATGGTCTGGCCGCTGGCAATGGCGCGGGCATCGAGCTGCGCCGAATGCTCGACCTCCTCGGCCGAGAGTACGTCGCGGGAGTACGTCTCGGAGCCGCTTTGCTCGGCCACCATACGCTGCCAGTCGCGCAGGGCCTGGTTGGCGTAGGTCACGCGCATCTGCTCGTCGCGCACCATGATGATGCTGGGGTTCAGGTCGAGTACCTGCTGGGTGAAGTCCTGCTGGCTTTTCATCGCCTCCTCGCTCAGGCGGGTGCGCTCCTCGGCCTGGCGGCGCTTGGTGATGTCGAGCCCGTAGCAGATAACCATGCGCAGCACTCCCTCGGGCCCGAACACCGGCTGGTAGAAGCACAGCCAGTAGAGTTCGCCGCCCTCGGGCGTAGGCCACTTTTCTTCCCAGCTCACCATGTCGCGGGTGCGCACGGCCCGCTCAAACAGGCGCCAGCGCCGGCTGGCCAGCACGGCCGGCAGGCCCTGCTGGGCGCAGTGCTCGGCAAAGGTGCTGCCGATGCGCTGCTGCCGCTGCTGCGGGTCGGGCTCGGCGTAGGGGTTGATGTACTGGTAGCGCTGGTCGGCGTCGAGCACCGTGACCACGGCGGGCAGGTGGCCCAGAATGGTTTCGTAGAACTCCTGCTGCTCGCGCACTTCGCGCTCAGCGTGCCGCCGGTCCGTGATATCGGTGAGGTATAGCATGGTATAGCCTTCCTCTACCACCGGCACCGTAAACAGCAGGTAGTGCAGGTGGTTGGCCGTCAGCTCGCGCTGGCCCATCTCGCCGGTGCGCAGGGCCTGCACGGTGGCCTGCACCAGCTGCGGCCGCACCCGGGAGGGGCCGGTCTGGCGCAGCTCCTGGGCCAGCGACTCGGCGGCCGGGTTGGAAAACAGCAGCTGGCCGTCGCCGCCGAGGCGCAGCACCGGGTTCGGATTGAGCTTGCGCAGCTTCAGTAATTCGGCTTCGGCCTGCTGCCGCCGCGCCCGCTCTTCCAGCACCAGGGCCTGCAGTTGCGCCGGGTCGTCCGGAAGGTCATTTACCATTTAGCGGGTGTCATTTAAGGGCTGGAAACGGGAAGTTCCAGCCCCTGAGAAGTGAAAAGCTACGGAAGTCGATGCGTAAGTCAAAGTTACTACCGAAGTTCAGCTAAGGCCAGCCGCGAAGCGGCGACAGGTTGGTAGTAAGATGTCAGCCGGCAACTAAGAGCCGCAAAGCGGCGGCACTTCCGCCCGGAGAAAGGTGCCGCCGCTTTGCGGCTCTGGTTACTTTACGTCACCACAAGCTACCAGCGTGTCGCCGCTTCGCGGCTGGCCGCTCGGCCATCACGCGTCTTACAGCTCCTTGCGCAGCCGGGCTACCGGGATGTTGAGCTGCTCGCGGTACTTGGCCACGGTGCGGCGGGCAATGTTGTAGCCGCGGGCATTGAGCATTTTTTCGAGCTTGTCGTCGCTCAGGGGGCGGGCTTTGCTTTCGTTGCCCACGAGGTCCTTGAGGATGCTTTTCACCTCGCGGCTGCTGGCGTCCTCGCCCGAGTCGGTGGCGATGCCTTCCGAGAAGAAGTACTTGAGCGGGTAGATGCCGAACTCGGTTTGCACCGATTTGGAGTTAGCCACGCGGCTCACGGTGGAAATATCCATGCCGATGCGCGTGGCGATGTCCTTGAGAATCATCGGCCGCAGCTTACCTTCGTCGCCTTCGATGAAAAACTCGCGCTGCAGCTCCACGATGGCGTTCATGGTGCGCAGCAGGGTGTTCTGGCGCTGCCGGATGGCGTCGATAAACCACTTGGCCGAGTCCAGCTTCTGCTTGACGAAGGTGACGGCCTCCTTCATTTTCTGGTCCTTTTTCGAGGCCTTGTCGTAGGTCCGGAACATCTCGGTGTAGGCCGGGCTTACGCGCAACTCGGGGGCGTTGCGGGCGTTGAGGGTCAGGTTGAGCACGCCGTTGTCATTCGTCAGAATGAAGTCGGGCATGAGGTACTGCGTTTTGCCGGGGCCGGTGGGGCCGCTGCCGCCCGGCTTGGGATTGAGCTTGAGAATAACGCTGATGGCGTCCTTCAGCTCGTCGTCCTCCAGGTCCAGCTTTTGCTGAATACGGACGTAGTGCTTCTTGGTAAATTCCTCGAACGTCTCGGTGAGAATGCGCTCGGCGTTCACGGTGTCGTCGTCCTGCGGGCGGCGCTCGAGCTGCAGCAGCAGGCACTCGGGCAGGTCGCGGGCGGCGATGCCGGCCGGGTCGAAGCCCTGCACCACGCGCAGCACGGCCTCGATTTCGGCCACGGTGGTTTCGATATTCTGCGAGAAGGCCATGTCGTTGGCAATGGCCGCGAGGTCGCGCCGGATGTAGCCGTCGCCATCAATCGAGCCGATGAGCTGCTGGCCAATAGCCTCCTGCTTCTCGTCGAGGTCGGCAAAGTGCAGCTGGTCGAGCAGCGCATCCATGAGCGAGCCGCTGGTGTCGGCCAGGGGCATGTCGCGCTCCTCCTCGTCGCCGGGGCCGTCGCCCTGCATTTTGTAGCCCGCTATTTCGTCGTCGTTGAGGTAGTCGCTGAGGTCGAGGTCGGTGTTGTCGGGCTGCTCGGGCGTGTCGTCTTTGGGGGTGATTTCGGGCTCCGGGATGTCGTCGGCCCGGTCGTCGGCGCGGTCCTCAAAGTCCTCATCCAGGGTACTGTTGTCGCTGTCGTACTCGGCGTCGGGGTCGTTTTCGTCGTCGCGGTCGTCGTCCTCGTTGCGCTCCTGCTCGTCGGGCTCGTCGGTGTCGCCTTCTTCGAGGGCGGGGTTCACCTCCATTTCTTCCTTGATGCGGGTTTCCAGCTCGGCCGTCGGGATTTGCAGCAGTTTTATAAACTGAATCTGCTGGGGCGAAAGCTTTTGGGAAAGCAGCTGTTTAAGGTCGAGGCGTTGCATAGTGGCGAAAATACGAAGTCGGCGGCGGGAGCGCACTACTTTACCCCGCCCGCGGCCGAAAAGTTGAGCGCCCGTAGCAAGTTTCGCGCCGCGAACGGCGCTGGCCAACGCGCCGCCGCCGTTTCGCAGGGCCCCGCCGCCGCCTCGCAGCCTGCTTCCGCCGTTTCGCAGGGTCGTAACGCCGTTTCGCAGCTCGTTCCCGTCGGCGTTAAGACCCTGCGAAATGGCGTTACGACCCTGCGAAATGGCGTTACGACCCTGCGAAACGGCGGAAGCAGGCTTCGAAACGGCCACCCCCTACGGCTTCCGCCGGCCCACCCGCCACTCCAGCGACAGCTCGAAATAAGGCAGCACGCGGTTTATTTCCTGCGCCAAGTCGAGGGCCGTGTAGCTGCTGCCGCTGTACACCCCAGTGCCCACGTCGTAGGTATAATAAGTGCGCATCCATTGCAGCCACAGGCTGGCGGCGAGCGTGAAGCCGGCCGCCCGGCGCTCCACGGCCACCTCGGGGCCCTGCTGGCGGGTGATGTTGTGCAGGTAAATCAGCGTGGACGTGGTAGTGGGGCTGCCCGCAGCGGGCTCCAGGGCGGCGCGGCCGTAGTTGCGCTGCTCCAGCAGGCGGTAGCCCAGGCGCAGCGACGACCCGCCCCGCTTGCCGGCCCAGCTCTGGCGCAGCCCGGCCGTGAAATCGTGGGTGATGCTGGTATCGAGCGGGCTTTCCCGAAATTGGGCCCAGTTGAGCTGGCCCACGCGGTTTTCGCGGCGGGTGTAATCAGCCTGGAGCAATAAGTTGGGCCGCAGCTGGTAGCCGATGCTCTGGGTTTGGTCGAGCACGCGGCTGGCGCGGTTGCGAGCCTGCTCGGTGGCGCGGTCGCGCACCTGGTAGCTCACCCACAGGTGAAACGTGGAGCGCAGGCTGAGCTTGCCCGGCGCCCAGGTGAAGCCCGGCTCCCAGTGCAGCAGGTGGTCGGCATAGTTTTCGGCGCTCTGGGCGGCCCGGATGAACACCGTCTGGCGGTATTCGCCGGCCACGGCCAGGGTGGTGCGGAAGGCCCCGGCCCAGCGGCCCGTCCAGGTGAGGCGCAGCAGGTGCTGGGCTTCGTCGCGGGTTTGCTGGTTATCGCGGCTGGGGGCATCCACGCGCAGCAGCTGGGCGGTGCCCAGCAAGGCCAGGGCGTGGCGCGGCACCGGCAGCCAGGTGAGGTCGCCCTGCCAGAGGGTAGTTTGCTCGGTGATGTCCTTCACCTGCTCGCGAGCCAGGGCCGTGGCCAGGCGGGCTTCGCTCAGGCTGCGGGAGTTTTCGAGGTAGTAGGAGCGAGTGCGCTCGCGGTAGTTGAAGCTGATGCCGGTTTGCAGCTTGGGGCGCACGATGCGCAGCTCCTGCCGGGTGTTGAGCTCGCGCTGGCGGTAGCCGAGGTCCTGCAGGGTGTCGGCCTCCTGGCTCAGGCGGCGGTAGGCGAACGCCCGGGTGGGCAGCAGCACGCTGTTGTCGGAGCGCAGGGTGGCCGAAGGATTGAGCCGGTAGATACCGCCCACCTGCGCCGCCAGCGTGTCGGACTGGATGCGCTGCACCGAGCCGCGCAGGTAGTCTTCGGCGCGGTTGCTGCGGTAGCCTAGGCGGCCCTGCACCGTCAACGGCGCGTTTTCCAGGAAGCTTTGCTCGCCCACGGCCTCGGCCACTAGGCGCTGGGCAATGCGCGGCCCCAGCTGCGCCCGGGTGCCCAGCATGCGGATGACGATGGGCGGCGCGGCCAGCCCGTTATTAAATAATAAAGCCGCCGCGTCGAAGCCGTAGGCGAAGCCGTCGTCCTTGAAGCCGTTGCGGGTGTCGGTGGCGCCGCCGCCCAGCAGCGTCAGGCGCAGCTGCGAGAGGCTGTCGGCAGGGTGGCCGGGGCGCAGGCGGCGCTGGTAGCTCAGGCGGCCCAGCCAGAGGCCGGTGCGGGTGGCGTTGGCGCGGCTCTGGTCGTAGTGAATCTGCTGGCCGGCTTGCCAGTGGTCGTTGCGCCCCAGGCTGATGAGGTGAGCCACGTCGCCGCCGTAATCCTCCCGCACGAAGGGCGGGGTGCCGCGCGAGTCGTAAATCCAGTCGCTGCCAAAGCGGTAGCGGATTTGCTGCCGGGCGCCGAGGCCAAAATTGCCCCGCAAGCTGGAGGCCTGCACGAAGGTGCTCACGCCCACGCGCCGGGCCCGGGTGTTGAGCCACAACATGGTATCGGTGGCAGCCGAAGCCGGGCGGGCAAACACCGGCCCGAAGGCGGTGGCCCCAATCAGCTGAGCCCGCCCAGGCAACACCAGCAGCACAAACGGCGTTAGCAAGAGGAGCCTGCCGCGCCGCGCTGGCCCTCCTCCCCTGCTGATACACGACGCGAGCCAACGAAACATGACGGCCAATGGCTCCTGATTGATGGGTTCGCGGAGCCGGACCGGGAAGGTAATACAGCGGGCGGGGTAGTACAAGAAATAGTTTTTCGTTAGGTTAGCCGTTGGAAAGTCCGGCGGGCGGGCTTTCAGCTACTTTTGCCCAGGCGAAGCCCGACCATAGGGCGCCCCCTTTCTGCTCTTTACTATGCAAAATTCTCTGCTTTCCCGTTTTCTACCCGCCGGGGCGCTACTGGCGCTGACGCTCGGCCTGGCTTCGTCGGCCCGGGCCCAGAATGTGTACTGGGCCGCCAAAGTCACCGCCGTTTCGTCGCAGAAAGCGGCGGGCAAAGAAGCCTTTTCGCCCGACCAGGTGCTGGGCAAGCCCAACGCCCTGCCACTGGGCCAAATCAGCAACGACGCCTGGATTCCCAAGAAGGAAGGCCCCAACGAATTCATCGAGGTGCGCTTTGCCCGCTCGCTGCAGGCCCAGCAGGTGACGGTGGTGGAGAACTTTAACCCTGGCGCCATCACCAAAATCGAGCTGGTGGATACCCGCGGCGGCAAGCACGAGGTGTATAAAAACGATAATCCCGGCCCGCTGCCCGAAACCTACCGCACACTGGAAGTGAAGTTTGACGCCACTACCTACCGCGCCATCGGTGCGATAGTGACGATGAATACGGCTAAGGTAGAAGGCATCAACCAGATTGATGCCATTGCTATTTCCAACGTGCAGGCGGTGGTGGTGTCGAAAGACTTTACCGGCCCCAAAGGCGACGATGCGGCGGCCGTGAAGTTCGACTCGGCGCTGGTGAACCTGGGGCCCAACGTGAACTCGCGCTACGTGGATACGCACCCGGTTATCTCGCCCGATGGCCGCACACTGTTCTTTGCCCGGCAGGACCACCCCGGCAACGTGGGCGGCGCCCGCGACCCGCAGGACGTGTGGTACTCGACCCTGCAAAACTCGAAGGCCAAAACCTGGGGCCCGGCCAAAAATATCAACGCTCCCATCAATACCCCCGACGACCCCAACGGCCTGGCCTCGGTGACGGCCAGCGGCGGCTCGGCTATCCTGACGGGCGTGTACCTGCCCGGCGGCGCGATAGAACCAAAAGGCTTCAGCCTGAGCAAGAAGCAGAAAAGCGGCTGGTCGGTGCCGGTGAAGCTGGAAATCGACGACTTCTACAATAACGACCCCGACCACATCGACTGCTTCCTGGCTACCTCGGGCAAGGCCCTGCTGATGGCCGTGGAGCGCACCGACGGCCAGGGCGGGCAGGATTTGTACGTGAGCTTTCTGCAGCCCGGCAGCACCGTGAGCTGGACGCGCCCCAAAAATCTGGGCCCCAACGTAAACACCAAAAAGGCCGACTTCGCCCCCTTTCTGGCGGCCGATGAGAAGACGCTGTACTTCGCCACCGAAGGACGCGGCGGCTACGGCAAATCCGACATCTTCTACTCCAAGCGCCTCGACGATACCTGGACCAACTGGAGCCCACCCCGCAACCTGGGCTCGGTGGTGAATTCGCCCGACTTCGACGCCTACTTCACCCTCTCGGCCGCCGGCGACGACGCCTATTTGGTATCGTCGCGCAATGGCACCGACAATTCGAAGGACATTTTCCGCATTGCCCTCTCGCCGGCCTTCAAGCCCGAAGTGGTAACGCTAGTGCGCGGCCAGGTGCTCGATGCCGTGACCAAAAAGCCCATCAAGGCCATTATTCACTACGAAAACCTGCTGACGGGCGAGGAAATCGGCGTGACGGAAACCGACCCGACCGACGGCTCCTATACTATCGTACTGCCCAGCGGGGTGCAGTACGGCTACCGCGCCGAGGCCAAAAACTACATCGCTGAAAACGCCAACCTCGACGTGACGGCCCGCGACAAATACACCGAGCAAACCCAGGATTTGTTTCTGGTACCCTTCGCCGTCGGCCAGACTATCAAGCTGAATAACATTTTCTTCCAGCAAAGCAAATACTACCTGCGCACCAATTCCTACCCCGAGCTGGCCCGCCTCATCCGCATTCTGAAAGAATACCCGACGGTGGAAATCAAGCTCTCGGGCCACACCGACAACCAGGGCGACCCCACCCTGAACCTCAAGCTCAGCCTCGACCGCGTGAACGAGGTGAAGAAGTACCTCAGCAGCCACGGCATCAGCAGCGCCCGCATCACCACCGAGGGCTTTGGCGATACCAAACCCGTGGCCAGCAACGACAAAGAAGATACCCGGGCGCTCAACCGCCGCGTGGAATTCACGATTACCAAGAAATAAGTTAAAAGTTGAGAGTTAAAAGTGAAAACCCTGACGCTAAGCAAGCATCAGGGTTTTCACTTTTAACTCTCAACTTTTAACTTATCCTACGACTGCCGTCCTTCCTCACGGCCGGGCTTGGTGCTGCCCGGCCCGTTGCCGCCGGGGTTGGCAATGGAGTCGCGCATTTCGGTATCGGCCTGCACGTTGCGCATCTTGTAGTAATCCATCACCCCGAGGTTGCCGTTGCGGAAAGCCTCAGCAATGGCGCGGGGGATTTCGGCTTCTGCTTCGACTACGCGGGCTTTGGCTTCCTGGGTTTTAGCGCGGTATTCCTGCTCCATGGCCACGGCCATGGCGCGGCGCTCTTCGGCGCGGGCCTCGGCCACGCGCAGGTCGGCGCTGGCCTGGTCGGTCTGCAGCTTGGCGCCGATGTTTTCGCCGATGTCAATGTCGGCGATGTCGATAGACAGGATTTCGAAGGCTGTGCCGGCGTCCAGCCCCTTGTGCAGCACGAGCTTGGAAATCTTGTCGGGGTTTTCGAGCACCTCCTTGTGCGACAGCGACGAGCCGATGCTCGTCACGATGCCTTCGCCCACCCGGGCCAGAATGGTTTCTTCGCCCGCGCCGCCCACGAGCTGGGTGATGTTGGCCCGCACCGTGACGCGGGCAATAACGATGAGCTGAATGCCATCCTGCGCCACGGCGGCCACGTTGGGCGTGGTGATTACCTTCGGGTTAACACTGGTCGTGACAGCTTCGAACACATTACGCCCGGCCAAATCTATTGCCGTCGCCTGCCGGAAGTCGAGCGGAATATTGGCCTTGTCGGCCGAAATCAGCGCCTTGATAACGGTGGGCACGTTGCCACCCGCCAGGTAGTGGGTTTCCAGTTCGTTGGCCGTCAGGTTCAGGCCCGCTTTGGTGGAGGTTATCAGCGAGTTGACGATGAGGGAGGGCGGCACCTTGCGCACCCGCATAAACGCCAGCTGAAACAAACTGACCTTCACCCCGGAGAAAATAGCCGTTATCCACAAGCTGATGGGGAAAAAGTACAGAAACACCAGCAGCACCACGGCGCCGACGATGATGGGAAAGAGGAGCGAATTCATGGGCGCAAGGTAGTGGGGATATTGTTAGTCGGCGATGAAAGACACCACTCAGAACGTCATGCTGGCGCTTTTTCTACTTAGGCAACTTCCACCACAATGCGGTTTTGCTCGATGCCGAGCACCCGCACGGCCGTGCCCGCCGCCACAAACTCGCCCCGGGTGACGACCTCGCGGCGCTGCTCCTCATCGAACAGCACGGTACCGGCCGGGCGCAAGGCCGAAAGGGTGCGGCCCACGCTGCCGGGCAGCACGTCGGGACGGCGCACGTCGTGTACGGAAGCATTATTCACCTCGTTGAGTGCTACTTTCGCCAGGTTTTTAGGTCGCAGGCCGATGTACAAAATCAGCCCCGCCAGGGCTGCTGTACTCAGCAGGGCGTAGTGCCCGATGGGCGTACCCAGGTCGCGGTAGCCGAGCCACACGCCCGCCACCAGCAGGGCAAAACCGATGAGCCCGACGATGGTAGTACCGGGAATGAACACCACTTCGGCCGCCAGAAACAGCAGCCCGAAGAGCAACAGCAAGACAATGGTAAGCCAGGTCATAGCACAAAGAAAATTTGAGGTGGAAAAGGTACGCGGCGGGCGGCACATTTGCGGTGCCACGGCGGCCGGGGCCAGCGTGGGTGCGGGTCGTTTGCCCTAATTTACGCATCTTAAATCAGTTGTTTCGTCATGCCTGCTGCTGCCGATTTTGCCACCCCGGCCCGTACTCTGCTCACCGCTTTGCTAAGCCGGGTGCCCTACCTACCCGCCACCGAAATCGAAGATTTCGTGGCCTGTTGGACAAAAACCGTGGCCTTGAAGCGCGGTGATTTTCTGGTGCAGCCGGGGCAGACCGAGCAGTACCTGTACTTCATTCACCACGGACTGCTGCGCATTTTCTACCCCAGCGGCGACGAAGAAATCTGCGTGGGCTTCGGGCACGGCAATACGCTCATTTGCTCGTTTCCCTCGTTCGTGGCCGGGCAGCCGTCGGAGTACGCCATTCAGGCGCTGCGGCAGAGCGGACTGATTGCCATCAGCCGGCGCGAGTTTCAGGACTTGCTGGAGCACAGCCCGGCGCTGGCCCGCTTCTGGCGCTTCGAGTTGGAAAAAGCCCTGGTAGGACGAATGGAGCACGAGATTGATTTGTTGCTGCCCGAGCCCGCGCACCGGCTGGCGCGGCTGCGGGCGCGCAACCCCGGCATCTTCCAGCACGTGCCCAAAAAGTACCTGGCGTCTTACCTGCGCATGACGCCAGAGACGCTGAGCCGACTGCGGTAAATATTGATTGGCGTCAAGGTTTTGGCCAAACGCCCGCCGGACCTTTGTCAAAAAAAACAACACCATGAACCATACCGCTTTTCTCATCGCCCTGCAAACCGCCACCCAGCAGCTCCGTGCTACCGCGCAAGCCGAATTTGAGCCGCTCGACCTCGCCCTGCTCAACCACCAGCCGGCCCCCGGCAGCTGGAGCATTCTCGAATGCCTGGAGCACCTCAACCGCTACAGCCGCTACTACAACCCACAGCTATCGAAAGCATTGACGCAGGCCAGCAGCATTGCCGACCAGCCCGTCGGCTACAGCTGGCTGGGCCGCAAATCGGTGAATATGATGCGCCCCGACAACCGCAAAAAGCACACTACCCTCAAGCATATGAACCCCAGTGGCAGCCGCCTGGGCCGTGAGGTGCTCAACGAGTTTCTGGCCCACCAAACCGCGCTGCTGGACCTGCTGGCCCGCGCCCACGCCGCCGACCTCAACCGCAAGGCCGTGCCCGTCGAATTTTTCCGGCTGCTGAAGCTGCGTTTGGGCGAGGCGCTGGAGTTTGTAGTGGTGCATCAGCAGCGGCACCTGCAGCAGGCGTTGCGAGTGAAAGCCGGTCTGCAGGTGTCGCTGGCCTGCTGAACTCCTATTTGATGCCGGCCTGCGCCACGAAGGTATCGAGCTTGCCGTCCGAGCTATCCAGGCCCACGATTTCAATCAGGTCGAGGTAATAATCAGCCACTTGTTGGCGCAGTTCCTTGCTGGTTGCCAGCGTAGTCAGCCGTCCCAGGCCTTTGTCGATGGCAGCCAGGTAGGCTTCGCGGGTGGGCGTTTCGCGGGTCACCCGCACAAAATCGTCGGCCGCAATTACCAGATACCGATTGAGCTCGGGGTTTGCTTCGGCAGGCAATTTACTATTGCTCTTGGGCTTGGCTGCAGCCTTCTTGGTGACCTCCATCAGGTCTTCCAATTGACCAATAGCCGTGCGCGGCACCACCATGGTAGTGCCCGTTTGGGCATAAGCAGCTGACAAGCTGAGACCCAGCGCCAAAGTCAATAGGATTCGTATCATTTTCAGGTAGAAAGAGAAAGGATTTAAAAAACGCCCCGCCCCGGCCATACAAAAGTAGCCGGGAGCGGGGCGTAAGCCTAATTAATTTTCTGCTTCGGGTAGCCGGCTTTTAGTAAGCGCGGGCAAAGTAAGCGCGGCGCGGACTGGGCTTACCCGTCACCATGCAGATACCTTCTTCGTCGGGCTCATTCAGCGCCAGGCAGCGCACCGTAGCCTTGGTTTCTTCCTTGATGCGCTCCTCCGTTTCGGACGTACCGTCGTAGTGCGCCAGCACGAAGCCAGCCTTACCGTCGAGCACTTGCTTGAACTCCTCGTAGCTATCCACACGGGTGGTGCGCTCGGCACGGAAGGCCTTGGCGCGCTCGTAGATGTTAGCCTGAATGTCGGTCAGCAGTTGGTCGACGCTGGCGACGATGTCGGCCAGGGGCAAGCTCATTTTCTCCTTGGTATCGCGGCGGGCCACTTCCACGGTGCCATTGTCGAGGTCGCGGGCGCCGATGGCTAGGCGCACGGGCACACCCTTCATTTCCCACTCGGCAAACTTGAAGCCCGGCCGCTCGGTGTCGCGGCTGTCCACCTTCACCGAAATGCCGCGCTGAATGAGGCCCATCTGAATGGGCTTGATGCGCTCCAGCAGGGCGTCGAGCTCGCCGGTTTTGTAGATGGGCACGATAACTACCTGAATAGGCGCCAGCTTGGGCGGCAGCACCAGGCCTTCGTCGTCGGAGTGCGCCATCACCAGCGCCCCCATCAGGCGGGTGCTCACGCCCCAGCTCGTGCCCCATACGTGCTCCAGGCCGCCTTCCTTGTTGGCAAACGTCACATCGAATGCCTTGGCGAAGTTCTGCCCTAGGAAGTGGCTGGTGCCGGCCTGTAACGCCTTGCCATCCTGCATCAACGCTTCGATGCAATAGGTATCCTCGGCGCCGGCAAAACGCTCGTTGGCAGTTTTCACGCCCTTCACCACCGGCAGGGCTAGGTGCTCCTCGGCAAACTCGGCGTACACGTCGAGCATCTGCCGGGTTTCGGCCACGGCTTCGGCGGCGGTAGCATGGGCGGTGTGGCCCTCCTGCCACAGAAACTCGGCCGTGCGCAGAAACAGGCGGGTACGCATTTCCCAGCGCACCACGTTGGCCCACTGGTTGATGAGCAGCGGCAGGTCGCGGTAGCTCTGCACCCAGTTCTTGTAGGTGCTCCAGATGATGGCTTCGGAAGTGGGGCGTACAATCAATTCCTCTTCCAGTTTGGCTTGTGGGTCGACGCGCAGCTTGCCCGGCCGGTCGGGGTCGTTCTGCAGGCGGTAGTGGGTTACCACGGCGCACTCTTTGGCAAAGCCCTCGGCGTTCTTTTCCTCGGCTTCGAACAAACTTTTGGGTACGAACAGCGGAAAGTAGGCGTTTTCGTGGCCGGTGCGCTTGAACATGTCGTCCAGGGTGCGCTGCATTTTCTCCCAAATGGCGTAGCCGTAGGGCTTGATGACCATGCAGCCGCGCACGGCCGAATTTTCGGCCAATCCGGCGCGCTTCACCAATTCATTGTACCAGAGCGAATAATCTTCCTGGCGGGTAGGCAACTTTTTGCTCATAACAGGCATCTTAGAAATAATCGAAATTGGTCGGCCCGGCTGGTACGGCTTTTGAACAGAACTTGAACTGAACACGGGGCACCGTTTCGGGGCGAAATTACGTTATTAAACCGCAGCCGCTTTTTACCGTTTTAAGAGAAAGTTGAATTACGCGCTGAATTTCACGCCGATTTAATCATTCTTTCGCGGTTGGGGTTGTTATTTTACATCCTGCCAGCCTACCCCTACTCGTCATTCAGCCATGAAAAATTCCCTCACCGCCATCCTGCCCGCGCTGGGCCTGCTCGCACTGAGCGGCTGCGCCGGTACCGGGGCCATCGCCACGTCGGAAGACGACGGGGTGTATTACTCCTCCAAGGACCGCACGACCGCCGTGGCGCGCCCCGCCCAACAAGCCTATAACCAGCCTTACTCCTCCGGCAGCTCGGCGCCTGCCACCCCGGCACCCGCCGCCGCCGACGAGGCCACCAACCCCGACTACAACGGCAGCGCCAGCAACCAGTCGGCCGGCAACGACCAGTATTACGACGACAGCAATGCCGGCTACTCCACCAGCAAGGTGTATCCGAATGGTGTGCCGAACTACGACTATTACACGCCGGGCGTAACCAACTACGCTCCCGTAGCTTATGCCCCTTACACGGTCATTGCTCCCTCGCCCTACCTCTACTCGCCCTACGGTTACAGTACCGTGTGGGCCGACCCGTTTTATAATCCCTACTATAGCCCGTACTACGGCTATGGTTCGGGCGTGAGCATCAGCATCGGCTTTGGCCGGCCCTGGGGCTACGGCGGATTTGGCTATGGCGGCTACGGCTCGCCCTGGGGCTACGGCGGCTACAATCCGTACTACTACGGTGGTCCCTTCTATGGCGGGTACTACGGTGGCGGTGGCTACTATGGCGCTAACTACTACGGTGGTGGCTACTACGGGGGCGGCTACCGCGACGTGATTTACACGGGTGGCGGTGGCTACGGCGGCGGTGGCCGCACGGTGCTTGTGGGGCCGCGGGGTGGTCGGGGCGGCAACGTGACGACTGGCCGCCGGATGGCTGGGGGCACTACCACTCCTACTACCGGGCAGCCCGACAGAACTGGCCGCGGGGCTACCGGTGGCCGTCCGGCAGGCACACCGGTTAGCGCGCCCAGCACCCCTACTGGTGGCCGGGCCTACAATAATTCCCTTACGGGGAGTGTTAACCCGGGCCGCACCGGCCGCGCCGTTAGTGGTACGCGCGATAATGGTGTGGTGACGGGCACTCCTGCTACAACAGGCGGCATACGCCCCGCCACTACTGGTGGTGGGCGCACTTATGGCGAAACCCGCCCCGAAACCGTCCCCAATGTGCGCCCCACCTACGTGGATGGCATGAATGCGCAACCTGCCGACGCCAACACCGGCCGCACCCGCAGCGGCTGGGGCAATCAGGGCGCTGCACAGCTAGCCGACCAGCCAGCCGCGCAGCCCCAGGCCCAGCCGCAGGTGATGCCCCAGGGCGAAACGACACGCCCCCGGCGCGGGGGCTTTTTCGGTAGCAGCGGCGAAAGCCAGCCGGCCCCGCAGCCGCAGCGCTCGGAAACCCGCGCCCGCAGCTACGAGCAGCCCACGTACAGCCAGCCGTCGCAGCCTTCGCGCTCTTACTCGCAGCCGTCGTCGGGTAGCGGAGGCGGAAGCTTCGGTGGTGGTGGCGGTGGCGGTGGAGGCCGTCGGGGCCGCTAATCGTTTTCTGGTTTGATATGCTGATTTTTTCGGAGCCGGCCCTACGGCCGGCTCTTTTTTGCCTTTTTTTTTATGAAAACCCTTTCTTTTCGACTGGCTTTGCCCCTGCTGCTGGGGGCCGGACTGAGCGCCCGGGCGCAGGATTTTGTAGGCGAAGCCAGCCGGTATTCGCAGTTGCAGTTTGGGGGGCCAGCCCGTACGCAGGGCATTGCGGGCGCCAATGTGGCGCTGGGAGCCGACTTCGGCAACCTGACGAGCAACCCGGCCGGGCTGGGGCTGTACCAGAAATCGGAAATACACTTTGCCCCGGGCCTGGGATTTGGGCAGGCTGATGCCAGCGGAACTGGCACCACGGTAAACCAAACCAAGAACAGCTTTCACATTGCCAGCGCGGGCCTGGTGCTGGCCCGGCGGCGTACCGATGATGATGCAAACGACTGGCGCGGTGGAAGCTTTGCACTGGGATTTAGCCGGTTAGCCGATTACAATACCGCTTTCTCGTACGAAGGAACAGTAGCTGACAACGCGTCGCTGTTTCAGCGACTGCGCGAGCCGCGCAACACAAATGGCTCAACGGATTATGAGTCTGCGCTGGACGACATCTATGACCAGGCCTTGAACAGCTACAATAACGGCAGCGAATATACCAGTCTGGATGGCTTGGCTTACAGCACTTTTCTGACTAATTTTTCACCTGATTTATCAACACTGAATATCACGCGGGGCTTGCGGCGCAACCCGACCCTGGCCGTGCCACAACGCGAAACGATTACCCGAGCGGGGTCGCTTTCGCAGTTTGACCTGGGTTATGGGGCCAGCTACCGCGACCGGTTGTACATCGGCGGTGGCTTGGGTATCGTGTCGGCAAACAACCGCGTGACGCGAACTTACGAGGAGGGAAGTAACTCGGCCGATACCAGCGCTTTTAAGAGCCTAAGGCTACTGGAAAACGAGCGCACCACCGCCACCGGTATCAACCTGCGGCTGGGTATCATCTACCGGATGAGTGATTTCTTACGTGTTGGCGCTTCCGTTCAGACGCCTACGTACATCAGCCTTTCCAATACCTTCAATCAAACTCTGGAAACGTATTTTGCATCTACTATTGTAGTTGAGGATTATGTTACACAGTCTTCTGCCAGCTCTACTAAAGGAGCCACGACCAGTGCCGTTCCGGCGGCTTATGACTATGCTATTGTGACGCCTTTTCGCGCTAATGGCGGAATAGCGCTGACGATTGGCAAGGTTGGCTTTCTGACAGGTGACATTGAATATGTTGGTTACGACCAGGCCCGCTACCACGATACACCCGAGCAAGCCAATGGCACCACTTATTCTTTTTCGGCAGAAAACAGGACTATCAAATCTGATTATCAGAACGCTATAAATCTGCGCTTTGGCGGCGAACTGCGCTTTGACGTTTTCCGCCTCCGGGCGGGGTATGCGCAGTACGGCGACCCCTACCGCAATGGCAGCATCGACCGTAGCCAGAAGTTTTACACAGCGGGTGCGGGCTTACGTCAGAACAGCTTTTTCCTGGATGTAGCAGGCGTATATACCACGTTCGACCAGTTGTATTCGCCTTATACCTTGAGTCAAGGGCAGGAACCAGCGATAACGGTTAACAACAGCCGCTTCACTACGAATATAACGGCGGGCTTTACGTTCTAGGGAACCCCCCACTAGTTCTGTCATCAACCTAAAAGCGGCGACCCCTATACAGGGGTCGCCGCTTTTAGGTTGGGGCACCGGTTACTTCTGCATCCGCACGGTGTACCTGATGCCCGGGTAGGGCGTCTCCGTCACGTCGCTGACGAACAGCACTCCGTATTTCCGCTCTTTGGTAGTTAAGTCTTCGGTGCGGAAGGCAATGGCGCTGCTGGTAGTGTTGGGCGTGGGGTCGGAAGTGGTTACCACGGGCGGTTTTACCAGTGGGCGGGTAAAAAGTGAATCGGGCGAGGCAGCGCTGCCACCGACGAACGCGGCCCGCAGCGAGGCCACCGTATTGAGGTTGTTGAAGGCGGCGTTGGTGATGGCGATGTGCGTGAACACGGTTCTCTTGCGGCGGGCGCGGGCCCAGTTGTCGGTAGAGGCGCGGAGCGAATCGGAGCTCGGCGACACAAACCGCACGCCGCTGCCACGGCGCACAAGCACGGCGTCGATTACTCGCTGGTTGTTGTAAATCAGGTCCGGGTTGCCTTGAATGCCGGGCTGGGGGCGGAGGGCGAAGCGCGGCAGCAGCAGGCCCGCCTGCAGCTGCAGAAACGGCCGGGCCTGCGCGCCGCGCTCGCTGAGGCGGGCAAACATGGTGTAGTTGTGCAGCACGGCGGCCGAGTCGGCCTTGCGCACCACGATGCGGTAGCCGCGGGTGGTGCTGTTGCCGCTGGCGTCGGTGACGGTATAGCGCCAGTTTTCGACGCCGGAGGTGGTGCGCACCCCAAAGCGGTTGCGGAAGCCGAAATCGTATTGGTTGGTAGCCAGCGTCGAATCCAGGTACAGGATTTCGGGCGAGCTGGGGTTTGTGCTGGGGTCGTAGGACGTGAGGACGTCGGGGTACACCACGGGGTTGGGCTGCGGCTCGTACGTGACGGTGATACGCAGGTGCTTCAGCAAGTTGTCGCCGGTGACGTAAGCGCGGGTGATGAGCGTGTCGCCGGCGCTCACGCTCCGGTCGCTGGACGTGAGGCCGGTGGCACCCACAAAATCGAAGCGGACCGGGCCGGGCTCTTTGGCGCAGGCCGCCAGCAGGGGCAGCAGTAGAAATAACAGTCGAAAGCGCATACAGCAAAGATAACCAGGGGTCGCGTGCAACGCCCGAAGCAGGCTTGTTACCTTTAACGTTCCAATCGGCTTTCCATTGTTCATGCACGTTCGTTCTTTTATTCTGGCTGCCCTACTGGCGGCCAATGGCCCGGCCCTGCTGCCGGGCTTAGCTCCCACCGCCGTTTTTGCTCAGCAAAAACAAGCCCTGACCCTGGAAGACATCTGGGCTAAGCCTACCTTTCGGGCCGCCACGGTGCCGGGCTTCGACTGGATGAAGGACGGCCGCTACTACGCCAGCCTCGACGAGGGCAGCCTGGTGCAGCACGAGGCCACCACCGGCAAGGCCGCCGCCACGCTGGTAACCGCCAGCGCCCTGCAGCTGCCCGGCGGCGCCCGGCCGCTGGCCGTAGATGGCTACTCCTTCAACGCCGACGAGCAGAAGGTGCTGTTTACCACCGACACCGAGCCAATTTACCGGCGCAGCTCGCGGGCCAGCTACTACGTGTTTGACCGCAGCACCAGGAAGCTGACGGCCCTGAGTGCGGGCGGCAAGCAGAGCTACGCCACCTTCTCGCCCGATGGCAAGCGCGTGGCCTTTGTGCGCGACAACAACGTGTACTTGGTAGACCTCGGCACGATGAAAGAGACGGCGGTGACGACTACGGGCGTGCGCAACCAGCTCATTCACGGCTCCTGCGACTGGGTATATGAGGAAGAATTTGAGTTTGCGCAGGCCTTTTTCTGGTCGCCCGACTCGCGGCAAATTGCCTTTTATTCCTTCGATGAAAGCCAGGTACCGGAGTATAATATGCAGGAATGGGGCAAACTCTACCCCGAGGATTACCGCTACAAATACCCCAAAGCGGGCGAGAAAAATTCGGTCGTGAGCATCAGCAGCTACGACGTGGCCAGCACCCGCACCACCAAAATGGATGTGGGCCCGGTGGCCGACCAGTACATTCCCCGCGTGACGTGGACGCAGACACCCAACCTGCTCAGTATCCGCCGCATGAACCGGCTGCAGAACAAGCTGGAAATCCTGCACGGCGACGTGACAACCGGCAAAACCAGCGTGGCCCTGACCGATACCGACAAGGCCTACGTGGAAGTGACCGACGACGATTTGTACTACCTGCCGGGTGGCAAGCAGTTCATCTTCGCCAGCGAGAAGGACGGCTACCGCCACCTTTACCTGCACGATATGAGCGGCAAAGAAGTGCGGCAGCTCACCAAAGGCAGCTGGGAAGTGAGCGACGTAGCCCGGGTGGACGCGAAGAATGGCCTGGTGTATTTCACCAGCACCCAGGAAGCGCCCATGCAGCGCCACCTCTACCGCGCCAAGCTGAGCGGCGGCAACGCCGAGCGGCTGGGTGAGGCGGGCGTGGGCACTGATGTGATTAACCTCGCACCCGACTGCCGCTACTACCTCAACTACCACAGCCAGGCCGGCCAGCCGCAGGTGGTGAGCCTGCGCGACGGCCGCACGGGCAAACTGGTAAAAACCCTGGAAGACAATGCCAAGCTACGCCATACGCTCAGCCAGTACACCCTCGGCAGCCACGAGTTCATCAGCTTCAAAACCAGCGACGGCACCCAGCTCAACGGCTGGATGATTAAGCCGGCCAACTTCGACGCCAACAAGAAATACCCGGTGCTGATGCACGTGTACGGCGGCCCGGGCTCGCAAACGGTGAAGGACGACGCGGGCGGCGGCACGGCTTTCACCAACTACCTCTGGCACCAACTACTGGCCCAAAATGGCTACATCGTGGTGAGCGTGGACGGCCGCGGCACCGGCGCCCGCGGCGCAGCCTTCAAGAAAAGCACCTACGCCAACCTCGGCAAGCTCGAAACCATCGACCAGGGCGAGGGCGCCAAGTATCTTGCCACGCTGCCCTACGTCGATAAAAGCCGCATCGGCATCTGGGGCTGGAGCTTCGGCGGCTACATGACGGCCCTGGCCATGACCAAGAACGCCGATTTGTTCAAGATGGGCATCTCGGTGGCGCCCGTCACGAACTGGCGCTACTACGACACCGTGTACACCGAGCGGTTTCTGAAAACGCCGCAGGAAAACCCCGGTGGCTACGATGACAACTCGCCCGTGCAATTCGCCAAGCAGCTCAAAGGCAAGTACCTGCTCGTGCACGGCACCGGCGACGACAACGTGCATTTCCAGAACTCCATTGCCTGGGTCGATGCGCTTATCAAAGCCGACAAGAGCTACCAGACGCTGTACTACCCCAACCGCAACCACGGCATTTATGGCGGCAACACGCGCCTGCACCTCTACCGGCAGATGACGGATTTTGTGCTGCAGAATCTGTAAGAGCCCGACTGTCATGCTTTATCTGGCGTCCCGAAGGAAGCATCCTCTCACGCCATCACGATTTTATTCGGGTGCGAGAGGATGCTTCCTTCGGGACGCCAGATAAAGCATGACAGCCGATTTTCAACTGAGTCCTCAGTATTCTTCGGACTTTTTCGACGCTTCAGCCGCTGCTGATGCCGCTTCAGTCAGTTTTCGCGCATAGCCGCGCAGGTCGCCTTCTAGCTTTGAAGCATGAAAACGACCTCCCTCCCCTGCCCCGCGCTACTGCGCTTCCTGTTTCTCACACTGCTGGTAATGAATAGCCTTGTGGCCCAGGCCGCTGGATTGCCCACCGGCGTTTCCCGCCTCAAAACCTCCGATGGCGTCGAGCTATTCGTGCGGGTGGCGGGCCAGGGGCGGCCCTGCCTGCTGGTGCACGGCGGCCCCGGCGCGGGCAGCGAAGCCATCGAAGCGCTGGCCGGGCCGATGCTAGAGCGGCAGTTTCAGATGATTTACCTCGACCAGCGCGGCAGCGGCCGCTCGGGCAGCTCGGCCGCCAAGGCCTACGGCCACGACCGCGTGGTGCAGGACCTGGAGGAGGTGCGCCAGCAGCTACACCTAGAGCGCTGGACGCTGCTTTCGCACTCTTTCGGCGGCCTCATCGCCACGGCCTACGCCAGCAAGTACCCGCAGCGGGTGGAAAGCCTCGTGCTGGCCAACAGCATTCTCAACCTGCCGGCTAGCATGGAGAGCTTTGCCACGACCGGCTACGCGCTGCTGCCCGCCGCCACCCGCCCGCCGCTTGATGCTAATGCACCGCTGCCGCAGCGCTTTGGCATGGTGTCGGCGCTGCTCAACCAGCAGCACTTGCTGAACAAGCTGATGTTTGCCGACGACTCGGCCGCCGCCCGGCTCAGCCGCTTCCGACCCGCTCAGAAGGTCAACCACGACTTTGCCGCGTCGCTCTACCAGCCCGGCGTGATTGATGGCTACCTGCAGGACTTCACCGCCGTTTCGGCGCAGCTGACCATGCCCGTGCTGGTGCTGGCCGGCCAGCACGACAACGTGACCGGCCCGACGCACCACCAGGCTTTCCGCTTTCCGAAGCAGCAGGTGGTGCTGCTGCCCGGCGGGCACTACGCCTTCTTCGAGAATCCCCGGGAATTTGAGCAGGCGCTGGCGGCCTTCAGCCGCAAGCCCGGGCGTTAATCGAACCAGGCATTGCTAAAAGCAGTAGGGCCACGACCGTACGTCGGTCGTGGCCCTACTGCTTTTGTTGTCAGAGACTGCTATAGCTTCAGCAGGCGCTGCGTGCGCTGCTGGCCGGCCGAGCGCACCGTGAGCAGGTAGGCGCCGCTGGGCAGGGCGTGCAGGTCGAGGGCCTGTTTTTCGCCGCTGTGAGCCAGCATGGTCAGGGCTACTTTGCCGCTCACGGCCATCACCTGCACGGTGGCGGCGCCGCTGGGCCAGGAGCTCAGGTCGAGCTGGGTTTGGCTAGCGACGGGGTTAGGATAGAGGGCCAGCTCGATGGCGCGCCCGGTGCTTATTTGCACGGCCGCTACCGGCGAAAAGCTGGCCTTGTCGTCGGCATCCACCTGTTGCAGGCGGTAGTAGCTCAGGCCTTTGAGGGGCTGCTCGTCGGTGGCCTTGTAGCTGGTGGCGCGGGCCGTGGTGCCCTGGCCCTGCACTTTGGCAATGGCCGTGAACTCACGGCCGTCGGCGCTACGCTCAATCAGAAAGTGGCGGTTGTTTTTCTCCGACGCCGTGGCCCAGCTCAGCAGTACGCGGCCGTTGGCGACGGTGGCGCTGAAGCGCGTCAGCTCCACGGGCAGCGGGCGGGGCATAACGGTGCAGGCCGTCACGGCACCGCCGATACCGCCGCTGTTCGAGTTGAAGCCCGCCGGTGCGCCGCCCGGCGTGGTATCACAAAAATCCAGCGCCCCCGAGTTACCGAAGGTCCAGCCCGTGTTGGTGCTCACGCCCGCCACCCGGAAGGCCCCGGTGGGCCCGCTGGGGGCGCCGTTGACGTTGCCTTCGTTGGTGAAATTCCCGCCTATCTCGACGTAGCCTGCATTAGTGAAGGTGGCGCCATTGAGGTGCCGGAACAGGCTGCTCGGCGAAATCTGGTAGATGCGCCCGTTGTTGGTGAAGGGGCTGTTATTGGTGAAATCAGTGTTCACCACCAGCACGCCACTGCTGCCATTGGTGATGGTGCCCGAGCTTTCGGCGGTGAAATACGAGCCCACCGTGATGGTCGAATTATTAACCAATATGGCCCGGTTCAGGAAGTATGTGCTGGTAGTGATGGTGGCTCCGGCGTTGTTGTTTACGGTAGCACCCGAGTTTTCATTCAGCACGAAGGTGCCGGCCTGAATGGAGCCATTGTTGTGAGTGATGCCGCGGTTGGTGTAGCTACCGCCGGGGTTAATGGCCGAATTGATGGTGACAACGTTACCGGTACCCGAGCTGTTAACAAAGTCGCCCGTGGGGTTCAGCGTGCCGCTGTTGGTGGTGGTGCCCTGATTGGTATAAGTAGGCGTGGCGATGGTGCCGCCGACGTTGTTATTCACGGTGCCGCCGGCATTGGCAAACGAAGTATTGGCCGTGGCGGTGCCATTGTTGGTGAAGGTG
Source organism: Hymenobacter aranciens (assembly GCF_030580865.1). Taxonomy (GTDB): domain Bacteria; phylum Bacteroidota; class Bacteroidia; order Cytophagales; family Hymenobacteraceae; genus Hymenobacter; species Hymenobacter aranciens. Next base: position 210,659 of record NZ_JAUQSY010000005.1, on the reverse strand, counting down.
CCGCCGCTGATGGAGTAGGTACTGGCCGTGATGCTGCGGCTGGCGGCATTAGTGGTTGTGCCGCCACTGTTGGTGTAGCTGGCGGCTGCGGTTATCGTCCCGTTGTTGTTGGTGCTGCCGCTATTGGTGTAAGTGGCACCGCTGGCAGTCAGGTTAATATACCCGTTGTTGGTAGTGCTGCCACTATTGGTGTACGAAGCCGTAGGCCGGATGGTGCCCGTGCTGGAGTTAGTGACGCTGCCGCTGCTGGCGAACGAGCTGGCATTCCAGGTAGCCCGGTTGTCGATGGTACCGGCGCTGGTGATACCCGAATTGGTATTTACCGTGCCCGCATAATTGACGATGGTGGTAGCGGCCGTGGGCGTGATGCCACTGCTGAAAGTGAGAGTAGGCGTGCCACCATTGCTGCCGTTGCTGATGGTGGTGGTGCCGGCAAAGGCCGTGGTAGCAATGGTAGCGGTGGCCCCGGCGCGGTTGCTGAACGTGTTGGTGCCCGCAGGGAACGTAAGGTTGCCGGTCCAGGTGCCGTTGTTGGTCAGGGTGAAGTTGCCTGCGCCACTCCCGGCTAAGGGTTGCGACCAGGTGGCGCCGGCGTTGTTCGTGAGCGTCAGATTGGTAGAAATGCCACCCAGCTGATTCGACCAGACGCCCGAATTAGTTATCGTTACCGGGTTGCCCGATACCCCGTAGCAGATGGCATTCCAGGCTCCGGTGTTATTGATGGTGATGCCGTTCAGGGGGGTGAACTGCTGTCCGCTTGGCGCCCAACTGCCCGCATTGTTGATAGTGCAGCCAGTGGCTACTCCACTATAGAAATTACCCGTCCAGCTGGCTCCGCTGTTGTTATTGATGGTCGTGGCGGCCGCAATCGAGTTGCCGCTGCTGCTGATGGTGCTGCCACTGTTGTTGTTGATAGTGCAGCCGGCTCCATTACTGGTCACACTCAGGCTCCCGCTGTAAGTGTTACCGCTGAAATTAATGGTGCAGTTGGCCGCGTTAATGGTAATGTCGCGGGTGTAGTTGTTGGCCGTTATGCAGATAACCGTGCCGGCGGTGTTGATGATAGGGATGATAGTCCCGTTGTCACTCACCGTGATAGTGCATGCTTGCGCCCGCAACGGTAGTGGTGCCCCGGCAAGCCCGACTAATAGCACCAGCCCTGCCAGCAACGGCCGACCTACGGTAGCTAATGCCCAAATTTCAAAGAGAGTAAAGTTCTTTTCCATAGCAGCTTAAGGTGAAGGGTGAAGTGAAACTCAGAACATGCAAAAGTAAAGTTTTTACTGAATTTTCAGCAATCCTTGACTCATTTTTTTTGCTTATTCCCAGTTTTACCTGCATCCCGTCCCGACGAACTGCCAATTTCTACCGACAAACAACTAATTTAACCTGCTGAAATAGACATTAGAATTTGATTAAAAATTATTCTGACTGTCACCAGCTTATCTATAATTCTGCTCCGGCGCCGTAGCCCGCACCATGCGCGGCCGTTCAAACATGTCGGCCACGCCTTGCACCGCCCCGTAGCCCTGTCCCTGCAACAGCTCCACCGTTTCCGCCTCAAAGGCCTCGTTGATTTCGAAATACAGCATAGCCTTGGGTTTCAGCAGCTGCCGCCCCAGCAGCCCGATGCGCCGGTAGAAAAGCAGCGGGTCCGCATCGGGCACAAACAGGGCCGTCGCAGGCTCCCAGGCCAGCACGTTTTCACGCATCAGCCGCCGCTCGCTGTCGCGCACGTAGGGCGGGTTGCTCACCAGCACGTCCAGCGTACCGGGCTCGATGGCTGGCAGCTCATTTAGAATATCAAGCTGCTGGAAGACAACGCCCGGCGCGTAGCGGGCGGCATTGCGCCGGGCCACTGCCAGAGCCTCCGCCGAGATATCCACGGCCCGCACCTCGGCGCGGGACAGGGCGCGGGCCAGCGCCAGCGCCAGGCAGCCCGAGCCGGTGCCCACGTCGAGCACGCGCAAGCCGGGGCGGCCCCGCTGCTCGTCTTCGATAAGGCGCACGAGTTCCTCGGTTTCGGGACGTGGGATGAGGGTTGCGGGCGTCACCTCCAGCTCCATGCCAGCGAAGTGGGCCGTGCCCAGCACGTACTGCACCGGCTCGTAGGTTAGCAGGCGGGTGCGCAGAGTGGGCAGCTCGGCGGCCAGGGCGGGCGGCACGGGCGCGGCGGCCTGCATGCGCCGCTGCAGGGCGTCGAAACCCAGGCGGTGCTCGGCCACGAGGGCGGCAATGGCTTCGGCCTCCGGCAGCGGGTAGAGGGCGGTGAGGGCAGCGGCCAGCTCGGCGGTGAATTCACGAACGGTCATGGTTACAAAAGTACCGGTTGAGTAGTCGGGCGAATTCCGCTCAGCGGTTCGTCCGACTACTTTGGTATTGGGTATTGGGTATTGGGTATTGGGTATTGGGTATTGGGTATTGGGTATTGGGTATTGGGTATTGGGTATTGGGTATTCAGATAAATATACCCAAACACCAAACACCAAACACCAAACACCAAACACCAAACACCAAACACCAAACACCAAACACCAAACACGAGTGACCGAACGAACCCGCACGCGAGATTCGCCCGACCACAGCGTTCCCCCGTACCTTGCAGCATGGAAAACGACTCGTTATTCATGCGCCGCGCCCTCGATTTGGCGCGCCTGGGCAGCGGCTACACCCGGCCCAACCCATTGGTAGGCTGCGTAGTGACCCACGAAGGCCGCATCATCGGCGAAGGCTGGCACCGGCAGTACGGCGGCCCCCACGCCGAGGTGAATGCCCTGGCCAGCGTCGACAATCAGGAGCTGCTGAAACACAGCCGCGTGTACGTGACGCTGGAGCCCTGCGCGCACCACGGCAAAACTCCTCCCTGCGCCGACCTGCTCATTGCCAAGGGCGTGCCCGAAGTGGTGATTTGCAACGACGACCCCTTTCCGCTGGTGGCTGGGCGCGGCATCGACAAGCTCCAGGCGGCTGGCGTGCGCGTTGAAACCGGCCTGCTGGCCGCAGAAGGCCGCTGGCTGAACCGGCGCTTTTTCACGTTTCACGAAAAAAAACGGCCCTACCTGGTGCTGAAATGGGCCGAAACGGCCGACGGTTTCCTGGCTGGGCGCTACTACCAGCAGGTGCAAATCAGCGGCGAGCAGGCCGGGCTGCTCACCCATCAGTGGCGGGCCGAGGAAGCGGCCATCCTGGTGGGTACCCGCACCGCCTTGCACGACAACCCCCGCCTGAACGTGCGCGACTGGCCTGGCCCCCAGCCCCTGCGCGTGGTCATCGACAAAAACCTGAGCCTCCCACCCACGCACAACGTGCTCGACCGCTCGCAGCCCACCCGCCTCTACACCTACCGCGAGCGCCCAAATGCCGAAAACCTCGCCCACGTCACCCTCTCCGAAGCCGACGACCTGCTGCCCCAGGTGCTGCAGGACTTGCGGCAGCAATCGGTGCAGTCGGTGCTGGTGGAGGGCGGTCCCACGGTGCTCAACGCGCTGATTAACGCCGGGCTGTGGGATGAAATCCGCATCTTTAAGTCGCCCTTGAAGCTGGGGCAGGGCATCGCGGCGCCGGTTGTCGGGCTTAATAATCTGCGCGAAGTGCAGACCGTCGGGCCGGATAAGCTGTATTGGTACGTGAATGCTTAACCTTCTGCGCGCATGGATGCCCCTACCCTGCTCACGGCCCTGCTGAATTCGACTTCGCCGGCCGGCCTGCTCAGCCGCCGCCACTACCGGCAGCAGTACCTGAACTACCTCAAGCTGCTGCACCCCGACGTGTGCCACCTGCCCGGCGCCAGCGATGCCGTGGCCCGCCTGAACGACTACGTAGCCCAGCTCAAAGCCCTCGACCAGCTGACGGACGACGCCGGCCCGCTCCGCCGCCGCGATGAGCAGACCTTTAGCTTCGAAGGCGACCCGGCGCTGCTGCAGCAGAGTCTCAACAACTACCGCCGCCTAACGCAGCTTTCCAGCGGCGCGGCCCAGCACTTCCGCCGCTACCTGCCTACCGAGCTGCGCCGCGAAGACGACTCGCTCATCGTCAGCGGCCCCGAATTCCTGGTGCCACTGAGTGGCCTCACGCTGCTCGCCGAGCACGTGGCCTGGGTATTGAGCCGCCTGCTGGAGCTGGTGGCTTGGCTGCACCAGGAGGGTTTCTGCCACGCCGGGCTCACCCCCGAGTCGCTGGCCCTGGTGCCGGGCACGCACGGCATCATGGCGCTGTCATTTTACCACCTCACCTCGCTGGGTGGGCCACTCACGGCCGTCTCGGGCAACTACCTGAACTGGTACCCGCCAGCCGTATTCCGCGACAAGCGCGCCACGGCGTACATCGACCTCAGCCTGGCCCAGCGCACGGCGCTTTACCTGCTCGGCGACCCCTCGGGCCACGGCGTGAAGCTGCGCAAAACGGTGGACGAGCGGCTGATTAATTTTCTCATCGCGCCGCAGCAGAATGCGTATGCAATGCTGACGGAGTGGCGGGCACTGTTGAAAACGATGTTCGGCAAGCCGGTTTTTTATCCATTGGAATTATGAAAAAGAACGTCATCCTGAGCGCAGCGAAAGGACCTCGCCCGCTTCTCTGAGGTGGTAACTTCAACCAGTAAAACGAAGAAATTACTATTGCAGGCGGCGCGGGCGAGGTCCTTTCGCTGCGCTCAGGATGACGTTCTTTTGTTACTCAACTCCTCTCACCCCTCACCAAACCTTACCGCTATGGGTTACAGCACCTGGTCCGACGACGCGTTTGATTACCTCAAGGACAGCCGCGCCGGCGCGAGCGCCGACGACATTTTTGCCAACAACCGCGCAGGCCGCGCCAGCAATAAAATGCTGCCCTACGGCGTGAAATTCCGCGAAAGCCGCGACTCCGACATTCACCCCGAGTCGTTGGCCATCGGCGTGTTTCTGGACGAAACAGGCAGCATGGGCCGCATCCCCGAAATCTTGGTGCGCGAGAAGTTGGGCGCCCTCATGAACACGCTCATCGACCACGGCGTGCCTCATCCGCAGATTCTGTTCGGCGGCATCGGCGACCATCATTCCGACCAGTTTCCGCTGCAGGTGGGCCAGTTCGAGAGCGGCACGGCCGAGCTCGACCAGTGGCTGACGGAGATTTTCCTGGAAGGCAACGGCGGTGGGCAAAACCGGGAGTCGTACACCTTGGCCTGGCTGTTTGCGGCCCGCCACACGTCCTGCGACTGCTTCGAGAAGCGCGGGCAGAAGGGTTTCCTCTTCACCATCGGCGACGAGGCGGCCTGGGACGTGCTGCAAGGTAAGGCTCTGCAGGCCATTATGGGCTACCCCGAAGCCCAGGACTTGAGCGACAAGCAGCTGCTGGAAGAAGCCCAGCGCAGCTACCACGTCTTCCACATCCACGTCAACGAAGGCAGCTACCGCGACGATAAGAACGTGCTGGGCTACTGGAAAAAAATCCTCGGCGAGCGGCTCATCGTCCTCAATGACTACAACGCCATTGCCGAAACCATTGCCTCGGCCGTGGCCCTGGTGCACGGCGTGGAATTGCAGGACATCCTGAATTGCTTTGACAAAGGCATTGCCAGCAGCGTCGAAAATGCGCTGGTACACGTCAAGCAAGGCCTCACTACCACGCCCAAAAAGAGCGGTGGCTTCCTGGGCGGTATTTTCAAATTGTGAGTCCCGATAAACGAGCCCAGATTGTACTCGGCCTGGGCTTTGGCGATGAAGGCAAGGGCCTGACCGTGGATTTTCTCTGCGGTCAGGCGCTGGCCGCCGGCCGGCAGCCGCTGGTCGTGCGCTTCAACGGCGGCCATCAGGCGGGCCACACGGTGGTGTTGGCAGATGGCCGGCGGCACGTTTTCTCCAGCTTCGGAGCGGGCACTTTGCGCGGGGTGCCTACCTATTGGTCGGCTTACTGCACGTTTTCGCCGGCCTCAGTGCTGCGCGAATATGCGGCGCTACGGGCGCTGGGTGTGCATCCCCGGCTGCTGGTGGACGGCCTCTGCCCCGTCACGACGCATTACGACGTGCTCTACAACCGCGCCCTCGAAGCCGGACGTGGCACCGCCCGCCACGGCAGCTGCGGCGTGGGCTTCGGGGCCACCGTGGCGCGGCACCAGGAAACGCCCTTGCGGCTCTACGCGCAGGATTTGCGTTTCCCGGCCGTCTTCACCTACAAGCTGCGGCAAATCCGGATGTATTACGAAGCTAAAATCAAGGCCGAAACCAGCTTCGACTTTCACCAGTTCGACCACGACGGCGAGGACCAGCGCTTTGCCGGTTATGCGACCCAGCTCGCTGATTTACACCAGCAACAGCTTATTCAACTGACGCGGACTCAAGAAATATTTGCTTCCGATGCACCCTGGCAGACCTACGTTTTCGAAGGTGCCCAGGGCATCCTGCTGGACATGGATTTTGGGCTGTTTCCGCACGTCACGCGCAGCCGCACAACCTCGGCCAATGCCCTTGATTTGCTGCGGGAATCTACTCCCGCCTTCGGTGCCCACCCTGAAATTTACTACGTCAGCCGCGCCTACCACACGCGCCACGGCGCGGGCCCTTTTCCGCCGGAAGCCCCCATCAACCTGGTAAATAACGCCGCTGAAACCAATCAGCCAAATGACCACCAGGGTAATTTTCGTACCGGCCCGTTATCGGTTGAGCTATTGAATTACGCTCTCACCTGCGACGCCAATTTCTCGGCTGGCTTATCCAAACATTTCGTACTGACTTGCCTCGACCACCTGCCCAACGGCCAGCTACCTTGCTTCTACCAAGGCCACTTGCAGCAGCTCCCGCCCAAGCAGCTTCCCGTTTTACTCGAAACCGACTTCGCCAGCTACCGGTTTAGCCACAGCAGCACCGGCGCCGGCCTCAACCAGCCGCTGGCTCTTTAACCCTTTTTACTTTTCTGATGGCCGAAACCCTCGCCCTCACCGCCACTACCAAAGCCGCCCGCTACGTCGAGCTACTCCCCCAAATCGAAGCCCTCACCGCCGGCGAAACCGACCTCACCGCCAACCTGGCCAACACCGCTGCCGCGCTACGCCAGTCTTTTGGCTTTTTCTGGGTAGGCTTCTACCTCGTGAAAGGCGAGGAACTGGTACTCGGCCCCTTCCAGGGCCCCATTGCCTGCACCCGCATCCGGCGCGGTAAAGGCGTGTGCGGCAGCAGTTGGGCCCAGGCCCAAACCCTGCTGGTGCCCGATGTGGAGCAGTTTCCTGGCCACATTGCCTGCAGTTCCGAATCGAAATCGGAAATCGTGGTGCCGATTATCAAGGATGGCCAGGTGCTGGGCGTGCTCGACGTAGACAGCGACCAGCTCAACGACTTTGACGCCGACGACCAGGCGGCGCTGGAGCAATTAATGCAGCTGGCGTCCACTTGGTTCCCTGAGCACCAGTCCGTTTAGCCCGCCTCCTGGCTAACAGCGTGGCTACCTCACGCCAAGCTGCCAACTATTGTATCGCTACCGCGTGTTGTAGTTCCGTACTCGTTTCTCCTCCCTGTTCCTTGCCATGAAAAAGCACTTCCATACCCTCGGCGACTGGCGCCGCAACGTGCTGCTGCTGGCCGCCGCTACCAGCCTCGGCCTGGCCTTGCCCGCCTGTTCCAACGACAACAGCACTTCGGAAAACAACGGCGTTAGTGGCGAATGGGGCGGCGAAAGCTACAGCCAGGGTGTCATCACCGAAATGACGGAAGTGCAGCCCAATCAGTGGAAAATCACCGCCGAGCGCCCCGCTGGCAAAGAAGAAGTGGCCGCCATCCTGCACCATTTCGACGGCAAAACTGACACCTTGCAGGGCCAGGCGCTCCAAAAGCAAATGCAGGACTATAGCCGCGTGAACCCCGAAAACCGGGCCGGCGGCACCGGCATGATGGATGTGCTGATGTGGGGCGGTATCGGCTACATGGCCGGCCGCTTCCTCACCCCTAACCCTGGCGTTTACGCCAACCCCGGCCTGCTGCAGCAAAACCAGGGCTGGCGCGCCAACGTGGCCAACGAGCGTCAGAACCAGGGCCGGGGCTTTTTCGGCCGGGGCTTTTCCCGCGCCAATCCTTCGCCCAACGCGGGCATTCAGGAAAGCCGCTCTACGGTCCGCACGGCCCCGCGGCCCAGCTTTCGCAGCAGCGCGCCGGCTGGGCGTAGCAGCGGCTTCGGCAGCCGCGGCGGTTCGCGGGGCTTTGGCGGGTAAACGCCAACTACAGAACGTCATGCAAAGCGCAGCGAAGCATCTCGCGTGCAGTAGTAATTCCCTTCGATTAGGTTTACTAGCTCCTCGCGAGATGCTTCACTACGTTCAGCAGAACGTTCTGTAGTTGCACCTACTCTCGTTTCCAACGCCTTAAACACCAGATTATGATAAACCTCCTGCCACTAACCGGCGACGTACTCCCCGCCGTGCAGGCGCTGGGCTGGGAGTGGACAATGGAAGACGCCTGTCAGAACTATGTGGCCCGCGAAGCCGTGCAACTCGCCGAGGCCGAGGCCGAAACGCTGCTGCAGGCGGCCGATACCTTGTACGACATGCTGGTGCAGGCCATTCCCGACCCGATTCCGGACGATTTGCTCCGGCAGCTGGCCATTCCGACCAACTTGTGGGAGGCCGTGCGGCACTCCTGGAACGACGAGCGGCACTGGCACCTCTACGGCCGGTTCGACCTGGCCCTAACGGCCGAAGGCCCCAAGCTTCTGGAATTCAACGCCGACACTGCCACCAGCCTGCCCGAAACCGCCGTGGTGCAGTGGGCCAGCCTGGTAGCCGCCGGCCAGTCGGCCGAAGGCCGCCAGGCCAACGGGCTGTTTGAGTGCCTGGAAGACCAGTTTCGCCATTGGCGTGGCCTCAACAACGACCGCCAGCCCAGCCTGCTGCTGATTTACCTGCCCGACAGTGCCGAGGACGAGGCCAACTGCGCCGTGCTGGCCGAGGCGGCCCGCACGGCGGGCTTCAGCCAGGTGCACATCTGCCCCGCCGATGACATGCGCGTAGCAATGCAGGGCGAAGACCGGGGCGTGTGGGCAGCAACCGGCCCCGAACAGTGGCAAAAATTCGACTTCCTGTTTAAGCTGGTTCCCTGGGAGATTCTGGCCGAAGAAGAGCCCGACCTCACCGCCGACCTCAGTCACCTGCTGCTCACCCGCGACGTTGTCATTGCCAACCCGGCCTACAGCCTGCTGTTCCAGAGCAAGGGCCTGCTGGCGCACCTCTGGCAGGTATTTCCCCATCACCCGCTGCTGCTGGAGGCCAGCCTGCACCCCTTGCCCGGCCACCAGGTGCGCAAGCCGGTGCTGGGCCGCGAAGGCCAGAACGTAGCCGAAATTCATCCCGATGGCCGCACCGCTACAGAAATTCCCGGCGAGTTTGACCAGCAACCCCAGCTCTACCAGCGCTGGGCCGAGTTGCCCACCGACGCACAGGGCCGCCGCTACCAGGCTGGCGTGTTCTGGGCGGGCGAGGCCTGCGCCATCGGCTTTCGCCGCGACGCCAGCCTGATTACCAACCTGTCAGAGTTCGTGCCGCACCTACTGGTATGAATTACGAGTGCCACCGGATTTTCCGAATTCCACAAATTTAGTGAACCACTCCAGTAGCATGAGGGAAAAACAAAGGCCACCCGAATGGGTGGCCTTTTTAATTCTCAATCGTTCACAAAATCCGTGGTTCAGACTTTCAGCTGGCAAATAACGGTTTCGCCGCCCTTCACTTTCTGGCCCATTTCCACTTTCACCACGGTATCGAGCGGCACAAACAAATCGACGCGTGAGCCGAACTTGATGAAGCCAAACTCTTCGCCCTGGGTCACTTCGTCGCCTTCATTTACATACCACACAATACGACGGGCCATGGCCCCGGCAATCTGCCGGAAGAGCACCAGCGGGCCGGCATCCGACTCTACCACCACCGTAGTGCGCTCGTTGAGCGTGCTGCTTTTGGGGTGCCAGGCCACGAGGTAGTTGCCGGGGTGATATTTGAAGTATTTCACAATGCCCGAAATCGGGTTGCGCGTCACGTGCACGTTGATGGGCGACATGAAGATGCTGATTTGCATCCGCTCATCGTCGAAATACTCGGGCTCGTGTACTTTTTCAATCACTACTACTTTGCCATCGGCCGGAGCCAGCAGCAGGTCTTCGTGGGTGAACATATGCCGGAACGGACTGCGGAAAAACTGCAGTATCAGCAGGAAAATGATGACCGTAGCACCCGTTATCAGGTAGTTGACGATGTCGTTGCCCTTGTTCCAGTAATACAGTGCCAGGTTGAGCGCAATCAGCACCAGCAGCGTAACGAACAGAATGCGTCGTCCTTCTTTGTGAATCTTCATAAATCACTGATTTTCGCTAATTAACCGTGATTTCGCTGATTCCAGCCCGGTTAGTCGGCGCAACAGATGGCCGCAGGGATGCAAGCCAAGGCAAATTACGGTCAGAAAAAGTAAAAGGCACAGGCCGAACGGCCCGTGCCTTTCTACGGAACAAAATAACAACTGACCAAGCAATATCAACACCAAGTCAAGTTTTCAGCATTCACTGCTTACTAACACCGTGCCGGCTATAATCAGCGAAACCACGGTTAATCAGCGAAAATCAGTGATTTTAGAAGCCGCCGCGGAATTTGTACGTTTGGGCCACTTTGTCGATGCTCACCACGTAGGCGGCGATGCGCATCGGGATTTTGTATTTCTGGCTGGTCTGGTACACTTTCTCGAACGCGTCGCTCATGATGCGGTCGGCGCGCTCGGTCACCATTTCCTCAGTCCACTTGAAGCCCTGGCGGTTCTGCACCCACTCGAAGTAGCTCACCGTCACGCCGCCCGAGTTGGCCAGAATGTCGGGCACCACCATAATGCCTTTCTCATTGATAATCGGGTCGGCCGAGGCCGAAGTCGGGCCGTTGGCGCCTTCCACGATGAGCTTGGCTTTGATATCGTGCGCGTTGTGCTCAGTGATGACGTCTTCCACGGCGGCGGGCACCAGCACGTCCACGTCGGTGGTGAGCAGGTCGTCGGCGTTTTCCATCAGCACGGCGCCGGTGTAGCCGTCGAGGCGGCCGTTGTGGGCGTTTTTGTAGGAAATGGCTTCGTCAATGTTGATGCCGTCGGCGTTCCAGTAAGCGCCGCTCACGTCGGATATTGCCTTGATTTTCACGCCTTGCTCGCTCAGCAGCTTAGCAGCCCAGGAGCCCACGTTGCCGAAGCCCTGCACGGCGGCCGACACCTGCATGGGGTCGAGGCCGAGCTTTTTGAGCGCAGCCAGCGTCGATACCATCACGCCACGGCCGGTGGCCTCGGTACGGCCCAGCGAGCCGCCCATTACCAGCGGCTTGCCGGTTACGACGGCCGGCGAGGTGGCACCCACGGTTTTCGAGAATTCGTCCATCAGCCAGGCCATTTCGCGGGGGCCGGTGCCCATGTCGGGGGCCGGGATGTCGCGGTCGGGACCAAATACGTCCTTCATAGCCAGCGTATAGCCACGGGTGAGGCGTTCGATTTCGCCGGCGCTCATGGTAGTGGGCTCGCAGATGATTCCGCCCTTGGCACCGCCGTAGGGCAGGTCGACTACGGCGCATTTCCAGGTCATCCAGGCCGCCAGGGCCTTCACCTCGTCGAGGTGCACGTTCTTGTCGTAGCGGATGCCGCCCTTGCTCGGGCCCAGCACGGTGCTGTGAATGACGCGGTAGCCTTCGAACACGCGCACTTTGCCGTTGTCCATCGTCACGGGGATATGGACAATAACCTGCTTGTCAGCAGCTTTCAGCACGTTATACGTTTCCTCATCGAGGCCAAGAATCTCGGCGGCAATGTTGAAACGCGACATCATCGACTCAAGCGGATTTTCGCGGTCTACCTTGGGAGCGGGCTCTTTATACACTGTGTGGGCTGCCATGCTGGAAAATGGGAATGTGTTGGGTGGGAAATGGGTACGGAAATAAGGCCGCAAAGGTAAGTTTTTTGTTTTGTTGAACCAGTACCACGAAACTCTGTTTCCGCGACGAGCGCAGCGAGTTCTAACGTTTGCTAACGCTTGGAACTCGCTGCGCTCGTCGCGGAAACAGAGTTTCGCGGTACTCGGGCTACCCTACCAGTAGCCGCAGCAGCACCAGCACCGGCAGCACCAGCAGAAACGCGTCGAACCTATCGAGCAGCCCGCCGTGGCCGGGCATGATGCTGCCCGAGTCCTTCATGCCCACGCTGCGCTTGAGCATCGACTCGGCCAAATCGCCGAGCGGGCCGAACACGGCCACCACGCCCGCCGCCACCAGCCGGTGCGCCAGCGGCAGTTCGGGGATGAGGTAGCCCAGGGCCCAGCCCATGACCAGTGTGAGCACCACGCCGCCGGCAAAGCCCTCCCAGGTTTTGCCGGGCGAGATTTTGGGGGCCAGCTTGTGCTTGCCGAAGGTTTTGCCGGCGGCATAGGCGCCGATGTCGGACGACCAGATAAGGAAGAGCAGGACGATGACGCGGCGGTAGTCGTAGCCGTATGGCATGAATGCCAGCATTATCAGCGCCGTCATTGGCAGGCTGATGTATAATAGCCCGGTCAAAGTAGCAGCTACATTGGCAAAGGGCTGACTGTGATTGGGCCAGAAAAACATCTCTCTAATCACAATCAATACGGTTGTGATTAGCAACAGTCCTCCTGGAATTGCGAAGAAAGTAGTCCAGCTTTGCGAGCGCCAGAAAGATATTGTAATAAGCTCGCCTACTCCTTCATGTTGAGTTGGCTCTGCCAAGATGCCTTTGCTACCCATTATGTAGTTCGATACATACAGAGTAGCTCCAAACATAAGCAGACTTATGACCAGCCCAATTCCTACTGCCGGCGCGTACCCGCCCGCCCGCATCATGCGGTAAAACTCCCACAGCATCACGGCCTGCACGAAGGCGAAGAACAGCCCGAACGTCCAGGGGCTGAACCAGACGCTGCCCACCAGCAGGGCCGCGCCCAGCAGGCCGTAGATGGTGCGCAGCTGCAGGTTGCTGGGGCCGGGCTTGGGGGTTTCGGCGGGAGCGGGAGTTTGGTCGGGAGTCAAAAGAACGGGATGTTGAAAGCGGAAAGATTTAGACCTCGTTGGCGGCAGCGGTGCTGACGCCGTCGTGGCTCAGCGTGACGCTGGTGGGCGCGGCCATGCGCTGCCGCAGGAAGTAGAGCAGCCCGGCCGTGAGCAGCGCCGACAGCAGCACCACGGGCCAGGGCAGCGCCTCGTTGGCATCGGGGTCGAAGGCGGCGCCGAAGTAGCCGCGCTGGGCCAGGAAGAGCAGCAGGAGCTGCAGGGCATTCTGGGTGAAGTGCGCCGCGATGGGCACCAGCAGGTTACCGCTCCATTCGTATAGGTAGCCCAGCACCAAACCCAGCACGAAGCGCGGCACAAACCCAAAGAACTGCATGTGAATAGCGCTGAACAAGGCCGCCGCCAGCCACACGCCTAGGTGCCGCGAATTAAACCAGCGCACCAGGTTCTGCTGGATAACGCCACGAAATACCAGCTCCTCGGCCACGGCGGGCACCACGGCAATAACCACCAGGCCCACCAGCAGGCGGCCAGTGCTGTTTAGCTGCGTCAGAAACTTGGTGAGCACGGCGGCCTGGTCCTCTTTGTCTTTGGCCCACAGCTCAAAATCGTGCACGAAAGCCGGGAAGTGCGCCTGCGCATTCCAGGCAATGAGCATCGACATGAAGGGCAAAATGACGATAACCAGCGCCGCCGCGCCCAGCAGCCAGCCGGCGCTGCCCAACCGGCGCGGCGCGAAATACGCGCGCCACGGCAGCCCTACGATGGCGGGCATCAAGGCCACACCTGCGCCCGCACCCAGCAGCGACGCGCCTTGCAGCAGCATCAGGGCGCCCCAAGTGTGGGGCTGCGCCCCGGGCTGGGCGCTGAGCTGCAGCACGGCGGCGAGCGAGAGGCCGTAGAGCTGCGAGGCCAGCAGCAGCGCCAGCACCGTGGCCAGGCACAGCCCACCAATAGCCAAGCCCAGCGCCAGCAGTATTTGCAGCAGCGGGTGCATCAGGCGCGGGGCGAAACCTTTCATGGGGGGAAGCTAGTTGGGCAGGACGTAATTTTGCAGTAAAGCTAAGTCTTGTCGGCGCAAGCCGCCCGGGCAGCAGCACGTCGTTCCGAGCGCGGAACTATCATGCTGACGCAGGAAGCATCTTATCATAGCTGAACAATTTGTTTTGGCGTGAGAGGATGCTTCCTTCGTCAGCATGACAGTTTCGCGCTCGGAATGACGTTCTAATTTATCCGTACTCAAGCCCTATTCCCGTGGTTCACATCGGCAACATCCAACTCCCTGATTTCCCGCTCCTGCTCGCCCCGATGGAGGACGTGAGCGACCCGCCCTTCCGCGCCGTGTGCAAGGCCAACGGGGCCGATTTGATGTACACCGAGTTCATCTCCTCGGAAGGCCTCATCCGCGCCGCCGCCAAGAGCCGCAAGAAGCTCGATGTGTTCGACTACGAGCGGCCCATCGGCATCCAGCTCTTCGGCTCCGACGTGGAGACGATGGGCGAGTGCGCCGCCATCAGCACCGAGGCCGGGCCCGACCTCATCGACATCAACTACGGCTGCCCGGTGAAGCAGGTGGCCTGCCGTGGCGCCGGCGCCGCCTTGCTCCAGGACATCCCCAAGATGGTGGCCATGACCGCCGCCGTGGTGAAGCACACCCACCTGCCCGTGACCGTGAAAACCCGCCTGGGCTGGGACGAAGGCACCAAAAACGTGGAAGAAGTGGCCGAGCGGCTGCAGGACGTGGGCATCAAAGCCCTGACGGTGCACGGTCGCACCCGCGCCCAGCTCTACAAGGGCGAGGCCGACTGGCGCCTCATTGCCAGCATCAAAAACAACCCACGCATCCACATTCCCATCTTCGGCAACGGCGACATTACCTCGCCCGAGAAGGCGCTGGAGTACAAAAACCGCTACGGCGTGGACGGCGTCATGATTGGCCGCGCCAGCATCGGCTACCCCTGGATTTTCCGCGAAGTGAAGCACTACGTGGCCACCGGCGAGCTGCTGGCCCCGCCCACCCTCGACGAGCGCGTGGCCATGTGCCAGATGCACTTCGACCGCAGCGTGGAGTGGAAGGGCCCCAAAGTGGGCATCTTCGAGATGCGCCGGCACTACGCGCATTACTTCCGCGGCCTGGAGGGCTCCAAGATGTGGCGCACCCGGCTGGTGGAAGCCGGCACGCCCGAGGAAGTGTACGAGATTCTGAACGAGATTGCGCGCAGCGAGGCGGTGCTGGTGGGGTAATTTTACCAGCCCAAAAAGAACGTCATGCTGAACGCAGTGAAGCATCTCGCCCGCAGCAGTAATTCCCAACGTCAGGATTACTACCATGGGCGAGATGCTTCACTGCGTTCAGCATGACGTTCTTTTTTCCTTATTTGACGTTCCTCAGTTTTTCAATTACTAAATGCTCGGCATCTACGACCAAAAATCCCGCATCAAAATCATCGTGGCGGTGCTGGCGCTCATCATGGGCGCCGCCACGGTGGTATACACCAACTTACTGGTGCAGCGCGTGTCGGAGCGGGAGCAGGAGCAGATTCGCCTCTACGCCAAAGCCCAGGAGTTTATTATCAACTCCGAAGTTGACTCGAACACCAATTTCGTGTTCGAGGAAATTATTAATGCCAACACCACCATTCCCATCATCCTGACCGATGGCAAGAACGTGGCGGGCATCAAGAACATCGACATTCCGAACGGCATCGCGGAGGCCGACTCGGTGGCCCTGATGGAACAGACGCTGGCCGACATGCAGCGACAGCACCCGCCCATTATTGTGGAGCTGGGCGCCGGCTACCGCAACTACATCTACTACAAAGACTCGCAGCTGCTTTCGCAGCTCCGCACCTACCCGCTGGTAGGTCTGGGCGTCATTGCCAGCCTGGCCGTGATGGCGTACTTTGCCTTCAGCTACTCGCGGCGCTCGGAGCAAAACCGGGTGTGGGTGGGCCTGGCCAAGGAAACCGCTCACCAGCTGGGCACGCCGCTGAGCAGCCTGGTAGGCTGGCAGGAGTATCTGCGCCATTCCGAGCGCTTCAAGGATGAGCCCATCGTGGAGGAGCTGGGTAAGGACATTCGCCGGCTCGAAATCATCACGGAGCGGTTTTCCAATATCGGCTCGGTGCCGGCCATGAAGGACGAAAACCTGCTCCAGACCACCCGCAACGCCATTGCCTACCTCGAAAGCCGGGTGTCGAAGAAGGTGAAATTCACCATCGAAACCGACCTGCCCACCGATACGCCCGCCCGCATCAACGTGCCGCTGTTTGACTGGGTCATCGAAAACATCTGCAAAAACGCCGTCGATGCGATGGAGGGCAAAGGCTCCATCACGCTGCACCTGCGCCGGGTGCGGGTGCGCCGCACCTGGTACCGCCGCCGCGAGCCGGCCCAACAGGTCGCCATCGACATCACCGATACCGGCAAGGGCATCGCCAAAAACCGGATTGACACCGTTTTCCAGCCTGGCTTCACCACCAAAAAGCGCGGCTGGGGCCTGGGCCTGGCCCTGGCCAAGCGCATCATCGAGAACTACCACGAAGGCAAGCTCTTCGTGAAGTGGAGCGAGATTGGGCGGGGCACCACATTCCGGGTGGTGCTGAATCAGTAGACCTGACGAACCGGGCGAATCGGCACTTGAACCAAAAATGTAGCACGGGCAACAGATTTGGTTCGGCTGCCAATACTTTTTATAGGTCCTCTAATACTTTTCGTGGACAGCCCTACCAATTGGGTTGGCCGTCCAATACTTTTCGTGGATGGTCTAATACTTTTCGCAGGTCGTCCGACCCAAATGGTCCGTAGCCCGACGCACAAGGCCGGCCGCACTATCGGTTTGTGATTTCTACGTAGGCCTTGCCTGTCACTGGCGCGCCGTTATGCGTGCCCGTCACGCGGCACATGCCTTCCCAGTAGCGCAGGTTAAATACTTTAAACAGGCGTAGGCTGAGCTCCTGATTGGGTATCAGCGGCTCCACTACCAGGTCGTAGCCTTTGGCGGGCACCTGCACGCGCCACCTGGCGGGGTAGGTTTTGCCCGAGGCGGGGCTGGTCCAGTACGTGAGGGGTTCGAGCTTAAAGTCGGAGGCAGCGAGGTGCAGGTTTTCGCCCAGCGGACCGAAGAGCGAGCCGCCGCCGATGTGCGTGTTGGCCTGCTTGTCGTGCACGGCGTAGAGCATCAGGTCATCCTTGGTCTCGTTAAGCTGGAGGCTGAGCCAGTCCCAGGCCACGCTTTTCTTGTTCACGCCGCCGCAGTTCCACTGGCGGTCGTACCAGAGCTCGCCAGTCACGGCGTGGGCTTTGCCCGCTATTTCGATGGTGCCAAAGGTGTTGAGGCGCGAGTAGCTGTAGTAGCCGGCCTGGGCCACGGGGCCATACTGCTCGTAGCCGGTGCCGCCGCCGTGCAGCAGCACAGGCTTGGTGGGCGCGGTGGTGAGGTCGATGGCGTAGCCGGGCTTGGCGGCGTCGGCCATGCGGGCCTGCAGGCGGTAGCGGCCTTCCTGGCCGCTCAGGGTCCAGGTTTGGGTGCCTTTGGTTTCGGTGAGGTTCAGCGGCAGGGTGGCGGGCAGCGGCGCGGGCAGCTTGCCCATGTCGTAGTCGTAGGTGAAGCGCTGGCCCTGCGGGTCGCTGAGGGCGAAGTTCACCATCTGGTAGTCCTGCTTGCCGTCGGGGTTGAAGTGAAAGAAGACGTACTCGACGCCGAACTCCTCGCCCGTTTTCACGTCCTTCAGATGGCCGGTGAGATACCACCATTCCAGCGAGTTCTGCGGGTGCGGGGCCTCCTCCTGCGGCAGCTGCGCCTGCCCAGGGAAACGGTCGTTTTTGGTGGTAGGCTTAAAGGGAATGCAGGCCGTGGCCAGCAGCAAAACAAGGGCGTAGCGCAGAGATTTCATCTCCGGCTACAATGTTTTTTTGGGCGGAAAGGTTTTTGCGCGAGGTTTCGCAAGGTTTGGTTCTACCATCAACCTTGCAAAACCTTGCGCGAAATTATTTAGCTACGCGGCGGTGCCACCGGCGGCTCCGGCATCATCATGCGCCCCATCACCTGCCCGCGCTTGTCAATGGATTGCAGGGTAACGTTCAATTCCACTGGTTTGGGCTTGCGGGCAATTGTCAGCACCTTGGTCAGTGGCTTGAAGGAGAAGGGGCTGCCGCTGAACGTGAGCTTGAGCGTGCCTTTTTTGAGCGGCTCGAAGCTGGCGGCCATCACCAGCTCGTAGCGGCCCTGCTCATCCGTAATCACGCCGTACTTGGTGCCATCAATCATGACGCGGGCGCCGGCCACGGGCGACTTATCCTGGTCGTCAAACACCTGGCCGCGCACCACCACCTGCTGGCCGGGCGCGGGCGGGCGGCCGCCGGTATCGGCCAGCGGCGGCAGCGGGGGCGGCAGGGCAGCCCCGCCGTGGTCCACGGCCGAGGCGGCGGGGGCCAGCCCCAGCACGGCCAGCGCCGCCAGCAGCCACTGCCGCCAGCGCGGCACGGGCGCGGTGGGCATCAGCTGCAGAGCGTGGGCGTTGATGCAGATGTGCTCGCCCCGGCGCCGGGCCAGGAAGGCCAGGATTTCGTCGTTGCTCAAGCGGGTAAAATCCACGACTTCGGTGGCGCAGGTGGCGCAGTGGCGGCCGGCGGCGGTGGGCGACATGGCGGCCCAGGGCTGGGCGCAGGGCTGCGGAATGCTGAATTGGGGCTGGGGCATGGGCGCAAGTACGGAAAGCGGCGGCTAATGGCTGCGGAAAGGGCGGTTGAGCCAGTATTTGCTCCAGTAGTAGAACTGGCGCGGCTGCCAGGGCGCGGGCGGCAGCCCGCTTACCCGCAAGCCACCCATGCGGGATACCTCCAGCATCAGCAGTAGCTCGGATTGCTGGTGCTGCAGGAGGTTTTTAATAAGCACGGTGCGCTCCTGCGTCAGAAAGCCTACGGATTTAAAAAGCAGCGTCACGGTGTCGTGCCGGAGTTGCGCGGCCGGAATTTCCAGTGCAAACCGGCCCGAGGCATCCGTCGCTACGCCCACTTGTGAGTTTTTGATAATAATGCTGGCGCCGGGCAGTCCGCCCTGGCTTTCGGCGTCGAGCACTACGCCACGCAGCACAAAGGCAGTTGAGCGGACGCCCTCGTAGTTGTCTTTGTGCGCGATTTGCAGCTGTTCCAGCGCGTTCGAGTCGGTTGCCCACTGCTCGGTAGGTGCCTGCGCCCGGGCCGTCGAAGCCCCTGCGCCCTCCCGCAAGCCCCACACGGCGGCCAGCGTGGCCAGCCAGGCCCGCCAGCTCAGCGGGCGGGCCAGCGCCAGCGGCTGCAAGGGCCGCGCCAGCTGCCCGGCCCTCACCCGGCCGCAGATTTCCCCGCGCCCAGCGTGGCTCAGGTGCGCTAGAATTTCGGCGTCGGTCATGTGCGTAAAATCAACCACCGTTTTCTGGCAGGCGGCGCAGTGGCGGCCGCGGGCGGTGGGCGTCATGGCGGCCCAGCTTTCGGCGCAGGGCCGGGGGATGGAAAGTTGCACAAGGCTCATGGCAAACGCGAGTTTACTACCCGATGCCTGCGGCCGGGCAATTTCACATCGACCCGCAACCTTCCACCGGCTATGGTGCTCCTCGGTAGTGACTGCCAGTCCCAAAACTTTGTGTCTTGGCCTACGTTTCCCGAATTATCGCCCACCCTTAACTCTACTTGCTATGCCTGTTGCTTTCCGCTGCGCGCCGCTGGCGCTGGTTTTGTGGCCCGCCCTGAGCTGGGCGCAGCTAAGCCCCTCGGGCGGCCTGGGGCTGGAGTATCCGGCGCCCGCGCCGCCCAGCCAGGGGCGGTTTCTGACGGGTGCTTACGTATCGGTGGGCTACTCGCCGCTACCCACGGCCGGGGCGGCGGGCTACTCGGTGCAGCCTTACCTGCGCTACGTGCTGGGCGAAGGCAAGCAGGCGCGGCCCTTCGTGCAGTACACGTTTGTGCCTTTCTGGGTACAGCGGGGCTATGGCAGCACGGCGGCCCTGGGCCCGGGCGGTGTGGAGCTGCCGGCCAATCCCGGCTTCGCACCAGTGGCGCCGCTCAACCCGGCTTACAATGGCTCGCCGTTCAGCGCCAGCGGCTTATCAGTGGGCGTGCCAATGCGCGTGGGTGGGCGCTCGATGATGCTGAACGTGGCCGGCAACGTGCTGGGCGGCTTCCTGCGCTACCATTAACGGAGCGGGCCGGGAGCAGCAGCCGCGCAAAAGGCGTTATCTTTTGCGCTTCAAAGCCCTGTTGCCACCCCAATGCCGCCCTCCAATCAGTCCCTTTTCCGCCGCAAAACCATTGCGGCCATCCTGCAAAACCCGCCCGCCGACCACGACGGCCACGCCCCCGGCGGGCTCGAGCGCCACCTCACCGTGCGCGACCTCACGGCGCTGGGCATCGCGGCCATCATCGGGGCAGGCATTTTCAGCACCATTGGCAAAGCCAGCCTCGACGGCGGGCCAGCCGTATCGCTGCTGTTTGTGTTTACGGCGGTGGCCTGCGCGTTTTCGGCCTTGTGCTACGCGCAGTTTGCGGCCACAGTGCCCGTCAGCGGCTCGGCTTACACCTACGCCTACACCTCGTTTGGCGAGCTCGCGGCCTGGATTATCGGCTGGGCGCTAATTATGGAGTACGCCGTCGGCAATATCGTCGTCGCCATTTCGTGGTCTGACTACTTCACCGGCCTGCTCGACGGCGTCGGATTGCACATTCCCACCTACCTCAGCACCGGCACCCAAACGGCCTACCAGGGCTACCACGCCGTGCTCGATTTGATGCTGGCCAATAAGCCCCTAACTGAAGCCAGCGCCGCCCAACTCGCCAACTACAAGCTCTGGAACGAAGCCCCGCTCCTCTTCGGCGACTGGCACCTCGTGGTAGATTTACCCGCCTTCGTCATCACCGTGCTCATCACCGCCCTCGTCTACGTCGGCATCAAGGAAAGCAAAACCGCCTCCAACATCCTCGTGCTGCTCAAGCTGATAGTGGTGTTCGTAGTAATTGCCGTGGGCGCGTTCTACGTGCAGCCCGCCAACTGGACGCCCTTCGCCCCCAACGGCGTGGGCGGTGTGCTCAAAGGCGTATCGGCCGTGTTCTTCGCCTACATCGGCTTCGATGCCATCTCAACTACTGCTGAAGAGTGCAAAAACCCGCAGCGCGACCTGCCCAAGGCCATGATGTACGCGCTGATTATCTGCACAGTGCTGTATGTCATCATCACCCTCGTACTCACCGGCATGGTGAGCTACAAAGAGTTGGGCGTGGGCGACCCGCTGTCGTTCGTATTCGCCAAAGTGGGCCTCTCGAAGCTCTCGGGCTTGGTGGCCGTCAGCGCCGTGTTTGCCATGGCCTCGGTGCTGCTGGTTTTTCAGCTGGGCCAGCCGCGCATTTGGCTCACGATGTCGCGCGACGGCCTGCTGCCCAAAGTCTTCTCCAAAGTGCACCCGCGCTTCCACACCCCCTCGTTCAGCACCATCGTCACCGGCTTTTTCGTGGCCGTACCCGCCCTGCTGCTCAACATGGACCTGGTAGTCGACCTCACCAGCATCGGCACGCTCTTCGCCTTCGCCTTGGTGTGCGGCGGCATCCTCATCATCGACCCTTACGGCCGCTCCGAGGCCCGCTTCAAAGTGCCATACATCAACGGGCAGTTCCTGGTGCCGCTGCTGCTGCTGGTTACGGCCGTGCTGCTGTTCGTCTATAACCGCGAGCAGATGAACGACTTCTTCCGCCTCGCCGCCTTTGGTGAAGGCTACGAAGGCTTCCGCCACCAGATTCCCATGCTGGTGTTTCTGCTGTTTTGCGGGGCGCTGGCGGTGCTTTCGTTCCGCAAAAAGCTCTCGCTGCTGCCGGTACTGGGCTTACTGATTAACCTCTACCTGATGACGCAACTCGGCATCGCCAACTGGACGATGTTCTTCATCTGGCTGCTGCTGGGGCTGGTGATTTACTTCGGCTACGGCTATAAGCACTCGAAGCTGGGACAGGCAAAGCGCGAGCAGCTGAGCTAAACCAGCGTGGCGTTTTTAATCCCCCGCAGCAGCTCCGCCACGTGCGCCGCCAGCCCCGCCGCGCCCACTGGCGGCAGCAGCTGCGAGCCGATGCTCACGCAGCTGGCGCCGGCCCGAAACCACTCGGCCAGCGCCGCCGGCTCGGGCGTCACGCCGCCGCTGACTAGCAGCGGCACCTCGGGTAAGGGCCCGCGCAGGGTGCGGATGTAGGCTGGCGTAATCATGCTGGCGGGAAATATCTTGACGATATCGGCGCCCATTTCCATCGCCTGAAAAATCTCATTGACCGTGAAGGCACCGGGCAGCCAGGCCAGGTTGTGGCGCTGGCATACGGCCGCCACCGCCGCGCTGATAACCGGCGACACGATGAAATCGGCCCCGGCGGCGATGAATTTTTCGGCGTCGGCGGCCTGGAAGATGGTGCCGGCGCCCAGCAGCAGGTCAGGGTATTCGGCTTCGACAAAGCGCTGCAGCTCGGTGAAGATAGCCAGGGCCTGCGGGCCGCGGTTGGTGTATTCGTACACTCGCACGCCGCCTTCGTAGCAGGCACTTAGCACCTGCCGGGCCTGCGCGGCCTCGACGTGGTAGAAGACGGGAATGAGCGGCGTGCGCAACGCCTGGGCGAGCATCGCGGCGCGGGGGAAAGAGGCCATACGAGGGAAAAAGGCGAAAAGGTGTACCGGCTATACGAGCCCGGCCAGTAGTGGGCGAGTTGCGGTGGTCAGCCGGGCTTCTTTGCGCTTGCCTTAAGTTTACTTCGTCCTTCGTCAATGCCATGCCCGATAGTCTGCTAGCTGCCCGCCTCGAAGCCGCCCGCCAGGAGCTGCTGGATTTGGGTTTGCGCAACCCGCTGCTCAACTACCGGCCGTCGAAGGCGCAGGGCGTGAGCGTGGTGGCGGAAGAATCGGCCGCCGTGCACGAGCTGCTGGTGACGCAGGGCCGCACCATGTATTTCCGGGCGGCCGCCGAAGGCGAAACGCCGGTTCTTAGCGAAGCCGAGCAGCAAACCGCCCTCACCGACAACAAGCTGCAAACCGCCGAGGCCTTTGCCAAGCTCGAAAGCCGCCTGCAAAACACCTTCTACACCGCCCGCACCAGCCTGGAGGAAACCGGCGCCAACATCCTCTATCTGGCCCTGGGCATGCTGAATTGGTACGAGCCCGGCAACGCCACCGAGCCCCGCCGCGCCCCGCTGCTGCTGGTGCCGGTGCTGCTGGAGCGCGGCACGGCCACCGAGCGGTTTCGGCTGCGCTACACCGGCGGCGAAGTGGAGGAAAACCTGTCGCTGCAAGCCAAGCTGCTGACTGATTTCAACCTGACATTGCCCGCCTTTGAGGAGGAGCAGCCGCTAGCTGACTACTACACCGCCGTGGCGGCGGTGGCTACCCGACCACAATGGCAGGTAATGCCCAATGACATAGTTCTTGGCTTTTTTTCCTTCGGCAAGTTCCTGCTCTACCGCGACCTGGCCCCGGCCAGCTGGCCCGCCGACAAACCGCTGCTAAGCCATCCGGCCATCGCGGCGTTGCTGAACCCCGAAGCCGGGTTCACCGACGCGCCGCCGACGGTAGGCGAAGCCGCATTTCTAGACACTGAGAGTCCGGCGGCTGAGTTGCACCAGGTGCTGGATGCCGACTCGTCGCAGCTGCTGGCGGTGCTGGCCGTGCAGGAAGGACGCAACCTGATTATCCAGGGTCCGCCGGGCACGGGCAAGTCGCAAACCATTGCCAATCTGCTGGCCGAGGCCATCGGGGCGGGCAGGAAAGTGTTGTTTGTGGCCGAGAAAATGGCCGCGCTGGAAGTAGTGAAGCGTCGCCTCGATGCCATGGGCTTGGGCGCCGCCTGCCTGGAACTGCACAGTCACAAAACCAGCAAAAAGGCGCTGCTGGATGAGCTGAAAGCCACCCTGGAACTGGGCCGCCCGGCCCACCTCGTGGCTGATAACGTGGCCCAGCTGCCCGCCTACCGCCAGCTGCTCAACAGCTACGACCAAGCCGTGAATACGCCGCTGGGCCGCAGCCGGCGCACGGCCCAGCAGGTGGCGGGTGAGCTGTTACTGCTCCAGGCCGAGCCCGGCATAGCCAAGTTGCCCCGCCCCGCTTTCGCCAACCTATCCGAATGGACCGACGCCGATGCCGCCCGTGCCGAAGCCCTAGCGGCCCGCCTGCAAGCCTCGCTGCAGAAAATCGGCCTGCCCAGAAACCTGCTGTTCTGGGGTAGTGAGCTGACGATGTGGCTGCCCGCCGACCAGGCCACGCTGCTGCCGCTGCTGCAAGCCGCTGCGGCTGCCGTGCAGGAATTACAAGCCCAGACCGAAGCGCTGGCCCAGGTACTCGGCCTGCCCCTGCCCACCGCCCGCGCCGCCGCCGAAGCCCTGCTGCCCGCCGCCCGCCACGCCCAGCTGGCCCCGGCGCTATCCGGCTTCCGGCTGGCCGACCCGCGCTGGACGCGCCAGGCCCCGCAGCTAACCGAGTTGCTACAGGCGGGCGAAACCCACGCCCGCCTTCATCAGCAATATGATAACACCGTGCTGCCCGAAGCCTGGGCGCACGATTTCCTGCCCGAGCGGGCTGCCCTGCTCAGCCACGGCCACAAGTGGTGGAAATTCCTGATTGGCGACTACCGCCGGGCCCGCCAGCGCCTGCAACTCTTCTGGCGCGGCCCGCTGCCCAGCGAGACGGACGAATTACTGCCCGTCATCGACGCCCTGCACGAGGCCCGCCGCCACGGCCATACCATCAGCGCTGCTGAAGAAACGGCCGGTCAGCTCTTCGGCCCGCACTGGCGCGGCCCACGCTCCGACTGGCCTCTGCTGCGCCGCGTGGCTGATTATCTGCTGCTAACCCACCAGCGCATTGCTCGCGCCGAACTGCCGGCCGAGCTACTTGATTACTTGGCACAACCGCTGCCGCCCGCCGCTATCACCGCCCCCCTGGCGGCCCTGGAAACCGCACTAGCGCGCCACCGCCAGGCCGTGCAGGCCGTAGCCGATGCCCTATTGCTCAACGAAGCCCGCCGCTTCGGGCCGGAGGGTCGCCTGCAATTCCAACCTTTTGCCACGCAGCTGGCTACGCTGCACGCCTGGGCTACCGACCTGCCCGTCCTGCGCCTGACCGTGGAATGGAACAACGCGGCGGCCACCGCCCGCGCCGAGCAGCTGCCCGAGCTGCTGGTGCTGGCCGAAAGCTGGCCCGCCGCCGCGCAGTCGCTGGCTGCCGCCACGCGCCAGGCCTGGCTGGAATTCCTGCAAAAGCTGGCGTATGAGCAGTACCCGGCCTTGCGGCAGTTTGAGCGGGCAGGGCACGAGGAAATAATAAGCCGCTTCCAGAAAGCCGACCACGACAGCCTGTATCACAACCGCATCCGGGCCATGCAGCGGCACTTCGAGGGGCTGCCCACCCTGCTGGCGGGCGGGCAGATGCTGGTGCTGAAAAACGAATTTGCCAAGAAAGCCCGCCACAAGCCGTTGCGCCGCCTGCTGGCCGAGGCCGGGCGCGCCGTGCAGGCCATCAAGCCGGTGCTGATGATGTCGCCGCTGTCGGTGGCCAGCTTCCTGCCGCCCGGCGCGCTGGAGTTTGATTTGGTGGTGTTTGACGAAGCCAGCCAGGTGAAGCCGGTGGATGCGCTGGGCGCCATTGCCCGCGGCCGGCAGCTGGTAGTGGTGGGCGACTCCAAACAATTGCCCCCCAGCAGCTTCTTCGACTCGCTGACTACCGCCGAGGAAACTACCGACGACGAGCATCCCACCGCCGACATCCCCAGCATCCTGGAGCTGTGCAAGGCCCGCCAGATGCCCGAGCGCCTGCTGCGCTGGCATTACCGCTCACGCCACGAGTCGCTGATTGCGCCTTCCAACCACTTGTTTTACAACGACCAGCTAGTGGTTTTCCCCAGTCCCGGCGGCCTGGGCGAGCTGGGGCTGAAATACCACCACCTGCCCGAAGCCCACTACGAGCGCGGCAGCACCCGCACCAACCCCGCCGAGGCCGCCGCCGTGGCCGAAGCGGTGTTGCAGCACGCCCGCCTCAGCCCGCAACGCACGCTGGGCGTGGTGGCTTTCAGCACTGCCCAGCGCCAAGCCATTGCCGATGCGCTGGACCACCGGCGCCGCCAGCAGCCTGACACCGAGAGCTTTTTCAACCAGCACCCGGCCGAGCCGTTTTTCATTAAGAACCTCGAAAACGTGCAGGGCGACGAGCGCGACGTCATCTTCATCAGCCTTGGCTACGGCCGCACCCGCGAGGGCCAGCTGACCATGAATTTCGGCCCGCTCAATGGCGAAGGCGGCGAGCGCCGCCTCAACGTATTGATTAGCCGCGCCAAGTTGCGCTGTGAAGTCTTCACCAACCTCACCGCCGACGACCTCGACCTCAACCGCACAGCCGCCAAGGGCGTAGCGGCGCTCAAAACCTTCCTGCGCTACGCTCAGCATGGCATCCTGGGTGAAACTCAGACCGTAGCCCAACTCTCGGATTCACCCTTTGAAGAAGCCGTCTACCAAGCCCTTACGGCGCGGGGCTACGAACTGCATTGCCAGGTGGGCTCGCAAGGGTTTTACCTTGATTTAGCAGTAGTTGACCCCACGCAGCCCGGTCACTACCTTCTTGGTATCGAGTGCGACGGGACGATGTACCACCGTGCCCGCTCGGCCCGCGACCGTGACCGGCTGCGCCAGGAAGTGCTGGAAAATATGGGCTGGCGCCTGCACCGTATCTGGAGCGCCGACTGGCTGCGCGACCCCGCCCGCGCTACCGAGCGTGCCGTGCAGGCCATCGAAACGGCGCGGCAAACGGCTAACCAACTGCCCATTGAATCCGCAGAAACCCCTGATACAGCTCCGGAATTAAGCCGGGAAAGTACCCCGGCGGCGGGGCTGACCACGCCGTACCAGCTGGCCCAGCTCCCGCCCACCATCAGCCAGAAGGAGTTGCACCGCCACCCGGTGGGCCGGCTGGCGGCCTGGGTAGCCGAGGTGGTGGCTGTAGAGAGCCCCGTCCACGCCGAGGAAGTGACGCGCCGGCTGGCGCTGGCGGCCGGGGCTACGCAGCTGGGCTCGCGCATTCGCAGCACTGTGGCTGAAGCCATTGCGCTGGCCGCCCGCATCAGCAGCATCCGCCAGGCAGGCGAGTTTCTGTGGGCGCCGACCATGCCCGCCAGCGCCGCGCCGGTGCGCGACCGTAGCGCCCTGCCCACTGCTTCCCGCAAACCAGCTTATATCGCCCCCGAAGAACTGGCCGCCGCCGTGCTCACGGTGATGCGCAGCAGCTTCACGCTCGAGCCAGCCGCCGCGATGTTGCCCGCCGCCCGGCTGCTGGGCTTTGCCCGGCCGGGCGAAGAGCTGCGCCTGGCGCTGGCGGCCACGGTCGAAATACTGGTAGCCAGCGGGCAGCTTACCTTAGCGGGCGGCCTTCTCACCCTCCCGTAGCCCATGCTTCCGCCCGGCGAAACCGTCTTTCTCACCTTCCGCCTGCATGGCACGGTACCCGCCGCCACTGCTCGTGAGCTGCAGGCCGAACTGCGGCAGTCCCAGGAAGCTGGCGTGGAGCACCGCCGGGCCCAGAAGCAGTTTTTCGCCCGCTTTGACGCCGTGCTCGACCGCCGGCCCATCGGTCCGCAATACTTTGAAAATGAGAAAATGGCCGAAGTGCTGGCCGGTGAAATCATGATGCTGGAAGAAACCGGCTTCGTCGTACACGGCTTCGCTATTTTGCCCAATCACGCGCATCTGGTGCTGCACCTGCCCGCCCGCAGCGGCCTGGCTCTGGCCAAAGCCCTCGACCTGCTGCACCTGCGCACCGACCAGCTGTGCCGCCGCCTAGTGCGCCCCAAGCTGCCGCCCGAAGCGAAGTTCTGGCAAACCGGCTGGTTTGAATACGTCATTGAAGATGAAGCGGAATTAGGCCGCATCGTGGCCTACGTGCGGGCCAATGCTGCCAACGCAGGGCTACCAGAGCGGTTTCGGGAGTGGCCGTATGTGAGCGAGTAGCCAAACCAATAAGCACGCTCGGCAACGTATGTGTGGCAGGAGTTTTTTCTCCGGCCAATTATGCGTCATTTGCTTTTGTTTTTCCTTCTGTTAGTAAGCTTTTTATCCGAAGCCAGGCCTGCACCTGCCGACAGTCTCCGCCGCATCAGCCCCGACCGGCTCCTGAGTTATACCTACGCCAACGACCTGTATTTCCGGACTGATTATTATTTCACCCAGGGCATGACCCTGACGCTGGTGCATCCCGCGCTGGCACATCTACCCACCCAACGCCTGCTGCCCGGCATCTCACACAACAGCACGCAGTACCACGGCATTACCCTGCGCTACGACGGCTTCACGCCCCTGCGCATTCAGGACGATTTTATCCGCGTCGGTGACCGGCCGTATGCGGCGTACATCTACGCTTCGTTTTTCCGGGTGAGCAGCCAGGCCACCCAGCGGCTGACTACCGCCCTGGAGCTCGGCCTCCTGGGCCCGGCCACTGGCGCCGAGGAGTTTCAGACTGCCATTCACCGCCGCACCAATAACCCGACTCCACGCGGCTGGCGCTACCAGATAGGCAACGCGCCCGTGATTGGCTACCGCGCTCTGTATGAGCGGCAGGTATTCAGCGTACCCGGCCATGTTGAAATGCTAGGTCAGGCAGAGGCTTCACTAAGTACGCTTTACACCTACGCGGGCCTGGGTTTGCGCCTGCGGGCCGGCTTTTTCAACAGCTATTTCGCCAACCTGGGCGTAGCCAGCCGAGGCCAGCGCAGCAATCTGCGCCGCTGGCAATGCTACGGCCAAGCCACGCTGGAAAGCCGTTTCATCGGTTACGACGCCACTTTGCAGGGCAGCTTATGGCCGGGCAATGACCCCTATACGCTCGCTGCCGGGGCGGTACGCCGGGCGGTACTGCGCGGCTCGGGCAGTCTGGTGCTGGCGCACAATGGCTTCCAGCTCAGCGCTACTGCTACCTGGCTGACGCCGGAGTTTGCCGGCGCCCGCCGCCATGCCTGGACTCAACTAGGTATTACCAAGGCGTTTTAGCCACTATTTGGCCCGGTGCACAATCAGCACGCCGGCCAGAATGATGAGCATCCCCAGCAAGTGCCACAGGTTGAAGGCCTCCCCATCGAGCGCGCCCAAAGCCAGCGCCACGATGGGAATCAGGTAAGTGCTGGACGAGGCGAAAAGAGCCGTCGATTGTTGAATCAACTTATTGAACAGCACCATTGCCACGGCCGTGCTCATGGTGGCCAGCAGCGCAATGTAGCCAAAAGCCGTCCAGGCCCCGGCAGTAGTACTTAGCTTGTGTAAAAAGGCGGTGCCGAGCAGCAGATACGCCAGCGCCGGCCCGCCAATGAGCAGGAGCAGCAGCGAGGTAACTGCCACCGGGGCCAGCCCTTGCAAACGGTATTTAATCACGTTCACGCTCACGCCGTAACCGATGGTAGCCAGCACGATATACAGCCCGTACCAGGCGTTGCCCTCGCCGGTAGGCGTGGCCTCGCCACCACTGCCACCCAGCAGTATCAGCACCACCGTGCCCGCCAGCCCCAGCGCAATACCCAGCACCCGCAGCCCCGTCAGCCGCTGCCCAAACAGCAGCGCGCCCACTAGCAGCGTAAACACCGCCGTGAGGGCATTGAGCACCCCGGCCAAGCCCGAGGCCAGCTTGGTTTCGGCGTAAGCAAAGAGAAACGCGGGAATAAGCGTGCCCACCACCCCGCTCAACACCAGCCATTTGAAGCGACCGGCTTCGATTTTGCGAACGTGGCCTGCGGCAAACGGCAGCAGCAGCAACGACGCCACGCTCACCCGAATAGCGCCCAACTCCAGCGCCGAAAACACTACTAAACCCTTCTTCATCAGAATAAAGGAGGTGCCCCAGATGCAGGCCAGCACTATCAGCAAGCCCCAGGCCACCAGCGACGGGGCTTCGGCGGTAGCCAGCGGTACCGGCGCGGCCGGCGTGGGCGGCACGGCGGCCGCGGCCGGGGGCACAGCAGTAGAGGGAGAAGTAAGTGGGTCGTCGGACATACTGCAAAGGTAGCGGCGTGGGCAAGGGCCGGGGGCAGCAGGCTTATTTAGAGAGAGTCTAAATGTGACCACCACGAACCCGATAAGGGTAGTTTCGGTTTCCTGCTTGCGAATCGTGGCGTATTTTTGTAGTCCGGTTTCGCGCCGACCACACTATGTCGCATCCATTCAAGGCGGTTAGCCTGTCGTTTAAGAAAGCTCCGCTGGCCATTCGCGAGCTGCTTTCGCTGGACGAGGCTGCTTGTCGCCGTTTTCTGCACACGCTGCACCACGACCTGGGTCTGTCGGACCTGCTGGTACTCAGCACCTGCAACCGTACCGAAGTGTACTACGCGGCCGACGACGACCGCAGCCGCGAAATCATCCTCGCCCTCGGCGACCTCAAGGCCCGCGCCGACATCGGCGACTTCCTCCCCTACTTCGATTTGCTGACCGATGCCGACGCGGCCGTGCAGCACCTCTTCGAGGTAGCTATGGGCCTCGACGCCCAGGTAGTGGGCGACCTGCAAATCAGCAACCAGGTTAAAAATGCCTACCAGTGGAGCGCCGATGCCGATGCGGCCGGCCCCTTCCTGCACCGTCTGCTGCACACCGTCTTCTTCACCAACAAGCGCGTGCAGAACGAAACCACCTTCCGCGACGGCGCCGCCTCGGTGAGCTATGCCGCCTTGGAACTGGTGGAAGAGCTGACCGCCGACGTGGCCCAGCCCCGCGTGCTGGTGGTGGGCCTCGGTGAAATCGGGGCCGACGTGGTGCGCCACCTTGCCGACCACCGCTCGGACTACGGCGAAATCGTGCTCTGCAACCGCACCCGCGCCCGCGCCGAGCAATTGGCCGAAGAATGCGGCGGCCTGCGCGTGGTCGATTTCGAGAACCTCGTGCCCGCCCTCAAGGAGGCCGACGTGGTTATCTCGTCCATCAACCGCGCCGAGCCCTTCTTCACCCGCGAGCTGGCCGCCAATCTGGAAATCCTGAGCTTCAAGTTCTTCATCGACCTGAGCGTGCCCCGCAGCATCGCCGCCGACGTGGAGCAGGTGCCCGGCGTGCTGGTGTATAACATCGACGCCATCCAAAGCAAAGCCTCCGCCGCGCTGGAGCTGCGCCTGGCCGCCGTGCCGCAAGTGCGCGCCATCGTGGCCGAAAGCCTGGCCGGCCTGCAGGACTGGGCCAAGGAAATGCTGGTGTCGCCCATCATCCAGAAGATGAAGGCCAGCCTCGAGCAAATCCGCCTCGAAGAGCTGGACCGTTTTCAGAAAAAAGCCACCCCTGCCGAAAGCAAGCTGCTCGACGAAGCCACCCGCTCGCTGATGCAGAAAGTGTTGAAGCAGCACGTGCTACACCTCAAAACCGCCTGCAAGCGCGACGACGCCGATGCGTTGGTAGAGCTGCTGGGCGAGATTTTCGATTTAGAGAAGCAGCCAGTGGCATAAGGCTTCACCTGTCATGCTGAGCATAGCGAAGCATCTTATCAGGAATGAACGAAGTCGTTGCGGCATGATTAGGATGCTTCCTTCGTCAGCATGACAGACGGCACAGAACCACTTCCTAGCTTTAGCCGTTATTTAGCCGAAACTCGTACATTTGCTAAGTAAAAGAGGGCCGAACCTCTCGGCCCGGCCCTCAGTCGAAGCTAAGGCAGCAGTTCGAGCAGATGTTTAGTAACGTACTGGCCTAAAGCCCGCACGGCACCTTTCAAAAACTCGAATGCCAGCGGCGGTACCGCTTGCAGTAGTTTATTCACGCTGTCCTTTTTCATCTTACACGAAGCAAAGGGTTCCGCTAAAACCCCCACACTTCAGAAGCCCGACCGTTCCACCGGCCGGGCTTCCTCTTTTCAGAGAAAAGCCACGCGGCTGGGGGACATACCTTACGTGATAAGGCAAAGGTATGATAGCAGCGTAACGGAACTGAAAGAATATCCCAACACAAGCAAGTCTCTTCTAAGCCGGCGCTAATTCTTTCGCTTTCTCCACCGTCACCACCACAAACTTCGACGTCGGCGTATTACTCACCTTGGCTACGCTCGACAGCGGCACCAGCGGATTGGCCTCGGGGAAGTAAGCGGCTACGTTGCCCTTCGGAATGTCGTAGGGCACCGCCACGAACTTCTCCACCGTACGCTGCTGGCCTTTGAAGTGGCTGGTAATGTCAATCAGGTCTTTGGCTTGCAGGTGGCGCTCGGCCATGTCGGCGCGGTTCATGAACAGCACGCGGCGCTCGCCATGGATGCCGCGGTAGCGGTCGTTGTAGTCGTAGATGGTGGTATTGAACTGGTCGTGGCTGCGCACGGTCATTAGCACCAGCTCGTTGCGGCGCAGGTCGGGGGTTTCGAGGGTGGTGCGGGTGAAGTGAGCTTTGCCGTCGGCGGTGGTGAAGCTGCGGTCGCGGGGGCCGTTGGGGAGGTAGAAGCCGCCGGGGCGGCGCAGCTTTTCGTTGTAGTTCTCGAAGCCGGGGATGACGCGGGCGATGTGGTCGCGGATGAGGTCGTAGTTTTCGGTCATGGCTACCCAGTCGCCACGCAGCCGGTCGCCCAGGGTGGCGATGGCCACGCCGCTGAGGATGGCTACCTCGCTGAGCATCTGGCCGGGCAAGGGCGTGAGCACGCCTTTATTCTGGCTGACGACGCCCATCGAGTTTTCGCAGCTCGTCATCTGGTGACCAGACTTTTGCATGTCCACATCGGCGTGGGTGAAGCAGGGCAGCAGCAAACTGGTGCGGCCCGTGAGCAGGTGACCGCGGTTGAGCTTGGTGCCGACGAACACCGTGAGGTGCTGCTTGCGCATGGCCTCGGCGATGAGCTCGGTGTCAGGACCGGCCGACAAGAGGTTGCCGCCCAGGCCGAAGTACACTTTTACGCGGCCTTCGTGCATGGCGCGGATGCTTTCCACGGTGTCGAGGCCGTGGGCGCGGGGCGGGGCAAAGTTGAACTCCTTTTGCAGGGCGTCGAGGAAGGTATCGGGCATTTTTTCCCAGATGCCCATCGTGCGGTCGCCCTGCACGTTAGAGTGGCCGCGCACGGGGCAGGTGCCCGCGCCGGGCTTGCCGATGGCGCCTTTCATCAGCAGCAGGTTCACCAGCTCCTGAATGGTTTGCACACCCTGGCGCTGTTGCGTCAGGCCCATAGCCCAGCAGATGATGATTTTTTGTTTATGAGCCAGCAGGTTGGCGGCTTCCAGCAGCTCGGCGCGGGTGCAGCCGCTCAGGGTTTCGATTTCGTCCCAGCTGGTTTGCTGAAGGTTATCGACTACCGACCGGTAGCCAGTGGTGTGCCGGGCAATGAAGTCGTGGTCGATGACCTGGCCGGGGTTCAGTTCCTCGGCGGCCAGCAGGTGCTTCATGATGCCACGCAGCAGGGCCATGTCGCCATCGACGCGCACTTGCAGGAACACGTCGGAAATGGGAGTGCCGCTGCCCAGCAGTGCCCCCACGGCCTTGATGGGATTCATGAAATCCTGCGGGTTCTTAAAGTGGTCGAGGCCGGTTTCGCGCAGGGGGTTGACGCCGATGATTTTGGCGCCGTTTTGCTTCGCGATTTGCAGCGCCGTGAGCATGCGCGGGTGGTTGGTACCAGGGTTCTGGCCGATGACCATGATGACCTCGGCCTCGTGGATGTCGTTGAGGGTCACGGAGCCTTTGCCCAGGCCCAGGGTGCTGCTGAGGGCCGCGCCGCTGCTTTCGTGGCACATGTTGGAGCAGTCGGGCAGGTTGTTGGTGCCAAACTGCCGGGCGAAGAGCTGAAACAGGAACGCGGGCTCGTTGGGCACCTTGCCGGAGGTGTAGAACGTGGCTTCGTCGGGCGAGGCCAGGCTATTCAGCTCCTGCGCGATGATGTCGAAGGCTTCAGGCCATTCGATGGGCTCGTAGTGGGTGCCGCCGGGGCGTTTCACCAGCGGGTGGGTGAGGCGGCCGGCGTTATTCTGGTCGCGGTCGGTCATTTGCGACAGTTCGACCAGACTGTGTTTCGCAAAAAACTCGGGCCCGCAGGCTTTATCGTCGGCGTCGGAGGCGGTGGCTTTGGCGCCGTTTTCGCAGAACTCGGCGATGGAGCGGTGGCCGTCGGGGTCGGGCCAGGCGCAGCTGGAGCAGTCGAAGCCGTCCTTCTGGTTCATGTGCAGCAGGCCGCGGGTGCCACGACTCAGGCCGCCCTCGCTCCAGCTGAATTCCATCGACTTAATGATGGCCTGCACGCCGGCGGCTACGCGCTGGCGCTCGCTGAGGCGCAGGCCGGTGAGGGCTTCGGGCGGTTGGGCCAGGATGGTGTGGTGGTGCCTGGCTCCGGCCACGTCGGGCGCGGGGATGAGCGTGGATTCCCGGGGGGCCGGGCCGTCGTAGTCGGCGGCGGGGGCGGCACCCTGGTTGGGGCGCTCGCCGCTGCGGGGCTGGTTCGAGGC
The DNA here is from genome assembly GCF_030580865.1 of Hymenobacter aranciens. Lineage (GTDB taxonomy): Bacteria > Bacteroidota > Bacteroidia > Cytophagales > Hymenobacteraceae > Hymenobacter > Hymenobacter aranciens. Next base: position 176,261 of record NZ_JAUQSY010000005.1, on the reverse strand, counting down.
CTTTTGCTCGGCGGAGTTGCCGGCTTTGCCGGGGTCGGAAACGGGGGAATTATCCATGAGCGGAGAGGGAGGCGAGAGAATAAGCACAGCCGCAAAGCGGCGACATGTTGGTAGCTGATACCGAATATACGGGCAATGAGCCGCAAAGCGGCGGCATTTCTTTCTAGTGGAGAGTGCCGCCGCTTTGCGGCTCTTCATACGAGACAACGGGAATTACTACCAACGTGGCGCCGCTTTGCGGCTTGTGGACAGGATGTGGCCCTTAAAACCCAAACTCACCTCGCCGCCTCCGGTGCCAGCAAAAACCGTAGCACCGTTTCATTAAACAAATCAGGATTCTCCTGCTGCGCATAATGACTTAAGCCGGGGAAAATGACGAGCTGCGAGCCCGGGATATTAGCAGCGATGAGGCGGGTGTGCGGCTCTTTGATAATATCCTTTTCGCCGGCCAGCACCAGCGTGGGCGCTTTGATTTGCTGCAGTTCCTGCGGCGTCATGCGGGGATATTTTAGCAGGATATTCACCAGGCGGCGCGACTTTCGGAAGCTGGCTTTGAAGGGCGCCACCAGCGTCAGCATCTTCTTGTCGTGGCGAATCTGTTGCAGAAACTTGTTGGGCAGCACGGTGGTATCGGCGTAGAGGTTGGCGCCCATCACGGAGAGGCGGCGTACCTGCTCGGGGTGGTGCAGGGCCAGGCTGAGGCCGGTGTTGCCGCCGTCGCTCCAGCCGACTACGTCGGCCTGGGGCAGGTTCAGCGACTTGAGTAGCGCGCTTATGTCGTCGGCAAAGAGGTCGTAGGTCAGTTCTTTCCCATCAATGCCTGACTGGCCCTGGCCCCGGGTATCGACGGCGATGACCTGAAAGTACTTAGCCAGGGCCGGAATCTGGTAGGCCACTTCCTTGATGGAGCCGCCGTTGCCGTGCAGCAGCAGCAGGGGCGGGCCGCTGCCGTAGGTTTCGTAGTAGAGCTTGATGCCGTTTACCTGGGCCCAGTGACCGGCGGTAGCATTTTTACCATAATTGATAACGTTCCGACCTTTCACTTCGAGGTAGTGCTGGCCGGGCGCGGCCGCCACTACGCGCTGCGTGAAGGTGGTCACCTGGTAGTTCAGCTTCCAGCCCTGGGGCAGGTGGCTGCTGTCGGCGGGCAGGGTTTCGAAGTCGCCGTTGACGAGCGGCACGGGGCGCCACTGGCCCTTGCTTTCCTCCACTTCCAGCCGGAAATCATCGAAGCCGAAGGTGCCGTTGAGGTAGGTATTGGCGAAAATTATCATCGTATCGGCGGTGGCGGCAAACCGGCCGCCGCCGCTGTAAGTGGCCCAGGTGCGGGCGCGGGGGCCAGCTTTCATCTTGCCGAAGCCGGTGCCGCCCAGGTAATTCCATTTGTTATCGAACACGTTGGCGAATACGTTGGTATCGGCGCTGTCGCCATTAGCCGCCAACACCCGCATGCGGGCTTGCAGGCGGTAGCTTTTGCCAGCGTAAGCCTTGACGCCCACCCGTTGCTGGTAGATGATGGCGGGGCTGATAATGGTTTTGAGCTGGGCGAAAGCGGGAGCAGCAAACGCGAGCAACAACAGTAGAAAAGGCAAACGCATTGATATGAAAAGAAAAAAACGACACCCATCGGATGCCCGACGTAGCAATAAGGGTTGCCTGAGGGCTATTTAATAAGTGTAAGCGGCCGTAGAGTTGGCGACCGTTCAGCTGTGGCATTGAGTGTTGTGGCCAAAAGAAATACCACAACACTCAATGCCACAGCTGGCAAATAAGTCTTACTACTGCTTCAGCCGCTCGGCCCCGCAGTAGATATTAAACCGCTCCTGCCGCACAAATCCCAGCACCGTCATGCCAAACTCGCGGGCCGCCTGCACGGCCAGGCTGCTGGGCGCGCCCACCGCCGCCAGCACCCCAATGCCTGCCGCCGCCGCCTTCTGCACCAATTCGAAGCTGGCGCGGCCACTCACCAGCAGCACGTGCTGGTGCAGGGGCAGCCAGTCGGCCAGCAGGGCGGCGCCGATGAGCTTATCGAGGGCATTGTGGCGGCCCACGTCTTCGCGCAGCAGCAGCAGCTCGCCGGCGGGCGTGAAGAGGGCGGCGGCATGCTGGCCGCCGGTTTGCTCGAAGCCCGCCTGGGCGGCGCGGAGCTTATCGGGCAGCTGATGAACGACGGCGGGCGTTACGAACGGGCCGGCGGTGGGCAGCACCGGGCAGGTGGTAGTCTGAATGGCGGCGATGCTGGTTTTGCCGCACACGCCGCAGCTGGAGCTGGTGTAGAAGTGGCGCTCCAGCTTTTGAAAATCAAGGCTGAGGTGGGCGGCCAGCTCGGCGCGGGTGACGTTGCCGGCTTCTTCGGGCTTCTGCACATCGGGGCAAGGGATGATGCCCAGCAGGTCGGCTTTCTGGCGAATGATGCCTTCGGTGAGCAGGAAGCCGGCGGTAAGCTCCTCGTCGTGGCCGGGGGTGCGCATCGTCACGGCCAGGGTGCGGTGCTGGCGCTGGCCGTTTTCCTCGTAGCCGAGGCGGATTTCGAGCGGCTCCTCGGCCGCCAGCTGGTCGGAAGCGGAAATGGGCGGGCCAGCGCCGCTGATTTTTTGAATGGTAACCAGCTCGAAGCTGGCGGCGGGGAGCATAATGGGGGATTCCATGCGGTAGCGGGTGGTAGCGTGGTTGTAGCGCGAACCAAAGGTCGGCGTAAGCCAACTTTGTAGTTCGCGTCCCCGCCCCGACAGGCCGTTTTGGAACGCGAACTACAAAGTTGGCTTATGCCGACCTTTGGTTCGCGCTACTATTGCGCTTCCATCGTCCCGCTGCCTATGAATCTTGCCCGTTTCTCGCGTTACCTCACGCCGCTGGTGCTGCTGGCCATTGTGGCGGGGGCCCTGCTGGGGCACTTTGCCCCCGCCCGCGCCGTGCAGATGGAGGTGCTGGGCAAGTCGTTTATCGCCGTCGTCAAGCTGTTTATCAACCCTATAATCTTCCTAACCATTACGCTCGGCATCAGCAGCATGGGCGACCTAAAAAAGGTGGGACGCATCGGCGGCAAGGCGCTGCTGTACTTTGAAATCGTGACTACGGGCGCGCTGCTTATCGGCGTAGCGGCGGCGTTGCTCATCCGGCCGGGCGCGGGCGTGACGCCCAGCGGCACCAGCGGCAAAGTGGCGGAGTACACGCAACGCGCCGACACGTTTTCGTGGGGCCATTTTCTGGCGGATAACCTGACCTTGCAGGTGCTGCTGCTGTCCATCGTGCTGGGCGTTATCCTGAGTCGCTACGCCCGGCGCGGGCCCATCATTCACGCCCTGAAAGTAGCCTCGAAATACGTTTTTCGCGGGCTGCACTTGGTGATGCTGCTGGCTCCTATCGGGGCCTTTGGCGGCATGGCTTTTACGATTGGAAAGTATGGGTTGGCTACGCTGCTGCCGCTGGGCAAGCTCATGCTCACGATGTACCTCACGATGGCCGTGTTCGTATTTGGCGTGCTGGGGCTGATTCTGCGCTACTGCGGCCTGAGCATCTTCCGGTTCCTGCGCTACATCCGCGAGGAACTGCTGATTGTGCTGGGCACCTCGTCGTCGGAAGCCGGGCTGCCGGGCCTCATGGAGAAGCTGGAGGCGCTGGGCTGCGCCAAGCCGGTGGTGGGGCTAGTGGTGCCAACGGGCTACTCCTTCAACCTCGACGGCACGACTATTTATTTGTCGCTGAGCACTATTTTCCTGGCCCAGGTTTTCGGCATCGACCTCTCAGTAGCCCAGCTGCTGACCATGACGGGCATTCTGATGGTCACCTCGAAAGGCGCGGCCGGGGTAGCGGGCAGTGGCTTTGTGGTGCTGGCCAGCACGCTCACCGCGCTCAAAGTCATCCCGGTAGAGGGCCTGGCCCTGCTGCTGGGCGTCGACCGGTTTATGTCGGAAGCACGGTCCATCACCAATTTCATCGGCAACGGCGTGGCGACCGTGTTCCTGGCCCACAGCGAGGGCGAGCTGAATCACGCGCAAGCCCAGCGGGCCTTGCGGGGCGAGCCGCCGCACCACCAGGCGCCGGATGCGGACACGTTTGGCGGGGAGGAGTTGGGGGATGAACTATGAGGCAGGTGGGTGGTTATTGGGCGGACCTCTGGTGATAATTGACCGTCATCCTGAGCCGCGCAGCGGCGAAAGGACCTCGCCCGCGCCGTATGCAGCAGTAACTAATTGCTACCCCAACGAAGCGAGCGAGGTCCGGTTTGCTTGATGTGCAAAGCGCTACGCTCAGGATGACGTTCTTTCTTCTTACCTCCCTACTATGCCCCTCTCCCCCACCGAACGCCAGCGCTACCAGCGCCACCTGCAGCTCCCCGAAGTAGGCGAAGCCGGTCAGGAAAAGCTGCAAGCCGCCCGCGTGCTGGTGGTGGGCGCGGGCGGGCTGGGCTGCCCCATCCTGCAATACCTGGCCGCCGCCGGCGTGGGCACGCTGGGCATCGTGGATGCCGACACCGTAGCTGAGAGCAACCTGCAGCGCCAGATTCTCTACGGCCCGGCCGATGTGGGCCAGCCCAAAGCAACTACGGCAGCGCAGAAGCTTGCCCAGCTTAACCCGCTGGCTAATTATGAAATTCACCCCGTGCGAGCGGACTACGGCAACGTGCGCGAGCTAGTGAGCCGATACGACGTGGTAGTGGACGGCTCCGACAATTTCCCCACCCGCTACCTGCTCAACGATGCCTGCGTGAGCCTGGGCAAGCCGCTGGTTTCCGGCGCTATCTACCGTTTCGAGGGCCAAGTGTCGGTGTTTAACTACCAGGGCGGGCCTACCTACCGCTGCCTGTTCCCCACCCCGCCCGGCGCGGCCGAGGTGCCCGACTGCAACACCACCGGCGTGCTGGGCGTGCTGCCCGGCCTCATCGGCTGCGTGCAGGCCACCGAAACGCTGAAGGTGCTGCTGGGATTAGGCGAAGTGCTCAGCGGCCGGCTCTGGGTGCTCGATACGCTGACCATGCACACCCGCACGCTCAGATTCCGCCGGCACGAAGCGCAGGCTGCCATCAACTTAAACACCGCCAACCGCGCCGACTACGCCGAGCTGTGCCAAGCCGCCACGCCGCTGCTCAGCCCCGCCGAATTGCGCCAGCTGCTGGCCGAAACCACCGCCCCGCCCCTGCTGCTCGACGTGCGCGAGCCCCACGAGTATGCCGCCGGACACCTGCCCGGGGCCTTATTAGTGCCGCTGGGTGAGCTGGCTGCGCGCTACCAGGAGCTACCCGCCAACCAGCCGCTCATCGTGTATTGCCAGCGCGGCGGGCGCAGTGCCCAGGCGGCGGCGCTGCTGCGCGGGCCGCTGGGCCGGGCCGAGGTGCAGGAGCTGGCCGGCGGGTACGAGGCCTGGCAGAATTCTTAATTTCAAACATATTACAAATTGCCGACCACTACCGCTGCCCCCCTCCGCTTCGACCGCAACGAGTTTGCCGGCGCTTTCGGTGACCTTGGCACCGACCTGCCGCTGCTTATCGGCGTCATTGCCGCCTCGGGCCTCGATAGCGCGGGCGTGCTCATTGTCTTCGGTTTGATGCAGGTGTTTTCGGGGCTTTGGTACCGGCTGCCCATGCCGGTGCAGCCGCTCAAGGCGTTTGCGGCGCTGGTCATTGCCCAGAAAATCCCGGGCCGCGTGATTTTCGGCGGCGGGCTGGCCATTGGGGTGAGCATGTTCGTGCTCTCGGTGACGGGGCTCATTGATGCGCTGGCGCGGCTGGTGCCCAAGCCGGTGGTGCGCGGCATTCAGTTTGGGTTGGCCTTGCAGCTCAGCACCCTGGCGCTGAAAGAATACGTGCCGGCCGACGGCCTGCCGGGCTTTGCGCTGGCGGCAGTGGCGTTTCTGGTCACGGTAGTGCTGCTGGGCAACCGCCGCTGGCCGGCGGCGCTGGTGGTCATTGGTCTGGGCGTGGCCTACGCCCTGCTTTTCAAGCTAAACCTGGCTACGGCCCAGCAGGCCATTGGCCTACGCCTGCCCACTTGGCATCTGCCGGCCCAGGCCGATATCCTGACCGGCGCGCTGCTGCTGGCGCTGCCCCAGATTCCGCTCTCGCTCGGCAATTCCATTCTGGCCACCCGGCAGGTTACGCTTGATTATTTCCCCGAGCGGGCCCTGAGCGTGCGCCAAATCAGCTTTACCTACGCGCTGATGAACCTGGTGGTGCCATTTCTGGGCGGCTTTCCGGTGTGCCACGGCTCGGGCGGTATGGTGGGGCACTACGCCTTTGGGGCGCGCACGGGCGGCTCGGTGATTATCTACGGCGGCCTGTTTCTGGTGCTGGGGCTGTTTTTCAGCCAGGGATTTCAGGCGGTGGTGCAGATTTTCCCGCTGCCCATCCTGGGCGTGCTGCTGCTGTTCGAAGCCCTGTCATTAGCGGCGCTGTTGCGCGACATCAGCCCGCAGCGCACCGATTTGCTACTGGCGCTGCTGGTGGGTTTGCTCTGCGCCGGGCTGCCATTCGGCTACCTGGTGGGGCTGGTGGTGGGCACGACCCTGTATTACGCCATGCAGCGCGGCTGGCTGGGGCTGGGGAAATCAATTAATAATTAACAATGAGCAATTAACAATCGGACAGGGCTATCAGCAGACAATTGTTAATTGTTAATTGACATTCACCCGACTGGCCACGGCGCTCACGCACAAGCCCATCACCGCAATCAGGCAAAATGACACCCGCAGGCTGCTGGCCCCCGCCACCAGCCCGATAATGGGCGGCCCCAGCAAAAAGCCCAGGAAGCCCACCGTCGAAACCGCCGCCAGCGCCATGCCGGCCGACATGGTTTTGGACTTGCCCGCCGCGCTGTACACCAGCGGCACCACCGACGAGGTGCCGAAGCCCACCAGCAGAAAGCCCAGCAGCGCCGGCCAGTACGTGGGCAGCGCCACGGCCACGGCCAATCCCGTCGCCGTAAGCACGCCGCTCAACTGAATGACGCGCCGCGTGCCCAGCCGGGCAGCCAGCCAGTCGGCCCCGAAACGGCCCAGCGCCATCGTGCACATAAAGGCCGCGTAGCCGTTGCCCACCTGTCCCGGCCGCACGGCCAGCACTTTTTTGAAGTACACGCCGCTCCAGTCGAACATCGCTCCTTCGCAGATGAGGGCGCAGAAGGCAATGGCGCCCAGCCCCAGCAACTCCTTGTCCGGCAGCACAAAGAGGGGCGCGTCGGGGTCGGTGGGCGGGTCGTGGGGCACCGTCGATTTGATACTGGCGGCCAGGGCGGCCAGCACCACCACCAGTATCAGCAGAAAATGCCAACCGGGGATGATGCCCTTTCCATTCAGAAAAGACCCCAACGATGCCGCCGCAAAGCCCGCCAGGCTCCACATGCCGTGGAAGGAAGCCATTACCGGCTTGTCGTAGAGGCGCTCCACGCCCACGGCCTGGGTATTCACGGCAATGTTGGAGAAGTTGCCGGCCGCGCCGAACAGCACCAGCGCCGGCACCAGCTGCCACACGCTGCCGGCCCAGCCCAAGGCCACCAGCACCAGCGCGTAGCTCATCATGGCGTACAATACTACCCGCCGGCTGCCTTGCCGGGCCACGGCCCAGCCCGAGAGCGGCAGCGTGAGCAACTGCCCCAGCGGGATGGCAAACAGCACCGCCCCTAGCCCCGCCTCCGAAATCCCCAGCCGCTGCTGAATGGCGGGGATGCGCGAGGCCCAGCTGGCAAAACAAATGCCCTGCAGAAAAAACAACACGCCCACCGCCGCCCGGTGCGTGGCGCGAGTCACCGACTCGCCGGGTGTAAAATACCTTGTAATCATAGCCAACAGCTCGTTACCACTGCTTAAAAATTAACAAATTTCGTGCGCTGGCTTTCGAATGCCAGCGGCGGGCTCGTCGCACCCGCAACGCCCAAACTGCGCCCGGCCAAACATAGCGTTTACATTTTTCAGAGCACTTCGAAAAGCCACGACGTCTGAAAAACGTTTTTCAGAGCACTTCGAAAAGCCACGAAGCCTGAAAAACGTTTTTCAGACACCTTCGAAAAGCCACGAAGCCTGAAAAACGTTTTTCAGACACCTTCGAAAAGCCAGAGCCTTTGAAAAACGTTTTTCGGGCACCTTCGAAAAGCCAGGGTGTCTGAAAAACGTTTTTCGGGCACCCTGGAAATTCCCCAACTCAGCCCCCAATCGTGGCCATGCTTTCAAAATTGAGCTGGTGCAGCGGGCGCTGCTGCTCGGCCTCGAAACCGTTGGCGGCGCGGTAGCGAAAGGCGTTGGCCAGGGCAATTGTTATCTCCTCATCCGACGCACCGCCGCGCAGCAGCGCCCGCACATCGAGCACGCCCTGGTCGTAGAGACAGGTTTTCAAGCCACCCTCGGCCGTGAGGCGCAGGCGGTTGCAGGTGCCGCAGAAGGTGCGCGAATACGCCGCAATGATGCCCACCCGGCCCCGGTGGCCCGCAATCTCATAATCGGACGCCGTGGCCCCGAGCGGCGCGGGCAGCGGCGTGAGCGCCCCAAAGTGCTGCTCGAGGTGCTGCCGGATGCGGCGGTGGTTCCAGGGCAGCAGGTCGGGCGTGGCGGCGTGGCTGCCGCCATTGAAGGGCATTTCTTCGATGAAGCGCACGTCGATGGGCAGCTCGCGGCTGAGCTCGGCCAGCGGCACGAGGTCGTCGATGTTCTGGCCGTCCATCACCACGGCATTAATTTTTACCTGAATGTCGGTTTCCAGCAGCGCGTGCAGCGTGTCGAGCACCGGCGGCAACTCGTCGCGCCGGGTAATGCGGAAAAACCGCTCCCGGTCCAGCGTATCAAGACTCAGGTTGACGGCCTTCACGCCCAGGCGGGCTAGGGCGGGCACGTGCGGCGCCGTGAGCACGCCATTAGTGGTGAGGCTGATGTCGGTGAGGTTGGGCTGGACGGCCAGCTGCTCGATGAAGCCCATCAGGTCGCGCCGCACGAAGGGCTCGCCGCCAGTCAGGCGCACTTTGCGCACGCCCAGGCCGGCCAGCAGGCTGGTCAGGCGCAGCATTTCTTCGTAGCTGAGCAGCTGCTGTTTGGGCAGGTACCTGATGCCTTGCTCGGGCATGCAATAGAAGCAGCGCAGGTTGCAGCGGTCGGTCACGGCCAGGCGCAGGTATTCCAGCGGCCGGCCGTGCTGGTCGTAGAGCTGGGAAATTGCCGGAGGCGGGGTAGTTGCTGCGTTCATCACCACTTTTGTTGGCCGGTACGTAAAACCGGCCGGGTCTTGCTAAACCCCGGGCTACGAACGGGTGTTCAGTCGGCCCGGTTGTTTTTACAGCAAGTTTAGGTAAAAAGCCCGCGCCACGCGGCTCCAGCACTTATGTCACTAAAAATTTCGCTCTACGGCATCACCCGCGACATCGTGGGCACGTCCGTCATCGAGCTACCGGCCCCGGCCCCCGCCACCGTGGGCGAGCTGCTGGCCGAAATGCGCCGCCAATACCCGGCCCTGGCCCAGCTCCGCAGCTGCGCCGTGGCGGTAAATAATGAGTACGCCGAGGAAAGCCAGGCCCTGCACACGGTGGATGAAATCGCGCTGATTCCGCCGGTGGCAGGCGGCTGATTTTTTTAATTAATAATGAACAATTAACACCATCCGCTCCGCCGCTCTCTGCTCATTATTAATTGTTAATTATCAATTATTAATTAACCCATGACTCCCCAGCTTTCCATCACCGACCAGCCCATCGACGTGGCCGCCGCCCTGGCGGCCGTGCAAACCGAAGTGGCCGGCGCCGTTAACGCCTTCGTCGGCACCGTGCGCAACCAGTCGGGCGGCCGGCCGGTGCGCCGCCTGCACTACGAATCGTACGACAGCATGGCCCTCACGCAGCTCGGCCACGTCGTGGCCCAAGCCTATGAGAAATGGCCCATGCTGCAGGAAGTAGCCGTGGTGCACCGCAAAGGCACCCTGGAGCTGGGCGACGTGGCCGTAGTAGTGGCCGTGGCCACGCCGCACCGCGCCGAGAGCTTTGCCGCCTGCCAGTTCATCATCGATACGCTCAAGCAGGTGGTGACCATCTGGAAACGCGAGGAATATGAGGACGGCACCGAGTGGGTGGCCGCGCATCCGTAGGAACCTCACCCCCCGGCCCCCTCTCCAAAAAAGAGGGGGAGCCGCACGATTCAAATCCCTCTTTTTTGGAGAGGGGGCCGGGGGGTGAGGTCCCGCTCGGCCTCCGCCCGCTCTTCCGGCGTATTCACATTGCGCAAGTCGTCCGGCGCGGGCGGCTGAATAACTGCGGTATCCGAGTTTATCAGCGCCTTGCGCGGGCAGGAGTAGCCCAAGCTTAGAAACCGCAGCAGCTGTCCGTAGCTCCGCGGCTCCCAGATGGTGACGAGCGGCTCGGGAAAGTCATTCCAGGGGCTCTGGAAAGCGGTGGCGAACCGGCCCGGCTGGCGGTTGTCAACCAGAAACTGCAGCGTTTCTGGCGTCAGAAAGGGCAGGTCGCAGGCCAGCACCAGCCAGGCCGCATTCGGGTCGAGCTGAAAGGCGGAAAGCAAGCCGCCCAGCGGCCCCAGGCCCAGGAAAGTATCGGGCAGCGGCATGAGGCCGGCAGCCTCGACTTCAGCGGCCTGGTCGGGCCGGCAGGACACGCGCACGTCGGTGCAGAACGGGGCCAGCAGCGCGGCGGTGTGCTGGCGCTGGTCGGTGCCGTGGTAGCGCAGGCTGCCCTTATCGGTGTGCATCCGCTCGCTGCGGCCACCGGCCAGCACCAGGCCGCGCAGGGGCGGCACAGCGGCGGCATACCAGCGGTGAATGAAGGCGGCAATGGCCGGCGCATCGGCCAGGGGCAGCACGGGCGGCGCAGCCCCGGCCAGGTGTTGCGTGAGCACGGCGGGCAGCTCCGTCTGGCCCTCGGCCAGCAGCACCAGCTGCACGTCGGAGAGGCGGTCGAGCTTCTTGTCCAGCGGCTTGCGTGGGTCGATGATGACAATTTGCTGGCGGGCGCGGAAGTGGTTGCCGTTCGCCAGCACCAGGCTTTCGTGGGCCAGCAGCTCGGGCTGCGAGAACTTGTCCAGCGGGCGCCGGGTGTTGAGCTGGCGGTAGTGGATTTTATCCACCAGCTCAGCCGATAAGCCGCCCGCCTGCACTGGTTTGGGCGCTTCTTCGGCGTCGCCGGTGGCGTGGTCGGCGTCGACGTAGGCCACGCGTAATTCCGGGTTCAGGTGTGGCAGCAGCTGCGCTACCAGCCGCTGAATATCGCCGCAGGGCGCGCCCAGAATAGCCAGCTCGTGACGGCCAAATTCGCCTATAGTCGGGCGGGCCAGGGTGGCGTGTTTCGGGCGCTTGGGTTGAGAGTCCATCCGCAATTAAGAACGTAAAAAGTCGCGCTTGCCGCCGGTTTTTTCCACCAGCTGCACGCCCGTGATGGTGATATCGTGCGAAAAAGCCTTACACATGTCGTAGATAGTGAGGGCCGCCACGCTGGCCCCGGTGAGAGCTTCCATCTCCACGCCGGTGCGGCCAGTGACCACGGCCGTGCATTCCACGCGCAGGGCGTCGGGGCCGTCGGGCTCGATGCTGACGCGGCAGTCGTCGAGCCCCAGCGGATGGCAGAGGGGGATGAGGTCGGCCGTTTTTTTGGCACCCATGATGCCCGCCAGGATGGCCGTCTGGATAACCGGGCCTTTGTGCGTGGGCAGCTCGCCGGCCTGCACGCGGCTCAGCAGCTCGGGGCCCAGCACCACGCGGCAGTGCGCGCGGGCCAAGCGGCGGGTAGGTGCTTTGGGGCCGACATCGACCATTGTGGGCTGGCCGGCAGCATTAATATGAGTGAAAGACATTTGCTTGCAATTAATAATTGAAACCCAGCGCCCGCCACTGGCGCAGCCCACTAACGGGCACTGCTCAGCAAGCTAAGCGGAAACAAAGCTACGCCCGTACCTTCCCGATGGTTGGTTTAGCCTGGTTCCGGCTGCCTCAACCAATTTTATTCTTCATTACTCACTGTCAATTGCTAACTACCAAAACCCATGCTTTCCGTTGCCGAAGCTTTTGCCCGCGTGCTGGCCACTATCCGGCCCTTGCCTACTGAAACGGTGCCGCTGGCCCAGTCCGCCGGCCGCATTTTAGTTGAAAATTTGCACGCCGACCGCGACTTTCCGCCCTTCGACCGCGTGGCGATGGACGGCATTGCCCTGCGCCACGCCGCCTGGGCCGCCGGCCAGACGGAGTTTGCGCTGGAAGGCGCGCAGTATGCCGGCGCGCCAGCCGTGCCGCTGCAAAACTCCCAGGCCGCCATCGAGGCCATGACCGGCGCCGTGCTGCCGCCTGGCACCGATGTAGTGGTGCGCTACGAAGACCTGGCAATCAGCAATGGCCGCGCCCGCATCCGGATTCCGCCCCTGGCGCCCGGCACCAACATTCACCCCCGCGCCGCCGACCGCCGCCAGGGCGACCTGCTGCTGCCGGCCGGCACTCGCCTGGGCCCGGCCGAGGTGGCCGTGGCCGCCACCGTGGGCGCCGCCCGGGTGCGGGTGCAGCGCCGCCCCCGCGTGGCGCTGGTGAGCACCGGCGACGAGCTGGTGCCCGTGGACGCCACGCCCCTGCCCCACCAGATTCGGCGCTCCAACACCTACGCCCTGGCCGCGCTGTTCGCCCTCGACGGGGCCGACTGCACCACGTTTTACTTTCCCGACGACCTGCCCGGCCTGCGCCAGGGCCTGCCCGCGCTGCTCGGCGGTGCTTTCGATGCCGTGGTTTTCAGCGGGGCGGTAAGCCAGGGGAAGGCCGATTTTTTGCCGGGCGTGCTGCGCGAGCTGGGCGTGCGCGAGATTTTTCACGGCGTGGCGCAGCGGCCGGGCAAGCCGCTGTGGTTTGGCGAGGTGGCGGGCGGGCCGGTGGTGTTTGGGCTGCCCGGCAACCCGGTTTCGACGCTGGTGACGGCGGCCCGCTACGTGCGGCCCTGGCTGCAAAGCAGTGAGCAGCCCAGCCGCTCGATGCCGCCATCGGTAGCTGCCCTGGCCGAAGCGGTAAGTTTTCGGCCGGCCCTGACGCACTTCCTGCTGGTGCGGCTGCGGGCTGACGCCCAAGCCCGTTTATGCGCCGAGCCGCGACCGGCGGGCGGCTCCGGCGATTTGGCGGGGTTGCTTGACGCAGATGGCTTTGTGGAGCTGCCGGCCGATATGACAGATTTTCCGAAGGGCAGTATCTGGCCCCTATGGTTATTCAAGTAATTTACAACCAATAATTTACTTATAAACTATCATCATGCCGACGTTGTTCTAACTACATTTTTCCTACAAAATTCATTGACTGCAAACCTTTGGGGAAAATAAATTCTCAACAAAAACTCGCATTTACAGCATAGTTTGCTTACCTTGAACATTCTTTCGGGGGCTGGCGCAGCCGCTTTGCGGCCTCGTTGCCAACGAGCTGGATTTTTTCAGTTGCTTTTTTTCATTTCTCACCTCACCCTTTTTATGAAAAAAAACTTACTTACCGGGGTGGCTTCCTTGCTTGGCAGGCCATCTCATGCTCGCACCACAGGTCACTGGGGCCAACGGCTGCTACTGGCAGCGGCCGTGCTGCTGCCAACCCTAGGGCAGGCCCAGGTCAACCTCTACACCTTTAATCAGGGCCCCGGCACCTACACGCCCATTACGGGCGGCACGGTGGCGGGCACGGCCACGGCTGGCTCCAACTTTTCGCTGGATGACAGCAACTTCACGCTGGCAGCAGGTACCATTCCGTTCACATTCACTTTCAACGGCACAGGCTATACTGGCCTGGTCATCAACACCAACGGCTACATCACGTTTGGCACTACAGCCCCAGACGTCAGTGGTTATTCCCCCATTTCGGCTACGACTGGCTACGCAGGCGCGGTAGCAGCCATTGGGCATGACTTGGTGGGCGACGCCACAGCGGCCACCCTTGGGCAGATTCGCTACGAGACGGTGGGCACGGCGCCGAACCGGAGCTTCGTCATCCAGTACAGCAATTTCAAGCGCTATACATCTAGTATTCAGGCGGACAACCTCAATTTTCAGATTCGGCTGAACGAGACGAACAACACCATCAACTTCGTCTACAATACCCCTACCGTAGCCGCGACTTCCACCGGCCTGCCTCAGGTGGGGTTGCGGGGTGCGTCCAACGCGGCCTATAACAACCGCACGACGACCACCAATTGGAGTGCCAGCACAGCCGGCACTACCAACGCAGCCACGATGACGCTGAGCAACACGGTGAAACCAGCCAGCGGCCTCACGTACACCTTCACGCCGCCGGCCCCCTGCACGGCCCCGCCCACGGCGGGCACGGCCGTGGCTAGCGTACCCAACGGCTGCACTTCTATCGCCAGCACCACTATTTCCCTCACCGGCTCGGCTACGGGCACGGGCGTGACGTACCAGTGGCAGCAGTCGGCGACGGGGGTGGCAGGCTCTTTCACCAATGCCAGCGGCACCAGCACCAACGCTACCTACACCGCCACGAGCGTTACCTCGACCACGTACTACCAGGCCATCGTGACCTGTTCGGGTCAATCGGCTACCTCCACGCCCGTGCAGGTCACGGTGAATTCGGCCATCCCCGCCTACGCGGCGCTGCCCGTAACGCAAGGCTTTGAAAGCTGGATTAGCCGTTGCGGCAACTTGGAAGTGCCCGGCGCCAACTGGCGCGCCACGCCCATCACCGGCGATAACGCTTGGCGGCGTAACGACCAAGGCTTTACCACGGCCGGCTGGCGCTACCCCGCCGATGAACCGGCCCCCTACCTGGTGAGCAGCAGCCAGGGCAGCTATTCGGCCCGCTTCCACAGCTTTGGCACCGCCAGTGGCGGCATCGGTTCGCTGGATTTGTTTGTGGACCTGAGCGCCGCCGGCACCAAGACGCTGACCTTCGACTATATCAACCCCACCGGCACCGACAAGCTGGATATATTGCTAAGCTCCGACGGGGGAGCCAATTTTAGCGCTACTCCGCTGCTGACGCTGACTACGGCCAGCGCTTTCGGCGGCCAGTCCATCACGTTTACCGGCACGTCGGCCACCAGCGTGGTTCGCTTCCGGGCTACTTCCGACTTCGGCAACGATGACCTTGGCATCGACAACCTGCTTCTGCGGGTAACCCCGGCCTGCCCGGGTGTGGCTTTCTCGCCCACTACCAGCATCACCAGCACCGGCGCCACCATCAACTTTGCGGCGGTGACCGGTGCTACCGACTACACCGTCAGCTACTCGCCTGGTGGCGGCTCGCAAACGGTGACCAACGCGGGTGCCGTGCCCCTGACCGGCCTGCAGCCCTACACTGTGTACACTGTCACCGTCACTACCAACTGCGGCGGTGGGCAGAGCGGCACCGCTACCACCAGCTTCCGCACCGGCATCGGCAACGATGAGTGCAGCGGCGCGGTGGCCCTGACACCGGGTGCCCCGGGTGCCAGTTGCAGCGCAGCTACGTACACCACCAGCGGCGCCACGGCTTCCACCGTCACCAGCCCCTGTACTACCATCACCGACGGTGATGTATGGTTCTCGTTCGTGGCCAGCGGCTCGCGCCACACCATCACGGTGGTGCCCACGTTCGACTTCGACGCCGTGATTGAGTTGCGCAGCGGTAGCTGCCCCGGCACCAACGTGAGCTGCCAGAACGCCTCCGCCAGCGGTGGCGGCGCGGGCACGGAGGCCCTGATAGCCAGCGGTCTAACCAGCGGCCAGACGTACCTCGTGCGCGTGTACAGCGCCATTGCCGGCGCTGGCAGCGGCAATTTCGATATCTGCATCACCACGCCGCCCAACCTGCCCTGCGCCCAGGTGACCAACGCCGCCGTAACCACGGCCAGCGGCACGGCCACGGCCAGCACCGGCGAACTTACGTTCACGCCGGCAGCGGGTGCCACCGACTACCTGCTCACCCTGGCCCCTACGGCCGGCGGCACCACCAGCACCGCCACCGTCACCAGTAGCCCCGTAAGCCTGAGCGGACTGACGCCCAACACTTCTTATACTATTACCATCAGCACGAACTGCACGAATGGTGGTGTGTCGAACCCCGTATCGGTAGTATTTACTTCGGCCGCCGCGCCCATTGCGCCAGCTAACGACAACCCGACCGGGGCCATTGCCCTGACGGTCGCCTCTACCTGCACGCCCACCAGCGGCACCAACGTAGGTGCCACCACCACCACTCCCGCTGGCTATACCAATCCCGGCACCTGCGGTGTTGCCATCAACCCGATTGATGTGTGGTACTCGTTCACGACCGCCGCTGCTGGTGCGGGAAGCACCGGCGCTGTCCTCACCGTAACCGGCAATCCGGCAGGTCTCGTGCGCGTGTTCTCATCGACCGGGGGCGCAGCTGGTCCGTTCACGCAGGTGGCCTGCTCGGCGGGCTCCACCAACAATACCGTGGCTCCGGCCCTGACGGTAACCGGCCTGACCGCCAGCACCACCTACTACGTATCGGTATCAGGCTACGGCTCCGGCGACACAACGGGCAGCTTCACTATCTGCGCTACGCTGCCGCCTAGCTGTTCGCCCCCGACGGGTGTAGCGGTAAGCAGCATTACTACCACCACGGCCAGCGTAACCTTCACGGGCAATGGCACAGGCAACACCAGCTACACCGCCACGGCCACGCCCGCCACGGGCAGCCCCGTAACGGCTACTGGTACGGCCACGCCCATTGCCCTGACCGGCCTCACCCCTGGCGTCACGTATAGCCTCGTGCTGGCGGGTAACTGCGGCGCCGCCGGTGCGGCTGCCCCGGTCTCGTTCACCACGACAGGCCTGCCGCCTACCAACGACCTGTGCACCGGTGCTACTACCATTACCTGCGGCCAAACCCTCAACGGCACCACTGTAAACGCCACCAGCACTGGCGAACCGACGACAGCCTGCGGTAGCGACAGCAATTCTCCTTCGGCCTCGCCGAGCGTATTCTACAGCTTCGTAGGTACGGGCGACATCGTAACGGTTTCGACCTGCGGGGCCGGCACTACCATCGACACAGAGCTATTTGTGTACTCGGGCAGCTGCGGAGCTCTCACCTGCGTGAATAGCAACGACGACTTCTCGGGCTGCTCGGCCAACAGTGCGGCTTCGCAGGTGACGTTTACCAGCGTGCTCGGCACTACTTACTACTTTATGGTGCAGCGCTACAGCTCAACCAGTGCCGTCGGGGCATTTGCCCTCAGCGTAAGCTGCACCCCGGTACCCAACCTAGTAGTAAACGCGGGCAACAGCCCCTACAGCGCCTCGGGCACGTTCAACAACGTGACCATCGCCAACGGCGGCACGGCCAACCTGAGCGCCGACCTGACCGTCCTCGGCACGCTCACCATCAACGATGGCGGTACGCTGAACACGGCTGGCAGCCAGGTAGTGGGCACCGGCAACTTCGTACTGCAGGCGGGCGGCACGCTCGGCATCCGCGGCACGGCCGGCATCACGGCGGGTCCGGCCACCACCGGCGTTATTCGCAACACCGGCGCTACCCGCAGCTTCAGCCCCGACGCCAGCTACGTGTACAACGGCACGGCGGCCCAGGTGACCGGCAACGGTCTGCCCGCCACGGTGCGCAACATCACGGTGAACAACAGCGCTGGCGTTACGCTTTCGCAGGCCCTGAGCGTGCGCCAGCTGGCCCGTATGCAAAGCGGCAACCTCGCCACGAACGGCAACACCTTCACGCTGCTGTCGGTAGCTGGTCAGGGCACGGCCCTGATTGACAACACCGGCGGCCTCGTCACCGGCACCGGCACCATGCAGCGCGCCATCGACGCCACCAACCCGGCCGGCATCGGCTACCGCCACTACGCGGCCCCGGTAACCAACACCACCGTGGCCGACCTCGCCGCCGGCGCCTTCGCGCCGGTAGTGAACCCGGCTTACAACTCGGCAGTACAGCCGGGCTTCGTAACGCCGTTCCCCACCGTGTTTGGCTACGACGAAACGCGCATCGCCACCGTCACCAACAACTTCTCGGACTTCAACAAAGGCTGGGTGTCGCCCACGGCTACCTCCGACGCTATGGTTTCGGGCAAAGGCTACACCGCGAATATCCCCGACGCTACGCTGGTGGACTTCACCGGCACCTTCAAATCGGGGGCTTCGAGCAACACCGGCCTCACCCGCGGCCCCAGCCCCGAGGCTGGCTGGCACCTGCTGGGCAACCCCTACCCCAGCCCCCTCGACTGGGATTTGGTGGACAACAGCCCGGCTACCAGCCTCCCCGGCATGGACAATGCCATGTATGTGTTCCAGAGCACTGGCCAGTACACTGGTAATTACCGCTCGTACGTGAACGGCGTGGGCACTTCGCCCATTATCGACGCAGGCTCGGGCTTCTTCGTGCGGGTAGCCGCCGCCGGCACGCCCGGCAGCGTAAACCTGACCAACGCTCACCGCGTGACCACCTTCGGCCCGCAGCCGGCCTTTGGCCGCAGCAACGACGTGCGCCCGCTGCTGACGCTGAACCTGAGCGGCAACGGCCAGCAGGACGAAACCAGCGTGTACTTCGAAGCCGGCGCCACCGCCGGCCACGACTCGCAGTTTGACGCCGTGAAACGCCTCAACATGGGTACGATGTCGCTGGGCACGGCGCTCAACGGCCAGGAATTCGCTATCAACGGCTTGGCCCCGCTCACCTCGCTCGACGTGGTGCTGCCCCTCACGTTGAGCGACGCCCTGCCGGGCAGCTACACCTTCGAGGCCCCGGCGCTGCGCAACTTCGGCAGCACCACGGTATACCTGCGCGATGCCGCCACCGGCACCCAGACCATCCTGAGCCAGGGCACGCGCTACCAGTTCACGCTGGCCGCCAACGCCGGCCCCGGCCGCTTCTCGCTGCTGTTCCGCCCCACGGGCGTCACTGGCACGCGTAACGGCTTCGAGGCCGCGCAGGTGCTGCTCTACCCGAATCCCGCCCACGGGGCCTTCACCCTGAGCGTGCCAGCCGTAGCCAACGCCCGCAGCGTGCAAGCCACGCTGCTGAACGCGCTGGGCCAGCAGGTGAGCACCCGCTCGCTGCCCCTGGGCAGCACGGGCGCCGTCGCCGAGTTCAGCACGGCCAACCTCGCGGCTGGCGTGTACGTGCTGCAGCTCCGCGCTGGCGAGCAATTGGTAACGAAGCGGGTGGTGGTAGAATAACCCCTCCTGCTTTCGCCTGAAAAAGGCCCGGTGCGCTTGCACCGGGCCTTTTTTCGTGCGTACCTTCGTCGTAGCTGCTATCCAGAAAGACCGAGGGACTGGGCCCGACGACGTCTTGGCAACCTATCACGAGTAGGTGCCAACTCCCATTTCACCATTGCTTTGCGGTGAATAAAGATGACAGCCGGAACCGTGCTTCGCCGCACGGGTTTCTTTCTGGATACGCGCCGCTGTTTGCCGACCAATCCGAAAGAAATGCCCGCTACCACACTCCCCGCCCCCTCGCCCGCTCGCGCGCCCCACAGCGCCGGCGAGCTGCTACCCGCCCTGCTCCGCCAGCGCCTGCTGATTCTGGACGGCGCGATGGGCACCATGATTCAGCGCCACCCGCTGACGGAAGAGGACTTCCGGGGCCCGCGCTTTGCCAACCACTCGCACCCCCTGCGCGGCAACAACGACCTGCTCAGCCTCACCCGGCCCGACATCATCAAAGGCATCCACGCCGAATACTTCGCCGCCGGGGCCGACATGGTGGAAACCAATACCTTCTCCGGCACCACCATCGCCCAGGCCGACTACGCCCTCGAGCACGTGGTGTACGAGCTCAACTACGAATCGGCCCGCCTGGCCCGCGAGGCCGCCGACGAATACAGTACGCCCGAGCGCCCGCGCTTCGTGGCCGGCGCCATCGGCCCCACCAACCGCACCGCCTCGCTCTCGCCCGACGTCAACCGCCCCGGCTTCCGCGCCGTGACTTTCGACGAGCTTGCCACCGCCTACCACGAGCAGGTGCGCGGCCTCGTCGACGGCGGCGTCGATACCCTGCTCATCGAAACTATCTTTGACACCCTCAACGCCAAAGCCGCCCTCTACGCGGTCCAGAAGTTCTTCGACGAAGGCGGCCGCGTGGTGCCCATCATGATTTCGGGCACCATCACCGACGCCTCCGGCCGCACGCTCTCGGGCCAGACGGTGGAGGCCTTCTGGAATTCCATCCGCCACCTGCCCTTGCTAAGCGTGGGCCTGAACTGCGCCCTCGGGGCCCACCAGCTCAAGCAGTACGTGCAGGAGCTGAGTCGCATTTCCGACGTCCACATCTCGGCTTACCCCAACGCTGGCCTGCCCAACGCTTTCGGCGGCTATGATGAATCGGCCCAGGAGTTTGCAGCGCTGGTCGAGGAGTATTTGCAGGAAGGCATCGTGACGGTGGTGGGTGGCTGTTGTGGCACCACACCGCAGCACATTGCCGAGCTGGCCAAGCTGGCGGAGCGATATAAGCCGCGCCGGGCACCCCACCCCCCGACCCCCTCCCCTTTGGGAGAGGGGGAGCCGGTTATGCATGATGACGAAAATCGTCAGGCTCCTCCTCTCCCGAAGGGGAGGGGGTCGGGGGGTGGGGTGACGCGTTTGTCCGGCCTCGAACCCTTCAATATCACCCCCGCCAGCCTGTTCGTCAACGTCGGCGAGCGCTGCAACGTCACCGGCTCCCGCGCCTTTGCCCGCCTCATCCGCACCGGCGCCTACGAGGAAGCCCTCGCCGTGGCCCGTGCCCAGGTGGAAGGCGGCGCCCAGGTGCTCGACGTGAACATGGACGAAGGAATGCTCGACTCGGAGCAGGCCATGACTACCTTCCTCAACCTCATCGCCTCGGAGCCCGACATTGCCCGGGTGCCGCTGATGATTGACTCCTCGAAGTGGAGCGTGCTGGAAGCCGGCCTGAAATGCACCCAGGGCAAGCCCATCGTCAACTCTATCTCGCTGAAAGAGGGTGAGGAAGAGTTCAAAAAGCGCGCCCGCACCGTGCGCCAGTACGGCGCCGCCGTGGTGGTGATGGCCTTTGATGAAACCGGCCAGGCCGATACGCTTGAGAAGAAAATTGCCGTTTGCCAGCGTTCCTATGATATTCTGGTAAAAGAAGTTGGCTTCGCGCCCGAGGACATCATCTTCGACCCCAACATCCTGACCGTGGGCACCGGCATGGACGAGCATCGCAACTACGCGCTCGATTTCATCGAAGCCGTGCGCTGGATTAAGGCCAACCTGCCCGGCGCGCTCACCAGCGGTGGCATCAGCAACATCTCGTTTTCCTTCCGCGGCAATGATGTGGTGCGTGAGGCCATTCACTCGTCGTTCCTGCTGCACGCCATCCGGGCCGGGCTCGACATGGGCATTGTGAACCCCAGCCAGTTGGCCGTGTACGACGAGGTGCCCAAAGACCTCATGGAGTTGGTGGAAGACGTGCTACTCAACCGCCGCCCCGACGCTACCGAGCGGCTGGTGGACTTCGCCGAAACCGTCAAGCAAAAGGATAAAGTAGAGGTAGTAGCCGACGCCTGGCGCAGCCTGCCCGTGGGCGAGCGGCTGCAACACGCCCTGATTCGCGGCATTACGGAATTTATCGACCAGGATACCGAGGAAGTGCGTCAGCAGGTCGGCCGCCCGCTCGACGTCATCGAAGGCCCGCTGATGGCCGGCATGAACGTGGTCGGCGACCTGTTCGGCGCGGGCAAGATGTTCCTGCCGCAGGTAGTGAAATCGGCCCGCGTGATGAAGAAAGCCGTGGCCTACCTGGAGCCCTACCTGCAGGCCGAAAAGGCCGGCGCCGAACGCCAGACGGCCGGCAAAATCCTGTTGGCCACCGTGAAAGGCGACGTGCACGACATCGGCAAAAACATCGTGGGCGTAGTGCTGGCCTGCAACAACTTCGACATCGTAGACCTGGGCGTGATGGTGCCGCTGGAGCGCATTCTGGACGAGGCCGTGGCCCAGAAAGCCGACATTATCGGCCTCTCCGGCCTCATCACGCCCTCGCTCGATGAGATGGTATATGTGGCCCAGGCCATGAAAAAGCGCGGCCTGAAAGTGCCGCTGCTCATCGGCGGCGCCACAACGTCGCGCCTGCACACGGCCGTCAAAATCGCGCCCAGCTACGACGGCCCGGTGGTGCACGTCAACGACGCCTCGCGCTCGGTGGGCGTGGCGGCGGGCCTGCTGGGCTCGGGCAAAACAGCTTACGGCCAGACTGTAGCCGACGACTACGACGCCCTGCGCCGCGACTACGCCGGCCGCCAGCGCGACAAAAACTACCTGCCCATCGAAGCCGCCCGCGCCAACGGCGTGAAAATCGACTGGCCCACGGCACCCATCACCAGGCCCACTTTTCTGGGTACCAAAGTTTTCGACAACTACGACCTGGCCGAGCTGGCCGAATACACCGACTGGACGCCCTTCTTCCACACCTGGGAGCTGAAAGGCCGCTACCCGCGCATCCTGAGCGACGAAAACCTGGGCGAAGCGGCCACCCGGCTTTTCGAGGACGCGCAGACGATGCTCAAGCAGATTATCGACGGTAAGCTGCTCACCGCCCGCGCCGTATTGGGCTTCTGGCCCGCCAATACCGTCGGCCACGACACCATCGAAATTTACGCCGACGACGAGCGCCATGCCGTGCAAACCGAGTTTTTCACCCTGCGCCAGCAGGGCGAGAAAGGCCCCGGCGTGCCCAACATTGCCTTCTCCGACTTCCTGGCCCCAAAAGAAACCGGCCGGCAGGATTACATGGGCGGCTTCGCCGTCACCACCGGCATCGGCATCGAAAAGCTTATCGAGCAGTACGAAGCCGACCACGACGACTACTCCAGCATCATGGTGAAGGCCCTGGCCGACCGCCTCGCCGAAGCCTTCGCCGAGCGCCTGCACCAGCGCGTGCGCGAGGAATTCTGGGGCTACGCGGCGGGCGAAAACCTCAGCGGCGAAGACCTCATTCAGGAGAAATACCAGGGCGTGCGCCCGGCCCCCGGCTACCCCGGCTGCCCCGACCACACCGAGAAAATCACCCTCTTCCAACTCCTTGATGCGGAGCGCCAGACGGGCATTACCCTCACCGAAAACCTGGCCATGTACCCCACCGCCGCCGTGAGCGGCATGTACTACGCCCACCCCGATTCACGCTACTTTGGCCTCGGCAAAATCGGCCGCGACCAAGTGGCCGACATTGCCCAACGCAAGGGCATGCCGCTGGCCGAGCTGGAGCGCTGGCTAATGCCGAACCTGAACTACGAGCCGCAGTAGTAGCACGGACTTTGTAGTCCGCGAGTCCGCGCAGGCAGGATACCAGAACTTATTGACCTCACGCATTCAGGCGCGGACTACAGAGTCCACGCTACTCGCAATGAAAGTAATTGAACACCTGGCCAAAGCCCAGGGCAAAACCCTTTTCTCCTTCGAAGTGCTGCCCCCCAAAAAGGGCGAGAACATTCACAGCCTCTTCTCGAATATCGAGCCGCTGATGGAATTCAAGCCGCCCTTCATCGACGTGACTTACCACCGCGAGGAATATGTGTACCGCCAGCATACCAACGGCCTGCTGGAAAAGAAAACCGTGCGCCGCCGCCCCGGTACGGTGGGCATCTGCGCGGCCATCAAAAACCGCTTCGACGTGGACACCGTGCCGCACCTTATCTGCGGCGGCTTCACGAAGGAAGAAACTGAGAATGCGCTGATTGACTTACACTTTCTGGGTATCGACAACGTGCTGGCCCTGCGCGGCGACCCCATCAAAAGCGAAGGTCAATTCAAGCCCGAGCCCGACGGCCACGCCTACGCCTGCGACCTTATCGGTCAGATTCACAATCTCAACAAGGGCGAGTACCTGGACGAAGGCCAGGACGATACCTGGGCCACCGACTTCTGCATCGGCACGGCCGGCTACCCCGAAAAGCACTTCGAGGCGCCCAACTTCGGTTCCGATATCCGCTTTCTGAAGCACAAGGTGGACCGTGGCGCGCAGTACATCGTGACGCAGATGTTTTTCGACAACGAGGAGTTCTTCAAGTTTGAGCGGCGCTGCCGCGAGGCGGGCATCACGGTGCCCATCATTCCGGGCCTGAAGCCGCTTACCACTAAAGGCCAGCTCACGGCCCTGCCGCGCAGCTTCTACCTCAATTTGCCCGAGCCGCTGGTGGAGGCCATCAGCCAGTGCCGCGACAACGAGGCGGCCCGCGCCGTGGGCATCGAGTGGTGCCTCAACCAAAGCCGCGAACTGATGGCCCACGGCGTGCCTTGCTTGCACTATTATTCGATGGGTAAATCGGAGAGTATTCGGCGGGTGGCGGCTGAATTATTCTAATTTCCGTTTTTAGCCAGAACATTATCTGCGCTACTGCTCATGCAGAAAGCGGCAGCTCGCAGGTAACCGCCTGCAATCGATTTGGTACTTTGCAAGTGGGCCTAGTATCTTTCAGAAAGTTGGCCTGATTTTTCGGAATCCGGTTGGCTACTTGCGGGCCTTCACCTATTCTATCTATGAAAAATCCCACCCTTGCAGGTCTTAGCCTGCTGCTCACGTGTGCCGCGTTTCCGGGTATGGCGCAGAAGCTGTACACCTCGGAATGGGAAAGCGGCATACTGGAAAAAAAGACCAAAGTCGGCGTTTGGGAATACTTCAGCTACACGCCCTCGAAGCGGCAGGTGGTGGTGCAGCGCTACGACCATACGGCCAATAAGCTGGTGTATTATCGTCCGATTTCCGAGACGTATTACAACATTGAAGTCCGCCCCGGGCAGTGGACGCGCCGCCTGGTCGACCAGCCGCCGCTTTACATCGGCGGCGACCCGGCGCTGGCCAATTACACCACCAAGCTCAACTATCCCTCGGCAGCGCAGGAGCGTAACATTCAGGGCCGTGTAATTATCAGCTTCACGCTTGATACGCTGGGCCATGCCACCAACCACAAGGTGCTACGCGGCATCGGCGGCGGCTGCGATGAAGAGGCCATGCGGGTGGCGCGCACCATTCCGGACCAGTGGATTCCGGCCCGCGTGGGCCCGCGGGCCGTGCCGGTCGAGTATGAGCTGCCGCTCACGTTCCGGCTGGCGGCGCCATAAGTAGCGGCACCTTTGGCCGGCAGCCTGCGTATTGGCAGTTGGTCATTCTTTCTTTATCATGCGTTTTCCTTCGATTCTAGCGGCTAACTCCCTACTCGCTCTCAGCTTATTACTTACGGCCTGCGACTCGACTCCGCGCGAGCGGCAGGCGGCCGTGCGCAAGGAAGTGAAGGAGCTGGACACCCTGGCCCGCACCGGCACCCGCAAGCTGGCCCGCCTTGGCAAGGGCGCTGCCCAGTACCGCGCCGCCGCCCGCGCGCGCCGCGCTGCGCCGCTCGACCCGCAGCAGGAAAGAAAGATGGAAAAGGCCCTGCTGGGCACCGCCGACCGCATTCCGGGCCTCACCCCCGGCACCATTGCCGAAGCCTACGCTCAGCTGGTGCGCGAAACCCGCACCCGCCGCCCCACCTGGACGGAACGCGACTGGGACTACGCCCGCAACGTGTATCAGCGGCTGAACGCGCAGTTGAAAACCATCCGCCTCGACCTGCCAGCCCGCGACGAGCTCCGCATCCGCACGCGGCAGGCCGAGTTTGTGGCCCTGCAGGCCGGCCACACGGCCAAGGAAATAAATGCCAATGCCAGGCAACTGCCACAATAAGCGCGGCATCCATGAGGTTGTACCATGCCGCTCAGCGGCGCGATGGTGTCACCAGCCCGCTTTTCACTCATGCATTATCTGTCTCATTCATTTCTGTTTGGATGTTTGATATTGGCCGCCGGCACCGCCCGGGCCCAGGCCCCGGTGGGCGACGGGCTGCTGGCGCAATATTATGATGGCGAGAACTTTGAGCGCGTGATGTACGTGCGCCACGACCCCAGCATCAATTTTGACTGGGGGCACGGCGAGCCCGCGCCGGGCCTGCCGGTCGAGTATTTTTCGGTGCGCTGGTCGGGCTGGCTGGTGCCACCGACGACGGGCCGCTACATCTTCCACGTGACCGTGGACGACGGGATGCGCGTCTGGCTCAATGACAAGCGCGTATTCAGCTCCTGGATACCCCAGCAGATATCTAACTACACCTTCAGCGTGGACCTGAAAGCCGGCGAACCCTACCGCCTGCGCGTCGACTACTTTCAGAACATCCTCGACACCCGCGCCCAACTCACCTGGGAAATTCCCAACCAACCCAAGCCCGAAGCCACCTGGCGCAACGGCTGGGGCACGCTGGAATCGGCCCCGGCGGCGGTGCCGATTTCATCGCGCTACCTTTTTAGTAAAGACCCGGCCAAGCTGCTGGCCAAGCCTGCCCCGGCCCCGAAGCCAGCGCCAGCTGTGGCGAAGCCGGCCGTGATAAAACCCACACCGCCACCAGCGCCAGCGCCGCGCCCGGCAACCAGCCCCCGCATTGCCAGCCCGCCCGCGCCGCGCCCGGCAACTCCCGCCCCAACGCCGGTTCCGGCACCTGCCGCCGCGGCTCCCACGGCCGCTACCGACTCGGCCGGCGCCCGGGTGGCGCGGCTGGTCGATGGCGAGTCGGTGACGCTGCCCGACTTGTACTTTGAACAGGGCAAGGCCCAGCTGCTGCCCGCCGCCCGCACCGCCCTCGACGCCCTCGCGCAGGCCCTCAGCCCCCGGCCCAGCCTGCGCCTCGAAGTGCAGGGCCATACCGACAACGTGGGCAACGCCGAGCTAAACCGTCAGCTTTCGCAGCAGCGCGCTGAAGCCGTGTGCCTTTACCTCACGGCCCACGGCGTAGCCAGCGAGCAGCTACGCCCGGTGGGCTACGGCGGCACTAGGCCCGTAGCTGATAACGCCGACCTCACGCAGCGTCCCAAAAACCGGCGCGTAGTGCTGGTGCGTCTATAGGGACTTGGCCTTATAAAACCAAAACGTCATGCGGCGCGCAGCAACTGGCTTGTAGCGGTAGGCCCAATACGAATTTACCGCCCCACGCGAGCTGCTGCGCGGCGGGCGGCATGACGTTCTGAAGTTTCTGCCAATTCTCGAAGCCTCAATTGGCGACAAGGCAACTCATCCGGCTGGCAGAGAGTCATCTTGGTGATTGCGCGATTATTCGACAGTCTGGGAGGTGACTGGCAGGAATAAATTTGTCGCTCTACACTAGCTAACGGGCATGGTATCAAGAGCGCCGCCGGAACTACGGAAAAACCAGTATTTTTCGCAATCGGTCCCGGAACTACTTGCAGCCGCATTAGGCTTTCCGTAACTTGCGGACCCACCGCACTTTTCCGTCCATCTCGCTCGCCCTTTTTTCCCCGTATGAGACTATTGGCTTCGCTGTTGCTGGTATGCCTTATTGCGCTACCTGCGGCTGCCCAGCGCATCCTGATAACCGGCCAGGTGGTGGAGGCCGTGAGCGGGGAGCCCGTGCCGTTCGCTTCGGTATTTGTGCCGCAGGTGAACACCGGCGTAACCGCCGACATGGAGGGAAAGTTTAAGCTCAGCCTTAGCAGCCCGGCCGACTCTATTGCAGCCTCGGCGCTGGGCTTTGCCACCATGCGGCGCAAGCTGAGCACTGCCCCGCAGCAAACGGTGCTGTTTCGGCTGAAAGCGGGCGGCGTGTCGCTGGCCGAAGTAGTGGTGCGGCCCGGCGAAAACCCGGCCTTCCGCATTCTGCGCGAAGTGCAGAAACACAAACCCCAGAACGAGCGCGAGGCCCTGACGGCCGCCGAGTTCGATTCCTATAACCGCATCGAAGTAAGCCTGGCCGAGCTGCCGCCCCGCATTGCCAAGCGCAAGGTGGTGAAAGACATTCGGGCGCTGGCCGTGCGCCAGGGCGCCGCCGCCGTGTCGGACCCCGACGCGCCGCTGCCGCTGTTTGCCTCGGAAGTGGGCTCGCGGGCCTACCAGCGCTACGAGCCGCTGCGGCGCCGCGAAGACATCAAGCACCGGCAGGTGCGCGGGGCCGGCCCCCGCGAAGGCTCCATTCTGTCGCAGCTGCTGGGGTCCAACCTCCAGAACATCAACTTTTATCCCAACTGGCAAAACATCGGGGGCAAAGACTTCATTTCGCCCATTGCCGAAGGCGGCCGCCTAAGCTACGACTATGAGCTGCTGGACTCGGTGTTCGTCGACAAAGACTGGTGCTACAAGATTGCCGTGACGCCCAAGCGCACGCATGACCTGGCTTTTCGGGGCACCATGTGGGTGACGGCCGAAAGCTACGCCCTGCGCCGCATCGACGTGACCGCCAGCTCGGAAGCCAACCTCAATTTCATCACCGACCTGCGGGTATTTCAGGACCTGACGCCGCCCGCTCAGGGGCCGGGGCTGCCCGCCCGCACCCGCCTGGTGTTCGGCATCAAGCC
Source organism: Hymenobacter aranciens (assembly GCF_030580865.1). Classification (GTDB taxonomy): domain Bacteria; phylum Bacteroidota; class Bacteroidia; order Cytophagales; family Hymenobacteraceae; genus Hymenobacter; species Hymenobacter aranciens. The sequence continues at coordinate 148,025 of NZ_JAUQSY010000005.1, read as the reverse complement.
CTACGAAGGACAGGCGGCCATGCGGGTACGCTTCACCACGGTCAATTCCAACTTCGTGCGCAACCAGCCCCACGAGGGCGGTTTCTATGATGCGCCGATGGCGCCCGTACAGCCCGAAAGCGACGAACTGGCCGGCCAGCTCGCGGCCGACGGCTCCGGGCAAGGCTACTTCGACCTACACCGGCCCGACACGCTGAGCCTGGCCGAGCGCCAGACCTTTGCCGTGCTCGACTCGGCCAAGCAACTGCCCTCGGTGCGCAACACGCTCGACTGGATTGAGTTGTTTGTGAATGGTTACAAGCGCGTGGGCAAGTTTGAGCTGGGCCCGATTATCAGCACCTACGCCCGTAATAATTTTGAGGGCCACCGCTTCCGGCTGGGCTTCCGCACGACGCCCGAAATCAGCCGTAACTGGCTGCTGCAGGGCTACGTGGCCTACGGCACCAAGGACGGTCTGTTTAAGTACGGCGGCAAGCTCAACCGCATCATCGAGCGCAAGCACTGGACGGTGGCGGGCGTGGAATACCGCCACGACATTGAGCAGGTGGCGCTGCTCGACAACGACTTTCTGCCCGACAACAACCTGTTCACGGCCGCTTCGCGCTCGGGCAATTTCATCCAGGGCCGGCCGGTGCTGCGCGATTTACTAACCTTCTCGCTGCAACGCGACCTGTTTCACGGCTTTACGCAAACCATTTACCTACGGCATCAGCGCTTCCAGCCCGAGCACGACTTCGCCTTCACCGATAATCCGAACCAGAACCCGGGCCCGGGCAACCCACTGCGCCGCAATTTCATGCTGTCGGAAGTGGTGCTCGAGTCGCGCTACGCGCCCGACGAAAACCGGGTGCAGAGCGACCTGCGGCGGCGCGTCATCGGCCTGCGCCGCTGGCCGGTGTGGACGTTCCGCTACACGGCCGGCGCCAACCGCTTTCTGGGTAGCAACTTTAAGTACAACAAGTTCAATCTGGTGATGGACCATAGCGTGAACGTGGGTCAGCTAGGCCGCCTTAACTATCGCCTAGAGGGAAGCTATATTCCCAGCACCGTGCCCTACCCCATCCTGAAAGCCCCGCTGGGCAACCAGACCCCCTTCCTCAACTTCAACGCCTTCAATCTAATGCGTTACTTTGAGTTTGTCACTGACCGCTCGGTATCGCTGCGTCTGGAACACCATTTTGAAGGGCTATTTCTGAATGCCATTCCCGGCATCCGCAGCCTGAACTGGCGCCTGGTGGCCTCCACCAACGTACTCTACGGCGGCCTGTCGACGGCCAATCGTACTATCCTGCCGCCCTTCGACCCCGACGGGCACCCGCTCACGCCGCCGCAAAGCCTGGACAAGCTGCCATACGTGGAGGTCAGCTACGGGCTGGAAAACATCTTTAAGGTAGTGCGCGTCGATTTCCTGCACCGCCTGACCTACCGCGACCTGCCCAACGCCAACAACTTTGGAGTGAAAGTGGGCTTCCAATTCCGACTGTGATTTCAGGCAGTTGTAGAGACGCGACCCTTCGCGCCTCTACTAAGTTTTGCCCGACCTTTGGGGCATGAGCGACTCTCCCATTTCCACTGCGCTGCTGGCCTACGGCATGTCGGGCAAAGTTTTTCACGCCCCTTTTCTGGTGCTGCATCCCGGCTTTTCGCTGGATGCCGCCTTGGAGCGCAACGAGCCTAAAATTCAGCACGATTACCCTAGCGTGCGCAGCTACCGCAGCCTCGATGAGCTGCTGGCCGACCCCACGCTGGAGCTGGCAGTGGTGAACACGCCCAACAATACCCACTTCGACCTAGCCCAGCAGGTGCTACTGGCCGGCAAGCACGTACTAATAGAAAAGCCTGTCGCCACTTCCACCGCGCAATTCGAAGAGCTATGGGCGCTGGGCCAACAAGTCGGCCGCCACGTATTCGCTTATCACAACCGTCGTTGGGACAGCGATTTTCAGGCCGTGCGCCGCGTAGTGGAGAGTGGACAGCTGGGCCAGCTGATTGAGGCGCATTTTCGCTTCGACCGCTACAAGCCGACGCTCAACACCAAGGCATTTAAAGAAACCCTCATCCCCGGCAGCGGCCTGCTCTACGACCTCGGCCCCCACCTGCTCGACCAAGTCATCAGCCTGTTCGGCCAGCCGCTGAGTGCTACCAAGACGCTGGGGCAGAATCGTGAAGGCTCACAGGTCGATGACTTTTTCAATCTGCACCTGCGTTATGCCAACGGCCTGAATGTGTGGCTAACCAGCAGCCTGCTGGTGGCCGACCCCGGCCCGGCTTACGTGCTGCACGGCACCCGGGGCAGCTACCGCAAGCAGCGCACCGACCCGCAGGAAGCGCAACTGCTGCAAGGTATGTCGCCCGCCAGCCCAACCTACGGCCATGAAACCACGGGCCAGGAAGGCGTGCTAACGCGAATGAACGCTGATGGCACATCACAAGTGCTAACCGATATGGCACCGCATGGCGACTACCGGCAGCTGTTTGAGGCGGTGTACCAAGCCATTCGGCACGGAGCAGCTTACCCGATTCGGGAAGAGGAGTTGCGCTGGCAGAATGAGATTCTGGATTTGCCGGTTTAGCAACTGGTGAACAGACGTGGTTAGCCGGCAGCCCGCTTATAAGGGCTCCTGGGCGGCCCTTTCCAGCAACTCATCCACACTCTCGGGACGGGGGCCAATATAGTGAAACGTTGGGCTATACAAGTCCCCGGAAAACACTTCTATCCGGTTTCCCTCGGTTGGCAGGTACACGCGCAGGCTGCCTTGCAGGCGCATCAGCACGTAGAGCTGGCCAGCTACGTAGCGCGAGTCGCTGGGCACCCATTCGGCACGCAGGAAACCGGCCTGCAGTAAATCATCGGAGCTTATCATTATACTTGAGGTCAGTTTATTGCACTAAATTTGGCTGGGCGTTCCAGCCGCCACCGAGGGCGCGGTAGAGGGCCACAGCCTGCAGTAACTGGGCCTGGTGCAGCTCAGCCAGGGTCAGTTCGGCGTCGAGCACAGTGCGTTGGGCGGTAATGATTTCGAGGTAGCTGGCGTAGCCGGCCACTTGCAGGTCGGTAGCCGTGGCCACGGCCTGGCGCAGCACGGCCACTTCCTGACGGCGCAGCTCGGCGGTGGCGCGGTAGTTTTCGAGCCCTTGCAAGCCGTTGCTGACTTCGCGCACACTGGTTTGCAGGGTTTTCTGGTAGGCATAGTATTGCTCCAGGTTGGCGGCCAGTGAGCGTTGATACTCTGCCTTGAGGGCCCGGCGGTTGAATACCGGCGCGGCCATGCCGGCCAGCACGCCATACACTATCGAGCCGGGCTCGAAGAGTAACGAGGTGCGGAAGGCCTGCACGCCCGCATAAGGCGTGAGCGTGAGTGCGGGCAGAAAAGCGGCGCGGGCTGCGTCGAGGTCAGCCCCGGCGGCAGTGAGGTTCAGTTCGGCCTCGCGCACATCGGGACGGCGCAGCAGCAGACGCGAGGGCAGCCCCGCCGCCAGCTGCGTCGGCGTTTGTATCGCCATCAGGTCATTGGGGCGGGTCACGGGCTTCGGATAGCGGCCCAGCAGCTGGTTGAGCTGATTTTCGGTTTCGGCGATGCGCTGCCGCACCTCAAAAGCCAGGCTGCGGGTACGCAGCACCTGCGCGGCAAACTGTTGCACAGCCAATTCGGTGATGGTGCCGGCCTGCTTCTGCACCTTCATTATTTCCAGCGAGCGCTGCTGCAGGTCAGTATTGCGCTGCAAAGTATTGAGCTGGTTATCCAGCTTTAGCAGCTCGTAATAATTACGGGCTACTTCGGCTACCAGGTTCGTCACCACCAGGTTGCGGCCCTGCTCCGAGGCTAGCAGGCGCGAGTAGGCAGCGCGGCGGCGGCTCCGCAGCTTGCCCCACAGGTCCACTTCCCAGGAGCTGCGCAGCCCCACAAAATAATCGGGCGTGATAGTGGTTGGGATGCGGCGGTTGCCCTCCACATTGCTGGAGAGGTTGGTATCGTAATTACCAACGCCGTTAAGCGTGTACTGGCCGTAGCGGTCGAGCCCGACAGCGGCTCCGGCACTTACCGAGGGCAGCAGCGGCGCGCGGCTGTTGAGCCAGCCGGCGCGGGCCTGCTCCACACGTTGCACAGCTTGGCGCAGGTCGAGGTTGTGGCCCAGAGCGGTGTCGATGAGGGCCACGAGAGTGCTGTCGGCGAAAAACTGCCGGACGGGCAGGTCGCCGATGCTGGCGCTATCGAGCGGCGCGGCGCCAAGACGATAGCTACCGGGCAGCTGCGCTACCTCGGGCTGCGGGCGCGGGGCCGCCACCTGGCAGCCGGCCAGGGCGCTGAGGGAAACTATGAATAGGAAGACGAAACGTCTCATGATTTTCTTAGAGTTAGTTAAGCCGGCACCGCCTCGCGCTCAGCCTCTTTTACTTCGACCGCCTTCTTGTCGCCGTCCTTAGCTACGACCTTAATCAGCCCCGCAAACAGCACGTACAGACCCGGGATGAGCACCAGCCCGAACAGCGTGCCGATGAGCATACCACCCGCCGCCGCCGTGCCGATGGAGCGGTTGCCCAGCGCCCCGGCGCCGCTGGCCACCACCAGCGGCACCAGTCCGGCGATGAAGGCAAACGACGTCATCAGAATAGGCCGCAAACGGGAAAACGCGCCTTCTACCGCTGCCTCCAATACCGGCGTACCGGCCCGGCGCCGCTGCTCGGCCACCTCGATGACGAGGATGGCATTCTTGCCCAGTAGGCCGATGAGCATCACCAGCGCCACCTGGGCGTAGATATTGTTTTCAAGCCCCAGGAGCTTCAGCGACAGGAAGGCGCCAAACACGCCGGTGGGCAGACTCAGCAGCACCGGCAGCGGCAGCAGGAAGCTTTCGTATTGCGCCGCCAGCAGCAAATACACGAAAATCAGCACCATCCCGAACACGTAGATGGCTTGGTTGCCCGACAATATTTGCTCGCGCGTCATGCCGCTCCACTCGTAGGAATAGCCCTTCGGCAGCTCCTTTTTGGCCACTTCCTCAATGGCTTTGATGGCCTCGCCGGAACTGTGGCCGGGCGCGGCGTCGCCGGTGAGCATGGCTGAAGTGTACATGTTGTAGCGCGTGAGCTGGTCGGGACCGTACACGCGCTCCAGCCGCACGAAGGTGGAATAGGGAACCAGCTCGCCGCGGTCATTTTTCACGTAGAGGGCCAGCAGGTCCTCGGGCTTGCTGCGGTACTCGGGTTTGGCCTGCACCATCACCTTGTACATCTGACCGAAGCGGATGAAATTGCTGGCGTAGTAGCTGCCTAGCATAGTTTGCAAGGTACTCATAGCCTGGTCGATGGTCACGCCTTTTTTGGCCGCCATCTCCTGGTCCACGTGAATCATGTACTGCGGGAAGTTGGGGTCGAAGCCGGTAAAGGCGCTGCCGATGGCGGGCGTTTTGGCCAGCGCCTCCACGAAATGGTCGGCTACTTTGGCCGTTTGCTGCAGGTCGCCGGTGCCGGATTTGTCCAGCAACCGCAACTCGAAACCACTGGCGTTGCCGAAGCCCGGCACCGTAGGCGGCGGGAAAAACTGGATGTCAGCATCGGCCAAGTGCTTGGTTTTGGCTTCCAGCTCGGCAATCAATTCCGTCACCGACTGCTCTCTATCGTCCCAGCCCTTGAGGTTAATCATGCCCATGCCGTAGGAGGCGCCGGTCACGTCGTTCAGCAGGCTGTAGCCCGCCAGGGTCGATACCGACTCCACAGCGGGCAGCTTGTCGGCCACCTTTTGTACTTCATCCAGAATACGTTCGGTGCGCTCCACAGTAGCCCCCGCGGGCGTAGTTACGTTTACATACACCATGCCTTGGTCCTCCGTGGGGATGAAGCCGCCGGGCAGAATCCGGTTGACGCCCCAGGTGGCGGCGCAGAACAGCAGCAGGGCCGCCAGCGTGACCACGCGCCGCGCCGCCACGGCATTCAGGAACGTTTTGTAACGCCCCGCCAGCGCATCGTAGCGCTTGTTGAAGCCGCCGAAGAATTTGCCCAGCAAGCCTTTGCGCTCCTCCCCTGCCGCCACCGGCTTCAGCATAATGGCACAAAGCGCGGGCGTGAGGGTCAACGCATTAATGCCCGAAATAACAATGGCAAACGCCAGCGTGAGCGAAAACTGCCGGTAGAACACGCCCACCGGCCCGCTCATGAACGATACCGGCACGAACACCGCCGACATCACCAGCGTGATGGCAATGATGGCGCCGCCAATTTCCTTCATAGCCGCAAATGTGGCTTCGCGGGGGGCCAGGTGTTCATCGTGCATCTTGGCGTGCACGGCCTCCACCACCACAATGGCGTTATCGACCACAATACCAATGGCCAGCACCAGCGCAAACAGCGTCAGCAGGTTGATACTAAAGCCCAACAGCTGCATGAAAAACAGCGTGCCCACCAGCGCTACCGGCACCGCCAGCGCCGGGATGAGCGTGGAGCGAAAGTCCTGCAGAAACACGTACACTACGATGAATACCAATACGAAAGCCTCCAGCAGCGTCCGCAGCACTTCGTGAATGCTGGCGTCGAGGAAGCGCGACACGTCGTAGGCAATGTTGTAGGTCATGCCCGGCGGGAAGCTGCTTTCCTGCAATTCGGCCATGCGGGCCTTCACGTTGGCAATGACTTCGCGAGCATTAGAGCCCGGCCGCTGCTTGAGCATGATGGACGCCGACGGCTGCCCATCGGTTTTGGAAGCCATGCCGTACGACAGCGTCCCAAATTCCACGTCAGCCACTTCTTTGAGTTTGAGCAGGGAGCCGTCGGGCTCGGCGCGCAGCACGATATTGCGGTACTGCTCGGGCTCGAAGAGCTTGCCGGTGTAGCGCAGCACGTATTGCAGCACCTGCGCCTGGCCACCCGAGCTTTCGCCCGATTTGCCGGGCGCGGCCTCCACATTCTGCGCCCGAATGGCATTGATAACTTCCTCCGTGCCCACATTGTAGGCGGCCATGCGGTCGGGCTTCAACCACACGCGCATCGAGTATTCGCGCTGCCCCATGATTTCGGCAAAGCCCACGCCGTTGATGCGCTTGAGCTCCTGCAGCACGTTGATGTCGGCAAAGTTGTAGATGAACTGCTCGTCCATCTTCGCGTTGTCGCTCATCACATTGAGGTAAAGCAGCATCGAGTTTACCTCCTTCTCCGTCGTCACCCCAGCCTTGATAACTTCCTCCGGCAGCTCGTCCAGAATGGTCGTCACGCGGTTCTGCACGTTCACGGCCGCCAGGTCGGGGTCGGTGCCCACTTCGAAGAAAATCTGAATGAGCGTTGTGCCGTTGTTGCTGCTCACCGACGACATATAAGTCATGCCCGGCACGCCGTTGATGGCGCGCTCCAGCGGCGTGGCCACGGCCTTGGCGCACACTTCGGCGTTGGCGCCGGTGTACTTGGCCGTCACCGTCACCGAAGGCGGCACGATGTCGGGAAACTGCGTGATAGGCAGCGAGAACAGCGCCAGCACGCCCAGTAGCGTTATCAGCAGCGAGATAACGAGCGAGAGGACGGGACGGCGGATGAATATATCGAACATATCTGTTTTTTAAGTCGTTCTGACGGTCAACCCCACCCCCGGCCCCTCCCCTTCGGGAGAGGGGAACCTAACAATTCAGGTCGTGCATGACCGGCTCCCCTCTCCCGAAGGGGAGGGGTCGGGGTTGCGCCGTCAGGGGGTGAGGTCCCGCGGCCGAATCACTTGCCCATCCTTGAGCCCCTGCGTGCCCTCATACACAATCCGGTCGCCGGCCTGCAGCCCGCTTTTCACCACGTAAGACAGTCCTGTCCGCTGCTGCGGCTCGAAGGCGTGCATCTTCACCCGGTTCTGCTTATCAAGCAGGTACACGTAGTTCTTATCCTGAATTTCAAACACCGACTGCTGCGGCACCAGCACCGCATCGGGCCGCACATTGGCCAGGCGCACCCGGCCCGAAGCCCCGTGCTTGAGTAGCCGTTTAGGGTTGTCAAAACGAGCGCGGAAGGCAATGGAGCCGGTGTTTTCGTCAATCTCACCCTCTACCGTTTCCACGTATCCCGGGTGGGCGTAGCGGCTGCCATCGGCCAGCAGCAGCGTCACGGTATCGGAGTTGGCGCGCTCGGGGTGGCGCTCGCGGGTTTTTACATACTCCAGGTACTCAGCCTCCGACACGTTGAAGTAAGCAAATACCTCGCTCAAGTCGGACACCGTCGTCAGCAGCATTCCATTCTCAATGAGGCTGCCCACCTTCAGCGGAATGCGGTTGATAATGCCGTCGAACGGCGCCCGCACCAGCGTGTAGCCCAGGTTGAGGCCAGCGGTACGCTGGCTGGCGCGGGCGCCGTTGGCGGCGGCCTGGGCAGCGTGGAGCTTGGCCTGGGCCAGCCCCAACTCGCTTTTGGCAATAATATTCTTATCTACCAGCAGCTTCACTCGCTCCAGCTGAAGCCGGGCGGCGGTAACGTCGGCCTCAGCACCGCTTTCGCTGGCCTTTGCGCGGTCAAGCTGGTTGCGGTATTCGCTGGGCTGGATGCGGAATAGCGGCTGGCCCTTCTTCACCAGCTTGCCCTCATCCACAAAAATCTGGTCGAGGTAGCCGCGCACTTTGGCGCGCACCTCTACGTTGCGTTCGGCCTCAATATTAGCCACGTACTCGTGGAACAGGCGCTGGTTGGCCGCCACCAGCGTGGTTACGGGCAGGGTGGGCACGGCGGGAGCGGCTTCTTCCGGCGTTTTGCCATCGGCCGAGCAGGCGCTTACTGCCACGGCCAGGGCCAATAGCCACAGCCCGGTACCCAAGCCATTCAGAGCAAACAACATTTGATTCTTACGCACAATGATTTGTTTTACAAAGTCCTTCACCAAAAGCCCCAAAGTGAGTGTAACTACTCGCTGGCGTGCAGTGCCAGCGTATCCGACGCAGAAGCCATACTCTGACAGCGGGCCAGCTGGCGGCGGGCCCGCACCAGCTCGCTCTCGACCGCCGCTAACTCTTCGGCATCAGCCGACTCTTCCTGCTCCCCCGCTGCTGTGCTGCCACGCAGCAAATAGAAGTTCAGCCCTGTTGAAAGCACTAAAACTGCCGTAAGCAGGTAAACAAGAATGCGATAACGCGTATCGGTAGCGGTACGGGCGCTGTTCATAGCCACAAAGGGAGGCATGCGGTATTAAAACCGGATGAAAGCGGTATTAGAAAACCTTAAAATGGTGCAAACCCGCCTTTTTGTAGTGCAGCACGCGGCCGGGCCCGACGGTTCCACAGCCTTTTAAAACCTTACCCTACTGGCAGCCACACGCGCGCCGTCGTGCCTTGCCCTTCCACCGAACTCAGCTCTACCCGTCCGCCGTGCAAGCGGATAATCTTCTGCGTCAGCGGCAAACCCAGGCCGCTACCCTGTACTTTAGCCACGCCAGCCGCCCGAAACAGTGGCTCAAACACCAGCCGCAAATCGGTGGCCGCAATGCCCGCGCCACTATCCTCTACACTCACCAGCAGCGTAGTAGCATTGCTGTAGCCCAACTCTACCGTCACTAGACCAGTCGAGTATTTAGCCGCGTTATCAAGCAGATTCAAGAGCGCCGTGGTGAGCAGTTGCGGATTGCCCCGCAAGGCAAAAACGTCAGAGTCGTCCGCTGGCAGCTGCCCGAACGTTTGCCGGAATTCCCGGCCCGGGTATTTGCCCTGCGCGTAGCCAATAGCCTGACTTAGGCACTCATCCAGGCGCACCGGGCGCTGGTCAAGCGCGGCGGCATCGGTGCGGGCCAGCGTAAGCAGGCCATTAGTAAGGTCGATGAGGTGGCGCACATCCAACAGCGCCGACTGCATACTGTACTGACTGTCGGCCAGCGTTTTGTCGTAATCCAACGACGTTTCCAGTGTGCCTTGCAAGGTGGTGAGCGGCGTGCGCAGCTCGTGCGAAGCGTTAGACAAAAAGCTGCGCTGCGCCTCAAAAGCGTGCTGCACCCGTCCCAGCATCTGATTGAAGGTAATGGCAAGCTGGGCAATTTCGTCGCGCTGGTTGCCCTCATCCACGCGCTGGCTGAGGTTGGAAGCGTTAATCTGCTCCACCTGCGTCACCACGCGAGCTACCGGGCGCAAAAACTCATTCGCAAACAGCCAGCCTGTCAATATAATAAGCAGCAACGCACCCACATTACCCACCACCAGTACCAGCGCCAGCTTATCGATATTCGCCCACCCCAGCTCATCCACCGACGACACGAAAATCTGGTAGGTCTGCCCCGTGTAAGCGTAGCGTAGCATCACCGTTTCGCGCCGCCCTTCCGCCACCGTTAGCCAGTTTTGTTGCTCCGCACCAAGCTTATACTGTTTCTTGAATAAGCTATTAGCCGTCGTAGTGTCGCTGGTGTAAAGCAGCCGCCCACCCGGCCCGTAGATGCTGATGAGCTCCTGCGCGGTCGTCAGCAGGTCGCGCGCACGCAGCTCGCTGCCGGTATTACCAAGTGGGCGGCGGCGCAGTAGCACCCGCCCCACCAGCCCGGCCTTGCTCAATAGCCGGGTCTGGAAGCGCTGCTGCCGGCCCTCGGCCTGAAAGTAATAGACAAAAGCCGAGAACGCCAGCAAGATACCCGCCACCAGCAGTGTAAAGCGCAGTACCAGCTTGGTCCGGATAAGCATGATTCCTGGCTATTCGTTGACCCGCAGCACGTAGCCCATCCCCACTACCGTGTGAATGAGCTTAGGCGTAAAATCCCGGTCTATTTTTTTGCGCAAATAACTCACGTACACGTCAATGATATTCGTATTCGTATCGAAGTTCAGCTCCCAGACGCGCTCCGCAATATCTACCCGCGACACGATGCGGCCCTGATTGAGCAGCAGGTGCTCCAGCAGCGAATACTCGCGGGTAGTGAGGTCGATGCGCTGCCCGGCGCGGGTCACGATTTTGGCGTCGAGGTCGAGCTGTAAGTCGGCCAGTTTCAGCAGGCGCTGGCCCTGCAGGGCGGCCCGGCGCTGAGTGAGGGCGCGGGCGCGCAGCAGCAACTCTTTAAAGGCAAATGGCTTGGCCAGGTAGTCGTCGGCGCCGGCCTCGAAGCCCAGCACTTTGTCGTCGAGGCTATCGAGGGCGGTGAGCAGCAGCACGGCCATGTTGGGGTAATCGGCCCGGATGCGGCGGCAGATTTCCAGGCCGCTCAAGTAGGGCAGGTTCACGTCGAGGATGGCCAGGTCGTAGGCGCGCTGCTGGGCCATCGACCAGCCGGCCTGGCCGTCGTAGGCCACGTCGATTTCATGCCCCTCATTTTCAAAACCTTTCTGAATGAAAGAGGCTAGGCGAGCTTCGTCTTCTACGAGGAGGATGGTCATGGAAATGCAGGAGTTGGGGGAACAATAGCCGCCGGCCGGGGTTCTAACTAACCCCGCTGGCCTGGTTTAGCATACGGGAAGCGGCCGAAAACCGGAGTAAATATCCGTCGCCGCGCCGGGTTTTGGTGCCGCGTTATGCCACCTTTCGCCACTCGCGCTAACCCAAATTTCTGGCTGATTCCGGTTTTCCCGCGTACATCTAAACGCTTAGCATCTGACAACTATCTTATGTCGAAAACAATAATCCTTATGTTGAAAACAATAATCGTCTCCAACCGCCTCCCCACGAAAGTCTTACGCGCCGACGATAGTCTCACGTTTCAGCCCAGCGAAGGCGGGCTGGCCACGGGCCTGGGCTCCATCTACCGGCGGGGCGACAACGTGTGGGTGGGTTGGCCCGGCTTGTTCGTCAACGACCCCGCCGAGGAGCAGTATGTCACCGAGCAATTACAGGCCGACAGCATGGCCCCGGTCTTCCTCACCGAAGCCGAAATCCGCGACTACTACGAGGGCTTCAGCAACTCTACGCTCTGGCCTACCTTTCACTATTTCACGCAGTTTGCCACCTACGAGCAAAGCCACTGGGAGGCCTACGTGGCCGTGAACGAGAAATTCTGCCAGGCCGTGCTGGCCCAGTCCGGCCCCGACGACACCATCTGGATTCACGATTACCAGCTGTTGCTGCTGCCCGAAATGCTGCGCCGCACCCGCCCCGAGGCCAGCATCGGCTTTTTCCTGCACATCCCGTTTCCGTCCTACGAGCTCATCCGGGTATTGCCCTGGGCCGCCGAGCTGCTGCGCGGCGTGCTGGGCGCCGATTTAATTGGCTTCCACACCTTTGGCTACATGCGCCACTTCCTCAGCGCGGTGTCGCACACGCTGGGAATCACGGCTCACAACGGCCAGCTCGAAGTGGGCCAGCGCGCCGTGCGCGTCGATGCCTTCCCGATGGGCATCGACTACGAGCGCTACGCCCAAGCCGCCGCCTCCGAGGCCGCCCAGGCTCACGAGCGCACTTACCGCGAAGCCCTGCGCGACACCCGCGTCATTCTCAGCATCGACCGGCTCGACTACACCAAGGGCATTGCCCAGCGGCTCCGGGCTTTCGAGCTGCTGCTGGAGCGCTACCCCGAGTGGCGCGAGCAGGTCAGCCTCATCATGCTGGTGGTGCCCTCGCGCGACCAGGTAGCGCAGTATGCTGCTTTGAAAGAGGAGATTGACGAGCTAACGGGTCGCATCAATTCCCGCTACCGCACCATCAGCTGGAACCCGATTCAGTATTTCTACCGCTCGCTGCCGCTGGAAGAACTGGCCTCCCTCTACCGCCTGGCCGAAGTAGCGCTGGTGACGCCCATGCGCGATGGCATGAACCTGGTGGCCAAGGAATTCATTGCCAGCAAAGCCGACCAGCGCGGCGTACTCATCCTTAGCGAGCGGGCCGGCGCCGCCCGTGAGTTGTCCGATGCCCTCATCATCAACCCCACCGACACCAGCCGCCTCGCCGAGGCCCTGCACGATGCCCTGGTGATGCCCGAGGACGAGCAGCGCCAGCGCATGGCCGCCATGCAGGCACTGGTGGAACGCTACAACATTTTCTCCTGGACCAAGCTCTTCCTCAACCAGCTGGCTTACACGAAAATCAAGCAGCAAACCCTGGCTACCGAAACCCTCGCGCCCGCCCCCACTACCCAGTTGCTCGAAGCCTACCAGGCAGCCAGCCAGCGCCTGCTGCTGCTCGACTACGACGGTACGCTGATGCCCTTCCACGCCGACCCGCAGCAGGTGCAGCCCGACCAGGAACTGCGCCTGCTGCTGCGCGCCCTCACCGACCTGCCGCACACCCGCGTGGTCATCATCAGCGGGCGCGACCGGCATACGCTGGAGCAGTGGCTGGGCCACCTGCCCGTCGATTTCATTGCCGAGCACGGCGCCTGGCTGCGCGCTGCCGGCGAAGAGTGGACCACGTTCCAGACCCTGCGCAACGACTGGAAGCGCGAACTGCGCCCCGTGCTGGAGCTCTACGTGGCCCGCACTGCCGGTTCCTTTATCGAGGAAAAGGAATACTCCCTGGTGTGGCACTACCGCCGCGCCGACGCCGACCTCGGCGCCGTGCGCGCCCGCGAGCTGCTCAACCACCTGGCCTTCATGACTGCCAATACAGACCTGCAGGTAATGGAAGGCAACAAAGTGCTGGAAATCAAAAATGCCGGCATCAACAAAGGTGCTGCCGCCACCCGCTGGCTCAGCTACTACACCCCTGATTTCGTGCTCGCCCTCGGCGACGACCGCACCGACGAGGACACCTTCCGCGCCCTGCCGGCCGAGGCGTTTACCGTGCGGGTGGGCTCGGCGCCGCACTCGTCGGCCCGATTCCACGTCGCCTCGCCTACGGAGGTCCGGCAGTTGCTGCGGAAGCTGATTGTGTGAGAGGAGTAATGCCCCTGCCTTCGTCAAGAGGAAGTATGTCATCTGACTGATAATGCTCCGGTTTCCGTAGCGACGATTCGTGCACGAGCATTTTCTGGAGCAGGCGCACGGCTGGGAAACCCGCAGTCCGCAGCCCTGGTCAATGATGATAACGCTGGGTTGGGGAGAATATCAGCCTTTAGGACAAGAGAGAACTTGTAATTCAAGTTCTTTCCTGTATAATTGGCGGTTCATTTCTCACCAATTACTCCTAAATTATGCCCAGGACTACCCTTGGCCTGACTTTCACGTTATTAGCCGGCCTCCGATTGCCATTTACCAGCAGCAGAAGTTGCCTGCTTGCGAGTACTCTACTGCTGCTCTCCGCATTTGGGCAACGTGCAATGGCCCAGTGCGCTCCGCCGAGCAATCTGGCAGTTAGCGCCATCACCGGTAGCAGCGCGCAACTCAGCTTTACGACCAGCAGCACGGCCCAAACCTACACCATTACTTATACTTCGACCGGCAGTAGCGGAACGGTGACGACAGTGACGCCGGCCCCGACCGCCTCGCCGGTGCCGCTGACGAACCTGCAGCCGCTGACCAACTACACCGTGACGGTGATAAGCAACTGTGCCGGCGGCAGCTCCAGTGGCGTCACGACCAGTTTCGTCACCAGCATCGCCAACGACGACCCCTGTTCGGCCACCCCGCTGTCGCTCAGCGGTGCTACCTGCCAGTCGACGGCCGCCTCCAACTCCTTTGCCACCACCACCGCCGCCAACGGCTACGACCAGCAGGGTTGCGGGGGCACGGCCACGCCGCGCGACGTGTGGTTTACGTTTACCACGGCCGCCAGCGGGCCCGCCAGCACCGGCGCCACCATCTCCGTCACGGGCAACCCGGCCGGGCAGATTCGCTTGTTCTCGGCCGCTTCCTGCAATGGGCCGTTCACCGATATTGCCTGCTCCAGCAACACGCAGCCCGGCACCCGGCCCGCGCCGCCGCTTACTGTGGCGGGCCTTAGCCCCAGCACCACCTATTATGTGCGCGTGGCCAGCAACGACGCCGTGACAACGGGCGCCTTCACTATCTGTGTGGCCGACCCACCCAGCTGCGGCGACCCTAATAATCTGACGGTTACGCCAATCAACGGCACTTCGGCCACCGTTACGTTTCGGCCGGGCTTTGGCAATACCAGCTACGTCGCAACTTACACAACGGCAGCCGGGCCAGGCCTTACAGTTTCGCCCGCGCCCACCGGCTCGCCCTTTACGCTGAACAACTTGCAGCCGCTGACTGCTTACACGCTGACGTTGCAGGCCCGGTGCGCCGGCGGGGCCCAGGGTACCGTGCTTACCCAGACTTTCACCACGCCCCACCCCTACGACGAGCCCGCCACTGCGCGGGCGCTACCGCTGGGCGGCAGCACCTGCACGCCCGTAGCCGCCTCCACCCAAGGCTCGACCAGCACCGTAGCCAATGGCTATGCCTCCTTCGGCTGCATGCCCGCTATCGGTTCCAGCGATGTGTGGTTTACGTTTACCACCGCCAGCACCGGCGCGGCCAGCACGGGCGCTACCATCACGGTGGGCAACGCCACGCCGCCGCCCGCCGGAGCCGCTCCGGCCAGCGAAGTACGGGTGTTTCAGGCCCCGACGGGGCCCACCGGGCCGCTGACTCCGCTGGCCTGCGCGGCAGGCGCCAACAATGCGCCGGCGCCGCCGCTGGTAGTGGGCCAGCTGCAGCCCGGTACTACTTACTACGTCCGCGTCCGCAGCAGCAGCATCGCGAACACCGGCGCGTTCACCATCTGCGTCACCGACCCGCCGGCTTGCCCGGCCCCGCAAAACCTGACGGCCAGCCCGGTGGGCTCCACCTCGCAGCTCATCAACTGGGGCAATGCGGGCGGTGGCGGCGGCACGTTTACCGTTGAGTATGGCCCCACGGGCTTCACTCCCGGCACCGGCCAGCAAGTCGGCGGCCTCACGGGCACCAGCACCACCCTCACCGGCCTCACGCCCGGCGCTACCTACCAGGTATATGTGCGGCAAATCTGCGGCCCGACCAGCAGCAGCACGCTGGTGGGCCCGGTCAGCTTCACGGTGCCGCTGCAAAGCAACGACGAACCTTGCGGCGCCGTGGCGCTGGGCCCGGTCGGCGCCACCTGCACGCCCATCAACGCCTCCAACGTGGGCGCTACCGTCACCAATCCGAACGGGTATCAGAATCCGGGCAACTGCGGGGTGGGAGGCTTCAATCCTAACGATGTGTGGTTTACCTTCACCACTACGGCCACCGGCGCCGGCAGCACCGCCGCCACCGTGCAGGTAACCGGCAATGCCGCCGGGCGCTTGCGGGCCTTCAGCGCCAGTTCCTGCAACGGGCCGTTCGCGGCCATTGGCTGCTCGTCGGGGGCCAACAATAATATGGTGGCCCCGCCGATGGAGCTAAGCCAGCTCACGCCCGGCACTACTTACTACGTGCAGGTATCAGGCTTCGGCCCTGTCGACCCCACCGGACCGTTTACCATCTGCGTCAGCACGCCGCCGGTGTGTGCTACGCCCACCACCGTGCGGGTGGATAACATTAGCAGCTCGGCGGCGCAACTGACGTTTACGGCCCCGGCCGGCAACACGGGCTATACCGTGACGTACGCGCCCATCGGGGGTGGAACCCCGGTTACCGTAACACCCACGCCCGCTGGCTCGCCCGTGGCGCTGGGGCCGCTCAGTCCCAGCACGGTCTACACCGTTACGGTGCAGGCACAGTGCGCCGCCGGCCAGGGAGCCCCGGTCACGGTGCCGTTTACCACGCCTGGCGTCGCGCCGGTTAATGACGAGTGCGGCGGGGCTATTCTGCTCACCTGCGGGCAGTTTGTTTCCGGCAACCTAGTTAGTGCTACCCGCACCAACGACCCCAACGTTCGTTGCGGTAACGGGATAATGCAGGGCGCGGGCATTTTCTATCGCATCGTGGGCACCGGCGACAGCATTGTAGTAAGCACCTGTAACCCTGGCACTAACTACCCTTTTGAGATGATGGTATTCACCGGCTCCTGCTCCAACCTGCAATGCCTGACCGGACACCGCCCTAACATAGCTTGTTTTCCAAACCAGGCCTTTGGCAATACCGTAGGCTTCAGAACCAACGTTGGTGCTGATTACTATTTATTTATCAGCCAGAATAATGTTGGTCCCAACCAGCGTTTCCAGCTGTCGGTGCAATGCCTGGCGTCGCAGTGCCCCGCCCCTAGTGGGGCTGCCGCCAGCCAGCTCACTCCTACTTCGGCCTCAATAAGCTTCGTCGCTCCCGCTGGCACGCCGCCCACCAGCTACACCATCACGGCCATCCCCGGCAATGGCAGTGCTCCTGTCGTGCTGCAAAGCCCAGCCTCACCCGTAGCGCTGAGCGGCCTGCTGCCCGGCATTTCCTACACAGTACTGGTGCAAACACGGTGCGGCAGCGGCTTCAGCCCGGCCACCGCCACCGTGGCTTTCCTGACACCGCTCAGTTCGCGGACGGCGGCGCTGGCAGCGCAGGTCGAGCTGTACCCCAACCCTGCCCACCACACGGCTACGTTGCGCTTGCCCGCAGCCCTGCGGGCGGCGGCCACGGCAGCGCTTTATAATGGCCTGGGGCAATGCGTGCGCGCCGTGCCGCTGCCCGCCACCGATACGCCGACAGTGCTGGAGCTGCAACACCTGCCCGCGGGCATGTACCTGCTGCGCCTGAACACGTCGCAGGGCCCCGTCCTCAAGCATTTGCTGGTCGAATAGCTTAAACGTTCAAAGCGCCCCGGATGCAGGAGAAATTCTCCTGCATCCGGGGCGCTTTGAACGTTTAAGCTATTCTGAAGCTGTTCGTTTTCGTCAAAACAAACCTGTTTCGCTCAGGCTACTCCGGCTTGCGCAGCGACGATTCGCGCACGAGCAGCTTGGGACGCAGCACCACGTTGCGGGGCTGGGCCTGGCGGTCGGGGTTGCCGTTGAGCATTTTCTGGAGCAGGCGCACGGCTGAGATGCCCATCGTTTCGCAGCCTTGGTCAACGGTGGTGATGGTGGGCTCGGTGAGGCTGGTGAAAACCTCGTTGCTGAAGCCGGCAATGGCCATGTCCTGGGGCACGCGCAAGCCCTGAGCTTTGGCGGCCTGCATCGCCCCTACGGCGGCTAAGTCGTTGGAAGCAAATACGGCATCGGGCACGTTAGACTGCTTGAGCATGCGCTTCATAGCGGCGGTGCCGGTTTTCTGGTTCAGCTCCATCACCGAAATCAGGTCCTCGTCGATTTCGAGGCCGTGGGCGGTGAGGGCGTCGCGGTAGCCCTGATGCCGGTTTTTGTGGATGTTGATGTGCAGCGGGCCGGTGAAGTGCGCAATGCGCGTGCAGCCTTGCTCGATGAGGTGACTAACCAACTGATAGGCACCTTGATAGTCGTCGAGCATCACGGCACTCACGTTGTTACCGCGAAAGCCTTCCACGATACGGTCGAAGAATACCAGGGGCACATCCTGGCTGCGCACGGCATCGAAGTGGCCGAAATCCTGGGTGGTATTCGACACCGATACCAGGATGCCCTCGACCTGCGAGTTCATCAGCAGGTCGATGTTTTTGCGCTCCTGCTTCACGTCCTCGTTCGATTGGCAAATCATGACGTTGAAGCCGGCCTTGCTGGCTTCCAGGGCAATACCGTTGACGACCTGCGGAAAGAAGTTGCCGGTGATGTGGGGCACCAGCACGCCGAGTGTGTTGCTGCGGCCGCGGCGCAGGGCGGCGGCCAGCTGGTTGGGCTGGTAGCTGAGCTCTTCGGCCAGCTCGCGCACGCGCTTTTTGGTGGCCTCGCTCACATCGTTGTGGTCGGCCAGCGCCCGCGAAATGGTAGAGGTGGACAAGTTCAAGGCCTTGGCCAGGTCGGTAATGGAGGCGCGACGATTTGCCATTTATTTTAATTCTTTATCCGGGGGGCTCACAGTTCAACAATGCGGCCAATTTACTGAATTTCCAGCCGATAAGCTGGCCGCTGCCGGCGAAGGTTCCGAAGGAGCCCGCGCATGACAGCGAGCAAATTAATACATTGCAGCCAAAATCAAGCTTTGCCAACCGGCTGCCTCCGCGTAATGTTGTAGGTTAGTGCTGCAAAAGCTCCGCGCATTCATCGCGTGCGCGGTTCCGCCCGTCATTTTTCCCCACATTTTTCCCCATCATGGCCGAACAGCTTGTTTCTCTCCGCGCCGGCGTCCTGCACGGCGACGAAGTACAGTCCCTTTTCCAATACGCCAAGGATAACGCCTTTGCCCTGCCCGCTGTGAACGTGACGGGCACCAACACCGTGAACGGCGTGCTCGAAGCCGCCAGCGAGCTCAACTCGCCAGTTATCATCCAGTTTTCGAACGGGGGCGCGCAGTTTTTCGCGGGCAAATACCCGTCCAACGACGGCCAGCGCGCCAGCATTGCCGGCGGCATCTCGGGGGCGCACCACGTGCACGCCATGGCCGAGCTCTACAACGTGCCGGTGATTCTGCACACCGACCACGCCGCCAAAAAGCTGCTACCCTGGATTGACGGCCTGCTCGATGCCGGCGAAAAGCACTTCGCCCAGACCGGCCAGCCGCTGTTCAGCTCGCACATGATTGACCTGTCGGAAGAGCCGATTGAGGAAAACATCGAAATCTGCAAGCGCTACCTCGAGCGCATGGCCAAAATCGGCATGACGCTCGAAATAGAGCTCGGCGTGACCGGCGGCGAGGAAGACGGCGTGGACAACTCCGATGTGGACAGCTCGAAGCTCTACACCCAGCCTTCGGAAGTAGCTTATGCTTACGAAGAACTGCTGAAGGTGAGCCCGCGCTTTACCATCGCCGCGGCCTTCGGCAACGTGCACGGCGTATACAAGCCCGGCAACGTGAAGCTGCAGCCGAAAATCCTGCACAACTCGCAGGAATACGTGCAGGAGCACTTCCACACCGGCCCCAAGCCCATCAACTTCGTGTTCCACGGCGGCTCGGGCTCCAGCCAGGAGGAAATCCGCGAAGCCATCGGCTACGGGGCCATTAAGATGAACATTGACACCGACTTGCAGTGGGCGTTCTGGGAAGGCATCAAGAACAACTACGTGAAAAACGAAGGCTACCTGCAGGGCCAGATTGGCAACCCCAGCGGCGCCGACTCGCCCAACAAGAAGTACTACGACCCGCGGGTGTGGCTGCGCGAAGGCGAGAAAACCTTCGTGAGCCGCCTCAAGCAGGCGTTTGAGGATTTGAACGCCGTGAACCGCCGGTTCTAGCCTGCTGGCATTTTAACCCTAAAAAGCCTCTCCGATAGTATCGGAGAGGCTTTTTCTGTTGTTAGGCGTTGCTACTTCGACAGCCCAAACGTAACCCCGGCCGATAGCTCGAAGCTGCCCGGGGCAATGGCATTCACAACGTCGCGGGTGATTTGATACTGTGGCTCATAGCCATAGACGTAAGTTACCGGGTCGGCGCCCAGCACCACGCCGTAGCCCAGCGCTCCGATAAGGCCCACCCGGCGAAACTGGCAGCGCACCCCGCCGCGCAGGTGCACCGTGGCCGTAGGCCGGATATTTATCCGCACCTGTTCTTCCTGGTACGTGCCTTCGTTGACGGTCAGGTTGAAGTGCGTGAGGCCGGACGTGCGCGCAACGTTAGCCCCCACGAAGGGCGACACCCGCCGCTGCGGCGCAAAATAGAAGCGCGTGCCCACGCCGATTTTCCAGCCCACGCCCAGCCCGGCGCCGGCCGTCACGTCGAGATTGGGCAGCAGTAATTGACTGAAATCCAAGCCCCACCCGTAGGGGGCGCCCCAGCCAGCCGTGAGGCCCAGCGAAGTGCGCGGGTAGCTTATTACTTTGCGACTTACGCCGGCAGCGGACGTGTAATCGGGGCTGGGCGCCTCCTGCGCCTGGGCGGCTATGGTGCCCAGACCGAGCAGAGCGCCGCTTAAAAGAAGTCGACGTAAAATCATCAGAAAACTGAAATAAGCAAAGGTAGATAAAGACTGCACCAGGCTTTTGCCGTTAATAGTTTGCCGCTGGCGCATACTCTGGCAAAGGTATTCATAATGCGTCGATTGTAGCGACTTATCCATTCAGTAGCGCCCGCGACATGAGTTCCTCATCAACCCCGCCATCCTTCACCCGCCCGGACCTGCTTCGGCAGCTCAATCAGCCGATTGAATGGGACTTAATCATTATCGGCGGTGGGGCTACCGGGCTGGGCGTGGCGCTCGACGGCCTGAGCCGTGGCTACCGCACCCTGCTGCTGGAAAAAGCCGATTTTGCCAAGGGCACCAGCAGCCGCGCTACGAAGCTGGTACACGGCGGCGTGCGCTACCTCGCGCAGGGCGACCTCGGGCTGGTGCGCGAGGCCCTGCACGAGCGCGGCCTGCTGCTGCAAAACGCGCCGCACCTCTGCCAGAATCAGTCGTTTATCATTCCTAATTACGAATGGTGGGGCGGCGCATTCTACATCCTGGGCCTGAAGGCCTACGACTTGCTGGCCGGCCGCCTGAGTTTGGGCCCTACCACGCACATCGGCAAGGCCGAAGCCTTGGGGCGGCTCGGCAACCTGCGGCCGGCGGGCCTCTACGGCGGCGTGGTGTACCACGATGGGCAGTTTGACGACGCCCGGCTGGCCATCAACCTGGCCCAGACGGGGATTGAGCTGGGCGGCACGCTGCTCAATTACGTGGCCGTGCGCGGCTTGCTGAAAGACGCGCACGGCCAGATAGCTGGCGTGCAGGCCACCGACCAGGAAACCGGCCAAAGCTACGAGCTGCGCGGCAAGGCGGTGGTGAATGCCACCGGCATTTTCGTCGATGAGATTTTGCAGCTCGATGCGCCGGGCAGCCCCCGCTTGGTGCGGCCCAGCCAGGGCGTGCATTTGGTGGTGGACAAATCGTTTTTGCCCGGCCACGACGCGCTCATGATTCCCAAAACCGACGATGGCCGGGTGCT
Source organism: Hymenobacter aranciens (assembly GCF_030580865.1). GTDB lineage: Bacteria > Bacteroidota > Bacteroidia > Cytophagales > Hymenobacteraceae > Hymenobacter > Hymenobacter aranciens. Next base: position 126,348 of record NZ_JAUQSY010000005.1, on the reverse strand, counting down.
CTTTGCCGTGCCCTGGCACGGGCGGCTCATCCTGGGCACTACCGATACGCCGGTGCCGGAAAGCAGCGAGGAGCCGCAGGCGCTGGACGAGGAAATCGACTTCATCCTGCGCACCGCCGGGCGCTACCTCGCCCGCCCGCCTCAGCGCCACGACGTGCGGAGCGTGTTTGCCGGGCTGCGGCCGCTGGCGGCCCCGCAAGCCGGCAATGGTCCTACGAAGGAACTGTCGCGCAGCCACAAAATCTTGGTCTCGCCGGCGGGCCTGGTCACCATCACGGGCGGCAAGTGGACGACCTACCGCCGCATGGGTGAAGACACGGTGGACCGAATCATCGCCTTGGGCAAGCTGCCCCCGGCGCCCAGCCAGACGGCCCGGCTGCGCATCCACGGCGCCCAGGCCACTACTGATTACGGCAATCACCTTTACGTGTATGGCAGCGACCAAGCAGCTTTACAGCAACTCATTGCCACAGCGCCAGCGTTAGGCGAGAAGCTTGACCCGCAGCTTGAATTCGTGCGGGCAGAGGTGGTGTGGGCGGCCCGCCACGAAATGGCCCGCACCGTGGAAGACGTGCTGGCGCGCCGTGTGCGGGTGCTGTTTCTGGATGCGGCGGCGGCCATCCGGATGGCGCCGACAGTAGCGGCGCTGCTGGCCGGTGAACTTGGGCACGATGTGAGTTGGCAGCAGCAGCAGCTAGCCAACTTTGAGCGTGTGGCCCGGCACTATCTGCTACGATAGCAGCACAGGCACCCGGCCATACCCGGTTTATCGGCCGATTAATTATGTTTATCGCGGAAATAAGTCTTTCCATAGCGAAAAAATACGTTTCGCTATGGAAAGAAAATTCGTTTATTTACTGCTCTTTGCTACGACCAGCCAAAAGAAAGCTGTGGCCTACGGCGTGGGCATTGCTGGCTATCTGACATTTCCTTAAAAACACCGTCGAAGCACCCGTTATCAGCCACATTGACTTGACAGCGTGTGGGAACAGGAAATTAAGTTTATTCTGTTTTTTTTTACAAGTCATGAGTTTGCAGCGAAACAGCCCCCCAGCTGGTATGGCTGCTTCCCCTACCCCATCCTTGTTTCCGCTATGAATCCAGAATTACCCCACGCTGAAGCGGACTGGCGCACCCGGCTAGCGGAAACCCAGACGCACTGTGTGCAGCTTCAAACCAAACTGGCGGCGGCTCAGGCACGCATTGCGCTATTGGAGGAGCAGTTACAGGCGGCCACCAGCCGGTCCCAACGCCACTATTCGCAGCTGGCTGCGCTGGTGCAGAATATTCGGCTGGGCCTGATACTGGTGGATAACGAAAGCCAGATTCGGTTTGTCAACCAGCGATTTATCGAAATGTTTGGCCTCTCAAGCGAGAGCTTGCCTACCGACCCGGACAGCCCCATTCCCTACCACACCATAAGTATCGACCACACTTTTGCCAACCCGGCGGCCTTCACGGCACGAGCACGGGAGTTGCACCAGGCTGGCAAAACTGTTCTACAGGAGCAGTTTACTTTGAATAACGGCCGCATAGTCGAGTTGGATTACCTGGTGCTGGATGAGGAGCAGGCCGGGCGCCTCATTTGCTACCGCGACGTAACTGAGCGGTTCCAGCGCGACGGGCAACTACAGGCCATGTCTTACCTCTCCGACCAGAATCCGAACCCGATTCTACGGTTGTCGGCCACCGGGGAGCCCATTTATGCCAACCCTGCCGCCGTGCCGGTGCTGGAAGCGCTGATGACCGATATTCGCACCGAGCTGCGGCACCATTTGCTGTCGCTGGTACGGGCGGCGCTGCGGCGGCCCGTTCAGCACCAACAAACGCTGGCCGTGGCCGGGCAATACTACGTGTTTACGGCGGTGGCTACGCCCGGACAGTCCTATGCTACCCTATACCTCACCAATATTACGGCTCGGCAGCACGCCGAACAGCGCTTGGCCGAGCAGCGCCGGTTTTATGAAACCATTCTCAACCAGCTACCTATGGCGGTAGCGGTATTCGATGCCGAGCACCGCTACCTGTTTGTAAACCCGGCCGTGGAACCCGATGCTACCGTGCGCGTCTGGATGCTGGGCCAGACGGACGAAGAAGCCAGCCGCCAGCGCAAACGTACTCGCTCCACCATGCGGCAGCGCCGCACGGCCTTCGCACGGGCCCTGCGCGAACGGCGCGAAGTGACCTGGGAGGAAACCCGACGGGGCGAGCAGGAGCCACGGCATCTGCTGCGCAGTTTCCGCCCAGTATCGGGCCTGAATGGTAATTTACTGATGATTATCAGCACAGGGGTCGACATCACGGAGCGCAAGCGGGCCGAGGAACGGGCCGCCCGGCAGCAGGAATTTTATGAGTCGATTCTGAACCTGCTGCCGGTAGACGTGGCCGTATTCGACCCCGAGCATCGGTTTCTGTTCGTGAATCCGTCGAGCGTGGCCGACCCGGTGGTGCGCCGGCAAATCATCGGCCTGAGCAATGCCGACTACTTTGCCCTACGGCCGCAGCAGCCGGCCCGGCTCGCCACCCAGCGCCAGCAATATTTCGAGCTGGCCGTGCGCACCGGCACCGATGTAACCTGGGAAGAAATGCGGCCCGGACACCGGCCCAAGCTAATTTTGCGCTACCTGCGCCCGGTGTTCAACGCCGACGGCAGCCTGCGCATGGTGGTCGGCTCGGGCATCGACATCACGGCCCGCTACATGGCCGAGCAGCTGCAGCGGCAGGTGCAGCGGCAGCTGGAAGACCAACAATCATTTATTCGCCAGATTGTTGACACCCTACCTAATACACTGTACGTGGTAGATGCTGATGACAAAATAACTTTCACCAACCGCTCTTACGACCTGCTGGCCGCACAAAGCGCACCGTCGGCTACGGATTCTACCCCGACACCTCAACAGGAGATGCGCCATCTGCAGGTGCTTAATCAGCAGGTGCGCAACACCCAACAGCCGATTATGCACGAAATGCCGTTTATCCTGAACACGGGCCAAACGATGTATTTTCAGGTGCAGAAGCAGCCTATGACCCAGGCCGACGGCCGGTTGAGCATTCTCACTATCAGCACAAACGTAACGGCCATTAAGCAGGCTCGCATGGCCCTGGAGCACCGTGAGAAGCAGTACCACGACCTCGTCTACTATTCGCAGGCCCTTATCTGCACCCACGATTTGCAGGGACGCTTACTGTCGGTAAACCCGGCCATTGAGCGACTCATGGGCGTGCCAGCCGCCAAGCTGGTGGGGCACCACCTTGCCGAATCAGTTATGTCCCAACACCATGCTTCAATGCAGGCATACCTCAACGGTACACTGCCAGCAGGCTCGGACCCGCGGGTGGTAGCCATCCGCACGGCGCACGGCGAAGTACGCTACCTGCATTACTACACGTATAAAGTTGAGGAAAAAGGGTATCCGCCTTATATCGTGGCATCGGGCTACGATGTGACGGCGGGTATTCAGGCGCAACAGGCACTGCAAAAGGCTAAGCAAGAAGCCGAAGAAAATGCCCGTGCCAAGGAATCCTTTCTGGCCCGCATGAGCCACGAAATCCGGACCCCGCTCAATGGGGTATTGGGCATGGCTTCACTGCTTGAGAAAACCACCTTGAACACCATACAGTTAGAATACCTGCACACGATGCAGCACGCCGGTCAGCACCTGCTGGCACTTATCAACGACGTGCTCGACATGGCCAAAATCACCACCAACCACCTCGAGCTGCACCACGCGCCCTTCGACCTAGCCCTGGCTCTGCACGGTGCCGGCCAGACCGTGGCCGCCCTGGCCGAGCACAAGGGGTTGAGATTTTGCGTTGAGCCACTGGTAGCCAGTTGCCCCCGCGTGCTGGGTGACGCCTACCGCCTGCATCAGGTGCTGCTCAACCTGCTCAGCAATGCCATCAAGTTCACCGAACAGGGCTCGGTGCACCTGAGCGCCGAAGTGCTGCAGGATACTGCTCAGGAGCTGACGGTTTGCTTCCGGGTGCGCGACACGGGCATCGGCATTTCGCCTGAGCAGCAAGTCCATATCTTTGATGCTTTTGCCCAAGCCAGCGCTGAAACCAGTCGCCGCTTTGGCGGCACCGGGCTGGGGCTGGCCATCAGCCAGCAGCTAGTCAGCCAGATGGGGGGCGTGCTCCGGCTGAGCAGCGAAGTGGGGGTGGGCACGACATTTTCGTTTCAACTCGCCCTGCCCCACGCCCCCGAACTCACTGCAAGCGAGCACCTGCCGGTGGCGGCCAACACGAACTATGAGCAGCTACGCGGCCTGCGCGTGCTGCTGGCCGAAGACAACTTTGTCAATCAGCTCATTGCCAAGGCGGTTCTGGAGCATTGGGGCGTGCAGGTACGCGCCGTCGGCAATGGCACTGAAGCCCTGGACGAGCTGAGCACCAATTGCTACGACGCGGCCATTCTCGACATCCGGATGCCTGGCCTGAATGGCGTGGAAGTGACTACGGCCCTGCGCCAGCTACCCGATGCCACAAAAGCCAGGACACCCGTCATCGCCCTCACTGCCAACGCCTTCCAGAGCGACCGCGCTATCTATCTGGCAGCGGGCATGAATGCCTGCCTCACCAAGCCCTATGAGGAAACCGATTTGTGCGAATTGTTGCTCTTGCTAACTCGCCCGGAACCGCAAGCCGGTGAAATGTTGTCGTCCCCAGCTACCCAACAGCCTTAAAATGCGAAAAGCCTCTGAAATTCAGAGGCTTTTCCTGGGTAGCGGGGACTGGACTCGAACCAGTGACCTTTGGGTTATGAGCCCAACGAGCTACCAACTGCTCCACCCCGCACTGTTTGGTTCTGCAAAAGTACGGTTTTTATCTGAATGCGCAAGGTTTTGGGTTTAAAAACCCTCACATGTCCTTGTTTAAGCCTAATTATCAGGCTCAAATTTTTCTAAGCCCGGTCGCCAGTGGCTTTCACCAGATTGATGCCCGCAAAGAAGAAGATAAGGCCCACGCCAAAAGGCACAGCCGAATTGAGCTTGCTCAAGCCCATGCCGCCAATGCCCAGGAAACCTAGTGCCCCTACGATAATACCGATGATACCCAATACGGTGAGAATGCTGCCGAAAGTGCGTTTCTGATTCATAACGAAGAAAGTGAAAGAGGAAGGGGCAGGCATTCAGCCTGCCCGACGGGCGGCGAAAGCCCGTAGCGCCTCATACGGCGCGGGCCGGAAAATGGGCGAAACCAGCGGCCAGAGACGAACATCCGGCCGCCGTTTGCGCTTTACGCCGGAGCTTTGCGCCAACGTTCTACCTGCATTTGATGACGACTCCCGACTTCACCCAACTCTCGCACGACCTGGCCGCGCTGTGCCGCGAAACGGCCAAATTCATCCACCAGGAAGCGGCAAATTTTGACCGTAGCACGGTGCAGCACAAGGGCCTGCACGACATGGTGAGCTACGTGGACCAGGAAACCGAGCGCCGCCTGGTGGCGGGCTTGCGTGAGCTGCTACCCCAGGCCGGCTTCATTGCCGAGGAAGGCACCGAAGCAGCCCAGGAAACCCGGGGCGAGTTTACGTGGATAATTGACCCACTCGACGGCACGACTAACTTTATCCACGGACTACCAGCGTATTCCATCAGCGTGGCGCTGCTGCACTACGAGGAGCTGGTGGTGGGCGTGGTGCACGAGGTAACGCGCGACGAAAGCTACCGGACCGTGCGCGGCGGCGGCGCTTTTTTGAACGAGCAGCCCATCCGGGTGAGCGAGGCTACCAAGCTAGGCGACTCCTTGGTTGCCACTGGCTTTCCTTATTACAAATTTGACCAGCTAGAGGCATATCTGCAGATTTTGAGCCAGTTTATGCAGCGCACGCACGGCATTCGGCGGGTGGGCTCGGCGGCGGTTGACCTGGCCTGGGTGGCGGCGGGGCGATTCGATGCCTATTTTGAGTTCAATATCAACTCGTATGACGTGGCGGCGGGTATCCTGCTGGTGCGCGAGGCGGGTGGGCGCGTTACGCAGTTTTTGAAGGATGGCGACCCGATTTTTGGGCGAGAGATTGTGGCTAGCAATGGGTTGGTGCACACCGAGGTGCAGGCGGTGATTGGCACGGCCTGGGAGTAAGTTAAACTTTCCCGCCTGCCTTACAGTTACCTACCCATCATGCTGACGCAATATCTCCTCATCGCGGCGCTCTTCCTGACGGCGGCTTTCTTCATGGGCCGACGGGTGTGGCGGGCGTTTTTTGCCAAAAACCAGAGCGCCTGCGACAAGGGCTGCGGCGGCGCCTGCTCGACGATTGACGTGGAGCAGCTGCAACGCACGATTGAGGCGCGGCAGGCTGGGCGCGGCGTGGCTTAAAACTCTTTAATGAAAGTATAACCTGCCTCCCCTCCGGCTGCGTATAGCCGGGGCGGAGGCAGCTGCTTTTTTAGCGCTGCCGCCCGATTTTCTCACCTCAATTTGCTTACTGCCATGCAGGATAAAGAAGAAGAACGCTCCCTGGTGAGCGTCGAAAACCGGCTGACTAAAGAGGGTTTCACGTACGATTTTCAAGTGACTGACGGCCGTTTGCACACCCTCGACCCCAACCTGACCAAGAGCTACGCGCCCGAAGACGTGACCATTGTGGACTTCTACCGCTTCGAGGGCGAAAGCAACCCCGATGACATGTCGATTCTCTATGCCATTGAGGCGAATGACGGAGTAAAGGGCACGATTTCAGCAGCCTATGGCACGTATGCGGATGGCGATACCGACGACTTTCTGAAGAAAGTGGAAGACCTCGGCAAGAACCTGGATAAGAAAATGAAGTAAGCTCGATAAGCTAGCCGCGAAGCGGCGCCACGTTGGTAGCATAATCGTTTCCTCACGTAAACAGAGCCGCAAAGCGGCGGCACTCTTATCCAAGAGAAGTGCCGCCGCTTTGCGGCTCTGTTCGCTAAAACTTGTTGCTGGCTACCAACGTGGCGCCACTTCGCGGCTATTCAGCGAATTAATTTATCTACCTAAAAAACCGGCAACACCTGCGTCCTTGTTCTAAAACTGAAAGTAAATAAACGGCTGGATTTCGGCCGACTTTACCTGAATAACCAGCCAGATAACCACCACTATTAGCGCCGCCTGCAGCACCACTGAGCGGCGGGCCAGCACGCCTTCGAGGCGCAGGGTCCAGTTGTCGGGCAGGGCGTGGAGGGCGTAGCCCAGGGCCATGAGCGCAAACACCGGACGGAAGGCGCCGAGCACCTGGGGCAGCAAGTCGGGGCGCAGGGCGTGAGTGATTTGGTGGATGACTTGGGTGGCGACTTCGAAGGTGCCGGCGCGGAAGAAAATCCAGCAGAAGCACACGAAGTGGAAGGTGATGACCCAGCCCAGGAACTTGACCAGCGGGCCGTTGCCGGGCTTCACGACTTGCTGAAAGAGCTTATCGACGGCCAGGGCGGCGCCGTGCAGGGCCCCCCAGGCCACGAAGGTGAGCGAGGCCCCGTGCCAGAGACCGCCCAACAGCATGGTCAGGAAGAGGTTGATGTATTGGCGCACGACGCCTTTGCGGTTGCCGCCCAGGGGGATGTAGAGGTAGTCGCGCAGCCAACTGGAAAGGGAGATGTGCCAGCGGCGCCAGAATTCGGTGATGCTGGTGCTTTGGTAGGGCGAGAGGAAGTTGGGCGGCAGGCGGTAGCCGAGCAGCAGCGCAATGCCGATGGCAATGTCGGAATAGCCCGAGAAGTCGCAGTAAATCTGCAGGGCGTAGCCGTAGACGCCGAGCAGGTTTTCGATGCCGCTGTAGAGCGTGGGGTTGTCGAAGATGCGCTCGACGTAGTTGAGGCTGATGTAGTCGGAGATGACGGCTTTTTTGAACAGGCCGGCGGCGATGAGCAGGACGGCGCGGCCCATATCGGAGCGCGAGACGTGGGGCGGGCGGGGAATCTGGGGGATGAAATCGGAGGCGCGGACGATGGGACCGGCGACCAATTGCGGGAAGAAGGAGACGAAGAAGGCGAAGTCCCAGATGTTGCGCAGGGGCTTGATTTGCTCGCGGTACACGTCGAGGGTGTAGCTGAGGGTCTGGAAGGTGTAGAAGCTGATGCCGACGGGCAGCAGGACGTGTAATACGGGCACGGGCTGGCCCGTGAGGGCCTGGTAGCCGCTGAGGAAGAAGTTGGTGTACTTGAAGTAGAAGAGCATGCCCAGATTGACGAGCAGGCTGAGGGCCATGAGCAGCTTGCGCCGGCCGGGGCTGCGGGAGTCGGCAATCCAGAGGGCGAAGTTGTATTCGACGATGGTGGAGAAGACGAGCAGCAGGAAGTACCAGCCGCTGGACTTGTAGTAGAAAAACAGCGAGAAGGCCGTGACGTAGAGCAGGCGCGCCCGGTGCTGGTTGCGCAGCAGCTGGTAGATGGCCAGGAAGCCTAGGAAGAGCAGCAGGAAAAAGCCCGTGTTGAAAATCAGCGGGCTTTTGGGGTGGTACACGAACTGGTCGGCCAGTCGGTTAAGGTCTATGTTATCAACGAGTGAACGAAGCAAATCCATCCTGAATAGCAAGGTAGAGCAAGTGGCCCTGTAAGCGGTAGCCGGCGGTAGAAAAATGAACGAGGTCGGGGGCAGCGAGGCCGTGGGCCAGCCAAGTGCGCATGGAGCCGTAGCCACCTTGCGGCTCCGAGACGTCCCAGTAGGCGAGGTCGTGCTCCTGGGCGTAGGCGCGGAGCACGGCGCGCAGGCGGGCGAGGTCGGGGTTGCGGTAGCGGCGGGCGCGGAACGAGTCGGGCGGGCCGGTGAGCAGCACGTCGGCGCGGGGGCAACGGCGGCGCAGGCGGGTTACGAGCGTGTCGAGCTGGCGGCGGAAGATGGCGGTGTCAAAGCCGGCCGAGTAGGCGTCGTTGGTGCCGAGGGAGACGATGAACAGGTCGGGGTCCAGCGCAGGGAGCTGCTCGAAGTAGCGGGGCGTCTGGTTGTAGTGGCGCACGGCGGCCCCGTTCACGCCCATGCTGTGGTAGATGAGGCCGGGCTGGCCGTTGTCGAGCAGCAGGCCGTAGAGCAGGGCCCGGGTTTGGGCGGCGGTGGCGCGGGTGGTGCGCAGTTCCACGTAGCTGCGCAGTGAGTCGAGCGGCAGCGGCTGGGCCACGCCGGGCGCAGTGCCGGGGATGGTGCCGAGCAGCCGGCCGCTGGCGGTGCGCACCTGCCAGTCGAAGGCCGTGGGGCCGGGCTGGCGCAATAAGGTGAGCTGGTTGAACTGGCCGGTGGGGCGGCGCAGTAGGGCAATGCGCAAAGCGAAGCCCGCGCCGGAGTCATTGGTGGCTACCGACAGGCCGCTCACCCCGGCCCAGCGGGCGGTATCGGGGCGGCCGGTAAGGCGGCGGGTGCGCCAGGTGCCGCCCAGCAGCCGGGTGAAGTAAGCAGAGGAGCCATTGGTGCGGGCCAGGCGGTAGGGAAACACGAGACCGCGCCCGGCGTTGCCGTGGCGGCGCTGCAACTGCTGGCGCACTTCGTCGGTAAGCTCGTCGGCCTGCAGGTGCGAGTCGCCGAGGTGCACGATGCTGACGCGGTGGGCGGGCAGCGTCGTGGGCGGCAGGGGCAGCTGGCTTAGCCGCTCGTAGAAGCGCTGGAGGCCGATTTGGGCGTTTTCGATGCGGTTGGCCCGGGTGTTCAGGAAGGGGTAGCGGGCTTGCAGGCTGTCGAGGGCACGGGTGGGCTGGGCGGGCGCGAGCACCGGCCACAGCAGCAACCACACAACGCCCCAGCTCACGCGCAACACCATCGGCATATCCTCAAAGCTACGCAATCAGCGGTTGGCCGAATCGGGGCGCAGGGCCGGGCGGGGCGCGGGGCGCTCGGCGCTGTCGGCTTTGGGAGTGGCGGCCGAGGCGACGGGCTCGGTGGTGGCGGCGCCGGGGTGGTTGTATTCCGCCATCAGGTAGTTGTAGAGCAGGTTGGCCACCTTGCGGCCGCCGCGGTAGTTGACGTGGGTGTAGTCTTTGTTGGCCAGCGGGGGCGTGTCTTCCACCCAGCGCACCATCGAGTTTTCGCCGCCCATGGCGTCGTACAGATTCCAGAACGCGGCCTTATTGCGCTCGGCCAACTGGCGCTGGGCTTTCAGCAGACGGGGCACGCTGGGGTCAGTCTGAAATTCGCCGTCGATGCGGGAGCTTTTGTCGCTCATGCCCACGATGAGGATGCTGGCGCCGGGGAAGGCCCGGTGCATGCGGTCGACCACGCGGGTCATGGCGCGGGCGTACCAGTCGTAGCTCTTGTTTTTGGCGTCGGCGATGTTGACGCCATATTGCAACACGACCAGGTTGTAATTAAGGTGGCGGCCGAAGGCGGCCAGCTGCGCCGGCGGAATCTTGGTGAGCGACATGCCGCTGTTGCCACGGAAGGAGAAGTTATCCAGCACCACGCCGCCCTCACCCTCGAAGCTGACGCCGTACACCGGGCGCGGGCCGTGGTTGGCAAAGTCGAAGCGCATGACGCGGGCCGGGCTACCGGGCTTCAATACCAGCTCGTTGACGGTAGCGGAGCCGGGCAGGGAGTGCGGCACGCGGTGGCCGTTGGTGCTCACGATTACCTGGTCCTGCGCGCTGCCGGGGCCGTAGAACAACCGGGCCAGCGGCAGGCGGCGGGTGGTGGCATAAGCCGGGCCGGCCTTGAACTGCACCCAGCTGGTATCGGGCACCACATCGGAACCGGCGGCGGGCAACTCGCGGGGCAGAAATACGTGGCCCGATACGCCCAGCGGGCTGGCGGCCGGGATTTTGTCGGAGTTCAGGTTGTACTCGTACCAGGTGTCGGAGAAAGATTGTAGAATCGTCTCGCGGAAGTCGGCGGTGATGGAATTCACCGGCACAAAGCCCACGCCGCTGCCGCCAAAGGCCCGCTGCAGCAGGTTGCGGAGCTCGCCGGTAATCATGTCGCCCTCAATCATCGAGTCGCCGAAGTAGGCGATGCGCGTCTGGCGGCCGGTGGCTTTGGTTTGGCGCAGGGCGGCCACGAAGTTCTCCAGGCCGGGCAGGTTGGGCTCGGTGGGGGCAGCGGGCAGGGCGGCGGCGGTGTCAGTGGGCTGGGTGGGGTCGGCTGCGGCGGTGGCTTTCGGCGCGCCGGGGGCGGCCGGGCCGTTGGGGGGCGGCAGGCGCAGGCCGCGCCGGGGAGTAGGCTTACGCAGCACGTCGGCCAGCAGGCGCACGGGGCGCAGCTCCATGCTGCCGATGGTGAGGCTGGCGGGTAAAAAAGAGAGTAGACCCAGCAGGCCTACCGTGAGCAAAACCAGCAGGAAAGGGTTTTGCGGGCGTTCTGAAGTCATAAATCGTTCGACAATCGGCGACAAAAATAGCCGGTGCCGGCCGGGCGGCGGGCGGGGCCAGCCTCCCCCCCCCGGCCTCCGGTTCGCTTAATGCGCGAAACCTGCGGAGAGGGGGTCAGGGGGTGAGGTTGGCCCGGTAGGCCCACTCCCCATCCACCAGCGTGCCGAGGACGGCCGTAGGGTCGGCCGTGTACACGATAGCGGGCAGCAGGTGGGCCGGGCCGGCCTGGGCCAGCAGCGGCTGGGCGAGGTCGTACACCACAGCATCGAGCGGCTGGCCGAGGGCGAAGTAGTCGGCCACGCGGTGGCCACCGGCGCGCTGCCCGGCGAAGAAGGTGGTATCGACCAGCGTGGTAGCGCCGTCGGCGAAGATGTTGCGGCGGCGGTGGATGAGGCGCTGGCCGTAGTCGAGCCAGCGTAGGTCTTCGAGGGGGTTGAGGCTGATATGGCTGTCGGTGCCGATGCTCCAGCGGCCGCCGGCCTCGGCGTAGTCCACCAGGGGGAAGATGCCGTCGCCGAGGTTGCCCTCGGTGCCGGGGCAGAGCACCACCTGCGCGCCGGACCGGGCTAGGCGGCGCGTCTCGTCGGCCGTCATGTGGGTGCAGTGCACGAGGTGAAACTGCTCGCTGAGCGGCAGATTATCGAGCAGCCACTCCACCGGGCGGGCGCCCAGGTGGGCCAGGCTGCGCTCTACTTCCAGGGTTTGCTCGGCGGCATGCAGGTGGAAAGGCAAGTCTTTGGGGCCTTGGGCGTAGGTGGCCAGCACGTCGGCCGCCTCCACGGCGCGCAGGGAGTGCACGCCGTAGCCCAGGCGGGCACGGTGGTACTGCGCCACGGCCGGGCGCGTGGCGTCCAGTAGCTTGAAGTAGTCCTCGGTGGTGTTTGAGATGAAACGGCGCTGCCGGGGCGCGGGCTCGCGGCCGAAGTCTCCCTTTTGGTAGAATACCGGCACGAGGGTGATTTTGATACCGGCCGTGCGGGCGGCGGCTACCAGCCGCTCGCCCATCTCGGCGAGGTTGGCGTAGGGGTGGCCGGTGGGGTCGTGGTGCAGGTAGTGAAACTCGACCACTGAGGTGTAGCCGTTGCGCAGCAGGTGGCGATAGAGGGTGGTGGCTACCTGCTCGTTCTGCTCGGGGCTGAAGGTTTCGGCGCAGGCGTACATGGCTTCGCGCCAGCTCCAGAAGTCGTCGCGGGTACCGGGCTCGTGCTGCTCGGCGTGGCCCGCCATGCCGTATTGAAAGGCGTGGGAGTGGGCATTCTGGAAGCCGGGCAGGGCCGCGCCGGGCACTTGTTCGACCACGGCATCGGGCGCGGCGGGCGGCTCGGCGGCCAGGTATTGAATCAGACCTTGTTCATCGACGCCCACGTAGGCCGGGCTCAGCCAGCCGTCGCGCAGCAGCAGGGAGGAGAAAGCGTAGTACTTCATGCGGGGGCAAAGCTACGGGGCTGGGTCAGCATGTGGCGCTTTATCGCCACTGAAACCGAAACAACCAGTTGTCTGCTGAACATGATACTGCTTTTTATCTCGGAGTACCAATAAGACGCTGGTGGTATCTTTCGCTTGCGCCGAACAGCTCGCCTACTAGCCAAGTGTGCCGTTGGCTTGCACAGAATGCCCCATCTACTGATTAGGTGTATCGTTCGCTTGCGCAGAATGACCTACTCATTGGCTAGGTGTATCGTTCGCTTACGCAGAATGGCCCACCTAGCCGTCAGGTAGGACGTTCGCTTGCGCCGAATGGCTCAAGTAGCCGTTCGGCAGGCCGTTTCGCGCAGGCGAATGGCTCATCTACTGGTTTGGTAACCTCAGCTAGTGGGTTTGAGGTGCCAGCAGCACAGTACCCAGCGCCTCCAGCGTCTGCTGCAGCAGCACCCGCATCTGCCCGGCCCGGGCGGGGTCGTAGTGCTGCTCGGCGTCGTCCATGTAGCGGTCTTTCGACATCTCCAGCTGCAGGGCGTGGCGCTGCCGCCCGGGCTGGCCGTGGTGGCGGGTGATGTAGCCGCCCTTGAAGGGCGTGTTGTGGTTCAGGGAGTAATGTCCGCTAGCCAGCTCGCGCAGGGCCGTGGCGATGAGCTCCGGCGCGGCCGACGTCTCATCGGCGCTGCCCAGGATGAGGTCGGGAAAGGGCTCCGGGTTGATGGCCGGCACCAGGCGGCGGATGGAGTGGCAGTCCCAGAGCAGCACCTGACCGAAGCGGGCCTGGGTGTCGTCGAGCAGCTGGCTGAGGGCCTCGTGATAAGGCTCAAAGTATTCGGCCTTGCGACGGGCTACTTCGGCAGCGGCTACTTCGGCGCGCTCGTCTTGGTAAATGGGTTCGCCCAGGAAGGTGGTGGTGGTGCAGAGGCCGGTGAGCACGCGGCCGTCGTGGTAGAGCGGGCTGCTGTCGGGGTTGCGGTTGAGGTCGACTACCCAGCGGCTGTAGTTGGCCTTTATCAGCGGGATGCCCAACTCGGTCACGAAATCATAGAGCTGATGCACAAACCAGTCGGTGTCGTCGGGCGGCAGCAGGCCGGGCTTGAGCTCGGCGCGCAGCTCGGCGGGGAATTCGGTGCCGGCGTGGGGCACGCTGATGACGAGGGGCAGCTTTTGAACGGGCGGCTGGATGAGGTCGAATAGCTTCATGCGGAGCGGTCGGGCCGGAGGGTGGGATTTTCGGGCTGCAAATAGGCGAAATCCGCCGGGATTACGCTTGGCCGAGCATGGCCTGGGCGGCAGCCTGACCGCTCACCAGGGCTGCCTCCACCGTTCCGGCATGCGGCCCCTCGTACACCGCTTCGCCCGCGAAAAACAGCGTGTTGGCCACCGGCTGGGCCAGGGCGGCGCGGGCCGCCGGGGCACCGATTGTCGGGTACGAATACGCGCCGTAGGTGTAGGGCTCGCGGCCCCAGTTATGGATGTAGCTGGCTTGCAGCTGCGCCCGCACGGCCGCGGGTGAAGTGGCCAGCAGCGTGGCCAGCGACGCCAGGGCAGCTTCCAGCACCTGCTCGTCCGGGGCCTCGCGCAGGCGGGCGGCGGCCGGGCCGGCCACCCAGCCCATGAGCAGCGGGCGCCGGTCGGGCAGCGGGCTCCACCAGGTGGGCACCGGCGCGTCAGAGATGAGGAAGCTCATTTCCGGCAGCTGCTCCTGCCAGAAGGCGGTACGAAATTCGAGCGCCACTTTCACAACGGGCCCGAAACCCAACTGCGCGGCGGCCGCGCGGTGCGTCGGCAGCTCCGGCTCGAACTGCAGGGCACCGGGCTGGTCGGCCGCCCACTGCCACACGCCCAGCGGCACCGTGCAGAGCAGCTGCTGCGCCTGGTAGCGGGGGCCGGCGGCCGTTCGCACTTCCACCCGACCGGCCTGCCAATGAATTGCTTGCACAGGAGTATTGAGGTGCAGCCGGGCGCCGGCGTCTCGGGCTTCATCAGCCAGCCAGTATAGCAGCGGGCCGTAGCCGCCCACCGGGCGCGGCGAGTCTTCGGCCCCGTCGCCGGCCCACTCGTCGCGCAGGGCCCAGGCACTCACGAGGCGGGCGTCGGCGGCGTCGTAGCCTTCGGCAAACTGGGTGGCGGCGGTGCGGAGGGCAGCGTGCGCGGCACCGGGAAACTCCTGGTTCAGGAATTCCGCCAGCGGCAGGTCCTGCGGCAGGGCGTTGAGCCGGGCCAGTACCTCGGGCAGCTCCGGGAAGAAGTCGGCGTCGGCCTGCAATTGCCCGTTGCGAAACACATACATCTCGCCCTCGCCATCCTGCCAGCGGCGGCCCGCCTCGCGTAGCAGCGCCCGGCTGAGCGGCACCGCCCCGTGCAGAAACTCGGCCCCCGCCTCCAGCGGCTGGCTGAAGCCGGGCGGCGTGAACGTGTGCACGCGCCCGCCGATGCGTTCGCGGGCCTCCAGCACGGTTACCGAGCGGCCGGCGCGGGCCAGGTCGCGGGCGGCCAGCAGGCCGGCGGCCCCGGCTCCGATGATGAGGATGTCGGAGGAAGGTATTTGGTCGGGCATAAGGGCAGATTCAGGAATTGGGTATTCGGTGTTGGGTAGTTGGTGTTGGGCAAATGTTAACCGCGCAAACGACAAAGTGGTAGTACGAACCCCTGCGGGGAATTCGTACTACCACTCCAGCTACAAACAGGACGCTCCAGGCTTAGTTTTCAAAATAATGCCCCTGCTCCAAATCTGCCAGCAGCGTGGGGTGGCTGGGCTGCCAGCCTAGCTGCTGCTGCGTGAGGGCGCTGGAAGCGGCCATATTAAGCCCCACAAAACGGGCCATCCAGCCGAAGTGTGCGGCGGCCTCGTCGGCGGTTTTGGACACCACCGGCAGGCCGAGGTGGCGGCCGATGGTGGCGGCAATGTCGCGCATCGGCACGCCTTCTTCGGCCACGCCGTGGTAGCGGGTGCCGGCGCGGCCCTGCTCCAGCGCCAGCCGAAACAGCCGGGCCGCATCGAGCCGGTGCACGGCGGGCCAGCGGTTGCGGCCGTCGCCCAGGTAGGCGGCCACTCCTTTTTCGCGGGCAATGTTGATGAGGGTGTGAATGAAGCCGTGGTCGCCGGCACCGTGCGTGGTGGGCGACAGGCGCACTGCCATCGCCCGCACGCCCTGCGCCGCTAGGTCGAGCGCGGTTTCTTCGGAGCGGCGCGGGTAGCCGCTGGCCACCTGGGGCACGTCGGTTTCGGTGGCGAGGCGGTCCTGCGGCAGGAAGGCCAGGCCCGAACACACGATAAGCGGGCGTTGCGAGCCCGCCAGCTCGGCGCCCAGGGCTTCGATGGCTTGCCGGTCGGTTTCGGAGGCGGCGGCAAAGTCCACGAAATCGTGGATGAAAGCGGTGTGGATGACGCCGTCGGCCGCCGCGGCGCCACGCCGCAGGCTGTCGAGGTCTTCCAGAGTGCCATAGTGAGCTTCGGCCCCGGTGGCCAGCTTCTTAGCCGATTCTTCGGAACGCACGAGGCCGAGCACCTGATGGCCCGCGCCGAGTAATTCCTGAACGACGGCCGAGCCGACAAAGCCCGTAGCGCCAGTGACAAAAACGCGCATGTGATGATGGAATGAGAGGTGGTTGAAAGTACGCTGCAAAGGTCCGGCGCCCCGGCAGCGGCCGGTTTGCGCAGCTCAAACCATCTACTGCATAATTCAAACAACGCCGCTACTCGCGCAGCGCCCCCGGCACCAGCCCCGTCTGCCGCTTAAAGAAATTGCAGAAGTGCGCCACGTCGGCGAAGCCCAGGCTGTCGGATATTTCCGAGACGGTCCAGCTGGTTTGCTTCAGCAGCATCTTGGCCTCCTGGGTCATGCGGCTGGCAATGAGGGCGGTGGTGGTGTGGCCGGTGGTTTCCTTGAGCACCCGGTTGAGGTGGTTGACGTGCACGGCCAGCTGGCTGGCGTAGTCGGTAGCCGTGCGCAGGCGCAGCTGCTGCTGCGGGGTTTCGAGCGGAAACTGCCGTTCGAGCAGCTCGGCAAACTGCGCGGCTACCCGGGCGGCGGCGTTGTGGGCCGGCACGGGCGTCAGGCTTGGCAGCAGCTTCTGCCCCAGATGAATCAGCTCCAGCAGGTAGGCGCGCAGCAGGTCGTACTTGTAGGCGTAGCCGGAGGCAATTTCCTCCATCATCTTCTGAAAAAGCGCGTTGATGGCCGCGTAGTCGTCCGCGCTTACGGGGATTACCGGGCAGATGCCGGGCTGGAATATCGGCAGCTCGTGCAGCCCTCCCCCACCCTTGCCGGGCAGCAGAAACTCTTCGGTGAAAACGCAGAAGTAGCCCACCTGCTCCAGGTCGTGCGGCAGCCAGCGGTAGGGCACGCGGTGCGAGGCAAACCACAAGGCTTTGCCTTCAACCTCAACCACCTGGTCGGCATACTCGATGCGACTGCGGCCGTGCATGAGGCTGATTTTATAGAACGTGCGGCGGTCGAAAGTCATGGGCGGCCGGCTGCGGTAGTTGAGCATCAGGTCGGCCACGTTGAAGACGTTGAAGTGCCCCACTTCCTGCTGCATGGGCGGGGGCAGCAGCGTGCCGGCGGCGGGTTCCAGCTTGGTGTATAGCGCGTCGAGCGGGACTGATTTCATAGCGAGCAGCTGTAAAAATCAAAGGTAAGCACCCAACCCTGGTAGCGCCCCCAAACCCGGCACTCGCCCTCCCGGCTTCGGCATAGGCCGTTGCAGAATATTGTGCGGCAGCTAGTCCAGCAGCAGCTGCGTCACGGCCGCCGGGTTGCGGGCCCAGGCGGCGGTGTAGGCTTCGTCGGCCGCCGCTTCGTTTGGCACCAGCGCCAGCTGCTGAGCCTCGGCCTTGGCCGTGAGCAGCTGGCCGATAGTCAGCTTACTTTCCAGCCGCCGCAACAGCAGGCGCACGCCCTGCACGTCGAGCTGCTGCACCACCTGGCCGTAGAAGGGCAATTCCAGCCACACGATTTCGCGCCGGGCCACCTCAAACACGCCAAAGACCAGGCCTTTGGTGAGGCCGCCGGTCACGCGCACCTGGTGCTGCACGCACGAGGGGTCGTAAGCTACACCGCTACTGCTGATTTTCATCGGATTGGCGCTGTTCATCCAGCCCACCACCAGGTTGGGCGAAAGGCTGCCGGCGGTGTAGGCATTGCAGGTGAACGTCGCGTACTGCGCCCCGGCGTGTTGCAGCGCGTCGAGGTCGAGCTCGATGTATTCGGCCGTACCTACCTTGTTGGGAATGTGCTGAATGTCGCCGCTGTGCTGGCAGCCGGTGGCCGTCAGGTTCGAGTAGGAGCAGATTTCCAGCCGCTCGGCGTAAGCTATTTGGCAACTCAAATCCATGTCGAGGTGCTGGGCGGGCAAACCCACCCCCCACTGTAGAAACAGCCGCACCCGGCCGCCCTCCACTGCGAAGCGCGTGCCCATGAGCGCGGCGGGCAAATCCTGCACGGTTTCGCTGCGGTCGCCGATGGCCAGCGGCATTTTAAACAGCACAGGGTCAATAAACATGCTGCGGCTGGCAGTAGGCTGCGCGGCAAAGCGGCGGCGCATCGCCAGCTGGCACAGTGCCTCCACCTCGGCCCGCATGGTACCGATTTGCGCTTCGTCGTAGAGAGCGAGCAGCGCGTTGGTCGGGATGGATTTGCTGACGCCGCCCAGCGGTTTCACCAGCCGCCGGGCGCCGGGCGTGAAGTAGGTTTCGGCGTACATGCCCAGGCTGAGCACCAGCCGGGCTGGCACTTTATCAACGACTTCGGCGAAGGCCGCCACCACCGGCGCGGACCCGAACCAGAGCATGTTGGCAAACAGCGAGCGGGCAAACAAGCCCGGCCGCTGTTGCAGCAGCGCCAGCGTGGGCCCCGGCTCCGAGCGCAGCCGGAAGTAATTCACGCGGCCCTGCCACACCTCGTAGGTTTGGTTATAAAACTCGTCCAGCGTTTCGCGCAGCTTGCTCATCTTGAGCTTTTTGCTGTACTCCGCCAGCCGCAGCGCCCGGATGAAGCGCACCCACATGCCCCGCTTGGGGTGCATGATTTCGCAGAGCTGCGTGGGCGACTGCGGCAGCGCGTCGAGCCACTCGGCCACCATGCGGCCCTCGCGGCGGGTGTACTTGAGCTTAAGGCCGGCGCGGGCCTGCTTTTTGGCCTGGGCGCTGCGGTCGAGCAGCGGGCTGAAATGCAGGCCGTTCAGCTGCTTGCGACGGCGGATAGTGCGCGGCTCCACCAGCTGCAAAAAGCCGGTGTGCTTGTACCAGAGGTAGCGCAGCACGTCGGTGGGCGAGTCGAAAAACGGCTGCGCCTTCGGAGCGCGGTTGCGGCTCACGTAGGCATCGATGACCGCCATGCGGGTTTCCTTCATGGCGATGGGCACGCCCACGGGCACCGGCAGCTCCTCCAGCAGCAGCGTCAGGCTGTCAATCTGGGTGGCGTCGAGGGCGGTTTTGGAGCTCAGCAGCTCGCGCAGAAACCGGTCGAGGTCGGCCTTTGTCCATAACTCCAGTACCTTGAGCTTGCTGCCCTGGCCCTTGAGCGCCAGCGTTTCGAGGCGAAACGGCGTGCCACAGAAGGGGCAGCCGTTGTAGCGCTCCAGCGGGAAGGTGTTGGGCGGGATGACGTGGCCGCAGGGCAGGCGTACGCCTTCGGTCTGAAACACCGAGGCAAACCAGGTAAGCAGGTGGTCGAGTGCGCCTTCGCCGGTGGGCGTGTCCCAGGCCTTCACCAGCGGCGTCCAGTTTTTCTTCACGCCCATTACTTCCCGGAACATGTTGAGCAGCTGACTTTGGAAGCCGGGCGTGGTGGCGCTTAGCGCGTGCAGCAGGTCTTCGGATACGCCGTAGCCCAGGTGGGCCAGGTTGGCCACCAGCAGCGCCGTGGTGGCGGGCAGCGTCGATTGCGGCGCGGCGGCAGTGGGTTCCACGTACACGGCCTGCTGGCGCAGGCTCACCTTCACGAGCGAGGCATTCATAAGCTAACGAGGGCTAGGGCGGATGAGGCGCCAGCCGACGGGCAGCGCCGGGAGCCAGGTAATTGAGCAGCTATTTTTCCAAAAAAAAGAGAAGTAAGCTGCGCTTGACCTAGCACCATTCCGACGCTGCCCGTTTCAGCGGCCAGGCAGCTGAAACAGGCAGGGGGCCCGGAGGGCCGCTGCCTATTCGGGTAGGCTAACGGTGATTGGAGGCCCAGGGTTGGCCATTGCCCTCTGCTTTGGCAACGACACCCGGCCGCCATTTTATCGTAGGAGCTGACTGAATTACTGTTCAGCTAGCCCGTTTTGCAACTCCGCGCGATGACGTTATCAGCCTTCCGATTGACTACTAACCTGAAAAGCCCTTGGTTGCTAGCGCTATTTATCACAGTATTGCTCGGCGGCTGCCAGCAGGCAGAACCACCCGCCCGCATCACGGCTGATAACTACCTGACCACCATTCCCGACCCCAAAACCCTGGGCGAAAGCTACGTCAGCGACCCCGACAGCTTGCTGGACTTCGGCACCGTAGCCGCGCTCAATGCCCGGCTCGACAGCCTCGACCACTCGGGCCGCGCCCACATCGACGTGGTGCTGGTGCGCAGCATCGGCGAGGCGGTGCCGAAAACGGCAGCTTATGAGCTGTTTAACAAATGGAAAATCGGCGACAAGGCCACGAACAACGGCCTGCTGATGCTGCTGGTAGAGGACCAGCACCGCATTGAGTTCGAAACTGGCTACGGCCTGGAGGGCGACCTGCCCGACGCCATTTGCTACCGCATTCAGCAGCAGCACATGATTGCGCCGGCCCGCGAAGGCCGCTACGACGTGGCCGTGCAGCAGGGCGTGGACGCCCTCATCCGGCGGCTGCGGCCGGCGGTGGTGCGCAGCAGCGGCCCCGGCCACGCCTCGCACTTCGACAGCGTGAAAGCGCGCATCGATAGCCTGGTGGCGGCCCAGCAGGAGCAAATGGACCATATGCTCGACGTTGTCCCAGTTCAAATCGAGGACCCCGCCGTGAGCTTGGTCGGGCAGGGCGGCGATGACGCTGGGGAAGAGTCGGCGGTGGGCTTCTGGGTGCTGATTGTGGGGCTTTTGGGGCTGTACCTGGCCCTGGCTCATCTTACCACGCGGGGCAGCGGCAGCTGGTGGCCGCATTCGCTGGGGGTGGTAGCGGTGATGGTGGCGCTGCTGGTGCGGCTAAACTACCCAGGGATTAGTACCTGGCAGCTGCTGGGCGTGGGCTACCTACTGGCGCTGCTGTACCTGCACGGCTATTTTGGCTGGCTGTACCGGCGCAGCCGGCAGGCCGACTGGCAGGCCCTGAGCCCGCACGAGCAGTACCGGCGGCTGGCGCAGTCGCATCATCACCTGGGCTTTACGGCGGTGCTGTTTCCGCTGGCGCTGGCCTTCTACTGGCCCTGGCACCGGCAGCGCCTGCAGGCGCTGCGCGACACGCCACCCCTGTGTCCCACCTGCCTCCAGCCCATGCTACGCCTCACGGCCGAGCAGGAAAAATCGTATCTGGCGCCCGGCCAGCAAACAGAAGAAACCATAGAGTCAATCGATTACGATTTGTGGCAGTGCCCCTCCTGCGCCACGCACGAGCAGCTGGCGTACCCCAACCTGCACAGCTCAGCCACCACCTGCCCCAGCTGCAAGCACCGCACGCTCATGTTCGTGGAAAACAAGACGGTGCAGGCGGCCACCACCAGCTCCGGCGGCTGGGGCTGGCGCATTTCGCGCTGCCGTTTTTGCCAGCATGAGGTGAAAGCGCGGTACGAAATTGCGCGTCAGAGCAGCTCCAGCAGCTCGTCGTCGGGTGGGTCGTCATCGTCGGGCAGCAGCTCGAGTGGCTCCAGCAGCGGCGGGTCGTCGGGCGGCGGCGGGGCAGGCAGCAGCTGGTAACACCTACCTGGTTGCAAGCTGATTATGGTATTTGCAGCTGCTACACCCACTCCACGCCCTGCCGCAGCCAGGCCAGGTTGAACTCGGCGTAGCGGCCGCGGCGCACCAGCTGCCAGTGCTTTTCGCGGGCGGTGTAAGGCAGGGCGAAGCTAGTGGCAGAACGATGTCGCCCACCGGTCCGACGCCCCAGGCGTCCGACCGGTTGACGCCAGAACAATTACACCCAACCTATTAATAAAAAAATAGTTACGACAGCTAAACCGGTCGGACGCCTAGGGCGCCGGACCAGCGGCCGCCGATTTCGGCAGAACTTGCGGGCCCGTTGCTCGCGATTCGTCTCATGCCCTCTCCCCCGCTGCCCGCCGCCATTGCCAGAACGCTGTTTGAGCAGGCGCCGGATTTTCTGGGCCTTTACGCCGTGGCGCGCAGCCGCTTCGTGCGCGTGAGTCCGGCCGGGGCGCGGCTACTGGGCTTCGGCTCGGAAGCAGAATTCCTGGCGGCTGAGGTGCCGCTGGCGGGCCCCGCCCTCACGGCCGCCGACTGGGTGCAGCTCACCGCTGCCGCCCTGCACACTGGCCCGCAGGAGCTGGACGTGGAGCTCATCACGCACGATGGCCACCCCCTAATTGTGCACCTCACCATGAGCTCTTTCCAGGCCGAAAACACTGACTACCTGCTGGTGCGCCTGGGCCAGCCCGGCCGCCTGCAGCAAGCCGAGCGGGCCCTGGCCCAGAGCGTGCGCCGCTTCG
Organism: Hymenobacter aranciens; assembly: GCF_030580865.1. GTDB lineage: Bacteria > Bacteroidota > Bacteroidia > Cytophagales > Hymenobacteraceae > Hymenobacter > Hymenobacter aranciens. Next base: position 104,054 of record NZ_JAUQSY010000005.1, on the reverse strand, counting down.
AAGCCGTGGTGGCCAATGCCACCATCGGCATCATCGTCTGCGACCGGGCCGGCCTTATCGTATCGGCCAATCAGATGGCCCACCAGCAGTTTGCCTACCCCGAGGGCGAGCTGCTGCAGCTGAGCATCGACCAGCTGGTGCCCCGCGCCGCCGGGCGCCACCACGAGCAGCTGCGCGAGTCGTTCAACACCCAGCCGGCCGTGCGCAGCATGGGCGCCCACCGCGGCGACCTTGCCGGCCAGCGCCGCGACGGCTCCGTGTTCCCGGTCGAAGTCAGCCTGAGCTACTTCACCTTGGATGACGAGCTATTCGTTGTTTCTTACGTTTTCGATATCAGCGCTAAGCGCACCGCCGACCAGGCCCTGCAAGCCGAGCGCCAGCGCGTGGAAGCCCTCAATACCGAGCTGGAGCAGAAGGTGGCCGACCGCACCCAGGCCCTGCTCAGCACCCTGGCGCAGCTGGAGCAGCGCCAGAGCGAGCTGGCCCAGGCCCTGGCCGCCGAGCAGGAGCTGGGCGAGCTGAAATCGCGCTTCGTGAGCATGGCCTCACACGAGTTCCGCACGCCCCTAACCGCCGTGCTCACCTCGGCCTCGCTCATCGAAAAATACCCCGCCGCCGAGCAGCAGGATAAGCGCGTGCGCCACCTCGAACGCATCCGCACGTCGGTTACGCATCTCAATGATATTCTGGAGGAATTCCTGTCGGTGGGCCGCATCGAGGAAGGCAAGGTAGAGGCGCGCCCGGCCCGTATCTACTTCCCCACCCTGCTCCACGAGGCCATTATCGACGCGCAGGGCCTGCGCAAAGCCGGGCAAGTGATTGAGCAGCACATCGACTGCTCCGGCCCGCTCTGGCTCGACCCCTCGCTGCTGCGCAAAATCCTGGTCAACCTGCTCTCGAACGCGCTGAAGTATTCGGCCGAAAATACCACCGTCACGGTGCGCGCCAACTCCCACGACGGCTTGCTCACGCTCAGCGTGCAGGACCAGGGCGTCGGCATTTCCCCTGAAGACCAAGGCCATCTGTTTGAGCGCTTCTTTCGGGCGCGCAGCGTTACCAACGTCCCCGGCACCGGGCTGGGGCTCTATATCATTGCCCGCTACCTGGAGTTGCTAGGTGGCACCATTGCCCTGCAAAGTGCGCTGGGCCAGGGCACCACCGTCACCATCACCGTGCCGTATGAAAACCATCCTGCTGATTGAGGACCACGAGATTATCCGCGAAAACACCGCCGAAATCCTGGAGCTGGCCAACTACCGCGTGCTGACGGCCGAAAATGGCAAAACCGGCGTGGCAAAGGCCCTAACCGAGCGCCCCGACCTCGTCATCTGCGACATCATGATGCCGGTGCTCGACGGCTACGGCGTGCTCCACATCTTTAACCAGAACCCGCAGCTGGCCGGCATCCCCTTCATCTTCCTCACCGCCAAAACCGAGCGCGCCGACCTGCGCCGCGGCATGGAGCTGGGCGCCGACGACTACCTCACCAAGCCCTTCGAGGAAAGCGAGTTGCTGAGCGCCGTGAGCAGCCGGCTGGCCCGCTTCCAGCAGCTGCGGCCCGACTACGCGCCCACCGCCGAGGGCCTCACGCAGTTTCTGCACGATGCCCGGCAGGCCAACGGGCTGGCCAGCCTCACCGCCGAGCGCCGCCCCCACCCCGCCCCGCGCAAGCAGATTATCTACGCCGAGGGCGACGAGGCCAACCGCGTGTATTTCGTGCAAAGCGGCCGCGTAAAAACCGTGCGCAACACCGCCAACGGCAAGGAGTTGATAACTAATTTTTACCAGCCCGGCGAGTTTTTTGGCTACCCGGCCTTACTGGAGAATACTCCGCAGCCCGAGTCGGCCGTGGCGCTGGACGATGCGGTGCTGCTGCACATCCCGGCCGATGATTTCAACGACTTGCTGCTGCGCAATACTCAAGTAAGTCAGCAATTTATTCGCCTGCTGGCCGGCCGGGTACGCGAGCGCGAAGACCAGCTCACCAGCATGGCCTACCACTCGCTGCGCCGCCGCGTGGCCGATGCGCTGCTGCAGCTGCACGCCCAGGCGGTGGCCGCCCAGCCCGCCGCCCCCCTCATCCACCTCTCCCGCGAGGATTTGGCGGCCCTCGTCGGCACCGCGCCCGAGTCATTGAGCCGCACGCTGAGCGAGTTCCGACAGGATGGCCTGCTGGAGCTGACGCCCAAAACCTTGCAGGTGCTGCAACCGGACAAGCTGCGGCGCAATAACTGGTAAGCACATGCTGTCCTCCATCCTCTTTTACTCGCTCGACAAAGCCATCCGCAGCTACCGGCGCATGGCCCAGGCCACCCTCGACCGGGCCGGGCTCGACATCACCATCGACCAGTGGCTGGTGCTGCAGGTGCTGCTGGAGCACGACGACCTGACCCAGCACGAGATTGCCGAGCGGGTGTTTAAGGACCAGGCCTCGGTGGCACGCATCCTCGGGCTGCTCACCCGGCGCGGTCTGCTCTCGGCCGTGCCGCTGCCGCATGATGGCCGCCGCACCCAGCTCCGCGTGACCGCCGCCGGCCAGCGCATCCTCGACGCCGTGCAGCCCATCGTGCTCCAGAACCGCGCCCTCGCCCTCGATGGCATCAGCCCGGAGGAACGCACTCAGCTACAGCGCCTGCTGGAGCGTATTGCCAGCAACTGCGCGCCACCCGTTTAGCAAAACCGTTCTGCTGGCCCACTACTTGAATCCCGTTAGAATTAAAAAAACACTCTTACCCAGGCAACCTTTATGACATATCATAGACCATACAAAAGGAAGACCTTCCCCTCCTGCAAAACCTGTTTTCAGCATGAAAGCACTTCTCCACTCGCGGCTCCTGATTTCGGGCGTCCTGTTAGCAACTGGCTTTCTCAATAATCTGCCCGCGGCGTGGGCCCAGGCACCGGCCGAGGTGCGCGGCACGGTGCAAAGCGCCGACGGCGCGGCCATTGAATTCGCCACCGTGACGCTGCACCGGGCGGCCGACTCGCTGGTGGTGAAAACCGAGTTTAGCGACGCCAAGGGGGCGTTTCAGTTTGAGCGGGCGGCGGGCGGGCGCTACCTGGTGTCGGCGGCGCAGGTGGGGTTTGAGCGGCGCTGGTCGGCGGCGTTTTCGGTGGCGGGGGCGCCGGTTGCCCTACCGGTATTGGCGCTGGCTACCAGCGCGGCCACGCAGCTTAAGGAAGTGCAAGTGACGGGGCAAAAACCCATTTACGAGCGGCTTGCCGACCGCACGGTAGTGAACGTGGAGAACTCAGCGCTGGCGGCGGGCAACACCTCGCTCGACGTGTTGCGCCGCGCGCCGGGCGTGACGGTGGACGGCAGCGACAACCTGGCCTTGCGCGGCCGGCAGGGGCTGCTGGTGCTCATCGACGGCAAGCGCCAGCCCATGACCGGCACCGAGCTGGCCGACTACCTCCGCGCCCTGCCGGCCGACCAGCTCAGCACCATCGAGCTGATTACCAACCCGCCGGCTAAGTACGACGCCCAGGGCGGGGCTGGCATCATCGCCATCAATCTGAAGAAGGACCAGCGCCTGGGCACCAACGGCACCACCAACCTCAGCTACGGCCGGGGCCGGTTTAACCGTTACGTCGGCGGCCTGACCTTGAACCACCGGCAAAAGGCTCTGACTATCAATGGCGCCTACAATTATTCGGAGCGTACCTCGCTCAACCAGCTCACTATTCATCGTGATTTTTACAACCTTACTGGCGGCGGGCGTGAGCTGACCAGCACCACCGACCAGGACAACTTCCTGCCCAACGTGCAGCGCTCGCACAGCTGGCGGGCGGGGCTGGACTACAACCTCTCGGCGCGTACCACGATTGGCGCCGTAGTGAGCGGGCTCGACAGCCGCAACGAGGCCGACGGCACCAACGTGACGGTGCTGCGCGACCAGCAGCGCGGCGGCGTTCAAACCTATAATTCAACCAACTACCGCGCCGGGCACTCACCCAACGCGGCCGCCAACCTGAACCTGCGCCACGCCTTCGCCGACTCGCTGGGCGAGCGCGAGATGACCCTGGACCTCGACTACGCTGGCTACCGCCTCAGCCGCAACCAGCTGCTGCAAACCTTCCAGGTGGGCGAGTCGATGACGAGCAGCAGCAGCGACCAGCGCGGGCGACTGGCTATTCAGTCGGCCAAGCTCGACTACACGCACCCGTTGAGCAAGCAGCTGGGGCTGGAAATGGGCCTGAAAGCCAGCCTGGTGACGGCCGACAACGACCTGCGGTTTTACACCGACGGCCAGCTGAACCCGAGCCGCTCCAACCGTTTCCGCTACGACGAAAATATCAACGCGGGCTACCTGAGCCTGAGCTACAACCAGCCCCGGCTGACGCTGCAGGCCGGCCTGCGCGGCGAGCAAACCAACGCCCTGGGCCGGCAGGACCGGCAGCTGGAATACCCCGATTTCACGCGCCACTACTTCCAGCTGTTTCCCAGCGCCTCGCTCAAGCGCACGCTCAGCGACAAGCACGAGCTGAGTCTGGCCCTGAGCCGACGCATCGACCGGCCCTCGTACTCGCAGCTCAACCCGTTCCGCGAAATCATTGACAAAACGACCTTCGGCAGCGGCAACCCCAGTTTGCTGCCCCAAACCAGCTACAACCTGAATTTGACTCACACGTTCCGGCAACAGTACAGCCTGGGCCTGGGCTACAGTTTGATAAGCGACCCGCTCATCGGCGTGGTGCAGCCCGAAACCGACAGCACGGTGCTCTCAACCACCCGCAACCTCCGCCGTCAGCACTACTACAGCCTGACCCTGACGGCGCCGGTGGAAATCACCAAATGGTGGAAAACCTACACCAACGTGGTGGGCTTCTACACGCGCTTCGAGGGTGAACTGGCCGGCACCGCCCTCAACCGCGGCGGCCTGAGCGTGGAGCTGAGCTCGAACCACAGCTTGGTGCTAGGCAAAAGCTGGAGCGCCGAGCTGAACGCTACGTACCAATCACGCCAAGTATACGCCTTTCTCACCCAGCGCTCAACGGCCGAAATCAGCATGGCGGTGCAAAAAACCTTCTGGAGCCGCCGGGGTACGCTGAAACTCAACGTCAGCGACCTGTTTTATACCCAGCCGGCGCGGGCTACCTCGCGCTACGATAACTACGTGGAAGACTTCTACCAGCGCCGCGACTCGCGGGCCGCCACGCTGAGTTTCAGCTACCGCTTCGGCAACGACAAGCTGGCCCCCACCCGTCGCCGCCAGACCGGCGCCGAGGACGAAAAGCGCCGCGCTGGCTAGACTGGGGTGCCCGCGTGGGAGTCGGATTTCAAACAAACGCCCCGCTGGGCGTAGTTTTGACGACCCCAAGTGCTGTTGCCCTTTTGATGATGACCCAAAAACAAACCTTGCTCGCGCTGCTGGTCCTGCCAGCGCTAACCGCCATTGCCCAACCCGTTCAGGCCCAGATGGATTTCACCCCGCAGTGGAGCAAGGGCGTGGTGTGGTATCAGATTTTTCCGGAGCGCTTCAGCAACGGCGACCCCGGCAACGACCCCAAAGTAATTGACCAGAAGGGGGCTTACCCCTTCGATGACTCGTCGGCATTCCAGATTCATCCCTGGGGCAGTGACTGGTACCAGCTGCAGCCCTACGAGCTGAAAAACGGCAAGGACATCGGGTACAACATCCAGCGGCGGCGCTACGGCGGCGATTTGCAGGGCGTGCTCAACAAGCTCGACTACCTGAAGAAGCTGGGCGTTAACTCGCTGTACCTGACGCCGATTTTCTGGTCGCCGTCGTCGCACAAGTACGACGCGCTGTGCTACCACCACGTCGACCCCACCTTCGGCCCCGACCCGGAGGGCGACAAAAAGCTCATTGCCAAGGAAAACCCCCTGGACCCCGCCACCTGGCCCTGGACCAAGGCTGATTTGCTGGCCCTCAAGCTGATTGACGAGGTGCATAAGCGCAAGATGCACATCATCTTCGACGGTGTGTTTAACCACATGGGCGCCCGCAGCTTCGCGTTTCTCGATGTAGAAAAAAACCAGCAGGCTTCGCCCTACGCCGACTGGTTCACGGTGAAAAGCTGGCGCGACGATGTGAAAGGCACTAAGTTCGATTACCAGGGCTGGTTTGGCGTGAAGACCCTGCCCGAGTTCAAGGAAACCGAGGCGGGCCTGGTGGCTGGGCCGAAGCAGTACATTTTCAACGCTACCAAGCGCTGGATGAACCCGATGGACAAGGGCGCGGCCCACGGCATCGACGGCTGGCGGCTCGACGTGGCCTACGACGTGGCCCACCCTTTCTGGAAAGACTGGCGCAAGTGGGTGCGCAGCCTCAACCCCCAGGCCTACATGACGGCCGAGTTGGTGGACCCCATCGAAAAAACCCGCCCCTACCTGAGCGGCGACGAGTTCGACGCCACCATGAATTACAACTTTGCCTTCGCCGTGCACGATTTCTTCGTGCAGGACGCCACGGCCAGCACCGTCACGCAGTTCGACGCGCGCCTGAAGGAGCTGCGCGAAGCCTTCGGTGAAGGCGTGGCGTTCAACATGATGAACCTCGTGGACAGCCACGACGCCACCCGCATAGCCAGCGCCGTGGCCAACCCCGACGGCAAGCAGATGGTGAAGTGGGGCGACTACTTCAACTGGAGCCAGAAAGGCAACAACAAGACCTACAACGCCCGCAAGCCCACCCCCGCCCAGCGGCAAAGGCAGAAGCTGATTGCCGCCTTCCAGGTGCTGTACCTGGGCTCGCCGATGTTCTTCTACGGCGACGAAGCCGGCCTGTGGGGCGCCAACGACCCCGACTGCCGCAAGCCCATGCTCTGGGCCGATAAGAAGTACGACTCCGAAACCTTCAATCCCGACCAAACCCGGCACGACGCCGACGCGGTAGCGTTTGACCCCGAGCTATTTGCGTGGTATCAGAAGTTTATCGGCCTGCGCCAGCGCTACCCGGCCATCCGCCTGGGCACCTTCACCACCCTGGCCACCGATGACGCTAAGAAGCTCTACGCCTTCCGCCGCACGCTGGGCAAGGAGGAAGTGCTGGTAATCATCAATCGGGGCAGCCAGCCGGCCACGTTTACCCACGCCGATTTGGCTAAGGGCGCGTTCAGGGATGTGTTCACGAAAGCAGCTATCAAGCAGGTAAGCGTCAAGCCAATGGACGTAGTAGTCCTGAGCAACAAGTAGCCGTGGAAGCTACTGCCCCGCAGTTTCAGGCCCCGGCGGGCACCATCATCGGCTGGCGGGCCGAGGGGGGCGTGCTGCGCGCCACCGGTATCCGCTACGCCCGCGCCGGGCGGTTTCGGCCGCCGGTGGCGGAGCCGGTCGCCCAGGCGCCCATCCTGGCCACGGCGCTGGCCCCCGCCTGCCCGCAGGCCGCCGACCCGCTGCTGGACGAAGTGCTGCGCAACCTGTTCGCGGGCATCAGGTATGATGAAGACTGTCTGCGCCTTTCGATAACCCTGCCGGCCGACGTGCGGCCGGACGAACAGCTGCCGGTGCTGGTGTGGGTGCACGGCGGCTCCTACGTCACCGGCGCGGGCGATTTGCCCATCTACGACCCCACGATGCTGGTGCGCGAGCAGCGCGTGGTGTTCGTGGCCGTCACGTACCGCATTGGTTTGCTGGGTTTCCTGGGCTCGGCCGCCGGCACGCCGCCCAATCTGGGCTTGCTCGACCTGCGGGAGGCGCTGCGCTGGGTGCAGCGTAACATCGCGGCTTTTGGTGGCGACCCGGCTGGCGTCACGCTGCTGGGGCACTCCTCCGGCGGCGATGCCATTGCCCACCTGATGATTGCCGAGGGTAGCGCCGGCCTGTTTCGGCGTGCGATACTGCACAGTTCTCCCTTAGGCTTAGCCCCCAGGCGGCAGGCCATGAGCCGGGCGATGGTGGCGGCTGCCGGCACGTTTCCGGCCGATGCGCCGGTCGGCGAGGTGCTGGCCCGCGAGGCCCGGGTAGTGCAGGCCGCCCAGGGTTTCGGTCTGAAAAGCGGCATGCCCTTCGGCACGCAGTACGGCGCTTATCCGCTGCCGTCCGAGGCGGCGGCTGGCCCGGCCTGGGCGGCCGTGGCCCCGCAGGTAGATGTGCTCATTGGCGCTACCAGTCAGGAAACGAAGTTCTTTGCCCTGGCCTCGCCCAGGTTTCGGTGGATTCCTGGCGTGCCGCTGCTCGGGCCACTGCTGAGCCGGCTGCTGGTGGGGCTGAGCTCGCGGCTGATTTACCAGCAGCCTGCCGTGGAATTTGCCCGGCGGCATGCCCGGGCGGGTGGCCGGGCGTATGCTTTTACGATTGATTACCAGCCGCTGGGTAGCGACTTCGGCGGCGCGCATACCATTGATTTACCGCTGCTGCTGGGCACACCGGCCAGCTGGGCCGCCACGCCCCTGCTGGGCCAGGAGCGGTGGGCAGACGTGGCTGCCGCCGGGCGGGCAGTGCGCCAGCTCTGGGCCGATTTTGCCCGCAGCGGCGAGCTGCCCGCCCGCACCGCGCTGCCGGGCGTGCTACGCCTGCACCGGGTGAGCTAAACGGCAGCTTTAGTACCTTGACTTTCTGATTGTCAATTCACTTTACCCGCTATGAAGCCCTTTTTATCCGACGACTTTTTGCTGCAAACGGCTACGGCCCGCACGCTGTACCACGAAGTAGCGGCCAGGCAACCCATTATCGACTACCACTGCCACCTTTCCCCGGAGCAGATTGCCGAAGACCGGCAGTTTAAGAACCTGACCGAGCTCTGGCTCAACGGCGACCATTACAAGTGGCGCGCCATGCGCGCCAATGGCGTGCACGAGCACTACATCACCGGCGCGGCGCTGGATTGGGAAAAGTTTGAGCAATGGGCGGAGACGGTGCCCTACACCCTGCGTAACCCCCTCTACCACTGGACGCACTTGGAGCTGCGGCGCTACTTCGGCATCACCGAGCTGCTGAATAAGGACAGCGCCCGCCGCATCTGGGAGCAATGCAACCTGCTGCTGGCCACGCCGGAATATTCGGTGCGCGGCCTGCTGCGCCGCATGAATGTGGAAGTGGTGTGCACCACCGACGACCCGGCCGATTCGCTGGCGGCGCACCAGGCCATCCGGGCCAGCGGCTTCGCCACTAAGGTGCTACCGACGTTCCGGGCCGATAAGGCGCTGAGCGTGGAAAACGCACTGGTTTACAATGAGTATCTCGGTCAGTTGGGTACGGCGGCCGGGCTGGAAATCAATTCCCTGACCGACCTGCACGCTGCCCTTCGCCAGCGCCACGACTTCTTTGCCGCGCAGGGCTGCCGGCTGTCGGACCACGGGCTGGAACAGCTCTATGCCGCTGACTGCACTGAGGATGAGGCAACCCGTATTTTCGCTAAAGTGCGCGAAGGACAGGCGCTTGAAGAGCAGGAAATCAACAAGTTTAAGTCGGCACTTCTGCAGTTTCTGGCCGAGCTGGACTGGGAAAAGGGCTGGACGCAGCAGTTTCATCTGGGACCGTTGCGCAATAACAGCGCCCGCGCCCTGCGCGAGCTGGGCCCGGATACGGGTTTTGACTCCATCGGCGACTTTGCGCAGGGCCGGGCAATGGCGCGTTTCCTCAGCCGGCTTGATGATGCGGACAAGCTCACGAAAACCATTCTCTACAACCTCAACCCGGCCGATAATGCACTGTTTGCCACGATGGTCGGCAATTTCAACGACGGCTCGATAGCCGGCAAAGTGCAATACGGCGCTGGCTGGTGGTTTCTGGACCAGAAAGATGGTATTGAGCAGCAGCTGAATACGTTGTCGAGCATGGGCTTGCTGAGCCGCTTCGTGGGCATGCTCACCGATTCGCGCAGCTTCCTGTCGTTTCCGCGCCACGAATACTTCCGCCGTATCCTCTGCAACCTGCTGGGCAACGACGTGGAAAACGGCGAATTACCCCAGGACATGGCCTTGCTGCGCCAGCTGGTGCGCAACGTGTGCTACACCAACGCCCGCGACTACTTCGGCTTCTACCAGACTCCCGGAGCGGCTCCGGCCGGAACGGTTGGCCGGGCAGGCAGTAACAGGCTGGAACAGCCGTGGAATCATTGAGTACCAATTTACTCCTAAAACGCTCCCAACGCAAAATGGCCTGCTCACCGAGCAGGCCATTTTGTTTATCCCAACCCCGCAGTCCTCTCCAGATTAGTGCCGCACCTCTATGCGGCGGCTGCTCACGCCAACGGCCGTTTGCAGGCGCAGGATGTACATGCCATTGATTACCTCATTTAACTTGAGCGTGAGGGTGCTACCCGCGCTGCGCTGCTCGGCCACCACCTGGCCCAGCGCATTGAGCAGCGTGGCCCGCACGGCTCCGGCTGGCCCGCCGAGCTGCACCGTAAGCTGGTCGGCAGCAGGGTTGGGGAATACTGAAACGGTGGGGGCAGCAGCGGGCGCGGCGGCAGCCAGCGCTGTGGCTACCGGCGTCAGGGCCACGCCGCGGAACGACGTGTTGGCGGCCAGGGACACGAAGGGCGCGGGCAGGGCCGGGGTGCTGGGCGCGGCATTGTAGCCAGCCTGGTCCGTCACGGTGTAGAGGCCGCCACCGCCGCTGGCTACCAGCTGGATGTCCGTGCCGCTACGAGTACCGGTGAGGCCGCGCAGCAGTGCCGTAGTGGAGCCGCCGATGGTGCCGTTGAGCGTCCAAGTGCCGCCCACGAGGCTCCATTTCTGGATGCCGCCGTCGGCGGTAGCGCGGTCGTCGGCGATGTACACCACATCCACGCCCGGCACGGTAGCATCTAAATCAGCAAAATAGAAACCGTAGGAGCTGGGGCCGCTGGCCGTGGGGAAGCCCGGCAGCAGCGCTACCGTGGCCCCGGCAGCCGTGGGCAGGCCCGTGCCAATTTGATTCAGGCCGTAGTTTGACCCGGTGGCCGAGGAGGCGTAGAGGTTGCCGCCGGCAATGCCTAGGATGCGGAAGTTCACCAGCGCGCCGGTGCTCAGCGCCGTGGTCGGGCCGGGGTTGCCGAAGGGCAGATAGCGGATGCCGCTGTTGCCGCCCGACACGTAGAATGTGCTGCCGTCGGGGCTGGCCACCGAGCGGATATTCGAGCCCGAAAAGGCGTCGTTGATGCGGGTGTTAGTGTTCACGCTGCCATCGGCGCCGATGCGGGCCACCAGGCGGTTGTTGTTAGCTACGGTCGAGGTAACGATGCCGGTGGTGCCGGGCACGGCGTTGTAGCCGGTCAGCAGCAGGTAGCGGCCATCGGCCGAGCGGGTAATGTTGTCGGAAGTAGCGGTGCCGCTATTGGTGAAAGCCAGCACGTTGCCGCTGTTGGCGGTGGGCAGGGCAATGCTTTGCACGCGGGTGCCGCTCAGGGTGTACTCATCCACAAACTCAGCGGTGGCGGCGGTGGTGAGGGCGGCCGAGCCGTCGCCCACCCGCACCACGGCCACGTTGCCGGGCGTGAAGGGCACGGGCGTCGAAGCTACCTGCTGGTAAGCCACTTGCTGCAAAGCCACGGCATCGGCGGGCGTGATGCCCAGGTCCACGGCCGCCAGCTCGCCCGCGCCGAGGGTGCGCGGGTCCACGTTGGTCAGCTGGTAAAACATCACCAAGGCACTGAGGTAACTACCCCATTTGCTGGCGTGGACCTGGTCGGAGGCCCAGAGGTTGATTTTGCCGGGGTCGGGCGTGTAGGGGTTGCGGGTGGCCACGCCGGTGGTGATGGCGCGCAAGAAGGCGTCACCCACCGGGGCCACGGCGGCGAAACGGCCGTTGGTGGCGAGGGCCGCGTAGTAGGTTTTGTGCAGGTCCTGCGCCATCGAGTCGATGGGCAGGCCGGCGTAGCGGCTGCCGCTCGGGTAGGTAAAATCAGGGCGGGCCCAGGTGCCGTAGAGGTACACCTGCGCGCCCGGGCTGGCCGCGTGAATGGCCTGCTCCAGCCGGGTAGAATACGTGTAGAAAAGGGCCTGATTGCCCCCGCGGGCGGTGGGCGTCGGGCGGGTGCTTTGCTCCTGCAGCACCACTTTATCCCAGCCGGCCTGCGCAATCACCGGTAAGGCGCTGGTGTGGTGAAACTCCAACGACTTGCCGCTCACGGCTTCCAACTGCACGTCGTAGTTGAGGCCGGCCTGGGTCGTGAATTTCTTGAAGATGCCCGGCACGCCGCCGAACGCCGCCTGCATCCCGGGGTCGTGGGCGCGCGGGTCGGTGGCGGGCAGGCCGAAATTCAAGTCCGTCACCGCGCCCGAGTTGTAGTTCAGCGCCGGGGTGTACTGGCCGTGGGTAAAGCTGTTGCCCACGAACAGCACGCGGGTCGGGGTTTGGGCCGAGGCAGTAGCGCTCAGGCCGAGCAGGGCAATGGCGAGGCCGGTGAGCCGCCCGGCAGCGGTGGGAAGTAACGAAGAGAACATAGTGGGTGGGAAAAAGTGAGTATTGCCGGCGTGGTCAAGGCTGCCTGGCTGGCGCATTTTTCCGGAAAAATGACCAGCCACCAGCCCGCCAAACGGCCAATGTTGAGGCAAAGGAAATCCCACCTTCCAGCAGTAAAAACTTATTGAGTTCGGGTATAGAAAATATAAGCAAATCAAAGGTTCATAACACTGAAAAACAGCATAAAACCCCACCAGAAAGACCGGCAAAATATGAACCCGATATAAGCCCTTCAATCCTTGGCACACCCCTAAGCGGCTGCGCAAACGGCGCGGGTGTGGACCTCTCCGCCCCCGCCGGAACGATGCGCTCAACTACGCCGCCGCCAGCGCCCGCACCCGCGCCTCAAATTCCTCATTGGGCACGATGGACCGGCTTTTCACTCGCGTCTTGTAGGTGTAAATCGTGTTGATGGAGTATCCCAGAATCCGGCTGATGCGCTCGCTGTCGTCGATGCCCAGGCGCACGAGGGCGAAGATGCGCAGCTCGGCCGTGAGCAGTTGGTCGTCGGCCAGGGTCAGGTGGTCTTCGGGGCGGAAGAGGGTATTGAAGGCTGGAATGAAGTTGGGAAAAAGCTTCAGAAACACCTGGTCGAAGCCTTTGAAGAGGGCGTTGCGCTCCTGCTTGATATTGATGCCGTCGAGCAGCTTTTGCAGGCTGGTGTACTGCTTGCTGGCCAGCAGGGCGAGCAGCGAGTGCTTGAGCTTTTCGAGCTTGTCAAGCGACTGCGAATTGGAATTGAGGTAGTAGCCAATGTATTCGTCCTTCACCCGGTTGGCTTCGTTGAGGCCCAGGTTGAGCTGATTGAGTTGCCCGATGGCCGCCTGCAGTTCCTGATTGGTCAGCCGCAACAGCTTTTCGGCGCGCTGCAGTCGGCGCAGCTGCAGCAGGATGATGAGTGCGCACCCAGCCCCGAATACCGCCAACCCAGCCAGCACCCAGGTGTTGCGGCGCAGCACGCGGCGCTGCCGCTCAATAATACTGACTTTCTGACCTTCAATGACAAACGATGACTGGCTAAGCTCCACCTGACGCTGCCGGGCTTTGTAAAAGGCCGCTTCCTCGCGGGCCTCGCGGATGAAGGCGTAGGCATTCTGCAAGTCGCCCCGACGGTAGCAGTAATCGGATACTTTGGAGAGGGCCAGCGTTTGCCGGGTGGCCGATTTTACGTCGGCAATGGCGGCTATCAGCAATAGCTCGAAAGCCTTATCCTCCTGGCGATGTTGCTCGTACATGCTGGCCAGCAGACTGGCGCTCACGGCCAGCTGGTGCGGCGTCACGTCGGGCAGGCGCTGCACGGCTTGGTAAAACCGGAGGCCAGCTGATAAGTCCTGGTGCTTCTGGGCGATAAAACCCTGAATTACCAGGCAGTCGAAGGAGTTGGCCGGGCAGAGCTGCGCGGCGGTATCGGCGTAGGCCAGCGAGCGGGCGTAGTTGGCGGGGCGGTAGTAGTCGTCCTGGTCGAAGGTTCCTAAGTCGCTGTAGGCGCGGGCAGTGATGAAGTAATAATTGGGCTTATCGACCGGGCCGAGCTGGCGGGCGTCGAGTTCCTGCAGGGTATTAAACGTTTCGGTGAACATGCCCGACGACAGCAGGATAAAGGCCAGCCGCAGCTGGGCGACGGCTATTTTGCCGGGGTCGTGCATTTGCCGGGCTAGGTGGTTGATGCGCAAACTGTAGGCAAACGCCGAATCGTACTTATAGCCCTTATACTCATCGTAAATGCGCAAGCCCAGCTGGAACTGCGTGGCCGGAGCCTCGGCGCTGGCGGCGTAGGCCGTTTTCAGCGAGGCAATGCGGCTGAGGCGCTGGGCATCATACTCCTGGCGGTGCGCCAGGGCCTGGTTTAGCTCGGCCAGCAGGCTATCGACCCGCGCCGTGGCCGAGGCCGCCCCGACCGTGGTGAACAAGAAAAAAGAGACGAGCAGAAAAAGCCGCACAACAACTAGAAACTGAACCGGAGTAGCGCTAAAGATAACGGCAGCGGCGGCAGCAACGGGCCGGTTAGCAAAAGCCGGACTGAAACAGGCTGCGGTACCGGGCTACCCGGCCGCGCTTGCCGGCACCGTATTTTTACCACGAACTTCTAATAGTCCGGTCCCGTGCCTTTCCGCGCCCACTTCGGTTTTTTTTTGCTCCTGGCGCTGGCAATGGCTACTGCCGGGCCAGGCTGGTGGGCTACGCCAGCCGCCGCCGCGCCAGCCGCCGACACCAGCCGGCAACCGGTTGCTTACCACTTCGTCATCACCCGCTTACCAGCCAATACGCCGGCCGATGCAGCGATTTTCCTGGTGGGCTCCTTCAACAGCTGGCAGCCGGCCGATGCCCGCTACCGGTTCCGGCGGCAGCCCAACGGGTTACTGGGGCTGACGTTGCGCACGGCTCAGCAACAGCTTGAATACAAGGTATCGCGGGGCAGCTGGACGGCCATCGAGGGCAGCGGGCACGGGCAGGTGCGGGCCAACCGCGTGGCCACGCGCCAGCAGGCCCAGGCCGGCCATCTGGAGGTGCGCGTGCAAAGCTGGGAAGACCTGACCGGCACCTTCCAGTTTTACTCGCTCTATGACCTGCTGCTGCTGTTTTCGTGCTTTCAGGGGCTGCTGCTGGTGGTGGCCATTCCCAGCATTCAGCACTACAACCGGGCGGCCAACCGCTGGCTAATCTGGCTGTTGGGCCTGGGGGCGCTGGCTACGCTGCTTACCGTGGTGAGCAGCTACCGCGAGGTAGCCAATGCCTACCCGCGGCTGGCGCTGCTCCCCGATTTCATCTGGTTTCTCTACGGGCCGCTGTTTTACTGTTATTTGCGTCGGCTGTTGTTCAACGAAACGCCACCGGCCCGGCAATGGCTGTATCTGCTGCCAGCGGCCGGGCAGCTGTTGGTGTATCTACCGTATTTTCTGCTCGATAGCTACGAGTTCCAGCTCAAGCTGGTGAGCCACGACGCCACGCTGCGCGCCGTGCTGCTGGCCGCTGGCGTCGCGGCCTGGCTGAGCAACGGGGCGTACTGGCTGGCCTGCCGGCGCACGCTGCGCACATATACCCGGCAGTACGAAGCCAGCGTATCCTACGAGCAAAACCTGCAGTACCTCAACACGGTGCTGGGCATTCAGGCGGTTTGCCTGGCTTTGTGGGGCTTCCTGTTCGGGGTGGTACTGGCGAGCCGCTGGCTTGAGTTCGACGTGGATTCGCTGGCGGCCCGCAACGTGGAGCTGATTTGGCTGGCGTTTTCCACGTTGCCCTACTTTTTGGGCTACATGGCCATCCGGCAGCCTGAAATCTTCAAGCTGGGGCCCGCTGCTCCAGTTCCGCCGCCCGCTGCGGAGGTGCCGGCGCCCGTCAGCCTGCCAGCGGCGGCCGGGCCGCGCCCCAGCCCGCCCCGGCTGCCGCTGGCGCCCGACCTGTCGGCGCTGCAAGCCACCGTGGCCGGTTACATGCGGCAGCACCGGCCCTACCTCAGCCCCAGCCTCACCATCAATGAGTTGGCTACCGGCCTGAAGCTGCCGCCGCATGTGCTGTCCAAAGTCATCAACGAAGGCTTTGAAAAGAACTTTTTCGACTTCATCAACGCCTACCGGATTGAGGAATTTAAGGCAATGATGGCGACGCCGCGGGCCCAGCAATACACCCTGCTGGCGCTGGCAATGGAGGTCGGCTTCAACTCCAAAACGGCCTTCAACCGCGCCTTTAAAAAGCAGACCGACCAGACGCCGAGCGAGTATTTCAGCGGCGTGAAGGAGGAATAGAAAGCCAGGAAAACCGCTTTCGGGAGTGCCGCCTTTCCAAAGAGGCACCTGTTTGCCTCTTGTGTAATCGTCAATCTTTCAGACGCTAAAAAAGTGGTTCGGCAAAAAGCAACCGCTTTCGGAAAGTGGGGCGCCGGGCACCCAGGGGACGCACTAGGTTTGACGAGCCAATCCGGCCCGGCGACGCAATCATTCGCCGCGCCGGATTGGCTCGCAACCTTTTTTCCCACCCGGCGGGCAACCTTCCCGCACCACTTTTAGCCCATGCGCGTCCCCCAAACCCTGCTGGCATTGCTGCTGACTTTGTGCCAGCTGGCGGCCAGTGCCACATCCCTCAA
This sequence comes from Hymenobacter aranciens, assembly GCF_030580865.1. Lineage (GTDB taxonomy): Bacteria > Bacteroidota > Bacteroidia > Cytophagales > Hymenobacteraceae > Hymenobacter > Hymenobacter aranciens. The sequence goes on along the minus strand of NZ_JAUQSY010000005.1, from coordinate 87,621 downwards.
CAAGCCAGCCGCCCCCATCAGCCGCATCGACCCGACTTTCTGGTGGGTGGGCATGAAAAACCCGAAGCTGCAGCTACTGGTGCACGGCCCAGGCCTGGCCACCAGCCGCGTGACGATGGCGGCTTACCCGGGCGTAACGCTGGAAGGCTTTCAGCGCCTGGAAAGCCCCAACTATCTGCTCGTCAACCTTACCATCAACTCCACCGCCCAGCCCGGCAAGCTGCAGCTGACCTTCAACGGCAAGCAAAAGACGACTTACGCCTACGAGCTGCGCGCCCGCACCACGCCCGGCGATAAATCCAAAGTCCAGGGTATCAGCAGCGCCGACTTCATCTACCTGCTCATGCCCGACCGGTTTGCCAACGGCGACCCGACCAACGACGTGGTAAAAGGCAACCGCCCCCCCGGCCTGGCCCGCGACTCGATGTACGCCCGCCACGGCGGCGACCTGAAGGGCATCGAGCAGCACTTCGATTACCTCAAAGAGCTGGGCGTGACGGCTATCTGGCCCACGCCGGTAGTCGACAACAACATGCCCAAGGCTGGCTACCACGGCTACGCCCTCACCGACTACTACGCCGTAGACCCGCACTACGGCACGAACGAGGACTACGTGCGCTTCGTGCAGCACGCCCACGAGCAGGGGCTGAAAGTAATTCACGACGTGGTGCTTAACCACATCGGCAGCTTCAACTACCTCTGGCTCGACCAGCCGGCCAAGGACTGGTTTCACCAGTGGCCCAGCTTCACGCGGGGCAACTATCGCAACGGCACCGTGAACGACCCGCACGTGGCCGCGCTCGACCGGAAGCTGTTCAGCAACACCTGGTTTGACACCACCATGCCCGACCCGGCCCAGGAGAACCCGCTGGTGGAAACCTACCTCATCCAGAACTTTCTGTGGTGGGTGGAGTACACCGGCGTGGACGGCTACCGCGTGGACACCTACACGTATTCGGACCCTACCTTCCTGATGCACTGGGGGCAGGCCATTCTCGACGAGTACCCGCAGCTGGGCATGTTTGGCGAAACCTGGATGCAGGAGGCCGAGGGCGTGGCCCAGCAGGCCTTCTGGACGCGCAACGTGTTTCCGCCCGTCAACGGCTTCAAGAGCAACCTGCCCGGCGCCATCGACTTCATCCTGCGCCAGGCCCTGCTCGAAAGCCTGACCAAGCCCGCCGGCTTTGCCGAGGGCGTTTCGAAACTCTACTACGCCGTGCAGGGCGACTGGATGTATGAGGACGCCTCGCGCAACGTCATTTTCCTGGATAACCACGACGTGGACCGCGTGTTCTCGGTGCTGGGCGAGGACGTGAACAAGCAGAAAATGGCCCTGGCCTGGCTGCTCACCGAGCGCGGCATCCCGCAGATTTATTACGGTACCGAGGTGCTGATGAAGAACTTCAGTCGCCCCGACGGCCTGCTGCGCGAGGACTTCCCCGGCGGCTGGCCCGGCGACCGGCAGAATGCCTTCACCGCCGCCGGCCGCACCCCGGCCCAGCAGGATGTGCACGAGTACGTGCGCCGGCTGGCCAACTACCGCAAAACCCACCCAGTGCTGCAAACCGGCCAGCTCACGCACTTCGTGCCCGAGAATGGGGTGTACACCTATTTCCGGCACAATGCTCAAGGTCAGAGCGTAATGATAATGCTTAATACCAATGCTGCGGCGAAGCAGGTGGCTTTGAGCCGTTTTGAGGAGCGGCTGAAGGGCTTCAAGTCGGCGCAGGATGTGCTGAGCGGGGCGCCGGTGCCGAACCTGCAAACGGCAAATATTCCGGCCCACACGGCGCTGGTGTGGGAGCTGCGCTAAAATTGACTTCTGGCTCTACTCATGCTGCGCACCTTAATCCTCGGTGGCACCACTTACGACCACATCGTCAGCCTGCCCCAGCTGCCCGCACCCCATCCGCAAACCATTCACACAGCTCCTTTTCACGAAGGCACGGGCTCGACTGGCGCGGGTAAAGCCCTGACGATGCAGCAGCTGGGTTTGCCCACGCTGCTCTACTCGGCGGTGGGCGACGACTGGCACGGCCGCCAGATTGTGGCCGACCTGACGGCGCAGGGCGTGCCCGGCCGCTACCTGACCGACCCGGCCGGTACCGAGCGCCACGTCAATATCATGGATGCCCAGGGGCAGCGCATTTCGATGTTCGTCACGCAGTCGTCGGCGCAGGTAGCGTTTGAGGCGGCCGAGCTGGCAGGCCTGGTGCGGGCAAGCGGCTGCGTGGTGCTGAATATCATTGACTACTGTCATCAGTTTATCCCCTTGCTGCGCGATTACCCGCATCCCATCTGGACTGATTTGCACGACTACGACGGCCGCAATCCTTACCACCAGCCCTTCATCGACGCGGCCGACCATATTCACCTCAGCTCCGACAACCTGCCGGATTTCCGGCCGGTGATGGAGCAGCTGCGCGCCGCCGGCAAGCAACTGGTTGTCTGCACCCACGGCGCTGTCGGCGCTACGCTGCTTACCGCCGACGGCCAGTGGCTGGAGCAGGCCGCCGTGCCCGCCCCCGCCATCGTGGACAGCAATGGCGCCGGTGACAGTTTCTTCGCCGGCTTTCTCTACGGCTTCCGGCGCCACAAGCCGGCCCGGAAGTGCCTGCAATACGGCGCCTTGTGCGGCAGCTGGGGCGTGCAAACCAAAGGCCTGGGCATCGGCAACCGGAGCGGCGCGCTGCTGGAGCAGGCCTGGCAGCAGCATTTCGCGTAAGGGCGCGGCGGCCGAACCAGCGCGGGCCCGAATGGTGTTGGCGCAGCCGGCGCAGTAGCTTGCCGATATTTGCTACCCCGAATGGCCGTCCTCCACCCCCACACCGCTTTTGCCGCCGAATACGCGCGCCTCAACGCCCGCCAGCGGCAGGCCGTGGAGCACCCCGACGGCCCGCTGCTGGTGGTGGCCGGCCCCGGCACCGGCAAAACCCAGCTGCTGGCCGCCCGCGTGGCCTGGCTGCTCCAGCAGCCCGACGCCCGGCCCCAGGAAATCCTGTGCCTCACCTACACCGACGCGGCCGCCCGCAACATGCGCCAGCGCCTGCTGCGCTTCATCGGGCCCGAGGCGCACCGGGTGGCCATTCATACGTTTCACAGTCTGGGCCAGCTGATTATTCAGGAAAACGGCGCCACTCTGGGCCGCCACGACTTGGAGCCGGCTTCTGATTTGGAAGCCGAGGAAGTGCTGCGCGAAGTGCTCGACCAGCTGCCCACCGGCCACCCGCTACGCCGCGATTTGGGCGACGCGTACTACGATTTGCGCCATCTCAAAACGCTGTTTCAGGTGATGAAGCGCGAGGGCTGGCGGCCCGACCGGCTGCTGCACGAGCTGGAAGAATACCGCCAGAGTTTGCCGCTGGACAGTGCGTATCTGTATAAAAACCCGCCGCCGGCCCTGCGCGCCCAGGGCATCATGGCGGGCGACGTCATCCAGCACAAGCTGGCCGACGAGGAAAGCCGCATCGAGCGGGCCGCCGCCGCCGTGGCTTTGTTCGACATCTACCAGGCCGGGCTGGCCAGCCGCCGCCGCTTCGACTACGACGACATGCTGGCCTGGGCTACCCGTCTGCTCGTTGAAAATGAAAGCCTGCGCCTGAGCTACCAGGAACGTTTTCAGCATTTTCTGGTGGATGAATACCAGGACACCAACGGTGCCCAGAGCCAGCTGCTCTACCTGCTGGCCGACTACTGGGACCAGCCCAGCCTGACCGTGGTGGGCGACGACGACCAGAGCATCTTCCGCTTCCAGGGCGCCAGCATTGCCAACGTGCTGGCCTTCAAGCAGCGCTTTGCGCAGGCGGCCGTGGTGGTGCTGGAGGAGAATTACCGCTCCTCGGGCCCGGTGCTGACGATGGCGCAGCAGCTCATCGACCGCAACCAGGAACGCCTGACGCGGCAGCTGCCCGGCCTCACCAAGCAGCTGCTGCCCCGCCACCCGCGCTTCGCCCGGCTCACCGAAACGCCCCGGCTGCACCGCTACGCCAGCCCCCTGCACGAGGCCGCCGACGTGGCTGCCCACCTGGCCGAAATGCACCGCGCCGGGCAGTGGCCGGCGGGCCGGGTGGGCGTCATCGCCCGCAACCACGACCAGCTCGACCGGCTGGCCCGGCTGCTGCGGGCGGCCGGCGTGCCCTTCCAGCGCCGCCGCCCCGTGAACGTGCTCGACGAGCCGCTGGCCGCCGCCCTGCACCGCGTGCTGCGCTACCTGGCCGCCGCCCTGCTGCCTGACGACCAGCCCGCCGCCGACGCCGCTCTCTTTGAGCTGCTGCACCAGCCCGCCCTGGCCGTGCCACCGGCCGACCTGGTGCGCCTGGCCGTGGGCCACCAGCACCACCGCCGCGCCGCCTTCGCCGCCGCCCAGCCGGCCCTACCCTGGCGCGCCTGGGCCGGCCAGGCGCTGGATGAATCGTTTGCCATAGGGCCGGACCAGCCGGTGTTGTCGAAGCCGGGGCGCCTAGCGCTTTCAGCTGCATTAATCTTGGTGGATAATTGGTTGCAAGCCGCCGCCGCGCTGCCGTTGCCGGGCTTGCTGGAGCGTATTGTATTGGAAACCCTGCTGCCCGTGCAGTTGGCCGGCGCCCTGCAAACCGAGCACCTGCTGGCCGTGGCCCGCTCGCTCTTGCAATGGGGCCGCACCGAGGCCCGCCGCCAGCAGGCGCTGGGCCTGACCGGCCCCGCCGCGCTGCTGCAAACCTGGGAGGTGCTGGCCGCCACCCGCGACGGCCTCCCGCTGGAGCACAGCAGCGGCAGCGACGAAGCCGGCCTGGAGCTGCTCACTGCCCACGGCGCCAAGGGCTTGGAGTGGGAGCAGGTGTGGCTATTGGGCTGCCAGCAAAAGGAATGGCGCCGCAAAACCTCCGACCAGGGCTTCCGCCTGCCGCCCGCGCTGACCTCGGCGCCCGGCGAGGATGCTGATTGTGAGGAGGCCCGCCGCTTGTTTTTCGTGGCCCTCACCCGCGCCCAGGCCCGGCTGACCATCTGCTGGGCCAGCCACGACGACGCGGGCAAAGAGCTGCTGCCCGCCGAATTCACGACCGAGCTGGAGCAGGACGGCCTGAGCTCCATCGATGCGCCGGTGGCGGCGGCGGTGCTGGCGGCCGCCCGCCGCGCCGAGCTGGCCCCGCCCCCGCCGCCCGCCCCGGTGCCCGACCCCACGCTGCTGGAAGGCTTGCTGGTGGATTTCAGTCTGAGTGCCACCACGCTTAATGCTTATCTGAACTGCCCGCTGGCTTGCTACTACGAGCAAATTCTGCGGGCGCCAGCGCCGCGCAACGAGAAGATGCTCTTCGGCACGGCCGCGCATTTGGCCTTGGAATCCTTCTTCCGGCAGGCCCAGCAGCCGGAGGCCAGCGGCTTCGGCCCGGCCGACGAGCTGGCCGAGCTGTTCCGGCGCTACTTCGCCCGCGCCCGCTTCGAGCTGCCCGCGCCGATGTTCCAGCGCCTGGCCAACGCCGGGCCCGACCTGCTGCGCAACTGGTGGGCGCAGGCCGCCGCCCAGGCCCGCCCCAACGCCGTGGTGGAGCACATGGTGCGCGCCACCCTGCCCGGCGGCCCCCGCCTGGTGGGCAAGCTCGACCGCCTCGACCTGCACCCCGACGGCCGCCGCGCCGACGTGCTCGACTACAAAACCGGCCGCCCCGACGCCGCCAACGACAAGCTGCGCCCCGCTCCCGCCATTGCCGCCGAAGCCTCGCTGCCCGAGTGGCTGGCTGACCCGCGCCTGCGCGGCGGCGACTACTGGCGCCAGGCTGTGTTCTACCGCCTGCTGCTCAGCCACGACCCCGACCGCCGCTACGAAGCCAACTCGGTGAGCTTTGAATTCCTGCGCCCGCTGCGCGAGCCTGGCAAGCTGCCGCGCTACGTACGCCGCAAAGTGGTTGTGACCCCGTCAGATGAAGAGGTAGTTTTGGCCCAAATTGAGGCGGTGGATGCGGCTATTCGGCGCTACCAGTTTGGGCCCGGCTGCGGGGAGTGCCGCTGGTGCCGGCTGCAGCACGGCGGGGCAGCGGCTTAAAAAGGTGGCTCCTACCGGTCTGACGACCTATCCCTACCAGCACGGAAAACGGCTGGGAGCCGAGGCTAACTGCCACCGCTCCCAGCCGTCGGCCGGAATTGCTACAAGTCTCTAAAAGAGTGAAATCATTCGCAAGCAATTACACTTGGGCCATGCCGCCATCGGCGAACAGCTCGATGCCGGTGATGAAGCTGCTGTCGTCCGAAGCCAGGAAAAGTACGGCTTTGGCAATTTCATCGGACTCGCCCATGCGGCCCAGCGGCATCACGCTCAGCATCTGCGCTTTAAACTGCGCACGTTCCTCGGGGGTACCGGCCAGGTTGTTGAGGCCGGGCGTTTCGACGGGGCCGGGGCTGATGGCATTCACCCGGATGCGGCGAGCCTAGAGGTCGGAGGTCCAGGTGCGGGCCAGCGAGCGGATGGCCGCCTTGGTGGCGCTGTAGATGCTGCTGCCGGCCGAGCCCTTCGAGCCCACGATGGACGCCATGAGCACGATGGTGGCGCCGTCGGGTAGCAGCGGCAGGGCTTTCTGCACCGTGAACACGGTGCCCTTCACGTTGATATCGAACTGATAGTCGTAGTGCGGCTCCGTCACGGCATCAATGGGCAGGAATTCGGCCACGCCCGCATTGGCAAACAGCACGTCGAGGCGGCCTTTTTGCTCTTTGATGGTAGCGATAATGCGGTCGAGGTCGGCGAGCTTACTCACGTCGCCCTGGATGCCGACGACCGAGCTGCCAATTAGTTGCACGGCTTTGTCGAGCTCATCCTGCCGCCGGCCGGTGATGAATACGAAGGCACCTTCGGCCACGAAGCGCTGGGCGGTAGCCAGACCGATACCCGAGTTGCCACCGGTAACAAGAGCGATTTTGCCGGCTAATTTCTGAGAAGTTGTCATGAGGAAAAAGAGGTTTTTCTGTTGGTTTCGGCGAGGAACTATCGAAAGTCTCTTTTAGTTACTAACGCCACTCGTTTTGCCCCAAAAACTGGTTACCTTCGCGTAACTAACGGCCTTTTCCGCTCATTTTTCACCCAACTCAGCCATGCGTGACGCCGCCTTTTGCACCTCTTCCTGCACCATGACCCGCACCATGGGAGTGCTGGGCGGCAAGTGGAAGCTGATTATCATTTCGTACCTGGGCCAGCGGCGGGTGCGCTTCGGGCAGCTGGCGCAGCGCCTGTCGCTCATCTCGCGCAAGGTGCTTACCGAGCAGCTCAAGGAGCTGGAGGAAGATGGCATTATCCGCCGCGAAGCCTTTGCCGAGCTGCCGCCCCGGGTGGATTATTCGCTCACCGAGCGCGGCCTGGCGCTGCTGCCCATTCTCGACCAGCTCTGCGCCTGGCACGGCCCGGTGGCGCCGGTGGAGGAGGTGCGTCAGACGGCCGGCGCGGGTCAGGTGCCGGCTTAAACCCGGCCAACTGCGGCGGTAGACCAGAATTTGATAAGACCTTTGCGGTTCATTTCAACGAGCCGCATGAACGCTACCGAGCAAGAGGAAAAGGAATATCTGGAAGTAATCAAGGAGAAGCTGACGCTGGCCATCCGGCGCGGCGATGAGGCCGTGCGGCAGCAGTCTAATGAGTTGCGCGAGAAAAAGGAGTACCTGCACGAGCACCAGTCGGGCCTCGACGACGCCGATATGGTGGCGGCCGAGCAATCCATTAACCGCATGGCTTTCGCGGGCGACCTGGCCGTGGGGCAGAAGCGCAAGCTGTTCAAGCTGCTGCAGTCGCCGTACTTCGGGCGCATCGACTTTGCGCCGCAGGGCCAGAAAACGCCTTGGCCGGTGTACATCGGCATGTATTCCTTCACCGATGAGCAGCGGCGGCAGGGGCTGATTTTCGACTGGCGGGCGCCCATCTCGTCGCTGTTTTATGATTTTGAGCTGGGCGCGGCGGAATACACCACGCCGAACGGCACGATTAAGGGGAATATCGAGCGCAAGCGGCAGTACAAAATCCGCGACGGGCGCATGGAGTTCATGCTCGAAAACGACGTCAACATCCACGACGACGTGCTGCAGCGCGAACTGGCGAAGTCGTCGGACGACAAGATGAAGACCATCGTGGCCACCATTCAGCGCGACCAGAACGCGGTGATTCGCAACGAGACGGCGCCGGTGATGGTCATTCAGGGCGTGGCGGGCTCGGGCAAAACCTCCATTGCCCTGCACCGCATTGCTTTCCTGCTCTACCGTTTCCGCGAGACGATTGCCGCGAAGGACGTGCTCATCATCTCGCCCAACAAGGTCTTTGCCGACTACATCTCGAACGTGCTGCCCGAGCTGGGCGAAGACCACATTCCCGAGCTGGTGATGGAGGAGCTGGCGGCCGATTTGCTCAACCACGAGCAGCCCTTCCAGACCTTTTTCGAGCAGGTGAACGCGCTGCTGGAGCACCACAATCCGGCATTTATCGAGCGCATCCAGTTCAAGTCGTCGTTCGAGTTTCTCAGCCAGCTCAACCAGTACCTGGTGTACATCGAGAACAACTACTACACCTGGCAGGACTTGCGCGTGGGCAACACCGTGGTGCCGTCGGCCTTCCTCCAGGCCAAGTTCAAAACCTACCACCGGGTGCCGCTACTGAAGCGCTTCCCGCTGGTGGCCCAGGAAGTGCGCGACTACGTGCGCCACGCCACCGGCCGCAAGCTGAGCAACGGCGAGAAAAGCACTATCGGCGAGGCTGTTCCGCGCCTCTTCAAGTTCCACCAGGTGCCGGAGCTGTACCGCGATTTCTACCGCTGGCTGGGCCGCCCCGAGCTGCTGAAGATGGACCAGCGCCTGGAATACGCCGACGTGTTCCCGCTGATTTACCTGCGTTTGCGCCTGGAAGGAATTTCCGCCTTCGAGCATGTCAAGCACCTGCTGGTGGACGAGATGCAGGACTACACGCCGGTGCAGTACGCCGTGCTCTCGCGCGTCTTCAGCTGCCGCAAGACCATCCTGGGCGACGTCAGCCAGACCGTGAACCCCTACAGCAGCTCCTCGGCCGAAACCATCGAGCGCATCTTCCCGCAGGCCGAGGTGGTGAAGCTCTACCGTAGCTACCGCTCTACCATCGAGATTACGGCCTTCGCCCAGCGCATCACGCCCAACCCGAACATCCTGCCGCTGGAGCGACACGGGCCCGAACCCGCTATCACGCAATTTGCCAGTCAGGAAGCGGAATTACAGGGCATCAAAGAGTTGATTATGGTCTTCCTGGCTTCCGGCAATCATTCGCTGGGCATCATCTGCAAAACGCGGCGGCAGGCCACGCAGGTACATCAGGCGCTGGAGGCACCGGGCATTCACCTGCTCACGGCCGATTCGACGACCTTTAAGGAGGGCGTTATCATCACCACGGCCCATCTGGCGAAGGGACTGGAATTCGATGAGGTTATCGTGCCCTTTGCCTCGGCCCGCACTTACCGGACGGAGGTTGATAAGAGCATGCTGTACGTGGCCTGCACCCGCGCCATGCACCAGCTGACGCTGACGTATTGGGGGGTTGTCACCTCTTTTTTGTCGGCTTAATATTCCTGAGGCCGTCTGGGATGTAGGCACCATTTTACACGAAAAATCGGGCGGTGGTCTAAGCGAGGATGGTTCTGTGATTGTGCTGGTCGATGCAAATTTTGATTCGGGCCGTGTGCATCAGCAGTGATTTGCTCAAGGAACAGGATTTGCGCACCAACACGCCGCACCGCTGGCGTAAGGAGTAATTGAGAGCTTCGACGATGTTGGGTTGGCCTTCTCCCTTCGGACAGGGCCGATGCGAGCCGGTTGGCAAGGCCTTGAATTCAGCAGTGAAGCGGCGACGGGTACGTTTTGGGCTCATGGGATTGAATAAGATAGCCGCCATAAACTGTCCAAACTTCGAGTAGTCACACAGACAACATTCTACCATTCAGGATGTTAGCCAACCGGAACGTCCGGCTCCGGCAGCCCTTGCGGCGCGACGTCGTCGGCCCCCAAATCCTGGGGCGTGAAGCGGGCTTTGAAGCGGGCGTACAGCGCATTCATGCCCAGCAGCAGCAGGCCCATGAAGATGAAGACGAAGGCCCGCGTGATGGTGCCGCTCCGGCTCAGGTCGAAAAACACCAGCCGGAGCAGCGAGCCCAGCATCCCGGCCAGCGCGAGGTAGCGCAAATCCTGCCGGCGCAGCAGCAGGCTGGTGCTGAAGACGGCCACCACTTCCAGCATGAGCAGCACGGTGAGCACCGAACGGTCGAACGACTGCACGAGCAGCAGCGTAAGGGCCAGGAAAGCTGGGTAGAGCAGCCCGGCTTCGAGCACGCGGCGGGGCGGGCGGGCCAGCCGGTCCCAGGCGGGCGAGAGGTCGGTAGCAGGGGTGTTTTTGGCCTGCAGGGCCAGGGCCACGTAGCCAAACAGCAAGGCCACAGCGGCGGTGAGGCCCCACCATTCGGGGCTCAGGAGCTGCTCCGGCCGGAGGTAGCGCAGGCAAGCCAGACTGGCCGTGCCAGCGGCCAGCCAGTAGTAGAGGTGGCCGTACACGGCCAGCCGCCGCAAGCGCCCGGGAAGGCGGGCCGCCAGGAATGTCAGTCCCAGCGCGGCCCCCGCCCACAGCAGCGGCAGCCAGGGTGTGCGCACGTGGTGGCCCAGCGTGGCGGTGCCAAACAGCAGCGCCGCCTCGGGCAGCCAGGGGTGCAGCCGGCGCCAGGAGTTGTACACCGGGTACGTAGCGGGCGGGGCGGCCAACGCCAGGGCCGCCAGCGTGGCGAAGAGCAGGGCCGCCGTCCTGTATTCGGCGGGCTGGCCGAAGAACTGCTCATGGAGCGTGAGGAGGTAGCCGTGCGTGAGCAGGCTCGCCGTCAAGAGCCCGTAGCTGAGGTGCAGCAAGTAGCGGTCGGGAAGGCCGGCCCGCCACACGGCCGAATCGTTGGGCAAGCGGCGGCGCCACACCTGAGCCGCGGCGAAGGCGGCCCCCGCCAGTCCGGTAAAGCCCAGCGAGAGGTAAGCCACGTGGCCCGCGGGCACGGCAGCCACCAGCGCCACCACCAGGTGCAGCCCCAGCAGGTACAGCCACGGCCCGCGCACGAACCGCTGGGCCGGTGCCCACCACGAAACCCGGGCGCCCACCAGCGGCACGGCCAGCGTGGGCAGCAGGTACAGTAGCACGGCCCCCGCGCTGGCCAGCTGCCCGGCCGGGGGCCACAGCGCGTAGCGCCACTGCAGGCCCAGGTAGCCCACGGCCGTGAGCAGCAGCCCGGCCCACACGCCCGGCGCCGCTACCCGCTGCCGCAGGTACAGCAGCCCGCCCAGCAAGCCGACCAGGGCCCAGGCGGCCCAGGCCTGGTCGACTACCAGCGCGCCGCCGCTGAGCAACAGCCAGCCCACGGCCAGTCCCAGCACCGGCAGCCGCAGGATGCCGCCGAGGGGGAGCATTGCGTAGTCATCGTCCACTTTCGGCAGCAGCTGGTGCCGCAGCTGGTAGCCCACCGTGAGCAGGGCCGCCCCGACGAGCAAGGCCGCCCGCACCTCGGCCCCGAAGGCGCCCGGCGACGTGTAGGGCACGAGCACCGGCAACAGGGCCGCCAGCACCACCACTACATACGCCTGCAGGTGCAGCAAGTCGTCTTCGTCGCGGCCCCTTAACAGCAGGGCGACCAGCAGGTTTTCAGCATATAAAACCAGCAGAACCCCGGGCCAGCTCAGGCCCGCCTCGTGCAGCCCCAACCCGGCCAGCACCACCAACGCCTGCCCCAACACGAGTTGCTGGCGCCGTACCCAACGGGGCAGCAGGCCCTGCGCGTGCACCCAGGCCGCCAGTCCCAGCGCAATGCCCCCCAGGCCCAGGAGCGCCACCAGCAAGAGGGCCACCGGCGCCCCCGACCTGCCGAACAGCGCCTGCCCCAGCAGCAGCCCGGCGCCGCCCTGCAGCAGGCCCGCCAGCCCGGCGATGGAGCCCAACAGGTCACGGTCGGCAGGCTCACTCGCTGGACCTTCGGCAAGCTGCGGGGACAGCAGCTGCCGATGAGCCACGTTTCCTATTAAGATGCCCGCCCAGCCAGCCAGTGCCAGTACCAGGGCGTCCCGGTAAAGCGTAGGTAGCAGGCTGTGGTCGGCATTGCTGACGGCCGTCAGCAGCAGGCTCAAACCGGCAGCAACGGTACCGCCCAGGGCAACCCGGTAAAGGAGCATCTCCTGCTTCCGGGCGGCAATGAAAACCACGACCAGGTTTTCGGCATAGAGCAGCCCCAGCACCACCGGCCAGCTCAGTCCCAGCTCGTGCAAGCCGAATACAGTGAGTAGGGCCAAGGCTTGCGCCAGCAGCAGTTGTAGCAGCCGCACCCAAGCGGGTAGCCGGGGCTCGGCGCGCACCCAGGCGGCCAGTCCCAGCGCGACGCCGCCCATCACCAGCAGCGCCGCCAGCAGCAGAATTACCGGCGCCTGCTGCCAGCCAAACAGCACGCGCGCCAGCAGCAAGCCCGTGCTGGCTTGCAGCAGCGCGGCCAGCCCCGCAAAGCCACTGAGCAGGCCTTGGTCGGTTTCGGAAATCTCGGTGGGTGCGTCCGGGGAGCCATTAGCCGAGAGCTGCCGGTAAGCCAGGCGCAGGAATGCCAGGCTCAGCCAGCCGGTCAGGGCCAGCACCAGGGCGTCGCGGTAAAGTTCATGGGGTAGGGCGTTACCTACCTTCGCCCAGGCGGTTAGCAATAGCCCGCCACCGGTCAGGAGGGCCCCGGCCTGGGTTATGTGGGACAGCAGGGGTTCGCGCCGCCGGGCCGCCAGCAAGGCCACGGCCACGTTCTCGGCGTAGAGGATGCCCAGTACCACCGACCAGCTCAGGTTCAGCTCGTGCAGGCCCAGCCCGGCCAACACCGCAAAGAACTGCGCTAGGAGCAGCTGCTGTTGCCGCACCCAGTCCGGCGTGTGGGCTGACGTGCGTACCCAGGCCGCCAGGGCCAGGGCGCCGCCGCCCAGGGTTAGGAGGGCACCCACCAGTGGTAGCACCGGCGCATCCGGCCAGCTAAACAGCACCCACGTCAGCAGCAGCCCGGCCCCGGCCTGCAACAGGCCGGCCAACCCGGCAAAACCGGCCAGCAGGTTGCGGGCGGACTCGGCGGTGGAGGTAGCCCCCAACCCAGCCTTCACGTCGGCCCGGAGCAGGGGCTGCTGATACGTGAGCCGGGCGAACGCCAGCCCCGCCCACCCCGACAGCGCCAGCACGAAGGCCTGGCGGTACAGGGCCGGGGGCAGGCTGGAACCGGCGGTGAGGGCCGCGAGCACTAGCAGGCCGCCCCCCGCCAGGCCGGCCACGGACAGGGCCACCCGGTACACCAGCGCTTCGCGTTGCCGGGCCATGACCAGTGCGACCAGCAGCGCTTCGAGCAGCATAAACAGCAGGATAACCGAGTTGGTGGCGTGCCAGCCCTGCAGCGACAAGGCCGTGGCCAGCGCCAGAATCAGCGCGATGATGGTGTCGGTCTGGAACAGCCAGCCGATGCCGAGCTTTTTAGCTTGGCGCCCGGCCCAGAAGGTAAGCAACGCACCCAGGCCCAGCGGAATGGTTTTCCAGATGGAGCCCGTGCTGTACATATACAGGTTGATGCCCAGGCAGGTCCAGTTGAGCAGGTGGGCGGTAAAAAGCAGCGGTTCGAACCGCCGCTGGGCGTACACGCTACGGTACTGCACCACGGCTGCGGCTACGCCCACGAGCCCCACCAACCCCATGGCCAGCAGGCGCTGGGTATTGGGGATGTCCGTCAGCTGCTGATGCCAGTACAGGTGGAAGGCAAAGAAGCTGGCGATGCTGAGCAGCAGCTGGTACTTCCACAGCTGGCGATACGTGATGGCAATGGTGAACGCCGTCACCGCCGCCGCGGTCCCCAGCGTGAGGACCGTGGGGGGCAACACCGCCAGGGCTACTAAGCTCAGTACGCCGTGCAGCGTCGCCACTTCCTCGCGGCTGGCGCGCCAGGCCAGCAGCAGGTTGGCTCCCACCCCGGCCAGCAGCAGCAGGTAGTCCCAGGGCGCGGTAACCCAGCGCAGGCCTTCGATGCTCACGGCCGCCACGCAGGCAAACAGAAAGATAGCCGCCGCGCTACTCAGCAGCCAGCTGTTGAGCTGCCGCGCAAAGCCTTTCTGGCGGAGCGCAAACCGCACCCCCAATAAGCCGGCCGCGAACGCACAAATCAGCAGGAACCGCACGGGCGCACTCACCCGCAGCGCCGCGTAGATTCCCAGGAAGCCGACGCCCGTGACCAGCACCACGGCCCCAAGGATACCGGTCCAGTTTTCGAGCAGGAGCGTAGCAGCCCGCTCCCACCAGATGGGCCCGGTGGGCTCCGGCGGAGGCGGCGGGCGCCGCGGTGGCCGGGGCGGAATCGGCGGCGTGGGCGGGACCAGTGGCGCGGGCGAGGGGGCCGGGGTAGCTGCCAAAGCGGAATCGGCCGCCGCCACGGGCCGGGGGGCCAACGTGGGCGGGGCTGCCGGAACGGGGGCAGGAACGGCTACCGGGGCCGGGGTAAAAACCGGCTGTGGCACGGGCGCAGCCACCGGTGGTGCTGGCAGCACAGGCGTGGGCACGGGCATTGGAGGAACGGTAACCGGCGCGGGGGTAGGCGCAGGCGTTGGTGCTGCCTGAACAGCCGGTGCCGCTGGCACAACCGGTGATGGAACCGGCGCAGGCTCTGGCACTGGCGCTGTTACGACGGGCTCCGCAACCGCTGGCTTAATCAGCGCGAGTGCGGCAGTAGCTGGCACAGCCACCGGCACCGGGGTAATCGGCTCGCTAGCTGGCGAAGGCGCCATCGCTACTACGACAGAGTCCTCTTTGCGCAACGTTCCCTCCTTCAGCAGACTGGCCAGCTGTTCGCGCAAGCGGAGCAGCTCCGTTTTCAGTTCGGCCTGCTGCTGGTTGTGCTCCGCTTTGCGGATTTTTAACTCCTCCTGCAACGCCAGCAGACGCCCAGGCAGGCCCCACACCCGCCAGGCAGCTGCTACAGCAATAAGTAAAGCTAAAAGGGAAGCATCCATACGCGAGGGCATCAGGTGAAGAAGGAGAATAGGACAAACCTCCCGCGCTTTTCGCCCGTCCGAAAGCGTTTTCTGGCGAAGGCGGATTCCGGGGACTTGAATCGGGATAGGAGCCCCGTGAATCGGCGGGCCGCATGCGGCTTTTCGCCCGGCGGGCTGGTAATTTTGTCGAGGCGCCCTTCGTCGCCTCCCCCCCGACCCCATGATTCGAAAAATTGTGCTGGCCGCCCTGGCCGCCACGGTAGTCTTTCACGTGGCGGTGTTCATCCAGTATGGCACCTGGTGGGGGGGCGCGCTGGTCGGCTATCAGCAACTGCTGCTGGTATTTGCCTTTCTACTGCCCACCTTCTGGGTGCATGCGCCCCTTGCCCGCCTCTTTGGCGCCGATCGGCTGACCACGCTGCCCGTCTCGGCGAAAGCCCTGCTGGAAGGGCTCTGCGTGGTGCTGGTCAGCCTGGTTTTCTGGCTGGTGTTCTTCACCATCCCGCAGCACTACCTAGTGCCCACGTCGGAAATCACGCCCAAAGCCTTGCGCGTCTCGCTGGCGGTCAGCGCGGTGCTGTCCTTGTTCTTCTACTACTTCGTGGAGCGCGAGCATGTCCGCCAACACCTGGCGCAGGAAGTGGTGCGGGTGGCGCAGCTGCAGAAAGAAACCTTCCAGGCGCAGTTCGAAGCCCTGAAAAACCAGGTGGACCCCCACTTCCTGTTCAACAGCCTCAACGTGCTCGGGTCCTTGATTCATATTGACCCGGACCGGGCCGGGCAGTTCCTCGGCCAACTCTCAGAGGTCTACCGCGCCCTGCTCGATTCCGGGGCGCAACCGCTGGTACCGCTGCACCGCGAAATGACCCTGGTGCGCGCCTACGCCAGCCTGATGGAAACCCGCTTCGGCGCGGCCCTGCGCGTGGAATGGGACGTGGCTCCGGCCTGCGAGCAGGCCCTGGTACCCCCCACCGCCGTGCAGATGCTGCTGGAAAACGCCATCAAGCACAACGGCTCTACCATTCGCAAGCCCCTGGTTATAAAAGTATCCACCGCCGACGGCCGGCTGGTGGTCGAAAACAACCGGCAGCCCCGCCCCGACGCGGTAACGTCCACCCACCTGGGCCTGCTCAACATCCAGCGCCGCTACCAGCACCTCACCGACCGCCCCGTGGAAATCGTGCCCACGGCGGAATCCTTCATCGTCCGCCTCCCGCTCCTGACCGCCCCCGCCGTATGAGAGTCCTACTCATTGAAGACGAGCCCCTGGCCGCCCAGGCGCTGGCCACCCTGCTCACCCGCCTCCGGCCCGCCGTACGCATTCTGGCGGCCCTGGGCTCGGTGGAAGAAGCCGTGGAATGGCTGCGCGAACAGCCAGCCCCCGATTTGCTTTTCTGCGACATCCACTTGTCGGACGGCAACAGCTTCGACATCTTCCGGCAGGTGGCGGTGGGCGCGCCCGTCATTTTCACCACCGCCTACGACGCCTACGCCATCCAGGCCTTTCAAGTGAACAGCGTGGACTACCTGCTCAAGCCCCTACAAGCCGCGGAAGTGGAACGCGCCCTGCAGAAGTACGAAACCTTGCACCCTGCGACGCTGCCGGCCGCCGTAGCGAACGTGCAGCGCCTGGTCCACAGCACGCCCCGCTCACGCTTCCTAGTGAAGTCCGGGCAGGCTCTGAAAGCCGTGCCGGTGGACGACGTGGCGTACTTTCTGGCTGAAGAAGGTGTGGTGTTCCTCGTCACTCACGCGGGCAAGCGGTTCATTATCCCCGACACGCTCGACCAGCTCGAAGGCCAGCTGGACGCCCGGACCTTCTTTCGCATTAACCGCCAGTTTATCCTGAGCATCGGGGCGGTGCAGGAAATCCGGCCGTATTTCAAGGGCCGCCTGGTGCTGCAGATAGCCCCCCCGGCGGCGGGGGAGGCTCTGGTTGTCAGTGCCGGCCGTGCGCCGGCCTTTAAGCACTGGCTGGACCACTAATCCAACGTTGACTTTTTGCTGTTTCTTAAATGGGGGAGTAGCTTTCGCAAGCCTTTTCACCTTTCCCCTTTCGGCCACCATGGAATACACCGACGACCCGGACCGGGTGCCGGCCTTGCTGAGCGAGCACCAGGGCTGGGCTGCGATGCTGTGGAAATTCAGTCCCTCGCTGCGCCGGTTGGTGCTGCGCATGTATCGCTTCCCCGAAGCGCGTGAACTCTACGTGCTGTGTGTCGGCTGCCAAACCATCGCGGGGTCGTTTGACTGGAAAAATGTCTAGCTGCACTTCAGCCGGGAAGTAAGCCCGCCCGGGGAGACCCGGCATTGGCTTCGAGACGCCGGGGCTGGGTTTGCCTTGAGTTGCGACGGGAAGCAATGACAACGGCCTACTGCCCCAAGCCGACAGCTCAGCTCAGGGCCTCGATTTTCGCGCAGGCAATATGCAATTGCGTGCGGTGGGCTTGCAGAGCCGCCGCGTGCGCCAGCGTCCGCGTCGCCGCGGCCTCCGCCGCCGTGATGGCTGCGTTTTCTTGCCGAGGCTGCGGGCCCCCTTCCCTAGCGGTAAACACTGCGAATGGCGGTTACTAAACTGTTCGGGTTGGAAGCGCTTGGACGTTGTCTGGTTCGGAGCCATTCTTTGATGGGCTCCGGCGGGTTGCCGTCTAACTGCAGGTGTTGCAGCGAAGCGTTATGTTCTAAGCCATTCAGCAAGTGTTGAAATCCGCTTTCCGTAAACTGATGACGGACCAAATTCAGGCTGTGAATCTGCTGGTTCGTACGGAGAAAAGCCGCCAGCTCCCGGGCTACCTCATCGTCCAACTGGTTGGCGGCGGCCCCTAGAACCTGAGTGGAAGGACTGTAGCCCAGGTCGAGCACTCGAAGAGCCGGATGATGCTGAAGGGCTTGCAGCAACGCAATGGCCCCTGTCGAGGCGATGCCATTGCTGGCCAGTCCTAGTTCTTGCAGCGTTTCATTGCTACTGAGGGCTTCTGCCAGTATGCAAGCGCCTTTGTCACCCAGATGGTTGACGTTCAGCTGCAGCGATACGATTTGCTTATTTTGCGTAAGCAGCTCCGCCAGGTAGGGCGCTTCCCGCTCCCCAAGCTGATTGCCGCCTAGATAGATTCGCTCTACGGTCCGGTTGGTTTCAATCAGCACTTTCATGAAGCTCCGGAAGCCTTCCGCACCCAGGTTGGTATTCACTAAATCTACTACCCGCAGGGCACGATTATGCCGGAGCAAGTCCGTTAGTTGCGCCACTCCCGGGGCATGTAGGGCGTTTCGCTTCAGCCATAGGCCTTCGACGGTGGTATTCTCCCGAAGCGCCCCGGTAAGGGCCGCCATTCCCGCCGTCTGGATATAATTGCACCCCAAATAGATGGTTTGAAGAGCCGTATTCTGCTCGAGCAACGATGCCAGGTGGGCTGCTCCTTCATCACCTATTCCGTTCGTGCCCATCAATAGATGCCGGACAAAGGTGTTCTGCGCCAGTGCCTCGGTTACTAATTTTGCCCCGGCTGGGCCAATGTCCTGTTTGCACAAATCCAGTCGGCCATCGGACGTGATGGTGCCCCGGGGAAAGGACTGGTCGTTTTCGGGAGCCTGATTGGTGCACAAATACGCCAATAGCGGCTCCAGCTGGGCTGCCAGGTCCGGGGACTCCCGAACGGTTTCCTGCACCGGACAAACAATCGGAACAGGGATAGGGCCAGAGGTTTCTTTCATCGGGTAATTGGTGGGTTCCTCACCAGGGATGCGGCTGATAATCTTTTAAGAAATACCCCGACAGCGGTTCCTGCGGCTGGTTGATTCCCCGCACGATGGGGTCGTAAATCCGGGCGGCCCCGTCGAGTTCATCCAGGGGCGGGACGAAACCGGCACTGCGCTTGCGGGCTTTCCGGGGGTGGGGGTCTTCGTCGGTAATCCACCCGGTATCCACGCTGTTCATATAAATGCGGTCACGGGCATACGCAGCGGCCGACGTACGGGTCATCATATTCAAGGCCGCTTTGGCCATGTTGGTATGCGGATGGAAGGCGGTTTTGGAGGCGCGATTGAATTGTCCCTCCATCGCCGAGACGTTCACAATAAACCGCCGCTCGAACGGCGACTTCAGCAACAGCGGCTGCAGCTTGCTGTTCAACAGAAAGGGGGCCATGGCATTGACCAGATGTACTTCCAGCCATTCGGCGGTTTCCACCTCCTCCAGGCGCAGCCGCCAACTGTTGTGCGGACGAAGGTCGACCTGCTGCCCGTGCCGGTCGAGTAAGTGGGTGGGGAAGTAGGATGGGAGGGCCTCCGAAAGCCCGTCGAAGGATTTTATATGCGAGGGCGTAGCCAATAACGCTTGGTTCGCTGGTGTCGCCCCTTCGGCTAGCAGTAAGGACTCATAAAATGCCCGCGGGCGCCGAATAGTCTGCGCCGCATTGTTGATGATGATGTCCAGGTGCGACAACGTCCCTTTCAGGTACCCGATAAAATCCTCCACGGCCCTGACATCCCGAAGGTCAAGGCTATAAATCTGGAGCCGGTCTTTCCAGCGCTCAAAATCGGTTTCTTTGGCGTATCGGCTGATGGCATCCTGCGGAAAGCGGGTGGTCACGATTACCCGAGCGCCATCCCGGAGCAGTTTTAAAGCCGTTTCGAAGCCAATTTTTATGCGTCCACCCGTTAGCAAGGCGATTCGGCCCCGTAGTTCCGTCCGTTGAAAGCGACAATCAAAATTGAGTCGGGCACAAGCCGGGCAAAGCAAATGGTAAAAAGCGTGTACCTCAACATAACGTCCCTTGCACACATAACACCGGGTGGCCCGGTGTAGATACTGGTTGCCCTCCGGCTGCACAGCCGGTAATTCCGGCAAGGCCGGTAGTAGGGGGGTATCCGATTCCTGACGGCAGAGGAAGGTATTTTCCTTGATGGCCCGGTCCGACTCCTGCTGCTGTTGGAGGGTTTGTTTGCGTTTCGATTTGCGGGCCTTCTGATTCAACTTAGCCACCAGCCCTTGGAGCTGCGGGGAGTCGTCGGCCAGGTGGGGATTGCGGGAAAGGATTTGCAGCACTTTCAGGCAAGCTTGCCATTCCTCCGTTGAAAAAAGGGGCTCTTCCTGCAAAGACATCGCCTATAGATAAAAAGTGGTAAACTGGCCAGAATCGAACTGGCAACCTCCGTTTTGGAGACGGATGCTCTTCCATTTGAGCTACAGTTTACCTGTACTGAAATTAGAAAACAATCTTCAAAGACATCGCCTGGAGTATAAAAGTCGGTAAACTGGCCAGGCTCGAACTGGCAACCTCCATCCTGGCAAGATGGCGCTCTTCCATTGAGCTACAGTTTACGCGCGTTAAAAGTAGGAAACAATCGGCATTATTGGGCATCATACTCCAAACCGGGAAGGTACCGCGTCGAAGCTACCTCGAGTAGTACCGGTCGTTTCGTGACGGAGTTATCTAAGAATGTTATATGGGAGGGGGTAACAGGCACCCGGACTACGCAGGTAGGCAAATCGCATAGGGAGGCTTGTGACTTGAGGAGAGACGGCCGCGACCGTTGGGGTTGACTGGACTGGATAGGCACAGTACTCTCCGGTGCGCAGCCACTGCAGGCG
The DNA here is from genome assembly GCF_030580865.1 of Hymenobacter aranciens. GTDB lineage: Bacteria > Bacteroidota > Bacteroidia > Cytophagales > Hymenobacteraceae > Hymenobacter > Hymenobacter aranciens. The sequence goes on along the minus strand of NZ_JAUQSY010000005.1, from coordinate 67,049 downwards.
CGGTGGGTGCAGGAGGAGTGGCGGGTGGTATGGGCGTTCTTTCCAGTACTGCCAAGAGCAGGTGGTGCGGGCCCATCGGTGCTGCCCGCTGCTGCCAGCCCCTGTGGTGGTCAACTTCACCCGGTCATCAACACCGGCCTCACGCCGTTTATTTTCACCTGCTATCCCTCTTTTTCGTACTTCGTGGCACTAGTCCAAGGATTTTAGGATTACTTTTATCTATACGGTTCTTTTTCCATCATTTACTCTCATCCGGCATGTCACAGCAAGACTATCAAATCACGCTGGAAGCCCTCCAGGAGCAGCGTAAAAAGGTAACGGCTACTCCGGAAGCAGCCCGCGCCTACCTTATCGCTCTGTGCGTGCTTGACGAGAAGGGGAAGGTTGACGAAAAGCACCAGGCTTTGTGTACGCTACTCGCCCAGGATTAATTCTCGGATTTCACGGCTGTGGTGCAGAGGTAGCCGACCGCGTCATCGCATCGAGCGAAAACCTCTACGCCAGTCGTAATATCTACGACTGGTTAGGCGAAGGCATCTATTTCTGGGAGCAAAGCCCGGAGCGCGCCCTGCAGTACGCGCACGAACTGCGCGACAATCCGCACCAGGCCCAGCGTCTGATTACTACGCCTGCCGTAGTTGGTGTCGTGCTGGATTTAGGCTTCTGCTTGGACCTAGTGAACATGGACAACCTCGGCCTGCTGCAGGAAAGCTACCTGACGCTGAAAGAGGCGGCTGAACTGACTGGCTCTGCATTGCCGTCGAATAAGAAAGGAAGAGACGTTGCGAGCGAAGACCTGCTGCGCCGGGAATTGGACTGTCTTATCATCAACGGGGTACATATTGCGCGGGCTTCCGAGGGTGAGCAGCCCTTTGATTCTGTCCGCGGGGTGTTCTGGGAGGGTGATGAGCTGTACCCGACGGTAGGCTTTAAGCTGAAGAACCACATTCAGATTGCGATTCGCAACCCCAACTGCGTGAAGGGGTATTTTCGTCCGCGGCCGTTGGATGCTGCTTACGCGCGGGTTTGAGTAGTCCTGTAACCCTGTAAGCCCAAGACGCTCTGGTGGCGGATTGCGACGCTCGTTACCGGCTACTGGTGGTAGGACGGGGCAGCGGTGTCATCCCGGAGGCTGGTGGAGCTGGCGTCGCTGCCGGTAGGGTTGTTTGCGTTGGTGGAGCGGGAATATCGGCGGCAGTGGGAGCGCACGGTGGTGGAGGGCCAGGCGCTGTTTCTACTGGTGCCGCAGCAGTAGATGCCGCGGCGGCGGGAGGAGCGGGGGTGGCGGGGGGTGTGAGAATGAGACTCCGCTCAGGATTCTGAGCAGCCTCAACGTTAGTTTATCAGAGCCTGTTAAAATTCACAGATAATGTATCTAATGCTGGATAGGCAGATAGATGGTTACCTTGGCGCTGCTGGTTTCGAATTCAAAATCGCGGCTGAGCCGCGGTCCCAGTGGAGCCAGCTAATAAAATGCTTTACAACCCAGCGGGTGAGCGGTGTAGTCAATCTCTCTCTGCCCGTCAGACCTGTGATTGTTTGCAACTGCCAGCCATAGTGCGCACGGGTCCACTCAGCCAGTCGCTCAAATCCTTGCTGCGACAGCTTTTGTAGCGCGGCTTTGCCACCGGTCCGGTCGCTTTCGTGCGCTGGTCCGACGTGGTCAGCCAACAGCGCTCCCTGTCGATGAGCAATTGCCGCTTGCATAGCTGTTTTTTTGTACTCGTCGAAGCCTTTGGCGGGCATGCGCGTTCACTACATTTGACCGATTGGGCGTCGAGCATGGCCACGTTCAGGCTCGGCTGGCCAGAAGGCGCAGCCGCTTATATGTAGCGGCGCATCAGCGCTTGGTCAAACCCGGCCCAGCGGCTATCCCCTTACCAGCGTCGGAAATAATAATAGACCAGCGGAAACGGCGGAAATAATATAGTAATAATCACCACTGATAACCACTTTTGGCCAAACAAAGCGTTAACTGTCAGGCAATGCGAATACTCACGGCAGTGCGTACCAGGCAGGATTTCCTGTATAACTTGCCATTGAATAATCGGTCAGGTCGGTTTCGTACATCCTTGGTCGGATTTACGAATTTATAACCCTGTCGATTTATTTTTATCATTCAATATATTATTGTCTTTAACAGGCTCTAAGTGGCACCAAAACCCCGCGTTGACCCGTGACCCAACCCAGTTTACCTTGGGACTATACATCTAAGGCATGGTTGCAAAACACGGCGCCCAGCAGAGTATGAGCCAGCACGGTGACCACTATATAACGCCCATGCCGAATCATTTTGGAGTCGCTTTAAAACCGAACTGGTCGACGACAACGCATTCCTGGCTTAGACCGAGGCCAAACTAGAAATCAGCCCCCACATCGCCTATTACAACGCCGAACGACGACATTTTTCGCTCGGTTACCAATCGCCAAACGACTTCGAAACTAATTGTGTTCGCCGCCACAATGTTCGTTGCGCTCCCCGTTAGGAAAATGCCTTTACCGGTGCCTTGCGCGCCCGCCAGAATGGCTCCTCCGCCCACCGCCGCTCCTGCCCGTAGTGCTCCCGGGCCTGGGCCTGCAGGCGCGCAAACTGCTGCTGCACCCGCTGCGCATACTGTCCAATTGCTTTGTCATCCCCCACCAAAGCCTGCCCCAGCGCCAGCGCCGCCTGGTGCCCGGACGACACAGCCGCCAAGATGCCCTGCGCCCCCAACGGGTCGAACGCCATAGCCGCGTCGCCCGCCGCTAGCCAACGCTCCCCCGCCGGCTGCGCCAGGCAGCCGCTGCGCGCGTCCGTGGCCCGCGGCACGCCCAGCGGCACATAGCCCCGGCCTGCGAGCAGCTGCGCCAGGTGCGGCAGTTCCTGTACAGCTGCTACAAACCCGGCCAGCGTGTTCACCTGTCGCGTCATCGGCTGGCCGGCATCGGTAAAGAGCGTCACGATACGCTCGCCGCCGGGCAGGCCCGCCGAGTGGCCCCAGCCCCAGGGGCTGGATTCCACCAGCGTCAGCCGCTCGGCATCCGCCTGGCCGTCGGGCAGGCGGTAGCGCAGGTAGTGGGCCACCAACTGGTCGGCGTAGTGGTAGGGCTGCCCCAGCAGCCGGCTCACTACCCGGCTCCGACCCGAGCAGTCCAGCACCCAGTCGGCTTGTAGTTCTGCCGCGGGTAGCGTCAGGCACCAACCGCCGGCTGGTGCCGCCCGCAACGCCCGCAGCTGCCCCGTAGCCGGCATAGCTCCCGCCGCGTAGGCCTGGGCGCGCAGGGCCGCATCGAAGGTCGGCCGGTCGAGGTGCCAGCCCGCGCCGTAAGGTGAGCGAATGAAGGAATGGTGGTGCAGCGTGGCGCTGCCCCAGGCGGCCGCATTGCCGTAGCAGGGCAGGTGCGGCCCCTCGGCCAGCACCTGCCCCAGGCGCAACTCGTGGCGCAGGGCCGGGGCCAGCGGGGGCAGACTCTCGCCGCCGGCAAACGCGCCGGGGCGCGGGCCGCCATCGAGCAGCAGCACCCGCCGACCCTGCCGCGCCAGGGTAGCGGCGGCCACGGCTCCAGCCGGGCCACCGCCCACTACGGCTATCAAGCCAGAATCATCAGGAAGGGAATCCACGCGAGACAATTAGCGAATTTCAGCCACTACCACTGGCGGGGCCGGCTGGCGGCGCGGGGCCCCCTTGCCTACGGGGCCCACGTAGAGGCCCTGATTGCGCGGGATGCGGGCGGCTGCTTCCACTAATTGTTGCCGGGCCGCGAGCGTAGCTCCGGACTGACTGGCGCGCAGTGCGGTACCATCGCCAGCCCCAGCGGCATAGGGTGGCGTCTCGACGTACATCGCGGCCGGGAAGTCGGCGCTGCCGGGCAGGCCGGGCCGGTATTCTACCACGCCCATGTCGCCGAAGTGCGCTACCATGTTCTGCAACTGCACCAGGTGTTCCGCTCCCAGGATGCGGTACCAGCTGGCGCGACGGTTGAAGGCATCCAGGCGTTCGGTGTGCGGGCGTTTGCTATCCATCACAATGCGGTAGTCTTCCTCGGTCAGCACGGTGTTGGGCACGCGGGCGGGCCAAAAAGTAGGCACCAGCGGGTCATACTCATCGACGTAACCGGCCCGGCAACTGGCGGTGTCCGCCTGCCAGGGGCAGGCCATCCAGCGGGTCAGGTCGCCGGGACCGTTCCAGAACGCGCCGGCCGGGCCGGGGTTGTCGGCACTAAAAATGGCGGGTTGCAGCAGCGGGCCGAAGTCCGGTTCGGGGTTGTTGGCCGAGCGCTGCCGCACCCGGAACGCGGCCGTGTACATGCCACTCAAGCGCATGGGCCAGGTCATTTCGCAGCCCGGGTGGAAGGGGCCGCCCAGGCAATACCAGAGCGCGGCCTTGGTCAGCATATCGGCCTGCTCCTGGGGGCTGCTCACCTCTTCCAAATGGGCCGGGCCAGCCACGGCGGCCGGGTTCCAGTCAGCCACAAAATCGCCGGCGGCCCACTGCGTCAGGTAGCCGTAGAGCGTGGGGGTGAGGGTGAAGTAGGCATTGGGCGTCGTTGGGGGCAGGTTCATGTTGTCGCCGTACATCCAAGGCCAACTGGTTGGGTCCATGTAGTCAGCCGTGGGCGAGCGGAAATAGTTAAAAATCTGCCGGCGGTATTCGCGGTAGTCATCCGTCACCTCGTTGGTCTGCGGGTCGCGGGTGATGGTGGACAGTCGCCGTAGCGTCTCAGGATTAGCGAAGTCGTAGGCCTGCCCGTGCCCGAAGGCTACATAAAAGCCCTGATTCACCCACTGACTCTGGCTAAACTGGCTCAGCAGCGGGTAGATGTCCTCCTGAAACGAGGGCTGCTTCTTGGGCGTGATATAGACAATCTGGAGCGCATCGGCTATTACATCGTACATCGTCTGGATGCCAATGACGTCGGGCGCGTAGTTGGGCGGGGCGCACACCACCCACGCGCCCTGCACGGGCAATTCGCGGCCCTGATAAGTTACCTGAGCGTTCACGGGACCATCCGAGGTGTCGTCGTGCCAGCCGTCGTTGTTGGCGAAGGTCGTGGGCGGGTTGTCCGGAAAGGGCGAGTTCGACACGCCGTGGCCGCCCAGAAACAGCAGCCGGCCCTGCTCGTCGGTGCGCAGCTCGCCCAGATACACCGGCTCGCCCAGGAAGCGGCCCTGGTCGAAGTGGTAAGCGGCGCCTTCGGTGCCCGCGCCCGCAATAGTCAGCGCCCCCGGGTCGATGACCAGCCCGGCGCGCTGCTCGCCCACGAAGTTGGCGTTGCGCCGACCTACCGGAATGGCTTCTGGAATGTCCATGGCCGTGTTGAACTCGTACCAGGCCGCCTTCTTATTCGCTACGTGGACGTGCCAAGTGATGTCGGCGTCGGCGGCCGTCAGCTCGCGCACTACCTGACCAGCCTCGTCGAGGCCGTATACCCGGAAGCGGGCCGCCTGCCGTTTCAGGGCCCCCTGCCGGTCTTTGTAGAACCCGGGCTCCACGCGCGGCGCGGCCAGCACTTCGGGGCCGATGAAGTACTCGTCCGGGCTGTTGCCTACCCGCGCAATCCCGATGGCCGGGTAGATGGCGGCCCGCACGATGCGCTGGTCAGCAGCAGATGCGGCTGTTTTCGGCAACGGTCTGCTGGCAGTGACGGCAAGCTTCGCAGCTGGTTGCTTCGCTGGTTTCGCCGCTGACTTTGTAGCAGACTGGGACTTGGTTTTTACTGGTTGTTTCATGCGGGTGTGAGAAAAAAGTGATAAAAAGACAGACACTCAAGGTTGCGACGCCAAGCGGGGCCGCAGGAAATAACGGCCCAGCAGGAAGCAGGCCCCGCTCAGTAGCAGCGACAGGCCAAAGGCGGGCAGGAACTGGTCGGGACTGCGGGCCTGCGCTCCGCACACGGCATAGAGGATACTCAGCGGCAAGTAGCCCAGGCCACTTAGTAGCAGACTGCGCCAGAAGCCGACCCGGTAGTGCCCCGCCAGCAGCGATAAGCTCTCGGCCAGCATGGGGATGCCACGGGTGGCCACGAGCAACACCGGCCCGTGCCGCCGCATGAGTCGACCGGCCGCGCCCGTAGCCGCCGCCTGCGCGGTCCGGCGCGTGAGGCGAGCCGAGCCAGCCCCCAGCCCGTAGCCCAGGGCACTGCCCATCAGCCCCGCGGCCAGCGAGAGCAGCGCCCCGCCCGCGATGCCCAGCGTGGCTCCGTTCAGGAACATGACGATGCTTGACGGCACGGGCAGTAGAATGTCGGACGCCAGCACCGCAAAGCTCACCGCCGCATACCAGCCCGGTCGCCCGGCCCCCGCCTTCAGCAGGCGCAACGCAGTTGCCTCCAGCCCTGGCAGCAGCAGGAAGGTGAGCAGGACGCCGGCGCTTAGCAGGATGACTTGTATCAGTAGGGTTTTCATCGCGTGCGTAGTTAAAATGCCTCCCCAAACGCAATGTAGAGTCCGCGCTGGCCGTCCGCTCCCCAGGCGTAATCCAGGCGCAGGTTCACGTGCTCCTTGCGGTCGGCCAGGAAACGCACCCCGGTACCCACGTTGGGCTTCAGGCCCGGCCCGTGCAGCCAGCTGCCCGAGGGGCTTAGCTGCGACACGCCGCCGAATGCCGCCAGGCCCCAGCGATGCCACTGCGGGCTGCGCACTTCGCCCTGCAACGAGGTGATGGCCCGGTCGCGAAAGCGGCCGTAGAAATAACCCCGCGCCTGCGGCCCGCCCAGCAGCGCATAATCATAAAAAGGAGCCGGTCCCAGCACGGCCGTACTGGCCAGTTGGGCGGCCAGCACGCAGCCGTGCCAGGTATGGTAGCGGCGCAGGTCGGCCGTGAGGCGCTGGTAGCCGCCGGCCTGGGTCTGGTTCTGCGAGGCCCCCAACTCGGCGTAGAGGCCAGTGCTGGGGTTGAGCAGGTTGGTGCGCGTGTCGGCCAGCAGCGTCAGGCCCAGACCGGCCGCGCGGGCTGGATACAGTTTGGCAAAGGTTGGCGCGTCGCCGCCCAGGTAGCCCAGCCGCCCGAAGCTGGTGTAGCGCAGCTGCGGCCCCAGAAACAGGGGCCGACGCGGGCTCAGGCGCCAGAGCATTTCCAGGCGCACCAGTACCCGGTCGCTGGTGTAGTTCGTTTCGGCCGTAGCCGGCGTCGCGGCCCCGATGCCGTAGTATAGGTCGGGGTAGCGTGAGAGCTGCACCGTGCCCCGGCTGAAGGCCCGCTCGTCTTTGAAGAAGTAGTTCCAGCCCAGCTCCAGAATGCTCTGGCGCCGGGCCGTGTAAGTGGCTTTGATTTTAGCATTCGACACCCGCGCCGTAGGGTGCAGGTGCAGTGTAAACAAGGCGACCACCCCACCAAAAGTAGAGGTTTCGGGCGCGTAGCCGACCGTGGGCACGGGCAGCACCCGCACCCGCCGCACCTGCGGCGAGTCGGAGGCCAGGGGCGGCAGCGTGCTGGCCCGGCCAGCCAGCGCCGGGCCCAGCCAGCTCACCGCCAGTAGCAGGAACCGTCGTTTCATACCAATCGTGTTGAACAGCAACCTACTGCACCGGCAGCACGGGCAGGTATTCAAACGTCGGCCCCGCGTTAGCGGATACCCCCAACGCAGCAGGCGTTGCCATAATAATCTGAGCCTGGGCCTTGAGCGACTCCATCAAACCAATGGCCGTGCGCAGGTAGTCGGGCTGCCCATTGAAGGTCTTATGCAGCGCCTTCAGTACTCCCGTGTAGGTGTAGCTAAAGTTCTGGCAGGCGTAGAGCGGTATCGAGCCGGGGGCGTAGTCCTGCAGGCGAGGATTGGTCAGCGCCGGCCACACACCGGCCGGGTCAAAGGGAATCACCGGGCCATCGTAGATGTACTTCTGGTTGGGGGGCGTGTCCGGCTGCACGTTGGGGTTGGGCCGCAGTTGATGGCCGTAGTAGATTTCGGCAAAGCGGTAGTAGTGAGCCGGCTCGTCCTCCGGGTCAAGCGGCGAGTCCTTCGTGCCTTCTCCCTGCTCCACAATCAGGTCGATGGCGGCCAGGGCCGAGGTCAGGTCCGTGACGGCCGGGATGCCCCAGCTGCTAACCTGCAGGTCAGGGTTACCAGTAAACCAGTCTTTACCATGCGCCAACAGCGCCTGCTTAATGGCGTCGTAGAACTGCCCGATGGTGCGGGTTTCGGGCACCTCGCCCGACATTAGCCGCTGCTGCGGGAAATGCAGCGGGTTTTCAGGCTCCTCAATTACCATGAACACCGAGCTGAGCAACTCCAGCGAAAAAGGCTTTAGTGGCACGATGAGCCCGTGCTCGACCGTACCCGGCAGCGGCCCCGGGTACGTCGGGATAAAGCCGGGAGAATCAATGTTGGGCTGCCCACCGATGGCATTCAGAATGTTGCAAGCCAGACTCATGTGCAGCATCTCCTCGCTTACAATGGAGTGAATAAGCTGGCGGATTTCTTCGTTGTAGCCCGGCTTGAGCGAGTACAGGGCGTAGAGGTAGGGCGGGATGGTCGAGTGTTCGAGCTTGATGGCCGATTGCAAGGCCTGGTGCATACCGGCCAACGTGTCGAGGCCGGTAGCAACCGATGTCTTAAGAAGTAACATGATGATAGCAGATTAAAAAGGCAAGTAATACTCCTGGAATCAGGGCTTTTGTAAGACGAGGCGCCGGGCAGCGGCGGCAGTTTTGCCACCGCGCGGGGCCCCGGTTGGGGCTCCAGCCGGAGCGGCGGCAGGCGGCCCGGCTACGGTGGGCGCGGCCGTCTCGGCCAGAGCCTGCGGCTGCGGCTCCGTCATCGGGGGCTGGCCCATTTGCAGCTCAGACTGCCCCAGCCAACGCAGGATAGCCGCCCGCTTCGGTCCCGACAGGTCGCGGGTGACGGGCATGGTGTTCGCGTCGGTAATAGGCAGGCCAAACGCCATGAGCAACAACTCCCGGTTAGCCCACACAGCCTGCGGGTCAGCCAGGTTGAGGAAGCGGCTCATGATGGGGTACAGGTTGGCATACTGCTGAAAAATCGGCTGGAGGTCGTCGTACCAGGTTACCGGTTCCTTGGGCGTGTAAGGGTCAAAAACCAGGAGGCTTACGAAGTTCCACTGCCCCAGCGGGTAATCGGTCAGGTCGTACCCGATGGCTGGCAGCGAGGCTCGCAGGCCGTACACCTGGCCGTCGATGTAGTCGCGGGGGCTGCTCAGGTCGTTGGCCTGCACCTGCACCGTCGCCCGCCCGTTGGCATCCGTTTGCACCTGGGCCGGAAACGTCAGGGCAGTAGTGGGCGTGGCTACGGCGGGCTCGCCGGGCCCGCCCTGTAGCTGGCTGGGGTCAAGCTGGAGCAAGATGGGCCCTTGTGCCGCAGGCAGGGGCTGGCCGAACTGCGTGGCCCACAGGTCAAGCGTAGCCGTCTGCCCGGCATCGAGGCGAAACACGAACGTATCGGCCCGCACGTAGAGTCCCTGCGGCGACTCCGGCGTAAGCTGGCGCGTGTTGCCGTTGGTCAGCAACAGGCCCAACTGGTTGTTTTGCACCGCGCTCAGCTCATCGGCTGTCAGCGCGCGGGTGGCAGGTAGCATGACTACGCCAGCCGTCCGGGCATACCAGTCGGGGCTCATATAGTCAATGGGGTCACCGATATTCTGGAAGAAGGGGTTTTGATTATCGGGCTGCACCCAGGCTACCAGCTGGAGCTGGCCCTGGTTCAGCATCGGTCCGCCGGGCACGGTAGTCGGCACGGCGTTGCCCAGGTCGAGGTAGATGCAACTGTCGGCCGTATCGACCTGCGCCACGCAAAACCCCAGCCCGGTGGTGGGGGTGAAGAAGCCGCTACCCAACGCAGCCTCCGGCACAAACTGCCGACCAGGGACGAAGTGCTTTGGTTCGTCCACCGTGGCTGGCCCGATGGTGCCTACTATCCGGCCCCGCGTAAATTCGGGGGAGGTCGGGTTCATGTTGTAGCCATCTACGTTGAACTTGATAGACAGCCGACCGTCGGGGCCAGCCGCCGTAGCCTGCAGCGCCTGCATAAAGGGCGAGGCCCGCAGGTCGCCCCATTCCAGGTTGGTTAGCACCGACTGGTACATCGAGCTGGCCCCGCTGTCCCCGCCCCCGTTGTGGCTCCGGTCCCAAATGTCGGTGAAACCCGTTGGCTCGTACTGTCCGCGCAACAGCAGGGCTCCGGCAGCGGTGCAGATGCGCACTTCCAGGCCCCAGATTTGCGACACCATCTGTTGCTGCGGGTCAAGGTCTACAATCTTGGCGGGGGCGCGGCGGTCCGAGTCGGCCACCACACAGCCCAGGATAGGGTCGCCGTTGGCTGCCTGGCCGCCGCCCATCCACGCTCCCGTCACGGTGCAGCCCAGCAGGCGCCACTCGGCGCCACCGCCAGGGTTCCACCAGCCGTTGGGCCCGCTGGCGTCCTGGGGCTGCTGGTAGCTAGGCTTAAACGTGGCGTTGTTGAAGTGAGTAATGTCGTTGTTGACGGTAGACGGGGCCGCCTGGAAGCGCCCGGCAAAATGCAGTCGCAGGCCATTTAGGTAACTCATGAACAAAAAAGGGTGAGGGTTGAGATTTCAGATTATCGGGCAATTGCCATTCATCTAAAGTGGCGACAAAAACATGTGTTTATATATTTTAAAACAATCCACTTACTAATGATTTTTTCATCATCTTTTAGAAGCCAGACAGGAATAGGCGCCGTGCGCAGAGCCCGGATTACATTTCAATCAGCCTTTCAAGGCCCATTTTCTCCAGCACGTAGTCGGCCGTTTGCAGAGCCCCTTCCACCCAGCCCTGGGCGTCGGAGTAAGCTTCGCCGCAAATAAAAAGCGGCTGGTCCTTGATAGGCTGCACGATGTCGTGCTTCACCTCCCAGCTGCGCACGCCGATGTTCCAACTGTTCCAGCCGCCGCCGAAGGGGTCGTCGCCCCAGTCGCGGAAGGCCGCCTGCTGCACCTGCGGCGTGTAGGTGAGGCCGTGAATGGTGCCGAGCTGGCGCGCCACTTCCTGCACCATTTCGGCCGGGGCTTGGTAGCGGTGCCAGTCGCTGGTGGGGTCGGCGCCGGTGGTCGCCGCCCGGGCGGCGACCACCGGCGCCGGGCTGCGGAAAGCTTCGGTGGGCGGGGCTACCTCAAGGCCCTGCTGCCAGGCCTGGCGGCGGCGCGGGCGCAGGCCATCCCAGTAGCCAACGCTGGTGCCATCGTCGTAGCTGGCCATGAGCATGGCGGGACCGGCTACGGCGGGCTGGCCTTCTATTGTGGGCCAGTAGTAGGTTTGGCGCACGGGTAGGTCCGTCACGGTGCGCCCGGCTTCTACGGGCACGAACTCGCCAGCAGCGGTGGTGTAGCCGGCATTGCGCCACCAGGGGTTGGTGTAGGTGGTGAAGAGCTTGAACAGCGGCCGGGGCGTCACGCTGCCAATCAGGGCCTGCACGCGCGGCGCTTGCAGCGGCGGGCTGCTGGGGGCCAGCAAATCGAGCGAGCGGCGAGGCATGGCCAGAATCAGCTGCCTGGCGTGCACCGGCCCCTCGGCCAGTTGCAACTCAAAGCCGCCGTCGTGCTCGGCGAAGCCTTCGAGCCTGGTGTGGCGCAGAATAGTGCCGCCCGCCTGTTCAAACAGCTCGGCCAGCGCCAGGGGCACCGACTGGAAACCCTCGCAGAACCCCTTGTAGTGCGGGGCCACGCCAAAGTCGGACAAGTACCACGGAATGGCGTCGGCGGCGTTCCAGTTGCTGAGCGTCGAGCTATAGCCCCCCGCATCCACGCCCAGCTGGAAGGCTTCAGGACTGATGATGCGCAGTAGTAGGTTCCAGAAGCCTAGCTCATGCAGGGGCCGGCCGTCGAAGCTGGCGTGCTGCACCATCTCGCGCCGCCGGGCATCGGTGAGCTCGGGGTTGGTAATCCCCGGCACAATCTGTTCAATAGCATCAACGATGATGCCACCCGGCGTGCCGCCCCGCTCCAGAAATGACAGGCGGTAAGGCACCTTGTCGGGGTTGGCAGTAAAGTCGGCCAAACGCAGATACACTCCGCGCAGGTAGGCTAGGTTCTGCGGCTTGTCCACCGGAAAGTCGTAGAGTTCGATGGTTTTTTCGGCGGGCAGCGCGTCATTGAGCTTCTCGATGAGCGTAGTGATGAGCGGCTGCGTGGCCGGCAGAATGCGCATGCCACCCAGCTCAGCCACCATGTTTTTGATGCCGGGTGGACGCACCGAGAGCAACCGGCCGCCGACCGTGCCGCTGCCTTCCAGCACCACGATGCGTTTGTCGGGATGAGCCTGCTGGAGGCGCCAGGCACAGTACACGCCCGATACACCTGCCCCAATAATGGCAATGTCAATAGTGGTCTGGAGGGTAGTTCCTGCTTTCATTCCGGTTGGATTTGCTGGTGAGAGTAAAGACGGATGGCGTTTCCGCAGTGGGCATCAAAGGAATGAGCTCAAATCGAGATTTGCACCCGTAAAAACACCTGTTTTTAAAAACAGGTGTTTTTACGGGTGAGGCAACCAGTGTTGATACTATCCTCATTTACAACACATAAGGCGATGGCCTAACAAATAACACTTAGTAAATATTTTTTTAGGGGTGGCTCCGGCCTTACCTCACAGACGCCGAGAAGCTCCGGGCCAGCCACCATATCCACACCTGCTCGAGCCCCGCTCGCCTCACCCGCTGGCTGCACACCATCCCGCAGGAACTCTCCCGCCGCGCCCTCGCTGCCTAACGCATGTCGTACCAGCCCACCCTGCGCGCCCTACGCCGCGCCCGCCAGGCCCTGAAGCGCCAGCAGCGCCTGCTCCAGCAACTCGAACTCGACGGCTTCGTCGCCCTGAGCTTCCACCCCCTTACCGGCACGCTCACGCTGCCCCTCGCCGGCCACCTCATCGCCCAAGCCGCCCACGAGTGCCACGAGGTGCTACGCGAGCGCCGCCAGCACCTCAAGGAATCGGCCACCCAGCTGCAGCGCGACGGCCAGGAAAACGACACCCAGCGCCAGCGCGATAAACAGTTCCTCAAGGCCGCTAAGAAAGCCCAAGCAAAAGGCGACCCGCCCCTGCCCTATCCAGCCGCCTAGCCCTACGCCCCGACAAACGCCCCAACCAGCACTGGTTGGGGCGTTTTTATATCCATCCCATCCTGGACAAAAAATCCTTCCTCGGTGCCCAAAAACTAGTGCTAGCACTAATGCACGCCGCCAAAGCCGCCTCTACTTTTGCCCCACTTCCGCCCGTCGAAAGTACCTTCTCTCACCTGACTGCTACTTCGGTAGCGCTTCTGCATCATGAACGAGTCGTTCTTGGCCGTGCCCCACTCTGCCCCGCAGGCAGCGGGCACGCTCGTAGGCTATCCAAACCCGGCGCGCCCGCTGAGCATCACCCTCTCGCTCCGCCGCCAAACGCCCTCGGCCGAGCAAGCCGCCCAACTGACAGACCTGGTGACGCTGCCGCCGCACCTGCGCCACTACCCCAGCCACGAGGAGCTGGCCGCCACCCTGGGCACCACGCCCGACGACATGGCTACGGTCAGCGCTTATTTCGAGCCTTTCGGCCTGCAGGTCACCAGCAGCAGTCTGCTCACGGGCAGCCTGACGCTGACGGGCCCCGTGGCAGCCGTCGAGCAGGCCTTTCACACCGTAGTCGCTACCTTCCAAACGGCCGCGCAGACCCGGTTTTTGGCCACCACCACGGCGCTGCAGTTGCCCGCGTCTTTGCTTACCATCGTGCAGCAGGCCCCGCCCTTGGAGCGTCCCGTGCGGGTGGAATCGCGCACGCCCACCAAGCCCCGACCCGCCGCACCAGCCCCGGAGGCGACCGCAACGCCCGCGCCCCCCGCAGGCTGCACCCCACAGGAGCTGGCCCAAGCCTATCAGTTTCCCACGGGCCTGAACGGCGAAGGCCAGGTAATGGGCTTCGTGGAGCTGGGCGGCAAACTGAATCAAGCCGACTTCAAGCAGTTTTTCGCGCAGGCTGGGCTGAAAAAGCCGAGAGTCATCGAAGTCGGCACGCCCCCGGCCAGCACCGGCCTGACCGAGCTAATGAACAACGCCGAAGTAGCCCTCGACCTGCAAGTAGCCGGGGCGTTGGCCCCGCAGGCCCGGCTGGTGGTGTACTACGGCAGCACGCTGCTGGAGGCGTTGCGGGCCATCGTAGCCGACGACGTGAACCGGCCCAGCGTGGTATCCATCAGTTGGGCGGGCTCGGAGTACAACTACTCGGCGGCCGACGTGGCGGAAATGAACAACCTGCTCTACATGGCCAGCCTGTTGGGGATTACGCTGGTGGCCGCCTCGGCCGACCACGGCGCTTACAACGGCCTGGCGGTGCCGAACGTATCGCTGCCCTCGTCCAACCCGCTGGTGCTGGGCTGCGGTGGCACCATCGACACGCTGGCCGACGGCCAGTTGCAACCCCAGGTGGTGTGGAACGAAGCCAATGGCCAGGACGCCTCGGGCGGCGGCTACAGCATGTTGTATCCGCAGCCCTACTACCAGTACCAGGCCGTCAGCAAATACCCCTACCAAAAAAGCACCATGCGCGGCGTGCCCGACGTGGCCGCCGATGCCAGCGGTGTGCAGGGCTACCGGGTGGTGTTCAACGGGCATGACGTGGTGATTGGCGGCACGAGCGCGGCCACGCCTTTTACGGCCGCCTTGCTGACGCTCATCAGCCAGCAGCTGGGCTACCGGCTGGGCTTTCTCAACAGCGTGCTTTACGGCTTTGCTGGCTCCGAGGCTTTCCGCCCCATCACCGAGGGCAATAACCAGCTCTACTACGCCGCGCCCTACTGGAACCCCTGCACGGGCCTGGGCAGCCTGGTGGGCCAGCAGCTGCTGCAACTGCTTCAGCACCTGGAAAGCGCCAGCATGCTAGCACCAACCAGCCCAGAGGTGTCGAGCGAAGATGTCGCTGAAAAGACGGCGACCAGCGACGCCACCGACGCGTCGACAACGGGCGAGACGTCCAATCAGCAGGAAGTGGCTTAAGCCCTTTCCTTCCTGCCTATTCTGACTTTTTGCAAAAAGGCCTTTTGCGTTTTTTCCACCTTTTCAACCCAACCCTTTTATGTCGTTTACCTACCTAACCTTCTGCGGCATAGGTCCCGTGCAAACCGTTATCGGCTGCGCTCCCCAGGCCCAGCCGCAGATGCTAAGCCTGCCTGGCTGCGTGCAGACCGGCGTCTGTCCGCCGTACCTGAGCTACCCCGGCTGCGTGCCCACGCACACCCTGGCCACGGTCTGTACCCAGCTGGGCTGTCCGCCGCCCTACAACCTGAGCCTGCCCGGCTGCGTGCACACCGGCGTGTGCCCCCCGCAAGATGGCAATGCGGCGCCGCAGCTACCCATGACGGCGGCCACCGTATGTACCCAAGTACCCGCCGCTTGCCCGCCGCCGCACTTGAGTGTGCCGGGCTGCCTGCCGCCGCACACTCACGCCACTAACTGTCCGCCGCATATCAGCCTGCCCGGCTGCGTGTACACCGGCACCTGCCCTCCCCAAGGCAACGAGGCTGCCCCGCAAGCTACAATGACGGCCGCCACCGTCTGCACCCAAGTACCGGCGGCCTGCCCGCCCCCCCACCTGAGCCTGCCCGGCTGCGTGCACACCGGCACCGGCGGCGGCAACACGGGCGCCGTATCGGTGCCGCCCCACTGCCCCACGGTAGCCCCCCTGTGCCCGCCCGCCAACGGCGGGGCCCAGGCGCAATTCGACTGGACTACCCTAACGACCATCGGCACGGTAACCGTTGTAGTGCCAGGCGGGACGGTTATAACGGCGGCAACGACGGCTAGTACCCTCATCACGCATATCGGCTGTGCTGCCAACGCCCAGGCGCAAGCCCCGACGCTGTCGCTGCCTACGATGTGCCCCACGGTAGCCCCCATGTGTCCGCCGCCGCTGTCGGCCGTGCCGCACTGCCCCACGGTAGCGCCCATGTGCCCGCCTCCGGCCGCTGCGGGTGCCGCTTCTCCCGCTGATAACGCCGGTGCTAACGCCCAGAACGTATCGGTGCCGCCGCATTGCCCCACCGTGCCCCCCTTGTGCTATGGCTCCACGCAGTGGCCCCAGTGCCAGCCTAACGGCGGTGCCCAGGCCCAAGCGCCGACGCTGTCGCTGGCGACTGTCTGCCCCACGGTAGCCCCGATGTGCCCCCCCACCACGCCCCCCCAGTGCCCCCACCTGCTGTCGGCTCCGCCGCACTGCCCTGTGCAGCCCGCCCAGGCCCAGACAGTGTATTCGGCCGCCACGCACTGCCCGACGGTAGCGCCCATGTGCCAGCCGACCTGGAATTGCGGTGGTGGCCTACTGTCGGCCGCCACGCACTGCCCGACGGTAGCGCCCATGTGCCCGCCCGCGAATGCGGGTGCTAACGCCCAAAATGTATCGGTGCCGCCGCATTGCCCCACCGTGCCGCCCATCTGCTATGGCGCTACGCAGTGGCCCAACTGCCAGCCCGTATCGGTACCGCCGCACTGCCCGACGGTAGCGCCCATCTGCCCCCCTGCTA
The DNA here is from genome assembly GCF_030580865.1 of Hymenobacter aranciens. Lineage (GTDB taxonomy): Bacteria > Bacteroidota > Bacteroidia > Cytophagales > Hymenobacteraceae > Hymenobacter > Hymenobacter aranciens. The sequence goes on along the minus strand of NZ_JAUQSY010000005.1, from coordinate 50,612 downwards.
ACGGCGGCGCGCAAGCGCAAACAATCATTCCCACGATTATCACGACTGTGACCGTGGCGGTTTGCCACACCCACATCCCGCCTTTTTGCTAAGGCTGCGAAGCTGGTCGTTGCTTATTGACGATTCGCTTGCCGGTTTTTAGAAACTCCCCGCCCGAGTGGGCGGGGAGTTTTTGAGCAGCATCCTTGATTACGGGCTACCTTGGCTTACGTTCCACCTTCCTTCTGCTGACTCCTAGTGAGACTAACCCTACCCGACCTGCACCTGTACCTGCTCGACAAGGGCTTTCTGGAAACGGCGTCGCTGCTGCGCGGCGACTACCTGGCCACCCAGATGCAGACCCGCAACCTCATTTTCCGCGTCACCCGGCGCGAGGCCCCGAGCTTGTTCATCAAGCAGCTCATCAGCTTCGACTCGAACAACACCTACGTCTTGCAAAAGGACGCCACCTGCCTGTGGCTCATTAAGAACCATCCGGCTTTTACCCAATTAGCGACTTACGTGCCCGGCTACTTCGGCTTCGACGCCGAAAAACAGGTGCTCGTAACCGAGTATATGGCCGATGCCCACAACCTGGAAGACTACGTGCGCCAGCACGGCGGCCAGCTACCGCCCGCCCTGGCTGATGAGTTGGTGAACCTACTGGCCAGCTATCATTTTCCGCTGGATAGCGCCGTGCTCAGCAGCCGCTCGGTGCAGTTCTTTCCGCAGCAGCCCCCCTGGGTGCTCACCCTGGCCGAGCCCGACCCAGGCACGCAGCAGGCGCTGCTCACTACCAGCCAGGCACCCAACCCGGCGCTGACGGCCGTGCAAAGCAGCCCCGATTTCAAAGCCGCCCTGGCCGCCCTGCGCGCCGAATGGACGCGCACGAGTCTTATTCACGGTGACTTGAAATGGGTGAACCTGCTGCGCCAAGCCACGCCCGAAGGCGGCGAGCAGCTGCGCGTCATCGACTGGGAAATTGCCGACATCGGCGACCCACTGTGGGACGTGGCGGGCGTCTGGCAGGGCTTTATTACTAATATCATTTTCTACGACCCGGTGGTGGGGGCCGCTACCTTCAGCTTAGTGCCGGGCATGGGCCTGCCGGAGCTGCAGGCCGCCTGGCCGCTGATGGACCGCTTCTGGCAGCAGTACCTGAACCGCACCGGGGCCGACCCGGCCGCGGCTCCGGCACTGCTGGAAAAGACGCTACGTTATACCGCCGCCCGTCTAATCCAGACGGCCATCGAGCAAAACATGGCCTGGCCCGCGCTGCAACCCGGCGCCACCAAGCTGCTTCAGGCTAGCTACGTGCTATTCCAAGGCTTACCTATGGTTCTCTCCCACTTTGCTACCGCCACCGTGGCCCTTCCCGCATGAGCACGCCCTCTTTTTCGCAAGCCCTGACGGACATTGCCACGCAGCTGACGGTGGTGGACGAATACACCTATCGCCTACGCGGACAGGACTACCCCGTTACCTATCAGCAGGCCTACACCAAGTGGCACCAGCCTCTGCAGCACTTCGGCCAGAACAGCGGCGACGACGGTCAGGCCCGCCTGAACCTGCAGAACCGGCTGGCGCAGGTGCTCTACGGCACCTACTACTGCACCGGCCGCACCGATGCCCCGGAGCCCGCCAGCCTGGCGCTGCCTTCGGCCGCGGCGCGTGAGCAGACCATGGCCCGCCTCTCGGCCGCCAATCAAACCGCCGACGGTTTTGACCCCGCCTGGACCGTGTATTCGGTCGATGGCCACGGTACGGCTTTCGTCAGCAAAAACGGCTACCTGCGCCAGCTGGTGCCCGGCCAGTGGGAGTTTACTAACCCGGCCGAAACCAGCCTGCAGGTGAGCGCAGTGGTGAAGCTAAAGATGAGCCGCGAAGACAAGGCCGTGCAGCCGGTATTCTACCACGTGCGGGGCCGCGAACTAGTGTCGCAGCAAGCCGAGTTCGTGCGGGTGTATTTCCATACCACGTTTACCGGGGCCGAGCAGCTAGTGCAGGGCATCACCGGCACCTTCAACCGCTACCGGCTGCCGTTTCTTTTTAAGTGCCTTAATCACCCCAATTTGTTTACGCGCACCGACAGTGCGGTGCTGTACGTGAGCAAGTTCGACTTCCGCCTCGCTGCCCGCCTGCTCCGGCCCATTCTCGATGACATGCAGGCCCAGCTGCAAGCCACCGTGCCCTTGTTTACGCGGGAGCTGCGACCGGGCGTGTCGTTTTCGGAAGACCCCGGCAGCGGCCAGAGCTTCGGCATGAACCGCTGCAACCTGCTGGCCGAGGCACTGGTGAGTGCCCACTACAAACAACTGGACTCTCCCGAGGGGCAGCTGGCCGAAATCCGCCGGCTGCTGACCAAAAACGGCCTCGATGAGCAGCACCTCTACCGCAACCCCAACTCTCACCTCCCCTACGATTTTTCGCTGCTCCACGCCGGGTAGCCCTTATTTATGTCTGTGCTGACCCTCGCCCCCGCTACCCAGATTTATGTTGAAGTTGCTCAGGACATCGCCGCCCGCCTGGCTCGCACCGCCATCTGGGAAGGCGAGCGCTGCACCTGGGTAGGCAGCAGCACCGAGGCCGTGGGCGGCGGGTACCAGGCCGTGCAGCGCGCCTGCGGCCCCGACGTGTACGGCGGCACGGCGGGCATTGCCCGATTTTTCGGTCTCTTGCAACAGCTGCAGCCCGACCCCGTGTGGCAGGAGCTGCTGACCGGGGCTGTAAACCACGTGCTCGGCGACGAACGCGCCATGCGCGGTCCCACCAGCTATGCCTACTACGCCGGCACCGTGGGCCTGGCCGATACGCTGCTGCGCCTGGGCGAGCAGCACGACCGCCCCGACTGGACGGCGGCCGGCTGGGAACAGTTGGCCCGCGCCTGCGCCCAGCCCCCGCAGGAATTTGAGATTGACGTGATTTCGGGCGTGGCAGGAGCTATTCCGGTACTGCTACGCTGGCTGCGCCAGAAGCCCGACGCAACCTGGCTGGGTGAGGCCGCCACGCGTTGCGGCGATTTTCTGCTGAGCCGAGCGCAGCAGCGGCCCACGACCTGGGGATGGCCTGCCCTGCCGGGGCAGCCGGCTCTTACAGGCTATTCGCACGGGGCCGCCGGGGTGGCCCTGGCCCTGCTGGAACTGTACTACGTCACGGCCAATCCGGCCTACTACACGGCCGCCCAGCTAGGTTTCAACTTCGAGCGCGAGCTGTTTCATCCGCAGCTGCAAAACTGGCCCGACCTGCGCGACATGGCTGCCGCTGGCGTAGCGGCCCCGGCCGTCGGCCCCCCGCCCACCTACGGCGATGCCTGGTGCCACGGGGCGCCCGGCATTTCCCTGAGCCGCCTGCGTGCCTGGCAACTAACCGGCGACGACACCTTCCGCCAGGAAGCCGAGATTGCGCTTAACACCACCCACCGTGGCATCTATAACCTCGTCACCAATCCAGGGGGCCAGGGTAATTTTTCACTTTGCCACGGCTTGGCTGGCAACGCCGATGTTTTGCTGGAGGGCAGCCGGGTGCTGCAAAACGACCTCTACTATCAGGTAGCCCAGGCCGCTGGCAACTACGGCCTGGAGAAATATCAGCGCACCGGCCTGCGCTGGCCCAGCGGCGTCAATGACCCCTCGGGCGCTACCCCAGGCATGGGCGAAGCGCCAGGCCTGATGCTGGGCCTGGCCGGTACGGGTTACTTCTACCTGCGGCTTGCCTTCCCGCAGCAGTTGGACACCGAACTGCTGCCGTAGACCGGCAGCAGTGAGCGGCTTCGCTCGTCATCGGTCGGCTGCCACGACGGCGCATTCATCAAGGCGAAGAATACCCTGTTTCAAGGCAAAAAGCACCAGGCCTAAAGTCGTACGCGTGCCCGCTTTCTGCAGCATCTGGCTGCGATGATACTCCACGGTTCGCACGCTGGTGAACAGACACCGGGCGATTTCCTCATTAGACCGGTCTTCGGCCATCAGGTGTAGTATTTCCAGCTGCCGGCTGGTAAACGCCACTGGCAACTCGTACCGGGAACGGGTCACCTGGCAGCAATCCAAGCCACAACTGTCGGGACAACAGCCATATGTTAACACTTGCTGCACGGTGCTGCAAACCTCTGCAATAGAAGCGTTGCGGGCCATTAGCCCGCTCACCCTGGCGATGTGTAGCTGCTGAATAACCCCCTGTTGGAGCGAATGAACTTCCGCTAGTAATACCACGGGCAAGTTGGCCTGCCCTTCGCGTAGCTGGCGCAGCAAGGCCAGTGGCTCGGCAGGTGCCCCGGCCAGGTTGGTAGCGGCTAGCACCAGGGCCGGGCGTAATAGCTCTGTCAGCCGCAGCAGTTCGGGCGCCGTTGCGGCTTCGTGGACTTGGTACGTGGCATCAGCATGGCTTAACGCCTGCAACAGCCCGTGGCGCAGGAGGGGAGCCGAATCGGCCACCAAGATAACGGGAACCACCATGAGGTAGAATGGAGAAAATCCGTTGAAATCATCGTACTGGCAAGTGTAGAAGCCTATCTTGAGTCGTTCCCAAACCCTTGATAAGCCTTAGTCAGCAATCCATAACGCCCCATTTACTGGTGCCCCGGTATCGACTGAAACAAGGAGCTTATGACAAGTAATTTGGAAGACTCCGCAAGCGTTTGAAGTAATGAAATGCTCCAATCCGCCCACGCCTCCCCGTATTCGGTTGATGGCTTATTTGGTTTGACCAAGTAAAGGCCGTAAAAGCACTTAAATACCCGTAAAAACACCTGTTTTGAAAAACAGGTGTTTTTACGGGTATTTGTCATTACATACTGATTACAAGCGCCAAATGATTAAAAGCGCAGACAGCAACCTATAAAATATTTTTCATTCAGCCTTTCCATCTTTGGCAAACACCGATAAAAAATGGTAAGCCCACCGCATCTGCCCTCATACGCTGGCTACACACCGTCCCGCAGGAAATCACGCGCCACGCTCTCTGGCTACCTAAAGCATTTCCTACGCTCCCACCCTGCGCGCCCTACGCCGCGCCCGCCAGGCCCTCAAGCGTCAGCAGCGCCTGCTCCAGCAACTCGAACTCGGTGGTTTCGTCGCAACTGGTCAATGCAACCATTCGCCACCCGCTGATTCGCCTGTTTCAACTAAACATTCAACCAATAATTCAACCAATATGCCGGTCGCTACAAGGGCAATAAATGGGATGCAGTTTTGCTACAAGTAATATCCAGTCAGGATGCTCGCCTTATAGAAAACGAACCAACTCATCTCTATAATCCGATTTTAACATTTACACAACAATACTTTACTACCCATTTAACTGACATAGCAGCCGCAGCATAGTTGAAGACCACGCTTTGTTTCAGGCATTCCGCGCAAGTTTAGTTGCCACACCACACCGAACGCGGCCAACAGAGGTAGCTGCGCAGGGTACTTGCAGCCTTTTGTGCAATCTTCTCTCCTCGCCCAAGACGGTTTGCAAATGGGGTCTCGGGCTTTTGCCAGCACACCCGTTGCCACACCTCTACGGTTACTGCTAACTGGTCAGTTTGGATGAGGTACGCCGTCGCGTTGCGCCTCCGGCAATACCACTCGTTGCAACACCGACCAGCCCCTCATCCGCGCCGCGGTGTTCCGGTTGTTCAATTCTGCAGCCAGCCGCTACTGAGTAGAGAACGGCGGTCGGCAGACCAGGGCCGCAGTACCAACACACCCAGTCTCGGATTCTGGCCGCTTGCTTGTTACTCGTCTCGCAGCCAAGCCTACGTTTGTACATCCTGAATCCTTTTCAATCCAGCGCAAAAGGTGCCGGCCGTTTTAGGGTGTGTTGACAATCGCCGACCTTTGGGTTGTGCGACATTATGAACTCAAAGATGCGGACTGGACGCGCTTAGCGCCCTTGTTGCCGGGCAAAGTCGGAGATGCAGTCCGGTCGACAGCCGACAACCGATTGTTTGTGAATACAGTGCTCTGGATAGCGCGCAGTGGGGCGCCGTGGCGGGATTTGCCCGAACGGTTTGGGCCGTGGAACTCGGTCTACCGACGTTTCCGCCGCTGGGCCCAGAAAGGCATCTGGCAACGCGTATTCGAGGCCATACAGGACCCGGACCTAGACTGGGCCATGCTCGATTCGACCAGCATACGGGCGCATCAGCACGCGGCCGGGCAAAAAAAAGCGCCGCGCCAGCCGAAGCTCTCAGCCGCTCACGCGGGGGCTTCACCAGCAAACTCCACGCCGTCGGAGACGCGCTGGGTAACCCGCTACGCCTGGCCCTGACGCCGGGGCAACAGGCCGATTGCACGGTGGCCGCCGACCTGTTAGAGGGCTTGGCGGTGGGGGCTGTGCTGGCCGATAAAGCCTACGATACCAACGCCCTGATTGCCCAAATCCATCAGGTCGGAGCCGCGGTTGTCGTGCCCAGTAAACGTAGCCGGCGCACCGCCCGCGAGTTGGACCGCAACCTCTACGCGGACCGCAACAAAGTCGAACGCTTCTTTAACCGCCTCAAGCACTACCGCCGCTTGGCCACCCGCTACGACAAGACCGCCACCTCGTTCCTCGCCTTCGCCCACTGCGCCGCTACCTGCGTCTGGTTACTCTAATTGTCAATACGCCCTAGGATGCGCTTAGTAACCTTGGTTGGGGCTACGGCCGGCATGTTTAAACCAGCGTTTAAACCAAAACCAAATCAGCCACCCATCTTCGCAGACAAGTGGCTGATTAAAAATGAGCGAGAAACGAGGTTCGAACTCGCGACCCTCAGCTTGGGAAGCTACGGAACAAGGTTTATCACGAACACCCATCTTACACTTATTACCTCAATTAATCAACATTTTAAACCAGTTCATTTTATCGACGGCTATCGTCATTATTGGCCTTTTGATTAACTTTGTGTAAACCGCCGTGTAAACCGGCGCGGTTTACACACGATGAGCAAAACGACCGAACACAAAGAGGGCAAGGCAGGCGTAAAGGTGGTTTACTTCCCCAGCAAAACGCTGGCCGATGGCTCCCACCCTTTCCTGGTGCGCATCACCAAGGACCGCAAGCGGAAGTACTTGGCCACAGGCCTATCGCTACTGCCCAAGTACTGGAACGCGGAGAAGAGCAACTACCGTGACGCCATCCGCAAGAGCTACCCCGAGCCTCACCGCGAGAAGCTGCTCAAGTCCCTTGCTGAATGGGAAACCAAGTATGCCGATGCCGCCGACACCCTGGCCAGCGCCGACGAGCAGCACGACGCTCCTGCCGTTGCAGCTAAAGCCATCGAGGGGCGTAAGGCTGCCAGACGGGTAAAACTGCTTGCCTACTGCGATGAGTTGAGCGCTGGCTACCTCAAGGCCGGGCAAACCGGCAATGCCACTGTTTACCGCGACCTACGCAATCAACTGGCGAAGTTTATCGCAGCCGAAGCAGATGCGCCCGCCCCTCCTACCGGCCGAGGGAAGGCGGAAGCTTGGTCTGTTTGGCTCAACAGCTACGATGTACCAATTGAAAAAGCGAACGTCGCTTTCTGCCGGGAGTGGGAACAGACACTACGCGCCACCGGTATCAAGGAGATAACCCTGTCGCTACGGTTTCGCACGTTACGGGCGGTGCTCAACCAAGCCATTGCCGACGGCCTGATGAAGGCCGGCAGCTACCCATTCGCCCGCACTGTAGCTGAGAAGCATAAAATGCAGGTCGGCAAATTTGATGTGAGCACGACGAAGCGAGCATTACCGCGTGAGGCGGTGCGCCAGCTCGAAGCCCTAGTACCGGCCACCGACCGCCTCCGTTTGGCGAAGGAGGTTTTCCTGTTTTCCTTTTATTGTGGGGGTATCAACTTTGTCGACTTAGGCCAACTGCGTTGGCGCGACCTGAGCTTTGACTCTGCTGGCACCCCTGAGCGGCTAAGCTATGTCCGTCAGAAAACCGGAGGCAAATTCTCGTTGAAGCTGCTGGCGCCAGCAGTAGCACTCGTGGCCTCCTTTGAGTCCTTGACTCGCGCCACACCCGAGAGCTACCTCTTCCCCATTCTCGACGCAGCCCGGCACCAGACGCCTACTCAAATCAAAAACCGGTTGCACAAGGTGCTGGGGCAAGTCAACCAAGATTTGAAGGTATTAGCTGAGCAAGCGGATATCACAACTCCGCTAACGACTTATGTGGCGCGGCACTCATTTGCTACAACGTTGAAGTTCGCCGGTGAAAACACTGCGATTATAGGCCAAGCCATGGGGCACAAGTCCGAAGCCGTGACTGCCGTTTATCTGGATTCATTCGCATCTGAGCTGGTTGATACGGCTTTTGACAAGCTGCTTTAGTGCACCATTATCAAGAAGTAACCGTGTTTTCTTTACTGAACTAGATAAGTTGTCGGTTCCTCCTCCGCTTCATTTTGAAAACGGTCAGAGGAGTAAGCGTCTTCATATGAGCCGTCAAGCTTGCAGGCTGCAATTTCCCTTGCTGGTATAGCTGATGAATTCCTTGCTGTAATTGCAGCAGCATAGTTCGGGCACCGGGATTCAGTTCAGCCACTATCCTACTTGGATTAGCTCGATAACCCACGTTGAGGAACATTGCCCTGCAATCAACATCTGCTTCCTCGAAATCTGCAGAGTCATAGGTAGCAAGGCTGAATTCGCAGGCTCGACCGGTAATCTTTTGCAGCCACGTATATGGAATGTCTTCCGTAGCAGAGAAAAGTTGTGTGATGGACACTTCAAGCCGGAGCTCTGATTTTAAGAAATCGGCCTGTCCGATGAGAGCAACTGCTAAGCTCCAAGCTCCCTTACTGAGAGCTTGTGGGTACTGAAAATGGGCAGCGAAGTTGAAATAAGTCATACCACGAAGGAGCAAACATTTGAACTGGTCACCAAATGTACTAATCAAGCCCCAATAAGGACCGTTCGGTCTTTGTGCCCTACTCCGCCAGTCCCGCCCTTTGTGGTGGCATGGCCGAGAAGCAGTCCTCACCTCTTTTGCACGAACTCGCGCGCCGCTTAAAAAGCGTGCGCGAGGAGCGTCATCTGACACTGCAAGAGGTATATGATGCAACAGGTGTACACGTATCCCGAGTCGAATCTGGCCGGCGTAGTGTTGCGCTACTTACAGTGGCGATGCTCTGCCGATACTACCAAGTGCAGCTGGCGCAGATAGTAGACGGCATAGAGCAACTTATCGAAGACCCCAGACGGCAATAGGACCATCTGCCTTAAGTTTGTCGATATGGAACCTTTTGAGAATCCCGACGAAGAACATACTACTTTTCTGTTGCTTGTGTTCGTTGCCTGCGTGGGACCTGTGCTTCACTTTGTATTTCACTTATAACTATCGGATACTTCCCAAATGCATATCGTGTGTTTAAATACAACTATTACAATTAAATCATACACCGATACTAGGACTATTCCTAGTCAGAGCAATTCGCCTGCTTGTTCTAAGCCAGTGAATGAACTCAAGATTTAAGGAGTATACCTTGAACATTATTTTAGACAAATCAAACCAGTATTTTCTCGTTGGATTTAATTCCTATCGATAAAATACTGGTGCTATCCACAGTCATCTATACCAAAGAAATTCTCCCCTGTCTAATGGGTGGGGGGAGAAATACGTGATGCCTGCTCCCCCGATGCATAAAAATTTTTTTTGTATTTTTTTATGTAGCCAACTATAATCAGTGTCCCCATCAAACAAGTCCATAGGTCCAAGCACCGCCATTGGGTATCTACCGACGCGCAGGGCCAAATTATCTAAACAGCGCGTATAAAATAGGACAACATAGCTACTGGTGCTATCGAGTGAATCGCAGCACTCATGCCCGCTACGCGGGCAGCTATGCAGTACCGATGAGGTCTAAAAGGTCCAAATGCCGGTAAAGTGGTCTTTTAAGGCTACCGCTCACTCCTGAACACATACAAAACACCGTCTGCTAATCCGACGTGATACTAGCTCTGCTCCTATTAACTGAAGCAGATAACCATAGTGTTTTCTCATCTCTGCCCATCTTATCTGATTTTTTTTCGCCAGTATCCTGATAATATACCGGGCCAAAGCTGCTCCAAGCGACCCTAGGATTGAGCAGTTTACATGTCAGAGGCAAACTATATTCGCGGCGCTTTCACTTTAAATGCCAAGAACATAGCTTTTGCATCAAGTTGTTTTCTGTATAAATTTGTGTTCTTAACCAAAATTAAGCAAAGCAACGACTGCTGGCATTGAAACAGTCTTCTTCAACATTACGACAATTGCTTCCTCACGGAGCCATGACAGCGCTTGCCAAAAAACTTGGGGTCTCTACTCCAGCAGTAAGTTCTGCGCTTAAGAGTGGACGCCCTGGTAGCCGCATCGTACAGGAAGCAAGATGGCACAGGAAAGCGGCGCGTTAGCGACTGCACAAGCAATAGCTAGCATAACACGGTAATGTCTTCTGGACAGTACAACTTATACCGCCTTAATTCAAGGTGGCCTAGCACCTTATTCTCCAAACTTTACGATACCCCCTATGCACAACCCTTTTGAAGTGCTTCACAATCGCCTCGATAAACTGGAAGCGCTTTTGGTGGAAAGACTGCCAACCACTGTTACTCCTACTACCCCCGAGATAGGCGGGCTAGCTCTAGCACAAGAAATTACGCGCTTAAGCAAAGCTCGCATCTATGCTTTAGTTTCGGCTCGTGCTATACCTCACAGTAAAAGAGGAAATAAGCTTTACTTCTCCCGTACTGAGCTACTATCCTGGGTTGCTGCTGGTAACCGAGCTACATCATAAAGCACCGCATCCGTTTGTCGATGAAGTTGAATGAAGACAGGTTGAGCGAAATGGCAGCGCTTAGTGGTATGATACACGAGTCGCCGCAATACTCCGGAAGCAAATTTCCTCTTGGTTACATTGCTGGGCTTATTGAAGGGACCATTCGCTCATCGGCACCGAGAGATAATGGAACAAAATCCGACAAACCAGGTTATTATACCTTAGGCGAATTACTGGACCGCCCGAATACTGAAGTCCCCTTACTGGTCGCGCCGTTGTTACAACGCCAAGGCGTAGCTATGCTGGCTGGAAGCAGCGACACTGGCAAATCCTCTTTCTTACGCCAGCTAGCACTGGATATAATCCTTGAAAAGCCAACATTTCTAGGCTTTCCAATCCAAGCAGTACGCCACAGCGCTATCTGTATCAGTACTGAAGATGGCGATGAGGCAGTTGGGCCGCTCCTAAAAAAACAGTTGCTCGGTCAGAAGGTACCTGATGCCGCCCGCAACCGGCTGCGGTTTGTATTCGATACGGAACACCTAATTATGAAACTTGACAGCATGCTGACACAGCAGCCTGCTGACTTGATTATCATAGATGCGTTGGGCGATTTATTCGATGGGAATTTAAACCAGTCCAACGAAGTAAGGCGCTTTATCTCCAGCTACAGCCAGTTGGCTATAAAACACGGGTGCTTGATATTATTCATGCACCATACTGGCAAGCGTACCGAAGACCAAAAACCCTCTAAGAACAACCTACTTGGAAGTCAGGGCTTAGAAGCAAAAATGCGAGTGGTATTAGAGTTGCGCACTGACTCATACAACCCAGCTTTACGACACTTGTGCGTCTTAAAAGGCAACTATTTGCCTAATGATGCGAAAGAAATGAGCTACATCCTACATTTTGACAGCAACCTTACGTTCCACAATACAGGAGAGCGGTCATACTTGGGTGATTTACGGAAGAAACCAGAGGAAGGCGCTGATGAACGCGAAGTATGGGAAAGGGCTCGCCAGTTGTTAGGGGAAGGCAATTCCTTTGAACGAACCGCAAGTATGCTGCTACCTATTACGGAGAGCCTTGGGATGAAACCTATTTCGAAAAGTGCATTGGCACGGCGGCTCCCAAAATCTACAATTAACCACGAAAGTTCTTCAGCATAATACAATCGTTTAGAAAAATACTTATTTTTAAATAATAAGGATTATGGGCAAATGCCGTCATTGTATCCCATCCCACATCCCACCATCCCAAACCTTAAGGTTTGGGATGGTGGGATGTGGGATGGGATACAATGACGGCACATAATTGTCAGCCTGTTTACTAAACCAAGAGCCGGTCATATCTATTGAAAAACACCTCATTTCAGCAGTTTCTAGAATCACCTGTTGCATAGCCCCCAGAGCCCCAACCCATTTTACCGAACTGCTGGCCCTATTCACCCGCGACCACCAGCAGGCCAACACCCACCGCGCCTAGGACGCCACCGCCGAACCCGCCGAGGGTGCAGCCCCCGCACTGCCGCCGTTGTTCAGGTTCGGGGCACCCGGTAGCCGCCGCCCTAGCGGTGGAGAGCCGCCGTTCTGACGCCCCCGCCGCTTGCCGTTCCGCTATTCCGTAATTTTCCACCGCCAACCCGCCGCCCCTCGACCATGAACCCCGCCGACCAGCCACACCGCGAAATCTTCCGCGCCCGCGACCAGCAATTCTACACCCGCGCCGAGCTGCCCGAAGGTGGCATGACGCTGGCCGGGCCGTTCCCTACTCCTGATGCTGCCCTAGACTATTTGCAGCAGACCTACCAGGTGTGCGAGCAATTCGTTTTCGATGACTCGGGACGCCGCCCAGCCCCCGCTCTGCAGAGCTGACCCCGCCAGACCCGACGAGCCTCGAGCACCGCCAGCCCCGACCAGCTACAAGTTGGCCGGGGCTTTTCGGTGCTAACTCAGCTTCGAACTATGAACTGCAGCTAGGATTAAGTCGACGTGCTATCAGTTGTTCCATCTTCTGATTCTATCGCTTCAAGACCTTGCTTTCGCAACGCCTTAATAAAATCTTCAACACGCTCAATTCGGTCCTGCTCAGCCGTTTCCACAAGCCACCGTTGACCGTTAGCAACAGGCTGCAGTTCGTACAACTCTTCAAGTATCGTTGGCAAAGTATATCCTGTCGGAAGATTTAGCCTCCATCCGGCTGCTCCACTGTGGAGGGACAAATCCCAATTATCACTTGGCCAGCCCGGTATATTGTCCAGATACAGTGGACTGGCCCAGGTGTCATTCACAAACTGCTCGCCGTAATCAGCAATGGCATCCGCCACTTGCCGCCGCCGGCTTATAGTTCGAACGTATGGATTGATGTGCTTTGCTTTAAGCGAATTGCCTTCAAGTAAGCGCACATAAAAGTCAGAACCCCATGCGTAATAGCCTTCTGATTTCTCGGTCATGCCTGGATACTTGATGAAATAGTAGCGCCAATCACGCTTCCGTTCAACAGCTAACCAATCAGCAATTATGCTCTCCAACTTCTGTACAGCCGTATTTCCTATAGCATTATGGTATGTTATCAGAAAAGCTGACAGTAGATTAGGCTCCCCCTTCCGAATATCGGCAGCCAGTACTGTGTACCAATTTTCTGAGTTTCCGAGGAAGTATTTTCTTCCGAGTTGCGTTTTCTTCCACTCGCCTTGGCTTACCCGGTAATCTCCACAGGTAAGCCATGCCCGGATAATCAAATCCTGAGGCACCGCCCCCGACCATATCTCGCTGACAGCTTGCCGAAAGCTCTCAATATGGTTGATATGCTCATCCATTTTTAGGTTACGCAGGTCGCCTCTCAGCACATATTGATTCTCCAATTCATGGATTGCCTGTGCTAGCTCGGGCTGGGCCGTAAGTAAATGGGCCTTTAATCGCTCGTGTTCCACACCTCGACGCCCTAGCTGCAAAAGTGGTGCATCGGCTTCCAGACGCTTATATACGTCCGGTGAGCTACCGCTTTCAGACTTTCCTAGTATTGTTGCTGCGACAGTAAGCGCCTGCATATTATCGGCGCGCAGATTCGAGTTTAACTCTTTGTCGTTCTGTTGCCGTATCTGCTCCAAAAGGTTACGAAGTACGCGCAACTGGTTCTGTACATCTCCTTCTGTAAAGTTCTCGTCGCTAACCGTTGCGCCATACACTAACAAACCGAATAGTAAAACCTGCTCTTGTAGTTCTTGATTCGGGCTGGTGTTTCGTAAGCAACGATTGAAAATATCTGGTCTGGTACCACCAAAGACCCGCACTCTTTCCGACTCGGTTTTTTCAGTCAGTAGACGCTCTAGTAAACCAGCTATACCGTTAGGCTCCTGCTTCTCTACCTTAACCAAAAAATCCAGGCTCTGGAACAAGAAATCTACGTTTTCGTCTTGGGCAAATACCCGCTCGAATAGGTCGAACCCTAATCTGCTCAGCGTTACATCCTGAACTTTCTCGCCCATCCTATAAGCTAGCATTCGAGTCAGGTAATGCAGAAATTGCTCCATCGCCTCATCCGCCACCTCTGAACCCGGTTGCCGGTGTTTCCAGAAGAAGTCCAACCAGGGGCCATCAATCTTATCCCCGAAATCAGACTGCACTTTCTTTGAATGCTTACGCTGCAGAAACAGGTCGAACTCAGCTTTCCAGTTTTCAAAGCTGGTCAGAGGCTTCCCGCGTGCATTCATCTTCAAATACAGGTCGTCAGTCAGCCCTACTTTCGGCATATCTAAGAAGTAGAAGCCGATTAACGGGTTGTCGGCGTCGGCAAGATGAGCAAACAACCCGTTAGTGTTGGCGAACCGCGTTTGTAGTGCATCCAGCATAGTCAACATGGCTCCGACTGTCGGGTCCCGTTCCCAAGATGGTTGAAACCAATTAGTATCTAATATGGCATCAGTCAGGGTAGGATATTTATTCAAGTCGAGGCCCTTTGCCATGACCAACTGCCGGCAAAACTCTCTTGAACTACTACGCGTTTCGTAGGTAAATTTACTCAGCAACGCTTGAACATTAGACAGTTCCCCATCTACTAATGCTAAGTACCAGTGCAGCAGAAATAACGTGGTTAGCCGCTGTTGACCGTCCAGCGGTATGAACAGATTGCCGCGCAACTCACCGTAGACGAAATCCAATGTCAAAGGTTCCTGCCTTGACAAGGCATTGTGTAGAGCATCGACCAGTCGAATACGAATACTGTTTACTTTCTCGCTCTTCCGTCCTTGCGCATAGTCCCTCTGAATAATCGGAACTTGAATGTACTTGATTTCCGGGGTGTTTAGAAGGGTCCAGAAGGTGTAATAATTAGTTTGCATGGGTAGCAGCAGCAACAGGTGTCAAATATGCTTTTAGGGTCTCCCGGATACTATCCACGTAGTTTCGACGGTCATCTGCGCTCCAATAAGCTAGATTTTCCGGAGTTTCACTGTAGTATTTTAGAAACACATTACGCGTGGCAATCGGAATGAATGAGCCTTTGCGCTCCAATTCCATTATCAATGCCCGCTTTTGTGGGAACACCCCATTACTGAGCTTAGAATTGTCGCTGACGGTTAAGAGTGCCAGATTATCTACCGTATGTAAGTCCGGCTCTCCCAACAGGGCAAATATGCGCTTTTGAACTAATTCGAAATCGTCTTTATCGATTGCCGTTTGCTGAATTAGAGCGTCCAACTCGTCCAGCACCTGTTGTGGCTGTGACGGCTCCGATTGCTCACTCTCCGATTCCGTAGCACCGGAAACCTGTGCCATTCGGTCTACAACGAAGCGCCGCACGTCCTTGAGCCATTGTACATAGGCATCTTTACCACTTAATCCACGCGAATTCTGCGCATGTATATGCTCCAGACTCCACCGGCGCGCATCTTCCCCATCCCCCTTATAGTGGCGGAACGGAAAACGATAGCTAGCGCCCTTATTTTGATGCAGCGTTTCAATGTTGAACAATAACAGTACGTTTTTCAACTCTCTGTAATTGTCGTTGTAGTTCCAAGTTTCCCAGGTGTCGGCAACTGTATTCTTGATTCGCTTCTGTACATAAGCCGAGAATTCGGTTTTGGTACAGGCCCTAGCCATTTTCACTAGGGTGCCTATCTTTTCACCGACTGTTATTAAATAGCCTATTTTATGATACCAGTCACGGTTATTGTACCATTCTTCCAACAGCAAGAATAGGTCCTTGACTTTTCTCCATTCTTCCAACAGCCGTTCCGTGTCAGCTTTAGCCAGCTTTTCGTTGAAGTAATAGAAAGTCGCATAATCTTCTCTACCAGACTTCTCGATGCCGGCCAACAATTCAAATAGGAATTCTATCCTAGTTGGCTGCTGACTAATCCCTTCATTGAGGAAATACCATAAGTCCGGCTGCTGTAATCGTGCCTCTATCATATCCCACTCCGTAGCCATCTCCAACTGCCGCCGCTCAAAACGCGACTGGTCCTCAGGTTCCCCAACCTGTGCCCGTTTCAGGAACAGAGCTTTAATCAGCTCTGCATTCGTTAACGGAATCTTACCCGAGTTAATGCGAATGAAGGCCTCATGCTCTCCGCCCAGGTCGGGAGCCAGTTCATACCAAATTACTTTCGTGCGCCGCAATAACGTTGGGTAGATATCATCCGCCACCGCTTCCGGGGAATCCTGTTGCTCGAACCATTCCGCCATGCTGGCACGCGCTTGGTGCATGAAGTGGAAGTCGATATTGTCTGAGGCTCGCGCTGGGTCGATATTTTCAAGATACCCTTGGCTCTCATCTCTAGTGGCGTATTCCAAAGTGAACAGTGGCACAACACTCCTCCGGTATGTTCCTTGGATATATCCCAGCAAAATATGAATCGTAGTCAATCGTTGCTGCCCATCTATCAACTCCCATTGCTCACCAAACGGTTTTACTAGTACCGGCTGTAAACAGTAGAAAGTTTCTGTAGCTGCCGTATCCTTAAAATGCAGCAAATCCTCTAGCAAGTCTTTTACCTGCGTTTTGGTCCACCGGTAGCCTCGTTGGTATTGCGGCACCAAGAACTTGTAGCCTTTCAGTTCGGCAATGGTTTTCAATTCAACCGTGTTTTCTCCCGGCATCGCTGATGTATGTATGGAAACAAAAAAATACTTGTCGACAAAGTCAAGTCCACCAACTTCATTTTCTACTCGGACACGGACAGCGGCAAAGCTATTCTAAATCCAGCACACCGAAGCACGCAGTGGTAGCAAAAAAGCCGCCTCCCAATGATGAGAGGCAGCTAGTTGCAACAAATCCAATTAGTATCGCGCGATGTACTCAAAAGCTCGCTGCTACTATCAAGCGCTTCTTCTGCACGCGTCACGGGCGCTGCCCAGGGCTTATCCAGTGCATTGACTATGAGAGCTACATCTTCAATCAAAATACTTAGCGCAGGCAGTCCATCCCTATTCTGGTTGTTCTCGAACGTAACGATAAGTATATGGTAATCGGACGCAGACGCCGCTTCAGCGGCTTTGCACCACTTGCTACAAACCTTTCTCCGGATAGTGTTCCAGATTTAGTGGCTTTGACTTTCAGCGCCGCCCACCGCCTACTGCCCTTGCAGCAAGAAAGCGAACTGGCTTAAGTGGTTGTCGCGCAGGTACGCCATCCACTGCTCCGCAGCTTCCGGCGTCTGCATCTCGGCAGCCGGCAATGGAAAGATGGGCGAGGCGTTGCTGTTCGTCCCGATGTGCATCCGCAGCCCGTAGCCGCCCATCTGGGCAGCCGATACGATGTCGAAGCGGCAGCCGCGGGCCTCGTAGGCCCCGCAATACTCGGTGATGGATTCTGCATCCGGCAAATAATGTAGCATAATGAATAGAGGAAAAAGGGTAAACGAGGACCGGCAACCCACCGGCCCCTAAAATCACTGTTTCGGCCCTCCGGGGCCGGCTGCCCGCCGCCCTGGGCCGGTGCCCCGCTCAGGTCAGCTTGCGGGCCTTGCGCTGCCGCTCCCGCGCCTGCAGGTCGCCCCAGCAGCCAATCATGGCGTCGAAGGTTTCGCCTTTCAGTATCAGCACCCAGTACCGCACCCGGTCCCGCAGAATGTAGTCGATGACCGTATCGACGTGCCCTTCGGCCCGCAGCTCGGCCGCTTCGCCGGGTTTCAGGGCCACCGCGAAATGCGTGTAGCAGTCCCCGTTGGGCAGCGCTATCATCGTAATGCGCCGGTTGTGCAGCCGCCGCACCATCGCCCGGCGCGAAACGGGGTACTCGGGTTTGGCTCCCGGCAGGTGGGCCGGTGGAATCGGAAAAGCCATTGTGTTAGCGTTTGAATAGGTTAAGTATCAGTCCACCGTCAGCAGGTCCTCCAGCCGCGTCGTGTAGGCCGGAGTGCGCCACGCCGCTTGCCCTTGCCAGGGCGCCGGCCCGCCGCCTTTCGGCCCCAGCGCCGCCGCCAGCTGCACCGTCCCGCGCCCGAACCGCGCATTGAGCCCGTCCAGCGCCGCCATCACCTGCGCGCTCCGGCCGCTCACCGCCGCCCCCGCCGCCAGCGGCGCGGCCTCCCCGAACAAGCCCAGCTGCTGCCCGCCCGGCGGCTCCAGCCCCGCCAGCACCACGCCCGCCTTCACGTACACCGCCCCCGGCTCCCACAGCCGCGCCAGCAGCTGCCCGGCCCTGGCCGTCAGCTCCCGCGTGTCGCTGGTGGGCACCGGCAGCGTGAGCACCGCCGAGCGCGAATGCCCGCCCCCCGCGCCCGCGTCCGGCCCGAACCGGTTTTTGCTGATAAACACCGTTAGAACGTGCGCCAGCTCGCCCTGCCCGCGCAGCTTCTCCGCCGCCCGCGCCACGAACGCCGCCAGCGCCCCCAGCACGAACGCCTGCTCCCGCAGCGGCCGGCCGAACGTGCGCGAGCAGCTGATGCTTTGCCGTTTCAGCGTCTCGTCCTCGCTCGGGGCCAGTCCCGCGCAGGGGTAGCCCTGCAGCTCGCGCACCAGCCGCGCCCCCACCACGCCGCCTAGGTGCTTCCGCGCCCAGGCCTCCGACACCCGCGCTAGGTCGGCCGCCGAGTCGATGCCCGCCGCCGTGAGCTTCTGGGCGTACTGCCGCCCCACGCCCCACACGTCGCCCACCGCCACCTGCTTCAGGGCCCAGGCCCGCCGCTCCGCCGAGTCTAGGTACAGCACCCCGCCCGCGTCGGGGTCTTTCTTCGCCAGCCGGTTCGCCAGCTTGGCCAGGGTCTTACTCGGCGCCACGCCCACGCATACCGGGATGCCGGTGCGCGCCTTCACCCCCGCCCGGAGGCGCCGGGCCAGCGTGTCGAGGCTGCCGAGGGCGGTTATTCAGGCTGCCTATGCCCAGAAATACCTCGCTAATCGAATACACTTCCACTCTTGGCACTGTGGCCTCAAGTCGTACGTCATGTACTGGCTTCTATCACTGTACTGCAACTATTCAGCAAAAGCAAATACCAAGATAAAGGGGATTGGTTTTGGAGTTCGACTCGAACTGATAGGGCGAGTGGTAGCTGAGGATGGAATGGCGATGGTCGAGATTAAAGTAGATGTCGAAGTTACAGACCGCAAGCGGCGGGTGCCATAGCGTCGGGCAAAACCCCTGCTGAGCGGCCACATACTAGACCCTGTTATGGACCTGTGAGCGAAATTAGCAGGCCTAGAACCCACCCACCGCGCCTATCCCAGCGACGTCACCGACGACGAATAGGCGTTTTTGCTCCCGTATTTGCTGCTCGTCCGCGAAGATGCCAAGTAACGCCAGCAGCCACTGCGCGAGTTATTTAATGCCTTGCAGTACGTGGTACGCACGGGCTGTACCTAGCGGCAGCAGCCCCACGATTTGCCGCCCTGGGCCGCGTGTTACCAGCAGTGGGCCAGCTGGCGCGACGCCCGCGTGTTTGAAGCCTTAACCGATGACCTGCACCAGTTGCTACGCCTGAACTAGGCGCGGCCGGCGGCCCCCAGCGCCATTATCCTGGGCTCGCGCACGCTGCAAAGCAGGCCCGAGAGCGGCCACCGGGCGGGCTACGACGGGGTCAAGCGCCGCAAGAGCAGCAAAATACACGTGGCCGTTGATACGCTCGGGCACCTGTTAGCGGCTGTGGTCACGCCGGCGAATGCACAAGACCGGGTTCAAGTGGGCCTGCTGGCCCAAGAAGTACAAGCCGTTGCCGGCCACCAAGTGACGCTGGCCTATGCCGACCAAGGATATACCGGCGATGCGCCCCAGCTGGCAGCCCAGCAGCAGAGCTTTGCCTTACAGGTCGTCAAGCTGTGTCAGGCCAAGCGCGGCTTCGTGCTGCTACCCCGCCGCTGGGTCGTCGAGCGCAGCCTGAGTTGGAGTGCCCGCTACAAGCTTCTGGCTCGCGATTACGAACGCCTCGCCCTAAGCTTGCAGCAACTCCATTACTTGGCTTTCGTCGGAATCATGCTGGCTAAGGCAGCCGCCATCCAACTCCTCACAAGTCCATAACAGGGTCTAAGAGGATATAGGGGAAAGGAATAGCTATGTATCTTCAGGTCAAGAGTCGCGCTGCTTATTCTACCGATTTAACTGACGCCCAGTGGCAGCTTGCTGAGCCAACCGTAGCCACCAGCGGCTACGGTTGGTCGCCATTGCACAGTAAGCGCGAGTTGTTGAACACCATTTTTTACCAATTGCGTGCGGGCTGCGCCTGGGAATTGTTGCCCTACGATTTGCCGCCTTGGCGCACGGTGTACAAGCAGTTCGAAGCGTGGCGCAAAGACGGCACCTGGGATAAGCTGCTCGATGGGCTGCGCCGTCAGGTGCGCCAGCGCACGCGCGAGCCCGAGCCCACAGCCGGGGCCATTGACACGCAGTCCGTGCGCACAGGCAGTAAAAGGGGGGCTGCTACGGCTACGATGCGAACAAGCAAATAGATGGCCATAAGCGTCATGTTGCGGTAGACACGCTCGGCCTGCCGCTGGCCGTGCTCGTGCAGGCGGCCAGCGTGCAGGACCCGGTGGGCGCGGCTCCAATGCTGGCCGAAGCCAAAGCCCGCGCCCCCGACTTGCAGTTGCTCTGGGCTGACGCGCGCTACTAAGAGCCACTCGTGGCCACAGCGGCGACGGCGCTAAGCCTGCGCGTGGAAGTGATGAGCCAGCCGCCCGGCACCAAGGGTCTCGTGGTGCTGCCCCAGCGTTGGTTCGTGGAACGCTCCTTCGGTTGACTTAGCAGGTACCGACGCGTGGCAGATCGTGATTATGAAACCAATCCGCTCATGAGTGAGTCCATTATCAAGGCCTGTTTTTGGTAGCTTGCCGCACGGGGTCGGCCTCACAGGGCATGGGCGGGGTGAGCTTGTAGCTGAAGCCCAGCCGATGCAGGAGTTCAGTCAGCCCGGAAACAGAGTAGTTTACGCACCAACAGCACCGCAGCCACGCGGCAATGGCCCGCACATCGGTGTAGAGTGTCTGCTTCACTTCCCGCCCCAGGGCGGCTAGCCCGGCTGAGGGCAGCAGGCCCTAATAGCTTGGGGCCTCGTGCACCAGATACTTTTCCAAGCCCAGTCACTGCTAGGCCTAGGCGTAGCGGTAGACCGTGCCGTCGCCCAGCCCCAATGCCTGCGCCACCTGCCTGGCACCCCAGCCCGCATTCAGCATCAATACGACTGTGTCCTTGACGTACCCCTCGTCGTCGCGCCGTTGCTTTTGCAACTAGCGCAAGTGCTGGCACTCCGTTTCAGTCAAGGATATGTTCATGTTACAAACTACTTACCCAGTTCCGCTTTTCACTACACGATGAGTTTAAGTGAAAAAAGAGTGCTAATATTGACCGCCAACTGGCCCGATGGTGTTGCAATGTAATATGGATGCGACCTTGATTTTTAATGTCCCAGCTTCAGTTCAGAACAGTTTAATTAACAGTAGAACGCTTTCCATGCTGAACACAATCAAAATCCCGACACTTGCTAACCAAATCCTTGCAGAGTACTTGTCGGCTGTCAGCACGAGGTATCCGGCCGCTGAATTTTATAAGGAGAAGATGCAGGACAGTGGGCGTGGCGAAGGTCCGACACTGCTACTGACCGTTTGTAAGGATGATGAGATTCTGGAGGAGGAGTCTTTTCTCTATGCAAACCAGTCCAAGCTTGATGAGGACTTGAAAAACCTGATTTACTATCTGGATTTCGCTTAGACCAGCTCTTTAAGACTTTGTGCAATCATGGAAGAACATTTGGAAGGAGTGCCTAACCGGGTAGGCAATTTACATGCGGTACTCCGAGAGCTGGAAATAGAAAGTGACCGTGGGGTAGCTATCCTGGGCGTTAGCATGCTGGACCAACGTCTGCTGGAATTGCTTCACCACTTATTTGTACCCTGTCCGCAGACAAAACAATTGCTTAGCGGACCTATCAGCTCGTTTGCCAACAGATTGAACTTGGCCATGGCTACCGGGCTTATTGCGGCAGATGAATATGCCGAATGCAACCGGTTGCGGGCAATCCGCAATGACTTTGCCCATAAATTCGAATTAGACTTCTCTTTCAGTAATGAGCAGGTCAAAAAGCGATGTGAGAAGCTGGAAATGTTTTACGAGCCGGACAGTGAAGAAGAACTGTCCGAATGTAACCCGGAATCAGAAGAGCAAGTTGAAACTGAAATCACCCCCCGTGAGCTTTTTATAAAAAGCGTAGCTGAAGTGTATATCTGCTGGCTTATTCGTGAGTTTCATACGCAGAACCGTCGCATGAAGCGTTCTGGAATGGATGATGCCAATGAGTATCTGAAAAGTCAGGCTCAGAAGCAATGAATCAGGTCTGCCCTGCTCAGCAACTCAGCTCCGCATAGCATTCACCTGCTAGTATCTCCAGCAATTCTGCCAGCCGTAACCCAGGCTCACATTCGCCCTTACCAAAATAACAAGCCCTAGTATCATGTCAAATATTTCTTCTATTCAGCCACTTATCAATACCACGCTTGCTGATTACCTCAAAGAAGCCCGCAAACGGCTCCCCGTAGCAGAATTCCGCAAGGAAATGAATGGCAGCAAAGTGATATTGATAACTGTAGCAGAAAACGATACCGTGCTGGAAGAAAAATCCTTCAGCTATTCAGAAGATACCGATGCACAGTCAGATTTAGAAACCCTGGCTCAGAATCATGATTTTACAGGGGAAGACGCAAACCAGATATTCTTCAGACCTAAAGCCAATATATTAATTCTACTTGGAGAGGAGCTGATAAAAAGCCCGGTAATGGCAATTTATGAGCTGATTAAAAACAGTTACGATGCTGATGCCAGAGTAGTAAGTGTTGATTTTGAAAACGTCGAAGACCCGGCAAACGCTACAATCAGGATTCAGGACGATGGAACGGGTATAACGGAGGAAGTACTCGAAAATGTCTGGTTTGAACCAGGCTCCGACTTCCGGAAACCACTCAGGTCGGATGGCACTAGGATTATCAAGCACAGCCCGATATATGGTCGGGTACCAATGGGCGAAAAAGGTGTCGGACGCTTTGCCGTCCATAAACTCAGTAGCCGCATTAAGCTCATTACCAGACCTTTTTCTGTAGAACAAGGCAAATTACTGGATTACGAATTACACGTAGAAATAGACTGGCGAGCATTTTCGCAGCAGAAATACCTGCAGGATGTAGGTATTTTCTGGACCAAGGAAGCAGACCCGGAGAACTTCCTTTTTAAAGAAGCATCAGGCACTTATATTGAATTACAGGAACTGAAGGAAAGCTGGACACGGGGTATGGCCCGCCAGCTGAAAAGAAACACTCTCTCGATGCTTTCTCCGAAGAATGACTCGGACAAGTTTCGAATCGACCTGAATTTTAACAATAGCTGGCTTGATTCCTTGCCCGATGTCGCAGAGATTCTTAAAGCAGCTCCGTATAAATTAACAGCGTTGCTGGACTCTGATTACAATCTGACGTTTGAATACAGGTTCGAGCTTAAAAATAATCCCAGCCTTGGTGCACGCGTGATTGATGCTTCATCACCTGAAGCCAGCAGTAAACACCAACGAAATATCAGGGATGAAATACGCCCTTATGTCCAATCGTATTATGCTAAAAGAAAGGAGGTTGCAGCTTCTGATGTTGATGCAGCTGTTAATGCATTCCTAGCTGAACCAGCTCCTTTTGGCACGTTGATGCTCGAATTGTATTCCTACGACCTGGATTCTGAGTCGCTCAGAGATACAATGTCCGACTATACGGTGATTAAAAACCTTCTACGGGAGCACGCGGGCGTCAAAATGTTTAAGGGTGACCTGCGTGTGTACGATTATGGTGACCCGGGAAATGACTGGCTGGGGCTTGACCTCAAGCGTGTTCAGAACAAGGATTGGTTTTCCAATAACCAGGTAATAGGGTTTGTCTATCTGGACCCGGCAACGTCTGGTTCGTTGATTGAGAAAACGAACCGGGAAGGATTTATCATCAATACTGCTTTTGAAAGGCTGGAATTATCGCTTGATTTTATCCTGACTGACTTCAAAGCGGAAAGGTCAGCTGACCGGAGACTGTGGCTGGCATTCAATCACCGGGGGACACCTGAAACATTCGAGGGAAATATCGCCGGATTCCGTCAGCTTGTAAATGATG
This sequence comes from Hymenobacter aranciens, assembly GCF_030580865.1. Classification (GTDB taxonomy): domain Bacteria; phylum Bacteroidota; class Bacteroidia; order Cytophagales; family Hymenobacteraceae; genus Hymenobacter; species Hymenobacter aranciens. The sequence goes on along the minus strand of NZ_JAUQSY010000005.1, from coordinate 26,357 downwards.
CCGAGATTCCGGACAGTAAAACCAAGGAAAGGTTACTGCTTGAGGCTGGCAGAATTGAGGCCCGTTATGAACAGGACCGTAATTCACTATTGATTCCTGCCGGGGTCGGAATGACCGCCTCCTTTGCTATCCATGAAATTGAGAAGCTCGTTCCCCGGATGCAGACGAGCGTCAGCGAATCGCCACTTGATGTCGCAAGAATGCGGGATCAGGTAGCCGAACTGGATGATTATGTCAATGGCATTCTGTCCATTATGAAGAAAGGCGGCGTTAAGCCGCTATCTGTAAAAGAAACCATCGAGCAGGCAGCGAAGAACTACAACCTTAAAATGCGGCTCAGAAACATTAAACTCACCATTGATGTAGACCCGCAGGCAGAGGAGATTAAAGCTGAAAAACGGCTGTTGCTCACTATGCTTATGAATCTTATTGACAACAGCATCTACTGGCTGGAAGCTGTTAACAGAGAAGAAAAAGGTATTTTTATCTCTGCTCAGCGAAGAGGTACTGATATCTCGTTGCTGGTGGTCGATAATGGCACGGGATTCAAGGACAAGGTAGAAGACCTCGTCAAGCCATTTTTCAGCCGGAAAGAGAATGGCATTGGCATAGGTATGTATCTGATTGACACGGCGATGATGCAGTTTGGCAAACTCAATATTATCTATGACAAGCAGGAGCTGCTGGCCCGGAATGTTCCTCATCTCTTCGATGGGGCTGCCGTTGAGCTGGTATTTAACAATCAATAATTAAAGCTGGAATGCTACTTGCCCAACTCAGAGAACCTCAGGTCGCAATCATTGACGACGTTCAGTCCGAAGTACGCCCCATCATTGACAAGTTAAAAGAGCACTCAATCAGTGCCAGATTTTTTGATGCCAGTCCGGAAAACCTGGAGCAGCCTGAACAGCCTATTCAAAGCATTGAGCTGATATTTCTGGACTTGCACTATAATACCAATTTCAACAACTCTGATTTCCAGCCCGAACTATGTGCGCAGATTATTGAAAGCATCGTTCCGCCAGGTAAAAGATACGTTTTGGTAGTATGGACGCGGGACCCGGATAAAGCAGACCAGGTTATTGAGATTCTGAGAATACTTGACCTTTTGCCGGTTAAGACTATCGTCAAATCCAAGAACGAATTTCTGGTAGGCAATGATATTGATGTCGAACGCCTGCTTGCTGAAATCGACGCTGAGATTACCCGCATCACCGATGTCATCATGTTCGATGGGGAGATTGTTGACATCGAAGAAGACAGCGTGATAATTGATTGTCTTATGGATAAAGAAGGCAAAAAATTTCAGCTACGCCGATTTGACCGCCGCCCACTTGAAGGCGTGGTAGATTTAGACAGAGGGAAATACATTACCATCACAGTAACAACCAAGCCAGGCAGTACCACTTTCGAATTCTCAAAAGCGGCCGGCGACCCTTCGGCCCTTTTCAGCAAAGCCGGGTATATGCATGATATTGATGAACGGCTGTTCAAAGGCAAATAAATGGCGCGCCTAACATTTAAAGACGTAGGCCAAGGTGACTCTGTCATCTTGGAATGGACGGACAATGACGAACAGCACGTCGGTGTTTTCGACTGTAACAGGAAAGGGAAAACCAATCCTGTTCTTGAGCACATTATTGCTAAGGGCTATCAACGCCTTGACTTTATCATCCTATCCCATCCGCACGAAGACCATTATTCCGGCTTCACTGAACTGCTGGAATATTGTTCGGCGCAGGGCATTAAGATTGGTTGGTTTGGCAACTCATCTTTCAATCTTAATAAGCAGTACTGGTCGCAGTTTGAAACCGGCCACGATGCCACCCAGGAGCTGGAAAAGATGCTTCAGCTAATCAGCAAGCTCCTTAGAGAAGGGACCCTCGAAGACATATTCCCCCTCCTGCAAGGGGTTACTTTAGAACTGAGTGAACACCTGACACTAAAAGTGCTGTCACCGGGGCATCAGGAAATGCAGCAGTATCAGGCAAAAGTTGATTCTGATGCCGGAGCCAATAAAAAGGAAGCCAGTCAGGCGGCTAATCTGCTCTCCACAGTATTCCTGATTACTTCAGGCCAAAACAGGGCCCTGGTTACTGCTGATGCTGTTGCCGTTACGTTCGAAAGAATCCACAAGCAGGCGTTGCTGCCAGCAGTACCCCTGGCTCTGGTTCAGGCACCGCATCATGGTTCTAAAAAGAACTACTCCGCCACATTTTGGGGTGGATTACTGAACGCTGAAGGCCGCCGCGCAGTAGTCTCGTCCGGGGTAAACGGTAAGTACCGGCACCCTCACCTTGAAGTTCTGACTGAACTTGATGGGCTGGGGTTTGCCATACACGCGACTAATATCATTTATGGAATGCAGGAATTCCTTACGCTCAAACAGAAGACCATCGTCTTGGACATGGCCAGTGATTTAATCGATACGGATGGGGGTGACAAGGAATTTGACCTCTAAGTACTCGTGCAAAAGTAAACAAGTATCAATTTGACCGTCATGCTGAGCTTGTCGAAGCATCTCTATCGCTTCGTTGCACGGCTCATGCGAAGCGGTAGAGATGCTTCGGCAAGCTCAGCATGACGGTCTGTTGACTACCAGATTACTTCTGCAACACTACTTAATATGTCAATTACTGTGAAGCGATAATGGCACCTACACTGATTGCTCCTGCGGCACTTTGTAGCCGTGTCGTAAAACACTGTTTTGCAGGTAAAACACTTTCCCTTTTACTGCTTCACTAAACCGCAATTCGCCCTTCCTGACTTTAACCAGAAAATCCGCATCTGCTGCCCGGAGCTTTTTATTTTTCTTCTCCCATGCCAGCAGGTGTTCCGCATCATCCAGCGTGATAATTCGCCGAGAAGCAGCTGCTGAAACAGCAGGGGCAGGTTGTTCCGCATATAACTCATCAAGCAGCTGCGGGTTGCGTTCCAGCATCAGGTCAATGATGGTCCGTCCGTTTTCCAGCTCACTATCCGTAAGGGGTCTGTTTTTATTGATGCCTACCGCAATATCAGTGCATTTACCCCGTTTGTGAGGAGTCAGCAGGTCAGTCTGGCGGCCCCACTGCTCGATGATTTCCCAAGCCCGTGCACCCAGCCCACGCAGGGATTCCTCCTCCTGCCGGCGCTCCTCGGCTGCCAGTTCATCATTACTGCGGCTGTACCGCTTCTTCTGCTGCTGAGGGTCAGCAAAATCATCGCTCAGGTCCGCCAGTATTTTCTGAAGAGTATTACTAGGAAGGCCTTTGCTCACCAGCAGCTTCCAATAATCTTCCTGCTTGGCACGCTCGCTTACCAGCTTGCCACCCGCATTATCCAGCAGGAACCGGTCTACTACGTACAGCAGGCTACGGATAGCGCTGCGCAGATTATCTGACACCTCCTGCTGCTTCCAGATTCGAAGCAGGTCAATCCGGCCACCGGTCAGGTGATTAAGCCAAGCCAGAGTATAGGGAACCGTCAGGAATTTGAAGTCGCCGATTTTTGTAGCTCCCCGGCCGTATTCCAGGTCAGCCGCCCGGAAGAGAATGGCTTTGGCTATCAGGTCTTCGAAAAAGACATTGTTAGGCAGAAAGTCCTTCTTCAGCTTCTCTTTCAGAAACTCAGCGTAGTTTTTCTGTGCGCCCTTGGCCACGAGGTGCGGGTAGCCGCTCCACATATGCTCATATTTGGCCACCATCTCTTTGCTGAAAAGCTGCTTACGCGGGTTCTGTTTCTCAAACGCCGTGCGGCGGCTGTTTGACAGCTCCCGGTTGTAGGCTACTTTGTACTGACCACGGGCGCGCTCGAAGAACCATCGGGTCTGCAGCGAGGAGTCTTTGGCTGCCGGAGCCCAGCAGGTACGTGAAATCTTCTCCAGCTGGCGGTTAAAGGCATTATTGGCCGACAGGTCAGCTGCCTGTATGCCGTTCTGGCTATTAGCGTACTGCGAGATGAGCGGAATGATTTCATCCATCTCCTCGGGCCGGCGCAGCACCGTCAGCTTCATCTGAACGAACACCCCGGCAATATCCGCCTTGTCCTGGCGCTGGGTGCGGAAGATAGCGGCCGTCGTCTGGCCCCCGTTAACAATCTGGAGGTCCCTCACCGTGTAGATTGCCCAGCCTCCGCCAGGTAACTCGCGCATATCTACCTCTTCGGCTGTAGCCGCAATGCCGTTGTTATAGGCCAGAAAACGGTGAGGAGCTGTGCGGATGGTATTGCGGATACCCTTATTTACTCCGCCCGTGAAATCCAGAAAGGACCTTACGTTCTGCTCCAGCAGGCGCGCTCCGTAGCGCTCGTAGATTTCGGCCAGCATAGTACCTGGCAGAATAGCCAGGCAGGTCTGGTAGTCATCATTACTCACCGGCATGGGCAGGCAGGCCAGTGGTTTACCGTAACCCCTCTCGAAGTCTATTACAATGGGCTCGCGGCGGTTGCGGCTGGTCCACAGGCGAAATAACCGCTCCAAGTCCCACACATGATACTGGACATGCAGGGTATCACGCAGCCGGCGGTCCGGTATCGCGGTATCGCTGCTCAGACGGGCATTGGTCAGAATGAAGATGCGGGCACGCACCACCTTGGCGGCGTTTTCGAAAAGCACCTGCGCCAGGTCATAGACCGGGGCTGATTCATCGAGCCTGTCCTGATAGCCATTGAACACGTCTTTTAAAAACCGCTCCGACTGGTTGGCGGCCGTCGTTACCTCACTTTTCGCAAACGAACGTATCTCTTCTCCTTCCTGAAAGAAAGTGATAAACAGGTCAACGGTTTCAAAGTCCTCGCTCAGCGCGTAGCCGTTGATTTTATGCTGTATCTGGTTGGCTTTATTGGCCTTGATGCTGGTACAGACGCGGGCATCCTCCGTTTCACCGGCATCGGTCAGCATACCTATCAGATATTCCGTAGCCTTTTCTTCCAGTAGCGCGCCGCCTTCCTCGGCTTCCGTCAGGGCACGGATTTCCTGGTTGAGGTCAGTCAGGAACCGGAGTTGTTCATCGGCATCAGACATGGGAATTCAATAGCGTAAGAAGAGTGTCGAAAGGAAGTACATAGGGCAGCAGCTGGTCGACTGCTACGGTGTAGGATAAAGACCCGATGCCGGGGCGCAGGTCGGCCATCCGGATGCGGGGAAAGTCCTCGTGAACCTGTGCCAGAGTAGAATGACGGACCCGGAAGCCTTCCGTTTGGTAGCGGTCGGCCTGGGAGTGAAAATAGCCCGCCTGATGCAGACGGGTTTCCAGTAGCTTGGCTGCTACCGGGTCCACAGCTGCCGCCGTGGTCAGCTGCTCCACGAGCTGAGGCAACGTTTCGCCGGTGTTTTCGGCTACCTCCAGAAACAGGTGCAGCAGGAAAAGATGCTCAAACAGGCTCTCGTCCAGCTGCCCGGCACCGCTGACCTGAAAGGACTGGCTGTTGCCGGCGCTGGTCTTCACTTCGACGGCATTGGGGCCGAAGTGAAAATCCTGGGGGTCGTGCAAAGGCCCCGTCCAGGCAGTCAGCACCGGTCCGGGGGCCATGCCGGCCAGCAGCAGCTCCCGCAGCAGATGCAGCTCTCCGAACAGGCCTTGCCGCGCCGGACCACTCAGCCCGGCCGGATTGAACAGCCCGAACAATTCCTGCCACCGGTTTAGTCTGGCCATAAACGCCCGCAGGTAGGCACTACCATCGTGGGCCTCGCTCAGAGCCGCGATGATATCGGCTGTCAGAATGGAGAAGATGTCGGAAAACCGCTCGTCCGTCAGAATAAGCGCCAGTTGAAAAATGGTGTCCGGCTGGTCCGGGTCAGGCAGCGGCTCCAGACTAAGACCAGAATAACGGTGGTCGGGGGCAATGCGGGAGCGCAGGCGGACCGGCAGGGCCAGCAGCAGCACCCGACGTATTACCTCGTTGCCGGGGACGTGCAGGATGCCCGCTGAAAGCGGGCTGGCCGGCTCGGCTGGCAGACACGGTAAGGCCTCGACCTTTCCCGGTGCTGGAGGCGTCAGCAGCAGTTCTTTCCAGATGGCCTCCAGAGCGGCAGCTGTTCCGTCGTTAGTCATCATCCCGGGTTATCTGCTGGTCGGCCTCTTCATCCAGTGCATCCTCATCGTCATTTGTGAACTCGGCCAGCAGCTGCGAATTCCCCATGTAAGTGACTTTCCGGTCTTTTTTGATAGCCGGAAAGCTAATGGCATAACCCATAACCGGGACATCAGGCGCATCGTCAGCATAGCCGGCCGGGCCGGGGTCCAGAGGATAGAGCAGTAACAGCGCCTCGGATGCCGGTCTGTTACGCCGGATTTCATCACCGGAAGGGTACGCTGCCCCCTTCCGCTCAGCCCTGGTATCTATCAGCGCTTTACTCATTTGCTCGTCCGTCAGGTCCAGCGCTTCATGGCGGGGGCTGATAATATGGGCCTTGGGAATGACGTACTCAACTGTACTGACAGTTTTGGTTTTGTCCTTGGCTCCTGCGGCATCACGATACGTCGTGCGAACCTGCACCGGCACCCCGTCAATTGTAAAAGGAACTAACGGATTATTGTCGTTTTCCGCCTGCATCAGAATAACATTCCAGCTGGTGAGCCGTCCGTCCTGCTGCTGGCTGCTGATGTAATCAGTTAGCTTACCCGGTTCAATATTACGCTGGGTTGTGAGGTAGCTCAACAGAAACTCCTGTACTGTTTCCGCCGCGATCCCACGCCAGGCGTAGGGCTGCCGTCCGATGGGCACCGGTGTACCAAGCTGATTAATCAGGGCCTGCACGGCATCGTAATTGGTCTGTATGAACTTCGGGTCGTGTCGGGGGAAAGCATAGGTTTCCATAAGCTCCCCGGCGAAGCTGAGCTGAAGCGGCCAAGCTCCCCGCATCCGGTTAGTGGCGGTAATCTGGAGTACACCAGGCTTGGAGCGGATTTTCAGCCCATATTCCTCCGGGGTACGGCGCTGCCGGACCATGCGGTCGAATTCCAGACGCAGTTCCTCGGTGGCCAGCGTAATGTGACGGTACCAGCTGATAATTTCCCCGGTGGTGAACAGCCGGCACAGGTCTGCGTAGCCAGGGCGGTAGCCAAACCAGCGGCCCATCTGCATTAAGGTATCGTACATCCGTGATGCCCGCAGATAATAACTAACGCACAAACCTTCCAGTGTAAGACCACGCGAGAGCTTATTACCACCTACGGCGATAACAAATAGCCCGGTGTCGTCATAATCGCTGTAAGTCAGCGGCAGGTGAAGCGTGTCACCGGTCCGGTCGGGGGTGCCGTGTACCACCCGTACCTTAATGCGCTCCAGCGCTGGCTTCAGGTGCTTGCGGACGGCTTCCCAGCCCAGCGGCTTGATAAGATGGTCGTCAATCAGATTCTCCTCAATAAATCGGGCAGTAACCGGCTCGTACTCATTTTCCCAGAGGGCTTTTAAGGCCGGTTCCAGACTGTTTTTACGCAGGGCCAGCTTGGAGCGGCAGTCACTCAGGTATATCGCGACCTGTTTACCCGTCTCATTCTGCCATTTTACAAACCGCGAAACGTGGATGAGCATAGAGCTGTGCTGCCGCTGCTGGCCACGTGCCAGCCGGGCGGCACAGGTAAGAAAGAAATGATTGATGGCATCTTTCAGCGAGTCTGGCAGATAGGCAGGCGGTTCATCGTCCTTTTTGTGCTTATTGGGGTAAGCAGTCAGGTAGTTATCGGTTTCCTCGTCGATTTCGTGCACCACGGGAAATACGTTCTCGTGCGAACCTTCCTCATCATCATCGGGCTCCCCGATGCCGAAAATCCGGTCGGGTCCCACGTAGTTGCTGGGTGGCGGGATGTTGACAATAAAGTCCCGGGGAAACAACTCCTGCCCAACGGCGGCATCCAGCGTATTATGCCGGCCCTTTATAGTCAGATTCAGTGCCTCGAAGTCAGTCCGGCTGAGAACCGGAATGAAAATATTGGCAAAGGGAGTCGCGGTGTAACCCACGTATGCTTTTTGCTCGAACAGCGACAGCAGCACCCGGATGGAGGCATTCACCGCCGAAATGTTTTCCTTGCTGACGTTGATGGAAGCGTTATCAGCTTCGTCGTCCACCAGCAGCAGTGGCATGTCGCTCAGCAAACGTTGCCCTTTTTCGGTTTCCTCGCCTTTGGCTGCCAGCCACAGAATGAGGTTGCGCAGAATGCTGACGTTCTTCTTGACTACTATCAGGACCGGGTCGGACCCGAAGATTGTAGCTGGCACACTGTCGGCCAGCGATGCTTTAAAATCGCCATTGGGAGCGCTCGTTGTCAGCGAATGCGCCGGCACCTTACGGTCACGCTTTCCGACCCCAATCCAATGATTACCGGTGCGGTGTGTCCGGGCCGTCTGGGTATTGTAGCCCACAAAGCCTTCATCCAGCCGCTCCTGGGTCTGGCTGCGCAAGCTGCTGTGGATACCGGCCAGCACAATGATGAGCTTGTAGCCGGCATCAGCGGCCTTGCAAATCAGTCCGGTATAGTTGCCCGTCTTGCCGGACTGCACCTGACCCACCACCATCCCCCGGCGGTCGAAGGGCTGGGTATCGCGGGGATTGCTGAGCCGGTCCAGAATGTCGTCAGTCAGGTCGCCGAGCTGGTCCACCGTGTGGGCGGCCATGCGGCGGTCAAACTGCAGGTAGTCACGGTAACGGTTCCAGAACTTCCATTTGATGCCTTCCCGCGCCTTGTCCAGCCACGGTGGCTGCCGCTTGGCCCGGTCTTCAAGAATGGCATAATCAAGCGATTTAACCCGGTAATAAGCCAGCAAATCCGCTTTGAGCCGGGCCGCATCCGCTTCCGGATAAAGTATTCCGAGCCGGGTAACTGTTTCCTCGATGACAGCCGGAGTTTTGTGGGGTTTGGGCGTGAGCATGGTGATGGCCACGCTCAGCATTTCCTCATGGGAATCAGACATCAGTCGGTCAGCTTGTCAATCAGGTGGGGAAAGTAGTTGAAGGGCTCCATGTTGAGCAGCAGCTGGCGCACCTCGGCAGCTGAGCGGCCAGCTGCCCGGAAGTCACAGAACATGTCCTGAATAAGAGGCAGAATTTCTTGGTCGCTGACATTCTCGTAGGGCATCGCCTGCTCCCGGGGTTTTTCGGCCTCACTCAGCACAATCAGGGGCACGGGAATTGTTTCTTCCAGCATCCGCAGCACCGCGTGCAGTATGGCCGAAGACTGCCCCTGTGCCTTGTCCAGTACATCTTTTACCAGCGGGTGCTGGCGGTTAATTGTGTAATGCCGCTGGCCCAGCCGGATATTTTCCTGCCAGACGGGGGTGAAGCCGATACTATGCGTGTGCTTCAGCTTACGCCCCCGGGCGCGGTAAACCTCCACGGCGCGGGTACGGGCCAGGGTTCCGATGCGTCGGAAGTCATTCTGTAACGTGGCCGGGGGAAAGGACTGGGCTTTGCGGATATCAATCTGCCAAGCATCATCCAGTGTGTTGGGCAGGTCGACCATGATGCGGGCCAGCTTGCAGTGCTCCTCGCGCCGGAACAAGCCCAGCCAGTCTCCGGCTACCAGCAGCCGGCGGTTGCGGTAGATATAAAACCCCTGATGGGCATTCCAGCCGCGCAGCCCGCCGGCCTGGTCAAACAGGTCGGGATGGGACAACCGGCGGTGATGCGGCAGGATATAAGGCCGGATAATGACCTGCCCGCTGAACAGGGCTTCCTCAGGTAATCGCTGGGTGGATGGCTCGGCAGTTAAGAACGGGTTCCACGGGGCCAGTTTATCCCCATTGACGTAGATGGAAAGGCCACCGTCCTCCAGATAGCGGTGGAATACCATCGCCAGATGGTGCTCCACCAGCCGCACGTACCGGCCGAATACGGCCTCGTGCTTCTCGCTGCCCGCTTTCAGGTCACCCACAAGCCGGTCCATGTTTTCCCAGAAAACGATAGTACCCTGGGGCTGGGCGGCCAGTTGGGTAATCAGGTCCTCATCCGATACGTGGCACAGCAGATTCCATGCTTTCGTTTCGTTCACATAATCCAAGTCCCAGCACCGGTATGTTACCTCTCCCCCTTTGGGTTTGGAAAGCACTGTAAAACGCCGGCACTGGGAAAAGGAAGCTGTTTTCAGACCTAACCCGAACCTACCCAGGTCATCGCGGTGCCTGACCTGACCAGGGTGCCGGCTGCCTAGTCTCATAGCCTCGCGCAGCTGCTCTGCATCCATACCACGCCCATTGTCCGCAATAGTCAGCGTGGACTGCCTTCCCTGCCAGACCATTTCCAGTTGCACCTCGGTAGCTCCCGCTGCGATACTGTTATCAATAATATCAGCCACGGCCGTGTCCAGCGTGTAGCCGATGGACCGAAGGGTTTCGAGCATGGAATCAGCACGCGGGCTGGCCTCCTCGAAAGGAATTGTCTCAAAGCTCATTGATAGCCGGCCTGTTGCCGGGACGTAGAAGTCCGATAGCGGTGGTATCGGATGAGAGTAAGAATTATATCAGATTTGGCATGGGGAAGAAGACAGCTGGTTTCCCCCTGAATGAAGGTGGCACCAGCTGTCTGGCTGAAATCCGGATTAATATGCGGCAAGAATCATTACAGATTCTATTGCACGTAGTTAAGTGCCAACTGCTTGTTTTTTTTGCCGGAGCGACGCTTACCTATGGGAGAGTCTGGCTGCAGAAAATTTCCGACGCCATTCAGTGCATTGCGAACGCTCAGAGCAATTCGTTCACCCATCAGCGGCGGCACTGCATTACCAATCTGTTTCAACGCCGAAGTCCGGGGACCTTCAAAGTAGTAGTTGTCGGGAAACGACTGCAGTCTGGCTGCTTCGCGTACTGAAAGCGAGCGCCGCTGCTTGATATCCGGGTGAATGTAATAGTGACCATCTTTACTGATATGTGCTACCACTGTCTGTGAGTAGTGCATATCTGAGGCTACTACTTTGAACCTATCAGTAAACTCCGTCTTGTTCTCGTGAAAAATCAGATGGCTAGGCAACTCATTATATCGCATGCGCTGATATTCATCCCCCCCATCGTTCCAGTGTTCAATAAACAGACGGTAAATCTCCCGGTCCTCCTCCCGGTGTGGTCGGGCCTGATGCCACGTTATCACCGGGCATTTCTGGCGCAAACCTGACCATTTCAGATAAGGTGTACTGGTCTTGGGTTCGTAAGGCGTGGGCGGAAGGACTTGACCAGGCTCCAAGGGCGGCAGGTCACTGAGCAGCTCTTCTACGGTGAATCGTTTCTGTTCTTCTGACGTCAGGGTTCCGAATGCCGGATAGCCCAACGCAGGCTGGTCAATACGCCAGCCAATGATAATCAGTCGCTCACGGCTCTGCAATACCCCGAAGCTGCGGGCATTCCACTCCCGTACATCCATAGCGTAGCCCGCTTCCAGAAACGTTTCCCGGATGAGGTCCAGTTGCTGTCCGTTCTTAAAGCTCAACATCCCCAGCACATTCTCAAACACGAACATACGGGGACGGTATTTTACTAGGAATTTTGCATACTGCAGATAGAGCTTGCTGCGAGGGTCGTTTTCCATCACTGCGCGGCCTAGTCGGGCGCGTCCGGCAACGGAGAAGGTCTGACAGGGTGGCCCACCGATAATCAGGTCTACCTCCTGCTTTCCCTCCGGCAGGCTTTTCAGTTGCTGGTCAATTTTCTCAAATATACCCTGCCGCGTTTCTTCACCAATTGCCTCATTGATGACTGAATTCAGCAATCCAGGCTTAATCTCTTCAATCAGGTCATACAACTCCTTGCGCGGGAGCTTGCCGCGCAGGTAATTGAAGTATGGCTGGTAATCCTTCTTCTCGTGCAGACAATACCAAGCCAGTCTTGTGCGGATTGTATCACAGGCATGGGCATCCATTTCTACGTGCGCCACCGGAGTGAAGCCCGCATTATGGAAGCCTTCAGATAAGCCACCTGCGCCCGCGAACAGGTCGATATAATTCATTTTCAATTAGTTATCGGAAACACCCGCTTTTCCAGCACACAAGTACGGGATTTTTTGGCCATTTGCCAGCAGCTTTAGCACTCCAGTTCATATGATTCCGGGGCCGTCAGGGAATAAAAGAGCCTTTCCAACGTACGCTCTTGGTGCAGCGGCCGAAGCTCACACTCCCATACAACCAGCACCCGCCACCCCTGATTCTTCAGTTCTTCCTGCTGACGCTTATCGTTGGCTACGTTGCGACCGATTTTCTCCATCCAAAAATCAGTCCGGGTTTTCGGTACCACAAAATACCGGCATCCTTCGTGCTGGTGCCAGAAACAGCCATGAATAAAAACCACCGTCCGAAGACCGGGAAATACCATATCCGGTTTGCCTGGCAGACCTTTGACATGAAGGCGATAACGCAGCCCCCTGCCATGCAGGTACTGTCTCACCAGCATTTCCGGCTTGGTATCCTTGCCCCGAATGCGGGACATATTGAGGTGGCGCTGTGCAGGGGTCAGTACATCGGCCATGAATATTTTACGCTGGCGTATTGATTATAGCATGCTGTTACCAAGCCAGCACGCTCAGGCAGCGATACCGGGCAGTGCCATCGGCCACCATTGTTGAAGCCGGAAAACCAGCAAATCAGCTATGCGGACACCGGCATCAGCCTGCTCTACGTCAGCCAGCAGCTCGCGGACAAAACCGCTAAAAGCTTCCTGTGCGCCCGGGTCAGTCAGCACCACAGTAAATACGGCATAACCAGGGTAAGTTATTTTCTTTACCCATAAAGCATCCGGCAGGCCGGCAGGCAGCGATGGCTGGACGCCCGTGACTTTCAGCCATACAGCCCGCTCGCCGGTAACCTGCACTATACCCAGATACAGACTGCCGGCATTATAATTTCCTACAGGATGTTCTACCAAGCCTCCATCCTCGTGTTCAGGCATCTGCTCTTCAAGCTGCTGCCAGATGGTATCAGGGTCAAGAAAACGGGCAGCGCGGCGGAGCAACATAGCGGGAAGCAGCTGGTTTCGACTGAAACACTACCTTTAACCTAATTCGTTTCCCGTAGCTCTGCAGGCGCAGTCCGGGTTGATTTACGGCCGCAGAAATCCCTCCTGTTATGACAGTCACACTTTATCAGCCGGAAATGCCGCCGCAGGAAATGCCGGTGGCCGGCTTTACACTAAACAGCGCAGACAGTGAGGCAGGCCGTAATCTGGTGCTGGCTGCCGGATTTATGGGTTGTGTGCCGGCCCTGGTTGACGTACTGGCCAGTGGCCAGGGCTATCTGTTCTATTCGGTATTCGACCATGACGGGATGGTTAATCCGGGGGCAATGACTGTCATGTCAACAATCACTGGTATTACATCGGATGCAGAGGATGAGGACCATATTCTGCGAGGACCGGTATTGGTAGTGTTGGAGAGGGAAGTGGAACCGATTCAGGGAGAGCAGAATAATCTACCTGTCAGCACCCTGGCAAATGCCTACGAACAGACGTTGCAGTCAGTGCCAGACCTCACTAACTGCAACGTCCGGCGTAACACAGGTACCTCAACTAGTCAACCTATATGTACTATGCCAACACCAGCAGAAATTCTGGAATCGATTCTTGAGGCTGAACTGGAGAAGTTTTCGGAGATAAGTGGACTACCGGGAAGCGCCGTAGTCAATATTGTCAGGGAAATGGACATAGTCTATCTGTACCTGCGTGGCAGCGGCCAGTTTGATGCTGCCTATACAGACTATTTCGAAACCATCCACCAGTATGGATGGCCTCTGTTGCTTCAAGCATGGTATTCAAAGATTGAGCAGGCAGAATTTCAGCCTGTTCTGTACTCAGACAACGATATCACCGCCTGGGCTGACGCAGTCATTCATGCAACCGGCAAGCTCGCATTTGCCCGGCAACTGGTCATGTTCTGCAAAATGGGTTTCGCGTCGTTTACCCGTCCGACTGAAAGCGAATTTGTCTTTGCCACTACGGAATCTTGGTCCAATGCTGAATTTTTTGACCTGCATGACTGGCAGTTTGTTCAGGAGCACATAGTAGGGCAACTTACGGATCGAAAAGCCGGCAAGGACAGATTCGATGCTGACCGGGTTCACAAGCGGGTCATGCTCTCGGTTAAAAGCCCTGACAGAAGAACTATCGCCTACCAAGCCACACCTTATGTGACGGATTATTTCATCCAGCAGGGCCGGTATCACATTTTTCGCAAACAGGTTCACGACGATTTCGACGAAGCAGACCTGTTTGGGCAGATACCTTATGGTGACTACGTAACGATGGTCGAGTATCTGGCCGGTCTGGCGCTCCTGCATAAGTCGTTTTGTGAAGCAGCACACAAAAAATATGGCAGCCTCGAACTGCGAAATATTATTTCCCTATTCTGCTCCAGAGAAGATGTTGAAGCTGACCTAGCCCGTTATTTGGACCGCACCCGGGAGGAAATCAGCACGATGCTGAGCCATATCACGCTGAATAAAGATAATTACCAAGATTACCTGTCAATCCCCCGCGTAGCTCCACCACCGTTCATTCAGGTTTCTGATTCACAATTACTGCGCTCGGCCGCCGGGTGTCTGAACAATCCCTTTCAGTTTCTGAATCATGAGTTGAAAAGAAACTGCGCCCTGGATTACTCCAAGGCCGTGAACAACCGGGAGAACCGGTTCAGGCGGATGATATTCGGTTTCTTCACAGAAGACCGTTTTGTGCGCATTCCGGTCGAAATACGCATGTCTATCGATGGGCGCGAAACAGATATCGACGCCGTTGTTTTTGATAAGGTGACCAAGTCATTGGGGTTATTTCAGCTGAAATGGCAGGACCCGTTTGCTAACTCTATGCAAAAGCGGCGTAGCGTCATCAGCAACCTTCAGAGGAACGCCTTAAGCTGGCTTGATAAGGTCGTAACGTGGGTAGAGCGAACCGATGTAAAAACGACCCTCAACGCGCTGCAGATTACCCGGCATTCCCCGGCAGAAAAAGTAATAGGGAATGTATACTTCTTTATCATTGGTCGTCACGGCATCCATTTCACAGGGGTTGAGCAGGACGAGCGAGCTGCCTGGGGCTCTTGGCCTCAGTTATTGGCTGGAGCCGCACGCATCACCAAACAAGAGACAGAGCCTGACCCGATTCAGCATATGCACAATCGCCTGAAGCACGACGCGCCACGATTGAGAATGGAGCGTGAAGGCTATCCGGCACTTGCTGACTTCAACCTCCAGTTTGAGAACTTTCAGGTGAGCCATCAAGGCCGTTCTTAACTAATAATCTGGTTCTGCAGTCGAAATGTATGGGCTCAACCCTGACTTTAGATTTGCATTTGACCAAATACGAAAAAATCAAAATGACTTTATGACTCTCAAATCACTTGTGTAAACCACCGTGTAAACCAAAACTAAATCAGCCACCCATCTTCGCAGACAAGTGGCTGATTTTTAAAGAGCGAGAAACGAGGTTCGAACTCGCGACCCTCAGCTTGGGAAGCTGATGCTCTACCAACTGAGCTACTCTCGCGGAGTGTTTGGTGAAACAAAAGTACGCAGTACCCGCCAATGCAGCAAGCCGGGAACGCCGAAGTGCCAAGTGGCGTACTAAGGATATGGCACGTTCGTTTTTGCGCCCGGGCACGCGGCGCGTGGTGGGTGGGTTGTTTGTGGCGGCAGGTATTTTGCTGTCCTTGGGGTTGATTATCCGCTTGGCACTGCTGGCGTATGCGTGGAGCAGCGCAGACAATCAGCCTTATGGCCTGCTGCTGCTGAACATGCTGGCCCTGGTAGCGGCGGGCCTGATGATACGCTATGGCCGGCAGCTGGCGCGGGGCGGCCGCCTCAGCGATGGCCCGGCCGACGAAACCATGCTGTAGCCGCGCAGCCGCTACGGCCGATATTTGCGCTATGTCTTCTCCCCTGCGCATTTCTCTCGCCAAGGCCAACGCCGCTACCGCCGCCCAGCTCGCCGACCTCGGCCGACAGACTTTTCATGACACCTTTGCGGCCCGAAACAAATCCGAGGATATGGCCGCCTACCTGGCCGCCACCTTCGGCCCCGAGCTGCAGCTGGCCGAACTACAAGACCGCGAAAACACCTTCCTGCTGGCCCACATGCAGAACGAGCTCGTGGGCTACGCTAAGCTGCGCGACAACTCGGCCCTGGGCTTGCTGGAAAACCAGGACTCCACCGGCCGCCTCGAAATCGAGCGGCTGTATGTGCGCGACGACTGGCAGGGCACCGGCCTGGGCGCGGCGCTGATGCGCGGCATTCTGGCCCTGGCCGAGCAGCTGCACTGCACTGCCGTGGTGCTGGGCGTATGGGAGAAAAATGAGCAGGCCCGCGCTTTCTATCAGCGCTTTGGCTTTCGGCAGATTGGTGAGCACCCGTTTCCGATTGGGCAGGATGTGCAGAACGACCTGATTTTGCGTAAAGGGCTGGCGGGGCGCTAATGCGGCGGCCTGCCTTTCTTCGCACTCCACTTCGTGCTGCCCTTGATTTCCTGCTCTTTCACTTCACCGTCTTTTAGCTGCCGCCGGAGCCTGCTGGCTTTGGTGAGCGGGCTGTGGCTGACGGCATGCCAGCCGTCGGATAAAGCCGCCGAAACCAGCGCCACGCCACCCGTAGGCCACTACGAAGGCAGCCTGCGGGCCGGGCAGCTGGCTGAGGAAAAGACGGCGCTCGACATTCGGCACCCCAGCCCTGGCCACTACGAGGCCGAGCTGACCGTGCCCGGCGCCCCGCAGCTCAACTTTGTGGCCGACACCATTTTATTTACCAACCAGCAGCTGCGCCTGCGCCGCCCCGGCCAGCCGGGCCAGGTGCTGACGCTGAAGCTGGACGGCGATTTCTGGCGCGGCACGCTGGCGCTGGAGGAAGTGAAAACCGAACTGCTGCTGGTGAAGCGTGGGCCGCCCACACCCAGCACTTACCACGTTGAGGAACTACCACAAAGCTCGGGGGGCTCGGCCTGGCTGTTTGCCCATGCCGATACCCGCACGCCCGGCGCGGCCCTGGCCCTGCTGCCCGACAGCGCCACCGTGGCTGCCGCCCCGCTCTGGGCCGATGCGCTGGCTCGCGAGGGCATTGTGGTGCTGGTGCTGCCGGTGGCCGATTCGACCACGGGTCTGGCGCAGGCGCGGGCGCTACTGCGGCGCCTGCCGGGTGTCGATACGACCTCGATAGGTGCATGGGCCGCCGGGCGGCGGGCCACGGCGCTGGCCCGCGAGCTGGCGGCCGTCGGTACTGCACCCGCTTTCGCCGTGCTGCAAAATGTGGCCAATGACCGTAGCGCCCTCCGCGTTCTGCGGCATCAGCAGCTGCCGGTGCTGGGGCTGTGCGGCGGCGCGCAAGCCGCCGAGGCCGGCCGCCTGCGCGCGGCGCTGGGCGGGCGCGGCAATGCGGTTCTGAGCTTTCCCAACGCAGGGGTCGACCTGCGGCTGCCCAGCGGCTTTGGGCCGCACTTTGGGCCGGGGCTGCCGGAGGCGGTGGTAGAGTGGCTGCGTGATAAATAGCCGCGGAAATAACTTCGGCTTAGTAAAGTAGCTATTCTACCAGAAGCCGGTAGCTATAAGTACCAGTAGTGGTGCGGAGGCGCAGAATGTACATACCGGGCTGTTCGACGCTGGATAGCATTATACGCTCACCGTGAGTGGCCGGCCAGCAGGCAGTACGGATACACTGCCCCAGCACCGTAAACTGCTCCACGGTAAATGCTCCATGAGGTAGTCCGGTGATTTCCAATGGCTGGCCGACGCGCACCGGCATCGGCCAGATGCTTGGCCGGGTGGCTGTAGCAGGTAAGCTGGCGGATAGCACGATAGTCAGGGCAGCGGTTGAGGTGGCGGTGCCAACGGCGGTAGTCAGGCTGATAAGTCCGTTGCTCAATCCGGCGGGCACCACGAATGAAATGGCAGTGCCAGCGGCGTTCACCTGAAAGCTGGTTATTGCTACCCCTCCCACCAGCAGGCTCGTCGTGCCGCCCAGGCCGGTACCGGTGACGGTGACGGTGGCGCCGGGCGCGGCGGCCAGTGGTGCAAAGCTACTGATGACCGGCGCTGCTATCACCTGAAAGGCGGTGCTACTCCACAGCCCACCGTTGGGGCCGCTGATGAAAACCGGCCCCGATTGCGCACCCACCGGCACCGTGGCCGTGAGGATGGTGCCAGCGGCATTGACGGTGAAGACGGCCGGAACGCCCCCAAAGGTGAGCAACTGGGTGTTACCTAATCCTACGCCGCTAATTGTCACAGTGCTGCCCACCAGCCCAGCAGCAGGGTTAAAGGCCGTAACGCCGAGTGGAGCAGCCGGCCGCAGGCCGGTTTGGGCAGCGGCGGGCAGCAGGCCGTAGGAGGGCGTGCCCGTCTGGCCATAGCGGTTCGCGCTCCAGCTCCAGAGGGTGCCATCGGCCCGGCCGGCCAGTAGTTGCGCGCCGGCGGCCAGAGTGGTCCAGTTGCTGGCAGTGCCCACTTGCGCCGGCGCGAGGCGCTGAAGCAGTGCCGGGGCATCACCAAGGGCGTAGCTCAGGTTGCTGCCCCAGGTCCAGAGAGTGCCGTTGCGTTTGAGCGCGGCCGAGAAGCCGCCCGCCCGGCTGGCGGCGATGGTGGTCCAGTCCGTGTCGGAGCCGATGCGAACGGGTAGTGCCCGGCTGGTAATGGTGCCGTCGCCGAGCTGGCCGTACTGATTATTCCCCCAGGCCCAGAGCGTGCCATCGTTCTGCAGGGCCAGTACGTGTGCTTCGGCCCCGGCCACTTGCGCCCAGGTGTTGAGGGTGCCAATGCGGAGCGGCGTCGTCTGGTTGCTGCCCGCCGCCGAGCCGTTGCCGAACAGATAGTGGCTGCCGCCCCAGGCCCACAGGCTGCCATCGCCCTGCAGGGCCAGCACGGTGCTGCCGACGCAGATAACCTGCTTCCAGTTGTGCGCCGTGCCCACCCGCACTGGCCGCAGCTGCGCGCGGGTGTTGCCGATACCCAGCTCACCGTAGTTATTTTCGCCCCAGGCCCACAAGGTGCTGTCGGCCCGAATGGCCAGTGAATAGTTGCTGCCGCCGGCGGCCTGCAGCCACTGCCCCGCACCAATGGGCACCGGTGCTTCGCGCGGGGTAATGCTACCATCGCCGAGCTGCCCGGCGTAGTTGTTGCCCCAAGCCCAGAGCGTGCCATCGGTCCGAATGGCCAGCAGGTGCGTATCGCCCCCGCCCACGAAGCGGTAGGTGGCCGGCGCGTCGATGCGGGCCACGGTTTGCCGGTCGGTCAGGGGGCCATCACCCAGTAGGCCGAGGCCATCGCGCCCCCAGGTCCAGAGGCTGCCATCGGCTTGCAAGGCGATGCTGGCTTCGGTGGTAGCGGCGGCGGCGCGCCAGCTGGTGTCCGCGTTTACCAGCGTTGGGGTGGGCACATAGGCCAGTAGCAGGTCGGGGCGGCCGGTTTCGCCGAGGCGGTTGTCGCCCCAGGTCCAGAGCGTGCCATCGGCCTGCATGGCCGCCGACATAAACCCGCCCGCCGCAACGCGCTGCCAACTGGTGCCCGTGCCTACCTGAGCGGGCGCGGGCACGTCCAGCGTACTACCGTTGCCGAGCTGGCCGAGGTGGTTGCGGCCCCAGCTCCAGAGCGTGCCATCGGCGCGCAGGGCCAGGGCGTGGTTGTCGCCGGCCGCTATGCGCGTCCAGTTCGTGGCGGTGCCCAGCTGCACGGGGCTGTCGATGGCCTGTGCGGCAACCGCCCCCGGGATACCATACCGGGTACTGCCCCAGGCCCAGAGCGTGCCCTCGGTGCGCAGGGCCAGCGCGTAGCCCCGCCCGGCACTGATGGCCGCCCAGTTGGCAGCCGTGCCAATTTGCGTGGGCACCAGCATATCAGCGCTGTTAGGCCCCATCCCCAACTGTCCATCACTTGATTGGCCCCAGCTCCAGAGCGTGCCATCGGTGCGCAGGGCCAGGGTGAACTGCGGCCCGGCGCTGACGCTGGCCCAGTTGGTAGCAGTATCTATCTGTATCGGCAGCACATAATTAGCGGTAGAGCCCGGGTCGTTGTTGCCGAGGATGCCGCCCCAGTTGCTGCCCCAGGCCCAGAGCGTGCCATCGGCCCGCACGCCCACGCCGTGGGTTTCGCCAGCGGCCACGCAGGCCCAGGGGCCGGCATCGATGAGTTGCGGACGGTTGCCGCCGGCATACACTAGGCGGCCGTAGTCATTGCTGCCCCAGCCCCACAGCGAGCCGTCGGCCTGCAAGGCCAGGATATAGCCCGGGTTGGGTGAAAACCGAGCGCCGCCCGTACCAAAATTACCCGCTGGTCCGCCGTTGCTGCTCAGTTGTTGCCAGGCGGTGCTATTGCCAATCTGCACGGGCAAAGCCCGGTCGGTAGTGGTGCCATCACCCAGGCGGCCATCGGCATTAGAGCCGCTGCCCCACAGGGTACCATCGGCGTGCACGGCCAGCAGATTGTAGTTGCCAACGGCCAGCACGTCGGTCTGCGCCCGGGCCAGGGCAGCACTGAGGCTGAGGAAAAAAATGGTAAGTAACCGGAGTTTGCCCGCGTAGTGCTGCGCCATTGAGTTGGAAGTAAAAGCCTCAGCCAAAGGTAGCGTCTGCAGCAGAATAGCGCCGACTGCCGGCGCGACGCGGCTACACCAGCAGCAAGCCCTTCTCCCGCAGCAGCTGCCAGGCCGGGCTTTGCAGGAAATCCTCGAACCGCCCTTGCCCCGCCGGGAAGCTGGCCGCTACGTCTTTCAGCAGCACTTTGGTGTCGTAGTCGTGGCTGAGGCGGGTCAGTAGCTCGTGCAGCCAGGGGCCCAGCGCGGCGCTGGTTTTCACCTCGAAGTCCTCGGCCTGCTCGTAGCAGGTGAGCACGGCCCGCGGGTGCTTCATGCCCTGCTCGATGCGCAGCTCCGGCTCGTTGCCCAGCCAGAACAGGCGCAGGTTCTGTTTGGCGAAGTCGGGCTTTTCAGGGGCCTGCACGGCTTGCTCGATGAGGTGGCGCGGCACGGTGGTTTTGGGCGTCTTGAAGTCGAACCAGAAGCTGAGCGGCTCGTGCAAAGCCACGCCGTGCAGGTAGTTGTAGAGGCTTTTGGTGAGGCCGGGGCCGAAGGCTTCGTGGTCGGTGCCGCGCGGGTCGTCGTGCCAGAGGTCGTTCCAGGCGAAGCCGCCGGGCTCGGGGCCGATGGTCGCCACCTGATACTTGGCCGGGTTTTTTCCCACCGGCGAGTGGGCCGTCATGGCGAAGCGGTGCCAGAAACCGCTCTGCACCACGCCGGCGGCGAAGAGCTGGCGCACCACTTCCAGGCTGTCGATGGTTTCCTGGGCCGTCTGGGTGGGAAAGCCGTACATCAGGTAGGCGTGCACCATGATGCCGGCCTGGGTGAAGCCGTCCGTCACGCGGGCCACCTGGGCGATGGTCACGCCCTTCTCCATCAGGGCCAAAAGCCTGTCCGAAGCCACTTCCAGCCCACCGCTGACGGCAATGCAGCCGCTGGCGGCCAGCAGGCGGCAGAGGTCGGGCGAGAAGGTTTTTTCGAAGCGGATGTTGCCCCACCAGGTGATGGCGACGCGGCGCTTGAGCAGCTCCACGGCGAGGTCGCGCAGGGCCAGGGGCGGGGCGGCTTCGTCCACGAAGTGAAAGCCGGTCTGGCCGGTTTGGTTGATTATCTGCTCGATGCGGTCGACGAGCAGGGCACTGGGCGCCGTCTCGTAGCGCGAGATGTAGTCCAGCGTCACGTCGCAGAAGGAGCAGCGCTTCCAGTAGCAGCCGTGGGCCACGGTGAGCTTGTTCCAGCGGCCGTCGCTCCAGAGGCGGTGCATGGGGTTGAGCACTTCCAGCACCGAGAGGTACTCGGTGAGGGGTAGGTCGGAGTAGTCGGGCGTGCCTACTTCGGGGTGCGGGATGTCGGGGAAGGGGTGGTTGAGGTACTCGATTTCGCCAGCGGCGCTGCGGCGGAAGGTGCGCTGGAGTGGGTACTCCAGAACGGAAGGTAATAGAACGTCATCCTGAGGCGCAGCCGAAAGGACCTCGCCCGCTTCGTTGAACGAGTTCGTTCGCACCGTTGAAGTTACTGCTGCATGCGGTGCGGGCGAGGTCCGGTTTGCTAATAGTCGCAAGGCGCCTTCGCTTCGCTGCGGCTCAGGATGACGTTCTATTTCTTTGCGTTCCTTCTGCTTCGTCAGCATCTCCAACAACCGCAGCCACGGCCCCTCGCCATCATCCAGCGTCAGATAGTCGATGTAGTCGAAGAACCGTGCCTCCTTAATGTCGCGCAGCTCCGTGTTCGGGTAGCCGCCGCCCATAATAGTGGCCGTGCCGGGGCTCAGCTCCTTAATCCGCTTTGCCAGTCGCAGCGCCCCGTACAGATTCCCTGGAAACGGAACGGTGAAGCCCACCACATCGGGCTGCACCCGGGCCAGCAGCGGCTCCAGCTCCTCCAGCAGCATCTGGTCGAGCAGGTTGGGGGCGGCTTGCAGGGCTTCGTGCAGGGGCTCAAAGCTGGTAGCGGAGAGGGCCAGCCTTTCCGCATACCGCGAGAAGCCGAACTGCGGGCCCACGGTTTCCTTGAGCAGGTCGGCGAGGTCTTCGAGGTAGAGGGTGGCCAGGTGCCGGGCCTGGTCGGTGAGGCCCATCGTGCCGAAGGCGGTTTCGAGGTCGGCCACGTTGTCGAAGCGGCTGGCTTCGGGCAGGAAGCGGCCGTGGCAGATGCGCGGGGCCAGGGTGAGGTCCTTGTTTTGCAGGAAACGCACCACCGGGCCGATGGTGCTCAGGTAGCGGCGCTGCAGCCGCAGCATGCGCCGGGCGTTGTCGCTGAGGTCGAAGCTGCCGGCCTCGATGGCGGCAAACACCCGCCGCAGCCCGCTTTCCGAGAACAGCCGCAGCACCAGCTGCAGGCCCAGGTCGGCCTGCGTCACGTCGTAGCCCCGGCCGGTGAGGAAGCCTTTGATGTAGGCCGTGGCCGGGTAGGGCGTGTTGAGCTGCGTGAGCGGCGGGGTGATGAGGAGGATGCGGGGGGAGGTAGCGGGCACGGCAGCAGGTAACCCCGACGGCGGGGGCCGGGTTCATTTCAGGGGCAAAGGTCGGTAGAGGGCACCTTAAACCCAGCGCCATTATAGTTGGGTGTTGGGTGTTTGGTTTTAGGTATTCGGATAAGTGGAACCCAACACCCAACACCCAACACCCAACACCCAACACCCAACACCCAACACCCAACACCCAACACCCAACACCCAACACCAAACACCAAACACCAAACACCAAACACCAAACACCAAATATGACAGAAATCTGTCATACCCCCGCCTTCCCCGGCCCGCTACCTTTGCCGCCATGCAATTTCCCCTGCCGCTGGCTATCATCGAAGACCAAGCCGCCATTCGCGAAACGCTGGGGGACTACCTCTGCGCCCAGCCCGAGTTTGAGTGCGTGCTCATTGCCGTGAGCGTGGAGGACTTCCTGCGGCAGCTGCCGGGGCTGAAGGTGCCGCCGACGCTGGTGCTGAGCGACATCGGCCTGCCCGGCAAGTCGGGCATCGAGGGCATTCCGCTCATCAAGGCGCGGGCGCCGGAGGCGCAGGTGCTCATGCTGAGCGTGTTCAGCGATGCGGCGCGGGTGTTTGAGGCCATCTGCGCGGGGGCGGTGGGCTACCTGGTGAAGAACACCCCCCTGCCGCAGCTCAAGCTGCACCTGCTGGAGGTGGCGGCGGGCGGCTCGCCGATGAGCCCCGGCGTGGCGCGCTTCGTGGTGCAGGCGTTTCAGCGGCAGCCGCCGGTGCCGGTGGCGGCCACGCCCGATGCCCGCCTCACGCCCCGCGAGCAGGAGATAGTGGCGGCCGTGGGCCAGGGCCTGAGCTACCGGGTGATTGCCGAGCGCCACTTCATCAGCGTGGACACGGTGAACAACCACGTGCGGGCCATCTATAAGAAGCTGCAGGTGCGCTCGAAGGGCGAGCTGCTGGCCCTGACGCTGGGGAAGAGGGGGTAGTGGGTGAAAGCCGTTGGCGCGCGTCTCTGACGCGTGCCGATTGGGTTCGAGCCTCTGGCTCGTTATCCAGAACGACTGCCTAACCGATGTTCTATGCAGCGAGCCGGAGGCTCGGACCCAGCGAGCACGCGTCGGAGACGCGCGCCAGCGACTTTCTGATGTACCCCATTTACCCCCAAATATGACAGATTCCTGCTATGGCGCCGCATAGCGGGGCGGCCGTGCTTTGCAGGGCCGATGGAACACTGCCGTTGGCCCAGTTCCTCCTCACTGCATGCATCACCTTTACCTTTCTTCAAAGCTGCCGCGCCTGGCGCTGCTGATTCCCGTTGTCTTTAGTCTGCTGTTCCTGTTGCTGGCCGGGCAGGCGGCCCGCGCCCAAACCACCAGCTATTCTTTTAATGGTAACACGCAAACGTACGTGGTGCCCGCCGGCGTGACCCAGCTACAAGTAGTAGCGACTGGGGCGGGGGCACTAAATTGGAGTTACGGCGGCAGTAGTGGGGCTACCGTGCGCGCCAGGGTAACGGTAACGCCGGGCGAAGTGCTCCAGGTGGTAATTGGCCAAATGGTACCTCCCCCCGGCTTTGGCCTGGCTACCGAGTTGCGGCGGACAGGAGCCACTACCGGGGACTACCAGACTGGGCGCAACGCCCTGCTGGTAGCCGGCGGGGGCGGGGGCGGCGGCTACTACGGCGGCGACGGCGGCAACGGTGGCACTCCAACCGGGGGCGACGGCACTGGTGGACCGAGCGGCACCGGCGCTACGCAGACCAGCACGGGTACCTCTCAGCCCGACAACCTCCAAGCGGCGGGCGGCGGGGGGCGCGGCTATTACGACGGCGGCAGCGGCGGCAGCTACACCTACACTACTACTTACTGCAGTTATTGCCCGGGCGAGGTCGGGCCACCCATGACCTACGATATCAGCGGCGGCGGTGGCGGCGGCTCGTCGTGGGTGATGCCGACGGGCAGTGCGTTCAGTCCGGGCTACACGTCTTTTTACAGCGTGGAAGCCGCCCCAGGTACCGATGGGTCGCTCACCATTACGCCCGTCATTACCCCCATCCTGACCGCCCCCGCCAACGGCAGCACCGTGGCCACCACCACGCCCACCTATACCGGCACAGCCATGGCCAATAGCACGGTGCGCCTGTACGTGGACGGCAGCCCCACACCCCTCACCACCACGGCTACCAGCGGCGGCACCTTCTCCGTGGTGCAGCCCACGGCCCTGAGCCAGGGCAGCCACTCGGTATATGCCACGGCCCAGAGTAGCACGGCGGGCGTGAGTGCCGCCTCAGCCACCAACACCTTCACGGTAGCGGCACCGCTTACCATCACGGCCCTGGCGCCGACGCGCAACCTGCGCAACGCCCCGCGCGCGGCCAGCGTGGCCGTAACCTTCTCCCAAGCCCTGCAAAGTACCGCCGCCACCCTGGGCGCGGTGCGGGTGTACAGCCAGCAGCGCGGCGGGCAGCTGCGCCACGGGGCCCGGGCCACGGCCACGGTGAGCGGCAACACCCTCACCCTCGACCCCACCACCGACTTTAAGCCCGGCGAGACGCTGCTGGTGACCACCACGACGGCGGCCACGGCCACCGGGGGCGGCACCCTGGCGCGGGGCAAAGTGCACCGGTTCACGGCGGCCACCGGTGGCACGGGGCGGGGAAATTTTGTGGGTAGCAGCAATCCGGCCGTAGGCCCCGACCCCTTTGACATGGCCGTGGGCGACGTGGACGGCGACGGCGACCTCGACCTGGTGACGGCCAACGCTAGTAGTACCACGGTGAGCGTGCGCCTGAACGGCGGCGACGCCACGGGCAGCAACACGGGCACGTTCAGCAATGGTAGTGACCCGACCGTGGACAACGGTCCCTACGGCCTGGCGCTGGGTGACGTGGACGGCGACGGCGACCTCGACCTGCTCACGGCCAATTTACAAAGCAACACCGTGAGTGTGCGCCTGAATGGCGGCAACGCCACGGGCAGCAACACGGGCACGTTTTCGGGTGGCAGCAACATAGCCGTAGGCAGAGCCCCCTTCAGCGTAGCCGTGGGCGATGTGGATGGTGACGGCGACCTCGACCTGCTCACGGCCAACTATACGTTTGGCACGGTAAGCGTGCGGCTGAATGGCGGCGACGCCAGCGGCAGCAACACCGGCGTCTTCAGCAATGGCAGCGACCCGACCGTGAACAGCGGCCCTAAGGTCATAGTCGTGGGCGACGTGGATGGTGACGGCGACCTCGACCTGCTCACGGCCAACGAGAGCAGTGGCTCCGGCAGCACGGTGAGCGTGCGGCTGAATGGCGGCGACGCCAGCGGCAGCAACACCGGCGTCTTCAGCAATGGCAGCAACCCGACCGTGGGCGGCAACCCCCAGAGCGTGGCCGTGGGCGACGTGGACGGCGATGGCGACCTCGACCTGCTCACGGCCAACGAGAGCAGTGGCTCCGGCAGCACGGTGAGCGTGCGGCTGAATGGCGGCGA
>NZ_JAUQSY010000004.1 GCF_030580865.1 Hymenobacter aranciens | reverse complement strand
CGGCGGGGCCAGCGGCCAGGGCGGCACGCAGGCGGCCGGCGGCGCCGCGGGGGCGCCATCCAACGGCAATGCCCAGGCGGGCAGCCTCGGGCAGGGCGGGCAGGGCAGCACGTTTGGCGCCTCGGCCGGCGGCGGGGGCGGCTACTACGGCGGCGGGGGCGGCGGCGGCTCGGTGGGCAATGGCGGCGGCGGCGGGGGCAGCTCCTACGCCGCCCCCGGCCTCACGGCCGTGACCCTGACGGCCGGGGCCAACACCGGCAACGGCAGCATCACCATCAGCCCCAGCCCGGCGGTGCAGTACGTGGCCCCGGCCATCAGCGGGGCCAACGTGGTGCTGCCCGCCGCCAGCACCGCTGGCGCCGTGGTGTTTACGGGCACGCCGGGGCTGAGCAGCAAGGGCAGCCAGCTGTACTGGGACAACGCCGCGAACCGCCTGGGCATCGGCACGGGGGCGCCGGCCTTCCCCCTGCAGGTCGTCAATGGGGTGTATAGCAGCGGCGGCAGTGCCGAGTTCACCTTCGCCGACCGCGCCGACAACAGCAAGCGCTTCTCGTGGTACGCTACCAACGACCGCGCCACCATCTGGCACAGCGTGGGGGGCGACGGGCTGACCATCAACAGCGCGGGCAACGTGGGCATTGGCACCACGGCGCCCGGCGCCCGGCTCGACGTGCGCGGCGCGGGCGGCTACAGCATCGACTTGGCCGTGAACGGCCGCATGCACACCGGCGACGGCACCAACGGCGGCGGCGTGTTCCTCAACGGGGGCAACACGCAGTTTGTGGGGCAGCTCAACGGCTCGCACATTGGCTTTTATAACGCCGGCTGGCGCATGGTGGTGTCGGATGCGGGCCGCGTGGGCATCGGCACGGCCACTCCGCAGGTGCCGCTCGACGTGCAGGGCGGCGCCAGCATCGGCACCTACTACTTTGCCTACTATAACATCAACGGCCCCGACGGCTCGGGCTTCAGCAACAGCAACCAGCCCGACGTGACCATCCGGGCCAGCGGCCGGGTGGTGGGCGCCGAGTTCAACGCCACCTCCGACCGCCGCCTGAAGGCCGTCATCGGCCTCAGCAACAGCGCCGCCGACCTGAGCCTGCTCACCAAACTGCGCATCACCGACTACACCATGCGCGACCGGGCCATCTACGGCGGCCGGCAGTTCAAGAAAGTCATCGCGCAGGAGGTGGAGGCGGTTTTCCCGCAGGCCGTGCACCGGCAAACAGGCTTCCTGCCCGACGTGTACGCCGTGGCCGCCAGCGTGCAGCGCGCCGGCGACTCGCTGGTGTGCATCAGCCTGCCCGCGGGCCTCACCACGGCCGCCAGTGCCGGCCAGCGCCTCCGGTTGCTGGTGCCCACGGGCAGCGTCGTGGGCACCGTGGCCCAAACGGCGGCCGTCGGCGCCCGCCAGCTGCTCGTGCGCGGCGCCGTGGCGCTGGCGGGCCGCGCCGAGGTGTTTGTCTTCGGCCTGGAGCACAATGACGTGCGCACCGTGGACTACGAAGCCCTGGCCATGCTCAACGTGAGTGCCACCCAGGAGCTGGCCCGCCAGCTTACCAGGCTCGAACAGCAAAGCGCCGCCCAGCAAACCCAGCTGCAGCAGCACACTATGCGCGCCGAGAAGGCCGAAACCGCGCTGAATGCTGTCGAACAGCGCCTGCAGGTGCTGGAGCAAGCTGAAAAGCAATTCGTAAACGGCAGTATTTAGGCCCGTCGCTAAAGAAAGACGGAAGTTTTTTGCAAAAAAACGGGTGATAGAGACAACCTCGAAACCACGCCCCGCATCTATGGGGCTGAATGCCGAGCGACGCTCCGTTTATTCACCTTTTTTCCGCAAAAACTTATGAAAAAAACGACTCTTCCCTTCGGGGCCTGGCTCCTTATGCTCCTTACGGTAGCCAGCATCAGCCACGCCCAGCCTGCCGATGGGCAGCTGGCCATCAGCACCATCCACTCCGCCAGCATCCACGCCGACGGCACCCTTTGGGCCTGGGGCAGCAACTTCGACGGCCAGCTCGGCGACGGCACTACCGCCGCCCACGCCCAGCCCGCCCAGGTGCTGCTGCCCAACACCAGCGCCCCCGACCCCGCCAACGCCCACTGGGCCCAGGTGGCGGCCGGCGCCAGCCACACCCTGGCCCTCACCACCGACGGCCAGCTCTACGCCTGGGGCGCCAACACCGACGGTCAGCTCGGCCTCAACGGCTTCACGCGCCGCCTGCAGCCGGCGCTGGTGCCCCTGCCCGCCGAGGCCGCCGGTACCCGCTGGGCGCAGGTAGCCGCCGGCTGCTCGCACACCCTGGCCCTCACCGCCGATGGCCGCCTCTACAGCTGGGGCCACAACGTGTTCGGGCAGCTGGGCGACGGCACCATTTTCACCCGCCCGCAGGCGGCGGCGGCCGTGGTGCTGCCGGCCGGGGCGGGGGCCATCACCCGCATTGCGGCGGGCAATGGGCACTCGCTGGCCCTCACCGCCACCGGGCAGCTCTACACCTGGGGCAGCAATGCCGAAGGCCAGCTCGGCGATGGCAGCATGGTGCAGCACACGCGCCCGGTAGCCGTGGCCCTGCCCCGCAAGAGTACCGCTACGGGCTGGGCGCAGGTGGCGGCGGGCGCATCGCACACCCTGGCCCTCACCACCGACGGGCAGCTCTACGGTTGGGGCTGCAACAAGGCCGGCCAGCTGGCCCACCTGAATGGCAACTGTTTCGCTCGCCCCGTGACCATCAGCTTGCCGGCCAAAGCGCAGCCCGGTACCTGGGCCCGCATCGCCGCCGGGCAGGCGCACTCGCTGGCCGTGCTGGCCGATGGCCGCCGCTACACCTGGGGCACCCCCGAAGCCAAGCCCCTCGGCAGCCGCCTCAACGGTCGGCTGTCCTACGAGTCAGCCATCAGCGCTTCGACTGGCAACTAGCGCATTCCAGCCGTCCTTTTCTCTGCATTCTGCAACGCGGGCTGCCTCACCAGGGGCAGCCCGTTTTTTTATGCCCGAACTTTGCGCCACATCTTGCCCTCATTCGCTTTGCCCATGCCCGCCACCCTCTACCTGCTGCCCACGCCGCTCTCGGAAGATACCGCCCCGCAGGTGCTGCCGCCACAGGTGCTGGCCGCCGTGGGCCGCCTGCCCTACTTCCTGGTCGAGAATGCCCGCACGGCCCGCCGCTTCGTGAAAAGCGTGGCCCCCAGCCGCGTCATCGAGGAGCTACGCTTCACCGTCATCGACAAAGACAGCTCCGATGCCGAGGTGCGCCAGGCCCTGGAGCCGCTGCTGAAACAGGGCCTCGACGCGGGCATTCTGAGCGAAGCCGGTTGCCCCGGCATCGCCGACCCAGGGGCGGCGCTGGTGCGCGAGGCCCACCGGCTGGGCCTGCGGGTGGTGCCGCTGGTGGGGCCGTCGTCGCTGCTGCTGGCCCTCATGGCCTCGGGCCTGAATGGGCAGCAGTTTGCCTTCCACGGCTACCTGCCCATCGAGAAGGCGCCCCGCGTGGCAGCCATTAAAACGCTGGAGCGCGAGGCCTTGCAGCGCCAACAAACGCAGCTGTTTATCGAAACGCCCTACCGCAACGGAGCTTTGTTTGCCGACTTATTGGCGCAGCTGCAGCCTGGCACCCGCCTCTGCGTGGCGGCCGACGTGACGGGGGCGGGCGAATTCATCCGCACGCTACGGGTGGCGGATTGGCGCCAGCTGCCGGCTCCGGAGCTGCACAAGATTCCGACGGTGTTTTTGATTGGGAGTTAATTGCAGGGCTGGCGGCGGGCAGGGCTGGCGGCAGTCTTAGGCAACGCGGTTGCCGCGACTGCCAGCCACGCAAACGGATGCAGTCTTCAGACTGCCGGAACCAGGACTAACGACGGCAGTCTGAAGACTGCACCCGTCAGCCGGCCTGCAGTCACGGTCGCTCCGCTTCCTTAAGACTGCGGCCAGCGGCATTGTACTACAGCACCACCAACGTCTCGCCGTGCTGGCTGGCATCCAGTCCGTCGGCCTCGTGCGTGGCATTCACCCGAATCGGAATCAGCGCATTCGTCACCTTATAAAGCAGCCACGAGCCGCCGAAGGTGAAGCCCGAGATGAACAGCAGCGCCCCCAGGTGGTGCCAGAGCAGCGTGGCCGAGCCCGTAATCAGCCCGCCCTGCTGGGCAAAAACGGCCGTGGCAATCATGCCCACGATACCGCCCACGCCGTGGCAGGGGAATACGTCGAG
The DNA here is from genome assembly GCF_030580865.1 of Hymenobacter aranciens. GTDB lineage: Bacteria > Bacteroidota > Bacteroidia > Cytophagales > Hymenobacteraceae > Hymenobacter > Hymenobacter aranciens. The sequence goes on along the minus strand of NZ_JAUQSY010000004.1, from coordinate 454,880 downwards.
CGTGTCGTCGAGCGTCGTCCGGTTTTTCAGCGCCACGGCGGCCGTGCTCACCGCCGAGGCCAGCACGCCGATGAACAGTGCTGGCCCATAGGTGACGTAGCCCGCCGCCGGCGTGATGGCCACTAGGCCCACCACGGCTCCGATGGCCGCGCCGAGCGCCGACGGGCGTTGGCCGCGCACGGCTTCCAGCATCATCCACGTGAGCATAGCGGCCGCCGAGGCAATGTGGGTGGTGAAGAAGGCCTGCACCGCCAGCGCATTAGCTCCCAGCGCCGAGCCCGCATTGAAGCCAAACCAGCCGAACCACAGCAGGCCGGTGCCCAGCAGCACGAAGGGCACGTTGGTGGGCTGATGCACGTGGCCCTCGCGGTGGGCGTGGCGCCGCCCCACGGCCAGCGCCCCGGCCAGCGCCGCGAAACCGGCCGAGATGTGCACTACCGTGCCGCCGGCAAAGTCGAGCACGCCCCACTTGAAGAGGAAGCCGTCGGGATGCCAGGTCCAGTGGGCCAGAGGGCAGTAGATTAGCAAGCTGAAGAGCACCATAAACAGCAGGTAGCCCCAGAAGCGGATGCGCTCGGCAAAGCCGCCGCTGATGAGGGCGGGCGTGATGATGGCGAATTTGAGCTGGAACGCGGCGTAGAGCACCAGCGGCAGCGTGGGCGCCAGCGTAGGGTGCGGGGCCGTGCCCACGTGGTTGAAGAGGAAGAACGTGGTCGGGTTGCCAATCAAGCCGCCGATGCTGTCGCCGAAGGCCAGCGAAAAGCCCACCACGTACCACAGCAGCGAAATCACGCCCAGCGCGATAAAGCTCTGCAGCATCGTGGAAATAACGCTACGCTTGCTCACCATGCCGCCGTAGAAAAAGGCCAGCCCGGGCGTCATCAGCAGCACGAGGCCGGAGGCTGTGAGCATCCAGGCCAGGTCGGCGGGGTTGAACGAGTTGGGCTTGGCTTCGGGGTGGTCTTGCGGCAGGAAGGCGGCCACTAGGGCCAGCAGGAAGAGCAGCCCGAGGCAGAGCGTGGCAAGACGTTGTTTTCTAGTCATGGTGACTGGCTGATTCGTGGTGGATTTTCTTAAAATTACTCCTTTTTAAGAAATGTACCCTCAAAAATAATAGGTGCCCGTGATAAAATGACAGAAACTCTTTGGAGCGGGTAAATTTTGAAGGTGGTTTGCTGGAAAATATGGTTTGGGTTTAGCGATACCCCCTCTTTTTGAATGCCCGCTAAAGCAAAAGCCCCCGCCCGCAGCTGCGGACGGGGGCTTTGCTAAAAGCCAGTGCTCGAAAGCTACTTCAGCACGATGCGGCGGCTAGTCGGAGCCTCACCCTCGGCCTGCACGCTGAGCAGGTAAGTGCCCGCGGCCAAACCGGTAGTGGATACCTCGGTGCGGCTGCCGCTGAAATGTTGCTGTGCTACCGTCTGCCCCAGCACGTTGCGCAGCAGGCAGGTGGCCGAGCGAGTCGGGGCATCCAGCTGCACCTGCAGCGCCTGCGCCAGGCTGGCCGGGTTCGGATACACGGCGAAGCTGGTGCTGTTGGCCGCTTGCGTGGCCGTGCCGATGGTGACGGTGAACGTGACGCCGTTGGAGGTACCGTTGGGCGTTGTCACGGTGACGTTGCCGGTGCTGGCACCCGTGGGCACCGTTGCGGTTACCGAAGTGGCGCTCACAATGGTGAAAACCGTAGCGGCCGTGCCGTTGAAGCTCACGCTGGTAGCGCCGCTGAAGCCGGTGCCGGTGATGGTGACCGTAGTGCCCACCGGGCCGGTCGCGGGCGCGAGACTGGTGATAGTTGGCGCGGGCAGCGTCACGGTAAACGTTACGCCGTTGGAGGTGCCGCCGGGGGTAGTTACCGTCACGGCGCCCGTGCTGGCGCCGGCCGGTACGGTTACCGTGATGGACGTTGCGCTAACCACGGTGAATGTGGCCGCCGTGCCATTGAAGCTCACCGCCGTAGCGCCGCTGAAGCCGGTGCCGGTGATGGTAACCGTAGTGCCGACGAGGCCGCTGGTCGGGTTGAGGCGGGTAATGGCTGGTACGGGTAGTGTCACGGTGAAGGGCAGGCCGTTGGAGGTGCCGCCGGGCGTGGTCACGGTGAGGTTGCCGGTGGTGGCGCCCGCGGGTACAACTACCGTGATGGTAGTGGCATTTACCACCGTTACGCTCGTGCCAGCGATGCCATTGAAGCTCACGCCAGTAGCGCCCGTCAGGTTGGTGCCGCTGATGGTGACGACGGTGCCCACCGTAGCGCTGGCCGGAACCAGCGCGGTGATAACCGGAGCGGGTGGAATAACGGTGAACGTCGCGCCGTTGGAAATGCCATTGGGGCTGAGTACCCGCACGAGGCCGGTAGTAGCGCCCGCAGGCACGGTCACGGTGATGGAAGTAGCGCTAACCACGGTGAAGGCGGTAGCCGCTGTGCCGTTAAACGTCACGCCCGTGGCGCCCGTGAAGCCGGTGCCGGTGATGGTGACCGTAATGCCTACCAGGCCGCTCGTGGGCGCGAGGCTGGTGATAACCGGCGCCGGAATGGTCACCGTGAATGTCGTGCTGTTACTGTTGCCCAGCGGCGTCGTCACCACTACGGGGCCCGAGGTAGCGCCGGCCGGCACTATGAAGCTGATGCTGGTGCCCGATACCTGCGTGAACGTCAGGCTGGTGCCGTTCAGGGTCACGCTGCTGGCCGAGCCCAGGTTGGTACCCGTGATGGTGACGGTGGTGCCCACCGGCGCGCTGGCCGGCGAGAGGCCGCTGATGGTGGGTACTGGCAGCGTCACCGTGAAGTTGACGCCATTGCTGGTGCCGGCCGGGTTGGTCACGGTCACGCTGCCGGTGGTGGCACCCACGGGCACGGTCACCGTAATCGAGGTGTTGCTCACCACCGTGAAGGTGGTGGCCGCCGTGCCGTTGAAGCTTACGGCCGAAGTGCCCAGAAAGCCGGTGCCGGTGATGGTGACGGTGCTGCCCACCACCCCGCTAACGGGGTTGAGGCTGGTAATCACCGGTACTACCGGCGCAATGATGCTGAAGTTGGCGTTCGAGATGTCGAAGAAGTAGTTGTCGGCCGCTTCCACCATCACGCGGGCCGTGGTGGTATTGGCAATGGTGGGTACCGTGATGGCCTGGGTGCCGTCGTTGGGGGTGTTGGCCAGCAGCACGGTGGGGTAGGTGAGGCCGCCGTCGGTGCTCAGCAGGATGTTCACGTTGGCGCAGCTCACCGGGGCCACATTGGTGTTGGCCACGGCCCAGGTCACGGTCTGGGAGGTGCCGGTAATCCAGGTCAGGGCCGTGTTAGGGGCCGACACGGCGAAGGGGCCGGCGGTACTCACCACGGTCAGGTCCACATCGGCGCTGTAGTTCACGCCCCCAATGGTGCCCACCGTGCCCACATGCTGGTCGCGGGCCGTCACCCGGAATTTCATCGTGCGCGCCACCGTGGGCAGCCGCTCACCGATGTTGGTAGTATTGGCAATCAGGTTGCTGAGGCGCGGGAAGTAGCGTGTGGGCGAAGCCACGGGCGTAAAGGAACGAAACAGCGGCACCGTGCGGCCAGCTACCTGCGCGGCCGTGGGCGAACCCGCCGCGCCGGTGTCGTACTGCTCCCAGCAATAGGTCAGGGCGTCATTGTCGGCGTCGGAGCCGGTGGCCGTCAGCTTGAAGGGCGTGCTCATCGGCAGGGTTTTGCCGCTGGCCGGGCCGCTCACCACGGGGGCCGTGTTGCCGGTGGCGGCGGTGGTGCCGCAGCTGGTAGTGGCCAGATAGGCCTGAATCTCAACGTAGCTGCCCACGTGGAAGTAGGCGTCGGAGTTGTTCTGCAGGTCGTTGGCCGTGCCGCAGATGCCGGCGTAGGCCATGATGGTGGTGCCACCGCCCGGCTCGAAGGCCGTGGTGGTGTTGCGGTTGCCCTGGCAGCTGCCGCCGTTGCCGTTGAAGGTGTGGTCGGCGCCAAATTGGTGTCCCATCTCGTGGGCTACGTAGTCGATGTCAAAAGCGTCGCCCACCGGCGAATCGCTGCCGGTTTCGCCCTGGGCTTTCTCGGTCGAATTACACACTACCCCGAGGCCGGCATAGCCGCCGCCGCCGGTGCTGAATACGTGGCCAATATCATAGTTGGCATTGCCGATGATGGAGGTCACGTTGCTCTGGTTCTGCGTCAGCAGCGCGTCGGGGTCTTCGTTGGTGTAGGGGTCGGTGTTGGCGTTAGTGTATACCAGCGACGAGTTGTTGGCCACCAGTACCATGCGTACGGCCAGCTCCTTCTCGTACACGCCCACCACGCGGTTAACGCTGGTCACGATGGCCGCCTGCGCCCGCGCCACCGTGCCGCCGTGGAAGGCCGTGTACTCGCCGGTAGCGGCCACCGCTAGGCGGTAGGTGCGCAGCGTGGCGCCCGTGGCGCGCTGGGCCAGAATAGCCGGCGCGGCGGCCTGCCGCCGGGCCGTAGCCGCCGCCTGCGCCGCCGTGGAACGGAAGCCACACACCGGGACTTCGCCCGCCGCCGCCCGGTTCATGTCGTGGCGAAAGAAGCTGAGGTAGTGCTGCGTATCGGTGCGCGTGACGGGGTCGATGTAGATGGTGCCCGCCGTGGGCGACAGAATCTGGGCGTGAAAGCCGCCGGGCGTCAGGTCGAGGCGCACGGTGGCGCCGGCGTCGTCGAGGCCAATGCCGGCGTAGGTTTTGATTTCCGGGAACTGCGCGGCCAGGCCGGGCTCCATCACCGGGGCCTCTACCACGGCAAAGCGGCCCACGCTACCGTCGGGCAGCGGCAGGGCTACCAGCACCCCAGCGCCGCGGCCCTCCAGTGGAGCGGCGGCCAGAGTGGCCTGCATGGCACTGGCATTCAGCGTGAGCGGGCGAGCGTGCCGGAACGCATCTGCGTGCGCCGAGCTACGGGCGGCATTCACGGCCGCCGCGTCTTCCAGAAACAGGTTGCTGGCGCGTTGCTGCACCTGCGCCTGGGCCGACAGCCCGAGGCCCGCCAGCAACACGGCACCGAGGCCCCGCCGCAGGGCATTAAGACCAGTGAAGAAGTCTTGCATAAAAAATTAGTTGAGAAAATATCCGCCAAAGATAAGTGTCCCGCCGCTGCTTCAACATGAAGAGTAGCAGCTTCTCGACGCAAATCGACTGATTATTGCAAAACATCGACAAATTCCCTCAATGAGCTCATAAAAGAACGGTCATGCCGAGTGAGGCATGACCGTTCTTTTATGAGCTCAGCACCCGTTATTCAATCACCACCCGGCGGGTAGTGGCGGCTTGGCCCTTCACCTGCACGCGCAGCAGATAGGTGCCGGGCGTCAGGCCGTTGGTAGATAGCTCAGTAGCGCTGCCGCCGAAGCTGTGCTGCACCACCGGGCGGCCCAGCACGTCGCTGAGCGTGGCCGTGGCGGTTGTAGCCGGGCGGTCCAGGGCCAGGTGCAGCTGGGCTTTGCCGCGCACCGGGTTGGGCCACAGGCTAAAGCTGGTGCTGGCTGCGGCCGACGTGGCCAGCGCGCCGGTGGGGCGCCCCAGCCACAACTCGAAGCGCTGGTTGAGCGCCCCGGCCTGGGTGGCGGTGAAGGCGTACATCGGCTGCTGGCGCAGGTCGGTGGTCTGGCCGGTGGCTAGGTCGAGCAGCAACACGGGCAGGGCGGGGTCGAAATCGGTGAGTGAGGCCGCGCTTAGCTCGTAGGGGCCAGCAGCGGGCAGGGTCAGGCGCAGGGGCACGCGCACGGCGGAGCTGGCAGCACCCAGCGGTGGCAGGCCGTTGATGGCCAGGGGCTCGTTGCCCGCGCCGGGCATTTGCGAGGCCAGGCTGGGCACGGAGCCGGCGTTGGGCACTTTGGGCGCGTCAAACCGGGCATCGGTGCCGGTGGCGGTGGCGCCGCGCTCGAGGTAGAGCACGGTTTCGTCGGGCTCGGGGCTGGCGCCGCTGAGCTGCAGGCGCAGCAGGGGGCGGCCGGCGGCATCGGCGTCAGGGCCGGCGCTGCGGTGGAAGGCCGGGTTGCGGTAGGTGGTGAGGCGGAAGGCATTCTGGAAGTCGAAGCCGCCGGGCACGTCGCTGGTAGTGCGAACGAAGAAGCCCTGCATGGCCGGCACCACGCCATCGAAGCCCAGCGTACCGATGTTGTTGGTGAAGCTGCGGTAGAAACCACTGTATTGCGCATCAGGCTCATACACATAGATGGCATTGCTAAGGCCGGCGGGCAGGGCGCCCGGCGTGGTTTCGACAAGGTGCCAGTCGAGTGGGGCGGGGTAGGGGTTGCCCAGCAGATGCCAGCCCGCATCGGGGCCCACGCCGCGGCGCAGCGGCCCGGTCCCGATGAAGCCGGTGTTGAGCAGGCCGGTCAGGCTGAGTGTGTCGCTGGGGCGCAGGTTCACGGTGTAGGCGCGGCTGGGCTGTAGCGCATCGGTGAGGGCCGCGGGCGAGTACCAGCCCACGTCGAACCCCGGGTAGCTGGCCGTGAGGCGGCTTTGGTCGTAGCCAAACACGGTGGGGAACTGCGCCACCGGCAGCGCGGGCGTAGGCAGGGCGTTGTAGGCCGCATTTACCAGCGGCACGAAGCTGCCCGGCAGCGTGAGGCTGGCTACCGTGGCCCCGCTCACCGGCGAGCTGTAGTGACGGTAGCCCGGCCCGCGGTAGTTGGTGCTGGGGCGCACGTAGCGCTGCATGGTAGCCCGGCCGGTGCCGTTATTCAGCACCTGGCCGGTGCCGGCATTCACCGCGTAGGCCGTGCCACTGGCGTTGGAAAGCAAGGTCAGGTTGCTGTTGCTTAGGATTATATCGGTGTTATAAAGCTGCATCACCCGGCTGATGCTCACTGACTTACTTAGCCTTACGGGCCCCACGCCGTCCGCCGTCAGGCTGAACACCTGCGCCGGCAGCCCCGAGCCGGTGACTTGGGGTGCGAACCCCTTATACACGTACGAGGCATACTCGCTGAAAGAGAGGCCACCCGTCAGCCGGATGGCGCCGGAGGAGCCATCGCGCACAATGCCCAGGGCACTACAGATGTAGAGCGTGGCCCCCGCTTCGAGCACGAAGGAGCCTGGGCCATTGATGATGCGGCAGTCGTCGTGGAAGGCGCCGCCCGCCTGCACCCGCAGCACGCCCTGCACCCCCACGTTGCCGGCAGCCGTGGCATCGCCGGTGCCAGTGATGGTGATGTTGTTGTAGATGCCGGCCGGGATGGTAGTGGTGGTGCTCACCGTCAGGTCAGGGTACGGCGTGGTGAACGACGCGGTGGCCTCCGCCGCGCCGCTGGAGCAGGTGCTGGCAATGGTTACCGTGTAGCTGCGCGCGGCCTGCAGGCCACTCAGCGTCACCGGCGAGGCGGTGATGGTTTGCGTCGTACTGGCGGGCGTTGTGGTCACCACGTAGCTGGTAGCCTGCGCGCTGGGCGTGAAGCTGACCGTGGCCGAGCTGGAAGTCACGTTGCCGACGCTCAGGCTGGTGGCGGCCGTGCAGGGCGGCGGCAGCGTGGTAAAGGTGGTGCTGACTGGGGTGGCCGGGCCCATCGGAGCGCACTGCAGCTCCACCGAAACCGTGTAGGTGGTGCCAGGCGTCAGGCCGGTCAGCCGGATGGGGTTGGCGGTGGTATAGAGGTTGATGGTAGCGGGTACGGTGCTCACCCGAACGTAATTATAGTTGGGGTTGGCCGCGAATGAGAGCAGGGCATCCGTCATCGTCACCTCGCTGATAAGCACTTCGGTGGGCGGCGTGCAAGGCGGCGGCGTCTCGGTGGTGAAGGTGGTGCTGGCCGCCGCCGTTACCCCGCCCGAGCAGTTGCTCGTCACAGTCACCGTATAGGTGGTGCCATACTGCAGGTTGATGAGGTTCAGGCTGGTGAGGCTGGTCGTGACCGGCGTCGAATACGGCACCGTGGTGATGGTGTAGTCAATGGCCGTAGGCGAACCCGTGAAGTCCAGCCGCCCTGTGGAGGTAGAGGGGTTAATGACAGCGAGGTTGGTAGGCGCCTGGCAACCCAGGGCCCGCGTCGTTACGCAGATAAAAAACTCCGGCTGGCTGGGCACGCTGCTCGACGAGGCGTAGAAGCGCGCCCAGTAGGTAGTGCCCACCGTCAGGCCAGTCATGCTCAGGCTGGTTACCTCGCCAATGCGCTGGTTGGCGTTGGCGCAGGTGCGGCTGGTCAGGCCGGCGCAGTTGCCATTAAACAACTCAATGACGCCCACAAACGAGCTACGGACACTGAGAATGTGGGCGTCGGAAGTAGCCGTGAACCGGTACCACACGTCGCGGGCCGTAGCGGGCCGGGAGCTGTTGCAGGTGTTGGGCGCCTGGCTTTGGGTGGCGCCGGCCACGGTGCCGCCGGTAGGCGAGCAGTCGGCACCGGGCGCACCGGGCGTCAGCACCACGGCCGAGGCGCACTCGTTGTTGAGGGTGGCGGGAGCGGTGCTAAATGAGGCCATGGCGGCCGCCGACGTCTGCCCGCCTGCACAGTTGCTCACGATGTTGAGCGTGTAGGCGGTGTTACCCGTCAGGCCGGTGAGCACCGCGTAGCCGGAGTTCACGGTTTGGGTGGTCGAGGCCGGGGTGGTGCTCACGGTGTACGACTGTGCGCCCGCGCTGGTCGCAAACAGCACCGTGACCGAGGAGCTGCCAATCTGCCGGAACGTGAGGCCGGTAGGTGCCGTGCAGGGCGTGGGCAGCACCGTGAAATTGGTAGCGCTGCTGGCTGTGCCGGCAGGTGTCGTAAGGGTGATGAGACCCGTAGTGGCCCCGGTGGGTACCGTGGCCGTCAGCTGCGTGCCAGCGGCGTTGCTGCTGAAGCTGGTAGCCGCCGTGCCGTTAAAACGCAGGGCCGTGATTTCGCTTAGACTGGTGCCGGTGATGGTAATCAGGCTGCCCGCCGTGCCGCTGGCCGGCGTGAAGCTGCTGATGGCCGGCAGCACCGTAAACGCCAGTCCGTTGCTGGCGCCATTGGCCGTGGTGGCCAGCACCGGGCCGGCCGGGGCCCCGGCCGGCACCACAAAGCTGAAGCCCGTGGCCGAAACGCCCGCAAACGTGGCACTCACGCCGCCCACCGTCACGGTGCTCAAACCCGTCAGGTTGCTGCCCGTCACGCTGATGGTGCTGCCCACCGCGCCGCTTGCGGGCGAGAGGCTGCTGAGCACCGGCGCCGTCGGGCTGGCCGTGATGGTGAAGTTGGCATTCGAGATGTCGAAAAAGTAGTTGCCGACCGCCTCTACCATGATGCGGGCCGTGGTGGTAGCCAGGTTGGGCACCGTGATGGCCTGGTTTCCGTCGTTGGGCGTGTTGGCCAGCAGTATGATAGGGTAGGTGTAGCCGCCATCGGTGCTCAGGCGCAGGTTCACGCTGGTGCAGTCCACGTCGTTAGCGTCGGTGCCGGCCACGTTCCAGGTTACGGTCTGGGTGCTGCCGCTGGCCCAGTTCACGGCCGCGTTGGGGGCCGTCACCAGGAAAGGGCCGGCGTTGGCCGTCACGCGCAGGGCCAGGTCGGTGGTTTGGGCCACGCCGCCCACCACGCCCAGCGGGCCGTTGTGGGCATCGCGCGCGGTGCACACGAAGGTGAGCGGGCGGGCCACCGTGGGTAGCCGCTCGGCGGGGCTGCTGGTGTTGGCCAGCAGCGTGGGCAGGGCCGGGAAGTAGCGCGTAGGGCTGCTGCTGGCCGGCCACGAGCGAAATAGCGGCGGCGTCTGCCCCACCGCCTGCGGCGACGAGGGTGAGTCGCTGATGCCCTTGTCCATCTGTTCCCAGCAGTAGGTCAGAGCATCGTTGTTGGCATCGGTGCCGCTGGCCGTCAGCTTAAAAGGCGTGCTGATGGGCAGCACTTTGTCGCCGCTGGCCGGGCCTGTCACCACGGGCGGCGTATTGCCGGTGGCCGCCATTGTCCCGCAGCCCAGGCTATTCAGATTGAGTTGAATGGTCTGGTAGCTATCCGTATGGAAATACGGGCTGGGCTCGTTCGCGATATTGTCGGGAGGGCACAGGCCGGCATACGACATGATGGTAGTGCCCGAGCCAGGCTCATAGGCGGCGCTGCCCATCCGGTAGTTGGTCGTGCAGCTGCCGGCATTTGCAGAATTAAACGAGTGGCTGGCGCCTAATTGGTGGCCCATCTCATGAGCCACGGTCCGGATATTGAAGAAGTCGCCGGCGGGCGAGAAGGAGCCGCTTTCTCCCCGCGCTTTCCAGCTTTCGCACACCACGCCGATGTAGGCGTAACTGGCCGTATAGGTGCCAAATACGTGGCCGATGTCGTAGTAAGCGCTGCCAATCACCCGGTCGATGAACGTCTGATTCTCCGCGGGGGCAGTAGTCCAGTGGTTGTTATTGCTGAAGGGGTCGGGGCTGCTGGCGGAGTTGGCGGCAATGAGGAGCTCCTCGTTGGGTATCAGTTCTAAGCGCACGGCCAACTCGCGCTCATACACACCCGTCACGCGGTTCACGGTGCTGATTATGTGGCTCAGGGCCAGTGCCGGACCACCGCAGAGGGCCGTATATTCGTCGGTGGTGGCCACGGCCAGGCGCAGGGTGCGCAGCTGGCTGCCCACCGGCAATTGCCGGGACTGCGGGCCGGTAGCGCCGGCCGTTCCGCGCGGTATGAGCACCGGGCTGCTGCTTGCGGGCGGGTAAGCAGCTCCCGCACAGCCCGAGCTATTTTGCTGGGGCCGCGCATCGGCCAGCCGCAGGCTCAGGTAATGGCCCGTGTCCGAAGCACTCATCGGCTCGATATACACCGGCCCTTCATCGGCCGACAGCACCTGCGCGTGAAAGCCCGTCGGCATCACATCCAGGCGCACGGTGGCGGTAGCATCGTCGAGCCCCCGGCCGGCATAGGTGCGGATTTCGGGGTGGCGGGCAGCCAGAGCCGGGGCCATCACCGGGGCTTCGTACACGGCAAAGCGGCCGGTGCGGCCGTCGGGCAGCGGCAGGGCCAATGTGATGGGCTGTGCGCCCGGCCGCTCCAGCGGCGCGGCGGCCAGCGCCGTGCGCAGGCTGCTCAGTTCGAGCGACACTGGGCGCGCCCGGTAGAGCAGGGCGTTCAGCGGCGCCGTGCGGGCGGCCGTTTGCGCCGCCGCGTCGTCGCGGAATAACGTGGGCACCGCCCGCTGCTGGGCCTGACTGTTCAAGCTCAGCGCCGATAGCAGAAGCGCCCCGCAAAGCCGGGCCGTAGCAAAGGACCGGCAGTAAGCAGCCCAAGGAGTAGTAGTGGTCAAATGAGTAATTAGCTGCTTCATAGCGATGGCGAAAGATTCCGCAAGATAACGACTGACAGGTAAATAGAACGAGGTAGGGGGCGAGGGAAGTCCCGCCCCTACCTCGCTCAACACATCTGCTATTCCAGCACCACGCGCCGGGTGCTGGCTGGCTGTCCGGCTGCCTTCACCACCAGCAGGTAGGTGCCTGCCGCCAGCCCGGCCGTGGCCAGCTCGGCGGTGCTCCCGCCGAAGCTCATCCGCGCCACTGGCTGCCCCAGCAGCGTGGTGAGCGTGGCCGTAGCGGCCGGGGCGGGGGCGTCCAGCGCCAGCTGCAGGCTCCGCCCCACTGCTGCCGGGTTGGGCCACACGCTGAACGCATTGGCCGCGGCACTGGTCGTTGCCAGCGCCGTACTGCTGCGGCCCAGCAGCAGCTCGAAGCGGCCATCGAGCGCGCCCGCCTGGGAGGCGGTGAAGTTGTAACCAAGCTGCTGGCGCAAATTGACGCGGGTGCCGCGGGCGTGGTCGAGCAGCCACACCGGCACGCTGGGGTCGAAGTTGCTGAGCTCGGTCACGCGCAGCTGATAGGGGCCGGCAGCGGGCAGGCGCAGGGTCAGGGGCACGCGGATGTCGGCGCGGGCAGTGAGGTCGGGCAGGCCGTTGATGGCCAGCGGCTCGTTGCCCGCGCCGGGCATGTGCGTGGCCAGCTGCGGGGCCGCGCCGGGGTTTGTGAGCTTGGCGGCGTCGTAGCGGGCGTCGGTGCCGCTGGCGGTGGCGCCGCTTTCGAGATACACCACGGTGTGGTCCGCGCCTTGGGCAGCAGTGCCGGCCAGCGTGAGGCGCAGCAGGGGACGTGGGGCGCGGAGGCTGCCCGAAACCGGGCGATGGAAGCCTGCCGAGTCGGGATTGGTGCCCCGCAGGTAGTGGCGGAAGGTGTAGCCGCCGGGTAGGTCCTGGGTCACGCGCATAAAAAAGCCCTGCATCACCGATAGGGTCAGGTAGGGCTGCCCATCCGTGCCGACACCATTGACGTAAGAGCGGTAGAAGCCGCCGTAATGGCTGTCAGGCTCAAAAACATATACGGCCCGCGCCAGCCCGGCCGGCAGGCTGTCATTGAAATACTCTGCCAGAAAAAGGGGGGCCGGGAAGGGGTTGCCCAGCAGGTGCCAACCTGCGTTGGGGCCGCTACCGCGGCTGAGCGGACCGGTGTTCACCTCATCGCAGGTGAGTTCGCCGGTGAGCGCGACCCTGGCACTGGGCGGGATATTGACCGTATAGCCCTGCGCGGGCACCAGCCGGTCGTTCAGGCTGGCCGGGCTTTCCCAGCCCGCCTCAAAATCGGAGAAGGCGGGCGTGAGGCGGCTTTCGCGGTAGCGGAATACGGTAGGAAACTGGTTGGCAGGCAACGCCGGGGCAGGCAGCGGGTTGTAAGCGGCATTCACGACGGGGGCAAACTGCCCCGGCACGGCCAATTGGGCCACCGAGGCGGCCCGTAGCGGCGAGCTGTAGTGCCGGTAGCCGGGGCCGCGGTAGGTGGTGCTGGGGTGGATGTAGCGCTGCACGGTGGCCCGGCCGCTCCCGTCATTCACCACCCGCACGCCTGGCTCATTATACAGCGAGGCCGTGCCGTGAATGTCGGAAAGCAGCGTCAGATTGGAGTTGCCCAGGTACAGGCTGGCACTCGTGAGCTGCACATAGCGCCGCACCACCAGGGTGTTACTAAGGTTGAAGTGCTGCGCCCGGTCGCCCCCCACCAGGAGCGTGTTAATGGTGTCGGGCAACCCCGAGCCGGTGATGGCCGGCGCAGCGCCCCAGGTGGTGTACTCATAATTGCCGTTTCGGCCAAACGACCGGGTGCCCGTCACTTGTACCGTACCGGTGGCGCCACTCAGGCTAATGCCTTGCGTACCACAGATATTCATCGTAGCTCCGGGTTCCAGCACAAAGTTGCCGGGGCCGGTAATCAGCCGGCAGTTGTCGTCGAGGTAGCCGCCGCGTTCTATCCGGAACGTGCCGACGACGACCACGTTGCGCCCGGCCGGCGTGTTGCCGCCAAGCTGGCCGTAGCCGGTGCCCGTTATCGTCACGTTGCGGTAAGTGCGCGCAGTAATGTCACTGAAGCTGCCATCGATTACCAGGTCGGGGTAGTCGGTGGTGAACGTGGCCAGCACGGGGGCCGAAGCGGTGGTGTCGGGGCAGGCGCTGGCCACGCTGACTACGTAGGCGGTAGCGTCGCGCAGGTTGCTGAGCATGACGGGGCCGGCGCTGACCGTTTGGGTGGTGGAGGGCGGGCTGGTGGTCACGACGTACTGGTTGCCGGGCCCCGACGAGCTGAAGCCCACGCTGGCCGAGTTGGCCGTCACGTTGCTGACCACTAGGTTGGCAGGAGCCGGGCAGGTGGCCGAAACCGGGGCCGGCGTCGTGACGCAGGCCGAGAAGAAGGAAAGACCAAAGTCTTTATGATAGTACCGCACCCAGTACCTCGTGCCCGGCGTCAGCGTAGTCAGTGTCAGGCTCTCGCCGCCGGTAGCAACGGCATCTGCGCATTGCAGGCTGGTAAGGCTGCCGCAGGGGCCGGCAAATACCTCCAGCACCCCATCGCCCGAGCTGTTGGCGACGATGGTATGCACCGGCCCGGCGGCGTCGAAGCGAAACCACACGTCGCGGGCCGTGGTGGCCAGCGAGCCGCTGCACTCGGCCGGGGGGCGCGACTGCGTAGCTGTGCCCAGCGAGCTACCCGTAGGAATACAGCTTTCGCCCGGGGCACCGGGCACCAGCGGCGTGGCGCCCGCGCACTCATTGTTGGAGCCCGCCGCGGGCGTGGCAAAGCGGCGCGTAAGCGTTGGCGAAGACTGGCTGTAGCCGCATTGACTGCGCAGGGTGAAGGTGTAAATGGTGTTAGGTATCAAGTTATTATATGTAAAGCTTGTCGTCGTCCAGAGCGTGTCGATACGATTGCCGGGGGAGAGCGTGGCGAGGTAAAAACGCGGGGCCGAGGGATTCGCCGCAAACACCAGCCGGGCCGTGGTGGCTGTGATAATACTGAAACTGACCGAGCTGGGCAGCATACAGGGCCGCTCCGTGATGGTGAACGGTTGCGGACTGGTAGCCCGCCCGCCCGGGGTGAGTACCGTCACGAAGCCAGATGTGGCGCCGCTCGGCACGGTGACGGTGATGGCGGTGCCCGCCGCATTCACCGTGCTATTATTGACCACCAAGCCATTAAATCGTACTTCCGTCGCGCCCAGCAAGCCACTGCCCGTGATGACGACCGTGGTGCCAATCTGCACGGAGTTCGCCGTTACGCCCGTAGTAGGAGACAGGCTGCTGATAACCGGAGTGATGCTGAACGGCAAGACATTGCTGCTGCCGGCGCTGCTGGTTGCTGCCACGGCAGCCGGGCCGGCGATGCTGTCGGGCACTTGGAGGCTGAGACTGGAGGCCGAAACGATGGTGAAAGGCACGCGTACGCTGCCCACCGTCACGGCCGTTACGCCGGCCAGATTGCTGCCCTGCAGCGTGAAGCGGGTGCCCACCGGGCCGCTGGCAGGGCTGAGGCTGCCGAGGCTGGGTAGCACGACTGCGGGGGTAATGGTGAAGTCGTAGTCGGAGAGGTCGAAGAAATAGTTGTCGGCGGCCTCCACCATCAGGCGCGCGGTAGTGGTAAGCACATTGGGCACCGTAACGGCTTGGCTGCCATCATTGGGGGTGCCCGCCAGCAGCAGGATGGGGTACGTGAGGCCGCCGTCGGTGCTCAGGCGGATGTTCACCGTGGCACAGTCCACGCCGTTGGCAGTGGTGCCGGCCACGTTCCAGCTCACGGTTTGGGTCGAGCCGGCGGTCCAGCTGATGGGGCTGTTGGGGGCCGTCACCACGAATGGGCCCGCCGCGCTGCTCACGTTCAGGCGCACCGATTCGCTGTTGGCGCTGCCGCCCACTACGCCCTGCGGCCCGGCGTGCAGGTCGCGCACCAGGCACCGGAACACCAGCGTGCGGTCGACGGTGGGCAAACGCTCGGCCAGGTTAGTGCCATTGGCCAACAGGGTGCTCAGGCGGGGAAAGTAGCGCGTGGGGCTGCTGCTGGGCGCCCACGACCGAAACAGGGGCACCAGCTCGTCCGCCACCTGCGGGGCGGTGAGCCCGGCGGCCGGGCCCAGGTCGAGCTGGTCCCAGCAGTAGGTCAGGGCGTCACCATTGGCATCGGTGGCCGCCGCCGTTAGCTTGAAAGGAGTGCCGATGGGTAGCGTTTTGTCGCTGGCGGGCACGCTTACGGTGGGCACTGTATTGCCGGTCGGCAGGCCGTTGGTGCCAATGGTGGCGAAATCTATTTCCTGCCTTATTTGCTCGTAGCTTACGTTGTGGAAGTACGCATCGCGCCCCCCCTGCAGGTTATCGTTGCCGCACAGGCCGGGGTAAGCCATCAGGGTCGAGCCGGAGCCGGGCTCGCAGGCGGCATTGTAGTCCCAGTTGGTAGCCGAGCAGCTGCCACTGCCGGTCGAGTTGAAGGAATGGTACGCCCCCAGCTGGTGGCCCAGTTCGTGGGCCACCAGTTGAATGTCAAAGGCATCGCCCACCGGGTCGCTGAGTCCCGTCTGGGCATAGGCCTTGTAGCTGGCGTAGTTGTTGAGAATACCAATGAGAGCATAACCGCCGCCGTAGGTACCAAACAGGTGCCCGATGTCATAATTAGCCGAGCCAATGACGGCGTTGAGGTGCGTCGCATTTTCGGATAGAGCAGTGCCAGCGTCGTTGTTGTTCGAGTAGGGGTCAGGGCGGGTGCTGGAATTGGCAGCCACAATCAACTCATTATTGTTTACCAACTGAAGCCGTACGCTCAGCTCCCGCTCATACAGGCCGTTGATACGGTTGACGGTAGTGACCACCGCCGCCAGGGCACTGGCGCGGGTGCCACCCCGGGCCGCGGTGTACTCATCAGTAGTGGCTACGGCTAGCTTAAATACCCGCAGGGCTGCGCCCGCGCTCCGGCCTGCCGTGGCAAGGGCACTGCCCGATGCCGGCCGCCGCGCGGGCAAAGCGGCCGGAAGAGTGCTGGCCGGCGCGGCACAGCCCGGCAGCGGTCCGGGGGGTAGCCGCGCACTCACTTCGTAGCTGAGGTAATGAGCGTTATCGGTCAGGCTCACCGGGTCGAGGTACACCGGCCCCGCCGTGGCCGATAGCACCTGCGCATGCAGCCCGCCCGGCTCGAGGCTGAGGCGCAGGCTGGCGGTGGCATCGTCGAGCCCCGCGCCGGAATAAGTGCGGATAGCAGGGTAGCGGGCGGCCAAGGCCGGGGCCATCACGGCGGTTTGGCGCAGGGCGAAGCGGGCGGTGCGGCCATCGGGCAGGGGCAGGGCCAGCACCACGGGCGTGCCGTCGGCCGTACCCTCCCGCGGCGCGGCGGCCAGCGCGGCCAGCACGACGTCGGGGTCGAGCGAGAAGGGCCGCGCCTGCCGCACCAGGGCGGCCAGCGGCGAGGTTTGGGCGGCGGCGCGGGCCGCCGCATCGTCCTGGAACAAGACCGGCGCCGCCCGCTGCTGGGCTACGGCCGGGCTGCCCAATGCCAGCAACGCGGCAGCCAGCGGGTAATAGAAACTGCGCGGCGCAGCCGCCAAAAAGGACCGCCGACGGACGGCCAGACTGGTAAACGAGCGTATCATAGCAGGAAACAGGTGAGCGTCTGCCAAATGTAGGCAAGGCTTCCTGTACTTCCTAGTGCTCAGGCTCTACCCTGCCATTTCCACGGTGAATACCGCGCCCGCCGTGGCCCCCGGCTCCAGCCGGAAGCCGAAGCCGTGGGCCAGCAGAATATCCCGCACCAGCGTCAGGCCGATGCCCTGGCCATCGCGCTTGGTGCTGAAGAAGGGTGTGAACAGCCGCTGGCTGACCTCGGGTGCCAGGCGCGGGCCGTCGTTTTCGATGGTCACCGTGAGCGGGTGGGTGGTGGTGCGCACCCACACGTTGCCGTCTGCGTGAATGGCCTCCAGCGCGTTCTTGGCAATGTTCAGAAAGGCCTGCTCCAGCTGCTGCTGGTCGAGGCTGACAACCAGCGGCTCTGGCCCAAACTCGAGGTGCCACCGGATACGACGCTGCTCGCTCTGGGGCTGCAGCAGCCGGCCGATGCCGCGCAGCAGGGCGTGCAAATCGGTGGGCGCGGGCGCGGGCGGCGGCAGCCGCACGAGGTGGGCAAAGTTGCCGATGAAATTGGCCAACTGGGTGTTGCGGGCCACGCTCACGTCGAGGGCCTGGGTGAAGTCGGGCTGGTCGTCGGCGTCGAGCTGCGGGGCGTAGTGCCGGAAGCTGCCCAGGATGGAGTTGATGGCGCCGATGGAGTTGTTGATTTCGTGCGACATCATCCGAATGAGCTTCTCGTAGGCCGCCTTTTCCTGCTGCATCAGCTCCTGCGTCAGCTCTTCTATGATAAGAAAGCGGCGGGTGAAGCCCCGGTCCAGAAAGTGAGAGGCCTGCACGCGGTAGGTAGGCAGGCCGGCCGGGCGCAGGGTGCGGCTGTGGCCCTCGGGCAAGTCGGCCAGGGTGGTGCCCCAGTCGCCGGGCAGGGCGGCGGGCCACTGCTTGGTGAGCGCGGCCTCGGGCAAACCCAGGAAGCGGGCGGCGGCCGCGTTAGCGCTGTCGATGCGGCCCTCGAAGTCGAGAATGAGAATGCCGGCGGGCGAGGCCTCGATGAGCCGCTCCAAGAGGAAGCTCTTCTCGTGCTGGCTCACGCGCTCCTGGCGCAGCTCGTCAATCATGAGGTTATACACGCTGATGAGCTCGTCCATGTCGGGCTGGCCCACGGGCACGAACTTCATGCTAAAGTCCTTGCTGCGAATGGCCGCCGTGCCCGCCGCAATGAGGTGAAACGGCTTCACAAAGCCCGTGTACAGCCGCACCGACAGCACGGTGCTGACGGCCAGAAACGCCTCCGCGCCGACGAACAGCGGCACGTTGATGCTGCGCAGCTGCCAGGCCAGCGCGATGAGCACGCCGTGCAACAGTACGAAGGTGAGGATGAAATGGAGGCGGAGGGACATCAACTAAGCCGCATGCTGGTGGCGGTAACAAAAAGGTGTCGGGTATTTGGTTTTAGGTATTGGGTTTTAGGGGCTGGCTAGCACAATGCCAAATACCCAACACCCAAAACCGAACACCCAATACCAAACCTACTCATCAAACGGAATGGCATACTTCTCCAGCCGCCGATACAACGCCCCCCGACTCAGCCCCAAGGCCTTGGCCACCCTACTGATATTCCCGTCGTAGTGCGCCAAACTCTGCCGAATCATCTGGGCCTCCAGCTCGTCGAGCGTCATGGTGCCGGGGGCGGGCAGCTCGCCGGCGGCGGCCGTCACCACCGGTCCGCGCTGGTGCTGCGCCTGGAAGTCTTCGGGCCCCAGCTCTTCCTTGCCGCTTACCAGCACGGCGCGCTCCACCAGGTTTTTGAGCTCGCGGATGTTGCCGGGCAAAACCTGCTCGCGCAGCCAGTGCAGGGCGCGGGTGCTGAGCTTGAGGGCCGGGCGGTGGTAGGTGGCGCGCAGGCCATCCACGAAGTGCTGGGCCAGCAGAGGAATGTCCTGCGCCCGCTCGCGCAGGGCGGGCAGGCGCACGCTGATGAGGTTGATGCGGTAAAACAAATCCTCGCGGAAGCGGCCCTGGCTGACCATTTCAGCCAGGTTGCGGTTGGTGGCGGCGATGACGCGAATGTCGAGGCGGCGCGGCTTCGAGTCGCCCAGCACCTCGTAGGTGCGGTCTTGCAGCACGCGCAGCAGCTTCACCTGGCTGGCCATTTCCAGCTCCCCTATTTCGTCCAGAAAGATGGTGCCGCCGTTGGCCATCTCGAAGCGGCCGAGGCGGTCGGTCTTGGCATCGGTGAAGGCCCCGCGCCGGTGCCCAAACATCTCACTCTCGAACAAGCTGCTCGAAATGCCGCCCAGGTTTACCTTCACGAACGGCTGCCCCCGGCGGTGGCTGTTGTGGTGAATAGCCTCGGCAATCAGCTCTTTGCCCGTACCGCTCTCGCCCTCGATGAGCACCGAGGCATCGGTGGCGGCCACCTGTCCTATCTGCCGCAGCACGTGCAGCAGCTGCGCATCCTGCCCCACAATGCTGCTGAACTTAAACTGCTTATCGAGCTGGCGGCGACTTAGGGCGGCCCCGTCAGCGGGGGCGCTGTCGGCCGGGGCCTCGGCCAGGCTCAGCACCGTGCCAATGGTTTGCAGCAGGGCCTCGTTGTTCCAGGGCTTGGTCACGAACTCGGCGGCGCCGGCTTTCATGCCCTCCACGGCCAGCGTGATGCTGCCCCAGCCGGTGATGAGGATAACCGGCAGCGCCGGCCGCAGCTGTTTTACTTGGCGCAGCAGCGTCAGGCCGTCGTGCCCGCTGGTGTCGAGCGAGTAGTTCATGTCCATGAGCACCAGGCGGGGCGTAGCCTCGGCCAGGGCGGCCAGGGCCTCGGTGGGCGATGCCACGGCCTGCGTGGCGTAACCCGCCTGCTTCAGCAGCAGCTTCAGCGAGGTGCGCACGGCCAGGTCGTCGTCAATAATGAGTATCATAGCGGGAAGGCGAAGGTAAGTAGTAAGCGTGCTTGTGAGCGGAAAAGCAATGCCGGACTGATAGGCTGGTTGAAGTAATGAAGAAGTACTAGTCCCACCTGCCAGCTACGGTTGCACGGTTGTCGAATCTGGCAACACGCTTATTTTGGTCCACAACACCTCTATTGTAAGCCACCGTACTCGTATTGCGAGCTGCAACGCTCGTATTACAAGCTGCAACACTCGTATTACAAGCTGCGAGAGGAGTATTACAAGCTGCGAGAGGGATATTACAAGCTGCGAGAGAAGTATTACAAGCCGCGAGAGGAGTGCTACAAGCCGCGAGAGGAGTGCTACAAGCCGCGAGAGGAGTGCTACAAGCCGCGAGAGAGGTGCTGCAAAGTTCTTCCAGGGTATGACAGAAACTGGCAGTGCTACTGTGGTGCTTCCCATGTATATGTCTGGAAAACCAAAGCGGATGCGACGAAATATCCTTAGCTCTTATTCTTCGCGCAGCGCCACTGCCGGCTGAATGCTCGCCGCCAGGCGGCTCGGCTGCCAGGCGCACACCGCCGTGAGTACATAAATGGCCGCCACCGCCACCCCAATGCCCATGAGGTAAAACTGCGGCGCCAGCTCAAAGGCATCGAGCAGCGGGAACTGCACCGCCAGCAGCACGCCCAGCGCAATGCCCAGGGTAGTTATCACCAGCATCTCGCCCAAAAACTGCCGACTGATGGCCGGGCCCGTGGCCCCCATGGCCCGGCGCAGCCCAATTTCGGCCCGGCGCTGGTTGATGTTGTACCACAGCACGCCAAAGAGGCCCAACGCCACGTTCACAATCAGAAACACGCTCACAATGACCAGCCCCAGCATCGGCACCAGGGTGTAGCGCCGCTTGTGCAGGCGGTCCTGGTCCATCACACGCACCATAGTGGTCCACTGGCGCGTCACGCCGGCCACGGTGCGGGCTATTTTTTCCTGCAGCGCACCGCCCTGGCCCGGGGTCACGCGCACCACCACGTTGGCCGTCTCCCAGTGCGTCGTGTCAAAGGGAATGAGGCGCTTCCACATCGAGGGGGTGGCTTCGCCGAAGTCGTTACCCATACGCACGTCGTCGGCCACGCCGGTTACCAGAAACTTGTCCTGCCAGGCCACGGCCTCGCCCTTCTTATCCCAGTCGAAGGAAAAGATTTTGCCCAGTGCCGGGCCTTTGCCAAACAACGCCTCGCGCAGGTTCTGACTGATGACCACCGGGCGGTAGTGGCTGCCGTCGTCGCCCTTGGCAAACCAGCGGCCCTCGCGCAGGTGCAACTGCATCACCTGGGCGTAGTGGTCGTCGGCGTCGTAGGTGTCGGTCAGGCCCGACTTCCGACCCTGGTATTTAAAAAAGGAGTTGTTATTGTTGAACGTAAAGGGCAGATTGCCGCTCGTCAGGGCCACCTGCTCGATGCCCGGCAGCGCCTGCACCCGGCGCAGCACCTCGTCGAGCTCGGCGCGGGGCATCTTCTCGCCCTGCCCGGCCTTAATCTCGAGCCGCCACACCTGCCGGTAGTTGAAGCCGTGCGGCTCGAGGTAGTGCGTGGCGTAGGTGATAAGCACCGTGCCCACCAGAAACAGCACCACGAAAGAGAAGAATATTTCGGACAGCAGCAGGCTGTTGTGCCGCTTGCGGTTCCAGATGAGCTTGAAGATGTGGCGGAACACGGCTTATTGAGTTTTGAGTTATGAATTTTGAGTTATTTGCAGGATGAAGGAGAGTACCATCCGGCGTAAATCATTTGACTTCGCTTCCCGCATTGTGAAAGCCTATAAATTTTTGGTCAGTGAGCACCGGGAATATGTTCTTTCTAAGCAGCTACTGCGTAGTGGAACTTCTATCGGAGCTAATGTGGAGGAAGCCGTAGCGGCCAGCTCTTCCGCCGATTTTATTCATCGGCTCAGCATCGCCGTTCGTGAAGCCCGTGAAACCTCTTACTGGCTGCGCCTGCTGTATGACAATGACTTCCTGTCCGAAGCCAGCTTCGCCTCCATTCACGGTCACAACCAAGAGCTCATCAAGATTTTGACGAGCATCATCCTGACCACGAAACACAACCAACAAGACAAGCAGAAGCAGCAAGAGAAGCAGGACAAGCAGAACGAAAAAAACTCATAACTCAAAATTCATAACTTATAATTCCTGTCATTTTTGCTCGCCCGAGCCCCGCAGCGCCGCCACCGGGTTCAGGCGCGACATCTTCCAGGCCGGGTACACGCCACTCATCAGCCCAAAGAGCAGCGTGAGCAGCAGCCCCCAGCCAAACACCCGCCAGCTTAGGCTGAAGTGGGCGTGGGCCAGCACTTCCGACTCGTTGAGCAGGGCCAGCGCCCCGGCGGCCAGGGCCAGGCCCAGCAGCCCGCCCACCAGCACCAGCACCACGTTCTCAACCAGGAACTGGCTCACCAGGTTACTACCCGTGGCCCCGAAGGCCTTGCGTACGCCAATCTCGCCCGAGCGCTCCAGGATGCGCGTCACGTTTAGGTTTACCAGGTTCAGGGCCGGCAGCAGCATAAAGAGCAGGCCCAATGTGATGACCACCGCGTAGAACGTGCCGAGGTTGTCGTCTTCGAGGCGGGTGGCGTTCACGTCGAAGTGAATGGCGCGCGTCAGGCTGATGAGCGGCGTATCGGCGAAGGCGTAGATGGCCTTCACGTCCTTAGGCTTCGGAATCGGGATGCGGCGCACCAATTGGTCGAACTCGCGGCGCACGGCGGGCACCGCCGCCGCCGAGGGGGCCAGAATGATGGTAAGGTAAGGGCCTTCGAGGCGGCTGTCGCGCAGCAGGCCCGGGTCGAGGGTATAGGGCAGCCACACGTCGGAATAGGTCATGATGCGGGCGGCCGACACGTTGCGCACCACGCCCGCCACGCGGTAGCGGTGCAGGTCGAGCTCCAGGGTCTGGCCCACCACGTCGAGGCGGCCGAAGTACTGGCGGGCCGTAGCCTCATTTATCACGCACAGCGGCTGGCTCTGCTTCACCTCGGCCGGCGTGAAGGCCCGTCCGCTCAGAAACTCGAAATCCATCATCTGCCAAAACTCGCCGTCGGCGTAGCGCACATCCAGCGCCAGCAGGCCTTTATTGGTAAAAGCCGTGGCGTTATTGATATTCGAAATCATCCCCACCTGCTCCGGCGTTTTCAACGTGCGCACAAAGTGGTTCACGAAGTGCGGGCTGGCGGGCATGTTCATCCAGCCCAGGCCGTCCTGCATCTGCTGCCGGATGGTTTGCACGTACAGCAGCCGGTCGGTGCGGCGCTCGGGGTTGTTGGGCCCCAGCGCGTGGTCGAACAGGGCCATCACCACCAGCAGAATCATCAGCGTAAAGCTGATTCCGAACAGGTTGATGGCCGTGAAGAACTTGCGGCGCATGAGCACCTTCCAGGCAATCTTGATGTAGCTAAGCAGCATGGGCCAATAGGGTATGAGGGTAGGAGGGGGCGAGGGTAGGAGGGGTTAGCTGGCGTTGCAGCATTGCGCGCGCCTTGCTGAGCTGGCTCTTGCTGGTGCCCTCCGAAATGCCCAGCCGCTCGGCAATCTCGGGGTGCGAGTAGCCCTCGATGGCAAATAGATTAAAAACAGTGCGGTAGCCGGTGGGCAGGCCCTGCACCAGGCGCAGCAGGTCGGCGGCGGCCAGCGAGGTTTCGGCCTGGGCGGCCACCGGGGCCAGCTCGCGGTGGCAGTTGTCGATTTCCAGCAGGCGGGGCGGCTGGCGGCGCAGGCTGGCCAGGGCCGTATTCACCATGATGCGGCGCACCCAGCCGGCCAGCGGCCCTTCGTGCCGGTACTGCGGCAGCGAGCGAAACACCTTGCCGAAGCCTTTCAGCAAGGCTTCCTCGGCATCGGCCCGCTGGGGCAGGTAGCGCAGGCACAGGGCCAGCATGCGCGGGGCCAGCTGGTCGTAGAGCTGGCGCTGGGCGCGCGGGTTGCCGAGGCAGCAGGCAGCGACGAGGGCGGTTTCGGTGGGAAATTGGGTGGATGTTTTCATAGCGTGTTGCAGAAAAGATAGTTAAGTGCCAGCGCGGCGAATGATGGGCGGCAAGTGTGAGCAATTCTGAGCGGCATTGTTTCCCACCATTCACTTTGCCCCTGGCCAGCCCTCCCACCATTCTAATGCTCTGCGTTGGTTAAAATCAGCTTACCTGACTGCCGTCGAAGAAGCGCACCAGCCGCTCGGTCTTCAGCGCCTGTTGCTCGTCGTGGGTTACCATCACAATGGTCACGCCATCACGGCGGTTGAGTTCCAGCAGCAGGTCCATTATTTCCTCGCCCATCACCGAGTCGAGGTTGCCGGTGGGCTCGTCGGCCAGTATCAGCTCGGGCTGGCCCACCAGGGCCCGCGCAATAGCCACCCGCTGCCGCTGCCCGCCCGACAATTGACCCGGGAAGTGGGCCGTGCGAGCGCTCAGGCCCACTTTGTCGAGAGCATCCAGCGCCCGCTGGCGCCGCTCCTTGCCGCTCACGCCGGGCCGGTACAGCAAGGGCAGCTCCACGTTGTCGAGCACCGACAGGTCGTTGATAAGGTGGTAGCTCTGAAACACGAAGCCAATCTTGGAATTGCGCAGCGCCGCCACTTCCTTGTCCGAGTACGAGCGCACGGCCCGGCCATTGAGCTCGATGGTGCCGCTGGTCGGCTCGTCGAGCAGCCCGATGAGGCTGAGCAAGGTCGACTTGCCGCAGCCGCTGGGCCCCATGATGGACACAAACTCGCCCTTGCCGATGGTCAGGTTCACCCGGTTCAGGGCCACCGTCTCGATGGTCTTGGTCTGGTATACTTTCTCGATATCAATGAGCCGCAGCATCGGCTGCAGGGTGCGGGCCGGGGCCGTAGCGGGGGCGGGAGCAGGGGCGAGGGTATCCATGAGTCGGCGAGGTGAGCAAAAGTGAGCGGAAATGTCCGGTTGTGAACGGTAGCAGAAGCAGATGCCATTCGGTAAGCCAAGAGGCGTGCCAATTAAGCAGCGTATTTGCTTTCAGGTAGTTGAGGTGTATTGGCGGATGGCCGGCTCGGGGAAATATGTTCATTAGCGGACAGTTGACCATTCCCGAACGGCGCGGGCGTTGCGGCCCGGAGCCCCGCGGATAGCCGGCCTGCGTCATCACGGCACCGCCGTAATCAACTGCCCCCGCTCAAAGTCGTACAGCGTCAGGGCCCGCAGGCGGTAGTGTGCCACCCAGCAGGCCCGCAGCGCCGCGATGTAGCCGCGCCGCGCCAAATCCTTGCCCGACTGCGCAATAGTGAGGTCGGTGAGGCTCAGGCGGCCCGCCCGGTACACCGCCTCAGCGATGACGTAGCGCTGCCGGGCCAGCGAGTCGGCGCGGCTGGCCAGCTGCAGCTGTTCGGCCAGCGCCGCCAGCTGGGCCGCCTGCGTCAGCACGGTTTGCTCGAAGCTGCGCTCTTCTTGGGTTACGTTGTGCTGCTCTTGGTCGCGGGCCAGCTGGGCGGTTTTCACGATGGATTTGCGCCGGCCCCAGTCCACCAGCGGCACCGAAAAGCCCAGCGCCACCTGCTGCTGGTTCTGGAGGTTGAGGTAGGTAGCGCCCAGGTTGGGGGCCTGGTTCACGTAGCCCGTGTTGGCCGTAAGGGTGGCCAGGAAGCCGGTGCTGCCCCGGGCCAGGGCCACGTCGCGCTCGGCCTCCAGCAGGCGGCGGCGGAAGGTGAGCGTGGTGCTGCGGTTCTGGCGGGCCTGCTCCAGGGCCACGGCGGGCAGCACGGCCGGGCGGGGCGCATCGTCGGGCACGTCCAGCGTGGGCTTGCCGTTTTCAAACAAGCCGGTGTAGGCCTGCAGGTTCACAGTAGCATTCTCGGCGTCGAGCCGGGCTTGGGTCTGCGCCTGTTGGGCATTGAGTACGTTCAGCTCCAGCAGCAGCAAATCGGCCTGCGACAGCCGGCCCAGCGCAAACCGCTCGCGGCCCACCCGCAGCAGCTCGCTGGTGGCCGTCACGTTCTGGCCGGCCACCTCGGCGCTCACCTGCTGCAGCAGCACGTCGAAGTACAATTCCGTGACGCGCTGGGCAATGGTTTCCCGCTGCTCCACGTACAGCCGCTGGCTTTCCTGGTAGCGCAGCGGCTCGATGCGCCGGTTCCAGCGCAGGGTATTGAAGCGCCCGATGGGCTGCACCAACCCCAGGGTAAACGGCTGGTTATTATAGCGCTTGGTGTTGCCGTTGAAGTCGTCAAACCGCTGCACTTCCGAGCCCACGATAATCTGCCCGCCCGTCGGCCCGATGTTCTGGCTCAGGGTCAGCCCCAGCACTGAGTTGTTAATCCGCACGGCCCGGAAATCAGTCGTGCCATCGGGCTGCACCACCGGCGTAATCACCCGGCTGAAGTTGGGAATAGTGCCGCTCAGGCCCAGCTGCGGGCGGTAGTTGGCCTGGTAGCCCCGCCAGCTCCAGTAGCTGATGTCGCGGTCGGTGGCGGCCTGCTGGCCGATGGCCGAGTGCTCCAGCGCCTGGCTGATGGCGGCGGGCAGGGTGAGCTGGGCGAGGCTTAGTAAGGGAAGAAGCAGGAAGGCTAATGCGAGTCGTCCTCCCCGGCGGACCTCACCCCCCGGCCCCCTCTCCAAAAGAGAGGGGGAGCCTGACGGTTTTGTGGTGAAGCCTACTACCTTTTTACAGAAATCAGATAAAGAAAACATTGCTTGCTAATCACTAAAAATTGTAGGTAATCGTCAGGCTCCCCCTCTCTTTTGGAGAGGGGGCCGGGGGGTGAGGTCCGCTGGGGAGGGCGACTATTCCTTCACCCGCAGCTCCGGCGTATCCTCGTGGTCCTTCATGTCCGACACCACCACTTCCTCCCCGGCGCGCAGCCCGCTCACCACCTGCACGTAGTCGAAGTTGCTGTCGCCCAAGCGCACCGTGCGGCGCGTTAGCTTTTCATCCTTCAGCACAAACACCGCCTGCTCCTGCCCGCCGTGGTAGAAGGGCCCGTTCTTCACCCGTAGCGTATTGCGGTGCGACTTGGTAATCACAAACACGTCGGCCCGCAGGTTGGCCCGTAGCGCCGCGTTGTGGTTGTCATCGAGCTGGGCATAGAAGGTCACCACGCCCTTGTCCACGGCCGGGCTGATGCTGCTGATGGAGCCGCGCAGGTCGGTGCCGTTGGCGCGCAGCACCACTGGGTCGCCCTCGTGCAGCTGGTCGGCGTAGGCGTCGGAGATAGTGGCGCGCACGCGGTAGCTGCTCAGGTCGGCCACGCGGGCCAGGGGGTCGCCGGCCTGCACGGTGCTGCCCAGGTTGTCGTTCACCCAGGTCAGCACGCCCGGCTGCTGGCTGCTGATGTCGGCCTGCTGTAGCTTGTCGGCCAGCTCCTTAATGCTGCGCTGCTGCATCGACACGGTGTAGCCCAATTCGCGCACGTCGGCCGCGTTCGACTTCTGCTGCGTCCGAATCTGGCGCACCAGCCGCTCAGCTTCCAGCTTTGCCACAGCCAGGTTCAGCTCGGCCTGCCGCACCGCCTCCGGCGTGCCGCCCCCGATTTTCAGCAACTGCTGCTCGTCGCGCAGGGCCGACTGCAAGCTGCTCACCTTCACCCGCTGCACCTGCTCCTGCGAGCGCAAATCATTGAGGCTGCCTTCCAGCGTAAGCTGCAGCTGCGAGTTCTTGTTCTGATTGCGCAGCTGCTCATCATCCAGCTTCGCCAGCGACAAGGCCGCCTGGTCCTTGTCCAGCTCCACGATGGTCTGCCCTGGCTGCACCCGCGTGCCCACCGCCAGCGCCACCCGCCGGATGGTGCTCTGAATGGGGCTGGTAATGACGGCTTCGCGCCCGGGAATGACGGTGCCGGCGGCGGTCAGGGCCGCTTCCACGTCGCCGGTTTCCACGCTGGCCGTCAGCAATTCCTCGCGGCTGATGGTCGGCTTTAGGAGCGCGCGAGCCGCTAGCACTACGGCCACCAATCCTAGCAGCAAGCCTAGTCCCAGCAGCCAGCGGCGGCGCTTGCGGCGGGTGTTGATGGCGGGGGCGAGGGCTCTGTCCATTTTTGGGCGGGCGGGTAGGGGTTTCCTAACCGCTAAGCCAAGTGGTGTGCCAAATCAGTAAGGTGCTGTTATGTAGATAAAAAGGCCGCTGGCGGATGGCGCCAGCGGCCTGCAAACTGTCCATTTACGGACAGGCTGTTCCGATATGAACGTTGAAATTTAAGTCCCGCCCCTACTTCAACACCTGGAATACCACCAGCGCCGCTACATACGCCAGCCCGGTCATGTATACCAGTTGCCCCAGCGGCCACTTCCAACTCTTGGTTTCGCGGTACGTCACGGCCAGAGTGCTCATGCACTGCATGGCAAACACGTAGAATACCAGCAGCGAAAACGCCCGCGCCGGCGTGAAAAACAGCTGGCCGTCAGCGTCCTTCTCGGCCCGTAATTTTTCCTGCACCGTGCCCAGGTCGGCATCCTGCCCTACGCTGTAAATGGTTGAGATGGTGCCTACAAACACTTCCCGCGCCGCAAACGAGGTAAGCAAGGCAATGCCGATTTTCCAGTCGAAGCCCAGCGGCCGAATCACCGGCTCGATGCCGCGCCCGAACAGCCCGGCATAGGAGTTTTCGAGGCGCACCGAGGCCACGCGGCGCTCCAGCTCTTGGCTGGCAGTAGTATCGGGCACCGCTGTGGCAACGGCCGGAGCTGCCGCCCGCACCCGCGCCTCGGCCGCATCCTGCCGCTGGCCCGGGCCATAGCTGGCCAGCACCCACAGCAGGATGGAAATAGCCACAATCACCTTGCCCGCCTGCCACACAAACGCACTCACCTTCTGCCAGATGGTGATGCCCACGTTCTTCCAGCGCGGCCACTTATACACCGGGAACTCCATGATGAAGTAGCTGCGCTCGCGGGCCTTGAGCAAGGTTTTCAGCACCCAGGCCGAGCCCAGCGCCGCCACCACGCCCAGCAGATACAGCCCCATCAGGGCCACGCCGCGCAAATTCAGAAAGCCCCACACCGCCCGGTCGGGCACCACCAGCGCCACCAGCACCGTGTACACCGGGATGCGCGCCGAGCACGACATCAGCGGGGTCACGAAGATGGTTATCATCCGGTCCTTCCAGCTTTCGATGGTGCGCGCCCCCATGATGGCCGGCACCGCGCAGGCCAGCCCCGAAATCAGCGGCACCACGCTCTTGCCGCTCAGTCCGAAGGGCCGCATCAGCTTGTCCATCAAAAAGGTGACGCGGGCCATGTAGCCCGTTTCCTCCAGCACCGCCAGAAAGGCAAACAGCAGCGCAATCTGCGGAATGAATATCAGCACCCCGCCCAGGCCCGCCAGCACGCCCTCCGTGAGCAGCCGCACCAGCGGCCCCGCGAAGCTGCTTTGAATGAGTTCACTCAGCGCCGAAATGCCCTGGTCAATCAAATCCATCGGGTACTGCGCCCAGGCAAAAATGGTCTGAAACAGCAAAAACAGAATGCCCAGGAAAATAGCGTAGCCGCCTACCCGGTGCGTCAGCACCTTGTCGATGCGGTTGCTGATGGGCTCGCGCTTTTCGGTGCGCGTCACCGTCACGGCCTCCAGCAGCACCTCGTTGATGCGCTGGTAGCGGGCAATGGTTTCGGCCGCCTGCCAGGCCGTGGCGTCGAACCCGGACTGCGCCACCAACTCCGCAATGTGCTGCCTGTCATCGACGCTCAGGAAGCTGATGCTGCGGTACTGCTGGGCGTAGTGCAGCGCCAGGTAGTCGTTGTGCAGGTTGAAGTAGTAGCGAATCTGCCGCACAAGCGGCAGCAGCTCGTCATTCGGCTCCCAGAAGCGCACCGGGTGCGTGGCCAGCCGCTCGGCCATCACAATCTTGAGCGCTGCCACCCCGATGCCCTTGCGGGCATTCATCGGCACGATGGGCACGCCCAGCTCTTGCTCCAGCGCCTGAATATCAATGCTGATGCCGTGACGCTCGGCCACGTCGGTCATGTTCAGGGCCAGAATGGCGGGTAGTTCCAAATCGGCCAGCTGGCTGAATAGCAACAAGCTGCGCCGCAGGTTGCTGGCGTCCACCGTCACCACCACAAAATCGGGGTAGCCCGCCGAGCCCCGGTCGTAGAGCAGGTCGGTAATTACCTTCTCATCCAAACTCTTGGGATAGAGCGAGTAAGTGCCCGGTAAATCCACAATCTCGGCCCGCCGCGTGCTGCTCAGCTGCGCGAAGCCCGACTTGCGGTCCACAGTCACGCCGGGGAAGTTGCCCACCTTCTGATTGAGCCCCGTGAGCTGGTTAAACAGCGAGGTTTTGCCGCTGTTGGGGTTGCCAATCAGGGCGATACGCGTGAGCTGGCTCCCGGTTTCGGGAGTGCCGGTAATAGTATCGTGGGGCCGCGAGGGGCTGACAGTCACCGCCATGCGCCGCGTTTAGTCCTTCAACAAAATGGTGGCCGCCTCGCTCTTGCGCAGCGACAGCGTGTATTCCTCGTCGCCCAGCACCAGCATCAGCGGGTCGCCAAACGGGGCCCGGCCGCTCAGGCGCACCCGCACGCCGGGCACACAGCCCATTTCCAGCAGTTTCAGCGCCATTTCGGGGTCCTGCAGGCAGCAGATGGTGCCCGTCTCGCCCAGCTGCAAATCCTTGGCCGAGCGCTGCGAAGTTGCGGCCGGGGCCGAAACGGACAAGGGGCGACGAGATAGAGCCGAAGGCATGAAGGGGGTTTTATTTAGAAACGCTACAAACAAAGATACGCCACAGCCCGGTTCCGCGCCTAATCTGCGCCCGGCCGAACCGCCGGAGGTCATCATTGTGTTTATTCGGCCACGCTGCTATCTACGATGGTTGCATCAACCAATTATTTCCAATAACTTTCCGGCCCGATTTTGTAATTTCGTTTGTTCTACCGCCTATTCTATGTTCAAACGCGTACTTTTTGTAGTATTTTTCTTAGTATCGCTATCGACCATAAGCCACGCTCAAACGGCCCAAATCAAGGGCACCATCGTGGATAAGGATACCAAAGAACCGCTCCCTTTCACGTCCGTCGGCTTGAAGGATGAGCAAATTGGCGCCCTCAGCAATGAGCACGGGGTTTTCATCGTGCCTGCCCCTACCAAAAATGCGCAGGACACCTTGATGGTGGTAGCCTTGGGTTATTACCGTAAAGCTCTGCTCGTCAAGCGCGGCGTGGCCGTAGATAACCTCATTATTGAAGTGCCCAAGCGCGCCATCGAGTTGGGCGGCGTGACGGTGCAGGCCGGCAAAGTGAAAAACCTGGGCCTCGGCGCCAAAGCCAAAGACCCCGGCGACGGCATGATTCAGGGCCAGCCCGGCAGCCAGTACGCCTTCTTCGTGAAAAACGACAAAAACAAGCGCCTTGGCAACGTCCGCACGGTGTCGTTCTTCATCGGCGAGCACGGCTTTCCGCGCGAGCCCTTCCGCGTCCGCATCTACAAGGCCGACGGTAACTACAACGCTCCCAACACCGACCTGCTCACCGAAAACGTGGTCGTGTCGGCCCCCCAGGGCGGCCAGTGGTACACCGTCGACCTCACGCCCTACAACATCGTGGCCCCGTCCGAAGGCTTTTTCGTAGCCATGGAGTGGGTAGTAAGCGGCGACAAGTTTTTCGCCACCAACTTCATGGACAACTATACGCCCTACGGCCAGATAATGCGTCCGACCTTCGAGTTCAAGGAAAGCCGCACCTGGAACTACACCATCGGCCGTGGCTGGAGTCTCATTACCGCCGCCAACGCGCAGGGACTGCGGTACAACGCCATGATTAAGGCGGAGGTAGACATGATTAAGTAGAACGACAAACTCCCCTCCTTGGAAAGGAGGGGATGTTTTACCGCAGGTAAAACGGGGTTGGTTCGCCCGGTCGCGCCGTCAGAACGACGCTGAACGAACCCAGTAAATCCCTGACGGCGCGGGAGGCCTAACCACCCCCGTTGCGCATTCAGCGCAACATCTCCTCCTTGGAAAAGAGGGGAGTTTGTCGTTCTACTTCTTTGCGTACAGCCCCACAATCCACTCCCGAATAGCCTCCAGCGCCACCGGCGAAAATACGGGCCGCATCTGCCCATTCAACATCGTCCACTCCGTTTGGGGGGGCTGCATGAGGTGGTTCACGCCCGGCAGGCGCTTGCTGGTGGCGCCGTGGTTGAAGCTCTTGAGCTCCTTTTCGAGGGCCGTGAGGTGCAGGTCGGCGGGGGCTTCCTGGTCGTTGGTGCCGCCGAGGAGCAGCACCGGGCACTTCACTTGGTCGAGGCTGGCAATGGGGTCGAAAGCCAGGAAATGGCGCTGCCAGGGCGTGAGTAGCTCGGCCGCTTTTTTCTGCGCGGCGGGGGCGTCGAGCTCGCCGCTGTCCTGGCGCAACATATTGGCTACGATGGCCTGGGCCTGCTGCGGACTGGTTTGCCGGATGATGTCGTACATGGTGCGCTGCCGCTCGTAGGCTTCCTGAATTTTCAGCGGGTCGAGCTTGGGCGTGGTCTGGGCCTTGAGGCGGTCCACCTGCTGCTGGAGCAGCGTTTGCTGCCCCGGCAGGCCGTAGCCCGCCAATGACACCACGAAGGCCGGCGGCAGCGTCTGGCCCGCCGCCAGCAGCGCCACATTAGCGCCCTCCCCGTGGCCGATGATGCCAATCTGGTTGATTTTTACCTCCAGCCGGGTGCGCAGGAAGTTCAGCGCCGCCTGGGCATCGGTCACGCGGGCCGCGATGGTAGTAGTGGCGTTATTGCCCTCCGACTCTCCTACGCCCCGGTCGTCGAAGCGCAGTACCGCAATGCCGCGGCGGGTGAGATAGTCGCCCAGCGAGCCTAGCAGGCGGTAGTCGCCCACGCTGCCGTCGCGGTCCTGCGGGCCCATGTCGCTCAGCAGCACCACGGCCGGGAAAGGGCCCGGCCCGGCCGGAATGGTCAGCTGCCCGGCCAGCTTGAGGCGGCTGGCCGGGTTGGTAAACACCACATCTTCCTCGCGGTAGGGCGGCGTGAGGCGGGCGTTGCCGGGCTCGGCCACGGGCATAGGCGAGTGCGTCAGCACCACGGGCGCGTTCACGCCGGGCTGCGTCCAGGTGCCGCTTAGCTCCTTGCGCACGGTGTCGAGGCGGGCGCGGTAGCGGCTCTCGGCCTGCGGCATCCACATGATGACCGAGTCCTCTTTTAGCGTTAGCTCTATGGCCATGCGGGCCACGCGCTGGGCCGGCACGTCGAGGGCCGCGAAGTAGGTGCCGCCCGCCAGCGGCACGATGCTAATAGTCATGTCGAGCTTGCCGCCCAGCAGCGGTAATTGACCTTTCCACAGGCCACCCAGCGGCCCGGGCCTGGGGCTTTGCGCCCAGGCTGTCGATGTCGTAATACCCAACGCCACCGCCACCAACCCCGCCCAAGTAAAAAATCTCATACCTTCTTAAAGTGCCAAATCAGGGCATTCGGGCCGAAAGTTACTGCGTTTACGCGCAGCCTCATCCACGAAAGTAATGGCAGAGCTAACGAAAATCCCGACTGCGCACAAGCGGCTACACATGCACATTCTTATTTTATTGCTATTCGCCGGGGTAAGGCGCCTGCCTTCACCGGCTTAGCCGTGGTGGCGGAAATTTTCCTAAAAACTTGTAAATTTGTCGAAAATCCCACTTTCTAAAGCATATCTGCCGTGCTCAAACGTCTATTTCTTTTCCTACTACTAACTTCATTATATCCAACGCTGAGCTGGGCCCAGGAAACCCGCATCACCGGCCGCGTGGTCGATGCTGAATCCAAGTCGCCCATCGGTTTTGCCTCCATTGCCCTGCGCGAGGAAGGCACCGGCGCCCTCACCAACGAGTACGGTTATTTCCAACTGGCCATGCCCCAGCGTAGCGTCGACGACTCCATCATCGTGATGGCGCTGGGCTTCCGCCGCACCGCTCTGCTCGTGAAGCGTGGCAAGATGGAGGACCTCATCATTGAGCTGCCGCGCCAGAGCATCAAGCTCGACAACGTGACCATCGAGGCCAGCAAAGTGCGCCCGATGGGCATGGGCTCGCGCTCCAACACCCCCGGCGACGGCATGATTCAGGGCATGCCCGGCAGCCAGTACGCCGCCCTCATGAAAAACGAGAAGGGCAAGAAGCTGGGTTTCATTCGCTCGGTGTCGTTCTTCATCGGTGAGAACGGCTTCCCCCGCGAGCCCTTCCGCATCCGCCTCTACAAAGCCGACGGCAATTACAACTCGCCCAACACCGACATGCTGCTCGACAACGTGGTAGTGTCGGCCACGCGTGGCGGCGAGTGGTTCACGGTCGACCTGACGCAGTACAACCTGCCCGCCCCCACCGAGGGCTTTTACGTGGCCATGGAGTGGATTGTGAGCGGCGATAAGTTCTACACAACCAACTTCATGGACAACTACACGCCCTACGGTCAAATCCTGCGTCCAACCTTCGAGTTCAAGGAAAGCCGCACCTGGAACTACACCATCGGCCGCGGCTGGAGCCTCATCACCCTGGCCAACGGCAACGCCCGCTACAACGCCATGATTAAGGCCGAAGTAGACGCTTACAAATAATCAGCCGGCCGCCACGCATACCAGGCGCCGTGCCGCCCCGTTTCGGGAGCCAGTTCGGATTCCGGGCTGGCTTTCGTATTTTTAACCCATGCCACTAGGTTTATTGCAATAGGATGGTTTTCAGTTAAACCAGCCATTGGTTTTGCGGCCTGGGTCTACTAACGGTTTTTTAAGGCCTTATCTTCAAAAATAATGGCGCTAGAGTGGCCCGAACTTTGTAAATTTGCCAGCCATCCCCCATTATGCTACTTTAAGCAATGATGAAACGCTTACCTTTTCTCGCCTTCTGGGTGCTGCTACTGCTTCCGGCTATGAGCTGGGCGCAGGAAAACCGCATCACGGGCCGTATTATCGACGGTAAATCCAAGGACCCCGTGCCGTTTGCCTCCATCGGCCTGCGCGAGGAGGGCACCGGTGCCCTCACTAACGAATACGGCTTTTTCCAGTTGGCCGGCCTTGAAAAAACCAACACCGACTCGCTGATTGTGATGACCCTGGGCTACGAGCGCACGGCCGTTCTCATCAAGCGTGGCGCCACCGAAGACCTCATCATTGAGCTGAAAAAGCGCGTGGTGGAGTTGAGCGAGGTGAAGGTGCAGGGCGGCAAGGTGAAAAACCTGGGCCTCGGCGCCAAGTCGAACAACCCCGGCGAGGGCATGATTCAAGGCCTACCCGGCAGCCAGTATGCCTTCTTTATCAAAAACGACAAGCAGAAAAAGCTCGGCAACGTGCGCACGGTGTCGTTCTTCATCGGCGAAAACGGCTTCCCCCGCGAGCCCTTCCGCGTCCGCATATACAAAGCCGACGGCA
This sequence comes from Hymenobacter aranciens, assembly GCF_030580865.1. Classification (GTDB taxonomy): domain Bacteria; phylum Bacteroidota; class Bacteroidia; order Cytophagales; family Hymenobacteraceae; genus Hymenobacter; species Hymenobacter aranciens. The sequence goes on along the minus strand of NZ_JAUQSY010000004.1, from coordinate 419,872 downwards.
ACTACAACTCGCCCAACACCGACTTGCTGACGGAAAACGTAGTGGTGTCGGCTTCGCGCGGCGGTGAGTGGTACACTATCGACCTGACGTCGTACAACATTCCCGCGCCCACCGAAGGATTCTTTGTGGCGATGGAATGGATTGTGGGTGGCGACAAGTTCTACAGCACCAATTTCATGGACAACTATACGCCCTACGGCCAGATTATGCGCCCGACCTTCGAGTTTAAGGAAAGCCGCACCTGGAGCTACACCATCGGCAAGGGCTGGAACCTGCTGACCCTGGCTAACGGCAGCGGCCAGCGCTACAACGCCATGATTAAGGCCGAAGTGGACATGATTAAGTAGGCCCCGCCCGTTTACACGTTGACAGTACTACACCTAAGGCCCCGTCCGGATTTTCTGGCGGGGCTTTTGGGTTGATAATAGGCCCGGCTCGTTTTCCGCTTCACCTGAGCAGGCGGCCTTTAACGGTTGATAGGTTGCTGGTAGGCTTGTTTGTAATTCAGCCCGCCACGACTTACAGGGCCATGTGGCCGGTCTGAAAAAATGCCTGCGCATATCAGCCGGGATACAAAAGAAAAAGCCCGCTCGTCTGCACGAGCGGGCTTTCAATTGCTGCATCGAAACTACTTGTTAGCAGCTTCTTTGATATTTTCCTTGGTCTGCTTGGCCGATTTGGCGGCGGCGTCGCCTAGGGCGTCAAGTTTAGCACCAGCGGCCTGCGCCTTAGCTTTAGCTTCGGCGCTGGCGGCTTCCAGCTTGGCATCGGCTTTGGCGGCCTCTTCCTTAATGTCAGCTTTGGCCTCGGCGGCGGCGGCATCGATTTTTGCGCCAGCGGCTTCCATTTTGCCTTCGATGCGGTCGCCGGCAGCTTCGGCGTTGGCCTCGGCGGCTTCCGTCGAAGGAGTTACGGTCGAATCGGTAGTTACCGTGGTGGTCGTGGTGCCGTCGCTGGTGGTGGTAGTTTCGGTGGTGCTATGCTCGCAGGCAGTGGCGGCGAAGGCTACGGCTATGGCCGCCAGCAGGGATTTAACGGACATTTTCATGGGAGTTAGAAATTGAGGGTGAAAATATGCGTCTTTATTTCCGCTGCTGCTGAAAAGTAACCCGTTCACCTGTTCGGCTTTTTGCATTGTTCAGGTTGTCAATTTAAATGCTACTGCCGGAGGTCGTCCCGACCAACCTTTTCCCGTGTCCACAGTATAGCCGAACAATACTCCCTTCCCCTGCTTTTCTCATGGATTCCACCGCCACCACGCCCCATAACGTCATCACGCCGGAAGTGCCGCTCACTGTGAGCGACCAGCAAACTTCGGCCCTGCTTGACGAAACGCTTGCCCTGCTCAGCCACGGCCTGCCGCCCCAGAAAGGCGACCACCCCCATGTCGAAATCGAGCGCTGGGAAACCGTGCTGGCGTCTTCCGACCGCCCCGGGCTGGCCAAAATTACTCAGGAGCTGCGCCTGCTGCACGAGGCCCTAGCCGACAAGAATGCCAACCCCCACGACGTAGCCGAAATCCTGGCCTCCCTCGGCGCCGAAACCGCTAAAGTGGCCGACGAGGCCGATGGCGCCTACTCGGCCCCCCTCGCCAACCTCAGCAAGCTGCTCATCAAAGCCGCCAACTCGCTGTCGCGCTAAGCTGCGCCCGCTAAAACGATAAGTAGCGCGAACTTTGTAGTTCGCGTCCCCTGCACTCTTAGCCCAACCTATGGTGTTGATTGGCTGTTTGCCGGGACGCGCCCTCCAACGTTCGCGCTTTCTTCATGCCCCATTACTCCGCCGCCGACCTCACCCCCTACGACCCCTTCGAGAACCTGCGTTTCGGCCCCAATATCTGCTTCCTTAGCGGCCAGCCCACCACCGCCACCATCCCAGTTTTCGCCGAGTGGCTGCAAGCCAGCTACCAGCTCGCTGAGCGCGAAATACTGCTGCTCGACCGCAGCATCACCACTTATCAGGACTTGCGGCTACCGCTCGTTCCAGAGCTCCACCCCCGTATCGAAGCGCTGGAAAAAGAAGTGCAAGCCGCCGCCCTCGCCGGTCCCGGCGCCCTCCGCGCCCTCGGCAACGATAAGCTCTTCCTCTGGCTGAGTAAAATGTTCTACGGCATATTCATCACCGAACTGTTTAAGGAACAAGACCCGCTGGTAAAACCCCAATATCCGCTGGCCGAAAACGCCGCCCTGCTCCGAAAATTCCAGGCGTTTTTTCCGCTCCTGCAAGGCCTGCGCGTCCCCGTCGAATACGCCGATTTCGTGCCCGGCTCCATCTTCGTGCTCGAAGTAGACCCCGCCGAGGATACGATTCCCTTCGAGTACGACGACGACCTGAACACCCTCGTCTTCAGTATAAAGCTCGGTTCCGCTGTCCTCATTTCCACCCTTGGTGACATTGGCCTCATCGGCCAAGCCATGCGTCAGGTGTATGCCGACGCCCAGCGCCCCCTGCACCCTGCCCAGGTGGCCGAGTTCAAAGCCCGCGTATACTACGCCGCCCACCTGCTGGCTATCGTGCCCGACATCTACCCCCGCTACCCCAAGCCCGGCGACGACAAACTCGTCTTCGACGCTCTGCTCGACGACGTTTCCAACGTCATTTTCAACCCCTGGGACAACTTCGCCTACACCCAGGCCCTGAGCGAAATGTGGCAACGCTGGAATATCCCCCTAGCTAAGGTGCGCGAGGACATCACCCAGCCGATGAGCCTGCTCTACGACGAAAACAGCCAGCCCCGTACCCTAACAACCTAGCCCGCGTAGTTATCTGCGTCTTCTGCGAAAACCTCTGCGTCCTCTACGGTGAAAATTCCCTACCTGCTCCTCACGCTGCTGCTCTCCTCGTGCAGCATCAAAATCCTAGCCCCCCGCCACGAGTTCGCGCACTACCAGCCCCCCGCGGCCCCCGACTACGCCAAGCTCGACAGCTGGGCCGCCCTGCCCAACGTCTGCGACTGGGCCGACCTCGTGCCCGAAGAGTCGCACCTGCGCGACCAGCAAGCCACCGCCGACGCCGACGTGTTCTTCCTGCACCGCACCACCTACATCCGCCGCAAAACCTGGAACGCGCCCTTCACGCACGCCGTCGAGCGCAGCACCATCCGTCACCAATCCACCGTGTTCAATGGCGCCGCCCGCATCTACGCCCCGCGCTACCGGCAGGCCACGCTCTATTCCTTTTTCGATGAGGAAGATAAGGAAGGCGACAAAGCCATTGCCTTCGCCTACGCCGACGTAAAGCGCGCCTTCGAGTACTACCTCAAGCACTACAACCACGGCCGCCCCATCATCCTGGCCGGGCACAGCCAGGGCACCGTCCACGCCACCCGCCTGCTCCACGAGTTCTTCGAAAACGACCCAAAGCTCCGCCGCCAGCTAGTAGCCGCCTACCTCGTCGGTTTCCCCACCAAAGCCCAGGAATTCACCACCATCCGTCCCTGTCCCGACTCCCTGGCCACCGGCTGCTTCGTCAGCTGGAACTCCGTCTCTAAAGGCCACGAATACGCCCCCTACGCCCACGGCCTCGTCACCAATCCCCTCACCTGGCAGCTCGATACGTTCTATGCCCCCGCCTCGCTCAATCGCGGCAGCGTCGGCATCCCCTTTAATAAAGTCCGTCCCCACCTCACCGACGCGCAGATTCACAACGGCTTACTTTGGATAACGCCGCCCGGCCGCCCGTCCTTCATGCGCTTCTTCCTGCCCGGTAAGCCAGAGTTCCGCCACTCCTTCCACCTCACCGACTACGGCCTGTTCTACATTAACGTGCGCCGCAATGCGCAACTGCGGGTACGGATGTGGCGGGAGCGCAATGATTGATTAGCTTGCATCATGAATGATGAGGCAATGACAGCTAAGCTAAAGGCCGAAAATGAAGCGCTACGTAAGCTAATTTTTGAGCGTAGTAAAGACCTGTTTGACGCGTTGGGCGCATTAACCAGCATGTGGAATCAATATTGTCCCCCGCCTTGGACGCACATGTTTATGAGCGCCGGTGAAGACGCAGAAGAAGTGCTCAAAAAGTGGCAGCTAATGCGCCCTGATGAAACCAGCATCTATATCGACGGGCTGGTGATAGACGAAGATATGCCAGATATTGTGCTGGAATTGATAACAAAACCAGTTCCGCTGGATGAATAAAGAAGCCCCGCTGATATTACACCAGCGGGGCTTCTTTGTTTAGCAATAAGCAGCACTTACGCGCCGATAGCCACGCGCTTGAAGTCCGTTACCGTCATGCCTTTCGACGTTTTGTCGAGCAGCTGGGCAATGGTCAGCGAGCCGTCTTTCACAAACTCCTGGTTCAGCAACGTGTTGTCTTTGTAGAACTTGTTGAGTTTGCCTTGGGCGATTTTCTCCAGCATCGCCTCGGGCTTGCCTTCGGCACGCGCCTGCTCTTTGCCGATTTCGATTTCGCGCTCCACTACAGCCGAGTCCACACCATCTTTGTCAACGGCTACGGGCTTCATGGCTACGATTTGCATAGCCACGTCGCGGCCCACGGCCGCGATGTCGGCACCGCCTACGTTTTTCAGGCCCACGAGCACACCTTTTTTGCTGTCCGAGTGGATGTACGAAGCCACCTTCTCAGCCGACAAGGTCACGTAAGTCAGGTCGAGTTTCTCGCCGATTTTGCCCATCAGGTCCGTGATGTGCTCCTGAATGGTCAGGCCATCTTCCTCTTTCACAGCCACCAGCTCTTCTTTGGTGGTAGCGTTGGTGCGCACGGCGGCATCCAGAATGCGCTGCACCAGCTCGCGGAAGTTAGCCACTTTGGCTACCGATTCCGTTTCGCAGGCCAGGGCCACCAATTTGCCGTTGCTGCCGTCTTCGCTCACGGCCACGGCCACGAAGCCTTCCGAAGTTTCGTTTTCAGCACGCTTGTCGGCGATTTTCTGACCCTGCTTGCGCAGAATGTCACGCGCAGCTTCGAAGTCGCCATCGGCTTCGGTCAGTGCTTTTTTGCAATCCATCATGCCCGCGCCAGTCATGGTGCGGAGCTTGTTTACGTCTGCGGCGGTAATTGCGGCCATTAGAGTAAGTTATTGGGAGGGTTGGGTTTAAGAACATCAAGCTCCCCTCCTTTTCAAGGAGGGGACGCCAGGCCGCAGGCCCGGCTGGGGTGGTTGGTCGTCGGCAGGGCTTTCGGGAAATTACTGCTTCGTCCTATCGGCGCTGGAGGCCTAACCACCCCCGTTGCGCTTTCAGCGCAACATCCCCTCCTTAGCAGGAGGGGAGTTGGCGGCCTCACGGCCGCAATAAAAAAGAGGAACCCCCGGAGCCAACTGCTACTCGAAGGTTCCCCTTTTCTCAAAGAGCTACAAGGGCTTATTCCTCGTCAGCAGTCGTTTTTTCGGCAATGGCGGCTTCGTCAGCCTCTTTGCGGTCGGCGTCCTCTTTGTCCACCTTGCGCTCCGACAGGCCATCTTCGATAGCCTTGCCAATAACGTTGATAATCAGCTGAATCGACTTCGAGGCATCGTCGTTGGCCGGAATCGGGAACTGCACCAGCTCGGGGTTCGAGTTCGTGTCCACGATAGCGAACACCGGAATGCCCAGTTTCTGAGCTTCTTTCACGGCGATGTGCTCGCGCTTCACGTCCACCACAAACAGCGCGGCGGGCAGGCGGCCGAGGTCGGCGATACCGCCGAGTACACGGTCAAGCTTCTCACGCTCGCGGCTCATCATCAGCTTCTCGCGTTTTGCCAGAGCCGCGTAAGCGGTGTTTTCTTTCACCATCTTGTCGATGGTGGCCATTTTCTTCAGCGACTTGCGCACGGTGGCGAAGTTGGTGAGCATACCACCCAGCCAACGGTCGGTCACGTACGGCATTTTGAGGCGCAGGGCCTCCGTCGTTACGATTTCCTGAGCCTGTTTTTTCGTCGCCACGAACATCACCTTGCGGCCGCTCTTGGCAATGTTACGAATGGCGTTGGCCGCATATTCCAGCGATACCAGCGTCTTGTTCAGGTCAATAATGTGGATGCCGTTCTTCTCCATGAAGATGTACGGCGCCATTTTGGGGTCCCACTTGCGGGTGAGGTGACCAAAGTGGGCACCTGCGTCGAGCAGGTCCTTATAAGTAGTCTGAGCCATGATGAAAGTCCTCCTGGATTAGCGTTTCGAGAATTGGAACGAACGACGAGCTTTGCGCTTGCCGAATTTCTTGCGCTCCACCATGCGGGGGTCGCGGGTCAGGAAACCTTCTTTCTTCAGGGCCGGGCGAACTTCTTCGTTGTCGCTCACAAGCGCCTTGGTGATTGCCAGACGGATAGCCTCGGCCTGGGCCGAAATGCCGCCGCCCTTCACGTTCACCTTGATGTCGTACTGGCCGACTTGCTCGAGGATTGCGAGGGGTTGGTTCACGACGTTCTCCAGCAATTCGTTGCTGAAGTACGATTTCATGTCCCGGTCATTGATAGTGATATTCCCTTGCCCGGCCTGCATGTAGATGCGGGCCACCGAGGTTTTTCTTCTACCAGAGGTGTTGGTAATTGCCATTTGGTGAATGAATTGAAAAATAGCGCGGAGGTTAAGCCGACGCCGGATGAAATCTTAGAGGTTGGTCAGCTCGATAGCTTTCGGCTGCTGCGCTTCGTGCGGATGCTCGGCACCGGCGTACACATACAGGTTGCGGTACTGGGCGGCGCCCAGGCGGTTGTCCTGCAGCATGCCTTTCACGGCGTGCTCGATAACGCGACGCGAGTCACGGTTCATCTGCTCGCGCACGGTGCGGCGTTTCTGGCCGCCGGGGTAGCCCGAGTGGGTGATGTACACTTTCTCGGTCATTTTCTTGCCCGTCACGCGCAGCTTGTCAGCGTTGATAACGATAACGTTGTCGCCGCAGTCCGAGTTAGGGGTGAAGGAGGGCTTGTGCTTGCCACGCAGGAAGTTGGCAATTTGGCTGCACACGCGGCCGAGCGGGGCTACGCTGGCATCTACGATAACCCAGTTTTTCTGGGCGTTGGCCTTGTTGACGTGGGTCGTCTTGAAGCTCAGGTGGTCCATGAGTGTATGGAAAAAGATTGACTAAGCAATTGACAATAAACCCGAAACCAGTACGGCTTCGGGAAAAACGGACACAAAGGTACCGAATTCTCGCCACATTACCAAGTCCGGCCGGGAATTTATGCCTGTAAAGCGGCTAGTTGCGCCGCCCGCCCCTACAAATCGTCCTTCGAGATGAGGCCGTCGTAGTCTTCGCTGAAGACGTACGCGCCCGATTCCAGCCCCGCCACGTACTGTTCCATCCACTCCGCAAAGGAGTCGGTGAGCAAGGTCCGCTCGGCATCGTCGTGCCACATGCGAATCACCTGCCCATAATTGCCACCCTCAGCCGGGTCCAAATCGAGGCAGCAATGGTTGCCCGCGCCATCATAGGTTAGCGGCAGCCAGCGCGGGTTCCACCAATCGGCGCGCACGCTCGGCGCAGGCTGGGAAATAGTGCCGTCGAAATCGCCGCCTTTCAGCAGGTCGTTCCAGATGGTCCATTCATCAATCATCCGCGAAACCGATAGCAGTTCTTCGGCATCAATCAGGCCGCCCAACTTGCCTTTCTGTCCGTTGTGAATGCGGTAGAAGGCTGGAAAATCAGCCGGTAACTCAGTTCCAATAAGTGTCGTTAGTTGCTGCAACTCGTCTTCCGACGCAGGCGGATTCAAATCTTCCAGCAACTGCGGTGCATTGGCTTGCAGCCAGTTTTCAAAGCGTTTCCAAACGTCCTGCATCGACTCGAGGGCTTAATGATTCTGCCGAAGCACATCCACCAGCACCCGGAAATCCTTCGGATATGGTGCTTCCACCACGATTTGTTCGCCATCCAGCCCCGTGAATTGCAGCCGCGCCGCGTGCAGCGCGAAGCGCTTAATGAAGGGCTGTTCCTCCTCGCCTTCCTTCATGTTAAACTTCTTTTTTAAGGAAGAAAGGTAAAAATCCTCGCCGCCATACGTCACATCACCCACGATGGGCGCCTGCAAATACATCAGGTGCAGGCGAATCTGGTGCATCCGGCCGGTGATGGGCTCGGCCAGAATGAGGGCGTGGCGGGCGTAGGTTTCGAGGGTCGTAAACACCGTTTCGGCCTCTTTACCCTTATAGGCCAGCCGGGCTTTGCCCCGCGTGGTGTTCTCAATATTGCGCTCCACCAACACCTTGTCCAGCTGCGGCGTGCCCCACACTACGGCATGATACTGCTTGTTCACCTCGCGGTTTTCAAACTGCATAGCGAGGTGGCGGTAGGCGGCCGGATTTTTGGCGAAGGCCAGCGCGCCGCTGGTTTCGCGGTCGAGGCGGTGGGCAGCCTGGATGTCGTCGTAGTCCTGCCGGGCTAGGCGCAGCAGGTTAGGCGCGCCGCCCACCCGCTCGTCGAGTGTGGCCAGGAAGGGCGGTTTATTCACGACGAGGTAGTCGTCGTTTTCGAATAGGATGAGGTCCTTGAAATTCGGTAGCTTCATAAGAAGCACGAAGGTACGGCTCCTGTCATGCTGAGCGCAGCGAAGTATCCTCTCACGCTGCAACGATGCAGTAAATCATTCCGGCGTGATAGGATACTTCGCTGCGCTCAGCATGACAGTTCTTATACCGCTTTCGGTTTGCTGAGCTTGAACTCCAGCGTCGTGCCCTCCCCCAGCGTGCTCTTTACCTTTATAGTAGACTTGTGCGCTTCCACAATGTGCTTGCTGATGGCCAGGCCCAACCCCGAGCCGCCTGAGTCACGCGAGCGGCTTTTATCAATCCGATAAAACCGCTCGAAAATCCGGTTCTGGTGCTCCGGCGCGATGCCAGCGCCATCGTCGCGCACAGCAATGCGAATCTGGCGGCTGCCTTCAACCAGCGACACCACCACGCGGCCATTGTCGCGACCGTACTTGATAGCGTTATCAATCAGATTGATTAACACCTGACGGATACGGTTACGGTCGGCTATTACTATTAGCCCATCGGTAGGTAAGGTGGGCGGAAATAGCGCCAGCGTAGTGCCCCGGTGCTCGGCTTGCTGCTCCAGCAGCTCAAAAATCTCCTGTACCAGCGCCACCACATCGAAGCGCTGACGGCGCATTCTCACCACCCCTTTTTCGAGTTGGGCAATGGTCACAAGGTCCTGCACCAGCGCATCGAGGGTGTCGAGGCTGGCGGCGGCTTTGCTCAGAAACTTGCGGCGGGTGGCCACGTCAATATCGTCGTCTTCATCATCTAAAATAGTATGCACAAAGCCCTGAGCTGCAAATAGCGGCGTTTTTAGCTCATGCGAGACATCGGCCAGAAACTCTCGGCGCAGGGCCTGCAGGCGCATCAGTTCGTCCAGCTCCTGTTGGCGGCGCTCGGCCATCTGTAAAATCTCGTCGCGCACTCGCTTGATTGGCTCAGGGCGAAATAAAAACTTGTTGCTCAGCTTTTTAAATTCTTTGCGCTTGATGTGTTCTAAGCCAGCGTATATCCCGTTGATTTCCCGGAAAATCAGCGCTTCGAACGACAGATAAAGCAAGAGAAAGCAGGCCGCCACCGTCACGCCCGTTGCCAAAAACGCCTCCTGAAACGACAGTGAAGGCAAGATGTAAGCGAAAGTGGTGAGCACACCGGCAACCAGAATGGCCAGCAGAATGGCAATGTTGCGCGAGGACAGATTCATACGGTCAAGCTACAAAGCAAATGAGCAACGACGCGCCCGCCGTTGCTCATTTGGTGAGATAAAAGGCCGGAATGCAGTTAATCAACGTTGAATTTATACCCCACACCCTTAATGGTTTGGATGTGGTGGTCGCCTACTTTCTCGCGCACTTTGCGCACGTGTACGTCTACGGTGCGGGCCAGCACGAATACGTCGTTGCCCCAGATATTCTGCAGCAGCTCCTCGCGGTTGAACACCTTATGTGGCGTGGCGGCCAGGAAGGCCAGCAGCTCAAATTCCTTCTTCGGCAGCGTGATTTTGCGGCCGTCCTGATACACCGCAAAGGCCGTCCGGTCGATGCGCAAGCCGTTGATATCGATGGCATCCACGGCGTTGGCGGGGTCCTGGTCGCGGCGCTTGAGGGCGGCGAGGCGACTGAGCAGGGCGCGCGGCTTGATGGGCTTGGCAATGAAGTCGTCGGCCCCAGCCTCGAAGGCAGCTACTTCGGAGAATTCCTCGGCGCGGGCCGTCAAGAACAGGATGTAAGTATCTTTAAACTTGGGGTTTTCGCGCAGCAGGCGGCAGGTGGCAATGCCGTCGAGGTGGGGCATCATCACGTCGAGCAGGATGATGTCGGGATTGAAGTCGACGGCCACTTCCAGGGCCTTGCGGCCATCGCCGGCCGAGGCGGTGAGGTAGCCTTCTTTCTTGAGGTTGAACTCCAGCAGCTCGACGATGTCGGGGTCGTCGTCAACCACGAGAATCTTGTAAACGGCGGATTTGGGAGTAGCCACGGCGTGAAGAACTTAAATGGAGCGCAGTATCGCGCCGCAAAGGTACCGCCAACCCCGCCCTTGCCCGTGTTACGTTTGTGTGACCAGCCGCTAAGCGCCCCTATTTCACAATGTTCAGCCGCGAGCGCAGGCCCTGGTACTTGAACATATCCACCTTCACCGAGCCCACGAACATCTCGGCCTGAAACAGCACCGGAATTTTGTTTAAATCATCGGACAAGTACACCGTAATGGCATTCTCACCCTTGAAAATCTTGTTGGCGGGCATCTTCGGCACCAGCTTAAAGGTGCGAATGTCGCCTGCTTTGGTTTCAACTACTTGCCGCCCCTTATATACTACTTCCAGCATGAAGTTTTCCCCATCGAAGAAGCCCGGCATTTTGATAACATCACCGACTTTCATACGCTCAAAATTGAGCGTGCGCAGGTAGTAAAAACCGCTCACCATGTCAAGCGAATTATTGACAATCCTGTAGTTACTTCGCGTATTCTTGGTGTGGTCGTGCACATCCACATGGTCGTGCTGGTGGTCAAAATCCACAGTTTCTTTCTTACGATAGTTGTTTTCGGCAATGTCGCGCTGGGTGCGAATGGGCAGGATGCTGGTCGTGTCGATGTAGGAGCGCCACTGGTCACGCACCCGCATAAACAGGTCCACTGAGCCGATGGTCTTGCCGCTGACGGTGGCCTTGTAGCAGGGCCGGTCGTTCACGCGCTCCAGGCCGCGGCTGGTTTCCACGGTGGCCTCGCCGCCATTCAGGAAGCCGTAATGTACTTTATAGCTCAGCACTTCGCCGCGTCCGAAGCTATTCTGCGGGATGTTGCGCACGGCATCGCCCGGGCCGAGCTGAGGTGTGGCGGCAGCCAGTAAGAAACCAATAAGTGGGGTAATGAAGAGCCAGCGGCGGTTCATAATAACAGAAGAAGTAGACACAAAAAGCCGATAGACAAACCGAATGCCAGTAAAAGTACGAACACGAAAAAGCCCGTCGCGGGGTTGCAACGGGCTTTTTCTATATTAAGTTCGAAGGGCTTAGAGGGTATCCTCGCCGTCCTCAGGGCCGTCCATGTCGATGGGCAGCACGGCGTCGTCGCCTTTCGCCATGGTGCGAATTTTGGCTTCGATTTCCTCGGCCAGCTCGGGGTTGTCGAGCAGCAGGGTTTTCACGGCCTCACGGCCCTGGCCGATTTTCTTGTCGTCGTAGCTGAACCACGAGCCCGACTTGGCAATGATGCCGAAGTCCACGCCCAGGTCCACAATCTCACCTACTTTCGAGATGCCCTGACCGTAGATGATGTCGAACTCCACCACTTTGAAGGGCGGGGCTACTTTGTTTTTCACCACTTTCACTTTGGTGCGGTTGCCGGTCACGTTGTCCTTATCTTCCTTGATTTGGCCGATACGACGGATGTCGAGGCGCACCGAAGCGTAGAATTTCAGGGCGTTACCGCCGGTCGTGGTTTCGGGCGAGCCGAACATCACGCCGATTTTCTCACGCAGCTGGTTGATAAAGATGCACAGGCAGTTGGTCTTGTTGATGGTGCCGGTGAGCTTCCGCAGGGCCTGGCTCATGAGGCGGGCGTGCAGGCCCACTTTCGAGTCGCCCATGTCGCCTTCGAGCTCGCCTTTCGGCACGAGAGCGGCCACGGAGTCAATTACAATAATGTCGATGGCACCGCTGGAAATCAGCTGGTCGGCGATTTCGAGGGCCTGCTCGCCGTTGTCGGGCTGGGCGATGAGCAGGTTGGCGGTGTCGATGCCCAGTTTCTGAGCATAAGTCGGGTCGAAGGCGTGCTCGGCGTCGATGAACGCGGCAATGCCGCCCTTCTTCTGGGCTTCGGCAATGGCGTGCATGGTCAGCGTCGTCTTACCCGACGATTCCGGGCCGTAAATTTCTACCACCCGACCGCGGGGCAACCCGCCGATGCCCAGCGCGATATCCAGCGAGAGCGAGCCGGTGCTGATGGCCGGAATGTCGCTCACCTTCTGGTCGGAGAGCTTCATCACGGTACCTTTGCCGTAAGCCTTATCCAGCTTATCGAGGGTGAGTTGAAGGGCTTTGGCTTTGGCGTCGGCCTGGGAGGCCGGGGCTGCTTTGTCAGTTGCTACTGCCATTGGGGTTGGGTTAAAAAAAAGGAAGTTAGGTTTGGTAAAGATAAGCGAAAAAAGGCCAATCCGGATACCTGATTGCCAGCCTTGAAATTGCTGGCCTCAGGCCGCTTCTGGACGGCTTTTTCTAACAGAGCGACCATCGTTTTTGTGCCCGTCGCAGGGCAAATTTATGCATAAATTTCTAAAAAATTTAGTTGCCCTTGGGCTTGTGCTAATTACGGTAGAATCGGCGCGAGCGCAGCTGGATAACCGGGCGTTTACCAGCCCCACACCGGGCGGATTTCGACCCGCTACTTCGGCCAGCATCGGCGATAGTGAGCAGCGTCGGGACTCGCTGGATGCGGAAATAGCCGGCGAGAAAGGGGAGCGGGGCATAAAGGCGGGTGACCTGCGGCTATCTTTGAATGCATTCGTCTTTTTCAAGGATAATGAGTATTTCAACAAAATAATTGAAGGCTATACACTGTATGGCACGCAGTTGAACCCACAGCTAACCTATTATCCGCTCAAAAACCTGCGGCTGGATGGCGGCGTTTTTCTGTGGAAAGACTTTGGCAACCCCGAGCTACAGCAGGTGCGCCCCACCTTCCGGGCTACCTGGACGACGGGCAAGCAGCAGATAATTTTTGGCAACATCCGGTCGACGCTGCACCATAATTATATTGAGCCGCTGTTCAATTTCGAGCGCGTAATGCTCAATCCGTTGGAGGAGGGCATTCAGACGCGTTTCCAGGGTAAGCGGCTGTTCTTCGACCAGTGGGTAGACTGGCAGCGGCAGCAGTACCGCTACAGTAACTACCAGGAGGAAGTGGCCGGCGGCCTGAGCAGCAGCTACCGCGTCAGTCCCGATAATAGCAAGTGGCACGTAGCCATACCATTCCAGTTCACCGCTATTCACCGCGGCGGGCAGATTGATACGCTGGATAAACCGCTGCAAACCGTATTCAACGGGGCACTGGGGCTGGAGGCGCGTTATCAACTGGCGGGGCCTACCGTGCAGGCGCTCCGCTTCAACGGCTACGGTGTGGGCTACCAAGACTACTCTTTTACCCGGGGGCTTTTCCCGTACCGTCGCGGCTGGGGGCTGTATTTGAACGGGACCGTCGAAACCCGGTATGCCGACCTGATGGTGAGCTACTGGCGCGGCTCCAACTTCATCTCGGTGCTGGGGGGCGACCTGTACCAGGGCGCTTCACGCACGGTGTCGAACCCGGACTATATCGAACCTAACCGGCAGATAGTGATTCTGCGCCTGATGCGCGACTTCCGGATTTCCGATGCGGCGGCGGTTACGGCCCGCGTGGAGCCGATATTCGACCTGAACAATTCCAGTCTGTTTGACTACTCGTTCAGCATGTACTTTAATTTCCGGCAGGAATGGCTGCTGGGCAACGTGAGCCGACGAATGCGGGCGGGGCAGTAGCTTGCTAGCTGCGTGTCAGAACGAAGCGGCGGATTTCTTCCGTGCTGCTCAACGAGCGAAACCAGAACGATTTCTTCGGCGGCACAATATCTTCCTGAAAGCCAATGGCCCGGGCTACGGCTTGGGCCCGCTCGTTACTGGCGTAGCAGCGGATAGTGAGGCTGCTCAATCCAAGGGTACCGAAGCCAAAGGCTACCACGGCCTCCAGTGCCTCGCGGGCGTAGCCCTGTCCCTCGGCCTCGGCAGCCAGGTAGTATCCGATTTCGCCGCCCGTGGGCGGGTGCGGCAGCAGGCAAATGTCGCCGAGGTAGTGGCTGGTGTTGTGCTGCCAGATGCCGAGCACGTAGAAGCGTCCCGTGCGCCAGTCCTGCATGAAGTTCTGGATGGAGGCCAGCGCGCCGCCCGGCGCCAGCGCCGCCTGCAACCGCTCGGGAAAGGAAACCTGGATGCGGGCCTGATTGGCCAGCAGCAGCGCGGCGAAGGCCGGCGCATCGGCCGGCTCGTAGGGGCGCAGTAGCAGGCGGGCCGTGAGTAGCGGCGTGCGCGGGAGAGCCGGACTCACGGAACTGGCTGGGTTAAGCGACGACGTGCTGGCGCGGGCTGCCCAGCGCCTGCTGGGTGCGCATCACGTTCACCTGCCGGGCGGCTTCGTTGAAGAATTCGAGGCGGCGAATGAGCATTTCCTTGGTCAGCACGCGGCCTTCGGGGGTTCGCATAATGCCGCGCTTGTCGGCCAAAATGCGCTGCATGGCGGCCAGGGTCTGGTCTTCGTGGCGCATAAACTGCTGCTGGAACTCGGCCAGCCGGGCCACGCCGGTGGCGGTGAGCTGGAACTGCTCGCCGGCGCCCTGGTTCAGCACTTCGCACAGCACGTACACTTCCAGCGGCAGGCTGGTTTCGAGGGCAGTAGTGCGCAGGTCGAGGCCAGCCGCTAGGGCGTCGAGTACGATGCGCACGTTGCGCTCAAATTGCTGGTAGTAGGATTGGGCTTCCATGGGCTTTCTGTCATGTTGAGCGAAGCGAAACATCTTCTTAAGTTCGCGCCGCTGGGGTTCTAACGCATACGGCGCGAGCGTGACAAGTTCCTTCGCTGCGCTCAGTATGACAGGTTTTCTACAACAACTCCTTCACAATCTGCTCTACCGAAATGCCTTCGGCTTCGGCTTTGAAATTGCGCACCAAACGGTGACGCAGAATCGGTACCGCCACAGCGCGCACGTCCTCAATGTCGGGCGAGTACTTGCCGTTGAGCAACGCGTTGCACTTGGCGCCCACGATGAGGTGCTGCGAGGCGCGGGGGCCGGCGCCCCACTCCAGCAGCTGGTTGGTGCGGGGAGCGGCGCGCTCGGTTTTGGGACGGGTTTTCTGCACGAGGCTCACGGCGTACTCCACCACATTGTCGGCCACGGGCACGCGGCGCACCAGCTCCTGGTAGGCCTGGATTTCGGCGGCATGCAGGACTTTATTCACCGTCTGCTTCACGTTGGATGTCGTGTTTTTCACGATGTTCAGCTCCTCGGCGTAGCTGGGGTAGCCCAGCTCGATGTTGAACATGAAGCGGTCGAGCTGCGCCTCGGGCAGCGGATAGGTACCTTCCTGCTCGATAGGGTTTTGCGTGGCCAGCACGAAGAACGGACGGCTCAGCGGGTAGCGCTTGCCGGCCACCGTCACCGAGTATTCCTGCATGCTTTCAAGCAGGGCAGCCTGGGTTTTGGGCGGCGTGCGGTTGATTTCGTCGGCCAGAATGATGTTGGCAAACACGGGGCCTTTCACGAATTGAAAGTCGCGCTGTTGGTTCATCGTTTCCGAGCCCACGATGTCGCTGGGCATCAGGTCGGGGGTGAACTGGATGCGGTTGAACGACAGGTCAAGCGAGTCGGCAATAGTTTGAATGAGCAGCGTTTTGGCCAGACCGGGCACGCCTACCAAAAGGCTGTGGCCCTGCGAAAACACAGCCGTGAGTACCAGCCGTACCACCTCATCCTGTCCCACGATGATTTTGCCGATTTCGCGGCGTAAGGTCTGGTAGGCGGCAGCGAGGGAGTCGGCAGCTTCTTTGTCGTTAGTCATTTATTATAAGCTGTTGGCTAATAGCAGTTAGCTGTTAGCTTCTTTGTCAAAACTAAAGCTGGGTTGGTAGCATAAAAGCACCAATACCAAAGCTAACAGCTAACTGCCACTAGCTAACAGCTGAAAAACTATTCTACGTCCAGCACCTTGCACTGGGCGTATTCCGGCGCTACTTCGAGGTACACGCTGCCGCGGTTTTTCACAAACCAAGCATCCAGCGCCTTGTTTTTCTTCTCAGTGAGGGCGGCGGCGGCAATTTTCTGGTAGTCGTCCTGCAGGTTGGCCTGGTGGGGCGGCGTGTTCGACTTGAGGTAGAGGATACGCATGGCGTCCTTGCCGTCGTCGGTGCGGTAGGGCAGGGGCGGGGTGATGTGGCCCACCTTCATCGTGTCGATGGTGAAGAAGATAGCCGGGTCGAGCTTGTCGAGCGGCAGCTTCGAGCCGCCGTCTTGGCGGTTGGCGAGCAGGCCGCCGTTACCGCTGCTGTTTTTGTCGGAAGAATTGTCCTTGGCTGCTTTGGCAAAGCTGATGCTGTCGGACAGAATCTGGCGGCGCAGGCGCTCCAGCTTTTTGGCGGCTTCGCTGGCATCAGCCGAGCCCGTGGCCGGCTTCAGCAGAATGTGGCGGGTCGAATAGCTATCGCCCTTACGCTCAATGAATTGAATAAGGTGAAAGCCGAACTGCGACTCCACAATCGGCGACATCTGGCCGGGTTCCAGCTTCATCGAAGCGGCTTCGTACTCCGGCACCAGTTCGCGGCGCTTGAAGAAGCCCAGGTAGCCGCCCTCCACGGCCGAGCCGGGGTCTTCGGAGTATTTCTTGGCCATTTCCTCAAACGAGGCCCCGGCCAGAATCTGGGCGCGGATATCGTTGAGCTTGGCAATAGTAGCCTGCTTGTTTTTGTCGCTCACCTGCGCCGGAATTACAATCTGGCCCACTTCTACTTCGGTGCTGAAGTAGGGCAGGCTGTCCTTCGGCACGCGGTCGAAGTAGGCTTTCACCTCACGGGGCGTCACATTCACTTTGCCCGAAATGGTTTCCTGCATTTTCTGCTGCACCAGTTGTTCCTGCACCTGGGGTCGCAAATCATCCTTCAGGGCCTTCAAGGGCTTGTTGTACATCTCCTCCAGCTTCTTCTCGGAGCCGATTTGCTGGATAAAGTACGCCATGCGCCGGTCCAACTCGCCGTTTACCTGCTGGTCGGTCACCGTCACCGAATCAGTTTCAGCTTTGGCCAGCATCAGTTTGTTGAGTACCAGGCTTTGCAGAATTTTGCACTTCAGGTCGGGCGGTATCGGCTTGCCCTCGGCACGCGCCACTTCCTGGGCGTAGATATTCTCCACATCGGAGCGAAGAACAATCTGGTTGTCAACCTTCACCACAATGCCATCGAGCAACTGCTGGCCCCGGGGGCGGCCAATGCCCAACTGGGCGTGGCTGGTAGAGGCAAAACCCAGCGCCAGCAGCAGCGTCAGCAGCAGGGGCGAACAGGCAAAAAAGCGTTTATGCAGCATAATTAAATAGGAGCCGGACCAGCGTAACACGCCAACTGGCCCGTAAATTTCACCATAAATCCGTTGACAGGCAAAAAGAAGGAGTTCTTGCCTATGTTAAAGGTTGCAGTCGGACCCCAACTGCGCATTACTAAAAAGCCCCGGCCGCGCTGGCCAGGGCTTTATAAATTCAGCTTCTGTGAAATCAGCTAAATCAATCCTGAATCAGTGATTTACTTTGTCACCAGCTTGTTCACTTCGGCGTCATTCACCTTCACCGGGTATTTGGCGCGCATTTCGGCAATCCAGGCTTTCTCCAGGTAAGTCTGGTAGTCGCTGGTGGCCTGGCCGCGGGCTTCGGCCAGCGTTTTGGGGCCGGCGGGCAACGATTTATCGATGATAACTGTGTAATAGCGACCATCTTTTTGGGCGCTGTAGGTGCCGGGCGCTTTGCTCAGCAGGTCGTCCATCACCTTGTTGTCACCTTTCTGAAACACCTTTTGCGTGACTTGCACCGACAGCGGATTCTGCTCGTTCAGCATGCTTTCCAGGGCGGTCGTATTAGCGCTGTACACGGCAAGCTGGGCCACCGAATATTTAACCGGGGCAGTCAGGCTGGCCGTTTTGATGCGGCGGGCAGCCACGCCGTGGCTGCGGCGCAGGTACGAAGCGGCCGAATCGGCGCGGGCTTTGGCCAGCGAGGCTTTTTCACCCTTTTTCACGCGGCCCGTAATTACCACGCTGGTCAGCGTATCGTTGCTCATGTACTTGCCCATTTCAGCCAGGGCCATGTTGCCCACTTTGCTTGGAATTGCCTTGTCGGGCGAGAAGTACACCTGCTCTGGTACACCCTTTTTTACAGGGTAGCGGCTGGTTTTCATCTCCTTTTGAGCACGAGCCAGCAGGGCGGGCGTAGCGGCGCTGATAACGGTGCCCTGGGCGCGCTGGTCCCATTGGTACTTGGCCTGGTTGTCGGCGAAGTATTTCTTCAGGCCCACCGTGTCTTCGATGGCTTTGCTCCATACCTTCTCGTCCATCAGCTGGAACAGCAGGATACCGTCGCGGTACTCCTTCACCAGCATGCGGTAGTCCTCATACTTGGTGTCGAGGCTGTTTTTCTCGAACTCGGTCAGGCTCTGGTCCACGTACTGGTCGTAGAGCTGCTGCATTACAAAGCTGGGCTGGGCCCCGGCGCGGGCGCGCTGGTTTTGCTGCACGTAGGTCAGGAAGTCCTTCACCAGGTAGGGCTGGCCCTTAATGGTGAACAGCGCCACGTTGTCGTTCGGGCCTTTGCCCTTGGCGGGAGCGGCCGGGGCCGCGTACTTGAAGCGACCCGCGACCAGCGAAGTATCCGCCTTGCTGAAAGCATAGGTTTTGGCGGCCGGAATTTCGATAAACTGGTCTTCTTGGCGCACGCGTTTCAGGAAGGCGGCGCGGTTCAGCTCCGAGCGCGAGTCCTTGGCCACCTTGCTCTTCAGCGAAGGCTCCATGTCGGCAAACTTGGCCAGGGGCTGCTTCTCAATCAGCTTGATGATGTGCCAGCCGTAGGGCGTTTGCACGGGCGGGGCGATGTCGCCGGACTTCTGCAGCTTGAAGGCGGCTTCCTCGAACGAGGGAATCATGCGGCCGGTGCCGAAGGGCGGCAGCTCGCCGCCGTTGGCGGCCGAGCCGGCGTCTTCCGAGAACTGCGCCACGAGCTTGTCCCAGTTTTCGCCTTTCTGCAGGCGGCTGTAGAGCTCGGTGATTTTCTTAGCAGCCGTCACTGAGTCGGCGGCAGGGGCGTTGCGGTTAGCTCGCACCATCAGGTGAGCCACCTTGATTTCGCCCTGGGCCGTGCGCTTGTCGTTGACCTTGATAAGGTGGTAGCCAAAGCGCGTGCGGATGGGCTGCGACACCTGGCCCACCGGCGTTTTGTAAGCGGCCGACTCGAACGGATACACCATCTGCATGGCCGTGAAGTAGCCCAGCTTGCCGCCGTTCTCCTTAGCCGAGGGGTCTTCGCTCACCTCGCGGGCCAGCTTCTCAAAGTTCTCGCCCCCGGCAATCTGCTGGCGGATTCGCTCGATTTTCTGAAACGCGGCCAGCGTATCCTGCGGCGAGGCCTCAGGCGTGACGCGGATGAGGATGTGCGAGGCACTGACCTCCTGGCCCATGCGGTCGTAGGCCTCGCGCACGAGGTTGTCGGTCACGCTTTTCTCGGTCAGGTAGGGCTGTGCCAGTTGCTGGCGGTAGCCGTCGAGCTCGCGCTTGAATGCCTGGGTAGTGTCGAGGCCTTTCTGTTCGGCTTCCAATACTTTAAGGCGGAAGTTCGTGTACAGGTCGAGGTACTCATTTACGCTCGCGCGGGTGCCGTAGTCGGCGGCCGAGCTATTGTTTTTGCGGTACACGTAGGCAAACTCGCTGGCGGGTACCGGGTACGTTCCCAGCGTTTCGATGGCAGGGCCGGCCGGGGTAGCGGAGGCCGCCGTGGTAGCCGGCTTCGAGGTTTTGCAGCCAGCCAGAAGCGTTACGGCGGCAGCGCCGACGTACAAAATGCGTTTGTGCATAAAGGGAATTAAGAAGACAATAGCGCCGAAAATCAGACCAAAGCGGCCCAGGCGTGAAATTACCGCTGCGAAATTAGGGATTTTTAAGTGGATGCCGCATGCGGCGCCGCTACAATCGTACTAGCCCGCAAAATGGCCGTTCGCACGCCGGCCCCGCCGCCTGCAAGCAGACAGCGGGGCCGGGCCGATAGTTGCCAGGAAAAGCCGAAAAAAATCAGGGCAGCCGCTTGCTCAGGTGGCACACGGTATGATTGTCGCGGGCAAAAAACGACACATCGTCCATCAGTCGGTGCACCAGGGTCATGCCCATGCCGCCCTTGCGGCCCTGCCGCACGTACTCGCGCAAATCGGGCGCCTGATGGCTGGGCGGCAGGAAAATAGTTTCGCCCTGGTCGACAATCTCCACGTCGAGCCGATGGGGACTCACGCCCAGCTCCAGGTCCAGAAACTGGCTTTCATCCTCGCCGTTGGCGTGGATGATGAAGTTGGCCACCACCTCATCCACCGCCAGCACCACCTGATTGACGGTGACGGCCGACAGCTTCTCCTCCACGAGATGCTCGCGCACGAAGTCGCGCACCTTCTGGAGGTTGCTGCGCGAACACGTAATGCGGAGAGTGGCGGACATGGGAGGGGAGTTATGAGTTAAAAGTTATGAGTTATGAGTTGTGAGCTATGAGAAAGCCAGCTGCGCTGAATGATAACTCATAACTCATAACTTTTAACTCATAACTCTTTACGCTGCCGTTGCCTCAGCTTCAGTGGGCACGATGGTCATCAGCGCGTCGAGGCCCAGGATTTCGAAGACGTTGAATACCTTCTCCTGCATGTTGAAGAACACGAGCTTCACCTCGGCATCCTGGAAGCGCTGGAGGTGGGAGATGAACACGCCCAGGCCAGCCGAAGAAATGTAGCTGAGCTTAGCGCAGTCGACGAGTACTTTTTTGTAGTTCAGAATATCGGGTTTGGCCAGCTCGGTATCGAGCAGAATGGCGGAGCTGGCATCCAGCTCACCGTCGAGGTGAAGGGTGAGCGTGTCGGCGGAGGGTTGAGCGGTTACTTTCATAGTGAGGCCGATACGTTAGGCTAACGGTACGGGTTGAGCCGATTTGAATTTAATGACCAACAGGGTCTGGTCGTCGTGTACGGGAAAGCCGTGAGTGAAGCCGTTAAGGTCGGCGAGGATATGATTTTTTATTTCTTCGGCGTCGAGGTAGTAGCAGGCTTCGAGCTGCTCCTTGAGCCGGTCCTCGCCGTATTCGGCGCTTTCGGCGCCGCGGGCTTCCACGATGCCGTCGGTGTAAATCACCATCACGTCGCCGGGGCTGTAGTCGTAAAACTGGTTTTTGATGTGCTTCTCGTAGCTGTCGTTGCGGATGATGCCCAGGCCTAGCCCGGCCGAATCGAAGTAAAACACTTCCTCGCGCATGGCGTGGTAGTAGAGCGTGTGGCAGTGCCCGGCGCGCGCAAACATGAACCCGCCCTGCTCATAGTCGATAATGTAGAGCGTGGAGGTGATGAACGACGAGCGTTCGAGGCAGTGGGTGAGGGCGGTGTTGGCCTGCGTCATGAAGCGGCTGGGCACCGGGAAACGGTCTCGCTCGTTCTTGGCCAGGGGGTTTTCCTGCATCAGGGCGTGGAAAATTCCCTTCATCTGGGCCATGTGGAAGGCGGCGGTGACGCCCTTGCCCGATACGTCGCCGATGAGCACGGCCAGGCGCCGGCCCGGCAGGTGCAGGAAGTCGTAGAAGTCGCCGCCCACTTCCTTGGCCGCCAGCGAGTGCGAGCTGATTTCAAACCAGTTATCGGTCGGTAGATTCTTCGGAATGAGGCTGTCCTGCACCTGGGAGGCAATTTTCAGCTCCTCCTGGGTGCGCTGGTTTTGGATGGAAGTGACGACGAGCTGCAGGTTCTCTATGCTGAGCACGGCCTGGCTGGCCAGGGTTTGCAGAATGCCGAGGTCGCCGTGGTCGAAGCCCTGGGGCTGCTCCTTTAGTAAGTAGAGGGTGCCGTAGTAGTGCTGCGGCCCCTGCAGCGGCAGCGCCACCAGCGATTGAAACGGAATGGCAGCATCCACGAAGTGCGGGTTAGTTGCCAGGTTGTTGCTGATAAACTCCACGCCCTGCACGTCGAGGTGCTGCAGGCCCTGGCGCAGGGCCGCCAGCTGCTCGGGGGCGAGCTGGAAGTACTGGTCGGTTACGTCGCTGGTTTCGCCCTCGGGGCGGCCGGGGGCGAGAGCCAGCCAGGCGCCATCAGCGGCGGCGGTTTCGACGGCCGCTTCGAGCAGCACCTGATAGATTTCCTGGGAGGACTTTGCCCGCTGAATGGTTTGCGTCAGGCGCTGGAGGCTGGCAATTTCAAGCCGACGCGGGGAGAAGGCCGGATTTGCTTCGGCCGCCGGCTCGGGCTTGCTGAATACCAGCAGGAGCAAGCCTACCGAGGCCAGCACGGCCAGGCCCAACAGTCCCTGCGTGGCGCCGGAGCTCAGCGCCGCACCCGCGCCGCCGGGCCGGTAGAGGCTGTACAGCACCAGCACCCAGCTAAGCAGCGTCAGGGAAATAAGTAAGGCGAGTAAGCGTGTACGCACTAAAGCAGGGTAAGAATGGCGCCGGCCGGGCAGTCCAGCGGGGCTGGACGAGCCTATACGGATTTGCAAGATACAAGAACGAAACCCGCAGCCAAGTGCTGCGGCGTGCCGTGTGGGGGTGCTACGCTAGGCAGCACGGCTTTAGCTACCGATAAGATATTAAAGACGAAAGGCGAAGCTGCCAGAGGTGCTGAGCCTGCGGCGCCGCTTCGCCTTTCGCTTTTAACTAACTTTTAACCCAAAACGGGCTTAGCGGCTCGAATAATTGGGCGCCTCGCGGGTAATCTGCACGTCGTGGGGGTGCGACTCGCGCAGGCCCGCGCCGGTGATGCGCACGAACTGGGCCGCTTGCAGGGCCGCGATGTCGGGGGCGCCCACGTAGCCCATGCCGGCGCGCAGGCCGCCCGCCAGCTGGTAGATGACTTCCGACACCTGGCCTTTGAAGGGCACGCGGCCCACGATGCCCTCGGGCACCAGCTTTTTCACGTCGGCCTCGGCGTCCTGGAAGTAGCGGTCCTTCGAACCGTCTTCCATCGCCTCGACGGAGCCCATGCCGCGGTAGGTTTTGTACTTGCGGCCTTCGTAGATGATGAGGTCGCCGGGGGCTTCCTCGGTGCCGGCCAGCAGCGAGCCGACCATGACGGCGGCGGCACCGCCGGCCAGGGCCTTCACCACGTCGCCCGAGAACTTGATGCCGCCGTCGGCCACCAGCGTAGCATTGGTGCCTTCGAGGCCTTTGGCGGCTTCGAGCACGGCCGAGAGCTGGGGCACGCCGATGCCGGCGATGATGCGCGTGGTGCAGATGGAGCCGGGGCCCACGCCCACTTTCACCACGTCGGCGCCGGCGTCGGCGAGGGCGCGGGCACCGGCGGCGGTGGCCACGTTGCCGGCCATCACGGGCAGGCTGGGGTAAGCGGCTTTGATGGCGCGCACGGCGTCGAGCACGCCCTTGGAGTGGCCGTGGGCGGTGTCGAGGCTCACGAGGTCGACGCCGGCTTCGACCAGGGCGGCCACGCGGGGCAGCAGGTCGGCCGTGACGCCGACGGCGGCGCCGGCGAGCAGGCGGCCGAGGCTGTCCTTGCTGGCGAAGGGGGCGCGGCGGCGCTTGCGGATGTCCTTGTAGGTCATGAGGCCGGCCAGGCGGCCGTCGGCGTCCACCAGCGGGAGCTTGTCGACTTTGCGGGTCTGGAGCAGCTCTTCGGCCACGGCGGGGTCGGTGTGGGCGGGGGCCGTGACGAGGTTTTCGAGATGCACCATCACGCTGGTGACGGGCGGCGTAAGGTCGCGCTCGAAGCGCAGGTCGCGGCTGGTGATGAGGCCGAGCAGGCGGCGGTCGGCATCGACGATGGGCACGCCGCCGATGTCGTGCTTGCGCATGAGCTGGCGGGCGTCGGCCAGCGAGGCGGTGGCGGGCAGCGTGAAGGGGTCGGCGATGAGCACCGACTGGCTGCGCTTGACGCGGCGCACCTGGTCGGCCTGGGCCTTCACGCTCATGTTTTTGTGGATGATGCCGAGGCCGCCCTCCTGGGCCAGCGCGATGGCCATGTCGGCCTCCGTCACGGTGTCCATCGCGGCCGAGATGAGCGGGGTATTCAGCCGGATGGTGTCGGTGAGGCGCGTGCTGGTGTCGCAGTCGCGGGGGAGGACCTCCGAGTACGCTGGCAGCAGCAGCACGTCGTCGTAGGTGAGGGCCTCGAAGGCAATTTTGGGGGTGGCGTGGTCGGCCATGCGCAATGGGGTTTTGGGTGTAAACCTTATTGCCAGGCAAAGGTACGGCGAGGATTCTTAGTGGGGATGGGTTTTTTGCGGCTTTCGGGGTAGGGTGGGGCCGGCGACGCCTCCCGCAGAGGACGCCGAGGGCGTAGAACGTTCTATCGGCCTTACCAGTACAAGACGCAAACATTTAAACGATTTCCGGGCTTTTATCCCAGTCATCCTTTTCTCTTTTTATGTCTGAATCAACTCTGAAAACCTGGTTTATTACCGGTGCCTCCTCGGGCTTCGGCGAAGCCCTCAGCACCCTGGCCCTCGACAAGGGCGACAGCGTGGCCGCCACTTTCCGCAAGCCCGAGCAGGCCGAAGCCTTTACGGCGCACGCCTCGGGCCGGGCGCTGGGACTGGTGTGCGAAATCACCGACGAAGAACAAGTTAAAAAGGCCGTGGCCGATGCCGTGGCCAAATTCCAGCGCCTGGATGTGGTGGTGAACAACGCGGGCTACGGCTCGCTGGGGCCGGTGGAAGAAATCTCGGCCGAGGAAGTGCGCCGGCAGTTCGACGTGAATGTGTTTGGGCCGCTGCACGTGGTGCGGGCGGTGCTGCCCACCCTGCGCCAGCAGCGCAGCGGGCACATTCTCAACATCACCAGCATCGGCGGGCTGCGGGCTTTTCCGGGTACGGGCGTGTACAACGGCTCCAAGTTTGCCCTCGAAGGCATCGGCGAGAGTTTGGCCCTGCAGCTCAAGCCGCTGGGGATTTTTGTGACCAACATCGAGCCCAGCGGCTTCCGCACGAAGTGGGCGGGCGAATCGGCCACCTACACCGAGCCCCGGATTGACGACTACAAGTCGACGGCAGGGCAGAATATGTCGGCCATCCAGGGCTACAGCGGGCGGCAGCCGGGCGACCCCGTGCGCGCCGCCCAGGCCATGTACGACGTGGTGCGGCTGGAGAACCCGCCCGTGCATCTGCCCCTCGGCAAGGCGGCCGTGAAGGGGGCCCGCGAGAAATTCACCGAGCTGTTGCAGGAGCTGGAAGCCCACGCGGCGACCGGCGACGCGGCAGATTTCCCGGCGGGGGAGTAGGGGAAATTCCCCGAATTGGGGTCGTCCGGCTACTGAAAAGGTGTTGGGTGTTGGGTGTTCGTATGCCACCGAACACCGAACACCCAACACCCAACACCTTTTCAGTAGCCCAACCACTTCCTCCGTTTGACCTTTACTTTAGCACCTGGAGCAATGGCTGTTTCTTATCACCGCATCTGGGAGGCGGCGCTGGGGTTTCCCGGCGTCAGCGAAAGCCTGTGCCACGGCACGCCCGCCCTGTTTGTGGGCAAAAAGCTGCTGGCGCGGCTGCTGGAAAACGGCGAAACGCTGATGCTGAAAGTGCCGCTCGACCAGCGGGAGCAGTATTTCGAGGAAGGGCCGGATACGTTTTTCATCACCAGCCACTACCAGAACTACGCCGGCCTGCTGATTGACCTGCCCTCGGTGCGCTGGGAAATGCTGCCGCCGATGCTGGAAAATGCCTGGCGCATGGTGGCGCCCCGCAAGCTCATTACCGCCTACGAAGCGGCGCGGGCGTAGCAGTAGGGCTGGTTTCAACTCAGGTGGCGGATTAGCCGCGAAGCGGCGCTACGGTGGTAGCTCATCATGCCGTAAAGTAACCCGAGCCGCAAAGCGGCGGCACCCGACGAAAGTGCCGCCGCTTTGCGGCTCGGGTCATTTTATGAAACAACTAACTACCAACGGGGCGCCGCTTTGCGGCTAACCGACCTACTCAATTGCCACCCGTTTGGTAACTACGGCCGCTGCGGTGGCTAGCCGCAAGGTATACACGCCCGGCGCCTGGCCGGTGGTGGGGAGGATGAGGCTGCCGGCCGTGGCGGCCGTTAGCTCGCGGCGCAGTGCGGTACGGCCCAGCGCATCAATGAGGGTGAGGCTGCCGGCCGTGGGCGGCAGGCCGCTTACCGTCACGCTGGCGTGGGCGGGGTTGGGGTAAAGGCTGATGGCGGCACTCAGCAGCTCGGCGGCCGTGGCGGTGGGCGCGGCAGCGCCGAGCTGCAGCGTGAAGCGGCCGGTGGCGGGCTCCGTAGCCGTGGTGCTGAAGGCGTACTCGGGTTGCTGGCGCAGGTCGATGCGCTGGCCGGTGCGGGCGTCGAGCAGGAACACCGGCGTGGCGGTCAGGTTGAGCAGGGCTTCGGCGCGAAGGGTGTAGGGGCCGGGGCGCGGCGTGGCCACGTGCAGCGGCACGGTCAGGAGCTGGCTGGCGGCGAGGGCGGGGCGGCCGTCGATGCTCAGCAGCTCATTGCCAGCCAGGGTGGCCAGCTCGACCTGGCCGGGGCTGGGCAGCTTGCGGGCATCGAAAGCGGCGTCGAAGGCGGGGGTGGCGCCGGTTTCGGCGTAGAGGTACAGGTCGTCGGTGCTGCCGTGGCCGCTCAGGCGCAGCTGCAGCTGCGGGCGCAGGTCGGCAGCGGGGCGGTGCAGGGTGGGCGTAGCGGCGCTGTAGGCGTTCACGCGGGCGGCGGTGGGTATGGTGAGCGTGGCGGCGCCAGCCCCGGCATCCTGACTCATAAAGAAGCCCTGGCCCACCGGAATGAGCGGCGAGGCACCCAGACCATTCACATAAGCGCGGTAGCGGCCGGCGTAGGCACCGGTGGTTTCGAAGACGTAGAACGCCGCCGGCACCGAGGCCGGGCGGGTGATAAGCCGGCCATCGAGCGGCGCCACAAAGGGGTTGCCGAGCAGCACCCAGCCTGCCGTGGCGTCGGGGTTGGCGGGCAGCGGCACGGCCTGGCTTACTTCGTTGAGCGTGCCGGTGAAGCTCACTACTGCTGAGGCGGGCAGGTGGGCAATGAAGCCCGTGCCTCGCACCGGCGCCACGTCGCCGATGCCCAGGGCCCGCCAGCCGCGGTCGAAGGCCGAGTAGCTGGTGGCCGGGCTGCCGGCAATGGCGGTGAAGTCGTAGGTGAAGAGGTTGGGGAAGGGCGTTACGGCGCTGGGGGTGGCGCTGCCGTTGTAAGCGGCGTTGACGACAGGCGTGAAGTTTGTGGCCGTAAGGCCGAACGTGGAGCCGCTGTTGAGCGGGTTGCTGAAGTGGCGGTAGCCGCTGCCCGCGTTCAGGCTG
This sequence comes from Hymenobacter aranciens, assembly GCF_030580865.1. GTDB lineage: Bacteria > Bacteroidota > Bacteroidia > Cytophagales > Hymenobacteraceae > Hymenobacter > Hymenobacter aranciens. The sequence goes on along the minus strand of NZ_JAUQSY010000004.1, from coordinate 392,398 downwards.
GGGTCGATGGCGCGCTCCACGGTAATGTCGCCGAACACGCGGCCGTTGATGTCGCTGATGATGGCCGTGCCGCCGGTGGGCGTCGACTTCAGGGTGAGGGCGTGGCCGTCGGTGTCGAGGTTGTAGCCCAGGTTCAGCGTCTGGGTGATGGCGACGGGCTGGCTGAGCACCAATGTGCCGGGAGAAACGGGTGGCAGGCCGTTGCCCAGTCGGGTGAGCGGAATGAGCTCGCGCACGGTGGCGGGCAGGCCGTTGCCGGTGACGGGGCGGCTGGGGCCGTTATAGAAGAAGAAGTACGAATAGCGGGCATCGGTAGAGAAGTTGCGCACCGCCGTCTGGATGCTGCCCGACGAGCCGGTCCGGGTGATACCAGCTTCTTCGCCAATGACCAGGAAGCCGCCCGGCTGCAAGGTAAAGGTGTTGCCGGTGAGGATATGGTGGACTATGTTGCTACTTGAGGCACTGTAGCTGGTGCCCAGAGCACCCCCATCTTCCACCGTCAGCGTACCCGTGACGTGCAGGTCGCTTTGCAGGCGCAGATAACCCCCGCTGCGGATGGTCACGTTGCGGTAGGCCGTGAGCGGGTTGAGCAGATTGGTCGTCACCACCAGGTCTGGCAGCACCTCCTCGGTAAACTCCAGGCTGAAGCGCGTGCTGGTGACGTAGGTGCCCGTCATGCTGAAGGTGTAAGTGGTGGCCAGCGCCAGCGCGGTGCGGGTGTTAAGCACGGCATCGCGCAGGTACACCTGAGTGGTTTGCAGGTTCACAAACTCGCCCACCCGGAAGCGGTAGGTGCCGTAGGCCGGCACGCCCAGGTACAGCGGCACGGTGTAGGCCACACCCGGCATGAGCAGCGGCAGCCCGCTGATGGCGTACTGCTGCCCCCCGGCCAGGCTGGCCAGATTCAGCCCCGAGGGATTAGTGAGCTTGGTGGCATCGAAGCTGGGGTCGAAGCCAGTGGTGGCACCCTGCTGGAAGTACACGTGCGTCTGGTCGGTGAGCGTACCGCTGTTGAGCACGTCGAGGCGCAGCAGAGGGCGATACTCAGTCTGGGCCCGGGCCGTGGTGGCTACGGCCAGCAGCACCAGCAGTAGGTAAAAGGAGGCAGAACGTAGCGGTTTAAGCATGTGGGCAGGAATTATATAGCGGGGGAACATCAAATATAAGCAACCGGCGCTTAGCCCGGCGGTGGGGCTACGGCAAGTGGTGGCAAGGCGACGACGAATGCCCGGCTGGGGCGGCCGGCAGCCGTAACTTCGCTACCCCACCACCCCGCCACCATGCCATTTTCCGCCAACGACCACCGCGCCACTTCCTGGGCCGATTTGCAGCGCCTGCTCTTTCAGGACACCTGGGACGGGCGCATCGGCCGCTTCCGCTCGCCCTTCGTGTACCGGGGCGGCCGCTCGCAGTCGTATCAGCTCGATACCAGCCTGCAGCGCCTCGGTGGCGAGTACCACAAGCTGGAGCACCACCTGCTGCGCAACTTCCGCAAGTATGCCCGCGACACCGCCGCCGCCGTGCCCGCTGCCACCGCCGGCACCTGGGACTGGCTGGCCCTGGCCCAGCACCACGGCCTGCCCACCCGCCTGCTCGACTGGACCTACTCGCCCTACGTGGCCCTGCACTTCGCCACCGACGACCTGCAGGCCTACGACGAGGACGGCATCATCTGGGCGCTCAACTACGTGAAGGCCGCCGAGCACCTGCCCGACGCCCTGCGCCAGACCCTGCGCCAGGAAGGCTCCAACGTCTTCACCTCCGAGCTGCTGGAGCCCCTTAGCGGCAGTTTGCGTGCCCTCGACGGCCTGCAGCCCGAGCCCTTTGTGCTCTTCCTGGAGCCGCCCAGCCTCGACTCGCGCATCGTGCACCAGTACGCGCTGTTTTCGCTCATGAACTCTGCCCAGAGTGTGCTGCACGACTGGCTGGCCGACCATCCCGAACTCTACTCGCGCATCATCATTCCCGCCGAGCTCAAGTGGGAAGCCCGGGATAAGCTGGACCAGGCGGGCATTACCGAGCGGGTGCTCTTCCCCGGGCTGGGCGGGCTCAGCCGCTGGCTGCACCGGCACTACTCGCCCCGCAGTGGCGGCTCGGCTTTCTGGGATGAGAATGAGATGCGGTAGCGCGTGACCCCACCCCCGGCCCCTCCCCTTCGGGAGAGGGGAGCCTGACGATTCCAGACTGCGCATGACCGGCTCCCCTCTCCCGAAGGGGAGGGGCCGGGGGTGGGGTTGCCGGAGCTGAGCCTACCGCCGCACCAGCGCCAGCGGCCTTGCGGGCGCAAACGCCAGGCTCGCCAGCAGCGCGTTGCGGCTGGCCGACTCGCCTTGCGGCCCCAGGCTCTGGGTTTGGTACAGGTAGGCCAGCTCCACGTTCAGGTTGCGGTTGAGGCGGTAGCCCAGGCCCAGGCTGGCGCGGTTTTCCTCCAGAAAGCTGCGGTTGGTGTTCGGGCCCAGGCCGGCGAAAAGCTCGTCGGCGGCCACGGCGTACAGGGTGCCCACGGGCAGCTTGCCCTCGCGCTGGAAGGGCGCGATGAGGCGCAGCTGGTAGCGCAGGCGCGGGGCGAAGCGGAAGGCCGCCTCGGTGCCGGGGCGCAGCCAGCGCTCCTCGGCGCGCAGGCGGTGGCTGGCGCGCAGGCGGCCGCTGGCGTCGGCCAGGCTCACTTCCTGGTAAAAGCGGTGCTCGGGCAGGGCGCGGTTGGGGTCGTCGGGGTGAGCCTGATTGTAGGCCAGCACGTAGCCGGTGGTGAGGCTGAAGCTGGGGCCCAGGCGCCAGCGCAGGCCCACGCGGCCCAGGTGCTGGGCGGTAAGGCGGCTGTTGCCCTGGCGGGTTTCCAGCTCGGTGTAGAGGCTCCAGGGGCCGCGCAGGGTGCTTTCGGTGCTGAGCTTGAGCCAGCCGACGAGAGGACTGCCGCCTTCTGGCACTCCTTGCCCACGGGCCACGCCGGGGCCGGTGAGGGCCAGGGCGCTAAGCAGGATGAGAGCGAAGAAGTGTTTCATAGTCCCAAGTTACGAAATTGTTACCACGAAAGTGCTAATGGTGACCAAATGATAACATTGGCCCGCCCGGGCACCGGGGTACGCCGCCGGATTAATTGACGCGCAAGGGCTCGTAAAGTCACCAGGTTTTTGTGCCACGCCGAAGACTTTTGTACGGCTGCAGCGACTTTTGTACCAGCTGGACGGGTGCTAGGACCTTTTTGCTCATCGCGCCGTCCCCGCGTCCTGCCCCTCTATTCAGCTGTTGTGGTTGGTTGGCCCCGCCACCAGCCGCAGCATAACGGCGCCTGCGGTGCTGGGAGACGCATTGGAGGTGGTGGCTGAATGCTACCGCGACGTCGCGTAGCTGGCACCGCTGGTTTGTACCGCAAGCGCGACCCGGTAGCCCGGGTTGTGGCTACTGGCACAACGGCGTAGCGCAGGGTGGGCAGTGGGGAGATGCGCAGCATCGGCAGTGCTTTCAGCAGCGCTCCAATAGAAAAGGCGGCCGCAGCACCCTGGAGGCGGGCGCTCCGCCGGATTTCGTACTTAGCGCACCTGGGCCGCCCGCCAGGGCCAGCGCCAGCGGAAGGGCCGCACGCGGGCCCGGTCGCGCTGGGTAGGGGTTTCGCCCACTGCCTGCACGTCCCAGATGAGGCCGGCAGCGCGCAGTAGGCGCACCAGGCACCAGCCCAGGTCGAGCTCATACCAAGCCACGCTCAGCTTGGCCGAGCTGGAGTGGGCGTGGTGGTTGTTGTGAAAGCCCTCGCCGAACGACAGCGCGCCCAGCACCCAGTTGTTGTAGCCGTGCTCCTTGGCGTCGGCAATGTCGTAGCGGGCGTAGCCATATTTATGCGAAAGGAAGTTCACTGCCCAGTGCCCCAGGATGGACGCGCTGATGCGCACCGGCCCGCACACTATCATGGCCTCGAAGCCCCAGCCCCACCAGATGAGCCCCAGCAGCCCCGCCACGTGCCACACCCAAGTGCGCTCCAGCCAGCGCAGCCAGGGGTCGCGCACTTCTGCGGGTGGCAGTTCGTAGCGGCTTTCATCGGCCGGGTGCAGGCTGAGGTGCAGGTTCCAGTAGTAGTCGCGGGCCATCGAGTGGTCGTAGGCGAAGTAGCGCGGGCAGTCGAGCCGGTTCTGCCAGTAGTCGCGGAAGTAGTGCGAGCGCACCCAGGCCAGCGGCCCGCCCAGCCCCGACTGCACCGCCAGCCAGGCCAGCACCCCCCGCATACTGCGCGAGGTGCGAAACGCCCGGTGAATGATGCCCCTGTGCAGCCCCACCGAATGCCCCAAGCCCACCGTGAGTACCACCAGTCCCAGCGAAGCCAGCCCGCGCCCGGGGCTCCAGCTACTCCACCCCCACCATAGTGCCGGCCCCAGCATGGCATACAACCAGAAGATTTTCAGCCAGCCCGGGCGCAGCTGGTCGCCGGGCAATATGAGGGGAGTGCGGGAAGCCATAGGAGAGGGGGCTGCTACTCTATAAAGATAAGATGGTGAGGCCGGGGTGGGGTGAAGCGGCCAGGGCCAGTCGCCTCACTGTCCCAGCCGCCTCTTCGTCAGCTTGGTGGGGATGTGCTCCATCGGCTTATCCGGCCACGGGTGCTTCGGGTAGCGGCCCTTCAAGTCCTTGCGCACCTCAAAGTACCCCTTCTCCCAGAATGAGCGCAGGTCGCGCGTCACCTGGGCCGGCCGGCCACCTGGCGACAGCAGGTGCAGCAGCAGCGGCACCCGCCCGCCCGCCACGGTCGGCGTCTCGGTCAGCCCGAAGAGCTCCTGCAGCTTCACGGCCAGCACTGGGGCCGTGGGGTCGGCGTAGTCCAGCGTTACTTCCGAGCCGCTGGGTGCTTCCAGCGCCGCCGGGGCCAGGCGGTCGAGCTCCTGGCGTTGGTTCCAGCCGCCCGGCAGGCGGGCGAGCAGCGGCTCAAACAGGTCGAGGCGCTGCACCTGGTCGAGGCTTTTGAGGCCTTCCAGGTGCGGGCCCAGCCAGTTTGGCAAGTCGGCCAGCAGGGTTTCATTGGAGAAGTCGGGCCACTTGGGTTCGTCTTCTGAGTTTGGTTCGGGAGCAAAGTGATGCCGCACAAACTCCAGCCGCTGCTGCAGCTGCCGGGCCCCGCTCGTCCAGTTCAGCTTACTAAGCCCGGCTTCCTGTAGGTATCCCAGCAGCGCCCGGCTCACCAGCGCCGCGTCGGGTTGACCGATGATTTTCTCTTCTAATATCAAAGCGCCCAGCCGGCGTAGGCGCTTGCCCGTCACGCGCTGCGTGGCAGGTTCGAAGCGTACTTCCTCGGTCGTCGTAATCTGCTCGGCGAAGGCCGTTTCCAATTCCTCTTTGCTTAACGGAGCCGCCAGCGTAGCGCGGGGCGTGGCCGCCTGCCCCGCCAGGTGCGCCACGGCGAAGTACGTGGCCTGCGGGTCCACGTCTTCCAGCTTCAGCTCCACGCGCTGGCCGGTCACCAGGCGCAGGCGGTTGTCGGCCTCGCGTTGCGCAATGCGGTCGGGGTAGGCCAGGGCCGTAAGCAGGCCGACGGATGAGTTGGTGGACTGGTGGAATGATGAGCTGGCAGGCGTAGACTTGCCGGCGTTCGGCAGCCGGCTTTGCAGGTGCCGGGCCACGTCGCGCACCCGCTGCAAAGTGGCGTGGTGCAGCGCCAGGCCCGGTAGTGGTGCCCGGCCGCTGGCCAGGGCTTCGAGGCGCAGGCGCAGGTCGGGCGGGGTGGGACGCGGGTCGTGGGGCGTGGCCCAGCGCAGCAGGTCGCGCTCGGCCAGCAGGGCAGCCAGCGCGGCGGCGGCCGGGCCGTGGCCCAGCTCCTGCCCGCGCACCACCAGGTGGCCCAGGCGCGGGGGCAGCCCTAGCTTGGCCAATTGCCGGCCGTGGGGCGTGGGTTTTAGGGTAGGAGGGTGGGAGGGTAGGAGGGTAAGAGGGGTTAGGGTCGAAGGGTTGTTTGGTGCTGTTGCCAGTCCACTTCCGTCGTGCCTGCCTATCCTCTTGACCTCCTGTCCTATCACCGCACCCAGCCGCAGCAACAGCTCCCGCGCCTGGCTCACCGCCGGCCCCGGCGGCGCGTCAATCCACCGCAGGGCCCCCGGCTCCTGCGCGCCCCACAAGGCCAGCTCCAGGGTCAGCCCGCTCAGGTCGGCGGTGTGGATTTCGGGCGGGCGGTGGGCCGGGAGCTGGTGGTGCTCGGCCTCCGTCCACAGCCGGTAGCAGGTGCCGGGCGCCAGGCGGCCCGCTCGGCCGCGCCGCTGGTCGGCCGCCGCCCGCGCCACGGGCACCGTCTCCAGGGTGGTAAAGCCCGTGCGCGGCACAAAGCGCGGCACCCGCGCAAAGCCGCCGTCCACTACCACCCGCACGCCCTCGATGGTCAGGCTGGTTTCGGCAATGCTGGTGGCCAGTATCACCTTGCGCCGCCCGGCGCGGGCGGGCCGCAGCGCCGCGTCCTGAGCTTCCAGCGGCAGCTCGCCGTGCAGCTGGTGCAGGTCGATATTGCCCGCCAGCGAGTCGTCCAGCTTGCGGGCCACGCGCTGCAAGTCGGCCACGCCGGGCAGGAATACCAGCACGTCGCCCTCGTGCTTCTCTAAGGCTTCACGCACTTGCCGGGGCACCAGCTCCGCCAGCCGCTCGCCGGGCTTGTTGGGCAGCGCGGCGGCCCGGCGCGGGTCTAAGTACACCGTCTCAATCGGAAACAAAAAGCCCTTCGATGAAATAACCGGCGCGGGCAGCCAGGCGCCCAGCCGCTCCGCCTCCAGCGTCGCCGACATAATGAGAATCCGCAAGTCATCCCGCAGCACAGCCTGTGCATCCAGCGCCAAGGCCAGCCCTAGGTCCGCGTTCAGGCTCCGCTCGTGGAATTCGTCAAACACCACGCAGGCCACGTCCTCCAGCCCCGGGTCGTCCTGAATCATGCGCGTCAGAATCCCCTCCGTCACCACCTCGATGCGGGTGGCCCGCGATACCTTGCTGTCCAGCCGCACGCGGTAGCCCACGGTCTGGCCCACCGGCTCGCCTAGCAGTTCAGCCAGCCGGGCCGCCGCCCCGCGCACCGCCAGTTGGCGCGGCTCCAGCACCAATATCTTCTGTTCCGGGGCGCGCCACTCGGCGGCCAGCAAAGCCAGCGGCACCACGGTGGTTTTGCCCGCGCCGGGCGGGGCTTCCAGCACCACGCGAGTATTGTCGGCCAGGGCGGCCAGCAGGCGGGGCAGGGCCTCCACCACGGGAAGTGTGGGCAGGGTCGGAAGTCGGAAGGATGCAGCCATGCCGCAAAGGTCGGGGCTGGCTGATTGGTTGCTGGTTTCGGTTATGTGCAAATCAGAAACCAGCAACCAGAAACCAGCAACCAGAAACCAGCAACCAATCAATAAATAGCCACCGCCGGGTCCACCAGCCGGCTCCACGCATCAATGCCGCCTTTCAGGTTCAGCAGGTTCTGCCGCCCGTGACGCTGCTGCAGATACGCCAGCGCTTGCATCGAGCGCACCCCGTGGTGGCAGATGAGCACCACTGGCCCCTCGGTCCGAACCTCGTCGGCGCGGCGGGGCAGCTCGCCCAGCGGCAGCAAGTGGCTGCCCGCCAGCTGGCAGTAGTCGAACTCCATCGGCTCGCGCACGTCGATAAGTTGAATATCCTCGCCCGCTTGCAAGCGGGCATGCAGGGCGGTAGGCGTTATTTCAGGAAGCATAGGGGAAGAAGATACCGGGTAAGGGTGCAAAAATAGCCCCGCTACGTCCTACCTTGCGGCCGATTACCAGCCCGCCGCCTTGCTCGAAGCCCTCTCTACCGCCATTCTGCACGCCCTGCAAGCCACCACCGCCCTCGAGTGGGCGGCCGTGCTCACCGGCTTCGCCTGCGTGTGGCTGGCCGCCCGCGAGTCGCTCTGGAACTTCCCGATTGCCATCGTCAGCTGCCTGCTTTACGTGGCCATCTACCACGAAGCCAAGCTCTATTCCGACCGCAACCTGCAGGGGCTGTTCATCGGCCTGAGCATCTACGGCTGGTACGAATGGCTCTACGGCGGCCGCAACCGCACCGAGCTGCACGTCACGCCCACTACTAGCCGCGAGTGGCTGCTCGGCACCGTCTTCGCCGCCGCCTACACCGCTGGTTTCGGCTACTACCTGCAGCACTACACCGATGCCGCCCTGCCCTACGTCGACAGCTTCACCACCGGCGTGAGCCTCGTGGCGCAGTTCCTGCTCATGCGCAAGCGCCTCGAAAACTGGCTGCTCTGGATTCTGGTCGACCTCATCTACGTGCCCATGCTCTGGATGAAGCAGCTCTATCCCACCAGCCTGCTCTACGCCCTCTACCTCGGCCTGGCCACCTACGGCTACCTCCAGTGGCGGCGCGAAGCCGCCCAAAAGCCCGCCCTCGTCCCATGATGCGCGTGGCTCTCACCGGCCCCGAGTCGACGGGCAAATCGACCCTGGCCACCCAGCTCGCCGCTCACTACGGCACCACCTACGCGCCCGAGTTCGCCCGCGAGTACCTCGAATGCACCGGCCCCCACTACTCCCTCGCCGACCTCGAAGAAATAGCCCGCGGCCAACTCGCCTGGGAAGCCGAAGCCGTAGCCACCGCCCAACACGGCGTCGTATTCTTCGATACCGACCTGCTGGTAATCAAGATATGGGCCGAGCACGCCTTCGGCCACTGTCCCGAGTGGATAGCCCGCCACCTCGAGCAAAACCCCTACGACTTCACCCTGCTCATGGGCATCGACCTGCCCTGGCAGCCCGACCCCCTGCGCGAGCACCCCCACCTGCGCCAGCCCCTCTACGACCTCTACCAGCGCGAGCTCCGCGAGCGCATGGTCCCCTTCGCCGAGATTACCGGCGTGGAGCAGAGGCGCTTTGCCCAGGCAAGGTTTCTGGTAGATGAGCTGCTGCTGAATGGGATAGATTGAACGAAGCTCCCCTCCTTGGAAAGGAGGGGATGTGAGGCGCGAAGAGCGCCGAACGGGGGTGGTTTGCCCGCTCGCGCCGCCTGGGCTTTCGTGCCGTCGCCTAGGCATCCGTGCCACCGCGTATTCACCACTTCCGCAAAACCCAAACGAACTTTGCCCGTTCCCAAAAGTCCCACCGGCGCGGGCGGCCTAACCACCCCCGTTTTGCCTGCGGCAAAACATCCCCTCCTTAGCAGGAGGGGAGCTTGACGTTCTATCATGTACACCCTCACGTCCGCTACCGCCCACGCCACCTTAGCCACCCACGGCGCCGAGCTCACCAGCTTTGTCAAAGACGGCCTCGAATACCTCTGGCAGGCCGACCCTGCCGTGTGGGGCCGCCACGCGCCGGTGCTCTTTCCCATTGTCGGCCGCCTGCCGGAGGATGCGTACCTGCACAACGGCCAAGCCTACAAGCTCACGCAGCACGGTTTCGCCCGTGACCGCGAGTTTGCCGTGGTCAGCCAGTCAGACTCCGAAATCGTGTTCCGCCTGACTGATGACGAGGCCAGCCGCGCCGCGTACCCGTTTGCCTTCGAGCTGACCATCAGCTACACTCTGCGCGCCGATGAGCTGGAAGTGCGCTGGCAGGTGCGCAACCCATCGGCCACCGAAGAGCTGTTATTCAGTATCGGCGCGCACCCCGCTTTCCGCTGCCCCCTGCTACCCGAAGAAAAATTTGAAGACTACTTTTTTGCCTTCGACCACCCCGTAACCGCTGAGCGTCATCTGCTACAAGGCGGCTTGCTGAACGGCGAAACCACCCCCAGCCTCCAAAATCAAACCGAGCTACCGCTCACCTACGGGTTGTTCGCCGACGACGCGCTGGTGTTCAAACACTACGACTTCACCCGCGTAGCCTTGCGCTCGCGCCGTTCGCCGCACTTCGTGCGCGTACGGTTTGATGGCTTTCCCTACCTCGGCCTCTGGACGAAAGGGCCGGGGGCCGAATTCGTTTGCATCGAACCCTGGCAGGGCATTGCCAGCAGCGTGGGCCAGCCGGCAGAATTGCGCGACAAAGAGGGGATTTTGAGTCTGCCGCCCCGGCAGCAGTTCGAGGCCACGTATAGCATCACCATCGGCTAAAAGCTTGCTTCGATGCCTGATTTCGACATTCGACTCATCACCCCGGCCGATACTTACGCCCTACGGCACCAAGTACTGTGGCCCGATAAGCCGCTGGATTACGTCAGGATAGACGACGACGCAGCGGGCTGCCACTTCGGGGCCTTCCGGGGCGAGGAATTGCTGTCCGTCATCTCGCTTTTCATCACCGGGCCTGAGGCACGGTTCCGCAAGTTCGCCACGCATCCCGACTACCAGGGTCAGGGGCTGGGCACAGCGCTGCTCCAACACGTTCTCAGCGAAGCCCGCCGCCAGGGTGCCCGCCGCATCTGGTGCGACGCCCGGCAGGACAGCGCCGGCTTCTACGCCCGCTTCGGCCTGCAGCCGGAGGGCGAAATCTTTTATAAAGGCCCGATTCCCTACCAGAGAATGATGATGGAATGGAGTTGAAGCCAACAGTTGCCTTGCGCGTTGTTATGAGTATTGGGTGTTTGGTTTTAGGTGTTCGGTGTTAGTATTTTAAGAAGCCCCGACACCTAAAACCAAACACCCAACATCTAAACATTCAGGAGACCAAAAAGCTCCTGCTGAGTTGTTTCACTGCAACACCCTCCTTTTATTATACTCCGGCTCCCAGTCGTTGATGGGCAGCGAGATACCGGGGGGCAAATCGAGGTCGGGCAGGTCGGCGTCATGCGGCTCGCCGCCGTCGTCATCGCCATCCGACGGGTAGGGTGGGGGCGGCGACGAACGCCGCCGCGGCACGACCAGCCAAAACACAAAAATGGCGCAGAAAGCGACGGCGTAGAGGAGCTGATACATGGCAAAACGGCGTTGGTAGTGGTGAGAGCCTAAAAACGCAAACGCCCCTGCAGACGTTGCGCCAACCGATAGGCCTAAGTTAACTGACTTTCAGGAAACCGCCAAGTCGCGCCCGGGTTTTCAGGAACAAAGGGTGATTTTTGCCCGCCGGGGGTGCTACCTTTGCCGCATGTTTAGGGGTGCTGATGTTGTGCACGACATCGGCTGAGATGATACCCATCGAACCTGAACCGGGTAATGCCGGCGCAGGGAACAAACAATCCGCGGACGTTTCCGCTGCCGCTCCGACCCCTGGGGCGACGGCGCGTTCCATTTTTTACCCATTCTTTTTTTGAAAACTGTACTCCTTGCGGGAGCCGGCCTCTGGGCGCTGGCTGTCGCGCCGGCGTGGGCGCAAGGCCCCGTGTCCGGCACGCTCACCGATGCCCGCAGCGGCGAGGCCCTGCCCGGCGCCACCATTTTCCTCGACGGCGCCGTGAGCGGCAACACCGATGCCGCCGGTGGCTTCACCATCCCGGCCGTGCCCGCCGGGCCGCACGAGCTGCGCATCACCTTCCTGGGTTATGATGCGCTGATGCAAACTATTCAGGGCCAGCCCGAAGTCCAGCGCTTGGCCGCCCGCCTGCAGCCCGGCGGCGTGCTGACAGGCGAAGCCCTCGTGACGGCCCAGCGCGCCAGCGACCGCACCGCCACCGCTTACACCAACCTTGGCAAGCAGGATATTGCCAAGCGCAACTTCGGCCAGGACCTGCCCTACCTGCTCGACCAGACGCCCTCCGTGGTGGTAAACTCCGACGCCGGGGCCGGCGTGGGCTACACTGATATCCGCATTCGCGGTACCAGCAACACGGGCATCAACATGACTATCAACGGGATTCCGCTGAACGATGCCGAGTCGCGCGGCTCCTTTCTGGTGAACGTGCCCGACCTGGCCTCGTCCGTGAACTCGCTGCAGGTGCAGCGCGGCGTGGGCACCAGCCAGAACGGCGGCGCCGCCTTCGGGGCCAGCATCAACATCAGCACGCTCGACAACCGCCGCGAAGCTTACGGCGAAACTCAGAACAGCTACGGCTCCTTCAACACCTGGAAGAACACCGTGCAGTTCGGCACTGGCCTGGTGGGCAAATACTTCACCTTCGACGGCCGCCTGTCGCGCATCAAGTCGGACGGCTACATGAACCGGGCTTTCTCCGATTTGAAGTCGTACTACTTCGCCGCCGGCTACCAGCGCAAGAACACGCTGCTGAAATTCATCACCTTCTCGGGCCGCGAGCGCACCTACCAAGCCTGGAACGGCGTGCCCGAGCCAGCCATTACCGGCAACCGCGCCTTGCTGGGCAATTACGTGGCTAACGGGGAGTTAAGCTCAAGCGACTCGGCCCGCGTCGAGTCGGAAGGCCGCCGCTACAGCTACTACACCTACGACAACCAGACCGATAACTACCAGCAAAACCACTACCAGCTGCACCTCTCGCAGGGCCTGGGCGAGAGCTGGAACATCGGCGCCGCGCTGCACCTCACCCGCGGCTTCGGCTACTACGAAAGCTACCGCGCCCGCCGCAAATTCGCCGATTACGGCCTGCCCAACGTCGAACTGGGCGGCGACACGCTCACCCGCACCAACCTCGTAGACCAGAAGTGGCTCGATAACTACTTCTACGGCGGCACTTTTGCGCTCAATTACCAGCCGCCCGGCGCGCGCAAGCTGCAAGCCACTATCGGCGGGGCCTGGAACCGCTTCGAAAACGACCACTACGGCGAAATCATCTGGGCGCAGTACGCCTCCACGAGCAGCATCCGCCAGCGCTACTACTTCAACGACGCCCGCAAAACCGACTACAACGCCTACGTGCGCACCACCTACGAGGTGCTGCCCCGGCTGGGACTCTACGGCGACGTGCAAGTGCGTCATATCGAATACACTATCGACGGCGTGGAGGATGACCAGAACGACGTGACCACCCGCGCCAGCTACACCTTTTTCAACCCCAAAGCCGGCGCTACCTTGGCCCTGGGCACCGGCCAGCAGCTCTACGCCAGCTTTGCCGTGGGCCAGCGCGAGCCCGTGCGCGCCGACTTCACCGACCGCCCCGCTGGCGACACCGGCGCCAAAGCCGAGCGCCTCGAAGACTGGGAGGGCGGCTACCGCTTCACCCGCGCCGACCTCACCTTCTTCGGCCCCAATACCGCCCTGCGTCTCGAAGCCAACGGCTTCTACATGAGCTACCAAAACCAGCTCGTGGCCACCGGCCAGCTCAACGACGTGGGCACCGCCCTGCGCACCAACGTGGCCCGCAGCTACCGCCGCGGCGTCGAGCTCACCGGCTTCGTGTCGGCCAACGACAAAATCAGCCTCAGCACCACCCTCACCCTGAGCCAGAACCGCATTCTCGACTACCAGGGCGTGAGCTACGATGCCGACTACAACCCAGTAGTGGAAGCCCCGCGCACCAGCACCATTTCCTACTCCCCGGCCGTGGTATCGGCCCACACCCTGGAAGGCCAGCCCGTAAAAGGCCTGCGCCTAGCCCTGCTCCTCAAAACCGTAAGCCAGCAGTACCTCGACAACTCGCAGAACGACCGCCGCCGCATCGCCGGCTACGAGGTGCTGGACTTGCGTCTGCGCTACGCCATTCAGCCCAGATTCGTGAAGGAAATTGAGTTGGGCTTGCTGGTCAATAACCTGCTGAACAAGGAGTACGTGGCCAACGGCTATACCTACAGCTACCTCGGCGCCAGCGGCGGGCTGGATACGTTCAACTGGTATTTCCCGCAGGCCACGCGCAATTTCCTGGCTTCGGTGGGGGTGAAGTTCTAGCGGCGGGACCTCACCCCCTGACCCCCTCTCCAAAAGAGAGATGGCACCGGTTCGGCGCTCAAAGCAAAAAGGCCACTGCACATGCAGTGGCCTTTTTTTCTGATGTTTGACTCTCCCTCGGATGGGGGGTCGGGGGGTGAGGCTACGCCGTCAGTGCCTTCAACGCCAGCCTGTGCTGCTCGCGCGACTCCGTGGCCGCCGGCGCGCCCGCCAGCCGGGCCAGCTGCGGGGCCAAATCATGCGGCGGTATGACGATTTCCACCAGCGCGGGCACATCGGTAAGGCCGTTCACGTCGGCCAGCACTTTCTGCAGCTCCTGCACGGTGCCGGCGCGGTAGCCCCGCGCCCCGAAAGCCTTGGCCAGCGCCAGATAATCCCAGGTCGGCAGCATGTCGAAAGCCGCGAACTCCTGGCCAGGCTTGAAGGCGTTGATGTCCACGAAAGCCTGCTCGATGGCGTAGCCTTTGTTGCTCATTACGAACACTACGGCATTGCTGCGCTGGCGCACCAGGCTCGAAATTTCCTGGCAAATCATCATGAAGCCGCCGTCGCCCGCCACCACGAAGGGGCGCTTGCCGCTGCCCAGCGCCACGCCCAGCGCGCAGCCCGTTTCGTGGCCTAGCGAGCCCCAGGCCGCCTGCGCCACGAAGCTGTTGCGCGGCAGGCCCATCAGGTTGCCGAACACGTAGAGCGAGGTGCTTTCGCCCAGCACCAGTACCATGTCGTTCAGCAGTTTCTGCTTGACCAGGAATTTGCTCAGCTCGGCGTAAAAGATGTTGTACGTCAGCTCGCTGTTGTCTTTGTACACTGGCTCCGGGTCGGGCTTCACCTTGGGCCGCTTGCGGGCCGGGGGCGCCCCGGCTGCCCGGAACCGCGCCGCTAGGCCGGTCAGGAAGTCGCCCATGGCCACGCGACCAAAGGGCTGCAGACCGATGCGGGCCTGCTCGTCATTCACCACAATCATCTGGCCGTAAGAAGCCTTCATGATGTCGAGGTAGTCGTCGGTGATGATGGCGCCCAGCGCGACGGGGCAATCGCACTCCAGCATCATCTGGCGGGTGAGGGCGGGCGAGGCCGGCCCCGCGTAGGTGCCGATGAAGGCGGGCTGGCTTTCGTCGAGCACTGTTTTGCCCACGCTGGTGGTGGTGAAGGGTAGGCCACTGGCATCCACCAGCTCCTGCAAAGCATCCTGCAAACCATAGCGTTGGATTTCGACACCCGCCCACAGCACCGGCTGCTTAGCCGCCTGGATGCGCTGAAAGGCCGCGTCGATGATGCCGGCCAGCGCCTTAGGGTCGCTGGTGGGCGTGGCTGCCGCCAGCTTGCCTACCGGGGCGGCGCAGACGGCCGCCCACACGTCATTGATAACCTCCAGATAGATAGGCCGCCGCTGCGTGAGCATGGCCGTCAGGGCGTAGTCAATCTGGGCGGGTGCGGTGTCAGGGTTGTCGATGATTTCGGAAGCCACCGTGACGTTGGCAAACACCTGCTGGTCGGCCCGCAGGTGGCCCGTACTGTGGTGGAAGAGAATGCTCTGGCTTTCTTCCAGCTGGCGGTCGCTGGTTTTAGGGCTGGCCGAAATCACGACCACCGGCGCGCGCTCCACAAAGGAGCCGGCCGTGCAATTAAGCAAACTGAACGTGCCCACGCCATACTGCACGCAGGCCGCCCCGATGCCCCGGAAGCGGGCGTAGCCATCGGCCGCGTAGCCGGAGCCTAACTCGTTGATATTCGGAATTCGGGCAATGCTGCCTTCTTCATCGAGCGTGGTCAAAAATGGCCCGGCGTAGTCGCCCGGCACGGCAAACATGTGTTCCAGCCCAAGCTGCTTGAGGCGGGTGATGATGTATTCGGAAACGGTGACGGTATTAGGCATAAAAAGCAGATGATAAGGTGAGTCTTGTTTTGAACAACAGTACAGAAAGAACGTCATGCAGAGCGCAGCGAAGCATCTCGCCTGTGGTAGTAATTTCTACCGACTGGGATTACTGCTGCACGCGAGATGCTTCGCTGCGCTCAGCATGACGTTCTTTCTGTCCTACTGTCCTAGCTAATCGGCAGCGGCGCCTGGCAGTTGGGCGTTATCGAGCTGAGCGAGGCGGCCGTATCCTTGCTGGGGATGCAGCCGTCGAGGTCGCCGCAGCCGGGGCAGGGGTTGGGGAGCAGCTGGCAGCTTTCGTCCAGCCAGTCGGGCCATTTCAGGCTGAAGAATTCCTGGAGCATCGATTCGGCCGTGTCGAGGGCGCCTTCCACCCAGCCCTGGCCGTAGGAATAGGCCTCGCCCACGATGAAGATGTTCTCGCTAGCCACCGGCTTGCGCATGCGGCACATGATTTCGTCGAGGCGGTAGTTGGCTTTCCACTCGTGCCAGCCGCCGCCGTAGGGGTCCTCGTTCCAGCTATGATAGACAGCCGAATACGGCATCGGGATTTCGGGCAGGGCGTGCACTTCGGCCACCTGGCGGTTGGCTACCTGCACCATCTCATCGGTGGCCTGGAATTCCATGGGCGGAATCACGTTGTCGGTGGCTGGGTCGAGGCAGGCGGGGCGGTAGCCTAGGTAGGGTGCGCCGTCCTCCAGGCCTTTCCAGAATGGTACCGTGCTGATGTCGTTGTAGCTGGCCATCAGCAGCGAGTTCAGGTTGGGCTGGCCGTGGGGCTGCTCGCCCTCGGTGCCGAAGTAGTACACTTGCCGCACCGGCAAATCCGTGACGGCGCGGCCCGAAACCACGCCCAGCGCCCGCCACCAGGGCCGCTCGTAGGCCAGAAAGAGCTTGAACGCACTCTGAATGAGCACTGACGGGATATTTTCCTTCAGCCACTTGTCCTCGAAGAAGCTGCTCTTGATGAGCTCCAGCGAGCGGCGCGGCATGGCCAGAATGATTTTTTTGGCCTTCACTACCACGCGCTCGGCCTTGGTTTTCAGCAGGGTCTGGCGCTGGTTGTCGTCGCCAACGGTGGTGATAGTCGGCTCAAAATAAAGCGTGTACGGGTAGTCGCCCTTGCCGATTTCAATCTCGGCCAGCCGGTGGTTCATGTGCACGCGCTGGCCGCGCGGCACGGTGCCGGCAAACAGCTCGTTAAACTCGCGGGCCAGCGTGATGGGCAGCTGGTCGTAGCCGTCGCGCAGGGTCAGAAACTCGGTTTCGTCGCTGTATTCGGTGGCCGGGAGCTGGGTGACGGCGCTGGCGTTGGCCACGTTAGCCTCGTAGCCGCCGGCGTCTTTCATAAACTGGTAGCCCTCGTTGCTGAGCGTGCGGTACATCAAATCCCAGAAGCCGTAGCGCCACAGCGGCTTATCGAAGGCCTTCACTTTCATGAGGTCGCAGAGGCTGAGGTCGCTCATCTTGGGGTAGATGGTGTTCATCACCTGCACCTGCAGGTTGGTGGGCCCCAGGCCGCGCTCCGACCAGGCCAGGTTGTAGGGCACCTTGGCGGGGTCGGCCAGCTCGTGCATACGCAGATGTTTGCCGCGCAGGTAGAAGATGTTACAGCTGGCGCCCACCGGCGCGGGCGCGCCCATCGGGAAGTTGGCCTTGGGCAGCCCGAGGTGGTCGATGAGGTCGGCCACCATCAGGTGCTGGCTGGGGATGTAGCGCATGCCGCCCACTTCGGCTTTCACGTGGGGTAGGCCCGGGATGGTGACCGTGTAGAGCCGCCCGCCAATGCGGTCGCTGTATTCGAACAAGGCGATGCGGGCCTTGCCGCTGTTTTCCTGTTGGAGGCGCCAGGCGCTGTAGGCGCCCGAAACGCCCCCGCCAATGATGGCAACGTCGAGATTCATAGGGTGAAAGTTGAGAAAAAGGTGATGGGTAAAAGAAAATTGCAGATGGGACGTGTAGATTGAAAATCAGTGGATTGCACGCGCCGCCAGCTCGCGCGGCGATTGCCGAAAACGCACGAAGCCAACAGCGCTTCAACAGCAGCCGGGGCAACAGTCAGAAATTGGAGGGAAAGCCAGCCTGCCGGTTAGCAGGCTTCACCGTGGCTGCCGCAGCAGCCGCGTACCGGGAACGCAGAGCAGGGGCAAGTCCGCGCCGGAAGCCGGCGGCGCACTCGACAATAAGGCCAGGCTGCTAATGCCTGGCCGGCAGCCGAAGCTGCCAAAGGCTCTGCCGGAGTAGGGGGGTGCCGGCACTGAGTTTATCTAATTAGCCAGTCAACGCCGCGTTATGGCCGGTAAAAGCCCGCTGGCGCCCGTTGAAAAGCGGCCGCAATATAGGGCTTTTTTGAAAGTGGCAAGCGTTTCGGTAGAAATGCCAGAAAACAATACCGCCCCCAGACGACCGGCTGGTTATCTGGGGGCGATGGGTAACTAATGATGGAAGACTGCTTATGCGAAGAAGCTTACTGATTGTGCGTGCTCAAAAATATTTTTGCTATTTATTTCATAAACTTGCAAGCTAAACGGTAATAACCAGGGTTTTATGGCCCGACTCACCCTTCCCTGCCGATGCGACAATCTTAACGAATCCACACGCCCTCATGAAAACCCCTTTTCAGAAACTCCTGGATACTGCGGCCGAGCGCCGAAGTTTAACTCTTGAAGAATTTGCCCCACTCACGGGCTTCCCGCCGGAGCGGGTACAGCAGTGGACCACCGGCGCCACCGAGCCGCTGGCCGGTGATATTGCCAGGCTGGCCAGGCGCTTGCCCCAGGATGGCTTTGATGCCTTGTCCACTCAGGCTATCGTGACCACGCCCGAGAGCCGGGCTCTGGGCACGCTACTTAAAGAAGGCCGCCAGCGCGCTGGCCTCACCCAAAATGGACTCTTTCAGAAGCTAGGCCTGCCGTACAACCGTATTACCTTGTGGGAGAATGGGCGGGCTCCACTGCGCAAGGTAGAATGGGAGAAGCTGGTGGCGGCCCTTGGTGGCCACCTCGACGCAGAAGCCGCTGCACCCTATCTGCAAATCTTGGACAATTCGCCCTTGGCTGACCCACAGCCCTACGGCACACGCATTTTCAAAGAATTGAACCAGCGGTTGACGCACCTGCGCAAGGCGGGCGGCTTTACGGCCTCCGAAATAGCCGAAGTGCTGGGCACCGACAACAGCCGGATTTCCCTGATTGAGAACAACCGCTCGAACCCCACGTACCACCAGCTGGTGGCAATTGCCAGGTTCTACGGCGTAAGTACCGACTACCTGCTGGGCACTGTCGTGCGCGACCCACACGAGGAAGTACAAAAGCTGCGCACATACATCAACAAGCTCAAAAGTACCGTGAAGCACGGCTCGATGCGCGAGGTGATGCAACTGCTCGAAGAAGAAATGTAGCACGGACTGGTACCGCCAAAAGCCCCGTGTCATTACTGACGCGGGACTTTTTTGTTATCGGGTGGTCAGTTCCGTGAGCTCGGAAGCCGCTGCAAGTACCTCTCGCAAAGCGCCCGGCAGCCGCACCACGCTCACGCCCGGCGCCCGCAGCCACACCGCGCCGGCCAGCTGCGCTAGTCCGATGGTGCCCGTGAGGTAGTGCCCCTGCATGCGGGAGTGAAACTGCTCGTGAACCTGCGTAAAATCCTCGATTAATGATGATTGTCCATTAGTGTAGGTCACCAGCACATCTAGTTCTGTAGCCTCGGGTCGCAGCGCCAGCGCTTGATTCTGGTGCAGCTTTTTGTACTCGTAGCGATAGCCGTAGGTGAGGGCCGAGAGGTCGCTGAGCACGGCTGAGGCGGTGGGAAAAGCCCCGGCCCCGCGCCCCAGGAAAAACTGCCGGTCAGCAAAGCCGCTCTGGGTGATGAGGCCGTTGTATTCGTCCTGCACGCGGGCCAACTCGTGTTCGGGGGCCAGCAGCGCGGGCAGCACGGCTGCGGCAATGCCGCCATCGGGCAGGCGGCGGGCCTCGGCCAGCAGCTTGAGAGTGAGGCCACGCTCGCGGGCGTAGGCGGCGGCCAGGGGGCTGATGTTGTCGATGCCCACAGTCAGCAATTCTTCTGGTCCTACTACCAGCCCGAAGGCGTGCGCCAGCAGCAGTACCAGCTTGTTGCGGGCGTCGAGGCCCTGTACGTCGAGGGCGGGGTTGCTTTCAGCAAAACCCAGCGCCTGCGCTCGGGCCAGGGCTTCGGCAAAGGGCAGCGCGTCGCGGTGCATCGCGGTGAGGATGTAGTTGGTCGAGCCGTTGATGATGCCTTCCACCGAATCGAGCAGGTCGGTGTCGTAATATTCCTCCAGGTTGCGGATGACGGGCAGGCTGGCGCAGGCGGCGGCCTCGTAGAGCAGCGGGGTACCGGTACTGCGTTGCAGGGCAATGAGTTCGGGGAGGTGTTCGGCCAGCATTTTCTTGTTGGCCGTCACCACGGCTTTGCCCAGGTGCAGGGCGGTTTTCACAATCTGGTAGGCTTCGTCGGCGTCGTCAATCAGCTCCACGATGACGTTCACCGCCGGGTCGTACAGCAAATCGTCGCGGTCAAAGGAGAAATATTCGGCGGGCAGCGCACGGGCTTTCGTGCGGTTTTTCACGCCGATGCGGGCAATGCGGGCGCGCAGGCCGGGCGTGCGTTCCAGCACTTCGTGCAGGCCCTGGCCCACGCAGCCGAAACCGAAAAGGCCGATGGAAATAGTGGTGCGAGTCATAGCTCAGAAAGACAGAAATAAGGAATTAGGCTACAGAAACTTCGGCCCGCGCTTCCGCCCCGATGCGCACCAGCGCCAGCGCCTGCGCCAGGTCCTGAATTAAGTCCTCGGCGTCTTCCAGCCCCACCGACAGCCGCACCAAACCATCAGCTACGCCGGCGGCCCGGCGCTGGGCGGCGGGCGTCGATTTGTGCGTCATGGTCGCCGGGTGGCAGAGCAGGCTTTTCGGTCCGCCCAGACTTTCAGCCAGTTTGAATAGCCGCGTTGAGGTCACAAAGCGCGTGGCGGATTCCACCGAGTCGTCGGCCAGAGCAATGGACACGATGCCGCCGAAGCCGCCCGGCTGCTGCCGCCGCGCCACGGCGTGGTTGGGGTGGTCTTCCAGGCCGGGGTAGAATACCTGCGCGATTTCGGGCTGCGCCTGCAGGAATTTCGCCACCGCCAGCCCCGAGCTACAATGCTGTTTCACCCGTAGCGCCAGCGTTTCAATGCCGCGGATGACGAGAAAAGAATCAAACGGCCCGAGGATGCCGCCCGAGGCGTTCTGAATGAACTTGAGTTGAGCAGCCAGCTCGGCCGTGCCGGCCACTACCACCCCGGCAATGAGGTCGGAGTGCCCACCGAGGTACTTCGTGGCGGAGTGAACCACGATGTCGGCACCCAGTTCGATGGGCCGCTGCAAAATGGGCGAAGCAAAGGTGTTATCGACGCACAGTAGTACGTTATTGGCTTTGGCAATGGCGGCGATGGCGCTGATATCCGATACTTTGAGCGTGGGGTTGGAGGGGCTTTCGAGCCAGATGAGGCGGGTGCGGGGCGTGAGGACGGCGGCCACGTTGGCGGCGTCGGTGGTATCGCAGTACACAATGTCGATGCCCAGGCGGCGGTACACGTGCTCGAAGAGGCGGAAGGCGCCGCCGTAGATGTCGTCGATGGCCACAATCTGGTCGCCGGCCGAGAGCAGCTTTACCACCGCGTCGATGGCGGCGAGGCCGCTGGCGAAGGCGAAGCCGGCGTGGCCGCTTTCGAGGGTGGCCACCAGGTTTTCGAGGGCCTGGCGGGTGGGGTTGCCCGAGCGGGCGTAGTCGTAGCCGAGGTTCACACCCGGCGCTTCCTGGATGAAGGTCGAGGTCTGGTAAATGGGTACGGCGATGGCGCCGGTCTGGGGGTCGGAGGGGATGGCGTGGAGGAGGCGAGTGCTGAGCTGCATGGTGTTGAACAGTTTGAGAGTTAGCGAAAACTCCCCTCCTTCACCGCGCGGCACCTTGTCAAGTTCAGTTAATCCTCCTCACCGAAAGAGCATAAAAAAAGCCCTTCCGACAAGTCAGAAGAGCAGCCCGCCGTTTGCAACCGGTGGCAGTTCTTGCAACTTATCTTCTTCCGAAGCAGCCGGAGCTGTTTCGGAACAGGATTTAGCACCTGGTGTCATCCACTGGTTGCTAAGGCTTCATCGGGCCTGTCCCTCTGCCTTTCTTGATAAGGTGCCCCGCCGCGTGAACGGGGAGCGGTGCAAATGTACGGGCGGAAATGAAATCTGCAAGAAATGTAGCGCGGACTTTGTAGTCCGCGAGTGTGAACGTTCGCACTCGCGGACTACAAAGTCCGCGCTATTGTTCAAATAATCAGTCGCACCCCGCCCAATTCCGAAATCTGGTACGGAAATTTATTCCCCGGCGAGCCGATGAACATGAAGTTCTTCGGAATCTTCCACTCCTGCGACAGCCGCTCAATCAGCTCCGGCCCGAAGGTGCCGGGCATGGTTACAAACTCCAGATGCAGGTTGGGATAAGCGCGGTCGAGTACGTGCAAATCGTTGAGCAGGCCCTCGGGCACGATTTCGCCTTCCGGTAGTAGCATCACGATTTTAAGGCGGTTAGTAAACTCGTTTTCCTCCACGTAAGTCATCACCTTGTTGAGGTTGGCCACGTTGTCGCCCTTGGTGAAGAATACGAATTCCTGCTCGTTCAGCTCGCGCACCAGCCGCCGGATGGTGACCTGGCTGCTGATAGCCAGGCGCCGGAAGCCTTCATAAAAAGACGTGGCGCCGGCCAGAATCAAATTAAGCAGCGCAATGCGCTCCAGCATGGCGTAGATAATGAGCACCGCCGGCAAAAAGTATTGCAGGAATACCACGAGGTGAACGGGGTTTTTGCTCACGTTGCCATACAGGCCGACCAGCACGCCCACCAACGCCAGAAATACGCTGAACACCCCCGCGTACACCGGCCGGGGTAGCTTGCCGCGCTTGATTTTCAGCAGGAAGTTGCCGATGGCAAAAAACGCCATAACCGACAGGAACGAGATAGTGTACACGCCTGCTAGCGTCGAGAGCTCGCCCTTGGTAATGAACAAAATGGACAGACACAGGGCGAAGAAAATAAGCAGAATGAGGTAGTTGGCCCCGCGCCGGTTTTCCTTCAGAAACGACTGCGGCCAGATGCGGTCCAAGGCCATGCGCTTCATGAGGCCGCTCACGCCCACGAAGCTCGTGAGCACGGCGCCGCTGAGCACCGTCACGGCATCGACGGAAATGACTTTGGCCAGCCAGGGGCCGCCGGTGAGCTGGCCGAGGTACGAGAGCAGGGTTTCCTGGTGCTCGCCCACGGTGGCCAGCGGCAGCACGGCCACCGCCAGCAGCGCAATCACGGGGTTGAAAAAACTGACCACGACCCACATGTTGCGCAGGGTTTTCAGGAATACGCCCGGGGCCTGCTCCTCCACGAAGTTGGCTGAGCTCTCGAAGCCCGAAATGCCCAGCATGGCCGCGCTGAAGCCCAGAAAAAGGGCCATAGCAATGCTGCCGCCCACCACCGGCTGCGCGTAGTTGAGGTGCAGCTGCACCAGTCCGTGCTGCCACACAAACCACGCGCCCGACCCCACCAGCAGCACCAGCGACGTGAGGTGCGCCAGAAAGATAACCACCGCTACAATCGCCGATTCGGACATACCGGCGGAGGTGAGCAGCAGAAAAAACAGCAGCAGCCCGGCCGTGGCCAGCAGCACCGGCATCCCCGGAATCGGGGCCAGCAGGTAGAGGTAGTGCATGGCATCGGTGGCGCTAATCACCGCCGTGGCCATGTACGAGAGGATGGTGAGGCAGGCGGCCAAGGCGGCGTTGCTCTTACTGGTGGTGTTCAGCAGCACGTTGTAGGCGCCGCCGTTCAGGGGCAGCGCGCCGACAACTTCGCCGTAAATCTTGCGAAACAGGTACAGCAGTCCGGCTACGATGACTAGCGAAATCCAGGCGTACTGCCCCGCCAGGCTGATAACCAGCGCCGACACGTAGAGGCACGACGAGGAAATATCGTTGCCGCAAATAGCAGTGGCCTCCAGCTGGTTGAGCTTTTTGGCGTGGTGAGTGGGTAGTGGTGTAGGCATGGGGCGGGTGGGAGGTGGGCCGGGGCTGCGAATGTAGCAGGCGGGTAGCCAACGGCGCCCGTTAAACGAGCCCGGGCCGAAAAATGGCTGACCCAGGCAGTGAAACGCATTGCTAGAATACCATAAAACCTGCCTGAAGGTGCAAAAACATCCTCGCAAACGGCTTCTGCCGCCTCGGATACAGCTTCTATGACTTCGGGAATAGCTTTGGTGGACTCGGCTAAGGCTTGTGAGGTCTCGGGCAGGGCTTAGGGCGCTTCTGCTGCCGCTTTGGGGGCTTCGGGCCCGGCTTGGGGCGGGTCGGCTGGAGCTTTGGTGACGGGCAGCCGAAGGCGGGAGCTGGCATTTTTTTAGACCCAGCAAGGCGCTATCTGCCCGTATCTTTGCAAAAAAAAATCCCACCCATTTTCCCTCCATGTCCTCCGAAACCGACGTCCTCTCCCCCAAAGCCAAGGCCCACAGCAAGCAGGGCGGCTCCACCAATGCCAACGGCTTCACCGATTACTTCGACCTCGACGGCCTGCTCACCGAGGAGCACATCCTCGTGCGCCAGAGCATCCGCGATTTCGTGAAAAAGGAAATCAACCCCTACATCGAGAAGTGGGCGCAGGATAACCACTTCCCCTCCGAAATCGTCCGCAAGTTCGGCGACGTGGGCGCCTTCGGCCCCACCATCCCCACCGAGTACGGCGGCGGCGGCATGGACTACATCAGCTACGGCCTCATCATGCAGGAAATTGAGCGCGGCGACTCCGGCATGCGCTCCACCGCCTCGGTGCAGGGCTCGCTGGTGATGTTCCCCATCTACCAATACGGCTCCGAAGAGCAGCGCAAGAAATTCCTGCCCAAGCTCGCCAGCGGCGAGTGGCTCGGCTGCTTCGGCCTGACGGAGCCCGACCACGGCTCGAACCCCGGCGGCATGACCACCACCGTCAAGGACATGGGCGACCATTACCTGCTGAACGGCGCCAAGCTCTGGATTTCGAACTCGCCCGAGTGCCAGGTGGCCGTGGTGTGGGCCAAAAACGAGGAAGGCCGCATCAAGGGCCTCATCGTGGAGCGCGGCATGGAAGGCTTCACCACCCCCGAAATCCACAACAAGTGGAGCCTGCGCGCTAGCTGCACCGGCGAGTTGGTGTTCGACAACGTGAAGGTGCCCAAGGAAAACCTGCTGCCCAACATCGACGGCCTCAAAGGCCCGCTGGGCTGCCTCGACTCGGCCCGCTTCGGCATCGCCTGGGGGGCCATCGGCGCGGCCATCGACTGCTACGAGTCGGCCCTGAAATACTCGCTGCAGCGCGAGCAGTTCGGCAAGCCCATCGCCAGCTTCCAGCTGCAACAGAAGAAGCTGGCCGAGATGATTACCGAAATCACCAAAGCCCAGCTGATGGTGTGGCGCCTGGGCGTGCTCAAAAACGAAGGCAAAGCCACCAGCGCCCAAATCTCGATGGCCAAGCGCAACTCGGTGGACATGGCCCTGCACATTGCCCGCGAAGCCCGCCAGATTCACGGTGGCATGGGCATCACCGGTGAATACCCCATGATGCGCCACATGATGAACCTCGAATCGGTGATTACCTACGAGGGCACGCACGACATTCACCTGCTCATCACCGGGGCCGATATTACCGGGATTCAGGCGTTTAAGTAGAGGTACATTCTAGACAAATAAAAAAGGGTGCTCAAAGGAGCACCCTTTTTTATTTGTCTAGAATGTAAATGTGTTTATAGATTGGGTCCTCGTAGTTAATGTTAGTAGTGACTAATTTGTAACCTTCGCTTTTAAGGGTGTTCAATTTGATAAGTATAGCTTTGTGAAGTTGCTGCTCCGATTCGATAAAATTAACCCGGGTCACTTTATTACTTATTAATTGTGTCTGGGCTTCACCTGTTGGTGAGATAACCGTGATTGTGATTGATGGTGGCTCGGAAGCTAAGCTTACGCATCCTATTACCATCATGTAGCCTGAATGGTCAGGCGATACTTTTTGCTAAAAAGCCCAAGAGCTAGCCGCTACCAGCGCCAACGCTCCGGCGATAAATACTTTTTTTATTGGAAAAAGAAAGTCGAGGAATAAGGTCTGTAACTTAGACCAATTCCCGCATTAGCCCGGCCCTCATTGGCTAGCTAGCGCCAGCACCGGCTGCAGCCGCGCCTCCAGCGCCTGAAAGTCTGCTGCGTCGCCCTCATTTTCGCGCACTACTTCGATGTAGCCGCTCAACATGATGGCCGCCGCTTCGCGCATGTCGCTGATTTTTTCCGGTAAGTCCTCAATATCGTCCGTCAACCGGTGCTCCTGTAGCAGAAAGTCGTCAAGGCCGCCGGCATCGAGCACGTCGTGCACAAACAGCATCATCACCAGATGCGCTGCCACATAGAGCAGCAGGCCCTGGGCCCGGGTGAGGCGCAGCCGCTCCTCGGCCTCGGCCGCCTTCAGGTAATCGGTCAGCTCTTCGAGCCGTTGCGAGTTGAAATCGGGCAGCCGCTGCACTGCCTGGGCAAACGGATGGCTGCTGAGGGCCGGCAGTGCCCGCAACACGGTAGTGGCCACCACCAACATATCCAGCTGTATCTGCATGGGATGCAGCGACCAGCCCGTGCCCGCCAGCGGCATTACGGGAGGCGGCGCCGGCATTCCCAAGGCTCCCAGCGAATGCTGCCACTCCGCAAAAGCAGCTTCGAGGGCCTTTTTGAGTTCGGCGCGCTCTTGTTGCACTTCGGCCCGGTCGGCTTCGTAGTGGCGGCTGAGTAGGTAGTTTTCAAACAAGTTGCTGTTCCACTCGGCATGATGCAGCACATAGGCCGGCAGCTCGGCCCGGCGTTGGGCCAGCGTAGCCTCATCGGCCGAGCCATCGGGCGCCAGCATCGCGGCAATGCAAGGGCCCAGGGGTGATGCATACACCAGCTGGCCCAGCAGTAGATGGTCGGTAAAGGTTTCCGGCTCTGTTTCCAGCAGGGCATACAGGCCGGCCGAATCCTTGACGGCGCTCACGCGGTCCACTGCCGCCATGTCGTACTCGGTCAGGGCGTGCAGCGCCTGCGGCAGCGGGTCTTCCTTGCGCGAAAACAATGCGCGGTTACCCAGGCCAATCAAAGTAAGGAGTTGCGCAGAAGGAGTGTAAATATCAGGTAATCCAGTGGGAGTAGACGAAGTTGCCATGGGTTAAGTAGGTGTAATTAAGGGAGAATAATTAGTGAGCGCCGCCTGGCTATGCCAACAGCTCCGCCAGCTGCGAAATCTCGGCTTTGGCCGCCATCACATCCTCATCGTCCAGGTAGTTTTCCTCAACCAGCTCGATGAAGCCGCTCATCAGCCTCGTCAGCATTTCGCGGGTTTGGCGGGCTTCTTCGGCGGGCAGGCCGGGGCCTTCGGGCTCGTAGCCGTCGGCGGGGTTGCGGGGGCCGCCGCTCAGCAGCACATCCTCGATACTGCCCACCCAGAACACGTCAGCCACCACGCTCAGGGCGCACACCTGCGCCGCCTGGTAGAGGCGTAGCAGCTCCGACCATGCGAGCGGAAATTCCTCGTCGGGTTCGGCTGCGCTCATGCGTTCGGCCAGGCGTTCCAGCGCCTTTTTGCGGAAGCGCGGCACCGTTTCCAGCGCCCGGCCAAACGGCGTTTCGGCCAGCCCAATCAGCATCGTGGGCAGCTTGAGGGCCGTGCCCAGCGTCACCAGCTGGATTTGATTGAACCGCACCGTGACGGCCATTTCTTCAGCATCTTCAGCCTCATCCTGCGCATCGAGACGCTCGGCTGCCAACTCTTCGGGCGATTGGCCGGGCGGATAAAACATGCGCAGCGTATCACCGAGGCGGGCGAAGATGCTTTCGGTCTGGAGGCGGCGCATGCGCAGCTCTTCTTCCAGGTCGGCATCGCCACTAGTAAGATATTGAGTCAGGTTTTCGAGCATGGTTTCGCCGTAGTCCAGCACGTAGTCGCGCATACTGGTGTCGTCGGCTTCGGCGGGACTGTTGCGGTTGAGGTAGGCGCGCAGCGTGGGCTCGAGCGAACTATCGAACACCAGGCGGCCCACGAGCAGGAAGTCGAACATCTGCAACATATTAGTGGCCAGCAGGCGGCCCAGACTGGGCGTGTCATTCACGGCCATCACCTCGCGCACAAAATCGTGGTCGTAGTCCAGCAGCTCTTTAAGGGCCTGGGGCACGGGGTCGTCGGCGTGGCCCAGCAGGGCGTGGTTAGCCAACTGACTCATCATCAGTAGCGGCTGCATCACGGGGTAGAGCTCGGCCGGCAGGGCGGCTACCATGCGCTCAATTGCGGCCTCGCGCTCCTCGGCCGAAGGCTCGGGCGCGTCGGAGTCGTCAAATTCTTCTTCGTTATCGTCAAACTCAGCCATGATAGATTTATGCTAAGCGGGTACCACGCATGATGGTAACGGGAAATTGGGAAATATTTGGCAAACTTCACACTACCTGCCGGCAAAAGGCCATTGAAAGGCCGGTAAGGTCTGGGTTATTCCGGCTTGTTCCGGCGCTGGCCACCGTAAACCAAGCCGTCGCCAGGGCCTTATCCCGCGCGTAGGCCCTAACTTGCCCCCATGAAGCCCGCCACCCCCCTCGTTTTGCTGGAGTGCCTCGTTGCCGGCACCTCGCACCGCCCCGATTTGCCGTCGCACGAAGCCGAGCTGCACCTCGGCCAAACGCTGTACCTCACCCGCGAAGCCGACAGTAAGTACGACGACTGGGCCGTGCAGGTGCACACCCACCCCGTCACCGATGCCGCCAACATCTGGCTTGGCTACCTGCCCGAAGGCCGCAACGAAACCGTGGCCCGCCTGCTCGATGCCGGTTTTCCCCTCGTGGCCCGCCTCAACCACAAGGCCTGGGAAGACGACTGGCTGCACCTCGACATCGAGGTGCTGATGGAACGCTAGGCAACTACCGGCGGCGTTCCGGAGTCAAGGAGTAAAATCCACTTTCCTCGATGATTTCTGTTCGTCGCTTCGTTCCCAGCTGCCTGCTGGCAGTAGCAGCATTGCTAATTGTTGGTCGTACTTCAGCCCAAGGCTTGCGCGGCCCCACGGCCGTTACGCATTCACCTTACTATCATGCCTATCAGCCCAAGGCTATTCCCGGCGCTAACGCCCGCATCGGGGTGCTGCCGGTGCGGCTGCAACACCCGGCAGCCGCGCGCATCCTGGCCCAAACCCGCGCCCCGGAGCTGCTCGATTCACTGACGCGCTACCTGAGCCGCCAGCCCGGCTTGCTGCCCGTGGCCCTGCCAGCGGGCGCCAAAAGCAATAGCCTGCCCGAGGTGTACTTTGGTAGCCCCGACCAGGAATTGCCCGGTACCCTGCCCGGCTATGTCCTGAATCTGCAAAATCCCAATCCCGGCAAGGGCGTGGTGCAGCTCGCGGGCTGGAACGGGCAAGGCAAAACCCGGCAACTGCTGCTGGAGCTCATGGTCACCCAAAAGCTTGATTACCTGTTGGTGCCGCTGGTACGCGAGTCGCAGCTGTATTTTTCGATGAAAACAGCTTCCGCTGGTCCTTTTTCCACGGGTGGCGCTACGGCCACTGATTATTATCTCGACTCCGGCTCCGGCCACGTGCAGCACCTCACGCGCCTCGAGAACCTCAATGCCACCACCACCGTGCTGGCCCTGGCTGGCGCCCTTATCAATGCTAAAGGTGAAGTTGTGCTGATAGGTGCTGAGGGTCTGGGTGATACCGGTTCTGGCCTGCAACCCGCCCGCCTGGGCAACAACGAGGCCTATGAGTTTACCGCTGCCGACTACAACAAGCTGCTCGCCCCGGCGCGGCGTGCCGACTTACCTGGCAACCCGCCCGCCTGGCAGGAGGCCGCCAACCAGCTCACCCAGCGTCTCACCGGCCGGCAGCCGTACGCGGAAGCCTCGCCCTACCTATTTTTGTTGGTGGACAGTCCGGTGCAGCAGCATTAATTGCGGCGGAATGTTTGCGAAAGACTAACTTTTTTGGCTAAAAGCGGGAGCTTTTTCTTGCCTAAAATCGTTGGCCAGCTACCCATTCGTTACCGACGATGGGCTATTAGCAACTGCCAATAAACTAACGCTATGCGCGAAGCCTTTCTCTCCGGCGGCACCGAGGGCTACGATGGTACCGACAAGGACATCGACAAAGCCCTGCGCCCGCTTTCCTTCGACGACTTCACCGGTCAGGACAAAATCCTCGAAAACCTCAAGGTGTTCGTGGCCGCTGCCAAGCAGCGCGGCGACGCTCTCGACCACGTGCTGCTGCACGGCCCTCCCGGCCTGGGCAAAACCACGCTCTCGCACATCATTGCCAATGAGCTGGGCTCCAACATCAAAATGACCTCCGGCCCGGTGCTCGACAAGCCCAGCGACCTAGCCGGTCTGCTCACCAACCTGGAGCCGCACGACGTGCTGTTCATCGACGAAATCCACCGCCTCAACCCGGTGGTAGAGGAGTACCTCTACTCGGCCATGGAGGACTACCGCATCGATATCATGCTCGACTCGGGCCCCAATGCCCGCTCGGTGCAGATTTCGCTGTCGCCGTTCACGCTCATCGGGGCCACCACGCGCTCGGGTATGCTCACGGCGCCGCTACGGGCCCGCTTCGGCATCTCGGCCCGCTTGGAGTATTACGATTCCAAGTTGCTCACTACCATCGTGGAGCGTTCAGCTGACATTCTCGGCACGCCCATCCACGAGGATGCGGCTTACGAAATTGCCCGCCGTTCGCGCGGCACGCCCCGCATTGCCAACAACCTGCTGCGCCGCACTCGTGACTTTGCCCAAATCAAGGGCGACGGCACCATCACGGTCGAAATCGCGCAGTTTGCCCTGAACGCCCTCGATGTGGACGCCCGCGGCCTTGACGACATGGACAAGCGCATCCTCAGCACCATCATCGACAAGTTCAAGGGTGGTCCGGTGGGTATCAGCACTATCGCCACGGCCTGTGGCGAGGAAGGCGAAACCATCGAGGAAGTGTACGAACCGTTCCTCATTCAGGAAGGCTACATCAAGCGCACGGCGCGGGGCCGCGAGGCTACTGAGGCAGCGTACCAGCACCTGGGGCGGCTGCTGCCCGCGCACCTGCGCGGCAATTCGGGCAGCTTGTTTGATGAGATTACGCAGTAGCTCAGCGATGAACGCAGAAGTTTGTTTGGAACGCGCCGCTCCCAGTGGCGCGTTTCTTGTTTCTTCGCAGGCTAATACGCCATTATTATGCTTTCCCGGTCCCAGTGGACTTCCTTTATTAAGCGCCGCGCGGCCGAGCTTGGCTTTATGGCTTGCGGCATTTCCAAAGCTGAGTTTCTGGAAGAGGAAGCGCCGCGCCTCGAAAACTGGCTCAAGCGCAGCATGAACGGCCGCATGGGCTACATGGAAAACCACTTCGACAAGCGCCTCGACCCGCGCTTGCTGGTGGATGGAGCCAAGTCGGTTATTTCCCTGCTGCTGAATTACTACCCGCCGCCGGAAAATCAGCAACCCGATGACACGCTGAAAATCAGTAAATACGCTTACGGCCGCGATTATCACTTTGTCATCAAGGACAAGCTGAAAACGCTATTGGCCGACATGGAGGCCGAAATCGGCCACATCGTGGGGCGCTGCTTTGTCGATTCGGCGCCGGTGCTGGACAAGGCCTGGGCCAAGAAAAGCGGTCTGGGCTGGGTGGGCAAAAACTCGAACCTCATCACGCCGGGCGCGGGCTCGTTCTACTTCATCGCCGAGCTGATTGTGGACGTGGAGCTGGACTACGACGGCGCCATCCGCGACTACTGCGGCACCTGCACCAAGTGCCTCGATGCCTGCCCCACACAGGCCATTACTGAGCCCTACGTAGTGGATGGCAGCAAGTGCATCAGCTACTTCACCATTGAGCTGAAGGACCAGATTCCGACCGAAGTAGCCGGGCAGTTCGGCAACTGGGTATTCGGCTGCGACATCTGCCAGGACGTATGCCCCTGGAACCGCTTTGCCAAGCCGCACCAGGAGCCGCAGTTCGACCCGCACCCCGGCCTGAAGGATTTAAGCAAAACCGACTGGCAGGAAATCACGCACGAGCTGTTTGCGGAGCTGTTCCGGCAGTCGGCAGTGAAGCGCACAGGCTACGCGGGCCTCACCCGCAACATCCGTTTTGTGACGGGTGAGGAGGAGTTTCATGCCCCGGAAGAATAGGTGAAACACGGCTATGCTACCGCCAGACCGAATACTTGGTTCAGTATGGCGCGGTAAATGCGTGAAAACTGCTCGTAACACCAGGTACGGAAGTCTGGCACTTCTGCCGGGAGCAGCACGTGGAGGGCTTTGCGCAGCTCTTTTTCGAACAGCGCTTTGTTAAAGCTGACCTTTAACAGAATCATTTTCACGTAGTCTAGCATAATATTCTAGTGGGCGGTGAAAAGCGTGGGGTAGGAAATTGACCGGGGCGGCGGCCAAGTGGAAGCAAGGTACAAACGCAATCCGGATGAACGCAAGCAAAACTCCGCAATCGTTCCCGGGAAGGATACCGAAATACGCGAAACAAGCGTTTTCGGCCGCCGTTTTACGGAAAATGCCAAAATTTTGTTGGCGACCTAACCGAAAATATTCAGCAGGGCTGTGGCCTGGGCAGCGGGCAGCAGCTCATCGAAGGCTTCCGCCAGCGAGTTAGATTGTACCAGTTTGGAAGCATCGGCCAGCAGGGTAGCGTAAGGCACAATGCGGGAGCCGCCTACCAGCTGCGTTTCGTTGTTTTCGAAGCTGTAGATGGACGTAGTGCTGGCGGGGGTAGTGGCAGGCACTGCGGGCACCCTGATGAGGGCACTGGGCGCCGTATCGGCCCGGCTGGGCCAGCTTTTGGCGCGGCCAGCGGTGCCCAGCAGCGTCTGGCGCAGGCTGCGAATGCGGGCCGCGTGGCGGGCCTCAACCGACTGCATGCGGTAGAGCGCCATGATAGTCGGACGCTCGGTGAAAACGGCGGCCTGACTGAGGTAAATGCCGGCGGCAGCGTCTTCCAGTTGCTGGGCCAGCTGCAAGAAATTGGCCGGGCTAGTAAACACATCGGCGAACAGAACCGGGTTGGCAGTGTTGCCGCGCTGGCCGCTGAAATCGAAGGTTGGGGTGGCGGGGACGGCCACGCCGGCATTGGTCAGGAACTGGCGCAGGAAGGTGAGATGACCCCGCTGGTGCGCCTGGATAGTGGTGATATCGGCCTGATAAGCAGCTAAGGCCGCTGCACTGGCGGCCTGCGTGTAGAAAGCCACCTGAAGTTCTTCGAGCTTAAGCAGCAGCAGCACAGCATCGAGAGCGGTGGCGCTGGGCCGGGCCTGGGCCGGACTGGTAGCCAGCACTATGGGCAAGCCGGCGGCTACCAGACGTGCGCCGGCTGCGCCCAACTGGTGCAGGACGTGGCGGCGCGGGGCAGCAGTGGTGGAGTTCGGCGAGCTAAGCTGGTCGAGAATCGAGAGAATATTCATATAAACAAGCCGCAAGCCCTACGTGGTAGGCAGTGCGGTGACGGATACTTTATAAGGAAGAAAGAACGGCGCCGCCTCAGCAATAACCTGCGTGGGCGTTTTACTGGCAGCCACGCTGAACAGGGGGCCTTCATTGACCACCATAGTGGTAGCGAAAGTGTTAGGAGTTAGCAGCTCGTTGATAAAGTCAGCGTGGCGGGCTTCGACAGAGGCTATTTTGGCCAGCAGTTGCAGGGTAGTAGTGTCTGCTACGAGGTGTAAAACCCCGTTGTAGGCTGCTACGCCCAGTTCCTCAAAGGTTTTGGCGGCGGCCAGCACGCCGGCCCGCGTAGTGAGGTTGAGGGTCGAAAAGTTGAACGTGAGAGTGGGCACGGGCGCAGCGTTGGCGCTGCCGAGGGCGAAGAGCAAGGTTTCGCGGTGAATCAGCTCGTGGTCGCGCAGGTCGCGCAGGTAAGTCAGGTCGCTGGCTTGCAGGTCGGTAGGGGGCACATCCAGCACCTGCTGATAGAAGCCTGCTTCCAACTGCTCGAGCAGGTAGAGGTAATTAAGCAAGCCGGCATCAGCCTCTTGCAGACTGAGCAGATAGGGGTCGACGGGGGTAGTGGGGGTGTCGTCGCTGCAACCGGCCAGCGTGAGGGCGGTAGCGCCAGCTACCACACCAGCCGCCTGTAGGAAAGTCCGGCGCCGCACCAACGTCCCGGTGGAAGTATCGGATAAAGAAGAAGATGACATTGTCAAAAGTAAAAAGCCTGAAGCCGAGCAAGTTGCCCGGGGCGGCTATTGAAATAACTCCAAACCAATACTGGCACCCAGCGCCGACCGGAAGTTCAGCGCAATATCCTTCACTACGCCGTCATTCAGAGCCTCATCGAAGGCTTCGGACGCGGAAGCAGCATTGAGGGGTAGCTCATTAGTGGGGGCCATGGGAGTAGTTTGCACATTGATACCGACTTGCGTAACATTGCTCTCGGCCGGATAGAAAAGCTGCGCCGCTACGCCTACGGCCGGGCTGCCCGCGCCGTAGATGGCCGCCGTGAAGGGGGCCGACGGACCATCGGCGTCGGTACCTGAAATCCAGCTCTTGGGCTTGGTGGCCAAAGACGTGAGGCTGGGCAGTGCCTGAGCGGCATCCGGCCCGCTGACCCCGGCACTCAGGCCCCGGCGCAGCGTGCGGATGTGCGAGGCGTGCCGTGCCTCGACGGAATGGATATTGAGCGCCGTTTCCAGTAGGGTTTTGTTGGAGAGGAGCTTGGGTGCCGCGCCTTTGTAGGCCCGCACGCCTAGGTCCTCGAAGCATTGGGCGACGGTGAAAAAGACGGCGGCGCTGGTGAAGACGTTCGGGAAGCGGCCGCCGGCAGTATAGTCGAATGCGTCCGCCGTGGGGGCGCTTTGCGGCTTGGCCCTGGTGCCCAGGGCCTCACGCAGCACCTTGATGTGCCCCGACTCGTCGTTGCGGATGGCGGTTACGGCGGCTGCATCGGCAGTGTTCAGCAGTGACGTGGTGGTCAGAACCTTGTCGTAGAAATAATATTCCAGGTATTCGAGCTGCAGCGCCAGATTAAGAATATCAACGATGCCTTGGGGCAGACTGGTGTTGCCGCTTTGCCCGTAAGCTTTGTTGAACAGCATACTTACCAAACCGGGCAGGGCGGCGGCGCTTAGTTTCTTGCCGAGGCCCGAAACGTGCTGAAACACCCGTCGGCGGGTGTCGAGCCGCTCATAGATTTCGGGGTCGATTTTCTCGATTTCGGTAATGATTTTAATAAAGTCCATGCCCGCAGGGGTAATAGTTAGAGAGTAGGCAGTGAAGGGCTTCGCTGTAGCCGTTGATGCACTGCGGTTGCGTTAGGCCAGGCTGGCGGCCACCAGCTTGGAGCCGTCCTTGAGGAAAGGATTGACCAGCTCTATAACCCGAGCCGGCGTTTTGGAGATTTCCAGGCCGGTGCCGGTGCCGTCGCCGGGCAGACCGGAGGCGGGCACAAACTGCGTTACTACATCGCTGCCGGTAAATGAGTTATAGGTCAGCAAGTCCCGAATCAAGGCCGCGTGACGGGCTTCGACCGAGACGATTTTGCCCAGCGTGAGCACGGTCAGCGGATTGGTGAGGTAGCGGGCGGCGCCGTTGTAGGCGGCCACGCCGAGGTCCTCAAACGTCATGGCGGCCATGAGCACGGTCTGCCGCGTGTCGAAGTTGATGCTGCTGAAATCGACCTCCAGCGTTTTGATGATGGAACCGCTGGGGATGACGGACTTTAGAAAATCGACGTGCGTTTTCTCGTGCTTGGCCAAGTCGTCCAGAATCTGCTTTTCGGCGGCCGTAGCAATGGTAGTATAATAAAGACCAGTGCGCAGGCGGAGGTAAAATGCGGCTTCGAGCTGCTCCAGGGCGTAGGCGTAGTTCAGCACGCCATTGTCGGCCGAGCCTACTTCAACCATTGTGTTGGCAGGCTCGACGCCGGGGGCGTCGTCTTTGCAGCCGGCCAGCACTAGTGCGGCCGTGCCGGCAGTAGCCCCGGCATATTTCAGGAAAGAGCGCCGCTGGATAAACGAAGAGGACTGCGCGAAGAAAGACGATTTATCAGACATTCAAGTGGAATTAGGCTCCTAACCCGGCAGCGCGGGCAGGCCAATACAGCTACAAAGGTACTGGCTACCCCCGCAATGGTTGCAACGCCTGGCTTAGCCGCTGCGGCCCTACCGGGACGGTAGCGGCGCCGGTGGCGGCGCGAGTCAGGAAGGAATAATGTAATGGATTTACTGAAAGGGAGTTGGCGGATTACAGAAAAAGCCGGTCCCGCAACTGCGGAACCGGCTTTTAGATGAGGTTCAGGCACCAACTAGCCTACCAGAGCACCTGCGCGTACGGGGTCGAGCACCTCGGCCGGGGTCAGGATTTCGTCGAATGAGGCGGCGGCCTCAGCCGTCGTGTAGGTTTTGCCGCTGGTCACCGTCAGCAAGTCGATACCGGCTTGGGTCGTAGTGCTTTCGGGGGTAGTTCCCTTGTAATGTTCCTGACCGTCAAGGTCGCCGGAGCCGGTAATCCACGGCGTCTGGCTGCGCATGTAGCGGATGTGAGCGGCGTGACGGGCCTCCACCGAGTGAATTTGCAGAGCGGCCTGTAGCGGGTTCACGGTGCCTACACCGGTGACGTTGGCATCGGCGGCACCACCGGCGGCGAGGATGTCGCCGGCGCGGCCTTTATAGGCCCGCACGCCGGTATCTTCCAGCAGTTGGGCTACTTGCAGCTGACCAGTCCAGTCGGCTGGGAAAGCAGAAGCTTTAAAGGTAGTCGTCGTAGTCGAGGGCGAGCCCAAACCGGTCAGCACTGCACTGAGCAACGCAACGTGCGCGTCTTCGTGCTTTTTGATTTGCCGGATGGCAGCTTGGGCTGCAGCGCTTTGGCTGCCGAAGACCGAAGAATCCACCATTTTCTTGTAGAAGTCGGCTTCGAGTTGCTCCAGGGTCAGCGCGTACTTAAAAATCTCGGCGATGGTCCCCACTTTAGTGCCGGACGTGCCAGCGTAGGCTTTCTGGAAGAAGGCGCCCAGCAGCGCTGGGGTAGCCGCCATGGCGCCACGCTTGGCGGCAGTGCCCAGCGAGCTGAATACGGCCCGGCGCGAGTCGAGGCGACCGAGGACGTCCGAGTCTACCTCGGCAAGTTGCTTGATTATTTCGAAGAAGTTCATAACGAAGGAAGGTTACAAGGTGAGTGGAAGGGAAGCTTAGCGGGCACCCACTTTGCTGCCATCAATCTTTTCGGTAATGAATTTTTGCGCTTCAGTCAGCACCTGCGTCGGCGTCCAGGCCTTATCGAGGCCCTGAGCATCCACTTGGTCGTCGGCGGCAAAGGAGCCGGGCGTAATCAGGTCGCGGATGTAGGCCGCGTGGCGGGCTTCGACCGACACAATCTGACCGGCAATCACCAGGTAAGCCGGAGTTTGGATGAGCTTGCCGGCGCCATTGTAGGCAGCCACGCCGAGGTCTTCGAACGCTTTGGCCGTTTCCAGGATTTTAGCCCGGCTGGTGAAGGTGTCGGCCGGATACTTCGGTGTCAGATTGCGCAACAGCTGAGCGCTGGCCGCGCCGGTGATGGCTTTCTTGAAGAAGTCGCGGTGAATGGCTTCGTGCGCGGCTACCTGCTGGAAGTAGCTCAGCTCGGTGCCCGACAGGATGCCACTGGTAGCCGCCACCTTAGCATAGAAATCGGCTTCGAGCTGCTCCAGCGCATAAGCGTAGTTGAGCACGCCCACGTCGCCCGAGCCGAGGCTGATGGAGCCATCGGCGTTGACGCTGTTGCCCACGGGCAGGCTAGGGGGGGTAACGTCGTCGTCATCGTCGCAGCTGCTCAGCAGCAGAGCCGTAGCTCCGGCCGTAGCGCCAGCATACATGAAGAAAGAGCGCCGCTTGATGGGTACGTAGAGCGGCTGGGCGAGCTGGGTGCCATCGGGGCCGCCGGGCTGGAGGTTCTCAGACATGGGAGTGAGATAAGTGGTGAAAGTGGAAAATGAAGGCAATACGGACTTTGCCGGCCTACAATAGCCGGTTCTTAGTTGAATAAAACCAAGACGTTGTTGGGTATCTGTGGGCAAATACGCAATAGGGCCGTTCCAAGGATTCAAAAGGGGCCGAAAAAAACAAAATATTGGTGCTGGCTAGTGACCCGGCGAGAGCTCGGGGAAGGCAAAAAAGCCTGATTCTGGACTCGTTTAGCTGCTTTCCGCGTATTTTTATTGCAGGATTAAAAAAACGGCTGGTGAGAGAAAAATGCGTGGTATGGTTACTACTTGTGTTGCTGCAGCAATGCTTGGCTAGCCCATTTGCCCAGGCCCAACCAGCGGCCGGGGCCAGCAAAGCGGCCACCAGCCCAACTGTGGTGGAGCTGGTGCTGGGCCCGGCCCGGCTGCCGCTCACGAGCTACTATACCATTGCATTCCGCCTGCGCGGTGCCGCGCTGGACACGTATTCGGACTTTCCGGAGCTTGAGGGCTTCAAGAAAAGCGGCAAAACCAGCACCACTACCACGCGCATCGTGCAGGGTAAGAGCTTCAGCGAGCTGACTATTACCCAGCGCTACGCACCTTATGGCGAGGGCAAGCAGGTAATCAAGCCCTTCCAGCTGACCGTGAACGGCCAGGCGGTGCGTAGCGCGGGGGCTACGGTGCAGGTGGAAGCAGTAACGACTGCGCCGCCGGCCATCACCGCGCCCGCCAGCCCGCCGGCCGATTTGCAGGCGGTGGGCGACCTCGACAAGCTTTTTGGCAAGCCGAAAGCGGCGCTTTACCAGGAGGTGCCCGACCATGCGTCGCTGGCCGTGGTGGCTGAGCGGTCGCGGGTGTTTGTGGGCGAAGGGGTGAAGGTGGGTTTGTACTTCTACCTGCAGCCCGCCGACCAAGAATTGCTGAATTTTCATGACTTCAGCGGCCAGTTGCCGACGCTGCTACAGCAGCTGCACCAGACCACGGCCTGGGAGGTGCCCGCTGCATCACCCAGCGAAAAGCCCGACACGCTACGCCGCAACGGGCAGCTGTACCTGCGGTTTCGGCTGGCCGAGGCGTTCTACTATCCCCTCACCGCCGAGCCGTTGCGCTTCCCTGCTTTGAGCTTGACAATGATTAAGTTTAAGAAGCTCAAGAAGCCGGAGCCGGGCCAGAATAATCTTCTGCCGACCTACAAAACCTTTGCGGCCCCGGCCGTGCAGGTGCAGGTGCGGCCACTGCCGCCCCACCCCTTGCGCGACCAAGTGCCGGTGGGCGACTACCAGCTGCGCGAGGCCATCAGCCGCACCAGCTTTCGGGTAGGGCAGGCGTTTACGTACGCGGTGGGCGTGGAAGGACGGGGCAACCTAGCCAGCGTGCTGATGCCCGCCCTGACCGCGCCCCCCGACTTGGAGGTATACGGGCCGGAGCTACGGGAAAAGCCGGTGCTGGGCGGCGGCACCAAGCTGTTTCGCTACCGGCTGGTAGCCCACAGGCCGGGGATGCTGCGGCTCGATAGCTTGTTGCAGTTCATCGTGTTCAACCCACGCACGGCGCGCTACGACACCCTGCGCCCCGAGTTGCAGCTGCAGGTGCGCGGCGCCGCTACCGCCGCCCCCAGCCGCCAGCTGAAGCCCGAAGACGACCCTTTTTATGGTCCCGCGTTGGCTTCGGCCGACACCGAACTGCAGCCGCTGGACGTGTACCGGCAGGTGCGGCAATACGCCACCTGGCTGCTGGCCGGGCTGGCGCTGCTGGCCGTAGGCGGGATGGCAAATTCCTGGCGCAACAAAACCGCAGACTAAATGAGCAATTCCTTCGGCACTATCTTTCGCATCACCACTTTCGGCGAATCGCACGGCGTTGGTATCGGGGTAATTATCGATGGCTGCCCGGCGGGCGTGGCTTTGGAAGCCAGTCATATTCAGGCGGCGCTGGACCGGCGCCGGCCGGGCCAGTCGGACCTGACGACGCCGCGTAAGGAGGCTGATACCGTGCAGGTGCAGTCGGGCGTTTTTGAAGGATTGACCACCGGCACGCCCATCAGTTTGTTCATTCCCAACGCCGATGCGCGGAGTGACGACTACTCGCACATTGCCCACGCTTACCGCCCCAGCCACGCCGATTATACCTACGACGCCAAGTATGGCCGGCGCGACTACCGGGGCGGCGGCCGCAGCTCGGCCCGCGAAACGGCGGCGCGGGTGGCGGCCGGGGCCGTGGCGGCGCAGCTGCTGGCGCACTTTGGCGTGACGGTGCGGGCCTACGTGTCGGCAGTAGGGGAAATAGAGGTGCCGGTCGGCTACGAAGAACTGGACTTAAGATTGATTGACAGCAACCTCGTGCGCTGCCCTCACCCCGAAACGGCGGCTGCGATGGAGGCCCGCATCCGGGCGGCGCGCGATGCGCACGACACCGTGGGCGGCGTGATTACGGGCGTGGCGCTGGGCGTGCCGCTCGGTCTGGGTGAACCCGTGTTTGACAAGCTGCCGGCCGTGCTGGGGCACGCCTTGCTCAGTATCAATGCAGTGAAGGGCTTTGAGTTCGGCTCCGGCTTTGCCGGGACCAGGCTGCCGGGCTCGCTGCACAACGACGCGTTTTATACCGACGAAGCGGGCCGGGTGCGCACCCGCACCAACCACAGCGGCGGCAGCCAAGGCGGCATCAGCAACGGGCAGGATATTTACTTTCGGGTGGCATTCAAGCCGGTGGCGACATTGCTGCAACCCCAGCAAACTATTAACGACCAGGGCGAAGCCATCACGCTGGCCGGCCGCGGGCGGCACGACCCCTGCGTGCTGCCGCGGGCCGTGCCCATCGTGGAGGCCATGACGCAGCTGGTACTGGCCGATTTGCTGCTGCGGGCCCGGGCCAACCGGTTATAGCGGCGGCGCAGCCGTCAGCCACGCGGCCGGGGCCAAAGTCGGCTCGTAGTCCAGTAAATTCACGTCGGGTGCGATGAACGGCTTGGCCGGGCGGCCGTTGAGCGACACCTGCGAATCGACGTATACGGCCGCCAGCGGGCGACCCTGGGCGCGGTAATCCTCGGCCAGCCAGTGAGCTACGCGCAGCAGATTGTCGGGAAAGTCGGCGAATTTGCGCTGGCGGGGGCTGAGTAGTTGCGAGAGGTCGGCTACTTCCTCGTGGCCATCGGCGGCGAAGCGGACGCGGAACTGGGCGTTACTGTCCTTGTTGCGCAGCATCATGTGCCAGGCAAAGTTGTGACCCTGCTCAGTCCAATGTACCTCGCCGGGATAGAGGAAATGCCGGAGCGGCACGGCAATCTGAACGGCGGCGTACACCGTGAGGCCCAGCACGACGGTGCGTAGTAATAGTGGCGAGGGTATTGTAATAACATCAGCAGCAGTGGGCTGCGGCACCCGCTGCCGAAACCAGCGGCCCACCGCACCTGGCAGGTGGCGCGGAAAATCAGGGTCAAAAAACAGGGCCGTCATCAGCAGCGAAAACCACGGGAAAGTGCCCAGGCCGAAGATGGCCACGTTGCTGAGGTGGAAAAACGCGGCCGCGCCGTAGGCCCAGGGCCGGGTGCGCCGCCACAGTAGCAAGGGTGTGATAAAGAGGTCGAGCAGCAGCCCGGCGTAGCTCATCAGCCAAGGTAGCCAAGCCGTTGTCAGCAGCGGGCCAATGAGCCACCAGTTGCCTTTGTGGCCCAGCCAGATGGTGAGCGGGCGGGCGGCCAGCCAGTCGGGGTTGAGCTTGGCCAGGCCGGCGAAAAAGTACACGATGCTCACCTGGCCCAGCAGCAGGTAGCGTGTCCAGGCTGGGGCGGTGGGGGAGGGCGTCACGCGCCCGGCGCGCCCGTCGAGCGAGGCGGCGCGGTGCGCGGGTAGCACCAGCAGCAGCCCGGCAATGAGGCAGAACAGATAGTGGTGATTGATATAGCCCGTCGAATCGAGCAGGAAAATCCACCACGTTCCGACGGTCAGGACGGCCGCTGCCAGCCGGTAGTGCCAGCCTGCCGCCACCGCCAGCCCCGCCCCGATGGTGGCCGCGTAGAAGGCATATAACGCCGGCGCCGATAAGTCGGGCAACGGCGCCAGCAGGTAGGTAAAGTGGTGCCGCGCCGCCAGATACTGCTGCGGGTGCCCCATAATTACTGCGCCAAGATGCTCAGTAGCAATGAGCACGCCGGCCCCAATGCGAAACAAAACCAGCCACGCAATATCAATGGGGCGAAAAAGCGCGGCGCGTAAACGAGTTGTCAGGTAGGGGAAAGGCACGGGCGCAAGTTATCATTGAGCGCATTAAGAAGTGCGATACCCAGGTCGTTTTTACCGTTGCAGAATCACAAACTCCACCCGGCGGTTGCGGGCTTTGTTGGCCTCCGTGTCGTTGGGGGCAATGGGCCGGATGCCGCCGTAGCCGCGGGTGCTCAGGCGGTTTTCGGCGATGCCCTGCTTCACCAGAAAGGCCTTGATGGCGGCCACGCGCTGCTCGCTCAGGGTTTTGTTTTCGGCCGGGCCGCCCACGTTGTCGGTATGGCCATCGAGGCGAATTTCGAGCGTCGGACTGTCTTTCAGGGTTTGGGCCAAGCGCTTTAGCTCGGGAAAAGAGCCCGGCAGCAGCACGGGCTTGCTCCGCACGAAAAACACGTTGTTCAGCGTGATTTTCTCTTCTTTAAGCGCCACTGCCGGCGCAGCCACGCCCCGCAATTGGCTGGGCAGCACGGCAACTTCGGTAGCCGCCGGCACCACGGCGCGGGCGGCTACCGGGGCCGGCAGCGGCAGTAGCAGCAAGTCCTGCGTGGTTTCGGCGTACTGGCTGGCGGTGCTCAGGTCGCGGTTTTCATTCACGGAAAGGTAGCCGGGGGCGGTGGCCCGCAGGCCGTAGGTGCCGCCGCTGGGCAGCACTACCTGGTAGGCGCCGGTGCCGACGGCGGCCTGGGCAAGGCCGGCGGTTTGGCCCTCGGGTAGTAATTCGTAATACACCGCCGCCCCGCCAATCGGCTGATGGGTAAGCGCATCGAGCACCCGGCCGCGTAGCAGCAGCGTGGGGCTGGGGCGGGCCGCCGCGGGCAGCTTTACCCGAAAGATATCCTCCAGCGGCTCGGGCCACTGGCGGGCGCAGAAATAGGCTTCGTCGCCGGCCGCGCTTAGGGTGTAGCAGGCTTCCATGCCGCTGGAGTTGATGCCCGGGCCCAGGTTGAGCGGCTCGCTCCACCGCGTCCAACTGTCGT
Source organism: Hymenobacter aranciens (assembly GCF_030580865.1). Lineage (GTDB taxonomy): Bacteria > Bacteroidota > Bacteroidia > Cytophagales > Hymenobacteraceae > Hymenobacter > Hymenobacter aranciens. The sequence continues at coordinate 349,700 of NZ_JAUQSY010000004.1, read as the reverse complement.
CGAGGCGGCGGGTCACGAACAGGTCGCTGTCGCCGTAGCCGGGGTGGCCTTCGGAGGCGAAGTAGAGCGTGCGGCCATCGGGCGCCAGAAAAGGCGAGTTTTCGCGGCCCGCGCTGTTCACCACCGGGCCCAGACTTTGGGGGCGGCTCCAGCGGCCATCGGCGGCGCGGTGGCTCACGTAGAGGTCGCCGCGCGGGCTGCCCGGCGCCTCGTCCTCGAAAGCCATGACCAGGGTGAGGCCGTCGGCTGCCAGCGAGAAGTAATAGTAGGCCACGCGGTTGGGCAAACCCGGGATGACGAGCGGCTCGGGCACGCCCCAGCGGCCGTCGGGCTGGCGGTGGCTGAGCGAGCAGCCGCCGCTGGGCGCGGGCCGGCCGTCGGGTAGGTAGTGGTTGAGCACCAGCAGAGTTTGTCCATCGGGCGTGATGCCCAGCGGGCAGCTGTAGCCGCCGTTGTTGAGGGGGGCGCCCAGGTCTTCGGCCGGGCCCCAGGAGCCGTCGGGCTGGCGGCGGCTGCGCAGGATGTCGCAGCGCTTGGGCGCGTCGGGCTGCCAGTGCGAGAAGTACAGTTCCTGCCCGTCGGGCGAGAGCACCGGCGCCCCGTCGTTGTACCGGGGCGAGTTAAGCTGCGGGCCCAGCCGCTCGCGGCTCAGGGTGGTGGGCAGGCCGGGCAGACGCTTCACCAGCGAGTGGTGCCACACCCGCAGGCGGCGTGCTCGCACCACCGTATTGCCTTCACTCTGAAAGCCTACCAGCGTGCCCAGCGGCGCGGCGGCCACGGCCTCCACGGGCTCGTGCCATACCTCGGTGCCATTCACCGAGTAGTAGATGGTGGCGCCGCGCCGCGCCACGCGCAGGGTGTTCCACTCGCCCAGCGGCCGGGCGGCGGTTGTTCGCGTAGCGCCTTCGTTGTGAGTCGAGTATTTGCCGCCGCGCCAACCGCCGGCCACGAAGCCGCCGGGAATGATAGCCGCAATCGGCGCATCGGCGGCCGACCGGGCGCCCCACACCAGCGCGCCGGAACTGGTGTTGCTCATTTCAGCTTCGATAACGAAGTCGGCCGCTGTGTTTAGAGCCAGGTTTTGCCACGCGAAACGGCCGCCGCTGTTGCGGCTGGTCAGGCGGTAGTCGCCGGGTGTGAGGCTCACCTGCCAGTCGGCGTTATTGCCAGTGTACCAGCTGCGACGGTTGTCCTGAAAATCCTCATTAAGCAGCAGGTCGGGCGGCAGGGTTTGGGCGCGGGCCGGGCTGCTCAGCCGCAGGACCAGCAGGCTGAGCAGCAGCCAGCGAATAGAGAAGCACTTCATGCCGCAAGTTGGGCCAACTAAGGGCACACTTACTATCCGTGCCAGCCCTGATTTATTGGGAAGTATCCGACGAGCCGGACGGCGGGAAACTAAACGCTCCAACTCCGTAGCCCCGCGCCGGTTGTACCTTTGCAACCTCCGGCGCCTTCGCGCTGTTGTAGTGCCGCTGCTGGCTGCCAGCAGGTAGTTGTGAGGCCGGTTTACGGTTGATAATCAACGAGCCGCCAGCCACAGTTCTTAGTCCAAAAACCAGAAAATCAACAATATGTCCGCTGTCTCGATTTACGCCGAAGCGTCGCCAAACCCCGAGAGCATGAAGTTCGTGCTCAACCAGCAGCTCCTCGCCGACGGCGTGAGCGTGGATTATCCCACCCTGGAAGCCGCCGCCAACTCGCCGCTGGCCCAGGAGCTGTTCAATTTCGATTATGTGGGCCGCGTCTTCATCGCCCAGAACTTCGTGACCATCACCAAAACCCAAGCCGACCTGGGCTGGACGCACATCATCCCCGAGCTGCGCCAATTCCTGAAAAGCTACGTGGAAGCCGGTGGCCCGCTGTTCACTGTGGACCCCGCCGCCGAACAAAAGGCCGCTCAGGCCGCTTCGGCCGGCGACCCCAGCGCCCAGGACAGCCAGACGTCCCAGAAAATCATTGACCTGCTCGACAACTACGTGCGCCCCGCCGTGGAGCAGGACGGCGGTAACATCACCTTCAAAAGCTACCACGACGGCATCGTGACCGTGAACCTGCAGGGCTCCTGCTCGGGCTGCCCCTCGGCTACCGTTACGCTCAAGTCGGGCATCGAAAACCTGCTCAAGCGCATGGTGCCGGAGGTGCAGAGCGTGGTGGCCGAGGGTATCTTGGTGTAAGAACAGACAAGCCAGCACGTCATCCTGAGCGCAGCGAAAGGACCTCGCCCGCTTCTTTGTGGTAGTAATTCTTTTTCGTCTAAACGATTAAGATTACCGCCACAACGAAGCGGGCGAGGTCCTTTCGCTGCGCTCAGGATGACATTTCTTTTTATCCCCTACTTCAAATTCGACTTAACCGTGAAATTCCGCGCCACGGTGAAGCCGAAGTAAATATCACCGTCCCAGATATTGCCGCTGGTCTGTGGCACGAACTGCGACTCGATGAGGCCCTGCGAGTTGGTGAAGTGCAGCTGGAATACGTGGCCGCCCGTCTCGATGTCGACGCCGAGGCCGGCGGCGTTGCGGTAGGTGTCGGCGGTGTGGCCGGGCAGCACGTAGAAGTAGTCGGCCGTGAGGGCAATGCGCTTGCTCACCTTCTGCCGGATGGCGCCGCCGAGGGCGTACACGTCGTTCTGCTCCGCGTCGGTATCCACGTAGTTGCGGTGGATAAGGGTCGGCATCAGTTGAATGGACAGGCTGGGGCTAAACTTGCGGGCCAGCAGTGCCTGGTAGGTGTAGGCCAGGCGCGACGAGGCATCGCGCCCTTCCACGCCCGGCACCGTGGCAAACTTGGTGGTGACGATGGCCGCCGACGCTAGCAGCGACAGCGAAACGGGCATGGCGCCCGCGCCGGTACTTTGCTGCAAAGCGCGGTATTTCACGAAGCCATCGAAGGTTTTGCCAAGCTTGGTGCGGCCCACGCCCAGCGCCAGCCGGTTGCTGAGGCCGTACTCGAAGCTCAGGCGCAACTCGGCCTGGTCGAGGCCGAAAAATTCGTAGGCGCCGCTATTCAAAGTGCCAAAGCGGTGCTGGATGAGGAAGGCCAGCGTGCCCTTGCCGGGCGTTTCGATGGACTGGGAATTAACGATGTGCGTGCCTTTGAAGGTGGCTTGCACTACCTCGCGCCGCTGCGGGTCGGTGGTTTCTTTTTCGAGCTCGTTCAGCAGGTCGTCCTGGGCCAGGGCGGGGGCGGCGGCGCCCAGCAGCAGGCCGCCGGTAAGCAATAGCGAGTAAAGCGTACGATTCATAAATAACGGGAAATGGAGCGTTAGGGAGTCTTGGCGCTGGGGGTGGTAGCCACCGGGTCGCAGGCCAGGGCTACGCGCACGCTCACTGTTTTGGCAATCTTGTCGCGTACAAGCAGGGGAATTTCGATTTTGTAGTCGGCCGGGGCTACCGAAAACGTGGCGGTGGCCTGCAACTGGTTGTTTTTGAGCTCTACCACGCCGGGTACCGTGACGTGGTGCGTGACGCCGTGAATGGTGAGGTCGCCTTCCACCGTCACCTTTTGCTGGCCCTGGCCGAGCGTGGCAGCGTTGGTGCCGAGCAGCTTACCGCTGAAGGTGGCCTTAGGAAATTTATCCGACTCCAGATAGTTCTCGTTGAAGTGCTCCTGCATGAGGGTGCGCTTGAAAGTGAAGCTACGGATGGGAATCGAGATGGCCACCTGGCCGGAGCCGAGGTCAATCATGGCGCCGGCCTGCTGGTTCTGGGCCTCAATATCCTCAATCGGGCTGGCCGAGAAAAACGTGACGCGGCCCGTTTTGGTGAGGTAGCGACCCTGGGCCATAGTGGCCCCGGCCGCCGCCAGCAGCGTGGGAATGAAGAGGAACAGGAAGCGTTTCATAGCGGGAAGCGAGGGGGAAGCGGCGGCGTGCAAGGCTAGTTGTTGAGGGCACCGGCATCGACCCAGGCCTGAATGCGGGCAATATCGCAGTCCGAGAGCTTGGCGCGGCCTTTGGGCATGGCCGATACGCTTGGCTCGTGCCGCAGGCAGCGCATCAGCTGCCCACTCAGGGCGTGACTTTGCAGCACCGTGAACTGGTCAAAGTTTTGGAAGTCGCCATCATTCTGGTAGTTAGCCGTATTGTGGCAGTCGAGGCAATTGGCTTGGATGATGGGCGACACCACGGCGGCGTAGGTAATGCTGGTTGTGTCGGTGATGCAGGGCACGGGCTCGCCGTGCGAGTAGGTGCAGCTGGGCGTGCTAAGGGACAGGCCAACCAACGTGGCTACCAACGCACCGGCCAGCCAACGAGTAGAGAAAAAGCTCATAAATGAGAAAGAGAATGCACTAAAAAAGATATTGCGCCCGTAGCGTCGGGTCTACAGCCCGTATTTCACCCCGAAAAATACGCCGCCGCTCATCAATCGCACCTTGCCGGCGCCCACACCGCCCAGCGGCATCTTCACGTAGGGCTCGACCTGCAACCGCCAATGCTGGCTAAGGTTGTGCTCATAACCCGCCGACAGATTGAGCACGCTAAACCAGTGCTGGTTTTCATTAGTGAAGCTGCTTTCCCAACGGTATAGCCGACCGTAGTACTCGTAATCGTAGGCGTAGTTCTCGTGCTGCATAAACAAGCTCGACAACCCGGCCGAGCCGAATACCTGGTAGCGCGGCCGGGCCAGCACGTCGTAGCGCAGGTTCACGGGTACATCGAGGATGGTGCAGCGCCCATCAACCCACTCGAAAGTGCCGGTGGCCCCACGCGGGTAGTACGACCAGTCGTAGTCCTGCCGTCGGGCGCGGTACTGCTTGGTGCTGTGTAGCAAGCCGGTGTTCACTCGTAGGCGGGTGGTCAGACGGTATTCCAGCAGCACGCCCAGGTTAGGGGTAGGCGCCTGGTAGTCGGCCATTTTCACAGTGCTCACGTCGGGCGCGGCCAGCAGGCCGAGGTAGAGCCGGGGTTGCCGGAAGGGCTCCGGCAGCGGCGCGGTAGTAAAGGGGAGGGCGGCCAGCGGCGCGGGTAGGGCAGTGGCCGAATCCGTTTGTAGGGCTACAGGCCGCGGCTGCAACTCGGCTAATTCCGTTGCGGCCGCAGTGAGGCTACCAGTTGCATCAGCTACTGTGGGCACCGAAGCTGCATTTCCTGGCGCAGGCGCAATAGCCGCCAATTGTGTCAGCGTTGCATCAGCAGGCCTGGAAGCTGCTGATTGAAAACGGGAAGAGGTCAGCGCCTTTTGCTTGCCATGACTACCGTTGGTGGCACGAGTTGTAGATGTGTTGGCAGCAAAATGCTTGCTGTGGAGTGTGGTGGAAGCACGGCCTGTTCGGCTACCAGCGGTGCGCGGGGCTTTAGCACGCGCGGCGGTATAAGCCGTCATTTTCGGACGAGCCGCCGCCGAAGGTTCACGCCCCCCAGGTATCCGTGCGGCTTTCGCCTGCTGCCGTTCGGCAGCTGCCAGCCCGGCAGCCACTAAACCACCTGGGCTGCGACCGGCAGAAACGGCTGAATCGCTGGCCGTGCCAGCGGTGGTAGCGGCATGGCCTGCGTGCCCGGCCGCGCCACTGCTAGCGGAATGCGTATTACCACCAGTTGCAGCCCGAGCCAGCCCGGCACCCGCATTTGTAGCCTCAATCGAGTTGTTGTCGCTCGGCGAAGCTGGAGCCGAGGCTACAGCCGCCGCGCCAGCGTCATCAATAGCGCCGCTGGCAACGGCGCCGGATGAACGGACGCCTGGTTTTTGCTGCCAACCTGGTGCCGCGGCCCTGGCTCCGGTAGTCGGGCTATTCGCTCCCGCCACCCGTGCCGCAGGGCTTGCCGCAACCCCACCGCCCACCGCCACCGCCCGTTGCCGTACCGGCCACGCCAGCCACAGCAGCGCGCCCACGGCCACCACCAGCATCTCGGCGGCGAAAAACCGCCACAGCCGTCGCCGGAACTCGCGCTCCATCGCCGTCTTGTCGAGCTGCTGCTCCAGGCGCAGCCAGGCGTCGAGCGGGAAAGGCTCGGCCTCCGGCTCGGGCGGCGCCAGCCGGCGGAAGGCGTCATCAAGCTCCTTATCCGACCACATAGCGTGCAAGTGAAGGAGTGGAAGTATGGGCCAGCATCGTCCGGAGGTGGGCGCGGGCTTTGAATAGATTCGACTTGGAAGTGCCCACCGAAATGCCCAGCTGCTCGGCCACTTCCTCGTGCCCGAAGCCGTCGATGACAATCAGATTGAACACCGCCCGGTAGGCCGGGGGCAGGCGCTGCACCAGCGCCAGCAGCTCGTCGTAGCTCAGCGAATCGAGAGGCGTGGCGCCGCCATCGGCTTGATTATAGGTAGTATCGTCCAGCTCTTGTTGGTATTGGTGGCGCTCGTTGGCCCGGTAATGGTCGATGGCCGTGTGAATCATAATGCGCTTGAGCCAGCCCCGGAACGAGCCCGGCACATCCTGCGGGTGGCGGCTGGCGTCGAAGCGGTGCAGGTCGCGGAATACTTTCAGAAACCCGTCGTTCACCGCCTCCAGCGCCTGCTCGCGGTTGCGGGCGTAGCGCAGACACACCGTCAGGGCAAAGCCGTGAAACTGCCCATACAGCCGTCGCTGCGCCAGCCGCTCCTGCCGCTGGCAGGCCGCCAGCAGCTCGGGCAGCGTGGGGACCGAATCGGGTGGGGAGATGTGCATCATGGGCCAGGGCGGCGGGCTTTTAACTGGCGACTCGGAAGGTAAGGTAAAAAGGTTGCTTCACGAAAAAAGCCCGGCTGGTGGGCCGGGCTTTTTGGTTGTCATGTTGAGCGTAGCGAAACATCCTCTCACGCCTCAACGATGCAGTAATTCCTTATCCAAACGTGATAAGATGCTTCACTGCGTTCAGCATGACAGTTGTTACTACACCGAAGCGGCCGTGTTCAGTTTCGGCGCATCGCCCGAGAGCGTGCTGATGTCTTCACCGGCGGCAGCGCGCTCGCGCAGCTCCTTTTTACCATAGGTATCGAGGATGATGGGCGTGGCGATGAACAGCGACGAGTAAGTACCGAAGATGATGCCGATAATCATGGCAAACGAGAATGAGCGCAGCGTTTCGCCGCCGAAGATGTAGAGCACCAGCATCACGAGGAATACCGTGGTGAACGTAATCATCGTCCGCGAGAAGGTCGAGTTCAGGGCTGGGTTCACCACCTGGGCGAAGGTCAGCTTGGGGTTCTCGCGCAGGTACTCGCGGATACGGTCGTAGATAACCACCGTGTCGTTCATCGAGAAGCCGATAACCGTGAGCACGGCGGCCACGAAAATCTGGTCCATTTCGTAGTTCAGGCCGAAGGCGCGGGCAATCGGGAAGGCGGCGATAACCAGCAGCGCATCGTGGAACAGCGCCACTACGGCGGCCATCGAGTACTGCCACTTCTCGAAGCGGAACAGCACGTAGATGAAGATGCCCAGCAGCGTGAGGCCCAGCGAGAGCACCGAGGTGCGCTTGATATCGTCGGCGATGGTGGCGCCTACTTTCGAGGCGGAGGGCACCTGCGGGTTGGCCGAGGCGTATTTGGCCAAGCCCTGGTCGAGGGCGGCGCGCACTTTGGCGTCGGCCTCGGGGCTTTCGTCTTCGGCGAGGTAGCCAGTGGTTACGCGCAGGCGGGTGGGCGAGCCGTACTGCTTCACTTCGAGGCCGGCGTCCTGGAAGGCATCGCTGATGCCCTCGCGCACGTCGGAGGCTACCATGGGCTTGTTGAAGTCGACCACGTAGGAGCGGCCGCCTTTGAAGTCAACACCCAGGTTGGGGCCGCCCTGGATGGCCATCAGCACGAAGCCGGCCACGATGAACAGCGTCGAGCCGATGTAGGCAATTTTACGCTTGCCCACGATATCGAAGTTCACGTTCTGGAACAGGTTGCGCGACAGGAAGGTCGAGAAGGTGATGCTGCTCGTTTCCTTGCCTTTCGTCAGCCACTCGATGATGAGGCGCGACACAAACACAGCCGACAGGAACGAAGTCAGTACCCCGATGCCGAGCGTGATGGCGAAATTCTGTACCGGGCCGGTGCCGAAGAAGCCGAGGATGACGGCAATCAGCATCGTGGTCACGTTCGAGTCAAAAATGGCCGTGAAGGCGCGGTCGTAGCCCTTGGCAATGGCGTCGTGCAGCCCCAGGCCGTGGTTCAACTCTTCCCGAATGCGTTCGAAAATCAGTACGTTGGCATCTACCGACGAGCCGATTACCAGAATGAGGCCGGCGATGCCGGGCAGCGTGAGGGCGGTGCCGAACTGCGCCAGCACGCCCAGAATGAGGAACATGTTGAAGAGCAGGGCCACGTCGGCTACCAGACCGGCGCGACCGTAGTACACGGCCATGAAAATCATGATAAGCACCACGCCGGCCAGCGACGAGTACAGGCCCTGGCTGATGGCTTCCTGACCGAGCGACGGACCAACTACCGCTTCCTCTACAATACGAGTGGGAGCGGGCAGCTTACCGGCTTTCAGTACTTGCGCAAGGTCCTGGGCTTCTTCGATGGTGAAGTTGCCCGAGATGCTGGTGTTGCCGCCGGCAATTTCCGACTGCACCACCGGGTCCGAGTACACGTAGTCGTCGAGCACGATGGCGACCTGCTTGCCGATGTTGGCGGCGGTCATTTTCTGCCACTTGCGGGAACCGGCGGGGTTCATGCCCACGCTCACTTCGGGGCGGCCGCCCTGGTCGTAGTCCTGGCGGGCATCCGATACCACTTCGCCCGAGAGGGGAGCGGCGGCACCGTTACGGTCTTTCTTCACCGGAATCAGGCGCAGGTATTCCTGCTTCTCGATGGTGACGGGCTTGGCCGACCACAGCAGGGCCAGGTTGGGGGGCAGGGTGGCGCGGGCTTCTTCCGAGCGCAGCAGCGAGTTCATGCGCGAGGTGTCGCGCACGTTCACGCCCAGCGAGCCGGGCATGGTGAAGAGGCGCGACAGCGGGCCGCCTTTCGCGGTGGCCGAGTCGGCCTTGGCGGTGGCGCTGGTGTCTTTCTTGGCCAGCTGGGCCGCCAGCGAGTTCGAGGTCGAGTCGCCAGCGGCGGCGGTAGCGGTGGTGTCGGTAGCGGCGTCGGGGGCGGTGACGGTAGCGCCGCCGGCTTTGGCGAGGTCTTCTTTTGCTTTCAGCGAGTTGTCGAGCTGGGCGATGTAGGGAATCACCTCATTCTGCGACCATACTTCCCAGAACTCCAGCTTGGCCTGGCCCGAGAGGAGCTTGCGCACGCGGTCGGGGTTGTCCACGCCCGGCAGCTCGATTTGCAGGCGGCCGGTGCCTTTCACGCGCTGAATGCTGGGCTGGTTCACGCCGAACTTATCGACGCGGGTGCGCAGGATGTCGAACGAGCGGTCGATGGCTTCTTCCTCTTCCTTGTCGATGGCGGCAATCACCTTCTCATCCGACGAGTTGATGTCGATGCCGCGGCTTTTGTTGGTAGTGTTGGCGAAGATGCTGGCCAGCTTCTTCCCGTTGGCATTCTCGCGCCAGGCCTGGGCAAACAGGGCCGTAAAGGGCGTGCTGGAGTTGGTTTTCTGCCGCTCCACGGCCGTAGCCAGGGCTTTGTTGAAGGCGGGGTCTTTCGAGTTGCCGCTCATGGCGCGCACGATTTCCACCGGCGATACTTCCAGCGTCACGTGCATGCCGCCTTTCAGGTCGAGGCCGAGGCCGAGCTCGCTCTGGCGCACGTCGCGGTAGGTGTAGGGGCCGAATACCGGGGCCCGCCACACCGAGTCGAGGTAGTGCTGGCGCATGGTTTCGTTGACTTTGCCGTTCTGGGTGGCGTAGGCCACGGCTTTGTCCTGCACCCCGCGCGAGACGTAGGTGAAGAACAGGAAGTAGGCACACAACGCCGACACGATGACGGTGAGGCCGATGATTATTCCTTTGTTACGCATTAGAGGAATTATGAATTATGAGTTTTGAATTTTGAGTTGGGTAGGCAAGAGGTGTTATGAACTACAGCTATGCCGATGGTGCCCGTCGCAAAAAATGCCAGGCTGCCAACTCATAACCCATAATTCATAACTCATAACTCCCTACGGGGCCTGCGGCGACAGCACCACGGCCAGCAGCCGCTGCCGGAACACCTCCGCCGCCCGCACGCCTACGCAGAGGCGCGGCACGGCCAGCGCCCGGCGCACAGCCGGCAGCCAGCAGGTGGTGGGGGAGGCGGGCAGCCACATATCGGCCGCCGGGGCCACGAAGTGGGCCAGCGAGGCCGTGGCTTCGAGCAGCACTTTTTGCTTCACTACCGTGGCCTTGGGCGGGGCCGTGAAGCGCGCTTGTCCCTTTGGCGCCGGCAGCCGCAACACGCTCACCGTGCGCTGATTGAGCCCCAGCACCAGCAGCACCGAGCAGGTGAGCAGCACGAAGCGCAGCGAGGTGAAAAAATGGCGTTGGAATTGGCGCATAGGGCGGACAGGGCTACAAATATAGGTCTTGGCCGCCGGAAGGCAAGCCCAGCAGGCGGGAATTCATGGCGTTGGCCTGCTGGTGTGCTTCTATTCAGCCGTGCCGCGCCGTCTGGCAGATGCAACGGCCGCTCCGAAGCGTTGGCAGCCCCCTCCGAGGCGTTTTCAGAGAACTCCGGGGCGTTTTTAACTGCCTCCGGAGTGTTTGTAGCGCCCTCCGAAGTGTTTTCAGGCAGCTCCGGGGCGTTTTTAACTACCTCCGGAGTGTTTTCAGACATCTCCGAAGCGTTTCCAACTATCTCCGGAGTGTTTTCAGGCATCTCCGAAACGTTTTTATTTCCCTCCGAAAGAAATTATCAACTACTGGAGAACTGACCATGAGGGTCATTACGGGAAAAATAGTAGCTTGCAAGGCATTCTCACCATTCACCTATAAAAACCCTGAAATCATGGACAACGAGAAAGAAAACCAGTACGCCATGACCACCGTCCTGGCCAAGTTCATTACCGACAACCGCCCGGCTATCAAAGCCAGCAAGGTGGCCGACGCCGACGCCGGCGACGTGCTCACGGCCTACGAGGCCGTGAAAAATGCCGTGGGGCAAGCCCCGCTCAGCACCAGGGAGAATACCAAAAAGGCCAAAGACAGTCGGCGGGAGCTTCTGAAACTGCTGCCCGTGGTGCTGGGCCCCCTGCGCAGCATTGCCACCAAAACCAATGACCCCGACCTGCTGGCCCGGGCGACGCTCAACAGTCGCCAATTCTATAAGATGAAGCCCGAGGAGCTGCGCGACGTGAGCAAAGCCCTGCTTGAGGCCGCCGCCAACTATCAGAAAGAACTGGCCGACTATGCCCTTACGCCCGAAGCCCTGGCTACCCTAAATACCAAGCACGGGGAATTTGCCGGCACCGTGCGCCGCACCAGCAGCCTCATCGACACCCGCAGCACCGCCAACCAAACCACCGACGACCTGCTCGACGAGCTCATGCAGCAAGTGTATGAGCTGGACAAGCCGATGGACGTGTTTCGGCTGCTGAATAAGGAGCTGTACACGGGGTATAAGAAGGCCCGGCGCGTAGGGAGTATGGGTGGCGGCAAGGGGGGCGAGGAGCCGAAGCCGCAGGTGTAGCCCAGCGAGTAATAAGCAGCAAAAAGCCCCCGGTTGCGCTGGCAGCCGGGGGCTTTTTTATAAAAAAGGGAGTGACTTACTGCACCACAAAACGCTTGCCCGCCGTCACGGTGCCATCGGCGCGGCGCAGGCGGTAGGTGTAGGCCCCGGCGCGCAGCTCGCGGGCATCGAGCAGCAGGTGGTCGAAGGCGGCGCCTACGGTGTAGGTTTTGGCCACGCGGCCGGTCAGGTCGAGTACTTCCAGGGTGGCCGTCTGGCCGGCGGGTACGGAGTAGGGCAGCGTGATGCGCTCGTGCGCGGGGTTGGGGTAGGGCAGGGCCTCGGCCGTAGCAGTGCTGGCGGCGCGACTGGCCGTGGGCAGGTGCGACCCGCCCAGCGCAAACACCTTGGTGTAATGGCCCGTCTGGTTGCCGGCCGCGTCGATGCGGTAGGTGGGCACCAGCAGCTTGATGCCGGAGCTGCCCCGCACCAGCTGCGCCACGTTGTCGTACTCCACGGTGTCGGTCATGGCTAGCTGCGTGCCGGTTTCCGATACCACCACCAGGCGGTAGAAGCCCGCATTCGTGTTTTGCCGGCTGTAGTTGGCCACGTATTCCAGGGCATTATCCTGGTTGAAGAGCTTGTCGCTGACAAAATCAACGCTCTCGAAGGTGTAGCCCGCCACCGTGGGCACGGTCAGCTGCCGCAGCACGGCGTGGTTTTCCTGGTAAAGAGTGAGGGCATTGGAAGCAGGTGTCTGTCCATCCACCGGCCACTCATAGTACACCAGCGCCCCGGTCGAAAGCCGGCTGGCGCCAATGTCGGCGCGGTAGCTATGCTCCAGCGTCATTTGCGCCCGCACGGTGGTGGTAGCGGCCAATCCCAGGCCAACAGCGAATAAAAAATGCTTCATTTTCAAGGTGAGCGGTGAATAGAGGTGGGCGGCAAAGATAGCCGCGCTCACTTCAGCGCCTCAAACGTGTACTGCGCATCCGCCCAGAACGCATCGAGCGCCACCATGCGCGGCTTAAAAAACGAAATCAGCGCCGGCCAGCTCTCGCGGTCGAAGATGTTGGCCGGGCGCAGCTCCTGGTAAATGCGCGTCAGCGGCAGCCCGTTGGCAGCGGTCGAGTCTAATTCCCAGGTCCACTCCTCGCCCAGGGTTTCGTGCAGCAGCGTTTTCAATTCCAGAAACTGCTCGAAGAACAGCTCCCGGATGCCCGCGTCCGGCATCGTCAGCTCGATGGCAATGGTGGCCTGCCGGTTGTCGGCCTGCATGCGGAAATACAGGTGCTTGATGCCCGTTTTGTAGTTCACCCAGTTCACCGGCCCCCCCTCGGCCGAGGGCACCGGCTGCATGTATTGCCCAAACGTGGTCCAGAAGGCCTGGCGCAGCTGGGAGGCTTCGGCTTTGGTATACATTGATTAACGTAGTCGGCGCAGGGGCCGCAAATCGAGGCGGAAGCCGGGTAGCACAGGCTCGCCGCTCAGTTCCTGCTCGTAGCCCGTCACGGTTTCGGCGGGCTGGCCAGCGCGGTAGATGTAGGCCATTTCGGCTTCCACGTCGAGCAGGAAGCCGAGCTGCACACCGTTGGCAAGGTATTCCTCCATCTTGGCCTGCAGGTCTTTCAGACGGTCGGATGGCGACTTCACTTCGAGCACAAATTCCGGGCACACCGGCGGAAACTTGCGGCGCTGTTCGGCGGTGAGTTGGTCAAATTGGGCGTTGCTGAGCCAAGCCGCATCGGGCGAGCGCACCGCGCCATTAGGCAGCGTAAAGCCCGCTGACGATTCGTAGGTCTGCCCCAGCTTGGTTTGCCGGTTCCATAGCCAAAGCTGGCCGTAGCCTTCGCCGCTGGAAGCACTCGAATCAGAGCCGGCTGGTGAACGAAACATGATATCGTGTTGCGCGGTGCGCTCCAGATTAAGTGTTGGGTTGTCCTGGCAGAGCTGAAAAAACTCATCATCCGTCAGGCGAGCTACCATAGGCCCCCGCAGGGTACGCAGCTCTAAAGGCATTTCAAAAACATCCATCACGGTCGGAGATTAGGCAAACAAGATAACAAACGTGCCCCGACAGGCTGGCGTTTCCCTACCGCCCCTCGGCCACCTTGGCCTTCAGAAAGCCCACCAGCACCTCCAGCCCCTTATCAAAGTGCCGGTTATTCGGCACCACGATGTCGGCCTCGTGCTTGTAGGGCGCGATAAACTTCTCGTACGTCGGCGCCACGTGGTGGGTGTAACGGTAGAGCACGTCGGCCAAATCGTAGCCCCGCTCGTCGCGGTCGCGGATGATGCGGCGGTGCAGCTTGACGTGCTCCTGGGCATCGATGTAGACCTTCAAATCGAGCAGCCGGGCAATTTCCTCGAAGTGAAACACGAAGATGCCCTCCACCACCACGATGGGCGCCGGCCTAAACACCAGCTCCTTGGGCTTCACCGTCGAATTATTGAAAGTGTACTCCTTCCGCCGCACCTCCTGCCCCTGGCTGATGCGCAGCACGTCATCAGCATACGCCGCCGCATCGATGCTGGCCGGCAGGTCGAAGTTGTGCACGCCCTGCGCGTCGAGCGTCTGCTTGTCGAGCGAGTGGTAGTAGTTGTCCTGCGAAATCAGGCAGATTTCCTCTTCCGGAAACGAATCCAGCAGGCGGCGCAGAAAGGTGGTTTTGCCCGAGGCGCTGCCACCGGTGATGCCAATTAAATAGGGATGACGCATAGACTGACAAAGGTAAGTTCTATTCGTTTCGCAGGTAGGCCAGCAGCCCCATCGTGGCCCGCGCCCGGTGGCTAATCTGGTTTTTCTCGGCGGCGCTCATTTCCGCCATCGTGCGCCCGCCACCCTCCAGGGGCTCAAACACCGGGTCGTAGCCGAAGCCATTGCTGCCGCGCGCCTCTTCGGTAATCACGCCCTCCACGGCCCCTTCAAAATCGTGAAACGAGCCATCCAGCAGCGCCAGCGAAATCACGGTGCGGAAGCGGGCCGAGTGGTCGGCCTGGCCCTGCAGCTCGTGCAGCAGCTTGGCCACGTTGTCGGCGGCCAGCCGCTGCGGGCCGGCGTAGCGGGCCGAGTACACGCCCGGCGCGCCGTCCAGGGCCGTTACCTCCAGCCCGGTATCATCGGCAAAGCAGGCCAGGCCGTAGTGCTGGCGCACGTAGTCGGCCTTCTGGCGGGCGTTGCCCTCCAGGGTGTCCTGGGTTTCGGGCAGCTCCTCGTGGCAGCCGATATCGGCCAGGCTCAGCAGCTTGATGGAAGGCGGCAGCAGCGCCTGAATTTCCTCCAGCTTGTGAGCATTGTTGGAGGCGAAGCAAAGGGAAGTAATCATCGGCCAAAAGTAAGGGGCACAAAAAAAGCCGACGGCGGTCGGCTTCCTGCAAACGTTGAAAAACCGACTGGTCGCTAGCGAAACATCGATTTGATGGTGCCCCAGGAGCGTTGCACGGCGCTGGGGGTGCCCGCCAGCACGGCAGTGTAGCTTTGGTCGCCGCTGGCGCCATGCACCGTGAGGCGGTAGGTGAAGGGGCCGGTAGCAGCCGGGTTGATGGGTGTGGAGCCCACCACCTGGCGGTACACGTTGCTATCGATGTACTGGTAGCGCCGCTGCCCGGTAGGCACCACGTTGCTGACGAGTGTAAAGGAGGTTTCGGAAGCCGCCTTGCGGTAGAGGTCGAAGCCCGATACGTCGGATTCGCTGCTCACTTCCCACTCCACGCGCACGGTGGCGCCGTCGTAGGCAGCGGTGAAAAGCGTGACGGTAGCGGCAAGTGCCACGGTGGCACTCAGGGCTACCAGCGCCAGGGTAAGCAACCCAAAGCGGTGAATAAGACGAGAAACGAGTACGGAGTGTAGCACGCGCGGCAAGTCGGCCCAGTAGGAGGCCGGATTCAAATGTACAAACTTTTCAGGACAGACCGCAATCCCCGGCCAAAGGTTGCCCCCGGCCGGGGCGCGGCAAAATATCCGAGCCGGCGTTGGCAATCTGCGGGATAAGCCGTACTTTTGCAGTCCCTTCCGCAAAAACGGCGGGGTTCAATGGTAAAACAGCCCCTGCGATATGAAAAAAGACACGCACCCCCAGTACCAGGAAGTGGTTTTTCACGACACTTCTTCGGATTTTAAATTCATCACCCGCTCCACGATGAAGCCGGCCGACACCATCACGATGGAAGACGGCAAGACTTACCCGCTGGTGAAAATCGAGGTGAGCAGCGCCTCGCACCCCTTCTACACCGGCAAAAACGTGTTCATCGACACGGCTGGCCGCGTAGAGAAGTTCATGAACCGCTACAAGAAAAAAGAGCAGAACAGCACCGACAAAATGTAGGCTGCTGCTTTAAGCTGTTAGCCTTTAGCTACTAGCTGTTAGCTTTTAAAGGAAACTCCTTTCGGCCTCGCCGGAAGGAGTTTTTTTGTGGGCAATGCCCAGCCTGCCAACTGTAAATTTGCACTACCTAAAAAAGCTAAGAGCTAGCAGCTATTAGCTAACAGCTTAAGAACAATGCACATTCTTCTGTTCGACGACCCGGCCATTCGCCCGCACCTGCTGCCGTTCACCTTCACGCGGCCGGTGGCGGCGCTGCGTTGCGGCATCCTCACCATCGCCGAGAAGTGGCAGCACCGCCTGGGCGCGCCCACCGTGGGCTACCTCACCCAGCCCTACCTGCAAGCCAAGTTCCCGGCCGGCGACGTGAGCGGCCCCGCCCTCATCATCAACGGGGCCGTGTGCCCCGACGACCTGCTCACGAAGCAGGTGCAGGCCCTGCAGCCCGGCCAGGGCCTCTACTGCGGCGAGCTGCTGGTGGCCGCCCACGTCGCCGATGCCACCCTGGTGGCCGAGCTGGTGCAGGACGGCCTCACCGGCACCGTGGAAGTAGCCGAGCCCGTGACCGTCATCGACCGCCCCTGGCAGCTGTTCCTGCGCAACGGCGTCGAAATCCGCCGCGACTTCGCCCTGCTCACGGCCGGGCGCCAGTCGCAGCCCGTCGGCGACCCGCACACCATCGTGTATGGCGCCGAAAACATCTTCATCGAGGAAGGCGTGAAAATCCGCGCCGCGATTTTGAACGCCGAGGATGGGCCGATTTACCTCGGCAAAAACGCGCAGGTCCACGAAGGCGCCATCATCAAAGGCCCGCTGGCCTTGTGCGAAGGCAGCCACATCAACGCCGGCGCCAAAATGCGCGGCGACAACACCGTGGGTCCGCACAGCAAAGTGGGCGGCGAGGTGGGCAACAGCATCATCCTCGGCTACAGCAACAAGGGCCACGACGGCTACATGGGCAACTCCGTCATCGGCGAGTGGTGCAACCTGGGCGCCGATACCAATACCTCGAACCTCAAGAACAACTACGCGCCCGTCAAAATCTGGAGCCACGCCATCGGCCGCTTCGTGGATACGGGCCAGACCTTCTGCGGCCTGATGATGGGCGACCACAGCAAGTGTGGCATCAACACGATGTTTAACACCGGCACGGTGGTGGGCGTGGGCGCCAACATCTTCGGGGCCGGCTACCCGCGCAATTTCATCCCTAGCTTCAGCTGGGGCGGCCCCGCCGGCCTCGAAACCTTCAAGCTGCCCCGCGTGGCCGAAGTAGCCGAGCGTGTGATGAGCCGCCGCGGGCTGGTGTATGACGCCGTGGAGCAGGGGATTATGCAGCGCGTGTATGATGACACGGCTAAGGACCGGGTGTGGGAGAAAGCCTGACCACGGATTGACACGGATTTTTCGGATTTCACGGATTTTGTGGACGGGTCATTGTGGCGGCGAGTGGCAACTGCAAAGTGTGTTTTGTATTGCTTGTTATTCCTTATGCTAGTTGATACTCGACACAATAAGCTGACCGAGGCTGTTATTGGCTGTGCTATGCGAGTGCACAAGACGCTGGGCACAGGATTTCAAGAGGTAATTTATCAGCGTAGTCTCGCCATTGAGATGAGAGAAGCGGGATTGGTATTTGCCCGAGAAATTGAGATGCCGCTTTTCTATAAGGGTGTAGAAGTTGGTAGCCGCCGGGTAGATTTTTTAGTTGAAGAATGCGTGTTAGTTGAGTTGAAAGCGTTGCATGAACTTACAAAGACTCATCATGCGCAAATCATCAACTACTTAGAAGCCTATCAGCTAGAAGTTGGATTGCTTATAAATTTTGGTGAGCCTAGCTTAAAGTTTAAACGCTTCCTAAAGAATCATCCCCGCAGTTTAGGGTAACTATTCTATCAATCAGTAAAGAAAGTAATCGTCCACAAAATCCGTGAAATCCGAAAAATCCGTGTCAATCCGTGGTTTCAGATTCTCCGACATCCCCGGCCAGGAAGCCGTGAAGCAGGTGCTGCGCCAGTCGGTGCAGCGGCAGCACGTGGCGCACGCGCAGCTCTTCCGGGGCAGCGAGGGCGGCGCGGCGCTGGCGCTGGCGCTGGCCTACGCCCAGTACCTCAACTGCGAAGAGCGCCCCGCAGGCGCGGCCGACAGCTGTGGCCACTGCCCCGCCTGCACCAAAACGGCCAAGCTGGCCCACCCCGACCTGAACTTCATCGTGCCCGTGACCACCACCAAATCGGTGAGTAAAGATGCGGTAAGCCACAAGTTTATGGCCGATTGGCGCACCTTCGTGCTCGACAATCCCTACCAGGGCCTCAACGACTGGATGCAGCACATCGGGGCCGAAAACAAGCAGGGCAACATCTCGAAGGATGAGGCCGTGCAGATTCTCAAAACGGTGTCGCTGAAAGCCTTCGAGGCCCGGTTCAAAATCGTCATTATCTGGCTGCCCGAGCTCATGCACCCCACGGCCGCCAACGCCGTGCTGAAGCTGCTGGAGGAGCCGCCGCCCGCCACCATCTTCCTGCTGGTGAGCTTTGCGCCCGAGCAGCTGCTGCCCACCATCATCAGCCGGGTGCAGCCCATCGTGGTGCGCCCTTTTCCGGAGGCCGATATCACGCAGTATTTGCACGCGCACTACCACTTGCCCGAGGTGAAAGCGCGGCAGGTAGCCCAGATAGCCGATGGCAGCCTGGGCGCCGCCATCGCCTCCAAGGACCAGAACGCCGACCACGACTACTTTGAGTTCTTCGTGAAGTGGATGCGGCAGGCTTACAGTCAGAAAGCGGCGGATATCCTGAAGTCGAGCGACGAATTCCAGAAGCTGGGCCGCGAGACGCAGAAGGAGCTGCTGAGCTACTCGTTGGGGCTACTGCGCAAAGTGCTGCTATTCGGCATCGACCCGAAATTCGTGCCCCACCTGCCCGCTGGTGAGCAGGAGTTTGTGGGCCGATTCTCCAAGCTGGTCACGACGCGCAATGCCGAGCTATTGTCCAAGGAACTGACCGACGCGCACTATCACATCGAGCGCAACGCCAACCCGCGCATGGTGTTCGTGGATAGCTCCTTGCGTATGGGCGGGCAGCTGCGGCAAGCCTAGCCTTTGGATGACTGTTAACTGTTAATCGATACCTGTTAAATGACCAATCCCATTCGCCTCGTCACCCGCAGCAGCCGCCTCGCCATGTGGCAGGCCGAGCACGTCGCCGCTTTGCTCAACCAAGTCGGTTTTGAAACTGAATTGGTGCCCGTGCAAACCATCGGCGACAAGGTGCTGGACCGCACGCTGGCGAAAATCGGCGCCAAGGGTGTCTTCACCGAAGAGCTGGAGGAAAGCCTGCGGCGGGGCGAAACCCACCTGGCCGTGCACAGCGCCAAGGACGTACAAAGCACCATACCCGAGGACCTGGAGCTGCTGGCTTTCCTGGAGCGCGAGAAAGTGAACGACGTGGTGCTGAGCTTTCAGGAAGACTTTTCGCTCGCCAAGCCAGGCATTTTGCTGGGCACCAGCAGCACCCGCCGCAAGGCCCAGCTGCGCCGCTACGCCCCCCACGCCGAAACTGCCGAAGCTCGCGGCAACCTCCAGACCCGCCTGCGCAAACTCGAAGAAGGCCAGTACGATGCGCTGGTGCTGGCCTACGCCGGCGTGCACCGCATGGGCTACGAGCACCTGGTGCGCCACGAGCTCAGTACCACGCAGTTTGTGCCCGCTACCGGCCAGGGCAGCATCGCCGTGGAGTGCGCCGCCGGGCTGGATGCCGACCTGAAAACCCGCCTGAAAGCTGCCCTCGACCACGCACCCACGCACACATGCCTGCTGGCCGAGCGCGCCTTCCTGCACCGCATGGAAGGCGGCTGCAGCATCCCGTCGTTTGCCCTGGCTACTTTGCTGGATGATAGTACTATTCGCCTGGAAGCGGGCATCATCAGCCTCGATGGCGAGGAAGAAGTGAAGGTCGTGCAGACTGGCTCCGATGCGGTAATTCTGGGCGAAGCCGTGGCGCAGGAAGTGCTGGCGCGGGGCGGCCGCGCAATTCTGGCGGCTATTCGCGCCGCCCAGCGCTAGGGCCGCGCCCCACCAAGGCGTAGAGCAGCAGGGCAAAAATGGCCCCGCTGGTATCGGCCAGCATGTCTTTTTGGGCATCCCAGATGTCGCCCTGGCTGCCGAGGAATGCTGCCCCGGCCGAGCCGCCGGCCGTAGCGGCATATATCCACTCAATCAACTCGTAAGCCATGGCTACGGTGCCGATGACGCAGAGCGGAAAGGCATACGAAATGAAACGGCTGCGAATGTTGCCCAGCCGGTCGGTCAGCTCAATGATGGCGAAGGCATAGAAACCGACCGTGACGTGCGCTACCCGGTCGTACATATTGCGCTTGAATCCGAATAGGTTATTAAACCAGTCAAACGGCACTTTCTCAAAGGTATAGTAACCGCCAATGGTATGCATGAGCAGCAGTACGCTCATCAGCGCATAAGCCAGATTAGAAAAGCGGACGCCGCGCCAGTACAGCACCGCCAGTACTCCGGCAATGACCACAATGGGCAGATTTTCAACTACCCAAGTGTCTCGTTCAGCCGGATTGATGGCGCAGATAATAAACACCAGCAGGTAAATAGCCAGCAGTAGTTTGGGAAACCAGTGCGGCGCGGGCCAGGTGACGGAACGGGAAGAATCAGACATGCGCGAGATAGGCGGACAGTTCCGGAAATGAAGAACTTGCGCCGCATACGTAAAACAAGCCGGTACGGCGGTTATTTTTGTCCGGCGTTGTCGTTTGGCACTCCTATCCACAATATGAAATCACCCATGTCTCGTCTGCTTTTGCTGGCCCTGCCCGTGGCCGCGCTGGCCTTCACCACTCCCGCCCACGCTCAGCAGCCCGCCGAAGGTGTCGCGAAAGTGAAAATCAAAGAAAAGGCGCCGAAAAAGCCCAAAGTCAGCAGCAAAGATGAAGTAGTGACCATCACTACTTCGCAAGGCGATATCCGGCTTGTTTTGTTTGATGATACGCCCTTGCACAAGAAGAACTTTCTGGAGAAAGCCAAAAGCGGTTTCTACAACGGCACCACTTTCCACCGCGTCATCGATAACTTCATGATTCAGGGGGGCGATGCCAACAGCAAAGACAGCGACCCCACCAACGACGGCATGGGCAAGGACGCCGACCCCACCGTGCCCGCCGAGCTCGGCCCCGGCCACAAGCACGACTACGGCGCCTTGGCCGCCGCCCGCCAGGGCGGCCCGGCTGGCACGCCCAGCAGCTACTCGCAGTTTTACCTGGTTGAAAACCACGGCGGCACTCACTTTCTCGATGGCGCTTACACGGTGTATGGCCAGACAATTCAGGGCCTCGACGTCATCGACAAAATTGCCAAAGTGGCCAAAGACGGCCGCGACCGGCCCACGACCGACGTCAAAATGACCATGAAGGTAGAAAAGCTCAAGAAAAAGAAAATCACCAAACTCTACGGCTACAAGTATCAGTAAGGCATGAAGATACTTGTAACGGGCTCCAATGGCCTGCTGGGCCAGCAGCTCGTACGGCTATTATCGCAGCAACCCGGAGTGGCCGTAGTAGCTACCTCGCGCGGTGCCAATAAGCTGGCCACCATCTACCCCGAAGCGCCCTTTGTGCGCCTCGACGTGACCGATGCGGTGCAGGTGCAACAAGTGCTGGCGCAGGAGCAGCCCACGCATCTCATCCACACGGCGGCCATGACCAACGCCGACGAGTGTGAGCTGAGCCGCGAAGCCTGCTGGCAGCAAAACGTAACGGCCGTAGCCAATCTGGTGGCCGCCTGCGCCGAGCGGCAGGTTCACCTCACGCATCTCAGTACCGATTTCGTTTTCAGTGGCAAAGTTGGCCCGCTGGACGAGACGGCTGTGCCCGCGCCGGTCAATTTCTACGGCGAAAGTAAGCTCGCCGCCGAGCAGTTGGTGCAGGCCAGCCCCGGCCCCTGGGCCATTGCCCGCACGGTGCTGGTGTATGGCAACGCGCACGACTACGGCCGCACCAACCTGGTAACCTGGGTGCGTGACTCACTGCATGCCGGTAAAGCAATTAAGGTGGTTGACGACCAGTGGCGTACGCCCACTCTGATTGATGACCTGGCCTGGGGCTGCTGGCTAATTGCCCGGCAGCAAGCCCAGGGTATCTACCACCTCAGTGGTGCCGAGATGATGACGCCTTACGCTATGGCCCTGCGCGTGGCCGACTTCTTTCAGCTCGACTCCACACTTATCGAGCGTGTCAACAGCAGCACGTTTTCGCAGCCCGCCCGGCGGCCGTTGCGCACCGGCTTTGTAATTGCGAAAGCGCAGACGGAGTTAGGCTACGAGCCGCGTAGCTTCGAGCAGGGCATTGCACTGGTGGCAGGCTAATCCCCGAACTATTGCCCTTAAAACTGAAAAACCCGCCAGCAGTGCTGGCGGGTTCAGTCAGCGGGGTAGACGCTGGACTGTACTGTTGGGTCTCACAGGTACAGGATTCGGATAGGGTAGACTATTATACTAGATAGGGCACCATAATAACCAGAACAAAACTCAAACGACTGTTCTGTAGGATTGACACTAACGTCTTTATTCAGACTTGGGCCAGGAACCTACAAACAAGCCGCCTACCAGCACTGCCATGTGGCAACGTAACGCGGCTTCCCCCAAAGCGCGTGGGACTACGCTACCGTCCGGTGTTACAAAATCAAGCTCACGCGACGTCGAAACAGAAGCCCTTTTCAGCAACCCCAAAGGTCTGATGTTACTCATAAATGGGTAATTAGAAAGGAGATACATGGTAGAAGGGCTTAAATAGGCGTGGCGTGAATTTGGAGGCGTTCCAAAATCAGTACAATATTACCGCGACTTATCAGCTAAAAAAAGGAAAGACTACCGCTAATTGAGACATTGAAAACATGGGGAATCACTTGATATAGTTAAAAAATAGATTTGAAAAACAAATAAAATCAGTGGTCTAAAACTGATAATCGTCCTTAGATGCTCACTCAGGCCACGTTTCACGAAATATTGTTTTTGCAAAAACACCGCTGTTTTATGACATTAGGCATTCAAAATTAATTTTAATTTAATTTTTACAATCAGTTAATCATCTCTAAATTTTTTGCTTATGTATGGTAAATGACGGGCTTGTAGCAAGCGTTTGCAGCGCTACAATTGAAATAATGAGCAAGAATAATGGGTAAATTGCTGATGAATAAGATGATGGATTGAGGCGTGCGCTGGCTAACATTCGACCCCAGCTTGGAACTGTAGGTGGTAAGCCAACGCCTAAAAATGACAGGGTTGTTTCCAGCCCAATGAGGGCCGTCAAACTAAGCGGTAAGGCTGTGCGGAGGGGTTGGAGGGCGTGGGGAAGGGCATGCCACAGCCATAACCGGAGCGGAGGTAATCCCGCTACCCGAGCAGCTTCGATAAATGGCAGCACCCTAGTGCGTTGCATGTGGGCGCGTACCAAGCGGGCCATCTCGGGCCAAGCCAGCAGGGCCAGCAATACCACCAAATCGATACCAGTAACCCCCTGACTGGTAATCGCTACTACCAGTAATAAACGCGGCACGGCTCCTAGCATCGTGATGCTGCCCAGCAAAAACGTGTCGAGCGGTAGCCGGAACACCGGCCAGCGCCACCTCATCCGCTGTTGCAAAAGAATGCTCAACGCCGCCAGCATCGCCAGTGCCAGCGCATAGCTATAGCCCGGCAGGCGCAGGGAGGCCCAGGTCAGGGTCAGGGCCGCTAGCCAGTAAGGCAGCGGTAGGGCCAGCCGGTTGCCCCAGAAACCGGCTATGCCGCCCGCCAGACCGCCTAACAGGGCCGCCAGGGCGGCGGCGGGCAAGGTGAGCAGCACCACCGTACGCGTGCCAAAAAGCAGGTTGGCCAGCACATCCTGGCCCTGGGCGTCGGTGCCCAGCCAGTGACTCGCACTGCCGGGTGGGGCTGCCACGTGCGCCAAGTCGGGCACCGCGGGCGCGTAGGGCAATGGCAAGCAGGGAACCAGCGCCGCCACTATCACTAGAATGCCAAGCCATAGCCACGCCAGCCGCTTTGCCCATGTCATACCGGCCCTTTGTTTCATCGGATGCGGGGGTCGGCCCAGCCGTAGAGTACATCGGCGAGCAGCAGGGCCAGCAGCCGGGCTGTGCCGATAAGCAATACGCCGCCTACCAGCAGCGGGTAATCGCGGGTGGTGGCGGCCTGCACGAGCAGCCGGCCCATGCCGGGCAGGGCAAATACCACTTCTACCACCAGAGTGCCTGCCACCAGGGTTGGCAGCAAGTCAGTTAGCTGGGTCAGAGAAGGGAGTAGGGCATTGCGCAGCGCGTGGCGGCGAATCACCTGGGGCTGACTGAGTCCTTTGGCATACGCCGTGGCAGTGTACGGCTGCGCCAGCTCGTCGCGAAGGGCGCCGGCCAACTGGAGAGTAACGGCGGGAAGAACGCTCAGCATCAGACTTAACGCAGGCAGCGTAGCATGGTAGGCATAGGTGCTTATCCAAAGTCCCCAGCCCAGTTCTGCGGGCGTGGCTTGGCCCAAGCCGTAGGGAGGAAACCAGGCTGCAACACTCGGATTGGCGAGCAGCAGCAAGAGTGCCAGAGCAATGGCGAACAGCGGTAGCGCTTGTAAACCCGTGAGGGCAGCCTGCAGTAGCGGCTGCCACCTAGGCTGCATGGCCAAACGCTCGGCTAGTTGCCAGGCCAGCAATAGGGTACCCAATAGCGTGATGCCTACCAGTGGTAGCGTATAGACCAATGCTTGCCACAGCTGGCGCGCCACGGGCTCGCGGCTGCCCAGGGAGGTGCCCAAATCGCCATGCACGGTGCTTAATAGCCAGTGATGGTATTGATTGGAGAGCCCATGCCAGCTCCAGCAACCGCTAGTGGTATCGGTGGCGGGCTGCCAGCTCAGGTAAAAAACCGGTTGGTCGAGCCCCAGACGGTGCTGCACGGCACGACGGGTAGCCTGCCGCTGGGCAAAGCTGCTTGGGGTAGAGGTAGTGTTGAGGTCGCCCGCAGCGGGCAGCAGCGCATCATCACCCTGCACCGGCCCCAAGTGGCTGAGCAGAAACACCAGTGAAACCAGCAGCCAGATACCCACCGCCGTTTGTCCCAAGCGCCACAGCCACTGCTTTACCATTTGGTGAGGATTTTAAGGAGTTGGGAAAGACGCGGGTTTCCGCTCCATAGTCGTAACCAGGTAGCCTGGCTTCAGATGGGAAACGTGCAAGCCCGCGAGCTGCCGGCTGGCGGCCAGGCGGGTAGCCATGAAAAATAGCGGTACCACTGGCGCATCAGTCCGCAATGTGGCCTGAAACTGCTGTAAGAGACGGCTGCGCTGCGCTGGCTGGCGGGCGGCAGCAATGGCCTCTATCAGCTGGTCGCTGGCTGGCGTGCCGTAGCCTGTGAAATTGCCCGCGCCCCGGGCACTGGAATGCAGCACCGGGATGAAGTTGAACAGAAATGGATTGCCCTTGATTAGTCGCACATACACGTCAAAGTCACCCGCTTGTAGATTAGGGGTAAGGGCGGCCGCTGCGGTAGGAAGCAGTTCAACGGCAATGCCAACGGAAGCGGCCGCCGCCCGAAACTGCAGCGCCATGGTTTCGAAGCTGGCATCGTCGGCCCGGTAGCGGAAGCGGAGCCTCAGCTGCTGGCGCGCGCCTGCTTTGGGCTGGCGCTGCCAAGGTCCTCTGGGGGTAGTTTGCTGCCAGCCAGCCCGCCGAAGTAGGAGCGCCGCTGTGTCGGGGGCAAATGGCAACAGGCTTAGGCTGCGGTTATAGTTACGCTGGTCATTCGGATGAATAAGCCCAACGGTGCGCAGGCCCTGCCCGAACTGCGTGGCTTGCAGCAGGCCTGCTGCATCAAACAAGTAGCTCAACGCCCGGCGCGTTGGGCCATCAGCGAGAGCCGGCTGCTGGGTATTAAAGCCGGCAGCCACAATATCATAAGAAGGCGCCGTGTAAAAAGCCAGCTGCTCGCGGGTGGTTTCGGAAGCCCGAAGCTGGGCAAATTGCGCTGCCGATACCTGCGGGTAGAGGTCGATGTCGCCGTGCTGCAGGGCCAGTGCGGCCGTGGCATCGTCGGGAATGATGGCAAACTCCAGTCGCCTAGGCTGTGCTTGCAATACAAACGGTCGTGGCCGTACCTGGTCGGCCCACCACCGGGTTTTGCGGCGCAGGCGCAGGGTCTGGTTTTTCTGCCAGGAACTGAGCTCATAAGGGCCGCAGCCCAAAGCTGGTGCCGGACTACCGGGCATCGGAACCGCCGCCAGGTAGCGCCGCGCCAGCCGGCTCAGGGCCGAATCGGGCGGGGTGGTGGGGGGGCGCTTCTGCAACTCCGACAGGGAAGTCGGGCGCAACTCATGCTGGGGGTCCAGCACAGTTTCCGGCAGAATAAAAAAGTCACCAGAGGCCTGGATGTGCTCCACGGCCTGTCCTTGGCAAGTTAGGGTAAACCGCTTGGGATTGAGGCTGTCTATTCGAATTGAGCGAATGAAGCCGGCCTGCGCCCGGGCACTTTCGTTGGGCAGACCCGGGCAATACATGAGTTTCAGCGTCAGGGCCACATCGTGGCCCGTGATGGGCTGGCCATTGTCCCAGGCGGCGGCTTGTCGCAGCTGGTAGGTGAGCTGCGTCAGCGAATCGCCAAGCAGCGTAACCGTCGGGAGAGCTTCGGCCAGGGCGGGGCTGAAATCATTTTTTGAAAAATCAACCTGCAGCAAGCTAAGATGCAGAAGGTTGGCTGCCTCGGTAGCGTATTGATTGGCCAGCAACAGCGGGTCGAGGCTTTCAGGGTCGCGCGTCCAGCGCACCCTGATGGGCGGCTCTTTGGAGGGCCGGCTGGTGCAGCCTGCTACCAAGCCGAGGGCTACGAGAGCCAGCCGGAGCCCCAGCGGGAATAAGTGCTTCATGCGGGGTGTCGGCCGCCAACAGGGGCGGCCAGGCAAGTTAGGCACGAAGCGTCGGTTGCCGGACTATTGGCCGCCGTTGATGTCGCTGCCCCAGCCGCCAGTGCCGCCATCAGCGGGCTTGTCGCTACCCCAGCCGCCGGTGCCGCCGTCGGCAGGTTTGTCGCTACCCCAGCCGCCAGTGCCGCCGTCGATAGGTTGGTTGGTGATGGTGGGCTCCGAGGAGATGGTAGGAGTAGTGGTAACGGGCGGGTCGGTCAGCGTGGCAATCTGAAGGAGGGCGAGGGCTACTAGATTCAACATGATGTTAGGGATTTAAGAAGGTGTTTGCCGTTTTGATGATACAAAATTGGGCAGCCCTAACACCGTAAAAAAGGAAACTATTAGCCTAAATGAGACAAGAACTTAGCAAATATTTTTTTGTGCTAAAAGGAGATAAAAAAAATAAAAGTGCATTTCTACGCTTTACGGGGCGATTATTTTTGTGCATTTTTGCAAAAAAATGCTGTTTTGCGACATCCGGCCGGAAAAACGGGCAGAAAAAACCACGATACAAAGGTGCTGGCAGGGGTAGCGAAAAAAAAAGGAAAGAACGCCGTTTTAAAAACGCCTACTTTAGGGAGCTTATTTTTTGAAAAACCCTTCGTACGCTCAATGGAGCCACATTTTCGATGAAAGAAATTGCAAATTTGGCGCGAATTGTGACATCACGAAGTTTGCCGAGCCTGCCAGTTTTAGAATTTCCGCCGCGGGTTGGCAGCAAAGAAGCTTCCTTTGTTCAGGCTCTACTCGATACGCCGCAGGTTATCCCGAAGCAGATGGTAAAGGCCCTGTATGGGCGCGCCAGCACCGAAAATACCCGCGCCCTGCAGCGCTTGCAGGCGCGAGTGCAGAGCAAGCTGCTCAATCAGCTTTATTTTCTTGATAACTCGGACCCGCGCTACGTGGTGTCGCGGCGCTACGAGATGGAGTGCCTGGATATATTGCACAAAGGCCGGATTTTATACGCGGAGGGGGAATACGCTCTATCGGAGAGGTTGCTGCAAAAGGCGATGCGCTTGGCCAAACAGGGGGAATTCACGCAATACACCGTGCAAAGTGCCCGGCTGCTGCGCACATTATATAGTGAGAAAACCCTGCGCCCGCGCTACCGCGCCATGAGCAAGCAGCTGGCCAAGTGGCAGCAGCTCCTGAGCTTGGAGGATGAGGCGGAGCGGATTTATGCCGAGATGCAGCTGGAGATGGCGCTTACCGTGAACACGCGGCGCAACGTGCTGCCCACCATGCCCGCGCAGCTTTCTCAACTCGAAACATTGCATCGCAAGGCCAAGACATTCAATACGTTCAATGTGCTTTATAAGGCCCGGCTGTCATACGAAGAATTGCGGGGCAACTTCCGCGAAATCATTCACATCACGGCGCTGGCAGCAAAGCGGCTGCGGGAAGACGGGCTCAATGTGCGCCGGTTCGACAAACGATTTAACCACTACATGAGCGTATTTGCGCACTTGCGCGGGCAGCAGGCCCAGGCTGGCCTGAAGCTGGCCGAGACGTATGCGCGGGAATTTCACCCCTCATCAAGTAACTGGTTTTATTTCTACGAAATCTACTTTCTACTGGCCCTGCATGCCGAGCAATACGCTCGGGCTCAGCAGATACTGCTCACTACGCGCAAAAATCCGACGTTTATGAAGCAGCGGGCGGCAGCTTTGCAGCGCTGGGATTTGTACCGGGCCTATGCCGAGTTTGTGCTGCCACCCTTGCGGGTGAGCGTGGTGCGGCGGCGGGAAATTACGCAGTGGAGCCTGACGCTGCCGGAGTATAACCGAGACAAGCGCGGACACAACGTGGCCATTCTCATTCTGCAACTGCTACACTTCCTGCGCGAACGCGACCTGGACGAAGTGATGGTGCGGATGGAGCGCCTGCGCAAGTACCAGCAACGCCACTTGCGCGAAGAAAGTAATCTGCGCAACCGTTTGTTTATCAGGTTACTTTATGTGTTGGTGGAAAAGAACTTTGACCCGGCAATCAGTGAGGAGCGTGGCAAAAAGCTGCTACAGCAAATCAAGGAAACGCCGCCGCCCGGCAATGCTTTTGCCGAGGTGGAAATAGTGCCCTATGACCAAATGTGGAAGCTGATACTGAATATATTGCGCGCTGGCACGCCGGTGTCGAAGTTCCCCGCGGAAGAACCCGCTAGCTAACCCGCCGCTGCTTCAAGCTACCGGCAGACTTACCGTGACGTTGGTGCCCGCGCCGGGCCGGCTCTGGATAACGAGGGTGCCGCCGTGCTTGTGGACGAAGGCGCGGCATAGTACCAGCCCAAGGCCTACGCCCGCCGCAGATGCAGCAGGAGCAGTAGTAGGAGTGGGCATGTCGGGGCCGCTCATGAGGCGGGCCACGGTGGCTGCGCTCATGCCCACACCGGTGTCGGTGCAGCTGAGCAGTACCATGCGTGAGTCGGCAGGGTCGGGCGCGGCTTCGAGATGCACGTGGCCGCCAGCAGGAGTGAATTTGAGCGCGTTGCCGAGCAGGTTGCGCAGGATGGTGCGCGTCATATTATGGTCGGCAAAGATGCGCAGCTCGGGTGTGGCGGCGACGGTAATTTGTTGCTGGCCAGCTTTGGCGGCCGTTTGGTACAGGGCCTGGCACTCGGTAAGAAGCGTGGCGACGGGCAGCGCCTCGGGGCGGTACGACAGTTCGCCGGTTTGGCTGACTGCCCAGTTGAGTACATTGTCGAGCAAGCGGTTGAGGCTGTCGGCAGCTTCGCGCACCAAGGCGGGCAGCAAGGCCAGCTCGGCTTCGTTTTTTTCGGCGATGTAGTAATTTATCAGCTCTGTAACGCCCGCAAATGCCATTACCGGGCCGCGCAGGTCGTGGGCTACGATGGCGTAGAGTTTGTCTTTGAACACGGCCATGCTGCGCAATTGTACCGAGGCTGCTTCCAACGCCGCGTGGCTGCTGGCCAGCGCCGCCCGGCTGCGGCGCAGCTTGCGGTAGAGGTAGCCCGCCACCAGCAGCCCGATGGTCAGCAGCGCCACTACACCCACCAGCAGCCGGCTGCGCAATACCTGTATTTCGTGCTGTTGCGTGAGCTCGCGGATGCGGCGCAGGCGCTCCTGGTTTTCGTAGCTGGCCTGGGTGGCGGCCAGTGTTTGCATGGTCTGGCGGCTGTTGAGGGTGTCGTTGAGGGCTACGAAACGCTGGTTCCACTCGTAGGCCTGGCGGTAGTCGCGGCGGTCGGCGGCCTCAGCGGCCAGAATGCTGTACGCATCGAGTACCCGCTCCAGAAAACCACTTTGCCTGGCTAGCTGCAAGGCTTCCCGCGTCACGGCATCAGTGCGGGCAGGCTGGTCGGTTACAATATAATACAGCGCCAGTAGCTCCAGCTGGCTGGCCTGGTTGCGTAAAGCGCCCTCACGGCGGCTGATGGCCAGCGCCTGCATGAGTAGCCGTTGCGCTTCGGGTAAATTCTTAAGATTTAAATGGTATGACCCCATGCTGGCCAGATAGTGCGACTCGGCCGTTGGGTCGGGGATGCGGCGGGCCAGCGCCAGGGCCAGCGAGTCGAAATGCAGCGCCCGGCTGTACTGCTGACGAAAGAACAGCAACTCACCCACATTGCCAATCAGGCGCATGCGGGTGCGGTCGCTCACAGCGGGGCTCTTGGCGAGCGTCAGGCCGTGGTGGTAGTATTGCCAGGCAGTAGCCGAGTCGCCGCGCTCGTGGTAGATGCTGCCCTTGGCACAGGCGGCGCGGGCCTGGCCATCGAGGTGCCGCTGCTGGCGGGCCAGCCGGTCGGCCTCGCTGAGGAGGCGCAGGGCCTGCGGGCCATTGGAGAGGTTGGCATAGCAGCTGGCCAGGTGCAGCAAGCTGTTCATTAGCAGGCCGCTTCGCGCTGGTTCCGGGAGTTCCCGGGCTTGGGCCACGGCGGTTTCACCCAGCACCCGGGCCCGCGCGGGCTGCTCGTCGTGCAGCTCGTAGCACAGAATTGTCAGCAGCCGGATGCGGGCCGTATCGGTGGTAACCCGGCCGAGCTGTTGCTGCAGCCGAATGGTATCGTTAGGGAGCGGCCCGGTAGCTGCTGTCAGTAGCTGAATGCTAACCCCGCTCCAAAGAAGCCAAAATAGCAAAAAAGCAGGGCGTTTCATTTCGGGCAGTAATAGCGCTTATCAAAGATAAGGACGCTCCCGCAGCTTTCAAAAAATGCCTTGTTGGATATGGAAAAATATGATGTAAGAATGATAAAATCCAGCTTCGGTGCATTAGATGTAACAAAACCCATTTCCGGTTCCGAGATTCAACCCCCAGGCTGTTGCTGCCGAAACTGGACAAAAGCAACAGTCAAATTCGTCAAGCTAGCAATTGATTTTCCCCACCCGCAACTGGTGGCGGCCGCCTTCGAAGGCGGTGTCGAGGAAAGTTGAGGCTATTTCCCGGGCTTGCTCTTCGGTCACGTAGCGGGCCGGGATGCAGACAATATTAGCATCGTTGTGCTGCCGGATGAGCGAGGCGACTTCGGGCAACCAGGCCAAACCGGCGCGGATGCCCGCATGCTTGTTGGCAGTGATGCACACGCCATTGGCCGAGCCACAGAGGAGAATTCCGCGCAGCAGCGGGTCGGCAGCGACGGCGGCAGCCAGGGGGTGCGCCACGTCGGGGTAATCCATCGAATCGGCCGAGTGGGTACCGAAATCCTGTACTTCGTAGCCCAGGCTGGTTAGCCAGGTACGAAGCATTTCCTTGTGAGCGAAACCAGCGTGGTCGGAGCCGAGGGCAAGTTGCATAGCGGTCGAAAAAAGAATGTCATCCTGAGCGCAGCGAAAGGACCTCGCCCGCTTCGTTGTGATAGTATTTCAGTTGTTTAAGTAGTTGGAATTACTATTGCGACCAGTGCGGACGAGGTCCTTTCGTCGCCGCTTGATGCGCGGAATGCTCAGGATGATGTGCTGTTACTGTGCTACTCCGCCGGTTTCCTTCAGCTTGGCATTCAGGCTGGCCGTGGCGTTGCGACGTACGGCGCGGGCAATGTAAATGCTGAGCTCGTAGAGCAACAGAATAGGTATAGTGACGATAATCTGCGAAGTGATTTCGGGCGGCGTCACGATAGCGGCGATGATAAGAATCACCACGATGGCGTGCCGGCGGTACATCTGCATGATTTCGGGCGTTATCAGCCCCGCCTTGGCCAGGAAATACACAATCATGGGCAACTCAAACACAAGGGCGCAGGACAGCGTCATCGTAGTGAGCGTGCTGATGTAGCTCTGCAGGTCAATCTGGTTTTCGATGCTGGCATCGACCGTATAGGAGGCCAGGAAGTTGATACTCAGTGGTGCCGCAATGTAGTAGCCGAACAGCGTGCCCAGCAAAAACAGCACCGACACGAAAAACACCGCGCCCCGCGAGCCGGCGCGCTCGTGCGGGTACAGGCCGGGCTTCACAAAACGCCAGATTTCCCAGAATAAGTACGGGAATGTGAGGATGATACCCACTATGAACGAGGTGCTGATGTGCATCGACAGCTGCCCGCTCATAGTGCGGTTCTGAATGATGAAATTCACCATGTCGCTGCAGGGCTCGGCGCTGACCATCTGGCCCAGCTTGCAGAACATCCGGTAGGTCCAGAAGTCGTTGCGCGAGGGCCCGAGGATGAGGTCGTGAAATAGAAAGTCCTTGGCAAAGAAGGCGATGGTGGTAAACACCACCACGGCAATGGCCGAGCGAATAATGTGCCACCGGAGCGCCTCCAGGTGGTCGATAAAGGACATTTCTTGCTGGTCGGCCAGCGGAGCGTTTTCGGGCACTTGAATTCGGGGTAAGAGGGTAGGAGGGTGGGCGGGTAGGAGAGTGAGGAGACTGACTTACGATAAAAATCGGTTTCTAGTCAGAAAGTCATCCTAAACTCTCACGCACCCACCCTCATACTCCTTAGGCGAAGAGCGGATAGTCTTGCAGCCAGGTGTTTACCTGCTGGCGCACTTGCGTCAGGCGGGTTTCGTTGTCGTGGTTCATCAGGCTTTCGTCAATCAGCTCCACGATGCGGGCCATGTCCGACTCGCCGAGGCCGCGGGTGGTGATGGCCGCCGAGCCAATGCGGATGCCGCTGGTGACGAAGGGCGACTTGTCGTCGAAGGGCACCATATTTTTGTTGATGGTGATGTCGGCTTTTACCAAGGTGTTTTCGGCCAGCTTACCGGTCAGGCCCTTCGAGCGCAGGTCGATGAGCATGAGGTGGTTGTCGGTGCCGCCCGAGATGATGTCGTAGCCCAGGCCCACGAAAGCTTTGGCCAGCGCCTGGGCGTTGGCGGCCACCTGCTTCACGTAGGCGGTGTAGCCCTCGCCCAGCGCTTCGCCGAAGGCTACGGCCTTGGCGGCAATGACGTGCTCCAGCGGCCCGCCCTGCGTGCCGGGGAATACGGCACCGTCGAGCAGGCTGCTCATGGTGCGGATTTCACCTTTCGGGGTTTTCAGGCCGAAGGGGTTTTCGAAATCCTGGCCCAGCATGATGAGGCCACCTCGGGGGCCGCGCAGGGTTTTGTGCGTCGTAGTGGTGACGATGTGGCAGTGCTGGAAAGGGTTGTTCAGCAGGCCTTTGGCTATGAGGCCGGAGGGGTGCGAAATATCGGCCAGCAGCAGGGCACCTACTTCGTCGGCGGCTTCGCGCAGGGCGGCGTAGTCCCAGTCGCGCGAGTAGGCCGAGGCGCCGCAGATGATGAGCTTGGGCCGTTCGCGGCGGGCAGTTTCCTTTACCTTCTGAAAGTCGATGAGGCCGGTTTCCTTTTCGACGCCGTAGAAGCTGGGCTGGTAGAGCTTGCCCGAGAAATTCACCGGCGAGCCGTGGGTGAGGTGGCCGCCGTGCGAGAGGTCGAAACCGAGGATTTTGTCGCCGGGCTGCAGGCAGGCCAGCATCACGGCGGCGTTGGCCTGGGCGCCGGAGTGGGGCTGCACGTTGGCCCAGCTCACGCCGAAAAGCTCCTTCACGCGGTCGATGGCCAGCTGCTCCACCTGGTCCACTATCTCGCAGCCGCCGTAGTAGCGCTTGCCGGGCAGGCCCTCGGCGTACTTGTTGGTCAGCACCGAACCCTGGGCAGCCATCACTTGCTCCGAAACGTAGTTTTCGGAGGCAATGAGCTCAAGGCCGTGGGTTTGGCGGGCTTTTTCCTGATTGATGAGGTCGAAGACGACGGTGTCGCGGAAGGCAGTGAAATCGGGCGTTTGCATGGGCCAAAGGTACGATGGGCAATGCGCAACGAACAATGCCGCCGGGTAGGTTAAGTAGCTTGTTGGTTAGCAGCCATACAAAAAGCCCTGACCACTAATCATGGACAGGGCTTTTCAACAGAAACCAGCCTAAGTCCTGAATTGCTAAGCGTGGATTTCAGAATATTATAGCAGTCCCGGAATACCTATTCCTTCAGCAGGCGCTGGCGCAGTACCTGTCCGCCGATTTCGGCGGTGAGCGTGTAGGCCCCAGCGGCACAGGTGGGCCAGGCGTGCAGCGGATTGGTGCCGGCCGCTACCGCGTAGTCGTTCCGCCACACGGTGCGGCTGGGGTAGGCGGCCAGGCTAGTGGCGGCAGTCTCAAACAGCACCGTTTTCGGGGCAAAACAGTTGACTTAGCCGCTCACATATTCTTGGTGCAGAAGGTAGTAGCGCAGGCCCGCTTTGTCCTTGGTCGCATCTACAAACTGGTAGTGCTGCGGGCGGCCGCCTTCGTCGTTGGCCGCCACAAAACCCAGCAGCTGAAAGGTTTTGCCATCGGTCGATACCTCGATGCTGAAGCCCCGGTTGTTGCGCTCCGTGGCGGTGGTCCAGCTCAGCAGCGCATCGGCGCCCCGGCGCCCCGGCGCTCGACGTGGAAGACCACCAGGCCCACCGGCAACGGCAGAAGCTCGTTGCCCAGCGTCCAGCGCGAGAAGCCGCTCACATTATTGAGGGCAAGCGAATTGGTGCCGGCGCTGCTATAGCCCATGTTCTTCTAGGAGGCGCCGCTGTTAGGCGACTTGAAAAAGCGCAGGTTAGCGGGGGCAATGCCGTTGAGCTCATGGGGAAAGTAGTTGATGGTCATAGTAGTATTCAAGCCTGCACTGACCGGCGCCGAGATGTCAAAATACCGCAGAATGCCCTAGTTACCACCCGCGCCCATCGGGGCCACGCCCGTAATGCGGTTTACCAGCGTGGGGCCAGGCAGCACCGAGCCCACGGCCGGCGTCAGCAGCAAACCCACACCGCCAAAGTCTTCGAGCACGCCGGATACCGCGGTGCGGCGCACCTCCACACGGCCCAGTATGTAGCTGGCATCGGTTTCGGTGAGGTTAGACATTGCGTTGAGCTTGAGGTGGTAGGGTCCAGTGGTCAGGATGCCGCTCAGCATCTGCACGCCGTTGTAGATGTCGATGTCGTCGGTGAGGGTTTTGAGGCCGGGGCCGTTTACTTCGAGATTGAAGTAGAGGCCGCCGCTCACCTGCTGCGGGCCGTTGCCAGTCAGCTTCACCTTGCCGGTGGAGCAGGTAAACTGCCCGCTATTCAGCATATCACCCTTGATTTCAATATCACCCAGGGTTTGGGCAAAGGTGCCGGTGTTGGTGAAGTTGCCCTGAATGAGCATGTCGCCGCCGGTATGGTTGAGAATGCCGGCGTTGTTCAGGTTGCCGAGCACCACGGTCAGGCCGCTTTCCACCACCATCAGATGGCCGCTGCTGATGGTGAAAGAGTTGAGTACCGTGGTGGCCCGACTCACGAGGCTGTTGATGCCGCTGGTGCCGGTGTTACTCATCGTGCCCAGCACGTTGGCCGTCAGCTCGCTACGGCCGGCTTCTACGTGCAGCGCCGTGAGCGAGGCCGAGCCGACGCCCGTCAGACTCACGCTGCTTACCACGTTGCCACTCACTTCGTTGATGAGGCTGGTGCTATTGCCGCAGTCCATCACGATGCCCCGAAAGTGCTGGCTGCCCATGTTTTCCCAGATGCCGCCGGTGGCGTTGGCCGCCCGCCCGCCGATGTAGTTGTTGCGCACGGCCGCGCTGTTGGCCCCGCTACCGGGATGGAAGTCGATGGCGGTTTGGGCCGCCACGGGCAGGCTGGCAACGTTATAGTAAAAGCTGTTGTCGCTGATGGTCCACTGGTCGCCGTTGCCGCCTGCCACCAGCACCCCGGTGCGGGCAAAGTTGAACAGCTCGTTGTGGCTCAGAGTGAAACTGTCGTTCATGCCCGCGCCGACATTGGCTGCATACATCAGGTTGGTGGGGAGCAGGGCCGGGCTCACGTTTCCAATCAGGCTTTCGGTGATGCGGTTGTTGTCGTTGCCATTCAGGGCGCCGTCACCGATTACCACCACGCCGCTGTTCATAAGGCCATTAGAGCCCAATATAATGGACTGGCGTACTTCATTGCTGGCCGCATCGCCACTGAAAATGACGGTGGGCACCAGCTGGCTAGGCTGGCGCAGCGTGAGGCCCCGGCCGCTGCCGTTGTGGCCATCCAGCACCACGTAACGGCTGCCCGGCCCAAAGGTGAGCGTGCCGGTGAGCACCGGACTCACGCCATTCGCAGGCCTGATAGTAAGAGTGCTAGAAGGTGAGCCGGTTTGCGTCAGCAGCACATCTTCCGCGTAGTTGGCATCCAGCAAACGGAGTTCGTAGGGCAGCGGCAGGGGCGAGGGCACCGCCGCCAGCGCGCTGCCGATGGTGGTGTAGTCGCCTCCCACGCCCACTGTGAGCGTAATCGTGATGGCTGCCTGCGCCACATGGCTTAGCACCAGCAGCATGGCAAGGAGCATCAGCAGGCCGAGGCCCAACTGGCGCTGGGCTACCTACGCGCGTAGGGCCGATTTCGACCCAATTTGGCGTTGCGAAAAATGTAAATGTTGTTCCATGAGAGCATTGTGTGGGAATTGGTGGTTAAAAAAAAGGCGTAGCAGTCCGGTCGGCCAGTTAGCGGAATGCTACAGGCCGGGAATTGATAGCACCCGTAATAGAATTGTGCGAGCACCGAAAAGTCAAATTCTACTCATAGGCCCATCGGATAAGAAGAGTGATTTGGGTAATTGCCCTTGATTGTACTTAGTCATGTTATCAAATCTAGTGAATCCCAATGCCGAGCGCAAGAGCGAAAACAATTAAAGCTGAGAAAAATTATGTAAATCACTGACGTTATTTCTAGGGTCCTATCTTTTTCAAAGCAATTTGCTATTATTTTTCAAAATAACTGTTATTTATACTCGGTATTGATAACAAGGCTGCTTGTGGCAAAAACTGCCGTAAATGTTAAACCGAAATGGAGTCAAGGGTTAATTTTAGGATTATTTTTATTATTTGGGTTCGTCGTCTATAAACTGCAACTCTATAAATCCAAGCGGGCAATATGGAGTGTATTGTTAAAATGCAAAACCCCAGCGCCGGTAGGGGCGCTGGGGTTTTCGAAGCTGCACAGCAGGCGCAGACAGCTTACTTCCGACCTATCGGGTATGGCGGCTCGCGGTTTTCCACCAGCGTCAGCTCCCAGGTATCGAGGTTGAGGGCCGCGAGGTGACGCAGCTCGGCATTGTGGCGAAACACGCAGCCGGTGTCGAGCACCACGGCGCCCGCGCGCTTGGCTACCAGCTTTTTTACCTGTGCCACATGCGTGGGTACGTGGCCGTGTAGCAGGCGGCGGCCTTCCAGCCGGCTGGCATCGAGCACGTATTTCTTGGTGTTGAGCATAGTATGCAAATCCTGGTGCATCTGCTCGGGCGGCAGGCTGAAATCGTAGCCGGCGTGTACCAATTGAAAATCGGGCAATTGCCACTCGTAGGGCAGGCTTTCCAGCCACTGAATGTAGGCCTCCGGAATGGCCGCCGCCCGGTGCACGCCGAAGCTGCGCAGCGTGGCCTGCCGGCTCAGGCGGCCCAGCCAGGCCAGCCGCCAGCGCTTGCGCGCCGCGTCGATGAGTTCCTGCTCGTGGTTGCCGCGCAGGCATACTACCCGGTAGCCGCGCGCCTGCAGGCCCATAAAGTAATCGAGCACCCCTTTGCTGTCGGGGCCTTTATTGATGTAGTCGCCCAGCACGTACAGCTCATCGGTGGGGGTAAGTTGAAGTTCTTCCTCAACCAGATGGCGTAAGGTGAGCAAACAGCCGTGAATATCGGAGGTGGCGTAGCGGGCCATGAGCAAAAGGGTGTTTTCGGCGAAATTGCAGGGCGGCAGTACGCAAAAAAAAGCACCAGCGGGTTACGCGGCGCTTTTTTCAGATGAAATAAATACGGGCTCTAGCTGTAAGCACCTTTGTCGATGTCGGGCTTATCGTAGCTGCGGTTGGGATGGCGCAAGCCGGCGTCGAGGGCTTCCTGTTCGAGGCGGGCTTCCGTTTCGGGGTCAAGGTCACTCACCGGCAACGCATCAGCTTTGGAGGTGCCTTGCAGGTTGCGTTTGTCAGGATGAGTTTCCGAGGTATTCGTTTTGGGCTTCTGGTCGCCGGAAGCAGGGTTTTGATTGGGCAAGGACATGGCGGGAATTAGGTTAAAAGTGGAAAGGAAGGAGGAGTTGCCAGGCTGAGCGAAGCCTGGCAGCGGAAACTATTGGTCAATAGCCGTATCGGTAGCGTTGGGGTCGGTCAGCTCGGCGTTGGTATCGGTGCCGGTGATGGGCTTGGGAGCCTTGGGTTCCATCTGGCCCATGCCCACGCGGGAGTTGGGGTTCTGCATTTCGTCCACGCCCGAGCGGTAGTCGTGGGCGTCGAGCTCGTCGAGCGGGCGCACGGGGCTCAGGTCGTCCTCGTCCTCGTCGGGCAGGTCCTGGTTGGCGCGGCCGGCGCGGCCTTCGTCATTCGAGCGCATATTGTCGGCGGGCGGGCTCATGCTGTCGGCGGTTTCGTTCACGCCGAGGGCGGTTTCGCCGCCGGCCGTGTCCGAGCCGAAACCTTCCTTGCCGTCGCGGTTGCCGAAGCCGCCGCGGGCGGCGTCGTTTTTGGGCGGGTCAGCGTTGGGAATGTGGTGGCCATCCTGCATTTCCTGCTCGGTAGTATCGTCGTAGCTGACGCGGATGGGGCGGTTGTTGGGGTCGATGGGCATGGGAAGAAAGCTGAAGAAAGAAAGGTGACTTGTGAAAGCGTTGTACTTATGTTTGCGGGTTTGGGTTTAGGGCGTAGCCGCAAGCCTGCCCGCCGCCGTACCTTTGACCCATGCCCGACACCGTCCTGTACCTCGTGCCTACGCCCATCGGCAACCTGGAAGACATCACCTTGCGGGCCATCCGCATACTGGGTGAGGTGAGCACCGTGCTGGCCGAAGACACCCGCGTGAGCGGCCGCCTGCTGCAGCACCTCAATCTCAAAAAGCCCCTGCTGGCCTACCACCTGCACAACGAGCACCAGCAGGTGCCCCGCCTGCTCGAGCGCCTGGCCCAGGGCGAAGTCATGGCCCTGGTATCGGATGCCGGCACGCCGGGCATCTCGGACCCCGGCTTTCTGCTGGTGCGCGAGTGCTTCAGCCGGGGCCTGGGCGTAGAGTGCCTGCCCGGGGCCACGGCCTTCGTGCCGGCGCTGCTCAAGTCGGGCTTCGGGGCCGAGCGGTTTACGTTCGAAGGCTTTCTGCCGGTGAAAAAAGGCCGCCAGACCCGCCTGCGTGAGCTGATTACGGAGCAGCGCACCATGATTTTCTACGAGTCGCCGCACCGCATCGTGAAAACGCT
This sequence comes from Hymenobacter aranciens, assembly GCF_030580865.1. Taxonomy (GTDB): domain Bacteria; phylum Bacteroidota; class Bacteroidia; order Cytophagales; family Hymenobacteraceae; genus Hymenobacter; species Hymenobacter aranciens. The sequence goes on along the minus strand of NZ_JAUQSY010000004.1, from coordinate 310,347 downwards.
GGAACAGCTGGCCGAAGTTTTCGGAGCCGGCCGCCGGGCGTCCGTCAGCCGCGAGCTCACCAAGCTATTCGAAGAAACCGTGACTGGCACCCTGGCCAGCCTCCTGGCCGATTTTGGCGCCCGCGCCACCATTAAGGGCGAGATTGTGCTGGTGGTCGAAGGTGGCCCCGCGCCAGCCCGCGAATCCAAAGCCAACCGCTATTCCCAACGCGAAGAACAAGAACGTGAATCCGACGACTTTGAAGGAGAAGACTAGCCCGCAGCTGCCTAACTGGCTGCTGGTACTACTGGGCCCGGCATTGCTGTGGGCTGCCTGGCCGGTGCATCCGGCTCCGTTTGCGCTGCTGCTGTTCGTGGGCTGGGTGCCGTATTTGCTGCTTGAGCGCCGCCTTACGCTGGCCAACGCCCGCAAGCGGCAGGTGTTTGCCTACACCTACACGTACTTGCTGCTCTGGAATGCCTTCACCACTTGGTGGGTGAGCTACAGTACGCTGGGCGGGGGCATTGCCGCCGTGGTGCTCAATGCGCTACTGATGTGCCTGCCGCTCATGGCCTTTCGCCAGACTAAAAAGCGCCTGGGCAGCCGCCTCGGCTACCTTTCGCTGCCGGTGTTCTGGATTGCCTTCGAGCAATTGCACCTGCACTGGGACCTCACCTGGCCCTGGCTGACGCTGGGCAACGGCTTTGCCGCCGCGCCGCAGTGGGTGCAGTGGTACGAGTACACCGGCTTTCTGGGCGGCTCGCTGTGGGTGTGGGCGGTGAACTTATTAATTTTTAATTGGTTAATTAAAAATTGCAAATTAAAAATTAAAAATGAGTTGGTGAGCGCAGAAGCGCCGTCTGCACGTCAATTTTTAACTTTTAATTCACAATTTTTAACGGCCGCCCTGGCGATAGCCGCGCCCATTGGCCTGTCCTACCTCATCGGTAGCCTTTACCAGGAAAAAGGCCCCGCCACCGAAGTCGTCCTCGTTCAGCCCAACATCGACCCTTACAAGCAGAAGTTTGCCGGCACGCCGGATTTCATTTCCTACGACGAGCAGCTCACCCGCCTGCTCACGCTTTCGGAGCAGAAGCTGACGCCGCAAACGCGCCTCGTCATCTGGCCCGAAACGGCGCTGGAGGAGTCGTACTGGGAAAACACGATTGAGAGTAACCCCAAAATCTTCCGCGTCCGGCAGTGGCTGAAAGCCCACCCGGGCGTGGCTTTGCTCACGGGCATCACGTCCGTCACAAGCTATCCGAATAAGCTGGAAGCCAGCGTCACGGCCCGCTACCGCGACGACCTAGGCTACTATGACGTATTCAATGCCGGGGCCTTTTTTGCCGACGCGACGGCACCGGTGCAGTTCTACCACAAGTCGCGGCTGGTGCCGGGCGTGGAGAAGATTCCGCCACTGCTCACTTCCGTCATCTCGCACATCGACTTGGGCGGTACCGTGGGCAGCTACGGCAGCCAGGAAGAGCGCACCGTGTACACGGCGCCGGCCAACGCGCCCGCGCTGCGCGTGGCCCCCCTCATCTGCTACGAGTCCATCTACGGCGATTTCACGGCCGAGTACGCCCACAACGGTGCCACCCTGCTGGGCCTTTTCACCAACGACGCCTGGTGGAACGACTCGCCCGGCTACCATCAGCTGCTGCGCTACGGCGCCCTGCGCTGCATCGAAACCCGCCGCGACCTGGCCCGCGCCGCCAACACCGGTTTCACCGGCTTCATCAACCAGCGGGGCGAAGTGGTGCAAACCGAAACCGCCTGGATTCCCACCGCCAGCCGCGGCACGGTGCATCTTAATGATGAGCTGACCTTCTACGCCCGTTTTGGCGAACTGCTGGGGCGCGGCACGCAAATAGTAGCGGTGCTCTTGCTGCTGTTTGCCTTCTGGCAAGCCCGCCGCCCCAAGCGGTAAGCACGACAACTCCCCTCCTTGAAAAGGAGGGGATGTTTTCGCGTAGCGAAAACGGGGGTGGTCGAAGTCGGTAGGGCTTTCGCGCCGTCCGGAGCAACCTCACCCCTTTCTCTAAAAGAATGTGGGCACCGGCTTTACGCTTGTGGTAGTCGACAGGCCTTTCTCCACAGCTGGACGATAATGGCGCAACAGCATCAAAGCGGCTTTTCCCAGCAACTCTAAACACAAAAAAGGGCCGTGCATCTGCACGGCCCTTTTTACTGCGGAATGAGTGAGCGACTAGTTGCCGCCCCGCACAATTTCCACCCAACCTTTGGTTTTGTTGCCTTGACGGTCAGTCAGGTAGTAGTAGTACACCCCGTCGGATTGGCCTTCGCCATTCCAGTTGTTCTGGTAGTTACCGTACTCCTGCACCTTGCGGCCCCAGCGGTTGAAGATTTCGAGCTTGCCACCCTTTTGGTCGGCGTTCACCACGAAGAAGTCGTTGAAGTTGTCACCGTTCGGGGTGATGATGTTCGGTACTTGGATGTTCGGAACGAATACCGTGTACTGAGCAGTAGCCTCGGGGCAGTTAGTGCCTGCAGCACGCGTGTTCACCGTCAGCTTGATGAGGTAGTAGCCCGGCTCCAAGGGAGGCGTGGTAGCCTCGGTGCGGCTAGTGGAGAAACGAACTGGCAGCGACGTAACAGGCTCGCCACTAGCAGTACGTACGCGCTGGTAGGTCCACCGCACGCTGTCCAGCTGGTAAGCGGAGTTGATGGGGTTCAGGCGCGAGGTGTTGGTGAATTTAAACGTCACCGGCGGAATCAACGAGCGGCTGCCGGCACGCGACGAAATAGCCACGACGTTTACCGTATCGAAGGAGGCCACGGCTACCGGAGCCACGTTCAGGTTGATGCTGTTGCTAGCGTCGCAGCCATAAGCCAAAGCACCTTTAGCACGTACCGTATACGAAGTGGGGCCCGTCGGACGCACGGTAACTGTATTGCCAGTCTGGTTGAGTAGTTGGTTGTTAGCATCAAACCACTCGTAGGTGTAGTTGTCAACCAGGGCATCGTTCGGACGGCTGGCTGTGGCGGTCAGGGTGATTTCGCCGTTGGGGCATACGTCGGCGTTACTAGCCACAACGGCTACTTCCGGCTCAGCCACTACGCGCACCAGAATAGAGTCAATGTCGGCACAAACTCCGGTCTGGAAACCGCTCGTGGGGTTCACTTGCAGGCGGTACATGGTCGTCGTCAGCGGGCGTACCGTAACAACCGCCTGATTGGCATTGCCTTGAATACCGTTACCGGTCCAGGTGTAGTTGTAGGTTTGCAGACGGCCACGAGTCGAGTCAGGGCGAGTTACCGTGCCTACCAGTTGCAGCGAGCCACCGGGGCAGATGGAAGCCTCCCGCAGGCCAGGTGTATTGATAGCGCCCAGGCCCGGAGCACCGGCCACGGTAGCCGAAGTAGCGAGGTCACGACGGGTGCTGGCAATGCGCACAACCAGAATCCGAGTTTGCAGACCACGTACCGGGCAGGCATCATCCTGAATCTGGAAGGGAATACGGAGCACGCGGCCGCTATAAGCCGGCGAGGGCTGGAACAGGAAGCGGGCCACCGGGTTGCGGGTACCGTTGCCAGTCAGGGTATAAGTACCGATGTCGCCGCTCTGCAGGATGTCAACCGGGATGGTGCCAGCGCCAGTGTACGATACCGTCAGCAGGTCGGTCGGGTCGGGGTCGGAGAAGCGCACCAGTACCTGCGAGTAGTTACAGGGCTGAATGGTTACGTCGAGCGAATCGACGGTTTGTACTACGGTCGTGCCAGCGTTAGGCGTTACCGGCGTGCCAGTCGGGGCCGACGGTACGGTGTTGCTGCTGTTGATTACGATGACGAAAATTTCGCGACGCACCGAACCCACTAGGTAACGACGGTTGCTGCCGGGCAGCTTACGATAGTCATCTACGCGGCCTACTACCACGTACTTGTTTTCGCCCAAGCCGGGAGCAGTATTACGGTAAACGTTGGGCGTGAAAGTAAACTGACCAGCTGCTGCGTTGAAGGCGAACAAATTCGTCGTGCCCTGGAGAATAGGACAAGCCCCGGTGGTGTTAAAGCCCACTGCGATAGGTAGCTGAGCCGTGAATAACGTGGGAGTGTTGGCCGGAGGAAGAATAAAGCAGCCCGGAATAGTGGGGTGCGGGGTTGGGAAACCACCGGGGTAATTGGAATAGTCCACCGGTAGATTGCAGCCTTTCAGGGGGGTGGTCAGCGAATAGGCCAGCGAGTCCTGGTCAGGATTAGCGCGAGTGTTGTCGGGGTCGGTGGTGTTGAAGCCGATAGTAGTCGACTGGTTATAGGACACGAAAGGCACCGGTACATCTTGGGGCGAATACTGCGCCGAGTTGTTTTGAATTACCCGGGTCTGGCCGTCAGCCAGCGTAATCAGGTTGTTGAGCGAAGCTTCGTAGCGGAAGTTAGCCTGGCCATCCAGGTTAGCAGTGCTGGGGCGGCAGCAGATTTCAGTGCTCAACAGCCACTGGCCGGGGGTAATCGTCACCGTTGCCGTACGGTACTGCTGCGTCTGATAGTTCGGGAGTTGGGCAGTGCTAACGCATTGAGATGCCTGCTGCTGAGCAGGGCAATACTGAGTGCCTACCGCAATAGAGTTAGGCACCGGATTCATCGGGTAGGTGCCTTGCGTAGTGCCGGTGCAACCATTCTTGACCAGCAGCGACATGCTGGTGGGTAGGGTGGCAGTCGCCGAGCAGTCACGGTACAGGTACAGCGTAACCACGTATTGGTTGTTGCCGACGTTAACATACGTCAGCTGCCCGCCCTGAATGTGCGTAGCACGTGCTTGCTGCGTGCCTACCAGAAGCAGGCACCAGCTAAGCAACAGCAGGCTGGTGGAGTGTAGGAATTTCTTCATGGTTGTTGAAGAGAACTGGTGGTTGAGAGTGGAAAATAAAGTAAGACGAGTGATAGAGGGGGTATTTACAGGGCTAAAGGTACGGCCTAATGAAATGACCTTTGCCCGGTAATTGCGGTTCAGAATTGCTAGCAAATTCAGGGCCAAAAAGTGTTTAAATCCGCTATTCCGGAACTTTTTATTGCTTTCAGAAAAGCCAATTTTTTTGGGCTAATTTTCAGGATTATTCCTTAAAAGGGAAGAGCTGCGGCAAGCAAAGCTAAGCCGCTTTGTGCGTTGATAAATGATTCAAATTCAGGCTAAAAAACTCTAAAATATGGTCTTTTCGGTTGCGCTTGCTCACTTTTTGCCTCCCTGCTGGCGCACTACCGTGCCTATTGGGGGCAAACCGATGGGCGGCGTTAAGAGTAAAGGCTTAGATAGCAAGGGCCGCTATTTGCCGACCGGACTACCATCTTAATGCCGTAGATAAAATACTCTAATAGTCTAGGATTATATTATTGGGATACGACTAAAGCCTGCTGAATAAATACCCGCAAAGGGCATGGCCAAGCAGGTAAATGCCCACATCTGCCCGTAGAACCCGCCAACCAAAGCCCCCGTTCGGCAGTTTGTTTATAAATTTCAAGGCAGAATACCCTTCCGGGTTGGCGCCAACCAGGAATCCATATTTCACCCATTTTTCACTCCTCTTTTCTTCACCCATGGGAAAACCCTTTTACCCTAATCCAGGCAAGCTCTTCGCTGGCGCGATGCTGCTGGCCGGTGGATTGCTATTGACCACCAAGGCCGAGGCTCAGGTTGATGCGTACACATTTACGCCCAGCACTGATACGTATGCCCCGCTTACCGGCGGCACTCCGGTACCCGCACTGCTGGTTGACGATGCGCTGTCAGGCGTCTTTCCACTAGGCTTTTCCTTCGTTTTCGATGGTACTGCCTACACGCAGTTCAAAGCTTCGTCCAACGGCTGGCTGACGTTTAACACGGCTGCTACCGCCAACAGCCTGACCAACAACCTTGCCACCGGTACCGCTGCCGAGCGGCCACGCGTAGCTCCGTTCTGGGACGACCTGGACGGCCGCGGCGCCAACGCTGCTGCCAGCTTTGCCACTACGGGCACGGCTCCCAACCGCGTATTTATCTTCGAATGGCTCAACTGGTCTCGCCTCAGCAACAGCGCGGCACCGTTTTCGATGCAGGTTCAGCTGTTCGAGGGTACTAATCAAGTGCGCTACATTTATCAGAACGGCGGAGGCACGCCTGCTGGCATCACGGCTTCCGTGGGTTTGTCGGGCATCACTGCTGCCGGTGGCTGCGCGTCGTTTCTGTCGCTGAACAACGTTTCGGCCAACCCGGTGGCTAGCGGTACCACCGAAACCACCAACATTTCTACCCTGCCGGCCTCCGGGCAGGTATATTCGTTTGTGCCGCCCGTACCAACGAGCTGCCCGATTCCGCGCTGCCTCTCGGCAGTGGTAACCAATACCACGGCTGCGGTTTCGTTCTCGGCCAGCAATCCCAACCCCGGTCCGTTCACCATTATCTACGGCCCAACGGGCTTCAACCCCGCTACCGGTGGCACCACCATCACCGGCGTTACGACTACTTCCAGCGCCATCACGGGTCTGGCTCCGGGCAGCTACCAGTTTTTCGTGCGTCAGGAGTGCGGCGGTGCGCTCGGGAGCAGCAGCCTATCGGGAGCAGGAAATTTCTCGGTAGCTTGTCCCTCGGCGGGCGGCCTCACGGTGAATAATACGACGAACACCACGGCTAGCCTGAGTTGGGCCGGGCCGCTGCCCGCTGGGGCTAGCTACACCATTATCTACGGTCCGGCTGGTTTCGACCCCGCGACCGGCGGCACCCGCATCACGGGCATCACCACCAACGGCACTACGCTCAACAACCTGACGCCCGATACTAACTACGAGTTCTACGTCAGCATTATCTGCGTTGGCGGTGGCACTGGCACCCGCACCGGCCCCGTGGCTTTCGCTACGCTGCTAACGGTGCCTGACAACGACGAGCCCTGCGGCGCGTTTGCGCTGCCCAGCACCAGCGGAGCCGTAGGCGGCACCACCATCGGAGCCACCACCAGCCAGCAAACGGGCATCAGCCTGCCGGCTTGCTCGCCGGCGGCTGCCCCCAAGGATGTGTGGTTCGTGTTCACGCTGGGCGCCAACGCCACCAGCACGACGCTGAACCTGGCTGGCACGACTGCGGGCATGGTGCGCCTGTTCACGGCGCCCGACTGCACGAGCGGTCCGTTTATGCAAGTGGGCTGCGCAGCGGCAACGACCAACAATGCCGGCTTTGCGGCGCCAGTAACCTTCACGGGGCTGGTGGCGGGGCAGCGCTACTGGCTGGCCGTGTCGGGCTTCGGCTCGTCGGATGTGAACGGCGCCTTCACGGTGTCGGCCACCAACACGGTGTTGGGCACGCGCGCGGCGGCGGCGGCCGGCGAGTTGGCCGTGTACCCCAACCCGAGCAACACGGGCGAGCTGACGCTACGCGTGGCGGGCGCGCAGGGGGCCGGGTCGGCGGCGCTGGTGAATGCGCTGGGGCAGGTGGTGCGGCAGGTGGCGGTGGCGGCGGGCAGCAGCGAGCAGCGCGTGAGCACGCGCGGGCTGGCGGCCGGGGTGTACACCCTGCGCCTGACCGTGGGCCAGCGCGCTTCCGCTACCAAGGTCGTCCTGCAGTAAGCAAGCCAATCTCTGATAATATAGAAAAGGCCGCTCCACACTGGAGGGGCCTTTTCTATTGGCTGGTGAGCAGTAATACGTCTGCGGGATTTATGATTCCAATGGGGAAATGCCGCTACCGGGATTGTGTATGACAATATTGGGGCAATGCTCATAAATTCTGATGGTTATCCAAATTGGGGCGGTGGCATACATGCCGTTCAAAGGCACTAGCCGACGATTAAACCCTGCTGCTCGTCGATAAAGTGGTCAAACCGGAGTGGGTATTCCGCAGTTTGTTTATACATTTCATCACTGAATGCCCATTGCGGACACTCCAGGCAGCTCGAAAACTTGACTTTTTCGTTTTTTCACCCTCTCTTCTTCACCCATGAGAAAATCCATTTACTCTAACTGGGGTAAGCACTTCAGTGGCGCTATGCTGCTGGCTAGTGGCCTACTCCTGGCCAGCCGGGCCGAGGCCCAGGTTGACACGTACACCTTCACGCCCAGCACTGGTGCCTACACGCCGCTGACGGGTGGAACGGGAGTGTCCAGCATTGAGGCCGATGATGCGTATTCGGGCACCATACCGCTGGGCTTCTCCTTCGTTTTCGACGGCTCGAGCTACAGTGAGTGTATCGTTTCGTCAAATGGCTGGTTGAGCTTCAATATGGCGGCAGCCAGCAGCAACCTGAGCAACGACCTTGACAACGGCAATGCGACCGAGCGGCCGCGCATAGCACCCTTCTGGGACGACCTGGATGGGGGTAACGGCTCGTCGACGGCCAGCTACGCCACCACCGGCACGGCCCCTAACCGCGTGTTCACGTTTGAGTGGCGCAACTGGGAGCGGTTTTTTGAGCCCGGCACGTTCTCGATGCAGGTGCAGCTATTCGAGGGGACTAATCAGGTGCGGCTCGTGTACGAGCGCGGCACCACCCCCCTCACTACGGCCACAGCCTCCATCGGCTTATCGGGCATTGCCACCGGCTCGTGCGCGTCGTTCCTGTCGTTGAGCGATGCCTCGGCCACGCCAACGGCCAGCGGCACTACCGAAAATGACAACATTGCGGATACGCCAGCCACGGGGCAGGTGTATTCCTTTGTGCCAGGTGTAGCAGCAGCCTGCCCTACGCCGCGCTGCCTGTCGGCCGTCACCACTGCTACCGGGGCTACGCTCAGCTTCTCGGTGAGCAACGCCAACCCCGGGCCCTTTACGCTCATCTACGGCCCAACGGGTTTCAACCCGGCTACCGGGGGCACCACCCTCACCCTCACGACTACTACGACTACCATCGGCGGCCTGACGCCCGCCACAGGCTACCAGTTTTACGTGACGCAGAACTGCGGCGGCATCATTGGCAGCAGCCCCATTTCGGCGGCCGAGGCATTCACCACCAACCAAACCCCGCCGGTTAATGACGACTGCGCCGGGGCCCTTGATGTGCCGATTCAATATGGCTCGCAGTGCATCAGCCAGACCAGCGCCGATAACTCGGCGGCTACCGATTCGCCCAACGTGCCGGCGCCGGGCTGTGCCCAGTACATGGGGCAGGACCTGTGGTTTAAGGTAACGGTGCCGGCCAGCGGCGAGTTAACGGTGAAAACCGTAGACCCCACGGCTGGTAGCAATATCACTGACACGGGCATGGCTATCTACTCGGGCACCTGCGGCAACCTGGCACTGGTAGACTGCGATGATGATGGCGCCGGCGGTGCCAAGTCATTGATTGAGTTCACCGGCGCCACGGCCCGCACGCCGGGCGAGGTGCTTTACATTCGGGTGTGGGACTACAACGGGGGCCAAAATGGCCTGCTTGCGGTGTGCGCCACGGCACCCTCGAACTGCCCGCTGCCTACCGCGCCGGCCGCCGCCAACCTGACCAACACGACGGCCGACTTGTCGTGGGTGGCTACGGGTACCACCAACCCCGGCGATACCTTCGAAATTGAGTACGGCGTGAGCGGCTATACGCTGGGCACGGGTACGGCTGTGAATGGCCTGACCAGCACCAGCTACCAACTCGCCAACCTGCTGCCCGACACGGAATATTGCTTCTACGTGCGCCAGAACTGCGGCCCGACCAACGGCAGCAGCTCCTGGGTGGGCCCGACGTGCTTCCGCACTCCGCTAACGGTGCCCGACAACGACGAGCCCTGCGGTGCGCTGCCTTTGGCCAGCACCAGCGGAGCCGTGGGCGGCACCACCATCGGGGCCACCACCAGCCAGCAAACGGGCATCAGCCTGCCGGCCTGCTCGCCGGCAGGTGCCCCCAAGGACGTGTGGTTCGTGTTCACGCTGGGCGCCAACGCCACCAGCACGACGCTGAATCTGACCGGCACGACTGCGGGCATGGTGCGCCTGTTCACGGCGCCCGACTGCACGGGCGGCCCGTTTGTGCAGGTGGGCTGCGCGGCGGCAACGGCTAACAATGCTGGCTTCGCGGCGCCGGTGACCTTCACGGGACTGGTGGCGGGGCAGCGCTACTGGCTGGCCGTGTCGGGCTTCGGCTCGTCGGATGTGAACGGCGCCTTCACGGTGTCGGCTACCAACACGGTGCTGGGCACGCGCGCGGCGGCGGCGGCCGGCGAGTTGGCCGTGTACCCCAACCCGAGCAACACGGGCGAGCTGACGCTACGCGTGGCGGGCGCGCAGGGGGCCGGGTCGGCGGCGCTGGTGAATGCGCTGGGGCAGGTGGTGCGGCAGGTGGCAGTGGCGGCGGGCAGCAGCGAGCAGCGCGTGAGCACGCGCGGGCTGGCGGCCGGGGTGTACACCCTGCGCCTGACCGTGGGCCAGCGCGCTTCCGCTACCAAGGTCGTCCTGCAGTAAGCAAGCCAGGTTAAGGCAAACAAAAAGCGCCGGGCAGTTGCCCGGCGCTTTTTGTTTGCGGCTATTGCGCCGCTCTAATCAGAAACGAGCAAGCTATTCAACCACTAGGCGACGAATGCTGCTGCCCGTGGCATGCTGGGCCTGAATAGTGTAGTAGCCCGGCTGCAGGGCGGCTAGCTCCAGGGTGGTGGTGGCGGTGGTGGTTTGCTGGCTCAGCACGCTCCGGCCCAGCGCATCGCGGATGGTAAGGCGGGCGGGCCCGGCGGGCAAGGCTATCGTCAACTGCCGTTGGGCGGGGTTAGGCCAGAGGCGGAAATCGAGACTGGCGGTGGGCGTCGTGGCCGTCACGTAGCTGCGATTTTCGAGCACCAGCACGCGGTCGTTGCGGTTGCCGCCGGTGCTGCTGCTGGTGCCCACGTACACCTTGCCCTGCGGCGACACGCACAACGACCGCAGCCGCCCGAAGGTGCCGCGCATAAAATAAGCCGGCGAAGTGATGCCGGTGCCCGCCGCATTAAGCGGCAGCTGCACCAGCACCTGGTCTTTGAGCACGGCCAGCAGCAGGCTGCCGCGCCAGCCGGGGATGGCCGGGTGGTCGTAGTACGTCAGGCCTGAAGGGGCAATAGTGGGCGTCCAGGCCACGAGGGGCTCGCGCACATTATTGGGGGTGCAGAAGGCAGCCTCGGCGGGCAGGTTGCAGTAGCCCTCCACGGTGGGCCAGCCGTAGTTGCGGCCCGGCTCGATGAGGTTGATTTCGTCGTCGGTGCTGTTGCCATGCTCCGAGCTATAGATGCGGCCGCCCGGTCCCAGCGTGAGGCCCTGGGGATTGCGGTGGCCCAGGGTATATACGGGGCTACCGGGCGTCGGATTGTTGGCCGGGATGCTGCCATCGAGGTTAAGACGCAGAATCTTGCCATTGAGCGAAGTCATATTCTGCGCATCGGGACGTATTTGGGCGTCGCCGGTGGTCATAAGCAGCGTCAGGTCGGGCAGAATGAGCAGGCGTGAGCCGCTGTGCGTGGTGGTGGCCGTGATGTTGCCAAGCAGCACCAGCGGGCTGCTCAGCGTGCCGGCGGCGGGGGCGTAGGTGTAGCGCACCAGCTTTTCCTTCAGCGTGCCAGCTTCAGTGTAGTTATACACCAGGTAGACGTAGGGCGACGTGGCAAACTGCGGGTGCAGGACCATGCCCAGCAGACCACTTTCGCCAACGGGCGTCACGTCGGGCAGCGTGAGTAGCGGCAGCACTTGCCCGGTAGCCGGGTTAAGGCGACTGATGCGGCCCTGGCGCTCCGTCATCCAGATAAAATTATCGGGCCCCCAGGCTAGCTCCCACACGATGCCGAGGCTGTTGGCCACTTCCGAGGCCGTGACGGTGGTGGTGCCCACCTGAAAAGTAGCCAGCGCCGGTGCCTGCGCCCGGCTAAGGCTGGGGCCGCCTGCCAGCAGGGCCAGCAGCCCAAGAGTAAGTTTGTGTTTCATTGAACAAAGTAAATAAGGTTTGCCGTGCAATTGCTTGTCATAACGGCGAAGGTGCCCGAATGGATTTGAACAGCCTGCACTTGAACCGTCATGTTCCGCTGCATTCAGCATGACAGAATAAAACAAAGCTACCCTCATGCCCGAAATAGCCATCCCCGCTCCTACCAACTTCACCCTCAGCACCGACCCTGCCTGGCTCGATATTGACGTTATTCACCGCTTTCTGAGCGAAGAATCATACTGGGCACAGCACATTCCGCGGGCCGTGGTCGAGCGCGGCATTGCCAACTCCTTGTGCTTTGGTATTTACGATGCGGTGGGCCAGCAAGCGGCCTTCGCCCGCGTCGTTACCGACCAGGCTTCCTTTGCCTGGCTTTGCGACGTGTTTGTGCTGCCCGCCTACCGGGGCCAGGGCCTCTCCAAGTGGCTGGTGCAAACCATGCTGGCCCACCCCGACCTGCAGGGCCTGCGCCGCCACCTGCTGGCTACCCTTGATGCGCACGGGCTCTACCAGCAGTTTGGCTACCAGCCCCTGGCCCAGCTCGGGCGCTGGCTCGAAATCCGGCACCCGAATCCGTACCCGGCGCCGTAGGCGGGTGGTGTGCGGGCCGGGCCAACCGGCGCGCGGGCGGCGCGGGAGCGCGCCCGGCACCCGGACTCAAAATCGGGTCAGCCGGACTCGAAATTATCTAATCTGGGGTCGAAATCGGCTAATCCAAGGTTGAAATTGCATTGACCGGACCCGAAATCGTACAATCTGGGGTCGAAATCATCTAAACCAGACTGGAAATCTTCTAAGTCGGGGTCGAAATTGTGCAAGCCGGGGGTGAAATAACGAGTGGCGGGGTGGAAAAAGGCCGTTTCCAGCATCTGGAGGCCGTATTGGGGAGGGCGGAAAGTGGCTGAAAGGGAAGGTGGCTGACGGAGAGGGGAAAGGGCAGAATATTTTGGGTAGCAGGTATTGTAAATGTGGAAAAAGCCGTTCATCTTCACGGCATCATATTTACCCTACAACCACCATTTTACCCATGGAAAAAAATTTCAGGTAGCCAACTGGAACCGCCAGCTGAAAATTCGGAAAGTGTGCGCCGACCACGTTGGCGTGCCCATCTCGAAGCTGGTAACGCGTGTGCTGGGGCGCCACGAGGCGCTATTACAAACCGCCGAAGGCCTGATGGACACCCCAGAGGGGCGCTCGGCGGGGGCCACGCTCAAGAAAAGCAAGGAGAAGAAGCGGGCCATTGCGGCGGCGCTGCCGGTAGCTAACGCCATGTACCTGCTGTATCTGGAGGATGAGGACGATGAGCAGGGCAGCGAGAAGGCCCACGCCCTGAAGCGCTTCAAAACCGACTACGACGGGCTGCCGGGGGCGCTGACGCTGGCCGAAACCCGCAACGTGGCCAAGCAGGCGGCGGTGCCGACCATGAAAACCAAGCTGGCCGACGAAGCCGAAATAGACAGCGAGGAGTTGGGCGAGCTTGACGAGGCCAACAAAGCCTTCAGCAACCTGCTGACGGCGCCCAAGCTGGCCCGGGAGAAGGGCAAAACCAAGCGCACCGCCCTGGGCACGGCCCTGAAAGCCGCCGACTTGTTTGTCGACAGTGACCTGCGCCCGGCCACCAAAACGATGAAGGGGGAGGCGGCTGGTTTCCGCGATGCGCTGCTGGAGGCCATGCGCATAGATGACGCCGCCAGCCCGGGCAAAGGCCCGGGCCCGGACGAGGTGAAGCCGACGCCAGCCCCGGCGGGGTAGTTACAGCAAGGCTTATGCTGGTAAAAGCCCTCCCGGCCAGGTGGCCGGGAGGGCTTTTGGGCTTATTGCGGCGGCGGCTTACTGCTTCACCAGGCGCTTGAGTACGGGCCCTTCGGCGGGGAGCAGGCGCAGCAGGTACACGCCGGCGGGCAGGCCGTGCAGGTCGAGGGTGGCTTCGGCGGTGCCAGCGCGGGGCGACAGCGTAAAGTGGCGCAGCTCGCGGCCGAGGGCGTCGAGCAGCTGGGCGGGCACGGAGCCCTGCGGCCGCAGCCCGGCCATGCGCAGCGTGACCTGCGCGCCGCTGGCGGGGTTGGGAAAGAGGGTGGTGCGGGCGGCCAGGGCCCGGGCGGGCTGGGAGGCGAGGGGGCCGCCCCAGGGGTAGAGCGTCTGGGTGGCGGTGCAGCCCAGGTTGTTGGTGATGGTGACCGTGACCGGGGTGCCGAAGGGCGGCACGGTGGCGTAGCGGTGGCGCAGGGGGGCGGCGGTGGTTCGGTTTACGACGGTGCCATCGCCGAGGGTCCAGCGCCAGCGCAGGAGCTGGGCATACTGGGGGCCGGGGCTGCCGAGCTCGTGCAGGATGAGCGAATCGGGGGTGGGTTGCTCGAAGGCGGCGTTGGGCACGGGCGGGATGGCGCACAGGGCGGCCTGGGGCGAGTAGGGCAGGCCCTGGCTGGCGTAGTGGCGCAGCCAGACGTGGTCGTATTGCGGTGGGTTAGGGTCGGCCCAGGAATTGCTCAGCGTTAGGCTGCCGTCGGGGGCCATTGCGGTGTGGTAAGCCGTGCTATGATTGCCGGATAGCTGCAGCTCCCAAACGGGCGTTGGTTGGGTGCTGCCGGAGCCGGGTGGGTGCCAACGTGCTAGGTAGCCCAGGGTACTGTTTGGAGCCGGTGCCTGATTGCGGGTGCCCCGCAAAAGGAAGTCGCCGTTTTGCAGCACTTGCAGCCAAGTCATCGTGGACCCGATAGTAGTGCCGGAAGGATTGCTGGCTACAATTTCGTAGTCCCACTGCGTATTGCCTTGGGCGTCGAGTTTGTGTAGCCAGCCCCGGTCCACGGTGCTAGGCGTTATTGCCGGACCATTAACATGGAGACCGGCCAGCAACAACCCTCCATCAGGTGTAAGTTTGAAATCACTGATGTTGCGGATATTATTCAGACTATTCCAGTGGCGGCTGCGAATGGTATCGCCATCCGCCGTCAGGTAGAGTATCCAAGCATTATAGACCAGCCGGTTTTGCGGGGTGCGGCGGCCGTAAGCGCCCGCCAAAGCATACGAGCCATCGGGACAGGCTACCGCGTGCTGCAGGCCGGCGAAGGCGTTGCCGTAGCGGTGCTGCCAGCGCATAGTACCTGCCGAGTCGAACCGGGCCGCGTGGGCGTAGTAAACTTGGTTGAAGGGCGTGGTGCCAATGCTTTGCATAAATAACAGCAAAGTTCCCCCATCAGGCAATAGTACGCAGTCCTCAATAGCAGCGGCTATTCCATAATTGTAGCGCTGTATCCAGTGGATGTTTGCCAGCGAATCGGCTCGGGCTAGGAACATGAATGAGGTAGCCTGCTGGCCTGCCGGCGTGGTTTGGGTTCCATCATACCCCCCGCCAGCTAACAGTAGGTCACCATCAGGCAAAGGAACAACCTTGCTTACGCCGATAATCTCTCCATTAACAGGGGAAGTGGGAGAAAGCGTACGAATCGAGTCTCCGTTCTGGTTGAGTACCCAAATATGTTCTTCATGCCCAACACAGCAGCCTGGCCCAGGAAAACGGGGAATGGAGGTAATACCAGCTACAAAAATCCGATTTGGACGAGTGTAGGTAATGCTGCGGGCATAGTCTGGTCGGCTCAGATTACCGATACGCCGTTCCCATTGCAGCACGGGTGCTTGGGCTAGGCTGACTAGTGGCAGTAGGCCACTAGTCAGTAATAGGAAAAGGATATGTTTCATAGCAAGGGGCTATTGTACTACCACGCGGCGCGTCGGTCCCGGTACCCCGTCAATCGTCAGGGTAACAAAGTAGGTGCCCGGCGTCCACTTGCTTACATTGATGTCGTGACTGGTGGCGCGTACATTGAGTGGCGTACGCTGTATTTCCCCGCCATCCGTGGCGCGGCGGATGAGCAGGTCGGCTTGCTGCGTCCCGTTTCTAAGTTGGTAGGCGAACGAGGTTACACCAGTAGCCGGATTCGGCCAGTTTTGGTCAAGACTATTGCCACCCCCTGTAGTAGGCTGCGTAGGGCTATTTGCCCCTCGAAATTGGATGCCGGCACCGGGCCACGCTGGGATTTGGTTTTGACAAGTATAGGTTTCTGGCATACCAAGAGTATTAGGTAGCGCACCGCCTGTTGGTATGTTGGTAGAACCATAGGATAAATTGGCGTCATGAAGCGCATAAGAATTTACAGGAAAATTGTTATTGCCGAACGTCTTGTATCTAAGTGTATACCCTGGCTGCTCATTCTGCAGTGAGTAATAAGCATGGCCGCTTGCCACGTTACTATCGTCGAACCAGTTTTTCATGTATGTGTCGTTCGGCGTAGCGGCCGGGTCGTCGAGGCGGATGCCGGCGTAGAAATATACTACCGGGCAGTAGGTGCACATATGCTGGGGGACGTCAAACATCTGGGCATAGGCAATGCGTACCCCGATGGTGGTGCCGCCCCGCACGCCATCCATCCGGCGGAAGGTATTGCAGCTAAGGTTAACTACGGCATCCGGCAACGTGGGATGGCCCCCGCTTGTCGACTGGAGGTTGACGCCGATGCGGCAGTGAGTGAAACCGTTGCCTTGCACCGTGTAGTGCGTGTTCTGGTAGATTTCCTGGAAGTTCAGGCCGGTATCGAGCAGGTAGAAGCTGTTGCCGTTGGTGGTGGCGGGCGTGGCAGTCAGAATTCCGGTCTGGCGGGGGCGAGTCGACATGAAGAGGTCGTAGTTGTCCATGTCAACGCTGACGCTGTCGAGTTGCTGAAAGCGGTTATCGAGAGCCGTAAGGCCCACCCGGTGCGTGAAGATGCCATAGGTTCCTTCGTGAAATACCTCTTGGCCAAACGGCAGATTATATGGTCCGCCGGTTTGATTGAATAGCTCATTCTGGTGCGCTATGGCCTCGTTAATCTGTTCGGTAGGAGGGAGGAAGGAGCCAGTATTGGGAAACGTGAATGTAGAGCCAGTAACGAGGTAGGTGTTATTGGTGCCCCCATGATAATTCGCGATGCCTGCCAAGTAGAAATCGTCGAAGCGACAGTTGCTCAAACGCAAGGCTGATTCTTCCAAGTCATTGGTTAGACCATATACGCTGTAGAGCGAGTGGCTGAAGCTGTTTTCCGTGATGGTGGCATCGCGCAGGTCGCCGGCCACGGCAATGTGGCGGAGCGAATAGTAATGATTTTCGGCATCCTGATGCTCCCAGGGCGCTTTGAAGTCTAGGGGATTGCTGTCGAACGTGCAGCCCTGGACATAATCGGTAGGCGTGGCCGGGAGGTTGTAGCGATGGATTTTAATACTCTGTCGATTGCACCAGAAACTAGTTTGTGACAGACCAAAGTAAGCAGGCGTTGCGGTTGCTTCCTGCAACACGATGCCGTGGAAGCTGTGCTGAATGCTGCTGGGGTTCTCGTTTTGGTCGGCATAGCTCATAATGCCAATCGCATCGGCTTCGACCTTGATACCGCCCCACATGTTCTGGCAGGCAGCGGTGATGGTAGCGCCGCTCATCTCTAACTGGGCCTCGGGCCCTAATTCTATATAGCTGGTGGTGTCGCTGTCTACAAGCACCGTCACGCCTTCTTCCAAGAAAAACGTGCCGTATTCCAGCCGTACTGTGCCCGGCAGGTAATACGTAGCTTGTGGTCCGTATATGAAGGGGTTAGAGTTGTCATCGTAGGTGCCTGGCGGCACTTCGTAGGCGTCGGGGTTTGCATCACGCAAGCAACAATTGTATTCGGGTACCACATCGACCGAAGCTGATTGGCCGCAGCTACTCACCGTGTACGTGATATTGTTGGTGACGAAAGCCGTTACCATTTGACCAGTAGTGCTAGATAGCCCAGTGGCGGGCGACCACGTATAGGTCATGCCGTCGCCCCCGCTAGCCACGAGGTGAATAGTTCTGCCTGCACACGTTGACGTGCCGTTTGGAGTGGCTATGGCCACAGGGGCGCAGGGCGGCCAAGCATTGGGCTTGGCCAAGCAGGCGTTAGGCACCGGGGTGGGCGCGCAGGAGTAGCCGCTTGGCATCGTAGAGGTGGGGGTGTAGCCGCCAAGGTAGACAGGGTGGCCGCCCCAGGTTTTTACTACGCCATTGGGCTCAATGCTGGTAAGTAGCCAGCCGGTTCCGACTATTTCGACGCCGGCCATAAAGCTGGGTCCAGGAATTGGAACCGAGCTATCACTGGACGAGCAAATCCCAAACTGACCGCTGCTATTATCACCCCACACCCTGGTATCACCATTAGCCAGAATGGCAATGCTGGCTACCACACAGCTTGCCACTGCGACTGCACCAGTGATGCTGGTGAGCTGTACGGGAGTGTATTGAAGAGCAGAGATACTAACAATGCCATTGCCTACCTGCCCGAAGGCCTGGCTACCCCAGCAATATACAGCCCCTGACGAGGTTACTGCTTTACCGGTGGTATTACTGGCATCAATCTGCCGCACATTCGTCAGGCCCGGAATCAGGGTCGGCGTATTCACCTGAGTGATGCCAGCACCTAAACCCAGAATGCCGGACCCATTACTGCCCCACGAGTATACTCGGCCATCGTTGCGCAAGGCGAAGCTGGTTTGGTCAGAATTACTGATGGCAATAATGTTGCTCAGGCCAGTTGCAATGGGCAAGCTACTAGAGGTGGTGTTACCGGTGCCCAGCTGTCCTTGAGCATTACTGCCCCAGGCCCAGAGGGTGCCGTCCTGCCGGATGGCAAAGCTGGAAGTGCCACCTACTTCGGCAGCGACCATATTCGTGAGTCCCGGAACGGTTTGGGCGGTGCTAACCAAGGAAACAGAACTGGGGTTAAATCCCATCTGCCCCTGCCCATTGAAGCCCCAGCCCTGCACGGTGCCATTGCGGCAAACGATGAGCTTATTGCTGGCCGATGCACTACGGGCCACAGGCGGTGCCGGAGTGGCTGTGTTAGTAGCATGTGCTATTTGTCCCGATGCATGGGAGGCATTAAACAGCCACCCGGCCATCGCACCCAAGAAATAGAAAAAGCGTAATTTTTTTTTTCATCTGAAAGAGAGATTGTTTGGTGAGAAGTATTTTGGGCAATAGTAACAGTAATTTGCGTATTCACCAAATCTTCACGTATTATTTTTTGTGATTGACAATAATGCGTCCTTGTTTCTATCGTCAGAATATTGTCGTGCGCCGCGTTAATACTGAAGCTGTTTAGGAAGTAGCCAGAGAGAGGCAAAACACAAAAGACTCCCACAAAAGCGGGAAATTTGAGGTGCGACCCATCTCCTTTCCCTCCCCCATGGAAGTCCTGCCCAAAGATATGAGTACCCGCTGGATACTGCCCTACCTGCCCGCCCGCTCGGGTGGCCGCCGCGCAGCCGCCGACCCGGCCGAGGTAGTGGGGGCCATCTGCTACAAGCTCAAAACCGGCTGCCAGTGGCGCTGGCTGCCCGTGAAGGCCTTGTTTACGGGCGAGCCGCTGAGCTGGCAGGGTGTCTACTATCCCTTTAATGCCTGGGGCAAGCAAGGGGCCTGGAAAAATTTGTGGCTCAGCAGCGTGCCTCTACCTCGGCGCACGCTCGACCTGTCCAGCGTGCAACTCGATGGCAGCCACACGCTGGCCAAGAACGGCGGAGCGGCCATCGGCTACCAGGGCCGCAAAGCGGGCCGCACCACCAACGCCCTGTTCCTGGCCGACAACCAAGGCCTGCCGCTGGCCATGGCCACGCCCCAGGCGGGCAACCAGCACGACACGTTTGAGTTGGAGCGGGTCTTTGCCGAGCTGTGCAGCCTGCTCGAAGCCGCCGAGTTGCGCCTGGACGGCCTCTTTCTCAATGCCGACAAAGCCTTCGACGCCACCGCCTTGCGCCAAGCGTGTGTGCGGCGCGGCATCGAGGCCAACATCCCACGCAACCGTCGCTCGGCCGACTGGCAGACCGACGATGACACGGCCCTGGACCCGGAACTCTACCGCCGCCGGCTGGCAATTGAGCGCCTCAACGCTTGGCTCGACGGCTTTAAGGCCCTGCTCGTGCGCTATGAAACCAGCCTGCAAAACTGGATGGCCCTGCATTGGGTGGCCTTCACGCTGCTTCTGCTGCGTAAAATTGCCCCGCACCCCACTTCCTAAACAGCTTCACTTGGTCGATTTGCATAAAAAAGCGGCTTGCTAATACAGCAGACCGCTTTTTTAACTTTTCAGAAACTTAGTCCAGCACCACTGTCCAATTGCTCACCGCCGCTCCGCCTACTTCACGTAGCGTACAGAGGTGGGGAAGAGCCCGGCAAGTAGTGGGTGAGATGGCCGTTGTGGCTGGGGGTAAGGTGCAAAGGGCAGGGCGCTGGCTAGGGCCAGGGTTCCAGAAATATTGTGCGGCTGGAAAGTAGAGCCGTTGGGTGCATCAGAAAAGTTTAAGCTAGAGCGCTACACGGCTCTTACCGCGCCGGACTGGTCCAGGGGTTATCGCGCACGCGAAAGCGCCAGGGCAGCCCGGCCGCTTCGTCGCCGGCATAGGCCAGCCCCACCCGGGCGCTGGCGCGAATCTGGTCTTCGGGCACGGTTTCGCCGTGGTCTTCCAGCCACAGCGGCGGCTTGGTCAGCGGCTGCCCGCTCAGCGCGGGGGTAATACCCAGCGCTTGGCTTAGCACCCCCGGCCCCGCCGTGAGGGCCCGCGTGGCCGCTGGCAAACCACGCCGCCGCAGCATCGTCTCGACGCCTAGCGTGGGCTCGATGGCCCGAATAAGCACAGCATCAGGATGCTCGGCATCATTTGTGGTAAGATTGCACAGTGCGTAGCGGTTGTACACGGTGTAGACGTAAGCGTGGCCGCCCGGCAAGTATAGTCCTTGCGCTTGGTGCCGCTTGCGTTGCAGGTGCAGCGTCAGCGAGTGGTCGCCCTGGTGGCGGTAAGCCTCGGTTTCGACAACCCGTCCTGCGGTAATTATCCCGTCAATATTGGTGTACAAATGCTTGCCCAGTAGCTCGCGGGCAATGCGCAGCACATCGGGCCGCTGATAGAAGGGGAGGGGGAGGAGTGGCATTTCCCGGTTTACGGGAGCGGGTGTTGGGTGTTGGGTTTTTGGTGTTAGGTATTGGGTGGCTTACGAATCCCAATACTCAAACACTCAACACCGAAACACTTAATATTTCAGCCCAGGCTTTTTCCCAAGCCTTTTCCCTACGGCTCCACCACTATTTCCCGGGTCACGCAATGGCTGTCGGGACAGGAGCCCGGCCCGTTGGCCCGGATGCTGAACCGCACCTGGTAACGGCCCGGCCGCCGGAAACTGTGCTGCACCTGCCGGCCCTGCGCCACCAGACCATCCCGAAAATCCCAGAGCATCACCAGGTTTTCGCAGTCGGGTAGTTGGGAGTCGGGGGCAGCGAAGCTCACGGGCTGGCCTACTTTGGCCCGTTCGGGGGCAGTGAAGTTCACAATATCCTGCCGGCGCAGGTCCACGGTGAGGCGCTTTTCGTTGCGCCGCAGCTCGCCGGTGGCGTTCACCAGCACGTCGAGCTGCACGGTATAGAGGTCGCGCTTGGTGTAGCAGTGCGTTACGAGGGGGCCCTCCAGGGAGGTACCGTCGCCCATTTGCCAGCGGTAGGTGAGGGGGCCGGCGCCGGGGTCCACCGAGGGGCGGCCGTCGAGGTCGACGCACAGCTTGAGCGGCAGCGGCGGCGGGCAGGCAATGGTGGTGGTATCGCCGGCCACCTGCGCCCACGCTGCCGGGGCCAGTAGGCCGCCGGTCAGCACATTAAGAAAGAGCGTAGGCGCTAACCGCATAGGCAACTGGCGGCCATCACTCAGCAGCCGGGAGGGCAAAGATAAAGCCGAGCTTAGAATTTGTTCAAGCGCTGCATTACGTCGCGCAGGTAGGTCTGGCCCACGGTAATGTGCTTGCCTTCTACCACCACCGCATTGTCTTCCACCGCCTGAATGCGGTTGAGGTTGACAATAAACGAGCGGTGGACGCGCACGAAGCGGTTGTTAGGAAATTTTTCCTCTACGGCCTTCATCGTGCTGTACACGATGAGCTTACTCGAATCAGTGACAATGTGCACGTAGTCGCCCAGGGCCTCTACGTAGCGCACTTCATCAAAACCCACGCGCACGAGCTTGTTATCTACTTTCACAAAGGTGAAGTTGGCGTCAGCGGGCGCGTCGTGGCCGTCGAAGGCGACGGCCTGGCGCTGGGCCAGCTCCTGGGCTTTCTGAGCCGCCTGCAGGAAGCGCGGATAGCTCACGGGCTTCACCAGATAGTCGACCACGGCATATTCGAAGGCCTGCACAGCGTAGTCCTTGCTGCTGGTAATGAGCACCGTCAGGGGCGGATTCTGCAGGGTGCGTAGCAGGTCGATGCCCGACAGTAGCGGCATTTCTACGTCCAGAAACAGTAAATCAACCGACTGCGTGCGCAAAAATTCAGCGGCCTCTACTGGATTGTTGTAGCTGCCCACGGCCGTCAGGAAAGGAGTGTTGGCAATGCAATTCAGCACCACCTGCACCGACAGCGGGTCGTCATCGACTACCAGGCAGCGCAGCGAAAGGTCGGAAGAGGACATACGAGACAGCAGAGGCTAAAATCGGAGAATCATACGAAGATAGGCCCCGGCCGCTTATTGCTGCCCAAACCAACTGAAGAAAACGACTATCCTGCTCAGTGCCGGACTTATTTTCGGTTGGTTCTGCCTCACGCTCTTTCCTGCAGTTGCGGGTACAGCGCTGCTAATTGCTGGCGAATACTGCCAATCAGCCCTTCGCAGTGCGGGCATTCGGGCTGTTTGGCGGCGCGTTCCAGCTCGTCGAGCTGCGCGCACAGGCCGGGCATTCCGAAGTACGACACCTGCCCTTTCAGCTTGTGGGCTACGCGGGCCAGGTCGGCATTGTCGGCGTGGTGCACGGCCAGCAAGGCCTCCTGGGCCGGCGCGTCGGTCAGGAAGGTATGCACAATCTGGCGTAGAAATGCCTCGTTGCCACCAGCCAACTCTTCCAGCAACTGCCAGTCGGGCCGGGCGTGCGTGAAGGCGGTTGGTAGCAATGAAGCGGCCGTTTCGGGCGCTGATTCGACCATTTTGTCCGAATTAACTTCTTGCAAGCCAATCGGCTGGCCGGTAAAGTGCGCCAGCCGCGAATAAAGCACGGCGGGCTCAAAGGGCTTGGCCAGGGTATCGTTCATGCCCGCGTCGAGGGCCAGCACCCGGTCTTCGGGCAGCACCGAGGCCGTGAGGCCGATGATGGGCAGCTGCCGGGCATCGGGGAAGTGGCGGCGGAGCTGGCGCGAGGCCTCGTAGCCGTCCATTTCAGGCATCTGCACGTCCATCAGCACCGCGTCGAAGGGCTGCTCGGCGGCGATGGCAGCCTCCACGGCCAGGCGGCCATTGGCGGCAATGACCACCTCTACATTCCAGGCCTCCAGAGTTTTGCGCGCCACCAGCTGGTTGAGGTCGTTATCCTCGGCCACCAGCACGCGCAGGGCCGGCTCGAAGGGCCGGAGCTGGCCGTGCTGGGTTTCGGGCTGGGCCGCGTCGGCGTCGGCCACTTCGTAGGTGATATCGAAGAAGAACTCCGAGCCCTGGCCTTCCTCGCTGCTCACGCCGAGCTGGCCGCCGTGCAGCTGCACCAGGTTGCGGGCAATGCTCAACCCCAGGCCCGTACCGCCAAACTCGCGGGTGGTAGAAGTGTTGGCCTGCGAAAAATCCTCAAAAATAGCGCCCAGCTTATCGGCCGGAATGCCAATGCCAGTATCGCGCACGCTAAAGCGAATCTGCTGATGCTGAGGTGTCGAAGCAAGCGGCAACAGGCTCTCCACCGTCACCGTCACGCCGCCCCGGCGGGTGAATTTGATGGCGTTGCCCACCAGATTCACCAGCACCTGGTTGAGGCGCACGGGGTCGCCGAGCACGGCGGCGGGCACCTCGGGCGCCACGTTTACCTTCAAAAACAGCCCCTTGCTTTCGGTAGCAAAGCGGAACATGGCCTCCAGCCGCCGCACGACCTCGGGCAGGCGGAAGGGCACCTGCTCCAGCGTCAGCTTGCCGGCTTCCATCTTCGAGCTGTCGAGGATGTCGTTGATAATCACCAGCAGGTTTTGCGACGACGACTCGATGGCCGTGAGGTATTCGGCCTGCTCGGTGCTGGGGCGGGTGGCCTGCAGCAGGTTGGTGAGGCCGATAACAGCGTTCATCGGGGTGCGGATTTCGTGGCTCATGTTGGCCAGAAACTGCGCCTTGGCGCGTGAGGCCGCCTCGGCTGCGTCGCGGGCCACCGTCAAATCCTGGTTAATCACCTCGATGTGGGATTTCTGCTGGCGAAGCTCGGCCGTGCGCTCGCGCACGGTGCGTTCCAGCACCAGCTGCTGCTGGCGCAGGCGGCCTTCGCGGGCCCGCACCACACCCACCCCCAAGGCAATGACTGCCAAGGCCGCTAGCCCGATAAACCAGCCCCGCCGCCACAGCGGCGTGGCAATGCTGAATGCCGCCGACATCACTGCGCTCCACGGCGCGGTGCTGCCGCGCCGCACGCGCACTTCGAAGCGGTAGTCGCCGGCATCGAGGCCCGGAAACTGGGCTTCGCTGGCGCTGTTGGGCCGGTTCCAGTCGTCGGCCAGGCCACGCAGGCGGTACTGATATTCCAGCGGTGCGCCGGGCGTGAGGCTGATGCCCTGGAAGCTGAAATCGAGCCGGTGCCGGATGGCGCTCAGCTCGCCCAACCGGAAGGCAGGCTGCGGTGCGCCATCCACCGCCGCCCGGGTGATGGCCAGGCCGGGCGGCGCCGGTGCGGCTGGCAATTCATTGACGGATAAAATCAACGTGCCCTGCCGACTGCGCACGAATACCTGGCTGGAATCGGCGCTGCGCTCCGGGTCGGGCAGTAGCTCGCGCACCAGCGGATTATCCGCCGAGACGAGGGGCGTGAAAACCGGTCCGCTGGGTAGGTCGTGCAACAGGGTCAGGCCGTTGCGATGCACCACTAGCAGGCGGCGGCCTGGCCCGTGCTGGGGCAGGGCCAGCAGGCCGTAGATATAGTCGGAGGGCAGGCCGCTGCCAGCCGCAAAATGGTGCCACTGCCCGCCCGGCCGGTAGCAATACAGCCCCTGACCTTCGGTGCCCACCCAGAAATTGCCGCCCCGGTCTTCCACAAAGCAATTCACATCAACCCCGCTCCGGTTCAGGCGAAAGGCCTCGAATTTGCCGGAATGTGGCTCGTAAGCGGCCAGCCCGGTGCCGTGCGTGCCCACCCAGATTCGCCCGGTGCGGTCGGCCAGCAGGGTACGGATGCTGTTGTGTAGCAACCCGTCGGCGGTAGTGAATTGGCGGCGAATCAGGTGCGGGTCCAGGGGATGCCAATAGAGGCCATCGGCGGCCGTGCCCACCCAGCGCCCGCTGGCCGGGGAGTTGGCCTCGGCCGTGATGATGGCAGTAGCGGGCAGGCCCGTCATCGGGGCAAAGGTGCGCGGCGGCAGCGGGCGCGGCTCCAGCCGCAGGTGGCGGTCGGCGTGGCGCCATAGGCCCTGGCCGGCAGTTCCCAGCCAGACGTTGCCCTCACGGTCTTCCAGGAGGCAGGTAATGACCACCTCGGCCGGCAGCCGCAGCTGGTAGCGGCGCAGGTAGCGGCCAATGGCGGCGGTGTCGGGCGTGGGCGTGCCAGTGGGCAGGGCGCGCCAGTTGGTGGCCGTTGGTGGCTGCGGGATGACGCTAAAACGTTCGGTAGTAGATTTTTTAACTGAATAATGCCCATCAATTCCGCGGGCCCAGAGCTGCTGGGTTTGCGGGGCCAGCCAGAGGTTGGTGGTGAAGTCTTCGGCTAGGCCCTCAGCCTTGGTGAACGTGACAAAGCGGCTGCCATCGTAGCGCACCAGGCCCTCGGCGGTGCCCAGCCAGAGGTAGCCCTGCGCATCCTGCTGCAAGGCGTAGACGAACGGCTGCTGCAGTCCCTCGGCCGGCCCAAACTGGCGCACATATGCCGGCTGGGCCCATAACGGCCCACCAGCCAGCAGCAGCCAGCACCATACAGAAAAGAGAGAGCGTATCACCAGAAATTCAGGCCAAGCAGAACAGTACGGACGACCAAACAACTAAAATAGAAGCCAGCACTTTTATGCCGCTCACCGAAACGCCGGGCAGCAGTTTTTCCTCGGTCAGCAAGGGCCAGCGCCGGACGAACGAAACCACGCTTTCTGCCAAACAATTGCCTGGCCAGGCTGGCACTACGAAAATACCTCAGCCGCTGGATGAGCTTGGTCATCCAGCGGCTGAGGTATTGTTTTTAAACAAGTTAGTTTGCCGTCACCTTAAACTCGGTGCGCCGGTTGAGCTGGCGGCCTACTTTGGTGGTGTTGGGTACCACGGGTTTGGTGTCGCCGTAGCCCACGGCCGTGAGGCGGCCGGTGGCAATGCCGTGCTGCGTGAGGTAGGTTACCACAGCCTGGGCACGCCGCTGGCTGAGGTCCTGGTTCATCGCAGGTTTGCCCACGTTGTCGGTGTGGCCGGCCATTTCCAGCTTCAGGTTCGGGCTTTCGGTAAGCAGCTTCTGCAGGCGCTCCAGTTCGGCGGTGCTTTCGGGGCGCAGAGTGGCTTTGCCAGTGTCGAAGAAGATGTTTTTCAGGATGATAGTGGCCCCTACTTCCAGCTTTTTCAGCGGAATGTCCTTCACTACCTCGGCATACGCCGCATTGGCCGGCAAATCGAAGTTTTCGGAGTGGAACAGGTAGCCGTCCTGCCGCACCACGATGCCGTAGTTCACACCCGAAGGCAGGCTCACGAGGTACTTGCCCGAAGTGGCGTTGCTTTTAAACGTAGCAATATTCTGGCCTGTCACGTTGTCAATCAGGTCGATAGTGGCCTCAATGGGTTGCTTGCTGGCGTTGTCGGTGATGGTGCCTTTCAGGATGGTCACCTTGGCTGAGGCCACCGCCACGGCCGGGGCCAGCAGCGTCTGGCGCACGGGCTGCAGGCGCGAAGCCAGCAGCTGGTCTTCCTGGCTGAGCAGCGGCTGCTTCTCGGGGCCCAGGAAGGTGATGCGGTAAATGTCCTTGGCGCCGAGGCCGCCGGGCCGCTCGCTGGAGTAGTAGCCGTGCCGGCCCGAGGCCGAAGTCACGAAAAACACGTCGTCGTCGGGCGTATTGATGGGCCAGCCCAGGTTTTCGGGCTCGCTCCAGTGGCCGTCGAGGTAGGTCGACTTGAAGATGTCGTAGCCGCCCATCGAGTTGTGGCCCTCCGAGGAGAAGTACATCGTCTTGCCGTCGGGCATCATAAATACGCCTTCCTCGCCGTAAGGCGTGTTGATTTCCGGGCCTAGGTTCACGGCTGGGCCCCGGCCTTCAATCTCGACGCGGTAGATATCGGAAGCGCCGCGGCTGCCGTCGGGCTTGTTGCTCACGAAGTAGAGGTAGCGCCCATCGGGCGAGTAGGAGGCCGACGACTCGTGGTGCACCGTGTTGATGCGGCTGCCCAGGCCCTGCGGCCGGCCCCAGGTGGTGCCGCGCAGGTTGGCTTCGTTGATGTCGCCGTTTTTGTCATCCACGTACACCAGCAGGTGCTGGCCGTCAGGCGAAAGACCTACTGTAGCGTCGTGGCCGTCGGAGTTCACCGGCTCGCCCAGGTTGGTGGCCTTGCCCCAGGCTTTGCCCTTCCAGGTGGCCAGGTAAATGTCCTCGTAGTAGCCGTCGCCGTTGGGGTCTTTCTTGGCATTAGGAGCATTGGGCCGGCGCGACGTGATGAGAATCGTCGATTCGTCGGCCGACACCACCGGGCCGTAGTCCGAGTCAGTCGAGTTAAGCTCCGGCCCGGCATTGTCAATGAACACGCGCACCGGCGTTTTCACCAGCTGCTGGCCGTTTTTGCACTCCCGGATGTGGCGGGCAATGTCGTCGGCCGACACGCTGCCTTCCTCACCGCCGTTGGGGTTCGACACGGGCCGCGACTGCTGGTACTCCTTGATGGCCTCGGCCCACTTGGCATTCAGGTGCAGGGCGCGGGCCAGCAGGTAGTGCAGGCGGGCGTCCACGGTGGGGTCGAGCTTGTTGGCTTTCTGCAGATACTCCAGCGAGGCCATCTTGCTGGGTGAGTGCAGGTAGCAGTCGCCGATTTTCACGTTCAGCCCGGCGTTGTCAGGGTTGAATTTCTGGGCCTGCAGGTAGTGCGGCAGGGCGGCCGTGTAGCGCGGCGGGTCGGCCTGGTAGGCTTCGTCGCCGGCCTTGATTTCGCGTAGGGCGTTTTTCAGGCCGTCCTTGTCCGAGAACTTGTCCTTTGAAAACGGCACGCTCTGGGCGCTGGCGCTCAAAGCGGCGCCGCCCAGCAAAGCAGCCAGTAGCAGGCGGGTAATGGTAGTGGTCATGGTAGATAATGAGCTATTTACCCTCGGTGGTTTTCGGTTCGGCCTTCTCGTCGGCTGGCGCCTCATCTTTTGCTTCAGTAGCCTCTCCGGCGCAGCCGGCGGCGGCGGCGTAGCTGTTGCCGGCATCAATGCCCAGCTCGGCGGCCTTGCGCCAGTCGGCGCAGGCGTCCTCGGCCTTGCGCAGCATCTCGCGGGCATGGCCCCGGTTGAAGTACGCCTCGGCGTACTGCGGATTGAGCTTCAGCGCTTCGTCGGCGTCCGATTCGGCTTTCTCGTAGTTTTCCTGCTTCAGGTAGGCCGCCGCCCGGTTGTTCCAGGCAAAGGAGTATTTGGGGTTCAGCAGAATGGCCTGGTTGAAGTCCGAAATGGCCCCGGCGTAGTCCTTATTCTCGAAGCGGGCGCTGCCGCGGTTATTAAAAGCCAGGGCATTGTCAGCCTTTTTGTCGAGGTAGGCGTCGTAGTCGCGCAGAGCTTCCTTGAGCTTGCCCTGGCGGCGCTCGGCGGCGGCGCGGTTGAGCAGGGCGGGCAGCAGGCTGGGGTCGAGGCTCAGGGCTTTGGAATAGTCCTGCTCGGCAGAGGCAAAGTTGCTGAGCTTGGTATTGGCACTGGCGCGGTCGTGGTAGGCGTAGGCGTAGTTGGGGTCGGCCTTGATGGCGCCGTCGAAGTCGTCGCGGGCCTGCTGGTATTCCTCCTTCTCGAAGCGAATGATACCGCGCTGGTACCAGGCCGGGGCGTAGCTGGGCTGGTTTTTCACCGCCTCGGAGTAGTCCTGCTCGGCCGCGTCGAGCTTGTTGAGTGCCTCTTCGGCTTGGGCGCGGCCGAAGTAGCTGCGGTAGCTGCCCGGCTCCAGCTTCAGGGCCTGGTCGTAGTCGGTAATGGCTTTGTCGTATTCCTTGAGTTCGTAGCGCGTGGCGCCCCGGTTCGAGTAGGCCGCGCCGAAGTCGGGCTTGGCCGCCACGGCCTGGTTGAAGCTAGCCAGCGCGGCAGTGTAGTTCTTGCCGTTGAAGCTGACAAGTCCCATGTTGTAAGCCTTTTCGGCTACCTGGGCGCCGGGCAGGTTCTTGGCCCGCACCGAATCGACCTGGGCCTGGGCAGCCAGCGGCGCCAGCCCCAGCAAAAGCCCCAGCGAGTAGAAGTTGAATTGCATGATTCCCGGAAATTTTTCCTGTGTGAATAGCTTACCGGGCGAAGTTATTGGATTTTAAGCGGCGGGGCAATTCTAGGCGATGAGATGAGCAGAGTAGGCAACAAGATGAGAGGTCGGATATAGTGGCCCAGACAGTAGAGACGCAATATTTTGCGTCTCATCGGTCGCGTCAATGGAGCCAAATTGTTCAACGACGAGACGCAAAATATTGCGTCCCTATCGAATTACACCATTAACCCGTTTTCGAAACTTTTGCCCCCGCTTCCCACTTATAGGCCGCGTATCTTTGCCTGGCTCTAACTACGGCTCACGCCGTTACTTTTAAAAATTACTCCCAATGGCAGTTTATCCCGAATACATGGTGGCGCCCATCCGCCAGGACCTGGTCGAAGTTGGCTTCGAGCAGCTCATGACCCCCGAAGAAGTTGAAACCGCCCTCGCCGACAAAGAAGGCACCGTGCTGGTAGCCGTGAACTCGGTGTGCGGCTGCGCCGCCGCCAAGGCCCGCCCCGCCCTGAAAATGGCCCTCGCCAGCGCCGACAAAAAGCCCGCTAAGCTCGTGACCGTATTTGCTGGCATGGAAACCGAGGCCGTGGCCAAGATGCGCGAGCACCTGCTGCCGTATCCGCCTTCCTCGCCCTGCATCGCTCTGTTTAAGGACGGCGAGCTGGTGCACATGATTGAGCGTTACCACATTGAAGGTAACGATGCCATGCGTATCGTGAACAACCTGCAAGGCGCCTTCGAGGAGTATTGCTAGCACTCGTGGGGGCTGGGCTTGCTCCCGCGCGCCCGCGATTACCCAGTTGAGTAAACGACTGTAACGATTCGGGCGAGGCTTGCCCCCGCCCCTACGTGCGTCAACAAAAAAGTGGCCCTGATTATCAGGGCCACTTTTTTGTTGCCTGAATTTTTATTTGGAATTAATCTAAATAGTCTTGCCGGGTGAGTCAACGCTGAATACCTTTGCGGCTGTTTAGAATAATTCTAAATACAGAAAGCATGGTGTTGGTTCGTCTTTTCTGCGTGTCGTTGTGGGGCCTGGGGCTGCCGGCGTTGGCCCAGCAGCCGGCCGATACCCTGCGCCGCCAGCGCCTCGACGACGTGGTAGTGACGGCTACGCGCACCGAAAAGAGTCTCACCGAAGTACCGATTCCGGTGGCGGTGATAGGGGCGAAGCAGATTAAGGCCATGGGTTCGCTGCGGCTCAACGACGTGCTGGGCGAGCAAACCGGCCTCAACATTGTGGCCGACCACGGGCGCGGTATCCAGATGCAGGGTTTGAGCCCGGAGTACACGCTGATTCTGGTGGATGGTGAGCCGCTGATTGGCCGCACCGCCGGCACGCTGGAGCTGTCGCGGGTGGCGGTGGGCAACATCCAGCGCATCGAGGTGGTGAAAGGGCCCGCCTCGGCCCTGTGGGGCTCCGACGCGCTGGCCGGCGTGGTGAACATC
The DNA here is from genome assembly GCF_030580865.1 of Hymenobacter aranciens. GTDB lineage: Bacteria > Bacteroidota > Bacteroidia > Cytophagales > Hymenobacteraceae > Hymenobacter > Hymenobacter aranciens. The sequence goes on along the minus strand of NZ_JAUQSY010000004.1, from coordinate 279,656 downwards.
ATCACCAGCCAGCCGCAGGACGGCACCAGCGGCGAGCTGCGCCTGCGCTACGGCACCAACCGCACCGCCGACCTCACCGGCAAGCTCAACGTGCGCGGGCCGAAGCTGGGTGCCACGCTGTTCCTGAACCGCTATAGTTCGGCGGGCTACACCTTGCAGCCCGAAAGCGGCACGCCGACGGTGCCGCCCTTCGCGGCCTACACCGCCCAGAGCCGGGTGAGCTACCAGTTCAGCGAGCGCACCAAGCTCAGTGTTTCAGGACGGTATTTTATTGAAAACCAGAATAGCGTAATGCGCATGGCGGGCGAGGATGGTACCGATGCGGATGTACGGCTAAAAACCCGGCAGCAGGACTACAGCCTGAACCCGGTGCTGACGCACCGCTCGGCCGGCGGCAAGCTTTTTGCCACTACACGACTGTACGTGAGTGGCTACCGCACCCAGGAAGACTACACCTACGCGGTGGATGGCCAGCCCTACGACGTCACGTATTTTAACCAGTATTTCACCCGGCCCGAGGTGCAGGTGGATTGGTCGCCGACGGCCAGCCACACCATCACCGGCGGCGTGGGCTACGTGTGGGAAACCGTGGCGGCCACCCGCTACGACCAACGCCAGCGCCAGCAAACCCGCTACGCCTTTGGGCAGTACGACTGGACGCCACTGCCGAAATTGAACATCGTGGGTGGCCTGCGCTACGACGGACACAGCCAGTATGACGGGCAGGTTAGTCCCAAGCTGGCGGCGCGCTACCAACTGCGGCCCTGGCTGGCACTGCGCGGCTCGGCCGGGCGTGGCTACCGGGCACCCGATTTCCGGCAGCTGTACCTGAATTTCTCGAATCCGGTGGTGGGCTACAGCGTGTTCGGTACCAGCCAGGTGCGCGACAAGGTGGCCCTGCTGGCCGCCCAGGGCCAATTGACGGTGGACCCCGCTACCGGCCAACCGGTGATTTACCAGGCGGTGCTGGACCAGGCCAGCGGCCTGACGGCCGAAAGCTCATTGGCTTACAACGTGGGCTTTGTGCTGGAACCGAAGCTGCGCAACGAGCAGTACCAGTACCGCTTCTCGGCCAATGCCTTCCGCAACGACCTCACCAATCTCATCGAAACGGCCACGGTGGCGCTGAAGAAAAACGGCCAGGCTGTGTATTCCTATCGCAACATCACCCGCGCCTACACCCAGGGCCTGGAACTGGAAAACAGTCTGCGCCTGCCGCTGAGCCTCACGCTGAGCGGTGGCTACCAGTACCTCATTGCCAAGGATAAAGCGGTAGAGGAAAGCGTGGAAACCGGCCAGGTATTCCGCCGCGATGCCGACGGCGAAACCCGCCGTGTGCGCCCTGGCGACTACGGCGGACTCTTCAACCGCTCGCGCCACACTTGGAACGCCAAGCTCTTCTACGACAACGAGCGGCGGGGCTGGACGGCCAGCCTGCGCGCCATCTACCGCGGCCGCTATGGCTTTGGCGACCTCAACCAGAACACCATTCTGGACGCGGCCAGCGAATACGTGGCCGGCTACACCCTCTGGAACGTGGCCGTGAGCAAGACCTTCTACCAGCGCTATACGCTGCAGGCCAACGTCGATAACCTGTTCAACCACACCAATCCGGCCTTCATCAGCACGCTGCCGGGGCGGCTCTTCTACGCCAGCCTGGGCGTGGAGCTGGGCAAGCGGACCAACTAAATCAGTCTCAAAATCAACCCTTTTAACATTCTATGAACCTCCTGAACCCCCGCGTGGCCCTGGCCGCCCTGACGCTGACGACGCTGAGCCTGGCCTCGTGCGACGATGACGACGACACCGTAGTAGCGCCCACCGCGCCCACGCAGGCCGAAACCGTGACCAGCCTGGCCCCCGGCGCGGCCAATCCTATCGTACTGACCCCCGCCGCTGTGACCAGCCTGGTGCCCCAGCCCTCGGCAGGCAATGGTCCGCAGGGCCCGCTGCCCGCCCGGCACTACACCTTCTACAGCCTCGAAACCAAGGCCGAAGTGCCGTACACCGACTCGGCCAGCACGAAGTGGGACGTGGCCTTCCGCGGCACGACCATCCTGGTGAACGGCGGCACGAGCGGCCCCGGCCAGGGCCAGGCGCAGGTGGTGAGCGGCACTACCTACGAGGCGCAGAACACCGCTCCTACCACCGGCTACGCCAGCGACGGCGCGGCGGCCAAGGCCATTCCGGCGGGTCCGGGCAATGGCTGGTACAACTATAACTCAACCACACACATCATTTCGCCTATTGCGGGCCGTGTGATTCTGCTGAAAACCGCCACCGGCAAGTACGCTAAGCTCGAAATCACGAACTACTACAAGGATGCCGTGGCCAACCCCACCGTGGCCACGCCCGGCGGCTACTACAGCTTCCGCCACAGCGTGCAGCTGGACGGCAGCACCCGCCTCAATACCACGCTTATCAGCACCACCGGCCAGCCGCTGGCGCCGGCTCACTACACTTTTTACAGCTTCGTGAGCAAGGGCACGGTGCCGTACACCGACTCGGCCAGCACGAAGTGGGACGTGGCTTTCCGCGGCACGACCATCCTAGTGAACGGCGGCACGAGCGGTCCCGGCCAGGGCCAGGCGCAGGTGCTGCCCGGCCTGTTTGGAGAGCTGACCACGGCGCCCACTACCGGCTACAAAGCTGACGCCGCCACTGGCAAAGCCATCCCGACCGGCTCGGGCAACGGCTGGTACAGCTACGACCAGACCACGCACCTCATTTCACCCATCGCGGGCCGCGTGATTGCGCTGAAAACTGCCCTCGGCAGGTACGCCAAGCTGGAAATTCAGAACTACTACAAGGATGCGCCGGCCGCCCCGACGGCCACCTCACCCAGCGGCTACTACTCGTTCCGCTACGTGTATCAGGCCGACGGCACTACCAACCTGAAGTAACTACCTGTCGTGCTGGTGAAAGGAGCCTTGGGTGGGGATGACCGTGGGGGGAATCCGGCCACAACAAAAGGCTTCTTTCGTCAGCAGGACAGTTTCACTCAAAGTCTTTCTGAGCTATGAAAACTCTTTTTAACCGCCTGTTGCTGAGTGTTGCTGTTGTGCTGCTCGCCCTGGGCACCGCTCTGGCCGGCCCGGCCCCGCGGCTGGTGTCGCTGAGCGGTACCATCAGCGAAATCGTGTGCGCGCTGGGCAAGCAAAGCCAGCTGGTGGGCGTGGACGTGACCAGCACCTATCCCGCCGCGCTGGAGAAACTGCCCAAGGTGGGCCACTCGCGCAATATCTCGGCCGAAGGCGTACTGGCCCTGACGCCCACCCTGGTAGTGGGCACCACCGAAAGCCTGAAGCCCGAAGTAGCAGAACAGCTGCGCGCCGCTGGCGTGAAGGTGCAGCTATTCAAGCAGGAATATTCGGTGGCGGGTACTGCCAGACTCATCAACGAAGTGGCAGCGACCTTCGGAGCTTCGGCCCAGGCGCCGGCCGTCATCAAGCAGCTGAATGCCGATTTGGCGAAGGTGAAAAAGCCCGCCGCCGCGCCCAAAGTGCTGTTTATTTACGCCCGGGGCAGCGGCACCATGATGGTGGCCGGCACCGGCACCCAGGCCGCGAAAATCATCGAGCTGGCCGGCGGCAAAAACGCCGTCACCGACTTCGCCGATTTCAAGCCCCTCACCGCCGAGGCCCTCGTGGCGGCCAACCCCGACATGCTGCTGCTCTTCGACAGCGGCCTGGCCAGCCTGGGCGGCAAAGCCGGCCTGCTGCAAGTGCCCGGCATCGCCCAAACCACCGCCGGCAAAACCGGCCGCGTGATTGAAATGGACGGCCAGTTGCTCACCGGTTTCGGCCCGCGCCTGGGCCAGGCCACGGCCGAGCTGGCCGGTAAGCTGAAGTAAGAACTGTCATGCTGAGCGTAGCGAAGCATCTTTTTACGCCTGCACGACACAGTAAATCAATCTTCCAAGCGTGAGAGGGTGCTTCGGTGCGCTCAGCATGATAGAATAAAGCTTTCTCACCCAACCCCCAACTCCAAATGCCCGCCATCGCCGAAAAACCCAAGCTCACCGCCACCCCGGCCCCCACGCGGCGGCCGCGCCTGCTGCTGCTGGCGTTGGCCGCGGGGCTGCTGGCAGCCATGCTGGTGGGGGTAGTGGTGGGGGCGGTGGCCATTCCGGTGCCGGCGGTGCTGGGCATCTTGCTGAGTAAGCTGGGAGTAGCTACCGGCCTGGCGTTCGAGCCGCAGCAGGAAGGCGTGCTGCTGGCCATCCGGCTGCCGCGTGTGGTGCTGGGGCTGTTGGTGGGCGCGGCGCTGGGCTTGTCGGGGGCGGCTATTCAGGGCCTTTTTCGCAACCCGCTGGCCGACCCCGGGCTGCTCGGTATTTCCTCCGGCGCGTCGATGGCGGCCGTGGCCACCATCATTCTGGAAGAAAAACTGCTCAAGCTCCTGCCGGCTTTTGCCGACCCTAACAACTCCATAAGCACTTACTTGCTGCCACTCATGGCCTTCCTCGGCGCGGCGCTCACGGCGCTGTTTGTATACCGGGTGTCGCACGTGGGCGGGCGGGTGCTGGTGAGCACCATGCTGCTGGTGGGCGTGGCTACCAACGGGTTGGCGGGCGCCTTCACCGGCCTCTTCACCTACGCCGCCACCGATGCGCAATTGCGCAGCATCACCTTCTGGGGACTGGGCAGCCTGGGCGGCGCCTCGTGGCGCACCGTGACCACGCTGCTGCCTTTTCTGGCGCTGCCGCTGCTGGGGCTGCCCCGCCTGGGCAAGCCGCTGAACCTGCTGGCGCTGGGCGAGGAGCAGGCCGCCCACCTGGGCCTGCCCGTGGCCCGGCTGAAGTGGCAGCTGGTGGCCCTGGCCACGCTGGCCGTGGGCGCCTCGGTGGCGATGGTGGGCGCCATTGGCTTCCTGGGCTTTCTGGTGCCGCACCTGCTGCGGCTGGTGGGCGGGCCTGACCACCGCTTCGTGCTGCCCGCCTCGGCCCTGGGCGGCGCCCTGGTGCTGGTGCTGGCCGATACGCTGTCGCGCACCGTGGCGGCGCCGGCCGAGCTGCCCATTGGCATTCTCACGGCGCTGCTGGGCGCGCCGGTCTTTCTGGGGATGGTGCTGCGCGAGCAGCGCAGGCTCCGCTAAGTCATTTCAACTGGTAGACTTTTTTCGCAAACCGGCGGAAAAGTATACAGTCCTGTATACTTTTCTTTAAAACAAATAAAAAAGTCTACCAGCTTCTTCGCCTTACCAGTCGGTCATCCGCACCCTTTATGTCTGCTTTCACTATCACCACCATTGTGCCGCAGCTGCCCAGCCTCAACTTGGAGCGTACCAGCCAGTTCTACCGCCAGAAGCTGGGCTTTCGCGAAGTGGGCCGCTACCCCGATTTGCTACTGCTGAAGCTGAACGAGCAGGAGCTGCACTTCTGGCTGACCACCGACGACGCCCTGGGCGCATCCTGCTCCTGATACCTGCGGGTGCAGGGCATCGAAGCGCTGCATGAAAGCTACGCCGCTGTGCCCGGCCTGCTGCGCCCCGGGCACGCGCTGGCGGTGCGGCCCTGGGGCATGCGGGAGTTCTACATCCTCGACCCTGATGGGAATCTGCTCAAATTTGGTGAGCCGGTGGAATGGGATTTTTGAAGAAGTGCATAAATAGAACGTCATCCTGAGCGACGAAGGAGCGAAAGGACCTCGCCCGCGCCGCGTGCAGCAGTAATTAATTACCACCCCAACGAAGCAGGCGAGGTCCTTTCGCTCCTTCGTCGCTCAGGATGACGTTCTGGGTTTCCCATCCCTCACTATGTTCGATTTCCAGAACCTAACCTATAAAATCGGCCCGAAAACCCTGCTGCAACAGGTGTCGGGCCGCGCCCGCCCCGGCGAACTTGTGGCCGTGGTGGGAGCCAACGGGGCGGGCAAATCCACGCTGCTGCGCCTGCTCAGCGGCGACCTCCGGCCCAGCGCCGGCACCCTCACCTTCGCGGGCCGCCCGCTGGGCGACTGGATTCCCGGGCGCCTGGCCCGGCGCCGGGCGGTGCTCACGCAGCAGCACACGCTGGCGCTGGCTTTCCAGGTGCAGGAGCTGGTGCTGCTGGGGCGCTACCCGCACTTTGGCGGCCAGCCCACGGCCCACGACCACGCCGTGGTGGCTGCTGCCCTGGCCGCCGTGGGCCTCAGCCACCTGGCCGGGCGCAGCTACCCCACGCTTTCGGGCGGCGAGCAGCAGCGGGCGCAGCTGGCCCGCGTGCTGGCCCAGGTGTGGGAGGCCGAGGGCGGCTTCCTGCTCCTCGACGAGCCCCTCACCGGCCTCGACCTGCGCCACCAGCACCATACCCTGGACGTAGCTCGCCGCCTCACCCGCGAGCGCGGCTTTGGCGTGGTAGCTGTGCTGCACGACCTCAACCTGACCGCCCAATACGCCGACCAGGTGCTGCTGATGCGCCAGGGCCGGGCTATTGCCTGCGGGCTGCCGGCCGAGGTGCTCACCAGTGAAAACATCTTGGAAGGCTTCGACATCGAAGTCGAATTGCTCGAACACCCGCGTTTGAACTGCCCGCTCATTGTGCCGCTCGGCAATAATGAAGTAATAGGGAAGGAGTAGAACGACAAACTCCCCTCCTTGGAAAGGAGGGGATGTGAGCGCCGCTGAGGCGCGAACGGGGGTGGTTCGCCCGTTCGCGCCAATAGAACGACGCAGTAATACCTTGTTCTGCTCTCGATTTTTCAAAAAACTCAACAAAAGCCCAATCGGCGCGACCGGTTCAACCACCCCCGTTTTCGCTGCGCGAAAACATCCCCTCCTTTCCAAGGAGGGGAGTTTTGTTCTCTCATCTTCCTCATCTCATCCAAATTATGTCTGAAATCCTCACTGCCTCCGCCGCCCTCGCCACCCGCTGGGCCGAGTTCAAAGCCGCCAATCCCCAAACCCGCATCCGCGATGCCGCCAAACAATTGAATAGCAGCGAAGCCGAGCTACTAGCCACCCAATGCTCCAATGCCGCCGATTCGCCCGTGGTATTTCTGGCCGGCGACTTCCGCGAGCTGCTAAAGGAAGTGCCCACCCTGGGCCACGTGATGGCTCTGACCCGCAACGACAGCGTGGTGCACGAGCGCAAGGGCCCGTACCGCGACGTATCCTTTCAGGGGCAGATGGGCCTCGTGCTAGGCGAAGATATTGACCTGCGTCTCTTTATGATGCACTGGCAATTTGGCTTCGCCGTAAGCGAAAACGGCCGCCGCAGCCTGCAGTTCTTCGCCGCCGATGGCGAGGCGCTGCACAAAATCTACCTCACCGAAACCAGCGACGACGCTGCCTACGACGCCCTGGTGGCCCGCTACCGTGCCGACGTGCAACCCGACACACTCGCTACCACACCGTCGCCCACCGAAAAAGCCGAAGCCTCCGACGACAGCATCGACGTAGCTGGTTTCCAGGCTGCCTGGCGCGACCTGCAGGATACCCACGCCTTCTTCGGCCTGCTGCGGCAGTTTGGTCTGAGCCGCACCCAGGCGCTGCGCCTCGGCCCGCCCGAGCTGCTGCGCCGCGTGGCGAATGATGCCATAGAGCGCGCCCTGCGCGCCGCCGCCGCGCAGGAGCAGGAAGTTATGATTTTCGTGGCCAGCCGCGGCTGCATTCAGATTCACACTGGCGCGGTGCACAAAATCGTGCCCACCGGCCCCTGGATTAACGTGCTCGACCCTGAATTTAACCTCCACCTTAAGCTAGGTGATGTAGCCGAGAGCTGGGTGGTGCAAAAGCCCACCGCCGACGGCGTGGTAACCTCCCTGGAACTCTTCGACGCCCAGGGCCGCAACCTGCTGCTGCTGTTCGGCAAGCGCAAGCCCGGCATCCCCGAGCAGGAGTCGTGGCGCGAACTGGTAGCGGCGCTGTAAAGAGCCTAATTTGCCACCTCGCTGATAAACTTAATCCGCACCAGCCGGAGCTCTTCTTCGGTAAAATCGTCGGTGCCCAGGTCCTTCAAGGCCACCGCAATGTTGTCGGTGCTGGCGTTCATGAAGTAGTCGTAGATTTCCTCCTGCTTGTCCTCATCCACCATGTCTTCGAGGTAGTAATCGAGATTCAGGCGGGTGCCGGAGTAGCAGATGTGCTCGATTTCCTCCATCAGCTCGCGCATGTCGAGGCCGCGGGCCTGGGCAATATCCTCCAGCATCATCTTCTTGTCGATTTGCTGGATGATGAAGATTTTATTCTTCGAGCGGTTCACGGCCGACTTCACCACCACGTCCTCGGCCGTGACGATGTCGTTGTCTTCCACGTACTTCTTGATGGCCGCCACGAACGGCGCGCCGAACTTCTGCGCCTTGCCCTGGCCCACGCCCGACACGTGCGTCAGGTCGTGCAGCGTGGTGGGGTAGGTGGTGGCCATTTCCTTCAGGCTCGGGTCCTGAAAGAGCACGTAGGGGGGCAGGTTTTTCTGCTTCGCCACCTGCCGGCGCAGTTCTTTCAACTGGCTGAACAATACTTCGTCGTGCCCGGCGGCGTGCTGCACTTCCTCCTTTTCCTCGTCAGCCTTCTGCTCCTCCTCAAAGTTGTGGTCTTTGGTGAGGGTGATGGAGCGCGGGTTTTCGATGAAGTCAATGCCGCGGTCGGTGATGCGTACCAGCCCGATGCTGTCGATGTCCTTCTCCAGAAAGTCGTTGAGCAGGCACTGCCGCAGCACCGAGTGCCAGAACTGCGCGTCGCCCAGCTCCTTGCCCTGCGCGTACACCGGCAGGCCGTTGTGGCCGTAGCTTTCGATGTGCGGGTTGGTCAGCCCCATCAGCACCTGTCCGATATGGTCGAGGTTGAAGCGGGCTTCGGTCTGCACCACGGCGCGCAGGGCCAGGCCCACGGCCTCTTCGCCCTCAAACCGCTCCTTGGGGTGCCGGCAGTTGTCGCAGAAGCCGCAGTCGGTGTCCAGGTTTTCGCCGAAGTAATGCAGCAGCTGCCGGCGGCGGCACACCGCGCTTTCGGCGTAGTTGGTCATCTCCTGCAGCAGCTGCCGGGCGTTGTCGCGCTCGGTCACGGGCTTGTCCTTGCTGAATTTTTCCAGCTTCAGAATGTCGTCGTAGCTGTAGAACATCAGGCAGTCGCCCTCCAGGCCGTCGCGGCCGCCGCGGCCGGTTTCCTGGTAGTAGCCCTCGATGCTTTTAGGCGCATCGTAGTGCACTACGAAGCGTACGTCGGGCTTGTCGATGCCCATGCCGAAGGCAATGGTCGCCACAATCACGTCGCAGTCCTCGTTGAGAAAAGCATCCTGGTTGTCAATGCGTACCTGCTGGTCGAGGCCCGCGTGGTAGGGCCGTGCCCGGATGTCATTCACCCGCAGCAGCTCTGCAATTTCCTCTACCTTCTTGCGGCTCAGGCAGTAGATGATGCCCGCCTTGCCCTTGCGCTGCTTGATGTACTGAATGAGCTGCTTTTTGGTGTTGTGCTTGGCGCGCACCTCGTAGTAGAGGTTGGTGCGGTTGAAGCTGGTCTTGAACACCGAAGCGTCGTCCATGTGCAGGTTTTTCTGGATATCCAGCTGCACTTTGGGCGTGGCCGTGGCCGTGAGGGCGATGATGGGAATGTTCGGCCCCAGATGGTCGATGATGCCGCGAATGCGGCGGTACTCGGGCCGGAAATCGTGGCCCCACTCCGAGATGCAGTGGGCCTCGTCGATGGCCACGAAGCTGATGTTGGAGCGCTGCAGAAACTCAATGGTTTCGTCCTTGTTGAGGCTTTCGGGGGCCACGTAGAGCAGGCGCACCTCGCCGCTCACCACGTCGCGCTGCACCCGCTTCATCTCGCTTTTGGTGAGGGTCGAATTGTACACCTGCGCGTTCACGCCGAACGCGCCCAACTGGTCCACCTGATTCTTCATCAGCGCGATGAGCGGCGAAATGACGATGGCCGTGCCCGGCACCACCAGGGCCGGCAGCTGGTAGCACAGGCTCTTGCCCGCGCCGGTGGGCATTATCACAAATGTGTTGTGGCCCGTTAGGACATTCTTGATAACGGCTTCCTGCGTTCCCCTGAACTGGCCGTAGCCAAAAACTTCCTTAAGCTTGTGTTTCAGGTCGGCAGCAACTTCGGCGGTTGCTTCGAGGACGGGTAGCGGCATTGGACGGAACTAAAGTAAGTGGCTTGCAGAAGCAGGACTAAACGAAGATAAGCACGAGCCGTCGTTTTCAACATGAAAGCGAAATTTTTTTCTTAACAGACCCGGGAAAGTTCCCCCGCTCCGCAATCCAGTAGTTTTCCCCGAATTTTGCGCCCTCAACCCCGCTCTTTCGATGGCTTCTTCCTCTTCTTCGGCTGCTGCGGCAGCATCCGCCGCGCCGGCCCCGGCCGTCAACGTGCTGGCCATTGCCCGGCAGGTATTGCACGCCGAAGCGGCCGCGCTGCACGACGTGGCCGAAGCCATTGCCGCCACGCCCGACTTCGCGCGCTGCGTCACGGCTATTCTGGCCCTGGCGGGGCGGGTGGTGGTCACGGGCATCGGCAAAAGCGCCCACATTGCCGGTAAAATCGTGGCCACGCTCAACAGCACTGGCACGCCCGCCCTGTTTATGCACGCCGCCGATGCCATTCACGGCGACCTGGGCATGATTCAGCCCGGCGACTTCGTAGTGGCCATCAGCAAAAGCGGCGACACGCCCGAAATAAAGGTGCTGGTGCCGCTGCTGCGCCGCAAGGGTGTGCCGCTGGCCGCGCTGGTCAGCAATGCCGACTCTTACCTGGCCCGGCAGGCCGATTTCATCCTCCACGCCCCGGTGCAGAAAGAGGCCTGCCCCAACAACCTGGCCCCCACCACCAGCACCACCGCTGCGCTGGCCCTGGGCGACGCCCTGGCCGTGTGTCTGCTCGAAAGCCGCCAGTTCACGGCCGCCGATTTTGCCCGCCTGCACCCCGGCGGCACCCTCGGCAAGAAGCTCTACCTCAAAGTAGGCGACCTTAGCCGCCAGAACCAGCGCCCCCAGGTGCGCCTCGACGCTACCCTGAAAGAGGTATTGCTGGAAATTTCCGGCAAGCGCCTCGGCGCCACCGCCGTGCTCGACGCTGCCGACGCCCTGGCCGGCATCATCACCGACGGCGACCTGCGCCGCATGCTCGGCAGCTTCTCCGACCTCGAAAGCCTGCGCGCCAGCGACATTCTCACGCCCCAGCCGGCCACCATCGACATCGACGACTTTGCCGCCGAGGCCCTGGCCCGCATGCAGCAGCGCAACATTACGCAACTCGTGGTGACGGAGGACGGCACCTTCGCGGGCTTCATTCACCTGCACGATTTGCTGCGTGAGGGACTGGTGTAGGTGCTGGGCTGGTGAAATAGTAGGGTGGTGAGTAACACCAACCGGCGGCCAGTTCGGCTTTTCGGTGCAATTTTGTATTCTTGAATTCTCTGTAAAACAATGCCGGACTGAGGTAAGAGCTTGCTTTATAAACTCACCACCTCGCCATTTCACTAGTTTACCATCTTGCAAAGCACTTATCTCATCGTGATGGCCGGCGGCATTGGCAGCCGCTTCTGGCCCTTTAGCCGCACCAATCATCCCAAGCAGTTTCACGACGTGCTGGGCGTGGGCCGCTCCATGCTCCAACTTACCGTGGACCGGTTTGCCGGCATCTGCCCGCCCGAAAACGTGTTTGTGGTGACCAACCGCGACTATACCGACCTGGTGCAGGAACACCTGCCCGACCTGCCCGCCAACCAGATTCTGGGCGAGCCCATCGGCCGCAATACGGCGCCCTGCATCGCCTACGCCAGCTACCGCATTGCGCAGCGCGACCCCAAAGCCACTATTATCGTGACGCCCGCCGACCACGCCGTGCTGCGGGAAGACGAGTTTCGCCGCCTCATCCGCATTGCCGTAGAGGCTGCCCGGCAAGATGACGTTCTCATTACGCTCGGCATCAAGCCCTCGCGCCCCGATACCGGCTACGGCTACATCCAGTACATGGACGACCAGAGCCTGCCCGGCGGCCAGCTGCACAAGGTGAAAACCTTTACCGAAAAGCCGAATCTGGAGCTGGCCAAGATGTTCATCGACAGCGGCGACTTCCTCTGGAACTCCGGCCTCTTCGTGTGGCGCGCCGATGTGATTGTGCACGCCCTGCACCAGTACCTGAGCGATATCGCCGAGGTATTTGACGAAGGCGCCAACCAGCTGGGCACCCCGCAGGAAGAAGCCTTCATCAGCGAAGCCTACTCGCGCTGCCGCAACATCAGCATCGACTACGGCGTGATGGAAAAGGCGGACAACGTGTACGTGCTGCCCGCCGACTTCGGCTGGAGCGACGTAGGTACCTGGGACTCGCTGCACCGCATCGGCGAGCAGGACGAGAACAACAACGTGGTAAGCGGCGACGTGCTGCTCTACGACACCAGCGGCTGCGTCATCAAAACGCCCTCCGAGCGGCTGGTGGTGGTGCAGGGCCTCGAAGATTACATCGTGGCCGAGTACGACAACGTGCTGCTCATCTGCAAGCGCTCGGAGGAGCAGCGAGTGAAGGACTTCGTGGCCGATGTGAAGGCCAAGAAGGGTGCCGGGTATAATTAAGAACGACAAACTCCCCTCCTGCCAAGGAGGGGATGTTTTCGCGCAGCAAAAACGGGGGTGGTTAGGCCGTCAGCGCCGTTAGAACAAAACCCGAACAACAAAAAAAAGGCCGTGAAGCACTTCGCTTCACGGCCTTTTTGATTAGTGGCGCAACCGGCGCGGCAGGCCTAACCACCCCCGTTGCGCCTGCGGCGCAACATCCCCTCCTTGGCAGGAGGGGAGTTTATCGTTCTACTCCTCCGTGGTCACGCGCTGGCGGGCTACCTCAAACAGCATAATCCCGGCGGCTACGCTCACATTCAAACTCTGAATCTGGCCGGCCATCGGCACTTTCAGCTTCACGTCGGCCAGGCGCAGCAGCTCGGGCGAGATGCCGTCTTCCTCCGAGCCCATGAGCACGGCCACGGGGCCGGAGAAATCGATTTCGTGGGCGCCCACGGCTTCGTCGGCTTTTTCGGTACAGGCCACTACCGTGATGCCGCTGTCTTTGAGGAAACGCACGGTGTCGCGCAGGTCCTTTTCGCGGCACACGGGCAGCAGGTTGAGGGCGCCGGCGCTGGTTTTGAGGGCGTCGCCGTTGATTTGGGCGGCGCCGTGGCTGGGCACCACCAGCGCCTGCACGCCGAGGCACTCGGCGGTGCGGGCAATGGCGCCGAAGTTGCGCACGTCGGTGATGCGGTCGAGCAGCAGCAGGAAGGGCACTTTACCTTCCTCAAACAGCGTCGAGACGATGCTATCGAGCGGGGCGAAGTCGATGGGCGACACGAAGGCCACCGCGCCCTGGTGGTTTTTGCGGGTCAGGCCGTCGAGCTTCTCCACCGGCACCAGCTGCACCTGGATGCCGGCCGCGCGGGCCAGCTCCGAGATGTCGGACACGAGGCTGTTCTTGGTGCCGCGCAGCAGGAAAATCTTTTCCAGCGTGCGGCCCGCATTCAGGGCCTCCAGGATGGGGCGCAGGCCGAAGAGCATGTCGATACTGCGGTCGGCGGCGGGCTTGTGGTTGAAGCGCGGGCGGTCGTCGCCACCCCGGCCGCCGCGGTCGTCGCGCTCGCGGAAGGGCGGCCGGTCGCCGCCGCGGTCGGGCCGGTCGTTGCCGAAGCGGCGCTCGCTACCCTCGGGCTGGTTGTCGGAGCCGCCGCGGCCGCGGGGGCGGGCGGGGCGGTCGCTGAATTCATCGCCCAGGCCGGCCTGGCGGTCGGGCCGGAACTGCTTGGGCGTGACTTGCCGGTTTTGCGAGTCGTAAAAACGGCGGCCGGCTACCGGTTTCTGGGTGCGGCGGGGGCGTTCGGGGCGGTCGAGGGGGTTCTCCATTGCTCTACGGCGGCATACCAGAGCAATTCGTACTCGGGGCGGCGCACTAATTCGTGATAATCGGGGGCAAAGGTACTCGGCTTGGGCCGGAAGGTGAAGGTAACCGGTCCGCCGTCGCGGCTGGCCTCGGGATAAAACCAGCGTTCCTCGCCGTTAGCCAGCCGGCGCACGCTGGGCGGCGGGCCCAGCACGGTGTAGAGCAGGCCCATATCGGTGAGCGAGCCGGGCTTGTGGGCGGCGAAGAGGTCGTTGGCGGCCGTCACGCGGCCGTAGTAGCGGCGTATCAGCTCCTTGCCCAGGGTTTTGTTGCCCTTGGCGATGTCGAGCCAGAACTGGTCGACGGCCCGCTTGGGCTCGGCGGCGCTGCTCAGTGCCTGCCGCTCCTTGCTGGTAGTGAGGAAGCGCAGCGGCTCAATTAATTCGGGGGCGGTGACGAGGGCCGGATATTCATTTTCGGCGGCCAGCACGGCCACCGTGCGGCGCGGCACGCCCCCCGCGCCGCCCACCCGCAGCGCATACAGCCCCGGCTGCCCGAAGCGAAACAGCTGCCCCGGCTGGGCCGTGGCCGAATCGAGAATCGGCAGCACGCGGGGGCCGGCGGGCACAGTGCGCGGGTCGGTCATGGGCGGCAGGGCGGGGGCGGGCTTGAGGTCGTAGCGCGTCCAGCGTACGGGCTGCATCAGCCCGAAGCTCTCGACGCCGAAGACCTCCGTGGTGCGCACGTAGGAGCGTAGCAGCGGCAGGCCCAGCGTATCGGTGAGCACGAAGGGCCGGGCCAGCCGCTCGGGCGTAAGGGTAAGCCAGGCCGTGCGCTCAGCGGGCTGGTAGCCGCCGGGGGCTACCTCATTGCCGATTTGAATTTGCAGCACGGTGCCGGCGGGCAGCTTAGTGATGGGCAGGCAGAAGCTGAGCAGCGTCTCACCGCCGGGCAGCGGGCGCGGGTGCCAGCGGCGGCGCGGCAGGCTGTCCTGCCACTGCGGCTGCTTGGCTTCATAAGCGGGCCAGGCGGTGAGCAGCAGGGAACGGCCGGGCGTGAGGCGCGTGTCGGCGGGCACTTGCAGGTAGAGGCGCAGGCTGTCGGCCTCGCGGCGGGTGTCGAGGCGCAGGCGCGGCTGGTCGCGGTAGAGGCCGGCGAAATCGGGGCGCGGGGCGGCGGGCAGTAGCGCCAGCAGCGGCAGGAGCAACAGGAGCAATAGGGGCAGAAGACGCGGCATAGGTTCTAAGCTACGGGAAAGTAGGGAAGGGGGCTAACGAAAAAGCCGGTTCGCGTAATGCGAACCGGCTTGCATTCCGGTGTGCAGATTAAACTACGAAACCCGTATTTTGCTTATTTCGACTTTACTGCCGTCAATGGAAAACACAAAAAGGGTTTTCGTTTGACTAATAAGCTCAGTGTTGCCATAGTGCATCTGTCGATGGTGATTTGCACAAAGAGTAATAATATTGGCTAAACCTAGTCCACCCACAGTAAGGCCTGAAACGGGAGTGACGTGATGCGTTTCAACGTATGGAACACCATCTCGCTTTAAAAAGCCAATTGGATTCAAGCCCAATGCTTCACACATCAGGCATTTATGGCCGGTCAGGCTTTTAACTTTGCCAGCAATGGCACCTCTCTCGATGAAAGCCGAAACTCTTTCCTTCACTTGAGGACGTAGCTTTTGCATCTTCCTCTCCAATTCGGCTATGCCAGCAAGGGAGTCTGCTTCCTTGTTCTCAAGAAAATCATGAGCCTCTCCTCCATCAATGAGTTCGTTGAAGAAGTCAATGTCTGTCGGAAATTTTCTGACTAAGGTTGCCAGCTTGGTATTAGCCGGATTTAGCCTGACTGCTGCCAACAAGATATTGAATACATTGTCGGAATGCAGATAATTGAAACCCTGTTTCGAAATCAACTTGCCTATTGGCAATAATTTATCATCGATGACACTTCGGTCATCGATGACCACTGGATTCTGAAAGTAAATGATGTTGTCGACATGAGCACGAATGTTTCCTCCATCATAAGTCTTGAAAATGGGATGCTTCGCTTCGCGCTGCGCCCAGCCGATTTCAGGAAAGCCATAGAGGCCTACAATGCACTTTCTGTTCTGATGGCGGTAATCAGAGCTTAAAAAGAAAATTGCGCTGACATACTTGGAGTTCTCTTTATCCGGAGTCCTGTTCAGTATAGGCGAATAACCGATATAAGAGCCGTCCTCTTCAGCCGGATAAATCTCATGACCAAAATTGATGCTTTCGTGTTCGTGCGCATTCTCCTTAACAAAGTCGTACTTCGCCTTGGCTAAGTCTGCAGCGCTGGGGTCTTTTGTCCAACCATTGCTATTCCATGCGATGGATGTTAGGATGCCGAAGTTTTTGATGACTTCCATAATGAGTCCTGTTGTAAATTGAAGGCTAAGGTATGTGCCTCAATCTACTCCGTCACCACCCGCCGCACCTGCACCGTCGCCTGCCCACCGCTTTCGCCCACAAACTGCACCGTCAGGTACCGCGCCGTCGCCGGCCCAATGTCGGCCCGCATCAGCACCGTCACGGCCCCGGCCGGGCACAGGCCCGGTGTCGTCTGGGCCCCGTCTTTCTGCGCCATCCACAGCAGTAAGTCGTTGGCCGACTGGTTTTCCACCGTCAGCGTGTAAGCTGCCCCATAGTTCGTGTTCGCCAGCCGCACCGGCTGCCCATCGCCCACCGTCAGCGGCAGCGTGCGCACCAGGCGCGGCTTGGTATCCACGGGCCGCTTCTTCGACGCCACCACCCGGCGCTTGTTCGCCGTCGTGAACGCCGCATGCAGCGCCGGCCATTGAAAGTTCTTGTCCGTATCGGTGCGCTGCCCCTTAATCAAGCTCTTCATCACTAGCAGCACGGCGCTTAGCTGCCGCAGCAATTCCGGCAGCGCCAGCGTAGCCAGGCGCGGGGCCGCCTTGGCACTGGTCTTGGTATCATCCGCCTTCTCAAAATCATCGGCTGCATCAGCCGGGGCCTGAATCACCGCATCCGTCAGCCGGTACAGCTCGCGCACCGTTTGGGGCAAAGCCTGCACCTTCGCCACCAGCTCGCGCACATGGTTCACATCCTCGTCCGCATCGCCGTAGCGCACGTCGGCATACGTCAGCGTAAACGCCTGCTTCAATCCCAGCTGCTTCGTATCCAGTGCATAGCCCACCGCCCGCGCCGACAGCACATCCGTCGCCACCGCCATTTTCTCCCGCTGCAGCTCCTTGTCCGTCGTCGCCGCCGTCGTGTTCGTATCCTGCGTTTCCGTCTTGTCCTTAATGGCGTCCACCAGCTCGCCCCGCGTCACATTGGCGGCCTTCAGCGGCGGAAAATCATTCAATTCTTTCGTGTAATCGGCCACCGCCAGGCCCACATCGTGGCCGCTGTTATAGATGGCTGTTTCTTTCGCGTTCATGAGGTAAACAGTTGTAAGGGTGAATAGATGGCTGAAATGTACTACGTTCTTACCATATTCTCCCTACCCTCCGCTATTCCAACCCCACAAATCAGCAAACAAACCCCCAATCAGCGCAATACCCCCGGTTTTGCTCCCCAAAAAACTGTCCAGCGTCCCCGTGGCCTTGTCCAGCCCGCCCGAGGCATCGTCCAGCGCCCCCGTGGGGTTGTCCAGCCCATCCGAGGCATCGTCCAGCCCGTCCGGGAGGCAGTCCAGCATCTTCGCGACACCGTCCAGCACACCCAAGATGCCGTCCAGCGTCCCCGCGACGTAGTCGAGCACGCCCGAGGAACAGTCGAGCGCCTTCAGGACGCAGTCGAGCAAAACCCAGAAGGCCGGTCCGCCCCTCGTGCGCGCCGGCCGGTTACCGTAGTATGGTAAGCCCGCCGTTTGCGGCGCCTGCCCGGCCGCCACCGGGCAGCCTCACTGTGGCCCGCCTGTAGTACCTTGTGCACTTATCCTTTCACTGCTTTTCGCATGAGCAAAAGTATACTTTCCGCCGGCCGTTGGCTATGGGCCCTGCTGGCTATCTGGAGCGTATTGCTGGCCCCGCCCGCCCGGGCGCAGGGGGCCTTCACCCGGGCCGAGCGGTTTGGCGAAGGCGCCAGCGGCGGGTGGGGGCAGGGCAACCAGCTGGCCGTCGACTCGCAGGGCAATACCTACGTGGTCGGGGCCTTCCAGGGCGACCTGGTGTTTGGCTCCACCCAGCTCACGAGCCGCCCCAACCAGCCCGGCACCTTCCTGGCCAAGATGAGCCCGGCCGGCAGCTGGCTCTGGGCGCAGGCCATCGGCACCAGCCCGAACGACGAGCTGGCCGACGTGGCCCTCGACGCCAACGACAACGTGTACGTGGCCGGCACCCTGGGCGCGGCCGGCGCCACCTTTGGCAGCACCGTTCTGCCGGGCGGCGGGGCCTTCGTAGCCAGGCTTAGTGCCGCCGGCAGCTGGCAATGGGCCCGGCAGGGCACCGGCGGCCGCAGCCGCAGCGTGGCCGTGAACCGCGCCGGCACCCGCGTTGCCGTGGGCGGTAGCGTCATCGTTAGCGCCACCCTGGGGCCCACCACCCTGGCGGCCACCCCCACGGCCAGCGCCTTTGTGGCCCGCCTTGATGGCAGCGGCAGCTGGCAGGGCGCCACCCTGGCCGGCGGCACCGCCGCCACCGCCCTGGCCTTCGACGCGGCCGACAACGTGTACCTGCTGGGCGCGACGCCCGGCCTGTCGGCGTACCCGACGGCTACCTTTGGCACCATCAGCGTGCCGCTGAGCGGGCAGTCCAACCTGCTGGTGGCTAAGCTGAGTACCGGCGGGAGCTGGCAGTGGGCCGTCGGCAGCCAATGCGCCTACACCTGCGCCGGCAGCGCCCTGGCGGTCGATGCCAACGACAATGTGGTTATCGCGGGCCATTTTGCCGGCAGCAGCGTGCAGCTGGGCAGCATCACGCTCGCCAATTCCAACCCCAACAACATTGCCTTCCTGCAACCCACCAACGATATGTTTGTGGCCCGGCTCAGCCCTGCCGGGGCCTGGCAGTGGGCCCTGAAAGCCGGTGGCCGGGGCACCACCACGATGGGGGGCATCCAGAAAACCGACACCCAGGCGCGCGGCCTGACCCTCGATGCCGACGCCAACATCTATGTGGCGGGCTATTACTACGGCTACCCTGCCTACTTTGGCCCCCACATGCTCTCGACCACCACCGGCAATTCCTTCGTGGCGCGGCTGTCGGCGGCCGGCGCCTGGGACTGGGCCACCAACAGCGGCGACTACAGCCAAAGCATTGCCACCGGCCCCGGCGGCACCCTGAGCCTGACCGGCTACCTCAGCAACGACGATGCTACCTTCCGCCCGCTGCCCCTGCAGCTGCTGGGCGAGCGCGACGTGCTGGTAGCCCAGCTCGATACCAGCGGCACCTTCCGGCGGGCGGGCAGCGCCACTGGCTTCGGCGAAAGCCGGCTGAGCGCCATCGGCAGCGATGCGGCCGGCAACACCTACCTCACCGGGTATTTCAAGCGCACCATCACCCTGGGCGCCATCAGTCTGCGCAGCGCCGGCTATTCGGATGTGGTGGTGGCCAAGCGCGATGCCGCCGGCCGCTACCTCTGGGCCGTGCGGGCAGGCGGCCAGTTCGACGACCGGGGCCGCGACGTGGCCGTGGATGCTGCCGGCAACGTGTACTTCACCGGCGACTTCAACAGCCCCACGGCCACCTTCGGCCCCGCCACCCTCACCACCACCAGCGTGCCCAACAGCTACACCGAAAGCAATATCGTAGTAGCCAAGCTCGACCCCAACGGCAACTGGCAGTGGGCGCGGCAGGCCGGCGGCAACAGCTACGACAGCAACGACGAGGGCCGCAGCCTAGCCGTCGATAGCCGCGGGGATGTCTACCTCACGGGCTTTTACTCGGGCACTACGGCCGCTTTCGGGCCCGTTGTCCTGGCCGCCAGCCCCGTCGGCCGTAAGGTATTCGTCGCCAAAATCAGCACGGCCGGCACCTGGCGCTGGGCCGTGCGCGGCGGCTCCACCAGCTCCTCCCCGTTCGATGCCGGCACGGCCATCGCCGTCGCGCCCAACGGCACGGCCTACCTCACGGGGTATTTCTCCAGCCCGGCGGCCGCTTTCGGCCCCATTGCCCTGCTCAATGCTAACAATGGCACCGGCTCGCAGGGCTACACCAATGACGCCTTCATCGCCCGGCTCGATTCGGCCGGCACCTGGGAATGGGCCGGCAGCTGCGGTGGCCCCGGCGCCGACCAGGGCACCGGCATTGCCCTCGATACCAATGGCGACCTGCGGGTTGTGGGCACTTTCAGTGGCACCGCTACCATCGGCCCCGTTAGCTTAAGCTGCCCCAGCAGCAACCTGTTTGTGGCTAAAATCGGCGCCAACGGCGCCTGGGACTGGGTGGTGAAGGGAGGAGCTACCAGCCCAGCCACGCAGTATGAGGCAGATATGGGAAGCGATGTTGCGTTGGACCCTCAGAACAATGCCTACGTCACCACCGGAGTTACCAGCAGCCAGCCAGTGTTTGGCAGTTTTACTTTACCGCCAACGATATATGGCACGCTGGTGCTGGCCGTGCTTGATGCTGCTGGTAACTACACCAACGTAGTGTCGGGCGGGCAGTACGTATTGGATGGCGCGGGGCTACTCGACCGCGCCGGAGTGGCCCTCGGCCGGGATAATGTGGTGTACGTAACGGGTACCACCTATGGCCCAACGCTCACCATCGGAGCCTCCACGGTGCCGGGCAGCGGCACCAGTGGCTACAGCGGCTTCATTGCCCAACTGGGCACGGTGCTCACCAGCACCCAGGCCCCGGCGGGCACCGCAGGAAGCCTCTGGCCCAACCCGGCCCACGGCCAAGTACAGATAGCGGGCCTGCCGCCCGGCCAGCCCGTGCAACTGCTCAATACCGTAGGACAGCTGCTAACTCAGGCCGTCATGCCGGCCCACGGGCCGCTCCAGCTCACGCTGCCAGCTCATCTCGGGCCCGGGCTCTACCTCCTACGTAGTGCCAGCGGCGGCCAGGTGCTGCGTCTGATGGTAGAGTAAGCTCCTGGCGGCCGCGGCCGGGCTGGCAGTTGAATAAGTGAATCCAAACCAAAAACGGCCGGCCCGCACCCCGTGCGGACCGGCCGTTTGCCGTTAAATCAACTTGGATGCTACTCCACCACCAGCCGCCGCGTGGCCCGCTGGCCGCCCGCCGCCAGCTGCACGGCATATACGCCCGGCGCCAGCCCGCGCAGGTCCAGCGCCACCTGCTGGCCACTCACCGCCACCGAGCGCACCGTCTGCCCCAGGGCATTGAGCAGCGTCAGCCGTGCCGCGCCCAGCCCGGCCGGCAGCAGCACCGTGGCCGCGTGGTGGGCCGGGTTGGGGAACAGCCCGAAGCCCTCGGCTAAAGAAGAAGCGGCCGTGCCCGTGAGTACCACCACCGCCGCCGCCGAAGCCGCCGACACGCAGCCCGCCGCCGAGGTCGTCGTCACCGAGTAGCTGCCGTTGGCCGGGGCCTGGAAGTTCACGCCCGTGGCCCCCGGAATGAGCACGCCGCCCACGTACCACTGGTTGCCGCTGACTGCGCTGCTACTTAGCAGCCCGCCGGCGGCCTGGGTGATAGTGGGCGTGGCGGGCAGGGCCTGCACCAGCACGGCCACTGTCGCCGACTGGCCCGCGCAGCCCGTGGTCGTGCTGGTGCCGGTCACGGTGTAGCTGCCGCCCGTCGTCACGCGGATGCTGGGCGTGGTGGCGCCGGTGCTCCACACGTAGGTATCGGCCCCGCTGGCCGTCAGGCGCACGCTGTCGCCGGCGCAGAAGCTGAGCGGGCCGCCCGCCGCGATGGTCGGCCGGGGCACCGCCGTCAGCGTCACCGGCACGGCCGTGCGCGGGTTGGGGCAGCCCGTGCCCGCCGCGCCAAAGTCGATAGCCACGTAATAGGTGGTAGCCGCGCTCAAAGGCGGGGTGGTAAAAGTGGCCCCGGTGCCCAGCACCGCCGTGCTGCTGGCCGTGGCAAACCACTGGTAGGTACCGCCCGAAGCCGGGGCCCCGCTGGCCGTGAGGGTGAGAGCCGAACCCGCGCAGCCTGCCACCGCCGCCGCCGTGGGCGGATACGAAATGCATAGCAGCCCCGCGCTGGCCGTGCCGCCCGAAGTGCTCAGCACCAGCTGCCCCGACGTAGCCCCCGCCGGCACCACAAACGTGAGCGAGCCCTGCGTGAGGCTCACCGATACACCGGTCAGCGGCACGCCATTGAGGGTAACGGTAGTGCCGCCCACCACGAAGTTGGTGCCCGTGATGGTAACCGTGGCGCCCACCGTCGTGACGGGCGGCGAGAGGCTGATGACGGTGGGGTTGGGCAGGCCGCGGCCGCTCAAGTTCACGGTATAGGCGCCCAGGGCCGACGTCAGGGTGAGGGTGCCCGTCCGGGCCCCGGCCAGGGTGGGGGCGTAGGCCACGCTCACGGTGGCCGTGCCCCCGGCCGGCACGGTGGCAGGCACCGCGCCGCTCAGCACGAAGTCGAAGCTGGCACTCACGTTGGTCAGCGTCAGTGGCGTGCTGCCGGGGTTGCTCAGGGTGAAGGCGACCGGGGCCGAAGTGGTGCCCACCGGCACCGGGCCGAAGTCGTAGGCTAGGCCACCGCTGGGGTAGGGGGTGGCGCCCTGCGCCACCTCCAGCCGCGGCCCCGGCAGCAGCAGCACGAAGCCCGCGCTGGTGCCGCCCGCGCCAGTCACGGTCACGGGCCCGGTGAGGGCGCCGGCCGGCACCACCACGCCCGTGAGCAGGGTGCCGCCCGCGTTGCCCACGAAGCCCGTGGTCACCGTCAGCGGCCCGCTGGGCCCGGTGAAGGTGATGCTGGTAATGCCGTTCAGGTTGGTGCCCGCGATGCTGATGGTGGCGCCCGGCGCGCTCGTGCCCGGCGTGAGGGCCGTAATCACCGGCTCCGGCGCATCATTGAGCCGCGCAATGAAATACGGGTAGCTACCCGCTCCGCGCTCCATTGTCAGCGTGCCGAAGGTGGGCGGCTGGGCGTTGAACAGCGGCGGTGTGAAGGTGATGCCGCCCGGCACGCTCACCTGCCCGCCCAGGTACACGTTGGTGCCGACCACGGCCACCGTGGCCGCGTAGTCGTTGCCCTCGGGGCCGTTCAGCTGGCCCTCGTCGCTGCCGCCCGCCACGGCCCAGCCATCGGCCGCAGCGCTGCCCGTGTCGGTGAAGCGGGCCAGGAACACGTCGGTTTCGCCAATCTGCGTGATGGTGCTGCCGGCAATGGTGGCCGTGTTGCCCTGCGAACCGTTCAGGAAGGTGCCCGAGAGGTACACGTAGCTGCCGTTCACCGCAATGCCCGTGCTGATGTCGCTGCCGGTGCCGCCGCCGCTGCGCGCCCAGCCGTTGGCCACGGTGCTGCCCTGGTCCACGTACTTGGCCACAAACAGGTCATCGCTGCCAGCACCGGTCAGGGCCACGCCCGCCACCGTCGTGCCAAAGGTTGAGCTGAAGCTACCCGTGAGGTACACGTTGGCGCCACTCACCGCCAGCGCCCGGGCGCGCTCGTAGTTGCGGCCGCCGGCGCTCACGGCCCAGCCGTCGGCCACGGTGCTGCCCTGGTCTACATACTTGGCCAGCACCACGTCGAAGCTGCCGGCCCCCGGCAGCACCACGCCCGCAAACGAGGCCGCCCGCTGGCTGTCAAACGAGGCCGTAAGGTAAACCTGGTTGCCGTTGGCAGCCACGGCCCCCGCCCACTCACCACCGGTGCCGCCGCCGCGCACGGCCCAGCCGCCAGCCCCGGCCAGGGTATACTTGGCCAGGTAGATGTCGGTGCTGCCGGCAGACGTGGGCAGGGCCACCCCGGCGGCCGTAGCGCTGCCCGTGTAGGTGCCCGTCACGTACACGCCGCTGGCCGAGGCGGCCAGGCTGCTGGCCAGGTCGTCGCCGCTGCCGCCCAGGCCCGCGGCCCAGTCCTCGCTCACGCTGCTGCCGTTGTCGGTGTAGCCGGCCACGAAGCCGTCGGTGCTGCCCGCGCCGGGCAGGTTGGTGCCGGCAATGCGGCAGCCCTGCCCGCTGGCAAAGGTGCCCGCCACGTACACCCTGTTGCCCACCACGGCCACGCCGGTGGCCTCGTCGTTGCCGAGGCCGCCGCCGCGCACGGCCCACAGCCAGTCGTTGGCCGCCGGGCTCCACTTGCCCAGAAAGATGTCGTTCTGTCCGCCCCCGCCCACGTTCGTGAGCAGGGTGCTGCCCAGGGCCAGTTGTCCCGAAAACAGCCCAGCCACCAGCAGGTTGCCGTCAGCATCGGGGGCGATGGCATTCACCTGCGAGCGGCCGCCTTTGTTGGGCGTGCGCAGGTCGCGCCAGGCCCCGGTGGCGGGGTCGAGCCGGCCCAGTACCCCGGCATTCATGGTCGCCAGCAGGGTTTGGTTGGGCCCGAAAGCCACCACGCTGCTAGGGTTGTTAAACGCGATGTAGAGGTCGGTAGCACTGGGGGCTACGGCGTAGGCCTCATCGTTGAAAGTGCTGCCGAAGCTTCTAGCCCACTGCCCGGCCCCGGTGTCGGCGGCGTAGCGGGCCACGTACACGTCCAGCAGCCCGGCCGAGGTCAGGGCCACGCCGGCCACGCTGGGCGCCGGCTGCGTCGAGGGGCTGAACGTGCCGATGGAGTAGAGCTCGTTGCCGCGCAGGGCCAGGAATTTTACCTCGTCGGCGCTGCCGCCGCCGTCGCGCACGGCCCACACGGGCGTCGCCGTGCTGCCGGTGTCGCTGAAGCGGGCCAGCAGCGCATCCTGGTTGCCCGCAGCCGTGAGGGTGGTGCTGCCCATGGTCAGGGTGCTGGCAAACTCGCCGCCCAGGTAAATGTCGCTGCCCTGCACCAGCAGGGCGTGGCCATATTCTTCGCCGGTGCCGCCCACCTGCGTAACCCAGGCGGTAGTGCCCGCGTCGGTATATTTCGCCAGGAAGAGGTCGCGGGTCTCAATGTTACCGGTGCGCACGGTGCTGCGTAGCGTCACACCCGCAATGCTGGCCTGACCTACGAAGTCGCCGGTGATGTACACGTTGTTGCCGCTCACGGCCACCGCCCCGCTGGTTTCGATGCGGGTGCCGCCGCTGCGCCGGGCCCAGCCGAGTGCCACGCTGCTGCCATTGTCGGTGTACTTCACCAGAAACACGTCGCTGGAACCCGCCGATACCAGCGAGGTCCCGGCAAAGCGGGCCGTGCCCGAAAAGGAGCCCGTGAGGTACACGCTGTTGCCGCTCACGGCCACGCCCCGGCCCGCGTCGGCTACGGGACCGCCGCCGCTCACGGCCCATACGCCGGTAGCGGTGCTGCCCGTGTCGGTGTATTTTACCAGAAAGGCATCCGCTTCGCCCGCGCCCGGCAGTGCCGTACCCGCAAAGGTGCTGCTGGCATTGCTGGTAAACGTGCCCGATACGTAGACGCTGCTGCCGTTCAGCGCCAGGCCCGTCACGTCGGTCACGTTGTAGCCGCCATCCCGAATGGCCCACAGCCAGGTGCTGGTGCTCGGCCGCCACTTGGCCACAAACAGCTCATTATTGGCCCGGCTGGCCAGCCGGTGCGTCCCAAAGGTCACCTCAAAGTTGAAAATTCCGGCTACCAGCACGTCGCCATTGGCATCTACCGCCGTGGCCCTGATGGTGGAGCTGGTTGCCCCCCGCGGCTGGTACTGGTCGTAGATGAGCTGCTGCCACTGGGGCACCTGCGCTCGTGCGGCGGGGGCCGCCAGCAGCCCGCCAACGGTGATAGCAGCCACCAAAACGGCCAGCCGCGTCAGCGTGGCGCGTATTTCAAGAAACGAGGAGTAGAACACTTGCATAAAGGAAACGGATGCTAAATACTTGGTAAAGATACAGCCGCTAGCACGCATCATTTCATAAGCAACTGTATTAAAATGAGCTTGCCGAACAACAAAACGGCCGGCCCGCGTGGTGCGAACCGGCCGTTTGCCATTATTCAAGCAGCCGAAAGGCTACTGCGGATAATACTGCTGCATGAGCTTCACTGCGCGCTCCGAGCGGGGCTTGTCGCCGGCCATCTCGGCGGCGCGGTACACGCTTTGCAAGCCCAGTAGCCACACGCGCTGGTCGTCGTCGAACAGGCCGGCGTCGGGGCGGGTGGCGTAGTAGGCCAGCATCTGCTCCGAGCGCTTGGTCATGGTGTCCATCAGCTCGTCGGCCTTGGCTTTTTCGCCGCCGGCCACCAGGGCGGGCACCAGCAGCGGCGAGTAGTAGTCGTAGGGGATGGCCTTGTCGGGCATCACTGCCAGGCATTTATCGGCTACTTCCTTGGCCTTGGCCGTGTTGCCTTCATCGAGGTACGACTGGGCCAGGCGGGCAAACTTGTCGCGGTAGTTCGAGGGGAAGCGCAGGTTGTTCTCGTCGTAGAAAATGCTGGCGTCAGCCAGCCCGCGGTAGCTGAAGTCCTTCATCAGGCGCTTATACAGCAGGTCTTTCTCCACGAAGCCCTCGTCCGAGCCGCGGGGGTCGTAGTTGGGGTCCTTCAGCGGCAGCAGGCGGTAGGCCATGCCTTCCAGCTGGAAGTAGGGCTGCAGGTTCATGTAGTCCTGCGGGGCCACGGTGCTGCTGAAGTAGATGGGCCGCTTCCAGTTGTTGGTCGCAATCATGTCCAGAATCACCAGGTTCTTCTTCTCGATGGCACGCTTGCCCATGCTCCACTCCATGCGGGGCACCAGCTGCCCGGCGCGGTCCTTCGGGATGATACCCAAGCCTTTCACCGCCGTCGTGTCGATGGGCAGGAAGAAGTTGGCCGTTGGGAACGACATCATGCTGCTGCCATCCTGCGACTGCGCCTGCAGCAGCATGCTGTTTTCTTTCACCAGGCCGATGAACTGCTTGAGGTCCACATTCTGCACCTGCGCGTTAGGCACGTAGGGCAGGTAGTCGTTGGTACCCTGAATGTAGTTGGCATCGTCCATGCTGATGGGCAGCGGCTGCGACAGGTACGCGCGGCGCTTCATCTGCTGGATGTACCAGTCGGTGTTGAGGTACGAGAGCACGGCCACGCGCACGTCGGTGCGCACGCCCTCCACCTCCTGGGCATACCACAGCGGGAAGGTGTCGTTGTCGCCGTTGGTGAACAGAATGGCGTTCGGGGCGCAACTGTTGAGCAGGTTCTTAGCCGAATCCACCGAGTTGTAGCGGTCCGAGCGGTCGTGGTCGTCCCAGCCCTGGGCCACCAGCAGGCCGGGAGCCAGCAGGCCCAGCAGCACGCCCACGGCAGCGCGCAGGCCGTCCGATTTCACCACCTTGCCCAGCACGTCGGCAATGCCGAGCACGCCCAGGCCAATCCAAATGGCAAAGGCAAACGTGGCCCCGGTGAAGGTGTAGTCCCGCTCGCGCGGCTCGCGCGGCGGCTGGTTGAGGTAGATGATGATGGCCAGGCCCGTGAGCAGGAACAAAAGCCCCACCACGAAGGCATCGCGCGAGTCGCGTTTGCTTTGGAACCACAGCCCAATGAGCCCCAGAATAAGCGGAATGGCGAAGAAGTTATTGTATGACGGGCTCTCGGCAATGCGCGCCGGCAGGTTCTTGTTGTTGCTCACCGGCGTCACCACGCCCGCTTGCTGGATGTCGGACTCGCGCCCCACGTAGTTCCACATGAAGTAGCGCCAGAACATGTGCCCCATCTGGTAGCGGAACAAGAACGACAGGTTTTGGCCCATCGTCGGCTTCACGCCCTCCTGGATATCAACCCACTTTTTATACTCCTGAATGTGGCTGGGCTCGTAGCTGTACAGGCGCGGCAGCAGCATTTTATCCTCGTCGGCGTAAGTGTATTCCGGCGTCGGAGGCAGCTCTTTGTAGGTGCCGGCCTTAGGGTCGCGGGCGTAGCGCTTCGAGCCCACTTCCTGCCCGATGGGCTGGGCGTTGAATTGCGGGCCGTAGAGCAAGGGCCGCGAGCCGTACTGCTCGCGCTTGAGGTAGCTCACGAACGAGAGCACGTCCTCGGGGTTGTTCTCGTTGATGGTGGGGTGGAACGAGCTGCGAATCGGCACGATGAGGTAGCTCGAATAGCCAATCAGCACGAACACCAGCGACAGCATCGCCGTGTTCAGCAGGCGGCTGTTCAGCCGATAAGACAAGCGGAACCCAAACCAGATGGCCGCCCCAAACAGCACCAGGAAAATAAACAGCCCCGAGTTGAACGGCAGGCCCACAGTGTTGATAAAAAACACCTCGAAGCTGCCCGCCAGCGACGGCAAACCGGGGATAATGCCCACCAGAATGATGCCCACAATGGCAAAGCTAACCGCCAGCACTATCAGGCCGCCTTTCAGCGTCGGCGTCTGGTTGCGGCGGTAGTAGTAGATGAAGCCCAGCGCCGGCAGCGTCAGCAAATTCAGC
The DNA here is from genome assembly GCF_030580865.1 of Hymenobacter aranciens. Classification (GTDB taxonomy): domain Bacteria; phylum Bacteroidota; class Bacteroidia; order Cytophagales; family Hymenobacteraceae; genus Hymenobacter; species Hymenobacter aranciens. The sequence continues at coordinate 251,513 of NZ_JAUQSY010000004.1, read as the reverse complement.
AAGTGGACGCCAATGCTGAGGCCCAGCACGTAGGCAATCAGAATGAGCCACTTGTCCGAATCAGCTTCGTCGGCGTGGGCTTCCCATTTCAGCATTATCCACACCACGGCCGCTGTGCAGAGGGCCGACATGGCGTACACCTCGCCCTCCACGGCGTTAAACCAGAAGGAATCCGAAAAGGCAAACGACAGCGCCCCGACCACGCCCGCGCCCAGAATCTGCAGGCGCTGGCCGATGGTGGGCTCGGCGTGCTCGGCCACCAGGTCGTGCCCACGCAGCACCAGCTTGCCCGCCAGCCGGGTGATAATCCAGAATAAAAACAAGACGGTAAACGCGCTGCTCAGGCCCGACAGGGCATTGATGAGCGGGGCCACCTTGGTCACGTCGCCAAACGAGAGCAGCGACATCATGCGGCCCAGCAGCAGGAAGGTGGGGGCGCCCGGGGGGTGCGGCACTAGCAGCTTGTAGGAGCAGGCAATGAACTCGCCGCAGTCCCAGAACGAAGCCGTGGGCTCCAGGGTGAGCAGGTAAGTGGCAGCGGCAATGGCAAAGACCAGCCAGCCGACCAGATTATTCAGGGTTTTGAAACGCATACCGTACCCGCCGTTAAGCAGCAGGCCAAGAAAAATGGGTTAATAAATCAGCTAATGGGCAAAAGTAACTAGTAGCCCGCAAGGTATCGGCAGCTACGTTGCCCGCCCGCCTACTTTGCTACAGCCCATAAACACGAAAAGCAGCCCGGGGGCTGCTTTTCGATTCTTGCAATCAAGTGTTTCGCACTTAATTATTCTGGAGTATCAGGCGTTTCGTGCTCATTACTTTGTCGTTCACCAGCACGCTGTAAAAGTACACCCCCGACGGCAGGTCACTCAGGTTAATTACCTGCCCGTTGGCCAGCAGCTCCGGCTTCAAAGCTACCGAGCGTACTTCCTGCCCAATCACGTTGTTCAGGCGCAGCTTCACGTCCTGCCCCGGGCGCTGGCTGATTTGCAGCGTCACTTGCCCCTTGCTGGGGTTGGGGAAGAGGTTGAGCACCGGGGCCGTGAGGCGGGCATCGGCGGTGGCAGTTACAGCCGTCACAATCAGCGTACCCGTCTGGCCGGAGTGGGCCGTGCAGTGGAATGCGTAAGTGCCGGGCGTAAACGTGTTCGGGGCAAACGTCTTGGTGCGCGAGTTGGGGTTCATCGGGAAAGTGCTCCAGGCGGCCGGCGAACTGTCCGACATGGTCGGGTGGCTGCTATTGCCCGTTGGATAGCTGAACACCAGTTGGTCGTTGGCAGCCATTGTGATGGTAGAGGTGCCATCGGGCCCCCGGTAAAAATTGTCGCCCACCGTGATGGTGACCGTGCCGGCCAAGGCCGAAACCAACGAGCTAGCCGCTAGTAAAGTGGAAAGAATAAGCTTAGTAAAAAGGCGCATGGTTGAAATGCAGGAGAGAATGTCAGATTAAGAAAACGAGCGGCGGTGAGGTAGCTCGTGGATTGGCCTTTTGCAAGCACCGTGCCGGGCCGCAAAACCGCCGCGCAACCAACGAAAACGCGCCGCAATCGGATTGATAGACCCAAAAAAGAGCCCAACCGTTGCTTTGCTAATGCCAACTCGGCAGTAACGCTGCTTCGGTTGCCTGCAAGCTAGAGCTTTTTTCAGGCAGATGCAAAAAACTTTTAGTGGTTTACGATGAACACTGGTTTTTCGTAGGTCAATGGGCCATAAACCCCGGCCGTCGTTCAAGGTTGTTGCGTAGCCGATGAGTGAATTATCTGCCGAAATTCGTCTTCACACCACGTGCCGAATTTCCTGCATTCCGAATCGGCGCAGCTCCTGGGCGCTAAGGGCTACGGCCAGCCGCCCGTCCTCCTCCACGCCCACAATCTGCCCTTCTACCCGCTGCCCATCCACCTCAAAAAAGTGGGTTTCCTGGTAGCGATAGAGAGCTTTTAAATAATCGGCCCGCAGGGTGCTTATCTGCCCGGCGCGTAGCTGCAGGTAGCGCCGCTCCAGGCATTCGAGCAGGCGGGCGGCCAGCACATCCAGGGCATAGGCGCGGCCGGTGAGCTGGCCCAGCGAGGTGGCCGTGGCGATGGGAAATTGCTGCTGATTGATATTTAAGCCAATTCCGACGATGCTGTGTTGAATCTTTGGGCCGCTAAGGCTGTTTTCAATCAGAATGCCGCCAAACTTCTGGTTGCCAAAATACAGGTCGTTGGGCCACTTCACTTTCAGCTTCGGGTCGGGGCCGAGCAGGGTGCTGGCCCAGTCGTGTACGGCCAGAGCCACGGCCTGGCTCAGCAGGAACTGCTGGCTGGCGGCCAGAAACGTGGGCTGCCAGATAACGGAAAGCGTCAGGTTCTCGCCCGGGGCCACGTGCCACTGGTTGCCGCGCTGGCCCCGGCCCTGGCTTTGGTAACCCGTAATGACGGTGCAGCCGTCGCTGGCCCGGTTTTGGACGAGCAGGGCCTGAGCCTCCGAATTGGTGGACGGACATTCCGGCAACCAAATCAGTTGCCGGCCCGTGAAGAGGGTCTGGGGACTAATAACCACGCCTTTTTCCGTATTTTTAACTAACGTTGCCTTTCGGCTGCAAAGCTCACACCTAACAAGAGAATATGAAAAGCACCCTGGTCCGGCAGGATTCGGACACATTGGCAGATATCGTCGTACGCGGCATGCAGGACAAAAAAGCGTCCGACATCGTGGTGATGAATCTGAAAGACCTCAAGAATTCCATCGCCGATTATTTCATCATCTGCTCGGCGAACTCTGATACCCAAATCGAAGCCATTGCCCGCTCGGTGGAGGAAGAAGTAGAAAAAGCCTCCGGCGAAAGCCCCTGGCAAACCGAAGGCCGCACCAACCGTGAGTGGGTGCTGCTCGACTACGTCGATGTAGTCGTGCACGTTTTCCTGCGTGACCGCCGCAAGTTCTACGCTCTGGAGGAGTTGTGGGGCGACGCCGAAATCAGCTACATCGAAAACGAGGAAGGAGCGCGGTAAAATAATTACGCCCTTCGTGCGTCTTACCGCTGCAAGCGCAAGTGCGCTGGCGGCAGCGAACATTTGCGCCCGACGCGGTGTTGCGCCCCTGGTTTCTGCCTGATTCTAACTATCTATTTTTCATGTCGGATAAAACGCCCAATAAAAAGAAAAAGGCCGGTGGCACCACGCCCAGTCCCCGCCCGGGGATGCAGCTGTGGGCCCTGGCTGGCTTGCTGGTGTTCGTGTTTGGAATAATTGTGACGCGGGGCTTCAACTCCTCGGTCAAAATCAACCAGCAGGACTTCGAAGTGATGCTGCGCGCTGGCGATGTGCGCGATATCACCATCCACAACGAGAAGGACAAGCTGGTAGACGTGACGCTGAAAAAAACAGCCCTCGCCAAACCCGAGTACCGGAACAAAATCGCGCAACGCTCGCCCCTGGGCGTGAGCGGCGACCCGCAGTTCTACTTCCCGGTGGTGGATGCCAAGCTCTTCAAGGAAGATTTGGACCGCATTCAGAAAGAGCTGCCCGAGGCCCAGCGCCTACCGCTGAACATCGACTCGAGCCCTAATTACCTGGATACGCTGACCACACTGGGTTTCTACGGCCTGCTGCTGGTAGGCTTCTGGATTCTGATGCGCCGCATGAGCGGTGGCGGCGGGCCCGGCGGGCAGATTTTCAACATCGGCAAGAGCCGCGCTGCTTTGTTTGAAGGCGGTGATAAGGTGAAAATTACCTTCAAGGACGTGGCCGGGCTGGAAGAAGCCAAGGAGGAGGTACAGGAAATCGTGGAGTTCCTCAAGAACCCTTCGAAATTCACAATCCTCGGCGGTAAAATTCCAAAAGGGGCACTCTTGGTAGGACCTCCCGGCACTGGCAAAACCTTGCTGGCGAAGGCTGTGGCCGGTGAGGCCGATGTGCCGTTCTTCTCGCTCTCGGGCTCCGACTTCGTCGAGATGTTCGTGGGTGTGGGCGCGGCCCGGGTGCGCGACTTGTTTAAGCAAGCCCGCAGCAAAGCGCCGTGCATCATCTTCATCGATGAGATTGACGCCGTGGGCCGGAGCCGGAGCCGCGGCAGCACGCCCGGCGGCAACGACGAGCGCGAAAACACCCTGAACTCGCTGCTGGTGGAGATGGACGGTTTCGGCACCGACTCGGGCGTTATCATCCTGGCTGCCACCAACCGGCCCGATACGCTGGACTCGGCCCTGCTGCGTCCCGGCCGCTTCGACCGTCAAATCAGCATCGACCGGCCCGACATCAACGGCCGCACCGAGATTTTCAACGTGCACCTCAAGCCCCTGACCCTGGGGCCGGATGTGGACGCCAAGAAGCTGTCGGCGCAGACGCCCGGTTTTGCCGGCGCTGAAATTGCCAACGTGTGCAACGAGGCCGCGCTCATCGCCGCCCGCCGCGATAAGAAGTTCATTACTAATCAAGACTTCACCGATGCCATTGACCGCGTAATCGGCGGCCTGGAGAAGAAAAACAAAATCATCAGCCCAGAGGAAAAGAAAATCGTGGCTTACCACGAGGCCGGGCACGCCATCGCGGGCTGGTTTCTGGAGCACGCCGACCCGCTGGTGAAGGTGAGCATTGTGCCGCGCGGCGTGGCCGCGCTGGGCTACGCGCAGTACCTGCCTAAGGAGCAGTTTCTGTACAACGTGGAGCAGATGACCGACGAGATGTGCATGACTTTGGGCGGCCGGGCTGCGGAGGAAATCGTGTTCGGCAAAATCTCGACCGGTGCGCTGAGCGACCTGGAGCGCATCACCAAAACGGCGCAGTCGATGGTGGCTATCTATGGTATGAACCCGAAGCTGGGCAACATCTCGTACTACGACTCGAAAGGGCAGAACGAGTACGGCTTCACCAAGCCTTACTCGGAGGCTACAGCGCAGATTATTGACGAGGAAATCCGCCACATCATCGAGCAGGCCTATATCCGCACCAAGGAGCTGCTGACCGAGCGTCGGCACGAGCTGGAAGTGGTGGCCAAGGAGCTGTTGGAGAAAGAAGTGCTGCTGCAGGACGACCTGGAGCGTCTCGTGGGCAAACGCCCCTTCGATTCGCAGACCACCTACCAGGCCCACATGCACGGCACCGACCGCAGCGAAACCGCCAGCGAAGTGAAAGGCGAGCAAGCCGCCGCCGGCCTGCTCAACGACCTGCCCGAGCTGAAACTGCCCGGCATCGACGACAACCGCCTGGCCCGCCCCGGCTCCGACGTGGAAGCAGGCAGCGCCGTAACGCCGGTATAAATGAGGTGCGGTAAGCTTCAGCTTGCCGTCAAAAAAACCGAAAAGCCAGCCCCATCCGGGCTGGCTTTTTCTTTCCCCGTAATTTTGCCTTATGTCCGAAACTGCCCGCGAGGCCATTCTCACCCGCATCCGCACCGGCCTGGCGCAGCCCGCGCCGCTGCCGCCGCGCCCCGATTTTACGGCCCCCGTGCATCCGCCGCTGGCGGGCGATGATGAGGTGCTGGCCTTTGCCCAGAGCTTTCAGGGGGCAGGCGGAGAGTTTTATTACTGCGAGACGCGGGCGCAGCTGGCGGTGCAGTTGGCGACGTTTCGGGAGCGGCAGCAACTGGGGCGGCCCTTCGTGTGGGAGCCGGCCATGCAGGAAATCCTGCGGGCGGCTGGCGTAGCTTTTCAGGCTGATGAAACCGAATTCCTAGCCCACGCCGACTGGGGGCTGACGTCGTGCGAGGCGCTGGTGGCGCGCACCGGCAGCGTGCTGGTAAGCGCAGCTTCGGCCAGCGGCCGCCGCCTCAGCATCTACCCCGACCAGCACGTGGTGCTGGCCCGCCCCAGCCAGGTGGTAGCTGAAATCGGCGATGCCCTGCGAGTAATGCAGCAGCGGTACGGGACAGCACTGCCGTCGATGGTTTCGCTGACGACGGGGCCGAGCCGCACGGCCGATATTGAGAAAACGCTGGTACTGGGGGCGCACGGTCCACGCCGGATTTCGCTGTTTTTGCTGGAGGATGAATGAACGAAAAGCTCCCCTCCTTGGAAAGGAGGGGATGTTGCGCTGCAAGCGCAACGGGGGTGGTTCGCCCGTCCGCGCCGGCTGGGCTTTTGTTAAATAGTAGAGAATAGAACAAGGAACTACTGCTTTCGTTCTAACGGCGCGGACGGCTCAACCACCCCCGTTCGGCGCTCTTCGCGCCTCACATCCCCTCCTTTCTAAGGAGGCGAGTTGTCGTTCTTCCGTTATTTACTGCATGAAACTGCCTCCGCAACTGCCCGACTTACTCCTGCCGCCGGGCAAGCGTGTTTATTTCGCTTCTGATTTTCACCTCGGGGCGCCGGATGCGGCCAGCTCGCTGGCGCGGGAGCGGCGCATTGTACGCTGGCTAGACATGGTGGCGCAGGATGCGGCGGCTATTTACCTGCTGGGCGACATTTTTGACTTCTGGTTTGAGTACAAGCACGCTATTCCGCGGGGCTTTAGCCGGCTGCAGGGCAAGCTGGCGGAGCTGACCGATGCGGGCCTGCCCATTACCTTCTTTACCGGCAACCACGACATGTGGATGTTCGGCTACTTCACGCAGGAGATGGGTATTCCCATTCTGCGCAACCCGGTGACGCAGCGCATCGGCGACAAGCTGCTGCACATTGGGCACGGCGACGGGTTGGGGCCGGGCGACCACGCCTACAAGCGGGTGCTGAAACCGATGTTCAACAGCAAATTCACGCAGTGGCTGTTTGCCCGGCTGCACCCGAACACGGGCATCGGCATTGCCAACGCCTGGAGTAAGCGCAGCCGGCTGCAGAATGGCGCGGCCGATGCCAATTACTTCGGCGAGGACGAGTGGCTGCTGATTTACTGCCGCGAGCTGGAGGCTGTGCAGCACCACGACTACTACGTATTCGGGCACCGGCACTTGCCGCTCGATGTGGCGGTGGGGCCGGGCAGCCGCTACGTGAATTTGGGAGAATGGGTCAATTATTGTTCTTACGGCGTGTATGATGGCAACGAACTGGCTTTGCGGCATTTTGAGCAGCAGCTTCCCGCGTAGCACGGGGGCGGCAAAGCGGCACCTATGGAGCCTGATGCTACTAACCGCTGGCAGCTATCAGCTAACGGCTAACAAAGTCCAGGCGCAGGTGACGGTGCCCTCGGCGGCCTCGGTGGCGCCGGCGGGCACGGTGGCCCCGCTGGAAGCCCCCAAGCCCAAGCCGGACGTGCTAGGCACGCCCAACGGCAACAGCTGGCGGCTACTGCGCATCATCAAAATACCGAACCCCGGCGCGGCCTCGCTGGACCGGCGCGGGGCGCTGTACCTCACTGATGCCGACAACAACCTGCGCCAGTACGGCGCCGAGGGCCTGCCGCTGAATACCTACTCGCCCCCGCAGCCGGGCCACACGGCGCTGGTGGAAGCCTGGAACGTGACCAACACGCTGGTATTCTACGACGACCGGCAGGAAATTCTGCTGCTCGATAGGTTTCTGGCGCCGCTGTCGCAGCTGCGGCTGGCCGACTACGTGGACGGCATGGTGCGCGTGGCCACGCTGGCGCCCGACAATCAAATCTGGCTGCTCGATGAGAGTAATCTGGTACTGCGCGAATTCGACCCCCAGACCCTGCGGCTGGTGCAGAACACGCCGCTCGACCTCATCATCGGGCGCACGCGGCCGGACTTCCGCTTTATCCGCCAATACCAGAACAACACCTATCTGGTGGACCGCACGACCGGGATTTACGTCTTCGACAACCTCGGAAATTATAAGAAGAAGCTGCCCTTCCTGGGGCTGAGTACGGTGGGATTTAAGGGCGACGAGCTGTACTACGTGAGCAGCGGGGCGCTGCACTTCTTCCACCTCTACAACCTGACGGAGCGCACCGTGGCGCTGCCGGCCACGGTGCCGGCCGAGGGAGTGCGGCAGGTGCTGCTGGGCGAGGGGTATGCGTATGTATTCACGGCGGAGGGGGTGTTGGTGTATCAGCTATAAGGGCAATAGAGCGAGTTGTAAGGGTGGCAGAACGACAAGCTCCCCTCCTTGGAAAGGAGGGGATGTGAGCTGCGCTGAGCAGCGAACGGGGGTGGTTGAACCGGTCGCGCCAATAGAACGACGCAGTAATTCTCTTGAAAGCCCAGGCGGCGCGACCCGGCGAACCACCCCCGTTTTGCCTGCGGCAAAACATCCCCTCCTTTGGCTTCGCCGACCTTTGGTTCCAAGGAGGGGAGCTTGTCGTTCTGCCTTCCCAACCTCAACCCTAGCAACCCCATCCGAAAAGCGGCCGTTAGGCAGGAGAGAAGTTTCTTCTTTCCACTTCCTAACTACTTCTTTTTATGAAAGCATTGGTGATTCACGGGGCCCGCGACGTGCGGGTCGACAACGTGCCCGACCCTAAGATTGAGGATTCGCGCGATGCCATTATCCGGGTGACGAGCACGGCCATTTGCGGGTCCGATTTGCACATCTACAACGGCAGCATTCCGCAGCCCCGGCCCATGACGCTCGGGCACGAGTTTATGGGCATTGTGGAGGAAGTGGGGCGCGGCGTGGGCAACCTCAAGGTGGGCGACCGCGTGGTGGTGCCCTTCCCGGTGGCCTGCGGGCACTGCATGTTTTGCAGCCACGAGATGCCGGGGCACTGCGAAAACTCGAACCCCGAGCACTACGGGCCGGAGGGCGGCCTGCTGACCGAGAAGGGCGGCGCGCTGTTTGGCTACACCGACCTGTATGGCGGCTACGACGGCGGGCAGGCCGAGTTTGTGCGGGTGCCCTACGCCGACTTTGGCCCGCGCAAAGTGCCGGATAACCTGACCGATGAGCAGGTGCTCTTCCTCACTGACATCTTCCCCACCGGCTACTCCGGTATCGACTGGGCCGAGGTGAAGGGCGGTGAAGTCATTGCCATTTTCGGGGCCGGCCCAGTAGGCATCATGGCCGCCAAATCGGCTTGGCTGCGCGGCGCTAAGCGCGTGATTATCGTGGACACCCAGCAGTACCGCCTCGATAAGGCCGCCAAGACGGCCAACGCCGAGGGCATCCTGTGGCAGAGCCACGACCAGGTGGTGGATGAAATCCGGGCTATGACCTTCGGCTACGGCGCCGACGTGTGCGTGGAAGCCGTGGGCTTCGAGCCCGACCGCAACCTGCTCGACCGGGCCAAGGCCGTCATCAACCTCGAAAAAGGCTCCGACAAGGTGCTGACCACCTGCATGAGCGCCGTGCGCCGCGGCGGCTACGTGACGGTGCTCGGCGTGTACTCGTCGCCGTTCGACAACTTCCCCATCCACCAGTTCTTCGACAAGGGTATCATCCTGCGCGGCGGGCAGGCCCCGGCTCACAAGCACATCGACAAGCTGATGGGCCACGTGTCGCGCGGCGAGGTCACGCTCGACGACATCATCACCCATCGCCTGCCCCTGAGCCAGGCGCCCCACGGCTACGACATCTTCCGGCACAAAAAGGACGGCTGCGTGAAAGTGGTGCTGACGCCGGGGAGCTAAGCCGGCGCTTATGGCGTCGTCGGAAGCCCTGGCGGCTTCAACACTGCCACCATTGGTATCAACGGAGGTAAGGTTGGCTTTAATCGAAGCAAAGACGGCGCTGCCGGTAGTAAATCCGACTTCGCCTTTATAGAAAACGGACCCGACTTCTTGAAAGTCGGGTCCGTTTTCTATAAAGTTGGGTCCGGTACTCATAAAGTTGGCCCCGACTTTTATAAAATCGAAGCCGACATTATAAAATTCGGCTCCGACATTGCCAAAGTTGGCTCCGGCTTTAAGTGAAATGGAGCGGAAAGCAGGGCTGCGGACCCGATGGCAGGCTTTTCATGAACGCATCGGGGCGGGAATGACCTTCAATTAGTTAAGGCGCGGGTGGGCAACTAAAAAAATAGGGCTACAGTGTTTGAAGAAATCAAAAAGATAATTAATTTGGCGCCGGATTTATTATCAACTTTAACCACTTTTCACGCATGGCCCACAAACCACGGGTAGAAATACCCAAAAATCCCAACGAGCTTATCAAACTCACCGGTGATATTTACGCCCACCACTAGGAGTTGGGGAACAAGTCGCCCCTGGTCATCCTCGACGAGCCCGACTGGGATGAGATAGGTCCCGAAGTAGCCAAGGCTGCTAAAATACAGAAGGACATCGACAAAATGGAGCGGGATTTGAAAGACCTCTACGGTCAGCGCAACACGCTACTGGAAAAATTCACCAATATCGGCCAGCGCAGCCGCGACACCCTGCTGGGCAAGCACAAGAGCAACCCCGCCGCCCTCGGCCCCTATGGGTTCGATGTAAAAGAGTCGCCGGCGCCCAAGCCGAAGGCAGCCGCCAAACCAAAGGAGTAGGTACTTACCACCAGTGCGATGCCCCGCCCCAGCCCTTGCGGCCGGGGTGGGGCATTTGCTTACGGCCTGCCGTACCGCAGGCTGTTCGGAATGCCAAAACCCAACCACCCCCCAAACGGGTTATCTTTGCTAGATTCCGAACTCATCGCGCGGCCCGGAGAAAGCGCCGCCTCACTCATATAAATTCCCACCCTCGTGGCTTGTTCATCCTGTTCATCTGGCGGCGGCTGCTCTACCGATTCGGTAGGCGGCTGCGGCTCCAAAGGGAGCTGTAGCTCCGGCGGCTGCACCCGCCTAAATGTGTTCGACTGGCTGGCCGACGTGGCCGTGCCCGACTCCTTCGCCGGCTTCGATATCGTCGAAATTCGCTTCAAAGGCGGCCGGAAAGACTTCTTTCGCAATGACCAGCGCCTCAACCTCACCACCGGCGACGCCGTGGTGGTAGAGGCCACCGGCAGCGGCTGGCACCTCGGTCATGTCAGCCTGAAGGGCGAGTTGGTGCGCCTGCAGATGCGCAAAAAGAAAGTCCCCACCGACTCCAAGGAAATCAAGCCCATCCTGCGCATCGCCACCCCCGACGACGAGGAGCGCTGGCAGGCCGTGCGCGACCTGGAAAACGGCACTATGTTCCGCGCCCGCGCCGTGGTAAGCGAGCTGCGCCTCAAAATGAAGCTCTCCGACGTGGAGTACCAGGCCGACCGCACCCGCGCCCTGTTCTACTACTCAGCCGAGGACCGGGTCGATTTCCGTGAGCTCATCCGCCGCCTGGCCGATGAATTCCGGGTGCGCGTGGAGATGCGCCAGATTTCGCTGCGCCAGGAGGCCGGCCGCATCGGCGGCATCGGCATCTGCGGGCGGGAGTTGTGCTGCTCCACCTGGCTCACGGATTTTAAAACCGTGAGCACCACCGCTGCCCGCTACCAGAACCTGAGCCTCAACCCCCAGAAGCTGGCCGGCCAGTGCGGCCGCCTCAAGTGCTGCCTCAACTACGAGCTCGACGCCTACCTCGACGCGCTGAAAGACATTCCCTCGGTGCAGCGCCCGCTGCAAACGGAAAAGGGCGAAGCCTTTTTGCAGAAAACCGACATCTTCCGCCGCCGCATGTGGTTTGCCTTCAAGGGCGACAACAACTGGGTGATGCTCGACACCAGCCGCGTGAAAGAGCTGCTGGAAATGAACAAGCGCGGCGAGAAAATCGACAGCCTGCTGCCGCCCCGCGAGGAAATTCCTGAGCCCGAAGTGTCGGCCATCGTGGAAGGCTCGCTCGACCGCCTCGACGACCAAATCAAGACCAGCAAGCGCAGCAAGCGCAAGAAAAAGGACCGCGACAAGCCCGGCCGCGAAGCCGGCGCCAGCGGCGAAATCCGCGAGCCCAAAGAGACCCGCGAAGGCCGTGAACCCCGCGCCGACCGCCCGGCCCGCGAAGGCCGCGAGCCGCGTGAGCCCCGCGCCGACCGTCCCGCCCGCGAAGGCCGCGAGCCCCGGGAAGGCCGCGAAAACCGCGAGCCCCGCGCCGACCGGCCCAACCGCGAAGGCCGCCCCGAGCGCCGCGACCGCGACGCCCGTCCGGCCACGGTAGTCATTGATACCCCCGGCGGACCCCGCCCCCCCGAGCAGCTCACCAGCCCCGCCGCCGACGAAACTGCCGAACAGCGCGGCCGCCGCGGCGCAGCCGCCCGCCCCAGCAACCGCCGGAGCGGCCGCAGCCGCGATGGTCGGGAAGGCCGCGAGGGCCGCGACGCTAACGCCCCCCGCCCCGAAGGCGCCGCCCCCGAGCCGCGCCCCGAGGGTGGCCGCAACCGCCCCCCGCGCCAGCCCGATGCCACTGCCGCGTCCCGCCCCGAGGGCGAAGCCCGTCCGCCCCGCGAAGGGCGCGAGGGTGGTCGCGATGGCGGCAGCCGCCGCGACCGCGGCCGAGGTGGCCGCCGTGGCGGCCGGAGCAGCGAAGGCGGCACCGGCAATGCAGCTCCTACTCCTCCCAGCGCCTAAGTCATGCGTACTAGTTTCTTCCTAAGCTGGCGGGTGGCCGCCTTCGGGCTACTGGCCGCCAGCCTTATGGCTTGCGACCCCAACCGGGTGTTCGAGCAAAACACGGACTTTCCCAACTACTCCTGGGACGTGCAGCAGAAGCCCAGCTTCACCTTTGCCATTGCCGACACGACGACGCGCTACAACGTGTATTTCAACGTGCGCAACGCGGCCGATTACGGCTTCTACAACCTCTACGTGAAGCATACCCTCACGGGCCCCGGCGGCCGCGTGAAGTCGGCCCTGCTACACCAGATGATACTGCTGGACCCCAAAACCGGCGAGCCCCGCGGCACCGGCACCGGGGATATTTTCGACCACCAGATTCTGGCTTTGCCTAACCAGCAGTTTGCCCAAGCGGGCAATTATACCCTTACGCTGGAGCAGTACATGCGCCAGGACCAGCTGCCGGGACTGATGGCCATCGGGGTGCGGGTGGAGAAGGTGAAGTAAAGCGGTAAAATATAAAAGAACGTCATCCTGAGGCGCAGCCGAAAGGACCTCGCCCGCGCCTCGTGCAGCAGTAATCATCACCGTTTGAACGGTTGAATTTACTGCCACAGAGAAGTGGGCGAGGTCCTTTCGGCTGCGCCTCAGGATGACGTTCTGGTTTTGTCGTTCTACTTACACAATCCGCGTCACATCCACGGCATTGGGGCCTTTCTTGCCGGCCTTGATGTTGAATTCGACCCGGTCGCCCTCCTGAATTTCGTGGATGAGGCCGGTTTGGTGAACGAAGATTTCTTCCTGCGTATCGTCGGCGACGATGAAGCCGAAGCCTTTGGTGTCGTTGAAAAATTTGACGGTGCCAGTAAGCATAGCAACTAAAAGAATGGGTGAAGACGGCAAATAAAAGGCAAAAACCGCGAAGCCGCCGCGCCACCGCCCTAGCGCCTGAACTACACGAACGGGGCCGCGTATAGGAAAGAGGCCCGTAGGTTTCCGGCCGGCCTTCACCGATTCCCCTTGTTTGTCATGCCTACCGAAGAAGAAAAAGACCTCAACACCGAGGCCAACTACATTGCCGGCAACCCCCTCGGCGGCCCGGCCGAAAACACCGCCGCCCGCCCCGTGCCCGCCGTGGGCCAGCCCAGCGCCACCGGCCATGGCAGCGGCCCCGCCGCCCGCCCCGACCCCGCCGACCTGGCTGAAATCCGGAAATCCCAGCCCAGCGAAATTCCCGACCCCAACTTCAACAAGTCGACCCGGGATGTGTACAACGACCAGGCCCACGCCGATAACCAGGCCAGCAGCGCCGACCGCGGCGAGTTTGGCGTGCAGGGGGCGCAGGGTGCGACCCACGGCGGCTTCGGTAATCAGTTTCGCGAAGGCGTGACCGAGCACGGCGGCATTGATAGAAAATACTACGGCGAAGGCGTGGTGCGCGCCGACGGTGGCGACGTGAATGCCTACCAAGCCTACGACGGCCACGACGAGCGGCCCGACGTGCAAGCCTCGCCGGTGGAGCAGGCCGCCGTTATCGACACGCCGCCCGCCGCGCCCGTTTTTGCCCACCAGCCCACCGACGGCCGCGGCAACGACTTCGACAACCGCAACCTGCCCGACCGCACCGATGCCGCTGCCGCCCACCAGAACGACAACGGCTCGGTGGAAGTGCAGGGCGCTGGCTACGCCCCCGACTACGGCCACACCAGCGGCGTGGGCCTGCCCCGCACCGTCGGCCAGCCCCTGGAAACCCCGCCCGCGCCCGGCCGCAACCAAAGCGAAGACCAGCGTTCCTCGCGCGGGGGCTACGACAACCAGGGCAGCGCCGGCGGCGAACACCACGACTCGGCCGGCACCGCGCAGCAGCCGGCCGGTGGCGCCGCCCCCAGTGGCCCCAATGCCCCCCAGGCCCCCCAGGGCGAGGGCTACGGCTACGGCCACCAGCGCAGCGAGCAGCCCAAGCCCTCGGACCCTCACACCGGGGCCGAGCGCCAGGGCAATACCGTCGGTACCAAACTGGCCACTGAGGGCGGCGACACCAGCCAGGGCTACGGCTCCAAAGGCGGCTCCTACAACGATAAAAACCCCGGTGCCCGCCCCGATGCCGACCGCCAAAGCCAGCCCGCTAATGATGCCGCCGCCAGCCCGCCAGCCAGCGACACGGACTATGGCAGCGCCCCGCGCCGCAACGCCGGCCGCGACGACGAGCAGGCGGCTGAGTAACCGCCAAACCAAACCCTCGAAAGAAAAGCCTGCTGCAACTGCATCAGGCTTTTCTGTTTACCGCTGGGCAGGGCGCTGCATATCGTAGCGGTGCAGGCCGGGACCGTATCCGTCGGGAGTGACTTTCGTTACCTGAAAGCCCAGCTTCTCAAAAAATGGGTAGGTATGCTGGGAAGTATCCAGCACCACGGCGTAGCTGGGGTGGTGCGTAGCCGCGAATTGCAGACGATGCTGGAGTAGCGCCCGGCCAGTGCCCTGGTGGTGCAAGTCGTTGCGCACCATGCCCCAGGCCATCGTGAGCAAGGGCTGTTTGAGGTAGATGCCGAGGCCGCCGCAGGCCACGACCTGCCCGGCTACCTCCACCACGAAATATGGCTCGGCCAGGCTTTCGGCATACGCCAGGCGGCCAGCATCCTGCGCATCAAGCCAGCGCGCGAAGCCGGGCAACTCATCAGGCGCGAAGTAGCGCGGCATATTGCTCTCGAAGATGGCCAGGCAGGCGGCGCGGTCGGCGGGGGTGTAAGGGCGAATGGTCATGAGTTATGAGTTAAAAGTTATGAGTTAATAACCTCGCAGTAGAACTAAGTCCGATTTCAACTCATAACTTTTAACTCATAATTCATAACTCACCTACCGGTGCACCTTCACGTCGATATCGTACTGGTAGCGCGGTGGGCCGCCCAGCGGAATGGCGAAGAAGGGCAGGGCCGTATCGTACTGGTCGGTGACGTAGAAAACCAGGTCGTTGGGCGTCTTCAGGTTGGAGGTGAGGCGGAAGTCCAGGCTCAGGCCGTGCTCTTTGTCCACGATGGGTAGCGTACTGTTGGCCCACACGCCATCGCCGCTCACCACACCGGAGTGGCCGTTTTTGGCGATGCTGAAGATGGTCAGCTTCGCCGCGTTGTCCATGTCAAAATTGCTTTGCTTGATGCTCACTACCCGGTCGTTAACGAAAGGGTAGAGGTGCACGGTAGCCTTGCTGCTGGTGGCCGGCAAGCGGAAGCCGTATTTGTACGTAAAGGCATTGCCGCCTTCCACGGGAATGTTCTGCGTGGGGCTGGTGCTGAAAAAGTAGCGGTACAGGTTGCCGTCGTTGCCGCTGAGGCCCTTGGCTATCATTTTGAACACGCGGCCCTTGAATTCGCTCACCGGCTCGCCTTCCAGCGGGTTGAGCGGGCCGAAGGTGAACCACTTGCCGTCGTACTTCGGCTCGTTGCCGAAGGTCTGGCTTTTGATGAGGCGGCCGCTGGGGTTGGGTATGGCGTGGGGCTCGCGGGCGCCCGGACCGCTAAAAGTACCCGCGCCGCCGTAGAGGCTGAACGAGGTGGTAGTGCTGGCCGAGCCCTTGAGGTCGTCGTTCTGGCCGCCACAGTCGGGGTCCCACACCCGGATGTACACCGGCTGGCGCTGGCCTTCAGGTATCAGAAAGAAGAAAGTTTGCGTATAGTCGTCGTCGCCCCAGGTTTTGTCCGACGCTGCGCCGAAAGTGACCAGGCTTTCGACCCGTTCGCCGGGGTTGGGCACGGCCTGGGCTGGTGCCAGCCAAGGCACTAAGCCGAGCCCGGCCAGCAAGCCCAGTCGCGCTGTCCATTCGTTTACCATGCGGCCAAGATACCGGACGGCTGGTAAATATCTCCGGTGTTTGGCCGTTCAGGCCGTTGTTTTGTCCGAAAACCGACCGTTAAATGGTATGTTTACGGTTGGTTAGGTTTCCTTCGAATTATGCCCACAGACGCCCGCGCTACTCCCGAGTTTTTCGACCGCCTCACCGACCAGCTGCTGCTGCTGCGGGTGCAGGCGCAGCAGCACTTCCGTCCCCTCAGCCCCGACGTGCTGAACCGGCGGCCCAGCCCCAGCCGCTGGAGCGTGGGCCAATGCCTTGAACACCTCAATATTGTGGGTGGCCACTACCTGCCCGAAATTGCCGCCCGTCTTAATAAAGCCATGGCAGCAGGTTCCAAACCCGCCGATACGGCCAAGAGCGGTTTCATCGGCCGGCGGCTCATCGAATCGATGCGCCGCCCGGCCGCCGAGCGGGCCCTGACCACGCCCCAGCGCTACGCACCCACCGGCACGCGCCTGCCTCGCACGGTCACGGAAGTGTATAGCCGCCAGCTCGATGAGCTGCTGC
The DNA here is from genome assembly GCF_030580865.1 of Hymenobacter aranciens. Classification (GTDB taxonomy): domain Bacteria; phylum Bacteroidota; class Bacteroidia; order Cytophagales; family Hymenobacteraceae; genus Hymenobacter; species Hymenobacter aranciens. Next base: position 234,884 of record NZ_JAUQSY010000004.1, on the reverse strand, counting down.
GCCTGGTGCTGCTGGCTCGCCAGGTGAATGCCAATATGGTGCGCATCCCCAACCCGCTTATGCCCTTGCTGCGCCTGCGGCTGACGGACCAGCTGGAGTTTCTGGTAGCCCACATTCAGCGCCACGTGCTGCAGGCCGAAGCGGTGCTGAAAGGGTTGGAAGCCAAGGTTTGAGCAGCCATTCAGAAATATAAAAAAGCCGGCCGACCCAAAAGGTCAGCCGGCTTTTTTATAAGCGACAAGCATTTATTTCACGCTGAAGAAATAAGTAGCCGATACCTGAATTACCCGGTTGCGCGCTTTGTAATCATATTCGTCACCATTCTCATTCTGGGGTATCAGGTTGCCGAGCCCCAGGCCATAGCCTACCTGCGCCTGGAACGGACCCTGCCGGTAGCCCAGGCCACCGTTAAGGCCCAGGTCGAGAGCCCGGACGTAGGAATAATCATCCGAGCCTTCCTTATCAGCAAATTTCACCGTTTTGTTTTCGGAGCCGCTGTCGTAAGTAGTGCCGTTAGCGTCCTTTACGGAGTATTTGGATTCAGTTTTGCCGCCCACTCCGTAAGCCAGGTAAGGGCCGGCAAAAACCTGAAAGCCGTTTTCGCCCCCGGTGGTGAATACGAAATTCAGCGGCACTTCCAGATAGTTGAAGCTGGCTTTGGAAGAGAAGGAGGCCGTGTATGTAATACCACCAAAGGTTTCGGTTTCGGTCTGTTCCCGCTTGAAGCCCTTCTGCGAGTACAGCAGCGCGGGCTGGAAGGCAAATTTGTCGGCCAGCCCAATGGTAGCCGCCACCCCAACCTGCACGCCGGCTGAGATTTTTGTGTCGGTATCGCCATCGAGGTCACCGCTGAGCGCAACATCGGCCAGGTTCAGGCCTAGTCGGGGACCGATGCTGAACTGGGCACTGGCCGAATGGGCACCCGCCAGACAGGCCAGGGTGGTTAGAATAGTGTAAAACTTAACTTGCATAAAATGAGTGATGAAAAAAATGCGGGACAAAGCTAAGTCCAAATGGCATAGGCGCAATACCAGGCTTAACTTTTTTATAATTTGACAACTACTAGGAGCGTTATCGGATTCATGCTACCACTCTAGCTATTGCCAAACGATGAACTTTGGCCCGCAGTATGCAATACCGCCCCGGTCCGCATCGTAGAAGGCGTGGCGGCTATCGTTTTTTTGCTTTTATAAGTGCCCATGCGTTATATCCTGTTTGCTCTTTTACTTGTCCTGATGACGTTTAGCAACGACTCGGCCGCCCCGGCCCCGCCGCCCGGCCCCTTCGGGCCGCGCTGGAAAAAGATTGATACCCTGCTTGCTAAAGACCAGACGGCTACCGCCGCGCCGCTGGTGGAAGCCTTGTATCAGGATGCCAAAAAGCAGAACAACGCCCCCGCCTACGTGCGAGCCCTGCTCTACAAAATCAGGCTGTTGCAGCGCAAGGAGGAAGATGCCGACGAAAAAGCCATCAGCCTGCTCGAAAAGGACTTGCAAACGGCTAATTTCCCGGCCCGGCCTATCCTGCACTCGCTGCTGGCCGAGCTTTACACTAATTACTTAAACCAAAACCGCTACCGCCTCTACCAGCGTACCGCCGGGACCAAGCCCCGCCCCGACGATGGCAACACCACTGCCGACGGCGGTACCGGCCTCGCCACCTGGGACCTGGGCCGGCTGGGTGCCACCATCGTGCGGCACTACTACCAATCGGTGGAAGATGAGCCCCAGCGCCAGCTGAAAACCACCCTGGCCGAGCTGGGCGACCTGGCCACCGGCGGCGATGCCGAAGGCCGCGCCCTGCGCCCCTCACTCTACGATTTGCTGGCGCACCGCGCCATTCAGGGGCTGCAAAACCAGGAGCTGTACGTGACCCGGCCCGAGCAGCAATTCCTGCTCACCGAGCCGAAGGTGTTTGGTACAGCTGCCGAGTTTGCCGCCCTGCGCCTGCTGGCCCCGGAGGTCGATTCGCTGAACGGGCAGCTGCACACGCTGCACCTGTTGCAGCGCCTCACGGCCTCGCGCCAGCAACTGGCTCCGCAGAACGTGGCCGCGCTGGCCGATGTGGACTTGCAGCGGCTTGATTACCTGCACGGCATCACGCCGGGGACCGACTTGGCAGAGCTGTATGTGCCAGCGCTGGTGCGCATGGCGGAGACGTATAAGACCCTACCCATCAGCACGGAGTTTACGGCGCGGCGGGTGCAGGCCCTGCACGAAGCGGGGGAAAACGTGGCGGCGGTGGCCCTGGCGAAGGAAGCCGAGAAGGCGTATCCGAAGTCGCGGGGGGCGCAGCGGGCGCGGAGTATTCGGGAGGAAATCGAGCGGCCGGAGCTGGATTTTTCGGCCGCCGACATCGTGACGCCCGGCCAGCCCTGGCGACTCGATGCTACGGCGCTCAACCTGAGTAGCTTACACGCCTGGGCCTACCGCATTACCATGCAGGAGTGGGAGGCTTTTGGACGCTACGATTCGCGGCAACGCACCTTTGCCGAACGTTATGCCCGGGCGTTGAAAAATAAGCCGGTTGCTAACTGGGCGGTGCCGGTACCTGCGCATCCGCTCGATTATAAAACGCAGAAAATAAGCGCAGCGGGCACGGCCCTGCCCGCCGGCTACTACCTGGTGGTGCTGAGCAACCAAGCCGACAAGCCGCTGGAGCAGCGCCCCGGGGCCGCGACCAGCTACGCCGTGCTGGGCGCCAGCGAGCTAAGCGCCGTGCACCGCCGCGAGGCCGACACCGGCGCGCCGCAGCTGCTGGTGCTACACCGGCAGAGCGGGGCGCCGCTGGCGGGCGTATCGGCGCGGGCCAGCTACCAGTATTACGACCGTAAAAAGCAAGACTACGTCAGCCGCCCGAGCGACATCCTGAAAACCAACCCCGGCGGCGAAGTGCAGCTGCCGGCCCCCGCCAGCACCAACGACAACCGCGAGCAGCTGCAGGCCGTGCGCATCTGGCGCGGCACCGATACGCTGCTGGTGGCGGGCGTGAACGGCTACTACTACCCCGGCCGCCCGGGACTGGAGCCCACGCAGCGCCGCACGTTTATGTTTACCGACCGCGCCATTTACCGGCCGGGGCAAACGCTGTATTTCAAGGGGGTACTGGCGCAGCACGTCAATGAAAAAAGCACGCTGCTGACTGGCCAGCCGGTGAGCGTGCGCTTGCAGGATGTGAACGGCCAGACCGTGCAGACGCTGACCTTCACCACGTCGGAGTTCGGCTCGTTTCATGGCTCGCTGGTGCTGCCCACCAGCCTGCTCAATGGCGAAATGAGCTTGCAAACCGACGACGGCAGCGTGAGCTTCGCCGTGGAAGATTACAAGCGGCCTACCTTCGCCGTGACCTTCGAGCCGGTGACGGGCACGCCCGCCCTGGGCCAGCCGCTGACGCTACGCGGCCAGGCCAAAGCCTACGCCGGGCAAGCCACCGACGGCGCCACAGTGAGCTACCGCGTCACGCGCCGCGAGCTGATGCTGTACTTCGGCTACGGCGGGCGCTTCGTGCCCGGTGGGGGCGGGGCCGGCAGCCAGGAAATTGCGCACGGCACCACCCAGACCGATGCCGAAGGCCGCTTCACTATCACCTTCACGCCGCCGGTGGTGCCCAAAACGGGCAAGCGCCGCTGGGAGTCCACGTACATTTTTGAAATCACGGCCGACGTGACCGACGCGGCGGGCGAAACCCGCACCGGCACCCAAAGCCTGACCATCGGCAAAGACCTCATCAGCCTGCGGCTGGAAGGGCCGGATAAGGCCGACAAGCAGGCGCTGGAGGCGTTTAAGCTATTCAGCACCAATGCCACCGGCGAGCCGACGCCCGCCACCGGCACCCTGCGCCTGCTGGAGCGCAGCTACCGCCCGCTGCCGCCCGGCGTGCCCGGTCCGGTGCCTGAAAACGAGGAGAATGAAGCCAGGCCGCGCCTGGTGCAGGAGCTGCCCTTCGATACCAAAAACGGCCCCGCGCTGCCCAACCTGCAGGCCGCGCTGGCGGGCCTGCCCACCGGCCGTTACCAGCTCAAAGCCCGCGTGGCGGGCCAGGATTCGGCGCAGGCGCAGCTGGATTTCGTGCTCTACGACTCGAAGGCCAGCCAGATTCCCTATGCCACGCCCGACTGGGTGCTGGTGCCCGCCGACAGCGTGCGCCCCGGCCAGCCCGCCACCCTGCTGCTAGGCAGTAGCGAAACCGATGCCCGCGTGCTGCTGGAAGTGGAGCGCGGCGGCCAGCTGCTGCAAAAGGAATGGCTGACCCTGACGGCCGGCCAGCAACAGCGGTTGGAAGTAGCCAGCGGCCCGGCCACGGCGCGGGGCCCGCTCTACATCCACACCACGCAGGTACGCGACAACCACCTCTACCACCACACGGCTACCGTGCAGGTGGCCGAGCCGCCGCAGCCGCTGAAGCTATCCATCAATACCTTCCGCGACAAGCTGCAGCCCGGCCAGAAGGAAACCTGGCGCGTGACCATCCACCAAGCCGACGGCAAGCCCGCCGATGCCGAGCTGCTGGCCACGCTCTATGACCAGAGCCTTGACGTGTTCCGTCAGCATGGGCTGATGGGGCTGGATTTTGGCGGCAGTTATTACCCTTCGCGGTTTGAATGGGCGGGGAATTTTGGGGAGCTGGATGGGCAGAGTTTGTTCAGCCCACCTTATTCGGGCGTGAGCGAACTGGAGTATCCGATGCTGAATAATTGGCTTGGTGGAGGAAACATTATCCATGGAAAGCTCCTGAGTCGAAGCAAGAGGTCGTTGGGCTATTCTAACGCTGTCGTGGTGCAGGATAGTAACGCCGATATGGCGATGATGGCCGCGCCCGCTCCGGCAATGGCCGCTGCGCCTAGTGGAATGGCGCTAAAAGAAGTTGCTATCGCAGGCAACGCCACCCCGCCCCCGCCGCCCCCCGCCCCGCCCAAAGCCGACCTCAGCGGCATCGTGGCGCGCTCCGATTTCCGCGAAACGGCCCTGTGGCAGCCGGCCCTGCGCACCGATAAGAACGGCGACGTGGTGCTCGAATTCCAGATGCCGGAGGCCGTGACGCGCTGGCAGCTGCTGACCCTGGCCCACGACAAAAACCTGCGCACCGGCCGCCTGGCCCGGCAGCTCGTCACGCAAAAGCAAATTCAGATTACGCCCAACGCGCCGCGCTTTTTCCGGCAGGGCGACTCGTTCACCTTCCAGGCCAAATTCTCGAACCTGACCGACGCGGCGGTGAGCGGCACGGCCCAGCTGTTTCTGCTCGATGCGGCCACGGGGCAGGACATTACCAGCCAACTGCTGAAAGGCAACGCCCAGCAAGCCGTGGCGGCCAACGGTCAGCAGAGCGCGGCCGTGAGCTGGGAGATTGCGCTGCCGGGTGACTTCGCGCCGGCCGCCGTGACTTACCGCGTGGTGGCGCAGACCGACGGAGGTACTTCGGCGGACCCCAAAGGCACTAAAAAGGAGCAGCGACGAGCTAAAAAGCACCTCGGAGCTCCTAATAAGGACCTCGAAGGAGCAAAAACTACCCTCGGAGGACCTACTTCGGACCTCAAAGCTCCAATAACTACCCTTACAGGTGCAAAAACTACCCTCGGGGGTAGTTATTCGGACCTCGGAGGTACGAATACTACCTTCACCGACGGCGAGGAAAACACCCTGCCCGTCCTCCCCAACCGCATTCTCGTCACCGAAAGCCTGCCCCTCCCCATCGTGGGCCCGGCCACGCGCGACTTCGACCTGACCAAGCTCAGCAGCACCAGCAGCCCCACCCGCCGCAACCAGAGCCTGACGCTGGAAATGACCAGCAACCCTGCCTGGTACGCCGTGCAGAGCCTGCCCTACCTCATGGAGTACCCCTACGAGTGCTCGGAGCAGGTATTCAGCCGCCTCTACGCCAACCTGCTGGCCGCCCAGATTCTGAAGTCGAACCCGCGCTTCAAAACCGTGCTGGTCGAGTGGAACCGCCAGGCCCAGAACGGCACCGCCGCCCAGAAAAACGCCCTCGAAAGCAAGCTGGCCCAGAACCAGGAGCTCAAAAACCTGCTGCTCCAGGAAACACCCTGGGTGCGCGACGCCCAGGGCGAAACCGAGCGCCTGGCCCGCCTCAGCACCTTGTTTGACGAAGTGCGGCTGCGCGCCGAAACCACCGCCGCCCTAGCCAAGCTCCAGCGCATGCAGCTCGGCAGCGGCGCCTTCCCGTGGTTCGAGAAAATGCCCGACGACCGCTACATCACCCAGCTCATCGTGGCGGGTTTTGGCAAGCTGAAAAAGCTGGGCGCCTTCGATGCCGAGCAGGACGACGTGGCCCGCAACATCCTGCAGGACGCCCAGCGCTACCTCGACAACGCCCTGGCCCGCGACTACGCCGAGCTGCGCAAAATCAAAGGCATCAAGCTGGCCGAGCAGCACATTGGCGACCTGCACATTCAGGCGCTCTACGCCCGCAGCTTCTGGACCGCGCCCATCCCGGCCAGCGCCAAACCGGCCTACGATTACTACCGCGGCCAGGCCGCTACCTACTGGCCCGCCCAGACGCGCTACCTGCAGGCCCAGACGGCCCTGCTGCTTTTCCGCGCCAACGCCAACCAAAGGTCAGCGTCAGCTAAGGCCCCGGCCGCTCAGGACATCCTGCGCGCCCTCTCGGAAAACGCCCTGCACTCGCCCGAGCTGGGCATGTACTGGAAGGAAGTGCGCGGCGGCTACTACTGGCGCGAGGCCCCCACCGAAACCCAGGCCACGCTCATCGAAGCCTTCCACGAAGTGAAAGCCGACCAGAAATCGGTGGATGAGATGAAGCTCTGGCTGCTCAAGCAGAAGCAAACCCACAGCTGGGAAAGCACCCGCGCCACCGCCGACGCCTGCTACGCCCTGCTGCTACGCGGCTCCGACTGGCTCACGCCCAGCCAGCCCCTGCAAATAACGGTGGGCGGCGAAACCGTGCGCCCCGAAGCCGCCCAGGCCGGCACCGGCTACTTCAAAACCACCTGGGCCGCCGCCGAAATCAAGCCCGCGCAAGGCAAGGTGCGGGTGCAGAAAACCGACGCCGGCGTAGCCTGGGGCGCTTTGTACTGGCAGTATTTCGAGGACCTCGACAAGATTACGCCCGCCGCCACGCCCCTCAGCCTCACCCGCGAGCTCTACCGCGAAACCCGCACCGCCGCCGGCCCGCAGCTCGAAAAGCTCACCGCCACTTCGCCCCTGAAAGTGGGCGACGCGCTGGTAGTGCGCCTGGTGCTGCGCACCGACCGCGAGCTGGAGTACGTGCATCTCAAGGACCAGCGCGCCGCCGGCCTCGAGCCCATCGCCCAGACCAGCGGCTACCGCTACCAGAATGGGCTGGGGTATTATGAGAGTCCGCGTGATGCGGCGACCAACTTCTTCCTGAGCGCGGTGCCGCGCGGTACGCACGTGTTTGAGTACCGTTTGCGGGCCAGCCAGGCCGGTGATTTCTCGGGTGGCCTGAGCCAGGTGCAGTGTTTGTACGCGCCGGAGTTTGGGTCGCACTCGGCCGGTGGCAGGCTGACGATTGGGCGATAGAACGTGTACCCCGAACCGAAGGTCGGGGTACACGTTCTTGTAGCCATTGGCCGTCTGAAAACTGCCACTCACCGGTGATAAAATTGCACTCACCGGGGAGAATCAGGCTCAATCTTGGATTCCGGCGAGGTGAGGGCTAGCTTTGTAGCTTCGACCGTGCCATATAATATTCCGAAATGAAGCAATTGCTGGCCCTGTTTGCCATAATTCTGACTGTGAGTAGCGCCCACGCCCAAGCCGATAAAACGCCCGCCGTCACCAAGTTGCCGGGCGAAGAAAAGCTCAGCATCCGCGAGCGCGCTGAGCGCGACTTTCTGATGCCCGTGCGTCGCAAGCAAATCGCGGCCGACGCACCGAAGGCCGCCAACGAAGACATCACCGCCTCGCCCGAGACGGATGCCAACAACGTGACGGCCCACGCCAACGCCCCCGTTACTGACGAGGTGCGAACGGTGGAGGAAGCGGCTGCCCCGGCCCGCGACACCCGCATCGTGCACAGCACCCGGGCCCACGCGGCCCGCCGCGTGCACCACACCACGCGCAGCACGCACGCCAAATCGAGCAGCAAGAAGCATAGCACCCACAGCAGCAAGAAAAGCAGCTCCAAAGCGCACTCGAAATCGAGCAGCAAAAAGAGCAGCACGAAAAAGGCCAGCAGCAAGAAAAGCAGCGCCCACAAGAGCAGCAAATCGTCATCGGCGAAGAAAAGCAGCCACAAGCGCCGCCGCTAGCCGGTAGCAGCAGCCAATAAGAAGGCCCGGTAGCACACGCTACCGGGCCTTTTGCTTGTCGGGGCGGGAGCAGTCCCGCCCCTGCATAGTTATTTCACCATCAGCTTCTGCTGCGTGGCATATTGCCCGGCTTCGATGCGCAGCACATAGAGGCCGGCGGGCAAGCTGGCAGTAAGCAATGCAGAAGCCGTAGCAGCCCTCAACGGCTGGCGGAGCACCACGCGGCCATCGGCGGCCAGCAGGGTGGCCTGGCCGCTGAGGCTGGCGGGCAGCGGCGGCAGCTGCACGGCGGTGGTGGCAGGGTTTGGATAAGCCACCAGGCCTGCCAGCGGACCGGCTGGTTTGATGGCCATTGGGTTCGTAAACTTCAACACGCGCGGGCCAGCGCCGGCATCGCTGCCCACGGCGTAGCCCACGGTGGGTGCGGGAAAATACACGTTGGCGTAGGTGTCGTCGGTGTTCGTGCCCTGGGCGGTCCAAGTCTGGCCGCCGTCGGTGGTGTATTGGATGTTGCCGGTGTCGCCCACGCCGTAGCCGGTGCTGGGGCCCACGAAGTGCATGCCATAGAACGAGCCGAAATTGTTCTGGCCGGCCAACGTCCAGGTCTGGCCGCCATCGGTGGTGCGGAAGAGGCGGCGGTTCACGTCGGCCACGTAGCCGTGTTGCGCGGTGGGGAAGGCCACGGCCGCCGCTGGGCCCACCGCCGTGCCGCCCGCCACCAGGTTGGGCAGCAGCGTCCAGGTAGCGCCGCCATCGGTGGTTTTCACTACCTGGGTGGTGCCGCCCATTGAGCCCGCGTAGCCGCCCACGGCGTAGCCGAGGCTGGGCGTCACGAATTCCAGGAAGCGGAAGGTAAAGATGGGCAGGGCGCCATTGTAGGTGTAGGCCACGGTCCAGGTTTGTCCGCCGTTGGTGGTGCGGAAAATCTGGTCGCCCTGCGTCACCAGCGCCCGGCGGCTGCTGTGGCTATATACGCCGTTGACCGACGCGCCGTTGTTGGCCAAATCGTGGCGCTGCCAGCTGGCGCCGCCATCCACGGTGCGAATAACCACGCCGACGTTGCCCACCACGTAGCCCGAGTCGGCCGACGAGAAATGCACGTCGCGCAGGCTGCTCGGCACGCCCGAGGGGAGGCTGGCCCAGGTCTGGCCGCCGTTCATGGTTTTCAGCAGCCCGCCGACGGCCGCCGAGGCGTAGCCGTGGCTGGCATCGGTAAAATGCACGTCGGTAAGCGCAAACAGGCCGGCGGGCGGACGCTGGGTGGTCCAGGTTTGGGCCGGGGCGGCGGTGGCGGATACGGCCAGCGAAAGCAGAAGTAAAAAGCGACGCATTGCAGAAAGGGAATCGTTCGGTGTTGTTGACTGGCGGCGGCCCGAAACCGTTGCCTGCTCCGCAAAAAAAATCCCCGGCCGTGGGCGGGCCGGGGATTGATTACGGAACCTATGCAGCCCGGCCGCTATTGCTCGGCCGTCGCTAGCAGGTTTTGCGTCTGGCGCGTGGCCATTTCGCGCACGGCGGCCGTGGCGCCGTGGTTTTGCACCTGCACGGTGTAGCGGTAGCGCTCGGGGCCAGCCTTGAGCAGGATGCTGTACTGGCCATCGGGCAGATTGCGGAAGTTGAGCCGGCAGCCGTAGGCGGCATCGCGAAAGGTGGTGCTATGCAGCACCTGGCCGCTGGCCTGCCGCACCACCGACAGCTGGCTGCGCTGCTGCGCAGGGTTGTCGATGCGCAGACGCAGGTTGGTGGCATCGACCTGGGCGATGCGCACGGGCGGGGCCGTTTGGGCCGCAGCATTGTGGGCGAAACCCAGGCTGGCGACGGCCAGCAAACCCAGGCAACGGGCCGGGGTGAGGAGCGAAATGAGGCGGAAGGTGAAGGAAGCTTTCATGGGGTAATGAAGTGAGAGAGTTGGAAAAAACGGGTTAATTAAGAGTTGCTGAAAGCCGGCAGATGCGGCGAGCTGACGAAAAGTTGTCCGGCTGGTAACTGTATGTTTCTGAACAGTCAGGTCGCTGGGTGTCTGATGAAATTCAGAAGTTGTGCCAGTTTTTTAATTTTATGTAAATCAGCAATTTGATAAGAAAGAACATTTGCCTGGCTGGCTAAAAAGCGTCCATCGGTGGACAAGCGTCCGGGAATGAGCCAGCCGGCCGTTGAAAAAAATCTGGCTTCGCGAAAAGCCGGCGTATTGAGGAAGTAAAAAAGTCGGCTACATTCACGCAGTCAAGGTCTTTAAAATCGACTGCCGATGTCTGCTACCCCTTACTCCCACGCCAACGAGGCGCCGCTGGCCGAGCGCCTGCGCCTGGCCCAAGACCCCGCCACGTCACCCCAGCAGCTCGCCGAGCTGGCTCGGGGCGCCAACTCCCGCGCCATCAAGCAGGCCGTGGCTCGCAACCCCAACACCCCGCCCGCCGACCTGTTGCACCTGGCTGGCCGCTACTGGGCCGACTTTCTGGAAAACCCCGTGCTGCCCCTGCTGCTGCTCGAAGACCCCGGCCTGCCCCACCGGCTGCCGCTGCGGGTGCTGCGGGCCCTGGTGCGCCGCGAGGAGGTGCCGCCGCTCATCCTCCAAACCCTGGCCCGGCACCCGGATAGGGAGGTGCGCGAGGGAGCGAAGTTTCACGTGAGCGCACTGGCTGCCGAAAGCGAAGCGGAGCCGGTTGACTGGCACCAGCAGCTGCGGCAGGAGCTGGAAAAGCTGCCCGCTCAGCGGGCCACGCTGCCGGAGCTGCTCGACTTGGATGTAGTGCCACCGTGGCTTCTGGAAGCCCTGGCGGCTACCAATAGCAGCGGCCTGCGAAATGCTCTGCTCAACAGCAGCAAGCGCCCCGATGCTTCCCCAGTTCTGAAACAGGTGGGCAGCCTCTTAAAACGGGCGTATGGCGAGCGGCGGACCGAACCCTACGTGTCGAAATACGGCAGCTACGACCAGACGTGGCTGGAAGGGCGCGCGCCCCTGACGGAAGCCGAAGTGCGCCGACTGATGAACAGCGGCCTGGCCTGGCAAATGTGGATAGTGCAGCAGCGCTCATTGCCGCCCGACGTGCTGGCCCAGCTGGCCCGCAGCCCGCACATCCGGGTGCGCCGGCTGGTGGCGGGTCATCCGCAGCTTACTCCCGCGCTGGCCCTCACGCTAGGCAGCGGCACCGATGCCGATATTCGGCAACGCCTGGCGGCCAACTCCCGCACCCCCGAGGCCCTGCTCACCAGTCTGGCCCGCAGTGCTGACTATGATATTCGGCGGCGAGTGGGCCGCAATGTTTCTACCAGCCCCCAGGCATTGGCCGTGCTGGCTACCGATGTGGCCGGCCCGGTGCGGGCGGCCGCCGCCCGCAACCGCCGCACTCCCCCCGAGGCCCTGTTGCCATTGGCAACTGACACCGATATGCAGGTGCAAATAGCTTTGGCTAAGAATCCGGTGTGCCCGCTGCCCGCGCTCGAAGTGCTGGGCCGGGATGCGGAAAAGGAGGTGCGCAAAGTAGTTGCCTGCTCGCCCCAACTGCCCCAGGCGCTTCATCTGGAACTGCTGTTCGACCCCAGTAGCCGGGTGCGGCTGCGTGCTTCGGTGCATCCACGCACTCCCTACCACTTGCTGGAATTCGCGCATGAGTACGGAGATGAGCCCGCCGATACCCGTCCCCCCACACCTGCCTGGGACCTGACCTTGCCCTGGAAGCAGCACCAGGACCAGGAGCATAAACGAAAGCAACAGGAGGCTGCCGCTGCCCGCCAGGCCCAAGGATTGCCGCCGCGCCAGGAACCCCCACCCATTCCTCCAGCCGACGAGGCTCGCCGGCTGCGGGTAATTCGAGGCGAATACAAGGAAGCCGACCTTGCCGAGTGGGCTAACTCGCCTACGTCGGCTTTGCGGGCCTCCGTGGGTTATTGCCTGGAAGACATAACGGTGCTCCAAAAATTAGCCAATGACCGCATCGGCAAAGTGCGGGCCGCTGCTGCGCACAACCCCCGCATGCCGCCCGAAGTGCTCACCCGTCTGGCCCGTGACCACCGGATGGAAGTGCGGCAACGCGTGGGAAGTAATGCCAATACGCCGCCTGAGGTGCTGGCCGAACTGGGCCGCGACCGTTGCTGGAAAGTGCGTGATTCTGTGGCCTACAATAAAGCCACTCCGCCAACGACTCTGGCCGAACTGGCCGCCCGCCCCGGTTCGGGTAAAAAAATGCGGCAGCGCCTGTTGTCGAATCCCAGCACGCCCCCCGAGTTGCTGGCCGCTTGGTACGTAGGTGCTTCCGTCAGCACGCGTGATACGCTGGCCGGCAACCGGAATACGCCCCCCGAATTGCTGCGGGAAATGGCTCATAATGCTTCGCAGGAACTGCAGTACACGCTGGCTCGTAATCCTGCTACACCCCCCGATGTGCTAATGGACATCTGGACGCCGCTGGCCAACGGACCGCGTGATTACAGTGACTATCGCCGAAACTCACTGGCCAGCAACCCTAGCTCACCAGATGAGCTGCTGGCGCAGGCGGTGAGCTGTCCCGATGACAATATCGCCAGCTACGTGCTGAGAAACCCCCGGCTTACCCCCGAACTATTCCAGTCGCTATTGTCGCTTATCACTCAGCCAGAGCGTAAGGAGCAGTTACTGTTTGTGAGCGACAAGCCCGCCTTTGTGCTCGAAATGCTCCTGGCAGATGGGGACAAAGCAGTGATTCAAACCATTGCCGCGCTTAAGGATACTCCCGTCTCCATGCTGCTGGAACTGGCCCACCGGCCTCAGGAGAATCGCTACGATGATTGGGTGGCTATTAGGTTATCCCACAACGAACATGCGCCACTGGAAGTACTGCAGGCCGTGCTAGAGGCCCGCGACGCTTACGACGCCACGGCCGCGCCGCCGTGGTGGTTTCGCTACCTGGCTGCGCACCCCAAAGCCACCCCGGCGTTTCTGGAAAACCTGCTCACCCGCCTATTAGCCGGCACCGCCCGCTACGACCAGTCCGCCGATGCTGCCCGCATCGACGAGGATACGGCCCTTGCGCTGGTGCGCAACCCTCGCCTGCCGGCCCAGTACCTGCACCACTTCGCGGCTCACCCCGACCGCGACGTTCGCTACGCCCTACTGCAGCGCCCCGACCTCCCCCCCGAGCTGAAACCGCTGATGCGCACCGCCGCCCTGCGCCGCAATCTGGAAAACGGTGCCTCCTTGCTGGGCCGTGCCGCCGCTGCCGCCGATGCTGCCACTCATGCCGGCTGGCTACAGTGGCTCTACCCCAAAGCCACCTGGGTCGAGCGCCTCGCCATGCTCCAAAACCCCAATCTGCCGGATAGTTTACTAACCCAACTCACCACCGACGCCCACCGCCTCGTGCGCGCCGCCGCCCGCGAGCGCCAGGCCACCGGCCAAATCCCCGACCTGACCAAGTAGCACGACCAACTCCCCTCCTTGGAAAGGAGGGGATGTTTCAGCGTAGCTGAAACGGGGGTGGTTCGCCCGTCCGCGCCGTTGGAACGAAAGCAGTAATTTCTCCTTCACTACTCCGAAAACCCAACCGGCGCGACCGGCTCAACCACCCCCGTTTTGCCTGCGGCAAAACATCCCCTCCTTTCCAAGGAGGGGAGCTTAACGTTCTCCCAAAATAGTCCTCATGACCCCCACCGAACTCGCCGACTACCTCGACTCCCTTATTGCCCACCAGCTCCAGCTTTCCGTCATGATTTGGGGCCCGCCCGGCATCGGCAAATCCAGCATCGTGGCGCAGGCTGCCGAGCGCCACGGCTTTGATTTTATTGACGTGCGCCTCTCGCAGCTGGCCCCGACCGACCTGCGCGGCCTGCCCGTGGCCGACACCGAAGCCAGCGTGTCGCGCTGGCTGCCGCCCGAGTTTCTGCCCCGCAGCGGCCAGGGCATCCTCTTTCTCGATGAGCTGAACCTGGCCCCGCCCGCCATGCAGGGCATGGCGCAGCAGCTCATTCTCGACCGCCGGGTGGGCTCCTACGTGGTGCCCGCGGGCTGGTACATCTGGGCCGCCGGCAACCGCAAGGAAGACCGCGCCGCCGTGTTCGACATGCCCGCCCCGCTCGCCAACCGTTTCCTGCACCTGGAGGTGGGCGCCGACTGGGAGTCCTTCAAAGGCTACGCCCTCGGCGCCGGCGTCCACGAGCAGATTCTGGCTTTCCTGGCCTTCCGGCCCGCGCTGCTGCACCAGCTCGATGCCCAGCGCCCGGCCTGGCCCTCGCCGCGCTCCTGGGTGATGGCCAGCCGCCTGCACCACGCCGGCCTGTCGGTCGAGTCCGTGGTAGGCGCCGGTACCGCCACCGAGTTCACTACCTTTTTGCAGCTCTACGCCTCGCTGCCCGCGCTGGAGCCGGTGCTGGAGGGCAAGGGCAAGGACGTGGGCTTCCCCGCCGAGCCTTCGGCCCGCTACGCCACCACCATGGGCCTCACCGTGCGCGCCCGCACCGCCGAGCGCGGCTACCACGGCTTCGAGTGGCTCAGCAAAAAAGCCCCCGCCGAGTGGCTGCAGCTCTACGCCGTCGACCTCTTCAAGCAGATGCGCGCCGTGGGGCAGATGGGCGCCCTGGCCATCTTCGTGGCCAAGGATGAGAAGCTGCGCGGCTTCCTGGCCGACTACCAGAAAATGGTGAATGCGGCGTAGCCCGGATTCCGCCCCGCCGATTATATAGTATTCTCTGATGATTGGGCGCTCCGGGAAACCGGAGGTGTCTGAAACCTGGGTTTTGGTGGCCTCCGGGAAACCGGAGGTGCCTGCAACCTGCGTTTTTGGGGCCTCCGGTTTCCCGGAGGTGCCCGCAACCCGGGTTTTGGTGGCTTCCGGTTTCCCGGAGGTGTCTGCAACCCGGGTTGCAGACCTTATAGAAGTTCCGGCGATAATTGCGGATTGACCGGCAATTTGTTAAACAATCAACTCATGCTCCCCGCCGCCGAAAGCCCTGCCCTCGACCCCAGCGCCACCGGGCGCAGCCTCAGCGCCGCCCTGCTGCGCTTGCGGCTGCGCTCGCCCTTCCTGGCCGCGCTGGCCCTTTTCGCCCGCTACGAGGTGACGGAGCGTGTGCCCACCGCCGCCACCGACGGCGAAACCGTGTTCGTGAACCCCGATTTCTGGCACCCGCTCACCCCCGGCGAGCAGGACGGCCTGCTGCTGCACGAGGTGCTGCACTGCGCCCTCGGCCACTGCTGGCGCCGCCAGGAGCGCGACCCCCAGCTCTGGAACATCGCCGCCGACATCGTCATCAACGGCATGATACTGGCCGAGCCCGGCGCCGCCCTGCCCGCCGGCGGGCTTTTCGATGAGCGCCTCCAGCACTTTGGCACCGAGGAAGTATTCGAACTGCTGGAGCGCGACCTCGCCGCCGCCCCGCCCTTGCTCATGGCCGACCTGCTCGATGAAGCCCCCGGCGCCTCGACCGAAAACTCCCTCGGCGCCCGCGCCCGCCGCCAGCAGCAGGCCGGCCACTGGCGCGGCGCCCTCCAGAAAGCCGCCGCCGTGGCCCGCAGCATGGGCGGCGACGTGCCCGCCCACCTGCGCCGCGAGCTCGCCGTGCTCGACCCCGGCCGCCTCGACTGGCGCACCGCCCTCTGGCGCTACCTCGTGCGCACGCCCGTCGATTTCGTGGGATTCGACCGCCGCTTCGTCGGCCGCGGCCTCTACCTCGACAGCCTCGAAGGCGAAACCGTCCGCGTCAGCGTGTGCCTCGACACCAGCGGCTCCGTCTCCGACCGCCAGATGCAGGCCTTCGCCGCCGAAGTGCAAGCCATCCTCAGTTCCTACCCCCACCTCACCGCCGAGCTCTACTTTGCCGATGCGGCATTGTATGGCCCTTACCCCCTGCGTCCCCACGACGCCCTGCCCGCCGCCGAAGGCGGCGGCGGCACCGATTTCCGCCCCTTCTTCCAGCGCCTCACCGCCCAGCAGGCCGACCCCTACGGCCCGCCCGGCGTGGCCATCTACCTCACCGACGGCTATGGCGCCTTCCCCGCCGAAGCGCCAACCGTGCCCACGCTCTGGGTAGTCACGGCCGGCGGCCTGGCGCTGGAAAGCTTCCCGTTCGGCGAGGCCGTGCGGCTGGGGTAGCCAGTAATGCTGTCATCCTGAGCGTAGCGAAGGACCTTGTCACGCTTGAACGAGTCGTTGCGACGCTAATCGTTCAGCCGTGAGAAGGTCCTTCGCTGTGCTCAGAATGACAGTTTCTTATTCAGATAATCTACCCTCTTGCCCAGCCCAGCAGCTGCCGCAGCAAGGCCGTGAAAGCCGCCGTATCATCCACGTTTTTGAAGAGCTGCGAGCCCATGCCTACCACATTCACCCCCGCGCCAAACCACGCGCCCAGGCTGGCTTGCGTGGGCTCCACGCCGCCCGTCACCATCAGCTTCACCTGGGGCATGGGGCCGCGCAGGGCTTTGATATAGTCGGGACCGACGAGGTTGCCGGGGAAAATCTTGACGATGCTGGCGCCCAGCTGGCTGGCCTGGTAAATCTCATTCACCGTAAGGGCGCCCGGCAGCCAGGGCAGTTCGTGGGCCTGGCACACGGCCGCCACGTCAGCCGTCGTCACCGGCTGCACCACAAAGTCAGCGCCCGCCGCAATAAACTCCTCCGCCTGCGCCGCCGTGTAAATGGTGCCGATGCCCAGCAGCAGCTCCGGCAGCTGCTGCCGCACCACCGCCGCCAGCTCCGTGAACACCGCCAGCGCCTCCGGCCCCCGGTTGGTGAACTCAAACACGCGCAGCCCGCCCGCGTAGCAGGCCTGCAGAATGCGCGTGGCGTAAGCCGCCTCGGCGTGGTAGAACACGGGCACGATGGGGTGCTGCAGCACGATGGCGAGGGCGTCGGCGGAAGAGAAGCGGGGCATTTTAGGAGGTGTTAGCTACTAGCTGTTAGCCGTTAGCTTTTTGATAAAATCAGAAGAGACAACCCAGACGGTTTCCTCTCGAAAAAAAGCTATTAGCTAACAGCTGTCAGCTAATAGCTAAAAACTCACCGCACCAGCCGGCCGCTGGTGTTGCCCTGCATCACGTGCTCCACTTCGGCGGCCGTCACCAGGTTCACGTCGCCGTGAATGGTATGCTTGAGGGCCGAAGCGGCAATGGCAAACTGCAGCGCCTGCTGGGCATCGGCATAAGTGAGCGAGCCGTGGATAAACCCGGCCACGAAAGCATCGCCGCCGCCGATGCGGTCCACCACCGGCGCAATGTTGAGGAAGTCAGTTTCCACAAACTGCCCGTCATACAGCACCGCCTTGATGCGCTCGTGCGAGGCGCTTTGCGTCTGGCGGCGGGTGGTAACGACTTGCTTAATTTGCGGGAAGCGCGCCCTGAGCTGCGCCGCCACGTCGGCAAAGGAGTTTTCCACATCGGCCGTAGGCTTGATGTGGAAAAGGTCGTCGGCATCGTGCTCGGAGCAGAATACGACGTCGCAGCCGGCCACCAGTTCCGGCATCACCTCCTGCGCGGTTTGGCCGTACTGCCAGAGGTTGCGGCGGTAGTTCACATCGGCCGAGATGGTTAGGCCCAGCCGCCGCGCCGCCGCAATGGCATCGCGCGTGGCCTGCGCCGCCGCCGCCGAAATGGCGGGCGTAATTCCCGTCCAGTGCAGCCAGCCGGCGTTTTTTAGAATCTCATCCCAGTTAAAATCAGCCGGGTCGAGCTTATCGAAGGCCGAGCCGGCGCGGTCGTACACCACTTTGCTGGCCCGTAGCGAGGCGCCCACTTCCAGAAAATACAGCCCCAGCCGCAGCCCCCGAAACACGGTGTGCCGCATATCAACGCCCAGGCGCTGAAACTGCTGGGTGGCCGCCTGCCCCAGCTCCGTGGCCGGAAAGCAGGTAACGTGGGCGGCCGACTGGCCCAAGCCAGCCAGGGCAGCGGCCACGTTGGCTTCGCCGCCGCCGTAGTTCACTTCGAGATGATTGGCCTGGGTGAGGCGGTAGTGGAGCGGCGGCGAGAGCCGCATCATCACTTCGCCAAAGGTAACAACTTGCTTCATAAAAAATAAAAAAGCGCGGTGGGCAACGGCCCAACAGGCGAAAGCGACACCGGGCGCAGGCCCGGTGTCGCTTTCACTGCGTGCAAAGTAAGCTACTAAGCGGCGGCTGGTCGCTACTGCTTCGTGATTTTGCCGGTAATGCGCTGATGGCCATCGGTGTACTCCACCAGGTACAAGCCCTGGGCGAGGTCGGAGAGGCGCAACTCGGTGCTGGTGCTGCCCGCCTGAACCGGGGCGCTGGCCACCTTGCGGCCGGTGAGGCTGTACACCGCCACCGTAGCGGCCGAGGGCGCAGCGGGGTGGGCCACCGTCAGGCGGTTCTGCGCCGGGTTGGGATACATGCTGAGCGGGGTGGCCGAGCGGACCGGCGCGGTGCCCAGCACGGTGCTGCCTTTCAACTGCACGTTTTTGAGCAGCACGTAGCGGCCGGTGCTGGAGTTGTTCACGCTGAAATACAGGCGCACGGTCAAAGTCTGGCCGGCAGCCAGCACCACGCCGCCGGCGCCGTTAAGCTCGAAGCGGAACAGGCCATTGTTGCCAGTAGCCGTGGCGTATACGGGCAGCACGGCCCCCGTGGTAGTGGTGGCAGTGGTAGCAGGGAAGGCGCCGTTGTTGGCCGCCGGCAGGGTGCCGCCGTTGAAGGTCGGCACCGTGAGAGTGCCCGAGGTGTAGCCGGCGTAGGGAGCGCCCGCGCCGCCCGTCACGGTGGCCGAGTCGGCGGTGAAGTTGCTGAGCGAATACATCACGCCCACGCGGCCGCCCGGCGAGCTGGTAGCCACGGCGCTGAACAGCAGCGAGTCGATGCGGGTGGCGGCGCTGGCCGTCACGGCAAACTGCTCGTAGTGCGTGCGGCGCGGGGCCGAGCCGGGCCCGCCGGCGCTGGAGGGCCAGCCGCTGCCATCGGCCAGCGGGGCCAGGCCCTGGCCGCGGGTAAGCGAGTAGGCCGGCGTGCTGGTGCCGCTGGCCGGCGACGAGCCATCGGACACCACCAGGCGGCGCAGCGTGGCCGGGGTCGCCGTGAGGCCGGCCGAGCGGGCGCCGGTGCTGTCCTGGGCGTTGGCACGTAGCGGCCAGAAGGCGCTGCCGCCGGTCTGGGCGGTGGCCTGGCCGGCCAGACCCAGGCTCAGCAGCCCAGCCGCCAGCGCAGTTTTATAAATTGGATTAAAGCCAGAAACTGCCTCGCGGAGGAATTTGGCGAAAGTGGGGCGTACAAGGTGATTCATGCGGCGATGGGATTTTTAAAAAGGAATGACGAATGGGGCGGCAACTCAGCGCCGGGCAGGATACCTTACGGCGAGCGACACTACAATGATGAGCAAAAAACTTCGTAAAAAAGCCTGCGGAGGGGCTTTATTTTACGCACTCGTTGCCGGGAGCGTTACCGGTAACGTTTTCACTATCCGTAATTCTCTGGCGACTTGTAGCTGAACTGCCCTCACAAGCTCCTTCGCAGCCACCGTTGGCCCCGGGTTTCGCAATCGGTTGCGGCGGCGCGGCAAAATTGCACTAATTTCAAATGACTACCAAACCCGGGCGAAAATGAGCAGGCGGACTACCGCCGGATAAACCCGGCGCAGCCCCCGCGTTTTTGCGTTTTTCAACTATTCCCATCATGCGCGTTTTTCCACTTTTACTGACTGGCCTTGGCGGGCTGCTGCTGGCGGCCCCGGCCCCGGGGCAGGCTTACAGCAACCTCATCCAGACCAATGTCCAGGGCCGGCTGAGGTACGTGCCCGACGCCCGCGGCAACACCGTGCCCGACTTCAGCGACGTGGGCTACCGCAACGGCGAGGCGGCCATCCCGACGGTGCCGGTGGTGCTGACGATTTCGGCCCTCAGCGGCGACAACCGGGCGCACATCCAGGCGGCCATCGACCAGCTGGCGGCGCTGCCGGTGCAGGCCAATGGTTTTCGGGGGGCGCTGCTGCTGCGGGCCGGCAGCTACGCGGTGAGCGGCAGCCTGGTGGTACGGGCCAGCGGCATTGTGCTGCGCGGCGAGGGCGCGGGCAGCACGGGCACGGTGCTGCGGGCCACGCTGCGGCAGCAGCACACGCTGGTGCAGTTTACGGGGGCGGGCGGGGCCTCAGGGCAAAGCAGTACGCGCAAGCGCATTACCACCACGTACCTGCCCGTCGGGGCGCGCTCGTTTGCGGTGGAGGCGGGGCACAGCTTCGTGGTGGGCGACCGGGTGCAGCTGCGCCGGGCCCCCAACCAGGCCTGGATTGACATGCTGGGCATGAACACGCTCAACAATCCCAGCTGCCCCACCTGCGTGAACTGGACCCCGTCGAGCTTCACCATTGACTACAAGCGCAAAGTGACGGCCGTGAGCGGCAACGTCATCACCGTGGATGCGCCGGTGGTGGACCCCATCGACCAGACCCACGCCACCGGCTACCTCCAGAAATATACCTGGAACAACCGCCTCGAAAACGTGGGCATTGAAAACCTGAAACTTGACTCGGAATACAGCAGCCCCACCGACGAGCAGCACGCCTGGGACGCCATCGACTTCGTGAACACCGAAAACGCCTGGGTGCGTGACATCGAGGCCTGGCACTTCGGCTTCGCGGCGGTGCGGGTGCTCACGAATAGCGCCCACGTCAGCGTGCTCAATTCCAAGTGTCTGGATGGTATTTCCCTTATTCAGGGCGAGCGGCGCTACTCGTTCTGCATCGAGGGGCAGCGCAACCTGGTAATGGGCTGCTTCACCCGCAAGGGGCGGCACGATTTCATGACCGGGGCGCGCGTGGCGGGGCCCAATGCCTTCGTGCGCTGCACGGCCACGCAGATGCTCAACATCGCCGGCCCGCACGGGCGCTGGGCAGCCGGCACGCTCTACGACAACTTCGTGGGCGACGGCCCCTTGAATCTCGAAAACCGCCGCTCTTCCGGCACCGGCCACGGCTGGGCCGGCGCCCAGAACATGCTCTGGAACTGCCAGACGGCCACCGTGGTGGTGCAAAGCCCGCCGCAGCACATCAACTGGTCGGTGGGTTCGCGGGCCCTGGTGTCGGGCACGGGCGTGTTCTTCACCGGGCAGGGCTACGAGGAATCGACGGGCACCTTCGTGCTGCCGCAAAGTTTGTATGATAAGCAATTGTGCGACCGGCTGGGCGGCGCGGCCTGCACGCCGCTGGCGGTCAGCAAAGCGAACCTGCCGGAAGAGCAGCTCATTATCTATCCTAACCCCGCGCCCAAGCGTAGTGTGACGGTGTACTTCCCCGGCAGCAAGGGGAAGCTGGTGGTGATGGACACATTAGGCCGGCTGCTGCTGGAGCAGACTGATTTTGTGCCGGGGCTGCTGAATCTGGGGAAGCTGGCCGAAGGTGGTTACATCGTGCGGGTACTGACGGCGGAGGGCAAGATGTTTACCCGCAAGCTGGTGCTCGAGTAGGGGCAGAGCTTGGTTGACTCCCGCCGGTCAGACGCCCTTCCTAAATCACTTCCATTCAACAATTCGGGCGAAGTCAAGCCCCGCCCCCACAAGTTCTGAGTTTCATGACATAAAAAAGACCCTCACCACACGGTGAGGGTCTTTTTTATGAGCTGCTTACGTGGTGATTATTCCACCACGAGGCGCTTGTTTACCACGCCCTGGGTCGTGGCCACGCGCACCGTGTAGATACCCGGGGCCACGCCGGTCAGCGACAGCGCTTCCGAGGTAGCGAGGCGCTGCTGCTGCACCGTTTGGCCGAGGGCATTCAGCAGCGACACCTGCACCGGCTGGTGGCCGAGGCTGGCGGGCAAGCTCAGCGTTGCCTGCTGGCGGGCGGGGTTGGGGTAAATGCTCACCTGCTGCGCCAGTTGCGCCGGGGCGGTGGCCAGCACGCGCTGGGCCGTGAAGAGCACCGAGAAGCGCGTGGCCGGGGTGTTGGCGGCCAGCGTGAAGCTGTAGCTGGGCTGGGCCTGCAGGTCGATGTAGGCGCCAGTCTGGGCATCCACCAGGTAGGTGAAGATGCCGGCGGGCATGTTCACGAGCTGGGCGGCTTCGAT
This sequence comes from Hymenobacter aranciens, assembly GCF_030580865.1. GTDB lineage: Bacteria > Bacteroidota > Bacteroidia > Cytophagales > Hymenobacteraceae > Hymenobacter > Hymenobacter aranciens. The sequence goes on along the minus strand of NZ_JAUQSY010000004.1, from coordinate 212,666 downwards.
GGTGAAGGTGCCGGGCTCGGGGTTGAGGAGGCGCAGGGGCACGGTCACGTTGGCGGTGCCGAGCACGGGCAGGCCGTTGATGGACAGGTTTTCGGGGCCCGACGCCAGGGCCAGGGTCAGCGTGGGGGTGAAGGTCGGCACTTTGTGGGCATCGAACTGGCTGTCGAAGCCGGCGCTGGCGCCCTGCTCGAAATACACGTAGGCGTCGTCGCTCACATTGGCGCCGCCGAAGTGCAGCTGCAGCTGCGGGCGCGTATCGGGCGTGCTGCGGTAGAAGGCGGGCTGCGGGCCGAAGGTGGTGACGCGGCTGGCGTTGGGCAGCGTGAGGCTGCCGGTGCCGGGCGTGTTCACCCGCACGAAGAAGCCCTGGCCGGCCGCAATCTGCTGGCTGCCGCCGATGCCGTTCACGTAGCTCACGTAGCTGCCGGTGTAGGGGCCGCTGGAGCGGTACACGTACACGGCGGCGCTCACGTTGTTGAAGTTACCGGCCGGAATCAGGTTCCAGTCGATGGGCGAGGGGTAGGGGTTGCCCAGCAGCTGCCAGCCGGCATCGGCGCTGGCGCCGCGGGTGAGGCCGGTCAGCGCCACGGGGCCGTTGTTGAAGGTGCCGCGGAAATCGACGAGCGCGCCGCTGGGCGTGTTCACGGTGTAGCCGTGGCCGGGTTGCATGGCCGCGCTGGTCGAGGCCGGGGCAAACCAGCCTTTGGCGAAGTCATCGAAGTTGCTGGCGGCCGTGGCGATGCGCGCCTCATCGTAGCCGAAGATGTTCGGGAAGGGTGTCACCAGGCCGGGCGTGGCCGAGCTGTTGTAGGCGGCGGCCTGGCTCAGCTCGGGCGCGAAGCCCGGGGCGGCGAGGTCGCCGAAGGTGGTGTTGCTCACCGGGGCGCTGTAGTGGCGGTAGCCGTTGCCAGCGTTCAGGCTGGGGTCGATGTAGCGCTGCATGGTGCCGGTGCCGATTACCTGACCGCCGGTGTTGTCAATCAGGGCCGTGCCAGTGCTGGCCGACAGCAATACCAGGGCTTCGCCGCCGGTGCTGAGGTTGCCGCTGGTCAGGTGCAGCACTTCCGAGATGGCCGTGCTGTCGCTCAACGTCAGGCCCTGGGCGTTGTTCACCGTCAGGTTGCGCACGCGGGCGGGCAGGCCCGGACCGGTTACCTGCGCGGCGGTGCCGTTGTACTCGTAGTTGGCGTTGGGGCTGAAGGTGCGGGTGCCCGTGAGCTGGATGGCGCCGGTGTTGCCGGTGCTGCTGATGCCGGCCGGGTTGCAGATACGCAGCGTGGCGTTGTTCTGCAGCGCGAAGCTGCCGCTGCCGGTGATGGCCTGGCAGTTGCCGGCCAGGGTGCCGCCGGTTTGCACCATCAGGGCGCCGCCCACGGTGAGGGTGCCCGTCAGGGTGGCCGCGCCGGTGCCGGTGATGGTCACGTTGTTGTAGAAGCCCGAGATGTTCTGGCCGGATGTGCTCACGGTGAGGTCGGCGGGCACGGCCAGGGCCGTGAGGGAGAAGTCGTCGATGCCGAGGATGTCGTCGCCGCCGCCCGGGGCGTTGAAGTCATTCCAGCGGATAAATACGGTCTGGCCGGGGGCAATGCTCACCGGCACGATGGCCGTCACCGTGACGCGGTTGGCCGCCGCGTTGCCGTCGAGGGCCACGCTGGCGGGGCTGCTGCCGGTGGTGCCCGCCACGGGGCCGGTGAAATTCAGCTCCGGCGCGGCCATGTAGGTGCCGGTAACCAGGTCGGTGGCGTTAAGGCTGTACTCGAAATCCAGCCGGTCGTTGGCGGTGCGGGTACCGTTGCCCAGGCGCCACTGCTCGCCGACGTAGCTGATTTGCAGGCCGCCGATGGTCTGGCCGGTGTTATTCACGTAAGCCGCGCCGATGGTCGGAATCACGGCCGTATTCTGCAGGGTGCCAAAAGCGCGGTCGGTAGCGCCGGCCGTGCCCGCGCTGTAGGTGTTGCCGGTGTTCGAGAGGTTGGCCGAGTAGGTTTCGTCGGCGCCGGTGCCGGTTTCCACAAAGTCCCAGCCCGCCGGCAGCGCCGATTTCGGGTAGGTCGTAGTCGAGGGCGAAGCCACGTTGCCAAGGGTATTGAAATCCTGATTGTAGGCTGTGTTCAGCGCCGCAATGCTGATGCGGCCCGCGCCGGTGGTGAAGGTGCTCACCGTGCCGTAGCTGGTACCGGCCGTGGAGGTGGCATAAGCGGCCACGTTGTAAGTAGTGTAGGGCAGCAGGCCGGTGGTCGTGCCGCTGAACGCACCCGTGCCGGAGCCGATGGGCAGCGTGGTCACGTCAGCCCCGCCGATGGTGGGCGTGGCATTGGTGGCGCTGTACACCACGCCGTTGGCGGTTACGGCGGCGGTGCCGGCGCTGGTCACGTTGCCGCCCACGGTGGCGCTGGTGCCGCTGGCGCTGGGCGCGGCGGTGGTCACGGTTGGGGTCACGTTGGCGGTGGGGGTGATGGAAAAGTCGTCCACCGCCAGCCCGTCATCCGAGCTGCTGGCGTCAAAATCCAGCCAGCGCAGCACGAACGTCGCGCCATTGGGGATTGACACGGAGATGTTGGCCGTGAGCGTGGTGCGTTGGGTGTTGCCATCCACGGCGCCCACGGTGGTGTTGAAGGGGCTGCTGAAATCCAGCGCATTCACGTCGGTGTAGCCGGTAGTTACGGTGGCGCCGTCCACGGTGGTGGCGGTGGTGCTGTACTGGAATTCGAGGCGGTCGGGGATGGCACGGCCGGCGGTGCCGAGGCGCCACTGCTCGCCGGTGTAGGTCACGGTGAGGCCGGTGATGGTCGAGCCGGTGTTGTTGGTGAACGCGGCGCCGATGGTGGTCGCCAGCACGCCAGTGCTTTGCAGGCCACCCAGGGCGCGGTCGGTAGCGGCCGAGCCGGCGCCGAAGCTGTAGGTGTTGGCGCCGCCGGCCGTGCCGGTGCTGGTAGTGTAGGTGTTATCGGGCGTAGCGCTGCCGCCCGCGCCGGTTTCCACGAAGTCCCAGCCGGCGGGCAGGGTGCTTTTCGGGTTAGTCGTGCCGGTGGACGACAGCGTGTTAAAGTCCTGATTATAGGCCGTGCCCATCGCCGCCAGGCTGATGCTGCCCGGCCCGGTGGTTACCGTCACTACCGCGCCGTAGCTGGTGCCGGCGGTGGATGTAGCGTAGGCGGCCACGTTGTAAGTCGTGTAGGGCAGCAGGCCCGTGGCCGAGCCGCTAAAGGCGCCCGTGCCCGAGCCGATGGGCAGCGTGGTAACATCAGTGCCGCCGATGGTAGGCGTGGCATTGGTCGCGCTGTACACCACGCCGTTGGCGGTCACGGTGTTCGAGCCGGCGCTGGTCACGTTGCCGCCGACGGTGGCGCTGGTGCCGCTGGCGGTAGCCGCCGCGGTGGTCACCGCCGGCAGCGCCACGGCCGTCACCGACACGTCGTCGATGCCCAGGGCATCATCGGCGCCGCCGGTCACGTCGAAGTCCACCCACTTCAGGATAATCGTGCCGCCGACCGGAATGGTCACCGACAGTGTGCCGCTCACCGGCGCGCGGTTGGCAGTAGCGTTGCCGTCGATGTTGCCGGCCGTGGTGCCGTTGTTCACGTTCGGGCTGATAAAGTCCAGGGTGTTGACGTCGGTAAACGTGCCCGTCAGGTCCGTGGCCGTCAGGCTGTATTGAAAGTCCAGCCGGTCGGCCGTGGTGCGGGTGGCGCTGCCGAGGCGCCACTGCTCGCCGTTGTAGCTGATAGCTAGTCCGGTAATGGGCTGACTGGTGTTATTGGTGTACTTCACGCCGTAGCTCGATGCCACTGCGTTCAATACCGAGCCCAGGGCGCGCTCGGTGCTGGCATTGGTGCCCAGGCTGTAGGTGTTGCCGGTGGCGCTGAGGTTGCCGGAGTAAGTGGCGTCGGCCCCGGTGCCGGTTTCCAGGAAGTCCCAGCCCGTGGGCAGGGTCGATTTGGGATACGTGGTGGTCGAAGGCGTAGCATTAATGCCAAGGGTGTTGAAATTCTCCACGTAGGGCGTGCCCAGGGTGGTGATGCTCACCGACTGCGCCTGCGTCAGCAGGCTGCCGCCCAGCAGCGGCAGCAGCAAGCCCAGCAAGCGGGCCGACCGGCGGCCCGGCGGGAAAGAGTAAAAGTTAAACATGGTGTGGGTGTTTGATTGTTAAAGGGTTAGCGTTGTCAAAAAAGAAGTCGGTATTGGGCAGTCAATTATCAGGGGCCAGTCTCCAGCTATGAATTATCTGCGCCTCCGATTCCCGATTACCCAATACCGACCACCGGTAAAAAGCGTGTTTCTACAGCCCGATTTCCATCAGGAACTTCTGCGTCGCGTCGCTCACCTCGCGCTTCTTCTCAGTGGTGAACTTGCCGTGCTGCCCGCCGGGCACCGTGAGGAACTCGGTTTTCACGCCGGCTTCCTGCAGCTTCTTGTGTAGGGCCACCGACTGCTCGTAGGGCACCACCGGGTCGGCGTCGCCGTGCACGATGAAGGTGGGCGGGCTGCTCTTCTTCACCAGGTACACCGGCGACACCGAGCGGATAAACTTCTCGTCTTTGCTGTATTGCCCCAGCCACTTGGTGGCCGATTTGCTGGCCAGGCGGCCACTCATCCAGTCGCCGGCGTCGGCGATGCCGTAGTTGTCCACGATGGCCGCCACCTTCACTTTCTCCTTGGTCTGGCAGTTGGTGTCGAAGGTGTGGTCGTTTTCGAGCAGGCCGGCCATCAGGGCGAGGTGGCCGCCGGCCGAGCTGCCCATCACTACAATCTTGTTGGGGTCGATGTTGAGCTTCTTGGCGTTGGTAATGATGTAGATGAGGGCGCAGCGCACGTCCTCCACGGCCGCCGGGGCGGTGGCCTGCGGCGTGAGGCGGTACTCCACATTGGCCACCGCGTAGCCGCGCTTGAAGAAGGCGCTGAAACCCGACTGCGACTCCTTGGTGCCGTGGTTCCAGCCGCCGCCGTGAATGCTGATGACGATGGGCGTGGGCTTGCCGCCAGGGTTGGTGTAGAGGTCCATGCGGCCGTCCCAGCCGTTCACCTTCACGTACACGGCGTTAAGCTGCGTCTCGTAGCCCTTGGGCGTCTTAATCACCTTCACCGTCGAGTCAGTCGGGATGGGCGGCCCGGCCGATTGGGCGAGGGAGGAAAACGACCAGCCCAGCAAGCTGCAAATGAGAAGTAAGCGTTTCATTGGATGGGAGTTTGGAAGTAATGCGGTGTTTAATTGAACGTCATCCTGAGCGCAGCGAAAGGACCTCGCCCGCGCCATGTGCAGCAGTAATTATTGACGCTTGAGCGATTGGAGATTACTCCCACAGAGAAGCAGGCGAGGTCCTTTCGCTGCGCTCAGGATGACGTTCTAATTCCAGCCCTGATTCTGCGTCATGGCCTGGTTCAGCGCCAACTCGTTTGAGGGGATGGGCCACAGCACATCGCGCTCCGATACATTCTGATAAGGCAGCAGCGTGGCGGTGCGGCCGTAGTAGCCCAGGGCCGCGTTAGAGCTCGATGGCGCCTGCGCGGTGATGATGGGAATCATGCCCTTCATCACCGTGAGGAAGGTGCCCCAGCGCAGCAAATCGAGCTTGCGCCAGCCTTCGAAAGCCAGCTCGCGGGCCCGCTCTTCCTTGAGGAAAGTCAGGAAGGCGGCCTTGCTGGCGGTGTTGGCGGTGGTGAGGTCGGAGGTGGTGGCGGGGGTGCTGAGGGGGAAGCCGTAGGCACGGCGGCGCACCTGGTTCACGGCCAGGATGGCGGCGGCGCTGGGGCCGCCATTCACTTCATTCTCAGCTTCGGCGTACATCAGCAGCACGTCGGCGTAGCGGAGCAGGGGCCAGTTGGTGGGGCCCAGGTTTTTGTTGAACGGGCGCAGAGTTTCGCTGTCGCGGCGCCACTTGTTGATGTAGCGGCCCCACACGTATGTGGTGGCGTAGGTGGTGGGCCCGCGGGTGGCGTCGTAGCCGGGGTAGTAGTAGCTGGCGATGTTCCAGTCGCGGCGCAGGTCGGCGGCGTTATAGCGGTTGTATTGGGTGCCGGTAGCCACGTACAAACCCTGCATGTAGCCGCGGGTTTCTTCGTCGTTGCGCACGCCCAGCGTCGAGCCGAAGCGGCTGGCTTCGCGGTAGATGCTGCCGATGGCGTTGCCGTTAAACTCCACTTCCCAGATGCACTCCTGCGGGTCGTACACGTCGGCGCTTTCGTTCTTGAAAATCTGAGAGTAGCTGGGATTCAACGAGTGCTGGCCCGAGTCAATGACCTTCTTGGCCCAGTCGCGGGCGGCCACGTATTTGTCGGTTTCGCCCAGGCGGCCGGCGGCGTAGAGGTTCACGCGGGCCAGCACACCCTGGCAGCCGGTCTTGGAAATCCGGCCCGAGTTGCCCCACTCCGTGCCGTTTTTCAGCAGCGGCTCGGCGTCAGTCATATCCTTAATAATCTGGGCGTACACGTCGTGCGCCGGCGTGCGGGCAATGTTCACGTCGTTCACGCTCGTGGTCGAGGTCAGCTTCAGCGGCACGTCGCCCCAGTAGCCCACCAGCAGAAAGTAGTAGTAGCCGCGCAGAAACAGCGCCTCGCCGCGAATCTGGTCTTTCACTTCCTGCGAAGTATTGGCCTGGTCGAGGCGCTCCAGCAGCAGGTTGGCGCGGTCAATGCCCTGGTACAGATTGGTCCAGCAGTTCACAATCTGCGGGTACGACGAGTCGAAGCTGTAGCTGCTCACGGCCACGGCGCTGTTGCTGCGGGCCAGCATCTCGTCGGTGGCCGAGGGCGCCTCCAAGGACAGAAAGCGCGAGTAAGTCGATTCCTCGGCGCTGCCGCCCTGGTTGATGGTGTTGCCCAGCTTGGTATAGATGCCCATCAGCGCCGAAGTCAGCTGCGCCTCGTTGTTGTAGTAGGTTTCCGGGGCCACGAAATCCTCCGGGTCGGTGGCCAGGTAGTCGTTGCAGGATGTGAGCAGGCCGAGGAGTAGCAGGAAGGATAGTTTTTTCATAATATGAGACTGGGAGCTTTAGGTGTTAGGTTTTGGGTGTTTGGTGTTGGGTTTCAGGTTTTGGGAGGTATTACTGAGCGCAAGCCCGAATACCTAAAACCCAACACCAAACACCCAAAACCTAACGCTATCCAAGTTCAAAAACAATTGCAAACGAATGAGTTGGCTGATTACAGCGACAGATTAAGCCCCAGCGTGAGCGTGCGGGCGCGGGGGTAAGCCGAGAAGTCGAAGCCCGGCGTCAGCGGCGAGCTATAAATCGACACCTCGGGGTCGTTGCCGGAGTACTTGGTCCAGGTAATCAGGTTCTGGGCCGAGGCGTAGAAGCGCAGTGTTTTGAGGTGGGCGAAGCGCACCCAGGTAGCCGGGATGGTGTAGCCCAGGTTCACCGTTTTGAGGCGCAGGTAGGAGCCGTCCTCGATGATGCGCGTGGAGTACACGCGGGGGCCCTGGCCATTCACGCGGTAGAGCTCGTTGGTCGGGTTTTCAGGCGTCCAGCGGTCGGCGTAGGAGGCAAACTGATTGAGGCCATTCTTCAGCGCGCCCCCCTCAAACATGATGCGGTTAGCATTCAGCAGCTCGCCGCCGTAGGAGCCTTGCAGGAAGATATTGAGGTCGAAGTTTTTGTAGGTGAAGTTGTTGGAGAAGCCGCCGATGAAGTCCGGGTTGGGGTTGCCGATGATGCTGCGGTCGCTGTTGTCCACCACGTTGTCGCCGTTGAGGTCGGCGTATTTGATGTCGCCGGGCTTGATGCTGGCGCGGGCGTTGCCGTTGTTGGGCACGTCGGCTTTCAGGGTGTAGGCACCGGTCGAGCTTTGGTCGAAGTCGCTGGTCTGGTAGTTGCCCACCCACTGGTAGCCGTAGAACATGGCCACCGGCTGCCCGATAACTGCCTCATACGCCGGCACGTTGCCGTAGCCCGACGACGACGACCAGCCCACCGTCGACTGGATATAGGTCTGGTTGCGGGTCAGCTCCAGCACCTTCGTGCGGTTGAAGGCAATGTTGAAGTTTGAGGTCCACGAGAAGGCTTTGCTCGATACGTTTACCGTGTTCAGGGTCAGCTCCAGCCCCTGGTTTTGTACTGCCCCGATGTTCTGGAAAGCGCTGGCGTAACCGCTGGTGGGTGGCAGCTGCGAGGCCAGCAGCAGGTCGGTGGTTTTCTTGCGGTATACGTCGGCCGACAGCGTAATGCGCTGGTCGATAAAGCCCAGGTCGAAGCCGAGGTTCAGCTCGCGGGTGGTTTCCCACTTCAGGTTAGGGTTGCCGATGGTGAGCGGCACGATGCCCCGCGTGAACACCCCGCCCGGCGAGTACGACTCGCCCACCGGCAGCCCCAGCGAGGCGAGGTAGGCGTAGTCGGTCACGCGGTTGTTGCCGATGAGGCCGTAGCTGGCCCGCAGCTTGGCATCCGACAGTGGCTTGATGCCGCGCATAAACTTCTCTTTATTAAGGTGCCAGGCGGCGGCCAGCGAGGGGAAGTAGCTCCACTTGTTGCCCGGCGCGAATTTCGACGAGCCATCGGCCCGGAACGAAGCCGTGAGCAGGTACTTGCCCCGGTAGGCGTAGTTCACGCGCTCCAGCGCCGAGGCCAGGGTGTTCTGCGAGCGCAGGCTGGCGATGGAGTAGGGAATGCCCTCGTCCATGCCGCTCAGCCCCAGCTGCTCGTTGGGAATCAGGATGGCGCCCCCGCCCGAAATCATCGTGCGGGTGCCCTGGAACGTGACGCCCGTAACCGAGGTGATGCGGTGGTAGCGCTTGAATATTTTGTTGTAGGTCAGCGTGTTTTCGTTGACGTAGTTGTTGGTTTCGGTGAAGGTGATGGAGCCGTTCACGCCGTTCTGGCCGTTGGGGTTGTTGGTATTGCCGGTGCGGGTCATCGAGTTGTTGAACACCTCGTAGCGCAGCAGGCGCCGGTCCACGCCGCCGGTCACGCGCAGCTTCAGCGAGGGGCTGAAGCTGTACTCGGCGTAGGCGTTGGCGGTAAGCTGGTTGGTGATGCGGTTGCGCACCTCATTCCGCACCGTGTAGAGCGGGTTCCACTGGTAGTTGCTGGAGGAGGTCACGTCCTCGTCCTCGGCCTGGTTCAGCAGCTGGTCGAGGTCGCCGGTGCCGTTCACCGGGCGGTAGCCGTAGAGGCTGGTCAGCAGCGCAAAGTCGGAGTTGGAGGAGCCGCCCACCTGGGTGCCGTAGGTGCTGATGTTGCTGAAATTGGCGTTCATGCCCACGCGCAGGTTCTGCTTCACATCCTGGTCGAGGGTCAGGCGGCCCTGGTAGCGCTTGAAGCCCGAGTTCAGAATCGTGCCATCCTGGTTCAGAATGGAGCCCGACACCGAGTAGCGGGTGCCCTTGCTGCCGCCCCGGATGGCCAGCGAGTGGCTCCACATGGCGGCCTGCCGCAGAATCTGCTTCTGCCAGTCGATGCCGTTGGCGCTGCGGTAGCTTTCCAGCGTCCGGCCGTTCGACAAATACAGCTGCCGCGCCGTCACCGAGTCGAACTCAATCTGCAGCTTCACAAATTCATACGGGTCCATCAGCTTGGCCTTCGAAATGCTCTCCTGCACGCCGTAGTAAGTGTCGTAGCTGATGGTGGGCGCCGCGTCCGAGCCGCGCTTGGTGGTGATGAGCACCACGCCGTTGGCCCCGCGCGAGCCGTAGATGGCCGTCGCCGAGGCATCCTTCAGAATCTGAATCGACTCAATATCCGAGGGGTTGATGGCGTTATTGTTGTAATCCTCAATGGGAAAGCCGTCAATCACATACAGCGGCGAGTTGTCCTGCGTAATCGAGTTGCCGCCCCGGATGATGATGTTGGGAGCCGCGCCGGGCTGGCCGTCGGGCGAAGTCACCTGCACACCCGCCACGCGCCCGGCCAGCGCATCGTCGAACGACTTCACTGGGGCCTTGTTCAAATCCTCTACGTTCACCGAGCCCACCGAGCCGGTGAGGTCGCTGCGCTTCACCTCCCCGTAGCCGATTACCACAACTTCATCGAGGCTGTTCTGGTCGGCGCGCAGGGTGATGTTCATCAGCCCATTGCCTTTCAGCCCGCGCTCCAGCGTCTGGAAGCCCACGTAGGAGAAAATCAGCGTGCGCTGGGCGTCCGGCACCTGCAGTGTGTAGCGCCCCTCGGTATCGGTAATCGTGCCGATTTCGGCATCCTTCACCCGCACGCTCACGCCGATGAGCGGCTCGCCGGAGGCATCGAGCACCCGGCCCGAGGCCGTGACCGGCCCCGTGGGCTGGGCCCGCAGCGGCCCGCCCGCACACAGCAGCGCAGCCAGCAGCAGGGCGCTGGCCAGGCGGCCGGCCCCCGTGAGCTGCCGCCAGCACTGCATCAACAAAGTAAAGGAAGAATTCATGAGGGTGGGATTTTGAGTAGAGACGCAGTATTTTGCGTCTCATCGTTAGCGCATTATCGTTCTGGTGGGAGACGCAAAATATTGCGTCTCTACACGCTAGGGATTAACTCGTTTGATTTCGCCGCTCAGCAGGAGCACGGCCACGGCGCCCAGCGGCACCAGCAGCGCCGCCAGCCCGAAGAAGGGCGCGTAGCCGTCGCGGGTGAGCACCGGTACCAGCCAGGTAGTCAGTAGCGTGCCAAACACGGCGCTGGTGCCGCCCAGCCCCGCCAGCGTCCCCACCGACTTGCCCGAGAAGAAGTCACCCGGCAGGGTCTGGATGTTACCAATGGTAATCTGGAAGCCCATGAGGGCGAAGAAGATGCAGAGCATGGCCGTTTCGGGCGTGGCGGCCCAGGCACTGAGCACCAGCGCCGGCAGCATGATAATGCAGCCCAGCACGATGCAGGTTTTGCGGGCCCGGTTCACTGAGCCGCTGCGGATAAGGCGGCCCGACAGCCAGCCGCCGCCCAGGCTGCCCAGCGCCGCCCCCACGTAAGGAAACCAGGCGAAAGCGCCAATCTGCTTGATATCGAACTGAAACCGCTCGTGCAGGTAAATCGGCAGCCAACTCACGAACAGCCACCAGATGGGGTCGAGCAGGAAGCGCGACACGATGACCGACCACGACTGCCGGTAGCGCAGCAGCGTGGCCACGGGCAGCGCTACGTCGGCCACGGCCGGGGTGGCCGGCTGGCCGTCGAGGATGTGCTGACGCTCCTGCTCCGTCAGCCAGGGGTGGTGCTTGGGCACGGCTTTGTTGATTATCCACCACGGAATCACCCACAAAATGCCCAGTGCCCCGATAATCACAAAGGCCGAACGCCAGCCAAACTCCGCGTAAAACCAGGCAATGAGCGGGGCCGAAATCACCGCGCCCAGCGAGGCCCCGGCATTGAACAGGCCCTGTGCGAAGGCCCGCTCCCGCACCGGAAACCACTCGGCATTAGACTTGGCCGCGCCGGGCCAGTTGCCGGCCTCGCCCAGCCCCAGCAGCGCCCGAAACGCCGCGAACGACAGCAGCCCGCGCGACAGCGCGTGCAGCCCCGCCGCCACGCTCCACACCACGATGGAAATGGTGAAGCCCAGCCGCGTGCCTACCTTATCGAACAGCCGGCCCGACACGCTCTGACTGATACCGTAGGCCACCATGAAAAAGCTCACCACCAGCGCGTACTGCTCCTTGCCCAGCTGCAAATCTTCAGCAATGCCGGGCCACATCACCGCCAGCGCGTTGCGGTCGATGTAGTTGATAACCGTGGCAACGGCAATCAGCGCGATTATCCACCAGCGCAGGCCGTTGACCTGGCGCGGGGCGGTGGTGGCAGTGGGCGGGGGAGCGGTTGGCTGCATGGGTGGGGTTGAGCAGTGGAGGTCGTTTGTCATGCTGAGCTTGTCGAAGCATCTCTACCGCAGGAGTAAATCCAATCGGTAGAAATTACTGCTGCGGTAGAGATGCTTCACTGCGTTCAGCATGACAGTCAAATCAGGCCGTAGCCGTACTTTGCTCGGCGTAAGCGGGGTGCCCGGTCATGAAATCCTCACGGATGGGACTGAACATATCCAGCAGCACGCCGGCCTGCAGGGCGGTGGCCCCGTGCGGCACATGCGGTGGAATGTAGTAGGCATCCCCCGTGCGCAACACCTTGGTTTCATGACCGATAGTCACGGCAAACTCGCCGCTCTCGATGTAGGTCGTCTGGCTGTGGAAGTGTTGGTGGATGGGGCCCACGCCGCCGGTTTCGAAGTCGGCTTTCACCAGCATGATGCTGTCGTCGTAGGCCAGGATTTTGCGGCGCACGCCGGGGCCCACGGCCTCCCAGGAAATGTCGTCGTCTTGAATAAATACGTTGCTAAAGTACCGCATAGCGCAGAGGATTGGGGTAGGGTTGGGAATATGGGAGAGTTGATTGTTTGAGCTTTATAAGCGCTTGAACTGGTAAGGCCCCTGCCACTTCAGCGGCTGGCCGGCCACCGTCACCTGATGGGTTTTGGTGGCGCCGGCGTCCTGGTTGGCCACGGCCAGGCGGTAGGTGCCGCCGCGGCGCAGCTTCAGTTCCACCACGGTGGCCTCGGGGCTGTCGAGCAACACCGTCAGGCGCTCCACGTTGGAGCGCGAGCCGGAGGCGGTTTCGGCCGTGGGGTTGAACTCGCCGTGGGCTTCGATAACCGAGGCAAAGACCTGGTTTTTGGCCTTTTCGCGGATGATGAGCGCCGGCTCGGGCCGCATGTTGAAATTCGGGTCGGTGGCGCCGATGCGGGCCAGCACGAGGTGGGTGGCGGTGTCGGTGGCCGTGGTCACGGAGTAGAACTGCGGGCCGTCGAGCCAAGTGAGAGTGGCCAGGCCGGGCGTGCGCACCGGGCGGCTCTGGGCCTCCTTCCAGAGGTGCTGGTAGCCGTTTTTGCTGCCCAGCGGCTGGCGGCTGGTCGAAAAGCTGTCGTACTGGAAGCTGGTCGAAATCAGCTGGCCCTGGTAGTAAAACGGCAAATCGTACTGGTGCGTGGTGGCCGAATTGACGCGAAACAAGTCCAGCACCAGGGGCTTACCGCTGGCACTGTCGCGGAACAGCGCCAGCGTGCGGTGCAGCTGCACGCCGTCGTAGGCGGTGTTGGCCTTGGCGCTCACCACCTGCGCGGCCGGGTTGTCGAGGTCGGCAAACCAGGCTTCGCCTGACTTCGTCTCGGCCACTTTCTCCTTGCCACCGAAGTTCGAAGCCTCATCCACCACCACCGTGTTGTGGGCAATGGTCTGGCTGGCAAACGACTTGGTTTCGGGCAAATAGCGGCCGCCCTCCTTGGCTTCGATATTCAGGAAGCGCACCGCGCCGTAGTCCTGCAGCACCTCACGGCCGCGGTCGTACATGGCCAGGCTCAGCTTGTCGTAGTGGCCGTGCGAGAGACCGTGGCTGGTGTATTTGAAAATCAGCGAGGTCTGCTCGTCCGGCGCGCCGGCGCGGAGGACGGCCAGGCCGCCCTCGGTGCCGGTGGCGCCGTCGCGGTACACCACGCTGCGGCGCTGGTAGGCGGGCGGGTTTTTGCCGGCTTCGGCGGCGGCTTTAGCCACGGCCAGGCCGCCGGTGCTCAGTATCAATTTCTTCTGCTGCTGGACCAGGCCGAGCAGGGTGTTATCGGCCCCGTAGCGCTGGAAGGAGATGGAAATGGCGGCGATAAGCTCCTGCGTGGTCCAGTCTTTTTCCTTCAGCGCGTCGTTCAGCGGGTAGAACCGGCCGTCGGTATTCGTCAATTGCAGAGCCGATTGCAGGGCCTTGCGCAGAATCTGGTCGCGGTACTGGAAGATTTTCAGCTCCGGCTGGTTGTTCTCGATGGTCTGGGCGAAGAGGTAGAACGGTGACAGCGCGTAGCGGGCGTAGTAGGGCCCCTCGGTGTAGTAGCCGTCAGGCGAAAACAACTGGTTGAGCTGGGCCAGGAAGCCGCTTTTGCCGTCGTTCTGGGTGCCGCGTAGGGCCATGTCCACCAGCTTCTGGTCGTGCAGGGCGTAGCCGGTCATGCCCACGGCCGTGGCCGCCCACACCCCGTGGTTGTGCACGAGGTTAAACCACGATTTCAAATCCTGGGTGAAGTAGTTGCACAGCGGCCGAAACGCCCCGTCCTCAATCTGTTTGCGCTCGGCCGGCGTCAGCGTTTCATACACCGCATCGTAGCCCTGGATGGCATACACCACCCAGTTGCAGTCGTTCAGCGCCTGGTGAAACAGCCGGCCCGGCGACGAGCTTTTGGCCTCGGGGTGGTTTTTGAGCCCGGGAATCAGCTTGCTGTATTCCAGCAGCATGTCGCGCACGAAGCGGGCGTACTTGCCGTCCTTGCTCATGAGGTAGCAGAGGCCGGCGGCTTGCAGCGCGTAGTAATTGCGGGTGTGCTGCTCGTGGGTGTAGGCCCCGGCGGGGTCCTTCGGCACGGGCACCGCCATCGGGCTGGCCAGCGCCTTATCGGCGGTTTTTTTGAGGCTTTGGTAGGTCTTTTCCAGCAGCGGGTACTGGTCGAGGCCCTGGCGTAGCGGCCCTACTTCCGCCGCCGTGATGAGCAGCGAAGGATGCCCCGGCGCGGCGGCGCTGACCGTCCCACCAGGCAGCATCGCCAGTCCTGCCAGGAGCATCCACAAACGTATGAGCCGCTGAAATTGCATTGATTTTTAGGGTTTGACCCCACCCCCGGCCCCTCCCCTTCGGGAGAGGGGGGCCAGACGCGAGTTGTTCTGGAACGCCCCCCTCTCCCGAAGGGGAGGGGCCGGGGGTGGGGTTTTGGTTAGCAGAAATAGGTGCCGCCGTTGATATCCACCGACGAGCCGGTGATGAATGAGGCCTGGTCCGACGCCAGGTACGCCACCAGCTCCGCCACTTCGGCGGCCTGGCCTTCGCGGCGCAGGGGCGTCATGCCGGCCACGCGCTCGCGCACTTCAGGCTTGGTGAAGGTATCGTGGAAAGCCGTGGCAATCATGCCGGGCGAAATCGAGTTCACGCGGATGCCTTTCGGCCCCAGCTCTTTGGCCAGGCCGCGGGTCATGGTCAGCACCGCGCCTTTGCCGGTAGCGTAGGCGATGGCACCGGGGCCGCCGCCATCGCGGGCGGCCTGCGAGGCGAAATTGATGATGGACGCGCCGGCCTCCATCTGTTGGAGCACGCGCTTGGTCACCAGGAAAACCGATTTCAGGTTCACGTCAATCACGAAATCCCAGAACTGCTCGTCCATTTCCTCCATGGTTTTGCGGCCCACCAGGCCGCCCACCACGTTCACCAGGATGTCGATGCGCGGGCCAAAGGCCTCGGTGCAAGCCTTTACTACGCGGTCCACGTCGGCGGCGTTGGTCATGTCGCCCTGGGCCTGCAGGCCCTGGCCGGCGCCGATTTTCTGCACTTCCTCCAGGGTGGCATCCGCTTCCGTATCCGAGTCGAAGTAGTTGAAGCACACGTTGGCGCCGGCTTTGGCGAGGGCCAGCACCACCTGCCGGCCAATGTCGCGGCCACCGCCGGTTACCAAAGCTACTTTTCCTGTTAAATCCTGCATGTCGTCGTTGAAAAAAAAACGTGAGATAGTAAGTCTGAGGTAGGAGATTTTAGGGCCGGGCCGCGTAGCCCGGCAAGCGGCCGTCGGTGCTGGTTTTCAGCCCGGAATCCGGCGTTTTCAGGCGGTAGTCGAGCCGCGCCGGGTTTACAAACTCGGTGGCCACGTAGGCCACCTGCCGGGTTTGCGGCTTGTATTCCGAACTCAGCTGGCCCGAGCGGGAGAAGTTGGTATTGAGCAGCGTAGCGGTACTTTTGGCCGAGTTCTGCGCTAGGATGGCGTAGCCATTTCTGCCGCTGTCGTTGAACAGGCACTGGCTGATTTCCGACCATTGTACGCCGGTCAGTTTCAGCACGTAGCCTTCGGGCGCGTTGCCCACGTTGTCGAAGGTGCAGTGGTCCACGGTCAGTAGTGGGCCGAGGGTGCTTTCGTCGTTGCCGCCCCGGTAGAGGTCCAGCGCGCCGCCCTGCACGTTGCGAAACAGACAGTTGCGCAACACCACATTCTCGGCGTTATAAGTACCTTTGTTTTGCGTCTCGGTATTTAGGCTCAAGGCATTGCCCCCGAGGTCGTAAAATAGGCTATTGCTGAACTGCACCGTGTCGGCGTAGGTGCTTTTGGTGGCCTGAAAGGCGCTTTTCCCGCCGTCGCGCAGGTTGTAAAACGTGCAGTTGTCGGCCCACAGGTTGTAGTGCTCCAGCATCGGCTGTGCGCTGGTGCGAATCAGCGCATCGGCCGTGCCCGCCGGCGCGTTGCCATCGAAAGCCAAACCGCTCAGGCGCAGCATGCCACCATTTTCAATGCTGAAAAACGCCCGCCCCGTGCCGCTGCCTGCAAAGCTGAGCACCGGGCGGCTGGTCAGGCCTTTTTTTGCCCGCACCACCAGCGGCACCGCTACCGCAATGGGCTGCGAAACGGGATATGTGCCCGCGCTGCTCAGCTCGATAATGTCTCCGCGCTGAGCCTGTTGGCACACGCGGCGCAGGGCATCGGCTTCATTGGCGGGCACTTTCCATAGTTTGCCGGTGCCCATGCCGGGCACCACCGTGGGCCGGAACCAGCGCGGGCCGCTCTCGGCCTCCGTCACGGGGCGGCGCTGCTTGGGCTTGCCCTTGCCCACGGTGGGCACGGTCAGGCCGTCGGCCGAGCGCTGCAGAATCAGTGGCGTAGCCGTCAGGCCGGGCAGGTTGGGCGAGCTGCTGAGCAGCGTCGGGTTGTCTTTGAAGGTAATGCCGCTGATGTCGTCGTTGACGGTGAATTGCTTTGTCGCCAGCAGGTTGTAGAAGATGTTGTTGCTGATGGTTACGTTTTCCGGCGTGGCGGTGCGCTCGCCGTCCTTGCCCTCGCAGAGCTCAATGTTGTCGCAGTTTAGGAAGATGTTGCCGCTCACGGTCACGTCCTTCACTTGGTTGTAGCGGTTGAGGGGCGAGTTGGGCACGCCGTTCATGATTACCAGCGCCCCGCGGAAATTGGTGCCGCGCAGGTCGGCGAAGTAGTTGTCGAGCACGCGGTGGCCGGCGTTGATGATGCGGACGCCGCCGGTGTGAGCCTTGCCGTTGCCCAGGAAGTAGTTGCCTTCCACCAGGTTGTTGTTGCCGTGGCGCAGCACCACGCTGCCCTCGCACTCCACGAAGAGGTTGCGGCGCACCGCGTTTTCGCCCGACTTGATGGAGATGATTTCGACCTCGCCGCTGCACTTATAGAAGTAATTTTCCTCAATCTGAGTGTGCGAGGCCGTCAGCGAGTAGGTCGAAACGCCCACGCGGAGGGTTTCGCCGCCGTTGGAGCCCAGGCGGGGGCGGGGGCCGAAGTAGTTGTGGTCAATCTGGTGGTAGTTGTTCTGGCTTTCGGGCACGGCCAGGTCCACGGCCATGGTCACGCCGCCGGTTTTTTTGCCGGCCACGTAGTTGTGGTCGAAGCGGTTGTGCTGCCCGTGCAGCTTCACCCAGATGTCGTCCTTGTCTTCCTCGCGGGCCGGCTTGTTATAGTCCTCAATCACGCACTCGGTCACCCGGCAGTGGAAGGCCAGAGCTTGGGCGTTTTCCCGAAACTCAATCACGCAGCCGCTCGGCGCGTAGCCGTTGCGGAAATCCAGGCCCGACACCACCAGGTAATGCCCCGCCAGCCGCAGGTTCGACTGCCCCTGCAGCTTCACCGCGCCCGGCTTTTCGGCCCGCAGCACGATGGGCTGCTTTTCCGTACCCTCGGCCTTGAATATAAGCTTGGCATCCTGCCAGGTGCCGGCGGCTAGCACCAGCGTATCGCCGGGCTGCAGCTGTGGCACGGCCGCTTTGAAGGCTGCCGCGTCGGCTACTTTCATGGCCTTGGCCTGCGCCAGCGACCCCACACCCCCGGCGAGCAGCGTACTTAGGAACAGGGTTCGGAAGTGGCTCATCTGGGTTTTGTGCTATTGGGTGGGAGTGGGGAGAGGGTGGCGGATGGGGTATCCTTGCTTCAAATGTAAACGGACTATTATCCGAAAACAAGGCTGCAGGCAGCCGTCAGGAGCCGTATTTCGTCGTAAATTGCAACTGAAAAACGTTACCGGTAACGTTGCCGGCATCGATTGCGTAAATTGTTGTTCTCGCAGAAAAATTAAATTGCCGAGCCCGGTTTGGGGTTCTCGAAAACGGGCTGCCAGGGCCGTTTGGGGCCATTACAAAAAGCCCGCCGCAACCGATTCCGGAGCCCAAACGGCGTTTCAAAGTAACATTGGCCTAACTTTCGGCCTGGCGCCTTCGCCGCATTATCCACCTTTCGCTCACCGCTGTCCCTTATGCCTCCCCACAGCCGCAGCCACTCCGCCCGGCCTGCCACCATCAAGGACGTTGCCCGCGAGCTGGGCATTTCCATCTCCACCGTGTCGCGGGCCATGCGCGACTTCCCCGACGTGAACCCGGCCACCCGCCAGGCCGTGCTGCAGATGGCCGAACAGCTCGACTACCAGCCCAACCAGGTGGCCCTGAGTCTGGTAACCAAGCATGCGCACAGCATCGGCGTCATCGTGCCCAACCTCGATTACTTCTTCGCCACCGCCGTGCGCGGCATCGACGAGATGGCGCTGGAAGCCGGCTACACCGTGCTCACCTGCCAGTCGAACGAGTCGTACGGCCGCGAAATCACCAATACCCAGCGCCTCGTCAACACCCGCGTCGATGGCCTCATCGTGTCGCTGTCGAGCGCCACGAGTAACGTCGACCACTTCCGGCGGCTGCTGCTGCGCGGCTTGCCGATGGTGTTTTTCGACCGCGTGGGTACCGATTTGGAGGCCTCGAAGGTGGTGCTCGACAACAAGGACGGGGCCGTGCAGGCCGTAGGGCACCTCATCGAGCAGGGCTGCCGACGCATTGCTTTCCTGGGTGGGCCGGCCAGCCTGTTCATCAGCAACCAGCGGCAGGAGGGCTACCTCGCCACGCTGCGCGCGCACGGCCTGCCCATCATCGAGGAACTGATAACGCACGGTGAATTCGACCGCGAGCACGCCTACCGCGCCACCCTGCAATTGCTGGACCTGCAGCCGCGCCCCGACGCCATCTTCGCCATGAGCGACCGGCTGGCCGTGGGCGCCCTGCTGGCCTTGCGCGAGCGCGGCGTGCGGGTGCCCGAGGAGGTGGCGCTGGTGGGTTTCAACGATGAGCCGGTGATGAGTCTGCTCACGCCCAGCGTGTCGAGCGTGGCCCAGCCGGCCTTCGACATGGGCAAGGTGGCGGCCCAACTGTTCATCGAAATGCTGAACAGCGACCAGAGCCTGCCCCCGCAAACCGTGGTGCTCAAGCCCACGCTGGTGGTGCGGGAGTCGTCGCTGCTGCGGCGGGGGTAAGAGGCACGGCCCCGCAAGCTCCAAAAAAAA
This sequence comes from Hymenobacter aranciens, assembly GCF_030580865.1. Lineage (GTDB taxonomy): Bacteria > Bacteroidota > Bacteroidia > Cytophagales > Hymenobacteraceae > Hymenobacter > Hymenobacter aranciens. The sequence goes on along the minus strand of NZ_JAUQSY010000004.1, from coordinate 193,426 downwards.
GAAGGCAGTGGTCGTTCCGACCACTGCCTTCTTTTTTGCTGAAAACTAGATTGCTAGCTCGCGTAACCCGGTCCCGCTGGCCGCGAGCCGCGCAGGCCGTACCAGGCAATGTAGGCGTAGCAGATGACTGGTAGCACGAAGGCTAGGCGCAGCGCGTGCACGCCGCCCCCGCCGCTCTGGCTGTCGGCAATCATGCCGAACAGTGGCGGAATGATGGCCCCGCCCACGATGGCGGCCGACAGCAGGCCCGAGGCTTCTTCGGTGTGGCGGCCCAGGCCGTGCACGGCCAGCGTGAAGATGGTGGGGAACATAATGGAGTTCATCAAACCCACAGCCAGGATGCTCCACATGGCTATGGAACCGCTGGTATTGATGGAAATAAGCAACAGCACCACGGCCCCAACAGCATTGAAAGCCAGCACCCGGCCCGCCCGGAACTTACTCAGCACCGCGGCGCCGATGAAGCGGCCCACCATAGCCCCGAGCCAGTAGAAGCCGACCTGGTAGCCGGCCGTCTGGGCGCTCATGTTCATTACTTCGGGCTGGTTGAGGTAGCTCACGATGTGCGAGCCGATGGCGACCTCGGCGCCCACGTAAGTGAAAATGCCCACCAAGCCCATGAGTAGGTGGCGGTAGCTCCAGGCGTTGCTGGTGTCGCCGGCCTCGGCCGGGGCGTGCTGAATCTGGGGCAGCTTCATGAAGTACAGCAGGGCACTGATGAGAATGAGCGCCACGCCGATACCCAGGTACAGCGACTGCACCGACGACACATCGAGCGCGGCGGCCTGGGCGGCCGACAGCTTCTTGAGGTCGGGTAAGTGCGAGAGAATGAGGGCCGAGCCCAGCGGCGGCGCAATGGCCGTGGCCAGCGAGTTGAAGGCCTGCGTGAGGGTTAGGCGGGCCGAGGCCGACTCAGGCGGCCCGAGCACCGCCACGTAGGGGTTGCCGGCCACCTGCAGCATCACCACGCCCGTGGCCAGCACGAACAGCGCCCCCAAGAACAGCTCGAAGGTGCGGCTTTCGGCGGCCGGGAAAAACAGGAAGCAGCCCAGCGCCGCCACCAGAAAGCCCAGCAGCATGCCACGCTTGTAGCCCAGGCGCTTCACCACCTGCCCGGCCGGAATACCCATTATCAGGTAAGCCCCGAAAAAGCAGGAGTTGACCAGGTTAACCTTGGTATAGCTCAGGGTGAAAAGCCCCTTGAGGTAGGGAATCAGGATGTCGTTCAGACAGGTAATAAACCCCATCATGAAAAACAGCACCGTGAGCGAAGCCAGCGCCGAGGTGTAGCGCGGGGCGAGGCCGCCCTCGGTAGGGGCGGCGCCAATAGGAGGAGATTGAGGAGCTGCGAAGGCCACGAAAGAAAGGTTGAAAGGGTAAAAAAAATTGGGGCGGCGCCTGCACGCCGCCCCAACACAAGAATTTGACTACCAGCCGGCGCACCGGCCGCAGTCGTTTACTGAACCACGAGTTTGCTGCGTTCGCCGGTGGCGGCATTACGCAGCATGTACACGCCGGCAGCGAGGCCGGCGGTGGCCACTTTGCCATTGGCAAAGGTGCCCACCACCTGACCGGTGATGTTCAGCACTTCGCCGGTAGCGGTGGCGTTGGTGAGGCGCACCACCGTGCCGGCCGTGGCCGGGTTGGGGTAGGCCAGCAGGGCCGTGGCGGCGCGGGGGCCGGCCGTGGCCAGGGCGCGCTGCGAGTAGAGGTGCAGCACGAAGCGCGTGGCGTGCAGGCCCTGCGGCAGGGTCACGGCGTAGCTGCCGTTGCGCAGGTCGTGCCAGGTGTTGGTCTGGGTGTCTTCGAGTAGCACGCTAGCATTGCCGGGGAAGTTGGCCAGCTGCTCGGCCGTGAAGGTGAAGGTGCCGGCCACCGGCACATCCACGCCCAGGGCCATCGTCACGGGCTGCTGCCCGGCGGGCAGGCCCTGGATGCTGAAGCTCTCGGTGCCGGCCTGCTGGTACAGCGTGGGCTGCTGGCCGCCGTTGAGGGTCACTTTCAGGGCGTCGAAGTGGCTGTCGAAGCCGGTGGTGGCACCGGTTTCCTGGTACACGTAGAGCACGTCGCTGGCGCCGTTGGCGGCGGTCAGGGCCAGGTCGAGGCGCGGGCGGGCATCGGCCGTGGTGCTGCTGCGGTATTGCGCCGGGTTGGCGTAGCTCACCATGCGGGCGGCGTTGGTGAAGGTCATCGTGGAGGAGCCGCTAACCACGCGGGTGAAGAAGCCCTGGCCCATGGCCACGAGGTTGGAGCCGGTGGGGCCGACGCCGTTCACGTAGCTTTGGTAAGCGCCGCCGTACTGGCTGTTGGAGCGGAAAGTGTAGAGCGCGTTTTCCACGCCAGCGGGGCGGGCCAGGCTGTCCCAGTTGATGGGGCCGGGGTAGGGGTTGCCGAGCAGGGCCCAGCCTGAGTTGGCCGTCGCGCCGCGGGTCAGAGGCACGGTGTAGGTGCCGGTGTGCAGCGGGCCGGTGAAGGTCACGGTGCCGGGCGCCATGTTCACGGTGTAGCCCAGCCCGTTGGTGAGGGCCTCGGTGGTGGCGGCGGGCGATTTCCAGCCGTAGAAGAAGCCGCTGGTGGTGGCGTTGGCGTTGGTCAGGCGGCTTTCGTCGTAGCTGAATACCGTTGGGAAGGGCGTCACGGTGTAGGGCACCGGGGCCGTGTTGTAGGCCGGGTTCACCACGGGCACGCTGCCGGTGGTGGTTTTCAGGTTGGCTACGGTCTGGCCGTTCACCGGCGAGGAGAGGTGGCGGTAGCCCTCGGCGGCGTTCAGGCTGGGGTCGATGTAGCGCTGCACGACCACGTTGCCCGTCACCGAGCCCGTGCCGCGGTTTACCACCATGGCGGTGCCGGTGGCGTCGGAGAGGAGAATGAGCTTGCCGCTGGCGTTCATGGTCACGGGGCCGGCTACCACCATGCGGTGTTTCACCGAGATGGTACCGTTGGGGCCGCCCAGCAGGCCCATGCCGCCGGTGCCCACGTTGAGGTCGTAGAACAGCATCGGGTTGCCGTTGCCGAAGATGTGGCTGCCATTGCCGGCCAGGTTGGTGATGCCGCCGGTCTGGTTGTAGGTGCCGTTGTTGGTCACGCCGTTGGCCAGGTTAAACGTGCCGCCCGTCTGGGTGAGGCTGCCGCCGGCGTTGATGATGATGTCGGGCGAGCCGTAGGTGTTGCCGGCCGTCAGAATCGGGTAGCGCGAAAGGCCGCCGGGGATGGTGGCCGGGGCACCCGACACGGCCACGGGGGCCGTGCCGCCGCTCCAGTTGTCGCCGTCGTTCCAGTCGCTGCTCACGCTGCCATTCCAGGTGAGGCCGGTGGCCAGCAGCAGGTCCTGGCCCACGAAGAAGTCGAAGTGATATATCTGGCCCGCTGCGGCGTCGCCGGGGTTAAAGCGCAGGCTCAGCTGGTTAACCTGGTTGACGCTCACCGTGGCATCCGTCGTCACGCCGGGGTTGGCGGCCTGGTAGGCAAACTGCAGGGTTTCCCACTGGTTCGACTTGGTGGTGGTGGCGGTGAAGATGGACTGGACGCCGTTGGCGCCGCCGGTAGCCTTCGCAGCGTTTTGCAGCTGCAGCTCTACCGGCGTGCCGATACGCTGACTGAATACCTTCAGATAGAAGAATTTGGTGGCCGTGGTGCTCGCGTAGGCCGACACGTTGGTCAGGCGCTTGCCGCCGTTGGGCGTAATCTTGATGGCGGCGTTGGCCGTGGCGGCGCGCTGGTAGCGAGCCACCGTGGGGCTGTAGTTGGCTCCGAACACCGAGGGATTGGCGAAGTTCTGCGTCAGGGTGCCGTCGGGCACGTAGGTCATCTCGCGCACGGTTTCGAAGTTGTCGTAGAGGGCGCCGGGGGCCGCGGTAAAGTTCGGGCCGTAGAGCTGGTCGAAATACCAGGTGCTGGCCGCGCCGTTGCCGCCGTCAAACTGAATGTTGATGCCCGAAATGTTCTTCACCGGGTTCACGCCGCCGGTGGGCGTGCCCGCAAAGTTGAAGGTCAGGGTTTCCCAGGCGTTGGCTACCGTCGTGGTGGCGGTGTAGAACGAGTTGCGGCCGGTGGGGTAGTTCGTGGGTGTGGCCGTGGCGTCGAGCAGGGTAATGGTCACGGGGCGGCCCGCAGCGGGCGCGTACACCTTCATGGTCATCTTGCGGCTGCCGCTCACGAAGTCCGAAATGTCGTCGGCCGTGGCGCCGGCCGGGTAGTTGGCGTAGAACGTATCATAGGCCACGGCGCTGCGCACGTATTTGCCCACCAGCGGGTTGGCGTTGGTGCCGGTGGTGCTGGGGTTGGCGAAATTCTGCGTCAGCACGCCGTCGCCGGCGCCGTAGGTCAGCTCGCGCACATCATTGAAGTTCTCGTAGAGCCGGGCCACCGGCATAGTGGTGGCGGGCAGCGTGATATCGTCGAAATAGTAGGTGCCCGTAGCGCCGGTACCGGGCGTCAGCTGCAGCTGGATGCGGTCGACGGCCGTGCCCTTCACGCTGGCGTCAGGCGTCAGCTGGTACGTGAAAGTCAGGGTTTGCCAGCCCGCCGCCGTTATGGGTGCGGTGTAGATGGAGTGACGGCCGGTGGGGTAGTTGCCGCCGGTGGTGGTGGCCGCGTTGGCAAACACGAGCTGGGCGGTACCGGCCACGGTGCTGTAGATTTTCATGGTAGCCTTCACCGTAGCCGTGGGCGAGGCAAAGCCCGTCACGTCGTTGAAGAAGGTGGCGTTAGCCGGGGCCATTTCAAAGGTGTCGTAGGGGTTGGCCGAGCGCACGTAGCGGCCGACCACGATGCTGGAGTTACCAGCGCCGAAGGCGGGGTTGCCCGTGCCCGGCGTGAAGGCGCCATCCACTTGCTTGAGCGTCAGCTGGCGGGTGTTCTCGAAGTCGTCGTAGAGCTGCGTAATGGCGGTGCCGGCCGGTGGCGCGGTGGCCGTGATGAGGCTCTGACCCACGAAGAAGTCGAAGTCGAAGGTCTGGCCGCCTGCGGTCGAGCCGGGGTTGAACAGCAAGGCCAGCTGGTCGACCTGCGTGGCCGTCACGGTGCCGTCGGTGCTGCCGCCGGCCTGGTAGGTAAAGCGCAGCGTTTCCCACTGGTTGGACTTGGTGGTGTTGGCCTGGAACACCGAGTGCGTGCCGGTGGACGTGCCCGTCGAGCCGGCCTTCGCGGCATTTTGCAGCAGCAGCCGCACGGGCGTACCAATGGTTTTGCTGAACACCTTCAGGTAGAAGGAATTCGTGCCGCTGACGTAGCTGCTCACGTCGTCGAGCTGCTTGCCGGTGGCGCGGGCCAGCAGCACATCGGTGGCGTTAGCCGAGCGGGTGTAGTGGCCCACGGTGGCGCTGTAGTTCTCGTCAAACACGGCCGGGTTGGTGTAGCTGGCATTGAGCGTGCCGCCGGTGGCGGCGGTGTAGGTCAGCTGGCGGGTATTCTCGAAGTTGTCGTAGAGCGTGCCGGGGGCAATGGTGAAGTTGGGGCCGTAGAACTGGTCGAAGTACCAGGTGCCGGTGGCGGTACTGTTATCGCCGAGCTGAATGCCGAAGCCGTTGATGTTGCGCTGCTGCGCCACGCCCGCGCCCAGGCGGGTAGTCAGCGTGAAGGTCAGCGTTTCCCACTCGTTTTGCTTGGTGGTAGTGGCTTGGTAATAAGCGTCGCGGCCGTTGGGGTAGTTGTTGCCGGTGGCCGTGTTGTCGAGCATGTAAATGGTGACGATGGCGCCGGCCGGGCGCGGGCTGTACACCTTCATGGTCATTTTGCGCGTGCCATTGAAGAAATCGGTCACGTCGTCGGCCACGGCACCCGTGGGCAGCTTCACGTAGAATGCGTCGTACATATTGGCCGAGCGGTCGTACTTGCCCACAGTGGGGTTGGGGTTGCTGCCGGTGGTGCTGGGGTTGGCGGCGCTCTGCGTCAGCACGCCGTCGCCGCCGACGTAGCTCAGGCTACGCACATCCCGGAAGTTCTCATAGAGCTTCGCCACGGGAATGGTAGCGGCGGGCAGCGTAATGTCGTCAATATGATACTGGTTGCCAACGCCGGCGCCGGGGTTGATTTGCAGCAGCACGCGGTCGATAGCCGTGCTTTTCACGCTGGCGTCGTAGGCGCCAGCGTTGGGGCCAGTCTGGTAGGTAAAGGTCAGCGTTTGCCAGCCGGCGGCAGCGCTCGTCGTGGCCGTGTACACCGAGTGGGTGCCGGCGATGCCGGTATTGCCGGTCGAGTACGCGTTGTTGCCGCGCAGGGCGTTGTTGGCGAAGATGAGCCGGACGGGAATGGCGGCGGCCGTGGGGTTATAGAACTTGAGCGAGGGCTTCACCGTGGCCGTGGCGGAGGCAAAGCCGCTCACGTCGTCGAAGAAGGTGGCGTTGGCCGGGGCCATCTGGAGCTGGTCGTAGGCGTCGGCGCCGCGCACATAGCGGCCCACCACGGTGCTATTGCCGGCCGGGGCCGTTAGGCCCGGCGTGAATACGGCGCCCGCGCCCGGGTAGCTCAGCTTGCGCGTGGCATCAAAGTCATCGAAGAGCTGCGTGACGGCCGGGGCGGCCGTGGGCGTGCCCGTGCCCGACGACAGCTCTGGGCCGTTGATGTCGTCGAAATGGTAGGTGCCGGTGCCGGTAGTGGCCGGCGCAATCAGCACCGTGATTTCGTCAATCGTGGTGGCCGTCACGGTGGCGTCAAAGTTATTGGCGTCAACCGAGTTGAATGTAAATGTCAGGGTTTGCCAGGCGTTGGTCAGGCTGGTGGTTGCCTTGAATTCGCCCAGGTATTTGCCGGCCGGATAGCCGGCCGAGCGGTTTTTGGCTTTATTCTGCAACACCAGCATCACCTGCGTGCCCGCAGCCGGTGAGTAGAACTTCATCGTCATATGCTTGATGCCAGTAATGTACGGCGTCACATCGGCCATCGGGCGCGGCGTCTCGATATCGAAGTTGTCGAAGTCAGTGGCAGCGCGGGTGTAGCGCGCCACGGTTGAGCTCATGTTTACGGCATTGGCGCCCGGATTCATCTGATTTTGAATCAGCGTGCCACCCGTAGTGGGCCGGTACGTCACCAGGCGGGTGCTGCCCGGTGTGGTTTCGAAGTCGTCGTACAAGGTCTGGGCCTTGGCCGAAACGACTCCCAGAGCCAGCAGCAGGCCCGTGAGTAATCCTCTTTTCATAAGAGTGAAGGGTGGGAATTGTTGAAGAAGTGAGAATGAAAGCAGTAGCAAGCATACTAAACCACCAAAACCGCCCCGAAGGCGGTTGTAGCACAGTGTAAATCAGGGCTCCGCAAATCGGCAGCCGGAAATCAAGCCATTCAGATGTAATTCCCCACTTTCTGGCCTGGGTCCCGACTGCCGAATTCCTGAAAAGCGAGAGGCTGAAGCAAACGCCCCAGCCTCTCGTTATCAAGTAGTTTATTGCACGCTCAGCGGGCGGGTCAGCACCACACCATTCACCACGAGGCGGCAGGTGTAGAGGCCGGGGGCCAGCGCGGCGGTGTTCACATCGGCCGTAAACTTGCCGGCGGGACGCTGCTGAGCGCTCAGCACGTCCTGCACGCGGCGGCCCATGGCGTCATACACGGCCAAGCTCACCGTCGAGGCTTTTGCCAGGCTCACGGGCAGGTGGGCCACGTCGCGGGCCGGATTGGGGTACACCGGAGCGAAAGCCGCATCCACCGACGTGATGGCGCGCACGGCCGTGGGCACGTAGCCCACGGTAGCCGGGCCGGTGATGTCGTCGAAGTAGTAGGTGCGGCCATCGGTGCCCACGCCGGGGTTGATGAGCATCGTGAACTGGTCGACGTCCATCGAAGTCACGGTGGGGTCTACGGTGCCTGCCGCGTTGGTGAAGTTGAAAGTCAGGGTTTCCCAGGCGTTGGCGACCGAGGTAGTGGCCTTAAACACGCCGAAGTTGCCGTTGGGGTAGCCGGTGCCGGCTTTCACCTTGTTCTGCATCACCAGCTCCAGCGGAATGCCAGCAGCGGGCGAGTAGAACTTCATGGTCACGCGCTGCGTGCCGCTGGCAAAGTCGGCCACGTTACCGAACTGTTTTGGGGCGGCGGTAGGCTCCAGCGACATGTAATCGTACTGCTGGCCGTTGCCGCGCACGTACTGGCCTACCGTGGGGCTGTTGTTGCCAGCGCTCGATGCCGGGTTGGCGGCATTCTGCGTCAGGGCACCGCTCATGCCGGTGTAGGTCAGGTAGCGGGCATTCTGATAGTTGTCGAGCAGTACGCTGGCTACGGCCGGTGCAGGCGGCGTGGTGCCGCGCGTGTAGTCCGGGCCCATAAAGTCGTCGAAGTAGTAGGTGCGGCCATCGGTGCCCACGCCGGGGTTGATGAGCATCGTGAACTGGTCGATGTCTATCGAGGCCACGGTGGGGTCCACAGTGCCACCGGCGTTCGTGTAGGTGAAGGTCAGGGTTTCCCAGGCGTTGGCGACTGAGGTAGTGGCCTTAAACACGCCGAAGTTGCCGTTGGGGTAGCCGGTGCCGGCTTTCACCTTGTTCTGCATCACCAGCTCCAGCGGAATGCCAGCAGCGGGCGAGTAGAACTTCATGGTCACGCGTTGCGTGCCGCTGGCAAAGTCGGCCACATTGCCGAAGGTCTGCGGCGCGGCCGTGGGGATAATCGACATGTAGTCGTACTGCTGACCGTTGGCGCGCACGTACTGGCCCACGTTGGCGCTGGGGTTGGCCGTGCCAGCGGCCGGGTTGGCGGCCGTAGACATGGCACCGCTCATGCCCGTGTAGCTCAGGTGCCGGGTGCCGTCGAAGTTGTCGAGCAGCACGCTGGGTACCGGCGCCGTCACGGGCGGCGGGGTGCCCACGGTCGTTGGGTCGGGCCCCATCACGTCGTCAAAGTAGTACATGCCGCCCACGGTCTGACCCGGGTTCACGAGAATCGTAAACTGGTTAACGTCAGTGGCCGATACCGTTGCATCGTACGTGCTGGGGTCACCATTGAAGGCAAACGTCAGCGTTTCCCAGGCATTAGCTACCGTGGTGGTGGCGGTAAATACGCCGAAGTTGCCGTTCGGATAACCCGTAGGCACCTTGGCCGCATTTTGCAGCACAAACTGCACCGGGATACCCGCTGCGGGAGAGTAAACCTTCAGGGTGACGCGCTTGGTGCCGGTTTTGTAGTCGGCCGAGTTCACAAAGGCGTTGTTGCTGCCATTGGGCTTCACCACTAGGTAGTCGTACAGCTCGGCCGCATTGCGGGCGTAGCTGGCGCAGGTCGGGCTGCTGTTCACGGCGTTCGAGCCCGGGTTGGGCGCATTTTCCGTCAGCACGCCGCTCTTGGCGGGGTATTGCAGCAAACGGGTGTTCTCGAAGTTATCGAGCAGAATCTGGGCGCTGGCCTGCTGCGCAAACGCGAGGCCTAAGCCAGCCAGGAACAGCTTGGTAAAAGTGTTCATTTGACAAATGGGTTAAGTGAGGAAAAATCTGATTTTTGAGGAGTGAATTTAGGATTGTGGATAAGCGAATTTCGGGTGTGTGAGCAAGCAGTAATCCGCCAGATTCACGCAGCCAAAACTCACTTACCCACAGCCTGTTTATTCGGCATACTTGTAGTATTTCACATAGTCCACCAGCATTTGCTGCGGGAAGACGGTGCTGGCATCGGGGTCGCCGTCGAAGTCGCCGCCTACGGCCACGTTCAGAATCATGTAGAACGGGTTGTTGAACGGATACACCGACACATCCTTGTCCGTGGCCGAGAAGTATTCGTTGTTATCCACGTAGAAGCGCATCTTGTTGAGGCTGCGCACCAGGGTGAAAACGTGGAAGTCGTCGGAAAACAAGCCGTTGGGCAGGCTGTAAGCACTTGTCAACGCCGGCGGCTTGGTGGCCACACTGTTGCCGAAGTGCAGGGCAGTGAGGCTGGTCTGCGGGTTGCTGCCCTTCAGCTCCATGATGTCAATCTCGCCGCAGGCGGGCCAGCTCACCTGGCTGTCGTTCGAGCCGAGCAGCCAGATGGCGGGCCAAATGCCCTTGCCCTTGGGCAGCTTGGCCCGCACGTCGATGCGGCCAAACCGAAAGTCCTGGTTGCCCTTGGTAACGATGCGGGCCGAGGTGTAGGCTTTGCCGTTGTAGTTCTCCTTCAGGGCCGTAATCACAAGGTTGCCGCCCGTTACCGTCAGGTTTCTGCGGTCGCTGGTGGTAGCTTGCTTTTCATTGTTGTACCAGCCGTCCTTCACCTCGGGGGTCCAGTTCTGGGCATTGAGCGAGCTGCCGTTAAAGTCATCCTCCCACTCCAGCACGTTGTAGTCGGCCAGTGGCTTTTCGGCCGAGTTCGTCGCTTCGGTTTTCACCGGTTCGGTGGCAGTGATTTCCGGGCGGGGCGGCTCCTGCGTGCAGCCGCTGGCCAGCAGCCCTAACACCACAGTGGTAGCGCTTAGCATGGTGGAGGGGAAATAATTGCGGAACTGATTCATAAAAAACAAGTAGTGAATGGGATGTTAGAGAAAAGCCTACTTCACCCGCAGCTTGATGGTGAACACCGGGTCGGCTGAGGGGCGGCCGCCGCGTATTACCATCTCGCGGCTGTTGATAGACAGGATGCGGTAGGTGAAGTCGGCCGCCGCATCGGTAGCTCCGATGAAGGGCTGCGGCAGGGTGCTGGGCGTGCGCGGCGCCAGCACAAACTGCGCCAGGCCCGCCCCGGTAGCCGGGCCGTAGGTATAGGTAGTAGTCAGCGAACGTGGTGCCTGGCAAGCATACACGCCGGCTACAAAAGTTTCGGCCTTCGCATTGTACACGAAGTTGTGCGTCGAGGTGAAGGTGTACTCGTCGTCGGCCTGGCAGGCGGGCAGGCTGCCTAGCGCCCCACCGGCAAAGTAGCTGGCCGGGGCCGCCTCCGTACCCACAATAATGGTAGCGGCCACTGTGTTGTCAAGTACCCAGGTGCGCGACGAGCCCCCGGTGAGTAGACGCTCCACGCGCTCCAGAGGCGGCACGGGGGGCATCAGCGTAATCACGGTGAAGGTGCCGTCGGCGTTGGTGCTGCGCAGGCGCACGCGGGCGTTGGTAGCCGGCAGGTTGGCCGGGGTGGCCTCAATGATGTCGTAGGTACGGTTGCGGGTGGTATCGGCCAGGCCGATGAAGCTGCTGCGGCGGGTCAGGGTCAGCTGCCCGAGGCCGCCTGGAGCGGTCCTGAAGGTAAAGTCCGACACGCCGTTGAAATTCTGACCTGCCGTGCAGCTCAGCCCCCCATCATAGGTGTAGCTGAAGGTGCTGCTGAAGCTGAACTGGTCGTCTTCCTGGCATTCGGGCAACGGGGCGGTCGACGAGCTCAGCACCGTGGTGCCGTCGGCCGCCAGCGTCTGCACGGCGCCGGGCTGGTCCGACAGAGTCCAGTTGCCGGTGCCGCAATTGGTTAGCACCTGAAAGGCGTTGTTGCCGCACAGCGAAGGAATGGGAACTTCCTTGGGCGCCGAATTGCCAGTGCCGCCCCGGCCGGCCACCACCAGGCGCACTTGGTAGCTACGCGGCAGGGTGTAGGTGTGGGTCACATTTTGCCCCGATACCAGCGGCGAGCCATCGCCGAAATCCCACTGGTAGAGAAAGCCATCAGTGCTGGTATTGGTGAAGGTGGCCACCACCGGAAACTGGGTGGTATCGAGCGACACGGTGAAACCGGCCGTGGGTGCCGGGCCTTCGAGGCTGTCTACTTCATCTTCGCGGCAGCCAGCCAGTAGGGCCGTGCCCACCGCCAGCAGCAGCGCCGAAGTACGAAAAAGGGAGGAAGCTTGCATAAGAAGGATGAGCTCAGCTAGTAGCCCTGGTTTTGCGTGAGGTTGGGGTTGGCGTCGCGTTCCGACTGCGGAACGGGCAACAGCACATGAAACGGCTTGATTCCCTTGGAAATCAAATGAGCATTAGTGATGAGCTTGTTGGTGCGCTTCAGGTCAAACCAGCGGTCGTCTTCGAAGGCCAGCTCGTAGCGACGCTCGCGCAGCACAGCGTCGGGGAAGGCGGCGGAGGAGGTGTTGTTGGGGTTGAGGTCGTGTGGCTGCACGCGCACAGCCAGCGAGTCGGGGTGGCCGGGGTAGATGGGGTTGGCGGTGAAGTTTTCGCCAAAGGCCCGCCGCCGCACAATGTTGAGGTAGCGGAAGCCGGCGGGCGTAGGTCCAGTGGCCTCAGCCGCAATGAGGTACACTTCGGCCAGGCGCAGCACCGGGAAGTTCAGCTCCGAGTCCCAGATGTTGGTATTCACCTTGCCTACAAACCACTTCTTGCAGTTGTAGCCGTAGGGCGAGCCCGCCAGCGACGGAGGCTGCACCGAAGGGCTGCTGCCGGCCGGATACGCGTCGCCGGGTTTCCAGATGGTCACGTCGCGGCGGCGGTCACCGTTTTCATAACCATCCACAAAGTTGGGTTCGGGCACGTTGAAGCCGTAGCCCCCCTGGGGCACCAGGTTCTGGAAGCGCGGCGCAAAAAACTCGTTGCCCACGAAGCCCAGCCCGTCAAAAATAAACTCGTTGCGGCCGCTAATGTACTGCACCTCAAACAGCGACTCTTGGCCGTTCTCGTTGGTCACCTTGAAGTTGTCGCCGTAGTTGGTCCACAGCTGATGCGGGCTGTCTTCGATAACGCTCTTGGCGGCGGCCGCTGCCTCGGTCATCTTGTTTTCGGTGAGGTACACTTTGGCCAGCAGGCCGCGGGCGGCCCAGCGCGTGGCCCGGCCCAGGTCGCCGCCGCTGTAGCTGTCGGGCAGGTTGGTGAAGGCGTCCTGCAGGTCTTTCTCAATCTGAGCATACACCTGAGCAGCCGGCGTGCGCGGAATCAGGGCGTCGTTGGGGCCCACGGGGGCCTTGGTCAGCAGCGGCACATCGCCGTAGGCCCGTACCAGGTCGAAGTAGTATTTGGCGCGCAGAAACTGCGCCTCGCCCAGGCAGCGCTGCTTAACGGCAGGGTTCATGTTGCTGATGCCCGGCACGCGGTCCGTCACTAGGTTGGCCCGGCCGATGCCCACGTAACAGCCACCCCAGAGGCGGGTAATCAGGTCGTTGCTCGACGGGATGGTGAAGTTGTCGAGCTGCACGGCGTAGTCGCCGTCGCCGCCGCCGCCGCCGCCGGTATTCGAGTTATCCGACATGATGTCGCCGATGCCCCACAGCGCCTTGTTATATTGCCCGCCGCGGCTAAGCTCGGCGTAGACGGCATTGGTGGCCTGAATGGCATCCGTTTCGTTTTGGTAGAAGTTGCCCGTCGTGAGCTGGTCACGGGGCGACTCATCGAGGAATTTTTCGCCGCAGCCCGCGAGCAGGCTCATCGACAAGGCGGCAATAACTTTAGCAGAGAATTTCATGGTCTTTTTCAGCTGAATAAGCGGGCCGATGGTAGCTTAAAACCCGATGTTGAGGCCGGCCAGGAACACCCGCGACTGCGGGTAGATACCGCGGTCGACGCCGCTGCCCCCAATCTCGGGGTCGAAGCCGGAGTATTTCGTCAGCGTCAGCAGGTTCTGGGCCGACACGTACACGCGCAGGCTCTTGCTGCTGATGTAGCCGAGCAGGCTGGGGGGCAAGGCGTAACCCAGCGTCAGCAGCTTGATGCGCATATAGGAGCCATCTTCGAGGAAGTAGCTGCTCACCCGCAGGTTCTGGTTGGGGTCGCCGGCAATGGCGCGGGGTACGTCGTTGCTGGTGCCGGCGCCCGTCCAGCGGCCCAGCACGCGGGTGCTGGAGTTGCTGTTGTTATACAGGCCGCCTTCGGTGTACACCCGGTTGAGGTTGTACACGTCGTTGCCCTGCGAGCCCTGCAGGAACAGGTTCAGGTCGAAGCCCTTCCAGCTCACGGTGTTGGTCAGGCCGTAGGTGAAGTCGGGGTTGGGGTTGCCGATAAAGGTCCGGTCGAGGTCGGTAATCTGCTTGTCACCGTTGAGGTCCTTAAAGCGAATGTCGCCGGGCGCCGCACCGTTCTGGGTGGCGTGGTTATCGAGGTCGGCCTGCGTCTGGAACAGGCCATCGGCCACGTAGCCGTAGAACGAGCCGAAGGGCTGGCCCTCGTCGAAGCGTACAATGGCCACGCCGTTGCGGTTGGCCAGCCCATTGAAGGGAATAGCGCCGTTGAGGTCGTCAATGCGGTTGGTAAACGTGGAGAATACCAGCGTTGTCGTCCAGTTCAGGCCGCGCTCGGCTCCCACGATGTTGCGGGTAGTCACGGCCAGGTCGAGGCCCCGGTTATACGACGAAATGGCGTTGGTCGGCAGTGCCTCGTAGGTGCCCGACACCAGCGTCGGCGGTACCGCGCTGATGAGGTTGGGCGAGCGGCGGTCATATACATCCACGTTCGCGCTGATGCGGCCGCCCAGGAAGCCCATGTCCAGACCCAGGTTAAACTGCACGTTGTCTTCCCATTGCAGGTTCAGGTTCTGCCCCCGGGTAGGCGCCGCCCCAATGTTGATGGTCCCATCGGAGCCGAAGGGATAGGTGATGCCCGAGTTTATCGTGGCCAGGTAAGCAAATTGTCCGGCGTTCAACGGGTTGCCCACTTTGCCGTAGCCAGCCCGGAGCTTCAGCTCACTTATTTTAGTGTTGCCGCGCAGGAAGTTCTCTTCCGAAATACGCCAGCCCACCGAGGCCCCGGGGAAGAAGCCAAACTTCCGGCCCAGCGCAAAGGCCGACGTGCCGTCGTAGCGGGCCGTGGCCGTCAGCAGGTATTTGCCCGCAAACTCATAGTTTACCCGGCCAAAATAGCTGGCCAGCCGCTGCCGGCTGCTGGTGCCCGAGTTACCCAGCCGGTCGTTAATTGGCCCATTGTTAAGCTGCTGCAGCAGGTTGCTGGTGTAGCCGCCCCGGCCGCCCTGCAGGTTGCTGTAGTTAAATTCCTGTGCCGACTGCCCCGCCAGCAGCGTTAACTGATGCTTGTCAGCAAACAAGTGGTCATAGGTCAGCGTGTTCTCAATGAGGTAGCTAGGGTTGTAATTCGTGTAGTAGTTGGAGCCGGCCGTGCCGGGGCCGTTACGCGGCGAATTAGCGCCCAACTGAGGGGTGAAAGCCCGGCCGTAATCGAAAATCAGGTCGGCTCCCACGTTGGTGCGGGCACGCAGGCCCTTTAGTACTTCCACCTCGGCAAACATCGTGGTCAATACCCGGTTACGGGTAAAGTTTGCGTTCGTGATGAGGGATTGCAGCACCGGGTTGGGCTCGGCGTAGTTGTCCACGTCGCGGGGCTCATACCAGGTGCCGTCGGGCCGGTACACCGGAATGGTGGGCGGGGCCTGTAGCACGTTGTTCAGCACCCCAAACTCGTCGCCGCCCGTGTTTACCTGCCGGTCGTTCAGATGAGTCAGCGACAGGCTGTTGCCGATTTTCACGCGTTTGCTCAGCTGCACGTCGCCATTCAGGCGCAGCGTGAAGCGCTCGAAGCGCGAGCCAATGATGGTACCATCCTGCTGGAAATAACCCGCCGTGGTGGCGTAGTGCATCTTCTCCGAGCCACCCAGTGCCGACAAGTTATAGCTCTGAATCACGGCCGTAGGCCGGAAGACGGCTTTCTGCCAGTCGGTGCCCTCGCCCAGCTTGCTGGGGTCGCGCAGGTTGTCCAGGGGAGCCGTTGTTCCCTGCGCCAGCCGGCTTTCGTTGTTGATGGTGGCGTACTCCTTGGCATTCAGCAGGTCAAGCTGCCGCCACGCGGTCTGAACGCCCCGGTAAGCATCCACATTGATGCTACTGCTGCCCGTTTTGCCCCGCTTAGTGGTGATGATGACCACGCCATTGGCCGCTCGCAGTCCGTAGATGGCTGTAGCAGAAGCATCCTTCAGTACATCAATGCTCTCGATGTCGTTAGGATTGATGGCGTTGAGCTGGTTCTCGTCGTTCGAAGGCAGCGGGTAGCCATCCACCACGTACAGCGGCGCATTGTTGCCAGCCGAGGTCACGCCGCGCACCCGCACCGACGTGCCGCCCGCTCCGCCCGGTGCGCCCGAGTTCTGCGTCACAGTCACGCCAGCCGCCCGGCCCTGGATAGCCTGGGTTGGGTCCGACACTGGCTGCGAAGCCACATCCTTGCCCGAAACCGAGGCCACGGCCCCGGTCACGTCCTGACGCTGCTGCGTACCGTAGCCGACCACTACCACTTCATTCAGCTTCTGCAAATCTTCCTGCAGGGTGATAGTCAAGGAGGTATTGCCATTTTCACTCACCGGAGCAGTCTGCGTGGCGTAGCCCACAAAGCTGAATGTTAGCGTGCTGCCTGCCGGGGCATTCAGCGAGAAAGTGCCGTCGCTGTTCGTCGCCGTGCCGATGGTGGTGCCGCGCACCAGCACCGTCACGCCGGGCAGCCCCACGCCGTCGGCGCTGGTCACGCGCCCGCTCACGGGCACTTCGGCCGTGAGGCGCAGCGTGGCCAGGCGGGGAGCCACACCTGGGGCGGCAGCGGCAGCCAGCGGGGCAGCGCAGGCTAGCAGCACCGCCGTGCGCGACAGCCGCGCAATGAGGTAAAACTTTCGCTTCATGAAAAGAATAGTAAAGGTGGGAACAAGTGAATGGCGGTGAGAGAGTAGTAGCCAGTTTTTACTTGGCGTTAGAAGTCGTTTTGGTCGAAGCCGAATTGCTGCCAGTACCGGTCGAGGCGGCACCGGTAGCCTTGCCCGGCTGGGCGGCGCTGCGGGCGCTGGCCGCGCCCTGGTAGCGGAAACGGGCCGTTTGTGAGCCCACGCGGAGCGTAAACCAGCCGTCTTCCAGTTGCGCCACGCCTTCACCGTTGGGGTAGCTCAGGTCGCGCATCACATCGATGTCGAAGGTAAATTCGCGGCTCTGGCCGGTGGCTAGCTCCTGCTTTTCAAAGTGTTTCAGCAGGCGCACCGGCCGGGTGATGCGGCCCACCTCGTCGGTCAGGAACCACAGCACGGCCTCCTGCCCGGCGCGGCTGCCGGTATTGGCTACCCGCACCGTAGCCCGCAGGCGCGCCGACGGGTTGGTAAGCACCGAGTCGCTCAGCTTCAGGCTCGAATAAGCGTAAGTGGTGTAACTCAAGCCCTCACCGTACTCGGTGAGCATGGTGCTCTTGTATTTCACGCCCCGCTGCTCGAAGCCTACGCCAAAGTCGCTCAAATCGAGGCTGTTTTCGTTGTTGTCGTGGTGGTAGTTAGAGATGTGCCCGGCAAACAGCGGGTAAGTAAACGGCAGCTTGCCGCTGGGATTCGCCTTGCCGCTGATGATTTCGGCTATCGCCGTGCCGCCGCCGAAGCCAGGCAGCCCCGCCCACATAATGGCGCTGGCTTTGTCGGCTACGCTACGAATAATGTTCGGCCGCCCGCCAATCATCACCAGCACCGTGGGGCGCCCGCCGGCCTGCGCCGTCCGCACCAGCTGCTGTTGGTCTTCGGGTAAGGTCAGGTCGGAGGCATTGCCCAGGCCTTCGGTATAAGGCCGTTCGCCCAGCGCCAGCACTACCGCATCAGCTTTTTTAGCCGCCGCTTCAATACCTGCAAGGCTGAGCTTGCCAGTTTTGTCGTAGTAGGGCAGGGTTTCAATCTGGACGCCGGGATACTCCTTACGCAGTGCTTCCACCAGCGTCGGAATGTCTGCCGAGTAGCCCGTCTCCGGGCGGCCCTGCCAGGCCAGCGTCCAGCCGCCCGCCAGGTTGGCCCGCGACTCGGCTGAAGGCCCCACTACCAGCAGGCGCTTCATGCGCGACGGCAGCAGCGGCAGTACGTTTTGCTCGTTTTTCAGCAGTACGATGGACTGCCGGGCGGCTTCCACCGCTTGGGCTTTCAAGGCCGGGTCGCCCACGCGACTGAGCCGGTCGGCCCGCGGCATGGGATTATCAAACAGGCCGATATCCTCCTTCATCTGCAGCATCCGGCCCGCCGACAGCGTCACGCGGGCCTCAGTCAGGCGCCCTTCCTGCACCAGTTCCTTCATGATGCGGCAGAAGTTGGTATTGTAGGGCGTCATCGCCACGTCGATACCCGCGTCGATGGCCATAAAGGTGGCTTCCTTCTCGCTTTCAGCTACTTTCTGCACCCGTACCAAGCGGTTTATGTCTTCCCAGTCAGTCACGGCTACGCCCTTGAAGCCCATCTGCCGCCGCAGCAGGTCGGTCAGAATCGCTTTAGAAGCGTGCACCGGCTCTCCGTTGATTTCGCCGGAGTTTATCATCACGCTCTTCACGCCTGCATCCACGATGGCCTGGAACGGCGGCCGGAAAAACTCCTGCAGGCGCTGGGCCGGAATGAGGGCATTGGTGCGGTCCCAGCCATTGCGCGGGTCCGAGTAGCCCAGAAAGTGCTTGCCGCAAGCTGCTACTTTGTAGGGCGCAATTTCGGTATTGCCTTGAATTTCCTTGACGTAAGCCTCGCCCATGCGCGAGGCCACCAGCGGGTCTTCGCCGAAGGTTTCGTACAGGCGCGGCCAGTACACGTTCACGCCCAGGTCCTGCACCGGTGCGAAAATCCAGTGGTGGCCCAAGTCGGCCGATTCCAGCACGGTAGCGCGAGCGGCCTGCTGGGCCAATGCTGGGTTGAAGGTAGCACCAAGGTTGATGTTGTGCGGAAAAATGGCCGTGCCCGACACGTAGCTGGCGCCGTGCATGTGGTCGATGCCGTAAATCATCGGGATTTTCAACCGCGACTCGCGCATAGTAATGCGCTGCAATGCCATCGAATAGCGCAGCCACTGCGCCGCCGGCACGGCCTCACCATTGATGAACGAACCGACGTGGAAATCACGCACCAACGCTGTAGTTTTGGCGGAATCCAGGAAAACGTCCTTGGCGGCACCGGTAGTGTTGATGGTCGATATATCGAGCTGTGTCATCTGCCCGATTTTCTCCTCCAGCGTCATTTGGGCCAGCAGCTGCTTTACGCGCGGGCTAAAGTTGGCAGCGGGTAGCTCAGCCGTAGGCTGACTGGTTGTAGCAGCCATTGGCACAGCATGGCGCTGGCAGGCGCCCAGTAAGGGCAAGGCTACCCACAGCGCCCGCCAGGCCGAACGCACCGGGAACGTTGCCGGGCGAAACCGTGAGGAAGCTGCCGAAGCAGAAGTAAGAACCGAGGGGAGGGCAGTCATCAGGCAGAATAGAATGCCCAAAAGTAGAGCGTTGTGTTTAGCAAATGCAAGTGTGAAAAATGCGCCTAGAGCCTTGAAAAGGCCGTTTTTCGCTTTAATAGCACAAATGTTGTACGCTTGCCGCACACGCTAAAAAACACGTTTTATTGCCCGGCTAGCCTCGAATGGCCGTTTTGCGGAAAACGGCGGATGGCTTAAAAAACAATGAAAAAAAGTGCGTTTTCCGCAAGATTTTTTTCAATCAGACCACAAATCTTATTCTGGGCCCCAAACGTTTGCGGTTCACTGATAAAAAGCTGGTGTAGTAGGTGCCTACTCTGCTCCGTTCACGTCCCGTAATGATGATTGCCAGTTCAGGATTCGGCTTCCTCCAGCTCGGCTACCGCATCCAGTAGTACGAAGGTCCAGGGTTCGCCATCCTGGTAATTAACCGCGTGGCGCCGCCGCTGCAAAGCTGCCAGCACCTTTTGCGCAAATGCCCAGCTGGTGGCCTGCCGCAGCTCCAGTACGCGCGCCAACTCCGACACGGAGTAGTTGCCCTTGTGGGCATGGAGCAGGAAAACTGCGTATAAAGCCTTTACGATGGAAAACTTACACTTCTGTAGCAACGTGCCGGCCGTGGCCGATTCCACGTAGCGGCAGCGGGTGCAACGCCGGGCGTAGGGCTCGCGGGCGTCGCAGCTCTTCTCGTGGCCACACTTACGGCACTGGTAGCCGTGAGCCCACTTTAAATCAGCCAAGTAGCTTAAACACGCATCTTTATCCGGGTAAATCTGGCTGAATTCGCCAAAATCGACCTCTTTGGTGGGCTCCTGAATCCGGGCCGCTTTTACGGCGTGCAGGTCGCGGCTGAGCTCGCTGTTCAGCTTTTCGATGGCGGCCGACTGTAAGGCTAACAGGCCGTTGGCCTCCAGTAACTCCCGGTTCTGGGCAGCTACAGTATCGTTTTGCTGTCGAAGCTCTTCGGTGCGACGGGTTACTAGGGCTTCCAGCTCGGTATTGAGCTGGTCTTTCAGCGTCTGGTTTTCCTGCAGCTGCTCTACTAGTTGGTCCTGCGCCTGGTGCTTTTTGCGCAACTGCTTAAGCAGGCGGCGTTGCGTAAGGAGTGTGGTGTCCAGAATTCCCTTGATTTTCTCGCTCAGTGCGTAGCTCAGAATAACTACTTCCAGCACAAACGCTGCGTTGAGGCTGTACACTGTGTAAGCATTGTTAATGAACTCAATCCCCAGTTTGCGCGAGATGAGGAATACCAGGCTGCCGCCTACCAGCGCATGGGCCAGCAATATGTAGCTGGCCTGCTTAAGCCCTGTGTGCCATGATTTCATGGCGGCGTAGTAGATTAAGCAGTAGGGTATTAGGTATAGCCAGAAGCTGAAGCCCGAATGTATGAGGGCCGAATCGATAACCAGCAGCGCTGTGCTAATGCCTACTACCCAGCGCCCTACTCTATCGAGGCCGGGCAGCCGTGTGGCTGTTTCCAGAAAGCTACGGGCGTAGATAGCGAAGGTGAGCAGCAGCAGTACTGGCGCCGCCGCACTGATAAAATGATTAAGCTGCGGGCTGCTAGGCCAAAAATACTGGAAGCCCAGGCCATCCTCTGATAGAAACAGCAGCGTGCCGCTAAATACATACAGTACATAGTACAAGTGCGACCAATCTTTAATGAAAAAGAATAGAAACAGGTTGTACACCAGCATGATGGTTAGCACGCCGTAGAATACTCCCAGTAGCCAGTACTGCAGCGAAAGCTCGGGAATAAGGCCCGGTCCGCTGTGTAGCATAGCCCGGAAGCTGGTACGCGTGTCGGAGTGCAGGCGCAGATAATAAGTGACCGTCTGGCCGGGGCGCGGCGGCAGGTCAAACAGGAAGTTCTTGTAGGGATGAGGCCGCGTGGCGAACGACTCGGCCGCGCCGGTAGCCACACTGTCGTAAGCCCCAGTGCTACCCGCGCTGGGGCGGTAGAAAACGGCCCGGCTGGTATGCGAATCATACAATTCCAGGTACCAGGCCTCGGCCTGAGTGGGAGGCTGGCGGAGGGTTAAGCGTAGCCAGTAGGCGCTGTTTACATGCTGGATATTCGGAGGCTGGTTGCTGGAGCTGAGCTGCTTAAACCGACGGTCGCACTCCGGGCTGCGGATGTCGCGGATAGAGAGAAGGCCCGAAGGGTCTTCCAGCACGCTGTACAAATTGTCCGTTAGGAAAAGCTCCTGCTGCGCCGGGCTTACTTTCACCGTGTCTTCGGGCACGGCCCAAGCGGGGACTGTTGGCCCCAACAGACCCAACAATACACAGGCTGTCCACAATCGATTTCGGACTTTGACAAAGAATGAATTAGAAAGTAGAGGAATTCTCATAGCAAGGGCGAGAGAACGTTTCAGAAAAGGATAGGTGGGAGCAGACTATAGCAAGGTAAGCACAAACACGAAGCTCCGTTTGCGCATACAAACGGAGCTTCGAAGCCTTAATTCACCATAACGACGGGTTTACAGCTCATTCCAGGGTGAGGCGTTGAGCTTGCGAATAGCCTTCTGGGCCGTTGATGCGTAGCAAGTAGAGGCCCGCGCTCAAGCCCGGCAAATGAATTGATATATCGCCAGTCGCTAAACTGCTAGTTGTTTGTTGCCATACCATTCGGCCATTGGCATCGACCAACTGCAACTGCAAGCCAGCGCGTGGGGCTTGGGCGGGTAGCTGTACGGTAAGGTTACGAGCGGCTGGGTTGGGGTAAAGGTTTAATTTAGAATGATTTGCAGTTGCGGAAGTAGCCGAGATAACGACGTCGCTTAGCTTCACTACCCAGTAGTCGAAGCTGCCTTCGCTGGCCTGACTGCGAGTGCCCGACACGCCCGAACTGGAGAAGCCACCCAGAATAACCCCGCCGTCGGCGGTCTGTTTCAGGCTGGTTAGCACCTCATCCTGAGCACCACCATAGGTGCCATCCCACTGCTTGACACCCATCGAATCGACTTTTACTACCCAGTAATCGGGCGTGTTGTTCGGGCCCATATTAGCTTGGGTTTTCTCGCCGTTGACACCTGAGTTCGACTGGCTACCAAAGATATACCCTTGGTCGTCGGTTTGCTGCAGGCCGTTGAGACTGTCGTAGCCATCGCCGCCGAAGGTCTTGTCCCACACCTTGGTGCCAGTGGGGCTGAGCTTGACAATCCAGTTGTCGAAGTCGCCGCGCACGCCCTGCGTTTTTTCGCCCGATACCGGCGAATTTGAGAATCCGCCTACTAGATAGCCCCCGCCGTTGGCCTGCACTACACTGGTAAGGTTGTCAAAACCAGCGCCACCGAGTGTGGCATCCCATTGCTTGGCGCCGGCGCTGTCCACTTTCACAACCCAGAAGTCGTAATCGGCATTGCCGCGCGTGCCCTGGCTTTTGTCGCCCGAAGCACCCGAGTAAGAAAAGCCGCCCAACAGGTAGCCACCATCAGCGGTGGGCTGCATGGCATTGAGAATGTCATTATTGCTGCCGCCCAGGCTGTGGTCCCATACCTTGGTGCCGGTGGTGTCGAGCTTAAGCAGCCAGTAGTCGAGGGCGCCCTGCCCGGCTTCGCTACGGTCACCTTCGATGCCGGAACCGGTTTCGGCAGCTACGGCGTAGCCGCCGTCGGCGGTCTGGTGCACGGACGCCAGCCGCTCATTGGCGCCGCTGCCAAAAGTCTTGTCCCACACCTTGGTGCCGGTGGCATCAAGCTTTAGCACCCACAGGTCAAAGCCACCCATGCCAGACTGCGTTTTACTGCCGGAGGCGCCGGAATTCGATTGGCCACCAATGATGTAGCCACCGTCAGCGGTTTGATGCAAGCTGCTGAGCTTGTCGTCGTTGCTGCCACCGAAAGTCTTATCCCATTGCTTCACACCGGTGGCGTCGAGCTTCACCACCCAATAATCGATGCCGCCGAAGCTGGCCTGCGTCTTGCTGCCCGAAATCCCTGAGGGCGAGAATCCGCCCAGGATGTAGCCGCCGTCGGCTGTCGGCTGCACTACGGTTAGCCGGTCTTCACCACTGCCGCCGAAGGCACGGTTCCATTGGATGGTTGGCCTCTGGGCGGCAGCTTGCTGGACTGTTGTAAGTAAGGCAGCCCCGACACAAACCCGGCGCAAGAGAGTAAAGAGTGAATTCATGGGAATTTTGAAGTTGGACAGGGTGGGAGGGAACTCAAGCCGGGCACAAGGCGGCACTGCGAACACAATCGTTTGCAGCGGTGGCCGGGATTCGTGCGGCTAAGCCCCTTTATTTCTCAAATGTACTGTGCTTTGTTTGGCAAGCGCAAGCCTCAAAACCCCGTTTCCAGCCCGTAATGAGTGTTTTCAGTTTGTACGCAATGTTTAGCTGTACGCTTGCTGCACACGCCAGCGCATTCGGATTGCTAGCTGAATAGGCTGATGTAGCCCTTTCTTGTCGGGGCTGGCAACAGGCTGGATGCGCTAAAAAACAATCAGAAAAATGAGGGTGGACCCGAAAAAACGCGGAGCAATGCCATAAAAAAAGGCCGTCCGCAATTTGCGGACGGCCCTCTCACGTAGCCGCGAGGAGAATCGAACTCCTATCAAGCGTTTAGGAAACGCCTATTCTATCCGTTGAACTACGCAGCCGTAGTGCAAAGGTAGGCACGGTACGGGGCTTCTTACGACTTATACAGTAGCACAATGCCAAATGAAAGCACGGTCAGAATCAGCCCCACCATAAACACTGTGTAACTGGTACGTAGCAGGCCGTATTTCCGCGAAAGCACTTCGCCGAGATAATACACGTCGGTTACCATGTTGGTGTAGAGGTCATCCTTGCCGCGCATCAGCTCGCGGATGCCACTCTGGAAATTATCGAGGCTGAGCTTGGTGAAGTTGCCGAAAAACAACAGATTGACGCGGCGGTTGGTGGCAATCTGGGGGCTGCGCTTGAGCCACTTGAAGCTGGTAACGTCGGGCTGGGCCGACAGGATGGCCGTCACGACCGAGCCCAAGGAAGTGAGCAGCAGAATACCCATCGGCACGGCCAGAATGGGGTTGCGAGTGAAAGTCGGGCCGATAGATGAGGTTTTAGCACCAAGGTAAGTGATGATGACCGACAGCAGTACTGCGTTGAGACTAATCATCATGCTGGCCTTCTTATCAGCCATGTCCGACAGCTTGATATGGTTGCTGTACATGGTACGGAACATCGTTTCGATGCCCCGTTTGGGCTGGGCAAACGTGCCTTCTTCCTGCTGCTTTTGCTTCTTTGCTTTTTTCTCCTTCTTTTTCAGGTAGTCACGCTGGTCCTCCAGGTTGGCTTTGAAGGCATCGTGGTAGCGGGCTTTGCCTGCTTCAGAGTGGTACTTGTGGGCTGCCATGAAGCCTACCTGCAGCTCGGCCCACTCAGAGTTGGTGTAGGTTTTTCCTAATGCAATTTCCCATTCGGTGCGCAGCAGCTCGGCGCTCGAGCGGTAGTCTTCGCGGGCTAGGTTGCTCATGTCGGCATCTACCAACAGCTCCTGCAGGTCAGTTTCCGGATTCTCGTCGCGGTGCGTGGCTTTGATGGTATCCTGCACGCACTGAATACGGTCGTCAGAAACTTCATGCTCCTTTAACCAGGCGCCAGCCCGCTCCATCGAGCTGAATTCGTGGCCGTCATAAACGTCGATGTAGCCAGTGTCGTGAAACCAGGCGGCCAGCAGCAGCGCTTCGGTATCGGCAGCCGAGAGCCTGGCATCGACGGCCAGCAGCCGGCACTCGCGCACTACGTTTTCGGTGTGGCGTAGTGAATGGTAGGTGAGCTTGGTGGATAGCTCTTGCTCAAACAATTCGATGACATACGCTTTAGCTTGCTTCACCAGCGCCGACTGCGCGGCCTTGGCTGGCTTGTCGGGCTGCTCGTCCTTCTTAGCGGCTTTTTCGGTATCGGCGGGAGCAGAAGATTGGTTTTCCATGCGGTAAGGGTGCGGAGTAAATATAAAATCACCCTTGCGCTTTCAACGCGAAGCATCCGACAGAAGTTAAGACCCGTCGCCTACTTCTTCGAAAACAATAAGCCCCGGCCAGGGCCGGGGCTTGCTTTTTGCAGAAAGAAGGGTGGGGGAAGGAAAGTAAATATTAGTCAACTGCCAGACTGGGGCCAGACACCATGGATTCATCCTGAGGCTCGGGAGGAGCAACGGTAGCGCCGGGCACCACCTGTGCCGCCGACAGCTGGTTAAGGCACTCGCCGGCGCACACCTGCCGCAGGCGGTAGCTGCTGGGAGCAGGGTTGGCGTTGCCATCATCCACGAAGGAGTAAGAATGCAGCTCCTGCCCGGCGCCCTGGCCCGGCAGCACGGCCACCGCGCGGTAGTGGGCCTGGCCTTCGTCGCGGCGCTCCACGATGAACTGGGTGGCGGGCTGCTCGCCGGTGCTGGTCCAGTACAGCACCACGCCCACTGAGTAGGAGGTGGGGCGGCCGATGCGCAGGTCGAGCAGCATTGGTCGGGCAGCGGCGGTGCTGTCGTTGCGGGTCTGGGTGCTGTCCGGGGTGGCCTGTTCCCAATATAGCCCCAAATGCTGCTCGGTGGTGTACATAGCTAGTGTTGGGTTTAGCTTGGCGCTGCTGGATTGCGCCCGCGCGGCAACACTCAGTAGAAACAGGCTTGCCAGCAGGGCCGACCAGGATAAGCTGCGGATAAGAGTTGTCATATGTTTTAGGTTTGGGAGAGTTGAGTAGTATGTCGCTGCTATACTAGAAGAGGGTTTAGCTGCGCCCGACCTGCTTTGTAATTTTCTGTGCAAAACTATGACTGCTCAAAGCAGGGTGAAAGTTGCCTGCATCACATGATGATGTGATTTCACATCATCATGTGATAAAACCTCCTCGTCGGCCGGCTCGGGCGTTTGGCCACCGCAGCAGCCCGAATCGGCCTTGGCATGTTGGTTTTAGTCGTATCCCAGCTCGTATACTTAACCGCACGGCCGCGCTTTGCGTAAGGCCCCGCACGGCTTTGTGCCGCCGCTTACCCCGCTCCCCATGTCTTTTCTGTACCGATTTCGTACCGCTCTGCTGCTACTTAGCGCGGCTTACGCTGTGCCATTCAGCGTGCTGGCCCAAAAAAAAGCCAGCCAAACTTCGCACCTTACCCGGCCTAATTATCGGCACGGCGGCGAAACCTGGCAGGCCAAAGCAGCCCCCGACAGTACCCGTCTGCGCTATTCCGTGTTTCTGATTGGCGACGTGGGCAACCCCGTGTTTGCCGACAAAGGCGGCGAGCCCGCGCTCAATTTCATGCGCAAGCAGATGATGGAAGCCGGGGCTAAAAGCACCACCATCTTCCTGGGCGACAATATCTACAACCAGGGCCTGCCGCCCGAAGGTGCCCTCGACCGCAAGGTGAGCGAGAAGCGCATCACCACGCAGCTCGATGTGCTGCGCAACTACCCTGGCGAGAAGTACATGACGCCCGGCAACCACGACTGGATTCAGGGCGTGGCGGGGGGGCTGGAGCAGGTGCGCCGCGAGCAGGCTTTCGTGGAAGAGTACATGGCCCAGGATTCATCGGCCTTCTCCTACACCGGTGACTTCTTCATGCCCCGCGACGGCTGCCCCGGCCCCTATGAGGTGCGCGTGCAGGACGACCTCGTGCTGATTGCCGTGAACACGCAGTGGTTTCTGACCGCGCCCAACCTGCGCCCCTTCGGCTCCGATGGCGGTTGCGGTGTGGATAATGAGGACGATTTTTTTGAGCAGCTCGAAGATGTGGTGCGCCGCAACAAGGACAAGCACATTATGATTTTCGGCCACCATCCCATCTATTCCGATGGTATTCACGGGGGGTATTTCACGCTGGGCGACCACCTTTTCCCCCTCAGCATTGTGTATAAGTATGCCTTCCTGCCGCTGCCGGTGCTGGGGTCGGTATATCCGTTTGCCCGCAAGTACGGCGGGATTAGTCAGGACATTCCGCACCCTTATTACCAGCGGTATAAGAAAGGACTGGAAGCCATTTGTGACAAGTACCCGAATATTGTGTACGCCGCCGGGCACGAGCACAACATCCAGTATTTCACCAGAAACAACACGCACCACATTGTAAGCGGCTCGGGCTGCAAAACCCAGCACGTGAAGCCCGGCGACGGCGGCAACGCGCTGTTTTCGGACAAGGAAAAGGGCTTTGCCCGCGTCAATTACTACGACGACGGCCAGGTGTGGGTAGAGTTCTGGGTGCCCGAGGGCAGTGGCGAAACGGCCCGCCGGGTATTCCGCTATCCCATGTACGCCAAAAACACCCAGGGAATTGCCTACACGAAGCCAGCCCCCGAAACGCCCGAAGGCAAGAAAGACAAGGCCGAGGACAGCGGCAAAGCTGGCCCCTTGCCCGTTGTGCCCAAGAACCGCCCCAATTTCAGCGATAGCACCGTGACGGTGGCCGTGAACCCGGAATACAACAAGCACGGCAAGTTTCACAACTGGCTGTTGGGCACACACTACCGCCAGGAATGGGCCACGCCCGTGCCATTCAAAGTGCTCGACATGAGCACGGCCAAGGGTGGCATCACGCCCTACAAGCTGGGCGGTGGCAAGCAAACCGCTTCGCTGAAAGTGCGCAATGAGGAAGGCCGCAACTACACCCTGCGCGGTATCGACAAAGACCCCGAGGCCGTGCTGCCCGAAAACCTGCGCACCGGTATTGCCAAGGACATTCTGCAGGACCAGATTTCGGCCCAGCACCCGTATGCGTCCTTCGTATTGCCGCCGCTGGGTACGGCTGCCGGCATCCTGCACACCAACCCCGTGCCGGTATACATTCCGCAAGACCCCCTGCTGGGGCAATACTATTCCCGCTTCGCCAACCTGCCGGCCGGCTTCGAGGAAGATGCCAAGGACGACCAGAGCGACGTGGCCAGCCTGGGCAATGCCAAAAACCTGGTGAGCACCGAACGTGTGCTGGAGCGCATTATTGATGATAACGACAACAACGTGAACGATAAAGCTTTTGCCCGTTCGCGCTTGTTCGATATGTGGGTGGGCGACTGGGACCGGCACGAGGACCAGTGGCGCTGGGCCGAAAAGAAGGACAAGGACGGCGACCGCACCTTCACCGCCGTGCCCGAGGACCGTGACATCGCCTTCTTTAAGGGCGACGGCGTGCTGCCCTACCTGGCCAGCCGCAAGTTCGCCATCCGTAACTTCCAGAACTTCGGCTACGACTACGCCGACTACAAGGGCCTGAACCAAACGGCCTTGAGCAACGACCGCACCTTCCTCTCGGGCGTGACGCGCGAGCAGTGGGTGAAGGAAGCCGAAGCCATGAAAGCGCAGCTCACCGATGCCGTCATCGAAAAGGCCTTCCGCGAAAAGTGGCCCAAAGCCATCTACGACCTGCACGGTGCCGAAATAGTGGCCAAGCTGAAAAGCCGCCGCGACCTGCTGCCCGACGTAGCCGCCAAATACGCCGATGTGGTAGCGAAAATCGTGGAAGTGCGCGGCAGCCGCAAAAATGAAAAATTTACCGTGGAGCGCCTCAAAGATGGCAATACCCACATCAAAGTGCAGAAAATCAACAAAGAGGGTAAAGTAACCAAAACCCTCTACGACCGCACCATCGAGCGGAGCGTGACCGACGAAATCCGCCTCTATGGCATCGCCGGCCGCGATGTGTACAAGGTGAAAGGCGAGGCCAAACACGGTATTAAAATGCGCCTTGTGGCCGGCACCGGTCGCGACAGCATCAGCGACCAAAGTCGTATCAGCGGCCTGCGCCACAAAACCCAGCTTTACGACGCCGACACCGGCAACGTCATCAACGCTGGCAAGGAAGTGCGCCTGCGCCTGGAATCGGGCACCGAAGTGAGCCGCTATGACCACCCCAAGCGCTTCGACCTCAAGGATTATCGGCTGAATTACACCGGCCCGGCCCTGTTCTTCGGGTTCAACATCGATGATGGCGTGCTCGTGGGCGGCGGCTTCACGCACCGGCGCTACGGCTTCCGCCGCGAGCCCTATTCCTCCGAGCAAAGCCTGACGGCCAACTTCGCCCCGGCCCGCGAGGCGTATAACCTGCGCTACACCGGCCACTTTGTGCGCATGTTCGGGCACAACGACCTGCGCGTGTTTGCCCAATACTACGGCCCGCAGCTGCTCTACAACTTCTTTGGCATCGGCAACGATACCAAGAATTTAGCCCAAGGCGACGAGAATATCTTCGGCGTGCCCACCAACCGGGCCGTGAACGACAATTACCGCATTCGCTTCGAGCGCCTCACGGTAGCCCCCATGCTGGAGCGCAAAATTTTCGACTTTCTGCGCTTCGGCATCGGGCCGCAGTACGACCAGTTCCGGGTGTCGAGCAGTCCCATCGGTAAAATCATCGCCGATAGTATCCGGGCGCAGGATGGTATTTATGAAAACACCCGCTTCGGCATCCGGGCTTCCGACTTTCAGACCAACCAGTACCTCGGCGGCAAAGTGTACCTGAACCTCGACGCCAGCTCATCGGCTAAAAATCCACGCATCGGTCTGCGCTGGTACAACGAATTCCAGTATAACTGGCAGCTCAACCACGAAGGCCTGCAGTTCGGCCGCTTCACCTCCGAATTCCGCGCCTACCTCACGCCCAACCTGCCGTTCCGCCTCACCTACGCGGGCCGCATTGGGGTAGAGCACAACATTGGCGATTACCGTTTCTACCAGGCCAACACGCTGGGCGGCACCACCAACCTGCGCGGCTACCGCCGCACGCGCTACGCCGGCCGCACCGCCCTCTACGCCAACTTCGAGCCCCGTCTGCAGCTCTTCAGCTTCAATGCCTACCTTTTCCCCGGCAAGTTTGGCATCCTCGGCCTGGCCGACGCCGGCCGCGTGTATTCCGACAACGATACGCGCAAAGGCATTGACGCTTTCCACACCGGTTTCGGCGGCGGCATCTACGTCGATATTCTGAGCGCGGCGGTTATCAACCTCACGTATTCGGTAGGGGAGGAGAAGCTGGTTTTTGTGGGCTTCGACTTCCTGTTCTAAAAGCCCAGCAGTCACAAAAAAAGCCGCTCATCGAGCGGCTTTTTTTGTGACTGCTGGGGCCGAAAAGAGCCTACATGCCAGCGTGTTTCTGGGAATTAGCCAAGTGCTGCTGCACCACCGGCAGGGTTTTGCCGATGAAGCCTTTCAGGTCGGCGTCCTGCGTCATTTTCTCGTGGGCCATCATGGTGTTGGCCGTTTTCTGGTGGTCGGTTACCATCTGGGCCATGTACTTATCCTCGAAGGCCTTACCCGACAGCTTCTCCATTTCCGGAGCCATGGCCTTGTGCTCGGCATCCATGTCGGCGGGCAGGGCGACACCTTTTTTGGCGGCGATAACCTTCAGGTCGGCCGTCGATTTGGTGTGGTCGGCAATCATCTTTTCGGCGTGCTCTTTCACCATGCCGGTTACGCCTTTAGCCAGAGCCATTTTGCTTTGCTGGATTTCATTCTGGTCGCTGTGTGCGGCCGATTTCATGAATTCCTCGTCGGTGGCATGCGGAGCGGTGGGGCCATTTGGGTCGCCCATGCCGGTGGCCGCCGCCCCGGTGGAGTCGGCCATATCCATGCCCGTATGGTCGCCGGCCGGGGCGGTCATAGTGGTATCAGCAGCCGTATTATCGGCTGTGGTGGTGTCGCGGGTGTTGTCGCCGCAGCTGGCCAGCGAAACCAGCACAGCGGCGGAGAGAGGTAGGAGGAAGCGTTTCATTACTTGAAAAGGAGTTTGGTGTAGGCATGCGCTTACGTCGCTCCTCTAATAAAGTTCTGAAAAGCAAATGGATGAGCTTACTTGCCGGCTTTGATATCCGCCTCAATTTTCTTCACCATTTCCAAGTGGTGCTGTAGCACGGGCACCGTCTTTTGAGCCAGCGTCCGGATATCGGGGTCAGCAGCTTTAGTAGCCGCTTCCGAAAAAAGCTTAATGTCCTCCTCGTGGTCCTGCCGCATCTCGCGGATGTACACGCGGTCGAAGTTGGCGGCGGTTTTTTCTTCCACGTCCTTGTACACGTCCTGCTGGTCGTTACCCATCATGGTGGGCAGGGTGATGTGCTTGCGCTGGGCTAGGCCCATCAGCTCGGCGTTGGCCTGCGAGTGGTCAGTCACCATCTGCTGGGCAAAAGCTTTGGCGTCGGCCCGGGTGCCGCGCTTCAGCACCAGCTTGCCCAATTCTACTTCCAGCATGCCGCCGCTGGCCGCTTTGGTCAGGAATTCGGAGTCGTAATCGGCTTTTTTCTCGGCACTTTCGGGCAAATTTGCTTCGTTGCGGGCTTCGTTGACTTTCTGGGCGTTTTCGACCGAGTCGGAGTTGCCGTCGGTGCAGGCCGTGAGGCTGCCTAGCAGGCCAGCGGTGGCGAGGAATAAAGAAAGAGTTTTCATGGGAAGAAAGGTATGCGGCTGAAAGAATGCCCGAAAGATGGTGCGTTGGCGCGGCCAAACGCTATGTTGCGGCTATACGCCGGGCCGGAAGGCGGGTTGTATTGCCGAGTTCGGCGAAAACTTTTACCCCTTGGCTTAAACCCCAACGCGGCATCGCTCTCCAACGGCCACAACCCGCAAAAATTCCCGCTAACTTTCCTTCACCACTCCCACGCC
This sequence comes from Hymenobacter aranciens, assembly GCF_030580865.1. Classification (GTDB taxonomy): domain Bacteria; phylum Bacteroidota; class Bacteroidia; order Cytophagales; family Hymenobacteraceae; genus Hymenobacter; species Hymenobacter aranciens. The sequence continues at coordinate 161,879 of NZ_JAUQSY010000004.1, read as the reverse complement.
ATGCGCACCCTCGCCACCCGCTCCCTGCTCCTGACTGCCCTGGCCGGCAGCCTGTTTCTCACCGCCTGCAACAAGCACGACGACGCCTCGCCCACCGACGACATCGCCACCGCCGAAGACCAGAGCGAGGCCAACATCGAAAACGCCATCAGCACCGAAGCTGTGCAGGCCGCCGCTCCCACCGACCCCGAAGCCCGCAACTCGCCCTACCTCACCACCGACGAGCAGTTTCGTATTAAGTTCGGCAGCTGCGCAACCCGCACCTACGACTTTGAAAACCGCCTACTCACCATCGACTTTGGTCCCACCAACTGCCTCTGCGCCGATGGCCGTTACCGCCGCGGTAAAATCCTGGTGCAGTTCATGACGGCCACGCCCAGCCGCCGCGCCGGCGCCACCGTCACCCGCCAGGACTATTACGTGAACGACAACCAGCACACCGCCACCCGCATTTTCATCGACCTCGGCAACGGCTCCTTCTCGGTCGATGTGCCCAGCGCCAGCATCATCCGCGCCAACAACGGCGGCACCCACTCCTGGACCGCCCACTGGGAATTCCAGCGCACCGCCGGCTACGGCACGCCCCAGGTTTCGGATGACGTATTCAGCGTAACTGGCTACTCCAACGGTACCAACCGCCGCAATGTGGGTTACAGCTCCACCATTCAGACGCCCCTCATCAAGCGCGGCGACTGCCCCAAGTACTACGTGGCCGGCATCCTGAGCATGAGTAATACCAACGGCAAAACGATGACCCTGAACTATGACCCCAGCGGTAACCAAGCCTGCGATAAAACGGCTACCGTGACCGTCAACGGCCGCACCCGAACCATCACGCTTCGCTAAGCACGGCTTGACACAGAGTTTTTGGATTCTATGGATTTTGAGGACTCAATAGTCGGAAAAGCCGGAAAAGTAAAGGCCACCCAACCGGGTGGCCTTTGAATTTTCAGTCGTCCACAAAATCCGCAGAATCCGAAAAATCCGGCGGAATCCGTGGTTCAGACGCCCTTAAACACCGGTTTGCGCTTCTCCCGAAATGCCGTCACGCCCTCCTGATAATCTTCTGATTCGCCCGCAATCTGCTGGCAGTGCGCTTCGTAGTCCAGCATCTCATCCAGCGTAGCCGTGCCGGCTTTGTTCAACATCTGCTTGATGAGGCCGATGCTTTTGGTGGGGGCGCTGGCGTAGCGGGCGGCCAGCGCATAGGTCACGTCGTCGAGCTGCTCGGCGGGTACCACTTGGTTCACCAGCCCCAGGCGCAGGGCCTCGTCGGCGGGCACTTTCGAGCCCAGCGTGGCCAGCTCAAAGGCCTTGAGGCTGCCCACGGCGCGCGGCAAAAAGTACGAAGAGCCCGAGTCAGGCACCAGCCCGATATTGATGAAAATCTCAATCAGCGAAGCCGCCTCCGAGGCAATAAGTACATCACAGGCCAGCGCCAGTGAGCAGCCCGCGCCCGCCGCCACGCCATTCAGCCGCCCGATAATCGGTTTGGGCAAGCTACGCATAGCTCTGATAATGGGATTGTAGCGCTTGTGCAGCGAATCGTAGAATGAGCGTTTCTCCTGCCCCTGCGTGGCCTTCAAATCCTGGCCCGAGCAAAAGGCGCGGCCCGCCCCGGTGAGTACCACGGCCCGCACCGTGGCGTCGCGGGCCACTTGCTTCAGGGCATCCTGCAGCTCGTAGCTCAGCGGGTCGTTGAAGGCATTGAAAACCTCCGGGCGGTTGAGGGTGATGGTGGCGACGCCGTCGGGGCGCACGTCGTAGAGCAGCGAAGTGTAAGACATGCGGCGAAAGTAACGCGAAACTCCGTTTCCGCGACGAGCGCGGCGAGTATCAGACGATAGAAGCCGATTGAGCTCGTCGCAGAACCGAAGGTCAGATACGTTGACCTCCGGTCGGCATTACGTCGTCCCAAACAGCGCCTCGGCCACCAGCAAATCCTCCGGTGTCGTGATTTTCAGGTTCCGGTAATCCCCGTCCACCAGCTGCACACGGCACAAATCGTCCACCACCGTCGCATCATCGGTGAAGGAGGCCAGCTCGGGCATGGCGTAAGCGCGGCGCAGCAAATCAATCTCAAAGGTCTGCGGCGTCTGCATCAGCCGCAGGCGCTGCCGGTTCTGGGCCGCCGAGCCGTGCGGCGACACCAGCCGCACCGAATCCTTGGGCTGCACGGCGGCGGCGGCGGCAGCGTGCACGGTCGCGGCGGCGTAGGTGCGCTCAATCACGGCCGTGCTCACTAGCGGGCGCACGCCGTCGTGTACCGCCACCAGCCCCTGCGCGTGGCCCTTCAGCGCCGCCAGCCCGGCCTTCACCGAGGCCCAGCGCGTGGCACCGCCCGCCACCAGCCGGTGCGGAATGCTCACCCCAAACTCTTGGCACAGCTGCTGCCAGGTGCTCACCTGCTCGGCGGGCAGCACCACCACAATTTCGGCCACGCCCAGCGCCGGCGCGGCCAGGCGCCGTAGCGTGTGCAGCAACACCGGCTCGCCGCGCAGCAGCAGAAACTGCTTGGGCCGGTCGGCGCCCATGCGGGTGCCGCTGCCGCCCGCCACGATAATGGCGAGGCGGGGCGGTTTCTGGTTAGTAGGAGTCGGCTGTCGGAAGTCGGGCACGGCAATCAGGCGTTGTTTGGAAGCTGAAACAAAGAAAACGCCCGGCCGCTGAAAAGCAACCGGGCGTTTGGTCGGAAGTCGGACTATTGATTACGCAATGCCAACAACCAGCAAAAACTACAAAATCAACATCGCGTCGCCGTAGCTGAAGAAGCGGTATTTCTCCTGGATGGCCTCTTTGTAAGCTTTCATCAGCAGGTCGTAGCCGGCGAAGGCCGATACCAGCATGATGAGCGTGCTTTCCGGCGTGTGGAAGTTGGTCAGCAGGCAGTTGGCAATTTTGAAGTCGTGGGGCGGGAAGATGAATCGGTCGGTCCAGCCTTGCGTCGGCTTCATGCGGTTGTTGGCCGATACCGAGGCTTCCATGGCGCGGATAGTGGTGGTACCCACGGCACACACGCGCTTCTTGGCGTCGAGGGCCTTGTTGACCACCACGCAGGCTGGAGCCTCCACGATGAAGTTCTCCGAGTCCATCTTGTGCTTGGTCAGGTCCTCCACATCCACGGTGCGGTAGGTGCCCAGGCCCACGTGCAAAGTCACGGAAGCAGTTTCTATGCCTTTGATTTCCATACGCTTCATTACCTCGCGGGTGAAGTGCAGGCCGGCCGAAGGGGCGGCCACGGCACCGATGTGCTCGGCATAGATGGTCTGGTAACGCTCGCTGTCGCCGGGTTCGGTTTCGCGGTTCAGAATTTCCTTCGGAATCGGCGTCTCGCCCAGGTCGTAGAGGGCCTTGCGGAACTCCTCATCGGTGCCGTCAAACAGAAACTTAATAGTCCGGCCACGCGAAGTAGTGTTGTCAATCACCTCGGCCACCATGTCCGACTCGCCGAAATACAGCTTGTTACCCACGCGGATTTTGCGGGCCGGGTCCACCAGCACGTCCCACAGGCGCAGCTCCTTGTTGAGCTCACGCAGCAGGAAAACCTCGATTTTGGCGCCGGTTTTTTCTTTGTTGCCGTACATGCGGGCCGGAAACACCTTGGTATTGTTCATTACCAGGGTGTCGCCTTCCACGAAATAATCCAGGATATCTTTGAAATTGCGGTGCTCAATCTGGCCGGTAGCGCGGTGAACTACCATCAGACGGCTTTCGTCACGGTTTCTGGCCGGGTGCAGAGCTATAAGTTCTTGCGGGAGTTCGAACTTGAACTCAGACAGTTTCATGGCCATATGGACAATAGTTAGGGGAAGATACGGAAATTTGGGGAGGCAAAAGTACGGTTTTTTTCGCAAGTCTTCGCATTTTGCAGGATTTTTACAGGAAGCAACAGCTGTTGAACGGCCCGTAATAGCTGTCATGCTGAGCGTAGTGAACCCAAAGGTCAGCGCAGCTCAGCCCCTCTCCTGCGGTAATAACTTCTATCAGTAAGATTAGTTACTCGGGCGAGAGGCTGGGCTGCGCTGACCTTTGGGTTCACTACGCTCAGCATGCTGTTCTTTCATGAAGGTAGGCTCCTTTCCCCGACCTTTGCATCACTTCCGCCCGTCGCTCCTTCAGCTATGCAAACGCTCCGCCTGACTTTCGAAAGTTTTATCTTTGCTTGGGATGCGCTAAAATCCAATATTCTGCGCACGATACTGTCGCTGCTGGGCGTCACGGTGGGCATCTTCGCCATCATCGCCATTTTTGCCGTCGTCGATTCGCTGGAATCCAGCGTGCGCCACAGCATGGACTTTGTGGGCGACAAGGTGATTTACGTTGCCAAATGGCCCTGGACCTTCGGTCCTGATTATCCCTGGTGGAAATATTTCAACCGCCCCGTGCCCACCGTGCGCGAGTTTCACGAACTGCAGCAGCGCCTCAGCGCCAATAATAAAGGCGTCGCCATCTTCGCTGCCGACGGCGGTAATACGCTCAAGTCTGGCTCCAACTCGGTGTCCGATTGTGCCTTACAGGGCGTAAGCTACGACTACCGCGCCGTGAGCAACGTGCCCATCGAGCAGGGCCGATACTTCACCACCCAGGAGATGGACGCGGCCCGGCCGGTAGCCATCATCGGCGCCGTGATTGCTGAAAACCTGTTTCCGGGCGGCAATGCGCTGGGGAGTCAGTTCAAGGCCCACGGGCAGAAATTCACAGTTATCGGGGTGATGGAGAAGGAGGGCAAGAAAATCCTCGACACGCCCAGCAACGATGCCAACTGCCTGATTCCGTTCGGCATGTTTACGAAGATGTTTGGCCTCAGTACCAATGGTATGGGTGGTCCCTCGCCTAGCCTGGCCGTAAAGGGTCGCGACGACGACCCCGGCCTGCTTGACCTCGAATACGAGATTCAAGGGGTGATGCGCAATATTCGTGGCCTCAAGCCTCGCGAGGAAGACAACTTTGCCCTCAACCGGCCCGAAATGTTCGCCTCCGCCATCGGCAAGCTGTTTGGGGTGATTGGCGTGGTGGGCGGCGTCATCGGGGGGCTGGCCATTCTGGTGGGCGGCTTTGGCATTGCCAATATCATGTTCGTGTCGGTGAGCGAGCGGACCAATATCATTGGTATTCAAAAGTCGCTGGGTGCCAAGAACTACTTCATTCTCTTTCAGTTCCTGTTCGAGGCCGTATTTCTGTGCCTGATTGGCGGGGCGGCTGGCATTTTCCTGGTGTGGCTGCTCACCAAGCTGCCGCAGGATGCGCTGCCGCTGTTCCTGTCGGCGGGCAATATGGCGCTGGGTCTGCTGATATCGGTGGGTATCGGTGTGTTAGCCGGGATTGTCCCGGCCGTGCTGGCGGCGAATCTGGACCCGGTTATTGCCATTCGGGCGAAATAACGGTAGAACGACAAACTCCCCTCCTTAAAAAGGAGGGGATGTTTTCGCGCAGCGAAAACGGGGGTGGTTTGCCCGTTCGCGCCGCCTAGACTTTTGAAATAAACAGGATTACGCCCTCATTAATAAGCGCTTGGGCGCGTCCACAAACCTTGTTTCATTTCCTTCAGTAAAAACTTTGGTAGAACCCCGACGGCGCGAAAGTCCGGCCGACGTCCAACCACCCCCGTCAAGCCTGCTGCTTGACATCCCCTCCTTGAAAAGGAGGGGAGTTTTCGTTCTCATCGCTGCATGACGCTTCCTTCCTTTTTCTCCCAAACCTTTCTCGGCAACACCTACGGCGAATACCTGCTGGCAGTGGGCGTCATCATTATAGGTTTTCTGCTGCGCAAAGTTGTATCCACCATTATCAGTAGGGTGCTGTTCTTCCTGACGCGGCGCTACACGGCCGGCGTCAGCCAGCAGGAGTTGCATGATGTGCTGATTCAGCCGCTTTCGACGCTCATGCTGGTGCTCACCTTTTACGCCGCCAGCACGGTGCTTACCTACCCACACGGCCCCGATGCGCCGGTGGGCGTGCTTCCCTGGCACCAGAAGGCGCTGGTGAAGCTGCTGAGCTTTGCCTTCATCATCGCCGCCGGGCGGGTGGCCCTGCGGCTGGTCGATTTTGCGCTGCTGGTGGTGCTGCGCCGCAATGCTCTGCACCAGACCGACGCCAATAAAAGCCGGCTCGACAGCCAGTTTCTGCCCTACACCAAGGACTTACTGAAGGTATTCATCCTCATTATTGTGGTGCTTATAATTCTGGGTGAAGTATTCGGCGTGAACGTGACGGCGCTGATAGGTGGCCTCGGCATTGGCGGGTTGGCCGTGGCCTTTGCCGCCAAGGAAAGCCTCGAAAACCTCATTGCCTCCTTCACCATTTTCCTCGACCAGCCTTTCGGCGTGGGCGACCTCGTGCAGGCTGGCGACGTGAACGGCACGGTAGAGAAAATCGGCTTCCGCAGCACCCGCCTGCGCACGGCCGAAAAAAGCTTCCTCACCGTGCCCAATAAAAGCATGATTGACAAGCCGCTGGACAACCTCTCGCAGCGCACCGCCCGTCGCGTGGGCTTCACGCTGCTCTTCGACCAGCGTACCACCAGCGACCAACTCCACGCCATCATCGCCGAGGCCGTGGCGCTGATAAAGGAGCACCCGCAGATAACCCAGGACGTGCAGATGAAATTTAACGCCCTCACGCCCTCGGGCAAGGAAGTGACGGTGCAGTATTTCATCGATACCACTAATTACGACCATTATCTGGACGTGAAGGAGGACATCAACTACCGCATCGTGGAAGTGGTGGAGCGGCAGGGTGGCTACTTCGCCAGTATTGCACCCTCTTCTAAGGCAACGGAGTAATTTCGGTGATGGGTAAACCAAAAGAAGCCGCTTTTAAAGCGGCTTCTTTTGGTACAAACGTATTGGCAGTTAGCGCCCAAACAGCCCGCCCAGCAGTCCGCCCATGCCGCTGCCGAAGAGCCCGCCGCCGCCCGCGCTACGCGGCTGCGAGCCGGCTACGCCGCCCAGCCCACCCAGCACCGACATAATCGAGCCCAGCCCGCCGCCGCCGACGTGCGAATTCTGGGCAACCTGACCGCCCCCGCCGCCCAAGCCGCCGAGCAGGCCACCCAGCAACCCGCCCATGCCGCTCTGGGCCGCGCCGCCGAGCAGGCCACCCATACCGCTGCCCAGTAGGCCGCCCATGCCGCTGCTGCTGCGGTTGGCGCCGCCCGCCACTCGCGAAATCACCATAGGAGCCACCACGCCAAGCAGGCCCGCCAGCAGGGCGCTTTTAGGAATGCCCACGTTGGACAGCTTGTCGCCGATGCCATCAAAAAAGCCTTTCTTTTCGGGGTCCGCAGCATCGTGAGGCACCTGGGCGGCCTGGTCCACTACGGTTTCCAAGGCTTGCTTCTGTTCGGGGTTGACGCCGAGGTAGGCAGCCATTTTGCCTACCATGGCTTCCTCATCGTTGGCGTAAGCGCCATCGGCGCGGGCAAAGCTGATGAGGTCGGTGATGAGCGAGAAGCGCAGGTCGCTGCCCTTAAGGGCGTCAAGATTTTGCTTCACGGTTTCGTTGGTCGAATCCTGGGCGGCGGCTACCACCTGCTGCGCGGCGCCGTCGGAAAGGCCCGCTTGCTGCGTCAGGGCCTGCAGAAACTCGGCTTCGGCGGGCGAAGCCTGGCGGTCGGCCGAAGCCAGGCTGGCAATGGCGCTGAGGTAAGCCGTTTTTTCGGCTTCGGAATAGTTTTGGAGGAGCGTAGCCATGAAGGGAAGGCGTGGTTAGGTGGAAAAAGAACTTCGTCTGTTTCAACGCAGCCCGGATAGATACGTTGCTCGCCTTGGAGCAAGAAAATTTTTAAGTTGGCTCGTGAAAATTCATTTCTTGAAAATGAAATCGTTGCTGCCTCACTCGCCAACCACGCCAACCGGTCAGCGGCGGAAAAACGAAAAAATGTTTGGCAGATAAAAAAAGTCCTCCCATCTTTGTACTCCCAAACGGCAAAAGCCAAGCGGGAAAGAGGGAGATTAGCTCAGCTGGTTCAGAGCATCTGCCTTACAAGCAGAGGGTCACTGGTTCGAACCCAGTATCTCCCACTCCTTAAAAGCCGCCACTTAGACGAAAGTTTGAGTGGCGGCTTTTACTTTTAACTTTACACAAGTTATCACGGTACCCATGGTGTTTTAGTCGACCCAGAGGTTGTGGGTTGGGCGCGAGGCTACCCTCCGTAAGCCAATGATATTACCAAGGTATTTCAACCAAGACGTGGCTATTTTGTTGAAAATCAGATGATATAATTACTGGCTCGATGGGTATGTTCTCTAATGCTGGCGTAGTCCGCTGGTGGTTTTACTGCAGTATTCTAGCTGCATGCCTCTCTGCCGTCTCTGTATGGGCGACTCCACCCGAGCGGCACTACACCATCGGCCTGTCGCAGTGCACCACCAGCGACGCTTGGCGGCAGGCCATGCTGGCCGGCATGCAAAAGGAGCTGAGCTTCTATCCCAACGTCACCTTCCGGCTTAAGGACGCCCGCGACAACAGCACCCGGCAGCAGCAGCAGATTCGGGAGTTTCTGAAAGAAGGGATTGATTTGCTGATTGTATCGGCCAACGAGGCTGAGCCCGTGACGCCCGTAGTGGAGGAAGTTTTCAACCGGGGCATCCCAGTGGTGATTCTGGACCGGCGCACCACCTCGAAGCTCTACACTGCTTACGTGGGAGGCAATAATGTAGAGGTAGGCGAAGCGGCGGGTCACTACATCGGCAGCCTGCTGCGGGGGCACGGCAACGTGCTGGAAATTCAGGGTTTGGCTGGAGCATCTCCGGCAGTAGACCGTCACCGGGGGCTCGTTAAAGCGCTGGCCAGCTACCCCGGTGTACACCAATTAACGCCCGTGCACGGCGACTGGAAGCGCCCCTCGGTGGTGCAGAACCTGCCCGCCGTGCTCAGGGCTCATCCCGAGGTGAATCTGATTTTTGCTCACAACGACCGGATGGCGCTGGGCGCCTACCAGGTATGCAAACAGTTGGGGCTGGACCACCGCGTGCGCGTCGTCGGGGTGGACGGGCTGCCGGGCCCGCACGGCGGCATTCAGTTCGTGCAGGATGGGGTGCTGACGGCCACCCTGCTCTATCCGCCGGGTGGAGAGGAGGCCATTCGCACGGCCATGAAAATTCTGCAGCACCAGCTTTATGCTAAGGAGAACGTGCTGGGCACGATGGTCATTGACTCGACCAACGCCCTGACAATGAAGATGCAGACCGAGCAGCTGGCCAACCAGCAGCAGGATATCCGCCGGCAGCAGCGGCTGCTGCAACAGCAGCGCGACACCTACGCCAGCCAGCAAACGGTGCTGTACGGGCTGGCTGTGGCACTGCTGATTGCGGCCGGACTGGGGCTGCTGGCCTGGCGCGCCCTGCGCGTCAACCGCCGCATTACGCGGGTGCTGGAAGGGCAGAACGAGGAAATCCGCTCCCAACGCAACCAGATTCAGGAGTTTGCCGAGCAGGCGCGGGTCGAAACTGAGGCTAAGTTGCGGTTTTTTACCAACTTCTCGCACGAGCTGCGCACGCCGCTCACCCTCATCCTGGGGCCGGTGGAGGAGATGCTGGCCCCCGGCAGCGACCTTTCGGCCGGGCAGCGGCACGACCTGGGGCTGGTGCGCCGCAATGCCCAGCGCCTGCTGCAGCTGGTAAACCAGCTCATGGACTTCCGCAAAATCGACGTGGGTAAGATGCCGGTGCGGGCCACGCCCGGCAACCTCGTGAGCTTCGTGCGCGAAATCATGGACCTGTTCGAGAAGCCCGTCCGGCAGCGCGGCATTAGCCTGCGCTTCCTGCCCGCCGAGCCCGCCGTAAACCTGTCCTTCGACGTGAACATTCTTGACAAGGTATTTTTTAACCTCTTGTCCAACGCCCTGAAATTCACGCGCGACCAGGGCATCATCACCGTCAGCATCGAGCCGCTGCCGGCCGAGGGCAGCGTGCGGGTGAGCGTGGAAGACACCGGGCGCGGCATTAGCGAGCAGGACCGGGCGCACATCTTCGAGTGGTTTTACCAAGGGCAGCAGCCGGGCGCGCAGGGCTCGGGCATGGGGCTGGCGCTGGCGCTGGGCCTCACCCGCTTGCACCAGGGCCAGCTCACTTTCACCACCCAAACCGGCGAGGGTAGCACCTTCGTGGTGACTTTGCCGCTGACCTTGCCCGAGGCCCTGCTGGCGCCGGCCGCCACCATAGCTGCCCCCGGCGCGGCCCTGGCCGACGACGAGCTGCCCCGACCGCTGCCCGAGCCGGCCGAAGTGGCCGAACCGGCCTTTGCCACCGGCCAGGGCCGCGACGCGCTGGTCCTCATCATCGAAGACAACCTCGAAGTCAACGCCTTCTTGGCCCAGAAGCTGCGCCCGCACTTCCAGGTGCGCACGGCCCTCGATGGCGACACCGGCCTGCGCCTAGCCGCCGAGCTAATTCCCGACCTGGTGGTGTGCGACGTGATGCTGCCCGGCCTCAGCGGCCTCGAAATCGTGGCGCGGCTAAAGGGCGATTGGCGTACCTCGCACGTTCCCATTGTGTTGCTTACCGCCCGGGGCGCGCCCGAGCAGCAGGTGGAAGGCGTGCAGGCCGGCGCCGACCTCTACCTCACCAAGCCCTTCAACCCCGCCTTCCTGCTCGAAAGCCTGCGCACCCTGCTGGCCAACCGCGCCCGGCAGCGCGAGCATTTCCGCCGCGAGCTGAGCGTGGACACCGCCACCGTGGCCCCGCCCCAGCGCGTCGACCAGAAATTCCTGGCCGACCTCACGGCCATCGTGGAGGCCAACCTCACCCGCGCCGACCTTTCGGTGGAAGACGTGGCCCGCAGTCTGGGCATCTCGCGGGTGCAGCTCTACCGCAAGGTGAAGGCTGTGCTCGGCACTGGCGTCACCGACTTTATCCAGAGCATCCGCCTCACCAAGGCCCGGCAGCTGCTGCTCGACGACTCGCTGACGATTGCGGAAGTGGCCTATCAGCTGGGCTTCTCCTCGCCCTCTTACTTTTCTACTAGTTTCAAGGGGCGGTATCAAATCTCGCCTTCCGACTATCGGGCGCTGCATATCACACCGGTGGGCTGAGCGCGGCATCTCGCCCGGCGGAACCTCACCCCCTGACCCCCTCTCCAAAAAAGAGGGGGCACCTGTTATGCACCTATTGTGAATCGTCAGGCTCCCCTCTCTTTTGGGGAGGGGCCGGGGGTGAGGTTTCCCCGGCCGCGTTAACAGAACTTTGAGATGAACAATTTTTGAAAGTGCTGCATCAAAAGTGCAAGTCTGCAAACGTTCCCGAGGCTCTATGTTAAAATAACGTACTGAACATCAGTGTTAAGAAAATATGTTTGGGCAATGAACGAATAGTGAACGTTTTTGAGTGATTTGAGCAAGGGCGTAGGACAGGTACTTCGGAATTTTGGGACACCAAACGATTGCAGGGCTGGCCGACGGGCTGGTCACGGCATCGGTTCCCACCGACCTATTTCCCACCTCAACCCGCATGAACAAACCGCTACAACCCATCCGTCGGGCGGCAATGCTGGCGCTGCTGGCCGGCACCCCAGCAGCCCTGGCCACGCTCCCCGCCGTAGCTGCTCCTGCCACCCTCGCCCCCGCCGCCGACCGCCCCGTGACCGGCCGTATCACCGACGATAAAGGCGCCGCCCTGCCCGGCGTGACCGTGCTCGTGAAGGGCAGCACCATCGGCACCACCACCGGCCCCGACGGTAATTTCAGCCTTAATGTACCCGAGGGCGCCACGCTCGTCATTTCCTCCATCGGCTTCAAAACCCAGGAGCTGCCCGCCGACGGCCGCACTGATTTCGTCGTGCAGCTGGCTACCGATGCCGCCGCCCTCGACGAAATTGTGGTGACCGGCTACCAGACCCAGAAAAAGGCCGACCTCACCGGGGCCGTGGCCGTGGTGAAGGTGGACGAAGTGAAAGACCTGCCTTCCAACAACGTGGCCCGCAACCTGCAGGGCCGCGTGCCCGGCGTGAACATCGTCACCGACGGCGCGCCTGACGGCAACGTGCAGATTCGCATCCGTGGCATCGGCACGCTGGGCAACAACGACCCGCTGTTCGTCATTGACGGCATCCCGACCAAGGACGGTATCAACCAGATTAACCAGAACGACATCGAGAGCATCCAAGTGCTGAAGGATGCCTCGGCGGCCAGCATCTACGGCTCGCGGGCGGGTAATGGGGTGATTATCATCACCACCAAGCGCGCCAAGAAGGACGTGAACCGCGTCGATTTCAACACCTTCTTCACCTTCCAGGGGCCCGGCAAGCAGCCCAGCCTGCTAAACACCGAGCAGTATGGCCGCGCCCTGTGGCAGGCCGCCACCAACGACGGCCTGACGCCCTCGACCCAACTCTACCAGTACGAAACCAGCGTGGGCCCCGACGGCCGCCCGGTGCTCGACCGCGTGATTGTGCCTGAGCAGCTCGGCAACGACCCCAACCAGCGCTCGGCCGATACCAACTGGTTTAAGGAAACGCAGCAAAACTCGCTGGCCCAGCAGTATAATCTGAGCCTCAGCAGCGGCGGGGAGCGGGGCAGCGCCTTGTTCTCGCTCAACTATTTCGACAACAAGGGCGTCATCAAATACTCGGAATTCGAGCGCTTTACCGGTCGTTTGAATACCGATTACAGCTTCTTCAAGGGCCGCCTGAAAGTGGGGGAAAACCTGACGCTGGTGCGCAACATGCAGACCTACGGCGAAGACCGGCAGGCGCGCGGCCTGGCCGTTATCAGCCTGCCCATCGTGCCCATCCGCACCGTGGATGGCCTGGGCTGGGGCGGCCCGGTGTCGGGCATTGCCGACCGGAACAACCCCGTTCGTATTCTGGAAGATAACCGCCAGAACAAGGCTTACACCAACCGCGCCTTTGGCAATTTCTTCGCCGATTTGGAAGTGCTGAAAGGGCTGCACCTGCGCAGCAGCTTCGGCATCGATTACAACCTGTTTACCTTCCGCGGGCAATACAAAACTTACAAAAACGGCTACATCACCGACAACGTGAACCGGGTGAGCAACACCCAGCGTGTGTACGGCAACTGGGTGTGGCAGAACACCCTGAACTACAACCTGACGTTGGGCCGCAACCAGATTGATTTCCTGGCCGGCACCGAGCGCATCAAGTACAACTACGAAGAAGTATTCGCTACCCGCACCGGTTTCGCCGTGCAGGACCCCGACTACATGTACCTCGACGCCGGCAGCGGCCTCCAGAACAACGGCGGCTACTCCAGCGCCTACGCTCTGGCTTCGTACTTCGGCAAAATCAACTACTCGCTGGCCGACAAATACCTGGCCTCGGTAACGCTGCGCCGCGACGGCTCGTCGCGCTTCGGGGCGGATAACCAGTTTGGCTGGTTCCCGGCCGCCTCGGTGGGCTGGCGCCTGAGCGAGGAAGGCTTCCTCAAGGACAATGTGGCTGCGGTATCGGATTTGAAGCTGCGCGCCGGCTGGGGACAGACGGGTAACCAGGACATTGCCTACAATGCCGCCTACAGCCTCTACCGCCCCAGCTACGGCTCGGATGCGACCTGGACCGCCGACACCGGCACTGCCTACGACATCAACGGCAACAAAACCGGGGCGCTGCCCTCGGGCTTCCAGCGCTTCCAGCAGGGCAACCCCGGCCTGAAGTGGGAAACCAGCACCCAAACCAACTTCGGCCTCGATTTCGGCTTCTTCGAGAACAAGCTCTCGGGCTCGGTGGACTACTTCATCAAAAACACCGACGATATCCTAGTGAACCTGCCTTATCCGGCCGTCATCGGCGAGGGCGGAGGGCGCTTCGTGAACGCGGCCAGCATTCGCAACAAGGGCATCGAGGCCATTCTGACCTACCAGAATAAGCTCAGCAACGACTTCAGCTACAGCATCACCGGCAATATTTCCTCGTACCGCAACGAGGTGACCTACCTGCCGAAAGAAGCCCTGACCGGCTACGCCGGCAACGGCCAGGACCAGAATATCCTGGGCCGGCCCATCGGCTCCATCTACGGCTACGTGGCCGACGGCCTGTTCCGCACCCAGGACGAAGTGGACAACTCGGCCCAGCAAACCGGCAAAGACCTGGGGCGCATTCGCTACAAGGACCTCAACAACGACGGCGTCATCAATGAAAAGGACCAGACCTTCATTGCTACCGGCCAACCTGATTTTATCTACGGTCTGAATATCGGCGTTAACTACAAAGGCTTTGATTTGCAGCTGTTCTGGCAGGGCGTGCAGGGCCTGGATGTGTACAACGACACCAAGTTCCGCACCGACTTCACCTCCCTGAGTTCGGGGGAGAACTACGGCACCCGCACCCTCGACGCCTGGACGCCGGCAAACTCGGGCTCGAACATCCCGGCCCTCTCGCTGACCAACAACAACCGCGAAAACCGCACCTCGACCTACTTCCTCGAAAACGGCTCCTACCTCAAGCTGCGCAACGTGCAGCTGGGCTATTCGCTGCCCACCAGCCTGGTAGGCAAGTTGCGGATGCAACAGGCGCGCCTCTACGTGCAGGGCCAGAACCTGCTGGCTTTCTATCAGAAGAAGGGCGACCGCGCCTACACTGCCCCCGACCCCGAGGTGCAAACCCTGGCCTACCCCGTGCCGGTGACCTTCACGACGGGCCTCAACATCACTTTTTAATTTTAAGCTGTTAGCTGACAGCGGCTAGCTGTTAGCTTCCAAGGCTATCCACATAAAAGCTAACCGCTAGCAGCTAATAGCTAGCCGCTCTGAAAATGGCTTCTTTCAAACACCTCGCCCTGGCCGGCTGGCTGCTCACCCTGGGCCTGACGACGGCCTGCAACGACAAGGACTTCCTGGACGTGCCGCCGCGCGGCGCCATCAGCGACGAGCAGATTAACAACCCCGAGAATATTGACAAGCAGGTAATTGCCGCCTACTCGCAGCTCGGCAACGACAACTACACTGCTCCCTTCACGCTGCTGTGGCCCTACGGCAACCTGCGCGCCGGCGACGCCTACAAGGGCGGCGGCGGCACCGCCGACGTGGACGCCTTTCACTTCTACGAAACCTTCTCCTACAACCGCCCCGACATCGGCAACACCGACGAGCTGTGGTTCCGCCTCTACATCGGCGTGCAGCGCTCGAACGATGCCTTACGCCGCCTCAACGGCATCAGCGAGGAGGCCATGCCCACCAAAAAGGTGCGCCAGGGCGAGATGCGCTTCGTGCGCGGCCATTTCTACTTCATGCTCAAAACCTTGTTTGGCCGGGTGCCCTACATCGATGAGAACGTGCCGGTGGCGGAATACGTGAACGTGTCGAACGTGGTCTTGACCAACGACCAGCTCTGGGATAAGCTTGCCGAGGACTTCCAGTTTGCGGCCGACAACCTGCCGGTAAACCAGCCCGAAGTGGGCCGCGCCACTCAGTTGGCCGCCAAGGCCTACCTGGCCAAAGTGCGCCTCTACCAAGCTTACACCCAGAACGAAACCCACCAGGTGACGGGTGTGGACCAGGGCAAGCTACAGGAAGTGCTGCGCCTGACCGACGAGGTAATGAACGGGGGCCGCTACTCGCTGTACCCCGATTTCGGCAGCAACTTCATGTCCAGCAACGACAACGGGGCCGAGTCGGTATTTGCCATCCAGTTTTCGAAAAACGACGGCACCATCCACGGCCGTATCGCGCAGGGCAACAAGCTGAACTACCCGATGAACTCGGAGTTTGGCTGCTGCGGCTTCCACCAGCCCAGCCAGAACCTGGTGAACTCGTTCCGCACCGACCCCGACGGGCTGCCGCTGTTCAATTCGTTCAACGATGTGGACATTGCCACGGCCAATGACTTCTCGGCCAATACCATGGACCCGCGCGTGGACCACACCGTGGCCGTACCCGGCCACCCCTGGAAATACCACCCCAACTTCGTGATGCAGCAGTCGTGGGTGCGGGTCCCCAACACCTACGGCTACTTCCAGAGCCTCAAGGAGAACGTGGGGCCGAACGACGCCAGCTTCCAGCGCGAGCCGCCGTTCATGAGCAGCACCAAGAACATCGCCCTCATCCGCTACGCCGACGTGCTGCTGTGGCGCGCGGAGGCCCTCATCGAACTGGGCCGCCAGGCCGAAGCCCTGCCGCTCATCAACCAGATTCGCCAGCGCGCCCAAAACAGCACCGGCATGCTGGTGAACAGCGCCGGCCAGCCCGTATCGAATTACGCCATTGGTCTTTACAACTCGGCCAACTGGACGCAGCAGTACGCCCGCCAGGCCCTACGCTTTGAGCGCCGCCTGGAGTTTGCCATGGAAGGCTTCCGCTTCTTCGACCTCGTGCGCTGGGGCATTGCGGCCGATTACATGAACAACTACTTCACGGTGGAGAAAACTAAGCGCCAGTACCTGCAGGACGCGCAGTTTACGGCCGGACGTGATGAGTATCTGCCGATTCCGCTCAACCAGATTAACTACAGCAAGGGGCTGTATCAGCAGAATCCGGGCTGGTAATTTTTAAGCTGTTAGCTAATAGCTGCTGGCTGTTAGCGTCGTTCTTAACTTATGCTTCACTGCTTATTCTACCCATCTAAGAAGCTAACAGCTAGCCGCTATTAGCTAACAGCTAAACTAAATATGAATAATCGCAACGTCTTTTTCTGGTCCGTCGTGGTGGCGCTAGGCGGCCTGCTGTTCGGCTTCGACACGGCCGTGATTTCGGGGGCCGAAACGTCCATCCAGAAGCTGTGGCAGCTCGACGCCTACGAGCACGGCCTCACCATGTCCATCGCCCTGATTGGCACGGTGCTGGGCGCCGTGTTCGGCAGCATCCCGAGCGACCGGCTGGGCCGGCGCGGCACCCTGAGCTGGATTGCGGTGCTCTATCTGGTATCGGCCGTGGGGGCGGCGCTGGCGCCGGGCTGGGTGCCGTTCCTGGTGTTCCGCTTCCTGGGCGGGCTGGGGGTGGGCGCGTCATCGGTCACGGCCCCGCTCTACATCTCGGAAGTATCGCCGCCGGCCTCGCGGGGGCGCATGGTGGGCATGTTTCAGTTCAACGTGGTGTTCGGCATTCTGCTGGCGTACCTGAGCAACTACCTGCTGCAGGGCATTGGCCCCGACGCCTGGCGCTGGATGCTGGGCGTGCAGGCGGTGCCGTCGGTGGCGTTCCTGCTGCTGCTGTTCCGGGTGCCGGAAAGCCCGCGCTGGCTGCTCCGCCAGGGCCGCACCTCCGAAGCCCGCGTGGTATTCGACAAAATCGACCCGAGCACGACCGAGCAGAACGTGGCCAACATTCTCGTAGCCAACGCGGCCGAGCAAGGCAGCGGCGAGTCGCTATGGGCGCCGCAGTACCGGCGGCCGGTTCTGCTGGCAGTGCTGTTTGCCATGTTCAACCAGCTGGCGGGCATCAACGCCATCATCTACTACGCCCCGCGCATTTTCGAAATGACCGGGCGCGGGCCGGACGCAGCGCTGCTGTCGAGCGCCGGTATCGGGCTGGTCAATTTCTGTTTTACGCTGCTGGCCGTCAATATTATCGATAAATTCGGCCGGCGCAAGCTGATGCTGGTGGGCTCGGTGGGGCTCATCGTCACGCTAGGGCTGGTGGCCTGGTCGTTCTACACCCAGCAGTTTGCGCTGGTGCCGGTGCTGCTGTTTGGCTACATCGCCTTCTTTGCCTTCTCGCAGGGCGCAGTTATCTGGGTGTTTATCAGCGAGATTTTTCCTTCGGCGGTGCGGGCTAAAGGGCAGGCGCTGGGCTCCAGCACGCACTGGGTGCTGGCGGCGGCTATCACGTTCATCTTCCCAGCCCTGACGGAAAAGCTGGGCGGCGGCAACACCTTCGCCTTTTTCTGCGGCATGATGGTGCTACAGCTACTCTACGTGTGGCGGATGATGCCGGAAACGAAGGGCAAGACGCTGGAGGAGGCGGATAAGGTGTTGGTGCTACATTAATTAAGTTGTCTTTATGTGTAGAGTAGTTGGTGTTGGGTTTTGGTGTTAGATATTGGGTGCTGGGCGTTTGCTATTCGGAATCGTACATTACCTAACACCTAACACCTAACACCTAACACCTAACACCTAACACCTAACACCGAAACCCCGGCACATACCTCACACTATCAATTTCCTTCCCATGTCCACCACCCTCCCCACCGTTGTCTGCTTCGGCGAAATCCTTTGGGACATCCTCCCCACCGGCAAGCAGCCGGGCGGCGCGCCCTTCAACGTGGCCGTGCACCTGCACCAGCTGGGGCTGCCCGTGCGTTTCATCAGCCGCGTGGGCGACGACGAGCTGGGCACCGAGCTGGTCGATTTTGTGCAGTCGAAAGACCTCGCTACCGACCTCATCCAGACCGGCCAAACCCACCTGACCGGCGTGGTGAAAGCCAACGTGGACAACGCCCACGAAGTGACCTACAAAATCGTGCAGCCCGTGGCCTGGGACTACATTCAGTACGACGCCGACGTGGAGGCCGCCGTGGCTACCGCCGACGCCTTCGTGTTCGGCAGCCTGGTAGCCCGGCAGGCCAACAGCCGCGAAACCCTGTACCGCCTGCTCGAAAACGCGAAGTGCAAGGTGTTCGACGTGAACATGCGCCCGCCGCACTACACCCGCGAGGTGGTGAAGTACCTGCTGGGTAAAGCCAACATGGTGAAGATGAACCACCACGAGCTGGCCGAAATCATGGGCTGGTTTGGGGCCGAGGATGAGCTGGAAGCCGCCCTGCCCTGGCTGGCCGCCCGCTTCGACCTGCAGACCGTGTGCGTGACTCTCGGCGCCGATGGCGCCCTGCTCTGGACTAAAAACCAGCTGTTTCGTGCTCCCGGCGTGCCGGTGGAGGTAAAGGACACCATCGGCAGCGGCGACTCCTTCCTGGCCGCCTTACTCAAAGGGCTGCTCACGGACGAGGAGCCCGGCGCGGCGCTGCGTTTCGCCTGCGCCACCGGGGCTTACGTGGCCACGCACCAGGGAGCAACGCCGGTGCTGACGGAAGCGGCGGTGCGGGCGTTGATGACTAAAGAGTTAGTAAGACATTAGACGTTAGACTTGAGACATTAGATTGATGTT
The DNA here is from genome assembly GCF_030580865.1 of Hymenobacter aranciens. GTDB lineage: Bacteria > Bacteroidota > Bacteroidia > Cytophagales > Hymenobacteraceae > Hymenobacter > Hymenobacter aranciens. The sequence continues at coordinate 142,890 of NZ_JAUQSY010000004.1, read as the reverse complement.
CTGACGGTAAGTCTAATGTCTCAAGTCTAACGTCTAATGTCTTACTAAAATCAAAAAAATATCCCATGAAAAAGCTCCTCCTGCCCATCCTCTGCGCGCTGCCTTTCCTGAGCCCGGCGCAAGACAAACCGGTGCCGCCGGCCACGCCGCAGTACCGGCTGGGCTACCACTTCGCGCCCGCCGCCCACTGGATGAACGACCCCAACGGCATGGTGTATGACCGCGGCGTGTACCACCTGTTTTTCCAGTATTATCCCGACGGCATGACCTGGGGACCGATGCACTGGGGCCACGCCACCAGCCCCGACATGCTGACCTGGAAGGAGCAACCCATTGCCCTCTACCCCGATAAGCTGGGCCTCATCTTCTCCGGCTCGGCCGTGCTGGACGTGAATAACACGGCTGGTTTTGGCAAGAATGCGATGGTGGCCATCTTCACCCACCACGACATGGATGAAGAAAAGAAGGGCACCAAGCTGCACGAAAACCAGAGCCTGGCCTACAGCCTCGATGGCGGCAAAACCTGGACGAAGTACGCCCAGAACCCGGTGCTGAAAAACCCCGGCATTCAGGACTTCCGCGACCCGAAAGTGAGCTGGAACGACGTGGCCAAGAAGTGGATAATGACCCTGGCCACCAAGGACCGGATTACGTTCTACTCCTCGCCCAACCTCAAGGACTGGAGCAAGGAAAGCGAGTTTGGCGAAAAGCTGGGCGCGCACGGCGGCGTGTGGGAATGCCCCGACTTGTTCCCGCTGACGCTGAACGGCAAAACCTACTGGGTGCTGCTGGTAAACCTGAACCCCGGCGGGCCCAACGGCGGCTCGGCCACGCAGTATTTCGTTGGTCAGTTCGATGGGAAGAAGTTTACCCCGCTGAACGACAAGACCAAATGGGCCGACTACGGCCCCGACGAATACGCCGGCGTGACCTGGAACAACACCGGCACCCGCCGCCTCTTCCTGGGCTGGATGAGCAACTGGGACTACGCCAACCAGATTCCGACCTCACCCTGGCGTAGCGCCAACACTCTGCCCCGCGAGCTGGGTTTGAAGCAGGTGGGGGAGGAAATCTATCTGACCTCGCAGCCGGTGAAGGAACTAGCTAAGCTGGCGCCGGCGCCGCGCAAGCTCACCGGCCTCACGGTGAAGCCCGCCCTCGACCTGACCGAGAAGCTGGGTTTGAAGGACAACAAGTTTATGCTGCGGATGAAAACCTTGCAGCTGAACGATTTCACGCTGGTGCTGAGCAATGCGGCCGGGGAGGAATTGCGCCTGGGCTACGACAAAGGGGCCAACCAGTATTTCGTGGACCGCCGCAAATCGGGCCAGACGGCCTTCCACGAGAAGTTTGCCGGCAAGCACCTCACGCCGCGCCTGGCCACCGGCCCGGCGGCCGACGTGACCTTGTATTTCGACGCCACATCGGTGGAGCTGTTCGCCGATGGCGGCCTGAGCGTGGCTACGGAATTGTTCTTTCCCAGCCAGCCTTACACCAACGTGAAGCTGCTGGCGCCCGATGGCCTGACGGTGAACGAGCTTACGTTCAGCAAGCTGAATAGCTCGATGCCCACGGCAATGAAACCCTAATCGATTCGTTTCCAACGATAAGCTATTTCCTGTGAAAACTTTCTTAGCGCCCCTGGCGCCGCTCTCCGCAGCGGCTGCCGTGCTCCTGACATGCCTCGCCGCCGGCTGTAAAAAGGACTCGACCGAACCCGATAAGCCGGTTACGCCGCCCACTTCCAGCACCTTAGTGTGCACGCCCGCCGCCGAGCGCAGCGACTACAGCATCTTCCCGAAAGGCTCCGACGGCGCGGGCATCGGCGACATGATGCCTTACTTCGACGCGGCTACCAACACGATGCTGGTGTACTACCTCAAGGACGTGTGGAACGATGGCACCAACCAGCGCCATCCCTGGTACGGCTTGAAAACGAGAGATTTCCGCCAATTTACCGAGCTGCCGGCCGGCGAACTGCTGCCCAGCAGCGCCGGTAGCTGCGCCCAGGACCGCGCCATCGGCACCGGCTGCGTGATGGAGAAAGGTGGAACCTACTACGCCTTCTACACCGGCCACAACCCGAACTCCGGCAACTGCGGCCACCGCAAGGAGGGCGTGATGCTGGCCACTGCGCCCAGCGCCACGCAGAAATTCGTGAAAAACGCGGCCTTTGCGACTATCTACGTGCCCACCAATCAGGGTTTTGACGAAAGCGACAACTTCCGCGACCCCTACGTGTACCGCAACGAGTTGAGCGGCGAGTACGACATGCTGGTGGCCGCCCGCCGTAACAATCGGGGCGTGCTGGTGCGCTATACTTCTGCCGATTTGCTGAGCTGGACCTATCAGGGCGTGGCCTACGATGGCGGCAGCACCAACTTCGTGATGCTGGAGTGCCCGCAGCTATTCAAGCTGGGCAGCAAGCACTACCTGCTATTTTCGGACATCACCACCCGCAACATGTACTACCGCAAGAGCGACTCGCCCACCGGCCCCTGGGCCGAGCCCAGCGACGCGGCCCGCTTCGAGGGCGCGGGCTTCTACGCCGGCAAAGCGTTGGTAAACACTGCCACCGGCGACGCTTACATGATGGCCTGGGTGAACCGCTACCAGGATAACCAGGACAGCGGCGGCTGGTGGTGGGGTGGCAACCTCGTCACCCACAAGCTCAGCCAGACGGCCAGCGGCGACCTCACTGTGAGCCTGCTGCCCAGCCTGAAAACCTACCTCGAAACCCAGACGGAACCCTTGCAGCAAGTGCGCCGCACCGCCACCGCCGCCCGGCCCGACTCCAACACCTGGGTGCTGGCCGGCCCGGCCAGCGGCGGACCCGCCAGCGTATTGTTCAAGCCCATCAACCAGACGCGCTTCAAGCTGAGCGCCACCGTGTCATACACCGACGCTACCAAGGATTTCGGTTTCGCATTGGGTGCCTGCGACGCCACCAACCAGTTCTACAGCCTGCGCTTCGTGCCCTCGCAAAACCGCTTCAGCTTCGACCGCACCAACCGCAACTCGCTCAATGCCGGCACTTCGCCGGTGGCTGATGTGCCTTTCCGCATGCAGCCCAATACGAACTACACCGTTGACATTGTGGAGGAAAACTCGGTGGTGGTGGTGTACGTGAACGGCGTGGCGGCCCTGTCATCGCGCATCTACAAGGCCCCGCGCACCTCCTGGGGCATCTTCGCCGACAACAGCACGGCAACCTTCAAAAACCTGACCGTCACCAGACCTTAAGCTAGCCGGCGCCGCCGGTGCCTTTCCTTTTTTCCGGGTCCGCTGCTCTTCGCCAAAACGGCGAAGCCGGGACTACTCATTCCTGTAATTCTCGCGAAAAGATGGCAAATTTTTATTCAATAAATAGAAAATCAGCCGCTTGGGTATTGGTGGGCTGGCTAGGTCTGGCCGCGTCGGCGGCACAGGCGCAGAACGTGGGCATCGGCACTATCATGCCCAATGCCGCCGCCGCGCTCGACGTGACTTCGACCACGCAGGGCCTGCTGCCGCCGCGCCTCACGCAGGCGCAGCGCGACGCCATCGGCAGCCCTGTAGCGGGCCTCGTGGTGTACCAGACCGACAACACGCCCGGCCTATACGCCTACGACGGCATGGCCTGGAACCTTCTGAAAGCCGACAACCTGGGCAACCATTCGGCCACCCAGAACCTGGCGCTGAACTCCACCAACGACCTGCTGCTGCGCGGCGGCACCGACACCGGCCACGGCCTGGGCTATTACGGCTACTACGACCAGGGCTTCAAGCCCTGGGGCGGCAGCGACAACGTGGACGGCCCGGTGCTGTTCGGCTACGGCGGTGGCCGGCTGGGCGTGAGCAACGGCGGCCGCAAAACCGCCCTCACCTGGACCACCGACGGCACCGGCGTGGCCGTGGGGCTGGTGGGCAATGCCTTGCTGCTAAATGGCCTGGGCGACTACAACCACCGCCTGCAATACAGTGGTACCTACGACGGCCCGCAGCTGCTGGGCTACGGCGGCGGCTCCCTCGGCTCCGACAACGCGCCCAACACCCTGGTGTGGAAGCGCAACGGCGACGTGGGCCTGGGCACCGACGCGCCCAACCAGCGCCTCGACGTGCGCGGCAATGCCAACGTGGACGGCAACCTCTACGTGACCAATGCAAATGTGGTGGAAACCGGCGCCGGCATCCTGAGCAAGGAATACAACGCCGGCAAAATCGGCTACCGCTTCCTCAGCGCCGACGCCCTCGACATCACCGGCGCAGCCGATGGCTCCTACCTCAACCGCCGCATCAAATTCTACTCCGAGGGCGGGGCCGAGCTCTACGGCAGCATGCTGGTAAGCGGCGACTTCCGCACCAACGGCCGCGTGACGCAGCGCAGCTACGACTCCGGCGACGGGGCCGTGGCGGCGGGCTCCGGCACCAGCATCAGCGGGGGCGCCATCACGCTGGGGGCCTACGCGGGTGGCAGCTTCACCTGGACTCACGGCCTGGGCTTTGCGCCGGTCGTCATCGGCAGTATCGACCAGACCGGCGGCGGCTTTGCCGACTACGTGCAGTGGTCTTACACCAGTAACGGCACCGCCAGCACCACCTTTTATTTCACCAACCGCAGCGGCAATACGGCTACGTTTCGGCTGCACTGGATAACAGTTAATTAATCCGCATTTCTTTTTCTCAACCCATTCACTTTTTCAACCCCATGAAAAAAATCCTTACCCTCGCTGCGGCGGCCACGCTGGCGGCCACCGCCCTACCATCGCAGGCCCAAATCACCATCGACGGCACGCTCAACGCCGGCGAAATCAGCACGAACGGCTACCGGCTGGTAGGCCGCTACACTGGCAACCACGGCTTCGGCAACGCCGGGCTGCTGTCGTTTTACGTGGCGGCTGATGCCACCAACGTGTACTTTTTCCTGGCGGGTACGCTGGAAACGGACCAGGCCACTGCCACCCTGAACCAGATTCGCAACTCGTTGCAAATCTATGTGGCCCGGCCGGGTGTAACCGGCATTCCGGTGGGCACGGCGCTGGTGAAGCCAACGGCCAGTACCCCCATTACCTCGTTCCTGAACGTGGAAGCCAAGCTCGACCAGCCCGGCGACTTTGGCATCGGCGTGAAGGGCAACGGCGTAGCTGGCCAGGTGCAGATTGACGGCGTGGTGTACACTATGACTGGGGGCAACCGCCTGGCCGTGAGCAAGCCGCTCAACGCCACCGGCCTCAACGTGAATACCGGCGCTCCGGTAACCGTGACCGCGGCCCAGGCATCGGGCGCTTACGCGTTGTTTAACAACGCCGTCGTCGCGTTCAAAAACAGCTCGCTGTTGAGCACCAACTCCGGCTCGCCCACGGGCGCGGCGGGCTCCACGGGCCTCGAAATTTCGATGAGCCGCGCCAGCCTGGGCATTCCCAGCGCAGGCGGCACTGTCAAAGTATTTGCTGTGCAAAACAACGCCGACGGCGACTACTTCTCCTCGGACCTGATTCCGCAGAACACCGGCCCCGCCCCGGGCGCCGACCCCGGCAACGGCAACCTGCAGCGCAGCCCCGACTTTACGGCCATTCCCGGCACGCAGTCGTTTAGCCTGCTGGTGCCGGTTGTAGCGGCCACCCGCGCCGCCGATGCCGCCGCCGTGGCCCTGCGCGTGTATCCCAACCCCAGCGCCGGCCAGGCCACCATCACCTACCAGGTGAAGGCCGCCGCCGAAACCCGCCTCGTGCTCACTGACCTAGCTGGCCGCACCGTGCACGTGCTCGACGCGGGCGCTAAAACAGCCGGCACGCACACGCTGAGCCTGAACACGGCCGACGTAGCTGCCGGCACCTACCTCGTGCGCGCCCAGGTGGGCGATGCGGTGGTTGTCAGCAAAGTGGTATTGCTGTAAGGTGTTTTGAGGGTGCTTGTTTCTACCTAGTAGCCAGTTAGTATAACCAGAAACAAGCAACCAGAAACCAATAAGAATGGCCGGTGCCGGGAGTTGTTACTGAATGACTCCCGGCGCCGGCCACTTTTCGTTGCCGCACTTTTCCAACCCTTTCTAAAATTCCCGCCATGAAAACCACTTATTTCACCGCCGGCCGGGGGCTGGCGGCGGGCGTAGCTATGCTCACGGCCAGCTGCAATGAGCCCGAACAAGCTACTGCGCCTCAGCCGCAAGCCTATGCGGCCGATGCCGGACTGGTCTGCACCCAACAGCCCGAAGGCACGAGCTACACTATTTACCCGCAGTGCGCCGACGGCACGGCCATCGGCGATGTGATGCCCTATTACGATAGCGCCACCAATACCACGTATTCCTATTTTCTGAAGGACATCTGGAACGATGCCACTAACCAGCGACATCCCTGGTACGCCTTCAAAACCACCAATTTCTACAGCTACTCGGCGCTTTCAACTGGCGAGCAGCTGAGCTGTGCCTCAGCCACCTGCGCCCAGGATTTTGCCGTCGGCACGGGTAGCGTGACGAAGAAGGGCAGCGCCTACTACGCCTATTACACCGGCTTCAACCCTAACTCGGCCAACTGCACCAACCGCAAGGAGGGCGTGATGCTGGCCACGGCCACGGCGCTCAACCAGCCGTTTGTGAAAAATACCAGCTTCGGTACGCTGTATGCGCCGACGGGGCAGGGCTTCGACGAAACCGACAATTTCCGCGACCCTTATGTGTATTTCGATGACGCCTCGGCCACCTACTACCTGCTAGTGGCGGCCCGGCAAAACGTGGCCGGCACCTGGCGCGGCGTCGTGGCCAAATATACCTCGACTGACCTGACTACCTGGACATATCAGGGACGACTCTACGATGGCGGCAGCACTAACTTCTTCATGCTGGAGTGCCCGCAGCTGTTCAAAATCGGCGACACCTACTACCTGCTGTTTGCCGACATTAACTCAAAAAACTGCTACTACCGCAAAAGCACCTCGCTGGCCGGCCCCTGGAGCGTGCCCAACGGCACCGCCCGCTTCGACGGCAACGGCTTCTACGCCCCTAAGCTCATCACCGACCAGTACGGCGACCGCTACCTGCAGGCCTGGGTGCCGCGCCGCGCCGGCAGCACCGACACCGGCGCCCTGCAGTGGGGCGGCAACCTGATTACGCATAAGCTCTACCAGTTGGCCAATAAGGATTTGGCCGTGACTATTCCGCACACGCTGAAGAGCTACCTGCAGGCCCAGCCCCAGGCCATTGTGAAAAACAGCCAGTGGGGCAACGTGACAAATACCGGCGGCGGCACCCAGAGCTACCGCCTGATAAGCACCGCCAACAACGACGTAGCCAATGTGCTCTACGACCCTATCAACCTGACGCGCTTCAAAATCAGCACCACCGTGTCGTACAGCAGCGCGGCCAAGGATTTCGGCTTTCTGCTGGGCGCCTGCGACGGCTACAACCAGTTTTACAGCCTGCGCTTCGTGCCCGGCCAGAACCGCTTCAGCTTCGACCTGACCAACCGCAGCAATCTGACCACGACCACCGTGGCCACGGCCGACGTACCTTTCCCGCTGCAACCCAACACCAACTACACGGTCGAAATCGTGGAGGAAAACTCGGTGGTGGTGGTGTACCTCAACAACGTGGCGGCTCTCACGGCCCGCATCTACAAAGCCCCGAAAACCTCCTGGGGTGTTTTCGTGGATAACAGCACGGCTACATTCAGCAATATTTTGGTAACCAAGCCATCGTGACCGTGGCATGGTCGGCGGTGACTATTTCGCGCCATAATTCTCAGCATCTGTCTCTTCCCGCAGCATTGCCTGACGCCTGCTACAGGAGTTTCGCTCAAAGTACTGCGTGTATCGCTGGCCGTTAGTGCCGTACCATCATTGTTCTTCTGCTGCTTCGTGGAGCGCGAGTACGGCCGCAAAAACCTGGAGCAGGAAGCGTACCGCGTGGCGCAGCTGTATTGCTGAATGTCAGGCAAGAACAACGGAGGACAGTACTGCCAATGGACTAAGTGAAAATGCTGCTTGGTGGCAAACCCTGTTCAATAAATGGTAAGATTTTCCTTTTCTGGGCGCAGGCGGTGCGACTTTTTGCAACAGAATCGTGACTGAGATTTTATACATAAATGTCAGGTGTTCAGCGATGAAATTGTCGGATTTTGGTGCTACCCTGCAAATCCGTAACTCTCTTAGCCAAGGCCGGCCAAGAGACGAGTAGCGATTTGCTGTGGTCTGCTGGTCGGTATTGTAGTGCCTCGCTCCGTGCTGGAATGCGGCTTGTGCCGCTGGCTGCGCCGTTGACATCATCAGTGCTAGCTTTTCGGCAACGATGCCGGCAACGATTGCGGAAATAAAAGGGCGTGGAGGAGTGCCTTTTGGCAGGGATGGGGAATAATATTGGTGATTAATCCTACAATTCTCACCCACATTCCTATGGTCAATACTCCTACCTTTTCCCCTCGCCGCGCCAGCGGCCTGGCCCGCGTCTGGGCGCTGCTGGGGCTGCTTCTGCTGCTGAGCACGCGGCTGTATGCCTACGATGTGACCGTGGCCCAGGACGGCACCGGCGACTTCACCACCGTGCAGGCGGCCATTAACGCGGCGCCCACCAATCGCACGGCTGTGTACAGCATCTTCATTAAGAACGGCCGGTATGCCGAGAAAATGAGCGTGCCGTCTAACAAGCCGTTTCTGCAACTGGTGGGCGAGAGCGTAGCCAATACCATCCTCACGTACAGCGATGGTGCCAGCACCAGCGTGGGCGGCAACACCTTGGGTACGCAGGGCTCGGCCAGCTTCAGCATCAGCGCTTCCGACTTCTCGGCCTTCAACATTACGTTTGAAAATACCTTCGGCGACGGTTCGCAGGCGGTGGCTGTGTTGGTGAATGCCGACCGCGCCGTGTTCAAGAACTGCCGCTTCCTGGGCAATCAGGATACGCTGTACGTGAAGGGCAGCGGCACGCCAATGCACTACTTCCGCGACTGTTACATCGACGGCAACGTGGATTTTATCTTCGGTAGCTCGGTAGCGGTGTTCGAAAACTGCGTGGTGTATGCCAAGTCGCGCACCTCAAATGGCGCCTCCTACATCACGGCGGCCAACACGCCGGCCGGGCAGGCGTACGGCTTCGTATTCCGCAATACCACGCTGCCCTCGAACACCGGCGGCACGCTGTATTACCTGGGCCGGCCCTGGCAGAACGACGCCGCCAACGCCGCCGCGCCGACCAACAACAAAACCGTATTCCTGAAAAGCCGCGTGGGTATCAACCAGCTGCAGCCCGCCGGCTGGGTAACCTGGGATGCCGGCACCAACACCAGCCTCATTACCTACGCCGAGTTCCGCCCCCGCCACTTCAACGGCAACGCCGTGAACGTGAGCCAGCGCGCGGCGTGGTCGCGCCAGCTGGCGGTGGCCGATACCGCAGCTTACCAGCGCGCCACGGTGTTCGGCAGCTGGAACCCCTGCGCCGTGGCCAGCAACGTCTGCGCCACCTTCTCGCCCGACATTGCGGTGGCCAACTTCCGCGCCGCCAAAGGAGCCAGCCAGACCACCATTAACTGGAACATCAGCTGGGCCATGACGGGCATCCGCTACGACTTGTACCGCTCGTCGGACAACGTCACCTTCAGCCAAATCAATACCGTAACGGCCGCTAACGACTCGACCTGGAACTTCCAGATGACCGACGCGCTGCCCGTGGCCGGCTCGGCCTACTACTATTACGTGCGCGCCTCGAAGGCCGGCCTGGCTACCCACCAGACGGCTACCGTGCAGGTATCGAGCGTGCCCACCATCACGGCCAACACCGTTGCCCTCGGCACTTTCGCGCAGTACCAGACGGGTACCTCGGCCGTGCAGACCTACACCGTGAGCGGTGAAAACCTGACGGCCAACGTGACCATTACGCCGCCGGCCAACTACGAAGTATCCGCCAACGGCGGCACGAACTGGGCCACCAACGTCGCCCCGCTGGTGCTGACGCCCGCGGCCAACACCCTGGCTGCTACCATTATCAGCGTGCGGCTGAATGCCGCCACGGCGGGCACCTACGCCGGCAATATCGTGCACAGCAGCCCCGGCGCCACTGCGCTAAACGTGGCCGTGACGGGCGCCAAAACCAACACCGCCGCCCAGGTTTCGAACGTGTTGCAGTGGTGGTCGCTGAAAGTGAGTGACCAGGACAGCGCCCAGGTGCGCTCGGCGGCCGTGACGGCCAGCACGTCCACCTTCAACCAGCTGGTGCCTTCGAATGGTACTACGGTTACGGCTTATCCGGCGCGCTCGTCGCGCTACGGGCAGGCGTTTGCCCCCACCGCCACCGGGCAGTGGACCACCGCCGTGGGCGGCCCCGGCAGCTCGCTCAACCGCCGTTTCTACAAGCAGTTCACCGTTACTGCTGATGCCGCTTCGGCCGTGCGCATCGATTCGCTGGTGTTCTGGAATGCCATTTACAACACTACGGGCCTGGCGGGCGTGTCGTACTCGCTCACCGGTTTTGCCGTGGGCAACGCCGACTCGGTGAACGTCACCAACGGCGTGGGGCCGCTGGGCACGCTCACCACCGGCGGGGGCACCAACGGCGCCCCGGCCTCTTTCGCCATTCGCAACCAGAACAGCGGCACCAACCAAACCTACCGCTTGGCCCTGAATGGCACCACGGGCGTCACCGTTCCGGCCGGGCAGACGCTGACCATCCGCATGTACTTCACCACCAGCAGCACCAGCAACGGCCGCTACATGCTGCTGCGCGACGTGATGGTGAAAGGCGAAGCCCTGAGCGCGCCCTGCAATGCCGCCTTCTCTTACGCTAACGCCACCTACTGCGCCAGCGGTACCAACCCGACGCCGACGGTGACCGGCACGGCGGGCGGCGCCTTCACCTCGACCACCGGCCTGAGCATTGAGGGTAGCACGGGCACTATCAACCTGGCCACCAGCACGCCGGGTACTTACGTAATTACGTATACACCGGGCGTGGCCTGTTCCAGCACCGCCACCGTCACCGTAACGGCCGCCACTTCGGCCGCCTTCACCTACCCGGCCGCTACGTATTGCACCTCGCAGAGCAGCACGGTGCCCGTTACACTGGGCACCGGCGGCACGGCGGGCACCTTCTCGGCCTCGGTTGCCGGCCTCACGCTCGATGCCACTACCGGCACCATCACGCCCGGCAGCAGCACGCCCGGCACCTACACCGTGACGAACGCCGTAGCGGCCAGCGGCGGCTGCGCCGCCGCTTCGGCCACGTTCAGCGTGACCATCACGGCTGCTCCCGCCGCCACTTTCAGCTACGCCAATGCCGCCTACTGCGCTAGCAGCAATCTGGTTACGCCCACCGTGGCTACTGGCAGCACGGCCGGCACTTACTCCTCGACCACCGGCCTGAGCATCGACCCGACCACGGGCGCCGTGAACCTGGGCAGCAGCACGCCCGGCACCTATGTGATAACGAACAGCCTGGCCGCCAGCGGTGCCTGCGCCGCTATCGCCGCCACGTTCAGCCTCACTATCAATCCTATCCCGGCCCAGCCCACAGTGACTGTTCAGAGCAGCGGCGGTGCTACCACCCTCACGTCGAGCGCCACCAGCGGCAACCAGTGGTACCTGGGCACTACGGCCGTACCCGGCGCTACCAGCCAGACTTACGTGGTGAATACGCCCGCGCAGCTGGGGTCGTACACCGTGGTAACCACCAGCGCCGCGGGCTGCGTTTCCGCTCCATCGGCGGCAATAGTGGTGACCAGCCGCCGCGCCGCGCTGGCTGGCAGCAGCCTCCGCGTGTATCCCAATCCGGCGCAGGGGCACCTCACGGTGGAGCTGGCTGGCTACCGTCAGGCTACAGAGCTGAGCCTGCTCAATGCGCTAGGCCAAGTGGTGCTAACTCGTATGCTGACGGCCAATGAATCAGTTGCACCGCAGCAATTTAGCCTCGTTGGCTTGGCTGCGGGCGTGTATGTGCTGCGGGCTACCACGGCCGGTGGGCTCGATACCCGCCGCGTGGTGGTGCGCTAGATAACTAGTAAGCAAATAAAGCAAAACGCCGTTTCCGCGAGTCGCGGAAACGGCGTTTTTTTGTAGGGGCGGGGCTTGCCCCCGCCCGCCGGAACTGTACGAATGACGCAACCGGCGCGGTGATGCCGGGCGGGGGCAAGACCCGCCCCTACGTCTTTCGGCAGCCTGTTTTTGAAATTACGTGGTATCGTTCCCGGCATCGTTTGCGCAAATAAATCGGCGTTCTAACCCTGTTTTAAGGCATTCGCGGCGGGGGCGGGGTTAATATTGTAGAGGCATCAATTGGTGCCTCCCGGCTGCTAAGCGGGCGGGCCGACCTTGGGTAGTAGTTGATGAAAGCAACTTTGGCACTGTCGCTGGCGAGTCTGGCAACGTTCCTGCTGCTGGCCTTCCGGCCGGCCGACGAGCAGAAAATTCAGATTTTCCTGGTGGGCGACTCCACGATGTCGCAGAAGGCCGACCTTAGCAAGCCGGAGCGCGGCTGGGGCATGGCCTTCGGGCAGTTTTTTGATGGCGGCGTCAGCATTCAGAATCACGCCCAGAACGGGCGTAGCACCAAGAGCTTTCTGCGCGAAGGCCGCTGGGCCAAAGTGCTGGAGCAGGTGAAACCCGGCGACTGGGTGTTCATTCAGTTCGGGCACAACGACTCGAAAACCGAGGACAGCACCCGCTCGGCCCCGGCCCAGACTACCTACCGCCAGCTACTCACCAAATTCGTGCAGGAGGCGAAGCAGAAGGGCGCCAACCCGGTGTTGCTCACGCCCGTGGGCCGCCGCTACTTCGATGACAAAGGCCAGCGCAAGGACGACCACGGCCAATACCCCGCCGTGGCCCGCGAAGTGGCTAAAGCCCAGAAAGTGCCGCTGATTGACCTGCACGAAAAAAGCTGGGCACTTTACTCGCAATTGGGTGAAGAGGGTAGCCGGCCGCTGTTCTGGAGCTACATCAACGGCTACTACCAGCCCAACCCCGTGCCGCCGGCCAAGAACGACAACACCCACTTCTCGGAGTACGGCGCAACCCGCGTGGCCCAGCTGGTGGCGCAGGGTGTGCAGGAGCAGAAGCTCGGGTTGGCCAGTCACTTGCGCCACACGAATTTCGACGGCAAGTACGCTTACGAGCTACCCATCGTACTGCCGGTTATCATCAAAAAGGACACCTTTGACCTGACGAAGTATGGTGCGCTGGCCGACGGCCAGCAGCTCAACACCGAGGCTTTCCGCAAAGCCATCGACGCGGCCGGCCAGCAGGGCGGCACCGTGCTGGTGCCCCGGGGCCTGTGGCTCACCGGCCCCATCGTGCTGAAAAGCAATGTAAATCTGCACCTGGCCGCCGGCGCGCTGGTGCAGTTCACGGCCGACCGCGCCCAGTACCCGCTGGTGAAAACCACCTGGGAAGGGGAGGAGGCCATCCGCAACCAGGCCCCGATTTCGGGTACCGACCTCACCAACGTGGCCATCACCGGCCCGGGCGTGTTCGACGGAGCCGGCGACACCTGGCGGCCCGTGAAAAAGAGCAAGCTCACCTCCGGCCAGTGGAAGGATTTGCTGGAAAGAGGCGGCGTGACCAACGATAAGAAAGACACCTGGTACCCCTCGGCCAGCTCGCTGAAGGGCACCCTCGAAACCCATAACGGCCCCCTGCGCCGGGGCCTCGACCTGACGGCCTACGACGACGTGCGCGACTTCCTGCGGCCCAATATGCTCAGCCTCACGCGCTGCCGGCAGGTGCTGCTGGAAGGCTTCACCATCCAGAACTCGCCGGCCTGGACCATCCACCCGCTGCTGTGCGACAACGTGACGGTGCGTAACGTAACCGTGCGCAATCCCTGGTACGGCCAGAACACCGACGCGCTCGACCTGGAGTCGTGCCGCACCGGCCTCGTGGAGGGCTGCACCTTCGACGTGGGCGACGATGGCATCTGCATCAAAAGCGGGCGCGATGAGCAGGGCCGCAAGCGCGGCGTGCCCACCGAAAACTTCATTTTTCGCGACTGCAAGGTGTACCACGCCCACGGCGGCTTCGTCATCGGCTCGGAGATGTCGGGCGGGGCGCGCAACCTGTTCGTGAGCAACTGCACCTTCATCGGCACCGATGTCGGGCTGCGCTTCAAAACCGCCCGCGGCCGGGGCGGGGTAGTCGAAAACGTGTTCGTGGACGGCGTGGACATGACCGACATCGCCGGGCAGGCCATCCTGTTCGACATGTACTACGCCGCCAAGGACCCCGTGCCGCAGGCCGGCGAATCGACCGAGCCGCCCGTCATCGCCGCCATGCCGCTCAACGAGGGCACGCCGCAGTTCCAGGGCTTCCGCATTCGCAACGTGACCTGCAAAGGCGCCGAAACCGGCATCCTGGTGCGCGGGCTGCCGGAGATGAGCATCAAGGATATCCGCATTGAAGATGTTGTTATTCAATGCGAAAAAGGGATGGTGTGCCAGGAAGCCGAGAACATTCAGCTCAAAAACGTGACTCTGCTGAGCTCGGAAACCAGGCCGGTGCTGGAGGTGCAAAACAGCCGCAACATTGCGCTGGACGGCATCCGCTACGCGCCGAATGCCGAGCTGCTGCTGCGCGTCAGCGGCGACCGGTCGAAGGACATTCGGGTGCTGAACACCAACACGAAGGCGGCAAAAAAAGACGTGGAGCTGGGCCAGAAGCTGGGTAAGAAAACCGTAACCATCGCCAAAGGCTAAGGGGCTAACTGTATGAATAGTATCGTTCTTTCTTTGCTGGGTATGGCCTTGTTTGGGCAGGCGGCCGTGGCGCAGCCGGCCCCGCCGGCTGCCCCGCCCATGTCGCAGCGCATGGCCGACGCCTTCATCAGCTGGCACCCCGATTCCATCGTCATCGGCAGCCGCAAAACGGCCCGCTGGGACTACGAGCAAGGGCTGATGCTCAAGGCGCTGGAACGCGTGTGGCAGCGCAGCGGCGATGGCAAGTACTTCACCTACATCAAGAAAGACCTCGACCAGTTCGTGCAAAAGGATGGCAGCATCCGCACCTACAAGGCCGAGGACTACAACCTCGACAACCTGACCACCGGTCACGCCCTGCTGCTGCTGGCCCAAACCTCGGTGCCCGACCAGGCCCGCTACGCCAAGGCCGCTACTCTGCTGCGCGAGCAGCTGGCGACGCAGCCGCGTACGAAGGCGGGCGGCTTCTGGCACAAGAAAATCTACCAGAACCAGATGTGGCTCGACGGCCTGTACATGGCCGAGCCGTTCTACGCCGAATACAGCCAGGTATTCAATCAACCCGCTGGTTTTGATGATGTCGCGAAGCAGTTTGCCCTGGTTGAGCAGCACCTCGTGGACCCCAAAACCGGCCTGCTCTACCACGGCTACGACGAAAGCCGCGAGCAGCAGTGGGCCAACAAAACCACCGGCCAGAGCCCCAACTTCTGGGACCGCGGCATCGGCTGGTACGCCATGGCCCTGGTGGATGTGCTCGACTACCTGCCCGCCAACCACCCGCAACGGCCGCAGCTGGTTAAAAGCGTGCAGCACCTGGCCCCCGTGCTGGCCCGGTATCAGGACGCCAAAACCGGCACCTGGAGCCTGGTAATGAACCAGGAAGCCCGCAAAGGAAACTACGCCGAAGCCTCCGGCAGCAGCATGTTCGTGTACTTCCTGGCCAAGGGCGTGCGACTGGGCTACCTCGATAAATCCTTCGCCAAAACGGCCGAGAAAGGCTACGCGGGCCTGTTGAAATCCTTCGTGAGCACCGAGTCCGGCGGCGCGCTGGCCTTCAACGGCACGGTGAGCGTGGGCGGGCTAGGCGGCAAGCCTTACCGCGACGGCTCCTTTGAATACTACCTCAGCGAGCCGCTGCGCAAGAACGACTTGAAGGGCGTCGGGCCGTTCATCCTGGCCAGCGTGGAGATGGAAATTGCGGCCGAAAACCAGCTTGGGCAGGGTAAAATCGTAGGCCTCGACTACTACTTCAACCACGAGCTGCGCAAAAACGCCCTCACCGGCGAGCCCGAGCAGTGGCACTACACTTGGGAGGAGCGCACCCACGGCGGCTTCTGGCTCTGGGGCAACCAGTTCCGGGAGCTGGGTGCCCGCACGGTAGCCGTGCCCACGGCCCCCACCGCCGCCACGCTCAAGCCCCTGAGTGTGTACATCATCGTGGACCCCGACACCCGCAAGGAAACGGCTAGCCCCAACTACGTGGGCGCCGCCGACCGCCAGGTTATCAACGACTGGGTGAAGGCCGGCGGCACGCTCGTGTTACTGGCCAACGACACCGCCAACTGCGAAACCAAGCACTTCAACGAGCTGGCCCAGACCTTCGGCGCCCGCTTCACCGACCAGAGCGTGAACATGGTGCAGGGCAGCCAGTTCGAGCAGGGTCTGGTCGATTTATCGACGGGCAAGGCGGTGTTTAAGAATGCTAAAACGGCTTACGTCAAGGAGCTGTCGGTGCTGAGCGTGCAGCAGCCCGCCCAGCCGCTGGTTACCAACAACGGCAAAGTCATCATGGCCACTGCCAACGTGGGCAAAGGCCGCGTGTTCCTACTCGGCGACCCCTGGCTGTACAACGAATACGTGGACGGGCGCAAGATTCCAGCCTCGTTCGAGAATTTTCAGGCGGCTAAAGACCTTGCTACGTGGCTGCTGAGTAAATAATCTTCGCCCCTGAACCGGGCTTTCGGCCGATGTCTGTTTTCCGATTTTGTCTGCTTCTCGGAATGTGCTGGCCCTGGCTGAGCCTGGGCCAAACGGCCCCGGTGTGGCTACCCGACCTGGGCAACGGCAGCTACAAAAACCCGGTGCTTTGCGCTGACTACTCGGACCCTGATGTGGTGCGGGTCGGCGATGACTACTACCTCACCTCGTCCAGCTTCAACTCGGCGCCCGGCCTGCAGATTCTGCATTCTAAAGACTTGGTGAACTGGACGATAATCGGTGCCGCCTTCACCCAGCAGCAGCCCGCCGCTCGCTACGACCAGCCGCAGCACGGCAACGGCGTGTGGGCGCCCGCCATCCGCTACCACCACAAGCAGTTTTACATCTACTACCCCGACCCCGACCTGGGCATTTTCGTGACGCGGGCGCGCCACCCGGCCGGCCCCTGGGAGCCGCCCATCCTCGTGAAGGAAGCCAGGGGCTGGATTGACCCCTGCCCGCTCTGGGACGACGACGGGCAGGCTTACCTGGTGCATGGCTTTGCCGGCAGCCGCGCCGGTTTTAAAAGTGTGCTGGCGGTGAGCCGCATGAGCCCCGACGGCCTGCGTCTGCTCGGCGATGAAGTGCTGGTGTTCGACGGTCACGACCGGCACCCCACCATCGAGGGGCCGAAATTCTACAAGCGCCACGGCTACTACTACATTTTCGCGCCGGGCGGCGGGGTGCCCACCGGCTGGCAGGTGGTGCTGCGCTCGCGTAATCCTTTTGGTCCTTACGAGGATAAGATTGTGCTGGCCCAGGGAAAAACGCCCATCAACGGCCCGCACCAGGGTGCCTGGGTTGATACGCCGGACGGCCGGGAAGACTGGTTTCTGCACTTCCAGGACCAGGGCGCTTACGGCCGGGTGGTGCATCTGCAGCCGATGATTTGGAAAAACGACTGGCCCGTCATCGGCCTCGACCCGGACGGCGACGGCGTGGGCGAGCCCGTGCTGACGCACCGCAAGCCGGCCCTCAAACCCCAGCCGCCGGCCGCGCCGGCTACCTCCGACGAGTTCAACGGCAACACCCTAGGCCTGCACTGGCAATGGTCGGCCAACCCGCAGTTGGGCTGGGCTTTTCCGATGGGGCCGCAGGGCATGCTGCGGCTATACTCGGTGCCGTTGCCGACGGATTACAAGAACTTCTGGCAGCTGCCTAATCTGCTGCTGCAAAAGCTGCCGGCCGAACAGTTCACTGCCACCGCTAAGCTGCGCTTCGTGCCCCGCTTCGAGGGCGAAAAGGCCGGGCTGGTGATAATGGGGCTCGACTATGCCCACCTCTCCCTGACCCACCGCGCCGGCAAGCTGCAACTGGCCCTCAGCACCTGCCTGAATGCTGACAAGGGAACCGCCGAAGTCAGCAGCCCGCCGCTGGACGTGCCCGCCGACCAGCCGCTGTACCTGCGTGTGGTGGTGCGCGCCGGCGCCAAATGCCAGTTCAGCTACAGCCTCAATGGCCAGTCGTTTCAGCCCGTCGGCGCCGAATTTCAGGCCCGCGAGGGCAAGTGGATTGGCGCCAAGATGGGCCTGTTCTGCACCCGCGCCGGGCGCACCAACGACGCTGGCCACCTCGACGCCGACTGGTGGCGCGTGACCCCCTGACCTGTATTTTCTCTACCCTCTTACCCTAACTCCCACCCATGCAATACTTCCTACTTAGCTGGCTGCTCCTGCTCAGCACCACCTTGCTGGCTCAAAACCAGCAATGGACGGTGGCCCCCGACGGCAGCGGCACCTACCGCACCGTGCAGGCCGCCCTCGATGCGGTACCCAAAAACAACCGCACGCTCATCACCATATTCATCAAAAAAGGCATCTACAAGGAAAAGCTCAACCTGGCCAAAAAACAGAACTTCGTGCGCCTGCTGGGCGAAGATGCCCTCGAAACCATCCTCACCTTCGACGACTTCAACGGCCGGGTGCCGGATGGCGCGCTTGAGCCGCTGGGTACTTCCGAAGCCTCAGCTTTCCGGGTATTTGGCAACGACTTTTCAGCCGAAAACCTGACCTTTCAAAACCCCGCCACCACCGGGCAAGCCCCGGCCATGTGGGTGTACGGCGACAAGGCGCGGTTCCTCAACTGCCGCTTTCTGGGCTTCCGCGACACGCTGTACCCCTACGGCTACGGCAGCCGGCAGTACTACAAAAACTGCTACATCGAAGGCACCACCGACTTCATCCTGGGCGCGGCTACGGCCTGGTTCGAGGGCTGCACGCTGTTTTGCAAGGCCGGCGGCACTTGCATCATGGCGGCCTCCACGCCCGACAGCGTGCAGTTCGGCTTTGTGCTGCAGCGCTGTAAGATTGTCGGCGACGCCCCGGCCGACTCCTATTTCCTGGGCCGACCCTGGAAGCCCACGGCCAAAACCGTGCTGCTCAACTGCGAGCTGGGTGCCCACATCAAGCCCAAGGGCTGGGACCACTGGGGCAAGGAAAGCAACAAGCAGGATGCCTTTTTTGCCGAGTTTAAATCGACGGGCCTCGGGGCCGCGCCCAAAAGCCGCATCCTCTGGTCGCGGCAGATGACGCCGCAGCAGGCCGCGCTTTATACACCAGCGGCCGCGTTTCGAGGCTGGGACCCCGAAGGGAAGTAGCGGCTAGCTGCCGGCCGGGTCCCGCTGCGACGACCCCCGCACCGTGAGCACCGTCGGCAGCTTCACCGTGCTCACGGGCGCGGCTTTGTGCTTGCGCTCGATAAGCTCAATGAGCCGCTCGGCGGCCAGCTGGCCGATTTCCTGGGCGGGTTGCGTCACGGTGCTCAGGGGCGGGTTCAGCATTTCGGCGGCTTGCAGGTTGGTGAAGCCGATAAGCGAAATATCCTCGGGAATGGCGATGCCGCGCTCCCGCAGGGCCTTGAGACAGCCCAGCGCCAGCCGGTCGCTGGCCGTGAAAAAGGCGTCGGGGCGGGGCGATTGCGCCAGCAGCTCGTCCACGAGCTGGTCGGCCTCGTCGGGGCCGAAGGTGCCGTAGCGCACCAGGTTTTCATCGAAGGGCACGCCGTAGGCGTCCAGCGCGGCGCGGTAGCCCGCCAGCCGCTCCTGCGTAATCGACAGGTAGGGCGGAATGGTGAGGTGGGCAATGCGGCGCCGGCCGGTGCTGAGCAGGTGGGCCGTGGCGGCGTAGGCACCGGTAAAATTGTCGGCTACTACCTGACTCACGTTCAGCTCATCGGCCACGCGGTCGAAGAGCACCAGCGGCATGCCCTGCGCGTGCAGCGCCTTGATGTGGCTCAGGTCGGAGGTTTCGCTCGACAGCGACAGTAGCAGGCCATCGACGCGGCGGGCTACGGCCTGCTGCATGTTGGCCAGCTCGCGCTCGTACGACTCGTGGGTTTGGAAGATGATGACGTGGTAGCCCCGGTTGTAGGCAATGGCCTCGATGCCGTTGATGGCCTGCGAGAAGAAGTTGTTGGCAATCTGGGGCACGATGACGCCGAGGGCCTTGCTGCTGTTGCCCTTCAGGCTGAGAGCAATGGGGTTGGGCCGGTAGTTGATTTTCTCGGCGTATTCCATCACCAGCCGCTTGGTTTCGGGGCTGATTTCATAGCTGTCGCGCAGGGCCCGGGAAACCGTGGAGGTCGATAGATTCAGCGCGCGGGCAATGTCTTTGATGGTGACGGGGTCCAAGTGACTTTCCTGTTAATGTACAAAATAACCGTACGGGCAACAGCCCGCGTCGGCAATCCAAATCAGGCGGCTTTTGTGGGGCCAGACGCCGGGCGGGCCGCCAATGCCGGCGCGGAGTGGGGGTGACATCGTTCCCGGCATCGTTTGCACAAAAATAAATTGTCCAACTCTTGCTATTGCCGTAGCAATAGGGGAACCTTGAATCAGGTATTGCAAACACAAGAGTACCACAAATCTGCTTAATACCCAAGCAATCCGCTTAAAATCCATTCCCACCCACCGCTTCATCACCCGTCTTATGCCGCATTTTTCCTCCTTTCCCAGCGCCGCCAAGCGCTTGCCTCTGGCCTTGTTGCCCATCCTGTTGCTGACGGCGGGCGCGGCTCAAAGCCAGGCCATCAGAACGTACACGATGGTGGCCGCCGGCAGCAATGCGGCCGCTTACCAGGGCCTGCAGCCCACCACCACCGCCGCCGTGCGCACTGCCGGCGACGGCGACGAAGGCTACTACAACAACCTGCCTATTGGCTTTCCCTTCACCTTCGGCGGCACGGCCTACACCACCGTTTCGGCCTCGACCAACGGCTGGCTGACTTTCGGCCAGCCCCTCGTGGATGCCGGCCCCGCCAACAACCTGAGCTCGGGCACGCCCCGGCCCATTGTGGCCCCGCTGTGGGACGACATCAGCTTCGGCGCGCCCGGCGGGGCGGCCGGCACCGACGGCGACCTGTTTGTGCAAACCAGCGGCACGGCCGGCAGCCGCATTTTCACCATCGAGTGGCGCAACATTCGCTGGAATACCACCGCCGCCGGCCCCGTGGCCTCGTGCCTGGTGCAGCTGCTGGAAGCCACCGGCGAGGTGAAGCTGATGTACCTGCAGGGCTCCACGAGCGCCGCGGGCTCGAACCGGACGGCCTCGGTGGGTATCGCGGGCACGGCGGCGGGCGACTTTATTTCGCTGGCCAGCCTGCAGCTGGCCACCACCACCAGCACCACCACCGAAACGACCACCATCAGCGGCCGGGCCACCAGCGGGCGCATCTTCACCTTCACCCCGAGCACGCCGACGGCCAACCGTGCGGCGTTTGCGCAACCCCCCTTGCAGCTGGCGCCGAACCCGGCCAGCACCACGGTGCGCGTGCTGGGCCACGATGCCCGCCAGCCCCTGCGCCTGCTCGACGCGCAGGGCCGCGTGGTGCGCACGCTGGGCGCCGGCGCCACCAGCCTCGACCTGCGCGGCCTGGCCGCCGGGCTGTACCTGGTGCAGTCGGGGCGGCGCACGCAGCGGCTGGTGGTGGAAAACTAAGCGCTTGTAATAGCTTTCAGAAAAGCGGCTTGCCTTGAAGGCAAGCCGCTTTTTTTATGGACTATCGGCACGACGTAGGGGCCTGACCGCTCCTACGTCGTGCCGATAGGGTAGGGCTGTTGGTCCGGTAGAGTGCGGTTGTTGGCAGATGGCGCGGTTATGCCGGGTGGGGCAAGCCCCACGCCGACGTCGTGCTGCTATTTGTATTGAATAGTTAGAGCTTAAGAACCCTGTTGGGGTTCTTAAGCAGGTATAAAAAAACACCCCGGACGGCCAGGCCATCCGGGGTGTTTCCGCAATTGAAGCAGGCAGCTTACTTCACCACCACGCGCTGGGTGATGACCTGGCTACCGGCCTGCAGGCGCAGGGCGTACACGCCGGCGGCGAGGCTTTGCACGTCGAACTCGCTGCTGGCGCCGGCGGCCGTGAGAGCGATGCTGCGGCTGGCCACCACCTGCCCGAGGGCGTTGAGCAGCGTGGCCTGCACGGCGCGCTGACCCGCCACGGCCGGCAGCAGCACCGTGAAGCTACCGTGCGCCGGGTTGGGGTACACCTGCACCAGGCTGGCGGCCAGCCCGGCCTGCGTGGCCAGGGCGCCCGTGGCGCGGAACTCCAGCGCGAAGCGCGTGGTGCCGGCCGTGGCCGTCGTGAGCTGGAAGGCGTAGGTGGCGCCGGCCGTCAGGAGCTGGCTGGTGCCGGTGGCGGCGTCGCGCAGATACACCCGGGTGCTGCCGAAGTTGGCCAGCGTGGGCACGCTGAACGTGAAGGCGCCCGTCTGCGGCACGAGCAGCGTGAGCGGCAGCACGGTGGCGGTGCCAGCGGCCAGGGCAGGCAGGCCGTTGATGGCCAGCGCCTCGGTGCCGGCCCGCGACGACAAATTCAGGCCCGTGGTGTTGGGCATTTTCAGGGCGTCGTACTCGGCATCGAGGGCGGCGGTGGCGCCGTTCTGGAAGTACACGAAGGCGGCATCCTGCACGCCGGCGCCGGCTACCTGCAGCTGGAGCTGCGGGCGGCTGTCGGCCGCGCCGCGGCCGAAAGTGGGCTGGGTGCCGAAGGTGGTCACGCGGTTGGCGTTGGTCAGGTTCACGGCGCCGGGGGTGCCGGCCGTGCTCACCCGGGCGAAGTAGCCCGAGCCCGCGGCAATTACCGGTGAAGCGCCGCCTACGCCGTTGGTGTAGGCGCGGTAGGTGCCGGTGTACTGGCCGTTGCTTTCATACACGTACATCGTGGCGTCCATGCCGGGGCGCTGGGCAGCGCCTACCGTACTCCAGTCGATGGGCGAGGGGTAGGGGTTGCCGAGCAGGTGGTAGCCGGCCTGGGCATCGGTGCCGCGCGAGAGGGCGCCCGAGTTCTGGGCCGCGTTGTTGAACGTACCTACGAAGTCGATGGGCGTGGCAGTGGCGGGCGCATTCACGGTGTAGCCGCGGCCGGGTGTCATGGCCGAGGCGAGGCTGGCGGGCGAGAACCAGCCCTTATCGAAGGCGCCGTAGTTCGAGGTAACCGTGGCAATGCGGCTTTCATCGTAGCCGAATACCGTGGGGAAAGGCGTTACCAGGTTGGGCTGAGCGGCCGAGTTGTAGGCCGGGTTCACGACGGGGGCGAAGCCAGCCGTGCTCAGGTCGTTCATGGTGGCGTTGCTCACCGGAGCCGAGAAGTGGCGGTAGGCTGGGCCGGTGATGCTGCTCGTGATGGCGCGCTGCATGGTGCCGGCACCCACTACGATGCCACCAGTGTTGTCGAGCACGGCCGTGCCGCTGGCGCCCGACAACAGGGTGAAGGCGTTGCCGCCAGTGGTCAGGTTGCCGCTTTGCAGGCGGGCCAGCTGGGCCACGCTCAGGGCTTGCGAGAGCGTGAGGCCGTTGGAGTTGTTCACCGTGAGGCTGCGCACGGTGGCGGGCAGGCCGCTGCCGGTGGTTTGGGCGGCGGTGCCGTTGTAGATGTAGTTGGCATCGGGGCTGAACGAGCGGCTGCCGCTGGTTTGCACCGCGCCGCTGGCGCCGCTGCTGCTGATGCCGTTGGCATTGCACACGGCCAGCGTAGCACCGGCGCTCAGCACGAAGCTGCCCGGGCCATTCAGGGTCTGGCAGGCGGGGGCCAGGGTGCCGCCGCTTTGCACGGTCAGGGTGCCGTTCACGGTGAGGGTGCCGCCGAGGGTGGCGGTGCCGGTGCCGCTCACGGTCACGTTATTGTAGGTGCCCGAGATGGTTTGGGCGGTGCTCACCATCAGGTCGCCGGGCACGAAGGTCATGCCATCACCGGCCACGTACACGTCGCGCAGCAGGGCGTAGCGGCTGCTGGTGGTGCTGGCGCCGTAGTAGAAACGCAGGGTCAGGGTCTGGCCCGGCTGCAGCGTCACGCCGGTAGCGCCGTTCAGGGCCAGGCGGAAGATACTGTTGTTCGGCGTGGTCGAGGGCGAGGTCACCTGCTGCGTCACCGTGAGGGGGGCGGCAAAGCTGGCGCTGGTTTCGGTCGAGTCGAGGGTGAAGTCGCTGCGCGAATACGACACGGCCAGCCGGCCCGAAGTGGAGAAGAAGGCGGTTTTGAACACGATGGAGTCGAGGCGGGCCGACTGGCCGCTGGCGGCCGTCACCGGGAACTCCACATAGTAGCCGCGGCTGGGGTTGTTGCTGGTGGCGCCCGCGCGGGCATTCCAGCCGGTGCCGTCGGCGTTGGGGGCGAAGGCGTGGCCGTATTTGCCCGAGAAAGCCGGCGGGTTGGAGGCGCTGGAAGCCGCGAGGCGGTTGAGCGATGCCGTGCTGGCCGTCACCGAAGCCGAGCGCATGGCGGCCGTGTCGGCGGCGCTCACGCGCAGGGGCCACAGCTGCAGCGGCATTTTCGGGGTCGAGAACGTGCGGGTGATGGTGGCCGTCTGCGTGCCGGTCGAGGAGCAGTTGGCGCGCAGTGTCACGGTGTAGGCGGTGTTGGCCGTCAGGCCCGTGAGGGCTGCGGGCGAGGCGCTGGGCGTGAGCGTGGTGGTGCTGCCGCCCTGGGGCGTCAGGGTCACGGTGTAGCTGGTGTTGCCGGTGCCGGGCGTGAAATTCAGCGAAGCCGCGGTGTAGCCGATGCCGCTCACGCTCACGGCCGTCGGGTCGTTGCAGACCGGCGCGGTGAAGGTGGCCTGGCCTTTCGCTTTCACGTCGCGCAGCAGGGCATAGCGGGCGGTGCTGCCGGTGCCCACGGCGTAGTACAGGCGCACGGTTAGGGTCTGGCCGGGCGTCAGGGTTACGCCGGTGGTGCCGTTGAGGGCCAGGCGGTAGGTGTCGGCATCGGTGAGGCTGCTGCCGCCGGCCGGGGCCACGGGCAGGTTGCGCATACTCGTAAAGGCATTGCTGAAGCCAGAGTTAGAGCCGGTGGTAACGCCGGCCGGCAAATCCCAGCCGCTGGGCTCGCTGCCCGCCGTAGCGAAGCCGTTGGTGGAGTAGCGCACGCCCAGGCGGCCGTTGCTCGACGACAGAATGCCCGTGGCAAACGTCAGCGAGTCAACCCGCACGGTGTAAGTGCCGGTGGCCGTGATGGTGTATTCTTGGTAGATGGAGCCGCTCAGGTTGCTGGTGTTGCCCCAGCCGCCGCCGTTGGCTGCCGGCGCAAAGGCCTGGCCGATGCTGGCCGAATAAGCCGGTACGGTGCTGCTGGTCGAAGAAACCAACCCGGTAAAGGTCGGCGTCGAGGCCGTCACGCCCGCCGAGCGGGTGCCGGCATTATCGGCGTTATCGGTGGTCAAAGGCCACTCCTGCAGCAGGGCCGAGTTGGCTACCGGCGCCACGAACGTGCGGGTAATCAAGGTGCCCAGGCCGCCGCCGCTGCAATTGCTGCGGATGGTAACCGTGTACTGGGTGCCGCTGCTCAGGCCCGGGAACGTAACGGGCGAAGCCGTGACCGTTTGGGTAGTGGTGCTGCCGCCCTGGGGCGTGAAGGTCACCGTCTGGCCGGTATTGCTGGCGTCGGGCGTGAAAACGAGCTGCGCCGAGGTGCTGCTCAGGTTGCTGATGCTGATGTTGGTGGCATCGTTGCAGGGCGGGGGCGCCAGGGTGGTAAAGGTGGTGCTGACCACGTTGCCATTACCGCCGTTGCTGCAGGTGCTGCGCACGGTCACGGTATATTCAGTGCTGGGCGCCAGGCCGGTCAAGCTCACCGGCGAAGCAGTGGGGTTGGGGCTGAGCGTGGTAGTGCTGCCGCCAGTGGGCGTCACGGTCACGGTGTAGCTGGTGTTGCTGGCGCCGGGCGTAAACGAGGCCGAGGCCGTGGTGGGCGTGATGCTGCCCACTGTCAGGCCCGTCACGCTGGCGCAGGCTGGGCCGTTGGCTGTGGCCGTGCCGTTCACGGCCACGTTGCGAATGAGGGCGTAGCGGCCGGCACTGGTGCTATTGGCGTTGTAATACAGTCGGATGTACAGCGTCTGGCCGGTCGTCAGGCTCGCGCCGCTGGCCCCCAACTGGAAGGAGAAGGCCGTGGTAGCCGCGGCCGTACCGCTGGTGCCGGTGCCGCTGCTCAGGTTGGGCAGCGTAGCCGGGGCCGCGAAAGTGCCGGTGCCCGTGCCGCCGCCCGGCAGCGTCGCCGACGAGGCTTCGCTGAACGTGGCGAAGGCCGGGTCAGTGGAGTACGAAACGCCCAGGCGCCCGTTGCCGGTGCTGATAACGCCGGTGTTGAGCGAAATAGACTGCACATTAGCCGAGTAGCCGGTGGCGGCCGTCACGGCAAACTGCTCGTAGCGGGTGCGCAGCAGGGCCACGCCGGTCCAGCCGCTGCCGTCGTTCACCGGCGACAGCGACTGCCCGCGCACGGCCGTGTATTGTATCGAAGCGGTGCTGGGTAGCCCCAAATCAGCCTGCGTGGGGGCGGTGCTGGTGATGCCCGTGGCCGTGGTGGTCGGCGTGGCGTTGGTTTCCATGGGCCACAGCGACAGCGTTTGCGCCTGACCCAGCAGGGGCAAGCCCGCCAGCAGCGTCAGCACGCCCGCAAAAAACCGCCCGGCACTACGCCGACCAGAAGGTAGTAGGTTCTTCATATGTGATAAAGCAAAAGGTTAAAAAGGGTTAGACAGGAACATCGGCGGACGCCGCTTCACGGCCCCGCTGCGGGGGCAGTCCGGCCGAAAACCTGCGGAGGAGGCATGGTGGGAATTAGGTGAAAAGTGAAGGTCTGGGGTTTGCATTAGCAGCCGTCGCGCCGCTGAAAATCGAAGCTCTCCAACTCGTTTTCAGGCAGGGCGAAGCCACTAATGCCATGCAAGTTGGATGCACAAGCAGTCCTTGTGTACTTCTTTTCCTGTATTTATTTCCGCAATCGATGCCGGGAACGATGCCACGTCGGTTGCGGCTTTGGCAATGCCTTAGGCCAGGGGCGTCGGCTGGCAGCAGGCCGGGTTTAACCACCGGGTTGGCGCATTTGCGCAAGCTGGAGAAGCAAGCACGTGAAGCCTTGATGATGGCATCGTTCCCGGCATCGATTGCGCGGAAAAAGCCGCCAGAAATGGCGTTTTTAGCCCTGGTCGGTGGTAATATTAAAGACTGAAACGCCCGGGCTGGCAACCGGGCGGGTCGGTTTTCAAGTTGCCTGCTGTTTTCTCATCTGACTTATGCTCCCAGTTTCTTTCCGCGCTTCGCCGTCAGCCACTCGCCTGCTTCCCACTTTGCTAACTGGCCTGCTGCTGGGTACCATCGCCACCTCCACGGCCGAGGCGCAGCTGCTGGCCTTTCCGGGCGCGGAGGGCGCTGGACGCTTCACCACCGGCGGGCGGGGCCGGGGCACGGCTGGCACCACGGTGTTTGAGGTAACCAGCCTGGCCGATACTAACACGCCCGGCACCCTGCGCTACGCCCTGAGCCAGTCGGTGACGGCGGTGCCGGCCCGCACCGTCGTGTTCCGGGTGTGCGGCACCATTCACCTGCTCACCCGGCTGAATATTCCGCGCAACACTACCCTGGCCGGCCAGACGGCTCCCGGCGACGGCATCTGCATTTCGGACAAGCAAGTGACCGTCAATGGTGACAACGTCATCATTCGCTTCCTGCGCTTTCGCCTCGGCGACCGCTACCAGAAGCTGGTGAATGCCGCCGGCAACCCCGTGGACGGCAGCGGCAACGACGACGCCCTCAGCGGCACCGACCGCAAAAACCTCATCATCGACCACTGCACCATGAGCTGGTCCAACGACGAGGCTTTTACCTTTTATGGAGCCGCCTGCGACAGCATGACCCTGCAGTGGAACCTC
The DNA here is from genome assembly GCF_030580865.1 of Hymenobacter aranciens. Taxonomy (GTDB): domain Bacteria; phylum Bacteroidota; class Bacteroidia; order Cytophagales; family Hymenobacteraceae; genus Hymenobacter; species Hymenobacter aranciens. The sequence continues at coordinate 115,120 of NZ_JAUQSY010000004.1, read as the reverse complement.
ATCAGCGAGCCGCTGAACTACTCCTACCACTTCGAAGCCGGCGACACCGACTACGAGCGCCACGGCTACGGCGGCATCTGGGGCGGCAAGCGGGCCAGCTTCCACCACAACATGTTTGCCCACTGCCTCAGCCGCACCCCGCGCTGGAACGGCACCCGCTACGGCGCCGCCATCGGCTCCGAAAACTGCGACTTCCGCAACAACGTCATCTACAACTGGGGCAGCAACAACGTGTACGGCGGCGAGGGTGGCAACTACAACATTGTCAACAACTACTACAAGCCGGGCCCCAGCACTACGTCCAACCGCTCCCGCATCATGAACCCCTACCGGCAAACCACCGCGCCGGTGCTGCCCTTCCCCAAAATCTACCTGACCGGCAACTACGTGGATGGCAATGCTACCAACACCGCCCGCAACTGGCGCGGCGTGGGCATGCAGGGCAGCTCGCTGGCCGATACGGTGCTGTCGAAAGTAACGACGGAGTTCAACATCGGTCCCGTCGTCACCGAGTCAGCCCAGGATGCTTATAACTCGGTGCTGGCGGGCGTGGGCTGCGTGCTGCCCGCCCGCGATGCCCTCGACCGGCGCATCATGGATGACGTGCGCAACCGCACCGGCGCCATCATTGACGTGCAGGGCGGCTACCCGCACGGCACGCCCTACGCCCAGACCACCGGCGCCTGGCCCGTCCTTACCTGCGGCACCTCGCCCGCTGATACCGACCACGATGGCATGCCCGACGCCTGGGAAACTGCCAACGGCCTCAACCCCAACAACGCCGCCGACCGCAACACCACCGCCCCCAACGGCTACCCCAACCTCGAAAACTATCTCAACGGCCTGGTCGTCATCCCCACGGCCACCCGCCCCGGCAGCAAGGCCACTGGCAGCCTGCTGTTGTACCCTAACCCCGCCACCGAGCAAATCACCCTGGCGCACCCCCGCGCCGGCCGCCAGGCCCGCATTGCCGTGTACAACTTTGTCGGGCAGCGCGTGCTGAGCCGTAGTGCCGCCGCTGGCTCCGAAGAAACGGCCTTCACTTTCGACAATTTGCCCAAAGGCAACTACCTGGTTGTTTACACTGATGAGCAGGTGACGCTGTCGGCCAAGTGCGCTCGCGAATAAGAGGTAGCGTATTGTCAGTAATTCTCGGCGAAACAAACAGCGCGCATCATCCATAGGATGGTGCGCGCTGTTTGTTTTCAGATGGGCGTGTCGGGGCTTGCCCCCGCCCGCATCGTTGCCCAATGCCCAGACGTCGCAAGCGCAAGCGAGGGAAGCCAAGCCCGGCCCCCGCGTTTGCCAATTAAATGTCGGTGTTCTGATGCACCGAAAAACGCCTGGCGCCTTCTAATTCTCCAGGCGTCCGACTGATGCCAGCCGGCACAAAAAAACGCCACCGGGAAAATCCCGGTGGCGTTCTGAATTGGGTAGGGTAGAGGGGAGACCCGGGTTAGTTTTTCGCGATGCGGGCGGTGACGCGCTGCTCGCCGTCGGCGTACTCCACCAGGTAGAGGCCGGTGGCCAGCGTGCGCAGGTCGAGCGTCGTGGCAGTGGTGCCGGGCTGGGTGCGCGTGGCGATAATTTTCTGGCCGGTAATGCTGTAGAGCGCTACCGTGGCGCCGGCTTTGGCGGCGGGGTGGCTCACGGCTACTTGCTCGGTGGCGGGGTTAGGGGCCAGCTGCAGGCCGTTTTTCACGACGCGGGCGTTGGCGGTAGCGGTCGGGCCGGCGGCGGCGCTCTTCAGCGTCACGTTGCGCAGCAGCGCATAGCGGCCGATGCCGGTAGTGCTGGCGCCGACGTAGATACGCACCGTGAGGCTCTGGCCTGGAGTCAGGTCGACCCCAGTAGCGCCGTTGAGGGCGAAGGCGTAGCGGTCGGCTACGCCACTGGCGGTGCCTTGCGGCAGAAGGGCGGCATTATTGGCTTGTGCCCCGGCGTTGCCGTTCGAGTTCACACCGAAAGAGCCATTGTTAGCCGCCGGCAGTACGCCGCCGGGCGTGTTGTTGGTTGTGTTGGCGATGGCCGGACCAGTGCCCCCGGTTACGCTGGTCGAGTCCGACACGAAGCTGCTTCTGGAATAAGCTACGGCCACCCGGCCACTCGCCGTGTTGAATACGCTGAGATTCATCGTTACCGAGTCGAGGTGCGCAGCGGTTGCGGCCGTGACGACGAACTGCTCGTAGTAGGCACGGCGCGGGGTGCTGCCCGGGCCGGGGAGAGGGGTGGCATTGGAGCTCCAGCCGCCACCTGCGGAGGTGAGCGCAAAGGCCTGGCCAGCGGCCGAGTAGGCCGGAAACGCCTGGTTGCCGGTGCCGGTGGGCAGGTTGCCGTCCGACAGCACAAAGCGGCGGAAGGTGGGCGTAACCGTGCGGATATTAGCTGTGCGGACCGCCGCATTGTCACTGTTATTGGCCGTCATCGGCCACTGAACGAAGGTGGCTTGAGCGGCTGCCGAATGCGCCAGCCCCAGGCCCGCCAAACCCAGCAATGCGGGAAGTACAATTTTTTTCATGGTAAGTCGGAGTAAGAAATTGAGTTTGAAAAGCGGGTGGTGGAAGCACATCAGAATGATTCCAAACCCGAATAAGGACCGCAATTTCCACCGCCCGGGCCCTAAACCGGATGCCCGCCGCCAACTTTAATTGCGCAATCGTTGCCGGCATCGTTGCCAAGTGGCTGATTCGAGCCGGCAGGCTACCAATTAGCTGGTTCTGCCCTTGTAAAGTGGTTCTAACTCGGACGATAGGACCGACAAACGAGTGGCAGCCCGGCCGAGGCGACTGGTAACGTTCCCGACAACGATTGCGCAAATAAACCTTGCTAAAACGGCATGTTTCGGCCTTGGCGGCGCCTAGCTTGCCGGCCATTAGTGCCCTACCGCTGTCGGGCCAGAGCCCCGGGCTCGCCTTATTCCCCCCTCTCACTTTTATGAAAAAGAACTACGCAAGCGCCGCGCTGTGGCTGCTGACCTGGGTACTGTTGCTGGGCGCCGCGCCCCGCGCCTTTGCCACGCACGGGCAGGCCGGGCAAATCACCTACGAGTCGCTGGGCAACAACCAGTACCGCGTCACCGTCTCCTTTTTCCGCGACTGCTCGGGTACCTCCATTCCCGGCACCCTGTCGCTGACCTGCCGCAACAGCGGCAGCTGCTCGGGCACGGCCGCCGCTTCGGCCACGCTGCGGCCGGTGGGCCAGTCCACCATCGGCGCGCCCTACTGTCCTGGCACGCAGGGCGGCAATGTGTGCGGCGGCGGCTCGGCGCTGCCCAACTACGAAACCCGCCTCTACCAAGGCACCGTGACGCTGCCGCCCGCCGCCGAGTGGGTGCTGAGCGTCACCATCGACGCCCGGCCCTACACCGCCACGCTGCTCGATTCCAACAACCAGAACCTGCGCATGGAGGCTACGCTCAACAACCTCATCACCCTGCCCGGCAACGCGACGCAGCCCATTCAGAACAACTCGCCGCAGTTCAACAACACCAACCTGCCGGTGCCCTTCGTGTGCGTCAACCAGCAGTCTACCATTTCCTTCGGCGCCACCGATACCGACCGGCTCAACAACGGCCGCGCCGACTCGCTGGTGTACTCGCTGGAGCAGCCGCTGCACAACTGCAATGTGTTGTCGCGCTACGAAACCTACCCCGCGCCGCCCTGCGCCAGCACCACGCTCTCGACCACCCCGCCCTGCGCCCTGCAGTGCCCGACCACGCCGCTGGCGTTTTCGCCCACCCTGCCCATCATCGTGAAAATGGACACCGTGGGCACCTGCCCCACCAAGCGGGTAGTGCCCAGCTTCTACTTCAACGCCGAGGCCGGCAGCTTCACCTTCACGCCCTCGCGCTACGTGCCCTTGCTGCAATCGACCCGCGACCAGATGGAAAACAAGTACGTGGTGGTGGGCAAGGTGACCGAATACCGCAAAATCAACGGCCGCTACTACAAAGTGGGCTCGGTGCGCCGTGATTTCCTGGTGATTGTGGTGGATTGTGGCAGCAACCAGGTGCCCGCCAACCCCATCAGCGTGGTGCCTGACCCCCGCACCGACGCTACCGTCATCAACCAGCGCGACACCACGCTCATCAGCATCCCCACCTGCACGTATTCGCGGGTCAGCATCACCTTCCGCGACCCCAACCCGCAGGATTTGCTGACGGTATTCTTCCCCGCCGACATCAATACTAACCTGCTGCAAAACGGCGACATCGGCACGTTTACCCTCGTGCGCAACGGCACGGCTAACCCCGTGGGCACCTTCTCGTTTCAGCCGCTGCCGGGCACGGCGGGCACGCGTATCCTGCTCAACTACCGCATCGAAGACAATGCCTGCCCGATTAAGGGCACGCAGTACCGCACCATCATCGTGCAGGTGCGGCCCGGGCGGCAGGTGCAGGCGGGGGCGGCCATTGCCACGCCCGGCCTGGACGGCAGCGGCGTGGCGTCCATCTGTCCTGGCGGCTCGCTGCCGCTCAACGGCCGCGTCCTCCGGCCCGACTCGGTGCGCCAGGGCGGCGCCGTGATACCCCAAACCTACGCCTACCGCTGGACCACCAGCCCCGGCGGCACGGGCCTCAACCCTGCCCAGGCCAGCAGCCCCGGCATCACCGTGAACCCGACCGCTACCACCCGCTACTTCCTGCAAATCACGCCCTCTATTGCCCCCGGCCCCGGCTGCGGCCTCGATACGACGTCGGTGCTGGTGCGCGTGGTGCCGCCGCCCCGCGCCGTGGCCACCGCGTCGGCCAATGAGGTGTGCTCCAACTCTTCAGTGACGCTACAGGGCTCCGCCACCCGCGCCGACAACCTGAGCGATGCCTACGCCTACACCTGGGCCGGCGCCGGCCTGCCAGCCACTGCCAGCGGCCCCAGCCTCACCGCCCAGCCAGCCGCCACCACCCGCTACTACCTTACCGTGACCGGGGCCGCGCCCTACGGCTGCCGCGATACCACCTCGGTGCTGGTGCGCGTGGCGCGGGCGCCCCTCGCCGCCTTCCGCACCGACTCGGCCAGCGGCACTGGCAGTATTATCCGGCGACCCCCTATCACCTATACCTTTATCAATCAATCGACCGCCGGCGGCACCGCCTCCGACTCAGTTCGCTGGACTTACCAGCGCCTGCGCAACGGCCTGGGCCAGCCCCTGACGGAGCCCGAAGTTGTGTTCTCGCGCCAGTTCACGCCTGCTCCACTCACGCTCAGCCTCGGTGGCAACTACCTCATCCGGCTGCGCGTGAGCAGCACGGCGGGCGGCGCTACCTGCCCGGCCGCTACCGCTTCCTACCACGCGGTGATTCCCACCACGCAGGTGCCCAACATCATCACACCCAACGGTGACCAGCTCAACGAAACCTTCGTGGTAAGCGGCGAGAAGGTGGGCGGCGAGCTCAAAATCTTCAACCGCTGGGGCCGCCTCGTGGCCGAATTTGCCAACTACCAGAACCAGTGGAATGCCGCCGGCCTGGCCGATGGCGTGTACTACTACCACCTGACCGACCCGCTGGGACAGGCCAGCAAAGGTATGGTGGAAGTACTGCGGTAGCTTGCTTTGGAAAGTAATTTGATAATGCCCGCGCTACCAGTAGCGCGGGCTTTTTTTGGGCAGCAGTGTGGGTGGGCAGAGACACCATATTTTGCTTCTCATCGGCCACGCCGCTTGCGAATCGTTCAACGGCGAGACGCAAAATATGGCGTCTCTACCTGCACCAGTAGAATTGGTTGAATTGGAAAAGTGCAAATTCGCGTCATCCACTATATCTCCAGCCCCAGCTCCGCTTCTCAATCCCCCGTCCAACCCGAAACCCCTCAAATAATCATTCCAGGCTGATTTTGCGCTACGTGGCATCGTTGCCGGTAACGATTGCGCAAATAAAAACCCCCAAAGCCTTGCTTTTGGCGGGGGATGGTCGGAAGTTTATAAAACACAAACCGGCGCCACTTATTCCTAAGCGCTGGTTTGGCCCCTGAAGATTCCTAAAACTGCCATGTCTGCCCCCGCCGCTGCCTTCCCCGATTCTTTCCGCCTGACCGGGCAGCTGGCCCTCGTCACGGGGTGCAGCCGGGGTATTGGACAGGCTATGGCTGTGGCGCTGGCCGAGGCTGGCGCCGACATCGTGGGCGTGTCAGCCTCGCTGCCTGCCGACGGCGGCGAAACCGGCCGCTTGGTGCGCGCCACCGGCCGCGAGTTTCACGCCTACCAGGCCGATTTCAGCCGCCGGGCGCAGGTCGATGCTTTCATCGTGCAGGTGCTGGCCCACTTTCCGCAATTCGACATCCTTATTAATAACGCTGGCACCATTCGCCGCGCCCCCGCCGCTGAGCATTCCGACGCCGACTGGGACGACGTGCTGACTATCAACCTCGACGCCCCCTTCCGCCTGGCCCGCGCCATTGGCGGGCAGATGCTGCGCCGGGGCCGGGGCAAAATCATTTTTACGGCCTCGCTGCTCACGTTTCAGGGCGGCATCACCGTGCCGGGCTACGCGGCCAGCAAGGGTGCTATCGGCTCGCTGGTGAAGGCTTTGGCCAACGAATGGGCCGGCCAGGGCGTGAACGTGAATGCCATTGCCCCCGGCTACATCGCCACCGACAACACCGAGGCCCTGCGCCAGGACGCGGGTCGCTCGGCCAGCATCCTGGGCCGCATCCCGGCCGGCCGCTGGGGCACGCCCGACGACTTCAAAGGCCCCACCGTTTTCCTGGCTTCGGCCGCCGCCGACTACGTCCACGGCACCATCCTGACCGTGGATGGCGGCTGGATGGGACGATGATAGGAGTTATGAATTTTGAGTTATGAGTTACGAGTTTTTCGGCACTCAGCACTCAAAGACAACAACTCATAACTCAAAACTCATAATTCAAAACTCATTCCGTGACCCAACGCTTTGCCTGTAGCCCCCGCGAAACCGCCGCCATGAACACGGCGGAGCTGCGGGCGCACTTTCTGATTGAAAACCTGTTTGTGGCCGGCGAGCTGACGCTCACCTACACGCACTACGACCGCATGATTGTGGGTGGGGCCGTGCCCACCGGCGCGCCGCTGGCCCTGCCCTGCCCGGAGAACCTCAAGGCCACCCACTTTCTGGAGCGCCGCGAGTTGGGCGTGCTGAATGTGGGCGGCGCGGGCCGGGTGCGGGTAGGGGAGGAGACGTTTGAGTTGGGCTCGCAGGACTGCCTGTACGTGGGCATGGGCGCGGGCGAAGTGCAGTTTGAGAGTGCCGAGGCGGCGCAGCCGGCGCGGTTCTATCTGCTGTCGGCCCCGGCGCATCACGCGCACCCCACGCGCCGCCTGACGCAGGCCGAGGCCACGCCCGTCGAGATGGGCAAGCAGGACACGGCCAATGCCCGCACCATCTACAAATACATCTACGCCGAGGGTATCCAGAGCTGCCAGCTGGTGATGGGCCTCACCACCCTAAAGCCTGGCAGCGTGTGGAATACCATGCCCAGCCACGTGCACGACCGCCGCATGGAGGCCTACCTCTACTTTGATTTGGCGCCCGGCCAGCGCGTGCTGCACCTGATGGGCGAACCCCAGGAAACCCGCCCGCTGTGGGTGAGCGAGGGACAGGCCATTTTGTCGCCGCCCTGGTCCATCCACACCGGCTGCGGCACGGGCAGCTACAGCTTCATCTGGGGCATGGCCGGCGAAAACCGCGAATACACCGACATGGACGCCGTGCCGCTCGATACGCTGCGCTAATCCTCTGCTTTTGAAATCCCACCCAAGACTCTAGTGTTCACTATGAAAAAATCTTTTCTCCTGCTGTGGCTGCTGCTCTGCGGTAGCATCGGGCTGGCGGTAGCGCAAAACCGACAGGTGCAAGGCCTCGTGAAATCGACGGACGGGGAAGCCCTGCCCGGCGTGACGGTGCTGGTGAAAGGCACCACCAACGGCGCCACCACCGGGCCCGATGGCAACTACAGCATCTCGCTGCCCGAAGGTGGCTCGCCTACGCTGGTATTCAGCTTTATCGGCTTCGCCACCAAGGAAGTAGCCGTGGGCAGCCAGGCGACGGTGAACGCTACGCTGACCGTCGACAGCAAGGAACTCGACGACGTAGTGGTGATTGGCTACCAGGAGGTGCAGCGCCGCGACGTCACCGGCTCGGTATCGTCGGTCAGCGCCCAGCAAATCAAGGATATTCCCGTGAACTCGGCCGCCGAAGCGCTGACCGGCCGCCTGGCCGGCGTGCAGCTGACCAGCGCCGAGGGCACGCCCGGCAACCAGGACGTGCAGGTGCGGGTGCGCGGCGGCGGCTCCGTAACCCAGGACAACTCCCCGCTCTACATCGTGGACGGCGTGCAGGTGGAAAACGCGCTGTCGGTGCTCTCGCCGCAGGACATTGCCTCCGTCGACGTGCTGAAGGATGCTTCCTCGACGGCCATTTACGGCGCGCGTGGGGCTAATGGTGTGATTATCATAACCACCAAGGGCGGCCGCGAGGGCCGCGTAATCGTGAGCTACAACGGTTTCGCGGGCTTCCGGCAGCTGACCAAGAAGCTCGACGTGATGAAGCCTGGGCAGTACGTGGACTGGCAGTATGAGCGCGCCGCCGGTATCGGCAACGGGCCGGGGGGTATCAATACCTTTCGCAACTTCTTCGGCAATACCAATTATCTGAGCGACACGCTCGACCGTAGCCGTAACGCCCCGTTTATCGACTGGCAGGATGAGGTGTTTGGCCGCAATGCCTTCCAGCAAACGCACAACCTGTCCATCTCGGGCGGCGCCAAAGGCACCACCTACTCCCTGAGCCTGACCCGCAACAACGAGGACGGCATTCAGATTGGCTCGAATTACACCCGCAACCTGGTAAACCTGCGCCTCGACAACAAGGCCAGCGACAAGTTCCGCCTCGGCGTAAATGTGCGCTTTAATGACCAGAAAACCATGGGCGCGGGCACCGGCACCTCCTCGCAAACGGGCACCAACACCACCTCGCGCCTGCGCAATACCGTGCAGTACCAGCCGCTGTCGGTACCCATTGATGGGGCCTTCGACCCGAATGCCTTTGACGACGACTTCTTCTCCAATTCCAGCCTCATCAACCCGGTACTAGTCATCGGCGACGAGTACAAAGCCGACAAGCGCCGCACATTGAACCTGAGCGGCAACGCGTCCTACAACATCGCCAAAAACCTGACTTTCCGCAGCACGCTGGGCTTCGACCTGACTAACACCAGCCTCGAAACCTTCAACGGGTTCTATTCACCCGCCATCCGGCAGGCCTCGGGGCCCTACAATACGTTGCCCTTCGCCGGCATCACCACCGGCACCCAGACGACCATTAATAACTCGAACGTGCTGACCTACAAACTGATAAAAGGCCAGCACACGGTGGACGCCCTGCTCGGGCACGAAATCTACCAGCAGGAGAACCGGGCGCAGGCCATCGTAACGGCCTTTTTGCCGCTCAATATCACCCCGGAGCGGGCCTTGGCCAACATCAACCAGGGGGTGCTGCCCCCCGGCGTGAGCCAGCAGCCCTTCCTGCCCACCACCAGCGTGCCGCAGAACTACCGCCTGCTCTCCGGCTTTGCCCGGGTGAACTACGCTTTTGCCGATAAATACCTGATTACTGCTACCATGCGCGCCGATGGCTCGTCGAAGTTCCGCGAGGGGCAGCGCGTGGGGTACTTCCCTGGTCTGGCCGCCGCCTGGCGCGTGTCGCAGGAGTCGTTCCTGAAGGATAACAGCAAGATAAGCGACCTGAAGCTGCGCGTGAGCTACGGTCTGGCGGGCAACAACCGCATCCGCGACTTCCTCTTCAGCCAGAACTTCTCGGTGGGCAGCATTCCCGACCCCAACAGTACCGACCCGACGCGCACTATTCCAGTAGGTTATTCGCTCAACCACCTCAACGTAGTGGGGGTGGCCGCCACTTCGCTGCCCAACCCCAACCTGAAATGGGAAACCACCGTGTCGCGCAACCTGGGCGTGGACATCAGCCTCTTCAGCAACCGTCTGCAATTCACCGCCGACCTCTACTATAACACCACCCGCGACCTGCTGCTGAACGTGCCGATTCCGCCGCTGCTGGGCTACTCCAGCCAGCAGGTAAACGTGGGCTCGACCAGCAACCGCGGCCTGGAGCTGCAAGCCATCACGACGGTGCTGCAAAACGAGAACTTCAACTGGACGGCTACGGCTAATACCTCGTTTAACCGCAACCGTATCGAAAGCCTCGGGCCGGTTAACGAGCTCAAGGGCATCAACTCGGGCTGGGCCGGTAACGTGATTCCGCAGGACTACCAAGTGGTAGTGGGCCAACCCGTGGGGCAGATGTACGGCTACATCACCGAGGGCTTCTACACCGCCGACCAGTTTGAGAGCTACGACGCCAGCACCCGCACCGGCGTGCTGAAGCCCGGCATCGCCTCCAATGCCGGCGTAATCGGCCAGAACGTGGCCCCGGGTATCATCCGGCTGCGCGACGTGAACGGCGACGGCGTGGTGAACGCCGACGACCGCACGCTCATCGGCAACGCCAACCCCAAGTTCACGGGCGGCCTCAACCAGCAGTTCTCATACAAGAATTTTGACGCCAGCCTGTTCCTGAACTGGGTGTACGGTAACGACATCTACAATGCCAACAAAGTCGAGTTCACCACCGCAAACTACGCGCTGGGCAACCTGCTGGAAATCATGGATGGCCGCTACCGCACCATCGACGCGCAGGGCCAGCCGCTGACCACGCTGCAGGCGCTGAACGACGCGAACCAGAACGCCACTATCTGGCAACCCACGCGGCAGTATTTCGCCCACTCCTGGGCCATTGAGGACGGCTCGTTCCTGCGCATCAATAACCTGACACTGGGCTACTCGCTGCCCAAGTCCTTGATTCAGCGCGCCAAGCTGTCGCAGTTGCGCTTCTACGTGACGGCCAACAACCTCTACACCTTCACCAAATACACGGGCTACGACCCCGAGGTGAACACCCGCCGCTCGTCGCCGCTCACCCCGGGCGTTGACTACGCCGCTTACCCCCGCAGCCGCGCTTTCCTGTTCGGCGTCAACCTCTCGCTTTAATCCGGCTCCGCCACTTCCCACCCAATGAAAAAGCTCACTCTACGCATCGGTCTGGCGGCAACTGTGCTGGCAGGCATGGCAGCCGGGCTGACCTCGTGCAAAGATTACCTCAACGTAACTCCCGACTCGTACTACACCGGTGAAACGGTGTTCAGCGATGTGACCGGGGCCACCAGCGCCCTGATTGGGGTGTACGACATGCTCTCGGGCGACCGGATTTATGGCCAGACCGTCAGCATGTTCCTGCCCAACGACGCCGATGATTTCATCAGCAGCCGTAGCGACGGCCCCGACCTGGTGGCCGCCCGCCGACAGATTGCCCGCTACATCGTGGCTCCCACCAACGTGGAAACCAACAACACCTGGATTAGCCTGTACCAGGGCGTTGAGCGGGCCAACATCTGCATCGACAACATCCCGAAGATGGCCGGCTACAACCAGGCCGACTCGGCCGCGCTGCGCCGCTTGCACGGTGAAGCCCTGACGCTACGGGCCCAATTCTACTACGAGCTGGTGCGCAACTGGGGCGACGTGCCGGCCCAGTTCCAAGCCTCGGTGGCGGGGCAGAATTTCAACCTGCCCCACGCCGACCGCTACGCCACCTACCAGCGCCTGCTCGACGACCTGCTGCTGGCCCAGCGCCTGCTGCCCTGGCGCTCGACGGCCGGCACCAACAACGAGCGCATCACCAAAGGCGCCGCCAAGGCCCTGCGTGCCCGCATTGCCCTGGCCCGCGCCGGCTACTCGGCCAACCGCGAAAACGGCCAGATGCAGCGCGGCCCCGACCCGCAGCGCGACTACGCCATTGCCCGCCAGGAGTGCGCCGATTTGATGGCCCGCACCGGCGAGCACGCCCTCAACCCGAGCTACCTCGACCTGTTCAAGAGTATCAACGAGCAGCGCCGTGATGTAGCCAACGAAATCATCTTCGAAGTGGCGATGGGCGGCAGCGGCCTGCACCTCGACAGCAAGCTGGGCTACTACAACGGCCCGCGCCACTACAACTCGCGCACCTACGGCAACAGTAGCGGCGCCATCATTATGGCTCCGTCATTCTTCTACGCCTTCGACTCGACCGATACCCGGCGCGACGTCTCGCTCACGCCTTTCTCGTACGGTAGCAGCGGCACCGGCGCCAACAGCCCCGAGAGCGACCAGCAGTACGGCACCACGATGATTGCCACCACCGACGGCAAGTTTCGGCGCAGCTGGCGCGCCACGCCGCTGCCTGGCACGCTCAACTACCTGGGCTACAACTGGCCTCTCATCCGCTATGCCGACGTGGTGCTGATGTTTGCCGAGGCCGAAAACGAGCTCAACGGCCCCACCGATGCGGCCAAAGAGGCGCTGTACCAGATTCGCACCCGCGCCTTCCGCGACCGCAGCCGCGCCCTGGCCTCGCTGGCTACTGCTGACCTAGGCTCGCAGCCGGGCTTCCGCGAGGCCATCATGCACGAGCGGCACATTGAGCTCAGCGGCGAGGGCATCCGCAAGTACGACCTCATCCGCTGGAACAAGCTCAGCGACAATATCAACGACGTCAAAATCCGCATCAGCAACCTGCGCAACGGCACGGGAACTTACAACGGCCACGATTTTGCCAACCTGCCGATGAAGATGTATTACCGCCGCGTGAACGGCCAGGTGCAGTGGCTCTACTCATTCTACAAGCCCAGCCCCGACCCGGCCCCCACCGACCCCACCATCTTTTCGGTGAACTGGCGGCAGAGCATCAACGATGCCTACCTGACCAACCTGCGGCCCGGCGGCGGCGGGCTGGCCGCTGAGTACCTGCCCGGCAAGGGCAAGGAGCTGCTGCCCATTCCGCAAGCCACGCTCGATACTGACCCGGCGCTGCGTCAAAATTTCGGCTACTAATCAACTATCACATCTCTGATACTATGCAAGCTGCTGCCCTTTCCTTCTTCAGCTCCTCGACCAGCCAGCGCTGGGAAAGCGTGGGCGAAGGCGTGCGCCGCCAGGTGCTGACGCACGACGACCAGCTGATGCTGGTGAAGGTGGCCTTTGAGCGCGGGGGCATCGGCAGCCGGCACCGGCACTTTCAAACCCAGCTGACTTACGTCGAAAGTGGCGTGTTCACGGTGAGCGTGGGCGACGAAAAGCGGGTGGTGACAGCCGGCGACACGTTCCTGATTCCGTCGGACGTGTGGCACGGCGTGGAGTGCATCGAGGCGGGCATGCTGCTGGACGTGTTCAGTCCGCCCCGGGCCGAGTTTTTGTAAAGTGAATGAAGCGTTTGCGAGGGAAATAATGAAAATGATGCTGCAACTGCTCTGCCTGCTGGTGGGGGTGGGTAAGGTGGGACTTAACACTGCTCGCGCTCAGCAAGTGACAGTAGCGTCGGATGGTTCGGCTCAGTTCCGGACCATCCAGGCAGCGCTCAACAGCCTCCCGGCTGAAGCTACAAAACCGCGTACGGTGTCCATCAAAAACGGTACCTACCGCGAAAAAATCAGCATCGACGGCAAAAGCAAAATAATCCTCAAAGGCCAGAGTGAGAAGGGCGTAATTCTGACCCTGGCGCTGGCCCGTGAAGCCTGGCGCTGCGACCCCGCCGCCAACAACGATGACTGGGGCGTGGCCACGATGAACCTGCGCAACGCCCCCGACATCACCCTCGAAAACCTGACGGTGGTGAATTCCTACGGCTTCGAAGCTGCCGATAACGCCACCATTGCCTGCCCCACCGAGCCCGGCGGGACGAAAACCATTAGCAAAACCTCTCACCAGATGGCCCTGCGCACCTTTCCCGGCACCGTGCGCCTCGTGGCGCGGCACTGCACCTTCCGGGCGCTGGGCGGCGACACCGTGAGCCCCTGGGACACCGAGAACGGGCAGTACTACTTCAAAGACTGCACAATGGAGGGCGGCGTGGATTTCTACTGTCCCCGCGGCTGGGCCTACGCCGAAAACTGCCGCTTCGAGTGCCACAGCACCAGCGCCGCTATCTGGCACGACGGCTCGGGCAACAAAGACGCGAAAACGGTGCTCAAAAACTGCACCTTCGTGGGCGACGACGGCTTCAAGCTGGGCCGTTTCCACCGCGAGGCGCAGTTCTACCTACTGAATTGCCGCTTCCCCAAAAACATGGCCGACAGCGATATTTACTACGCGGAATCGGGCCCCGGCGCCCGGCTCTGGGGCCGCCGGGTGTACTACGCCAACTGCCACCGCACCGGCGGCGACTACGCCTGGCACCGCGACAACCTGGCCACGGCCGCCGGCGCACCCAAAGCCAGCGCCATCACCGCCGAATGGACTTTCGGCGGCCGCTGGAACCCACTGACCGGCAAGGTAAAGGAAGTGCTGACGGACGTAGTGCAGGATTCCATCGCCGAGAAAATGCTGGTGTACCAGCGGGCCGTAGGCGGCTGGCCCAAAGCCGTGAACGACGAAAAAGTAAACTACGACCACAAGCTGAGCGCCGCCCAGCGCGCCGCTACCTTGGCCGACAAGCAACGCAAGGACGCCACCATCGACAACAAGGCTACTACGCGCGAAATCGAATACTTAGCGCAGGCTTTCCAGCGCACCAGCAACCCGGCTTACCGGCAGGCTGCCGAAAACGGCGTCCGCTACCTGCTGAAAATGCAGTACCGCAACGGCGGCTTCCCGCAGTATTATCCCGATTCGAGCAATTACCGCCACCAGATTACCTACAACGACGACGCGATGGTGCGCGCCCTGCACCTGTTGCGTGAAGTAGCTCAGCAACATGGCGCCTACGCCAGCCTGGACTTTGGCCTCGTGGCCCCGGCCAAGGCGGCGGTAGCGCTTGGCATCGGCTGCATCCTGCGCACGCAGTACCGGCAGAAGGGTATCCTCACGGCCTGGTGCGCCCAGCACGACGAGAAAACCCTGCTGCCAGCCAAGGCCCGCGCTTTCGAGCTGGCCTCGCTCTCGGGCATGGAAACGGTGGGCATCCTGCGCTTCCTGATGGAAGTGGAGCAGCCGTCGGCCGATATTCAGCAAGCCATAAACGCCGCCGTGGCGTGGCTTGAAAAGGTGAAAATAAGCGGCTACGACGTGCGAGACGTGCCCGACACCAAATACCCCCGCGGCTTCGACCGCGTGATGTTGCCCGAAGCCGGCGCCACCATCTGGGCCCGCTTCTACGACCTCGACACCAACCAGCCGATTTACGTGGGCCGCGACGGCGAGAAGCACGCGAAGCTGGCCGACATCGAGGTGGAGCGCCGCACTGGCTACGCTTACCTCGGCACCTGGCCCGCCAAGCTGCTGGCCAAGGAATACCCCGCCTGGCAAAAGCGCGTGAGCGCACCCGCTCCTAAGTAAAAATCTTATCCGTGTTCTGAATATGGCACTGTTGAATAAAGAAATAGCTTTGGCCCAACCGGCCGTCACGTCCGCCCTCTGCCCCACGGCCGGGCAGCTGGCGCTGCCCGAAAAGGTGCTGCAATTCGGCACCGGCATGCTGCTGCGCGGCCTGCCCGACTACCTTATCGACCGGGCTAACCGCCAGGGCGTTTTCAACGGTCGCATCGTGGTGGTGAAGTCGACCGACGGCGGCGACCTGACGGCTTTCGAGCGGCAGGACAACCTGTTCACTGTCGCCGTGCGCGGCTTCGACGACGGGCAGGCGGTGGAGGAAAACGTGATTTGCGGCAGCATCAGCCGGGTGCTGTCGGCCAAAAGCCAGTGGGTTGAAATCCTGAAATTCGCCACCAGCCCCGAACTGCAGGTGGTGATTTCCAACACCACCGAGGTTGGCATTCAGTTTGTCAATGAGCCGATTGAGCTGATGCCGCCGCAGTCGTTCCCGGGCAAGCTGCTGGCCGTGCTGCACGCCCGCTACCAGGCCTTCGGCGGCGCCGCCGAACGCGGGCTGGTGATTGTGCCCACCGAGCTGCTGCCCGACAACGGCGACAAGCTCCAGCGCATCGTGCTGGAGCTGGCCCACCGCAACAACCTGGGTGCCGAGTTTCTGGACTGGCTGGAAACGGCCAATACCTTCTGCAACTCGTTGGTAGACCGCATCGTGCCCGGCCGCCCCGACGCCGCCACCTCCGCTGCCATGCAGGCCGAACTGGGCTACGAAGACGAGCTGCTGACTGTGGCTGAGGCCTACTACCTCTGGGCCATCGAGGGCGATGAGCAGGTGCGCAAAGTGCTGAGCTTCTGCCAGGCCAACCCCAACGTTATCATCCGGCCCGACATCAATCTCTTCCGCGAGCTGAAACTGCGCCTGCTCAACGGCACGCACACGCTGAGCTTCGCCCTGGCCCACCTGGCCGGCATCGAAACGGTGCGCGAAGCTTTGGAAAACACCCAGTTGGCCCGCTTCATCCACAACCTGATGCTGGCCGATTTGCTGCCCGGCATCGCCTACCCGGTGGACGACAAGGTGGGCCAGCGTTTCGGCATGCAGGTGCTCGACCGCTTCCGCAACCCCTACCTGGAACACCGCTGGCTGGCTATCAGCATGCAGGCCAGCGCCAAAATGCACATGCGCACCGTGCCCACGCTGCTGCACTACGTCAAAACCCACCACGCGGTGCCCTGCTACTACGCGCTGGGCTTTGCGGCCTACCTGCTGTTTATGCGCGGCACCCGGCAGGCCGACGGCAGCTTCCGCGGCGAAATAAACGGCGCTTCATACCCCATTCAGGATGAGCGCGCCGCCTACTTTGCTGACCTGTGGGCGCACTTTACGCCAGCCGAGCTCACCCAGGCGGTATTGCACAACAGCGGCCTCTGGGGCCACGACCTGCTGGCCCTGCCCGGCCTGGCCGACCAGGTGACGCACTACCTCAACCAACTGCTGGACCAGGGCGCAGCCCAAACGCTGGCCACATTTTTCAAGCAGGAAACGGTGATGGTCAATTAATAATTAATAATGAACAATTAAGACCAGAGTAGTCAACTCTGTGGTCCGATGTTATTAATTATCAATTCTTAATTTTTAATTAAAAAAGTGAAACACCAAGTAGCTCGCATTCATCCTGCCGACAACGTGCTGGTAGCCCTCGTGGACCTGCCCATCGGCACGGAAGTGCCGTGGGAGGGTGGGTTCGTGACCACGGCCGAGGCCATTCCGGCTAAGCACAAGCTGGCTCCCGAAGGCCTCGCGCCCGGCCAGGACGTAACCATGTACGGCGTGCTCGTGGGCCAGGCCCGCGAGGCCATCCGCCCCGGCGGCCGCCTCACCACGGCCAACATCAAGCACGCCACCGACTCCTACGACGAGCACGCCCGCCACACCCGCGCCGCTTGGACGGCACCCGACGTCAGCCACTGGCAGGACCGCACCTTCCTGGGCTTCCACCGGCCCGATGGCCGGGTGGGTACGGCCAACTACTGGCTGGTTATCCCGCTGGTGTTCTGCGAGAACCGCAACATTCAGGTGCTGGAGCAGGCACTGGTGACTGACCTCGGCTACGCCCGCCGCAAAAGCTACCAGCCCCAGACCCAGGAGCTGCTGAGTTTGCTGAAGGCTGGCAAATCGGTGGAAGAAATCCTGAATGCCGACCTGCAAACGGCCCGCGACGACGCGGCCCGCAACCGGCCGTTCCCGAACGTCGATGGCATTCGTTTTCTGACCCATGAGGGCGGCTGCGGCGGCATCCGGCAGGATGCCCAGACGCTGTGCGGCCTGCTGGCCGGTTACATCACGCACCCCAACGTGGCCGGCGCCACCGTGCTCAGTCTGGGTTGCCAGAACGCGCAGGCCGCTATGCTGCAGGATGAAATCGCGAAGCGCGACCCACAGTTTGCCAAGCCCTTGTACATTCTCGACCAACAGAAGCTGGGCACCGAGGACGAGCTTATCGGCACGGCGCTACGCCAGACCTTTGCCGGGCTGATGCTGGCCAACCAGGCCCGCCGCGAGCCCGCGCCGCTCAGCAAGCTCAATATCGGCTTGGAGTGCGGCGGCTCCGACGGCTTTTCCGGCATCTCGGCCAATCCGGCCCTCGGGCACGTCTCGGATATGCTGGTGGCGCTGGGCGGCTCGGTTATCCTGGCCGAGTTTCCGGAGCTCTGCGGCGTGGAGCAGGAGCTGGTGGACCGCAGCGTGGACCAGCCTACCGCCGAGCGGTTTAGCAGCCTCATGAAAGCCTACGGCGACAGCGCCGTGGCCGTGGGCTCGGGCTTCGACATGAACCCCTCGCCGGGCAATATCCGCGACGGCCTCATCACCGACGCCATGAAATCGGCCGGCGCGGCCCGCAAGGGCGGCTCGTCGCCGGTGGTGGCCGTGCTCGACTACCCTGAACTGGTGACCAAACCCGGCCTCAACCTGCTCTGCACCCCCGGCAACGACGTGGAATCGACCACCGCCGAAGTGGGTTCGGGGGCGAATATCGTGCTGTTTACCACTGGTTTGGGTACGCCTACCGGCAATCCCATTGCCCCGGTGGTGAAAATCGCCAGCAACACCGCCCTGGCCCGCCGCATGCCCGACATCATCGACCTGAACACCGGTACGGTCATCGACGGCGAAGAAACCATCGAGCAGGCCGGCGAGCGGATTCTGGACTATGTGGTGCGCGTAGCCAGCGGCGAAGAAGTAGCCGCCGTGCGCCACGACCAAACCGATTTTATTCCCTGGAAACGGGGCGTTTCTCTTTAAACTGTCATGCTGAACGCAGTGAAGCATCTCGCGTGCAGCAGTAATCCCAATCGGTAGAAGTCACTACCACAGGCGAGATGCTTCACTGCGTTCAGCATGACGTTCTGGATAAGCATTAAATAATATGAAAACCTTCCTCTCCGCCGACTTCCTGCTTCAAACGGCCACCGCCCGGCAGCTCTACCACGAGTTTGCGGCGCCGATGCCGATTATCGACTACCACAACCACCTGCTGCCCGACCAGATTGCAGAGGATAAACAGTTTGATAACCTGACCCAAATCTGGCTCTACGGCGACCACTACAAGTGGCGCGCCATGCGGGCCAACGGCGTGCCGGAGCACTACATCACGGGCGCGGCCTCAGATTGGGAGAAGTTTGAGAAGTGGGCCGAGACCGTGCCCTACACTCTGCGCAACCCGCTCTACCACTGGACGCACCTGGAGCTGCAGCGCTACTTCGGCATCAGCGAGCTGCTGAACAAGGACAGCGCCCGCCGCATCTACGACGAGTGCAGCGCCAAGCTCCGCACGCCCGAATACTCGGTGCGCAACCTGCTGCTGCGCATGAACGTGCACACCCTCTGCACCACCGATGACCCGGCCGATTCGCTGGAGTACCACCGGGCGCTGGCGGCCAGTGATTTCGCGGTGCAGGTGCTGCCTGCCTTCCGCGCCGATAAGGCGATGGCCGTGGATGATGCGCCGAGCTATAACGCTTACCTCGACCGGCTGGGCGCGGCGGCCGGAGTGGAAATCACCACCCTGGCCGACCTGCACGCGGCCCTGCGCCGCCGTCATGATTTCTTTGCCGAGCACGGCTGCCGCCTGTCGGACCACGGCCTGGAGCAGATTTATGCGGCCGATTATACGGAAGAGAAAGCAGTCGCTCTTTTTGCCAAAATTCGCGGCGGTCAGGCCCTGGAAAAGTCCGAAAATCTGCAGCTCAAATCGGCCCTGCTGCAATTTTTGGCAGAGTTGGACTGGGAGAAGGGCTGGACGCAGCAGTTCCACCTCGGAGCGTTGCGCAACAACAACACCCGCATGCTCCGCGAACTAGGTCCCGACACGGGCTGGGACAGCATCGGCGACTTCTCCCAAGCCCAGGCAATGTCGCGCTTCCTCGACCGGCTCGACAATCAGGACAAGCTGGCGAAGACTATTCTCTACAATCTCAATCCGGCCGATAATGAGTTAATTGCCACGATGATTGGCAACTTCAACGACGGCTCGGTGGCCGGCAAGATGCAGTTCGGCTCCGGCTGGTGGTTTCTGGACCAGAAGGACGGCATGGAAAAGCAAATCAACGCTTTGTCGAACATGGGTTTGCTGAGCCGTTTCGTGGGCATGCTCACCGATTCGCGCAGCTTCCTGTCGTACCCGCGCCACGAGTACTTCCGCCGCGTGCTCTGCAACCTGCTGGGCAACGACGTGGAAAACGGCGAATTGCCGCACGATATCGCCCTGCTCGGCCAGCTGGTGCAGAATATCTGTTACAACAACGCCCAGGAATACTTCGGCTTCGAACAGCCTGAGGTAGTGCTGCCTGTGGCCGCGCAGGCCTAATTTTCCGGCCCCGCCGACGGCCACGCGCGGCCGGTGGTGCTTCAATTTTCCCCAGAAATATCTGCTATGAAGCAAGTCGTCACGTTCGGCGAAATCATGATGCGACTCTCGCCGCCGCTGAATTACCGATTCGCACAGGCTCCTGCCCTTGAGCTAACTTACGGTGGGGGAGAGGCCAACGTGGCCGCCTCGCTGGCGGGCCTGGGCGTGCCCGCCGCCCACGTCACCTGCTTCCCGGATAACGACCTGGGCCGGGCCGCCACGCAGCAGTTTCAGCGGCTGGGCGTTGATATGCGGCACACCGTTTTTCGGGGGCCGCGGCTGGGGCTCTACTTCCTGGAAGTGGGCGCGGCCATGCGCCCCAGCAAAGTGGTGTACGACCGTGCCGGCTCGGCCTTCGACCTGCTCAATCCGGCGGACTTCAACTGGGATGAAATCCTGAAAAATGCTGGCTGGCTGCACTGGACGGGCATCACACCCGCCATTTCGGCCGCCGCGGCGCAGGCCACCCGCGAGGCTATTGCGGCAGCGCGCCGCCTGGGCATCACCGTGTCGGGCGATGTGAACTACCGTCGCAACCTGTGGCAATATGGCCAACGCGCCCAGGACGTGATGCCGGAGCTGGCAGCGGGTTGCGATGTGCTGGTATGCTCCGAAAACGATGCCGACGACCTGTTCGGCATCCAACCCAAATCCGATGCTGAAAACAGCTTCGTCTCGATGGCGCAGCAGGTGAGGGCCTGCTTTCCGCAAGTGAAACAGGTAATTACCACCCAGCGCCACACCCACAGCGCCTCGCACAACAGCCTCAGCGGCCTAGCCTACGACGGCGCCGGCCTCCACACCACACCCAGCTACGAACTCAGCCCTATCGTGGACCGCATCGGCGGCGGCGACGCCTTTATGGCGGGCTTCATCTACGGCTCGCTCACTTACCCGGAATTGCTCAGGGCGCTGGCCTTCGGCGTCGCCGCTTCGGCGCTGAAGCACACCATCCACGGCGACATCAACCTAGTGACGGTGGCCGAAGTGGAGGAAGTGATGAAGGGCAACACCAGCGGCCGGTTACTAAGATAAATTGTTCGTTAATAGCTAGAAAAATGCCTTTCTCCTCCGACCAGACGCTTGCTACTTTACTCCATTACCCGGTGGTGCCGGTGTACTACCATGCCGACCCCGCCCAGGCGCAGGCCGTGGTGCGGGCCTGCTACGACGGCGGCATCCGGGCGTTCGAGTTCGTGAACCGGGGAGCTAACGCGTTGGCCGTCTTTAAGCAGCTTCAGGAGTACGTGCGGCACGAGTGCCCCAGCCTGACGCTGGGCATCGGCACCATCTACACGGCCGAGGAGGCCACGCAGTTTATCCTAGCCGGGGCCGACTTCGTGGTGCAGCCCGTGACCACGCCCGCCGTGGGCGCGCTGTGCCGCGAGCAGAATATTCCCTGGCTGCCCGGCGCCCTCACACCCAACGAAATACACCAGGCCAGCCAGCTGGGCGCGGCCGTGGTGAAGATTTTCCCCGGCAACCTCGTCGGTCCCGATTACATCAAAGCCCTGCGCGGCCCCATGCCCCACCTCAAGCTGATGGTGACGGGCGGCGTGGAGCCCACCATTGCCAGCCTCAGCGATTGGCTGGGCGCCGGCGTGAATGCCGTTGGCATGGGCTCCCAACTCTTCAAAGATGCCGACCCGGCCGCCATCACCGCCCGCGTGGCGCCGCTGATGCACTACGTTTCCACCCTCGCCCGCTAACCCACCCGGTATGACACCCACTGTATCAACTGCCCCGCCGCCCGGTGCGACCAACCACAACAGCAACGCCACCGTGGGCAAATACCGCTGGACCATCTGCGCGCTGGTATTTTTTGCCACCACCATCAACTACCTCGACCGGGCGGTAATTTCCCTGCTGAAGCCTTACCTGCAAACGGCTTTCGAGTGGAAGGATACCGACTACGCCAACATCGAAATAGCTTTCAAGCTGGCGTACGCCATTGGCATGGTGGGCGCGGGTCGGGCCGTTGATAAGCTGGGCACCAAGCTGGGTTATGCCCTGGCTACTACGCTGTGGAGCGTGGCGGCGATGGGGCATGCGCTGGTGAGCAGTACGCTGGGTTTCGGGGTGGCGCGGGCGTTTCTGGGCATCACCGAGGCGGGTAACTTCCCGGCCGCCATCAAGACGACGGCTGAGTGGTTTCCGCAGCGCGAGCGGGCGCTGGCTACGGGCATCTTCAACTCCGGCTCCAACGTGGGGGCCATTATTGCCCCGCTTTCGGTGCCGTTCATTGCCGAACGCTACGGCTGGCAGTGGGCCTTTTTAATCACTGGCGCGCTTGGGTTTATCTGGCTGGTGCTCTGGATGCTGGTGTACGACACCCCCGCCAAAAGCAAGCGCCTGAGCAAGGCCGAATTCGACTACATCAATGCCGACCTGCCGGCCGGGCTGCCCACCGAAAGCGTGGTGGTGGAAGAGAAGCCGAAAGCCTCGTGGGGCAAGCTGCTGGGCTTCCGGCAAACCTGGGCTTTCGTGGCCGGCAAGTTCCTGACCGACCCCATCTGGTGGTTCTACCTGTTCTGGCTGCCTGATTTCCTGGGTAAGGAATACAACCTGAAGGGCACGCAGGTGGCTTTGCCGGTGGCGGCCGTCTACGTTCTTTCGAGCATCGGGAGCGTGAGCGGCGGCTACTTGCCGCTGGGCTTTATCAAGCGTGGCCTGCCCGCCTTTGCGGCCCGCAAGCGCACCATGCTGCTCATTGCCTGCTGCGTGTTCCCGATTGTGTTTGCGCAGTACCTGGGGCAGCTGAATATGTGGCTGGCGGTGCTGGTTATCGGCATTGCGGCGGCCGCTCACCAGGCGTGGAGCGCCAATATTTTTACGACCGTGTCGGACATGTTTCCGAAGCGGGCGGTGGCCTCGGTCACGGGCATCGGGGGCATGGCTGGCGGGCTGGGCGGCATTGCCTTCACGGCGCTTATTCAGAAACAGCTGATTGTGCACTACAGTGAGCAGCCCGAAACCGCCTACTTCATCACCTTCCTGATTTGCGGCGGCGCCTACCTGCTGGCCTGGCTGATTATGTTCACGCTGGTGCCCCGCATGGAGCCCATTCAGCTGGATGAAGAAGTCAAAGCTTAGGTCTGTCAGAGAGTAGAGACGCAATATTTTGCGTCTTGCCGTTCACGCCACTAGGAAGTCGTTCAAGCATCGTTCAACGACGAGACGCAAAATATTGCGTCTCTACATCTGCCACTATTCGTTATGAGAAAGACCCTGCTTTTTACGCTCGTGCTGGCCTTGCTCGGGGCCGTCGCCATAGCCCGCAAGGCCCCCGCCGATGCCCGCCAGGAAGTGGAAAACCTGGAGCGCCAGCGCTTCGCCGCGCAGGTGAGCAAGGACTACGCCTTCCTGGAAAAGGTCTTCGCCGACGACCTCATCTATACCCACGCCAGCGGCAAGCAGAACGGCAAGTCCGACTACATCCAGAGCATCCGCGACGGCAAAAGCCAGTACGACAAGATTGACGTGGAGGCCATTAACGTGCGGGTGTACGCCGGTGGCAAGACGGCCGTCGTCAACGGTACCATCCTCATCACCCTGCCGCCGAAGGCAGATGGCCAGCCCAATCTGGCCCACCTCAAGTACGTGGTGGTGCAGGTGAAAGACAAGAAGAAAGGCTGGCAGGTGGTGCTGTGGCAGTCGCAGAAGCTGGCTTCCTAAGTATCTTTCCTGCCTTATGCTCCATCCTAGCCCTGCTGTGACCAAACTGTCGTCCGCCCCCAAACCCCGCCCCGTGGCCCAGCCCGCCACCGAAGACCGCCTCGCCCTGCCCGTGGGCACCACGCTCGAGCGCTACATCATGCGCAAGCAAACTGAGTTCCCATACGCCACCGGGGAGCTCTCGCAACTGCTACGCGACATTGCCCTGGCGGGTAAAATTGTGAACCGTGAGGTGAACCGGGCGGGCCTCTCGCGCATCACCGGGGCCATGGGCGAGCAGAACGTGCAGGGCGAGGCCCAGCAGCGGCTTGATGTAGAAGCCAACATCCGCTTCATCCGGGCGCTGACCAATGGCGGCGAGTGCTGCGCCATCCTGTCGGAAGAAGACGAGGATATTGTGCAAACCGGTAATCACCAGGGTAAATATGTGGTGGCCATCGACCCGCTCGACGGCTCCAGCAACATTGATGTGAACATCAGCATCGGGACCATTTTCGCGATTTACCGGCGGGTGAGCCGGACGGGCGGGCCGGCGCGGGCCGAAGACTTTTTGCAGGGCGGCCGGGCGCAGGTGGCGGCGGGCTACATCCTGTACGGCTCCAGCACCATGCTGGTGTACACCACCGGGCACGGCGTCACGGGCTTCACGTATGAGCACTCGCTGGGCGAGTTTTTCCTCTCGCACCCCGACATTAAGATTCCCGCGCAGGGCAATATATTCTCCTGTAATGAAGGGAATTGGCTCGACTACCCCGAGTACGTGCGGGGCTTTCTCACCACCTGCAAGGAGCGCCGCCTGACGGGCCGCTACGTGGGCTCGCTGGTGGCCGACTACCACCGCAACCTCTTCACGGGCGGCATCTACCTCTACCCGGCCACCACCGCCAAGCCGGCCGGCAAACTGCGCCTGCTCTACGAGTGCTACCCGCTGGCGATGCTCATCGAACAGGCGGGCGGCGTGGCCGTGACGGGCCGCACCGCCGTGCTCGACGTGCCGCCCACCAAAAACCTCCACCAGCGCGTGCCCTTCTTCGTGGGCTCGGCCGAACTGGTGCACGAGCTGCAGGCCGCCGCCGAATAGGTAAACCCTGGGCCACCTTTCCGGCTTTACTTCCGTCTCATCGTTACTTCGTCGGCCCCGTCGGGCCGGCCCTCCCGACTCATGTCCAAAATCATCGCGCCCGAAGTAGAATTTGCCGGTTTGCTGGCCCTCACCAAGCAGGCGACGCCCGAAATATTCGACCACAACGGCCGCTTCCTCAACCTGCTGGAAGGCCGCTGGCAAGCCCCCGGCACGCCCCGCGACTTCCACTCGCCCATCGACGGCAGCTTGCTCGGCAGCCTGCCCATGCTCGACCACGCCACCGCCGAGCGCGCCGTGCTGGCCGCCAAAGCCGAAGCCACCGCCTGGGCCGCCACCGACCTCGACGAGCGCAAGGCCCGCGTGCAGGCCGCCCTCGATGCCCTGCGCCCGCAGCAGGACCTCATCGGCAAGCTGCTGATATGGGAAATCGGCAAAACCTACAAGCTGGGCGTCACCGACATCGACCGTGCCATCGACGGCGTGCAGTGGTACGTCGATAACATCGAAGGCATGCTGGGCCAGCGCACGCCGCTGGGCCTCGTGAGCAACATTGCCTCTTGGAACTACCCCTTCTCGGTGCTGCTGCACGCCGTGCTGACGCAGGCGCTGTGCGGCAACTCCGTCATCGCCAAAACGCCTACTGACGGCGGTTTCATCTCGCTCAGCCTGGCCTTTGCGCTGGTGCGCCGCGCCGGCGTGCCCGTGACGCTGGTGAGCGGCAGCGGCGGCGAGCTCAGCGAAGTGCTGGTGCGGCATGCGGCCGTGGACTGCCTCAGCTTCGTGGGCGGCCGTTATAACGGCCGCAACATCGCCGACGCCCTGGCCTCGGAAGACAAGCGCTACATGCTCGAAATGGAGGGCGTTAACACCTACGGTATCTGGGATTACAGCGACTGGGCGGCCCTCGGCGAGCAGCTCAAGAAGGGCTACGACTACGGCAAGCAGCGCTGCACCGCCTACGTGCGCTTCGTGGTGGAGCGGCGGCTGTTCCCGCGCTTTCTGGAGACGTACTGGGAGGCCATCCGCAGTCTGAAAGTGGGTAACCCCACGCTGGTAGACAAGGCCGGTGATGCGCTGCCCAACCTGGCCTTCGGCCCCGTTATCAACGCCCGGCAGGCCGAAGACCTCGACCGCCTTTACACCAACGCCCTGCAAACCGGCGCCACGCCCATCTACGAAGGCCAATTGGACGACAGCCTCTTCCTGCCCGGCCAGGACCGCTCGGCCTACCGGGCGCCCCGCGCCCTGGTGGGGCTGCCCCGCCAGGCCGAGCTCTACTTCAAAGAGCCCTTCGGCCCCATCGACAGCATCGTATTGGTGGACCGCGTGGAGGAACTGGTGGGCGAAATGAACATCTCCAACGGCGCCCTGGTAGCCGCCGTGGCCTCCGACGATGTCAAGTGGGCCGCCCGCACCGCCCGCGAGGTGCGCGCCTTCAAAGTTGGCATCAACCAGCTGCGCTCGCGCGGCGACCGGGCCGAGGTGTTCGGTGGCCTGGGCGAGTCGTGGAAAGGCGCCTTCGTGGGCGGCCAGCTGCTGGTGGAAGCCGTGACCAACGGCCCGACGCCCGTGCTGGGCAATTACCCCGAAGCCACACTGCTGCCGGAGAAGCCCTAACGGCGGTTTCAGTTGATTCAGAGTACAAGATAGAGAGCCCCGCTGGCGTTGGTCGGCGGGGCTTTTCGGTTGACCGTTGTACGGGTCGGTTGACCGTTGTACAGGTCAGTTGACCGTTGTACGGGTCAGTTGACCGTTGGCAACGGCGCGCATGCGTTGGTTTTGGAAAGTTGAGCGTTGGCAACGAAAAGTTGGGCGTTGGCAGCGGCGCGCACGCGTTGGCAGCGGGAAGTCGGGCGTTGGCGGCCGGCAGTTGGGCATTGGGAATGGCTGGTTGGGCGTTGGCGGCAAAAAACACGCGTTGTATTGTCTCCGATGGGTGTTGAGGTGGAAAGTGCATACCTGAAAAGTCCCGGCACTAGCAATACTGGCTAGGTATTACTGCTCTGCCAGCTCGCGAATGGCCGGTTTGTCGTTATTTCGGGCCGCGCATTTCCACCATTCCCACCTGCACTGCTATGCTAAAACCGACCCTCGGCGCCCTGCTGCTGCCCTTGCTGGCCCTGGCCACCGGCCCCGCCACCCTTCCCGCCGCCCCGGCCAAACCGGTGAAGGTGGAACTGAAGCAGGAGAAGGGCCGCTACCAGTTGTACCGCGCCGGGCGGCCTTATTTCGTGAAAGGCGCGGGCGGCGGGCAGTTTCCCGAGCGGGTGAAAGCTTACGGCGGCAACTCGGTGCGCACCTGGAGCACCGCCGACGCGCCCAAAGTGCTGCGCGAAGCCAACGCTAACGGCCTCACCGTGATGATGGGCCTCGACGTAGCCCGTGAGCGCCACGGCTTCAACTACGACGACCCCACGGCCGTGGCTGCTCAGCTGCAGCGCGTGAAAGCGGAGGTGCTGAAATACAAGGACGACCCCGCCGTGCTGCTCTGGGGCATCGGCAACGAGCTGAACCTCGAATACACCAACCCCAGGGTGTGGGATGCCGTGCAGGACATTGCCCGCATGATTCACGAAGTCGACCCTAACCACCCCGTCACCACCGTGCTGGCCGGGGTAGGGGCGAAGGAAGTCGCTTACATCAAGCAAAAATGTACGGCGCTGGATTTTCTCAGCATCAACACCTACGCCGGCTTGGCCACCCTGCCCGCCGACGTGCGCTCGGCCGGCTGGACCGGCCCCTACCTGGTGGGCGAGTGGGGACCCACCGGCCACTGGGAAAGCCAGCAGCTGCCCTGGAAGGCCGCCGTGGAAGAAACCAGCAGCCAGAAAGCCGCCGTGTACCGCAGCCGCTACGAGGCCTCGGTCAAAAAGGACACCCTCACCTGCCTGGGCTCCTACGTCTTCCTCTGGGGCCAGAAGCAGGAGCGCACACCCACCTGGTACGGCATCTTCACCGAAGCCGGAGAGGAGTCGGAAGTGGTTGACCTCATGCAATACCTCTGGACCGGCCGCTGGCCCCAGAATCGCGCCCCGCACATCAGTGAACTGCGACTGGATGGCCAGCTGGCCTCCGGCGTAGTGTACCTGCAAGCTGGCCAGAGCTACCCCGCCCTCGCCAGCGTAACTGACCCCGACAAGGATGCCCTGACCTACCGCTGGGAGCTATTGCCCGAAAGCACCGACCTGAAAACCGGCGGCGACCACGAAAGCCGGCCTAAAGCGCTGCCTGGCTTGCTGAAGCAGGAAAAGAGCGGCCAGCCGCAGCTGCAAGCACCCGCCGAGCCGGGCGCGTACCGGCTGTTCGTGTACGCCACCGATGGGCACGGCAACGTGGCTACCGGCAACGTGCCGTTCTTCGTGAAGGAGAAATAGTGCCGAACCGCTCCGCTCAGGCTCCGTACCTGCGAGCTATGAGCCAGCTTCTTTCTCTGCTAACTACGGCCGCGTTGTTAGGCACGGCTGTTTCGGCGGTGGCCCAGCCCACCGCCACTGCACCCGCCAAATACATCCGCACGCCCACCGGCTACCTCCTGGTGCTGCGCCCCGGCGACAACGTGCTCCGCGAACTGGAAGAACTCACCGTCAAAGAGAAAATTCCCGGCGCCAGTCTCACGGGGCTGGGTTTCGGGCATCCCACGTTCGGCTTCTGGAATGCCCAGACCAAAACCTACGCTCCGCAGGCCTTCCGCGACATGGAAATGGCCAGCCTCACCGGCAGCATTGCCTGGAAAGACGGCAAGCCCGCCCTGCACCTGCACGGCGTGGCCGCCGGCCAGGATTTTGCTGCCCATGGCGGCCACCTGCTGGCGCTGGAAGTGGGCACCGGCTCGGTCGAAATCACCGTTACGCTGCACGACCAGCGCCTGACCCGCGAAACCGATGCCCAAACCGGCGCCAACGTGCTCACACTGCCGCGCTAAGCCACCATTGCCGCGCTTCGCTGCCGGGCCTCGGCAATGGCGGGGGCATTGGCGGCAGCCCAGTGGCCGAGGCTCAATACCACTTCCAGCAGGCTGTAGCCCAGCGGCGTCAGGCTGTATTCGACGCGGGGCGGCACCTCGGCATACACGGTGCGGACCACCAAGCCGTCGGTTTCGAGGGCACGGAGCGTGACGGTGAGCATGCGCTGCGACACGCCCGCTACGTGCCGCCGCAGCTCGTTGAAGCGCATCGTTTCGACGGTGCCCAGGTGCATGATGGTGAGCAGCGTCCACTTGTCGCCGATGCGGTCCATCACATCGCGCACCGGGCAGATGGCGAAGCCATTGGGAATGCGGGTAAGAATTTTTTTTACGGACTCGGCCGTCGCATCGGCCTGAGTCTGACTATTGGTTACCTGCATGTGCCTAGGGAAGAATAAAATGCCTTCTTGCGCCGGGAGAACAAGCCCCGGTACCTTTGAGTTACCAAAAGTAACTATTGGTTCTTAAACTTCCAACCCTATGATTGCCATCACCGGCGCCACCGGCCACCTTGGCCAGGCCACCATCCAAGCTTTGCTGACCCAAGTGCCAGCCTCTGAAATTATTGCCGTCGTGCGCGACCCGCAGAAAGCCGCCGCCCTGCAAGCCCAGGGTGTGCAGGTGCGCCCGGGCGACTACAACGACCAAGCCTCGCTGACCGCCGCCTTCGCCGGCGCCGACAAGGTGCTGCTCATCTCGACCGTGGAAACTGAGCTGGAACTGCGCCGCCAGCAGCACCTGAATGCCATTGAGGCCGCCAAACAGGCGGGTGTGGCGCACCTCATCTACACCAGCGTAGTCAATCCCTCGGCCGAGTCGCCCTTCGTAGCCTCGCCCGGCCATGCGGCCACCGAGGCCGACCTGCGCGCCTCGGGCCTCAGCTACACTATCTTTCGCAACACGCTGTACCTCGATTTGCTGCCCGGCCTCATCGGCGAAAGCACGCTGCCCAGCGGCAAGTACCACTCGGCCGCCGGCAAGGGTAAGGTGAGCTACGCCCTGCGCAGCGAAATCGGTGAAGCGCTGGCTAATGCAATGACCAGCAGTGGACACGAAAACCAGGTTTACGACATTGCGCCCGCCCCGGCTTACTCCATGCGCGACGTGGCCCAGACCCTCAGTGAAGTGAGCGGCCAGCCCGTGGAGTACGTCGCCATCTCAAACGACGACCTGAAAGCGGCCCTGCGCCAACACCATCTGCCCGAGCCGGTGGTTGAGCTGCTCGCCGGCATGACGCAGGCCATGGAGCAGGATGAGTTCAACCTAGATAGCCCGGCTTTCGAACAGCTGCTAGGCCGCAAGCCAACCAATTTGCAACAGTTCCTGGCCAGCGTTTACGGCAAGTAGTGCAATCTGGAACAGGGTGGGGGAACGGCTCCACCTTGTTTTTTTGATTTATTGTAAGTGCTTACGTAATTTATTTAAATTTGTCACATGGATTTCTTTAATGAATTAGGCCCTGCCGCACTGGGAAGCCGGCTGCGCCGCTTGAATGATACAATGACCGGGCAGGCGGCCGAAGTCTATGGGCTTTACCAGCTGCAATTTGAGCCGCGCTGGTTTCCGGTGTTTTGCAGTGTGGCCCTGGAGCCGGGGCGACACGTGGGCGACATTGCTGAGCGCATCGGCCAGACCCACGCCGCCGTCAGTCAGGTGGTGAAAGACCTCGTGAAGCACAAGCTGGTGCAGGTGCAGCGCGGCGCTACCGACCAGCGACGCAGCAACATCAGCCTCACCAAGCGCGGCGCGGCGCTGTGGCCCGCCCTGCAGCAGCAAACCACCGACGTGCGCCAGGCCACCGAAGCCTTGCTGACTGAAACCCGCCACAACCTCTGGCTGGCCATTGGGGAGATGGAGTATGCTTTGTCGCGCCAGAGCCTGGCGGCCCGGGTGAAGGCCGTGCGCGACGCCCGGGTGGCCAGCGCCGTGCGGGTGCTGGACTATGCACCGCAGTACCAGCCCGATTTCAAGCAGCTTAATCTGGAGTGGATTGAGCAGCATTTCCGCGTAGAAGTTCCCGACCTGCAGGCCCTCGACCACCCGGAAGAGTACATTTTGCAGGCCGGCGGGCACATTCTGCTGGCCGAATACCAGGGGCGCATCGTGGGCACCTGCGCCCTGCTGCGCATGGATGACGAAGGCTACGAGCTAGCCAAAATGGCCGTGTCGCCGACAGCGCAGGGCCTGGGTATCGGCTTTCGACTGGGCGAAGCAGCCATTGCGCGGGCGCGGACCCTGGGCGCCCGGCGGCTTTACCTGGAAAGCAACACCAAGCTCGTACCCGCGCTGCAGCTTTACCACAAGCTGGGCTTTCGCAAAACGGTAGCGGGCCAGCCCTCGCCCTACGCCCGTTGCAACATCCAGATGGAGCTGCTGCTGTGAAAAAAAACAGCGGGTGAGGGCGGTGATAAAGGCGAAAGCATAGCGCTGCGAGCCGAAAATGGCGCCGGACGGAAGCAAGGCCAAAATCTTTTTTCACAAATTTCAATCCGGATTCAGTGGATTTGGCGTAGTGCAAGAAGTCGGGGTAATAATCTGGTTTGTATTCAACTGTAGGCACTAGTTGCCCTGGCGGAGCTTTATTCTTTCACTACCTTCCTTTCCCCTCTCCTTCACTTTTTATGAAGAAAAATCTTACCCGTCCCGCTCTTTTGCTGACCGCCGTGGCGGCCACCGCTGCGGGAGCCGTTCTGTGGAGCGGCAGCCACCAGCCGCTGGAAGCTTCCAGCCACCGCGAGGCCCCGCTGATTGCCGACGACCCGCTGGCTGACAACACCGACCTCTACGCCTTCCGCAGCCCCGATGCGCCCACCAACGACGCCAACGCGTCGGTGACCATCGTGGCCAACTACATTCCGTTTGAGTTGCCCCAGGGCGGCCCCAACTACAACACGTTTGGCGAAAACGTGCGCTACGAAATCCACGTCAAAAATGACCAGACGACGGCGGGCGACAACATTACCTACCGCTTCACCTTCACCCGTACCAACCAGGACCCCACCACGTTCTTCAACATCCGGCTGGGGCAGCAAAACCTGAAAACCACCTACACCTGCGAGAAAAGCGTGAACGGTGGTGCGTTTTCGAGCATCGTAACTAACGGTATCGTGCCGCCCACCAATATCGGGCCGCGCTCCATCGAGAATGCCACCGTGGGCCTGGGCCAGCAGTACAGCGCCCTGATGGCCAGCGCTGTGCAAACGCTGGGCGATGGCACAAAGATTTTCTGCGGTCCCACGGATGACCCCTTCTTCGCCGACCTCGGCGGGATTTTTGACCTCGGCGGCATTCGGGCCCCCGGCGCGGCCCGCGACGGCCTAGCCCGCAAAAACGTGCACGCCATCGTGATGCAGATTCCGGTATCGGTGCTGAAAAAGGCTGCCGCTCCGGCGCTGACTGCGGCTACCAGCATTCTGGATGCTAACTACATTATCGGCGTGTGGGCTTCGGCCAGCCGCCCCTCGCTGCGCACCCTGAATGCCAACGGCACCCAGACGCACTCGGGCAGCTACATCCAGGTGTCGCGTATCGGTATGCCGCTGACCAACGAGGTGATTAACCCCATCGGTGCCAAAGATGCCTGGAACGCCACCACGCCCTACGCCGAAGCGGCCGTTACCGACGACTACCTTTCGAACCCCGAGCTGGGCCTGTATATGGCTGAGGGCATGGCTAATGGCCAAACCTACTTCGGGGCCGCTGTGCCCGGCCTGAGCCCGCTGCGCGTTCAATCGGCCTCGCTGGCCGGTAGCCCCGGCCTGCCCGCCGGCTTCGACTTCCGCAACGGTGCGGCTGGCCTGAGCGGCCTGGCCGGCAGCACGGCCGTGAACGGCACCGCCCTGGCGCCCTCGCCGGCCGGCTACGGCCCCTACCTGCTGGTGGCCGGCAAGCCCCGCTCGGTGGATATCAAGCCCATCTTCCACACCGGGGTGCCCAACCTCCCCCCGTACCAGCTGGCTACCGGCAAAACGCCGCGCAACCCGCTTTCGGCCGGCAAGCCCTTCATCAACAACTTCCTGCTGGCTAACGCTACGGCGGCCAACCCCGGCGGCGACATGCTGCGCCTGAACATGGCCGTGCCCCCCACGCCCCGCAACTCGGCCGATTTCAGCTCGGAAGGCCTGCTGGCCGCCGCCGTGCTCGGCCTGACCGACCCGCGCTTCAATGCTTCGACCGCCGTGCAGATGATTCCGAACATGGATGGCTTCCCCAATGGCCGCCGTCTGGAAGACGACGTGACCCGCATCGAGTTGCAGGCCGTGGGTGGCGCAGTGCTGGCCGCTATCGGCCTGTTCTACGACGACTACACGGCTACGGCTACCAACCCGGTGACGCCGCGCCTGCAGGGGGTGCTAGGTTTCAACGCCGGCATCACGGCCAACGATACGACCTTCAAAGCCGCCTTCCCCTATGCCCAGACGCCCTGGCGCGGGACGACGGCCCAGACGACTATCACCTCGCAGCGCAGCGCTGCGGGCCTGGGCTTGTCGCCTAACCTGATGGTGGCCCAGGCTTACCCCAATCCTTTCGTGGACCGCACAACGTTCCACTTCGAGCTGGGCGTGAGCGCCAACCTGAGCCTCGTGGTAACCGACCTGACGGGCCGCAAAGTAGCCACCGTGACCGCCGCGAAAAACTTCGCTGCCGGTGCCCACGAGCTGAGCTGGCAGCCCGGCCGCGAAGTAGCGCCGGGCCAGTACATCGCCACCATCTACAGTGGCAAAACCGTGCTGCAGTCGGTGCGCCTGGAGCGGCGCTAAGCGTAGCGTGAATTAAGAAAGGAGGTAATTGGTGAAGAACTGAGTTGGGGCCGTTGTAAAAACGCTCCGCTCGCTTCTTCCCGATTACCTCCTTACCTTTTCACCTGCTTCCTTATCCTGTCATCTTTTCCGTTCAAAGAAATTGCGTAAATATCTCTACCCCGCGCTGCTGCTGGTATTTGCCGGGCTGGCGGCGGCCATTTTTGTCTTTAAAAAGCCCGAGGCCAAGCTGCCCGAGCTGCTGGCCCGCCACGGCGACCTGGCCGCCGGCGGCGAATGGGTGAACACCAAAAGCGCCATTGAGGGCCTGCAGGCCAAGCTTCGCCGCGACCCCCGCGACACCAAGAGCCGCCTGCTGCTGGCCCAGGCCTTTATGCAGGAAGGCCGCGTGACCGGCAACCATGAGTATTACGACTCGGCCGCCATGGAGCTGCTGACCGACGTACTGCGCGACGACCCCGAAAACTTCGAGGCGCTGTGCTGCCAGGCGTCGCTGAGCCTCACCCAGCACCACTTTTCGGAAGGGCTGGCGCAGGCTGAGAAGGCCCGGGCCATCAACCCCAACAGTGGCTTCGTGTATGGCCTGCTGACCGATGCCAACGTGGAATTGGGCCGCTACGACGAGGCCGTGAAAAACGCCGACCGCATGAACCAGGTGCGCCCGGACCTGTCGGCTTACTCGCGGGTGAGCTACCTGCGCGAAATTCACGGCGATATGCCGGGCGCCATCCAGGCGATGGATATGGCGGCCAAGGCCGGCTACATCGGGCTGGAGCAGACGGAGTGGGCCCGCGTGCAATTGGGGCATTTGTATGAGGTGAGTGGCGACCTGCCGCAGGCCGAGATGTGCTTTCAGCAGGCGCTGGAAGCGCGGCCGGGCTATGCCTACGCCCTGGCGGGCATGGGCCGCGTGGCCGCCGCCCGCCAGAACTACCCGGCCGCCATCGACTACCTGAAACGGGCCCGCAGCATGGTGAAAGACTACGCCTTCACCGACGAGTTGGTGGACGTGTACCGCCAGGCCGGCCAGCCGGCCGAGGCCGATAAGATGGCCAAAGAGTCGGTGGCGATGCTGAAAAGCGCCGCCGAAGCCGCCGACGGCGCCGAGCAGATGGGCCACCACACCGACCGCGAGCTGGCCTACGCCTGCCTCAAAACCGGCGAGCTCGACAAGGCCCTCGAACACGCCGAAAAGGAGTATAAGCGCCGCCCCGACAACATCGACGTGAACGAAACCATGGCCTGGGTGCACTACAAGCGCGGCGAGTATGCCGAGGCGCAGAAGTACATGACCGTGGCCCGCCGCACCAACTCGCAAAACCCCGTGCTGCTGGGCCGCGCGGGCCTTATTCTCACCAAAACCGGGCAGGTAGCGGCAGGGCAGGCCCTGCTCAACAAAGCCCTGCAAACGGCGCCGTACCTGGATATGGACCTGGCGGCCGAAGGCCGAAAGATGCTGGCCGCACGGTAGTTGTTTTGAAGAAACTGCTGGCGCGCGTCTCCGACGCGTGCCGGCTGGCGTGGCGTCTCCAGACGCCCCGGTCGCGCCGCCTGCTTTAATCGTTCTATCAGCGCGTCTGGAGACGCGAACCCAGTCGGCACGCGTCTCCAGACGCGCGCCAGCTAATGCAAGCGCTTTGTGACTTCCTTCCTGCACCGCAAAAAAACCTGGCTGCTGCCGCTGCTCCTGCTGCTGGCCCAGCCGGCCCTGGCCCACGTCATCGACCAGGATTTGAGCAAGCTCTCGCGCACCGAGATTTTCTGGGCCTACCTCTGCGCGGGCTTCGAGCACATTCTGCAGCTGGGGCCTGATTACCTGCCGCTGGGGCTCGACCACATCCTGTTTATCATCAGCCTCTACATTCTGGAGCCGCGCCTCAAGCCGGTGCTGTGGCAGGCCACGGCCTTCACCGTGGCGCACTCCATTACGCTGGGGCTGGGGATGTACGGGCTCATTGCGCCGCCCTCGGAAGTGGTGGAGCCCATCATTGCGCTGTCCATCCTGTTTGTGGCTATCGAAAACATCATTACTACCCGGCTCAACCCCTGGCGGCTGCTGGTGGTGTTCGGCTTCGGGCTGATTCACGGCATGGGCTTCGCCAGCGTGCTCACCGGCCTGGGGCTGCCGGAAAAGGACTTTTTTGGCGCCCTCATTTCCTTCAACGTGGGCGTGGAGCTGGGGCAGGTGACGGTGATACTGCTCTGCTGGGCGCTCATTGGCCGCTGGGCCGCCGACCGGCCCTGGTACCGCCGCCGGGTGGTCATTCCAACATCGGTGGTGATTGGGCTGATTGCGGCGTACTGGACGGTGGAGCGGGTGTTTTTTGCTTAAGTCCCTTGTTGCATTCCGGCTGAACAGGCCCCGCTGGCAGTTGCTGGCGGGGCTTTTTTGCGGGCTCATGGGCTGCTGAGGTAGCCTGCGACTGCCCAACCCGCACGGGTTACCCTGCCAACCCGCGCGGACTGGCGGGTAACCCGTGCGGACTGGCGGGGTAACCTGTGCGGATTGGCGGGGTAACCCGTGCGGATTGGCGGGATGACCCGTGCGGGTTGACCTGTTAGCTTGCGTGGGGTGACTTGCTGGTCCGCATGGATTACCCCGCCAGCCTGCATGGCTTGCCTTGCCAGCTCATGCGGCTTAGGGTAGGAAATCCAGCTAAGCAACCAACTGATTTGAAGATTTTGAAAAATCTATTACATTCGTCGCGGCGCTGAAAACGGGTTTCAACGCCTTAACCATCATATTATATGCCGAAAACCGATTTTTACCCTCAAAACCTGGCGCCGCTGCTCAAGTGGCTGCAGCTCCAGGTGACGCAATGGGAGGCCAACTACCTCAAGTTTGGCTACACCAAGGACGACAAAGATGACGTCGTGAAGCGCGTTCAGGCCGTCATCGACCGTATCAACCAGGTGGCCGCATTGCAGGCCAACCAGGCCCAGCAGGTGCAGGACCGCGAAACCCTCACCACCGAGTTTGAGGCCTACTACCGCGAGCTGATTCAGCGCGTGCGCCGCACGCCGAAGCTCGATGCCGGCGTGCCGGCCGCCTTCGAATGGGATGGGAAGGAGCAAAGCAAAGAGGATGCGGACACCGCCCAGCCCAGGGTATCGGGCGTGCACACGGCCCCCAGCGAGGTTATCATCGACTGGGTGCGCGGCCGCTTCGACGGCGTGGATGTGGAGCTGAGCTACGACGGCAGCACCTGGACCAAGGGCGACTTCGACACCCGCTCGCCCTTCGAGGACCGCCGCCCCCTGCGCACCCCCGGCCAGCCCGAAACCCGCTACTACCGCCTGCGCTACCGTCTCAAAGACCAGCCCTTCGGGCAATACTCGAAGGTGGCCCAGGCCGTGGCCCGCGATAATTAGCCGGCCCGCCCTGCGGCGACCCTACCGAGGCCCCTTCTGCGCGCAGAAGGGGCCTTTTTGCGGTGGCAGGGCCGCCGTTCGGCGATTGGAACCGGCCATCCATCTAGTTCTGCGTGAAGCGGCAGCGGGCAGCGGGATATTTGTGCCAGTCCTTGCGTAGCCCCTTTCTCCCGCCATGAGCCTGCCGCCGCCCGCCGTTTACAATTCCTTGTTTTTAAAGGCCGACTACCGCACGGTCATCACCACCGACGGCAGCCACACCTACCGCAGCAGCGTGGCGCAGCAGGCCCGTCTCGACGATATTTTTCTGCTGCCCGGCGCTAGCCTGCGCCCCGATACGGCCGGCCCCGGCGGCCAGCTGCTGCTGCTGCCCATCGTGGGCGGCGCCCTGCTCAGCACCGCCCACGAGCACGAGCGGCCCCTGCTGCCCGGCTGCCTCTACGCCCTGCCCGAAGCCGACGCGGACCGGCTGACGCTGACCAACCCGTTCGAGGAAACCGTGAACGTGCTGCTGATTCGGGCGCCCGTGCCCGCCGCCGCTACCCCGGCCCCGTGCGAGTTTGAGCTGCCCCTGACGGCTAAAAATACCCTGGTGCAGCCCGTCGGGCAGGCCCTGCCCGTGCAGGTGGGCCTCTACGACAGCCGGGTGAAGGGCCACCTCGCGGCGCCCGCGCCGGGCGAGGGCTTTGGGCTGTGCTACGTGCTCAACGGGGCGTTTGAAATCGAAGACCGGCTGGCCGAGCACCGCGACGCGCTGGTGCTCTGGGACACGCCCCGCATCGGGTTTGAGGCCCTCTCGGAAACGGCCATTCTCCTGTACCTGCAGTTTGCCAAGGCTTAAATTTTTCACCATATTTCAACTTTTACTCTCATGAACCGACTCGACTTTATCAAGAAAAGCGTGGGGTTTCTGGGCATGTCGCTGGTGGCGCCCTCCCTGCTGGGGAGCAGCGAGGCCCGGGCCTGCACCGTGGCCAGCACCGAAACGGCCGGCCCGTTTCCGACCATTAACCCCGCCACGCTGGTGCGCAACAACATTGTGGGCACCCGCACGGGCGTGCCCTTCACCATCAACATCATAGTGAAGAATGTGCGCAGCAATTGCCTACCCGTGGCGGGCCTGCTCGTGGACATCTGGCACTGCGACAAGGATGGCAACTACTCGCAGTACGGCGGCACGCCGATGCAGCAAACCAACTACACCGGCCAGGACTTCCTGCGGGGCCGCCAAACCACCGACAGCACCGGGCTGGTCAGCTTCACCAGCATTTTCCCGGGCTGGTACATGGGGCGCGCCACCCACATCCACGTGCACATTTACACGGCCGCCGGGCAGTCGCTGCTCATCTCCCAGATTGCCTTCCCCGAAGGCGCCAACAGCGCCGTGGTGACCGTGAACGCCGCCACCGCCGCCGGCTACACCAAGGGCATGACGGGCTACACCTACAACAACAGCGACAACGTGTTTTCGGACGGTACGGCCACCGAGATGAGCACCATCACCGGGAGCGTGGCCGCCGGCTACGTGCTGGCCTGGGACGCCTTCGTGTCGTCGACGGCCCTGGCCACCACCGATGCCGCGGCCGAAAAGCACTTCCAGATTCGGCAGAATTTCCCGAACCCCTGCGTGGCCATCACCAGCATCCCGGTGGTGCTGCGCACACCCTCCGACGTGCGGGTGAGCGTGCGCTCGCTCGATGGCCGGGAAGTGCTGCGGCAGGCGCTGGGCACGCTGGGCGCCGGCGACCACCTGGTCGACCTGAACCTGTCGGCCCTGGCCGCCGGCAACTACCTCTACCAGGTGAAAGTAGCCAACCTGTCGGGCACGTTCACGCAGTCGAACCTGCTGACGAAGCACTAAGGCGCCCGCCGCCAGCCCATCTTCAAGTCATAAAAAGAGGCGTCGGCTACTGTAGCCGACGCCTCTTTTTATGGCTTAAAGCTGGTGCCGCCCGCGGCTACCCGGCAAAGTCAGTCGGGCCCCGCCGCCAGCGCGCCCAGGCACTCAGCAGCGCCGCCCCGGCCAGGCCCGCCAGCAGCCAGGGCGCCGCATCGGCCACCTGCTCCACCGCCCCGGTGATGGCATTGGCCCGCCCCAACAGCCGCTCGGCCAGCCAGGCCAGCGCCGCCAACCCGGCAAACGCGGCCCCGCCCAGGCGCAGGCCGGCATAAGCCCGGGGGCTGCCGCTCAGCAACAGCAGCCACGGTACGACGAGGGCAATGACGGCCAGTTGCATCAGCTCAATCCCCAGGTTGAAGCCCAGAATGCTCAGCGCCATGCGTCCCGCATCGAGCTGTAGATTAGCCAGCGTGCCGGCAAAGGCCAGCCCATGCACGAGCCCGAAGCCCGCCGCCACCGCCGCCTCGCGCCCCGGAAACAGCGGCCGCCACGCGTGCCCCGCCGACACCAGGATGCTCACGGCAATGAGCGCCTCCACCGGCCCGCCCGGCAGGCGCAGCCAGCCCAGCGCCCCCGCCAGCAGCGTGAGCGAGTGGCCCAGGGTGAAGGCCGTGACAATCGCCAGTAGGCGCCTGAGGCTATACTTCACCCCGCCAAACGGCCCCCAGCGCGGCCCGGCCGCTAGCAGCGGCGCCGGCAGCAGCAGCGCCAGCAGAAACAGCAGGTGGTCGGTGCCCTCGGCGATGTGCCGGGTGCCCAGCGCCACCATGCTGCGGAAGCCTGCCCAGCGGCTGCCGGCAGTCTGCTTGATTTCGAGGGGCGGAATGCGGTTGTGGCGCGGGTCAAGGCGAATGACGCCCACCTCGGCGGGCGGCTGCTCGGCCAGGTGGCCGGCGTCCCAGTCCTGCCGCACCGCTACCAGGGCCACGTGCGTGGCTACCTGGTGAATGATGGCGTCGTAGTCGAAGGTGAAGGTGCGCGGGCTGGCGCCGGGCGGCGGCAGCAGTTGCAGCTGGGCAATGACTTCCTGGTAGGAGCCGGCTTCGGTTTGGGCGGTGCTATCGACGCGCAGCTGGCCCACGCGCACGGTCCAGGGGCGGCCGTCGGGGCTGCGGGGGCGCACGTGCTGCACCAGGTAGGCCCGCAACTCGGGGCCGAAGCGCTGCACGATGGTTTCGGGGTGCGCGCCCAGCAGCTGTCCGAAGGCGTACTGCAGCTCGGCGACGGGCAGCTGCAACTCGGCATCGACGCGCCGGGGGTGGATGTCGAGCAATACCACCGAATTGGGCATGGGGTGGGCTAGCAGCGGCGCCGGGGCGGCCAGCGTCAGCAGTAGCAACAGCCAGCGGTAGGGGAGAAGGGAAGGAAGGCGCATGGGAAAATCAGCTGGAAAGGCGCAGATTTCAAGTCGGAAGCGGAATAAAAAGCCCAACTTCAAGCGGCAAACTTACCGGTTTCCTCTTTCGCCCGGCCGCCAAAATCGGCAGATGGGCCGCCTGAATCGACCATTGAATCCAAGCCAAAAAAACAACGCCACCCGGTTGCCCGGGTGGCGTTGTTTTTTAGCTGGCCAGCGCGGGCTTAATAACCCATTGCCACCCGGCACTGCGCATAGTAGCTGCCCTGATGCACATCGCGGCCGTTGCGGCGCGGTTCCGGGCTGCTGGTTGATGCCCTGGCCAGAGTGGCCAGTAAATCAGCGGCCTGAAGCGGCAGGAAAGCCAGGGCGCAGCCCGTGTGGGGCGTAATTGGCTGCGGCAAACGCAGCGTGGAGCTGGCCCGCACCGGAGCCGCTGAAGAAGAAAAATCCGAAAAAGACATGGCTAGAAAGCAAAGCACAGCCCTCCCGGCGCCATGCGCGCGGGAAGAGCCATCCGTGAAAGAAATAAGACGAAACCGCTGCCATCGTAGCAGCCAGACAAGCCCAGTCGGGGCTCGCATTCGACTTATCCCTGGCGCGGCGGGGCTTCCAGACGGGAGTGGT
Source organism: Hymenobacter aranciens (assembly GCF_030580865.1). GTDB lineage: Bacteria > Bacteroidota > Bacteroidia > Cytophagales > Hymenobacteraceae > Hymenobacter > Hymenobacter aranciens. Next base: position 74,129 of record NZ_JAUQSY010000004.1, on the reverse strand, counting down.
AGCCGCTCCGCACCGCGCTGGCGGCGGCCGCCGTGAGCAGCGGCCGCGCCGGGCGCAGCGGAGCCTGGACTTGCCCGGCCGCCGCTTCGGGCAGGCAGTGCAAATCCAGGCCTTTCAGGCTGGTGAGCAGCTGGTGCAGCGGGGCCTTCTCGCCGGGCTTCTGCACGGTGTACTGCACGCCGTTGCAGTCGTCGAAACAGCCGATTTGCAGCGTGTGGCGCAGCTGGCAGTCGTGGCTGTGCACGTAAGGGAAGGCCCGGTCGATGGGCCGCGCCGGCCGTTCGGCCACGCTGGCGCACACCACCAGCAGGTAGTTGAGCAGCAGTAGCAACGTGAGGGCCTGGCGGAGCATGAAAGCAGTAGGAGCTGGCGGGGTACCCGCACAGTACGGTAAGACGGGCCGTTGCGGATGTTTTTCCGGGACCAGAGCAGTCGTTGGGCGGGAATTCGGGCAAACCGTCGATTCATCTTCGGCAACAGTCGATACCACCGCAGCGCAAGGTCATTGACAAGCCAGCTTTGCCGCATCGAAACTGCTGCCAAGACAACGCCAAGACCCGCATCCAGAGTAGCGTACCCCCCGAATTCTCACTTATTACCTCCCGCCGTTTACCATGAAAAAATTAGTCTTCTTGGCTCCGCTGCTGCTGGCTACCATGGCCAGCGACAAGCTGGGCTCCCTGTTTGAGGCACCGCAACCCGAAGCCGTGGCCGCCCGGCCCGCCGCCCGCCCCACTGCCGCCAAAGGCACCAAATCAGCCGCCACCGTGGCCGACGTGGTGACGGCCGCCAACGCCTTTCTGGCCTCGCTCAGCACCGCCCAGCAGGCCACCCTCGTCCAGACGTTCAACCAAACCAACGTGGCCAAGTGGTCGAACCTGCCGGTGAGCAACGGCAGCCGCCTGGGCCTGCGCCTCGACGCCCTCACCGCCGCCCAGCAAACGCTGGCCCTGGCCGTAGTGGAAGCCGCCACCGGCACCGTGGGTGGCGAAGGATTCCGCGAAATTCAGGAAATCCGGGCCGCCGACGACAATCTGGTAGCCAACGGCGGCGGCAGCGCCTACGGCAGCGGCGTGTACCTCATTGCCTTCCTGGGCCAGCCCAGCCTCACCGGCACCTGGATGCTGCAGTTTGGCGGCCATCACCTGGCTACCAACATCTGCTACCGCAACGGCTACGTCACCGGCCCCACGCCCAAGTTTGAAGCCACCGAGCCGCTGACCTTCACCACCGCCAACGCCAACGTGCTGCCCACCGGCACCGTGGTCACGCCGCTCGGCAACGAGGCCACGGCCATTCAGGCGCTGTTTGCCGGCCTTACCACCGCCCAGCGCACTACCGCCCGCCTCAGCCAGACCTTCACCGACGTGGTGCTGGGCCCGAACGGCAACGGGCAGTTTCCCACCACTCGCCTGGGCCTGCCGGGCAGCCAGCTCACCGCCGCCCAGCAAACCCTGGTAATGAATGCCCTGCGCCCCTGGGTGCTGGACGCCGACGACGCCACCGGCGCGCAGCTGCTGAGCTACTACGAAACCCAGCTGGCCAACACCTACATCAGCTACTCCGGCACCGGCCTCTTCACCAGCAACGCCGACTATGCCCGCATCGACGGCCCCAACGTCTGGATTGAGTTCGTGTGCCAGAGCGGCGTTATCTATCGCAACCAGATTCACTACCACAGCATCTACCGCGACCGCGCCCGCGACTACGGCGGCAACTTCTACACCACCGCCCTCGGTACCCAGGCTGCTGCCACCCAAGCATTTGCCGTATACCCCAACCCCGCCTACGCCGGCAGCAGCCTCCAGGTGCAGCTCGAAACGCCCGCCGCCTCGGCCACTTACACGCTGCGCAATATGCTGGGCCAGCGCCTTAGCAGCGGCGCGTTCAGCGGCAGCAGCACCGAGGTTGCTACCACGGGCTTGGCCATCGGCACTTACCTGCTTAGCATCGAGGTGGCCGGGCAGTCGCCGATGACGCGCAAGGTTCTGGTTTATTAAGTTTTCCCAGGTTTCCCCACCTTCCCAAGCCCTGGCCGATGTTATTGGTCAGGGCTTTTTTTGGGGCAGGTTAATCCAAAGTCAGGCTAACTTCCGTAGTGACTGCAATTCGCTGCCTGATTTTCTGCTTTTTGCCGATGCGTCGAACGCTACGCCCACTATTAGCCTGCCTGCTGCTGCTCAACTACCTGCTGGTGGTGGGCGCGGGCCTGCGCGTGGGCCGGCCCGAAGCGCCCGCCTTCTCGGCCGCCCGGCCCTATGTGCACAACAAGGCCTGCCAGCAACGTAACTACCTGCATCTCGACTGCTTCGAACAGTGCAACGGCAACCAGAGCGAGGTCAAAACCAAGCTGCCCGCTGAAACCGCCCTGCATTTCCTGGCCCAGCTCAAGGGGCTCGATGTGCATTGTGCGTTCGGCGCCCTGCTTCGCCCGCGTCCCGCTGGCCCGTCTTCGCCGACGGCCGCCCTGCTGCGCCCGGCCCCGCAGGGCGGGTTGCTGCCCCTGGGCTTTGGCGGCACCAACTACCCTCCACCCCGTCGGGGATAAGAACCCAACTGGCCCTGCTCCGGGCCGACACCCACTGGGCGCCCTGCGCGCCGGCGGCTTTTTCTTATCCATTTATCCGACGCTGACTCCCAGCGCTCCCTGCTGAGCCGGGGCGCGTCTTCTTTCCGACGCCTTTGAAACTACTGGTATTCTCTCTCCGCCCGGGGCTTATTGCCGCGGGCCTTGCAGCCGGTGTGCGCCCGCGCCGCTTCCGCGTTTTCTCCGGCCTGCTGCTGATAATCAGCTGGAGCTTATTCGCCCCTGGCCAGGCGCAGGCCCAACCCAGCCGGTCCGCCGCCGACACCATCCGCAAAATATCCAGCAAAGAGCTGGAGGAAGTGACGGTGCAGGGCCGCTACTACAAGCAGTACACCACCAATTCGGTATCGAGCGTACTACGCCTGCAAACGCCGTTGCTCAACTTGTCGCAGAACATTCAGGTGGTGACGCCCGAAATCATTGCCGACCAGGCCAGCTTCAACACCACCGACGGCGTGAGCCGCAACGTGAGCGGCATCATCCGGCAGGAAGTGTCGAACAACCTGGGGCCAAACCTCTTCATGCGCGGCGGCCAAATCAGCACCCTGCGCAACGGCGTGGACGTGACGCCGCTCTACCGCGGCCCCTCGCCGGAAGATGCGGCCATCATCGACCGGGTGGAGTTCGTGAAAGGTCCATCGCTGTTTATGAACAATATCGGCGACCCGGCGGGCACTTTCAACGTGGCCACCAAGCAGCCCACCGGCAGCCGCCAATACAACCTGCAGGCCATGCTGGGCAGCTATAACCTCTACCGCCTCGCCGCCGACCTCGACGGGCAGGTGGACAAGCCTGGCAAGCTGCTCTACCGCCTCAACGTGATGGGCATGAGCACCGAGTCATTCGTAAAGCACGATTTCAACCGCCGCTTCCTGATAGCGCCAGTGCTGAAGTATCGGCTGAGTGAGCGCACGGCCCTCACGGCCGAGTACATGTACCAGCGCTTCAGCTACGCCATGCAGAGTCCCATCGTGATGACACCCAATGGCTTCGCTAGCCTGCCCACCGACTTCACCCTGACCGAGAAAAACCTGCGCCCCTACCAGGTCAACGACCAATCGGCCTTCCTGACCCTGACGCACCAGTTTTCGCCCAATTGGCGAGTGACGGCCCGCGGCGCCGTGCTGCGCCACCACAGCGACGGCATTTACCTGTGGGTGACCGGCGTGAACGCCGCCGCGCCCAACGTGCTGCTACGCAACCCCAAGTACGACCTGACCCGCTCGCTGGTGTTTTCGCAGCAGGCGTTTGTAAACGGCAGCTTCGCGACCGGCCCGGTGCGGCACCAGCTGCTAGTTGGTATCGACATGAACCAGAAAACCTTATTGGCCAATAACTACATCGAATACGATACCTACAAGGATGCGGCCGGGGCGACCAAGCTGACCTACTATCCGCTCGATATTAACAACCCCACGTACGGCACGGAAATCACGGAATACTCCGCTCCCGACGGGCTGGACACGCGCAACACCGACCAGTCGATTCGCTACGTGTCGGGCTACGCGCTGGATGAGCTGGGCTTTTTCGACAGCAAGCTGCGGCTGACGCTGGGCGGGCGCTACACCTCGGTGCGGGTGCACAACGAAGTGTCGGGGCTGACAACCACCTCCTACGACCAGGCCGTGACGCCGCGCCTAGGACTCAGCTACAGCATTTTGCCTAGCCTGTCAGTATACGGCCTCTACGACCAGACGCTGGTGCCGCAGGCCGGCGTGACGAGCACCGGCGAGTCTATTGACCCGCTGCGAGGCACGAACCGCGAGCTTGGCCTTAAGAAAAACTGGCTGGGCGGGCGCTGGACTTCCACGGCCTCGGTGTACTACATCACCCGCTCCAACATCATTGCCACCGACCCCACCAACAGCCGCTTCCGCCTGGTGGCGGGCGAAAACCACGCCCAGGGCGTGGAAGTGGACGTGGTAGGGCAGGTGCTGAAGGGCCTGAACGTGGTGGTGAACTACGCCTACAACGACGCGAAAGTCGACAAGGACCTCAACCCGAAGCTGGTGGGGGCCCGCACGCCCATGTACGTGAAGCACGTGCAGAACACCTGGCTGAACTACGAGCTGCCGGCCCGGGTGCTGCGCGGCCTCACGCTGTCGGCGGGCTACCAGTGGCAGGCGGGGCGCGGCGAGCGCTACGTGACGGCCACCCCGCAGGCCATCCCTAACTTCTTCCGGCTCGATGCCGGCGTGGGCTGGCACTCCGAGCACATTCGCATCAACCTGCTCGTCAATAACGTGCTCAACGAGAAGCTGGTGGCCACGCCCTGGTTTCGCAACGGCCTCTACTACTGGGTGCCGCAGCCGGGCATCAACGGGCGCTTGTCGCTGGGCTACACCTTTTAACTACGGGGCATCTCCCTTCCAACTTACATGCTGAAAGCAGAACAACTCACCAAGCGCTTCGGCGACCACCTGGCCCTCGACCACCTCGATTTGACCATCGAATCGGGCGAAGTGTACTGCCTGCTGGGTTCCAACGGCGCGGGCAAGTCCACGACCATCAACATCTTCCTGGGCTTCATCCCGGCCAGCAGCGGCCGGGCGCTGATTGATGACCTGGAAGTGTCGGTGAACAACCACGCCACCCGCAACCTGGTGGCCTACATTCCCGAAGTCGTGAACCTTTACCCGACCCTGACGGGCCTGGAAAACCTGGCGTTTTTCAGCGGGCTGGCGGGCTTCCGCTACAGCCGCGCCGAGATGGCAGCCTTCACCGATACCGCCGGCCTGCAGCCCGAGGCGCTCGACAAGCGCGTGAGCTCCTACTCGAAGGGCATGCGGCAGAAGGTGGGCATTGCCATTGCGCTGGCCAAGCAGGCGCGGGCGCTGTTTCTGGACGAGCCCACCTCCGGCCTCGACCCGCACGCCAGCAACGAGTTTGCCCAGATTATCACCCGCCTCAGCGGCCAGGGCGTGAGCACCCTCATGGCCACCCACGACCTGCTGATGGCCAAGAACCTGGGCCACCGCATCGGCATCATGCACCAGGGCCGGCTGCAGCAGGAGCTGCGCTCCGACGCCGTGAGCTACGCCGAGCTAACTGACCGCTACCTGTCCACCGTCAATCAGCCCGTGTAAATGCTGCGCCTCATCATCCAAAAAGAGCTGCGGGAAATCGGCCGCACCGGCAAGATGGGCTGGCTGCTGACCGGCGTGGCCGTGCTGGTGGCCCTCGCGCTCTACAATGGCTACGCCTACTACACTGACCACAGCGCCCTGCTGCGCGAGTCGCAGCGCGTTACTTACGAGCAGTTTATCTCGCAGGGCGACAAGAATCCCCACCTCGGGGCGCACTTCGGCTTCTACGCCTACAAGCCCACCGCCGACCTGGCGCTGGTTGATAACGGCATTGAGGACTACACCGGCACTTCGTTTTACCTGGAGCCGCACCAGCGCGGCGTAGTGAAGTTTCGGGAAGTGAGCGACGCAACGGCGCTGCGTAGCTTTGGCTTCTTGAACATCAGCTACTTTGCGCAGTTTATTCTGCCGCTGTTCATCTTTTTGCTCAGCCACAACGTCTTCGCCAAGGAGTGGGAAAACGGCACCATCAAGATGGTGCTGAGCGCGCGGGTGATGGCGCGGCAGCTCTTTGCTGGTAAGCTACTGGCCTGCTGGCTGCTGGTGCTGGCCGTGGTAGCGGTGCTGTCGCTGGTGCCGCTGGTGTTGCTGCTGGCCCGGGCCGAGGCCGGCAGTTTGGGCCGGGTGCTGCCCGCCTACGGCTGCTACGTGCTGGGGCTGCTGGCCTACGCGCTGCTGCTCACCATTATCGGGGTGGCTACGTCGCTGCTCACGCGCAATTCGTCGCTGGCGCTGGTGGCGCTCACGGGCTTCTGGCTGCTGGGGGTGTTTCTGGTGCCGCGCCTGGCGGGCGAGCTGGCCCGGCGGGTGCAGCCGGCCATTACGTCGGTGGCGTTTGATGATGAGACGTTTCATGACAAGCAATACGGCGTAGGCAAGCAAGGCACCAAGGACCAGCGGCGCGACGCATTGGCCGACAGCGTAATGGCTAAGTACGGCGTGCGCCGCCTCGAAGACCTGCCGGTGTTTTTCATTCCCATTACTATCGAGTTTTTCGAGGAATCGGACGGCCGGGTGATGGACCGGGCCTACGGGGCCATTGAGCACAACGAGGCCCGGCAAAACCGCCTAGTGCTGGCCAGCGCCCTGCTGTCGCCCTTTCTGGCGTTCCGCGACTTCTCGATGCACCTGACGGCCACCGATATGAACACGCACCACGATTTCACCCAGCGCGCTGAGGCCCACCGGCGCCGCATCGGGGTGATAGTGGACGACTTCTACCAAAAGAACACCGTGGCCGGCAACGACTTCTGGCGCACTGTGCCGCAGTTTGCCTACGCCGCGCCGGGCCTGGGCTGGCGCCTAGGCAATGCCGCGCCGGCCATCGGCATCCTGCTGCTCTGGCTATTGGGCGCGCTGGGCCTAATGACACTGGCGTACCGGCGGATGCGCGTTTGATTTTCAGCCAGTAGCTAATTACTTACTCAATGTCTACTTCCATCCTTCGCGTCCTCTTCAGCCACGAGCTGAAATCCCTGTACCGCAACCGGGTGCTGGTGACGCTGTGTTCCATTATCCTGGTGGTGCTGCTGGCTTCGCTCTGGATTGGCGGCAGTTTGCTGCGCAAGCAGCAGCGCACCATCGGCCAGATTGGCGAGCACCACCGCGTGCTGGCCGACAGCCTCAACCAGCGCCTGACGCGCATCGCGGCCCACGGCGGCACCTACCCCGGCTTCATCTGGGACGACCCGACTTTTGCCTACAACACGGCCCGCAACGAAGGTCCGCAATACGCCGTGAAACAGCCTTTTGCCCTGCAGGTGCTGGCCACGGGCCAGGGCGACGTGCAGCCGTTTTACTACAAGGTGTACATCAACAAGAAGCAGCACCTGGTGCACGAAAGCGAGATTGACAATAGCCTACTGCAGTTCGTGGGCACGTTCGATTTTTCGTTTGTGGTGGTGTACCTGCTGCCGCTGCTGATTATCGTGTTTACGTACAACATCTTGTCGGCCGAGAAGGAGCAGGGTACCTGGGTGCTGCTGAAAACGAGCAACCAGTCCATCGCCCGGCTGATGCTCTACCGCGTGGCCATCCGGTACGCGCTGTTTCTGGCGTTTTTCTGGCTGGTGGTGGGGCCGGTGCTCACGCTGCTGGTCGGGCCGGGCTTTCTGGGCACCGGCAACTGGTGGTGGCTGGTGGGCTTCGTGTCGCTGTACTTCGCGTTCTGGTTCGGGCTGGCATTCGTGGTCAATAGCTTCTCGTTCAGCTCCAACATCAATGCCATGACGCTGATATTTACCTGGCTGCTGCTGGGGCTGCTGGTGCCCAACCTACTGCACATCGGCCTGAGCCGCGCCTATCCCATTCCGAGCCGCATTTCGATGAGCACGGCCGAGCGCAACGCCATCAACGCCTACTTTGAGAAGGATGGGCAGGAACTGACCAAAGACGTGTTCAGCAGCCCGCGCACCCAGATTCGGCAGGCGTCCATCGTCACGCCGGGCATGGTGTATGGCTACGGCGTCATCGTGTATAAAAGCCAGGAAATCAAAGATGCGGCGGCTCAGGTGGCCGAGCGGAAACTGTACGACCAGATTGAGCGGCAGCAGCAGGCCATCCGGCGCTGGCAGCTCATCAGCCCGGCCCTGCTGATGCAGGAGGTGCTGGCGGCGCTGGCCGGCACGCACTGGCACCAGTTCAACCAGTTCAGCCTCGACGTGGACGAGTTTCGGCGGGAGCAGCAACGGTTTTTCTACCCCAAAATGGCTTCGGAAGCCACTTATCATAACTTCGATTTGCAGGATGCGGCGGCGATTCCGCGCTTCCGGCCCCGCACCTACGCCGTCTACGAATGGCTGCGCGTGGGGCAGTCGCTGCTGCTCTACGCGGGCGTGGTAGGCGGCTTGTTGCTGCTGGGCTACCGCAACCTGCTGCTGGCAGCACGCTGATGCTCTGTCATCCTGAGCGCCGCGAAGGACCTTATTACGGTAGAACAATTCTCCCGAGCGTGATAAGGTCCTTCGCGGCGCTCAGGGTGCCAGTAAATAAAATCTGTAATCGCCGGGCTTTTAACTGGCTACAACTCTGACTCCCACCTTTTCTTTCCTTAATACCTTGAAAAACTCTTTACTTCTCGTGCTTCTGTTGCTGCTGAGCACCGGCCGGCTACTGGCCCACGGCCCTGCCACGTTGCGCGGCACCGTCACCGATTCGATTGCCGGGCAGCCGCTGGTGGGCGTGAGCGTGGGGCTGGTGGGCCACCCCGGCGGCACCGTCACCAACGCGCTGGGGCAGTTCGTGCTCACCGATTTGCCCGTCGGCGCCTTCACGCTGCGGGCCGGGGCGCTGGGCTACCGCGAGCGCACCCAGCCCATAACGCTGGTGGCCGGCGACAACCGCGCCGCGCCCTTCATTCTCTCCAACGCCGCGCTGAGCCTCAGCGAAGTGACGGTGACCCAAACCCGCGACCCTAACCAGAGCCTGCCGGCCATCAATCAGATTGATAAGCTGCTGCGGCCCGTGAACTCGGCGCAGGACCTGCTGCGCTTGGTGCCAGGCCTCTTCATCGCCCAGCACGCGGGCGGCGGCAAGGCCGAGCAGATTTTCCTGCGCGGCTTCGATGTGGACCACGGCACCGACTTCGCCGTGAGCGTCGATGGCCTGCCGGTGAACATGGTGAGCCACGCCCACGGCCAGGGCTACGCCGATTTTCACTTCGTCATCCCCGAAACCGTCGAGCAGCTCAAGGTTTACAAAGGCCCCTATACCGCCAAATTCGGCGATTTTGCCACGGCCGGCGCGGGCGAGTTCAGCACCAAAAACAGCATCGACGCCAGCCAGGTGAAGCTGGAAGTGGGCCGCTTCGACACCCGCCGCGCCCTGGTGATGCTCGACCTGCTGAACCACAACCAGCGCCACCTTTTCTCGAAGCGCCCCGAAAGCCTGTACCTCGCCAGCGAGTATAATTTCACCAATGCCTACTTCGAGCAGCCCCAGCACTTCAAGCGCTTCAACGGCCTGCTGAAATACAACGGCCAGCTCTCGGAGCGCACCTCGCTCACGCTGCTAGGCTCGCACTTTACTTCCAGCTGGGACGCCAGCGGCCAGATTCCCGAGCGCGCCGTGGCGCGCGGCCTCATCAGCCGCTTCGGCAGCCTCGACCCCAGCGAGGGCGGCAGCACCGACCGCACCAACGCCTCGGCGGTACTCACCACCGCCCTGCCGCACGATGCCCTGCTACGCCAGCAGCTGTACTACTCGAACTATAATTTCAACCTGTATTCCAACTTCACTTTCTTCGCCCGCGACTCGGTGAACGGCGACGAAATCGCCCAGACCGACGCCCGCCACATCTACGGTTACACCGCCACCTACGAGCGCGACGGCGAGCTGGCCGAGCGCAGCCTGCACAGCACCTTTGGCCTCGGTACCCGCCTCGACGACGGTACCCTGCAGCTGCGCAACGCCGTGCAGCGCCAGATTCTGGACACCGTCTCAACCGGCCGCCTCTACGAGCAGAACATCAACGCCTACGTGGACGAAACCCTGAACCTGACCGACAAGCTCACCATCAACGCCGCCTTGCGAGCCGATGTGTTCGTGTTCCAGTTTCGGGGCCGGGCGGCGGATGCGGACGGTGCGCTGGCCCCGCTCACGGGCCGCGAAACCCGCGCCCGCGTGTCGCCCAAACTTAATCTGTACTACCAGCTCACGCCCGGCGTGCAGCTGTTTGCGCGCTCCGGCTTCGGCTTCCACTCGAATGATGCGCGGGGCGTCATCCAGGGTACCAACCGCGACAATGCCCTGCCCCGCGCCCTGGGCTACGAGCTGGGTAGCACCTTCAAGCCCCTGCCGGGCATGGTGGTGAACGCCGCCGTCTGGGCCCTGCACCTCGACGACGAGCTGGTGTATGTGGGCGACGAGGCCGTGGTGGAAAATGCCGGCCAGACCCGCCGCTTCGGCACCGACCTCTCGGTGCGCTACCAGCTCACGCGCCTGCTGTTTCTGGACGGCGATTTCAACTTCAACCACGGCCGCCTCGTTGGCGTGGCCGAGGGCCAGAACTACATCCCGCTGGCCCCCACTTTCACCAGCATCGGCGGCCTCACCCTCAAGAGCCCGCAAGGCTTCAGCGCCAGCCTGCGCTACCGCCACATCGACAGCCGCCCGGCCAACGAAGACAACTCGGTGCGCGCCCGCGGCTACTTCCTGCTCGACGCGGTAGCGAACTACACGCACCGCCGCTTCCGACTGGGCGCCAGCGCCGAAAACCTGCTCGACGAGGACTGGAACGAAGCCCAGTTCGACACCGCAAGCCGCCTCCGCGGCGAGCCCGTGGGCAGCGCGCCCAGTGAGTTGCACTTCACGCCGGGCACGCCGTTTTTTGTGAAGGTGAATGCGAGTGTGTTCTTTTAGCGAATGCCCTCCGCGTCAACCTCACCCCCTGACCCCCTCTCCAAAAAAGAGGGGGCACCGGTCATGCTTTTAGCGAAAGTCGTTCGGCTTTCCTGCCTTTGGGGAATGCGCGTCAAGCATTCTTCGGGGCCGGGGGTGATGTTTCTCTGGAATGGGCTTGCATTGGTGCCACCCACCAACCTACCTTTGCAGCCCCAGTGCCACCCGGCGCTGGCAGCGGGAGGTTAGCTCAGTTGGTTTAGAGCGCTTGCTTCACACGCAAGAGGTCGAAGGTTCGAATCCTTTACTTCCCACATTTTGAAAGCCTTGCAACCTGCGTTGCAGGGCTTTTTTTATTCCGCTACCTTCGCTCATGCGCCTCGTAGAAGTTACTTCCGCCGTCACGGCCCAGCAGTTTCTGGACGTGCCCACCCGGCTGCACGCCGCCGTGCCGCAGTACATCGGCCCGCTCTACAACGAAATAGAGGCCGTTTTCGACCCCCGGAAAAACAACAAGTTCAAGAACGGCGAGGCCATTCGCTGGGTGCTGCTCGATGCGGCAGGCCTGCCCATCGGCCGCCTGGCGGCCTTTCTCAACCGCGACGCGCCCGACACGCAAAGCGCCGACCTGCCCGTGGGCGGCGTGGGCTTCTTCGAGTGCATTGATAACCAGGAGGCCGCCAACCTGTTGCTCGACGCCGGACGCTCGTGGCTGGCCGCCCGTGGCATGCAGGCCATGGACGGCCCCATCAACTTCGGCGACCGCGACCGGTTCTGGGGCGTGCTCATCGATGGGTTCGACTTTCCGCCGAACTACGGCATGTTCTGGCACCCGGCCTATTACCAGAAATTGCTCGAAGGCTACGGCTTTCAGCTCTATTTCAAGCAGCTCACCTGCAAGCTCAGCGCCTTTCACGAGTTTCACCACAGCTTTGCCAGGCGGGCGCTGGAGCTCGACCAGGAGGGCTATATCTTCAAGCACGCCAGCAAAAACGACCTGGAGAAGCTCGCCCAGGACTTTCATCACGTGTATAACCTGGCCTGGGGCGGCCACGCCGGCGTGAAGCCCATGAGCCTCGACCAGGCCCGCAAGCTGATGCAGCAGATGAAGCCCGTGATGGACGAGCGGCTCCTGTGGTTCACCTACCACAACGGCGAGGCCGTGGCTTTCTTCCTGGCTTTGCCCGAGCTCAACCAGATTTTCAAGCACGTCGGCCGCCGCCTCAACCTGCCGGGCAAGCTGCGCTTCCTGTGGGAGAAGTGGAAATTCATGCGCCAGCCCGACAAAAAAGCCCTCGGCATCATCTACGGCGTGGTGCCGCACGAGCAGGGCAAGGGCGTGGACGTAGCCATGGTAACCCGCACCCAGGTGATGTATCAGCAGGCCGGCTATGCGGGCATTGAAATGAACTGGATTGGCGACTTCAACCCTAAGATGATGGCCACCGTGCGCGCCATCGGCGGCCGGGTGCTTAAAACGCACGCTACCTACCGGTTTTTGTTCGATAGGGAGCGCGAGTTTCAGCGCCACCCGGTTATTCGGTAGAAAGAAGCAGAACGACCAACTCCCCTCGTTGAAAAGGAGGAGAGTTGGCCGTTCTAGCCGCTAGAACGGATACCCAATGGCCAGATTCAGCCGTCCGGCTTTGTCTTCGCCCTCGGGCGTGCCATAGGGCGCGCGTAGCGGCACGGCGTAATCGAAGCGGATGACGAAGAACTGCACGTCGATGCGGATGCCGGCGCCGGCGCCCACGGCCAGCTGGTTGAGGAAGGTGCTGGGGCTGAACTTGCCGCCGGGGCGCTCGGGGTCGTCGTTGATTAGCCAGATGTTGCCGGCGTCCAGAAACAAGGCGCCTTTCACGTACGGGAACAAATCCTGACGGTACTCGACATTGCCTTCGATGCGCATGTCGCCCACCTGGTCGTAGAAGCTGGTGAGGTTGTCGGTGCCGGGAGTGGGGCGGTAGGTGCCGGGGCCAATCTGGCGGGCGGCGTAGGCCCGCACCGAGTTGGGGCCGCCGATGCCATACTGCTTGAGGTAGGGCATGCCCGCCCCGCGCGAGTTGCCGTAGGGCAGGCCCACGCCCACCAGCAGGCGTCCCACGAAGCGGTTGCCCTTGCTGGGGTCCTGCGAGAGGCGGTAGTATTCCCGGAATTCGAGGTCGAACTTGGCGTACTGGCTGAACTCCTGGCCGGCGATGGTGTAGCGGCCGCTGTCGCTCTTGGCAAAATTCAGGCTGCTGGCCAGCGCGTTGGCTACGTTGCCGCTCACCTCCACAGCACCGCTGAAGTAAATCTGCTGGCGACGCTGCTCCAGCACCTGCTGGTTGTAGGTATAGCGGTAGCTGCTGCCCAGGATGAACTGCTGGCGGAAGGCATTGGCCAGGTATTTCCGCGAGTCGAGCAGGCGACTGAACTCGCGGGTGCTGTCGGCCAGGCGCACGTACTGAATGTCAATGGGCCGGAACTCCTGCTCGTTGGTAATCTTGGTCTTGAAGACATAGCCATAGTTGAGGCTGAACAGGTCCTGCCGGAAGAAATCCGTGCGAGTGATATTCTTGTAGCCCGCCCCAATGCTGGTGCGCGGCTGAAAGTCGGAGTTGGGCAGGCGCGGGTTGAGGAAAGCTGGCGCGATGAGGCGCGGAATAAGCAGCTGCGCGTTCACGCCCAGCTCGTAGCTGGTGAGGCCCACGGCGCTGCCGCTGGCGCGGGTCTGGGTTTCGAAGGCGGCCGTGGCGTTCACAATCAGCTGCTCGGCCCCGCGCAGGGCCGAGCGGTTGCGGAAGCTCACGTTGAAGGCCGGGCCGGTGAAGCCGTTGGTTTTGGTGGCCAGCTGCACCTCGGCGCGCAGGCTTTTCTTCTTGTACTGCGTCATCAGGATGTCGGCATCCAGCCGCGGCCGCACGCCCAGGCGGCCCGCCGCGCCACCCGCGCCGGGCGTGATGACGGCCGTATCGCCCTCCACCGAGGGCCGGAAGCGAATTTCGACGAACTTGAACGTGCCCAGGCTCATGAGGCGGCTCAACGTCTGGTCGCGGCGCCGACGCCGAAATAGACTGTCTGGGTACATAAACACGGCGTTGGTAATGGCCTTGGCCTTGAATACCTTCTCGTCGGGATAATACTGGTAGCCCTTGTAGCGGATGGGCGTCACCATGCTGGTGTCGGCCAGCACGTAGTCGGTGTTCAGCTTGATTTCGTTGAGCCAGTAAGGCTGCAGTGCTTTGGCGGGTGCGGTGGGCTTCACGCGCAGGTCCACGGTAGCCTTGTGCCCCAGCGTGCTATCCACCTGAAAGAGCAGGTAATCGGGCGCAAAATAGTAATAGCCCTGGTTTTTCAGCACCGCGTCGATGCGCACCCGCTCATTAGTGAGCTTGCCGAGGTTGTAGGCCTCGCCCACTTTCAGCAGGCTCTCGCCCTGCGTGGCCCGAATGGCTTTGTCGATGAGCGTATCGCGGCTGGGAAAGTTGACTTCCGACCAGGTATAAACGCGGCCCGGCGTGGCGGTATAATTTACCTCGGCAGTTTTGTCCTTGGCCTTCACCTCGGCTGTGGTTTTGCCCTGAAAGTAGCCGTTGTTGTGCTGCCGGTTGCTGATAAGGTCCTCGGTAGCTTTGACTTCTACCTGCGACAGCAGCACCGGCGCCTCGCCAAACTGGTCGGCCAGCTTCTTGCCCAGGCCCTTGGTTTTGCCCACGCCCATGTGCCAGAAATAGAGCTTGGGCCGCATGCCCAGCAGGGAGCCGTTGGGCTTGGGCCGCACTACGGATTCGAGCTCGGTTTGCAGGGCCGACTCGTCCTTGAGCTTCTCGGGGGCGTTGATAGTGACCTTGCTGCCGGTGTAGAGCTTTTCGCCTTCGGGAATGAATTTCAGGCCCGAGCAGGCGGAGAGCAAGAGGAGCAGGGCGGCGCTAGCTGTTCGCCTCACCCCCCGGCCCCCTCTCTGGGGGAGAGGGTGAGTCATTAGTGCATGCTCATACTTTGGAGAAGAATCGTCAGGTTCCCCTTCTCCCCCGGAGAGGGGGCTGGGGAGTGAAGCAACACGTGAGCACGAAGTAAAAAACTTAGGTAACTGCAAAATCGAAAAACTAAAAATGGGTGTCGGAGCGGGCTTCCCGGCTCCGGCAGTGGGGGAGGGGGCGGGCTTTCTCATTTCACCTTGCTGCTATCGACGCGGGTCGTGGGGGCGTTTTGCACCGAGTCTTTTTCGGCTTTCTTGTCGACTTTCTCCTGCTTGCGGTTGGCTTTGCGCTCCTCCTTCACGGCGGGCGGAATTTTGGAAAACAGGTCTTTGAGGTCTTTATAGTCGCGCTGGAACACCAGGGCGGCGCCGGTTTTCACCAGCTGGCCATCGATGTCCTCGTAGGCATTCTGGCGGAAGGCGCGCAGGCGCAGGCGGCCGTCGCGCAGGATGGTGTACTCGATGCTCACGTCGCCGGCGAAGTTGCTGGCTGCGTTGGCGCCCTGAGTGGCCTGGGTGCCGTTGTTGCCCGAGAGCGGGATATCGGTGCCGAGGCGCACCGAGAGGCGGTTGTTGAGGAACTGGCGGCGCACGGCCACGTTGAGGTCGGTGCGGCTTTTGGCGGCACCGCTGCTGTAGTCGGCCTGGTTGGTCACGCCCAGGTCGAGGCCCAGGCCCGAGAGGTACTTGCCGGTCAGGTTCTGGAGTTGGTCGGTGAGCACCTGGCTGGCTGAGCCGCGCAGCTGCGTGGCCACGAAACCCTCGCCCGCACTGCTCTGGAAGGGGTTTTCCTGCAGAAAGCGCCCCAGGATGAGCAGCGAGAAGACCTGCTTGCTCATTTCGGAGGTCTGGCTGGGCTGGCGCAGCTGGGCCAGGCGGGTTTCGACCTGCCCGCCTACGGCTCCGCGCTGGTTGTCGGGCAGCGTAATATCGAAGCCGATAACGGGCTTGCTGAGCTGGTCGGTCACGTTCAGCAGTACCGAGAAGGGCAGGCGGTTGCGGGCAATAGTGTTGAGGTCGTTGGCATCAGTGCCCTGGCCGGCCAGCAGGTCGGCGGGCGCCGCCTCCACCCGGTACACAGCCGTGATGTTGAGGTCGGCGTTGTAGGGGTCGCCGCTCCAGGTGATGGTGGAGCCGCGCCGGATGATGAACTCGCGCGAAGCTAAGTCGTAGAGCGAGAGCTTATACACGCCGCGCGCCACTTCCAGCCGCCCGCTCAGGGTGATGTTGCCGGTGGGGTCGATATTAGTATTGAGAGTGCCATTGGCGCGCACGCGCAGGTTGTCACCGCTGGCCGGGTCGATGACGATGGTGAAGGGTACTTTGTCGTTCACCGTGATGACGGCCGTGATGTCGTAGCCGGTGGCGTTCACCTTCGTCGTGTCGGCGGCCAGCCGGCGCGCCAGCATGGTATCGAGCGGCACGCTCTTGTCAATCCACTGCACGATGCCTTCGGTATCCTGCTTGCTGGGGTCGGCCGAGGGCGACTCGACGGTGAGCCGCGAGCCTTCCTTCACATCCACCGTGGTGTTGATTTTCATCAATTCCAGCGGCCCGGTCAGGCGGGTGTCCGAGTCCACAATCACCTTGCCGTAGAACAGCTCGTTGTTCTTGCGAGTGCTGTTCACGGCGATGAAATCATCCGTCCGGGCCCGCATATCGAAGGCGTAGTTGATAAAGTCTTTAGTCAGCAAATAGCCGTTCACCACCGCCTTGTTGTCGGCCGAGTCGCGCACCGTAAAGTCATCGAACTCGATGCCTTTTTCGTCAAACGTCAGCTCCTGACCCGGCAGGCGGTACAGCGCGCCGAGCTGCGTCACGGCAAAGGCCGCGTCGTCGCTGGTGCGGATGGTGCCGCGCACGGCGGGCACGCTGGGCGTGCCCGTCACGGTGAGGCGGCCGGTGGCGTAGCCCGCGCTGCGCGTGAGCTGCCCGGCCGCGAAGGCCTCGGCCAGCTTCAGGTTGAGGCGGCGGGCGTCCACCACCAGGTTCATCGGCGAGGTCTGGTTGTCGGCCTGGTAGGTGCCGGTTACCTGCAGGTCGTTGCCCTGGCCGCCCACCGAGCCCGAGGCGCCGCCGGTCAGGCGGGCGTCGAGGTCGTAGCGGTTGGCGCTGGGGTTGGTGGCGTTCACGGCGATGTCGCCGATGAGGGCTTTCTGGAAGGCCAGCCCGGTGATGGTGGCATTGGCCGTGAAGGCCTGGTTGGGCTTACCGAGGTTGCGCAGCTCGGCGGTGCCATTCAGTACGCCCGCCACCAGCGAATCCTGCTGCTGCACAGCTTTGGCAATTTCGGCGAGGTCGAATTTCTCGAAGCGCACGCCCAGCGGCGAAGTGCGCACGGCCGGATTCTGACTTTGCACGGCCAGGGTGCTGCGGCCGTTGGTGAGGTTCAGGCCGTCGGCTACTATCTCGCCCGTAGGGTAATAGCGCAGGTAATTGTTAGGGCCGGCGGTCCAGTTTTCGTAGTTGATAATCTGCTCCGGGGCCAGCGAGAACTGATAAATCGTCTGCACTGGTCCGGCGGCCGTACCGCGCCGGTTCACGGCCAGCGGCTGCTGCTCCTCGCTCAGGGTGCCCGCCAGCGCCAGCCGCTCCCGGTTGGCCGAGTCGCCGAGGATGGCCACGCGGGTGAAGAGCTTGTTATCGGCCACGTTGCCCACGATGCTGGGGCGTTTCAGGCGTAAGGTCGTGTCCTGGCTGGCCTGGGCCAGGCGCAGGGCGTAGTTGAGTTGCTGGGGGTTCGAGCCCACGTCGAGCTTCAGCGAATCGACCCGGTAGTTGGCGTAGCGAATGACGGGGATGCTGGTCTGGGCTGTCAGGCGGGCGTCCTGCCGCGAGTAGTCGCCGGCCAGCGTGAAGGGCGACAACTCCTTGAGGTCGGGCACCAGCTTGGTCACCAGCTTCGTGTCCTTTACTTTCAGCGAGTAAGTGAAGTGGCGGTCGAGGTTCATGTTCACCTTCCGGTAGTCCACGCCCGCCAGGGCAAAGTAGCGGTCGATGTGTTGCTGCAGCTCCGTTGCCAGGTCGCCGAGGTGTACGTTGCCGTCGAGGTTCACGTCGGCCACATTCGAGTTAATTGCCAGCAGGGTTTGGTTGGCGGTCTGCACGATACGACCATCCACCGAATCGAGGGCGAAGGGCTGGTTGTCGCGCACAATCACAATCCTGCGTCCGGCAAAAGTGCCGTTGAGCGAGTTGGCGTCGGCCCCGCGCAGATTGGCCGTGAGGTCGCCCTGCACGCGCAAATCGCCGCCGGTGTAGAAGCCCAGCGCCGTCAGGTTGGCCCCGCGCAGGTTGAGGTTGCGCACCTCGTAGGTCGGGTTGTTGGGGTCGCGCAGGTTCACCACGGCGTTGAGGTCGAGGTTCAGGTTGGGGTCCTGCTTACTCTGGGCGTTGATAACGTAGCGGTTGCGGTCGAGGTCCACCGTGGCGACCACGCCGTGGTAGGTGTAGTTGTTGTAGCGGGCGCTTTGCACGTTGGCGTTTATCCGGCCCACCAGGGTATTAGGGTCCTGCAGATTACCCGTCAGATTCATGCGCCCGCTGGCCGTGATTTTGCCAATCGTCGGGTCCTTCAGCAGCTTGCCCGCATCGAACCCGCGCACCGCGAAAGTGCCCACCAGCGGCTGCCGCCCGGCCGCGTTGGCCGGCCCCAGGTCGCCCGAGAAAGCCACGTCGCCGTAGGTCGTGTTCACCGTCAAATCGGTGTTGAACTGCAGCGTGGTGGGGCGGCCTTTGAAGCTGCCGCGCAGGGCAATGCTGGGCGGAATGCTGATGTTGCTGGGGATGGTACCCTTGGGCACGAGGCTGTTAATGTCGTCCCGCGTGGTGCGGAACTGCTGAATGTCAGCGTCCACGTACAGGCGGCCGTCGGTTTCGGGCAGGCCGGTGATGTGGGCACGGCGGGCCTTGAGCACCGTGCTGCGCAGGCCCACGAACTCGAAATTGCGGATGGTCATGTCGCCCACGCGGCCAGCTACTTGCCCGTTTATAAGTACACTCTGATTGGGGCCGGTGTTGAAGGGTGGGGTGCCGGCCAGCTGCGGCGCCAAATATAGAATATCACGGAAGCCGATGCGCACCTCGCGTAGGTCGCCTTCGATTTTGAGGTTGGGCAAATCATCGGCAATGCCAGCTAAATCCTTGAAGCCAATGGCCAGCGTACGCCGGATGCGGGTGTGTGGCGTGATGAGGTCTAGGCTGTCGAGGCGAATCTGCACCGAGTCGTACACCACGTCGGCCTGCCACTTATCCACGCGGAAGCCGCTCTGCTCGCGGCCAGCCAGTTGGTCGACGCGGCCGGTAGTGCGGTTCTCCGAATACGACAAGTTGCGGGTATTCAGCACCAAGTCCGAGAAGTGCAGGTGATTGTAGTCCATCGCGGGAATCCGCGTCTTCTGCCGGGGCTCGTTGAAGTTGTCGAACTTCACGTCTACACCGCTGATGTCGGACTGGTCGAGCGTCACGCGCCAGCCGGGCGTAGCCACGTTCGGGTTGGCAGCCTGGGCTTTGTCGGTGGCTTCGTCGAGCTTACGAACGGCCTCGGCGGGGTTCACTACGCGCTGGGCCACGGGCACTTCCTCGTTCTGGGCGTAGGCGAAGGTGGTATTTTTCAGGGTCAGCTTGCCTAGGTCCACGCGCTGGCGCTGCAGGTCGATGTCCTTGGCCGTCACCTCGGCCTGGCCGATGGTGGTGGCGATGTACTGGGCCGCCGGGTCGTTCTTATACGTAAAGGCCACGTTGTCGAGCGTCGCCCGGTTCAGCCCAAACTGCACCGTGAGTGGCTCGGTGGGGCCGGGGTTTTCCACTTCGGGCGCGGTTTTCGTCTGGCGCATGGCCACCGAGGCGTTGCGTAGGGTGGCGTTATCCACCTTATACACCGACTTATCCACATCCACCTCGTCCATCTCGGCCGCAAACTCGCCGATACGGGCCCGGATGTCGGAGCCGGTGATTTCATCGAGCTGGGTGAAGTAGATATTCGTCAGCCGGGCCTTGCCGATGTCGTACTTGAAGCCCGCCGAGGTGGTGTCCACCCGCGCATTCGGGTCGGTGAAGGCCTTGATGATGAAGTCGTAGTTATTCACCGAGTCGGGCGCGGTGCGGGTCAGGCGCACGCGGCCGTCGTTGAGCTCCACGTTCGAGACGTTAATCTGGCTCTTGGTGAGGGCCCAGAGGTCGATATCGACGCCCAGGTGGCCGACGCTCAGGAGCGTGTCGCGCTGCTGGTCTTCGAGGTACACGCCGTCGAGGTTGATGGCGTGGCGGAAGTCGGTGCGGAACTTGCCGATGCGGACTTCGGTGCCCAGCTTGTCGCGCAGGTAGTCCTCGGCTTTGCGGGCCACGAAGTCTTGCGTGCCAGAGAATTGGAGGGCCACCACTGCCACGATGAGCAGCACCAGCACCAGCCCAATCAGTCCCAACAATACGTAAAGGGTGCGGCGAAGAAATGTAGGCAAAATGGGTAACGGGTAAGCGAAAAAATCGGGGTAAGTTCTTTTGCCAACGAAGAATAGTCGTCTGAGGTTGGGTAAAATCGACGAAACGGCGCTTTCGGGAAACTCGGCTTTGCGGGGGCCGTAAGAGCCTTTTTTGCCCCCAAACGATTGCGGCCGATGTGGCCCGGTGGCCCGTTTTGTGCGGGCCTATGTGCCTATCTTTCGGCCCCAAACCGAGCATTCCCTGCTTTCCCATTCCCACTTTCAATGACTGTTCACTTTTCTCTTCCCTACCGCACGGTGTTTGGCCAGCGGCTGGTTATCTGCGGTTCGGCGCCGGCGCTGGGCAACTGGCAAATCGACGAAGCGCCCACCATGCGCTACGACGAGTACGGGGCCCGCTGGTACTTCGAGCTGGAGCTGCCCGACGGCCCGGCCGGCGAGCTTACCTATAAGTACGCCCTGCTCGACGACAATACCGGCGGCCAGCAGTGGGAGTTCGGCCCCGACCGCCGCCTCGCCCTGCCCGCCGCCGGCCGAGTGGAAGTGTGCGACTACTGGCGGACCCCCGCCAAGCCCGAAAACGAGTTGCTGACCGCCGCCTTCACCGAGGCCCTGTTCAAGCGCCCCGCTGCTGGGGAATTCCCGGCCGCGCCCGTCGCTGCCGCTCCCGCTCCCAAAGCCACTAAGAGCCGCGCCAAAAAAGCCGTGACTCCGGCCGCTGAGGTAGCGGCTGAAACGCCTGCCGCGCCGGCCGCCGGTCCGCTGGCCCCCGGCACCGTCGTCTTCAACCTGCTGGCCCCGCGCGTCGACCCCAGGCTGCAGCTCTGCGTGCTGGGCTCCGACCCGGCCCTGGGCGCCTGGGATAATAAGAGCTGCCTGGTGCTGTCGGACAAAAACTACCCGACCTGGACTGCCAGCGTGGTGCTGCAAAACCCTGGCGAGGACTGCTCCTATAAGTACGCCATGTGGGACCCGGCCGCCGGCCACGCCCTCGACATGGAAGGCGGCGAAAACCGCGTCATCAAGGGCACGGCCGAGGTGCCCGCCCTGCGCGTGCGCAACGACGAAGCCTACCACCACCTCACCGCCTGGCGCGGGGCCGGGGTGGCCCTGCCCGTCTTCGCCATGCGTAGCAAGAATGGGCTTGGGGTAGGGGAGTTTCCCGATTTGAAGCTGCTGGCCGACTGGGCCGTGCAGACCGGCCTCAAGCTGGTGCAGATTCTGCCCATCAACGACACGACGGCTACCCACACCTGGGTTGACTCTTATCCCTACGCGGCCATCTCGGTATTCGCCCTGCACCCGCAGTACGTGAACCTGGAGAGCATTGCCCCGCTCAAGGACAAGAAGGCCGCCAAGGAGCTGGCGCAACTCAAGCAGGAGCTCAACGCCAAGGATTTCGTGGACTACGAGCCGGTGATGAATGCCAAGTGGCACTTCCTCAAGCTGCTCTTTCAGCAGGAGAAAGCCAGCTTCCTGGCCGACCCCGAATTCCAAAAATTCAAGGCCGAGCAGGCTGATTGGCTGGTGCCCTACGCCGCCTTCTCGGCCCTGCGCGACCGGTTCGGCACGGCCGACTTCAAGCAGTGGCCCGCCGAGTTCCAGACCCCGCAGAACCTGGAGGCCCTGACCGCCGAAACCGCTCCCGACTACGACGACTACGGCTTGTTCTTCTTCGTGCAGTACCACCTCGACAAGCAGCTGCTCGGCGCGGTGAACTACGCCCGCAGCCGCGGCGTAGTGCTGAAGGGCGACCTGCCCATCGGCATCTACCGCCACTCCGTCGATGCCTGGACGCAGCCCGAGCTTTACCACATGGACCAGCAGGCCGGCGCCCCGCCGGACGACTTCTCCACGACCGGCCAAAACTGGCGCTTTCCCACCTACAACTGGGAGCGCATGGCCGAGGACGGCTACCAGTGGTGGAAGCAGCGCATGGGCCACCTCGCCCGCTACTTCGACGCCCTGCGCATCGACCACATCCTGGGTTTCTTCCGCATCTGGGAGATGCCGGAGCACTCGGTGGAGGGCCTGCTCGGCCACTTCTCGCCCGCGCTGCCGCTGCACCGCCACGAGATTGAGCGCCGCCTGGGCTGGTTCGACTACTCGCGGCTGTGCGAGCCCTACATCCGCTGGCACATGCTGCAGGACATCTTCCACGACAAGGCGCAGGAAGTATTCGATGAGTATATGGACGACGCCAGCTACGGCCGCATCCACCTCAAGGAGCACGTCAACACGCAGCGCAAAATCGAGGCCTACATCGACCAGAAAATCATCGATTACCCCGGCAACGATGCCTTCTTCGAGTGGCTGCGCAAGGGCCTCTACCAGCTCTGCAACGAAGTGCTGCTCGTGCCCGCCGGCAACGACTTCTACCACCCACGCATCACGCTCAACAAGTCGTACAGCTTCCGCGAGCTCAACGACGAGGACCGCCGCCGCCTCTACGACGACATCTACATCGACTTCTTCTTCAAGCGCCACGAGGAATTCTGGCGGCAGCAGGGGCTGGTGAAGCTGCCGCCCGTGCGCTACGCCACCAACATGCTCATCGCCGGCGAAGACCTGGGCATGGTGCCGGCCTCGGTGCCCGGCGTGATGCGCGAGCTCGGCATGCTGGGCCTCAACATCCAGCGCATGCCCTCGAACCCCGCCACCGAGTTCGGCCACCCCGACGACGCGCCCTACCTGAGCGTAGTGACCACCAGCAGCCACGATATGCCCACCCTGCGCGGCTGGTGGGAGGCTGACCGCGTCGTCACCCAGCGCTTCTTCGAAACCATGCTGGGCCACTGGCGCCAGGTGGCGCCCTTCTACTGCGAGCCCTGGGTGGCCCGCGAGGTGCTGGTGCAGCACCTGCACTCGCCCGCCATGTGGGCCATCTTCCCGCTGCAGGATTTGCTGGCCATGGACAGCCACCTGCGCCGCGCCAACCCGCACGACGAGCAAATCAACGACCCCAGCAACCCCGAGCACTTCTGGAAGTACCGCCTGCACCTGCCCCTCGAAGAGCTGGTGGATGCCGTGGGCTTCAACGAGCCGCTGCGGGCCATTGTGAAGGCCAGCGGGCGGTAAGCTTTCGCCCGACATTTTACAAAGCCCGGCGTAGCGCCTGCTGCGCCGGGCTTTTTTTAATAGCTGCTCCCTATTAAAAAGCCGTTTAACGGAATACGGGATTCTTGTAAAATATTGGCCGACCACTGCGCCAGAACTCACACGGCTCGCCGGGCCGGTCCAGAATCTGCGGGCTATACAGCCAGACTTTGTAGCGAATTCGGCGGCTCCGGTTCCGGTTATCGGGGTCGTAGATACCCACGACAAGCACAATTTCGCCGTTGGCGTACGTGTGCTGCCGCACCCGCTGCATCGCGCGGCGCACGGGTAGCGGCAGGGTATCGGGAGCTACTTCCCGCTCGTGGTAGCGAAGGCGCCCGGGGCTATCGAAGATGGCCGTCAGCGTACAGCATAAGGTGTCCACTTTGTGGAGAATGAAGGTGTCAACCCAGCGCGGGTCGGTGCGGATGAGCTGCGTGGTCACTTCAAACGCCAGCGGGGGGTGCGTTGGATTGGTGGCGGCATAGCTGCCGTAGGCCGTCCAGACCGCCGCCGGGTTGGCCGCCGTTTCGGGCAGATACCGCTGGCAAGCCTGCGCTACCGCCGCCGGAATGGGCACCAGCACCGGGGCGGCAGTGGGAGCATCGGTGCGCTGCGCCAGTTGCGGCTGGGCCCGCAGCGGCCCGGCCAGCAAGCAAAGCACCCCCAGTAGCAGCCGCGTTTTCATGGCTGGAAGATACCACGGAGGGCCCGCTACGCTGGCAAATTGCAGTTTTAGTAGCGCGGTGCCCGTCTTCATCCTTGCGGCGGGCACTAGCAATACCCCCGCCGCCGATTCCGGCCCCAACAATGGCGTTTCCAACCTGGGAAACGCCGTTTCCAGCGTTGGAAACGGCATTGTCAGTGTTGGAAACGCCATTTCCATCGTTAGAATCGCCACTATCAGCAATGGAAACGGCGTTTCATTGAATGGAAATGCCGTTTCCAGCAATGGAACCGGTATTGTTGCTACTAAAATTATCGAAACACTGTTGTGATTTTCGATTTTTGCGATACATTTGGGCGGCACTTTTGCCCTCACCAACACTTTCAAGTATATGGCAGCCCCTACCTCCGGCCGCGTCAACCTTCCCAAAAGCCCTAAGGAAGGCTTCGAACTGGCCCAAAGCATCTACGACAGGCACCTGGCCGACGGCGACAAGTCGGAGCTCAAGCAGCTCGTCGACACCGATTGGGATATCATTGGGCCCACCATCGCCGAAGGGCAGGAGCACCACGCCGAGGCCGAGCGCCTCAAAGGCCTTGCCGAGGAAGCCTACCGCAAGCGCGACGCCATCTTTGCCAAGGTAGAGCAGGCCAACAGCGACACGGCCTCGTACCTCAAAGGCAAGTATAAAAAGACGCCTAAAATCCTCAATGGGTGGGGCTTTAATGTAGACGATACCCCCAAAGCGAAAAAGAAAGGATAAGCCCCATTGGTAGCCCTGCTGCCGCCCTGCTGCCGCCCTGCTGCCGCCCGGCAGCAGGGCTTTTTGCTGCCCGGCCCCGGCGCTGCCCCGCCCCGGTAGCCGCCGCCGCCTGCCCCGCCTACCCCCCGGTGCCAGGGCCCCGGCCGCCCACCGGCCCAGGGGCGGCCCCCCCGGCCAGTTGCCAAGCGCCCCGCCCTCCCCGGCGGGGCTTTTTCGTGCCCCCTGCCTCATTCCCAAAAATGGAAACAACCGGGCCGGACGTGCAAAAATAACCGCCGGGTAATATTAGGCTGATGCCAAAAGTGCATTTTTGCTTAGGGGCTGATACAGCCGCTTTTGCCCGGGCAGTGAGGCTGTCCGGCCGCACCCAAACGGCGCCAACGCGACCACGGCCGGACTTGTCCCAAAAAAGGAAGCAGTTCGTCCGGCAAAATCAGTTGTTCGGCGAAATATGCGTGTGCTGGCTTCGCGGGCGGAATAAATTTGTAGAGAATAGGTATGAGTTAAAAAATTGAATAAAACTACATTGCCCGCCCTTTCCACAACCCATATGAAACAACCCTTACTTCAGCCGAAGAGGCTGCGTTGGTTGAGCCTGGTGCTGCTGTGGCTGCCGCTGCTTAGCCCGGCCGTGCCGCACCTGCGCCACTTGCCCGCCGCCGGCAAAACTACCCTGGCCCGCCCGCTGGCCGTCACCCCCGACACCGACCGCGACGGCATCCCCGATGCCACCGAGGGCACCGGCGACCCCGACGGTGACGGGCGCAACAACAGCAACGACCTGGACTCCGACAACGACGGCATCCCCGACGCCGTGGAGGCCAACAACGGCGTGCTGGCCCCCAACATGAGCACCGACGGGCAGTACTCGGTGGTGTACGTGACGGCCAACGATACCGACCTCGACGGCCTCGTGAATGCCCGCGACGCGGACAATGGCGGCACGCCCTTCGCCGATACCAACCAGGACGGCGACGGCTTCGTGAACCGCCTCGACCGCGACTCGGACAACGATGG
This sequence comes from Hymenobacter aranciens, assembly GCF_030580865.1. Classification (GTDB taxonomy): domain Bacteria; phylum Bacteroidota; class Bacteroidia; order Cytophagales; family Hymenobacteraceae; genus Hymenobacter; species Hymenobacter aranciens. The sequence goes on along the minus strand of NZ_JAUQSY010000004.1, from coordinate 48,174 downwards.
CCTCACCGATGCTCGCGAAGCCAACGCCGGCGCCCTGCGCGCCGACATCAACACCAACGGCTTCTATGCCACCCTGGCCGATACCGACAACGACGGTATCTACAACAACGTGGACCCCAACAACGGCGGCACGGCCCTGCCCCTCACCAACACCGACGGCACCGGCCTGCCCGACTTCCTCGACCTGGACTCGGACGACGACGGCGCCACCGACTGGTACGAAGCCCAGCCCCTGGTAACCAGCAACGGCACCGCCAGCCCCTGGATTCGGGTGCTCACCAACACTGACACCGACAACGACGGCCTGCTGGCCGACGTGGACCCCAACGGCGGCACCGCCCTCGTGCCCGTCGACACCGATGGCGACGGCACCGCCGACTACCGCGATACCGACACCGACAACGACGGCGTCAGCGACCGGATTGAGTGGAACGATGACAACCACGACGGCACCGCCGACGTGACCTACGCCACCACCGACACCGACGGCGACGGCATCGTGGACGTGTACGACAGCGAAAGCAACACCGGTGCCAGCAGCGGCTTCAACAACCTGGTGGGTGCTCCCACCCCCGCCGGCGGGGTGAATGACTACGGCATGAAATCGCTGCGCCCCAACGCCGACTTCGACTACCTGCTCGACTGGCGCGATACCGACGACGACAACGACGGCATCCTGACCTCGGCCGAAGCCGTGGCCGGCAACTACCTCGTGTACACGCAGGGTGGCTACGTCACCCAGCGCAGCTACGGCACCACGCCCGTCATCGTGAACGAGCCCGACTACCTGCACATGAAGCGCAGCGGCAGCCTCGCTCCCGACAAGCGCACCGCCGTGCTCGACTGGAACTACGCCAACCCCTTCGACGGCTCGGCCGGCGGCAACCAACCCAATGCCTACCTGAGCAACAAAAGCTTCACGTTTGCGGGCGTGACGGTGGCGGTAGACAACTTCCGCACGGCCGCCAGCGGCACCAACCCCATTACGACGACCATCAACCAGGCCGGTACCCCGCCCCAAACCACGGCCACGCAGGCGTTTGGGGCGCTGACGTTCAACAAAAACCCCATCCTGGAAACCGACCGGTTTCTGACCTACGGCACCAAGCTTAACCCCAGCTTCTTCCAAACGCTGTCGAGCGGCGGGGCGGCCAACGGCTATTCCATTGCCCGCTACACCTTCAGCCAGCCCCTGCGCGACGTGACGGTGGGCCTGATGGACGTGGACTACGGGGCCGGGGCGTATGAGGACGACGTAGAAATAATCGGCTACCTCAACGGCACGGCCGTGACGCTGGGCGCCACCGACATTACCTACAACACCCTCATCCAAACCAACAGCAGCGCCGGCGGCAGCCAGCGCTTCGCGGCCCGCAACACCGTGGCCACCGTGCCCAGCAAGCAGCAGGCGGCCAACATCTCGGTGTCGTTCGCGGTGCCTATCAACGAGCTGCGCATCATCTACCGGAATGCCAATAGCCTGACGGGGGTGCAGATTGTGAGCCTGAGCGAATTCCGCGCCACCAACCCCGACTTCGACGGCGACAACGTGGCCGACGCCACCGACCTCGACACCGACAACGACGGCATTCCCGACCTCACCGAAACCGGTGGGGTCAACGTGTTTGCCGACGCCGACAACGACGGCATTCCGAATTACCTCGACTCGAACACCACCGGTTGGGTCGACGCGAACACCGACGGTGTTGACGACCGCTACGACCGCGACCTCGACGGCCTCATCAACCCCATGGACCGCGACGCCGACAACGACGGCATCTCGGACACCCGCGAAGCCGGCGGCTCCGACGCCAACGGCGACGGCATCCAGGACGGCTTCGTGGACGCCAACTCTGACGGCCAGAACGACGCCACCGCCGCCACCCCGCTGGCCGTGCCCAACCTCGACAGCGACACCCTGGCCAATTACCTCGATATTGACTCCGACAACGACGGCATCACCGACGCCCGCGAAGCCCGCATCACCGGCGTGGCCGACGCCAATAACAACGGTGTGGCCGACGCCTACGCCCTTGCCAACCCTGACCTCAACCTCGACGGCATCGCCGACGCGGTAGTCACCACCTCCCTGCCCGCCGACTTCGACGGTGACACCCGCGCCGACTATGCGGACCGCGACTCCGACAACGACGGTATCACCGACGTGCGCGAAAGCGGCGGCACCGACGCCAACGGCGACGGCGTAGTGGACGGCTTCGCCGATGGCAACGGCGACGGCCTGAACGGCGGCGCCGGCAACGTGGGCGTGACGCCCGGCGACTTCGACGCCGACACCTTTGCCAACTATCTCGACCGCGACTCCGACAACGACGGCATCACCGACGCCGCCGAGTCGTACGTCGACGCCACCAACAACGGCATCAGCGACGCCGCCACCACCGACGTCAACAACGACGGCCTCTACGACGCCGCCATCACCGCCACCCTGCCGCGCAACTCCGACGGCAACGGCGGCGCCAACTACCTCGACCGCGACGCCGACGACGACGGCCTGGTGGATGCCATCGAAGGCGGCGGCGCCGACGCCAACGGCGACGGCGTGGTGGACAGCTTCGTGACCGGTAGCACCAGCGGCGTCACCAACACCATCTCGACGCCGGTAGACACCGACACCGACGGCTTCGCCAACTACGTGGACCGCGACTCGGACAGCGACGGCATCTGGGATTTGCTCGAAATTCAGGCCACCACCGGCCGCCGCGCCCTGGCCAACGCCGACGCTGACGGCGACGGCATCGACAATAACTTCGACAACAACTTCACCGCCGGCTACGCCATTACTACTCTTTTTAATAAGGATGCCACCGACACGGCCGACTACCTCGACCAGAACTCGGACAATGACGCGGCGTTTGACTGGACCGAAGGCTTCGACAACAACGACAACGGCTACGCGCTGGACGACCTGCGCACCCGCGCCACCAACTTCGTGACGGCCGGCGGCAACAGCACCTACTACCCCAACGCCACCGACGCCAACCTGAACGGCATCCCCGACTGGCTGGACGACGCCGACGCCGATAACATCCCGAACTTCCTCGACTTCGGCAACACCTACTACCGCGACTCGAACAACAACGGCCTCGTGGACCTCTACGACCCGGCCTCGTCCGGCGTGGCCTCGACCACCCCGACGCACACCGGCGATGCCGACGCCATCTTCCGCACCACCGGCACCGTGGCACCCCTGGCCGCCACCCTGAGCGGTACCGTGTTTGAAGACCTCAACTTCGGGGGCGGCGCGGGCCGCAGCATGGCCACGGCCAATGCCGTAACGGCCGGCTCGGCCGTGGGCGTGGGCACCGCCGGCACCCCGGCCACCGCCGCCACGGTCGAACTCTACGACGCCAGCGGCAACTTTGTCGCCACCACCCAGACCAGCACCACCGCCGGCACCCTCGGCCAGTACTCGTTCAGTGTGGCCCCCGCCACCAGCTACACGGTGCGCGTGGTAAACTCGACCGTGCGCTCGACGCGCACCGGCTCGGTAGCCGGCCTCGTGCCGGTGCAAACCTATAACGGCACCACCACCAAAGTAGGCGGCCAGGCCCCGGAGCAAACCGATGCCGCCGCCAATACCTCGGCCACGCTGGCTAGCCTCACCACCGGCTCGGGCCTCACGGGCATCACCCCGCAGTCCATCTTCACCCTCACCACGGGGGCCAGCGCCAGCACCGGCGTCGACTTCGGCTTCAACTTCGACCTCGTGGTGAACACCCGCAACGCGGGCCAGGGCTCGCTGCGCCAGTTCATCCTCAACTCGAACGCCCTCAGTGGCGAAACCACCCTGGCCCAGGCCGGCTCGAACGCCGTGGGCACCCTGCCCGCCCAGCGCGAAACCAGCATCTTCATGATTCCGGACGGCAGCGCCCGCGCCGGCCAGCTGGCCGGCCTCGCCAGCGGCCTCACCTCGGGCGTGGCCGTGATTACGCCCGCCACCGCCCTGCCCGCCATCAGCGGCCCCAACACCTCGGTGGACGGCTCGACGCAGACCTTCAACATCAACAACAGCAACAACGTGACGCTGGGCGCCGGCGGCACCGTGGGCACCACGGCCGCCACCCTCGGCACCGTGAACGGCCCCGAAGTGCAGCTGGTGGGTACCACCGCCGTGGCTACGGGCATCGACATTGCCAGCGGCGGCACCGGCGCGGGCGTGTACGGCCTGGCCATCTACGGCTTCGGCACCAACGGCAACAATAACAACAGCGGCGGCATCCGCGTGGGCGCCGGCGGCGCTACCATCTCGCGCAACGTCATCGGCACCAACGCCACCGCCTTCGCCGACCTCGGCGCGGGCGTGCGGGGCGTGGCCGACGGCATCCGCTTCACGGGCGGCTCCACGGCCAGCACGGTGAGCAACAACCTCATCGGCTACAACGGCGGCAAGGGCATCGGGGTAAACTCCGCGACCAGCAACGTAACCGTGACCAACAACGAGGTGCGCTCGAATGCCAAGAGCGACGCCAACTGGGATGGCCTCGACTTCGAGGGCACGTCCAACTCGGCCACCTTCAACCTCTTCATCGACAACGCCGGCCAGGGCGTCGACACCTACAACTCGACCGGCTCGAATACCATCACCGACAACACGGTGAGCGGCAACGGCCGCGGCATCGCCTCGGGCCCCGGCGAAACGCCGGGCATCCGCATCTACGGAAACTCGAACACCGTGAGCCGCAACGTTATCAGCGGCAACTACGGCGCGGGCGTGCTGGTGAATAACACCTCGGCCACGACGGTTATAAGCCAGAACTCCATCTTCAACAACGGCACGGTAACGGCCGTGAACGGCGCCGTGGCCACCGGCCAGATTGGCATCGACCTCAACAACGGCAACGTGAGCACCGGCGTGTCGCCCTTCGTCACCCTCAACGACAGCGGCGACAGCGACGGCGGCGCCAACGGCCTGCTGAACTACCCGGTGCTGACGACGGCCTACCTCAGCGGCAGCAACCTGGTGGTGACCGGCTACGCCCGGCCCGGCTCGCTGGTCGAGTTCTTCGTGCCCGGCGCCGACCCCACCGGCTTCGGCGAGGGCCAGACCTACCTGGGTGCGGCCACCGAAGGCACCGGCGCCGACACCAACGGTGGCTCCGGAACCTACGGCCCCGGCAATATCAATGGCCGCGCCCAGGGCACCGACAACACCAACCTCTTCACCTTCAGCATCCCGCTGACCGGCCCGCAACTGACAGCGGTGCAAGCCAGCGGCCTCACCAGCACGGCCACGCTCAGCGGCGCCACGTCCGAGTTCTCGGGTAACCTGACGCTCTCGGCCCTGACGGGTAACGTTTTCGAAGACATCAACTACGGCGGCGGCGCGGGTCGCAGCATTGCCACGGCCAACGGCGTAACCCCCGGCTCGGCGGTGAACGTGGGCACGGCCGGCACCCCGGCCACGGCCGCCACGGTCGAACTCTACGACGCCAGCGGCAACTTCCTGGCCACCACCCAAACCAGCACCACTGCTGGCACGGTAGGCCAGTACTCGTTCAACGTGGCCGCCGGCAGCTACCAGGTGCGCGTGGTAAATTCGACCGTGCGCTCGACGCGCACCGGCACTACCGCCGGCCTGCTGCCGGTGCAAACCTATAATGGCAGCACCACCAGCGTGGGCGGCCGCGCGCCGGAGCGCACCGACGCCGCCGCCAATAGCGGCTCGCAGACGCTCGCTGCCCTGACTACCGGCACCGGCCTGACGGGCTTCACCGCGCAGTCGGTAGCCAGCGTGACGGCCAGCGGCAGCACGACTATCGGCCCCGACTTCGGCTTCAACTTCGACCTCGTGGTGAACACCCGCGACGCGGGCCAGGGCTCGCTCCGCCAGTTTATCACCAATGCCAACACCCTGACCGGCGAAGCTTCGCTGGCCCAGGCGGGCTCGAACACGGCCGGCACCCTGCCCGCCCAGCGCGAGACCAGCATCTTCATGATTCCGAACGCGGCGGCCAACGCCGGCCAGGCCATCGGCCTGGTGAGCGGCCTGACCAGCAACGTAGCCGTGATTACCCCCGCCACGGCCCTGCCGCAGGTGACGGGCGTCGGCACCATCATCGACGGCACCACCCAGACCCAGAACATTGCCAACAGCAACGCCACGACCCTGGGCACCGGCTCCACGGTAGGCACCGCCGCCACGGCCCTGAGCCAGGTGGCCGGCCCCGAAGTGCGCCTGAGCAACGCGGGCACCATCAGCCTGGGCCTCGACTTCAGCAGCGCCGCCAGCAACTCGGGTGTGCGCGGGCTGAGCATCTACGGCTTCGGCAACGGGACTTACACCGCCGGCTCGACGGCCGAGGTGAAATCGGCCGCCAGCGGCTTCACGCTGGCGCAGAACGTGATTGGCTCGGGCCCGACGGCCGTGGCCGACCCGGCTCCGGCCGGCACCACGCGCTTCGACCTTGTATACCTCACCGGTGCTAACGCTACGGTGAGCAACAACCTGCTGGTATTCGGCACTGATAATGGCGTGAACGTGGCCGCAGGCGCAACCACGGCTACGATTTCCAATAACGAAATCAACAACAACGGCCGCCTCTCGGCCACCGCCAGCGGCGTAGTAGTAGCCGCCACCACGGCCACCATCAACGGCAACCTGCTGACCAACACCCGCGGCGCGGGCGTGGACCTGGTAGTCGGCGGTACCAGCGCCACCGTCACCAACAACACGGTGAGCAGCAACGGCCGCGGCACCACCACCACGGTGGGCACCACGGGCGGCATCCAGCTCGCCACCACGGGCAACACCATCAGCACGAACAGCATCACCGGCAACTACGGCGCTGGCATCGCGGCCCTGGCCGCTACCGGCACCTCGACCTTCAGCCAGAACAGCATCTCGGCCAACGGCACCGTGACGGCCAACAACGGCACGGCCGCCACGGGCGGCATCGGCATCGACCTTGATAACAACGGCGTCACCATCAACGACCTGCTGGACCTGGACAACGGCGCCAACGGCCGCCAGAACTTCTCGGTGATTGAAACCGCGTACTTCAGCGGCAGCAACCTCATTGTAAACGGCTTTGCCCAGCCGGGCGCCGTAGTGGAATTCTTCATCCCGGCCGCCGACCCCACCGGCTTCGGCGAAGGCCAGACTTTCCTGGCTTCGCGCACCGAAGGCAGCGGCACCGACACGGGCGCCGGCACCGGCACCTACACCAACCCGGTGAACGGCCTGAACCAGGGCACCGAAACCACCAACCGCTTTACCTTCAGCATTCCGCTGACTGCGGCGCAGCAGGCGGCGGTGTTGGCCAGCGGCCTCACGAGCACGGCCACGGTGGGCGGCGCTACCTCCGAGTTCTCGGGCAATACGGCCCTCGTGACCCTGCGCGGCACCGTGTTTGAAGACCCGAACTACGGCGGCGGCAGTGGCCGCAGCCTGGCCGCCAGCAGCGGCGTGCCCGTGGGCACGGCCGGCGACCCCACCACGGCGACCACGGTAGAGCTGTATGACGCCAGCGGCAATATCGTGGCGACGACCACTACCAGCACGACGGCCGGCTCGCTGGGTCAGTACACCTTCAGCGCAGCCCCGGGCTCCTACACGGTGCGCGTGGCCAGCAACACGGTGCGCTCGTCGCGCCCCGGCTCGGTAGCCGGCCTGCTGCCGGTGCAAACCTTCCGCACCAACAATGGCGCGGCCGACGTGAACCGCGTAGGCGGCGAAGCCCCCGAGAAAGCCGATGCCGTAACCACCGGTCCGCAGACCCTGAGCTTCACGGGCGGCAATGGCGCCGGGGATAACACCGCCTTCGTGGACCTGGTGGAAATTCTGGATGCCAGCAACAATGTGGTAGCCGGTTTGCCCCTGAATGCCAGCTTCGAAACTCCGAGCCTCGGTACCAGCAACAGCAGCTACCAGTACAACATCAGCGGTGCCAACTGGACCTTCAACAGCCGCTCGGGCATTGCCGCCAACGGCAGCGCCTTCGACGTGGGCGGCACCAATCCGGTGGCTCCCGATGGCACGCAGGTAGCCTTGGTGCAAACGGCCGGCGGCCTCACGGGCAGCTTCAGCCAGGGCCTCGGGCTGAGCCCGGGCAACTACACTGTCCGCTTCCGGGCCGCCCAGCGCCTTGCCAACAGCCAGTCGCTGACCGTGGCCGTGAACGGTATCGCATTGGGAACCTTCACCCCGGGCAGCTCGGCCTATACGACCTACACCACGGGCAGCTTCACGGTGGGCACGCCCACCACGCTGGCCAGCCTCAACACTGCCACCAGCGTGGCTCAGTCGATAGCTCCCCTCACGCTGACCAGCACCGGCGCGACCGGCATCGACTTCGGCTACAATTTCTCGACGGTAGTAAATACCAACGATGCCGGCCAGGGCTCGCTACGCCAGTTCCTGACCAACTCGAACGCCCTGACCAACACCGGCCTCGACCAGGTGGCCAGCTCGAACGGCGGCATCGACCCGGCGGCCGGCAAGGAGTACAGCATCTTCATGATTTCGGACGGGGCCGCTCACGCCGGCCTGCGCAGCGGCCTCACCAACCAGCTCACCGGCGCCAGCGGCTCGGCCCGGGCCGTGATTACGCTGCCCGGCACGGGCACGCTGCTGGTATCGGACGCCAACACGGTCGTGTACGGCCAGTCGCAGACGCTGAACGTGGGCGACACCAACACCGGCACGCTCGGCAACGGCGGCACGGTGGGCGTTGATGCCCTGACCTTCAACGCCGAAAACAAGCCGGAAGTGGAAATTGCGGGCAACAACGTAGCCGTGGTGATGAGCCTGACGGGCACGGCCGCAACGCTGCAGGGCCTGGCCGTGCGCGGCGGTACTTCGCAGACCATTTCCATCAACGGTAGCACCGGCTTCCTGTTGCAGAACAACATCATCGGCAGCAGCGCCACGGCCTTCACCTGGGCCAACGACGGCACGGTGAGCGGCGGCTACGGCGTCAACATCTTCGGCGGCGCCAACGGCTCGATTCTCGATAACCTCATCGGCTTCACCGGCAACTCGGGCGTGAACGTGAACAACGGCGTCGGAGCCAGCCTGATTACGGTGCGCGACAACGAATTCACGCAGAACGGCTACACCAGCGCCGGCGGCGACGGCATCAGCCTCGGCGACGGCGGCGGCGCGGGCCCGCTGCTGATTGAGCAAAACCTGTTTACGCGCTCCAACTCCAGCGCCGTGCAATTTGAGATTGGCGGCACCAGCTCGACCACCGTGCGCAACAACACCATCGTGTCGGCTGGCCGGGGCGGGGCGGGCTTCGCCCTGTCGCAGCTCGAAGGCTCGGCCATCTGCTACCTGCAGCGCAACGGCACCAACCGCACCCGCGCCGGCGTTACCGACCTGATTGAGAAAAACATAATTGTCGATACCCAGGCTTCGGGCATCGTCATTGGCTACGGCTCGCAGAACACGGTCATCAGCCAGAACTCCATCTACAACAGCGGCTCGGTGGCTATCGACTTCAACACCAACCCCAACGCCTATGTGAACGGCGCTGGCAGCGGCGCGGTAGAGTATGGCTCGGGCGACGGCGTGACCATCAACGACGGCAACGACCCGGCCACGGCCGCTACCTCGCTGGCCAACAAAGGCGTGGACTACCCGGTGCTGACGACCATCGACCTGGCCGGCTCGACGCTGACCGTGACCGGCTTCAGCCGCCCCGGCGCCGTGATTGAGTTCTTCATCCCCGAGCTCGACCCCACCCGCTTCGGCGAAGGCCGCACCTACCTGGCCACCCGCACCGAGGGCGTGAGTGACCTCGACGCCGGCACCGGCAGCTACGGCCCCGGCGCCATCAACGGCGTGATGCAGGGCACCGACGCGGCGGCCAACCGCTTCCGCTTCACCATCTCGGTGGCGGGCCTGACGCCGGCGCAGCTGACGCAGCTGCAGAACGTGGGCGTGACCTCGACGGCCACGCTGCTCAACAGTACCTCGGAGTTCTCGCCGAACGTGCCGTTCTCGTCCGACGTGCTAGCCACCATCACGGCCGGCGCCTCGCCGATTGCCTCGGGGCAGACGGCTACGTTTAACGTGACTTTCAACAATATCGGCGGTAGCACGGCCAGCGGCATCGTGGCCTCGGTGCAGCTGCCGGCGGGCCTCTCCGGCGTGAGCGTAACCGGCGGCGGCAGCTACAACAGCACCACCGGCCTAGTAAGCTACGCGGGCATCACGACGCTGAACCCGGTTACGCCGGTGACCTCGACCATCACCTACACCCAGCCGATTAACAGCGTGTCGGTGACGGGCGTGGCGGCGGTGAGCACGACCACCAACCAGAACGGCGCCACTGCCAACGACAGCCAGTCGGCCACCATCGTGACCGGCCCGGCCTTCGACCTGCTGACCACCCTCGGCGGCCCGGCCAGCACGGTAGCCAATCAGTTGACCACCTACACCGTGACGACGCAGAACAACGGCCCCGGCGCCGCCCCCAACGCGGTGCAGACGGTGAGCTTCGCCACCACGGCCGCCCTGAGCAGCGTGTTTGTGAGCAACGGCGGTACCTACAGCTTCAGCGGCGGCACCAGCACCTTTACCTTCCCGGTGCCGGCCTCGCTGCCGCAGGGGCAGGTGGTGAACAACTTCTTCAGCTTCCAGGCGCCCGCCACGGGCCCGCTGAACCTGACGGCTTCGGTAACGCCTAACACTACCGGTGCGGGCGAGCTCAACACCGCCAACAACACGGCGACCCTGAGCACCACGGTGAGCCCGGCCCCGGCCACGCTGGCCAACGTGTACACCACCATCAGCTCGAACGCCACTAACGGCAGCGCCGCCCCGGCCGCCGCCGTCACCTACACCGTGACGCAGGGCAACAACGGCCCCAGCGCCGCCACCGGCGTGGTAACGCAAGTGGCCCTGAGCCCCAACCTGACCACCACCGGCTTCACGGTGAACGGCGCGGCTGGCACCGTGAGCGGCTCGAATATCAACTTCACGATTACGGGCGGCACGGCCACCTACAGCCAGACCACCGGCCTGCTGACCCTGCCGACCATCGCCACCCAGGCCAGCAGCGCCAGCACCAGCTACACCGTGGTGGCCCCGGCCCCCAACAGCGGCCAGCTAACGGTGACCTCCAGCGTGAGCGCCACCACGGCTGACCCCGTGCCGGCCGACAACGAAGCCGCCACCACCGTGACGGTGAACAACGCCCTGACCGCCGACCTGGCCACCACCATCGTGGGCCCCTCGACGGCCACGGCCGGCCAGAGCGTGACCTACACCGTGACCACCGCCAACAACGGCCCCGGCACCGCCCAGAACGTGGTGCAAACCGTGAACATCCCGGCGGGCCTGCCCATCACGGGCGCCAATGCGGTGCTCCTGAACGGCGCGGCGCCCACCAGCACCAGCGGCACCACCGCCACCTACGCCGGCGGCCTCACCTATAACGCCGCCACCGGCGTGGTGACCATCGCCAACCCCACCGGGGTGGGCGCCCCGGGCACCGCCGCCAGCACCACCATCAGCTATCTGACGCCGGTGAACAATGGCGGCCTGACCAACGTGGCCGTGGTGCGCGGCACCTCGCCCGATGGCGTGACCACGAACAATACCGCCTCGGTGCTGACGACCGTGCAGACCCAGGCCGATGTGGCCGTGTACATCAGCGGCCCGACCAGCAGCAGCGTGGGCAGCCCCATCACCTTCGCGGTGACGACGGTGAACAACGGCCTGTCGATTTCGAACTCCGAAACCACCACCGTGCAGCTGCCCAGCGGCCTCACTGGCGTGGAAGTACGCGGCTACGACGGCACCGTGCTCGGCGCGGCCTACAACAGCACCTCGGGCGTAGTGACCTTCCCGACCGTGACCAACCAGGCCGTGGGCGGCGCGGGCACGGTGGTCGGCAGCATTACCTTCAACACCCCGAACACGACGATAATCACGCCCTCGGCCACGGCCGCGGTGGGCAGCAACGTGGACCCCAACCTGGGTAACAACGTGGCTTCCATCAGCGTGGGCATCGTGCCGGCTACCACCACGACCATCGACCTGGCCGCTACGTTCAACGCAGCGCCCCCGGCCACGGCCACGGCCGGCGCTTCCATCAGCTTCACGGTGCGCGGGGCCAATGCCACGGCCACGGCCACTACCGGCGTGGTGCAGGACGTGTTCCTGAACGCCGGGCTGACGACGACCGGCTTCACGGTGGGCGGCAGCGCGGGTACGCTGAGCGGCGACATCATTACCTTCCCCGGCGGCGCCACTTATAGCCAGACTACCGGCGTGCTGAGCCTGCCGCTGGGCAACCTGGCAGCCAGCACCGGCGTGAACACGGCCATCGTGCAGCCCGCCCCGGGCATCGGGCCCTACGCCATCACGTCGACCATCCGTGGCAACGACACCGATACCAACACCGGCAACAACCGCGTAACCAGCATCGTGAACATCACGCCGAGCGTGGACGTGGCCACCACCGTGACCGGTCCGGCCTCGGCCGCCATCGGCAGCACGGTAAGCTACGCCGTGGTGACGACCAACAACGGCCCCTCGCCGGCCTCGAACGTGGTGCAAACCGTGACCCTGCCCGCTGGCGTTCTGGCCAGCAGCGTGGTAATCACGGGTGGCGGCACGCTGTCGGGCAGCACGGTGACCTTCCCGACCATCAACAACATGGCCGTGGGCGCGAATGGTGTTGTGAGCAATACGGTGTCCTTCACCGTGCCCAACACCACGCCGAGCATCACCGTGACCGGCAATGTGACGGCTACCGGTGACGCAGGCACTACCGGCAACAACGTGTCGAGCCAGGTAACCACCACCCAGCCCAACCGTCCGCCGGTGGCCGCCGACGTGGTGAACGTGCTGCAGACCCCCGAAGGCAACACCGCCGTGACCCAGCTGCCCATCTCGCCGCTGCAAGCCACCGATGCCGACGGCAATGCCACCATCGTGACCTACACCGTGACCAGCATCCCGAATGCCGGGACGCAGGGCACGCTGTACTATGACAACGCCGGTACTTACACGGCCGTGGCGGTAAATCAGACCCTGACCGCCACCCAGGCCACCACGCTGCGCTTCACGCCGGTGACCGGCTACGTGGGTAACGTGTTCTTCAACTACACCGCGACCGACAACGGTAACGGCGTGCCGGCCAACGTGCTCACGTCGAGCACCGCCACCTACACCATCCAGGTGGGGCAGGACAACCCGGCCGTGTACGCCCTGACTCCGGTGAAAGGCGGCACCACCAACCCCTACGCCAACAACGACATCCTGGCCTCGGTAATTGACCCCAACGGGGCCCAGTACACCAGCGCCGGCCTGATTACCTACAACGCCACGACCGGCGCCCTTGCCACCGGCGACAACGGTACGCGCACGGTCGTATTGACGACCGGCCCGCTGCCCGCCGGCACCACGCTCAACGCGGTGACGGGTCTCATCACGGTGACCGACTACACGGTGCTCGTGCCCGGCTCGTACCCGCTGACCATCACTACGACCGACGTGTTCGGTGGCGTGACGGTGCACAACATTGTTCTGGTAATTGGCGGCTCGCCGATTGCCGTGGATGACTTCGCCACCACGAACCTGAACACGGCCGTGACCTTCGCGGTAGCGGCCAACGACCTGGCCAACGGCGGCGCGGCTATCGCGCCGGCCACGATTGACCTCGACCCGAACACGGCCGGTATCCAGACCAGCATCACCACGGCGCTGGGTACGTTCACCACGGTGGGCGCCCCGGTTGGTTCGGTAACCTTCACGCCGGCCAGCGCTACCTTCACCGGCACGGCCACGACTCCTTATGTTATCAGCAACTCGGCCACGCCCGCGGCCGTCTCGAACCAGGCCAACCTGGTGGTGACGGTGCGCGGCCCGCTGCCGGTGGATTTGAGCACGACCATCGCGGCCGGCACGAACCCGGTGAACGCCGGAGCCTCGGAAACGCTGACCGTGACCGCCACCAACAACTCGACCACGACGGCCTCGCCCAGCACGGTGGTGACGGTGCAGCTGCCCGCGGGCCTGACGACCACCGGCTTCACGGTGGCCGGCAACGCCGGCACGCTCAGCGGCTCGACCATCACCTTCCCGGCCGGCACCTACAACCAGACGACCGGCCTGCTGACCTTCGCCAGCACGACGCTGGCGGCCAGTACGACGCAGAGCATCGCCGTGGTATTCCCGGCTCCGGCCGCCTCGTTCACGGCCACCTCGCAGATTGGCAACGGCACCACCGACCCGACCCCGGCCAACAACGTAGCCAGCGTGAACGTGACGGTGACCCCGCAGTTTGACCTGGTGACCAGCCTGAGCGGCCCCGCTTCGGTGGTAACCGGCGACCTGGCCACCTACATCGTGGTGAGCCGCAACAACGGCCCGAGTGCGGTAGCCAACGCGGTGCAAACCGTGCAGCTGCCCACCGGCCTGAGCGGCGTGTTCATCACCGGCGGCGGCTACTACAATGCCACGGCCAGCAGCCAGACGCTGTACTACGTGAACGGCCTGTTTACGACGACCAACCCCGGCGGCGGCGCCACGGCCTACACCCTGGCGGCCGGCGGCGTGATTTTCCCGCCCGCCAGCCTGAGCAGCGGCCAGGCCCTGGCCAACAGCATCAGCTTCGCCCCGACGGCCACGTTCTCGCCATCGGCCCTGCTGACGCCGAACACAACGCCGGCTGGTGAGACGAACACCACGAACAACACCGGCTACCTCAACGGCGCCGCTACGCTGACGGCCGTGACCGTAACCGGGGCCACGACCAACCAGGCCAACGTGTACCTGACCGTCAGCGGTCCGGTTACCATCGCCGCCGGCGCCACCGCCACCTACACCGTGACGCAGGGCAACAACGGCCCGAACCCGGCGGCCAACGTGACGACTACCGTGAGCCTGCCCACCGGCTTGAGCACGGCCACCCTGACCTTGAGCGGTACCACCGGCACAAGCGTGGCGGGTAACGTCATCACCTTCACCGGCGGCGCGAACAACGGCGCGACCTACAACACGCAAACCGGCGTGCTGACCCTGCCGACCCTCGGCACCCAGGCCAGCGCCGCTACGCCCCAGAGCTACACCATTGGTATCACGGCCCCGGCCACGGGTACCTACAACGTGACGGGCAATGTGGCCACCACGACCTCGGACCCCGTGCCCGGCGATAACGTGGCCAGCGTGATGACCACCATCGCACCCGCCGCCGATGTAGCCATCGGCCTGAGCGGCCCGGCCTCGGCCACGGCCGGCCAGCCCGTGAGCTACGCGGTGCTGCTGACCAACAACTCGGGCATTGCCTCCAGCAACGTGACGGCCAGCCTCAACCTGCCGGCTGGCCTGAGCGCCACCGACCTGCGGGTGGGCGGCGCCACGGGTACGCTGAGCAGCACGACCATCACCTTCCCGGATGGCTCGACCTACAACACAACCACTGGCCTGCTGACGCTGAACACCCTCGCTACCCTGCCCGCCAACGGCAGTCAGAGCACGGCCATCGTCTTCACCGCCCCCGCCACCACCGGTAGCCTGAGCCTGACCGGCACGGTGAGCGCCACCACGCCCGACGGCGTACTGGCCAACAACCGCAGCACCTTCAGCACCACGCTCACGGCCACGGCCGACGTGGTGGTGGCCGTGGCCGGCCCGACCGCGGTAACGACGGGCAACCCGGTGACTTACACCGTGACGACGACCAACAACGGCCCGAGTGTGGCCGGCAGCGAAACCACCACGGTGCAGCTGCCCACCGGCCTGAGCGGCGTAGTGGTGCGCGATAACACCGGCACCATCGTGGCCGGCGCCTACAACGCCACTACCGGCTTGGTAACCTTCGCCACGGTGACGAACCTGCTGCCCGGCCAGGCCAATGCCCAGACCGGCACCATCACCTTCGTGGCTCCCGCCACGGTGCGCCTGAATGTGGCGGCTATCGCCAGCGTACCCGGCACCAACGGCGACCCGAACCTGGATAACAACCAGGCCACGGCCGTGACCACCGTGACGCCCGCCAGCGCCACCACGGCCGACGTGGCCGTGACCCTGGTGCCGAACCTGACGACGCAAACCGCCGACTCGCCGGTGGTGTACACCCTGACGACGCAGAACAACACCAGCGCCAACCCCGCCACCAGCGTGGTGCGCACGGTGAGCCTGCCCGCTGGCCTGAGCAGCACCACGCTGACCCTGAACGGCACGACCAGCACGAGCACCAGCAACGGCATCATCACCTTCACGGGCGGCCCGAACAACGGCGCTACCTATAATGTGGCGACCGGTGTGCTGACCCTGCCGACCCTGGCCTCACTGGTGAACGGCACGCCGGTGGTGACCACCATCACCGTGATGCCGGCCAACGGCCCGCTGGTGGCTGCGGCTACCGTGGCCGGGGCCAACACGGACCCGAACATCACGAACAACACGGCCCAGGCTACCAACGTGACCATCACGCCGAGCACCGACGTGGCCACCTACCTGACGGCGCCGGCTTCGGCCGCCGTGGGCAGCACGGTGAGCTACACCGTGGTGACGGCCAACAACGGCCCGAGCAACGTGGCCAGCCTCACGCAAACGGTGAACCTGCCGGCCGGCGCCACGGGCATCACGGCGCCGGTGGGCGCCAGCATCGTGGGCACCACCGTGACCTATACCGTGAGCAACCTGAGCAGCGGCAGCAGCCAGACCAACGTCGTCACCTTCGTGATGCCGAACGTGGCCTCGGCCGCCGGCACGGCCTCGGTGCCCACGACGAACGACGCGGCTACGGCCAACAACACGGCTTCGGCCACCACCGCCCGCCCCAACCAGGCCCCGGTGGCGCAGGATGTGGTGAACACGCTGCAGAGCCCCGAAGGCAACACGGCCAACGCCCCGCTGCCCATCTCGCCGCTGAACGCGGCCGATGCCGACGGCTCGGTAGCCTCGTACACGGTGCTGACGCTGCCCAGCGCGACGCAGGGCGTGCTCTACGTGTGGAACGGTACCGCCAACGTGGAGCTGAACCTGACCAACTTCCCCGGCCTCGTGCTCACGCCGACGCAAGCCAGCAACATGCGCTTCGACCCGGCCGCCACCTTCGCCGGCACGGTAAACTTCAGCTACCAGGCCACCGATAACCTCGGCGCTGTCAGCAACCCGGGCCGCTACACCATTCAGTCGGGCATCGACAATGCTTCGGTGTACGCCACGACGCCGGTGAAGACGAACACGAACACCAATCCCTACGTGACCAACGACGTGCTGGCCTACGTAATTGACCCCAACGGCGCAGCTTACAACAGCTCGGCCCTGGTGTACAACACCAGCACCGGCGCCCAGCAGCCCGGCACCAGCAATGGCCTGGCCCCCGCGGGTACCAACGCCGTGCTGGCGCCATCGGGCAGCGGTCCAGTGAGCAACCCGACCAACGCGCTGCCTTCGGGCATCTCGCTGAACCCGGCCACGGGCCAGATTTTCGTGAGCAATGCAGCAGCCCTGCCGGCCATCACGACGAGCACGAACTACTCGGTGAACATCACCACCACCGACGTGTACGGTGGCGTGACCACCCAAACGGTGACCTTCACGCTGGGGGCCTACCCGCTGCCGGTGGAGCTGACGAAGTTCACGGCTGAGGCGGTGCGCAACGTGGACGGCCTGCTGCGCTGGACGACGGCCAGTGAGAAGAACAACGACCACTTCGACGTGGAGCGCAGCCTCGACGGCCGCACGTTCGCCAAGATTAGCGAGGTGAAAGGCCAGGGCAGCAAAGCCACCCCGACCGACTACGCCCTGACCGACGCCAACGCTGCTAAGCTGGGCGCGCTGCTCTACTACCGCCTCAAGCAGGTGGATGTGGATGGCACGAGCAGCTACTCGCCGGTGCGCACCATCAGCTTCACCAAGCCGACGGTGCCCAGCATCAGCCTGTGGCCCAACCCGGCCGTGGGCGCGACGAACCTGGACCTGCGCCAGCTGCCGACCGGTACGTATGAAGTAAGCATCATCGACGCCACGGGCCGCACCATCGTAGGCCTGAAGCTCGACGCGGGCCTCACCCACAAAGTGGACCTGCGCGAAGTGGCCGATGGTACCTACACGCTGCTGCTCCGCGGCCGCAGCCAGGATGGCCAGACGGTGCTACTGACGAAGCGTCTTATCAAGCAATAAGCCGCAAACCGTTCGGGTGCTTTTAGCCAAGCCCCTCCCCATTCGGGGAGGGGCTTTTTGCATATAGCCCGGGCCGAAGCAGGTGAGGGGCCGACGAAACGGGCGTTTGGCGGGTTTTTGTCGGTGAAATAACCCTGGTGCACGGTGAACAGCGATTAATTGCCGATTAAAGTTAAATTATTTATTGTCGGACTGGTTATTGAAAATCAGCTAATTGCAAACTAATGCTCAAAAGCGGGTAAAAATTTAATCTTGCTTCAAAATCCGTTTAACGAGTAAATTTCGTTGTTTATCGACTAAATAATAAAAGTTACATGTTTGAAGACGGGTCTTGCAGCACGTTTATTTAACCTCATTTCCTATGGAAGCATTAGTACATTATCAGAGCCGGGGAGGCTGGCAGCTTTGGAGCCGGACAAGAGGAAGTAACGCTACCGGGGCGCGGGCCTCGATGGTGCGGCTGTTTCTGTTCAACCTACTACTGGCGGGCCTGGCCCTGAGCCCGCGCCTGGGCTGGGCGCAGTGCGCCACCGCGCCGGTCACGCTGGACTTTAGCACCCGCACCGCCGGCGAAAACTGGAAAAACCGGACCACCGAGCCGGTGCCCGGCGCATACTCCTTCACGCAGGTGGGCACCACCTACACCTCGACGCCCGCCAACGCCGACGTGGCCCTGGTCACGGCCGCCCTCAACGGGGTGCAAACCCTAGGCTGGTCGGCAGACTATACTGCGACAACTAACTCCTCGACGGTTACCTTCAACTTCAGCCGTGCCGTGTCAAACCTGAGCATTCGGGTGCAGGATATTGATGCCGTTTTTAATCCCTCGGCCTTTCTCACGCCCAGCAGCGGCTGGGTAGATGAGGTAACGTTCACGGGGGCCAATGGGGCGACGCCCGTAGCAGTACCCACGCTGACGAAAGTTAATTCCTCATCTACCTTCTTCACCATCGCGGCTAATACGGCCACCGGCAACGTAACGGCGGGCAACAATACCAACCCGAGCAATGCCTCGGTTATTGCCACCTACGGAACGGACGTAACTTCTATTACAATCCGCTACCGCAACCTGACGGCCGCCAGCTCCATCAGCAGCCAGTCGATTGGCATCGACCAGATTAGCTGGTGCCGCATTCAGCCCACGGCGGCCAATGTGACTACCCCCACGCTCATCAGCAGCCTGGGGCAGCAATCTATCAGCGGCCTGAACGGCACGGCCGATGGTACGCCTTCCTATACCATTCTATCGGTGCCGGCCAACGGCACGCTGCAGTACAACTCGGCGGGCTCGACGTACACGGCCGTGACGGCCAACCAGACCATCACGGCCGCCCAGGCCGCCACGCTGCGCTACACGCCCGATGCCGCCTTTACCGGCAGCAGCACCAGCTTCACCTACCGCACGACGGACGACGCCAGCCTGACTTCGTCGACGGCTACCTACACCATCCCACTGCAATACATTGCGCCCTGCACCACGGCTACCAATACCCTTAGCTTCGGCACTCGCCCAAATAACGAGGACTGGAAAGCCCACACGGCTCTGGGCATACCCGCCGGCTCGACGGTAACCACCGTAAGCTCGGGCAGCTACTCGGCCAGCGCGGGCACTTCGACGCTGCAAATCGGCACGGCCAACAGCGCTGCGCTGGTGTGGAACAACGACTATTCGGGCACCGGCCGTACCTCGTCGGTGACGTTTACTTTCAACCGGGCGGTGAGCAACTTCGCCGTCCGGATTCAGGACATTGACGCTGCAGCGGGCTTTACTGACGTGGTGACCTTTGCGGGGGCCAACGGGGCGTCGGGCGTAACGCCGACGCTGGTAGCCAGCAATCCCAGCGCGGGCGTCACGAGCATCAGCGGCAACGTGGCCACCGGCACGGCCAACACCGACAGCCCGGTAGACGGCACCGTGACGGCCTACTTCCCCAGCGCCATCACCACCCTCACCCTCACCTACGCCAATGGCACCCTGCAGGCCGACCCCGGCAACCAGCTCGTTGGTATCGACCTGTTTAGCTTCTGCCGCCAGGCTCCCTTGGCCAACAACGTGACGACGAGCAGCGTGCTGACCAGCGCTGGCCAGCAGCCCATCAGCAGCCTGAGCGGCACGGCCGATGGCAGCGGCATCAACTCTTACACCATTACTACGTTGCCGGCCAACGGCACGCTGCTCTACAACTCGTCGGGCACAACCTACACGGCCGTAACGGCCAACCAGACCATCACGGCGGTCCAGGCCGCCACGCTACGCTACACGCCCAATGCGGGTTTTGCCGGCAGCAGCACTACGTTCACTTACCGGGCCATTGATGACGCCGGGGTACTGTCGGGCAACACGGCTACCTACACCATCCCGCTGCAATACATCGCGCCCTGCGCCACGGCTACCAACACCCTGAATTTCTCGGCCCAGCCCGCCAACGAGGACTGGAAAGCCCGCCCCGCGACGGCCGTGCCCGCCGGCTCGACCCTGACCACCGTGAGCTCGGGCAGCTACTCGGCCAGCGCGGGTACTTCGACCCTGCAAATCGGCGCCATCAACGGCGTAAACTCGCTGGCCTGGACCAACGACTACTCCGGCGCCGGCCGTACG
Organism: Hymenobacter aranciens; assembly: GCF_030580865.1. GTDB lineage: Bacteria > Bacteroidota > Bacteroidia > Cytophagales > Hymenobacteraceae > Hymenobacter > Hymenobacter aranciens. The sequence continues at coordinate 27,466 of NZ_JAUQSY010000004.1, read as the reverse complement.
TCGTCGGTGACCTTCACTTTCAACCGGGCCGTATCGAACTTCACCGTGCGCATCCAGGATATTGATGCCGATGCGGGCTTTATTGATGTGGTCACCTTTGCGGGGGCCAACGGGGCGACGGCCGTGACGCCGACGCTGGTACTGGCCAACCCCGGCGCGGGCATCACCAGCATCAGCGGCGCGACGGCGACCGGTGTGGGCACCACGACCAGCACCGTGGATGGCACCGTGACGGCTTACTTCCCCAGCGCCATCACCACCCTCACCCTCACCTACGCCAATGGCACCGCCCAGGCCGACCCCAGCAACCAGGCCATCGGCATCGACCCCTTCACCTGGTGCCGCCTGGCCCCCACGGCCAACAACGTGACGACGGCCCCGGTGCTGAGCTCCGCCGGCCAGACCAGCATCAGCCCGCTGAGTGCGACGGCTGATGGCAGCATCAGCACTTACACCATTACCTCGCTGCCGGCCAACGGCACGCTGCAATATAATTCGGCGGGCACGACGTACACGAACGTAGCCCTGAACCAGACCATCACGGCCGCCCAGGCCGCCACGCTGCGCTACACGCCCGATGCCGCCTTCACCGGCAGCAGCACCAGCTTCACCTACCGGGCAACGGACGATGCCAGCCTGCTGACTGCTAACACGGCCACCTACACGATTCCGCTGCAATATATTACGCCCTGCACCACGGCTACCAACACCCTGGACTACTCGACCCGTCCGGTGGCCGAAGACTGGAAAGCCCACGCCGCCCTGGCCGTACCCACGGGTTCGGCGCTGACGACCATCAGCACGAGCGGCTATGCCAATAGTGCCGCTACGACCTCGACCTTCCAAATCGGCACGGCCAACGGCGTGACCGACCTGGTGTGGAACAACGACTACTCCGGCGCCGGGCGCACCTCGTCGGTGACCTTCAACTTTAACCGCGCAGTAAGCAACTTCACGGTTCGCATTCAGGATATTGATGCCGATGCGGGCTTTATTGATGTGGTCACCTTTGCGGGGGCCAACGGCGCGACGGCCGTAACGCCGACGCTGGTACTGGCTAACCCCGGCGCAGGCATCACCAGCATCAGCGGCAACGTGGCTACCGGCCAAGTCAGCACCTCCAGTACCGTCGATGGCACCGTGACGGCTTACTTCCCCAGCGCCATTACCAGCTTCACGCTGACTTACGCCAACGGCAATGCCGCCGCCGACCCCGGCAACCAACTCATTGGTATCGAAACGATGACCTGGTGCCGCCTGGCCCCGGTGTCCGCCAACATCACCAATACCAGCCGCCCCAGCGGCCAAGCCGCCACGGCCATCAACGCCCTCTCGGCCACGGCCGATGGCACGGTGGCCAGCTACACCATCATGGCGCTGCCCCCGGCTGCCCAAGGCAGCTACTTCGTGAATGGCGTGGCGCTGACCACTGCCAACTTTCCCGGCCTAGTGCTCACGCCGGCCCAGGCCGCGCAGCTGACGTTCGCGCCGGCCGCCGGCTTCAGCGGCAACGCCGGCTTCTCGTACTTTGCGACCGATAACGCCAACATTGTCAGCAACACGGCTACCTACACCATCCCGGTAACCAATACCGGCGGGGCGGGCACGCCCGCGCTCTGCGCCACGCCGGGCAAAGACGGCTCGCCCACCCTGGCCGTGAACCCCGATACCTACTACCCCGGCACGGCTTCGGCTGCGGCCGGCGCTACGTCCATCACGGTGGGTGCGGGCACCATTGGCGGCGCCCCGGGCATTGCCACGAGCATCGTGAAGGGTGACCTGCTGCTGGTTATCCAGATGCAGGGCGCCGACATCAGCTCCAGCAATTCTGATGCCTACGGCGACGGCGTGAGTGGGGGAGGGGCCAGCGGCAACCTGAGCACCAACTTCACGGCCGGTACGTATGAATACGTGACGGCCAGCAACACCACGGCCATCACGGCGGCCTCGGGCGGCACTATCACCCTGGCCTCGGCGCTGGTGAACAGCTACAGCAGCGCCGCCTCGACGAGCACGACCGGCCCCCGCCGCTTTCAGGTGGTGCGGGTGCCGCAGTTCGGCAACCTGACCCTGGGCGGCACCATCACGCCCACGCCCTGGAACGGCAGCGTCGGCGGTATTCTGGCCATCGACGTGGCTGGCCAAACCAACTTCGCCAACAACACCATCAACGCCTCGGCCCGGGGCTTCCGCGGCGGCGGGGGCCGCATCCAAACGACCTCCAGCGCTAACTCGACCGACTACGTAACCACGACTTCCTCCGACCTCAACGCCCAGAAGGGCGAAGGCACGGCCGGCAACCCGCGCTTCGTGAACGTGCCCACCACCCCCGGCGACGCCAGTACCAACGCCCTAGTGGACCTCACGGCCGGTACTTACGCCGGCGGTAGCGCCGGCCGCGGCGCCCCCGGCAACGCCGGCGGCGGCGGCAACGACGACATCAACAACAGCGGCGGCGGCGGCGGCGCCAACGGCGGCTTTGGCGGCCGCGGTGGCAACAACTTCTCGGTGAACCTGCCCATCGGCGGCGAGCCGGGCGCGAGCTTCGACGTGGTGAGCAGCAGCCGCCTCGTGCTGGGCGGCGGCGGCGGCGCTGGTACCTCCAACGACGGCACCGGCACGCCCGGCAGCGGCCTGGCCAGCGCCGGCGCGGCGGGCGGCGGCATCGTGCTGCTGCGCACCGGCACCATCACCGGCACCGGCACCATCCTGGCCAACGGCGGCAGCGCTAACAACACTCTCGCGTACGACGGCAGCGGCGGTGGCGGCGCCGGCGGCAGCATCCTCGTGACGGCCAACACCCCGGCCGGCCTCGCCAACCTGACCCTGCGCGCCAACGGCGGCACCGGCGGCAACAACACCGGCGTGAACCCCAGTAGCGCCCCCGGCAGCGGCCCCCACGGCCCCGGCGGCGGCGGCGGCGGCGGCGTGGTGCTGACCAACGGTAACGTGGCCGCGGCCACCGTGCTGGGCGGCGCCAACGGCACCACACAGGGCACCCCGGCCGCCTTCGGCGCCACGGCCGGCGCCAACGGCGTGAGCAACCTGCAAATCAGCCCCAGCATTGCGGGCAGCACCTTCGGCACCCTCTGCGTGGCCGACGTAACGACCGCCCTCACTGGCCCCTCGACCCTGACCCCGGCCCAGCCCTCGGGCACCTACACGGCCACCTTCACCAACGAAGGCCCGAGCACGGCCCTGAACGTGACGCGCACCGTGACCCTGCCCGCCGGCGTCACCAACATACTGGTGAACGGCGCGCCCTACACGCCCACCACGGCCAATACCATTGACTTCGGTACGGCTTCGTCGCTGGCCAGTGGTGCCAGCTCTAGCTTCACCTTCAGCTTCACGCCAGCCACCACGGCCACGGGTACGCTGAATATCACCAGCAATGTGGGCGCCGACAGTGGCCAGGGTATCGATGTCGCGGCCAACTCTTCGACCATCATGGCCACGGTGCCGGCGGTGGCCGATGTGGCGGCCAGCATCACGGCTAGTCCGGCCGCCACGGCGGGTTCGCTGGCCGCCAGCGGCACGCGCTTCACGGCCACGTTTACCAACAACGGCCCGACGGCCGCCGCTGGTGTGGCTGCCTCGGTGCAGCTGCCGGCCGGCCTCACCAACGTGAACGCTACCAACGGCGGCAGCTACAACAGCACGACCGGCCTGGTGACTTACGCCGGCCTGACTTCGCTCGCCAACGGCGCGACTACGACCTCCGTCATCACCTTCGACGCGCCCGCCAACGGGCCGGTAGTGGCCACGGCCAACATCTCGACCACCACCAGTCAGGCCACGCAAACGGCCAACGACCGCGCCAGCGCCAGCCTGACTATCAACCCGGCCTTCGACCTGACCACCACCCTGAGCGGCCCCGCCAGCAGCGTGGCCGGCGACTTGGTTACCCTGGCCATCACGACCAGCAACGCCACCACCAGCCCCAGTGCCGCCAGCACCGTGGTGCAAACGGCCCAGCTGCCCACCGGCCTCACCAACGTGTACCTGAGCAACGGCGGCTTCTACAACGCCACCGCCTCGGCCACGACGGTTACCTATAATAGTGTTGTGTACAGCGTGCCCGCCGGCGGCGTCATCTACCCGCCGCTGGCCACTCTGCCCGCCGGCCAGTCGGTAGCCAACACCGTGAGCTTCGTGATGCCGGCCACCGGCTTCGTGCCCACGGCCACCGTGACGCCCAACACCAGCGGCGCGGGTGAAACCAACACTGCCAACAACACGGCTTACCTCAACGGCGCGGCCAACGCGGCCGCTCCCGGCGCTACCCTGACCGTGGCCGCCCCCACCGGCAACCCGGCCAACGTGTACACCCGCCTCACTTCCTCGACTACTACCGTGGCAGCCGGTAGCCCGGTTACCCTGACCGTGACCACCGGCAACAACGGCTCGGCCACTTCGGCCGGCGGCTCGGCCACGGGCGTGGTGCAGATGGTGCAGCTGCTGCCCGGCTTCACTACCGGCACGCTGCAGGTAGATGGCCAGACCGGCTCATTGAGCGGTAACATCATCACCTTCAGCACCAGCGGCGCTACTTACAACACGACCACCGGCATGCTGACCTTCCCGGCCATCACCCAGGCCAGCGGCGCCAGCGTGAGCCACAGCATTGCCATGACGGCCCCCGCCAACGTGGGCAACAACGGCCAGCTACTGGCCACGGCCTTCGTGACCGAAGCTAATCTGGACCCCATCGCGGCCGATAACGTGGCCTCGGTAGCCATTGGCGTACTGACGGCTACCGAGCTGGCTACCACCGTCACCGGCCCGGCCACGGCCGTGGTAGGCCAGCCGGTTACCTACACCGCCACTTTCGTGAACAACGGCCCGATGACAGCCGCTGGCTATAACGTGGCCGGCACCCAGACCAGCGGCGTCATCCAAACCGCGCAGTTGCCGGTTGGCCTGAGCGGCGTGACCATCACCGATGCCAGCGGCGCGGCCGTGACCGGGGCTGCGTACAACGCGACGACCGGCCTCGTGACCTTCCCGACCCTGACCACCGACCCCGTGGGCGCCATGCAGGTGTACAACCTGAACTTCCTCGCCCCGGCCCAGAGCCTGACGGTGCGCAGCAGCGTCACCACTGCCTCGCCCGATGGCACGCCCGCCAACAACAGCGCCAGCGTAGCCACCACCATCAGTCCGGCCGCCGACCTGGTGACCACCGTAACCGGTCCGGCCACCGCCGTGATTGGCAACCCGGTAACCTACGTGGTGAACACGACGAATAACGGCCCCTCGGCCGCGGCCAGCGTGGTGCCCACCCTGCAGTTGCCCACGGGCTTCACCGCCGCCACCATGCAGGTGAATGGCCAGGGCGGCTCGCTGAGCGGCAACCTCATCACCTTCAGCGATGGCTCGACTTACAACACGACCACCGGCCTGGTAACCTTCGCCAGCACCAGCAGCCTGCCCAATGGCAACACGGTGACGAACCGCGTGGCTTTCCTGATGCCCAACGCGGCCGGTGGCCAGCTGGCCGGCGTGGCCTCGGCTACCTCGACCACCACCGACCTCAGCCCCGGCAACAACGGCGGCAGCGTGGCCACGAGCATTGCTCCCACCACCACGGCAACGTCGGACCTGGTAGCCACCGTGACGCCCTCGGCTGCTTCGGTAGCTGCCGGCAGCCCGCTGACGCTCACAGCTGTATTTACCAACAACGGCCCCGATGCCGCTGCCAGCGTGATGCCGACGATGCAGCTGCCCGCCAGCCTCACCGGCGTGACGGTAAGCAACGGCGGCACGTACAACGCCGCCACCGGCCTCGTAACCTGGCCTGCCATCGCCAGCCAGGCCAACGGCAACGTGCAAACCTACACCGTGGCCCTGACGGCCCCCGCCAGCGGCCCCCTGACGGCCGTGGCCGCCGCCAGCTCGAACACCAGCGAGCCCGCCAACGGTACCGCCCTGACCAACAACTCGGCCAGCACCAGCGTCACCATCACGCCGGTATTCAACGAGGTAACGCGCCTGAGCGGTCCGGCTACGGCCCTGCCTGGTACGTCGCAAACCTACACCGTGACCACGCTCAACAACGGTCCCTCGGCCACCGCCAACGCCACCACCCAAACGGTGACGCTGCCCGCCGGCGTGACGCCCACCAACATCACCAACAGCGGGGTGTACAGCAGCGGCGCCAACACCATCACCTGGACCATTGCGGCCGGGCAGGTGGCCGGCGCCAACGGGGCCGTGGCCAATAGCTTCACTATCACGCAGCCCGTCGCCGGCGCTACCATCACCGCCAGTGTGACTTCGCCCGGCGAAAGCACCACGACCGACAACGGCGCCAGCATCACCACCACCGCCACCAACCGGCCGCCCACGGCTGCCGCCGTCGTGAACGCGCTGCAAAGCCCCACCGGCAACACGGCTGCCAACAGCCCCACGGCCATCTACGGCACGCTCATCTCGCCGCTGGCCGCTTCGGACCCCGAAAACGCCCTCAGCAGCACCGCGCCCTACACCATAGTGAGCATTCCGGCCGCCACGCAGGGCACGCTCTACTACAACACCAGCGGCAGCACCTACGCCGCTGCCACGGCCGGCCAGACCCTGACCGCCGCTCAGGCCGCTACCCTGCGCTTCCTGCCGACGCTGAACTACGTGGGCAATGCCATGTTTACCTACCTGGCCACGGATAACGCGGGCAACCAGTCGGCCACCGTGATGTACACTCTGCCGGTTGGTCAGGACCAGGCTGCCGCCTACACCAGCATGCCCACCAAAGGTGGCGCCAACCCCTACCAGAACGGCGACATCATCACTACCATCGTGGACCCGAACGGGGCCCGCTACAATGCCGCCGGCCGCGTGTACGACGCCACCACCGGCGCCCTGCAGGCGGGGGCCTCCAACGGCCTCGCCGCCACCGGTACCAACGCCGTGCTGACGGCCGGCATCCTGCCCCCCGGCGTGAGCCTCGACCCGGCCACCGGCCAACTCTACGTATCGAACCGCAACCTGTTGCCGCGCAACGCTACCACTACCGTGGTGAGCATTACCACCACCGACGTGAACGGCGGCGTGAGCACCGTCATCCAAACCATCACCCTCGGCGCCTTCCCGCTGCCGGTGGAGCTCACCGAGTTCACCGCCCAGGCCCTGCGCAACGTGGATGGCCTGCTGAAATGGACCACCGCCAGCGAGAAAAATAACGACCACTTCGAGGTGGAGCGCAGCGCCAACGGCCGCGAGTTCAGCAAGATTGGTGAGGTGAAGGGCCAGGGCAGCAAAGCCAGCCCGACCGACTACGCCCTGACCGATACCAACGCCGCCAAGCTGGCCAGCACGGTGTATTACCGTCTGAAACAGGTAGATGCCGATGGCACCAGCAGCTATTCGCCGGTGCGCGCCATCAGCTTCACCAAGCCCACGATGCCCAGCATCAGCCTGTGGCCCAACCCGGCCGTGGACGAGACGAACGTGGACCTGAGCCAACTGCCGGCCGGCACGTACGACGTCAGCCTGCTCGACGCCACGGGTCGCACCATTGTGGAGCTCAGGCTCGATGCGGGCCTGACCCACCGGGTAGACCTGCACGATGTGGCTAACGGCGCCTACTTCATCCTGGTGCGTGGTACGGGCAGCAACGCGGCCATCAGCCTCACCAAGCGTTTGTCGAAAAACTAACGGCGCATCAACCGCAGCTACCGAAAAGGGCTTCTGAGTTTCAGAAGCCCTTTTCTTATGAATTTTTGATGAAGATTTGTCTCGCTATTCAGTTGGCTGAAATTCAAGAATTCTGTGAAGTTTAGCAGAGTGCATAAAGGCTGGTCTGGTACTTAGTACGGATGCTTTTGCTTCGTTAATTACGCGTCGTTTTTCCAGGACTACGTAATTTTACGGGGTAAATGCAACGTTTTAGCTGAGCTGTACTGTTAACAACAGCCAATGTCAAAACGCGCTGCCAATTCTTCTGCAATAAAGTAACTCTTATCCTCACCTCTTACATAAGGCTGACTGCTAAATAGCTAGCTGGCTTTCTGCTTCGGTTTGCCATCCCCAACCCGCTGCTGTATTTAGTGACGTTAGATTTACTTCCCCTCTTCTCTGTAAGCCCTGAACTCCCCGTGCCTCTGTGCGGCCGGAGTTCAGGGCTTTTTGGCTTTCATGAAGCGCCATACTGAAGGGCATCGGTTACTAAACCCAAAGTATTTTAATAAAAATTTAATTCAGTCTATAAATCCACCGCTTGGCGGGGAGCGTAACTCACGGCTTATTCGTCCCAGAATGGTACAAAAACCTGGCAGTGTTTTTCAGCAAATAGAGCTTATTCGCTACCCGATGCAGGCGGTTCATTCACCGGCAAATCGTCTCAATTCATCGAATTATCGGGCGTGGTGTAGGGTAGGGGCATACTTTTGAAGTGCAAATAAGAGGAGACTATACCGGGCTTCTGTAGTAGTAGTTAATTTTTTCAATTCACTTTCTTTTCCAATTTATGGAGACAACCTTACGAGTGCCACGGGTGCGGCTGCTGACGCAACTGCTGCTGCTGTGGCTGGGTGCTGTCACCTCGGCCTGGGCTGGGGTGGGACCGCAAATTGTGCAAAACGGCCGGTTTGCCACTTACCCGGGAGTTAATGCGACGGCTTACACCCTGGCCCCCGGAACCGACCTAGGGGCCTGGCGGAGTAGCCAGCCTTACGTCAATACCGACACGAACCCCGCCCGGGGCAACGTGAACGTGCAAATTGATGCGGCCAACTATGCGACCAACGGTAGTGGCGTCACGCAGCGCACGTACTCAGATTTCAGCCCGTCGTCGCCCACCAATCCGGTGACGAGCACTACGACGCTGAATACCTTTCTGTTGTACCGGGGCACTACTACCAGCGCCGACATCTGGTACCAAAACGTGAGTGTGCTGCCAAACACGCAGTACACCGTAAGCTACTACTACTCCAACGCGGCCCCGGTGGGCGCCACGGGGGTAGCGCCGCAGCTTCAGCTGAAAACTACCTTTCTGAGCAGCACCAGCGCAACCACGGGCCCCACCACGCTGGGCACCGTCACGGTGCCGTTTGAAACGACGGGTGCCGGCGGCGACATCTGGACGCAGCAGACCTACACCTTCACCACGGCGGCCAACACGACCAACGTGGAGCTGCGCCTGACCGACCCGGTAACGGCAACCAACAACAACGACAACCAGGTTGCGGTGACGGCCATCGTGCTGCGTGCCGTGTCGGCCAGTGCCGGGGCGGCTTTCAGCTGCGACGGTACTTTTTACCAAATCCGCCAGACGGCCAACGCGGCCATCAACGGCTCGTCGGGCAGCTCCAGCCGGCTGTACGCGGTGAACCGCGCCACTACGCCCTACACCACCACGCAGCAGCAGGAACTGGGCGCCACCTTGAACGCCCTGGGCTACGAGCCCAACAACGGTTACCTCTACGCCCTGACGTACCGCGGTAATACCAGCAACGGTACCGGCAACCCGGTAACGGCGGGCACTTCGCGCGAGCAGCAGCCGTCGTCGTTCGTGGAAATCAACAAGATTGGCCAGGGCGGCATCGAGTCGCTGGGCTTTGTGGCGGGGCTGCCCGTGCAGCAGTGGGCCGCTGGCACCGTCGACCGCGGCTTCACGTTCTACCTCAAGTCGCAGGCCGACGACGCTACGGTTTATAAGCTCGACCTGAGCACCTCACCCGTAACGGTGACGACGCTCACGCTGTCGGCCTCCATTCTGGTGTATGACCTGGCCTTCGACCCGGTAAGCGGGCTGCTGTACGGCGGCTCGCAGCCGGGTATTCTGTATTCCATCAATCCGAACACGGGCGCGGTCGTCACCATCAGCGGTACTTCTACCGATACCACGCAGCCCATTGGCTCGAACTTCTTCGATACCAGCGGCAACCTGTTTGCCTATGGCAACGGGCCCGGGGGAGCCATTACCGCCACCAGCGGCGCGTTTTACAGCGTCAATAAATCGACGGGCGTGTACACGCTGCTCAATAACATTAACGGCGCCAGCAACTCGGACGGCGCCAGCTGCATCAACCCCGGCCAGTACATCGACGTGGTGAAGCAGCTGACCAGCACCGCCCTGGTGCCCGGCAACCCCAACCAGCGTGACATAAGCTTCACGCTGTACGTGCGCAACACCGGCACCGTCACCAATACCAACGTGCAGGTGAGCGACTTTATCTGGGGCAGCTCGACCAACGTCACCTTCCCCGGCGCCACCACGGCGGCCCTGGTAGGCAGCATCACGGTGGCTAACCTCAACGGCAGCACCCTGACGGCCAACCCGGCCTATACCGGCCAGGGCACGGCCGTAGGTGCCGGCGTGGCAACCAGCCCCACGCTGGCGGCGCTACTCAACCCCAGCGCTACTCAGACGCTGACGGCCGGCCAGCAGGCCACCATCAGCTTCACGATGCGCGTGACTTTCCCCGCCGGCCAAGTGCCGCTGACGGCCAGCAACTCGGCCTACGCTAGCGTAACCAGCGGCCTCAACAGCGGCTACACCCAAACCACCAGCGGCACGCTGACGCCCCCGGCCAACCCCCTGGCCACTGACATCAGCACCAACGGCTCGGCCCAGCCTTCCCTGCGTAGCACGGGTACGGCCGACGCGCCCGCGCCCACGCCCGTTGCCTTTGCGCCCGGCCTGGCCGGCAACGTGTATGAAGATGTGAACTACGGGGGCGGCAGCGGCCGCACCCTGGCCGCCAGCAGCGGCGTGAGCCGCCCCAACGTGCGCGTCGAGCTGTTCAATGGCTCGGGCAGTACGGCTACGTTCGTGAGCGCCACCACTACCGACGCCAGCGGCAACTACGCCTTCAACAACCTGACCGCCGGCAACACTTACACCGTGCGGGTGGTAAACGGCACGGTTACTTCGTCGCGCACCGGGGCTGTCAGTACGCTGGTGCCCGTGCAAACCTACCGCTACAACGACCCCAGCCGCGTGGGGGGTGAAAACCCCGCCCGCAACGACGGCGGCAACATCACGACGGCAGGCGCTACCCTGGGCTCGATTGACGTGGCTCCCAGCGGCAGCACGCCCGGCGTAACGGCCCAGAGCGTGGTGGCCGTCACCTTGCCCGGCACCACGGCCTCGGCCACCACGGGCGTGGACTTCGGCTTCAACTACTCGACTATTGTCAATACCAACAACGCGGGCCAGGGCTCGCTGCGCCAGTTCATCGTCAACAGCAACACGCTGGGTGGCGAAACCTCACTGGCCCAGGCGGGCTCCTACACCAACGCCCTGAACCTGGCCGCCAACTCGACGGCCGCGGGCCGGGCCGGCGTGGCGCTGCCCGCCGGGGTCGAGTCGAGCATCTTTATGATTCCGGCTGGCCAACTCACCGGCGGCGTGGCCGTGATTACGCCGGCAACTGCACTGCCGCAGCTAACCGGCCCCAACACCGCCATCAACGGCGCGACGCAGACCTTCAACATCGGCAACTCGAACGATGTGCTGCTCGGTGCGGGCGGCACCGTGGGCACGCAGAGCACGCCTCTGAGCCAGCTCAACGGGCCGGAAGTGCAGCTGGTGGGCAGCACGGCCGTCGCCACTGGTCTCAACATTGCTGGCGCCGGCGCCAGCGTGCGCGGGCTGGCCATCTATGGCTTTGGCAACGGCATCGACGACAACGGCAACGGCAGCATTGTGACGAATGCCAACAACGTGACCTTGACCAGCAACGTGCTGGGCAGTGCCGCCACCAGCTTCGCAGTGCCACCGGTAGCCAATATCAGCACCGACGTGCGCGTATTCGGCGGCACGGGCGTCAGCCTCACCAACAACCTGATTGGCTTTGCCGGGGGCAGTGGCGTACACATCGCTACGGCCGTGACGGGTGTCAGCATGACGGGCAACGAAATCCGGGGCAACGCCCGCAACAATGGCATTTACGACGGCGTGGATGCCCATGGCAGCGGCGGCACGTTTACCGGCAACCTATTGATAAACAATGCGGCTCAGGGCTTCGATAGCTTCGACAGCGCGGGCTCGAACAACGTAACGGGTAACACTTTCAGCGGCAACGGGGTCGGCAACACGGGTACCAACCCGCAAGAGACGGCCGCCGCGCGCTTCTTCGGCACCGGCAATACCTTCAGCCAGAACGTCTCGACCGGCAACTACGGGGCCGGCGTGCAGGTAGTGAACGGCACGACCCTCATCACGCAGAACTCTATTCATAACAACGGCACCATTGTGTCGGCCAACAACACCGCCGCTACGGGCCAGATTGGCATCGACCTGCTGGCTGGCGGCGAAAATGCAGACCTCGGCAGCGCGCCCTTCGTGACCCTGAACGACAACGGCGACGGCGACACCGGCGGCAATGGCCTGCTGAACTTCCCCGTCATTACCTCGGCCGTGGTCTCAGGCTCGAATCTGGTGGTGTCGGGCTTTGCCCGGCCGAACTCGGTTATTGAATTCTTCAGCCCCGGCGCTACAGCCGACGCCTCGGGCTTTGGCGAGGGCCAGACGTACCTGGGCACCTTCACCGAAGGCGCAGCCGGGGTAGACTCCGATACGGGCACCGGCACCTACACCAGTCCGGTAAACGGACTCAATCAAGGCGCCGACAATACTAACGCCTTCACCTTCAGTATTCCACTCAGCGGCAGCTTCGCCAGCATCACGCCTGGCGCGCTGCTCACCAGCACGGCCACCCTCAGCGGAGCCACCTCCGAGTTTTCGGGCAACGTGGCGGTAACCTCACCGCTGACGGGCTACGTGTTTGAAGACGTGAACTACGGTGGGGGCGCGGGCCGCCCGCGCACCGCTACCGGCGCCAGCGTGCGCCCCGGCGCCCGCGTTGAGCTGTACAATGCCAGCGGCAACTTCGTAGCCGCTACCACCACCGATGCCGCCGGCCTCTACACCTTCAACGTGGCGGCGGCCAGCTACACGGTGCGCGTGGTAAACTCCACCGTGACCAGCTCGCGCACCGGCTACGTGGCCGGCCTGCTGCCGGTGCAGACCTACAACGGCACCACCACCCGCGTGGGCGGCGAGGCGCCCGAGAAAACGGATGCCGCCGCCAACACCACCAACGCCACCCTGGCCAGCCTGAACACCGGCACGACCATCGCCGAAAGCCAGCGCGCCGTGACGGTGGGCACCACCGCCACCACCGGCCCCGACTTCGGCTTCAACTTCGACCTCGTGGTGAACACCAACAACGCGGGCCAGGGCTCGCTGCGCCAGTTCATCACTAACGCCAACGCCCTCGGCGGCGAAACCAGCCTGGCCCAGGCCGGCTCCTACACCAACGCCCAGGACCTGGCCGCCACCTCCACGGCCGCCGGCCGCGCCGGCGTGAGCCTGACGGCTGGTGTAGAGAACAGCATCTTCATGATTCCGAACGGCGCGGCTAACGCTGGCCAGCTGGCTGGCCTCGTGAGCGGCCTCACCAGCGGCGTGGCCGTGATTACGCCCACCACCGCCCTGCCGCAGATTACGGGCCCGAGCACGGCCATCAACGGCGCGACGCAGACCTTCAACGTCGGCAACACGAACGACGTGCTGCTGGGTACCGGCGGCACCGTGGGCACCCAGGCCACCGCCCTGAGCCGCCTCAACGGCCCCGAAGTGCAGCTGGTAGGCAGCACGGCCGTGGCCTTCGGCCTCGACCTGGCCGGCGCCGACAGCCGCGTGCGCGGCCTGGCCATCTACGGCTTCGGCTCCACGGCCGACAACGATAACAGCGCCAACATCCGCAGCTCGGTGAACAATGTGCTCATCACCCAGAACGTGCTGGGCACCACCGCCACGGCCTTCAGCGTGCCGGGCACGGCCAGCGTGGCCGACAACGTGCGCCTGACCGGTGGCACTGCCGGCATCACGGTCAGCAACAACCTGATGGGTTTCGCCAACGGCAAGGGTATTTCGACCAACGCCGGGGTGACTAACGTGACCATCACGGGCAATGAGATTCGTGGTAACGGCCGCGCCAGCGCCAACTTCGATGGCATCGACATTCAGGGCAGCAGCAGCACGGCTACCAACAACCTCGTAATCGACAATGCCGGCGTCGGCATCGACAGCTACCGCTCGGCGGGCTCGAACACTTTCACCAACAACACCGTGGCCAACAACGGCCGCGGCACGGCCACCCTGGCCCCGAGCGAAACGCCTGGCGTGCGGGTGTACGGCGCTAGCAACACGATTTCGCGCAACGTCATTTTCGACAACTACGGCTCGGGCATCCAGCTGCTGGGCAATACGGGGGCTTCGCCGGTAACCGGCACGGTAGTTAGCCAGAACTCGACTTACAACAACGGCAACGTAGCCGGCCTCAACGGCACGGCTACCGCCTCGGGCGCCATCGGCATCGACCTGGGAGTGAACGGTGACGGCGAAATTGCCGGTACCTCGCCCTACGTGACGCTGAACAACGCCAGCGGCACCACCGGCGCCAACGGCCTCGTGAACTACCCGATTCTGCGCGGTGCCACCATCGTGGGCACCAACCTGGTGTTGAGCGGATTCGCCAAAGCCGGCGCTACGATTGAACTGTTTGTGGGCCAAGCCAACCCGGCTACCCCCAACGCCACCGGTGCCAACTTCGGCCAGGGCCGCACCTTCCTGCTCACCCTGACCGAAGGCGCCACCACCGGCAACGTGGATAACAGCGCGGCCACCGGCCAGAGCTACGGCCCGGGCGCCATCAACGGCTTCGCCCAGGGCTCCGATACCAACGCCAACGGCTTCAGCTACAGCATTCCGCTGAGCTCGCTGCCGGGCGTGGCGGCTGGCACGCTGCTCACGGCCACGGCTACGTTGAGCGGCGCTACCTCCGAGTTCTCGGGCAACGTGGCGGTGAACACCCCGCCCATCGCCCAGAACGTGACCAACATCAGCATTCCGAACAACAACGGCGCTACGGTGCTGAACCCCAACCTGAGCGGCACCGCTTCGGGCACCGGCAACAGCATTGCCTCCTATACTATCGTGACGCTGCCCGCCCAGGGCACGCTGAACTACAACCCCGGCACCGGCATCACGCCCGTAACGGCGGGCACGGTCATCACGGCCGCCCAGCTGGGCACCCTGACCTACACGCCGACGGCCCCCAACTCGGGCAACCAGACCTTTACCTACACCGTGACCGATGCCAACGGCATCACCAGCACCACCAACCGCACCGGCACCGGCACGGCTACGGCGGGCGCGGCCACCTACACCATCCCCGTAACGGCGGTGGCCGACGTGGCTACCACCATCACGCCCTCGGCTAACCCGGTGAATGCCGGCTCGCAGCTGGTGTTTACGGTGGGCTACAACAACAACGGCCCGAACACGGCCCAGGGCTTCACCCGCACGCTGACGCTGCCGGCCGGCCTGGGCACGGTGACCATCAGCGGCGGTAGCACCGGCACCTATGATAATGCCACTGGCATAGTGACCCTGAACTCGGTAGCCACGCTGGCGCCCAACGGCACGGCCAACGCCACGGTAACCATTGCTTCGGTACCCGGCACCTTCGCCAGCGTGACGGCCAGCTCGACGGTGGGCACCACCACCGGCCAGAACGGCGCCACCGCCAACGATAACGCCAGCTCGACGGTGACCATCACCCCGGCCGCCGACGTGACGACGACCCTGACCGGCCCCAGCGCCCTGCTGGCCGTGGGCAGCAACAGCTACACCGTAACCTATACCAACAACGGCGGCAGCACGGCCAACAGCGTGACGCGCACTGTGACCCTGCCGGCCGGCTCCACGGGCATCACCGCCACCGGCGGCTCGGTATCGGGCAACACCATCACCTACCCCACGCTGGGCACGCTGGCTTCGGGCACTACCAACTCGTTCACGTTCTCCTTCACGCCCCCGGCCGCCGGTGGCGCGCTGACCAGCAACATCGGCCTGAGCTCGCCCGGCCAGGGTGCCAACACGGCCCCCGACCAGGCTACGCTGAACATCACCATCGCCGGCCCGGCCTTCACCTGCAACTCGGTGTTCTACCGCATCCGTCAGTCGGCCAGTGGCTTGTCGTCGGTGTTGGAGCGGCTCGACCGCACCAGCACGGGCAGCACCGTAACCTACGTGGGCACCACGCTCTACGACGCGGGCGTGGCCCTGAACGGCCTGTCGTTCAACTACGCCGACGGCTACCTCTACGCGTTTGGCCTGAGCAACAACACGCTCTACCGCCTCAGCACTACCGGCGTGCAAAGCCTGGGCGCCATCAGCGGCCTTTCGGCCAGCGGCTACAACTCGGCCACGGCCGACCTGAACGGGGTGCTTTACCTGGTGAATAACACGTCGAGCACCATCACCAAGCTCACGGTGTCGACGCTGGCCATCTCGACGCTGACGCTCAGCTCGCCGGTGAACTTCGGCGACATTGCCTACAACCCGATTGACAATCAGCTCTACGGCAACCGTTACTACGCCACCGGCACCGGTGCCGCCAACGGCATGAGCCGCATCGACCCGAACACGGGCACGGTGACCGTGCTGGGCACTCCGGCCACGGCCGGCGATGACATGGGCTCGCTGTTCTTCGACGCGGCCGGTGGCCTCTACGGTGCTACCAACCAAGGTAACCTAGTGAATTTCAGCACCTCGACCGGTATGGCGACGCTCATCGGCTCGGCCGGCCTGGCTACGCAGTCCGACGGCGCTTCCTGCGTGTTCCCCACCCAGAGCCTCGACGTAGTGCTGAGCGCCGCCACCCCGGTGCGCGTGAACGCCACCTCGTTTGACGTGACCTACACCGCCACGGTGAAAAACACCGGCGTGACCTCGGACCCGAACGTGCAGATTGTAAACTTCCTGAACGACGGTAGCAACACCGCCGGCACGTCGTTCCCCAATGCCAGCAGCGTAACCGTAGTGACGGCCCCGGCCGTGACCAGCGGCGCCGCCCTGGCCACCAACGCCGGCTTCAACGGCACCACCAGCACCGGCCTGCTGGCCGGCACCACGGCCCTGGCCAGCAATGCCACCAGCACCATCACCTACACGGTGCGCGTGACCTACCCGAGCGTGGCCGCCATCCCGACCACGGCCCAGAACAACACCGTGTACGCCAGCACCGAGGGCAACAGCCCCAGCGCCGGCTACATCCTGGTGAACGGCGCCGCGCTGGCCCCGGCCCAGGTGCTCGACGGCGACGCCAGCACCAACGGCACCACCCTGCCCGCCACCTCGCACGGCGACACGCCCTCGCCCACGCCGGTTACCTTCAGCAACCCGCTGGCCCAGAACATCACCAACGTGGCCGTGCTGACCACGGCCGCCGCGGCCGTGCTGAACCCCAACCTGAGCGCCACGCCCGGCTTCAACGGCACCGGCGCGGCCATCAGCAGCTTCACGGTGAACGCGCCGAGCAGCGGCACGCTGAGCTACAACGGCACGCCCGTAACGGCCGCCACGGTGGTGCCCGTCGCCAACATCGGCCAGCTGACTTACCAGCCCACGTCGGGCTTTGCGGGCAATGCCACGTTTAACTTCTCGGCCACCGATGCCGCCGGCGGCATCAGCAACACGGCCGTGTACACCATCCCGGTGAGCGGCGTGGCCGACGTGGCCACCACCATCACGCCGTCGCCCTCGCCGGTGAATGCCGGTGGCACGCTCACCTTCACCGTGACCTTCACCAACGCCGGCCCCAACACGGCCGCCGGCTACACCCGCACCCTGACGCTGCCCGCCGGCCTCGGCACGGGCGTCACCATCACGGGCGCTACCTACGACAATGCTACCGGCACGGTGACCTTCACCACGCCGCCCACCACCCTCGCCAGCGGCGCCAACGCCAACGTGACGGTGACCATCCCGAACGTGCCGGCTTCGTTCAGCTCGATTACAGCCAGCACCACCACCGGTACCAGCACCAGCCAGGGTGCCGACTCCGGCGCCAACTCGGCCACCTCGACGGTGAACGTGACGCCGGTAGCCGATGTGTATACCAGCCTGACGGGCCCCGGCTCGCTCACGGCGGGCCAGGCCTCGGGTAACTACTCGGTCACCTTCGGCAACAACGGCCCCAGCACGGCGGCCGGCGTGAACCGCACGGTAAGCATCCCCGCTAACACGGCCACGGCCGTGACCAGCAGCGCTGGCGGCACCGTAACGGGCAGCTTCGCCACGGGCTGGACTATCACCTACGCCACGGCGGCCAGCTTCGCCACCGGCACGTCGAACAACTACACGTTCACGCTGACCCCCGGTCCGCTGACGACGGGCAGCAGCATTGCCGTGACCAGCAACACCAGCACGACCACCAGCCAGAACGGTGCCACGGCCAACGACGCTTCGACGGTGAGCTACACCGTGGGCGCCATCGCCGACGTGACCACCACCCTGACCGCCCCGGCCACCCTGCTGACGGGCGTACCCTCGGGCAACTACACGGTAGTGTTCGCCAACAACGGCCCGAGCACGGCCGTGGGCGTGACCCGCGTGGTGACCATTCCGGCCAATACGGCCTCGGCCGTGAGCGCCACTGGCGCCACCGTAACGGGCAGCGAGGCTGCGGGCTGGACCCTGACGTACCCCGGCGGCACCATCGTCTCGGGCAATTCGGACAGCTACACCTTCACGCTGACGCCTTCGGCTGCCGCTTCGGGTACCAACCTGGTGGTGACCAGCACCACCGGCACCTCCACCGGCCAGGGCCTGAACCTGGGCCCGGACGTGGCCACGACGAGCACGGCCGTAACGCCGGTAGCCGACGTGCTGACGACCATCACCGGCCCGACCACCATCTCGCAGGGGCAGGCCACCGGTAACTACACGGCCACCTTCACCAACAACGGCCCGAGCACGGCCGCCACGGTGACGCGTACCGTAACCCTGCCCACCGGCGCCACCCTGAGCCCCGCCCAGGTAACGGCTCTGAACACGACCTACGGCCTGACCGGCAACGGCGTGAACACCGGCAGCTACTCGACCACGGGCAGCGGCGCCACGGCCGTCACCACGATTAACTTCGGCACCCAGACCTCGGTGGCCAGCGGCGCTTCGTCGTCGTTCGTGTTCGCCTTCACGGCTCCGGCCACGAGCGGCGCGGCTAGCATCGCCAGCAACACCGGCACCGCCACCAGCCAGAACGGTGCCACTGGCAACGACGCCTCGACCCTGAACCTGACGGTAGCCCCGGTAGCCGACGTGACGACCACCATCAGCGGCCCCACGCAGCTGAGCACCGGCGTGGCCACCGGCACTTACACCGTGACCTACGCCAACGTGGGCACGGCCGCCGCCAGCACCGTGACGCGCACCGTGACGCTGCCCGCCGGCGCCACCCTGACGACGGCCCAAACCACGGCCATCACCAGCCAGGGCGGTACGGTAAGCGGCTCGACCATCGACTTCGGCAACGTGACCACGCTTGCCGCGGGCGCCAGCAGCAGCTTCACCTTCTCGTTCACGGCGCCGGCTACGGCCGGCCCGGCGGCGGTGAGCAGCAGCACCTCGACTGCTACGGCGGAAGGCACCAACCCGGCGCCGAACTCCAGCACCATCAACGCGACGGTGAACGCCGTGGCCGACGTAGCCGCCACCATCACGCCCATCGCGGCGTCGGTAGCCGCGGGCAGCACGGGCGTGGGCTTCAACGTGAGCTTCGCCAACAACGGCGCCCTGACGGCCGCCGGCGTGACCCGCACGGTGCAGCTGCCCGCCGGCCTCGGCACGGTGAGCGCCACCAACGGCGGTACCTATAATAACACGACCGGCGTGGTGACCTACACCCCGTCGCCGACGACCATTGCCAACGGCACGCCGCTGACCTCGGTGATTACCTTCACCGCCCCGGCTACCGGCCCGGTAACGGCCACCGCCAACGTGGCCACTACCAGCACCGAAGCCGGCCAGACGGCCAATAACACGCAGTCGGCCAGCCTCGCTATCACCCCGAGCTTCGACCTGCTGACCAGCATCTACGGTCCGGCCACGGTGGTGCAAGGCAACCAGGTGACGCTGAACGTGACGACCACCAACAACGGCCCCAGCGCCACCACCGCCACGCAGACGGTGCAACTGATTGGCGGCCTGACCAACGTGTTCGTGAGCAACGGCGGCACCTACGACAGCGGCAACGGCTTGGTGAGCTTCCCGGCCCTGGCTTCGCTGCCCAGCGGCCAGACGGTAGCCAACACCATCAGCTTCACTGCCCCTACGGCCGGCACCGCGCTGGCCCCGGTAGCCACCGTGACGCCGAATACGGCCCCGGCCGGCGAAACTAACACCGCCAACAACACGGCGTACCTGAATGGCGCGGCCAGCAGCACCAGCCTGACCATCAGCGCCCCGACGACGCCGCGCGCCAACGTGTACACTACGGTGAGCGCCACGCCGCAGGCAGTAGCCGCCGGCGCGCCGGTAACGGTGACCGTGACGCAGGGCAACGCCGGCCCCTCGGCCGCCGCCGATGTAGCGGCAACCGTGCAGCTGCTACCCGGCCTCACTATCACGACCCTGCCCTCGGGCGCTACCTACAACGCCGTAACTGGTCTGCTGACCCTGCCGGCCATCACCTCGCAGGCCTCGGGCGCCAGCACCAGCTACACCATCGTGTTCACGGCCCCGGCCAACGCCGGCAACAACGGCCAGCTGCTGATTTCGGCTTCGGCCACCACGCAGACCTCGGAAACGGTGCTGGCGGATAACGTGGCCTCGACCGTGGTGACGGTAACCCCGACGGCCGACGTGGCCACCTTCGTGAGCGGCCCGGCCAACGCCACCGCCGGCCAGGTGGTGACCTACGCCGCCAGCTTTGCCAACAACGGCCTGGGCACGGCCACCGGCGTCACCCGCACGGTGCAGCTGCCCGCCGGTCTCGGCACGGTAACCATCCTCGACGCCGCCACCGGCCTGCCGGCTGGCACCTACAACAGCGCCACCGGCCTGGTGACCTTCACCACGCTCGCCACGCAGGCGGCTGGCACCAGCTCGGCCTACAC
Source organism: Hymenobacter aranciens (assembly GCF_030580865.1). Lineage (GTDB taxonomy): Bacteria > Bacteroidota > Bacteroidia > Cytophagales > Hymenobacteraceae > Hymenobacter > Hymenobacter aranciens. Next base: position 6,553 of record NZ_JAUQSY010000004.1, on the reverse strand, counting down.
CCTGAGCTTCGCCGCCCCCGCCGCCAGCTTCACGGTGCGTAGCGCCACCGGCGCCACCACCGCGGATGGCATGACCACCAACAACGCTTCCAGCGTGAGCACGGCCGTAGCCGGCGCGGCCGATGTGGCCGTCAGCCTCAGCGGCCCGGCCACGGCCGTGGTGGGCAACCCGGTGACCTACTTCGTGACGACGACCAACAACGGCCCGAGCGGCGCCACCGGCGTGGCCACCACCCTGCAGCTGCCCATCGGCCTGAACGGCGTAACGGTAAGCAGCGGCAGCTACGACGGCGGTACCGGCGTGGTAACCTTCGCACCCATCGGCGCCCTGAGCGGCGGGGCCAGCGTGGGCGACTACGTGAGCTTCACCATGCCCAGCGCGACCGGCGGCCAGCTGGCCGGTACGGCCACGGTCACCTCGACCAGCCCCGACCCCGTGGGCGGCAACAACAGCGCCAGCACCGCCACCAGCGTGGCCCCGGTAACGGGCACCACCGCCGACCTAGCCACCACGGTGGCGGCCCCGGCCAGCATCACGGCCGGCGCCAGCCTGACGGTGACGGCTACCTTCACCAACAACGGCCCGGCCGCTGCCACCAACGTGACCCCGACCCTGCAGCTGCCCGCCGGTCTCACCGGCGTGACGGTGAGCAACTCGGGTACCTACAACCCGGCTACCGGCGTGGTTACCTGGCCGCTCATCGCCAGCGCCCCCAGCACGGCCACCGTCAGCTACACCGCCACCTTCGCAGCCCCGGCTACGGGTTCGGTGCGCGCCACCAGCGCCGTAAGCTCGCAAACCAGCGACAACGTGCTGACGAATAACTCGAACACGACCACGACGACCATCAGCGCCAGCTACGATGCGGTGACCAGCCTCAGCGGCCCGGCCAGCAGCCTGCCCGGTGCGACGAACACTTACACGGTGACGGCTACCAACAATGGCCCCTCGGTGGCCCCCTCGGTGACGCCGACGGTGACCCTGCCGGCCGGCGTAACGGCCACCAACATCAGCAACGGCGGCACCCAGACGGGCACCACCATCACCTGGCCCGCCATCGCCAACCTGGCGGCCGGCACCACCAACGCCGTGGCCTACACCTTCGACGTGACCATGCCCGCCACCGGCAGCCTGGCCCTGACGGCCAGCGTGACCGCCGCCGGCGAAAGCAACCCCGGCAACAACGGCGCCAGCCTGACCACCACCCGCGCCAACCAGACGCCCGTGGCCAGCAACGTAGTAAACAGCTTGCAGGCGCCCCGCGGCAATACTTCGACCGAGGCGCTGCTCATCTCGCCGCTGGCAGCTACCGATGCCGATGGCACCGTGAGCACCTACCAGCTGCTGAGCGTGCTGCCGACCGCCCAGGGCGTGCTCTACTACAACAACAACGTCGACGGCATCAGCGGCACGCCGGTGGCCGTGACGACCGCCAACTACGCTGCCCTGAGCCTGACCCAGGCCCAGGCCAACACCCTGCGCTTCGACCCGGCCAGCGGCTACACGGGCAACGTCTTCTTCAGCTACCAAGCCACCGACAACCTCGGCGCCGTGAGCAGCCCGGCCCTGTACACCGTGCAGTCGGCCACCGACAACCTGGCGGTGTACGCCACGACGCCGGTGAAGACGAACACGAATACCAATCCCTACGTGACCAACGACGTGCTGGCCTATGTGATTGACCCCAACGGCGCCCAGTACAACAGCGCCGGGGCCATCTACAACGCCAACGGCACGCTCGTGACCGCCGGTGCTCCGCGCAACGGTCTGGCCACCTCGGGCACCAACGCCGTGCTGGCCCCCACCGGCCCCGCCAGCAATCCGACCAACGCGCTGCCCGCCGGCGTGAGCCTGAACCCGACCACGGGCCAGATTTTCGTGAGCAACGCCGCCCAGCTGGCCAACCCGCCCATGGCCACGACTTACACCGTGAACATCACCACGACCGACGTGTTCGGGGGCGTGACCACGCAGCCGGTGAGCTTCACGCTCGGCGCCTTCCCGCTGCCGGTTGAGCTGACGGTGTTCACCGCCAAAGCCGTGAAACTCGACGGCGTGCTGGCCTGGACGACGGCCTCGGAGAAAAACAACGACCACTTCGACGTGGAGCGCAGCCTCGACGGCCGCACGTTCGCCAAGATTGGCGAAGTGAAAGGCCAGGGCAGCAAAGCCACCCCGACCAATTACGCCCTGACCGACGCCAACATCGGCGCCAAAGTGAGCGGCACGGTGTACTACCGCCTCAAGCAGGTGGACGTGGATGGCGCTACCAGCTACTCGCCCGTGCGCACCATCGCCTTCACCAAGCCGACGACACCGGTGCTGAGCCTGTACCCGAACCCGGCCGTGGGCGAAACCACCCTCGACCTGAGCCAGGTGCCGGGCGGCCGCTACTCGGTGAGCATCCTCGACGCTACGGGCCGCGTGATTGTGGGCCTGAACGTAGAGGGCGGCCTGACGCAGCAGGTGAGCCTGGCGGAAGTAGCCAACGGCACCTACACGGTGCTGCTGCGCGGCACCACCGCCGATGGCACGACCCTGACGCTGACCAAGCGCCTCATCAAGAACTAAGCTCCGCTAGCGAGCCTCCCGAGGGGAGTTGATACGAACGCCAAAAGGCCCTTCCGAACAATCGGAAGGGCCTTTTTCGTGGGCAAAGAACGAGACGAAAACCGTAGCCAGTTGCCGTGAAAGCGACGTAGCAAATGGGCAACGGAGAACCCCGGTGGGGTTCGCGGGTGGCTACTTTATAGGCAAGCGGAGCAAGCTTGTATTTAGTCAGCCAAATGGTAGTCCACTAGCGCCTCGATGGGTGACTGTAGCACCGTGCCCATCGGCATGCCGTGGCGGGCGGCGGCGGCGGCCAGCGCCTCACGGAAGGCGTATCCGACCGAGCCTATGCAGTTGAAGGTGTGGCTTTGGTAATTGGGGTATTGCGTGATGATTTGCGTGAAGAAGGCTTCCATGGCTTCCTCCACCAGGGCCTGGCAGTAGGGGTGGGCGTAGTGCTGGTGCGCGAAGGGCGCGAAGCCGGCCAGGTAGCGGTTGGGTGCCGGCTGGGCGTACACGCGGTCGAGCACGGTGGGCAGGGGGCCAGGCTGGTAGCTGGCGGCGAAGGCCGTGTGCAGCTCCGGCGGCAGGCGCTGGCGCAGGAAGTCGCGCAAGAGCCGCTTGCCGAGGTAAGTGCCGGCGCCTTCTTCGCCCAGGATGTAGCTGAGGCCCTCCACGGTGTGGGTAAGGCGTCGGCCGTCGTAAAGGGCCGAATTCTGCCCCGTGCCGAGGATGGCGGCCAGGCCCGCGCGCCGGCCGAGCAGGGCGCGGGCGGCGGCCAGCATGTCTTCCTCCACCGTCACGCGGGCTTGCGGAAACAGCTGGCGCAGAGCCGCCGCTACTACTTCGGCCTTGCTTGCATCGGTGATGCCGGCGCCGTAGAAATGCACGGCCTGCACCCGCGCCCGGGGCAGGGCAGGGGGCAGGGCCGCGCCCAGCGAGGCCACGATGGCGGCCGTGCCCACGGCGTAGGGGTTGTAGCCTTCGGTGCGGAAATACTGGCGCGGACCGGTGGTATCGGCCAGGCACCACTGGCAATTGGTGGAGCCGCCGTCGGCAATAAGGAGCATAGTAGCGCGAACTTTGTAGTTCGCGTCCCCGCGCCGATTCAACGGTTCGAACAGCGCGGAGACGCGAACTACAAAGTTCGCGCTACTTCCCGAACACCAGCGCCCGCCCGCCCGTACCTCCGCCAATTGTCCGGCCTTGTGTATGACTGCTTCTTCCCCGGCGCGCCTGCCCGCCGCCCTCGCGCAATTCGATTACGACGTATTAATAGTAGGTGCGGGGCCGGCGGGGCTGGCCGCCGCCCTCACCCTGGGCCGCTGCTGCCGCCGCGTGCTGCTGGCCGACGGCGGCCCCCCGCGCAACGAGTGCTCGCCCGGCGTCCACGGCTTTCTCTCGCGCGACGGCATCAAGCCGGTTGAGCTGCTGCACCTGAGCCTGGAGCAGCTTAAGCCTTACGCCACCGTAACGCACGCCTGCCTCAGCATCGACCAGCTGAAACCGCTGCCCACTGGCCGCGGCTTCGAAGCGCGGGGCCGCCGCACCGATACCGACGCCGCGTTCCGCTGCACGGCGCGGCGGGTGCTGCTGTGCACCGGCGTGGCCGACGTGCTGCCGCCGCTGCCGGGCTTCCGGGAGCTGTGGGGCGTGGGGGTATTGCACTGCCCTTACTGCCACGGCTACGAGGTGCGCCAGCAGCCGCTGGCCGTGTACGGTCAGGGCAAGCAGGTAACCGGGCTGGCGTTGCTCATCAGCCGCTGGAGCCGCGATGTGATAGTCGTCACCGACGGCCCCGGCAACCTCAGCGAGCACGCCCGGCGCCGGCTGCACCGCCAGGGTATCCGGGTGTACGAAGACAAAATCAGCCGCCTCGTGGGCGGGCCGGGGCGCAGCTTGCGCTGCCTGCAGTTCGAGAATGGCGAGGAGCTGGAGCGGGCGGCCCTGTTTTTGCACGCGCCGCAGCACCAGCGCAGCCCGCTGGCTGCCGAATTGGGCGCCCGCATTATGAGTAGCGGGGCGGTGTGGGTCGATAAAAACGCCCAGACCAGCGTGCGCGGCCTCTTTGCGGCCGGCGACACCACGCCCGGCCAGCAGCAGGCCCTGGTGGCCGCCGCCGAGGGCAACAAGGCCGGCATGTGCCTCAATGAGAACCTGACGCGGGAAGAGTGCCCGCGCTAGCCCCGGCAGCGGGTGGGCAGGCGTTGGGCTGATGAGGACTGTGGTATAGTGGATGTGTTTGTAAATTAATGCAATGCCATTGATGTTCTGAGGGAGCGAAAGCAACTTCGGGTGTCCGGTGGGGTCTCTCATCTAACCCACTATGCAACAACTACACTCACTTCGCGCCCGCGCCCGGGCGCGGGCGCGTCGGCGCGCTCCCCTTTCTGGCCGGATGCTGGCCTGCTGCTCGGGCTGACCCTGCCGGTAGCCCAGGCCCCCACCTGGACCGACGCCACCATCGGCAGCAGCGTGCAGAACAGCGGCACGACGACGGTGGCGCAGCCCAGGGCCAGCACTGCCAACGAATACGACATTGTGGTGGCCAAGTACACCGACAACGGCACCAGCGCCAGTCTGGGCTGGGTGCACATGGCCGGCGGCACGGGCGTTGATATCGGCTACGACATCGCCGCCAGCGGCACCAGTGTGTACGTAACCGGCGTCATTACCAATAGCGCCGCCGACGCCAGCCTGGTGCGCTTTGGCCGCACCGGCAGCACGGCCAGCACCATCGTGCAGCCCGGCGCCAGTACCGCCAACACCCGCAACCTCGTGGTAGACAAGTACACCGACAAAGGCAGCTCGGCCACTTTCGACTGGAGCCAGGTGGGTGGCGGCCGCGAAACCGACGCCGGCTACGTCATTGCCACGGCCACGGTGGACGGCGTGACCAACGTGTACGTGACCGGCCAGATTACCAGCAACCTCAGCGACAACAACACCGTGCGCCTGGGCGGCAGCGGCACCACGGCGGGCACCGAGGCGCTGGCCGGCGCCAGCACCGCTGCTACCAAAGACGTGGTAGTAGCCAATTATGCCGACGCGGGCAGCGCCGCCAGCATGGTAGGCCCGCGCCGACGGTGGCCCCGGCAACGACGAAAGCTACGGCCTGGCCCTGTCCGGCGCCAACCTGTACCCGGCCGGCGCGGCCGTGCCCACGGCTACTTTCGGCAGCTTCGTGTTCACCACGCCCGCCGCCGGCCAGACCGACTTCCTCGGCGAGCTGCCCCCTATCTACACCCCGCCGCTGCCCGTCACGCTGACGGCCTTCGATGCCACGGCCGCCGGCCGCCACGCCCTGCGCCTGAGCTGGGCCACGGCCAGCGAAACCAACAGCGTCCGCTTCGAGGTGGAACGCAGCCGCGACGGCAGAGCCTTCGGGCGCGTGGCTACCCTGGCCGCCGCCGGCCGCAGCAGCAGCCCGCGCCAGTACCAGCTGCTCGACGAGCAGCTGCCCGTGGGCGCCACCACGCTCTACTAGCGCCTGCGCCAGGTAGATAAGGACGGCAGCTTCAGCTACTCGCCCGTGCGCACGGTGCAGCTGGCCGCCCCGGCGGGCCTGAGCGTATTCCCCAACCCGGCCACCGGCCGCGCCCCGCTCGTGGGCGCGGCCCCCAATGCCCCGGTGCGGGTGTTCGACGGCCTGGGCCGCGAGGTGCTGGCCACTACTGCCGATGAGAGCGGCACGGCCCTGCTGGCCCTGCCCGTCCGCCTCACGCCGGGCGTGTACGTGCTGCGCACCGGCGCTACGGCCCGGCGGCTGACGGTGCAGTAAGCTCCCGTCATCAATTCAGCTTGTTAATGAAAGCGCCCCGGTCATCTGACCGGGGCGCTTTCGTTCTGCTCGCAACCTGGTTAATACTCGCTGGGTTTCTTGCCGAAGCGTTTGCTGTACAGCTGCGTGAAGTGGCTGGCATTGGGGAAGCCCACTTCGTAGGCGACCTCGGCCACGGTGGGCAGGGCCTGGGCTTCGAGCAGCTGGCGGGCGCGGTCGAG
>NZ_JAUQSY010000003.1 GCF_030580865.1 Hymenobacter aranciens | reverse complement strand
GCCCTGGCCCGCGCCGCCGACCCCCACGACCCCACCCGCGCCCCCGCCCACGCCGCCTGGCTCACCGGCTGGCTGCAGCACCGCGCCCGCCCGCTGGCGCCAGAGGCCGTCACGCGCTGGCACCGCCTGCACGCCCGCGCCGCCGGCCTGCTGGCCGAGGCCGCCGCGCTGTAGCGCGTAGTAGCGCGAACTTTGTAGTTCGCGTCCCCGAACGACAATCGTTGAACCGGCGCGGGGACGCGAACTACAAAGTTCGCGCTACAGCGCCCTACTAGCAGCAAGCCCGTTAGCCTACATTTTGCGGAATAAATTTTCCCTCTATATTTGGGCGTATTTTTTTCTCACCAACACCCCATAGCGTTTTATGGAACCTGATTATTCCTTCCTCACCACCTGGGCCGAGTGCGATGCGGCCAGCGAGGACGTCACCTTCGAGCTGAAGACCTTCAGCCACCGCGACACCGGCCTCGACATTGCCGACGAGCGGGCCGACCGCAGCCTGGCCAGCGGCACCGCCGCCCTGGCCAAAAAAGACAGCGAGATTCTCATTGCCCAGGGCCAGGCCGCCCTGCCCGGCCTCAGCGCCGAGGCCCAGCAGGACGCCGCCGACAAGGTGGAGCTGCTGCAGGCCCAGCGCAAGCAGATTGTGAAGCGCAACCGCGTGAGCAAAGGCACCGACCGCTTCCTGGGCACCGTCGATGCCTTTCAGGTGCAAAAGCAGGTGGAGGCCCTCACCCAGGTGCTGGCCGGCATTGCCACCCGCCGCGCCCAGCTCACGGCCTAGCCCGCCGCCGGAGCTGCTAAAATTCAAAAAGCCTCCGTGCAGTGCACGGGGGCTTTTTTGGCAAATAAGCAGCAGGCTGGGCCGCCGCCAGCCGGTTGATGGTGGTGGAAGCCTGCCCCTGATGAGGCTGGAGCCGGGCAGCTGCGCGCCGGCCAGCCGGGCGTTTTGGCGGCCGCTGCTGGCGGTGCGCCGTTGTAATTGTTCCGTATTTTTACGCTATGGCCACTCCCATCACCTCCCTCGCGCAGCTCGACCCCAACGGCAGCTACACCTACGCCGACTACCTCACCTGGCAGTTTACGGAGCTGGTGGAGCTGTGGCGCGGCAAAATCATGCGCCGCATGAGCGCCCCCACCGACTTGCATCAGGTAGTAGCCGGGGAATTATACGCCACCATTCTCTACCACCTGCGGCGGCAGACTTGCCAGGTGCGCATTGCTCCCTACGATGTGCGCCTGATAAAACTGGGCACCCCGGCCCATCCCGCCGACACCGCCATCCGCACGGTGGTGCAGCCCGATGTATGCGTCATCTGCGACCCCACCAAGCTGGAGAAGCGCGGCTGCCTCGGTGCCCCCGACCTCCTCATTGAGGTGACCTCGCCCAGCACGCAGGCCCGCGACTGGAAAGACAAGTACGACCTCTACGAGGAGAACGGCGTCACGGAATACTGGATTGTGTCGCCCGACGCGGCCAGCATCTCCATCTTCGTGCTGGACGAAGCCACTGCCCGCTACCGCCTCGTGGGCGAGTATGCCGAGCCCGGCCCCGTGCCCTGCCACACCCTGCCCGGCCTGGGGCTCGACTGGGCCGACGTGTTTCCGCCCGCCACGCCCGCGTAGCCAGCGAAAAGCGCTACCCCCCTCTCCAGCGGCCCCATCCCGCACTACCCCCTAAACCAAAACACGCAGCCACCCCAGGGGGCGACTGCGTGTTGGCAGTTATCATTCCGGCGTGCCGCAGCTCTTCAGAAGCGGCCGCCGGCAACGGGCGCTTAGTCGATGACCACGCGCTTAGTCACGAGTTGGCCGTCGAGCGTGAGGCGCAGGGTGTACACCCCGGCGGCCAGCCCTTGCAGGTTCATCGTCGTCTCGGCCGTGGGCAGCGCGAGCGCGCGCACCGTTTGGCCCAGGCTGTTGAGCAGCGTAGCCGTGGCTACCGTGGCCGCCGGGCGCCGCACCGTGAGCTGGCCGTGGGCCGGGTTGGGGTAGAGGCTGACGGTACCGGCCGGGGCCGCCACCGTACGCACCGGCGAGTAGCTGCTGGTGCCGTCCAGGTCCACCTGCCGCAGGCGGTAGTACACCACGGGGGCCGCGTAGGCGGGCAAGTGGGCATCGGCAAAGGCGTAGCTCCGCGCCTGGGTGCTGGTGCCGGCGGCCGGCACCTGGCCCAGGGTGCGGAAATCGGTGCCGTCGGGGCTGGCCTGCACCTCAAAGTAGGCGCTGTTCTTTTCCGAAGCCGTCGTCCAGGTCAGGCGGGCCACTGCGCCCTCGGCTGTGGCCGCGAAGCGCGTCAGCTCCACGGGCAGCGGGGCCGAGCGGCTGCCCAGCGTCCAGGTCGAGAAGCTCGTGAGGCCGGCGCGGGTCACGGTGTTGGCGCTGGCATCGTAGGTGGCGTTGTTGACCCGTGCCCAGCCGCTGCCGGGGTCGAAGGGCTGTTTGAAGAGCTGCAGGTCGGCCTCGGCAATGCCGTTGCGCTCGTGGTCGAAGTAGTTGAAAACCATCGTCACGTTCAGGTTCGCATCCACGGCGGGTATGATGAGGAAGTAGCGGGTAATGCCCACGCTGCTGCCCACGCCCGTCGCGGGGCTGCCCGTTATGCGCTGTACCAAGGTGCTGCCGGGCAGAGTCGTGCTGCTGGCGGCCGGGGTCAGCGTCACGCCCAGGCCGCCGAAGTCGCTGCCGCTGCCGCGCGTGTTCAGGTTGCGGGTGGTGCTCACGAAGCCCGTCACGTAGGCGGTTTCGGTTTCGCTGATGGTAGCGTTGCTGCCCAGGTTCAGCGCGGAGTAGCCGGTGACGAGCGTGCCGCTGGTCAGGGTCAGGGCCGTGCCGATGGTCAGGTTTTGGTTCAGGCTCACGCTGCCGCCGGGCTTATTCACCGTGAGGCGCTCGAAGGTGAGGGCGCTGCTGCCGCCCAGCGTCTGGCTGCCGCTGCCCACCAGCTGCACCAGGCCCGCCAGGGTGGCGCTGCCGTTGTTGAAGAAGCTGCCACGCAGGCTCAGCGTCCCGCCCGACTGGTTCAGGCTGCCGTCGTTGCCGAAGGTGCCGCTCACGCTCAGCGTCCCGCCCGACTGGCTCAGGCTAGCATTACTGCCAATGCTTAGGGATTTAGCCTCGGCCGTGCCGGCGGTGAGCAGCGGGTAGCGCGGGGCCCCGGCCGTCAGGGTGATATCGGACACATTGCCCGGTACGCCGTCGTTCCAGTTGCCGGCCGTAAACCAGTCGGTCGACACGGCCCCCGTCCAGCGCGTGGTGAGCGAGCTCGTTACCGTGAAGGCCAGGCCATTGCTGGTGCCCTCCGGCGTCGTGACGACGACGTTGCCCGTACTGGCGCCAGTGGGCACGTTCGTCGAAATGCTCGTGCCTGACCTCGACACTGAAAAAGCGGCGGCAATACCGTTAAAGGTTACGACCGTAGCCCCGCCCAAATTCGTTCCGGTCAGCGTCACGCTCGTGCCAGACGGCCCACTCGTCGGGCTCAGGCTCGTCAGGGTGGGCGCGGGTACGTCGATTACCTGGATAGTGACGGTGTTGCTGCCCGTCAGGCTGCCGTCGCTCACCTCCACGGTCAGGGTGTAGGAGGTGGTGGTTTCATAGTCCAGGGGCGCGACCAGGGTCAGTATGCCAGCGCTGCTGAGGGCAAACCGGCCATCCTGGTTGCCCGCCGTGATGCGGTACGTGAGCGTGGTAGTATTGGCATCGGGGTCGGTGGCCCTCAGCCGAATCCCGAATGGACGGTTAGGGTTGCGGAAAGCATCTTCGAAGACAATATCATTGACCGGCTGGAGGCTCGGCGCTTCGTTCACGTTGGTGATGCTGATGGTAAACGACTGCTCGACGCTCAACCCGCCCTGGTCGGTGGTGCGCACCCGCACGGTGTAGGAGTTCCTGGTTTCGTAGTCGGCCGAACTCCGCAGGAGCAGCGTGCTGCCGCTGATGGCGAAGTCTAAGTTGTCGGTGCTGCCCGCCCCGCTCACCAGTGCGTAGGTGAAGGTGTTGCCCGCGTCGGGGTCGGTAGTGGTGAAAGTGCCCACCAGCGCGTTGGTGCCCGCATTCTCAGCCACGCTCTGCGGCGACAAACTCAAGGCCGTGGGCGCTTCGTTCACGTTGGTGATGCCGATGGTGAATGTTTGCTCAAAAAATAGCCCACCTTGGTCGGTGGTGCGCACCCGCACGGCGTAGGAGGTCCTGGCTTCGTAGTCGGCCGAGGCCGTCAGGCGCAGCGTGCTGCCGCTGATGGTGAATGCGGCGTTGTCGGCGCTGCCCGCCCCGCTCGCCAGCGCGTAGGTGAAGGTGTTGTTCGCATCGGGGTCGGTGGAGGTAAAGGTGCCCACGGTGGCGTTGGCCCCCGCATTCTCGGCCACGCTCTGCGGCGAGAGGCGCAGGGCCGTGGGCGCTTCGTTCTCGTCGCGAACGATGATGTTGATGGTGTTGCTGCCCGTCAGACTGCCGTCGCTCACCTCCACGGTCAGGCTGTAGGAGCGGGTGGTCTCGTAGTCCAGCGGCGCGGCCAGGGTCAGCTGGCCGGTGCTGCTGAGGGCAAACCGGCCATCCTGGTTGCCCGCCGTGATGCGGTACGTGAGCGTGGTATTGGCATCGGGGTCGCTGCCGATTAGCTGATATTGGAAGGGCGCTTGGGCACGGTTGGTAAAATTATCTTCTTCGACAAGATAATTGGTCTGCCGGAGGCTCGGCGCTTCGTTCACGTCGGTGATGCTGATGGTAAACGACTGCTCGACGCTCAGCCCGCCCTGGTCGGTGGTGCGCACCCGCACGGCGTAGGAGTTCTTGGTTTCGTAGTCGGCCGAGCTCCGCAGGAGCAGCGTGCTACCGCTGATGGCGAAGCTGAAGTTGTCGGCGCTGCCCGCCCCGCCCGTCAGCGTGTAGGTGAAGGTGTTAGCCGCGTCGGGGTCGGTGGTGGTGAAGGTGCCCACCAGCGCGTTGGGCCCGGCATTCTCGGCCACACTCTGCGGCGAGAGGCTCAGGGCCGTGGGCGCTTCGTTCACGTTGGTCAGGTTCACGGTCACGGTGGCCGTGCTGCTCAGGCTGCCGTCGCTCACTTGCACGGTCAGGGCGAAGGTGGGCGTGGTTTCGTAGTCCAGCTGGGCCACGTCGGCCACGGTGAGCTGGCCGGTGCTGCTGTTCAGCGCAAACGCGCCCGTGCCCGTGCCGTTGCCGCCCGTGAGGCTGTAGCTCAGCGTCGTGCCCGCGTCGGCGTCGCTGGCCACAATCGGTCCGCCCACGGTGGTACCGTTAGCCGTGTTCTCGGCCACGCTGCGGGTTTGGGCCGCGATGACGGGCGCGTCGTTCACGTTGAGGATGCTCACCGTCACGGTGGCCGTGCTGCTCAGGCTGCCGTCGCTCACCTGCACGGTCAGGCTGTACGAGTTAGTGGTTTCGTAGTCCAGCGCCCCGGCCACGGTCAGCTGCCCAGTGCTGCTGTTGATGGCAAACTTGCCCGCGCTGTTGCCCGCCGTAATGCTGTAGCTCAGCGTCGGGTTCGCGTCGGCGTCGCTGGCCACAATCGGCGTATCCACGTTGGTGCCGTTAGGCGAGTTCTCGGCCACCTTGCGGACTTGGTTGCCAATGCTCGGCGCTTCGTTCACATCGAGGATGTTCACCGTCACGGTGGCGCTGCTCGTCAGGCTGCCGTCGCTCACGCGCACGGTTAGGCTGTAGCTGGGCGTCGTTTCGTAGTCCAGCGTGCCGGCCACGGTCAGCTGCCCGGTGCTGCTGTTGATAGCAAACTTGCCCGCGCTGTTGCCCGCCGTGATGCTGTAGCTCAGCGTCGGGTTCGCGTCGGGGTCGCTGGCCGTCAGCGCCGCGCCCACGTTGGTACCGTTGGCGCTATTCTCGGCCACGCTGCGGGTTTGGGCCGCAATGCTCGGCGCTTCGTTCACGTTGGTCAGGTTCACGGTCACGGTGGCGCTGCTCGTCAGGCTGCCGTCGCTCACCTGCACGGTCAGGATGAAGGTGGGCGTCGTTTCGTAGTCCAGCTGGGCCACATCGGCCACGGTGAGCTGGCCGGTGCTGCTGTTCAGCGCGAACGCGCCCGTGCCGTTGCCGCCCGTGAGGCTGTAGCTCAGCGTCGTGCCTGCGTCGGCGTCGTTGGCCGCAATCGGCCCGCCCACGGTAGTGCCGTTAGCCGTGTTCTCGGCCACGCTGCGGGTCTGGTTGGCAATGACGGGCGCGTCGTTTACGTCGGTGATGCTGATGGTAAAGTCCTGCTCGACGCTCAGCCCGCCCTGGTCGGTGGTGCGTACCCGCACGGTGTAGGAGTTCCTGGTTTCGTAGTCGGCCGAGTTCCGCAGGCGCAGCGTGCTGCCGCTGATAATGAAGCTACCGTTGTCGGCGCTGCCCGCACCGCTCACCAGCGTATAGGTAAAGGTGTCGCCCGCGTCGGGGTCGGTGGTGGCGAAGGTGCCCACCAGCGCGTTGGCCCCCGCATTCTCAGCTACGCTCTGCGGCGACAAACTCAGGGCCGTGGGCGCGTTGTTGGGCAGCGTTACGCTGAAATAGTTGGCGCTGCCCGGGGCCGAGGTGCCGGCGGTGGTGGTCACGGTGACGTTGCCGGAGGTGGCCCCGGTGGGCACCACGGCCGTCAGGCTAGTGGCCGAGGTGAAGTTCACACTGCTGGCGGCCGTGCCGTTGAAGCTCACCGTGCTGCCGCTGGTGAAACCCGTCCCCGTCAGGGTCACGCTCGTGCCCACCGAACCGCTCGCGGGCGAGAGGCCCGTGAGCGTGGGGGCGGGAAGCGTCACGGTAAAGACGACCCCGCCACTGGTGCCGGCGGTGGTGGTCACGGTCACGTTGCCGGTGGTGGCCCCGGCGGGCACCACGGCCGTCAGGCTGGTGGCCGAAGTAAAGGTCACGCTGGCGGCCGTGCCGTTGAAGCTCACCGTGCTGGCGCTGGTGAAGTTGGTGCCCGTCAGCGTCACGCTCGTGCCTTCCGGCCCGCTCGTGGGCGCGAGGCTCGTGAGCGTGGGGGCGGGCAGGCTGGCCTGGTTGAGCAGCACCTTGAGCGCGTCACCGGGCTCGTCGATGGTCACCACGTCCACGGCCCCGTCGCCGTTGAAGTCGCCCGCCGCGATGCGGCCGCCGTTGGCCGTGGCCGTGAAGTTGGTGGCCGTGCCGAAGCTGCCCGCGCCCGTGCCCAGGTGCGTCGACACCGCTCCCAGCGCGGCCGTGCCGTAGTTGGCCAGCAGCACGTCCGGGTTGCCGTCGGCGTTCACGTCGGCCACGGCCAGGCTCTGGATGCGGTTGCCCGCCGTGAAGGGCGAGCCCGAAGCCGGGCTGAACGCGCCCGCGCCCGTGCCCAGCAGCAGGTACAGCCGGCCGGGCGTGGTGTTGGTGCCCACCACCAGGTCGAGGGTGCCGTCGTTGTTGAAGTCAGTCGCCGCAATGGCGTTGGCGCTGCCCCCCGTGGCGAAGGGCGAGCCGCTGGCCGCCGCGAAGCCGCCGCTGCCGTTGCCCAGCAGCACCGTCACGCCGCCCCCCGAGTAGGCGCAGTAGGCCACGTCGAGCTTGCCGTCGTTGTTGTAGTCGCCCACGGCCAGGGCTGGCACGTCGTCCGAACTGCCGGTCGAATAGCTGCCCGCCTGCGTGTAGGTGCCCGTGCCATCGTTAAGCAGCACGGTGAGCGCAAAGTTGCTGGTTTGAACAATGGTCAGGATGTCGAGGTCGCCGTCAGCGTCCACGTCGGCCACGCCCACGGCCCGGCCGAAGCCAGTGCTGCTGCCATAGGGGCTGGCCGGCCCGAACCCGCCGCTGCCGTCGTTCTTGTACACGCGCACCGGCAGGCGGCTCTGCACCGCGTCCAGGTCGCCGTCGCCGTCCACGTCGGCCAGAATCGCCCGCAGGGGCGCGTTCGAGCTGATGCTGCCGAAGGCGGTGCCGGCCGTGTAGGCCGCGCCCGTGCCCGTGTTGAAGTAGGGGCGCAGGCTGGTTTCCTGCTGCACCAGCAGGTCGAGGCGACCGTCGCCGTTGAGGTCGCCCACGGCCGCGTCGTTCAGCCGCTGGCCGCTTGCCGCCAGGGTGTAGCTGTCGGTGAGCAGGTTGCCACCGAGCGGTGCCGCCGCCGTCACCTGGTACACCTCGCGGGGGGCCGCCGTGCCGGTGCTGCTGCTCAGGCTGGCGGGCAGGGTCACGAACACGGTTTCGCCGGCCTGTAGGTCGGCGGCCGGGTCCACGCTTAGGGTGCTGCCGCTGGCCGTGGCGTTGCCGCCGCGCACCAGCTGCCCGCCGCGCTGCTGGCTAAACACGCGCCCGGCGCCCGCCGTGGCCGGGTCCAGGGGCTGGCTGAAGGTAGCCGTCAGGTTGGCGCCGCGGGCGGCCGCGCGGGCGTTGCGCGCCGGCGTGCGGCTATTCACGGTGAGTTGGGCCCGGCCGGCCAGCGGCAGCCCCAGCACAAGGAGCGCCAGCACGAGAGGTGCCAGCCAGCGGCGGGGCGGGCGGGCCACCCACCCAGGAAGCGAAAGCGAGAAGTGTTGCATCAGTAAGAAGAAGTCAGTCAATCGATAAAAAAGAAATGCAGTACAACAACTATTCACTCGCCCGCCCCCGGGCGGAGGCCATCCAACCAGCCTAAATGCAAACTGCCCGGCGAGTGGCCGGGCAGCGTGTGGAAGTGGGTGGCACAAAATTATCGCCCCCAGCAGGAGCTAGCCCCACTGTTTGAGGCTCAGCCTCACTTTTTGAGGCTCGGCCAGCACCAGCCTCATTTTTTGAGGTTGGCCCCGGCATCGGGCATGGTAAAGGGCGCTGACTCAGCTCGTACTTTTGCGGTTCTTTCCGCCCCCACCCTACTACCATGTTGTTTTATCTCGCCGCTTTGCCTGGCCGCTGCGGGCGCTGGGGTAGCGCCTGCGGGCTGCTGCTGGCGCTGCTATTGGCCCTGGGGGGCGGGGCCGCCGCCCAGCCGGCCCCCGACCACCTGCCCCGCGCTACCGCCCGGCAGGCGGAGTTCTTCCATCTGCTGCAGCGCGGCGACTCGGCCTACGCCCGCAAGGCCGGCTACGACTCCTTTGCCGAGGCCCTGCGCTACTACGACCAAGCCCAGGCCCTGGCCGACCGCAGCCAGGACACCCTGCTGCTGGCCGAAGCCGTGTTTGCCCGCGCCCGCGTCTACGACGCCTGGAACAAGCAGCCCCTCCAGACCATCGAGTACTTCCAGCGCGCGGCCCAGCTGCTGGCTCGCGTGCCCGGCCAGCGGGCCCGCGCCCACTACGCCCGCTACCTCGTGGCCCACGCCTACGAGAAGGTGCCCGACAGCCTGCTTGCCGTGCAGACCCTGCGCCAGCTGGCCCGCGAGCTGCGCCCCCTGCCCGACTCCATCCGCCGGCAGCTCACCTACACCGTCGAGATGGCTCTGAGCAGCACCGAGGTGCACAACTACGCCCTGGCCGACACCCTGCTGCGCCAGCTGGTGTACCGCCCCGGCCTGCACAACGACCCGACTTCCTACGACTACCTCACGCACTACTACCTCGTGCAAAGCCGGCTCGACGTGTACCTGCGTCGCCGCTCGCAGTCGCCCTTTCTCGACTCCCTGCAGCAGTCCTTCCGGGCCTCGCGCACCCTGCTCGACCGGCTGTACCTGAGCCAGCAGCTGGCCCGCCTGCTGGCCGACGCCGGCCGCTACCGCGCCGCCTACGAGTTTCAGGGCACGGCCGTGCGCCTCGGCGACAGCCTCGTGGATGGCGGCGACCTGGAGCGGATGCGCCAGACCCTGGTGGCCAGCGAGCAGCGCGCCCAGGCCGAGGCCCTTACGGCCCAGCGCAGCCGCACCAGCGCCCTCTGGGGGCTGGGCGGGGCCCTGGTGGTTATCACGCTGCTTAGCTTCTACCTGGCGCGGCAGGGGCGGCGGGCCCGCCAGCAAAGCCGGCACCTGGGCACGGCCAACGAGGAACTGGCCCGCCTCAACCGGCAGCTCGATGCCCAGGTGGGGAAGGTGGAGCTGCTGAACAAGGAAATCCAGCACCGCGTCAAGAATAACCTGCACATGATATTCAGCCTGCTGCACATGCAGGAGCGGGGCACCACCAACGAGGAGGTAATCGAGCAGCTCCAGACGGCCCGCCTGCGGGTGGAGAGCATCGCGGCCCTGCACAACCAACTGCTGCGCAACCCCCACGGCCTCGACCTGGGGGCCTACCTGCGCACGCTCATCACGGCCGTGGTGGCCTGCTTGGCCAACGACCGCCGGGTGGTCACCCACCTCAGCACCGACGTGCTCGACCTGCCGGCCAACAGCTACTTCGCCCTCTCCCTCATCCTCAACGAGTGGGTGACCAACTCCATCAAGTACGCCCACACGGGCGAAGGGCCGCTGGAAATCACCGTGAGCGTGCGCGCGCACCCCGCCGAGGTGTGCATCGACTACGCCGACAACGGCCGCCCCCTGCCGCCCGGCCAGCCCCTGCCCTACCCGGCCGGCCCCTCCAGCGGCCTCGGCACCGAGATTATCGGCCTGCTGACCGAGCAGCTGGGGGCCACGCTCACCACCCTGCCCGACCATCCTTACCATTACGAGTTCTGCCTGCCCCGCAAGTAGCGCGAACTTTGTAGTTCGCGTCCCCGCGCCGGTTGGTCGTTCTGTTTGAATCGTTATAGAACGCGAACTACAAAGTTCGCGCTACATCCCATGGACCCCAAGATTACCATTGTCGTCGTCGAAGACGAAGCCCTGATTGCCCGCAACCTGCGCCTGACCCTGGAAGACCTGGGCTACGAGGTGCTGGCCACCTGCTTCAGCTACGCCAAGGCCCGCGAGGCGCTGGCCACGCTGCAACCCGACGTGGTGCTGCTCGACATCAACCTGGGCAGCGACAACCCCGCTCACAACGGCCTGGCCCTGGCCCAGCTGCTGCGTGAGCAGCCCGAGGGGCCGCCCTTCATTTTCCTCACGGCTTACGACGACCTCGACACCATCCGGCAGGCCACGCGGCTGCAGCCCAGCGGCTACCTCATCAAGCCCGTGAATGGGGCGGCGCTGTTCGGGGCCTTGCAGTCGGCTATCGAAAGCCACCGGCGGCAGGTGCCTGCCCCCCCGCCCGAGCGGGATGCCCCCGCCCCAGCCACCCCCGATTTCTTCTACGTGAAGACCGGCGGCCACGTGCAGCGGCTACTGTGGCGCGAGATTGCCAGCCTGGAGGCGGGCAAGAACTACGTGACCCTGCGCACCGGCACCGAGCCCCGCCGCAGCTACGCCATCCGGGGCTCGCTGGCCTACGTGCTGGAGCAGCTGGTGCCCGAGGGCCTGCGCGGGCAGTTCCTGCGCATCAGCCGGGGCGTGTACCTGAACCCGGAGTATATCACGGGGCACGACGAGGCCTTCGTGTACTGCGGCCCGGAACGGTTCGAGAACGGGCACACGGCCCAGCGGCAGCTGGGGGAGCTGGGGCGCTGATGAGATGCCCTAGCGCCCGGCAAAGCTTCCGGTTTGCGGAGTAATCAAAATTGTTCAGAGCTGCGGCAACATGATAAGCAGTTTTCTTATCATTTCATTGGTTACTTAGCGCTGCAGCGACACGATGACCAGATTTTTAGCCAGCGTGTTAGCCACGGGCACCTGTTGGTCGCGCAGGCCGGCGTAGGCTACGGTCAGCGTTTGAGCAGCCGAAGCGGACAGCCGAAGCCGGAATTTGCCTTCGGAGTTGGTGGCAGCAATAATGCCCGGCTGCCCGGCCACGAATACGCAGGCGCCCGGCAAGGGCCGGTGGTCGGGGCCCAGCACCTGGCCCCAGCAGTAGTTGCTGACGGCGGTTTCGGCCTGGGCTTCCACCACCATCACTTTGCGGGCCGGCAGGCGGCGCGACGCAGTGCGAACGGCGGGCTTAGCACTGCGCGGTTTGGCGGCGGGTCTCTCGGTACCCAAGGACAGGGACGCGGTGGCCGGCCGGGTGTGGATAGTGGCTGCCTCGGCTGCCAGCGTCAGCAATAAAGAGCTCAGCAGCAATACTACCGGTCGGGCCAGCGAAAAACCGGCAGTGCATTGAAAAGTGGTTTTCATAAAACGATAATTGATGGGGAGTAAGCAAGAGACGGTGGGCCCAGTGGCCTCAGTCTACCGCCGGAAGGAGCGGCGGCCTTGCCCGGAGCGGCGGACGCTGTAGCCAACGATGACCAGCAGCACGAACCCGAGCAGGATGTAGCAATACTGCATAGGGCTGGCGGACCATTGCGCTTCCGCCGCGGGGGCGGGCTGCGCGGCGGCCACGCTACTGGTGCCGAGCAGCAGGATGAGGAATTTCAGCGGCGCTTTCATCGGCGAAGACGTCATTGGATTTACCGGGGCAGAGTGAGGCGACAAGGGGCGCGGAGGCAACCAGGCCGCTGGCGGGTTGCCTTCGCGCCGGCCTGCCACAGGCTTCGCGCTCCTTCAACCGGCCAATAATTAGCTGTTGTTGAATGGTATTACGAATTTACCCCATCCCTAAAGCACTGGCAAATTCCTGGCCCCAACGGGTCGATTTGCGGCGTGAGTGCGGCGATTTGCGGCGCAAGCCGGATTGGGCCGCCCCTCCCTTATTCCTCCCAGCCGGCAGTGCCAAGGCGGGTGGCCCAAACGCAGGACTGGCCGGCACCCGTTTGGCAACGGATACCAGCCAGTCTCTTCTAAACCCCGCTTGCGTTGCGACACTTACCGGCTACGGCAGTCTTCAGTACCAGGCTTATACCAGGTGCAGGCGCTCCAGCAGCGCGTCGCGGTAGGCGCGCCCGATGGGCAGCAGCTGCCCCGACACCTGCACGATATTGCGCACCGGGTCGATGCGCTCGATGCAGTCGGCATTGATGAGGTAGCTGCGCTGAATCTGCACGAACTTCTCCGCCGGCAGGTGCTGGCTGATGTCGCGCAAGGGCTGGCGCACCGACACGATGCGGCCCTTGCTCAGGGCCAGGCGGCAGGTTTTACCCTCCGTTACAATCCACGAGATTTCTTCCAGGTTTACCTTCACCAGCAGGCCTTCTTCTTTCACGAACAAGGCGTTGGGCAGCAGCGCACCCGTGGTGGCGGAGGTGAAAATAGGGCCTTCGGTGCCGTGGTCGTCGTCGTCGGCGGTGGGGGTACTGCCGCTGGGATGGGCCGCCACAAAGTTGGACACGGCCAGCTCGATGGCCCGTTGCAGGGCACCCGCGTCGGCGGGCTTCACGAGGTAGGCGGCCGGGCCCACCTGCCGGGCCCGCTCGAAGGACTCGGTGTCGGTCTGGGAAGTCAGGAAAATCAGCGGCAGGGGGCGCTCGGCCAGCAGGCGGGCGGCCAGCTCGATGCCGTCGGGGCCGCGCTCGCCGAGGTGGATGTCGAGTAGCGCCACGTCGGGCGGGGGGCTGGTGGAGCGCAGCAGGGCCATGGCACCCGCCGCATCGTAGGCGGGGCCGATGACGTGGTACGAAAGGTCGAGCAAGGCTTCCTCCAGCAGGTCGGCAAACAGCGGCTCATCTTCAACTATCAGGACGCGGAGGCTGGAATTGGCGAAAGACATAAGGTTGTTTTCAAGGAAGAATAAGTTTGACATACAGGTATTTACTGGACTGAACTACGCCGCCTGCGGCAGCGTGAGCGTGGCCACGGTGCCGGTGCCGTCGGGCAGGTTGGCCAGCACCAGCTGGCCGCCCTGCGCCTCGGCAAAATTGCGGCTCAGCAGCAGGCCCAGGCCGGCGCCCCGGCCCTTGCTGGCCACGTGCAGCCGCGGGCCGGCCGACAGCTGGGCCAGCACCTGCGCGTCGAGGCCCTGGCCGGTGTCGGTTATCAGCAGGTGGATGCCGTCGGCCTGCCGCTCGGCCCGCAGGTGGACGTGGCCGCCGGTGGGCGTGGCTTTGAGGGCGTTGCCGGTGAGGTTGCGCAGGATGGTGCGGGTCATGTCGGGGTCGGCCTGCAGCAGCAGGTCGGCGGGGGCCTCCACGGTCAGGGATACTTCGGCGGCATCGGCGGCATTCTGGTAAAGGTCGGCTATTTCGGCCAGCAATTCGGTAGCGCGCAGGGGGCGGGGCTGGGGCGTGAGCTCGCCGCGCTGGCTCACGGCCCAGTTGAGCAGGTTGTCGAGCAACTCGCTTAGGTTCTGGGCCGCCTGGCGGATGCGCCCGCCGAGGCCGGCCAGGCGCTGGGTATCCTGGCGCTGCACGTAGCGGTTGAGCAGGTCGGCCAGCCCGGCGAAAGCCACCACGGGCGAGCGTAAGTCATGGGCTACCAGGGCGTAGAGGCGGTCCTGGGCGGCGCGGGTTTGCACGAGCTCCTCATTTTGCAGGGCCAGCTGCTGGTGCTGGGCCGCCAGTTGGGCCCGGCTGCGGCGCAGACGCAAGGCCAGCACGCCCACGGCGCTGGCGCCCAACAGGGTAATTATCAACAAGCCGCCCAACAGCCAGAGGCGCTGGCGCTGCTGCTGCGCGCGGAGCTGTTGTTCCTGCTGCTGCTGGGTCAGCTCCTGTATCTGGTCCTCCTTGCGCTCAGTATCGAAGCGCACCTGCAGGTTCTGGAGCTCGGTGTGGTTGGCGACGGTTTCGAGCGAGTCGTGGAGCTGGCGGGCGCGCCGCGACTGCTGGTAGGCCTCGACGTGCTGGCCGGTGGCGGCCAGGGCCTCGGCCAGCACATCACGGGCCTGGTACTCGTCGGTGGGGTTCTGGGTGGCGTGGGCCACGCGTAGTGCTTCCCGGGCGTGGGCCTGGGCCGCCGGGTAGCGGTGGTGGCGGAGCTCGCTGCTGGCCCAAAAGCTGCGCGTTTGGCTTTCGATAGCGCCGTAGCCCAGCGCCTGGTAGAGCGGCAGGGCCCGGCTGAAATAGTACGCAGCCGAGTCGTAGCCGGCAATGTCGCTCAATCGTCCTAGCGACACGTAGGCGTTGGCCAGCATGTCGCGGCGGTCGGCATTGGTGGGGTCGGCGCCGAAGCGGGCCACGTAGGCCGCGGCCATCCGGGCCAGGCGATTGGTGTAGAAGCGCGCCGCGCGCACCAGCGAATCGGCCGGGTGTGGGTTCTCGACTACCTCATAGGTGTAGAGCTCGCTCAGCCCGCCGTAGCTGATAAGCGGAAAATCGGAAGAAGGCCGGTTTGCAACCAAGTACATCATCGGCAAGGTTTGCCGGAAATATTTCGTTGCCAGCTGCATATTGCCCTGATTGATGGCCACCGAGGCCAGGGTTTGCAGGGCTACGATGCGAAACCGCTGCAGATTGGCCGGGGCTACCCAGGCGCGACGGCGCAACTCCTGAGCCCAGCGCTCGGCCTCGGGCAGCTCCTGCGCGCCGGCGTAGGTGCGGGCTAGGTTGCTCAGGGCAATGAGCTCGCCCCGCACAAACTTCTTCTCGCGGGCGAGCTGCAGTCCGGCCTGCGTCACGCGGATGGAAGCCGCGTTATCATTCATAAAATAATGCTGCCCCAGCGACATCAGGGTGAGCACCCGCTGCGAATCGGGCAGGGCTGGGTTCCGGACCTCCAGCCGGAGCGAGTCGGTGGCCCGGCTGCGGTACTTCGACGCCGGCAGTTGCTGCGCCAGTGCCGGGCTGGTGGCCAGCAGGCCCCCGACTACCAGGCACAGCCGCCTCAATACAACTCCAAAAAACCAACACCTTGAACGCAGCATACCGAGGAAATTCGTGGATAAACGAGTGCTAAACAGCAAGGCAAAAATACCACTGTTGGCCGGGCAAGCGAAGTCCGGCGGTGGGTCGGGCGGGCAGAATGTGCCGTCTGGAAGTCGAACAATGGCAGAAACTAGGTGAACAAGGTCAAAAACCGGCTGAAATTGCGCCGGGCCTGGGCGGACGGAAAATCGGCCAGAGTGAAGGAAGCTGAAACGGAAAAAACCCCCAACCAACGGTTGAGGGCTTTTCGAGAGCCTGCCAGGAGTACCAGTACCTAATTTTTAATCAGGCGCTTGGTCAGGCCAACGTGAGAATTACCTGGTTCGGTGCCGCGCACCAGCACCGTGTAGGTGCCATTGGCAACGGCGGCAATATTGAGCAGATGCGACTGTCCGGCAGTTAGTTGAGCACCGAGAATCACCCGGCCCGTGGCATCGAGCACCCGCACTTCGTAGCTACCGGCGGGCAGCTGGCTCAGGTCCAGGTTGGTGGTACCAACCATTGGGTTGGGCCAGAGGCTGATGTTGGGTTCGGCAAATTGGGTAAAGCTGATGGTGCGTACCGGCGAGTAGCTGCTGCTGCCATCGGCGTCCACCTGCCGGAGGCGGTAGTAGAGCTGGCGGCCGAGGCGGGCGGCGTGGGCGTCGGTTAGGGCGTAGGCGGTGGGGCTGGCTTTGCTGCCCTGGCCGCGCACCTCCCCTATCTTCTCGAAGCTGCGGCCGTCGAGGCTGCGCTCCACGTCGAAGTGGTCGTTGTTTTTCTCCGAGGCGGTGGTCCATTTCAGCAGGCCGTCCACGTTGCGCACGGCCTGGGCCGTGAACACGGTCAGCTCGACCGGCAGCGGGAAGGCGCCCAGCGTGAAGCTCACCGGCTGCGTCGTCACGCCGCCGTACACGTCGGTGGTCGTGATGTTTACGGTGTAGGTGGTGGCCGTGGTGACGCGCGGCAGCAGACTGGCGGTGCTCACGTAAATCTGGCCGGTGCTGGGGTTCAGGGCGGTGCCGGGGGGCAGCGTGTTGGTGGGGTTGCCGGCGGGGGCCGGGGTCTGGCCGGGGGCGGTGCCCACGGGCGTCAGCTGGGCGTTGGTGCCGGTGGCGGCCAGGCCGTTGGTTACGCCGGTTTGCATGGCGCCGGTGGTCTGGTCGAAGATGAGGCCGGCGCTGTTGTAGCGGGCGCCGTTGGGGTCGATAACAAAGGCCAGCACGTCGTTGGTCACGTACTTGTCGGGGCCGCCCTTGCTGGGCGTAGCGGAGTAGCGCGAAGCGTTGTCCTGGCCCACGGCCAGGGTGTAGAGGGCCGCGTTGCTGCCGGCAGTGAGGTTGTCGGTGGCCGTGTAGGTGAAGAACACGTTGCCGGCGTAGCCGTCCGTCGGGTCGAAGCGCAGGGTGCCGGCCTGGGCTTGGCTCAAGGCCTGGCCGATGGGCAGGACTACGTAGCTACCGCTCACACCGTCAGCGTTATTGTTGTAATACAGTATGCCCTGGCTGGCGGGCGGCAGGCTGCCGGTGAGCTGGTAGCTGGCGATGGTGCCGTCGGCATCGGTGGCGGCCAGCGAGGTGAGCGGCAGGGCCGTGGTGGCGGTGTTGCCCTGGGGCGACTGCCGGGCATTCACCACGTTGGCGGCCACCGGCGGGCGGTTGCTGCGGGCGGTGGTAGTGCTGGCCGTGTTGTTGCCGGTGTTGGCGGCCGGCTCGCCGGTGCCGGTCACGGCGGCGTTCAGCAGCAGGCTGCCAGTGGCGGGCATGGGCACGTCGAAGGTGTAGGCCACGGCGCTGGCCGGGCCGGCAGCCAGATTAGTAATAGCCGGCCAGGTGATGACGGCACCCGTCTGGCTGCCGCCGCCGCTGATGTTGCTGGCCGTGAGGCCGGCCGGCAGGGTCACCGTCGGCGTTACCGAGCTGGCCACGCTGGGGCCGTTGTTGGTCGTCGTCACGGTGTAGGTGTTCGTGGCGCCGGGCAGGGTGCCGGCCGGGCCACCGAGGCTGATAGTCACGTCGTAGCTGGCCGTCACAGTGGCGGTGGTCGTGAACGAGTTGTTATTAAGGTTGCCGTCGCTGGTTTGCGAGCTTACGGCGCTGCTGGCCCGCAGCGGGCCGCTGGCCGGGGCCGCGAAGGCCACGGTGTAGGTCGCGGTGTTGCCGCTGGCCTGGCTGGCAATGAGGGGCCAGGTAACCACGCCAGTAGCCGGGTTGTAGCTACCGCTGTTGCTCACCGTCAGGCCGGTCAGGCCAGCGGGTAGCTGCAGGGTCGGGGCCACGTTGAGGGCGGCGGCCGGGCCGTTGTTGGTGAAGGTAACCGTGGCGGTGGTGCTGCTGCCGGCGGTGGCGCTGGCGGGCAAACTCACCGTGGTGGCGACGTCGGCCAGCGTGCCCGTGACCGGGGCCACGCTGGTGGCGGTGCTCACGGTGTTGTTGGCAGCTACCGGGTCGGTGCTGGTGGCGGTGGCCGTCGCCACGCCGTTGAGTTGGCCGCCGGCGGCGCTGGGCATCGTGAAGGTCACGTAGTCGGCCACGCTCGTGCCGCTGGCCAGAGCACCGATGGCGGTGAACGTTACCAAGCCGCTGCTGCTCACGTAGCTGCCGCCGTTGCTCACCGTCACGCCGTTCAGGTTGGCGGGCAATTGCAGGGTGGTGGCCACGCCGGTGGCGGCGCTGGGGCCGTTATTTGTGGTCGTCACGTAGTAGGTTACCGGGTTGCCGACTACGGCGGTAGCGGGGCCGCTCAGGGCCACGGCCACGTCGGCCAGGGCGGCTACGGTGGTGCTGGTGGCGGCGCGGTTGTTCACCGTTACGCCATCCGTGGTGGTGGCGCTCACGGCGCTACGGGGGGCAAAGTTGGTGGCCGGGGCCGCAAAGCCGATGGTGTAGGCCGCGCTGCTACCGACCGACAGGCTGGTCAGCGCGGGCAGCGTCAGCAGGCCGGTAGTGCTGTCGTAGGTGCCGGCGGCCAGGCCAGTAGCCACATCCGTGACGGCTACCGCCGACAGGCCGGCGGGCAGCTGCACAGTGCGGGCCACGCCCAGCGCCAGGCCGGGGCCGTTGTTGGCAAAGGTAGCGGTGTAGCTCACCGGCTGGCCGGCCCCGGCGCTGGCCGGGCCGCTGATGGTGGTTGCCAAATCAGTAGTCGGTAGTACGCGCACGGTGCTGGCGGCGAGGTTGTCGCTCAGCACGGTTTCGGAGGTAGCGGTACTCACGGCGGCCGTTAGCAGCAGCTGGCCGTCGTTGCCGGGGTCGGCCGGGGCCGGGAAGGCTAGGGCATACGACTGCGCGGTACCGGCCACCTGCGTGGCGACGGTGGGCAGCGTCAGCAAGCCGGTGGTGAGGCTATAGGTAGCGCCGCCGGCGAAGGTGATGGTGTTCGTGCCGCCGTCGAAGGTGCCGGTGGCGCCGTCGAGGGTGAAGGTGGCGCTGGCCAGGCCAGGGGGCAGCTGCACGCGGGCAATCAGGCTGTTGGCCGGGGCCGGCCCGGCGTTGCCGGCAGTCACGGTCAGGCTCATGGTGCCGCCGGCGGCTACCGTGGCGGGCGCGCCGCTGATGGTGGCGTAGGCATTGGCCTGCGGCGTGGTGGGGGCCGTGATAGTGATGCTCGTGCTGGTGGCCGCGCCGTTCAGGTAGGCCAGGTTATTGGCCGGGGCGGTTTCGCCGGCCGGGGTCGTGTTGGGCGTCACGGTGGCTGCCGGGGCCAGGGTGGTGCCCACCGCGGGGGCCGTGAAGCTGATGGTGTTGGCTACGGCCTGGCCGCTGGGCAGCGAGGGCAGGGCCGGGAAGGTTACCAGGCCGCTGGCGGCGTTGTAGCTGCCGCCGTTGCTCACGAACACGTTGGCGAGGCCGCCAGTCAGCTGCACCGCCTGCTGGGCGTTGGGGGCGGCGCTGGGGCCGTTGTTGGCCGTGGTCACGTACAGCGTCAGAGGGTTGCCCTGCACGGTGGTGGTGGGGCCGTCGATGGTGGTTATCAGGTTGAAGCCCGGCGTGATGCTCAGCGTGGCCGACTGCGTGTTGTTGGCCGTCTGGCCGGCTTCGAAGCTGGTGGTGCTCACGCTGGCCGTGGCCGCCACCGGTCCGCTGGCGGGAGCCGCGAAGGTGATAACCGAGGTCAGCGGCGCGCCGTTGGCGATGGTCGTCGGCGAGGGCGCGTAGGTGACCAGGCCGGTGGTGTTGTCGTAGCTACCGCCGTTGGTGGCGCTCACCGCGCCGAGGCCGGCCGGCAATTGCACCATGCGGGTCACGCCGGCGGCCGTCAGGGCGCCGTTGTTAGCGAAGCTCACCGTGAAGCCCGCGCCCGGCGAGCCGGCGGCCACCGTGCCCGCGAGGGGCGCGATGGTAGCGGCCACGTCGGTCACGGCCGTTACCGTGGCGCTGATGGTGCTGCTGTTCGGGGCCGGGTTGGTGCCCTCGTTCGAGGTCGTAGTCGTAGTGCTCACGATGGCCACCGCGCCGGCCGTAGCCGGAGCCGTGAAGCTGAACGTGAAGCTGGCGCTGCCGCCTGCCGCGAGGCTGGTCACGTTACCAAAGTCGATGCTGGTGCCCGTAATCGTGCCGTTGGGAGCTACGATGTTGGTGGCGCCGGCGGGCAGCGTCAGGGTGCGGGTTACGATGCCGGCGGCGGCCAGGCCCACGTTGGCATAGGTCACGGTGTAGGGGCCGGCGGCGGTGCCGGTGCTCAGCTGGGCCGGGCCGTTGAGGGTCGTCGTTACGTCGGCCAGGCTCTGCACCGGGATGGTGTAGGTGGCGGTGTTGCTCACGCCGCCGTTGGCGTCGGTGGCGAAGAACGTGAACGAGGGGCTGCTCACGTTGCCGGGCACGGGCTGGTAGGTCAGCAGGCCCACATTGGCCACCAGCACCGTGAGCGAACCGGTTACGGGCGTGCCGTTGTAGCGTAGCGTGCCGCTGCCGGTGAGGGCGCTGATGGTGAACGAGCTGATGGCCGCGCCCGTGCCGTTGAGGCCCGGCGTGGCGCTCAGGTTGGGGTTGAGCACGGTGGCGGGGGCCGTGTTGTTGAGCGTCACGTTGGTGATGTTTTGCACCAGCGGGTTGGCAAAGGTGACCGGGGTCGGGCTGGGGGTGTCGGCGCCGGGCGTGGCGGGCAGGGTGCTGCCGGTGGTCGACTGGTCGCCGGCCAGTACGCCGGTCGGGGCCAGGGCCGTGCCGTTCACCAGCACGTAGCCGGCGTTGGGCGAGGTGCCCGTGGTGCTGGCGTACACCGAATTGTTCTGGGCGGTAGTCGGGATGGCGGCCACGCTCGGGTAAGTCACCCGCACGGTGTAGGTGATGACGCTGGTGGCGTTGCTGGCCAGGGCCGTGGTGCCGGCCAGCAGGCCGGTGCTGCTGGTGCCGTTGAAACCGCCGTTCAGGGCTAGGGCGGGGCCGCTGGCGATGGACGGAGCCGTCGTCACGGTCACGCTGCTGGCGCCGGGGAAGGCCGCGCCGGTTGGGTTCGTGCCGTCGTTGAGGAAATTGTTTACCTGCACGTTGGCATCGCTCACGGCGCCGGTGTTTTTCACCCGCACGGTGTAGGTCACGTCGAAAGCCGTGGAACTCACCCGCACCGGCGTGCCGGCGCTCAGCACCACATCAAGCTCCTCGGTCGGGAACACGCAGGAGGCGCCGTCGGACTGCGCGGCCGAGCCCGCCGCCCCAATCAAGGTCGAGGCCCCGGTGCTGGTGTTAAAGCCCACGAAGCTGCCCTGGTTGGTGGCCGCGTAGAGGCCGCCGGCCGCGTCGAAGAACAGCGAGCCCACGTCGTCGCCGCTCGTGGCGGGCGTGCCCAGCACCGTCACCGCCCCCGAGGTCGGGTTGATGCGGGCCACGCCGTTGGTGCCCGAGGCAGCGTAGTAGCGGTTGGCGTAGATATTATTGTCCACGGGGTTGTAGGCCATGTCGCCGAAGTTCACCGCCGCGCTCAGGGTCACGGTCGAGGTCAGGGTCAGCGTGCTCAGGTTGAGGCGGTAGAGCGTAGTGGTGCTGTTGTCGGCGATGTACATCAGCCCGTTCAAATCCGAGGTAGCCGCGTTGGCCCCCGTCGCCGGGATGCCCGCGATGGCGCCCACTTCCTGCGCCCCGGTGCTGCTGAGGCGGTAAAGCACGTTCGAGTTGGTGCGGAAGGCGTAGAGGTAGCCGTCGGCGTAGTTGAAAGCCAGGGCATTCAGGCTCACGCCGGTGCTGTAGAGCGTGGTACCGGCGTAGGTGATGGTGCCGCCCGCGCTGCTGCGGTCGAGGCGCTCCAGCAGCGAGTTGCCGCTCACCTCGCGCACCCGGTAAAACACCGAGTTGCAGGCCAGGCCGGCCCCGGCCGTGGTCAGGCTCAGGGTGGCCGAGTTGGGGGCCGCGTCGGCGCCCTGGCTGGTGCTGGTGCCCACGGTGCTGGTCAGCGCGTAGGTGGTGCCGGTGGCCGTGGGCGCGGTGAAGCTGAAGCTGTAAGGCGTCGGGCTGCCGCTGGCGAGGGTCGTCGGGCTGGGCGTGTAGGTGATGGTGAAGCCGCTGGCCGTGTTGCCTCCAATAGTGCCGCCCGCGGCCGTCACGTTGCTGGACCCAGCCGGGATGCTCACCGTGCGCGTGACGCCGGCGGCCGGGCTGGGGCCGTTGTTGAGGAAATTAACCGCGTAGGTATTGGTGCTGCCCGGGATGATTTGCGTCGGCCCGCTCAGGGTCGTCGTCACGTCGGCCACCGGCGTCACCGGCACGGTTACGCTGGCCGAGTTGGCGCCGGTATCGGCCCCCTGCCCGGTGCTGGTGGTGATGGTGGTGGCAGCCGTAATGCTGCTCAAGGCAGCCGGCACGACGGCGATGCTCACCGTCAGGTTCTGGTTGGCGCCGCTGGCCAGCGTCGTGGGCGTGCCGGTGAAGGTCACCTGGCCGTTGGCGGTGTTGTAGCTGGCCGTCACGCCCGTGGGCAGGTTGGCAAAGGTCACGTTGCCCGCGCCCAGGCCGCTAGATAGCGTCAGCGTCTGGGCGTAGCTGGCGGCCAGGTTCGGGCCGGCGTTGGTGTAGGTTACGTTGAAGCTCAGGGCCGCGCCGGCATTTACCGGGGTGGCCGAGGGCGTGATGGTCGTCGCTACGTCGGCCACGGCCGTCACGGGGATGGTGTAGGTAGCCGGGCCGGCCGTGATGGTGCCGCCGCTATTGTTCGAGAGGCTGGCGATGCCGTTGGCGTCGGTCACGGTGTAGGTGAAGCTCACGTTGCCGGTGGTGCCGCTGGCCGGCGTGTAGCGCAGCGAGGCCAACTGGGCCGCCGTGATGGTGGTGCCGGCCGCCACGGTCGTAGTGGTGCTGCCGCTCACGTAGCTCAGCG
The DNA here is from genome assembly GCF_030580865.1 of Hymenobacter aranciens. GTDB lineage: Bacteria > Bacteroidota > Bacteroidia > Cytophagales > Hymenobacteraceae > Hymenobacter > Hymenobacter aranciens. Next base: position 495,933 of record NZ_JAUQSY010000003.1, on the reverse strand, counting down.
TGCCGCTGGCGGGCAAACTCACGATGGTGTAGGCGGCAATGCTGTTGCCGCTGCCGTTGGCCGTGCCGCTCAGGCCAGGAGCCAGGGCCACGGGGGCGCTGGTGTTCGGGATGCCGGCGGTATTGGTCAGCGTGTTGGCTACCGGGGCGGTGTTCACCGCCACGTTGCCCGCAAACTCGGAGGTAGCGCCGTCCAGCGTGGCCGTGGCCGTGAGCAGCGAGCCCGCCGCGTAGCCGGCAAAGCTGCCGGTCAGCGGGATGTTGAAGGTGAAGCGGTTGGTGTTGTCGGTGCCCTGGCTCAGGCCGTTGATGAGGCCGGGGCCGTAGCTGCCGGTGTCGGCGTTGGTGTCGGCCACTAGGTTGCCGCCGCCGGCCGCGCCGCCCTCGGTCACGGTGCCCAGGTAGGTCTGGCCCTCGCCGAAGCCGCTGGGGTCGGCCACGGGACCGGGGTTGAAGAATTCGATGCGGGCGCCGGGGCGGGTAAAGCCCTGCACCACCAGGTTCGCGCCCACCACCGTGGCCGAGGTGATGACCGGGAAGTTTAGCAGGCCGTTGGCCCCGCCGTCAGTGTCGCCGTTGTCGTTGAGGGTCAGAAAGGGCGCGTCGCCGGTGGCGGTGTTGCCGTTGGTCAGGTCGATGCCAAGCTGGCCGGTAGCGGCCGCGCCGTTCAGGGCCGCCACGGTGCCGTTGTTGTAAATGGAGTTCTGGCTGATGGTCGTCGTGGGCGAGCTGTTTACCACCATCACCCCAGCGCCGTAGTTGCCGGTGCTCACGTTCTGGCTCACCACGTTCAGCGCGCCAAACAGGCGGATGCCGGGCGTTTCGTCGGGGGCCAGCGTGGCGGTGCCGCGGCCGTTGCCGCTCACGGTGTTGCCCGTGATGGTGTTCGCGCCGGCCGAGTTGTAGCTGTCGATGCCCACCCCGGCGTTGTTCACAAACAGGTTGCCGGTCACGGTGGCGGCGCTGCCCTGTACGTCGATGCCGTCCCAGGCCGGACCGTTCTGAGCGTTCGAGCGCACCTCGTTGTTAGTCACGCTCACGGTAGTCACGCCGGCGCTGATGGCAATGCCCTTGCCGCCGTTATAGCCGATGAGGTTGTTGCTGATGCTGCTGGCCGTGGTGCCGCCCGTCAGGCGGATGCCGTCGCCGAGGCCGCGGGTGCTGTTCCCGGGGTCCGTAAAGCCGGTAGCTGGGCTGCCGAGCACGTTGCGGCTGATAGTCAGCCCGCCCGTGGCGGCCCGGATGCCGGCGCTGTTGTCGTTGTCGCCGTTGGTGCCGAAGCCGTAGATGGCCAGGCCCAGCACGCCCGCGCCGGTGCCGGTGGCGGCCACGTCGAGGCCCGTCGCCACGACCGCCGTGCCGCTGAGCTGCACTTCGGGGCCGTTCACGGTGCCCAGGGCGGTGGCGGCCGTGCCCACGGTGCCGCCCGCGCCCAGCGTCACGTTGTTGGTATTGCCGATGTTAAAGGTCTGCGTCGAGCCGTCGATGAAGGTATTGGGGCCGCTGATGGCCGGTAGAGTCGTGGCGGGCGTAATCACCGCCACGCCGCCGCTCAGCTGCGAGGCCAGACCGGCGTTGGTGCTGGCGCTGTAGCTGCGCAGGCCGGCCGGCACGTTGTTGGCGGCGGTGGTGGCGCCGTTGGGAATCATGAAGATGCTGGTTTCGCGCTGGGCGGCCAGCGCGCCGGCGGCGCTGCTACCGCTCTGGGCCAGCGTGGTTTCGCCGCCCAGAGCGTTGGCGTTCAGAATAAACTGGCGCAGCGAGCCCTGCCCCGCGTCGTTGGTGTTGGTCACCACGTCGAAGTTGAAGCCGAAATCGGGGCCGGTGGTGAGGCCGCTGGCCGCGCTGGTAAGGGTGCGCAGACTCTGGGCCGCCACGCTGCCGGCGGTGAGGGTGCTCAGGTTGGCGCCGGTGGTGTTGGCGTCGGCATCGGCGCGGCCGGGGTACTCGCCGCCCACGCGGTCGGTGAGGCCATTGAAGGTTTGCACCGCCACCTGGTTGCTCAGGTAGCCCGTCGAGGCCGCGCCGCTGAAGGTGGCGCCGGGGCGGGCCGAGGTTACAGTGTTGTTCACCACGCGCAGGGTGTAGCCGGTGCTGGCCTGCACCGGCAGGGCGTACTGCCCGTTGGCGTCGGTGATAGCGGCGGCCACGAACGCGCCGGTGCTGGTATTATACAATTCCACGCGCACGCCGGGCCGGCGGATGGCCCCGCTGGCCAGGCCCGAGCCAGCATTGGCCGTGACGTAGTTGCGGCCCGCGCCGCCGCCGTAGTTCACGTCTTCGAAGATGGTGCCGGTGAGGGCATTGCTCACGCTCAGGGTGAGCGAGGCGTTGTCGGCGGCTTGGTTGGCCCCCTGGTTGGTGCCGCTGGCGGCGGTCACGGCGCTGCTCAACGTGAGTCCGGTGCCGGTGGTGGCCGGGGCCGTGAAGCTGAAAATGAAGCTGCTGGTGGCGCCGCTGGCTACCCCACTGGCCGCGCCAAACGAGATGACGCGCGTGCCGCTGGTGTAGGTCGCGCCCGGCGCCTGCGCCTGGATGTCGAGCAGCTGCTGGCTGCTGAGCGAAGCGCCCGTCGGCAGGGTCACGGTGCGGGTGGCGAAGCTGCCGCTGCCCGGGCCGTTGTTGGTGAAAGTGACGGTATAGGGCCCGGCGTTGCCGCCGGTAGCCAGGGCCGTCGGCCCGCTGAGCGTAGTGGTCAGGTCGGCCACGCAGTTGGCGCCCGATTGCAGCAGCGGCGTCTCGTCGAAGCCCACGCTGTTGCGCACGAAGGCCGGCGAGCTGGTGCCGGGACCGGCTTCGTACACGAGGCCGTTGAAAGTAGTGCCGTTGGTGCCGGCGCCGTAGGAGCTGGCCGCGTTCAACGGCGAGGAGGCAAACACCACCCCGCCCGAGCCGCCGCCGCCCGGGCCGTGGGCTGAGCCGCCGCCGGTGTTCGAGCCGCCCTGGCCGCCCGTGGCCAGCACCGTCACGCCGGTCAGGGCGGTGGCGGCCGTGTTGTTCGAGAGCAGCAGCACCGAGCCGCCGCCGCCGCCACCGCCCGAGCCGTCGTTTTCGGGCACGAAGGCCACGTCGGCCCCGCTCACGTTGATGGTGCCGGTGCCGCTCACGCTGCCCACGCGGGCCAGCAGCATTCCGCCGCCGGCCGCGCCCGAGCTGGCAAAGCCGTCGTTGGTCAGGCCGGCGTTGCCGGGGTAGGTATCGTCATCGGCCACGGTGCCGTTGTTGGTGGTGCCGGCGCCGCCGCCGCCGCCCAGCACCAGCCGGCTCGGGGCCGCCGCCAGGAAGGGCGCCCCGCCGAAGCCGCCGGAGGGCAGGTTCGAGCGCCAGCCGTTGCCGCCTTGGCCGCCAGTGCCGCCGTTCGAGCCACCGCCGCCGCCGGTGTTTTCTTCGTTGCTATTGGGGGCGGTATCGGTACCGCCGCCGCCGGCGTTGCCGGGCGCGCCGCGGCCGTTGTCGCCGCCGCCCACGGTGCTGCCGTCGGGGTAGCCGAAGGTGGTGCCGAGGTCGGTTACCGTCGTGCCGCCGTTGTTGAGGTAGCGCGGCGTGCCGGCCAGGCCCTCCCCTTTCGAGGCATTAACGTTGGCCGTGGCGGGCGTGCGGTAGTCGGTGTTGGCGTAGCCGAGGCCGCCGGCCCCGCCCAGCTGCCGGCCCCCGCCGCCGCGGAAGCCTTTGCCCACCAAGTTAATCACCCGGTTGGTGCCCAGGTTGAGGGTGCCGGCCACGTCGAGGGCCAGCACGCCGCCAGTGCTGCCGTTCCAGGCGGGCACGGTGGTGAGGTTGGCCGTCAGGGTAAAGTCCTGGTACTGCGGCACCCGGATTATCTGGAAGCGCCGCTGGCCGGTGGTGGCCGTGGCGTTGGCGTTCTGGTAGGTGTTGACGAGGTTGTTGGTCAGCGTGACGGTGCCGGCCGCCAGCGCGGCCACCGTGCCGTACTCATACTGCCCGGCCGTGAAGGTGGTGCCGCCAAGGCTGCCGCTGCCGGGGTCGCCGGCGTAGCCGTCGCCGTAGCTGCTGGTGTTAGTCGTATTAATAGGCGCGCCCTGCATCTGCATCACCAGCACGAGGTCGCCCACGGCCAGCGCGCCGCTCACCGGCGTGGTGCCCGACGTAGTGGCCGCCCCGATGGCCAGCACTTTCTGGCCGGCCTGGTTCTGGGTGCCCGTGCCGGTCAGGCCGGGGTAGTAGGTATTGATGCCCTGCGTGCCGCTGTAGGTGAGGCTGCCGCTGGCGCCGGGCGTGGCGCACACTTCGCTGGGCGTGCTGGCCACCACGGCCGTGCTCACCTGCGAGGCCGGGGCCGTGCCGTTGTTGTTGGCCGCCACGGGGTCGCCGTTGGCGGTGGTGCTGGTGGCCGAGGCCGTGCCGGTCACGGGCCCGGTGGCAGGCACCGTCAGGCGCACCGTGTAGATGAGCGAGTTGCCCGAAGCCAGCGAGCCGCCCGGCACCGTGAAGCTCACCGTGCTGCCCGCCAGCGTGCCGCCGCCGGTGACTACCACGTTGGTGGGCGCGCCGCCCAGCGCCAGCTGGGCCGTCAGGCCGGTGGCCGTGCTGGGGCCCTGGTTGGTCAGCAGCACCGAGTACACAATGGCCGAACCCGGCGTGGCCGCCGTCGGCCCGCTCACCGAAATGGCCACGTCGGCCACCTGCGTCACCGTGATGGTGGCGTTGGCATTGGCAGCGTTGCCGTTGTTATTGGCGGCGTTCACGTCCACCGCCGAGGTGCCCGACACCTTCACGGTGCGGGTGCCGCTGGCCGGCATCAGCAGCCGGATGGTGGGCGTGAAGGTGCCATTGGGGCCCAGCGCCTGCGCCGGGAACGTTACCCGCCCGGTGCCGGCATCGTAGGTGCCGTCGTTCGATACGTTGACGGCCCCAGCCGGCAGGCCCGTGGCCAGCTGCGCCGTCACCACCACGTCGGTAGCCGTGTTAGTGGTACTGGTGTTCGTGGCCGTTACGGTGATGGTGGCCTGCGCCCCGGCCGGGGCCGTGGCCGGCGCGCTCACGGTCACGCTCACGTCGGCGGGCAGCTGCGGGGCCACCGTCACGCTCACCGACTGCGGGTTCACGGTCGTCGATTGCGTGTTGGTGGTCGGGGCCGAGGTGGCCGTGAAGGCCGCCATGCCCACCGGCACGGTGAAGGAAATGGTGAAATCGAGGTCGGGCGTGTTATCATTCGCCGCCAGCGTATTGTCGTAGCCGTTGGCGCCGGTGTTGAAGGTGATGGTGCCGCTGCCGGTATTATAGGTAGCCCCGGCCGCGCCCAGCCCGGCAAAGGTCACGCCCGTCAGCCCCGTCGGCAGCCCGGTGATGGTGCCGTTCCGCACTATCGTGGCCGTGCGGTTGGTGCCGTTGGTATAGGTGTTCACGTAGCCCAGCGTGAGCGTGAGCGTGCTGCCCGGCAGCGGCGAGGTATTATTAGCCCCGATGCTCGGCGTGATAGTATTGCCCGCCAGCGCCGCCCGGCCGCTGCCCAGCAGCACCAGCAGCAGCACGAGGCAACCCCAGCTTGGCGCCGCCAGCTGCCGTAGCGCGGCCCGTAGCCATCCCGCAGTCTGAGGTTCCGGCCGCCGCAGGCTCATGTGTTTTCGCCGGCCAACGCTCCCGTTGCCGACGTTCAATCGTACTTTTTTTTCCATAGCGCGAGTAGTGGGCAGCACAGTTATCAACGAGACCAAAATTCACGTTAACAAACTATTACCCTTCATAAACAAGCACAAAATTATCCACTCCCCTACCCCCAGCCTAGCCCCCCGACCCGAACGGCACGATTCCCGGCCCGAACGGTTCGATTATTGGCGCAAACTGCAAACGCCCCGCCGCCGGCCGGTTTCCGGCCCGTTCGGCCCGGCCCCGGCCCGCCGCCAACGAAGTTCATTCCCCCTTTGCCTCGGCAACCTCCACCCCCACCAGCCCAGCGCCCCGCCTCGCCCACCGCATCATCCCGCCTACTTTCTGAGCCAACTCGCCCGCGCCCCCGGCCGGACGCTCGCAAAACGCATCAATCTGCTGTTTTTTCCCACCGGACGCTGTTTTGCAACTTCCGGACGCCGTTTTTTCCCACCGGACGCTGTTTTGCAACTTCCGGACGGTGTTTTTCCGCTCCGGACGCCCGCAACCCGCCACCGGACGCCGTTTTTTTCCACCGCACGGAAATTTCCCCCACCGCACGCTGTTTTCCGCTCCGCACGCTGTTTTTTCCCACCGGACGCCGCCCGCTCCTACCCCGGCGGCAGCCGCAGGCTCGCCACGAACTCCCCCTCCGCCTCGCTCAGGGCCAGCGGCGCGCCGTGTAGCTCGGCGAGGCGGTTGCTGAGCCACAGCCCCAGGCCCGCGCCCTCGCTCAGCACCTCGGCCTGGTAGTAGGCCGTGGTCAGGCGCGAGAGGTCGCCCAGCGAGTGCTGTATTGGGTTGGCCACCGCCACGCGGTACCAGCCGGTGGCTTCCTCGCGGCTTAGCTGCACCCGCACCTCGCGGCCCGGCGGCGCGTGGCGCAGGGCATTTTCCAGCAGGTTCAGCAGCACGGTGGTCAGCTTGTCGGCATCGCCCGCCACGGTGTAGTCGGCCACCTGCTCATCGATGGCGAGGTGCAGCGGGCGGCCCGCCGCCCGGAAGCGCGGCAGCAGGCGGTCGGCCACGGCCAGCACCAGCTCGTCGAGGGCCAGGGGCTGGCGGTGCAGGGGCAGCGCCCCGGCCCGCAGGCGGCTCACCAGCAGGAAATCGTCGACCAGCCGGCTCAGGCGCTGCACCTCCTCGGCCTGCACCGCTAGGGGCGCCTGCAGGTGCGCGGGCAGGGCGGGGTCCTGGCGCGTCACGGCCAGGCCAGCCTGCACTACGGCCAGGGGTGTGCGCAGCTCGTGGGCCGCGGCGGCCAGAAAATTATCCTGCAATTCGGCCCCGGCCTGCAGGCGGTCGAGCATGCGGTTGAGGGTTTGGGCCAGCTCCTGCACCTCGTCGCCGGTGGCGGGCTCGGGCAGGCGCTCGGCCCCCGGTGCCGCCCCGATGCGCCCCGCCTGCCGGCTGATGCGCCGCAAGGGGCGCAGCACCCACCAGCCCAGCCCGGCCGCCAGCCCGGCCGCCAGCGCCAGGCTGCCCGCCAGCGCCGCCCACAGCCCCAGCCGTACCCGGCGCAGGTCGGCCGTGAGCGGGGCGGCCGGGTGCGCCAGCTCTAGGCTAATGCGCACCGGCCAGCCGCTGGCATCATACGCGGTGCGCTGCACCCGCACGCCCCGCCAGGGCCGCCCCAACCCGGCCAGCCCGCCGCCAAACCCCGGCGAATGAAACAGCTCGCGCCGGGCGTAGCTGGGCCCCTCGGCCACCACCCGGGCCCGCTCGTGCCGGCCGGGCAGCGCCAGCGCGGGCACGGGGCCGCTCACGTCCACCTGCTCCAGCAGCTGGTAGGCGCGGGCGCGCAGGCGGGCATCGTCGGCCTGGTGCAGCACCTGCCCCACCTGCCGGTACTGGTAGAGCCCCGCCAGCCCCAACGCCAGCCCAAACACCAGCGCAAACGCCAGCGCCAGCTGGCTGCGCAGCCCCCGCAGCGCCCTCATGCGGTGGGGGCTGCGGCGCGCAGCCGGTAGCCGTGCCCCACCACGGTTTCGAGCAGCGGCGGCAGGTCGGGGAAAGCCCGGTCGAGCTTGCGGCGCAGCTGCGATACGTGGACTTCGATAACGTTAGAGCCCATGTCAAAATCCACGTCCCACACCTTCTCGGCCATGCGGGTTTTGGTGACGACGCGGCCCGGCGAGCGCAGCAGCAGCTCCAGCAGCGCAAACTCGCGGTTGGTGAGGCTCAGCGGCTGCCCGGCGCGGGTTACGTGGCGCAGCACGGGGTCCAGGGTCAGGTCGTGCAGGCGCAGCGTCGGCACGGTGGCGGTTTTGCGCTGCAAGGCCCGCAGCCGGGCCAGCAGCTCGTCAAACTCGAAGGGCTTGCGCAGGTAATCCACCGCCCCCGCATCGAGCCCCTTGATAACGTGCCCGGTACCGCTGAGCGCGCTCACGATGATAACCGGCGTGGGCACGCCAAACTCGCGCAGGTTGCGCAGCACCTCCAGGCCGTTCTGGCCCGGTAGCATTAAGTCCAGCAGAATGGCGTCGTACTCGGTGGTGGCGGCCAGCTCCAGGCCGGTCGCGCCGTTGTCGGCCCGGTCGGCCACGTGGCCGGCCTGCGTCAGGCCCTGGCACACAAACTCGGCCAGCCGGATTTCATCTTCAATGACCAGAATGCGCATGCAGTTCGGCGGGGAATAAGGTGGGCGGCCTGCTGTACGTAAGCAGCTCCCCCAAAGTGCGGCACCAGCCCGCAAGAACTGGTGCCGCAATAATCAGGAACGGTCAAACCAGCGGCTAGCGCAGCAGAAACTGGACGCCGTCGAGGGTGAGCGTGCGGGCGTGTACCACGCGCACCGGCCGGGCAGCCACCTCGCCGGGCCGAGCGGCGCGCACGGTGCCGGTGGCGGCCACGCTGGCCCCGGCTTTCAGCTTTTCGGCCAGCTGCTCGGCGGCGGCGGGAGGCAGGCGCAGCACCGTGCCGTCGGTGAGGATGGCGGCCGTGGCGCGGCCGGCGGGGCCCTGGGTCAGGCGCTGCACGCTGCCGCGCACGGTCACGGTTTCTTCGGTGGGCGGGGTGGCGGGCGGCGTGGGCGGGGTGTCGCGCAGGGTCTGGCCGTTGGCCGTCAGGCTCACCAGGTGCAGGGCCGTGCGGCCCCGCGGGTCGGTGTCGCGAAAGCCGGTTATCGTCACGGTGCTGCCCGGCTTGGCGGCGGCCATCAGCGCCTGCCCCAGGTGGCGCGGGAAGCGCATGGTATCGGTGCCGGTGCTGGTTTTGAAGCCGAAACTGTCGTACACCTGGTCGTCGTTGGCCGCCACGTAGCTGGTGATGGTGCCGCTAAACTCGCTCAGCACCTGCACTCCGCCCGGCTTCGGGCCCCGGCCGGGGCCGGGCAGCGGCCCGTGGCCGGGGGCGGGCGGCGGGGCCATGCCCGGCCCGCCGGCCGGCGGCAGCAGCGGCATACCGGGAGCCGGCAGCGCCGCGGTAGCGGGAGCGGCCGGGCTCGCGCTGGTCTTGGGGCGCTTGGTTTTGGTTTTGGCCGTCGGCGTGTTCGCGGCGGGCGGCGGCGCCTGCTGGGCACTGAGGGAGTCGGCCAGCAGCAGCGCGGCCAGCGTGACAATGGCGGTTTTCAGGGGGGAGTAAAACATAAGTGAGGCGGTAAAGGGCAGCGGTTCGTTCCGCTTTCCTGATTCAAAATTGGCCTCCCCTGCTGAGGACCACCTGAAGCCCACATTAATTTTTCTTCAGCCGGCCAAAGCCTGCTCAATCAGGCAGCCGGGGCTACTGGCCGGCCGCGCTGTACTGCTCCGGCGAGGTGGTCTTGAATACTACTTTACGCCCTCCCCCATCGTCGAACTGCTGCGGCACGGCGGCGCTGGTGCGGCGATAGGTTTCATCGGCATACACGCCCTGGCCGAAGCCACATTCGCCGCGCCCCACCTCAGTTCTGATAACAACGGCCTGCGAGCTAAAGGCAAGCTGAAGCTCGCAGCCCAGCGAGTCATACTCCCCTTTGAACGCGCAACGGCCCACGCCCTGGCGCACGGTGGCGCGCTGGTAGAGCTGCCCGAGGTGGAAGGCCGGCGGCCCGTTGCTGATGTCGAGGTAGAGCAGCACCGTTGAGTCCGACTCGGGGTACACGGTGAGGGTGCCGCCGGCCTCGGTGCGGGTGGTGTCGCCCCAATTGTACTCGCCGGCGTAGGCGGCGGTGCGCAGGCCGGGAGCGGCAGGAGCGGAAGCAGGAGTCTCGGCAGCTTCAGGTTGCCTGGCGGTGGGCTCGGTGCAGGCGGCCAGCAGCGCCAGGGGCAACAGGCGCAGGGAAAAGGGGCGAAAGTTCATAGCGAAGGCGATGGAAAATGAGATTAGGGCCGGGCGGGCAGCTCCAGCTCGGCGTAGCTGAGGCGGACGTGCTGCGCGGCTTCGGCTACGTCGGCGCTGGGGTCGGTGGCGGCGTGGGCGCGGAGCAGGATGGCGTGGCGGGCATCGCGCCAGCGGGCGGCGCGGGGCCCCCAGGCGGTGAGGTTGCGCGACCAGACGAGCTGCGGCGCGGGACCGTCGCAGCGGTAGAGGCTGAGGTTAGTGGGCGTGCCGCCGCTGCTGACGTCCTCGCACATACTGAGCAGGTGGCGGCCGTCGGGCGAGAGGCTGGGCGCGCCCAGCAGACTGGTGCGGCGGCCGGTGCGCTGGTCGACCAGCAGCACCGACGAGCCGTCGTCCATCACCACATCCACCACCCACTGGTGGGCGGCGGGCAGGCTGCCCCAATAATAGTAGGCAATGTCGCGGCCTTCGGGCCCATCCTCCGGCGAGGGCTGGGGCGTGAGCACGACGGCCGGCCCCTGGGCGGGGCGCAGCCGCAGCTGCTGGCCCTGGCGCTGCACCCGGCCGCCGGCGGGCAGCGGGGCATCGGCAGTAGCCGCAGGGTTAGGATTGTCGGTGGGGCGGACGGGCAGCGGGCCGGCGGGCAGCTGTTGAAACGCGGCGGCCGTGCTCGGGCGCAGCGGCAGCACGGCCACGCGGCGGCCCAGCGAATCGGCGACGTGCAGCGTGTCGGGAGTAGCCGCCGGGGCCCCGGCCGTCGGGGCAGAGGTGGCGGGCGGTGGGGTGGCAGTGGTGGCGGGCTGGTCGTCGGGGCGGCAGGCGGCCAGCAGCACGAGCGGGGCGAGGAGCAGATAGGGCTTCATCAGCGTAAGAATAAGCTTAGGACTTGGGCTGGCGGCGCAACATGGCCAGCACGGCCAGCAGCTGGCGCAGGCCGGCGGCCGATTTGGCTTCGCCGAAGGCATCGACCTGGGCATCCCAGCCCCGGCCGCTGCGGCTGGCAAACACGCTGCTGACGGTGTAGCCCGTGGCGCAGCGGTGAATGGTGACCGGCGTGGGCCGGCCCAGCAGGCTCACGGTGGCGCGGCGGGTACGGCAGCCGTTGGTGGTGTCGGCCACGTCGCCCTGGGGCTGCGAACCCAGGTAGATGCCGCCCGTGAAGTCGGCGCGCACGGTGGTGTCGGCCGGGGCGAAGTAATACACCAGGAAGTCGGCGGCGTTGGTTGATTTGAGAGCGAACCCACGCGGCAGCGTAAGGTAGAAGTCGGTGTCGCCGAGGCGTTGCTTGGTGGCGGGGCGGTAGTTGGGGGCGGGTGGCGGGGGCGTCGCCGCCGCCGGGGGGGCCGGGCGGGTGGTGGTGGAGGGCGGCGGGCCGTCGCAGGCGGCCAGGGCCAGGGCGAGGCTACCCAGCAGGGCAGTGCAGCGAGGGTACGGGAGAGCGGGCATGGGTACTATACTATAAGGAGCGCCCCTACTCGCCCGGCTTCTCGTCGCGGTGCTGCTGCCAGAGCCTGGTGGCGTGCTGGCGGAAGGCGGCCGGGGCGGCGGCCCAGGCGGCGTCGAAGGTGGAGGTGCCGCCGTCGAACTGGCCGTTGCCGAGCACCAGTCGGGCGGTGCCGCGCACGGCGTACTTGCTGGGGCCTTCGTACATGATAATCTTCTGGTTGCTGGGGCTCACGTCGCCCCGGCATACGGTGCGGTACACCAGCCACACCTCGGCCGTGCCGTCCTGGTCGAGGTCGGTTACGCTGAGGCCCTTGGGACGGAAGGCGGCGGCCAGGTCGAGGGGGCAGTCGGCTTCGAAGTCGTGTACCTGCCAGCTGGCGGGCCCGGTGGCGGGGTACTGGTAGGCGTAGAGGTCGGCGCGCTGGCCGTCGGTGGCCTGGGCCTTGGGGTCGGGCGCGGGGCCGCTTTGGGTGGCCAGCACGGTGTAGGTGCCGGTGCGGTCGGTGTAGCGCAGGGCCTGCACTACTTTGCCACTACGCTTCAGTGCGGTGGGTACGGCGGTGGGGGCCAGCGGCGTCACGCGGAGCTGGGCCTGGGCTAGTGGGGTCGACAGTAGCAGGGCGGCCAGCAGGGAGTTTGTTTGCAATTGCATCATCGTCAGGTGGGGTAAAGAAGTTAGTTTTCCAGCACGGCCAGCAGCCCGAATGGCAGCGCCACCACCCCGGCCAGCATCAGGTAGAAGCGCCAGTGAGCCCGGCGCCACCCGGCGCAGGCCAGCAACACTACTACCAGGGCTATGGCCAGATAAAACTGGCCCAGCAGCAGCCAGCCCAGCGCGTCGCCGGCCCCGCCGGGCGGCGGGCCGGCGCGGTAGGCAGCAGCCTCTACCACGTACTGCACCCAGCGCAGCAGGTAGAGCAACACCAACGTGAGCACCAGCCAGTGGCGGCGCAGCAGCGCAGGGACAGAGGTGGATTCGACGACACTCATGCTGAACGGTACTACGGTTTATTCCGGCTCGACGGTGAGGTGGCCCTGCGCCGGGGGCTCGATGCGCGCCCGGTAGCGGCGGCCCAGCACGGCAAGGGCTAGGGTGCCGCCCCGGGCGGCGTCCACGGCCAGATACTGCGCGTCGGCCGTCAGGCGGCGGTAGCGCGGGCTGCCGTCGGGGAAGATTTCCAGGGTAAAGACGGCCTCGGCGGGCTGGCCCTCGGGGGTGCGTAGGCCCAGGTAGCTGAGCTGGAAGCGCGGGCCGGTGACCGGGCCGAACATCCGGCGGAAGTCGCGGTAGTCGGCCGCCGTGCCCAGCTCGGTGGGCTCTTCCTCGTTGGCCGGGCTCAGCTCCCAGCGCACCGGGACGTGGGTGGTGGCGGGCACGAAGCCGGGCGTGCGCTGCACCTGGGTTACCGTGGCGGCGGTTTCGCGCAGCAGGTCGGGCAGCTGAAAGCGGCCCACTTCCTCGGGCGGGTACCACAGGGGCTCCGACACGCTGCTGCGCACCAGCAGCTCGTGCCCCGCCGGCACGCCCCGCTGCCAGATGGCGCGCTGCTGAAACGAGGGCAGGTAGTGCCCCTGCCCGTTGTTGTTGCTGAAATAGGGCGGCAGCTTGGGCAGCGGCAGCGGCGCGCTGCCGAGGTAGGCGGCAAAGAAGATTTCCTGCAGGCTGTTGATGCCGTAGAAGTACGGCCCCACGTCCACGTAGCGGCCGGGGGCGTAGCGCGCCACGGGCTGCAGCGGCGGCAGGCCGGCGGCCGCCAGCTGCTGGTTGAACTGCCGCAGGTTGACTTCCACATTGGCCTGCTCCACGGCCTCCCGCTGCTGCACTACGCGGCCGGCGTGGGCGAAGTAGCGGGTCAGGGCGGCGGGGTCGCGGCGCAGGCTGCGCTGGACGTCGCGCAGCACTTTTTCGGCCTGGTCGCGGGTCAGCTCGTCTTCGCGGGCACTCAGGTAGAGCCGGGCGTGGTTGGCGGCATCAGTGAGCACGAAGTGGTGCATGGGGCGCTCCTTCTTCGAAAACCAGCCCACTATAGTTTCCGGCTCGGCGGTGTAGTACAGATGCTCGGCCACCTTCGCCAGCCGGTCATACACCGGGCGGTGCTGGCCGTCGTGGTAGAAGTCCTCGGCCACGAGGTGGTCGAAGTACGACTTATCGGGTGCATCGGGCAACGGGGCGTCGTCGGCATACAGGGTAATGCGCAGCACCACCGGCACCACCTCGCCGCCAAAGGTTTGCTGCTCGTGGGCGGGCAGGTAGTACGTCAGCCGGTCGGGCGCGGCCTTGAAATCGACGTAGGGACGGCGCAGCAGCCGGCGGGCCACGGGCAGCTGCTGCTCAGGGCCCTCGTCGAGGTGAAAGGAGGTGGGTACTTCCAGGGTGGCCAGGCCATCGAGGTCGAGGCGGTGGCGGGCCCCCAGCCCATCGAAGAAGCGGCTAAACAGCATAAGCAGGGTGCCCAGCAGGGCGGTAGCGGCCAGTAGTTTCATGCGCGACGGTCGGCAACCGGGGCTAGGGGTTTAGCTCCAGCAGCCCATCGGCCGTGTACGTGTACCGGGCCTTGTGGTCCAGCTCTTCGCGGTTGAGCGAGGTGATAAACAGGCGCAGCCGCAGCGGTCCGGCCCCGGCACTCACCACCACGGGCGTTGCCAGCTTGACGGTATTGACGTGGTTGCGGCCGTAGCGGGCCACCAGCGAATCGGCGGGGACGCGCAGCGACAGGCGCAGGGCCGTGCGCCACGCAGCATCGGGCTGGAAGCGTTGCAGCAGCAGCGTGTCGCCGGCAAAGGTGCTGAGCAGGCGGAAACTGCCATCGGCCGTGGACAGGGCCAGCACCACATCGCCGGCGGGGTCGGGGGCGACGGCGCCGCTGCCCACGTCTTTCAGCCAGTAGCGGCCTCCGCCCAGGGAGTAGTAGCGGGGCGGGTCCTGCACGTAGAAGCCCACCCAGGTGCTGGCCGCCCCCCCGGCGCCGTTGGCTTGCAACTGGTAAGGCTCGAAGTGCTCGAAGCCGCTGAGCTCGAAGGGCCGGTCCTGCCGCCACTGGTCCTGCTCCCAGGGGCTGCGGTCGCGCAGGCCGGCGGGCAGGGCCAGCGAGCCCGCAAACTGCGGTTGCAAGGCGGCCAGGGCGTCGCGCTTGCTGAAGAAATCGAATAGCGACGACAGCCGCCCGCGCACGGCCAGTGGCAGTGTGGGCACCTGGGCGGCGGCCCCGTCCAGGCGGCCGCCCGGCCCGAGCTGGTATTGTTCGACCAGCTCGCGCAACTGCCGCAGCTGGCTGCGCTCGGCCGTGGCGAAGGCCCCCCAGGGCCCGGCCGCCGCGGCAAACGCCAGCCCCGCCAGCGTCACCGGAATCCAGACGATGCCCCGCCCCTGCCGCCACAGGAAGTAGGCCGCGATGCCCAGCAGCCACGCCGCCAGCAGCACCACGAAGTAGCGCTCCTCGGTGATGCCGTAGGCCCTAATGCGCGTGCCGATGGCCAGCGCCAGCAGCCCCAGCAGCGGAAACAGCGCCCGGTAGAACCAGCGGGCAAAGGTGCGAATCCAGGCGTTGGCGGGGTCGTGCCGCAGTGGGTGGATGAGCAGCAGCGCAAAGATGCCCGCCACCGCCAGCGCCAGTATCAGCACCGACACCCAGCCCTCGGGCAGCTCCCACTGCACCACAATGCGCAGCATATACGCGTAGAGAATCACCACGTAGAGCACCACCAGCGGCAGCAGCACAAACTGCGTAAACACCTTCAGGCCCCGCGGGTACGGCGCCTCCTGCTCCAGCGCGGCCCAGTCGCGGGGCACGCCGGCCAGGAAAAACCAGGTGTTGAACAGCGAGGCCAGCCCCACGAACAGGTAGCCGAACCAGTCGCCGTCGGTATACCACCCAAACAGCTCGCGCACGGCCACCAGCGCCAGCGCGCAGCCCGCGTACAGCACCCCCGAGTAGAGCCCGGCCAGCAGCAGGCGCAGCAGCAGCGTTTCGTTGTAGCGCCAGAAGCCGGGCGTGTCGGCCTCGCGGCGCAGCTCGCCCACATAGGGCGCGGCGGCCACGGCCAGGTGCAGGCCCAGCAGCAGCACCACCAGCCGCAGGCCCCACACCAGCCCCGGCAGCGCCGGCGCCAGCGCCGCCCAGCCAGCCAGCGCCGCTACCGCCGCCCCTTGCGCCGCCCAGGTGGTAGCCCGCCGCCAGCCGTAGCGCTCGGCCGCCAGCGCCAGGGCCAGCGTGAGCGGCAGCCCCAGGGCCGCCGCCGAGCCCAGCGGAAACACCCAGCCGGCCTGCGCGGCCTCTTCGTTGGTGAAGTGGATGGCCGCGCAGCCGGCCACGCACAACGTCACGGCGCAGAGCAGCGTGAGCGGGAAGCGGCGGGCCACCTGCCCGGCCTGGGCCAGGGCATGAGTAAGGGAGGGAAGGTGCATGGGACAGGGTGACGGCCGGTGTTTGCGTCGGGGTAGCCTACTGGGGAGGTGGTTGGCAGGTTGCGGCGAGTTGCGGTCCGGCCGCCGGGGCCGCCCACCAGTTGTCACGCCTCGGCAGGCAAGGAATAGTCGGGAAGGGTAAAGTCGTCCTCCTCGGCGTCGGCCGCGCGGGAGCTGAACAGGCCGACGATTTTCTGCACGGGCCCGCTGGCAAACGCCCCGGCCAGGGTGTTGAGCACCGTCACGCCCAGCTTCGAGCTGGGGTAGGCCAACCCCGGCACGCCCGGCGGCAGCTGCTGCACCTTGGTCACGTAGGGGCGCAGCTTTTGCTCGTAGGCGGCGAAGGCGTCTTCGGGCCGCGCGTGCCGGGCCAGCTCGCCGGCCAGCACGTAGGCCCCCACCAGCGCCAGGGTAGTGCCCTTGCCGGTGAGCGGGCTGGGGCAGTAAGCAGCATCACCCACCAGCGCCACCCGGCCGGCCGACCACCGGGGCGCGATAATCTGGCCCACCTGGTCGAAGTACACGTCCGCCCCCTCGTCGATGGCCCGCCGGATGCGGTCGGCCTCCCAGCCCGCGCCCGCCAGCTTGGCTTGCAGCACGGCTTTCTGCTCGGCGGGCGAGCAATTTTCGTAGGCCGCCTGGGATTCCAGAAATGCGACTGAGGCCCGGGTGGTGCCGTGGTTGTCGGGGCGCAGCATGAGCACCCGGCTAGCGGGGGCGGTGTACCAGCGCCACCAGGCAGTGTCCGTCGGCTGCCGGGCAATGGTGAGGTAAGCCGTGTAGAGGCCCAGGTACTTAAACTGCGGCTCGTTGCCGAAAGCCAGCCGGCGGGTGCCCGACCGCACCCCGTCGGCCGCCACCACCAGTTGAAAGGCTTCGGTGCGGCCGCTGGCAAACGTCACGGCTACTCCGTCGGCCTGCTGCGCCAGGCCCGCTATCGAGTCGCCGAAGCGGTACTCCACGTCCTGCCTGGTGTGGTTATAAAGGATGTCAACCAGGTCGCCGCGCAGAATTTCCAGCTCCCGGGTGCCGCTCACTTCCCCATCCTTGGGGAAAGCGGCGGCCACCTCGCCCTGCGGCCCAATGAACTGCAAGCCCAGTTCGCCGGTATTGGCCGCCCGGATGCGGTCTTCCACGCCCATGAGGCGCACCACCTTGCGGCCCGGCCCGTTGATGTCGATGTTTTGCCCGCCCAGGCGCAGGGCCGGGGCCCGCTCCACCACCACTACCCGGAAGCCGTAGGTGGTCAGCCAGTAGGCCAGCGTCGGCCCCGCAATGCTGGCGCCGGCAATGAGAATGGGGTGGGTTCGTGAGGCAGGCATTATTGGTGAGGAAAGTGAGGTGAGGTGGTAGTTACGGAAGAGCCGCTACGCCGTTGGGCGGCGGCCGAACCCAGCTGGCGTCCGGCCCGGCTTTTCGGTTGCCTCGCTGCCCCGCCAGACTACCTGCCTCCCGTTGCGAAGCAGCGTGGGGCACCTGAGCGAAGGGAAGCGGCCGCCAGGCTATTTTTGCCTTGCTCACTTCACCCCTCACCCACCAGCCCAATGGACGCCCACTCTCTCCGACAAATTTTCCAGCCCACCCCCGGCCAGTGGGGCCTGCGCGGCGACCCCTACCTCTGGCAGGAACTGGAGCAGGTGTTTGCGCAGCTACAGCCCCCGGCCGACCCGGCCGCCGCCGATGCCTTACTCCAGGCGTTGTACATCAATCTGGTAGGCGAAGCCCCCGCTCCGGGCCGGCCGGCTTTCGTGGCCCGCTACGCCCACGGCGGCATGAGCAGCGGCCAAGTCGATGCCGACTTCTGGCTGACGCGGGGCTTCCCGCTGCTGCGGTAGCGCCTGCTGGCGCTACGCCCCTAGCGTCCGCTACTTCCACCACTGCCGCCGCTCTTCGGCCTTGGCCCGCTGGCCGGCGGGGTCATGCGGCGAGTCGCTGGTCAGCAGGGCCTGCTGGTAGGTCTGCCAGCCATTCTGCACATACTTGTCGTTGATGGAAAACTCCCCCGCACCGATGTCCAGCGTGCCCGATTCGGCAATGCGGTAGTCGCCCCAGTGGCAGGGCTTGGCCTGGCCGGTGGCGTAGCTGGTCCAGGTGGCCACGCACTGGTTGTTGCCCCAGCCGTCGGCCTGGGCTTCCAGCGTGTTGTAGCGCGCCTGCCCCTGCTTGTCGAGGTAGAAATACGTGGTGAGTGTGCCCCGGATGGTGCCGCTGCCGGGCTGGGCGCGGTTTTCGGCCAGCTCCACGCGGCACGTTAGCTCGCCTTCGCGGAACTGGGGCTCATTGGCATTGGGCGCGTTATAGCGCAGCGCTTTCACGATGGTGAGGGTGCCGGTAAAGGCGCACACGTTGCTCTTGACGCGCGTCTTGCCCGCCACGCGGTACACCAGCGGGTTGGCGGGGTCCTGCTGCACGCTGGTGTAGTGCAGGTAGAAGCGCTGGTAGTCCTTGCCGATGAAGCCCAGCGGCTCGGGAAACGCCACGGTGCCCGTAGCGCCGTAGAACGTCAGGCGGTCGGCGTGCCAGAGGCGGCTCAGGTTTTGGGTTTTGAGGGCGGCGCGGTAGTCGGTGCCGGGCGGCACCGTCTGGGCCGGGGTGGTCAGGGAGCGGACCAGCAGGCCCACGACGAGTAAAAGCCAGCGCAGCCGGCCGGATAGGAGCGACATGGGGGTAGCAATGGGTGAGCCCCGCTTAACGCAGGCCACGGCGGCCGGTTGCGCGCCGGCGGCCGGCCGCGGGCGGCCGCGTTGCGTATTGTTGGCACGTACCGCCCTCCCCTACCGGCCCGCATGATTACCCAGCTCACCCGCTCGTTTCGTCCCACGCCGCACGACCAGCGCGTGGCCAAGCTGTATAACTTTCGCCGGCGCAGCTTGTGGCGCTACCTGCTGGCGGCGCTGCTGCTGAGCGCCGCCCGGCCGGGCCTGCTCGGGTCCTTCGCCCTCACCTGGCTGGGGCTGAGCGCCGGCCTGGTGCTGCTGGGGCTGGCCGTGGTGCTGCTCAGCAGCTACCGGATGGGCCCGGCCTCCTTCGCGGCCGAGGTCACGTTCCGGGCCGAGGGCATCGAGGTGCGCCCCGCCGACGGCGCGCCCGCCCAGGCGCACGACTGGCGCTGGCTGCGCCGGGCCGACGAGTCGGGCCGCTACTTCTTCCTGACCGTGCGCGACCTCCCGCGCCTGATACTCCTGCTCGACAAGCACCGGCTGGCCCCCGAGGAAATCACCGCCTTCCGTGCCTGGGTGGCCGCCCGGCCTGCCGGCTAGCGGCCCCACCCTCGCGCCGCGCCGGCCGCTAACCTCCGCGTAGCCGCCGCGTATGCCTGGGCGGCCCCGTGGCCCCCCGCTACTGTCGCCGACAGCCTTCCTCTTATGGCCAAAGCCCTCAAAGTAATTCAGTGCCCCAAGTGCGGCAGCACCCAGAAAACCGAGCTCCGGCCCGACACCTTCCGCTGCGACAGCTGCGGCACCGAGTATTTCCTCGATAGCGACGACCTCAACGTGAACATCCGGCACCTGCCGGGCCCGCCCCCCGCGCCGGGGCCGTTCGCCATCCCGCCAGCCGAGCTTAGGCGCCGCGTGCGCTGGGCCATCGTGTTGGGCGGGCTGGCTCTGGTAGGCAGCGTCGTCTGGAGCCTCCTCCAGCGGCAGCAGCGCCGCACCGACCTCGCGGAGCTGCAGGTCGACCCAATCATGACCGGCCGCATCGACCCCGAGCAGCCCAGCTGGCGCAGTAGCGAGGAGCAGCTGGTGCCCGGCCCGGGCGGGCAGCCGGTGCTGGTGGTGGCCGGCAGCCGCGGCAGCTTCCGCGACGGCACCTACACCCCAACGGTGGGCCTCTACGATGCCCGCACCGGCGCCGCCCAGCAGCTGCTGGAGCTGCCCGGCGGCTCCGGCGACCTCAAGCTCCAGCGCCTCTCCAACGGCACCCTCTACGTGTTCCAGAACAACGCCGTGTACCAACTCGACCTGGCCCCGCCCGGCCTGCGCGACATCACCAGGCGCCTGCTGAGCGGCCAGCCCGCCCTGGCCAGCGGCGCGGCCACCATCAGCCCCGGCACCAACGACGACGATGCCCTGCGCATCTTCACCAACGACGGCCACACGCTGGCGCTCTACCCCCTCATCCGCCGCACCTACACCGACGACGAGCGCTGGGACGCCGCCCACGGCCTGGCCACCCTGCGCCCCGGCGCCCCCACCCGCCCGGCCTTCGCCTTCAGCGAACCCAGCATGAGCTACCCCGAAGACCCCATCCAGCTTATCTACTACACCTACCGCGACAACGGCGGGGGGCCCAAGGACGCGCCCCGCTTTTCGTGGGACGACGACTACGGCGGCTCGGGCATCTTCACCGATGCCGACCCGCACGTCAAGCGCCTCATCACGCCGCAGGAGCTGGCCAAGGGCCGGGTGCTGGCCTTCCGCGACTTCACGCCCGGCCGCCGCTACTTCTACCCCCAGCTGCTGTGCTTCGACGCCGACTACGTGCTGCTGACCTGCCACGCCACCGCCGCCCCCGACAGCCCCGTGCTGCTGCAAGCCCTCGATGCCCGCACGGCCGCCATCCGGTTCACCACGCCGCTACCCGCCGGCGCGTTCATCCCCAACCAGGCCCTGCGTACCACCGGGGGCTTCGTGCTGGCCCGCGACCGCAGCACCGCCACCCTCAGCCCGACTGGCGAGCTGGGCCCGGCCGTCACCATCAGGTAAGCGGCCGCGTCAGTAGTTGCTTTCGGTGCCGGGCTGCCAGGTTTGAATGGTGTGCTGAATGACTGCGTCCATCGCCGCCTTGCGCGCCGCCGGGTACTGCCAGACGAACGTCGAGAGCACGCCGCTCCGCAGCACGGTCTTCTGGTAGAAGATATCCCCCTGCACCCGCCCCGACAGCACGTAGCCCGTGCCCTTGCCCGTCAGCTGGTCGAGGCTGAAAGTGGCCTTCTTTTCCTGCCAGCCCTGCCGGGCCAGGCGGCGGTCGTCGGCCATGCCCTCATCGAGCACATTGTAGCCCGCATAGGCACTCAGCACCGTCCGTCCATCGGCCGATACGAAGCGGCGGCCGTCGCCATTCGCCGGCTCAGGTTGCACCCGGAAGCTCGCCGGGAAGTCGATGCGAAAGCCGAAGCGCGCATTGGCGTAGGTGCGGTAGGCCGGCGGGGCGCTGCCGGCACTCAGCACCGCCCCGGCGGCCAGCAGCGTGGGAAGTAGCTTGTGCATAGTCCTTCGCCCCTACTTGCTGGCCACGAACCCCTGGCTGCTCAGCTTGAGCTGCCCCAGGTTCAGCCCGTACTGCGTCCTGAAAAGCTGGCCGATGCCCTGCTGGTACGCCGCCAGCTTCTTTTCTTTGACAGACGCCTGCCAGCCGCCCTGCACGATGACGGTTTGCAGCTTCATTTCCTCGCCCAGCTGCGCCAGGCGGCTGCGCGACGAGCCCGTGCCTGCTCGTCCTCACCGACTTCCACCAGCCCGCCAGCGTGGCATTGGCCTACGCCGCCACCCTGGCCCAGCCGCTCGGCGCGCGGCTGCTGGTAGTGCACGCCCACCGCAACGCCCTGCTCGACCCGGAGCTGCTGACGGTCAGCGACAGTTCACTCAGCGCCCAGGCCCGGCAGCCGGCTTTCGCCAGCCTCACCCGGGGCCTGCCGGTGCCGGCCGTAACCGAAACCATCCACGGCTCCGTCCTGGCGACCGTGGCCGCAGCCCTCCGCCGCGACCACCCGGAGCTGCTGGTGCTGGGCCGCCCCACCGACAGCAGCACGCCCGATGAGCTGGTGAGCACCACCGCCCTCGACCTGCTACGCGCCGCCCCCTACCCGATGCTGGTGGTGCCGCCCACCGCCCCCGCCGGGCGCGCCCCGCGCCGCCTGCTGCTGGCCGTCGATGGCGAATCCTTCAGCCTGGGCCGCTACGCCAGCATGGTGCGCCACCTCTTTCGGGTTCTGAAGGCGGAGGTAACCATCCTGCACGTCTCCCCTACGCCGGCTGCGACTCCGCTGCAAACGGCGCTGGCCTCCGTGCTCCGGATAGGCCTGACCATCGACCTGACGCGGCTCTCGCTCGCGCGCCACATCGTGGCCTCCAGCCCGGCCGCTGGCATTCTGCAGGCCGCCCAGCCGGGAGAATTTGATTTGGTGCTGGTCATTGCCCGGCCGCGCAGCTTCCTGGGCAAGCGGTTTCACCACAGCGTCACGGCGAAGCTGCTGCTGCACTGCGCCGTGCCCGTGCTGGTGCTGCCGGCTCAAGCGTAGCCGACGCTCCTAACTCACGTCTATGGATTATCACGTTGCGCCCGTCGAAGACGTAGCCCGCGCCCTGCACACCGCGCCCACATCCATGAGGCAGCGCGGCTACAACCTGCCAGTTCATATCCGGCCGTAGCCACCAACGCCGCCGAGCGCGTGACCAATCTGTTTTTGACCCTACTGGAAATTCAATTCCCGGTAACCAAGCGATACCACGAGCCCATTCTGAAAAATGCACAGGCCTACGCCAATCGTCTGGCCGTGCACGTCAACAGCCTAAACCGGGCGGTGAAAGAAGTAACGGGCAAACCCACCACGACCCACATTGCCGAGCGCCTGGTCAGCGAGGCCAAAGTGCTATTGCAGCACCAGAATTGGAATGTGAGCGAAATTGCGGACAGCTTAGGCTTTGAGTACCCCACCTATTTCCACCGTTTCTTCAAGAAGCATACGGGCACTACCACCCTAGCTTTTCGTCACACAACGTAAGACCAGTACAGCCGGCCGGTCTGGACCAGTTGCAACAACACAATATAATCGGGCCAACTAAACTGATTCTCCAAGGACAAGGTAAAAAACCCGTTCGTACCCTACGTTGCACCCCAAATACGCAAAAAAGCCCTCTACAGTGCGTAGAGGGCTTTTTTAGTAGTCCGTAGGGGGCTAGAAATTGGGCACTAGAGGTGTCTAGAGCACTCTAGAGGGGGTGAAGAAATAGCTTCCTAATATCAGGAGAAGGGCTCGAACACTACCAGAGACTATTCGGAGCTGTCCAGATGGATTGATGGGTCCCCTCAAGGGTCCTCGGGAAACAAGTACGATGTGCGAGTCAGGTAGTGGGGCCAGGCACTGGCGTTTTGTTGAACGGCAGTGTTTACCGCTGCAACGATACGACAATCAACCGCTTGACTGGCGTAGTAGTACGGGTAGCTGTTGGTCGCGCAGGCCGGCGTAGGCTACGGTCAGCGTTTGAGAAGCCGAAGTGGGCAACCGCAGCCGGAATTTGCCTTCGGAGTTGGTGGCAGCGATGATGCCTGGCTGGCCAGCCACAAACACGCAGGCGCCCGGCAGGAACCGGTGGTCGGGGCCCAGCATCTGGCCCCAGCAGTAGTCGCTGACGGCGGGTTCGGCCGGGGCTTCCATTGCCAGCACTTTACGGTCCGGCAGATGGCGTGGCGCGGTGCGAACGGCGGGCCACGGGCAGCTGCTGCTCGGGGCCCTCATAGAGGTGAAAGGAGGTGGGCACTTCCAGGGTGGCCAGGCCGTCGAGGTCGTGGGTGTGGCGGGCCCCCAGCCCGTCGAAGAAGCGGCTAAACAGCATGAGTGAAGCGGCCCCCAAGGCCCCAAGGACGGTGGGTTGTACGGTTCTGGCCCACTTACGGCGCTATCTCCAGCAGCCCGTCGGCCGTGTAGGAGTAGTTCATCTCCGCGCCGCCCTCCTGCCGGGTGAGCGACGACAGAAACAAGCGCAGCTGCAGCCGCCCGGTGCGGGCGCGCACCTCCACCGGGGCGGGCAGGTCGATGGCCTCGACGTGGGTGCGGCCATAGCGCTGCACCAGCGAGTCGGCCACCGGGCGCAGGTTCAGGCGCAGCTGGGTTTGCCAGGTGCCGGCGGCACCACCCTCACCAGCACCGCTGCCCAAACGCCCGCCTTCCGCCGCTGGCTGGAGCAATAGATATCGGGCGGCTGCGCGGAGCAGGCCCGCCCCCGGGCCGGGCGGGCGGTCAGCAACGCTTCGGCCAGGCAGCGCCCGAGCCACTACCCGGGCGCTGCCTGGCCGAAGCCTCGGCTTTGTAGGCCAAGGAAAGGATTGTAACTTATTGAATAGCCAGTCGGCGCGTGACCGCCCCCTTGTTCGTGTTCAGGCGCAGGGTATAGACGCCTGCTGGTTGCCCGCGCAGGTCCAGGCAGCGGCTTTCCGGGCTAGTGCTCGGCGCAGCTTGCGTCAGCACCACGCGGCCAGCGAGGTCGCTCACTGTCAGGGGAGCGCGCAGCAGGGCGGGCTCCTGGCGGGCATCGAGCGTGAAGAGGCCGTCGGTGCTGGGATTGGGAAAAAGCGTGAGGCTCCGGCCTACGGTTTCGGCCCGCGCGGCGGTGATGGTGCTGACGAAAGAGATGTCATCGACGTAAAGCTGCGTGCCAGGTGTGGCGCGATTCACGATGCCGGAGCTGATGGTGACGTGCACCGAATCGGGCGTTAGCGTCGAGGCGTACTGCAAGGCCACCGTGGCCGCCGTGTAGGTGGCCGCGGCAGGCAACCAGGTGACGCCCTCGGCAATAATCTCGCGCTGCCCGTTCACGCGGCGCGTGAGTACCATGAGGGCGAAGGCAGAGTCGGCCGCGAGGCCCGCGCTGCTTTGGTAGTAGAATTGCAGCCCCGCCGGCCGGCCGGTATAGGGCAGCCCGGCCGGATAGTCCGACGAAGTGTTGAAGCGGGTGCCCAGGGTGAGCGAGCCCGGAAAGCTGGGGAAAGGAAACAGGTTTTTGGTTTCCAGCAGGGCGGCGAAGCTCCCGCCGTGCCGCACGGTGGTTTTGCTGGTGGTGCCGGTGGCCACGAACACGCCCGTTTTATCCAGCAGGATGTCGTCGGTGGTCAGCCAGTTCGGGGCCTGGTCAGCCCCGTTGTTCGTGGTCCAGGTTTCCAGGTCGCCGTTGGGAAGCTGCTGGGCTTGGCTGCTGGCACTCAAGCCCAGCAGCAGAGAAAGAGGGAGAAGAAAACGTTTCATGCAAAAGAGTTGGGTGAAAAAAATGAGTTGATGAGTAATAGCACGGGGTGCCCGTCGTCGTATCAGAGTGCCGCCGGGCCGTCCTCGGCCGTGGCATTCCTGATTTTGGGCACGGCTTGCAGGTAGGTATAGAGGGCGTGGACTTCGGCCGCACTCAGCCGCGAATACTTGGGCATGGGGTAGCCCAGCGGGCCGTGGGGCGACTGTCCGAAGCGCAGGGCCTGGGCGAATTGCCCTTCCGTCCAGTCGCCGATGCCCGTATCGGCGTCGCCGGTGATGTTGCGGGCGCGCACGGGCCGGCCCTGGCGGTTCACCATTTCGTTGCCCCCGCCGAGGTAGCCTTCCGACTTCTCAGGCTCCAGCGCGTTATTGGTTTTGAAGTCTTTGCTGTGGCAGTCGTAGCACTTGTAGCGGCCGATGACGAGGTAGCGGCCGTAGGCCAGGGCGTCCGTTGAGTCGGGGGCCGTTACTGGGGCAGCAGGCAGCGGCGTGGGTTTCATAACGGTATGAAACAGCACCTTGGCCAGCAGCGACGGCTCCTGCGCGCGGCTGGGCGTGGGGGTGGCGCGCACCAGCGGACTATCGGAGCGCAGGAAGGCCACGATGCTGGCCAGGTCTTCGTCCGACATCTGCACGAAGCTGGGCATCACCACCCGGTAGCGGCCGTCGCGCCCGATGCCGGTACGCAGCAAACCTACCAGTTCCTGGTCGGTCCAGGCGCCGATGCCGTGCTGCCGGTTGCGGGTGATGTTGGCCGCGTAGAGCGTGCCGAACGCCGGGGGCACGTCGCGCAGTTGCTGGCCACCGAGAGTATTGGTGGTAGAGTTGAGGTGGCAGTCGGCGCAGGAGGCTAGTACCAGCTTCTCCCCCAGCGCCACGCGTTCGGGCGTGCTGGCAATGGGCTCGATGTTGGGTTGCGGAGCCGCGTAGCTCGGGATGCCATCCACGGCCACGTAGCCCAGAAACCCAGCCACGGCCAGTAGCAGCAGGCTGATTACTACGATGCTGATGGTTAAGATTTTTTTCATGGGTTTATGACAGAAATAAGGTCAGGACTAAGGCGAGTAGGCAGAGCAGCAGGCCGGCCGTGGCGGGCAGCAGCACGGCCACCCAGGAGTGCAGGGCTTTCATGGCGCAGCAGCGGCGTTAGTCGGCCGTGTAGGGTTGGAGTTCGCGGGCAAAGCGGCCATCGGCGTGGGCGCGGCGGGCGGAGTAGCGCAGCAGCGGCTGCAGCAGCCGGAACACGCCCGGCAAGTGCGTGTCGGACAGAGCCACGATGGTGCCCAGGTGCCAGAACTTGCGGGGCCGGCCCTGCGCGTTCATCAGCCCGTCGGAGGCCAGGCCATAGGCAATTTTCAGGGTGTTCTCGAAGCCCGGGTGGCCGGGCGAAATCGTGACCCGGAAGCGGTTGTAGCTGTTGCTCTGGTTGAAGAAACGGTGCACCGCGCGGCGTGGGGCCGTGGCCGTCTCGCCGGGCTGCAGCACGATGACGCGCTTGTTCACTTCCAAGCTCAGCTCGCCCTCCAGGCACTCGAAGTGCTCGTCGAACGTTTCGTGAAAGTGCAGCCCATTGCCCCCGCCGGGCTTGAGGGCCACGTCGATAATGGTAACGGCCTCGCCGGGCTCGTGCGCGAATTTTTTGAAGAAGATGCGGTCACCGATTAAGGGATTTTCGAACAGACGTTTCATGAGAAGTGAAGGGGAAATGGGCCGCCGTAGCGAGGCGAAATGCGAAAACGGCGGGGCGGAAATTCGCTGGCACAAGCACGGCCACTCGCCAGTTAAAGGCCGAATTATCAGCCCGCGTGCCTGCCCCGCCGTTTTCATGGTTCAAAGTTGCGACCCGCGTTAAGCCGCCGAAACCGCTTCCGGCGGGATTGTCAATCGGCCCAACCGAATTGCACGATTCGCCCGCTGAATTGCGCGCAGCCAATTCGTAAAAATCCATTCGTAGGCTGTTTATATCGGCGGCATATGCCGCGCATAAAAAAGGGCTGTCGCGTTACGACAGCCCTGTTCTATACAAATGCTACCCCTGGCTCATGCCGAGCTACTTGCCCATCCACTTCTTGAAGTCGTTGACCTTCTCGCGGCTCACCAGCGCCTCCTTCTCGAAGGCGGGCGTGAGCGTGAGGGCTAGGCGGCTGCCGAAGTAGGGCTGCATTTGCTCCACGGCCTGGTGCGTGACGATGAGGCCCCGGCTGATGCGGGTGAACTGCTCGGGGTCGAGCAGCTCGGCCAGTTCGTCGAGAGGGTAGTCGACCAGGTATTTCTGGCCCGAGTGGCAGCGGAAAAAGCTGAACCGCTCGTCGGTGAAGAAGTAGGCAATGTCGGCCACTTCCACCGACACCAGCCGCGGGCCCTGCCGCACCAGAAAGCGCTTGCGGTACTGCCTGGCTTGCTGCTGGTGTTGCCAGGCGCGCAGCACGTTTTCCAGGCTTATGGGCAGCGCGGCGGGGCCGGCGGGGCGCTGGGCCGTCAGGTCGTGGAATTTCTTGAGGCTGCGCACCAGGTCTTTGCGCTGCACAGGCTTGAGCAGGTAGTCGATGCTGTTGACCTTGAAGGCTTGCAGGGCATACTCGTCGTAGCTGGTCGTGAACACCACTTTGCTGAACACGTCGATGCGCTCGAAAATCTCGAAGCTCTGCCCATCGGCCAGCTCGATGTCCATGAAAATCAGGTCGGGGTCGGGTTGCTGGCTGGCGCGCTGCTGCTGCATCCAGGCCACCGTGCGGCTGATGCTGGCCGTGACGCCCACAATGCGCAGGTCGGGCTCTACTTCCTGCAACAGCTTGGTGAGCTTGCGCACGGCCAGCTCCTCATCTTCGACAATTAATACGTTCATAAGCAAAAATTTATTCAGCCGCCAGCAGCGGCAGCAGCACTACGAATTGCCCCTCGCTGGCCTGCACCACGGGGGCAGCCTGGGCCAGCAGCTCGTAGCGAGCCCGGATGTTGGGCAGGCCCACGTTGTTCGATTTGACCTGGGTGGTTTTGCGTTGCAGGTTGTTGCTCACCTGCAGGCGCCCGGCGGGCGTGGTTACGATGTCTATGCGCAGCGGCTCCTCGTCGAGGATGACGTTGTGCTTCACGGCGTTTTCTACCAGCATTTGCAGCGTGAGCGGCGGCAGCTGGTAGTCCAGATACTGCTCGGCTACGCGCACGTGCAGCTGCAGGCCGGGGCCGTGCCGGGTTTTGAGCAGGTGGTAGTACGACTCGATGAAACCCAGCTCCACGGCCAGAGGCGTGAGGGGCTGCTCGCTGGTTTGCAGCAGGTAGCGGTATACGTTGGCCATCTCGTCCACGAACCGCTCGGCGCGCTCAGGCTCGTCGGCAATGAGCGAGGACAGTGAGTTGAGGCTGTTGAAGAGGAAGTGCGGGTTTATCTGGTTTTTCAGGCTTTGCAGCTGGCCCTGCATGTTGGCCTTGCGCAGGCCCTCGGTGTTCATCTTGCTTTCGTGCCACTTGCCCAGCGAATAGAACACCTCATAGATGATGGCAATGACCAGAATACCAATAAAGTCGATGGCGTAGAGCAGCAGCGACACATCTGGCAGGGGCAGCGACAGGCCCGCCACCTCGCGCAGCCACACGTGTACCTGGGGCAGCACGCCCAGCCCGGCCCGCACCCCCGCGAAGGTGAGCGTTGAGCCGAAGGGCTGCACGTACAGGAACACGGCGACCACCACCGCCAGAAACAGCGCCGTGAGCAGGGAGCAGGCCGCGGTGGTGAGCAGCACGCGCGGCAGGGTCTGGCCCAGGTCCGGGAAGCGCCGCACCACGGCCTCGGCCGCCCGGTCGAGGCCCAGTATCCAACCGCTGGCCAGCAGCCACAAAAACAGCGTAGGGTAGAGCAGCGACTGCCAGCAGCTCCAGTACTGCGGCCCCAGCAGCAGGTAGGCAAACAGCGGCACCATCCAGGGCAGCAGCAGCCAGTAGAGCCAGCGGCTGCGGTAGCTGAGGCGCAGGGCCGGGGGCAAACGAAACGAGAGAGTCATGGACGCTTACAGTAGTTGTACCGACACGCTGAAGTGCTGCCCGGTGGCTTCGGCCCGCACAGCCCCGGCGCTGCCCAGCAGCTGGTAGCGGGCCTGTAAGGTGCTCAGGCCCTGCGTGGCCATCGGCACGCGTACCGAGCGTTTCTGCAAGGTGTTGCGTACCTGCACGTAGCCGGGAGCGGGCGTACGCACGTCGATGCGCAGGGGCGTGTCGGCCGAGGCCACGTTGTGGCGAATGGCATTGTCGACCAGCGTTTGCAGGGTGAGCGGCAACAGACTGCCGCCGGGGGCAGTGGCGGGCAGGCAAAACTCCAGGCCGGCGCCGTAGCGCGTGCGCAGCAGGTAGCTGTAGGAGTGCAGAAAGTCCAGCTCGGCCTCCAAGGTGACGAGGCTGACCTCGGCCGGGGCGGCCTGGCTGGTGCGGTGCGCCTGCAGCAGGTAACGGTACACGGTGGCCATCTCGTCCACGAACAGCTCGGCTTCGGCCGGGGCTTCGCCGATGAGCACGGACAACGAGTTGAGGCAATTAAACAAAAAGTGCGGGTTGACCTGCTGCTTCACGTCGTCCAGCTCAGTTTGCACCTGCTGCTGGGCCAGCTGCTGGGCTTCGAGCTGGGTGTGTCGCCACTGCGACAGCACGTAGGCCACCTCGGCCAGCCCCGCCACCACGAAATGCACCACTGCGACCGATACCAGCGTCCAGAGTGAGGGCCAGAAATGGTACACGTAGCCGTAGAGGTGCACGGCGTCCATCAGCCACTGCGCGCCCAGCGTGCCCACTACAATGAACACCGCCAACTGCGCGGCATTGTACGCCACCCGCTTGGGCGCCTGCTGGGGCTCGGGGTAGCGCCGGATGCCGCGCGAGAGCAGGGCCGTGACGCTGGTGAGACACATCATGTACATGACCAAAAACAGCGCCGTGCCGCCTAAAAACACCGACCACGTGTGCAGGTACGGCGCGCCGAAATACATGTAGCCGTACACCGGCAGTGTCCACGGCGTGGCCACCAGGTAGAGCCGCCAGGCCAGGGGCTTGGCCCGGACGTAAGCGACAAGCCGCGATAGAAAGCTGGAAGAAGAAGTCATGCGCCGGCGGGGAAACCACTTTGGAACAGTGAAAATACACGGCTCCGCTCGCAAGCAGCTACCGGAGCCGGCGGAATTGCAGAAAATAGCGGCGGAATTGGGGAATAAGCCGGCGGAATTGTAAGCACCGGGCCAGCCGGACGGTTAGGGTGCCTTATCCCGTCATCGGCCTACTAAATCCGGGCATCCGTCAATTCCGCCGGTTATTTCCACAGTCTGGTCGGCAAACTCGCCAGTCCAGCACTCCCGGCTTTCGGAGGGCCGGACCGGTTCCCAATTTTGCAGCACCTAAGCAGCCCGCCAATTAATAACCAACTGACTGTGACAGGCTGAAAATTCTTGTAATCACCCGTTTTTTTTTCTAACCCCCTCACCTTTTTTCATCCCATGTTTCTCTCCTATCCCCGCATCCCGGTTATGCTTAGCGCCCTGGCCACTCTCACCCTGGTTTCGTGCGACGACGATGATGCGCCCGTGGCTCCTGCCGGCTGCACCCCTACCGTAGTGCAGGTAACCAACACCATCAATACCGCCACCACCTGGGAGCCCTGCACCGTGTACGTGGTGAACGGTACCGTAAATGTAACGGCCGCCCTCACCATCCAGCCCGGCACGGTGGTGAAGTTCAAGAGCGGGGCCGGCCTGATTCTGAACACCAACGGCCGCCTGACGGCCAGCGGCACGGCCGCACGGCCCATCTACTTCACCTCCTACCGCGACGACGCCCACGGCGGCGACACCAACCAGGATGGCAGTGCCTCGGCTCCGGCTAAAAAGGACTGGACGCTGGTCAACCTCAACGGCACCACCAACTCGATGCTGACTTATAGCCAGTTTCTGTACGGCGGCAGTGGCGGCACCGTGCTCGACCTCTCCAACGGCGCGGCCAGCGTGACCAACTGCACTTTTGCCCATAATGGCGAAGACGTGGCCGTGAACACCGAAGCCACCGTGGACGCTCACTATGCCACGGCCACCACAGTCCTGCAAAGCAACGTGTTCTACGACAACATCCGGCCGCTGTCCATCACCTCCAGCTTCGACCTGGACGACTCCAACTCCTTCCAAAACCCCACCAACGCGGCCGACAAAAACCTGCACCAGGGCATCGTGACCTACTGGGACAATAACGTGACCAAGCCCAACCTGGCCTGGGCCGAAACCGAGCTGGCCTACGTGAACACCCACAACATCGACCTGCGCGCTGGCACTACCCTGCGCCTGGGCAATAACGTGACGGTGAAAATGATGCCCGAGGGCCGCCTCATCTTCCGCGACAGCCCCACTCAATTGCTCAACGCCAACGGCGCGGGCGTGACCTTCACCTCCTTCAAGGACGACACGCGCGGCGGCGACTCCAACGGTAATAGCGCGGCCACGGCACCCGCCGCCGGCGACTGGGACGGCGTGTACCACGATGTGGCCGGCACCCCCTGGCTAAAGTGGAGCAACGCTTACTACGCCAGCCACTAACCCATTAGTCAACCCAGCAAGGGCACTATCCGGCCGGTGGGGTTTGACTCCACCGGCCCGGCTCCCCGCTGCCTTATTTTTTCCCGCCCAACAGCCCCGCTAGATAGTTCTCCCTCTCAGGTTGCTTTTCTCCCTTTCGACCATGCAAAAAACCATCATCAATCCCTGGCAGTGGCAAGACCAGCTGGGCTACGCCCAGGCCGTGGAAATCTCCCACGCTTCTCACACATTGTACTGCGCCGGGCAGGCTGCCGTCGATGCCCACGGCGCGCCGCTGCCAGCCGACATGCCGGGCCAGCTCCAGGCTGCCCTCGCCAACGTGGAAACCGTGCTGACGCAGGCCGGCTACGCGCTGCGCGACGTGGTGCGCATCAACTACCTGACGACTTCTATCGCCGATTTTTTTCCGCACTACGGCGCGGTAGTGGCCCGGCTGGCGCAGCACGGCTGCCAGGCCGCCAGCACGCTGGTCGAGGTGCAGGCCCTGGCCTTCCCCGGCCTGCTGGTCGAAATCGAAGTCACGGCCGCCCGCTAGCCATTTTTCTCTTTTCTCATCTTATTTCTCAACATCCATGAAACTCATTCCCAACATCGTACCTGCCGCCAATGGTTTGCGGCTCAGCGTCCTCGGCGACCAGCAGTGCATCAAGCTGACCGGCCAGGACACCAACGGCCTGTTTACCCTGGTGGAGCAGCTCAACTCGCCCGGCACCGGCATTCCCCGCCACGTGCACACGCAGGAAGATGAAACCTTCCACGTGCAGGAGGGGCTGGTCGAATATGAAGTCGACGGTGCCGTAACCACCCTCGGGGCCGGCGACCTGGCCTACGTGCCGCGTGGGGTGGCCCACAGCTTCCGGGTGGTGGGCAGCACGCCGGCCCGCGTGCTGGTATCCATCTTCCCGGCCGGGGCCGAGCACATGTTTCAGGAGCTGGCGCAGCTACCCGCCGGCCCACCCGACTTCCCGGTTGTGGCCGAAATCTGCGGCCGCTACGGCATCACCTTCCTGTATGCAAGAGCGCGCGGGCAATGTCTCCGGCCGGAAGTCCGAAGTTAATTGCAGGCCTTAACCTGAGCCATACGCGAGGCCGAAACGGTCGCCTTATATCACTCCGACAGGGCAGTTAGTGCTTCTGAGCAGGTGGTGGCTGTTTCGGTACCGGTGCGCACTTGCGCCGTGGCCTACAAACCAGCGCCGGAACCTGCCCCTGCAGCAACTGATGACGGCAGGGCCACGGCTGAACCGGTGAAGCAGTTAGGGCCCCATGAGCCAGCAGCCATTTACGCCGCGCAGTCCCCAAGACAAAGAACTGCGCCTAAGGCAAGTAGTCGGAAAAGGATGGGCAAGAAGCAGGCCTGATGCCTGCGGGGTTGCCTGGAGGACGTCTGTAGTTCCGGGGGCGTTGCCTAGTGCTGACACGCCCAGCCCTGACCTGCCGCCCGGCCTGGTAGGGTGGACGCGCCTAGCCCTGCCTTGAGCATGGGCCACTGTGACTATTCGCCTATTCACCCAGCGGGCCAATTCATCCTTTTGCAGAGGTAGATGGAGTGGAATTCAGTCAGTGTAAATCTTGCGTTCAATCAAGGTTTGCCAGCGGCAGCAGTCGGAATTTTGTCGAAACAATCACCGAACTATATGCAACATGTGTCGCCGATACGCGAACCGCTTATCACGGGGAGCAAAACCTGCCACGATGTAACTGAGGACGTGTGCCGCCAGGTAGAATCTGCCCCTAACCGGCGTTGGATGGTCGCCTTGAGCGTGGCCCTGTTTTTCCTTGGTATCTTCTTCTACTCGATGTACCGCACGCTGTGGTACGGCATCGGCGAGTGGGGCCTCAACAAAACCGTGGGCTGGGCCTGGGACATCACCAACTTCGTGTGGTGGGTGGGCATTGGCCACGCTGGCACGCTCATCTCGGCCGTACTGCTGCTGTTTCGGCAGAAATGGCGGAGCTCCATTAACCGGGCGGCCGAGGCTATGACCATCTTCGCCGTCATCTGCGCCGCCATGTATCCCGTGCTCCACCTGGGACGGCCCTGGCTGATGTTCTGGGTGTTTCCTTTCCAGAATACCTACGGCTCGCTCTGGGCCAACTTCAACTCGCCGCTGCTGTGGGACGTGTTCGCCATCTCGACCTACTTCTCGGTGTCGCTGGTGTTCTGGTACATTGGCCTGATTCCCGACTTTGCCACCATCCGCGACCGTGCTAAGGGTACCATTGCCAAAGTCGCGTACTCGCTGCTGAGCCTGGGCTGGAAAGGCTCAGCCAAGGCCTGGTCGCGCTACGAAACCGTGTCGCTGATTCTGGCTGGCGTGTCGACCCCGCTGGTACTTTCGGTCCACACCATCGTATCGATGGACTTTGCCACCTCGGTAGTACCCGGCTGGCACACTACCATCTTCCCGCCCTACTTCGTAGCCGGCGCTATCTTCTCGGGCTTCGCTATGGTACTGACGCTGATGCTCATTACCCGCGTCGTGTTCCGTCTTGAAGACTATATCACGCTGGAGCACATCGCGCTGATGAACAAAATCATGATGATTACCGGCTCCATCGTGGGCGTGGCTTACATCACAGAGTTCTTCATCGCCTGGTACTCGCAGGTGGAGTTTGAGCAGTACGCCTTCATCAACCGCGCCACTGGCCCTTACTGGTGGGCTTACGCTTCGATGATGACCTGCAACGTGATTACACCGCAGCTAGTGTGGCTGCGCCGCGTGCGCTACAGCATTCCGCTCACCTTCATCCTGTCCATCATCGTGAACATCGGCATGTGGTTCGAGCGCTTCGTTATCATCGTCACCTCGCTGCACCGCGATTACTTGCCGTCGAACTGGGCCATGTTCTCGCCCTCCCTCATCGACATCGGTATCTACGTGGGGACGCTGGGCCTGTTCTTCACGCTGTTCATGCTCTTCGCCAAATTCTTCCCCGTCATCAACATGGCCGAAGTAAAGACTATCCTGAAATACACCGGCGACAACGGGCCAACTTACAGGCCCAAACCCACCGCTACAACGCTGCCCGCCCCAACTGCACCCATGCCTGCATCGGTGCAGGGCAACTAAACCTCCCTTCTTGTCAAAGCTCATGCTACTGGACTTATTGTTTTTCATACTAAGCACGCTGCTTTTTCTGCCGCTGGTCACGGGATATTGTGCTTATAGTTATGGCCGCTCCTTCTGGCTGTGGTTCGTTTTAGGCTGCGGGTTACCGTATATCTCTTTTATTGGGCTGATAGTGTCGCTGCACCGCAAAGAGTTGAATCCTGGCGAACGGCTGGTGGCGGAAGCCAAAGCAATCCTGGTTGCTCAGGAATTGAAGTCGCTGGCAGCTGTGCTGTCTTCTAATGGAGCTATCCACCAAGCTGACCACTGAGGTTGGCTTGTTACTATGGCATAGCTACACCAGTCGGAGTCACCTGATTGGGATTCGCTGCCAGCGGAGGGACTTGAGTTTTGCATTGGCGGCGAGATGCAAGTAGTCAATAGACGCTGGCAAATGGAAAGGCTGACAGACACCAGGGGTTTCTAGTGGCCAACTGCTACGTATTGTGTGCCTGGCAGGAGTCCATTGACAGCTCCACGGAGCCTACCCTGCAAATGCTGGAGGGGCTGCAGATAGCCACCGTCACGCTGTCCGAGTTTGGCGGCCTCTCCGCAACGAGTAGGCTCTCAACTCGACAAAGCCCGCTTACGGCGTTTTGGGTGCGGAAACGGTCAGCGTCAGGGTCACTCCCTTAGCTTGACAAAACCCGCTTGCGGCACCGGGGCAACGCCCCAACGCCGCCGGGCGTCAGTCCCGTTAACTATTCCCTTTTCATTGCCTTGAAAACATTGCATAAGTGCTGCCTGAGCAGCCTGGTGCTGGTGCTACTCGCCTTCATGGTGCAGGCCCAGGCCCCCATCCCCCGCCAGGGCTACCTGCGCGAAAGCTTCGAAGCCACCTCCTTTCCGCCGCCCGGCTGGCGCGCCGACAACGTGAGCGGCTCCAACTACTGGCAGCGTGAAGACGCCTTAACCCTGGAAGGTCAGGGCAGCGCCGCCCTCGCCCCCTGGGCAGGCGGTACCGACGACGACTGGCTTATCCTGCCGCGCTTCCGGGTGGGGACCACCGATTCGCTCTGCTTCTACTGGCTGCCGTATTTCGTGCCGGCAGCCGTCGATTCGTTCACGGTCAAAATCTCCGTCACCGACAGCGCCCGGGCCAGTTTTACCCGCACGCTGTGGCGAGCCGACGGACCCGCCTACCCCACTGGCTGGTTCGAGCAGGTGCGCCTGAGCCTAGCCGCCTACGCCGGGCAGCGCGTGTACCTGGCCTTTCAATACGGGGCCCGGGATGGGGCCGGCATGGTCATCGACGACGTGGAACTGGGCCGCCGCCCGGCCGCCGACGTGCGTCTGCACCCCCTGCAGCTCAGCAGCACCACCCTGCGCGCCGGTCAGTCGCTCAGCCCCCGTGTGGAGGTGCAAAACATGGGCGCCCAGCCCCAAACCGTGGCCGTAACCCTGCGCAGCACCCCGGCTGGCTACCTCAGCACCCGCACCGTGACGGTGCCAGCGCACCGCCACCAGGTAACGGTGAATTTCGACCCCTGGACGCCTGCTCAGACGGGCAGCTACCAGCTCGTAGCCCAGGCCCCGCTAATCGCCGACGCCCAGCCTACCGACAACGAGGTCAGTGCTAATGTGGGTGTCTTTAACCCCCTGCTCGTACCCGCCTGGCAGCCCCACGCACCCTTGCCCAACGCCCGCAACGGCCACGGTACCACCGCCTACACCGCCGCCGATGGCACCCCCTACCTGCTTAGCGTGGGTGGCCTCGACAGCACTAACCTGCCCGACGGCCAGGTGTGGCGCTACCACCCCGGCACCCGGCAGTGGGTGGCCCGCGCCCCCATGCCCCAGCCCCGGGCTTTCTACGGTGCCCATACCCTGGGTGCGCGGGTGTACGTGCCCGGCGGGGCCGACGGCATTTTCCTGAGCAACGCATCCAGCCGCCTCGACATCTACGACCCCGAGCGCAACACCTGGACCACCGGCCCCAGCCTGCCCCAGGCCACCGCCGCCTACGGCTCGGCCACCCTCGGCGACTCGCTGCTCTACGTGGTGGGCGGCCTGAGTGGCAATGCCGGCGGCAGCGTCGGCTACCGCAGCGTGCAGGTGTTCGACGTGCGCCGCAACCGCTG
The DNA here is from genome assembly GCF_030580865.1 of Hymenobacter aranciens. GTDB lineage: Bacteria > Bacteroidota > Bacteroidia > Cytophagales > Hymenobacteraceae > Hymenobacter > Hymenobacter aranciens. Next base: position 459,500 of record NZ_JAUQSY010000003.1, on the reverse strand, counting down.
GGCCCAGGCCACGCCCTATCCCGGCCCGGCGCTGTACGGTCTGAGCGTGGGGGTGGTCGGCCGCAGCCTGGTGCTGGTGGGGGGCGAAGAAGTCGATGCCGGCCAGGTAACGGCCGCCGTGTGGCGCGGCGACCTCGACCCTACCGACCCGCTACGCATCACCTGGACGCGCCTGCCCGATTACCCCGGCGGCCCCGTGCGCTACGCCGTGGCGGCCGGGGCCGAGGTGGAGGGCCACCGCCGGGTGTACGTGACGGGCGGCCAGAACTGGCCCAACACCCCGGCCGCCCAGCGCGCCCGCACCTGGGCCTACGACCTCGACCGCGGCGAGTGGCTGCTGGGCCCGGCCCAGCCCCTGCCGATGCTAGCTTCCTATGCCGCACCCATCACCGTCGGCGACTCGGTGTATCTGGCCGTGGCTGGCGGCTTCTGGCAAACCGATGGCGGCTCTTTCCGTCACAGTTCTGCCCAGCACTGGCTGCCCCTGGGCCGCGCTCACGCCCCCGCCGATGTGGTCGTCAGCAGCACCCGGGCCCTGCATGGCACCTACCGCCACGTCACCATCACCGGCCCGGCTACCGGCGGCCCCGGCCTTGCCACTCTCGATGGCCCGTTGGTGGTGGAGGGCAACCTGATAATCCACGACGGTGGCACCCTGCGCACCGCCTGCCAGCCCCTCACCGGCCCGGGCAGCTTTACGCTGGCGGCCGGGGCTGAGCTGGTAGTGTGCGATGCCGCCGGCATTGCGGCCAACGGCAGCACCGGGGCCATACAGGTGACGGGTACCCGCTCGTTTTCTACCGAAGCTGATTATAGCTACGATGGCCTCGCTACCCAGATAACCGGCTCCGGCCTGCCCGCTCAAGTGCGCAGCCTCACTAGCATCGCGCCCCTGACCCTGAGCCAGCCGGTAGCCATCCGCCAGACCCTGACCGTAAATGACAACGACCTGCAGCTCAACGGCCACGCACTGACGCTGCTCTCCGATGCCAGCGGCACGGCCCTGGTCGTGAACAGCGGCAGGGGCATGGTGCGTGGCAGCACAGCCACCGTGCAGCGTTGGCTCGACCCCAGCCTGAACGCTGGCCCCGGCTACCGCCACTACAGCTCGCCGGTGAGCGGCAATACCCTGGCCGACCTGGCGACGCCAGGCTTCATCCCGGCTTTCAATCCGGCCTATAACTCGTCGGCCGCGCCGGGTCTGGTGGCGCCCTTCCCCACCGTGTTTGGCTACAACCAAGCGCGTCTGGCCTCGGCCACCAACAACCTGAGCATGTTCGACAAAGGTTGGTTCTCGCCCTCGGCTACCGACAGCCTGCCCGCCGGCACCGGCTACACCGTGCACCTGCCAGCCACGGCGAAGGTCGATTTCACCGGCCGCCTGCGCTCGGGCGACTACTCGCTGAGCCTGGCTCGCAACGCTGGCACCACGGCGGCCGAGGCCGGCTGGGCGCTGGTAGGCAACCCCTACCCTGCTCCTCTGGACTGGTCCCTGGTAGCGCCCGCCGACCGCCCCGGCCTCGACGCGGCTCTGTACGTCTTCGAAAGCACCGGGCCGTATGCCGGCCAGTACCGCACTTTCCTGCCCGGCGCGTCCGACCCAGCCTCGGTGTCGCCGCTGGTGGCCAGCAGCCAGGGCTTCTTCGTGCGCGTCAGCCCGGGTCGGACCGGCGGCAACCTAATCTTCCGCAACAGCCAGCGCCTGACCACCTACGGCACCCAGGTCAAGATGCACCGTAGCAGCAGCACCAGCCTGCCCAGCGTCGGCCTCACCCTGACCGGTGCCAACGGCCTCACCGATGAGCTACTGGTGTATTCTAACGCAACGGCTACTACGGGCCTTGACCCCCAGGCCGACGCTGTGAAACTGCCCAACACTACCGGCCTCAACCTCGCCAGCCTAGCTGCCACCGGCGAGCAACTGGCTATCGACGGCCGCCCGTCCTTCACCAGCACTACCAGCATTCCGCTATTTGTAGGTGTGCCGGCCCTCGGCCGCTATACCTTGACCGCCGCTCATCTGGCCAATCTGGTAGGCGTGCGCGTCGAGTTAGTTGACCAGTTCACTGGCACCCGCACCCTGCTCACGGCTGGCGCCAGCTATACCTTCACGCTGAGCAGCTACACGGCCCCCGGGCGCTTCTGGCTGAACCTGAAGCCGGCCACGGCCCCGCTGGCCACAGCAGCCCCGCTCGATGCGCAGGTATTGGCCTACCCCAGCCCCGCCCATGACCACCTCACCGTGCTGCGCCCGGCTGGCCAGGTAGCCGCCGCCGAGCTGCTCAACAGTCTTGGCCAATGCGTGCGCCACCTCGCGCTGCCGGCGGCCGAAACTACGGTAGAGCTGCACGGTCTGGCCGCCGGCGTTTATGCTCTGCGCTTCACACTCAATGGTCAGCCTGTTACGAAGCGCATCGTTATAGAATAGAGCAGAACAAAAACCCAACTGGTAACGCTCCGCAACCTTCCGGTCGCGGGGCGTTTTTGTTCCAATTATGGATATTTGGGAGCGGGCAGACGCCGCTAGCATTTACCGGCAATCAAGGCAGGTACTGAACAGCAATTAATAGGAGCAAGTGTCTCTTTTTATTCCCCAAATTCTGTTGGTAGCCGGCGCCGTGCAGGGCCTGTGCGTGGCCCTGCTGCTGTCGACACGCCGAGTCAATCAAGTAGCGAATTGGTTGTTGGCGGTGCTGCTCGTGCTCATCGCGGCGCAATCCGTGCTGGTGGCCTTCGACACGCGCGCGTTTTTCGTGGCGAACCCGCACCTGAGCAAGATTTCCTGGTTGCTGCCCACGCTGTTCGGGCCGCTGATTTACCTGTTTACGGACAAGCTCACCCGCAAGCGTCCTCGCCTGCGCAGGCGCGATACCTGGTTTCTCCTACCTTTCGGGGCGTGTCTGCTCTATTTGCTGCCTTATTACCTGCAGTCGGCGGCCAAGAAGGTGGCCTACCTCGATGATTTTGCCCACGCATCGCAGGACGATTTTAGCTGGTTAAACCAGCTCATCAACGGGGAGCACCTGGTCTTTGTGCTCTTGGCCTTACGGGTGCTGCACCGGCACGAGCGGCGAATGCGCAACTGCTACTCGGACCTTTCTCGGGTGCGGGTGCGCTGGCTGAAGCAGTTTTTAGGGTTTATATTGGTTATTATGGTCTTTGGTATCGGGGCCTTCTATGCCCGCAAATGGGGCTTGGGCGCCCTGACAACGCTCTACGATTACCACCTGCACTACCTGGGTGCCATTGCCCTCATCTACTGGATTGGCTACAAAGCGCTGGGCCAACCGGCGCTGTTTGGACTCCCTTCATCGCCAGCAGCCCAGCCGCTACCTACGCTTCCGGTAGCGGCTACCCCGACCGGGCCGCCGACTATTCCGGCTACCCAGCCCGAATCAATTCCTGCTCATGAGGCACCGCTCAAGTACCAGAAATCAACGTTAACCCCGGAGCAATCGGCCCTTTACCAGCAGAAGCTACTGGCTTATATGGAAGAAGCCAAGCCCTATCGGCAGAATACCCTCACCTTGCAGGAACTCGCACAGCTGGTGGGCCTCCCCAAGCATCGGCTGAGCCAATTGCTCAACGAACAGCTGGGCAAGAGCTTTTATGACTTTGTGAATGAGTACCGGGTGGTCGAAGTGAAGCAGCTGCTACGCAACCCCCGCTTCGGGCACTATACCACCCTCGCCATTGCCGAAGAGGCTGGCTTCAACTCCAAAGCGACGTTTAATGCCGTCTTCAAGAAAATAACTGGCTTGACGCCAACCGAATACACCAAACAAATTGAAACAGTGGTCTGAATTTGTCGGATTGGACGACGGGCATTAGGCAGCGGCCTAGGTTTGCAGCCTCAACTATCCCTTCTCCGTTCCATGAAAACGCCTTTGTGGTTTTGCCTATTCGTACTGCTATGTGCTCCCGCACGAATAGCACTTTGCCAGGGTGAGCCAGTTCAGCGGCAACTGACGCCCGCCCAGCAGCAAGCCGACTTTCAACTGTTTCGCAAGGCCCTGCAAGAAGTGCACCCCGGGGTGTACCGCTATACCCCGAAGGCCGTCTTCGATGCCCGATTCGACAGCGTGGCCGCGCGCCTCACCCAGCCCCAGAGCGAGCAGGCGTACTACGCCGCTCTCACATCGCTGGTAGTGCAGCTGCGTTGCGGCCACACCAAATTTATTCCGGCCGACCGCGACGACAAATACCCGTACCACACCAGTCAGCTGTTTCCGCTGCGTCTGCACCTGCTCGGCGGCCGGGCCTACGTGCTCTACAACTATGATGGCAGCACTGCCATCCCCGCCGGTGCCGAGCTGCTGCGCATCGACGGACGTCCCGTAGACGACATTCTTACGGGCCTGCTGCCCTACGTGTCTTTCGCCGACGGAGCCACGACTACGGCGAAATGGCTGGAACTGCAGGCTTTCTTTGCCGGGTACTACGCCGCTTTTGCCCAGGCCGCTGACCGCTACACGGTGGAATACCGCCGACCCGATGGACAGGTGGCGCAAACCGAGGTGCCAGCTACTACGCTCACTACCATTAAAGCCGTGGAAAAGCAGCGCGCGCCCGCCGCGCGCTACCCCCTGCAACTGGACTTTCGCCCCGACGGGGCGGCCGTGCTCACCATCGACCACTTTTGGGTGGAAGGCAAGCAGCAGCCCTACGCCCAATTTCTGCGGGAAGCGTTTCGGCAGCTGCGCGCCCGGGGCACCAAGTCCCTGATTCTGGATTTGCGCAACAACGAGGGCGGCAATGACTCGTACGGCACGCTGCTGTATTCCTATCTGGCCAGCAAGCCTTTCCGTTACTACCAGCGTATCGGCACCCACGCCCGCCGCACCAGCATTCAGCGCCAAGTGCATAGCGAGTGGTTTTACGGGTTGTATCGCCGCGTTTTCATCCGCCGCGCCACCGACGGCATCTACGAGTTTCGGGGGCGTAAGGGCCTGAAGCTGCAGCAGCCACAGCCGGAGGCTTTCGGCGGCGACGTGTACATCCTCACCAACGGGTGGAGCTACTCGGTGACGGCCGAATTTGCCGCCGTAGCCCGTCGGGAAAGCCGCGCCACCTTTATCGGGCAGGAAACCGGCGGGGCGTATGGCGGCAACAACAGCGGCTTTTTTGCCTTCGTGCACTTACCGAATAGCGGCATCACGCTGGGGCTGCCGGTGTGGAGCTACTACATGGCCGTACCCGATACCGCCCATCCCGAGCGGGGCATCGTGCCCGATTACGTGGTGGAGCCCACGGCCGCCGACGTGCTGCGCGGCACCGACCGGGAAATGGAGTTCACCCTCGACCTCATTCGCCGGAAAGCAGCGACTTCGGCCCGCGAATGACCTATTCCGGGGTCCCGCATTCTCGCTGCTTTTTTCGACATAAAGCAGACCAAGGCCCCAACTATCAACGCCCCGCAACCCTCCGGCTGCGGGGCGTTTTTTATTCCAATTATAGAAACCTGGGAGCGGGTAGAGGCTGCTCGCATTTACCCGCAATCAAAGAAAGCATTGCACAGCTACTGGCGCTACCCAGCCGTGTTTTCAGCTGAGCGTGTAACCAATAAGGTCTTGTATTGGAGCCGTATGTGTGCGCTGTCATTGCGTGGGGCCGCTGGCCGGGTTAGGGGTAAGCGGCTCCGTGCCGCCAGGGTATAGAGGTTCCCAACACCTAAGAAACGCCATTGCCAGCACTAGCAGCGTAGCTTTTACGGCTTTGTCTCTACCAACCGATTGTATTTGCGCAGCGCGGTTTGTAATCGGTCAGCAGGCAGGGCATAGATGGTGTTGGCGTTGATGCCTTCCATCGTTTCGGCTGCTACCAATGCATTGATAATGGCTTCCTCGGTGGCCTGGGCCGTGGCTTGGTAGAGGCCATCGAGCCGCTCCTTGGGGACTGATTGCCACGTTTCCAAAGTCCCGGCGGCGTTTTCCTGAGCACCACGGGTACTGAAAGCCAGAAAGATGTCGCCGGAGCTGTTGCGCCCCAGTCCACCGGTGCGCGCCACACCAATGGACACTCGCCGGGCTAGCTGCTTGAGTTGCGACGGCAGCAACGGGGCATTGGTAGCTACCACTACGATAATGGAGCCATCTTTTTCCTTGGTGCGGATGATGGGCTTCAGGTCGGTGACTTCACGCCCAACGGGGACGCCCGCGACCAGCAGGTCCTGGCGGCCGCCAAAATTCCCCTGCACGAATACGCCTACCGTGTACTGCGTGGTATCGGTGCGGTCAACCTTTACCACCCGCGAGGACGTGCCGCTGCCGCCTTTGAACAGGAACATCGACATGCCGGTACCGCCACCCACGTTGCCCTCGGCAATGGGGCCAGCATGGGCGGCGTCGAGGGCTTCCCAAACGTGCTTTTTGGTCACGTGCAGGCCGTTGATATCGTTGAGCAGGCCGTCGAAGGTCTCGGCCACCACCGGCAGGCCAAACGAGAAGTCAGCCATGCCGGACTGCTGGCCGCTGAACTGCCGGATGTTCCACTCGCCGATGGCATCGCGCACCACACCCACGCTGTTGGTATTGGTGATGCCAATGGGGCCGGCAAGGGTGCCGTAGTCCTCGATGTAGGGCAGGCCCGTCATTTCCCCATCGCCGTTGAGCGTGAAGTAGGCGGCAGGCACGGCCTGGGAGGTCCGACCCTTCGGCAGAATCACCGTCACGCCGGTCCGCACCGGCCCGTCGCCGGCTTTAAGTGCTCCTTTCCCTTTGATGAGCGTTTTGTAGCCTACCAATACGCCGGGCACGTCGGTAATGGCGTTGCTGGGGCCGGTTTTGCCCTCGAAAGGCACGCCCAGGTCGCGGGCGCGGGGCTTGGGGGCATCTGGGCCGAAAGCAGCGGTACTAAGCAGCAGGCCGAGTAAGCCGCAGGTCGACAGAAATTTCATGACAAATAGCCCAGCCGACGGCTAAGGCATAAGAATGAGCAGCAAACAGTTTGAAAGCAAGCATCCTGTCATAATTGAGCTGTAGCCATAAGCACGACCAGCGGCAGACTTACAATGAGGATGACGAATGCGGGGTCGGCCCTGCCCAGGGCACAGATTGAGGGTAGCGTACCCTACAAATCAATGAGCAGGCTAATGCTGCTGGTTGGGCTGGTCAACCAGCAGAAACCGGTACGGGGAATCTTCGCGATAAGGGCGGCGCCCCGTCAGGCGCTGCATCCATTGATTGACGGGCCCTTGCCAAGTGGCTGGCATGCCAGCCGGAGTGGGGCGTAACAGCTCGTTGTAATCGCTGGCCAGAAACGCGTACGGTGTCAGCGTAACCAGGCGCTTGGGCTGGAAGCCGACGCCGGTATCTTTCAGCCCTTCGGCCCCTACCAGCACCAGCTCGCCCCGGGCGTTGAGCAAGGCTCCGGTTAGCACCAGCACGGTGGCGTAGCTGTTCAGGTCTTCGAGCCGGGAAAAATGCACGATGTGGTCGGAGCCTTCATCCAGGTAGTAATCGGTGCCCGTAGCCTGACCAGTTGACAAGGGGCCCGCCGACTTGATTTTCATCGAGAAATACAGATTGGCTTCGCGCACGATGGGTACGAGCAGGTAGTCCAGGTGCTGGGCCGCCATCAGGGCCACCAGGGCCTGGCGCGTTTTGCCCTGACCGTTCCAGCCCGCCAGTTGCACCACGCCCTTGCCGGGGTTGGGGTTTTGCAGGTTGCGTACGTAGTCAGGTAATTCGCTGGGCGGGTCCTGGTCGGGGCTACCGAAGTACACGTCGGGCAAGTGATTGAGCTTGGTATCCGCAGGTAGGGCCACCGGCGTCAGCCCGGGTTGCCGGCCCAGGTAACGGGTGAGCGAATCGAGCAATTCCGGGGCGCGGGTCTGGCTCAGAATCCGGCTGGCGGCCGGGTGCTGGAGCCGGGCAGGCAGCACCCCAATGCGGGCCGTTGCGCCCGGAATGGCTTTCGGCTGATACGCGTGGTAGTACGGCGAGTGCGTGACGGCCGTGGGGCCGGCAAGCCCCTGGGCCTGGCTCGTCATACTACCGCACCAAGCAGCAATGCCGACAAAGAAGAACCGAAATTTGCGCATAATATTACTGAAATGTTTTTTTACAGAAGAAAGTCTGCTACCAGCTTCGAACCTGGAAAGCAGTAACAAAGAGGCACTCGTGACGCATCTGGCCGGAAACCGGGCGCGGCTACGCGGCATGCCGAGCGGTGCCGTTTCGGTGAAATAGCTTTTCAGCCAGCCGCGGCCAGCGTATCCTGTTTTCAGGCGGCCAGCGACGCTACCAACGCTTCAGCAACCACGGGCTGTGACGGGCGCCGCACCTGCGTGGGGCGCAGACCAAACTTGCGGCGAAAGGCCGTGGCAAAGTGCGCCGGGTTGGTAAAGCCCACGGCGTCGGCCACCTCCTGCACCGGCTGGCTGGTGAGGCTCAGCAGCTGGTGCGCCACGGTGAGCCGGCGCTCGGCCACGTAGCCGAAGACGGTGGTGCCAAACAGCTCCTTGAAGCCCTTTTTAAGCTTGAAGTCATTGGTGCCGAACTGGCGGGCCAGCTGCAGCAGTCCCGGCGGCTCGGCGTAGTGGGCATCCAGAAAGTCGCGCACGGCGTGCAGCATGTCCCGGTCGCGGGAGGCAGGCCGCACCAGCAGCCGGGCCAGTTGCGCCTGCTGCTCGATAAACAAATCGAGAAAACGGGCTTCAAGGAACATTTTTTTGAGCACGCCGCCGTAGGGGCAGCTCACAATCTGCTGGATAATGGCGCGCTGGGCCGGCGTAATGACCGAGCCCGGCGGCAGCAGCACAAACGGCTCGGGCTGCTGTAATTGCCGCTGGTGCAGGCCCAGCCACTCCTCGTTGCTGGCTACGAGCTGGCTGAACAGCTCGCGGGTGAAATGCACCGAGAAGCAGGTGTGTTGCTGGCCCTGAAACGTATAAAAATTGCTGGGCGCCTCGTCGGCCATCATGTTCTGGTGGCCCTGCCCGAAGATGAGGGGCCGGAGCGCGCATGCCCGCGAGTCGATTTGGCCGTCGAGCTGATAGAGCATGGCCAGCCAGGGCTTCTGCACGGCCAACTCCAGGCGCAGGGGCTGGGCGAGGTGGCCCGTTAAGGTGGTGAACTGAAAGCCCTCCAGAAAATAATCCGAGAACTGCATGCCGCTGCCCGCCTGCTGCCAGGTGGTGGTGGCGTGCAGCAGCCCCGCCTGCTCGTCCAAGGTCGTCTGGCAATTATCGGTAAACTCGGCGGTGCGGAACTGAAAAAACGGCTCCATCAGTAACGTGTTAGAGGTTAGGCAATCAAATATAAACCAACCACGCCCACCAGGACGTACCTGCGTGACGCCCGCCAGCCGCCAACGGTTGCCTTGCGCGATGCTGGCGTGCGGCGGACTGTGAGGACTGCCCACACCTCGGGCCACCGCCAACCAGTATCTAGTCAGGTTATTCGCTGGTAATCGAGTCAATCAGCCAGCCCTTGGCGTAGTGACGCAAATGAAAGAGCTTCTTGTTGGATAGTTGGGGATTGGTGGAAAAATCAGCCGTTACCAGGGCCCGGTCGGGGGCTGGGTAGCGCACCTGCTTGGGTACGCGGCCAATCTTATCTACATATTCGTCGCCGTCCTGCGAGGCCAGCACCAGCTCGTAAGCAAAGCCGTCAACATCGCCCTGACTCATCGGATGCCGCTGCAGCGAATCGGCCCAGCGGTGAAAGTAGTGGTCCCACTGCTCCAGATACGTAGGCGAAACGCAGCCGCTGGCTTGCAACGTATTTACAAACTGCGCCGTCTGGTCGAAGTCAATGGCGTAGGCGCGGGTCGTGTCTTCATCCGCCAGGTTCGCCACCAGATTCAGGGCGTTCAGCGCCGCCCGGTGCCGCTTGTAATAGGTGAAGAAGCTCACGGCCGTTTGCTCGGGAGACAGGCTGGGCCTTTGGGTGGGTGCAGCCGCCGGGACCGTAGCAGGCGGCAGAGCTGGCCGCGACTCACTAGCCGACTGACAGGCCCCAAGGCTGGCCAGCAGCAGCACGCTATACCGCCCCATGGCAAAGGACAGGAAATTAATCATACACGCAGTTTACTTGGTGTTTGAACTGGCGGGCCCGCCCGTTTTCGATTATCAGCACGTACCATTCGTCGGGGGCGAGTAGTGCCGGCGGGTACCAGTAGAAATACTGACGGCCGTCGGCTTCGCGCTGCGAATGCTGGTAGCTGGTCGGAAACATGATTTGCAGGTCGTCGGGCGTCGTGCGCTCGGTGAGGCGCCGGGTGCCGAGTTGCACGAGCAGGTGCGGGGCGCGGCGCTGGCTTTGCAGGAACGTCCGCTGCTCGCCGTCGCACAGGTACACTTGGTTCTGGTACACTTCGAACCGGGCCGTCGTGTCGTCGTCAGGCTCGAAGCAGGATTCGGCATCGACAGTTCGGGCGACATAGGTACTATCGGGTGGGCCGAAGTGCCGCTGCAATTCCTGCCGGTCCACGACAAGCGGCAGGCCGCCCACGCGGATACTGGCCGGCAGCACGGTGTCGTCGGCTATCACGGGCCCCGTGGAGACGATGGATTCCCGTGCCGGCGGTAGCGGCACGGCCGCCGTCGAATCGGGCTGCTGCCGGTCAGCGGTCGTCGTTGCCGAATCGGGCGCGCAGGCCACCAGCAACAGGACCCCGGCCGACAAGCGGCAACACGTCTTTAGACTGTTCATTTTGGAAGAGTTTGCTAAGCTTGTAATAGCGCCGCTCAAGTGGCCCGCGTGACGGCCAGATGCTCAAATTCGCCGGCCAGCAGCAGCGTACAGCCTAGGCCTGTAAGGCCAGTGGCCGGGTCGGGCGGTCGGGTGAAGCGCACTTCGTAGTAGCCGCTCAGGAGCTGCTGCTGTGCGTGGTAGACAGAGATGGTCAGGTGGCCAGTCAGCTGCTGAAACGGTAGTTGCTGAGCCAGCTGCGCGTGCGCCTGGCTGCTGGCCGCCAGCTGCCGGGCGTAGTAGTAGGCCACGGCGACTGGCGCCTGTGGCTGTGCGGCGCTGCGCAAGGCGTAGGAGTTGGCCGGCAGCTCCTGGCCCAGTTCCGGCGCCAGGCGCAGGGCGAACCACACCCGGTCGGGCGGGGCCTCGAAGCAAAGCTGTAGCTCCTCCGACTGCCACCGCGCCTGGCCCGTAATCAGGGTGGCATCGTGGATGATACCCCGGCTGGCACCCAGCGCCGCAAAGAAGTAGTAGTGGCCCATCGTCAGCCGCGTATCCACAGTAGTCGGCGGACCTGCGTATTCGCCTTCCTCGCCCGTAGCGGGCCGCTTGGCGACGAGGGGTAGCGCTGCACTCATCGCGCTATCAGTGCTTTACCCAGTAAAATTCCCCACTGAACAGCTTGCCCTGCTTGCTGCACTCGTTGGGGTCGTTCGGGTTGAGCAGGGCCCCGGCGAAGGTGCCCCGCACCCGCTGGCCGGGCACGTACTCCGTCACCACTACCTGGCCGACGGTCGAATAATAGCCCGCCGAAGTGGGGCACACCAGCGCTTTGTAGTTGTTAAAGACCTCGCCCCCGGTTTTGTATTCTACCTGGCTGCCATCATGGTAGACATTCACATCCTGCCGGTAAGGGTAAGTGCCGGCTTTGGTAGCGAAAATGGTAATACTCAAGTCGTCACCCGCTGCGTTGCCGCCGCTGATGCTGTAGGAGGAAAGGGAACACAGGCGGCCTTCGCCCAGCGAGGCGTTGGTATAGGTTTTGGTCTGGCCGTCGAAATTGACTTTGATAAAGTTCGACGAGGCCTGGGGCGCGGGTCCTTCGGCCTGGCAGGCCGACAGGCCTGTCAGCAGCAGGCCAGCCGCCCACATTCTGGAAACAGCAGTCATTTTTAGTGCAGAAAAAAAGGTGGTCAAATGGTGTTTGAAAATTAGCGTGTTTAGGTAGTCGCCCCGATTGAGCGGCTATCGGATGACAAAATTACCGGGGCCTTTTCTGGCCGACTTTCGCCAAACGGAGCATCTTCTTTCTGTGCCGGATTATCCGGTGACAGAGGCTATTCCCTGCATAAAATCCGCTACGCAAAGGAGATGCTCCGTTTGGCGAAAGTCGGCCGCTCAGGGGCCTTCTACTTTTGTGCTGTCATTCTAATAGCACCCCAATCAGGCAGATGCTGCAGCTCTCAGCAAGCAACGCAGCCTCTGGTCAGCGTGACCTCACCGGCTAAAAACTCTGTCTTATGAAGCGCTTCGGCTACCTGCTTTTGTTGTTGCTCGGGCCAGTGGCCGCGGGCTGGTCCCACGCAGGAGCCGTGGGAGCGGGGCGGCCGGCCAAGGCGGTGGTCAGCCATTCGCGGCTCGGTCACGTCCCAGCCGGAGCGCCGGTGCCGCCCGGGCTTTTCCAGCGCGAGCAACCGTATTCGCCGGACCCTGCCACGACGATGGCACCGGCCCCGTCGCGCCCGTCGCAGTCCACCCCACGCAGGGGCCGGTACCGGGTTATCTGGTGTCAGGTTGTGGTACGGTAGCGGAGTTACAGCCCATTTATCATTCAGACATCCGACTCTTATGCAACGCCTTTTTCGGTGGCTTCTCGGCGGGGTATTTTACTGGCTGCCCCTCGCCCTGCACGCGCAGGTTCAACGGGCCGACGTCTACGGATTCCGCCATTATCAGCTGCTGTTCCAGCATGATACCGTGGAGGTGCTCGTAAAATCCCGCCCCGGCGACGAGCACGTGCGCAAGCCCTTACTGCTGTTTTGCCAGGGCAGCCTGCCGCAGCCGCTGCTAAAGCTGGAGGGCGGCGCACCCTACGATGTGTTTCCCTTCTCGCCGGATAAGCTGTGCGTCGCTTACCACCTAGCGATTGTGGGCAAGCCGGGCGTGCCCCTGCAGCAAAACGTGGCCGACCTGGCGTCGAATTTCACCTGCCGGACACCGACGGCCCGCTATGCCGTCAATAACCACCTGACCTACTATGTGCGCCGCAACCGGGCCGTGTTGCGCTACCTGCGGCGCCAGCCCTGGGCCAGCCGGCAGCAGCTGGTGGTGGCCGGGCATTCCGAGGGTAGCACCATCGCCGCCCACCTGGCCCGGCAGTACCGCCGGGTAACGCGGCTTATCTACTCCGGGGGCAACCCGAGCGGCCGCATCCTGTCGATGGTGGCCCAGGGCCGCGCCACTGAAACGGATAGCACCCGGACGGGCGAGAATACGCTGGATTATTGGCAACAGGTTGTAAATAATCCAGGCAGTGATACCACCAAATTGGGTGATACTCCCAAGGCAACCTACTCGTTTTCACAGCCCGCGTCTCCCGTGCTGCAGCGGCTTGCCATCCCGGTACTGGTTACTTACGGTACGAAAGACTGGGGCGCGCCTTACGTCGATTTGCTGCGCGTCGAGTGTGCCCGGCTCGGACGGCGGAACCTGATGTTCATTCCCTACATCGGCGCCGAACACAATTACTTTCCGCTCCTTCCCAGTGGCCAGCCCGACTATGCCGTTTTCAATTGGGACAAAGTAGCCGCCGACTGGCTCCACTGGCTGCAATCCCGGCCGGCAGTCACCAGGCGTAAAATGCCTGGTAAAAATTACTTACTAGTAGACCGCCTGCGCGGCAAAGGATAGGCAGCAAAAGCCTAGCCGTACCCCAGTAAATACGGCTACGCTCGGGGCCCTTTTCTGCCGGACCGGCCGCACGTTTCAACTCCCAGGGACCATACCCTTCGTCCTGGTTTCATTTCGCTGCTATCCTCTGGACAACGCCAGCGAGTTTGGCCAGCGTCAGTGTACTGCCGACTGGTCCCACGTTGCTTTTCCCTTTTCTTCGCATGTCAATTTTTTACGTATCCGCTATCGGCCGCTTCTGCAGCGGCCTGAGCCTAATATTGCTGCTGGTCTTATCGGCCGTGGCTCAACCCACTACCCTACTGCTCGACGACCCCACTGAGGCCGTCGGCCGGCCCCCAGCCCTGGCGCAGGCCCGCCCCCTGCGACTCGACCTGGCGGCGGCCCGCGTCGTGCTGGCGACGGCCCCGCCCGAGGACCAGCCCGGCGCCGCGCCGCTGGTGCTGGCGCTGCCGCTGCCCGATGGCCGCACGGCCCGCGTGGCAGTGTGGGAAACCAGCGTAATGGCCCCCGCCCTGGCCGCCCGCTACCCCCTGATTCATACCTACACTGGCTACGGCCTCGACGACGCCACCGCCACCGTGCGCCTCGATGTGACGCCGGCCGGCTTTCACGCTCAGCTGCTGTCGGCCACCACCGGCACGGTGTACATCGACCCCGCCCGGCGCGGCGATACGCAGCACTACCGGAGCTTTTTCCGGCGCGACATGCGGACGGCACCCATCGAGCGCATGACCTGCGCCGTGGAGCCCGCCACCGAAGCACCTCCGACCAGCCGCCGCCCGGCCGCCTCTGCTACCGCGCCGTTGGCCCGCCGGAGCGGCAGCCTGCTGCGCACCTACCGGCTGGCCCTGGCCGCCACGGGCGAATACGCGGCCTTCCACGGCGGCACGCGGCTCCTAGCCCTGGCCGCCCTCGTGACGACCCTTAACCGCGTGGTGGGCGTGTACGAGAAGGAATTGGCCGTGCGCCTGGTGCTGGTACCCAACAACGACCAGCTCATCTACCTCGACCCGACCACCGACCCTTACACCAACCAGCGTAGCGGCATCATGCTCAATGAGAACCAGGCCAACGTGGACGCCGTGATTGGGACGGCCAATTACGACATCGGCCACGTCTTCGGCTTGAATATCGGGGGGATTGCCGACTACGCCAGCGTATGTACTCCGCGTAAGGCCCGGGGGATGACCGGGCCGCCGGCCCCGGTGGGCGACGCCTTCGACATCGACTACGTGTGCCACGAGATGGGCCACCAGTTCGGGGCCAGCCACTCGTTCAACGGCACCACCGGCAGCTGCACCAACAACCGCAGCGCCGACCACGCCTGGGAGCCCGGCTCGGGCAGCACCATTATGGGTTACGCCGGCATCTGTGCGCCGCAGGATGTGCAGCCCCACTCCGATGCTTATTTCCACGCCGGCAGCTACGAGGAGATGCGCCCCTTTATCGAGGCCACGGCCTGCGCCATGCTGACCCCGACGGCCAACACGCCCCCGGTAGTGGAGTTGCCGGCCAACGACGTAGTGCTGCCCGCGCGCACGTCCTTCCGCCTGACGGCTCACGGGGCCGACGCCGAGGCCGACACGCTCACGTACTGTTGGGAGCAAATCGACCGGGGCAGTGCCGGAGGTCTTACAACTGCTCAAGTGGCCGGTGACAACGTACCGTTGTTTCGCTCTTTCCCACCCCAGCGCCCGGCCACGCGCTACTTTCCGCAACTCGCCGACTTGGTCAGCAACACGGCCAGCGTGGGTGAGCGGCTGCCCACCGTGGCCCGGCAGCTGACGTTTCGCTGCACCGTGCGCGACCAGCACCGGGGCCCGGCCGGCATCATCGGCGGCGTGAGCACCAGCGACTCGCTGCGGCTGCGCGTGACCAGCGCCGCCGGCCCCTTCCGCCTAACGGCCCCCAACACGGCCCTGACCTGGGCCGGCGGCAGCACCCAGACCGTGACCTGGGACGTAGCCGGCACCACCGCCAACGGTGTCGACTGCCCCACGGTAAACATCCGCCTGAGCACCGATGGCGGCTACACCTATCCCACGCTGCTGCTGGCCGGCGCGCCCAATTCCGGCACGGCCGCGGTGACGCTGCCCGCCGTGCAGACCACCCAGGCCCGAATGATGGTGGAGGCGGCCACGAGCTACTTCTTCGACATCTCCGACCAGAACTTCACCATCAGCACCCCGCAGGTGTGCCCGCCGCCCACGGCCCTTGCCGTGAGTAATATCACCGGCACGGCGGCGCTGTTGAATTTTATGCCTGCGGCTGGGGCTACGCAGTACCTGGTCACGACCGTGCCGGCTACCCTGGCGCAGGTGGTGAGTACTTCGCCGGTACCACTCATGCAGCTGGTACCCGGCACCAGCTATACCGTCTCCATCAGCACGGATTGCGGCGCGGACCGGTCGGTCGCCGCCACGGCTGATTTCACAACGCCTGCGCCGCCGCTGTGCGCCCCACCCTCGGAGCTGACCGTGCGCAATGTCACGACGACGACGGCCACGGTAGAGTTCGTGGGTACGCTGGCGGCCGGCAGCTACACCGTGCGCACCCTGCCGGCCAGCAGCACGCAAACGGTGACGGGCAGCCCGACGCCCCTGTCGGGACTGCTGCCCGGCACCCGCTACCAGGTGCTGGTAGAAAGCACTTGTGCGGGGGGCCAGGCGTCGGTGCCCACCACGGCGGTGTTCCAGACCCGCTATCTGCCGCCGGTGAACGACCGCTGCTCCGATGCCCTGCCGCTGACCTGCGGCGTGCCGGTGCCGGGCACCACCAACGGCGCCACCGCCACCGACGACCCCACAATATTCTGCCGCGCGACCATCGACCAGGGTGGGGTATTCTATACCCTTACGGGCAACGGCAGCCCCATCGCGCTGAGTACCTGCGACCCGGCCACTGACTTCGACACGAAGCTCTTCGTCTTTCGGGGTGCGTGCGGCGGCCCCTACACCTGCGTGGTCGGCAACAACGATGCCGCCGGCTGCGCCCCGGCTTCTGCCCTCACGTTCAATTCCGTTGCCGGGCAGGAGTACCTCGTGTTCGTATCGGGCTTTGCCAACCTGACCGGCAATTTCCGCCTGCTGGCAACCTGCCAGCCCACGGCCACTACCGGCCCGGCGGCGGTCCCGGCCCTGGAAGTATGGCCCAATCCGGCCGAGCACGGCCGGTCATTACACCTGGCCCTGTCCACCACGGCTTCCTCCGCCACGGCCACGCTGCGCAACGTGCTGGGGCAGGTAGTCGCGCACACCAACTTCGGCGGGCGGCAGGCCGAATTGCCCATCCCGCAGGTGGCTGTCGGCACCTATCTGCTGACCGTGCAGGTGGCGGGGCAACTCCCGGTCACGCGCTGGGTGGCGGTAGAATAACTGCCTGATTTTTATTTGCTACTGGTCCGTCCTGATGCCATCTCTCAACCACGAAAAACCTGCTGAGTGCCCGCCGCTCCGTGGCGGCCAACCGTGGTGCCACCAGCGTATTTTATCAAAGCTACCGATGCGCTTTTTAGCCCTCTCCATCGGGTTGCTGCTCCCCATTTCCGCCCCGGCCCAACTAACTCCAGCCGTCAGAACCGGGCTCGACAGCGCCCTCTACCTGATGCAAACGCACTCGCTCTACGCTCAGCGCGTCAACTGGCCCGTGGTGCGCGATTCGGTGTACCAGAAGGCCGGCCGGGCCCGGACGCTGGAGGAAGCCTTTCCCGCCCTGCGTTACGCCTTCGACCAGCTCCGCGATAAACACGGCATGCTGGCCGTCGAGTCGCAGCAGTACCGTTACGCGGAGCCTGGGGTGGACCCCGGCCAGCGCCTGAGCCCCGGCATCCGGCAGGAGTACCTGAAAGGCCCCCGCCTGGTGACGGCCCAACTGGCCCCGGGGGTGGGCTACCTGAAAATTCCGCAGATGATTGGCACCGCCCGCGCCTGGGCCGATGGCCGCGCCGCCGCCCTGCGCGACTCGTTGTGCCGCCTGCTGGCCCGCCGGCCCCGCGCCCTGGTAATTGATTTGCGCATGAACGGGGGCGGCAACTCGGCCCCGATGTTGAGTGGTCTGGGTCCGCTGCTGGGCGATGGCGTGAAAACCTACACCATCGACCGCAACGGACAGGTGTCCGGCCGCATGCAGTTGGTGGGGGGCATGGTGGTGGACGAGCGCGGCGCGCCCGTGCTGACGCCCCTGCCTGCTTGCGCTGTGCCGCCCGGGCTCCCCGTGGTGGTGCTGGTGGGCCCCGGCACGGGCAGTTCGGGTGAAATCCTGGCCCTGGCCCTGCGCGACCGGCCCCGCACGCCGCTGATTGGCGAGCCGACATCCGGCTATCTGTCCTCGACGGCGGGTTTCTTCTTCGGGCAGCAAAGCGGCTACTTGCTACTGACTACCGATAACATGGCCCCGGCCTCGAAGCGGCCCGTCTTGTCGCAGGCGCTGACGCCCGACGTGTACGTGAAGAGCGCCGACAACTACCCCAACCTAAGGGCCGACCCGACCGTGCAGGCGGCGCTGCGCTGGTTGAGCCGCCCAACTCACCCAAATAAGAAAATTCGTCGCTGATGAAAGTAAAAAAGTTGCTGCCTTTTGCAGCCTTGCTGGCGGGCAACAGCTGTGAACCCGGGCCACCTCCGCAGCAAGCTGCTGCTGCTACGCCAGTGGCGGTTACACTGGCACCGGCGCAGCCTACGGAAACTCCTTACTACGATACCATCTCCCTCGCCAGGATTTGGGTCAACGGCGAGCCGCTGACAACCAGTCGCCGCGAGCTACGGCGCACTTACGGGCTGGCCGACACGGCATTCGTCGAGTACCACGACGACATCGCCTCGTGTTTGCCCAGTATTGATTCACTGGCGGCCTTTGAGGTTTATAATAGAACACTCTACTTACGCGACGGCCCCAGGCTGGTATTTATGCAGACCTGGCCCCCCGATTCCGTTTTCAGCGTGCAGGTAGGCGCGCACCGGATTGACAATCGCACAGCACTAGCTGATTTGCGACGTTGGTTTCCCCGCAGTTCCAAAGAATTCGGAAATCGCGGGCATACGCACGGTGAAGAAGCACTCTTTCTGCTGGAAGAGCCTGGCTCTGACTTTGAGGCTGACCGCCTCGCCTTCGTCGTACGAGACGGCCGGATTGTGCAGTATAAATACGCGCTCTGGTGCGATTAAATCAGGCCGCCCGAATATCATTGGTAGCCAGCAGGTATTAACAACAAGTAGTGTGTCTGGGGATGTAGCATTCGGTAACGAACGTGTAGCGGGCGCAGACTGCGCCGCTGCCATCTGGCCGCATAGGCAAGAGTGGCTATGAGCAGGACAACCATCATCTTGTCGAAGCCATGTTTCGACTGACGCGCAACACCTGGCGCGCCTTGCCCGCTATATGGGGCAACTGGTACATGACCTACACGCATTTCCAGCGCTAGGCCCTAACGCCGCCTGGGCCTAGCCAACACCCTCGTTAGCGCGGGCATGACGGCGGCGGTAACACCCAGCTGGCACTTACGTGCCCCGCGTGTAGTGGACGCGCAAGGCCTTCGCGGCCCTGTCGAATGCCGATAGCCTCTACCAGTGGCTGAATAGATTTGGACTAGACTTTGGCTGGCGTCGCTCGGTGGATTTGACGGAGGTGCAAAATGCGGCCAATGTCGGTCTAGTCTGCATTATCTGCGCCCAGCGCAAAGACCCGAACACGCCCGGCCACATCTGCGCCGTGGTGCCCGAAACGGTCACGCACCAGGCCACGCGGTAGGACGCGCGCGGCACGACCCCGCTCATGAGCCAGGCCGGGGGACAAAACTTTCAGTACGGGGGCCGCGTGATGGACCGGCGCGCAGTTTGCCCGCTTCGGCTTTTGCATTCACGCCTAAGCGGCGTTACGGTCCCTACTGCATTGTGCTTGACGAACGTTACACGGAACCAAAGGGGGACATTTGTTGTCAGGTCAATCACTTGCCTCTTCTCATAAACTTTTCAGCTTTACCGTTTAGCCAGAACAGGGATTAACTGCTAAATTCTTTCTCTTTACTTCTAGCAGAGCATATTCTCTGCGTGCACGCTAACTTCTATTCGCGATGGCCATCAAACCCGGCCCCAAGCCAACCAAGGAAGACGGCACCCCTGACCGCAGAAGAAGGGTGACCCCGGAAAACCAGCCGAAACACCCGGAGCTGAAGCCCCACAAGCACCGGCCCGGCAAATAGCACTCATCCCGTCCGCTTCGCCCTCTTTTCTCAGCTGTCAGGAGTTGTGGAAAGAGGGCGAAGCGTTTGCGGCGGGCCCATTTTTACCTTTTTGGCACGGGAGAGAAAGCCAACTATGCCCCCGACCAGCAAACCCGAAAAACTCGCGGTAGAATGCCGGCAGATGTCCCCGCTGGAAAGTGCTTCTCCGGTTTCGAGGCAGAATGCTTGCCGCAGCTTCCCATATTGTAGTGCAAGGGGGCGCAGCACCCACGGACGGCGTTAGGTTGTGGCACTTCGTGGAACGCCTGCCAATGGCTTGGAAAGGCACCTCGTCTTGTCCATGCCCTACAAAAACCCAGAGAGGCGCGCAGACGGCAGTGGGCACCCTTCTTTAGTCAACATGAGGAGCACCCCCTACGGGACGGTTAAATCGAGCTAAACTTCTCAGGCACGTTCGCACTTTCCGACTGTGGATTCACCAGTAGCCGCCACCTGAACCGGTAGCAGCAAACCGGACGCCCAAACGAGTGCTGCACTGACTGAGCGCCTTCAGGAGCCTGCCTCGCTTCGTACCGACTTGTCTGCCTTTGCACGTCTGCCCTTTTTCAACTCAGCTCCTCGCTTGTCCGTGGCCCGCATTTTCATCACTGGTTCGGCCAATGGCCTGGGCCAGCTGGCCGCCCGTCAGCTTGTGCGACAACAACACCAAGTAGTACTGCACGCCCGCAGCCCCGCGCGGGCCGCCGACGCCCAGGCGGCTGTGCCAGAAGCCGAGTCCGTCGTCATGGGTGACCTCTCGACGCTGGCCGGCATGCGTCAGGTGGCCGAGCAGGCCAATGCGCTGGGGCACTTCGATGCCGTCATTCACAATGCGGGCGTGTACCAGGTGCCCCAGCTTGTGCGCACCGCCGACGGCTGGCCCGCCCCGCTGGCCATCAACACCCTCGCGCCGTACGTGCTGACCTGCCTCATGGAGCGTCCCACCCGGTTGGTGTATCTGAGCTCGGGTATGCACCGGCAAGGCGATGCCAGTCTGCAAGACCTGCTCTGGCAGCAGCGCCCCTGGAACACGATGCAGGCCTACTGCGATTCGAAACTGCACGATTTACTACTGTCCAACGCCGTGGCTCGCCATTGGCCCGAGGTGCTGGTCAATGCTGTCGACCCCGGCTGGGTTCCCACCAAAATGGGCGGGGTCGGCGCGCCCGACAGCCTCGTGGAAGGTGCCCGCACGCAGGCCTGGCTGGCCGCCGGCACCGACCCCGCCGCGCACCTCACGGGCCAGTACCTGCACCATCAGCGCCCAAGCGCTGCCCACCCGCAGGCCGCCGACGTGGCCGTGCAGGAGCAACTGCTGGCCGAATGCGCCCGCCTCACCGGCGTAGCGTTTCCACTCGGCACCTAAGGGGTCAACCTGTAATTTGCTTACCGGGTTTACTGACCAAGAACAGCATCCTACTTCGAACACGGCAAGGTCTAGCTTGACCGCAGTTCTTCGATTAGGTTAACGCTGCATGGCCTACCTACTCCGAATGGGGATACGAGTCTTACAGCAGCGGCAAGCCCCCACGAGAGTGGTGGCTCTACCTGGCACATAGCCAGCGTAGAGTTGCCCGCATAGCTTCGCCAGGCTAGCATTTTATTTTACAGCCACCTTTAGGACACCTCAGTTACTGACGATAGCTGACCCAAGAGAACTAAGCTGCTGCTAGCGTTTCACCAGTGGACGGTGGCTAGTCCTTTACTTGACCGAATGCCGGGTGTGCCTTCCCACAGGATTATGCTCCCCCTCCCCTACTGACCAGCCACCTCACGCTGCGCTAAAACCCATCAACGCGGCTGGCGAGACGGCGGGCAACAGTCCGAAAGCCTAGGACAGCTTCAAGGGTCTTCGAAGGCTCCCGTCCTGCTCAATTACTTTGGTGGTCGGAGGTGCCAGTCAAGAAGGAGTCAAGGCCTGGTCAAGCCGCAAAGGGTAAATTTAGCCAGCTACGACAAGGGCTCCTGGGTGCCACGCACGCATCCCAGGAGTCCGACTAGTGGCCGTACGAAATGGTTCGCCGTTACCGCAGCGAATTGGCCGTCATCCGAGCCTGGAGCTTCGCGAGCTCGGCCGCCTGCGGCGGCGTCAGCTCGTCCTCCAATGCTTGTAGCTGCTCGCCTAATTCCTGGCCCTGCGCCAGCAGGTCCGAGGCCTCGGCTCCGGCTGCCACGTCGCCCGTGCCGGCTTTCTTCATGGCCCGGGCATATTGCGTCATCACGCGCTCGTAGTCGCGGAGCAGTTGCCGCCACTCCGCCGGGTCAACGCCGTCGCCGCTACTGGCCGTCTCGTCGCCCCCAGCGGCATCGGCCCGCGCCTCGGCCGCGTCCAGGGCGGCGTCGGCTTCCTGCTCCGCGGCCTCGGCGGCGCTGGGCGCGTCGTCCTTGGCCGCGGCCTTCATTTTTTCGGCCAGGGTATTGAGGCAAATCTGCATGTCGCCCTGGACCTTGGCGTAGGCGGCCGGGTCCGATTCCTTAAGTTGTTTTTCGATGGCTTCGCCCATTGCCTTGCAGGGCGTAAGCAGGGCGGTCATGACCTCGTTGCCGTTACGGGCCAGCTCGGCTTTGGTCAGGTCGGGGTGCTGGGCCTGGTAGGCCTCGGCACTTTGGCTGAGACAGTCGCACAGGTCCTCCGGCGCCGGGTGGGAAGAGCAGCCCCCGGCGAGCAGGCCGAGGGTCAGGAGCGAAAAGAAAATTGAAGAAGTACGCATGAGGTAAGGGGAGGATAAACGGTGATGAAAACGGGCGCGGCACTCCGCCTGTAGGTGGTCCGCGACCACCTGTCTTTTTCGAGTTAATCATCAATCTGACAAGCCATTACTCAGCCTGGGCTACAAAGAAAATACAGCACAATCGCCCGTACAATACCTTGATTGACAAGCCACCACCGGCCGTAGTCGGCAGGGTCTACCGCTGACCAGAAAGAGCGGCCTAAAGTGGGTAGTGCGGCGCTCATCAAGCCCCTCCACTCGGGGGAGGGCGGCTTGGAGAACTCAACGGATACTATCCAAAAAACACGAGAAAATCCGCGCGTTGCGGAAACTTGTCCGTGGAACTCACAATAATTTATTTTGTGTTATAAATTACTGATAATCAGAAAAATAATCGCAAATAAATCATGGCAAGCATTACATTCTTCCTCAAGGCCCCGAAGCAGGCAGCCCCCACGCCCATCATCGCCCGCGTCTCGGTGGCCGGCCGCAAGGTCAAAGTCTACACCGGCCTGCTCATCGAGCCGCGCAAGTGGATTCAGGCCGCCCAGCTGGTGCAGACCCGCGGCAACGCCCAGGCCGGCACCCTTAACGCCACGCTCACGGCCCAGCGCGCCCGCCTCGAAGCCTACCTGCTCGACGCCCTCGCCGCCGGCCTGGTGCCCACGCCCGAGCAACTCCGTCAGGTGCTGGAACCCGAAACCGTCGCCGTGCCCGTCCTGGCCAGTACTGCCGTCGAACCAGCCCCGCCCTCCGGCGGGTTGGAACCAGGTCCTGCCGAAGCGGTGCTCCCCCTGCTGGCGGCAGCTACAATGGCATCGGACGAGGACGCGGAAGCCGAGGCAGCTTTCCGCGTCGAGCTCGTCGTACCGGGGCTGCTTACAGCCTACGAAACCTGGGACCGGGCCCAGGCCGACCGCCTGAGCCCGCGCACGCGGCAAAGCAACGCCACCACCCTGGGGCACCTGCGCGCCTTCCACGCCGCCACCGGCTACCCCGTCGACTTCGAGCACCTCACGCCCGTCTTCGCCACGCGCTTCACGGCCTACCTGCTGGCCACGCCCAAGCTGACCGACAACTCCGTGGCCAAGGTCCTCACCCGCCTCAAGGCCTTTTTGCGCGACGCCCAATTGCTCGGCCTGGTGCCGCCGCAGGAATTCCGGTTTTTGAACTGGAAGCGCCGCGAGCCCGGCATCGTCACCCTGACGCTGGAGGAACTCGCCCGCCTCGAACGCGTGGACTTCGTCGACCAGCCCGGGCAGCGCAACGCCCGCGACCTGTTCCTGCTGGCCTGCTACACCGGCCTGCGCTACTCCGACCTGGCGGCCCTGCGCCCCGAGCACTGGCAGGGCTCGCTGCTGCGCCTGCGCGCGCAGAAAACCCGCGAGACCGTCACCGTGCCCCTGCGGCCCGGCGCGCAGGCGCTACTCGAACGCCTGTTCGCCGGCGAGCTGGAACTGGTGAGCAACCAGAAGCTCAACGGCCACCTGAAGAGCATCGGCCGCAAGGCGGGCTTGTTCAACTGGGTCGAGCGCGTGCGCTACGCCGGCGGGCAACGCCGGGCCGAGCGCCTGCGCAAGTTCGAACTCTTAACCTGCCACACGGCCCGGCGCACCTTCGTCACCCTGGCCCTGGAGCAGGGCATCCGGCCCGAGACGGTGATGAAAGTGACCGGCCACAAGAGCTGGAATACCTTCAAGCGCTACGTCAACATTTCGGACCGCACCATCGAGCACGAGTTCGGGGCCGTCTACGGCGGCGCGGGGGCGAGGCGGTAGCAAGAAGGAGAAAGGCAGCGGGGGCAAACCGCCCGCATCGACGGAAACCGACCGGAAATGAGCAGCATACCGAGGGCATCATTCACCTTCAGCGTTCCTCATGCTCCCTACCTCCTCCTCTCCCACCGCCCCCCCGTTTCTGTTGCTGTTCTCGCAGGAAGAGTACCGCGCCGATTTGCGCGCCATCCTGCGCGAAGAGTTGCGCCAGGTCCTGCGCGAAGAACTCGCCGCCCAGGCCGCCGCCCCGACCACGTCCGCCACGACCAGCCGGCCCGCGGTAGCCGCGCTGCTGAGCGTCAAAGAGGCCGCCGCCTTTCTGGACGTCTGCGTGGCCAGCATCCACGCCTGGAAGCGCCGGGGCCTACTGCCCTATCGCAAGCTCGGCAGCCGCACCTTGTTCACCCCCGAGGATTTATTGGCCGCCGTGCAGCAGCCCCCCAAGCTCGACGGCCGCCGCACCACCCCGCGCCGCCGGCCCGCCCTACCCCAGTAACGGAGGAGCGCCTCGGAGCCATGCGGCCGGACCCAAGGCCACCGACGGGGTCGCGAGGCGCTTCTTCGCCGATACCGCACTTTTTCCTTACCCCTTTCTTGTTCCTTATGCACCTCGCCGTCATCGGCTCGCGCCACTTCGCCGACTACGCTTTCCTCGCCGCCACCCTGGACGGCCTGCAGGTCGCCGGCCTGCTTCCCGTCATCAGCACCATCGTCTCGGGCGGGGCCCGGGGGGCCGACGCGCTGGCCGCGCGCTACGCCCGGGAGCGGGGCCTGCCCCTCGTAGAGTTCACGCCCGACTACGCCCGCTACGGCCGCCGGGCGCCGCTGGTCCGTAACCAGCTCATTGTCGACGCCGCCGAAGCCCTGGTAGCTTTCCACGATGGCCTGAGCCGCGGCACCCGGCATGCCTTGCGCCAAACCCGGCGGCGGGGCCTAAAGCCTATCGTGGTCCGGATTCCGGACGCGGAAGGGCTCCCGGAATAGTCCCACAGGCCGCGAAGGACCACGAAAGCGCGGCCAATCACCGCAGGCCAAGGCTTGATTCTAGTGAGCTCAAAGCGCTGAGGGTCGGCAGAACTCCTAAAGCCTGACCAGCCCCGATGATTGCCCGTGGAGCAGTTGCTTGCCGGACGTTGGGAGTTGCTCGTCAGAGTCCCTCAATCAGCGATTCTACAAGTGGCTCACCTTGTTAGTCAGTCCGTCTCCATCCATTGATTCCATGATTCATAGCTCTTTCGAACCATGGGGCTGTTTTCTTTTTCTGGCTGACTAAGCCACTCCACGAACTTTTTGATACTCTCGGGCATCATCGTTCCTTCGACGAATTTAGATTAGTCCGACCCCTCAACTAATCAAGGGGGTAGGAAGAGACTTTTTTTACTTTAACTTAGAAGCTTTGTACCTGCTCCACTGGTCGAGCAATTGACTGGCAAGCCTTCTCTCGCGCTCCGGCCGACGAACGCGCGCAGCTATTCACCGGGGTCCACCGGAAGGGCCGCCGCTCTCCGCGAAAGGAGCCTAGTTTCGGCCCGGCGCGCCCCGACTCCCCAGCGGCCCATGAGGCTTACCGGGCCGGCGCCTACCAGCTTTTAAGCTTGATGCTCGGCTCCAGACCCGTGGCGCGGTGCAACTCCTGGCGCATGATGGCCTCCACCGCCTCGGCATGTTCCGCGCTGGTCACCAACGCGTCGTGGATGCTAAAGAGCGGGGCCTGGGGTAGCTCCTCCCCGATACGCCGGGCGATAACGTCGAGCATCAGATGCGCCTCGAAGGCCTGCATGAGGCAAGGTAGCAGGGCCAGGTCCCGCCGCTTGAAGGCTTCCGTCACCGCGTACACGGTCGGCAAGAGGGCGGCGAAGGCCGCCTTGTAGGGCGCCCGCCACGAGCCCGGTCGGCCGGGCCCCGCTGGGGAGTACAGCAAGGCCAGCACCAGGCGCTTGAGCCCCGACTCGTCCGGCGGCAGTGGGCGCTCGGGCACCGCCAGCGCGAAGGCCTGCCGCAGGTGCTGGTAGAAGATACCCGCGCTGGTCCACTCGCGGAAGTGCACCACGTCGGGCGGCAGCGCCCCCGCCGCTGGCAGCAGGCCCCGCACCAGCGCCAGCACGGTCGGGTCCAGCCGGAGCAGCCGCCGGTAAGGCGCCCCGCCCTGCCCGGCCAACGTCACCTGGCCCGCCGCCACCTCGGCGGGCGAGCTGTAGCAGGCCGGCTGCAACAGCAGGTTCAGCAAATAAGGTTGACTGCTGCTCAAATCCAGGCAGACCAATGGCCCGTAGGCCGGCATCGTCAGGTAGGGCCGCAGGTCCTTGCCGGCGTTGGCCAGGGCCGAGTACAGGCGCCCCTGGGCATCGAAGCCCGGGTGCATATCGCGTTCGGCGAGGCGAAACAGCGACGCCACGGCACTCTGGTACTGGCGGAGCGCATTCTTGTACCGCGGCGGCGACTCGACCGCCCCCAGCGGCGCGGGCTTCCGGTCCGGCGCTTGGCACCGCTGCTCGTAGCGGCGGGCTAGGCCGGCCAGGGCTGCCTCGGCGTCGATACGTAGCGGACAAGTCGCCGGGTCGAGCCAGCGCAGCAGGTAGGCGAAGCGCTCGCGCTGGGCGGGAGTGACGTCCAGCGCCTGGCGACGCTGCCGGGCCAGGGAGCGCAACAGCACCGGGTCGCGCAACTCGACCACCGCGCCGGGAGAACCGACCCGCGGCGCCAACCTATACTGGGCGGCGAAGCGAAAGCCACTGCACTTCAGGCCCTTGGCATGGTGATGGTCGGTTTCGAGCAGGCCGGTTGCCAGGCAGTAGGCCAGGTAGGCGGCGTAGTTGTGCAGCCAACTTTGCAGGCGAACCGAGCCCAGCGGCACAAACCCGTGACGGGCGTCGAGCTCGGCGGCGAGCTTGCGGTTGGCGGCGGGGATGGCGAGCAGCAGGTGCAACAGGTGCACCAGGGCGTCACGCCGAAAGGGCCGGAAGGCCGGCGGGTACGCGACGAGGTGCGCGTCGAGGTCGAGACCGGGGGGCAACAACCGGCGCACGGGCGGTAAGGGAGGAGTCGGGCGACGAGGCACGAAGAAACAATAGAAAGGCAAGCAACCGCCCGAACAAACGACCAGCCCCCCCAAACAGGAAACCAGCCAAGGGCGCCCCACCACTAGCCCCACCACAACCCCACAGTTTCACACCACCCAAACAAGGCAACAGGCCAACTCCACCGATAAGGCAAACGCGGCTCGCCCACACGCACCCCAAGCGCGGAATTACATTATCGTGCGAAGGCGGCGCTTCGCGCCTAGTAATAAACGGTTTGCGCGGTTCCCGTCCCCGGGCTGCGCACCTTGAGCGGGGAAGACCACCCCCGCTACGCCGGCCCAACCTGGTTGGCCTGCTCCATCTCGGCGCAGTCGACCAACTCTTTGACCGTCACGCCCAGGGCGCGAGCCAGCGAAAGCAGCACATCCAGCGTGGCAACCGACTTGGCCGTTTCCACCCGGTGCACGGTCACCAATGACAGCATAGCCGCCAGGGCCAATTCCTCCAGGCTCCAGCCACGCGCCAGGCGCAGGCGGCGCAAATGGGCCCCGAAAGCCCGAACGGCAGCTGGATTTTTCACGGCAGCAAGCTGGAAACCCGCCGCCACTTTTATTTTATAGCATATGTTAAAAAATCTCCCTCACACCGCTTAATTTTGCCGCATCATCTCCAACTGTTTCTTCCCTTCTTCCTACTTGCCCATGCGCCACCGTTACCACCTCCTACCCGCCAGCCTGCTGGCCAGCTTATTATTTGCCCGCGTCGGTGCGGCCCAAACCCTGCTACCCGTGGCTCTCGAAACGATGGCCGGCGAGAAAATCGGCTATAAGAATACTTCGGGCGCGGTGGTCATCAAGCCACGATTCGACGAGGCCAACGCTTTCGAACACGGCCTGGCCACCGTTCGCATCGGGACGAAGTACGGCATGGTGGACTCCACCGGGCGGGAAGTGCTGCCGCTGAAGTTCCGCGCCCTGAGCTACTTCCACGACGGCCTGGCCGCCGCCAGCCTCGACGGGCAGAAATACGGCTTCGTGGACCGCACCGGCACCTTCGTCATTGCGCCGACCTTCGCGGGCGTCAGCGACTTCAGTGAGCGCCGGGCCGTGGCGGTGCAGGGCCAGAAACTGGCGCTCCTCAATACCAAGGGCACCCTACTCACGCCCTTCAAGTACCAGGGCATGGAAGCCATGAAGGGCGGCATCGCCCGGGTTTGTCTGAAGAATGATAGCCGCGACGGGGCCGAGCACAGCCACTACTGGGGCTTTATCGACGCCAACGGCCGGGAAATCTGCCCGCTCAACAACTACGGCTACGAGAGCCCCAACCTCGAAAACGGCTACGCCGTGCGCCGCATCGCCACGCCGGAGGGCGGCACGACGATGAAAGGGCAGCAGTACACCTTCAAGGTCGGGCAACGCTACCGCTACGCCTCGGCCCTGATTGACAAAACCGGCAAAGTCATCATCCCCGCCTCGGCCGGTTACGAGTTCGGCAACTGGGGCGACCACTACATCATCGTGCAGAAAGGCCCGGCCTACGGCGTGGTGGACATGGCGGGCAAGCTGCTGCTGCCGGTCAATTTCTACGAGATTGGCAAATTCGAGTACGGCGAGCCCAACCGGCGCCTGGCCAAGGTCACGACCACGGCGGCCGGCAAATTCTTCTACGTCGACGAGCAGTTCAAGTGCGTAGACTTCGACGGCGTCAAGTGCCCAGAGTATTAGCATTCATAAGGTCCTTATACGATAGCCGAGCTACCACCGATAGTGGAAGTCAAGCCTCCTGACACCGAAAGCCTTGACTATTGGGGCGGGAATTTCCAGCTACCCGTAGGCTTACTGAACACTAGATATTTGGTCCGCCAGCGCATTACCGGCGCCGAATAGCTGCTACTAACGGGCGTGGACCACGAAGTGCCGGCCCAGCTAGCTCCGCTGCTGACCAAGGCCAGCGGGCAAATGGCCCAGCGCGAGTAGGCTGGACAACCTGGCAACCCGCCGACGAGGAAGAGCTTCCGGGGTGGCATTTGCAAATGATGCTGGCCGCTGGTTTTTGCGGGCTGGCGGTGCTGGCAGTGGTGCGGCGGCTATTTCGAGCTCTATTTCAACCGACTAGCTCGACTAAATTACCCCATTGCATTGTCTATTTCTTAACCTAACTTCCTCCTACAAAACATTAACTCATGCGCATGAGTTAAGAACATGGCTTACCTTTGCATCCTATGGATACTAAGTCCCTCGTCAAGTTAGCCAAATCACTGAGCGACCCCACCCGACTGCGCCTGTTGCAGGAAATTGCCAAAGGGGATATCACGGTGTGCGCCGACTTGTTTCAACACGTGCCCATCAGCCAGCCCTCAATGTCGCAGCACCTCAAGGCCCTCTCCGAGGCGGGTTTGATTGAGTCGCATAAAGAAGGGCGTAATATGTGCATGTCCATCAATGCGGAAAAGCTTAAGGAGTTGGAGGACTTCCTGCAACTGCTCAAACCGGCTGCTGTTAAAGCCTAGCGAATCGCGTGAACCGCTGGCGTTATCGTCAGCGGTTTTTGCTCATTTAAAACATTATTGATTGCTTATGCATTTATGGGTGCTACCTTTGCTGAGACTTCGCAAGCAGGGTACCCGCCACCAGCCCATGCTTCTGCTGGGGCTTTTTTTTGCCTCATTGCATAATCGCATGCTTATCTGATGATGCGTTAGCGCTAAGTCGTGCCATTCCAATGCACCTCGCATTTCACTCATTGCCCTCGTCTGGGCCGCTTTTTTCCATGAAACTATCTTCTCTTTTAGCCGGCAGCGTGCTGCTGGCGGGCTGCGCGGAGCAGCAAGCCCCGCAACAGGCTCTAGCCCCGCCGGCTCTGCCCGTCGCGGCAATGCACACCGGCACCGAAACCACCTACCAGGATTACCCGGCTTCCATTGAGGGCGTCGTCAACGTGGAGATTCGCCCGCAGGTAGCGGGGGTGCTCGACCGCATCCTGGTGGATGAGGGCGCGGCGGTGCGCAAAGGTCAGCCGCTGTTTAAAATCAACGACGCGCCCTACCGCGAGCAACTCAACAATGCCGTAGCCGCCCAGCAGGCGGCCGCTGGGGCCGTTACCAGCGCCCAGGTAGAAGTGGACCGGTACGCGCCGCTGGTGCAAAACAAGGTCGTGTCGGAGGTGCAGCTTAAAACGGCCCAGGCGGCCCTCACCGTGGCCCAGGCCAACCTGCAGCGGGCCAGGGCCGCCGTCAGCAGCGCCCGAATCAATTTGGGCTACACCACCATTACGGCGCCGGTGAGCGGCTTCTTGGGGCGGCTGCAAACCAAGCAGGGCAGCCTGGTGGGCCCCACCGACGCCCAGGCGCTGACACAGCTCTCCGACGTACACGAGGTGCACACCTACTTCGCGCTGGGCGAGGACGACTTCATCACCTTCCGCAACCAGTACGCGGGCCGCACCCTGCAGGAAAAGCTCCAGCACCTACCCCCCGTGGCGTTGGTGCTTTCCGACCAAAGCACCTATCCGACGCGGGGCAAGGTGGATGTGGTAGCCGGGCAATTTGACCGCACGACGGGCTCGGTCACGCTGCGGGCCACGTTCCCCAACGCCGACGGCCTGCTGCGCTCGGGCAACACGGGCACCATCCGGCTGGCCCTGCCGCACCCGAACGTGCTGCTGGTGCCGGCCGCGGCCACCATTGAGATGCAGGACAAGGTATTTGTGTATGCCGTGGGCGACAGCAACCGCGTCCGTCGCCGGGCCATTACCATCCAGGGCAAGAATGGCGCCAACTACCTCGTGAGCGAAGGCGTGAAAAACGGCGACCGGATTGTGCTGCAAGGCGTGGACCACTTGCAGGAAGGCCAAATCATCAAGCCCACCGCGCCGGCGCCAGCCAGCGTCAGCCTCACCACGGGCAAGGCCGCGGCTTCCTCCACTTTGTAATCAGCTACTCACCTCATGTTTAAGATATTTATTGAGCGGCCCGTCCTCTCAACCGTCATCTCCATTTTGCTGGTGATAGTGGGGGCGCTGGCTTTGTGGAAGCTCCCGATTCAGCAGTTTCCTGACATTGCGCCCCCGGCTGTGCAGGTCACGGCGCTTTATCCCGGCGCCAACGCCGAAACCCTGCTGCGCTCGGTGGCGCCCTCGCTGGAAGAAGCCATCAACGGCGTGGAGCACATGGTGTACATGAGCTCCACGGCCAGCAACGACGGCTCGCTGGTTATCAGCGTAAACTTCCAGCTGGGCACCGACCCCGACCAGGCGGCCGTGAACGTGCAAAACCGCGTGGCACAGGCCACCAGCCAGCTGCCGGCCGAGGTGGTGCAGCAGGGCGTGACCGTGGCTAAGCAGCAGAACAGCTTCGTGATGCTGCTGAACCTCTACTCGGACGACCCGAAGCAATACGACCAGACATTCCTGGACAACTACGCCCAAATCAACCTGGTGCCCGAAATCAAGCGCATTTCGGGCGTGGGGTCGACGGTGCTGTTTGGGGGCAACCGCGCCTACTCCATGCGCATCTGGCTGAAGCCGGCCCAGCTGGCCAGCTACCACCTCACCCCGGGCGAGGTGATGGCCGCCATTCAGGACAAGAACCTGGAGGCCGCCCCCGGCCGCCTGGGCGAAAGCAGCCAGGAAGCCTTTGAGTACGTCATCAAGTACAAGGGCAAGCGCAACCAGCCCCTGGACTACGAAAACATGATTATCCGGGCCAATGCCGACGGCTCGATGCTGCGCCTCAAGGACGTGGCACGGGTCGAGCTGGGCTCGGCCTCCTACAACAGCAACGTCCGCATTTCGGGCAAGCCGGGCATCAACATCGGCGTGTTTCAGGCGGCCGGCTCCAACGCCAACGAGCTGCAGATTGCCGTGGGCAAGGTGATGAAAAAGCTGGAGAAAAACCTGCCCGCCGGCGTGAAGCAGCAAACGATGTACAGCACCAAGGTGGCGCTGGACTTGTCCATCGAGCAGGTTGAACACACGCTGGTCGAGGCCTTCATCTTGGTGTTTTTGGTGGTGTTCATTTTCCTGCAGGACTTCCGCTCCACGCTGATTCCGGCCATTGCCGTGCCGGTGGCCATCGTGGGCACGTTCTTTTTTATGCAGCTGATGGGCTTTACCATCAATTTGCTCACCCTCTTTGCCCTGGTGCTGGCTATTGGCATCGTGGTCGACGACGCCATTGTGGTCGTCGAGGCCGTGCACAGCAAGCTGGAAGAGGGCACCCACTCGGTGAAGGAGGCCACCACCAGCGCCATGAGCGAGATTACGGGGGCCATTATTTCGATTACCCTGGTCATGGCCGCCGTGTTTCTGCCGGTGGGCTTTCTGGAAGGCTCGACCGGGGTGTTCTACCGGCAGTTTGCTTTCACGATGGCCATTGCCATCGTCATCTCGGCCGTGAACGCGCTGACCCTGAGCCCGGCGCTGGCGGCGCTGTTCCTTAAGCACACCCCGCACGACCACGACGGGGAGCACCCCGCGCCCAGCACGTTTAAGACCCGCTTTTTTGCGGGCTTCAACCGCAGCTTCGAGCGGCTGACCGCCCGCTACGTGGGCAGCATCCGGTTTCTGGTGCGCCACAAATGGGTGGGGCTGAGCAGCCTGGTCCTGGTGGTGGTGCTCACCGGCTGGCTGGTTAAGCGCACACCCACGGGCTTTATCCCGTCCGAGGACCAGGGCTTTATCGCCATTTCGATGGCGCTGCCGGCGGGCTCGTCGCTGGACCGCTCCAACCATATTGCCCAGGAAATTGAGCAGCAGCTGCAAGCCATGCCGGCCGTTGACAAAATCAACCTGCTCAGCGGCTTCAACATTCTGACTTCCTCCAGCAGCTCCTCGGCCCTCACCCTGTTCGTCATCCTGAAGCCCACCAAGGAGCGGGGGGCGGTGCAGGACATCAACGCCATCATGGCGACCATGCGCGAGAAGGCGGCCACCATCAAAGGGGCCGATACCTTCGTGTTTACCACGCCCACGGTGCCGGGCTTCGGCAACGTGGAGGGGCTGGAAGTGGTGTTGCAGGACCGCACCGGCGGCTCGCTGCCCAAGCTTGGGCAGGTGGGCCAGGAGTTTATCGGCGAGCTGATGAAGCAGCCCGCCATCGGGGTGGCCTTCACCTCGTTCCGGGCCGACTACCCGCAGCTGGAAGCCGAAGTAGACGAAGTGAAAGCGGCGCAGCTGGGTGTGAGCGTAAAAGCGGTGCTGCAAACCATGCAGGCCTACTTCGGCAGCGCCCAGGCCTCGGACTTCAACCGCTTCGGCAAGTACTACCGCGTCATTGTGCAGGCCGACCAGGCCAACCGCGCCGACCCCACGGCCCTCAACGGGGCCTTCGTGAAAAACGACCGGGGCGAGATGGTGCCCCTGCGCACGCTGGTGCGCCTCAAGCGGGTGTTCGGGCCGGAGACGGCCTCGCGCTTCAACCTCTTCAACTCGCTCACCATCAACGCCACGCCCAAGCCGGGCTACAGCTCCGGCGACGCCATCAAGGCCGTGGAGGCGGTGGCGGAGAAACACCTGCCCTCGGGCTTCACCTACGAGTATTCGGGCCTGACGCGGGAGGAAATCTCGTCGGGCAGCCAGTCCACGGTCGTGTTCCTGATGTGTATCGTGTTCGTGTATTTTCTGCTGGCGGCCCAGTACGAGAGCTACATTCTGCCCTTCGCCGTGCTGCTGTCGCTGCCGGCGGGCATGGTGGGGGTGTTCGCGGCCATTGGCCTGGCGGGCATCACCAATAACATCTACGTGCAGGTGGCCCTGATTATGCTCATCGGCCTGCTGGCCAAAAACGCCATCCTCATCGTGGAGTTTGCCTTGCAGCGCCGCCACGCGGGCGAACCGCTGGTGCGGGCCGCCCTCAACGCCTCCGCCTCGCGCCTGCGCCCCATTCTCATGACCTCGCTGGCCTTCGTGGCCGGCATGCTGCCCATGATGGGGGCGCAGGGCCCCTCGGCCCTGGGCAACCATTCCATCAGCATCGCGGCGGCGGGCGGCATGCTCACGGGCGTGGTGCTGGGCCTCTTCCTCATCCCGCTGCTGTTCGTGATTTTTCAACGCTTGAACGAGCGCCTCAGTGGCACGCCTCACCCCGCCCCGGCCAAGCCGGCCCGGGTGCCGGCCCACGCCACGGTTAGCTAACCTCCATGACTACTCTTCAGAATACCCCCCGGCGCCGCCTGGCGCTGGAGCTGGCCACCCTGCTGGTTATCGCCGCCTCGTGCAACGTGGCCAAGAACATTCCGCTGCCCACGCTGCCGCTGCCCGCCACCTACCGCACGGCCCCCACCGCCGATACGGCCTCCATCGCGGGCCTGCCGTGGCGCAGCTTCTTCACCGAGCCGGCCTTGCAGCAGCTGCTCGACAGCGCCACCGTGCGCAACAACGACCTGCAGCTGGCCCTGCGCAACATCGCCTCAGCCGAGGCCACTCTCAGGCAGGCCCGCTGGGGCAATATCCCCGCCGTGAGCCTACAGGCCGGCGTGACCACCAACCGGCCGTCGGGCAACAGCCTGAACGGCATTTCCCTCAGCCAGTTTCTGGGCACCAAGCACATCGAGGACTACAACCTGGCGGCGGCCGTAAGCTGGGAGGCCGACATCTGGGGCAAAATCCGCAACCGCACGGCCGAGGCCCGGGCCGCCTACCTGCAGAGCCAGGAAGCCCGCAAGGCCGTGCAAACCCAGGTGGTGGCCCAGGTGGCCCAGGGCTACTACAACCTCCTGCTGCTGGACACCCAGCTGGCCGTGGCCCGGCGCAACGTGGCGCTCACCGACAGCACCTTGCGCTTTACCCGCCTGCAGTTCACGGCCGGCCAGGTCACGGCGCTGGCCGTGCAGCAGGTGGAGGCACAGCGCCTGCTGGCGGCCGGCCTCATCCCGCAGTTTGAGCAGGGCATCACGGTGCAGGAAAACGCCCTGAGCATCCTGGCCGGGCGCCTGCCGGGCGGCATCCGCCGCAGCGGCAACCTGCTGGCGTTGCAGGTACCCGTGGTGGCGGCGGCCGGTGTGCCGGCGGCCCTGCTGGCCCGGCGGCCCGACGTGCGCACCGCCGAACTGGCCCTCGACCGGGCCAACGCCGCCGTAGGCTACACTAAAGCCGCGCTCTACCCCACGCTCTCCATCACGGCCCAGGGCGGCCTCAACGCCTTCCAGGCCAGCAACTGGTTCAGCGTGCCGGCGTCGTTGTTTGGCCTGGCCGCTGGGGGGCTCACGCAGCCGCTGCTGCAGCGCCGGGCCCTGCGCACCCAGTACGAGCTGGCCCAGCTTGACCGCGAGCGCACCGTGATTCAGTTTCGGCAGCAGGTGCTGGTAGCCGTGGGCGAGGTTTCCGATGCCCTGGGGCAAGTCACCCGCACCCAAACCCAGCAAACAATTGCCACCGACCGCGTACGGGCGCTGCGCCTGGCCACCAACAACGCCGGCCAGCTCTTCCGCAGCGGCCTGGCCAGCTACCTCGAAGTCATCACCGCCCAAAGCAACGCCCTGCAAAGCGAGCTGGAGCTGGCCTCCTTGAAGCGCAGCCAGCTGGAAGCCAACGTGGAATTGTACCGGGCCGTGGGCGGCGGCTGGCAGTAATAAGCATTTATACATCCTACTCGCCCTCCCTACTTCGACCAGCGGATGCCCGGCAACATCCTCCTATTCCCACCCTACTGCTATGGATACCAAGTCCCTCGTCAAGCTAGCCAAGTCGCTGAGCGACCCCAACCGCCTGCGCATGCTGCAGGAGATTGCGCGCGCGCAGCGGCTGGGATGCGCCAATCTGTATGAGTTTGTGCCCATCAGCCAGCCCTCCATGTCGCAGCACGTGAAGGCCCTGGTAGATGCCGGGCTGGTCCACTCGTGCAAGGAGGGCCGCAACATGTACTTGACCATCAACACAGAAAAGCTGCAGGAGTTGGAAAGCTTTCTGCAGTTGCTGAAGATGTGCTAGCGCTTATGTTGCAAGTCACTGCTTAACAATGCGTTGTCAAGACGTGCCGAAGCAAGGTCTCGTCGGGAAAACAAGCAACCACTCAACCCCCATCCCATGAAAATCGGAATCATTGGTACCGGCCCCGTCGGCGGCTTCCTCGCCAGAAACCTGGCCGCCCTCGGCCACCAGGTGAAAGTGACCAACACCCGCCAGCCGGCCGAACTGGCCCGCAAAGCCCAGGAATTGGGGGCTAGCCCCGCCACCCTGCAAGACGTGGTGCAGGACGTGGACCTCGTTTTTATCGCCGTGCCTTTCAAGGTACTTGCCGAGCTTCCCAAGGACCTGTTCCGGTCGTTGCCCCCCGAGGTAATTGTGGTGGATACCGGCAACTACTACCCCTTCCGGGACGAGAAAATCGAGGCGCTGGAGCAGGGCACGCCAGAAAGCGTGCTGGCGGCCGAGCAGCTGGGCCGCCCCATCCTGAAAGCCTTCAACAACCTGCTGGCCGAGACGATTGCCAGCGGCGGCACTGCACCCGGCACGCCCGGCCGCATTGCCCTTTCCATTGCGGGCAACGACGAGCGCGCCAAGCAAATCCTATCCGACCTCTGCAACGACTTCGGCTTTGACGTGGTGGACGGGGGCTGTCTGGCTGACTCGTGGCGGCAGCAGCCGGGCACACCAGCCTACTGCACCGAGCTCACGGCCCCGGAGCTGACCCAGGCCCTGGCCAACGCCGTGCCCGGCAAGGCTCCCGCCATCCGTGATGAAATTATCTCGGAACTGCTGCAACGCAAAGCCTGGCCCACCCGCGAAGAAGTGGTGGCCGGCAATCGTGCCCGGCAGCTAGGTAATGCGTAGCCAGTCCAGGCCCTCCAACCGAATACAACTTCAGTACAAACTCACATGGAAAACCAGCAACCCCCGACCGTCCTTGTTTTGGGCGCCAGCGGCACCATTGGCCGTCAAGTGGTCAAAGACCTGGAAGGGCAAGCCGTCAACGTACGCATCACGTCGCGCAATCAGGAGACGGTAGAACAGCTTCGCCGCGAAGGAAAAGACGGCCACTACCTGGACCTGGATGACCCGAGAACCTTTGCGCTGGCGCTGGCCGGGGTGGACCGGGTGTTTCTGCTAACCGGCTACACGGTGGCCATGCTCACGCAAAGCAAGACCCTGGTGGACGCGGCCAAGAAAGCCGGCGTCCGTCATATCGTGCACGTGGGCGTGTTCGCGGAGTGGGATACGACCGACGCGCACTTTGCCTGGCACCAGCTGATTGAAAAGTACATCGAGGCCAGCGGCATCGCCTGGACCCACCTTCATCCGAACATGTTTATGGAGGTGTTCACGGGGCTGTACATCCCGAAGAATCTAACCTACACCAGCTACTGGGACGACCGGCGGGTCGGCTACATTGCTTCCAGTGACATTGCGGCGGTGGCCGCCAAAGCCCTCGTCGACGGGCCAGAACGCCACGGCGGCCAGCATTACTGGCTAAGCGTCGAAACCTTCAACGGCCAAGAAATTGCGGCGCTGTTAAGCGAAGTGACCGGTCTGGAAATCAAGCACGAAAACAAAGGCCTGGAAGGCTTTAAAGAGCTGATTGAAACGCTGCTGGCGAATGGGGCGGAGAGCTGGTATGCCAAGGCCAACATTGACTTTGTGACGCAGATGCTCGACGGCCGAATGTCCTACATGTCCATGGTGCAAAACGATATCCCCTACGTTCTCGGGAGACCTGCTAAGACCCTCCGGGAATTTCTGGAGGAGCATAAAGCGGCGATTGTGGCGTCAGCGGGGTCGATATAAAGGACAGGCCGGTGCTGGAAATCATCGGCTAGGCCTACGCCTGCCGGGAAGGTTCTGCCGGGGCAAAAGCACGCATTTATACTCCATGTGATGAACAATAGAAAAACGTTAAAGCTGGCCGCGGTCATCGATGGGCCGGGGTGGAATTTTTCCTCCTGGCGCCACCCCGCCATGCCCGCCGACGCCGGCGAAAACATCGATTTCTTCATTCAACAGGCGCAGCTGGCGGAGCAGGCCAAGTTCGAAACCCTGTTTTTGTACGACGTCAGCCACGTCGGTCCCGGCAACATCCCGTACTACCTGAGCATGTTCGAAGGGGGGACGCTCATGTCGGCCCTGGCCATGAAGACGGAGCGCATCGGCCTTTCCCTGACGGCTTCCACCTCCTACACCGACCCCTACAACCTGGCCCGGCAGGTCCTGTCGCTGGACAAGCTCAGCAAGGGCCGGGCCTCGCTGAACGCCATTACCTCCAACCCGGGCGGGATGGTGAACTTCAGCCGTGGCCACCTGGGCAAAGCCGACCAGTACCCCATGCACGAAGAGTTTCTCGAAATCCTGCTGGGGTTGTGGGACACGTACGAGGACGACGCCTTTCCCCGGGATAAGGAAAGCGGCGTGTTCCTGAACCCGCGCAAGATGCACCCCATCAATTTCCGGGGCCAGTACTTTTCGGTGGATGGCCCGCTGAACCTGAGCCGCTCGGTGCAGGGCCGGCCGGTTTTGTACATGGCCGGTAGCTCGCCCACCTTCGTGGACCTGGCCACGTCCTACACCGACGGCGTCTTCATGGCGGGCAGCACCTTCGAGGAAACGGTATTGCTGGCGAATGCGCTGAAAACGAAGCTGCTTGAAAAAGGCCGGTTGCCGGAACACTTTGTGGGGGCCATTTCGCAAAACCCCATCGTGGGCCGCACCGATGCCGAGGCCTACCAGAAGTACCGGGAAATCCTAGCACTGGGGCCATACTCGCACACCCCCGTCCCCTTGTTCATGGGCTCGGCCGAGCGAGTCGCCACGGAAATACAGCGGTGGTACGAGGCCGGGGCCATCGATATGTTCATGGTTCGGCAGGACCATCCCCACGGGCTCCGGGACTTCATCGAGCTGGTGGTACCCATCCTGCAGGAGCATGGCCTCTTCCACACGGAGTACGAGGCCGAAACCCTGCGGGGCAATCTCGGCCTGCCAAAACCTGCGTTCCGAACCGTTTAACCAGCACCCCAACTGTTACTGCTATTCAATCCCTTGGCCTACAGTTACGAGCGGCCACTTACCGAAAGAAATTATGCCTACGCCCATCAACGAGTCCAATCGCCCGGAAAAGCCACCGGTCGCCTATTCTATCTTAGACCTGGCCATCGTCTCGCAAGGCGACACGGTGAAGCAGACCCTGAACAAGTCGTTGGCGCTGGCGCAGGCCGCTGAAGCAGCCCACTACACCCGCTACTGGCTGGCCGAACATCACAACTCCGATAATATCGGCAGCAACTCGCCCTCTTTGCTCATCGGGTACGTAGCGGAAAATACGACCACCATCCGGGTGGGCTCCGGCGGCATCATGCTGCCCAATCACTCGCCGTTGATTGTGGCCGAGCAGTTTGGCACGCTGGCACAACTCTACCCGGGCCGCATCGACCTGGGGGTGGGCCGGGCGGCGGGTACCGATTCGCCGACCGCGCAAGCCATCCGGTCGGATTTTAGGCAGGCGGCCCAGGCCTTCCCGCAGGAAATCAGCAAAATTCAGACGTACTTCTCGCCGGCCAACAAGCAGGCCGCCGTGCGGGCCCCGATTGCTGAGGGCGTCGAGGTGCCCTTGTACATCCTGGGTTCCAGCACCGACAGCGCCCACCTGGCGGCCAAGATGGGACTGCCCTATGCATTTGCCAGCCATTTTGCCTCCACGTACTTACACCAGGCGCTGCGCATCTACCGCGAAGAGTTTCAGCCTTCGGCGACGTTGAGCCACCCGTATACCATCGTCGCCATCAACGCTTACGTGGCTGATACCGACGAAGAAGCCCAACGACAGTTCACGAGCGTCATCTGGATGTTTGTCGGCATACTAACCGGAAGAACCAGAGAGCCCATGCAGCCGCCGACTGCCATGACCGAAGACCTGCAAGACATGTGGCAGCACCCGGCCGTCTACCAAATGCTCAAGTACTCGTTTGTCGGCAGCAAGCAAACCGTGAAGCAGCAGTTGCAAGCCTTTCTGGACGAACCGCAGGCCGATGAGCTCATTACCGCTTCCAGCATGTATGCTCTGGAAGACCGGCTCAAATCCACCCGGCTGTTTGGGGAAATCATGGCGGAGCTTAACGAAAACAGGTAAGGCAAAAGGCGAGTAGCGCCTAGCAAGCTAATTAACCCAAGTTGCGGACTAGCATCCGGCTTGGTCGAGGGTGTGGACAAAGATGAACAGGGCGAGCTTGAGGACAAATCCAGCGGCGGTGACGGCATGAATATGCTTAGGGAAGCGGGCGGTGAGCTGACTGAACGCGGTTTCGACACCTTTGCGAAAATGCTGGAGCAAAAAGGCTTGTGCGGGCGAGTGCGGGCGTTTGCTATTTTTTCGACGGGCGGTGTACTGGTGTCCGCCGGTGGCTTCGGCGAACACGTCTTCCAGGGCGTAGTCGGTGTAGGCGGCATCGGCATACAGGACGCTGCCAGCGGGTAAGTCCGCAGGCATAGCCCGCAAGCCGGTGATGTCGGCTTCGCTGCCGGCATGCACATAAAACTCGACCGGCACGCCATCGCTGGTGGTGATAACCTGAACCTTGAAGCCATAGAACCACTGTCGTTTGCTGGCCGAGCGCCCACGATAAGCGTTGCCCGTCAAGAGTTTGCAGCGCGGAATGC
The DNA here is from genome assembly GCF_030580865.1 of Hymenobacter aranciens. GTDB lineage: Bacteria > Bacteroidota > Bacteroidia > Cytophagales > Hymenobacteraceae > Hymenobacter > Hymenobacter aranciens. The sequence continues at coordinate 418,646 of NZ_JAUQSY010000003.1, read as the reverse complement.
GGATGTTTTGGCAGACGGCCACGGGAAACGAGTCGATGACGTAGCGGGCGTCGGTGTGCAGCTCTTTGAGCACCTGGCCGCACGTGGCGAATAAGGCCAGCAGCGTGTCCGTCAGCGCGTGCAAGCGACGGGTGAAGCCACTCTTTTCCAAGCGGTTTTGGCCCCAGTGTTGTTCCATGTAGTGACGGCCCAGCGTGAGGTTGCCCCCGAAAAAGCGGGCGGCCACCAGCGCCGTGGTCAGCACCTGCGCGTCGCTCAGACGCCGACGAGCGTCGGCTGGCAGCGGCCGCACGGGGCGGGTCAGGGTCAGCAAATCGTCCAGAAAGCAGTACATTGCAACGGTCTGTTCGCGCATGGTCAGAGCGGGATGGGGAGGTCAGAGACCCCAAACCTAGCCTGTTCACGTCGAACAGACTTTTTTTATGACCAAACTACTCCGCAACTTGGGTTACTTAGAAGTAGTTCGGGGATTGATTAAGGAAAAAACGACGCTGGAAACCAAGCAGCAGGAAGTATCAGATTTGCTGCGCGACGACCTGCCAAGCCGTGAACAACGCTTCAACCTAGCCCGCCAGCAACAGCAAGCCCAAATACAGCGAAGGGAATTGTGGCTAGTTTCCGACGAAGAGGCATTGAGTGCTTATTTTCAGCACAAACCGCTGGTCGGGGACCAGTCGCTGAGTGTGGTTTCGGAGGAAATCTTAGCCCAGTGGTTGGATAAAGCAGAAAGTAGCCTGCCATTAGCACAAGAGCTTGCTCAAGAGAAATCTACTATCTGGCACCAGGCGCAACACGAGTGCCATGTAGCTGAGGAAGAATACGAGAAAGTTGTGCGCGAACCATACCCTGAGGCATTGGACACGGTACAACTGTTAAACAAACCATCGTCCGAGGATTGGAACAAATGCCATGACGCATACCAACAGCGCTTTGCAGTACTAGCTGCCAGCTACGTGGGGGAAGCTACGGCTCTACGTTATCAACCAGATACTGACCTAGGGCCACTGATAGAAGCAGCACTTTCGGATACGTTGGAAGCGTTGGTACACGCCGATTCTGATACTCTACTTGACCAGGCAGAGTACCAACTGCGGGCCATTAATGAGCAAAGCGCCCGGATAGCAGAGCGTAAAATGAAACTGCTGGGGGAAGTCTTCGAGGAAGTAGAGCAGGCGGTAGAAGATTACCAGAATGAGATTGGAAAAATCAGCCGGTATTTCCAGCGGGGTAAAACACCCATTACGGGTGGATTGCGGCCGGTACTGAAAAAGAAATTTTCCGAAAAATTCCCGTTGGAATGGCTTCGCTTTTTTCGAAAAGTGTTGCGAAGCCGTGAGGATGGCAACACGCAGGAATTCCAAAATTTAGGTGGTTTATCCGGAATGGATGACCTGATGCGTGGAGCATTTCAAGCCTACACCCAGCAAAGCAGTGCGCCAACTGTACTGGAACTGCTCAACCCTAAATCTTACCTCGAATTGAGATTTTATATGGCCTTTCCCAATGGTGAGCCTGATAAGGGAAGTACCGGCCAGACTTTTATGTTTGCGGCGCTACTCAATATAGCGCGGCTGTCTATCATCGGCCGCGACCAGCCGGGCATTCGCTTTATGGCCATTGATGAAGCGCACGGTCTGGGTAGCAACCTCACCACTCTGTTACGCTTGGCCCGCACAGGCACGGAGAAGTACCAGTTGATTTCTCTATCGGTAGAGCCGTTGCTGAACGATGCTGCTCCGCAACATAAACAGTACTTTTTGTTCGAAAATCCTGCCCCTAACGCCAGGTTGAATGCACCGCCGATAATGGTGGATAAGGCGTTAGTGGCAGAGCTAGATTTCCCAACTACTTTGTTTAACGATGAACCTGATAGACCAGTTACCACTCTATAAGCTTTACCAGGAAGTGCCATGGCAGCATTTGCGGGCGTTACATCAGTTGCGCACCATCGGCGAAACTTATATCAAGATTCACGATAGCCCGTATTGCCAACATTTGGTAAGCAAGGGATTACTTGACCGTAAGCGACCAAGTGCCGACCGTACCTGGCGTGCCGATGAGCAGCGATTCAATCAGGAATATGACCTGAAAATTGGTCTCTTGTACCAGGAGGCAAAGCAGTTTCTGGATGCCTATGACCTTGATAAAGCGCAGGCGCGCTTTACCTTGGCCGAAATTATGGGCTTACAGCGTATTTATACGCAGTGTGACATTCTAGTTAAAGAAGAGCGTTCACGCGGGTACATCAGCAGCACTTTTTTGGGTAGTTCTAAACTGCTCAAACACAGCGAAGCGCTGGACCGGGTAGTTTTGCGAATTCTCAGTCTGGAAAAATATCCGCAGCTGGATAATATCCTTGACCGTGCCCTAATGATAAGTGGTTGCCCGCGCGGTCGTCGTATTGTGCTCTGCGAGAACGATGCTTATTTACGCCAACCCGATAAAGCAGAAGCCTTACGCACGGCCTTATGGTATGCAGGCGGTAACAATATCGCGAAGTTGCAGCACTCGCCTGACCCTGACTTAGCCTTCTACTACTCCTGTGATTGGGACCATCATGGTTTACTAATATATGCCCGTCTACGGAAAATGTATGAAATGCGGGGCTACCGTTTGCAATTACTAACCCCCGTAGCCGTAACCAAAGAAAAGCGGAAAAAAGTTGGTTCGCTTAACCATAATAGCAAATGGGACAAGGCCCACTGGAAAACGCATTTGCAAGGCGATGACTCAGAAGATAGTCTGTTTACATTGCCACAGCAACGACTCATCAGCAGTCTGATTGCTGCTAATGAGTGGATTGAGGAAGAAAGCAATGATTTAGCCGAACTCCTGTTGGCTAATAATGTACTCGTCGATTGAGCTTAGAGCCTGTTCCACAACCTATAATTTCGCTCGAAAGCCCACACTAGACAGGTATTGACGTCGATTACCTATCAAAGTTCTAGTAAAAAATATCCATGTCAATAAAAACAAGTATTTTTATTGACACAAAGAAAGAAAAACCGCCTCCGAAATGGGTCGGGAGATGGTTTTTCTGCAAAACGTTTTTATTGGTACAATGCAGCTTGTGAAGTTAAGTAAGCTTCATACTATATTTACGAACGGACAATATTATCCGTGCATAAACAATCAAGTTATGGCTGAAAATTATCGAATGCTCACAGAGAGTATTCAGGAGAGGATTAATCCAGACCATTTAAGTCTACAGAAAGCATTCTCTACAGACTTTGAAATTGAGCTGTCGACCTTGAACTACAGCGATGTGGTGAAATACATTCGCCTTGCGATGAAGGGTGTTGGTGCAGAATACACCAACAGAAGCTTCCAAGCGGGTGAGAATGCAAAAACTCATCTAAGGAACGAATTGACGAACGTAAACTTTGAGTACCAGGGCTCTGTGATGACTAACACCCACATTAGAGCACATAGTGATATTGACCTTCTGACCATATCGAACGACTTTTTTTCGTATGACCACGCTGGCATGTCTCTGGTTGCGAACAATACCAACTATCAATCGTCTTATTTTCCTCGACAGGTTCAACTACTTAAAGAAACGGTAGAGGGGCCTAGGTATAGCGGAAGCGCTACCGAAACGTTAAGACAATTACGTCTTGATTCTGAAGGGATTCTCGGCAGAAAATATGTTACGTGCGATAAAACGCATGCTAAAGCAATCAAAATCAGAAATCAGGGCATCGGACGCGATGTTGATGTTGTGATTGCCAACTACTACGACGATATCACTTCTGTGATAAACAGCAAGGGGCGTTACAGAGGTATTCAGGTTTATAACAAGGACACCAACGCTAAAGGGTCGGCAGATTACCCGTTTTTGAGTATTGACCGAATTAACGAACGAGGCATACAAACGGTAGACCGCATAAAACGCATGATTCGTTTTTTGAAGAACATGAAAGCGAAGTCGGGCCATGATATCACTCTTAGCAGCTTTGACTTCAACGCAATCTGCTATGATATTCCTGCTGCAAACTACCGGACGAGCACGTTTCTTCAACTAGTTCCTGTCCTACACGACCAAATACAAAGCATCTGCTTTAACTCGTCACACTCAAACAGACTGACGTCAGTCGATGGTCGGGAACACATTTTCAGGGACAACCCTACAAAATTAGCTCAGCTTAGACTAGTATTTGCTGAGTTATCCAGTGTTTATACTGATTTGTTAGCTTCCGGAGCTAGATTGTAATTTGGCTTGTAAGTCAAAAGAAAAGGCGAAGCAGTTTATGCTTCGCCTTTTCTTTTGACTTACAAACTGACGTCTTCCAAAATAGTTACGTGACCTTTAGTCCAAGTATTGCGACCAATGTAGTAACGCAGCACATTGGCAAAATTCTTCAGTTCTCGTCTTTCGAGATTTTCTTTGTCTAAGTCTACGCCAACGGTTCCTGAAGGCATAAAAAGTTTTATGGCCTCTAGTATTGTGTTGAGAGTGGTGGGAATGTCGAAGACGTGCGCGTCAAGAGACATTCCTGGCCCTTCATGTGGAGGGTCTATCTTAAAATGAAACGGGTACCCACGACCACCAGCAACATCTAGAACTGCGGTTTCTGCACGTTCTAAAGAATATTGCTGATTGTAAGCATCTGTGAATGCTCCAACGCCGTCATCATCAATGTTTTCAGGAAGCACTACAGTCATTTGATAAGTTTTCACCTCAACTTTATCCCCGTTATAGGAAAGAAGCTTATTCTTGCCAAGCTTCTCGCAAACAGGCTTGATGAAGTTTGTGAAATAGCCCATAGCAAGCGCTGTGGATGGCACAAAACCTAATTCACTTTGGCTTTGTGCGGCGTGAATTGAACCGATAAGACGCCCTACTACGCTATCGATGTGTTCATGAGCACCCGGTGCTGCAGCATCATCGAATGTCAGGACAGATACGCCATTGAAATCAGACGGCAAATTGGCACCTTTTTGTGCAAATAGAAATGCCCTATCAATGCTGGTGGCTCCTAAGAACAGACCGAACTCAAAAATGACGTTGTCTCTCGGTACATTCCTTTCAGTACCACGTTCGGCATTAGTGGTTACGTCGTCTTTGGTAGCTATCAGCAACGCAAAATCAGAGAGTTTAGCTTGCTTGACCAAAGTATCCAGTGTGCCCCGATTAGGCTTGAATACGTTGTCATCGTACCATTTGACACATCGCGCAATTCCCATGAGCATTGACTCAATATGGTCTGCGTATTTCATCCCTTCCTTAGATGAGCCAATGAAAAGTCTTGGGTCCATGTTATACTTATTTTGTGAGAGCACAATGATAAGCTTTTTCCATTAAAGAAAATTAGCTGCCTTAGAAATTTCTTTGCCAGTGCCGCGCAACTTGTGTGAGATTGAGATGAAAAGCTAGAAAGCAAATTAGGCAATGATATATGAGCGAATGCCAGTACCCAAAGCAAAGCTAATAGCGCAATTTCGCATAAGCAGGGAGGTCGTTTTGGGCGTTCGGAGCTACGGGGTCTTTATTGCCTACGCACTCGCTTCCAGTGCTTATATAAAAATGGCCCCGCGTCATTGGTGCTGGAGTCACCTTCAAGACTATCAAGACAAGCAACTCCACGTAAACAGCTTAGGCTACTAACGAACCACTAGGCCGACTCGCAACGGCTTATGGGATAGCACGCCTCATTACAGCGCGAAAACGCGACATTGTTCAGCAAAAGCTACTCCGTTTAGGCTGGCTAACTTTCAAAGGATGGATTACCCTCAGTGGACTTATCGCCGATTCTCACCAATCTCCTGCCTACTTGGCTAAGGTCAATGGAGGCACAGTAGCTGGCTCCCACGACTCGTCCGTGATATCACGGAGCTGTCAACGTCCTATCAAGAAGGACTACTTCAAACACCCTTCCGAACCTTAAATCGGACCCGAGGGTCCCCTCCAGGGTCCCCCGGAAAACCAAAATGGCCTTCCTGATATCAGGAAGGCCATAGTTGGTAGTCCGTAGGGGAATCGAACCCCTGTTGGCAGAACGCCTTCTAGCTTCCTATTTACCTAATTACCAGCTATTTTTGAAATAGCGTTTGAGCTAAAATAAGCCCTGACGGTACAGACCCAAATAGTCTGTACCGCCCTCAAAAGTAGCTGAAAAAGAGACAATTTGTCGGGGCTATTTCACGGGAAAGTATCACCAGCCATACTGCGGAGTAATTCATTTAACTCCCTAATCAACTGACTGATATGGCAACAACCAGTGCATACGTCCGCGTCGTCAACGCTAAGAAAACCACGCAGCCCGTCGGGGTGAAGTACAGCCACCGCCGCGAGTGGTTTGGGGTGACAACCGGATGCTCTATAGAACCGAACCTCTGGAACGCAGATACTGGCCAAGCCGGCGCCAACTGCAAAGAAGCCGCTGACATCAACGCCGCCATCGCCCGCGTCTCGTCTGAGCTGCAAACCATCGCCGCCGGGCTTACGAAACAGGGAATCGACCCCACCGTGGCGGCAGTACGTGAGGCCTATAAGGTCAGCAAAAGTCAGCAGGTGGCGGAGGAAACAGCGGCACCAGCGGAGGCTGAACCGGAACCGATTATCGCGCTATCGTTCCTGTACTACCTGGACAAGTTCATCCAGAGCAAAAACGGCGGCTACACCTACGCGCAGATACGTGCCCGCTCCAAGAAGCTCCGCAAGGAAGACCGCACGGCGAAAATCCCACCCACCGGCGGCGTGTTCGCTTACAACACGATGAAGACCTTCTACGGGCTGTACGTCAACATCGAAGAGTTTCAGAAGCACGAGCGCCGCACGTTGATGCTGGAGGACTTCGACAAGGCATTGCTCACGCGCTTTCAGGCGTTTCTGATTGGGCAGAAGAACTACCTCAACGCTTCGGTTTGCAAGGCCATCAAGAGCCTGAAACGAGTGCTCAACCAACTCGCCGACGACGACCTGATGCCGCACACCAAGTACAAGCGCTTCATCCTGTCGGACAAGAAGAAGGTAACAGCCCGCACGGTGATAGCACTGTCGAAACAGGAGTTGCACGCGCTTTGGGCGATGGATGTCGATAACAAGCCAGGCGTTGGCTACGTCCGCGACCTGTTCGTGCTGGGCTGTTCGACCGGCCTGCGCTACTCGGACCTCACCCGCCTGGGCCCGTCCCACGTCCGCAACAACGAAATCCACATCGAAACCCAGAAGACGGGCGAGGAAGTCACCATCCCGCTCAACCCGATTTCGGCGGCGATTCTGACGAAGTATCACCGGCGGATTCGCAAGGTGTCCATCCAGAAGTACAACGAGCACCTGAAGACGCTGCTGCAACTGTTGCCGTCGATGCGTGAGCCAGTCGAGCGGGTGCGTTGGTCAGGTGCTGAACGACGGTCGGAGGTGGTGCAGAAGTGGGAGTTGGTCACTTCTCACACTGCCCGGCGGACGTTCATCAACGTGTCCTTGGAATCGGGCGTCAGCGTTGCGGTGCTTCGCGGTTGGGTCGGCCACGCCAACCTAGAGCAACTCCTTGAATATGCCGACGCAACTCGCAATGCAGCAAGCGAAATGGGCAAGGCATTCGGGAGCTAGAACAGTCTTTTTCTAGCCCTTTTGGCTCCACCACCGAGCCCGAACCTCTCTGTAAGCCTAATCGCTTGCTGAATAGTCCGGGCTTGGTGGTGGAGCTTTTTTAAGCTCTTTTTCGAGCTGGGCTGGCTAGTTGAGCATTCACTGCTTCTGAAAAAAAATGCTCTTTGGGGGCAATTTTTTTTTCTGTAAAAACAGCGAGGGAACGCAGCAAATGGCTAGGGTGAGTGAGCAAGTTGGCGGCAAGAGAAGCCCTAAAATGTGGCATTCTCGGAAGTGGTGAAAAGGACGAAATTTCGCACAGAAAAAGCTGAGGGAGAACGGTGTACGAGCGGAATTGATGGCGCATCTTTACAACGTAATCCACGAAGGATTAGCGTTTTAACCCCCAATCACGATGGCTAAGAAAATCGCCGCCGCCCAGGTTGAAGCAACGGAAGTTGCCAACGACACCACCACCGAGCAAGTAGTTGACGCTGCTGCCGAAACCACCACCGAAGAAACCACTGAAGAGGCCACTACTGAGAAGGCCAAACGCGAACGGAATTACTCGCAAACGGCCATCGACAAAGCTGACTTAGAGCGGCTGAATGCTTTCAAGGAAAACATCAAAACCACGCGAAACCTGAACGTTAGCAACCAAACCATCTTATCTGCTGCGCTCGATTGCTTGGCTGAGAATATGGAGCCCTTCTTGAAGAAGCTCGTTGCAGACGCTAACACCAAGCAACGGCAGAAGGACTTGAAAGCTTTCGAAGCACTGAAAGCAAAGCTTGCCTTGGCTGATGATGCTACTGAAACGGAAGCAAAACCAGAAGCAGAAGCTACGGAAGCAGCTGAGTAAGTAACCAAAAAGAGCCCCGTCAGAAACGGCGGGGCTCACTTTTTGACTTTTATGATAGTTAAAACCGACTTCTTCGATTCTTTCGTTGCTACCGCCAAGGCTGGCGACATACCCACCACGCCGAAAGTTGGCCGTAGCTTCAGCGTCAAAGGCCACTCACTACACGCTGAGCTTTCCCTAATTGCCGATGCCAAGGCACTCAAAACGCTTTCGCGCTTGGAAAGGGCTGACGTGCGGTTCTTCGACCCGAGAAACCCAGCTCGACGCATCGCAGGGCCGTTCTGCCTGCTGCCGCTGCTCGTGAACAACCGCCTAGTGGACATCTTCTGCGCCGAGGTGTACGGCGGTATGGTGGCGCTGGCCATCTATAGCGACGAGCCGTTGGCCGCGTTTAAACTCATTGATGAGGTGTGGGAGGCAGCCAAGGTGTAGCGCATAGCCGATGCAATAAAAAAGCCCCTGCTCGATGCAGGGGCTTTCTCTTTTAAGAGAAGTGTAAGTAACTGTCTAGGTTTGCTAAGTCGGTTTCTAAGTCGTCGTGGCTGTTGTAAAGAAACTCTTCTTCCTCAAGGATGCCACCGTCTTCACACACCGAAATTAGGATTTTCTCACCCTCACCCCGGCCGCTGTCTGGTGCCTCTTCTTTGTAGTATTCAGCTGTCGGAAAGCGGCTTTCGAGCGTATCGACGTACTTTAGCAGGTGGGGGTTGGTCAGTGCTGGGATGCTCATTGCTTCTTGTCGTTTGGTATGACCGAAGATAGCAGGTACCGAATTCCCGGCTGCGGCGTTTTAGCACTTTTTTTCTAAAAATTCAGAAAGTTTTTTCGGGTCGTTTCTTGCGCTTATCTTCGGTCTATCAACAGCTTCAATATGGCAACTGATTATTACGGTGGGCAAGGCGCACCTGACTACAACGAGGGCGAGTTCACCGTCAAGTATTACCTGAACACGAAGCTGTGGGGTCGGCGGGAACGAGAGAAGCGGTTCACGCACTACGACAAGGCCAAGGCGTTCTACGATGGCATCGACGATTCTGCAGCCATCTGGGACACTACCCGCTCAGCTGAACTGTGCGAGGCTAAAACCCGAATTGCCTACTTCGCGGCCACGTTGCAGCACAAGAAGCAGAAGAGCAACACACGCGAGGTGGCGGTCACTACTTCCGAGCCACACCACGCCTTGGTGCTGTTTCACAAGGAGGCGAAAGGCACTGACTGGAGCCTACTCAAAGAAAGCCTGCGTGACATTTCTGAGGCGGAGTACCACAAGCTGAAAGCAACGGCTGTTGATGAGTAACAGCCACGCATTTTGTAACCACATAAGAGGCGTATAGAAGGGCCCTCTGGTGGGTGGGTTTTGTAACCACATAAGAGGCATAGAGAGGGACCGTACCAGGTGTAAGCAGGTAATGCCGCCCTCCCCCTCTCCTACCCGTTAGCGTCGCCGCTTGAGTTCGTATGTCTCGTAGAACTTCCTCACCCGGTTAGCCTGCTCCTGAAATTTCTCGTCGTGCTGGTCGAGTCGATAGGTGTTGCGCTCAGCGTGGGCCTCTACAGCCGTGAGGCGCGTTTCTACCTGCTCCTGCTTCACCAGCACGTTTTTGATGTCTGTCTTGATGTCGCGGATGTCCAGCGTAAGCATCGTCATTAAGGCCGTGATAACGGCCGCGATGAGCTTGAAGTAGGGGCTGGTTGACGAGTTGTTTTCTTTGTTGGTAGCCAAGAATCGTGGTAGGCGTGTTTTTAGAGCTACACCTTATCGGCGATGCACTTGAAGTTGGTCGTGTTGCTGGCGACATTCAGCGGCGTGTTGCCGGGCAGGGCCACGATGTCCCACACCTTGCCACCTGGGGAAGTCTGCGCAATCTGGTAGTTGCCGTTGGGCAGCATCGCCGTGTACTGGCTGCTCGTGATGCTGACGGTGTCGTTGGCCGCCCAGATGTCAATGTTCTTGTCGCCGTAGAACGTCAGGCGCAGCGACGTGGGGCCGAGCGCGGGCACGTAGCTAGCCGTCATCACCGGCCGGTTGTAGGTCACTGTCCAGCCTGTGGTCGTTAGGTCAGCAATCTTGCTGCGAGTGGCGACATCTACGATGGCATCGTTAGAGAAACGTATGCCAGACACTTGACCTGTAGCCGGGTACGCATAACCGATGTCCTGTATCTCCAGCTTCAGCGTCTTTGCACCAACGATGCGGCTGGCACGGTTGGCGTGGATGGTGTTGATGACAGCACTAAGCTCGGTGCCGGAGAAGCCGTTGTACGTGAGGTCAAGCGCCGTTAGGTTGAGTGCATTTGTCAGTAGCGGCAGCAGCCCGGTATCTACTCCGTTTCCGTAGAAATCGCCGCTGTAAGTGCTGTACGAGAAGCGACAGTAGCCAAGGTTCAGCGACTTGACCACGCTCACCCATCCCGACGCATACACTAGCGATTTGACGCCAGCACCGTTGAGTTGTAGCGTGGTGACCGTGGGCACGTTGCTAACGTTAATCTGATTGACTAGCGCCCGCTGGTTATAGGAGCTGAGGTCCACGTTATTGACAGCAGGGTATGCCGGAACGGCCACGTCTTTGTTAACCAACGCCTGCCCAGAAAGTGAGATGAACGTGATGCTGTTCCCTACTACAGGCGGCCATATGATGTCGGTGGCGCTGTTGCTCGGCATATAGATGGCCGACAGCCCCAGGCACTCAGACAGGTCCAGCGTACCAGCGTACCCGCTGAAGCGCAGGAAGGGCGCCGTGTTATTGAAGTTGCCGATTACCTTCTTCAGCGGCACGTAGTAGAGCGTCATCCCCGTCAGACTTGTCATTCCAGTGAAGTCAAGCACACCGTATTCCGGCGAGTTGATGCTGACGATGCCTGTGCCTAGGCTCGTGAGGGTTGTGATGTGTGCTGGTACGCCAGCAGCGTACATATCCACGTACCGGCCAGTGCCTGCCGCTACTACTTTTCCAGTGTTGCCCGCCCAGCCCCACACTTCCTCCCCGTCGCTGTACACGTTGCGAAAACTGCGGGCCTGCGTTGGGGCGACGGTGCTAACGCCAAGGTTACCGCTGAGGGGAGCTGTTGTGGTAGCGCCGTCACTGAAATACACCCGTAGCAGCTTATTCATCGGCCGAGCTGTCGTTGCGTTGAATGCCATTGTTAATACTGCGAGATTGTGAACTCCAAACCGGGGTTGGTGGCCGCATTGTTGGTATTGAGTAGCGCTGGGATATAGGTGATGTAGATGACGTTTTCCCGCCCGCTGATGAATGCGCCGCTGATGATGAACGAGCCGTAGGGAATGACCGGCGCAGTTGTGCCGTAATACTGCACCCGCACGGTTACACCAGCCACGCCGCCAGTCAGGTCGTAGTGCGCCGCCGTGATGGCACTGGTAGTGCGTGCGTAATGGGCGTTTTTGTCAAAGCGAATCTTGTTTGACGCAGTATCTGGCGCGGCACGTTGCGTGTACGCGACAGTGCTCTGTACTGCGTCGTTGGCTTTCTTTTCCAGCTTTCCGAGCGCCGCCACGAGCGTATCGGTGGTCTGTAGTGCCGATTGCGTAGTAGCGATGCTGTAGCCCGTCAGCGGCGCGGGCATCGGGTTAACGGCTTGTATGGCCTGCGTGATGGCATTCTGGCTCATCACCGACGTGGCCGAGGTACCCGTGGCCTGTACGACGGCCGGGCCGTTAGCTGCCACCGCCCATTTAGACCAACCGCGCGTACCGTCGTGCACGAGCACGTCGCCTACAGCAGCGCTTGCGATGGGGTTGCTACCAGCGACCGTGACGACGAAAACCATCCCGCGCATAGAAGCGTCGGCGTTCATCGATGACGTAACGGGCACGTCATTCAGGCTGCTGTTATAGTAGCTATAGAGGTAGCCAGTAGCGCAGTTTAACGTGCCCTCAATGTGGAACGGGAAGTTCAAGCCAGCTGGTAGTTGAGTAAACGGCACCCGTCCGTTGACCCGGTCGGCTTTCAAGTCGAGCGCGTCGGTTGTCGCCTTCTGCGTCATCGCGCCGTTCGTGTTCTGCCCCGTTGCCGAGTACAACGTCGGCGCAGGCAGGTTCGCCAGCTGCGTCTGAGTGCTCGTAGCGTATGCCTGCACCCCGTTGATGGCGTCGGTTGTCGCCTTCTGGCTCATCACGGCAGCGGTTGACTGACCGGATGCCTGCACCACTTCGGGGCCGCTCGCAGAGCTGGAAAGGCACAAGTAATATGGGTCATCAGGCAAGCCCGTCGGCAGCGCGTTGTACTGCCCCGTTTGCGCCACCCTCACCATAAAGAGCGACGTTTCACCAGTTTCGGGGAAGGTGTAGTAAAACGCTTCGCCAACGGAGTAGATGTTATCCTCCTCCACGAAATTGGTTACCCAGGGCGTCAGCGGGTCAGCCAGCATCACGTAGTTGGGCTGATGCTTGACGCCAAACGGCAGCGGATTCGGGCCGTTGGTTACAGCATTCCAAACCAGAAAAAGCCTCGTATCGCCGTTAGGGAAAGTGTAGTGAAATCCCTCCCCCTCCTTGTATGGGTGGTCGGTCTGGCTGAACGGTGGGAACTGCGGGAGCCGCTTAGTTTGGTTCATCTTGTCCCTCCTCGTCCTCTTTATCGCGCTCGTTGAGCACGTCGCCGAATACCAGCGGCGCCAGTATCGGCACGATGCCGAGCAACGCGGTTTCGCTCAGCTTCCCTGAGTGTACACCAAGGCAGACGGCACCAAACGCTAGCAGGGCCAGGATGGTCGAGCGCCAGGCCTTTAGCATATTCGATTTCATTAAAGTGGGGTAGCACTTTTGATTAGCCGCCGAAGTAGATGGGCGGTGTGAACACGAGAATCAGCGGACTGTGCTGCGTGGGCGCGGTCTGGCAATCCGGTGCGCCGAACTCGTCAGGGTTGGCGGCGAGGTGGGTTAGAATGCGGTCGCGCTGCATCGCCAACTTGCTTTGGATGTCCTCGCGGCGGAGCTTGATGACCTCAATCGGCGCGGTACCATCGGGCTGCAAATTGCCTTTTGCCGCCACCTCGACCAATTGGTCGAGCAGCAGTGCGTAATGTGCGGCCAGCGCGTGGTAAGGCTTCACCAGCGCAAGCAGTCGCGCCCACGCCGTAGGCATTTCATCACCTGTTTTCAGGTAGCTTTCCAGTGTGGCCTTTCGTTCGGTGCCGATTAGCGGCTCAACTTCAAACTGTCCCGCCTGCTGGATTGCAGCGTTAGCATTCTTAGCATCCATTTGGGCGTTGACGCTAGTATATGTGCTGAGGTATTTGGTGTCGATTAGTTCCACACGAAGCAGGCGGGATTTTCTTATGTATGCCGTGTGAGCAGGCAACAAGTGGCAGTGTGCTAGACTACTGGCGCAGCGGGTGCGGGTATTGCTTCCGCGACGATAGGTGCTGCTACAAGGTCTTCGGGCTTGTAGCCAAATTCACTTGCAATGACTTCAGGCTTAAGCAGCTTGAACTTCATATCGTCCGACATCGCGGCGTTCACGAGGCCCAGCCGGGCAATGTCCAGTTCAAACTCTGTCGCACCGTTGAAGGTGAGCACACGGTTGAGGAACCGAAGGAACGGCCGTTGCAACGGGTTGATGACGGTATTGTGGTACACGTCGAGCGAGGTGGCGTAGGTGTTGGCATCGCCGCCGAGCGAAGCGCCTTCCGACTGAATACCGGCCAGCATCGGGTTGCCACGGTGGGCCGAGCTGACCTGCTCCACGATGATGCGGTTGTAGGCTTCGATGCGGGGCGTGATGTCTTCCGTGCCGGTGCCCGTCCACGTTATTGTGTCAATGTCGCTGACCGTGAGCAACACCTTCGAGGCGTTTTCAGCGCCAGTCATTGTCTGGTTAAACTTGTAAACGAGGTCACGCTTCGCCTCATCGTCCATCGTTGAGGCCACATTCATTATACCCGGCGACGAGAAGCCGTTGACGATGGAGGAGAGCGAGAAAACACCCATCTCCCGCGCCAGCTCAACGTATGTCAAAGCGGCCCGGTACGATACCTGGGGCAGGTAAGGCTGGTCGAGCGCACGCTTGTGGTAGAAGTAAAGCTGCGAACCGGCTGGAGCTGCTTGGCTAGCATCTACCTGCTTGACGTGGGTGCCGATGTTGAGGGGGTCGAAGCGCTCGTAAAACTTGGGCTGGCAATTAGTGGTGTTGCTCCAGTCGGCCGAAACCCAGTACCCGATTGGGTTACCGCGGTCATCAAGCTGTTTGTGTGGGCGGACGTTAGCGCTGGGAACGTGGTACACGTTCACGATGGCGCTTTTATTCCTGGTGTATACCACCTGGCAAGCGAATGTCTCGAACACGGACAGGTCGCCGGCCACATCTTCCAGCAGGTCATCAGCTGTGCCCTCGTCGTTAATGGCTTCAAGCGCAGCTTGGATATTGTCGGAGAAAGCCAGGCCTTCACCAGCAATCAGGTTGCGGCGCAGGCCAAGGAAGGCAGCGTGGGGAGCGCATTTGCCCTCCGCGTCAATCAGGTACTGCGGGAAGTCATTCTTCTCGCCGTATTTCACCCACTGCTGCGACTGGCTTTGTACGCGGCTGGTGGAAACGGTGGGCAGTTTTACCGATGCCAGTTCGACACGGGCAATGTGCGGCGTGTTCTTGGTGACCGACGGCGTTTCAAGACGCTTCCGGTTACGTTGGTTAGCCATTCGTTCATAGAGGCAACTTTTATTCGTCGGCAAATGCCGTCACTACCCACTCGCTACCGCTGAAAATCAGCGTCACGGAACCTTTACCGCTGTTGATGCGGAACTCGGTTTGCCCGTCGATGTGGTATGGGCCTCCGTCCAGCGTAATGGGGTTTTCTTCCGCTCCTGGCTTCGCCTTGATGATGTGGAACTCGCCAGCGGTAGGCGTTTCATTCAGGAACAGGAAGTAGCCCGGCGACAGAATGAGCACGTGTTCGTCAGGGCCGACCAAGTGCCCGTCGAGGGGCGTTACCACCGTCAGCGGGCCGTAGTTGGGGCCAGATGAGCCGCCGCCGGTAGGCGGGTTGTAGTTGACCTGCGGCCCACCAGCGAACGTATCGCCTTCCGTGAATGGATAGGTGAGCGCGGCGTTTACCACGTCCTGGCTCACCTCAAGCGGCGGCACAGTCTGGCGACCAGTCAGTGTCAGGTCGTAGCCGTTATCGTTGGTGCCGAGCTGGTGCGTCTTTACGCGGAGCGGTTGCGGATACCCGAGCAGCCAGTAACGGCCATTATTATCGGCAAGGATGGCTGTGAGGCTGTTTTCCGAGAGGCGATAAAGCTGGTCGGTGCGCTGGGCCGTGAGGCCACTGATTTGTACCGACAACTCTACCTCATAGAGCGCACCAGCTTTATCATCGACGCGCTTCGCCTTGAATCCGAGTTCATTTGGCGTGTCAAACACGCTCCACCTAGCGCCAGTCAGCTTAACCGTCTGGAGCGGCGTACCGACGAGCTGGCCGTAGTTCAGGTCGCCGATAAAAATATCATCAACTGGCCCGTTCGGGACAGCTTTTGCTAGGCCATTACTCGCGGCTACGGTTGATACGCGGGTAACAGCCGCTGATTGCGCAAGCAACACGTAACGGCCACCTGAGATAACGTAAGCGTCAGCATCACGAACACTGTGGTTAATTGTGAGGTCAAGAGTGCTCAAGTAACATCGTGGGCAGTATTATTGGGCATCGTCGCTGGGTGCGGAGAAGCGTATTTCGTCGCGGTACAATACATCGGCACCGCGCTTTACCACTAGCACGGCTTGACCGGATTGTGGGGCAGCAAGCGCGTCCATCTCCACACATAGAACCCCGCCGAATTGCTCGACTACGGTTGCTGCAACAGAAGTTGGTTCGTGGTGGTCGTAGTATTCAAATCCGAACTGCAACTCGTCCACGCTACCCGGCAACAGGTTGGCGAATAGCAGGAATTTATTAGGTGTATCGGGGCTAAGAGTCAGCACGTGGCGTGGGCGTTTGTTGCCTTATATACTTCGTGGGGCAAGGCAAAAAAAGAAGGCCGACCCAAAATGAGTCGGCCCTCTTCAATAGCTAGTTGGGCTTTAGCTGCCTGTTTCGATAAGGTCAACTACTGTGGGGTCAGTCACAGGAAGAGCGTGCCCAAGGTTCTTGCCGGAGAGAGTAAACGGCCGATTCGAGTCGTCGCCATCGTCGTTGGCCGTACCTACCGAGCAGTTCAGGCCCATAGAATCGCCGAGCAGATACCATTTGCCATCCGCACGCTGGAAAAGCGCCGAGTAGAAACGGCCAAGGTGAATCTTCTTGCCTGCCGCAATGGTCGCGTCATCGTTACCGAAAATGGTAAAGGACAGGGATTGGGCCATATACCGGTTAGTGCCCTGAACGGTGTATACGTCACCAAGCTTTGCTGTATCAGGAATGAACGTCACCTCGTAAAACTTGGCTGTATCAACCATCGTGAGGTCCGTGATACTACCGCCGCTGGTGCTTTTGGTAATGGTAGCGATGCTGCTGCGCGGGGCGAGAGCAATACGCTGTATGCCCGAAACGCTATAATCTTCATTAGCAGTGCCGCCAATGACCGTGTTTAGGTAAGACATTCTTACATCTGTGCTTCTTTTGGTAGCCATCACGGGCGCTGGTTTATGTACCAGCGCCCGCTAGGTTATGTGGTTAGGGGGCTACCTTGCGCAGCACCTTCTGCTTCGTAGCAGCTACACCGGTTGCCAGCGTCATCACCGCCTTCAGGAAGAGCAGGTCAGAGTTGTTGTACACCTTGCCTACTTCGATACCCTTGAAGTCGTCCGTAAGGTCAGTGCCGACGATGAAGTCGCTGCGACGACCAGCCATCACGGTACCGGCGACAGGCATCGGCACGAAGTTGATGACGGTATTCAGGAAGCGAGCGGTACCCTCTTGGTCCACAGTGAAGGTGTCACGGAACTGCTCGTTCACGTTAGCAAGCTGCAACAGCTGATAGATTTCAAGGTCAGCGTAAATGACTGCCTCTTTAGAGCGAATGACGTTCTTGTCGATGTCGCCGTAGAGCTTAATGAACTCGGCCTTGAGATTGGCGGCGGTAAGCACGGGACCAGTGGTCTTCTTCACGTCGGTAGCGGCAGTCAGCACGGTGCTGAATCCCTCCCAAATCTTTTTCTCGACCTCTTCACCAACTTTGCCTTGCGACTGCGTGATTACCAGATTCAGAAAAGGGTCAGAATCCATCTGCGCGGCACCTTTGGCCATCGACTCCGAGAAGTAGGTTTCCCGCAGCGCGTTCATCGTGAACGTGGTGTAAGCGGTAAACTTTTCCGGCATCAGGACGGCGTCGCTGAGCTTGATAGTGTCGTTAACCGACACACCTTGCGGCATCACCTCTGCGTAGGGCTGTAGCGTAATGCCACCGCTAATCGAGGGGATAGAGGTCTTGTACTTGATGCCGTCGATGACACGCACGAAGTTTTTGCCAATCGTATCGTTGGCGTGGATGAGTTCAGAAAGAACTTCGGTATAGCGCGTTCCGCTATAGGTGCTTGGAGTGTACTGCAACGCGTATTGGGGGCGTTGTTTTGAGCCATTGCGGGCTTAGGGCGGGTATTCCCCGCAGGTGTTAGCGGCTGTTTTTGCTGGCTATGGCGGCAGCGGCACGTTGCTGCGCCAGCGTTTTTGCAGCAGGCTTGTCAGCCGACAAGTTGACTTTGCTGTCGGCAGGCTCGGCCTGCACTTTCGACAGCTCAACGCGGAGGGCCGTAGCGGTGGCCTGGGCGCTGTCGCGCTCACCTTGGGCCTGGTCGCGTTCGGTCTGCATCGCGGCAAGCGCCTCGGTCAGCGACTGCACTTGGGCAGCCAGTTCATCCACGCGGGCACTCACTTCCTCGACGGCCTTCGTTTCGCTATTGGCTTCGTCGGGCTTATCGGCTGCGGGTGCAGCCTCGGCTTCTGGCTCATCGGCCAGTTCAGTAGCTGTTTCAGCCGATTCCTCCGCTACAGTGGCTTCCAGTGCCGATTCTGTTTCCTCAGCACTGAACATCACCCGGATTTGGTCGGCAAACGCCAGCATCTTTTCTTTCAAGGCCATTTAGGTAAAGGGCTTTTTTGTTCCTGTGCCTTATATATGGGCAGTTTACAGGCTCTTTTTGCCGCTTTTTTCTGTCGGCAGCAGCTCATCTATGATGGCTTTGATGAGCACATCCAGCGGGTCGGGTACTTCCGCAGCTAGGGTGACGGGCACAACGCCGAAGTTGCCTTGCAGGGAGAAGCCGGTTACCTTGCTGGTCTCCACATAGTCGGCCCAATACTGCGGGTCATTCACGCGATAAGTGGCCATAAGCGTACCCTTTGGCAGGTTCTTGAAACCAAGTGCGGCCGACTTATCACGCTGCGGGTCTTCAATGGCCCACAGTTCCACTAGCTGCGCGTCCACAGGGCGGGCATCGTCGTGCTCGGTGTTGGCTAAGTCAATCCGGCCCGTCCGCATAAACTGTGACCGGACGCGGTCAGTCTCTGCGGCCGAGAACTTCGCGTAGCCTGGACCGCCCTTGATGTTGTTCCGGCGAATGAGCCGCTCGGGCACGATGACGGGCGCGGTCAGTTCGTACCGCGTCTTGTCCTTTGCCAGCTGTACGATGGGCGTTTCAGCCGATAGCGCAACAAAGGTTTCCTCCATCGCGGCCTCGGACACGAAAGAGATAACGTCGATGCCGGTTTTGTCATCAAGCATCACGTAGTTGTAAATGGGCAGGTCTTTCTGCATTATTTCAGAGCCTCTTCTTGGTATTTGGTGACGCGGCCTTTGGTCGCCTCATATTCCTCCACGCTGACATTGACGGGTTGGCTGGCAATTATGTCCAGCTGGCTTTGCTGCTTCGCAACCAGCGCCATAACCTGCATTAGCGCCGGGTCAGGCTGAGCGGGTTGGGCTGCCGCCGACACCTGCTGATTCAGCCTACCGAAGTCCGGCAGCGTACCGCCATCGGCGTACTTGCGCGTGACGACGTAGCTGTAGCGGTCACCATCGCGGTTAATCTGGTCCAGCACCGAGGCGTTGCGGGTCGTTGCACGCTTGTTGGTGATGTGCTCGCCACCCTCCATCTCGCCGAGGTGGGCGCCGTTCCGGTGCCAGAGCTGAATGCCGCCCTGCTCGTGGCTGGGGCCGGGCACATACCCACCGTCCGCAAACTTGATGCTGCTGACCGAAATGGCAGCGGCAGCGATGGCAGCGGTAGCGGCGATGATGTAGGCGACGTTGTCGAAGCCGAACTTGCCGCCCTCACCCGCCGCCGCGATAGCTTGAATGCTCTTGATGGCCATAATCGTCTTCTCGATTGCTGACTGCACCGCCAGCAGCGCGTTGGCAACCTGGCGCACTTTGTTCTGCTTCTCCTGCTCGGCGGTGATTTGCTGCTGCACCCGCAGCTTGTCAGCCTCGGCCCGCTTAACGCGCTCGTCCTCCTTCTTCCGTTCAGCCGCCACCAACGCCCGCTTCTTGCGTTCGTCTTCCAGCTGCTTGAGAATTAGGTCGCGCTCGGTACCCTTCGCAGTAAGAAACTTCTGCTCCAGCTCTTGGGTCTTCGCTTCGGAGTCGGCGAATTGCTCGTTGAGCGTGTCTAGCTTAGCATTTGCCTCATCGAGAACTTCATCGATGTAGCTGGCCTCACTTTCGAGCGCTTCGATGCGTCGGGCTTGCAGGTTGGCGAAAATCTGTTCGCTCAGCCCCACGATGTCATTCAGCGCTTGGCCGTACTCCGCTTCGATGTCGCTGCCTTCGGGACCGAACAGGATATTGAACAGCAATCCTCGGCTATCCCCCTCCTCCAGCGCGGCCGTAGCGTAAGCGTTGGCCTTGCCGAAGAAAGTATCAAGCTCGTCTTTGGCACGTTCGGTATCGACGCGGGGCATCACCACCGGCGAAACCTTGATTTCACCGAGTGCTTTCAGTTCTTTCTCAGCCTGCGTAGCGTCAACCTTCGGCGTCACTGCCTCCATCGGCTTCGCATCTTCGCCGCCCAGCATCTCAACGAGGTGCTTTTGGTGGGCTTTCAGCTCTTCCGCCTCGCGCTTCTCCCGCTCCTTCTTGGCTTTCTCGGCAGCTTTTACAGCCTCATCAGTCACCTTTTTGTGGTGCTGCGCGTCCAGGACAAGCAGGTCATCGTTCAGACGCTTGCGCTCCTTTTTCTGGTCTTCACCGTCACCATTAACGAGGCTCAGCTCGTCCTGAAGCTGCCGACGTTTGAGGGCGTAGGCATCCTTGCCCTCGGATTCCAGCACCTTGATGCGGGTATCGCGCAGGTCCATCTGCGCCCGTTTGGCTGCGTCGTTGGCTTCCTGGTCGTACTCCTTCTGCTTCTCCTTTACGCCGTCATTGAAGCCCTTGCTGATGGTCGCGCCGAGCTGCTTTGCCTCAGCAGCAGCACCGGAGAAGTTGCCCCGGAAGAACTGCTTGAGCACGCTGCCTAGTCCAACGAAGCCCTCGGATATGCCGCTAACGATGCCAGAAAAGAACTGACCCAGGCCACCGAAGCGGCCCTTGATTTCGTCCAGCGCCTTGATGACAAGGTAAATGGGCGGGGCGATGTATTTGAGCGCCGAAACGATAGTGTCCCGGTTCTTCTCGACGGCGGCGGTGATGCGGTCCCAGTTGGCGATGACAAGCCCCAGCAGCACCAGCAGCGCACCGATGCCGGTGGCTGTGATGGCGGCGCGGGTAGTGGTGCCGAAGAGCTTCGAGGCCAGCGTGGCCCGACCAGTGGCCACAGCGGTGGCATCCTGGGCGGCAGCGTTGCCAAGCAGCGCCTGCTTCATACCCAGCATCGACTGAAGGTTCTTCAGGTTCTCACCTGTCAGCCCCTCCATCAGCGCACGGTAGGACATCAGCCCGGCCGTTACCTGGTCGGCGACCTTGCTGTACTTTTCCGCCTCTTCCTTCGTGAAGCCCAGCGACTCGCCAAACGCGCCAGCGGCGACGGTGGCAATGCCAAAGGCACCGCTGAGCGATTCACCCAGCTTGCCGATGGTTTCTAGCTTCTTCTCCGAGGTGAGGAACTCGACGCTCTGTTCGAGCTCCTCCATCTTCGTCTTGGCCTTTACAAGCTCTTGGGCAATCTGGGCGCGCTGGAAAGCATCATCAGTTGATTTCCAGGCATTCTCCAGGCGCTCAATGCCGTGCTCCAGGTCATTGACGTTTGTTATAGCACCCTCTATACCATTAATGGTGAGGGAAAACTGTTTGGTGTTAGCCACGCGTATTGGGTGCGCATTTTTCTATGTATGCTGGTTCAGCACACATTAAATCACCTGCACGTACAGCTCAATCTTCGCGCTGTCACCACCGACCTCGTAGCCGGAAATGCCACTCAGCACATAGTAGCCGGAGCCGATGCGGACGATTCCCCGCCCATCGAGGCGGGCGTAAAGCGAAGCATCCATCTTACTCACGCCGTCCACGGTGTGAGAGTGGCGAGCGAGCAGGCGATTACTGCGGTACACCTCGCCGTAGAACGCATTGGCAGCATCCACGTCAATAGCCAAGCTGACGTTAGTGCTGGTAACCGACAGCACCAGGAAATCGGGGTCACTCAGCGTGTATATGTTGGGGTCGGTGCTGCGAACCAGCGACACGAGGCGGCGGGGAACGTCCTCAACTATCTTGTACCGGACAGGCTGGCCGGGGCCGAAGAACGTCAGGCGTGGGCGGGGGATGGGGTGCGCCTGGAAGAAGTCACCAGTGAGCACGGCCCGCTTCAGGTAAAGCCCCTCGTGGTTGAGCGGGTCGGGCGGGGTGACGTTGACGTTACCGTAAGAGGACTGCCACAGCGGCCCATTGATTGCGCTCTGCTCATAGAGGGCAAGCCGCGGCTTGTGGGCGAAGTTGGCTTCCGCCGCGTAGTCGCTCAGCAACGCGCTATTTGCTACGTCAGCATCCGGCAGGATGCACGGCACCAAGTCGATACCGTCGGCTACTTTGCTCACGGTATACTGCGCGTCCATCTCGTAGCGCCGGACTGGCACCTCCACGAATCCCAGCGCCGCGAACGGCAGCTCTGTCGCGGCGGCTTCCGCATCCTTGTTAGCGTACGCCAGCAGGTCGGTACGCAGGCTCATAAAGTCGCCGTCTTCCGCAAACTTGCTGAACATCTGGCCCAACTCTGCCTCCGTGAACGGCGATTCGTTGAACGTGCGCGGGTCGCAATGACCTGAAAGGTCAATCACGTTAGCAGCGTTGGCGGCGTAGTATTCGTCGGCCGTGTAAAGCGTCAGCACCTTGGTCGCCTCGTCCAAGTCGTAGAACAAGTTGAACAACCGGAATATGCCGGACAGGAAAGCCGCCTGCGTCATATCCGGCAGGAAACGCGCCGGGTCGAGCAGCAGCGGCCCGTTGCAAGCCGCCACGTAAACGACGTTTCCATAAACCGAACTGGCGTTCATCCCGCTAAACTCCGTGCGGTTACCCTTTGGCACGGCCAAGTAAATCTGTAGGCGATACTGGTGACCTGCTTCTAGCCGGATGATGTTCGCTTTCAGGTTGCCGCTACTATCGTAGCCAGAATCACCAGCTGAACCACTACCCGCCACGCTGGAGGTGACGTTAGAAATGAGGCACGACGAGTCCAACACATTTTCTGCGTTGAAGTCGGCGTAGGCAATGGCACCCCACGGCCGGTCAATCGTGTCGCCATCCGACAGGTCACGGAAAACCGCAATTGCTTTGTGTGCCTGCGCTGGGTAGCCGGTCTGTTTGGTATCAACTACGCGGGCCTGCCAGGTGAAACGGATGTCGTAATCACCGGAGAACTTTGGCGAGAGCACCCCGTCAGCGCCGAACTGCTGCGCTTGGTCGCCGCTGACGGTGGTTAGTGTGTCCATCGAGCCGGGGTTACAAACCACAATCCAGTAATCTCCACCATCCTCGTCCTCGGCGGTGTTGGTGAACGCCATATCAGCGCTGCCAACGGCCAGCTTACCGTAGTTGTACGGCGGGTCTTGGCCGTCTTCGTTGGAATAAAGCAGCGTGAGCTTGCGCCACTCAGGTTTGTCCAGGATGGTACCAGCCAACGTATACTCACTATCGGCCGCGATGTTCTCCACCACGCTGCCCGCGAAGTGCGACACGCCGAAGCGCTCGTAGTTCAGCGGCACACCGTGCAGGTTTCGCAACCGGGCGAAGCTGTCATACACGTAGGGAAAGCAGACTTCCGACCAGTTACCGTCACCGCTCGGCCTGCCGCCTGGTGCCCAATACAGCGCGGGCTTCGTGAGCGAAGCCAGGATAGACGGGTCACCGTTGAAGTCCAGCTTCTCGAACGTGGTTAGCTCGCGCAGCTTCTTGTCGCCGAGCACGTCGCCGAGCTTGCGGCGGAGGTGGTCGCCAGTGATGTTACCCACGAAAGCGGCGGGCTCGTTGCTATTGTGGTTGAACGTGCCAGCGATGAGCGTAACCCCGCCCACTTCGAGGCGGGCGGCGTAGGTCTGGCGGAACTTGCCCAGCATCGCCGCGTCGTCCTCGTGGGCGAAGATGCGCCGGTTCACGGCCGACTTCGGCAGCTTGATGGTGTACGAGTACGCGCCGGTCTTCTTGGTGGGGTTGCGAAAGTCGGCCACCACCTTAGCCAGCGCAATCTTCACGGCACCGCTGGTGTCGGCCAGCTGTTCGTTCAGGTAAAGCTTAACGTCGGGCACTTACATCGTCAGCACATTTTCGTCGTACTCGGGCTGGTACGTCAGGGTCAGGGAAACTAGGTCGTCGTCGTTGTTGCGGTTCAGCGTGTGGGCTTTGAGCTTCACGTAGGCGCCATCGACGGTCACGTAGGGCGAGAGCAGCAGGTCACGCAGCCACGGCTCGTGCGAGGCAGGAAGCCAGGGAGTGAACAGCGTTTCCTCACTATCCGCGTCGAAGCGCAGGACGCGCTCACCACGCAGGGAGTTATACAGCACCGGCTTCGTCTTGAGTTGGCCTTCGCGGCTGCGGGTGAAGCTGAGGGCATCCCAGCCGCCGCGCCGGTTCACAAACCGCACTTCCAGCGGCTGCCGGAGCGGGGCCGTACGCATCAAGAACGTGCGGGCCACCGTCAGCGGGTAGCCCTCTCCGAGCGCTTCAAAGCTGGCGTACACCTGCGCATCGATGCGTAGCAGCGCATTGCGAAATACCGTATCGAATACCAGCGTCGCGGGCGAGGCATCGAGCAGGTACACGCCGCCAGCATTCGCGCTAATCTTTGCGCCGGTCACATCTTCGGTCGAGCCGTCGGCATATGTTAGCGTGGCGCTGACGTAAAGCTTCTGCGTGAGCCCCTGCGTACCCTCGCGGCAGAAGAACACCGGCAGTAACACATTCGAAGCCCGGTCGATTTCCGCGACAGTGGGGCGGTTGGTCAGCGGCAGGGCACCCGCTGTTTCTGGTGTTGCCTCATCATAAGCGCGGCCGAAGCTGTTGGTAAGGTCGCCCGTACCGCTCAGCGGCAGCGCAGCCCGCAACGCCCAGCAAACGGCACTCTCGGAAACCAGCGTTAGCACTTGCACACCCGCCACGTCGTAGGTAACGGTGCCGTACTGGTAGTAGTAACCGACGTAGGCGGCAGCGTCACGGCCAGCGGCTGCGACGGGCTGCGGCGGGTCCAGTTCACCCTGTAGCACACCAGCCAAGTCAAAGGCCGCTTCGTGGCCGATAGCTGGGCGAATGAGCGTTGCCACCAGTCGGCCCGTCTTGCTGGGCGTGGGCACCACGTCGCGGGTGTTGATGACGTAGACGCGCACGAAGTAGCTGGTGCCGGTGGTCGGCCATTCGTCGTGCAGGGTGACCAGGACGGGATTGAATGCGGCCTGGAGCTGCGTAGGCTGCACCGTGAGGCTGACGATACTCGGGTTTTGGGGTGGGGTGTGGTCGTTAGCCAATGCGCTTAGTCAGGGAATTTATCGTCGAGCATTCCCACCAGTTCAGGCAGGAGCACGTCATCAATGAGGGCATCCACCAGCTGGCTTAGGTACTCTTCGGTACCCACCAAGAACGGCCGGGCCTTTATGCCGTGCAGGTAGATGGCGTTTTGCACCGCGAAGGCGATGCTGTTGAGCGTCTGGTTGCGCCTTGGGGTGACCCCGCGAGCCGCCAGCCACTTGAGCAGCGCCGCAATCGGCACCTTACGGCCTCCTTCCTTGCGGCCCCGGTCGATGCTCTCGGCGTAGCCGGGCATCGAAACGGCCAGCGTTTCAGTGGTCGCCTCCACTTCGATGTGCCCCGCGAAGCTGTTGGGCCTGACATTCGCGCTCGAAGCGCCAGGATGCAGGCGGCCGTATACGTACTGCTTCACCAAGTCGCCCAGCCCGGCCAGCATTTCCTGGGCCCGCTGCTTCATCTGGTCGGGCGTGGTGGCGCTGCTGGCGGAAGCTAGGCGCTGCACGGCGGTCTTCGCGTCCATCGGTTAGGCGAGCGTTGCGCTTTTGGCCGCGTCCTGGGGTGCGTCAGCGCGGTACATCGTGGCCGTGAACTGGCCGCGGGCCACCACCATCCTGTCGCTGCCCGCTTCCTGGTAGGTGAGGATGCTCAGGGGCGAGCATTTGACCTGGGCATCCAGCAGCGTATGCACGTGTACCAGCAGTTGCTTCACGCGGCTCAGCGCGTTGATGAGGTCCAGTTCAGTGGTATCGCTGGGGGTGCGGTCGGCCACCGCGACGGTCACGTCGTACGTCTCAAGGTAGCCCTTGCCCTGGTCGCCAGCGACGCTGATGGAGAACGGCAGTTCCAGATATAGCAGCGGGTAGTTGCGGGTGCTGCTGGTGTAGTTTACGGACTCCCCACAGCCGAAGTCAGCGAAGGCGACGTGCTGCGCGGCTATCTGTTTCAGGGCGTCGTACAGGCCGCGTATGTCCTTGGGCTGGTCTTTCGGTAGTGGGCGGGATGTGGTCGCCATTCATAATCGGGCACGGTATTGGGCCAGCGGGTGGCTGTTGTATGTATATCGTGAGCAAACTCAAACCTAACCTTGAAATTTATTTTTAACACTAATCGTCTTTCTAATAGACCATAACACCTAATAAACGACCATACATTTGCGTTCATTTGCCTCAAATTGCAAATTTGTTTTGCGTTTACTTGCGATAACGCAAAACACTGTCTTACCTTTGTTCAGTATTCCAGCACAAATCCACAATGTTTTTTGCCAACCCCCCATTCTCTAAGCTGCCAGAAGACGTCCAAAGCGACGTTGTTGCCATCGTTAGAAAGAAGATGGCCGAAGACAAGAAACTCATTGAAACGATACGCCTCTACTTGGCAGAGGTTGAGTCTAGGATAGAAGGCTACGAGTTGTTTCTCAAAGACATTCCTGAAAACTGCTCACTTGGCGTAGGGTATGAGTGCACGTCTCACAATGAAATCTATAGATTCAAGATTCCAGCTAAGTTGAAGCCATTACGGCTATTCAATTCCTGTGAGTACAGGGAGTATTTCTATGATAGCGAGTGGCCTCAGGCTAAGAAGATTCTTTTCGTTTTGCGCAACCCGCAACATTATGGCCACGGGAAAACCATATCTGGCATCAAGGGCGTCACAAGAGCTATTATGCAGGAGGAACCTGAACTCCAGCGCGAAGGTGAAGAAGCAGTTATGAAACGAATTGGGCCAACCCTTTCGCGTATGGCCAAGGACAACAAGGAAGTTATTAAGATGAATGAAAAGGGCTCTAAAGGCACAATCCATTACCTAAGCCCCGACTGGTTTGAGGATGGCAGAATCAAGCCTGAATACAAAGACGCGGTCAGCAATTTAGAGATTCTAAATCACTGACCGCGCAAATATCACTTCCTGTTACAGCAGGAATTGATGTCAACTCTGAAACTGGTGAGGGTGACCCTTCACCAAATGAGGATAGAAAAATCTAATGGCCTCATAAGCCAGGCGGATATTTTCCCACCTCGCCGGTTCCAGATGATTGGTAATTCGCTTAGGGAAGCGTGCAATCCCTATTAAAGGAGCCAAGGCGATTCGTTTCGCCAAGGCTCCTTTTTTCATTACAAATCTACGCAAGAAAGGTTCTTATTCGAAAACTATAAGAGACTAGAAGGTGGGGACGGTCTTGCTATACGCCTCTTATGTGGTTACAAAATCTAGTGCTGCTGTTGCTTCTCCTCAGCCTCCCGCACGTCTGCTAGGTGGCACTGATGCTCGATGAGCGTGAGCACGTCGCAGACGTTCATCGCAAGCACCACCGTATGAGCCTGGCGTAGAGTCTCCGTTGCCAGGGTAACTGCGGCACCGAACCATCCCCAGCGTTCTTGATAATCGCGTCGAGCCTTTGTAGCAGGGCCGCCCGCACCGCTAGGACCGCCGAAGACGAGACGGTAGCGCTGTGGATACTGCGAGCGGCAGCGGTAAAAAAAGCAGCGACCCCGAGCACGGTGGTGACGGGCAGTTCGAAGAACAGCTCGGTACGCCGCGCCGTCTCGTCGGCGGTGAGGTCGTCGGCCGTCTCCCCTGCCTTGCGGCACAGCATCACCAGTTGCTGGGGCAGCGCCTGTAGCGGCTCCTTGCGGTGGCGGTGGGCGATGTCCTCGTATGCGGCGAACTGGCCGAACGTTTTCCTGTCCATCTCCTGCACGTAATAGGTCTCGCCGGACGCGTCAAACTTCGCCACCACGGGCTCCGAAGGTTCCTCGTTGAGAAACGCCATCTGTTCGAGCACGGACACGACCAGGCGAGGTTCTGCCGCGTTTATGATTGCCTGCTCCAGGCCCGTCAGCAGGGCGACTGCGTCGCCCGCTTTCCGCAGCGGGCTCAGGTCGGTGTCGGCCTTGATGGCCGAGTAGGCCACGAACTGCCAGTACGTTACCTCGCTCCAGTGCTCGGGGTAGCGGTACTCTTTACCGTCTAACTTGAACGTCTTCATTCTGTGTGTCTGTGTTTTTGGGGCACCAGAGAAACCCCTGAAACCCCTGCCCCTGGTGATGCAGGGGTTTCTTTTTATCGGCCGATGACGAACGTGCTGAACGAACTCACCGGCTTCTGTGCGGTGGCAATGGCATACAGCAGCACATCCACCATATCGTCGTGTGCCGCATTGGGGAAGCTGGTGAGCTGGTCGATGAAACCCCTGTTCCACCGCGCCGCTTGCAGCTTCACCCGCCGCCCTTCCACGAAGGGCGACGCGGCCACGGCCCGCGTGTACTTGCTGTCCCGGCCTGGGCTAACCTCCACCACGTTGAAGCGTGACGATGCCCTGAGCTGTTGCACCACCGACTTCCCCGACGCCTTGCCCTCGACGTACACCTTCGAGCGGGTCGTCAGGTACTTCTCGAACAGCTGCGGAAGCTTCTGCAGCAGTTGGGGAAACTCCAGTCGCAGCTCGTGCACCTCGGCCACGTACAGGTACCCGCCCACCACCGCGCCGATGAGCAGCGCGCTGGCGTCGTTCTTCGCGTCGGCGGTGTATGCGGTGTCGAGCCAAGCGTGCCAGACTGCGTCAGCAGTCTCGGCCGCGAAGGCCGTGCTGTCGATGATGGTAAGCTCTTCCTCTCGGAACAGGTTGCCGCCCTCGGGTACTGGCCGCTGTAGGTACTGGCTGGCGTAGTCCCGGCTTCCCAACTCTGCCCGGTGCTGGTCCAGCCGCCGCCGTGGAAACAGCGAAGGCCAGAACAGACCGTCCGCGTCGTAGTGCTCGCGCAGCTCCTGCGGTGATACAGTAGTATTCCCCGCCAGCTCAGCAGGAATTGAAATCAGCTTCACCACCTGCGCCGCGTCCTGGTGCTGCGCGTCCCGCGCCAGCAGGTGGCCGATGAGGTCGTCCTCGGCAATGCGCTGCTGTAGGATGATGCGCCCACCCACCAGGGCGTTGTTCAGGCGTGAGCTGAGCGCACCGTCGTAGTAACTACTGGCCTCCTGGATTGCTGCTGGCTTGCCCCGCTCGTTGGCCGAGTTGATGTCATCGACTAGGATGATGTCGGCACCGAACCCCGTTACGTTGGCCCCACGACCGAACGCCAAGCGTGTGCCGCCCTGCGTCGTCTGGTAGTTGCTCTTCGCATCTACGTCCTTTCGTAAAGTTACTTTAGTTCCGAAGTGCTCCTGAAACCAGGGCGAGTTGATGAGGTCCCGCCCTTGCAGGGCGAGTTGGTTGGCAAGCTGCTGGTTGGCCGATACGCAGATGAACTTGGCCGTCGGCCAGTTCAGCCAGCACCAGAGCGGAAAGCATACTGATACGAGCAGCGACTTGCTGGCGCGTGGTGGGGTACACAGTAGCAGGTCGTGCGTCCTGGCCTCGCCAGCGAATACACGCTCGGCCTCCGCTTGCAACTCGTCGCAGAGGTACTTGTGGTGCCAGTTGATGTCGGCCTGCTTGCCGTGATGCAGCGCCTTGAAGGCATCTTGGAAGAAGCGGTAGTAACTCTTCTGGTATAGCGCCTGGCGTACCTGCGTTAGGTCGGGGAATTGGTTTCGGTCCAGGTGACGTCGGTGGGCATCGCTTTGGCCAGTATCGCCTCCATCGCTTCGAGGTCGTGTACTGGTAGGCTGGTCAGGTCCGGCGCCTGCTGGGTGATGTTGTTCACCTGCACGGCGACGCTGGGGCCGACGAGCTTAAAGAGCTTGTCAATCTTGTGCCGGATGTCAGCAGCTCCACGGTAGTCCCGCGCTGCCTCGGCTTTCTCGGCCAGCCGCTCGTAGTGGCGCACCTGACTCTCTACCCGCTCCTGCGCCGTGTAGGCCGTTGCGTTGGGATTCAGAAAGTGTTTCCGGATGTAGGCCACGTCCTGGTCGAATGACGATTCGGAGAGGCCCAGCTCGTTCACGTAGTAGGCCAGCTGCTCCGACCTCGGCCGGCAGGCGAGCCGCATCTCCAGCAGCTTCAGCCGCCGGGCCTCGGTCATCGCCTCCGTCTGCCGGCCACGCTTGGGCCGCACGGGAACGAGCCCACCACCTTCGGGAGGCGTGGGCTCGTTGTTGTTAAGTACGTCGTCGTGGGTGGTGGACACGTTACACGGCGGTGGTATTTTGGTGCTTGCCCTGGTACACATCCAGCAGCAGCTTTACCACCGATTGCAGCGTGTGAGTCTGTCGGCCGCTGACCTCGTTGAGGCGGCGTACAATCGCGGAGAGCCGGGCGTGGTCTTCGACGTGTACAGCAACCAGCTTGGTGTTAGCGTTCTTCATAGCCTATATATGGCCTCGCTATAGCCAAAGTCCTAGCGCATCGCCACTTTTTTCGCCATCGAGGTCGGGAGCAGCACCACCTGCTTCGCCACGCGGTCGCGGTTGCGGCCGTAGCTCGTGTTGGGCAGGTTGTTGAAGCTGGTCGTTTCGATGCGACCGCTATCGATGTGCTTTAGCAGCGCGTGTACCGGCCAGAACAGCGCTTGGTCGTCGAAGATGAACACATAGGCCACCTCCTGGCCTTGCGCAATCAACCGACGCATCGCGTTAAGCTTACTCACTTCAAGCATCCCGGTGTCGTACTGGGTGCTCAGGCCGTTGCGGACCTTCAGCTCGGTCTGGTAAACCTTGCCGTTGCCGAACGTGAGGGTGCCGTCTATCCTGGCGTAAGAGCCAGTGGCCGACCAGTTGCCGACGACGTTGTAGCCGGTCGAGTTCAAACGGCTCACCAGCTCGTCGGCCTTGCGCCGTTCACGGCTCTCGGCTTGGGCTACTTCGTCTTGGTGTTGTTGGGAATTTGCATTGCGTTGCATTTAGTGTACCCAGGCGGCAGCATTTGCGCTGACGTTCTGGCACACTATCTATAGCCGGGCTATAGCTCCCCTCGCACTTAGGGCGATTTATTTTTCAGTAATGAACGTATTCGCAAACGCAATAAAACGCAAAAACGGGCATTCATAAGTCGTCCGTTCGCGAACCATAATTTTTTTCTTCCGTTCGTTGTTATTCCGTTCGCGTTCGTACATTTGTTTTGAAGTCTAAAGAAACCGCTTATGCTTACGTACGGAACCACCCTAGAAAAGAGGATAGCTCTTCAAGCTTTTCAGGAAAGTCGCGAAAAGGCGAATGCGATTCTTGTTGAAGCGAAGGAAGCATACCGCACTGCTCAGGAACGGTACAAAACGCTCACTACGCTTATCGATAACCTGACTAAAGAACTTGACTTGGAGCCTAATGGAACAACAAGTCAAGATGGTAATGATATCACTCCCAGCGCTAATACCGGAAATAGCCATTCCACGACTGGTGTACGCAAAAAACCGCCTGTCAAAAAGCCCCGAAAATTCAACGTTCGTGAGTACTTGGTTGAACTCGTAAAAAAAGGCAACGCAATCGTTCAAACGAAAGACATTCTCGCAACTGTTCGAGAAGCGAAAGGCAAGGACTTCCCTGCTTCTAGTGTTTCCGGTGCGTTGGCTCAGTTGGTGAAAGATGGAGTATTCCACCGTGTGCGTAACGATAAAGCAAACACTAGCCACTATGGCTTGCCTGAGTGGTTCGACGGCGATGTTTTAAAGCCCGAACACGAAGAAGTAGCATAAAAAAGGCCCTCGCGCTTGCGCGAGGGCCTAATCAAGGGACTCTCCCAAAACGAATCCGAGGAAACACCAGCAGATTCCAAACCTGTCGGTGGGCGTTCGTTGAAGAGAGGGGTTGGCTTCCAAAACCGACCCATCCCATAAAATTGCCCCGCCGAGTTCGCACCTCGACGGAGCTTTCTGGACAGTCCTTCACGCAAGGCGCGTGTGGGGAACGGTCCGGTCACCCTAGACTACATCAGAGCGGTGAGACAGCCAGATGACAGCCAAGAGTATATCTATACGCCCTACATCACAAAGAAGGGCAAACGGGTGTACAAAAAAGGCGGCGGCGTGTTTCGGATACCGGTTGACCGGTTGAAGAAACGCTAAGCCACGACTTTGCCAAGGAAAAGCCTGTTGCTTGAACTTGGTTAGAACATCGGAACAATGCTTAAAGCATTGGTATAAAGGAGTTGTGCTTTTGCGCAACTCCTTTTTTGTTTCGCAAATGTATGATAAAATTTATCGTAACGCAATAACCTGGCTTTGTCGGTTAGCACGTAGGCTTGTGCCTAATCTATATCGCAGTAGCGGTTAGACCATTTTTCAACTTACGTACCTTAGGCCTTTATGAAGCCTCTTGTACAACTCTGATTGTTTATTCTTTACTTTCAGGCAAGTTTTCAAACATTTCAACCAACCTCAACTGATAATATGATTGACGCACCTCTCCACTTAGTGGCTTTTGTTGATATACTTGGCTTCTCGCAAATCATTCAAGAGTTTGATAAAGGTGAAACTCCGGCTATTCTAGAAGAACTCAAAAATGCTCTAGACCCCGCTGTTTCACTCATAAAGCCTAATGGATTTAAGTTTCCTGGTGATAACCCTTTTTATGATTGGAAGGAATGTTTAACGGCTAAACTCTTCTCTGACTGCCTGTGCGTAGCAGTCCCAATGACATACAAAGGGTACTCGTTCCACGAACAATTGAGAATGCTTTATATGTACTTGTCTTCTTATCAGTCAATGCTAATGGAACAAGGCTATTTGACAAGAGGAGGCATCACTATTGGGTCTTACTACTCTGATGAAAATATGATTTTCTCTGGGGGCTTAGTTGAAGCATATCAGCTAGAAAGCAAAGTGGCAAAGTTTCCACGTGTTATACTCAGTGAGCGACTAAGAGAGGCTGTATTAGCTGAGCAGCAACTTTATGCCCACTTAAACAGAATTATGTTTGTAGAAGATGGCGATAGTCAGGTTTTTATTAACCACTTCAACTACAATATGCTGCACTCTGATTACTTAGACAATGAGCTAGAACAACTGTTAGGGCCTAATGGTGTCATATCCACGTCGTTTCTTGAGCTAGACACAAACGAAAAACGACGGCAGCTAGAGACTGTAAAGGGAATTTACGAAGGCAAGCAAAAAGCTGGTTTAGACGCCCGCGTTGCGGAGAAATACCAATGGATTCTAGACTTCGCCGAGTACGAATTGATGGGAGATAACAGTCGCGGTTTTAATAGCTGGCCTAGAGCGTAGAAGCAGTCAACCAAACAAATGCCAAAGGGGGGCATATAAAGCCAGTATATACTGTAACAATACGGGCAACGACCACCGTGGCACTCTCAGCGCGGTGAAGCGTGGGTGAGGCCGGCCAGCCTCCCCACCGCCCAGTCGATTAAAAACTGAGGGTACTGAGAGTAACAATGCAGCGGATTTTTAACATCCCGACAACACTGGCCACCCTGCGCGCCCAGCTCACCCACCACCCCGAGTACAGCATACTCACCAAGCCCACGCATTGGGATAAGGTCTGCTACCTGCTCGACCTTCTTTGGAACAACCACATCTACGACCGCAGCGCCAAGCGCGGCCAGCCGAAGCAACTTTGCTCAGCCACCCTCGCAGCCCTGATGGGCAAACGGTACTGGCTGCTCATCCAGCGGATGCTTACCGAGAACGGCATCATCCTGGCCGCCGACAGCTACCAGGTCGGCAGCTTCGCGAAGAGCTACCAACTCGCCGAGGAACACCAAGCCGCGCCCGCCTTCTGCGTGTTCAACCAGAGCAGCAAGTTTGCGGATAAGCTGGCCCACCGCAACGAGCTCAATGAGCAGCAGCGCTACCTACAGCAGCAGCTCCAGACCGTCACGGTACGCTACGGCGAGGCCATCACCCACATCCTGGCTGCCTCCTCTCCTATGCCTCTTATGTGGTTACAATTTGACGTGAACGATGCCGACGAAATTAACGCACACTTCGAAGCTGTATCGGCCCACATCAACGAGCACCCCGACCGCAACCAGCTTATGGTGCGCTTCGTGTCCATCTTCAAGCTGCACACGCGCCAGTTCTTCTTCTTCGTGGACAACAAAGGCCGCCGCGCCCACACCAACATCACCAACCTGCCCACCGACCTGCGGCAGTTCCTGGTGCTTGACGGGCACACCGACCTACTCAATACAGACATACCAGCCTCGCAACTGGTGTTCGCCTGCATCCCGCTCATTGAGCACTACCTGACCATCGAGCACGGCATACCCCGCGACGTGGCCCGCTGGGTGGAACTGGCGACCTCCGGCCAGGCTTACGAGCAGCTACACGAAATCATCTACAGCCGCGCGATTGCTGACCCAGCCGAACGCAAGGAGTTCAAAGGTCGCTTCTTTCAGCGCGTGTACTACTGCCAGCGCTTCTTAAACGAAGGGCCGAACGCATACCCCGAAAGCGTTGCCATCGCCAAGCACTTCCCCAATGTGATGCGCTTCATCCTGGAAATTAAAAAGGATGACTACAAGCACTTTGCCATCGGAATGCAGCAGCGCGAAAGTGAGATGGTCATCAACCGATTCGGTAAGCAGGCCAAAACCTGGATGCTGCCCGTGCTGACCATCCACGACTCGGTAGTAGTGCCTGCGGCTTGGGGCCGCAACGTGCTACAGTGGTTCACGAGTGCCTTCGCCGCCCTCGACATCAAAATCAAGATGACGCTGGAGCCCTACACCGCCCAGGCCCTACGCATCCACGACCAGCAGTATGAGCTATTCTAGTCCCATTACCACCAATCCCCACGGCGTCACCATCCGGTTAACCGACGGGCAGTACCACCTGCATTACCTGCTGTCGGCCTCGGACGACGTGGAACTGACAATCGACGTGCCCACCACCCACCTCAACGGATTCCTACAGCGGCACCGGCTGCGTTCGCTGCACGACGTGGATTGCATCACGCTCCTAGCTGAAGTCGGGCGCTAACCGAAACACGCTTCTCGTTCGCAGTATATACTGTGTTCACCGGCCAACTTGGTCGGCCAAAATCGGCAGCACACTCAATGTCCGATACCCCAACACCCCAACCGTACCGCCAGCAGTACGACACCACCAGCGTCACCTGCTCGCGCCCCGCCTACCAACAACTCCGCGCCCTCGCGCAGCAGCTCAGCGACCGCCGGCAGCGCAGCACGTCCATCAAAGAAACCCTTGATGTCGTTCTCGCCGCCGTCGCCCACCACGCAATCCCGCTTGTTTAGTGCCGTGCAAGACTTCATCGCCATCGCCAAGCGCCACGCCCTACCTATTTTCTTCGCTTCGCTGCTCGCGCAAGAAATAGCCCGGCTGCTACCCTAATAAGCAACGCGCTGTATTTTAGCTGGTAAAAAGTATAATTCCTATTTCTTACCTACGTTAACTGGAAACGCACTTTTCTGGGCAGAATTTAGGCTCGGACTGTATCAAAAGCCCCGTATGACTGCCGCAATTGGCAGTTGTACAGGGCTTTTATTTTTGCACTTTACTAATAATTCGCTTTTCACACAAAAGGTTAAGAGTACCACGTTCTTTTCAAGGCACTTGACATCAGAGGCATAGTCGTCGTATTTTTGCAAAACAATTCAGAACGAGATTTAATGACTGCCACTCGCGCCAATAACTAGCGATGGTAACATTATCTCGAAGCACCAACCAGAAGCAGGTGTAACCATCCACCACCTCACAATACTTCTGTTGTGCCTGTGCTAGCCGGCCCTCGTCAGGCCCTCTAGCATCCACCTTTCATAGCATTCCCACAGCAGCACCAAAATGCTGCCCTGGCCGCGCTTTGTCCTTCGCTAACGTCAAACATTGACCTCGTTTTTGGGGCTGACAACCCCATTATGCCTACTCAAAGAGTTTACTGTCGATTTAGTAAAATTGTACTATCTCGGCTTTTGCACCTGATTTCAATGAAAATCAAAAACAGAGCTACTCGTAGCTCATCCAAGGCGCGGTACGCCGCACAACGAAAACGCGCTAAATCTATTAAAGTAGTAGATGCTACCGATAAAGTCGAGCGACAATTCCGCCGCGATTACGCTACACTTACCATACACCAACGCCAGCTCCTATATTTCGCGCTGGAAGCCATCAAGCACCGGCAAGGTGAAACCGACGAGGCTTACGAAGACACTTTTTTTAACCTCGTGCAGTGGGCCGTTAAGCGTGACTTTCAATCTAACGCTGAACTCACAAAGGCAATGGGAGCTGATAAACAACATCAGTTCGACCTGATTAACGGGCTAAATTATTACCAGCAACGGGTTGTAAACTTGTCCTTTGACATCGAAAAGCTACACAACGAAAGCTACGACGACGACGTGCGAAAAACGTGGGACGATGCCGAGTGTTACACGTTGCGGCTGAAGGCTGACCAACTTGAGGTCACCTTGCGGCTGCTTGAGCTCTACCGTAACGGTGCCACGGAAACCGAGATACAACAAGCGGCAGTTGAAGCCCTTTTTGACTTGCCTAAGCCCTCTCGGCGGTTAATTAGCAGGGACGAAGCCCTAGATATGCTCGGCTATTAAGCCGACTCTCTAATTGCAGAACGAACGCAAAAGCCTTGGCACTGCCAAGGCTTTTTTTGTTTAATACCGCTCGTCGCGCTCTTCGATGCCGTCGATGAACGTTTCCACCAATTGACCACTCGTTAGCATCGTGGAAGAGAACATAGCCTGTCGTAACGCGCCCTGACGGTCCACAGCTAAAACCGTGAACTGCTCCGATAAGTCAGGCACCGTTACGCCTAGCTCCGCGATGTGGCCGCCGTGCGCCTGAATGTGGACGTGGAATGGCTTTAGGCCTTCCGGCACCTGGTTAGTGCGCCAGATGTATTCCAGCCTGCATTTTGCGCATTGCACCAGAATTTGCCACTCCTTCCCCCGTTGGCCGAGCCAGTGCGCGATGACTCGACGCTGGCTGTGCTGAGTCGTCACGCCATCCACCGGGCAAACCAGCTCAGCAAAGACTTTCGGGTAGGTGACCTCGCCGGTAATTACGTTACTTTTCGCCATCTTTCGTGCTTTGTAAGAAGATAGCGCCTATCCGCATTCACCACTATGCCACTCGGTCATCACCAGTTCCGCGCCCTGAATCTAGCCGAGCAGCTCGCCATCGTGCTGGTCGAGGGCACGTACTTGGCCCGGCGGTACGAGGAGGAGGACGCGGTGAACCTGTACCACCTCGGCACTTTTTTTTGTGAGGTG
Organism: Hymenobacter aranciens; assembly: GCF_030580865.1. Taxonomy (GTDB): domain Bacteria; phylum Bacteroidota; class Bacteroidia; order Cytophagales; family Hymenobacteraceae; genus Hymenobacter; species Hymenobacter aranciens. The sequence goes on along the minus strand of NZ_JAUQSY010000003.1, from coordinate 381,335 downwards.
TACTACAACCAGCGTTACGAGTCGATTGAGCGCACCCGCACCTTCACCGCCACGAGGTGCTTGGAGGACTACGCCGCATACATTAGCCTAGCCGACCTGTTGAGTTAGCTGCTTGATTGTCGTCTCGATTGTCTCTACGCATTCATCGAGTCGCTTTTTGACGTCGTTGCCCCAAAACCGAAGCACGTGCCAGCCTGCGGTTGCTAGCTCCGCGTTCACACGGACGTCGCGGGCAACATTTGTCTCAATCTTTCGCTGCCAGAACGAGAGGTCGTTTTTGATTTTGGCTTTCTCGGTTTCCCAATTCTTGCCGTGCCAGAACTCGCTGTCAATAAAAATGGCAAGCCGGAGACGTGTAAACACGATGTCCGGCTTGCCAATAATACCAGTGTAGTTCTTACGGTAACGGTAGCCCTTGCTCCAGAGTGCTTTTGCCAATGCAGTTTCAATCTTAGAGTTCTTCGATTTAACTGCCCGCATCATTTTGTTGCGGTGCGCTGCATCCTGGGTGGTGGCCATACTATGCTACTTTCATTCTAAAATGCCCCCGCTCTAGTTGCTGTCGCACACTCTCCGCGACTGTCTGAGCTAGCAACACGGGCACGGCGTTACCCAGTTGCCGCATTGCCTCACCCCACGAGCCGGTGATGAAGTAATCGTCGGGGAAAGTCTGAATACGGGCCGACTCTCGGACGGTTAAGTAGCGAACGCTGCCGTCGTAAAAGCGAATCATATTCTCACCGCCCGGTACGCCGTGGTCGCCAGCCTTGATGGTTTTTGAAGGCTCATCGATTTCGCTGCCGGTGTGACCAGGATAAGCAATTGCCCCACCACGGAACTCGTGGTTCATAATCTGGTGCGACGCCCAGTAGTCTTCTCCTTCAACAGGAGACGGAAGACCTACCAATGCGTCACGGATGGTGCGCCAGCGAAGCGTATCGGGACCAATAAGCAGGCCATAACGGTCTTTGAGCTTATCAATCCGACGTTTCATTTTCGTGTCCAACTGCGGGCGGTCTGCTCTGGCCATTTTGTGCTCATCCCAATACTCGCCGGTCACCCACTTCGCCCACAGTAGAGCGTCTTGGGAGTGCGTGGGTTTTGGGAAAGACCATTCCTCGTGCAAATCCGAGCGGAACCCAATGATGAACACCCGTTCGCGCTTCTGCGGTACGCCGTAATCAGCAGCATTAAGCAGACGGAAAACGGGGCGATAGGCTAACCCCTCGTAGGTATTGCCAGTGTGTGCCCGCTCCAAACGGCTTAGATGGTCTTCAACCGTTTCGTCCTCCTCCTTCACCAACTCGGGGTAAGACAGACGGAGTATCACGTACTCCAAATACGACGCGAAGCCCGCGCGTAGCAGGCCCTTCACATTCTCGAAAATGAACGCTTCCGGCCGCAGCTCTGATACCGCGTGAATGGCGCTGGGGAACATATCCCGCGCATCCATATGGCCCTGCGCCTTGCCACCCATTGAAAACGGCTGACAGGGTGGCCCACCAGCCACAATGTTAATGTGACCAGTGACTTCCTTGGCAAAATCAAAAGCTCTTACGTCACCTTCAACCACGCGCCAGTGCGTTGCGTGATGAAACTCGCGCGACTTGTTTTCGCGCAATGTATTGCAAGCGTGCTTATTCCACTCAAGCAAGGCTTCGTGCTGAAAGCCAGCATTGCCCATTCCGATAGCTAAGCCACCGGCACCCGAAAACATCTCTACGGACCTCATTCGTTACCTGTCTTTGCTGCACCAGAGCAGCACTACGATTTCAACGAAGATAGCAGCAAATCGACCCGTTCGGCTCACCCAATACCAGAAAATTTAGCTTAGAGGAGCATTACATTGGTCCAAAAGCTACGAACTAATGGTCTTAGCTAAATGGGACTCAATGAACGATAGAATACCTGTTTTTTCCGGAACCGGTCCTCGGCACTTATCAGCCCATTCCCTACCAGGATGCAATACATCCCAAGGAGACTTAGACTGGTCGAAACGTCTTTTGCCCGGAGTGTGATTACCGAAACCATCTAACCCAGCATTCCACAGAGGCTTATGACGCCGGATAATAGCAGATTCAACGGGGCCAGTTAGTCCAGCAAACTCCTCAGGAATAACCATAAACCGGCAATAGAAATCGCTCAGCTTTATAGTGTCCTCTACCCCATTCTTAACGCCATAGTCGTGCGCTTTCTGAATGCTACCCGCGTGCTGCCTGAGCCGCGAATAAAGGGAGGTATGATTACCATCGTGCTCTACCAATCCCATCCGTGCGCCAGGAGCCACTGCTTTGCCAACATACAGCGGCGTTAAAAATCCCTGAGCGTTTCTTGTAGCTAGAGGGGCATAGTATGAAAACGCTCCTTTGTAATAGATGGCGTAAACTCCGCCGCCTTTGAAGCGCATTGCTTTGCTAGGTGGGAGTTCATAAACTGGTGATGAGTCAAAGTAATCAGCTGCCTCAAGTAGCAACTCCCTAATTGACCCAGACTGAAATGTGTGTTTGCTGACATTAAACGGTTCCATACAATGAATCCCCTTGTATGTTAACAAAGGGGGTACTAAAGTATGGAAACAAAACTTCTTTCCCTAGCAACAGCCATAAAAAAACCAGAACACGTGTTCTGGTTTTTTTATGGCTGGCAAATCTATCATTTTAGATTTTCGATGCGCTCCACAAACAAATCGTACGGAGGACGTCCGGGGTATATGGAAGCTATGAACTCCTTATCTTCTTCCGAAAGGTCTGCATTGAGCCCTACAGCATACGAAGCATCATCTAGCAAAGCTGCATCAATAGGGTAGTGCATTATTGACTGGCTATCGTAAACACTGTTAGTTAACGGCCTTGAATACTTGTTGATAATATTGTCATCAACCTGCTGCTGTGTCCAATTCTGGGACTCTTGGTAATATTTGTAAACAGCCTCTTTATTCCAAGGGATACCTGCCCCTTGATGTTCGTGAGTGCAACCTATAGCGTGCCCAAACTCGTGTAAAATAGTCCGTTTGAATTCAAAGTCGGACGTTGTTTCATCAAACCAACCAAAATTCATTGTAGGCTCATTCTGGTTTATCGTGTCACAATCAGTACCGATATACGACCAAGAACGGCCGTCAGGATTAAACGAAACACGAATTTCCGTTTCGCCTGATTCAACAAACTTAAAGTCTAAATTGGCGTAGCGAGCCCAGATAGGAGCGAATTCTTTGACTTTATTTTGCAAGAATTCAGAGCCATTTATAAACCTTACTCTAAGGGTTTTCCCGTTACTCCATTTCTCATTTTTAGATAATTTCAGCTCAAATAGCTGCTCCCTATCTTCAGGGGAAAAGCTAATGAGCAGCATATTTCCGGTTCTCGCTGCTTCGTCTAATCTATTTTTAGTCTTTGTACTTAAGCCATCAAGCAATAGATTCTTAGGTCTTTCTCTGTATGCTGTCACGATGTCGAAAAGCGAATGCTCATCTAGCGGAATAGACTTTTCAATGCAAGAGCAGATACGTGGTTTGTTTTCCATTTTGAATGTTTGTTTTGGAACTTGAATAAGAACGTGCAAAGTAAGGAATTATCTTAAAACAAGCAACGCCTGTCTCACATTATGAACATAGTTGCTTACCCGCCTTCTTTTGATTCTCTGGGTAGAAAGGCCATACAAATACGAGACTAGCACCACCAGCGCTCAAGGCAGTACGTGCCTACTTCAGTGGTGCGGTCTTCAATCTGCTTCTTGTTGAAGCCATTGGCTGTATCAATGGCGGAGCCCAGCAGACGCGTCATCTTGTACTTGCTTCGGTTGTAGAACTCGATTTTGTCCGTAGCCCCCTTGTTCCGCGCAGCAGAATTTAGGCTCTTCTCCAACGGCGTCAGGTTGCCCAGTGAATCCTCGAAGCTCAAGAAGTCTTCTGTGTTCTTAAAGCCGAGTCCTTTGGGTGCGAACTTAGGCGTTTGCGAAAGCACGTGCTCAATGGTGGGCACACGTCCGACAAAGGCTTTCAGTTGGTCAACGTTGTTGAGCTTCCCGGATAGGTGTTCGGAGTAGGTGAGGAAGATGTGGTTTAGGGCTCGGTTACCATAGATGTTGCCCCACAGGTAAGATTGAAATAGCTCTTTCGGCATCCAGTGCCCGTTGAACCATATCAGCCAGTTCTCAACATCGCCTTCATTGCGGTTCGCCAACGAGTGGGTGAAGTTCGCAATGTGCGACTTCGGGTCAGTTCCTCGCGTTTTGTAGACGCGCACATCAATCAACTCAATCAGGTCGAAGAAGGTGTAATGACTGCGCTTGGGCAAAGGCTTATCAATGAGCCCAAGTGCCTCCATCTTGGTCACTAACGGGTACAGTGTAGCAGACAGGTTCAGAATCACGAACAGCCTGTAATACTTTTCGTTGGTTTCCGCTTTCTGAACTACTTGGCGACAGGCGAAAAAGAAGTCGTGAAGGCTGCTTGCGTACTCCTTGATAAACGCCTCCATTTCACTGAAGTCCCCATCACCTGCGTCGCTCCTCATCTTGGTGAGCCTCCTTTTCAGGAAGTTGAGCACCTGACTAGCCGAAGGGTCATAATCCTCATCGGAGAAGCTCACGAAGTGGTAGCGCATTATATTGTCCTCATTGAAATCTTTGTTTGCAATTAGTGTGATATTCAGCGACTCACCAATGTGCTTGATGTCATCGTAAATCTCAAAGATGTCGCTGAAGATGTCGTTGATTGAGTTATCAAGACGCTTGCCTAGGTACCTATTGGAAAAGTAGATGAGTAGGCTTTTTGCCTTTTCGATGTTGGACAACGGCTTGCCCCTGTCGTTTACCGTCTGGAATATCCGAATGGCATCGCCTTCGGAGTTCTCCACGAACTCCATAATCTCAAGCTTCTCTATTGACTTGAGAAATTTGAGCTTATCAGGAATCGCTGCCACCTTGGCCTCAATCTCTTCAAAAGCCCCGCTGAGAAAGCGCTGGCTTTTGTTCTGTGGCTCACCCACAGTCCCGCCTAACAGGTCCACGAAATACTTCTGGTCGCGACTTAGAGGCAACAGCCGATGCCTGTCGCTCTCGCTGATGTATATCCGCTCGTAGAAATGAGAGTCGCGTTCTTCTAAGTGCTTCACCAGTTCCGCCATCATCAGCGTAATGGTGGTGATGCGTTGCTGGCCGTCAACGACGTGAAACTTCTCGTCGTCATCGTCATCCCGCGACAAGACTATGGTGCCGATATAGTGGTTAGAATTGGTTTCAACCGCTTCGGTAACGTCGTTGAACAAATCCCGAACGTTGTTCTTTTCCCACGCATACCCGCGTTGGTATTTCGGAATTTCAAAGAACCTGCCGTTGAAGAAATCCCTGATTTTGATGCCTGCCATTGTTCTATTGAGTGGTTGTTATTGATAAATTGAGATGACTACCGCTTGCGAGCCCAATTGAAAAATGCTCCAGTTAAAACCTGCGCTTCATCACCGGCTTCCATTGGCATCATAGCGACGGTCATCTTGGCTGGCTGACCATCAATGTCGCTTGTGATTGCGAACGAGTGTTCATCAGATTGATGGTCCGTTGAGAAATCAGTGGTTTTGTTACCGTAGAGGTCCAAAAATCTCTTGACGACCTCAAGCTTAGTGTCTATTGAAGTGTATTCAGGGACCGAATAACTAATCGCTTCACTTGGTGATACCGCGTAGTGTTCAAGAGTCATTGGATTTGGCTGAGTTGGTGTTGGAATCTTCGCTAAGGTTATAATAATTCTTCGCATTACCAAACCGGGCTGACCGTAGGGGATATAATAGGATGCAAACCCTACCCTTCCTTGAAGAAATGAGCCACGACGGCGTACGTCTCCGCCGCCCCACACAGTACCCAATGTTTCTCGTTTCCGACGACGGCCGCGTCATCGGTGCGCGTGGCTCCTGGCTAACGCCGAAACCGCAGCCAAGCGGCCACACGGCGGTTTGCTACTTCAACGCCGAAGATAAACAATGCTACGTGCACGTCCACCGGCTCGTGGCACTCTGCTACGTGGCCAACCCCGACCCGCAAACCCTGAACATCGTTGACCATATCGACAACGACCCCGGCAACAACCATTACACCAACGTACGATGGGTAACCAAGCGGCAGAACTGCCAGAACTTGCTCGGCAACAAGAACGGCAGTTCCAGTAGCAAATACGTCGGGGTGAGTTGGAAGAAGCGAGAGCAGCGCTGGGCAGCGCAGATTCGGCTCGACGGGAAGAACAAAGGGCTTGGCACCTTCAAAGACGAGCTCGAAGCGGCGAAGGTCTACGACCAGGCGCTTGCCCAAGCTGGCTTAGCCCCTGTGAATTTCCCTCTAAATGGTGTATGACGCTTTGTCACAGCGCTATCAGCGGTACAGAAAGCGGTACAAGTTTCACACCTCCGACGGTACAGACCAGACTACCTTTGCACTTTCCGAGCAACAAAAAAGCCCTTCTGACTGATTCAGAAGGGCTTAATCGTGTCAGAAATTGTACTATTTCTGACTTAATGTAGTCCGTAGGGGAATCGAACCCCTGTTGGTAGAATGAAAATCTACTGTCCTAACCCCTAGACGAACGGACCGTTTTTCGTTTTGGTGGTGCAAAGGTACGGCAAGCGGTTTTGAATTTGCAAGCGTAGTCCAAAAAAAAGCTGGGAAGCGCGAAAACGAGCCTGTTTTTCAGGCTGAAATTTTTGCCGGGGTTCGATTCCCCTACGGACTACTTAACCCAAACCGGTTCCCGATGGTTTATACGCAGCGGATAGAGCGTAGCCGCGCTACACCTGCTATCTTCGCCCCGCGTTTCAACTGGCTGCCACGGCGGCGGCCCGTCATTCATTTTTCCCCATTCCCACAATGGCAAAAATTAAAGTCGCCATCAACGGCTTCGGCCGCATTGGCCGCCTCACTTTCAAGGCACTGCTGCAGCGCGACAACGTGGAAGTTGTCGCCATCAATGACCTGACCGACAACAAGACGCTGGCCCACCTGCTGAAGTATGACTCCGTACACGGTCGCTTCAACGGCACCGTGAGCTACGACGACAACAGCCTGACCGTAAACGGCAAGCACATTGCTGCTCTGGCCGAGCGCGACCCCAAACTGCTGCCCTGGAAAGACATGGGCGTGGACGTAGTGCTCGAATCAACGGGCCGCTTCGTGGACGAGGCGGGCGCTGGTCAGCACATCACGGCCGGGGCCAAGAAAGTAGTTATCTCGGCTCCCGCCACCGGCAACATCCCGACGGTAGTGCTGGGCGTGAACGAAGACACCCTGACCGGCGACGAAACCATCATCTCGAACGCCAGCTGTACTACTAACTGCCTGGCTCCGATGGCCAAAGTCCTCGACGACGTGTTCGGCATCGAGAAAGGCTACATCACCACGGTGCACGCCTACACTTCGGACCAGAACCTGCAGGACGCTCCCCACAAAGACCTGCGCCGCGCCCGCGCTGCCGCCTACAGCATCATCCCCACCAGCACCGGCGCCGCCAAAGCCGTAGGCCTGGTGCTGCCCACGCTGAAAGGCAAGCTCGATGGCCTGGCCATGCGCGTGCCCGTGCCGGATGGCTCGATGACCGACCTGACCGTGATTCTGAAAAAAGAAGCCACGAAGGCCGAAATTAACGCGGCCCTGAAAGCGGCCGCTGAAGGCCCCATGAAAGGCATCATCGAATACACCACCGACCCGATTGTGAGCATCGACATCGTGGGCAACGAGCACAGCTGCATTTTCGACTCGGAGCTGACTTCGGCCAACGGTACGCTGGTGAAAGTAATTGGCTGGTACGACAACGAAACCGGCTATTCGACCCGCACCGCCGACCTCATCCAGAAACTTGGCGAGAAAATGAACGGCTAACTGGCGGACTGGAGAACCAGGTGAAGTAGCAGCTGGATAATTCAGACCGCAGCCCACCAATTCACCACCCCACTACCCCACCAAAAAACCGCCCGCTCCGCAGTTGTGGAGCGGGCGGTTTTTCTTTGTAGCTGATTATGCCCAAAACCTGCTTTATTCTCAACCCGACGGCCGGGCCGAACCGCCGCCGCGACACGCCCGCGCTGATTGCACAGCACTTTGGCGCGCTGGAGGCCGATTACGTAGTGAGCCTCACCGAGCGCGCCGGCCACGCCGTGGAGCTGGCCGCCGCCGCCGCCGCCCAGGGATATGAAGTAGTAGTAGCCGTGGGCGGCGACGGCACGGTGAACGAAGTAGGCCGCGGCCTGCTGGGCACCAACGCCGCGCTGGGCATCGTGCCCCAGGGTTCGGGCAATGGCCTGGCCCGCCACCTCAAGGTGCCGCTGGATTTGGCAGCGGCCCTGCGCCGGCTGGCCAAGCCCGATTTCAGCCGCATGGACGTGGGGCGCATCAACGGCCACCCGTTTTTTTGCACCGCCGGGCTGGGATTTGATGCGCATGTGAGTCAGCATTTTGCCCAGGCCGGCACGCGCGGTCTGAGTACCTACGTGAAGGTGACGCTACGCGAATACCGCCGCTTTCGGGCGGTGCCGGTGCGCATTGAGATGAACGGGCAGGAGCTACTGGAAACCAGCTGCTACGTGCTGGCTTTTGCCAACGCCTCGCAGTACGGCAACAACGCCTACATCGCCCCGCTGGCCGATTTGCGCGATGGTCTGCTCGACGTGTGCCTTATCGACGACCTGCCGGTGTGGCGGGCGCTTAAAGTATCGATAGGCCTGGCAATGGGCAATTTACCCCAGTCCAAAGCCGCCGAATATTTTCACACGGCCCAGGCGCGGGTAGTAGCCCCAGAGCCGCTGGGCTTTCACGTCGATGGCGACTATATGGGCCACGCCACCGAATTTGATGTTGAGCTATTGCCCCTGGCGCTGGCGGTAGCCGTTTAAATACCTTGAGCTATGAAAAAGAACTTCACCGGTGTGGTGTATTCCACCAACCCCGATTTTGAGTACCAAAGCGACGCGGCGGCCGAAGCTACCACGCTGCCGCCGCAACAGCAGCAGCTACGCGTGCAGCTCGACAAAAAGCAGCGCGGCGGCAAGCAGGTGACGCTGGTGACCGGCTTTGTGGGCACTGAGGCGGACTTGCAAACGCTGGGTAAGCTCCTCAAAACCAAGTGCGGCGTGGGGGGCAGCGCCAAGGATGGTGAAATTGTGGTGCAGGGCGACTTCCGCGAGAAAGTGCTGGAAGTGCTGGTGAAGGAAGGCTACAAGGCGAAGAAAATCGGGGGGTAATGCCTACATCGGCTTAATTCCCAGCCGCAGCAGCGCCTTCTCCACATCCTCCGGCGTATCGATGCCAAAGGCATCCAGCTCCGTTTCGGCGCACTGGATGGTGAAGCCCGCCTCCAGCCAGCGCAACTGCTCCAGGCTTTCGGCCGCTTCGAGCGGCGACACGGGCAGCTGGGTGAGCTGCGCCAGCACGGCGGGCTGGTAGGCGTAGAGGCCCAGGTGGCGCAGGTAGCGGTGGTGTTGCAGCCAGTCGGCCGGGGCGTGCTGACGCTGGTAGGGCAGCGGGTGGCGGCTGAAGTATAGGGCCTGCTGGCGCTGGTTGAGCACTACTTTGGGCAGGTGCGGGCTGAATAACTCTTCTTCCGACACGACCGGCTTCACCAGCGTGGCGATGGCGGGCGCGGTGGCCGGGTCCTGGAATAAATCGGCCAGGGCGTTGATTTGGGCGGGGTGGATGAAGGGCTCGTCGCCCTGGATGTTGACGATGCAATGCACTTCGGCGGGGGTGCCGAGCTGCTGAAAGGCCTCCCAGAGGCGGTCGGTGCCGCTGGGGTGGTCGGGGCGGGTGAGCACGGCCTCGCCGCCAAACCCGTGGACGTGGCGCAGGATGCGCTCGTCGTCGGTAGCCACGACTACGCGGCTCAGATTGGCCTGCTGCGCCTGGCGCACCACGCGCTCAATCATGCTTTGGCCGCCGAGGTCAACCAGGGGTTTGCCGGGCAGGCGGGTGGAGGCGTAGCGGGCGGGAATGAGGCCAAGAATCATGCGAAGCGAGGAAAAACTGCGGGAAATAGTGGGCCAAAGAACGGGATTTCGGGCCGTTTGGCGGCGGGAAATTGGGCCGCTGGATAATTGACGACGGCATTCTTCGTTATTTTGCCCCGTCTGGCCTGTTGGGCCGCCCCGGGCTGGCTCCAAATTGGGCCCGCTTTTGCTTTGCTGACTCGTATGACTGTATTTGCTTCGTTGTTGACCTTGCTGGCCCTGTCGGGTCCGGCGCCCATGTCTGCCCGGTCCGCCGTGGCCCCGCCCGATTCCGTTGGCCAGGAAATGCGCGGCTCCCAACGCTTTCTGAAGCACCGCGTGGCGGCCGGCGAAACGCTGTTTGGCCTGGCCCGCCGCTACAAGGTGACCGTAGACCAGCTCACGGCCGCCAACCCGCAGCTGAAAAATGGGTTGGCTGTGGGGCAGGTAGTAGCCGTGCCGCGCCCGGCGGCGGGCAAAGCGCCCGCCGCCCCGGCCGCGAAAACGCCGACTACCGCTGCTAAAACTACTGCGCCGACCGCCAGCGGTACGCATACCGTGGTGAAGGGTGAAACCTTGTTTTCCATTGCCCGCCGCTACAATATGTCGCCGGCCGAGTTGGCCAAGCTCAACAGCCTCTCGACCGACGCGGGGGTGCGCCTGGGGCAGAAGCTCGTGGTGAGCGGCGACGACGCGGGCGACAACACCCCGACGCCCGCCGTCACCTACCAGCCGAAAGCCACCCCCGAGCCCAAAGCCCCGGCCCCCGACCCCGCCAAACCGGCCCAGATTGCCACCGTGACCCCGGCCACGCCCGCCGAGAAAGCCGCGGAAAAAGAAGCCGAGAAAGAGGAAGACCGCAGCCCCACCCGGGCCAGCGAGGTCGTGACCCGCGTGACGGAAAATGGCATGGGCGCCCCCATCGACAAAAGCGTAACCGACAAGTACCTGGCCCTGCACAAAACCGCCCCCGTGGGCACCATCATGCAGGTGAAAAACGCCGGCAACGGTCAGTCGGTGTACGTGCGCGTCATCGGCAAACTGCCGGATACGGGCGAGAACAACAGCATCCTGGTGCGGCTGTCGCCGCGCGCGATGCAGAAGCTGGGCACGGCCGATAGCAAGTTTCGGGTGGAGACGAGCTACGTGCCGTAGTGCTGCCCCTATAGCGTACCCCACCGCAGCCGCCGGGCGGCGGTGCTACCCCTGTCCCGGGTGGCACCGCTGCCCGGCGGCTGCGCTATTTACCTAATCTGTTGTATACTTACCGCCGCTAGCCGCTCCCACTATGTTATTTATCGGGCGCTAGCACTCTTTCCCCGGGGCCCCACCCGGACAGTTCCTCTCCCTTGTCCCTTCCCTACCGCCCCCCGGCGGCCGGGAACCTAACCAGCCTGGCGGTATTGCCGCCCCGGCTGGTTCGTGAGATACACGCGCTAAGCGCCCTTTGCCGGGCCCTGGCCGTGGCTGTCGTGTGCGCTCCCCGGTCCGTCGCCCGTTTGTGGCGATGGTGAAACTCTGGCCGCTGGCTGGGTTCGATTTCCCCGTTTTTCCCTGCTTTTACGGACGCTGTAATATCATTTTTTCGGTGGCTGTTACTGACCTGGAAAGCCCGCAAACGCCCTTTTTGCTCACTGGTCGTGCCCAATGTAGCCATTTATAAAGTCTAATCCGAGCGCATTTTGAGTTGACAAGCGCCACTTGCCCCATCTACGTTTGCCCTACCTACTTCCAACGGAAAGAAACTACCCTTCCCCCCAGCCTATGAAACCCTCCCTGCTCCCCACCAGCCTGCTGGCCGCCCTGCTGCTCAGCGCCTGCGCCAAAGACGACGACCCCCAAGCCCAACTGCCCCTCGAAACCCGCACCGGCGCCAACACCATCGGCTGTCTCGTCAATGGCCAGCTTTGGACACCGAAAGGGTACAATGGCACCCTAAATTACACCGTCTCATACGACCGAACCTATAGAAAAGGGACGCTTAACGTTGGCACCTACCGCTATATTGGCAAGGGCGCTGATGATTACCAAATGGTAGGATTCTATGCGGATAGCATTCCCAGTACTGGCACTTACTCTCTCGCTATTCCTGACCATCACGAAGGAATATTTCTGGATAGAACAGGGACATGTCAGTTTCCTGGTAACGACCCTTATTTCAGGAAAGGTCAACTAACCATCACGCGCTTGGATATGCAAGCCGGCATCGTGTCGGGCACGTTCTGGTTCACGCTATACAAGCCCGGCTGCGACAGCATTCGCGTCACCAACGGGCGCTTCGATAAGAAACTCTAACCCACTCACCCTTCATTTTTTCACGCATGAAACACCTTTCCCTCCTTCTTCTGCTGTTGCTGGCCTGCGGGCTGCGGCCGCCCACGGCATCAGCCCAAACCTACCTGCAAGCCGGCGACGTGCTGCTGCTGGGCTACAATGCCCAGGACCCCGACGACTTTGCTTTTACCCCTTTAGTTAATTTAGAAGCTGGCACCCAGCTCAAATTCACTGACAACGGCTGGCAACCTACCGGCGGCTTCCGCCTCACCGAGGGCATCTGCACCTACACCGCACACCTGAATTATAGTAAGCAAACGCATTGATTTTTCCACTATTTTCCTTCTCCGCATGACCTCGAAACTCCCCCTACCTGGCCCTGCTCACGCTCACGCAGTGTAGCAGCTGCAAAGATGGCCCCAGCTCCAACGCCCAACTCCCGCCCGCCACCCAGGAAGGCAAGAACACCTTCGGCTGCCGCGTCAATGGCCAGGTGTGGGTAGCATCGCCTACGGCTTATGATGGCTTTGTCGTCCTTTATGAGCCTAGCCGAACCCAAGGCGGCATTCTCAATATTAGTGCGTCCCGCTATCCTGCCAATGGCGTCAACCAGACAGTTAAATTATTTGCTGGGCCCATTTTTCAAAACCGCACATTCCGTTTCACTTTGCCGGCCTCTAATGCTGAAGGGTCAGTTAGCTATTACGATGAAACAAAGAGCGACCAGTGCAACAGCATTCTATCTTACTACGCTAGCTATCTAACCGGCCAATTAACCCTGACCCGATTAGACGAGCAAGCCGGTATTATCTCTGGCACCTTCGACTTCACCATCGCCAAGCCCGGCTGCGATACCATTCGCGTCACCGACGGCCGCTTCGATAAAAAACTCTAACCCGTTCACCCTTCATTTTTTTCACGCATGAAACACCTTTCCTTCCTTCTCCTCTGGCTGCTGGCCTGCGGCTTGCGCCCGCCCACGGCACAGGCCCAGACCACCCTGCACCCCGGCGACGTGGCCCTGCTGGGCTACAACGCCACCGACCCCGATGATTTTGCCTTCACCCCGCTCGTCAATCTGGAAGCGGGCACGCAGCTCAAGTTCACCGACAACGGCTGGCAACCCGGCGGCGGCTTCCGCCTCACCGAGGGCATCTGTACCTACACCGCCCCGGCCGGGGGCGTGCCCCGCGGCACCATCATCAGCCTGCGCAATTACTAGACTAAACAAATAGATTCAAACCCTTTACCCGCCTACCCGGGGCGCGGGGCCTACCAGCCAAAGCCCCCGATTTTTTTCTTTTTTTCCACTCCCAATTCCCACTTTAGTACACATGAAAAACGGTAACCGCATTTCCGAAGAATTCAAGGATGCTGACCTGAAAGCCGTGCTCGACGCCATCAGTGTCATCGAAAGCAAGATGCCCTGGCTGCTCACCCTCGCGCCCGACGAAAGCCGGGGCCTGCGCAACCTGGGCTTCGATGGGCTGCCCTTTGCCCAGGCCGCCCTCGATGCCGTGCGGGCCGATATCAACTTCACCCGCCGGGGCTTCGACCTGGAAGAGTTTGAGAAAGACGTGACCCTGTACGGCCAGCTGAGCCAGGTGCGCGCCCGCCTGGCAATTCTGTGGCAGAAGGTAAACCAAACGACCCAGGTAGCCGGGGCCGACATGATGGTGCAGGCCGACGATGTGTACGAGGACATGAACAAAGACAATGGTGAAACCGCCGCCGTGCAGGGCCCGCGTCAGATAATGAAGAAGCGCTACGCCCAGCGCACCGCGAAAGACAAGGCCGCCAAAGCCGGCGCCTAGCGCCCCCAAGTGGTCCGGCACCACCCGGGAGTGGTAGCAAACCACCCTAGGGTGGTTCCGGACCACTCGGGAGTGGTGCCGGACCACCCTGGAGTGGTGTCGGACCACCCTGTAGTGGTGTCGGACCACTCGGGAGTGGTGCCGGACCACTCCCGAGTGGTCCGACACCACTTTGCTCCTGCTTCATTGCCCTCCCGCGCCCGCCTGGCCTTGTGCCGGGCGGGCGTTTTGCGGCGTGGCATGTCCCGCGTCGCAGCGCGACCTTTGTAGCCTGCGCTACGACGCATTACTGCTTTATATGAAAGACCTCGCTACCCTGCGCCGCCAGCTCGACGCGCAGTACGACCGCTACAACCGGCCCGAATTCATCAAAAACGACCCCATTCAGATTCCGCACCGCTTCACGCTGAAGCAGGACGTGGAAATCAGCGCCCTGTTTGCGGCGCTGCTGGCCTGGGGGCAGCGGCCCACCATTATTAAGAAGTGCAACGAGCTGCTGCACCGCATGGACGATGCCCCGCACCAGTTCGTGACGCAGCACCAGGACGAGGACCTCAAGAAGCTGCTGGGCTTCTGTCACCGCACGTTCTGCGATACCGACTTGCTGTATTTCGTGGAGTTTCTGCGCACCTGGTACCAGCAGCACGACACGCTGGAAACGGCGTTTCTGGTGGGGCACTCGCAGCGCGAGCGGCTGATGAACTTTCACCAGCGCTTTTTCAGCCTGCCCGATGCGCCGCCGCGCACCCGCAAGCACGTGGCCACGCCGGCCCGCAAATCGGCCTGCAAACGCATCAATATGTACCTGCGCTGGCTGGTGCGCCACGACGACCGCGGCGTAGACTTCGGCCTCTGGCGCCGCCTCTCCCCGGCCGAGCTCATCATGCCCATCGATGTGCACGTGGAGCGGCAGGCCCGGCCGCTGGGTTTGCTCTCGCGCCAGCTCGTGGACTGGGAAGCCGCCGAGGAACTCACGGCCAACCTGCGCCTGCTCGACCCGACCGACCCGGTGAAATATGACTTCGCGCTGTTTGGGGCGGGGGTGGATAAGTAGGCGCATCTCACCCGCGCCGACCTCACCCCCGGCCCCTCTCCAAAAGAGAGGGGAGCCGGTCATGCGCGGTCATACTTGTTCTGGAATCGTCAGGCTCCCCTCTCTTTTGGAGAGGGGCCGGGGGTGAGGTTGAACGGCGCGCATAAAAAAGGCCTTCCCGCTACCGGGAAGGCCTTTTTTATAAAGCAATAGCGCAGCTTACCACACCTTGGCGCGGTCGGCGGCGGGGGCCACCATCTTGCTGCCGTCTTTGCAGCCGAAGGCGGCGTGGAATTCGGGCATGTTCATGAGCGGGCCGTTGGTACGGAACTGGGCGGGCGAGTGCGGGTCGACCTGCACCTGCTGGCGCAGGAACTCGGGGCGGGCATTGGTGCGCCAGATTTGGGCGTAGGCCAGGAAGAAGCGCTGGTCGGGCGTGAAACCGTCGATGGTTTTGCCGGCCTTGTACTGCGGCGTCTTCATAAACGCCTGGTGGGCGATGGTGAGGCCACCGAGGTCGGCGAGGTTTTCGCCCATCGTCAGGTCGCCGTTCACATACACCGAGTCGAGGGGCGAGAACTTCGAGAACTGCTTGCCCACCACGGCAGCTTTGGTGTTGAATTTCTCGGCGTCCTCCTTGGTCCACCAGTCTTTCAGGTTGCCGTCGGCGTCGTACTGCCGGCCCTGGTCGTCGAAGCCGTGGGTCATTTCGTGGCCAATCACGGCGCCGATGCCGCCGTAGTTCACCGCGTCGTCGGCCTTGGGGTCGTAGAAGGGCGACTGCAGAATGCCGGCCGGGAACACGATTTCGTTCATGCTCGGGTTGTAGTAAGCATTCACGGTGGGCGGGGTCATGCCCCACTCGTTGCGGTCCACCGACTTGCCGAAGTGCGCCAGTTGGTATTGGTTGGCCCACTCATTGGCGGCCATCATGTTTTGGAGGTAGCTCTCGCGGTTCACGTTGAGCTTGGAGTAGTCCTTCCACTTGTCGGGGTAGCCGATTTTCACCGTGAAGGCATTCAGCTTCTTGATGGCCTGGGCCTTGGTGGCGGCGCTCATCCAGTCGGTGGCCTGAATGCGCTCGGCGTAGGCCACGCGCAGGTTTTCAATCATGTCCTTAGCGCGCTGCTTGGCGGCGGGGCTGAAAGCCTTATCCACGTAGAGCTGGCCAAAGGCCTCGCCCAGGGCGCGGTCGGTCGACTGCAGCATGCGCTTCCAGCGGGGCTGCTGCTTTTTGGCGCCGGTCAGCACCTGGGCAAACTTGAAGCTCTCGTCGCCGAATGCTTTGGGCAGGGCGGGTACCGAGCTGCTCACGAGGTGCCAGCGCATGTAGGTTTTCTGGTCGGCAATGGGCTCCTCCTTCCACATGGTGTTCACCTCGGTAAGGAAGGCGGGCTGGCCGATAATCACCTCTTTCGCCGCGCCGAGGCCGCTGTCCTTCAGCATCAGCGGGAAGTTGATGTTGGGGTAGTCGGCGGCGACTTTGCTCACCGGCATCTTGTTGTAGTTGGCGTAGGGGTCGCGCAGCTCCACGCGGCCCTTGCTGGCCTTGGCAAGGCGCGTTTCGATGCGCAGCACCGTAGCGGCGTTGGCTTTCGCCGTGGCTTCGCTGTCGCCGAGCAGCTTGAAGGTATTTACCAGATACGTCTCGTAGGCCGCGCGGATGCCCTTCGAGCGGGCGTCGTCTTTGAGGTAGTAGTCGCGGTCGGGCAGCGAGAGGCCGCCCTGGTTCACGAACACCGCGTACTGGGTGCTGATTTTATCGTCCTGCCCTACGCCGGCGCCAAACCAGGCATTGCCCGCATGGGCCTTGGGGTCAGCCATAAACTTCTGCATTTCGGCCAGGGTTTTGATGCTGGCGATGCGGTCGAGGTAGGGCTTGAGGTACTTGGTGCCGGCAGCTTCGATGGCTACCGTGTCCATGGCCGCAGCATAGTAGTCGCCTACTTTCTGCGCGTTCGAGCCTTTGGGAGCCTTGGCGGCATTTTTGGCAGATTCGTTCAGAATGGCGCGCAAGGTGGCGTTGTTGCGGTCAGCCAGCTCGTTGAAAGCGCCCCAGCGCGTTTCAGCCGCCGGAATCGGGTTGTTTTTAAGCCAGTTGCCCGAGGCATACTGGAAGAAATTGTCGCAAGGGCTAACCGTAGCATCAATGTTAGCCACGGTGATACCGGTGCCCTGCTGGGGCGGCGGCGGCGGCGTGGCGCCCGCCACCAGCGTGCTGGCAGCGAAACCCGTACCCACCACCGTGGCCGCCAGACGGCGCAAACGCGAGGAAGAAGTCATGCAAATGGAAATGAGGGTGAAAATTGGGGAATTCGGCCGCAAGATACGTCCGGCCAGCGGCCTGCCCATAACTTGGGGGTAACAGTTGGCGGCAAGGACCACGCGCGCGCCCAACGGTTGCACGGCCGCGAGATGTTCCCGCCGCGTAACTTAGCAGCAATGCCGCTCTACAACCGCCGTCCCGAATTTCTGGCCCCGCCACCGCCCCCGCCGCTGGGCCTGGCCGCCCTGCTGGCCGAGGTGAAGCACACGTTGCACCGCCAGTTTGCCGAGGCTTATTGGGTGGTAGCCGAGGTGGCCGAGCTGACCGTGCCGCGCTTCGCCGGCAGCCATTGCTACCTCACCCTCATTGAGAATACGACCGATAACCGCGGCCTGCCGCTCAAGGCCCAGGCGCGGGCCACGCTCTGGAGCCAGCGCTACCAGCAGGTAGCGCCCGCCTTCGAGCAGGCCACCGGCCAGCTGCTGCGGCCCGGCCTCCGGCTGCTGCTGCGGGTGCAGGTGCGCTTTCATGAGCAGTACGGCCTCAGCCTCGACGTGCAGGCCATCGACCCCAGCTACACCGTGGGCGAGCTGGCCCGCCAGCGCCAGCTCACGCTGGCCAAACTGGCCGACAAAGGCCTGCTGGAGATGCAGAAGCGGCGGCCGCTGGCGCTGGCGCCGCAGCACGTGGCCGTCATCTCCTCCCCCACTGCTGCCGGTTTTCAGGACTTTGTGCAGCAGCTGCGCGAGGCGCCTTACGACTTTTCGCTGACGCTCTTCCCGGCCACCATGCAGGGCGAAGAGGCGCCCGCCAGCATCCGGGCGGCGCTGGCGGGCATCCAGGCACGGCGGGCGGATTTTCAGGTGGTCGTGCTCATTCGCGGGGGCGGCAGCAAAACGGATTTGCTGGCCTTCGACGATTACGGACTGGCGGCGGCCATCGGCGCGTTTCCGCTGCCGGTGCTCACGGGCATCGGCCACGAGCGCGACGAGGCCGTGGTGGACCTCACCGCCCACCGCGCCCTCAAAACACCCACCGCCGTGGCCGCCTTCCTGGTCGAGCGGCTGGCCCGGCTCGAAGCGGCCTTTCTGGGCTATGGCGAGCAGGTGGTGGCCCTGGCCCGCCGCCGCCTGGCCCACCACCACCAGCAGCTCGATGCGGTGGCCCGGCGCCACCATCAGGCGGCACGCCAGCACCTGCTGGCAGCGCGCACCGACCTGCAGCAGCGCATTCGGCAGGCAGCCCAGGCGCCCCGCGAGCAACTGCGGCAGCAGGCTTCCCAAGTGGAACGCCTGCGCCACGCGCTACCCCGGGCAGCCCGGCAATTCACTGCCCGCGAGCAGCGTAAGCTGCGGCAACGCGGCCGGGCGCTGCTCCGACGCTTCGGCCGCCACCACCAGCGCCGCCGCGAGGAAGTATTACGCCAGCGCTTTCTGTTGCAACTGGCGGTGGAGCGCAGCCTGCACCGCGCCGAGCTGCGGCTGGCCGTGGCGGCAGCGCTACACCCCGAAAGCGGCAATTGAATTCCGCCTCTGTTACTCACTATTTCACCACCTCACCATTTCACCACTAATGACCTACCGCGAAGCCATTGCCGAGCTGGAAACCATTCTGCGCGCCCTCGAAACCGACGCTATCGACGTGGACGACCTTACGACCCGCGTCGAGCGCTCGGCCGAGCTTATTCGCCTCTGCCGCCACAAGCTGCGCCACGCCGAAGCCTCCCTGGACCGCGTGTTCGACTCGCTCGATGAGGACGATGAGGAACTGCCGGAGGAAGGAGACGATGAAGAGCTTGATGACGAAGACGATGAACTTGACGACGAACCCGAGCAGCCCGGCGGCCCCGGCCGGCCGACGCAAACCAGCTGGCGTTTTTAAGCAATTGTATTTTCAGGGAAAAAGAATTTCTGATAAAAGATTGGATTATCATTCCTATTTAATCTATCTTTCGGCCAAAATATTTTTTCTCACCATTTCAATCTGCATCAATCATGGCATTTGACGGCTCTGAAGGCACCTCCATCGACCCAAACACTGCCGGCGACTGGACGCGCAACTTCCGCGACAATTCGACTTCGGGTAACAACGCCCATTTTTTTGGGCGTGAAATTCTGGAGCAGCTGCTGGCCGAGGAAGGCGCCGTGGGCATTCGCTTCTACTACGGCCTCGATGATAACGGCGACCGGCAGCTGCTGGCCGTGGCCGCCGATGCCGAGCAAAACGATTTGCTGGAAAACGATAACATCGTAGCCGACGAATCGAGCTGCTGCCCGCCCTACAGCAGCAGCTCCAACCTACTCAACAGCTAGGCCTTGCGCCACGATGCTTCTCGTTAGCACTACTCAGCTGGTCATCGCCTCCGAGGCCCTGAGCCTGCTCATGCAGGTCAGCATTATCGTGCCGATGGTGGTCAGCTGGCGGCGTTGGTCGCAGCTGTCACCGCTTATGCGGCTGCTGAGCTCCTACGTGTACCTGTCGGCCCTGAGCGTGGTGGCTGCCCGCTGGGCCGAGTGGACGCACCACAGCAACCTGCTGTACCTGATGGCGTTCAACGCCGGCAAGATAATACTGTTCACGGCCGTGTACTTTCAGGTATTGCAGCTGCGCTGGTTGCGCTGGCTGTTTGTGGGGCTGGCCACGGTGGGCCTGCTGGCCGGGGTATACGTGGGCTTGCGCCAGGAAATGGGCCTGATGATGACCTATTTCCGCACCCTGCAGTGCGGCTTGCTGGCCGCGCTGGCGCTGGCCTACCTTGAGCAACTGTCGCGCGAGCCTCCACGCGAGCGGCTCCGCAGCAACCCTATGTTTCTGCTGAGCGTGGGGCAGCTGATATATTCGGCCGGTACCGTTGTATTTTTCAGCCTCGACTTCACCAGGGCGTCGGTGGCGCAGAATAAAATCTACTTTGGGGTAGTGGCAATTTCAGGCTTGATTTTCAACACTCTGCTGACGATGGCCTTCTTACGAGCCCGCCCCGATGGCCCCGAAACCCAGCGTCCGGTCACCGGCAGCTAAAACCGGCGGGCTTTTTCAGACATTGCTGCTGCTTTTGGGATTACAAATCGGCCCTCTCTTCGCCTCTCCGCCGTCCCTGCTCATGGACTCAATGCTGCTACCTGTGCTGCTGGCCACGCCTACGCTGCTGCTGCTGGTGCTGGCACTGGTGGGCTTTCTGATGCGCTACCAGACCAGCCGGCTGCGGCAGCAGCGCGAGCTGGCGCAGGTGCTCGAAACCGCCCAGCAGCAAGCCCTGACCGCCGCGCTGGTGGCGCAGGAAGATGAGCGGCAGCGCATTGCCGGCGAGCTGCACGATGGCGTGGGCACTATTCTGGCGCTGGCCAAGCTGCACCTCTACGCCCCCGGCACGGTGCCGGCCCCCGAGGCCAGCCACCTCATCGACCAGGCGGTGGCCGAGGTGCGCCGCATCTCGCGCAACCTGCAGCCGGCCACGCTGCAGCAGCTGGGCCTGACGCAGGCCCTGCGGGCGCTGGTGCAGGCCATCCCCACCGACCAGGGCCTCGATGTGCGCCTGGAGCACGACCAGCCGCCGCTGGAGCGCTACATTCCGGCCCACGAGCTGATGGTGTATCGCATTGCGCAGGAGCTGCTGGCCAATGGCCTGCGCCACGCCCAGGCCCGCCACATCTGCCTGCGGCTCAAGGCCGAGCCCAGGCTCCTCACGCTGATTTATACCGACGATGGCCAGGGCTTCAACCTGGCCATCCTGGAAGAACTGCCCGCCCCGGCGCCCCTCGGCCCGCCCGTGGGCATGGGACTCATTAACTTGCGGAGCCGCGTGGCGGTACTGGGCGGCCAGCTGCGCTACCACTCTACCCCGGGCGGGGGTACCCAGGTCGAAGCAATATTGCCCGTGACGCGCCTGGCCCCGGCGCCGGTTTCCCCCTCTTACCCCCTTGCCTCATGAACCCTGCTGCTTCCACGCTCCCGCCGGTGCGCCTCGCTATTGTCGACGACCATATTCTGTTTCGCAAAGGCCTGATGGCACTGCTTGGTGGCTACCAGGGCATTGAAGTGGTGTGCGAAGCCGGCAACGGCCAGGAGCTGCTCGAATGCCTTGACCAGGGCGTGCGCCCCGACGTGGCCCTGATGGACATGCAAATGCCCGTCCTCGACGGCTTGCAAACCACCCGCCTGCTGCGCTCACAGTTTCCGTGGGTGCGGGTGGTTATCATTTCCATGCACGACGATGCGTCGCTCGTCAGCACCGTGCTGGCCGACGGCGCCCACAGCTACCTGCTCAAAAACACCTCGCCCGAGGAAATGCGCAGCGCCATTATGGCGGCGGCAGGACGGAGCTAACGGTTAACCAAGAATAAGCTATTGAAAGGCTCCTAAACAAAAAGCCCCGCATCTGCGGGGCTTTTTGTTTGTGCTCACAATAAACTCTGAACCATTACTTACAGCGCTACCGACATGCCGATGGTGAAGGTGCGGCCGCGGTTGAAGAATACGTTCAGGTTGTTGGGGTCGACTACGTTGGTGCTGGACGAGTTATTCACGTCGGTGAAGTAGAACTCGTTGAGCACGTTCAGCACCGAGGCTTTGAAGCCGATGCGCACCTGGTCATTGAAGAAAGGCTTGAGGTCGTAGCCGAAGTGCATGTCGAACTGGCGGCTGGTGGGCAGGCGGTACGAGTCGGTGCGGGTGTCGGGGTTGAGGATGTTGTCGGGGTTGAAGGCGGCGTAGTACTTGGTGAAGAGCAGGAACGACGGGCGGATGTAGGCCCCGCGGATGGGCTCGACGCGCAGGCCGAGCTGGAACTGGTTCTGGGCGGCGTCGCCCACGTGCACGTTGTCGAGGTACACGGGCACGTTCTGCGCGCGGTCGGCAATGAGGATGCCGGCTTCGTCGGAGTAGGTGGCCAGGCCCTGGCCAATCCAGCGCCAGTCGCCGATGGAGATGGCGGCGTTGAGCTGCACGCGGCGGCTGATTTCCTGGGCCACGCTCAGCTCGACGCCCATGTGGCGGGCATCGACGTTGCGCACGCTGGTGTAGACGAGGTCGGTGGAATTGTAGGAGTTCGTCGATTTATTGGTCCACAGCGTGTAGTAGGCATTCAGGGTGGCCTTTAGGTTGGGGTAGCTGATGCCGTAGCCCAGTTCGAAGCTGGTGATGCCTTCGGGGCGCACGTTGGGGTAGCGCACGCCGTTGGTGGTGTACACTTGGTTGAAGAACGGCACGCGGCTGATGTAGCCGGCGTTGAAAAACAGGTTGTCGTGCTCGGTGAGGTTGTAGTTGACGCCGCCTTTGAAGCTGTAGCCGGTGAAGTCCACCCAGGGAGTTTCGACGTTTTGGGCGTCGGCGGCGGTGTAGGTGGTACCGGGCTGGCCGGGCGTATCGGATGGGATGGTGACACTCTGGCCAAAGCCCAGCGAATAGGTCGAGTCGCCCACGGTCAGCTGCTTGGCCTGGAAGTAGTCGATACGCTTGTAGTTAATCTGCGAAACGGTGGCGCTCACCACGGCCGACAGTACGGGCGTTTTGTATTCGAGCTGGGTGTAGGCGCCCAGCCACTGGGTTTTGCCGTCGTAGTTGTAGCCCAGCTTGTCGCCCACGCCCAGGCGGGTGGCGGGGTCGCTGTTGCGGTCGGTACCCGAGGGGATGGCGGCGTAGTTGGCGCCGAGCAGGTCGCGGATTTCACGGTAGTGCAGGCCGTAGTACGTGCGGCCATCGACGCCGGCCGAGAGGGTCAGCTGTTCGTTCAGGGCGTAGTCGGCGCCCACCACGAAGCCGTACCAGCGGTGGCTGTTGACGCTGTTGATGAGCATACCCGTGGCCTTTTTGTCGGGGTTAGTGATGGTGCCCAGGTTAGCGTTGTTGTCGTAGATGGTCTGGAAGTCGGTCTGGCCGTTTTTGGCGGGCAGGGAGGTAGAGTTGCCCGGGCTGGTGAGGCCGGTAATGCCGCCGCCGTTGCCGTACGAGGCGTAGAGCACGGTCGAGATAAAGAGCTTGTCGTTGACCTGCCAGAAGTCGTTGAGGTTAATCTGGGGCTTGTGGTAGTAGTTGGCGCGCTCGTTGAGGGTTTCGGTGGGGCCGTTGACGATGGCACCGCTGCTGTCGCGGTAGCGGCGGTTGAGCTTGCCCCAGTAAGGGTTGTAGTCGAAGCCGTACTCGGTGCCGGAGCGGGCGCCTACCTCGTTGGCTTTCTCGTTAGAGAATGCGTTGATGCGCTGGGTGAAGCTGCGCTGGCCGTGGCTTTGGGGCGAACCCATGGCGGTGAGCGAGAGGCGGTGGGGGCCGAGGCGCTTGCTGATGTTGCCGAAGTAGGTCCAGGCGTCGTCGTAGGCCTGCTGCACCCAGCCGTCGGAGGTGCGGCGCGAGCCGTAGAAGGTGAAGGCCCAGTCGCCGGGCAGGGTGCCGCTGCTGAGCATGAGCGACGACTTGCGGTAGTTGTTGGAGCCGGTTTCGACACGGGCCAGGATGCTGCGCTTGTCGTCGAAGCCCTTGGTGAGCACGTTGATGGTGCCGCCCACGGAGGGCACGGCGATTTTGGAAGCCGAGAGGCCGCGCTGTACCTGGAGGGACTTGGTGACGTCGCCGAGGTCCCAGTTGGACCAGAAGACGGAGCCGTTTTCCATGTCATTCACCGGCACACCGTTCACGAGCACGGCCACGTTGCGCTGGTCGAAGCCGCGCACGTTGATGCGCGAGTCGCCGGTGCCGCCGCCGCCCTGGGTAGCGTACACGCCGGGCGTCTCGTTGAGAATCATGGGCAGGTCGCGGTTGGAGAGGGTTTCGCGCAGCTTGACCTCGTTGACGGCGGCGAAGGCCACGGGGGTGGAGCGCTCCTGGGCCTGCGAGGCCACCACGGTTACTTCGTCGAGGCTGGCGTTGTCGGTGGGCAGGCGGAAGGTGGCCACCACGTTCTGGGTGGTGATTTTGACCGTCTGGGTGACGGGCTTGTAGCCGATGAAGCTACCCAGGATGGTGTAGGTACCGGCCGGCAGGTTGGCAATCTTGTAGTTGCCGTCGGAGTCGGCGCCGGCGCCGGTGTTCTGGCCGTTGCCGGTGAGCTGCACGGTAGCGCCGGGCAGGGTTTCGCCCGATACGGCATCGACAACCCGACCACGCACGGAATAAGTGGTTTGGGCCAGCGCGGGCAGCGCGAGCAGACAAACCAGCACAAGGCTTAAAAAATGCTTCATATTGCCAAAAAATGCACCCGGTACAATTAGGGGACTACAAAGATAATAGCCGCCGGCTGCAGACCTGGCAAAGCGTAGGTAAAGTTGGGGTTAAGAATGGCGGAATGGCGGCCTACAAGAGCTCGGTGGCGGGGTCCCAGAACACCTTATCCAGCCCTATCAGCTGGTCGTCGACGACGCGCAGGCCTTCGGCTTCGAGGGCCTCCTGCATGGCGGTGGGGGTGGCGAAGTGCAGGCGGCCGCTGAGCTGGCCGAGGCGGTTGAGCACCCGGTGGGCGGGCACGAACTGCTCGGCGGTGTGGGCGGCCATCATGGCCCAGCCCACCAGGCGGGCGCCGCGCCGCGAGCCGAGGTAGTGGGCAATGGCGCCGTAGCTGGTGACGCGGCCCGGCGGAATGAGGCGCACAACGGCGTGGACGTCGGCGAAGAAATTGGGCTTGTCGGCGGGTGGGGAGGGCATTAGCAGGAATGAAATGGGGAGTCAATCATCGTTACCAGAAGAAACTATGCACAGCTTAGGAGTCTAGTTGCATAAATTAAGCATCAGATTGCATAGTACGAGTATCGGGTTGCATGGTACGAGTATCGGGTTGCATAGCACGAGTATCGGGTTGCATATGACGAGTGTCGGGTTGCATACTACGAGTGTCGGGTTGCATACGACGAGCATCAGATTGCATAGAATAAGTATCGGGTTGCATACAATGAACTGGCGAGTGCATCGTTCAGACTTAACTTTGTGCAGAAGTGGTAGATGAGGGCCTATCTTGCGAGGGCTGACGGCGACCCGATTGGTTGCTACGAAGATAGCATCTTGCTTATGGCGAACTTTTCATCTGACGACATGCCTACTGAAACAACTAGCGCAGAAGTTATTGACGCCTTCCGGCGGCGCTTGTGGGAGCGCGACAACCCGCCGCCGCTGCGCAACGATGCGGCCAGTGTGCAGCAGCGGCTAGTGGAGGCTTTGCGCCCGCTGCTGCCCGGCTCGCTGACCAAGCGGCTGGCGCGGGCGGCGCGCATTTGCTACGCTTTTCTGGGGCAGGGGCGCTGGACGTCGCAAGCCCTGACCACGCTCGTGGGCGGGCACCGCGTGAGCACCAACCGCACGCTGGACATACTGCTGGAGGCCGACGTGCTGCAGCGGCCGGCGCAGGGCCGGAGTGCTTACTATGAGCTGACGCCGGAGGGCGAGGCACTGTTGCTGAGCGTACTGGCGCCAGCGCCGGCGGGCTAGGCTCTACGGCGGCTTTATTTTAGCTTGACTAATGATGCGATTTAGACTGTTGCTGCTGGCGCTGCTGGGCGGGCTGGGGCTGGCCCGGCCGGCGCGGGCGCAGGTATTTTACCTCGACCTGAGTGCCCAGCCGATTTCGTTGCCCGTGCGCACGATGCACGTGGAGCAGGTGCTGGATGGCCGGCCGGCGGGCAGCCCCTCGCTGGGCTTGGTGTATCAGGGACTGAACAACCGGCCGGCCACGGTGGAATTTCGGCGCGGCCTAGCGCCGGAGCTGACGGAGTGGCTGCAGCAGCGGCTGCCGGCCCTGGCCGGCGACCAGCCCGTGGTGCTGTGCGTGCGCCAGCTGCGGGTGAGCGAGGTGATAGGCGGGTTTGGGGAGAAGGCTAAGGCCGAGCTGGCGTTCGATGTGTATGCCCACCTGCCCGATGGCTACCATTTTGTGCGCCGCCTCAGCGGCCACGACGAGCAGGCTGGCCTGGACATGACTCTTACGCATGCCACCAACGTGGCGCGGGTGCTGCAGAAGTGCCTGCAGCTGCTGGCCGCCATGCCCTGGCAGCAGGCGGCCCAGCAGCCGGCCCTGCGGCTGGAGCAGCTGGTGGCCGATAAGCCGGTGGCCCTGGCTCTGCCCCCGGTGCTACGGGCGGCCGTGCCGGCCCGGGGGATTTACCACAGGCCGGCGCAGTTTCTGGCCAATGAGCCGGATACGACGCTCAGCCTGGGCCTCGACACCTTGTATCTGCAGACGCCGGGCTGGGAGGGCACCGCGCGGCTGCGGCCCTCGGCGCGCACGCCGCAGGGCAGCCGCGTGTCGCCACGCGAGCTGTGGGGGTTTTCGGATGGGCGCCAGGCCTACATTCGCCACGGGAGTGCGTTTCGGCCGCTGGTGCGGCAGGGTGACTTTTACACCTTTGTGAGTGGGGCGCCGGTGGATGTGCAGGTAGCCAAGCGCCGCAGCACGAACATCATAATGTACGGAGCGGTGGGTGGTCTGCTGACCAGCGACGGCGACGATATAACCGGCCGGCCCGTCGTGTATGCCCTGGACGTGCGCACCGGTCAGGCGGGGCCTTTCCCGCTGCCGGGGCAGGCCCCGCCCATCGATACGGCCTTCGTGTATGTGTACCGGCCGCCGGGCGGCCCGGCCGCTGCCCAGCGCCTGCTGGTTAATAACCAGGAGGTGGGCTGGCTGCGCCCCGGCGACTTTCTGGAAGTGCCGTGCCGGTACCTGGGGCGCGCCGTGCGGTTTAGCCTCAGCCAGCCCGATGGGCCCACGCTGCTGGTGGTGCCCGATGCAAAGTCGGCTAATTACCTCAAGCTAACCACCCACTCTAAGGCTTGCTGGGAGTGGATGCCGCCGCGCCTGGGTGCGGCCGACGTGGATGCGCTGGAGCAGCTACGGAAGCGCTGAGCGGGGCGGTAATCCGGCCCAGGGCCGGATTGCGCCAGCGCTAGTTCTGCAACCCGGCGAACCCGGCGCGGTCTTTGGGCGTTGATGCAATTTCAATTATCTGTCTGCTTCCGCTTTGAAAACAACCCCGCCGCCGGCCGCCACCTCGGTCCCCGCGCCCGCCTGGGATACTACTGCTACCCCCGCTCCTACTGCTGCGCCGCCCCCGGCGCCCACGCCCACCGACGAGCCGCCGCGCAACAGCGGGCGCGGCTGGCTGGGCTGGTTGCTGGCGGCGCTGGTTATCGGCGGGCTGGTATGGGCCAAGTTCCAGTTTTTCCCCAGCACGGCTCCTAAAGGTGGTGGCAAGGGTGGTGCGGCCGCGGGCGGCAAGGGTGCTCCCGGTGGCGGCGGCAAAGGGGCCAAAACGCCGGTGGGCGTGTTTGTGGTGAAGGCCACGCGGCTGAGCGACGAGGTGACGAGCACCGGCTCGGTGCTGGCGGAGGAGGCGGTGACCATTCGCACCGAAATTGCGGGGCGCATTACGAGTCTCAATTTCAAGGAAGGCCAGCGGGTGAGTAAGGGCCAGCTGCTGTTTACCATCAACGCCGACGAAACCAAGGCCGCGCTGCAAAAGCAGCAGTACAACCTCAAGCTGTACCAGGATTTGGAAAAGCGCGAGCGCACGCTGCTGGAAAAGGAGTACATCAGCAAGCAGGAGTATGAAAACGCCAACAACCAGCTCCTTACGGCCCGCGCCGACCTGCAGGCCCTGCAGGCCACGCTGCTGAAATCGAACGTGCGGGCGCCCTTCGCGGGCCAGCTCGGGCTGAGCACCACCACCGTGGGCACCTACGTGAGCCCCAATACGCCCATCGTGACCCTGGCCCAGACGCGGCCGGTGAAAATCGACTTCGGGGTGCCCGGCCGCTTCGCCGCCCAGGTGAAGGTGGGCGACACGGTGCGCGTGACCGACGAAGCCAGCGCCAAGCAATACGCGGCCCGCGTGTACGCCATCAACCCGCAGCTCGACCCGGTGAGCCGGACCTTGCAGGCCCGCGCCCGCTTCGCCAACACGCACGATGAGCTGCAGCCGGGCGCGTTCGTGAAGGTGCAGCTGCAGCTGGGCCAGACGGCCGACGCGCTGCAGATTCCGACGGAGGCGGTGGTGCCGGTGGCCAGCGGCTACCAGGTGTTCGTGGTGGAGAAGGGCAAAGTGGTGGCGAAGGATGTGAAAATCGGCGCGCGCTCGGATGCGCTTATTCAGATTGTGGGCGGGCTGGCCGTGGGCGACTCGGTGGTGCGGACCGGAGTGCTGCAGGTGAAGGCGGGCGACGCGGTGAAGGCGCAGTAAGCAGTACCCAAATCGTCTGTCATGCTGAACGCAGTGAAGCATCTTATCATGGCAGCACGACGCACTATATGAAGTAAATTACTGCTCGTTCGCCCGTGATAAGATGCTTCACTACGTTCAGCATGACAGATAAAAAATGAGTTTATCCTCCCTTAGTATTAACCGCCCGGTTTTGAGCATTGTGCTCAGCCTGCTCATCGTCATCTTCGGGGTGATTGGCTACCGGGCGCTGTCGGTGCGCGAGTACCCGAGCGTGGACCCTCCTATTATTACGGTAGCCACGAGCTACGTGGGGGCCAGCGCCGACGTTATCCAAAGCCAGATAACGGAGCCGCTGGAAGTAAGCATCAACGGCATTGCGGGCATCAAGAATCTGACGAGCGTGAGCCGCGACGGCCGCTCGCAGATTACGGTGGAGTTTGAGCTGGAAACCGACCTCGACAACGCCGCCAACGACGTGCGCGACAAGGTGAGCGCCGCCGGCGGCCGCCTGCCCCGCGACGTGGACCCGCCCATCGTGACCAAGGCCAACGCCGACTCGCAACCCATTGCGCTGGTGTACTTATCGTCGAATAAACGGAGTTTGCTGGAGCTGACCGACTACGCCGTGAACGCCCTGCAGGAGCGGCTGCAAACCATCCCCGGCGTGTCGGAAATCCGCATTTTTGGCGAGCGGCGCTACTCCATGCGCCTCTGGCTCGACCCGGTGAAGCTGGCCGCCCTGCGCATCTCGCCGGTGGATGTGCAGGCCGCCGTGGGCCGCGAAAACGTGGAGCTGCCCGGCGGCACCGTGCAGGGCCAGAACACCCAGCTTACCCTGCGCACGATGGGTCGCCTGAGCACCGTGGCCGAATACAACAACCTGATTCTGCGCGACGACTCGCTGTCGCTGGTGCGGCTGTCGGACGTGGGCTACGCCGAGCTCTACCCCGAAAACGACCAGAGCCTACTGCGTCGCAACGGCGTGCCGCTGGTGGGTGTGGCCGTGGTGCCGCAGCCGGGCGCGAATCAGATTGACATTGCGACGGAGTTTAACAAACGACTCGCACAGTACGAAACCGACCTGCCGAAAGACCTGAAACTGAGCTCGGGCTACGACAATACGGTGTTTATCCGGGCCAGTATCCGGGAGGTGCGCGATACCATTTTTGAGGCCTTTGGGCTGGTGGTGGTCATCATCTTTTTGTTTTTGCGCGACTGGCGCTCGACGCTTATTCCGGTGGTGGCCATTCCGGTGTCGCTGGTGGGGATATTCTTCGTGATGTACCTGCTGAACTTCAGCGTGAACGTGCTGACCTTGCTGGGCGTGGTGCTGGCCATCGGGCTGGTGGTGGACGATGCCATCGTGGTGCTGGAAAACATCTACTCCCGCGTGGAGCAGGGCGAGTCGCCGATGGAAGCGGCCATGAAGGGCTCGGAGGAAATCATTGCCGCCGTGGTCAGCACCACGATTGTGCTGGCGGCGGTGTTTTTGCCGGTGCTGTTTCTCACGGGTATCACCGGGCGCCTGTTCCGCGAATTCGGCATTGTGGTGGCGGGTTCGGTGCTGATTTCGGCCTTCGTGTCGCTCACCCTCACGCCCATGATGTGCTCGCGCCTGCTCAAGCTCAGCGAAACGCACAACTGGTTTTACCGCAAGACGGAGCCGTTTTTTGAGTGGCTGACGAATGGCTACCAGCGCAGTCTGCAAACCTTTTTGAACCGCCGCTGGCAGGCCTGGGTGCTCACGGCCATCACCGGGGTGGGCATCTACTTCTTCGGTACCACGTTGCCCTCGGAGCTGGCCCCGCTGGAAGACCGCAACCGCGTGAACGTGAACGTAACCGGGCCGGAAGGCGCGTCGTTTGAGTTTACCGATGCGTATATGCGGCAGGTCATCGGCCTGGTGAAAGACACCGTGAATGAAGACCTGAGCAGCGTGCTCACGGTGTCGGGCGCGCAGCAGGTGGCCAACGGCGGCAACGCCCGCATTCAGCTGGTGGATGCCGAGGAACGCACCCGCACCCAGCAGCAGATTGCCGACGCCATGAGCAAGGGCGTGAAGCGCCTGACGGCCGCCCGCGCCTCCGTCACGCAGGACCAGAGCATCGGCTCGGGCGGTGGCGGCCTGCCGGTGCAGTTCGTCATTCAAACCCAGGATTTTGAGAAGCTGCGCACGGTGGTGCCGAAGTTTCTGGCGGCGGCGCAGGCCGACCCGACGTTTGCCTTCGTGGATGTCAACCTGAAATTCAACAAGCCCGAATTGCGCGTCATCATCGACCGCGACAAGGCCCGCAGCCTGGGCGTGAGCGTGCAGGACATCAGCCAGACCCTGCAGGCCGGCCTGAGCGGCAGCCGCTACGGCTACTTTCTGAAGAACGGCAAGCAGTACCAGATTATCGGCCAGGTGGCCCGCGAAGACCGCAGCCAGCCGCTCGATGTGCGCACGCTGAGCGTGAAAAGCAGCAGCGGCCAGCTCGTGCAGCTCGACAACGTGATTCGCCTCACCGAGAACAGCACGCCGCCCCAGCTCTACCGCTTCAACCGCTACGACGCGGCCACGTTCTCGGCCTCGCTGGCCCCGGGCAAAACCCTGGGCGACGGCATCGCCGCCATGCAGGCCCTGGCCGACAAGCAATTGGACGAAACCTACAGCACCGCCCTGGCCGGCGCCTCGCGCGACTTCGCCGAAAGCTCGTCGTCGCTGCTCTTCGCCTTCGGCTTGGCGCTGGTGCTGATTTACCTGATTCTGGCGGCGCAGTTCGAGAGCTTCCGCGACCCGGTGGTGATTATGTTCACGGTGCCGCTGGCGCTGTCGGGCGCCTTGTTCAGCCTGTGGTATTTCAATCAGACGCTCAATCTATTCTCGCAAATCGGCATTATCATGCTGGTGGGTCTGGTGACGAAAAACGGCATTCTCATCGTGGAGTTTGCCAACCAGCGCGTGGAGCACGGGGCCGACTGGGCGACAGGACTCATGGAAGGCGCCACGGCCCGCTTCCGGCCCATTCTGATGACTTCGCTGTGCGCTATTCTGGGTATTTTGCCCATTGCCATTGCTACGGGCGCGGGGGCGCTAAGCCGGCGCGCGATGGGCATTGGCGTGGTGGGCGGGCTGCTTTTCGCTACCGGACTGACGCTGTACGTGGTGCCGGTGATGTATTCGTATTTTGCCACGGCGAAGAAGGCGAAGCCGAAAGAGCCCGTGGCGGCGTAAAACGACAACTCCCCTCCTTGGAAAGGAGGGGATGTGAGCGCCGAAGAGGCGCGAACGGGGGTGGTTCGCCCGGTCGCGCCGACAGAACGAAAGCAGTAATTATCCTTATCGGCGCGAAAGCCCTGCCGACTTCAACCACCCCCGTTGCGGCTGCGCCGCAACATCCCCTCCTCTTCTGAGGAGGGGAGTTTATCGTCTATCCCGCTGCATGCGTCCTTTCCTTTTTTTCCTCCTGCTCCTCCCCTTCCCCCTGCTGGCGCAGCAGCCGCAGCTGGCGAAGCCCACCACGGTAGCTCCGGCCCCAGATTTGTCGCTGCAGCAGGCCGTAGCGGCCGGACTGGAGTATAACTACGGCATCCTGCTGAGCCGCAAGGACCAGCAGATTGCCGAAAACAACGTGACCCGCGGCAACGCCGGCCAGCTGCCGGTAGTGAATGGCAACTTCACCCGCACCTTCAATATCAACAACGTCCGGCAGGAGTCGTCGGCCCGGCCCGAGGCCAGCACGGCCAATAGCGCGAAGTCCAACCTCTTCAATACTAATATTGCCGCGACCTGGACCATCTTCGATGGCCTGGGCATGTTCATTGCCTACGGCCGGCTGAAAAGCCTGCGTACCCAGCAGCAGGTGATTACCAAAGCCACGGTGGAGGAAACCGTGGAGCAAATCACCAACGCCTACTACGCCGTGGTGCGCGAGGGCGGCAAAATCCGCTCGCTGGAAGAGGCGCTGAAAATCGGGCAGGCCCGCATCGACTTCACCCAGGCGCGGGTAGACGTGGGGCTGGCGGCCAAGGTGGAAGTGCTCACCGCCCGCGTCGATTACAACGCCGACCGCAGTCTGCTGCTCCAGCAGCAGCAGGCGCTGGTGTCGGCTAAGGTACAGCTCAATAACCTCATCGGCCGGGCGCCGCGCACCGATTTTCAGCCCAGCGACTCGCTTGTAGTCACCCGCGGCCTGAATGCCGACAGCCTGCGCGCCGCCATGCTGGCCCGCAACCCGCGCCTGGCCCAGGCCCGCCTGGGCGTGGACGTAGCCACCTACGACCGCCGGCTGATACGCGCCTCACGCTTTCCGCAGGTGGGGCTGACCACAGGATACGGCTTCAACCGCAACATCAACGGCGCCGCTTTCTTTGGTAATCAGCTGGTAACTAATACGGGGCAAACGTACGGACTCAACTACGGCGTAGTGGCGTCGGTGCCCATCTTCGACGGCTTCAACCGCAACCGGCTGGAGCAGAATGCCCGCATTGCGGAAGAGCAGAGCAAGCTGGCGGTGGGGCAAACCACCCTGCAGCTTGATGCTGATGCGGCCGATGCTTACGCGCAATACCAGAACTACTTGCAGCTGCTTGATTTGGAGGAAGACAATATCAAGCTGGCCGACCAAAACGTGGCCATTGCGCTGGAGCGCTACCGCCTGGGCTTGCTGACGCCGCTGGATTTACGCACGGCGCAGCGCGTGCAGCTCGATGCGGCGGTGCGGCTCCTGGATATTCGATACTTTACCAAGCAGGCTGAGACGACGCTGAGAAGGTTGAGCGGGGATTTGGTGCGGGAGACGTAAGAGGTGTTAGGTGTTAGGTGTTAGGTGTTAGGTGTTAGGTGTTAGGTGTTAGGTGTTAGGTGTTAGGTGTTAGGTGTTAGGTGGCGTACGGAATCCGAATACCGAACACCAAAAACCCAACACCTATTTCTTGTTTCTCAACGCTTCCAACGCCTCCACCACCTTCTTCACATCCTTTTTGGTGGGGCCTTCCGCCGCGGCCGAAGGCTCCGCTGGCCCTACTTTAATTACCCTCTCGAAGTAAACCAGCAACTGCTTTTGAATGTCGGGCGTGAGGTGCTCAAAATCGTGTTTGTACCACTCTATCAGCCACTCGCCGTAGGTTTCATCGGCCAGGGCATATTCACCGGCTTTGGTGGGCAGGCCGGTGTCGAGGTTGGTATTGGGCAGGGCCGGAATGCGGGCGGCGGTATCGGTCGGCTCCTGTCGGATGCGGGCTTTGTAGTCCGTAAGCACGGCGGCAAAACTGCGGCGGAACTGGGCTTCGCCCTCGCGGCTGGGCAGGGTGAAGGTGAACTTGCGTAGCGGGCCGATTTTGGGTAAGACGTTGATAACTCGAGCCATCATGCGGGCTCCGAAACCGGGACGCTCGTAGTCTTTGCCGAACTCCTTTTCGTACTCGCGGCGGCTGGTGCGGTACACGTAGTCGCGGCGGCGGGCGCGGGGGCTCACCTTGCGGATTTCCTGGCGCTGGCTGTGCCAGGCCGCCCGCGCCACCGAGGGCATCAGCTGATTGACGGCGAAGCGAAACGTGGCCACGCTCAAATCGACGTTGAGCGTGACGTGGCCCAGCTCCAGCCCGTAAGTGGTTTGGATGGCGCGCTCCAGCAGCGGCTTGCTCACCCGGAAACCGATGGCTTTGTGATAGTCTTGGGTGCGGTAGCGGCCGGCGGCCACCTGCACCACGTCGAAGGAAAACTCCAGCTCGGTGTGGCGGATGGGCGCCTGCTCGTAGGTAACGACAGGGCCAAAGTCCTTTTTCAAATCGGTGTACACTGTGGCCAGCAGCTGGTTGGTGCTTTGCGGGTGGCCGATATTGTCGGCTACGTAGTGCGAGAGGGCGCCGAGGGCGAAGGCGTACTCGTTGCGGTCGCGGGCCAGAGTGAGGAGGTTGCGCACGAAGTCGCCGGCGCGGGCGTAATGCATCATATTGGTCAGCAGCTCGGTGCCCAGCGGGTAGTAGCCCATGTCCTGGATGATGGCGCCGCCGTAGGCGTAGCTTTTAGCATCGTTGAGCTCGTCGGGGCTGGCGCCGGGGTAGCGTTTTTCGAGCAGCGGGCGCAGGTGCTCGTCCCAGGTCGAATCGACGATGGCCTGGTGGGTGAGCACGGAATACGCGGAGGCCGCCGGGGCAGCGGCCAGCAGCAGGGCCAGCACGCCGCAAAGTCGAAGCAGGTTCACGGGCGGCAAACGCGGAAAGCTGGGCGCTAGTTGCCAGGCCATATTGCAAAAAGCCCGGCCGAGTAGTCGGCCGGGCTCTTCTATTACGGTAATACCTGCTATTGCAGCACCACCTTGCGCGATACCGTGGCGCCGTCCATATTCAGGCGCAGGGTGTACACGCCAGCGGCCAGGCTCTGCACGTCCACGTCGGAGTCGGTGGCTACCAGGGCGCGGCTCATTACTGGTTGGCCCATGGTGTTGAGCAGCTGTAGCTGGCTGGCTTTGGCGCTCACCGGCAGGGTGAGGTGGAAGCTGCCGCGGGCCGGGTTGGGGTATACCTGCAGCAGAGCCGCCTGCTGGGCGGTAGCATTAGCCAGCGGAGCGCCGGCGGGGTTCAGTTCCAGCGAGAAGCGGCCGTTGACGGTGGTGCTGGCGCTGGCGAAGGGGTAGGCAGACGTAGCCGTGAGGGCCGTGCGGGTATTCGACTGCGCGTCGTAGAGATAAGCGGTAAGGCCAGCGGGCAGGTTCAGCAGCTCGGCCACGCGCAACACGTAGGAGCCGGCCGCGGGCAGCGTGATGGCCATCGGCAGCACCTGCGTGGTAGTAGGTGAGCCAAAGGCCGACAGGCCTTTAATGCTGTAGCTGTCAGCCCCCAGCTGCCACTGCACGTTCAGGTTGTCGGGGTTGCGGCGCTTCAGGGCGTCGAATTTGGGGCCGAAACCGGCGGGGGCGCCCGCCTGCTCGTACACGACGATGTCATCCTTCATAAAGCCAGCGGTTTCGGCCAGCGTCAGGCGCACCAGGGGGCGGGTTTCGGCGGCGGGGCGCTGGAAGGCGCCGTCCACTGGGTCGAAGAGTTGTACGCGGTCGACGTTGGTGAAGCCCACCGAGCCATTGCTGCCCGTGCTGCGCACGAAAAAGCCCTGGCCCAGCGCGATGGTCGGATTGCCCACGCCATTGACGTAGGAGCGGTAGTTGCCCACGTAATTGCCCGTCGTTTCGTACACGTACATCGCGTCGCCCACGTTCACCAGCGCGCCGTTGCGCGACGCCAGCGTGCCCCAGTTGAGGGGCGCCGGGTAGGGGTTGCCCAGGAATTGCCAGCCGCTTTCGGCGTTGGCGCCCATCATCAGGCCGGTCACGTCGTAGTTGCCGTTGTTGGGTACGCCGGTCCACTCCACTTTCGAGCCGGGGGCGATGTGCACCGTGAAGCCTTTGCCGGCCGTCATGGCCTCGCCGCTGGCACCGGATACCCAGCCCTGGTCGAAGCCCGAGGGCGTGACGCCGGGCGTACCCACGCGGGCCTGGTTGTAGGAATACACCGTGGGGAAAGGCAGCACCTGCTGCGGCGTGGCCGAAGTGTTGTAAGCGGCGTTGTACACCGGCGCGAAGCCGGTGGTGGCCATATTATCCAGCGTCTGGCCGCCCACGGGGGCGGCGTAGTGGCGGTAGCCCGCGCCGGTGTTGGGGCCGGCGGTGATGGCCCGCTCCACGGTTACGTTGCCGAGGATAGTGCCGCCGCTGGTGTTCACAATCAGGGCGGTGCCGCCGTTGCCGCTCATCAGGCGCAGGGTGCGGCCGTTCATATTGAGGGTGCCGCTCACCACGCGCACCAGCTGGCGCACGTTCACGTTGGTGGCCAGGTTGAGGTCGGTGGTCACGGCCAGGCCGTCGGTGTTGAAGTTCTGCAGGCTGCGCACGGTGGCGGGCATGCCGTTGCCGGTTACCTGCCCGGGGGTGGTGCCGGTGTAGATGTAGTTGGCGTCGTCGGAGTACGAGCGGGTGCCGGTAACCAGCACCGACCCGGTGGGGCCGGTTTGCGAGATGCCGTCCACGCTGCAGATGTCGAGGGCGCCGTTGCCCTGGAGGTCGAAGTTGCCGGGGCCCAGAATGTCGTTGCAGTTGGGGCTCAGGCGCCCGCCCGCCTCAATGGTGAGCGTACCGTTGACGGTGAGGGCGCTGGTGAGGCCCAGAATGCCGGTGCCGGTGATGGTGACGTTATTATAGGTGCCTCCCGGCATCGACTGGGTGGTGCTTACGACGAGGTCTTGAACTTGAGCCCGGCCCAGCAAAGGGAACAAACTCAGGGCGGCCATCAGCAACCGCGTGCGAAAAGTAAGAAGCGGTTTCATGGTTGAAAAGGGTAATAGAATTGGAAATAAAAAGCGTGCAGTGCGTGCACTTGTGCTTTCATACGCAAGGGCTTGCGCGGCGTTGTTGAGCTTGGCCGAGCGCATCGCCCAACACGTAACTTTCACCGACCAAAACCCATTTTCCGGCCGTTTACTGCGCAGCTTGTTGCTTGATTTTAAATAATAAAAGAGGCCCCGGCGCAATTGCACCGGGGCCTCTTTTATTCTAAAATAATTCGGCGCAAACGAGCCGCCAGGGCTCGTTTGCCGTCCTTATTGCACTACCACGCGGCGCACTACCTGCGTGCCTTCCAGGTTGAGGCGCAGCATGTACACGCCGGCGGCCAGGCCGCGCACGTCGAAGTCGGCTTCGGCGGTAGTGAGGGTGCGGCTAAGCACCGTCTGGCCGAGGGCGTTGGTGAGCGTGGCGGCTACCGGCTTGACCGTGGCACCCAGCGGCAGGCTCAGGTGGAAGCGGCTGGCCGTGGGGTTCGGGTAGAGCTGCACCTGGGCGGCCAGGGCCTGGGCGTTGGTAGCCAGCGGCGCGGCGGCCGGCTGGAATTCCAGCGCGAAGCGGCCTGTGGCCGAGGTGCCAGCCAGCGAAGCGCGGTAGCTGCTGCCGGCCGCGAGCACGGTGCGGGTGCCGGTGAGGGCATCGCGCAGCACCACGGTGGCGCCACCCAGGTTAGCAAAGCTTTCCACGCTGAAGGTGTAGGTGCCAGCTTGCGGCACGCTCAGCGTCAAGGGGATGATTTGCGTCTGGGTAGCCAGGCTGGGGCGGCCATCGATGCTTAGGCTTTCGCCGTTCGTCAGCACCGTGCCCAGGGTGAGGCCCGAGGGGTTGGTGAGCTTGTAGGCATCGGCCTTGGCATCAAAGGTAGCCGTGGCGGTGGCGTCGAAGTACACCGTGGCGTTGTCGGTGAGGGTGGCGGCGGCATCGGCCACGGCCAGGCGCAGCAGCGGCCGGGCATCAACCTGGCGGAAAGGCGCGCCGGACTCGTTGCCGCTCCGCAGGCTGTTGGTGAAGCGCACGGTGCCCGAAGTGCCGACGGCGCTGGTGCGCACGAAGAAACCTTGCGCAACGGCCACCTGGCCAATACCTACGCCGTTAACGAAGGCGCGGTACGAGCCGCCGTACTGGCTGCTGGCTTCATACACATA
The DNA here is from genome assembly GCF_030580865.1 of Hymenobacter aranciens. Classification (GTDB taxonomy): domain Bacteria; phylum Bacteroidota; class Bacteroidia; order Cytophagales; family Hymenobacteraceae; genus Hymenobacter; species Hymenobacter aranciens. The sequence continues at coordinate 343,394 of NZ_JAUQSY010000003.1, read as the reverse complement.
GATGGCGGCGTCCATGCCGGCCAGGGTGGCCGTGCTGGTGGGGTCGGCATTCTGCGTGGCCGAGCTCATGTCGATGGCTTGCGGGTAGGGGTTACCCAGCAGGTGCCAGCCGCCGTCGGCGTTGGTGCGGCCGAGGCCGGTGCGCTCGATGAGGCCGGTGTTTACCTGGCCCGTGAAGTCGACCAGGGCCGTGCGGCTGATGTTGACGGTGTAGCCCGTGCCGGGCGTCCAGGGAGTCGTAGCGGCCGGCACTACCCAGCCTTTGTCGAAGGCATTGGCGAAGGTAGTGGCCGGGCTACCGCCGTTGGCGGCCGGGCGCAGGCGCGTTTCGTCGTAGCCAAACACGGTGGGGAACGGGGCCACCATGCTGGGGTCGGCCGAGGTATTGTAGGCCTGGTTGAACACGGGCGAGAAGCCGGCCGTGGCCAGGGTGCCCAGTGTTTCGCTTTGCACCGGCGACGAGTAGTGGCGGTAGGCAATGGGCGTCGTGTTGCGGATGGCCCGCTGCACGGTAGCCGTGGTGCCAATCACGTTGGCCGTGGTGGCGCCGCTGAGGGTCACCTGCGCTTGGCCCGAACCGCCACCCAGGCCCGGGTTAGCGGTCGAAAGCAGGGTCAGGGCCTGGCCGTTCAGCTGGATGTTGTTGGTGCCAATCTGCACGAGGCGGCGCACGCTGAGCGGACGGCTCAGGGTTACGTCGCTGGTGGCGAAGTTGGTGATGTTGCTCACGATGTCCGGGAAGCCGGGGCCGGTTACCTGGGGCGTGCCCGTGGTGTTGCTGAAGCTGAAGTTGCCGTAGCTGCCGCCGTAGCTGCGCGTGCCGGTTACCTGAATCTGGCCGGTGGCCCCGGTCAGGCTCAGGCCCTGCGGGTGGCGAATCACCAGCAGACCCGTCTGGTCGATGGAGTTAACGGGCATCGAGAAGGAAGCCGTGCCGGTCAGGGGCGAGTTGCTGGGGTCAAATGACCCGTCGTCGTCCAGCACCACGGTGCCGGTAGCCGACAGCGCCGAGGTCGACACTAGGATGTCGTCCACATAAATGTCGCGGTAGGCGCCACCGTCCACGTTCAGCGGGCCGGTGCTGGCGTCCACAATCAGGTCTACCGGCTCGGGCGCAAACGATATGCCGCGGAAGGCGGTGTTGTTGGCAGCCGTAGCCAGCGTAACCAGGGTAGCGGCGCCGGTCAGGCTAACATCTTTGCTGGTAGCATCGATGAAAGCCGACAGCGTAGTGCCGCTGGTCAGGTAAAGCTCCACGGTGTTGCCGTTTAAGCGGCCAGTGAGGCCCCGGTACCCAGACGAAATAGTAACCCGGCCTCGTGCTGTCCAAGTGGTGCCACTTTTCGAAAACTTATAGATGCCCGGACTATTGGCTGACCCCGAGCCGTCGTCGACCACGTACAGCACATCGAGGCCGGTTTCGAGGTTGTCGCGCTCCAGCATTACAAAGCCGTAGGGGCTGTTGACAGCGGCAATAAGTGTAGCAGCAGCGCCGGCCGTAGTGGGCCGGTTAGTGCCCAAGCGGTAGACGCCCTGCGTGCCTGAGCCGGTGCTGTAGTAAAGCTGTCCGCCGAAGATGTCCGTTACGCGGGTGTTGGTAACAGTGCCCGATACCAGGGTGGAAGTAGTAGTGCCCAGCGTGGTATAGCGAATGCCCCCCGTACCGGGCGTGGCGGTGGCTTGGTTGCCCGAGGTCCAGATGTTGGTTCCGTTACTGGTTACGGCCGAGCGAATGTTGTCGGTAGAATAAGCATCCGTCAGAGCGGTGGTTACGTTGATGACCAAGCTCTTGTCAATGCGGGCCACCGTGCGGTTTACCGTAGCAGCCGTCGTATTTGCCACTGCATTCGTGCCCGTAGCGGCATCAAATCCACCGATAGTCAGGTACTGACCGTCGGGCGAACGCAGCAGGGCACCTACCGAGGTGCCCGAGCCGGGCAGCGTCAGGGTCTGGTTGCCGCTGGCGTCGGCGGTAGGCAGAGCCACCGAGCGCACCGGAGCGGTATTGCTGGTGGTGGTGGTGTATTCGTCCAAGAATACGGCCATCGCAGCCGAGCCCAGCGAGCCGGTGCCAGTGCCCACGCGGGCCACCACGAGGTTGCCGGTGGCGAAGGCTGCTGCCGGGGTTGCCGTAGCCGTGCCGTTGAAAATCAGCACAAAAGCCGGCGTGGCCGAACTGTTGTTGTTGATGGTGATGGAGCCCGAGCGGCTACCCGTGGCCGAAGGCGTAAACACCACGTTGAAGGTAGCCGTGCCGCCATTGGCGGCCACCGTGGTGGGGTTGGTGCCGCTGGTCACAAACTCGGAGCCCGAAGCCACGAAGCTGCCGATGGTAAGCGCATCGGGGCCGGCATTGGTGATGGTGAACTGCACCGGGGTGCTGCTGCTGCCCACTGCCACCGTGCTCGTAAAGCCATAGGCGTTGCCGCTGGCGTAGCCGGTGCCGCCCTGGCTGATGGCAATCTGCGGATTAACCGGGGCAGCCGGGGTGCTGAAGCTCACGGCCGGGGTCGAGGTGGCCGAGCCGCCGCCCGAGCAGGTGCTGGTCACGGTGAGGCTGTAGGTGGTGCCGGCCGTCAGGCCGGTGAGGCTGATGGGCGAAGTGGTGCCGGTAGCCGTCACGGGCGAGCCCGTGGTGGGCGTGGCCGTGGCGGTGTAGCTGGTCGCCGAGGCGTCGCCGGTGAAGCTCACGCTGGCCGAAGTTCCGGTGATGCTGTTGGCGGCTACGCTGGTCGGGGCCACGCAGGCCGGGCCGCTGTAGTCCGTGATTTGCAGGTCGTCGATGTTGATGCGCGTAGAACCTGAGCCCGTGGGGTTGCTCAGACGCACCCGGATGCTGCCCGGCACGTTAGCCGTGAAGGTATAAGTAGCCAGCGTACTGGTGAGCGTAGTTTGGGCGCTGGCGTAGGCGGTGAAGGTCGCGCCACCATCGGTCGATACGCTCACTACCAGGCGGCCGCCGGTGTCGGTGCCGAAGTTGGCCGCCTGCAGCGTGATAGTGCCGGCGCCGTTGGCTTTGTCGAAGCTCATCGTTACCGAACCAGCCTGAAGGCGGGCGCTACGGGTGTTGTTTTTACGGTCGTCGGTGCTGGTACCCAGCAGCGCATCCACGAAATTGTATTGCCCGGTAGCCAGCGTAACGGTGCCGGTGGTGTAGCTGGTTTTCGAATCGGCCTCGAAGGGCTCGAAGAAGCCAGCTGGCGGGGCCGTCACAGTCAGCGTCAGGGCATTGGAAGTGCCACTGGCCGTAGTCACCGTGACGGGATACGTGGTACCGGCAGCAGGTACGGGCAGGGCCACCGTCAGCGAAGTACCGGCGCCGTTCACAAAGCTCGGCGTCAGCGACGCCCCGTTGAAATTGACCGTGGGCGCGGTGCCGAAGTCGGTGCCAGTGATGGTGGTGCTGTAGGTAGCACCGCCGTACACGGCATTGGGGGTGAGCGTGGCAATGGTGGGCACGGCCAGCATGCCGGTGGCGCTCAGGTTAATGGTGTAGATGGCTTCGTTCTGGTCGTTGCTGTTGATAACCAGAGTGCCCGTACGAGGGCCGGTCGCCGTGGGCGAAAACGTAACGCTCACGGTAGCCGAGCTATTGGTGGCTACCGAAGTAGGCGCCGTGCCGCTCACGGCAAAGTCGCCGGTGGTGCTGATGCTATTGATGGTCAGCACATCGGTGCTGCTGGTGTTCTGAATAGTGAAGGCCACAGCCGGGCTGGTGCTGCCCTGGGGCGTACTGGCAAAGCCGCTGAAGGTGCTACCGGTGAGGTAGTCGGTACCCGCCGGCTGCTGCACGTTGATTTCAGGGTTGGCGGTGGCGGCGGTGCCGGTGCCACCCAGGTTCACGGTGTAGGGGCCGAGCGACGGCGGCGTAGCAACAGCCGTGTTCACGGCGTTGCTGTTGATAACGAGCGTGCCGGTGCGGGCACCGGTGGCCGTGGGCGTGAAGGTGACGTTGACCACGGCCGTATCGCCGGCGGCTACCGTGAAGGGCAGCGTGGCCGGCACCGTGCTGCTGACAGCAAAGTCGCCGGTAGTGGTGATGGAGCTAACCCGGAGCGGGTCGGGGCTGTTATTGCGGAGCGTAAACGCTACTGCGCCACTGGCTGTGCCCTGCGTTCGCGAGCCGAAGCTGTACGTAGTGCCGTTGTTAGCGTAAGCCGTGGGCGGGAAGCCCTGAGTTACGGCCAGCGTGGGGTTGATAACCGTGGCAGTTATCGAGAATTCATCCACGGCCAGGCCGTCGTCGGCACCACCCGGAACATCGAAGCTGTTCCAACGGATGTAAAATGTGGCCCCGGGGGCAATCGACAGCCCTCCGATAGTAGCCGATAGGGCCGTCCGGTTAGCAGCCGAGTTACCATTTAGGGCGCCTACTGTGCCCGTAGTAACCGGGCCGGTAAAATCCAGGTCGTTGAAGTCGACATAAGTTCCTGTACTCAGGCTGGTAGCATTGGTGCTGTATTGAAAGTCCAATCGGTCTGCCACCCGGCTAGCAGCGATATAACCTAAGCGCCATTGTTCGCCGGTGTAGGAAATAGCCAACTGCGAAATCACACCGTTGGTATTGTTAGTGTAGGCAGCCCCGATGGTTGTCACTGTCGAACCGCTTTGCACCGAGCCCAGGGCGCGGTCAGTGGCATTCGTAGCGCCAAAGCTGTAGGTATCGCCGGTTGCGCTGCTGCCGGTGCCGGCAGTATAGGTAGTGTTGCCCGGCGATTCGTAAAACCCGAACCCCGACCCGGCCGGAACCCCGGTGTTGGAGGAGCCGGTAGAGATGATATTATCGAAATTGTAGGTATTAGGCGTGGCCCCAGTGATGCTAAAGGGCGTCGGCGACACCTGCGCCCAGCCCGCCAGGGGCAGCAGCAGGACCAACAGGCTTAGCAGCCGCGTCCCAAGGGCCGGCTGCCGCAGTGTAAAAGGTATTCGCATAAAATGGGATGGGGGTTGGGTGTGAGGAAAAAGAAAGCCTTGCAATCTGGCACAAAGTTACACTTCTGCCAGTAGTATGTCACTTATCACAATTACTGAATTGTTACCCTCCTGCTAAATCACCCAACCCAACTCCAAAACAGCCTATTACAGTCCTTTGCCACGCAGCTGTTCCAGGGCTTTCCGGGTTTCCTGGCGCTCGTCCTTTTCCCGCTCTTTTTCGGAGGCGGGCACGGGCGGCATGCTGCCGAAAAAGGTCAGAATATTTTGCTTCATGGAGGGCGTGAGGTGCTCAAAATCCTTGTCGGCGAGCTTGCGCAGCCACTCGCCGTAGGTTTCGTCGGCCAGGGCGTACTCGCCGGCCTTGGTGGGGTGGCCGGTGTCGAAATCGTTGTTGGGCAGCCGGGGCGGGGTTTTGGCCGTGTCGGCGGGCTGCTGCCGGATGCGGGTGCAGTACTGCCCCATCACGGTCTGGAAGCTGGTGCGGAACAGCTTCTGCGCCTCGGGCGTGGGCAGCTTGAAGGCGAAGGGCTTGAGCGGGCCGATTTTGGGCAGCACCCGAATGAAATACGAGAAGATGCGCGCCCCGAAGCCGGGCTTGTTGTAGTCCCGGCCAAACTCCTTTTCGTACTCCCGGCGGTTGTGCTTGAAGAGGTATTCGCGCCGCCGGGCCCGCGGATTCGTTTTCCGGATTTCCTTACGCTTGTAGTGCCAGGCCGCCCGCGCCGCCACCGGAATAAACTGGTTGACCGAAAAGCGAAACGAGGCAATGCTCAGGTCTACATTGGCTACCACCTGCCCCAGCTCCAGCCCGTAGGTTTCCTTGAAAGCCCGCTCCAGCACCGGCTTGCTCACCTGAAAGCCAATGGCTTTGTGATATTCCTGGTCGCGGTACTTGCCGTTGGCCAGCTGCACCACGTCGAAGGCAAACTCCAGCTGCGAGTGCTGCTTGGGCGCCTCCTCGTAGGTGATGACGGGGCCGAATTTCTGCTGCAAATCGGGGTACACGCTGGCCATGGCGCGGTTGGTGCCCTCGGCGTGGCCATACACGTCGGCCACGTAGTGCGCCAGCGAGCCCAGCGCAAAGGCGTACTCGTTGCGGTTGCCGGCCTGGGCCAGCATATTATGCACGAAGTCGCCGGAGCGCACGTAATGCGTTAAGTTGGTAAACAACACATTGCCCAGCGGGTAGTAGCCCATATCCTGCACAATGGCGCCGCCGTACGCGTAGGCCTTGGCGTCGTCGAGCTCCTGCGGGGTGGCGCCGGGGTAGCGGGCCTGCAGCGCCGGCACTAGGCAGCGCTCCCAGGTCGAGTCGATGTTGGCCTGGTGGGTGAGCACGGCGTAGGCCGAGGCGGGCCCGGCGGCCAGCAGCAAGAGCAGCAGAAGTACGTAACGGGGCATGGCGCTCCAACGGCAAAGCAGGCCTGGTCGTTGTCGGCGGCAGGAATGGGGTAGAACGCAACTCCCCTCCTTGGAAAGGAGGGGATGTTTTGCCGCAGGCAAAACGGGGGTGGTTCGCCCGGTCGCGCCGCCTGGGCTTTCGCACCGCAAGGCGGGTTATTTACTGCTTTCGTTCAGACGGCGCGGACGGGCCAACCACCCCCGTTCGCTGCTCAGCGCAGCTCACATCCCCTCCTTTCCAAGGAGGGGAGTTGTCGTTCTACCCTGTGCAATCGCAAACTGACCGGCATCGAAGGGTAAACCCCTCCCCTACCGCCTGCCATGCGCCTACTGCTACTTTTCGCCGCCCTCGCCGTTATTTTCACCCTGCCTGCTACGGCCCAGCAGCGGCTGGCCCAGGCGCGCCAGCGCAGCTACCTCACCAAGGTATTCCGGCTGACCGAGGCCCAGACCCGCCACCTCTACGAGCACGGCATCAACCATGCCCGGCCGGAGTTTTTCACCCAGCCGGTCGATTCTTTTCCGACCGACTCGCTGCGGCCCCGCCCGCTGCCCGTGGGCTACTACCTGGTGGCCCACGCCGAAGGCCCGCAGCTGGTGTACCGCCTGCGCGCCGAAACCGACCGCGAAGTGGTAGTGGTGGATAATCAAGTGGATTTGAGCCTCGTGGTGCGCGACTCACTGGGCCGGCCGCTGACCGATGCGCAGGTGGCTGTGGCGGGCCAGCCCCTGCCCTTCGACGCAATTACGCAGAGCTACCGGCAGGTGCGGGGCGGCCGGGCCGGGCTGGTGGCCGTGACGCAGGCCGGGCGCACCACATTTCACCCGCTGGCACAGCCGTTTGCCGATGGGCAGGCGCGGGCGCGGGTGGGCGCGTGGCTGGTGCGGGCCGGGCGGCGGGTGCTGTATGGCTCACCGCTGGGCTACCTCACGCGGCCGGTCTGGCAGCTGGGCTATTCGCTGCGCCATGCGTCGTACACCACTACCGGGCCGGTGGGGCTGGCGCGCTCGGTTTTCAACGAAGACGTGCGCGAGGAGCGCCGAGGCCGCCGCGAGCAGCGCCGCCAGCCCGACGAAAGCCTGCTCTGGACCAGCTATGTAGCCACCAGCCAGCCGCGCTACCGCCCCTCCGGCGACACCCTGCACCTGAAGGCCCGCGTGCTGCGCCGCCGCGACGGCCGCCCCTGCCGCCAGCCCCTCACGCTGTGGCTGGGCGGCAGCTACAACGTGCCCGCCAAGCGCATTGCCGTGCTGCGCCCCAGCGCGCCCGGCAGCTACATCTATACCCTGCCCCTGAGCGATACGCTGGGTTTGCGCCCCAATACCTACGTCGGCTTCCGCCTCACCGATGCGCACGACCACACCTACGCCAGCGGCGCCTTTCAGCTCGAAGACTACGAGCTGAAAAACACGCACTACACCCTGCGGATGGCCGAAAAAATCCACCGCCAGGGCCAGCCCCAGGCCGTATTTATGCGCGGCACCGACGTCAACGACCTCAACCTGCTCGATGCGCGGCTGCAGCTGCTGGTGACGCCCAGCGGCGAGCCCGGCCAGCTGCCCGGCCGCCAGGTATTCGTGCCCGATACGCTCTGGACCACCCGCCAGCCGCTCAATGCCCAAGGCGAAACCCGGGTGGAGCTGCCCGCCGCCAAGCTGCCCAACGTCGACCTGAGCTACTACGTGCAAGGCACCTTCCTGACCTCCGACAACGAGCGCCGCAGCGAAAGCGCCCACGTCGAGTTCCGGCGCGAGCCCGGCGAGCTGCGGGCCGAGCTACGTGGCGACTCGGTGCATTTCGAATATTACCACCGGGGTCAGCTCCAGCCGCACGCGGCCACGCTGCGCATCCATTCGGCCACCGCGCTGCGGGGCGACTTATTCCGGGGCCCGGTGCAGCTGCCCTGGGCGCTGCGCGTTGATGCTCAGGTTAGTTACTACACCCTCAGCGATGCCGCCGGGCGGCAGGCTGAGCTGCGCCTCACGGCCAACGATGCGGCGCTGGTGCTGCAATCGGCCCGCGCCAACGACTCGCTGCTGGTGGTGGTCGACAACCCACACCAGCTACCCTTTTGGTACTACATCTACGAAGGTAACAAGCTGCGCTACCGAGGCTACGGGCCCGCGCTGCAGCTGGCGCAGCCCCGCGCCGGTAAGGAGCCTTGGTTTGCCTCGCTGCACTACCAGTGGGCCGGCGAGCTGCGCTCGGCCGAGTACACCATGGCCCTGCCCGCGCCCCAATTGCTGGTGGAGGCGCAGCAGCCCAGCGTAGCCTACCCCGGCCAGCGCATCCGCCTGCGCTTTGCCGTGACCGACGAGCGCGGCCGCCCCGTGCCCAACGCCGACCTCACCAGCTACGCCTACACCAGCAAGTTTGGCCCGGCGCCGGTGCCGACGCTGCCCGTCATCCGCACGGCGCGGCCGGTGCAGGGGCGGCTGTCGCGGCGGCGCTTCCAGCTGGCGGACTTCGAGGCGCGGGGGCAGCAGCAGCTGCCCTGGGCGCGCTGGCGGGCGGTGCTGGGGCTCGATTCGCTGCGGTTCTACCAGTTTCTGTATCCCGAAACCGGCGCTTTCTACGAGTACCAGCCGGCCCCAGGCGGGCTCACGCAGGTGGCGCCCTTCGTGGTCGATTCGGGCCGGGTGCAGCCGCCGGTGGCGGTTTACATCGATGGGCAGCCGGGCTACATCCGCGCCCTCAACCACGCCGACCCGTATACGGTGGTGGCCGACAGCGGCTTCCACACCATCAGCATTCGCACCGCTACGCGCCTCGTCACGCTGCACGGCGTGTACCTGCGGCACCTGCACAAGCTCACGTTCAGCGTGGATGTAAACCAGCCCTGCGCCGAATTGAGCGTAAGCAAACGCGAGCCCGGCCTCGATGGCAACGAGCTGCTGGCTTTGCAGCGCAGCATCGTAGTGATAACCAACCCCGAGCTGGTGAACCCCACCCTGCGCCAGGGCCGGGTGCTGCGGCCGGTGGTGCCGGGCGGCTACCAGTACGCCGGCGGCCGGGCCAGCGGCCCCTTCCGGCCCGACTCGGTGCTGCTGCGCGACGACTACGGCTTCCGCCGCCGCTTTCTGTTTGAGCCGGGGTTCCGGTATTCGCTCGGGAGCGGCGTGGTGAAGATGCAGTGCTTCAATGGCAACGAGCTTAATTTATTGACTAACAGCTACTACTACAACTTTTCTCCGCTGCCCTTGCAGGGCTTCGCCTACACTGAGGCTGACTTCAAGCGCCCGGCCTACCGGCTGCAGGGCACGACGCCGGTGTACTTCAACCCCACGCTGGATGAGGCCTACGGCACCGCGCCCGGCCACGGCCGCCTGCAGCTGCGCGCCCCCCGGCGCCCCGCCAACGCCGCGCCCACCACGCCGGAGTTGCCGGCCATGCACGTGGTGCTGCTCACCCGCCCCGACCAGCCCAAATTCACCCGCTTGAGTTGGGCCAACAGCCTCCTGCAGGACCTGCCGCCCGGCCGCTACCGCGTGGTGGTGCTGCTGACCGACAGCACCTGCCTGGCCCCCAAGGAGCTGGCCATAGTGCAGCCCAACGGCCAGACCTACTTTCAATTGCAACTAACCGACCGCCGGCCCAACGGCCCCCTCAGCCGCCGCATCAACCGCCTGCTGTGGGCCCGCACGCCCCGCATCACGCTGGCTGATAAGGCCGAGCGCCGCGAAATCCGGATAGAGCGGCCGCAGAAGCCGCAGCCGGGCTGGCGCACCCTGCGCGGCCGGGTTATTGATTTTGAGGCCAATGAGGGCCTGCCCGGCGCCACCATCCAGCTGAAAGGCACCACCTGGGGCACGGCAACCAATGCCGATGGCGGCTTCTCGCTCCAGATTCCGCCCGACGACCGGAGCATTATTCAGGTGCGCTACCTGGGCTATACTTCGACGGAGGTGGCCATCGGCTGGAAAAGGACCGTTGACATTGTTTTGCAGACCGATAGCAAGCAGCTGAACGAAGTAGTGGTAACGGCCCTGGGCGTGCCTCGCGAAAGCCGCTCACTGGGCTATTCCGTCAGCGAGGTACGCTCCGCCCCCCTGATGCGTGGAATAGCTGGCAAAGTGCCCGGCGTGGCCATTAATGGAATGCCCGGCAGCTCCTCGCGCATCACCATCCGCGGTAATTCCTCCCTGCTCGGCTCTAACAAGCCCCTCATTATGCTTGACGGCCTGCCGTTTGACGGGGAAAAAGATGACATCGACCCGGACGCCATTGCCAGCATCAACGTCATCAAAGGCGAAGCTGCTGCCAGTCTGTACGGCTCGCAGGCGGCGGGCGGCGTCATCGTCATCACCACCAAACCCGGCGCGAAAAATTTCATTAAAGGCACCCAGGCCGCCAGCCTGTACGGCTCCCAGGCGGCTGATGGCACCGCCAAAACCGCCGACGACCCCGGCCGCGACCCGCGCCTGGCCATGCGCCGCCACTTCCGCGACTACGCCTGGTGGCGCCCGCTGCTGCTCACCGACGCCCAGGGCCGCGCCAGCACCGAAGTGGTGCTGCCCGACGACGTGACGAGCTGGACCAGCTTCGTGCTGGCCTCCGACGACCACGGCCGCGTGGGCTACGCCAGCGGCCACCTGCGCTCCTTCAAGCAGCTGCGGGCCGAGCTAGCGGCGCCGCGCTTCCTCATCGCCGGCGACCGGCCCCAGCTGGTGGGCAAAAGCCTGAACTATGGCTTCGATACGGCGCGGGTGACGACTACGTTCCGCCTGGGCCAGCAGGCCTTGCGCACGCAGGCGCACCCAGTGCATCCGGTGGCGCTGGACACGCTCACCATCACCGCGCCCGCCGCCCTGGTGCCCGATTCGGTGCAGCTCAGCTTTGCCCTGGCCCGCGACAATGGCTACCAGGACGGCGAGCAGCAGCGCCTGCCGCTGCTGCCGGCCGGCAGCCTGGAGCGGGTGGGCACCTTCGCGCCCCTCGTGGGCGGCGATACCACGCTGGTGCTGCCCATCAATCCGGCGCTGGGGCCCCTCACCGTGCGCCTCGAAAGCGACCCGCTGCCCGCACTGCTGCGCGAAATCGAGCACCTGCAGCAGTACCCTTACCTCTGCAACGAGCAGGCCGCCTCCAAGCTCAAGGCACTGCTGCTGGAGAAGCGCATCCGGGCTGCCCAGCAGCTGCCGTTTCGCGGCGAGAAGGATGTTCATTTCCTGATTAAAAAACTGCTGGACGGCCGTCAGCCGCTGGAGTATTTCTGGGGCACCTGGCGCACCTCGCCGGTGAGTGCCTGGGCCACCCTGCACGTGCTCGAAGCGCTAATGGAAGCCGAAAAGGCCGGCTATCCAGTGGCCCTGAACCGCGGCCCCATCCAAACCGAGTTGTTGCGCCAGCTCGATGAGTCGCTCAGCGCCCCGGCCGTGGAAGCGGCGCTGAAAGGCCACCCGCTGCCCGGCCGCTCGCGCCCGGCCGACGACCTGCTGCGCCTGCTCAGTTTGCTGCACCAGCTGGGCACGCCCGCCGACTACGCCACCTACGTGGCCCGCTACGAGCGGCTGCAGGCCGGCCGCCAGCCCCTCGACCGCTACCTAGCCCTGATGGGGTTGCGCCAGCAGCTCGGCCTGCCCTACCAGCTCGACACCCTGCGCCGCTACCGGCTGCGCACCCAGCTCGGCGGCGTTTTCTACGACGACACCCTACGCCCGGGCTCCTACTACAGCTACCTGCTGCGGCAACAGGTGGGCGTCACCCTACTGGCTTACCGGCTGTTGCGCACCCAGGGCGGCCACACCGCCGAGCTGGCCCGGCTGCGCGCCGGCCTGCTCCAGCTGCGCCAGGATGGCAGCTACTGGACTAGCACCTACGAGGCCGCCCAGATTCTGGAAACCATCGGTCCCGACCTGGTGACGGCCGGCCAGCCCGCCGCCTTCGCCCGGGCCGAGCTTAGCGGCAGCCTCAGCCAGACGGTGACGAAATTCCCCTTCACCACCCAGTTGCCGGCCACCGCTGGCCCACTCACCCTGCGCAAGGAAGGCAGCCTGCCCCTCTACGCCACGGCCTACCAAAGCTACTGGGACCCCGCGCCGCCGTCCGTCAGCAAAGCCTTCACGGTGCGCACCACGCTAGCCGGCCAGGGCGGCACCCAGGTGCGCCTGCGCGCCGGCCAACCCACTGAGCTGCTGGTGACGGTGGACGTGAAAGCCGCCGCCCACTACGTGCTGCTGGAAGTGCCCATTCCCGCCGGCTGCTCCTACGGCGAGCCCGCCGCGCCGCATTACCTCGAAGTGCACCGCGAGTACCTGCGCCACCAGACCAGCATTTTTCTCGACCACCTGCCGGTGGGCCGCCACACGTTCCGCATCGCGCTGCAGCCGCGCTACCACGGCCGCTACACCCTCAACCCCGCCAAGGCCGAGCTGGTATATTTCCCCACGCAGTTTGGCCGCTCGGCCAGCAAGCAGGCGGTGGTAGACTAAGCTCACGCGACATAGTTCAATGTGCTTGTTATGAACCTTCTTGGCTACCGGCCTGCCGGGCTACCAGCAGTGTTTGGTAAGGTAAGGCTTGCGCTGGGTTCAATTGGCCCGGAGCCCACATTACAGCTCAACACTACCTTTAGGCCACCCATTGCCTGCCATTTCGCCTTCCTATGCCTTCCCGCCGCACATTTCTGACCGCCTCGGCCGCTGGCCTGGCGGGCCTTGCCGCCGCCCCGCTGACCGGGGTAGCCCTGCCCGCCGCCCCATTGGCAGGTCAACCGCTGGTCATTTCCACTTGGGACGCCGGCCTCACGGCCAACCCCGGCGCCTGGCGCATCCTGGGTAGCGGTGGCTACGCCCTCGACGCCGTGGAAGCCGGCGTGATGGTGACCGAAACCGAGCAGACCTGCTGCGTCGGCCTCAACGGCTACCCCGACCGCGACGGCATCGTGACCCTCGACGCCTGCATTATGGACGAGCAGTTTAACTGCGGCGGCGTGGCGGCGCTGCAACGCATCAAGCACCCCATCAGCGTGGCCCGCCGCGTGATGGAGCGCACGCCCCACGTGCTGCTGGTGGGCGAGGGCGCCCAGCAGTTTGCCCTGGCCCAGGGCTTCCCGCTGGAGCCCCGGAAGCTTAGCTCCGACGCCACGGCTGCTTATAAAGAGTGGCTGAAAACCAGCCAGTACAAGCCCATTCCCAACATCGAAAACTCGGGCCGCAAAACCGGCCCCGTGGGCGGTGCCAGCCGCCAGAACCACGACACCATTGCCATGCTGGCCCTCGATGCGCAGGGCCGCATCTGCGGCAGCTGCACCACCAGCGGCATGCGCTTCAAGATGCACGGCCGGGTGGGCGACTCGCCGCTCATCGGCTCCGGCCTGTTCGTCGACCCGGCCGTGGGCGCCGCCGCCGCCACTGGGCAGGGCGAGGAAGTCATTCGCATTGCCGGGGCCCACACCATCGTGGAGCTCATGCGCCAGGGCCTCTCGCCGCAGGCTGCCTGCGAGGCCACCATGCGCCGCCTCGACGCCATCAAAAGCACCCAGGGGCGCGACATCCAGGTGGCATTCATTGCCCTCAATACCAAGGGCGAAACCGGCGCTTACGCTTTGCAAACCGGCTTCAACTACGCCGTGAGCACCGGCCCCACGCCCCGCCTCATCGACAGCGCCTTCCTCCGCAAATGAGTTTCACGCTGGAAATCTGCGCCAATTCGGTGCAGTCGGCTCTGGCGGCGCAGGCGGGCGGTGCTCATCGCATCGAGCTGTGCCAGAGCCTGGAGCAGGGCGGCATCACGCCGTCCTACGGCCTCATCCGGCAGGTGCGGGCGCTGCTGCAGATTCCCGTTTTCGTGCTCATTCGCCCCCGCCCCGGCGACTTTGTGTACGATGCTCATGAGCTGGCTATTATGCAGGCCGACATCGTCGCCTGCCGCGAGCTGGGCTGCGACGGCGTGGTGCTGGGCGCCCTCACGCCTGCCGGCCGCATCGACGTGCCGCGCTGCCGCGAGTTGGTCGCGCTGGCTCACTCTCTGCCCGTCACCTTCCATCGTGCCTTCGACGATTGCGCCGACCTCGCTCAGGCCCTGGAAGATGTAATTGCCACCGGCTGCCAGCGCCTGCTCACATCTGGCGGGCAGGCCAGCGCCGAGGCGGGTCAGGCGGCACTTGCGGCGCTGGTGCAGCAGGCCGCCGGCCGCCTGCACATCATGCCCGGCGCGGGCATCAGCCCCGCCAATCTGACAGCACTGGCGGCGCACACCGGAGTGCAGGAGTTTCATGCCAGTGCCCGGCAGCAGTTGCCACCGTCGCCCCACACCCGTCTGGCCGAGTTTGCGGCCGTGCGCTGGGAAACCGACGCGGCTACGGTAGCGGCATTGCGGCGGGTCGGCGACGACTTATAGCGTTTGTGAAGGGTCGAGCAGCCCGTGCTTGATAGCAAACAGCACTAGGCCAGCCGTATTGCGGGCGCCGGTTTTTTCGAGGATACTTGACCGGTGACCGTCCACTGTACGGACACTTACTCCCAGTTCATCAGCAATTTCCTGCCCGGTGCGCTGCTTGCAGATGAGTTCCAGCACGTCCCGCTCGCGCGCCGACAGGTCAGACCACAAATCTTCGGTAGCCAAACGGCGGGGCCGTTTCACCTGCATTCGGTTGTTCATGGCTTCCCGGAACGAATTATTGAAGTAGAATTCATTCGTCACCACCGTCCGAATGGCTTTTTCTACTTCCGCTGGTTCCACATTTTTAAACAAATAGGCATTCACGCCCAACTCCATCAGGTGTATCACAAACCGGTCTTCGGCGTACACTGACAGAATAACCACCTTCAAATCAGGAAAATACTTGCGAATAACCTTGGTCGTTTCCACGCCGTTCATTTCCGGCATCGACAGGTCGAGCAAGGCCACATGGGGCTTCTCTTCGGCTGCGCCCAATGCCTCTATCAACTCCAGCCCATTATCAACCTCAATAACGGTCTGGATGCCTTCGAAGCTATCCACAATGGCAGCCATGCCCTTGCGAAACAGCACTTGGTCATCGGCAATAGCTACGCGAATTAAGTCCATGGTATTCAAGCATTGGTAGTTAATGGAATGTGAACAGCTACTTGCAAGCCTTGTTGTGGCTTGGTGTAAAATTCTACCTGCCCTTGTAGCATACGTGCCCGGGTCTCAATGTTTTTGAGGCCAAAGCTGCGTTGCCGGTAGGCTTGGTCAAAGTCAAAGCCCTTCCCATTGTCGGCGTAGCGCAGCTGCAGCCCGGTAGCCGTATAGCGCAGCTCCAGCCCAATCTCGGTAGCTTCGGCGTGTTTGATGGCATTATTGAGCAGTTCCTGCACCAGCCGGTACACTATCAGGCTGGTGCGCATGGGCAGCCGGGGCTCTTCGTCGGCGCGCAGGGTCACGTCGATATCGGCCAGGGCCATTGCGCTTTCGCAGAGGCCTTCCAAGGCGTAGGTGAGGCCCAGTTCGGCCAAGCCCTGCGGCAGCAAGTCATTGGAAATCCGGCGAATGTTATCGATTGTATCGTCAATCACACTTTTAAACCGGGTTGTCAGGCTTGCTACTTCTTCGCTGGGCGGCACGGCATTTTGCAGCTGTGCTACCAGCAGCCGCATGGCCGACAGCGAGGCCCCAATTTCGTCGTGCAGGTCGCGGGCCACACGCTTGCGCTCGTCCTCTACGGCATCGAGGGTTCGGTACACCACCTCCTGTTGCATCTTGAGCTCCAGCTTTTTCACTACTAGTTCCTGTTCAGATACGCGCCGCTGGTAGAGCAGCAAAAAACCCACTACCCCCGTTACCAATAATGACAAAGCCAGCGCTCCACCAAATATTAAAACGTATAAATCTAACGCAGATTCGGACTGAACCATAAGCCAATGCCAATGAAGACGTGCATTAGGGCCATGAGCAGCGCATGCAGGCCCCAGGCCATAAAGCTAAGCTGTTGGTGAGGCTGTTTCAGCAGGGCATTGCTTAGGAGAAACAAAAACAGATTGCCTGCGAAATAGAGCAGGAAGCCGGTATTTATCCAGAATACAGGGTCTTTTTCCAGCCGTTTGGTCAGTAACTCGGTCAGTATTTTATAGAAGCACAACAGTGCCAGCCCAATCACCAGCAGGCTTTCGAGGCCGCGTACGTAGGCGTTGCTGTCACTTAATTGTTGCAAAAAAATTGTGCTTAGCGCAGCTATTAATAAAAAGCCGGCTATCAGCGCCGGTACCAGCCAGCGGGGATAAAACCCGTTGAAAAAGCTGCGGTAGAACAGGGCAATGAGCAGAAATTCCACGATAGTGTAGCCATGCAGAATGTACAGATTATGCACATGGAGCAGGTGCCCCGTGATGTAAGACACTATTTCGCCTAAAATGGCCAGCCCAATAAAAAGAGCCGCAAAGCGCAGGCAGCTGGTCAAATAGCGCCAGCGCAGCAGCAGCATTCCGCTCGACACCAGTAAAAATACGGAGCCGTTACTAGCCATCCATTTTAGAAACCAGCTCATATACTATGTTATATAAACGACTGCTTTATAGCCTGTTTACAAGCCTTAAAGCAGTCGTTTAGGAATAAAGTGGTGCTACGTAACCCTAAGCACACCGCTCATCGGCCTCGCCAATGAACAAGGGGCTGCTAATGTCGCACATGGGCGGGCAGGGGTGCGAGAAATCGTAGATTTCGTAGTTGAACACCTCGCCCATAACGTCGACTTCGCCAATCAGGTCCACGATGATTTCGGGGTCGCCATCGGGAACAATTTCCGATTGGCGCGCGGCCGACACCAGCGACAGGCAGGCTTCCGTTTCATCGCTGCCTTCTTTAGGCTTGATACCGATGTACATGCGGATAAAAGCGGTGTCGTGCTGATTCAGGAGCTCAACGAAGTCTTCGCGGTGCACCACGAAGGCCCGCATATTGGTGGGGTCCACGGTGACGGGGCCGGGCTCAATCCAATTGGTTACGCGCTGCTGGGCTTCCTCCAGCGTAATGGAGTAGGGCGTCCAATTCAGGTCTTTGGTGGTTTGGTTGTTCATGTGAAAAAAGTAAGAAGGTTGGAACAGGACACAAAGGAACAATGCCGCCGCCTGATTGATACCCGTAAAAACACCTGTTTTCAAAATTGCCCCCTAAAAAAAATGGCGGGGCGGCATTGCCCTCTGGCAGCAATACCAGACGCGGCGACATTTCTTTCTTACTTTTGTAGCGGCCTATTGCTGAGGCCCCACCACTGCGCACTACCTGCGGCTGCTCCCCGGTGCGCGCCCTGTTTATTTCACTTCGTAAATAAGACTCCGTGAAAACAGTCTATTTTACGGATAGTAGCGCCGTGGAGCAGCACGCGCTACAGTCCCTTCTCACTTTCGAGGAAAAAGAGAATATCGGCCGGATTGCCGTGTTTCCCGATATTCATTACTGCTCCGAACGCGCTATTCCCGTAGGCGTTGCCTTCCAGACCACGGAAGTATTCTACCCATTGGTAACTGGCAAAGACATGGGCTGCGGGGTAGCTTACCTGCGCATTCCCCGGTCCGAGGCTCTTCGCCCTTTCGACAAAGCCCGGCACTTCCGCGCCCTGGAGCGGGAGGTGCACCGCATGACCGACGAGGGGCTGGGCGGCGGCAACCACTTCCTGTCGCTGGAGCTGTCGGACCAGTACCTGTACATCATCGTCCACACCGGAAGCCGCAACCTGGGAGTGTATATGTATCAGGAAAACTGCCGCCTACTGCAGCAACACAACCCGGGGCAGGAGTGGCTGCCGGTGGAGTTGGCCACGCCTGCCTACCGCCGGGCGTATGCCCGCGTGCTGGCCTACGCCGCCAGCCGACGTCAGGAATTTGTGCGCAAAACCTACGACTTCCTGCTCCGCAACCACTACGTGGTGGCCGGCACGCCCGCTTTCGCCGATAGCTGCCACAACCTGTTGGAATTTACAGACTCCGGTGTAATCCACCGCAAGGGCAGCACGCAGCTACTGCCCGACAATGAAGTGGTCATTCCACTTTCCATGAGTCGCGGTTCGCTGATTGTGAAGCCTAACCGCTGGCATACGGCCCTCGAAAAAGCCCTCTGGAGCTGCGCCCACGGCGCTGGCCGCCAGTATAGCCGCACCGATACGCTCAAGTTCTGGCATTCGCTCAAAAAAGCGGATAAGGATGAGTACCGGCAACGCTTTTCGGAGCTGCTCAACCGGCAGGACGACTTCGACAGCAGCATCCTGCAGGAATTCGACTTTGCCTACAAAGACTCGGCGGCGCTGCTGGCTACCCAGCCCCATTTACTTCGCTGCGATGAAACCCAACCCATCGTCACGGTCAAGTTTACGGGCGTCTAAACGCACTTACCAACTGCCGTTAAATTCAAAAGGCCCCACACGAAATGTCGTGCGGGGCCTTTTTTACAACCTTCTTACCCTTCAAACCGAGGATATTGCCAGAAGCTTACACCAGTTTCGTCTGATTTTGCTGCTGCGATTATTGTTTTACCAAAACCTCAGCAGAAGCTCCTACGATGGGCAATTTTGCTGTCAACTTTACTTTCGGTCTTCTTTCAAGCCGGTTGTATGGTCTTTAACGGGAACACCGAAGTGGGGTTACACTTTGCCTGAAAAAAGTTTGATTATTTTTCAGGCATTTTAATAAAGACCTACGCTACAGGCCGGTGTCGGCCATCGGTAGCACTGCCCTCATAGTCGGAACCGACCTCGGTGGGGTCGCCGGCCACGCCGGAGCCGAAGTTCTCGAGCAGGCGGTCGGCGGCGGCTTTGTCTTCGCTCACGGCGGCGTCGGGATTGGTATGGCCGCCGGTTTTGAAGAGCTTGCCGAGGCCGTCGCTCCACTTGCTGGCCGAGCGGCGCAGGCCGGCGCGGGCTTCCTCGCCGGTTTCGGGGGCCAGCAGCAGGCCGGCCACGATGCCGGCGGTGGCCCCGGCCAGCACCGACAGAATTACTTTGCCTTTATTGTCTTGCATGGGTTTGCGCATGAAAGGGTGAATGTGCAGGTACGTAGGCGCAGCGGAAAGCGTTGAGCACAAAAAAGCCCCACACCTTGCGGCGCGGAGCTTCGTTTATACTGCACTAACAGCCTAAATGCTGTTAATCAGTTTCACAATTTCGGCTTTGCCTTTGCCAAGCTTCTCCTGCAGCTTGCCCACGAGCTCGTCGCCTTTGCCTTCGGCGTAGGTCAGGTCTTCGTCGGTGAGCTGGGCGTACTGGGCTTTCAGCTTGCCTTTGATTTCGTCCCAGTTGCCTTTGATGTTGAGGCTGCTACCGGGCAGAGTTACGCCGAGGTCTTCGAGCTTCTCAACGTAGCCTTTGAATTTTGATTCAAGGTCGGCGCCCAGCTTGGAAGCCTGCTCGCCGAGCTGGCCGCTGTATTTGGAGGCAACGCCCTTCCAGTTTTCGCGGGTGGCCGAGCCTTTGTCCGGGGCCAGCAGGATGCCGGCGATGATGCCTGCGCCGGCACCAGCCAGGGCAGCGATGAGGATTTTACCGGCGTTGCTGTCTTCGTTGTACGACATGGTGTTTTAAGAGAAAGGGGTAAGAAAGATGTGCGAGTTTACGTCAGCAAAATCGGAATGCCGCATTTTGTGGGCATTCGACCGCTGAGTCTGGCAGGCTATACGGGGGGCGGCGGCCGGGGTTGAGCTTGGCCGAAAAAAATACGCGGGGCGGCAAGGTGGGCAATTTTTGCGTAGCTGGGCGTAGTTTCGTTTCCTCATTTCAGCCCTCTCCAATGAAAATGTTCTGCCTCTTCCTGCTCACGACGGGCCTGCTGGCCGGCTGCCAGCGCCCGGCGGCCGACACGGCGGCCGATTGCATCGACCCGAGTAAAATAAATCCCGACGCCATGTGCACTATGGAATACAACCCCGTGTGCGGCTGCGACGGCATGACCTACAGCAACCCCTGCGCAGCTGGCAGGGCTGGCGTGAAGCACTACACCACCGGCCCCTGCACCGGCGGCAAATAAAGCCCAACCGTGGTTTCGCCCCCCTCGCTCAGCAATCCCGGCTACCGCAGCTTCTGCCTGGCCACGCCTGATATTCCGGTGTTTGCCCAGCCCTGGTACCTCGACGCCTGCACCGCCCCGGGCCTGGAGTGGAGCGCCGTGCTGAGCCGTGAGAATGGCGACGTGCGTGGGGCAATGCCGTTTTTCGTCAAAAAAAGAGGCCCGTTTCGCTTTGCCACCATGCCGCCCTTCGTGAAGTGGCTGGGGCCATACATTGGGCCGCAGTGGCGCGGCGACTTGCGGCAGGAACACATTATTCTGGCCGATTTGATTGAGCGGCTGCCCCGGCTGGCGGCCTTCAAGCAGAATTTTTACCCGACGCTGACCAACTGGCTGGCTTTTTACTGGCAGGGCTACCAGCAGACCACTTACTACACCTACCGCCTGCACGGTATCCAGCATTTGGCAAAAGTGGAGGCGGGCATCAGCGCCAATGTGCTGCGCGATATCCGGCAAGCACGGCGGCAGGTGCGCGTGGTGCACGACATGGGAGCCGAGCAGTTTTATGCGGTGAACAAGCTGAGCTTTGAGCGGCAGAAGCTGGCCATTCCTTATAGTTGGGAGCAATTCCAGCGGCACGATGCGGCGCTGGCGGCGCACGGGGCCCGGCAGTTGTTTTTTGCCGTGGATGCGGAGCAGCGGGTGCATTCAGTGGCGTATTTAATCTGGGACAAGCAGGCCGCTTATTACCACCTGGCGGGCGACAACCCGGCCCTGCGCAGCAGCGGGGCGGGGCTGCTGCTGGTGTGGGAGTGCATTCGCTATGCCAGCGAGGTGCTGGGGCTCGATTGCTTTGATTTTGAGGGCAGCATGTTGCCGGGGGTCGAGCGCATGCGCACTCGGTTTGGGGCGGTGCAGACGCCTTATTTCTTTGTTTCGAAATATAATTCCCAGCTGTTCCAACTGCTGGAAAAGCTAAAATCCTAAACCTGATGGCCGACAAACGCTACTTCCTGAACCCCGCGCCCTTTGTGGTGCCCACGACCGACAACAAGCTCATTGAAGAGCACGTGGGACTGGCCAGCACCGGCAACGCGCAATACAGCCTGGCGCACATGGTGGCCCCGCCGCAGTGGAGCGAGCCGCACCAAACGCCGGAGTTCGACGAGTTTACCATCGTGGTGCGCGGGCGCAAGCGCTTCGAGATTGACGGCGAGGTGGTGGAGCTGGCAGCCGGGCAGGCGCTGCTGATTAAGGGCGGCGCGCGGGTGCGGTATTCCAACCCGTTTGCCGAGGAGTGCGAATACTGGTCGGTGTGCGTGCCGGCATTCAGCCCGGCCACGGTGCACCGGGAAGAGCAGAACTAGGTAGAGCTGGCTAGAACTGGCGCGAGTTTAGCGCAGCGTAACTCGTGCCTTTTATTCGGGCGAGGCTGCGCCTCGCAATAGAACGCTCCATTGGCACTAACGGGGGAGACACAGCCTCCCATGATAGCCGGCACGAGTTACGGTCCTTCGTCGCTGAACTCGCGCCAGTTATACAGCTACACCAGCTTATCGGGCGTGATGGGCAGCTCGCGAATGCGCCGGCCGGTGGCATGATATACCGCATTGGCTACGGCGGCGGCAAAGCCGATGAGGCCGATTTCGCCCAAGCCTTTCGCGCCGATGGGGTCGATGATATAGTCGGGCTCGTTGATGAACTCGACTTCGACGGGCGGCAGGTCGGCGTTGACGGGCAGGTGGTAGTCGGCCAAGTCGCGAGTCACGAAGCGGCCGTAGCGGTGGTCGAGGCGGGCATCTTCCATCAGGGCCATGCCGATGCCCCAGGCCACCGAGCCCAGCACCTGGCTGCGAGCAGTTTGCTGGTTCATTACGCGGCCGGCGTCCACCACGGCCACCACGCGGCTCACGCGCACCTCGCCGGTGAGGGTGTGCACCTGCACTTCCACGAAGTTGGCACAGAACGATTTGCCGGAAAAGGCTTTGGCTTCGGGGCCGGGCTTGGCTTCGCGGGTCAGTTCCAGCTGGGGCAAGTGGTGGCGCTGCAGCACTTCGCCCGCTGGCAAATCAGTCGCGTTAGGCAAGGCCTGGCGCAGCTTTTCCAGCTCCGTTTTCAGCGCCGTGCACACCTCGTGCACCGCCGAGCCTACCGATGTAGTAGTGTGCGAACCGGCCTGCAGCGGGGCCGGTGGCAGGCTGGCATCGCCTAGCTCGAAGCGGATGGCGGCCGGCGCAAGGCCGCTGGCATCGGCCGCAATCTGCGTCATGATGGTGGCAGTGCCGGGGCCGGCGTCGGCGGTGCCGCTTTGCACTAGCAGGGTGCCATCGGGGCGCAGCACGGCGCGGGCGGTGGCCGGGTTGCGCTCCGATTTGTAGATGCCGGTGGCCATGCCCCAGCCTACCTGCCAATCGCCGTTTTTGAGGGTATTGGGTGCCAAGGGGCGGCTTTTCCAGCCGAATAGCTCGGCCCCGCGCTCGTAGCAGCGGCGCAGGTGCTTGCTGCTCCAGGGCTGGTTTTTCTCGGGGTCACGGTCGGCGTAATTCTTCAGGCGTAGGGCCAGCGGGTCCATTTTGAGGGCCGCGGCCAGCTCGTCCATCGCCGATTCGAGGGCGAAGGAGCCGGTGGTTTCGCCGGGGCCGCGGGTCCAGCAGGGCGTGCTCAGGTCGAGGGCCACGGTGCGGTAGGTGGCGTCGAGGTTGGGCACGGCGTAGGAAGTTTTGGTGGGGTGCAGGATGCGCTCCACAAACTGCTCGTGCTGCGAAGTGAGCCCGTGCGCTTCGTGCGTAATGCCCACCAGGGTGCCGTCGGCCGTGGCGCCGAGGGCCACTTTCTGAATCGACTGCGGCCGGTAGCCCACCATGTTGAATTCCTGCTCGCGGCGGGCCATCACCTTCACCGGCCGGCCCACTTTTTTGGCGCCTATGATGGCCGCCATTTCCGGCGGCCAGATGCGCGAGGCGCCCCCAAACGCCCCGCCTACGAAAGGCGAATGCACCCGCACTTTCTCGGCCGGCAGCTGCCACATGCGCATCAAATCTTCCTGGGCCAGCTTGGGGCCCTGGGTTTTGTTGTACACCGTCAGCGCATCGCCCTCCCAGAGGGCAATGGCGGCGTGCATTTCCATCGGATTATGCACGTGGATGGGCGTGTGGTATTCCTGCTCCACCCGCACCGGGGCCGTACGCCAGGCCTGCGGCTGGCCGCGGTGGTAGTCCTTTTCTTTGGCCGGTTCGCGGCCGGTGGTGACGTGTTGGGCGAGGTCGGTTCGAGGGGTGGCAGCCTCGTATTCCACCCGTACCAGGCTGGCCGCGTGCTGAGCCTGCGCCAGCGTTTCGGCAATGGCCAGGGCCACCGGCTGGTTGCTGAAATGTATCTGGTCGTCGTAGAAAACCCGAAACTCCTGCCCTTCCACGCGCGGATTTTTACTGGTTTCGGCGCTTTGATAGCCCGGCACTTTCGGCGCGTTCAAATGTGACACAATGGCCAGCACGCCCGGCGCCCGCTCGGCTGCCGCCGTATCGAGCCGCCGGATGCGGCCCCGGGCCACGGTGCTGGTTACCAATATGCCGTGCGCGCAGTCGGGCACTGGATGCTCGGCGGCGTAGCGGGCCTGCCCGGTTACTTTCAGGTGGCCATCGACGCGGCGCAGGGGCTGGCCGATGTGGGCCGACGGCGGAATTTGTTGGTTCATAAAGCGACGGGATGGGCAAGCGTCGGCTCTACGGAAGGGCAAATGCGTGCGTTTAAGCCGCGCTTTCTACGGCTGACCGCGCAGCCACTCCTGCGCCGTCTCCAGCCGGTCAAACATACGCATCTCAAACACTTCGCCGATGCGCATCTGCAGGTTTCCGATGGCCAGCTGCCCGAAAATATCCGGTGACATCACCTGCGCGAAGTGACGCAGGCCGGCGTCCAGAATAAGCGGCGTCCAGACCTGCTCAATCCAAGAGTTGGCCTCGGTGAAACCACCGGTGAGCTCGCGGTGGTCGTTGAGCAGCTTGGGGCAGGGCTCGGTGCGCAGCATATCCACGTAGGTCAGGCCGCCGTCCATGATGGATTCCAGGGTCTGAGGGCCTTACCAGCGGGCGTGAATCCAGTTTTCGGCGCGGTTGCGCTCCACGGTGAGGTAGGTGCTGCCGTCGCCGCGCTGCAACTCAATCAGGCTAGCGGCGGGCGAGGTAGGAGGACCGTTCATGCTGCAATTTACTCAGGCAGTCCCATTTTAATTTTCTGGTAATGGGCTGCTTCTCCTACTTTACCATTTAGCTGCCGCGGGCCGGGTCGCCTGTTTGAATTTCATAAAAAGCCGTTTGATTCCTGTTTTCCACCAGCTTCCGAGCGCATCACCTTTGCATGGTAGTATCTGCGGGGGCTGAAGCTCCTGCGCAGGTTCCCTTCTTCGCTATGAAATTCTTCCTCTTCGGCACCGCCGCGCGGGTGGCCGTGCTCCTTTTCTTTTCAACGCCCATGCCCGCCCAATCCGTCCAGCCGCTCACGCCGCGGCAGCAGTCCATCGTCACCATTGCCGCCCTCACCGCCAAGGGCGATTTGCCCCACCTGCAGCAGGCGCTGGCCACCGGCCTCGACGCCGGCCTGACCGTGAACGAGGCCAAAGAAGTGCTGGTGCAACTCTACGCCTACTGCGGCTTCCCGCGCAGCCTCAACGGCCTCAACACCCTGCTGAAAGTGCGCGACGAGCGCCGGGCCCAGGGCAAAAAAGACGTGCCGGGCCGCGAGGCCTCCCCCATCGTCAGCACCGCCCCAAAGTACGAGCGCGGCCAGCGCATCCTCGAAACCCTCACCGGCCGGCCCGACCCCAACCCCAAAACCGGCGCCAACGCCTTCAGCCCCGAAATCGACCGTTTCCTCAAAGAACACCTCTTCGCCGACATCTTTGAGCGCGACGTGCTCACGTACCAGGAGCGTGAGCTAGCCACCATCGCGGCCCTGGTGAGCCTGGGCGGCGTCGAGCCGATGCTGCAGTCGCACCTCGGCATCGGGCTGCATATCGGCCTCACCGAGCCGCAATTGCGCCAGCTGCTGGCGCTGGAGGAAACCGCCATCGGCCGCCAGGAAGCCGAGGCTGGCCGGGCGGCACTGAACAAGGCATTAGAAACCAGAAACAAATAAGGTATGCAAGCCCCCACCAAAACCATTTTCGAGCGGGAACTAGCTGGCGAAAACATTTCACTCGACGACCCCGAGTACCCGCAGATTTACGCCATTATCCGCAAGGCCATCCGCCTCACCTCGGAGCTGAATGCCATGCGGGTGGATGACAATGCGCAGGTCAACCAGCTATTCAGCGAGCTGATTAACAAACCGGTGGACGACACGTTTTTCCTGATACCGCCCTTTTACACCGATTTCGGCCACAACATTCAACTGGGCCGCAACGTGTTCGTGAATCACGCCTGCACGTTTATGGACCGGGGCGGCATCACCCTGGAAGACAACGCCCTGATTGGCCCCAAAGTCAACCTCATCACCACCAACCACCCGCTGGACCCCGCCGAGCGGCGCAGCACTTACTCCCGGCCCATCGTCATCAAACGGCACGCCTGGCTCGGGGCCAATGCCACGGTGATGCCGGGCGTAACCATCGGCGAAAACGCCGTGGTGGCAGCCGGGGCCGTGGTCACGAAAGACGTACCCGACAACTGCATCGTGGCGGGCGTGCCGGCCCGGGTGGTGAAAAAGCTGTAAGGCATGACTGTTTATTCATGGTTCTGTCAGCCTGTTCTGTCAAAAATTCTCTAGCCCTTATGAAAACCTTCGTCCTCGTCGCTACCATTCTCTTCGGCCTCACTACCTACGCCCAGACCGCCCCGAAAGCACCGGCAAAACCTACCCAAAACCCTTTTCCCAAGGGCGAGCGCGCCCCGGCCGCCAATTTCACCGGCACTGTGTATTTGTACCCGTTGATAAAAGACGAGCCGGCCTTCAATTGCACTGGCGGCAGCGTCACGTTTGAGCCGGGCGCCCGCTCGCACTGGCACCGCCACCCCGCCGGCCAGATTCTGCTGGTTACCGAGGGCTTGGGCTACTACCAGGAAAAGGGCCAGCCCGTGCGGCTGCTACGCCAGGGCGAGGTGGTGAAATGCCAGCCGGGCGTGGAGCACTGGCACGGCGCCTCACCCCAGCAAGCCATGACGCACATTGCCCTGAATGTGAACACCGACAAAGGCATTGTGAACTGGGGCCGGGCCGTAACCGACCAGGAATACCGAAGCTATAAATAGGCTGCTTCCATAAAATGGATGGCAGAAAACCACTCCTGTTTATGGGCCGTCTGCCTATAAAATCAGTTAACTTTCGAACGCTCCGGGCCGTTAGGGGTTATGCTTGTAAGCGCCTGCCATTGCAGGCCCTGCACACCCCAATGGCCGAAAACATCCCAACCCTCCAGCGCAACGCCACTCCGCCGTTTACTCCCGTTCTGCACCAAGAAATCAACGTGGTGACGATGGAGGAAGCCCGCTGCGGCATGGCCAGATTCGACCGACGCGACCATTTCAAGGTGATGCTGGTGGTGGAGGGCGCCAACGAGCTGCACTACGCCACCCGCAGCTACGCCATCGACCGGCCCGCGCTGGTGTTTACCAACCGCCTGGTGCCCTACTCCTGGGAGGCCGTGGAGGGCACCGGCGAGCAGCAGGGCTACATCTGCGGCTTCACCGAGCCGTTTCTGCACTCGGCCATGCGTGGCGTCAGCCTCAAGGATTCGGTGCTGTATAAGGTAGATGGCAACCCGGTGTATTACCTCAATGAGGAGCAGCTGAACTACTTCGCTGAAGGCTTTGCCCGCATGCGGCGCGACCTCGGCACCGACTACCCGCACAAGTACGACTTGCTGCGCAATCAGCTGTCCATCATCATCCACGAGGCCACGCGCATGACGCCCGTCAGTGCCCTGCCGGCCGTGCCCACCAACGCGGCCGAGCGCATCACCAACCTGTTTTTGCGGCTGCTGGAAGTGCAGTTTCCGATAACGCAGCAGCTGCACGAGCCCATCCTGAAAAACGCCCAGGACTACGCCGACCGTCTGGCCGTGCACGTCAATCACCTCAACCGCTCGGTGAAGGACGTGACCGGCAAAACTACTACCACGCACATCGCTGAGCGGCTCATTAGCGAGGCCAAGGTGCTGCTGCACCACACCGACTGGAGCGTGGGCGACATCGCCGACAGCCTGGGCTTCGAGTACGCCACGTACTTCAACAGCTTCTTCAAGAAGCACACCGGCCTGGCGCCGCTGGCGTTCCGGCAGGCGGGGTAGAGACGCAATATCTTGCGTCTTACTTCACCACATCGTAGCGCAGCCACACGAGGCCGTCGGGCAACTGCTCCACGTGCTTCAACAGGAGCGCGGCCGGCGGGCCGGGCTGCTCGCCCTGCTCAAACACTGCCGCCGAGCTGGCCGCTCCGTCGATGACGGGGTATTGCAGCAGACTCAATTCATCAACTAAGCCGGCCTTGAGCAAGGAGCCATTGACGTGGCCACCGCCTTCGAGCAGAATGGTTTTGATGGGAAACAGCCGGCCCAGCTTGTCGAGCACCAGCTTAAAATCCAGCTCCTTGATTCCTCCGAAAATATACGACACGCCCACGCGGCGCAGGTAGGCCAGGTACTCGTCGCCAACTTGCTCAGAGAGCACACTGATGATGTGGTCGTCGTCGATGTAAGCCGACTCCCAGCCCAGCTTGCCGTGCGCGTCGATGGCAATGGCGAAGGAGGTGGCGGCTTTATCGGCCACGAAATCGTGGCGGTCGGGCACGGTGGCGCCGGGCTGCAGGTCGGGCGCCAGACCATTAGTGAAGTCTTTTTCGAACGTCACCCGGCCGCAAAGCCAGGCCTGTGAATCGAAGGTAGCGGCAGTAGTTTCGTAGGCTTTGGTATTGGGTTTCGGGCCCCAGCGGCTGGTGATGATGCGGCCGTCGAGCGAGGTTACCATGTGGCAGATGATGTGGGGCTTCATAGAAGTAGGGATAAGTTCTGAACTGCGGATTTTCGGTACGCGCCGGGGCCAGCAGCCGTTGCTGGCAGCCGGGTAGCTGTTTGAATTTTATAAGTATCGGTTTGAATCGTTGTTTCCGGGCGGTTCGGACTGGGGGACCTTTGTAGCGTAGAACCTCCCCGGCGCCCGGCCGCGTAACGGCTGACGGCTAGGCATAGCAGCCGCAGCACTTACCGCAAGTGCAGCCGCCTAAAAACGCAACCCTTGCTTATTCATCAATCCAGAAAACCATCATGCAAACCGTCATCTTAAACAACGGCGTCGAAATGCCCCTACTGGGCTTCGGCGTGTACCAGATTCCGGACGCCGCCGAGTGCGAAGCCAGCGTGCTGGCCGCCCTGCGCGCCGGCTACCGGCTGATTGACACGGCCGCTGTCTATGGCAACGAGGAGGCCGTAGGCAACGCAATTAAGAAAAGCGGCGTGCCGCGCGAGGAGCTGTTTATCACCACCAAACTATGGGTTTCAGATGCCAGCTACGAGGACGCCAAACCCGCTTTTGAGTTGTCACTCCAGAAGCTGCAGCTCGACTACCTGGACTTGTACCTCATTCATCAGCCTTTCGGCGACGTGTACGGGGCCTGGCGGGCGATGGAAGAGCTTTACCGCGAAGGCCGCGTGAAGGCCGTCGGCGTCAGCAACTTCCCGCCCGACCGGGTGATGGACTTCATCGTGCACCACGAGGTGGCACCGGCGGTGAATCAGATTGAAACCCATCCCTTTCACCAGCAAGTGGAGACGCAGCAGTTCCTGGCCGAGAACAAGGTACAGATTGAGTCGTGGGGACCATTTGCCGAAGGTCGGAATAACATGTTCAACAATGAGTTGCTGGCGGCACTGGCCGGCAAGTACCAGCGCACCGTGGCCCAGATTATCCTGCGCTGGCTGACGCAGCGCGGCGTGGTGGTGATTCCGAAATCGGTGCGACCGGAGCGCATCGCCGAGAATTTCCAGGTGTTCGACTTCGAGCTGAGCACTGAGGATATGGCCGCCGTCCAGACCCTGGATACCGGGGCCAGCGTGTTCTTCGACCATCGTGACCCGAAAATCGTGAAGTGGCTGGGCGAGCTGGGCCGTAAGCAGCGCAAATAAGCCGTAAGCAGCGCAAATAAGCCGTAAGCAGCGCAAATAACGACTAACAGAACGTCATGCTATGCCTTGCATGACATTCTGTTAGTTAACCTTTCCACCCCAATACCAACATCTATGAAAAAGCGCACCTTAGGCCACAGCGGCCTCGACGTATCGGCTCTCGGGCTGGGCTGCATGGGCATGAGCTTCGGCCTGGGCCCGGCCGCCGACCCGCAGGAAATGATACGCCTGATACGCGCCGCCGTGGAGCGCGGCGTCACCTTCTTCGACACTGCTGAAGTCTACGGCCCCTTCACCAACGAGAACCTAGTGGGCGAGGCGCTGGCGCCCCTGCGCGAGCAGGTGGTCATCGCCACCAAGTTCGGCTTCGACATCGACCAAGCCACCGGGCAGAACCTGGGCGGGCTCAACAGCCGCCCCGCCCACATCAAGCAGGTGGTGGAAGGCTCGCTCAAGCGCCTGCGCACCGACCGCATCGACCTGCTCTACCAGCACCGCGTGGACCCTAACGTGCCCATCGAGGACGTGGCGGGCGCGGTGAAGGACCTCATTGCTGAGGGCAAAGTGAAGCACTTCGGCCTTTCCGAAGCGGGCGTGGAAGTCATCCGCCGGGCCCACGCGGTGCAGCCCGTCACGGCCTTGCAGAGCGAGTATTCGCTGTGGTGGCGCGAGCCGGAGCAGGAAATCCTGCCGGTGCTGGAGGAATTGGGTATTGGCTTCGTGCCCTTCAGCCCGCTGGGCAAAGGCTTCCTGACCGGCAAAATCGACCAGAACACCGAGTTCGACAAGTCAGATTTCCGCAACACCGTGCCGCGCTTCGACCCCGAAAACCGCCAGGCCAACCAAGCACTGGTGGACTTGCTGGGCCGCATTGCACAGGAGCAAAACGCCACCCCGGCCCAGATTGCCCTAGCCTGGCTGCTGGCCCAAAAGCCCTGGATTGCGCCCATCCCCGGCACCACCAAGCTGCACCGCCTGGAGGAAAACCTGGCCGCCGTGGACCTAGAGCTGTCGGCTGATACGCTGGCCGAAATTGAGGCTGCCGCCGCGCAGATTGCGGTGCAGGGCGAGCGCTACTCCGAAGCGGCGCAGAAGATGATTAACCGCTAATAGTCGATAAAATACCGGCGTATGGAGGCTCAGCTTGCCTTGGTGGCGGGCTGAGCCTTTCCTTTGGCAGCTCCGGTCAGCCATCTTCTTATTTATCGATGAAATCCTCTGCCACCTGGTCCCGTCGGGATTTTCTCACCGCCACCGGCGCGAGTGCCGCGCTGCTGCTTAATCCGTTTTCAGCCTGGGCCATCGATGAGGTGGACCCGCGCGTGGCCGCGCTCGTGGCCTCCACGATGGGCGTCGATACGCACAACCACGTCGATGTGCCCCTCGCCAAAGCCGAGTTGCCGGGGCCAGCGCTCGACCTGCGCGGCGAGCTGAAAAAATCGGGGCTGGCAGCTATTTGTATGACGTTTGCCGTCGACTATCAGGAACTGAAAAATCCCGGCGATGCCTACGAACGTTTCCTGAACGGGCTGACGGCGCTGGACCAGCAGCTGAAAAGCAATAAGCTGAAGCGCGCCCTGAACCTGGCTGATTTGCAGGCGGCCCACCAAAAGCGCCAGCCCAGCGTCATCCAGTCGGTAGAAGGCGGCCACTTTCTGGAAGGCAAGCTGGAGCGGCTGCAAGTAGCCTACGACCGGGGCCTGCGCCACCTTGGCCTGCTGCACGACCACGACGCCGCCGTGCCCCTCGGCGACGTGTTCACCAACCCGGCGCAGTGGGGCGGCCTCACCAGCTTCGGCGCCAGCGTCATCCGCGAGTGCAACCGGCTGGGCATCCTCGTCGATTTATCACACGCCAATGCCGAAGCGGTGGCCGCCGCGCTGAAAGTAACGACCAAGCCCGTGCTCATCTCACACACCGGTCTCGATACGCAGTTGGGCAACAACCCCAATTTCGCCCGCATGATGAAGCCCCGGCTCCTCAGCCGGGAGCAGGCGAAAATTGTCGCCGATACGGGCGGCGTAATCGGCGTATGGACGCACCTGGCCGACTCGGCCCTGGAGTATGCGCAGAATGTGCGGGCGCTGGTCGAAGTCGTCGGCATCGACCACGTCTGCATCGGCACCGACACCAAGCTGACGCCCGCCTACCGCCCCGGCAGCACCGGCCCGCAACATGAGCGCATGGGCGAGCGCACCAACCTGGTGTGGCAGGGCCAGCAGGCTGGCTTCTACTACGCCGTAGTGGATGCACTGCTGAAAACCGGCTTCACGCCGGAGGAAATCGGCAAATTCGGCGGTGGCAACTTCTGCCGCGTGTTTGGGGCGGCCACAGTCGGGCATCGGTAGCCCAAACCCGTCAGTCCTGAATTACCTTGCGCAAGCCCAGCTATGGGCTTGCGCTTTTTCATATCCGGCCCTATGCAAAACCTGTTCTTCGAGTTCGTCTTCCTGGTTCTGATTATCCTGGCGCTGGTGATGCTGGCCCAGCGGCTGCGGGTAGCCTACCCCATCGTGCTGGTGCTGGGCGGCCTGGCGCTCAGCTTCACCAAGCTGTTTGCCAACATCAAGATTGACCCGGAGATTGTGTTTCTGGTGTTTCTGCCACCGCTGCTCTACGAGGCCGCCTGGCAGGTGTCGTGGAAGGAATTCTGGCGCTGGCGGCGGGTGATTGCCAGCTTCGCCTTTCCCATCGTCATCATCACGTCGTGCATCGTGGCGGTGGTGTCGCACGCGCTCATTCCGGGCTTCACGCTGGCGCTGGGCTTTCTGCTGGGCGGCATCGTGTCGCCGCCCGATGCCATTTCGGCTACCACTATCATGCAGCAGGTAAAAGTGCCCCGCGTGATGGTCAGCATCATCGAGGGCGAGAGTTTGCTCAACGACGCTTCATCGCTGATTGTCTTCCGGTTTGCACTGGCGGCGGTGCTCACCGGGCAGTTCTCCTTTGGGCAGGCCACGGGCAGCTTTTTCCTGGTGATTGTGCTGGGCACGGCCATCGGGCTGGGGCTGGGCATGGTGTTCTATGCCATTCACCGCTGGCTGCCCACCACGCCCAGCATCGACACGGTGCTCACGCTGCTCACGCCCTACTGCCTGTACTACGCGGCGGAGCATTTCCACTATTCGGGCGTGCTGGCGGTGGTGAGCGGGGGCCTATTGCTGTCCAGTAAGCGCCACGCCATGCTCACCTACCGCAGTCGCATCGAAAGCATTGACGTGTGGTCGGTACTGAGCTTCGTGCTCAATGGGCTGGTATTCCTGCTCATCGGGCTGGAGCTGCCCACCATCACGCAGGAGCTGGGCGATGTCAGCCTGGGCCGGGCCATTGGTTACGGGCTGCTCGTCTCGCTCACGCTGGTGGTGGCGCGGCTGCTGTGCTCGTTTGGCGCCGTGGTATTTACGAAGGTGGCCAGCCGCTTCATTACCGTGGCCGATGCCAACCCGGGCTGGCGCGGGCCGTTTTTGCTGGGCTGGGCGGGCATGCGCGGGGTGGTGTCGCTGGCGGCGGCGCTGTCCATTCCGCTGCTCACGCCGCAGGGGCAGCCATTTCCTTATCGCAACCTGATTCTGTTCGTTACCTTCATCGTCATCCTGGTAACGCTGGTGGTTCAGGGCCTCACGCTGCCCTGGCTGATTCGCCTGGTAAACCCCGAGGAGCGGCATCAGACTATTTCGGACGAAAAGCAGGAGCTGATTCTGCAGAAAAAACTGGCATTGCAGGCGTTGCGCTACGTGGATGAGCAGTCGGCCCCCGGCGAGACGCCGAACGGCTACCTGCAAAACCTGCGGGCGCGCCTGCAGCTCGATACTACGTTTTTTGCCCACGAGCTGGAAGGCCCGGCCAGCCCACCCAATACCACGCTGCACGACTTTCACCGGCACTACCTGGCGCTACTCGAACAGCAGCGCACCCTGCTGCATCAAATGAACCACAAGATGGAATTCAACGAAGAAGTCATCCGCAAGTACCTCACGATTCTGGATTTGGAGGAATACAAGCTACGCGAAAAGCAGCTAAAGACGGCGGAGGAAGCATAGCGCGGGGCGCCCGCCAAGTCAGCGGCTGCAAAAAGCAATTCGTCGCCGCCGCTGTTTAGCCTTGTGCAGCCGCACGTAGCGGCAGCCTCCATCCTTCAACATTCTGTTAAGATGAACATTGGAATCATCGGCGCCGGCCACATCGGCAGCGCCCTGGCCGTGCGGCTCGTCAGCCTCGGCCACTCGGTGCTTATTGCCAACTCCCGCGGCCCCGAAACGCTGCAGAACGTAGCCCAAAAAACCGGCGCCACGCCCGCCACCGCCCGCGACGCGGCCCGCCACGGCGAGCTCATCGTGGTAACCATCCCGCTGAAAAACATCCCCAACCTGCCCAAAGATTTGTTCGAGGGCGTGCCCGCCAGCGTACCGGTCGTCGACACGAGCAATTACTACCCCCTGCTGCGCGACGGCCAAATCCCCGAGCTGGAATCCGGCGACCTCACCGAAAGCGAATGGGTGCAGCAGCACCTGGGCCGCCCCGTGGTGAAGGTGTTCAACAACATTTACGCCTCGCACCTCGAAAAATCCGGCCAGCCCGCTGGCACCCCCGGCCGCATTTCTCTCCCGGTGGCCGGCGACGATGCCGCCGCCAAGCAGGCGGTAATGAAGCTAGTAGATGAGCTGGGCTTTGACGCCGTGGACGACGGTAGCCTGCACGAGTCGTGGCGGCAGCAGCCCGGCACGCCGTCCTACGGGGCCGATATGCCGGCCGACAAGCTGCGGGAGCACCTGGCCAGCCTGGGCACCGCACGCACGCCGGAGCAGCAGGCGCAGTTCGCTGCCAACCATGCCGCCCAGGAACGGGCGATAATGAAGCAGGCCTAGCCGGTTGCGGCCCCGCAGCGGGGGCACAGGTTCGCCCGTCAGCAATAGCCTCCCGAGAAGCACCGCCACCGGCGGCCGGCTTTTCGGGAGGCTGTTTGATTAGTGGTAGAATCTGTTTGAAAACTATAAAAAGCAGCGCGTACAAAATCAGACCTTTGGCTACGGCAGCCGTTTAAGACCTAAGCTGTCGTGGCCCGGACTCACCGGCCCGGACCGAATGCCAGGTGGCCGCATTCCGTCGGCGGCTTATTTTCCGGATGCTGGCGGCAGCTCTCGGCTTTTCTCTTTGTAAACCTGCTTGTTCTCTATGGTGTCCGACCTTTTCCCAACTCCTGAAAATACCAGTGAGCCGCAGCCCGACAGCAACGCGCGCCGCTCCTTTATGAAGCAGGCCGGCGGCATTCTGGGCCTGGCGCTGGCGCCGCCGCTGGTGGCGCAGGCCGAACGCCTGACAGCCTACTCCCGCACCATCGAGGGCGCTACCGACCTTACGCTCCGCATCAACGGCCAGACCCGCACCGTGCGCGCCGAGCCCCGCGTGACCCTGCTCGACGCCCTGCGCGAGCGCCTCGACCTGACGGGCACCAAAAAAGGCTGCGACCACGGCCAGTGCGGCGCCTGCACCGTGCTCATTGACGGTCAGCGCGTCAACTCCTGCCTCACGCTGGCCGTGATGGTTCAGGGCAAGGAAATCACTACCATCGAGGGCCTGGCCCAGGGCGACGAGCTGCACCCCATGCAAGCCGCTTTCCTGAAGCACGATGGCTTCCAGTGCGGCTACTGCACGCCCGGCCAGATAATGAGCGGCGTGGCCTGCGTCAGCGAAGGCCACGCCAAAACCGACGACCAATGCCGCGAGTGGATGAGCGGCAACCTCTGCCGCTGCGGGGCATACGCCAACATTCTGGCCGCCGTGCGCGAAGTGGCGAGTAAGGGTTGAATTATGAATTAAGAGTTATGAATTATGAGTTGCCACCCGGCAACAACTGGTTCATTAAGCTCAACTCATAATTCATAACTCTCAATTCATAACTTATAACAAGTGAACGACTTCAGCTATACCCAGGCCGCTTCGGCCAAAGAAGCCACCGGCATTATAAAAGAGAAGCCCCAGGCCGCCTACATTGCCGGCGGCACCACCTTGCTGGATATGATGAAGGCCAACCTGCTGGAACCGCCCCAGCTAGTGGACCTCAATCAACTGCCTTTCAAAGGCATTGAGCAAACCTCCGACGGCCTGCGCATCGGCGCGATAGAGCGCATGAGCACCGTGGGCGAGCACCCGCTGGTGGTGCAGCAATTTCCGGCGGTGTCGCAGGCGCTGCTGCTGGCGGCCTCGCCGCAGCTGCGCAATATGGCCAGCATCGGCGGCAACATTCTGCAGCGCACCCGCTGCGGCTACTTCCGCGACGCGGCGTTTCCGTGCAACAAGCGCGTGCCCGGCTCCGGCTGTCCGGCCATTGCGGGCGACCACCACAACCTGGCCATCCTGGGCGTGAGCGACAGCTGCATTGCCACCGCCTACCCCGGCGACCTCTCGGTGGCCCTAGCCGCTTTCGACGCCGTGCTGACCCTGGAAAACCAGAAGGGCAAGCAGCGCCGCGTGCCCATCACGGAGTTTTACCTGCTGCCGGGCAAAACGCCCCAGCGCGAAAACGTGCTTGAGTCCGGCGAACTGATTGTGGCCGTGACCATTCCCGGCGCCGCCCACGCCCGGCGCTCGACCTACCTGAAGGTGCGCGAGCGCAGCAGCTACGCCTACGCGCTGGCCTCGGCCGCCGTAGGGCTGGACGTGCAAAACGGCACTATCCGAACGGCGCGGGTGGCGCTGGGCGGCGTGGGCGCCCAGCCCTGGCGCTCCCGCGAAGCCGAGA
The DNA here is from genome assembly GCF_030580865.1 of Hymenobacter aranciens. GTDB lineage: Bacteria > Bacteroidota > Bacteroidia > Cytophagales > Hymenobacteraceae > Hymenobacter > Hymenobacter aranciens. The sequence goes on along the minus strand of NZ_JAUQSY010000003.1, from coordinate 307,314 downwards.
AAGTGCTGACTGGTGCCCCGGCCACGGAGGCTACGTTTCTGGCGGCCGCTGCTGCCGCGCTGCAGGGCGCGCAGCCGCTGGAACACAACCGCTTCAAGGTGGAGCTGGCGCAGAATACGCTGGTGCGGGCCTTGCAGCAAGTAGCGTAACCCCACCCCCGGCCCCTCCCCTTCGGGAGAGGGGTGCCAGATGTAACGTGCCATTCGTTTTTTAACAATTAAAACGGCTTCCATGCCCTGCGCTTCCATCAGCTTGCGGCCTTGTCATTCGTTTTTTAACAATTAAAACTAGCCAACCACCAGAACGCACCCCTCTCCCGAAGGGGAGGGGCTGGGGGTGGGGTGAACCAGCTTATGGATATCGAACCAACCTTCTCCAAAACCAACCCCACCGCCGGCGTGGTCGGCCAGCCCATGAGCCGCGTCGATGGCTGGGCCAAGGTGACGGGCCGCGCCACCTACTCGGCCGAGTACAGCGGCCTGCCTGGTCTGGTGCATGCGGTGCTCAAAACCAGCGACGTGGCGCACGGCCGCGTGCAGAGTATCGACGTCAGCGCCGCGCAGCGGGCGCCGGGCGTGCTGGCCATTTTCACGCATCAGAACCTGCCGAAACTGGCCAAAACGCCCAACTCGCCCGACGACCGGAAGGCCTTCGTCTCCTCGCCGATGGGCTTTTTCCCGATGGAATCGGACCAGATTTTTTACGCCGGCCAGCCGGTGGCCGTGGTGGTGGCCGACACGCTGGAGCGCGCCCAGTACGCAGCCAGCCTGCTGAAAGTGAGCATTGTACCGGAGGCCACCATCTCCTCCTATCTCGACCCGAAGGCCCAGCTTTACACCCCCAAAACTGTGAAGGGTATGCCCGGCGTAACCAAGCGCGGCGACGCGCAAGAGGCCTTCGCCGGCGCCCCGGTGCAGCTCACGGCCACCTACACGCACGCCACCATCCACCACAATCCGATGGAGCCGGGCGCCACCACGGCCCACTGGGAAGGCCCCAACCGCCTCACGGTGTACGACTCCACGCAGGGCGTTTCGGAAACCCAGAAGACGCTGGCGGCCATGCTGGGGCTGGCCACCGAGCAGGTGCGGGTGGTCTGCAAATTCATTGGCGGCGGCTTCGGCTGCAAGGCCTGGGTGTGGCCGCATACGACCCTGGCGGCGCTGGTAGCCAAGGCCGTGGGCCGGCCGGTGAAGCTGGTGCTCACGCGCCCGCAGCAGTTTACCAGCATGGGCCACCGCGAAGAGCAGGCCCAGACGCTGCGCCTCGGGGCCACGCGGGAGGGCAAGCTGCTGGCGCTTATCCACGACAAATCGTCCACGACCTCGCCCTGGGACGACTACGCCGAGACCAACACGCGCATTACCAACATGCTCTACGCCCTGCCGGCGTTCGAAGGCACCTACCACCTGGCCCACGCCAACGTGATGACTTCGACCGCGACCCGCGCCCCCGGCGACATGCCCGGTGCCTTCGCCCTAGAGAGTTCGATGGATGATTTGGCCTACCAGCTGGGCCTCGACCCCATCCAAATCCGGCTGCTGAACTACGCCGACAAAGACCCCAGTAACGGCCACCCCTGGAGCAGCAAAAGCCTGAAGCAGTGCTACCAGCGTGGCGCCGAGTTGTTCGGCTGGAACCAGCGCAACCCCAAAAACGGCCAGACCCGCGCCGGTAAAACCCTGGTGGGCTGGGGCATGGCCACGGCCAGCTACCCGGTACACAACTCGCAGGGCAACGCCCGCGTGCGCCTCTACGCCGACGGCCACGCCGTGGTGCAGGCCGGGGCTACCGACCTCGGCACGGGCACCTACACCGTGATGACGCAGGTGGCCGCCGACTCACTGGGTTTGCCGCCCGAAAACATCCGCTTCGAGCTGGGCGACACGGATTTGCCGAGCACGCAGTGGTCGGGCGGCTCCACGGCGGCGGGCCGGGTGTCGTCGTCGGTTTATCTGGCGGCGCAGGATGTGTGGCAGCGGCTCATCAAGGTGGCGGTGCAGGATAATAAGTCGCCGCTTTACCGGGCCAAAATTGAGGATGTAATGGTCGTCAAAGGGCAACTCCTGTTTAGGACCGACCCTGACACAGGCGAGGCCTTCGGCGAAGTGATGAAACGCGCCGGTATGAGCGACATCGAGGGCAGCGCACTAGGCCGCTACGGCAGTAGCTACGAGGCCCCCCGAGCCGCTGCCAACGCCGACCCCAACAAAAAGGACCACGCCAGCGAGCACTCCATGCACGCCTTCGGGGCCCACTTCTGCGAGGTGCACGTTGACCCTGAATTGGGCACCGTGCGCGTCACCAAATGGGTGAGCGTGATTGCCGGCGGCCGCATTCTCAACCCCAAAACCGCCCGCTCGCAGGTGATGGGCGGCAGCATCTTCGGCATCGGCGCGGCGCTGATGGAAACCACCGAGCGCGACCCCCACCTAGCCCGCTACACCAACGCCGACCTGGCTGGCTACCACATCCCCGTGAATGCCGACATTCCCGACATGACCGTGGAATTCATTGACGAGCACGACCCCTACGTGAATGCGATGGGCGTGAAGGGCATCGGCGAAATCTCCATCGTGGGCACCAGCGCCGCCGTGGCCAACGCCGTATTCCACGCTACCGGCCGCCGCCTGCGTTCCCTGCCCATGACGCCCGACAAGGTGCTGGCGGCCATGCGGGAGCCGGTGTAGAGCTACCAGAAAACCAGCCGCAAAGCGGCGACACGTTGGTAGATTGTAGTAACAAAACAGTAAACCAGAGCCGCAAAGCGGCGGCACCTGGCGTTATTAGTGCCGCCGCTTTGCGGCTCTGCTCTCATCGTCTTTCGAGTTCAACTACCAACGTGTCGCCGCTTCGCGGCTACTCATAATCTGGGTTTATTAGTTTCAGAACAAATAACAACCCGCCGCTTTTACGTAAGAGGAAAACCCTACCTCATTCCTGACCTATGGCAACCAACCACGACCCGGACCTGCCGGCCCCCCACGACGAACACCGCCGCAACTTCCTCAAGCAGTCGTCGCTGCTCACGGCGCTGGCCCTGGTACCCAGCGCGGTAGTAGAAGCGGCCGAATCTAAGCTGGACGAGCGCGTGGCCGAAGCCATCGAGAAAATCCCGCTGAGCCTGAAAATCAACGGCAAGAAGCACAAGCTGAAAGTCGAGCCCCGCACCACCCTACTCGATTTGCTGCGCGAAGACCTGCACCTCACCGGCACCAAAAAAGGCTGCGACTACGGCCAGTGCGGCGCCTGCACCGTGCACGTCGATGGCCTGCGGGTGAACAGCTGCCTAAGCTTCGCGGTGATGCACGACGGCCAGGAAATCACTACCATCGAAGGCCTCGCCAGCGGCGACGACCTGCACCCCATGCAGGAAGCCTTCGTGAAGCACGACGGCTTCCAGTGCGGCTACTGCACCCCCGGCCAGATAATGAGCGCCGTGGCCTGCGTGCGCGAAGGCCACGCCGGCTCCGAGGCCGAAATCCGGGAGTACATGAGCGGCAACATCTGCCGCTGCGGGGCCTACGCCAACATCGTGGCCGCCATTCAGGACGTTAAATCGGGAGGCAAGAAAGTATGAACCAGTTCCAGTACGTACGGCCCACCAAGGCCCAGGCGGCCATCGAGGCTGTCGCCAAAGACCCGAACGCCCGGTTCATTGCCGGCGGCACCAACCTCGTCGACTTAATGAAGCGCGGCATCACCGCCCCGCAAAAGCTGGTCGACATCAACCGCCTCCCGCTAAAGCAAATCGAGCACCAGGGCAGCAGCCTGCGCCTCGGCGCGCTGGCCCTGAACTCGGTAGTAGCCAACGATACCCAGGTGCGCGAGCGCCACCCGCTGCTGGCCCTGGCCCTCAACGCCGGCGCCTCGCCGCAGCTGCGCAACATGGCCACCGTGGGCGGCAACATGCTCCAGCGCACCCGCTGCACCTACTTCTACGACCTCTCGATGCCCTGCAACAAGCGCCAGCCCGGGACAGGATGCGGCGCCCTCGAAGGCATCAACCGCATGCACGCCATTTTCGGCCACTCAGAGCAGTGCATCGCCGTGCATCCCTCCGACATGAGCGTGGCCCTGGTCGCCCTCGACGCCACCGTGCAGGTGAGCGGCCCGCGCGGCAGCCGCAGCATCCCCTTCGCCGACCTGCACCGCCTGCCCGGCACCACCCCCGAGCGCGACACCAACCTGGAGCCCGGCGAACTGATAACCGCCGTGGACGTCCCCGACAGCCCCTTCACGAAGCACGTCCACTACCAAAAGGTGCGCGAACGGGCCAGCTACGCCTTCGCCCTGGTATCGGCCGCCGTGGCCTTGGATATTGAAAACGGCATCATCAAAGCCGCCCGCCTGGCCCTGGGCGGCGTGGCCCACAAGCCCTGGCGCCTCACCGCCGCCGAGCAGGTACTAGTGGGTCAGCCCGCCACGGAGGAAACCTTCCGCCGGGTGGCGGCGGTGGCGATGCAGGGGGCAAAGGCGTTTAAGCACAATGAATACAAGCTACGGCTGGCGCCGAATGCCCTCATTCAGGCCCTGAAGACAGCGGCGGCGGCTTAGCCACCCGCCGGGGAACCTCACCCCCGGCCCCTCTCCAAAAGAGAGGGGAGCCTGACGATTTTCAAACTGCGCAAGACCGGTGCCCCCTCTCTTTTGGAGAGGGGGTCAGGGGGTGAGGTTGACGCGTGCAAGTATCCAGCTTCTATATGAAACCCAACGATAAACAAATCGGCTCCTCCCTCAACCGCGTCGACGGCCGCCTGAAAGTAACCGGCGCGGCCAAGTACTCGGCCGAGTACGAGCTACCCAACCTAACCTACGGCGTGCTGGTAGGCAGCACCATCGCCAAGGGCCGTATCACCAGCCTCGACACCAAAGCCGCCCAGAATGCCCCCGGCGTGCTGGCCGTCATCAGCCACCTCAACTCGCCCAAAGTACCCGGTTTCCAACCCACCGGCAAGGAGCCCTCGCAGCCTCAGACCGGCGGCGAGCCGCTGAAGGTGTTTTTCGACGATAAAATCCGCTTCAACGACCAGCCCATTGCCCTGGTAGTGGCCGATACGCTGCAGCGCGCCCGCCACGCAGCCCGGCTGGTGCAGGCGCAGTACGCCCGCGAAACCCACCAGACCAACATGGTAGCCGGGGCCAAAGACGCCTTCCTGCCCTCCTCGGCTAAGAAAAACCCGAAGTCGCCGATGGCCGACTACCAGCGCGGCCAGCCCGACGCCTACCAAACGGCGGCGCTGAAAATCGAGCAGGAGTACGTCATCCCCACCGAGCACCACCACCCGATGGAAATGCAGTCCATCACGGCGCACTGGGAAGCGCCCGACCGCCTCACGCTCTACGACAAAACCCAGGGCACCATCGGCACCCGGCGCGACTTCGCCAAGGAGTGGAACCTGCCCGAGGACCACGTGAAAGTCATTGCCACCTACGTGGGCGGGGCCTTCGGCAACGCCCTGCACAGCTGGCCCCACGAGTCGGCCGCCATCATCGGGGCCAAGGTCACGGGCCGCCCGGTGAAGCTGATGCTCACCCGCGAGCAGATGTTTACGATGGTGGGCTACCGGCCCTACACCTGGCAGAAAATCGGCATGAGCGCCACCGCCGACGGCCGTATCACCGCCATCACGCACGAGAGCATCGGCCAGACTTCCAGCTACCAGGAGTTCACCGAATCCACCCTGCAGCAGACGCGCATGATGTACCAGTCGCCGAACCTGACGACGCGCTACCGCCTCGCCGCCCTCGACGTGAGCACCCCCATCTGGATGCGCGGCCCCGGCGAAGCCACCGGCTCCTTCGCCCTCGAATCGGCGATGGACGAAATGGCCCACCTGCTGAAGCTCGACCCGATGGAATTCCGCCTGCGCAACTACACCGAGCAGGACCCCGAGAAAAACCGCCCCTGGAGCACCAAGTTCCTCAGGGAGTGCTATGCCAAAGGCGCCGAGCTGGTGGGCTGGAACAAGCGCCAGCTGCAACCCGGCACCCTGCGCGAAGGCGACTGGCTGCTGGGCTACGGCATGGGCGTGGGCACCTTCGGGGCCAACCGCGGCGCGGCTCACGTCAGCGCCCGCCTGCAGCCCGACGGCACCGTGCTGCTGCAATGCGCCACCACCGACATCGGCCCCGGCACCGGCACCGCCATGACCCAGATTGCCGCCGACACCCTCGGCCTGCCGCCCGAGCGCATCCGCTTCGAGCTGGGCCAGTCGGGCTTCCCGCAGGCGGGCTCGCAGGGCGGCTCCTCCACCGTCAACACCGTGGGCCAGGCCGTGCAGGATGCCTGCCTGGCCCTGAAAGACCGGCTGCGCGAGCTGGCCGCCCCCGGCACCCCCGCCTTCGCCACCGCCAAAAAGGAAGACGTCGCCCTCACCGACGGCCACCTCACCCTCCCCGGCAACGCCGCCCGCGTGCCCTTCGCCACCCTGCTCCAGCAGCCCGACGCGGCCCTGGTCAACGTCGAATCCAAAGCCAACGGCGCCGACAAAGACAAGTTCTCGATGTACTCCTTCTCGGTCCACTTCGCCGAGGTGGCCGTGCATGCCCTCACCGGCGAGGTGCGGGTGCGCAAGCTGGTGAGCTGCGCCGACGCGGGCACCATCATCAACCTCAAAACCGCCGCCAACCAGATGAAGGGCGGCGCCGTGGGCGGCATCGGCATGGCCCTGATGGAGCACGCCGTCATCGACGACCGCTACGGCCGCTACGTTACCAAGGACTTCGCCGACTACCACGTGCCCGTGCAGGCCGATGCCCCCGCCGTCGAGGTCTTCTTCGTCAACCAGCCCGATTACCACGTCAACCAGCTCGGCACGAAAGGCATCGGCGAAATCGCTACCATCGGCGTGGCCCCCGCCATCGCCAACGCCGTGTTCAACGCCACCGGGAAACGGGTGCGGGAGCTGCCGATTACGCCGGATAAGTTGGTGTAGGGCTGATTTTGATGGGTGTTTATTATATAGTGTGTATTATCTTTCGAAGTCTGACTTCAAATGCAGCATTCGCATTAGAAGCTAATAGCATCTCAAAAACTAGTTACCACACACCTATCATGGCAAAAACCAAAGACAACAAAGCTTTAGCCTTTATGAAATCTGAAGGCATGAGTAAATTCAAAGAACAGTTTGCTGAATATTTCTTCCTGAAAGATTTAGGCGACTATCCCTCAAAAACAGTGGAATGCAATTAGAGGCTTAAACGCGCTCCATCGAAAGTCTTGAGCCGCCCAGATGCCAAAGTAACGACCAGCAGGTGATACATAGCGCTCCATTCAAAGCCTTACCTTATGCTTGCTCCCTTTCGCCCCGCCCCGTTACCCACTTTTGAAAGCTTCGTAGTCGAGAAGGCCGAAGGAACTCCGCCAAACCTTAAAGCAATAAAGGCTGCCCTGCACGAGGTGAACCTCGAAATGAAAGCTTCCCGGCTTCACGCGGACAGCTTGCACCCAGACAGCGCGGTACAAGCCGCTCAGCATCTATACGACTGGGCTTGTAGGGTCACAGCCCAGAAATTGGGTCGAGAACTAGACGAAGCGGAGCAGGCTTACCTACTGGAAGAATGTAAATAAGTGAGCTCTATTAAATTACAGTACGTGGTAATTTATCTCTGTAGGCCGTGCGTAAGAAAGTAAACCCTCGTGACACAACCGTCCTCTTACGCTTGCTGCGGGAGAGCCAATTCTTGCCGCGAATTTTTTGATGGACGCATCATCAAAAGCACTACTCGAATCGATGAAGCTGCGCCACTCTTTGCTGGGAATCAAGATATCACCCGCGAATTTGTTTGCTTGTTCTTCTACGTCAGAATTTATACCCGTAGCGTCTTCGACAGTATTGTCCACATAAGAAACCTTGGTGTTGTTTCTTAAGTGAAGGAATATGTGAGCCAATTCGTGATAGACAGTGAAAGCTAAGTTGTCAATTCGGTTGTAACGCAGCGTGAGGCCAATAATAGGGCGATTATCGTTGCTCCAAAGCGCCGCGCCATCTATCGGAGCATGGTCTGGTTTATCCTTAATAATCAACTTTATACCATTAGCAGCAAGAGTCTTGCTCAGGTTTTCAAGGACGTTTCTACCTAAGAATACTTTGCGCAAGCTCGCTATGATAGCCTCTTGACTGTCGAATTCAAAGGTGTTTACTTTTACATCTTGAGATAAGTATTTTATATAAGCCACCCATGCTTTCACATACTCAATATGAGTTTTAAGCTTGCCTGATTTCTTATAAAAAATACTACTGCTACCACCAAATGATAATCTCTGCTGCAATTCTTCTATAGAATCGATAGAGAAGATATCAAAAATTTTCCTAACATCATCAGCGATTAAGCCAGTCACGACACCCTGCTTCTTAAAGAATTTCAGTGGTACTAAATCCTTGATAATTCTCCACTGTGTAATTATGTCGGCTTGCTGTCTTACATTCGATTGTTGCCGAGCGACATCGAGATTATAGCTAGCCTGAGCATTATTCCAGAATGGAGCATCGATTTCAAGAGCAGCTTCTAGCAGGATGGCAAGTTCCGGGCTGATTGGACGCTTCCCCTTTACAATCTCGTTGAGTTGAGACGCTGACATACCAAGCTCCTTAGCCAAGTCGCTTTGTTTGATTTCACGCGCATCCAATTCGCGCTGTAGAACTATTCCCGGATGTGTCGCTATTCGCGGCGCGTACTCGGAGTTATTGTTCATTACCGGCACGGTGCGTTAGGTGTGAGAAAGCCATTGAGTTTTTAGAAAGACAAGTCAAAGTGAGGGTATCATCATCGGGGCTATACTCAGCCTCTAGCCGATGGTTACGGTCCACCCTTAAGGATAATAAGTTGTTCTCCTCATCCATTATAGGGTCCAAAGAGCGGCACTTGAGTAGACAGAGGATGCTTGGCATATCCCTTAACATCTTGACTATGTGAGAAAATTCCTTGTGGGTTGCTTTACTGCACGTCAATGAAAGAATTGTGCCGTCATCGTAGTACATGTGGTGCATGATGGTCTCCGCGAACTGCAGATGCATAAAATTTAAGTGCCAAAGGTACAGAGTAATTCATTGAAATCCGAAGCATTTCGGAAAAATTCTTCACTTTTTTACGAATGACCCCGTACCTTTGACTTGTCAAGTGGAAGGAGGTGTCTAAACGAACAGTCAAAATCATTCTCTCGAAAACCAATTACCAGTTAAACAACTGCGCCTACCAGCCCAACACGTGTAGCAATGGGTAAAAGCTGGCAGGCACAGAAGCAAGGAGCAGTTCGTTCATTTAGACGACTAGCTCTGCGTTAGTTACGAATGACAGCAAGTGACCTAACAACCACCAATTCACCATCAATACGCGGTAACGCACCACAAAAATGTCAAAAAATCACGACATACAGCCCACCGGAGCTGCACACAACCATCCGGAAGTGATTATCAGAACGCCTAATGGCGAAATCATCATCGACCTCGAAGACCTGTTCAACCGCAAATGTGACCATCCGGAGCATGACCCCGGCGAAGTCATCTACTACCGCATTAAGGTAGACGGTAAGACCTTCGACGTGAAGCAGCACTCCATGACCGGGCGTGAATTGCTGCAATTGGTCGGCAAAACACCCGAGAAACACCGCCTACATCAGTTAGGGCACGGTCAGGTGGAGATTGAGGCCAACGACGAGGTGGACTTTCGGACACCTGGTATCGAACGCTTCCAATCGGTGGCGAAACATGCGAATGAAGGAATTGGGGCCGCCAGCGAGGCGGCCCCAATTGTTCCGCCCCTGCGCCGCGCTTTCGAGTTGTTACCTGCAGACGCTGCCTACCTCGATAAACAGGGTTATCGCTGGGAGACTCTCAGCGAAGGAATGAGCGGCTGGGTACTCATTCACAACTTTGTCATCCCAAGCGGTTACAACGTCAAGGAAGCTACTGTAGCCTTCCTGATTCCGCCTACTTACCCAACGACCGAAATTGACATGATGTACTTCTATCCGGAGCTAAGCCGGGTGGACGGTCGTACTATCAATGCTCTTTCCCCCCACCCACTCGATGGGAAGAATTTCCAACGTTGGTCTCGCCATCGTAATCCTGGAGATTGGCACCCCGGCGAGGATAGCCTCATTACGCACATGCTGGCTGTAGCTGGTTGGTTAAAATCGGAGCTTGGTAAGTAATTAAACCGATGAAAACCTACAAACTCCGAATTAACGGGCGTCATTACGCTCAATTGCGGGAGCACCTGTTCCCAGGTGATGGCAACGAGGCTATTGCGTTTGCACTCTGTGGGCGCTATCAGCAGGGCGAGGAAGAAATCTACAGTGTCCATCATGTGGAGCTGTACCCTCACGAAAAGTGCTTAATTCGCCGTCCCGACCGGGTAATGTGGTCGCCACCTGATTTGGTGCCGCTTTTCGAGCGGTGTCGGCATGAGCGCTTGTTCTTACTAAAAGTGCACTGTCATCCTGGTCATTGGCCCTGGTTTTCCGAAGTAGACGATGAGTCAGACTGGCAGCTGGCCGAAACCTTGACTGGCTGGACAGGGCGGCAGGAGCCTTTGTTAAGTGCTATTATGCTCGCTGATGGTCATGTGTTCGGCCGAGCAGTTGGAGAGGGTGGTCAATTCACAGACATAGACTATACACTAGTCGTTGGCGATGATTTGTACCTCTTCCGTCCGTTTGATGCCAGTGGCCGGCCACGCGGTACTGAGTCGTCGGCAGACCCTGAGGTTCAACTCCGCACTCGACAAGCCTTTGGAGAAGGCACTACCAACATATTGCGTAAGTTGCGAGTCGGCGTGGTCGGTTGTTCTGGAACGGGCAGTATTACTGCAGAGTTACTGGGTCGGTTAGGGGTTGGTCAGCTTGTCTTGGTAGACCCAGACAAAGTAGAACTGAAAAACCTAAACCGGATTTTGAATTCCACTTTGCAAGATGCGGATGAAAAGCGTCCCAAGGTCCGCGTGCTGAAAGCCGCGATAGAGGCCATGGGAACCGGGGTGGAAGTAGAAGTCTTGGATGAAGATTTACACTCCTTCAAAGCCTATCATGCAATTGCCGGATGTGATGTTGTCTTCGGTTGCATGGATTCTGTGGACGGGCGCTATCTACTCAACCGTATTGCTACCTTCTTTGTCTCAGCCTACTTCGATATGGGAGTGCGCCTGAATGCGGATGGTGCAGGGGGTATTGATGGGGTTGATGGACGCGTTGACTACTTACAACCTGGCGGTTCATCCCTGCTTTCTCGCGGTCGGTTCACGCCAAAGCAACTAGCGGATGCTGGGCTTGCTAGAACTGACCCGCAGGAATATGAGCGCCAACTAAAGGAGGGCTACGTAAAGGGCGCACAGGTTGATAGCCCGGCTGTTATCAGCATCAACATGTTCTATGCTAGTCAGGCCGTGAACGAGTTACTGGCTCGGCTGCACCCTTTCCGCTCATATAGTAACGCGAGGCTAGCGTCCATTGAGTTCTCAATCAGTGGAGTGCTTCTCATTAAGTCGTCTGATGGTGAACCCGATAAGGAGTTGTCTTCACTGGTGGGCTTAGGAGAAATATTCCCTCCGCTACGCTCTCCCCGACTCATTGTTTTACAGGAGCAGGCTGCGCAATGAAGCGGTACTTGCATCGCTGGTGGCAACGTGTATCATCCCTGTTTGGGATACATACACGCGTGTACACTTACCATCATGTACGTGATTTCCCTGAGGATTGGGAATCATACACTGTATATCTGCTAGGCAAACCCGGCCGGGAATGGCTGGCCGGGTTTAGCTGCCCCTGTGGTTGTAAGGAGCGGATTGAATTAGTGCTCTCCCCCGCTAAGCATCCATGCTGGCGTTTGGAGAAGCGTTCCGGAGACAAGGTGACTTTTTCCCCCTCCGTATGGCGTTCTGTTGGATGCCGAAGCCACTTCTTTCTAAGAAATGGCGAAATCATCTGGTGCTAACTCTTAATGGCACCGACTGCATCCCTCAAGTAATTTCTCAAACATCTGCGCTGGTTGCTGCCGGTGATTATGTCGGAAGCTGAATTCAGCCAGATACCTCGGCAGGTGCTTCGGGCTGACAAAAGTGTGCGTCCCCCGTATGCTCTTCTTGAGGTTCGACCAATACCCTTCGATAGAATTTGTGTGCGCCTCGCCCTGCGCCCACTGGTATTTGGAATGCACGACGGTCTGGTGCCCGTAGCCCATGCTTGGTAGCTTGTCGTAAATCTGGAATTCGTCCGTATTGACCACCGTCCCCGGCTGGACGTGCTCCTGCACCAGCGGTAGAATCGTGGCCCCGTTACGCTTCTCCACCGGGATGACTAAGACCTGCCCACCCCGCTCAATCATGCCGAGTAGGCAGGTCTTATTGGCCGCACCCCAGCCCCGCTTACCACCTCGAGCCACCCCGCCCAGCAGAGCCTCATCGACCTCCACGACGCCCTGCAGGTCGGTGGCTTCCTGCGCGACCATTAACTCGCGGATTTGCTGGCCCATGCGCCAGGCCGTCTTATAGGTCACGCCGAGCTGGCGTTGTAGCTCCTTCGCCGATACTCCATTGCGAGAGGTGGCAAACAGATAAATGGCAAAGAACCAAACGGTGAGTTTAGTCGTGGAGCCAGCTAGGGGCGTGCCGGCCAGCGGATAAAGCTGGTGATGACAGGCCCGACACTCGTAACACTTCCGGGCCTTGATGCGGTGGAAGCGCTTCCGGGCCCGCCCACAGTTGGGGCAGGTGGTCAGGTGCCCGTAGCGGAGTTGGAAGATGGCCTCTAGGCAGGTGTCGTCATCCGGGTAGAGGCGGAAGAAGTCGAAGACGGTAAATTTCTGGGTATTATCTGCCATAAAGCGCTTTCTTACAAAGAAAAACGCCGGAAAAATGTCGCACAAGAGAATACAAATTGAGTCGTAAAACCTTATGAGCGCTCGAAGCATAACGCATTTGTCATCCCTTCCCTTAATCTTGTCATGTCGCCCCACCCCAGCACCCGTCGAAAGGCCGTGAAGGCTTCTCCTACCCCTGAGAAGGCCCGTCCGGAGCGCTACGAGCAGTTCATAAAGGCGCAACAGGCCAAGGGCCTCCTACACCCCGAAGAAGAGTGGGAAGAGCGCGCCAATCGGGGGTTACGGGCCTTATTTGGCCCGGCTCCGGCTCGGCGTTTGTCGTAAGCCCGGCGGCCCTTTCCGCACTCCACTGGAGAGAGGGCGCAGCATCCGAGCGAGCAGGTCTTCGACCACCAGCGCTGGACAATGCCGGCGATTATGCAGGAAGCTGCATTCGTCCAAGTAGGATTGTAGCCATTGCGGGCTTACCCAAACGTAGGCTCCCCGGATAGTGCGCTTAACTCGCGACCAGTGGCCTTCCATCGCATTCGTCGTGACGTTGCCCCGTCGCCATTCGTGTGCCTTGTGCAGAACGCTATCGTGGGGGTAGCCCGCCTTCGGGAGTTTGGTGTAAAGCGAATGCTCGTCACTGTAGATAGTCGTCCCCAGTTCGACGTTCTCCTGAATAAGGGTGAAGAGCGTGGCCTTGTTGACCTGCTGCACAGCGGTCGTGCGAACCCGGCCACCGCGTTCGAGGGTGCCGAACACCGCCGTCTTCTTGGGTATCGGCTTCTTACTGCCCGCCCGCTTACGGCCACCGACGTAGGTCTCATCCACCTCCACAATCTTCCGCAGTGGGTCGGGATTAGGGTCGGCCATGAGGCTCCGGATTTGATGACCCATCCGCCAGGCTACCTTATAGGTGACCTCTATCTCGCGTTGTAGTATCTGGGCGCTCACCCCGCTCCGATGGGTGTAGAACAAGTGTACGGCTCGCAGCCATTTCGTCAATGGCAGTTTGGTCCGGGCCATGATAGTGCCCGCCAGCGGGTAGTGCTGGTGCCCACACTTGGTACACTGATAGCACTTCCGGGTATGAATGCGGCGGAATTCCCGGGGCGCTTGGCAGGTCGGGCATTGCATCCGACCGTCCGTATCAGCCGTATTCTGCATGATGGCTTCCAGCACAGCGTCGTCATCTGGATAGCGAATGAGTAGGTGTTCGATGGTGTATCCTCTAGTCATTAGACATAGAGGGGGAACCCAAGGGGGTAGGTCACCAATCGATAAAAGCCTTACTGTCAGATATAAAATAAAAGGACGCCGAAGAAATTTCTTCCTCCGGCGTCCTTGATTTGTAAATATCGATTGCTCGATTAGTGGTTAGACCACTAATTCTGGGTTTTCATCATGGCTTGCATCACCCGGGCCTGCACCTTCGCAAAGCGAGCTGCCTGCGCGGGCGTGAGTTTGCCTTCTGCTTCCTCGAACTGCCCGCCTAGTTCCTCTACCTTGACGTAGAGTTCGGACGCCTGAGCGCCGGCTGATAGGTCGCCCTTATTGGCCTTCGCCATGAGGCCAGCGTACTGCGTGGCGTATTGCTCGTAGGTTGTGATGAGTTGGTTCCAGTCCTCGTCACTGGTGCCCGCCGCGTCGTTATCCACGTCGGCCGCGTCGGCTCTCGCCTCGGCGGCGTCCTGGGCCGCGTCTTCGTCGGCCTCTTGTTGGGCTTCCTTATCGGCTTGGCTCAGCGACTCATCCTTCGCCCCGGCCTTCATTTTCTCGGCGAGGGTGTTGAGACAGGTTTGCATTTCGCCCTGCACTTTGGTGTAGGCCGTGGGGTCAGATTCCTTGAGCCGTTTCTCGATGGCCTCGCCCATTTCCTTGCAGGGCGCAATGAGTTCGGTCATGACCTCGTTGCCGTTGCTTTCGAGTTCGGCTTTGGTCAGGTCGGGGTGCTTCGCCGTGTAGGCGTCGGCGCTCTTATTGAGGCAGTCGCACATGTCCTGCGGCGTCTGGGTGGAGGAACAGCCTATCGTAAGAAGGCCGAGGGTAAGAAGCGAGAAGAAAGTTAAAGAAGTACGCATAGGTCGTACGGGAGAAATCGGAGTTGAAAATTCAAAAAAATCGAAGGTGCTATACCTTCGGACGTGGACGTACGGCGTCCGACGCCAAACCGGAAGGGGCGCGAGAGGGCAGCCCGGGCCCGATTAGGGGGCGCGGGGACCACCCAGGCCACGCCGGAGCGCGGCCCTGGTCAGGAAGGACACGGAGGACTACCGCCTAGGCTCTCGAAGGGAGGGGAGGCAGTAGGGAGCCCGTCCAGATGCGGAAGCACAGGAGGGGGCAAAACCCGGAAGGCGGTGGAGGTGGCCCACCCCGGAGTACGGAGCAGGTAGGGGCGTAAAGAGCGTCATGTTGGTCGGACGGAGGAATTGGTGGTTTGAGACGGCCGTAAACGAGTCGAGGCGCGTTGCATACCCCACCGGTTCCTCCGTCCGACCAAGAACGGTAACCACGCGACAGGGCAGCCCCACGCCTCTTTGGGCGTGAGCGCTGGTCTGTGCTGTTCGAGGTTAGTTTGTTAACTTGGTCGGTTCAGGAAACTACGGACAGGCAGCGACTCAACTGAGTACGAAATGCAGAATTAGAGGGGGCTTCGGACGATAGGCGAGGCGGGTTTGATGGGACAGCTACAAAGATACGACAGCCGATGTATGTCGCACAAGAGAACTGGTTTACAGGGCTTACACAAAAAAGCCCCGACCCATGCGAGATGAGTCTTAGCTGCTTATGTTACCTTTAGTAAACTTATTTTACTCGCGCCGTCAACGTTGATTATGTACTACGAGTCAGTCACTACTTCCTTGAAAGACATCGGCAAACTAGTCGATGCTTTAAAGTTTGGTTTTCGCACTCTGAAATCGACCAAAGAGGTCAACAGAAGACGAACGATTCAAACTATTTTGGAACGTGCCCAGAAACTACGAGAGAGTGTTCAGCCATTGGGAGAATTGCTGGACAACGTAATTGCCGATTGCGAGAGGCAAATCAATATCGACCCACCAGCAGTTTCGCCAGCTGGCTTCCCTTATGCCAGTAAACTATCGGAGTTAGGACTTCCTGCCAGAGCCTGTAATGCAATGGAGAGTATTGGAATTTTGACTCTGGGTGACCTGGCAGGTGTGGAGTATATGGACCTGATGAGAGCCAAAGGATTTGGCAAGGTCAGTATGGGCCACATTGAGGACTTATTAGATAAGACCGGCGTTGTGCTCTAAATAGCGCACAGGCACAAGATTCGGATGTAGAAGTGGCACTAGCTCCCACTGCTCGTGCAAACTGCCATCTGCGAGTTGCACCCGCACCTTCACACATTCGGGTCCACCGTGACACGCAACAAGAGCAGCCACTTCGGCTTCGAAGCGTGACTTGATTTCGCCCCACTCCTTTGTTATTTGGTCCAGCCATTGCCTTTGGCTGGGGGAAAGAGCATCAACATGTTGTTGCTTCTCCTCTACTGTCAGGAATCTTAGCATCTTGGCGAGTTTTCCGTATTTACCTCGCAAGTCCGGCTTCATTAACACCTAAACCGCTTATGTCTCTGACCGTTAATTTTATACCTTCGTTCGCTAATGGTGGACATTTCATTATAACGACAGAAGGAACAGAAAAGCTGGGCAATTGGCTACTATTCGTGGGCTTAGACAAGGACATACCTGGCAATAAAGGCTACGATGGTGGCCCCGTCCGGCATGACCTATCACCAATCACCTTGCATGATGGGGACAAAGTAGAGGTTCACGGTGGAGATGGTCCTACACTGGACTACGCGGTACAGGGCTCCACCCGTCGGCTCTATTGGAACAAAGAGCCAAATCCGTGGGAATGGCTGCCTTCAGGCTATGCACTTATAGGTCTCTTATGGGAAGAAGGTCGGGACTATAGCGAGCTGATGTCCACATTTTACTCTGCGCGGGAAGCTCATAGGGCAAAAACAGTAGAATAGCGTCTCTGCTGCAATTCTACTGTTTTTGAGGGATAGTCGCCCCTTCCCGCCGCGCCGCACCACCTTGCTCACGGCTTTGAACCGAGAAATAAACGAGAGACTGGTATACTTTTTCGGGCAATTTAGGAATAAGTATACCAGGTGCGTAAACTTATTCCTAAATTGCCTGAAAAAGTATACTCGCTTTTCCGATGCGCCATTTCATCTCCACCGATACGCCCATTGGCGCCGTGCGCCTTTATTTCGGCCTTACCCAGCAGCAGTTGTCCATGTTTCTGGATGTGGGCAAAGCATTCATCTGCCACATCGAATCGGGCCGCCGCGACCTTAGCCTAGCCCTGCGGGCGCGGCTGTGGCCCCTGCGGCGGCACCTGCCGCCCGCCGCCACCATCCGGCGGCCCGATGATGAGCCGCTGCCCGCGACGGCCCCGCCCCCGGATGCCAAGCTGCTGGATTTTCGCCGCCGGGAGTGCCTGCACAAAGCTGCCGGCCTGCGCCTCGAATTGATTCCGCTGACCGCCCGGGCCGTGTATGCCAGCCGCTGGCAGCAGGTGCTGCCAGCCGTGCTGGCCGACCACGCCGCCCTCACCGACCCCGCCGAAAAAGAGTGGGCCGACGCCCTCCGCCCCTGGCTCGAAACCCTGCCCCGCCGGTTCCGGCCCTCCGACACGGCCCGCCACCACCTCATGCGCCTGCAGGCTGAGGCCCTGGAAACAGAAGCCGCCGCGCTGGCGGAGCTGCTGGCTGCTGCCGCCCCTACCAGCTAATGCGGATGAGGGCAGCAGGAGGCAGCAGCTTAAATCCTGGAGCACGACGCCGGGAAAACAAACACAACAGTAGTTAAAGCGGGCTACTATATTTGGGCTATTCTACTTCCTCAAACCGCCGCCATGCGCCCGATGAGCCGCCTGAAAATCATCACGACCCTGCTGCTGCTGGCAGTCGCCCCCACCGCCTTCGCCCAAACCTGCGACTGCCCAAAAAACCTCACCCACCTCCAGCAGCAAGTCGAAACCAACCAAGCCTCCTACCAGCATCAGGTGGTCGAAATGAACCGCACGGCTGCCTACACCCAATTCAAAAACCACCTCAACCAGCAAGCCGCCCGGGCCCAAACCCCGCAACAATGCCTCGGCCTGATTGCCGTGTACCTGGGCTTCTTCCGCGACGAGCACGCCTTCCTCGCCTACGCCCCGCAGTACGCGCCCCCGCCCAACCCCAAAGCCCGCCCGCGCCGCCCCGCGCCCCCCCAACCCCACGACGGCCGCTGGTACTTCCAGGATGGCAGCTTCAGCGTCACCGTCATGCCCGCCCCCACCCTCCACGGCGAGCGGGTAGCCGTCATGCACCACGACGACACCCGCAAATGGCCGAAAGGCCAGGTCAAAATCGAGTTTTTCGAAGATGAGCACCATACCCCGAAGTGCATCTATTGGCGGCAAAATCGGGTGCCCCAGGTCCACGAAGTCACCTTCACCGATTCGACCATGAAAATCGGCCGACGCCTGACCTTCTACCGCCGCAAGCCTAGCACCCCGCCCCCCGGCAGCCTGGCCCTCCCCCCGGCCCTGGCCGTCACCTACCCCTCCGCCACCACCTCCTACCTCCGCATCCCCTCGTTCGACCTCACCTACACTGCCAAAATCGACAGCGCGCTGAAAAAAAATGCCGCCGGCATCGCCGCCCGCCCCTACCTCATCCTGGATGTCCGCGGCAACGGCGGCGGCGGCTTCGATGCCTTCAAGCCCCTGCTCCCCCTGCTGCTCGATAAGCCCGTCATGGCCCAGCCCTACTACGGCTCGGTGTGGGTGAGCCCCGACAACCTCGCCTACTACGACCGCACCAAATACGACTACGCCCCCACCCGGCAAGACAGCACCACCGAACTGGCCTACGTCGCCTCCCTGCGCCCCCACCTCGGCCGGTTCTCGCCCGTCGAAAAACTCCCCGACACCATCGCCCTGGCCGCCGGCTTCCCCCACCGGGTCGGCCTGCTGTTCGACCGCTACAGCGCCAGCTCCACCGAGGGCCTGCTCCTCACCTGCCGGCAGTCGGCCAAAGTCCGCACCTTCGGCGAGCCCTCCGCCGGCGCCGTCTCCTACGGCGACTGGCGCCCCATCGAGCTACCCGGGCTCCACATCTGGCTGGCACTGACGACCAAGAAAATGGTCTTCGAAACCGCCACCGACTTCGAAAGTATCGGCATCGCCCCCGACGTCGATTTAACGGCCCACGATGAGCGCGAGTGGCTACACCTGGTTCGGCAGGAACTGGAACGCGACTGAGGCAGCCAGCGCAGCTGATTGCACTCACCCGATAGAGATGCTTCGACAAGCGCAGCACGACGTTTTGTTATTCTACTCCCAAGCGCAACCTTATCGGCGCTCAAACAGTATGTTTGTGCCCCGTAAGCAGATTCCTTAATCCCCTCCCCATGTCGCTTCTCGACCTAAATCTGCAGCAAGTCGCCGACCCTTACCTCACCGGCTCCTGGCGCATCGAAAGCCGCTCCCACAGCCGCACCAGCTCGCCCGACCCGCTGCTGGCCCACGCCACCCACCTGCACCTGCAAGACCGCACCTGCCACCTCGACGCCCCCGGCGCCGCCCACCACGGCGAGTGGCGCATCGAGCGCGACCCGCTCCTGAGCCGTCCCTACCTCGTCATCACCCTCGCCGGGCAGGCCATCCGCGCCCTGGTCACCCGCCTGCGCCGCTCCCTCGACGGCCAGTACCAGGCCCTGGTGCTCTACTTCCAGTCCGGCCTCGAGCTGTCGCTGGTCCAACCCTAATTTTGCCGCCGTCATGAACACCACCACCTCCGATTTCGAGCGCCTGCAGCTGGCCGTCGATGCCGCCGGCGTCGGCACCTGGGACCTCAACGTACCCACCGGCGAGCTCATCTGGTCGGCCCACTGCAAGGCCATTTTCGGCCTCCCTCCCACCGCCGAAGTCACCTACGCCGACTTCCTCGAAGGCCTCCACCCCGACGACCGCGCCCCCTCCGACGCCGCCGTCCAGCAAGCCCTCGACCCCGCCGGCCCCGGCACCTACGACATCGAATACCGCACCCGCTGGCGCGAAAACGGCCCCACCCGCTGGGCCCGCGCCACCGGCCGCGCCTTCTTCAACGACGACCGCACCCAGGCCCTGCGCTTCATCGGCACCATCACCGACGTGACGGAGTACAAAAGCATGATTGAGCGCATCACCGCCGCCTACGAAGACCTCGAAACTAAAGTCATCTTCCGCACCCTCGAGCTGGAGCAGGAAATCCGGCAGCTGCGGGAAGAGCGGCGCTAGGGGTTCACCCCACCCCCCGGCCCCCTCCCCTTCGGGAGAGGGGGAGCCTAACGATTCCAGAATGCGCATGACCGGCTCCCCCTCTCCCGAAGGGGAGGGGGCCGGGGGGTGGGGTTGAACGCCAGAACAAAAAAGACCCTGACGCTACCGTCAGGGTCTTTTTTGTTCTCAAGCCAGCCTCAAAAACTACTTCGCCAGCTTCTTCTTCAAATTCTCATCCAGCGCCGCCAGGAACTCCTCCGTGTAGAGGTAATCGCGCCCGTGCTCCACCTTGTTCCCGCTGATGCACACCGCCAAATCCTTGGTCATCTTGCCGCTCTCCACGGTTTCGATGCACACGGCCTCCAGCGCCTTGCAGAAGTCAATCAGCTCCTGGTTGCCATCCAGGATGCCGCGGAACTCCAGCCCCCGCGTCCAGGCGAAGATGCTGGCGATGGGGTTCGTGGAGGTGGGTTTGCCGGCCTGGTGGTCGCGGTAGTGGCGCGTCACGGTGCCGTGGGCGGCCTCGGCCTCCATCGTCTTCCCGTCAGGCGTCACCAGCGTCGAGGTCATCAGTCCCAGCGAGCCGAAGCCCTGGGCCACGGTGTCGCTCTGCACGTCGCCGTCGTAGTTCTTACAGGCCCACACGAAGTTACCGTTCCATTTCAGCGCCGAGGCCACCATGTCGTCAATCAGCCGGTGCTCGTAGGTGATGCCCGCCTCCTTGAACTTGGCCAGGTAGTCCTGCTCGTAAATCTCCTGGAAGATATCCTTGAAGCGCCCGTCGTACTTCTTCAGGATGGTGTTCTTGGTGCTCAGATACAGCGGCCAGCCCTTCATCAGCGCCTGATTGAAGCAAGCGTGGGCAAAGCCCCGGATGCTCTCGTCGGTGTTGTACATGGCCAGCGCCACGCCGTCGCTCTTGAAGTCGAACACCTCAAACGACTGCACCTCCCCGCCATCCTCCGGCTCGAAGGTGATGGTGAGCTTGCCCTTGCCCTTGGTCACGAAATCGGTGGCCCGGTACTGGTCGCCAAACGCGTGGCGGCCGATGCAGATGGGCGCCGTCCAGTTAGGCACCAGGCGCGGCACGTTGCTCATCACGATGGGCTCGCGGAATACCGTC
Source organism: Hymenobacter aranciens (assembly GCF_030580865.1). Classification (GTDB taxonomy): domain Bacteria; phylum Bacteroidota; class Bacteroidia; order Cytophagales; family Hymenobacteraceae; genus Hymenobacter; species Hymenobacter aranciens. The sequence continues at coordinate 286,101 of NZ_JAUQSY010000003.1, read as the reverse complement.
CCGTCCAGAATATTGCGAATCGTGCCGTTCGGCGACTTCCACATCTGCTTCAGCCCAAACTCCTTCACCCGCTCCTCGTCGGGCGTGATGGTGGCGCACTTAATGCCCACGCCGTACTGCCGGATGGCATTGGCCGCGTCCACGGTCACCTGGTCATTCGTCTCGTCGCGGTGCTCGATGCCGAGGTCGTAATACTTGATATCCAGCTCCAGGTAGGGCGTAATCAGCTTGTCCTTGATGAACTTCCAGATGATGCGCGTCATCTCATCGCCATCCAGCTCCACGACGGGGTTGGCTACTTTAATCTTGGTCATGTTGGGGTCTTAGGTGGGGAATTAAAAAGCGAAGTTGGCACCAATCCCCCGAATTTCCCGCCGCTAGTTGCGCAAACGTTCCCGAGCAGTAGCGAAAACGGCAGAGCACACGCCATTATATTTGCCTCGTCGCGCCGGGGTATGCCCCCAGCCCTACCGAGATTCTTGAAAAAGACGAGGCCCCAAACCGTAGGAGCGGCTGGGGCCTCAGAAGTTGGGGGTTATTGGACAACCCTTCACCTCAACAAGAATGAAGAAGGAACGCGTGATGAAACTACTACAAGCGGCTGGTAAAGCCGTCTTGTTAGGAGCAGCCAGCGGAATCGGAAAGGCCCTCGTGGCCCTACTGCTTTCGCTGCTACTCCGGTAGTTATTAGGGGAGTTCGGCCCAGGGCCGGGCTCCCTTATTTTTTACTTGCCTCAAAGATAAGCGGCAGGAGTGATTGTTCAACGTAGGTGAGTTGCGTAAGGTTCGTAGCGCAGGCTGCCGCGAGTTTGGGCCATTTGCTTCGACTTGTTATCTCATAAAGGTGGTAGCTCAGCAAAATATATTTCTAATGTTGGGTACTTCTCTCCGATTGTCGTATCCAGTTCAAGGGAAGTGCTAATTTGTATCATGACCATTCTATCGTAGCTAACAAATAGCGCGACACCGTTTTTAGATACGATGTCCATGTGCACAATCTTTTCCCCTAAATCGTATTCTGCTACTATGTTTTTCACCTTCTCCCTGGTTCCATCTGTTATTCTTACTTCCCATTCCCTTAGTTCAATGAGTGAGCCAAATAGAGCAGGAATTTTATCCCAAGAGTCGCTGGTGATGTACCATGAGGACTCATCAGGAACAGCTTGAATTATCTCGCAAAGCAAAGCACTTTCAGGTGACATGTAGAAGTTGGATAAATAGAAGGAGGACTGGCGAATATTTCACAAATGTGCAATCTGCCAGACGAAATTACTAGACCAACAACCCCATTCCCACCCCGCCCGTCTAACCGGCTCCACCCCGCTAGCCCCGTTCAGATGAGCCTCTGGCAGATAATCCAGCGCCTGCTGCCCTACGTGCGGCCCTACCGCCGCCTCGTCATTGCCACGCTGCTGCTCACGCTGGTGGGCTCGCTGGCCGCCCAGGTCAACCCCTACGTGCTGCGCTACACCGTCGATACGGTGCAGAACATGCTCAACCGGGGCGAGGGGCTGGCCCAGGGCTGGCGGCTGCTGCTAGGCATTTCGGCGGCGCTGCTGGGCAAGGAAATCGTGAACACCTTCGTGCAGTTCGGGCAGAAATACTACGGCGAGAAAATCCGCATCAGCGTGAGTAGCACGCTGGCGCAGGAAGCCGTGGGCAAAATCCTGGGCTACCGCCTGGGCTTTTTCTCCGACGAGGGCAACCAGACCGGCAAGCTCCAGACCCGCATCGACCGGGGCGTGGAAAGCCTGATGAAGCTGGTGCAGAACTTCTTCATCGACATCCTGCCGCTGTTTGCCAACGCCGTGGTGGCGCTGGTGGCCATGTTCGTAGCCAACCGATGGGTGGGGCTGGTGGCGCTGGCCATCCTGCCGCTCTACTTCTGGCTCAGCTACGCCCAGGCCGAAAAACTCCAGGGCGTGCGCCGCGGCCTGCAGCGCCTGCGCGAGGAGAAAAACCACGGCCTCATCTCCATCATCGACAGTATCACGGTCATCAAAAGCTTCGTGCGCGAGGGCTACGAGGCCGACAAGCAGGCCGATACCCAGGCCCGCCTCACCGGCGCGCAGCTCACGACCCGCAAAACCAACTTCCGCTTCGACGGCCTCAAAACCTTCGTCGAGCAGATTGGCATGGTGCTCATCATCATCCTCACGGCCTACCTCGTGCTGGGCGGGCAGATGTCCATCGGGGCCATCATGTTCCACATCCTGCTGTTCAATAACGTGTCGGCGCCCATCCGCCAGCTCCACCGCATCTACGACGAGATGAACGAAGCCCTCACCTACTCCGAGGGCTTCTTCGCCATCCTCGACGCCGCCGATGCCGTCGAAACCACCGGCCCGCTGCGCCCCGCCCGCGTACAGGGCCGCTTCGAGCTGCGCCACGTCGATTTCACCTACCCCAGCGGCACGGCCGCCCTGCACGACGTGAGCCTGACCATCGAGGCCGGCAAAACCACCGCCCTCGTGGGCCTGAGCGGGGCCGGCAAAAGCACCATCATCAACCTGCTCTGCAAGTTCTACGCCCCCGACCAGGGCGACCTGCTCCTCGACGGTCAGTCCCTGGCCGCCTACGACACCCACGCCCTGCGCCGCCAAATCGGCCTCGTGCTCCAGAAAAACCACATTTTCAAGGGCACAATCGAGGAAAACATCCGCTACGGCGACTTTACTGCCACCCAGGAGCAGATTGAGCAAGCCGCCCGCCAGGCCTACCTGCACGACCAGATTCTGGACCTGCCCAAGGGCTACCAGTCCGACGCCCAGCAGCTCAGCGGCGGCCAGCAGCAGCGCATCGCCATTGCCCGGCTGTTCCTCAAAAACCCGCCCGTCATCTTCCTCGACGAGCCCACGGCCAGCCTCGACGCCATCGCCACCGAGCAAATCAAGAACTCGCTCGACGCCATCAAGCAGGGCCGCACGGTGGTCATCATCTCGCACTCGCTGGCCCAGATTGTGGACTCCGACTGCATCCACGTCATGAAAAAAGGCCGCCTCGTGGAAAGCGGCACCCACGACGAGCTCTACGAGCGCCGCGGCACCTACCGCGAGATATTCGACGCCTCAGCCCGCAGCCTTAATATCGAGCGGCTAGCGAAGACGATGGCCGATGACGGGGACGAGGTGCTGGATACGGCGCTATAACATCCCCACTGCTGGCTACCTTGCTTCGAAACTTTCACCACCGCTATGACAATTGATTTAACTGGCATTACTACGCACGATGCTTTTCACAAATTGTTAAAGCAACATTTGGCTTTCCCCGATTGGTATGGGGCCAACTGGGATGCTTTCTGGGATACCGTAACAGCGCTGATAGAAATGCCCGACTACCTTATTCTGGAACACTGGGAAGAATTTGCTCAGGCTTGTCCACGAGACATGCAGATTCTGCGCGAACTCATAGCCGAGTACCACCGGGAATTTCCGGAGAAACAGATAATTTTAGGCTAATCTCGTGACCATCGACCTCGCCACCATCGATACCAAAGCCGCCTTCCACCTGAAAATGAAGCGCGAGCTCCACTTCCCCGACTGGTATGGCCCCAGCTGGGACGCCTTCTGGGATGCCATCATTGCCGTAGTCGAAATGCCGGACTGCGTGGTGCTGACCAACTGGGAAGCCTTCGCCCAGGCCTGCCCGCACGACATGCAGATTCTGCGGCAGATTATCGCCGATTATCAACAGGAACTACCTGGCAAGTCGATAACTTTAGGCTGATAGGCGACTCGCGTAAGTCCGGTGCTACCGCCAAAGCTGCAGTTGTCTATCTTGCGTGAGCTCTACCCACTCATTCAAGGTTCTCATGAGAAATTCGTCCTACCCGGCCCTCACTGCCCTGTTCCTTGCTCTTTGCACCACCGCTTGCCAGAAGAAAAAGGGGCTGGAAAGCTGCTCCTCTGATTGCACCACGGTGGCGGGCCGGTTGTTGACAGCCAACGGTCAGGCACCAATCGGCGGGGCTACTGTACTGGTGCGTTGCATCAACCCGGCGGGCCTTGCCGCTGGCGCTAAAGCTAGGGTGAAAGCCAAGGGTCGCACCGACGCCAGTGGCACCTATCGGATTTCTTTCTACATCACCGATAGTGAACAAACGCAATACGCCCAATTCTTCGTGGAGTACATAGTAGATGATGATGCTTATTATTCGATAGAAAATCAGAATTACGCATCCCTCGATGATGCCAAACGCGACACGCTGATGCAGCTGCCCGACTTTACGATACCACGTCTGGCTCATGTGTGCCTCTCCATTACCAACCCCCACCAGCTCACGGCCACGCACGGGAAATTCGGTTCGAGTTTTAGTAGCTGCTATGGCGTTAATAGCGCGTCTACCCCGACGATTGGAATTCTATTTTGGGATTATCTCATGTCCTTGGATGAGCTACCCAATAGTATTAAATACCCGACACCTATAGCCGGCGACCAGCCCATTCTAGTGCAGCACTCCCGTACCGTTAATGGCGTCAGCACTGTCAGCACTGACTCCCTCTTTATCCCGGCGGGCACCACATCCAACTACACCGTTACCTACTAGTGAGTATAGCCAACGCCGAAATTCTCACCGTCACCGACCTCACCTACACCGAGCACGGCGCTACCATCCTCCACCCCCTCAGCTTCAGCCAGCGCGAGGGCCAAAAGCTAGCAGTAGCCGGCGAAAGCGGCACCGGCAAAAGCACCCTGCTCCAGCTAATCTCCGGCCTCATCCAGCCCACCAGCGGCGAGATAACCGCCAACGGCCGCCGCGTACGCGGCCCCGCCCATACCCTCGTGCCCGGCCACCCCGGCGTGGCCTACCTCTCCCAGAAGTCCGACCTGCCGCACTCGCTGCGCGTCGAGCAGGTGCTGCGCTACGCCAACAAGCGCCCCGCCGCCGAGGCTCAGGCCGTGTACGAGCTCTGCCGCATCGTGCCCCTCATGGCGCGTCGCACCGACCAGCTTTCCGGCGGCGAGCAGCAGCGCGTGGCCCTCGCCCGCCTGCTCCTGGGCACCCCCAGATTGCTGCTCCTCGACGAACCCTTCTCCAACCTCGACCGCGGCCACAAGCGCATCATGCAGCTAATCATCGCCGACGTGGGCACCCGCCTCGGCATCACCTGCCTGCTCGTGTCGCACGACGCCGCCGACACCCTCAGCTGGGCCGACGAAATCCTGGTGCTCCACCGTGGCCGCATCGTGCAGCAGGGCCCGCCCGAAACCATTTACCAACAGCCCGCCAGCGAGTACGTCGCCGGCCTTTTCGGCGACTACGACCTGGTAAGCGGCCCCGACCGCGAAGCCCTGCGTCCCTCCGCCTCCGGCCAAGGCGCCTCGTTGCTGCTGCGCCCCGAGCAACTTACCATCGCCCCCGCCGGCAGCCCCGGCGCCCCCGGCACCGTGCGGGCCATCCGCTACTTCGGCAGCTACTATGAAGTCGAAATTCAGCTAGCCGAAATCATCATCCGCGCCCGTAGCGCCACCCGGACAGTGGCGCCGGGCAATGAGGTGGCAGTTGTGCTAGGACCAACAGGTGGCTGGGAACTGCCGTAAACCAGCTGCTTTTTTCTGGCTGCCGCGCTGTTTTGCCAACGCCGCACCACCACTCGCTCAAGCCGCGCCACCGGTTTTCAAAGCCCCGCCCCATCCTCCCAACCCACGCCACACGTTTTCCAAGCCGCGCCTCCGCTTTTCAACGTCGCGCCACACATCTCCAAAGCCGCGCCACCAGTTTTCCAAGCCCCGCCACTGGTTTCCAAAGCCGCGCCTCGGCTTTCCAAAGCCCCGCCTCGGGTTTTCCAAGCCGCGCCACTATCTGCAGCTAATATAGTATTCTTGCTAAAGCGGGAGGCGTCTCCCGCAGCAAACCCATCCATAACCCCTTAGCCGGTGACTGCGTTAGGTCGAACTCCTTTTCCACCTTTCCCAATACCATCATGGCAACCCAAACCGTCCTCCTCACCGGCGCCACCAGCGGCATCGGCCGCGAGCTGGCCAACTGCTTCGCCCAGGACAAGCATAACCTCGTCATCGTCGGCCGCGACGCCACCACCCTCGCCCAAACTGCCCAGGAGCTCCAGCAGCAGCACGGCGTGCAGGTCACCACCATCCAGAAAGACCTTTTCCCCCGCGAAGCCCCCTTCGAGCTCTACGACGAAGTAAAAGCCAAAGGCCTCAAAATCGACATCCTGGTGAATGATGCCGGCCAAGGCCAGTACGGCACCTTCGCCACCACCGACATCCACCGCGAGCTCGACATCATCCAGCTCAACATCGGCGCTTACGTCGTCCTCGCCAAGCTTTACTTGCAGGAGATGAAAGCCCGCGGCGAAGGCAAAATCCTCTTCGTGGGCAGCGTAGCCGGCGAGCTCCCCGGCCCGCTCCAGGCCGTCTACCACGGCACTAAGGCCTTCGTCAACTCCTTCGTCGAGTCCATCCAGGAAGAAAACAAGGACGAGAAAAACATCACCCTCACCAACCTCCTCCCCGGCGTCACCAAAACCGACTTCTTCAACAAAGCCGACATGACCCGCGCCAAAAACGTAGCCGGCGGCCAGGGCATGGAAGCCGCCGACGTAGCCAAAGAAGGCTACAAAGCCCTCATGAACGGCGAAAGCCGCCACATTGCCGGCTTCCTGAACAACGTGCAGGTGGGCATGAGCAAAGTAATGCCCGACGGCCTCGTGGCCGCCCAGGTGCACAGCCAGAGCGCCCCCGTCGACGGCGACGAAAGCGCCCGCTAGCGCAGTAGCGCGGACTTCGTAGTCCGCGAGTCTGTTTCGTTAAATATTTCTGACTCGCGGACTACAAAGTCCGCGCTACTTCCGTACAAAGCCCGGCCGTATCCCGACCGGGCTTTTACCATTCTCCGCCGATAAAAACCCCGGCTTAATCCAGACATCCAGGGTCAGCCTAACATTTTTTGCGACTCCCCGGTTAAGTAAACCATGTGCTTTGAATCTATCTCCGCACGCGCGGTGGGCCGCTGGCTGGCCTGCTTCGCGTGTTTTTTGGGCCCGATGCTATGCGGCGCCCAACCCCTGGCCTCTCCCCCAGCCCCGCCTGCCTCCGACGTATTAACTCTGAATCAGTGCCTCAATGTGGCGCTAGTGAACCAGCCCCAGCTGCGCCAGGCCCGCATCGACCAGGAAATTACCAGGGCCTCCAACCAGGTAGCCCTCGCGGCCTGGCTGCCGCAGGTGGGCTTCACCGGCACCGGCCAGCACTATTTCCAGCTGCCCTTCACCATCTTCCCCGATGCCACTACCGGCGTGCCCACCCCCCGCCAGCTGGGCGTGCGCAACGTCACCACCCTCGGCCTGAGCGGCACCCAGACCATCTTCAATAACGATGTGCTGCTGGCCGCCCGCAGCAAGCGCTTCAACAACCGCGCCGCCGAGCAAAACACCGTCGAAGTGCGCATCAACACCGTCACCGGCGTCAGCAAAGCCTTCTACGACGTGCTGCTCTCCCAGCGCCAGCTCGAAGTGTTCGCCCAGGACATCGCCCGCCTCCAGCGCAACTACCGCGACGCCCGCGCCCGCTACGAAGCCGGCATCGCCGACAAAACCGAGTACCTCCAGGCCGAAATCTCCCTCAACAACTCCCTGGCCGGCCGCAAGCAGTCGCTCGAAGCCGTGAATGCCAAGCTGGCCTACCTCAAGCAGCTCATGGGCCTCGCCCCCGAGCGCCAGCTCGCCCTCCAATACGACACCCTCAAGCTGGAGCAGGACGCCGTGGTGGACACCACGATGGGCCTGACTGTAGCCAACCGCATCGAAATCCAGCAGCTGCAAACTGAAAAGTCCCTGCAGGACATCAACGTCGACTACTACCGCCTGGGCTTCCTGCCCTCACTCTCGGCCTTCGCCAACTACAACACCGTCTTCCAGAACAACGAGATAAGCGAGCAGTACCGCACCCGCTTCCCCAACTCCTACGCCGGCATCCAGCTGGGCTTGCCCATCTTCACCGGTTTCCGCCGCAACTGGAACGTGCGCCGCGCCCGCCTCCAAAACCAGCGCCTCGACGAAGACATCACCAACACCCGCAACGTCATCAACACCGAGTACGCCACCGCCCTGGCCGCCTACAAAGGCTACTACACCGAGTACCTGCTGGGCAAGCGCAACCTCGAAGCCTCCCAGGAAGTGTACGACGTCATCAACCTGCAATACCGCGAGGGCATCCGGGCGTATATCGACCTGATTGTGGCGCAAACCACCCTGCGCACCTCGCAATTGAATTACTACACGGCGCTGTTCCAGGTGCTGGGCAGCAAGGTTGATTTGCTGCGCGCCACCGGCCAGCTGCCGACGGATTACTAGAACTGAAAAACAGAACGTCATCCTGAGCGCAGCGAAAGGACCTCGCCCGCGCCGGTTGGGATGGTAACTAATTACTGCTGCACGAGGCGCGGGCGAGGTCCTTTCGCTGCGCTCAGGATGACGTTCTGCATTAGAGCTAAAAAAATGAACAAGCAATACCTGGCCCTGGCCGCCCTCTCCCTCCTAACCGCCTGCGGCAAAAAAGAAGAGGACAAAAAGAATGCCCCGCCCCCCGCCACCCCCGTGACGCTGGTGGCCGCCCGCACCACCGAAGCCGTGTACTACGACGCCTTCCCCGCCACCGTCGTGGCCCTCAACAGCGTGGAGCTGCGCGCCCAGGTCACCGGCTTCGTCACCGGCATCTTCTTCAAGGAAGGCGAAGTGGTGCCCAAAGGCAAGAAGCTCTACGAAATCGACCAGCGCCAGTACCAGGCGGCCTACCAGCAGGCTCTGGCCGCCCTGCGCAGCACCCAGGCCAACGCCGAAAACGCCCGCGTCAACGCCGAGCGCTACCGCCGCCTCGACGCCCAGGACGCCATCGCCAAGCAGGTGCTCGACAACGCCAACACGGCCCTGGCCACTGCCCAAAGCCAGGTGGCCGAGGCCCAGGCCGGCGTCAATATCGCCCGCACCAACCTGGAGTTTTCCAACATCACCGCGCCCTTCACGGGCCGCATCGGCATCTCGCAGGTGCGCCTGGGCTCGCAGGTGGGCGCCGGCACTACGCTGCTGAACACCATCTCCACCGAAGACCCCATCGGCGCCGATTTTGTGGTGACGGAGACGGACATTCCGCGCTTCACCCAGTTGCAAAAGGTGAAGCTGGGCGCTACTGACTCTACCATCCGCCTGCAATTGGCCGACGGCAGCATCTACAAGCAGTTCGGTAAAATCCGGGCCATCGACCGGGGCGTGAACAACGGCACCGGTACCATCACGGTGCGGGTTGAATTCACCAACCCCGAGCGCGCTTTGAAAGACGGCATGACCGGTACCGTGCAGGTACTCAACCGCCAGTCGGGCCAGCGCATCGTGGTGCCCTACAAGGCCATCGTCGAGCAGATGGGCGAGAATTTCGTGTACGCCGCCACCGACAGCAGCACCGCCCAGCAGCGCAAGGTGAAGCTGGGCCCGCGCCTCAAGGACCAGATTGTACTGCTCGACGGCGTGAAAGACGGCGAGAAAATCGTGACCGAAGGCGTGCAGAAGCTGCGCGACGGCGCCAAGATTACGACGGAGGTGCCGAAGGCAGCGCCGCCGAAGTAGAATAAAACAGAACGTCATCCTGAGCGCAGCGAAAGGACCTCGCCCGCTTCGTTGAACGACAACTTCTGAACGATTTTGATTACTGCCGCAACCGGCGCGGGTGAGGTCCTTTCGCTGCGCTCAGGATGACGTTCTTCTAGGACGTTCTCTTTCCGCTAGAAAACAATGATTGCAGAAACCTTTATCCGCCGCCCCGTCACGGCCATCGTCGCCTCGCTGGTGATACTGCTGGTGGGCGTGCTGGCCATGCTGAACCTGCCCGTGGGGCAGTACCCCGAAATCACGCCGCCCACGGTGTCGGTATCGGGCACCTACATCGGCGCCGACGCCCAGACCGTGGAGCAAACCGTGGCCACCCCCGTGGAAGTGCAGGTGAACGGCACCCCCGGCATGACCTACCTGCAAAGCAACAGCACCAGCAACGGCCAGCTGAGCATGACGGTGAACTTCGACGTAGGCACCGACATCAACATTGCCGCCCTCGACGTGCAAAACCGCGTGGGCATTGCCTTGCCCACCGTGCCGCAGGAAGTGCAGCGCCTCGGCCTGACGGTGCGCAAGCGGAACCCCAGCATCCTGATGCTGGTGGCTTTGTACGCCCCCAAGGGCACTCACAACGCCACCTTCCTCGACAACTACGCCAACGTTTACATCAAGGACGCGCTGCTGCGCACCAAGGGCGTGGGCGACATCGTGACCCGCGCCGACGACTTCTCGATGCGCCTCTGGCTCAAGCCCGACAAGCTCTCGCAGCTCGGCATCACGGCCGGCGACGTGGCCGCCGCCATCCAGGAGCAGAACGCGCAGATTGCCGCCGGCTCCATCGGGGCGCCGCCGCAGAAGATGGGGCAGACCTTCGAGTACATCGTGAACGTGCAAGGCCGCCTGCGCAACATCGAGGAGTTCGGCAACATCATCGTGAAAACGATGCCGCAGGACAACTCCATCGTGTACCTCAAGGACGTGGCCCGCCTGGAGCTCGGCAAGTTTAACTACGCCAACAACTCCTACGTGGACGGCAAGCGCGCCGCCTACCTGCTGGTGTACCAGGCCCCCGGCGCCAACGCCCTCGAAACCTACGAGAACGTGAACAAAACCATGGAGCAGCTCGCCAAGCAGTTCCCGGCCGATTTGAAGCACGTCGTGCCCTTCGAGGCCGCTACGGTGGTAGAAGTTTCGATTGACGAAGTGGTGCACACGTTGCTGGAAGCCCTGGCGCTGGTGGTCGTGGTGGTGTTCATCTTCCTCCAGAACTGGCGCTCGACGCTGATTCCCGTGCTGGCTATTCCGGTGTCTATCGTGGGCACGTTCGCGTTTTTCATCCCGCTGCACTTCACCATTAACACGCTCACGTTGTTCGGCTTCGTGCTGGCCATCGGGATTGTGGTGGATGATGCCATCGTGGTGGTGGAGGCCGTGGAGCACAACATGAACGAGCGCGACATGAGTCCGCTCGATGCCACGCTGCAGGCCATGCGCGAGATTTCGGCCCCGGTTATCGCCATTGCGCTCATTCTGGCGGCGGTGTTCGTGCCGGTGGGCTTCATCCCCGGCATCACGGGGCGGCTGTACCAGCAGTTTGCCATCACCATCGCCATTTCGGTGCTGATTTCGGCCTTCGTGGCCTTGTCGCTGACGCCGGCGCTGTGCGTTTTGCTCTTGAAACCGAGCAAGCGGGATGAGAAATCGAAGGGTTTGAACAAGCTGTTCTTCAAGTTCAACAGATGGTTCGACCGCGTGACCGAGAAGTACGGCAACGGCGTCGGTCGGGGCATCAAGCACAGCGGCTTCGTGGTAACTATCCTGCTGGCTATCGTTATCGGCACAGTGTTTCTGTTCCGCAGCAAGCCCGGCGGCTTCCTGCCCACTGAGGATGAAGGCCGTTTGATTATCACCTTCAACCTCCCCGAAGGCACCTCCACCGCCCGCACCGTGGAAACGCTGCAAAAGATGATGAAGGAGCTGTCGCAGGTGAAGGGCATCAAGCATTACGCCGGCCTGGGCGGCCTGAACGCCGTCAACTTCTCCTCCAAATCGAGTAGCGGCACCATCTTCTGCCAGCTCGAGCCCTGGGCCAACCGCAAGGAAAAGGAGCAGCAGCTGCAAGGGCTGATTGCCAACGTGCAGGGCCGCCTTAATCAGTACAAAGAAGCTACCACCGTAGTGCTTTCGCCGCCGCCCATCCCCGGCCTCGGCAACACCGGTGGCTTCTCGTTCATCTTTCAGGAGCGCGAAAACCAGGGCGACGTAAAGGTCTTTGACGCCAACCTGCAAAACTTCCTCGGGGCCATCCGCAAGCGGCCCGAAATTGCCAGCGCCTTCTCGTTCTTCACCGCCAACACGCCGGGCTACCAGCTCGACATCGACCGCGAGAAGGCCAAGAAGCTGGGCGTGAGCATCGCCGACATCAGCACCGCCCTGCGCACCTACTTAGGCTCGGCCTACATCAACGACTTTACCCTCTACGGCCGCAACTTCCGCGTGCTGGCCCAGGCCGACAGCTCCTACCGCACCGACATTGCCAACCTCGGCCAATACTACGTGCGCAACACCCAGGGCGAGATGGTGCCCCTGAGCAGCGTCACGAGCTACAAGCGCACCGAGTCGGCCCCGCTCATTTCGCACTACAACCTGTTCCGCTCGGCCGAAATCAACGGCCAACCGGCAGCAGGCTACTCCTCCGGCGACGCCATCAAGGCCCTGCAGGAAGAAGCCGGGAAGAGCCTGCCCCAGGGCTACGGCTACGAATTCTCGGCCCTGAGCCGCGAGGAACTACTCGCCAGCGGCCAGACGGTGTACATCTTCGGGCTGTCGATTCTGTTTGTGTTTTTATTCCTGGCCGCGCTGTACGAAAGCTGGTCGGTGCCGTTTTCGGTGTTGCTGGCGGTGCCGGTGGGCATCTTCGGAGCCATCCTGGTGCTGTTTTTTCTGCCTAAGCTCACCAACAATGTGTACGCCCAGATTGGGATGATTACGCTCATCGGCCTCTCGGCCAAAAACGCCATCCTTATTATCGAATTCGCCAAGGAGCGGGTGGATAAGGGCATGCCGCTCGTGGACGCCACGCTCGAAGCCGTGCGCCTGCGCCTGCGCCCCATCATCATGACCTCGCTGGCCTTCATCCTGGGCATCGTGCCGCTCATCATCGCCTCGGGCGCCGGCGCCCAGGCCCGCCAGACCCTGGGCTGGACGGTATTCGGCGGCATGCTCTCGGCCACCGGCCTAGCCATCTTCATCGTGCCAGTGCTCTACGTGCTCATCACCCGCTTTGCCTACGGCAAAAAGAAGCTCGAAGAGCTGGAGGCCAACTACAAGCCCGACGAGGAGCACGGCGGCGCGAAAGAGGAAGGTGCGGGCGAAGGCGACCACTCGGGTGCGCCGCAGCCCGCGCCCAGCCCGGCATAAGCAGCATCGACCAGAAGCAGTCCGGCCCCCCGGTCTTTCAGAGCATGACTCTAGAAGACCGGGAGGCCGGTGTTTTTCACCCATCATTCAGTGATTTTCATTGGCGGCCCGGTGAAAAACACCGAACGGCCACTGTTTTTCACCGATGGTTGGGTGCAAAACAGTGGCCGTTCGGTAAAAATCGCCGGAACTCGGGTGGAAAACACCGAACCGTCGGTGAAAAACAGTGGCCGTTAGGTGTCTTTCACCGACGGCTGGGTGAAAAATACCGGCTGCCGACTGGGTGGTCTAGTTTTTCAGCACTTTCCGCACCACGGTGCCCATCTCACTGCGCACGGTCAGCAGGTAGAGGCCGGCGGGCAGGTCGTGCAGGTCCAGCGTGGCCGCGCTTGGCTTCACCGGTTGCTGGCGCAGTACCCGGCCCTGCACGTCGGTCAGCGTCAGCGAAGCGGCCGCGCCGGCATTTTCCACCGTCAGTACATCCGTCACCGGGTTCGGATGCACCTGCACCAGCGCCTCAGCGGCGCGGGCGTTGCTCAGCACGGCCGTGCCGTACACTTCCAGCTCAAATAGCGAGTAGCCGTAGGCCGTGGCCCGGCGCTGGCCCAGCACGCGCACGTAGCGGGCGCGGCCGGTCAGCGGGAGGATGTCGGTGCCGCCGTCGCCGGTGGAGGTGTTGTAGCGGGTGGTCCAGATGCTGGCGTCGGGCGAGGTTTGCACGGCGTAGCTGCTGGCGTGGGCGGCCTCCCAGCGCAGCACCACGTTGGTGAGGTCGTAGGTGTTTTGCAAATCCACGTACAGCCACTCATTGTCGGTGAAGGCGCTGGCCCAGCGGGTGGTGCTGCTGCCATCCACAGCCAGCGCGGCCGGCAGCGACGGGTCTTCAATGGACGAGGCCACGACCGGCTTGCGCAAGGCCAGGTTGGGACCGATGGGCAGCGGCGGGCCCACCGTCACATCCAGCGTATAAGTAATTGGCGGGCAATTGGGTGCGGTCACCACCACGCTCACGAGGCCGCTGGTGGTGCCCCAGTTCACCTGCACGGCATTGGTGCCCTGGCCACTGGCAATGGTAGCGCCGTTGGGCACAGTCCAGGCGTAGGTGGCGCCCGTCACGGCCGCCACCTGATAGGCTATGCCCTGGTCATTGGCATTGACGGCGTTGCTGCCCTGCACGCTCACGCTGGCCGGCTGGCTGTACACCCGCACGTAATCGACCTGCATCGTAGTGGGGTAGTCGCTGGCTGTGGCCGGCTGGTTGCCTGTGAAGGGCGTATTGGGCCCGCCCACGGCGGCGTTGAGCATCAGGTAGAAATTGCCCGTATTGAAGGGCCAGCTGCCGCCCTGCGTCGTCTGCGGCGTGGCCGTGTGGTAGAGCGTATTATCGATGTACCAGCGCACTACGTTCGGGCCCCACTCCACGGCATAGGTGTGAAAGCCCACCGACAAGTTCACATTGCCATTGTACTCGCGACTGGTGTAGCGCGCCCCGCCGGCGTTGTAATGCACCGTGCCCGCCACCGAAGTCGGGTTGCGGTGCTTGGCCTCCATGATATCGATTTCGCCGGTATTGGGCCAGTTGTTGGGGTCGGCCAGCATCCAGAAGGCCGGCCACACGCCTTGCGCCGAGGGCAGCTTGATGCTGGCTTCCATGCGCCCGTAGCGAAAGGTTTGCAGCGCGTTGGTCGCCGTTTTCGACAGCAGCTTGGCCGAAGTGTAGTTGTAGCTGCGGCCGCCCTGCGTCGAGTTCTGGGCGCGGGCCGTGATGTTGAGGTAGCCGCCGGTCACGGTGGCGTTGGCGGCGCGGTACACCTGCAGCTCGTTGTTGCCGAAGTTGCAGAGGTTCATCTCGCAGCCGTCGCCCTCATACACGCGCCACTTGCTCAGGTCGCCGGTAGTGGTAAACTCGTCGGACCACACCAGTTGCTGGCATTGCGTCTGGGCGCTGGCCGGGTGCGCCAGCAGCGCCAGCCCCAGCAAGGCCCAACGGCTGAGTTGAAAAGTTTTGGTAATCGAAATCGGGACGAATTGCGGCACAGCGGGTGGGAAAAGTGAGCAAAAAAGTCGCTCGGTCAGGAAGAATATCCGTAAATCTGAGCCTAAAATAACTGAGTACCACCAAAGCCGCCACTATTTTCTATCCCCAAAAACGGTACTTGTACGCTTACCCAACACGCCGCAAAAAACCATTCAAGCCTTGCACCACATGCTCCAAACGCATTTTTTATTCAGTTGCAGATAAGAAACAATTCGACCGCAACGTAACAATTCGCCTCAACCGGCCCTTTCCTTAGCTCGTCCCTCCTTTCCCGTCCATGCAGCTTTTCATTTATACCGACTACGACGCTCCCGCCCGCGACCTACTGTGCCAGCAACTCACGTCCAACATTACCCCTGTTTTCCGCCGCGACCTCCCCACCAACCAGCAGCAGGCCGCCTTCCAGCAAGCCGATTTCCTGCTCGGCAACCCGCCCGCCGAGTGGCTCACTCCCACCCAGCCTCAGCTCCAATTCTGGCAAATTGACTCCGCCGGTTTCGAGCGCTACGCCGACCTGCGCCTGCCCTGCCCCGTGGCCAACATGGGCGACTACTTCGCCTGGGCCTGCGCCGAAACCATCGTGGCCGGCCTCATCGCCCACTACCGCCACCTGCCCGAGCTGGCCCGCCTGCAAGCCGAACAGCGCTGGGTGGGCGCGCCCATCCGCAAGCAATTACTGCTGCTGCGCGACCAGCGCACCATCATCCTCGGCGCGGGCGCCATTGCCCTGGCCGTGCGGCAGCAACTCAGCGGCTTCGGCTGCCCTGTGCAGCTGCTGGCCCGCACCAACCCTGCCGCCCAGCTTCACTCCAAGGAGGAGCTAAAAGCCACCCTCCCCGAAACCGACCTCGTCATCAATTGCCTGCCCGGTAGCGCCGACAACTTTTTCTCCGCCGAACTTATCCAGGCCATGCGCCCCGGCAGCGTGTATGCCAACGTGGGCCGCGGCAACACCACCGACGAGCCTGCCTTGCTCGCCGCCCTGCAAAGCGGCCACCTCGCTGGCGCCGTGCTCGACGTGACGGCCACCGAGCCCCTGCCACCGGACCACCCTTTCTGGCAAATGCCCAACGTGTTGCTCACCCAGCACACCGCCGGCGGCCAGCCCCGTGAAGACGAAGGCAAAGTGGAGCAATTTCTGCGCAACCTGCACCGGCTGCAAAATGGCCAGGAACTGGAGAATCTGGTGGATATTTCAAGAGGCTATTAATGAAGAAAGCCCGGCCAAATGGCCGGGCTTTCTTATTCTTACCGTTTTCGGTAATTATTCCGCCGCCTTCGTCAGCACTTCCACCATCTCATCCGAAATGCCGGTGGTGCTGAAGCCGCCGTCGTGCATCAGATTTTGCATGGTCACGTAGCGCGTCAGGTCCGAAAACAGCGACACGCAGTAGTCGGCGCAGGCCTCGGCCGGGGCGTTGCCCAGCGGCGAGAGCTTCTGGGCGTATTCGTAAAACGCATCGAAACCGCTGATGCCGGTGCCGGCCGTGGTTTTGGTCGGCGATTGGCTTACCGTGTTCACGCGCACTTTCTTGAGCTTGCCGAGGCGCTGGCCATAGCTGCGGGCAATGCTCTCCAGCACCGCTTTAGCCTGCGACATGTCAGTGTAATCCAGGAAGGCACGCTGGGCCGCAATGTAGCTCAGCGCTACCACCGAGCCCCACTCGTTGAAGGCATCCTGCTTCTCGGCTACGTGCAGCATTTTGTGCAGCGACAGCGCCGACACGTCGAGCGTTTGCTGGAAAAATTTGTAGTCCAGCTCGCCGTAGTGCTTGCCCTTGCGAATGTTGGCACTCATACCAATGGAGTGTAGCAGGAAGTCAATCTTACCGCCGAAATGGCCTTGGGCTTCGCCAAACAGCTTTTCCAGTTCCTCCACCGACGTAGCGTCGGCCGGAATGATAGGCGCGTCAATCTCGGCCGCCAGATTCTTGATTTCGCCCATCCGCATAGCCAACGGCGCATTGGTCAGCACGATACGGGCGCCTTGCTCGTGAGCCTTCTGGGCCACTTTCCAAGCAATGGACTTGTCGTTGAGGGCGCCGGAGATGATGCCGACTTTGCCGGCGAGGAGGTTAGAAGACATTTGTTTATAGAGTGTGAGGGTACGGGGCTAAGAGGGTCTGAGGGCACTCTCGCCCGTAAAAATCGATGCAAGTTAACTATTCCCTCTTACCCTCCTACCCCCGCGCCCTCTTACCCCAAGCCTACGCTCCCACCACTTCGCCACGCATGGCTAGCAGCTCGCGGGCGCTGGCAAAGGCGCTTTCGCTGGGCTTGGCGCCCGAAATCATGTGCGCAATTTCCTTCACCCGCTCTTCCTGGCTGAGTTCGCGGATGCGGCTCACGGTCCGGTCGGCCCGGTCTTCCTTGTACACGAAATAGTGCACGTCGCCCGCCGCCGCCATCTGCGGCAGGTGCGAAATAGCCACCAGTTGGTGCTTGTGCGCCATCTGCTGCATCATACGCCCTACTTTCACCGCAATTTCGCCCGAAATCCCGGTGTCGATTTCGTCGAATACGATAGTTGGCAGAGCCGTTTTATCGGCGAGCATATATTTGATACACAGCATCAGACGAGAGAATTCACCACCCGAAGCCGCCTTGCTTAAGGTCTGCGGCTGCGCCCCTTTGTTGGCCGTGAAAAGAATGCTCACTACGTCGGTCCCACTCACCATCGGCGCGCCCACGGTGTGCTGCACCACGATGCGGGCGTGCGGCATCCCCAAGTCGGCCAGCAAGGTACTCAGCTCTTTCTCAAAGTGCGGGAACGACTTGCGGCGGCTTTCGGAAAGCTTGCCGGCCTGCTTGGTCACCGTGGTCAGCGCGGCTTCGGCATCGCGCCGCACACGGGCAATTTCCTTGTCCAGGTTCAGCACCGAGCCTACTTTCTGGCGCAGTTCCTCGCGCAGGGCGATGAGAGCGGGAAGGTCGCGGGCCTGGTGCTTGCGCTGCAGGGTGTAAATGACATTGAGACGGCTTTGCAGTTCCTCGGCGCGGGCGGGGTCGCCTTCGGTGTTGCGCTCGGCGGTTTCTATCTCGTCGGCAATGTCGTGCAGCTCAATCAATACGCTATCCAGCCGCTGGCGCAGCTCCCGGAAATTCTCAGCGTAGGCACTCACCTGACCCAGCAACTGGGCGGCATCCTTCATGCTGCCGGTGGCGCAGTATTCGCTGTCGCGCAGGCCGTGCAGGGCCTGGCCCAGCTTGTACTTGATTTCCTCGGCGTGCTCAAGCTGCTTGATTTCCTGCTCCAGCGCCTCCTGGTCCTCGTTATCGAGCCGGGCTTCTTCCAGCTCATTCAGCAGAAAGGCATTATAATCCAGCTCCTTGCTGGCTTGCGCGGCTTGGTCTTCCAGGGTTTTCAGGTCGGCCTCCAGCTTGCGATACTGCCGGAAGGCGTTGCTGTAGTGCGTGCGCTGCGGCACCAGCCCGGCATAGAGGTCGAGCAGGTTGAGTTGAAACACGGCATCGCCCAGCAGCAGCGTATCATGCTGGGAGTGAATATCCATCAGGTTCGCGCCGATTTTGCGCAGCGCGTCCAGCGTCACCGGCGTGTCGTTCACGAAAGCCCGCGACTTGCCCGACGGATTAATCTCGCGCCGCAGAATGCAGTGCGCATCATAGTCCAAATCCTCGGCCTCGAAAATATCCTGCAGCTGGTAATTGGCAATATTAAACTGCCCCTCAATCACGCATTTGCGTTCGGTATCGAAGAGCATCCGCGAATCGGCCCGGTTGCCCAGCAGCAGGCCGATAGCGCCCAGCATAATAGACTTGCCCGCGCCGGTTTCGCCGGTAATAATATTGAGTAGCGGCGAGGGGCGTAATTCCAGCTGCTCAATCAGCGCGTAATTCTGGATGCGTAAATCAACTAGCATATCTTATCAAAAACTATCATGCTGAGCAGCGCGGAGTATCTTATCCAGTTGAAACGATGCAGTTAATCAATCGTTCCAGCGTGATAAGATGCTTCGCGCTGCTCAGCATGACACGAAAATTTATTTTAAAACCGTCTGATACTTCGCCGAGTTCGTTGGGTCCACTTCCGTAAGCATACTTACCAACTGCTGCTTCTGGCTCTGGTCGGTGCTGGTGCGGAAGATATTGGATATTTCTTCGGCCTTAGCATCGAAAAAGGCGCGGGCGAACAGCGTACCGGGCCGGGTAATGGCAGCTTTTTGCACGCCGGTCAGGGCCGTCATCACGGCGGCGCGGGCATCATCGGGCTTTTCGATGAATATGTCCATGCCCTGCCGGTAATAGCCGTAGAGGCCGGTGCGGAATGCTTCCAACTGCGGGTCTGTCAGGTTGTTGAGAATCCAGTATCGGTTGCGGGAGCCGGCGTCTTTCCAGCCGGCGTCCTGCTCGTTGGTCGTCGTCTGGTTGGCCGAGTAATTCACGATGTTGCGGGCCAAATCGTAGTACGGGCTACCGCCGAGGCGCGAATACGTGTCGTGGTCTATGCCGATAACGATATAGGCATAAAAACCCAGCAACGAAGACAGATTGGAAACAAAGCTGTTACGGGAGAAATCCAGCGGCTGCTGCGGCGAGTAGTTGAACACAAAGTCGCGGTCCACGAAGCTCACAACGTTGGTTTCGTAGCCGGTGCCGTAAATGGGCCGGGTCGATACCAGGCGCATGGTGGCTTTGTATGTGCCGTTAGTCGGTATCTCGGTGATACCCACGAACATCTTGAACTTAATGCGCTCCTCCGGCCGGTAGGTTTCATCGGTCCAGGCGCGGGTATTGAGCATGCTTTGCATGTCATTCTGCATCTGGTTGATGAGCGTCGGGTCCGACACGGTTACGTTCTGGGTCGACACTTTCACGTCGGCCAGCAGCTCCTGCGCCAGAGCCGGGCGAAACGCCAGCAGAGCGAGCAACGGCAGAATAGTCAGAATTTTACGCATCATATGGCAAGTTTCAAACGGCCCATAATCAGGCCGACTAAGTCGTGAGCCAAATCGGCCTTCGACTGCAATTCAAAGTTAACGATTTGGCCCGTGGCAGCCAGCACCGTCACTTTATTGGTGTCGTGGCCAAAACCGGCCCCGGCATCCCGCAGCGAATTCAGCACCACCAGGTCGAAACCCTTACGGCGCAGCTTGTCCTGAGCGTGGGCCAGCTCGTTCGTAGTCTCCAACGCAAAACCGACCGAAAATTGTTCAGCCCGCTTTGTGTGGCCGAGCGTGGCGGCGATGTCCACGTTTTTCACCAGTTCCAGCGTGAGCGTGTCGCCCGATTTTTTGATTTTCTCGGCGGCGACGTGGGCCGGCCGATAGTCGGCCACGGCGGCGGCGAACACCCACACATCGGCGCTTGGAGCGGCCTCCGCGGCGGCGGCGTACATCTGTTCGGCCGTTTCCACGCGCACGGTGCGTATCAGCGGGTTGGTTGGAGCGGGCAGCTGTACTGGCCCACTCACCAGCGTCACCGTGGCGCCTATGGCGGCGAAGGCTTCGGCCAGCGCGTAGCCCATCTTGCCCGTCGAGCGGTTGCCGAGAAAGCGAACAGGGTCGAGCGGCTCGTAGGTGGGGCCGGCGGTGAGCAGGACGTGCATAAAGGTGTGGTAAGCTTCGGCTTACCGGGCGAAGAATTTTTCCAACTCAGCCACGATATCCTCGGGCTCCAGCATGCGGCCCGGGCCTTGCAGGCCGCTGGCCAATTCGCCAGCCGGCGACTCAAATACGTGGTTGCCAAAAGAGCGCAGCCGCGCCAGATTCTGCGTCACGGCCGGATGGGCGTACATATCCAGGTCCATAGCCGGCGCCAGAAATACAGGGCAGCGGGCCGATAAGTACACGGCACACAACAGATTCGGACACAGCCCATTGGCCAGCTGGCCGATGGTGTTGGCGCTGGCGGGCGCGATGAGCAGGGCATCGGCCCACAAACCCAGTTCCACATGGTTGTGCCACTCGCCGGCCGCTGCATCACGCAAAAAGCCCGTCAGGACGGGCTTTTTGGAGAGGGTTCCGAGGGTGAGCGGCGTTACGAAAGCGGCAGCGACCTCGGTCAGAATAACTTGTACTTCAGCCCCGGCCTTCACCAGCAGGCGCGTGAGCGCGGCGGCTTTGTAGGCGGCGATGCTGCCGCACACCCCCAGCAGGATGCGCCGGCCGTGGAGCGGTTGCCGGTTGCTCGTTTCTAGTTGCTGGTTAGCAGTCATCCTTTAGCGAAAAACCTCTGATTCAACTTAAAACCAGCAACTAGAAACCAGGAACCCTAGAACAGGTCGCGGGGAATCGGAACGATTTCCGGCTCAGGAGTTTCGAAGTATACCTTGCCCTGAATAAACTCCTCGATGGCGAGACTGGTGGGCTTGGGCATACGCTCGTACTGCTTCGATACCTCGATTTGCTCGCGGTTTTCGAACACCTCTTCGAGGTTGTCGACGGTGGAAGCAAACTCGGCCAGACGCTCGTTCAGCTCTTCTTTCAGCTTCAGCGACAGCTGGTTGGCGCGCTTCGAAATAACCGAAATAGCCTCGTACACGTTGCCGTTGTCGCCGGCGAGGTCAACCACGTTGCGTGTGATGATGGAGCTCGAAGGCCCGGTGGGAGTATTTTTCATGGGATGCGTAAAGTAGAGTTTCTATGTTAGGTACCGGCCTGATTTTTCAATCAGCCGCTGACAGGCAACAATTTAGTTAGCTACGGCTGCAGGCTTCAGTTTTTCCAGATGGGCGCGGCTGTCGTCGTAAAGGGCTTCGGCAGCTTTAATGTTTTTGCTTTTGGGGAAAGCGTCGATGAAGTGCTGATACAAGGCCACCACCTCCAGGTAACGCTCGCGCTGTTTTTCTTCCACGCTTTCCTTGGCCCAGGCGTGTTGGGCTACGACGCGCAGATAGTCAGCCTCTTCACCAAAGGCCGAGGCAGGGTACTGCTGTTCGAAATTACCCAGAGCCACTACTGCAGCCTGGTTATAGCGAAGCTGGTAGTAGAGACGGGCGCTACTGAAGGCTTTGTTTTCCAGCTTTTTCTGTAGCTCCTGCGACATATTTTCCGTTTCCTGGCGGAAGGTGCTGGCGGGGTAGCGGTTCAGAAAATCCTGGATGGATTCGAGGGCCGAAATCGTGTTAGTCTGGTCCAGTTCAGCTTCCGGCGAGTCACGGAACAGCGACTTGGCATGTAGAAAAGCGGCTTCTTCGGCGAAGGGCGAGTTCGGGTACGTATCGATGAACTGCTTGAAATAGTGAGCACTCAGAATATAGTTGTGCTGCTTGTAATTGGTATTGGCGAAGTAGAACTGGGCTTTTTCGGCCTCGGGACGGCCTTTCAGCAGCGGAATCAGTTCTTCAAGCAGGGTGCCGGAGCGGAAATAGTCGCCCTTGTCGTAATACTTGATGGCGGCCTCGTACTTCTTGTTAATGTCAGTGCTTTTCAGAAGTCGCTGGTAGCCATTGCTACACGCGCCCAAAAGCAACGAACCAACAAGCAAGAACAGAACCGTAAGGCGGGAAATCGGCATAAGGGGTGCAAAGGTAACAAATTGAGCCGGTGAAGGCAAGCATCTAGCGAAGTCCGTTGGCCTCGTCCCAGGCAGGAGCGTTGAATATGGCTTAATGGTTGCAGCCACTATTTTGGCCCGGTGCGCACAGGAATTTTGACGGGCGGCGACGTTTTCACGGCGGGAGTGCCTGGTTTGGCAAGCGGTGTGCCGGGTTTCGGCGGGGTTTTGACGGGCTTTTTGACGGCA
This sequence comes from Hymenobacter aranciens, assembly GCF_030580865.1. GTDB lineage: Bacteria > Bacteroidota > Bacteroidia > Cytophagales > Hymenobacteraceae > Hymenobacter > Hymenobacter aranciens. The sequence continues at coordinate 263,373 of NZ_JAUQSY010000003.1, read as the reverse complement.
GGCGTCGGCTTCTTTTTGGTAGTTTTCTTCGTCGGTTTCGGCTTGGCTTTAGGTTTAGCCTTTGGCTTGGGCCGGTCGTCGAACTGTTTGCCTAACACAGTGCGCCGGGTGGGGCGTTCCGTGGGGCGCCAGGTGTAACCTTTCAGGCGTTGGTCGGGCGCTTTTAGTTCGTGCGGCGGGATAAAGCTGGCGTCGGGATTCGTGAGAAAAGAAATGGTTTTGAGCTTGTTTTCAGCGAAGCGCATCACCATGTTGGCCGACACGGCCTTGTTCATGCCCGTGGTGGCAGTATCGTTGTCGAGAGCGTAGTAGATGCTTTCGGCATTGCCCAGTACATCGACGCGCGCAATGCGGTTGTCGCGGAAATAGGCCACCATATTGCGCCCCTTCACCTGGTTGAAGTTCAGCAGTGTATCCTGCCCCACAATGAACGAGTTGGCGTAGAGGCGCATCTGGTCAACTTTGCCACGCTTCTGGCGCAGCTCCATCGAGTCGGCGGTGAGCTGGTTTTTGGCCTGCCACAGCACCGGGTCGCGGTTGAGGTAGATGATACTGTCCTGACGGTCGTAGGTCAGCGAGTCGCAGCGACCTTGCAAATTACCCCTGAAAATCTGCACCTTGGGCCAAGCATAAAGCACTTCGCGCTGGGCCACGGCTTTCTTGAGCGCCGGGCGGGCTTCTACGCTCAGCAAGGTGTCGGCGGCCAGGTAAAGCGTGTCTTTATCGGTGATATTGCGCACCACGGGGCGGCCACCGTAGAGCTTGGTGCGGCCCAGACCGCGCCAGTAGCGGCCCACGTCGCCGCGCAGGGTGATGTTATCTTTTTTGGAAACCAGGTTGACGTGGCCGGTGGCAAGGCCATAGAGCTTCAACTCGTCATACACCAGCTTGTCGCCGCCCAGCAGATAGTCCTTGGTGTCGATTTTGGCGTTTTTCTGAAAGTCGGAAACTCGCGTAATTGTATTGTAATTACCAACTTCGGCATAAAGGTTGCCCTGCTTGCCCTTGATGCGCGTGGGGCCGTTGAAATAGGCAATTTTGGTGATGGTGTTGTAGCGTAGCGTGTCGTTGTTCAGCTCCGAGTCGGGTGTCACCAAATGCACGTTCTTCTTGAATACGAATACCTTGGAATTGGTATCGTAGAAGCCTTGCTGGCTGTCGAGGGTATTCTGGGGGTCGGTGAGATGGCCACCGGAATTGTAGGTGGCGGTTTTGTTGGTCAGGTCGTAATCGAGGGTGGGGGTGGTCAGCGTCATGCGCGGGTCGCGCATCACCACGTTGCCGGTCATGCGGGCCAGGCGACGGTCGCCGTCGTAGAAACCATGGTCGCCGGTGATGGTCATGGTGTCGTTTTGCACCATGCGCACATTGCTGAAAGCCTCTACCTCATTGCGTTCGAGGTACTGGTAGGCCGAGTCGCAGTACAGAAAAGCGTCGTCCTGCCGGAAGCTCACGTTGCCCAGTAGCTTGCGGATTTTCACCCCGTTGAACACCCCGCCGACGAGCTCTCGGGTGCCGGGCAGCAGCTCGATGCGCGAACCTTTGACAACGGGTGGGCCGCCGGGCTGGCCCGCTGCAGCAGCTGGAGTGTTTTTCGGCAAAATAGCCGGCGCGCTGACCGTTTTGGGTCGGGCGGCAGGCTGTTGTGCCCACGCCGTGAGCGGGAGCAGCAGTTGTAAGAAAACTAAGACGCGGAACAAGGGCATTGAAAGGACAAAGGTAGGGCACTCAACGAGGATGCTCGTTTTTTCATGCCCTACCCGCCAACCCGCCAGCCCTGAGCTGGATTTCCGCTCAAATCAAATCGAAGGCCCGGGCATACTGGCCCAGCTCGAACGTCGACGTCACACCCAGCTTCTGCCGGAGGTTGCGCCGGTGCGTCTCCACGGTCTGCATCGAAATAAACAGGTACTGTGCCGTTTCGGCCGAGGTTTCGCCCAGGGCCAGGCCCTTCAGTACCAGCCGCTCGCGGGGGGTGAGGCGGGCGTAGATGGTGCTGTGCTGACGCAGGAAGTTGTTTTCGTCGAGCAGGCGCTGCACCTTGGCGGTGATGTTGCTATCGACATCCACGGGGCAGGAAAAGTTGAGAAGAAGCAGCGGCTGATTGGCTTCGTCGCAGGCCAGCAGCCGCGCCGAGGAAAAGTACCAGCTCCACCCCATCGATTGATTGGTGCGCACCTGCTGGAAAAACGATACGATGGCTCGAAAGTCCCGCCGCTCCATAACATCCCATATCTTGGGCATGTAGTTGTCGGTTTCGTTGGGGCAGAAAAACCGCTCGTGGTAAGCCGGGCCCATTGCGAACAGCTCTTCCATTGTGGTTTCCAGCAGATGCAGACCCCTCGGCGACATATATTCCACGCTCCGGGTCTGCAGGTTGATAACAACAATGACGCCCGGCTGCTGGTCGGCGTTGATGGCAATTTCGGCTACTCTTTGGGTAATAATTTCAGCATTAGTCATAGGGGGGAAGCAGTGAGAGAAAGTGTAAATGGGAATAAGGTAAAGCAATAAATACAAGGGCTTATTGCTCCCAAGTAGCACACAATTTTTCGAACCACTTCATGGTTGCTACACCTTTCCGGAGGCTGGCCGACGGGCTTGGCGCCCGCTGGCCGTATTCGCGCTACACAGTCAGCTACTTGGCTAACCGGCCAAGTTGATTTTCGGCTTACGGCTGTGCTAAAAAATTCTCAATGGAGGAGATAATATTCTTTATTGCTGAGTTTGTAAAACAGGCTTCGTTATCGGTGCGACTAATGATTGGGGCAACGCCTGAAGAGCTGTTGCCCGGGAGCGGCTGGCAGCAGCAGCACGGTCAGCCATCCGGCAATAGGGCCCCGGCGCGCCATCTTTGCACCGTAGGGCCCGCTACGGGCCTCCCCTTCTGCCATGCTCGATGTTATTCGCCGGTTCATTCAGGACCACGACCTTTTTTCCCTGGAATCCGACTCCATTCTGGTGGCCGTCAGTGGCGGGCTCGACTCGGTGGTGCTGCTCCATGTGCTGCACCGCCTGGGCGTGCAGCTGGCCGTGGCGCACTGCCATTTCGGCCTGCGTGGCGACGATGCCGATGCCGACGAGCAGTTCGTGCGCAAGCTCGCCAAGCAGTACGACGTGCCGTATTTCGCCGAGTTCTTCCAGACCAAGGAATTTGCTGAGCAGGAAGGTATTTCGACGCAGATGGCGGCGCGGCTGCTGCGCTACCGCTGGTTTGAGCAGGTGCGGCAGCGCGAGGGCCTGCGCTACGTGGCCACTGCCCACCACCAGCGCGATGCAGCCGAAACCATGCTGCTCAACCTCACGCACGGCACCGGGCTGGCGGGTTTACACGGCATTCGGGCCAAAAATGGCCACGTAGTGCGCCCGCTACTAGGCGTTGGGCGCGACGATTTGCACGACTACCTGGTCGAAAACCGCCTCATCTGGCGCGAAGACGACAGCAACGACAGCCCGGTGTACCAGCGCAACCTGCTGCGCCACGAGGTGCTGCCCGTGCTGCGCGAAATCAACCCCAACCTCGACCACACCATGGCCCTGACCGCCGAGCGCGTGGGCGGCGCCGAGGAAATCGTGCGCCAGTACGTGGCCGACACCGCCGCCCAGGCCCGCCGCGACGAGTCCGAAATTACTTACCTCGACACTCGCGTGCTACAGCGCACGGCCGCCACCGCACTGGTATTGCACGAGTTACTGCGTCCCTTCGGCTTCAGCTACCCCATGGTGAAAGACATTGTGGCCGCCTTCGGGGCCGAGCCGGGCCGGCGCTTCGACTCGCCCACTCACCGGCTGGTGAAGGACCGCGAGCAGCTGGTTATTACACCGCGCAGCCTGCAGAAATTCGGCACCGTGCAAATCAGCGCCGGGCAGGAAGTGCTGAAAATCGACGGCCTGCACCTGCGGCTGAATCTGCACGAGGCGGCCGGGCTGGAAATTCCGCGCGGCAAGGCCGTGGCGGCGCTCGATGCCGACAAGCTGAAGTTTCCGCTCACGGTGCGACCTTGGCAGGAGGGCGACTGGTTTATGCCTATCGGCCTGAAAGGCAAGAAGAAGCTCAGCGACTTTCTCATCGACCAGAAGGTGCCGCTCAACCTCAAAAGCCAGGTGCAGGTGCTGGTATCGGGCGATGGTAAAATTGCCTGGGTTATCGGCTTCCGGCCCGACGAGCGGTTCCGGGTGAGCGAGGAAACGGCGCGGGTGCTGACGGTGCAGCGGATGTAAAGGGCAACAACTAGCAAAAAAGCACGTCTTGCTAACTGCCCTACTGCTCATCATAATACCGCTGCACGAAATACAGCGGCCGATTCTGGTTTTCGCGGTAGATGCGAAACACATACTCGCCCAGAATGCCCAGAAACAGCAGCTGAATGGAGCCTACGAAATAGATACTCAAGCCCAACGACGACCAGCCGAACGGCGCAACACCTAGCATCTTGCTGGCCACTACATAAATACCGGCCGCCAAAAACACCAGCATGCCCACCAGCCCGCTATACAGGCAGATTTTGATGGGCAAATCGGAAAACGAAAACAAGGCATCCAGCGCCAGCTTCAGCAGGCGGCCGTGCGACATTTTGGGTAGCGTGCCATCGTGGCGCGGCTGGCGGGCATAAGGTACACCCACCTGCCGGTAGCCGATAAAGGAGCGCAGCCCGGGCAGGTAGCGGTTTTTCTCCTGCAACGACAAAAAAGCATTGAGGGCCCGTCGGTTGAGCATCGAGAAATTACCCACGTTGTCAACCTCCTTTAGCCGGGAGAAGCCCCGGAAGATGCGATGAAACGCGCCGATAAGCAAGCGGCGGCCCCAGCTTTCGGCGCGGTCAGTGCGCTGGCCATAGGCGATGTCGTGCTGGTCGTGGCGTAGTTGCTCATACATCTGCGGCAAAAGCTCGGGCGGGTCCTGCAGGTCGCCGTCCATCATGGCTACGTACTGGCCACGGGCGGCGTGCAGGCCGGCCGTGTAGGCGGCCTGGTGGCCGAAGTTGCGCGAGAGGGCCAGCACTTTCAGGCGGCTGTCGCGCTGGCGCCAGGCCAGTAGCTGGTCGAGGGTGCGGTCGCGGCTCCCATCATCGACGCAAATCAGCTCGAAGTCGGCCGTGATGCTGCTCAACGCTGCCAGACAACGCGCTACCAGCGTGTCAATGAGTCCTTCTTCATTGAAGACGGGCACTACGACCGATAGTAAAAGCGCCGGAGTGGCAGTGTTGTCAGCAGGCATCATCAGCCAAAGATAGCGGCGGCACGCAGGCTACCAGCCACCACTTGCTGGCGGCAGAGGCACGAAGCTGCGGGCCGACGCCTTTCCCAGGCCGGCTACTTTTTTTGACTATCAAGCTCATACAGCCAGATACGCCAATAGGCACCGGACCGTGCAAAAACCCGCACCAACCGTAAGCCACTCCGTTGCGGCGTAGCCAGCCGGACGGCCGACAGCACGTATTGCCCCCCCATTCCCCGGAAAGCGGGCATATCGAACGCCAAATCCTGCACCACCCGCTGCTGGTAGGCTCCCACCTGAAAATCCCGGCCCAGCTCAGCCGAGAAAAGATAGCAGCGGCTGCCCCAGGCATCGTAGTAGTTACTCAACTCCTGGCTTTTAGCCAGCTCCCCGGCAATGATGGGGCGGAATTGTCGCTTGTAGGTCAGCGGGTAATAATTCTGATAAGAATCGAGGGTATAGAAATTGTTGAGCTGGGCCACGCCGGGCGCCATGCCCAGACAGGCCACCCGGTATTGGCTGGGTACCAGGCCGGTTTGCTGGCGGATATGTTGCTGGATTTCCTGAAACAGTGCCGGGGCTTCATAGGCCTCGTAGCTGGGGTCGTGCGGCCGGGCACGCCCGGCCAGGATGCGGAGGTTATTAACCCATTCGGTGTTCATTGCCAAGCCAGTAAACAGCTGCAAACCCACTATCGCAAGCTGCCAGCGGCGCGGCAAATCGCGCACGGCCAAAGCCAGCAGCAGGAAAAAAAACAGCGGACCTAAAAAGTAGAAGCGCCCCGCATTGAATACGCTGATGGAAGGCCAATGCAGCTTCACCCAAGCCATTACCTGCGGATAGAGGCCGCCTATCAGGGCCAACGCGGCCAGCACCAGCAGCCACGGCGCGAAGCGCTGCAATGAGACCATTCGCTGCCCGGCTGGCATGCGCAGCACCGCCACCGCCACGGCCAGCAAAGCGCTGACCCGCAGAAAGCGGCTAGCATGATACTGCCCAAACAGAAAGTATTGCGTCACGCCGCGCAGCCCGGCCTTCCAGCCCAGCGGCGCCAGGCGGCTGAAATCAAATTCCAGCCGATGGGGTACAAACTGCTTGGCAATGAGCAAGGAATAGAAAATAGGCCACTCCGCCACTACCGAAGCCAGCACCAGCACCACTATTCCCGCGGCCAAGCGCCAGTTGAGTTGCCGGGTGCGCCACCAGTCCCATAGCAGCAGGCCGCCCAAGGCCAACAGCGCAAACGGCCCAATGAAAGCAAACGTACTCCAGCCGGCAAACAGCACAATCAGCAGCCAGTGCCACCAACGGGCCGCCCCGCGCCGCAACTCCAGAAATGCCAGCAAAAGTGCTGGTTGGCCCAGCACCGTGGCGCCGAAAATGGTGTAAGCGGGCAGCGTGGCCCAGGCCAGCGCCAGCGCCGCAGCCAGCCCACGCTGCCGGCCCAACTGCCAGGGACCCACCAGCAAGCCGTACATCCCTAGCAGACCCGCCAGCCGCACCAGCACTTGGTTGGTGATGTAAGCGGCCCAGGTCGGCAGCAGGGCATACGGAATGTTGGTCAGGCAAATACCCGTGCGCATGGCATTACGCGGCAAGCCATTCATCACCGGAGGCACTACGATTCCGGGCCGAAAATCCAGCGCCACCCGAAACTTATTCAGCAGATAATACACGCTGACGTCGGAGTCGAGGCTATCGTCGATGGTGAAGTAGCTGTGCTGCCGCAACAGGGCAAAGGGCAACAGCAGCAGCAGCAGACTCAGAATAGCCAGCAGCAGCGGCGAAAAACGGCGTGAAGTAGTCGTGGTCGGCAAAAGTGAAAAGGCCAAAAGGCAGCCCGCTGGTCAAAAATACAGCCGTTTCGGCCACCGCCCGGGACGGCAGCCAAAACGGCTGTCAGGATTGACCGGCGGCGACGGCCAGCCGGGTAGGCCTTGTTATCTATTCAGCACGAGGTAGCCATAGGCGGGCAGCGAAACCTGCGTGCCTACCAATAACAATACTGCCGTCCAGCGCATTAGTCCAACGGACATTAGCCAGCGCGGCGGTCAAGGCAAACTGCTGGTTGGAGTTGCGCACATTCACCAGCACCAGGGCCTGCTCGGCGCCCAAGGTTTTGGTGAAGGCACACACGTTGACGGTACTGTAGATGGTGGGCGTACGGAGGCAGAGTTTGATTTAGAAAATCGGAACTGCCGCGCTCATATCGCCAATTGCTGCTGGCAGTGGCTTCTCTTAGTCGGCTAACCACACATTTTCCCTGGTGCAGCGGCAAACTTATTCGGCCGGGTCGTGCGGCAGTCGGGAGTTTGGCGGTACTTTTGCGCCCACAAGTTTCCCTTACCTCCCAATTCATTACCCGCATGAAAGTTACCGTCGTCGGGGCTGGCAACGTGGGCGCAACCTGCGCCGATGTACTCGCCACCCGTGAAATTGCCAACGAAGTAGTTCTGGTTGACATCAAGGAAGGTTTTGCCGAAGGCAAAGCCCTCGACATCTGGCAGAAAGCCCCGATTATCGGCTACGACACCCGTACCGTGGGCGTCACCAACGACTACGCCCGCACCGCCGGGTCCGACGTGGTAGTTATCACCTCGGGCCTGCCCCGCAAGCCCGGCATGAGCCGCGACGACCTTATCGCTACCAACGCTGGCATCGTGAAATCGGTGACCGAGCAAGTGGTGAAGCACTCGCCCGATGCCATCATCATCATCGTAAGCAACCCCCTCGATGTGATGACCTACCAGGCCCACCTCACCTCGAAGCTGCCCCGCGAGAAAGTGTTCGGCATGGCTGGCATTCTCGACACGGCCCGCTACCGCGCCTTCCTGGCTGAGGCCCTGAACGTGAGCCCGAAAGACATTCAAGCCGTGCTGATGGGGGGCCACGGCGACACCATGGTGCCCCTGCCCCGCTACACCACCGTGGGCGGCATCCCCGTCACGGAGCTCATCGACGAAGCCACCCTCAATGCCATCGTGGACCGCACCAAAAACGGCGGCGGCGAGCTGGTGAAACTTATGGGCACTTCGGCCTGGTACGCTCCCGGCGCCGCTGCTGCCCAAATGGTTGAGGCCATCGTGCGCGACCAGCGCCGCGTGTTCCCCGTGTGCGTAGAGCTGCAGGGCGAGTACGGCATCAACGGTGTGTACCTCGGTGCCCCGGTTATCCTCGGCAAAAACGGCATTGAGCGCATCATCGAGCTGCAGCTCAACGATGACGAGAAAGCCCTGCTGGAGACCTCGCGCGGCCACGTGAAAGAGGTGATGGACGCCCTCGACAAAATGAGCGTCGAGGCATAAGCATAAGTCAGCTTAAAGCTAAAAAGCCCTGCCGAAGCAACTTCGGCGGGGCTTTTTCTTTGTTTTACTTATTCTATTCCTGACTGGCTTTGAACAGCTTCTGCTTTTCTTCCTTGGTCAGGCTTTCGTAGCCCGAGCGCGAAATCTTGTCCAGAATAATGTCCACTTCTTCCTGAAGAGGAGTGGCTTCGGGGTTGCGGGTGCGGGCCGCCATCCCATCGGCCGACGTACGCCGGGTGGTGGTGTTGGTGCTGGCGCGCATGGTGGGCGTGCGGTGAAACACCTTGCCCAGCCATTGCCCGATGGCCTGCACCGGGCGGCCCAAATCGCGCCCGGCCTGCAGTTGCTTGATAAAAATGTAGCCTAGCAGCGCCCCACCCAGATGGGCCAGGTTACCGCCGCTATTACCCCCATTCACGCCCACTATCGACACAATTACCAGCACAAAAGCAATCCATTTGATTTTGACCTGCCCAAACAGAAACAGCATGAACGTGTAGTCGGGCAGCAGCGTGGCAGCCGCCACAATGATGGCCAGCACCGCCCCCGAAGCGCCCACCATAGTAGCCCCAATACGGGCCTGAAAACCAGGCGCCAGCTGGTAACTCAGCAGAAAAACCACCGCCCCGGCCAAAGCCCCGAGAATATACAGGCTCACCAGTCGCCGGTCGCCGAGATACTCCCGAATAAGTCGGCCGAACCAGTACATGTTCAGCATGTTGAAGGCCAGGTGAGTTACCCCGCCCAGGAAGCCATTATAGTAAATAAGGTGGGTGAAGGCATAGGTAAGCAGCGTCCAGGGGTGGCGCAGAAATACCGGCAGGCTCGACGACAGCTCGACCTGCCGCAGCAGATTCGGGTAGCTGGCATCGATGCCCGAGAGGTGAAACACCGTCTGCAACACAATCAACAGCACAAACACCGTCACGTTCAGCACAATGAGCTGGCTGAGCGCGTTGTCGCGGCGAATGAAAGCGTTTTTGATGTCGTTGGTAATACTCATGGTTGCGCAAATCAGCCCAGCGGGCTTAGTAGAACCGCTCGCGGCCCTGTTCCCATATTTTTAGGATGATGAAGCCTATCAACAATCCGCCCAAGTGCGCGAAGTGCGCCACATTGTCGCCCGGGGTGCGGTGAATACCCGCATAGAGCTCATACAGCGCATACAGCCCGACAAAGTATTTGGCCTTGATGGGGAAAGGGAAGAACAAGAGCATCAGCTCGGTATTCGGGAACAGGTAGGCGAAGGCGAAGAGAATGCCAAACAGGGCGCCCGAAGCACCGACCATGCCGCCAAAGCGTGAGTTTTTTATTTCGTCCACCACGCCGTTCACCGTTTGGATGGCCGATTCGCGGTATTCCTGATTCTGCGGGTTACGCTGCAGGGCCTGGGCCAGCACCTCGTAGCCACTGTATTGGGAGGCGTACTTATCGAAGAAAGCCACCAGGTCGCCACCCGTCGGCTCGGCCACAAATTCCCGGCGAGCCTGTTCCATGCGGTAGCCTTCGTAAAAGCGCACGCCCTCGTAGAGCACCCCGGCGCCGATGCCGCACACCATCCAGAAAATCAGAAAACGGCGCGGCCCCCACTTCATTTCCAGCATTGGGCCAAAGGAAATCAGCCCGAACATGTTGGAAAGGATGTGCCCAAAGCCACCGTGCAGAAACATATACGTGACGAACTGCCAGGGCTGAAAATAGGGCGACCCGATGGGGTACAACGCCCCAATCTGCTGGAGCTGCGGCAGGAAAGCCGCCTGCAGAAAATACGCCGCAATATTGATGAACAATATGTTGCGGACAACAGGAGTCAGATTGAACATAGCGAGAATAATAGCGCCGGCCAGCAAAAAGCCGCAATGCCAGCCGGACCGGCCAACGGCCGTTCAAACCGCAAAGCTAGCCGACCCGGCCAGCAGCGCCCGCCTACTTACGGAAAAATTCGGCCAGTTGCTGCCCGTCCAGCACTACCAGCGTGCGGCGGCCGTCGGGCGTGTAGCCCGGCACCTGGCAGGCAAACAGGCGGTCGGCCAGCGCCGTGAGCTCGGCTTCGGGCAGGCGCGGGGCGCTGGTAGCCAGGGCCACGCGCCGAGCTAGCGCCCGGGCCACGCCCTCGGCCCGGTCAAGGCGCAAAGGGCCGGGCGCATTGCGGAATTGCTCCACGAGGCCCTCCAGCAACTCCTTTTCGTTCTGCGCCGCCATGCCCGCCGGAATGGCTTCAATGGCAATGGTATTGGGCCCAAAGTCGGCGTAGCGGAAACCCAGCGCGTGCAGGGGCTCGTGCAGTTCGCGCAACACCGCAAAGTCGGCGGGCGTGAAGGTAACGGTGCGTGGAAACAGCAGCGCCTGGGAGCTGCCCGCGCTGCGGCTCAATTCCTGGCTATACTGCTCGTAGAGAATCCGTTCGCGGGCCGCCTCCTGGTCGAGCAGCAACACGCCCGACTTCACCGGCACCAGCACAAAGCGCTGCTGCACCTGCACGGCGCGGCCTCCTCCCCCATTCTCGCGCGCTGGCAAACCCAGCGACGCAGACGTGACTTCAGGCAGCGGCAGCTGGGGTGCGGGCTCGAAATCCTGTCCCAGCCACGCGGGCGGCGCGACAGTTGCTGGCGCAGTTTCGTCGGGCACCAGCAGTTCGGCTTCGGCGTCTAGCTCCTCGCTTCGCACCGGCTGGCCCAGCTCACGGTAGAAGGCTTCGAGCTCGCGGCGCGCTTCATCACTGGGGCCGCGCTCGAAACCGTCGCGGCGCGTGTCGGGCTGGAAATTGCTGAAGCCCGAGTGCGGCGAGTTGGACCGGGCGGCTGCCGCAGCAGCCAGCGCGTCGGGCCGGAAATCGGAGCGGCTGCCGGTGGCCCGGGCGGCGGGGGCAATTTCCGGGAGCGATTCATCTTTGGCTTTGCCACCGCGCAAGGGACGAATAGGCGCGAAGTTCACGTCGCCGTCGAAGTCCAGCGAAGGAGCAATATTATGCAAGCCAAGGCTTTGCTTAACAGCAGCGCGTACTACGGCGTACACCGTCTTTTCATCCTCGAACTTGATTTCCGTCTTCGTCGGGTGCACATTGATGTCAATGGCCTTGGGGTCAAGCTCCAGAAACAGCACGTAGAACGGATGCGTGTCGCGGGGCAGTAGCCCTTCGTAAGCCGCCAGCACGGCGTGGTTGAGGTAGGCCGAGCGGATGAAGCGGTTATTGACGAAGAAAAACTGGTCGCCCCGGCTTTTCTTGGCCGACTCAGGCTTGCCCACAAAACCCTTCACGGTGATAAAGGGTGTTACTTCCTCACAGTTAGCCAGCTGCCCCTTGTAATTATTGCCCAGCAGAGACACGATACGCTGGCTGAGCTTGCCAGCAGCTAGGCTGAAAACCTCCAAATCATTCTGATAGAGCGAAAAGGCAATTTGCGGATTAGCCAGGGCCACGTGCTGAAACTCGTCCAGAATATGGCGCATTTCCACGGCATTGCTTTTCAGAAAATTCCGTCGGGCAGGCACGTTAAAAAACAGGTTCTTAACGCTGATACTAGTGCCGTCGGGGCAGGCGGTGGGCTGCTGACTGGTAATCTGCGAGCCCTCCACCAGCAGCAGGCTGCCGGTCTCCTGCTCACGCTGCTTGGTGCGAATTTCGACCTGCGCCACGGCCGCAATGCTGGCCAGGGCCTCGCCCCGGAAGCCCAGGGTGCGGATGCGAAACAGGTCTTCAGTGGAGCTTATTTTGCTGGTGGCGTGGCGCTCCAGGCTCATGCGGGCATCGGTGGGCGACATGCCCAGGCCGTTGTCCACTACCTGCACCAATTGCTTACCCGCCTCCTTCACAATCAGCTGCACCTGTGTGGCTCCGGCGTCAACGGCGTTTTCCAGTAATTCCTTCACCGCCGAAGCAGGGCGCTGCACCACTTCGCCGGCCGCAATCTGGTTGGCAAGGTATTCGGGCAGAAGTCGGATGATGTCGGGCATGACGCAGGCAAACGCCACCAGGGGCGCGAAAGTATTTTAGAATGACAAACTTGAGACTACTGCCTGACTGAGCAATAAACCTGCGGGCGCAGCCGTTGTAGGTACAACATTTTCAACCCACCGCGCGGTTTTTTCCGTATTTTTGTAGTTGATTGGACGGCGCGTTGAGGCGAATTTTGAGGCATTGGCTTCAGTTTGGTTCGCGGCAGCGGGTCGTCTTTCGGAACCCGCAAACCCCCGGGGCGGTTCCGTTGCTACCCACGACAAAAGTACGGCCTGCCGGCCCCTGTTCTTCCTTTGAATTCCCTCCGCAACCCCACTGGGCTGATTCGCACGTATTTTCGGTTTGGCCTCGGGGCCGTGCTGTTGGGGGTAGCAGGGCTGTTGCTGGCATTTTCCAAGCCCACCAAACTCCCGGCCGACCCGCTGCCGCACGCCCCCATCGAAATGGCCTGGGTCGACAGCGTGTTCAACTCCATGACGCCCGAGCAGCGTCTCGGCCAGCTGTTTATGGTAGCGGCGTATTCGAATAAGGAGAAAGCCCACGCCGACCGCATCGAGCGGCTGGTGCGTAACCAAGGTATTGGCGGCGTGATGTTTCTGCAGGGCGGCCCCAAGCGCCAGGCCCTGATGACCAACCGGCTGCAAGCCGCCGCCAAAGTGCCGCTGCTCATTGCCATGGATGCCGAGTGGGGCCTCGACATGCGTCTCGACTCCTCGGCCCACTTTGCCAAGCAGATGACCCTGGGCGCCATGGACGACCCGCAGCTGGTGTACCAGATGGGCCAGCAGATTGCCCAGAAAATGCGCGCCCTGGGCGTGCACATCAGCTTCGCGCCGGTTATCGATGTCAATTCCAACCCCGGCAACCCGGTTATCGGCAACCGTTCGTTCGGCGAAAACCAGGAGCGAGTGGCCCAATTGGGCGTGCAGTATATCAAGGGCTTGCAGGACGGCCGCATCATGGCCGTGGCTAAGCACTTCCCCGGCCACGGCGATACTGACACCGATTCGCACGTCGCCCTGCCAGTCATTAATACCGACTTGGCCCGGCTGATGAAAGTGGACTTATTTCCTTTCGAAAAGTCATTCGAAGCGGGCGTGATGGGCGTGATGGTGGCTCACCTCTACATGCCGCTGTTTGATACAACCCACGCGCAGACCACCACGCTCTCGCGCAACCTGGTAACAGGCCTGCTAAAAGAGAAAATGGGCTTTAAAGGCCTGGTTTTCACTGATGCGCTCAACATGAAGAGCGTGAGCAAGCTCTACAAGGACGGCGAGCTCGACGCCATGGCCCTGGCGGCCGGCAACGACGTGCTGCTCTTCTCAGAAGATGTGCCCTCGGCGCTGACCCGCATTCGCGAGGCTGTGACGGCGGGCAAGCTGCAGCAGGAAGATTTGGACCTGCGAGTGAAGAAAATCCTGCGCGCTAAATATTGGGCAGGGTTGGCGGAGCAAAAGCCGGCCGTGCTGGCCACCTTGCGCGACAGCCTCAACCGGCCTAATACGCGAGTGCTGGCCCAGCGCATTTTTGAGCACGCCGTGACGGTGGTGAAGAACGACGACAAGCTCCTCCCCTTCCAGCGGCTTGATACTTTGCGCATTGCTACGGTCACCGTCGGTACGCAGGCTGAGGGGCCGTATGCTACGATTTTCGGCAAATACCAAGCGGGCCAGGCGTTTGCGGTAGCTAACCGCTACGCCGACGACAGCACGTTCACCCGCATCCTGGGCCGCCTCGGCAATGCTAATGTGGTGGTAGTAAGTTTACACCAGATGAACAACACGCCGGCTCACGAATACGGACTGGGCGAAGGGGCGCTGAACTTCCTAAAACGGCTGCAGGCCAACAAGAGCTACAAAACGGTAGTGGTGGCGATGGGCAACGCCTACGCCCTCAAGTACCTGGAAAGCGCCCGCACCTTGGTATGTGGCTATGAAGACCATTACGCGGCCCAGATTGTGGTGCCGCAGGTGCTGTTTGGAGCGCTGCCGGGGCGGGGCAAGCTGCCCGTCACGGTGTCGCCCATGCTACCCGTCGGCACCGGCATCGCCACACCCTCGCTAAACCGCCTGCGTTACGCCGCGCCTGAAAGCCAAGGGCTGGACTCGCGCACGCTAGCCCAGATTGACAATATTGCTCTCGAAAGCCAGACCTACGCCGCCGCTCCCGGCTGCCAGGTGCTGGTGGCCAAAAACGGTACCGTCGTGTTCGACCAGAGTTACGGCTACTGCACCTACGACCAATCGCAGCCCGTGACCAGCAGCACCTTATACGACCTGGCCTCGGTAACGAAGGTAGCCGGCACTCTGCAGGCCGTGATGTGGCTCAAGGACCAGGGGCGCCTCAGCCTCGACGAGAAAGTAGCCACCTACCTGCCTGAGTTGGCCCGCACCAACAAGCGCGAAATGACCGTGCGCGACGTGCTGCTGCACCAGGCCGGGCTCAAACCCGGCATCCCCACCTGGGAGCGCACCATCACCAGCAACGGCCTGAAGCCCACCTTCTACGCCAGCATTCGCTCCGATGACTTCCCCAACGAAGTAGTGCCCGGCGAATACAGCACCAAAGCCGCCGACGACTCCGTCTGGGCCTGGACGATGCGCTCCAGCCTGATGCCCAAAATCAAGGGCAAGTACCCGGTAGAATACTCCGACCTGAGCTTTATCATCATGAAGCGCCTGAGTGAGAAGCTGCTCAATGAGTCTATTGATGGCTTCCTGACCCGCACGTTCTATCGTCCACTAGGGTTAGGCAGCATGACCTATAACCCCTTGCAGCGCTTCCCCAAAAGCTGCATCGCGCCCACCGAAAAAGACACTTACTTCCGCCGCGAATTGCTGCAAGGGTCGGTGCATGACCAGACGGCGGCACTGGTCGGCGGCGTAGGTGGGCACGCGGGTCTTTTCGCTACGGCCAACGACTTGGCCGTGCTCATGCAGATGAACCTGCAAAACGGCCAGTACGGCGGCAATACCTTTTTCAAAACCCCGGTAGTGAGCGAATTCGCCCGCACCCAAGCCGGTCGCCGCGGCCTCGGCTGGGACCACGGCGACCCCAGCAAGCCCGAAGGTCCCACCAGCAACCTCTCGCCGGCCAGCACCTTCGGACACACCGGTTTCACCGGCACCTGCGTGTGGATGGACCCGGAGAACAACATCCTCTACATTTTCCTCTCGAACCGGGTGTATCCCGATGCGGGAAATAACAAGCTGCGGCAGTATAATATCCGTACCCGTATTCACGAGGTTATTTACAAGGCAATGGCGACCAGCAAAGGCTGATTGCGAGAAAACCGTTGCCGGCGCAACATCCCGCCCTCTTTCCGGTTAGGCCAACGCGAAGCTGCTTTTCGCGTTAGTCAATTTATGAACATCGGCATCGTTTGTTACCCTACTTTTGGCGGCTCCGGCGTGGTAGCCACCGAGTTGGGTAAGGCCCTGGCCCAGCGTGGTCACCGCGTCCACTTCATCACCTACAGCCAGCCGGTGCGGCTCGACTTTTTCAACGAAAACCTCTTCTACCACGAGGTGTACGTGCCCACCTACCCGCTCTTCCAGTTTCCGCCCTACGAGTCGGCGCTGGCCAGCAAAATGGTGGACATTGCACAGAATGAAAACCTTGATGTGCTGCATGTTCACTACGCCATTCCGCACGCCTCGGCAGCTTTCCTGGCGAAGCAGATTCTGCGCTCGCGGGGCATCAACATTCCGGTTGTTACCACCCTGCACGGCACCGATATTACCCTCGTGGGCAAGGATGCCAGCTATGAGCCGGTGGTTACGTTCAGTATCAACCAGAGCGACGGGGTGACGACTGTTTCGGCCGATTTGCGGCGCGAAACCTACGAGTATTTTGCCATCGAGAAAGACATTCAGGTCATCCCGAACTTCATCGACCTGAAGCGCTTTAAAAAGCAGGACAAAAGCCATTTCCGCGCCGCCATTGCGCCCGAAGGCGAGAAGCTGCTCATCCACACCAGCAATTTCCGCACGGTGAAGCGAGTCGAAGATGTGCTGCGCATCTTTTGCGGAGTGCGCAAAGTAATCCCAGCCAAGCTGCTGCTCGTGGGCGACGGCCCCGACCGCTCGCGCATGGAAAAGCTGGCCCGCGACCTCGACTGCCAGCGCGATATTCGCTTTCTGGGCAAGCTCGAAGCGGTGGAAGAAGTTCTAAGCGTGAGCGACTTATTCCTAATGCCCTCCGAGAACGAAAGCTTCGGCCTGGCCGCGCTCGAAGCTATGGCCTGCGAAGTGCCGGTAGTGAGCACCAACGCCGGCGGTATCCCGGAGCTGAATACGCACGGTGTAACCGGCATGCTGAGCGACATCGGCGACGTGGCCGACATGGTAGAAAACTCCCTTTTCGTGCTTAGCGATGAAAACCTGCCGCGCTTCAAGGAGGCGGCGCGGGCGCGGGCCGAGGAGTTTGCCGTGGACCGGATTGTGCCGCTGTACGAAGAGTGCTACCAAAAGGCAGTAGCAACCAGCTTGCAGGAAAAGTGAGTTAAAAGTTGAGAGTTAAAAGTGAAAAACCCTGACCTTAAGCAAGCGTCAGGGTTTTTCACTTTTAACTCTCAACTTTTAACTCACTTATAACAGTATTTCTCCTACCTCCCGCCAGCTATGTACGCGACGGTAGCGCGTTTCGTGGGCATTATGCGGCGCATCGAAGAGCAAGCCTTCACCGTGAAAGCCGTCAAAATTATAGGCGTTGTCGTCGATGAGGAAGTCGGCGTTGAGGATGCTCTTGTCGCCGCAGAAAACGAAGTTGCGCCAGTGAATGAAGGGGAAGTGCTGCTGCAGCCAGTTATACTTGTCCACAAATGAGTTGGGAAACTCCATAGCGGCGGTGGCGATAAACAGCTCGTACTTTTTGGAAAGCTCGAACAGGACTTCCTGGCTATCGGCGATGATGGGTAGGTCGCGGAAAAAGCCTTCGGCGTTCGGGTATTCGCGCAGGGCGGCCTGATGTTCGGGCGCCACGGCATCGGCCGCGGGGCGGCCGCGGAGTGATTCGCGGCTCAACTCCAGCTGAAAGTCGCGGCCGTACCACTCCTGAAAGCGGGCGATGGAATCGGCAATAACCTCATCC
The DNA here is from genome assembly GCF_030580865.1 of Hymenobacter aranciens. Classification (GTDB taxonomy): domain Bacteria; phylum Bacteroidota; class Bacteroidia; order Cytophagales; family Hymenobacteraceae; genus Hymenobacter; species Hymenobacter aranciens. The sequence continues at coordinate 245,798 of NZ_JAUQSY010000003.1, read as the reverse complement.
ATGTCGACCGCCAGTCTTTTTTTATTCGTCATGCCCCTACAACCAGCAACTCACAGCTGAAGTTGACTGTGGCCGAATTATGGAATAATTAAAACAGCCGTAGGGCTTCCTGCTTCACCACCAGCAGGGCGTTATCGACGGGGTCGGCGGCGTCGGTCATCATGCCTTCCAGCACGCGCTTGGCCAGCTCGGTACCCCGGGTTTGGGTGGGGTTTTGCAGGTTGTGGTAGGCGTGGTTAATCATGGTCAGCACGGTTTCCTTGGCTTCTTTCACCGCCGCCCAGGCATCGGGCGATACGTAGAGCTGCTGCGAGATGTTGTGCTCAAACTCGGCCCGGATTTCGTGCTGCAGCAGGCGGTGGTACTCCTGAGCCGTCTGGCCCGCGCTGCTCAGGCGCACCAGGATGTTGTTGGGCGAAATGCGCTCCAGCAGCAGCACGATGCGCTCGTAGGCCTGCAGGCGCAGGGGCAGCGTGGTGTCGGCATTTTTGAGGCGTAGCTCGACCAGGCGGCGCTGCTGCTCCTGTTCCAGAAAGCGTTGGAAGAGCAGATAGATGGCGCCGGCCACTACGAGAGCAGGCAGCACGATTTTAAGCAGGTCGAAAATATAGGCGTTCGAATCCATGGTAAGGGTAGCTTCCGCTAGCCGTTTAGAGAACAGAAAAGTGGTGCGGCCAGCGAAGTCTTGCCGCACGGGGCGCAAACTTACGCCGTGAACCGCCGGCCCCCAAGCGCTGTTTAGCCCCCAAGGTTCCGGACCGCCGCACAACAACGGCGGCCGTATCTTTGTAGTACCCCATTATTCACCTTATTCCCGCTGTTATGGCAACGGCCACCAAAATCGCTCCCATTAGCCTCACCCCGCGCGCCGTGGTAGAGGTCAAAAATATCATTGCTGAAAAAAATGTTCCGACTGATTACGGCTTGCGCATTGGTGTGCAGGGCGGCGGCTGCTCGGGCATGAGCTACCTGTTAGGCTTCGACAAAGCCAAGGAGCAGGACGAAACCTTCGACCTCGACGGCCTGACCCTGGTAATGGATAAGAAGCACGCCATGTACGTGTTGGGCATGGAAGTCGACTTCCAGGATGGCCTCAACGCCCGCGGCTTCGTGTTCAACAACCCCCAGGCCAAAAGCACCTGCGGCTGCGGCTCGTCGTTCTCGGCCTAATTATTTACTGGCGTTATCACGCCACCCGGTAAATTCACCCCGTCATCGCGCCAGCCGCAATGGCGGGGTGTTTTTTTATCCGCGGCTGCTTGTAGCAGCGCCAGTTCTGGCCAGCAGGTATTGTTGCAATTCTCTTAGCTGGCCCACAGGCCGGAGCTTATCCAAGGGCAGCACAATGCGCCGTCTGCCCGTCTTTACTTCCAGGATATCCGTCTCTTTTAAGGCTTGCCAGATAGCACTCACGCCAATAAAAGCGGGAAAAACAGGGATGGCTACCTCGTGGATTTCAATTCGCAGATTAGTAGGCGCATCGCCGAACAGAAAGTCGAGTATCCGGTAAGCAATGAACACCGCAATTGTCAGGCAGCAGATGCCGACAATGAGCAGCAAAACCCAGTTTTGCACCGATTTTCCACGTTTAACCACCGCTTGTTGCAGGTGCGGATAAGGAATTGTCTCGAATGCGAACCGGCTGCGCAAGCGGTGCAAGCCATTCTCATCAAGGCCGAACTCCGGGGTTTCAAAGGCGTAGAACATCACTATCAGTACGTTTTAGCCATATCCTCCGGAATCACCACTACGAAATCGGCCAGCTTCTGATTGTCTTTCGCCAGCTGTTTCAGGCTTTCCTGCGATACCACACTTAGGGTCCGCACGCGCAAAGCCGGGGCGTTTTGCCGCAAATACCCCACAATACCATCGTGGTTATCGGAATGATAGGAGCCATTGATATGGAGCAGCGTCTGACCGGACGCTACACTGTTGCGGATAAAATGCGCCATGGTGGCATCCTTCAGCGCCTGGGCCTGGATGATGGGCTGCGCGCCGCTGCCGTGGGTGCTGGCATCGGTGCCGAACATAGCAGCCATCTTCTTGTAGCCGGGCCATTCGGTATTCACTTGCAGCGGCAATGGGGCCAGTAGCGCTTTTTCAGCGGCAGGCAGCTGGTTTAGTGCGGTGAGGCTGCCGCGCGCCACCTGCCGGGCATAAGGGCGTGGCGTATTGGTACCGACAATGTTGATATGCTGCTCACGGGCAAACTGCAGCAGCGGCTTGTAGTCGGTGGCGTAGTTGGGCCAGGGGCGGGCCTGGCGCTCAAAAGCTGTGTCGGGCAGGGTGCCGGCGGCATACTGCGCCACCAACGGCTGCACGTCGCGCTCAAACATTTCGAGGCCCAGCACCAGTTGGCCGGGCTTTTTGAGCTTCGTCAGGTCTTTGAGCACCTGCAATTCCAGCCAGTGGCCAAGGGCGTCGTTGTGTTGCTCGCCAAAGAAAACCACGTCGGCCTGCGCCAGCTCGGCTAGCATCTGGTCGTAGTCGGCCGGTTTGCCGGCGGCGGTGAAGAGGCGGTAGGCCGGCCGGTCGGCGACAGGGACGAAGGCCAGCAGGGCGTAGCAGGCAAACAGCAGCAGGAACTGACGGGGCATCAACATAAGACGAAGATACCGCCGCTGGCAACGCCTGGAGCGCGACTAATCCCAGTCGTCGCCCTCGCCCACGGTGGTACTTAGCCAGTAGGGGCTGCACACGAAGCTGCTGCCGCTGCTTGTCGGCGTCAGCTCAGCGCGGCCTACGACGAGGCCGTTGGCCAATACCTCTACCAGTAGCTTGCTGTTGCTGGCGGGGCGCAGAGTACTGTTGCACGTCACGTTGCGGAAGGCCACGCTGGCCTCCACCCTATCCTGCAGGCCGAAAGTGCCCAGCGGATAGGTCTGGCTGATGCTGGTTGGAAAACTCTCCGTTAGCGCCGGGCCAGCGCTTGGATTCAATATATTACGCGTTGAAGTGACGGTCAGCTCAGCCCCCAGTCCATAAAGGTCGGTGCCAGTCACCCGGATAGTCACCTCAAACTGCGGCGGCTTGATAACGTCGTCGTCATCGCATTTTAAACTCAGCAGAGGCAGGGCCAGCAACAGCAGCCACGCCAAACGATGTAGCATTTTCATCCGGCAAAAATACTAGCCTTTGTAAAACATCCACTTGCTCATCTCGCGGTACGTCACCTTCTTGCCGTACATGAGAATGCCCACGCGGTAGATGCGCGCTGCCAGCCACACCGTGCCGATAAAGCCGGCAATGAGCAACGCAATCGACAAGCCCAGCTGCCACAGTGGTACCCCAAACGGCAGCCGCACCACCATCGCAATGGGCGAGGTGAAGGGAATTATCGACATCCAGAACGCCAGCGGCCCGTCGGGATTACGCAGAATAACCGTGATACTCACGATGTAGCTCAGCACCAGCGGCGCCGTCACCGGAAACATGAATTGTTGGGTATCGGTCTGGTCGTCCACGGCCGCGCCGATAGCGCCGAACAGCGCCCCGTAGAGCAGGTAGCCGCCCAGGAAGTACACGATAAAGCCGAACAGGATGATGCCAATCGGCAGCTTGCCCAGCGAGGCGAAGGCTTTGGAGATGGCGCCACCGGGAGCTTGCTCGCCCACCTTATCTATTTGCTTATCAAAACGCTCACCTGCATTCTGCTCCGCTGCATCGGTCGAGCGGCTAGCGGTAGCGGCCATCTCAGTCTTGGGGTTGTTGGTATCGGTGGCGAGCGAAGAAATGACGGAAGTGGCACCGGTTGATAAAATCCCCCACAGCAGGAACTGCGTCAGCCCTACCGCCGCAATACCAATGATTTTGCCCATCATCAGGTCAAATGGCTTCACTGACGACAGCATCACTTCCATGATGCGGCTGGATTTCTCCTCCCCGATTCCACGCATAATTTGCACGCCGTAGATGAAGATAAACAAGTAGATAAGCAGGGCCAAACCGTACGACAAACCCGAAGTAACCAAGGCGTTGCTGTCTTCCTCCTTGCCGGTTTCGTCCAGGCTCACGGCCTGCAAGTCAACCTTCGCTTTCAGGCGGTTGAGCTGCTCTTCCGTCAGGCCGGACTTCTGCATCTTCAACTCCGAAAAAGCCTTATTTAAAGCACTTTCCACCGAAACCTGCTTGCGCAGGCTGATGTTGCCCTTGCCGAAAAACTGCACCCCGGTCGGTTCATCGGGGTTGAGCCCGGCGGGCAGGTACAGCAGCCCGGCGTGCTCGGCTTTTTGGAAGGCTTTTTTGCCCTGCGCCAGCGGCACATTGCTGGGCACAAATTGCAGCTGCGGCGTGCTCACCAACCGGGCGGCCAGCCCAAGCCCGCTTTCGTCGCGCACCTCCACCACGTCGGTGTTGTCGTCGTCCGACTGCACGATTTTGACCATGAAAAACCCGAATGCCGCGATGAGCAGCGGCACGGCCAGCGTGAGCACAATAAAGGCTTTTTTGCGCACCCGCGTCAGGTATTCGCGCTGGGCAACGAGGAAGAATTTGGAAGCCATAGCGGTTTACAAGAGGGCGTTAGCGGTTTCAAGCAGGCTTTCGGGCATCGTTTCGCGCACGCGTCGGATGAAGATGTCGTTGATGCTGGGAATGACTTCGCGGAAGGCGTGGATTTCGGCCTGTCCGATGGCATAGCGCAGCAAATCGTTGGAATTCACCCCGTCGTGCAGCTTGATGCGGTCGCGGAAATGGCCGTTCTCCAGCTCCAGGTGTTCCAGCACCTCGAAGTCGGGATGCATCACGATGAACTTATTATTGCTGCGGCCTTCCAATTCGTAAGTGTTCGAGCGGAACTGGTTGCGAATCAGCTTCACCGGCCCATCCAGCACCTTGCGCGAGCGGTTGATTAGGGCAATGTGGTCGCACAATTCCTCCACCGACTCCATGCGGTGCGTGGAGAAAATGATGGTGGCACCCTCCTGCTTCAGCCGTAAAATCTCGTCTTTCAGCATGTTGGCATTAATCGGGTCGAAGCCCGAAAAGGGCTCGTCCAGAATAATCAGCTTGGGCTCGTGCAGCACGGTAGCAATGAATTGCACCTTCTGCTGCATACCCTTGCTGAGGTCTTCCACGTTTTTCTCGGCCCAAGCCTTGATGTCGAAGCGCTCCAGCCAGTCCTTGATGCGCAGCATGGCATCGGCCCGGCTCAGGCCGCGCAGGCGGGCCAGGTAGATGAGCTGCTCGCCCACTTTCATCTTCTTATACAGCCCGCGCTCCTCGGGCAAATAGCCCACTTCAGTGGCGTGCTCCGGCGCCAGCCGCTGCCCGCGGAAGCGGATTTCGCCCGAGTCAGCGCCCGTAATCTGCGTGATGATGCGAATGAGCGAGGTTTTGCCCGCGCCATTGGGCCCGAGCAGACCGAAAATGCTTTGCTCGGGAATGGCGAGGCTCACGCCGTCGAGGGCAACGTGGGCGGCGTAGGCCTTGCGCACGTCAATGGCTTCGAGAATCACAGGAGTAGGGTAAAAGGAAGAAACTTTCCGCAAAGCAACAAAAAGCCCGCTCAACTTTCGTGAAGCGGGCTTTTCGTCGGAGTGGTAGTACGAATTCCCCGTAGGGGTTCGTACTACCACTTGGTCGTTGTTACTATTGCACAGACGTCAGAGTGGTAGTACGAACCGCTACGCGGAATTCGTGCTACCACGTCGTTCTTACTGGAAATACTCCTTCACTTTCTCGAAGAAGCCTTTCTCATTCTTGCCGGGGTGCGGCGTGAAATTATCCGAATTGCGCAGCTTCTCCAGCAGCTCGCGCTCCTGGCTGCTCACGTTCTTGGGCGTCCACACGTTGAGGTGGATGAGCTGGTCGCCCCGGCCGTAGCCGTTCAGGTCTTTGATGCCTTTGCCGCGCAGGCGCAGAATTTTGCCCGGCTGGGTGCCGGGGTCCACCTTGATTTTTACCTTGCCCTCGATAGTCGGCACCTCCAGGCTGGCGCCCAGGGCGGCATCCACGAACGAGATGTACTGCTCGAACATCACGTTGTTGCCGTCGCGCTTCAGGAATTCGTGCGGCTCCTCCTCAATCTGGATGAGCAGGTCGCCGGGCACGCCGCCGCGCTCGGGGTAGTTGCCTTTGCCGTTCATGCTCAGCTGCATATCGTTGGCCACGCCGGCGGGAATGTTGATGGGAATTACTTCCTCATGCAACTGGCGGCCGTCGCCTTTGCAGACTTCGCAGGTGGCGGTCACGGTCTGGCCTTCGCCGTTGCAGGTGGGGCAGGTGCTGGCGCTCACCATCTGGCCCAGCATGGTATTTACCACGCGCTTGGTCTGGCCGCTGCCCTGGCAGGTGGCGCAGGTTTTGAGCTCGGTGCCGTTTTTGGCGCCGGTGCCGCTGCAGGGCTGGCAGGCCACGTAGCGCTTCACCTTGATTTTCTTCTCAACGCCGTTGGCAACTTCCTCTAAATCAAGCTTCAGTTTGATGCGCAGGTTCGAGCCCTTGCGCTGCCGCCGGCCGCCGCGCTGCCCGCCGCCCCCGAAGAAATCACCGAAGCCCCCGCCGCCAAAAATGTCGCCGAACTGCGAGAAAATATCCTCCATGTTGGGCTGGCCGCCGCCACCGCCACTGGCCTGGTGGCCAAACCGGTCGTAGCGCGCCCGCTTGTCGGCATTGCTAAGCACCTCATAGGCCTCGGCCGCTTCCTTGAATTTGTCCTCAGCCGTGGGGTCGTCGGGGTTTTTATCGGGATGGTATTTAATGGCCATCTTACGGTAAGCCGACTTAATTACGTCGCCCTCCGCATTTTTCGCCACACCCAATACTTCGTAATAATCGCGCTTTACGGTTGCCATAACTAACTGTCATGTTGAGCGAAGCGAAACAACTTATCCCGCTCGCGCTGCTTGATTTAATCTTTTAAAAGGAATTTGCCTGAGTCAAAACGCCGCCGTGAGTAGATGCTTCGTTCCTCAGCATGACAGCTACTGGCCCAGCACCACTTTCGCGTGACGAATCACCTTATCACCCAAGTAGTAGCCCTTCTCCACCTCGTCCACGATTTTCCCTTTCAGGTCGTCGCTCGGAGCCGGAATCTGGGTGATGGCTTCGTGCAACTCGGCATCGAAGTCGCCACCTTTGGCTTCCATGGCCGTCAAACCCTTTTGCTGCAGAGTTTTGTTCAGCTTGGTTTGAATGATGTCGATGCTTTCGCGCACGGCGTTGGCATCGGTGGTGGTGGCGGTGGCATTGCGGGCACGGTCAAAGTCGTCGAGCACGGGCAGCAGAGCCACCATCAACTCCTGGTTGGCGGTTTTGAAGAGGTCGATGCGCTCCTTGGTGGTGCGGCGCTTGTAGTTCTCAAATTCGGCGGCCAGGCGCAGGTATTTGTCTTTCAGGTCGGCCAGCTCGGCTTCGGCGCGGGTGCCGGCGGCTTCGGGCTGGGCCGAGGCGCTGGCATCGGCGGCCGCGCCGGGGTCGGTGTTTTCGCCGTCGGCGTCGGCCATTTCGCCAGCCGTGTGGGCGGAGTCAGCAGACAGGTTGTCGTCCTGGGGCAGGTTTTGTTCGTCAGCCATGTTGGTAAATAGTCGTCGGAAGGGGTTTTTCACGGGGTTTCACCGGTTATCAAAAGCGCGGGCGCAAGGAGTGGGCCAAAGGCGGCGGGGGTGACAAGTTGGCACAAGCAGTTTTCCCATTAGTTTTACCGGATGGCCACAAATATCAGTCTTGCCCAAAAACTGTGTGTATTGCTCATAGTGCATCAGGAATCAGTTTATAATGAATCCGCTAACAACTACGAGCCCGCTAATAGCTACCAGCTCGTTCGTTGGCTGTCTAGGTTATTTGGTATCATCAGCTTTGATTCGGTCAAATACCTTGTCCAAATTGAGCTCTTAGACACAAACGATGACGGAGCGTCACAATTCAGCGAGTATTGGCTGACCGAAGCAGGTTTGCAGTTCCTGCAACTACATAAAAACAGTGCATTCCAAATAATTCAGGAAGCTGGGCACATCAAAGACGATTACAGCCGCTCTACAACAGAACTATTTATTTCCAGAATTGAGCAATAAGTCTACTCATGCAACGCCTTCCAAATCATGTCTTTCAGCTGCACGATGTTCTTGTTCGTGAGGCTGGAAATGAAAATCGTGGGCGGCATATCGGCTGGTAATGAAGCGCGCATCTCGGCTTCCAGCTCCTCATCCAGCATGTCGGTTTTGGCGATGGCCAGCAGGCGCTTCTTGTCCAGCAGTTCGGGGTTAAACTGTTGCAGCTCGCCTAGCAGGATGCCGTACTCGGCGGCGATGTCGGGCGAGTCGCAGCTTATCATGAACAGCAGCATCGAGTTGCGCTCGATATGGCGCAGGAAGCGGGTGCCCAGGCCTTTGCCCTCGGCCGCGCCTTCGATGATGCCGGGAATGTCGGCCATCACGAACGATTTGTAGTCGCGGTAGGCCACCACGCCCAGGTTGGGCACGAGGGTAGTGAAGGCGTAATCGGCAATTTTCGGCTTCGCGGCCGACACCACCGAAAGCAGCGTGCTCTTGCCCGCGTTAGGGAAGCCCACCAGGCCCACGTCGGCCAGCAGCTTCAGCTCCAGAATCAATTGCTCCTCGATGCCGGGCTCGCCGGGCTGGGCGTAGTCGGGGGCCTGGTTGGTGGCCGACTTGAAGTGGTCGTTGCCGAGGCCGCCGCGCCCGCCGGGCACCATGATGATGCGCTGGCCGTGTTCGGTGATTTCGAGGCGCTGCTCGCCCGATTCGACTTCGCGGGCGATGGTGCCCAGCGGCACTTGCAGGATAATATCCTCGCCCTGCGCGCCGGTGCGGTTGTTTTCGCCGCCGCCCTCACCGTCTTTAGCAAACACGTGCTTCTGATATTGCAGGTGCAGCAGCGTCCAGAGCTGCGAGTTGCCTTCGAGGATGATGTGGCCGCCGCGGCCGCCGTCGCCGCCGTCGGGGCCGCCGTTGGGCAGGCCCTTGGCCCGGAAATAGTGGCGCGAGCCCGCCCCGCCCTTGCCCGAGCGGCAGGTGAGCTTGACGTAGTCGATGAAGTTATTGGAGGCCATTTTTTGAGTTATGAGTTTTGAATTACGAGTTATGAGTTGGCAGGATGGCCCTTAAAAAAGCGAGTTATGAATTCCGGCCTGTTCGCCGAAACTCATAACTCGTAATTCAAAACTCATAACTCTAAAAGCCTACGCTTTTACTTCTTTCGTCGCCTCAGCGGGCGTTTCAGCCGCGGCCGGTTTGTGCTTGTCAATCAGGCCACAAATCTGGCCGAAGATGCTTTCAATCTCACCGATGCCGTTGAGGGCGTGGAACTTCTTCTGCTCAGCGTAGTAGCCAGCCACTTGGGCGGTTTCGGTGTTGTACACCGTCACGCGGCGGCGGATTTTGCTTTCGTCCTGGTCGTCGGGGCGGCCGCTGGTTTTGCCGCGCTCCAGCAGGCGCTTCACCAGTTCCTCCTCCCCTACTTCGAGGGCAATCATGCAGTTGATTTTCTCGTCGTGCTTGGCCAACAGTTCGTCGAGGCTCCGGGCCTGGGGCACCGTGCGCGGGAAGCCGTCGAAGATAAAGCCACCGGCGTTGGGATTGTCCTGCAGGGCATTGTCAATCATGCCGATTACCACTTCATCGGGCACAAGCAGGCCTTCGTCCATGAGCTTTTTGGCCCGGATGCCAAGGTCGGTGCCCTGGGCAATCTGGGCGCGCAGCAGGTCGCCGGTGCTCAGGTGAACGAGGTTGTAACGGGCAATCAGCTTCTGGCTCTGGGTGCCTTTACCGGCGCCGGGAGGGCCGAAGAGGACGATGTTCAGCATGAAATAGGGAGAGTTTTTTAGCGGCGTTAGGCAAGATAAGCAGGCTACGGCAAAACCGGGTTACACGGCCACGTACACGTCGGGCAGGTTGCGGCCGAGGCCGTCGTAGTCGAGGCCGTAGCCCACTACGAAATCGTTGGGAATTTCCTTAGCTACGTAGTTGAGAGTAAGCTCGTGGCGCAGGCTTTCGGGCTTGAAAAACAGCGTGGCAATGACCACCGACGCCGGGCCCTGCGACTGCAACTTAGGCACGAGGTGGTGCATGGTAGTGCCGGTATCCACGATGTCTTCGACAACGATGAGGTCGCGGCCCTGCACTTCCTCGCGCAAGCCCAGCACTTCTTTCACCATGCCGCTGCTTTCGGTGCCTTCGTACGACGATACCCGGATGAAAACCACCTCGCAGGGCAGCGTGATGTACTTCAGCAAATCGGAGGCAAACATGAAGCCGCCCGTGAGCACCACCACGAAAAGCGGCTGCCGGCCGGCATAATCCGCATTGATGCGAGCAGCCAGATTTTCAACAGCTTCTGCCAATTGCGAGGCAGACAGATACGGCTGAAAATCTTTGCCGTGAAGCGTAATAAGGGACGAGCCCATGCGTGAGGGTGTAGCGGATTGGGGTGCAAAGGTACGGCATAGCGGGTCAGGGTTAGACCGCAAGCCCGGAATTAAACAGGTTGTATTCGTCGCATTTTAGTCTGCTATCGACGCGGTCTGGAAGTTTGTAAAAATCGAATGCGATATAGAAACGCAATATTTTGCGTCTCGTCGTTGGCTTCGCTGACCTTCGTTTGAACAGAATCGGCTCGGTAGCGCGAACAATGATACACAAAGCATTGCGTCTCTACTGCACAAAAAAGGCTGCCATCTCTGGCAGCCTTTTCTCCTTTTCTACACTGAAGACAGTTCAATGGGCTTACCGCGCCTGCCGCAGGGCCGAATAGATGAACTTCGCGGCCGTCGGAGCCACGTTCACAGCGTAGCGTACCTTGGGGTGGTTGGCAAACTCTACACGCAGTTTTTCCGAGCGCACCGGGGCCACGCCGCGCTCACCACCGTGCTCGGCAATGTGGGGCGCAATTACCAGCGATACAATGCTCATCAGCTTGATGAGGATGTTCATGCTGGGGCCGGAAGTGTCCTTGAAGGGGTCGCCAACGGTGTCGCCGGTTACCGAGGCCTTGTGGGCGTCGGAGCCTTTGAACTCCATTTTGCCATTCACCATCACGCCTTTCTCAAAGGACTTTTTGGCGTTGTCCCAGGCGCCACCGGCGTTGCTCTGGAACATGGCCATCAGCACACCGCTCACCGTGACGCCGGCCAGCAGGCCGCCCAGCACGCGGGGGCCGAATAGGAAGCCCACGAGGATGGGCGTAATGATGGCAATGGCGCCCGGCAGAATCATCTCGCGGATGGCAGCCTGGGTTGAAATAGCCACGCACTTCTCGTATTCCGGCCGGCCCGTGCCTTGCATGATGCCGGGAATTTCGCGGAACTGGCGGCGCACTTCCTGCACCATGGCCATGGCGGCCCGGCCCACAGCCGAAATCGCCAGCGCTGAGAACACAAACGGAATCATGGCACCCACGAACAATCCCGCCAGCACGTTAGCATCGCTAATGTCGATGCTGGTGATGTGGGCCGTGCCCATGAAAGCGGCGAACAGAGCCAGCGAAGTCAACGCCGCCGAGGCAATGGCGAAGCCTTTGCCGGTGGCGGCGGTGGTGTTGCCCACGGCGTCAAGAATGTCGGTACGCTCACGCACTTCCTTGGGCAGCTCACTCATTTCGGCGATGCCGCCGGCGTTGTCGGCAATAGGGCCGAAGGCGTCGATGGCCAGCTGCATGGCGGTGGTGGCCATCATGCCAGCAGCGGCAATGGCTACGCCATAGAGGCCGGCAAACTTGAAGCTCATGACGATACCGGCGGCCAACACGAGGATGGGCAGCACGGTGCTGTGCATCCCCACGGCCAGCCCGCCGATAACGGTGGTGGCATGACCGGTGCTGCTTTGCTGCACAATGCTCATTACCGGGCCCTTACCCATGGCAGTATAATACTCAGTGATGATACTCATCAATGTGCCTACAATGAGGCCAACTACTACGGCGTAGAAGACGTGCATGCCGTCGAATATCTGGCCGCGGATTTCAAAGTCGCCAGCAGGCAGAATCCACTTAATGAGCAAGTAAGCCCCAACTGCCGATACGGCCACCGAAATGTAGTTGCCCAGGTTGAGGGCGCCCTGTACGTTACCGCCTTCCTTCACCCGCACGCACAGGATGCCGATGAGCGAAGCCAGGATGCCCATGCCGGCAATGGCCATCGGCAGGAAAATAGCCGAAAGGCCATTAAAGTTGTCGCGCATCAGCGGAGCGCCGATGGAAGTCATTTCGCGGCCCAGTACCATAGTAGCCAGAATAGTAGCGACGTAGGAGCCGAACAAGTCGGCCCCCATGCCGGCTACGTCGCCCACGTTGTCGCCCACGTTATCGGCGATGGTGGCAGGGTTGCGGGGGTCGTCTTCGGGGATGCCGGCTTCTACCTTGCCCACGAGGTCGGCCCCTACGTCGGCCGCCTTGGTGTAGATGCCGCCGCCCACGCGGGCGAAGAGGGCGATGCTTTCAGCGCCGAGCGAGAAGCCGGTGAGTACCTCCAGGGCGCGCTCCATGTCGATGCCGGCGGCGTTGCCGCCCACGTTGAGCACAAAAATCTGGTAGAACACGATGAACAGCGAGCCCAGGCCCAGCACGGCCAAGCCGGCCACACCCATGCCCATCACCGAGCCGCCCGAGAACGACACGTTCAGGGCCTTGCTGAGGCTGGTTTTGGCGGCCTGGGCGGTGCGCACGTTGGCCTTGGTGGCGATTTTCATCCCGATGTAGCCGGCCAGGGCCGAGAACACCGCACCAATGAGGAAGGCAATGACGATAACCGGGCTGGATTTCTCACCCGTGTAGCCCAGATAGAACAAAAAGCAGCCAGCGATGACGCCAAACAGCGCCAGCACTTTGTATTCGGCTTTGAGGAAGGCGATGGCCCCATCGGCAATGTAGCCGGCGATGGTGGTCATGCGCGCATCGCCAGCGTCTTGCTTGGCCACCCAGCCGGCGCGTAGCCAGGTGTAAATCAAGGCAAACAGGCCCAGAGCGGGCACCGCGTAGAGGTATGGGGTCATCAGGTGGGATTGGTGTGAGGTAAGAAAAGAGTTTAGAACCAACAAAAAGCCGATGCCCCGCAGGCACAGGACGTAACGGCAAAGCTGGCAAATAAAGCTCGTACTGCCTATACTTTCCGAAAAAAGTTAATCGATACCCGCTCGGTGCACCAGTACAGCGCGTAGCACGCCAGGGTCACGACCGGAATAGCCAGCCAGTAGTATCGGGTATAGAATACCAGGTCGCCGGTGAGGGCTACCAGCAGGCCGCCACACAACAGCAACAGCGGGAAGTGGTACAGATACAGCGAGAAGCTGAAGATACCGATGGGATGAAAAATCCGCAGCAGCCAGTTGCGCGGCGACACTCGCCCGGCCAGCAGCGCCGATACCGCCAGCACGGCCAGCAAGCTGGCGTCGACGCCGGAAAGAATGCGCATTTTGAGAATAGCCAAGCCGATAAGCCCCGCAAACAGCCCCAGCATGCTGCTCCACAGCAGCCAGCCGGGCACGCGCCGGAACCGTTCCAGCCACTTGGTGCGCACTACTACGTCGTGCAACGCCGCTCCCAGGGCAAAATAGGCGTTGTAAGACGCAAAAAAGCCGGTGAAGTCGTTTAAGGGATAGTTTTGGGTGATGGCTACTGCTCCCAACAGGTAGAGTAGCAACGAGACAACGTAATAGGCCCGGATGCGCCAGAAGGCCAGCGGTACCAGCGCATAGAACATTGCCTCGGGCAGCAGCGACCAATACACTTCGTTGTAACCCAAAAATATATGCCCCTGCACGGGCATGAATAGCAGTACCCGGCCCGCTCCTACCAGGTCGAGGTGGCGGAGGGCATTCCAGGCTTCGAGCAAGGCGCTGTTTAGCTCGCGGCTATTGGCAATGGTAAGCATCTGCGGCACGAAATGCGCCAGCCCTGCCAACACCCCTACCGCCAGCAGCACCGAAAACAGGTAGGGCGGATAAATCCGCACAATCCGGTTCAGGTAGAAAGCCAGGGGGGCGCGGTGCTTGCGCAGTTGGGCGTAGCGAATGAAAAAGCCCGACAGCACAAAAAAGAAAATCACCATCTCGTAGCCCGCCGAGCTGAGCATGTCCAGCGCAAAAGCCAAGTACTGCCCGATGTTCCAGCTGGCCCGGGGAAACACGTTCAGGTATTCGCGCCCACCGGCCCACAGGATAAACTTAGCGTGATACACGACCACGTAGAAGGCACAGAAGCCGCGCAGGCAATGCAGGATGTCGAGTTCCTGATAAGTTAGCAGTCTGACGGGCTGCGCGTCGGTAGCAGTAGAAACGTTAGTAGAAATGGTAGCCGGCATTTGTTATAATGCTGATAAAACACGTAAAGATAAGCCCATCCTTACAACTCCCGCAGCAGCACCTGATACAACGCCAGCATACTGGCAATGTCGCGCTTGTCGACCAGCTCGTCGGGCGAGTGCACGTGGTCTTCGGGGGCACCCACGAAGCACCAGTCCCAGGGGGCGGCGGCGTGCTGCAGCTCCTTGGCATCGGAACCACCGCTGCCTTCTACTTCCAGCTGGTGGGCGATGCCCGATGCGGCGGCAATGGCCCGAATACGGTCCACATAAGCCCGGCGCGGAATGAGCGAGTCGCGCAGCGAGATGGCGCAGCCTTGGCCCGCGTGTACGCCTTCGGTGACCCAGGTAATGTCGGAAATCAGGGCCTGGCGTACGCCGTAGGTTTCGTGGATAAACCTGGCCAGATAGGCTACCGAGCCGCCGCCGTGCTCTTCCCAGCAGCTGAAGGCGATGATGCCGTGCTCCAGCGTCTCGCAGAGGCGCAGGGCGTTCCACACGCCCAAGCGGTTGTCCATATAGCAGCTTTGGACGGTGGTTTCGGTTTCGCGGAAGTCGCAGTAAAACGTCAGCTCAGTGCCCCGGTCGATGTCGCGGTGGAACGCGTAGCCCAGCTCACCGGTTTCTTCATCCACCGTCAGCGTACAGTCAATTTCCCCTTGCGAATCCTTGCCTACCAGGCGGTAGCCCGCTTCAGCCCGCGGCCCGCCGATGCGCACCAGCTGCCGCCCATAGCGCACCGTGAAGCCAATGCTGTCGAGGTGGGCAAACACGGCCGTGCGCGGCTGCCCGAATACCAGCAGAATGCAATCCTGAAACCGCTCGTCGGCGATAATCTGGGGTTGGTGCTGCCATTCGGCCTGGTGCTGGCGCACGTAGTCGAGCACGAAACGGGAAAGGGCCGCCTCGTTGCCGGCGGGCGCAGGGAGTTGGCAGAGCGTATGGAGCAATTGCATAAAAGCGGGGATTTTCAGCCAAAGCTAGGGCAAAGTCCGTACTTTAGTAGCCCCGTTTGCCGTGCTGTGCGGCTGGCCGGGCGGTGGCCTTTGGCTGCGTCAGGCTTTCTCCCTATGCTCCGTTCCCTACTTTGCTTTTTTCTGCTGGCTCTGACGATGCCACTGCTCGGGCAGGCGCAGCCCACTGATACTGTGCGCGTGCCCGTGATGCCCACGGTGCAGCTCGATACGGTGAGCGTGGCGCCGTCGGCCGTGGATACCAAAGGCTGGCTGCTGCTCGACAAAGACATTCAGCTGGAGCTGGAAGGTGCGGTGCGCAATCTGTACAATTTCAAGTACGACAAGGCCGAGAAGCAATTCCGCTCGCTGCGGCGGCGCTATCCCAACCATCCGATGCCTTATTTTCTGCTGGGTTTGAGCACTTGGTGGAAGATTATGCCCACCAACATCCAGACCAAGCAGTACGACCGCACCTTTTTTGCCTACATGGACACCACCATCACGCTGGCGGAGAAGATGTACGACAAAGACAACAACAACTACGAGGCCAGCTTTTTCCTCTCGGCCGGCTACGGTTTCGATGCCCGCCTCAATGCCGAGCGTCACAACTGGCGTAAGGCTACCGTCAGCAGCAAGCGGGCCCTCAACGCCCTCAAAAAAAGCCAGGAAGCCAACGGCCTGAGCCCGGAATTTCTCTTCGGGCAGGCGCTGTTTAATTATTACGCCATCTGGATTCCGGAAAATTATCCGCTGCTCAAGCCCGTGCTGCTGCTCTTCCCCAAAGGCGATGCCAAGCTGGGCTTGCAGCAGCTGCGCAGCGTAGCCAACAACGGTTTCTACACCGGCACCGAGGCCCGCGTATTCCTGATGCGCATCCTCAAAAACGAGGAAAACAACGCCGAAGAAGCCATGCCGGTGGCCCGCTACCTGGCCACCACCTACCCCGACAACGGTTATTTCCAGCGTTTCTACGCTCTGCTCACCTACGACCAGGGCGAGTTCACTGAATGCGAGCGGGTAAGCCGGGATATTCTGGAAAAGATTAACCTGGGTATGCCGGGCTACGAAGCCATCAGTGGGCGCTATGCCAGCTATTTCTTGGGCTACCTCATGCAGCATCGCTACCGCGACATTGCCAAGGCCAAGGATTATTACCTGCGCTGCATCGTGTTTGCCGAAAGCAGCGGCGACACGGCCGGCGGCTTCTACTTATTCTCAAACGTGAACCTGGCGCGGCTGGCCGACCGGGACAAGGACTATACAGCTGGCCGACGGTACTATACGGTAGTGAAAGACAAAGCCGACCACAAATCGGAGCAATACAAGGAGGCCAAAGACTGGCTGAAGAAACACCCGAAATAACCGTACTATATGGAGGTTAAAGATATATTTCTGACCCCGCTATTTCTACTCATATTTTACCTCATTGCCTTCGCCGTCCGGCCGGGGGTCACTAACTCCTATACCCGAAAATATTTTATCCCTGCCTTGAGTCTGAAGTTTCTCGGCGCCATTGCGGTTGGGGTTATCTACCAGTTTTACTACCGGGGTGGCGATACCTACAATTACTTCTATCACTCATCGGTTATTTATGACGCCCTCACTACTGATTTTGGTGTTGGCTTAAAGCTGATAATGACCAGCGGCGGCCTGATGGACCCTAAGCTGGCGCCGTACTACGAGCAGATGTACTGGTACCAGGAGGGCTCACAGGAGTACCTTATTTCGCGTATATCCGCCGTTTTCGGGCTTTTCAACTACCACACTTATACCGTTATTGCCCTGATGTTTGCGGGCGTTAGCTTCAGTGGTATCTGGGCATTCTATATCACGTTCGTGAAGCTCCGCCCGGGCATGTATAAGCAGCTGGCAATAGCTTTGTTCTTCGTGCCGTCTTTGTTTTTCTGGGGTTCCGGGCTGGGAAAAGACTCGCTCTGCATCGGGGCTCTGGGATGGGTATTCTACGCATTCTACCGGGGCGCCATTCAGCGGCGCAGAATGCTGCAGTCGGCCATTATCGGGGTTTTCGCCGCTTATGCCATCTTCCTGATTAAGGTGTACATCCTGCTGTGCTTCTTGCCGGCCGCGCTGCTGTGGGTATTTAATGAAAACAGTAGCCGCATCAAAAACTCGGTGATTCGCTGGGTATCGAAGCCCTTGTTTTTTGCGGTGGGGGGGGCCCTAGCATTTTATGCCGCCACTACCCTCACCAAAGGCGACGACCACTACGACGTGGAAAAAATTGGAGAACGCAGCAAAATCACCGCCGATTACATCTACAGCGTGAGTGTGCAGCAGGAAGGCTCAGGCTACAAGCTGGGCGAGCTTGACGGCACTATCGGGGGCATGGCCAAGCTGGCACCGATGGCCATTATTACCTCCTTGTACCGCCCTTTTCTGTGGGAAGCCAAGAACCCGGTAATGCTGCTTTCGGCGCTGGAAGCCATGTACTTCCTGGTATTTACCCTGCGTATCTTTTTCAGGGTTGGCTTCTTCAAAACGCTGCGATTTATTACCACCACCCCGGTGCTCTCGCTGTCGTTTCTCTTTTCGCTGATTTTTGCGGCCTCGGTGGGCGTTTCCACCTCCAACTTCGGCACCCTGGTACGGTATAAGATACCACTGATTCCGTTCTACTTATCCGCCCTATACATTCTGGACGACATCACGAAGGAAAGCGCCAGGAATGCCAAGCGCGAAAGGGCTACCCAGCGAGCCTTGGAGGCCGCTTAGCGTGGATTTAGCGGGTACCGTTGCGCTGGCGGTTGGCGCGGTACTCGGCCCAGGTGGGGTGCGACCACAGGCGTGACTGCCCCTCGGGCGCCGGCCGTAGCTGGATGGTGCCTGCCAGGGCCGCCCGCACGGCATCTTTCAATAACGGCAGCCCGGCAATAAGCTGCAGCAGCGGGTAAGTGGTGAAGTTGTCGGCCGGGCCGGGCTCAATAAGTGCCTGAGCAATAATGCCACCGGTATCAATGCCGGCATCTACCAAATGTACGGAAACGCCGCAGTGCGCGGCGTCGTCGTTGGCCAGGGCCCAGTAGCCGCCGTGTACGCCGCGGTAGAGCGGTGTGATGCCCGCGTGGGTATTGACAAACGGGCATGGCACGCTGGTGAGTACGCGCTTGGCAATGATGCGCGTACCATTAACCACCACTACGTCAGGATTTAATTCCTGGAGCTTGGCAATGCACTCCGGCGCATTTACTGATGATACGGAAATGGTGCGGTCGGCGGGCAGGGGCTGGTCGTTGAGGTGATGCGCTTGCTTGAGCTCGCGCAAACGCGGCTGCGAGGTGCGGCCTAGCGGCCCGGAAATCAGCAGCTTGAAGGCAATCTGGCCCAGCACGGTGGGCCAGCCCAGCTTTTCGGCCCGGCGCTTCAGCAGCTGCTTCTGGCTCACCGGTGTTTCGACAATGATGCGGTGGACGCCAAACTCGGCGTCGAGGGCGTGAAACAGAATATCGGTCGACTCGCCGGGACCGGCAAGGAGCACGATTTTTTTACCGGCAAACTCGGCAGAAGCACTCATACGGAAGCAGATAGAGAGTGAAGACGGTCGGCCACTTCGGCCATGCTCAGGCTTTGCATACCGTAGCGGGCCTGCAGGCGCCGGAAATGCTCGGCAATGCGCCGCAGCACCGCCATGTTTTCGGTCAGGTTCTGGCCAAAGTTATGCGGGTGCCACCACAGGTGAAACACCTCTCCGCGTTTGGCAGCCTGTTCCATCCCGTTCAGAATGCGCCGCAAACGCAAGCCTTCCAAGGCTTTGAAGCGCCCCGACCAGGGCCGCAGGAAACGGCTGGCGGGGATGTTGTAGGGAAAGCTGCGGCCCATATCGACCCAGCTGGCCGTGTGGCGGCCCGAGAGGTTGACGTACGCATCGAGCAGGCGGGCACCACGCTTGTACAGGGCCTGCTGCTCTTCGCTGCGCTCCTTATAAATCCACGACTGCTCGTTGCCCCGGTAGCTGGTGATACCGGCTTCCTGACATGCTTCCAGGTAGTTAACATTATACTGGTTGCGCGGAAAAACCAGGCTTTTCAGCTCCAGGCCCTGCTCGGCGGCCGTCTGAACGAAGGCCTGCAAATCGTGCCGGAAGGCTTCGGGCGTCTGGCCGCGCTCCAGGCAGTAGTAGTGGCAAAAGGTGTGCGAGGCCATTTCCTGGCCCGGCGTGGCTACAATCTGCTGAATCAGCGAATGCCCGAAGTGGTAAGGGTCGTGGGCCTCATCCTCCCCTACTGCGTCGAGGGCCAGGTAGGGCGACAGGTTGGGGTCGGCGTACTGGGGCTGCACGGCGGGCAGGTGGGCTAGTAGCTCAGCCTTGGTGCGGAAAAACAGCAGCCCCACCGTGGCCCAGGTGGCGTGCAGGCCGTATTCGGCAAACAGCTCCAGCATGGCCGGCACGGCCTGCCGCACACCCAGCAGGTGCGGACCATACTGCGCCAGGGTTTGCTGGTCGCGTACGCCCCAGTTTATCTCAAAATCGAGGGAGATGACGAGGGCACCGGGCGGCTCGGGAGTAGGAATGGAATTGGCCATGAGCTAAAGCGGAAGGTGGACCGTAGCGGCCAGTTTACTGAAACAGGTGCAGAAAGTTCTGTGTGTTGGACGCCACTGAATAGCGCTCCACAATGGTGCGCCTAGCGGCCGCCCCCTGCCGGCTGCGTTCGGCTTGGCTGGCCAGCAGCTGGCGCAGGGCCTGGTACCATTCATCGTCGGTAGCGCACACGAAACCGTTGACGCCTTCCTGCACCACTTCGGTGTTCATGCCCACCGGCGACACCAGCGCTGGCATACCCAACGACATGTATTGCAGGGCTTTAAACGCACATTTACCCCGGGCCCAGGGGTCATCAACCAGGGGCATCAGCCCGAGGTTGAACTGCAGCAAATCGGCAATTTCGGTTTGCTTGCGCCAGGGCGAGAAGCGCAGGCTGCGCAAACCGGTGTGGGTAGGCGGCTCGTTGGAAATAACATGAAACACAAACTCCTGGCCTTCGGCCTCCAGCCGTTCCAGCACGGGCCACACCAAGTCGAGGTGACGCAGAGTAGTATGGGTGCCGGTCCAGCCGATGACGGGCGGGCCGGCCTGCTTCTGGTCGCGCACCTGGTTGTGCAGCAAGTCGGTATCGAGGGTGGTGGGGTTCACCACTACATTCTGGCTGAACTGCCGGGCGTAGTCGGCCAGATAAGTATTGCCGCAGCTCACCTTATAAGCCCAGCGGCAGATGCTGCCCACCTTCTGCTGCCATTTCAGGCGGCTAATAAAGGTTTGCTCGCCAGCCGGGTCCTTCATCCAGATGGCGTCGTCAAAATCGTAGATAATTTTCTTGCGCAGCACTTTGGCAATCACCCACTCAAAAACCGGCGGCCCGATGGGCGCCGCCTCGCGGTGGATGAAGATAAAGTCGTAGCCCGGCACGGCAAACAGCAGCAGCAAGCGCCGCCACAGCCCGCCCAGAATGCCCAGCACCTTGGCCACGGTGTGCCCGGGCTTGTAGAGAATAGCCCAGGTGGCCTCGCTCAGAAATGGGGCCATGCGGTAGCGATGGCCCTGCGCCGTAAGCGCCGTCAGGTATTGCTCGAAGCGGAAGCGCTGCGAGGGCGCCCGGCCCGGCGGGTACGGAACGATGAAGAGGATGTTAGCCATGCGCCCTGCTTAGCGCCCTGCGTAAAACTCCAGCACGCCGTCGGTTACCCGGCGTTGCAGGCTTTCATCCAGCTCGTAATACAGCGGCAGGCGCACCAGGCAGTCGGTGTAATGGTCGGCCCAAGGCAGGGCGCGGCCGTCGTGCTTGTTGGCGTAAAATGGGCTTTTGTGCAGCGACAGGTAGTGGAAAACCGGCAGTATCTGGCGGTGCTTCAGGTGGTCAATCAGGGCCGTGCGCTCTTCCAGGCTGCGAGTTACCAGGTAGAACATGTGCCCGTTGTTGGTAGCATAGTCGGGCACCTGGGGCAGGCCGATACCCTGCGTAGTGAGCGGGGCAAAAGCGGCATAATACCGCTCCCAAATAGCCTTGCGCTGGCCCTGAATGCTTTCCAGGTGTTCCAGCTGAGCCCACAGGAAGGCCGCGATAATATCGGATGGCAGGAAGCTGGAGCCGATGTCAACCCAGCCGTACTTATCGACTTCGCCCCGGAAAAACGAAGACCGGTTGGTGCCTTTCTCACGGATGATTTCGGCGCGCTGGGCATATTGCAGGTCGTTGATGGCCAGTAGCCCACCTTCGCCGGAAATGATGTTCTTTGTTTCGTGAAACGAGAAAGCGGCCAGCTCGCCAATGCTCCCCAGCGGGCGGCCTTTGTAATAGCTGTCGATAGCCTGGGCGGCATCCTCCACCACGGCCAGACCGTGCCGGGCAGCCACGGCCTGAATAGCATCCATGTCGCAGGCAATGCCGGCGTAGTGCACCGGCACAATAGCGCGCGTACGCGGCGTCACCAGGCTTTCGAGCGAGCTCGCGTCGATGTTGGGATTCTCGGCGGTGCTATCGGCAAAGACGATTTTGGCCCCACGGAGCACGAAAGCATTGGGCGTACTCACGAAGGTGTAGGACGGCACAATTACCTCGTCACCCGGCTGCAAATCAAGCAGAATGGCTGCCATTTCCAGCGCATCGGTGCAGCTGGTGGTCAGCAGAACTTTGGCAAAGCCCAGATTTTGCTCGAAAAACTGGTGGCACTTTTTGGTAAAAACCCCATCCCCGGATATTTTCCCCGAGCGTACCGCTTCTTCGATGTAGCGGGTTTCGGGACCGGAGAGATAGGGCTTATTAAACGGAATAGTAGGCAACATGGACGCTGAGTTGAGTACCGCAAAGGTAGCAGGGCGGTAGGCATCTTCCCCCAACCCATGGCTAGTCGAGCCAGCAGTGGTAGATATGCTCTTCCTGAACGAGCTGAAAGCCACATTTTTCGTAAAACCGGCAGGCCGGCTCATTGTCGCCCTGCGTGACCACCTGCAACTCGGCGTAGCCCCAGGCGGCGGCCTGCGCCACGGCGGCGGCCACCAGCTGCTGGCCCACACGCTGGCCGCGGGCGGCGGCATCCACGGCCAGCAGGCCGATATCGGCGCGGCCGTTTTTTTCACCCAGCGTAAGCAGCCCGAGCTCGTGGCCAGTGGGCGCCCGCCACACCAGTACCTGCCGGGCAATACTGCCCGTCAGCGAGTTGTGCAGCCAGCGGCTGTACATTTCCCGAAACACCGTCGGGGCCAGGCGCGGGTCGAGCCGGAAGCGGGAATACTCGCCGCTCTGCCAGGCCAGCGACTCCAGCTGCGGGCTATATGCGGTGGTGGCGCTGATAGCGGCGGCTACCGGCGCCGGCCCGGTAAGCACGGGCATGGCAAAGGTTACCTTGCGGTCGGCCAGCAAGGCCCCGGCCTGCCGGAGTGCCGTGGCCGCCGCGGCATTGGCGGGGCTGGCTACGGCGTAAAGCAAGCGAAAGCCGGCCCGGCGCGCATCGGCAACAGCCGTGGCAATCTGCGCTTCCGACAGGCCATCGGTGAGCAGCCGCCCGACCGAGAAGCCCAGAAAATCAGAGTCCCAGCCCAGAGGCTGGATGGTGGGCAGCATCATGAGGTGAGCGTAGAATCTGGCGCGGCGTCCGTCCGGACATCGACCACGTAGATGGGACGATTTTTAACCTGCTCGAAGGTTTTGCCGATGTAGAGGCCCACCATGCCCAGCACTGAAAGCAGCAAACCAGCAAAAAGCCAGACTGATACAATAAGGCTGGCGTAGCCTGGCTCCCAGGTATGCCCCAGCAGGTAGCGGACTAGGGTGACGAGCACAAACAGGAAAGCCGTGGCCGAAATGGCCAGCCCCAGCTTCACCGTCAGGCGCAGGGGCTTGTCGGAGTAGGCCAGAATGATGTCGAGGGCCAGGTTTAGCAGGCGGCTCAGGTTGTAGCTGCTGCTGCCTTCGGGGCGCTCGGCGTGGGCCACGGGCAGGCCGCCAGCCCGGAAGCCCACCCAGCGCACCATGGTGGGGAAGTAACGGATGCTTTCGCGCATCGACAGCACAGCTGCCACTACTTTGCGGTGATAGATACCGAAATTGGCCACGGCAGCGTCCTGCTTGGTTTCGGTGAGGTACGACAGAGTCTGATAAAACAGGCGTGAGCCCATGCGCTTCAGCCAAGAGTCCTGCCGCTCGACGCGGCGAGCGAATACCAGGTCGTAATTTTCCTGAATGGCATACTGGTACAGGGCCGGAATTTCTTCGGGCTGGTCCTGTAAATCACAGTCCATTACCACAATCCACTCGCCCCGGGCCTGCTCCAGCCCGGCGGTAATGGCCTTGTGCTGGCCAAAATTGCGCGACAGCCGCACACCGCGCACCCGGGGGTCGCGGGCGGCCTGCTCCTCAATGCGCTGCCAGGAATTGTCGGGCCCCCGGTCGTCCACCAGAATAATTTCGTAGTGCTCCGTCAGTGGGCTTACGCTGGCCTGAATGCGGCGCACCAGCTCATCGAGCAGTGCCTCGGCCCGGTACACGGGACTGACAATAGAAAAAAGCGGAGTGGAAGTACCCAAAACAGAAACAGTTAGGCAACGATACAAAAAGGCTTGACTTACGAAGCGGGTAGCAGTGTCTCGTAGGCCGTCTGGGCCTGCGCCAGGCTGCGGTGGCGCAGGGCCAGCTGCTGCACCTGCGCGCGCAAACCGGGCTGGCGCAGCATGGCCTCGAGGCGCAACAGGCTGGCGGGCAGGCTGGCGGGCTGGCTCAGGTCGAATACGGCGCCGCCGGCTTCGGCTTCGGCAATATCGGAGTCGTCGCCGACGCCCGGCGGCAGTAGCACCGGCAGGCCGCTGGCCCAGTATTCGCCGATTTTGATGGCGGAGCAGAACAGCCGGCAGGGCGCGGGCTTGATGGTAGCAAAGGCAAAGTCGGCGGCCGACAGGTAACTTGGCACTTCCGTATGCGCGGCCTTGGTCACAAACGCCTGCCCGGTGAGGCCCACCGCCGCCAGCTTGCGCTGCACGGCAGGCAGGGGGTCGGGAGTGAGAATAATCAGCCGGAAAGCCGGGCCAAAGTGGTCGGCGGCGGCCCGAAACACCGCAAACGCCTCTTCATCATAATAAATGCTGCCGAATTTTCCCACGTAAATACCCACCACGCTATCCGGCGCAAAGCCGAGCTGCCGGCGCACGCGGCTCCGCGCAGCCTCGTCGAAAGCAAACGCCTCCGCATCTACCGAGCAGGGCACGGTGGCAATGCGGCCAGCCGGCACCCCCTCGCTGATGAGCTGGCGGCGGTAGTTTTCGGCCACTGGCATAAGGCCGGCAGCCAGCTGCTTCTGGCGTTTTTCCCAGTGCCGCTGGAACAGATAGCGCGGGTCGTAGCGGCGCCACACCCCCGACTCCAGCATGTAGTCGGCGTGCGGCTCGAACGATTCGACGTAGAACGGCAGCCGGGTTTTCTGCCACACCAGGTAGGCCAGGGCGCCGGCCGGCGCCCCGCGGGCCAGAATGAAGTCGGGCCGAAACTCGCGCACCTGCCGCACCACTTCCTGCGGGAAACGGGTGAAGTCCTCAATTTTATTGAGCAGCACGTTGCGGCTGGGCCGCGAGCGCAAGGGCTCAAAGGAGATTTTGGGTGCGGGAAAACCCGGGTCGAAGGGCAGCTCGGCCTGGGCATCGGCGCCGCGCTCAATCGTTATCAGCCGAATAGCTTCCACATCGGGCCGCTGGTGCAGCAGCCGCAGGTGCGGAAACACGGTGGAAGTCGTCAGGCCGTCGTGCAGTCCCCAGTAGCTCAGAAATAGAATACGCATAGGCGTGGCCGGGCCACTCTTATTTTAACAAGCCAATGAGCTGTGGCCCCAGCAGGCAGCGCACATACAGCAGTACGCTCGTTTTCAGGCTCAACCCGGGCGCGGCTTGCCGGGCATAGGCCAGCGCCTGGGCGCGGTGCCCATCGGCATAGGCATGAATGGCACAAAGATAATAGACGCGTCCCAGCAGGCGGCGGCGCTGGTCGGCGCTCAGCTGCAGGTGCTGCTGCATCCAGCCCGCCGCCAGGTCGAGGCGGCGGATGAGGCCCTGGTTGTCAGCCCGCATCGAGCGCTGGTCGTGGTCGTTCATGGTCAGCGTCACGGCATCAACGAGCTGCACCACGGCTCCGTGCTGGGTGTTTTGCAGCATGAACATCCAGTCCTCCACCGCCGCGTAGCGCCGGTCTTCTTCGAAAGGGCGGAGCTCGGGATTGGCGCGGCGCACGCACACATTGCAGGCCAAAACGTTGCCATTCAGAAAGTCGGCAAAGCCCAGCGGACCGGCGGGCAATGGAGCCAGGTCGCTGGGGCGACGCTCGCCATCACGGTCGAAATCGTATTTCGTCGCAATAAAATCGGGCGGCGCTGGGGCGCCGGCAATGGCGGCATGCAGGGTGCTCAAATGGTTGGGATGCAGCCGGTCATCCGAATCCAGAAACAGGACGTAGCGGCCCGTGGCCCGCGCCAGCCCGTAGTTGCGGGCCACGCCACGCTCGGCATTTTCCTTGGGCAGGTACTGCACGCGCGCATCGGCCAGGTAGGGCTGCACCACGGCGGCCGTATTGTCTTTGCTGCCGTCGTCTACTATCAGTAGCTCCCAATCGGTAAACTCCTGATTTTGTACCGACTGCAGAGTCAGGCCAATGAGGTCGGCCCGGTTGTAGGTAGGGACGACAATTGAAAAATACGGCTGCATGGCATATTATTAATCAACCAGAAGACTTACAACGAAGTAGCTGGCTGAATCGACTAAAATTCAAAATAAACGAGCGGTAAGCACGACCGCGGCCCGGCTTACTCAGCGCCGCTCAACCGGCGCATACACCCAAACGGTGGTCTGGTCGGCATTGAACACGTTGTAGGGGTTGGCAAGCTGGCCCAGCAGCTGGTAGCCCGTGGGATAGTTGAGCCCGTGTGCCTGCAGCTCCTGCTGCTCCTGGCTCGAAAGTGCTTTGTTCAGCAGCAGGTAAGAGCCCTTTATGTTGGCCGGATTCAGCGACAGCGCGTGGATGTTACGCTCAAACGCAAACGAGAAGTACCACGGTGCATTCGGCGACCAGCCGTTCATCAGATACACCAATCCAGGCATATCATTCAGCGCCACAATACTTTGCCCATGCTGATAGCCACCGCGCTGCAGGGTCGCGTACAGCTCGGCTACGAAGGTGCGGAACCGGGCATCGACGTAGAATTTACCCCGAACGCCGGGCGCTTTCAGCTGTTCGGTTTGAGTTAACAAATTATCCGGCAGCATATAGGGGCGGAATATACTGCCCCACATGGCTTGCTCGAAGACGTAGAGCGCCGGCAGCATCAGTAAGGCATACAGCACGCGCCGCTGATTGGGCGCCAGCAGCGGGGCCGTCGGCAACGCGCCTTCGGCCGCCTCCGGGCGGGAGGCCGACAGCAGGCGGAAAGCAAAAAACAACAGAATGGCAAACCAGGCAACAATATCGTTCAGCACATTGGTAAGCAAGCTATTGGCCGTACCAAACGCCGCCACGGCCGGCAATGCCAGCAACCATATCAGCACCACGATTTCGCTGAAGCGAAGCGCAAGCGTGGCCGACTGGCGCCGGAACCACACGATGGCAACGGCCACCAGAAAGAGGAACAGCAGGCGGGTGGTAGCATCGGCATTGCGGTAAGCATGGTCGAACACGTTGTAGTACACGCACAAACAGGCGAAGACCAGCAGCAATACGGCCGCGATACCGTATAGCGCCAAGGGTTTGCGGGCACCATTGGTGCGCTTGCCGGTCAGCAGCACGCAGGCCCCCAGCAGGGGCAGGCCCGGCCACAGCACAAACAGCAAAACATGCAGTGCATCAGCTAGGTAGCGGCGCACCATCTGGCCCGGCCCGTAGCCCACCTTCACGATTACCTTCATCTCGCGGTTGAAATTGAGCCACCAGTCGGCATACGACTGCACCGTCCCGAAATACAGCAGCGTACCTACGCCAATGCCAAGCGCCAGCGGCAGCGCAATGAAAATCAGCAACTCCCCTACCCGTGGGCGTCGTACCAACAGCAGCATCAGTCCGTGCCAGCCCAGGCACAGCACGGCCGCCGATATTTTGGTGAAAAACCCGAAGGGAAGCAGGACGCCCGCCAGCACCAGGGCCAGCAGCGCCAGCCGGTCGCGGCTGGGCCTGCTGAGGGCAAACAGCAAAAGTCCGGCTGATGCATAGATAACCAGTGAGTTAATGCCATTATAGGACAGCGTGCGGGGCGCCCAGGAAAAAATGGCAAACGTGGCTAACAGAAAGTAGCAGAAGATGATACTATACCCGCCCGCCGTGATTCGCTGCACCCGCCCCCCCACTTCGCTTTCCAGCCATTTGCCGAAGCCGTAGGTGAAAACGGCCGTTTGCAGGGCCATGATGAACAGGTAGATTATTCGATAGCCCGCAATCGAGAATTCATGACCACCCAGCATCGTATTGATGATGAGGTGAAAGCTGGAAAAGCTGGCGTGGTAGGTATCGGCGTACCGGTAGTTAAGCAGATAGAACGATTCGTCGCTGACGTCCAGGCCTTTATTGGCAGCCCAGCCAAACACCGCCAGGCTAACAACCGTCAGCAGCAGCAGTAAGGCCTTAAACCATTTGAAAAACGTGCTATTCATCAGCAAAATGCGGAGTAAATAAAAAAGCGGCTACTGCACCTAGGGCATCAGCTTGTAGCGCAGCTTGAGGTAACTCTTGCGCAAGGGGTTGGTAAAAATGTACTTGTCGACGGCCGCCAGCAAGGTCGGGTGCCGGTCGTACTGATGCACGGTGTTGGCGCGGTGCCCTTTGCCATCGAGCAGGTAGCCCTGCGGGTCGAGCTTGAACTCGAACTCGGCCCCCACCGTCAGAATGGGGGTGTCATCGTTGTAGAGCTGCCGTACGGGGGCGATACGGCCGCTGTGCAGCAGGTCGTTGTGCACGGCCTGGTCGGCGCAGCCGTAAGCGTCTTTCAGCTCCAGAATGGCCGAGAGCAGCGTGTGCAGA
Organism: Hymenobacter aranciens; assembly: GCF_030580865.1. Taxonomy (GTDB): domain Bacteria; phylum Bacteroidota; class Bacteroidia; order Cytophagales; family Hymenobacteraceae; genus Hymenobacter; species Hymenobacter aranciens. The sequence continues at coordinate 217,596 of NZ_JAUQSY010000003.1, read as the reverse complement.
TAGCGCTTTATCTGGGCCATGGGGCCGAGGGTGGTGCCGGCGCAGCTCACAATCTGCTCGGCCAGCTCATCGAGTTTTTCCTGGCCGTAGCCGTTGAGCACCCACTTGCTGTTGTACTGGCAGGAGCCGATGCGCTTGTCGCGGCTTTCCATGGCCACGTAAAGCTGCGACGCGATGGGAAAATCGAAGGGGTCTTTCTGAAACACCACGTCGCGCACGTCGGTCAGCAGCACGTTGTCGAAGTCCTGCTCGTGCTTCAGAATGTAGTCGTAGTACAGGAAATGCCGGAAGTTGTAGATGTGAATCGGGTCGGGCAGGGCCGGAAAATTGGCGGGGTGCGGCTGCGAAATGTAGGGGAAATCCTTCTTGTAGAGGATGGTTTCCACACCCAGCTTCTGCAGCTGGCGCACGGTGTTGGCGCCCGTGTTGGGCCCCACAAACAGGCACACGTGCCCGTCGAACGAGGTTTTGTAGAGGGACTCAAAAAACCGCGACAGGTGAAAATAATTGTAGTTGTCGCTGATGCCCAGAATTAGATTGCGGCCCATCGTAATAAATTAAGAAGTAGGAAAAAGCGTGGTAAAAAGCTGCGCCAGCTGGCTGGCGTCAACCGTCAGGTCGGAATTGTTGTGAGCGGCGGCGCCCTGCTCGGCGCTACGGCTGGGGAGGCAGTTGTAGTTCAGGCCCAGGCCGCTGGCCAGGTGGTAGTAGCAGGGGTTGCAGGAGCTGTCGCTCATGAACTCCACCACCGTGGTATTGGGGCGCATAAAAAGGGTGTTGGTGAGCCCGGCGCCGTGAATGCCCACCAGCACGTCGGTTTCAAGCAGCAGCTGCACCTGCTCTTCAAACGACAGGGTTTCGAAATACACTGTTTCGAAGCCGTACTGCCGGAGCAGGGGCTCGATGGCGGCCTCGTTGAGCAGGCGCCGGATGCGCTGCCGCGCCCGCGACACGTACACGCGGCGGCCGGGCTGGCCCGGCGGCCGGGGCCGGGCCCCCACGGCGCGCCACACGGTTTCGCGCACTTCGCGCATCAGGGCGGGGTCCTGGTAGCCGGGGTGGGCGGCGTAGTCGGGCATCACCAGCTGAGGCACCGTCACTATTTCGCCGGGCTGCACCAGCAGCTGCCGCTCAAAGCCGAACATGGCGGCGGTTTTGGCGGCGTAGACGGGCAGGCCGGCGGGCATCAGCAGCCGGCAGCCCGGGTACTGTCGTTGCAGCAGCAGCAGGCGCGGCAGCGTGTCCACTATCCAGTGGTAGTAGTTGCCCACCGCCCAGGGGCCGTAAGCCAGCCCCACCACTTCGTTTGCGGGCAGGGGGCGGGCGCGGCGCTTCCACCACTGCCGTAGCAGGAAGCTGCCCTTGAATTCGGCTTCAACCGAGGCCGGTAACACGCTGGGCCGGAACATCTGCAGGTTCTGAAACACTACGCCGTGCCACGACACTTGCACGTTGCGCAGATGGAAAAAGTACCGCTCGGGCAGGCTGCGCTCGTTGTCGAACTGCGCCAGATAGGCCGGTGGCAGCTGCGCCGCATTGCGCGGCAGCGGCAGCTGAAACGGCAGCACGGCCGGGGCCATGGGTTCGCGCCCGGCTACCAGCTGCTTGGGTAGCAGGCCGCCGATGGTCCGTATCACGGCATCGGCAGACTTCTTCAGAGTGGTGCGCAGCGCTGCTTTCATAGTCAGTTGCTTAGCCGAGGTGCAGCCAGTTATTCAGCCCCAGGCGGGCCAGGTAGAGCACGCCCAGCAAGGCCGCAAAATAGCTGAACTGCTCCAGCGCCACCTTCCACGAGCGGATGCCTAGTGTGCCCAGCAGCACGTAGCTGTTGAGGGCCGTCAGCACCAAGCTCACGGCGCTGTAAGCTCCCACGGCGTACAAAAAGCCGTGACTTTGCACCACGAAATAGATGGCCGCAAACCGGGCCACCAGCAGCACAATGTTGAACAGCAAATCGTAAATCTGCTTGTGAATGACCGTGTACACAGCCACAAAAATGTAATAGTTTAGCCGGAAAGCGTAGTATCCGGCTAGCAAACAGGCTACCACGCCTGCGGTTTTCCACTGCCCGCCAAATACGGTGGGGAAAATCAAATCGCCGAAGATGGCGACCCCGGCGAAAGGAATGGCCAACCCCAGGAAAATGCGCCGGAAATAGCCCGAGCAGAATTTTGCCAGCTGCTCTATGCCACCGTCGTGGTGGGCCTGCACGGCATCGCGCATCACCACCGGCGACAGCGCCCCGCCCAGCAGCGAAATCGGCAGCTCCATCATGCTGGTAGCGAATGCAAAAGACCCTACCTGCGCCGAGTCGCAGTACCTCTTGAGCATGAGTATCGGCAGCTGCGACGAGAAGATATTGAGGTAGGTAGACGGCAGTACCTGCAGCGGGAAGCGCCGGTAGAAGAGGGCCGTCTTCACCAGTAGCCGTAGCGGCAGCGGGCGCAGCATCTGCAAGGTCAGCCGCGACGGCAGGCGGAATACGACCGTCCCAATTGCCACCGCCCGGTTCAGCAAGTCGCCGATAATGAAGCCAATGGGCGACGGACCAAACCACAGCGCGTGCGCGATATTGTAGCCCTTGCCGGTCATGTTGGCGCTGACGTCGGATACCGCTTTCACCGAGTATTGGTTTTCACGAATACTCAGTGAATGCAGGCACGACATCAACACCGAGGCCAGCAGAATAAACGGAATCCAGAACACCATCGAGCCGATGCTATGGATGTCGAAGAACGTCAGAATGCTGTCTTCAAAGAACCACAGTAGCACCAGGAAGCTGACCGAAACAATGAGACTCAGCCACAGCGAAAGCTGGGTGAGGGCCACAAACCGCTCATGCCGCTTAGGCAATAGCAAGGCGCCCAGATAGTTGAGACTCGATACAATCGACAGGTTGCCCAGCAGAATACTGAACACCGCGTACTCACCATAATCGGTGGGCCGGTACAGGCGCGAAATAACCGGCGACAGCAACATACCGGCTGCCGTGATGGCTGCCGAGCCCGAAAAGCCGACTACTGCTTTGCGAAATACCGCGTTGTTGGACAACCCGGCCAGTTTCGTCCATAACGACATAGAAAATGAACAGTACAGCCTTAAATGCGCGGCGGCCCGGTTTCGGGGGCGCCGCGAGAATACAAGTTCGGCCCCGTGGCACTGCCACGAGGCCGGTTGGTATTGGGGGCCGCCAGGGCGGCCCGCCGCCTTACTCGTGGTAATTCAGCACTTTGTGGCCACCTTTCAGCAAGTACGCATCGCGCTTGAAGAGGCTCAGGTCGGCCTGCATCATGTCCTTCACCAGGGCGGGCAGGTCGTAGCTGGGCTCCCACTTCAGTTTTTCCTTGCACTTGGTGGGGTCGCCGATGAGCAGCTCCACTTCGGTGGGACGGAAATAGGTGGGGTCGACGCGCACCACGGTCTGGCCGATGGCAAGCTGGTACTCCGGGTTGGTGCAGGCAGCCACGCGGCCCACTTCGTCCACGCCCTCGCCTTCGAAGGCCAGCTCCACGCCAATTTCGGCAAAGGACATGCGCACGAAGTCGCGCACGGTAGTCGTCACGCCGGTGGCGATGACGAAGTCTTCCGGCGTATCCTGCTGCAGAATCAGCCACATAGCCTGCACGTAGTCCTTGGCATGGCCCCAGTCGCGCTTGGCGTCGAGGTTGCCGAGGGCGATGTCGTCGCGCATGCCCAGGGCAATCTGCGACACGCCGCGGGTGATTTTGCGGGTCACGAAGGTTTCGCCGCGCAGCGGACTTTCGTGGTTAAACAGGATGCCGTTGCAGGCAAACATGCCGTAGGCCTCGCGGTAGTTCACCGTAATCCAGTAGCCGTAGAGCTTGGCCACGGCATAGGGCGAGCGGGGGTAGAAGGGCGTGGTTTCGCGCTGCGGCACTTCCTGCACCAGACCGTAGAGCTCGGAGGTGCTGGCCTGGTAAATCTTGGTTTTCTTGGTGAGGCCCAGCAGGCGCACGGCTTCCAGAATACGCAGGGTACCAACGCCGTCCACATCAGCTACATACTCGGGCGCGTCGAACGACACCTTCACGTGCGACATGGCGCCGAGGTTATAAATCTCGTCGGGCTGCACTTCCTGAATGATGCGAATCAAGTTGGTCGAGTCGGTCAGGTCGCCGTAGTGGTTGGTGAGGCGCGGGTTTTTGTGGCCGTGCTCGTCGGTAATGAGGTGGTCGATACGGTCGGTATTGAACAGCGACGAGCGCCGCTTGATACCGTGAACCTCATAGCCTTTTTCCAGCAAAAACTCGGTGAGGTAAGCCCCGTCTTGGCCGGTGATGCCGGTGATGAGCGCAACTTTCATACGTGTGAGAATAGTAAAACGGCCGTTAAGCAGGCCGCAATGAGTTTATTAACAAAATTAGCTCAGCGCCTTAGTCAGCTGCTGCTCCTGAAACAAAAATTCGGTGGGATGCGCGGCATTGTAGCTGCGCATCAGTTCGTCGGCTACGTCAAATGCCGTTTGCAGCGCATCGGCCGGGGCTACGCCGCCCGCTGGGGCCGCGTAGGTAGTCGGCATTTTCAAGTTGCCTTCGTATTGCTTCATGCTCAAGCCGCTAAACAAGGCCCGCTTGAGCGGACGCAGCGGCTTTTTCAGCCACTCGGCGTAGGGTACGCGCTGGCGCAGCAAGCTGCCGAGGTCGTTGCCGTACTGCTTGTCGTAATAGTAGCGCATCCGGTTGGCTTCCTCGGTACTGGCATTGACTGCCTTGCCCTGGTTCATCACTCGGAAATTACTCTGGGGATTTTCGAGGCGCACGCTAAGCATGGCCGTGCTCCAAGCAATGCTGATGCCCTTGAGGCTGGTAATGCGGTAGGTAAACTCGGTATCGACCTGCACCACGCCGGTATTGAACAAGCCCGTGAGCGCCAGCGAAGTGCGCCGGATAATCAGCGGCAGGCCAATCATCCATACCACTTCCTTGTGGGCCAGCCAACGGCGGAAGTTGTCGGCCACGTCGTCGTAAAGGCTGGCTTCACCTAAGTTTTCGAGCTGAATCAGACCGGTATTGCCCGACAGCACGTCCACGCTCGGGTTGGCCAGCATGAAGGCCTTGGCCTCGCGGATGGCCGGGTAACAGAACGCATCGTCGTCAGTCACGAGCTTTATCAGCTCGCCCCGGGCGCGTAGCATGGCTTTGTTGAAGCCGTGGGCCTCGCCTTTGTCGCGCTCCGACACAAACTGCTGAATTTTACCAGCTTCGTATAGCTCCCGTAGGTAATCCGGCGTACCGTCGTTGCTGCCGCCATCGCACACTACGATTTCCTCGTCGGGCTGCCGCTCGGCAATAAGCCGGGCCACTACCTGCTTGAGGTAAGGTAGCTTGTTGTAAGTGGTAAGGACGTAAGAAAGCGTATACATTCAGGAAAAGTAAGAAAACAGATGGGCAAACTACTGCTGTTTGCTATCTAGTAGCCAAGTTTTTTGGCGTATTCAAGCATTTTTTCGCGGGGGCGGACTTTCACCGGCCGGGCTGGCACGCCCACGTACACCGTCCAGGGTTCGGTGTCCTTGGTTACCAGCGAGCAGGCGCCGATGACGCAGCCCTCCCCTATCGTCACGTCGGGCATGATAACGACGTTGGTGCCGATGCCCGAGAAGCGCGAGCAGCGGATAGTGCCAAAGTCCACGGTATCACGAAACTCCTCGGGAGCCGTCACGCTCGTAAAACCGTCGCCCATGAAGCGGTCGGAGCCGCAGATGAGGCGGCTGCCGGCCGCGATGGTCACGAAATCCTCCACCACCAGCGTACTCTGCGCCCCGCCAATGATGGTGAGGTAAGGCGAGAGGTGCGTGTAGTCGCCGATTTCGGCCGCCGTGGTCAGGTACACGCCCGAGTCGATGGCGACGTGGCTGCCCACGCGCACCAGATGCGGCCGGCGAATCTCGACATTGGCGCTGATGAATACGTCATCGCCACAGCTTTGTAACAGTGCAGTGTCGTATTGGGCCGAGCGAAGCGGGGAAGGGTCGGTGGCCATGTTAGTAGGGGTAAACGGACTCGTAATACTTCACCGTTTCGGCGATACCGACGCGGAAATCGGTGAATTCAAACGCTGGGAATACCTGGCGAAATTTCTTGTCATCCATCACTTTTTTGGGAGCACCGTCGGGCTTCGAAGGGTCCCACACCAGCTTGCCGCAGTAGTCAAATTTTTCCTGGATGATGCCCACCAGCTCCTTCACGCTCAGGCCGTCGTTCTGGGCCAGGTTGGTGGGTTGAGTGAGGCCCTCACGGTCGGGGTTTTGGAGCACGTCCCACACCAGGCGGGCAAAGTCGGGTGCGTAAAGCCACTCGCGGATGGCCACGCCCGTACCCCACACCGGCAGCTCGGCCTGGCCGGTATGCTCAGCTTTCACAAACTTGGAAATCAACGCATTCAGAGCGTGAGCTTTGTTGGGGTCGGTCGAGTCGTAGGGCCCGTACATGTTGGGCGTGAGCAGGTGAATGCTCCGCACGCCGTACTGCAACTGGAAGCACTCGGCAGCGGCCCACAGCAGGCGGCGGCTGGTACCGTAGCTCAGTACCGAGCGGTGCAGGTGACCGTTCCACCACTCGTCTTCCCGAAAAATATCGGCGGTGGCCGGGTAGGCGCAATTGGCAATTGGATTAATAACCAACACCTGCGGGCATTCCTGCGCCACGGCCTCGTACATTCCCAGAATCATGCGCGAGTTGTCGGCCACTACCGTAGCCGCCTGCTCAGTCACATAATTGAGGCTGCCCACGTGGGCCGCGCAGTTGATGATATGCGTGGGTTGATGCTCGCGCAGAAAAGCCGCCGTGGCAGCGGGGTCGCGCAGGTCGAGCCCCGTACTGAGCGAAGCGCCTACAAAACTGACATTGTGGCGACTAAGCTCGTCAGTTACGTTGCGCCCGGCAAAGCCGGTATGGCCAAAAACAATAATTTTCATTGTGCTGCTTACCATCCTTGCTTGATTACGTCCACGATATAGCCGGCCTGCTCAGCCGTCAGCGCATCGTGGAGCGGAATGTGAATCTGCGTTTCGTCGAAGCGGCGCTGCTGGGTCAGCTCGGGGCGCTTGCCGCCGAAGAGGGTGTTGTTGTCGATGCCATCGTGCACCACGGAAGCCCCTACGCCCCTGGCCTTAAGGGCCCGGATAAAGTCCAGGCGGTTTTCGACGTGAAAGCCGAACAGCCAATGGGCGCTTTCGCGGTCGGTCTGATGCTGAAACAGCGTGAGGCCCGCCACCGCCGCCAGACCATCGCGGTATTGCTGCACCCGCTGGCGGCGCACGGCCATGCGGTCGTGAAAGCCGTTGAGGTTGGCCAAGCCGAGCGCGGCGGCGTAGTCGCTCAGGTGGTATTTATACCCCACGTCGGTGAGGTCATATTCCCGCTCGCCTACTTCGTTCATCGGCGAATTGGCCCGGTCGATGCCGAACCAGCGGCGGCGAAACACCTCACGCGCTTTCTCGGGGTCGCGGGCGCAGAGCGCGCCACCATCGCCGGTAGTCAGGTGCTTAATAGCCTGGAAGGAGAAGCAGGTATAGTCGGAGATGGCGCCGATGGGCTGGCCCTGGTAGGTAGCTCCGGGAGCATGGGCGGCATCTTCGATAACGACCAGATTGTGGCGCTGTGCAATGGCATGCAGCTCAGCCATGTCGCAGGGATAGCCGCCCCAGTGCACGGCCATAATGGCTTTGGTGCGCGGGGTAATGCGGTGCTCCACGTCGGCCGGGTCGATATTACCGTTTTCGTACTGAATATCGGCAAATACCGGCCGGGCACCCACCTGCACCACGGTGATGGCCGAGGCAATGAAGGTTTGCGGGGACAGAATGACTTCGTCGCCGGCACCAACGCCGGCCACCTCCAGCGCTAGGTGCAGGGCGCTGGTACCCGAATTGAGGGCCGCCGGATGCAGCATCCCCAACTCGGCCGTCAGCTGGCCTTCAAACTGCTTAACCAGCTTGCCCTCACTCAGAAACGTACTGGCAAGCACCTCACTCACGCGCTGTTGCGCCGAGGGATGAACGAAGGTATTGAACAAGGGCAGGAACTGCCCACCGGGCGGGACCTGATTTCCGGTCAGGGCCGGCAGCGATGAAATATCAGCCATGGGAAAGAGAAATCGAGGGTTGGGAAACGGGCCGAAGTGCTTTCGGCAGCGCACCCAGCAGTGCATCAGTTAGCAGCCGGGTGTTGTAAGCAGTAGAAAGGATGCCTTGCGGCACTTGCTTCATAAAGCGCTGAATGGCTGCCACGTATTCGGCATAGCGGGCATACGGCATGGTGGCGAGGTACTGGTACAGCTCTTCGTGCGTGGCAAACTGGCGCCGGTCGATGTAGCAGTCCGGCGGTACCAGGTCGGGCGCGAGCTGGTCGCCCAGATACACCGGCACGGTAGCCGCCGCCAGGCAGTCAAAAAGCTTCTCGGTCAGGTAGCCATTCAGGCCTTCGGTGTTTTCGTAGGCAATGGCAAACTTATAGCGCCGCACGTACTCAATCTTTTCGAGCGGCGGAATGCTGCCCCGGTAGACGCGGTCGAAGATGCGCTTGCGACCGTGCACAATAGCCCGCAGCACAAACTGCGGCAGCCAGCGCTTCAGCAGCCCCGCGCCCCGGAAGCTGGCGTAGGTGTCGGGATGCACGCCCCGGCTGTAGAAATCGAGGTGGGTGGGCTGCTGGTTGGAAAACCAGCGTAGCGTGTTGTAGCGCTCGTAGAGCAGGGAGCGGGAACCCGGCGGTGGCGGCAGCACGGCAAACGAGGCCGCCGCCAGCATGCACAGCTTACGCTCCGCAAACTCGGCTTCGCTGACGGGCTGAAACGCCGGGTAGTCCTCGAAATCAATGGCGTAATGGTACCGGAAATAGCGCACGTCATCTATCAGCTGGACGTCGTACGTCAGGATGCGGTCAAATACCTGATGCCGGGCCTTGTCCCAGTTGGTGGGGTAATACGTGGGTGGTTCCGACAGCATCAGGCACAGGGCCAGGCAGGTAGCAGGGCGCTGGAAGTCCTGAAACGCCTCTACCTGGTCGAGCACCAGCACCAGTGCCGATTCCTGCGGGGGATGAATATCCTGCGTAGCCAGCTCGATGCCGTGCCGACGCAGCTCGTGGCGCAGCGCAATGAACTGGTACATGTCGCTTTTCATGCCATGCAGCGGCGCGCCCGAAAACACGCCGTTGTTCAGCAGCGCCGCATCGGGCCTCACGAAAAGAGTAGCTTTGAGCAAAGGGGTCATGAAAGAAGCCAGCGGCGACAAGGGCACTGTTTAAGCGGGTTGCAGGTTCTTGCCGGCGCCCGCCAGAAAATCCTGGTAGACGTGGCGCAGGCCAGTTGCCAAATCGGTGCGCGCCTGCCATCCTAGCGCAGCCAGCTTGCTGCTATCCATTAGTTTGCGCGGAGTACCGTCGGGCATATCCGTATTAAAGCGGATGGTGCCCTGGTAGCCGACCACTTCAGCCACCAGGTGAGCCAGCTCGCCGATGCTCACATCGGTGCCGGTGCCCACGTTGATGGGGCCGGGCTCGTTATAGTGCTGCAGCAGGAAGTAGCAGGCATCGGCCAGGTCGTCGACGTGCATAAACTCGCGCATGGGCTTGCCGGTGCCCCACACTTCTACCTCCGGCAGCTGTTGCAGCTGGGCGTCGTGAAACTTGCGAATCAGCGCCGGCAGTACGTGCGAGTTGTTGAGGTCGTAGTTATCGTTGGGGCCGTAGAGGTTAGTAGGCATGGCCGAAATGAAGTTCGAACCATGCTGGGCCCGGTACGCGTCGCACATTTTCACTCCCGCAATCTTGGCAATGGCGTAGGGCTCGTTGGTGGGCTCCAGCAGTCCCGTCAGCAAGTATTGCTCGCTGATAGGCTGCGGGGCCATCTTCGGATAGATGCACGAGGAGCCCAGCAGCAGCAGCTTTTCCACGCCGGATTCATGCGCCTGCTGAATCACATTACACTGAATCATCAGGTTGGAGTAGATAAAATCGGCGCGGTAGGTATTGTTGGCGTGGATGCCCCCTACCAGCGCAGCGGCCAGTATCACGTGTTGCGGGCGCGTTTCGGCGAAGAAAGCGCGCACGGCTACTTGGTCGCGCAAGTCCAGCTCCTGCGAGGTGCGCACCATCAGGTTCGTAAAGCCAGCCTTTTTCAACCGCCGCACCATTGCCGACCCCACCATTCCGCGGTGACCGGCAACGTATATTCTGTCATTTTTCTCCATCGATAAAGGCTGTTTGAGGCGGCGTTCCACAAGGCACGCGGACCACAAAGGTAACCCCGCAGGCCGAAACAGCCGGCAAAATCATGATACTGCTAAATTTTTTACAAATAGTATCACTTAACCATCACTTATCCCAGACCTCGCGCACCACGTAAAGCGGGCGCTTGCGGGCCGCATCGAGCCCGCGCCACACGTATTCGCCGATGATGCCCAGCGCCACCATCTGAAAGGCCGACACGAACAGCAGCACCACCATTAGGGCCGACCAGCCAGCGGGCTCGTTGCTACCGAACAGCTTGAGGGCGATGATATAGCAGCCGTAGAGCAGCGCCACCAGCCCCAGCCCCAGCCCCAGCGCCGAGATGGCCCGAATGGGGACGAACGAGAAAGCCAGTAGCGAGTCAATCAGCAATTTGACTTTCTTGGAAAGCGTCCAGCGCGAGCGGCCCAGCTGGCGGCGGCGGCGGGTGTAGGGAATGTTGACGTAGGCAAAGCCCAGCCAAAGCATCAGGTAGAAAACGTTGGAGTTGCGCTCGTGCAACTTGAGCACCTCGGTGGCCACCTGCCGGTCGAAGAGCACAAAATCGAAGCCGCCGGGCGGGATGTTACGCAGGGCCAGCCGCCGCATCAGCCAGTGAAAGAGCCGCGCCAGGGCCTGGGCCAGGCCGGTTTCCTCGCGGTCCTGCCGGTTGCCGATGACGAGCTTGATGCCCTGCTGCCAATAAGCATACATGCGGGGCAGCAGCTCGGGCGGGTCCTGCAAATCGGCGGTTATCACGGCCATACAGTCGCCGGTGGCGTGGGCCATACCCGCCACAATGGCGTTGTAGGAACCTACGTTACCCGCCAAATCGACCACGCGAATGCGGCCCGGGTACTGCTGCTGCGCCCGGCGCAGGGCGCCCAGCGTATCATCGCCCGAGCCGTCATTGACGAACACATACTCCACCGTGACTTCCGGCGGAAAAGCCGCTTCGTTAGCCAGCAGCTCGCGCACCGTCACGGGGATATTCTCCTCGTTGAAGTAGCAGGGCACGATAACTGACAGCGTAGGCATGGAGCGCGGGGGCGAATAAAAACCAATCAAAAGTAGAGGCGCGGCTTGATTAGCGGCCGCATTTCCCGGCGCCCCTACCCTGCTGATGCCGCAAATTCGCGAATGGCGCCGGCTACCGTGGCTACCTGGGCCTCGCTCATGCCCGGCCACAGCGGCAGGCTGAGGCTGGTGGCCGCCAGCTCCTCGGCAATAGGAAATGCCCCGGCTGGCAACGCCAGCGGCGCGTAGGCCGGCTGCCGGTGCGGCGGGATGGGATAATGGATAAGTGTACCGATACCATGCTGCGTCAGGTACCGTTGCAGGGCATCGCGCCGGGCGTGGCGCACCACGTAGAGGTGGTAAACGTGGGTGGCGCCGGAGGCTGTGCGCGGTCGGTGCAGGCCGGGAATATCGGCCAAGTAGTGGTTGTACCAGGCAGCCAGCTGCTGGCGCTGGGCCGTCCAGCGTGGCAGCTGCGGCAGCTTGGTGCGCAGCACGGCCGCCTGTAGCTCGTCGAGGCGGGAGTTGTAGCCCACCACTTCGTTGTGATATTTCTCTTGCGAGCCGTAGTTGCGCAGCACCCGCAGCTGCTGGGCCAGCGCGGCATCGGCAGTGGTCAGGGCGCCGGCATCGCCGAGGGCACCTAGGTTTTTGCCGGGGTAGAAGCTGGTGGCATTGAGGTGGCCGAAGCTGCCGGTGAGCTGGCCGGCGAAGGCCGCGCCGTGGGCCTGGGCATTGTCTTCCACCACCCATAGGCCATGCTGCCGGGCAAAGGCCATGATTTCGGGCATGCGGCAGGCCTGACCGTAGAGATGCACCGGTATGATGGCCCGGGTGCGGGGCGTGAGCGCAGCCGGCAGGCGGTCCGGGTCGAGGTTGGCCGTGGCGGGGTCGGGCTCCACGGGCACCGGTGTGGCGCCCACCTGCGTCACGGCCAGCCAGGTGGCGATATAGGTATTGGAAGGCACGATAACTTCATCGCCCGGCCCGACGCCCAGCGCCCGCAGGGCCAGCACCATTGCATCCAATCCATTGGCAACACCCACGCAGTAAGTCACTTGGCTGAAGGCAGCGTATTCGCGCTCGAAAGCGGCTACCTCCTCCCCCAGCACCAGCCAGTTCGAATCGTAAACGCGGGCCACGGCGGCCAGCACCTCGGCCCGCAACGGCTCGTGCTGCGGGGCCAGGGAGAGAAAAGGAATAAAATCGCTCACTCCGGCAAAGATAAATGGCAGGCCAGCACGTGACTGGTAGCCCCCAGCCGGAAGCCCAGCGCCTCGGCGTTGTGAACGACTGCCCGGTTGGTGGCCTGCGTGGTCATCAGCACGTAGCGCTGACCCAGGGTGCGGGCACGGTGCAGGGTTTCGCTCAGCAGGCGGCGGTGCCAGCCCCGGTTGGCCGGGCCCACGGCCGCGAGCAGCACCCGCGAGAGCGGTACGCCCAGCTTTTGGGTGTCAACCTGCAAATCAGAAATTGCTAGAAACGAATCGATGGGCAAGCCAGGCTCAGCAGGCACCAGCACCACGTCGGCCAGGGCGCCGGTGGTGGCAGCTTCGGCGTAGCGGGCTAGCAGCGCGTCGGCGCGTTCGGCACCAATCCACGGGTCGGCGTGGAAGCGGTCGAAGGGGTTGCGGGCGGCAGCGGCCACCCGGCCCAGCAGCGCGGCCTCATCGGCCCGGGCGGGGCGCACGGGCCAGCGCGGTGCGGCCGCCTCGGCTACCGCCGGATGGTAGTAATGCAGCCGCGTTTCGATGAGCTGCCAACCGGCACCGCTCAGCGCCTGGAGCAGGCGGATATCCTCGGCGGGCACCACGCTGAAGGCGTAGAAGCACCCCTGCTGGGCCAGCTGGCTGCGCAGAGCAGCAGCAGCGGTTTGCAGGGCAGCCGGCGGCGTCTCTCCGGTAAATAAGCCCGTTACCAGACGGCAGGTCGGAATTTCGAAAAACGCCGAATCCCAGGGCAGGCGGCGCAGCAGCCACTGGCCGGAGGTGTCCGCCATCGGCAGCACTTCTTCAGCAGCATCAGCTCCAAAATCCGCCAGGGCTGCCCCGCCGAACTGCTCCCGGGCCGCGGCCGGCAACTCGCGCAGAAAGTGGTAGGGCGACAAAAAGGCTAGTTCGGCTGCCCGGGCGGCCAGCAATTCGGGGGCCGCTTTCATTATTGCCGCCACAGTGCCCGCAGCTGGTCGTAGTCCCGAATGTAGTCGGCTTCGTCGTAGGGCTGCGAAGCCAGCACCAGCTGCACGGCCGTGTGCGAATACTGCATGGTATGCCAGCAATAGGGCGGCACGTACAGCCCCACCCGCGGGTTTTCGAGCCGGAAGGTTTCGATGGGCTCGCCGGCTACTTCGGTGGTGACGGTGATGCGCCCGGTGGCGGCGATGAGCACCTGCGCCGTGCGGTGGTGCGCGTGCCGCCCGCGCACGATGCTTTCGGGCGTGTAGTAGGTCCAGAACACGCGCTGCACGGCGAAGGGCAGCAGGTCGCCGGCATTTTCCGCCACCGAGATGTAGCCGATTTCGGGCGCGCCGAGCTTGGGAAACTCAATCAGAAACGGACGGGCCAAATCGGGCATGGGGGCGGTAGTGAAAGTGTAAAAGTAGGGCCGCCACTCTTAAACAGCGAGGCACCCCGCCCCGCTCGGGCAGAGCAGAACGGGGTGCCTCGGAAACAGCAGCGGCCGGCGGCCGGGGCTTACTTAACGTGCTCCTTGAAGTATTCGAGCGTGCGGCGCAGGCCTTCGGCGCGGTCTACCTTGGGCTCCCAGCCTAGGATTTCCTTGGCCTTGGTGATGTCCGGCTTGCGCTTCATGGGGTCGTTTTCGGGCAGCGCCTGGTAGGTCGGCTTGAACTCCACACCCGTCAGTTTGGCAATTTCCTCGCCGAACTGCTTGATGGTGATTTCGGCCGGGTTGCCGATGTTCACGGGCAGGTGATAGTCGCTGAGCAGCAGGCGGTAGATGCCTTCCACGAGGTCGTCCACGTAGCAGAACGAGCGGGTCTGCGAGCCGTCGCCGAACACCGTCAGGTTCTCGCCGCGCAAGGCCTGCGAGAGGAACGCCGGCAGCACGCGGCCGTCGTCGAGACGCATGCGCGGGCCGTAGGTGTTGAAAATACGGATGATGCGGGTTTCGAGGCCGTGGTGGTTGTGGTAGGCCATCGTGATGGCTTCCTGGAAACGCTTGGCTTCGTCGTAGCAGCCGCGCGGGCCCACGGGGTTCACGTTGCCAAAATAGGTTTCAACCTGCGGGTGGATTTCGGGGTCACCGTACACTTCCGAAGTGCTGGCAATCAGCATGCGGGCACCTTTCACGCGGGCCAGGCCCAGCAGGTTGTGCGTACCGAGCGAACCCACTTTCAGAGTCTGAATCGGAATCTTGAGATAGTCAATCGGCGAGGCTGGCGAGGCGAAGTGCAGGATGTAATCAAGCTTGCCGGGCACGAACACGAACTTACTCACGTCGTGGTGGTGAAACTCGAAATCCTCACGCTTAAACAGGTGCTCGATGTTGGCCAGGTTGCCCGTCACCAGGTTGTCCATGGCGATGACGTGGTAGCCCTCGGTCAGAAACCGGTCGCAGAGGTGGGACCCCAGGAAACCGGCGCCGCCGGTTATCAGGATACGTTTTTTTTCTTCAGACATAAATGGTTGTCATCCTGAGCGCAGCGAAGGACCTTATCACGTCCGCGCCGCTCAATTTAGTAATACTCCTGTAGGGTGCAGCCGTGATAAGGTCCTTCGCTGCGCTCAGGATGACAGATAGTGTGCGAGTTAAGCCTGAACCGGCTCCTTGTGCGCGGTGCGCACACCGATGCAGTGGTAGGCGAAACCGGCAGCTTTCATTTCGGCAGCGTCGTAGATGTTGCGGCCGTCGAAGATGTTTTTCTGCTTCATCAGGCGCGCTACCACCTCAAAGTTGGGCGAGCGGAAGTCGGGCCACTCGGTCACGACGAGAAGGGCGTCGGCGTCGATGAGGGCTTCAAACTCGTCCTTGGCGTAGGTGATGGAGTCGCCCAGGGTGTGCTCGGCTTCCTTCATGGCCACGGGGTCGTAGGCCGTCACGGTGCAGCCGGCGGCGAGCAGCTTCTCGATGATAACCAGCGAGGGAGCTTCGCGCATGTCATCGGTTTTGGGCTTGAAGCTCAGGCCCCACACGGCGATTTTGAGGCCGCGCAGCTCGCCGGCGAAGTGGTTGCTCAGCTTGTCGAACAGCACCGATTTCTGGGCGTCGTTCACGCTTTCCACGGCGCGCAGCACCTGCATGTCGTAGCCGTTTTCGGCGGCGGTTTTAATCAGCGCCTTCACGTCTTTGGGGAAGCAGGAGCCGCCGTAGCCAATGCCGGGGTAGATGAACTTGGTGCCGATGCGGGCGTCGGAGCCGATGCCCTGGCGCACTTTGTTCACGTCGGCCCCCATGATTTCGCAGAGGTTGGCCACGTCGTTCATGAACGAGATTTTGGTCGCCAGCATCGAGTTGGCGGCGTATTTCGTCATCTCGGCCGAGGGAATATCCATGAAGATAATCGGGTGGCCGTTGAGCAGGAAGGGCTTGTAGAGTTTGCGCATCACGTCCTCGGCACGCTCCGAAGCCACGCCCACCACGATGCGGTCGGGCTTGAGGAAGTCGTCGATGGCGGCGCCTTCTTTCAGGAATTCGGGGTTGGAAGCCACGTCGAACTCGATGTTGGCCCCGCGCTTGTCGAGGGCTTTTTCGATTTCGGCGCGCACCTTGGCGGCGGTGCCCACGGGCACGGTGCTCTTGGTCACGATAACACCGTAGCCGTTCATGTGCTCGCCGATGCCGCGGGCCACGGCCAGCACGTACTTCAGGTCGGCCGAGCCGTCTTCGCCGGGAGGGGTGCCCACGGCAATGAAGGCCACGTCGCAGCCTTGGATGGCCTCGCCGAGGTTGGTCGAGAAGTGCAGGCGGCCCTTCTCCACGTTGCGGCTCACCATTTCTTCGAGGCCGGGCTCGTAGATGGGCAGGATGCCCTGGTGAAGATTGGCGATTTTGCGCTCGTCGATGTCGATGCAGGTCACGTCGATGCCGACTTCGGCAAAACAGGTGCCCGTAACCAGCCCGACGTAGCCGGTGCCTACTACTGCTATTTTCATAGAAGTTGTTTTAACAGAGATGTTTTGTGATTTGATTGGAAAGGGCGGCCACCGGCCCACGCCCCGCAAAGGTACGCGGCCGGGGCGGCTGCTGCATCAGGCGGCCATGTATTGCTTCCACCAGGTCTGGAACACGATGAGGGCCCAGATGCGGGCGTGCACGTCGCCGGGGCTGCGCGAAAAGAGTTGCGTTTTGAGGGCGCGCACGGCGTCGACGTCGAAGATGCCCTGTGCGGCCACGAAGTCGTCGGCCAGCAAGTCGTTTTCGATGAGCGGGCGCAGCTCGCCGCGGAACCACTTGAGCAGCGGCACTTCGAAGCCGTGCTTGGGACGGTCGTAGAGCTCGACGGGCAGTTCGGAGCGGAAGGCGTCCTGCACGATTTTCTTTTTCATCTTGCCGTCCACCTTGCTGCTGACGGGCAGCGAGAAGGCGAAATCCACGACGTGATAGTCGAGGAAGGGGGTGCGCACTTCCAGGGAGTTAGCCATGCTCATCATATCCACCTTGGTGAGCATGTCGTAGGGCAGCACCAGCGTCATATCGGTGAGCAGCACCTCGTTGAGGTCGCCGTCGGCGTGGATGTTTTCTAAGATGTCTTTGCGGCGCTTGTCGGCAGCTTTCTTGCCGATTTTGCGGCGGCTATCGGCGCTGAGCAGGCCGCGGGCATCTTTCTCCGAGGCGAAGCTGGCCCAGTCCCAGTAGCGGTCCTTCACACCCGAGAGCATGCCGCGCGAGAAGCGCTGCAGCTGGCGCACCTTGTTGCCGAAGAACGAGCTGCGCGACTTGGGCAGAATGTCCCACAGGAAGTTGAGGCCCGTCACCGCTTCGGCCTTGAAGCCGCCCTGGCGCACCTGGAACTCGGCCATGTGCTTGTTGTAGCCGCCGAAGATTTCGTCGGCGCCGTCGCCGCTCAACGCCACGGTCACCTGCTGGCGGGTGCGCTGGCTGAGGATGTACACGGCGAGCGCCGAGGAGTCGGCGAAGGGCTCGTCGAGGTAGTCGAGCATCGAGTGCAGATGCTCGTAGAGGTCGTCGTTGGTCAGCGAGAAGACGGTGTGATTGGTCTTGTGCCGGGCGGCCACGAGGTTGGCGTACTTCGTTTCGTCGAAGAACGGCTCGTCTTTGTAGCCGATGCTGAAGGTGTTGAGGTGGGGCGTGTGGCGGGCGGCCAGGGCCGTGATGACGCTGGAGTCGATGCCGCCGCTGAGGAAAGCGCCCAGCGGCACGTCGGCCACGAGGCGGCGCTGCACGGCGTCGTCCATCAGGGTCACCAGCTTCTTTTGCTGCTGCTCGTAGTCGAGCTTCTGCTTGTCAACCTTCTTCGGGTCGTAGGGAATTTTGTACCAGCGCTTCTTCACCACCTTGCCATCCTTGATGTAGAGGTAGTGCCCGGGCAGCAGCTTCTTCACCCCCTTGAAGATGGTGGCCGGGCCGGGGATGTAGTTGAGCTGCAGATAGTGGCTCAGGGCCGCGTAGTCGAGCTTGCGGGGCACGCCCAGGGCCATGATGGACTTCATCTCCGAAGCGAAGAACAGCTTGTCCTCGTCGCGGTACACTAGCAGGGGCTTGACGCCGTACCGGTCGCGGGCAATGAACAGCGAGTTCTCTTCCTTGTCGAAGATAGCGAGACCGAAGAAGCCGTTGAGCTTCTTAATGAACGAGCGGCCTTCGGAGATGTAGAGGTTGAGGATGACCTCGGTATCGGTCTGCGAGTGGAACTTGTAGCCCTTCTTAACCAGCTTCGCCCGCAGCTCGCGGAAGTTGAAGATTTCGCCGTTGAAGACGATGGTGTAACGCTGGGCGGCGTCGGTCATGGGCTGGTTGCCGTCGGCCGAGAGGTCGAGGATAGCTAGGCGCCGGAAGCCGAGCCCGCACTGGTCGTACACGAAGTGGCCCTGCGAATCGGGACCACGACGAATGATGGCATCGGTAGATGCTTGCAGGCCCGCCAGCGACTGGCGGCCTGTTTCGGTAAAGGCAAAGACTCCGGTAATTCCGCACATAGTAGCCGGCAAAGTTACACCCCCGTAACCTAACGCCCCGCAGATGGGTATTGCAGGAGGCTGGAATTTGGAGGAATTCAGCGCTTTTTAGCGCGTCGGCAGCTGCTTGCTGCCGGGGTTTGCTTCCTTCCTGCCGGTTTTTAGCGTCTTTCTTCCCACCTCTTATTCTTTCTTTCCGATGAACCTGAACGAGCAATTTGAAGCCGCCGTGGAGCGGGTGAACAACCTGCCCGCCGACACGGCCCCCCAGCACATGACCGAGCTTTACGGCCTCTACAAGCAGGCCACCGAGGGCGACGTGAACATGCAGAGCGGCGAAGTAAGCGCCGACGAAGCCGATAAGGCGAACGGCCCCGCCGGTCTCTCGCAGGGCCAGTGGGACTCGTGGAACCAGTACAAGGGCCTGCCCGAGGAGGAAGCCAAGCAGCGCTACGTGGCCCGGGCGGCCGAGGTAACCGGCCTGGGCAAGGAGGGCGGCCACGGCGCCCCCACCAACGCCGTGGCCACCGATGCCAACACCAACGCCCCGACCCCGGCCGACCACGGCGGCCTGCGCGGCGACATCACCGCCGGGGCGCCCTACGGAGGCGAGGACAAGCTGAAGGGCCAGCAGTAGGCCGCGGCCGCCAACGGCAACACGAACGCCAGCACCAGGGGCCGGTTCCGCAAGGGACCGGCCCTTTTTGCGGGGGTGCGGGGGCGGGGCCGTTGCGGCTGAAAAGGGGCTGCCAGGGCTGGAAAAGCGGTTAGGAACAGAAAAGTAGCAGCCGGATTTGGGAGAAAGGAGGATGATGCTGTTACTTTGCGGGGTTGTTTGGTATTCAACTCATTTTCCTTTTTACTCTTTTTGGTTTCTATGGCAGTTTTTACACTTGGAAAGTTGCTCCGGCGGATGGGCTGCCTGGGGGCGGTGGCCACCGGACTGGGCTTGCTGAGCGCCACGCCGGCGCTGGCCTACATTGATGCGTCGGTGGATGCGGTGTTTGTGCAAGGGCAGGTGCCGGCGGGGCTGGGCCGGCACGCCGTGCAGGCGCGCATCACCAACACGGGCACGCAGACGATTTTTAACCTGCCGGTGACGCTGGACGTGACGGGCGCTAACTTCTTCCTGAACGTGAAGACGGTGCCCTCGCTGGCGGTGGGGGCGTCTACTACGGTGATTTTCGACACCTATGCGCCGACAGTGCAGGGCTACGACGACGTGACGGTGTACCTGCCTACGGATACGTACTCGAGCAACAACCTGAGGGAAGGTATTGCCCAGATTACGGCCAATACCTTCGCCTACACGAGCTCCGGGGCTATTGCTACCTACGGCTATAAGCTGCCCGACAACGGCCAGGACGGCATCATGGGCGTGAAGCTGACCTCGAACGGGGCGGCCCGGGTGACGGCCATCTCGGCGCAAGTGCCGAACTATGCCGTGAACGTGGGACAGCCCCTGACGCTGGTGGTGATGAGTGCCAACGGCTCGATTCTGGCCCGCTCGGCGCAATACACCATTCAGCAGGCCGACCTGGGGGGCTACAAGCGCCTGCCGCTGCTCACGCCGGTGACGGTGCAGGGCGATTTCCTCATCGGGGCGCTTATCGACAACAACCAGTACTTTCCGGTGGGCTCGCTCGGCGAAACGCCGCCGCGCTCGGGGGCTTTCTTCCTGATTCAGCAAACGACCTACGGCGGGCCACCCAACAACTACATCGCCAATAACACCACCACCATGACCTACCTGGTGGCCGAGCTGGCGGCGGCCCCGGCCTGCGCCAACCCCACCAACCTGACGGCCCAGAACGTGACCGGCACCTCGGCCAGCCTGACCTTTGACGCGGGCCTGGGCAACACCAGCTACACCGTGAGCTACGGCCCGGCCGGCGGCCCCGTCACCCAGACGCTGAGCGCCACTTCCTCGCCCGTGAACATCAACGGGCTGGTGCCGGGGGCGGCCTACGTGGCTACCGTGACGGGCAGCTGCGGCAGCACCCCGGCCAGCCCGCCGGCGCAGCTGTACTTCGGCACGGTGCCGCCCAACGACCAGTGCGCCGGCTCGAACACCCCGCAGCTGGCCTGCGGCGCTACCGTGACCGGCTCGACCCTGGGCAGCACCAATACGAACGACCCCACCGGCACCTCGTTCAACGGCGATGAGATATGGCCCGAGTCGGGCGGGGTGTTTTACCGCATCACGGGCACGGGCACGCCCATCACGCTCAACATGTGCAGCAGCGCGTTGCGCTACGATGCCCAGCTCTTCGTGCTGACCGGCAGCTGCGGCAACCTGAACATTGTGGCGTCGGACGACGACGGCTGCGGCCAGCTCGGCGACGCCACCATGTCGCTGGTGACTTTCCCCACCGTGGCGGGCACCAACTACTATGTGTACGTGACCGGCTACGCCGGCGGGCGGGGCGAATTCAGCCTGACGGCCACCTGCGGCAGCCTGCCCGACCTCGTGGTGAGCAGCTACCAGACCGTGGCCGGCGGCGCCTACCGCAACGTGACCGTGACCGGCCCCGCCACGGGCGGCGCGGGCACGGCCTACCTCACGGCCCCGCTCAACGTGGCGGGCACGCTGACCATTCAGAACGGCGGCACGCTCATGGCCAACTGCCACGCCATCACCGGCAACGGCAGTTTCACGCTGGCGGCCGGCGGCGCGCTCGGCATCTGCGATGCGGCGGGCATCACCCTCACCGACAACATCGGCGCGGTGCGCGTGTCGGGCGCCCGCTCCTACAGCTCCGACGCTACCTATATCTACGACGGCGTGTCGACGCAGGTGGGCGGCGACGGCCTGCCCACCCGCGTGCGTGGCCTCACCGTGAACAACGCTCAGAACCTGACCATGCAGGCCCCGCTGAGCGTGGCGCAGGTGCTGCGCCTTACCACCGGCAACCTCGTGACCGGCGGCAACGCCCTCACGCTCCTCTCGACCGCCACCGGCACCGCCCTGGTACACCACGAAGGCACGGGCAACGTGACGGGCACTGCCACCGTGCAGCGCTACCTCACGCCGGGCGCCAATACAGGCCTGGGCTACCGCCACTATTCGTCGCCGGTGGCCAGCACCACCGTGGCCGACCTGGGCGTGAGCGGCTGGAACCCCACCGTGGGCGGGGGCTACAACACGGCCGCCTCGCCGGGCACCGTGCTGCCCTTCCCCACCGTGTATGCCTACGACCAGGCCCGCCTGGCCACGGCCGTGAACGACATGACGGCCTTCGATAAAGGCTGGTTTACGCCGGCCAGCGCCGCTACCCTCATGGGCGTGGGCCGCGGCTACACCGTGAACCTGCCCGCCACGGCCCTCGTCGATTTCCGGGGCACGCTGAACACCGGCAACGTGGTGCTGAACCTGAGCCGCGGCCCAGCCACCGAGGCCGGCTGGGCCTTCGTGGGCAACCCCTACGCCGCGCCCCTCAACTGGAGCCTGGTGACGGCCGGCAGCCGCCCGGGCGTGATGGCCGCCATGTACGTGTATGAGAGCAGCGGGCAGTACGCCGGCTCCTACCGCTCCTACACCAACGGCATCGGGGTGGGCAACCCCGAGATTCCCAGCGCGCAGGGCTTCTTCGTGCGGGTGGCCGCCGGGCAGAGCGCCGGCACGCTCACGCTGCGCAATACGCACCGCGTGACCACCTACGGCCCGCAGACCACCTTCCGGCGCGCTGCCGCCGACCTGCGCCCGGTGCTGCACCTCACGCTGAGCGGCGGCAACGCCCCCACCGACGATGCCTTCGTGTACTTCGAATCGGGCGCCACGCCAGCTATCGACGCCGAGTTCGACGCCGAGAAAATCATGAACCCCACCGGGCTGTCGCTGTACTCGGAAGCGGCCGACGGGCTGCTGGCCATCAACGGCCTGTCGCCGGCCGGGCTGCTCCAGGCCACGGTGGTGCCCCTGGGCGTGCGCGTGCCGGTGCTCGGCACCAGCTACACCCTCGCGGCGGCCGAGCTGCGCAACCTGAGTAGCGTGCCGGGCGGCGTGTGGCTGCTCGACGCGGCCACCGGCCAGCGCATCGACTTGCGCCGCCAGCCCAGCTACACCTTCTCGCTGACGGGGGCCGCCGCCACTACGGGTATCGTCACGGGCCGCTTCAGCCTGCAGTTTGGCGCCAGCAGCATCGTGGCCGGCAGCCACTCGGCCGCCGCCCGTGCCGCCGGCCTGGCCGTGTACCCCAATCCCGCCAAGGGCCGCTTCAGCCTCACGCTGCCCGCTCGCGCCACGGCGGCCGCCGGCACCCTGGTGCTCACCAACAGCCTCGGTCAGACGGTGCTCAGCCAGCCCTTGGCGCTGCCCGCCGCCGGCCTCAGCACGGAGGTCGATGCCAGCACGCTGGCCGCCGGCGTGTACGCCCTGAGCGTGTGCGTGCCGGGGCAGGCGCCCCTCACCACCCGCGTGGTGCTGCGCTAAGCCTCGCCCGCTGCCTGTAAACGCCCCCCTGCCGCCCCCGGCAGGGGGGCGTTTTGCTTCGTGCTTCCAGCGGTTGCCTTCTGGCAGTTGGTGATTGCCGGCTAGCGTTTGGCAATTGCCAAGTGCTAGCCGGCAATTGCCAAACGCTAGATGGCAATCACCAACTGCCAGCCGGCAATTGCCAACTGCCAGCCGGCAATTGCTAACTGCCAGCCGGCAATTGCTAACTGCCAGCCGGCAATTGCCAAACGCTAGCCGGCAATTGCCAAGAGCTAGCCGGCAATTGCCAAACGCTAGCCGGCAATTGTCAAACGCTAGCCGGCAATCACCAAAAGCTAGCTGACAATTGCCAAACGCTAGCCGGCAGTTGCCGGCTAGCCGACGGCGGCTGTTGCTGAGCAGTCGGCGGCGGCGCCGGCTTGCTTGGCAAGCTCCGGGGCGCTACCGGCGCCCGCTGCCGGAAGCGGGCCGGGCGCCGGGCGGAGGCGGGCCTAGGCTTCGAGCAGCCAGGCCAGGGCCGGCAGCTGGCCGCCGGGCGCCTTACCCAACAGGTTGCGGTGATGCGTGAGCACGGTGCTGTGTTCGATGTGCAGGCGGGCCGCTATGCGGGCATTGCTGAAGCCCTCCAACAGCAAGCGGAGCACCTGGTCTTCGCGGGGCGTGAGGTAGAGCTGCTTGGTGGCTTTCAGCAGGCGGCGGAGCCAGGGCCAGAAGCCGGCAGCGGCGAAGCCAAAGCGAAAGCCGGTGTCGGACCAGCCAAGGTCGAGGCGCTGAAAGTAGGATACCCACGGCCCGGTGCCGTCGGGGGTGCGCAGCGTGGCCAGGGGCACGCAGTGCAGCACTGGCCACGCTGCGCACCCCGGCCCCAGCAGCCGCAGGCGGCAGCAGAGCTGCGTGGCGGGGTCGATGGCGGGGTGCTGCTGCACAAACTGGCTGGCCCAGGCGCGGGCGCAGGCCAGCAGTGGGGCATCGGCGGGATGCAGGGCGGCGTGCAGGGCCGCCGCATCGAAGGGGCCGGGGGCCAGGGCCGGCACCGCGGCCAGGGCCGTGCCGAAGCACTGCGGCGGCTGGCCGTCGGCCAGGTCGGCCACGGCCACCAGGGGCAGGGGGCACTGCTGGCACAGCGCCTGCAGCAAGGCGGGGGTGAGCAGGGGTGCCGCCGTGGGTGCTTCGGCCCGAAGGTCCACGGCTTCGCCCTGCTGCCCGAAAACGAGCAGATTCATGGGGAGGCATTAGGAGTGAACAGAACTTTCGGGGGATGCAGTGGCGAATGTAAGCCACAAGCAGCTAGTGGCTCCCCTTTCGGGGGCGGGCGCCGGCCGGCTTCCGAAAAATCACCCACATGTAGGTATTTTTTCCGGGCGGGCGAGGGCACACCTTTGCATTGTCGGGGCGGGGTAGCCAGCCGCCCGGCCCTTCCCTAGCCCCGGCATGGCTGCCCGGCGGCCGGCGGCAGGGGCGCCCGGGTTAGCCGCCGGGGCGCGCACGTGTTGTTTTCCTATCACCTTTCTGCTTTTAAGCATGCGTAAACCTAAACTCAACACCAGCTTCGACAAGCTGCCGGCCGACCAGGTGAGCCCCCGGGCCCACAAAGCGGTTACCTCGTTTACCAGCAACGAGTATTTCCCCACCGGCCCTACCATGGTCAACGACCTGGGGCGGGCCGTGGAAAGCTACGACGTACACGTAGCCGAGCACGCCTTTCTGACGCCCTCCCTCACGGAGGAGCGCGACCTGCTGCGGCAGGCCGTGCGCGTGCAGATGGGCCTGCTGGCCGCCGAGTGCAACCGCCAGCAGCCCGGCAACCTGGCGGCGCTGCTCAGCACCTCGCTCGACCTTGCCGCCGAGCCCAAGGCCAGGCAGACCCCGGCCGCGATAACCAACTTCGTGCTGCTCGACGGCACCCAGGCCGGCTCCATCAGCAGCCGGGTGGGCCGCCCGGCCAATACCACGCTCTTTCTGGCCCGCTTCACCATCGACCCCACCCTCGACGAGAAGCACTGGGAGGTGTGCTTCGGCTCCTCCATCGAGCAGCTCTTCGCGGGGCTGCCCAGCGGCGCCCAGCTGCGCGTGAAGATTGCGGCTCTCAACGGCGCCAGCAACACCAGCAATGCCCTCTGGACGCCGGTGCTCGTGCGGCGCGTGCAGTAAGGCCCGGGCCTGCAGAAAGAAGCGGCGGTCGGGCGGAGTCCGGCCGCCGTTTTTGTGCAAGCAGGGGCGATATGCGGGTGGCGACCTAACTTTGAAGGAGTTTCATCTTCCTTTATGATACTACGCTTTACTTACTTGCTTTCGCTGGCCGCCTGGCTACTGCTGCTAGTACTTACAGGGCCGCCAGCGGCCCGGGCCCAAGCTCCTGCCATCCGCTGGGACTGGGCCAGTCGCGGTAGCAATACGGGGGCCATTTTCAGCGAGTCGGGGGGGCATCGGGTGCAGGCTGATGCGGCCGGCAACAGCTATATCACCGGCGTTTTTGCCGAGGAGCTGACCCTCGACGGGGTAGTGCTCGCGGCCGGCGGTGGATATGCGTCTTACGTGGCCCGCTACAATGCCGCCGGCCGCGTGGTATGGGCCCAGGTACTGCGTAGTCCCAACTTCTACGCGGGCCCCACCAACTGCGTCGTCGACCGGGCGGGCAACTTGTATCTGGCCGGCGGCTTTGTGCAGGCGCTGACTATTGGCACTACTACCTTGACTGCCCCTGCCAGCCTGCCCAGCAACAGCACTGAGGAAATGGGCTTCGTGGCCAAACTCAGCGCGCAGGGCGTGGTGCAGTGGGCCATTGCCCTTGGGCCGCAGCCCGGCGCTACCAGCGGCGCGGCACCCTGCCTGGCGCTGGCCATCGACGCGGCCGATAACCTGGCCATTGCCGGCAGCTACGTCAACGGCCTAGCGCTGAGCGGAGCAATTGTATCGACGCTGGCCACGGACTTCAGCAACCTATTCGTCATTCGCCTCACCAATACGGCCAGCGCCACCCCCACCGTGGGCTGGGTGCGCATGGCGTCGGGCACCCCCTACCGCACCACGCCCGGTCTGGCCTTCGACGCAGCCGGCCACCTTTACCTGAGCACGGCTATTTATAACAGTGCCACCTTTGGTAGCACCACGCTGCCGGGTGGTGGCGCGCGCATGGCCACTGCGCTGGTGCAGTACAATGCCGCTGGCGCGGTGCAGTGGGCCCGGCAGCTGCCGGCAGTGCTGCCAGCCGGTGCCCAGCCCTTTGGCATTCCGACTGCACTGGCCGCTCCCCCTACCGGGGGCCTCTATTTGCTGCACACCGAGGTGGTGTACACACCGGTGTACGAGGCCACCACGCAGCTGCTGGCTTACTCGGAGCTGGGAGCACTGCGCTGGCTGCACAGTCTGCCCACTACCAATGGCTCATTGGGGCTGCGCAGCGTGGTCACCGATGCCAGCGGCAACGTGTATGCCGGGGGCTACCTGCAGGGCACCTCCGTACTGGGCAACCTCAGCGTGACCGGCACCACCCCGGCCAGCACCGATGGGGTGGTGTTTTCCTTCACGCCGCAAGGGGGCGGGCGCTGGGCGCTACCCGTGGCCGCCGGCCCCGGGGCCGACCATGTTGTCGGCCTGTGTGCTGCCGGGGTCGACGACCTCTACGTGGTGGGGGGCTCTGATGCGGCCCTCTCGCTCGGGCCTTTTGTGCTGCCCACTGCCAGCACTACCGGTGAAGTCTGGACAGGGCATTTTCAAATGCTGCCCCTTGCTACTTCGACCGCCGCTTCCGCTGCCGCCCTGCTGCTGGCCCCCAATCCGGCCCACGACTTCGCCCTGCTTACGCTGCCGGCCGCCCCCACCCCGCAGGCCTTCGCTCTGCTCGATGCGCTGGGCCGCCCCGTGCGGCACTACGCCGTGCCGGCCGGCGCCACCACCGCCCGCCTCGACGTGGCGGGCCTGCCCGCCGGCCTCTACGTGCTGCGTGGGGCCGGGGCCAGCCGCAAGCTGGTGCTGGAGTAGGCCGGGGGCAGCGTAGCTTTGGGGCTGACTCCTATTCTGTTTTCGATGATATTCTCAACGTTTACCCGCTTGGTTGCCGGAGTGGCCTGCTGCTTTTTTCTCATCGTGGGGCTGTTGCCGACGGCCCGGGCGCAAGCGCCCACCCCTGCCTGGCAATGGGCCGTGCGCGGCGCCAGCCCGGGGGCACCCGCAGCCCAAAGCCAGGCCAACCGGCTATGCGTAGATGCGGCCGGCAACACATATGTGCTGGGCCACTTCACCACCACCCTGGCCCTGGGCGCCTTCACCCTGGCCAGCCCTACCACCATGGGCGGCTACCTGGCCAAGTATACGCCTGCCGGCAGCGTGGCCTGGGTGCGCCAGCTGGGCAGCCCCAGCGGCGGCCTGTATATGTACCGCGTCGCCACCGATGGCGCGGGTAATGTGTACCTGACGGGCGTGTTTGAAGATGAGCTGACGATTGGCTCGTACGTGCTGCCCGACCCTAACAATATCCCGGGCGGTGCCGGCGGCCCCAACGGCTTTGTGGCCAAGCTCGACCCACAGGGCAGCGTGGTGTGGGCCGCCCGCATCGGGCCAGTGCCCAATGCCTTTGGCGGCGGGGCCACCTGCAATGGGCTGGCGGTGGATGCCAGCGGCACTGTCACCATTGCCGGGTACCTGAGTGGCACCGTCAGCGTGGCCGGGCAGGCGGTACCGGTCAGCTCCGGCTTCCAGGCCTACTTCTACGTAGCGCGCCTGACTGCCACGGGCACCGCCAGCCCCACGCTGGCCTGGGTGCGCACCGCCGAGGCCCCCCAGATTCGCTTCGATACGGCCCTGGCGCTGGATGCGGCGGGCGACGTGTATGCGGCGCTGAGCAACACGGGGGGCATGACATTCGGTGGACACGCGCTGCCGGGCACGGGCACTGCCTGGCAAAGCATGCTGGTGAAGTACGATGCCAGCGGCACGGCCCAGTGGGCCGTGCGCCTGCCCGAGGTGCTGCCCGCCGGCACGGCCACGCTGACCAACGTGGCGGATGTGGCCGCCCCCGCCACCGGCGCCGTGTATGTAGCCACCCATGCCAGCGCGTCCGCCCCCAACTACCAGCGCGGCCTGCTGCTGGCGCAGTATTCGGCGCAGGGAGCGGCCGGCTGGCAGCACACCACGGTGGGCAGCAGCAGCGCCACCGGCATCGGCAGCCTCGCCCTCGATGCGGCAGCCAACCTGTACGTGGCAGGCGGCTTCGATACGTCTTTCACCCTGGGTGGGGCAGCCCTCAGTAGCAGCCCCTCCACGGCCACCGATGCCTATCTGCTTTCCTTTACGCCGCAGGGCAGCTTACGGTACGGCTTGCCCATCAGCAACGGCGCGGGGGTCGAAGTCATCAGCAGTCTGGCGGTGAGCCCCCCCGAAACCGTGCACGTTGCCGGAGCCGCGCGGGGCGATGCGCAGCTCGGTCCCATCGCCTTGCCCGCCACCAGCACGGCCTACCAGCTGCTGATAGGCCGCCTGCAGTTGCGCACGACGACGGCCGCGCAACCGGCCAGCGCCTCGGCGCTGCTGCTGGCCCCCAATCCCGCGCACGGCACGGCCCTGCTTACGCTGCCGGCCGCCCCGATACCGCAGCCTCTGGCCCTGCTCGATGCGCTAGCCCGCCCCGTGCGGCACTACACTGTGCCCGCCGGCGCCACCACCGCCCAGCTCAACGTGGCGGGCCTGCCCGCCGGGCTCTACGTGCTGCGTGGCGCCGGGGCCAGCCGCAAGCTGGTGCTGGAGTAGGCCGGGGGCCGGTGGAGAACAGTCGCTTCCGGGTTGAGACTTACTTTTGTGGGTATTCTTGTTTACGATATGTTCTCCCAGGTCATCTACCGTACAGTATCAGCTGCCTTCTTTTTTATACTGCTTAGCGGGCTGCCACCGGCGGCCCGGGCCCAAACGACTACGGCCACCTGGCAGTGGGCCGCGCGCGGCAGCAGCAGCGGGACTAACAATACGGACAACTCCGCTTATCTCATCGCAGCGGACGCGGCGGGCAACACGGTGGTGGCGGGCACCTTTTCGGGCACAATGGCTTTGGGCAGCACCACGCTGGCGTCCACGGGCGTGTATAGTGGCTGCGTAGCCAAGTACACCCCCGCCGGCACTATGAGCTGGGCGCAGCGGCTCAGCAGCACGGCCGGAACGGTGTACCCGACACGACTGGCCCTCGACGGGGCGGGCAACAGCTACCTGACGGGGGAATTCTACCAGAACCTGACGATAGGCGCCGTGACCCTGACCGACCCGTTGGTCATGCCCGGCAACATTGGCCAACCGAATGGCTTCGTGCTGAAGCTCGATGCACAGGGCATGGTGCAGTGGGCGCTGCGCCTCGGAGGCACCCAGCCGCAGAGCATCTTTCATGCCTCCTGCGAAGGGCTGGCCGTGGATGCGGCCGGCAACGTGGCCGTCACGGGATACTATCAGGGCAACGTGGAGCTGGCCGGGGTGCCTCTGCCGGGCAATGCAGCCAACGACACCTTCTACTACGTGGCCCGCCTGGCGAATACCAGCAGCGCCGCCCCCACCGTGCAATGGGTGCGAACGGCGGCCGGGCTAAGCAACGACCGGCTGGCGGACGCTGCTTTCGGGCCCACGGGCGAGCTCTATGCCAGCGCCATCCTCAGCCGCCCCATGACCTTTGGGGCCTTCACGCTGCCGGGGGTGGCGGCGGGCGTCGTCATGGCCGTGCTGCAATACGACGCCAGCGGCACCGTGCAGTGGGCCCGGCAACTGGCTAATCCGCTGCCTACTGGCGTAGCGGCCGTCCACCTGTTTCCCTGCGCCATGGTGGCCGATACTACCGGGGTGAGTATGCTGCTGCGGGCGTCGGCTTTTGCGCCCAGTACGACTACCGCCGCGCAGCTGGTAAAGCTCCGGCCTCCGGGCACGCCCGGGTGGTCTTATACGACCACGGTGTCGCAGTACGAGGGGGTTTTTCAGGGGCTGGCGGCCGATGCCAGCGGCAACCTTTACGTGTGCGGCAGCGTGCAGGGCAGCGCTACGCTGGGCGGGCTGTCGCTTAGCAGTACCACGCCGGCCACCCGCGATGGGATGCTGCTTTCCTTCACCGCGCAGGGCAGCCCGCGCTGGGGGCAGGTCGTTAGCTCCGGCCTGGGACAGGAGCTGCTGGTGGCAGTGGCGGCCAGTGCGCCCGACCAGCTGCATGTGGCGGGCTACGCTACCGGCGATGCCCGCCTGGGCTCCTTCTCCCTGCCCGCTACTGCCTCTAATAATGAATGGTTGACTGGCCGCTTGCGCGTAAATGTCGTAACGGCAACACAGCTAGCGACGGCTTCTGCCTTGCACCTAGCCCCCAACCCCGCCCATAACATGGCTCTGCTCACCCTGCCGGCCGCCCCCACCCCGCAGGCCTTCGCCCTGCTCGATGCCTTGGGCCGCCCGGTGCGCCACTACACTGTGCCCGCCGGCGCCACCACCGCCCGGCTTAACGTGGCGGGCCTGCCCGCTGGCCTCTACGTGCTGCGCGGCGCCGGAGCCAGCCGCAAGCTGGTGGTAGAGTAGGTGCCCGAGGCCGTAGCTTTGGGGCTGACTTTTACTCCATTCCCTGATATGTTTTCGATGCTTACTCGTTTGGCTGCCGGGGCGGCCGGCTTGCTCGTGCTGCTGGCCACTGCGCGGCCCGATGCCCACGCCCAAACGCCCACGGCCACCTGGGACTGGGCCGCGCGTGGGGCCAGCAGCGGGGCCAGCACGGCCAGCAACGTGGGCCTCTCCGTGCAGGCCGATGCGGCCGGCAATACCTACGCGGTGGGCTCCCTGACGGGCACCCTCACGCTGGGTAGCACCACCCTTACCGCCCCGCACCCCACCACGGGCTACGTGGTGAAATACACGCCCGCCGGGCAGGTGGCCTGGGTGTGCCAGCCCAGCAGCCCGTCCCGCGAAGTCAACATCTACGACGTGGCCACCGATGCGGCGGGCAACGTGTACTTTGTGGGCAGGTTCTACGGCAACCTGCAGGTGGGCGCCCTCTCGCTGAGCAGCCCCGTCTTCATCACCGGCTTCGTGGCCAAGCTCGACGCGCAGGGCACGCCCCAGTGGCTGGCGCGCCTGGGGGGCGCGGCCGCGCCCGCCGACGGCTCGGTGGTTTGCAACGGCCTGGCCGTGGACGCGGCCGGCAACCTGGCCGTGAGCGGCTGGCTGCTGGACACCGCCGAGATTGGCGGCCACCTCCTCACCATCGACCCCATTACCTACGGAGCGCAATTCATCGCCTACTTCCCCAACCCGGGTGCCGCCCTGGGCCCGGCGCAATGGGTGACCTTGCTGGAGGCGGCCGGCGCGCCCATCAAGAGCGTGCTGCGCTTCGATGGGGCGGGCGGCGTGCTGCTGGGCACCACCGCCAACGGGGAGGTGCGCTGGGGCAGCACCCTGCTGCCGGACACCGGCGGCTCGCGCGCGCCCTTGCTCGTGAAGGCCAACGCCGCCGGCGTGCCCCAGTGGGCCGTGCGCCCACCCACGCCGGCCGCCGCCCCCGCGCCGTACGACGTCACGCTGGTGGGCGTGGGCGTGGATGCGGCGGGCAACGCCACCCTGCTGGCCGGGTACCGTGCAACGGGTTCCAGCCCGTCTGCCACCTGGCTGCTGGCGCAATATGCGGCCCAGGGCACGCCCCGCTGGAGCCAGGAGCTACCCACTCCCAGCGCCAACCTGGGCTTTTCCAGCCTGCGCAGCGATGCCGCTGGCACCCTGTACCTGGCCGGCGCGCTCAGCGGCACCTACCAGTTGGGCGCCACTACGCTCACGGCCGCCACGCCCGCCTCCATGGATGCGTACCTGCTGGTATACACCGGCCAGGGCACGCTCCGGGGTGGGGCGGCGGTGAGCAGTGGCAGCGGCCTCGAATCCTTGATGGATATAGCCGTGGCGCCTTCGGGCCGGGTACACGCCCTGGGCACTGCCCGCGATGCCGCGCAGCTGGGCTCCTTTACGCTCCCGGCCACCGGCAGCGGCTTCGAGATGCTGCTGGGCCGTTTCGGCGTGGCCACGCTGACGGGCACGCAGCCAGCGGCAGCCTCTCTCCTGCAAGTAACCCCCAACCCCGTCCACGGCCCAGCCCTGCTCAACCTGCCGGCCGCCCCTACGCCGCAGGCCTTCGTCCTGCTCGATGCGCTGGGCCGCCCCGTGCGGCACTACGCCGTGCCGGCCGGCGCCACCACCGCCCGCCTCGACGTGGCAGGCCTGCCCGCCGGGCTGTACGTGCTGCGTGGCGCCGGGGCCAGCCGCAAGCTGGTGCTGGAGTAGGCCCCCCGAGGCTGTAGCTTTAGACTTGGCTCTTACTCCTTTCTCTGTCATGTTTTCGACGCTTGCCCGTGTTGCGGCCGTGGCCGCTGGTTCTATCGCAGTGGCCGTTGGTGTGCTACCAGCGGCCCGGGCCCAAACCACCGTGCCCGCCTGGCAGTGGGCCACGCGCGGCAGCAATACGGGGGGCTACGTAACCAATAACGAAGCCCACCAGGTACAGCAGGATGCCGCCGGCAACACCTACGCGTACGGCCGCTTTTCGGCGCAGCTCACCCTGGTTGCTTCGCCGTTCTTTACCAGCGTGCCCAACAGCGGCTTCCTGGTGAAGTACACGCCCGGCGGCGCCCTGCAGTGGGCGCGGCACCTCCAAAGTCCGTTTGTGGGCGTGGGAGTGCAGCGCATGGTCACCGATGCGGCGGGCAACCTCTACCTAGCAGGCAGCTTCGCCAACTCCCTGACGCTGGGCAGCTACGTACTGGCCGACCCTGCTGCCCCATCCGCTGCCGCCGGGCGCAGCAATGGCTTCGTGCTGAAGCTCGACGCACTGGGCAACGTGCTGTGGGGCCTGCGGCTGGCGCCGGAGGGCAGTAGCGCCAGCCACCACGCCTACGGCACGGGTCTGGCCCTCGACGCTACCGGCGAGCTGGTATTCAGCGGCTGCTACGAGGGCGCGGCTGACCTAGCCGGCACCACCTTCAGCCCAACGGCCCCCAACGGCTACGGCTTGATGCTGGCCCGGCTGGGCAACCTGCACACCGGTACGCCCGTGCTGCGCTGGGCGCGCAGCGCCGAAACCACCGCCCGCCTGCTGCACGTAGCCTTGGCCTGCGACCCGGCAGGCGACTGCTACCTGGCAGCCGATGCGCCCGGGGCCGTTCGCCTGGAAGGCACACTGCTGCCGGCCAGCAGCCCGGGCGCCGAGATAGTGCTGGCCCGCTACACGAGCGCCGGGGTGTTGCAATGGGCGCAGCGCCCCGCAACGGCCGTGCCCGGCCTCCTCAACGCCACGAGCAGCGTGACCGACCTGGTGGCGCCGGCGCCGGGCACCGTTTGTGTGCTTTCGGAAACGTCCCGCTCCTACCCCAACTTCTACGCCCGCACGCTGCTGGCGCAGTACGGCGCGCCGGGCACCACGGGCTGGCAGTATGACGACACGACGTTCTCGCCGACCACGCACCTCACCAGCCTGAGTACCGACGGCCGGGGCACGGTGTACGTGGTGGGCTACCTCACGGGCGGCCTCATGGTGCGCGGGCAGTTCTTCCAAAGCATTACCCCGAACGCTTCCAATGGGCTGCTGCTGGCCTTTTCGGGCCGGGGCACGCTGCACTGGGGCGCGGTGGTGAGCGCTGGCACCGGCACCGAGCGACTGTACGCCAGCGCCCTCGGCTCCACTGGTACGCTCAGCGTGGCCGGTTCGGCGCGGGGCCCCGCGCAGTTGGGGCCGTTTACGCTGCCCAGCCCCGGCAACTTCACGCAGCCACTGCTCGGCCGGTTGGCACTGCCCGTCATCACCAGTATGCAAGCGGCCGCCTCCTCCCTGCTGCAGTTGGCCCCCAACCCGGCCCATTCGGCTGTTATCCTCACCTTGCCGGCCGCTGCGGCCCCGCAGGCCTTCGTCCTGCTCGATGCGCTGGGCCGCCCCGTGCGGCACTACGTCGTGCCGGCCGGCGCCACCTCCGCCCGGCTCGACGTGGCGGGCCTGCCCGCCGGGCTCTACGTGCTGCGTGGCGCCGGGGCCAGCCGCAAGCTGGTGCTGGAGTAAGGCTTGTTCTAAGCACCTATCTTTGTAGCAGCTGCGCCCGTTGGAGCCTTGGTTTTAGCGAGCGCCGATGACTTTTATATCATCCCTTTCTTTATGATGCTACCCCTACCCTTCCGCCGGCGGCTGGCCGGCCTGGCTTTGCTGCTGACGTTGCTGGCCCCGGCGGCCCCGGCCCAGGTGCTGGACCCCACGTTTCGGCTCCAGGAGCCCGTGCGTAACTTCACGTCATTCAATTATATCACCCGCGCCATGGCCGTGCAGCCCGATGGCAGGATTGTGGTGTCGGGCGCCTACGACTACCTCGACGGTGCGATTACCAATACCGTGCGGCGCCTCCATGCCGACGGCACCCCCGACCCCAGCTTCCGTACTCAGGCCGGCACGGGCATGATTGATAATTACGCCACGGCCCTGGCAATCCAGCCCGGCGGCAAAATCATTGCCGTGGGGCAGAGCATGCTCTATGATGGAGTGTTGCAGGGTGGCATTGTGCGGCTGAACACCGACGGCACGCTCGACCCGAGCTTCAACGCCGGCGGCGACGGGTTTTTCACCGGCGTGGGGGCAGCAACTTGCGCAGCGTGGCCGTGCAGCCCGACGGCAAGGTGCTGGTGGGCGGCAGCCTGACCACCTACAACGGTGTGCCGGTGGCCCCCGTGGTGCGCCTTAACGCCAACGGCACCTTGGATACCAGCTTCCAGCTCACGGCCGCCGACATGGCGCAGGGCGGAACTTCGCCCAGCATCGAAGTCATCGTGGTGCAGCCCGATGGCAAGCTGGTCATCGGCGGGTCGTTTTCGCAGCTGCGCGGCATCACCGTCAACAACCTGGCCCGCCTCCACGCCGACGGCAGCACCGATGCCAGCTTCAACACCGGCACTGGCTGCAACGGCCCGGTGCGCGCCGTGGCCCGCCAAACCAACGGCATGCTGCTGGTGGGCGGCCAGTTTACGCAGTTCAATGCCACCACCACCGGCAGCGTGGTGCGCCTGACGGCCAGCGGTGCCGCCGACCCCCTGTTTCAGCCCGGCACCCTCTCGACGGGCGGCATCGTGATGCACCTGCGGGTGTCGCCGCTCGACAGCATTCTCGTGGTGGGCCGGTTTACGCGCTACGGCGGGCTGGTGCGCGGCGGCATCGTGCGCCTGAGCAGCAGCGGCATCCCCGACTTCAACTTCGGCCCCGGCCCCGGCACTGCCGAAACCGTGTATGACATCATCGAGCTGCCCGGCAGCACCTACCTGGCCGGCGGCGCCTTCACCAGCCTGCACGGCGTGCCCCGCACCGGGCTGGCGCGGCTCAACGGCAGCGGTGGCCTCGATGCCAGCTACCACCCGGTGTATGCCAAGCGCGGCTACTTTGGCACTATCGTGCCACAGGCCAACGGGCAATTGCTGGCGGAGGCCGACTTCGACAAGCTCAATGGCACGCCCATAGCCGCCGGCAGCGTGGTGCGCCTCAATGCCGATGGCAGCCTGCATTCGGCCATCGGTATCAGTAGCAGCGGCAGCCGCTACCCCCAGCCCGATGGCAGTATCATGGTGCTCGAGAGCTACAGCAGCCCGCAGGGCTTGCTGCAACGGCACTTGCCCACGGGCACCCTCGACCCGTCCTTCACCCCGACCGTGCTGATTACGGGCTTTTTAACGGCGCCCCTGAGCAGCCAGCTGCTGCCGGCTCCCAACGGCCGCTGGCTGATAAGCGGCTACTTTACCGAGGCCGGCGGCCTGCCCCGGCCGGGCCTGGCCCGCGTGCTGCCCTCCGGCGCCGTCGACCCGTCGTTCGTGCCCGCCACCCCCTGGGCCGGCGGCTCGTCCTACTTCATCGAAATGGTAGCCGTGCAGCCCGACGGCAAGCTGCTGCTGCGCTGGAGCAGCAATACCAGCGGCTTCCTGGCCCGTCTCAACGCCGATGGCTCGCTCGATACGGGCTTTGGCACGAATGGCTTGATTACCCAGCCCGCCGCGATGTGGCTCACGCTGCTGCCATCGGGTCAGCTGCTGGTGTCGGGCAGCTTCACCAGCTTCCAGGGCGTGGCCGCGCCCAATGGTCTGGTGCGCCTGCAGGCCAACGGTACGCCCGACCCCAGCTTTACGGCGGCCCTGAACGGCACTATCACCCTGCAGCCCGACGGGCGCCTGCTGGTCACGCAGCTGCACCCTACCCTGCGCCTCTACCAGATTAAGCGCCTCAACGCCGACGGCAGCCTCGATACTTCCTTCGCCACCATCACCACCCAGGCGGGCTACTTCGCCGGCACCGGCGTGCTCAGCATCACGGTGCAGCCCACCGACGGCAAGCTGTTGCTCGCTGGCAGCTTCGTGACCGTCAACGGTCAGCAGCGCGTGAGCCTGGCCCGCCTCACCAACACCCTG
Organism: Hymenobacter aranciens; assembly: GCF_030580865.1. Lineage (GTDB taxonomy): Bacteria > Bacteroidota > Bacteroidia > Cytophagales > Hymenobacteraceae > Hymenobacter > Hymenobacter aranciens. The sequence continues at coordinate 181,405 of NZ_JAUQSY010000003.1, read as the reverse complement.
CTGGCCGCCCAGCCCGCCCTGCCCGCCGCCCCGGCCCTTGATGTGTACCCCAATCCGGCCCACCACCGCGCCATCCTGCGCCTGCCCGCCGCCCCGGCGGCCCGCCCCGCCCGGCTGTTCGACGCCCTGGGCCGCCCGGTGCGCGCCTTCGCCGTGCCCGCCCACGCCGCCGAAACCACGGTAGACCTGGCCGGCCTGCCGGCGGGCGTGTACGTGCTGCGCTGCGGCGCCGTCTCGCGCCGGCTGGTGGTGGAGTAGGCATCGACGTTTCCTTACCAAAAACGCCCGGCCGCTGAATAGCGACCGGGCGTTTTTGGTTGTTGGAATGAAGGCGCTGGCGGCACGTTGCCAGCCGGCGGCATCAGGCCCTAGAATATCTTGCCCGGGTTGAGAATCCCCTTCGGGTCGAACACGGCCTTGATGCCGCGCATGAGGTTCAGATTCGCTTCCTTGAGAGCGATGCCGATGTAGGGCTTCTGCACCAGCCCGATGCCGTGCTCGCCCGAGATGGTGCCGCCGAGCTGCACGCAGAGCTCAAAAATCTCGGAGATGGGCTGGCGCAGGCCCACGTTCCACTGCTCGTCGGTGAGCTCGCCGCGGATGATGTTGACGTGCAGGTTACCGTCGCCGGCGTGGCCGTAGCACACGCTCTTGAAGCCGTAGCGGGCCCCTATTTCCTTCACGCCCTTCAGCAACGTGGGCAGCTCGGCGCGGGGCACCACGGTGTCTTCTTCCTTATACACCGAGTTGTAGCGCACCGAGTTGCCGATGTTGCGCCGGATTTTCCAGAGGTCGTCCTTCTGGGCGGCAGTGTCGGCCAGCAGGATTTCGTCCACGTCGTAGTTCTCCAGCACGGCATACACCTGCTCGGCCTCCTTGTACAGTTGGTCGAGGTCCTGCCCGTCGAGCTCGATGAGCAGGTGGGCGCGGATTTCCTCGGGCAGCGTCAGCGGGATGTTGAGGTAATTCGACGACCAGGCAATGGCCTCGCGCTCCATAAACTCCATCGCCGAAGGAATGATGCCCGCCCGAAACACCGCCGATACCGCCTCGGCCGCCTGGGCTTCCTGCCGGAAGGGCACCAGCATCAGCACGTTCTGCTGCGGGTAGGGCAGCAGGCGAAACACCACCTTGGTGATGATGCCCAGTGTGCCCTCCGAGCCCACCATGAGCTGGGTGAGATTGTAGCCGGTGCTATTTTTGAGGGTGTTGGCGGCCGTCCAGATAAGCTCGCCGGTGGGCAGGGCCACCTGCAGGTTCAGCACGTAGTCTTTGGTGGTGCCGTATTTCACGGCGCGGGGGCCGCCGCTGCTGTGGGCCAGGTTGCCGCCCAGGGTGCAGGAGCCCTTGCTGGCCGGGTCGGGCGGATAGAACAAGCCGACTTCCTTCACCGCGTTCTGAAACACCTCGTTAATCACGCCGGGCTCCACGGTGGCCTGCAGGTTGCGCTCGTCAATCTGCAGAATGCGGTTGAGCCGCTCGGTGCTCAACACCACGCCGTGGTGGATGGGCAGCGCCCCGCCGCTGAGGCCGGTGCCCGCGCCCCGGGCCGTGACGGGCACCCCGGCCGCGTGGCACAGGCCCATGATGGCGGCCACCTCCTCTGCGGTGCCGGGGCGCAGCACCACGTCGGGCGCAAATTCCAAATCCTCGGTGTGGTCGCGGCCGTAATCGGCGTATACATCGGTTTCGACGCGCTGGGCCGTAAGGACGTTCGCCGGCCCCACAACACCTTCAAAGGCAACGACTAATTCGGGAGTGAGTTGATTGAATGCCATAGCAAAAAGAAGAAGCCGGGCCGCCGGAAGTATATTTGTGGCGATGCCAAGCGTTGTGACGAAGATACGGCCCACTCCGAACGCCACCATTCTGGTAGCGACCGAGCCGGCCCCCAGCCTCCTGCTTATGCGCTTCTTCGCTCTGGCCGCCGCCTGGCGCCGCCCCGCCCCTGCCCTCGCCATACTGCTCATTGCCAGCACCCTGCTGGGCAGCTGCGCCCGCAAGCTCAACTACCGTGACGGCAAGTACCGCTCGGCCCGCGAGATGGTGCGCATCAAAAAGACCGGCAGCCGCCCCGCCACCCGCCCGGTGGTGAAGTCGAAGGTGAAAACCACCTCCCCCAGTGGCAGCTCGGGCAGCGCCGGCAGCAGCACCACCAAGGTGGTTACCAAGCGGGTGGCCCGCGTGGGCAACGCCACTGGCACCCTGGCCACCGTGATTGAGGCCGCCCGCGGCTACCAGGGCACACCCTACCTCTTCGGGGGCACCACGCGACTGGGGCTCGACTGCTCGGGGCTGCTGCAGCTGTCCTTTGCCGAGGCGGGCGTTACCATTCCCCGCTCCTCCAACGAGCAGGCCGTGTGGGGCGAACCCATCAAACCGACCGAGCTCAAGCCGGGCGACCTTCTCTTTTTCGGCGCTTCGCCGGGCAGCCGCACCATCACCCACGTGGGCATGGTGACCGTGGCCGATGAGGAGGGCGTGGACTTCATTCACGCCTCCACCTCGCTGGGCGTAGTCGAAACCAACTTCGAGTCGGATTACTATTTGAGCCGCTTCATCCGGGCGGTGCGGCCGCGCTTTTAATTTTAAGAAGCGACACTTCCTATTAATAAATCAATTAGCTCCAGGCATTAAGAATGGTAAAATTGCGGTAATACACCCGCCTCTTTGCCAATCGTACCTTTGCCCCGTTTTCTACCATTCTCCATTTTCCTCACCAAAATCCATTTTATGAGACACTCACTTTTACGCCACTTCCTGCTGGTGTTTGTGCTCCTGCTCTCGGCCCGCCTGGGCTGGAGCCAGGGCTCTACCACGGCCGCCATGAACGGCCTTATCAGCGACAAAACCGGCGCGGCCCTGCCCGGCGCCACCGTGCTGGCCACGCACACGCCCACCGGCACCAACTACGGCGTCTCGACCAACGCCGACGGCCGCTTCAACATCCAAGGCATGCGCGTAGGCGGGCCTTACACGGTGAAAATCACCTTCGTGGGCTACCAGGACATTGTACGCGACAACGTGTACCTGACGCTGGGCCAGAACCTGCGCCTCGACGTGGGCCTGACCGAAGCCACCACCGAGCTGAGCGGCGTGACCGTGACCGGCCGCCGCGACCCGGTGATTAACGCCGGCCGCACCGGCGCCGCCACCACCGTCACGCGCGAGCAGATTCAGAACCTGCCCACCATCAGCCGTAGCCTGCAGGACTTTACGCGCCTCACGCCGCAGTCGTCGAGCCCTCCCGGCGGTGGCACCAGCGTAGGCGGCGGCAACAACCGCTACAACAACATCACCATCGACGGCGCCGTGAACAACGACGTGTTCGGCCTCGCCGGCAGCGGCACGCCGGGCGGCCAGGCGGGCACCCAGCCCATCGCCCTCGACGCTTTGCAGGAAATTCAGGTGGTCGTGGCTCCCTACGACGTGAAACTGGGCAACTTCACCGGCGGCGGCATCAACGCCGTAACGCGTTCGGGCACCAACGACCTCTCGGCCAGCATCTACGGCTTCGGCACCAACCAGAGCATCGTGGGCAAAAGCGTGACCGAGCCCCGCGTGAAAGCCGACGAGTTTTCGAACTACCAGGCGGGTTTCCGCATCGGCGGCGCGGTGGTGAAAAACAAGCTGTTCTTCTTCGCCAACGCCGAGCTGTCGCGCCGCAGCGAGCCGCTGCAGTTTTCGCCCGGCAGCAGCAGCTCGCTGTTCCGCCAGAGCGAGGTCGACTCGGTAGCCCGCTTTGCCCAGACCCTCGGCTACGACGCCGGCTCGACCAACGAGGTGATTCGCCGGACTGAGAGCAACAAGATTTTCGGCCGTCTCGACTGGAACATCAACGACAAGAACCAGCTGACGCTGCGCCACAACTACGTGCAGGCGTTCGACGACAACATCACCCGCTCGTCGAACCTGTTCCGCTTCGGCAACAACGCTTACGAGTTCAACAACACCACCAACAGCACGGTGCTGCAGCTCATCAGCCGCTTCGGCCGCGTCTCCAACGACCTGATTCTGGGCTACTCGCGCATCAACGACAAGCGCAGCACGCCGGGCGAGCTGTTCCCGCAGGCCAACTTCACGCAGAGCGGCCGCCAGTACCAGATTGGTACGGAGCGCAGCTCGGCCGCCAACAGCCTCGACCAGGACATCTTCGAGCTGACCGACAACGTGACCGCCACTTTCGGCAAGCACACCGTGACGCTGGGCACGCACAACGAGTTCTTCCGCTTCGACAACCTGTTCGTCAACAACTTCAACGGCCGGTTTGACTTTGGTTCGCTGTATGCGCCCACTACGGGTGCCAACACCAGCTTCTACGGCAACATTCTGCCCAACGGCAACACCGTGCCCGGCCTGGCCGCCGGCCCGCGCCCGCAACGCGTGCGCGCCTCCTACTCGCTGCTGCCCGATGGCACGCTGCCCCGCGCCGAGTTCAATGCTATCCAGCTGGGTTTCTACGCCCAGGATGAATATACGCCCGTCGAAAACCTGCGCCTGACCCTGGGGGCCCGCATCGACATCCCCGTATTCCCCGACAAGCCGGGCAACAACCCCGGCGTGGCCGAAACCTTCGGCAGCGACATCAGCACCTCGAACGTGCCCAACGGTCAGGTGCTGTTTGCCCCCCGCCTGGGCTTCAACTGGAACCCCGACAAGGAAAACAGCCGCGTGCAGCTGCGCGGCGGCAGCGGCATCTTCAACGGCCGCACGCCCTTCGTATGGGTTTCCAACAGCTTTATCAACAATGGTCTGCAGCTCGGCACCATTGATGTGCGACCTTCAACTGCTATTCCTGTGCTGCCATTTGAAACTGACCCCAGCCAGTTCGCAACTGCCTACAGCACCGGCCTGGTCAAGACCACCGAAATCAACGTGATGCGCAAGGATTTTAAGCTGCCGCAAGTGTGGCGCACCAACATTGCCACCGACTTCCGCGTCCCCGGCGACGTGCTCATCACCTTGGAAGGCATCTACACTAAGACGCTCAACGACGTACTGTACAAGGACATCAACCTGACGGCTCCCACCGGCCGCCTCGCCGGCCCCGACCAGCGCGTGGTGTATGCCGCCACCACGGCTGCCCGCCGCGTAGACCCCGACTACACCAACGTACTGCTGCTCGAAAACACCAGCAAAGGCTACCGCTACACCCTCACTGGCCAGGCGCAGAAGCTGTTTGATTTCGGCCTCAACGCCTCGGTGGCCTACACCTACGGCGTAGCCCGCGACCTGAACAGCGGCCTGAGCAGCACCGCCCTGTCAAACTGGGAATTCAACCAGGTGTACGGCAGCCCCAACGACCCTACCCTTAGCTACTCGGCTTTCGACGTGCGTCACCGCATCATCGCCACCGGCGGCTACACCTTCCGCTACGCCAACAAGCGCCTCGCTACCACCATCTCGGCCGTGTATGAGGGCCAGTCGGGCACGCCCTTCACCTACCTCTACGGCCTGGGCGGGAGCGACCTGAATAACGATGGTGCCTTCAGCAACGACCTGTTCTACATCCCGCGTAACCAGAGCGAAATCCTGCTGGCCCCCGGCAGCGGCGACACCCGCACGGTAGACCAAATCTGGACCGACCTCAACAACTTCATCGAGAGCGACGACTACCTGAAGGCCAACCGCGGCAACTACGCCGAACGCAACGGCGCCCGCACACCCTTCACCCACAAAGTGGACGTGCGCCTGGCTCAGGATATCAACTTCGAGGCCGGTGGCAAAACCAACTCACTGCAAATCACGCTCGACGTCATCAACTTCGGCAACCTGCTCAACAACGACTGGGGCCGTCAGTACTTCGTCAATAACCAGTCGTTCCAGCTGGCGCGCGTCGAGCGCTTCCAGAATGGGCAGCCGGTTATTTCCTTCCCCAAAGTGCAGCAGGCTTACGACGTGAGTGCATTTGCCTCGCGCTGGCAGATGCAGCTGGGCGTGCGCTACTCCTTCAACTAAGCCCCCCGGCTTAGCCAGACTCCGGAAAAGCGGGCGGGACGCAGTTCCCGCCCGCTTTTTTTCTGACTGACTTTTTGGAGCTTGCGGATTCCAGGCAGAATTTTTGCGGCCAGTGTTTGTAAAACCCAAAACTCGCCGTACTTTTGCAGAACCAAATCGCAACTGGCGCCGCGGTAACCAACTACAAGGGGGATTAGCTCAGCTGGCTAGAGCGCTTGCATGGCATGCAAGAGGTCATCGGTTCGACTCCGATATTCTCCACTTGAAGGTGTGAATGAAGACAAACAGGCCGCTCCGGGTAACCGAGGCGGCCTGTTTTGTTTTACTGGCATGCTGCAATCATCTGTCATCCTGAGCGCAGCAAAGGACCTTATTACATCAGAACGAAGCAGTTACTCAATCGTTCTGGTGTGATAAGGTCCTTCGCTGCGCTCAGGATGACAGGCGGCATTACTTCGCCAGCTCCGGCCGGTAGCTGACGCCGCCAAACCAGTACAGCATCAGGGCCCGGGAGTAGCGCAGGGCCAGCGGCGTGCAGGCGGTAGCGGCCGCGCCCACCACCACGATGTAAACCCACAGCGCCGGGTCGCCGGCCAGGTAGTAGAGCAGCACGCTGGTGATGGCGAAAATGGCCACCGAAAACGCGTAGCTCACGAACATGGCGCCGAAGTAGAAGCCCGGCTCGGGCTCGAAGGCCTGCTGGCACACGGGGCAGCTTTCGGGCATGTGGGCGAATTTGGTGAGGTGGTAGGCGGGGTGCGAAAACAGCTTGCCCTGGTGGCAGCGGGGGCAGCGGAGGTCGAGCAGGGCCAGGGTGGAAGACGTGGGTTGGGACATGATTGACAGGGCTGAATAACTGATACAAAGTTCGATTCAGTAGCCCTGTTTTTTAAGAGGCATCTGCGGGCAGATGCGGGACAAATCAACGATTATCGGGCGCCTGCCGGAAGGCTTCGGGCGTTTGGCCGACGTACTTGCGGAAGTAGCGGGTGAAGTAGGAAGCATCGTCGAAGCCGAGGGCATCGGCGACCTGGCCCACGGTTTGGGCGGAGTGGCGCAGCAGGCGCTGGGCCTCGGCGATGACGCGGGCGTGGATGAGGTCGCTGGCGGTTTTGGCCAGCAGGCGGCGGCACACGGCGTTGAGGTGGTTGGGGGTGAGGTGCAGCTGCTGGGCGTAGAAGCGCACGGTTTTGTGCTGACGGAAGTGCTGGTCGAGCAACTGGGCGAAGGCCCGCACCTGCTCCTGTGCGTGAGCTGGCGGCGGGGCGGCGGCGGGCGCGTAGGCGCGGGCGGCCAGCTCCAGGGTCAGAAACAAATAGGCGCCGACGACTTCGTACTCATTGGGCGCGGCCCGTCGTTTTTCGGCCAGCATACTGGCGAATAGCGGCCCGATTGCATTATCTGCCGGCGGCAGGTAGAGCGCGGGCCGCTGAGCGGGGTCGAAAAACGGGTAGGCGGCGAGGCGGGCGGCCGGGTACTGCCGCTGGTAGAAGGCGGCACTGAAGAAGACGATGTAGCCCTGGGCATCGGCCGAGAGCTGCCAGGCGTGGGCCTGGCCGGGCGCCAGGAAAAAGAGGCTGCCCGGCCGCAGGTCGTGGGTGTGGGCATCTATCGTGTGGGTGCCGTGGCCCCGGGTGACGTAGAGCAGCAAATAGAAGCTGTGGGCGTGGGGCTTGCTCACGGCCGGAAACTGCGCGAGGTGCGCTTCGAGCCGCTGGATGTAGTAGGGCGGCTGGTGGTGCGGGTCGGGCGCGAAGGCTTCGAGGGCGAGAATAGGCAGCGCGGGCGACTTCATGCGGCAAGTAAAAGTTAAAAGTTGAGAGTTAAAAGTTAAAAACCAGTACTGGCCCGCTTTTTAACTTTTAACTCTCAACTTTTAACTCCTTTACCAGAGCCCCTACCTTTGCAACCATGAACAACATCGTTGCCGCCGGCTGGCTGGCCCTGGGCCTGGGGCTCAGCACTTGTCAGACGCAAAAACCTGTACTTGATGCCCGACCTATGCTCGACGCCAGCCGCCCTATCTGGAAATCGGACGCCTACACGCTCTACCCCGACCGGGTGGTGCAGGGTCAGTTCGAGGCCAAAGCCCTCTCCCCTACCGAGCTCAAATCCAATTACCGCAGCCCGGCCAACGCGTTTCAAAGCCCGGAAATCACCTTCAAGTTTGCCCTCAACGGGCAGGACAACGAGATGGCGCCCGGCCAGGACCACAAGGTGCTGGCCCTGCCCCGCGCCGGCAGCACCACGGCCGAAACGCCGCTCCTCGTGTTCGGCCAGCAGTACGTCGACAAAACGCCCATGCCGGCCAATACCTACCTGGCCGCCAACCAGCCGCTGCGCATCCGGCTCGACATGCGGACCGTGCTCAAGGCCTTTAAGGAGCAGGGATTTTTTACTACTTATAAGGGCGATAAAATCTTCCGGCAGGATTTCAAGGGCGTGTTCGTGGCCGGCATGCCCGCGCCGCTGAGCTGGGATTTCGACAACCTCTACCACAAGCCGGAGTTTGAGCTCAAGGATGCCGACGGCGACGGCATCTACGAAATTACGCTGACGCTGAACGCGCCGGCCGATGCCAAAACCACCGCCACGGAGTGGAAAAAGAGCCTCAATACCGACGACCTGCCGCAGTATTCGTCCGACTACCCGCTCTCCGACGCGCTCTACAACCTGGCCCTGGAGGAAGCCCGCCGCGCCGTGGAGCCCGACGGCACCTTCCGCACCGGCAAGGAGTGGGCGGGCGTGTGGACGCGCGACATCAGCTACTCCATCATTCTGGCGCAGGCGGCCTTGCAGCCCAAAGTGGCCATGACCAGCCTGCTGCGCAAGGTGAGTGCCAACGGCCGCATCATCCAGGATACGGGCACCGGCGGGGCCTACCCCTGCTCTACCGACCGCACGATTTGGGCCGTGGCGGCCTGGGAAATCTACAAGGTGACGGGCGACGAAAACTGGCTGCGGACGGTGTACCCGGTTATCAAAAAGTCGCTGGAAGATGATGCGCAAAATGCCTACGACCCTGTGACCGGTCTGGTGCGCGGCGAGTCGTCGTTCCTCGACTGGCGCGAGCAAACCTACCCGCGCTGGATGCAGCCGGCTGATATTTACCAGAGCGAAAACCTGGGCACCAACGCCGTACATTACCAGGCCAACGTGGTGCTGGCCAGCATGGCCGAGCGGCTGGGCGAGGCGGCCGTAGCCACGCGCCACCGCCAGGCGGCCACCCAGATTCAGCAGGGCATCAACCGCTACCTGTGGCAGGAAGGCCAGGGCTACTACGCCCAGTACCGCTACGGCCGGGCGCACCAGACGCTGTCGCCCAGGTCGGAAACCCTGGGCGAGGCGCTGTGCGTACTCTTCGGCGTGGCCGATGCGGAGCGGGCCAAAACCGTGGTGCAAATGACGCCCACCGTGGCCTTTGGCGCGCCCTGCATCTACCCGCAGATTCCGGGCATTCCGCCCTACCACAACAATGCGGTGTGGCCCTTTGTGCAGAGCTACTGGGCCCTGGCGGCAGCCCAAACCGGCAACGAGAACTCGGTGATGGAGAGCATCGCGGCCATCTACCGCCCGGCGGCGCTGTTTCTGACCAACAAGGAGAACTTCGTGGCCGAAAACGGCGACTACGCCGGTACGCAGGTCAATTCCTCCAACATGCTTTGGAGCCTCTCGGGCAGCCTGGGGCTGGTGTATAAGGTGCTGTTCGGCATGCAGTTTGAGGCTGAGCAGCTGGTGTTCCGGCCCTTCGTGCCGCAGGCCCTGCAGGGCACGCGCAAGCTCACGAACTTCCGCTACCGGGGCGCGGTGCTGGACGTGGCCATGACGGGCTTCGGCCACGCAATCAAAACCATCACCCTGGATGGCCAGCCGCTGGCCGGGGCGGCCATGCCGGCCTCGCTCACGGGGCGGCACCAGGTGCAGATTGTGCTGACGAACACCGCCCCGGCCGAGCAGATAGTGAACCGGGTCGCCAACATTGTGACCCCGGAAACTCCCGTTGTGCAAGTGCAGGGCGACCGGCTGGTGTGGCCGCCGTGCGCCGGGGCCACCAGCTACCTCATCCTGAAAAACGGCAAGCCCTCCACCCCTTTCGATAATAACAGCTGGCCCCTCGACCTGCCCGCCGACCGCGGGCACTACCAGGTGATGGCCGTGAATGCGCAAGGCGTTGAGTCCTTTGCCAGTGAGCCACTGATAATCGGCAAACCGACGACGGTGCAAGTGCCGCTGGAAGCCATGACCCCCAAATCGCCCCTGCCCTACCAGGGCTTCACCGGCGCGGGCTTTATCGAAATCAGTAGCACCCAGAACCGCCGCCTCACTATCCCGGTGAAGATTGCAGAGGCCGGCACCTACGCGCTGGACTTTCGCTACGCCAACGGCAATGGCCCCGTCAACACCGAGAATAAGTGCGCCATTCGCACCCTGCGGCTGGGCGAGCAGCAGGTGGGCACCGTGGTGCTGCCCCAGCGTGGCGTCGGCGAGTGGTCGAACTGGGGCTTCTCGAACCCGGTACTGGTGCGCCTGGCGCCGGGCACGCACACTTTCCAGCTGAACTTCGAGCCCGCCAATGAGAACATGAACGGCGCCGTGAACCAGGCCATGCTCGACTACCTGCGGGCGACGCGGGTGGAATAGCGCACCCAGTGTTCCGGGAATACTTCCGCCACCGGTGGCGGGTCGTTAAAAAACATTCGGCCGGTCATCGCCACTGGTGGCGACGACCGGCCGAATGTCGTTCTGCGGTGCCCGCACCTTACACAAACAGCCCTTCCACCGACAGATACCGCTCGCCGGTATCGTAGCTGAAGGTGAGCACGCGGCTGCCCTGCGGCATGTCGGGCAGCTTCTTGGCGATGGCGGCCAGCGAAGCGCCGGACGACACGCCCACGAACAGCCCCTCCTCCCGGGCGGCGCGGCGGGCGTAGTCGTAGGCCTCCTGCTGGTTCACCTGAATGACGCCGTCGAGAATATTGGTGTGCAGGTTGTCGGGGATGAAGCCCGCGCCGATACCCTGGATGGGGTGCGGCCCCGGCGCCCCGCCGCTGATGACGGGCGAGGCCTCGGGCTCCACGGCGAAGGTTTTCATGTTCGGGAATTTCGGCTTCAGCACCTCCGTCACGGCCGTGATGTGGCCGCCGGTGCCCACCCCGGTGATGTGAAAGTCGAAGCCTTCGGGCGCATCGGCCAGAATTTCGAGGGCCGTGTGCTCGGCGTGGGCCTTGAGGTTGGCAGGGTTGGAGAACTGCATGGGCAGCCAGGCGCCGGGCGTGCTGTCCACGATTTCGCGGGCCCGCTCGATGGCGCCCTTCATGCCTTTTTCGCGGGGCGTGAGCTCCAGCTTGGCGCCGTAGGCGGCCATGAGGCGGCGGCGCTCGATGCTCATGCTTTCGGGCATCACCAGGGTAAGCTGGTAGCCCTTCACGGCAGCTACCAGGGCCAGGCCCACGCCGGTATTGCCGGAGGTAGGCTCCACGATGATAGAGCCTTTGGTGAGCTGGCCGGCCTTTTCGGCCTCCTCAATCATGGAGAGGGCGATGCGGTCTTTGATGCTGCCGCCGGGGTTCTGGCGCTCGAGCTTCACCCACACTTCCACATCGGGGCGGGTGGCGGCGAAGAGGCGGTTGAGGCGGAGTAGCGGCGTGTTGCCGATGGTGTCGAGAATGGTATTGGCTTTCATGAAGGAATGTTAAAAAAGAACGTCAGGAGAAAAGAACGTCATCCTGAGCCGCAGCGCAGCGAAGGCGAAAGGACCTCGCCCGCTTCGTTGTGGTGGCAACTTCTTTTCGTTGAAAGGTATTGAATTACTGCTGCGGGCGGCGCGGGCGAGGTCCTTTCGCTCCTTCGTCGCTCAGGATGAAGTTCTTCTACACATTGCCACTGCCTTAAATGGAGAACATCAGCGCGCTGGCGGGGTCTTCGGCACGCGAAATGTGAATCTGGGCGCGGTGGTAGACGCGCGAGTGCGATGGTACGCTTTCCGTCAGCCACACGTTGCCCCCGATGATGCTGCGGGTGCCCACCACGGTGCTGCCGCCCAGAATGGTAGCCCCGGCGTAAATCACGACGTGGTCTTCGATGGTGGGGTGGCGCTTCTGGCCCTGCAGGCCCTTCGTGACGCTGAGCGCGCCGAGCGTGACACCCTGGTAAATCTGCACGTTGGCCCCAATGACGGCCGTTTCGCCGATGACGATGCCGGTGCCGTGGTCGATGCAGAAGGCCGCGCCGATGGTGGCGCCGGGGTGAATGTCGATGCCGGTACGCTGATGGGCATACTCGCTGAGCAGGCGCGGCAGGCGGGGCACCCCGCGCAGGTACAGCGCGTGGGCAATGCGGTACATGGCCGTGGCATAGAAGCCGGGGTATGAGCTGACGACCTCGGCGCGGTCGCCGGCGGCCGGGTCGGAGGCTTGGATGGCGGTGGCGTCGCGGATGAGGGCTTCGCGCAGGGCTGGCAGACGGTGGGTGAATTCGGTGGCCAGCTCGGCGGCGGCGGTGGGCAAGTCGGGCACGGCCCGCAGCAGGCCGGTGAGGGCGGTGCGGAAGTGGTGCAGGTCGGCGGCCACGGCGTCGGCGGTGGGCAGGGGGCGCTCGGCCCGTTCAGGAAACAGCAGGGCCAGCAGGTCGTCGGCCAGGGCGCAAAGGGCGGCGCCGGGCAGCTGCGCCCGCACGGTGGCGTGGGCGTGGGCCAGCTGGGCAACAAAGAGTTCGGTTTCGGGAGGCATGGGCTGGGGCAACGGGAAGGCAACGACTACGGCACGGCAGCCACTGCAAATAACTGCCTGGCGCGGGGAAGGTTTTGGCGCCGGGCTGCCGCCGCGTCCGGGCTATTTTCCGGTTCTACTCCTAATCGGCCCACCCAACCGCAGCAGTCCGAACAAGACCGGCCGACTACAGTTATCAGCGAAAATAGCTGATTTATGCCCGATAAACGGGCTTTCGTGCGTAACTTGAACCACCATTTACCCCTCCACCCCATGCCCAAAAAATTACAATTTCTCCTCCTGCTCCTGTTTGCGGTGCTGGCCCTGCCCGAACGCAGCCTAGCCGCCCCCGGCGACACCACCCGCGTCACTATCTGGAACCAGCGCAAGCTCTCCCGCAATGGCCTCTACGACACGACGGCCATCTTGCCCGGCGCGGGCACGCGCTACCGTAAAGTACTGCTGCACTACATCCTGGGCCGCTACGCCTGCACGCCCGGCAGCCAGTATTGCGGCTCCTGGGACTACACCACCCGCGTGCTGGTGCGCCCCCCGGCCCACGACCCGCTGGAAATTGCCCGCATCATGACGCCCTACGCCACCGACTGGCTGGCCCTGAACAAAAAGCACGACTACGTGGTGGACGTGACCGACTACACCCCGGTGCTGAATGGCAACCAGCCGTTTCAGTTCGACTACCAGGGGTATTCCTGGGGCTTCACGCTGACGCTGGTGCTCGAATACATCGAAGGCACCCCGCCGCAGGACCCCATCGACGTGCGCAACGTGTACGATGGCACCTATAACTACGGCGACGCCGCCGACCCCATCGACAACCACATGCCGGCCCGCACCTTCACGGCGCCCAGCACCGGCACCACCACGCTGAAAAACCTGGTGTCGGGCCACGGCTTCGACGATGCCAACTGCGCCGAGTTCTGCAACAAATATTACCGGGTGCTCGTGAACGGCACCCTGCGCTCGACGACCCAGCTCTGGCGCAACGACTGCGGTCGCAACCAGGTGTATCCGCAAACCGGCACCTGGGTGTATGACCGCGGCAACTGGTGCCCCGGCGCCGTGGTAAAACCGCTCCGGCACGCGCTTACGCCGCTGCTCACGCCCGGCAGCCCGTTCACCGTCGACATCAACATGCAGGCCTACACGGGCACGGTAACCCGCCAGGGCGCGGCCCGGGCCAACTACATCTGGACCAGCCAGCTCGTGACGGCCGGCCCCATCAACTTCCGCAACGACGCGGCGATGGAGGAAATCATCTCGCCCAACAACAACGAAAACTACTTCCGCGACAACCCCAGCTGCGGCGGTCCCAAAGTGCGCATCCGCAACCTGGGCAGCACCACGCTGACGGCCGCCAACATCTCTTACCGGGTGCAGGGCCGCGGCGCCGTGCAAACCTACGCCTGGACCGGCAGTCTGGCCTACGGCCGCGATACGCTGGTGGTGCTGCCTATCCTTTCGGCGGTGCAAAACGGCGCGGCCGGCCGCTTCAAGGCCTGGATTGCCCAGCCCAACGGCGCCCGCGACTCCAACGCCTACAACGATACGCTGAGCGTCAAATTCAACGCGACGGCCGTGCTGCCGGCCAGCTTCGTGGTAGCCATGCGCACCAACAACGCCGTCACGAATACCTTAGCGAGCGAAACCAGCTGGCAGGTGTTCGATGTGGCTGGTAATGTGGTAAAGCAGCGCGTCAACTCGAACGCCAACACTACTTATAACGACACCCTGCGCCTGCAACCCGGCTGCTACGCCCTGCGCGTAACCGACCTGGGCTGCGACGGCTTCGACTGGTGGGCCTCGCCCCAGGCCGGCACTGGCACTATGCGCCTCAACGACGCCCGCACCGGCGCCACCTTCCGCAACTTCAGCGGCGACTTCGGCTGCGAGTACACCCTGAACTTCCGCGTGGCCGGCAACCCCTCGGCCACCGGCAACCCGGCCCTGCTTACGGTGTTCGACGTGTACCCCAACCCCAGCCAGGACGGCCGCTTCACCCTCGACCTGAACCTGCCCGCCCGCCACGATGTGCGCCTGAACGTGCGCGACGCCCTCGGCCGCCGCGTGTGGACCCGGGATATGGGAACCGTGAAAACCACCGTGCAGCCCCTGGAGCTGGGCAAGCTCGCCGAAGGCGTGTACGACCTGGAGGTAGCCATTGCCGATGGCACCACCCTGCACCGCCGCATTGTGATTGAGTAAGGCCCCGGCCTGCGAATGAGAAAGCCCCTCCGTGCCAGGCACGGAGGGGCTTTTTTGTGCGATTGAATGAATACCGCGGGCGCGCGTCTCTGACGCGTGCCGACTGGGTTCGAGCCTCTGGCTCGCTGGTTGAACGACATCTCAAACGATTTGACGTATACCGAATAGCTTGATTGTCTCCTTAGTAGGGAATCGCTCAGGGAGTCGTTCGAGATAACGAGCCAGAGGCTCGAAGCCAGTCGGCACGCGTCAGAGACGCGCGCCAGCAGCCTTTTTGGTAATAAAAAATCCCCCGACCTCACGGCCGGGGGATTTTTTATTCAAGCATCAGCCAGGCGGCTTATTGCTTGGTTACCTTGATAGTCTGGCTGTGGCTGGCGTCGCTGTAGCGCACTAGGTAGATGCCGGCGGCCAGATTGCTCAGCGAGAACGTGGCTTTCTGGTTGGCGACGGCCGCCGTTTGCAGCACGCGGCCGGTGAGGTCGGTGAGCTGGGCGGTGGCCTGGGCTGCCGCCGTGGCTACCTGCACCGTGAGCACCGAAGTAGCCGGGTTCGGGAAGGCCGTCAGGGCTACGGCCTGGTGGCCGGCGCGGGTGCCGGTGCCCAGCAATACGTTCACCGTATAGTCTTCCGCCTCGCCATAGTCGGAGGCGCTGGCGCCGCAGGCCATGGTGGGCAGCAGCACGGCATCGTCGCCGCCGCGGATGCGCATTTTGGTCAGGCCGGCCTGGGCCGTAGTGGGCACCACTACCGAGATGGCCGCCGTGCCGGCGCTGCCCGCGTCGGTGTTCAGCGAGAAGAATTCGTTGGCTTCGAATACGCCACTGTGGTCGAAGTCAATCCAAAGGGCGCTGAACTGCACCGCCTCGGGGCCGAAAGCCACGTTTACCGTGGCCGTGGTGCCGGTGGTGATGTCGGGGATGGGCAGCGTAGCGGGCTGGCGCGACGAGTAGTCGTGGTAGAACGGCGCCACGTTGCTGGCGGCGGCCGTGTTGCTGGTCATGTTGTTCAGGCTCACTTCGCGGATGATGTCGCCGGTGCCGCCGCTCACGTAAGTGGGCACGCAGTAGCAGGCCGAGAAGGCAGCCCGGGTTACCGTCACCACCGTCGAGTTGGCCGAGGCAGTAGCGGCGGCGCAGCTTACGCGCAGGCGGTAGTCGGTGCCGGCCGTTTGGTTGGCCACGGTGTAGGTTTGCGTGGTGGCGCCAGCGATGTCGGTGAAGGTATTAGCTCCGGCCGGGCTGCTCTGCCACTGGAAGGTAAGGCCGCTCACGCCGGGCACGAGGCCGGTCACGTCGAGGGTGAAGGGCGTGTTGGGGCAGGCCGCCGCGATGGACGAGGTGGCCGTGCCCGCCACCGGCGTACCAGCGCAGGGCACCGGCGCCGCCAGGGTGATGAGGTAGTCTTCGGTTTCGCCCACCAGGGCGTTGGTGCAGGCCTGGGCAGCCGTCAGGGCGCCGTTGGTCGAGCGGATGCGCATGCGGGTGGTGCCCGACGAAGCGTTGCCCGGCACCACGATGGTAGCCGTGAACGAGGTGTTCAGCTGCTGGAAGCCGGTGGCCGGGCCGGTGCCCACGGCAGTGTATTCGCTGGCTTCGAAGGTACCGTTGCGGTTGAAGTCAATCCAGGCACCCACCTGGCTGTTGGCAGCATTGAGGCGCACATCCACCGTGAGGGGGTAGCTGGCGCCGGGGGCCAGCAGGGTGGTCAGGGCCGTGTTGGCGCTGTAGTCGATGTAGCCGCCGGTGGTGCAGGTAGTAGCAGTGTTTGCCAGCGTGCCGATGGTCACGCCGCGCACCCACTCGTTGGT
This sequence comes from Hymenobacter aranciens, assembly GCF_030580865.1. Lineage (GTDB taxonomy): Bacteria > Bacteroidota > Bacteroidia > Cytophagales > Hymenobacteraceae > Hymenobacter > Hymenobacter aranciens. The sequence continues at coordinate 164,707 of NZ_JAUQSY010000003.1, read as the reverse complement.
GCAGTTGCCGCCGGTGGGCGTGCAGTAGCAGTTGATGAAGGTGCTCTGGGCTACCGAAACGATGCCCGACGTGGTCGAGAGGCCGCTGCCGGCGCAGGTCACCGTCACGCGGTAGTCGGTGGCGGCCGTCTGGGTGGCACCGGTATAGGTGGGGGTAGTCTGCGAGGCACCCAGGTTAGTGAAGGTGTTGGCCCCGGCCGGGCTGCTCTGCCACTGATAGCTGATGCCAATCTGGGGCGACGAGCCGGGCAGGTTCAGGGTGATGGGCGTGGTGGTGCAGGCGCTGGGTACGCTGGCCGTGGGCGTGCCGCCGGCCGGCGTGCCGGAGCACACGGGGTTCAGGGTCACGGCAAACACGTTGAGCACGCCGGGCGTGTTGGTTTTGTTGAACGTGATGCTTTGAATCAGCTTGTTCACGTTGGCCGTGCTTATCGTCAGCAGGCGCTGGTACATGCGCGGGTTATCCACAATGTTTTCGCGGTTGTCCACGGTGCGCTGCACCCGGCCCAGGCCGGTAGCGGCAAACGGCGTGCCCCCAAACCAGTCGTTCACGGTCAGGCCCGTAAACGCCTGGGTCGTGTTGTCGCTGAAGGTCACCGTCACGTTCACGTTAGTAGCGGCGTCGCCCGAGGTCGCCAGGAAGTAGACTTCGCCAGCCGCCTGCGGCGTAGCCAGCGTGAAGGTGCCACTGCCGGCGCCGGCCGTCTGGCCACCGCCAGTGGCGGGTATGCGCAGGTCGTTGTTGCCGGTATACGAGGCCAGCTGGAACATCAGGCCCGGCGTGGCAGCGCTGTTGATGATGCCGTTAGCCGGCAGTTTCGAGGTGCCGGCGGGGTTATACACGGCGTCCATAAACACGTAGCCGGCCCCATCGAGGCCCGTCGTAGTCGACGTAGTAGCCGAGCCGGTAGCATTATTAGCCACCACGTCGTGGTTGAAGCCGGTGACGACGACGGGCGTGTAGGCCTCGGCTGCCGTCGTCAGGCCCAGGGCGCTTAGCGCCAGGCCCATCATTTTGGTAAGATTACCTTTCATGCAATAAATGTGAGTTAAAGTTTTTTGGAGTGATTGGAATGTTGGGGTGGTGAAAAGAGGAAAAATGAGGTGTAGGTTTGAGCAAGCAATTTACTTAATTTCAAAGGCATAATCAGCCTTTCACTCAGAAATATTCTGCGCTGAACCCGCTTTTTGCCGGCCGCTGGCGGGGCTTGCGCGCAGGCTTTTGGAAATAAGGCCGCTACTGCTCGCGGGGTTCAGAACACCAGGCTCGGCAGCAGCCCGAAAAAAAGGGGCGGGAAATTGCTTTCCCGCCCCTTCCAGGCTTATTCGACCACCACGCGTCGGGTGGCGGGCGCCTGGCCGGCCACCTGCACCGTGAGCAGGTAAGTGCCGGCCGCCAGCCCGGTGGTGGGCAGCGTGGCCGCATTCCCGCCGAAGGTCTGGGTGGCAACCACCTGGCCCAGCACGGTGCGTAGCGTGAGGGTGGCTTTCGTGGCCGGGGCGTCGAGCGCCACGTGCAACGCCGCTTTGCCGCTGGCCGGGTTGGGCCATACGCTGAACGGCGAGGCCAGCGCGGCGGCCGTGCCCGTCACGCTGCCCGGGCGGCCCAGCAGCAGCTCGAAGCGGCCATTGAGCGCCCCGGCCTGCGCGGCCGTGAAGGCGTAGCTCGTCACCTGGCGCAGGTCGGTGCGGGTGTTCAGCTGGTGGTCGAGCAGCAGCACGGCGGTGCCGGCGTCGAAGTGGGCCAGGGCCGTCACATCGAAGCGGTAGCTGCCGGCGGCGGGCACCTGCAGCGTCAGCGGCAGGCGGGTTTCGACGGTGGCGGCCGTCGTCGGCAGGCCACTGATGGCCAACGGACCATTGCCCGGGCCGGCCAGCTGCGTGGCTACGCTCAGGCCGCTGGAGTTGGGTAGTTTGGCTGCGTCGAAGGCGGCGTCGGTGCCAGTGGCGGTGGCGCCGGCCTGCAGGTACACGATGGTTTCGTCGGTGCCATTGCTGGCCAAGCCGCCCAGGGCCAGGCGTAGCACCGGGCGCTGGTCGGCCGTGGTGCGGTGGAAGGCTGGGTTGGTGTAGCTGGTCACGCGGTGCGCGTTCTGGAAGCTGAAACCGGCCGGCACGGGCTGCGTGGTGCGCACGAAGAAGGCCTGCATGGCCGGCAGCATGCCATCGAAACTATTGGTGCCCATGCCGTTCACGAAGGAGCGGTAGAAGCCGCCGTATTGCGAGTTGGGCTCAAACACGTACACCGAAGCATCAATGCCCGCGGGCAGCCCGCTCACCTGGCTCCAGTTGAGGGGCGCCGGGTAGGGGTTGCCGAGCAGCTGCCAGCCCGAGTTGGCGGTGCCGCTGTGGCTGAGGGCGCCGGTGTTCACGGGGCCGGTGTTGAGCACGCCCGAGAGGTCCACCAGTTGCGGGGCGATGTTCACGGTGTAGCCTTTACCGGGCGTCAGCACGTCGCTGGTGGCGCTGGGCGAGTGCCAGCCGATATCGAAGCCCGGGTAGGTGGCCGTCAGGCGGCTTTCCTGGTAATCGAACACGTTGGGGAACTGCGCCAGCGGCAGCGAGGGCGTCGGCAGGGCGTTGTAGGCCGGGTTCACCAGGGGGAAGAACGTGTTCGTACCCAGCTCACTCAGCGGCGTGGCCGTCATCGGCGAGCTGTAGTGGCGGTAGCCCGGGCCGCTGTAGCTCGTGCTCGGCGTGGCCGCGCGCTGCATAATCGCCACCCCGCTGCCATTGTTCTGCACCCGGCCGCTGCCGCTGTTCACCACCATCGCCGTCATCGTATCCACCGAAATCAGGGTCAGGTTGCTGGCGCCCAGGTTGAGGTCGCCATTGGCCAGGGTCAGCATCCGGCGCACGGCGGTGGCCTGGCTCAGGCCTACGTGGGCGGCGTTGTTCACCATCAGGTTGCGCACGGTGGTGGGCAGGCCATCGCCGGTTACCTGGCTGGCGGTGCCGTTGTATTCGTAGCTGGCGTTGGGGCTGAACGAACGCGGGCCCGTCACCTGCACGGCGCCGGTGGCGCCGCTGGCGCTGATGCCCGCCGGGTTGCAGATGCGCAGCGTCGAGCCGGCATTGGCCGTGAAGCCGCCCACCCCGCTCAGCACCTGGCAGCCATCGGCAAAGCTGCCGCCCGGCTCCACCGTCAGCCCGGCTGCTACCGAGGTAGCGCCGGCCAGCGTGCCATTGCCCGTGCCGGTGATGGTGATGCTGTTGTAAGCACCCGCCGGAATTGGCAGCGTCGTGCTCACAATCAGGTCGGCGTCGATGATATTAACCGTGTAATCCTCGGTTTCCCCGTTCCAGCCCAGGGCGCAGGGGTCGGAAGAGTTGTTGTCGTTGTGCCAGCGCACGCGCAGGCGGGTCAGGCCCATCGGCGCCGCGGTGGGCACCGTGAAGGTGGTGCTGAACGTGAGCGTCTGCGGGAAAGAGCCGCTGGTCGGGCCGTTGCCAATCACCTTGTACTCCGGCGTCGTCTGCTCGAAAACGCCGTTTCTGTTGAAGTCGATGTACAGCAGCGCCTGCGAGTTGATACGGTTATCGCGGGCCGTCACCGTGATGGTGTAGGTGTTGCCGCGCATCAGGGCGGTGGTCTGGGTGGCTGTGGGGCTCACGGTGTAGTCGGCGTAACCCGAAATCGGGGAAGCTACCGAGTTACCGGTCGTGTTGTTGATGCTGCCCACGGTCACGTTGGTGAAGTATTCGTCCAGCGACGAGCTGGTGGGCTTGCAGTAGCAGTCGGCCAGGGCCGACTGGGCGACGCTCACCGTGTTCGAGGTCGAGGACTGGCCGCTGGCCGTGCAGGTTACCACCAGCCGGTAGTCGGTAGCCGCCGCCTGGCTGCTCATGGAGAAGGGGTTGGTCGTGGCCCCGCTCAGCGCGGCGAAGGTATTGGCCCCGGCCGGGCTGCTCTGCCACTGGTACGTCAGGCCCGTGGTACCGGCCGCAACACCCGTAGCACTCAGCGTGAACGAGGCACTCGCACAGGCCGAGCTGACCGAGGCGGCGGCCGTGGTGGTGGGCGGGGTGGCGGTGCAGGGCACCGGCAGGGCGATGCTCACCAGGTAATCTTCTATTTCGCCGTAGTTGCTGGAGCTGCTGGCGGCAGTGCAGGCCTGCGTGCTCAACAGCACCACGTCGTTGCCGCCGCGGACGCGGATTTTGGTCTGGCCCGTCAGGGCGTCGGCCGGCACGGTGATGGTGAAGGTCGAGGTACCACCCGAGCCAGCGCTGGTGCCGGCCGTGAAGAATTCGTTGCTGTCGAAGGTGCCACTGTGGTCGAAGTCAACCCAGGCACCGCTGTACTGGGTGCCGTCCGTGCCCATTGTCACGGCCAGGGTAGCCGTGCCGCTCAGGTAGAGCGTGGGAATGGGCAGCGTGCCCGCCGTCTGCACCGAGGCGTAATCGGTGTAGTAGGGCGCGACGTTGGTAGCTGACGAGGAATTGGTGAGGGTGCCGTCGGGCGCCGTGAGCACTACGCGCGTGACGCCATCGGTGCCAATGCCGGTGGCTACCGGCGTGCAGTAGCAGCTGATAAAGCTGTTCTGGGCCACGCTGATGATGTTAGCAACCGACGACTGACTGCTGGCCGTGCAGGTAACCACCAGCTGGTAATCGGTGGCAGCCGTTTGGCTGCTCACGGTGTAGGGGTTGGTGGTGGCCCCGCTAATGTTGGTGAACGTGCCGGCACCCGCCGGGCTGCTCTGCCACTGGTACGCCAGGCCGATGGGGTTGCCTGGGTTGGTGGCCGAGAGCGTGAACGATGTGCCCGTGCAGACGGTGGTGGCGCTGGCCGAGGCCACCGGAGCAGCCGGCGTGCCGGCGCAGGGCGTCTGAGGCACCAGGGTCACGGTGTAGTCTTCAGTTTCGCCGTCGTAGGTCACGTTGCAGGCGTCGGTGGCGCTGAAGTTCGGGTAGCCGGCAATGCCCGAGTTGGTGCGGATGCGCATGCGCGTAGGGCCGGCCAGCACCGAGGCCGAGGCCGCCGGAATTGCCAGGCTGACCGTCAGCGGGCGGGTGCTGATGGGCGTGCTGTTGGCGAGGTATTCGGAGGCGTCGAAGGTGCCATTATGGTCGAAGTCAATCCACACGGCGTAGCGGTAGCTGTTGGTACCGCCGATGGTCAGCGTCAGCGGGGTGCTGAGGCCCATGTCGAGGTTGGTGGTAGTGGTGGCAGCGGGGGCAACTAGCGTGTAAGTGGTGCCCGCGCAGGTCGTCGTGTTGTCAATCGAGCCGATGCGCACATTGGTGATTGCGCCGTAGGTCGCGCAGCCGTTGGTCGAGCTCGTGGCGCAGTAGCACTGGTCGAAGCTGCTCTGGCCCACGGTCACTTCATTGGAGGCGGTGGGGCTGCCGCCAAATTCGCAGGTCACAATCAGCTGGTATTCGGTAGCGGCCGTCTGGCCGGTCACGGTGTAGGGGTTGGTGGTGGCCCCGTTAATGTCGGTGAAGAAGCCCGTGGAGCCGGCCGGCCGGCTCTGCCACTGGAAGGTAAAGCCGCCCAGCGTGGTCGATACGCTGTTGGTCGAGAGCGTAAACGAGCCGTTGGCGCAGGCGCTGCTCGTGCTGGCAGTGGCCATCACGGTGAGCGGCGGAGCCGTGCAGGTGGGTGCATCGGCAATGGTGATGAGGTAGTCCTCGGTTTCGCCGTACCAGGTGGTGGTGCCCGACAAGCAGGGCGCCGCCGCCAGGTTGGCCGGCGTGTTGCTGAAGGTGCCGTTGCGCCAGCGCACCCGCACCCGCGTGGGGCCCAACTGGGCCGCCAGCGGCACTGTCAGGTCCTGCAGGAAGCTTACCAGCGTAGTAGCGCTGGAGTTGACGATGAAGACGTTTTCGCTGGCCTCGAAGGTGCCGCTGTGGTCGTAGTCAATCCACATGCCGCCCTGCGAGTTCGTATTGTTCGACTTCACCGTCAGGTTGATACCGTTCACATAAGGCACCCCGCGGTATACCGTGGTCGTCAGGCTGGCGTTGTTGGTATAGTCGTTGAAGCCGGCGGGCGAGCTGCTGGTGTTGGTGCTGCTGCTCGAGAAGCCGCTCACGCCCGGCATGGTCACGTTGGTGATGTACTCGCCGGCCGAGCCGCTCAGCGGGATGCAGTAGCAGCTGAGGTAGCCGTTGTTTACCCGCACGGCGCTGGAGGTGCTGCTGGCGCCGCCGTTGGTGCAGGTCACTACGGCGCGGTACTCGGTGTCGGCCATCAGGCCGGTTACCGAGTAGAAGGGCGTGGTTTGGGCGGTGCCCAGGTTGGTGTAGGTGCCGCTGCCGGCGGGGCGGCGCTGCCACTGGTAGCTCAGGCCCGTCAGGGCGGGGTCGATGCCCGTCAGGCTCAGGGTAAACGTGGCTGTAGAGCACACCGCCGAGGCCGACGCGGTGGCCGTGCTGGCGGCGGGTACGCCGGCGCAGGGGGTGGGCGTCACCAGGTTGATGGTGTAGTCTTCCGTCTCGCCGTAGATGAAGCCCGTGCAGGCGTCGGTTGCCGTAAGCGGATAGGTGGTCGAGGCAAAGAAATACTGCGTGCGCACGCGCATTCGGGTAGGCCCGGTCAGGGCCGTGCTCGGAATGGTGAGCGAGGGCGTTACCGTGGCGGTGCTGCCGGTGGTGTTGCCCGAGTTCGAGCCAATCACCAGGTACTCGCTGGCCTCGAAAGTGCCACTGCGGTCATAGTCAATCCACATGCCGGCCTTGGCGTAGCGGCCCAGCGTCACCGACATCGTATAGGTGTTGCCCAGGCTCAGCGTGCCCGAGGCCGTGGTGGTCGGCACGTTGGAGTAATAGGGTGTGCCGGCGCAGGTGGTGGCGTGGTCGAGCCCGCTACCCGGAATGGCCACGCGTAGCAGGCCGGCGTAGGTGCCGCAGCCGGTGCTGTGCGTGGGCGTGCAGTAGCAATTCAGGAAGTTGTTTTGATTGACCGTCACCTCCGTGCCGGTGCGCGACAAGCCCGAGCCCGTGCAGGTTACCACCAGGCGGTAGTCGGTAGCGGCAGTCTGGCTGGCTACGGTATAAGTAGGCGTGGTCTGCACCCCGCCCAGGTTGGTGTAGGTGTTGGCGCCCGTCGGGCTGCTTTGCCACTGAAAGGTGAAGCCGCTGGCCGCCGACAGGCCCGTCACCGTCAGGCTGATGGGCGTGTTGGAGCACACCGCCGTCTGGCTGGCCACGGCCGTCACGCGGGGCGGCGTGCCCGTGCAGACCGTCGGCGCGCCAATGGTGACGAGGTAGTCTTCGGTTTCGCCGTACCAGCTGGTGGCGCCGCTGGTGCAGGCGTCGGTAGCCGCCACGGCGCCATTCCGCCAGCGCACCCGCATCCGGGTGACGCCGATACGCACGGCCGAAGTATTCGGAACAGTCAGAAAGCTGTTGAACGTCACGGGCTGGCCGGTCAGGTTGCTGCGGCCAAATTCGGTGTATTCGCCGCTGTCAAAGGTTCCGTTCTGGTCGTAGTCAATCCAGTAGCCGCCCTGCGAGCCGTTGTTGTTGGCCTGCACAATGACACTGAGCGGGTAGTTGCCACCCTTGTTGAGGGTGGTCGTCAGCGCGGTATTCGTGGTGAAGTCGCCGTAGCCGTTAGTCGAGTTGGCGTTGGTAGCATTGGTGAAGCCACTGGCGCCGTTCACGCTCACGCTGCGGATGTACTCGTTGCCCCCCGTGCTGGTGGGGGTGCAGTAACAGTTATAGAAGGGGTTTTGCGTCACCGTCACGGCCGTCGAAGTGGCCGACTGGCTGGTAGGGATGCAGGTCAGCACGGCGCGGTAATCCGTCGTGGCGGTTTGCCCGGTCACGACGTAGGTGGGGTCGTTGGCGCCCGCGATATCCAGCCAGCCGGCCCCGCCCGAAATGAACGACTGCCACTGCACGCCTACGCCCGGGGCCGAGGTAGCCCCGCTCAGCGACAGCGTTACCGAGCCATTGGTGCACACGTTGGTGGCGGTCGATGCGGTGGTGCCGCCCGTGGGAGCGGCGGCGCACAGCGTGGGGGTATTCACGCTCACGGCAAACACGTTGACGGCGCAGTTGGCGGTGCTGGTTTTGGCTACGGTAATGCTGGCAATGTCCTTCGCCATATTATCGTTGCGCAGCGTCAGCTTCAGCTGGTGCAGGCGGGGGTTCGTGGCGTTGTTCTCGACACCGCTGGCTGCAGTGCGCGCCACGCGGCCCGTGCCGCCCAGCGCGTCGGTGGCGAGAGTGGTGTACCAGTCGGCCAGCGACTGCCCGGCAAACACCTGCGTGGTCGCATCGGTAAACGTAACCGTTACGGTAGCGGTGGCCGCGTTGGCGCCAGTGCCGCCCCCGCCGGTATACAGCAGGTAGATGTCGGCCGCCTTCGTGGGCGCCGCCAGCGTCAGCGTGCCCGAGCCGACGCCCGCCAAGCCGGTGGCCGGAATACGCAGCGAGTTAGCGGCCGAGTACGAGGCCATCTGGAAGCTCAGGCCGGGTACCGAGGCGCTGTTTAGGATGCCCGAAACCGGCAGCCCGCGGGTAGCGGCCACGTTGCTGGGGTTGCTGTAGCCGCCGTTCACCATCAGGCAGTAGCCGCCGCCGTTGGAGCCGTCCACATCATAGGTGCTGACGGCCGGGGCCGCTACACTGGTGCCGTTGGCAATTACGTCCTGGTTGAAGCCCGTAACCGGTACGGGTACCAGCGCGGCCTGCGCCCCTAGCGGCGTGCCCAAACTCAGCGCACCCAGCGCCAGCTTCAAGAAATGAGTAAGTTTTTTTTTCATGCGGTATAGAATAGGTAGTGGAGGTGTTCGGTAGCGAGCGTTTCGCAATGTATGGCCTTTTAACTTTTGAACAAAACCAATGTTCGCCCCCGACTCGGCCCACTCCCCCATATTCTGCACCTACCGCACAACACTTCCGCAAAACACCTTTTTCATATTTCGAAACAACATATTATTAATCAAAAGATTATCTTCACACAAACCCTGCAAAAGCGTTGGCGTCTGTGTACCGCTTCCACACACGTATTTTTTCGCCAAAAATGCCGGCCTCAGGTCAGCCATCGGTTCCAAGCAGGCTTTAAAACGCAACCAGGGCCTTTTAAAGCCTGCTTTACAAGCGTCCCGACGAAGATTTACGGCACAAGCCCGCGACAAATCCGGCGCGACTTTTGCAGCGCATTCGGCCCTTTCTGAAATTGCACTTTTCCTGCTTTAGCAGATTGTCATTATTTGCGGCAGCAAATTCGCAAGTCTGCTTTCGGGCACGATTGAAGCCTGCCGAATCAGCAACAAAGCTGCCATTTGGCTATGCTGCGTGGCTAGCTGATAAGTAGGCCAGTACGTCGTCCATGGTCGGGGCGGTGTGGAAGCTCACCCCCACTAAGTCGGCTTCGGCCACCTGCTCCAGCAGCCAGGTCACGTGGTAGGGAATGTGAACGGCGCAGGCGCCCAGCCGCGCCACCGGCAGCACGTCCGACTTCAACGAGTTGCCAATCATCACGAAAGCCTCGGGCGGCAGGGCGTAGCGGGCCAGCAGGCGGCGGTAGGTAGTCTCGTTTTTCTCGCTCACGATTTCGACGTGGTCGAAAAACTCGCCCAGGCCCGAGCGGGCCAGCTTGCTTTCTTGGTCGAAGAGGTCGCCCTTGGTGAGCACCATCAGCGTGTGGCCGCGCCGCCGCAGCTCGGTCAGGATGTCGACCACCCCGGGCAGCGGCTCGATGGGAAAGTCGAGCAGGCGTTTGCCTAGCTCGATGAGCTGCTGCAGCTCGTGGCCGCGCACAGCCCCGTCGGTGAGCTGGATGGCCGTTTCAATCATCGACAGCATAAACGACTTGGCGCCGTAGCCAAAGAGCTGCATGTTTTGCCGCTGCACGTCGTAGAGACGGGCGTTGATGGCCGCCGCCGCGCCATACGGCGCCAGAATGCGCATAAACTCCGCCTCCACGTGGTCGAAGTGCGGCTGATTGGGCCAGAGGGTGTCGTCGGCGTCGAAGGCAATGAGCTGGGGCGTGGGCATGGCGGCGGCGGCGTAAAAAGCCGCCCAAAGGTACCGAACTTGCGGGCCGTATGAAGCAGCTGATTGACCTCGCCACCTGGCCGCGCCGGGAGCATTTTGCCTTTTTCTCGCAGTTTGACGAGCCTTTCTGGGGCCTCACCACCAGCCTCGACTGCACCCGCGCCCACGCCGAGGCCCGGCGCCTGGGCGTGTCGTTTTACCTGTATTACCTGCACGCCACGGCGGCGGCGGCCAACCGCGTGCCCGAGTTTCGCTACCGCGCCGAAAACGGCCAGGTGGTGTGCTACGACGAGGTGCACGTCTCCCCCACCATCGGCCGGCCCGACCACACCTTTGGCTTCGGCTTCATCGAGTTTCGGGCGGCGCTGGCCGAGTTTGTGCCGCTGGCCCGGCACGAAATCGCGCGGGTGCAGGCCCTGGGCGGCCTGGGTTTGTCGGACACCACCGCCAGGCCCGACGTGCTGCACTGTTCGGCGCTGCCGTGGGTGCAGTTCACGGGCTTGTCGCATGCCCGCAGCTTCCGCGGAGGCGACAGCTGCCCGAAAATATCCTTCGGCAAGCTCTACACCGAGGGCGAGGGGCTGCGCCTGCCGGTGTCGGTGCACGTGCACCACGGGCTGGCCGATGGCTACCACGTGGGCGAGTTTCTGCGCATTTTGCAGGAACTGCTGTAGGACTCTGCTTTTGTCCGGCACCTGTGGCTTGGCCGAGGCGTTTTAATGCTCTACTCGCCTCAGCTTCTGCGGCGTGTAGCGCGCCAGACGAGCATGGCACCAGCCGCAACAAAGGTGAAGAATTTGATAAAGATGTATGGGGCAGAATTCATGGCTCTAAGCTACGAATGGCCCGGACATGGCCGGGGCTTATGGCACCATTAAGGCGCTACCACCACCCGCACCGCCGCCGGCTGGCTGGCGCCACCCCGCGCCCGCAGCTGGTACACGCCCGGGGCCAACCCGCTAAGCTCCAGCTGTCCCTGCGCCACGAGCGGCTGCTGGCGCACCACCTGCCCCAGGCTATTGAGCAGGCACAACTGTCCTACTGTCGCAGCGCCCGCGTACTCGACGTGCAGCACCTTGCTGGCGGGTATCGGCCAGGCCCGCAGCAGGGGCGCGGCCGCCGGCGTGGGCCCCACGGCCACCACCGGCGAATAGCTGGCCGCGCCATTTGCATCGAGCTGGCGCAGGCGGTAATACGCCGTGGCGGCCGGCGGCTGCGCATCCGCAAAAGTGTAGGCTGAAGGCCGCGCCACGGTGCCCGCGCCCGCCACAAAGCCCAGGCGCCCGAACTCCTGCGCCGGCCCGGTCGCCCGCTGTATTTCAAAGCCCCGGTTCTGGCTTTCGGAGGCCGTTTGCCAGCTGAGCAGCACGCGGCCGGGCTGCCGCCGGGCCGTCAGCTGCGTCAGGGTCACGGGCAGGGCACCGGCGGGCAGCGTGGTGATAGTGAAGCTGGTGGCCGCCGTCAGCACCAGCGCCAGCTGGTGGGTGGCGGCATCGTAGGCGAAGCTGCTCACGGCCGGTCCCGCCACGCTTTCGGGTGTCTGGGGCAAAGCCAGGGTGAGCGTGGTGGCGCCGCTGACGTAGCCGGCATATTGCGTGGCGGTGCGGCGCTCCCAGCCCAGCGTCACCCGCTCGGCGGCGCGGGCTACCGGGTGCTCGCCGTGGCGCAGCACCGTGCCCTGCTCCATAAATAGCTGGGCAAACTCGCCGGCCGTGGTAATGGAATAGAGCAGCAGCCGGCCGTCGGTGCGCAGGGGTGCCGTCAGCAGTGAGTCGCTCACCGTTAGCAAGGTATTGGCCGATTGCGCCAGCAGCATATCATGGTGCGTGGCACTGCGCACGGCCAGCCCGGCCGCCCCCGCTAGCCGGTGGCTGCGGATATGCGGCGCGGCCCCGACAAACGGATACAGCGCCGCCAGAAACTGCGTCTGGGCCTCACCCTGCCGCTCCACGAGCAGGGCGGTATGGTTTTCGGGCGTGTTGTAAGTCAGCTCGTGGGGGCGGGCGGCGGCGGCGAACGTGGTGCGGCCCAGCGAGTCGGCCGGCGTGGCCACGTGGGCCAGCAGGCTCACGCCGTTTTTCTGCCACAGCCCTTCTTCCTGCTCGAAACGAGGCGTGAAATGGCCGGTGGCGGCCGTAGGCGCGTCGGCGGTGCCGTAGCCGTGCAGCTGCCAAGTGTAGGCGTGGGCGGTGGGGGCCGTCAGCACGTCGTGCAGCACGAAGTATTGCCCGCGTACGGCCAAAGCCCGGCGGCTGAGCTGGGTGCCCTGGTAGGTCGTCTGCACTTCGCCGTAGGCCAGGCCGGGGGTGTGCGCCAGCGCCTGCACGGTGGCCGGCGCATCGTTGGCACTGCCGGCGGTGCCGATGGCCGGGCCGGCACCGTCCACCAGCACCAGGTTGTGGTTGGGGGCCTGGCCCACGGTGCCGCGGCTGGCGTAGCTCAGGTAGCCGGGGTCGAGGGCCAGCAGCTGGCCGTAGGCGTGCAGCACGAAGCTGCTGGCATCGGCCTGGCTGTGGCCGCCCGCGTTGGCCTGGGCGGCGCCGCTTTTGCCGTAGAGGTGCAGGTAGGTGGCCAGCGAGTCGGCGCCCGAGCGAAACACCAGGTTGCCGCTGGCGGGCAGGGCCGTGAGCAGCGCCGGGGAAGCCGGTGGGCCGGGCGGCAGGTTGGCGGCCAGGTAGGCGGCGCGCATATCCACGGTCAGGTCGCGCAGCTGCCTGGTAAGGGTGTTGAGCTGACTGGTTTCCAGCTTGCTCAGGGCCAGCGGGCGCAGGTACTGCGACTTGCCGGTGAGGGCCAACTCGGGCATGCCCATGTCGATGTAGGAGTCTTCGAGGGCCGGGAAGCGCCCGTCAGGCATCATGATGGTCGTTATCCACTCGTAAAGCCGGTCGTAGCGCGGGTCGTGAAACGGGTGGCGGATGCGGCGCGTGGTGGCACCCACGGTGCAGCTCAGCGTGGTATCGGGCAGGAAGTTACCCAGCGCCCGAAAAAAGGGCAAACAGTTCAGAAAGGCGTACTTAAAGTAGTATGGCCCCTCGGCGTAGCCCGCCACGGCCGCGGGGTCCGACTGCCGTCGGGCGTCTTCCCACAGCACGTTGTCGAGGTGGTAGAGGCCGGTGTTGAGCCAGGCTTGGGGCTGTTGCGCGGCGTCGGCGCTGCCAGTCTCGTTCAGCACCACGGCGGCCAAACCCAGCGCGGCGGCCGTCATCAGGGCGTGGTTGTTTTTGATTTGACCAAAAAACGTGAAGCTGCTGATGTTGAGGTAGGGCGCGGTAGCCGCCCGCTGCAGGTTGCCGGCGAAGGCCTGCAGCCGCGCCTGCCCCGCCGCCAGCGCTTCGGCCGGCGCGCCGGCTCCGCGCAGCAGGTCGTAGGCCGTGAGGTAGTCCATGAGCTCCTTCGAGCGCCACTGCCACTGGTCGTAAGAGCTTGTGGCCGGGGGCGTAATGAAGGGCTCGACCTGTGGGTTGAGGGTGGCCAGCAGCCGGGTTACGCGGGCCCGCAGGCTGTCGCGCTCGGCCGGCGGCAAGGTTTCGGGCGCGCCACCGGCGGCCGGCCGCCGGTTTAGCAGCGCCACAAAGGCCGCATTCTTCGCAAACGTGGCCCGCGCCCGCCGGCCGCTCGTCGAGCTGTTGTCGGTGGGCGGGGCGGCGGCGGTTTCGGCATACAGGCCCGCGTAGAGGTTCGCCGCGACCGGGGCCGCCAGCGCCGCCCGCACCGCCGGCAGCTCCGCCGCCGTCAGCAGCGTGCGCGGATAACCAACTGCCGCCCCGGCCGGCTGCCAGCTTCCCTCCTGCCCTGCTGCCCGCCCGGCCAGCATTCCCAAACACCACAGAAAAACAAAAAACCGCAAAGGCTACCAGCTACGTGAGCTGGTTTAACCATGATTAGCGCGCTGGTGTTCCGGCCGGCGGGCAAGAAAAAAGCCGTTCCCGACATTTCGGAAACGGCTTTTCAACTCATTTTCAAGTACGGCCGCAGCCCGGCGCGAGGGATATCTCACACCAGGCCGGGCGCTTATTCCACCACCACGCGGCGCGTGGCCGTGGCCTGGCCAGCCACCTGCACCGTAAGCAGGTAAGTGCCGGCCGCCAGCCCGACGGTGGGCAGCGCGGTGCTGCTACCGCCAAAGGTTTGCGTGGCAATTTCCTGGCCCAGCAGCGTGCGCAGCGTGAGCTTGGCCGAGGTGGCCGGGGCGTCGAGCGCCACGTGCAACGCCGCTTTGCCGGTGGCCGGGTTGGGCCACACGCTGAACGGCGAAGCCAGCGCGGCGGCCGTCGCCGTCACGCTGCCCGGGCGGCCCAGCAGCAGTTCGAAGCGGCCATTGAGCACCCCGGCCTGCGCGGCGCTGAAGGCGTAGCTCGTCACCTGGCGCAGGTCGGTGCGGGTGTTCAGCTGGTGGTCGAGCAGCAGCACGGCGGTGCCGGCGTCGAAGTGGGCCAGGGCCGTCACATCGAAGCGGTAGCTGCCGGCGGCGGGCACCTGCAGCGTCAGCGGCAGGCGGGTTTCGACGGTGGCGGACGTCAGCGGCAGGCCGTTGATGGCCAAGGCTTCGGTGGTGCCGGCCGGGCGCGTGGCCACGCTCAAGCCGCTGGGATTGCTGATTTTGGCGGCGTCGAAATCCTTATCGAGGCCGGTGGCGGTGGCGCCGCTTTCCAGATACACCACGGTTTCGTCGCTGCCATTCACGGCGGTGCCGCCCAGGGCCAGGCGCAGCATCGGGCGCGTATCGGCCGTGCGGTAGAAGGCCGGGTTGGCGTAGCTGGTCAGGCGGTAGGCATTCTGGAAACTGAAGCCTGCCGGCAGGTTTTGTGAGGTGCGCACGAAGAAGCCCTGCATGGCCGACATGATGCCGGTGAAGCCGCCCGTGCCCGCGTTGTTCACGTAGGAGCGGTAGAAACCACCGTATTGGCTGCTGGGCTCGAAGATGTACACGGCGGCATCCATGCCGGTGGGCACGGCGCTGGCGGCCGTCACCAGGTTCCAGTCGAGGGGCGCCGGGTAGGGGTTGCCGAGCAGCTGCCAGCCCGAGTTGGCGGTGGCGCCGGTGGTCAGCGCGCCGGTGTTAACGGGGCCGCTGTTGAGGCTGCCGCTCAGGTCTACCAGTTGCGGAGCGAGGTTGACGGTGTAGCCTTTGCCGGGCGTCAGCACCTCGCTGGTGGCGCTGGGCGAGTGCCAGCCGATATCGAAGCCCGGGTAGGTGGCCGTCAGGCGGCTTTCCTGGTAATCGAACACGTTGGGGAACTGCGCCAGCGGCAGCGAGGGCGTGGGCAGGGCGTTGTAAGCCGGGTTCACGAAGGGCACGAAGGTATTCGTGCCCAGCTCACTCAACGGCGTGGCCGTCATCGGCGAGCTGTAGTGGCGGTAGCCCGGGCCGCTGTAGCTGGTGCTGGGCGTGGCCGAGCGCTGCATGATGGCCACCCCGCTGCCATTGTTCTGCACCACGCCGTTGGTGTTCACCACCATGGCCGTGCCGCTGGCGTCGGAGAGCAGCGTGAGGTTGCTGCTGCCGAGGCGCAGGTTGCCGTTGGTTAGGGTCAGCATCCGCTCGATGCTGGTGCTTTGCGTCAGGGTCGCGCCGGTGGCATTGTTCACCGTGAGGTTGAGCACGCTGACGGGCAGGCCGGTACCGGTTACCTGGGCGGCGGTGCCGTTGTATTCGTAGCTGGCATCGTCGCTGAACAAGCGGGTGCCCGTTACCTGCACGGCGCCGGTGGCGCCGCTGGCGCTGATGCCGGCGGTATTGCACACGCGCAGCGTCGAGCCGGCGGCAGCCGTGAAGCTGCCGGTGCCGCTCAGCACGTTGCAGTTGTCGTTGAGGGCGGCGCCGCTCTGCACGGTCACGGCGCCGCTCACGGCCACGGCCCCGGTGAGGGTGGCGTTGCCGGTGGGGCCGGTCACGGTGATGCTGCTGTAGCTACCGGCTGGGATGTCGGCCGTGGTGCTTACCACTAGGTCGGCGTTGATATCAACAATATACTCCTCCGTTTCGCCGTACCAGTCGGTGGCGCAGGGGTTGGTCGAAGTGTTATCGTTGTGCCAGCGCACGCGCAGGTGGGTGGGCCCCAGCAGCGCCGTGCCGGGCACCGTGAACTGGCGGGTGAACGTTTCCTGCCGCGGGTAGCCGGTGGTGGCCGACGGGCCGGTGCCCACCACGTAATATTCCGGCACGCCGTCGAAGGCCCCGTTGTGGTTGTAGTCAATCCAGAACAGCGCCTGCGAGTTCTGCCGGTTGTTCTGGGCGCTTACCGAGATGGTGTACGTGCCCCCGCGGCTCAGCGAGGTGGTCTGGGTGGCCGTGGGGCTCACGGTGTAGTCGCTGTAGCCCACGGGCGTGGTAGCCGGGTTCGTGCTGCTGTTGTTGATGGTACCCAGCGTCACGTTGGTCAGGTATTCGCCGCTGCCGATGTTCGACTGCGCCGGCGGCTTGCAGTAGCAAATCATGAAGTTGCTGACGACGCTTACTTCGTTGGAAGTTGAAGTCAGGCCGCCGTTGGCGCAGGTTATTACAAAGCGGTAGTCAGTAGTTGTGGCCTGGCTGGTCACGGCGTACGTGAGGGCCGTAGCGCCGCTGATGTTGGCAAAGGCATTGGTGCCCGTGCGGCTCTGCCACTGGAAGCTCAGCCCGGTAATGTTACCGGCGTAGCTGGCCGTGAGGGTAAACGGGCTGGTGGTGCAGACGGTGCTTGCGCTGGCCGCAGCCGTGGCCGTGGGCGGCGTGCCCGCGCAGGGCGTGGGCGCCACAATGGTCACCGTGTAATCCTCGGTTTCGCCGTCGAACTGCGCCGAGCAGGCGTCGCCGTCCCCAAAGTCGCCGTAGCCCGCAATGCCCGCCTTGGTCCGCACCCGCATGCGGGTGGGGCCGGCCAGGGCTCCGGCCGGAATTACTATAGTAGCCGTGCGCAGGCCCGTCGTGCTGTTGAGACTATTGGCCACATACTCCGAGTTCTCGAAGGTGCCGTTCTGGTTGAAGTCAATCCACACCGCGTAGCGGTAGCCGGAGCCGGGGTTGGCAATGGTTAGCGTCAGGGTGGCGCTGGTGCCGGCGTTGAGGTTAGTCGTGGCCGTGCCCACTGGGTACACCACGTAGCCCGGGGCGGCCGTGCAGCCCGAGGTGTTGTTGAGCGTGCCGATGCTCACGTTGGAAATCGAGCCGTAGTTGGTGCAGCCGCTGGTGTGCGAAACGGCGCAGTAGCACTGGTCGAATGCATTCTGCCCCACGGCCACGATGTTGGACGTGACGGGCGTGCCGCCGAACTGGCAGCTCACCACGAGCTGGTAATCGGTGGCGGTGGCCTGGTTGTTCACCGTGTAGGTTTGGGTGGTGGCGCCGCTGATGTTGGTGAACGTGCCGGCACCGGCCGGGCTGCTCTGCCACTGAAAGGTGTAGCCGCCGATGGTGGTCGGAATGCTGCTGGTGGACAGCGTAAACGACGAGTTGGCGCAGGCATTGGCCGTGCTCGCCGCTGCCACCACACTGCTGGGCGGCGCCGTGCAGGTAGCCGGGGCCGCAATGGTGATGAGGTAGTCCTCGGTTTCGCCGTACCACACGCAGCCGTTGACGCAGCCCGCGGCCGTGTTCGTGACGCAGGCCTCGCCAGCGCCAATAGTGCCATTGCGCCAGCGCACCCGCACGCGGGTCGGGCCGGTCAGGGCCGAGTTGGGCACCGTCAGCGTGGTGGCCAGGGTTTCGTCGCGGCTCGGCAAGTTGGCCCCGCCGAGGGAGATGTATTCGGTAGTCTCGAAGGTGCCGCTGTGGTTGTAGTCAATCCACATGCCGCCCTGCGCGCCGTTGCTGTTCACGCGCGCCGTGATGCTGACCCCGTTGAGGTAGGTGGCGCCCTGGTTGAGGGTGGTCGTCAGCGCGGCATTGCCGGTGAAGTCGCCGTAGCCGTTGGTCGAGTTGGCGCCGGTGGTGTTGGTGAAGCCCGAGGTGCCGGGGAAGGTCACGCCCTTGATGTATTCACCGGTGCCGGTGCTTATTACGTTGCAGTAGCAGTTCAGGTAGTTGCGGGCCACAGTTACCGCGCTGGAGGTCGTCGATTCGGCGCTGGCCGTACAGGTCACAATCAGCCGGTAGTCGGTCGAGGCCGCGAGGCTGCTCACCGCGTAGCTGGCATCGGCCTGCGCGCTGCCCAGGTTGGTGAAGGTATTGGCGCCGGCCGGGCTGCTCTGCCACTGGTAGCTCAGGCCGGTGGTGCCGGCTACTACGCCGGTGGCGTTCAGCGTGAAGCCCACGCCGCCGCATACGCCGGTGGTGGAAGCCGTAGCGGTGGTGGCCGGCGGCGTGCCCGCACAGGCCGTGCCCACGGCCACGGTCACCACGTAGTCCAGGGTTTCGCCATACACCGTTGTGGAGCAGGCATTGGCGGCGTTGTTTAGTACCGTAGCGGTATTTTGCTCGGTGCGAATGCGCAGCTTGGTGCTGCCCAGCGCCGCGCTCGTGGTAAGCCCGGCCGGAATAGTCAGCGTCACGTTGCCGGCGGCCGACGCCGTGGCCGACGTGATGTACTCACTGGCTTCAAACGTGCCGTTCTGGTTGGCATCCAGCCAGGCCGCTACCCGCGAGGCGTTCGATACGGTCACCGTCAGGGGGTAGGCCGTGCCCTGCGTGATGGTGCCGGTGGCCGTGGTGGCAGGCACCATGCCAAACGAGTTGTACGGCGCAGTCGGGCAGGTAATGCCAGTGTGCGTCAAGCCACTGCCATTGCCGATGCTCACTGCCGTGACGGTACCGTAGGTCGCGCAGCCACTGTTGTTGCTGGCCTGGGGCGGGTTGCAATAGCAGTTGATGAAGTCGGTCTGGCCCACGGTCAGCTCGCCCGAAGTGGCACTGGCGCCACTGGCGCAGGTCACCACGCAGCGGTACTTGGTGGCGGCCGTCTGGTTGGTGAGGGTGCAGGAAGCGCTGGTGGAATTCGTCGTCACGGGTTCGCCGGGGCTGGCCGTGGTGGGGATATTGGCCCACGAGCCGCCGCTCACTTTCTGGTATTGCCACTGGTAGGTGTAGCCCAGCTGCACCGGCACGCCGGTCAGCACCAGGTTGAGGCTGGTGGCGGCGCAGGCCGTGGCCGAGTTGGCCGTCACGCTCAGGCTGCCGCTGCTCAGGGCGCAGGTGCTGGGGTTGCCGGGGTTTACGCTGGCGGCCAGCAAGGTCACAATACTGTTGCTCAGGCCGGTCACCGTCACGCCCGTGACGGTTTTGCTGTATTCGCCAGGGCTCAGCGCCAGCCGAAACTCGAACAGGTTGGGCGTGTTGACGGCGGCCCCGGTCGAGGTGTTGATATAGCTCTGAATGATATTGGTGGTGTTGGCGGTGCCACCCACCGTGGTGTAGCCCTGCACGCGGGCATTGGGGCTGTAGCCGATGTAGGTCGGGGCCGCGATGCCTGTCGTCGCAAACCAGTTATAAAACGTCGGCGAAAAAGAGTGCGAAGAGCCGTCCGAGAAATTGACGACCATGGTGCCCGCCCCCGCCGAGCCGGACGTGATGACCGTATTGGCCAGCACGTACACCTCGGTGGCCGAGGTGGGCGTGGCAAACGTCAGGGTGCCGGTGGCGGCGCCCCGTATCTGGAGCGCGTTCACACCCGTGTAGGGCCGCAGCTGGTACGTTAGGCCGGGCACGCTCAAGCTCGGGATGGTGCCGTTCAGCGGCAGGCCCTGCGTCACGGTGGTGGGTGTGGTCGTCTGCGACTTGGTGTAGTTGGACGCCACCAGGAAATACCCGGCCCCGTCGATGTCGACGGCCGAGTTGTTGGGCGAGGCCTGGCTGGTGCCGTTAGCTACCACATCCTGGCCCGTGGCGCTGGTGGCCGTGGGGGTGGTGGCGGCCGGCAGCGTCAGCGGCACCGGCGTGTAGGCGCCGCTGGCCGCGCTCACGGCCATCACCTGGATAATGCCGGCGGCTACCAGCTTTTCGGCCAGGATGCTCGTTACTGCGCTGCCGCCGGCGGCCGCCGGGTCGATGGGCAGCACCAGCTGAAACAGCTTCGGGTTGCTGCTCACCACGTCGAAGCTGTTGCCGGTGTTGACGCGGGTATTCAGCGTGTAAGCTGTCGTGGTATGGTAAGATGGCACGTTGACCGAATACCAGTCGGGTACAATCCGCGCGAACACCTGCGAGCTACCGTTGGCAAAATTCACCGTGAGGCGCAGGTTGTTAGCCGGGGCATTGCCTACTCCCCCGCCCGTTGCCAGCACGTACAAGGTGTTGGCGGCGGTGGGCGTGGCCAGTGTGAGCGTGCCCGAGGTAGTGCCCGTGAGGCGCAACGCATTATTGCCGCCGTAACCCGCCAGGTTAAACCGCACGTTGGGCGTGCCGGTGCTCAAAAAGCCCTGTCCGAACGGTAGCCCCATCGTGGGGTGAAAAAAGCCGGGGGCGCCGCTCGTCGTGTAATCCACCGACGGGAAGTAGTTGCCCCCGCCATCGGCATCGCTGGCCGAGGCGCTGGCGGCCGTCTGCCCGGTGCCATTGGCTACAATGTCAGCGTTGAAGCCCGTCAGGGCCAGCGGCTGCGGCACTACTTGCGCCAGCGAAGTATAGCCCGTGCCCAGGGCCAGGGCCAGGGCCAGCAGCATCCGCCGGAGTGCAGTAAGAAGTTTGGTCATTGGTAAGGTGTGTGTAAGAGGTGTAATCTGTCAAAGGTCCAAATGTCGTTGAAATTCTGCGATTTTTCAACTCTTCCGAAAACCTCTTGAAAATTATCCGTTACTCCCACCTTTTTTACACCGCGCTGCATTTTTAGCCACGCTAAACAAGGATTTAGCCGCAAATGTTATTCGGCCTTCCTCCACCTCACCCTGCACTAACCCACTGAATAAAACTTCTCATCCTATTGCCTGGTTTCCCGGCAAAATCCCAAATCTTTCTACCATATTCTGCTATTCTGACAGAATAGGGCCTCATTATTTAAAACCTGCATTTACCCCCCTCCGGCTACCCCACGCGGCGCGCCCAAGGCTCTACGGCAGCTGCAGCAGCTCCACCCCCAGTATCCGGTCGCCGATTTCGAGCCGGTGCACCACGTCCAGCCCTTTCACCACCTGCGCAAAAATGGTGTAGCGCCCATCCAAATGCGGCGTAGGGCCGTGGGTGATGAAGAACTGACAGCTCTCGGTATCCTTGCCCGCCGAGGCCAGCCCCAGGCTGCCCTCCTGGTAGCGCAGCTCGCCAAACTCGGAGCGCAGCGTGTAGGGCGCGCTGCCGCTGCCGTCGCCGCGCGGGTCGCCGCCCTGGGCCACGAAGTTGGGCACCACGCGGTGGAAGTACAGGCTGTCGTAAAAATGCTGACGCGCCAGGCTCACGAAATTCGCCACCGAGCCGGGCGCCTCGTTCACCTTCAATTCCAGCACGATGTCACCCTGCGTGGTGCGCAGCCGCACCGGCTGGTTCTGCGGAATCTGCTGCACCAGCGCCCAGTCGATGGGGTGCTGCTGCGCCGTGCCGAGGGGCGCGGGCATGGGCTTGGCGGCCTTTTCCAGCCGGTCGAGGGCCGTTTGCAGGCCCTGCCAGGCTTCGATGTCGCGGGGTAGCTGCAGCTTGGCTTGGGCGTCGTGCAGGGCAGCCAGGTCTTCGGCTTTCGCTTCGGGGTAAAGCTTGGCATCGGCCAGCGCCTCGGCGGCGAGGCCGATTTGGTTGACGTCGCCGCTGGCCAGGGCGCCGCGCATGGCCGTGGCAAAGTCACCCGCCAGCGCTGCCGGAAAATCCGCCTGCCGACGGAGCGCCACTTGCGCCGTCAGGGCGTAGCCGGCCACCACCGGCGACTGCCCAGCTTGGGTGCGCTCCTGCTCCAGAAAAGAGAAGGTGGCCGCCGTCGGCACTTCGGCCAGCGCCAGCAGCAGGGCGCCGCGCTCATACACCGCTCTGGCGGGCAGCGCCGCGTAGCGCGTTTGCACCGAGGCGGCCAAGCTGGGCCGACTGGCCGGGCTGGCCGTTTTGAGCGCAGCCGCCAGCAGCGTGGCCCGCACCCGCCAGAATTTCAGGCGCTGGGCCTGTTGCGCTAAGTCGGCGCCGGTTTCGCCTCTGGCATGGGCCAGCAGCCACTCGGCCGCCGTCAGGGCCACTGGCTCGCGGCTGTCATCGAGGGCGCCGAAGACGGCGGGCCGGCTGGTGGCATAGTGCCGCCCCACCCAGGACAGGGCCCGCAGGGCCGTCACCCGCACGCGGTAGTCGGCATCCTTGGTAGCCAGGCGCAGCAGCGTGGCAATGGCTTTCAGCTGAGTTTCGTCCTTGAAATCGGGCACGGTCAGGCCGCCGCCCAGCGGCGGCGCGTCCACCACTTTGCCTAGCGCCGCCGCCGCCGCCGCGCGCACCGCGTAGTATTTTTCCTTGGCCACGAGGCGCAGCAAAGCCGCCCCTGCCAGCCGGCTCAGGTCCATATTCAGGGCTTTGGGCGTGCGGGCCAGCGCCACCACAGCGGCCAGCCGCGCCCGGTCGGGCAACGGCTTTTCGGCATTCAGCAGCAGCACCGCGCGCCGGATGCTTTCGGCCGAAGCCAGGCCGCGAATGGCAGCGCGCTGCAGGCCCCAGGCCTGGGCGGCGGCGCGGGCGGTGTCGGTCAGCACTTCCACGCGCCAGAGCTCGGGCAGCGTGCGGCGCGTGACGCAGCGGCCCAGCGCCTCCTGCACGTAGCGGCGCACTTGGCCGTCGGGCTCCAGCACCACGCGCACCCGCAGCGAGTCGACGGCAGTGCTGTCGCCGGTCTGGCCCAGGGCGTAGGCGGCGGCGCGGCGCACGCTGGCGTCGGCATCGCGCAGCAGCGGCAGCAGGAAGGGCGAAGTCACTTTTTCCTGCACCGAGGCGAAGGCCAGCGCGGCCTCGCGGCGGTAAATGGGATTGGGGTTGTTCAGGAAAGGCAGCAGGGCCGTGGCGTTGCGCTCGTCCTGCGCCGTGCCGATTTGGCGCAGCGTGGCATCGGCGTATTTATTGATGGCGGGGCGGCTGGCGTGGGGCGTGCGGGCGCAGGCGGCCAGCAGCAAAACAGCAAGGATAAGGAGGCGAGAGGGCATAGGGAGTTCTACGAGCCGGAAGGTGAATGCGGCTGCAACATACTCGGTGTTGGGTATTGGGTGTTTGGTTTTAGGTATTCGGATAACATTTACCCAACACCCAACACCCAACACCCAACACCCAACACCCAACACCCAACACCCAACACCCAACACCCAACACCCAACACCAAACACCAAACACCAAACACCAAACACCAAACACCAAACACCAAACACCAAACACCAAACACCAAACACCAAACACCCAACCTACTCCTTTTCTACCCTTCCCAATTCCTTTTCCAACTTCCCAAACAGCACCTCATTGCCCTGCTGCTCATACTCCTTCAGCGCCGCGTCAAACCCCGCCAGCTCGCCCAAAAACGCCCGCAGATTCTCCGCCGTGATGGCTTCAAAATGCCGCCCGTAACCCATTTTCTCAATCTCGGCCGCATTGAGCCACTGCTCAAACTGCCCCGGAATGGGCACCGCGCACACCGGCTTGTGCAAGTACACGGCCTCCGAAATCAGCGAAAAGCCGCCGTTCGTCACGATGGCGCGGGCGCTGGCCAAATCGGCAATAAACCCGGCCTCGCTGAAGGCGCGCAGCTGCACGTTGCCGTGGTCTTCCTCGCGGTTGAAGCCGTAGACGCGAAATTCCTGCTCAGGCAGCTGCTGCAGAATTTCCACCAGGTTTTGCTGGTTGGTCGAAGTCTGGTACACCAGCACGTGACTACCGGCGCTGGGCTGGGCCGCCAGGATTTCGGGCCGGATGATGGGCGGCACCAGCGTGGTGCGCTTCTTCCGAACAGGCACCGGGAAGAAACTGGTAATGAAATAGTGACGGCTGCGCGGCAGCTTCAGCTTCACAATGTTTTTGGCCAGCCGGAAATTGCTCTGCTCGTCTTCCGGAATGGGCACGTTCAGCGCGGTGCGGTTGAGCACCTGCATGTTGTCGATGCTGATGACGGGCAGGCCGTGCACCTTGGCAAAGAGGTAGGTGAAAGACTCAAAGTCGGAAATCACCACCTCGGGCTCGAAGCTGCGCAGCAGCTCGCGGTACTGAGCGAAGTTTACCTTCAGGTCTTCGGGCGCGTTGCGCAAGGTCAGCTTGGTGGTGCGGCTCTTGCTTACCGTCAGTCCCTTATAGGCGATGTGGAAGCCGTGGATTTCGTGCACCCGGCCCGGAAAGGCGGCCGCCAGCATAGTGTAGGCGCGGCTGCTGCTCACCACGTACACATCGTGGCCCTGGGCCAGTAAGTGTTCGATTACCACCTTGCTGCGCGTGGCGTGGCCCATGCCCTCGCCCGGCACGCCGTAGAGAATGTTCATTTTTTCGTTGTCAGTTATTCGTTTTTCAGTTGCCCGGCAAGGTAGCAGTGAAAGGCTATTACGCCGCTTCACCCTTCCCAACAGCCAGCAGCAACCAACTGACAACCATCTTATTTTAAAACCCGCGCCTCGATGAAGCAGCCCACCGGCTCCGTTTTGGGCACTGCCACCGGCCGGCCCGCCACCACGGCCGCCAGCGCATCGGCCAGCTCGTGGTGCGTCACTACGGTGCGGCGCTGGCCCAGGCCCGCGTACGAATCATCGAGCCGGCCCTGATAGAGTACCCGGCGCCCATCGGCCGCCACCACCACCGCCTCGGGCGTGACGGTGGCGTGCCAGCGCCGCGTGAGCTGCTGCCCGGGGTCGGCCTGCAAAGTGAAGGGAACCTGATAGGTTTTGGCAAATTTGCCGATGGCCACCGGGCTGATATCGGCGGCCGGAAACACGCCCACAAACTTCACGCCCCGCGCCGCATACTGCTCGTGCAGCTGGCGCAGCGGCAGCGTCACGGCCTAGCTGATGGGGCAGGTATCGGCCAAAAATACGTACACCGTGGCTTTGGGCGCGGCGGCCGGCTGCCAGTTCCAGAAACTCAGTAAAAGCAGGATAAAACGCAGCATGTTCAAGGAAAAAAGTCAGCGGCAACCGGCAAGTTCGCCGTACTGATGCGGGCCGGGGCTGCGGGGTTTCCAGCAAGCTCGGAAGGTCCGCAAATTAGGCTGCTCCGGCGCATTCCTGCTGGTCAGACACCGCCCCGCTGCCACGGGTTCCGGCTATTTCGGCCCGATTTTCGTTTTCTGGCCTGCACAGCCGATTTTTAGTTTCGTATGATTTCGCCCCGCTTCGCCGTCTTTCGCTTTGCTTTTCTGCCCGCCACCGGCCTGTTGCTGCTGGCAAGCTGCGCCGCGCCCCGCGCCATCACCACCAGCGGCAAAGTAACGCCGCTGCACGAGTTTCGGGCCGGCTACAACCAAGGCTACAATATTGCCACCGCCCCGCTGGCCAAGGCCGGCACCGCCCTGAAAGACGCCGCCCAGGCCGCCGCCAGCTCCTCCTCGGCCGGCGACTCGGTGCGCTACGACAGCAGTATCAAGAACCTGCAGGCCGCCGCCCTGGCCTACCTGCTCGACCCCGTGCAGGCCAATGCCGACTTTTTCGTCCGCTACGGCGCCCTGCCCCGCCTCGACGTGGGCTACAAATACGCCTTCGGTTCGCACGTTTTCGATGCGCAGTACCAGCTGCTCGGCCCCACCGGTACGCCCGAAAACCCCGGGCGCGGCGCCGCCACCGGCACCACCTACGCCAGCGTGGGCCTGCAGTTTGCCACCCAGCGGGCCAAGCTGCCTGGCTTCGGCTTTCTCGACAACATCAACTCGGTACTCAACTTCTCGGCCAGCCGCAACGACCTCATTATTCCACTCACCGTCAGCCATTCCTTCGGGGCCGAGGAAGAGGCCGGCGCCTTCAGCTACGGCCTGGTGTACGCCCACAGCTGGGTGCGCTACGGCTTCGCCCCGGGCAATATTTACAACGACAACGGCGAGCTGCTGCCCGCCCTGCCCAACCAGCGCCGCAACTATTCCTCCTTCGGCGGCTTCGTGAACCTGAAGCTGGGCTACCGCTACGTGTACTTTGTGCCCGCCCTCTCCATTTTCTATCAGAACTACGGCGACTACGCCCTGCTCAATGGCCAGAGCACTTCGCTGAGCGGGCTCACGGTGGTGCCCTCACTGGGCGTGCAGTTCCGCCTGCCGGCGCAGTGGTAGTACGATAAGCATAGAACGTCAGCAGAACGTCATCCTGAGGCGTAGCCGAAAGGACCTCGCCCGCTTCATTGTGATGGTAATTTCTTCTCGACTGAACGATTGGAGTTGCTACCACAACGAAGCGGGCGAGGTCCTTTCGCTGCGCTCAGGATGACGTTCTACTGACGTTCTGATTTCAATACTTTCTGGTATCTTCACTCTTTCCCCCACTCATCCGCTATTCTACTAACCCCCTTATGGAAGCTCCCAACCCCTACTTCATGCGCGAAGCTATTCGCCTCTCCATCGAGCAGATGCGTGCCGGTTCCGGCGGGCCTTTCGGCGCGGTGGTGGTGAAAGACGGGCAGATTATTGCCCGCGGCTTCAACCAGGTGACCAGCACCCACGACCCTACCTGCCACGCCGAGGTCGATGCCATTCGCAAGGCCTGCGCCGCGCTGGGCACCTTCCAGCTCGACGGCTGCGACATCTACACCAGCTGCGAGCCCTGCCCGATGTGCCTGGGCGCCATCTACTGGGCCCGCCCGCGCCGGGTGTTCTACGGCAACACCAAGGCCGACGCGGCCGCCATCGGCTTCGACGACCAGTTTATCTACGAAGAGCTGGACCAGCCAATGGAAAAACGCCAGCTGCCCATGACGCAGCTGCTGCGCGACGAGGCGCTGGCCGGCTTCCGGGCCTGGACGGAACTGGAAGGCAAAACCGAGTATTAGAACGTGTCATGCTGAGCATTCTGCTCAGCATGACACGTTCTATTTAATATAGTACCAACCATGATATCCTTTTACCTCAACAACGAGCTCATTCAGACCGCTGCCGCGCCCGGCAGCGCCCTGCTCGATTTCGTGCGCTACGACCAGCACCTTACCGGCACTAAAATCGGCTGCCGCGAGGGCGACTGCGGGGCCTGCACCGTGCTGGTGGGCGAGCTGGCCGCCGATGGCCAGACGGTAAATTACCAGAGCATGACCAGCTGCTGCACCCCGCTCGGCAATGCCCAGGGCAAGCACGTCGTGACGGTGGAAGGCATCAACCAGGCCAGCGGGCAGCTCACGCCGGTGCAGCAGGCCATTGTGGCCGAGGGCGGCTCGCAGTGCGGCTTCTGCACGGTGGGCTTCGTGATGGCCCTTACCGGCCACAGCCTGGGCCAGCAGCCCGCCACGCCGCACAACACCCGCGCCGCCATGGACGGCAACATCTGCCGCTGCACCGGCTACAAAAGCCTGGAGCGCGCCGCCGAAGCCCTCGGCCAGCAGCTAGCCGGGCGCCCCGCCACCAACGCTCTGGCCTGGCTCAGCAAGCAGCAGTTTGTACCCGAGTATTTTCAGAAAATGCCCGCCCAGCTGGCTGTCCTGCAAGCCGAAATTTCTCCCCTCCCACCCTCTTCCCCTCCCACCCTGCTAGGAGGAGGCACCGACCTGCTGGTGCAGCGCTTGGCCGAGGTGCGGGCGCAGCCCGTGCAACTGGTATTTGACCAGCGCAGCCGGCGCGGCATCCGGCAGGAAGCGGGCGGGCGCGTGGTGCTGGGCGCGGCCACCACGGCCACGCATTTGCTCGAATCGGAGCTGCTGCGCGGACTGCTGCCGGGCTGGGAAGACTTCCTGAAGCTGGTATCGAGCACGCCCATCCGCAACATGGGCACCGTGGCGGGCAACTTCGTCAATGCCTCGCCCATCGGCGACCTCACCATTATGTTTCTGGCCCTGGGCGCCGAGCTGACGCTGACCGATGCGGCCGGCGCCGCGCGCCGCCTGCCGCTGCATGATTTTTACACTGGCTACAAGCAGCTGGCCAAAGCCCCCGGCGAGCAGCTCACCGAAATCAGCTTCCCGGCCCCCTTGCCCGGCGAGGTTTTTCACTTCGAAAAAGTGTCCAAGCGCCAGTACCTCGACATTGCCAGCGTGAACTCGGCGGCTTGGCTTCGGGTCGAAAACGGCATTATCCAAGAAGCCCGCGTTTCGGCCGGCGGCGTGGGGCCGGTGCCGCTGCTGCTGCGCCGCACCAGCGCGTTTCTGGCGGGCCGCGAGGTGTCGGCCGACACGCTGGGGGGGGCCAATGAAGTGATGCAAAGTGAAATCAGCCCGATTGCCGACGTACGCGGCTCGGCAGAGTATAAGCGCCTGCTGCTGCGGCAGCTGCTGACGGCCCACTTGCTGCAGGCGGGGCTGGAAATTGAATTAGTTTAACTTTATACGCCGCCTTCCGCGTCAACCTCACCCCCCGGCCCCCTCTCCAAAAAAGAGGGGGGGCCTGACGATTTTACACCGCGCAGGACCGGTGCCCCCTCTTTTATTGGAGAGGGGGTCAGGGGGTGAGGTTGACGCAGGAGGCGGTCCAATACCATGAACCACCTCGACCCCCAGCGCCACGTGCGCGGCGAATCGCAGTACCTCGACGATGTGCCCGTGCAGCAGGGTACGCTCTACGCGGCCGTGTTTGAGAGCCCGCTGGCCCACGGCGTGCTCCACGGGCTCGACGTAACCGCCGCCCTGGCGGCGCCCGGCGTGGTGCGCGTGCTCACGGCCGCCGACATTCCCGGCACCAACCAAATCGGTGGCATCGTGCCCGACGAGCCGCTGCTGGCCGAGGGCCACGTCCATTTCCGGGGCCAGCCGGTGGCCTTGATTCTGGCCCGCAGTGAGGCCCAGGCGCTGGCGGCGCGGGCGCTGATTACCGCCGACATTACGCCGCTGCCCATCATCACTGACCCGCGCCAGGCGGCGGCGCTGGGCGAGCTGATTGTGCCGCCGCGCACCTTTAAGCTGGGTGACTCGGCGGCCGCGTTTGCCACCTGCGCCCACGTCTTTGAGGGCGTGGCCGAGAGCGGCGGGCAGGAGCACTTGTACATCGAAACGCAGGGCGCCTACGCTTTCCCGACCGAGATGGGCGGGGTGCGGATGATTTCCTCCACGCAGGGTCCCACGGCTGTGCAGCGCCACACGGCCGTGGTGCTGGGCCTGGGCATGCACCAGGTGGAGGTAGACGTGACCCGCCTCGGGGGAGGCTTCGGGGGCAAGGAAGACCAGGCCACGCCTTGGGGCGCGCTGGCCGCGCTGGGGGCCTTCGTGACGCGCAAGCCGGTGAAGCTGGTGCTCGACCGCCACGCCGACATGCGCATGACCGGCAAGCGCCACCCCTACTCGTCCGACTTCAAAATCGGCCTCGACGCCGACCTGAAAATCGTGGCCTACGAGGCCACCTTTTACCAAAACGCGGGCGCCGCCGCCGACCTGTCGCCGGCCGTGATGGAGCGCACGCTCTTCCACGCTACCAACGCCTATTTCATTCCCAACGTGACGGCCACGGCCTTCAGCTGCCGCACTAATTTGCCGCCCAATACGGCCTTCCGGGGCTTCGGCGGGCCGCAGGGAATGTTTGTGATTGAAGCGGCTATTGCGAAGGCGGCGGAGGAATTGGGCGTGCCGGCCGCCGACATCCAGCGGCGCAACCTGCTGCGCGAGGGCGACCAGTTCTCCTACCGCCAGCGCACCGAAGGCTGCCACGCCGAGCAGGCCTGGGACACGGCCGCCACGCTCTATGATTTGGCCGGTTTGCGGGCCGAGGTGGACGCTTTTAACAAAGCCAATAAGTTAAAGAAAAAAGGCCTGGCCGTGATGCCGATTTGCTTCGGCATCAGCTTCACCAAGACGCCCATGAACCAGACCCGGGCGCTGGTGCACATCTACTCCGACGGCTCGGTGGGCATCAGCACGGGGGCGGTGGAAATGGGCCAGGGCGTGAATACCAAAATTGCGCAGGTGGCCGCCCGCACGCTGGGCATTTCGATTAACCGTATCAAAATCGAAACTACCAACACCACCCGGGTAGCCAACACCTCCCCCAGCGCCGCCAGCGCCACCGCCGACCTCAACGGCAAGGCCACCGAAATGGCCTGCGCCGCCCTGCGCGAGCGGCTGCTGCGCCACGCCAGCACCGCCTACACGCTCAACTACGAGGGCCTCGAAATCCGCGACGAGCAGGTGCTGGCTGCCGGCATTCCGGCCGATACGAACTGGGAAAAGCTGGTGTCGTCGGCCTTCTGGCAGCGCGTGGCCCTCACCGAAAACGCCCACTACGCCACCCCCGGCCTGCACTTCGACCCCGTCGTGAACCAGGGCCAGCCCTTCGCCTACCACGTGTATGGCACGGCCCTCACCACCGTCACCGTCGACTGCCTGCGCGGCACCTACACCGTGGATGCCCTGCGCATTGCCCACGATTTCGGCCAGAGCTTCAACGAGGTTATCGACCGGGGCCAGATTGAGGGCGGCGCCGTGCAGGGCATCGGCTGGATGACGCTGGAGGAAGTGGCCTACAGCGCCGAGGGCCGCCTGCTCAGCAACTCGCTCAACTCCTACAAAATCCCCGACCTCTACGCCGCCCCGGCCGTGCTCGACGTGCATTTTCTCGACACGCCCGGCCACCCCAACGCCGTGTTGCGCTCCAAGGCCGTGGGCGAGCCGCCGCTGATGTACGGCATCGGCGCCTACTTCGCCCTGCGCGACGCGGTGCGGGCTTTCCGGCCCGGCACGGCGCTGCCCTTCGTGGCCCCGATGACGCCCGAGCGGGTGCTGCTGGGGCTGTACCCGGAGTTTGTGATGGCTAGTAAAATTTTAGCTGACTAGCTTTTGCTTATGAAATGCATTCCAATAGCCGAAGCAATTGGTACGGAAAAGCTCCGGCAGTTTATAGTGCTGGCGCGGCGTTACTGTGCGCTTATCGAAGCGCCGCAGCCAGTGGCTCCCGAAGCTTTTTTGCCGGAGATGCAGCAGGTGCTGGCTGTCCTGTATGCGGCCGCGCTACGGCTGGACTGGATTGACTTACAAAGCAACGTCGACTACGAGGTAGCGAAAATTGACCTCCAGGCTATTCTGGTTATTGTAGCTGAGAAAGTAGGCGACAATAGGTACTATTGGAACGTATTCGACCCAACCGACATGACGGACGAACCGCCCGTTTGCTATGACTTGCTGGACGACTTGGGCGACATCTACAAAGACTTGC
The DNA here is from genome assembly GCF_030580865.1 of Hymenobacter aranciens. Classification (GTDB taxonomy): domain Bacteria; phylum Bacteroidota; class Bacteroidia; order Cytophagales; family Hymenobacteraceae; genus Hymenobacter; species Hymenobacter aranciens. The sequence goes on along the minus strand of NZ_JAUQSY010000003.1, from coordinate 133,658 downwards.
AATACTCCTTAAGGGTTTTCGATTTGCAAACTGCCGATAGCCAGGAAAATGCTGTCTGGGGCTTCAACCATGATTTCTCGGCTCACTGGGGCCAGCATTGTATCAATGCGATGAGAGCCTTGCATTTCTTCGTTCAGAAGCTGGAAAAGAACTAATGTCCTAACGCCAAAAGGGATAGGCACAGCCGATGCACTTGTTGCTCTCAGGGGCCTGCCACGCCCATGCGGCTACCCGCTCCCAGCGCGGCCAGCCCCGAAAGTGGCCCGCAGGTTCAAAAATACCGTCATAATACAATAGTTTTCCGACTCAATCCCTTCAAACGGGTATCGAAAGGGTTCAGACGGGTATCGAAAGCCTGCAATCGAGGTTCGCAAGGGTTCGGATGATGACCGCAAGGGTTCGGTGATGGGTCGATAGGGTATGTCTGGGGGTCGGCAGGGTACAGGGCGGAGTCGTTGGCCTACGGACGACAGTCGGCAGACTACGGAGGAGTAGCCCGGCTTACGATGGTGAGAAAAACGGGCCTGCCGCACCAAAAAACAGGCTTGGATAAGCTGTTTTGAATGAGCAACATTTTTTTTTTGCAGCATACCGCTCCAACAGGCTTGCCATTTAAATTATTTGCCATACTTTTAGCGCCATCAAGCCGTTGAGGGGGTGCGAACTACGCTGTCAGCTCACCGGCCGGACTGCCTATTTTCTCACCTTACTCTCTTTTCTGATGAAAAACAAAGAACCCGTCCGCAACGGCACCTTCTCCGATGCCGACCTGGCCGCCGACTGCGACCTGCGCGCCGACCATCTCGAAGCCTACCTCGACGCCCTCGAAGGCGAAGGCATGACGGCCGATATGATTAAGCAGTTTCGGGCTGACACGCTGGCCTTCCGGCAGTTGCCGACCGAAGTTAACCTCTCGGGCCTGGTATCGGCAGCCGTGGACAAGCGCGACGCGGCCCTCGAAGCCGCCCGCACCGGCCTGCGCCGCGCCGCCAAGCCCCTGAGCCGGGCCTTCGGCGACGAATCTGCCGAGTACCGGGGCCTGCAGGTGGGCGAGGTGTCGCGCAAGACCGTGACCCAGGTGCTCAACCTATTGCTGACCGTGCCCGGCGCCGGTGCCCCCTACGTCGATGATGCCCAGGCCAAAGCCGAAGGGTTCAGCAAGGAGCGGCTCACCGCCCTGCAGCCCCTCTACGACGACCTGTTTAAGAAGGAAGCGGCCGTGACGGCCGCCGAAACCGCTGCCCTGAAAGGCACACGCACCCGCGTGCTGGCCTACAACGCCCTGAACACGACCTGCAGCAGCTACTGCGCCCGCGGCTACGACCACTTCGTGGAGCAGGATGAAACCCTGACCAGCCTCTTTGTGCGGCACCCCGCCAGCCAGGCCCCGAAGGACGACGACGAGACGCCGCCCAGCGCCTAGCCCCACCGATGATTACGGAAAAGCCCTTGCCCGCACAGTTGCGGACAAGGGCTTTTTTAATGGTTGAATAATCCGGGGCCTTGCCTGGTTCAGACCGCTAATAAGCCGCGAAGCGGCGGCACGTTGGTAGTAAATCATGTTTTGGTGAACAGAGCCGCGAAGCGGCGGCACCCGGCGTAGGGCCTTGGTGCCGCCGCTTCGCGGCTCCTTCCCCATTGCACCTGTTCAAACTACCAACGTGCCGCCGCTTCGCGGCTTATTAATGGCACCGCCTTAGCGCCCGCGCCGCCCTTCGAGGATGCGGTAGAAGGAGCGGGTATTGATTTCGTCGCGGGTGAGGCCGGTGGCTTCGATTTCTTCCTCCGATATAGCGCCGCAGTTCAGCGCCTTGAGGAAGAAATTGAGCAGGCCCTGGCCGGTGGCGGCGTCGTCGAAGATGTCGCCGGTGAGGGTGCTGATGGCGGCCCGCTCCACGAAGGTGCGCAGGCGGTGCACGGCCTCGTCGTAGGAGCTCAGGAAGAAGGCGTAGGTGGCGGCGTAGCGCATCGGCAGCTGGGCGGGGTTGAGGTCCCAGCCCTGGTAGAGGCCGTTAATGAGCGAGTGCGTGGTGTGGTGGAAGGCCTGCCGCCAGGCGTTGTGCACCGATTCCTGGTTCTCGCGCAGCTGGGCAAACGTGAGGTTGTCGCCCCGGTGCGGGCCGATGGGCATCACGTTGGTGGCGCCGTCGCTCAGGAAAATGCCGGTGCCGCCCAGCGCCACCTTGGTCATGTGGTGGGCGAAGTCGCACACCGGGTGGGCCATGGTCTGGTAGCGCGCCGTGATGCCGCAGGAGGCCGTGTAATCGTAGGTGCCGAAGTGGGCCGCCACGCAGCGCCCCTCGCTGGCCCGGATGATGCGCATGAGCGGGTTGCGCCCCTCATCGTCCATGATGATTTGCGTGGCTTCGACCATCGTTTCCATCCGCAGCGTGCCGGGCGCGAGGCCATTGGCCTTCTCCAGCAGCTCAAACAGGCGCACCATCGTCGTCATCTGCTCGGGGATGGTCACCTTGGGCAGCATCACCACGAAGTTGGCGGGCAGTTTGCCGCCGGTTTCGCCCAGCAGCGTGCTTAGGAAGATGTCGAGCGTGCGCACGCCGCGCTGCTTGAGGTCTTCGGTAAACGGCTTGATGCGAATGCCGATGAAGGGCGACAGGGTGCCCTGCTGCATGCCCTTGGCCACTTCCTTGGCGGCGCGCACGGCGGTTTCGTCCTCCTCGGCATCGGGCCGGTTGCCGAAGCCATCCTCGAAGTCGACGCGGAAATCCTCGACGGGCTCACGCTGCAGCTTCTGCACGATTTTATTGTAGACGGAGTAAGCCAGCCAGGCGGTTTCGCCCTTGCGCTCGGCCGGGCTCAGGGCATCGAGCCTGGCGGTGAGGGCCTCAATGTCGGCGATGCTGGTGGGCAGGTGCTCGTGGCCTTCGAGGCGCAGCACGCGGGCCAGCTCCACGAAGTTGGGGGCGTAGGTGCGCAGGTTGTTGAGGGCAATGTCGCCCATCTTCACGCAGGTATCGGCCTTGAAGAGGTTCGCGCCGCCGTACACGGTGTGCACGGGCTGGCGGTCGGGCTTGTCGCCGGGGTAAGTTTGCTGAAAGCGCAGGTTGGCCTGGCCGAGCTGGTCGAGTAGGCGGGCGGTTTCGGTGGAAGGGAGGCTGAGGGTCATGTGGGAGTTTTGGAAATTAGAATGGGATGTGGTAGTACGAATTCCCCGCAGGGGTTCGTACTACCACTTTGTCGTTCGCGCAGTTACAACAACGTCAGAGTGGTAGTACGAACCCCTGCGGGGAATTGGCTTCGCCGAACTTCGTTTCGTACTACCACTTCACGAGCCCCGGTACGTCGAATACCCGAACGGATTCAGCAGCAGCGGCACGTGGTAGTGCTCGGCGGCCGTCACCGCAAAGCAGATTTCCACCACCGGGTAAAATGCTTTCACGCTCTGCCGCTCGAAGTACTCCTGCACCACGAAGGCCAGCTTGTAGATGCCTACCGCGAGCTGCGTAGTGGGCGGCAGCAGGTCGCTGATGCGGCCGTCGGCGTTGGTCACGCCGCTGGCGAGGTCCTGCCAGCCGGTGTCGGTGGCTTGCAGCAGCAGCACCTGCACGCCCGCGGCGGGGCGGCCCAGGCTGGTGTCGAGAATATGGGTGGTAATCTGGCTCATGGGGCAAGTAGTTTTTCCAGCCGTAGCCGGGTGATTTTATCCTGCTCGGTGGCAGCTTCGCGAATTTCGTCTTCGGACTTGTTCAGCAGCCGGGCCTGCAGCAGGGCCAGCATCTCCTCGGCCGTTTTGCCGGTGGCAAAGACGATGAAGATGTAGCCAAACTTCTGCTCGTACTCCGTGTTGCCGGCGGCCAGGGCCTGCAGGGTTTCCTCCGAAGCGGCCTGCACGCCGCTTTGCTCGCCGGCGGCCCACTGGGCGGTGCTGGCAAATTTCCGGCGCAGCGATTCCACGTCCTGCCCGATTTTGGGGTGGTGCCGGAAGGCCTCGCGCCAGTCGTCTTCCGGCAGGGCAAACCACACGGTTTTGGCGTCGTCCATCAGCGTATCGGCGTCGGGCACGGGAAATTTGGCGAGCATTCCCTGCACCCAGGCTTCGGCGCCGCAGCACTGGCGCAGGGCCTCGGCGAGCTGGGGGGTGGGGAGGGCGTTGAGTTGTTCTAGGGTCATGGTTTCGTTCACCCCACCCCCCGGCCCCCTCCCCTTCGGGAGAGGGGGAGCCGGTCGTGTGCGGTCAAGTTTATTCTGTTTATCGTCAGGCTCCCCCTCTCCCGAAGGGGAGGGGGCCGGGGGGTGGGGTTACACCGTCGTAAAAAACCGGTTCACGTTCTTGTAATAAATGTACACCGAGGGCTCCTTGCCCAGCGAGGCCGCCCACTGCTGGCAGTACGGCGCCATCCAGATAGAGTCGCCGGCCTGCACCGGGTACCACTGGTTATCGAGCATATAAATGGCCTGGCCCTGCAGGTACAGCAGCCCGTGCTCCATAATGTGGGTTTCGACCATCGGCAGGCTACCGCCGCGGTCGTAGGTGAAGATGTTCACGGCCATGTCGAAGCCCAGCTCGTTCGGCAGCAGCTCCTGGATGCGCAGGGCCTCGTCGTTCATGTACACGGGGGCTTTGCGGTCGTCCTTTTCGCCCCACACCACGCCCGGTGCGGCGTGGCCCGCCAGCGGCTCATACACTTTGTGGAAGGTGAGAAGCTGGGTGCCCGCCTCGGGCTGGCTGAACTTATAGTCCTCGCCGCCGACGGGCACGTACACGAACTGGCCGGTTTCCAGCGTTTTTTCCTCGCCGCCTACTTTGGCCTGCACGCGGCCCTTCACCACGTAGAAGAAAATCTGCCCGGCCTCGGTGCGGCCCGTGAGCTGCCCAGCCGCGGTGAGGGTGACGAGGGTTTGGGCCAGGCGGGCGCCCATCTGCTCGTTGATGATGACGTTGGTGGTGCAGCCGGTCCAGCCGGGCACGTTGCTGTTGATGTAGCCATCGGGGGCAATGATGGCGTGGTTGGCCCGCACAACGGAGCGGGTAGCGGAAGGGAGAAGCATAGGGTGGGTGGGGGTAATAGAATTATGGAGAAAGAACGTCATCCTGAGCCGCGCAGCGGCGAAAGGACCTCACTCGCTTCGTTAAACGGAATCGTGCAAACGGTCAGAATTTAGTGTCGCAACCGGCGCGGGCGAGGTCCTTTCGCCTCCGCTGCGCTGCGGCTCAGGATGACGTGCTTTTATCTTTACAATGAAAACAGAAACCGTTCGCTGACGGCAATAGCCGCCGCAATATCGGCCACTTCCGCGTTTTCCAGCGGATTGTGGCTGATGCCCTTGTAGCAGCGCACGAACAGCATCGTAGCCGGCGCCACCGCCGAAATGGGCACCGCATCGTGCCCCGCGCCGCTCACTAGCGCCACCACCTCGTGCCCGGCCCCGGTAATGGCCTGGTGCAGGTGCTGGTTCAGGCCCGCATCGCAGGTAACGGGCGCGGTGTGCTGCACCAGGTTCCAGGTGAGGCCAATCGTGCGTCGTTCGGCAATGGCGGCGGCCGTTTCCCGCAGCGCTTCATAAGCCGCCGCGAGGCGCGCCGCGTCAGCACTGCGCAGGTCGAGGCTGCACGTCACCTCGCCGGGGATGACGTTGCTGGCCGCGTGCGTCACCTGCAACTTGCCTACCGTCGCCACAATGGTTTCGTGGTGCTCACGCCCAAACTGCTCCACGGTCAGCACAAACTCGGCGGCGGCGGCCAGGGCATCCTGGCGCATGGTCATGGGCACGGTGCCGGCGTGGCCGGCCATGCCGCGCCAAGCTAACTCCACGCGCTGCTGGCCGGCAATGGCCGTCACCAGTGCCACCGGCTGGCCGCTTTCCCACAGCACCGGGCCCTGCTCGATGTGGGCTTCGAAGTAGCCCAGCCACTCCTCGGCGGGCAGGGCATCGGCGGCCAGTTGGGCAGGGTTGCCGCCCGCCTCGGCAATGGCCTGCGCCAGCGGGATGCCGGCGGCGTCGGTGCGGCTCAGCCAACTGGTATCGAAGGAGCCGGCCAGCACCTTGCTGCCCAGGTAAGTGGTGTGGAAGCGCACGCCTTCCTCGTCGCTGAAGGCAATGAGCTCGACGTGAAACGGCAGCGCCGCCGGCTGCCGGACGAGGTTTTCCAGCACGTCCAACCCCAGCAGCACCCCCAGCGGCCCGTCGAATTTACCGGCATTCACCACCGTATCGATGTGCGAGGCGATGACGAAGGTTTTGGCGCCGGGCTGGGTGCTGGGCCAGCGCCCGCGCAGGTTACCGATGCTGTCGATGCGCGTCGTTAGGCCCGCGTCGTTCATCCAGCTTTGCACGAGGTCGCGCCCCGCCACGAAGGCCGGGGTGCCAAAGGTGCGCGTCACGCCATCGGCGTCTTCGCTGATGGCGGCCAGCTCGTTGATACGCTGCAGGACCTGGGTGGCGCGGGAAAGGTATGGGGTCATGAGTGGCTGGCGCGGGGTTTGGTGTCTGGTTTTTGGTATTTGGGTGTTGGGTATTTGGTTTTCGGTGTTTGGTATTGGGAAGATTTAAAGCCCAACACCTAATACCAAACACCCAGCACCTTTTCTATAGCAATTCACCCTGGTTTAATTGTCGAAACTCCGGCCGCCGGTACGTTTCCTGCCCGCGCAGAAAGGTCTGCTCCACCACGCCGCGCAGGGTCTGCCCGAGATAGGGCGACACCTTATGGCGGTGGTGCAAATCGGCTTCCTGCACCACGAACTCCTGTTCGGCATCCAGCACCAGCAAATCGGCATCGTAGCCGGGGGCAATCTGGCCTTTTCGGCCTTCAAAGCCGATAAGTTTGGCTGGGTTCGCGCTCAGCCAGCGGGCCAGGTCGGGCAGCGTGGCGCCGCGCCGGTGGGCGGCCGTCCACAGCACCGGCAGGGCCAGCTGCAGCGAGGCGATGCCGCCCCAGGCCGTGGCAAAGTCGCCGCTGGCGAGCTGCTTGAGGTCGGGCGGCGCGGGCGAGTGGTCGGTGGCCACGAAGTCGATGAGGCCGCTTTCCAGCGCCTGCCAGAGCTGCTCGTTATTCGCCCGCTCGCGGATGGGCGGCGCACACTTGAACTGCGTTTGGCCCTCGCCTATTTCCTCGGCGTTGAAAAACAGGTAGTGCTGTCCGGTTTCCACCGTCAGCGGCAGGCCCCGGGCCCGGGCAGCGGCGATGGGCGCAATGGAATTGGCCGACGATAGGTGCACGATGTGCGTGCGGCAGCCAGTTTCGGCGCAGAGGCGAATCATGAGGGCAATAGCCTCGTCTTCCCAGCTTTTGGGGCGCGAAGCCAGGTAATTCGGGTACTGGCGCGAATCGCAGCGGGCGGCCCAGTCGTCGTCCTGGCTCAGTTCGCAGTGCACCAGCAGCGGCAGGCCGTGGCGGGCCAGCAGCGGCATCACCTGGCGCAGGTCGGCCTCGGTGGCGTTGGGAAAATCGTCGATGCCGGAGTGCGTCAGGAAGGCTTTAAAGCCCAGCACGCCGGCCGCAATCAGGCCTTCCACCTCACCCGCGTTGCCGGGCACGATACCGCCCCAGAAGCCCACGTTGGTGTGCAATTGGCCGGCGGTGGCGGCGCGCTTTATTTCTAAACTGGCTACCGAGGTCGTCACCGGAGCCGAGTTCAGCGGCATGTCCACGAGCGTGGTGAGGCCGCCGGCCAGCGCGGCGCGGGTGCCCGTGTCGAAGCCCTCCCAGTGGGTGCGGCCGGGCTCGTTGAGGTGCACGTGCGGGTCGATAACGCCGGGCAGGATGGCGCGCGCGCCCACGTCCTGCCCCGGGCAGGCCAGCTCGGCTTCGTAGGGCAGCACTTCGGCAATGCGGCCATTATCAAGCAGCAAAGTGGCGGCGCGCACGCCATCGGGAAACACCACTTGGCGGCTGCGCAAAGCGAAAGCAGACATAAACGACGGGTTTTAGCGCTAACTTGGTGGCCTTTTTCCGCTCCAATTGGGGCGGCCGGCTTTTGGAAAAGATTGCAAAAGTCAGGAAACTCTTTGGTTCTTGCACGCTCCCACCCCGCCGCTTCCTATTTCAGCCATGCTTTCCTTTCTAATTCCCTGCCTGCTGCTGGTCGTTCTCGGGCTGCTCGTGGGCATCATTTACGCCCTGCAGCGCTTCGCCCGCAGCCGCCCGGGCGGCGCCCCGCTCGGCGACGGCAGCTTCACGGTGCAGGGTTTCAGCTACGTTCTCATCCTGCTCACGGTGTTCTACGTGCTGGGCGTGGGCTACGTGTACCTGCGCGGCACGCCCTGGGAAGGCCACCTCATGGAGTGGCTCAACATCGTGGTGCGCCTGATGCACATCACCTTCGGCATCGCCTGGATTGGTGCCTCGTTCTACTTCGTCTTCCTCGAAAACGCCCTCAACCGCACCGACAACGTGCGCGACGAGCTGGCCGGCAACCTCTGGGCCGTGCACGGCGGCGGCTTTTATTATTTGGAGAAGTATAAGCTGGCCCCCAAAGAGATACCCAAGAGCCTGCACTGGTTTAAGTACGAAGCCTACTTCACCTGGCTGTCGGGTTTCAGCCTGCTATTCGTGGTGTACTACTTCAACGCCAGCTCTATGCTTATCGACCCTAAGGTGCTGGCCATGGCGCCGCTCACGGGCGTGGGCATTGGCGTGGGCTCGTTTGTGGTGGCCTGGCTGGTGTACGATGCGCTGTGCAAGACTGAGTTTGCCCGCAAAGGGCTGTGGTTTGCGGCTTTCGGGCTGCTGGTAGCCACCGGCTTTGCGTATTTCTACTGCCAGGTATTCAGCGCCCGGGCGGCCTACATTCACTTCGGCGCCATGCTGGGTACGCTCATGGTGGGCAACGTATTCTTCACCATCATCCCGGCCCAGAAGGCCATGGTGAAGGCCGCCACCCTGGGCCAGCCGCTCGACCCGACGCTGGGCAAAAACGCCCTGCTGCGCTCGCTGCACAACAACTATTTCACGCTGCCGGTGCTGTTCGTGATGGTCAGCAACCACTTTCCCAGCACCTTCAGCCACAGTCAGCCCTGGTTGGTGCTGGCGGCCATCACGCTGGGCACGGCCGGCATGAAGCACTGGCTCAACCTGCGCGAAAAGCACCTGCCCAGCACCTGGGTACTGCCCGCCTCGGTGGGCTTGCTGCTGGCGGTGGCCTTCGTCACGGCTCCCAAAAACGACACTGCCGGCGCCCCGGCCTGCACCCAGCAAGTCAGCATGGCCCAGGTAAACCAAATCGTGCAGGCCCGCTGCGTGCGCTGCCACTCCGCCAAGCCCACCGACGACATATTCAAGACCGCGCCCAACGGCGTGGTCTACGACTCGCCCGATGACATCATTCGTCTCAAGGACAAAATCATGCAGCGCGTGGTGGTAACGAAAACGATGCCACAGAACAACAAAACCGAGATGACGCAGGAGGAGCGCGACATCCTTCGGTGCTGGATTGAGCAGGGCGCAAAAAATTAATAATTTTTAATTAATAATTATTAATTAAAAAAAATGCCTGCCCACTCCCGCGACCTGCCCGTCTGGACCCTGGCCGCTGCCAGCCTCGGCGCGGGCGTGCCCGTGGCCCTGCTGTGCGTGGTGCGCAGCGAGGGCAGCAGCCCCGGCCGCCAGGGCTTCAAGATGGCCGTGACGGCCAACGCCATAGCCGGCTCCATCGGCGGCGGCATCATGGAGCACAAGTGGGTGGAGCTGGCCCGCCAGCGCCTGCTGAATGCCGAGGTAACGCCCCTGCTGCGCCCGCAGATTCACCGGCGGGAGGCGCCGGCCGACCGCTCGGGCATGATGTGCTCGGGCGAGCAGGAAGTGCTGCTGCTGCCGCTCACGACGCTGGATTTGTTCACGGTAATGGCCATTGAGCAGGCCTTGCAAACGCACTCGCCCGGCGCTTTCGAGCTCAGCGCCGCCGGCCTGCGCCAGACTAGCCCGGCGGGGTTTTCCGGTTTCTACGACTACGCGCCCGGCCCCAGTTGGCGCTACCGCGAACGGCTGGGTTTGCGCGACCAGCTCACGCTAGTGGGCGGCGGCCACGTCAGCCTGGCCCTCTCGCGGGTGCTGGCCCAGCTCGATTTCGAGCTCACCGTGCTCGACGACCGCGCCGACCTGCCTACGCTGGACGCCAATATTTATGCCCACCACCGGCGGCGCATCAGCTACGATAACATCCTGGTTGAAATTCCCGAAAACCCGCACCAGTACGTGGTGGTGATGACCGTGGGCTACCGTAGCGATGCCTTGGTATTGCGTCAGTTACTCGGCCGCCCCTGCCGCTACCTCGGCGTGATGGGCAGCGCCGCCAAGCTAGCCGAGCTGCGCCGGGTTTTGCGGGAGGCAGGCTTTGCGGAGGAGGCGCTGGAACGCCTGCGCGGGCCTATTGGTGTGGCCATTAATAGCCGCACTCCGGAGGAAATTGCCATTAGCGTAGCGGCGGAGTTGATTGGGGTGCGAAATTTAATGGTGAATGGTGAGTGGTGAATTACGCTTTTTGAACGACATTAACCACTAATCATTAACCACTAATCATTATTTTACTGCCGCTCATCCGGGTTAACCAGAAATCCTTGGGTAAACACCCGGTACCGGTCGAAAATGGAGCGCACCGAGCGGCGCATCACCACTTCGGCCAGGGCGTTGTCGGGCACCTCCACGCCCGAGGCGTAGCCGTTCCAGACGGCGCGCTGGCTGCGGGCATCGACCAGCGTGATTAAGAGGGTGCCATTGGTAAGCAGCACCCGCGTGGGGTGGTAGCTTTCGTGCTCGCTGTTTTCGTCGGCGTCTTCTTTCTGCACCACGCCGTTGGCCACCCAGTCCTGGATATCTGGCTGGTCGTAGCCACGCATCCGCATCGTGCCTTCAAACAGGCGGTAGCTGATTAGCAAATCGGGGCGGCGGGTGGCGGGGTGGTAGCCCTGCTGCCGCAGGCGCGTGTTGATGGCTTCGCGCAGCATGGCCGACAGGTGCGTGGTGTCGCCGGCCTGGCTGGGCTCGCGCATAAAATCGTAGGTTTTGTAGTAGCGGAAATCGCCGCTGTAGCTGTAGTCCGACTCGATGCGCGACTCGTGCAGCGTGAAGCAGCCGCCGAGCACGGGCAATAACAACGTGAAACCGAGTAAGCGTAATGGGTTCTTCATAGGAATGCGCAGCGGTTAAATCAGAGCTAATAATACCAATGTTAGCGGCTTGCAGTTACATCGGCCGTAAAAAATCATACTTCTTTTCAAGCAAAAACCCGTTTCCAGCATCCGGAGGGCGGTATTTGCGGCGCCCAGTACTACTACGCCAATCGGAAGTCAATCGGATTGTAGTTGCCTCGCGGGGTCAGGTTACCCTTTTGTGCTCCGCCCGGCTTTTACCGGTCTGAATTTACGAAGTTTAGCTGTAATGGCGCAAAAGCTCAACCGGTCAGGCGCCTGGGGCGTCCGACCGGTTGCCCAAACCAGGCCCGTCACTATTGGTATCCAGCCGCCTGCAGCTGAAATAATTCTGCATAGCGTCCGCCCTTGGACAGTAATTCTTCGTGCGAGCCGATTTCCACAAACTGCCCGTTTTCAATCACCAGGATGCGGTCGGCCATGCGCACGGTGCTGAAACGGTGGCTGATGAGCACGGCCGTTTTGCCCTGCGTCAGCTCGTTGAAGCGCTGGAAAACTTCGTATTCGGCGCGGGCGTCAAGGGCGGCGGTGGGCTCGTCGAGGATGAGTAGCTGGGCGTCGCGCATGTAGGCGCGGCCGAGAGCAATTTTCTGCCACTCGCCGCCGCTCAGGTCCACGCCGCCGTTGAAGCGGCGGCCAATCATCTGCTCGTAACCCAGTGGCAGCTTGGCGATGACGGCATCGGCCAGGCTCTGGTGGGCGGCGTCCTCGATGCGGGCCTGGTTGTTGCGCTCGCTGATGCGGCCCACGGCCAGGTTCTGGCCGGCGGGCAGCTGGAAGCGCACAAAATCCTGGAAGATGACGCCGATTTCCTGGCGCAGCTCGGCGGGGTCGTACTCGCGCAGGTCGTGACCATCGAGCAGGATGCGGCCTTCGGCGGGGTCGTAGAGGCGGGCCAGCAGCTTGACCAGCGTGGTTTTACCGGCGCCGTTTTCGCCCACCAGGGCCAGCTTTTCGCCCGCTCGCAGCGTGAACGACAGGTTGCGAATGGCCCATTTTGTACCATTTTTATACTGAAACCCGACGTTCTCAAACTCGAAGCCCAGCCGTATGGGCCGGGGAAAGGGCCGCACCGGCACGCCCTCGACGGGCCGGATGATGCGCGGCCGCAGGGCAAAGAAATCGAAGAAATCCTGCAAATACAAGGCCCCGTCGGCCACCGAGCTGAAGCGGCTCAGAATGCCTTCGAGCAGGCTGCGCATGCGGGCGAAGGAGCCGGCCAGAAAAGTCAGCTGGCCCACCGAGATGTGCCTGTGCATGGCTTGGGTGATGATGAACACATAAGCGCCGTAGTAGCCGGCCGCGCCCACGGCGGCGAAGAGCGTACCCCAGCCGGCGCGGCGCAGCGCCAGCACTTTGTTTTGGCGGTAGAAATTCTCGGACAGCTCCCGAAACCGCTCAATCAGAAAATCGGACAGCCCAAAAATCTTGACTTCCTTGGCCGTTTCGTCACTGGCACCGGTCTGGCGCAGGTAATCGAGCTCGCGGCGCTCGGGCGTCCAGGAGTGCACCAGCGAGTAGCTGCGCTCGTTGAAGTGCGACTCGCCCAGGAAGGCGGGCACCACGGCCAGCAGCAGGAGCAGCAGCAGCCAGGGGTTGAAGGCGACGAGCCCCACGGCCAGCAGCACCATCGTGATGACGTCCTGCGCCTGGCTTAGTACCTGACTCAGCAGCACGGTACGCGAGAGCGTCTGGCGCCGGGCGCGTTCGAGCTTGTCGTAGAAGGCGCTGTCTTCGAACTGGTCGAGGTCGAGCTCGGCGGCGTGTTGCATGAGCTGCACCGAGGTGCGGTTGGCGAAGAGGTCGCCGAGCAGGCTGTCGAGCAGGGCCACGGTGCGGCCCAGGGCATCGGCCAGAATGGCGAGGCCGAACTCCAGCGCCACCAGCCCCAGCACCGGCCCGAGCTGGCGCTGCTCGGGCGGCAGCTGGGTGAGGTCCACCACGGCGTCGAGAATGAGCTTGGCCACGTAGAGCGTGGCCAGCGGCAGGCCGGCGCGCAACAGGCGCAGGGCCGCATTGCCGAGGGTGAGGGCCGGGCTGGTAGCCCACACCAGCCGCAAAAAGGCGGGCAGATGGCGCAGGGCATTCACCCGCTCGCGCACGCTCACCTGGGTGGCGTCGGGTTGGCGGCGCTTGCGGCGGCGGGTTTGGATGGCGGTGATGAGGGAAGAAATCCAGGACATCGCAGGAAATTGGTGCAAGATGGGCGGAGTACCGCTCACGGTTCGCAGCGCCAAACTTGGGACCGAAACCGGCAAGTAGCCGTTTTGGCAGTATAACGGATACTCTTTCTTGCCTAGCTTTACAGCCATAACGGTGCCCGGCCACCCGCCGTAAGCATCGCACTATCTTTCTATTATCCCACACTATGGAGAAGGTTTTCTCGGCTCCCCTTATCAACGTATTTCTCCATTCCGGCCCCAGCCACAATACCCTGGAAGTGCAGTGGCTGGATTTTGTGAACAGCGACACGCTGCGGGCCTCGCTGCTCGAAGTGCTGCGCCTGGCCCGGCAGTATCAGGTGAAAGCCTACATTGCCGACAACCGCCTGCTGCGCGCCCTGCGCACCAAAGACTACGAATGGATGGGGCCCAACGTGATGACACCCCTCGACCAGCTGGGGGTGCGCCGGCTAGCCGTCATCGACTCACAGGATGCCATGAACCGCATGGGTATCAAGTCTTTTTTATCCGAAATCATCCCGGACACCGCTATTCTCAGCCAAACGTTCACCTCGGCCGACGATGCCCGAACCTGGGCCATACAAGCTCAGTAACACCCTTTGTCCTCATGCGCACCGTTCTTTCGTTTCCTTACCTGGAGGTGAACCTCCACGAAGGCCCCATCCCGACTCTCGAAACGCACTGGCTGGGCTTTGCCCCCAGCGCCGATTTCCGGTCGGCCATCGAGCAAGCCGTTGAAATTGCCCGCCAGCACCGCGTGCTGGGCTGGATTGCCGACGACCGCCAGCTGGGCGCCGTGCGCCCCCGCGACCTGGAATGGACCCACGACGAAGTGCTGCTGGTGCTCGAAAACCTGGGACTGCGCCGCTTCGCCCTGCTCGAATCGGAGGATGCCCTAAACCGCCGCACTATTGCGGGCATGTATGAGCGGGCGATGCCGGCCATCAGCTACGAAATCCGCCGCTTCGACGACCTGACGGCCGCCCGCGCCTGGGCCGCCGGCGAATGAGCGCCGCCACTGGCGCGTTCGGCCGGCGCCTATTGTTCTTCTGGCTGAGCAGCCTGGCGCTGGCCACGGCCGGCTACTTCCTGCTGCGGGCGCTGCTGCCCGGCCACCGGGTATTCGGGAGCTGGTACCGGATGCTGGATTACCACGACCGGCACCCGCTGCCTTACATTGCGGTGTGCTGCTTTTGCTACGGCCTGCTGGCGGCCCGCCACGCCCCGGCCATTGCCCGGCAGCCGCTGGGGCGGCGCCTCGGGGCCACGGCCCTGCTGGTGGTGGGTACGGTGCTGCTGAGCTCGCCGGTGGGCGGGGCGCTGTGGCACCTGCACGATATGCAGGCCGGCTATTTCCCCGCCAACTGGCCGGCCGTACTGCTCATCGGCGCCGGGGATGGCTTGCTAATCGGCTGGTTGATACTGCTACTGTCGATGCCCTACAATGCGCTGGGCGTGGTGGCTTGCTATTTTCTGACGCTGCGGGGCGCGGTCTGGTTGCGGGACTGAAGCCGGCCTGCGGCCGGCCGGGGCGTGACGGCGACCCTTGGTTTGGGGCCTGATTTCCAACTTTCACCTTACTTAGGGGTAGAATCTGTAGTGCCTATGAAACTTTCCCTACTCCTCCTGCTGGCCCTGCCGCTGCCCGTGATGGCGCAGTCGAGCACCTTCAACCCGCGCCCGACGACCTCTCAGTCCAACTATAACTTCCGCGTGCAGCAGCAGCAGCGCAACTACCCCGAGCGGGAATTTCAGCGCCGAATGATGGAAAAGCAGCTGCAGCGCCCGGCCAGCGCCCGGCGCCCCAGCCAGCCGCAGCCGGCCCAGCTGCAGCAGGAAGCCACGCAGCAGCAGCTGGCGTTGCGCCGCCAGTCGGCGCCGGAAATTGCCGCCGCGCAGAAGCGGCAGGCCGAGGCCGAGCAGCAAGCCGCCGCCCGGCACACCCAGCTCGTGCGGGAGCAGCAGCGCAAGCGGCTGGCCGCCCCCGCCCAGGATGAGCAGCTGGCCACGGTGCAGCTGCGGCAGGATATGCAGCAGCTCACCCAGCTGCTGGTCGAAAACTACCGGGAGGTGTACCTGCCCGGCCGCCTGACCAGCGCTCTGCGCTCGCGGATGCTGTCGGCCCGGGCGCAGCAGGACTGGAACGCGGCCACCAAAGCCCTGCAAAGCAAAGCCGAGTGGAGCAAGCCGCCCGCAGCCCTGGCGGCGCACAGCCAAACCCTGACCACGCTCGCCAGCGAGCTACTGGGCTACGACATTACCCTGCCAGCCCCGGCGCCGCTGCCGCTGGCCACCAGCAGCTTCGAGGTGCCCATGGCGCGGGGCTATTTCGACCAGTCGGTGGCCGACCAGCTGCTGCTCAGCGCCAACCAAGCCGATAAGCTGGCCGCTAGTGGGCCGCTGGTAGCCGCCCTCCAGTCGCTCAATGCCCAGGTGGCGGCGCTGGCCACTACCCCGCCGGCCGCCGAAACCCAGCAAAACCGGCAGCAGGAAATACGCGAGAGCGTGCGGATTGCAAACCAGGAAATGGAGCGCTACAACGCCCGCATTATCACTGCCGGTAGCCTGCTGCAGGTGCAGCAGAGCCTGCTGCAGGCCACGGCCAGCTACCTCACCCAGGCCAGCGGCGGCTGATGCTGGCCGCGCTCATTCTTATGGCCTGAAAACGAAGCTGCCGCCGCGAGTTGCGGAAAATCTACTGCGTATTTTTGCAGCTGCGGCCAGTAACCCCGCCCCCCTTATTATTATGAAGCACTCGCTACTTCTATTGCTTTTGCTGCCGCTGTCGGCTGTTGCGCAGTATCGCCCCATGAACAGCCCCACCCCGACCCGGCCCCTCTACACGCCTGCCCCCAACAATAGCTACCTCAATAATAGCTTGCAGGCGCAGCGGCAGTCGCAGCAGCAGGCGCACCAGCAGTTTCAAAAACAGCAGGCCCAGCAAATGCAGATGGCGCAGAGCTACCACCAGATGACTCAGCAGCAGCACCAGGCGCGCATGCAGCAGATGCAGCAAAGCCAGATGATGTGGCAGATGGCGGCCCGCCAACAACAAGCCCTGCAGCGCCGCCGCAGCCTGCAGCAGCTGGCCGCCGACCAGAACCTGCAGCGCCTGGCCGAGCAGAAAGCCACCGAACAGGTGGCGCAGCTGAGCGAGACCCAACAGCGCAAGCGCCTGGAGCAGCCCGCTGCCGATGCCCAGCAGGCGGCCGCCCAGCAAAAAGAAGACGCCCGGCAGCTCACCCGGCTCACGGTGAAAAACTACCAGGATGTGTTTCTGCCGGGCCAGATAACCAGCGCCCTGCAGGCCCAGACGCTGCCGCTGAAAGGCCTCGAAGACCTGCACAACATCAGCCAGGAGCTGCAGAGCAGTTCCTGGTGGAGCCAGCAGGATGGCCCGCAGCTGCGCGGTAAGCTAGTGGCACACAGCAATGCGCTGGCCACGCTCACGGGCGAGCTGCTGGGCTACGACCTTGCCGGGGCCACGCCGGTGCCTGCCCCCTTTGCTATCGGCCGGCTCGACGAGATGCTGGCCAACGACACCTTCGACCAGGCCACGGCCACCCAGCTCATCGGCGCCGCCGCGCAGGCCGACAAGCTGGCGGCCGGCGCCCAGCTGGCCGAAGCCGTGCGCGCATTTAACGCCCTGGCAGCAAGGGCCGTGGCCAACCCAGCCAGCGACCAAAAAGCCCTCCGGAGCGAAGTGAAAGCCGCCGTGCGCAGCATCGACAAGGAAATGCAGAGCTACAACAACCGCGTAGTTGCTTCGACCCAGCTGTACGAGGCCTACAAGGGCACCCTGAAATTGACGGCCGCCTACCTGGCGAAAAACGAAACGCCCGCGAAGTAAGCCGCCACCGCAGGGCGCCCGGCTCTAAGCTTTTACCTTACTCAAAGTCAAAATCAGGATAGGGCGCCCGAAGCCGGGGCTGCCGCTCCCGCGGCTTTCTCATTATCTTTCTACCATGTCCAGCCCCCACACCACTCCCCCCCCCGCCGACCCCGCCCGCGTAAACGTCCTCTCCACCAACGAGGTCAATTACTGGTGCCACACCCTGAACTGCACCGAAACCCGGCTGCGTAACGCCGTGCTCGCCGTGGGCGTGCTGGCGGTGGATGTGCGGGGATACCTGAACCGGTGAGGAGCCGGTGGGTGCAGCTCATTAATTTTTCTATGAACAAGCTCTTGTTTGGCCTTGGCTTCCTCCTGCTGCTCTTCATGTGCTGGGCCGGCCGCACCACCCCCCAAAGCCCCAACGCCTCCCGCCGCCAGCCGGCCGCAGGCTGCCCGCACGCCGCTTCCTCGGGCGGAGCTGTCAGCAGCATTTGCCAGCCGCAAGATGCCCGCTCACCACTCCCCACCGAAGCCCCTGAAGCCGCCGGCGCGGGAGGCTAAACCACTGAATAAATGAAGCATGCTCTACTTATCGGGGTGCTGCTCCTGGCCGCTCCCATCGCCCGGGCCCAAAAGGCAAAGGCCGATGCGTCCGTTCCAGTGCTGCCCGTCGACCCCGATACCCGGGCCGTCACCTACACCGGCGTAGTTGAAGCGCCCGGTGCCACGAAAGCCCAGCTCTACGCCCGGGGCTTGGAGTGGATGGCCAGAACCTACCAGTCGGCCAACGACGCCGTGCAGCTTAAGGACGCCGAGCAAGGCAAGCTTGTCGCCAAAGGCTTTATGGTAGTAACGCTCGCGGCTCCCAACGTGGGCATGGCCATGCTCGGTGTGCCCCAGCCATCTACCATGCTGCTTGAGCAAACCCTGAGTCTCTACCTCAAGGACGGCCGCTACAAATACGTGCTCACGGACTTGTCGCTCAAGGGCGTCAGTTCCCGCGACGTCACCCGTTTCCCGCTCGACCCCGCCGCGCCCATCCCCGGCTTCAGCAAGAAGGCCTGGGCCGCCACCCTGGCCAAGGTTGACCAGCAGGTGCAAGCCGAAATCGCCAGCCTCGACGCCGCCCTGCAGGCTAAAGGCAAAGACCCAAGTGACTTTTAACTACCGCTGCAGCGCCTGAATCCTCCAGCGCGGGGGAGCGGGTGCCAACGCCCTAATTAACCTGTTTACATGGCCTTCCGCTTACAATACGTTCTGGTTGCGGGCTTCGCTCTTGCCGCCTCGGGGTGTTCGAGCAGCAACGACCCCAAGCCGGTCGCTGCTGCCACCACCCTGCAAGGACGCTGGACCAATGAGGGCTCGGAGGAACGTTACTACAGCCGCGATTACGTCTATATCGACCGGACTACGTTCGCGTCGAGGCCCGGCGCCGCTACGGTCATTGCGGATTCCACCATGAGCTACACCGACACCGCAGGCAATGTGAACAGCATCACCCCCCTGTCGCCAGCAAGGTGATACACTGTATTGCGCTGGCAGGGCTCTGCCGGTCCGATGCCCTACACCATCACCGAACTCACCGACCACCGCCTGACGCTGCAAAGCCCTTATCAGTACCTGCCTTCTCCTCTTTCATTCCCTAATGGAATAGCCAGCTGGTACCGAACGGAACTGCACTAAAGCCGTTAGTCAACACAAAACCAGCATGGTAAAAAAGTCCCCCTGCTACGCGGCAGCCCCAACTGACTTAACCTGATGAATACAAACTCCCCCATTTTCCGAGCCCTTCTCATTGGCGTGGTTATCGGCATTGTTATCTGGGCCGTAACGCACCGGAAGCCCCGCGCGCAGCCCGGGGCGGCTAAGGCGGCGCGGGAGGCGGTTGCGAAGTAGGCAACTAAAGCATTCGCTAGCATACAAGCGCCGTACCAGCTGTTTCGGGAGCAACGGGAGCTTTTCAAGCTACACCAACCCCACTTCCTCCCGACCTTTGCGGCACTCATGCCGACTCCCCCTGCCCGCACGTACACATTAGGCTTCTGGCTGATGTGTTTGTCGTCCTTTCTGTTTTTCCTTAGCTTCAACCTCTTACTGCCCGAGCTCCCCGACCACCTCAGCCGCCTGGGCGGCACGGGCTGGAGCGGGCAGCCGCTGCACGGGGCCGACTACAAGGGGTTTATTATTGCCTTGTTTACGCTCACGGCGGGCTTGTCGCGGCCATTTTCGGGGAAGCTGGCCGATACCGTGGGGCGCATTCCGGTGATGGTGTTTGGCTCGCTGGTGTGCTTTGTGTGCGGGTTTTTCTATCCCTGGGCCCTCACGGTCACGGGGTTTCTGGGGCTGCGGCTGCTGCACGGCTTCAGCACGGGGTTTAAGCCCACGGGCACGGCGGCCTTCATTGCCGACATTGTGCCGGTGGAGCGGCGCGGCGAGGCCATGGGCCTGCTGGGCGTGACGGGCAGCCTGGGCATGGCCGTGGGGCCGGCCTTCGGCTCGTGGGTAGCCACGCATTTCTCGCTGAATACCATGTTTTACTGCTCCAGCGGGGCGGCGCTGCTGTCGCTGTTGGTGCAGGGCACGCTCACCGAAACGCTGCCCGTGGCGCAGCGGCAGCGCTTCCACTGGGGGCTGCTGAAGCTGAAGTGGAAGGAGGTGCTGGAACCCCGCGTGACGGCCCCGGCCGTGGTGACGCTGCTCAACCTCTTCCCCTACGGCGCGCTGCTGACGGTGGTGCCCGACCAAAGCCGCCTGCTGGGCCTCACCGGCGAAGGCAAGGGCCTGTTTTACATCTGCTACACGGTGGCGTCGCTGGCGGTGCGGCTGGTGGCGGGCCGTGCTTCCGACACCCACGGGCGGGTGCCGGTGCTGCGCTGGAGCACGGCCGTACTGGGCCTGGGGCTGGCGCTGCTGGTGTGGTCGCCGTCGGTGCCGGTGTTTCTGGCGGCGGCGGTGATTTTTGGGCTGGGCACGGGGCTCAACTCGCCCACGCTCTACGCCTGGACCATCGACCTGAGCCACCCCGAGCACCGGGGGCGCGGCGTGGCCACCATGTACATTGCCCTGGAAGTAGGCATCGGGCTGGGCGCGCTGCTGGCGGGCTGGATTTTCGACAACCACCCGGCCCGGCTGCCTTGGGTGCACGGCATGAGCCTGGGCTGCGTGGTGCTGGCGCTGGGTTATTTGCTGGCGCTACGGCGCGATGTAGCGCGAGCTTTGTAAGCCAAATTGCGCCGTATAAGGGCTGACAGACTCGCGGGCTATATCCGAAGGTAGGCGTGGGCCACCGTGGGCATTCCGTAACTTTGAAGATTCATCAGAACTTCACTTCTACCGCTTTGCCCTGCTTACGCTTCTTTCAGACTGCCCTCTGGGTTCTGTTCAGTTTCTTCCTCGCCCACCCTACCCAGGCCCAGCCCGACCCCATTACCTTCGGTCAGTTGGAGCCCCAGTACCTCACGGCAGCCCCCTTCGCGGCCGATACGGCCGCGGCGGCGGTGATACTGTGCAACTACGGCAAAAGCAGCATCGTGCGCGAGGATGCCCAGAAAGTACAGCTGCGCTTCGACCGGATTACGCGCATCAAGATTCTGAAAAAAGCGGGCTTCGACTGGGCGAAGGTAGAAGTGCTGCTCCGGCACGGCATGCCCGGCCAAACCGAGCAAGTGACGGAGCTGCGCGGCCTGACCTACAACCTGGTAGCGGGCAAAGTGACGCAGGACAAGCTGGTGGCCAGCAGCGCGTTTCTGGAGAAGGTGACCGACCAGTATTCGCTCTACAAATTTGCGCTGCCCAACGTGCGCGAGGGCTCGGTGATTGAGTTCAGCTATTCGCTGCTGTCGGATTACGTGATACGGTTTCGGGGCTGGCAGTTTCAGACCAGCATCCCGACGCGCTGGAGTGAGTACCGCGCCGTGATTCCGCATCGGTTTAACTACAAGATGTTTGTGCAGCGCACCCAGCCGCTGGCCATCGAAGAGCGGGCCGACGAGCAGGGGCTGCTGCCACGCTACCGCTGGGCCATGCAGAACGTACCTGCCCTGCGCCGCGAGCCTTACATGACCACCACCGCCGACTACGTGGACGAGCTGAGCTTTGAACTGGCCGACCACGCCCGCAATGGCATCACTGACACCTGGGAGCATATCGACGCCCTGCTGCTACGGCACGAGGAATTCGGGCATGAGCTCGGCCAAACGGCCTTCCTGAAAACCGACGTAGCGCGGCTGCCCGCCGCCACGCCCACTAATGCCCACCAGCGGCTGGCCGCCGTACGAACCCTGATAACCAGCGCCGTGAGATGCAATGACCAACCGGGCCTGCTGGTGAGCGAGCCGCTGCGCCGCAGCTACCAGGAAACCCACCAGGGCAACGCCGCCACCGTTAACCTGCTGCTGGTGGCTGCCTTGCGGGCCGCCGGCTTTGTGGCCAACCCGCTGCTGCTGAGCACCCGCAGCCACGGCCGCGTGCAGCTGGGCACGCCGCAGCTTTCGCAGTTCAACTACGTGGTGGCCCACGTGCAGCTGCCCGACGGCGAGGAAGTGTTGCTCGACGCCACCAACCCGCAGCTGCCCTACGACCTGCTGCCCAACGAATGCCTCAACCAGCAGGGCCGGCTGCTGGGCGAGCGCGCCGGCACCTCGCGCTGGGTGGCGGTGAAGCCCCGGCACCGCCACGTGCAGCTGCGGCGGGTGCAGCTGCGCCTGGCGCCCGACGGCGCTTACAGCGGCGAGACGCACGATGAGCTTGCCGGGTACGCCGGGGCCGAAGCCCGCGAATTCCTGGTTCAGGGCGGCGAGCAGAAATTTGTTAAAAACCTGAACCGCTACCGCCCTACTATGACCGTGAGCAACGCCGTAATCGCCAACCGCGACAGTGCCCAGCTGCCGCTCAGCGTGGATTACCGCTTCGGGCTGGAGGCCGAAAGCGACCGGCCGCTCGACGTTATCTATCTGAGTCCGCTGCGCGATTTCGGGCCCGGCCGCAATCCCTTTCTGGCCGAAAGTCGGCTTTACCCGGTCGATTTCGGGACCGGGCAGGAAGAAACCCTGCTCGTGACCCTGACTTTGCCGCCCGGCTACACGCTGGTGGCCGTGCCCAAATCGAAAGCCGTGGACCTGCCCGACAACGGCGGCCGCTTCGCCTGCAGCGTGACGGCCACCGGCAACACCCTGCAGCTCAGCAGCCGCCTCACGCTACGGAAGCCCGTGTACGCCGCCGCCGAGTATGCGCAGTTGCGCGAGCTACACCAGCAGATGCTGGAAAAGCAGGCCGAGAAGCTGAAAATCAGAAAGCAGCGGTAGGCATGGACGCAATAAAAAAAATACAGCAACTAGTATCTTGTCAAAAATTTTACAGTAATTTCAACCTTTCTTTTCCACCACTTCATTTTTCTCTATCGATGCAATTTTCTTTACTCTATTGCCGGGTCTTGCTGCTGGCGGCGGCCTCTTTGGGTGGGCACCGGGCCCTGGCCCAGCCCGAGCCGCTAAAGTTCGGCAAGCTCGACCTCAAGGAATTCAACGCCAAGCTACTGCCAGCCGATAGCGCCGCCGAGGCCGTAGTGCTGGCCGAGTTTGGCCGCGCCCGCGTGATTGCCAACGCTTCCGACAACTTTCAGAGTGAGCTGGAAGTGGTGGTGCGGATTAAAATTCAGAAAAAGGCGGGGTTTGACTGGGCTACCGTGCAGGTGCCGCTCTATGGCCACCAGCGGCTGTATAACCTGAAGGGCTACACGTATAACCTGGTGAATGGTGAGTTGGTAAAAAGCAAGCTGGAAGACGACAACAAGTTCACAGAAGACGTGGTCCGGCAGCTGCGCCTGCGCAAGTTTACGATGCCCAACGTGCGCGAAGGCGCCGTGATTGAGTACAGCTACTCCATCATCTCGGAGCACTCGACCGGCCTGCCGGGCTGGAGCTTCCAGCGCACCATTCCCACGCGCTGGAGCGAGTACCGCACCAGCGTACCCGATTGGTTCGACTATAAAACACTCATGCAAGGATATTTGCCGCTATCCATTCGGGAGCACACCGAAGGCAGCACCATCATTGCGCAGCATCCGGTGCGCACCACGGAGTCGCGCTGGGTGATGAAAGACGTGCCGGCCCTGACCAAGGAGCCCTTCATTACCACGCTCGACGACTACGAGTCGCGTATCGACTTCGAGCTGTCGAGCCTGGTGGTGCCCGGCGTGATGACCCGCGACGTGACCCGCACCTGGGAAAAAGTGGAAACGACGCTGCTGGAAGACGAATCGTTTGGCCTGCAGCTTAACCGGGGTGGTTTCCTGAAGGACGAGCTGGCCAGGCTGAACCTGTCCCCCACAGCGACGCTGGAAACCCGCGTGGCCGCCATTCACAACATGGTTCGCAATACCGTTAAGTACAACGATGTAGAAACCATCTATACCTCGGCCCCGCTGCGTAAGATTTACCTGGAGCAGCACCGCGGCAACGCCGCCGACGTGAACCTGCTACTGATTGCCGCCCTGCGCACGGCCAACATCCCGGCCCAACCAGTGGTGCTGAGCACCCGCACCAACGGCCGCGTAAACCTGGCCCAGCCCATGGCTTCACGCTTCAACTACGTGGTGGCCAGCGTGACCAACACCGATGGCAAAGCCATGCTGCTCGATGCTACGGAACCGCTGCTGCCCAGCGGCGTACTGCCCGAACGCTGCCTCAACAAGCTGGGCCGCGTGGTGGCGAAAGACCTGCCCGGCGACCACTGGGTAGACCTGACGCCCAGCCATCGCAAAACTCACTACCAACAAGTTAAGCTGACACTTGATGCGCAGGGCGCCATCACGGGCACGGTGCACGAGGAATATGGCGGCTACGCGGCCGCAGCCGAGCGCAGCACCCTGCAGGAGCAGGGCGAACCCAAATACCGCAACCAGTTTGCCAGCCAGCACTCGAGCTGGACGGTGCCCAAGTTCACCATCTCGAACCGCCAGGAACTCAGCCAGCCGCTGAAGCTGGACTACGAATTCACGCAGCCGGCCGATGACAATGCCACGGCGGGCCTGTTTTACCTGGGGGCCCTCGGCGAGTTCAGCTCCGACCAGAACCCCTTCCGCCACGACAACCGCATGTACCCGGTGGATTTCGGGATGCCGCAGGACGAAACCACACTGATGACCCTGAGCCTGCCCGCCGGCTACGAGGTGGCCGAGCTGCCCAAACCCGCCGTGATTGACCTGCCCGAGGGCGGCGGCCGCTTCCTGTACAGTGCCTCGCCCACCGAGGCAGGCCTGCAGATTACCAGCCGCATGAGCCTGCGCAAGCCCGAGTACACCGCCGCCGAGTACGAGCACCTGCGCGAGTTTTACCGCCTGATGCTGGAAAAGCAGGCCGAGAAGCTGGTCATCAAGAAAAAAGCTTAATTGCGAAGCCTTGCGCTACGCTTTTCCTTCGTTGCTATGAATTTCCTCCTGCCCTTGCTGGCCCTGCTGCCGCTGCCCGAAGCGGCACCCAGCCGCCCGGCCGCCCCGGCCCCTAAGTATCCCGTGGCTGCCATTCCGGCGGCCCTGCGCGAGGGCGCGCACGCCGTGCTGCGCGCTGATGACGAGGTGGTGACCGTAAAATCGGCCAGCCGGCTGGTGCACAGCATTCACTACGTGGTGACGGTGCTCGACCAGGCTGGCGACGACTTTGGCTTGCTCACCACGCCGTATGATGCGCTGACGTCCATCAGCTACCTGCGCGGGGCCGTGTACGATGCCGATGGCAAGCTGCTGCACGCCCTGCGCAGCACCGAAATCCGCGACCAGGGCATGGGCGGCCGCGACGGCAGCCTGATGAGCGACGCCCGCGTGCGCTTCGCCGACCTGCGCCAGCCCCAAACGCCTTATACCGTGGAGTTCGACTACGAAACGGTGTCCGACAACACCTTGTTTTATCCCAGTTGGGCCCCGCAGGCGGAAGAAGGCCTGGCCGTGGAAAGCGCCAGCCTGCGCGTGAGCACGCCCGGCAGCCTGCCCCTGCGCTACCAGGAGCGGCAGTGGACCGGCCCCGCCCTCAGCCACAGCGCCGTCGACGGCCAGGAAGTGTACGAGTGGAAACTGGCCAACCGGCCTTCGCTGGAAGAGGAAGAGCTGGCCCCTCCCCTGCGCTATACCACGCCGATGGTGGCCCTGGCGCCCGGCATCTTCGAGGTGCAGGGCCACAAGGGCAATGCCAGCACTTGGCAGGGCCTGGGCCAGTGGAGCTACGACCTGAACGCCAACCGCGACCAGCTGCCGCCCGCCACCGTGGCCAAAGTGGCGGCCCTAGTGCAGGGCGCCCCCGACGTGCGCACCCGCGTGCAGCGGGTGTACGAAATGCTGCAGAGCAGCACCCGCTACATCTCCATTCAGCTGGGCATTGGCGGCTGGCAGACTTTCCCGGCCAGCTCGGTGGCCACCAATGGCTACGGCGACTGCAAAGCCCTCAGCAACTACACTATGGCGCTACTGAACGCTGCCGGCGTGCCGGCCTACGTGGCCCTAGTGGGCGCCGGCCGTCACCACGCCGACCTGCGCCCCGACTTCCCCAGCCTGCAGTTCAACCACGCCATCATCTGCGTGCCGATGACGGCTCCCAAGGCCGACACGCTGTGGCTGGAATGCACCAGCCAGACTGAGGCCTTCGGCTACATGAGCAGCTTTACCGGCAACCGCCACGCGCTGCTGGTGACGCCCCGGGGCGGCCAGTTGGTGAGCACCCCGCACTACGACGCCCGCCACAACCGCCTGGAGCGCCGCCTCGATTTGTTTCTGGATGCCACGGGCGGCGCCACCGCTACCGCCCGCACCCTGCGCACCGGCCTGGAGCAGGACCAGTACGCCAGCCTGCTGCACGACCTGGCCCCCGCCGAGCAGAAAAAATACGTGACCGAGCACCTTCGGCTGCCCACCTTCACGCTCACCAAATTCAACCTGGCGGCGGCCAGCACCCCGACCGCCCCGGCCGTGGTCGAAAACCTGGGCCTGACGCTGCCGGGCTTCGCACCGCCCACCGGCAAGCGCGCCTTCGTCAACCCTAACCTGCTGAGCCGCCTGCCCGCGCTACCCGCCCTCATCGGCGAGCGCCAGGCCGAGCTGTGGCTGCCCACCGCCAGCCTGCACACCGACACCGTGCGCCTGCACCTGCCCGCCGGCTTCAGGCCCGAGGCCCTGCCCACGGCCGTAAAATTCAGCACCGACTACGGCACGTATTCCAATAATTTTCAGGCCTTGCCCGATGGCACGGTGCAGTACATCCGCCGTGTAGATCTGAAGCGCGCCCACCTGCCCCGCACGGCCTACACCGGTTATGTGGATTTCCGCCGCAAAATCAGCATCGCCGACAAGGCGCAGGTGGTGCTGGTGAAGACGGAGAGCTAGCCGGTACCAGTCCGCCGAAACCGCTCAGCATGACGGCTCCGCGTTCAGCACAACGTTCTTTTTTAATCTTGCATTAACCCCAGCTCTGGGAAACATCCCATTTCCCTGTCCGTTTTTTTCTGCCCGCAGGCGGGAACGACTTCTAAAAGGTGGGAGTTTGGGCCAAACCGACGATGCTTTTTTGGTATTGGTCTAATTTAGGCGGCTAGCTGGCAGTCAGCCGGTTTCTTTGTTTGAGTGCTGGCGGCAAGCCGCTAAACCCGGCCGGATTTCTGTAAAAATCCTTACTTTTAGAGCTTTCCTAACGCAAACCTCCACTTTTTTCATTTCTCCTTATGTTTCAAACCCTACCTGTGATGCGGCGCTCCTGGCAGCGGCTGGCGGTGGCCGGCCTGCTGAGCGTAGCCGCTCCGCTGGGGGCTTCGGCACAAAAGGTACTGTGGGCCAACAATCCCGACGTACCTACCGAGGCATCCAAATTTACGGCCGCGCTGAGCAGCTACCGTGCCATTGAGGTGAACATGGCGGCCATGCGGACGGCCCTGCTGCCGGCCCCGGCCGAGCAGGGCGCGGGCGCCCGCAATTCTAACGTGGTGATTTCGCTGCCACTGCCCGAGGGCGGCTCGCAGCGCTTCCGCGTGACGCAGGTACCGGTGATGGCCCCTGCCCTGGCAGCTAAGTTTCCGGAAATCAAAACTTACCAGGCCCAGGGGGTAGACGACCCGTCGGCCGTGGCCCGCCTCGACGTGAGCTCGCTGGGCTTCCACGCCATGGTTATCAGCCCCACGCGCACGTTCTACATCGACCCGGCCCTGCGCTACGGCGACGATGTGCACCACCTGGTGTTCAACAAAAACGCCATGAACACGAAGGTGGTGGGCTTCCGCTGCTTCAACGATGAGAGCATGAACGTGGCGACGCCCGGCGTACCCGGCACCGCTGCCCCCGCAGGCCTGCAACGCCAGTCCAACGGCACCCAGTTGCGCACCTTCCGCCTGGCGCTGTCGAACACGCCGGAGTACGCCCGCACCAAGGGCAACACCGCCGCTGGCGTCATTGCCGGCAAAGTAGCGTCGATTAACCGCGTGAGTGGGGTGTACGAGCTGGAAATTGCCTGCCGCCTGGTGCTGATACCTAATAATGACCAGCTCACCTTCCTGAGCGGTACCGGTACTCAGCCTTCGCCGACTTACACCGACGCCAGCGGCCCGCTGATGCTGGACCAGAACCAGCAAAACGTGGACCGCATCATTGGCAACGCCAACTACGATATTGGCCACGTATTTAGCACCGGCGGCGGCGGCATTGCCCAGCGGCCTTCGGTGTGCGTGAACTCGGGCAAGGCCCGGGGCGTAACCGGCTTGCCCAACCCAGTGGGCGACGCGTTTGATATTGACTTTGTGGCGCACGAAATCGGCCACCAGTTCAACGGCAACCACACTTTTCACGCCTCGAACGCCGGCAACTGCGTGGGTGGAAGCTTCACGCCGCCCAACTCGAACCCCACCCGCGCCACAACGGCCGCCTACGAGCCCGGCAGCGGCGTTACCATCATGGCCTACGCGGGCATCTGCTCGCCGGAAGACATTGCCGACAACAGTATCCCATATTTCCACTCGAAGAGCTTCGACGAAATTCTGTCGCACCTTACCAGCAGCCAGGGCAACTGCGCCGTGACGACGCCGACCAACAACGGCGTGCCGGTG
Organism: Hymenobacter aranciens; assembly: GCF_030580865.1. Classification (GTDB taxonomy): domain Bacteria; phylum Bacteroidota; class Bacteroidia; order Cytophagales; family Hymenobacteraceae; genus Hymenobacter; species Hymenobacter aranciens. The sequence continues at coordinate 105,458 of NZ_JAUQSY010000003.1, read as the reverse complement.
CCCGAAGCCGGTGCCAACTACATCATCCCCCGGAGCACGCCCTTCGTGCTGACGGGCTCGGGCACTGACCCCAACGGTGACCCGCTGACCTACATGTGGGAGCAGTTTGACCTGGGCACCGTGCTGACCACGGTGAGCAACCCTCAGGGCGACGCGCCGATTTTCCGCGACTTCGTGCCCACGACGTCGCCCACGCGCTACTTCCCCCGCCTGAGTGACCTGGTGAATAATACCACCAACATCGGCGAGCGACTGCCTACCTACGCCCGCAACCTCAACTTCCGCTTCGTGGCCCGCGACAACCGCGTGGGCGGCGGTGCCGTGGACTACGACGCCATGAGCATGCAGGTGGTGGGCACGGCTGGTCCGTTCCTCGTCACGCTGCCCAACACCAGCAGCATTGTGTGGCAAGCCGGCGCTCCGGCCCAGGTAACCTGGGATGTGGCCAACACCACTGCCGCGCCCATCAACGCGGCCAACGTGGACATTCTGCTTTCGAACGATGGGGGCTTCACCTACCCCATCACCCTGGCCACGGCCGTGCCGAATGATGGCTCGGAAACCATCACGGTGCCCCTGACGGCACCCACTACCAACACCGCCCGCGTGATGGTGCGCGCCAATGGCAACGTCTTCTTCGACATCTCGAACCAAAACTTCCGCGTGGTGGGCAACTCGGGCCCGACCTTCTTCCTGGCGCCGGCGGCTACTCCTGCCACCCTCAGCGCCTGCCCCGGCGCCTCGGCCAGCACCACGATTTCGGTGGGTCAGATTACGGGCTTCACCGGCACGGTGGCCCTGAGTGCCAACAACCTGCCCGCTGGCATCAACGTGACGTATGGCACGCCCAGCGTGACGGTAGGCAGCACCCCCGGCACCTCGACGGTGACCGTGAACGTGGCCGCCTCCACCGCCCCCGGCACCTATGCGCTGACCCTGTCGGGCACCAGCGGCAGCGTCACGCAGGTACAAACCCTGAGCTTCGTGGTGCAGCCGGCCGCTACCGGCACGGCCTCAGCCACCTCGCCCAACTCGCAGGGGGGAATCCCCACCAGCTACCGGCCGCGCTTTGTGTGGTCGGCCGTGGCCAATGCCACGGGCTACGAGCTGCAGGTGGCCACCGACAACACCTTTGCCGCTGGCACCCTGGTGCTGGGCACGCCCATCACCGTGACCACCAACAACTACACGCCCACCGCAAACCTGAACCCCACCACTACTTACTACTGGCGCGTGCGGGCCCTCAGCCCCTGCGCGACGGCGCCGTTCTCGGCCGTGCAAACTTTCCGTACCGGCATCCAGACCTGCGTGCCGACAGTGGCCACCAACGTGCCCCGTCCCATTTTCCTGACGGCGGGCGTGACAGCTAACTCGGTAACGACCATCGCCAGTACCGAGCGGGTGGGCGAAGTGCGCCTGCGCAACCTGGCCGTTACGCACTCGGCCGTGGAAGAGGTGGAAGTAACCCTTATCAACCCGCAGGGCGTTAGCGTGGTGGTGATTCCGCGCGGCACCTGCCCCGGCACCGCCGACATCAACCTGAGCTTCGACGACCTGGCCACGGCGGCTATTTCCTGCCCCCTCACCAGCAACGCCACCGTGCGCCCGGCCAACCCGCTGAACGCTCTGACGGGCAGCCCTGCCAACGGCAACTGGACCCTGTCGGTGTCGGACAACATGGCGGGCAACGGGGGCCGCATCACGGCCTGGACGCTGGAGCTGTGCCTGGTAGGCGAAGTACCGGCCGCCCCCTCGTCGCTGACGGTTATTGACGCGGGCCGCGCCAACAACACTACCACCCTGCAGTCCATCTGGACGATGCCCGGCACCGGCGGCGTACCCACGTACTATGAAATTCAACGCTCGCCCAACAACAACCAGAATTTTACGCTGCTGAACACCCTGCAAGTGCCAGCTCAGGCGCAGATTTCGGGCGGTATCTACGAAGACGTGCTGTACACAAGCGGCCAGTATTTCTACCGCGTGCGGGCCTGCAACACCAACGGCTGCTCAGAATGGACCAACGAGGCCGTAGGCCTCAGCGCCCAGCAGTCGGCCCAGCAGCTGGGTGTAGCGGTGTACCCCAACCCCAGTACCGGCACCTTCAACCTGAGCATCGACAACAGCCAGCGCGGCGCCGTGGCCCTGCGCGTGACCGATGCCCTGGGCCGCACCGTGGCGCAGGAGCAGCTCAGCAAGAATGGCACCGTGCTCCAGCACTCGCTCGACCTGGGCAAGCTGGCTACCGGCGTGTATCAGTTGCACCTCACCCTGCCCCAGGGCACGGTGGTGCAGCGCCTGCTGAAAAACTAAGCACCTCGGCTTAGCGCACCGCAAAAAGGCGGCTCCCGGTAGCGGGGGCCGCCTTTTTTTGTGGCAGATGCTGCTAGCGGCTCACGATTAGCGTTTGCTTCCTCCGGCCTGCTGTTTTTCTTTCGGGAAGTCACGTTTCCTACCCGCAGCTGCGACGGCTAAATCAGAGTTGGCAACTCTACAAACATAACCACTGCCACAAGGGCGCTCAACGGTCGTATACTGATAGTCTGCAGCCTAACGCACCTTACTCACTAACAATAAACCTACCTTCCAGGCAGAAAAAAACCGGCCAGAAGCCGGTTTCTTTCTATAGTGTATGCAACACTAAACCCTCGTTCGCCCGCACTTAAGCGGCTCGTTGAGGATTATTTCTAACCGCGCACCGGACGGTGCGCGTTATGCCTCTCACAACCTTCCTGCATTCACGCTGCACCCTTGGCGGCTCAGCAGCTGCTCTTGGACGTTAAGCTTAAATCACTCTAAACGACAATCCTTTATGGCTGCGGACCCACTGCGGCCCGGCCCACGCACACCTGAGTTGCAGCAGTACCAGACTGTAGCTGCGTAGCTCCGAACATTGCTTGCTTACTAAAGCCGCCACCCACAAACACGTTACCGCCCGGCGTCAGGGCCATGGCATTGGTTTCGTCCGTACCCGAGCCGCCGCCAGCCGTAAGGCCCAGCCAGTTGCCCTGCCGGCTAATGTAACCCACAAACACATCCTGCTGGCCGCGGCTGCTAAGTCGGAAGGCGCCCCCCTGAATGCTGCGGCTAAAGGTGCCGGCAATGTAAATCCGGCCCGTCTTATCGAGCGCAATGCCAACGATGCTCTCCAGGTAGTCGCTGGCCAGGGGAGCCACCCATTGCCACGCGCCCGTATCGTCCAGCTTGGCCACGAAGCCGTCGTCGCTGGCATTGCTGTTGAGCTTCGTAGGCCCGAACTGTGCCATCCCCCAGAAGGAGCCCGTCACGAACACGCCGCCGGCCGGGTCCGCCGCCAGCCCTTTGCCGTAGGCAGTGTTGGTGGCGGTAGCGGCCGTGGCCCATTGCCACCGCCCGCCGCTGCTCAGCTTGGCCACGAAGGCATCGTCCATCCCCTGCCCGGTTAGCAGATTACTGCCGAAAGCTACGGTATTACTAAAATAACCGGTGGCATAAATGTCGCCGGCGGCATTAACTGCCAAGGCACTAACCTCGTCATTTTCTTCGCCTCCCGCCCCGATGCCCCATTGCCACGTGCCCGTGCGCGTGAGGCGAGCCACGAAGGCATCGCTGCTGCCCTTGCTCACTAGCTGGCTGGTGCCGAAAGCGACCGTGTCGGTAAACCGTCCGCCTACCACTAGGTCGCCGGCGCTGCCAACGGCCAGGGCACTGGCCCGGTCCTGGCCCGGTCCGCCAGCCGCCGTGGCCCATTGCCATTTGCCCAGCGGACTTATCTGGGCCACAAACACATCCATGTCGCCTTGGCTGGTGAGCACGCTGGCGCCGAAGCGGGCCTGGCTGCTAAAGCTGCCACTAACAAAAATCCGGCCCGTCGCATCGATTACTATACCCGTCGCGTTGTCGCTGTCGGCGCTACCCGCCGCCACGGCCCACTCCCAGCTACCGCCCGGCGAGAGCTTGGCTACGAACACATCGCTACGCCCCTGGCTAACCAGCGAGGTAGCGCCAAACTGAATGGCACCCGTAAAAAATCCTACTTCGTAGGAATTGCCGGCCCCATCCACAGCCATGCTTTTTAGCTGGCCCACGCCGCTGCCGTTCGATTGAGCAGCCCATTGCCAGTTGGGGCTTTGGCTGCGCGCTGGCAGGGCCAGCAGCCAGCAGCAAAGCAGCATCCAATAGGCGAATGTGCTTTTAGTCTGACCGAAGCCGATAGAATGGAGGCTGCGTCGGCCTAAAGGCTCCAGGTGGCGAGGGCTGGAGATGAGCGCCAGAAGTGTACCGGATGAATTCATAGGTAGAAGGGATAATTGTTAGCACAAAATTATCCCTGTCCCTCGCGGTCATCCCTAAAAAGTACTACCCTAAATGCGGTAGTCGCCTGCCTTTTCCGTCAACTTAACGCAGGGTTCGGCGCTAGCGTGGCCCGAATGGCCCGCAGGTCTCCTTCATCAAGCGGTTTGTGGATGATGCCGCTCACCAGCTGGTGGGTGTTAGCGCGGGCGGTGTCGGCCAGGGCCAGCGACGACGTAAGCAAGTATATCCGGCACTGGCTTAGCACCTGCGCCGCGTAGGGCTCCAGAGCGGCCAGAAATTCCCAGCCATCCATGACGGGCATGTTCAGGTCCAGAAAGATAACCTGTGGCGGGTGGCTGGCCAGCTGCGCGACCAGCGCAGCCAGGGCTTCTTCGGCCGTGCTGAAGGCCCTGATTTGCTGGGCAAAGTCCTCCAGAATCAGGGTTTGCTCGGTGAGATAGAGGCTGATATCGTCTTCGTCGATGAGGTAGACTAGCATAGCAGGGCTTACTGTTGGTCGAGGTGGATAGTGAAACAGGTGCCGAAGTTCACTTCGCTGATTACCTCAATCTTGCCGCCCATGGCTTCCACGTGGGCCTTCACCAGAAACAGGCCGATGCCGCGCCCACGCTGGTTGGTGTGAAAGCGCTTATAGAGCTGAAATACTTCGGAGCCAGCCTTATACATATCGAAACCCGAGCCATTGTCGGTAAAAACAATGGTGGGGCCACCGTGCGCGCCCAGAGTGGCCGTGATGTCGACCTTCAGGTTGCGCTCGGCGGCGCGGTACTTGATGGAATTGGACAGCAGGTTGTAAAATATGCTGTAGAGGTAAGCCCGGTTGCCACGCGTGACCAGGCCCTTGCTAATGCTGATATTGACCTGGCCCTGGCACTGCTGCAGCAACTCTTTAAGGTCGCAAAGCACTTGCTTACAAACGCTTTCCAGCACCAGCGGCTCCACTTCCAGCACATCCTTTTCGTCCTGAATGGAGAGGACCGTATTCAGGTCCTGCAGCACGGCGTCGGCTTGCACCATGCTCAGGCGCAGGTTGGTGAGAGTGACGCCGAAGGCTTCACTGTTTTTGTCGACCCGGGTTAGCACCGTGGCCAGCCCCAGCGCATTGGCCAGGGGGGCGCGCAGGTTGTGCGAGATGACATAGGTAAACTGCTGCAGGTCACGATTATGCCGGTACAGGTTCTGGGCTATTTTGGCCTGGCTGGCCTCAATTTCTTTGCGGTAGGTCACGTTCTGCTGGATGGCCACAAACTGCCTCAGCTCCCCATCCTCATCAAAAATGGGGGTGATGTCCATCGCCACCCATAGTTTCTGCCCCGACTTCTTGTAATTCAGAATGGTAACTGAAAACGCAGTTTGCCGCTTCAGGCGCTCGCGAATGTGCGCCACGGTGGTGGGGTCGGTTTCGGGCCCTTGCAGCATCGAGCCCGGCGAGCGGCCCAACAGCTCGGCCAGGGTATAGCCGGTGTGCCTGGTAAAGGCATCGTTCACCCATTCGGTGCGGCCGCGCGCGTCGGTGATGATGACGCCGCTGTCGATGCCGCGCACTACCTGCGCCAGCATTTGCAGCTGATGGTCAGCCGCCAGCCGGGCGCTGATATCCGTAAACTGGACCGACAGCCCCCCGGCAAACGGTCGGGCCTTCACTTCCATCCAACGCTTTCCATTGGCAAAGTGCGCATCGAAGCGCACCGTTTGGCCGGTATCGAGGGCCTGCTGGTAGTGCTGCTGGTAGCGCTGCTGCAGGCTGCCCCCGGCTTCGGGAAAGAAATCCCACAGGCTCTGGCCCAGCGCGCCCTCCCGGCTGATGTTGAGCAGCTGCTCGGCGGCGCTGTTGATATACGTCAGGCGCCACGTCTTATCCAGGGCAACAAACGCGTCATCAATGCTTTCTAACAGGGCGTTGAGTTGCGCATGCTGTTGCTTTAGGCTGTGCTGGGTCATTACTGTTTCGGTTTCTTGCTGCGTGGTACCCAGTTTCTGGCAATAAGTATAACACGAAATAAATGGCGGACCATCGAAGGGCCTCCAGCCGAGGCGGCTAATGGTAGCGTAAAATTCCAGCTTTTAATTCTGCTACTGCCCCAAATAGCCTACCCTATATGCGGGTGGTAGCCGGGACCTTTACGGGCCAGCGGCGCCCGGCTACTCCAGCGGCTGCAGGGCGGGCTCCTCGCTGCTGACGGCTTGCGCGGGCAGCGCCACGGTAAACGTAGCCCCCACGTTGGGCTGGCTCTGCACCGTGATGGTGCCGCCGGCGTTTTCCACGATGCGCTTGACCATGTAGAGCCCCACGCCCGAGCCCTGCACGTGATAATGCAGACGCTGGAACAGGCCGAAAAGCTTGCCTTGCTGCGCAGCACTCATTCCCAGGCCATTGTCCTCCACTTCCAGAATGGTGGTGGTACCGTGCCGGCGGCACCGCACCACCACCGCGGGCGGACGGTCGGGGTGCCGGTACTTGATGCTATTGCTGACCAGGTTATACAGGATGCTCCGCAAGTGCTTGGGTGCGAAGGCCACCTCGGGGCACTGGCTTACCTCTACCGTGAGCTGGACGGCCGCGGCGCGGAGCTGCGGCGTCAGGTCGAGGCAAATGTCGTCGAGCAGGGCCGCCAGGTCGATGGTTTCGGCGTGCGGGGCCTGCGACTTCTGCAGCCGGATGATATCGGTGAGCTGGTGAATGGTGCCCATGAAGCGGTCCACGGACGTTTTCATCAGACCCAGAATGTGCGCGATGGCCGTGGCTTGCCGCACTTCGGGGGGCAGCTGGCGGTGGAGCAGCGTCAGCAGGCCATCGATGTTGGTGATGGGCGCCCGCAGGTCGTGCGAGGCCGTGTAAATGAAGGTATCGAGGTCGGCGTTGGTGCGCGTGAGCAGCTTGTTATTTTCCAGCAGGGCGGCGTTGGCCTGGGCCAGCTGCTCGCGCTGGCTGTCGGCCAGCTGTTTGGCCTGCAGCAGCTCCAGCTCGTACTGCCGCCGGGCGGTGATGTCGAACATGGTGAGGCGCGCCACCAGCGGCGAGCCGTCGGTGTCGCGCAGCAGGGTGGCATTGAGCAGCACCGCCTGGGTGGTGCCGTTTTTGCGGCGCAGCTCGTAGCTCAGCTCCCGCACGTAGCCCTGCAGCAGCAGCAGCGGCATGCCATGCAGCTCGAAGTGCAGCGCGCCCCCCATGGTCAGGAGCTGCTGCAGGCCCTGGCGGGCCACCAGCTCCTCGCGGGTGTAGCCCAGCCAGTCGAGCAGCGTCTGGTTGAGCTTCACCAGCGTGCCGTCGGGCAGGCAGGAACAGTAGCCGCACGGCGCCTGCTCGTATAGCTCTTCGGCGTTTTGCTGGGTCAGGCGCAGGTCGTGGCCGGCGGGGGCGCCGTCCTCGGGTTCAGCGTTCATGTAGGTAGATGGGAGGTCGGTCGCAGGTAGGCGCGTATGGCCGCAATGGTGGCCTGCGGCGCACTGAGGTGCGGGCAGTGGCCGGTAGTATCCAGCACCACGAGGTCGCTGTCGGGCAGCTGCTCGTGCATGTAGTAGCCTACGGCCAGCGGGGCAATGAGGTCGCGCGCGCTCTGCAGAATCAGGCTAGGGGTGCGCACGTGCGGCAGGTCGGCGCGGTTGTCGCTCCGAAAGGTGACGTCGGCAAAGTGCCGGGCAATGTCGGGGTTGGTGCGGCAAAAGCTATTAGCCAGCTCAGCGGCCAGCGCGGGCTGGTCAGGGTTGGCCATCACTACGGGCGCAAACGCGGCCGTCCAGCCCAGGTAGTTAATATCCATTGCCCCGAGCAGGTCGTCAATATCGTGCGGCTCGAACCCGCCCGTGTAGGGGCCTTCGTTGAGGTAGTAGGGCGAAGGCGCCACCAGCACGAGCCGGGCAAACCGCGCCGGCTCGCGGATGGCCGCCAGCACCCCAATCATGGCACTCACCGAATGGCCCACAAACACGACCTCGTGCAGGTGCAGGGTCTGGAGCACTTCGCACACGTCTTCGGCATGGGCGGCCAGGGTGGCGTAGCGCGCCGGCTGGTAGGCCGCCAGGTCGGAGCCGCCGGCGCCCACCAAATCAAGCAGTACCACCTGGTACTGCGCCTCAAAGGCCGGGGCCACCAGCCGCCACATATGCTGGTCGCAGCCAAAGCCATGCACAAATACCATAGCCTGCCCCCCCGTGCCCGACACGCTGACGTGATGCCGCTTCAAAGTATTCATAATCGAATTATCCAGCTAATGGATAATAAAAGGTACGCAACTGCTGTTAAAAGGCGGGCTTCAGCCGCCGCCGGCGGGGAAAGCTACTGCCGCGCAGACGCTAGCAGGGCTGCGGCACCCGTAGCACCTCAATCACCCGGGGGAGCTGCTGGCGCTGCTGCTTCTCCAATTTCTTCTGCTCCTGCAAAAGCTGCTGCTCGGCCTGCCGGGCCATGCGCTGATCAATGTGCAGCCGGGCCAGGGCGGGCGTTTGAAATTTCAGCAGCGGCACCCGCCAGCGCCAGGGCAGGTCGGTCCATTCTTTGAGAAACTGCCACCTTGACCAGAATGAACACCAGACCTTGCGACGCTCTTCCACGGCATAGGGCAGGGGGTGCGTCAGGGGCTCTACCTGAACAATTCGAAACTCATTCATGGGATGAAAATTTAGTGCGGTTGGTGGTGAAAATAAAGTAGAAGCAGGAGGCCACCCGGCCCGGCACTGCCAACGCACCGGGCGGGCGACAGCTGGACCGGCAGCCACTGGGCGGGCTGCGTAGTAACCTACTTATGGTGGCTATGGCTTGGCGCAGCCGGCCCCGCGCCGAGGGGCTACAGGCAGGCAGCGGCAGCCGGCAGGGGGCGTGAGCGGCGCGGGGCCTAAAACCTGGCAAATAGCAGAGCAGCTACTATCAACACCTGGTTTTCAGCCAAAGCGCCGGAACCGCCGTATGCCAGCGTGGCACAGCTCATGATGTGCCGGGCAGCGAGGGCGGGGCTCAGAAACGGGCCAGCAGCAGCACAGTCAGGAGTAGCAGCAGAAACAGGCTCCACACCCTGGCCGAAAGCCGTTGTTGGTGCGTCTGGGAGGGCAGCGGAGGCGGCAAGGAGGACGCAGGAGCAGGTTTCATAGCAAGACAGGTAGAGGTTGGCAACACACAAAATTACTGGCGCTGCTGCCGGCCGTTCAAAAAAAGCCTACCTTAAATGCGGTAGACGCGGTGGTTTTATCCGCGGCTGTTTTTGGGTCGGGCAACGCCTGCTGCCGCTCGCACTATCATTTTGGCGGCCGGCTGCCTTATCCGGCACAAGCTATTACCGGCCAGCCGGCTGCCCCAAACGCCCGCCCGGGCAGACGAGGCCGCCGCTCCGGCTCCGGCCCCGGCGCAAGGCGGCGAGCGGGGCCACGGCGCGGCAGGTTACCAGTGCCCGCCCGGCCGGCATGACCCGCAAATAGGGTAGGCGTTTGGTATCAGTGGTTTTTTAGGCGCCCCTACTTTTGCATACTGCCAGTAGTTGGACGTATCAAAGCGCTGGCTGAGCCGCCATACGACGCTGGCGCTGCGGAATAGCGCCCTGATTATTACTACGATTTATTTTATTTTTATAATAATAGAGAATACATGCAGAAATTATCATTAGGCATCGTCGAAGACAATGTTTTCACGGCCGAAATGCTTCGCACGTATTTTTCGGAGGCAGAGGAAATCGGGCGGCTGCTGGTGGCCGATTCCATTGAGGACTTGCTGGCCCAGCTGGAAGACGCACTGGTGCCGCAGGTGCTGCTGCTCGATATTGGCCTGCCCGGCCTGAGCGGCACCGAGGCCCTGCCCCTGCTCAAGCAGCGCTACCCCGCCCTGGAGGTTATCATGCTCACGGCCTACGACGACATTGAGCACATCTACCAGGCCCTGTGCTGCGGGGCCACCGGCTACCTCACCAAATCGACGCCCCTGGCCCAGCTTAAGGAGGCCGTGCTGGAGGTGGCCCGCGGCGGGGCCCCCATGAGCCGCGCCGTGGGCCGCAAGGTGCTGGCCCACTTCCGGCCCACCCCCACCACCCACCCCGACCTGCTCACGCCCCGCGAGCAGCAGGTGCTGCAGGGCATCGTCGATGGGCTGTCGGACAAGGAAATTGCCACCCGCCTCGACCTGGCCACGCTCACCATCCGCACCCACGTCAAGCACGTGTACCGCAAGCTGCACGTCAACAGCCGGGCGCAGTTGCTCAGCCAGCACCTGCGGGGCACCATCTGAGGCGGGGCAGCCCCGGCGGACGGGGCCGGGGCTGCCAACCCGCCGCCAAGAAGCCAGGGGGCCCGCCAGCAGCGCCGCCAACTGACTGGGTAGGCCGCCAGATGCCTGCCGGTGGGCCCAAAGCCACCGCCGCCGGCCTGGAACGCCCCGCCGCCGCCTTCGAACACCCAGCCGTTGGCAACAAACGCCCGGCCGCCGTTTTCAAACAATCCGCCGGAGATTTCAACCCCTCAGCCGGTGACATCAAACACCCAACCGGCGTCATGAAACGCTCAGCCGGTGACATGAAACGCTCAGCTGGAGCACTTTTTTAGCGTTTGATAGTACTTTTCCTTTAAAAATAACCGCCAACGGCTTTCCCGGCCCCAGCAGCCCTCAGAACTTATACCGCAGCTGGGCCTTCACTTCGCTGCGCATATTGCCCTGGATTTCCTCCAGTCCGGTGCCCACGGTGTTCTGGTAGCGGTAGCGGGTTTCGGCGTAGCGCAGCCACAGCGTGAGGGGCTTGCCGAGGCGGATTTCGGCGATGGCGTAGGCCCGAGTGCCCTGCCCGTAGAGCGGCGGGATGGACACGGCCAGCAGCACATCCTGCTCATACACATACTGCCGGGTGTCGTAGTCGTCGGCATCGAAGACGGAGTAACGGGCGGTGAGCTTGACGCGGCGGTGCACCTGGTAGCTCACATCCTGGGCCAGGGCGTAGCCGGCGCGCCAGCCCAGGCCCACGTCGTCGCGCAGGCGCAGGGCCTGCACGCGGGTGCGCAGCTCGAGCGCAGTGCTGGGGTTAGTGTTGTAATACAGCAGGATGCTCTGGCGGAGCTGGTCGCCGGGCAGCGGCAGGGCGCGCAGCGGGTCGGCGTCGGCGGGCAGGTCGCGGGGCTTGAGGCGCTGGCGCAGCTGCACGTAGAAGAGGCTGGTTTTGGCAGGCGCAAAGGCCAGGCGCACCAGTGCATCGTGGCCGCTGCTGGGGGCCGCCACGCGGTAGCGCAGCCAGGGAAACTGAAACTGGTCGTAGTAAGCCGACACTTCCCAGCGCGGGGCCGGGCGCACCTTCAGGCCCAGGTACACGCCGGTTTCGTTGATGTTGCGGGTGCTTTCGCCGAAGGCGTTGCCGTAGAGGGTGTGAAAGTTCTTATCGTAGTGCCGCACCAGCAGGGCCGCATCCACGGTAGGCCCCAGGCTGGCCAGCAGGCCGTTGACGGTGCCGAGGCCGCCGGAGCTGCTGCGCGCCGTTTCGCCAAACAGCAGCAGGTTGCGCCACACGTAGCTGTAGTAGAGCCCCAGGCCCAGATTGTCGCGCCCGCTGAATTCGAAGCGGTTGTAGGGCTCGGGGCGCTTGAGCAGCGGCGTGCCGTAGTGCGAGGCCACGGCCGTAGCCCCGAAGGCCAGGTTGCCGCTGCGACTGGTGTAGCCCACGTTGCCGCCGGTCACGGTTTCGGCCAGCGTGTGGCGGTTGGCCACTTCCGAGGCCGTGCGGTGGAAGCCGGTGTAGAGAAAGCCGGAGGTAAACTCATCGAACTGCGCCAGCGAGTCGAGGCTCTGCTGCACGTTGGCGTCGATGTTTTTGTGCGAGGCAAAGGCTGTGACCTGCACCCGCGGCAGCACCTGGTAGGTGGCCGCCGCCCCCCGGAAAAACGTATTTTCGAGCAAGGAAGAATACGCCCGCACGCCCACCGACGAGCGCCGCAAAGTTGTAATCGTTTCGGCCCCCTTGCCCACGCCCAGCCCCGACGACAGCAGCAGCCCCTGCCCAAACTGCAGCTGGTAGTCGCCCACGGCCAGCGTCTTGAGCCGCCCGCGCTCCTGCACCACGAAGTGCGCCGACAGGTAATCGGGCCCGAACTGTCCGTTCCGGGGGTTCCATACCAGCTGCTCGCCGGCGTCCTTTTCCATCGTGAACCCGAGGCTGAAATCCTTGGTGTGGCTCACGCGGTAGCGGATAATGGCCTTGTCGGGCGAGCCCAGGTAGCGAGTGGTGGGCCGGCCCTGGTAGAGCGTGGGCGGGGTGTAGCCCTCACGCTCCTGCAGCACCCGCTCGTAGCGCAGAAACAGGTAGTTATTGTCCTCGTGCGCAATACGCTGCCAGAGGTTACCGCGGGCCGAGTTGGGGTCGGCGCTGAGCACCGTCACGAAGGGTAGCACGCGGTTGATGGTGCGCAGGTCGAAGCTTTCGATGCTCTGCAGCTCGTACACGCTCAGCAGGTCGCCGTGGAGCTCGCGGTGGCGGAGCAGCTTGGTAATCTGGTTTTCCGATAGCAGCAGCAGCGCCCGCAAGTCTTCCCGGTTGGCGGTGTTGAGGTTGATGGGCGTCTGGTAGTATTGCAGCAGGGTTTCGTAGAGGTCCTCGTAGGGCACCTGGTCCGATTGGATTTCGGCAAATAACTCCTGCGTGAGGCGGTCGAGGTCGGGCTGGCGGCGGACGTAGTCCTGGGCCTGGGCCGCACCGGTGAACAGTACACCCAAAACCGCACTAAACAGTAAGGTTTTTCTCATTGCCCCTTCCCTTTCCACACTTTCGCCACGCTCAGATGGTGGCTGAATCCCAGCGCCTGCTGATACGCTGCCGCATAATCCAGCTCCAGGCTTTTGGCCCGCACCCCCAGCCCGGCGCTCACCTGCTCGGTGAGGCTGGCTAGCCCCACGCGGGCCGCCAGAATGGGCACTGGCCGGTATTCGAGCCCCGCCTTGAAATTGGCGTCGCGCTCCACGTCTTTTTCGGTTTCGGCCAGCAGCAACACCTGCGTGCTGGGGCGGTAGGCCAGCCCGGCCTTCAGGATGGTGGGCACCCGCTCGTCCTGGTACGAGGCCAGGCGGGCCTGATTAAGGTTGTACAAACTTACGCCTACGGCCAGCTTGTTGGGCAGCAGCTCCATCTGCCCGCCCAGCGAGCCCAGGGCCACGCGCCGGCTGCCCAAGCCTTCGATACTCACCTGCAGCATATCCACGCGGGCGCCCAGGCTGATGAGGCCGAAGCGGTAGCCATAGCCCAGGCCGGCACGGGTTTCGTTGTAGAGGCTGCCGCCAAAGCGCTGCACCTCCAGGCCGGCCACGCCGTTTTTGGCCTGCGCGGGCTGGGCCGGCGTGGCCCCGGGCGTGACCGTGCCGATGGGCAAAGCCACGGCCAGCGCCGCCACGTTGAGAGCCGCGCTGAAGTACCGATTCTCGGCGTAGAAGCCCGCCACCGGCGTATTGAGCGAGCCCAGGCCGGCCACGTTGTTGCCAATAGCCCACACCTCGCCGCCGAGGGTGGCCGAGGCATTGCTGAGGGCCGCCGCCCGTGCCCCGTGCACGCCCGGCCCCAGGGCCTGGGCACGGGCGCCGAAGGACAGCGTTAGCAGGGAGATAATGAAAACGGGTAGATGTGTTTGCATAGCGGGAAAGGTAGGAAGCCGGCGCGACATTCGCAGCAGGGGCGGCCGTTTTTCGGCGCGGCTGCGCGAAATTTGTAGTCCATGCCCCGCTTTCTACCCGCTCCCCAGCCCGCTTTTGTCACCTTCGACAACCAGCGCATCGACTACACACTGGCTTTCCGCTCGCGCCGCACCATCGGCTTCGCCGTGCGCCCCGATGGCACGGTGCGCGTGACGGCTCCGGCCGGGGTGCCGCTTTCCTGGGTTCAGCAGCAAGTGCTGAAAAAGGCCGACTGGATTCTCAAGCACCAGGAAGCCTTCCGCCAACGCGCCCCGCTGCAGCCCACCCGGCACTACGAAGCCGGGGCGCTGCACTACTTTCTGGGCGAAGCGTACCCGCTGGTTTTCATCGAAACCGCGAAGCCCGGCGTGCGCCTGGCCGCCGGCCAGTTGCACATCGGCAGCCCCGCGCCGCTGGCGCCGGAGGCCGTAGCGGCGCTGCTGCACCAGTGGTATGCCCGCGAGGCCGTGGCGCATTTTGCCGCCGCCTTCGCCCGCATCTGGCCGCGCTTCGCCGAGTTTCAGTTGCCGCCCCCGGCGCTGCTGGTGCGCAGCATGCGCACGCGCTGGGGCAGCTGCACGCCCAGCACCAACCGCATCCGCCTGAGCGTTGATTTAATCCGCGCTTCGCCGGATTGCATTGATTACGTGCTGCTGCACGAGTGCTGCCACCTGCTGGTGCCCGACCACTCGGCGCGATTTTATGTGCTGCAAACGCGGCTAATGCCGGACTGGGAGCGGTGGAAAACGGAACTGAATGGGCTGCCGAAATAACATAAAAAAGCCCCGACGCAACCGCGCCGGGGCTTTTCATTTCACCGAAAGCCGGATTACTTCATCGAAGCCGTATCCTTCTTTTTGCCCGGCTTCACTTTCATCTTCACCTTGCCGTTTTTCTGGGTGCGCAGCTCGGTGCTCACGCCGGCCGAGGCGCCTACGCCGGGGTTCGGGCCGTTGTTGACCACCTGCATTTCGCTCACCAGCTGCGGGGCACCGCCCAGCTTGTCGATGCACCAGAGCACGTAGCGGATATCCACGCAGATAGTGCGTTTCAGGTCGGCGTCGTACACAAGGTCGCCGGTCATGGCTTCCCAGTTGCCGTCGAAGGCCAGGCCCAGCAGCTCGCCGCGGCCGTTGATGACGGGCGAGCCGGAGTTGCCGCCGGTGATGTCGTTCGTCGTCAGGAAGGCCACCGGCAGCTGACCGGTGCGCTGGTCGGCATAGCGGCCGTAGTCTTTGGCTTTCAGCAAATCAAGCTCCTTCTGGGGCACCACGAACTCGGGGTTGGTGGGGTCTTCCTTCTCCAGGATGCCCTGGGCGGTGGTCATCAGGTCGTAGTGCACGGCGTCGCGGCCGTTGTAGGCCTTCACGGCGCCGTAGCTCAGGCGGATGGTCGAGTTGGCGTCGGGCGAGTACACTTTATTGGCGTTCATGCCGCGCATGCCGGCCACGTAGGCGCGGTTAGCGGGGCCGAGCAGGCTCATCTGCTCCTGGTTTTTGGGCAGGATGTTGGTGGCGTAGTTCGTGTAGATGCTGTTGGCCGTCTGGAAGGCGGGGTCGGCATCGAGCTTGGCGGCGGTAGGATTGGCCAGGAAGGCCTCGGTGCCCGACTTCGAGGCCAGGAAGGTGTTGGTAAACACGAAATCGGCGTACTTCGCCCAAGAGTTACCGTACTGCTTCTCGACAATCTGGAATACCTCGGGCTGTTGCGCCTTAGGCACGTCGGCAGCATACATCTGCATGAGCGCAGCGAAGACTTTCTTGTCGGTCGCGGCGTCGTAGTCCTTGAAGAAAGCGGTGGCGCCAGCCTGCAGGCCTTCCACCATTTTCTTCACCTCGGCGGGGTCGGCTTTAGGGTCTTTGAGCAGCTTTTGCAGCGGAATGAAGCGGGTGGCGAAGGCCGTGATTTCATTGCCCAGGCCGGCTTCGCGGTAGTACACCGTGCTCAGGTTATACTCGCGCATGCGCTGGTAGGCCTGGTCGATGGTGGCCAGGGCCGGCGCGTATTCTTTCTGACGGGTGGCATCGGCGGCCACCCACTGGGCCAGGCGGGCTTCTTCGGCCTTCTTAGTTTCGATGGTTTTGAGGCGCTTCATGCCCTCGCTCTGGCCGATGAAATACTTCCAGTAGTTGGCAATGCTGGCAAATTTGCTGGCGTACTTGATGCGCAGGTCGGCGCTCTGGTTCATGCTTTCCTTCCAGATTTTCAGACGCGTGTCGCGCAGCTTGATGCTGCTGGGGTGGGTCTGGTCGAGCATCATCTGCAGGCCGGCCGCGGGCAGGAAGCGCTGGGTGCGGCCGGGGAAACCCATAATCATGGCGAAGTCGCCTTCGCTGACGCCGGCCATGCTCACGGGCAGGAATTTCTTGGGGCTGAAGGGCTTGTTGCCCTTCTCGTAGCCCTTGGTGGGCTGGTTGTCCTTGTCGGCATACACGCGGAACACCGAGAAGTCGCCGGTGTGGCGGGGCCACATCCAGTTGTCGGTGTCGCCGCCAAACTTGCCCACGCTCTCGGGCGGGGTGCCCACGAGGCGCACGTCGCCAAAGCGCTGGTACACGAAGAGGTAAAACTCGTTGCCGCCGAAAAAGTCGCGCACGTAGGCCACGTACTTGCCGTTTTCGCTGGCGTTGTCGCCCAGGGCTTTCTGGTTTTTGGCGATGAGGGCGGCGCGGTCGGCCTCGGGCATGCCGGGGGTCACGCCGGCCATCACCTGGCTGGTCATGTCGTCCATGCGCACCAGCACGTCCATCGTGATGCCGGGGCTGGGCAGCTCCTGGGCGGGCGAGGGGGCGTAGAAACCGTTTTTGAGCAGGTCGTTGGCGGGGGTGCTGTGGCTCTGGATGGCGCCGTAGCCGCAGTGGTGGTTGGTGAGCAGCAGGCCCTGCGCGCTCACGAACTCGGCCGTGCAGCCGCCGGCAAACTGGCCCACGGCGTCCTTGAGGCTGGAGGTGTTGACGGAGTAGATTTCGTCGGCCGTCAGCTTGAGGCCTTTTTTCTGCATGTCGGCGTAGTTGAGCCGCTTGATGAACATCGGCAGCCACATGCCTTCGTCGGCGCGGGCGGCGAAGGAGGGCAGCAACAGCAGCAGCCACAACCAGGAATTCTTTCGCATAAAAATGGAAGAGGTGGGAAAAGTAGAAACGTCAGGAGGCCAAAGTACCCGGCGGGCGGGGAAGGTTGCCTCAAAGTTACGGAGCCGGGCGTTGCGGCTGTGCCAAGGTGGTTCCGGACCACCCTGAAGTGGTCTGGAACCACTCTGGAGTGGTCTGGAACCACTCTGGAGTGGTCCGACACCACCCTGAGGTGGTCCGACACCACTCTGAAGTGGTCCGACACCACCCTGAAGTGGTCCGACACCACTCTGGAGTGGTCTGGAACCACTCCCAAGTATCTTTGAGTAATGTTCCGCAGCCTCTCCCGCGCCCTCTTCCTCGGCCTCATCTGGGTGTACCGGTACCTTGTTTCGCCGCTCACGCCGGCCAGCTGCCGCTACACGCCCACCTGCTCGGCCTACGCCGCCGAGGCCATCCGGAAATACGGCCCCTGGCGCGGGGGGCGGCTGGCATTGCGGCGCATCGGCCGCTGCCACCCCTGGGGCGGCCACGGCTACGACCCGGTGCCGTAGGGTTTTGGTTGCGCTGCTGGCGCGCGTCTGCGACGCGTGCCGACTGGGTTCGAGCCTCCGGCTCGCTGCCTGGAACGGCCAGCCCAGACGGCGCAACCGGGGGCGTCTGGAGACGCCCAGCCAGTCGGCACGCGTCGGAGACGCGCGCCAGCGTACCATCTTCTCGTAGCTTTAACGCCCCGCCCCGCGTATAGGCAGGATGATTATCCTCTCTCCTAGCCGTTCGTTGATGCGTATTTCCCTCGTCGCCCCCCTGCTCGCCTCCCTCCTGCTCACCGCCGCCTGCTCCGAAGGCCAATCCAAAAAAGGCGGCAAAAAGAGTAAAAAATCGGACCAGACCGAAGCCCAGGCCGGCAGCCGCAAGCAGGTGAAAGGCGCCGCCGACGCCATCGATGGCCTGGAGCAAGTGGGCACCATCAAGGGGGCCGTGCCCGAAAGCTCGGGCCTGGCCGAAGCCGACCAGCCCGGCACCTACTACACCTTCGGCGACGGCGGCACCACGCCCACCCTCTACAAAATTTCGGGCACCGGCGAGGCGCTGGGCAGCCTGGCCATCGGGGGCGAAAACAAGGACTGGGAAAGCCTGAGCCGCGACCCGCAGGGCAACTACTACCTCGGCGACTGCGGCAACAACAACTCCGCCCGCCGCGATTTGCGCATCCTGCGCTTCCGCCCCGAAACCCCGCAGCAGGTGGCCGAAATCAACTTCAAATATCCCGACCAAACCGCCTTCCCGCCCGAAAAGAAAAAGGAGCGCAACTTCGACTGCGAAGCCACCCGCTGGCACGAGGGCCGGGTGTGGCTCTTCACCAAAGACCGCGGCCTGGGCAGCACCTGCAAAGTGTACTCGGTGCCCGACCAGCCCGGCAACTATACCGCCACCGCTGTCACCCAGCTCGCCATCCCCGGCGAAGTCACCGACGCCGCCATCCGGGCCGACGGCCGCCGCCTAGTGCTGCTGGCCCGCAGCGAGATGTTCATCCTGGACGGTAATTCCTGGGCGGAAATCCTGAAGGCCACCCCGCGCCAGATTCCGCTGCCCGGCGTGGGGCAGACGGAGGGCTGCGTGTTTAAGGACGCGAAAACGCTGCTGATTTCGACCGAGCAGGGCGGGCTGTTTGAGTACACGTTCAAGTAAACCAGAACGTCATCCTGAGCGCAGCGAAAGGACCTCGCCCGCGCCGCATGTGGTGGTAACTCTAATCGGTCAAACGAGAAGAAATTACTGCCACACGAGGCACGGGTGAGGTCCTTTCGCTGCGCTCAGGATGACGTGCTTTTACGGAAGTTCTGTTACTCCGCCTCCTCCTGCCCCAGGTCCCGGGGCGCGTACCCGTACGGGTTCTCGGGGTTCTTCCCGGCCCGCAGCAGTACCCAGATGCCCACTAGCACCAGCGGAATACTCAGCAGCTGCCCCTGGTTAAAGAGGTTGCCGTTCTCAAAATCGACCTGATTTTCCTTCAGGTACTCGCCCAGGAAGCGCTGCGAAAACAGCAGCACCACGAACAGCCCGAAGATGAGCCCACGCGGCGTGTGGTCCTTACGCCGGTTCCAGATGGCGTAGAGCAGGCTCACCAGCACCACGCAAAACAGGGCTTCGTAAATCTGGGTGGGGTGGCGCGGCACGGCCACGTTGGCCGGGGCGCTCAGCGGTCCGACTACGGGGGTGGTGGCCACCTCCAGCTCGCCGTCGCGGCCCTGCGCCGTTTTCACCGTCACCGAGCCCGCCGGGAACGTCTGCCCCGCCCGCGCCGGCTTCAGGTGCTCGGTATCGCGCGGAAACACGAAGGCCCAGGGCACATCCGTCGGCTTGCCCACGATTTCGGAGTTCATCAGGTTGCCCAGCCGAATAAGCGCCCCGCCGATGCCTACCACAATCACGATGCGGTCGAGCACCCAGAGGTAGTCGAATTTATTGTTGCGCGCAAACAGCCAGCAGGCGAACAGAATACCAATCGTAGCCCCGTGCGAGGCCAGCCCGCCGTGCCAAATCATGAACACCTCCAGCGGATTCTTGAGCAGAATATCAGGCTCGTAAAACAACACGTGCCCCAGCCGGGCCCCCACAATGGTGCCGATGAGCATGTAAATGGTTATCACATCGACCCAGCGCGGCGACACTTTTTCGGACCGGTAAATGTGCGTCAGCACGAACGTGCCCACCACGAAGCCCGACATAAACAGCAGCCCGTACCAGCGCAGCGTAACCGGCCCGAGGTGGGCCAAAATGGGGTCCTGGTCCCAGAGAATAGCAGCAAGCATAGAATTCATGCCGGCAAAGGTAGGGCCGGTTGTCATGCTGAGCGCAGCGAAGCATCCTCTCACGCCACTACGATTTCGTTCGAACCTGATACGATGCTTCGCTGCATTCAGCATGACAGCAAGCTACAGCCCCGCCAATTCTTCCTGAAACCCGCCACTGAGTATCGGAAACCGCAGCCAGGAGCGCGGGTCCACGTTGTAGTCGTCGAGGTGGAAGCTTGGCGCGTAGCGCTCGCGCTTCCACTGGTTGCGGCTCCACAGCGAGTAGAAGCGCCGCACGAAGGTCGCCAGCTGCTCCCGCTCGAAGCCGGTGCCCTCCGTCACCAGCGTATCCAACACCTGCCGCGGGCTCAGCCGGTCGTAAAAAGCCAGCCGCTCGATGCGGTTGAGCAAAGTGTAGGGCATCAGGTCGCGCTCGTCGGTCTGCTTGTCCTCCAGCGGGCGCAGTTCGGCCGTCGGTTGCAGCGCATTCACGTGCCGCAGGCCCGGGTAGTTCAACTCGGTTTCGGCCCAGCGCAGCCACTTCTTCACGAAGTCCTTGTCGACGCCCGCAATGGGCGAGATGCTGCCGGCCGTGTCGCCATCCATCGTGCAATACCCCACGCTGGCCTCCGAGCGGTTGGAGGTCGTAATGAGCAGGCAGTTGAGCACATTCGCCAGCAGCCAGATACCCGGAGCCCGCACCCGTGCCTGGATATTCTGCAGCGCTAAATCGTCAGTTTTCCAGCTCAATTCCCGCCCTAGCGCCCCCTGAATTTTGCCCACGTAGCCGCTCACCTCCTCGTCAATGCCCCAGTTGAAGAACCGCGCCCCGATGGACTCGGCCAGGTCTTTGGCGGAAATGTAGGTGTCGTCGGAGGAATTCACCGTGCCCTGATAGGCGCAGGTCAGTAGGTGGCCCACGAGTTGCTGGTTTTCGGTTTTCGGTATTGGGTTTTCGGTATTGGGTTCCTGCACCTCCTGGAGCGCCGCGCCGCCCGCCCCGGCCTGCACCACTTCATTTTTAGCTGGGTCGAAAGCACCACTGCGCCGCTTAAATTCCTCCACGCCCAGCTCGCTCACGCCTAGCCGCACCATCTCGGCCACTGCCACCGCGCACAGGCAGGAGTCCGCCCCGCCGCTCAGGCTAAGTACAAAGCCTTTGCTCCGCGCCTTGCGCACGTAGTCGAACAATGCCAGCCCTAACGCCTGGTTCAGCTCGCGGTACTCGTCGGGTGCCGGCAGGGCGGCAATTTCCTCGGCCCGCTCCTGCTCGGTGGCAAAGTCCACATCCACCCACTCCAAATCAACCTCTTTAAAACTCAGCAGCTGGTTCCGCTTCAGCAGATGCCCGTTGCGCGCCACCAGAATTTCGCCGTCGTAGGTAATGCGTCCCGCCTCATTCCCCAGTAGGTTAGCGTAGAGGTAGGTGCAGTTAAAATTCCGCGAAGCATTCAGCACCAGCTTATACCGCACGTCCGTTTTACTCATCGCAAAGTGACTGGCCGAGGGGTTCACAATCAAATCCACCCGCCCCGTGAGCCGGCAGGCCGGCCGCACGTCGTCCGGCCGCCACGCATCCTCGCAAATCTCGAAGCCAAACCGCACGCCCCGGTGCTCAAACGTGAGGTCACCCAGCGCCCAGCTTTCGCCCTCGAATTCCACCGTCGTCGTCTCGCCCGCCACCCAGGGCACGAAAAAGCGCGGCTCGTAATGCACCCCGTCATTGGCCAGAAACTGCTTGGCTGCAAAGCCCAGAATCTGCCCGTCGCGCAGCACCGCCGCCGTGTTGTAGGTGCGATGGTTCAGCCGCACTGGCACGCCCACCACCACGCAAATCCCCTCCGTCCAGGGCCGCACCTGCTGCAGGTGCGTCAGCGCCGCCGCCGGCATCCAGTCACTCAGAAAAAGGTCCTCACAGCCGTAGCCCGTCAAGCACAGCTCCGGCAGACACAGCAGCTCCACGCCCGCCGCTTTGGCCTGCTCAATGGCCGTGCGAATATTGCGCAGGTTGTTTTCCCAGTCGATGGGCGTTTGATTCAGGGCGGCTCCGGCAATGCGCATAAACTAGCAGTTGATTGAAAAAAGGTACTAACGCAATAAGCCGCAAAGCGGCGACATGTTGGTAGAAAAACCGCATTAAAGAGTCAGAGCCGCAAAGCGGCGGCACCCAGCGTCAGGTGTCGCCGCTTTGCGGCTCTAGATAATTTGCTATCATTAAGGCTACCAACGTTTCGCCGCTTTGCGGCTTTTGGTTTGTCAATTCACTCCCAGCGCCGCCAGCGCCCGCTCCGCCGCCAGCTGCTCCGCCTGCTTCTTGCTCAAGCCCATCCCGGTAGCCACATTTTCATTGTCCACCACCACGTGGGCGGTGAACTCCATCACCCCGCCCGGCCGGGCCTCGCCATGGATATCGTAGCGCACGTTTTTGCCCTCGCGCTGCGCCCACTCCACCAGCTTGCTCTTAAAGTTAGCCGTGGTCGTGGTTAATGATTTCACGTCCACAAACCCTTTCACCAGCCGGTTCAGGATAAATTTCCGCGCCGATTTATAGCCCAAATCCAAATACACCGCGCCCACCAGCGCCTCCAGCGCATTGCCATTCACCGAGCGCGAGCGGGCGGCGCGGCCCTGCCCGGCGTCCAGCATCACCAACTTATCCAGCCCCAGTTTAAGCGCAATGGCATTCAGACTTTCGCGGTTCACAATGCGCGAACGCACCTCCGTCAGAAAGCCTTCCTGCTCGTAGGGGAATTTCTTAAACAGGTACTCAGCCACCACCGTGCCTAGCACGGCGTCGCCCAGAAACTCCAGCCGCTCGTTGCTTTGGCTACGGCCGGCCTCGCCCTGTTGTCGCACCGCCGAGGAATGCGTGAAGGCTAGCCGGTACAGCTGCGCGTTCGTCGGCGACAGGCCCGTCACCGTGGTGATGGCCTGCCGGAACTCCTTGTCGCCCCCGACTATCCGGCGAAATAAACCAAACAACGGCAGCGCCATAAAATGCGAACGGACTACTCCGCCAGCTTGCGGAAAATCACCGACGTATTGTGCCCGCCGAAGCCAAAGGTGTTGCTCATCGCCACGTTCACCTCGCGCTCCTGCGCCACGTTCGGCGTGAAGTTCAGCTCCTGGTTGATTTCCGGGTCCGGGGTGTGCAGGTTGATGGTGGGCGGCACGATGTTGTGCTGCATTGCCAGAATACAGGCCACTGCCTCCACGCCGCCCGCGCCGCCCAGCAGGTGGCCGGTCATGCTCTTGGTCGAGGAGATGTTGAGCTTTTTGGCCGCCTCGCCGAACACGGTTTCGATGGCCTTGATTTCGGCCCCGTCGCCGAGCGGCGTGCTCGTGCCGTGGGTGTTGATGTAATCCACATCCTCGGGCTGGATGCCGGCGTCGCGCAACGCGTTGCGCATCACCAGCACCACGCCGGAGCCGCTGGGGTCGGGCGCGGTGATGTGGTAAGCGTCCGACGACATGCCGCCGCCAATCATCTCACAGTAGATTTTCGCGCCGCGCGCCTTGGCGTGCTCGTATTCTTCGAGGATGATGGCGCCCGCACCTTCGCCCAGCACGAAGCCGTCGCGGTCCTTGTCATAAGGTCGCGAAGCCGAAGCCGGGTCGTCGTTGCGCTCGCTCATGGCTTTGAGGGCGTTGAAGCCGCCCACGCCCGATTCGGTGATGGCGGCTTCGGAGCCGCCGGTCACCACCACGTCGGCCAGGCCGAGGCGGATGTTGTTGAAAGCCGCGATAATAGCGTCGTTCGACGAGGCGCAGGCCGAGGTCGTCACGAAGTTCGGCCCGCGGAAGCCGTTTTTGATGCTGATGTTGCCCGACGCGGAGTCGGCAATCATGCGCGGGATGAAGAACGGCGAGTAGCGCGGCGTCCCGTCGCCCCGCTCAAACTGGAAGCATTCTTCCTGCAGCGAGCGCAGCCCGCCGATGCCCGAGCCCCAGATAACGCCCACCCGGTCCTTGTCTATGTTGCCGCCCTCGGCCAGCAGGCCGGCGTCGGCAATGGCCTCGTCGGAAGCAATAACCCCGAACTGCGTGAACATGTCCATCTTCGGCCCCTGTTTGCGGTCGAAGTAATCGGTCATGTTATAGTCCTTTACCTCGCAGGCGAAGCGGGTTTTAAACTTCTCGGCATTGAAGCGGGTGATGGGCGCGGCGCCGCTCGTGCCCGAGCGCAGGCCCTCCCAATAAGCCGGGGCAGTTTTGCCCAGCGGTGTAATAGCTCCGATTCCGGTAACGACGACGCGTCGAATGGACGACATAAGCGGGCGCCAGCAGGCGCAAAAAGTTGAAAGAGAATAAAACAGCAAAACCGGCCGGCGGCGAGCCGGCCGGTACTGAAGTCTAAGCGGGGGCCAGCAGCACGCGCTCCGCAGGGCAGCCCACGCGGGGGCCGCTCAGCTGCCAGTTAGCGCCTGCGCCAGCCTAAGAGAACTACTTAGCGTGCTCTTCGAGGTAGCTGATGGCTTGCCCTACGGTGCCAATGTTCTCGGCCTGGTCGTCGGGGATGCTCACGTTGAACTCCTTTTCGAACTCCATGATGAGCTCAACGGTGTCCAGCGAGTCAGCGCCCAGGTCGTTGGTGAAGCTTGCCTCCGGCGTTACTTCCGAAGCTTCGACGCCCAGCTTGTCGATGATGATGGCTTTTACTTTTTCTGCGATTTCAGACATTTCCGTAGGAATGGGTTAGGGAAAACTTTCGCACAAAGTAACGGGGAAAATTTCAACTGCGCCACGGCCGGGCCTGCAAAAACCCGGTACAACATTATGGCCCCCGCCCGGGGAAATCGTAGCTTTGTCGTTGGCCCGGCCCTGAGGCCCTATTATTGCCATCATGAAAACATTTACGTTGGAAGTTGATTATGAGTGCGATTTCGACTTGTTCGGACTCGTTTCCAGCACCCGCGACTACCACCTGGCCTGGGCGCTGAACCGCGCCCTGCGCCTGCGCCTGGTCAAACAACCCGAATTGCTCCTCGATTTGCTTAACCGCGGCCGCCTCGTGTTCAGTCATTATTTGCACGCTACCGAAACGCTCTCGCTGCGCCTGTTCCGCAACCGCTCCGTGGCCCCCTCCGTGCTCAAAAAGCCCTTCCTGGCCCCCGACATCAAGGAATACGACTACCTGCTGGCCGTGAGCAACGGCGCGGGGCCGCTGGCGGCCGACGAAATTACGCAGCTACTTGCGGCCCTGCCGCAGGTGCAGTATGTTTGTCAATTCGACCCGAACACGCTTAAGTACAAGGAAAATTTAATTTTGTGAGCGGCATCGTCAAGATGCCGTTTTTTTGCCCCGTTACACCTTAACCCCTCGATTTGCTGCTGGATTTGAAGCGGCCTTAGCGCATGGAAAATCGTCCCACGTTCAACAAGACTAAAATCGTGGCCACCGTCGGCCCCGCGTCCAACACCTACGAGCGGCTGGGCATGCTCATCCGCGAGGGCGTGGATGTGTTCCGCCTGAACTTTTCGCACGGCTCCTACGAGGACCACCTGTCCGTTATCAACCTCGTGCGCCGCCTCAACAAGGACATGCGCACCAATGTGGGCCTGCTCCAGGATTTGCAGGGCCCGAAAATTCGCCTCGGTGACGTAGAAGGCGGCGGCGTCGAAATCAAGCCCGGCGACAAAATCAAGCTCGTGTGCGGCGAAAAGGAAATCAGCACCGCCACGCGCCTGAGTACCATCTACCTGGGCCTGGCCCGCGACGTGAAGCCCGGCGACATGATTCTCATCGACGACGGCAAAATCGAGCTGAAAGTGCTGGCCACTGACCGCGACACCGAAGTGGACGTGGAGGTAATCTACGGCGGCCTGGTAAAACCCCGCAAGGGCATCAACCTGCCCGACTCGGAAGTGTCGGCTCCGGCCATGACCGAGAAGGACATCGAGGACCTGAAATTCGGCCTCGAAAACGGCGTGGATTGGGTGGCCCTGTCCTTCGCCCGCCGCGGCGACGACATCCGCTTCATCAAAAACCTGATTGCCGACGCTGGCAAAAACACCCGCGTTATCGCCAAAATTGAGACGCCCGAGGGCCTCAAAAACCTCGACGACATCATCGCCCTCACCGACGCCGTGATGGTGGCCCGCGGCGACCTCGGCGTGGAAGTGAAGATGGAAGAAGTGCCGATGGCCCAGAAGCTTATTGTGGAGAAATGCAACAAGGCCGGCAAACCCGTTATCGTGGCCACCCAGATGATGGAGTCGATGATTACGGCCCCCCGCCCCACCCGCGCCGAAACCAGCGACGTGGCCAACGCCGTCATCGACGGGGCCGACGCGGTGATGCTCTCGGCCGAAACCGCCGTGGGCGCTTACCCCGCCGAAGTTATCCGCTCGATGGTGGCCACCATCTTGAGCGTAGAAACGGGTATGCCGCGCCTGTTCCACAAGTGGTGGCCGATTGACCCGACTTCGCCCAACTTTATGGTTGACAGCATCATTTCGGCCGCCTGTCACCTGGCCAAAAACACCGGCGCCAAGGCCATTACGGCCATGTCGCACCGCGGCTACACGGCCTTCCAGTTCTCGAAATACCGCCCGCAGGCGGGCATTTTCGTTTTCACCGACAACCGCGATTTGCTCACGGTTATCAGCCTCTCGTGGGGCGTGCGCGGCTTCTACTACGACCGCCGCATTAGCACCGACAGCACCATCAGTGACCTCGCTTACGTGCTGACCACCACCGGCCACCTGCAAAAGGGCGACGTGTTTATCAACACCGCTTCGATGCCGATTAACGAGAAGGGCCGCACGAATATGATGAAGGTGAGCGTAGCATAGAACACTGCATTTTCCCAAAAAAGAAGCCTGCTACGATGGTAGCAGGCTTCTTTTTTTGCCTTGTAATTACGGCTTATTCGTGCGTTAGCTTCCAAGTGAGCAGCGCAGAGTTGCCGGTTTGCATCTGCACTAAATACAAGCCAGCAGGCTGACTAGCCAGCGGTACCGCAGCGGAGTTTTGCCCGGCAGCTACCGCGCCTTGCCACACGCGGCGGCCCAGTGCATCGGTTAGCGTGAGCGTGGCGGCTTTGGTGAGCGGCTGCGTTAGGGTCAGGGTTGCCTGGTCGTTGGCAGGATTGGGAGCAAGTGTGGCAGCAGCGGTGGCCTGGGCAGCCCGGCTGCTGAGCAAGGTGCTGAAGCTGCTAGCGTTGCCGCAACTGCTATAAGTACCGACACCGGGAATTACCCGCCGGATGTACACCAGCCGGGTTTCGTGCGTCTGCAGGTCGCCGGCACCATAGGCAAGCATAGCATTGAGGTCGGGGCCGGCAAATACCTGCTGCCAACCCAGGTAATCAATGCCCGGGTAGTAGAAGCCGGGAGGGCCACTTGTGCCATTGTACACGCGCTGAAAGCGTAACTCGACGGCTGAGGTGCAAATGCCCGTGGTACCAGTAGTTCCTATCCCCATCGACATCTCCAGGCCGTTGAAGGCGGCGTTCGGATACGGCTGATATTCGCCCGTCAGCAGCCCCAGCGTCGTAAACTGTGGCGACTTACCAGTGCGCATCGAGAAAGCCCAACGCCCGTTCTCGACGGGATAAACTGTATTGCTGGCCCCACTGCAGTTGGGATAAGCAAAAGTCTGATACTGGCGCTGCTGCCGGTAGGTCATAATCAAGCTGTCGCCTACAATCTGCTGGCTTGTAATTTCCCGTAGCATATGCCCTTCATAGCAGGGAAACGGATTGGTCATAATCGGCGTGGTTTCATAACCGAGCCGGTCGCCCACCAGCACCCGAAACAACTGTATTGGCGAATAGGGGGATTGCAACAGCGTTTGAGGCTCATAATATGCCTGCCATTGCCCTGCACTTGCATTGGCAATATCCAGCCACTGCGGCCCTTGTATCAGGCCCGATTGCCGCCCCATTTTCACTACCTGCCCATTGCTAAGCGTGATGGTAGCCACGGTATCCGTTGCGGCCGTGCCAGTGCCCAAGCCCCGATTGCTCAACGTGGCCGTCAGCGCTGGCTGGCTGCTGGCCTGCCAGGTGCTGCCTACTGCCGCCCGGGGCAACAGCCGCAAACTGATAGCCGTGGGCGTAAAAGCCGTGCCAGCCACAGTTTCGGCATTGGCTTCCAGGTAATACTCAGCCGTGCCCGGGCGCCAACGTAGCCGGGCGCCAAACAGGTTATTGCGGCTCCGGTAGTAGCCATAACTTCCACTCGACGGCTTGCGCAACAGACGGTTGAAGGTATACACCGAGTCGCCGCCCGAAGTAGCATAGCTGGAATCGACCCGCAGACTGTGCAATTGTAATGCAGTAGCTTGGGGGTCGGCGTAGGTGTATATCAGGCCGGGCCGGAAGGGACGCCAAGCGGTCGTCTGGGCGCTGGTGGTGTGGGCCATGCTCGTAAGCAATAGCGCGGCCAATACGGGGTAGAATCGTTTCATAAGCAATGAAGAGAAAATGGCTTACTCCAAAGTACCGGCTTTTTCTTCGCACAACATTGCGGCCCGCACGGTCTGAATGCAGCAAGCCCCGCTTCCTGACGGAAACGGGGCTTGCGGTGATGGGAGCGGAAGACCGGGCCTTGGGGCGGCGCAGCCCGGCCTTCCTAGACTCGTAGTCGCACTAGAGCGCGTTAACGAGTTTTGTCAGCTTGCTCTTGTTGTTAGCAGCTTTGTTTTTGTGGATGATGCTCTTCTTGGCCAGACGGTCGAGCATCGACGACACCTTTTTCAGCAGCTCCTGAGCGGCCGTTTTATCGGTGGTGCCGCGCAGTTTTTTGATAGCCGTGCGGGTGGATTTGTGCTGGTAACGGTTCAACACGCGTTTGGCTTCGTTGCTGCGGATGCGTTTGAGGGCCGACTTATGGTTTGCCATGAGAAGGAGTATAGGGGAGCTTAATGCTGATTTTTTCTGTCTTTGGGAGGGCAAAGGTACGCAAAGGGTTTGGCAAAACCAACGGGTTGATAGAAAAAATATGTCAAGTGGGTTCTGTCATGCTGAACGCAATGAAGTATCTTATCACGTTTAAACGAAGCGTTGTGTCGCGAGAGGATGCTTCACTGCGTTCAGCATGACAGGGGCTGCGTTCAAGACAGGCAATTAAAAACTACTCGGCATGCCGATTATTTCCGAACTTTACCGAAGCCAAAGCCACCCGCCCGCATGCCCCTCGTCGCCCAATCGCATTACCAGCCGCCGTTCTACCTCTTCAATGGCCACTTGCAAACCATCGTGCCCAGCCTCTGGCGCAAGGTGCCCGACGTGACATACCAGCGCGAGCGGCTCGAACTGCCCGACGGCGACTTCCTGAACCTCGACTGGAGCCGCCTGCCGCCGCGCCGGCCCACCGATGGCCTCGTCATTGTCTCGCACGGCCTGGAGGGCGATGCGCAACGGCCCTACATGCGCGGCATGGTGCGCGCCCTCAACCACGCCGGCCTCGACGCGCTGGCCTGGAACTACCGCAGCTGCGGCGGCGAAATGAACCGCCTGCTCCGCTCCTACCACCTCGGCGACACCGGCGACCTCGACACCGTTATCCGCCACGCGCTGAGCACCGGGCGCTACCGGCGCATCTACCTCACCGGCTTCTCGGCCGGCGGCAACGTGACGCTGAAGTACCTGGGCGAGAACGCCGCCCGCGTGCCGGCCGAGGTGAAGCGGGCGGCCGTGTTCTCGGTGCCGACGGATTTGCGGGCCAGCTCCATTCACATTGCCCGGCCGCAGAACCAGGTGTATTTGCGGCGGTTTCTGAAATCGTTGCGGCAAAAAATCCGCGATAAAGCCGCGCTGATGCCGGGCCAAGTGGAGGTGGAAGGGCTGGAATTGCTGAGGGACTTTCCGCAATTCGATGATAAATACACGGCGCCGATGCACGGTTTTGCCTCGGCCGATGCCTACTATGCGCACGCCAGCTCGGGACAGTATCTGGCGGGCATTCGCATTCCAACGCTGTTGGTGAACGCACAGAACGACCCGTTTTTGCCGCCCTCGTGCTATCCGCGGGAGGTAGCGGCAGCTTCGGAGTTTGTGTTTTTGGAAACGCCGACGGCAGGTGGGCACGTGGGCTTCCCGCAGGGCGATGGGGAGTATTATTCGGAGCGCCGGGCGGTGGAATTTCTGACGGCGGAGGTGCCGGCGTAGACAAACCTCCCGCAAAGGACGCAGAGGGTAGCGCAGAAGACGCAGAGGCTAACGGGCGCTGTTGGCGGGGACGAAAACGACCTTTTTCGTCTCGTAGAACTCTTCCTGGAAGAAGTCGCTCAAATCTGTCACGGTGGTTTTCAGGCCGCTTTCGGCAATTTCTTCGGTCAGGTCGCCGCCTTTCAGGTAGTACAGGCCACTGTTGGGCACGCCCTGCGGCTTGTAGCGGTGCGCAATCCAGGTGTGGAAGGTGGCGAGGCGGGCCACGGCGCGGCTCACCACGAAGTCGTATTTGGTGCGGAGCTGCTCGGCGCGGGTTTGCTCGGCCGTCACGTTGTGCAGGCCCAGCGCGGCGGCCATAAACTGCACGGCGCGAATCTTTTTGCCAATGCTATCGACGAGATGGAAATGCACGTCGGGGAAGGCAATAGCGAGAGGCAGACCGGGCAGGCCGCCGCCGGTGCCCACGTCGAGCACGGTGCTGCCTTTAGGGAACTGGATGACTTTGGCGATGCCCAGCGAGTGCAGAATGTGCCGCTCCACGAGGTTATCGACGTCGGTGCGGGCCACGAGGTTGATTTGCTCATTGACGGCTTTAAATTCGGTTTCGAGTTCCTTGAATAGCTGGAGTTGCTGCGGGGTGAACTCGGGGAAGTAGTGTTGAATCAAATTCATTGTTTTCAAAACCAAATAGCTGTCATCCTGAGCAAAGCGAAGGACCTTATCACGCCAGAACAATTCGTTCTAACCTGATAAGGTCCTTCGCTTTGCTCAGGATGACATACGGGATTAAATCACCTGCTTGGTGTTCTTCACCATGTCGTAGAGCAGCTCGCGGGCGCGGTGCAGCTGGGCTTTCACGGTGCCGAGCGGCGCTTTGAGCTCCTGCGCGATTTCTTCGTAGCTCAACTCGTCGAAGTAGCGCAGGCTCACGAGGCGCTGGTACTTGTCGGGCAGCTTCGACACCACGAGGCGCATGATTTCGATTTTCTGATTCCGCATGGCGTGTTCCATGGGATTCAGGTCGTTGTCGCGGAAGTCGATGGTGATTTCGTCGCCGTTGTCGACCTTGATGGCCGAGTCGATGGACATCGTCTTGATTTTATTCTTGCGAATAAAGTCGATGCAGTTGTTGGTGGCGATGCGGAACAGCCAAGTGCTGAAAGCGTACTCCGGGTTGAACTTGTGCAGGTTGCGGAAAGCCTTGGCGAAGGCCTCAATGGTGAGGTCTTCGGCGTCGTCCTGATTGCGCACCATCTTGAGCACCACGTGATACACGGGCTTCTTGTAGATGTGCATCAGCTCGGCGTAGGCTTTTTCGTCGCCGTGGTCGACAGCGGCCCGAATGAGCTTGAAGTCGTGCTTGGCTTTGGCCGAAAACTGCTTTTGAATGTCCTGATTGGTTACTTCCATCGGAGGGCGCGATTGAAGGATAGGGAAACCCCTAAGGCGAAGTAGTAGAAAAAATAAACGATATCGAGCAAGAGTAGCCACCCGATTGGGAGCGACTGCTGCAAGCGGCGACTAAGCCGGGCATATACGGCCGCCACAAATAAAGTTCGCACGGCCCACAATGTTATCAAAGGTACCCAATTTTCACGGAAAATAAGGAGGCAAATAGTAGTCAGGTAGAACAACCCATTGGCGGCCATAAAGGTGCCAATGCGCAGGCGGTCGGGTAGCCGGTAGCGGCGGCCGGCCGAGAGGTGGCGGCGCTTCTGGCGCCACCAGTGCGTCCAGGTAGCGGGGGCTTCGCTGAGGGTGTGGGCCGAGGCGTCGGCCACTACGGCAGCGTGGCGGCCCAGGACCACGGCATCCTGCACCAGCAGGTCATCGTCGCCGCTGAGCTGGCGAATGTGGGAAGCGAAGCCTTTGGTGGCATTGAAGGTAGCGCGGGAATAGGCGAGGTTACGGCCGACGCCCATGTAGGGTTTGCCGCGCCAGGCAAAGCTCAGGTACTGCGCGGCGGTGAGCAGCGTTTCAAAGCGAATGAGGCGGTTGAGGAAGCCGGGCTGCTCGCCGTAGGCCGAGAAGCCAATCACCAAATCAGCAGCGGGATTTTTGGCCGTAGGCGCGAAGCCGCGCTGCATCAGGCGCAGCCACTGGTTGGTGGCGGGGATGCAGTCGGCGTCAGTAAAGAGGAGGCGGGGGTGTTTGGCGGCCTTGATGCCGAGGGTTAGGGCGTATTTCTTGGGGGCGAAGCCGTCGGGCGTGCGGTCGACGGTGACGAGGCGGAATTTTTCGGGGTAATACTGGGCCAGTTGCTGGGCGTAGAGCTGGGTTTCGTCGTAGCTGCGGTCGTCGATGAGCACGACTTCGAAGCCGCCGGGGTAGTCCTGCTGAAGCAGCAGCGGCAGCAGGCGGCACAGGTTGTCGAGCTCGTTGCGGGCGCAAACGACGATGGACACGGGCTCGTCGTCGGGACCGGGCGTGTCGGCCGGGGCTTCGGCGGGGCGGGTGGCGAAGGGCCAGAAATAGTACACCGCGTAGTAGAGTTGCAGCAGTACGGTGGCCAGCAGCAGCCAGAAAATGGGCGAATGGGGATGGTAATCGAATGTTGGCACGGGCCGACAAAGGTACGGCGCGGGGCGGGCAGGGGTATCTTTGCACGGTAATCGCACAATCTGAAACAGTGTAGAGGTGGCGCTGCCGTTTTGGGTATTGGGTGTTAGGTTTTTGGTATTAGGCAAAATGCCTTTTATTCCCAGTACCTGATACCAAAAACCTAACACCCAATACCAATTCTTCCTTTCTGCCCACTACTGCCCGTTTTTACTCCATGACCTTCGACCTTCTCGCCCAGGACCCCAGTACCAAAGCCCGCGCCGGCCTCATCCAAACCGCCCACGGGACCATTGAAACGCCGATTTTCATGCCCGTGGGTACAGCCGGCTCGGTGAAAGCCGTGAGCCAGCAAACGCTCAAGGAAGAGGTGCAGGCCCAGATTATCCTCGGTAACACCTACCACCTATACCTGCGGCCGGGGCTCGACGTATTGCGCGCGGCCGGCGGCCTGCACCAGTTCAACGGCTGGGACAGGCCGATATTGACTGACTCGGGGGGCTACCAGGTTTTTTCGCTCAGCAACACCCGCAAGATTAAGGAGGAAGGTGTAACCTTTCGCTCGCACATCGACGGCTCGAAGCATCTGTTTTCGCCGGAAGGCGTGATGGATATTCAGCGCGTGATTGGGGCCGATATTATCATGGCCTTTGATGAATGCACGCCCTGGCCCTGCGAGTACGACTACGCCCGCCGCTCGCTCGACATGACGCACCGCTGGCTGAAGCGCTGCATCCATCGCTTCGACAGCACCGAGGGGCTGTATGGCTACGAGCAGACGCTGTTCCCGATAGTGCAGGGCAGCACGTTCAAGGACTTGCGGCGGCAATCGGCCGAGTTTATTGCCGAGCAGGGCCGGCCCGGCAACGCCATCGGCGGCCTGAGCGTGGGTGAGCCGGCCGAGCAGATGTACGAGATGACGGAGCTGGTGTGCGACATCCTGCCCGAGGACAAGCCGCGCTACCTGATGGGCGTAGGCACGCCGGGCAACATCCTGGAAAACATTGCCCTGGGTGTGGATATGTTCGACTGCGTGATGCCGACCCGCAACGCCCGCAACGGCATGCTGTTCACCTCGCAGGGCATCATCAACATTACCAACAAGAAGTGGGAAACCGACTTCTCTCCCATCGACGCCGAACTGAGCGGGCCGGCCAGCACGTTCTATTCGAAGTCGTACGTGCGGCACTTGTTTCAGAGCAAGGAGCTGCTGGGGCCGCAAATTGCCTCGGCGCACAACCTCGCTTTTTACCTGTGGCTCGTCAAAGAAGCACGTAAGCAAATCGTGGCCGGTACGTTTGGGGCCTGGAAGCCGGGCATGGTGGAGCAGGTGATGCGCAGGCTTTAATTCAATTAACAATTGGCAATGAGCAATGAACAATTTCGTTCTGCATTGCTCATTGCTCATTGCTCATTGCTCATTGATTGAAAATGAAGATACTCGACCTCTACATTATCAAGAAGTTTCTCACCGCGTTTTTCTTCACGGTGCTGATTCTGGTGACGGTTATCTGCGTCATCGACTTCACGGAGAAGAACGACGACTTCATCAAGCACAATCTGTCGATGGGCAAGATTGTCTTTGGCTATTACATCTACCTGTACCCTTATTTCGCCAATCTGCTGGCGCCGATTACCATTTTTATTGCCGCCGTATTCGTGACGGCGCAGTTGGCGGCGCGCACCGAGATTGTGGCCATTATGGCCAGTGGGGTGAGCTTTCGGCGGCTGCTGATGCCCTACGCCATCGGTGGCAGCGTGGTGGCGCTGCTGATTTTCGGGCTTATCGGCTGGGTGCTGCCGATGGGCAATAAGACGCGGGTGGATTTTGAGCGGCGGTACGTGAAGAACCCTTACCGCTTCACGGGGCGCAACGTGCACATCAAGGAGGGCGCACGCACCTACGTGTACATGGAAAGCTACGAGAACACCAATAACATTGGCTACCGCTTTGCTTTCGAAACCATTGATGGCACGGTACTTAAGCGCCGTATGACGGCCGATGCCATCACCTGGGACTCGGTGAAGCACGTGTGGCACATGACGCCGCAGCTCGTCCGCACCTTCCGCGGGCCGCAGGACGAAGCCCTGCTCACGCTGCCCGCCCGCGACACCACGCTCAACCTCTTCCCGAAGGACTTTGCCAGCACCTTCAAGCTGGCCGAAACCATGACTTTGCCGGAGCTCAACGCCTTCATCCGGCAGAAAATCCAGCGCGGGGCCGACGATACCCAGCTCTACCTGAGCGAGAAGTACGAGCGGTACTCCTACCCCTTCGCCATCGTGGTGCTGACGCTGATAGGCGTGATTCTCAGCGCCCGGAAGTCGCGCGCCGGGGTGGGCGGGCAGATTGCGCTGGGGTTTGTGTTGGCGTTTATCTTCATCATTTTCGTGATGCTCTCGCGCAACCTGGCGCAAGTGGGCAGCCTGCCGCCGCTGGTGGCCGCCTGGGTGCCCACGGTGGTATTCGCCGGTATCGGGCTGGCGCTGTACCGGTTTGTGCCTAAATAGGGTGTGGGGGTGAGAGGGTATGGGGGTAGGAGTTTTTTTGACCGCCGATTTCTCAGCACTGCTTTTCTTATTATCTCGGCCTCTTCACTCCTAACTCCTACCCTCACACCTTCCTACCCTCCTACCCTTGTTAAAAGACTACCTCCGCCTCCATTTCATCGTCCTGCTGTGGGGCTTCACGGCCATCCTGGGCAAGCTGCTGACGGTGCCGCCGGTGGAGCTGGTATTCTGGCGCACGCTGCTGGCGGCGGGGGGGCTGGCGGCCCTGCTGCTGGGGCGGCGGCAGCCCTGGCGCATCCCCATCGGGCAGGTGGGGCGGCTGCTGGGCGTGGGCGCGCTGGTAGCAGCGCACTGGATTACCTTTTTCCTGGCGGCGCGAATTTCCT
This sequence comes from Hymenobacter aranciens, assembly GCF_030580865.1. Taxonomy (GTDB): domain Bacteria; phylum Bacteroidota; class Bacteroidia; order Cytophagales; family Hymenobacteraceae; genus Hymenobacter; species Hymenobacter aranciens. The sequence continues at coordinate 70,100 of NZ_JAUQSY010000003.1, read as the reverse complement.
CCGTAAGCGTGTGCCTAGCGGGGCTGGCCACGCTGGCCTTGTGGACCTCGCTGCTGGAGCCGTTGCTGCTGTGGCGTCGGGTGCGCGGCTACGAAGTGGGCCTGGGCATGCTGACGATGCTGGGGCTCTACCTGGTGTCGCAGGCTGAGCTGGACCAGCTGCTGGGACTGGGCGTGGCGGTGCTGTCGGCGGTGCTGTCGGCTTTGTTCAGCGTGCTGAATTCGAAGCTGGTAAAGCAGCACCCGCCGCTGCGGCTCACGTTTTACGAAATGCTGGGCGCCTGCCTGAGCGTGGTAATTTTTCTGCCCTTTTACGGCCATTATTTCACCGCGGGGCGGGGCGTGCAACTGGGCTGGCACGGCCTCGACTGGCTGTGGCTGCTGCTGCTGGCGGGCGCCTGCACGGTGTATGCCTTTTCGGCTTCCGTCGAATTGATGAAGCGCCTGTCGGCCTTCGTGGTAAATTTGACGACCAACCTGGAGCCGGTGTACGGCATCGGGCTGGCGGTACTGATTTTCGGAGTGGAGGAGAAAATGTCGGGCGGCTTTTACCTGGGCACGCTGCTGATTTTGGTGAGCGTGCTGGTGCACCCGCTGGTAGAAGGCTGGGACCAGCGCCGTTTGCAACGGCTACAGCAGGCCCGTCCAGAGTAAATAGTCGTCCTTGGCTGACAACGACGGCACCGTTTCATGACCGGAAAACAGGCCATAAACGGCCGAGCCGGAGCCCGACAGGCTGGCATACGTGGCCCCGGCCGCGTAGAGCAGCTGCTTGATTTCGCCCAGCACCGGGTAGTGCGGCGTCAGGGCCTCCTCAAAATCATTGCTGACCGTGTCGCGCCAGGTTGCCATCGGCTGGGCCAGGGCGGCGCGTAACTCGTGCTGCGGCGGGCGGGGCGTGATGCGGCCGTAGGCCTCGGCCGTGCTGATGTGCAGGCCGGGGTAAATAACGGCGCAGGCGGTGCCTTTCAGATTCAGGTCCAGCGGCTCAAATACGTCACCCTTTTCCACGGCCAGCACGGGCTGGTTGCGAATGAAAAAGGCGCAGTCGGCGCCCAGGCGGCGGGCGTAACTTTCCAGCGCATCCTCGCTCAAACCCAGGTCAAATTCGCTGTTCACCAGCTTCAGGGCGAAGGCGGCGTCGGCCGAGCCGCCGCCCAGGCCGGCGCCGATAGGTACGATTTTGTGCAGGTGTAGCTGCACCGGCGGCAACGCGGGAAAATCGGCTTTCAGCAGCTCGTAGGCGCGCAGGCAGAGGTTGGTGGCGGGGTCGCCGGGGATGGGGCGGCCGGTGAGGGCCAGACTGCTGGACTGGTTGGCGGGCGCGGGCACCAGCTCTAGGGCGTCGCACCAAGGCAGCGGCACGAAGGCCGACTCCAGGGTGTGGTAGCCGTCGGGCCGCCGGGCCGTGACGTAGAGGCCGAGGTTGAGCTTGGCGTTGGGGAAGGTGAGCATGGCGGGTGGTAATTTCGGGGCAAACTTAAGCTATGTACGAGCGCACCAAACGCCTTTTCGACTTCACGGCCGCCGCGCTGGGCTTGCTGTTGCTGGCTCCGGTGCTGCTAACCACGGCGGTGGTGGCCTGGCTGGGCGGGCTGCGGCCGGTGCTGTTCCGGCAGCGGCGGGCGGGGCGACACGGGCGGTTGTTCGACATCGTAAAATTCCGCTCCATGACGCAGCAGCGCGACGCCGCCGGCCAATTATTGCCCGACGAGCAGCGCCTCACCACCCTGGGCCGCAGCCTGCGCCGCAGCAGCCTCGACGAGCTGCCCCAGCTCTGGAACGTGCTGCGCGGCGAGCTGAGTCTCATCGGCCCCAGGCCTTTACTGCCCGAGTACCTGCCGCTCTACTCCCCCGCCCAGGCCGTGCGCCACGAGGTACGGCCGGGCATCACCGGCTGGGCCCAGGTACACGGGCGCAATGCCCTGAGCTGGGAAGAGAAATTTCGCCTCGATGCCTGGTACGTGGCGCACCGGGGCTGGGCGCTCGATTTGCGTATTCTCTGGCTGACGCTGCGGCATGTGCTGGCGCGGGAGCAGCCGGCGGGGGCGTACGCGCCAGCCGAGCGGTTTGTGGGGAGTGCTGAGATAGAACAGGTAAAGAAGTAAAAAGAACGTCATGCAGAGCGCAGCGAAGCATCTCACCTGTGGTAGTAATTGATTACCGCTGCACGCGAGATGCTTCGCTGCGCTCTGCATGACGTTCTTTTGTACCCAGATTGCCGACTTCTCCTACCCATGAGCCAACTTTTCTTCCCCGAATACGACAGCTTTGACGCCGCCCTGCCGCTGGTGATTTTTGGGGCCGGGGGGCTGGGCCGCGAGGTAGCCGTACTCATCCACCAAATCAACGAAGCCGCCACCGCGCCGCTCTGGGAGCTACGGGGCTTCTACGACGACGTGGCCCCGGCCGCTGCTACCGTGGCGGGCCTCCCCTACCTCGGCACCGCCGCCGACCTCAACGCCGCGCGCGAGCCGCTGCACGTGGCCGTGGCCGTGGGCAGCAGCGCCGGCCGCGCCGCCGTGGTAAGCCGCCTGACCTCGCCCAAGCTGTTTTTCCCCACCCTGCTACACCCCGGCGTGGCCCACGAGCCCTACCAGAACCTGCAATTGGCCGAGGGCTGCATTGTGCAGCAGGGCTGCATCCTCACCACCGACATCCAACTGGGCCGCTTCGTACTGCTGAACCTGGGCTGTACCCTGGGCCACGATGCCGCGCTGGCCGACTTCTGCTCCCTCATGCCGCACGCCAACGTAGGCGGCGCGGCCCGGCTCGAGACCGGCGTGTACCTGGGCACCAATGCCACGGTCATCCAGGGCGTGCGGGTGGGCGCGGGTACTATCGTGGGCGCCGGCGCCGTGGCCGTGCGCGACCTGCCGGCCGGCATCACGGCCGTGGGCGTACCAGCGAGGGCAATTCTTTAATTAATAATTGAGAATTAATAATTAAGTGTGCAACGCCTGACAGACTATGTATTTGCCATGCAGCTACGTTTCGTGTCCGTTAGCTCACTTCCCTCTCCCCTTATTCATTATTAATTCTTAATTATTAATTAAAAACCCATGCGTTACGACCGCCTCTACCTTTCCCCGCCGCACCTGGGGCGGCACGAGCTGAATTATGTAAACAAGGCTATTGAGGACAACTGGGTAGCCCCCGCCGGCCCCAACCTGACGGGTTTCGAGACCGATATCTGTGCGGCGGCGGGCGTGCCCTACTGCGTGGCGCTGAGCTCGGGCACGGCGGCCCTGCACCTGGGGCTGCTGCTGCTGGGCGTGGGCCCGGGCGACGAAGTGCTGTGCCCGTCCTTCACCTTCGTGGCTACGGCCAACCCCATCGTGTACTGCGGGGCCACGCCGGTATTCGTGGATAGCGAGGCCGAAACCTGGAATATGTGCCCGGTACGGCTGCGCGAGGCCATCACGGACCGCCTGGCCCGGGGCAAAAAGCCCAAAGCCCTGTTGCTGGTGCACCTCTACGGTATGCCCGCGCTGCTGCCCGAGCTGCTGGCCGTGGCGCAGGAATTCGACCTGCCCGTGCTGGAAGATGCGGCCGAGGCGCTGGGCTCGGCGTGGCAGCTGCAGCCGCTGGGGGGCTTTGGCCACATTGGGGTGTTTTCCTTTAATGGCAACAAGATTTTGACCACCAGCGGCGGCGGCGCGCTTGTCACCTACGACCGCGCCCTGGCCGAGCGGGCCCGCTTCCTGGCTACCCAGGCCAAGGACGAGGCGCCTTATTACCAGCACTCGCAGCTGGGCTACAACTACCGTCTGAGCAACATCCTGGCCGGCATCGGCCGCGGCCAGATGGAGCTGCTGGACGACCGCGTGAAGCGCCGCCGCCAGATTTTCAACTGGTACCGCGAGCACCTGGCGGGCCTGCCGGGCCTCACCGTGGCGCCCGCTACCGAGCGCCCCGGCAGCCACTCCAACCGCTGGCTGACCACCATCCTGCTAAACCCGGCCGAGACGACGGCCACGCCCGAAAGCCTGCGCCAGCACCTCGAAACCCACAACATCGAAAGCCGCCCGCTCTGGAAGCCGCTGCACCTGCAGCCGCTCTTTGCCGACGCGCCCATGTACGGCGGCGAAGTGTGCGCCGACCTGTTTGAGCGCGGCCTGTGCCTGCCCAGCGGCACGGCCATGACCGACGAGGATTTGCGCCGGGTGCGGGCGGCGCTGGCAGAGCATCTACAGCAGGCTACCGCTTAATCACTTTTACTTAAAAGGCTCCCGCACCAAAGTCAGGCCTAACGGTAGCAGATGGTCAAAGTCTTTATCAGCCGTGTGAAGTGGCATGTCCAGATAAAGAGCAGTAGCTGCTATCCATAGGTCATTCTTACCCATATTACGCGCCGTAAGCCCGTAGGGCAGAGGCAGGCCAGACAACTTTCCTTGGCTATAGGCATCCAAGCGAGCGTAGAGGTCGGTCATAGAATCTATTATCGCAACGGCCGGGCATTCTTCAAGAAGGTATTCCAGAAATTCTACGCGCTGGTAGCCCCAATTGCTTTTCAACGCGAAGGCTTTCAATTCGCCAATCACTACAATAGGCAGCACCGCACGTACCGGCAAACGCTGCTGCCGACGTACATGTGCAATAACAGCATTGGTATCAAAGACCACGGGCTGAGGCTTCTCGTTCCTGACGCAAAATCTCATCCATCGCCCGGTTTTCTTCCTCCGTAAAACCCAGGTCAGGAATTTCCAGTGGTTCCTTCCGGCACACAGTATCTAAAAAACGCTCTACCCCCCAACGCTTGATGTCATCGGGAGAGTACAGATTCAGGCGCCCGGGGCGCATGGGCGGAATTTCATCGGCGAGGGTTTCCTGGCGCATGGGACAACGGAAATACTGGTTTGGAAAGCAATATACTAACCGACGGACCACGCGGCAGGTTCCGGCAGCCGGGCTTGCTCAGGCCCAGGGAGTAGCCCGCGTAATCAGCCCAGCACCGGCTCCCCGCCGAGGCGGGCGGGCTCCACTTGATTTTTCTGCCCGGCCGGGCGGCCAAACAGCCGGCGCAGCACCAGGTGCGTAGGCAGGTAAAATACCACCAGCAGCCCCGTCATCCACACCAGCAGATACATCGGGGCCGACATCCAGGTCTGCGGATGCGCGTCGTCGAAGCCGAAGACGTAGTTGACGTTCACCGGAATTTTAGGGTCGGGCAGCACGGTGCCGGCGGCGGGCAGCAGGAAGTAGGCCACCAGGCACAGGCCCCAGGCCAGGCCGGTCCAGGCCCAGAGGGCGCGGGCGTCGTAGCGCAGGCGCTTCACCAGAAACAGCAGCAGGAACGGCAGCCAGCCGTGGAAAAACGACAGCCCCCGCAGAAACAGCGAGCGGTTGGCGTCGAACATGTAGCCCGTCATGCCCACCAAGCGCATCCCCAATAGCTCGCCCAGGAAGTCGAGGCACCAGAACACCTGCGGCAGCAGGATGCCCACGGCCGCCATCGAGGCCGGCAGGGCCCGCTCGGTCCAGATGCTGATGAGGCACAAGAGCAACGAAATGTCGCAGAAGTAAAGAAAGTTGGTGGGGCCGTAGTTGACGTAGTACACCGGCACCATCACGGCCAGGAAGGCGGTGAAGGCCAGTTTGAGGGCGAGGGGCAGTTTGGGGGTGGCAGCTTCCATAAGTCAGGAAAGTGAGGTGAGGGCCGGGGGGCGGGGGCTGGGCAGCCGGCCCCGGTGGCTTAGCGAATGCGAAGTACGCCCGGCCGGTGCCCTCCGGCCATGCTGCGAATTGCGTTCCGGGGATTTTAAAAACGCCCCTCCGCTCATCCTTTCACCTGTTGCTGTCAGCTGGTTACCCGCCGGGCATCAGGCTTTACATTTCTTCCTTTTGGAGCCGGTGGCGGCCGGTTTATCGCCCGGTTTTCATCATCTGGCCCCGGTTTTGCGTTAAAGGCCGCAAGCACTTTTCTATTATTCCCATGAAACTCTCGCACGTACTCCCGGCCCTGCTGCTGGCCCTGCCCTTCGCCACCCTGGCCCAAACGGCCCCCGCCACCCACCAGGTAACCGAGGTCACCGAAACCATCGACCCCGCCACCGGCAAAGTCACCAAGCGCACCACCCGCAGCTACTCGGAGCCGGTGCCCGCCGCCGCCGCCGCCGAGGCCGAAGCCCGCGGCGCCGTGATGGCCGCCTCCGACGCCGATGTGTCGAAAACGCTGGGCAAAAAAACCGCCGTTTCCAGCCTCACCAACACCAACCTGGTAGCCGCCTACGACCAGCTCCTGGAGCAAACCCGCAACAAGCGCTCGGGCTGGCAGGCCGCCGACTGGACCGCCGCCGCCAGCGTCATGGCCTCGCTCAACACCCGCTACGAGCAGCTGCGCTCCGTGCTCACGCTCGACGAAAAGCTGTCTATCCGCGCCAATCAGGCCGAGTTTCAGGCCCTGCGCCTGGGCCAGCAGGTGACGCGGCAGATTACGGATAAGCTGTAACTAGCAGCTCGTCGCCGCAATTATTTCCCGAGGGATTGCCGCACTGCGCGGCAATCCCTCGTTTGCTTACGGCCGGTGATGTTTCTTCGCGGCGGGCTTTCAAGCCTGTCTTTTTTCTATGAAACACGTTTACTTCTGGCTGGCTATGTTGGCGCTGCCGGCTACCGCCTGGGCCCAGTCGGCCCCGCTCCTGCCCCCCGACAGCGTGGCCGTGCAGCTGCATTTCGGCTCCGACAACCCCGAGCTGCACCAACTCATGAGCCACGTCATGCACGTCGAGAAGCTACACCTGACAGCCCACCATCCCCGGCTGGCGGGCCACCGCTTTCACCTCACCTACCAGGAGTACCGCCAGGGCGTGCCCGGCCCCGAGCAGGAGCTGCTGCGCGATGGCGGCCAGCTCACCAGCTTCGATACCCAGGGCCGGTTCGGGTTCGACGTCTTTGCCCGCCAAACGCCCGGCAATGCCCTCGAAAACCAGTTTTTCTTTGCCGGCGGCTCCACTAAAAAGACCTTCCAGCCGGTGCCCGGCCGCGCCGACCAGTATAGCTTGCGGGCCGATATCTGGCCCTATAAGCCGCTGCAGCAAGCTTTAGCCCCTGGCCAGCAGCCCACCGAAACCCACACCTTCCCGGTGCGGCAGAAGCTGCCCTTCCTGGTGTACACGCTGCCCTACGAGGAAGACGGGATGCTGCTCTACTGCAGCCTGGCCCAGAGCAAAACGCCGGTCGAGCAGTGGTTTAAAACCTACAAAATCCCGCATTTCGTGGTCTACCGGCTGGTGGTGGAACCCGGCACTGCATCAGGCACCCGGTAGCCGGGCTGCAAAGTCAGTATCGAATTTCTGGAAGTAGCGGCAGTTGGCCAACAGCCGATTGTAGTCCATTTTAGCCAGCAGCTCGCCGCAGTGGCCTTCGAGGTAATGGGTTTTGCAGCCGGCCGTGGCGGCCCGCAGCAGCTCGATGGGCTTTTCAATCTTCATCACGTCCCCTTCGATGACGCAGTGGCAGCCGTAGTGCTCGTTGAACTTCTCGATGTGGGCGGCAATCAGCGCCTCGATGGTGTAGATGTTGAGCAGGAATAGCCCTTTGCCTTCTACTTGTTTGTCGACTTTGCGGAAGAACTTATATCGGCGCCGGTATTTCACCCGGTCCCGGCGCTTTTCCAAGTCGTCAAGGTCGCGGATGACCAGTACGAGGTTGGGCTTTTCCAATTGGTACTCGCGGCGCAATTGCCGGAAAGCCCCCTGTGTTTCCAGGTTGTCGCCGGTTACGTTATCGACCATCGTGATAAACTCGCCCTGCGCCCCGTAGCGCGGCAGCAGCAGTTTCTCCACCGCTACCGTGTCGTTGGGCGATTCGCCCAGCAGGCCCACCCGAAACCGGGGCGCAATAGCTGCTTTGCTCATGGCTGGGCCTGCTTAGTCGGGGTCTTCGAGGTTGGAGAAGCGCCAGAACTCGCTCAAAAAGCCTTCATCGCGCAGGTAGGCGCGGGCCTTGGCCTGCTTGGCGGCGCTGAGCTGGCGCATCTGGGTGCCCTTGCCCGGCACGTACTCGCAGATGCTGATGCGGTCCAGCTCGTCGCGGTTCAGGATGTCCAGCGTCTGCGGCGAGTGGGTGGTCATAATCACCTGGTGCTCGCGCGATACTTCGCGAATCAGCTGGAGCAGCAGTTGCAGTTGGTCGGGGTGGATGCCGAGCTCGGGCTCTTCGAGGAGGATGATTTTGTTGAAACCTTCGTCATTAAGTTGAAAATCCTTGCCGTGCCAGTAAGCAACAAAAGATGCCGTTAGCTCTCCTATTATAAAGAGGAGCCGCTTGGTTCCATCTGAAAGTGCGCTAAACGGCAGCCAGTCACCAGCAATTTTATATTCCAGCACAAGCCCTTTAACGATTATCTCCTCATTCCCCGAATTATAATAAACCTGAAATTGGTCGCTTCTTCTTACTGCTTCGAGAGGGGAATAGAGTGGCAGATATACGTTTAGTCGAGCTACATGACTATCGGCAGCACTGCTTATCCTTTGTCGGGCAGTATGTAATTGAGAGTCTGCATCAGAATTTGTACCGATAATTTCATCCCACCTAATTTCGTCAAAAGTTCTAAACAAGGCACTAAGCAATTGGCTATCTACTTTCCACCATTCCAAATTGGTGTTCATCAGGGTTGGGCTCCCAGCCTTTGTAATAGAAAAGTCAGCACTAGTATCAATTAGAGGTAAAGTAGGTATACCATGCCAAATAGGCACAACGAAATGAAGTTGATGGTCTTTAGTCACACGGTACATTGCCTCTTCTAGTACTTCATTTTCTTCGATTTTCGTCTTGTTTATTACAAGTGAAACTGCAACGGCAATTAGAGCTAACTGGTTAACCATTGCTTTTGATAGAAATGGTCTTTGAGAGTCTTTACTTACCAGCTGTTCTTTAAAAGATATTTTCACATCTTCTTTACCACCTATTACTATCTCGCTTCCCACTCCGCTATGCTTCTCTTCGAACATCTCCACTAACTCCTTTATTAGCTTCATAGCTCGCGTCTTTCCCGACCCATTCTTCCCGATAATCACATTCAGCCCCGGTTTGAAATCCGCCGTCACGTCGCGCAGCGGTGGCACGTTGCGCAGATGCACGTGCTTGAGGTAAGGCGGTTGGGTGGCACCAGCGGAAGCGGTTTGGGGAGAATCAGCCATGAGCACGAAGGAATGAGGCAGCGAAGATAATCCATCCGCTTGGGGCTGGGCATCGGTGGGCCTCACGGCGGCACGGGCGTGTAGCACACCTGCCAACAGGCAAAAACCGGCTTACACGGGCGTGTAAGCCGGTTTTGTTTTATGGTAATAGCCTTACACGCCCGTGCAGGGCAGTTGCGGGTAGTCCGTAAATGCCTTACACGGGCGTGTAGGCCGGTTTAGCAGTTTTGCAAGTCGTCTGCACGGGCGTGTAAGGCGTTTGCGAGAAGTCAACAACCGCCTTGCACGCCCGTGCAGCGCTGGCTAGTTGGCGGCGGGTTTGGGCGTGGGTTTGGCTTTGCCCGACTTATTGACGGTCGCCTTCGCGAAATCAAAAAAGCTATACACCTTGTCCGGCTCGTCAAACGTCAATTCCAGCTGCGCCTTCACGCGGCGCTGGGCCAGGGCAATGGCGCGGCGGTCGTCGGCCAGGTCGAGGATGGTGGTGTCGGTGGTGGCATCCTGGGTGTCGCGGTGCTCGTCCACGTCGGTCATGGCCTTGAGCTTGGCGCGGGCATCCTTCACCAGCGTAGGGTAGAGCTTATCCTCATACTCCACGTAGAGCTCGATGAGAGCGTTGGATTTGACAATCAAATCCTCCTGCGTCAGCGCATCGAGGCGCGACTTCCCATAGGGCTTGAAATCGGCGAAGCCATCGAGCTTGCGCAGCTTGGGTTTCACGTAGTCGATGTAGGTGTCGTCCACAAATTCGAGCCAGTTGGCGCGGGCCGTGTGGTAGGCCCGGGTGTCGCCGGCAGTCGATTCCTCGCGCTCGGTCAGGTTTTCATCAAAATCATTGATGGCTGTTTCCAGCGTCTCGCACAGCGGCTCGAAGGCCGCGCCGAGGTCGGCTTCGCGCACCGCCCGCAGCGTGTGCTGGGCCTGCTCCTTGTAGGCCGGGCGCGGCATGCGCAGGGCCAGGAAGGGGTTTTCGAAATAGGAGAAGTACTTCTTTTTCATGGGTAAACTGGTGGTAAGAGAATTGAGGCAGTAAGTACGACTTTATTCCTGAGTTTTGCAAATACCGCCACTGCCATGCGTGCGGTGCCCCACCACTTACACCGGGATTTTCGCTACTTAGAAGCTAATTTGGCCCTACGGCCCGGCCAACTTACCGCTGAGCGGGGGCCGGCGCAGCAACCTCCCGCCCATTCTTTCGGTCTTACCAGCGCGTGGCCCCACATTTTCTCCCATCTCCGATGCCTAAACCTCTCCTGCTGCTTGCGGTAGCCGTCAGCCTCAGCAGCCTCACCGCGCAGGCCCAGTACATTGTGGCCGGCAGCACCACCAATGCCCGCTACATCAACCTAAGGCCCAATAAAGTATTGGCGGGGCAGCGCCCAGGCGTCAATCAGAGCACCGATTCGCTGGACCTCGATGGCGACGGCCGCTTCGACCTGCAGCTGACGGCCGTGGTCAGCACCGTCAACTTCCCCAGCTACGCCGAGGCGCAGGTGCACCCCCGGCACGACGACGTAGCCCTCTACTCCTCCTCGCAGGCGCCCGCGCTGGTTGCCTTTGCCGCCGCCGATACCATTCAGGCGCGCGGCCCGCAGCCCGCCAGCTCCCTGCCGCCCAATACCTGGGGCAGCCGCAGCACCATCTATCCCTACGGCCCCTCGTGGCTGGTGCGCCTGAACAACAATCCGGCGGGTAATCAGTCGTACGGCATGTGGCTGGGCGGGCAAGACCACTACCTGGGCCTGCGGCTGCGGGCGGGCGGCAGCTGGCGCTACGGCTGGCTGCGTCTGCTAGTGCAAACCACCGGCACCGACCGCCTCATCATCATCATCAAAGACTACGCCCTGGGCAACGCGGTGCTCGCCGCCGCTGCCGCCCCGTCCCAGCCCTGGCAGGTGCACCCCACGCCCACCCACGACTGGCTCCGCATCGACCTGCCGCCCACGGCCACCCTGCGCCAGCTCCGCCTGCTCGACGTATGCGGCCGCCCCGTGCTCACGCCAGCCCAGCTGCCCGCCGATGCCCGCCTCGACCTGCGCGCCCTGCCAGCCGGCACCTACCTGCTGCACGGCCAGCTCACCGATGGCCGCCAGCTCACCCGCCGCATCGTGAAGCAGTAGCCCCTGCAGCAACCATTACCCCAAAAAGGAAAGGGCCTCCCGCGTGTAGCAGGAGGCCCTTTCCTTTTAGTAATCTTTATTCCCTACCCGTTATTCTCCGGCTTCATCTGCGGGAAAAACAGCACGTCCTGAATGGAGTGCGAGTTGGTCATAATCATGCTCAGGCGGTCGATGCCGATGCCCAGGCCGGCCGTGGGCGGCATGCCGTACTCCAGGGCGCGCAGGAAGTCTTCGTCGAGCACCATGGCCTCGGTATCGCCGCGCTTGCCCAGCTCCAGCTGGTCCTCGAAGCGCTTGCGCTGGTCGATGGGGTCGTTGAGCTCGGAGAAAGCGTTGCAGATTTCCTTGCCGTTGCAGATGGCCTCGAAACGCTCCACCATGCCGGGCCGGTCGCGGTGCTTCTTGGCCAGCGGCGACATTTCCACCGGGTAATCCGTGATAAACGTGGGCTGAATGAGCTTGCCTTCCACGTGCTCGCCAAAAATCTCGTCGATGATTTTGGCTTTGCCCATGCTGGGCTCCAAGTGCACGTTCAGCTTAGCCGCCGTGGCGCGCAACGCCGTCTCGTCCATCTCGCCGATGGCCTCGCCGGTGTACTTCTCGATGGCCTCGAACATAGTGTAGCGCTGCCAGGGCCGCTGGAAGTTGATGACATTGTCGCCCACCTGCACCTCGGTTTTGCCGTGCAAAGCCAGGGCCACGCGCTCCACCATTTCCTCCACCAGGTCCATCATCCAGGCGTAGTCCTTGTAGGCCACGTAGAGCTCCATCTGGGTAAACTCGGGGTTGTGAAACCGCGACATGCCCTCGTTGCGGAAGTCCTTCGAGAACTCATACACACCATCGAAACCACCCACAATCAGGCGTTTCAGATACAGCTCATTGGCAATGCGCAGGTACAAGTCCATGTCCAGCGTATTGTGGTGCGTCTTGAACGGCCGCGCCGCCGCCCCGCCGTACAGCGGTTGCAGAATCGGCGTTTCCACCTCCAAATAGCCTTTGTCGTTGAGGTAATTCCGCATCGACTGCACCAGCTGCGAGCGTTTCACGAAAGTGTCGCGCACATGCGGGTTCACCACCAAATCCACGTAGCGCTGGCGGTAGCGCTGCTCGGGGTCGGTAAAGGCGTCGTAGGTAATGGTTTCGCCGGTCGCTTCGTCCTTCTGGGTTTTCACCACCGGCAGCGGGCGTAGCGCCTTCGCCAGCAATTTCAATTCCGTGACGTGGATAGACGTTTCGCCCACCTGCGTCTTGAACACATGGCCTTTCACGCCGATAAAGTCGCCCAAATCAAGCAGCTTCTTGAACACGACGTTATACAGCGTCTTGTCCTCGCCGGGGCAGATTTCATCCCGGTTCACGTAGAGCTGAATACGCCCCGACGAGTCCATGAGCTCGGCAAACGAAGCCTTGCCCATTACCCGCGACGACATCAGCCGCCCCGCCAGCACCACTTCCTGGAAGTTGTTCAGCTCGGGGTGGTAGTTGTCGTGAATTTCCTGGGCGTAAAAGTTCACGTCGAACAGCTCGGAAGGATAGGGCTCAATACCTAGCTTCTGTAACTCTTCCAGTTTGTTACGGCGCAGGATTTCCTGCTCGCTTAGTTGATGCATTGTTATCTGAACCACGGATTCATTCGGATTCGCCGGCAGCCACAGCTGTGGCAACCAAATCACCCGAAAAGGCCTGCCAGGCAAGCCAACGGCCGTGGGACCGGTTAAAAGTGAACCACAAAAGTACAACACGAAAAAAGCCGCTCCGAAACCGGAGCGGCTTTATCTGCAAATGACGGGCAATTAGGCCGCCATGCGGTACTGCTGCGGCTCTTCGCCCTCCAGGCGCAGGGCCGGATTCGAGGGCGGCGTGGGGGCCAGCACCGGCTCCACGCGGGTGCGCAGCCGCTCCTGCACAAAGCCTGCCTGCAAGTGCGCCGGCAGCTCGGCCACCAGCTGCTGGTAGCGCTCCAGCCCCAGGGCCTTCGCCACGTAGGTCTCGTGAATGCCGTTGAGGTAGCTCACGATGTTGAGCAGCGAGGTATGGAAGAGGTTGAAGTCGATGTCGGCCTCCACGTAGCGCTCGATTTCGCGGCTGCTCTGCGAGATACGCAGGCGGCCCAAGAGGTCGAAGATGGTGGTGTAGCCCAGGCGCCAGGTAATCTGCTGCCAGTGGCTGGCCGTCCACTTATCGAGCGGGCGCCCGGTTTTCTGGCTGCGGATGGCCGTGTTGGGGTTGGCCTGCACCTGCTGGCGCGTCCACTGCGCCTTCATCTTGCGCGTGGTGCGCAGAAACTGGCCAATCTGGGCCTGGGCATCAATTTCCTGGCTGGCAATGTGCAGCCCGGCCTTGTAGCCCGCCAGCGGCAAGCGGTGAATGCTGAAGTCGCCATAAGCCCCAGCCGCATAAAACGCCACCGGACGCGGGTAGGCATTCTTCACCACCAGCCGCCCCACCTCCCGGCGAATGAGCTGCGAGTTGCTGGAACGCACGCCGGTGGTGTACAGAAACGCCTGCAAGCCGGAAAGAATAGCGTGGTAAGCCTGCGGAAAAGTCCAGTGCAGCGCATTGCGTAGGAAGTTCTCATCGCCCAGCTCGGCCGTGGCGCGCAGGGCGTACTCGGTGCTCCAGCTCGTGTGCAGCAGCTTGGTAATGGCCGCCACGTCGGCCTCTTCCAACTGGGCCTCGTGGCTGCGGAAAAACGGGAGCTGCGACAAGCCACCGAGGGCCGTGTCGTTTTCCTGAATGTGGTAATTGATAGCGAAGAAGTAGTTCAGGAAAACCTGGGCCGGAATAGACTTGCGCCAGGTTTCATCGGCTTGCTTCTCCTGTTGCTCATCAGCGGCAGGAGCTTCCTGCGGGATGAGCTGAATGATGCGGGTTTCCTCTGTAGTCTTCATGCTGGCTAAACCGCGTGCGAAGGTTTTTAGTTGCACGTTTACTAAAATTTTTGACAAAGTTTTTAGCAAGCAAACCGCTCTGTTAGACAACGCATTAACTACACGGTTTATCTACCAATTAGCCGGCAGAAAATCAACCCTATTTACTAAGCAAACTGGGCAGTATAAATCGGGCAAAAAAACGCCCCCGGCCTTTGCAAGCCGGGGGCGTTTGATAATCTGCTAAAGCCAGCCGCCGTAGCGGCCCAGCGCTTATTTCAGCTCGTCGTTGATAACCGCCACGGCTTCGCCGATGGTGATATCCTTTTTCAAATTCTTGGTAAAGCGGGCGGCGCGGTTGATTTTAATCGTGTCGCCAGCCAGGGCTTTCACGTCGGCCGAAAGCGGCGTAAATGTCAGCCCCGTAGAGGCTTTCTGGGCCTCCTCGTACTTGTCCGATTCGGCCTTGGCCTGCGCCTGCTCGGTGCGATAAGCCGTCAGTTTCAGCGAAACGGTGGTTTCGTCCTTACGCTTTTTCATGCGTTGAGCAATTTCATCCAGCACTTTGAAGCTGGGGCTGGCGGCCACGCGAACCTTGCTGTTGGCACGCAGCTTGTCGATAGCCGGGGCAGCATCCCAAGGGCGGTAACGGGCCGGCTGAATTTCGTCCCACTTCAGCGGGTAGTCAGTTTCCTTTTCACCCTGGTCGAGGTAGGCCCAGGCATCGGGCAGCACGATGTCCGACATCACGCCTTTAAACTGGGTCGAACCACCGTTCACACGGTAGAATTTCTGGGTCGTCAGCTTCAGTGAGCCAATAGGTTTCACGCTGTTCAACTCGGCCGGCAGGGCCTCATCGAGGTCGAAGATGCGCTGCACAGTGCCCTTGCCATACGTGCTGGCCGAGCCCATAATCACGCCGCGCTTGTAGTCCTGGATGGCAGCCGCCAGAATCTCGGAGGCCGAGGCGCTGTACTTGTTCACCAGCACCACCAGCGGGCCGCTGTACTGCACGCGAGGGTCCTTGTCGTTGAGCACGCTGGTGCGGCCCTGGCCGTCGCGCACCTGCACCATCGGGCCGCTTTCCATGAAGAGGCCGGCCATTTCCACGGCATCGGTGAGCGAGCCGCCGCCGTTGTAGCGCAGGTCGAACACCACGCCCTTCACGCCTTCGGCGTTCAGCTTGGCCAGCTCTTTCTTCACGTCTTCGGCCGAGCTGCGGCCGCCGTTGTCATTGAAGTCGGCATAGAACGTGGGCAGGCGCAGGTAGCCGATTTTCTGGCCGTTCATATCGATAGTGGCCGACTGCGCGTAGGTTTCCTCAATCACCACCACATCGCGGATGATGGGAATAATCTGGGTGCTGCCATCGGGCTTTTTCACCGTCAGTCGCACTTCCGAGCCCTTCTTACCCCGAATCAGGGTAATGGCTTTCTGCGTGCGCCAGCCCTCAATGCTCACCGGCTCGGCGGCACCCTGGGCCACGCGCAGCAGCGCATCGCCCTTTTTCAGTTGGCCCTGACGCGACGACGCCGAGCCCGGGATAATATCCTCCACGTAAATCAGGCCGTCTTTCTCGCGCAGCGTCGCGCCGATGCCCTCGAAACGACCAGTCATGGCAATGTCGAAATCCTGCTTCTCACGCGGCGCAAAATACTCCGTGTGCGGGTCGTAGGTGTTGGCAATGGTGTTGGCGTAGATGCTCAGCCGCTCGTTGGCATCGGTATCGAGCAGGTCGGCAAACTGGTCGTCATACACTTTCAGCACGCGCTTGCGGGCCTCGGCCTCCATTTGAGCGGGGGTGCGGGGCGGCTCGGGCGCGGTGGGTGCTTCGGGGTTAGCGGCGGCGGGCGTGGCTACATCGGCAGCGCTGCCGGGCGCGGGAGTGGTTGTGGAGGCTAAGGCCTTCTTATCCTTGGCCTTTTCCTGCGCGTCCATCATTTCCGAGATGCGCGACAGGGTTTCGTATTTCAGCAGCTTGCGCCACTGTTCGCGCTGGGCGGCTTTATCAGCCGGGAAAGCGGCTTTCTCAAAATCGGTCTGGAAGGTTTCTTCGGTAGTGAAATCGAAGGGCTTGGCCAGCAGCTCGCGGTAGAGCAACTGCATTTCCTTGGTGCGCTCGGCCATCAGCTTGGTGCTGAGGTCGAGGAACTCGTGGGAGCCGCGCTTCACCTCGTCGTCAATCTGCGTCTGGAATTTGCGCAGTTGCTCCACATCGGAAGCTAGCAGGAATTTCTTGCGGAAATCGAGGCGCTTCAGGTAGAGGTCGAACACGCGCTTCGAGAAAGCGTCGTCCACCTTTTCGGGTTGGTAGTGGGCGGCCGAGAGGCCTTGCAACATAGTGCCAATCAGCACCTCGTCCTTGCCTGGTACGGCTGAGTCGGCGCGCCGCAGCAGTCGGTAGGAAGCCAGAACAAATACGGCCGACACCAGGAAGGCATACAGACCGATTTTCAAGCGGGAAAAAGACATCAGCAGAACTAAAAAATGAGGATAAGAATCAAAAGTACGCGAAAGCAGCAACTGCCGCCCCACCCGCTTCTCTACGGCAAAAACGTGCCAGCGGGTGAAATAAGTGCCCCCGGCCGATATCTACAATCGTGCCGCATCCATTGACTACGCAAGGCCCTGGGTAGTTGCAACAAAAAAGCCTTCCCCGGGTTGGGAAAGGCTTTTTATTGCTGTGCTACTTGCCGTTTGCCGGCTGCTTATTGCCCGAATAAACGACCAATGGCGGGCAAACGACGACGTATTACTTAGTAGTTGCGCACGTTGCCGCCGTTGTTGCGACGGAATTCTTCTTCGAAGTAGCGGGCATCTTCTTCGTTGCGGGGTTTCACGCCCATCACGATGCCGCCTTCTTTAATGCTGGTTTCGTACTCAGCAGCACGGTCTTCGGGAATACCCGAGCCTACCAGGGCGCCTACCAAGCCACCCGTGAGGCCACCGGCGCCGGCACCGGCCAGCGCAGCCGCCAGCGGACCAGCGATAATCAGGCCCAGGCCCGGCAGCGCTACCGAAGTACCGATAGCAGCGATGGCACCAATCACAGCGCCAGCCGTGCCACCGATGGCCGAGCCTACGCCCGCACCTTCCATGGCTTTGTCGCCCAGGTCGGAATGAACCGTGTCGTCACCGAAGTGCGTCTTGCGGGTTTCGTCCGACATGAGCAGGTTCACATCATCTTTGGTGTAGCCGCGCGAGGAGAGCGACTCGTAGGCCTTCTCGGCGCTGCTGCGGTCGCGGAAGATGCCGGTGGTGGTGCTGCCGCTGCGGTAAGGCTGACCGGTTACGGCGTGAGCCGCGTGGTCGGCAGTGTTCTGCACGCCATCGATGGCGCGGCCCACTACGGCACCGGGAGTGCCGGCAATGGCGGCACCTTTAGCGGTAGCGCTGTAGTCGTCGCCATCGACGCCTGCGCCGGTGCCAGCGTTGTAGCTGGTGCCTTCGTTGCTGGAGCTAGTAGGGTTGCCCATACCGGTACCGGTGTTGGTGGTGCCGTAGTTAGCGCCGGCGCCGGTGCCTTGGTTTTGCGGGTTATTCGAATCGTTGGTGTTCATCGGAGTTGGGTGGAAATGTGGAAAGGAGAAAGTTCTCAAGCTCCGCCGGAGTGGCTAAGCAAGCACCTTAACGGGACCGCTGTAACGGGGGTTACAGATGCAGCCGACTTTCTACTTTTCTATTTCCTCTTTGCTCCATCCAATGGTTGAGCTTCTCACAAAACCCCAACGGCTCAGTTATTCACTTTCTTCCATGTGGGCAAACTCCTGATAGTTCGCGTCGTCGCGCCAGTAGGCGTGGCTTTCCCTGATGAGATTTTTCAGAAAATTCTCGTCCTGCTTGAGGCTGCGCCACTCGCCCATACCCATTTTCTCGCAGAGCTTGTAGAAGTTATCGCCCTGGCCTTTCGAGCCCTGCACTTTCACGAGGCTGCTCAGGGGCGGGCGGCCCTCGGCGTGCTCGGTTTGGGAAATTTCGGCCAACATCTCGTTCAAACGCGCCTTCTCGTGCGAAATTTCCAGGTTCAGTCCCAGCTCGGCTTCCTGCACCAGGGTGAGGTAACTCACGGTGCCAGTTTGGTTGCGGGCAAAACGAATAAGATAGGTACGAACGCGGTTAGTCATGGGTGGGCAACAAACTAGGGCAGTTTAAGAAGCGAAAAGTAGTGAAAAAATAGGCGTAAGCGCAATTTAGCAACGGTGGCCGATACCTACGCCCGGCCTTTCCGCCGTTTTATCTCCTTTTCAATCAGCAGAAACTCACGGCTGCTTTGGCCGGCAATGGCAGTATTCTCGTCGGCGCGGCGCAGCAGGTAAGGCATCACGGCCTCTACCGGGCCGTAAGGCAGGTACTTAGCCGTGTTGTAGCCGGCGTTGGCCAAGTTGTAAGTCAGGTTGTCGCTCATGCCATAGAGCTGGGCAAACCACACCCGCTCATCCTGCGGCGCGATGCCGGCCTTTTTCATCAGCTGCGTGAGCAGCAGCGAGCTGGCCTCGTTGTGGGTGCCGGCGCAGATGCTGATACGGTCGAGGTGTGCCACGCAGTAGCGCAGGGTTTCGTCGTAGAGGTCGTCGGTGGCCTGCTTGCTGGGATTGATGGGCGTGGCGTAGTTGCGTTGCTTCGCCACGCGGGCTTCCTTTTCCATGTATGCCCCTCGTACCAGCTTGGCACCGATATAGTAACCGGCTTTTTCAGCCGCGTCGTGGGCGGCTTTCAGGGCGTCAAGCCGGTCGTGGCGGTAGAGCTGATAGGTGTTCCAGACGATGGCCTTCTCGCGGTTGTACTTGGCCATCATATCGTAGGTCAGCTCGTCGATGGTTTGCTGAAACCAACTTTCCTCGGCATCGACAAACAGGCGGATGCCATACTGATGAGTGCGGGCGCACAAGGCATCGACGCGGGCCAGGGCGCGGTCGTGGGCAGCCTGTTCGGCGGCGCTGAGCGTTTCGCCAGCCTGAATTTTTTCAAGAATAGCCACGTCGGCTACACCCGTTACCTTGAAGACCGAGAAGGGGATATGCTGCGAGCGGTGGGCTTCTTCGATGGTGGCCAGCAGTTCGTCGCGGGTGCGGTCGTAGCTCTGGTCGCTGCCTTCGCCTTCCACCGAGTAGTCGAGGATGGTGCCGATGTTGTACTTGCCCAACTCGGCCGTCACGGGGCGGCATTCTTCGATGGTTTCGCCGCCGCAGAACTGCTCGAAGATGCTGTGCTTGATGAGGAACTTGGTGCCGGGCAAGTGCCATTTCAGCGCCGTTTTCATCAGGCTGCTGCCGGTTTTTACCAGCGTACCGTTGTTCATGGCGGCGAAGAGGCCGTACATCTTGCGCAGCCGGCCGTCCGACTTTGAAGCGAAGGCGACGCGGGTGTCATCGAAGGAAATGGGCGGGACCTGGGGGCTGGGGTCGGCAGGCATAGGCGAGAGTGGGAAACGGGAAATGGGTGGGAAAGAAGGGCGGAAAACGAGCGGACGAAGTTAGCCGGTAAACATCGTTCAACGTCGCGGCGTTACCTTTCCGGCCGTTTGGCGCGTGGCCGCGATGGCCGTTCTTCTGCCCCCTGTTTGCATGCAAAATCCTCCGCTTACCGATACGTATTTCACCCGCCTGCTGGCCAAAAAAGGCCAGCCGCTGCTCATTGCCGGCCCTTGCAGTGCCGAAACCGAGGAGCAGGTGCTCACCACCGCCCGCGGCCTGCAGGCGCTGGGCAACATCGACCTGTTCCGGGCCGGCATCTGGAAGCCGCGCACCAAGCCCGGCGGCTTCGAGGGCATGGGCTCGGTGGCGCTGCCCTGGCTGCAGCGCGTGAAGGCCGAAACCGGCATCCCCACCACCGTGGAGGTAGCCACGCCGCGCCACGTGGAGGAAGCGCTGGCCCACGGCATCGACGTGCTGTGGATTGGGGCCCGCACCACCGTCAATCCCTTCGCTGTGCAGGACTTAGCCGATGCCCTGGCTGGCACCGGCGTGCCCGTGATGGTGAAAAATCCCGTGAACCCCGACGTGGCCCTTTGGGCCGGGGCGCTGGAGCGCCTGGAGCGCGCCGGCATCCACGATTTGGCCGCTATTCATCGAGGGTTCAGCACCTTTGCGCCCAGTCGCTACCGCAATGCGCCCACCTGGATGCTGCCTATCGAGCTAAAAACGCGCTTCCCGCACATCCCGCTCATCTGCGACCCCAGCCACATCGGCGGCAAGCGCGATTTGCTGCTGCCCATTGCCCAAAAGGCCCTCGACCTCGACTACGACGGCCTGATGATTGAAACCCACCCCGACCCGGATAATGCGCTGAGCGACGCAGCCCAGCAGGTGACGCCCGCGCGCCTGGGCGAAATCCTGAGCGAGTTGAAATACCGCCGCCGGTCCTCCGACAATGCTGATTACCTGAGCAAAGCGGAGGAATTACGCCATAAAATGGACGTGGCCGACCGCGAAATCATCGAAGCGCTGGCCCGGCGCATGGCGCTGGTGGAAGAGCTAGCCGAGTACAAGAAGGAAAACAACGTGAAAATCCTGCAGCTCGACCGCTGGCAGGAGATTTTCAGCAGCCGCCCGGAATGGGCCGAAAAGCTGCGCGTTAATCCGAAGTTCGTGGCCGAGCTGTACAAGCTGATTCACGTCGAAAGCATTCGCCGCCAGACGGAAATCATGCAGCGGGCCGACTAGCGCACGCGCCGGTAGCTTTTGCGCGGGGCGTCGCAGGCCGAGCCGTAATCCAGCACCAGCGTATCGTTGTGCAGGGTGTAGCCCACGCTGCGAACTGCACTGTAATTCATTTTCGGCACCAGAATCAGGGCTGGTACTATGGATGGCAGCCCGCACCGCGTGGTGCTACCAATAGTATAGGTTGCGTCAAAAATCTGCGTTCCATTTCGGTATTCAGCGAAGTCGGCCGAGGTAATAGCCAGCTGCTCATTGGCTAATGGGGCGGGCGCGCAGTAGCATTGCAGGTTAACGAGCTTCCAGTTGCCGGGCAGGCCACTACCGCTTATGTACACAGTGGGGTTCGGGTCGTCGGACTTGCTTTTGCTGCAGTTGGCAGTCAGCACGGCGAGAGAGGCCAGGATTGGAAGCAGCGCTTTCATCAGAACAAGAGAAATGGAGCAGGCTGGCAGTTGAGCAAATTAATACGTGCCGGCTTCTCCCTGACCGCCACCCGGCGCGTATGGTTGCGCAGCGGCTTCGTGCCCGCCTATTTATTCCGACTTTCGCCCCATGAATTCTCCCGTCACCATCGGCGCCGAGGCGCTGCCCGAATTAGCCGCGTATCTGTTCCGGCCCGGCATCAGCCGCGTGTTTGTGCTGGCCGATGCCAACACGGCCCGCCTGTGCCTGCCGCTGCTGGAGCCGCAGTTGCCGCCGGATTATTTTCTCATTGAAATTCCGGCCGGCGAGGAGTACAAACGCCTCAGTGTGTGCGACACGGTATGGTGCCAGCTCACCGAGCAGCAGGCCGACCGCCACGCCGTGCTGGTGAACCTGGGTGGCGGCGTGGTGACGGATTTGGGCGGCTTCTGCGCGGCGCTTTACAAGCGCGGGATTGGCTTCGTGCAGGTTCCCACTACCCTGCTGGCGCAGGTCGATGCCAGCGTGGGCGGCAAAACGGGCATTGATTTTCAGGGCTTCAAAAACCAGCTCGGCGTGTTTCAGGAACCGCTGGCAGTATTTATTGAGCCTCAATTCCTGGAAACGCTCGACCCGCGCCAGCTTAAATCGGGCTACGCCGAAGTGCTGAAACACTGGCTGATTGCCGACGCTGCTGCGTTCGATAGCAACCGCCGGCTGGGCTGGCTGACGGATGACTGGGCACCCATTATCCGCGAGTCAATAGCCCTCAAGCAACGCATCGTGGCCCAGGACCCGCTGGAAGCCGGGCCGCGCAAGCTGCTCAATTTTGGCCACACCGTGGGCCACGCGCTGGAAAGCTACCTGCTGACGCAACCGGGCCGCGAGGTGCTGCACGGCGAGGCCGTGGCCGCCGGGCTGGTGTGCGAAAGCTGGCTCTCGGTGCAGCGCGGCCTGCTGCCGGCCGAGGATTTGGATAAAATTGAAACCTTCGTGTTCTCGGTTTTCGACCGCATTCCGTTCATTTTGCTGGAAACGGAGGCCATTGCCGAATTTGCGTTGCAGGATAAGAAAAACGAGGGCGCCACGATAAACTGCACCTTGCTAAAGGGTATCGGCCAGGGGGTGTATGACCAACCGGTGACCTTGGGCGAAATTGCCGAAAGCCTGCGCTATTACCACCGCATTCAGTCGTAACTTCAATGGGTTCAGCTGCTAACCACCTCACGAACTCGCCACTTCACCTGCAATGGCCGGGTGGCCCGCTGAGCGGCACCATGCAGCTACCCGCTTCCAAAAGCGAGAGCAACCGCGCCCTCATCATTCAGGCCCTGGCCGGCAGCGGACAGCTTGACAATCTGTCGGATGCCAACGACACGCAGCTTATGCAGCGCCTGCTGGCCGCTGAAGATTCCGCCGAACTAAATGCCGAAGACGCTGGCACCGTCATGCGCTTCCTCACGGCTTACTTGGCCATGAGCGGCCGCCAAACGGTGCTCACCGGCACCGCCCGCATGCAGGAGCGGCCTATCGGCGTGCTGGTAGAGGCCCTGCGCCAGCTCGGCGCTCGCATCGACTACCTCGGCCAGGCAGGCTACCCGCCCCTGCGTCTGCGCGGCCGCACCCCGCAGCCCGCCGATACCGACGACCAGCCCGTAACCCTGCAGGTGCGCGGCGACATAAGCAGCCAGTATATCTCTGCCCTGCTGATGATTGGCCCGCTGCTGCCCCACGGCCTGCGCCTGCGCCTGACGGGCAAAGTCGGCTCGCGTCCCTACCTGCACATGACGCTGGCCCTGATGAGGCACTTCGGCGCGCAGGCCCGCGACCTGGGCGTCATTTTCGACGTGCGCCCGCAGCCCTACCACCCGGCCGATTACACGATTGAAGCCGACTGGTCGGCCGCCAGCTACGCCTACGCGCTGGTAGCGCTGGCCCTGCCCGGCTCTACGCTGTGGCTGCCGGGCCTACGCCGCCACTCCTGGCAGGGCGACCAGGCCATTGTGGGCATTATGGAGCAACTGGGCGTGCAAACGGAGTTTCGGGAGGACGGCATAAAACTCACGCAAGGCCCCGTAGCTACCGCGCTGAACCACGATTTCACCGACTGTCCCGACCTGGCCCAAACCGTGGCCGTGGTGGCCGCCGCCCTGCAGGTGCCCGCCAATTTCACCGGCCTCGAAAGCCTGCGCATCAAAGAAACCGACCGCATTGCGGCGCTACAAACGGAGCTGGCAAAATTAGGAGGAAAGCTGACCGATGCCGGAGAAGGCCGCTTCGTGGTCAGTGCATCGGATTTTGAAGTCAATGGCCAGACCGTAGCCACCTACCACGACCACCGCATGGCCATGGCCTTCGCGCCCTTGGCTTTGCGTGGGCCGCTCACCATCGAAAGCCCGGTGGTGGTGCGCAAGTCGTTTCCGCAATTCTGGCAGCAATTGAGCCAGTTAGGGTTTCAGCTTGCGGAACGCAATTGACGGAAATACGCTACCGATTTCAGCAGCCGGCTGCCGTACCAGCTGAACAGTTCGCCATCCACGATTTCAATTGTCGCTGCCGGGCAGATTTGCTGAAATTCGGCCACATGCTTTCTGGCAAAAGGATAGGGTTCGGAAGAAAGAAAAATATGCTCGGGCGCTGCCTGGGCCAGCTGGTCCGCTGTGATTTCAGGATACCGCCCCAAGTGCGCAAAGACATTTGCGAAGCCCGCTCGCGCCAACATGTCGTTGATGAAGGTGCCGCCGCCAGCTACCATGTAAGGCTTACGCCAGATGAAGTAAGCCACGCGCTCCAACCCAGCATCAACCGGCAACGCCGCAAACGAAGTGGCAATGTCTTCTGCCAGTTGCCGGGCTCGCTCAGTTGTTTTCGTCAGCTGTCCCACGCTACGCAGCATTTCCAGGGCCTTCGGAAAGGTACTGATGTCACTCATCCACACGGGGAAATCAGCTGCCAGTCGCACAATGCCCTGCTGGTAATTCTCTTCCTTGTTGCCGATAATCAAATCCGGCTGCAGAGTAGCAATTTTCTCGAAGTCAAACTGCTTGGTGCCACCAATCACCGTCGCCCGCTGCCGCGCCTCGGCTGGATGAATGCAGAATTTCGTCACCCCCACCACCCGTTCGCCCAGGCCCAAATCAAATAATAATTCTGTCTGCGAGGGCACCAGCGACACGATACGCTGCGGCAGTACCGGCGCCATTACGTGCCGCCCCATCTGGTCTACAGTCCGGACCAAGCACTGATGTGAATCGTAGCTCATAGAAAAAACGAAACGCCGGTTTTGCCGGCGTTTCGTTTGCTAAATAAAAATTCCAATTAGCTGAAATACCGGAAGTCGTGACCGTCTTCAATCCGCAACAGCGACTCGTAGATGAGCTTAGTCACGTTTTCCACATCGTCCTTATGAACTGTCTCCACCGTCGTGTGCATGTATTTCAACGGCAACGAAATCAAGGCCGAAGCCACGCCCGAACCAGAATAAGCAAACGCATCAGTATCAGTACCCGTGGCGCGGGTAGCGGCGGCGCGCTGGAACGGAATTTCCGTGTCCTCGGCGGTTTTGATGATGAGGTCGCGCAGATTGTTCTGCACGGCCGGGCCGTAGGTAATCACCGGACCCTTGCCGCACGAAATGTCGCCGGCCGTCTTCTTGTCATACATCGGCGACTGACTGTCGTGCGTCACGTCGGTAATAATGGCCACGTCGGGATTGATGCGGTGCGCAATCATTTCGGCGCCGCGTAGGCCGATTTCCTCCTGCACGGCGTTCACCACGTAGAGGCCAAAGGGCAGGGTTTTGCCGTTTTCCTTCAACATGCGGGCCACCTCGGCTATCATGAAGCCACCCACGCGGTTATCCAGCGCCCGTCCTACGTAAAACCGCTCGTTCAGCACCGTAAACTCGTCCTCAAACGTGACGACTGACCCGACGTGAATGCCCATCTCGGCCACCTCGTCGGCACTGCTCGCGCCGCAGTCCAGAAACACGGTTTCGATGGTCGGCGCCTTGTCCTGCTCCACCTTGCGCACGTGGATGGCGGGCCAGCCGAACACCGCCTTCACGATGCCTTTGCTGGTGTGAATATTCACCCGTTTGCTAGGCGCCACCAGCGGGTCAGAACCACCGTTGCGGCGCAGGTAAAGGTAGCCTTCCTTCGTGATGTAATTCACGAAGTAGGAAATCTCATCGGCGTGAGCCTCAATAACTACCTTATATTTCGCCTCGGGATTAATAACGCCCACGACGGTACCGTAGGTGTCCACGAAATACTCGTCGATGTAGGGCTTAATGTAATCCAGCCACAGCTTCTGGCCTTCTTTCTCGAAGCCGGTGGGCGAAGGGTTGTTGAGGTATTTTTGAAGAAACTCGAAGGATTCAGGACGCATGACGAAAAAAGAAATTTACTTACTACCAACCAGCGAGCGGATAATTATTCCCGCCGCCAGCAAAATACCGCCGCCCCACAGCCAGTAGCGACTGGCTTTCTGCGGGTCGTCTACATCGGGGTTGTCGGCGGCGCCGTGCCAGTCGCCACTGAACAATGAGCCCAGCGTAACTATCAGCCACAGACCTGCCAGCAGCCAGCGCCCAACTTTGAAGCGCAGCAACAGCCCCACCAGCAAAGCAATAACTCCTAATCCAGAAAGAATATCGCTAGTGGTCTGCCAGTTCATCGAAGCTTACAGCGGAATGTTGCCGTGCTTCTTACGAGGCAAGGTGTCCACTTTGTTTTCCAGCATCTTGAAGGCGCGAATCAGCTTCTGCCGCGTTTGCGAAGGCAGAATTACCTCATCCACAAAGCCGCGGTGGGCGGCGCGGTAGGGCGTGGCGAATTTTTCCTGGTACTCGTCCACCTTCTCCTGTAGCTTGGCCTCAGGGTTTTCCGCCGTTGCAATTTCGCGCTTGAAAATGATTTCGGCCGCGCCCTTGGCGCCCATTACCGCGATTTCGGCCGTCGGCCAGGCGTAGTTCATGTCAGCCCCAATGTGCTTGGAATTCATCACGTCATACGCCCCCCCGTAGGCCTTGCGGGTGATGACGGTGATGCGCGGCACGGTGGCTTCGCAGAAGGCGTAGAGCAACTTGGCGCCGTTGGTGATGATGCCGCGCCACTCCTGGTCGGTGCCGGGCAGGAAGCCGGGCACGTCTTCCAGCACCAGCAGCGGGATGTTGAATGAGTCGCAGAAGCGCACGAAACGCGCCGCCTTGGTGCTGGCATTAATGTCGAGCACGCCGGCCAGCACGGCCGGCTGGTTGCCCACGATACCAATGCTGCGGCCCGCCAGCCGCGCAAAGCCCACCACGATGTTCTCGGCAAAGTTCTGATGCACTTCCATGAATGAATCAGTATCGATGATGCCTTCGATGACTTCGCGGATGTCGTAGGGTTGGTTGGCGTTGTCGGGAATCAGGGTGTCAAGCACCGGGCGGCTTTCGTCGCCGCTGGCCTCGTAGGGCTGAGCGGGAGCGGTTTCCTCGCAGTTCTGGGGCATATAGCTCAGCAACTGCTTAAGCTGCTGAATGCAGGCCACCTCATTAGCAGCGGTGAAGTGCGTCACGCCGCTCTTGGCCGAGTGGGTGCTGGCGCCGCCCAATTCCTCGCTGGTCACTTCCTCGTGGGTCACGGTTTTCACCACGTTCGGGCCGGTCACGAACATATAGCTCGTATTCTCCACCATCAGAATAAAGTCCGTGATGGCCGGCGAATACACCGCCCCGCCCGCGCACGGCCCCATGATGGCCGACAGTTGCGGTACCACACCGCTGGCCAGGGTATTCTTGTAAAAGATGTCGGCGTAGCCGCCCAAACTCACCACGCCTTCCTGAATGCGCGCCCCGCCCGAGTCGTTCAGCCCAATCACCGGCGCCCCGTTCTTCATCGCCAAATCCATGATTTTGACGATTTTCTCGGCGTGTGTCTCGCTCAGCGAGCCGCCAAACACCGTGAAATCCTGCGAGAAAACGTACACCAGCCGGCCGCCGATGGTGCCGTAGCCCGTCACCACGCCGTCGCCGAGATAATACTCCTTATCCAGTCCAAAGTCCTTGGCCCGGTGCATCACAAACTTGCCGATTTCCTCAAACGAGCCCTCATCCATCAGCAGGTCAATCCGTTCGCGAGCGGTGAGCTTACCTTTCTTGTGCTGGGCATCGATGCGGGCCTGGCCGCCACCCAGCAGGGCTTCGGCGTTTTTACGGGCTAAAAGGTCGGTTTTGGAAGTGGCGACTTGGGCGTTGGGGTCAGACATTGCGGGTGGGAAAGTTACGCGGGCATCAGCTTGCGCCGAATGGAAAACGTCGGGAAAGATTAAGGTACCAAAGGTAAGAACTACGGCCGCGTTGCGAACACAAAAAAGCCGGCCGCTTTGCAGCGACCGGCTTTTCATTTCACGCACAAGCTAAAGCAGGTGCTCCGTCAGACTACTTCTTCTCGTCGTCGGCCGGTTTTTCGGCTGGCCGCTCGTCGCTAGTCAGGTTCGGCTTTTCGTCGCTCTTGCTCACCGAGAAGATGAGTTCCTCCTTGCCTTCCTCGTAGTCGGCGGTGATGACGTCGCCGTGCAGCACCTGGGCCTTGAGGATTTCCTCGGCAATCGGGTCTTCGATGTACTTCTGGATGGCGCGGTTCAGCGGGCGGGCGCCGTATTTCGGGTCGTAGCCCTTGTCGGCCACGAAGTCCTTGGCTTTCTCGGTGAGTTCCACCTTGTAGCCAAGGGCTTGCACGCGGCTGAACAGCTTGCGCAGGCTGATGTCGATGATTTTGTGGATGTCTTTTTTCTCCAGCGAGTTGAAGACAATCACGTCGTCCAAACGGTTGAGGAACTCGGGCGAGAAGGTTTTGCGCAACGCATTCGTGATGGTACTCTTCGTCAGCTCGTCCATGTTCTCCTGCCGGGCCTTCGTGCCAAAGCCGATACCAGCGCCGAAGTCGGCCAAATCACGCGCCCCGATGTTCGAGGTCATGATGATGATGGTGTTGCGGAAGTCCACCTTGCGGCCGAGGCCGTCGGTCAGAATACCGTCGTCCAGCACCTGCAGCAGCAGGTTATACACGTCGGGGTGAGCCTTTTCGATTTCATCGAGCAGGATAACCGAGTAAGGCTTGCGGCGGATTTTCTCCGTCAGCTGCCCACCTTCTTCGTAGCCCACGTAGCCGGGAGGCGCGCCCACGAGGCGCGACACGCTGAATTTCTCCATGTACTCCGACATATCGACGCGCACCAGCGAGTCTTCCTTGTCGAAGAGGTAGGTAGCCAGCACTTTAGCCAGCTCCGTCTTACCCACGCCCGTCGGGCCGAGGAACACGAACGAGCCAATCGGCTTCTTGGGGTCCTTGAGGCCCACGCGAGTGCGCTGAATGGCTTTCACGAGTTGGGCAATGGCCTTGTCCTGGCCGATTACCTTGCCTTTCAGCTCCTCGCCCATCTTGAGTAGCTTTTCGCCTTCGTTCTGGGCCACGCGCGAAACGGGGATGCCGGTCATCATGGCAATAACCTCGGCCACATTCTCCTCTTTCACCGTGTAGCGCTTCTTCTTGGTTTCCTCTTCCCAGCTCTTTTTAGCCGTTTCGAGTTGTTCCAGCAGCTTCTTCTCGGTGTCGCGGAGCTTGGCGGCTTCCTCGTATTTCTGCGATTTCACCACGCGGTTTTTCTCCGTCTTGATGTCCTCAATCTGGCCTTCCAGCGTCAGGATATCCTCGGGCACCACGATGTTGTTGATGTGCACACGGGCCCCGGCTTCGTCCAGAATGTCAATGGCTTTGTCGGGCAGGAACCGGTCGCTCATGTACCGGTCACTCAGCAGTACGCACTGCTCAATGGCCTTATCGGTGTACACCACATGGTGGTGGTCCTGGTACTTGTCCTTGATGTTGTGCAGGATTTCAATGGTCTCCTCCGGCGTGGTGGGGTCCACCATCACCATTTGGAAACGACGGGCCAGCGCGCCATCTTTCTCGATGTACTGGCGGTACTCATCCAGCGTGGTGGCGCCGATGCATTGAATCTCGCCCCGGGCCAAGGCCGGCTTGAACATGTTCGAAGCATCGAGCGAGCCCGAAGCGCCGCCGGCGCCCACGATGGTGTGCAGCTCATCGATGAACAGAATCACGTCGGGCGACTTTTCCAGCTCGTTCATCACGGCCTTCATGCGCTCCTCAAACTGGCCGCGGTACTTGGTACCCGCCACCAGCGAGGCTAAGTCCAAAGTCACCACGCGCTTGTTGAACAGCACGCGGCTCACCTTTTTCTGGATGATGCGCAGGGCCAGGCCCTCGGCAATGGCGGTTTTACCCACGCCGGGCTCACCGATGAGGATGGGGTTATTTTTCTTGCGGCGGCTCAGGATTTGAGCCACGCGTTCGATTTCTTTTTCGCGGCCCACGATGGGGTCGAGCTTGTCTTCCTCGGCCAGCTTGGTGAGGTCGCGGCCGAAGTTATCGAGCACCGGGGTGCGCGACTTCTCGCCCGATTTGCGGGGGGCACCGCCCTGGGCACCCTGGCCCTGGCCGCGGCTGGGGCCGCCCTGGCCGCCGCCAAAGAGGCGGTCGTTGTCGTCGTCGTCGGTGTCGGGCGTCCGGCCCTGGGGCTGACTACCGGCCGTGCCGTGGTAGTCGAGCGAATCGCGCACAGTTTCGTAGTTCACGTTGAATTTGCTCAGGATTTGGGAAGAAATGTTGTCCTCGTCGCGCAGAATCGAGAGGAGCAGGTGTTCGGTGCCGATGATTTCGGACTTAAAGATTTTGGCTTCCAGATAAGTGATTTTCAGCACCTTCTCCGTTTGCTTGGTGAGCGGAATGGAGCCGGTGATGCTGGTGCCCTGGGTGGCGGTATTGCGGGTGGCCTGTTCGAGGGAGAATTTCAGCTCGTCCATGGCCACGCCTAGCTTACGCAGCAAGCCGAGCGCGGTTCCCTCGCCCTCCCGAATCATACCGAGAAGAAGGTGTTCGGTGCCGATGTAATCGTGGCCAAGCCGGATGGCCTCCTCCCGGCTCAGGGAAATCACCTCCTTGACGCGGTTTGAGAATTTAGCTTCCATGCGGATAAACGTAGTAAGAAAAAAGGATTGCCCCGCAACCGGACAGAAAAATAATTGCGGGTTGGGCCGGGTTAGCTTGAAAACAAGCTGGTTCGGGCGAAGGTTCGGAATGCAGTACAGGCTTTCGCGGGTACTGGTTTCGAACAGTCGTAAGCTGAAGCAAATGCTACAGTAAGTACTGGCTGGCCGCAGGGCCTTGCGAAAAAAGCAAATCCAGTACGCTTAGGCCCGGTTCAAAACCTGGGCCAAATACCTGCGGGTAGGGTCGGAGCGTCAGAGTGTCAGGTTCAGGATTTTTGGGTGTCAGCCAGTCGCGGCGGTCGAGCAAAGGTGTGGCGAGCAAATGAGGCGAAAATGAAGCCGGAAGCTGTTCGGCGAGCAGGGTGGCGGGATAATGCGCGAAGTACTCATCGGTGAAGGCGAGGGGGAGCGGCAGTCGAAAGCAGCGCAACAACAGGCGCAGAAAGCGCAGGTTGAGGTCGAAGAGCAGGACCGGTTTCTGCTGGTAGATGTCGTGCAGATAATCGGCGTAATACTCGAAGTACGGGCTGTTGCCGTACGCAGTTTGCAAGGTGCGCCAGTGGCGGTGAATCCAGTTCTGGCTGTAGTCGATTTCGAGGGCCGAGGTCTTGACCTTTTCGGAGCGGTTGCCATCCACGACGGGCACCGTGAGCGGTTGCACGCCCTGCGCCGTTTTGATGAGACAGCGGTTGCGGTAGGTTTGCTTGCGGTAGTGCTCCTGGGCCTCCAGCAGCAGGCCGTCGGCGCGCAGCAGTTCGGCGAAAAAGGTGACGGGCGGGTGGTAGTGAAGTTCAGATAGCAGGACCACAGATTGAACGGATTTTAACGGATGAAACGGATTTTTTGTGGGTCCGCAGTTCTAGCGAATTGCTTGCGAAAGAGCTTGGAGTTGGAGCAGCAAAGTAGAACCGCTGGCACGAAATTTCGATGATGGTCGATAAATCGCCAGGAGCTGCGGGTTGATGCAGCCGTTCTTGCCAGCTAATTTCCGCCCTAGTACCACGTAACTTCGTGGCTGGTGCCAAACCACAAAAAATCCGTTTCATCCGTTAAAATCTGTTCAATCTGTGGTCCGTTACTTACTGATGGTTTTTCTAGTGGCGATGGGCAGTTTGGCCCAGGCCCGGCCGCCCCAGATTTTTCTGGACGTAGCCCGTTTCCGCAACCTGAATCTGGTGGAAAAGGGGGCCGAGGTTGATATCTACATCACCGTGCCCACGCAGTCGCTCACCTACCGGCAGCGCGCC
This sequence comes from Hymenobacter aranciens, assembly GCF_030580865.1. Classification (GTDB taxonomy): domain Bacteria; phylum Bacteroidota; class Bacteroidia; order Cytophagales; family Hymenobacteraceae; genus Hymenobacter; species Hymenobacter aranciens. The sequence goes on along the minus strand of NZ_JAUQSY010000003.1, from coordinate 38,599 downwards.
CCGAAGCAGTTTCAGTCGGCCGCCACGGTCACGCTGGAGGTGCTGAAAGCCGACGGCAAACCCGCCTACCGCGAGGTGATAACGCTAAAGCCACCGGTGATAAACGACACCACGATGGAAATCAAGAACCCGCAGAGCTTCCTGAAGCGCGTGCTGCTGCCCGACGGCAAATACACCCTGCGCGGCACCGTGCGCGACCAATACCGCACGGCCAACGGCGAAACCACCGTGGAGCAGCCGCTGGTGCTGGAAGCCCCGGCGGGCGTGTTCATGTCGGATATCGTGCTGCTGAGCAAGCCCGCCGCCAAAAACGGCGGCAGCGACAACTTCAGCCGCGGCGGCTACTCGCTGACGCGCACACCCATCGGCTTCTACGGTCGCGGGGCTGACAATCTGTTCTTCTACACCGAAGTGCATCAGGCTACGGCAGGTGAAGCCTTGACAATGCGCTACATTCTTACTGGCCCGAACAATTTCTCAACGACTTCTGAAGCCACGGTGACGGCCGCCGCTGGCAAGCCCACGCCAGTAGTAGGCCAGTTGCCAATGGGTACCCTGCCCGACGGCGAATACACGCTGTTGATTGAAGCTTACAGCGGCAAGAAGCTGCTGGCGGGCAAGCGCATCAAAGGCCAGCGTAAGCAACTAGAATACGTCCCGGCCGGGGCCAGCGCCCGATGAGAAACCGCACCATATCAGCCAATACGCAGCAGCGAGCGGCGCCTATCAAACCTTATTCCTGGTATTATAGACCCTTGCACTGGCTACTGATGGGCCTGGCTTATCTGCCCTACTCAGTCCTTTACCTACTGGCCGATTTTTTTTATGTGCTGCTGGTGTATGTGGTGCCCTACCGTAAAAAAGTGGTAGTCGAAAACCTTCGCAATTCTTTCCCCGAGAAAAGCGCAGCGGAAATCGAGCGCATTGCCAAGGGCTTCTACCGGCATTTTGCCGATGTAATCGTCGAGATTCTGAAGCTGGCCGCAATGTCGGACGCTGAGCTAAAGCGCCGCGTGATTTTCCGCAATCCCGAGGTGCTGGAGCGTTTCTTTGCGGAGGGCCGCATGGCCATTGGCCTGGCCTCGCACGCGGGCAATTGGGAATGGGTGCTCACTTCGGGGGCCATCTGGCTGTCGGCCGAAGTCGATGGCGTGTACAAACCGCTCAGTAACCCGTTCTTCGAGAGCTTTATGTGCGAGCTGCGCACCCGCACTGGCGCCGGCGTCATTCCCATGCGCGATACGCTGCGCGATATGGTGGAGCGCCGTGGCCAGCCCCGCGTGGTAAGCCTGCTTTCCGACCAAGCGGCGGGCCCGGAAGACCGGCCCTACTGGACCAGCTTCATGAACCAGGAGGCTGGCTTTTACACCAGCGCCGACCGGCTGGCGGCCAAATTTCAGGCGCCGGTGGTGTACGTGAGCATCCGCCGCTTACGGCGCGGATACTACGAAATCGTGCTTACCGAGCTTTACGATGGCATTGCACCCCTACCGGTCAAGGATTGCCCTATCACCGAGCAATTTGTGCGGCTGCTGGAGCAGGATATTCGCAATGCGCCCGAGCAATACCTCTGGACGCATCGGCGCTGGAAGCACAAGCGGAATAATGGTTAATGACTAATGGTGAGTGGTTAATGAGTTCTGGTGTTTATCAGAACTCATTAACCACTCACCATTAATCATTAACCATTAAAAAGATTACAGGTACTGCTCGATGTCGCCCGCGCCTTCGCGGATGAGCTCGAAGTCGTCGTTGGTGCAGTCGATGATGGTGCTGGGCACGTTGCCGCCGAAACCGCCGTCAATTACGAGGTCCACCATGAGGCGGTATTTCTCGAAAATCAGGTCGGGGTCGGTCACGTATTCTTCCAGCGTATTTTCATCTTCGCGCACCGAGGTGCTGACGATAGGATTACCAAACTCTTTGACAATCTGGGTGACAATCTGGTTGTCGGGCACCCGAATGCCGACCGTTTTACGCTTCACGCCGCCGTAGCGGGGAGCGTTGGGGTTGGCCTCGAAGATGAAGGTGAAGGGGCCGGGCAGTGCCTTCCGGATGACTTTGTAGGTGGGCGTGGTGATGCCGTGCGCGTAGTCGCTGATGTGCGAGAGGTCGGCGCAGATAAAGCTGAGGTTGGCTTTCTCGGGCTTCAGGTTTTTGATGCGGCAGAGGCGCTCCACGGCTTTCGTATTGTGAATATCGCAGCCGATACCATACACGGTATCAGTGGGGTAGATAATGATACCGCCTTTGCGCAGCACTTCGACGGCTTGGAGAATGCGGTTTTGCGGCGGGTTGTCGGGGTGGATGCGAAGGAGCGTGGCGGGCATATACTAAAAGGGGGGAAGTTAGAAACGTGAAAGTGCGCTGATTGACGGGCCGGCGCGGGGAAAGTTGCCTGCGCTGCACCTCAAAACGGCGGGCAAGGTACTACGCCCGGCGAAAACTACGCGAAAAACTTGCGGACGGCGGGCGAAAAGTCGGGGTAAAAATCAGTAGAATCACGCGGTTAGCTCGCCCTCAACAGTTGGACGGGGTGAACGGTTCGGCGCGCGGGCTGCTGACGTTCGTATTTTTGAGGCCGCGCTACAGTCGCCCCAATCTTTTTATGTCATCATCTGCCAAAAAGTCGCGCCCCGACTACAAAGCCAAAGCCCAGAGCCGCCGCAACCGCTACGCCGTCTTCTTCGCGACGTTCGGGCTTGGCCTCATCTGCTTCTCGTACTATTTCTATCAGATTTTCTTCACCTCCAATATCGAAACCAACGGCCGGCCGACCTATGTGCTCATCCGGCGTGGGCAGGACTGGCAGCAAGCCCTGAACAACGTGGAGAAAACCGGCGTGGTGGTGGACAAGCTCTCGCTGCGCTTCGTGGCCAAGCTCATGAAATACCCCGGGCACGTGAAGCCGGGCCGCTACCAACTCCAGGATGGCTACACCAACCGTCAGCTTATCAACGTGCTGAAGGCCGGTATTCAGTCGCCGCTGAAGCTGACGTTCACCAATGTGCGCCTGCGCCGCGAGCTGGCCGAAAAGCTCTCGAACCAGATTGACGCCCGCCCCCGCGAAATCGACTCGCTGCTACGCAGCCCCAGCTACGTCCGCAGCCTGGGTTTCGACACGGCTACGGTGATGACGATGTTCATTCCCAATACCTATGAGCTGTACTGGAACACCTCGGCCCAGAACCTCATGCAGCGCATGAAGAAGGAGTACGAGAAATTCTGGACGCCCGCCCGCGACGCTAAACGCGAGAAGCTCAAGCTGACCCGCGCCGAGGTAAGCACCCTGGCCAGCATCGTGGAGGCCGAGCAGCAGCAGCACGCCGACGAGCGGCCGCGCATCGCCGCCGTGTACCTCAACCGCATCCGGCGCGGCATGAAGCTACAGGCCGACCCCACCGTGGTGTATGCCAACGGCGATTTCAGCATCAAGCGCGTACTTAACGTACATCTGCAGAAAGATTCGCCTTACAACACCTATAAGTACGCCGGCCTGCCGCCCGGCCCCATCAACCTGCCCAGCATCAGCAGCATCGACGCGGTGCTGAACCCGGAGGAAAACAACTACCTATATTTCTGCGCTAAAGAGGATTTCAGCGGCTACCACGCCTTTGCTACCAACGAGGCCGGGCACCTGGTAAATGCGCGGCGCTACCAGGCGGCGCTGAACCGGGCAGGAATTTAATTTTAGCTGTTAGCTGAAAGCCACTAGCTGTTAGCCTGATTCTAGCAGTAAAAATCTAACGGCTAATAGCTTTCAGCTAGCACCTAAATAAAAATGTACCAGGCCGACATTCAAATCCGTGTGCGCTACGCCGAAACTGACCAGATGGGCTACGTCTATCATGGCAACTACGCGGCCTATTTCGAAGTAGCCCGTACTGAGGCGTTTCGGCAGCTTGGCATTCGCTACAAAGACATGGAGGCCGAGGGTGTAGGAATGCCGGTGGGCGAGTTGCGCACCAAGTTCCGCCGCCCGGCTCGCTACGACGACCTGTTGACCGTGCGCCTACTGCTGCGACAGCCGGCCGAAGGTTCGCGGGTACTCTTTGAATACGAGATTTATAACGAAGCCCGGGAGCTGCTGACCGAAGGCCACACGCTGATGGTGTTCGTAAACGCCAGCACCGGCCGGCCCGTGCCGATGCCGCCCAGCGTGCAGCAAAAGCTAGCTCCGTATTTCAGCGACGATGAGTTGGACAGCCCCGTAGCGCCCGCCCCCGGCTCCGTAGCCCCCGATGCGCCGGCGCCGGCGGCGTTTGGGAAGTGAATTAAAAACGATGAATTAAAAATTGGCTCCCAAGCCCAGCTTCACCTGATAAGCAGACTTAGCCGGAAAACGATTTTTAATTTTTAACTCAAATTTTTAATTCAAAAAAATGCACACCCCCACCCGCCGTTCCCGCTTCCCCGACGTGCGCAAGCAGCGCCCGTACCGGCGGGTTATCGTCGGGCTGAAGCGGTTTCGGCTGCCGGGCGGCGAGGCTTCGCTGTACGATGTGCTCGACCGGGTGATGCACGAGCTGCGGCTCGACTCGCTGGAAAAGCGGGCGGCCTACATGGCGTTTAACCTCACGGTGGCGCTGTTTCCGACCATCATTTTCCTGTTCACGCTCATTCCCTACATCCCGGTTCCGAACCTGAACGTGGACATCCTGCAGTTTCTGGCCGACTTCATGCCCAAGGAGCTATACGCCGCTACGGCCTCCACGATTGAGGATATTGTGAACATTCCGCACGGCGGCCTGCTGTCGTTCGGGTTTGGTACGGCCTTATTTCTCAGCTCCAACGGTATCATGGCGCTGCTCGATGCGTTTGAGAAGAAATATCCGTGGTTCAAGCACCGCAGCTATTTGCGTAAGCGTCTTATTGCTACCGCTCTCACTTTTGTACTGTCCCTGATACTCGTACTGGCCATTGTGGGCATCTTCTTTGGCACGTATATTATTGACGCGCTGGTATTTTACGAAATAGTCCCCGAGAAATTTACCGACCTGGTGATTTCGCTGGTGCGCTATGGCTCGCTACTGGGGCTGTTTTTATCCACCACCTGCGTCATTTATTACTTCGTGCCCCCGGTGCACGACAAATGGCCGCTGATATCAACCGGCGCGGTGGTGGCCACGCTGCTCATCTTCCTGGTGTCGTTTCTGTTCACGCTCTACGTGCGCATCTTCGACTCTTACAACCACTTCTACGGCTCCATCGGGGCGCTGGTGGGCTTCATGGTGTGGCTGGAATTCGTGTGCATGACCCTCATCATCGGCTTCGAGGTGAACGTGAGTATGGACGCCATGACCGGCCGGCTGCGGAAAACGACTGCCGCCTGAGCGTGCGTGAGCCGGTGCAGAAGCGGCTCTTGTGCCCGATTTTCTGCAAAAAAATACCGGCGGCCGCTTGCCAATTTGAAATTGCCCCGTACTTTTGCAGTCCCGAAACCACTCGGGGACCTACAGAGAGGTGGCAGAGTGGTCGAATGCGGCGGATTCGAAATCCGCTATACGGGCAACCGTATCGGGGGTTCGAATCCCTTCCTCTCTGCTAAAAAGGCTTTTCTGCGCTGGGAAAAGCCTTTTTTATTGACTGAATCAACCAGCGCAACACGCATAATTGACCCAGAGGAGTGGCAGAGTGGTCGATTGCGGCGGTCTTGAAAACCGTTGAGGGTTAAACCTCCGGGGGTTCGAATCCCTCCTCCTCTGCTGAGAAGCCCCATTTCCGGCCCGGAAATGGGGCTTTCTTTTTTCAGCCGCTCACTGGCATTTTGCGGCGCAGGCTCTAATTTGGCGCTTTCTTCTCCCCCTCTGCTATGCTGCAAGAATTCTCTGCCGTTGCTCACACCTACCTCACCCAGTTCATCTACTTGCTGCCCAAACTGCTGGTGGCGGCGGTAGTGCTCACGGCGGTATGGCTGGCGGCTGGCCGGCTACGCACTTATCTCGCTACCAAGCTCACGGCCCACTCGGCCGACCCGCTGCTCACCAACTTCCTCACCGAAATAGGCCGCTGGCTGCTGATGCTGGGCGGCGTGCTGCTGGCTCTGCAAATTGTAGGCTTTTCGGGCGTGGTGGGCGGCCTGCTGGGCGGGCTGGGCTTATCGGCTTTCCTAGTCGGCTTTGCTTTCAAGGATATTGCGGAGAACTTCCTAGCCGGCGTTATTCTGGCCTTCAACCGCCCCTTCCACGTGCAGGATAATATTGAGGTGAAAGGCCTCAAGGGCAAAGTGCAGGAGCTAAACCTGCGCACCACCCGCATCAAAACTGTGGATGGCAAAGACATATACATCCCCAACTCCCTGGTGCTGAAAGAACCGGTGGTAAATTACACCCGCGACGGCCAGGTACGCCAGGACTATGCCCTCACCCTCGGCCCCACCGCCGACCCTGAGGCCATCATGCAGCAACTGCTGGCCCAGGTGCGGCAGGAGAAAATCGTGCTCGACACACCCGGCCATCAGCCCGTCGCCGCCCTTGAGGAATTGAACGACGACAAGCTGACCGTGCGCGTATTCTTCTGGACGCCCGCCGACCAGGGCGCCGCCGCCCGCGATGCCCGTACTCGCCTGCTCAGCCAGGCGCGGCAACTTCTGGCCAGCGTACCGGGCGCGGTGGCCGCTCCCGTCGAAGTAAGACTGCTAGCCGATTCGGCGCCGTTGCGGACGCAGAATAACTAAACCTGTCCTGCTGGACGCAGTGAAGCAGGACAGGTTTTAATTTACCAACGCCTGGCCTAAGTCTTCCAGCAATTCCTCTACTTCTTCCACGCCCACGCTCAGCCGCAGCAGCCCGGGCGTGATGCCCAGCGCCTGCCGCCGCTCATCAGGCACGCCCCGGTGCGAGGTCCCCAGCGGATACGATACCGATGACGCTACCCCTGCCAGCGAGGGCGCAAACGGAAACAGACGCGTCCGCTGAATAAACCGGTCGGCTGCCTCCGCCGAGTCGTCCTGCAGCCGAAACGACAGCATGCCCCCAAACCAGCCATTGAGCAACTGCTCGCGAGCCAGCTCGTGCCCCCCGTGGCTCGTTAATCCAGGATAATACACCTGCGCCACCGCCGGGTGCTTCGCCAGAAACTGCGCCACTGCCAGCGCATTCTCGGAATGCTGGCGCATGCGTAGGCGCAGGGTTTTCAGGCCGCGCACCGTCAACCAGGCTTCCATTGGAGCCAGGGTGGTGCCGATGTTGGTGCCCACCGCGTGCAGGCGGCGGCCCAGGCTGGGCGTAGCGGCCACCACCACGCCAGCCATCACGTCGGAATGCCCGCCGAGGTATTTCGTGGCCGAGTGCCACACCATGTCGGCGCCCCAGCTTAGCGGCTTGCTCAGCATGGGCGTGGTGAAGCTACTATCGATAAGCAGCTTGATGCCGTGGGCCTGGCAAGCGCTGGCCAGGCGCGGCCCATCGAGCACCGTCAGCAGCGGGTTGCTAAGCACCTCGGCCAGCACTAGCCTGGTGTTGGGCTTTATCCAGCGCTCCAGGTCGTAGAGCTCGGCCAGCGGCACGTAGCTGGTTTCAATACCCAGGCGGGTCATTTCGTGGCTCAGCAATACCACCGAGCCGCCGTAGAGCTCCTCGGGGCACAGCACGTGGTCGCCGGCTTTGCAGGTGGCCAGCACGGCGGCCAGCAGCCCGCCCAGCCCCGAGCCGGTGGCTACGCCGCCGCTGGCCGCGCCTTCCAGCCGGGCCACCTCAGCCACCAGCTCGGTGGTATTCGGGTTTTCGGAGCGCGAGTAGCCGAAACGGCCGCCGCGGTCGGGGGTGGTGTAGTACTCCTCCAGCTCGGCCAGCGAGGCAAATTTGAAGACCGAAGTCTGGTAAATCGGGGTGACTTTGGGGTGGATATTGGTGATGTCCATGGCGCGGGAGGGAATGAGGCCCGTAAGTTACACCTTGGCGTCGGGCAGCGACGCCCCGCCCACCTGGCTAAGTTTGGTCTTGCCTTCTTTTTTCGCCACCATGTGCAGCTTATTTTCCTTCCGAAACACCTCCATCAGCACAATAAAATACGACAGCAGCAGCGGCCCAATCACCAGCCCGATGATGCCAAACACCTCTACGCCCAGAATCAGCCCCACCAGCGTTATCAGCGGGTGAATGTCGCCCATGCGCTTGGCCAGCATGATGCGCAGCACATTATCCACGTTGATAATCACCACAAAGCCCACTATCAAAATAGTTGCCCCCTGCCAGGTATGCCCCTGCGATAGTTGATAAAGCCCCGCCGGCCCCCACACCAGCGGCGTACCCAGCACCGGCAGAAACGCCATAAAAAATGCCACCACGCCCCAGAACAGCGGGTCGGGCACCTGGCAGGCCAGCAGCAGCAGCCCTGTCAATATCCCCTGTACCAGCGCCACCAGCACCTGCCCCAGTACGTTCGCATTCACGTTGTTTTTCAGCGAATCGCCCAGCTCGGCAATTGTCTCGCCCCGGAAGGGTAGGTAGCGGTGCAGCCCCAGCAGGAAATAGGTTTCCTGCATAAACATGTAGTACATCGTGAACAGCATCATACCCACGATAACCAGGAAATTCAGCGCACTCGTTGCAATTTTCGGCAGCCAGCCGCTTACCTTGCCCGCGCCCTGCTGCAACAGCTCCTGCGTATTCGCCTTATCGGTGAACTTGAAGCCAACCGCATTTTCCAGCTTGTGCAGCAAATCCATAATCTGCTGCGGCTCCTTGGCAAAGCCAATTATTCTATCAATCAGTAGCGAACTCAGCGCATAAAACGGAATCACCAGCACCACCACCGTCACCACCAAGATGCCGATGGTCACCGCCTGCCGGTTCCAGCCGCGCTTGTGCACCAGCGCAATCCACCACGGGCGGAAGACCACGAACAGGATACCCGCCGCCAGAAAAGCCGTCAGGTATTTGGCGAGGCCGAAAATCATCAAGGCCGCCAGCCCAATCAGCGACGCTACCAGCAGCAGGTAGCGCTGCCGCTGCGTGTAGATATTCTCGACGGCGGAAAAAAGGTCGGTAGGGATTGGGTTCATGGCGGGTGGGCTCGGGGGACGGCGACGCGAAGGCTCGCGTTTCTACATCGTTCTGGCCCTATACGCAAAAAGCCGTTTCTGCAACGCAGAAACGGCTTTTCCAGGCAAAAAAACTCGGCCGGCCTTACGCCACCGCGCCTTCGGCCAATACGATAACGTTGTTGCGCAGCACTTCCACCACGCCGCCTTCGATGCGGATGGCCTCGCGGCCGGCAGCGCTGGTCAGCGTCACCTCGCCGGCCTTGAGGGCGGCAATCATTGGCGCGTGGTTGTTCAGCACTTCAAACGAGCCATCGGCACCCGGAAAACGGGCGGCGGTCACTTCGCCTTCAAATACCTTGCGGTCGGGGGTGATAATTTCGAGATGCATGGGGTTTTGAGTTATGAGTTAAGAGTTATGAGTTATCGTTCTACGAACTCATAACTCTTAACTCATAATTAAACAATTAGCGGGCCTCGGCCATCAGCTTCTCACCTTTCGCCACGGCATCCTCGATGTTACCCACGAGGTTGAAAGCCGATTCGGGCAGGTGGTCGTGCTTACCGTCGATGATTTCGTTGAAGCCGCGGATGGTGTCCTTGATGTCTACGAGCACGCCTTTGAGGCCGGTGAACTGCTCGGCCACGAAGAAGGGCTGCGACAGGAAGCGCTGCACGCGACGGGCGCGGTTCACGGTCTGCTTGTCTTCTTCCGAAAGCTCGTCCATACCGAGAATGGCGATGATGTCCTGCAGCTCTTTGTAGCGCTGCAGAATTTCTTTCACGCGCTGGGCGGTGTTGTAGTGCTCGGCGCCGAGTACGTCGGCCGACAGGATGCGCGAGGTCGAGTCCAGCGGGTCAACGGCGGGGTAGATGCCCAGCTCGGCGATTTTGCGGCTCAGTACCGTGGTGGCGTCCAAGTGAGCGAAGGTGTTAGCCGGGGCCGGGTCGGTCAAGTCATCGGCCGGCACGTACACGGCTTGCACCGAGGTAATCGAGCCGCGCTTGGTCGAGGTGATGCGCTCCTGCATGGCCCCCATTTCGGTGGCCAGCGTGGGCTGGTAGCCTACTGCCGACGGCATGCGGCCCAGCAGAGCCGACACTTCCGAACCCGCCTGCGTGAAGCGGAAGATGTTGTCGATGAAAAACAGGATGTCGCGGCCGGCACCGGTGCCGTCGCCGTCGCGGAAGCTCTCGGCGATGGTCAGACCCGACAGGGCCACGCGGGCGCGGGCTCCGGGGGGCTCGTTCATCTGGCCGAACACCAGCGTGGCCTGCGATTTCTCCATCTCCACCATGTCCACCTTGCTCAAATCCCAGCCGCCTTCTTCCATCGAGTGCTTGAAGGCGTCGCCGTAGCGGATGATGTTGGCTTCGATGAATTCGCGCAGCAAGTCGTTGCCCTCGCGGGTACGCTCGCCCACGCCGGCAAACACCGACAGACCTTCGTAGGCCTTGGCCACGTTGTTGATAAGCTCCTGGATAAGTACGGTTTTGCCCACACCAGCACCACCGAACAGACCAATCTTACCACCCTTCACGTAGGGGGCCAGCAGGTCGATTACCTTGATGCCGGTGAAGAATACCTCCGATGAGGTCGCCAGCTCTTCGAAGGCCGGCGCGTGGCGGTGAATCGGCAGGCCGCCGTTCGACTTGGGCTGCGGAATGCCGTCGATGGCGTGGCCGATTACGTTGAAGAGGCGGCCTTTCACGCCGTCGCCGGTGGGCATCGAAATCGGCTGACCCAGGTTGCGCACTTCGGCGCCGCGGGTCAGGCCTTCGGTCGAGTCCATGGCGATGGTGCGCACCCGGTCTTCGCCGAGGTGCTGCTGGCACTCCAGCACCACCACCTGGCCGTTGTCTTTCGTTACTTCGAGGGCGTCGAGGATGTTCGGGAGCTTCGAGCCTTCACCCGCGAAGCTCACGTCCACGACGGGGCCGATAACCTGGGTGATTTTGCCGGTATTCGCCATTGCGTTTTCTTAAAATGAATTAGATGCGATTTTTCAGGCCGCAAAATTACGGCAAAGCCGCCGCTTTTCCTATCCTTTCCGGCCCCTACTCTGCCTCGGCAGCCCAAAAAATTCGGGCGTCCCGCCAACCATTTTTGCCGCTGAATATCAACTGGCAATGACTAAAGCAACTTTCCGGCCCCAGCGCGCCGCTCATTTTTTACAAGTTTTTTTTCGCCTAGCCCTTGCCCCGAATGTTTCGCCTCGTACCTTTGCAGTCCCAAACGGCTATCGGCCCGCTGGGACCTTGTCCGATGGTGTAACCGGCAACACGCTTGATTTTGATTCAAGAAAGTCCAGGTTCGAGCCCTGGTCGGACAACAACCTAACAAAACGGCCCCTTGCAGCGATGCGAGGGGCCGTTTTTGCGTTTTGCGGAATTTACGACCTTGAGATGGTGGCTGAGTCAGGTAATTAATACTCCATATGTCAGGAGTAGTCTCTTTTTGTATTCTGTGTACTCACCCCAATCTTCACTAAGCTCAGGGTAAGAATTAAATTACTGGTCTGCAATACGCCATGCACGCACCTCCCTACCTTTTCTCAATTCTTCATTATACCTATCATCTAGCGGAATCTTAATTGGGTCAAGGCAATGCCCCAATTCGTGCATAATATCAAAAATTATTTCCTTCTTATTTTCTGTCTTACTTTTTATCCATAGATAGTATATCCCGTTGGTATCGTCAGCTTTTGAAAATTCTCTTTGCCAGAATGATATCCCTATTTTGAGCACATCAATTTTTCTTAACAACTTTTCGATTACGCTGTCATACTTATCGTTCTGAACTGCATCCTGAAATTCTTTGATTTTTAATTCTAGCTTTAACATTTGCTGCATAGTGCTTATTATTAAAATTCTAAGTAAAATCCCTGGTTAGCTATTAGTTTATAAGGGTTCCAAACCTCTTAACTGAGTGGAGTGCGAAAGAACAGAATTTGCCCTAATCTACGCTTAACTTAGCGGAACACTTGGCTCGCTTCGTCATATGCACAAATATGGTCCCTACCGCATTGAGAAAATAACTATTACCTCTATCCGCAACTGGATTCTAGATAATGAAATTACTGAGGAGGACACCATTCTCTTGAACTCCTACAATTTTGATGATTTAGTTTTAGAATTCAGAGCAACTTATGACAAGCCCATCTCAGAGCCATATCACCTGCTGGGTATATTAGTTGACGAAGCGGTAGAGCATGCCGTTCCTTTAGGAAGTATATTACTATTGAAAGGTGGCAACTTAAGCTCCCAAGCACACACTAATAGTGACACAATGGATGATGGTAGCATCATTTTTCGCTGTGGCTGGTGTGGAAATGTCGTAGATGAATCTGGTAAGCTATTGAGTAGCGCTCAAGAAGTCGTTTAATAGCTTGGCATCAAGAACGCAGCTATAAGAATGACAGGCCGGTAGATGGTGAATGCTGCCCAGAGGGCGACTCTACTCAATCCAGTCGTCAGCTATTTACATAGGCACAGGTTGTTAGTTACCCGGCCGCCAGCTCATACGTAATCCCCTCCAGCCACTGCACGAACAAGATAGGGGCCCCAACCATAAAGGACTGCCCATAATACAGCTTGTTTTCGCCGGAAACTTTGTGTTTGGCCGTGATGACGGGGCGCGACGCGCCAGCCTCCAGGTAGTGCAGGGCCACTTCGTAGCCGGTTTGGCTCAGGCGTTGCGTCAGGGCGGGGTAATCGTCGAGGCGGGGGCGGTAGTTGTTCATAGCTTGGGGGAGGTAGTTAGCGGCGGATGGCTGCAATACTAAGGAATGTGGGACGGCGGTGGGTTCCCAATTAGCCGATTGGGTGGATTTGCCGGGTGAAGCGGGCGGATTTCTGGCTCGGCGGCAACCGACCTTCGCCAAATTCGGCGTAATTTTGGGGCAACATTACGCCGCTGCCGTGCCCCTCGGATTGTGCCTGCTTTTCCACCGAATGCCCGTTGAAGATGGGCATTGTAGCCGTCTGCGGACGGCCGGAAAGCCTGACCGCCGAAAACGGCCCGCCGGGCTTCACTCAACGGAACGGGCGTGATGCGTAGTGCTACTTTTCCCGGTTTGGTTTTTCGACATAGTCGGTCCTTCGTTTTGGCCGCCATGCTTTTATCCTTGTTTTGCTGAAAGGCGCTGGCTTCTCCCCCTGGAGAGGTCGGCGCCTTTCGCTTTTTGCCTTGCTCCCACCCTTTGCCCCGGCGCCCACCGGGTTGTTGCTCCCTCTTCTCACCTTCTCACTTCGTTATTGCCCCAGTTCTTATGGATTCGCAGGTTAAAATTTTCGCTGGGAGTGCCTCCCGCGAGCTCGCCGAGAAAATTGCCGACGCCTACGGCACCGAGCTGGGCGACCTCACCCTCCAGCGCTTTGCCGACTCGGAACTGGGGCCCAGCTTCAATGAGAGCGTGCGGGGCTGCGCCGTATTTCTCATTCAGAGCACGTTCCCGCCCTCCGAGCACCTCATGGAACTGATGCTGATGGTGGACGCCTGCAAGCGCGCCTCAGCCTACAAGGTGAACATCGTGATGCCCTACATGGGCTACGCCCGGCAAGACCGCAAGGACAAGCCCCGCGTGAGCATCGGGGCTAAAGTGGTGGCCAACATCGTGCAAAGCGTGGGCACCGACCGCATGATGACCTGCGACCTGCACGCGGGCCAGATTCAGGGCTTCTTCGACATCCCGGTGGACCACCTCGACGGGGCCACCGTGACGGCGCCCTACATCAAGTCGCTGAACCTCGAAAACCTGATTTTCGCCTCGCCCGACGTGGGCGGCGTGGTGCGCACCCGGGCCTTCGCCAAGAAGTTTGGGGCCGAAATCGTGGTCTGCGACAAGATGCGCCTGCGGGCCAACGAAATAGCCTCGATGCAGGTAATCGGCGACGTGGCGGGCATGGATGTGGTGTTCGTGGACGACATGGTGGACACGGCCGGCACCATCTGCAAAGCCGCCGAGCTGGTGATGGAGCGCGGGGCCAAATCGGTGCGCGCCGTGGTGACGCACCCGCTGCTGAGCGGCCCGGCCCACGAGCGGATTCGCAACTCGGTTTTGACCGAGCTCATTACTACTGATACGATTCCGCTGCGGGAGCAAAACGAGAAGATTCGCGTGATTTCGCTGGCGCCGCTGTTTGCGAGTGCCATTCGGAATGTGGTTTCGCACGAGAGCATTAGCTCGTTGTTTGTATAGATTGGTCGTTAGCCAACTCGCGCCGGACGCAATCCGCTTTGTAGCATCAGCATTTAGATTCCCTGTCCTTCAGGCTTTATGTTTTATGCCGTAGCAGCAGTTGCTTTCTTTGTGATTCTGCCTGTTTTTCTCATTAGAAAAGTCAGGACCACTTCTGATGCCCGCACAAAAAGGGCATCTATGATAGCACTGCTGGTATGGGGAGTCATTGCGGTATGCTGCTTACTGCTACTGGTGATGCTCTTTAGAGCTTTCCTTGGTGGCATGGGCGAGGGAATCCATGAAATGAATACGACGTGAGCTTGCCTTTGTCTTTCATTTTGACTACCTTTGCGGCCCGTTTCGGCAAAGGTGCCGCGAGCGGAAATCAACTTCCAACCACTTCTTCTTATGAAAAGCCTCGAGATTGTAGGGTTTAAAAGAGCGAATCTCGGTAAGACGGATGCCAAGGCCCTGCGCCTTGACGCCCAGGTACCGTGCGTATTGTATGGCGGCAAAGACACGGTGCACTTCTCGGTGCCCGCTATCCTGTTCCGCGAGCTGTTGTACACGCCGGAGGCGCACATCGTGGACCTTAACGTGGAGGGTACGCTGTACCGCGCCATCGTGCAGGACGCGCAGTTCCACCCCGTGAACGAAATGCTGCTGCACGTTGACTTCCTCGAACTGGAGGAAGGCAAAGAAGTGAAGATGGACATTCCGATTAAGTACGTAGGCGTATCGCCGGGTGTGCTGGCCGGCGGCAAGCTGGTAAGCAAAATCCGCAAGGTGAAAGTGCGTGCCTCGGCTGAAAACCTGCCCGACTTCGTGGAGGTGAACATCAGCGGCATGGAGCTCGGCAAATCCATCAAAGTGGGTGCCGTAGAAGCCAAAAACTACACCATCCTGACCAACGCGGCGGCTCCCATCGCCACCATCACCATCCCGCGCGCGCTGAAAGGCGAAATGGCCCAGGCTGGCAAAAAATAAATCACTGATTTTCGGCTCATTTAGCTGATTACACTGATTGTTTAATGTTTTATTGCAGGAAACGGCGCTTCTTTTGAGGCGCCGTTTTTTGTTGGCTGGTTGGTGCGTTTGTATCAGCGCAATCAGCTAAGTCTGTTTAAAGTCTGTGATTTTATGAAGTTTCTGGTTTTGGCCCTCGGCAATATTGGTCCTGAATACGCGGATACGCGCCACAATATTGGATTTATGGTAGCCGACTATCTGGCGCAGAAATTCGATGCGCCGCGCTTTGAGATTGGTCGCCACGCTTTTGTGACCGAAATTAAGAGCAAAGGCCACACCTACGTGCTGGTGAAGCCGACTACCTACATGAACCTGAGCGGCAAGGCGGCGGCGCACTGGCTGAGCGCCCTGAAAATCCCGGTGGAGCAAATGATGGTGGTGACGGACGACCTGGCGCTGCCCTTCGGGAAGCTGCGACTGAAGGGCCAGGGCTCGGCGGGCGGGCACAACGGGCTGAAAGACATTCAGGCTACGCTAGGGACTGACGTATATGCCCGGCTGCGCTTTGGAGTGGATGCGAATTTCCCGAAGGGGCGGCAGGTGGATTACGTGCTGAATCCGTTTTCGGCCGATGAGCTGATTGACTTGTCGGCACGCATTGAGAAGGCGGCCGAGGCAGTGCTGGCCTTTGGCTCGATGGGGCTGGAGCGGGCAATGAACGTGGTGAATGTGAAATAGAACGACAAGCTCCCCTCCTTAGAAAGGAGGGGAGCTTGCGGCGCAGGTGAAACGGGGGTGGTTGGCCCGGTCGCGCCGGTTGCAATGCTATTTTCTACCGGCGCGAAAGCCCTGACGACTTCACTCCCCCCCCGTTTCAGCTGCGCTGAAACATCCCCTCCTCTTCTGAGGAGGGGAGTTTGTTGTTCTTACTTCACTCTCGCCTGGCCAAACGGGCACTGGTCGAGCACCACGCAGCGGCCGCAGGCGGGCGTGTGGAAGTAACAGCACTTCTGGCCGTGAAACATGAGGGCCTCATGGTGGTCGTAAACCTGCTGGGCGGTCCAGTCGGGCGGTAGTAGGGCGGCTAGCTGCGGGTGGGCAGCAGCCTCCCCTACCTTAGGGCCGATGAGGCCCAGGCGCTGGGCCACGCGATGGTGGTGGCTGTCGACGGGCATGGCGGGGCGGCGTAGCGAACTGAAAAGCAGCACGGCGGCACTAGTTTTCGGGCCGACGCCGGGAAGTTCTTCCAGCCAGGCGCGGGCCTCGGGGATGGGCATATCGGCCAGCATTTCGAGGTCGCAAGGGCCGCCGCAACGCTGGCTGACGGCCCGCAGGATGGCTTGAATGCGCGGAGCTTTCTGCTCAGGCCAGGTGGCGGGGCTGATGGCGGCTTCGATTTCGGCAGTAGGAGCGTCGCGCACCTCGGCCCAAGTGGGGAAAGCGGCGCGCAGCTGCTGGTAGGCGCGGTGCGAATCGGCGTTTTTGGTGCGGTGCGAGAGCAGCGAGCTTATTATCTCGCTGAGCGGGTCTTTGGTGCTGAAAAAACGGAAA
Source organism: Hymenobacter aranciens (assembly GCF_030580865.1). Taxonomy (GTDB): domain Bacteria; phylum Bacteroidota; class Bacteroidia; order Cytophagales; family Hymenobacteraceae; genus Hymenobacter; species Hymenobacter aranciens. The sequence continues at coordinate 21,913 of NZ_JAUQSY010000003.1, read as the reverse complement.
GGGGCGCCATACTCGGCGCAGAGGCGGTCGTGCACGAGCAGGGCCTTGTGCTGGCGCTCGGCGAAGGTGGCAGTAAAATCGGCGGGGAGCGTGGCGGGCTTCATGGGCCGGCTTACGCGGGAGGGGGATGGCGGGCTTGAAAATCAGATAAAAGTTGGAGGGTAAAAGTTAAACCCAGCCGCCTGTCCGGAGCCGATTGCAACTTTTACCACCTCAATTTTTAACTTGAAAACCCCTTACTAATTGCCATTATTGTACAGCGCAATGGCCTGCTTCTGATTATTCACCTGCTTGCTCTGCAGCACGATGGGGATAATCAGCACCGGTAGGGCCGCAAATACCAGCGGCGAAACCCCAGCCGTGTTAGGTTGCAGGGTTTGTATCAGGCCCCCTACCAGCAGGCCACCGCCGACCACATAGCTGGCCACGATGCCCCGCTGGTAGCGCCGGGCATCGACCAACAGCTGCTGGGCCCCGGCGTGGTCGCGGGTGGCCAGCATCAGGTTGCGCATGTTCATGTCCTGAATGGGACCGTTGTCTTTAGAGAAGTATTCGGTTTTGACCGTGCGATAGCCGCCGTAAGGATAGCCGCCCATGCCACCGTAGCCAAAGCCGCCGTAGCCGTACCCCATGCGGCCGGGGTAGCCACCGGGATTGTACTGCGTAGTGGTGATGGAGTAGAGGCTGATACGGCCGGTTTTGTCGCGGCGGAAAGTGGCCTCGCGGCTGGAATTGGGCAGCGTGGTGCGGACGTAGTGGCCGGTTTCGTCTTCGTAGAAACCAACATCTTTGAAGTCGATTTTGCGCTGGCCGTCAAGCAGTAGATAAGAATGCCCGAAAAGTGGATTGCGGGTTTCCACATCGCGCACATTGTACACCATGCCACCCTTCAGGCCGACCTGGTAGCGGGTGGGGGCGCTGGTGCCGCCGGGTATCTGGCCGGGCGGCGTGGGGGCATACACGGGTTCGGTAGCGGCGGGGGGCACGGGCGCGGCGGCCCGGCGGACGGTATCGGGCGTAGTGGCGGGGGCGTTGCCCAGCTGGCGCGGGGCGGGCGCCGGGCGCGCCGGGGCGGTAGGCACCGAGGGCGGCGCCCCGAGCTGCCGGGGGCCGTCATCTTGAGCCTGGACAACCGTGGTAGCAGTAGCGAGCAGGACCGTAGCGAAGGCTGGAGCGAGTTTCATGAATACAAGAAAGCGGCAAAAAAACAGCGCGGCTGATTAATGGCAGATAAAGCTGCGGGCAAGTTACCGGAAACCAGCCGGAGGCGCACTTGTAGAACTACGGGGGGCAGGTAGAAATTCCACACTTTGCGGTGCTGAGTAGTCAGATAACGCTTGCGGGAAACGACGAAGCAAGCTCTCCGGTCTGCCCGCAAATGGTAACCTAACCGGCGGCTCGGCGGAGTTTTTGGAAAACGGCGGCTCCGGGTCGGGCGCGGCTGGGTCGGTCCGGTTGCGGAAGCGGACATAGAGCGCATTCATCCCCAGCAGCAGTAAAACCATGAAAATGAATACGGCGGCCCGCACCAGGGTGTGGCTTTGGCGGCGGTCGAAGAACACCAGGCGCACTAGGTAGGCTGCCATGCCGGCCAGCACGGTGTAGCGAAAATCAGCCCGCCGCAGCAGCAGGCTGGCCGAGAATACGGCGAATACCTCCACCATCAGCAGGCCGGTGAGCAGAGGTTTGTCGAAGCTTTGAATCAAGAGCAGGCCCAGCACCGTGAACGCGGGATAGAGCAAGCTGGCTACCAGGGGCTGGTACGAAGGCATCAGCAAATTTTCCAGGCCAGTTAGGCCGCTGGGCCATTCCATCGTAGCGGAATAACCATTGTTCGCAGTGGCTGAGGAGCGCAACGCCAGAGCGGCGTAGGCATAACAAGGCCAGCACGACCACCGCCACGGCCCACCAGTCGGCAGATAACATGCGCTCGGGCGCCAAGCGCATCAGGCTGACACCAGCCGCGCCCAGAGCAGCCCATAGAGCAGCCGGCCATAGGCGCGCAGGCGGGCTTGGCGCGGTTGGTAGCTGGCGACCAATTGTTTCCAGCATTAGAGCGGCGGTAATGGCCCACTACGGGCTACCGAGCCGTGCGCACCTCGTGCACCACCGTCACGGTGGCCAGCGCCAGCTTAGCTTCCAGCAGCCCAGGGTTCAGGTGGTGCCAGGAATTGTAGCGTGGCTCGGCGGTGGAGGGCAGCACCAAGCCCAGGCCGCCGGTGAATAGCAGAAGTGCGGCGGAGCTGAAGTAGCGCATTAGTAATCCAATAAATAGCCTTTCGGTGGGCAGCACGCGACCAAAGTGTGGCAGCATAGCCAGGAACAACAGCACCAGCGCCAGGGTATTGTCGAACCATTCAAGCACCGGCCGCTGCTGGTGCCAGTAGAGGTGAAAGACGAAAAATCTGACGATGCTCAGCACCAATTGCCAACGCCATAGCTGCCGATAAGTCACAAAACGCTGAAAGCCGTGACGCTGGCCACCGCGCTCAGCGTGACCAGCGGGGGCGGCAGCACCACCAAACTCAGCACGACGTGCAACGAAGCCACCGCTTCGCGCCCGGCATTGTAAGCCAGCCACAGATTGACGCTGATATCCGTGAGTAGCAGGCCATAGGCCAGCGGCTCGCTGGCCCATTTCAGTCCCGGGATGCTGGACGCGCCCGCGCAGGCAAAACAGGAAAATGGCCGCCGCGCTACTCTGCAGCCAGCCGCGTAACTGCACGGCAAACGCCTGATTGCGCAAAGCCCAGCGCGCGCCCAGCAACGCCGCCGCGCTGCCCGAAATAAACCAGAACCGCGCAAAAGGCGTCACTCGCAGGGCCGCATAAATACCCAGCCCCCGTCACCAGAATAACAGCCTCGAGAATGCCCGTTCAGTCCTCCAGTAGCAGCGCCGAAGCGCGTTCCCAGAACGTCGGTTCGGGCGGGGCCACGGGGGCCGGCGGCTTGAGCAATGCGGGCGGCGCGGCTGGCGGCGTGCCTGAAACCGGCTCGGACAATAGCTCGGTAAGCGCTGGAGTGGACACTTTAGCTGGCTCTGCTGCCGACAGCAGTACGGGCAGTGATGGTACCACAACAGCAGGCTCGCACTCAACAACTAGTGCCGCAGCCACTATTGGCGGTGCTATATACTGGCGCGGGCTACACGACCGGCGCAGACGTTACTTCCGGCGACGCGGCGGCCGCAGCCAGGCGCTTCGCCAGCTGCTGCCGGAGCCGCTACAGCTCGGCGGCCTGCTGGTTTTGCTGCCGCAGCTGTTCTTCCAGCTCCCCCAAGCGCTTCTGCAAACCGCTGTAAATGTACGCAGCTACGCCGGCCGGCAACACCAGTAGATATTCCATGTGGCGCAAATAGCATAAATTCGGGCAATTTGTGCGGCCGCGAGCTTATTTCAGCAGCTGCTCCAGCAAGCTCAGGCTGTCGGCCAGGTCGGAACTGGTTTCGAAGTCCAGAGGCTTCACAATGTAGCCGCTGATGCCCAAGGCCTCGACCGCGCTACGGTCGGTTTCCATATCCGACGTAGTGGTGATGAACACCGGAATGGCCTGAAATTCCGCATTGGCGCGCAGCTCGGTCAGAAACTCCTCGCCGTTCATGCGGGGCATGTTGAGGTCGAGCAGAATCACCTCCGGCAGCGGCCGGATGGCCTCGACGCCGTTGCGGCCGAGCAGCAAATCAAGGGCTTCCTCACCGTTGAAAGCGGTGTAGAGCCGGTGGGGCACGTTGAACTTGGCGAAGGATTTCTCCGCCGTCATCGTGTCAAAAATATCGTCTTCTACTAACAGTACGGAACGCATGGCGCTTAATTTTTCGGCCAGGTAAAGAGGAAGGCGGCGCCCTGCCCCACGGCCGACTCTACCTGAATAGTGCCTTTTTGTTCGTCAATAATTTTCTTTACGATGCTTAGCCCGATGCCGGTGCTTTCCGCCGTGTGCCGGTCGCGCAGGGTCTGGAAGAGCAGAAATATCTTCTGGTGGTATTCGGGAGCAATGCCCGGGCCGTCGTCCTGCACCCGGAACTGGTAATAATTGCCGGCATCGGCACACGTCACGGCCAGGTGGCCGCGGCCGGTGTGGTGGTATTTCACGGCGTTGCTGAGCAGGTTGGTGAATACTTGCTGCAAGCTTAGCCGGTCCGTCACAAAGGTAGGCATGTTGGGGCCGATGCGCAGCTCAAAATCGGGCGGCACCACGAGTTCGCGCACATCCTGCAGCAATTGGGCCACGTCCACCTGCTCGTGCTGCTGGTTGGTGCGGCCAGCGCGGGCGTAGGCCAGCAGGCCGTTGATGAGGTCGTCGAGGCGGTTCAGGCGGCCCTTCATCTGGTCCAGGTACGTGCGCATCTGGGGCGACAGCTCGGTGGCCAGCTCGTCCTCAATCCATTTCACAATAGTGCTCACGCCCCGTAGCGGGGCTTTGAGGTCGTGCGAGGCCACGTAGGCAAACTGGTCGAGCTCCTTATTGCGCTTTTCGAGGGCGCCGAAGCTGTCGTGCAGCGTCTGCGTCATGCGGTTGAGCAGCGTAGCCAGGCTACCGAGGTTATCCTTCTCGGCATCTGAGATTTTTACCGTGTAGTCGCCGCGCACCACCTGCTCGGCCAGCTCGCGGATGGAGGCAATGCGCTGCTCCGTGCCCGCGTTCACGGCGGCCAGCTCGGCCTGCAGGCGGCGGTTGTCGGCCAGCTCGCGCACCACTTTGCGCACCAGCCCTACCACGATAACCACCGCCAGCACGGCCGATAGCAGCACCACAATGGGCGTGGCTTTCTCGAAAATCTCCTGCGTGGCACTGCGCTGGGCCAGTAGCTCCAGCTCGTTGATTCTGATGCGGCCGTACACCATGCGCACCTGCTTCATGGTCTGCCGGTCGGTATCGAGCAGCGTCCGCATCGCCGCCCGGTCCATCGAGGCTTGCTGGTCCACAAGGGGCCGCAGGATGCGAAACTCCTGCTCCACCAGGCTGCGCAGCGAATCAAGCCGCAGCTGCTGCTGGCTGTTGTCGATGGTTAGCTCATCCACGCGTTTCAGGCTGGTCGGCAGCTGCCCCGAGGCCAGACTGTACGGCCGCAAATAGGCCGTATCGCCGGTCAGCAGATAGCCGCGCATGCCGGCCTGGGCATCTTTCAGCACGGCCGTAATGGCCTCTACCTCTTGCAGTACCTGGTAAGTATGCTCGACGCGGGTGGTTTGCCGGCTCAGCCCGCGAATGCTCCAGAACGAAGCCGCCGAGGTGAGCAGCAGCACCCCCACGGCAATGGCAAAGCCAAGTTGGATTTTCAGGTCGGTTTGGGTTCGCATGGGGCTAAAGGTACGCGCGGGCTCAACGCACCGGCGGCCCGCAAGGTTGGGGCTGCACGGGCGGCGGCCGTATCTTCGCCCCATGCTCCCCGCCCCCACCGACCGCCTCAGCAGCCCCCAAAACCCGCGCATCAAGCAGCTCCTGCGCCTGCAGCAGAAAGCCGCCGAGCGCCGCGAATTGGGCCTCACGCTGGTGGAAGGCCTGCGCGAGCTGACCATTGCGGTAGAAGCGGGCGTGACCGTGGCGGCCCTCTACACCTGCCCCGAGCTGGGCGGCGAAACGGGCCAGCGCGCCATCCAAAGCCTGCTGGCGCCCCAGCGCCCCGCCCCGGAGTGGTTCGAGGTCACGCGCCCGGTTTTCGAAAAAGTAGCCTACCGCGAAAGCTCCGACGGCATCCTGGCCGTGCTGCGCACCCCGCACAGCACCCTCGCCGACCTGCGCCTGCCCGCCAACCCGCTTCTGCTGGTGCTCGAAGCCGTCGAAAAACCCGGCAACCTCGGCGCCATCCTGCGCACCGCCGACGCTGCGCCCGTCGATGCCGTGCTCATCGGCGACCCGCGCACCGACTTGTATAATCCCAACGCCATCCGGGCCAGCATCGGTTGCGTGTTCACGGTGCCCACGGTGGCGGCGCCGATGTCGGCCATTCTGGAATTTCTGCGGGCGAAGGGGATTCGCAGCTACGCTGCTGCGCTCACGCCCACGGCCCGGCCCTACACCAACTACGACTTCACCACGCCTACTGCCCTGGTGCTGGGCACCGAGGCCGACGGCCTCACCACAGCCACTCAACAGGCTTGCGACGAAACCATTATCATTCCCATGATGGGCCGCATCGACTCGCTCAACGTGAGCGTGGCGGGGGCGGTGCTGGCCTTCGAGGCCGTGCGGCAGCGCAAGCTGGCCTGAGTGGCCGGCAGTACGCTGGCAGCTTAAGGAATGTGGCGTATTTTGCCCAGCGTTAACCAGTTCGTTTGGCCATGCTGCCTTCTTTTCTTCGATTTTGCGTGCCGGCCTCGCTATGGCCGCGTTTATTGCTGGCGGGGCTGGTTACGGGTTTAGTGCTGGGTGCCTGCGGCTCGGCCAAAATTATCCGCAATGACCGTCGGGCCGCGCCGCTGGTCGTGCGTTACACAATTAGAAGAACGAACCTACTGTTTTTCATAGAGGTGAACCGCGACACCTTGCGCACCGAGTTTTTGTATAATAAAGCCTTGCAGGTGCCATCCGGCACCTGTTTGCCTGACAGTAAGCAGGTGTATTTTTCCCAAAGCCTGCGACTGCCCGGCCCGGAGCCGCGCTGGTTGGTCCGGGCGCAATGCCCAAACACCGATTCAGTGTTTTTGCTGCGTGTGCCAACTACGGGGCCCGTGTGGCTACGTATGGGGCCGGCGCCCAGAATGTTGCTGCGCTATTCTATCCGCTGGCTGGCCGACGGCACGGCGCTGTGGCTGGCGGGCCACGACGAGACCGGCACACTGCTCGATTTCAACACTATGCAAGCCTCACCAACGTGGCTGCCGGCTTTGCCAATCGGTGGTAACAATGCCCCTGTTTACTCGCTCTCGCCCGACCGGCGCGTAATAGCCCGCCTGTACAGCCCCGATACCACTACGCGTTACCCGCGTGTTTACGTTGACGGCGCCTGGCAGAGGCGCCAGTCGAAGACAGCACCGCAATTAATTATCAGCGAATACAATATCGATACGCATAGTCCGCAGAACCTGACGCTGGACGGCATCTACGTGCATGAAGTTGAATTGCTGAACTTCGTAGAGTGGACCCGTCCCGCCGGTAGCCCTTGGACGCTGCGCCTGCGGAAACCCCGGCCGTAACTCTTTGCGTAAGAACATAGCATGAGCGAACACCGAACTATCCGCGTCCACGGCCGCGTGCAGGGCGTTTTCTTCCGCGAGTCGACCCGGAAGCTGGCCGAAAAGCTCGGCCTTTGTGGCTTTGCCCGCAACAACGCGGATGGCACCGTCACCATCGAGGCCGAAGGCTCGCCCGAGGCCCTCGACCACTTGGAGCAATGGTGCCGGCATGGGCCACCCGTCGCGCGAGTCGATAAAATAGAGGTGCAGCGCGGCGAAATGCAGCAGTACACAGCATTTGAAGTGCGGCGCAGCTGAACGAGCAATGAACCTATTGCTAATAGGCTGGCTACAAAAATATTATCATCCCAATGATAGACCGCATCGAGTCGCTCAATATGAGCATGGCTGAGGCCGTGTGGCAACGCACGACCACTTAGGCAGCCGCACCGGGGTTTTCCAATTTCGTGACGCGGGTTTTCAGGTCGTCAACGTCAGTTTTGACCTCACCACAGTGGGCAGTTTGCCGGTCCATAGCTTCCAGAATGGCCGTGGTCATGTTGTTGAACAACTGTTCCATCCTTGCCTGCCCTTCACGCATCTCTTGACGCATACCACCTATTTCTTCGCGCATAGCATGCTGCTCAATGAGAATCTCAGCTACTACTTCGGGTAAGTCGCGTTTGCTGCGTCCGTTGGCATCCATGAGATTAAAAAGTAAAATATACCCGCAAGGTAGTAACGAAAGCTAGACAAAAAAAGGTGCGACCAACGGCCGCACCTTTTTTTGTTTAATTGCCTAAGGCTATTTAGTCCGAAGACTTAGCGTAGCGCAGACGCTCGTTTTCATCGAGGAAAATCTTGCGCATGCGCACCGATTTCGGCGTCACTTCCAGGTACTCATCCTTCTGAATGTACTCCATAGCATCTTCGAGCGAGAACTGGCGCTTGGGCGCGATTTTCACGTTGTCGTCGGTGCCGCTGGCGCGCATGTTGGTCAGCTTCTTACCTTTTTGAATGTTGATGGTCAGGTCGTTCGGGCGGGTGTGCTCGCCGATTACCTGGCCGCCGTACACTTCCTCACCCGGGTCGATGAAGAACACGCCGCGGTCCTGCATCTTGTCGATGGTGTAGGCGGTGCCGGGGCCGCTTTCCAGCGAAATCAGCGAGCCCGAGATGCGGCCCGGAATCTGGCCCTTGAAGGGCTCGTAGCTGGCGAAGCGGTGGTTCATGATGGCCTCACCAGCGGTGGCGGTCAGCACGTTGTTGCGCAGGCCGATGAGGCCGCGGCTCGGAATATTGAACTCCAGGTGCTGCAGGTCGCCCTTTGGCTCCATGATTGTCAGCTCGCCTTTGCGCATGGTCACCAATTCGATAACCTTACCAGCGGTTTCCTCGGGCACGTCCACTACCAAGTGCTCCACGGGCTCCAGGCGGTTGCCGTTGTCGTCCTCTTTATAGAGCACCTGCGGCTGGCCGAGCTGCAGCTCGTAGCCCTCGCGGCGCATCGTTTCGATGAGTACCGACAAGTGTAGAATGCCGCGGCCATACACCAGGAAGGTGTCCTCGCGGTCGGTTTCGTGCACGCGCAGGGCCAGGTTTTTCTCGGTTTCCTTGAACAGACGGTCGCGCAGGTGGCGCGAAGTCACGAACTTACCTTCCTTGCCGAAGAACGGCGAGTTGTTGATGGTGAAGAGCATGTTCATCGTCGGCTCGTCGATGCTGATGCGCTCCAGCGGCTCGGGGTTTTCGGCATCGGCTAGCGTATCGCCGATGTCGAAGCCTTCGATGCCGGTCACGGCGCAGATTTCGCCGCTGCCTACTTCACCTACCTTCACGCGGCCCAGACCTTCGAAAATCTGCAGCTCCTTGATGCGAACCTTTTTAATGCTGCCATCAGCTTTGCAGAGGCTCATTTGGGCGCCTTCTTTCAGCGTACCGCGTTGCACGCGGCCGATGGCAATACGGCCCACAAACGACGAGTAGTCGAGCGAGGTCACCTGCATTTGCGGCGTGCCTTCGTTGGAAGGCGCCGGCGGGATGGAGGCAATAACGGCGTCGAGCAGGGGCACGATGCTGTCGGTTTTCTCTTTCCAGTCGGTGCTCATCCAGCCTTGCTTCGACGAGCCGTAGAGGGTCACGAAATCGAGCTGGTCCTCGGTGGCGCCGAGGTTGAACATGAGGTCGAATACCTGCTCGTGCACCTCGTCGGGGCGGCAGTTCTCTTTGTCAACTTTGTTGACTACTACGATGGGTTTCAGGCCCAAATCGATGGCTTTGCCGAGTACGAAGCGCGTCTGCGGCATGGCGCCTTCGAAGGCATCGACCAGCAGTAGCACGCCGTCGGCCATTTTCAGCACCCGCTCCACCTCGCCGCCGAAGTCGGCGTGACCAGGGGTGTCGATGATGTTGATTTTAACGTCTTTGTAGCGAACCGATACGTTTTTGGATACGATGGTAATGCCGCGCTCCCGCTCCAGGTCGTTGTTGTCGAGGATGAGGTCATCGAACTGCTGGTGAGCGTCGAAGATTTTGGAGGCGTGGATAATTTTATCTACGAGAGTGGTTTTGCCGTGGTCAACGTGAGCGATGATGGCAATATTACGAATGTTTTGAGCCATGAGGGTCTGTTTTTGCGGGTGCAAAGGTACGGAGAAATTAGCGCAAATCCTTATGGTAATCAAGGATTAACAACCAGGCTTTGCCGCCACCCGCAACGGCAAGGCTCTGATTATACAAGAGCTTGGCCCTAAAGCCGTGAGCCTTAGCGAAGGTTCCCCGCCATTTTTTTCCGCGCCGCGCAAGACCGAACCGCACTGCCGCGCCGTACGTTGTGCCGGTATTCCTTAAGCCTCTTTTCCCATGCGATTCCCGTTTCTGCTGGCCCTCGTGTCGCTGCTGACGCTCAACTCGGCCTGCTCCCAGAATTCCAAATCCACCAAAGTGGCTACCGGCCCTCACGGTGCCACGGTGCAGGAAAAAAAATACTTCCAGCCCAAGCCCGTTACTGGCAAACCCGATGAATACCCGGTGCGCAAAACCGACGCGGAATGGAAAGCCCAGCTCTCTCCCAAACAGTACTACATTCTGCGGCAAGAAGGTACGGAGCGCGCTTTTTCCAATCCATTACACAAAGAGCACCGCGCCGGCAACTTCTACTGTGCCGCCGACCACAACCTGCTCTTCACCTCGGCCACCAAATTCGATTCCGGCACCGGCTGGCCCAGCTTCTGGGCGCCGGCTACGGATAACAGCCTGAAAGTAAAATCGGACGAAAGCTACGGCATGAGCCGCGACGCAATTGTGTGTGCCAAGTGCGGCGGCCACCTCGGCCACGTATTCAACGACGGACCCGAGCCCACCGGCCAGCGCTACTGTATGGACGGCGACGCGCTGAAATTCGAGCCCAAGTAAGCTCGACGATACTTTTCGGGGGTAATGTATAAATCGAGGCCCTCCGGCAAACCAAGCCGGGGGGCTTCTGCGTTAGTCTTGCGCTTCGCGCAGCAACCTTTATGGCTGCTTAGCGCTCTTGCTTCTTACTATCATACTTCTCTCTACTACTACCGATGAGTAACTCTCACGACCCAATTCATTTTCTGCAACAAGAAATAGCCCAGACCCGACGCGTGCTGTTGAATAATGGATTGTACTACCGCCTGCAAACCTTACCCGATTTGCAGCGCTTCATGGAGCATCATGTGTTCGCCGTCTGGGATTTTATGTCGCTGCTGAAATCGTTGCAGCGCGGCCTGACCTGCGTGGAAGTACCCTGGGTGCCCAGCAAAAACCCGGCGACGCGCCGCCTGATTAACGAAATTGTACTGGAAGAAGAAAGTGACGTGGACCAGCACGGCCAGCCAGCCAGCCACTTCGAACTATATCTGCGGGCCATGGACGAGTGCGGCGCCGATACCGGCCCTATCCGCCGTCTGCTGGCGGCGCTGGCTGCCGGCCGTTCTGTGAGCGAGGCGCTGGCGGCGGCGCAAGTGCCCAACTCGGTGCGGCAATTCGTCGAAACTACGTTTTCCATCATCAATACCGGGCGCAGTTGTCTGGTAGCTGCAGCCTTCACCTTTGGGCGGGAAGATGTAATTCCGGCCATGTTCCGGCAGCTGGTTGGCGAATTGCGCGATAAGTTTCCGGGCCGGCTCGACACGTTTACTTACTACCTTGACCGTCATATTGAGCTGGATGAGGAAGTACATGCTCCCCTGGCGCAGCAGATGGTACGCGAGCTATGCGGCGACGACCCGCAGTGCTGGCAGGATTGCCAGCAGGTAGCCATCCGCTGCATGGAGGCCCGCATGATACTCTGGGACGGCATCAAACCCACTCACACCCAGCCGGCATTGGCGGCCTAGTCCCCCGAACTTGCCCGGCCCGGCATACGTTTCAGGAGGGTTGCCCGGTATTCGGGCGGCCTTTTTCCTAATTATGACTTTCCTGCCCGTTTTTTCTCGTCTTATTCCAGTAGCCGCGCTGGCGCTGCTGGCCGCCTGCACCGCCACCGAGCAATCGGGCGAAACGGCCGCGCCCAGCACCGGCATCCCTACCGAAGTGCGCACCGACGCCGACCGCCGCGCCATCTATAACAACAACGGCGTGGCCCCCGCCGTACCCGACGCTACGCCCAACCGCATGCGCCTCGGCGAGCAGGCCGCCGATATCAACCGCCGTAAGCGCGTCGAAAATGTGAACACCAACGACGCCAACAATACCACGCCCGAAACCCGTCTCCGGCGCCTCGATTACAGCTCGCCGCTACCAGACACGATGCGACGCTAGAGTTGGGTTATGAGTTAAAAATCAGGAGTTATGAGTTGAGAGCACCGCTTTTGTCTCCCAACTCATAACTCCTGATTTTTAACTCATGACGCAATTATGCGCTTACTTCACCGGTGCCCGGGCTGTCGGCCGAGTTGGTTACGTCATTGGCCTCCGGGGCCAGTTGCACGCGGGGCTTGGGGCCGCGCTTGGCGCCGGTGGCGGGGGTGCCGGGCTTGGGGCCGCGCCGTTTGGGAGCGGCAGCGGCGGCTTCTTTCACCTCAGCAGTAGTGCGGCGGGGGCGGCGCTGCTTCGTCGGGGCTTCGGCGGCGGGGGCGCTGGTTTCGGCCGCGGTGGGCGTGGTGCTCACCGAATCGTAGTGCTGCACGATGGTGTGCAGGGCCTGCTCGAACATGCGTTCGGTATCGAGGTCGAGGCGGCGGGTGGCCTCCTTCACGACATCCTTCAGCTTCGCTTTCGTTTCTTTGCGGATGCGAGTCACAACTTCGCTCATGCGCTTGTCAAGTTCCTTCTGGAGCTGCTTGGCTGCCGACTTGAGCGATTTTTTCTGGCTGGCTTTGTTTGCGGCGCGGTCATCCGCGAGGTCGGCCGAAGCGCGGCGGGCTACTTTATCCGATTTGCGTTCCGATTTGCGGGCCGCTTTTTCTTCCGGTGTGCGCTTGGCGCGCTTCTCCTTTTCCGGAGCCGCTTGAGCAGGTTTTTTCATGCGTAAAGAATGGTTGATAAGGGTTAAGACGGGGGTAATATTTCGGCTGACTCACATTCGACTGCAAATAACCGAATAACAAGCCGCTGAACAGGCATCAAACGACTGAATAGCGTTTTTTGTTAATTTATTTTTCAGCAGCTCAAGAAATTAATTCTGATTTAATTAAAAACAGACGCTTCCAACTGGCAATTGCAGCCAAAAGCAAACCTGTTTCTTCCCTAAAAATGGCTTTACCCAAACGTTACACTGTCACCGCTGCCCTGCCGTATGCTAATGGTCCCGTGCATATTGGCCACCTGGCCGGTGTGTATTTACCAGCCGATATTTATACCCGCTACCTGCGCTCGGTGGGCCGCGACGTAAAATTTATTTGCGGCTCCGATGAGCACGGCGTGCCCATTACCATCCGGGCCCAGAAAGAAGGCGTGACGCCGCAGCAAGTGGTTGATAAATATCACGCCCTGATTCGCGACTCGTTCCAGGATTTCCACGTTTCCTTTGATGTGTATTCGCGCACTTCGTCGAAAACGCACGCCGAAGTTTCGAGCGGCTTTTTCAAAAAGCTGTACGAGGAAGGCAAATTCATCGAGCAAACCACACAGCAGTACTACGACGAAAAGGCTCAGCAATTTCTGGCCGACCGCTACATCGTGGGTACTTGTCCGAATTGCGGCAATGAAAACGCCTACGGTGACCAGTGTGAGCGTTGCGGCACCTCTCTCAGCCCCACGGAATTAATTAGCCCGCGCTCGATGCTGAGCGGCGCGCCGCCCGTGCTGCGCGATACCAAGCACTGGTTTTTGCCCCTCGACCAGTACGAGCCCTGGCTGCGCGAATGGATTGTGGAAGGCCACAAAAGTGATTGGAAAACCAACGTGTACGGCCAGTGCAAATCGTGGATTGACCAGGGCCTGCACCCTCGCGCCGTGACGCGCGACCTCGACTGGGGTGTGCCCGTGCCGGTGCCCGGCGGCGAGGGCAAAGTCCTGTACGTGTGGTTTGATGCGCCCATCGGCTACATCTCGGCCACCAAGGAAGCCTTCCCCGAAGAATGGGAAACTTACTGGAAGGACCCGGAAAGCAAATTGGTGCATTTCATCGGCAAGGACAATATTGTATTTCACTGCATCATTTTCCCCACGATGCTGAAGGCGTACGGCGACTACATTTTGCCGGACAATGTGCCGGCGAATGAATTCCTGAACCTGGAGGGCGACAAAATCAGTACCTCGCGCAACTGGGCTGTGTGGCTACACGAGTACTTGGCCGATTTCCCTGGGCAGGCCGACGTACTACGTTACGTATTGTGCGCCAACGCGCCCGAGACGAAAGACAACGACTTCACCTGGAAGGATTTTCAGGCGCGGAATAATAACGAACTGGTCGCTACGCTGGGCAATTTTGTGAACCGCGCCGCCGTGCTGACGCACAAGTTTTTCGAAGGCAAAGTGCCGGCGCAGGGCGAATTAACTGATTCGGACCAGGAGACGCTGAAACAAGCGGCAGAATTTCCGGCGAAAATCGGTGAGCTGATTGAGAATTACCGTTTCCGCGATGCGCTGGCGGAAGTACTGAATTTGGCGCGCCTGGGAAATAAATATCTGGCCGATACGCAGCCCTGGCATTTAATTAAAACCGATGCCGGGCGCACGGGCACGGTGCTGCACGTAGCGCTGCAAATTGCGGCCGCGCTGGCGCCGCTGCTGGAGCCCTTCCTGCCCGAATCAGCCCACAAGCTGAGCAACATGCTGAATATTCCGCTGGGCAAGTGGGACAGCGCGGCGCAGCTAAATGCGCTGACGGCCGGGCTGCAACTGCAGGAGCCCGCACTGCTATTTGGCAAAATTGAAGATGCCACAGTGGAAGCGCAGGTGCAGAAACTGCTCGATACCAAAAAGGCCAACCAACTGGCCAATGCGCCGGTGGTAGCGGCCAAGGAAAATATTTCCTTCGAGCAGTTTCAGCACATTGATTTGCGCGTGGGGACGATTATCGCCGCCGAGAAAGTAGCCAAAACCAAGAAGCTGCTGAAGCTGACCGTGGACACCGGCCTCGACCAGCGCACCATTGTGAGCGGCATCGCGGAATATTTTATTCCCGAAGCGCTGATTGGGCAACAGGTGCAGGTGCTGCTGAACCTAGCCCCGCGTGAGATTAAAGGCATTCAGAGTCAGGGCATGCTGCTGCTGGCGGAGAATGCTGATGGCTCGCTGGCGCTGATGCAGCCGGGGCAGCCGGTGCGCAATGGCAGCGGAATTAATTAAGTCTCGGCTGTCATGCTTCACTGCGTTCAGCATGACAGTTCTTTTTAACCAAACCTCATCCCATGCACATCCACCTCCGCGCCAAACCCAATGCCTCGGCCAATGTGCTGCTGCGGGCGGCCGACGGCTCGCTGGTAGTGCGCCTGAAAGCGCCCGCGCAGGATGGCAAGGCCAACGCCTGCCTGCTGGCGTATCTGGCGCAGGTGTTTGGGGTGAGTAAAAGCCAAGTGGAATTGCTGAGCGGGCACACGGCGCCGTTCAAGAAAGTGGGCATCGACCTAGATGAAGCGGAGGGTCAGGCACGTCTGCAGCAGGTATTGGCCCACGCTCACTAGCTATTCCATCAGGCCCAGCAGGGCACCGTAGGTGCCGTTCACTACTTCGGCCATTCGATTAAAATCCAATGTATCGATGGTGTCGGTGGGCTGGTGATAGTGTGGATTGCGTAGAAAGGAAGTGTCGTTAATCATGACGGCATCGTAGCCGTAGCGCCAGTAATTGCGGTGGTCGGATAGTTTAGACAGTGCCAGTTCTTCCGGCAGATTGACGTGCTGTACGTCGATGGCTGCCTGAGCCTGCATCAGTTGCTGCACGCGCTGGGTGAAGCTTTCCTGACCGGTTTTGCCCACCACGATGATAAAATTACCAATGCTGGGAAACTGGCTGGCGAGGGCTTCATTCGGGAAAAGCTGGGAGTTTGGCTCGTTGCTGAAATAGCCAATCATCTCATAGCAGAGCATGGCGCGCACCGCCACCCCGGCTTGGTGCAGGGCTGCCGCGTGCACGGCACTACCCATGTAATCGGTAGCGAAATAAGGTGGCTCCTCGTTGGGATAAGCCACAAAATCAACCCGGTATCCCAACGCAGGCTGATGCTCATTCAGCAGACGCGCCGTTTCGAGCAGGCCCGCCACGGCGCTGGCGTTGTCGTCGGCGCCTGGTTGGTCGCCGCACACATCGTAGTGCGCGCCCACCACAATGCGGTCGGCAGCGGGCGGCCCAAAGGAGGCGATGATATTACGGTACTGCCGGCCGTCAGCCTCAAACTGCTGCTCCGTGACGTTACATCGCAGCTCTTCGAACGCGGCTTTCAGGTAATCGGCGGCGCGGTTGAGCGACTCCAGGTTGTAGCAGTTGCGGGCCGGCTGCAAGGCGGTAAGAAAAGCAACATCGGCGTAGAGGCGGTTATGGTCGGCAGGCATGGTATTCTCGTAAGTGAGCCGCCAATCTACTACTCTACGGCCGGAATTGAGCTTGGCAAATCCTAATTTAACGCGGGCTTAATGCTAAACCGCGGCTGGTGCCTTACCTTCCGGCCAAATTCTCACCCCCTTCCCCTATGCTGGTGCGTTACCGCTTTTTGCCGTTGCTGCTGATGTTGCTGACGGCCACCTTTTCGTGCTCCAAAAAGACGGCCGAGGAGCAGGCCGCCGAAACCGCTAAGGGCGACGGCGAGGAAATCGACCCATACTCCAATCTCGTGTTCACCTTCGATGAAAAGGTGGTCGACGACGCGCAATTGAACCGCTGGGACACCACGCGCTACGTCACGTTTTCGCCCAACGTGCGCGGCAAATTCAAGTGGACCGGCGACCGGGAGCTGACGTTTTCGCCGCTGGAACCCTTCCGGCCCAGCACGGTTTTTAACGCCGCGCTGCGCCCACAGGCCATGCCCAGCGGCAAGCAGAAGCTGGCGCTCAACCGCGCGAAATTCCACACGCCCTACCTGCAGATGGGCGACCCGCAGGCGTTTTACGGCCGCTCGGCTCGCGCCACGGGTACGGCCGAGCTGCGGGCCAACTTGGTATTCAACTACCCCGTGCGGCCGGCCGACCTGCGCTCGCGCCTGAAAGTGACCCAGGACGGCAAGCCGGTAGCAGTAGAAATCAGCTCGGCGGAGCCGGATAAGATGGTGGCGGTAACGTTTATGCAGGAGGTGCGCACCGGCTCGCCGGTAGAAGTGGAGGTGGCGCCGGGGCTGAAGCCGGCGGCCGGCTCCACGGCTACCGAGAAGCCGCTCACGGCCCAGGTGCAGGTGCCCGACCAGTCGGCGCTGGAAGTGCGCGAGCTGACGGGCGCGCTGCTCAACGCCGAGCCGGTGGTGACGGTGCTCACCAGCCAGCCGGTGGCGGTGGCCGACATTCAGAATCAATTGACGGTGACGCCGGCGGTGGCTTTTGCGGTGGAGGCGCTGGAGAGCGGCTTCACGCTCAAGGGCGGCTTCGAGGTGGGCAAGACTTATCAGATTGGACTGGCGGCGGGCACGCGCGGCCTGCTGGGCGGCGTGCTGACTAGTGCCTACAGCCAGGCGGTTTCGTTTGGCGCGGAGCGGCCGAGCATCAGCTTTACCAATGGCGAGAAGGCCATGTACCTGGGGGCGAATGGCAACCGCAACCTGGGCTTGCGCATCAACGAGGTGGCCAAGGTAAAGGTGACCATCGCCAAGGTGTACGCCAACAACATTCAGGCGCTGCTGCGGAGCGGCGAGCAGTACGGCTACAATTACGACGAGGAAGGCGGCAGCGAGTACGAAGGCGGTGATGAGGAAGACGGCGAGGGCGGCTACGTGGACCACAGCTACCGCTACTACGAAACCGAAAACCTCGGCGACATCCTGTCCGAGCGCACCGTGTCGGTGGATGCGTTGCCGAAGCAGGCGGGGCTGCGGCTGCTGAACCTGAGCTTGAAAGACCTGGAGTTTCAAGGGCCGATGAAGGGGCTGTACGTGGTGCGGGTGCAGGACACCGAGCGGCAATGGCTGCAGGTGAGCAAGCTGGTGGCCGTGACCGACGTGGGCCTCATCGTGAAGGAGAGTGCCAGCGGCATCACCGTATTTGCCAACTCGCTGCGGGCGGCCGAGCCGCTGAGCGGGCTGACCGTGAACCTGGTGAGTACCAACAACCAGATTGTAGGCACGACCACGACCAGCGCGGCCGGCGTGGCCGAATTTGACTCCGTGACCTTGCAGCACCGCTTCAAGCTGGGCATGATTACGGCGGTGAAGGACGCCGACTTTACCTTTCTGGACATGAGCCGCAGCCGGGTGGAAACCTCGCGCTTCGAGGTGGGCGGGCTGCAATCGAACGCGGCGCGCTACCAGGCTTTCTTGTACGGCGACCGGGACTTGTACCGGCCCGGCGACACGGTGCGCACCAACACCATCGTGCGGACCGAGGACTGGCAGACGCCCCCCGCCGGGCTGCCCATGAAAATCCGCCTGCTGCTGCCCACCGGCAAGGAATACGCCGCCCTGCGGCCCAAGCTCACGGCGGCGGGCTCGTTCGAGAGCCGCTTCATCCTGCCGCCGAGCATCATGACCGGCCTCTACACCCTGGAAGTGCTGACCGGCAACGACGTGCTGCTGACCTCGCGGCAAATCAGCGTGGAGGAATTCATCCCCGACCGGCTGAAGCTGGTGGTGACGGCTTCCCCCACCGTGCTCAAGCCCGGGCAGGACGTGACGGCCCGCCTGACGGCCACCAACCTCTTCGGCCCGCCGGCTTCGGACCGGAAATACGAGGTAGAGTTTTCGCTGAAAGAGAAAGTTTTTGCCCCCAAGAAATACGAGAACTTCGACTTCGCCATCAACACCGGCGAGCGGCGGCGCAACCGCTACGAGGAAATCCCCTCGCCGGTGTCGCGCTTCGAGAAGACCGTGCGCGAGGGCGAAACCGACGCCAACGGCCAGGGCATGGCCACTTATACGGTACCCGACTACCCCGACCTCGGCACGCTGGAGGGCACGGCCTTCGCCACGGTGTTTGACGAAACCGGGCGGCCGGTGAACCGGCTGGCGACCTTCGAGGTGCAGACGCAGAGCACGATGTTCGGCATCGGGCGGGTGAGCGACCTGGTGAGCACGCGGCAGGCGGTGCCGGTGCGGCTGGTGGCCCTCACGCCCAAGGGCGCGCCCACGGCGGCCCCGGCGCAGGTGCGGGTGGTGCGGCTGCTGTGGGAAACGGTGCTGGAGCGCCAGGGCGGGCGCTACGTGTACAATTCGCAGCAGCGCGAGCAAGTCATTCTGAATAAGCCGATGAACGTGGGCGCCAATTCGAGCTTCAGCTTCACGCCGATGTATTCGGGCGAGTACGAGGTGCGGGTGAGCCGGCCGGGCGCGGCCAGCTACGTGGCGCAGAGTTTCTACGCCTACGGCTACGGCGACACGCAGGCGAATTCGTTTGAGGTGAACAACGAGGGCGAGGTGAGCATCGAGCCCGACAAGGCCAGCTACGAGCCGGGCGAAACGGCCAAGCTGCTGCTGAAATCGCCGTTTGCCGGGCGCATCCTGGTGACGGTGGAGCGCGGCAAATTGCTGCAACACTTCTACGTGAACACCGACCAGAAATCGGCCGAGGTCAAAATCGACATCAAGGCCGAGCACGTGCCCAACGTGTACGTGACGGCCACCGCCATCCGGGCCATTACCGACAACCGCCTGCCGCTGACCGTGGCCCGCGGTTTCGTGCCGCTGACGGTGGCCAAGCCGGAGGCCAGGCTGGCCGTGGCCATCAAGGCGCCGGCCGCCAGCCGCTCGCAGGTGTGGCAGACGGTGGAGGTGAGCACCGCCCCCCGCGCCCAGGTGACGCTGGCCATCGTGGACGAGGGCATCCTGCAAATCAAGAACTACCGCACGCCCGACCCCTACGGCTACTTCTACCAGAAGCGCGCCCTGGAAGTATCGGCCTACGATGTGTACCCCTTCCTGCTGCCGGAGCTGGGCAGCAGTAGCACGGGAGGCGACGCCTCCGAGTACGGCCGCCGCACCACGCCCGTGCCCAACCGCCGGGTGAAGCTGGTGGCCAAGTGGAGCGGCGTGCTCACCGCCGATGCCGACGGCAAAGTGCGCTACAAGCTGCGGGTGCCGCAGTTTTCGGGGGCGCTGCGCCTCATGGCCGTGGCATATAAGGACGATGCCTTCGGCTCGGCCGAGCACGAGATGAAGGTGGCCGACCCGGTGGTTATCAGTACGGCGCTGCCACGGTTTGCTAGCCCGGGCGACAGTCTTACCGTGCCGGTGACTTTCACGAATACCACCAGTAAGAAAATGGTTATAACAACCAACCTGGAGCTTAGCAAGCTTCTCAAACTGGCGGCAGCACCAGTCAGAGATACCCTCAGCTCCCGGGTAGTCACGCCAAGGGTCTTCACCTTATCAGTGGCTCCTAAGTCAGAAGGCCGTTTTACCTTCCATTTGAAGGTAGGTGATGGTATTGGAGAAGCCAGCTTGGCAGTTATAGCAACGGCTAAAAGTGCAGGGGCGGCTGCCTCAGAAACCTTCTCTGAGGAAATTAATCTGCCCATCCGCCCGGCCGCGCCGCTCGAAAAGCGCACCGGCAGCGGCGTAGTGGTCGGCGGGGATAGCTGGTATTCGTGGTCGGGGAGGGCCCCGCTCGACCTAAAAACCGACTTCCTGCCGGGCTCGCTGACCAGCTGGCTGGTGGTGAGCCGCTCGCCGCTGGCCGAGTTCAGCAAGGATTTGCGCTACCTGCTGCAATACCCCTACGGCTGCCTGGAGCAAACCACTTCGGCCGCCTTCCCGCAGCTGTACTACGGCGATTTGGCCGGCACCCTGCAGCAGCAAACCGGCAAGGCCGCCAAGGCCCAGCGCTACAACCCCAACTACCACGTGCAGGAGGCCATCCGCAAGATTGAGAGTATGCAGCTCTACAACGGCAGCCTGAGCTACTGGCCGGGCGGCGACTACGACAACTGGTGGGCCACGGCCTACGCCGCCCACTTCCTGCAGGAGGCCCAGCGCGCCGGTTTCGCCGTCAATACCGCGACGCTCGACAAGGTGCTGCGCTACCTGCAATTCCGCCTCAAGAAGCGCGAAACCGAACCCTACCGCTACTTCGACACGGGCGGAATTGCCCGCGAGCGCACCATCGCCAGCAAGGAAATTGCCTACTCGCTCTACGTGCTGGCCCTGGCCGGCCGCCAGGATGCCGTGGCCATGAACTACTACAAGGCCAACCGCCAGCTGCTGGCCGAAGACTCGAAATTCCTGCTGGCCTGCACCCAGGGCCTGCTCGGCAACCAGCGCCAGTTCCGGGCCCTGCTGCCGGGCCGCTTCGGCGGCGAGCGCGCCGCCGACCGCGCCCTCGACGGCTCGTTCTACTCGCCCATCCGCGACGAGGGCCTCGTGCTGAATGCCCTGCTCGAAACCGACCCCAACAACCCGCAAATCCCGGTGCTGGCCCGCCAGCTCAGCCGCCAGATGAAGGACGCCCGCTGGCTCAACACCCAGGAGCGCGCCTTCGCCCTGCTGGCCCTGGGCAAGGTGGCCCGCCGCAACGCCGGCAGCACCGCCACCGCCACCGTGCTGGCCGACGGCAAGCCCCTCGGCACCTTCTCCGGTAAAGACCTCAAGGTGCCGAACGTGCAAAACCGCAACCTCACCCTCAGCACCAAGGGCAAGGGCAGCCTCTACTACTTCTGGGAAGTGGAGGGCATTTCGGCCGGCGGCCAAGTACGCGAGGAAGACAGCTACCTCAAGGTGCGCCGCAGCTTCCTCACCCGCACCGGCCAGCCGGTGGACGTGCCCACCTTCAGCCAGAATGACCTTGTGGTGGTTAAAATCACCCTCGAAGCCGGCGACGCGGCGGGCACCGTGAAAAACGTCGCCATCACCGACCTGCTGCCGGCGGGCCTCGAAATCGAAAACCCGCGCCTCGGCGCCCTGCGCGAGCTCGACTGGGCCAAGGACGCCGCCCAGCCCGACTACCTGGACGTGCGCGACGACCGCATCAACCTTTTCACTACTGCCACCACCTCGCCCAAGTCGTTCTACTACCTGGCGCGGGCCGTGAGCAAGGGCACCTTCAAGCTGGGCCCGGTGAGCGCCGATGCCATGTACAACGCCGAGTACCACTCCTACAATGGGGCGGGCGTGGTGCGGGTGCGGTAGTAAGTATTTTGGCCCGGGCCGGAATATTTTTTTTGGGGGGCGGGGGGGGGGGGGGGGGGTCCGGGGGGGGGGGGGGGGGGGGGGTCTGGAGGGGGGGGGAAGGGGGCCTGTTGAGGGTGAGGGGGGGCGG
>NZ_JAUQSY010000002.1 GCF_030580865.1 Hymenobacter aranciens | reverse complement strand
CTCACCACGTTGCTGGTAGCGGTCACGGCATAATCGCGCGGGGCAGCGGCGGCCCGCAGCTCGGCCAGGTTCTGGCCGGGCGCCATGCTCTGCTGCTGGCCCAGCAGCAGGCCGGCCAGCAGGGGCATATACGAGTGGGCGTGTTCGAGGCTGATAAGCCAGGGCGAAGCGGCCAGTTGGGAGACGAGTGCAAGCATCGGGGGTAGCTAAGAGGAACCAAAGCTCCTCCCGGCTACCCCCGATAAAAAGGACAGAAAACGTCCCTACTGAACCACCCAGGGCGGACTGCCGACCAGCGTCAGGGTGCGGTTGTTGCCCGAGTTGTCGTCGGCGGTGGCGCCGTTCCCCTCGGTGAGTGGCCACTGTGCATACAAAGTCGGACGCGGCGCGACCAGGCGGCTCATTTCATTCTGTATCTGCGTCGCGTTCAGGGCCACGGATTCGAGCCGGAAGCCGGCGAAGGCGGCCCCGTTGGAATTCCCATTGTGGTCGGTACCGAAGCGGATGGGGCCGGGGGCGGTATTGATAGCCGTCGTTGCGCGCTCGCCGTTCAGCACCGGCATTACGCCATTGACGAAAAGCCTGATTCTCGTGCCGTCGTAGGTAATCACGAGGCACGACCAGACATCAGCTGGCAGGCTTCGAAAGCAGTTAAAGTCGTTGCTCCAGCCGTTGAACGCGAGGTAGCAATTCCCCTCCGTGATGCTGCCGTAGTAGCGCAGGCTGAAGTCCTGGTTGGCCACCGTGGTGCCGGAGCAGAAAATCGGGATGACGCTCGTGCCCCAGGCGTAGCCCAGCGTTTTGGTGGGCTTGACCCACACCATAATGGTGCGGCTGGCGTTGCCGGCAATCGCCGTCGCGTAGCTGGCATACTTGCCCGGCCCGAAGATGAACCCGTAGTTACTGAATGGCCCCCCGGTGTTCAGGCCGTAGAGGGCGGTGACGGCAGCCGCACTCATACTTTGAGCTGGTAATTATGGCCCACACCCACCAGGAACGCTTTGCCTTGGCGCCGAATGGTATAGCCCGTCCGGCCGTCCTTGTCCGGGGAGGGGCTGGTCGAACGGCCGGCCAGCACGTAAAGCTTGTACGTATTATCGGGTAAACTAAATAGCAGGTCGTTACCTGGGATAGTGTCCGTTTCCACGTGCAATTCCCGCGTGACGCCCTCGACGAAGTCGGCCGGCAGCACGAGGGTGCGCTGGCCCCCATTGCGCAGCAGCCAGGAGGCTTCCTGCAGGCCGTTCCAGGTCGCCGACGACAAAATATCGGCGGTGGCAGCGGTAGGATTATCGAGGAGGCGCACGGTGGTAGGCCAGCTCAGCACCTCCCACTTATCCGACCAAGTAGCATCGAGCAGCGGGCTCGTGGCGCTGGCGTGCGCCAGCTTGGCCACGAACAGGCCGCCGCCGGCGGTGGCCAGCTCATACGGCCCATAGCTGCGTGCCGACCAGGGCTTGGCCAGCGTCGCGCCCAGGGCATTCATCACGAAAGCCGTGGTGGCCAGGCGGGTCGAGCTGTTGCCCACGGCTTGCGTGGGGGCGGTGGGGGTGCCGGTGAAAGCCGGCGAGGCCAGCGGCGCCTTCGCCCCGAGCAGGCCGGCGAGCAGGGCATTGGCCAGCGGGTTGTCCGTCAGCCCGGCGAAGGTGCTGCTGCCGCCGCCGCCGGCCACTGTCAGCGGCGCGAAGTTGCGGTAAATCGGGTCGGTATCGAGACCGGTCGGCGCCGGGTGCGTGAAGCCCACGCTGTTGGCTTTCCACTGCACCAGGCGCGTCTGCCCATCCGGGAAGGTGTAGCGCCGCACGTCGCCAGCCTTGTAGTCCTGGTCTTCCAGCTCCAGCTCCGCGAAGGAGGCCAGGATATCTTCCGGCGGGCCGCTGACCTTCACCCAACTGGCGCGTACGGTCGTGATGGTGTTCAGCTCCTCGTCGATGAGGGCGTTGACCAGGCCCTGCGAGTCCTGCAGGAGCTGGAAGTACACGGGCTCCTTCACCACGCCGGCCCCGCCCGTGGCCGAGTCGACGCCATTGCGGGCCATCGCCTGCATGCCCAGGATGCGGTAGTTGGCCGGGATGGTGTGCAGCGAGTCCGTAAACGGCACCGGGTAAGTGGCGCCCTTCACATTTTTTACCGTCAGGCCGTTGAATGTGGGAAAGGTGCCGAACAGGTCGAGCACCAGTTCGCGCAGGGTTTCCTCGACGATGTTCTCGAACTCGTTATCGGCGAGCTTTTGCAGCCACTTCTGCATGAACGCCAGCGGCGTGAGCGTGGGGGCGGGGGTGATGGGGAGGTTGTGACCCGACATAACTTAGAAAATGGAGAAGGCCACGCGGAAGCCCGAGCGCAGCACCACGGTTTGGCCGGCCTGCACGGTGGCCACCACCTGGCCCGCGCGGTTGCGGATGGTGACGGTGCCACCGGCGCCGGCGCCCAGTTCGATGCCCGACTGCAGCCCGCCCTCTGCCACCTGCCAGGTGCCCAGGTAGGGGCGCGCCCGGCGCACCGTGTCAGCCGCCAGCGTCCAGTCGTAGTTGTTGCGGTTGGTGAAGTCAGCCGTGCCCGAGTCGTAGGTGTCTGTCCAGCTCACCGGCTGCTCGGGCGTACCCAGCAGCTGCACGTGCCCGTTGAGGTCGCGGTAGAGCACCACCAGCTCCTGGCCTTCGAGCGCCTCCAGGCCCAGCGCCAGCTCGGGCGTGTGCCGGGCCAGCGTGCCGGTGAGCCGCTGCTGCCAGAGGTCGCCGTGCCGGCCCTGGGCTTTGGGCGTTTGCTTATAGCGCACCGTGCGGCGCACGCTCAAGGCCTGGTACCAGGTCGTGCCCGGCTGCAGCTGCAGCGAGTCGCGGATGACCAGCTCACCGGTGGCTGGGAAGTCGACCAGGTTTGCGGCCAGGGTGTACCACACGCAGGTCTCCACGCCGCCGTGGTTGTCGGCCGGCACCTGTACCAGATTGCGCAGGTCGTACTCAGGCGCCAGCATAGAAGAATTGGGTCTCGAAGAGGGGTAAAGGCAGTTTCATAAGCTGCTCACGAACAGCGATAAAAGTGTCCTTGTGGGACAAAACGCCTGTTTTTCGGGACAAATCGCCCGTTTTTCGGGACAAATCGCCTGTTTTTCGGGACAAATTCACCGAAAAATTCTTGCCTTTCGGCTGATTTTTTTTCCGGGGTGCCAGGTCAGCATTCCGCTGCACGTCCTTGCGCAGGGTTTCGAAGGCAATGTCCTCCTCCCGGATGTCGTAGAAGGCCATGAAGGAGTAGATGGCATCCTTGATGGTCGAACGCAGGGCCACGGCCTTCTTCACCCACCAGAATAGCTCCGCGCGGAAGTTGTCGTCGACAAAGTCGTTGAACTGAAAAACGGAGTACGCTGACAGGTTGCCCTGCATCAGCTCGTAGTGGGCCCCGTTGAAATTGCGTAGATTCACGCCCAGCAGCCCGGTACAATCCTCTATGCTGGCTTCGTGGCGGGCCGACTTGGCTGGTTTGCGCAGCAGCGCGTTCAGAGCAAAGCCGAAGCGGTTGGTGGTGCTGAGCACGAAATCATCGACGACCAACTCCTGGCCTTCGATGCGCTGGAGCTTGAGATGCACCAGCAGATACTTTAAAATGTGGGGCTTGACGGGGAAGTCGATTCGTTTCACGGCAGGGGCGGGTTTGGACGAAGCAAACCTACCCACCGGGGTAGCGGGGGCAAAGGACGCGGAAGGGGTAAGCACGAGCAGAAGGGTGAGGGGTAAGCCTGCGTCAGCCGTACTAGGCTAATGCCCAAGCAATATAAGGAATCTAATGACGCGGAATGACAAAAGCGCCAGATAAATTCAACAATTGTGTTAGAATTCATTGAACTCGGGAACTGGGGAGCCGCTAAGCGCACCTGGTAGGGTCGTCGAAAACATGCGCCAGATTTGAGGCCTGTTTTCGGGAGTGGTCAGTACCTGTTTTCAAAAAAGCCGCACCCCCTCGTGCGACGGTTTCCTCTCCCCGTTTTCCATTATTTTGAATGTTAATTAATTAAGTGATTTTTTGCCTCGGGAAGCAGGGAAAAAAGGGGAAAAGGAGGGACTTTCCCAGCCTTTTCCCCTCTTATTTTTTTTTCGATTTTAGGTCTTTTCCCGAGTTTTCCCTTCTTTTCCCGAGTTTTCCCTGGTACTTTCCCGATGCGCTTGTTTCTAAAAAAATTATCAACAGGGCTTTAGAAATAGGATAAATTGCATTAGGGGAAAAAGGAAAGAATTTTATTTTATTCCTTCCCTGGCTGAAACAGACCCCGCGCGCCGGGCACAAAAAAAGGGGCGCTAGGCCCCTCTTTTTTAGAAATAGATATTTCCTTCCTTCCCTGCTTAAAAAGGGATGCTCAACTTGAACTTGCTCATGTCGCTGCTGAAGGTGAGGTCGTGTTCATGCTTCCCTCCGAGGTAGCTAATCAGGTGCTGCCGGAAAGCGAGTTCCGATAGCTCCGGCAGCTTGTCCTGGTTAAATAGCCGCAGACCGGCGGATACAGCCAGCGTGGTATCGGCCGGCTGCGCATCGAGCCAGGCGTACACCAGTTGCTCCGCGTTATCCTTGATGGTTGTCTTAAGCACTAGGCGCCGGCTGGCGTCGTCCTGGGCTTCCAGTGTGTCAAGGTCTTCAGCGGTCGAGAGTTCGACGCCCTCGTCGCGCATACGGTCGTAGTTGAACACAAACGCAGATGTCGCATTGGGCTCGTCCTTGAATTTGACGCCCTTCGTGCGGTCTTCCAGGAAGAAGCGGCTCTTGCCGAGGTAGCCGCGGATGGTTGAGGCGTCCAGCGCCTCGATACCCTGCCGGGCGGCCGTCTGCAGGTAGAGCGGATGCACCTTGCGCACGCGCAGGAACAGCTTGGTGATGCCATCGTCTTCCTTGACAATCTTGAAGTCCTTGCCCTCGTGGATGTCGCGGCCGACCATGCTGCCCAGCACCATGAAGTATTGCTCCACGTCGTCGCTGGTGTGCTGAATCTGCACCACTTCCTGCACGCGCTCCATCAGCTTGTCGAATAGTGCCTCCATCGTGAAAGGCAGCTTCAGGCCCGCTTCGTGCAGGATTTCGGCCGTAGTGTAGAGCGTGCTGGCATTCTGTACAGTGCGGTCTTCCGGGTCAACGATGCCCAACACGTCCTGACAGTGCTGCCGGATGCGCCGGGTCACGTCGGGCTCCCGCCGGCGGTAGCTGGTCATCTCCGGGCGATACTGGAGCAGCTCCCGAGTTACGTGCACGGTGGCACCGCTCTCCTGCAGGCCGCGCAGCTCCTCGTAGGCGTCGCGGTCGTTTTGCCGTTTCATCTCTTCCGAGAATTCCAGCACCACACACCGGCTGAGCAGGGCCGGGTCGCGCGTGGGCAAGTCCTGGCCGCACACCACGGCGCTGCTCAGGGGGCGCAGGCTTTTGGTTTCGTTGCCGCCGGTGGCGCGCCCCATCAGCTTGCCGGTGCCGTTGGCGATGCCCTTCAGCAGCTCGATGGTGGGCATCGGCAGGTAGTTCTTGTACTCGTCGAGCATCATGAGCGAGTTGCGGGCCGTGCTCATGTAGCGCTGGATGCCGGTGGCCGTGGCGCCGCCGGCCAGGCGCACGGCCGTCTCCTCCGAAAATTGCCCGAAGCACGATATCAGCGCCTCGGCTGCTTTCGACTTGCCCGAGCCGCGCAGGCCGTAGCAGTGCAGCAGCGGGAAGTAGTTGCCGTTGGCTTTGTAGATGATGTCGCGGTAGATGGCCGAGAGGTAAAAAGCTATCATCACCATGCTATTGGAGCCATAGGCGCGCTGCATCAGCGCCGACCAGGCTTCGAAGCGCAGGCCCTCGATTTTCGTGGGCATACGGAAGCGCCGCTCGTTTTCCCAGTTGTCGTCGTCGTCATCGGTGAGCTTCAATTGTGAGGCAAAGGGGAGAAAGTAGTGGGAGTGGTGCACCACGTCGCCGGCCTCCAACAACTCCTCCAGCTTCTGCTGGCCACCCAGCTTTGCGGCCAGCTTCTCCATCGACTGCAGCACATGCACCTCGTCACCGATGCCCAGGTGCGCCTCGCCCCGCAGCTCGTCCAGCTCCTCGAGCGTGGCCACGGGCCGCTCTAGCCGCACCATGCCGTGTTTGTTCGCCGGAAAAAACCTGTCCTGGAACAACAGGCCGTTGGCAAAGGTGGTGAAGTCGCCGCTCGGGTTGTAAAGCATCGTGCGCGGCTGCACGGCCTCTGGCACGCCGTGGAATAATTTAATCTTGAGCAGGTTTAGCTGCTCGTCGTTGCCCTCGAAGATGAAGTTACCCAGGCGCGCGACGCTCTTTTTGAACGTGGCCACGCTGGTGAAGTCATCGGTGGTGATGGCTATGGTGCGCGACGTGCCGAACATATTAACGAAGCGGCACACATACTTCGGCTCGTTGGCGCTCAGCACGAAGTATTGGATGTCGAAGGTGAAGTTGCAGATGCGAACCTCGGCCTTCTTGGCGTAGCAATAAAAGCAGCCGTCCTTCTCGAAAAAGCCAAAGTCGAAGTATGCGGCCCGGTTGTCGCCCAACTGCTCCAGGGCCTTCTTATCCAGCCCGTCCTGGCCCCGCTTCACCAGCTTGTAGCCCTTCTTAAAGTCGGGCCAGGCGTCGCACACATCGCCGTAGTACACCTGGCGCAGGGTGTCGTCCTCGATTAGCTCCAGCACCTCGCCCATGCGCCGGATGGCTGCAGCCTTATCGTGGCCACCCAAGGCTGCATCCAACTCACATGTCTCAAGCAGGGCACCGGTGATGTACGGCGCCTGGTGTCGCAGCCACGCCTCCAACTCGGCCTCGCTGTGAATCTTGCGCCGCAGCATGTCGTCCGGGTCGAGGCCTGTTTCTGGCACTAGCACGTCGACGCGGAAGCCGGCAGCGGTGAGCAGCTGGGCATTCTTGTGCAGGGCCTTGACGCCCGCCGCGTCGTTGTCGGGCACCAGCACGATGTGGTCGGTGTAGCGCTTCAGCAGCTTTATCTGGTTGTCGGTGAGTGCAGTGCCACAGGGCGCCACGGTATTAGGCATCGACCACTGGTGGAACTGCATCACGTCGATATTGCCCTCCATCAGGTAGGCAAACTTCCGTGTCCGTATGGCGTCAGCGGCCAGGTCGATGCCGTAGAGGTGGTCGCCCTTCACCCAGGTGGTGTCGGGGCTGTTGAGGTATTTGCCGGGCTTAAACGCGGCATCGGGCTCGGGCTCCGTGACCAGGCGCCCGGTGAAGGCAATGACGCGGCCCCGGGCGTCGCGGATGGGGAACATTACGCGGTCTTGGAAGGCGTCGTAGTACTTCGGCTCCTGGTCATCGTGCTCCACCTTCCGCACCAGGCCGGCCCGCACCAGCACGTCGGCCGAGTAGCCGTTCCGGATGGCGTCCTGATAGAAGGCGTCGGACCGTTTCTCGGCGTAGCCCAGCCCGAAAGCGTCGCGCACGGGCTGCTTCAACTTGCGGGTTTCGCCCCAGCGGTCGGGGAGCTTGGTGCCGGCGAAGTAGCCCTGGGCGTAGCTGAGCACGATGCGTACGGCCTCGCGGTCGCGCTGCTCCGCTTCAGCCTTCGCCGCCGCTTCCGGGCTCAGGTTCTGGTAGTCGAGCTGGATGCTGTGGTTACCGGCTATTTCCTTAACGGCCTGGATAAAATCGAGCTTGGCGTACTTCATCACGAAGCCGATGCCGTCGCCGGCGGCACCGCAACCGAAGCACTTAAAAATCTGCTTGCCAGCGTTAACGTGAAAGCTGGGTGACTTTTCGTTATGGAAGGGGCAGCACGCCTCGTGCTTGTGGCCGCGCGACTTGAGCGGGACATAGTGCTGCACCACGGCGACGATGTCGAGCTGGCGTACCTGGTCAATGGTAGAGTCCGAAAGAAGCATAAAAAGAGCTGGTGCTAGGCGAGGATTAAGAAGGGGAGGGGTAGTTGTTTTTTGCGCCGGCTGTAGCGACGGCGTTGTTCGCGTTTGGTCTTCACGGTTTTGCGGTCATGATTTAGGTGGCAGCGCTGGCACAATGCGGCCAGGTTGCTGTCGCTGTGGTTAATCAATCCGTGGTCCAAATGAGCGATGGTGAGCACGATACGCCACGGTTTCGGGCGTTTCTCCATCACTTTCACCAGAACGTCCACATCATCGGCAGGAATATGACTACCAGCAAATTGCTCGGGCGTGTAGAATCTGTCCGTGCGGGGGATGCGCCACCCGAGCAGGTGGTTGGCCAAGCCGCAGAATTTACACCTGTGCCCGTCGCGCTCCAGGATTCGGGGGCGGATTACTGTCAGCCAGTCGCTGGGGTAGTCAGCATAGTTGATGGGCATAACTATCCTTCATTCAGTTCGCTGACCTGCTGGCTCCGGATGAATGTGCCCGTTTTCATCAGTTGGGCAGGATAGAGGCTAGGGTGGGCAGCACAGACTGTACATTGGCTTTGCGCTGTTTACCGCCCAACTGGTATAAAGGCAGGATGGTGACGGGGAGCTTGGTTACTTGCTCCAGTTGGGCCAGTACCGTGCGCATCTGCGGGTCGTCCGGGCTGTCAGAGTAAAGGATGAGGATGCTTTTGCCTAGCATGGTGCCACCTCCTTCCCGACCTCCAGCAGTTGAATCTCGGCCGCTGGCTTATTACTGATGCGGCTCAGCCAGTTGGTTAGCAGAGTGACCTCCGTTGCGGTCAGCTCCTTTTTAGTGGTATTACTGAACAGCTTGTTGAAGCGGCGGAGCGTCATGCCGCTTAGGTGCTTTTCGAGTAACTCCTGGCTGGGAACCATGTGCTTGATTCCCATTTCCAAGAGGACTTTACTTAGTTTATTTTTTGCGTCCATCTGGTTGAGCGGGGTTTTGTGGCCTACAATTTGTTTTTCGGACCTCCGTTATACGCTTTCGATAGGCAAAAGTGTAATTTATAAATGACAAACACAACTTAAAGATGTGGAAAAATGAAATCCGTTTAGGACAAACGACTACACAACTTTGTGTCGTAATGGAATCACGAGGTGAAATAGTCCGCAAGGTTATAAAGGACAGTGGGTTGTCAATCACTAGGATTGCTGAGAAAATCCACATATCCCGCAACCAGTTGTATCTGGATTTCAGCAATCCGGAAATGTCATTTGACCGCATCTTGGCTATCGGCCAAGTGCTGGGTTATGACTTCTCGATGCACTTCAAGGAGCTAGTGAATAAGCCTAGTTCCCAACCCGAGGATGAATCAGTTGCTATGAAGAAGCTCTTGGAATGCCAAGGCAAGCTGATTAGCGCAATGGAACTCCTCGACCGCTACCGATTGAAATATGGAACAGAAATCTGAGGCCACGCTGGAATTGCTCCAGCAGGCCATCGCCGCCGGCCACTTGTATTTTGTCAATGAGGATGCTCAGCCGATTTCAATGCAGGATTGCTTTGACTCTCGCTGCTGGGCTCACCTGCGCAGTGCTAATGATGGCGAGTTTTATGTGCAAGAAATGCCAGGCAGTCGCGAGCTGCTGAAACCCCGCTACTTGGCGCTGCTGGGGCTAGATGTTTAACACGTGTTTGACACGAGCTACTCAACTGACTGTGGGTTACGGCAGTTTTGTGGCCCCTTACGGGGTACCACTAATTACAAAGAGTAGCGCCCCAGCCTGCCCGGGCGCACCGCTATCTGATAAAAACGGCCCTGCTGCTACGTATAGCGGCATATCTTCAGCACGGCAGAGGATAACCCTGGCTTCGTTTTGACCGTTGAACCTGCAGCGGCATGTTAATTATTTTTTGGGGTGTTTTGCTGAAAACCATTAGTTAGCAACTAAAAATTAACATCAGCGCCGCCATTCGGTTTGAGTATTTGTTCCAAAATAAGTACCTTGTGCCTTGAAATGCTAAGCTGCGGTCAAGCCGGTTGAAGCATTTTTGACGCGTTTAATGTCTCTTTAATCTCATTTCCCCTTTTCTTTTTCACTAATGAAGAAAACCCTACTTTCGCTGGGCCTGCTAGGGCTGGCATTGTCTGGCCAGGCCCAGTATCTTCCCCGTTGGGAGACTATCAACCCGCTGACGACCAGCGAAACCCCTCCCGGTACCGGCGTCGCCAGCATCCACACGATGACGCCCACCACTATGTGGGCCACTGCCTATGATGGCAGCGGCACGACGGCTGGCCCTACCGACTCGTATATACGTACCAATTCTGCCGTCGCTCCAGCTGGCGTGAATTTGGTTTACGGCCCGGTTGCCCGCCGCAGCGACCCTGGTTTCCAGACCTCTAATATTTTTGGTCTGAGCGAGCAGGTGGCACTTGCTTCGACGTTTGCCCCTTCTGGGCCCGGTGGTGAGATATTGCGTACCGTCGATGGCGGTGCCAACTGGGCTCGGGTTACCACGGCCGCGAATTTTGCTGCTCCCGATGGCTTCAACAACCTCGTGCACATGTTTCCCGACGGCCTGCATGGCGTATCTTTCGGCGATGCTAACCCTAACACAGGCATAGGTTCGCCCTACGAAGTGCTGTTGACCAGCGACGGCGGCCTGACCTGGACTCGCAACACGAACTCTGGGCTGGCAACGATTGCTGACCCCGGCGAATACGGCCTGACGCGCTCCTTCCATGGCCGCGGTAACACTATCTGGATTGGCGCTGGCCAGCAGGCTCCCCCCACGGGTGGCCCCGGCGGCAACAGCCGCATGTTCCGCTCCACCGACTTTGGCTTAACCTGGCAGACGGCTACCGTGCCTTTTGCGGGTCCGCCGGTTGACATCACGTTCAAAAGCGATTCGGAAGGTCTCTGCATGAACACGGAGAGCAATGGCACCAACATAACCCGGGTAAACCTGGCCCGGACGACGGACGGTGGCCTGACCTGGACCTCGGTAACCCCCACTGGTCGTCTTTATTACTTCGGCCTCGATGCTGCCCAAGGCAAGTTTATCAGCTTTGGCCGCTTCCTGAACGGCACCACGAACTTGTTGGCCGACCGTGGCTACTCCTACAGCACCGACGGCATCAACTGGATTGATGTACAGACCCAGTGCCAGTTCATTTCGATGGACGTGCTCGATGCCAATGCCCAGGGCTATGGCGGCATGTTCACCACCAACACTGATGGTGATGGCGGTGTATTCAAAACCCTCCTTCCTGGTGGTGCATTGGATGGCGTTGTAACTGGTACCCGCAATAATTCTGCAGCAGTGCAGAAAGCCCTCTCGGTGTATCCGAACCCCAGCAACTCGGGCATCTTTACGGTGCAGCTGAATAGTGGCCTGAAAGCCAACACGGCTGTGCGGGTAACCGACGCACTGGGCCGTACGGTGTACAACCGTACTCTGAACAGCGCTTCCTCAGTGAATACCAGTGCTGTGATGCTGGACCTGAGCGCACAGAAAGCAGGTCTCTATACGCTGGAAGTACGCACGGCTGAAGGCACCGCCCAGCAGAAGCTGGTGATTGAATAACGAGCCCTCAGTTGCTTGCAAGTAAAAAAGCCCTTCCAGTCGGAAGGGCTTTTTTTGTATAATCGGGGGTAATGGGAAGGATGCCAAATGAGGCGGAGCAGTGGGATAAAAACAGCGCGGGAGAAGGTGTATTTCAGGGGAAAAAAGCCGAAAAAAAGCTAGGCAAAGTGGGATTAAATTGGTACTTTTGAGTGTTCAGTAAAAGGCAGCCAATGTGGCTGTAATAAGCTAGATTTAACCCCGTTCTGATGAGCGAAGCAACCGAAAGAAAAGCCCAGTCCGACTATTCAGCGGATAGCATCCAGGTACTGGAAGGACTGGAGGCCGTGCGCAAGCGGCCAGCCATGTACATTGGCGATATTGGCATCAAAGGCCTGCACCATCTGGTGTGGGAAGTAGTGGATAATTCCATTGACGAAGCTCTTGCTGGCCACTGCGACCTGATTAACGTCACCATCAACGAAAACAACTCTATCACCGTGCGCGACAACGGGCGCGGTATCCCGGTCGATTTTCACGCCAAAGAAGGCCGTTCGGCCCTCGAAGTGGTATTGACCGTGCTGCACGCTGGCGGCAAGTTCGACAAGGGCTCCTACAAAGTATCCGGTGGCCTGCACGGCGTGGGCGTGAGCTGCGTGAACGCGCTCAGCCAGGATTTGAAGGTGACCGTGCGCCGCAACGGCCACGTGTACGAGCAAGAGTACAAAATCGGCTTCCCGCAGTATGACGTGAAGGAAATCGGCGATACCGAGGAGCACGGCACCGAGGTACAGTTTCTGCCCGACTCGTCGATTTTCACCGAGTCGGAGTACCGCTACGATACCATTGCCGGCCGCCTGCGCGATTTGGCCTTCCTCAACAAGGGCATCCGTATCACCCTCACCGACCGCCGCGACAAGCTGGAGGACGGCAGCTTCCGCTATGAGGAGTTTTACTCGACCGGCGGTCTGCGCGACTTCGTGCTCTACCTCGATGGCAAGGAGCGGCCTTCGCTGCTCTCGGAGCCCATTTATGTGGAAAGCGAGAAGGGCGGCACGCCGGTGGAAGTGGCTATGCAGTACAATACTTCCTACCAGGAAAACGTGTACTCCTACGTCAACAACATCAACACCCATGAGGGTGGTACGCACGTGGCGGGCTTCCGCTCGGCCGTGACGCGAGTGCTGAAAAACTACGGCGACAAGCACAAGCTGTTTGAGAAAGCCAAGGTGGAAATCACCGGCGACGACTTCCGCGAAGGTCTGACGGCCGTTATCTCGGTAAAGGTGCAGGAGCCGCAGTTCGAGGGCCAGACCAAAACCAAACTGGGAAACTCGGAAGTGAGCGGTGCGGTGAACTCGGTAGTGGGTGAAATCCTGACCGAGTACCTGGAGGAAAACCCTAACCAGGCCAACCGCATCATGGACAAGGTGATATTGGCGGCCAAGGCCCGCATCGCCGCCCGCAAGGCCAAGGACATGGTGCAGCGCAAGAACGTGCTGGGCTCGAATTCTCTGCCCGGCAAGCTGGCCGACTGCTCCGACTCGGACCCCGAAATCTGCGAGCTATATCTGGTGGAAGGTGACTCGGCTGGCGGCACCGCCAAGCAGGGACGCAACCGGGCGTTTCAGGCCATCCTGCCATTGCGCGGTAAAATCCTGAACGTAGAGAAGGCCCAGGAGCACAAAATCCTGGAAAACGAGGAAATCAAGAACATGATTACCGCGCTGGGCGTCACGTTCAACGAGCGCAAGTCGCTGGCTTTCGGTACTGACGAAGAGGGCAACGAAACCGGCCCGCTGAACTTCGACAAGCTGCGCTACCACAAGGTCATCATCATGACCGATGCCGACATCGACGGCTCGCACATCCGTACGCTGATTCTGACCTTCTTCTTCCGCTATATGCGCGAGCTGGTGGACCGCGGCTACATCTACATCGCCCTGCCGCCGCTTTACCTCGTGAAGCGCGGCAAGGAGGAGCGCTACTGCTGGACTGAGGAAGAACGCGCTCAGGCTCAGGAAGACCTCGGCCGCGGCAAACCCGAAACCGTGGGCGTGCAGCGCTATAAAGGGCTGGGAGAGATGAACGCCGAGCAGCTCTGGACTACCACCATGCAGCCCCTGACCCGCACTCTGAAGCAGGTAACGGTGGAATCGGCCGCCGAGGCTGACCACCTGTTTTCCATGCTGATGGGCGATGAGGTAGCGCCGCGCCGCGACTTTATCGAGCGCAATGCGAAGTACGCGAAGCTCGACGTCTAGACCGCAGATGCAAACGGATTCAACTGATTGAACGGATATGCCCGCTGCGCGGGCTGGCGTTTGTTGACGGTTGTTTTTAAGTAATAATGGCAAGCGCCGCCCGGGTTGGGCGGCGCTTTTATTTTAAGTTGATTATGCGGCACTTATTGCCATTTTCGAATTAACCCAAAAAAAACTTTTGCCGAAGTCCGTCTGGCAAGGCAGGAGCTTCGTTATTTTGTTGCAACGTTGCGCCAAGTGCCAGCAGCAGCTGGCCTATACAAGCTTCCGTCCGCTGCCGGGCAAGTTGCTCCACCCGCTAAAATCCGTGATTATATGAAACTCTTCAAGTCGGCCGACCTCATCCGTAAAAGCAAGTATATCAGCCGCGACCTAAGCTGGCTGCGCTTCAACTACCGGGTGCTCGACCAGGCGCAGGATGGTAGCCGCAGCTTATTCGACCGGCTGAAATTCCTGGGAATCACCAGCTCTAACCTCGACGAGTTTTTCATGATTCGCGTGGGCTCGCTCTATAATTACCTTGACTACGGTAAGGAGCGGGTCGATTATTCGGGGCTGCGCGAGCTGCCGTTTCGGCGGAAACTGCTCGATTTTGCGCACCGCTTTGTCAATGACCAGTCGCTGACTTACCTGAACGAACTGAAGCCGCAGTTCGAAAAAAATGGCTTCAACATTCTCAAAATGGAGGATTTGACTGAGGTGGAGGTGAAGAAAACGGAAGGGTTTTTTAAGAATACCGTATTCCCGCTGCTCACGCCGATGGTGTACGACTCGTATCACGGCTTCCCGCTGATGATGAATCAAATGCTTATCTTCGGCGTAGTGACGCGTACGGGTACCTCAGCCACTGGTTTCGACTCGGACCAGGAGAAAGGGCATGAGCGGCTCACCTTCGTGCAGATTCCGCAGAATCTAACCCGGTTTTTTGAGCTCACGCGCAAGGATAAGGTGATGTTTGTGCCGATTGAGGAAGTCGTGCGCGAGTTTCTGCCGCGCCTGTTCCGCAACGTGGAGATTGTGTCGGCTAACTTATTTCGCATCACGCGTAACGGTGATTTTACGCTGGAAGAGTCGGAAGATATTGACAACGACTTCATCAAGGAAATTCAGGTGGGCCTGAAAACCCGTAAGCGCGGCCGCGTGGTGCGCGTGGAGGTAGAACCCAATGCCTCGGCGATGATGATGGAAGTGCTGCGTGAGCGTTGGAATATCGACAACGGCAACATATTTGTCATCAACTCGTTGATTGACATGAAGGGGCTGATGCAGATTGTGCGCCACCCCAATTTCCGGGGCAAGGGCACGAAGTCGCCGGCACCAGTGCAGCCGCTAAGCTTGCCGGAAGGGGCGGAGGACAATCTGTTTGAGTACCTCAAGCACCACGACGTGCTGCTACACCACCCCTACAATAGCATCGAGCCGATGGTGCGGCTGTTGGAGCAGGCTGCCGAAGACCCGCACGTACTGGGGATTAAGCAAACGATTTACCGCCTGGCGGATGAGTCGCGGGTATCAGCGGCGCTGCTGAAGGCGGCCGAGAATGGCAAGCACGTCTCGGTGCTGTTCGAGGTGAAGGCGCGCTTTGATGAGGAACGCAACATTCGGGAAGGGGCGCGGCTGGAAAAGGCGGGCTGCTTCGTAATTTATGGTGTGGGTAAATATAAAACGCACACTAAGCTGCTGATGATTATCCGCAAGGAAGGGGAAAAGGTGACGCGCTACGTGCATATTGGCTCGGGCAACTATAACGAGCAGACTTCGCGCCTCTACACCGACATGAGTTTGCTGACGACCAACGACACCTACGGGCACGATGTGTCGGAATTCTTCAACGTAATTACCGGCCATTCGCAGCCTGATGACTATGAATACCTCATCACGGCGCCGAAGGACATGCGGCAGCAGCTTATTCACCTCATTCGGGAGGAAATAAAGAATGCCAAAAAGGGGCTGCCCAGTGGTATCATAATGAAGATGAACTCCTTGGAAGACAAGGAGATGATTGATGAATTCTACAAGGCCTCGAAGGCGGGCGTGCCCATTCGCTTCATCGTGCGGGGCATCTGCTGCCTGCGGCCGGGCCGGGCCGGCCTGAGCGAAAACATTGAAGTGCGTAGCATCGTGGGTGAATACCTGGAGCACGCCCGTCTGTTCTACTTCCATAATGGCGGCGATGCCAAGCTCTTCGCGGGCTCGGCCGACGTGATGGTGCGCTCCTTCGACCGGCGCATTGAGGCGCTGTTCCTGATTGTGAACCCGCAGATTCGGCGCGAGGCCATCAATATTCTCATGCTCAACCTGCAGGACAATCAGAACAGCTATCAGATGCGCGAAGATGGGGCCTATATACGACAACGACCGGCCCCAGGAGAGCCGGTCGTGAACGTTCATCGGGACTTCTTCCGGCGTGATGAGGCGCAATTGGCCGCCGCCACGCCGGAAGGCTTACTGGCCCTACTTGATGTGCAGGCGACGCGTCGCCAAGAGCTGGCCGCGGCCATCGACGCCACTGACGAGCAGGCAGCTATAGAGGCCAGCCGCGATGTCATCTGTGCGGAGGCGGATGCTGCCTTCGGCGAGGGCGATGGGGAGGACGATGTCGCGGACGCGGCGGCCGTCGGCCAGGGATACGAGGATGAGGTGAGCCCCGGTGTTACCAGCCGGTAGCTGATAGCGCAGTTCGGCGGCCGCGCCAGCGGCCGCCGGGTTGGGCCAGGGCTGACTTAGCACCGACTCGGCGGCGCGGTTGGGGGCAGTGGCAAGAGCCGTACGGGCATCGAAGCGCACCGTGACGTAGGCCGAATCCTGCCCGCCGATTTCGAATACGGCGTAGCGAATGGTTGTGATGCCCACGTTGCCGTTGGGAGCGTAGTAGAAGTGGGTGTCGCTGTTTGAAGCTCCGTTAGCCAACACCACAGGCTGGGACGCCGGTGAAGTGCTTACGAATGGGGTATAGCAAATAATGCTGGTGCAAAAATAGTTTTCGGAACCAGGCACTTCTGACAGTACCTGCCGTTGAATACCCAGTTGCAACTGACGCCCGCTGCTGTTGGTGAGAACGACATCGGCTTCCAAATCGAAGGTTTGGTTATAGTTGCCGGTAACCGTTAGCTGTGGGGCACCGCTAATGCTGAGGCCTTGCAGCTGACCCGCGTAACTGGTGAGGGAAATCAGGGCCAATATGGCGATGGCGAAGAAGCGTTGTTTCATGGGAAAAGCGAGGGATATAAAGTAAAAGGGAAAAGTGACGAAAACAAGAGGCCGCTTGTTGCGGGTGTTATACAAGGAAGCCCCGTCAGATGTTCTCTGAGCGGGGCTTCGCGGTTGTCACGGAGCCACTGAGTAGAAGCAGAAGCTTATAGCGGCTTTATGGTTGTTATGGAACTGCCGGGAACATCGGCCCTAGCGAATCACCGACAGACGTTTGGCTAAGCTACCGTCGGCCGTACGTAGCAGCACAGTATAGAGGCCCGGGGCCAGGGAAGCCGTGTTGATGGTCACCTGCTGGCTGCCCACGCCAAACTGCCCGGCCGGGGGCGTCAGCACCGTGCGGCCCAACTCATCCACCACGCTGACGGCCACAGCCTGGCTGCGCAGCAATTCGAAGGTGAGCGCGGCCTGCATGTTGGCTGGGTTAGGCGTCAGAGTCAGCGTTTTCACGTCGTCTGGCGTGCGGGCAGCTAATGGGGCTGTAGCTACCTCCACATCGTCTATATACACGTTGTTGCCGTAGTCGCTAATGGCGCGGAAGGCCAGCATTGCACCCACAGGTACGGCAGCCAAACTCACACTGTGGCCTTGCCACTGATTTTGGGTAGGGCGGAAAGCCGTGGTGCCCCAAACACCGGTGGCCAGCGTGGCGCCGGCGCGCTGCCACACCGGTGTCCAAGTGGTGCCGCAGTCGGTGGAATACACCACGTCCAGAGCATCGTTCGACGTTTGATATTGGGCGTGGGCCACGTAAAAATTCAGGAATTTCGGGCCGGAAGGGGCGTTGTCGGTCGGCAGCAGAATGTAGTTGGTTTCGCCGGCCGGAAAATCGAAGTTGTTGTGCAGTAGCATGTAGCGGCTACGATTGTGAGCCTGCGTGGAGGTGGCATTGCCCGAGATAGTCCAGCTGCGCAGGTTGCCGTTTGCGTCATAGAGCGACCAGAAGGGCGGCATCGTGCCCCCCGTTTCGAAGCCCGTGATGATGGGCAGCGCCTGCGGAGTGGCATCGTAGGCGGTTACGACGAAGCTGTTACGGTCGTTGGCCGTGTTCATGTCGCGCATCCCGTTGGGCTGGGCCACCGAGTCGATGAGCGTCGTCACGCCGGGGGCTACGGTCATGGCGGGCAGCGCCACATTGGTGGTGCCAGCGGCGGCCAGCGTGCCAGTCCAGTTGTAGGTTTGCCAGGCGCTGCCGGCGCGTTTGTAATAAATAGTGGCCGAAGTGAGGGGCGAAGTGCCCGTGTTTTCGAGCGCAACTATCGGGTTAATGGTAGCGCGCGTGGTGGTGCACACCAGCGAAGAAGGCAGGCGCAGCGAAGCGGCTGCGTCGACGCTCGGGGCTACGTAGGCCGACACGGCGGTTTGGGGCACTGCTTTGTCCGTCTCGTTTTGCACCCACACCACCACGCGGGTATCGCCGCTGGCGGCCTTGTTCACGTAGGAGGGCACCCGGCCTTTCAGCACCAGGGTTTGCGTCTGGCCGGTAGTCCAGGCGTTAGCCAGTTGTGTGCCGGCAGCGTTGGGGTACATTTCGCGTACCACGTTGTGAAACTCGCGCTCGCCATTGGTGCCGGGGGCGGTGGCATACTCAAGGTGCTCAATAAGGGCTGCGCGCAGGCGCAGGTTGGCGCCGGCAGGGGCGTAGCCGCTCTGGGCCGACAGGTTCACCGTCACACTTACCGAGTCGCCGTTGGCAATCCACTGGTGGCTGGCCGTGATGGCGAAGGGCGCGGCTACGGCGGCAGCCTGCGTGAGGTTAGACTGAGTAAGGCGGGTGATGTTGCCGTCGCCTACCTGTACGCCGTTGAGGCGGCCATAGGGGGCAAACGGAACGCTGTAGTACGACAGGCGGGCGTTGGTAACGGTACGGTAGGCATTATAGATAGGGCCTGCCGATGGAATCGGGCTCTGGTACTTTACCAGGATAACATTGCTGGGGTTGGCGCTGATGAGTGACCAGAGGGCGGGGTTGTAAGCGGCGCAGGGGCCGCAGTTTTCGCCCGAAAACTCTTCAAAAATGGACAGGCGAGCCTGTTGCGCGTACATAGTGCCGCTACTGGCAGCCAGCACAAGTGCGGTAAGTAGTGTTTTTTTCATCGAGGAAAAAAATGAGAATGGTTGGGTGAAGGGGTGAATGTTGTGTGTCCAAAGATAAGCAAATAAGACGGGTTTCCCAATACAGTTATCGACGGTCGGTAATAAGTGTCTTGTCAGTTAGATGCAGATTGGAAAGCGTAGCGATAGCGCCGCTGTAAAGGCTTCGTACGCGAAGCAGTCAACTACCGCGTAACTTTTAACGCTGCTTATTGTTTTTGAACTGCAAAAGTCTGATTTTATTGATAATGTGCTTTTTTTAGGTAGATGGTGGCAGAAGAAACGTATTGAGAAAAGATTGGTTACCTACTAATTAGATAAGACGCTTTAGGCTTGCAGGTGAACTATTTATTTTACTGCAAACATTCTATTCATCGCACTACAAAACACTACCCTCGGCAATAGCCGTTGTGCAATAAATATGGTGGAGCAATCTGGCAACCTGTCGGTTGCCTTGATGCCTGCGCCTGATGTGCCCAATGCGGATAACACAAGCGAGTGCCAGCACTACTAGCAAAGTATTTGTCAAACATGAAGTGACAGCCAGGTACAGGCAAGGCTGTTGCCAAGCAGGGATACGCCGGCCAAAGCACTTGGAATAGTGTTTGCGTAGTACTTTTAGAAGCCCGGCCACTGTTTATCGCGGCGTGCCGGATTTCTTCTTTCTCAGGCTCTCTATTTTTCATGAAAAAATCTACGTTTCTCGCAGCTGTTGTAGCGCTGCTGGCGTTGGGCGCCACCCCTGCGGCCCACGCCCAGTCGGGCTCCTCGGCCCCGGCCCAGGGCGCCACCCCAAATGACGCCGACCTGAAAACCCGTAAG
This sequence comes from Hymenobacter aranciens, assembly GCF_030580865.1. GTDB lineage: Bacteria > Bacteroidota > Bacteroidia > Cytophagales > Hymenobacteraceae > Hymenobacter > Hymenobacter aranciens. Next base: position 547,184 of record NZ_JAUQSY010000002.1, on the reverse strand, counting down.
CTGCCCGCCGTGACGGTGCGCACCCTCGACGGCAAGCCCATCAGCACTAGTGCGCTGCCGGGGATAGGGCAAGGTAAGCCCGTCATCATCAGCTTCTGGGCCACGTGGTGCAAGCCCTGCATTGCCGAGCTCAGCAACATCCACGAGCTGTTTCCCGACCTGCAGAAGGAAACCGGTGCCACCCTCATTGCCATGAGCATCGACGACGCCCGCAACGCCGCCAAAGTGGGCCCGCTGGCTAAGGGCCGCGGCTGGGAGTACCCCGTATACATTGACCAGAACCAGGACCTGAAGCGCGCCCTGAACGTGAACAACGTGCCGCATACCTTTCTGCTCGATGGGGCCGGCAACATTGTGTGGCAGCACAATGCGTATAATGAAGGCGACGAAAATTACCTGCTGGAGCTAGTGCGCAAAGTGGCTAAAGGCGAGAAGATAAGCCAGTAAGCAACTGTGGCGGTAGTAAACGATTACTGCCGGCTAATAAGATTTAACCGGGAAAACCCAGCCGAAAGCGTTATCTTTCGGCTGGGTTTTCTATTTCCTGTTTCGATGAAAAACGCCTACCGCAGGCTTTCCACCGCTTTTGTTCTGCTGGCCCTGCCGCTAGCCGTCCACGCCCAAAGCGGCAATAATCTGCTCGAAGGAGCCCAGTTGCACGGCGACTTTCAGACCGACATCCAGAGCTACAAGGCCGACCCCGCCATCGGGGCGCCCGAAGTGCCGGAGCGTATCCGCAACAACACCTTCGCCAACCTTATCCTGACGGCGGGCAAGTTCTCGGCCGGGGTGCGTTACGAAGCTTACCTGCCGCCGTTGCAGGGCTTCGACCAGCGCTACAAGGGCCAGGGTATTCCGTACCGGTTTGCTACGTACGATGCGGGCCGTCTGGCCGTCACGGTGGGCAACTTCTACGAGCAGTTCGGCTCGGGGCTGGTGTTTCGGGCCTATGAGGAGCGCAACCTGGGTATCGACACGTCCATTGACGGGCTGCGGGTGCGCATCCAGCCGGTGCGCGGCGTACGGCTCACGGGCCTCATCGGCAAGCAGCGCTACTTCTTCGACAAAGCCCCGGCTACGGTACGCGGCGTCGATGCCGAAGTCAGCCTCAACGACCTGCTGCCGGGCCTCGATTCGGCGGCCACGCGCATCACGGTGGGCGGCTCGTTTGTGAGCAAGTATCAGGAAGCCACCACCTCGCAGTACCTGCTGCCGGAGAACGTGGGCGCCGGTGCCGGCCGCTTCAACATCAGCAACGGCGGCTTCAACTTCAACGCTGAATACGCCCGCCGGGCCAACGACCCTTCGGTAGCCAACGACTTCATTTACCGGGCCGGCGAGTCGCTGCTCATCACCACCAGCTACGCCCGCAACGGCTTTGGCATCGTGGGCGGCCTGAAGCGCGTCGATAACTTCGATTTCCGTACCGACCGTAACGCCACGGCCAACTTGGCCCGGCTCAACTTCCTGCCCGCCCTCACCAAGCAGCATACTTACCTGCTGGCCGCCAGCATTTACCCCTATGCCACTCAGCCACTGGGCGAAGTGAGCGGCCAGCTCGAAGTCACTTACCATGTGCCCAAAGGCGGCTTTGGTGGCCGCTACGGTACAGATATCTCGCTGAACTACTCGGGAGTAAATGGCCTGAAAACCGACTCGCTGCATGATGAGAACGGTGCGCGCCAAGGCTATACTTCGGGCTTTTTTACGGTAGGCAGCGCCCGCTATTTCCGCGATTTCAACGTCGAAATCCACCGCCGTTTCACGGCAAAGCTGAAAATGAATGCCATGTACGCCCGCTTCGTCTACAACAAAGACGTGGTGGAAGGCGTGGCCGGTTTCGGTATCGTCGAATCGCACGTGGGCGTGCTCGACGTAGCCTATAAAATCACCCCCCGCCACAGCCTGCGCGGCGAGCTGCAAACTCTGCAAACCAAGCGCGACCAGGGCTCCTGGATGGCCGCGCTGCTAGAATATTCCTACTCGCCGCACTTCTTCGCCACCGTTTACGACCAGTATAATTACGGCAACCCCGACCCGGAAAAGCAGATTCATTACCTGGTGGGCCAGGTGGGTTATATTGGTGGCACTACGCGCATTGCGATGGGCTACGGCCGCCAGCGCGCGGGTATTGTGTGCGTGGGCGGCGTGTGCCGCTACGTGCCAGCCTCCAATGGCGCGACGCTCACCATTACCAGCTCCTTTTAAGCTAGCAGCCTCACAAACCGAACAAATTGCAGCCGGCAAGCTGTTGTACTTCAACTTAAGTAATCTATTCCCGTCAGGGCGACGTTATGAAAAAGATTTCCTTTGCCTGGGTGGCGCCGGCGGTGCTGCTGACACTGGGCGGACTGGCTGCGCTGCCGGCTTGCGACGTAATCGACAACCCGCAACCGGAGAAAGTGACCCTATCGGCCGGGCGGCGCGATACGCTGGCGCTCGACTCGGCTGAAGCCCTGCTTCCTGCTGGGCCGGTAGTGCAAAATGTGCTAATCGACGACTACACTGGCCAGTACTGCGGCAACTGCCCCCGCGCCGCCCACATGGCCGACTCGATGGAGCGCAAGTATCCCGGCCGCGTGTTCGGAGTAGAAGTACACGCCACCGATTACTTCGCTGCTCCACGGGCGCACTTTCCCATCGACTTCCGTGCCGAGGGCGTGGCCCGCGACCTGGTTTGGCTCGACCTTGACAACCGCGGCTTGCCTCAGGGCGCCGTAAACCGGGCTCCCTTTCCGGAAGCCAACAATAGCCCGATAGCCACTTTCTCCCTGTGGCCTAATGCCGTGGCCAACCAGTTGGCCCTCAGCCCCACGGCTGAGCTGCGCGCCACGCCGCTGTTCGACCCCGTTTCGCGGCTGTTGCGCCTGAAAGTGAACACCAAATACCTGGCGGCCCGGCCGGGCGTGAAGGTGAATATGGGTATCATGGTGGTGGAAGACAGCGTAATTGGCGCGCAGAAAGATTATCGTCTGAACCGCAGCCTCAACCCTGACCAAACTACCGAAAAGTACAAGCATCACAATGTGTTGCGGGCAGCCATACCGGGCATCTACGGCGCGCAGCAGGTGATGGGACCCACGGCTGGGCAGCAGTTCACCACTTACCTCGGCTATTCGATGGCCGATACCACCGCCCACGCCCCGACGGCGGCGGCGCCCAGTAAGTGGAATGCGCGCAGTTGCTCGGTAATCGTATTCTTGTCCGATGCCGACTCGCACCAGATTCTGCAGGTAGTAAAATCGAAGTTCCAGTAGATAAGCTGCGACCCTCGCGCGGCTTACTCACTCAGAAAAAGCCCTTGGCTCCGGATGGAAGCCAAGGGCTTTTGTCTGTGAGGAGTACTTAATCAACACTATTGGGCGTATTCTGCACGTCGGGCACGGGTAGCACGGCGGGGTGGCCAGCCTCGGGGTTCATCTCGTCGAAAAACTCCTCAAACAAGGCCTGCAACATGCCGTCCTTGAGGCCGATATCGGGCACTACCATGTGGTTGACGCCCGCCCATTCCATGGCCGAGAGGTAGATGTGCCCGGCGGGCACAATCACGTCGGCGCGGTCAGGGTTGAGCATGGCCACGTTTACCCGCTCGCTCATGCTGAGGCCCGAGAGGCGGGTGAGCACGCCCTCGATGGCGCGGCGCGTGACGTGGCGGTCGGGCGCGGCGGGGGTGAGGCTGTAGATTTTGTTGATGTTGCCGCCCGTGCCGATGGCGCGCGTCACATGGTATTGGCGGGCATTGTGGCGCACCCAGGCTTCCATGCGGGCCCAGAGCTCGTCCTGGGCGATGGTGTTGGGCTCGCCGCCCTCTTCCTGCTGCATGCGGCGAATGGAGCCAATTTCGAACGACTCGGAGGCTACCTTGCGGCGGTCGTGGTAGATGTTGAACTCGGTGCTGCCGCCGCCCACGTCGATGTGCAGGTAGTGGCGCTTGTCTTCCAGCACATGCTCGATAACGCGGTTGATGTAGAATGCTTCGTCCTGCCCGTCAATAATTTTGATAGACATGCCCAGCTCCTCCCGGATGCGGTTGGCCAGGGCCGCGCCGTTGGCCGCCGAACGCATGGCCGAGGTGGCGCAGATGAGGTAGTGGGCTACATCGTGCACCTCCATCAGCAGGCGCAGCGAGTGCAGAAACTTGACAAACTTCTCGGCCTTGGCCTCCGAAATGCGGCCGGTGGCAAACACGTCTTCGCCCAGCCGCATGGGGTAGCGCACATATTCGACGCGCTTGAGGCGGTAACGTCCTTCGTAAAACAGCACGGCCGAAATCTGGCAGCGCACGGCGTTCGAGCCAATATCAATGGCGGCGAGCTTGCGGAGCGGAAAATTCATACCCGTAAAGGTACGGCGGCGCTTGCGGCTGGTTGGTTAATTTTCGCCGTTGACAATATTGACCATAGTAATTACAAAAAAAGCCGCAGTTGTCAAGTAAAACTTGACAACTGCGGCAGTAGTCCGGAATATCCGGACAGCCAGTAACTACTTGTCAATCCGGAAGCCCAGCCCGAACTGCAGCAGCGTGCTTTCCTCCGATTGCTGGTAGGAAATGCTGAAAGCCAGCGTTTCCACCACCGGCGCGATGTAGAAACCGCCGCCGTAGCCGCGGTGCCAGCCGCCGGGCGAGGCACCGTCGTAGTACACGCGGCCCTGGTCGTAGAAGCCGAAAACACCGTAGTAGAAGGGCAGAAAACCGTTACGAACTTGTCCCAGGGCGAGGCGCAGCTCCGAGTTGAAATACAGGCTGGCGTCGCCAGTGAAACGGTTGCGGTAGTAGCCGCGCAGGTTTTCACGCAACCCCAGGCTAGTGAATTTATAGAAGGGAATGATGGAGTTGGGGCCGTAGTTCTGTCCGCCGCCGCCTTTCAGCACCAGCGTGACGGGGATGCCCAGGCGGGCCGTGCTGTAGTACTCGGCAAAGGCCTGGGTGAGGCCAAAAAGGTTCTTTTTGGTCTGGATGCTGTCCGGGTTGTCGCTGAGCTGGTAGTAGCTGTCGTGCTGCACCCGGATACGCACCCCGCGCCGGGCGAAGGCCTGCCGGTCGCGCAGGTCAAGGTCGAACAAGCCGTTGAGTCCCACCAGACTCTGGTCACTGGTATTCGGGCGAATGTCGCTGCTGCCCAGCTGGCCGAGGTAGCTGTTGGTGCTGAAGTCGGTGGTGTAGTTCTCGTAGGTAGGCCCAACGCGGATAACGCTGCGCTGGAAGAAAGTGCGTTCCAGGAAGGCATTCAGGATAACGCCTTTGTAGCGGGCGCGGTAGAATTTGTCGTCGTAGGCATCCTGGTCGAGCTGGGTATTGTTGCCCAGGCCGAAGAAGTTATAAAACGGGAAGTAGCTGCCGTAGCTCACCGAGGCGCCCGCGTCAATCTTGCCGATGGCGTAGCGGTGGCGGGTGCCCACGGTCACCTGCCGCTGCCCGCCGGTGCTGCCTTCGAGTAGGAAGCTGTACTGGTTTTTGTAGCCCGGCTTGCGAAATCCCTGACGCGTGAAGGTCACGCCCGCGCTGGCCGTGAAACCATCGTTGCGGTTGTAACCCAGGCCGATGCCGGGGCGGTAGCTGTTGAATTCGAACTGCTCGCGGTCGTACTCATTCACCGTAGGGCGGGTCGAGGTGTGGTTGTCGGCCTCCGCGCTGAGCTGCATATCGGTATCGGGCAGGTCATACACCTTGGTGAGGTCGCGCAGGCCGCCGACGTGCGACTCGTCCACGATATGGTCCTTGCCGTCGCCGCCGATGATGCGCACCAGCACGCTTTTCTTCGCCTGACCGGTCACGCGAAATACGTCCTTGCCATCGAGCCCGTAGAGACCCACTTCGTCGGTTTCGTTAGGCTTAAAGGTTCGGTCGAACAGGGCCGGGCCCTTGGAGTCTTCAGTATCGCCAGCGCGGTCAAACATCTGCACCCGCACGTTGCCGTCGGCCTGGCGGTCCACCAGGAAAACCTCGCCCTTGTTGGAGCCCACTACATCTACCCGCTTGGCCAGCAACAGGTAATATTCGTCAATGGCATTCGGTAATCCCTGAATCCGGGCTTTGAGCTTGCGGTTGATTTCCAGCCCCGACTTCTTTTGGATTTCGGGCGGGAAGGTGGCCGTGGCTTCGTCGATGGCGCTGGGCGGCAGCTTTTCCTGGAGGTACCTGGCTGCGGCCTGCCAGTCGTTGCGGCTCAAGCTTTGCAGCAGGAAGCGGTCGAGGTGGCGCGCGGGCCAGTTCAAGCTCTTCATATCGTGAAACTCATCATCGAAGTTCTCGATGCTGGGCACGGCCCACTCGCGGTTGGCGAGGTAGGTGAGCAGGCCGTTCCAGAGGGTGAAGCTCTGGTCGCGGTCGCGGGGGATGGGGCGGTAGAGCGTGCCGCCGTTCGGCTGTTTGTAACCGGCCCATTTCCAGTTGTCTTCGTGCTTGCCGAAGTCGGCCACCAGCATGTCGAAGGCACGGGCGCGGGCCAGGGCCGGGGCATCCACACGGTTGTCGTGGTCCTTATACAGCTTACGGAAGAGGCCGAAGCTACGCGTCACCTCATCCGAGCCACCGAAGCCGGGCAGGTTGGGCTTCGGGTCTTTGGGCGAGTCTTCGAGGGTGCCGAGCAAGTTGGCGTACTTCTCGCGGTAGGGGCCAAGCTGCTGATTATCCGGCAGCCGGTAGAGGCGGGGCCGGGCGTGCAGAATATCCGTCCGGTCGAGCATCGAACTGATGGGCAGCGCCGAGTAGGGGTTGGCCGTGGCCGTGATGTCGCGCAGAATATCAGCCGCAAACGAGTTGCGCAGCTCCGGCGGCAGGATGGTCGTCACGTCCTTATCCACGGAGCGGAAGACGTACTCGGCGCTATCGGCGGCAATAAGCTTGAGCGAGGTGGTTTGGCGTCCACCGCCGCGGCCGGTGGGGCGCAGCCCGCCCTTGTCGGTGCGCAAGTCGAGGGTGGGCACCGTCACCGGCTCCAGCCACGACGAGCGGTATATTTTGCCAATGAAGAAGTTACGGCTGCCGGTTGGTTTGTATTCCGGCCCCGGCACCACGGTGCTGGTCGCTTGGAAGGGTGCATCGGGCTTGCTTTCGGCAAGCGTTTTAGCGGCACCCGGGCAGTCGGTGATAAATACGTTAACGGGAGCTTTGTCATCGCCACCCGCGCAGGGCGAGCGAAACAGGGTGCCCGCGTAGGCTTCCTTCGCAGACTGGGCGTCGCCGTTTTCAAAGGTAAAAAATCGGGTTTTCACCGTGCCGTCGGCGAAGTATTCGAGGGTCGAATATCCTTCTTCGCTTTTGCTATAGAGCGACTTGCCTTTGGCGCCCATGTGCTGGCTTTCGGCAAAGCTGCCGCTCACCAGATGGTAATTGCCCTGCAAAGGCGTCAGCTGCAAGGAGAAATCGTGCGCCGCCGCATACACCACGCCGGAGTGCGTAAACAGCGTATTCAGCAGCTCCTTACTCAGCTCCTGGTAGCGCGGATTGGCCAGGTCGCGGGGCGAGCCTACATTCTGACGATAAGCGGCATACACGGTGCCGAGCACCGGCGGCAGCAGGTGGCGCGACAGCGGCTGGTGCCCGCCATACGCGCCGTTGCTCACCACGGGGTGGTGGCCGGCCAGCAGCAGGTTTTTGCCTTTCGTGTCGTCCATGATGTCCTGCAGCTGCTCACGGAATTCCTCTTTGGTCAGTGTTTTGCAGTCGGTGTCGGGCGCTTCGGGGCGGTCGTAGGGGTGGGTAAACCAGGGCGAGTTGATAGCCACCAGCCGCACCAGAGGGGCCACGTCCACCACTTCGGGGCCGGGGCAGCCATTGCTGGGCACGAAGGCATTCTGGCCGGGTAGCTGTTGCTCGATGTACTTTTCGAGGCGGCGCACGGCTTTCAGGCCACCGGGGCCAGAGTTGGCCCAGTCCTTATCGCCGGGCAGAAAGTATATCTTGCCCTGCGGCAGGCCTTTGACCAGCGTAATGAGGGCATCGGCGCGGCTACGGGCGGTTTGGGCGAGGGCGGTGTCGCCCTTCGCTAAGCCTTCGTTGGCCACGATATCACCCAGGTGAACGACGGTGAAAGGCCTGGTTTGCTGCTCCAGGGTGCGGCGCAGCTGCTGCAGGCGGGCAGGCGAAACCTCGTGCTGGGCCGTATTGCCGAGCAGGAAAACCGTGTGGGCCGGTGGCGCCGATTGAGCGGCTACCGGCTGGAAAGTCAGCGTGCTGGCCGCCAGCAGGCAAATGTAGAGTAAACGCATAAGAGCAAAATGTCTGCTCTCATACGGTCGGGCGGTTAAAAAGTAGTTAAAATGTAGCGCTACGACTGTCGCAATGTTGCCGTAGCCGGGTAGGTGAAAATGGTGCGCAGCAGCAGCACCAGCAAACACGGCACGCCCACCCAGATGAGCTCACTGCGCAACACCAGCCAGGCGCGCTCACCAATAAAATTCTTCACGCCAATTGGGGAAACCTTAATCGGGCGGAAATCAAAGAAATACCGCTCCTGCTCCCAGGGGCTCAGGAACGCCACGCCCAGCCCGCCGCTGGTCATGGCATCAAGCACACCATGCGAGGCTGTGGCCAGAAACAGCAGCGACAGCAGTCGCCCGAAGCCCGGCCGCCAAGGGCCGGGCTTTGTAAATAAGCGCACCAATATTGTTACTGCCAACGCAATTACGGCCGCCGCCAGCAGCGAGTGCGTCAGCCCCCGATGCCCCCACAGGCTGGCATAGGGCACGTGAAATTTGAACCCAATTACGTCGGCGTCGGGCAGAAAGGCCAGGGCACTGGCCAGTAGCCAGTAGGGCCAGTATTCGCGCTCGCGAAAGTGCAGGCGCGCCAGGGTGAAACCAACGGCAACGTGACCAAAAACGGAAGCCATAAGGCAATTAACAATTAATAATGAATAATTAGCAATGCACGCTTGGAGTCAGGCTTTTAATTAATTACTCATTATTAATTAAATCCTTCAGCACCTGCGGCACGCCCACGCTGGCGGGCTCCACCACGTAGCGCACGCTGCGGCGGCCGGCCTCGGGCTGGTGCGGGTCGATGACGAACACGGGGCAGGTGGCGGGGGCGTAGTGCAGCAGCCCGGCCGCCGGGTACACCTGCAGCGAGGTGCCCACGATGAGCAGCGCGTCGGCTTCGGCCACGATTTCGGCGGCTTCCTCGATGGCGGGCACCATCTCGCCAAACCACACGATGTGCGGGCGCAGCTGCGAGCCGTCGGGGGCGAAGTCGCCCACATTGATGTCGCCGTCGCAGTAGTACACGGTGGCTTCGTCGGCCACGGAGCGCATTTCGTTGAGCATGCCGTGCAGGTGCAGCACGTGGGTGGAGCCGGCGCGCTCGTGCAAATCATCCACGTTCTGGGTAATGATACTGACCTTCCAGCCAAGCTGCTCCTCGAAGCCGGCCAGGGCCAGGTGGGCGGCGTTGGGCTGCACGGTGCGGGCCTGGGCGCGGCGCTGGTTGTAGAAATCGAGCACCAGGGCGGGGTTGCGGGCAAAGCCTTCGGGCGAGGCTACGTCTTCGATGCGGTGCTCTTCCCAGAGCCCGTTGGAGTCGCGGAAAGTGCGGATACCGGACTCGGCCGATACGCCGGCGCCGGTCAGAACTACAAGGTGTTTCATGCGTGCGAAGATACGAAACAGGGGGGAGTTTTGAGTTATAAATTACGGGTTTGGGATTGAAAATTACAGTGTGAAAAAAGGCTGTCATGCTGAACGCAGCGAAGCATCTCGCCTGCATTGCTAACCCCTTTCGATTGGATTTACTACCATGGGCAAGATGCTTCACTGCGTTCAGCATGACAGCCTTTTTTCAATTCATAACTCATAACTCAAAACTCATAACTCTTCCCCCGGCCGTACTTTCGCCCCATGTCCACCGGAACCATTCTGCTCATCGACGACGAAGCCGTGCTGCGTCATGCCATCGCCCGCACGCTGGAGCTGGAGGGCTACACCGTGCACCAGGCCCCCGACGCCCACCGCGGCCTGCAGGCCCTGCGCGAACACGCCAGCGAGGTGCTGGTGGTGCTGAGCGACGTGAAGCTGCCCGACGGCCGCGGCCTCGACCTACTGCCCCGCTACAAAGCCTTGGCCCCCCTGGCCGAGGTGGTGCTGATGACGGCCTACGGCACCATTGCCGACGGCGTGCGGGCCATGAAGGAAGGCGCTTTCGACTACCTCACCAAGGGCGACGCCGACGAGCAGCTGGTGGTGACCGTGGACCGCGCCGCCGACAAGGCCCGCCTGCAGCGCCGCGTGGCCGAGCTGGAGCGGCAAGTGGGCACTCAGCACAGCTTCGACTCGATGATTGGCCACGCGCCGGCCCTGGAGCAGGCTAAGCGCCTGGCCCAGCGCGCCGCGCCCACCGATAGCACCGTGCTACTGGAAGGCCCCACCGGCGCGGGCAAGGAGCTGTTTGCCCAAGCCATTCATCAGGCCAGTCTGCGTCGCAGCCGGCCGTTCGTGGCCGTCAATTGCTCGGCTTTCCCAAAGGATTTGCTGGAATCGGAGCTGTTTGGCTACAAAAAAGGGGCCTTCACGGGGGCGCTGGCCGACAAGAAAGGGCTGCTGGAAGAGGCTAATGGCGGCACCCTGTTTCTGGATGAGATAGGGGAGCTGGAGCTGAATGTGCAGGCCAAATTCCTGCGGGTGCTGGAAACGCGGCAGTTTGTGAAGCTCGGCGACACCAAGCCGACGAGCATCGACGTGCGCATCGTGGCCGCCACCAATCGCAACCTGCGCCAGGAGGCCGAAGCGGGCCATTTCCGCCCCGATTTATACTACCGGCTAGCCGTGTTCACGGTGCCGGTGCCGGGGCTCAATGAGCGCCGCGACGACGTGCCCGTGCTGGCCCAGCACTTCCTGCAACTCTTCAGCAGCCAGCTGCGCCGCCGCCTGCGCGGCTTCGAGCCGGAGGTGCTGGCCCAACTGCGGGCCCACGACTGGCGCGGCAATGTGCGCGAGCTCAAGAATGTGCTGGAGCGCGCCGCCATCCTGGCCGACGGCGACCTGCTGACCCTCGACGACCTGCCGCCCGAATTCCACCACCTGCCGCCCGCCCCCAGTCTCGATGAGGCCCATGACCGCAGTTTGCGCGCCCTGGAGAAGCGCCAGATTCGGCAGGTACTGCTCGACACGGGGGGCAACAAGATGGAGGCCGCCCGCCAGCTGGGCATCGGCACCAAGACTTTGTACCGCAAGATTCAGGAGTACGGACTGTAGGAGGTTGTAATCTGCTTGGTTTGCATACTGTGGCGCGCGGGCCTGCGTTAAGGCCAGTATCACCTCTTTTTACTTCCGCTTATGAAAAAGCAGCTACTTGCCGCCTTGCTGGCCCTGCCGGTGCTGGCCGCCGCGCAAACTCCCTTCACTTACACCATCAAAGGCAAGGTGGGCCGGCTGAGCGCACCAGCTAAAATCTACCTGGTACGCGGCCTGCAGCCGCTGGATTCAGCGACGCTGAAAAACGGGGAGTTTACAATACGAGGCACTGCCGAAGCACCCGTAGCGGCCCAATTGGTAGTGCGGCGGCAGGGCCGGCTGGGCAGCATGTTTGGCCGTATTTCCAACCGCGCCAGCATATTCGTAGAACCCGGCACGCTGCTGGTTACCAGCCCCGACTCGCTGGAAAACGCTGCTTTCAAAGGCGGCCCGGTGATGACCGACCACCTGCGCCTGCAAGCCGCAGTGGCCCCCATCGGTGCCCGCATGGTGGCCACCACTGCCCAAGCGCAGAAGGCCACCGAGGCCCAGCGCAACGACCCTGCCTTCAGCCAGCGGATACAGGCGCAGCTGGCGGCCCTTGACAAGGACATGCTGCAAGCAAACTACGCCTTCGTGCGGGCCAATCCCCATTCCTGGGTTAGCCTGGATGCCCTGCACGGTATGCGCATGTGGGACCCGCCGCAGTACGCCACCGTGGCCCCGCTCTACGAAGCCCTAAGCCCCGAATTGAAAGCCAGCCCTGCTGGCCGCGACTTGAGGAGTTGAACACCACGCTGGCGAAGTATCTGAAGTAGCTATTGCCAGCTGCTACCGGACCATCAAAACCGGGTTATTCTGACCGACGCACCGGGTCAGAATGACCCGGTTTTTTGCGTTTAGGCCTAACGAATATTCGAGCTGAATAAAAATTGCGCATTGATTATCAGTTGTGCCAGCCGGGAAATAAATGGTGGGCTGCGCTTGTGGGCCGCATTTGGCAATGGGCCTTGAGCAACCAAAACGAACCCTTGCTTATGCCTCCCTCCCTGTTCATCCCGCTGCTCACGGCCTCTGGCCTAGCCGGCTTCTGGCTGTTCTACCGCGCCGTCGATTTCTGCGAGCGCATCTGATTTTCCCGCTTCAATCCTCACAAAGCTATGATGCTCGCCCTGCTGCTGCTCTCGCTGGCCACCTTCGGCTACCTGTGCTACGTGCTGCTGAAACCGGAGAAATTTTAACCGCCCGTCATGCTGAGCGCAGCGAACCGAAGGTCGGTGTAGCCAAGCATGACAGTATTTCCAACTTGAACATGACCCAAGAACTTCTCGGCATCCTCGTCATTTTCGGCAGCACGCTGCTGCTGGCGGTGCCGCTGGGCCGCTACCTGGCCACAATTTATCGGGGCGACAAAAGCTGGTCCGATTTCCTGGCGCCGCTGGAGCGGCTGCTGTTTCGTTTCGGGGGCGTGAACCCCGCCAAAGACATGACCTGGCCGCAGCATCTGGTGGCGCTGCTCACTATCAACGTAGCGTGGTTTGGCTGGGCCATGCTGGTGCTGTGCACCCAGGGCAGCCTGCCGCTCAACCCCGACCATAACCCCTCGATGACGCCCGACCAGGCGTTTAATACGGCCATCTCGTTTCTGGTAAACTGCAACTTGCAGCACTACTCGGGCGAGAGCGGAGCCACGTATTTCTCGCAGCTCTTTGCCATCACGTTTCTGCAGTTTGTGACGGCGGCCACGGGCATGGCGGCCTGCGTGGTGGTGTTTAATGCCCTGCGCGACGGGGCGGGGGACAAGCTCGGCAACTTCTACAACTACTTCGTCAAGAGCATTACCCGGGTGCTGCTGCCCATCGCGCTGGGGGTGGCGCTGGTGCTGGTGGGGCAGGGCACGCCCATGAACTGGGCCGGCAAAGCCAGCATCGTGACCGTGCAGGGCGACTCCGTCAGCGTGAGCCGGGGGCCGGCGGCGGCCATGATTGCCATCAAGGAGCTGGGGACCAACGGGGGGGGCTTCTTCGGAGCCAACTCGGCGCACCCGCTGGAGAACCCCACGTACCTCACGAATGCGGTGGAGAACGTGGCGCTGGTGCTGATTCCCTTTGCGCTGGTGTTTGCCCTGGGCTATTATTTGCGGCGGCCGCGGCTGTCGTACATGGTGTTTGGGGTGATGACGGTGGGCTTTCTGCTGCTGCTGGCGCCCACGGTGTACTATGAGCTGCACGGCAACCCGGCCATCGCCCGCATGGGGGTGGACCAGCAGCTGGGGGCGCTCGAGGGCAAGGAAATGCGTTTCGGCGCGGCGGCTTCGGCCTACTGGGGCATTACCAACACGGTGATTTCCTGCGGCTCGGTGAATTCGATGCACGACTCGCACATGCCCATCTCGGGCATGGCCGAGCTGCTGGGCATGATGACCAACGCCTTTTACGGCGGGGTGGGGGTGGGCTTTCTCAACTTCTTTGTTTTCGTGATTATTGCCGTGTTCATCGCCGGGCTGATGGTGGGGCGCACGCCGGAATTTCTGGGGCGCAAAATCGAGGCGCGGGAGATGAAAATTGCCGTGCTGGTGGCCTTGCTGCACCCGTTGCTCATCCTGGTGGGCACGGCTTTATCGGCGCACCTCTACACCGGCAACCCCACCGAATACGCGGGCTGGCTGGCCAACCCGGGGTACCACGGCTTCTCCGAGATGCTGTATGAGTTTACCTCGTCGGCGGCCAATAATGGCTCGGGCTTCGAGGGGCTGGGGGATAATACGCCGTGGTGGAACATCAGCACCGGCGTGGTGATGCTGCTGGCGCGCTACCTGCCGATTATCGGGCCGGTGGCCATTGCGGGGCTGCTGGCGCGCAAGCAGCCGGTGCCCGAAAGCGCGGGCACGCTGCGCACCGATACGGCCACCTTCGGGGTGCTGGTGCTGTTCGTGATTTGGATTATCGCGGCGCTGGCCTTCTTCCCGGCGCTGGCGCTGGGGCCGCTGGCCGAGCATTTTACGCTGTATTAACATTCTCTCGGGGCTATTACTGGCGCGAGTTTAGCGCAGCGTAACTCGTGCCGACTATCACGGGAGGCTGTGCCTCCCCCGCACTGCCCCGTCTAGTGGTCATAGCGGCTAGCTACGCAAATCGTTCTGATGCGAGGCTCAGCCTCGCCCGAATGAAAGGCACGAGTTACGCTGCGCTAAACTCGCGCCAGTCGGGGCTCGACTGCATCTCGGGTATGCTCGACTGCATCTCGGGTGTGCTCGACTGCATCTCGGGTGTGCTCGACTGCATCTCGGGTGTGCTCGACTGCATCTCGGGTGTGCTGGACGATGCCTCGGACGTGCTGGACGATGTCTCGGGCTTGCTCGACTGGCCCTCGAAGGTGCTGGACGACGCAAAGTGCATGCTGGACTGCCCCTCGGACATGCTGGACGGTGCCACGGGGCTGCTCGACGGATGGACGGGCTTTTTTCTCTCTTGATTATTTTTTAACATGGCAACTCAATCTCCTTCTTTATTTCAACCGGCGCTGGTGCGCGAGGCCATCGGGCAGGCCTTTGTGAAGCTCGACCCGCGCACGCTGGTGCGCAACCCGGTGATGTTCACCGTGGAGCTGGGCACAGCGGTGATGCTGGTGGTGACGCTGGGGCTGCTGGCGCGGCCCGACGCGGCGCAGGGCAGCTTCGGCTACAACTTCACGGTGTTCGTGGTGCTGCTGCTCACGCTCTTATTCGCCAATTTTGCCGAGGCCATTGCCGAGGCACGGGGCAAGGCGCAAGCCGATTCGCTGCGGAAGACGCGGCAGGATACCCCTGCCACGCTGCGCCTGGACGACGGCACGCTGGAGGCAGTGAGCTCGGCGGGGCTGCGCAAAGGGCAGGTGTTTGTGGTGGAAGCGGGCGAGGTTATCCCGACCGACGGGGAGATTATCGAGGGCCTGGCCACGATTGACGAGTCGGCCATTACGGGCGAGTCGGCGCCGGTAATTCGCGAGGCGGGCGGCGATAAATCGTCGGTGACGGGCGGCACCAAAGTGCTGAGCGACCGCATCGTGGCGCGGGTGAGCACCGAGCCGGGCGAGTCGTTTCTGGACAAGATGATTGCGCTGGTGGAGGGCGCCTCGCGGCAGAAAACGCCGAACGAAATTGCCCTCACGATTCTGCTGGCGGGCTTCACGCTGGTGTTCGTGATTGTGTGCGTGACGCTGGCACCGTTTGCCGATTATGCCCGCACGCCGATTTCGGTGGCGGCGTTTATCGCGCTGTTTGTGTGCTTGATTCCGACCACGATTGGCGGGCTGCTGTCGGCCATCGGCATTGCGGGCATGGACCGGGCACTGCGGGCCAACGTCATCACCAAGAGCGGCAAGGCCGTGGAAACGGCCGGCGACGTGGACGTGCTGCTGCTGGATAAAACCGGCACCATCACCATCGGCAACCGCCGGGCCACGCACTTCTGGCCCGCGCCGGGCGTGCCGATGGGGCGGTTCGTGGAGCAGGCCACGCTCAGCTCGCTCACCGACGAAACGCCCGAGGGCAAGAGCATCGTGGAGCTGGCCCGCGACCACAAGGTGGAAGCCCTGGCCCTGCAGCCCCAGCTGACCGGGGCCGAGCTCATCAAGTTCACCGCCGAAACCCGTAGCTCGGGCGTGACGCTGGCCGACGGCCGCCGCCTGCGCAAGGGCGCCGCCGATGCCATCCGGCAGCTGGCCGAGCGCGCCGGGCAGGCCTACCCGGCCGAGGTGGCTGAGCGGGTGGCCACGGTGGCCGGCAACGGCGGCACCCCGCTGGTGCTGAGCGAAAACGACCGGGTACTGGGCGTGGTGGAATTACAGGACGTGATAAAGCCCGGCATCCGGGAGCGGTTTGGGCGGCTGCGCAGCATGGGCATCAAAACGGTGATGGTGACCGGCGACAACCCGCTGACGGCAAAATTCATCGCCGAGAAAGCCGGGGTGGACGACTTCATCGCCGAAGCCAAGCCGGAGGATAAAATGCAGTACATAAGGGCCGAGCAGCGCCTGGGCCGCCTGGTGGCCATGATGGGCGACGGCACCAACGACGCGCCCGCCCTGGCCCAGGCTGACGTGGGCGTGGCCATGAACTCGGGCACGCCGGCGGCCAAGGAAGCCGGCAACATGGTGGACCTCGACAACGACCCCACTAAGCTCATCGAAGTGGTGGAAATCGGCAAGCAGTTGCTGATGACGCGCGGGACTTTGACGACGTTTTCGATTGCCAACGACGTGGCCAAGTACTTCGCCATCGTGCCGGCGCTGTTCATGGCGGGCATTCCGGCGCTGGGGGCGCTGAATGTGATGGGGCTGCAGTCGCCGCAGTCGGCCATTCTCTCGGCCGTGATATTCAATGCCATCATCATCCCGGCGCTGGTGCCGCTGGCTTTGAACGGGGTGGCTTATAAGCCCATTGGGGCCTCGGCCCTGCTGCGGCGCAATCTGCTGATTTACGGGCTGGGCGGGGTGGCGGTGCCGTTCGTGGGCATCAAGCTGATTGACGTGGTGGTGGGGTGGTGTATGTGATAGAACGACAAGGTATGGTGAGCAACAGAACAAAACTCCCCTCCTTGGAAAAGGAGGGGACGCGAGCTGCGCTGAGCAGCGAGCGGGGGTGGTTCGCCCGTCAGAACGATACCTGAACGACCCGACTGTACAACTACCTTTTTCTAAGCGGCGCGAACGGCGCGACCGGGCGAACCACCCCCGTTGCGGCTGCGCCGCAACATCCCCTCCTTTCCAAGGAGGGGAGTTTCGCCCTCCTCTTCATTCCTTTTTAACAACTTCTCATGAAAACCCAACTCCTTCCCGCCCTGCGCCTCACCCTAGCCATGATGCTGCTGTGCTGCGGGCTATACCCGGCCCTGGTGTGGGCCGCCGCCCAGCTGGCCCCCGGCCAGGGGGCGGGCGTTACCGTCAGCCGCCACGGGCGGGTGGTGGGCTTTGCCCGCGTGGGGCAGAAATTCGACCGGCCGGAGTATTTCAACTCCCGGCCCTCGGCGGCCGACTACCACGCCGACGCCAGCAGCGGCTCGAATAAGGGGCCGTCGAACCCGGAATACCTGGCCCTGGTGCAGGCCCGGCTGGATACTTTTTTACTTGAAAACCCGGGGGTGAAAGCGGCCGACGTGCCCGCTGAGCTGCTCACCGCCAGCGGCTCGGGGCTCGACCCGCACCTCTCGCCGCAGGGCGCGCTGGTGCAGGTGGCGCGCATTGCCCGCGTGCGCCGCCTGAGTGCCCAGGAAGTGCGCAACCTGATTCCGCGCTACACCACGGCCGTGCTTTTCGGCCCCGACGTCGTAGATGTTTTATCGCTCAATCTGGCCCTCGACGAGCTGGCCGGTCAGTAGTTTTGTTCCCCTTACCGCTTATGAAATCCTTTGTTTTCGGACTGCTGACGGCGCTGCCGCTGGCCGCTTCCGCCCAATCTTCGGCCGCGCCCGACTCGGCCGCGGTCACCGCGCCACTCAGCTACTACGGCTTCGTGGATGCCTATTTCGGCTACGATTTTGACCATGCCAACGGCAACAACCGGCAGTATTTCCTGTACTCGCACGGGCGCCAGAACGAGTTTGCCATCAACCAGGGCGTGGTGGGGCTGCGCTACGACGACGGCCGCGTGCGCGGGGCGCTGGGTTTGCACGCCGGCACCTACGTGAGCGCCAACTACGCCGCCGAAGACCCCGTGTTGCGGCACGTGTATGAGGCGTACGCGGGCTTTCGGCCCTTCCAGAAGGCCTGGCTCGACGTGGGGATTTTCGGCTCGCACATCGGGTTTGAGTCGGCCATTTCTAAAGATAACTGGACGCTGACCCGCTCGCTGATGGCCGAGAACTCGCCGTACTACGAGTCTGGTGCCCGCCTCACTTATGAGGTGAGCCCCAAGCTGACCCTGACCGGGCTGGTGCTGAACGGCTGGCAGAACATCCGTGAAACCAACCAGGCCAAGGCCCTGGGCACGCAGCTGCAGTGGAGGCCGACGGGTAAGATTCTCATCAATAGCAGCACGTTTTATGGCAACGAACAGCCGCAGGATTCCATCATTCGGCGGCGCTATTTCCATGATTTTTACATCACGTACGCGGCCAGCGCCCGCACCAGTCTGGCGCTGGTGTTCGACGTGGGCAAGCAGCAGAGCGCTGGCCGGCGCGGCCACGATACCTGGCACAGCGGGGCGGTGTTCGTGAAGCAGCAGCTGGCCGACAAGCTCTCGGCCACCGTGCGGGGCGAGTATTACTACGCCGAGCGCGGCGTCATTATCAGCAGTAGTATGCCGGCGGCGTCGGATGCTGATTTTCGGGTGGCGGGCGGCTCGCTTAACCTCGATTATGCGCCCACGCCCCGGGTGCTGGCGCGGCTGGAAGGGCGGTATCTGGACGGCATCAACGGCGTGTTTGGGCGGGCCGATAACGTGGACAACCGCAGCTACGGGAATGTGACGGGCAGCGTGGCGTTTTCGTTTTAGCACTGGCGCGAGTTTAGGCGCAGCCGTAACTCGTGCCGACCATTCGGGCGAGGCTGCGCCTCGCAGCAGAACGTTCAATCGGCGCGGGCGGGGGAGGCACAGCCTCCCATGATAGTAGGCACGAGTTACGGCTGCGCCTAAACTCGCGCCAGTTCAATCAACCAATTTTACCTTCCCAATGCCTGATTCCCGCGACCAATCCGCCGAGCGATTCCTGCGTTTGGTGCAGGCGCGGCGGCGCGGCACGCTCAAGGTGTACCTGGGGCTGGCCGCCGGGGTGGGCAAAACCTACCGCCTGCTGCAGGAAGCTCACGAGCTGCGCCGCCACGGCGTGGACGTGCTGCTAGGTTACATCGAAACCCACGGCCGCCCCGGCACCGTGGCCGGGCTGCCGGATTTGCCGCTGCTGCCCCGCAAGCACGTCTTCTACAAGGGCCGGGCGCTGGAGGAAATGGACCTCGACGGCATCGTGCAGCGCCGCCCGCAGGTGGTAATTGTCGACGAGCTGGCCCACTCCAACGTGCCCGGCTCGCGCCACGACAAGCGCTGGCAGGACGTAGAGTACTTGTTGCAGCAAGGAATCGCCGTGATTACGGCCGTGAACGTGCAGCACCTCGAAAGCCTGCACGACCAGGTGCTCAAAATAACCGGCACCGACGTAACCGAGCGCATCCCCGACCAACTGCTCAGGCAGGCCGACGAGGTAGTGAACGTGGACCTGACCGTGGCCGAGCTGCGCGCCCGGCTCCAGGAAGGCAAAATCTACGACCCCGCCAAGGTGCCCACCGCGCTGAATAACTTCTTCCGCGCCGACAACCTGCTGCAGCTGCGCCGGCTGGCTGTGCGGGAGGTGGCCCAACTGCTCAACCGCCAGGTGAGCGACGACACGCCCGCCCCGCGCCGCAACGACGACCGGCTGCTGGCCTGCATCAACACCAACGAGGCCGCCGCCCGCGAAATCATCCGCAAAGCCTCGCGCCTGGCCGACCAGCTCGGCGCGGCCGCCTGGTACGTGCTCTACGTGCAGACGGGCCGCGAAACTGCCGAGCGCATCGGGCTGGCTACGCAGCGCCATTTGCTTAATAACCTGCAGCTGGCCGTGGAGCTGGGCGCGCAGATTCTGCGGGTGAAAAACGACGACGTGGTGGCAGCCATCAGGCAAGTAGCGGCCGAGAAAAACGCCACGCTGCTAGTCTGCGGCATCACCCGCGCCAGGGGCTGGTGGGCGCGGCTGTTCCGGCGGGGTGTCACGAATGATTTGTTGCGGGCCGTGGCGCGGGATGCGCCGGAAACCGACGTGTATCTGGTAACTTATTAAGTAACGCACAGTAGCGCGGACTTTGCAGTCCGCGAGTCTGAACGTTCGCACTCGCGGACTACACAGTCCGCGCTACATTCATTATCCATGAGCTTACGCACCACCATCACCCTGGGCCTTTTGGGGTTGCTGACCCTGCTGCTGGCCATCGGCGGCTACGCTTTCTACAGCATCCGCCAGATTGACCACCGCGCCCGCAATGTATTGCAGGCCAACTTTTATTCCGTGGAATTAGGCCAACAAATGCTGCAGGGCCTCGACCAGCCCACCACTGGCCTGACCCGCTTCGGCGCCGCACTGCGCCGTGAGGCCGGCAACGTGACCGAGCCCGGCGAGCAGCAGGTGGTCGACAGCCTGACGCGGGGCCTGGCCACCTACCAGCGCCAGCCCGCCCCGGCCACGCTGAGCCAGCTGCGGGCCCAGACGCACCGCATGATTCGCCTGAACACGGCCGCCCTGACGCGCAAAAACGACCAGATTGCCCGCACCACGGCCGCCGCCGAGCGCAACCTCGTGGTGTGCGTGGTGGTGGCCGTGCTGCTGGCTTCGCTGCTGGTAATGAGCGTGCCCGAAGCCGCCGTGCAGCCCCTGCAGCAGCTCACCAATGCCCTGGAGCACGCCACCGACCGCAACTTCACGGCCAGCATCCCGGTGGAGAGCGGCAGCGAGTTTGGTCGCGTAGCCCGGGCTTTCAACCGCATGCTGGGGCAGTTGCGGGAGTTTCGCAGCTCCACGCTCGCCGGGCTCATCACCGAGCGCAACCGCACCGCCAGCATTGTGAACGGGCTGGATGAGGGCCTGCTGCTGCTGGACGAAAACCGCCGCATCATCCTAGCCAACCCGGTGGCCTGCGCGTTATTGAGCCAGCCGGCGGAGGAGCTCATCGGGCAGCCCGCCGCCGCTGTGGCCGAGGCCAACGACCTGCTGCGCGAGCTGCTGCAGCCGCTGGAGGCCGAGCCCGGCCGCCGGGCGCAGGCCGTGGCCGAGGCCCCGCTGCTGCGCATTGCCCAGCAGGGCGAGGAGGCCTTCTACCGGCTGGCGGTGCAGGAGCTGGTGGCCTTTAATGAGGAGCTGGGCAAGCTGGAGTTCGTAGGGCAAATTCTGACCTTGCGCAACGTGTCGGAGTTCAAGAAGCTCGACCAGCTGAAATCCAATTTTCTGGCTACCGTGTCGCACGAGTTGAAAACGCCACTCTCCAGCATCGGCCTCAATGCCAAATTGCTGCAGGATGAGCGGCTGCCTGCCGACGAGCGCCAGCGCGTGGCCGCCCACATCCGCCAGGAAACCCAACGCCTGCAGCGCATGGTGGCCGAGCTGCTCGACGTGTCGCGCCTCGACGCCGGGGCCGGCATTCAGCTTGATTTGCAGGCCACCAGCCTGGCCGAGGTTATTGGCTACGCCACGGCCACCGTGCAGCCCCAGCTGGCCGACAAGCAATTGCAGCTCAGCACCCAGGTGCCCGCCAACCTGCCCGCTGCCCGCGCCGACGTGGAGAAAACCACCTGGGTGCTCATCAACCTGCTGGCCAATGCCATCCGCTACTCGCCGGTGGGGGCGGCGCTGGAAGTGCAGGCCGCCGTGGCGGGCCGCTTCGTGCAGGTGAGTGTGCGCGACCACGGCCCCGGCATCGCCGCCGAGCACCACGAGCGCATCTTCCAGCGCTTTGCGCAATTGCCCGACAAGAGCGGCTACCGCGGCGGCTCGGGCCTGGGACTGAGCATTGCGCGGGAGTTTATCAGCACGCAGGGCGGGCGGCTGTGGGTGGAAAGTGAGCTGGGTAGCGGCAGCACGTTCTATTTTACCTTGCCGTTGGCAGGGACATTAGCCTAATCAGAACGTTATTTCGTAGTGTGAAAAATGCTGCTACATTTGCAGTCTAAGCCATATTCTCTCACCTCATTACCATTTTGTATGCTTTCACCCTCTACGCTTGGCCGCAGTGGCCGCTACGGTCTGGCAGTGGCCGCTCTGGTACTTAGCAGCCAGCTTACTCAGGCCCAAACTCAAACGCCCGTTTACGTGGGCCCCGACGCCAGCTTTGGCACCAATGGCAGCGTCAATACCGGCGTATCGGGCCGGGGTGGCCGCTTCTCGGATGTGAGCACCGCCCAGCATGATGATTGGAGCCGCATGGGGCAGCTGGTGCAGGCCCAGGGCTACCTCTGGGTGTGCAATGGCAGTCAGCTGCAGCGGTATTCGCTGGATGGGGTGGCCGATGCCGCTTTCGGGACCAATGGCACGGTTACAGTCCCATTTGTGGCCAGTGGCCTGACGGTGCAGGCCGATGGCAAGGTGCTGGTAGTGGGGTACATCACGGGTGGGTTTTACAATAGCCGCGCCCTGGCGCGCTACACGGCTGCGGGCGTGCTCGACCCCACGTTTGGCACGGCCGGCGTAGTGGCCGACCCCAACAATGGCCCGTATGTGGAGCTGCGCCGCGTGGTGCAGCTGGCCTCGGGCGAGTACCTGGCTTTTGGGGTGCCGGCTACGGGCTCGGGCTACGGTTCGCGGGTGCTCCGGCTGAGCGCCACGGGGCAGCCGGTGGGCCAACTGGTATCGGTAGCGGATGCCTGGCTGGATGATATCGCCGTGCAGGCCGACGGACAGATTATCGTTATCGGCTGCACGTTTGGCACCACGCCTAATGCCACTCCCGGCATCAGCGTGCGCCGCTATACTGCTACCGGCAACCCCGATACCAGCTTCGGCACCAATGGCAATACGGTTATCAACGGTATCAAAACCTTCCAGGGGGTGACGGGCCCAGGCTTCACCGAAGGCTACGGTGTGGCCGTGCAGCCCGCTGATGGCAAGATTGTGCTGGCCGGCCGGGTGTGGGTGAACAACCGGGGTGACCAGCCCGTGCTGCTACGCCTGAATGCGGATGGCACGCCCGATACGGCTTTTAACACGGCCGCTGCGCAAAGCATTTCCGTGGTGGGCGGCTTGCGGGCGGTGGCCGTGCAGCCCGATGGCGCCATCGTGGTAGGTGGCGGAAAAGAGGCCTGGCCTTCGCGCGAGCATCAGCTGCTGCTGGCCCGCTACACCGCTGCCGGCCGGCTCGACTCCACCTTTACCAACGCCGCAGATAAGCTATACATGCAGGGCATGCCCAGTGCCGTTGGGGTGGCCAGCTCCCTGGTATTGCAGACAGGTAAGGTAGTGACTCTGGGCGGCTTTGAAACCAACGACCCCTCAACGCTGACCGGAGTGATGCGCCTGGCCCGCTACGTGGCCAGCGTGCCGGCTATTCCCACGGCTACCCGCGCTGCCAGCTCGGTGCTGGGCCTGCAGGCCTCGCCGGTGCCCAGCCACGGCCTCGTGCAGCTGCACTACTCGCTGCCCCGCGCCGCCGCCGTGCGCTACACGGTGCACGACCAGATGGGCCGCCCCGTGCCCGGCCTGGCGGCCGAGCGGCGGCAGGCCGCTGGCCTGCAGGAGCAGACGCTTGACCTGCGGACGCTGGCCGCCGGGGTGTACCTCTGCACCGTGGAGGCCGGGGGCTACCGCCAGACCCTGCGGCTGGTGGTGGCGCCGTAAGAAGCAGCTAAGCAGTAACAACAACGGCCCGCGACATTGTCGCGGGCCGTTGTTGTTACTGCTTAGCTAAGCTCAAGTGCGCTGTAGTGCTGCTATTCGCCCTGGTGCCACTCGCCTTCGTCCTCGCCCTGCCAGTACTTGATGCGCAGGGCCTGCACCCGTACCAGCACGATGCCCGGCGTGTTGATGCCGTCCGGAAACCACTGCTTGAGCTCGGGCAGCCAGTGCCGGGCCAGGGTGGCCTTGTGACGGATGAGCGTGGCCGTACCATTAACGGATAGGAAGAGTTGCTTCGCGCCCTGAAAGCTGAGGCTGACGTGCGGGTTCTCGCTGATGTCGCGCACAGTGCGCGATTCCTCGAAGGTGAAATAATAGGAGTTGCCGTCGTATTCCACGTCGCCGTTGTTGCTCATGGGGCGGGTGCTGAGCTGGCCGCGGCTGGTGTGGGTGGTGAGCATGGTCAGGTCGAGCTTCGCCATTTTGGCGGCGATGTCTTTCAGGGTTTTGGAAGCCATAGGGTGGGGAAGGAGTGAGGGAGCAGTACGCGGCGGGCGGCGCGGCAGTTGCCGGAGCGCCCGCCGGTCTGGAGAGCGAAGTCGTTTTAGCCTCCGCCGCCGGCCTTGCAACGGTCAGCACAGCGCCGTGTCGTTGGCCCGAACTGCTGCGAACAGCCTGGGTGCGCAACCGGCCAGGCAGCCTTTTTTCTCTGCAACCTAATGAAACACTTCGGACTATTATTACCGGCCCTCTGGGGGCTGGGCGGCTGCTTATTGCCCACGGCCAGCGTGGCCCAGACCGGCGCCGTGCGCGGCACCTTGCTCGACGGGAAAACCCGCGAGCCGCTGCCCTTTGCCACCGTGGCCCTCTACCATGCCGGGGCCACCGACAGTAGCCTCGCCACCGGCGGCCAGACGCTGGAAAATGGCACCTTCACGTTCGATAAGCTGGGCTTGGGCTCCTATACCTTGCGGGCCTCGGCGCTGGGCCACGCGCCGCTGCGGCGGCCTTTCACGCTCACGGCGGCCGCGCCAACGGCCGCGCTGGGGCCGCTGCTGCTGGCCCCGGCCGCTACCGACCTGGCCGAAGTAACCGTGCAGGGCCAGCGCGACCCGGTGGTGAACGGGCTGGACAAGAAGGTTATCAACGTGGCCAAGGACCTCACCAGCGTGGGCGGCACCGCGGTGAACGTGCTCCAGAACATCCCCTCCGTGACGGTGGACCAGGGCGGGCAGGTGAGCTTGCGCGGCACTTCCAACGTCACCATTTACATCGACGGCAAGCCGACCGGCGCGGCCGGCGGCGGCCGCGCCACCCGCCTCGACCAGATTCCGGCCTCGCGCATCGAAACGGTGGAGGTGATGACCAACCCCTCGGCCAAGTACGACGCCGAGGGCGGCGGGGGCATCATCAACATCGTGCTCAAAAAGCAGCGCGACGACGGCGTGAACGGCAGCGTGAGTGCCAACGCCGGCACCGGCGACAAGTACAACACTTCCCTGAGCCTCAACCGCCGCAAGGGCAAGCTCAACGTCTTTCTGAGCTACGATTGGCTGGAGGAAACCTATGACCGCCGCACCCTGGTGCGCCAGACGGCCACCAGCGCCGAGAGTACTGGCCCGCGCTTCGCCCGCATCAGTACGCTGACGGACCAACTGGCCGACGGCTCCAACGGCAACACCACCCATGCCGGCCGCCTGGGCTTCGACTACGCTTTCTCGGACCAGCACAGCCTGACCGTGGCCCTGCAGCCCAGCTACAACCGGAACCGCAACCCCGAAGACCTGCGCACCAATCTCACCACTACCTACGCCTACCGCGAGCCCGGCCGCGCCGACTCGGTGAGCGCCGCCCCGCTGCGGGCCACCAACCTGGTGGCCTCGAAGTACCCGGCCATCGACTACACCCTCGACTACCGCCGCACCTGGGCCGACAAGCCGCGCCGCGAGCTGACCTTCGGGGCCGTGTACTCGCCGCTGACCGGCCAGCAGGTGCTGCGTCAACGCCAAAACGAGGGCCAGCCGCGGGAGCTGCTCCAGCAGCAGGATATCCATTTCACCATCAACCAGGGCGCGGCGCAGCTCGACCACGTCTATCCGCTGGGGGAGAAGGGCCGCCTCGACGCGGGCCTGAAAAGCACCTACCGCCACACCGATGGCACCTTTGATTTCACCCGCGAAGAGGACGGCGTGACGGTGCGCGATGCTAGCCGCTCGAACAGCTACCTGTTTGATGAGTACGTGCAGGCAGGCTACGTGCAGTACCAGAACGAGACGGCCCGCAAGCTCTCGGTGCAGGCCGGGCTGCGGGTGGAAACCACCACCTTGCGCGGCCTGCTGCGCACCACCGGCGAGCAGTTTCCGCAGGATTACGTCAACTTCTTTCCCTCGGCCACGCTCAGCCAAGTGCTGCCCCACGACCAGGAATTGCAGCTGAGCTTCTCGCGGCGCATCAACCGGCCCGACGTGCCGCTGCTGCTGCCCTTCGCCAACTACTCGGACCCCCGCAACTACCGGGTGGGTAACGTGCGTCTGCGTCCCGAAAACGTGAATGCCCTGGAGCTGACCTACCAACTCAGCTGGGGCCGGGCCTCGCTCACCAGCACGGCCTTCTACCGCCTCATCCAGAACCAGATTCAGCGCTACCGCTCCATCGACGACTCGGCCTCGGTGGGCACCGGCTACGTCGTCACGCGCAACACGCTCGTCAACATCGGCCACAACGAAACTTACGGCCTGGAGCTGAACCTCAGCCAGCCCCTCACCAAGTGGTGGCGCCTGCTGGCCAACGCTTCGGCCTACCGCAACCGCGTGAGCGCCACTACCGGCACCGAGGCCGACCTGCAAAACTTTGCCTACACGGCCCGCCTCAACACCACCCTCAGCCCCCACAAAAAGCTCGACATCCAGCTCACCAGCACCTTCAACTCGGCCGCCGTGACGCCGCAGGGCCGCATCCGCCCCATCTACTTCACCGACGTGGCGGCCAGCCTGCGCGTGCTGCACGAGCGCGGCACCATCACGGCCCGGGTGTCCGACGTGTTCAACACCAACCGCCTGCTGTTCCGCTCCTACGCCGTGGGCTACGAGGCCGACTTCGACTCGAAGCGCGAGACGCGGGTGGCCTGGCTGGGCTTCAACTACCGCTTCGGCAACGAGCAGCAGCGCCGGGCGCCGCTGTCGCGCGGCGGCGGCAGCATCGGTGGGTAGGGGCGAGGGGGACACTCGAAACTACGTCGGCGGGTCAGGTAGTTGCCGGAATGTAGGCGGGTTGCCACAACCCCGGCCGGCTCGTTGGCGTAGGTGCGAACACTATTTCTTCCTGTCTTTATCCAATGCCGTTCGCTACCGGGCTTCCCATTTACTTTGAAAACCCCGCCGGGCGCGTGCTCGAGCACCCTAATGGCTACGCCGTGTTTGTGTACGCGCCCGGCAAGCGGGTGCTCACCGAATTGCAGGCTCTGCTCACCCACACGGCCCAACTGCTGAACCGCCGCAACTGGTCCCGCATCCTGGCCGACCAGCGCCACATGACGCCCCTCACGGAGGAAGAAAGCAAGTGGATACTGGAGTACTGGCTCGACCCCGCCAACCAGCGCCCGCAGGGCATCTACTCGGCCATTCTGCTGGCCGAAGACGTGTTTGCCCGCCTGAGCGTCAGCCAGCTGATGCAGGATGCGCAGGCCTCCGCCCTCACCTACCACTTGTTTGATAACGAGCCTGAAGCTTCGGCCTGGCTGCAGAAGCAGCACTGAGTTGCTGGCAGAATATAATCAAAAAGCCTCGCCTGATTCGGCGGGGCTTTTTCGTAACGTTGGCTGACACCGGCCTTTGGCCCACGCTACGAGGCAGCGTCACCGTCGCCCCTCCCCATCGGATTCCGTAGCTTTACCGAGCCCTTCCTTCCCGAATCCTGCTGCCATGTCTGCTACCGTTGATTTCACCGCTTTTGCTCCCATCGACGACCTGTTTCGGGAGCTGCTGGCCGTGTCGCTCACCGGCGTGATTCTTTACACGCCGATGTGTGACGCGGCGGGGGAGGAGATAATCGACTTCAAATTTGAGTACCTCAACCCGGCGGCCCAGCGCATGATGCGGATGCCGGAGCGGCCCACGCTCACCCACCACGGGCAGTGGCCGCACAGCCGCGAGCACGGCACCTTCGACTTTCACGTCGATGCCTACGTGACGGGCGAGCCCCGCGCTTACAACATCAACTACCAGGCCGACGGCTACGACAACTACTACTGCCTGGCTGCCCGCCGGGTGGGCGATGCCCTGCTGGTGAGCTTCACCGACACCGCCGACCAGCCCCGCTCGCCCGTGGAGCTGGCTTTGCGCGCCAGCCAGGCCGCCGAAAAAGCCGCCCGCGCCGATGCCGAAGGCCAGCGCCAGCGCTTCTACGAGGTGCTGATGCAGCTGCCCGCCCACGTAGCGCTGCACGAGGGGCCCGAGCAGCGGTTTACGCTCGTCAACCCGCACTACCAGCGCCTGGCCCCGGGGCGCAATCTGGTGGGGCAGCCCATCCGGGAGGCCTGGCCCGAGCTGGTCGACCAGGGCATTCTCGACGTGCTCGACCGCGTATATGAAACCGGCGAGCCCTTCGTGGCCAATGCCCTGCCGGTGCGGGCCGACTTCACCCGCACCGGTCGGCTGGAGCAGGTGTATTACAACTTCTTTTTCCTGGCCTTGCGCGACGCGGAAGGGCAGATAAACGGGGTGCTGAACTTCTCCTACGACGTGACCGACCTGGTGCGCGCCCGCCAGCAGGTGGAGCAGCTCAACCAGGACCTGGAGGCCCGTGTGGCCGAGCGCAGCGCCGAGCTGGTGGCCACGGCCCAGCGCCAGGCACACGAGCGCGAAGCCTTCTACCAGATATTCGAGCAAACCCCCGCCCTCATTGCCCTGCTGCGGGAGCCGGGGCACCGCTACGAGTACGTCAACCCGGCCTACCAGGCGCTGTTTCCCGGCCGCCGGCTGCGGGGCCTCGATGCGGCCGACGCCGTACCCGAGCTGGCCGCCCAGGGCTTCGTGGCGCTGCTCGACCAAGTGTACCAGACCGGCGACACGTACTACGGTGCCGAGCAGGCCTTTAGCTGGGCGCCCGTCGAGGGCGAGCCGCCGCGCACGTACTACTTCAACTTCACTTACCAAGCCTACCGGGAGGCGGGCGAAATCGCGGGCGTTTCCATCTTCGCCTTCGACGTGACCGCGCCGGTGCTGGCCCGCCAGCGCTAGGAGCGCGAGCGGCTGGAGCTGGAGCAGCTGTTTATGCAGGCCCCCGCGCCTATCGTCATTCTCGACGGCCCCGAGCTGGTGTTTCAGCTGGTGAACCCGGCCTACCAGCGCATTTTCCCGGGCCGCGAGCTGCTCAATAAGCCCTTACTGGAGGCCCTGCCGGAGCTGGCCGACACGCCCATCCCGGGGTTTTTCCGCCGGGTGTACGAAACCGGCGAGCCGGTAGTGATGCAGGAAATGACGCTCATGATGGCCCGCCACGAGGGCCAGCCGCTGGAGGAAATCTACTGGACCTTCACTTACCAGGCCCGCCGCGATGCGCACGGCGTCATCGACGGCGTGCGCGTGTTTGCCCACGACATTACCGAGCAGGTGCGCACCCGCGAGGCGGTGGCCGCCAGCGCCCGGCAGGCCCAGGCCCTGGCCGAGCAGCTTTCGGCCACCAACCAGCAGCTCACTCGCGTGAATGTGGACCTCGACACGTTCATCTACACCGCCAGCCACGACCTCAAGGCTCCCATCACCAACATCGAGGGCCTGGTGCAAACCCTGCTCACCGAGCTGCCCATCCTCGACCCCGCCAGCGAAGTGCCCTTCATCCTGAGCCTCATGCAGGACTCGGTGGAGCGCTTCGCCCGCACCATCGAGCACCTCACCGACGTGAGCAAGCTGCACAAGGCCTTCGACGAGCCCAGCTACCCCGTGCCGCTGGCGGCCGTCGTGGAAGACGTGCGCCTCGACCTGGCCCCGCTGCTGCGCGACACCGGCGGCCGCCTCCTGGTGGACGTGCAGGCCGTGCCCACCGTCACGTTCTCCGAGAAAAACCTGCGCTCGGTAGTCTTCAACCTGCTCAGCAACGCCCTCAAATACCGCCACCCCGACCGCTCACCCGTGGTGCAGCTGCGCGCCCTCCCCGAGGGCGCCTACGTGGTGCTCGAAGTGCAGGACAACGGCCTGGGCCTCGACCTGAGCCGCGAAAACCAGCTCTTCGCCATGTTTCAGCGCCTGCACAGCCACGTGCCCGGCTCCGGCGTGGGCCTCTATATGGTGAAGCGCCTGGTGGAAAACGCTGGCGGGCGCATCACGGTGCGCAGCACCGTGGGCGAGGGCTCGACGTTTGCGGTGTATCTGCCGGGGTAAACCTCACCCCCTGACCCCCTCTCCAAAAAAGAGGGGGCACCGGTTTTGCGCTGGCGTCAGGCTCCCCCGCTCCGCGGGAGAGGGGGCTGGGGGGGAGATGCCCTCGCAAGCACAAAAAAAGCCCTCTCCGGTGAGAGAGGGCTTGTTGAGGGGAATTGTATTTCTCCGGGGCTCCAGATTGGGAAGGTGGCGGGGAGCTCCCATGTAGGTCCAATGTCGGTGCGGGGAAGGGCTTTGGCGAAATTGGATAAAACCGGGGCAGTAGGCTATAGGGTGCGCTGCTCGGTGGTGACGTTGCCGGGGTTGTCGTGGGCGGTGACGGTGATTTTGTCGCCGGTGAGGCTGACGTTTTTGGCGGTGGCGGTGTAGCGGAAGGTGTAGCCGTCGGGGTCGGCGAGGGCGTCGCCTTGTTCGACGATGGAGCCGTCGGGGTT
Source organism: Hymenobacter aranciens (assembly GCF_030580865.1). Lineage (GTDB taxonomy): Bacteria > Bacteroidota > Bacteroidia > Cytophagales > Hymenobacteraceae > Hymenobacter > Hymenobacter aranciens. The sequence goes on along the minus strand of NZ_JAUQSY010000002.1, from coordinate 516,878 downwards.
CTGGATGAGGACGTGGATGTGAGAGATGGCGAAATCGTCGGTGGCCTGGATGGTGATGCGGTCGCCGATTTGGCCGCTGTAGGCGGTGAAGTCGACGCTGGTGATATTGGGGGCGTTGAGGAAATCGGCTACGGCGACGGCGTAGCCGGACTGGATGGTGGTATCGGTGCCGGTGGCGTAGGCGGCTTTCTGGGCGGGGTCTTGCTGGGTGGCGCGCCCGTAGAAGGCGGCTTGCTGGAAGCGCTGGCGGGTGGCCAGGGTACCGGCCGAGGGGGCCTTGGTGGAGGGGCGGGGCGCATCGCCGACGGTGACGCTGCCGTTGGCGTTCTGGCGGAACACGAGGCCGGACACTTTGCCGGAGATGCCCTGGGTGAGGGCGTTGGTGGCTTTAGCCATGGTAGTAAGGAGTTTGAATGATGAGATTTGGCGGCATATTTACGAAGAAGTTTTGAAATTATTATGCGAGGGGGTAAAAAAAGCCCCGCTAGTGGGCGGGGCTTTGAGTTTATTCTTCTTCTGGGAGTGGCTTGGCATTGGCCCAGCTTTCGAATACTTCCCGGGTTATATCGACGCTGGTGCCGTCGAGGAGGCGGATTTTGTAGGGTGGGTGGTATTGGGGTTGGATGCGGGACCAGTCTAAATCCAGGAAACGAGCGCCGAGTTCGCGGTATTGGCGACTCATTGTATCGGCTGGCGATTTCAACTCGTCTGAGTTATTTGAGTTACTCAAACATGAGATGAGACGTAGGGTAAATCTTTCAAAATCATTTAAGCTCTCTCTGTCTTTACGAGAAGATTGGATGGCTAAATTTAGAATAGGATGGTTTCTGTTGGATGTCCGACAAATAGCATGAACTGAAAGGAAAGATTGTAAGCTTTCTGAGTAATTGATAGCTGCAAGATTTTCATGATAGTCTACCATCAATATGTTTTCGGCAGGTGTGGTATTTGGCGATGTAGGTGATAGGAGACGTAAAACCACCTTATTGTTAAGTGTGTCTAAAGTCGCTAATAGAATAACGAAAAAATTGAGTCTGGTATTAATATGAAATGGACTTGGTTGGGCTATTCCATCACGTTCCTCTTGTGCGTCCCACATACCCCAATCTGTAATGCCAGCGTAGGTGCCGATGTACTTTGCATCAGTAGTACACAAGATGAAGTCCTGTTGCATATCATCTTCCTGTTCTTGGGTAAGTTCTACTATTTCCAGTAGGCCTAAGTCCGCAACTGGTCGCCATTCAGGCGTTTTATCAGGACCCAAAACAGGAAAAGAAAGATGCTCCCAACATTTACCTAGGCGCATCCATTGAAAAGGAGAATAGAACCGAGTGTAGATAAGCCCTAGTTGCCAGAATAACTCAGGTTTAAAACGGGCTTGTATATCTTGAGCTACTATCTCCCAAATCCGTCCCTCAGCCATATTAACATAGTTCGCTATTGCACCCCAACGACCGTTACGTGTTGAAAAACCGTAGCTCACAGGAGCTTGGCGAGCAGGCGTTAGCGGAGGCTTGACGTTCCCTCTTATGTCAAGAAGAAAGACAGTGTTAAAGGAGCCGACATAATGTGTGCCTGCATTAAATCGATTGCTAGGCATGCCACGAGGTAACAAATCCTCGCGCCCTCCACGTCCTGTGACTAATATGCCATCTAAAGCAATGGGAGAATTATCGTGGCTTGAAGACACTGTATTGTAATTTCTTTGCAAGCTTTCTTTCTCCTTGTCTTCTTCTTGAAGCTGAAATGTAGGCTGGTCATAATATTCTTTGTCTGCTTTTTCCCAGCATGCCTCTTCGTTTGCTAAAACGTACTCTCCTTTATCATCAACTAAGAAGCTAGCACGTAAAACTCCGCTCAGCATTGAATTAAGTTCGCTAAAATCCTGCTCTAAGGTTTTAAACATTTTGAGCCCTAGTATTTCAGGAAGTGTATGAGAAATTGCAGGAACGGAAGGGATAGAAACTGTTGCTGCAATGTTTTCAACAGTACAGTTAGCTTTTATTGCAAACTCAGTTGCTAGTGCATAGTTCTTCAAAATAGGAATCAATCGTACTATGTCCTCTTGAGTGTCCATAAAACGTGGCTTCTTCCTGCCAGTAATAGTAATTGTTGTACCTATCGGTTGATTTGCATCACCCGAACGCAGAACGACAATTCCACCGAGGCCATTAATTTCGACAATCAAAGGTTCGTCGTGGCCTTGGCCTAGTCCCTTGTCGCGGCGGGTTTGGATAACGATGTGGTCGCCCAGCATGAAGCAGGACATGAAACCAATGCCGAATTGGGCGCAGGGGTCAAAATCAACACCAGCGGCGCGGAGGCCGATGCGCTCCTGCTCGAAGAGAGGGGAGCGGTAGTAGCTGCGGCCCGCTTTGGTTAGAAAGTTGAGGATGATGTCGCGGTTCATACCGACGCCGTTGTCGATGCAGTGCAGGACTTCGTGGCCGTGGGCATCTACTTCGTGAAGCATCTGCACTTCGCCTAATTGCCAGTCGAGGCCGTCGCGCTGGAAAAGGGCTTTGCGGTGGCGGAGGGCATCGAGCGAGTTCTGCAGTAGCTCGCGCACGCAGAGCGAGGGCGAGCCATACAGCTTGTCGGTCATGAGCAGCTTGACTACTTCATCGCGGGAGAGGGAAAACTCTAAATCGTGGTAGATGTAGGCGTTGTCCTTGGGCTTGATGCGGGAGCGGTCGGTTTTGATGGGCAGGTCGAGCCGGTAGTGGGCGGCCCGCTGGGGAAACTCGCGGACGCGTTGAGTGGCGTTTTGGAGCTCCTCATCGATGTAGTCCATGAAGCGGTTGGCGGCGCGCTCGTAGGCGGGGTGCTCGCATTCCATAGTAAATTGGACGGCATCGGGGCTGATGGTCCAGCCGACGACGGCGCGGTGCTTGGCCCATTCGGTGAGGCTGATGGGGGAGCGGAGGTCGATGCTGCGGTAGAGGGAATCGGGGGTACGCTCGCGGTCGAAGTCGAGGATGTCGGCGAGGCGCAGTATCAGGGCCAGGTAGACCAGATTGACGGAGTAGACGCCGATGCGCTCATCGACCCGGAAGCCGTTGGCTTCGGTGAGGGCGGGGACGGGGCCGACGTGGGATTCGCAGAGCCGGGCCAGGGCATCGGTGAGGCTGGCGCCTTGGACTAGCAGGCGTGGGTCGGAGCCGTAATTGGTGCGGAGCAACTGCGCCGAGCGTTGGCCGTGGGTGATGCGGAGATAATCGGAAAGCATGGCGCTGAGCAAATCGGCTTCAACGCGTCGGCAGGTTTCTTTTTCTCTTTCGTCAATAGTGGGGTCGTTGAGCTGGCGGCGGACGGCTTCGAGGTTGGGATGGTCGAGGGCCCAGTTTTGGCGGTGCAGAACGAAGGCGGGGTCGGGGTTGGGGCTGTCTTCGCGCCAGCGGGCAAACTCGGTGGCATCGGGCACCATGCCTTGGTCGTGGAAGTGGGCGGCCAGGATGAGCAGGGTGATTTCGACGGGATTGAGGGCCTGCAAGACTTCGGCGGGCATAACCAGGGCCATTAGCTCGGTTACGCGCAATAGGTGGACTTCATCGTGGAGCGTGTATTGCGGGTGCAGCGAGGGGAAGCTGCGCATGCGGTTGCTGACTTCGGCGCAGAGGGTGGCTACATTGCTGGCCAGGATGCTGGCATCGTTTACTCCAGTTGCGGGGAAGCCGGTATTGAGGCGTTGCCAGAGGATGGTGTGCTGAACGTTGTATGGGGCCGGGTTCATAGTGGTAGGCGGAGAGCAACTGGAATGATAGTGCAATGTATGGGCTTCTGGTCATTGCATAGCATCTGACGGGATTACTTACTGCGACTGATGCGTAAGAAGTGGATAGGAGTGAGGGCGCCGGCGAAAACCTTACGTCCCCACCCAATACCTTTGCCCCGCCGCCTTCACCCCCGGCCCCCTACATGATTCGCACCGTAATTTTCGACATGGACGGCGTCATCATCGACACCGAGCCCGTCCATCGCCAGGCTTTTTTCACCTTGTTTGCCGAGCTGGGCATCACCGTGAGCGATGCCGAATACGCGACCACCCTGGGCAAATCGACGCGCAACGTGTTCGAGAAGCTCAAGGCCGATTACCAGCTGCCGCAGTCCATTGACGAGCTGCTGCGGCGGAAGCGCGAGCTGTTCACCGCCGCCTTCGACCAGGATGCCGGGCTCGACCTGCTGCCCGGCGCCCGGGCGCTGATTGAGGACCTGCGGGCGCACAACGTGCCGCTGGTAGTGGCCTCATCGGCCTCGAAGGGCACGATTGGAATGGTGTTCGAGCGATTCGGGCTGTATCCGTACTTCGGACACCTCGTCAGCGGGGAGGATTTCCCGCAGTCGAAGCCCGACCCGGCCATCTTTCTGCGCGCCGCCGAACTGGCCGCCACGCCGCCCGCCGAGTGCCTGGTCATCGAAGACTCGGCCAACGGCGTGGCCGCCGCCAAAGCCGCCGGCATGTACTGCGTAGGCTACCAGAGCGAGCACTCCGAGGGGCAGGATTTGCACCGCGCCGACCGGGTTATCCGGCATTTTAACGAGCTGACGGCGGCCGGTATTCTGGCTATTTAGCTAGGGTAGAGCTGCTGGGCTGCTGGCGCGCGTCTCCGACGCGTGCCGACTGGCTCGGCGTCTCCAGACGCCCCGGTCGCGCCGCCTGCGTCGGTCGTTCTATGTAACGAGCCAGAGGCTCGAACCCAGTCGGCACGCGTCGGAGACGCGCGCCAGCGGGGCCAGCGGGATAGGAGCGAAAGAACAGGTGGTTGGTGCAGTTGCCGCCGAATGCAGCTGTGAGACGCGGATGTATTACTTTTGTCTTACCGCACGGTTTTCCCACCTCGCCACACGGCTGCCCCCTGAAAAGGTGAAGCCCCGGCTCGTGGAACAGCCAGGGCTTCGTAGAAGAAGGTGGATTAGCACCTAACTTCTCGGTCTATGAGTAAGAAACGTGCGGCGAAGATACGGCCTAAATCCGTACTTCGCAAATCTATACCACCGGAAGCCCCAAAAGGTTTCGGGTGGTGGCTGATACTGGAGCTGGTTAAGGCGGCAATTGCCGCCGCGGCCCGCCACTGGGTAAGCTAAGGGGTTTCAAGGCATCGGGCCGTCGGGCCCGGTGCCTTGTTTTTTTTTACACAAAGCGCAGAAGTGGTTCAAAACCGCGCCAGCTCATCTGTTTCAAACGGCCATTCTGGCGTCAGCACCTGCACCTCTTCAGGCTCGACCTTGAACCAGGCGCTGCGCTCGGTGCGCAGCAGGTGAATACTCTGGGCGGGCATGTAGCTTTGGGCCAGCAGCATGAATTTCTCGTGGGTCACGGGGTTTTCGGCCACATCCACCACCAGCACGGCGTGGCCGGGCGCGCCGCCGTGGATGAGCACGTCGCCGGGCTGCACCTGGGCCAGGGGCACCCGCCGCAGCTCGCGGCTCAGCGAGAGCGTGCCCGCGTAGCCAAAGGTGGGGAGGAGGTAACGGGCCAGGGCCGCGTGGGTGGGCGCCTCGGCGGGTTTGGGCGTGGGCAGCACGGTTTCGCCCTTCACTTTGAAGGTTTTGCCCGCCACGTAGTCCGAAAACCAGAAGTCGTAGCCGGTGGTGAGGTGGAAGTGGATTTTGTTGGGGTCCTGGCTGAAGAGGTACTCGGCCCGCAGGCGGATGACGGCGTCGGCGCACTGCTGCAGGTCGGTTTTGCCCACGTCGATGTTCACCACGGCGGCCACCACTTCCTGCCGGCTTTTCAGCGTGCCATCGAAGTGGCGGGCCTTGGTGCCGGCCGGCAGCAGCGGCAGCCAGCGCAGCCACTCGCCCCAGGAGCCGGGGGCCACCGCCACGCGCCGGCAGCCGGCCGGGGGCGGGAAGCGGGCCAGCGGGCTGAGCGTGGCCGGGCCCGCCTCCGGCAGCCAGGGGTAGGTGAGGGCCGTTGGGCGGGTAAGAACGGCGGGTGGGGGAGTGGCCGCGGCGGCCAGCAGGTTCGCCAGCAGCAGAGCGGGAAATAGTAAGCGACGCATGACAGTGAGAGTTGGAATTGCTAAAGTAAGCGAATGGAACTGGCTCAAAATAACAAAGCCCGCACGGGGCGGGCTTCGTTATACAATTAGCTTTAATAAGCAGCTTACGCTTTCTTCGCCGTGGCCTTTTTAGCGGCCGGCTTCTTGGTCGCCGCTGTGGCCTTTTTCGCCGTCGGCTTCTTGGCCGTAGCGGCTTTGGCGGCCTTTTTCGTCGGCGCGTCGGTGTCCTTCTCGGCCTTGGCCGGCTCGGCTTTCTTGCCGAAGCGTCCGCCCTTCGCCGGCTTGTCCGGCGTGGCGGCGGCCAGCTCCAGGCAGCGTTCCAGCGTCAATTCTGCGGGCTCTTCGCCTTTCGGAATCTTCACGTTTTTCTTGCCCACCACGATGTAGGGGCCGAAGCGGCCGTTGAGCACCTGCACGTCGGCGTTTTCGGGGAAATCCTTAATCAGACGCTCCGCATCGGTTTTGCGCTTTGTTTCGATGAGGACGATGCCCTCCTCGGCGGTGATGGTGTGCGGGTCCTGCTCCTTGGTGAGCGAGTAAAACTTGCTGTCGTGCCGGATATACGGCCCGAAGCGGCCCAGGGCCGCCGTCATGTCCTTGCCCTCGAACTCGCCCACCACGCGGGGCAGCTTGAAGAGGTCCAGTGCTTCTTCCAGCGTAATGCTCTCGATAAACTGGCCCTTGCGCAGGTTGGCGTAGGCCGGCTTGGTTTCGCCCTCGGCCTCGCCGAGCTGCACGTAGGGGCCGTAGCGGCCCAGGCGGGCCAGAATTTTCTCGCCCGTCTCGGGGTGGTTGCCGATTTCGCGGGTGCTGCCCAGGGTGCTGCGCTCGATGTCCTGCCCGGCCTCCACGGTGGCGTGGAATTTATCGTAGAAGCCCGTCAGCATGTGCGTCCAGTTTTCATTGCCGTTGGCAATCTGGTCAAACTCATCCTCTACCTTGGCCGTGAACTGGTAATCTACCACCGTCGGGAAGTGCTCCACCAAGAAGTCATTCACTACCATGGCCGTATCGGTCGGGAACATCTTGGCTTTCTCCGCCCCGTAGTTCTCGGTTTTTACCTCCGTCTGCACGTTATTGCCCGCCAGCTCCAGCACGTGGAACTTGCGCTCCTTGCCCTCGCGGGTGTCCTTTTCCACGTAGCCGCGCTTCTGGATGGTGCTGATAGTCGGCGCGTAGGTCGAAGGCCGGCCGATGCCCATTTCCTCCAGCTTTTTCACCAGCGCGGCTTCGGTGTAACGGGCCGGCGGGGCCGAAAATCGCTCGGTGGCCGTCAGCTTTTGCAGGGGCAGGGCCTGGCCCACGCTCAGTGGCGGCAGGCCGCGCGAGAAGCTGCTTTCGCCGCTGGCGGCGCTGTCGTCCTCCTCGTCTTCGTCCTTGCTCTCGGCGTACACTTTCAGGAAGCCCTCGAAGGTAATGACCTCACCGGTAGCCGTAAATGACGTGCCCGGCTGCGTGCTGATGCCAATGACGGCCGTGGTGCGCTCCACCGTGGCCTCGGCCATCTGCGAAGCCAGGGCCCGCTTGCGGATGAGGTCGTAAAGGCGCTGCTCCTGGGCATCCGAACCGGCTTTCACGGCGGCGAAGTCGGTAGGGCGGATGGCTTCGTGGGCCTCCTGTGCGCTGGCCGACTTGGTTTTGAACGTGCGGGTGTGGGCGTATTCGGCGCCGAACGAAGCCGTAATCACGCGCTCGGCCCCGGCCAGCGCCTCCTGCGAGAGGTTCACCGAGTCGGTTCGCATGTAGCTGATTTTACCGGCTTCATAGAGCTTCTGGGCCACGCTCATCGTCTGGGCCACCGAGAAGCCCAGCTTGCGCGAGGCTTCCTGCTGCAGGGTTGAAGTCGTGAAGGGGGCAGCGGGGCTGCGCTTCCCCGGCTTCTTGTCCAGGCTTTCAATCTGATACGAAGCGCCTGCGCAGCGGGCCAGGAAAGCCTGGGCCTCGTCGCGGGTTTTGAAGCGCGTAGGCAGCTCGGCTTCCAGCACCGCGCCACGCCCGGCATCGAAGCGGGCCACCACGCGGTAGGCGCTGACGCTGAGGAAGTGGCTTACTTCCCGCTCGCGCTCCACCACTAGGCGCACGGCCACGCTTTGCACCCGGCCCGCGCTCAGGCCGGCTTTCACCTTTTTCCAGAGCACCGGGCTCAGCTCGAAGCCCACGAGGCGGTCGAGCACGCGGCGGGCCTGCTGGGCATTCACCAGGTCGATGTTGATTTCGCGCGGGTTCGCGATGGCATTCAGGATGGCCGGCTTCGTGATTTCGCGGAACACGATGCGGCGCGTTTTCTCCTGCTTCAGGTTCAGCGTTTCGGCCAGATGCCACGAGATGGCCTCGCCCTCGCGGTCATCGTCACTCGCCAACCACACGGTTTCGGCTTCCTTGGCCAGCTTTTTTAGCTGCGAAATCAATTCCTTTTTATCGGCCGAAACGACGTAGGTCGGCTTAAAACCGTTGGCAATGTCGACGGCATTGTTGTCCTTGGGCAGGTCGCGGACGTGGCCGTAGCTCGACCGCACCACGAAGTCGGCGCCGAGGTAGCCCTCAATGGTTTTGGCCTTGGCCGGCGACTCGACAATTACTAAATTCTTGACCATGTGGGTGGGTAAAGGTGGGGCAACCGGTGGAAAATGGGGTGTAGAAACAACGGCGGCCCCGCCCGAAAAGTTGGAAACCGCCGCAAAGATGCCGCAAGAATGCCCAGCAACAAGCCCGGTGAGCTATAATTTGGCAGAGCCAGGGGCTCAACTACCGTGCCGCGCCAATAAGTTCGGCGCGGCCGAACCGGGCGCCTACCTTTGCGTATTCCGGCCAAAGAAACGTACTTTCGTCCTCGCTTTCCCACTCCTTCCTGCCGATTTCGCTCCTATTTATATTATGGCCAAAGCTAAACCCACCGCAGCTACCGCCGCCGAACCCGGCACGCTAGATGCCCCATCCGCTACCACTGCCGGGAGCGGCGGTGCGTCGTCCGGGGCTAATATGGTTGTGGATACCATCCGTACCTCCAGCGACCAGACCCGCAAGCGCGGCAGCTCGCGCGGCTCGGAGGATTCGCAGGACCCTGGCTACATCAATGAGCAGCTCAACCGCGTGCTGTTCGCCCTCGATGCCTTTAAGAAAGGCGACGTGTCGGTGCGCCTCACCAAGCAGAACGACGACATCTTCGCCGAAATCGCCGAGGCCTACAACTCGATGGTGGACATGATTGCCGGGGTGGGCGGCGAGGTGTCGCGCATCTCGAAAGTAGCCGGGGTGGAAGGCAACCTGAAAGCCCGCGCCTCGGCCGACAACGCCGCCGGCTTCTGGCGCGACATGGTGAACAACATCAACGGCCTCGTCGACAGCATCGCCGTGCCGGTACTCGAAGTAAGCAAGGTGTTGAAAAACATCAGCCGCGGGAATCTGGACGAAAGCTTTCAGATTCCGGTGTCGGGCGACTTCAAACTGATGGCCGAAACCATCAACAAAACGATTGACAACCTCAATATCTTCGCCGGCGAGGTAACCCGCGTGGCGCAGGAAGTAGGTACGGAAGGAAAACTCGGCGGCCAGGCATCGGTGCCAAACGTAGGCGGCATCTGGAAAGACCTGACCGACAACGTAAATAACATGGCCTCGAACCTGACCATTCAGGTGCGGGACATTGCCAACGTAGCCACCGCCGTAGCCAAGGGCGACTTGTCGCAGAAAATCACGGTAGACGTAAAAGGGGAGTTCCTGCAGCTGAAGCAGAACCTGAACCAGATGGTGGACTCGCTGAACCTCTTCGCCGGCGAAGTAACCCGCGTGGCCCAGGAAGTAGGTACCGAGGGCCGCCTCGGCGGCCAGGCCGTGGTGCCGAACGTGGCCGGCGTGTGGAAGGACCTGACCGACAACGTAAACTACATGGCCTCGAACCTGACTTCGCAGGTGCGGGACATTGCCAACGTAGCCACCGCCGTAGCCAAGGGCGACCTGTCGCAGAAAGTAACCGTTGACGTAAAAGGCGAACTGCTCCAGCTAAAGCAGAACCTGAACCAAATGGTGGACTCGCTGAACCTGTTTGCCGGTGAGGTAACCCGCGTGGCCCAGGAAGTGGGCACCGAAGGCAAGCTCGGCGGCCAGGCCGTGGTGCCGAACGTGGCCGGCGTGTGGAAGGACCTGACCGACAACGTAAACTACATGGCTTCCAACCTGACTTCGCAGGTGCGGGACATTGCCAACGTAGCCACGGCCGTAGCCAAGGGCGACCTGACGCAGAAAGTAACCGTTGACGTAAAAGGCGAGTTTTTGCAGCTGAAGCAGAACCTGAACCAGATGGTGGACTCGCTGAACCTGTTCGCCGGCGAGGTAACCCGCGTGGCCCAGGAAGTAGGCACCGAAGGCAAGCTCGGCGGCCAAGCCTCTGTGCCGAACGTGGCCGGTGTGTGGAAAGCCTTGACGGATAACGTAAACGACATGGCCGCGGCCCTCACCTCGCAGGTGCGGGACATTGCCAACGTGGCCACGGCCGTGGCCCGCGGCGACCTGAGCCAGAAGATGACGGTGAACGTGAAGGGCGAAATCCTGGAGCTCAAGAACATCCTCAACCAGATGGTGGACTCGCTCAACATCTTCGGTGACGAAGTAACCCGCGTGGCCCGCGAAGTGGGTACCGAAGGTAAGCTGGGCGGCCAGGCCGTGGTGCCCCGCGTCGGCGGCACCTGGAAGGAGCTGACGGACAACGTAAACACGATGGCGTCGAACCTGACCTCGCAGGTGCGGGACATTGCCAACGTGGCCACGGCCGTATCGAAAGGCGACTTGTCGCAGAAAATCACCGTCGATGTAAAAGGCGAGCTGCTCGACCTCAAGGACAACCTCAACCAGATGGTGGACTCGCTCAACATCTTCGCCGGCGAGGTAACCCGTGTGGCCCGCGAAGTGGGTACCGAGGGTATCTTGGGCGGCCAGGCCAACGTGCCCCGCGTATCGGGTACCTGGAAAGACTTGACGGACAACGTAAACACGATGGCGTCGAACCTGACTTCGCAGGTACGGGACATTGCTAACGTGGCAACAGCGGTAGCTAAAGGCGACCTTTCGCAGAAAATCACGGTAAACGTGCGCGGCGAGCTGCTGCAGCTCAAAGAAAACCTCAACGAAATGGTGGACTCGCTCAACCTTTTCGGCGACGAGGTAACCCGCGTGGCCCGCGAAGTGGGTACCGAAGGTAAGCTGGGCGGCCAAGCCACCGTGCCGGGCGTGCGCGGCACCTGGAAAGATTTGACGGACAACGTAAACACGATGGCGTCGAACCTGACCTCGCAGGTGCGGGACATTGCCAACGTGGCCACGGCCGTATCGAAAGGCGACTTGTCGCAGAAAATCACCGTCGATGTAAAAGGCGAGCTGCTCGACCTCAAGGACAACCTCAACCAGATGGTGGACTCGCTCAACATCTTCGCCAACGAGGTAACCCGCGTGGCTCTCGAAGTGGGCACCGAAGGTAAGCTGGGCGGCCAGGCCGCCGTGCCCGGCGTGGCTGGCGTGTGGAAAGACCTTACCGACAACGTAAACACGATGGCCGCCAACCTCACCACGCAGGTGCGGGGCCTGGTAAAAGTAGTAACGGCCGTATCGCAGGGTGACTTGACGCAGAAGCTGACACTGCAGGCCAAGGGCGAAGTGGCCGAGCTGGCCGAAACCATCAACCGAATGGTGGACGACTTGAACCGCCTCGCCGTGGAAGTAAGCCGCGTGGCCCGCGTAGCCGGGGCCGAGGGCAAGCTCACCGAGCGCGCCACGGTAGGCGGCGTATCGGGCTCATGGAAAGAGCTGGTGGACACGCTCAACGCCCTGCTCGAATCCATCGCCTCGCCGGTGCTCGAAGTGGCCCGCGTGGTGCGCGCCATCTCTGAAGGCGACCTGACGCAGTACGTGGAAGTGCCCACCGCCGGCGACATCCTGGCCATGGCCAGCGCCCTGAACCTGGCCGTAGACAACCTCAACGAGCTGCTCGGCGAAATCAACGATTCCTCGCAGATTGTGGGAACTTCGTCGGAAGAAATGGCCGGCAAAGGTCAGGAAATGAGCCGCGTGACCGTTGATGTGGCCCTAGCCATGCAGCAGATGGCCGAAGGCGCCCAAAACCAGGCTCTCAAGACTGACCAGGCCTTCCGCCTCATCGAGGAAATCATGCAGGCCACCAAGGAAACGGCCAACAAGGCCGACATCGCCGCCAAGGCGGCTATCCTCGGAGAGCAAACCTCGCAGCTCGGTCTGAAAACGGTGGCCGAAGTGGTGAAAAATATGGAGGAAATCTCCAGCGCCGCCGTGCAGACCTCGCGCACTATCGAAGTACTGAGTACCCGCTCGCAGGAAATCAGCAAGTCCCTGGGCGTGATTACCGACATTGCCTCGCAAACCAACCTGCTGGCTCTGAACGCCGCCATCGAAGCGGCCCGCGCCGGCGAGGCCGGCCGCGGCTTCGCCGTAGTAGCCGAGGAAATCCGCAAGCTGGCCGAAGGCTCCCGCAAATCGGCCAACGAGATTGCCACGCTGGTAGAAGACGTGCGGAAGGATACGACCAGCGCCGCTACCGCCATCAGCACCATGGAAGTGCGGGTGTCGAATGGTAAAAATGCCACCTTCGAGGCCAGCTCGGCCTTTAAGAACATTGCTACCAGCTCGGGCGAAACGGTGCGCACGGCCCGCGACATCCTCTCGGCCACCGAGGTGCAGAAATCGACCATCGGCGACGTAGTAAAGTACGTGGAGGAAGTGGTAGCCATTGCCGAGCAGACCGCTACCGGCACCCAGCAGGTAGCCGGAACGGCCAAGCAGCTCTCCACCGCCATGCAGGAGCTGACCACCAGTTCGCAGCGCCTCACCGACATTGCCGACGACCTCCAGGCCGGCCTCGAAACCTTCCAGCTCAGCAGCTACGAGCCCGAGCCGCAGCCGGTGCAGCCCACGCGCCGCGTGCCGCTGAGCCGGGCCGGCAGCAACCAGCCAGGGGCGACGCCGGCACCTGCGCCGGAGCACCTGCGCCGCCGCATGCGCCCGCAGCAGGAAGAAACGCCAGTAGCAGCCGCTGGCCGTCGTCAGGGCGGGGCCATTGCCCGCGCCAGCCGCGACGCCGCTCAGGCCGCCGAAACGGTTGCCACTACCGACCGCACGGAACGCTCAGTAGCGCCGCGCCGCCGTCCTGGCGCGCCTGCCGAAGCCGAAGCTACCGTGCCCGCTACCAACGGCCGCAGCAAGCCCGCCGCGAAAGCTCCTACCAAAGGGAAAGGCTCTACTTCTAAAGCCAGTAAATAAGTAAGCTGTTTCAACTGCTTGACTTATCAATTCTTATAGTATGCCTGAATCTGGAGCAATTACTTCTTCCCGCAATGAGCGCGCCACGCCAGTAGCGCTGGTGCAGCTCATTGTGTTCCGTCTCGGCGACGAGGATTACGGCATTCGCATCGAGCAGGTGAAGGAGGTAACCGTGACCCCGGAAGTGGCCCGCATGCCCAAGACGCCGCCCTTCATCAAAGGCATCGCTAACCTGCGCGGCGACATCATCGCCATCCTCGATTTAGAGGAGCGGTTTCGGCTGCGCAAGGCGGGCCGGCCCCTGCCTGAGCACAGCTATACCATTGCTGTAGAGGCTGCCGACTACACGCTGGGCCTGGTGGTGCGCGAGGTGCCCCGGCCCCTCACGCTGCCCCTGAGTCAGATTGAGCCGACGCCCGAGTTTGTGCAGGATGCCAACTCCCACGAGAAGTACCTCGAGGGCATTGCCAAGCTGCCCGACGGCGTCATTATTGTATTGGATATGCGCAAGTTGCTCTCGCCAAGTGAAGTAATGCGTTTACCCGGCAAACCGGCATCTTAAAGGTGGCAATGCCGTACAAGCTCAGGCACGCACAATCGGCGTTGTTTTTTCTAAAAATTTCACGTTTTTCTTCTAATGAATAAGCGCATTCTCATCGTCGACGACTCCTTTTACATGCGGACGATGCTCAAAAACATGCTCACCGACGCTGGCTACGAGGTAGTGGGCGAAGCCGCCAATGGCGCCCAGGCCGTGGAAATGGCCAACGCCACCACCCCCGACCTGATTACGCTCGACGTCATTCTGCCCGACAACACCGGGCTGGACGTGCTCAAGAGCATCCGTCAAACCCAGCCCAATGCCAAAGTGGTAATGTGCAGCGCAGTTGGCCAGGAGGTTATCGTAAACGAAGCCATTGAAAGCGGCGCGCTGGCTTACATCGTGAAGCCGTTCTCGGAAGAGAAAGTGCTGGAGATTGTGGGCGCTGCCCTGCAGGATAACTCCACCGAAACTGCCGCCTAAGGTGTCACTCCGCTACTCCATATCGGCCCGCGTCAGCCTCCGCCCGGAGGCCTGGCCGTGGCGTGAGGTAGCTGCGGTGAAAGAGGACGAACTAGTGCAGTCGGGTCGATGAAAACACGCGAGCAGGAGTACCGGGAGCTGTTTATGGCGGAGGCACTGGAGTATTACGACTCCATGAGCCGCCACCTGAGCGAGCTGGAGCGTAACCCCAACGACGCCCCGGCCCTCAACGAGCTATTCCGGCTCATGCACAACCTCAAGGCCAACGCCCGCGCCATGGGTTTCATGGACTTGGGCGAGGTGGCTCACCACCTCGAAACCTTGTTCGGGCTGGTACGCAGCAACGAGCGGGAGTTTGCCGGGCCACTGGTACGGGTAATTTTCCAGGGCGTCGATGCGCTGGGGAGCATGATTCGGGCCGTAGGTGCCAATCAGCCGCTGCCCGATGCGCAGGCCCTGCTGGAAAACCTCGACCGCCTGGTGCGGGGCGAGGCACCTATTCTGGAAGGCGAGGAAGCTGAAAACGAGGAGGAATCCAGCCGCAAGCTGGAACTGTCAGACCTGGTGTATATCCAGGTTAAAAAGCTTGATAACCTGCTGAATCTGGTAGGCGAGCTGGTGATTGACCGCGACCGGATTCTGACCCTGGCCCAGGAAATTGGTAATCCGGCGCTACAGGCCACCGCCCAGCACCTGTTCCGCATCTCCGATGATTTGCAGTACAGCGTGATGGATGCCCGGCTGGTAGGAGTGGGCGTACTGCTGAATAAATTCCCCCGGGTGGTGCGCGACGTGGCTACGGCTGAAAACAAGGAAGTTGAGCTAACACTGAGCGGGCAGGATGTCCAGATTGACCGCAACATCCTGCAAATCATTACCGACGCCTTGCTGCACTTGGTGCGCAACGCCGTTGGCCACGGCATTGAAACGCCGGAGGAGCGGGTGAAGGCTGGCAAACCAGCCACCGGTCACCTCGAATTATCGGCCCTGACCGAGCGCGACGACGTGCTCATCCAAATCCACGACGACGGCCGGGGCATCAACACCGAAGCCGTGCGCCGCAAGGCCATCGAGCGCGGGCTGACCACGGCCGAAGCCGCCGCCAACCTTGATGAGCAGGCCGTGTGGGCCTTCCTGTTTGAGCCCGGCTTTTCGATGGCGCAACAGGTGACGGATATTTCGGGCCGCGGCGTGGGCCTCGATGTGGTGAAACTGGCGCTGGACTCGCTGGGCGGGCAGTTGCGCGTCGATTCGAAGATGGGCGAGGGAACTACGTTTACGCTGGTGCTGCCCACATCCATTGCCGTGAAAGGCGCTTTGCTGGTGGAAGTGGATGAGCGGCCCTACGCCGTGCCGCTGCTGCATACCGACACCGTGCTGGCGCTACCCCCCGAAGAGTTTTCGGTGGTGGGTGGCGTGCTGGTGATGCACGCGCAAGGGCAGGCCGTGCCCGTGGTGCCGCTGCGGATGCTGCTGCACGACGAGGGCGACGAGCTATTCCCCTTGGCCAATAAAACTGAACTGCAGGGCTCTCAGCAGGTGCTGATTGTCAACTATAACAACCGCCGGCTGGGCTTGCTGGTGGATAGATTTCTGCGTCAGCAGAATATCGTCATCAAACCGTTGAGTAAGCCCCTCGACACGATTGACCTTTTTGGAGGAGTAACCCTATTGGGTAGCGGGCAGGTGTGCCTGGTGCTCGACGTTCCTGCGCTTACCCGTCTGTTTCTCAGCAAGCGGCCCTAACCTTTCGTCTTCAACCCTGCTGCTACGCCGCTACTTCCCCCTATCTTTGCCGTTATGGATTTATCGATGACCGACTTAGAACGCGACATTATTCGCGAAATCCTGAACATTGGGCTGGCCCGCGCGGCCGACTCCTTCGCCATCATTGCGCAGGAGCGGGTGTTGCTCGAAGTGCCCAATATCGACCTGCTGATGAGCGACGACATCCTGCGCAGAGTGCAGGATTACCAGCAGAATCACGTTGTTATTCAGTCCGATATCCGGGGTGATTTCAATGGCACTACGCTGATGTTCTTCTCGGGGCAGCATGTGCAGCGCTTGTCGCGGGTGTGTCTGCGGCTGGCCTCCGGCGAGTCGATTGACCTGAACGAGCTACAGGAGTCGCTGCTGCTGGAAATCAGTAATATCATCACCGGCGCATTAGTAACGCAGCTGGCCAATATTCTGAAGGCCAACATCTACGGTGCGCCTCCTACTGCTCCCGGCGATAACCTTATGAAAACCATTCAGGGCCTGCTGCCCGAGCAGCAGATGCAGCCGCTGATTTTCTCGGTTATCACCCAGTTTTCCGACAAAGACAACTCTGTGGAGCTACCGCTGATGCTGTTCTTCGACCGGGCCACGTTCGTTAAAATCCTCGATATTATCCGGAGCTACGACTTCCTGGGGGCCAAAATGGCCTAACCCTGGGTTTCGGAGCGCCGTCTAAGACGCGGCCTTGCGCGTAGCAGGGCCGCGTTTTTCGTTTTCTGACTACTGAATACCTATTACCGACTACTTGTCAAACACATGCCTACCAAATCAGCAGCAGCGGAAGCCCGCGCTAAGAAAATAGCCTCCTTCGACCCCAATGCCCCCGGCGATGCCGCCGGCAATTTGTTCGGCCTGCCTTTTACGCCCGAGGAGGCCGAAGTAGTGGTGGTGCCCGTGCCCTGGGAAGTGACCGTAAGCTACCGCGCCGGTACCGCCCAAGGGCCCGCCGCCATCCACGAAGCCTCGCTGCAGGTGGACCTCTACGACCCCGACCTGCCCGACGCCTGGAAGCTGGGCCTGGCGATGGAAGAAGAGGACGAAGCCATTGCTGCCGCCAGCCAAAAGTGGCGCCCCAAAGCTGCCGACTACATCAAGTGGCTGGAGGAGGGCGAGCCCGAGGAAGGCCGCGCCACCCACGCCAACGTGCCCGCCCAAGTGACGGTGGAGGGCAATAAGCTCGTCAAATGGCTCAAGGATAAAACCGGGGCGCTGCTCGACGCGGGCAAGGCGGTGGCCGTGCTGGGCGGCGACCATAGCACGCCGCTGGGTTATATCCAGGCTTTAGCTGAGCGGCACGAAGAGTTTGCTATTCTGCAGATTGATGCGCACTGTGACTTGCGCCCGGCTTACGAAGGCTTCCAGTATTCGCACGCCAGCATCATGACCAACGCCCTGCAGCTGCCGCAGGTGAAGAAGCTGGTACAGGTGGGCATCCGCGACATGAGCGAGCAGGAGGCCGAAGTAATTGCGACTTCCAACGGCCGCATTGCCATGTTCCACCAGCGCTTTTTGAGCGACGAAAAGTTCGCCAAGAAATCATGGAAAAAGGTCTGCGGCAAAATCATTGCCCAGCTGCCGCCCAAGGTGTACATCAGCTTCGACATCGACGGGCTCGACCCCAAACTGTGCCCCGGCACTGGCACGCCCGTGCCCGGCGGCCTGGAGTTCGAGGAAGCGACTTACCTCATTCGCTCCATTGCCCGCGCCGGCATCCAGATTATCGGCTGCGACCTGAACGAAGTGGCGCCCGGCGACACCGAGTGGAACGGCATTGTGGGCGCCCGCCTGCTCTACCAACTTTGCAACTGGATGGCCGTATCGCAAGGACGGCTGGCCGGAAAGGGCGTGGCTGCCGAGTAACCCCAATTTTTGCTTATTATGGTCAGTTTCATCATCAAATTCCTGCTCACGGCCGTGCTGGTGTACGGCCTCAGCAAAATCGTCCCCACGGCCGAGATTTCCGGCTATGGCGGGGCGGCTATTCTGGTTATCGTGCTGGGCATTCTGAATGCCACCGTGAAGCCGATACTGAAATTGTTTGGCCTCCCCATCACCATATTGACGCTGGGACTGTTTCTGCTGGTCATCAACGTCATCATCGTCAAGCTGGCGGACTTGCTGATGGACAGCTTCAATATCGACGGCTTCTTCAACATGCTGCTCTTCAGCCTGGGGCTGGCCGTGGTGAACATGCTGGTGGACCTTGTGACGGGCGACGACAAGGATTAAACCCGACGAGTGACAAAACGAAGGCGGCGCTGGAATTTCCAGCGCCGCTTTTTGTTTTATTATTTGTTCAGTTGCCGGTTGCGCCGCCAGCGGCGGACAGCCCACCAGCCCGCCGCGCCCAGTAGCAGCAGGGGCCAGATGGCCACTGCACCAATGACGAGCGAAGTAAGCATACTCCAGCCGTCGTACACCGACTCCAGCAGGCGGCTGCCGAAGGATACCACCGGCGCGTCGGGTGTGGATTGCGCCAGTACCTGGTAGCAGGTGAGCGTAATGGTAGAGTAGGCCACCTCGTCGTTGAGGGTTTTGAGGCGGCTTTCGGTGCTTTCGATTTCCTCGCGCACCTGGCCGATTTTCTCTTCGATATCAAGCACGTCCTTGATTTTTTTGGCCTGAGCGAGCAGGGCCACGTAGCGCTGCTCGACGGCGCGCTTGGTACGCAGGCGGGCAGCCACGTCGGCGTGCTCGGCGGTGACGTCGTCGGTGGTGATTTTCTTGTTTTCGACGGTGCCCAGCGCGCCGATGGCCCCCAGCAGCCCCGAAAACCGGCCCGGCTGCACCCGAATGGTCATTTCCTGGCGCCACTCGCCATTTTCGCGGGTTTCGGTGGAGGCGCTGAGGTAGCCGCCGCTACGGCGCACTAGGCTGTCGAGGCGGGGCGCGGTCTGGGCCAGGCTTTCGACTTTCAGGCGCAGGTCGGCGTGATAGATAAGCAGGCGCGGGGCCGTAGCGACTACGGGAGTAGCGCTACCCGGCCCGTCGGAGCTGCTGACAGGCGAAGTGGAGTTTTCCTGTGCAACATCGTCAACTGAGGCTACGGGGGCCGCCTCGGTCATTATCTCTGCTACCTGACTATCACTGGTGGCAGCGTCGTGTTTGGAGCCGCAGCTAAGCAGCATCAGGGCCAAGGCCACATAGGGGAAGCGCTTCATACTATCTGGGTGAGAGTGAATAATGAGAATGAATAACCAAGCTAACGAACTAAGGCGGGTAGCTAATATGACGCGGCAGGATAGCTGTCAGCGCGGAAAGGCTAGTCGGTCCGCATACGGGCCGATATTAGTCGAGCGGCGTCGGGGCTTGCTGCTTCCAGCGGCGCCAGCCCCACCAGCCGGCGGCACCGAGCACCAGCAGCGGCCACACATTGGCCAGCACTACCAACAAACCCAGTACCAGCGACCAACCCCAGTAGAACGAAGTAAGGAAACGGGGCAGAAAATCGGGCATGGGCGAGGCTGGCGTGGGCGTGGGCAGCACCTGGAAGTAGCGCAGCGTGAGGGTGGCCCAGGTGCTTTCGGCCCCCAGCTGCCGCAGGCGGGCCTGGGCGGTTTCCTGTTCCTGCCGCAACTGGCGGGTTTGTTCTTCGAGGCGGCTGATGTCGGCCGGGGTGGTGGCGCGGGCCAGCTGGGTCTGGGCCGCAGTGGCGGCGGCCTGCTTGGTGCTGGCGGTGGTGGCGGCCTCCAGCACGTCGGCCGTGACATCGGCCGAGGCGAGGTCTTTATTTTCGACGTGCCCCAGCTGGCTGAGCGCCGCCACGAACGGCACGAACTCGGCCGGCGGAATCTTGAGCGTCATCTCCTGCCGATGCTGGCCGTCGGCGCGGGTTTCGTGGGCGGTACTGAGCAGCACGCGGTGCTGCTGCAGCAGGCGGTGAATGCCCGCCGAGGCCTGCTCAAAATCATCCACGGCCATGTTCAGCTCGCCGTGGTAGATAACGGCGCGGGCATCGGGCTGGGAAACAGGGGTTGGGGCGGCTGCCGGGGCGGCTAACTCTGCGGCCGGTTCCGAAGTTGGCGAAGCAGGAGCGGGGGCTGCCGACTCGGCGACCGATACTTCGGAAGCGGTTTCGCGCTTGGCTTCGCAGGCGGTTAGCACCAGTCCGAGCAGGACCGGATAAAGCAGTTTTTTCATCACGAATCAGGAAGAAGTGAAGTGAAAAGAAACAGCTGCGCAGCTGAGGCTTTATGCCGGTTCGGGCATTGGGTAACCCACGGGCATAAAAAAAACAGCCCGCCGGATACCCGGCAGGCTGTTTTTTTACGCTTGTCGTGCTGATTATGACGCCCGCCGAATGTCCGCCCCAATGGCGTTCAAACGCTGGTCGATGTTCTGGTAGCCGCGGTCAATCTGCTCCACGTTCAGGATTTTGCTGGTGCCTTCGGCCGAGAGAGCGGCGATGAGCAGCGCCACGCCGGCGCGGATGTCGGGCGAAGTCATCGTGATGCCGTGCAGCGACTTGCGCTGGTCCAGCCCGATGACAGTAGCGCGGTGCGGGTCGCAAAGAATAATCTGGGCGCCCATGTCGATGAGCTTATCGACAAAGAAGAGGCGGCTTTCGAACATCTTCTGGTGGATGAGCACTGTGCCCTTGGCCTGGCAGGCCACTACCAGCACAATGCTCAGCAGGTCGGGCGTGAGGCCGGGCCAGGTGTGGTCCGAAATCGTGAGGATGGAGCCATCGAGGTAGGTGGCGATTTCGTAGTGCGGCTGGGCCGGAATGTAGATATCGTCGCCGCGGAACTCCAGTTGAATACCCAGCTTGCGGAAGGTGTCGGGGATAAGGCCGAGCTCGGCAATCTGGCAGTCCTTGATGGTGATTTCGGAGCCCGTCATGGCCGCCAGGCCGATGAAGGAGCCGATTTCAATCATGTCGGGCAGCATGCGGTGCTCGGTGCCGCCGAGGCGCTCCACGCCTTCGATGACGAGCAGATTCGAGCCGATGCCCTGAATCTTGGCTCCCATGCGCACCAGCATCTTGCAGAGCTGCTGCAGGTAAGGCTCGCAGGCGGCGTTGTAGATGGTGGTGGTACCTTCGGCCAGCACGGCGGCCATCAGGATGTTGGCGGTGCCGGTCACCGAGGCCTCATCCAACAGCATGTAGGTACCCTTCAGCTTGCCGTCGGCCTTGATGCGGTAGAAGTCGGTGCCTTCCAGCGTGAGCTGGCCGCCGAGCTTTTCGAGGCCCAGGAAGTGGGTATCCATCGGGCGGCGGCCGATTTTGTCGCCGCCGGGCTTGGGCAGCTGGCAGCGGCCGTAGCGGCCCAGCATGGGCCCCAAAATCATCACCGAGCCGCGCAGGGCGCCGGCCTGGGCCACAAACTCGGGGGTGTCGAGGTAGTCGAGGTGCACGTCGCTGGCCTCGAAGCGGTAGGTGTCGGGGCCGAGCTTGCCCACTTTCACGCCCATGTCGCGCAGCAGCTCGATGAGCTTGTTGACGTCGCGAATGTCGGGCACGTTCGAGATGGTGACGGGCTCGGGCGTAAGCAGCACCGCGCACAGAATCTGGAGGGCTTCGTTTTTGGCGCCCTGGGGCACGATTTCGCCACGGAGCGGCTGGCCGCCGCGTACTTCAAATGAGGCCATTAACTATTAACTGAATGGAAGCAACCGGGGGTTGGGCCGCTGCTTTTGTAGGGGTTAGGTATTAGGTGTTGGGTATTCGGCACATCGGTGAGGAAATGAAGTGCGATAACTAACCACCCACCACCAACTACCAAATCAGACTGCTACTGCGGCGGCTGCTGCGCCTCCGGGCTGCGGCCTTTTTTACGCTTCTTCTTGTTGCCACCGCCGCCGCCCTGCCGGTCCCGGTCGCGGCCCCCGTCGCGGTTTTCCCGGCCCTCGCGGTTGCGGCCCTCGCGTTGGGCGGGCTGTGGCACGATGAAGGCCGGCGTGCGGCCGGTATTGGGCATCTCAAACAGGTCCTGGCTGTTCACCAGGGCCGGGTCGAGCTTGAGCTGGCCGCCGGAGAGCTCGCCGAGGTGGCGCAGGATGGTCACATCCTTGGCGTTTTCCTTGTTGTGCTGACGGTACAAAAACTTCATCGTGCGGCCGATGACGATGGTGGCCTGCTCGCGCTCGGCTTCATCTTCCAGGGTCAGGGCCTTGGCAATGAGGGCCTCCACGCCGGCGCCATAAGCGCGCAGCTTGGGGCCGCGGGCGGGGTAGGGCACCCGGGCCGGGGGCTGCAGGCGGGCGTTGGGGTCGCGCAGGGGCACGGGGGCATCCAGCTCCACGTCGCCGCCCAGCAGGGCGTTGAGGTGGTTCCAGAGCCGGCCCTGAATGTCGGTCTGGTCGCGCAAGGCGGGCTGCAGGCGCAGCATCAGCTGTACAATGGCCGTGGCGCGCCGGGTGCGCTCGGCCACATCCTCGATGTCGCGCAGGGCGAGAATGAGCTGGTACGTGCTGTAACCGTATTCGCGCACCAGCAGCTGGACGTGAATAGGCAGGGTGTGAATGTCGGTCATGAAAATAGGCGAAAGGCGCCGCGTCGGGCCCGTTCGCGGGCTAAAGATACTGGGCAATGGGTGCGCCGTGCAACGCGCCCCCTTGCCACTAGGTTACCGAGGCCCCATCCTAAGGGTTCGTGATGCTGTCATAAGGCTCCGAGGCCCCATCCTAAGGGCTCGTGATACCATCATAAGGGCTCGTGATGCAATCATAAGCTTCCGAGGCCCCATCATAAGGCCCCGTGATGCCATCATAAGGGCCCGAGGCCCCATCATAAGCCCCCGCCGCTCCTTCTTACAGCACCCGCAGCTTCGCAAAGCTGAGCAGCAGCACCTTTTCGCCCACTTCCTCAAAGAGAATCGTGGCCTTCGTCGTGCCTTGCTGCGTCTCCAGCGCGCTCACCGTGCCGAAGCCAAACTTTGGGTGCTCCACCCGCTGCCCGCTCTGTAGGTTAGACGTATCCGAGGGCGCAAAGTCGGCCGGGGCCACGTACTTCGTGGCCGCCGTCTTGCGCACCGGCGTCGGCAGCAAATTCGAGCGCCGCTCAAATACGTGCTGGAACGTCGGGTCGGGCTGCCCTGCACCGGGCGTGCCGGCCGCAAACTTGAAGTGTACGTAGCGCGGGTCAATCTCATCCAGGAAGCGCGACTTCTCGCAGCTCCGCAAATTGCCCCACTGGTAGCGCGAAGTAGCGTAGCTCAGCGTCAGCTTCTTCTCGGCCCGCGTGATGGCCACGTAGAACAGCCGCCGCTCCTCCTCCAAATCGGCCCGCGAGGTAATCATCATCTGCGAGGGAAACAGGTTTTCCTCCATCCCCACGATGTACACGTTGCGAAACTCCAGCCCCTTGGCCGAGTGAATCGTCATCAGCGTCACCGCCTCGCCGTCCTGCGCGGCATCCTTGAGGTCGGTGTCCGTCACCAGCGCAATGTCCTGCAAGAAGGCTCCCAGCGACTTATCCTCCCGCTCCGGGTCGTCCACGTACTCCTTAATCCCGTTCAGCAGCTCCTGAATGTTCTCGTAGCGCGACAGCCCCTCAATACTCTTGTCGGCGTACAATTCCTCCAGCATCCCTGAGTTCTTGGCAATAAACTTGGCCGCCTCAAACGCATCCTCCTTGCCCGCCAGCACGGTATAGCTCTTGATTTTCTCCGCAAACCCCACCACCGGGTTGCTCACCCGCGCCGGCAAAAACTGCTCCGCACTACTCACCACCTCCCAGAACGAGTGGTTCGATTCCTCCGCCACATTAATCAGCTTCGAGATGGTCGTATCGCCAATCCCGCGCTTCGGGTAGTTGATTACCCGCCGCAAAGCCTGCTCGTCGTTCGGGTTCACCGTCAGCCGCAGATACGCCACCAAATCCTTGATTTCCTTGCGCTGATAGAAGCTCAGCCCGCCTACAATCTTGTACTTGATATTCAGCTTGCGCAGCGATTCCTCCATCGCCCGGCTCTGCGCGTTGGTGCGGTACAGAATAGCGAAATCATCGTACGAAAGATGGTGGTTCATCTTGTCCTCGAAGATGGAATTCGCCACCAGCTTGCCCTCCTCGTTGTCCGAAGCCGCCTTCAGCACCTCAATCAGCGTGCCCTCCTCGTTCTCCGAAAACACATCCTTGCGCAGCTGCGCCTGGTTGTTTTTAATCACCGAGTTAGCCGCCCACACAATGTTCTTGGTCGAGCGGTAGTTCTGCTCCAGCTTGAAGATATTCAACTCCGGGTAGTCCTTCTCGAAGTTGAGGATATTCGAAATATCCGCCCCCCGGAACGCGTAAATACTCTGCGCATCATCGCCCACCACGCAGATATTGCGCTCCTTAGCCGCCAGCTTGCGCGTAATGAGGTACTGCGAGTAGTTGGTGTCCTGATACTCGTCCACCATCACGAAGCGGAACATATTCTGGTACTTGTTCAGCACGTCGGTGTGTTCCTTAAACAGCACGTTGGTCTGATAAAGTAGGTCGTCAAAGTCCATCGCCCCCGCCTTAAAGCAGCGCTGCTGGTACTGCTGATACAGTACCCCGATTTTCGGCCGCAGCGCTGCCTCATCGTCGGCCTTGATGGCCGGGTCATTCAGGTACTGATTCACCGAAATCAGCTTGTTCTTCGCCGCCGAGATGCGCCCCAGCACCAGGCTGGGCTTGTAGAGCTTGTCATCCAGCTCCAGTTCCTTCACAATCTGCCCCACCAGCGTCTTCGAGTCCTGCGAATCGTAGATGGTGAACGAGCGCGGGTAGCCGATTTTATCGGCCTCCGAGCGCAGAATCTTGGCAAACACGGAGTGAAAGGTGCCCATCCACAGGTTGCGGGCATTGGGCCCGACGACCTTTTCCACGCGGGCGCGCATTTCCTTGGCCGCCTTGTTGGTAAAGGTGAGGGCCAGGATGTTGAACGGGTCCACGCCCTGCTCCAGCAGGTGGGCAATGCGGTAAGTGAGCACGCGGGTTTTGCCCGAGCCCGCGCCGGCGATAATCATGCAGGGGCCTTCGGTTTGCATCACGGCGGCAGCCTGCGAGGTATTGAGAAGCGAGAGATAATCGGTGGCCATAGGAGGGGAGAAAAGCGCGGGCAATCCAGAGCGCGCCGGGAAAATCCCGGGGCAAAAGGCGCGGCTTTTCGGGCTTTATAATACTAGCTACAAAAGTACGCCCCAGGTTCCCCGCCGCCCAAAGGCCGGCGTATCTTCGTCGGCCAAAATGCCGTTATCCGCCATGCCCGTCCCATTTCCGCTCACGTTTTTGTGCCTGTCCACCAGCTGGGGCGGGCTGGAAATCAACACGGCCCGGCTGGCGCACTGGCTGCAGCAGCGCGGCTGGCCGGTGGCGGTGCTGGCCGTGGCCGATTCGCCGCTGGCCCGGCAGGCCGCCGCCCTGGGCCTGCCCCTGACGCCTGCGCCGCCCGTGCGCCGCAAGGCCATCGCCGTGGGTGCGGCCCGGCGGCTGGCCCGGCAGCTGCGGCAGCAGGGGAGTGGCGTGCTGTTCGTGGTCGACAACAAGGATTTGCCGCTGGCCGTGCTGGCCAAGCGCCTGTTTGCGCCCGCCCTGCGGGTGGTGTATCAGCAGCACATGCAGCTGGGCCACCCCAAGCGCGACTGGCTGCACACCCGGCGCTACCGGGCGCTGGCGGCCTGGCTGGCGCCGCTGCCCTGGCTGGCCCGGCAGGTGCTGGCCTTCACCCGCATCGACCCGCAACGGGTGCACATCGTGCCGCTGGGGATTGAGCTGGCGCAGTTTATTGCCCCGGAATTAACTCAGCAGGCCGCCCGGCAGCAGCTTGGGCTGCCCGCGCAGGCGCCGCTGCTGGGCCTCATCGGCCGCTTCGACGAGGGCAAGGGCCAGCTGTTCGTAGTGGAAGCGTTTCACCAGCTGCGCCAGGTGCTGCCGGGGCGGGAGGTGCAGCTGGTGCTGGTGGGCGAATCGACCCGTAACCAGAGCAGCAGCAGCGCCTACCGCGCGGCGGTGCTGGCGCGGGTGCAGGAGCTGGGATTGGCCGAAGTCGTCCACATTCGGGAGTTTACCCCGGAGCCGGAGGTGTTTTACCGGGCCATCGATGTGTTCGTGCTGGCCTCGTCCAACGAAACTTACGGCATGGTGACCATCGAGGCAATGGCGGCCGGGCTACCGCTGGTGGCCACCGCCGCTGGCGGCTCGCTCGACATCGTGGCTGAGGGCCGCACCGGCCTGCTCTACCCGCCCGGCGATGCGGTGGCGCTGGTGGCGGCGCTCCGCAAGCTGCTGCTCGACCCGGCATATGCCCCACAGTTGGGGGCGGCGGCCCAGCAGGAAGCGCGCGCAAAGTATTCGCACGAGCACGAGTGCGAGTTGATAGAGGCAGTGCTGGCGGAACTGAAGTAGGGGCGGGGCTTGCCCCCGCCCGCTCGCGCTTGCTCACTACAGCGCAGTTCCGACGGGCGGGGACAAGCCCCGCCCCTACATCGTTACCTTTGCGCTCTACAACTATCCGCCCCATCAGGGCCTATCCCGCATGATTATCATCCAGGAAACCGTTATTTCCGACGACATCGCCGATAATTTCTTCGTCTGCAACCTCGAAGCCTGCAAGGGTGCCTGCTGCGTGGAGGGCGACCTCGGCGCCCCGCTGGAGCCCGCCGAGCTGGCCATTCTGGAGCAGGAGTACGCCAACATCGAGCCCTTTCTCACCGACCAGGGCCGGGCAGCTATCAAGGCCCAAGGCCTGTACATTAAGGACTGGGAGGATGATTACAGCACCCCCACTATCGACGACCGCGAGTGTGCCTACGCCCTCTACGACGAGCGCGGCATCCTGAAGTGCGGCATCGAAGAGGCCTACCTGGCGGGCGCCACCACCTTCAAAAAGCCCATCAGCTGCCACCTCTACCCAATCCGCATCACCAAATACGAAGGCTTCGACGCCCTGAATTACGACCGTTGGAGCATCTGCTCGCCGGCCTGCTCCTTCGGCGGCACGCTGGGCGTGAAGGTGTACCAGTTTCTGAAAGACCCGCTGATTCGCAAGTACGGCGAAAGCTGGTACGGGGAGCTGGTGAAGGAAATTGAGAAATAAAAAAGGCCGGCTGAGCAGCCGGCCTTTTTTGCGCTTTAGCAGAAGGATTATTCCTCGCTCACTACAATACGCTCGATTTCATCATCGGCGCGAATCTGGTCAATCACGTCCAGTCCTTCCACTACTTTGCCAAACACGGTGTGCTTGCGGTCGAGGTGCGAGGTTTGGTCGCGCGAGTGCACGATGAAGAACTGCGAGCCGCCGGTATTTTTGCCGGCGTGGGCCATGCTGAGGGCGCCGCGCTCGTGGTACTGGTGGCCGCCGGTGGTTTCACAGTCAATCTGGTAGCCGGGGCCACCCATGCCGGGGCGGCCGGTGGCGCCCACGCGGGTGTTGGGGCAGCCGCCCTGGATGACGAAGTTCGGGATGACGCGGTGGAAGGTCAGCCCATCGTAGTAGCCCGACTTGGCCAGGTCGATGAAGTTTTTTACCGTGTTGGGGGCGTCCTGCTCGTAGAACTCAACCTTCATGGTGCCGCGGCGGGTATGGATTTCAGCGGTTTTCATGGGAAAACAAGAATGATTCGAAAAATCGGGGCTAGTATTGCCCGCCCCAAAGGTAGCAGGCAGCCTTACGGCAAAACATCCGGCCGGGCTGCCTGCTGCGTAAAGGCCTCAACACTTTTCTCTAACTCTTTCCTGCCAACCAGTGAAAAAACACCTTCTCTTCGCTCTGACTGCTCTGGCTGTCAGCCTAAACCTAGCTAGCTGCGGCAGCGACAAACCCGCCGAAACCGAAACCACCGCCGTCAGCACCGAAAACCCGGCCGACTCCATCGCCGCTGCCGCCGGCGACTCGGCCCGCATGGCCAAGCCCGAGGGCGTGCTGGTGGACGGCGTGGCTATGACGGCCGACAAAGACATCGTGGACAACGCCATGAACGCCAAAAGCGTTAGCACGCTGGTAGCCGCCGTGAAAGCCGCCGGCCTCGTCGAAACCCTTAAAGGCCCTGGTCCTTTCACCGTATTCGCCCCCAGCAATGCCGCCTTCGACAAGCTGCCCAACGGCGCCGTAGCCGGCCTCATGAAGCCCGAAAGCAAGGAAAAGCTCAAGGGCGTGCTCACCTACCACGTCATCCCCGGCCGCCTCGTTGCCGCCGACCTCAAAGACGGCCAGGAACTTACCACCGCCAACGGCGCCAAGCTGAAAATCATGGTGAAGGACGGCAAAGTGATGGTCGGCAACGGCAAAGATGCCCCCGCCACCGTGCAGATTGCCGACGTTATTTCCAAAAATGGCGTGACGCACATCATCGATGGCGTAGTGCTGCCACTGGAATAGGTTTCTGTCATGCTGAACGTAGTGAAGTATCCTCTCGAAGCATCCTTTCACGCCAGAACCAATAGTTCTAACGTGAGAGGATGCTTCACTGCGTTCAGCATGACAGATAACTAATGCCGGTTGTCCTCGCCCGCCAGCATGCTCACGTAGCTGTCGTAGCGCGGCAGGGCAATGCGCCCCTGGTCCACGGCCTCGCGCACGGCGCAGCCGGGCTCGTGGGTGTGCTGGCAGTTGTGGTAGCGGCACTGGTTGAGCAGGGCGCGCATCTCGGGGAAGTAGCCGGCCAGCTCAGCCGCTGGCACATCCACCAGACCTAACTCCTTGATTCCCGGCGTGTCGATAATAAAAGTGCCGGGCCGCACCGGCAGCATCTCGGCAAAGGTGGTAGTATGCACACCTTTGTCCGAAAACTCGCTGATTTCGGCGGTCTTCAAATCCAAATCGGGTATCAGGGCATTGATAAGCGTGCTCTTGCCCACGCCCGAGTGCCCGGCCAGCAAGCTCACCTTGCCATCAAGCAGCTGGTCAATAGCATCCACGCCCACGCCGGTGTGGGCCGCGCAGGCCAGCCCTGGGTAGCCGAGGCTGGCGTACATATCCATTATCTGCTGTTGGTAGTCCATCTCGTCCGCGTCGTAGAGGTCGATTTTGTTGAACAGCAGCGTCACAGGAATGTGGTAGGCCTCGGCCGTCACCAGAAACCGGTCAATAAACCCGAATGACGTAGCCGGCGAAGCCAGCGTCACCACCAGCATGGCCTGGTCGAGGTTGGCTGCCACGATGTGAACGTGCCCCGTCTTATGCACCGAGCGGCGCACGATGTAGTTGCGGCGCGGCGCGATGTGCGTAATCACGGCCGCGCCCTCTGCCTGCAGCTCCGGCTCGAAGGTCACATGGTCGCCCACGGCCAGCGGGTTGCTGGCTTTCAGGCCTTTTATCTTAAACTTGCCCCGCAGCCGGCAGCGGTGCAGCTGGCCCGAGCCTTCCTCGCGCACCACGTACCACGAGCCGGTAGATTTGACGACGATGCCGGTCATTGAGAGTTATAAGTTAAAAGTTATGAATTATGAGTTGGGGATGAGCCTGGTTGGCGATTAGAAGCAATTCAAAACTCATAATTTATAACTCATAATTCTCCCTGTGGCGCCGGCCTGGCCGTGCACGTATTCCAGCAGTTGGTCCTGCACGCGCAGGCGGTACTGCTCATTGTTCCACAGCGAAGTGAATTCCGTGTTTAGCTCGCTCGCATTCTGCACCGAGAAAGCCAGCCCGCGCTCTATCAAATCCACGGCCTCCTGAAACTTCCGGTAATTCGGCCCGAAGAACAGGGGCAGGCCGAAAGCGGCCGCCTCCAGGGTATTGTGCAGGCCTTTGCCAAACGCCCCGCCGATGTAGGCATAGTGCCCGAATCGGTACAACTGGCTGAGTAATCCGATGTTGTCAATCAACAGCACGCGGGCCGCACTTACCGTAGCCGGGGTAGCCTGCGAGTAGCGCTGCACCTGCCCGGCCGGCCACTTCGCCTCAATGGCCACCAGCGTGGCCTCGTCGATTTCGTGGGGCGCAATGATGGTGCGCAGGCGGCTGCCGTAGTCGTGCAGCACCGGCGCCAGCGTCGGCAAATCCTCGGGCCACAGGCTGCCTGCCACCAGCACCGGGCTGCCATCGGCCACGAAGGCCTCGACCAAGGGAAGCGGGCGCGGCGCGGCTGCGGCCGTGGCCGCCACGGTGTCGAAGCGCGTGTCGCCGGCCACTGTTACCTGCGACAAGCCAATGCCGCGCAGTAATTTAGCCGAAGCTTCATTCTGCGTAAAAATGTGCGTAAAGCTACCGAGTATGCGCCGAAAAAAGCCGCCCCAGGGCTTAAAGAAAACCTGTTCAGGCCGGAAAATGGCCGCTACCACAATGGCCGGAATGCCGCGCCGCGCCGTCCCGGTCAGGAAATGGTACCAGAATTCGTACTTCACGAATACCACCAGCTGCGGCCGCACCACGTCCAGAAAAGCGCGGGCATTGCGCCGGGTATCGAGCGGCAGGTAGAAGATGTAGTCGGCCCCCGGCCAGTTTTTGCGAATCTCGTAGCCCGAGGGCGAGAAAAATGTCAGCACGATTTTGGTGCCGGGGTGGGCGCGGCGGTAGGCCTCCATGAGCGGCCGGCCCTGCTCAAACTCGCCCAGCGAGGCGCAGTGAAACCACACCCGGGGCGCCGCATCCGGCCCGATAGTCTGGCGAATGTGGGCCAGCAGCCCGTGCCGCCCCTGCACCCAGGCCGCCGCCCGGGGCACGAAGGGCACCAACAGGCGCAACAGCAGCAGGTAGCCGGCCAGGGCGATATCGTAGAGAAAAACCAAGGCTCAAAATTACATACGGCAGCGCAAGCGCGCCTACGACGCCTGCACGTCGGGCGCCCAATCGGCCGGGCAAGCCTCGCCGTTCTTCTCAAAAAACTGCAGCTCATCCACCATGCGCAGCGCCTCGGCGATGCTGCGGCCCAGCGGCCGGTCGTTCACGAGCTGGTGGCGCACAATGCCGTCGCGGTCAATCAGAAACAGGCCGCGGTAGGCGCTGGGTGAGCCGGTGTAAGTCATTTCGCCGATTTCGTTGTAATCGTAATGACCACCAAGCACATCGTAGTTGGCCGAGATGGTTTTGGCGGCGTCGGCCACCAGTGGATACGTCACGCCCGCAATGCCGCCTTTTTCCCGCGGCTGCTCCTGCCAAGCCAGATGGGTGTAGTGCGAATCAGTCGAGCAGCCCACTACGGCTACGTGGCGCTGCTCAAACTCCGCCAGCCGATTCTGGAAAGACAGAATTTCGGTAGGGCAGACCCGCGAGAAATCGGAAGGGTAGAAGAAGAAGAGCACGTGCTTCTTACCCAAATAACGGTCGAGCGAAAAGTCTTCTTCCGTCTTGCCGTTGATGACGGCATTGGCTTTAAAGGAAGGGGCGCGCTTGCCTACGAGGACGGCCATGAGCTTAGGAAATGGGGGAGTGGGGATAGGAGTGTGGCAGGGAATACGGGGAACGGGGAAAAAAGAACGTCATCCTGAGCGCAGCGAGATGACGTTCTGTTGTTTCTCTACCGCCCTTTCCACTCCGGCTTGCGCTTTTCCACAAACGCCGCCATGCCTTCCTTCCGGTCTTCCGAAGCAAACGACAGATAATAATTGCGCCGCTCCAAATGCAGGCCTTCTTCCAAATGCGTCTCAAAGGCGCGATTTACCGCGTCCTTGGCCAGGCGCACGGCCACCGGGCTCATGGCGGCCACGCTGGCTGCCAGGCGGTAAGCTTCCTCCAGGTATTGCCCCACGGGCACCACGCGGTTCACCAGACCCACGCGCCGCGCCTCTTCCGCCGAGATGAACTCGCCGGTGAGCACCATCTCCATAGCTTTGGCCTTGCCTACGGCACGGGCCAGGCGCTGGGTGCCACCGCCGCCGGGCATAGTGCCCAGCCGGATTTCGGGCTGCCCAAACTGCGCTGTTTCGGACGCCACGAGCATATCGCAGGTCATGGCCAACTCGCAGCCGCCGCCCAGCGCAAAGCCCGACACGGCCCCAATGAGCGGCTTTTTGAAGCGCCGAATCTGCTCCCAGGTGCTGAACTGGTCGATAATCAGCATGTCGATGGCGGTTTTGTCGGCCATCTGCTTGATGTCGGCCCCGGCGGCAAAGGCCCGCTCGTTGCCGGTGATGACGACCACGCGTACCGTTTCATCCTCATCCAGCTGCTGGAGGGCGTCGCGGATTTCCAGCATCAGCTGGCGGTTCAGGGCGTTGAGCTCCTTGGGGCGGTTGAGCTGGAGCAGGGCCACGCCGGGGCGCGCCTGGGGAGTGAGGAGGAGGAATTCCATAAGGTCTTTTGTCATGCTGAGCATTCTGCGCATTAAGCAGAGACGAAGCATCTTGTCACGTCAGCGCTGGGAGGGTTTAGGATGGGCTGTTGTCCAAAAAATGAGTGTCAATTTGCGAATCAATCATTCTCAAGAAAATCCAGGAGGCCAGCGGTACACCAAATTCTTCCAAAGCTTCTTCTTTGCACAATTCGATTGAATTCTGAAGAAAATCGTGAGTTGAAGTCAAACTACTTCCTTCAAATACATACAAGTACGCACCAACTGCAGGTAGGTCTTCTTCAATTTCAAATCATTGACCGTTATACTCAGCGCGAAAAACCTGGAACTGCATTTTCATTCGCATACAAACTGAAACGTCCCGCGCGTGCGCTGCTCCAGCAGCAGCTTCTTGCCTGCCGTGAGCTGCGCCACGCTGGCCGCATCGTAATTCTTTATCGTGAACAGCATCAGCCCGCTATTGTAATGAATGGCAAACTGCTCACTCAGTATTTCCAGCAGCTTTGCCACGCGGCGCTCCGAAAAATCAGTACACACCGAGAAGCTGATGGCCGAGTTCTGCATCACGTTAATCTTGAGCCGCGCCTGCGCCAGCGCCCCGAAAATCACCTCCAGGTTTTCCTCCGAAATAAACGCAAAGTCCTTGCTTTCGAAGGAAATCAGACACTGGTCAGTCTTGCGAATAAAGGCCGGCGCCAGGGCCGGATGCTGGCAGTCGTGAATGATGGTGCCCTCGGCCGTGGGGTCTACAAACGACTTCACCCGCAGCGGAATACGGCGCTCGGCCAGCGGCTTAATAGTTTTGGGGTGAATGACCGACGCCCCGTAATACGCCATTTCGATGGACTCGCGGTAGCTGATTTCGGGATAGCGCACCGTGTCCGGGAAAATCTTGGGGTCGGCATTGAGCAGGCCCGCCACGTCTTTCCAGATGGTAACACACTCGGCACGAAGGCAATAAGCGAAGATGGCCGCAGTGTAATCAGAGCCTTCGCGGCCCAGGGTGGTGGTCACGCCCGTAGCCGTACCGCCCAGGAAGCCCTGCGTCACCACGGTGCCCTTGGCCAGCAGCGGCGGCAGCACCGAGCGGATACTGCGCTCGGTAGTAGGCCAGTCCACGCGGCCCTCGCGCCAGTTGCGGTCGGTGCGGATGAGCGGGCGGCAGTCGAGCCATTGCGCGCCCAGTGCCTCAGCCACAATCACCGTCGCCAGCAGCTCGCCGAAGCTCACCACCTGGTCGTACTGTCGGTCGTAATCGCCCGGGCCCACGGTAGCCAGCTGGTCGGTCAGGTCGGTTAGCAGCTCCGTCAGCACCCGGGGGGCGGGCTGGGTGCTGAGGCTGAATGGGGGAGACGCCAGCTCGGCCGCCACGCACAGGTGAAAGTCGCGTAAGGCCTGCAATTCGGTCGTATAATCCTTACCCTCAAAAGCCAGCTGGAACAGCGTTTCCAGCGCGTTAGTCGTCTTGCCCATCGCCGACACCACGGCCACCAGCGGCCCGTCAGCGTGGTGTTTTACTATTTGCGCAAGGTTATAAATGGCAGCCGCATCCTTCACCGAAGCCCCGCCAAATTTATACACCTGAAGTCCCGTCAGCTCGTTCATAAGGCCCAAAAATAGGGGTAGAGGCCGGAAATACGGTTTTTCTGCCGGTATTTAGCTGCTTGCCGGCTGCCGCCGGATAGCGGGGAGTTAGGTTTCTGCGGCCGTCGAAAGTAGCTTTGCAGTCCCCACTCTCCCAATCATTCCCTTTTCATGGACCATAGCAAACTGGCCCTCCCCGTCGGCACCACTCTCGACCGCTTTATCATGCGCAAGCAGGAAGACTTCCCCTACGCTACCGGGGAACTCTCTCAATTGCTGCGCGATATCGCGCTGGCCGCCAAGATTGTCAACCGCGAAATTAACCGCTCTGGCCTCATCGACATTGCCGGCGCCTACGGCAACCGCAACGTGCAGGGCGAAGACCAGCAGAAGCTCGACGTCATTGCCAACATCCGTTTCATCCGCGCCCTGCGCAACGGCGGCGAGGTCTGCACCATCATTTCCGAAGAAGACGACGAGCTCATCCAAACCGGTAACAACCAAGGTAAATACGTAGTTGCCATCGACCCGCTCGACGGTTCCAGCAACATCGACGTCAACGTCAGCATCGGCACTATTTTTAGCATATACCGCCGCCTCTCGCCCACCGGCCGCGAGGGCACCCTGGCCGACTGCCTGCAACCTGGCACCCACCAGGTAGCCGCCGGTTACGTCATCTACGGTTCCAGCACCATGATGGTGTATACCACTGGTAATGGCGTCAATGGTTTCACCTATGAGCCCTCGTTGGGCGAATTCTTTCTCTCACACCCCGACATTCAGACGCCCAAAACCGGCGCCGTTTACTCCATCAACGAAGGCTCGTCGGACTCCTTTTCGCCCGGCGTCGCCGCCTTCGTGCAGCACTGCAAGGACTCGCAGTTCTCGGCCCGCTACATCGGCTCGCTGGTGGCTGATTTCCACCGCAACCTGCTCAAAGGCGGCATCTACATTTACCCCGCCACCCGCAAAAACACCCAAGGCAAGCTTCGACTCATGTATGAGTGCAACCCGCTGGCTTTCATTGTAGAGCAAGCCGGCGGCAAGAGTTCCAACGGCCTGCGCCGCACCATGGAAATTGAACCCGCCACGCACCACGAGCGTTGCCCGTTTTTTATCGGCAGTAAGGAGTTAGTAGAAAAAGCCGAGGAGTTGCTGATGGCCGAAAAAGCCGGTGAGTAGAGACGCAATAGGCGAATTATCAGTCGGTGCCATGTTCTAAAATAAAAAGGCCGGACCTGTACGCAGGTCCGGCCTTTTTATTTGGAATGTAGTCAACAACTACTCAGCTTTCTTCTTGCCTTTTTTCGGAGTTGTGGCTTCCGGGTTGCCAGCAGCATCAGCGTCGGCATCGGCTGTGGAAGTAATTTCGCCGCCGGTGCTCACGGGTTCAGCGGCTTTTTGGGCTTTGCCTTTTGCTTTGGGAGCTTCCACTTCTTCAGCTGAAGCTTCGTGCGTTGCGGTAGTTTCCGTAGCCGCGTCGGCAGCTTGGTAGGGCAGATGCTTGCTCACGATGCCGTACCAGCTGGCCAGCTTCTTGATGTCGGACAGATAGACCCGGTCGCGGTCGTAGTCGGGAATCACGCCGGCCAGGAAGCCGCTCAACTCGTCTTCGCTCGATTTGTTGGTAACCGTCAGGTTGGTGCCGTGCTGCTGGTAAATGCGCTCAAACACCTCCGTCAGAGGCACCGTCACGTCGGGGTCTTCGGTGTAGATGGAAATGTCGGCCAGCAGCGACACTTTGTTGCGGGCCGGGGCCATCGAGCGGCTCTTGCGCTCGTCCAACGATTCAACCAACACGCCTTGCCGCGCCGCGCGCAGCAGGCGAAACAAGCCGGGCATCCCGCTGATAGCGGCCACTTCCTGCAAATTGTAAGGCATTCTTTTCTTGAGTTATGAGTTAAAAATTATGAGTTATGAGTTAGCGGAACAGGTTGCCAAAAGCAACTTATAATTCCTAACTCATAACTCATAATTCCAAAGGCAAATCTACTGCCCGTTCGTGGCATTCGAGCCCGTCACACCCAGTTTGAAGGAAATCGGCAGGCTGGTCAGGATGGGATACTCCGGCTTCTTAAACTTGAGCAGGCGCACCACGCGCAGGGCTTCTTCGCCCGTGCCGCCGCCTACTTGCTTCACCAGCTTCACGCCCTGCATGGTGCCGTCTTCGGCCAGGGTAAAGCTCACGATGCACTGGCCCTGAATGCGGTTACGCTTGGCCAGCAGCGGGTATTTAATTTCCTGCGCAATGAAGGCGTACATGGCTTCCTGGCCACCTTCGTAGTATTCGGCCACCGGAATGGACTTCGTGATGGAGCCCGTGCCCGTGCCTTGTTCAGCCTGCGATTTGCCGGCCGGGGGCGTGTTGGGCTTGGGAGTGTTTTGAGCCACGGCCGGGGCGGTGGCAGCCAGCAGCAGGCCCAGGGCCAGCAGCGTCAGCGGGTTTGTACGCATGGGATAAAGTAAGGGAGAAAAATGGTCAATGAAGGAGAAACTGTGCCGGCCCAATGCAGGCCAAAGCGGCTGTTTGCAATTAAGGGGCCAATCTACGCATTCGGGGCCGCATTGTGCCACTCCTGATTCACCTCGCCGATGAAATTAAGTAATTCGTCGCGTCCGGCGCCGCTTTCGGCCGAAGTTAAAAAATGACGCGGCAACTCGTCCCAACTTTCGCCCATCTTTTGCAGGTAGCTGGCAATTAATTCGCGGGTTTGCGCGGCCGACTGCTTGTCGATTTTAGTAAACACCATCACGAAGGGCACACCTTCTTCGCCCAGCTTTTCCATGAATTCCAAATCCACGGCCTGCGGCGGGTGCCGTGAGTCAATCAAAACG
The DNA here is from genome assembly GCF_030580865.1 of Hymenobacter aranciens. Lineage (GTDB taxonomy): Bacteria > Bacteroidota > Bacteroidia > Cytophagales > Hymenobacteraceae > Hymenobacter > Hymenobacter aranciens. The sequence continues at coordinate 480,230 of NZ_JAUQSY010000002.1, read as the reverse complement.
CACACGCAGGCCAGGTTTTCGCGGTGCCGCAGGTAATAATTAATCATGCGGCTCCACTCGGTGCGCGAGGTTTTGCTCACCCGGGCGTAGCCGTAGCCGGGCAAATCAACGAGGTACCAGTTCTCATTAATTAAGAAATGGTTAATCAATTGCGTTTTGCCGGGCGAGGCCGAAGTTTTGGCCAGCCCGGTGCGGCCTACGAGCTTGTTAATGAGCGAAGATTTGCCCACGTTGGAGCGCCCGATAAATGCGTATTCGGGCATCGTCGGAGCGGGGCACAGCTCCACTTTGGTATTGCTGGTCAGAAACCGTGCGTCACGAATTACCATTCAAAATAAAGTAATTTAGGCTGTTTAGAAGCGCAACCCCGTGGGCTGCTTGTAATTCAGATTAATTCTAAACAGTCTCATTCAAAAAAGAAACTTCAACAAACTTACGTCTTAAAACAAGCCCAACCGACGGAAATAATTTAGCGAAAAGAGTTGGTTTTTCGCGCACGCTTCTATATTTGCGCGGTTCGCCTACCGTTCGTAGCACTTGTTTGCCGGCCAGTAAGCCACCATTTAGCCTTTAATTCACCCCTAATCCACCTTTCTGCAAGCAAAAAACCTATCTTTGCCCGCCGTAGAGTGGGCTCCGGGCCAGTCGAAAGACAGTCCGCAACCGCGCTCAAACTCTGAAAAATGACGCGCTGAGTTGGTAAAAACCTAACCCTGCCGGAAATTTTCAGTATAAGCCCTCAACGGCAAATTACATGCTCTGCACCCTGCCCCGGCAGGCCCTGCCTCTAATCCAAACCCTTCAGAATTTCTTTTTCTCAAACCCCTCCTCCAATGGACAACTTATCCAGAAGGTTACTGCAAGCGTCGTGCGCCGTGGCCCTCACCGCTGCCGTGGCTTCTCCGGCTGCCGCCCAAAGCACGCGAAAGGACCTCAAGACCGGCAACAAGTTCTTCGAGCAGGAAAATTACCGCGCTTCCATCCCGTACTACGAAAAAGTACTGGCCAAAGACCCGAACAACGCGAAAGCCCTGTTCAACGCCGGCATCGCCTACATGTCGTTCGACAAAGAGAAAGCCAGCGACTACATCTACAAAGCACAAAAGCTGAAGCCGAAGGTTTCGAAAGACGTGGAATACTGGCTCGGTCGCGTTGACCACCTGAACTATAACTTCGATGAGGCCGTGGCGCACTACCAGGCCTACAACGCGACGCTGAAGAAAAACGACCAGCGCAAAGAAGAACTGGCCCAGCTGATTCAGCACAGCAAAAACGCCAAAGTGCAGTTCAATGCCCCCAAGGACATCTTCGTGAAGAACCTGGGCCCTACCATCAATACGCAATACTCGGAGCACAGCCCGGTTATTTCGGCCGATGATAAGCTGCTGCTTTTCACCTCGCGCGGTGAGAACGTAACCGGCTCGGACAACAAGAAAAAAGGCATCGCTGCCGACGGCGAGTACTACGAAGACATCTTCGAGTCGCGCCGCATCGACGACGAGAACTGGGAGAAACCCCGCTCGCTGAGCGGCGTGCTCAACGGCAAAGGCCACGACGCCTCCATCCAAGTGTACGACAACGACACTAAGATGCTGCTGTACCGGAACGATGAAAACGGCGACATCTTCTCGTCGGACAAGTCGGGTGGTGACTGGACGGCCCCGCAAAAGCTGAACAGCAACATCAACTCGAAATCGTTCGAGTCGGATGCCTTCATCACCCCAGACGGCCTGACCATCTACTTCTCGACCGGTAAATACTCGGAAGACGGTACGTTGGACATTTACTACGCTACCAAGCAGCCGGGCGGCGACTGGGGCAATGCCAAGTCGCTGGGTGGTAACATCAACACCAAGTACGACGACGACAGCCCGTTCCTGAGCCGCGATGGCAAAGCGTTGTATTTCTCCTCGCGTGGCCACAACACGATGGGCGGCTACGACATCTTTAAGTCGAACTGGGACAGCGTGGGCCGCAAGTGGGGCCGCCCCGAGAACATGGGCTACCCCGTGAACACGCCGGACGATGACTCCTACTACCGCCTGAGCCCCGATGGCACGTACGCCTACCTCAGCTCGTACCGCATCGGCGGCTACGGCGAGAAAGACCTGTACACCATCAACTACATCAAAAACGTCAACATCAAAGGCCAGGTGTTCTCGAAGAAGGACAGCACCACGGCTATTCCGGGCGTGGAGTTGACGTTCAATGGTCAGAAAGCTGATAAATCGCCCATCAGCTACCGTGACGTTACGAAGTCGCCTAACGGTGACTACCAAGTGGCTGTGCTGTCCGCTCGTACGTATCAGGTTGCAGTAAGCAAGGACGGCAAGAACATCGAAACCCAGGAATTCGCCGTGCCGGTGTCGACCAACGACTCGACCACTATCACGAAAAACTTCTACATCGATTACGTTGATACGACCGGACTTGCTGGTCTGCGTATCAAGAATATCTACTTTGATACCGACAAGTACAAGCTGCGTCCGGAGTCCATCAAGGAGCTGAACAACACTTCGGCTTTCCTGAAGGCTAACCCCGGCCTGAATATCTCCATCGAAGGCCACTGCGACTCGCGCAACACCGACGAGTACAACATGGTACTCGGCCAGAACCGCGCCGAAGCGGCTTACAACTACCTCACGAAGCAAGGCATTGCTGCCTCGCGCATGACCACGGTAAGCTACGGCGAGCGTAAGCCCGCCGCGCCGAACGATTCGCCCGAGAACATGCAGCTGAACCGTCGTGACGAGTTCAAGCCGGTGTTCAAAGAAGGTGAGCCGATTCCGAAAATCGTGCAGCCGGCTCCCGCACCCGCTCCGGCTCCTACGGCTAAGCCGCTGGCTCCCGGCAAGAGCAAAGTGAAGCTGGCCGACGGCACTAAGGTGAAAACCAAGGTGGACGAGGATTCGGACAAAGTGAAGGTGAAAACCAAAGGCGCTGGCGGCAGCGAGTCGAAAGTAACCACCAAGAATGGTGAAATCGACGGCAAAGCCAAAACTGCCGATGGCGAGAAAACCAAGCTGAAAACGAAAGTTGACTAAGCTTCGGGCTTAGGAACTTTAGAAACGGGTCGGACCAGTGGTCCGACCCGTTTTTTTGTTGGTGTGCGGGAGGGGAGAAGGCAAAAAAGCACGTCATCCTGAGCGCAGCGAAAGGACCTCGTCCGCGCCGTATGCAGCAGTAATCCTGTTAATACGATTGGGGTTACTACCATAGAGAAGCGGACAAGGTCCTTTCGCTGCGCTCAGGATGACGTGCTTTCCGGTCGTTCTTCTAACCAACCGCCCCCGTTCCGCGTTAGGCCAACACAATATTCCCGCAACCTTGCCGTTCTTTGCGCCTGCATATGGCCGTAGTACCCTATAAAGAAGACGCTGCCGACAAAAAGTCGCAGGTCGCCCAGATGTTCAACAGCATTGCGGGCAAGTACGATTTTCTCAATCACTTTCTGAGCGTTGGCACCGACATCTACTGGCGGCGCAAGGCCGTGGACGAGCTGAAAAAGCTGCGCCCGGCGCGCATTCTGGACATCGCCACCGGCACGGCCGACTTTGCCATCGAAACCCTGCGCGCTGCCACCCCCGATGCGCAGATAACGGGCGTCGATATTTCAGAAGGTATGCTGGAAGTGGGCCGGCGGAAGCTCGTTGATAAAGGCTTGAGCCACCGAATTAAGCTCGAACTGGGTGACTCGGAAAACCTGCCGTTTGGCGACGGCGAGTTTGACGCGGTGACGGCCTCGTTTGGGGTGCGAAACTTTGCGCACCTCGAAAAGGGTTTGGCCGAGATGCGGCGCGTGCTACGGCCGGGCGGCAAGCTCGTGATTCTGGAATTCAGCAAGCCCACGGCGTTTCCGCTCAAGCAAGCATATAATTTTTACTTCCGTCAGGTGCTGCCGGTTTTTGGCAAGATGATTTCCAAGGACCGCGCCGCCTATACCTACCTGCCCGAGTCGGTGCAGGCTTTCCCCGACGGCCCCGATTTTCTGACCATTCTGGCCAAAGTCGGCTTTAAAGAACCTGCATGGCAACCACTCACTTTCGGCATCAGCTCCATCTACACCGCTCACAACTAAGGCGCGGAGCGCTGTTGCTGGGCGTGCTGGGGCTGCTGCTACCCACGGCCGCCGTGGCCCAGCGCAAGCCCGACCGCAACCGCAAAGGCCAAATCAAGGGCATTACGGTGAACAACCTGCCCGCCTACGACGACCGGTGGTTTCACCCCGGGTTGTACGTGGCGCTGAGTGGCACACGCTACTTTGTTGAGCAGTCGGATTTTTATATTCAGCAGCGTAATGTCTCGGCCAATTCCATCACCAGCGCCAGCTTTGGCGTGGGGGTGATTGGCGACGTGCGGCTGGGCGACTACAAGTCGCCGTTCATCCTGCGCTTTGCGCCGGGCGTCACGTTTTCGTCGCGGCAGGTCGAGTTTAAGCCGCTGGCCGGCTACCCGCGCGATGCCGATTCCATCGTGACGCAGGAAGTGGTATCGACGGTCATCCAGTTTCCGCTCATGCTGAAGTATCAGTCGGACCGCCGCCGCAACACGCGCCTGTACATGATTGCGGGGCTGAACCCGATTCTGACCGTGGGCAACCGCCGCGACGACGGCAAACGCAACATCCTGCGGCAGACCGACAGCGACCTGGCCATTGAGTATGGTTTCGGGTTCGACTTCTTCTATCCGCTGTTTAAGTTCGCACCCGAGTTGCGCTTCTCGCACGGCCTGCGCAACGTGCTGGTGCCCCAGAACGACGTGTTTAGCCGCAGCCTGCAGGGGCTGACGACCAACTCGGTGACGCTGTATATCAACATCCAGAATTGATGAGGGATGAATAATGAGGGATGAAGAATGACCCAATCAAGAATTCTTCATTCTTCATCCCTCATTCCTCATTCTCATAATTTATGAAAACTGCATTCGTAACTGGCGCCTCGTCGGGTATTGGGCGGGCTACGGCGGTGGCGCTGGCCGGAGCGGGGTTTCAACTCGTCATTTCCGGGCGGCGGCGTGAGCGGCTGGAAGCACTGGCGGCTGAGCTGGCAGGCGTGCCGGTGTATATTCTGGTTTTTGACGTGCGCGACCGGGCGGCGGTGGACGCGGCCGTGACGGACCTGCCAGCCGAATTTCAAGCCATTGAGGTGCTAATAAATAATGCGGGCGGCGCGCACGGGCTAAATCCTATTCAGGCCGGTGACCCGGCCGACTGGGACCAGATGCTGGATTCCAACGTGCGTGGCTTGCTGAATGTGACGCACGCCCTGTTGCCGGGCATGACGGCCCGGCAGCGCGGTTTTATTCTCAACGTTGGCTCGGTGGCCGGGCACGAAGCGTATGCCAATGGCAATGTGTACTGCGCCTCGAAGGCCGCCGTGGCAATGCTCACCAAAACCATGCGGCTCGATTTGCTGCCGCTGGGCATCAAGGTAGCCGAGGTGAACCCAGGGGCAGTGGAAACCGAGTTTTCGCAGGTGCGCTTCAAGGGGGATGCAGCGCGGGCGGCCAAGGTCTATGAAGGCTTTGAGCCATTGCGGGCCGAGGACGTGGCCGAAATCATCGTATTTATGGTGACGCGGCCGGCGCGGGTAACCATTGCCGAGGTGCTGGTGCTGGCTGGGGCGCAGGGTGCGGCTACTACCATCGTGCGGAAATAGCGATGGCGGCAGGTGAGTCGCGTAGGTGAGCCTTACGAAATTAGTTGTAAGTGCTATATTTTCGACGGCAGTGCAGTGGTGTTCGGAACTTGGGTTGGGTGGACAAGAAATAAGCTGTGCTGATAAGGATAAGCTGAGCTGATAAGGGCTAGTGGGGCAGAATGAGGTTCGGAGCTTCGTGCAGACACTCTTTTTAGCTGCACCACATACAACGCCAACGGTCGGGTTTCAGTAAACCTAGCCAACCGCCCGAGGTAAGTAGTCTGCGCCGTCCAAAACCTTCCGGGCGGCTGCTTACTTTTTAGCCCGGAAATCTTCCATTCTCCACCGTTACAACCGCAATTCTTTCGCGCAATGAGTGAACCCCGCCCCCCGCATTCCTTCGGCATGATTGGCCTTGGCACCATGGGCCGCAACCTGCTGCTCAACCTGGCCGACCACCACTTTGCCGTGGCCGGCTACGACAAAGACCCTGACAAAGTGCGCCTGCTGGGCGAAGAAGGCGCCGGCAAGCCCGTGCAGGGCTTCTCCGAAATCAAGGAATTCATCGCCAGCCTGAGCACGCCGCGCGCGGTGATGCTGCTGGTGCCCGCCGGCAAAATCGTGGACAGCGTCATCGAGGAGCTAAAGCCGCTGCTCACCAAGGGCGACCTCATCATCGATGGCGGCAACTCGCACTTCACCGACACCGAGCGGCGCGACAAGGCCCTGGAAACCGACGGCCTGCACTTTTTCGGCATGGGCGTGAGCGGTGGCGAGGAAGGCGCCCGCCGCGGCCCCAGCATGATGCCCGGTGGCGACAAGGACGCCTACCGCGTGGTGCAGCCTATGTTCGAGGCCATCGCCGCTAAAGTGGGCGGCGAGGCCTGCGTAACCTACATCGGCCCCGGCGCCGCCGGCCACTTCGTCAAGATGGTGCACAACGGCATCGAGTACGGCCTCATGCAGCTCATCGCCGAAACCTACGGCCTGCTCAAAACCGGCCTCGGGCTCGATAATGCGGCCATCGGAAAAGTCTTTACCGACTGGAATGCCGGCCGCCTGCAGTCCTTCCTCATCGACATTACGAAGGATATTTTTGCCTTCAAAGCCCCCGACAACGGCCACGAGCTGCTCGACGACATCAAGGACGAGGCCCGCTCGAAGGGCACCGGCAAGTGGACTTCGCAGGTGGCTTTCGACCTCGAAACGCCCGTGCCGACCATCGACACCGCCGTGAGCTTGCGCGACCTCTCCAAGTACAAAGCCCTGCGCGGCCAGCTCGCCGACCGCTACGGCCCCGCCGCCGGCCTGCTGCCGGTGCAGCGCGAGGAGTTTCTGAGCCAGCTGGAGCAGGCGTTCTACTTCAACATGGTCATCACCTACGCCCAGGGCATGAACCTGTTGCAGCGAGCTTCTAAGGACTTCGGCTACGAGCTCAATCTGGCCGATATCGCCAAAATCTGGCGCGGCGGCTGCATCATCCGCTCTACCTTTCTGAGCGAAATCTACCAGGCCTACCAGCAAACCCCCGACCTGGCCCACCTGCTGCTCGACGCTCAGGTGCAGAAGCTGGTGCAGGAAGCCGTACCCGGCAGCCGCGCCGTGGTGGCGGCGGCCGTGCAGGCCGGCATCGCCGTGCCCGCCTACGCCGCCTCGCTGAGCTACTTCGACAGCTTCCGCACCGCCCGCCTGCCCTCGAACCTCATTCAGGCCCAGCGCGATTACTTCGGCGCCCACACCTACGAGCTCATTGGCAAGGAGGGCGTATTCCACACGCAGTGGGTGCCCGAGCACGAGCCCGCCGAGAACAAGCAGGACGTGGAAGTGGGCGAGGAGCAGAAAGGCAAGGAAGAGGTGACGCCGAATGGCTGATAGCAGAACGTCAAAAAAACACGTCGTAAAAAGCACGTCATCCTATTCCTTCTCAGCCAACTCCCGGCATGAACACCAATAAAAACGTCCCGCCGACCATCTTTGTCATCTTCGGCGGCACCGGCGACCTCAACTCGCGCAAGCTGGCTCCGGCGCTTTACAATCTTTTCCTTGATGGCTGGCTGCCCGAGCAGTTTGCCATCATCGGTACCGGCCGTAGCGAGCTGAACGATGATGCCTTCCGCGAGCGGCTGTTGGGCGACATCAACGAGTTTTCGCGTACCGGCAAGGTGAAAGCCAAAACCTGGGACGGCTTCGCGCCGCACGTATACTACCAGCAGGCCGATGTGAAGACGGCGGCCTCCTACAAGGAATTCGGGCAGCGCATCAAGGCGCTGGAGCAGGAGTGGGGCACGATGCCCAACGTCATCTACTACCTGGCCGTGGCCCCCGAGTTCTTTCCTGTCATCGCCACCAACCTGGCCAAGAGCGACCTGGCTACCGACCCCGAGCGCACGCGCATCGTCATCGAAAAGCCCTTTGGGCACGACCTCGACACGGCGCGTGAGCTCAACCGCCTGCTGGCCCAGCACTTCGAGGAGCGCCAGATTTACCGCATCGACCACTACCTGGGCAAGGAAACCGTGCAGAACATCATGGCCTTCCGCTTCGCCAACGCCATCCTGGAGCCGCTCTGGAACCGCAACTACATCGAGCACGTGCAGATTTCGGTGACCGAGGACATCGGCGTGGGCGACCGGGCCGGGTACTACGACACCTCCGGCGCCCTGCGCGACATGATTCAGAACCACTTGCTGCAGCTGCTGTGCCTGGTGGCCATGGAGCCGCCCGTCGACTTCACCGCCGACGAGGTGCGCAACCGCAAGGTGGATGTGCTGCGCGCCATGCGCCGCTTCTCGCCCGACGACGTGCGCGAGTCGGCCGTGCGTGGGCAGTATGCCCCCGGCTGGATGCAGGGCCAGGAAGTGCCCGGCTACCGCGAGGAGAAAAACGCCAACCCGCAGTCGAATACCGAAACCTTCGCCGCGGTCAAGTTTTTCGTGGATAACTGGCGCTGGCAAGGCGTGCCGTTTTACCTGCGCACCGGCAAGCGCCTGCACCGCAAGGCCTCGGTCATTACCATCCAGTTCAAGGAGCCGCCGCACTTCATCTTCCCCCGCGAGGCCACCGAAAACCTGCGCCACAACCGATTGGTTATTAGTATTCAACCCGAAGAAAGCATCCGCCTGCAGATGCAGGCCAAGCGCCCGGGCGTGGACATGCTGCTGAATACCGTAGACATGGTGTTCGACTACGAAGGTACCTATACCGTGGAGGCGCCCGAAGCCTACGAAACCCTGCTGCTCGACACCATGCTCGGCGACCAGACGCTCTTCATGCGCGGCGACCAGGTGGAGGCCGCCTGGGAGTTGGTGATGCCCATCCTGACCTCCTGGCAAAACCGCACCAGCCAGAATTTCCCCAACTACTCGGCCGACTCCTGGGGCCCCGAATCGGCCGAAGCCCTCATTGCCCGCGACGGCTTTCACTGGTTTACCCTGCCGCTCCATGCCAAAAAATAGCCCGCACCTGCACGTTTTTGCCACCGCCAACCAGGTGCTGCGCGGCCTGGCCAACTATTTCGTGGCCCAGGCCAGCGCCGCCCAGGCCGTCCGCGGCCGGTTTGCGGTGGCGCTGTCGGGCGGCAGCTCGCCGAAAAGCCTTTACGAGTTGCTGGCCTCCGACGAGTACCGCCACAAGATTGACTGGACGCGCACGTTCTTCTTCTTCGGCGACGAGCGCTACGTGCCGCTCGACGACCCCGAGAGCAACTACCGCATGGCCCGCCTGGCACTGCTGGAGCCCTTGCACATCCCGGCCCAGCAGGTTTTTGCCGTCGATACCGCCCTGCCGCCCGCCGAGGCGGCGCAGGCTTACACGGCGGCTATGCGGGCATTCTTCGGGACTGATTTGCAGTTCGATTTGATTCTGTTGGGTTTGGGCGACGATACGCACACGGCCTCGCTGTTTCCGCACACTTCGGTGCTCCACGCCACGGCCGCCGAGGCCCAGGCCGTGTTTCTGGAGCAGAAGCAGGTGCACCGCATCACGCTCACCGCGCCGCTTATTAACCAGGCGCGGGCGGTGGCCTTCCTGGTGTATGGCGCGGGGAAAGCCGCTGCCGTGCAAACGGCGCTGCACGGTGCGCGAGATACACAGGAGCATCCGGCCCAGCTAGTAACCGGAGAGGCGCAGTGGTTTTTGGATGAGGCGGCTAACCTCACCCCCTGACCCCCTCTCCCAAAAAGAGGGGGCACCGGTTATGCGCTCAAAATGGAAAAGGCCGCTGCATGTGCAGTGGCCTTTTCTGTCATCAGGCTCCCCCTCTTTTTGGGAGAGGGGGCCGGGGGGTGAGGTTTTACGGCAGCGCTGCAAAGCTGTCCGCCGCTGCTGGTTCCAGCCCGGCGCGCCATACCCACGCCTGCCCGCCTTGCGCCACCACGGCCGCCCGTGCCAGACCCAGAAACAAGCCCTGCTCTACTACGCCGGGAATACTTTGCAGTTGCCGGGCCAGCTCAACGGGGGTGGTGATGACTTCGAAATGGCAGTCGACCAGTAAATTACCCTGGTCGGACTTTGCTAACTCGCCAGCTTTCTGCTTGTCAGCCCGCACCACTGGCGCACCGCCCAGCGCCGCCACCGCATCCAGCACCCAGGGCAGAGCAAAGGGCACTACTTCCAGCGGCAGCGGGAAGTGGCCGAGCTGCGCCACGGCTTTCGAAGAGTCGGCCACGATGAGCAGGTAATCGGAGGCCGTGGCCAATACTTTTTCGCGCAGCAAGGCGCCGCCGCCGCCTTTGATGAGGCACAATTGGGCATCCAGCTCGTCGGCGCCATCCACGGTGAGGTCGAAGCGCAGGCCGCGCCGGGGCTCCAGCAGCGGAATGCCGACCTCACGGGCCAGGTCCTCGCTGGCTTGCGAAGTAGCAGTGGCTTGGATGCGTAAACCTGCCCGCACCCGCTCGCCAAGCTCGCGGATAAACAGCGCGGCGGTGCTGCCGCTGCCCAGGCCCAGGGTCATGCCATCGCGCACCCAGCGCAGGGCGGTAGTGGCGGCAAGGTGCTTTTCCTGGTTCTGAAGGCTGGCGCTGCTGGAAGCTGACATGGTTGTTAGGCTAACGATGAAGACGATACCATTTAACATTAACAGTCGTAGTCTTCGTATTGATTGATGGTAAGTCCGGTAGCGCGCTCAATAGCCGTGGCCAGCTCCGCCAGCACGGGCGAGCCGTAGTCATCGGAGAGGTTCAGGTCGCTAACGTAAAGCATCACGCTGCCGCTGCCCCGGGCGGGGCGTAGCGTCACCAGCTCCAGTCTGGGGGCGGCCGAAGGAGCCAGCAGCACTGTGTCCCATTTGCGGGAAACGGCCCAGGTATCTTGCCCGGGCACGGCCCAGAGCAGCACCTGCTGCGCGCTGAGCTGGTCGGCCAGCAGCGCGGGCGTATCGTACAGGCCTTCGCGGTAGAGGGCCCGCGCGGCCTGGTAGCGTACTTCGGCATCCGGCGCTGGGGCTTTGCGGTCGTAGTCGTCCAGGTAGAACGGATATTGCTCGCGTTGCGTGGTAAAGGTCTGGCGCTGCATTACCTGCCCGGCCACGGCAGCCAGGGCGGCGCTTTGCACCCGGGCTGCCTCCACAAACGGCCCGGCCAGCGCCACCAGGTCGAGGTAGTCGAGGAAGAGGCCGGCGGCGGCCGGGCCGCCCGGCTCATCTTCCCGAATGCCACCAAACACCGACAGCGACACCTGCAGCGGGCCACTGGTCCAGCGGGCGGTGTAGCCGACGCTGCCGGGGTGCTTAGCGCCAGGGTATTTCTGGACGTGCTCGGGCGGGCCCAGCAGCTGCGTGAGCGGCTCCACCCAGTAGTTGGGCGCTACGGCCTGCGGCCCGGAGTGCTTGGGCGGCGGCGCCAGCTCGTAGCTCACCTGCAGGATGGGCTTGTGGCTGGCCGGGGCACGCAGGTTGCAGGCCGTGGCGGGCAGGCCGTACACCGAGCGGCAGGCGCCGCGCAGGTTGGGCCAGCCACCGTAGGGCTCCCACCAGTCGCGGCCAGCGAGCTGGGCTGCGGCTTCGTCCAGGCTCAGGCCCCAGGGCAGCCCGGCTTCGTCAACGAAAAAGGTATTGGGATTGAAAGGCATCAGCAACAGCTTTTTGGGGTAAGAACGTCAGGCCCGGCGCCGCCAGGCTACAAACAACCCCGCGCACAGCAGTCCCAGGCCCGCCAGCAGCCCATCGCGCCACAGGCGGCCGCTTTGGGCTTCGTTGAGCTCGGCTTCCAGCTCCTGCACGCGGCTCAACTGCTTTTTCTCGCGCTGCTGGGCGTTCTGGAGGTCGTTTTCGACCTCGTTCAGGCGCTGGGCGGTGAGGTTGCGGTCGTCGCGGCTGGTGTTTTGGAGCTGGGCGGCAGTGGTGCCGTAGTGCTGGGCGGCGGTTTGGGCGGCCACGGTGGTTTTGTTCAGGGCGTCCACAATCTGCTGGTCCTTATCGACAATACCTTGCAGGGCATCCACCACTTCCTGCAAATCTTTCTTGGAGGGCTTGTTGCCGAACAAACTGTTACGCTGGGCGCGGGCCGCCGCGTAGCGGTTGGTCAGGACTTTGCGCTCGGCCAGCAGGCGGGGCAGGGGGCTGTCGGGGGTGAGGGCCGGCTGAGCCGGCGCCAGCAGCGGCAGGGCCAGCAGCCAGGCCACCGCCACGCTATGAAACATCGCGGCGGTGATTGTTCTTTGCACCGCAGTTGGCATCGAAAAGGAAGATATGCGCATCAATCAAAAACTGGAAATAAACAAAGCGGCGCTTCTGCTGCTGGGCTTGCTGACCCTGGCCGGCTGCGAAACCGCCCGCACCAAGCGCCCCCCCGTGTACGGTGGCGGAGCTGTTTCGGAGGGCTTATACGAGAAAGGCGACAGCGAAAACCTGCCTTTTCTCATCACCGAAACCAGCCGCGACGAAACCTACGGCTACTCGGCCGACAACCCGGTGCGCGTGGGTGGGGGCCGCGCCGCCGGTGCCCGCAACCAGCAGCGCTACCTCAACGCCCTGCTCGGCCCCGACGGCCAGCCCATTACCTACGAGCGCCGGGGCAGCTGCTGCCCCTTCAAAACCCGCCGCGGCCTGGGCGACAACGACGGCCAGCTCGACCTCTACACCATAGCCTGGCGCGGGCAGAAAGCACCCGTCGTGCTCTACCTCAACATGTATGCCCGCGCCGATTTGAAGGCACCGATGGGACTGACGGTGGCGCAGTAGTAGCGGCTAAAAAGGTAGCAAGGAGAAAGGCTGTTTCCCTTTTCGTTGCAAAATCAGCTCGCAGGCGGTACTTTTAAGGTAATCTGCCGTCTGCCTCATGCCTGCCCGCTACTTCCCCCGCCTCGCCACCCTCGCTACCGATGCCGCCGCCACGCCTGCTGACCAGCTCCCGCGCCTGCGCAAGCTGCTCGAATCCGTGCTGCGCGACGAGTACAAGCGGCGCGGCGCCACGTTCGCCAATCTCAATCAGGCCATCCGCTTCGTGTGCTTCGAGCACGAGCTCACGGCCCGCCTGCGCCACCAGCTGCAGGAATTGCGTCTGAAAGCCAACCTGGTACTGCACGAAAGCTACGCCGGCACCCCGGCCGAAGTAGCCTCTGGTTTCGGGGCCATAGCCGAGTTGGTGGAGCAGCTTACCGGCGTGCTCTACGACGGTCCGAGCCTGGCCCTGCCCGCCGATACGCTGTCGGAAGAAGAGGAGTTGGAAGCCTTCGCCGCCGCCCGCGAAGTCGAGGAGCTGGCCGCGCTGAACCGGCCCGCGCCCGCGCCGCTCACCGCCTGGCGCGTGCACGTGCTGGCTGTCAATCTGCCCACCGGCGCCCTGACGGCCGAAATGGACAAACCCGCCGACGGCTGCCCCGCCGGCCCCTTCGACGTGGTGCTGCCCGACGCCTACGCCAGCCTGCTGCCCGTAGCCGCCACGCTGCACCCCACGCTGCACCTCATCGGCCCGGTACTGCTGCCCGATGGCCGCGTGAAGCCGCGTCGGGTGGTGCTGGAGCCTGATTATTTGATAAGTGTAACCACCATTGCCGAATGCGCCCAGCGCGACGGCACCATTCCGGAGTGGGCCCTTATCAGCGCCTTTCTGCCCGACGAAACCTCGCGCCCGCTGGTGCTGGGGAACCTGGTGAACATGCTGTTGGATGAGGAAGTGAGCCACGCCGCCCGGCAATCGGAATTAAAAATTAAAAATGAGAAATTAAAAATTGCGGAGCAGCGGGCGGCACTGGCTAAGATGCTGGGCAAGGACCGGTTGGCTGCTCCAGATGCTGAAGCGACTTCAGAAGCAGTTGCAGAGGAGCTTGCTGGGGATTCGGAGAACAAGGTAAACCTGCTGGGCGAAACCAATCATGACTTTGACCTCGAACACTTTCTGCGCAAACGGCTTTTTCGCTTGGCGCCGCTTTCGCTCAGCACCCTGCCCGAGTTCCAGACCCGTAACGGCGTGCCGGAGCTCTTCGACGACCTGCGCCGCCACCACCGCACCCTGCGCGACACCCAGCGGCGCGGCTTCGTGGCCGACAGCCGCTCGGGCTACCAGCAGCAGCCCCTGCGCGTGGCCGACTGCTTCCTCGAACCGACCTTTCTCTCCGCCACTTACGGCCTGCAGGGCCGCCTCGACCTGCTACACGAAAGCGCTACCGGCTACGACCTTATCGAGCTGAAAAGCTCGAAATCGGTGCCCGCGCAGCAGCCCTGGACCAACCACCAGGCCCAGGCCCAGCTCTACCGCCTGCTGCTCGAATCGGTGTTCGGCGCCGATGGCGAAACCGCCGGCCGCGGCCGTACCAGCATCCTGTATTCCAGCGCCAATGATGGCCAAACCGCCGTGCGCCGCGTCGACCAGGACCAGCAACTGATTGACCGGCTGCTCAATGCCCGCAACCAGCTGGTGGGAGTGGAGCTGCAGCTGGCCCGCGCCACCGGCCCCCGGCAGACGCGGCAGCTGCTCGGCCCCGTTATCCTGCCCAATCTGGCCGCCTTGCCCAGCTTCGGCCGCGAAAAGGCCCAGCAGGTCGCCAACGCCTGGGCCGCCGCCGACCCCGTGGAGCGCGCCTACTGCCTGGAGCTCATCCGCTTCTCGGCCCGCGAGATGCGCCTCACCCTGCTCGGCGACGAAGCCCGCCCCGGCGACGCCAGCGGCCAGGCGGGCCTCTGGCTGCTGCCGCAGGCCCGCAAGTATCAGAATTTCAGCTTGCTCGACGAGCTCGAATTAGTCGAAGACCACAGCAACGCCGAAGACGACGCCCGCGACGGCCTCGGCCCGCACCTGGTCTTCCAGCGTCCGGCCGGTGGCCGCGAAGTGAACTTCCGGGCCGGTGACACGCTAATTCTGTATCCGCGCCGCCGCAAAGACGCCGCAAAACCCAATACCGAAAACCCAACACCAAATACCAAAAACCAGTCCGAATCATCTGGCCGTCAACTCTCCGTGCTCGATGCGCAGGTCGTCAAGGTTGTTTTAGCCGAAGACCTCGGGCCGGATGGCCGCGTTGTCCTTTCCATTCGCAACCGGCGGCTGGCGCCGCGCTACCTGCACGGGCACTCGCATTGGGCTTTGGAACCTGATACTTACGATACCTTTCGCCGCGAGTGGGCCAGTCTCTCGGCCTTTCTGAGCCTGGCGCCCGAGCGGCGGCAGCGCCTGCTGGCGCGCACGGCCCCGCGCCGCCCCGCGCCCGAGTTCTGGACGCCCGCCTCGCTGCCTGCTACCACGGCGCCCGAGGTGGTGGCCCGCGCCCTGGCCGCGCCCGACTGGTTTGTGCTCTGCGGCCCGCCCGGCACCGGCAAAACCCGCGCCGTGCTGCGCGAGTTGGCCGAACGGCTGTATAAGCAAGACAAACACACGCTGTTAGCCGCCTATACCAACCGCGCCGTGGACGAAATATGCGAGCAGCTGGTAGCAGCCGGGTTGCCGTTTATCCGGGTGGGCTCGCGGCTGGGTACGGCGCCGCACTACCGGCCGTATTTGCTGGATAACATGCTGCGCGACTGCCCCTCACGCCAGGCTGTGCGCGACCGGCTCAAGCACTGCCCGTTCTACGTGGGCACGGTGGCCAGTTTGCTGGGCAAACCGGAATTGTTCACGCTCAAACAGTTCGATTTGGCCGTGGTAGACGAGGCCAGCCAAGTGCTGGAAGCGCCAATGGTGGCCTTGCTGTCGAAAGTCAACAAGTTCATTCTCATCGGCGACCACCGCCAGCTACCCGCCGTGGTGGCCCAGGAGCCCGAAGCCAGCGCCGTAGCCGAAGAGGTAGCCGAGCTGCTGCAAACCGAGCTCGGACTGAGCAACATGCGCAACTCCTACTTCGAGCGCCTGTTCAAAAAAGCCGAGGCCCAGTGGCCCCACGCCCACGGCACCCTGGCCGACCACTACCGCATGCACACCGAGCTGGTAGCCTTGGTAAACAATGATTTCTACGAAGGCCTGCTGCGCTGCCCGCTGCCGTGGCAACACGCTCCGCTCGACCGCCACGCCTGGCCCGCACCCACCGACGAGCTAACCCGGCAGCTCCACGACCAACGCCTGATTTTCATCCCCACCCGCCGCCAGCCGGCGGACTTGTCGATGAAGGAATCGGCCCAGGAAGCCGAGCTGGCCGCCCGCGCTGCCGCCTACGTTGTGCAGGGCTACGGTCCCGATTTTCACCCCGATACCACCCTGGGCATCATTGCCAGCTACCGCAACCAGGCGGCGCTCATCCGCGCCCGGCTGGCCGCCCTGGCGGCTGAACTGAATCTGCCTATGCTCACCCAGGTAAGCGTCGATACGGTGGAGCGCTACCAGGGCTCGCAGCGCGAGGTCATCATCGTGAGTTTCTGCTGCCACCATGAGCATCAGCTGGAGCTGATGGTGTCGCCCAACGAGGATGGCACCGTGGACCGCAAGCTCAACGTGGCGCTGACGCGGGCCCGCCAGCAGCTGCTGCTATTGGGTAATGAGTTGATGCTGAGCCGGACGCCTCACCATGCGGCGCTATTGGAAAAGGTAGGGATGGCTGCAGATTAAACGGGGCGCAGAATAGTAAACAAGAAAGCCCGGCCTACACGGACCGGGCTTTCTTGTTGCTTGTCAGACAGTGGATTTCTACTTCACATCCACCAGCTCCACTTCGAACCGCAATACTGAATTGGCCGGGATGGAGCTGCTACCCTGGTTGCCGTAGCCTAGCGCCGAAGGAATAAGCAGAGTGCCTTTTTCGCCCTTACGCATCAGCGCGATGCCCTGGTCCCAGCCGGCAATAACGCGGCCAGTGCCCAGCACAAACTCAATGGGCACATTGCCATGACGCGATGAAGCATCGAATACCGAACCGTTCATCAGAAGGCCGGTATAGAGCACCGAAACGGTTTTGCCAGCCGTGGCCTGTACGCCGCTGGGGTTGGCCAGCACGGGCACGTAGTAGAGGCCCGAAGCCTGCCGCTGGGCGGTAGTGATGTTATTGGCAGTGAGATACGCTTTGATGGTAGCTTCATCGGCGGCGCTGTTGTCGGGCGTAGTTTGAGCTGAGTCATCGCTGCAAGCAGTGGTGAGCAGGCCGCTAAAAACCAGTAGTGTAGCGAAGGCAAACTGCCGCGCCGTAACAGAAAAAGAAAATTTCATGGAGGGGATTTTTCGTAAAAATAACTGATACCAACTGCTCTGGACCGTTTTGGCTTTTGCTGCAGGGAACGGCTGGTGCAATAAAGCACATGGTTGGCGGGAATTACCCGCAAAGTGCATCCGGTCGGTGCTGATTTAGAAGTAAATATTGTGTCGTTCCTGCCGCTGTCGATAATTGCTTCCAAGCAGGGCTTCAACTATCAAAACTATCCCAGCACCAATGGTATAAGCCAGCATATCACTCCACGTAAATGTACTCCCCAACACTATCCGAACCAACCGATAGTTGCCTGGGCCCAAGTGCTCAACCAGCCGCAGATACTGCCCCAGCTCAATGCCGTACGAAATCAGCAGTGCCAGCAGCAATGAGCGGCCCATCGTACCGCCCGTCAGACCCCGCAGCAGGCAGTAAACAAAGATGGTGGCCAGCACATCGCCGCCGTACGGCCGCAGCCAGGCATCGCGCACAAACAGCCCGATAAAAAGTTCTATGCCAAGCAGTAGTCCCGCCACCGCCAGGTATATCCAACGCCACCGACTCATTGACTAACAATAGTCTGGGTAACCAGCTTGCGTCTGCCGGTGAATGGGCAGGAGCGTGCCGGGTGCGGTTCCGGCATCACCTCCAGCGCCTGAATTCGGGCCCGGTAATCAGCCGGGAGCAGGGCGCTTTTGGCCCATTGGCTGGGCGGCCAGTTTTTGGTGTGGCTGTACGCCGCGACGGCCAGGCGCAGGCCCCTGCCGCTTGGTAGTTGCAGCAGCTCGCGCACCACGGGCGGTACCAGCAGCCCCTGTACCTCGCGTAGCAAAGTGTAGCGCACTCCACCCAGGTGCTTGCGATACTGCGCATATAAGTCAGTAGTAAAGGTGCTGGCTTCCAGATTGTGGCTTAGATGCTGAGCGCGGGCTGCCTGCCAGCTGCTATAACTCGTCGGCACGTCGGGGATACCCATGCGCCGCCCTACGCGGCAGAATACGTCGGTTATTTCCTCTTTTTCGGCGGGCGTCAGGGGGCGCTCCAGCAGCTCGAAGGCGCGGATGGAATAGGCAATGAGCATAAACAGCACGTCGCGGTACGCCCAGGCGGGAATGGGCCGGCCGCGCCTGGCTTCCACCGCCGCGTGGATGGCGGCCATGCTGTCGATGGCTTTCTCGGCCCCGGCCCGGTCGGCAAACACGATGCGCCGCGCGTAGTCCACTGTAGAGAAGAGCCGGCCCAGCGGGTCGGCCGGCAGGCGGCCGGTGAAGTAGAGCCAGTCCACGGCCTTGTTGAGCGCGAACTCGGCCGCCGCGCCGGCAAAGATGAATAGCGTCGTGTCGGCCGAGCCCCAGATGCGGCGGACGATGGACGTGGGGTGGACGAAATATTTCATGGCGCTTGCGAAGAACTTTGAAATGCAAAGTTAAGGGCAAATTTCGTTCTACACTGGCTGGCAACCGGAATAGGAGTGAGAGAGGGCTTGTTGGCAGGCGCTGACTACCTTTCGTCGGAAAGCAAAAAAAGCCCCTTCGAATTGCAAGACTTTTTAGAAAAGCTGCTGGACGAGTTGATTGAGACTGGTACGGACTTATACATTCCTACAACAGGGGCCAGCATCGGCATTTTCGAAAATATCTGTCAGCTAAAGCTGCCCGCCGACTTGAAAGAACTCTATCGATTCTGCAACGGCTTCGGTCCCGACAAGGAGGACCAGTTTCAAGTATTGTCCTTAACCGAGGCAACCATGGAGCTTGTCCAATACGGTAAAGGCCAACGGGGTAGTCGCTTCGTGCTGGCCGAATACATGCTGTATTGCGATTGGTGGGAAGTGGAACTGACTCCCGAGGCTGAAACCTCCTACCGTATTGTAAATGCCGGGCACCGCAGCGGCAGCCCTTTGGTGCTGACTCACTCCATTGAGGAGTTTCTGACCCGGTATCTGGCTGGGGGCGTTTTCGGCAACGGTGGCTTGTACGATTGGCACGAGGAAAAAGAGCTGGAACTACGCCGGCTTGACTAATTCCTTGGGATTGTGCTTGTAGAAATACAAAATCAGCAGCGGCAGCAGCGTCAGCTCGGCCACCACGCCAAACAGCAGCGTAAGCCCAATCAGCAGCCCCACGTAAAACGTGCCGTCGAACGACGAAAACAGCAGCGTGGCAAACCCGCCCACCAGGATGAGCGAGGTGACGATAACCGCCTTGCCCGCCAGCAGATACGTGCGCTTCACAGCCTTGAATAAATTAGGCTCATGCCCCAGCGTCAATCGTAATTTGCTGATGAAGTGAATGGTGTCATCCACCGCGATGCCGAAGGCAATGGTGAAGATGATGCTCGTGCCCACTTCCATATCCACGTCGCAGAAGCCCATCACGCCGGCCACGATGAGGATGGGCACCAGGTTCGGGATAAGCACGATGATGGTCATGCGCACCGATTTGAACAGCGCCAGCACAATCAGCGTCACCATCACGATGTCGATGCTCATGCCGGTTATCATGTTCAGCGTGAGGCTTTCGTTGTTTTTGTCGATGAGGTTGGCCGAGCCCGTCAGGCGGGTGCGCAGCACGGTGCTGTCGAGGTGGGTGCGCAGGAAGCGCTGCAGGTCGGCATTGAGCCGCCCGGCGCGGATGCTGCCCACGTCGGTCATGCGGCCGGTGAGGCGGCCGGCCGAGCCGTCCGCCAGGGCCAGGGCCTTGAACTCGGGCTTCTTGCGGAAGAGCCGGAGCTTGCTGCGCAGCCGGGCCAGCTCGGCCGAGTCGGCGGGCAAGCGGAATTCGGCCAGGCCACCGCCATTCAGGGCCTTGCGCACGGATTTCACCAGCGTCACGGGCGAGGCCGCGAAGCGCAGGCCGTAGGTGTCGCGCAGGTAGGTTTCAATCTTTTCAGTCTGCCGCAGCACGGCCAGGTCGTAGATGTCGCGCCCGCCCTGGGGCTTCAATTCCAGCTCAAACGGCCGCACGCCGGCAAACTGCCGCTCGAAAAACTGGAAATCCAGCCGCACCGGGTCGTCCTTGGCCAGGTCGTCGAGCATCGAGGAGTTGATGCGAATCTGGGTGGCGTAGCCGATGGCCGTTACTATCACCAGGGCGCTGATGCCGAACACCCAACGCCGCCTAAGCAGCACCGTGCGAAACAGCCGCCCCAGCACCCCGTCCCAGCTGTGGCCCTGGCGGCGCGGCTCGCGCAGCTGGGGCTTGCGCAGCAGCACCAGCATGGCCGGCAGCAGCGTAAAACTCAGAATAAACGCCAGAATAACCGCAATGCCGGTGAACAGTCCGAAGTTATAAATCGGCCGGATATTGCTGGTCATCAAAGTGAAAAAGCCCAAGCTGGTCGTCAGCGCTGACAGCCCCGAGCCAAACCCCGACTCCTTGAGCGTGATGCGCAGCGCATCGCGCTTGCTGGCGCCGTAGCCCAGTTCGCTCACGTAGCGCGAGATGATGTGCACCGTGTCGGAAGTGCCCACCACGAACATCATCACCGGCAGCAGCGCCGTCATCAAATCGATGTTCACGCCGCAGGCACTCATCAGCCCCAGCCCCCAGATGATGGTGCCCAGCACCACCACCAGCGGCAGCACCACGCCCCACCACGTCCGAAACGTGAGCCACAGCAGCGCCGTCACCAGCACCAGCGAGATGCTCATAAACAGCACCACTTCCCACTGCAGCCGCTCTACAAACACCGATTGTGCGATGAGCCGCCCCGCAAAGTGCACCCGCGCCTCGGGCAAGCCCTGGCGGGCCAGGCCGGCGCGTAGCCCGGCCAGCAGCGAGTCGCCCTGCGGCTTTTCGAGGTTAGCGGTGGTTTCCAGCACTAGCGTCACGGCCCGCGCATCGGGGCTGAACACGTTGCCCACCAAGCCCGGCGTGCGGTAGATGAGCGTCGAGTCGGCGGCGCGGCGCGCGGGCTCGTCGGGGTGCAGGTAGGGGAGGCTGAAGAACCCCAGGCCCTCCACCACCGGGTTGGCCAGCGTGGTAGGGGAGGTGACGCTGCGCACGTGCCGCAGCCCCCGCGCCAGCCGCGTCAGCGAGTCGATGCGGCGCAGAAAATTGGGCTCGAACACGGTGCGGCCCGGTGCGGCTTCCACGCCCAGCAGCAGGTAGTCGTTGTCGTAGCCGAAGCGCCGGGTGTAGTCCTGATAGTAGCTCAGGTCGGGGTCGCCGGCGGGGTAGAAGTCATTAAAGTTGTAGTTGAACCGCAGCTGGGCCACGTACCAGGCACTCAGGCCAGAGAGGAGCGCCAGCGCCAGCAGCACCAGGGTAGCAATGCGTCGAAGAGACATGCAGGGAAAGCTAATGCAGCCACTACTGGCCGCAGTCTTAAGGGAACGCAGCGACCGTGACTGCAGGCCGAAGTACGGGTGCAGTCTCCATACTGCCGGAATTGCTCCGGGCCCACCACCGGGCCCGTTGAACTTTAACCGCCCCTTTGTACCTTAGGGCCCACAAGCGGTCCAACCGCTGTTTTTCGTCTTTTGTTTCCTCCTCTTCTCATTCCAATCCGCATGAAAAAGACCCTGCTCGCCCTGGCCCTGCTGGCCTTCACCGGCACCACTGCTTTCGCCCACGACGGCGGCAACGACAAAGACGGCAAAAAAGGCAAGAAGAAAGAAGCCTGCTCGACCGAAGCCAAAGCCAAGTCGCATTGCGGTGGCGAGGCTGCCGGCCTCAGCAGCACCCCCAGCTGCTGCATGAAAAAAGGCGCCAAAGCCGCCGCTGCTACCACGGCTCCCGCCGCCGCCCCGGCTGCCAAAGCGCTGTAAGCAACTTCCCGATTTTTCGGATAATTAGAAAAGCCGCTCCCGGAAGGGAGTGGCTTTTTCTTTGCCCCGCTAGTAATCCCCAACTACGCGTATCAATCCTTCTCCTTAACGCCTTACTCATCCTCCTTAACGCATTATTTATTCTCTCAGCCGCATAATTCTAACTACTACACGTTTCACCTCTTCAACTCCAGGTATTGCAAAAACTCTCAGAGGTACTATTTAATCAACCAGCCGCACTATATTTACCCTGTGGCACACTACCACTCCAACTCCCGGTATCACAAAACCCCCTCCCGGTATTAACCATACTCCTTAACGCATCACCGTAACTTCTTTCCCTGTTACGCATGGAACCCATTCCCGACCCGCTCGTCACGCAGTTCGCCCGCCACGTCGCCACCCGCGACGACCCTCCGCCCTACGTGCCCCCGCGCCAGGACCGCGAAGCCATCCTGCAGCGCCTCGATGCCGAGCTGCGCCGCCTCGGCGTGCGCCTCAGCAACCGCCGCCTCACCCTGGCCCGGCTGTGCCTGGCGCTGGCCCCGCACCCCCGCCGCACCTCCGTGCAGCTCGCCGACGAGCTGGCCCTCAGCCGCCAAACCGTGGTGGCCGCCATGGCCCTGCTGCTCCCGCCCGGCTACGTAGTGTATGAAAAAGTGGGCCGCCACCGCTACTACCGCTACACCCGCGCTGGCGAAGACTGGCTGCTTCCATTGCTCACCGGCGAGCCCGCGCCAGCCGCCTAAAGCCACGAAACAAGTGTGTACCGGCGCGTATCTTCGCCCCACGCGTGGATAGTCCCCGGCCTGCGGTTGCCCCTAAAAAGGCGAACCCCCGGCTGTTGACGCAACCGAGGGTTCTGAAGCGGGGTTTTGTGCAACCCTTACTTCAAGCAACATGAATAAGGACAGCGCGAAGAAACTACTACGCAAGGCGGCTCTCCCGCTCTTGCTGGAGTTCTTGAAAGGTGTGGCAAAGGGCTTAGGCCTGCTGCTCATCTCGCAATTGCTCCGGTAGTTCCGGTAAGGGGCTGGGCCAGCGGCTCAGTCCCTTATTTCTTACGGGCAAATATACACGCGAGCCCGCAAAAAAGTTTTGGCGATGCCCAGCCCCGGCCCAGCAAACGAAGGGCGCTTTACTTTTGTAGGCCGAAAATTCCAGCCCCGCCCCATGCAGCAGTACCAAGCCCTTCTCCGCCACATCCTCGCCACCGGCGCCCGCAAAACCGACCGCACCGGCACCGGCACGCTCTCCGTATTCGGCTACCAAATGCGGTTCGATTTGGCCGAAGGCTTCCCGCTCGTCACCACCAAGAAGGTGCATCTCAGGAGCATCATTCACGAGCTGCTGTGGTTTCTGCAGGGCGATACCAACATTGCCTACCTCAAGGAGCACGGCGTAAAAATCTGGGACGAGTGGGCCGACGCTGAGGGTAACCTCGGCCCCGTCTACGGCCACCAGTGGCGCTCCTGGCCCGACGGCCGCGGCGGCCACATCGACCAAATAAGCCAGATAATCCAGCAGCTCCGCACGCAGCCTGATTCGCGCCGCATCCTCGTAAGCGCCTGGAACGTGGCCGAGCTGCCCGACATGAAATTGCAGCCCTGCCACGCGCTATTCCAGTTCTATGTGGCCGATGGCAAGCTCTCCTGCCAGCTCTACCAGCGCTCGGCCGACGTCTTCCTCGGCGTGCCCTTCAACATCGCCAGCTACGCCCTGCTCACCATCATGGTAGCCCAGGTAGTGGGCTTGCAGCTCGGCGAATTCATCTGGACCGGCGGCGACACCCACCTCTACAGCAACCACCTCGAACAAGCCGAGCTCCAGCTCACCCGCACCCCCCGCCCACTGCCCCACATGCGCATCAACCCGGCGGTGACGGATATTTTCAACTTCCGCTACGAGGATTTTGAGCTGCTGAACTACGAACCCTGGCCCGCCATCAAGGCGCCGGTGGCGGTTTAATGACAACTAGGCTGTAATAACTTGTCTTGCAATAGGTATGATAGCAGAAATAATCAGCGCCACGCTTGAAGCTATATTTTTCATTGCTGTACAGTGTATTCTGGCTCCTGTAGGATTACTATTGCTATGGCTACTTAAACGCGGTCGGGTGCCGTTTCGCCAAATATGGCGACAACATTCGCTGGAAGAACTAAGCATTGTCTGGCGGGCCGGATTATTAAATGTTATTGCTGCCGTAGGTGCCTTAACTTGTGCTTGTATAGTACTTGTTACTTTATTTGTAGGATTCAAAAAATTGTTTTGAACATAGTTCTACGAATTTTGGCTCATCTATAAAAGCTGTTTTGCCAATCTGCCGTACCATCCGCACCGCCGCCACATTAGCCGTAAAAACAGCCTCGGCCGCCAGCAATTCCTCGCGCCCAAACAGCCCCTCCCGGCACGCCACGCCGGCGGCCCGCGCCGCCCGCAGCAGCACCGCCCGGCGCACACCCGACACGCAGCCCGTAGCCAATGAAGGAGTGAATAACACGCCGTCCTTCACCCAGAAAATCGCCGCCGCACCCGCCTCCGCCACGTGCCCGGCCGCGTCGCAGAGAATGATTTCATCGAGCCCGCGCTGCTGCCGCTCCCGCGCCGCCCGCACGTAGAGCCAGGCCTGCGGCCCCTTGCAGAAGCTGAGCGGCGAGGGCAAGGCCTGCGTGTCAAGGGCAAAATCGGCGCAGGCGATGGACGTTTCGTCGGGCACGAAGGGCGCGGCGGTGGCCAGCCAGTCGGTGGCGTCGGTTTCGGGCAGGTAGCGGCCGCCGCCGCTCCGCCAGAGCTGCAGGCGCAGGCGGGCAGCCGGGAGGTGGTTGGCGCCGGCTAGTTGGGCGAGGGTAGTTTCCAGGGCCTCGGCGGTGGCGAGGGCGGCAGGCAGCATCAGATACAGCGCGGTGGCGGCCTGCTGCATGCGGGCCAGGTGTTCGGCAGCGTAGCGCAGGCGACCGTCAGCGAAAATCAGGGTTTCGAAGAAGCCGTCGCCGAACTGTAGGCCGCGGTTGGGGAGGGGCAGGGCGGTGCCAAGCAGCAGGTGGCCGTTGTGGAGCAGCATCAGGGGCGGGCTACGTGGTAGGGGACACGCACTTCAAAAGTAGAGTCGCGCCCCTGATATCGTACCCGAACTGTGCCCAGCCACCATGCCGCCGCCCCAATATTTACCGGGGTCCGAAAGCGCACCTCGCCCATTCCGTTAGACGCTACGGCAATCGGCTGCCCGTTGCAACTCATCGAAAACCTAGCGCCGTACAGTTGATTAACTAAATAGATTTGGGCCTTATATGTGTCCCCGGGCGCTACTGCGTTGGCCTTAGCTGTGGCTACGGCAATCAGCTTGCGCGGAATCCGGCGCCCCTCGAGTGGCTGGCTCAGCCATGCCAGGGCTGCGGCTTCGTAGGTCAACGCATCAGCTTCTGCCTGTCTGATAGCAGCTAGAACTAGCCCAACGGGCTGCTTATCGTACAGAAGCGGTGCTGACCACTGTTCGGGCATGCCGGGTGGTAGCGGGCGAAGCGAATCAGCCGGGTAACGTATTTGCAATGCTTGAATATAACGGGCATAAGCACCAAGCTGGCCCTGAATGGATGGCTGTTGCTCGTTGTCTCGAGGAGCAGCCAGCGTTACCTCAGTCGCCGGGTGTCGCCATCCATTTACAGCGTTCTGGTTGCCAGTTTGCCGCATCAGCCGCTCCCGGTACCACCAGAGTGTATCCAGCAACTCCCGGGTACGGGCATGTACTTGCCGCGCCGCACTCAGCAGCGCGATTTCCCGCGCTTGCTTATGGTTGTCTTCCACCGTAGCCTGCATGTCACGCAGGGTATATTCATTGGCTTTATACGCCTGCTCATTCGGACCCGCCAGCGTATCGTCGAGGGCTTGCAATTGCGCCCATTGCACGACCTGCCGGCTGTGGTACTCCTGATAAGCATATCCGGCCATGCCAGCTGTGAGCAGGCTTGCCCCTAGTATTTTCACTAGCTTATTCATGCCACTACGGCTTTACAATCAAGTACGGGACCGTCAGACGCCAGGTAGTATCGCTCCCGCAGCCCTGGCCTTTTGTCGTAAGCTCACCCTGCCATTGCGCCCGCACCGTATCGGGCTGCCCCGGTTGCCAGGCCGGCACCCGGAAGCTAATGAAACCCTGGCCAGTCATCTGATTGATGGTGCCCTCCTGCCCATTGGCCCGCACGGACTGGAAGCGTATTCCATGAGCGGCGGTGGCCAACATTAGCTTGGCGTGATACATTGCGCCGGGAGGCACTGTCGCAGCGGCCGGAACGGCCACTGCGCCTATCTTGTCAAATACCATCCAACTACTACCTACTTTCGCAGCTAGCACTTGCAAAGCGTCGCTTTCATACTGCCGCAGCATTGCCTCGAAGCGCGTAAGATTAGCCAGCGCCGCCGCCGTTGAGGTGTTCTCAAAATAGAAGCGGCCAAACCAGTTATCATTCCTTCCCGGCTTCTGCCAGCCCGGCAGCGGCTGAGTTGGCGAAGCGGCGTCGGGTACAAAATCTTTAATAAAGGTGACGTAGCTGTCCAGCTGCTGTTGGAGCCGCTTTGCTGTCCCGTTGCGTAATAGTTCCGCCACGGCTCCCGCAGCATCAGGGTGCCGCAACTCCTCTCCATGTAAATTGTCTGTTGCTGCCAGCAATTGCTGGCGCACCCGCTGGATGCTGTCAATAACTATCTGGGTACGCGTTAGAATTAACTCGCTCTGTCGTAATATGACCATATCACGCGCCATATTTTTGTTCTGGCAAACAGCATTACGAATTTGGCGGACGGTGTTGGCCGCCTGCCGGGCTGCTTCTTGGTTACGCCTGGTAATGGACCGGTCCAGTTGCTCAAACTGCATCCACATAGCTGCCTGTTGCCGGCTATGCGCCACCGCCGCCACTCCACCTGCCCCAATTAGCAAAAGGCCTGCTGTCAGCCATCGGTTGCGCTTGGTCATAAGCTGTCCGTATGCTATTGCGAATAATTACACCAACGCAAACTTCTTCCCCGGTATTGCCCGGATAACTCCTCGAAACTCCAACCCCAGTAGCAGTGAGGCCACGGCGTGAATGGGCAGTTGCGCCTGCCAGGCCAGGTCATCCATGTGCAACTCGCGGCCGGGCGCGGCGGCCAGCACCGTGATGAGGCTGAATTCCTCGGGCGCAAAATCATCGGCCGAGTAGGAGGGAGCGGGCTTGAATTTGCCCGACTGGTGCAGTGCCGCATCCCAGTTCAGGAGCTGCTCCAGGTCGGCCGGCTCCTGGTATAGCGCCGCCTTATTGCTCTTGATAAGCGCGTTGCAGCCTTCCGAAGCGGCCGAGCCCAGGTTGCCGGGCACAGCCAGCACGTCGCGGTCGTAGCTCAGGGCCAGCTCGGCGGTTATCAGCGCCCCGCCCTTGATGGCGGCTTCCACCACCACCGTGCCATCCGAAAGGCCCGCGATGATGCGGTTACGGGCCGGGAAGTTGTAGCGGTCGGGCGCAGTGCCGAAAGGAAATTCGGTGAGCAAACCGCCCTGCTCGCGCATCTTTTCGGCCGTTTTGCGGTGGGCGGCGGGGTAGATAATGTCGAGCCCGGTAGCCATCACGCCCACCGTATCAAGGCCTTCCTGCAGGGCCGCGCGGTGTGCCATAATGTCGATGCCGTAGGCCAGGCCGCTCACTACCAGCGGCTGGTGCGGCACCAGGCCTTTAACAATTCGCTCGGTTTGCTCGCGGCCGTAGTCGGTAGCCTGGCGGGTGCCCACCAGGGCTACGGTTTTGGGAGCGTTGAGGTCGGCCGTGCCCTGGTAGTAGAGAATGACGGGCGCGTCGGCGATGAGCTTGAGGCGGCTGGGGAAGCGCTTGCTGGTGTAGAAGAGGATTTCGACGCCGTCCTTTTCGGCCTTTTTCAGGTCGGCTTCGGCTTTGCGTAGGGCCTTTTCCCGCTCCGGCCCGGTAAGGTTTTTCACCGTTACCTCGCCCACGCCGGGAATGCGGCGCAGCTTGCCGGGCGGCATCATCAGCACGTTTTTGGCCGAGCCGCCGTAGCTCATCAACTGCCGCGTCAGCTGCGGGCCGACGCCGGGTAGCAGCGTCAGAGCGAGTTCGTGGAAGAGAGTGTCATCGGCCATAATTAAAACTGGCGCGAGTTTAGGCGCAGCCGTAACTCGTGCCGACTATACCGGGAGGCTAAGCCTCCCGTGCTGCAAAGCAGCAATGCGGAAATAGATTAGGTGGCAAATCGTTTTGTTGCGAGGCGCAGCCTCGCCCGAATGGTCGGCACGAGTTACGGCTGCGCCTAAACTCGCGCCAGATTTATCCATCCAGTTCCTTCTTCAAGCTCACCAGAAAGGCCCGCACCTTCTCAATACTCTGAATGACCTCGACCTTGTCTTTCAACTGCCCGCCTTTGCTTTTCAGCATCTCCCGGGCGCCGGGGATGGTGTAGCCGCGCTCCTTCACCAAGTGGTAAATGGTGCGAAACACCTCCACATCCTGCGGCGTGAAGAGGCGGTTGCCCTTCTTGCTGCGGCGCGGGCGCAGGTCCTCAAACTCGGTTTCCCAGAACCGAATCAGCGACTCGGCCACGTTGAACTGAGCGGCTACCTCGCCGATGGTGAAGTACTGTTTTTCGATGCTGCGCTCTTTATAAGGCATATAGATAAGATAGTGGCGTGGCTCTTAGCCACTGTGCCCTCGAAGAATAATCGCAAAAAAGCGAGCAAATACGTGAACTGCCAAGTTCGCACTACATCTTGGCAGGCTACCTTTGCAATTCCGCCGAAAAGTACCCAAAAATCCGCGTTCGGCCTTTTTCCTCGTTATGTCGCTCCCTACCGCCAGCCACGTTCGCCAGCAGTTTCTCGATTTCTTCGCTTCCAAAGGCCACCACATCGTGCCCTCGGCGCCCATCGTGGTGAAAGACGACCCCACGCTGCTGTTTATCAACAGCGGCATGGCCCCGTTCAAAGATTATTTCCTCGGCAACAAGCCCGCGCCCTACAAGCGCATCGCCGACACCCAGAAGTGCCTGCGCGTGAGCGGCAAGCACAACGACCTCGAAGAAGTAGGCTACGACACCTATCATCACACCATGTTCGAGATGCTTGGCAACTGGTCGTTTGGGGACTATTTCAAAAAGGACGCCATTGCCTGGGCCTGGGAATTGCTCACGGAAGTATTTAAGCTGGAGAAAGACCGGCTCTACGTCACCTATTTCGAAGGAGATAAAGCCGACGGCACCGCCGCCGATAGCGAGACGCAGAACCTCTGGCGCCAATACACCACCGACGACCGCATCCTGCCCGGCAACAAAAAAGACAACTTCTGGGAAATGGGCGACACCGGCCCCTGCGGCCCCTGCACCGAAATCCACATCGACCTGCGCGACAACGCCGAGCGTGCCGCCACCCCCGGCCACGAGCTGGTGAACGCCGACCACCCGCAGGTGGTGGAAGTGTGGAACAACGTGTTCATGGAGTTTGAACGGAAGTGGAAAGGTGAAGCCGCTCAGAAAAGCTTTCTTGCTGCGAAGGAAGGCTTCCGTGGTTCGGAAGAAGAACGGAAGAAAGTTGTAGCAAAAGCTCTGGAAGAAAATACTCATCTCGTGTCTTTGCCTGCTAAAAGCGTGGACACCGGCATGGGCTTCGAGCGCCTGATGATGGCCGTGTCGGGCGTGAAGTCGAACTACGACACCGACGTGTTTCAGCCGCTCATTCAGTTCATTGCCAGGGAGTGCGGCGTGCAGTACCACGGCACCGCTCCCGCCAAAGTAACCGACCAGCCGGCCACCGAAAACGAGAAGACGGATATCGCCGTGCGCGTCATCGCCGACCATATCCGCACCATCGCCTTCACCATTGCCGACGGCCAGCTGCCGAGCAATGTGAAGGCTGGCTACGTGATTCGCCGCATCCTGCGCCGGGCCGTGCGCTACGCCTTTTCGAGCCTGGGCCAGAAGCAGCCCTTCCTCTACAAAATCGTGCCCGTGCTGGCCGAGCAGATGGCCGGGATTTTCCCCGAGCTGAAAGCCCAGCAGGCCTTCGTGCAGCGCGTAATTGAGGAGGAGGAAATTGCCTTCCTCAAAACGCTGGAAACCGGCCTGCGCCGCCTCGACGCACTGGAAGAAAGTGTGCGCGCCAACGGCGGCGTTATCGACGGCAAAACCGCCTTCGAGCTCAGCGATACCTTCGGCTTCCCGCTGGACCTCACCGCTCTCATTGCCCGCGAAAAGGGCTTAAGCGTGGACGAGGAAGGCTTCAAAAAGGAGCTGGAGCAGCAGAAAAGCCGCAGCCGCAACGCCCAGGAAACCGAGCAGAGCGACTGGGTGAACGTGACCGAGCACGACGCCCCGAACGTGTTCGTGGGCTACGACCAGGATGAGGCCACGGCCCGCCTGCTGCGCTACCGCAAAATCGACAAAAAGGGCAAAACCGAGTACCAGCTGGTGCTCGACCAGACGCCCTTTTACGCCGAAAGCGGCGGGCAAATCGGCGACACCGGCTACCTGGAGTCGCCGCTGAGCAAGGTGCGCGTCATCGACACGAAAAAGGAAAACGACCTCATCGTCCACACCACGCTGGAGCTGCCGCAGGAGCTCACCGAGACCTTCCTGGCCCGGCCCGATGCCGCCCGCCGCGCCCTCATTCGCAACAACCACACGGCCACCCACTTGCTGCAAGCCGCGCTGCGCCAGGTGCTGGGCGGCCACGTGCAGCAGAAAGGCTCGCTGGTGAATGAGAAGCTGTTACGCTTCGACTTCTCGCACTTCACGAAGGTGAGCGACGAGCAGCTGCGCGAAATCGAGCAGCTGGTGAATGAGCGCATCCGCCAGCAAATTCCGCTGGATGAGCGTCGCAACGTGCCCATTGCCGAGGCCAAAAACCTGGGCGCGATGGCCCTATTCGGTGAAAAATACGGCGACTTCGTGCGCGTCATCACCTTCGACAAGGACTACTCGGTGGAGCTGTGCGGCGGCCTGCACGTGTCCAATACGGGCAGCATCGGCTACTTCAAAATTACCAGCGAAAGCGCCGTGGGCGCCGGCGTGCGCCGCATCGAGGCCGTGACGGCCGCCGCCGCCGAAGCCTACGTCGACCAGCAACTCGACCTGCTGGCCCAGGTGCGCGAAACCCTCGGCAACCCCCAGCACCTGCTGCCCAGCATTGAGAAGCAAAACGAAGAAATTGCCGCCCTGCGCAAGCAAATCGAGCAATTTGCCCAGCAAAGCATCAATCAGCAAAAGGACCAGCTGGTAGGCCAGGTGAAGAAGCTGAACGGCGTGAATTTTCTGGCCGCCCAGGTGCAGGCCAGCTCGGCCGAGTCGCTGAAAACGCTGGCTTTCAACCTGCGCCAGGCCGTGCCCAACCTCGTGCTGGTGCTCGGGGCCGACATCGATGGCAAGCCGCAGTTGGCCGTGATGCTGGACGACGAGATTGCCAAAGCCGGCAAGCTCAACGCCAGCACCATGGTGCGCGAACTGGCCAAGGAAATCCAGGGCGGCGGCGGCGGGCAGCCCTTCTTCGCCACGGCTGGTGGGAAGAACGTGGCCGGGCTGGGCGCGGCTATTGCCAAGGCCGAGGGGTTGGTTACGGCATAAACAGGTGAAAGACTTAAAGGTGAAAGCTACTATTGCAGCTCTGACGGTCTGCCTTTTCGCGGCGATACCGCATGTTTCGCTGGCACAGGCCGGGACGCCCCCCGTGGCCCGGCCTGCGAAGCGCGTGCTGTATATGAGCAAAAAGGGAGAGCTGGTTGCCAGCCCGGATAGTGCCGACCACCGCGAAGAATTGGTTTACCGCGATAGTGTGGGCGGCGTGGCGCGCATTTACTACCCGTCGGGGAAATTGCGTCGCACAGTTCCCTATGTGCATTTTGACCGGGGTATTCGCTACGGCGAAGAGCTGGGATTTTATGAAACCGGCGAAATAAAAAGCCGCCGCTCATACAAGCTGTATGAGCCGGTTGGCGAAGCCCTGACTTACTATCGCAGTGGAGCGGTGCGGAGCCGAACTACTTATGAGACAAACGGTAAATCGAAGACGGAATACTTGACGCCAGAGGGCCAACCTCGCCCCGCCCCCGATATCAAAACCGAGAAGATGCCGGTTTTCCAGAATGGTGGCTACAAAGAGATGGTTGCGCAAATTCAACGTCGGGTGAAGTATCCGATTGAAGCATTACGGCAACAGATTGGCGGAAAAGTAGAAGTGTCTTTTACGGTAGACGAAACGGGCTTTATTCGTCACATTCACATTGTCAAATCGCCCTCGCCAATCCTAAACGAAACAGTCATGCAGGCTGTCGCTTCGTTAGGTCGTCTTATCCCCGGTGAAGAGGACGGCGAGCCGGTCGATGTAGTATTCACTGTACCAGTAACTTTCCAGGTAGAATAAGGCTAGCAGCTTTTTCAAACTTTGAGACGCATCAGTCAGATCTAAGGCAACAGTTGCTGCCCTAACTCTGATTGATGCGTTTATATTTGATGCTGTCTAGCCTAACCCACTCACTCCATGCGCCACACCTTTACCCTGTTATTCGGCCTTGCGCTGACCGCCGCCACCGCCCGCGCTCAGACCGTCCCCACGTTCACCAACCCGGTGGAATACAACAACTACATCGTGGGCGAGCAGCGCGAGCTGCTGAAGAAAAACCTGCGCTACATCAGCAAATCGGCGCACAGCGACAACGAGAAAAAGATTGAAGCCCGGCGGCTCGATGTGGTGAAACAGAATGAAATATCCCTGGCCAAGCTGGCGAAGCTGAAGCCCTACGACGGCGACAACGACTTCAAGGACAAAGCCACCGAAGCGCTCTATCAGCAGCTGAAAGTGTATTCGGATGACTACAAAAAGGTTGATTTTCTGGCCGCGACCCGTACCCGCAGCTACGAAAACATGGAGGAATACTACCGCATGATGGAAGCGGCCGAGAAGAAGCTGCAGGCCGTGGGCGACAGCGTGGACGCCGCCCAGAAGCGTTTTGCCAGGCGCCACAAGATGACCATCAGCAAAGACCCCGAGGTAGATAGGCTCGACAAATACATCGCCGACGTATCGGAAGTGAATGCCTACCAGCACCGGGTGTATCTGCCAGAGTTCCGGTTGGAAAAGGCCATTGCCCGCGTGAGCGACGCCATGCAGGCGCAGGACGCGGCGGCCTTCGAAACTGCCCGGCAACAGCTCGTGACCGATGCCGAGGAAGCCAAAAAAGCCCTGGCTGTCGTGCCCGCCTTCCGGGGCAAGGATGCCCGCTACCGCGATGCCACCCGCCGTATGGTGGATTTTCATGGCGGGCTGGCGGCCAACCAGTACGTGCGCATCCAGACGCTGCTGGAAAAGAAAAATACCCTGGACCAGTCCGAAGCCAAGGAGTTCAACAGCTTCGCGGCGTATTACAACAAGGAAAGCCAGCGCATTGGTCAGGATTACAATCAGGCAGCCAATACGTTTCAGTCGACTTATATTCCGGTGTTCAACGACTAGCTTACCACCACAAAAAATAATAGCCTCAAAATGCGGAGGCAAGCTGCGATAAACTTGTATGAATAAGGCCTGGACACTGGGGCTGTTGGGACTGAGTCTGCTAGCCACTCCGGCGGCGGCGCAAACGACTCCAAAAAAAGTCACGATTTATCTGGCGGCCGATGGTACGCAACTGCCATCGGCCGATGGGGCTGACCACCGGGCCGAAATCACCCTGCGCGACAGCGTAAGCGGCATGATGAAGGAATATTTCCCTTCCGGCAAAATCCGCCGCATTGTGCCGTATGCGCACGTCGGGCAGGGCATACGCCACGGCGTTGAAATGACTTACGATGAGAATGGTAAGCTGCGTCGCCGGCAAGAGTTTGTGGCCGGGCAGCGGCAGGGTGAGTTGCAGCTATTTGATGCTGCTGGCACCCTTAGCCGGAAGGTTACTTTCGACCAGGATAAGAAAACCGGCCAGCAATGCTTCACAGTGGCGGGTGAGCCAAAAGAATGCAAAACGGAGAAGGTGCTGCCCGCTTTTCCCGATGGGGCTAATGGTGTCATTCGGGCCATTGAGCGGGCCGTGGTGTTGTCGGCTAGCGATGCGACGCAAGGAAAATTTGGGGTCGTCGACATCAAATTCGTCGTCGATAAGAATGCCCATATTAGCGGAGCGTCGCTGGTAAAGGCAACCTCACCCTCACTAGGGCAGGCGGTTATTGCAGCGCTGGATAAAATAAAGTTCTTAGAGAGTGGGCAGGTAAATGGTGAGCCGGTGGCCGTACTATATACGCTGACTATTAAGGTCAGCCAGCCCTCTGACCCCTGGATGAAGCAGGATGCCGCCCTTGTAAACGAGCGCCGGACGCTTACTACGTTTCTGGAAGAAGCAGATTAAGTAGAACGCTGAAAAGTGTATTTCGAATTGACTAGCAATTATTAGTGAGTTTCAGTAATCAGCTGTGAGGATTGGGGTTTCAGATAGAAACACTTTGCGGCGAAAGTGCGAACTTTGTTGCCTAGTATGGAAAATCCCGCAATCGAGAAATACCAGCCCGTTATCGGCCTGGAAGTACACGCCCAGCTGCTGACGCGCAGCAAGATGTATTCGTCGGATGAAAACGAGTACGGTGTGGCCCCCAACACCAACCTGAGCGTGATTACGCTCGGCCACCCCGGCACTTTGCCCAAGGTAAACCGCACGGCGGTGGAGTTTGCCATGAAAATGGGCTTGGCCACCAATTGCCACATCCGGCGCGACAACCTGTTTGCCCGCAAAAATTACTTTTACCCCGACCTGCCGAAGGGCTACCAGATTACGCAGGACAAAACCCCGATTTGCTACGAAGGCCACGTGGATATCCGCGTGGGCGGCGACACCAAGCGCATCGGCGTCACCCGCATTCACATGGAGGAAGACGCGGGCAAATCGACGCACCTGGCTGGCGAAACCGAAACCCTTGTGGATTTGAACCGCGCCGGCGTGCCGCTCATCGAAATCGTGAGCGAGCCGGATATTCGAACCGGCGAGGAAGCCTATGCCTACCTGCTCGAAATCAAAAAGCTAGTGGAATACTTGGGCATCTGCGACGGCAACATGGAAGAAGGCTCGCTACGCTGCGACGCCAACATCTCGGTGATGCTGCACGGGGCCGAGAAATTCGGCACCAAGGTGGAGGTCAAGAACATGAACTCCTTCCGCAACGTGCAGCGGGCCATTGCCTACGAGATTGAGCGGCAGGTAGCTATCCTGGAAGCGGGCGGCGAAGTAGACTCCGAAACCCGTGGCTTCGACGCCACCACGGGCACCACCAACGGCCAGCGCAGCAAGGAAACGATGAACGACTACCGGTACTTCCCGGAGCCGGATTTGCCGCCGCTGGTAATTGACGACGCTTGGCTGCACCGCATGCAGGCCGAGCTACCCGCGCTGCCGCAGCAGCTCTACGCCCGCTTCACCGGCGAGCTGGGGCTGAACGACTACGATGCCTCGGTGCTCATCGACCAGAAGGACGTGGCGCAGTATTTCGACGACCTTTCGCGCTTGACACCCAACGCCAAAGCCGCTGCCAACTGGGTGCAGGGCCCGGTGAAATCCTACCTCAACGAGCGCGCCCTGACCATGGCCGATTTTCCGCTCGACGTAGCCCAACTGGCCGGCATCATCGAGCTGATTGACGCGGACAAGCTTAACTATTCGGTGGCTTCCAAGCAATTGTTTCCCTACCTGCTGGAGCATCCCACGGCCAACGCCACCGGCGCGGCCGAAAACCTTGGCCTGCTCACCAAAACCGACGGCGGCGAGCTGGAGGCGCTGGTGCAGCAGGTGCTGGCCGCCAACCCGGCCAAGGTAGCGGAGTACAAAGCCGGCAAGAAGTCGCTGACAGGTATGTTTATGGGTGAGCTGATGAAGCTGACCGGTGGCAAAGCCGACCCTAAGCAAGCCAACCAACTGCTGCGCGCTGCCCTGGACGCGTAAGCGGAATGTTCAGCATGACGGGCTTGTATATGCCATTCCCTCCGGCGGAACAATAAAACGCCCGCAAACCGTTACCTTCACACTCTCGCTTACGTCGATGCTTCATCCCATGATAAAACCACTTTTTCTGGCCGCCACGGTACTCGGCGTCGCCAATGCCTGCCAGAATGCCGCCGCCGCCGATGGCTACGAAATCACTGGCCAGCTGAAGAATGCACCGGCCGGCACCGAGCTACACTTGTCGGAACTGACCACTAATCAGTTTGTTGAAAAAGCGGCGGTGAAAACTGACGCGGCCGGCAAGTTCACGTTCAAAGGCCTGGCCCCGACGCCCGGCATTTATCAGTTGAAGGTGGACGAAGCCAACCAGGTGCTGCTGGTGCTCGACAACAAGACCCGCGTGCAACTGGGTGGCGACGCCAAAAGCCTGCCCACCACCTACACCGTGAAGGGCAGCAAGGACGCCGAGCTGCTCCAGCAGCTTACCCAGACGCTGCAGGGGAGCAAAGGCCAGCTCGAAAGCTTGGGCCAGCGCTACAATGCCGCCGGCCAGGCCGGTAAGGCCGACGAGATGAAAACCATCGAGAAGGAGTATTACGCCATCCAGGGGCGCAGCAATGCGCGGGTAAAAAGCCTGATTCGCAAGAGTGCTACTTCGGTAGCGGCCGGCTTCGCCACGGGCGCCTTCCTGAACCCGGAGGAGGAATTCCAATTTGCCGATTCCATTGCCACCATTCAGCGCAAGGCTAATCCCAACTCGCCGTTTGCCAAGGAGCTGTCGGCCCGTTTGGAGCCGCTGCGCGCCACCGCGCCTGGCACCGAGGCACCCGACATCAATCAGGTGAAGCCCGATGGCAGCAAGCTGGCGCTGAGCAGCCTGCGCGGCAAGTATGTGCTGGTCGATTTCTGGGCCAGCTGGTGCGGGCCCTGTCGCCGCGAAAACCCCAACGTGGTGGCGGCCTACAACAAATTCAAGAACATGGGCAAAGGCTTCACCATCTACAGCGTGTCGCTCGACCAGGATAAGGATAAGTGGGTGAAGGCCATCGAGGCCGACCAACTCGGCTGGCCCAACCATGTGTCGGACCTGGCCGGTTGGAGCAGTGCCCCGGCGGCCACCTACGGGGTGAAATCCATTCCGCAATCCTTCCTGCTCGACCCGCAGGGTCGCATCATCGCCAAAAACCTGCGCGGCGAGGCGCTGGCCGCTAAGCTGGCGGAAGTGTTGAAATAAACCGAGGAGCTTTCAGACAACAAAAAAGCCCGCTATCAAGCGGGCTTTTTTGTTGTCTGACACTGAGAATTAGGTGCCGCTTACTGCAGAAACATGCGTTGTAAGCCTGTCCACAACCGTTTTTTCAGGCTGACATCATATTCTACCATTTCGACATCGGCCGAGGCCAGATATCCTAAATTCTGGCTAGGAAACTGCACCGGCTCGTAAATCTGCGTGTTGCGCACCGTTATGTCGAGCAGGTAGCGGCCGAAAGCGAGCACGCGGGTAGCCGCCAGCTGCTGACGCAGGTTTACTAAGGCAACCGGTAGCTTTTCGTGCTCCACGTTCACCAGCACCACATCCGCCATTACCAGGCCAATAGCCTGCAGAAGCTTGTTGAGAAATACGTTGCGGGGAAGCTTCTGAAACTGCTCAGGCGTCAGGCGCACCAGTAGCACTACGCCTTGTGCATTGCTGCCCAAGGTGCTGAAAGTGGTGTGTAGCGCCGCCGGAAGAGGAGCCGCCTCGGTAGGAGCGGGCGGCGTAGCCAGCTCAGAAACGGGCGCGGTAGTAGCCGGGGGGGCGGGCACAGTAGTCGCTTGCGGCACTAGCGCCACGGCCGGAGCAACGGGCGCCGCCACCGGTAAAGCAGCCGACGAGGCTGTCGGGGGTGGGGCCGCCGCCGGAGTCGCCGGCGCAGGGGCGGCTACCGCCAAAGCTACTTCCGCCTCGGCAGGCACGTAGAGCGTCACGTCGGTGTAGAAGTTCTGCAGAAAGGCCAGCTTGCCAGAATCCATACAATCAGGTGGTAATAGAGGCGACGTAGGGGCTATTTTTCGCTCAGCTCAAACAGCGCGCGCAGTTCCTGAGCCTCGGTGGGTTTCATGCGGCCCGCCAGCACCAGGCGCAGCTGGCGGCGGCGCAGGGCGCCCTCGTAGAGCTTGATTTCCTCGGGTGTTTCAGGCAGCACTTCGGGCACGTCGATGGGCCGGCCCGACTGGTCGACGGCCACAAAGGTGAAGAAGGCCTCGTTGGTTTTCATTTTGGTGCCGCTGGGGATGTCCTCGGCCCACACGTCGATGTGCACTTCCATGCTGGAGCTGAAAGCTCGCGTCACCTGCGCCTGCAGTGTCACCACGTTGCCCAGCCGGATGGCATCCCGAAACGACACGTTATCGACCGAAGCCGTGACGACGATGCGGTTGGAGTGCTTTTGGGCTGCGATGGCGGCGGCGATGTCCATCAGGTGCATCATGCGGCCGCCCATCAGGTTGTTGAGGGTATTGGTGTCGTTGGGGAGCACCAGCTCGGTCATGATGACGAAAGAGTCGGAGGCAGGTTTTTGCTTACGCACGAAGTCGGCAGGTTGGTGAATGGGCCGCGGGCAGGCAGGCCCAGATGTCTGGCAAAGGTACGGCCGGCGGGGGCGGGGCCTAAACAAAAAACGCCCCGACCATGAGAGGACGGGGCGTTTTGTAGAAGAGTTAATGCTTGAGATTTACTGGTTAAAAACCAGATTGAGTCAATTTTAACTTGTAGCGCTCTGCTTTTAACTTACTCCACGGTCAGCTTGCTGGAATATGTTTTGCCTTCCAGGCTGATGCGGACCACGTAAATGCCGGGGCTCAGGGCCCGGCCGTTGGGGTTCAGCGTGATGGTCTGCTTGCCAAGGTTGTAGGTCTTGGCGGGCAGCGTCATCACAGTGCGGCCCAGCAGGTCGGTCAGGCTTACTTGCACTTCGGTGCGGCTGGAGAGCTCCAGGCTAACAGCTGTTTCGTTGGTGTACGGGTTGGGCTGCACGCTGATGCCACGCTGCTGCAGCGCTGCCGAGTGCGTGCCGAGCACCCGCGACACGCGCAGGTTGTCGAAGAAGAAGTTGTTAGTAGCCGTCACGGTGTTGTTCGTGAACTGAAAGCGCACCTTGAAGCGGGGGCTACGCTGGAAAGCTGCCGGAATAACTACCGAAATATCCTGCCAGTCGGATGGCGACCCAGGAGTGGCGTTTGAGGAGGTAGTGACCGTCAGCGCCGTCGAATTGTAGGTGATGGGCGTCGACCAGGTAGCGCCGCAGTCCGAGCTGAAGGCAATGGTAAGCTTTTCGTCGCCGCCCGGATTGCGGGGATTGAAGAAGCGGCTGAAATCGAGGGTTGAAGGCTGGTTGGGCGGCGTGGTCGAAAGGTCGATATTGGGCGTGTAGAGCGTGCTGACGGCAGCAATGGGAAGGGAGACATTACGCACAATCAGAGAAGCTGCACCATCGGCGGCTACCTGCTGCGTCTGCCGCTGCCAGCGGCTGTTGATGACGCCGCTAGCCTGCGGAATTACCGGCAGGCCGCTGGCCTGATTGCCGGCTACCAGCCAGTTGCGCAACGACGGCTCGGGGTAGTTGAATGGGAAGCTGGCGTTTTCGAACGACTCGATATAGGGAGCCAGCTCGCCGGCGCCAGGGCCTTCAACTTTGATAAAGCGCGTATCTACGCTGCTGCCAACCGAGTTGCTTACTGTTTCGGTGATGGTGTAAATGCCAGGAGTGGCGTAAGTTACCGAGGCGGTGATGCCGGTTGCGGTAGCCGGAGTGCCGCCGGGGAACGACCAGCTGTACGTCACCGCGCCGCCAGCTGCCGCGTAGTTGTACGAGTAGTCGCGCAACGAAATGGCCGTGCCGGCGCATACCGTGAGCGCGCTGGGCAGGAAGCTGGCAATCGGGGTGCAGGCAGGGGCTACAAAACCGTCGTTGGTGCCGGTGGCAATAAGGTTGGCCTGCGACACCAGCGGTGCGCGGCAGCCCGTTACCACCGAGCGCATCAGCGTCCGCTGGCCCAGGGTAAACATCATCTCGCAGTCGGCATAGTCCATGAAATTCTGAACGTTGGACAGAATCGGACGCCCACCCGAATCGGTGCAGGGCGAGTAGGTAGTGGTGCACTGGCCCAATACAACGCCGTTGATAACCGAGCCTTGCGAATAGCCCGCCGTGTTGGGCGTGTCAGAAACACCGTCGTCGGTGGCGCAGTTGGTGGCCGTGCTGCCGTTAATCAGGCCGGGCGTGTTCGACGGTCCCCAGGTGTGGGGCAGGCCGAAGTAGTGGCCGATTTCGTGGGTGAGGGAGCGGCGGCACAGGTTGGCGGTGCAGCGCGTATTGGGGCCAAACTGCGAGATGCGCAGCACAATGCCATCGTTGGCCGGGCAGGTGGCAGCACCACCGAAGGTGTAGCCCCCGGCACCGCTGGCAATGTCATCGACAATCCAAATGTTCAGGTACTTGGTGCGGTCCCAATACACCACATTGGTTACGCCCGCAGTGCCGTAATCCGACTCGGCGGTGTAGTGCCGGGTGATGCCGGTAGTGCAGTTGCCGTTGGGGTCGAGCTTGGCCAGGCGGAACTGGAAGCCCACGTTGGCAATCCGGCTCTGAAACGCCGGAATGATGCTGGCGGTATCAGCATTCCGCTTGCTGAAATCGAGGTTGACAACCTCCAAGGCGTCATTGATTTGACGGTCGGTGATGTTGCTGGCCGGGTTAGTGTAGAGCACGTGGATAACCACGGGCACTGTCACGTCGGGCAGCACTCGTAGCTGCTCGTTCGTAGCGGTTTGCGCCAGCTGGTCGGCCCGGCGCAGTAGGTCATAGTACGCGCGCTCAGCCTCGGGGTGGGCCTGGAAGTACTGGCGCTGCTGATTGTCATAATCGCAGGTGCGCGGCAGGTCGTCGCCTTGGGCCAGGGCTGCCGGGGCCGAACCCAGCAAGCCCAGTGCCGCTACGGCTAGAGTGGGTAACAGTTTTTTGAACATGAAAAAGAAGGAGGGTGAGGGGAATAACGGACGGCCAAGCCCGACGATGCCAGAATTTGCCGCCCCTAAAGATACAATCGTTGCGACTTTCAGGGGATTAAGATTACATGAAAACCGCTGGTCGGGCTAATTACTGCACCACCAGCTTGGTGGTTATCCGAGTATTATTGACCACGGCCTGCACCAAATACAAGCCGGTTGGCAGAGAGTTGCACGGTAGCAGCAGGCGCTGCTCGCCCGCGCCATAGCGGCTAGCCGGCGTGCTGGCTACCAGGCGGCCCAGCGCGTCGCGCAGCTCCAGCTGCACCGTGGCGGCAGCGGGTAAGGTCAGATGCACAGCTGTTTCGGCCGTGCGAGGGTTGGGGTAGAGGTGCAAGCCGTAGCGGGCGGCTTCGGCCGCCTGGGTGGCGGCGGGCAGGGCGCCCACGCGCACGTGGTCGAGGTAAAAAGTGTTGCCCTGACGACTAGTCAGCTGAAAACGCAGCTGGAAGCGCGAACTGATGTCGCTGGCGGGTACGGTTACGCTCAGCGGCTTCCAGTCGCTGAGGCTGGTGGGGGAGTAGTTTATCGAGCGCAGCGTGTCCATCGTGTTCAACGGCTGCGGCCCAAACGAAGCCCGGGTTAGCCAGGTCACCCCACAATCGTTGCTAAATTGAACCTGCAGATTATCAACGCCGCCGCTCGGGCGCAACGCGTAAGCGCGGTCAAAAACCACTACCGGCGGGTTGGCGGCACTGAAGCCGCTCAGGTCGATATTGGGCGAGGTCAACCGCGTGATAGTATTGTTGGGCAGCTGGCTGCTACGCACGGCCACGCAAGCCGCGCCGTCGCTGGGTACCAGG
Organism: Hymenobacter aranciens; assembly: GCF_030580865.1. Lineage (GTDB taxonomy): Bacteria > Bacteroidota > Bacteroidia > Cytophagales > Hymenobacteraceae > Hymenobacter > Hymenobacter aranciens. The sequence continues at coordinate 438,489 of NZ_JAUQSY010000002.1, read as the reverse complement.
CGGCTGGCAACCGCAGGCAGGCGCTGCCAGCGGGCCAGCCCGGAGGTTGAGGTAGAAGTTGATTCCCAGTTGCGCAGGTCGCCTACGGCAAAATTGTTGGGAAATGACTGATTTTCAAATGACTCAGCTATCGGCGTGCTCAGCCCGCTATTAACTCCAATAACTTGAATCAACTGTGGAATAGTAAGGCTGCTGCTCAGCCCATTGGCAGTTGTCACGGTCAGCGTAACATCGTAAAGGCCGCCAGTGGCGTAGGTGACCGTGGGCTGCCGGGCCGTAGAAGTAGTGGGCGAGCCGCCCGGGAAGCTCCAACTGAACGTAGTATTTGACGTCGTCAGGTCGGCGTTGTAAGAGTATTCGGTAAACGTAACGGTGCCACCTTCGCAAATCCGTGTTTCAAAGGGGCGGAAGGCCACCGCTGGGGCGCATGGGCTACCGATGAACCCATCGTTGGTGCCAGTAGCCAGCAGGTTGGTAGGCGAAGTAAGCTGGTCGCGGCAAGAGAGTTGCAGCGCACTACGCATCACGGTGCGCTGGCCGGTGGTGAACATGCAGGTGCAACCTGAGTAATCCATGTAATTCTGCACGTTCGACAGAATAGGGCGGCCGCCGGCATCGCTGCAGGGCGAGAAAGTCAGGTCGCAGCCGCCCAGAATGCCAGTGGTGTTGGGCGTATCGGTAACGCCATCGTCGATGCCACAGTTGCTGGCCAGGCCGGGGGTGTTGGTGCCCCCCCAGGTGTGCGGCAGGCCAAAATAATGGCCGATTTCGTGGGTAAGGGAGCGCATCGAAAAGTTGCCACTGTTGCTTTGTCCGATGCTGCCAAACTGCGCCGAGCGGATAACAATGCCATCACCGACGCCGCCCGAACAGGGCAGGTAAGCATAGCCGCCCGCGCCGTTGGCGTTGGTCGTAATCCAGATATTAAGGTAGCGCGCCTGGTCCCAGGTAATGAGAGCCTTCACCCGGTCGTCGCCGATGTTAGTGTCCGTCGAGTAGGTGCGGGTGATGCCCGTCGTGCAGTTGCCATTGGGGTCGAGCTTCGCCAGGCGAAACTGGAAACCAACGTTAGCGTAGCGCGCCCGGAAGGGCGCAATGACGTTCATCGTGTCGGGGTTGCGCTTGCCAAAATCCTGATTGACAATGCGTAGGGCATCATAAATTTGCGCGTCGGAAATATTATCAGCCCCGCCGGTGTGGATGACGTGCATCACCACCGGCACCGTCACATCGGGCTGAGCCAGCAGCCGCGCCTGTTCCACCGGGCTCAGCTGCATGGCCGCCCGCAGAAACTCCTTGTAGCGGGCCTCCGAGCCCGGCTCCCGCCGAAAGGCCGCCTGCTGCACGCTGTCGAAGGCACAGCGGAAACCCACCTGATGCTCGGGGTAGGGGCGGCGTAAGGAGACGGGTTGAGAGGGACTCTGAGCCAGAGCACTGAGGGATAACAGGCTTAGCGAGAGGATTAGTAAGCGTCGAAGCATGAAGCAATTGTGGAGCAAGCCTTAGCCGGCCTTGGTAATGAGTCAGAGTGTGGGTGGTCGGTGTCAGGTATCCGGACAAATTAACCTGGCACCGAACACTAAAAAGCAGAATTATACCGGCAACCCGCCGACGAATCCAAAACGTTCCAGTTAGTTACGAACTCCGCCAGCCCTCGGCCCCGCGCAAGGGCACAAAGCGGAAGGCTTCAAACTCTTCGCGGACAAAAGACTCGAGGCCCTCGCGGGTGACGCGTAGCATCTGCTGTAGCTGGGCATCGCCCACTGGAATAATGAGTTGTCCGCCAATACGCAGCTGCCGCAGCAGCGCCGGCGGCAGGCCCGGCGCCCCGGCCGTCACCAGAATACGGTCGTACGGCGCGTGCGCGGGCAGGCCCAGCGAGCCGTCGCCGCAGTGCAGCCCGGCCCCTTGCAGCCCCAGCGCTGCCTGCCGCTGCCGCGTGCGCTCAAACAGCACCGGGCTTAGCTCAATGCTCTGAACGTGAGAGGTGAGCCGCAACAGCACTGCGCACTGGTAGCCCGAGCCGGTGCCCACTTCCAGCACCCGGTGGGTGGGCTCGATATTCAGCAGTTGGGTTTGAAAGGCAACTGTATAAGGCTGCGAAATCGTCTGACCCTCACCAATGGGAAAGGCTTTGTCCTGGTAGGCGTGGACTTCGAAGGCAGGGTCAAAAAAAAGATGGCGCGGCACCCCGGCAATGGCCGTCAGCACCCGCTCGTCGTGAATACCTTTCTGGCGCAGCTCGCGCACCAGCGCCCGGCGCTGGCCCCGGTGCCGGTAGCCATCTTCGAGCGATGGCGGAACAGAAGGAGCAGGAGAAGGAACCGCCATTCGGTGGTGGGTGCAGGGGATGTGGGCGAAATATCCGGCTTGAAAATTGACAACCGCCCGGGGCACTACCTTTGCGCCTCGCGGCCCGGCAGCTACTCCTTGCCGCGAAAATAACACGCCGCCCGCCGTTTTGCAGCTGATTCGCCGTTTTCAATACCTCAAGCTCGTGGCCGCCGATTTTCTGGCGGCGTTATTGGCGTGGTTCTGCTTTTTTCTCCTGCGCAAGTATCTGCTTGATGAGCTGACTGGTTATCAGTTTACCGAAGGGGTGCTGTTCGAGCTGAGCGGCTCGGCTGTTTTCATCGCTACTTTCTGGACGGCCCTCTACGCCCTGCTCGGCGAATACCGCGACATCTACCGCAAATCGCGCCTAGCCGAAATTATCCGGCTGGCCCGGGTGTCGGTGCTGGGGGCAGTGGTCATCTTCTTCGCCCTGTTGCTCGACGACCAGGGTGTGAGTAATTACAAGGCTTACTATAAGACGTTTACGGCTTATTTTATCGTCCATTTCATCATTACGGCCATCCTGCGCACCACTGCCGTGAGCAGTGTGCAGCGTCTCATTCGGCAAGGCCGTATTTTCTTCCCCACGCTGCTGGTAGGCTCTAATGCCTTGGCACTCGAAACGTTCCGCGAACTGCAGCGTACCGGCCGGCACCTGGGACTACGGCTGGTTGGGTTTGCGCCGGTAGGCGAAACCATCGACGCCGAACTGGCGGCCACGCTGACCGCGCAAAGCTCTTACCGCGACCTGCCAGCCTTGGTGCAAACTCTGAAGCTGGAGCAGGTTGTCATCGCCATCGAGCCTAGTGAGCATCGTCTCATTCAGGATATTCTAACCCTGCTGGATGGCATGCCCGTGCGCATCAGCATCCTGCCTGATTTGTACCAGATGCTGCTGGGCTCGGTGAAGGTAAACCACCTGTTTGGTACGCCGCTCATCGAAATAAAGCAGGACCTGCTACCCGTGTGGCAGGTGATGGTCAAGCGCTTGATTGATATTGGTGGTTCAGCGCTGTTTCTGATGCTGGCCTGGCCGGTGTATGCCTTCACGGCTATTATGGTGAAGCTGTCGTCACCGGGGCCGGTATTTTACCGCCAGGAGCGCATTGGGCGGCAAGGGGAACCCTTCCGCATCATCAAGTTCCGCTCGATGTTTGTGGATGCGGAGAAGATGGGACCGGCTCTGAGCTCCGACCACGACCCGCGCATCACGCGCTGGGGCCGCTTCATGCGCAAAGTGCGCCTCGATGAGCTGCCCCAGTTCTGGAACGTACTCAAGGGCGAGATGAGCATCGTCGGGCCCCGTCCGGAGCGGCAGTTCTTCATCGATAAAATTGTGAAAATAGCGCCGCACTACCGCCACCTTCACCGCGTGCGGCCCGGGCTAACTTCTTTGGGACAAGTGAAGTACGGCTACGCCGAAACGGTGGAGCAAATGGTAGAGCGGCTCAAGTTCGATATCCTATACATCGAGAACATGAGCTTGGCAATGGACTTTAGGGTGCTGCTCTACACGCTGAAAATCATTGTGGAAGGGCGAGGGAAATAATGGTTAGTGATTAATGGTTAATGGTGAATACCCAGAACGTCATTAACCATTAATCACTAACCACTGCCGCGTACCTTTGCATCCGCCGGCCGGAACCTTTCAAGCTCCGGGTGAATTGCACAACCATAATGAATACTGAGACAACGAAAGGACGCGTCCTCGTCGCCATGAGCGGGGGTATTGATAGCAGCGTAGCGGCCGTATTGCTGCACGAGCAAGGCTATGAAGTAGTGGGCATGACCATGAAAACCTGGGACTATGCCTCGGCCGGCGGCTCGAAAAAAGAGACCGGCTGCTGCTCGCTCGACAGCATCAACGATGCCCGCGAAATTGCGGTGCAGCTGGGCTTTCCGCACTACATCATCGATATTCGCGACGAGTTTGGTGACTTCGTTATCAACAACTTCACCGACGAGTACCTGGCCGGGCGCACGCCCAATCCCTGCGTGCTCTGCAACACTCACATCAAGTGGGATGCCCTGCTGCGCCGGGCCGACCAGCTCGGCTGCCAGTATATTGCCACCGGCCACTATGCCAATGTGCGCCAGGAAGATGGCCGCTACGTGGTGAGCAAAGGCCTCGACGAAAACAAAGACCAAAGCTATGCTCTCTGGGGCGTAAGCCAGGAAAGCCTGAGCCGCACGATGTTCCCGCTGGGCGGCATGCGCAAAACCGAAATCTATGATGAGGCGCGGCGCCGCGGCTTCACTGAGCTGGTGAACAAGCCCGAGAGCTACGAAATCTGCTTCATTCCTGATAATGACTATCGTAGTTTCCTGCGCCGCCGCGTGCCGGGCCTCGAAGCCCGCGTGACCGGCGGCAATTTCGTGACCAAAACCGGCCGCGTTATCGGCAAGCACGAGGGCTACCCGTTCTACACCATCGGACAGCGCAAAGGGCTGGGCGTGGCGCTGGGCTACCCGGCTTTCGTGCTCGAAATCAGACCAGATACCAACGAAGTAGTGCTCGGTAACTACGACGAGCTGGCCAGCACCTTTACGGTGGTAGGCCAGCTGAACCCCGGCAAATATGCCACCCTGGAAGGGCGCGGTCTGGTGCCGGCCGTGGTGAAAGTGCGTTATAACCACGACGGTTCGCCGGCTTTTTTGGAGCAGGTGGGGGAAGAGGTGCGCGTGTATTTCGAGGAGGCAGTGCACGCCATCACGCCGGGGCAGGCGGCCGTGTTCTACGATGGGCGCGACGTGCTGGGGGGGGGCTGGATTAAACGTCACATAATCGGTGAAATTCCCGTACCTTTTGCGGCTGCAGCCGGTCAGCCGGCATAACAGAACCAGCTTACTGCCGTTGTTTTTTTTTTCGACTTATGAACATCTTGTCGCGTTTGGGGAAGCTGGCGGGGGGCGGGCTGTTGCTGGCAGCCGGCTTGCTGGGCTGTAATAAGGACCAGGAATTCGTTCCTCCCTTTGAGTCTGGGGTAGAGTATTATCCGTTGGTCATCAATACGCAGCGCACCTATGCGGTGGTCGATACGGCCTGGACCGCCGGCCGGGCTACCGTGAAGAGCTTTCAGCTGCGCGAGGCCCTCGTCGATACATTCCGCAATGCCAGCGGGGAAAAGTCTTTCCGCGTAGTGCGGTCGCGGCGCGCCCTGCCTACCGATGCCTGGGTGAATGACAGCGTGTACACGCTGACTTTTACGAACGAAACAGTTACCCTGCTGCGGGATAACCGCCGCACGGTGGAACTGATTTTTCCGGTGCGGGACAACCAGGGCTGGAACCAGTTCATTTATGACGGCAGCAGTCCTGATACCAGCATCGATGTTAATCGGCGCTACCACCGCGTTGGCCAGCCGCTGACCCTTGCTCCGCGCGGCCTGCCCACCAAATCCTACCCGAAAACGCTCATTACGCGCAACGAAGGAAGCAATTCAGACTTGTTTGCAGAAGACCTTTACTACCTTAAGCAGTATCAACAGGTGTATGCCAGGGAAATAGGGCCCGTGATGCGGCGCCGCCGGAGTTATTATTTCGGTACCGACGACCCGACTTATACTCCATCACCGGATTACATCTTTCGCGGCAATTCCCGCTACGAACTCCTGATTGACTACGGCCCGCTGTAAGCAACCCAACTGCCCGGCTGCCCTTCTATTTCGAATGAAACCAACTTTTTTGCTTGCTCTTCCCCTGGCTTTGCTGCTGGGGCTGGCTGCCCGCCCGGCCGTTGCACAGGGAGTGGTGCGCCGCCATCTCGTGTATTTCCGCGATAAGGCCAACTCGCCTTACGCCGTCAGCCGGCCGCAGGAGTTTTTGTCGGCCCGGGCGCTGGCGCGGCGCTCCCGGCAAAACATTGCCGTAGTGGCCCGCGACCTGCCCGTGAACCCCAGCTACGTGGCCCAGGTGCGTGGCGTGGCGGGCGTACGGCTGCTGTATACCTCCCGCTGGTTCAATAGCGCCGTGGTATCCTGCGACTCCACTGCGCTACGGGCCATTGCGGCGCTGCCCAGTGTGCGCCAGGCCCAGACTCTGAGCAAAAATCCCAAACCTTACCGGGGCAGCACGCCCACACCCGCCGCCAATACCGCTAACCGTACTGCTGGCACGCGTGCCCAGTACGGCCCCGCTTTCAAGCAGAATGACCTGATTGGGGCCATCGCCATGCACGATGCCGGCTTCCGCGGCGAGGGCATGCAGATTGCCGTCTTCGATGCCGGATTCCCCGGCGTGGACCAGATTCCGGCGCTGGCGCATCTTTTTGCCGAGAACCGGGTGCTGGGCACCCGCAACTTCGTGGATGGTAATAAAAGCGTTTACCTGCGTAATAACCACGGCACCAACTGTCTGTCGACCATTGCGGGCAACCGCGAGGGCTTTTACATCGGTACTGCGCCGAAGGCTTCGTTTTACCTCTGCATCACCGAGGATGCCAGTTCGGAGCACCCGGTAGAGGAAGCAAACTGGTTGGCCGCTGCCGAGTATGCCGATTCCGTCGGGGTGGATATCATCAGCTCCTCCCTGGGTTACTCGGAGTTCGACGCCCCTTCGACTAGCTACGTGTATGCCGATATGAACGGCCACACGGCCATTTCCACGCGGGCCGCTACCATGGCGGCCCGGGTAGGAATGCTGGTGGTTAGTGCCGCCGGCAATGAAGGAAATTCGGCCTGGCGTTATATCACGGCTCCGGCTGATGCCGACTCCATCATGACGGTAGGAGCGGTAGATTCGATGGGGCGCCGGGCATCGTTCAGCTCGTATGGGCCGACGGCCGACGGGCGGGTAAAGCCCACTTTGGTGTCAATGGGATTGAATTCGGCGGTGCTTTCGCCGGCCGGCAACGTGGTGCGCGGTTCGGGCACTTCGTTTGCCTGTCCTATTCTGGCGGGTATGATTGCGGGGGTCTGGCAGGCCAATCCGACCCTCACGGCGCAACAGATAATTCAGGCCCTGAGCAGCACTTCGTCGCAGCCCGGCACGCCAAATAGCAGTCTGGGGTACGGCTTGCCCAACTTTACGGGCGCCAACACCTTTGCCAAGACCCTGAAGCCGCCCACGCCCGAGCCGGGCGATACGCCCTTCGCCGTGTACCCAAACCCCACTGATGACGGCATGCTGCAAATGACCGTGCCGCTGAATTTGCGCGGGCAGCCCCTGCAGGTACGCATCATCGACTCGCGCGGGCGGCTGGTGACCACTCGTGAGGTGACGGCCGCCGCTGCAGTGGAGCAGCTACCGTTGCCGGGTATCGCCAAGGGGTTGTATATCTGTCAGATAATTTATGGCAAGGACAAGCAGTCCGTTCAGTTTGTGCGGAAGTAGCAGCATGCGTTTAACAATAAAAAAAGGGCGCCCGGCAGGCGCCCTTTTTTTATTGGCTTGCCAGTTATTTTAGCTTGGATTTGCTAGTTATTTTGGCTAATTTTAAACCATCAATCACTCACTAAAATTTTTGTCAGAATCATGCTGCAAATGATGACCACCAAGCGCATCGGGCGCCGCCAGTTTCACTTCACCGTCAGCGGCAACACCTTTCACGAAACCGTGGCTGAATACGAGCGCCTGAGCTTTGCCGACGTGCCCGCCTGCGGCATCTGTGGCTCCGATAACCTCGACCTGACCAGCCGCGTGGCCCAGGGCAAGTTCAAGTACACATCGGTGAAGTGCCGCGACTGCCGCGCCGACGTTACCTTCGGCAAGCGCGAAGACGACGACCAAACCGTGTTCCTGCGCAAAAAAGAAGGCGGCAACGGCGGCGAGCTCGACTGGCGCCCGTTTGATAAGAACGATAAGTAAACCTCTGTCATACCGCATCTGGCGGCCACACAGGGAAGCATCTTATCACGCCGGAACAAGTTGTTCGAGCGTGATAAGATGCTTCCCTGCGTTAAGGATGACAGCAGACGTCCGTTCTTTGCAGCATAAAACAAGCCGTTCGCCTTCGTGCAATCAGCTTAAGCAAAGCTCAGCGGAGCTGCTTGGTCTAAAATCTGGAATTTATGTTTACCGGCATTGTCGAAGGCCTCGGCACCATTCAGGAGGTGCGCACCGAGGGCACCAATTACCATTTCACCGTTGCCTCGGCCTTCGCGCACGAGCTGAAAATCGACCAGAGCGTGGCGCACGACGGCGTGTGCCTTACCGTAGTGGTTGTGGACGGCATGGCCGGCACCCACGTCGTGACGGCCATTCACGAAACCATTCTCAAAACCAACCTGGCCAGTTGGCAGCCCGGCCGCCGCGTGAACCTGGAGCGCTGCCTGGCCGCCAACGGCCGCTTCGACGGCCACATCGTGCAGGGCCACGTCGATTTGACAGCCCGCTGCGTGAGCGTGCAGGATGAAAACGGCTCCTGGCTCTACCGCTTTCAGCACGAGGCCGGGCCGGGCCGCGTGACGGTCGAGAAAGGCTCCATCTGCGTGAATGGCACCAGCCTGACCTGCTTCGACAGCACCGACGACGGCTTCACGGTGGCCATCATTCCCTACACCCACGAGCACACCAACTTCCACCAGCTGCGGGCCGGCGACACAGTGAATCTGGAGTTCGACATCGTGGGCAAATACGTGGCAAAGCTACTGGGGCGGTAGGCAGCCATGTTCAGAAAGGGAATCCTGCTGTTGGTGCTCCTCGGCCTTGTGGGCGTCGGCTTATGGGCCCGGCAGCCACGTATAGACGGCGACGCGCAGGTGGTAGCCTATGAAGTGGACCTGCAGAAGCAGCAGCTGGAGCTATTTTGGAAAGACGACAACGGGCAGCTGCTGAGTAATATTCAGCGGCTGAAAGACTGGCTGCAGGGCCGGGAGCAGCAGCTGATATTTGCGGCCAATGCGGGCATGTTTAACCCGCAGCATGCGCCGCAGGGGCTTTTCATCCAGAATTTTAAAACAATTTCGCCGCTGGATACGGGGGCGGGCCGGGGCAATTTTTACCTGCGGCCCAATGGCGTGTTTTACACCACCGCCGACGGCCGGGCGGGAGTGTGTACGACGGGAAAATTCGTTGCCGAAGAGGTGAAATTCGCCACGCAGTCGGGGCCGATGCTGGTGATTGACGGGCAGATTCATCCGGCGTTCAGCCGCAGCTCAACCAACCTGAATATCCGGAACGGGGTCGGTATTTTGCCTAATGGACACGCCCTGTTTGCAATGTCGAAAGGCGAAGTCAGCTTTTACACCTTCGCCAAGTATTTTGCCGACCGGGGTTGCCGGAATGCCCTGTACCTCGACGGAGCGATTTCGCGCACGTATTGCCCGACCGCCGGGTGGGTGCAGACGGATGGGATTTTTGGCGTGATGGTGGGCGTGACGCAGCCGCTGCAACGCCGTCGCAAGTAAAATTCAGCGCAGTAGGTAGCCAGTCAAGAATACCGCGACAGTAGCCGGTCAGAGCGGTCATACTGCCAGCTTTTTTTCGCTGCTGAGTAGTACTGCCCTTGCCTAAGGCGCTAGGCCAGTGGCCGGGCAGTCAGGCGCCGGAAAGCTACCGCCGCGCCCCAGCCCAGCAGGCCGCCCACCAGCCCGCCGCCCAGCACATCGGTGAGGTAGTGAGCACCAAGATAAATGCGACTGTAGCACAGCAGCACCGCCCACCCGAAGGCGGCGATTTTGACCCAGCGCTGCCGGGCGGGCAGCACCAGCATCAGAAATACGGCCAGCGCAATCGAATTGGCCGCGTGCGAGGAGAGGAAGCCAAACTGCCCGCCGCAACCCGCCGGCAGGTGCAGCAGTGCCATTAAGTCGGGCTCGTGACAGGGGCGGGGGCGGGCAAAATAGGGCTTGAATAGGCCGCTGGTGATGCGGTCGGCCAGGGCAATGGCGGTGATGAGCAAGCCCAGCAGCAGCAACGACCGCCGCCGAAACCAGTAAATAAGGGCCCCGATAAGCAGCGCGTAGAGCGGAAACCACACCTCGCGGTCGGAGGCGAAAACCATGAGGGTGTCGAGGGCAGGGGAGTGCGCGCCGTTGACAGCCATCGTAACCCGGCGGTCCAAATCCTGTAGGAACGGGGAGGAATTAAATATTAAAAATGATGAATTAAAAATTGGCATGTCAGGCAGGCGAATCTCAGAGGTTGCAAAAGCACTCGGCCTCAACCACCCAATTTTTGATTTTTAATTCTCAATTTTTAATTCAGACCCTCACGCCCACTCCACGCCCTTGCGCAGCCACCCGAGCGTGACGGCCTCCAGTGACCCCGCTTCCGGCGCGGGCGGATTGTAGGCCCAGCCGGTGCGGGGCGGCAAACTCATCAGAATGCTTTCGGTGCGGCCGCCGGTTTCGAGGCCGAAGCGAGTGCCGCGGTCGAAGGCCAGGTTGAACTCGGCGTAGCGGGCGCGGCGTAGGGTTTGCCAGGCTTCTTCGGCGGGGCCGAAGGGCAGGGCGTGGTTTTCCTGCATCAGCTGGGCGTAGAAGGGGCCGAAAAGCTCGGCCACGTCGCGCATGAAGGCGAATAATTGTTCGGCCGTGCCATCCTGGCCCACGGTGAGGCGGTCGAAGAAAATGCCGCCGACGCCGCGGGTTTCCTGGCGGTGCGGGAGGTAGAAGTAGTCGTCGGCCCAGCGGGTGAAGCGGGGGTAGTACGCGGGGTCGTGCTGGTCGCACACGGCCTTGAGGGCCTGGTGGAAGCGCCGGGCCTGCGCCTCATCCACATAAATGGGCGTCAGGTCGATACCGCCGCCAAACCAGGCTTCGCCGTTGCCGGCCTCGAAGTAGCGCACGTTCATGTGGATGATGGGCACGCGGGGGCTGCGCGGGTGCAGCACCACGCTCACGCCGGTGGCGAAGAAACGCGGGTCGGGCATCTGGAGCTGGCGGGCGGCGGCCTCGCTCATTTCGCCCCACACGGCCGAGAAGCCCACGCCGCCTTTCTCCAGGATGGCGCCGTGCTCCAGTACTTTGCTGCGGCCGCCGCCGCCGCCGGGGCGCTGCCATTCATCGGTGCGGAAGTGCACGGTGTTGCCGTCGGCGGCTTCGAGTTGCCGGCAGAGGCGGAGCTGAAAATCGGCCAGCCAGGCTTCAATTTCGGGGCGGAGGGAGGCGGGGGAGGTAGTAGACACGAGTAGTTGAACCGCAGAAGACGCAGCGGGCTGCGCAACGGAAACGCAGCGGCCGGGCGGGGCACAAAGATACGGCCGACCCCGCGCGGGTGCGGGCGCTGCCGTAAATTTGGGGTTCCACCCGCTCCCTCGTAATGTTCGCCGATACTTCCCTCGCTCCCGAAGCCCCCGCCGCCACCCTGGCCGAGGCCGACCTCGCCCGCCTGCTCCGCGCTTACCGCCTGATGCACACCGCCGCCGAGATGGCGGCCCTCTACGAAGACCAGAAAACCATTGCCAGCCGCTACGTGCACGCCACCGCCCGCGGCCACGAGGCTATTCAGCTGGCGGCCGCTTTCCTGCTGCGCGAAACCGACTACGCCGCACCCTACTACCGCGACGACGCCATGCTGCTCGGCATGGGCCTGCGCCCCTACGAGCTCATGCTCCAGCTCATGGCCAAGCGCGACGACCCTTTCAGCGGCGGCCGCACCTACTACGGCCACCCCAGCCTGCGCCGCTCCGGTATCCCGGTGATGCCGCACCAGAGCTCGGCCACGGGCATGCAGGCCATTCCGGCCACGGGGATGGCGCAGGCGGTGAAGTACCTGGAGGGAGTTATGAGTTATGAGTTAGGAGTTAAAAGTGACAATAACGACGAAGCTCCCTCAACCCAAAACTCAATCGTTCTGTGCTCCATCGGTGATGGCGCGATGACTGAGGGCGAGGTGGCCGAAGCCTTGCAGATGGCCATTCTGCACGAGCTGCCCATCATCTACCTGGTGCAGGATAATGACTGGGGCATCTCGGCCACCGGGCGCGAGATGCGCGCGATGGACGCCTACGAGTTTGCCGCCGGCTTCCCGGGTTTGCACCGCCTGCGGGTCGATGGCACTGACTTTGAGGATTCTTACGCTGGTTTGAGCGCGGCCGTGGAGCACGTGCGCGCCCGGCGCGGCCCGGTGCTGGTGCACGCCAAGTGCCCGCTGCTGGGCCACCACACCAGCGGCGTGCGCCGCGAGTGGTACCGCGGCGACAACCTCGCCCAGCACCAGACCCTCGACCCGCTGCCCAAGCTGCACCAGCGCCTGCTGGAGCTGGGCGTAGATGAAGCCGAGCTGACCGCCGCCCAGGCCGAAGCCCGCGCCACCGTGCACGCCGACTGGGCCGAAGCCCTGGCCTCGCCCGACCCCGACCCCGCCACCTTCGCCGACCACGAGTTTGCGCCCGCCACTGTACTGGAAGAAGCCGGTGAGCGCAGCCCCGCCGGCGCCGACAAGGCCCTGATGGTGGACGCCGCCCTGCACGCCGTCGATGACATTCTGCGCGAGTTTCCCGAAGCCCTGTTCTACGGCCAAGATGTTGGCGGCGAGCTTGGCGGGGTATTCCGCGAAGCGGCGCTGCTGGCCAAAAAGTACGGCGACCGCCGCGTGTTCAATACGCCCATTCAGGAAGCTTACATCGTGGGCAGCACGGCGGGCATGGCCGCCGTGGGCGCCCGGCCCATCGTCGAAATCCAGTTTGCCGACTACATCTGGCCGGCGCTTAACCAGCTGGTGGAGGAGCTCAGCAAGAGCTGCTACCTCAGCATGGGCAAGTTTCCGGTGGCCACGCTCATCCGGGTGCCCATCGGGGCCTACGGCGGCGGCGGGCCCTACCATTCGGGCTCCATCGAAAGCACGCTGCTGACTATTCGCGGCATCAAGGTGGTGTACCCGAGCAATGCAGCCGACATGAAAGGCCTCATGCGCAGCGCCTTCCTCGACCCCAACCCGGTGGTGATGCTGGAGCATAAAGGTCTGTACTGGAGCAAGGTGCCCGGCACCGAAGATGCCAAAACGCTGGAGCCCGCCGCGGGCTACGTCATTCCGCTGGGTAAGGCCGCCATCGCCCAGGAAGCCGATGCCGAGAAGCTGCGCCAAGGCGATACCTGCGCCGTCATCACCTACGGCATGGGCGTGCACTGGGCTAAAACCGCCAGCCGCGACTTCCCCGGCCAGGTCGAAATTCTCGACCTGCGTACCCTCAATCCACTCGATTTTGATGCGGTGACGGCCGCCACCCGCCGCCACGGCAAGGTACTGGTGCTGACCGAGGAGCCGCTCATGAACAGCTTCGCCGAAAGCCTGGCCGGGCGCATCCAGCGGCACTGCTTCCGCGAACTCGACGCGCCGGTATTCACCCTCGGCGCGGCCAACCTGCCCGCCATTGCCCTCAACGTGGAGCTGGAGAAGATGATGCTGCCGAGTGCCGCGAAAGTGAGCGCGGCGCTGGGCGAGCTGTTGGGATACTAAAACGACGCAGGGGCGGGGGCAAACCCCGCTCCTGCGTCAATAATCCTTACCACGGATACCCAATGCCCAGGTTAAAGGCAACGGGATTGGCGCTGGTATTGAAGTTTTTAAGCGCCCATCGCTCGCCCGGCTCGGCGGTGGGGTCATATATTTTCAGAGCCATATCGAGGCGCAGCACGAGAAAGCTGAAATCGAAGCGAAAGCCGAAGCCCGAGCCTACGGCAATCTGCCGGTAGAAGCTATTGAAGCGGAATTGGGCTTCGGAAGTAGTACTGTTCGGGTCGTTTCGGAGAGCGGGGTTATTTTGCAAGCTCCACACGTTGCCCACATCAGTGAACACGGCGCCATTGATGAAGCTGTAAATGGGGAAGCGGTACTCGGCGCTGCCTTCGAGCAGCAGTTCGCCGGGCTGCTCGCTCAGGAAATCGCGTACGGTGTCGGTCCGGATGATGCTGCCCTCCTTTATCTCAATGATGCGCTTGCTCGTGTAGCCACCCGGCCCGAGGCGGCGCGGCTGCCAGGCCCGCAAGCTGGTAGAGCCGCCGGCGAAGAACGACTTGTCGTAAGGAATAACATACTGCCCGCCAGAGCGGCTTAGCGCGTGCACGGCCCCGCCATTGAGGCGCCACACGAAGTAGGTGCGGGGTGTGAGGCGGTGGTAGCGCCGGTAATCGGCCCCGAGGCGGGCGAAGTTATACACCTGCAGGCCGGCCGCGTCGGAGCCCGCCGTAGCCTTATCGAGCCGGGTCCGATAGAGGTCGCGGGTGAGGCCACCCATTTCGGCGAAGATGCGGAAATACTGCGCGTTACGGGTCTGGTTGATATCGTTTGAGTTGTAGAGCGACGAAAAGCCGAAGCTGGGTACCAGCAGTTTCACGAACGAGCGGTAGAGCGGCGAGCCGTAGTACACTCGAAATGAGTCGAGCCGCGCCCTAAAGGCGTCGCTCATGTCCGGCGTATTAATGAGATTGATAACGAAGGGCGAGAAAACGTACTGATGGTAAGCCGATTTCTGCCAGATGTAATCATAGGTGAGCTCAAAATTTGAGCGCGTGTATTCCGGGCGGTTGACGTAGGTTTCGGACAGCGAGAAACGGGTGCGCGGGTTGTAGCGCGTCAGGAAACGATTGGTACGGAAGGGAATGAACAACTGCGGCAGTACCAGCGCGACCGTGGCTCCCAGCTGCGTAGTGTAGATAGATTCCGTGCCAAGGGTAGCGCCACCCGTTTGCTGCAGCTGGCCTTCGAAGCCCGCCCGAACGCTCATTTCCAGCACCTCGGCCCCGCCAAACGGGTTGCGGCTCTTCAGGCGCACGTTGATGAACGGTCCCGGCAGGTTGGCCACGAAGGTGCCGCCGAACTCGTCGGTAATCTGGTATTTATCGGCCGGGGTGGCGTTGATGATGGCGTCGAGCTGCCCGGTGCTGGGGTGGCGGCCGGCGCTGTCGCTGGCCACCGCGTCGGGCACCTTGCGGTAGCTCACGGTATTGAAGCGGAACATGTCCAAATCGGCCAGCAGGCGCTGGGTGCGCTGGGTGCGGTCCAGATTGTAATACTGGCCTGGCCGCAGGGTGATTTTGCGCACCAGCACGCCGGGGCTATACCGCTGCTTATAAGCCGCAAACTCCACCGAGTCGACAGTGACGGTATCGGTGCGGATGCCCAGGCGGCGCACGCGGGGCAGCTGGCCGGGCACGCCGGCGCGGCGCAGGGTGTCGCCGGTGCTGGCCTGCAGGGTGCGGTTGACGCCCGCATCGGTCACCATGCGCACGTGGCGCAGGGTGTAGCGGCGGTGCCCCTGGCCGGGGGCAGGGTTGGCAATGAGGGTGCGCAGCCGCACCGTGTAAGGCTGGAAGCTGGTGTCGGCCTCCAGCGTAATGTATTGAGGTCGAAACTCGTAATAGCCAGCATTCTTCAACTGGCCCTCCAGGCGGCTGCGCTCCTGGCCAATCAGCTCCTCACGGTAGCGGTCGCCTTTTTTCACCAGCGCGCTGCCCATGCCCTGACGCACGATGCGCGCCACGCCCGAATCGGGAATGGTCTGGGTGAGCTCGCTGATGAGGAACGGGCGGCCCTCGGTGACGTGGTATGTGACCGTGACGCGGCGCCGGGGCCGCACCTTGCCCGTGGAGTCGACGCGGGGCTGCTCCTTGCGCAAACCCACGCCGTAAAGAAAGCCGCGCCAGAGGCCGCGCTTGCTGCGGGCCGTGTCGGTGGCATACACCGTGGCCCGGAAAAAGCCCTCGGAGTGCAGGTAGGTCGTCATCTGCTCCACCGACTTGCGGGTCAGGGCCGAGTCGTAGAGCACGGGCGGCTCGCCCAGGCGCATGATGGCATTGCCCTTGTCGAGGGCCAGCTGCTTGCGTTTCACGCGGCGCTCGCGGCGGTTGAGCAGGCGCCCCAGCTTGGCCGAGTCGGTGCCGGCGGCCTTGATTTGCTCGTCGTAGCGGGCCAGCAGGCGGCGCATCTTGTTTTTGATGCGGGTCGAGTCGTAAAAATTATGCCCCAGCTGGTAAATGGCCAGTTTGGGCAGCGGCAGGGTGGTGTTGGGCTGCTGCTGGGCCAGGTTTTCGAGGCGCTCGGTATCGGCCTGGTCGGCGCCTTTGATTTCGACTTTGTGCAGCAGGCGCTGGTTGGGCTTCAGCAGCCGGATGGGCGAACACGCCAGCACCAGCAGCAGCAACGGTAGCAACAACCGCCCCCGGTGCCGACCTTTGGGCCCGCGCCGGCCCCCCGGGCCCTCCTCAATCAGCGACAATGGTTTCAAAAGCACTCGCGAAATACGTGCAGTCCCTGCACCAGAAAAAATACCGACAGCGTCACGGCGCCTTCCTCGTCGAAGGCGGTAAAAGCGTGTTGGAGCTGCTAAGTTCCGGCATTTCGACCGAACACCTGCTCCTCACACCCGAGTTTGCTGACCAAAACCGGGCCAGCCTGCCCGCCCGCCAGCCCTATACGCTGGTTTCGGAGGCCGCGCTCACCCAGCTCGGCACCCTCAGCACCAACAATACCGCCCTGGCCGTGGCCCGCCTGCCCGCCGAGCCGCCGCTGCCCGCCACCTTGCCCGCCAGCCGCCTCGTGCTGGCCCTCGACGAAGTGCGTGACCCTGGCAACCTCGGCACCCTCATCCGGCTGGCCGACTGGTACGGCCTGCCCGGCGTGGTGCTCAGCGAAACCTGCGCCGACGCCTACGCCCCCAAAACCGTGGCCGCCACCATGGGCAGCTTCGCCCGGGTGCAGGTGTGGCCGCGCGACCTGCCCGCCTGGCTGGCTAGCCTGCCGCCCGCCACCGACATCTTCGGGGCCGATTTGCACGGCGACAACGTGCATAAAATCAGTCTGCAGCCCGCCGGCGTGCTCGTCATGGGCTCCGAATCGCACGGCCTCACGCCGGCCGTGGAAGCCTGCCTCACGCGGCGGCTGCATATTCCGCGCGGCGCCGGCGGTGGGGCCGAGAGCCTGAACGTGGCGATTTCGGCGGCTATTCTGCTGGATAATTTTTTTCGGAATGTGGGGGGTAGGTAGAGTCAAACAGAACGTCATCCTGAGCATTCCGCGCATCAAGCGGAGCCGAAAGGACCTCGCCCGCTTCGTTGTGGTGGCAATTTCCTTTTGTCTGGACAATTGGAATTACTACTCTAACGAAGCGGGCGAGGTCCTTTCGGCTGCGTCTCAGGATGACGTTTTATTTAGCTCGTCACCCCAAAACTAAATCCCGGCAATCCGGACGCCGAAGCTGACGACCTGCGTATTCGGCCCCTGGTTTTCCTTAAACAACTGGTTCATGTTGTACTTGGCAAAGAGCTCAAAGCCACGGTAGCCCAGGATACCCTGCAAGCCGTACTGGAAGTCCTCCAGGTTGTAGCTGCCGCGGTCTTTGTCTTTGTAGGTCGTGCCTTCGTAGGTGTATTTCAGCTTGGTCCACGACTTGAGGCGGTAGCCGACGAAACCGCCCACGCCCAGGTGCAGGGTTTCGTGGCACTGTTTGTCGTGCAGCTTCAGGTTCAGCATCAGGGGCAGGTTGATGGAGGCGGTGGCCAGCTTGGTTTTTTCGTATTGCCGGGTAGGGTCGGCTTCGAGTACCACGCGGGTCACGCCGTTATCGTTTACCCATTTGTTGTTGTCGTTCAGCATGTAGTTGTTGAAGGCAAACTCGGGGCCCACCGACAGCACCACCGGGCTGCGCTTGCCGCCCAGGCGCTGAGCGTAGTTGAAGCCGATGTTGAAGTAGCGCGAGCCTTCGGTGCGCAGGTCCACGTTGGGGCTGGTAGCCGAGGTTTTCTGATTCACCAGCGCATTCAGGCCAAAGTCGATTATCAGGTCCACGTTGGCATCGTCCTTTTCGATTTTAGCGCAGCGGGTCGAGTCGCGCTTGGCCTGGCGCTCTTCGCGGCTGGGTTCGCTGCGGGGCTGGTCGTTTTTCTTGCCGTCGGTGTTCACCGTGATGTGAAGGTTCTTTTCCAGGAATACCTCCACCTTGTTGCTGGGCCCCACGCCGGCCGTGGGCTTGTGCGTGGTGATGCGAATCTGCTCGGGCAGGTTCTGGCCCGGCTGGTCCTGGGCGGGGTAGAAGTCCATCGTTACCTGCGAGGAGGTGCCGGTTTTGGCGGCCGTTTCGGCCCGGTTGATATAGCCGGCTAGGCGGGTGGTGAGCGAGTCGAGGTGGTACTTTTTGAGCTCGCGCAGCTGGGCAGCGTCGCGCACCATCAGCGTGAGAATGGCCTGGTTGGGCAGGCGAATCACCACCGTGTCGGTAGGTGCTTCGGGGGTGCGAAGTGTGCGGGCCTGGGCCGAAGAGAGGCCGGCCAGCGAAACAACGGCGGCAAAAAAGAGGGAGCGGAATACGGTGGGCATGGCAAAATGAGAGGCTAGGGGAAGGGCGAGCGGTCCGACTTACAGCTCGATGGTTTTGCTGAGGGTGTGGTTGCCCAGGCGGGCCTGCACCGTCAGGTTGTCGGGAAGGTTTTGGGCGGCGGCGAGGCCGTCTTTGGCGAGGCGCACGGCTCCGGTAGCCCGTTGGAAGAGGCGGCCCAGGCGGCGGCTGGCTTCGGGGGCATCGTCGCCATCGGCCGCCGGGGCGGCGGCCACGGCTACGGCGGGAGAGCCGCCGCGCCGCACTTCTACTTCAATCACTTCGGCGCTGGCCGGGGCCGGCGCCGGAGTAACCTGGGCTACGGCTGGCTCCACCGGCACGGGCGCCACTTGCTGCACTCCGGTTGTGGGCAAGTGGTGAGCCGTGGCGGCGTGGGCGGGTGCAGTCGGGCCCGACTGCCGGGCCCCACCCGGGGCCAGCGTAGCGTAAGAAGCGGGAGCGGTTCGGGCCGATTGTCCGAAGCGGGTGGCCGGGTGGCGGGTAGCCGGGCCCTGACCTTCTGGAGCGCTAGATGAAAGCTGGTCGGCGCCGGTTGCCTGAGCGGCAATATTTTTTTCAACCTTTTCATTTTCAGCAGCTGCTGCCAGGTTGGTGGGGGCTTCGGCCGTAGTCACCGCGGCATCAGCAGCCGAAGCAGCCGGCCGGCCGCTGGTAGCCGGCGTGGTGCCTGAAGTGTTTACCCGGGCTACTGACCCCGTGCCGGAGCGCAGGCCGGGCATTCCCTGCCACAGCAGCCCGCCGCCCACCAGCAGCAACAGGGCCACAGCGGCGGCCATGGCCATGGGCCACCACGCGGCGGCGCGGCGCTTGCGCGGGCGCAGGTGCTCGTCTTCGAGCCGCTCCCATAGCTCGCGGGGCGGGCTGATGGT
The DNA here is from genome assembly GCF_030580865.1 of Hymenobacter aranciens. Classification (GTDB taxonomy): domain Bacteria; phylum Bacteroidota; class Bacteroidia; order Cytophagales; family Hymenobacteraceae; genus Hymenobacter; species Hymenobacter aranciens. Next base: position 419,073 of record NZ_JAUQSY010000002.1, on the reverse strand, counting down.
GTGCTGGCTCAGGCGCGCGCGAAACAGCTCGTCGAGCTGATTAGTCTCAGCAGCGGGCGCGGCGGGCGTCGCACCCGCTTCGGGAGCGGGTTGCGCGTGGGCCTGCAGGCGGGCCCAGAGGTCGTCGCTGGGCGGCGACTGGTGACCATCGAGCTGGTTGCGAAACAGGGCATCAATATCTTCGGGTAGCATTGGCGGAGCGGATATAAACAGTAATCTAGTTGGCAAACTCGCCGATGTGCCACAGAATGCCGGAGGGGTCGTGCACGAAACCCTCCTTGCCCCAGGCTTGCTGCCGGATGGGCAGCAGGCGCACGCCCTGGTACTTACTGGGTAAGTCCAGCGCCGTCAGCTCGGCCCAGTACTGCTCCACATCCGCCACTTCCAGAAACAGCATGGTGTTGTCAACCCAGTCGGGCACGTAGGCATCCTGCAGGTAAAAGCCGGCGCCCGGGAGCGTGAAATACGACAGTGTAGGGGAGATACTTACTTCGGTGAAGCCGAATGCGCGGTAGAAACTCCGCGAAACGGCGAAGTCGCGGGCGCCGATGAAGGGACGAAGGGAGAGGGCGGGGGAGGGCATGAGCTCAGAGGCTTAAAACGGCTTTTTCGGAACGCGGGGCGGGCTGGCTGCTGAGGCGGCGCTGCAGCAGGGCGCGGGCCTTGCTGAGCTGCGACTTGCTGGTGCCTTCCGAGATGCCCAGCATCCCGGCAATTTCCTGGTGGCCGAAGCCCTCCAGGGCGTAGAGGTTGAACACGGTGCGGTAGCCGGCGGGCAGCTCGGCCAGCAGGGCCAGCAGGTCGTCGGCCTGCAGCTGGGTGTCGGCGGTGGCGGGCGTGGTGGCCAGGTTTTCGGGCTGGGCGAAGTCTTCCATCGACACGGTCAGGCTTTCGCGCTGGCGCAGCAGCATCAACGATTCGTTGACCATAATGCGGCGCACCCAGCCCTCGAAGCTGCCTTCGAAACGGTAGGTGGGCAGGGCCCGGAACATCTTGGCGAAGCCCATAAGCAGGGCTTCCTCGGCGTCTTCGCGGCGCTTGAGGTAGCGGCGGCACACGCTGAGCATGAGCCCGGCCAGCTGCTCGTAGAGCTGGCGCTGGGCCCGGGGCTCGCCCCGCCCGCAGGCGGCTATCAGGTCAACTTCGGTCACGGGGAGTAGTAGTCGGCAGGGGCAGGAGAAAAGGATTTGATGCGGCAGATGCAAACCCTTACCAGAAGGTTGCCTGGTACAAGTGGCCACCGCGTATTTATGGGAAAAATACCAGCAATTGCTCGCTTTGCCTGGAAAAGTGCTGTTGACGGACGTCCTAAAGCAGTGGACGCGCCTCCTAAAGCAGTGGACGGGCCTCCTAAAGTCGGGCGTGGACCTGCTGAAGCGGCGGACGGGCTGCCTATAGCTGTTGCCGGACTTACTAAGGCCGCGGCCGGTCGTCCTGCCGCAATTTTTCGCGTTCCTGTGATGGTGGCCGGGGTCGGTCGGCCGGGGCTGCCTACTTTTAAGGCCGCATCACTTATCTCGTTTGGCTAACAAGTTCTCCCCGTATCCTTCGCTTGGGCTCGCGCCGGCACGCCGGCAGGAGGCGCTGCTGGTGGGCGGCATCGTGGCTTTTTTTGCCGCCTACCTGCTCCTGATTTCCGAATATCAGCACCTGTACTACGACGCCGGGCTCTACTGGGAAGCCGGCCACCGCTTCTACCAGCACGGCCACTTCAGCTTGCTGAACTACGACGACGCCCTGCGCGGCTACGCCTACCCGCTGTTCAATTTCCTGTGCCTGGGGCTGCGCAAGGCCCTGCACCAGCCCGCCGTAGTTATCGTGAAGCTGGCCAACGCCGGGCTGGCCGGGCTGCTGTTTGGGGTGGTGGGGCCGCGGCTGTGGCGGGCGGCTACCGGGGCGGCGGCGCTGCCGGCGCTGGGGCGGCGCCTGCTGTGGGCGGCGCTGGGCTTCCTGTTCTGGCGCGACTATTTCAACTTCTCACTCTCCGATTTTCCGGCGCTGCTGGCGCTGGGGCTGGCCCTGTGGCAGGCCCAGCGGCGGGGCGGGGGGGCGGCTGTGCTGGCGGGGCTGGCCCTGGCGCTGGCCGTGAACATCCGGCCCATCTACCTGGCCGCCGTGCCGCCTGTGCTGGGGCTGTTGCTGTGGCAGCAGCCGCGCCCGCAGTGGCTGCCGCGGCTAGGACTGCTGGCGGCCGGGGCGGCGCTGGTGCTCACCCCGCAGGGGCTGATTAACCGCCGGCACTTCGGGGCCAATACGCCGCTGGTGCTTTCCCAATCCAAGGAATTACGCATCCACAACCTCTACCTGCAGAAGCTGCGCTGGGGCCTCCTGCACCAGAAATACGAGTCGTCGGTGGGGCGCGAATTGCCTACTGGCCAGCTGCTTTTTATGGATGCGGCAGGGGAGGAGGTGCTGCAAAACGAGGGCATCGCGGAGTTTGCCACGGCCGGGCAATACCTGCGCTTTGCCGCGCGCCACCCGCTGCTCATGGCCCGCACCTACGCCCGCCACCTCTTTGCCGGGCTCGACCTCAGCCACCCCACGCCTTACCTGAAGCGCTGGGAGACCTCGGCGCTGCTACGCGGGCTCAATTACAGCCTCTGGTTTGGGGCCGGGCTGGTGGCGCTGGCGGGCTGGCGACGCCTGGGCGGGCGGGGTGGGCTGGTGCTGGCGGCCCTGCTGCTGCCCTGCCTGGCCGTGCTGCCGATGAGCATGGAAGTCCGGTTTCTGCTGCCGCTGCATTTGCTGCTGCTGGCGCTGGTGGCGTTTGGGCGGGTGCCGGGCTGGCGGCAGTGGCGGCCGGGGCGCTGGGCGCTGGTGGGCGGGGCCTACGTGGTGTTCCTGCTGGGGTGTTTCGGCGTGTCGGTCAGCATTACGCGGGCCGTGGAGCCGCGCTTTCAGGCCTACGTGCGGGCGGGCCGGATGTAAGCTGGGCCGGCGGTTATCTTTGTTGCGGTGGTTTTCCATTATCGTTTGCGTATGAAGCTTTTTTACTTTCTGATAACCCTGACGGCCCTGGCGGCCGCCGCCCCGGCGCGGGCGCAGCAGCTCGACCCGGCTTTCACTCCTACCACCACCACCGGCCCCGCCGGCCGGGCCTATAGCCTGGCCGTGCAGCCCGACGGCAAAGTGCTGATGGGAACGATGGTGACCCGCTACGAAGGGCAACTGGGCAGTCAGTTGGTGCGCCTCAATGCCGACTGCAGCCCCGATACGGCCTTTCGGCGGCGGGCCGGGGTGGGGGGCAGCTACCTGCGCCACATGCGGGCCATTGCGCTGCAAGCCGATGGTAAAATCGTCTACGGGGGTGAGCAGTACTTTCTGGGCGACGTGCCCCAGCCCCTGCGCCTCAACGCCGACGGCAGCCCGGATGCCACCTTCCGGGCCAGCGGGGCGCCGTGGGTGAGCGGCACCATCCTCGCCCTGGCCACGCAGCCCGACGGCAAGCTGCTGGTGGGCGGCATCTGCCACAACGCCGCCGGCACTACGGTTGCTCTGGAGCGCCTGCTGCCCGATGGCCGTCCCGACCCGGCGTTCAACCTCGGCACGGGTTTCGGGAACGGTAGTGCGCCGGGCGAAGTCCACGCCGTGGAGGTGCTGCCCAATGGCAAGCTGCTGGTGGCCGGCGTATTCACGGAAGTAAACGGCTACCTGACGCCCGGCATCGTCCAGCTGCTGCCCGATGGCAGCGTTGATACCTCGTTCCGCTCGGCGCTGCTCGCCCAGAACGCCAACGGCAGCAAGCCGGTGGTGCTGGCAATGGCGCGCCAGCCCCTCGACGGCAAAATCCTGGTGGCGGGGACCGTCCTGGACCAAGCCCAGGGCTCGCTGCGCCGGCTGCTGCCCGATGGCTCGTTCGACGCGTCGTTTCAGGCGCCGCTCGACGGCATTTTGTTTCAGGTGCGGGTGCAGGCCAGCGGCGAGGTGCTGGTGGCGGGGTGGTTTGGGACCGCGCTGGGCGCGGTGCGGCAGGCGGTGGCGCGGCTCCACGCCGATGGCACCCCCGATGCCGGCTTTGCCACGGGCGGCGGCCCGGGCGGCCTCGTGTGGGCGCTGGCCGAGCTGCCCAACGGCAGCTATATGGTGGGCGGCGACTACGCCAGCGTCGACCAGCAGCCCAGCCCCGGCCTCACGCGCCTCACCCCGGCCGGGCGCCTCGACCCCGGCTTTGCGCCCCGCATGGAAAACGTGAATACCTTATCCGTCGTGCCGCTGCCCGATGGCACGTTTCATCTGCGGGGCACGGTAGGCCCGGGCGACCAGCTGAATTTTAACAATCAGCCGCTACCCCCGGCCTACTACCACCGCCTCGCGGCCGATGGCAGCTACCAGGCCTCCCTGGCGTTTCCCACCGTTGTTAATAATAATACCCGGGTCGGGTATCCGTGGCCGCAGCCCGACGGCACCTTTTACCACGTGCATTTGCCCAGTGGGTTTAGCACCGGCCCGGTGCTCATCGACCGCCTGCTGGCCAGCGGGCAGCCCGACCCGGGCTTTGCCACCGATACGCTGAGCTACACTACGCCGGGGCTCTACGGGGCGACGGTATTCCCCCAGCCCTCGGGCAAGATAGCCGTGTGTGGCACGCTCTCTGTCAGCAATAACGGCCAGCCGCGCGAGGCCCTGGCGCTGCTGCAGCCCAACGGCCGGCTCGACCGCAGCTTCGTGCCGCCCGCCACGGGCCTGTGGGTGCAGGCCGCCCAGACCCCGCTGGGCATCGGGGTGGGGTACCAAACGGGGGTGCAGAGCGTATTGCCCCAGCCCAATGGCCGGATGCTCATCTACTGGCACGACCGGCAGCGCAGCCACCTCACCCGCCTCAACCCCGACGGCTCCATCGACCCGGGCTTCGACCTGGGCAGCGCGGCGGGCCCCAACACCCTGTTTCAGGCGCAGGTGCTGGCCAACGGGCAGGTGCTGCTGCGCGGCAGCTTCACCAGCTTCGGCGGGCAGGCCGTGGCCAACGGCTGGCTGCGCCTGCTGCCCGATGGCCGCCCCGACCCCGGCTTTGCCGCCGCCCGCGCCGCCCTCACGCTCACCGAGCAGCCCGATGGCCGCCTACTGGCCCTGGTGCCCGGCGCCGATGTCCGCCACTGCACCCTGCAGCGCCTCGAAGCCGATGGCCGCGCCGATGCCAGCTTCCAGGCCATTGCCATCGAGAGCGAAGTGGCTGCCGATGCCAGCGCCGGCGTGCAGCTGCAGCCGGCCGACCAGGCCATTGTGCTGGCGGGCTTCTTTACCCGCGTAGCCGGGCAGCCCCGCCACAGCCTGGCCCGGCTGGTCAACACCCCGATGCTGTTTCGGAGCACCGGCCCCACGGCCGAGGTGTTCCCGAACCCGGTGCGTGAGGCGCTGCACGTGCGCTTGTCGGCCGCGGCCACCGGCCCGGCCGTACTGCTCGATTTGCGGGGCCGCGTGGCCAGCACCTGGCCCGCCCCTGGCTCGCTGGAAGCAACGCTGCCGCTAACTGGCCTGCGGCCGGGGCTGTACTTTCTGAGTGTGCCCACAGCGCAGGGAACGGCCCGGCGGCGCATCGCCGTCGAGTAATCGGCCCGGGCCCGGCGGCCCTAGTAATTCCCAATCGAGAGCATTACCAGTGTGCAAGCTTCTTCGGTGCGAATGCCCTGCTGCTGGGCCCGGCGCTCCAGCTCCGGGTTTTCGGTGCCGGGGTTGAAGATGATGCGCCTGGGTTTCAAACTCAGAATGTAGTCGTACCAGGTGGGCTGGTTTTGCGGGCCCACGTACAGCGTCACGGTGTCGATGTCGTCCAGCGCCGGGCGGTCGGTGTGGATGTCGAGCCCCGCCACCTGGCCCTTGCGGATGCCCACGGGCACCACCTCGTGGCCGTGATTTTTGAGCGAATGCACGGCCCGGTAAGCGTAGCGGGAAGGGTTGTCGGAGGCGCCGAGGACGAGGGTCTTTTTCATTTTGTAGCTGTTAGCTAATAGCTGCTAGCTGTTAGCTTTTTTGAGTGGAAGGGAAGTATGATAATCTTCTACGAAAGAACAAAAGCTAACAGCTAAGAGCTATTAGCTAACAGCTAAAACAGAAACCGCTTCCGCCACCCGCTCGCCGTCCATGGCGGCGCTCACGATGCCGCCCGCGTAGCCCGCGCCCTCCCCGCAGGGAAACAGACCCTGGATTTCGGGGTGCTGCAAGGTTTCCTTGTCGCGCGGAATGCGCACCGGCGAGGAAGTGCGGCTTTCCACGCCCACAATCTGGGCGGCATTGGTGGCGTAGCCGGGGATTTTGCGGCCGAAATCGGTGAAACCCTGGCGCAGGCGCTCGGCGAGGGCGGGCCCCAGCACGTCGTCCATGCGCGTGGAAATCAGGCCGGGCTGGTAGCTGGTTTCGAGCAGCTCGGGCGAGAGCTTGTTTTTGAGGAAGTCGCCGAGGCGCTGGGCGGGGGCCTGCTGGGTGCCGCCCGCCGCCCGGCAGGCCAGCTGCTCGATGGCGGCCTGGAAATGCAGGCCGGCCAGCGGGCCGTGCTCGCGCAGGTTCATGTCCTCCAGCTCCACGGCGGCCACAATGCCGGAGTTGGCAAAGCGCGAGTCGCGGCGGCTGGGGCTCATGCCATTTACCACCACTTCGCCGGGGGCGGTGGCGGCGGGCACGATAAACCCGCCCGGGCACATGCAAAACGAAAACACCCCGCGCTGCTGCCCGCGCACCTGCGTCTGGTGCACCAGGGCGTAGGAGGCGGCGGGCAGAATGCCGCGCTCGGGCCGCCGGTACTGGGCCTGGTCGATGAGGCTTTGCTGGTGCTCGACGCGCACGCCCAGCGCAAACGGCTTGGCCTCGATGAGTACCCCGCGACGGTGCAGCAGCTCGTAAATATCCCGGGCCGAGTGGCCGGTAGCCAGGATGGTGGCCTCGGCCTCCAGCGCCGCGCCGGCGGCCGTGACCACGCCGCGCAGGCGGTTGTTTTCCAAAATCAAATCCGTCACCCGGGTGTCGAAATGCACCTCGCCGCCGGCTTCGATGATGGCGTCGCGCAGGGCCTTGACGACTTCGGGTAGCTTATTGGTGCCGATGTGGGGGTGGGCATCCACGAGGATGTCAGTGGTGGCGCCGTGCTGCACGAGGCGGCGCAGCACCCGGCCCACGTCGCCGCGCTTGGTGGCGCGGGTGTAGAGCTTGCCGTCGGAGTAGGTGCCGGCGCCGCCCTCGCCGAAGCAGTAGTTCGAGTCGGGGTTCACGGTCTGCTCCTTGTTGATGGCGGCCAGGTCGCGGCGGCGGGCGCGCACGTCCTTGCCGCGCTCCAGCACAATGGGTTTTAGCCCGAGCTCGATGCAACGCAGGGCGGCAAACAGCCCCGCCGGACCCGCCCCCACGATGAGCACCCGGCGCTTGGCCTGGGCCACGTTCGGGTACTCAAACCAGGGCCCGAACAGCTCGCGGGGCGGGGCCTCCTGGTAAATTTCGGCCCGCAGGCGCACCAGCGGCTGCCGGCCGCGGGCGTCAATAGAGCGGCGTTTTAGATGGATAAAGTCGGCCTGGCCGGGGCGCAGGCCGGCGTGGGCCAGGATGGCCTCGTAGCGGGCCAATTCATCAAAGGCTACCTCGGGGGCGAGGAGCAGTTCCAGCTCTTGTTTCATGCGGGTGGGGAAGGGAGTTAGCCTTCAAAAGGGGGGAGTGCAAAATTAGTCGCTGGTGCCAGGAATTATAAAACCCCGCCTGCCGAATAGCCGCAAAGCGGCGACACGTTGGTAGCTGATAAGGGGGGGAGCAGGTTAGAGCCGCAAAGCGGCGGCACTTCCTCTTGGCGAAAAGTGCCGCCGCTTTGCGGCTCTGGTACCCGCATTGAAACGGAATACTACCAACGTGTCGCCGCTTTGCGGCTATTCGGCAGGCCCGATTGAAAAGACGAAATTGAAAAAACGAAACCCCGGACTGCGCCGGCAGCCGGGGTTTCGGGAGTTGAGGGGGCAAACAGGCAGCCCGCAGGCTATCGGGTAGCCAACAGAAAGAAGCGAGCTACCCCGGCGAAAAGCAGACCAAGCCCCCCTAAAAAGCCGATAGTGGCATACGGATGGCCGATACCCTCACTGCTCCAGGCCAGGCCCATCAGCAGCCAGCCTGCGCCGGCTAGTAGCACGGCGCCCAGCAGACGAAGCAGGTATTGTTTTCGAGTTGCTTCCATACTACCCATGCACGGCCGTCCCGATATCCGACGCCTGCCCCACCGGCTTATCGTCGTTCATCAGCTGCACTTGGTACTCGTAGGTGCCCGTGAGGCCGGTTTCGGTGTCGATGTAGGGCGAGCGGGAGTCGAAGGCCAGGTAGTGCCAGGCGGTTTCGCCGGCCTTGCGGCGGCGGAACACCTTCACGCCGTCCTGGTCGAGTTTGCTCCACTTCAGGACGAAGCCCTCGGGGCCGGGCGTGATGGTGAGGTCGGGCTGCAGGCCGTTGGGGTCGGGCTTGTTGGCGGTATCGCTGAGCCACTGGCAGTCTTTGCCGAGAGCTTCGGTGTAGAAGGGGCTGGTTTTGTGGCGGGCGATGGCGGCGCTGGTGGCGGTGCCATATTGCTTGAGGTAGGTGTCGCGGGTGGCTACTTTGGCGGCCGCCCTGCGTGGCGGGACAAAGGCGCGGGCTTTTTTACAGCCCCGCCCGAACGTCGTCGGCCGTGCGGCGGAAGTGCTTGCGCCGGAGCTTGCGGCGGATGTCGGGCGGCAGGCCCCAGCCCTCGGCGTAGAGCTTGAGCACCTCGGCCTCGCGCTGGGGGCTGTAGCGGCCCATCTGAAGCAGGCCCAGGGCGGCGGGCACCGCGCCCATCACGGCGGCCGTGGCCACGTCGGGGCCGCTCACCTGCGGGGCGGTGTAGAGGGGCGAGCCCACGGCCGCGCCCGCGCCCACGGTGGCCCCACCGGCGGCGATGCCCTCACCGCTGGCACGCTTCTGGGCAAATAATTTGTGCACGGCAAGCACCGTGTCGCGGCCCTGGCCCAGGGTGGGGAGGGCCGGGAGGAGCAGGAGGGAGAGGAGGAGTTTTTTCATGCGCTCCTGAGAGAGGTCGGGAGCGGGGTGAAAAGTTGCAAGTAGCTAACAGAACGAAGTGGTAGTACGAATCCCCCAAAGGGGTTCGTACTACCACTCTGTCGGTGTTATAACCGTGCAAACGACGAAGTGTAGTACGAACCCCTGCGGGGAATTCGTACTACCACTCGTTCACTCCCACTCGTTCAATCCTACTCGTTCTTAGCGCCAGCCGCCGCCCAGGGCGCGGTAGGCCTGCACGCCGGCCTGCAGCTGCTGCATGCGAATTTCGACCACGTCGAAGCGGGCCTCGATGGCGTCGCGCTGGGTGAAGAGCACCTCGGTGTAGTCGGCTCGGGCCGAGCCGAAGAGGCTGGTCGAGATGTTGACCGACTCGGTGAGGGCGGCCACCTCGCGGGTTTTGGCCGCGTAGCTGCTTTGCAGGTTGGCGATGTTGGCCAGCTGGTTGGCTACTTCCACGTAAGCGTTGCGCAGGGTGCGCTCGTAGTTCAGCACGGCTTGGTTCTGGCGGGCGTTGGCGCTGCCGTACACGGCTTTTATCGCGTTCCGATTCACTAAAGGAGCCGCAAGGTCGCCGCCGATGGAGTACAGAATCGACTCGGGGGCCGAGAACACCAGCCCCGGCCGGAAGGCCTCGAACCCGGCCCCGCCCGAGAGGCGCAGCGCGGGGTAGAAGGCGGCGCGGGCCACTCGCACGTCGAGCCCGGCGGCCTGCACCTCCAGCTCGGCCTGGCGCACGTCGGGGCGGTTTTGGAGCAGCTGCACCGGCAGGCCGGCCTGCACGGCCGGCGGCAGCAGGTTGCTCAGGCCCGCCGCGTCGCGGACGATGGGCTGCGGGTAGCGCCCCAGCAGGAAGTTGAGGCGGTTTTCCGTCTCCGTGATGCGCTGCTGGATGTCGAACTGCCGGCTGGTGGTATTCTGCACCTGGGCCTCGAAGCGCTGCACGGCCAGCTCGGTTACCCGGGCCGAGGCCTTTTGCAGCCGCACGATTTCCAGGGCGTTGGTCTGGATGCCGATGTTCTGGCGCACAATGGCCAGCTGGTTGTCCAGCGCCAGCAGCTCGTAGTAGGAGTTGGCAATTTCGGCCACCAGGTTGGTGGTGGTGAAATTCTTGCCCTCCACCGAGGCCAGGTAGCGGCGCAGTGCCGCCTGCCGGGCGTTGCGCAGCCGGTGCCAGATGTCGACCTCCCAGCTGGCAAACGCGCCGAGCTGGTAGTTGGCCAGCGGGTCGGGGGTGCGCACGCCGGGCTTCACGTCGATGGCCTCCTCGGTGGCCCCGCGCAGGGTGTAGCGGCCGGGCCGCTCGGCCTCGGCGCGCACCCCGAGGCCCACGAAGGGCAGGTACTCGCCCTTGCGCACCTGAGCCTCGTTGCGGGCGATGTCGATTTCCTGGCGGGTGATGTTCAGCTCCTGGTTGTGCAGCAGGGCCGAGTCGATGAGGGCCGTCAGGTGCGGGTCGGTGAAGAACTGCCGCCAGGGCTGGCGGGCCGAGTTGGCGCTGTCGGCCGGGGCCGGGGCGTTGGCGTAGGCCGCCGGGGTGCTGCGGTTTTGGGTGAGGGTGGCCACCTGCGGGAGTTTGCAGGCCGCGGCGGCTACCGCCAAAGTGGCGGCGCCGAGGCATTGATACAGGCGTTTGCTAAGCATAAGGTTCGGTTTCATCGATGGTCACCCGCGGCTCAAACCCTTCGGATACCGGGTATTCGTTTTCGTCCCGAATCAATTTCCGGCCCTCGGCCAGCGTGCCGAAGATGTAGTACAGCCCCGGCACGATAATCACGCCGAACACCGTGCCGAACAGCATGCCGCCCAGCGCGGCCGTGCCGATGGTGCGGTTGCCGATGGCCCCCGCCCCGTGGGCCAGCACCAGCGGAATCAGCCCCGCGATGAAGGCAAACGAGGTCATGAGAATGGGCCGGAAGCGGACTTTCGCGCCCTCGATGGCGGCGGCCCGCACGCTCATGCCCTCCTCGTGCTTCTGCACCGCAAACTCCACAATGAGCACCGCGTTTTTGCCCAAGAGGCCCACCAGCATCACCAGCCCCACCTGGGCGTAGATGTCGTTGGCCAGCCCCAGCAGCTTAATCAGCAAAAACGAGCCGAAGATGCCCGCCGGCAGCGAGAAGATAACCGAGAGCGGCAGCAGGAAGCTCTCGTACTGCGCCGCTAGCACCAGGTACACGAAGCCCAGCACCACCATGAAGATGACAATGGCCTCGTTGCCGCGGCTCACTTCATCTTTCGACAGCCCGCCCCAGTCGATGTCGTAGCCGCGCGGCAGCGTCTTGGCCGCCACTTCCTGCACCGCCTTGATGGCCTCGCCCGAGCTGTAGCCCTCGGCCGCCCCACCCCGGATGGAGGCGGTGGTGTACATGTTGTAGCGGTTGATTTCGTTGGCCCCCTGCGACTTTTCAATCTTCATAAAGGCCGAGAACGGCACCATTTCGCCCTTGTCGTTCTTGGCCCACATGTTCAGGATGTCCTCGGGCAGCTTGCGGTATTCGGGCGAGGCCTGCACGTACACCTTGAAAAAGCGCTGGTACTTGATGAAGCCCAGCTCGTAGGTCGAGCCCACCATGATGGAGAGCGTATTCATGGCGTTGCCGATGGTGATGCCCTTCTGCATGGCCAGCTGGTTGTCGATTTTCAGCTCGTACTGCGGATAGTCGGCCGAGAAGAAGGTGAACAGGCCCGCCAGCTCCGGCCGCTTGCGCAGGTTGCTCATGAACTCCTCGTTCACCTTTTCCAGCGCCTTGTAGTCACCGGTGTTGGTTTTGTCGAGCAATTGCAGCTGGAAACCGCCCGCCGCGCCGTAGCCCGGCACCGCCGGCGGCTCAAAGAATTCGACGGTCGCGCCGGGAATCTCCCGGGCCTTTTCCTCCAGCTTGGCAATCACCTGGGTCACGGTCATGTTCTTGCGCTCGTCCCAGGGCTTGAGGTCGATGAGGCAGGTGCCGGCGTTGGAGCCGCGACCCTCGGTCAGCACCTCGTAGCCGGCCAGGGCCGACACGTTTTCCACGCCCGGCACCTCCCGCGCCAGCTTCGAGAGCTGCCCGGCAATGGCATTGGTGCGCTCCAGCGTCGAGCCCGGCGGCGTCTGGATGATGGCGTAAATCAGCCCCTGGTCCTCGCTCGGGATGAAGCCCGTGGGCAGCTTGGCCGAGATGCCGAAGATGCCCGCCCCGAAGGCCAGCAGCAGCAGGAAGGTCACCAGCCGGCGGTCCACAATCTTCTCCAGCAGGTTGGTGTAGCGCCCCGTGAGCTTCTCAAACAGCCGGTTGAACCCGTCGAAGAAGCGCTGGATGGGCGTTTTCTTCCTGGCGTGGCCGTGGTGGTTTTTCAGAATCATGGCGCAGAGCACCGGCGTCAAAGTCAGGGCCACGAGGCCCGAAATCACGATGGCCGTGGCCATGGTAATCGAGAACTGGCGGTAGAAAATGCCCACCGGCCCGCTCATGAACGATACCGGCACGAACACCGCCGTCATCAGAATAGTAATGGCGATGATGGCCCCGCTGATTTCGCCCAGCACCTTGCGCACCGCGTTGTAGGGCGAGAGGTGCTCTTCCTCCATCTTGGCGTGCACGGCCTCCACCACCACGATGGCGTCGTCCACCACGATGCCAATCGAGAGCACCAGCGCAAACAGCGTAATCATGTTGATGGTGAGCCCAAACGCCTGCATGGCAATGAACGAGCCCACCAGCGACACCGGCACGGCAATGATGGGAATGAGCGTCGAGCGCCAGTCGCCGAGGAACAAAAACACCACCAGCGCCACCAGAATAAAGGCATCGCGCAGCGTGTCAATTACGTTCTCGATGGAGGCATCGAGGAAGTTCGATACGTCGTAGCTGATTTTGTAGTCCATGCCGGGCGGGAAGCTGGTTTTCTTCAGCTCCTCCAGCTTGTCCTTCACCTCCTTAATCACGTCCTTGGCGTTCGAGCCGTAAGTCTGCTTCAGCACGATGGCCGCCGACGGATACTCGTTGAGGTTCGAGTAGATGTCGTAGAACTCGGAGCCCAGCTCCACGTTGGCCACATCCCTGAGGCGCAGGATTTCGCCGTCGGGGTTAGCTTTCAGAATCACGTTCTTGTACTGCTCCACGTCGTTGAAGCGCCCTTGGTAGCTCAGCACGTATTCCAGCGCCTCGGCCCGCTGCCCGTCGGAGCGCCCGATGCGGCCCGGCGAGCCGATGACGCTCTGCTCGTCGAGCGACTTCATCACGTCGTCCACCGAGATGTTGTAGGCCCGCATGCGGTCCGGTTTCAGCCAGATACGCATGGCGTACTGCCGGCTACCCAGGATGTTGGCCCGACCGATGCCGCTCAGGCGCTGCAGCTCGGGCAGCATGTTTACCCCCGCAAAGTTGAAGAGGTACTTCATATCGGTGTTCTTGTCCTTGCTGAACAGGTTCACGTACATGAGCATGTTGGGTACCACGCGGTTCACAATCACGCCCTCGCGCTGCACCAGCACCGGCAGGCGGTTTATCACCTGGGCAATGCGGGTGTTCACATTCACCACCGCCTGGTCGGGGTCGGTGCCCAGGTTGAAGACAATCTGGATGTTGGCCTCGCCGGCACTCACGGCGTCGGAGGTCATGTACTTCATGCCGGGCACACCGTTCACGGCCTGCTCCAGCGGGATAAGCACCGACTCGGTGAGCACCTTGGCGCTGGCCCCCGGGTAAGCGGCCGATACCATCACCATGGGCGGCGAAATCTCCGGAAACTGCGAGGTCGGCAGCATCTTGATGGCCAGCCCGCCCAAGAACAGGATAACTATCGAAATAACGATAGCGAAGACGGGCCGCCGAATGAATTTACTGAACACGGAAATTAATGGTTAGTGGTTAATGATTAATGGTTAATGAACGGCAGGGTGGCGCAGGTTGGTGGTTGATGAGACAGGCTTATTAACCACTAACCATTAATCATTAACCATTAAAAACCTATTCGCTGTATACCTTCAGATTGGCCAGCACCTTCTTCGGCGCCTCGTAGTTGAAGGCGATGTCGTCGCCGTCCTTCACCTTGCGGATGCCTTCGAGTAGGATTTTCTCGTCGGCCTTCAGGCCGGTGCGAACGGCGTAGAGGTCGGGCATTTCCGAGGCGATGGTGATTTCGCGCTGGTGTACCCGGTTCTTGTTATCTACCACGTACACAAACTTCTTCTCCAGAATCTCGAAGGTGGCCTTCTGGGGGATGAGGATGGCCTTGCGCAGCGGCACCGTCATCAGGATGCTGCCGGTTTCGCCGTTGCGCAGCAGGCCGTCGGGGTTGGGGAAGGTGGCGCGGAAGGCAATGTTGCCGGTTTCGTTGTTGAAGTCAGCCTCGATGGTTTTTACCAGGCCGGGGTGCGGAAATAGCTCGTTGTTAGCCATCAGCAGCTGCACCCGCTGCGGGCCGTCGGTGGCTTTCAGGTGCTCCTTATAGGTGAGGTACTCGGCCTCGGGCACGTTGAAATAGACCCACATTTTGCTGTTGTCGGAGAGCGTGGTCAGCAGGTCGCCTTCGTCCACCAGGCTCCCCAGCCGGGCCTGAAAGTGGTCCATGATGCCGCTGAACGGGGCGCGGATGGTGGTGAATTCGAGGTGCGTCTGGGCCAGGTTGACCTCGGCCTTGGCCTTGTTCAGCTTGGCATTGGCCAGCGCCAGCTCGTTGGCCGATACCACGTTTTTATCGGCCAGCTTCTTGGTGTTCTGGTACTCGATGTCCACGTAATCAGCCTCGGCCTTCGACTTTTGCAGCTCGGCCTGGTAGATGAGCGGCATAATCTGGAACATGAGCTGGCCCTGCTTCACCACCTGGCCTTCGTCCACGAATATTCGCTGCAGGTAGCCCTTTTCCAGCGCCCGCATCTCGATGTGCTGGATGGAGTGAATCTGCGACACGTACTCCTTGGTGATGGTGGTGTCTTTCTGGAGCGGGCTGGTCACCAGAAACTTCTGCTTCTCCTCTTTAGCCTCTTTCTTGCCGGAGCAGCTCGTCGCGAAGTACAAGCTGCTCAGCGCCAGGAGCACGAACGTGTTTTTCATAGTCGATTTAAGCACCCCGACGGGCGCGTGAACAATCACAGAGCTGGTGGTGGAAGGGCTGGCCGGGCGCGTTCGCCCGCCGCCACGCAAGCCGCAAAAGCCCCGCTGGGCTACCGGAAAGCGAGCGTCATCCCCGCTTCCGGGCTGCTGGCCCCGAGTGGGCCGACGGACACTGCTACCTTTCTTTTGCATGCTTTGGTGCTGCAAAACTGCCTTCATGAACATTAAGAGGATATGAACGGCGGCGAGGCGACCAGAAAAGCCCGTTGAACGGGTTGGCTTAACGGACGAAGGGCCGGGCAGCGGGGCGCCAAGCAGTGCTTGGTATCCCGCCGCCCGGCCCTTCGTCCGTCGGATAATGACGTAGAGACGCAATAGTTGGAGTCTCGTCGTTCGCGCCGTCTGGTTCAAAGCGTCCAAACGACGAGACTCCAACTATTGCGTCGCTACAGCGCCCGCAACTGCTGCCACAGCAGCGCCAGCGTGCTTTGGGCGGTGTAGCTCACGTTCAGGTCGCGGCCCCGGTCGAAATTGATTTGTCGGGTAACGGTACCGCCGGGCGTGGCGCAGGCCAGCCACATGGTGCCCACTGGCTTGGTAGGCGTGCCGCCGCCGGGGCCGGCGATGCCGCTGGTAGCCACGGCCACCGCCACGCCCAGGCGGGCGCGGGTACCCTCAGCCATCTCGCGCACGGCTGCTTCGCTCACGGCGCCGTGGGCGGCCAGCGTTTCCTCGCGCACGCCCAGCAGCTGGGTTTTCAACCCATTGGAATAGGCCACTACGCCACCCAGGAAGTAGGCCGAGGCACCCGCCACGCTAGTGATGCGCTGGGCTACCAGGCCGCCGGTGCAGCTTTCGGCGGTGCCCAGGGTGAGGGTTTTGTCGAGCAGTAGCCGGCCAATGGCCGCTTCGAGGCTCGTTTCTTCCTCGGCGAAGATGTAGTCGCCGATGTGCTCGCGAAGAGCGGGCAGCAGGGCCAGCATGCGGGGGCGCAGGTCGGGGCGGCCGTCCTGGGTGCCGGTGAGGCGCAGACGCACGCTGCCCAGGGTGGGCAGGTAGGCTAGCTTGACGTTGGCGGGCAGGGCGTTTTCCCAGTCGGCGATTTTTTCGGCCAGGAAGCTTTCGCCGAGGCCCACGGTCATTACTACCACGTGCTCGATGGGGGCCAGCTCGAAGCGGCTTTGCAGGCGCGGCAATACGTGGTCGAGCATGAGCTTTTTCATCTCGAAGGGCACGCCGGGCATGCTCACGAATACGGTGCCCTGGTCTTCGAACCACATGCCGGGGGCCGTGCCCACGGCGTTGAAGAGCACCTCGCAGGCGGCCGGCACCAGCGCCTGCTGGCGGTTCACGTCGAGCATGGGCCGGTTGAACTTGCGGAAGAACTCGGTGACGTGCGCCAGGGTGGGCTCGTGCATCACCAGCTCGCTGCCGAAATAGCGGGCCAGTACGTGCTTGGTCAAATCATCTTTGGTGGGGCCGAGGCCGCCGGTGATGAGCACCACCTGCGCCCGCTGCCGGGCCTGGTCGAGGGCAGCTACAATCTCGTCGGCCCGGTCGCTTACGGAGCTGATTTGGCGCACCCGCAGGCCTATTTTGGCCAGCTCCTGGCCCATGAAGGCGGAGTTGGTATCGACGACCTGCCCGTAGAGCAGCTCGTCGCCAATGGTCATGATTTCAACGTCGGGAGGGGAGGGCATGGCGGGAAAAGTTGGAATGGCAGCAAAATTGTGTACAAATTGCACACGCGGCGGCCCATAGGACAGCCACAGGGGCCATCCGGTTTTCCCGCCGCAGTCGTTTTTCCATGTTTACCCGCCTCGCTTCGGCGCTTTTGTTCACTGGTTTGCTGGCCGCCAGCACCCCCGCCGCCCAGGCCCAGACCAAGAAAACTACCACCACCAAGAAAACCACCACCACCACCAAAACCACCACCGCCGCCCAAAAAGCCGCCGCTGCCAAAGCGGCCGCCGCTAAAACTGCGGCCGCCAAGGCTGCCGCCGAAAAAGCCGCGGCCGATAAAGCCACTGCGGCTGCCGCAGCGGCCGCCGCCGCCAAGCCCCTCACCCAAACCGAAGCCGCCAGCGGCATCAAGGAAGCCCTCACCAAGGGCATCACCAAAGCCGTCGAATTTGCCTCCGAGCCCGACGGCTTCAACCTCAACGACGACATCCACATTCCCTGGCCCGAGGATGCCATGCTCATGAAAGCCACCCTGAGCAAATTCCCCGGCATGCCTACACTTATCGAAACCTTCGAAACCCAGCTCAACCGCGCCGCCGAAGCCGCCGCTCCCAAGGCCAAGGATATTTTCCTCAACGCCCTGGCCCACATCAGCCTCACCGATGCCCTCTCGCTCGTGACCAGCAGCAGCACCGATGCGGCCACCCAGTTTCTGCGCAAAGCCACCGAGGCCCAGCTGGTAACCGCCTTCAAGCCCGACATCACCGCCGCCATCGACCAGGTGGGCGCCGGCAGTGCCTACAAGAAGATGACCAGCCAGTACAACCGCATCCCGCTGATGACGCCCGTGCAAACCGACCTCTCGGCTTACACCACCCAGAAAGCCGTTGACGGCCTGTTCGTGCTGCTGGCCAATGAGGAAGCTAAAATCCGCAAAAACCCGGCGGCCCGCACTTCCGAGATTCTCAAGCGCGTATTTGGGTTCAAAGGCTAATTCAATAAACAATGAACAATTGGCAATGAGCAATTAACAATTGTCTGTTGCCATGAAGTAGCACACTAAAAAAGGCCTTTCGGAAGAAAGGCCTTTTCTGTGAGCAGCAATGGCTGAACAATTAATTGCTCATTGCCAATTGTTCATTGAGCTTAATAGTCGTCATCGTCGAAGCTGCTGCGGCGGCCGCCGCCGCGCGAACTGCCGCCGTAGCTATCGTCGTCCTCATCGTCGTCGCCGAAATCGTCATCGTCGTCGAGCGAGGTGAAACCGCCGCGGTCGGAGTCCGCTTCGGCGGCTTCGGCGGCCGTGAATTCTTCCTCGCTCATGCTGGCTAGGTCGAGGGCTTCGTCGTGGCTCGAGCCGGTGTCGCGCCACATGAGGTAGTCGGCGTATTTGGCCGAGAGTCGTTCTTCTTCGTTGCCAGCGGCTTTGGCGCCGCCTTTGCTGGCGTAGGAGTCCAGGTTATCGTCGTCGTCGAGCAGGTCGTCGTCCAGGTCGTCGTAGCTTTTCATGGCCGGGGCGGTAAAATAGTTGGGTGAAACAAGGGATGAAGTAGGCGGCGAAGATACGCGGCGGCGCGGAGTTGGGTTAAGTGCGCGGCCGGTTTTTTTTGATACAAATCAGGCTTGGGCGGAGCGTTCGGGCAGGGGCACCTTGCGGTAGATTTCGGCCACGGGAAGCTCCAGGTCGAGGGCCGTGAGGGGGATGAGGTCGGTTAACCCGGTATAGTCCGCAATGCGCCAGATATCGTCCTCAAGCCGGGAGTAACTCATCACGTTAACGGCGTTGCTAGCTACCAGCAAGTAGTGCCGCAAGCTGGGAATGCTGCGATAAAATTGAAGTTTCCCAGCCCGGTCAAATCCTTTAGTGCTACGCGACATTACTTCTACCAGTACCACCGGATTCAGAAGGGTGTCAAGGTAGGCCTTGTCCCGAAACTGTGGTTCGCCGCACACCACTGATACATCCGGGTACGTGTAAAGCCCCGCTTCCGAAACCTGAAGGCGCATGTCGTTAGCCTGTACAGTGCAGTTGCGGTCGCCCAGACGATTGTTCAGGCTGGTAACCAGATTGCCGGTAATCAGATTGTGCTCATAGCTGGCTCCTGCCATCGCGAAAACCTCACCGTTCAGGTATTCGCTCTTGAACTCAGCCTGACGCTCAGCGGCTAAGTATTCTTCTTCCGTGATGTAGTGGCGGTAGTTAGGTTGTGCGCTCATAAAACTGCAAGTTGCATTTATCAAAAATACACGCCTGCCGCCAAATCCTAGCGCTCCTTCGGCCCCGACTGAAAATCCGTCACCAGCAGCTGCTCGTCGCAGAAATCGTACTCGGCCGGCACATTGGAGCTGAGCAACAGGGTGCGCCCGGCGCGGGTGGCCCGCACGTGTTCCTGGTACCAGGCCACGCCAGTGGCGTCGAGGTTAGTTGTCGGCTCATCGAGCAGCAACAGCGGCGCATCGGCGTACAGGGCCAGGCCCAGCTTGAGCCGCTGTTTCATGCCCGACGAAAACTCGCGCACCAGCCGCTGCCGCGCCGGCTCCAGGTACATGATGCTGATGAGGCTCTCGATGGTGCAGCCCGGCCGCAAGGGCTTGAAGCGGGTGTGAAAGCGCAGCAGCTCCAGCAGCGTCAGCTCCTCCAGGAGTTCCAGGTAGGGCGCGGCGTAAGCCAGGTAGCGCGGCACGTCTTCTACCGCCACAGGGCGGCCAGCCAGCGAGTAGCTTAACGTGCCTTCAGTAGGCAGCAATTGACCCGAAATGGTATTCAATAGCGTGCTTTTGCCGGCGCCGTTCGGCCCGAGCACGGCCGTGGCGCTGCCTGGCCGGAAGGCCCGCGTCAGCCCCCGGAAAATCCAGTCGCGCTGAAAGCGTTTTCCCAGGCCGTTGGCGTCAATTAACAATTGGCAATGAGCAATGAACAATGAGTAACTAGCAGTGAGCAGTCCGAACCTAATTGTTCGTTGCTCATTGCCAATTGTTCGTTGTACAGTTATTCTCCTTCTTCGTCGTCGCGCTTGCGCTTGCTGGGCCCTTTGATGATGCCCCGATTGGCCGCCCGGATGAAGTCCGTGGCAAAGTCGCGCTCGGCCGATACCGGCACTTCCTCCTCAATGCGGGCCAGGGCTTCCTGGGTGTTCAGGCCGGCCAGGTACAACAGGCGGTAGAGGTTCTGGATGGCGTACACCTGCTCGTCGCCAAAGCCCCGGCGGCGTAGGCCCACTGAGTTGATGCCGGCGTAGGTGAGGGGCTCGCGGGCGGCCTTCACGTAGGGCGGCACGTCCTTGCGCACCAGCGAGCCGCCACCCACGAAGGCGTGCGCCCCGATACTCACAAACTGCTGCACCAGCGTGCCGCCGCCGATGATGCCCCAGTCGCCGATGGTGACGTGCCCGGCAATCTGCGTAGCGCCCGAAATCACGCAGTTATCGCCGATGAGGCAGTCGTGGGCCACGTGCACGTAGGCCTGTAGCAGGCAGTGCGCGCCCACGCGGGTTTCGCCGCGGTCCACGGTGCCGCGGTTCACGGTCACGTACTCGCGTAGCACCGTGTGGTCACCCACATGCGCAGTGGTTTTTTCGCCGGCAAACTTCAAATCCTGCGGAATGCCCGCCACCACGGCGCCCGGAAAAATCTGGCAGTGCGCCCCGATACGCGCGCCATCCATGATGGTCACGTTGGGCCCAATCCAGGTGCCTTCCCCGATTTCCACGTCCGCAGCAATGGTCGTGAACGGGTCAACGGAAACCCCCGGCGCAAGGCGGGCATCGGGGTGGATATAGGCAAGGGGGGAAATCATTCTGGGGTGAGTTATGAGTTTTGAGTTAGGAGTTATGAGTTAATTGAAGTTGGCGCAAGAGCAAGGCTGCCAATTCATAACTCATAACTCCTAACTCATAACTTAAAATTTAAGCGTCCTTGCGGACGATGGCGGCGCTCATCTCGGCGTCGCACACCACTTTGCCGTTCACGAAAGCCTGGCCGCGCATCTTGGCGATGCCGCGCTTGATGGGCGCCAGTAGCTGGCAGTGAAACACTATCGTGTCGCCGGGCAGCACCCGCTTGCGGAAGCGGGCGTTTTCGATGCCCAGGAAATACTGCCAGTAATTTTCGGGGTCGGGCACGGTGTTCATCACCAGGATGCCGCCGGTCTGGGCCATGGCCTCGATTTGCAACACCCCGGGCATCACCGGGTTGCCGGGGAAATGGCCCTGGAAAAAGGGCTCGTTGATGGTCACGTTTTTCACCGCCGTCACAGCCTGGTCGTCGAGGTGAATCACCTTGTCGAGCAGCAGGAAGGGGTAGCGGTGGGGCAGGAGCTCCATAATCTGGTTCACGTCCAGCACCGGCTCGCGGTTGGGGTCGTATTGCGGCACCGGGTTGGTGCGCTCTTCCAGCATGCGCTTCTTGATTTTCTTGGCGAAAGCCACGTTGGCCGCGTGGCCCGGCCGGGCGGCCAGAATCTGCCCTTTCAGGGGGCGGCCGACCAAGGCCAGGTCGCCTACCATGTCGAGCAGCTTGTGGCGGGCGGGCTCGTTTTTGTGGCGCAGCTCTACGTTGTTGAGAATGCCTTCCTTACGCACCGATACGCGGGGCTTGCCCAGCATCGTGGCCAGGTCGCTGAGCTCGTCTTCGCTCACCACGCGGTCCACCACCACGATGGCATTCGACAAGTCGCCACCTTTAATAAGGTTCGATTTGTAGAGATATTCGAGCTCGTGCAGGAAGCAGAAGGTGCGCGACGAGGCAATTTCGCCCTCAAACTGGTTGATATCAGCCAGCGTAGCGTGCTGGGAGCCAAGCACCGGCGAGTTGTAGTCCACCATCACCGTGAGGCGGTAGTCGGAGAGGGGCAGGGCCGCGATTTCGACGCCCCGGGCGTTGTCGACATAGCGAATCGTGTCCGGGATTTCGTAGTAGTTGCGCAGGGCGTTCTGCTCTTCCATGCCCACGGTGTGCAGGGCCTTAATGAACTCGGCCGAGGAGCCATCCATGATGGGCGGCTCGGGGCCGGAGAGCTGAATGAGCACATTATCAAGCTGCAAGCCTACCAGTGCGGCCAAAGTGTGTTCCACGGTATTCACGCGGGCGCCGTTCTGCTCGATGGTGGTGCCGCGCGAGAGGTCCACCACGTTGTCCACGTCGGCATCGACGGTGGGCTGGCCTGGCAAATCGATGCGCTGAAACTTGAAACCGTGGTTGACGGGCGCCGGGCAAAAGGTCATCGTGGCCTCAACGCCCGTGTGCAGCCCGATGCCGCGCACGGTCACGGGAGCCTTGATGGTGTGTTGCTTGTCGTTCATTCTGTTAGCGGGGCCTTTATACGGCCCTTAGCTACTGGTTGTTAGCTATTAGCTTTTGAGGCTGGCTGTGAGGTGCTAACAGCTAGCAGCTATTAGCTAACAGCTAAACCTTACCGCAAAGCTAGGGCTTTTCCGGCGCGTTTTGCGCCTTTTCAAGTTCATCCACGCGGCGTAGCAGCTCCGGCAGGCGACGAAAAACAGAATTGGCGCGCAGACTGTCGCGCAGGTTGAAGGCCGGCGAGCCCTGCAGCACTTGGCCTTCGTCCTTCACTGCTTTTTGCACTCCGGACTGGGCCGTGATGGTCGTTTTATTGGCCAGCTGAATATGGCCGACCAAACCGGCCTGGCCGCCAATCATGCAGTTGTCGCCTACCTTACTGGAACCGGAAATTCCCGCTTGCGCGGCAATCACCGTATTTCGTCCAATCTCCACGTTGTGCGCCAGTTGCACCAGGTTGTCAATCTTACTGCCTTGCCGCACGGTAGTCGAGCCCATCGTGGCACAGTCAACCGTGGCATTGGCCCCGATGCTCACGAAATCTTCCAGCACCACGTTACCAATCTGGGGAATAGCCTTATAAGAGCCATCCGCCTGCGGGGCGAAGCCGAAGCCGTCGGTGCCTACCACGGCGCCGGCCTTCACCACGCAATACTTCCCAATCACGGTGTCAGCGTAGATTTTGGCCCCGGCGTGGATGATGCTGCCCTCGCCGATGCGCACCCGGTCGCCGATAAAGGCGTGCGGGAAAATCAGCACGTTGGCCCCAATCCGGCAGTTTTCGCCGATGTAGGAAAAAGCCCCCCGGTAGTGGCCCGGCCCGATTTCCGAGCTTTCACCCAGATAGGCAGGCTGCTCCACGCCGCGCTTGCCGGTGCGCGTGGCCTGGGCATAGAACTCCAGCAGCTTGGTAAAGCCCGAATACGGGTCGTCGACGCGTACCAAAGCCGCCCGCACGGGCTGGCGCAACTCGAGCGTGCGGGCCACGATGACGGCCGTGGCCTGCGTGGTGTATAAAAACTGCTCGTACTTCGCGTTCGATAGAAAGGAAAGCGAGCCGGCCTGACCTTCTTCGATTTTGGCGAGGCTGGAGATGCCTAGCGTCGGGTCACCTTCGACGGTGCCGCCCAGCACTTCCGCAATTTGCTGAACTGTGAATTCCATATGAAGCAAAAGTAACTTGCTTGAACTGTTAGCGACTAGCTGTTAGCCGTTAGCTTTCGCTCAGTAAAAAAGCTAACGGCTAACAGCCAATAGCTAACGGCTTAAATAATTTCCTTCGGGTAGCAGATGTAGAACTTCTCGACCCGCTGGCTCAGGGCCCGGATATTGGGCAAATCGGAAGCATCCATCACATTCACGATGTCGCCCTTCTTGGTAAGAATTTCGATGGGCTCACCGCTGGCATTATAAGCGCTGTTACTCAGGCGACCGGGAATCATAAGCAGGGCGGCTTCTTCGGGCGGCAGGCCGAATTTTTCCTCAATAAGCTCCTGGATACCGAGGCGAAAATCCTCATCAAAAGGCTCGGGGGCCAGCACGATTTTCAGCAGGTTGCGGTGCAGAATGCTCTTGGCCAGGTAGCTGAGCACTTTGTCGGGGTGTCCGGCCCAGCTTTTGATGGCCGACCAGATATCGTAGTCGTCGAGCTCCACGAAGTGGTTGAGAATCTTATCGTCGCGCTCGAAGTCGAGCAGCGTGACGGCCCGGCCCAAAAAGTAGCCCAGGCAGCTGTTGGCAGGCACTTCCACGCCCTGGCGGGCCAGGTCGCGCGCCCGCTGCACTACCCGAATGACCATCTGCTCGGCGCTGGTAACCGTCTTGTGCAGATACACTTGCCAGTACATCAGGCGGCGGCTCACCAGGAAATTCTCCACCGAATACACGGCTTTTTCTTCCAGCACCAGCCGCTCGTTCACCACCTGCAGCATTTTGATGAGGCGGTCGGCGCCGGGGCGGCCCTCGGCCACGCCGGTATAAAAGGAGTCACGGTTGAGGTAATCGAGGCGGTCCATGTCGAGCTGGCTGCTCACCAGCTGATGAAAAAACGGCCGCGAGTAGCTACCCTGAAACATGGCAATGGCCAAATCGAGCTTGCCCTTAAACTTCACATTCAGCCGCTGCATCAGATAAAGCGAGAGCTGCTCGTGCGGCACATCCTGAAAAATAGCCGTTTCCAGGGCGTGGGAGAGAGGGCCGTGGCCGACGTCGTGCAGCAGAATGGCGGCCAGCGCCGCCTCGCCCTCGGCAGCCGAAATTTTGGTGCCCTTGTCCTTCAAGGTGCGCAGGGCCAGCGACATCAGGTGCATAGCTCCCAGCGCGTGGTGAAAGCGCGTGTGTAGCGCCCCCGGATACACAAACCCCGTGAGACCCAGTTGCTGAATGCGCCGCAAGCGTTGGAAATAGCGGTGCTCAATCAGGTCAAATAAGAACTCCGTCGGAATCGTGACGAAGCCATAAACCGGGTCGTTAAAAATCTTCTTTTTATTCACTGCGGAAGGCTTGGGGAGGGCGGAAAACGGCGGCGATGTAGCGAATAAGAGCAACATTTACGGCCGAAACCCGTCAATAACGGTATTGCGAAGCTACGACCCTTTGCCGGGTCATGTTCGACAATATTTCTGCCTGGTGGCCCGTTCAGACGCGGCTGCTTCCCTTGTAAATTTCAGTACCCAAGCTTTTCCTATGCAAACCACCATCCTCTGGGCCGACGATGAAATCGACCTGCTCAAGCCGCACATCCTGTTTCTCAAGGAAAAAGGCTACGACGTGACGCCCGTCAACAGCGGCGCCGACGCCATCGAGCAGATTCAGGACCAGACCTACGACATCGTTTTCCTGGATGAAAACATGCCCGGCCTCACCGGCCTCGAAACGCTGACCGAAATCAAGGCCATCCGGCCGACGGTGCCGGTGGTGATGATTACCAAGAGCGAGGAGGAGCACATCATGGAGTCGGCCATCGGTGCCAAGATTGCCGATTACCTTATTAAGCCCGTCAATCCCAGCCAGATTCTGCTGTCGGTGAAGAAGGTGCTGGATAACAAGCGCCTCGTAACCGAGGCTACCAACTCGGGCTACCAGCGCGATTTCCGCCAGCTTGGTATGCAGCTATCCGACCGGCTGTCGCCTTCGGAGTGGGCTGACGTGTACAAAAAGCTGGTGTATTGGGAGCTGGAAATCAATGAAACCGAGGGGAAGAGCATGGCCGAGGTGTTCAACATGCAGAAGGACGAAGCCAATACTTACTTCGGCCGCTTCATCACCGAGAACTACGAGGACTGGGTGAACGGCGACGACAAGAACGCGCCGCTGATGTCGCACCAGCTCTTCAAGGAACGGGTATTCCCGACGCTGAAGGCGACCGGCGACACGCCGGTGTACTTCGTGCTCATCGACAACCTGCGCTATGACCAGTGGAAGGTGCTCGAACCCATTATTACCGAGATGTTCACGGTGGATAGTGAGGAGATGTACTACGCCATTTTGCCCACCACCACGGCCTACGCCCGCAATGCCATTTTCTCGGGCATGATGCCCGGCGACATCCAGAAAAAATACCCCAACCTGTGGGTGAACGACGACGACGACGAGGGCAAAAACCTGCACGAGGCGGAGTTCATGGAAATCAATTTCCAGCGCAACAACCAGAAATACAAGCACAGCTACCACAAGGTAACCAACCTGCAGGCCGGCAAGGACTTGCTGGGCAAGATGAGCAATCTGCACAACCAGTACAAGTGCAACGTTATCGTGTACAACTTCGTGGACATGCTCTCGCACGCCCGCACCGACATGGCCATGATTCGCGAGCTGGCGGCCGATGAGTCGGCCTACCGTAGCATCACCCGCTCGTGGTTCCTGCACTCGCCGCTGTACGAGATGCTGCAAACCATTGCCGAGAAAAAAGGCAAGCTCATCATCACCACCGACCACGGCACCATTCGCGTAAAGCGGCCGTATAAGATTGTGGGCGACCGTAATACGAACACCAACCTGCGCTACAAGCACGGCAAAAACCTGGGCTTCGACGACTCGCGCGACGTGTACGTGGTGCGTAAGCCGGAGCGCATCTTCCTGCCCCGCGAAAACGTATCGACCGCCTACGTCTTCACGCTCGGCGATTACTTCTTTGCCTACCCGAACAACTACAACTACTACGTGAACTACTACAAGGATACCTTCCAGCACGGTGGTATCTCGCTGGAAGAGTGCATTATTCCGTATGTGACGCTGACGGCGAAGGGATAAAAACCACTTTTCTGATATACAAAAGCGGCAAGCCTCGAAAGAAGCTTGCCGCTTTTATTTACACGATGAAAGAACAAACCTACCATAGCCTCCGGCAACTTGTCGGACTGATGCTAACTGGTTCTACCAGGGCAGCTGATATGGAATGTCTAAAGTTCGGCGAACAGGCAATTGTTGACCGTTCAGGCGAGCTATACAATATTGGAGAATTTGCTCTGCACTTGCAGTGTCCGTGGCGAATCACAAGCAGCGAGAAATTATTGGTCGGTAGCTCTGATTTGTATGAGCCTGCTGACGGAATCTCTGATGCTGATGAAGATTTTGACTGGGAAATAATTGGTAATAACCTGCGTGATGTCAGGCTACAGCAACTTCTAATACAGAGTAAAATAGTAGAAGCTGTAGAAACAGACGCGTACGGAGGATTCTCCTTGTTTCTAAGTCAGGACTTGGTATTTAGCGCTTTTCCGAGTTATTCGAAAAATGATGAATACCACGAGTACTGGCGGCTACTTGACAACCGGGAGGGACCAAAGCCAC
Organism: Hymenobacter aranciens; assembly: GCF_030580865.1. Taxonomy (GTDB): domain Bacteria; phylum Bacteroidota; class Bacteroidia; order Cytophagales; family Hymenobacteraceae; genus Hymenobacter; species Hymenobacter aranciens. Next base: position 392,266 of record NZ_JAUQSY010000002.1, on the reverse strand, counting down.
ATATAGTAGTTGGTCCAAATGGAGTGGAATTTTGTTAGCTCAACTGCTCCAGCGCCGCCCGCAGCCGTGGTAGTGCCGCCTCAATCGACGCCAGCGAAGCGCCCCCTACCGACATGCGGAACCACGGCTCTGCCGCCCCCGAGCCGAAGGCGCTGAACGGCACTACCGCCAGCCCGGCTGCGTGGATGAGGTACGAAGTGGCCTCTTTGGTCGAGGTCAGCACCTGGCCGTCGGGCGCGGTGCGGCCCAGGATGTCGAGCTTGGCGGTGAGGTAGATAGCTCCGGCGGGCGCGATGGCATCGACGGGCAAGCCGTCGGCTTTCAGGGCTTGCAGGCCGTCGTAGAGGGTTTGCAGGCTGGTCTGGATTTCGCCCTTGAAGTCGTGCAGGTAGGTATCGACAGCGCTGGCGTCGGGCAGGAATTTGGCGGTGGCCACCTGCTCGGCTTTGGGCGCCCAGGCTCCCACGTGGCCCAAGATGGACTTCATCTTGTCAATGACGTTGGCCGGGCCGAAGGCGTAACCCACGCGCACGCCGGTAGCGGCGAAGCACTTGGAAATGCCGTCGATGTAGATGACGTAGGGCCGCAGCTCGGGGCGCAGGCTTACCGGGTCGAAGTGCTGGGTGTTGCCGAAGGTCAGCAGCCAGTAAATCTGGTCGTAGAGCACGTAGAGCGGCTTTTCATCGGGGCCGCGGCGCTGGTTTTCGGCGATGACGAGGTCGCAGATGTCCTCCAAATCCTGCCGTGAGAACGTGGTGCCGGTGGGGTTCAGCGGCGAGCAGAGGGCCAGCAGTGTGGCGCCGGGCAGGTGCGGGGCTACCTCGGCCGCGGTGGGCATAAACTGGTTTTCGGGCCGCGTGGGCACGGCCACGGGCGTGGCCCCGGTGAGGTGGCAGTAGTGGTTGTTGTTCCAGCTGGGCACCGGGAAAACTACCCGGTCGCCGGCATCAATCAGGGCGCGGTAGGTGGCGTAGATGAGCGGGCGCGAGCCGCCGGCCACCAGGAAATCGTTGGTGGGGTAGTCGAGGCCCAGGCGGGCTTTCAGGAAATCGTGGGCGGCCTGGCGCAGCTCGGCGATGCCGTTGGCGGGCGGGTAGTTAGTGTGGTGGGCCTGGTAGGCAGCCGTGATTCCCTCGGCCAGGCCGGCGGGAATCGGGTAAATGGAGGGGTCGAAGTCGCCGATGGTCAGGTTGCAGATTTCCTGCCCCCGCTTTATCATTTCGTTGACTTCACTGCCGATTTTGATGATTTCGGAGCCAATGAGGCTGCCCGCCATTTGGGATACTTGCATGAGGGAAAGTAAGGTAGTAGTAAACCGGACCGTGGGGCCCGACTGTCGGGGCTGCAAGTTACGGCCTGAGGCGCGGGTGTAGGGGCGGCTGACGGGCCGGGCCGCCGTATTTTTGTGGTCGCATGAGTATTCCTGTTATTTCCATTCCGAGCTTGTCGGCGCTGCCTGAAGCCGCCCGGCAGCTACGCCAGGTAATTGCCGACAGCAACTGCTCCGTCGTAGCCTTCGAGGGTGAAATGGGCGCCGGCAAAACCACGCTCATCCGCGCCCTGGCCGCCGAGCTGGGCGTGGCCGACGATGTGAGCAGCCCCACCTTTGCTTTGGTCAACGAGTACCGCGACGCCCGTGATAAGCCTGTATATCATTTTGACTTCTACCGGATTGATTCGCCGGAGGAAGCTGAGCGCATCGGGGCCGTGGAGTACTTCGATTCGGGGTATCTTTGCTTAGTGGAATGGCCGGCCCGCGTGGCCAGGCTTCTGCCGCCGCCTTATCTGGAAGTCAACGTGGTGGTGCTGCCGGATGAACGTCGGGAGGTCCGGGGTTTAATTAAGAATTAAGAATGAATAATTAAAAATTGAAGACCTGCCGAACGTCTTCAACGCCCAAGGGCTAGTAACCACCAATTTTTAATTCTTAATTTATAATTTTTAATTCAATATGGCCGAACAGCTACCCTCTGGTTTTGAATCCCTGGCGACGAGCCGCGCCTATTTCACGCAGGAATCGATGCTGGCCGTGGAAACGCGCAAGCGCAAGCTCTTCATCGGCTTGCCGCGCGAAACCTCGCTCCAGGAAAACCGCATCGGCCTCACGCCCGAAGCCGTGCAGCACCTGGTAGCGGCCGGGCACGAGGTGGTGCTGGAAGCCGGCGCCGGCGAGCCCAGCAAGTACGCCGACCACGACTATTCCGAAGCCGGGGCCACCATTGCCTACTCGGCCGAGGAAGTGTACAAGGCTGATATTCTGCTGAAAGTGGCCCCGCCCACACTCGACGAAATCGAGCTGATGCACGCCAACCAGACCCTGATTTCGGCCATGCAGATGGGGGCCTTGAACGCCGAATACATCGCGGCCCTGATGCGCAAGAAAATCAACGCCATCGGCTTTGAGTTCATGAAAGACCCTAGTGGGGCGCGCCCGGTGGTGCGGGCCATGAGCGAAATCGCGGGCTCGACGGTGATGCTGATTGCGGCCGAGTATCTGGCGCGCTCCAACGAGGGCAAGGGCATCATTCTGGGGGGCATTACGGGGGTGCCGCCGTCGCAGGTGGTCATCTTGGGGGCGGGCACGGTGGCTGAGTACGCCGCCCGCGCCGCTACCGGCCTCGGGGCCGAGGTGAAAGTGTTCGACAACCACCTTTACAAGCTGCGTCGCCTCAAGCACAACCTGGGTATGCAATTGTACACCAGTACGCTGGATACCTTCGCCCTGAGCCAGCAAATCCGCCGGGCCGACGTGGTCATCGGCGCGCTGGCGGTGGAGGATGGCCGCATTCCCTTCATGGTGCCCGAGGAAATGGTAGCCAGCATGGCCAGCGGCTCGGTCATCATCGACGTGAGCATCGACCAGGGCGGCTGCTTCGAAACCAGCGAGGTGACCACGCACAGCAACCCCGTATTCCGCAAGTACGACGTGGTGCATTACTGCGTGCCCAACATGGCCTCGCGCGTGCCCCGCACCGCCACCAACGCGCTGAGTAACATATTTACACCCATCCTGCAGGAAATCAGCCAGCACGGTGGCATCAACGAGGTGCTGTTCACGAACGAGCATTTCCGCTCGGGCGTGTACATCTACCGCGGCTCGCTCACGAATGCGGCTATTGCGAAGAAGTTTAATCTGCGGTATAAGGAGCTGGGGCTGTTGATTGCGGTGCGGAATTAACACTATCAGGCTAGCACATGAATGCTGAACTAACCGGACGCTCACTGCTTGAATTTACCGCTGCTGAAGCCTGCGAAGCCATGAATCGCTCCTTTGAGGAGTATTTTGTTTCGATGGCGTTCACGCCGGCCAGCTTTGAGCAGCGGTTTCGCAGCGAAAACCTGGATGCGGAAGCCAGTAAGCTGTGGTTTCGGGGTGAGGTGCTGGTGGGACTGGTGCTCGTTGCCCGGCGGGGCTGGAATAGCCGGGTAGCGGGCATGGGGTTGGTAGTGGCCGAGCGTGGCAAAGGCTACGGCAAAGTAATGCTGCAAGCAGCTATTGATGAGGCTACTGTTCGCAGCGACCGCAACCTGCTGCTGGAAGTGTTTACGGCCAATGAGCCGGCCCGCCGGCTGTATGAGCGGCTGGGATTTCGGAATACGCGGCTGCTGACGAACTTTCAGTGCCCGCCCAAAGCAGCAGAAGTCTCTGACAGCGGGCTGCTCGAAACGGACCCCCGGGAAGTAGCGCGCCTGCTGAGCCAGCAGGCAGACGGCGAATTGCCGTGGATGCTCGCGCCCGAAACGCTGGCTGCTTTTGCCCCGCCGATACGGGCTTTTCAACTAGAAAACAAAGCCTTTGCTGTCGTGCGCGAAGACCCTGCCCGCACCTTATTTCTGTGCCTGCTGGTGCCCCGGCAACACCGGCGGCAAGGCTGGGGCTCGCGGCTGATGGAGGCCATAGAGGCGGCGTATTCAACCAAAAACCTGCTGTGCTACTTGGTGCCGGAGGGAACGGGCTATGAGTTCCTGAAAGCCCGGCAATGGGCACCTCAAGAGCTCACCCTTTGGGAAATGGTGCGGCCATTGTAGGCTGAGCATGAATAGTAACCGTGCTTTCAGGCAGGACTACGCCAGCAGCAACGCCTTCCACGCCTCTACCACGCGCCCCTCGGCCAGCAACTGCTTCCGCAGCTCAGGCGCATTATCGCGGTGCTTGTTGAGCACGTAAACTGCCATCGGCGCAGACTTGAATTCCTCCCCCTGCGTGGCCCTTCCATTCGCTGTGGCGAAGGTGCGCAGGCAAGTTCATCAAAGCCAATGGCCAAGTTACGGTGTGGAATTAGCCGCTAAAGTTGGTCTACAGAAAAGCCCAGAAAAAGAGGGATAACAAGATGGCAAACAAGCACAAGCCTGCTATCCGTTTCGTTATGTCCGAATTACGTAATTGTTTGGAATAGCTTATAGCGACGGTTTGAGGAAGAAAATACCCTCGCCAAGCGTTATCAGGCGCTGACAAAATCCAAATTTCATCGCAGCTTTCGCAAGTGAGAGCTTGCTCTGCATTGTACAGCAGGGCTGGTTGTGATGGGTTGCCTTTGACCATTTGCCCGCTGATTAGTTTGGCAGAGAGCAGTTGCTCAAATCTTGCGAACTCTTCCGTAAAAATGAAGCTATAGATTTGGTCCTCGAAGCACTTGCTACACATGTGATGTGGTGCTTTTATTGTTCCTGAATCAATAGCAGCGTTTTCCAGGCCTCTGCCACGCGCCCCTCGGCCAGCAACTGCTGCCCCAGCAGCGTCAGCTGTTTTCGCAGTTCCGGTGTGTCGTCGCGGTGTTTATTGAGCAGGTAAGCTACCATCGGCTCGGCTTTAAATTCCTCCACCTGCGCGGCCGTGGGCACCGCCTCGCGCTCAATATTCGCCAGCCGGCCCAACTCATTGCCCGTAAGCCATTCGCTGTGGCGAATGTGCGCGGGCAGCTCGTCGAAGCCGATGCCCAGGTTGCGGTTTGGCTTGGGCACGAGAAAGAGGCTGTCGGGGGTGACGCGGCTGTACCAGTCGCCGCCCAGGCGAGCCACGGCTTCGAATTTGTGCGGGTCGATGCCGAGGCCGGAGGGCAGCAGGATATCCTCGCGGAAGTGGGCCTGCACGGCCCGGCAGATGATGAGGTTGCCGCTGCCGGGGCCGTCGCCGACGGACACCACCTGCTCCACCACGCACTCAAACGACGCCGGGCACTCCAGCACGCGGGGCGGGCGCACATGGTCGGAGGGCGCGGCGGTGAGGCCGGCTTTCACGAACTCATCGACGCCGCGCGGGTACTCGCAGCTGGCCAGCGACATCTGCTCCACCAGCGCGTAGTCGCAGATGTTGATGACGACTTCGGCCACCTCGCGCACATTCTCCAGGGTGTGCTTCTGAGTGTTGTCGCGCACGCGGTTGGCGGGCGAGAATACGAACGTCGTCGGGTTGGAGCTGAAGACGTTGAAGAAGCTGAAGGGGCTGAGGTTGACCTCGCCGGCGGCCGAGATGGTGCTGGCGAAGGCAATGGGGCGCGGGGCCACGGCGCCCAGCAGCAACTGGTGCCAGTCGGGGCCGGGCAGGGTGCCGGGGGTGATGGTGCGGAAGGGGGAGGCGGGCATGGGGGAGATATGAGCGGTCAAAGTTCAGGCGAAAGCGGCAATTAGTCTTCCTCGTCCTCTACCTGCCATTCGCGGGTGGCACTGTTATACTGATACGTTACTTTGGGATAGAAGTAGGTGAGCTGGTAATAAGGCCTTTTATGCTCGCTGTCACTGATAATTAGCTGGTAATAAAACGGGTTTGCCCGGAATAATCCCAGCGCCGTAGTTGGGACGTGGTCAAATTGGGCCGGCATCAACTGCCTGAGAGCGTCCGGATAATGATGGTGCCGGGCATGATACTTATCCAGCGCAACGATGAGTTGTCGGCTGCGCTGCCGAGTGAGGCGGTGTTGGGCCAGCTGGGCTAGGCCGATAGCCAAAAAACAACCAATTGGAACCAACAGCAGGGATTTAACCAAATGCCAGATAATCCAAAACCGGGATTTTGGCTCCGCCGACCAGGTAGTCATGGTAGCCAGCAACCCTAGCATCGGAAACGATAAGTAGTACAGTAACGCCTGCGTCTGCAGCCCCCAGCGTTCAAAAATCTGCTCACAATGCAGGTAAAGCAGGCTGCCAAACAGTAGCAACAGCGCCAGCAGCGACAAACGACGGATAAGAAGCGGCATCAGGCGGGTAAGGTGGTGCCCAAAGCTACTGCCGATTGAACGGTACTCCGAAGTGCCAGCCAGGTAGGTGGTGGCCGAACGCTGCCCTACCCAACGCCTGAAAACGCTACCGGCAACGTTACCGCGAATATTGTTGCCCCACAGCGCTTGGAAACGTTGCCGGAAGCCCTACTTTTCGCTTCTCATTCCTCATTCCCGCCCCCCGTGACCGACCCAACCGTCCCTGCTGCCCACGACAACAACGCCGTTTCGACCGGCACCATCTGGAAGGTTATCACGGCCTCGTCGGTGGGCACGGTCATCGAGTGGTACGACTTCTACATCTTCGGCTCGCTGGCCGCCATTATCGGGCCGGTGCTGTTCGGCTCGCAGGGCAAGCCGGAGGAAACCCTGCTCGGGGCCCTGGCGGTGTTTGGGGTGGGCTTCATCGTGCGGCCGTTCGGGGCGGTGGTGTTTGGCCGCATCGGCGACATGATTGGGCGCAAGTACACCTTTCTCGTCACCCTGCTGATGATGGGCGGGGCCACCGTGGCCACCGGCCTCGTGCCGAGCTACGACAAAATCGGCTGGGTGGCGCCGGCCATCGTGCTGGTGTTGCGGCTGTTCCAGGGCCTGGCGCTGGGTGGCGAGTACGGCGGGGCCGCCACCTACGTAGCCGAATACGCTCCCGACCACCAGCGCGGCTACTTCACGAGCTTCATCCAGATTACGGCCACGGCCGGTCTGGTGCTGAGCATCCTGGTGATTGTGCTCACGAAAAAAGCCATGCCCGAGGCCGACTTCAAAACCTGGGGCTGGCGCATTCCCTTCCTGCTGTCGGGCGTGCTCATTATTGCTTCCTACTACATTCGCCAGCAGCTGCACGAGTCGCCGTTGTTCCAGAAAGCCAAGGCGGAAGGCAAAACCAGCACGAGCCCCCTCCGCGACTCCTTCCTCAACCCCGTGAACCGGCGGCTGGTGCTCATTGCCCTGTTTGGGGCCACCATGGGGCAGGGCGTGGTGTTCTACACCAGCCAGTTCTACGCCTACTCGTTCATGCAGAACGCGCTGAAGCTGGATTTGATTGATGCCAGTATCGTGCTGGTGGTGAGCATGGTGCTGGCCACGCCGCTGTTCGTGTACTTCGGCGCGCTCTCCGACCGCATCGGCCGCAAGCGCATCATCATGACCGGCCTGCTCTGCGCCGCCCTGTTCACGGTGCCGCTCTTCTACGGCATCCGGGCCTACGCCGGGCCGCTGACCGAAGTAGCCCCCGCCACGGTAAACGCTGCCGGCCAGGCGGTAGCCGCAGTGCAGCAAGCCCTCTCGCCCAACCTGCCCATGATGACGCTGCTCACCTTCTGCCTGGTGCTGTTCGTGACGATGGTCTACGGCCCTATCGCCGCCTACCTCGTCGAGCTGTTCCCGACCAAGGTGCGCTACACCTCGCTCTCGGTGCCCTATCACATTGGTAACGGCATCTTTGGCGGCTTTGTGCCGCTGGTGGCCACCTGGATTACGGTGTGGGCCAACACCCAGCCCGCCGGCACGCTTTTCAAGGAACACGCCATGCTGGCGGGGCTGATTTACCCGGTTATCATAGCCGCTTTGTGCTGGATGATTGGCAGCGCCCTGATGAAAGACCTGCGCAACGTCCGGATAATGGACTGATTACGCCTGCAGCAAAGCCCGGTAACAACCAGGACCGCACTACCGGTCAGCGGCCGTTGCACCGGAGCGCCGCGCCGCCGCAATCGTCGCATCTTCTTCCATAATCGTCGCAACTGCGCCGCCGTTGCGCATTTTTACCGCAAAAAGCCTTCTCTTTGTCGGGCGTAATTGCCCCCACTGAAAATTCCCACCCATGTCTTTCGCCCGCATCCGCACCCTCGACGAATACCACGCCGCCTACGAGCAAGCCGCCACGCACCCCGATAAGTTCTGGGGCGACATCGCCGAAGGCTTCAGCTGGCGCCGGAAGTGGAACACCGTGCGCGGCGGCGAGTTTTCGCCCGCCGGCACGAGCACCTGGTTCGAGGGCGCCGCGCTCAACCTCACCGAGAACTGCCTCGACCGCCACCTGGCCACCCGCGCCAACAAGCTGGCCATCATCTTCGAGCCCAACGACCCCAAGGAGCGCCACACCCGCCTGACCTACCGCGAGCTCTACGAGCAGGTGTGCCAGATGGCCAACGTGCTGCTGAAGAACGGTGTGCAGAAAGGCGACCGCGTCATCATTTATCTGCCCATGATTCCGCAGCTGGCCATCACGGTGCTGGCCTGCGCCCGCATCGGGGCGGTGCACTCGGTGGTGTTCGCCGGCTTCTCCGCCACCGCCATCGCCGACCGCGTGCAGGATGCCGGCGCCGAGTTCGTGGTAACGGCCGACGGCCTCAACCGCGGCGCCAAGCAAATCCCCGTCAAAAGCGTGGTGGACGAGGCCCTGCAAAGCTGCCCCGGCGTGCGCCGCGTGCTGGTAGTGGAGCACACCAGCTGGCCCGTCAATATGCAGGCAGGCCGCGACGTGTGGTTTCACGACGAAGTGCAGGGCGTGGCCAAAGCCTGCCCGGCCGTCGAAATGCAGGCCGAAGACCCGCTGTTCATCCTCTACACCAGCGGCAGCACCGGCAAGCCCAAGGGCGTCGTCCACACCCAGGCCGGCTACATGGTGTGGGCCAGCTTCACGTTCCAGAACGTCTTTCAGGTCGAGGAAAACGACGTCTACTGGTGCACCGCCGACATCGGCTGGGTGACGGGCCACACATATTTGCTCTACGGCCCGCTGCTCTCCGGCAGCACCTCGCTCATGTTCGAGGGCGTGCCCACGTACCCCTCGCCGGGCCGCTTCTGGGAGGTGATTGACAAGCACCACGTCACGATTTTCTACACCGCGCCCACCGCTATCCGCTCGCTCATGGCGCATTCCGTGGACCACGTGCTGGCCTACTCCCTCAGCAGCCTGCGCGTGCTGGGCTCCGTCGGCGAGCCCATCAACGAAGAAGCCTGGCACTGGTACCACCAGCACGTGGGCAAAGGCCGCTGCCCCATCGTGGACACCTGGTGGCAAACCGAAACCGGCGGCATCCTGATTTCGGCCCTGGCCGGCATCACACCCAGCGTGCCCGCCCGCGCCGGCCTGCCGCTGCCCGGCGTACTGCCGGTACTGCTCAATCAGGACGGCACCGAAATCGAAGGCAACGACCAGGAAGGCTACTTGGCCGTCAAGGCCAGCTGGCCGGGCATCATCCGCACCACCTGGGGCGACCACGAGCGCGCCCGCCAGACCTACTTCCAGCCCTATCCCGGCTACTACTTCACCGGCGACGGCGCCCGGCGCGACGCCCAGGGCCTCTACCGCATCATCGGCCGCGTCGATGACGTCATCAACGTCAGCGGCCACCGCTTCGGCACGGCCGAGATTGAAAGCGCCATCAACGAAAGCCCCGAGGTAGTGGAAAGCGCCGTCGTCGGCTACCCGCACGACGTCAAAGGCCAGGGCATCTATGCCTACGTCATCTGCCAGAATGGTCTGCCGGATAATGATATTGACCGCCAGCGTGTCGAAAGCTCCATCCTCGAAGCCGTGGTGGCGAACATCGGCCGCATTGCTAAGCCCGATAAAATTCAGCTCGTAAGTGGCTTGCCCAAAACCCGCTCGGGGAAAATCATGCGGCGCATTCTGCGCAAAGTAGCCGAAGGCGAAACGCAGAACCTGGGCGACACCACGACGCTGCTCGACCCGCTGGTAGTGGAGGAAATTGTGGCGGGTAAGAAGTAGCAGAACTGTCATGCTGAACGCAGTGAAGCATCCTATCAAGCAGAAACGACTTGTTCTAACTTGATAAGATGCTTCACTGCGTTCGGCATGACAGTTCTGCTACTGCACCGAAAACCGAAATTCCGCCGGCGTAAACCCGGTTTTATTCTTAAATAAGCGGCTGAAATACTGCGGATACTCAAACCCCAGCCGGAAAGCCGTTTCGTTGATGCTCAGCGAGGTGCTCAGCAGCAGATGCTTGGCCCTCTCAATCAGGGCCTGATGGATGTGCTGCTGGGTATTCTGGCCGGTGTAGGTGCGCAGCAGGTCGCTGAGGTAGGCGGGCGACACGTGCAAGGCATCGGCAAAGTGCTGCACGGTGGGCAGCGGGCGGCTGTCGGAGGCGGCAAAGTAGGCCGTCAGCTCGGCTTCGAAGCGGGTGAGCAGGTCGTGACTGGCGGTGCGGCGCGTCTGGAACTGGCGGTGATAGAAGCGGTTGGCGTAGGTCAGCAGCAGGTCGAGCTGGGCCACCAGCACATCCTGGCTGAAGGCATCGACAGGTTGCTCGCTTTCGCGGCGCAGGCTGGCGGCCAGCTCGTTGAGTTGTGTTTCCTCCTGCGCCGAGAGGTGCAGGGCCTCATTCACCTGGTAGGAGAAGAAGTTGTAGCCGTTGATTTTCTGGCCCAGCGGGTAGCGGGCCAGCAGGTCGGGATGGAAGGCCAGCAGCCAGCCCGTTACGTCAAAAGCTTCGGCGGGATAGTCGCTGGCGCACAGCTGCCCGGGCGCGTAAAACCCCAGCACGCCCTCGCTGAAATCGTAGCTGCCGTGGCCATAGCGCAGCCGCCCGTTCAGGTTGCGCTTGAGCGACACCAGGTATAGCTGCCGCAAAGCCGGCTGCTGCGACTCCGGCGGCGGCTGGTGGCCCGCCAGGTCGATGACCGTAAACAACGGGTGCGCCGGGGCCGGGAAGCCGAAAAACCGGGTGAAATCCGACACTGAAGCCAGCAGCTGGAAGTCTTTTGCAGTCTGTTTCATGGGGGTTGTAACCGGTGGTTAGACAATTGGTTGGTGAAGTGCCCCTGACTTATTGATAGAGCGGGTTCTTGCGTCATCGCTCTGCCAACGAGCCAGAGGCTCGAACCCAGTCGGCACGCGTCGGAGACGCGCGCCAGCTACCGTTGTTTATTGACTAACTGCGTCCAGCTCCTGCATATCCTCCGCCGTCAGGCGCAGCTCGGCGGCGCGCATGTTTTCTTCGAGGTGCCCGATGCTGGAGGTGCCGGGAATCAGCAAAATATTCGGCGCGTGGTGCAGCAGCCAACTCAGGGCTACTTGCCGCTCCGAGGCCTGGTGCCGGTCGGCCACGCGTTGCAGCCCCGACTGCCCGATTTCCTGCCCGCCGCCAATCGGGAACCACGGAATGAAGGCAATGCCCTGCTCGCGGCAGTAGTCGAGCACCGGCTCAGCCTCGCGCTCAAACAGGCTGTAGCGGTTTTGCACCGAGGCCACCGTAAAGTATTGCTGGGCGTGCTTGATTTCGTCTACCGTCACTTCCGACAAGCCCAGGTGCCGCACGCGCCCCTGGCGTTGCGCCTCGGCCAGGAATTCAAAGCTCTTCTCGGCCGGCAGGCGCGGGTCGATGCGGTGCAGCTGGTAGAGGTCGATGCGCTCCAGGTGCAGGCGGCGCAGGCTGCCGTCGAGGGCGTCGTGCAGGTGCTGGGGCGTGGCATCGTTCAGAAAATCAGCCCAGGGGCCGAAGCGCACCAGGCCGCCTTTGGTGCCCACTACCACGTCGGTCGGGTAGGGGGCCAGGGCCTCGCCAATCAGCTCTTCGGAGGTGAAGGGGCCGTACATATCGGCCGTGTCGATGAAATTGACGCCCAGCTCCACGGCGCGGCGCAGTAGTGCCAGCATAGCGGGCCGGTCTTCGGGCGGCCCCCAGATTTGCGGGCCGGTGATGCGCATGGCGCCGAAGCCCAGGCGGTTGATTGCAAGGTCGCCGCCTAATTTAAAAGTGGCGGGGAAGGTTGGGGAGGTTTGCATTTTCAAAAAGGGGGTTAATTGATAATGCAAAGCTCCGGTTGGGGTAGGGCTGGCGAGCTACACAAACCGGGGTTTGTTGTGCACAAAACCCGCCTTTCAGTCAGCGCGGAGCGAAACCGCTACGCTGGTAGCCGCAAGCTAGCTTTCCAGCATGGCCTGTAGCTTGCGGAAGGCCTTTTTGCTGGGTGCAAATCGCCGAAACAGCTCCTCAATGGTGGCCCGGGTTTGCAAAGGATTAAAGCCGCCTTCGTACAGAGTTTCGGTGAGCATGTCAAAGTTGTAGTTGGCCAGCGAGTAACGGTAATGTTGCCCGTCGAAAACCGGAGCCTGACGTAGATAATTGGCCGTGTAAGCGCTGAAATACTGCGCAAACTCCTGTTTGGTCATGCTTTCCAGGGGGCGCAGCCGCTGAAGTTTCTCCAGGTAGCGGGCACTGTAGAAGCGCGGCCCCCATAGCTGGCCGCCCGTGGCAACGTACGGGGCCAGCAGCTGCAACGTCGTGTTACGCAGCGTGTCGGGCACGTTCCAGGCCCGCCGGAAAGCCTTCCCCGGTACAATGTCAAACGCAATAAGGGCGGAGAAATGGACCGTGTCGGGCGTATGCTGCAACAGCAGCATCTCGCGGCTGCCAAAACTGAGCGTCCGCCGCACCGGAAACACCGGCGGGCTCTCTTCAATGACTCGGAAATCGGTGGTAACCAAGCGGCCGCGAATAGTAAGCTGGTCGATAGCTACCTCCAGCAACCCGCCGCGGGTAGGGCAGTACCATGCGCCCACCAGTTGCTGCGCCGTGCCGGTGCGAGCCAGCGCCAGCAGCGCTACCAGAAGCAGAACTCCTTTTTTACCAGTCATCTCACCCGAAGTAGTTTATTGGCAACCAGTCTGCTTACTTATATTCCTGTTGAGGTAGCCTCACGCAAACACCTTCACCCGCTCCCCCTTGCGCTTGGTGCGCAGGTACTGCCGGATAATCTGCTGCGTGTCCTTGTTGTCGGAATACGGCTTAATGGCGTCCCGAAAATCCTGAATGCGGCGGGCCGTAAACGTCTCATCCACGTAGCCGAAGCCGCGGTAGTAGCCATTCTCGACCAGTACGATAGTCTTTTCCTGCTCCGTTCGGCCGGGGCCGATGACGACGAAGCTTTCGTGCTCATAGCGAATGCTGTCGATGGCCTCATCGACGCGGGCGTTGTAGGTTTCGGGCGGCTCCTGGCCCACGCAGGCGCCCTGGCAGCGGTGCACCTGGTAGTCGAAGCACGGGCCCTGGGTTTTGTAGAGGCCGCAGAGCTTCTGGCAGAGGTTGTACTTTGCTACCTTGTGGTACAGAAAGCCTTGCGCCTTATACTGGTTGCCCAGCGCGATGATGGGTATTTCCATGTTCCGGGCATCGGCGCGGCCGTAGGCCAGCACTTTGTAGCCGTCTTCGTTGGTGCGCAGATAGATACCGGCCGGAAACACCGAGCGCCGCTGGGCCCGGTTGTAGGCCGGCTTGAGGTGCTTGATAAGGTGCGACTCGTAGAGCAGCGCCACCAGCTCCGAGCCGGTGAGCTCCCAGGTAATGTCGGCGATGGAGTTTTTGAATTCCAGGCTTTTGCGCGACTTTACATCAATGGCAAAGTGCTGCTGAATGCGCTTGAAGATGTTGATGCTCTTGCCGACGTAAATAATTTCCCCCGCCTCATTATGAAAGTAGTACACGCCCGTGGCCTGCGGCAGGCTCGCCACCAGTTCCGGCGATACCAGCGGCGGGAGCAGCGCCGTTTTGATGGCCGCCGCCACGGCCGCCACGCGCTTGGGCGAGGGCTTTTTGCCCGCCGGAGCCAGGGCATCCACGCGGGCCAGGGTATGGCTGGTGTCCTGGCCGTGCGGCAGGTCCTCGCTTTCCTGAGTGATTTTTAATAGCTTATCAAACAGCAGGGTGGTAGCGTGGGCGTCGCCGGCGGCGCGGTGCCGGCCTTCGAGCGGGATGCCGATGTTTTTACACAGCTTGCCGAGGCTGTAGCTGGGCTGGCCGGGAATAAGGCTGCGCGAGAGCCGCACGGTACAGAGCGTTTTGCGCGAGTAGTTGTAGCCCAGGTCGCCAAACTCCTTTTTGAGGAACGAGTAGTCAAAGCGCACGTTGTGAGCTACGAACACGCAGCCTTCGGTGATTTCCACGATGCGGCGGGCCACTTCGTGAAACTTCGGCGCGTCGCTCACCATGTCGTTGGTGATGCCGGTGAGCTGGGTGATGAAGGCGGGAATCTGCCGGCCGGGGTTCACCAGGCTGCTGAACTGGTCGATGATTTTCTCGCCATCGTGCACGAAGATGGCTATTTCGGTAATGCGGTCCTGGGCGGGCTGGCCGCCAGTGGTTTCGATGTCGACGATGGCGTACAAATCGGGCGCGGGCTGGGTGGGGCGTGGAGAGGGGCTAACAAACTTAGTAGGGGAGAAGGTTGCAGCGTAAGCAGCGCGGACGTTGTAGTCCGCGAGTCTGGTCCGTTAGAATATCCCTAACGTTCTCACTCGCGGACTACAACGTCCGCGCTATTTTGCTACATCCGCCGTACCATGCGCCAGAGCTTGCCCAGCATTCCCGGCTCGTCCGCCGCCGCCTTATCGGTCTGAATTTCTTCGCCATCGGCCACGTCGCCGAGCAGAAAGCCCCAGGGTTCGGTGGTCTTGTTGGCATCAAAAATGACCTTGATAACGGCCACCAGCGGAATGCTCAGAATCATGCCCGGCGTGCCCCACAGCTCGCCCCCCAGGATGAGGGCCACAATAGCAGCCATGGGATTGATACTCACTTTTGAACCGGTAATCATGGGGGTAATAAAATTGCCCTCCAGAAACTGCACGAACACGAACACGCCCACCACGGCGGCCGCCTTGGCCGGCGAGCCGGTTTCGACCAGCGTAATCAGGGCCGGGATGGTGGCCCCCACCATGATACCGATGTAGGGAATGACGGCCAGCACCGAGGCGAAAATGGCAAAGAAGATGGCGAATTTCACGTTGAGCACCAGCAGACCAATGCCGTTGAGGATGGAGACGACGACGATAACCGTCAGCAAACCTGAAATGTAGGCCTGTACCACAGTCTGGATGCTGTCCATGGTGTGGAGCACGCCGGTGCGCTTGTCGGGGGCCACGAAGCGGAACAGGAACTGCCGCATGTGGTCGCGGTAGTAGAGGAAGCAGAAAATGTAGATGGGCACCAGCGTGACCGTGCTCAGCACGCCGGCCGTGGTGCTGAGGGTGGTGCTGAGGTAGGAGCCGGCCGAGTCTTTGAGTGAGCTCATCGTCTGGTCGATGAACTCGTCCTTGCTCATGGGCTGGTAGCCGAATTTATGGCTGGCCCACTGCTGAATCTGGTCGAAGTAGAGGACGGATTTGCTCTGCAGCAGGGGCCACTCCTTACGCAGGTCCATGAGCTGGGAGCCAAAGAGGTAGAACAGGCCGCCCAGCGCCACAATGACCAGCAGCAGCGCCACGATAATGGCCAGGATACGCGGCCATTTCCAGCTTTCGAGCTTGCGCACCAGCGGCAGCAGCAGCACCGAGAGCAGCGCCGAAAACAGCAGCGGCAGCAGCACGCTGTCGAGCACCCGGAGCACGTACACCAGCAGCGTGAGGCCGATGAGCAGGAAGGTGTAGCGGATAACCGGCACCTGCCGGACTTCGGCGGGCGAGTGGGGAATGGCCTGCGTGGGACGCGGCGGGAAATGGTTGGGGGGAAGCATGAAAGAGGTAAAACGGACGAGCGGAGGGGTAACTTTAACAGTGTTAGGCTCTCGGTGTTGGGTATTGGGTTTTGGGGCTTATGGGCCCTGATGCCAAACACCGAAAACCTAACACCCAATACCCGATACGAATAAACAACGGGTGAACTGAACCAGCGAAAAACGGTGTTAAAAATCCAACGAAATTAGCGGCAGCTGCTAAACCGGCTGGCAAGTTAAAACTAGCTTTCTGCCGAAAATTTGCGTTATTTTACCCCTCCCATACGGAAAACGAAGATGAAGGACGAACTACTGACCGACGAGCCGGGCCAAACCACCAAAGCGCCCGAGCACGGCTACACCGAAGACAGCATCCGCTCGCTCGACTGGCGCGAGCACATCCGCCTGCGGCCGGGCATGTACATTGGCAAGCTGGGCGACGGCTCGGCCTATGACGACGGCATTTATGTGCTGGTGAAAGAGGTAGTTGACAACTGCATCGACGAGCACGTGATGGGCTACGGCCGCACCATCGAAATCAAGATTTCGGACAGCCGGGTGCAGGTGCGCGACTACGGCCGCGGCATTCCGCTGGGCAAGGTGGTGGATGTGGTGAGCAAAATCAACACCGGCGGCAAGTACGACTCGAAGGTCTTTCAGAAGTCGGTGGGCTTGAACGGCGTGGGTACCAAGGCAGTGAATGCTTTGAGCAGCCACTTCTTGGTGCAGAGCGTGCGCGACGGCCAGTTGAAAGCTGCCGAATTCTCGCAGGGCCAGCTCACGGCCGACCCCAAGCCGCAGAAAACCTCGCAGCGCAACGGTACGCTCATCACCTTCCAGCCCGACGAGACGATTTTCCGGAACTACCGCTTCATCCCGGAGTACCTTGAAAATCAGATTCGCAACTACTGTTACCTCAACGCCGGCCTCACCATTCACTTCAACGGCCAGCGCTACGAGGCCAAGAATGGTTTGCTCGACTTGTTGCAGGACAAAACCGACCCGGACGCCCGGCGCTACGATATCATCCACCTGAAAGGGGAGGATATCGAGATGGCCCTGACGCACGGCAACGACTACGGCGAGGAATACTACTCGTTCGTGAACGGGCAGTATACTACGCAGGGTGGTACGCACTTAGCCGGCTTCCGCGAGGCGGTGGTGAAGACGGTGCGCGAGTTTTATAAGAAGGAGTACGACGCCTCGGACATCCGCGCCAGCATCGTGGGGGCCATTTCGATACGGGTGCAGGAACCCGTATTTGAAAGTCAGACCAAGACCAAACTGGGCTCGATAAACATGGAGCCGGAGGGCAGCGGCGGGCCGGTGCGCCCGGTGCGTGGTTTCATCGTGGACTTCGTGAAGGAGCACCTCGACAACTACCTGCACAAGAACCCGGCCGCCGCCGAGGCCCTCAAGAAGCGCATCGAGCAGAGCGAGCGCGAGCGCAAGGACATGGCCGGCGTGAAAAAGCTGGCCAACCAGCGCGCCAAAAAAGCCAACCTGCACAACCGCAAGCTGCGCGACTGCCGCTTCCACCTGGGCGAAAACGCCAAGGACGGCGCCGAAAAGGAGCCGCTTACCACCTTGTTTATCACCGAGGGCGACTCGGCCAGCGGCTCCATCACCAAGAGCCGAAACGTGGAGCTGGAGGCCGTATTTAGCCTGCGCGGTAAGCCGCTGAACTGCTTCGGGCTGAAGAAGAAAATCGTGTACGAAAACGAGGAGCTGAACCTCCTGCAGCACGCCCTGAACATTGAGGAAGGCATCGAGGGGCTGCGCTACAACCGCGTGGTCATTGCCACCGATGCCGACGTGGACGGCATGCACATCCGGCTGCTGCTGCTGACGTTCTTTTTGCAATTCTTTCCCGATTTGGTGCGTAACGGCCACGTTTTCATTCTTGAAACGCCGCTCTTCCGGGTGCGCAACAAGAAGGAAACCATCTACTGCTACAACGAAGGCGAGAAGCAGGCCGCCATGCGCAAGCTGGGCAAAAACCCCGAGGTGACGCGCTTCAAAGGGCTGGGCGAAATCTCGCCCGACGAGTTCGGCAAGTTCATCGGCGAGAACATCAAGCTGGAGCCGGTCATTCTGCAGTCGGACCGCTCCATCCAGCAGGTGCTGACGTACTACATGGGCAAGAATACGCCGGCGCGGCAGGAGTTTATCATCGAAAACCTGCGTTTGGAGAAGGACCTCGTGACCAGCGACGTGCTGCCGGTGGCCGAGACGGTGCTGGAGGAGGTGTAGGCTTAACGTTTAAACTTTGTAATTAAATCGGTCTTCCACTCTCAAAATAACGGCGAGGAATGGATAAGCAATTAATTATTCGACCAGAAGCGGGCACCGCAACTGTTGAGAATCTAGTAGCAAGTGTCCGAAGCGGACAAGTGCGAATACCGAGCTTTCAACGCCCTCTGCGTTGGGAAGCGCCGCAAGTAGTGGCTTTGTTCGACAGTATTTATAAAGGCTATCCGATTGGGTCGCTACTACTGCAAAAAAAACGTGCCGAAGCAGCCGAAGTAATATTGGGACCATTGCGAATTGCTGCTCCATCAGTCCATGATGCTCTATGGGTAATAGATGGTCAGCAGCGGCTGACTTCGCTAGCGGCGGGCCTGGCACGTCCTACGCCGGTGCCCACTACACCCGATGACCCATTTATTGTATACTTTGATGCTAAAACCAGTACTTTTCAATCGCCTCAGCGGAATGGCGTAGTACCAAGTACGTGGGTTCCTGTGGCACAATTGCTGGATGCTTCAGGGCTTATTGAATGGATATTTAGTTGGCAACATAGTCAGGAGCCAGAGCTACGGACCTCGGTGTTTGAAGCAGGTACTCGGTTGCGTCAGTATCAAGTGCCGCTTTACACTGTTGTAACCGAGGAGGAAAGCGTATTGCGGGATATTTTTTACCGTACCAACACTTTTGGTAAAGTGATGGCTTGGGAGGATGTGCATAAAGCATTATTTAGTAAACAAGGCGAGTATCCCTCTACACTAGCTGACCTGAGTGAAGCATTAGCGGCTAACCATCAAATGGGGCAGCTTACACAGCAGCAGTTGCTAACTTCACTGATGGCTTTTGAGGGGTTAGACCCTACACGTAATCTAACAGAACATGCACGACGGGGCGGAGAGAAAGAACTTGAGAAATTACAGACGTCAGTTCAAGATGCATTACCAGTAATCGGCAGAGTGCTTGATTTTCTGCGTAACAACGCCGAAATTCCGCATCTACGTCTTCTGCCTCGGATACTGCCATTTGTCGTACTAACCCGGTATTTTAGGCTATTCCCACAGCCATCCAATCGTAGTCTGCAACTTTTGGCTCGCTGGACTTGGCGGGTATTAACAGGGCTGGCTTTATTTGATGAGCGTACGCTTTTACGATACGGTGTGATTAGCCTGCAACCGGGTAACGACGAAGTGCAAGCACAGTTATTATTAAACTTGATACCGAATGAATTACCTGAGCAATTGCAGTATCAGTTACCTGACCGATTTGATGCCCGGGCCACAGATAGTAGGCTGGCGCTATGCGCAATGTTCAAGCAAAATCCGCTACGAGAAAATGGACAAGCAGTCGAGTTGATTGAATTAGGCGCTATTATTCAACGAGGTAACAACTACATAATCTCTACTTCAAGCCTAAACGTTGGAAAAATGCCTATGGCATTCGGTCCGGCCAACCGCATACTATTTCCCACGGAAACTCCCCTGTTACCGCGACTGATGGCTGCTGATTGGCAGCAAGATGCTATCTTTTTAACATCTCACGTTATTAGCCAAGCGGCGTTAGAGGCTCTACATAAACGGGACCGAGAAACTTTCCTAAGTGTGCGGGGGACAGAAATTGAACGGCTGGTTCGTCAGCAAAGCAACCGCCTCGCTGCTTGGGGCGAACCTGACCGAATTTCCATCAACCAACTTGTAGCTCAAACCGAAGCTGCTGACCTTACTTGATGCAGACATTTGATGTTTTATTAGGCGAGGTTGTAGTCGGTCAGTTAGGTCGGGTGCAGTCCGGTAAGGTGTTATTTCGCTTTACCGAGGAATACCGACAACTGCCATATCGGCCTGTGTTAGGACAGCATTTTGAGGACAATCTGCTGAAAACCTATTCAGGCGTGCGGGAAGAGCTGCCGGCCTTTTTCGCCAACTTAGTTCCGGAAGGAGCTCTGCGCGAGTTGTTGTTGTATTCATTGGAATTGACTGAAGGTGATGACTTGCAGTTGCTAGCAGCGTTAGGCCACGATTTGCCGGGAGCAGTTCGCATTCGTCCTAGCCAAGCAACCACTAACCTATTGGACGCTACAGCTGAGCCAAATGGGGCTGTGATAGAAACTGGAGTAGCAGACGAAGAAGCGGTATTTCGTTTCTCACTGGCGGGCGTACAAATGAAATTTTCATTGTTGAAATCCAATGAGAAGCTTTTATTGCCAACACACAATCAGCAAGGAGACTGGATTGTGAAGTTCGACTCGGATATTTATCCAGGTTTAGTCGCCAATGAATTTGCTACGATGGAATGGGCCCGAGCAGCTGGATTTGAGGTGCCAGAGTGCCAGGTGCGTCCAGTTAGCGAACTTCCAGCGGAATTGCTGAGTCGTGTAGCTCCGACAGGAAATGTGTACTTGATAAAACGTTACGACCGACAAGGGACAATTCGCATTCATCAGGAAGACCTAGCGCAGGTAGCGGGATTGCGGCCATCATTGAAGTATGAACAATGGAAATATGAAACCTGTGCTCGTGTAATAAGAGCAATATGTGGCGTTGAGGGATACGAAGAGTTTATCAGACGGCTGGTTTTCATGGTCGCTTCCGGCAATACAGATGCCCATCTGAAAAATTGGTCCTTGTTGTATCCTGACGGCAAGAGGCCGGTACTAACTCCACTTTATGACCAGGTTGCAGTGGTGGCTTGGCCGCCGCCCGTAGCTTCGATGAAAATCGAATGGGCCTTAAAATTTGCCGGTACGAAAAACCTGTTTCACATTGACGAAACCACTTTTGAGCGGCTGGCGGTATTGAGTGGAGGTGACCCGACGCAAATCAAGCGTATAGTGATAGAAATGTTGGAGCGACTCGCAGAATCTTGGAAAGTAGGACGCATAATGGAGTTGATGCCTCCAAAGCACGTTGAGGCATTGTTTAATTACTGGCAGCGAGTTCCGTTACTGCGAACAGACTTTTTGCAGCGTGTACAAATGATTTACTGATTCTACTAAGCGCACTACCACGAGTATAAGTGCCACGCAAAACCGCCCCGTTCGGCCCTGCCGGACGGGGCGGTTTTGCGTGCGGGCAGGAGCAGAGGCCCTAGCATCAACATGCGATTGCGCGGCCTTGGGAGGGCCGGTAGCTTTGTATCGGGTTGAAATATGTAAATGCCGCTGAAAAAGGCAGCTTATGTATTAGCACCCGCCAACCACTCTCCACCACCCCGAGTATGACAAACTTCTTCCCCCGTATCCTGCAGCTGCTGGCTTTATTAGGACTGTTGCTGGCGGCCCGCTTCGCCAGCGCCCAAGGGCCCGGCAACGCCCTGGCTTTTGATGGTATCGACGACTACGTGAGGATAATGGTACCCTCCGACCACGACCTCACCACGGAGTTCTGGCTGAACACCACCCAGACCGGCGGCGGCGGGGCGGGCTCGCAGTGGTACGCGGGCCAGGGCATTGTCGATGCGACGATGGGCGGCCGGAGCGGCAGCACCAACGACTTTGGCATTTCGCTGGTGGGCAGCAAGGTGGCCTTTGGCATTGGCAACCCCGAAGTAACCATTCAGTCGACCACGGCCGTGAACGACGGGCGCTGGCACCACGTGGCCGTGACGCGGTCCATGAGCTCGGGGGCCATGCGGCTGTACGTGGATGGGCAGCTGGAAGCGGCGGGCACGGGCGGCACCGGGCGGCGCAACGACCCGTATTACCTCGCCATCGGCGGCCTGGCCAACCAGCTATACCAGTACCCCAACTACAACCTGTACCCCTATAACCTTTTCCGGGGCCGGCTCGATGAGCTGCGCTTCTTCTACCGGGAGCTCACGGCTGCCGAGGTGACCGCTACCTACAAAACCATTATTCCGGTGCCCCAGGCCACGCCCAACGCCTACCGCTTCATTGGTTACTTCGCCATGGAGCAGGGCTCCACCAGCGGCTACGCGCCGGTAAGTACCGTGGACAGCGGCGACAATACCGCCCTACAGCAGATTACCAATACCAGCGGCGGCTACTTCGGCAACGGCGAATACCTGAGCAACTTCGCCCTGACCAGCGGCAACACTACCTCCAACTTCGTGGAAAGCTACGCCCTGGTGGTGCCCACGGCCACGGCGGCCACCGGCATCGGCACGGCCGGCTTCACGGCCAACTGGGCGGCCTCGGCCATCGGCACGGCTGATAGCTACGTGCTCGACGTGGCCACCTCGGCCACCTTTGCGGCACCCACGCTGGTGGCCGGCTCGCCCTTCGCCCTGAGCGGCAGCACCACCAGCCAGGCGCTCACGGGCTTGAGCCCGGCCACCACCTACTACTACCGCGTGCGGGCCGAAAAAGCCTCGCTGAGCCCGCAGGGCCAGGGCGCTTACAGCAACCTGATGGCCACCACCACCGCCGGCCCCTCGGCCTACTCGCCGCCCGGCAATGCACTGGCCTTCGACGGCACGGATGACTACGTGGCCGGCGCCAGCTCGCAGCTGCCGCAGGGCAACGCTGCCCGCACCCTCGAAGCCTGGGTGCAGACCACCAGCACCACCGCCGTCATCTGCAACTACGGCACGGCCACCACCAACCAGCGCGCGGGCCTGATGGTCAGCAGCGGCCGGCTGTACTACGTGGGCGAATTCAATGACTTCCCAACCTCGAAAGCCATCAACGACGGGCGCTGGCACCACGTGGCGGCCACCTACGACGGCACCACCCTGCGGCTGTACGTGGATGGCACCATTGTCGGCACCAACCTGCAGCCGGCCTTCAATACCACCGGGTTCGGCTGGCGGCTGGGCAGCCGCATTCTGGCCGACAATAGCGTGGGCGAGCAACTCAACGGCCGTCTCGACGAGGTGCGCGTGTACAACACGGCCCTGACCGAGGAGCAGGTGCAGGCCGATATGACCAGCACCAGCCCCGCCGTGCCGGGTAGCCTGGTGGCTTACTACAACTGCGACCAGGGCACGCCCGGCGGCGCCAACGTGGGCTTCACCACCCTGCCCGACCAGTCAGCCAGCGCGGCCCTCGGCATCCTTACTAATTTCAACCTGGGCAACGGCAACACTACCTCGAACTACGTGAGCAGCTACGCAATGGTGGTGCCCCGGGCCGGGGGTGCCGTTCTCAACACCACGGGCTTCACGGTCCAGTGGACGGCCCCGCTCATTAACGGCGCTGCCATCCCCAGCCTGGTGGATGGCTACGTGCTCGACGTGTCGGCGAGCCCCGCGTTTGCGTCGGCGGTGGCGGGCTCGCCCTTCACCATCAGCGGCTACACTACTACCAGCCAGGTGGTATCGGGCCTGCCGAGCGGCACGGACTACTACGTTCGGGTGCGGGCTACCAACGCCAGCCTGGGGCAGGGGGCCAACTCGAACGTGATGGCCTTGCACACCATCGGCACCGAGGCCCGGCTGACTAACCTGGTGCCCTCGACTGGTGTGCTGGGACCGGTGCTGACGACGGGCATCACCAGCTACACCGTGTATGTGCCGGCCGGCACCAGCACGTTCACCCTCACGCCTATCGCCAGCAACAACTACGCCTCTGTCGTGGTGGATGGTACGCGGGTGTACGCTGGCTCGCCCACGGCGGCGCTGCCGGTGGGCGGCACCGTCAGCATCGTGGTACGGTCGGAAGACCAGCAAGCCACGACTACCTACACCGTGCAGTCGGTGGTGGCGCCGGGCTACTTCCGCAGCGCGGCCAGCGGCTCCTGGGGCAGCCCGGCCACCTGGGAAAGCTCCTCCGACAACCTGAGCTGGGCCCCGGCCCCCGTGGCCCCGGCCTACCAGTTTGGGCCCACGGCCACGGTGCGCGGCGGCCACACCGTGACGGTGGCCGCCGCCGAAAGCCTGAAAACCGTGACCATCGAGAGCGGCGGCATCCTGAACACGGTGGCCGGCCAGCTGCTGACCATCCCCGCCGGCGCCGGCGTGACGGTGGCGGCGGGCGGCGTGCTGTCCATCGGCCAGCTGAGCGGGGCCGACGGCGTGTCGGGCACCAGCAGCAACCTGGGCACGCTTACCCTGGCCGGCACCCTGGCCGTGAATGGTACGCTGGTACTCAACCTGGGGGCGGCGGCCAACACGCCGGTCAGCCGGGGTATCAACACGACGACGACCACCATCGGCCCCGGCGGCCGGCTGGTGTACTACGCCACGGCCGCGAACATTGCCCTGCCCGCGCCCACCTGGCAGGCGGGCTCGACGCTGGAGCTGGCCGGGGGCATCACCAATCAGAGCTTCAGTACGACGGGCACCACGGCCACGTACTCTAACGTGGATATCAACCTGAGCACCCTGCCAGTCGGCACCCTCACGGTGGGTACGCCATCGGTGTGGGCGGCCACGGCCGTGGCCACCATTACCGGCACGCTGCGCGTGGTGAGCACCGGCCTGGGCACGCTGCGCCTGTTCAATGTGCCCAGTGCGACCGCCAGCACGCTCACGCTGGGCGCGGCCGACGGCAGCGGCGGCTACGTGCAGCAGGCCGGCACCAAAGTAGTGGGCAGCTTTGGCAGCATCAGCACCATCACTAGCACGGTGGTGAACGTGCGGGGCAGCTTCCAGCTCAACGGGGGCACCTTCGCGGCGGCCCAGGCGGCGAATACCAATACCAATACCTTACGCCCGAACCCCCTGGCCGTGGCCGGCGACTTCGTGGTGGCCAGCGGGGCCACGTTCCACCTGCTGTCGGGGGCTACGGGCCCCACCTTGGCCTACACCGTGGGCACCGTCACGCTCAGCGGCAACTTCAGCAACGCCGGCACCGTGAGCACCGGCAACACCAGCGCCACCAGCACCGGCCAGAAGCTGAGCTTCGCCCAGGCCGGCGGGCAAACTTTCCTGAACACCGGCACCATCAGCGGGCGGGTGAATGCCCTGGTGGCCGCCGGCGCCACGCTCGATATGGGCACCAGCCTCTTCACCGGCACCGGCACCTTCACCACCACCGGCGGGGCCGTGGTGAGCACCCTGCGCCTGGGCGACCCCGCCGGGGCCACCACCGGCACGGCGGCCGTGGGCAACATTCAAAGCACCGGCACGCGCACCTTTGCGGGGGGCACCAGCTATGTGCTCAGCGGCACCACGCCCCAAACGCTGACCAGTGCCTTCCCGGCGGCCTCCCTCAGCAGCCCCAATGCCCATCTGGTGTTTGATAACCCCGCCGGGGTGACGCTGGGGCTGCCGGTTAACGTAGCCGGGATGTTGCAGCTCAAGCAGGGCATCGTAACCAGCACGGCGACCAACCTGCTCACTCTGGGCATCAGCACGGCGTATGAGGGCTGGCTCGACGCGACGCCCGGCAACACCGGCCGCGTGGCCGGCCCGTTCCGGTGCTGGCTGAGCACCGCTAACGGCCCCCGCGAGTTTCCCCTGGTGCTGGGCAGCCTGGACCGCCCGGCCCGAATCGACTACACCACCGCGCCCACCACGGGCGGCACCCTCACGGCCGAATTTGTGGCCGAAGCCGCCGGCGACCAGGGCCTGCCCCTCACCGAGGGCAGCCTCACCGTGCACAAGGCGGCCCCCGGGGGCTTCTGGCGCTTCATCGCCGCCAATGGCCTGGCGGGCGGCAGCTACACGGCCACGTTCACCTTCACCGGGATGCAGGGCGTGAGCAGCTACGCCGAAACCCTGCTACTCAAGCGCCCCGACGCCGCCTCGCCCTGGGCCCTGCTGGGCACCCCGGTAGCCACCACCGGCTCCAACACCGCCCCCGTACTCAGCCGCGCCGGCCTCACCGGCTTCTCCGATTTCACCATCGGCTACAACGAAGCCCCGCTGCCGGTGGAGCTAACCGGCTTCACGGCCGAGGCTGAGGGCCGCGCCGCCCGCCTGCGCTGGGCCACGGCTAGTGAGAAGAACAGCGCCCGCTTTGAGATTGAGCGCAGCCTGGACGGCAAGCGCTTCGAGAAAATAGGAGAGGAGCAGGCCCAGGGCAGCACCGCCCGCGCCACGGCCTACACCTTTTTAGCCCCTCATACCCCCATGCCCTCCGACCCGCATACCCGCTACTACCGCCTGCGGCAGGTGGACCTTGATGGCACGGCCAGCTACTCGCCGGTGCGGGCGGTTCAACTCACCACTTCACCACTCCACCGCCTCACCGTGGCCCCCAACCCCTTCCGCGACCAGCTGAGGCTGACCCTGGACGCGCCGACGGCCTTGAGCGGGGCCACGCTCCGCCTCACCGATGCCACCGGCCGCGTGCAGCTGCAGCGTGAAGTAGCCGCCCCCGCCGGGACCTCGCAGCTGGCGCTGCCGAACCTGGCGGCCCTCGCGCCCGGCCTGTATGTGCTGCACCTGGCGGTGCCGGGGCAGCCCGTGCAGCGGCTGAAAGTGGTGAAGGAATAACCCACTCCCGGCGCTGCCGAAACCACAAGGCGCACCATCCCCAGCCGCGGGGATGGTGCGCCTTGTGGTTTCTGCCCGACCTTTGTATCAGCCAGCACGCTTACCTGGCTTTCCTGATTTATGCTGCGTATTTCCAGCCTTTGCGGCACCCTGAGTTTGGTGCTGCTGGCCACCCTGGGCCCGGCCCAAACCCCCACCTGGCAGTGGGGCCTGCAAACCACCAACCCGACCCCTACCGACAACTCGCGGATACAGCCCAATGCCTTGGCTACCGATGCGGCCGGCAACGTGTACGTGGGTGGCGAGTACGAGCCCGGCAGCGGGGCGCCCCTGCGGCGCGACTTTGGCAGCGCCGGCAGCGTGGGCCCCGCTGCCGGGGGCTACGTGGCGCAGGCCACGCCCGCCGGGCAGTGGGCCTGGCTCACGCCCATCAGCAGCACGCCGCTGGGGGGCGGTGCCGGGTACGATGCCGACGTGACCGGCCTGGCCGCGACCCCGGCCGGCGAGGTGTACGTGAGTGGCTATGCGCGCGGGGGCAGCGTCGTCATCGGTGGGCAAAGCCAGCCGCTGGGCAGCGGGGGGGAGGGGCTGTTTGTGGCTCGGCTCAGCAGCACGGGGCAGTGCCAGTGGCTGCGCACCGTGCCGGCCCGCAGCACCCGCCCGGCCCTGGCCCTCGACCCCAGCACGGGGGGCGTAGTGCTGGCCGGCACCTATAACGACGCGCTGAGCTTTGGCAGTACCGTGCTGCCCCCGGCCGGGGCGTGGAACGAGCAAAACCTCTACGTGGCCCGCCTGAGCGCAGCCGGGCAGTGGCTGGCGGCGGCCGCCGCCACCAGCACCACCGACTTTTTCCCCTCCCTGGAGGTGGCCGTGGGGCCGGCCGGGCAGGTGGCGGTGCTGGGTAGCCACAGCGCCGGCGAGCTGGCATTTGGTCCGCTGCGGCTGACGGCCCCGGCTGGCGCCAACGAGTCCTGGCTGGTGGCCCAGCTGGGCCCCACCAACCAATGGGACTGGGCCCTGGACGACCCCGGCCACGCCACCAGCGCGGTCATCGGCGGCGCCTACACCGCCGGCGGCGAGCTGTGGGTGAGCGGCCGGGGCAAGGCCGGCACCGGGCTGGGCAGCACCACGCTGGCCCCACCGGCCGGCCTGGGCGGCAACAGCCTTGCGGGCTTCCTGGCGCGGCTGTCGGGCACGGGGCAGTGGCAGGCCGTGCACCTGCTGCAGCCTACCACACCGAGCACGGCAGCGCTGCTGGAGCCGCGGCTTGATGCAACTGGCAACGTGGTGGTGCTGGGCGTGGTGGGTGGCCGCCCGGCGGCCGTGCAGGCCAGCCTGGGGAGCTATACGGTGGCCTGTCCGGCCGGCGAGCTGCAGGTGTTTGTGGCGCAGCTCGACCTGGCCGGGCGGTGGCACGCGCCCACGCTGATGCCGCGCCCGGCCCGCGCCCTGAGCTTCGGCCTGATGGGCGGGACCCTCGATGGCCAGGCCAACTACTACCTGACGGGCAGCCTGCGCGGCAGCCTCACCGTGGGGGGCAGCACCTTGCAGTGGAGCCCGGGCGGCGCCACCTCCTACGCCACCGGCGGCGACGTGGTATTGGCCAAGCTGGCCAATGTGACGACCCTGCCCGCCCGCGCGGCCGCCCCGGCCCCGGCGCTGGCGGTGCTGCCCAGCCCGGCCCACGGCCGGGCGGTGCTGCGCCTGCCCACGCCAGCCGCCACGGCCCGCCCGCTGGCCGTGCTCGATGCCCTGGGCCGCCCGGTGCGCGCCCTCACGGTGCCCGCCCAGGCCACCGAAGTACCCCTCGACCTGACGGGCCTGGCCCCCGGCCTCTACCTGCTGCGGGCCGGCGCGGCCACCGGGCGGCTGGTGGTGGAGTAGCCGGTTATTAAGCATGAAAAAGCCCCGCTGCCAGGCTGGCAGCGGGGCTTTTTACGTCGAAGACAACGTCAAAGCGCTGGCAGGTGCTTAGCCCGCTAGGGAGCCGGTGGGCTGACGGTCGTAGCTGCTTAGGTGGTGGTCAAGCGACCAGATGCGGACCCGGGCGTTAGGCGTCTTGCCGCACAGGTCTTCGAAGGTTTTGATAATAGAGAGGTCGCCCAAACCTACGCCCATTGTGGCGCGGTCAGGAAACTCGGCCAGCCAGCCGCGCATCTGGCTGAGGCCGGGTAGCTCGGTCGGCGTCCAAGGCGCTTGGCCGTCGAAGGCCTGTTGCACACGTTTGACGAAGCGTAGAGCCGCTTTCCGGCGCTCGGTGCCGTTGCCGTTCTGAGCAATGTGGTTGCCGGTTTCGTAGATGGTGGCCGCTGGCAGCAGCAGGTTGGTGATGATGCCGGGTCGCACTATCAGTGCTTCCAGCTCGGCTAGTGTGGCGGCGTGTTCGGCCGCCGTGCATTTATGCTCTACCCGCAGAATGCGACAGAACACGCTGGTGTCGATAAGCAGAACCTCGTGCATGACTATTCTCCCTGCTTAACGGGTTCAATGGCATCTTCCTCTTCATCGTCGAGCTGCAACTGCCGGAGCCATTCCTGGGCTTGTTCGGCCTTTTGCTCGGGCGTGCGCTGGTTTTTGAGGTAGCGGTCGAGCAGGCCCTGGGTCATGAGCTGGCCGAGGGGGCCGCGGGCTACCAGGTCGGGGTAGTCGGTGAGGTCGGCCAGGCGCACGAGGCGGCTGTCGCCCTGCTCGGGGTCGCGGTAGCAGCACACCACGTCGGGCACCGATTCTTTGGGCAGGGTGTCGAGCAGGGCGGGGTTGTGGCTGGTGAGTAGCACCCGCAGGCTATTCTTTTTGGAGGCGGCCAGGATGTTGGCCAGCAGCTCGCGGGCCCGGCTGGGGTGCACACCGTTGTCGATTTCCTCCACCACCACCAGCCCGCCGGTGGGGGCCGAGAGCAGGGCCGCCGCAATGGCCAGCACCCGCAGGGTGCCATCGGAGAGGAGCGGGGCCTCGCGGTCGGTGGTTTGCCCGCCGAAGGTTTCGGTGAGCTGCACCATCACTTCCTGCCGGGGGCCTACCAGAAACTTGACGTCGCTGATGCGCTGCTCGGGCAACTCGCCGATGAAGCGCAGCACCTCGGCCTTGCGCTGCTGCGTTTCGCAGATGTCGTAGAGCACGCTGGAGAGGTTGCGCCCGTCGGGCCGCAGCACCTTGTCCACGATGAAGCTGTAGTCCACCATCGCCCGCGGGTTCAGGTCGAGGAAGATGATGTTGCGCAGGGCTTCCTGGAATTCGGTGACGACGGCGGGGATGATTTCTTGGGCTTTTTTAGTTTCGAAGCGAGAAGGGACGTCAAGCTGGGTGAATATAGCTTGGCGGTTGGAGACGGCAAGTGAGGAATGCTTCCTATTAGTAAAGCTGTTGTAGGAAACCTGAACTTGGTGAATATAGGCCTCAACATTAATTCCAGTCTCATACAAAACAGGGCTTTTTGCGTCCCATTCTTCGTTGACTGACTCGAAAATTACTCGGCTATCTACAGGCGCGGCTTGCATCTCCAGTGAGATAGATAAGTAGCGCCACTTAGAGGGCAATGACAAAAACACTGAGAAACCAATCAGAGGAAATTGTGTCGATGTGTTTTGACCATCGTAAGGAATATCTGAAACTTTTCCCCTAATCAATAAGTCGTCCTGCCGAAAATCCTCAAGAATGTCATTTAAGCGTTGTCCTCGTGCCATTCGAGAAAGAAAGCGCAATGCCTCAATGGCATTCGTTTTCCCAGAAGCATTCGCTCCAATGAGTAGAGTCAAAGGTGCTAGAACAAGGTTTGCCTGGTCATAGCTTTTGAAATCCTGAATTACAATTTCATCAATCATTCCTGCCAGCTAAAAAGTAAAACCACTCCACAAAGAAACACCCCCGGCCGCCAGCCGGGGGTGTTTTCATTTCAAACCTGAATTAAAAACTCGTCTTCTGCCACTCCCACTCCCGGAGCACGGCCTCCCAGGTATCGGGGAACTGGGCCTGCACGAGGTGCACCAGCGCCCGCAGGGCCTTGGTAGTCTGCTCGTCCTGCGGGGCGCTGGTGCCCACGGCCTCGGCGCGGCTGGCGTCGGTTTTGCTGGCATCGGTGTTGGCCGTGTCGAGGGCATTGAGCAGGGGCTGCCAGATGGCGGTGCCGGTGTCGGGGTCGTCGGCGAAGCCGTACTTGGTGAGGGCGGGCAGGAGCTTGGTCTGTAGATTCTTCACCAGCACGTCGTGGTCGACGGGCAGTATCCAGTTGGGGCCCGATTTCACCAGCCCGAACGTGGGGTAATATGCCTCGTAGTCGTCCTTGAATTTCTTTTTGATGACGCCGCGCAGCTCGGACAAAGGCTGGCGCATGCCCGCCACGGCCTTCTCAATGGCGCGGGTGTGGATGGGGCGCCCGGTGGCCAGGGTGCTTTTGCTATCGATGGCCGACTGGTGCGTGGTGGCGTGGGTGAGCAGCTGGGCGTTGGGAAACCAGCGCAGCTCCAGCTTCTCGGCTACGAGGTGCGGGTGCGCCAGTAGCAGCTGGGCGGCGCGGCCAGCTTCGGTGGGAGCAATCCAGCCGAGGTGGTTGCTGGGGTCGGGGGTGGGATTTTGGGGTTCCATGCAACAAGTGAAATGAAAAAGGTGAAGGTGAAGCAAAGCAGGGCAGGGCAGGGCGGAGGCCGCGGACGTCATAGGGGCCCGGTCGGGGCCCCGGCTGCGTACCTATGGCGTCATATGCTGACAGAATGACTCCGGTTTGGGCGCCTACGGCGTCATATACTGACAGAATGACTCCGTTTTGGAGGCATATGACGTCATAGGTACTCGTGTGGGAGAGTAGTTGGGTCCATGTGATTTCAGGGCGCCAAGTAAGCAAAATAAATTGACCCCTGCAAGCCCCACGGCCGCGCTTCGGCGGCGCTAGTGGCCGCCGGGCCTTGCGGTTAGGTCCCGGCGCGGGCGGCATGCTAGTCCCTCATGCTAGCATCAACATGCGATACCGCCGCGTGGGCCCGGCGCGGACCTTTGTGCCGCAGTTCGGCCCCGCCCAATATGACAGATTCCTGCTATGGCGCCGCCTGGGGCGGGGCCGGACCTTTGTGCCGCGGTGCCGCCCGGGTGGGCGGGCCGGGTAGTTGTTTCTCACTTATTCCTTTTCAAAACCCCTTATGAAACACCTCTCTTTTCTTTTAGGTAGCTGCCTGCTGCTGCTGCTGGGCGTGCGCCCGGCCTGGGCCATGCGCCCGCTGCAGGGCACCGTGATTGCGCCCGTGACCGTGGCCAACGGCCAGACCGTGACCCTGACCCAGGGCAGCGTGCGGTCGGTGCCCTCGCCCATAGCGGGTGGCCCTTCCACCGACTACGCCGACTACTACCGCTCGCTGACGGTGGAAGACGGCGGCCGGGCCATTGTCAACACCACGCAGTACATCCAGACGGTGCTCGTGCACAGCGGCGGCACCCTGGAGGTGGGCGCGAACGGCAGAATCCTGGCGCCGCCCACCATCACCAGCCCCGCCGCCTCGGTCACGCTGGAGCCCGGCGCCCGCCTGGAGCTGAAAGGCAGCGTTCCCTTCAACTTCGATAGCCCATCCATTACCCCCGCGCAGGACGGCTATTTTAGCTACGACATCAGCCCGGAGGTGCATTACCTGCTCAACGGCACCGGTACGGCCAACCCGCAGTTCTTCAGCGTCGACGACACCATCAGCGCCAACGGCTCCCGCCAGCCCCACACCCCGCGCCGCATGGCCACCTTCACCCTCAACAACCCCCAGGGGGCGCTGTTCTACAACGGCAGCAGCGTGAGCCAGGAGCTGCACCTCCTCAACGGTCGCCTGGTGAAGCAAATCGACACGCTCAACGCCCGCCTCACGCTGCTCTCCGACAATATGGGCACGGCCATCTACGAGGCCGGCCCCCTGCAGGCCACCACGGGCACCTACGCCGGCAACGCCGTGCTGCCCATCGTGCAGCAGCGCTACGTGCTGAGCGGCTACATCTCCGGCCCCGGCTACCGCCACCTCAGCCCCTCGCTGGGCGCGTCCACCGTGGCCAGCTTCACGGCCCGGCAGGGCGGCTTCCAGCCCACCGTGAACCCGGCGTACAACACCACCGGCAACTCCGTGACGCCTTTCCCCACGGTATTCGGCTACCAGCAGAGCCGCGTGGGCGCCACCGGCGTGCCCGGGGCGGCCGGCAGCTTCGACCAGGGCTGGGTGTCGCCGGCCAGCACCACCGAGGCCCTCACGATGGGCCGCGGCTATGCCGTGCACCTGGAGGCCGGCAACGTACTTGAGTTTGGCGGCGCGCCCGTCAACACCGACTTCACCGTGAATGCCCTTGGCCGCGGCCCCGCCGCCGATGCCGGCTGGCACCTGCTGGGCAACCCCTTCGGCACCGACGTGGACCTGGACCTGGTGAGCAGCACTGGCATGGACGGCACGGTGTACGTGTTCTACACCACCGGCCCCTACGCCGGCATCTACGGCAGCTACCTGCGCCCCAGCACCCCCGGCGGCACCGGCATCGGCCTCAACGGCGGCTACGACCGCCTGCCCATTGCCCAGGGCTTCTTCGTGCGGGCCTCGGCCGGCACCACGGCCGGCAGCTTCACGTTCCCGCTGGCCTCGCGCCGCCTCGCCTACGAGCCCGACGCGGCGCGCCCCGCCACCAACCCGCGCCCCCACCTGCAGCTCAGCCTGCACAACGCCGCCCAGGACCTCACCCACGAAACCCTGGTGTACTTCGACGCCGCCGCCACCCCGGCGTATGACGGTGCCTACGATGCCGCCTACCTGCCCGGCCCCGGTCAGCCCCTGGCCCTGCGCACCGAAGTAGCCGGCCAGGCCTACGCCATCAACGGCCAGCCCCTGCTCACGGGCGCCGATGTGCTGCTGCCCCTGCACCTGAGCGCCACCGCCGCCGGCGCCTACACCCTCAACGTAGACGACCTGGCCAACCTGCCCGCCGCCTACCACGCCTACCTGCAGGATGCCCTCACCGGCACCTACACCGACCTGGCCACTACCCCCGCCGTGGCCCTCACGCTGGCCGCCAACGCCGACCTGGCCGGCCGCTACGCCCTGCTCTTCACCACCCAAAGCCGCGTGCTGGCCACCGCCCCCACAGCCCTCGCCGCCCTGGTGAGCCTCTACCCCAACCCCGCCCACGGCACGGCCACGCTGCTGCTGCCCCAGGCCCTGCGCGGCACGTCAGCTACCGCAGTTGATATCCTCAACCCCCTGGGCCAGGTGGTGCGCCGCGCCACCCAGCCCGCCACCGCCGCCACCCTGGAGCTGTCGCTCGACGGCCTGGCCGCCGGCCTCTACACCGTGCGGGCGCACACCGCCGCCGGCACCGTGAGCCGCCGCCTCACGGTCGAATAAACAGCTGCCGGGCGGGCCGGCCCCTCTCATCTGGAGAGCCGGGAGCACGGCCGGCCGCCCGGTTTTTCTTTTCTGCAACTCAAGGGAAGCCCCCGGCCGCGTTGGTCGGGGGCTTTTTGCTGAGGGAGCTAGTCGCGCCGCCGAAAGCTGTAGCTCAGGCCCAGCAGCGTGCGCAGGGTGCCGCCGTCGAAGGAGGTATTGACGTAGGGCGCCAGCTCGAACACCACCTGCACCCGGCGGTTGGCGGCCAGGGGCTTGAGGCGGGTGCCCAGCGTGAGCAGGTAGCCGTTGAGCAGCGGCAGCTCGTTGACGGCGGCGGCCGGGTTGGTGTTCACGCCCAGGCCGAGGTAGGCATTCACGGTTTCGGCGCGGTGCAGGTTCACCAGGCCGTGCAGCTCCACGTTCACGTTCGAGATAAACGTGTTGGTTTCCACGTTCAGCCCCGCCCACAGGCGGCGCTCGGGGTTCGAGGCCACGCCCAACACCGACTGAAACGGGAAGTACGTGACGGCCACCTGCGCCGCCGCCGGGCGGGGCAGGGCCAGCAGGGCCGCCAGCAGCAGGCCGGCGGCAGAAGTTATCGGGCGAGGGCGCAAAAGGCGGGCTTGGGTTGGTAAGAATCGTCGAACAGCAGGGGGTACTCGTCGCGGTGGGCGTAGCTGCGCAGCCAGGAGTCGCCGTCGCCCAGCCCCCAGAAGGTGAGGCCGTGCTGCTGGGCCGCCGGCAGCTCGCGGTAGCAGCGCACCACGAAGGCCAGCTTGTCGGCTTGGCGCTGGAGCAGGGCGGCGTCGGGCGGGCCGGTCTGGCCCAGCGGGTGCACGGCCACGTCGATTTCGGACAAATGCAGCAGCAGGCCGGTGCCCTGGGCCTCGCGCAGGGCCGCGGCCAGCTGGGTGTTGTCGGGGTGGGCTACTGAGATGTGCAGCTGCAAGCCCAGGCCATGCACGGGCACGCCGCGCTGGCGCATGGTGCGCAGCCAGCCCAGCACCGCCCGCCGCTTGGCCGGGTTCGATTCCAGGTCGTAGTCGTTGTAGAACAACTTGGCGTCCGGGTCGGCCTCGTGGGCGTAGCGGTAGGCTTTTTCGAGGTAGGCCGCCCCCAGGTGCTGGCTCCAGATGGTGGCCCGCAGCCCGCCGTCGGCGTCGAAGGCCTCGTTCACCACGTCCCAGCTGCCCACCCGCCCCCGAAAATGGCGGCAGATGGTTTGGATGTGCTCACGCAGCAGGGCATCCCAGTCGGCGGGGCTGCCCGCGAAGTGCTCCATCCAGCCCGGCAGCTGCTGGTGCCACACCAGGGCGTGGCCGTGCAGCCGCTGCCCGTGGGCCTGGCAGAAGGTAGCCAGCGCGTCGGCCTCGGCCCAGGCGTACTGATTGGGGGCCGGGTGCAGGTAGCTGGGCTTGAAGATGTTTTCCGGCGTGATGCTGTTGAAGTGCCGGGTGGTCAGGCGCTGGTAATCGCCGGGGGTGTACAGCCAGGCCGGGTTCACCGCCACGCCGATGGGGAAAGGGTAGGCCGCGTGCAGCGCCGCCGCCCCGTCGCAGGGCGCGGGCGGGGCAGGGCGGCAGGCGGGCAAGCCCAGCACCAGCCCGCCAAGCAAAAGGCAGCAGCGTCGAAACAAGAACAAAACGGCCGGCGAACGGCAACCGGCCGCTGCAAAGAACGGCACTGGCCGCCGGTTCGCGCCGCCGGCCCGCCGCCCCAAAATGACGCAAATGCGCTATTCCCCCGCCCGCCCGGCGCCGCTACCTTTGTCCCGATGTCAACTCTACCCATTCCCTTCGCCCTCATCGAGGACCACCCCGACCTGCGGGCAGCCATGAGCGAGTACCTCTGTGCCCAACCCGAGTTCCGCTGCGTGCTGATTGCCGAGTCGGTCGAGGACTTTCTGGCGGCCCTGCCCGGGCTGCCTGAGCCGCCCACCCTCGTGCTGAGTGACATCGAGCTGCCCGGCCGCACCGGCATCGAGGGCGTGCGCATCATCCGGCAGCGCCTGCCCGAGGCCCAGGTGCTCATGCTGAGCGTGTACACCGACGCGGCCCGGGTGGTGGAAGCCATCGCGGCCGGGGCCGTGGGCTACCTCGTCAAGAGTACGCCGCTGCCCCAGCTCAAGGAAGGGCTGCTGCAGGTGGCGGCCGGCGGCTCGCCGATGAGCCCGGCCGTGGCGCGGCACATCATCGAGTGCTTCCGCCCGACCCAGGCGGCCGGCAACGGCGCCGAGGCCCTCACGGTCCGCGAGCAGGAGGTGGTGCACTGGGTGGAGCAGGGCCTGAGTGCCAAGCTCATTGCGACGAAGCTTTTTATCAGCGTCGATACGGTGCGCAACCACATCCGGGCCATCTACCGCAAGCTGGAGGTGAACTCGAAAGGCGAGCTGCTGGCGCTGACGATGCGGCGGCGGAACTAGAGGCTGTGGAGAGTAATAGAACGGAAACTCCCCTCCTTGGAAAGGAGGGGATGTGAGGCGCGAAGAGCGCCGAACGGGGGTGGTTCGCCCGTCCGCGCCGATAGAAAAAGTAAAAAGGCCGAGACAGAAATTCTGCCTCGGCCCTTTGGCATTCAGTCGTTCTGGTTTCGTTCAACGAATCAACCACCCCCGTTCGCTGCTCAGCGCAGCTCACATCCCCTCCTTTCCAAGGAGGGGAGTTTTCGTTCTTATTGCTTGAGCAGGCGGCTCGTGCGCAGGTAGCCGTTCTCATCCCGCACCGTGATGAGGTACAGACCGGGCTGGAGGCTTTTCAGGTCTACGGGCTGGTTGGTGAGGCCCGTTTTCACGAGGCTGCCCGCCACGGTGTAGAGCGAAAACGCCCGCGTGCTGGGCCAGCCCACCGTCACGGCATCGGCCGCCGGATTGGGGTACACGGTGAGGGCCGGCCGCGCGGCCTGGCTGCGCGTGGCCAGCACGTAGGCCGTGCTCATGTAATAGAGGTTGGCGGTGGAGCCTTTGGTAATCTGGTGGGCGCCGGCTGCGATGGACATCGTGAGGCGGCCCGCACTGACGGTCTGGTTGACGTTGTCCACCTTCACCGTGCCGTTGAACGTGTCGTTGAATACCAGCGTGAGCGTGGCGGCACCGGTGGCCGTGAAGGCAATGTTGGTGGCCGACTCCAGCTTCAGGCACTGCGTCAGACTCAGGCCGCCGTAGCTGACCGTGCCCTGCGACGTGGAGAGGTTGCCGCTGATGGTGTAGAACGTGCTGGTGGTGCCCGAGGCGGTGAAGTTGTGCACCATGCCGCCGGCCGGTGTGCCGGTGCCGCCGCCCCCGGGGTTGCCGGGGTTGGTGGCGCCGCCGCCCTGCACCGCCACCAGGCCGGTGGCGTAGCCTACCAGCGCCTGCTGCAAGGGCACATTCACCGCCGACGAGGCATCATCGACGGCGTTGTTGAAGGTCCACTGGAAGTCGCCGCCCTTCACGCGGCCCGCGTACAGCATTGCATTGTCGCGGCCAGCCGTCGGGCTGTCGGGCGTGTAGGGGTACATCACGGCCGCGTTGGTGTCGAAGTTATTGTAGACGTTGCTGCCGTAGGCCGAGCGCACGGTGTTGGGCACCACCTCGGTGCGGGTGCTCACCACGTAGGCATCGAAGTCGCGGGTCGGGTTGGGGTAGCCGGCCGCGCCGTAGGGCACGAAGCGCGTCTGGCCCACCATGTAGTTATCGAAGGCTTTGATGGTGCCGCCGTCCTCGTTGGAGAAGATGGGCATCGTGTTGTAGTTGTTGGTCTGCGTGGCCGGGTTAAACACGTCCGTGCCCTGCATGGAGGTCAGCATCGGGTACTTGCAGTTGCGGAAGTAGTTGCCTTCCATGAACACCGAGGAGCCCTCCGTCGAGCCGGAGCCGTACTTGGAGTTGCCGTCGTAGTAGTTGTTGTACACGTGGGCCGAGTAGAACCGCACCCGCGGGTGGCGCGAATCGGAGTGGTCGTACCAGTTGTGGTGGTAGGTGATATAGAGGCCCGGGGTGTTGGCGGTTTCGCTCAGGCCCAGTAGGTTGCACTTGCCCGAATCCCAGAAGTGGTTGTAGGAGAACGTCACGTAGGCCGAGCGTTTGCAGTCCAGCGCGCCGTCGCCCTTCGCCTGGTCGGCGGCACTGCCGGCCCTGCCGTAGAAGAAATCGACGTTGTGCACCCAGACGTGGTCGTTGTCCTGCTGCAGGCCAATGTTGTCGCCTTCGTCGCTGTCGCAGTTCATCGTGCCGATGTTGCGGATTTCCACGTTGGAAGCATTCTTCACCCGGATGCCCCAGCCATCGGCCACGGCGTCGTTGCCCACGCCTTCGAGGGTGATGGCGCTGGTAGCCAGGTTGTCGTTTTCGATAACCAGGTCGCCGCCCAGCAGGTAGCTCGGGTCGGTAATCTGGCCCACCAGGCGAATGAGCAGCGGCCGCGCATCCCGGCCCTTCTTAAAGCCGTCGAGGATGGTTTGCAAGCCCACGCAGGGGTTGACGGTGGCCCCGGTCACGTTGAGCGATACCGTGTTCTTGGTGTTCTGCGTGATGTAGAGTATCACGGCCCCGCTTTTCACGGTGCCGTTGAGGTTGTAGGCGCCCGGTATCCGGCCGCCCTGGAAGGCAAACCCGGTGCGGTCCTGCGGCAGCACGGTGAGGGAGTTGGTGACCGTGGGGGTACCTTCGACGCCGCCCACCACGGGCGCCACGCTGAGCGTGTAGGTGCCCGGGGCCAGGCCCGGCACATCGGCCCGGTAGAAGGTGCCGTAGTTGCGGATGAGCTGGTCGTCGATGCGCTGGTTGACGAGGCCGCCGCCGCTGTAGTACACGTTGTAGCTCTGGGCCGCGGCAATGGGCTGCCAGCGCACGTAGGCGGACTCCTGCCAGCCGGTTTGTTCGACGATGGTGAGGGCCTGGGCGCGCAGGGCCAGCGGCGACAGGGTTAGAAGTAAGGCAAGCAACCGCTTCATAGGCTGAGACATTTTGGGTGGGTAATGACAGGATGGCAATAATTCGCACAAACCTAGCGCAGTAGCAGCAGGAAACGAGCATGTAGCCCGCCGGAGCCCCGACTAAAGTTATGCAAACGATGCCGGTAACGATGCCAGCGCGGCCGCCGAACGAAACGCCCGGGCCAGTGGCGGCTCCTCATTGTGCCGGGCACCGGGCTGCCTCTGGAAAAATGACGCATTTGTGTCATGGCGCGGGGTGGCTGGGGCACCGACCTTTGCATCCCGAATGGCCGACCTTCCGGCCGCCCCCTTCCTTTCCTTCCCAGTATGACAACTACTGCTACTTCCCGCCGGCTGCCGCTGCTGCTGGCCCTGCTGCTGCCGGGCGCCTACCAGGCCCTGGCCCAGACGACGCCCGGCGTGGGCATCGGCACCACCGTCCCCGACGTGTCGGCGGCCCTCGACATTGTGAGCTCTGATAAGGGCCTGTTGCTGCCCCGCGTGGCCGATGCTACCTCCATTGCCACGCCGGCCACCGGCCTGCTCGTGTTCCAGACAGGGGGCACGCCCGGCTTCTATTACAATGCCGGCACGCCGGCCGCCCCCAACTGGCAGCAGATTGCCACGGCGGCGGGCGCGGCCCTCACGGCCACCAACGGCCTGACCAAAACCGGCGCGGCCATCGGGCTGGGCGGCACCCTGACCCAGGCCACCACCATTGCCACCGCGGGTTTCGACCTGGGCCTGACCGGCACGGGCCGGCTGGGCGTGGGCACCAGCAGCCCGGCCACCACGCTCGACGTGCGCACGACCGACGGCTCGGCCCGTATCACAGTGGGCACCACCGCCAACACGGGCGGCGGCATTGCCTTCGGCAATACCGGCCACGGCATTCAGCGCGGCTTCCCCACGCTCGACGCCGACAACAACGTGGGCTTCTACACCACGGCCGGCAACCTGTACCTGTCGGGCAACAGCAACCGCACCGACCAGTTTGTGCTCACCAACGGTGGCAGCGTGGGCATCGGTACCGGCACGCCCACGGCCCGGCAGGAAACCGTGGGCGACCTGCGCGTGACCTACGCCGGCAGCGGGGCGGGCACGGTGGGCACCGCGACGGCGGTGAACGTCCTGGGCACCGGCATGGCCAATCTGGGGCAGTCGTTTACGCTCAACACGGCCACCACCATCACCAGTGTGACGCTGCGCGCCAGCAACACGTATGCCACGACGCTCACCCTCTACACGGGGGCCGGCAACGCGGGCACTGCCCTGACGGCCGCCCTGCCGATATCCTTCACGGCCGGCAGCCCGGCCACCGTGACCTTGCCGACGCCGCTGGCGGTGGGCGCGGGGGTGTACACGCTCGTGCTGGCCACCGGCAACGGGGTGTCAACTCATAACGGCAACGTGTACAACGGGGGCACCGTGTACGTCGGCACCAGTGCGCAACCGCACCTCGACCTGGAGTTCACCGTGGCCTTCAGCGCGGGGCCGGCCACGGCGCTCTACGCCGGGGCGGGCAGCGTGGGCGTGAACACCGGCGCCCCCACTGCCACCCTCGACGTGAACGGCAGCACCCGCCTGCGCGGCCTGACCACGCCCGGCGTGGTGACCACCGATGCCCAGGGCAACCTGGGCAGCGCGGCGGCCCCCAGCGGCACCGACTTCATCCAGAACCAGACGGCCGCTGACCAGACTGGCGGCTTCCGCGTGAGCGGCACCGGCACGGCCGACCGGCTGGCGGCCACCAGCACCGTGTTTGTGGACGCCGCCAACGCCAACACCGGCACCTTCACCGGTAGCAGCCCGCTTAAGGGGGTGGTGTTTGGCAGCGCCGGCAGCGGCGAGGGCATCGGGGCCAACCGCGCGGGCGGCCCCAATGGCTTCGGCGTAGACATCTACACCAACTTCACGCCCCGCCTCTCGGTGGCCAATAGCGGCAACGTGGGCATTGGCACCAGCAGCCCCAGCCAGAAGCTGGACGTGAACGGCAGCGCCAACGTGACGGGCAACGGCTACGTGGGCGGCCAGCTGGGCGTGGGCACCACCAGCCCCGGTGGGCAGCTGGCCAACACCAGCGTCAACACCTTTGGCTCGTATATCCACGGCGGCGGGGGCAGCTCGCTGAACTGGGCCGCCAACCAGGCGGGCTACGTGGCGCAGTTCTACAACGGCGGCACGGGCGCTGCCAGCCACGGCGTGGTGGTGAAGATTGACGGCAGCGACGCTGGGGCCTTCGCCCTCGACGTGAGCAAGGGGGCCCAGAACACCCCCGGCACCTCGCTGCTGGCCGTGAAGGCTACCGGCCGCGTGGGCATTGGCACCACCAACCCGCAGGGCACCCTCGACGTGGCCAGCGGCACCGTGCGCCTGCCCGGCGGCGGCGGCAACGACACCTGGTTTAACTACTCCGACGGCAAGAACTACCTGCGCGGCACCACGGTGATGGGCGAGGGCGGCAGCAGCGTGGGCATCGGCACCAGCAGCCCCACCGCCACCCTCGACGTGGCCGGCAGCACCCGCCTGCGGGGCCTGGCCACGGCGGGCCTGGTGGTAACCGACGCCAACGGCAACCTGAGCAGCAGCACCAGCCTGCCCGCCGGCGTAACCGGCGACAACCTCGGCAACCACACCGCTACCCAGGCCCTGAACCTGCAAGGCAATGCCCTCACCGGCAGCGGCAGCAGCATTGCGGGCGTGGGCCTGGGCGTGCGGGCCGACGGCGGGCTGAACATCGGGCAGAACACCTCCGACAACATATTCCTGGGCTACCTGGCCGGGGCGGCCACCACGCCCGGCGGCGGGCTGACCGGCACCCGCAACACCCTGACGGGCGTGCGCAGCGGGCGCGACAACACCACGGGCGGGGCCAACACCTTTACCGGCTACGAGAGCGGCCGCGAAAACGAGACGGGCAGCTTCAACGTGTTCCTGGGCTACCAGAGTGGGGTGGTGAATACCAGCGGCTCCAACAACGCCTTCACCGGCAACCAGAGCGGCTTCGTCAACACCAGCGGCAGCGGCAACACCTTTACGGGCACGCAAAGCGGCCGGGGCACCACCACGGGCAACAACAACACCTTCGTGGGCCTCCAGGCGGGGCGCTACAACGACACGGGCAGCAGCAACACGGCCCTGGGTGCCGGTAGCGGCCCGGCCACCGGCAGCGATGCCCTCACCAACACCACCGCCGTGGGGGCCAATGCCGTGGTAACCGCCAGCAACTCGGTGGTGCTGGGCAACAACGCCAACGTGGGCATCGGCACCAGCGCCCCCACCGAGAAGCTGGAGGTGGCCGGCGGCATCAAGTTCACGGGCGCGGGCAGCGTGCTCACCTTCCCCGACGGCAGCACCCAGGCCATTGCTGCCACCGGCACCAGCTTCATCCAGAACCAGACCAGCACCAACCAGGCCGGCGGCTTCCGCATCAGCGGCGACGCCCTGGTGGGCGGCAACGTGGGCATCGGCACCCCCACGCCCGGCGCCCGGCTCGACGTGAATGGCTCCATCTGGAGCCGCAGCACCGTGCGCGTGGATGCCAACGACACCAACAACGGCGGCCTGAGCACCAACGCGGCCCTGTATTTCGGCAACGGCTCCTCGGCCTCGTTTGAGGGCATTGCCAGCAAGCGCACCAGCGGCGGCAACCAGTATGGGCTGGACTTCTACACGGCCAACACCAACCGCCTGGCCATTAGCAACACCGGGGCCGTGAGCCTCGGCTCGCTGGTGGGCACCGGCACGCGCCTGGTGACGGCCGACGCCAGCGGCATCCTGAGCACCACGGCCGCCCCCAGCGGCACCGACTTCATCCAGAACCAGACCACCCCGCAGGCCAACAGCAACTTCAACGTGGCGGGCACCGGCACGGTGGGCGGGCTGCTCACGGCCACCGGCGGGGCCACGGTGGCGGGCGCTACCAACATCAACACCACCGGCACGGCGGGCACCAACATTGGCACCGGCGCCACCAGCGGCACCGTGAGCATCGGGCGCGTGGGCGGCGACACCTTCCTGTATGGCCCGGTGACGGTGGCCGGCAACACGAATATCAACACCGGCACCGGGGCGGCCACCACCAGCATCGGCACCGGCACGGGCAGCGGGGCGGTGAGCATCGGGCGCAGCGGGGGCAGCACCGGCATCAGCGGCAGCACCACCGTGACGGGCACCACGGCGGTGAACACCAGCGGCACGGCCGCCACCAGCATCGGCAACAGCACCGGGGCCCTGACCCTGACCGGCCCGACGACCGTGACGGGCACCGTGGGCATCACCGGGGCCACCACCATCACGGGCCCGGCCACGGTGAGCGGCAACGTGGGCATCGGCACCACGGCGCCGGCGGCCAAGCTGGAGGTGGTGGGCGACGTGCGCATTCCGGCCGCCAACAGCTACACCTACGCCGCGGCCCGCCCCAAGTCGCTCATGCTGGGCGGCTTCGACTTCAAGGCCGAGAACGGCACCGTTGGTACTGCCATCGACGGCAGCACCGATGAATTCTACCCCACCAACGGCACCACCCCGGCGTTCCGGGCGCCGGTGCACCTGCCGCAGGGCGCCGTCATCACCAGCATCACGCTGCTGGGCTACGACTTTGTGACCCCCAACCTGACGGCGGACCTGATTACATACACGGCCACCAGCAGTGCCAATCGTACGACGCTAACCACGGCGGCTAGCAGCGGCACCCCAGGCTATACCTCCGTAAATTCGGCCACCATTGCCACCACCGTCGACAACGACAACAACACCTACTCGGTGCGCGTGAGCTTCGGGGCCGTGAATACCAACGGCCTCACCCTGCGCGGGGTGCGGGTGAACTATACTATTAATAAGGTAGAATAGTAAGAGCGGGGCCGGCGGCCCACCGCCGTTCTACACGCAAACAGCCGTGCTCCCGGGGGGGGGCACGGCTGTTTTGCTGGGGGGCAGGGGCCGCAAAAAGCCGCCCCCGGGGCAGGGGGCGGCTGATGCAAGGGGGCAGCGGCGGCCGGGGCGGCTACTGCACCGTGAGGCGGCGCGCCACGGTGCCGCCGGCGGCCTGGGCCTGCACGGTGTAGGTGCCGGGGGCCAGGCCCGTGAGGGGCAGGGTGAACTCGGCGGCAGCGGCGGGCTGGGTGGCGGTGGCTACCACGCGGCCCAGGGCGTCGAGCACGCGCACGGTGGTGGGCTGGCCGGCGCGCAGGGCGGCGGGCAGGCGCAGGGTAGCGGTGCCGCTGGCGGGGTTGGGGTAGAGGCTGGCCAGGGCGGCCAGGGCGGCGGGAGCGCTGGCCAGGGGCGCGGCGGCGCTGCTGAACAGCAGGCTGTAGCGGCCGGCTACCGGCTGGCCGGCGGGCAGGGCCACGCCGATGGTGCTGGTGGCCGTAAGCTCCTGGCGGGTGCCGGCGGTGGCATCGAGCAGGTAGGCGCGGGTGCCGGCGGGCAGGTGGGCCAGGGC
This sequence comes from Hymenobacter aranciens, assembly GCF_030580865.1. GTDB lineage: Bacteria > Bacteroidota > Bacteroidia > Cytophagales > Hymenobacteraceae > Hymenobacter > Hymenobacter aranciens. The sequence goes on along the minus strand of NZ_JAUQSY010000002.1, from coordinate 348,320 downwards.
GGCCACCTGCAGCTGGTAGAGGCCGGCGGCGGTGGCGCTCAGGCGCAGGGGCACGGTCACATCGGTAGTGCCGAGGGCGGGCAGGCCGTTGGTGCTGTATTGCTGGCCGGCCAGCTCGGTGCTGAGGCTCAGGGGCTGGCCGGGGCCGGGCAGGAAGGGGCTGTCGAAGTCGTTGTCGAGGCCGGCGGTGGCGGCGGGGTCGAAGTACACCAGGGTTTCGTGCTGCTGGGTGGCGGCGGCATCGTGCAGGGTGAGGCGCAGGTAGGGGCGCAGGTCGGCGGTGGAGCGCTGCACGGCGGGGGCGGCGGCAGCATCGACGCTGGTGTAGGCCTGGCTGGGCAGGAAGCTCACCTGCCCGGTGGTGCCCAGGGTGGGGTTATACACGAAGAAGCCCTGGCCCACGGGCACGGTGCGGCTGCCGGTGTTGGCGCCGGTGGGGGCACTGGGCAGGTAGGTGGTGTAGAAGCCGGTGTAGGGGCCGGTGCTCTTGAAGACGTACAGCGTGCGGTTCATGCCGGTAGTGGCGGCGGCCGTCAGGTCCCAGTCGAGGGGGGCGGGGTAGGGGTTGCCCAGCAGGTGGTAGCCCCCGGCGGCGGTGTGGCCCAGGCCGGTGCGGTTGATGGTGGCCGTGGCCAGCGAGCCCGTGAAGCTCATGGTGCCGCCGGCCGGCGTGTGCACGGTGTAGCCCAGGCCCAGCGACAGGAAGTCGCTGAGGGCGTTGGGCGACTCCCAACCCTGGTCGAAGCCCACCGGGCCCACGGCGCCGCCCACCCGGGCCTCGCGGTAGGAGAAGACAGTGGGGAAGCTGGCGGCCGGCACGGCGGCCGGGTTGGTGTTGTAGGCCGGGTTCACGCGGGGCGTGAAGCTGCCGTTGGCGAAGCTGGCCACGGTGGTGCCGCCCAGGGGGGCGCTGAGGTGGCGGTAGCCCACGCCGGCGTTGCGGCTGCCATCGATGTACCGCTGCACGGTGAGGGGGCCGAGGAGGGTGCCGCCGCCCTGGTTTTCGGCCAGGGCCGTGCCGGCGGCGCTGCTCAGCAGCGTGAGCGTGGCACCCGAGCCCAGGGTAAGCTGCCCATTGGTGAGGTGCAGCTCCTGGCTGACGCCGGTGCTGTTGACCAGCGTGAGGCCGGCACTGTTGCTGAGGGTGAGGCGGCCCACCGTGGCGGGCAGAGCCACGCCATTGGCCGAAGCAGCCGCCGTGCCGCCCGAGGGCCGGGGCGCGGGCGCGGCCGTGGTCTGGGCCGTGGTGCCATTGAAGGTGTAGCGCGCGTCCGGGCTGAGGGTGAGGGTATAGGCAGTGCTGGGTATGTTTCCACCAGAGCTATTGGTAAAATAGTCCCCTTGCGCAAAGGGCAGGCCGGCCGGCGTGGCCAGCTGCACAGCAGCACCCGGCTCCAGCGTGATGCTGGGCGTCGGCGGCTCGGAGGCCGTGACGCCGGGCGTGCGCACCTGGCCCAAGCTGCCAAACACGAGGGTGCCGCCAGTGCGTACCAGCAGCTGGCTCACGTACTCGGCGTCGTTGAACACGCCCGTGCCGCCGCTCTGGATTTCGATGTACGAATAGTAGTTGTTATCGGCCGCCACGGCGGCGCCGGTGAAGGTGGTGGTTTGACCGTTGGTCACTACCACGTTACTCAGGGGGGTGAGGGCCCAGGCGGGGCCGGCGCCCAGCAGCAGGGCGGCCAGCAGGCATAAGAAGAGGTGTTTCATGTGAACAGGGGGAGTAGGGAAGTGAATACGGGTACAAAGGTCGGCGCGGGGGCTATGCGGCGGTATCGCATGTTGATGCTAGCCTAGCGCAGCCGGGTGCCTGCGGGGTACAGGCGCGGGCCGCCCGGCCGCCCGGCCCGGCGGCCGGGGGCTTGCCAAACGCAAAAAAAGCCCGACCTTTAGCCTATGAAACACCGTTTACTGCTGCCAGCGCTGCTGGCTGGCCTGCTGCCTGCTATGGCCCGGGCCCAGAGCGTGGGCGTGGGCACCGCCACGCCCGATGCTGCCGCCGCCCTCGACATCACGGCCACGGGCAAGGGCTTGCTCATCCCGCGCATGGACTCGGCCACCCGCGTGGCCATTGCCGCGCCGCCCGCCGGCCTCCTGGTGTACCAGACCAGCCCCCGCGCCGGCTTCTACTACCACACCGGGGCGGTCTGGGTGTTTATCCCCGACAAGGCCCGCGCCGGCGACAACCTCGGCAACCACACCGCCACCCAGGCCCTGAACCTGCAAGGCCAGGCCCTCACCGGCACCGGCGCCAGCGTGGGCACGGCCGTGGGTGTGGGCGTGCGGGCCGACGGCGGCCTCAACCTGGGCCAGAACACGGCCGGCAACAGCATCTACCTGGGCTACCGGGCGGGGGCGGGCAGCACCAACAGCAGCAGCAACGTGTACCTGGGCGTGAACAGCGGCGCGGCCAGCGGCGGCGGCAGCGGCAATACCTTCATGGGCAACAGCAGCGGCCAGTTCCTGACCTCGGGCAATGACAACGTGTTTAGTGGCTATCGCAGCGGCCAGGGCACGACCACCGGGAGCAACAACGCGTTTGTGGGCCAACGGAGCGGGGTGAGTAACGTGGGCGGGGGCGGCAACGTGTTTGTGGGCAGCAGTGCCGGCGACCAGAACACCAGCGGCAACAACAACGTGTTTGTGGGCATCAGCGCGGGGCAGGCCAACGTCACGGGTGGTAGCAACGTGGCCGTGGGCCAAAACGCCGGCCCCAACGTGGATGGCCTGACCAACACCGTGGCATTGGGCACCGCCGCCCGACCCACCCAAAGCAACACCATTGTGCTGGGCACCAGCCAACGCGTGGGCATCGGCACCACGACGCCCGCCCAGCGGCTCGATGTGAACGGGGCCGCCGTGGTGCGCGGCACCTTGCGCGTGGATGCCAACGGCACCAACGACGGCACTGGCAACAGCGCCACCGGCCTGTTCTTCGGGGCCTCGGGCGGCAGCAGCGAGTTTATTGCCAGCAAGCGCACCAGCGGCGGCAACCAAAATGGCCTCGACTTCTTCGCCGGTGGCCTCAACCGTGTCGCCATCACCAACGACGGTAGCGTGGGCATCGGCACCACCGCCCCCACGGCTATGCTCGACGTGGACGGCGGCGCCCGTCTGCGGGGGCTGACCACGGCCGGCGTGGTGACCACCGCTGCCGACGGCACCCTGGGCAGCGCCGCCGCCAGCACCCTGGGCGACAACCTGGGCAACCACACCGCCACCCAGCCCCTGACGCTGAACAACAATATGCTGCGCCTGCGCACCGCCAACGACAACAACCACGCCCTGACCTACAGCGCCACCTACGACGGCCCCCTGCTGTATGGCTACAGCGGCGGCGCGCTGGGCGCCACCACCGACGGCACCACCATCAGCCCGGCCCTGCGCTGGACGGGTGCCGGCAACGTGAGCCTGGGCCTGGCCGGCACCAACGCCGGCACCGGCCCCGACCTCTCCTTTGGCGGCGCGGGCTATGGCGAGGGCATCGGCTCGGCGCGGGCTGCGGGCAGCCCCAACCAGCTCGGCCTCGACTTCTACACCAGCAGCGTAAAGCGCCTTACCATCGGCAACGACGGCACGGTGAGCGTGGGCGTGGCCGGCACCAACACCGGCACCGCCCCCGACCTGGTGTTTGGCGGCAGCGGCACGGGCGAGGGCCTGGGCTCGGCCCGCAGCGCCGGCAACCCCAACCAGTACGGCCTCGACTTCTACACCGGCTTCGGCAAGCGCCTCAGCATTAGCAACAGTGGGAACGTGGGCGTGGGCACCACCGCCCCCAGCAGCACCCTGCAGGTGGCCGGCACGGTGGCCGTGGGCGTGGCCCGCAACCTGGCGGGCAGCGGCGCGGGCACGCGCTTCAGCAGCTACGCCGCCAGCTACCTCACCCTGGCCCCCACCGCCGGCAGCGACTACTACCTGCTGCCGGCCCCCGCCAGCTGCCCCGGCCGCGTGTACTACGTGCGCAACGTGACCAGCAGTGCCAACGGCGCCACTTACCCCTCGCGCCCGGCCTACCTGGGAGTGGAGGGCGGCGGCAACGTGTTCTTCGATGCGGCCGACGAAGGGAGCACCGGCGCCGCTACCTACACGCTCTACGCGGGCGGCAGCAGCAAGTCCGTCACCATCATCTCAGATGGCGTGAGCTGGACGGTGTTCCGCGCCGGCAACGCCAACTAGACGCCCCGGCCCGGCCGCCTTCGTCGCCCCCAGGCCAGCAGCCGTGCTCCCGTCGGGGGCACGGCTGTTGTCGTTAAGGGCCGGGACGGGCACGTGGTGGGCACGGGTGGGCAGCACGTGGGCATGGGTGGGCAGCACGTGGGCATGGGTGGGCAGCACGTGGGCATGGGTGGGCAGCACGTGGGCACGGATGGGCAGCACGTGGGCACGGATGGGCAGCACGTGGGCATGGGTGGGCAGCACGTGAGCACGGGTGGGCAGCACGTCAGCACGGTTGCGAACCACGTGAGCACGGTTGCGAACCACGTGGGCACGGGTGCGAACCACGTGGGCACGGGTGCGAACCATGTGGGCACGGGTGGGCAGTTACAGAGCCACTGTGCTCCTGCGCCGAACGGCCGTATTTCCCTCTTCAAGGCCCGTAGCAGTCGGGTATTGTCAAATAGCTGCGCATTGCCTACATTTGCTCGCGGGCAAGTGGGTTGCTTGCCTCATCTTCTCACCTTTACCCCCTTTTCTCACCGTATGGAACGGATTCAATACATTGCCTACAACTGGACGAACAAGCCTGACAAGTTCGTGACTGACCTGGGCACCCGGCTGCTGGGCAAATTCTACAACAACCCGGCCTATTCCAAGCCCCCCGTCACGGAGGAGGCGTTCAAGGAAAGCCTGCAAACCCTGACCACCGCCATCGGGCAGGTGAGCACGCGGGTGCTGGGCGCGGCCAAGGTGCGCGACCGCGCCCGGGCCGACTTTGAGGCCCTGCTGACCAGCAACGCCGACTACGCCGGCGCCACCACCCCCGCCCGCCCCGACCTCTGGGAAAGCGCCGGCTGGGAGCTCACCAAAGGCGAAACCAGCCCCCGCCCCCTGAGCCAGCCCGCCACCAACGTGCGCCTCGTGGATGGCCAGGCCCCCCTGACCCTGGAAGCCAGCTGCGACCAGCAGCCCGGCATGTACGGCTACCTCTGGCGCGTGCGCCCCCGCGACATGCCCGCCGAGCAGCTCGCCAAGGGCTTCTGCTACCGCACCGAAATCAGCCGCCTGGCCAGCGTCGTCATCGGCGGGCTCGATGCCGAGGTGGCCTACTGCGTGCAGTGCGCCCCCTGGAACGACACGGCCCCGCTGCAGTGGTCGGCGGCCGTCACGCGCATCGTGCAGTAGGTGGGGGCCGCACCCGGCTGCTCCCGTTGGGGGCGTCGGCGCGTGGGGCGGGGCCGGAAAAAATGACGCATTTGTGTCATTGCGCCGCGTGGCCGGGGCACCGTGCTTTGTGGCGTCGCCGCGCCCCATGCAACCCGCGGCGGCAACTACTCTGCTATGACAGCATCTCTCCTCCTTGCCCGCCGCCTCGGCGCGGCCTTCCTGCTCACGCTGCCCTTCGGCGCCCTGGCCCAGGGGCCGGGCGTGGGCATCGGCACCACCACCCCCAATGCCTCGGCCGCGCTCGACGTGAGCAGCACCAGCAAGGGCCTGCTGCCCCCGCGCATGACCCTGGCCCAGCGCAACGCCATCAACCCGGCCAGTACGGCGGCGGGCCTCACCATCTATAATACGACCACCAGCAAGCTCAACACCTGGAACGGCAGTCGTTGGGAGGAATTAATAGGCGGCAGCCAGCCGGCCAACCTGGGGGCGGCCGCGAACTTCAACGTCCCGGGGCAGTATACCTACACCGTGCCCAACAACGTGACGGCCCTGACCGTGGACGCGGCCGGGGCCGCCGGGGGGAGCAGCAACACCACCAACAACGTGGGCCGGGGGGCGCGGGTGCAGGCCACGCTGGCGGTGACGCCGGGCGAGGTGTTGACCGTGTACGTGGGTGGGACCGGAGCTACTACGGCGGGCGGCTACAACGGCGGCGGCACCGGTACCGATAGCGGCACGGGCTTCGTGTCCGGGGGCGGGGGGGGCGCCAGCGATGTGCGCCGCTCGGCCACGGCGCCCAGCACCAGCCTGGCCGAGCGCCTGCTGGTGGCCGCCGGGGGTGGGGGCAGCGGCTACTACACCAACGGCGGCGGGGGCGGCGCCCCCAACGGGGCCAGCGGCGGCGCTTTTGTCAATTCCACGCCAGGCCAGGGCGCTACGCAAACGGCGGGTGGCAGCACGGGCGGCACGCTGGGGCAGGGGGGCAACGCCATAGGAACCAGCAGCGGCGGCGGCGGCGGCGGCTACTACGGCGGCGGCGGGGGCAGTGGCTTGGCGGGTGGGGGCGGCGGTTCGAGCTGGGTGACGCCCACTGGCAGCGACGACGTGGTGATGACAGCCTCCTATCAGGCCGGGGCCGGCAGCATCACCCTCACCCCCAGCCGGGGCCTCGCCGCCCCGGTCCTGGACGGCAGCAACATCGTGAACCTCCCCGCTGGCCCCGGCGACAACCTGGGCAACCACACCGCCACCCAAAACCTCAACCTGGGTCCCAACCTGCTGGTGGGCAATGGCGGCAGCACCGGCCTGGCCGTGGGCAGCACCGGCAACGTGGGCATCGGCACCACCAGCACTCCCAGCCAGAAGCTGGAAGTGCTGGGCAATATTAAAGTGACCGGCACCGGCAACGGCCTCACCTTCCCCGACGGCACCACCCAGACCACCGCCGCCGGGGGCGGCACCGTGACGGCCAGCAACGGCCTCACCAAAACCGGCTCCGACATTGCCCTGGGCGGCACGCTCACCAAGAATACCACCCTCAACGCCGCCGGCTTCAACCTCAACCTAGCCGGCACCGGCAACGTGGGCATCGGCACGGGCACCAGCCCCAGCGCCAAGCTCACGGTGCAGCCCGCCACCAATGCCGAGGTGGGCCTGCGCATCACCAACGGCGTGGCCGACGGCACGGCCATCAGCGGCAACATCGTGCTCCAGACCCTGACCGGCGGCGACAGCGGCTTCAGCTTCCTGGGCTTTAATGGCAGCAATGCCAGCGGCGAAACCCGCTACAGCACCAGCAAGAACCGCTGGCGCCTGGGCGTGGACCAGCGCGGCAGCGCCGACGGCTTCTTCCTGGAGTCCTTCGACGGCACCACTGGCGTGAACGTGCTGCGCGCCACCACCAGCGGCAACGTGGGCATCGGCACCGCCAGCCCCGCGCAGAAGCTCGACGTGGCCGGCAGCGCCACCGTGAGCGGCAGCCTGGGCATCGGCACGAGCAGCCCCGCCAGCCGCCTGGCTGTGCAGGCCGCCGACAACAGCACCAACCCCATCGCCACTTTCCAGCCCCTGAACGAGACGCAGGGCGTGAGCCTGACGTACGACGGCATCCGCAAGACCGGCAGCAACGCCACCAGCACCCTGACCCTGGACGGCAAGAGCAACGGCAATATTGTGCTGCACACCGGCGGCACCAACGGCAGCACCGGCAACGTGGGCATCGGCACCACCACGCCGGCGCAGAAGCTCGACGTGGCGGGCAGCGCCACCGTCAGCGGCAGCGTGGGCATCGGCAGCAGCGCGCCCGGGGAGAAGCTGGAAGTGGCCGGCAGCGTGTATACCAACGCCGAGAACAGCGGCCTCATCGTGGACGCGGGCGGCAGCCGGCGCGTGGGCCTGATGAAGTACGCCAACCGCGAGGCCGGCATCTGGCGCGTGGCCGGGCAGGACTTTGAGATTGGCCGCAGCAACCGCACGAGCCTCACCGACGTGAGCAGCGGCACCACCCTCACCACCGACCTCATCGTAGATGGCAGCGGCAACGTGGGCCTGGGCACCACCGCCCCGGCCGTGCGCCTGCACGTGGCCGGCACCGCCGGCACCCCCAACGTGCGCCTCGAAAGCCTGGGCGGCACCGGCGCCCGCATGGTGACGGCCGACGCCAGCGGCAATCTGGCCACCCAGGCCATCCCAACCAATACCGACGCCCAGACCCTGACCATCACGGGCTCGACCCTGAGCATCAGCGGGGGCAACAGCGTGACGCTGCCCAGCGGCAGCGGCGCCGGCGACAACCTCGGCAACCACACCGCCACCCAGGCCCTGAACCTGGGCGCCAACGCCCTCACCGGCACCGGCGCCAGCATCAGCGGCATCGGGGTGGGCATCACGGACAAGGGCGGGCTGAACCTGGGCCAGAACATCACCGGCAACGGCATCTTCCTGGGGTATCAGGCGGGCATCAACAACACGCCCAACACCGGCACCACCCCCCAGCAGGGCACCCTCAACCAGTTCGTGGGCTACCAGGCGGGCCCCAACAACACCACCGGCCGCCAGAACGTGTTTGCGGGCTACCAGGCAGGGTTCTACAATACCAGCGGCAGCACCAACACCTTCACCGGCCTGCAGAGCGGCCTGAGCAACACCACCGGCAGCAACAACACCTTTAGCGGGGCGCAGAGCGGCTACTACAACGACGGCGGCAACCAGAACGTGTTTACGGGCGTGCAGAGCGGCCTGGGCACCACCAGCGGCAGCAGCAACGCGTTCTATGGCACCCTGAGTGGGCAGTATAACACCACCGGCAACCGCAACACCGCCCTGGGCACCAACAGCGGCCCGGCCAGCGGCAGCACCAACCTCAGCAACACCACCGCCATCGGGGCCGATGCCGTGGTGACGGCCAGCAACTCCGTGGTGCTGGGCAACAACGCCAACGTGGGCATCGGCACCAGCGCCCCCGCCACCAAGCTCGACGTGAACGGCAACCTGCGCCTGGCCGTGCGTACCCTGCCCACCGGCCCGCCGCCCGCCGCCACGGTGCTGCTCGGCGCCGCCGACGTGGCCTTCAGCATCTACCGCACCACGCCCGGCACCGGCAACTACGTGGCCGGCCTGCGCCTGCCCGATGCCGCTACCGGTGGCCAGGTGCTCGGGCAGCAGTTCACCATCCTCAACACCGCCACCGAGAGCACGCTCACCATTGAGGGCACCAACACCGACAACACCGCCGCCGTGGTGCTGGCCGCCGCCGGCCAGGCCGGCACGCACGGCGTGATGTACATCTGGGGCGGCAGCGCCTGGGTGCGGGTGCAGTAGGGGGCAGTTGGGCTCGTTTAAATGGTGGCCACGTCGTGCAAGCGGCGTGGCCATTTTTTGTGTACCCGTGCTCACCACGTGGTGGAAAGCCGTCGGCACGTGGTGGGCACGGTTGCGCACATGGTGCGCACGGGTGGGCACGTGGTGGGCATGGTTGCGCACGTGGTGGGCACGGGTGGGCACGTGGTAGGCATGGTTGCGCACGTAGTGACCATGCTAGCCGGGGCTGCCGGCCAGGCTGGCAAACTCCGCCAGCACCCGGGCCACAAACTGCTGCTGCCCCGGGCTGAAGGGCTGCAGGCGCGCCAGCTGCTGCTGCCACTGCGCCAGCTCTTCGGCGGGCGTGAGGTCGTAGCGCCACTGGGGGCGACCTTCCACCAGCTCCAGCAGCGGGCCGGCCAGCTGCCACACGTGGCCCAGCAGGTGCTCGTCGGTGGGCAGGCGCAGCAGGCTGGTGCCCTCGTCGCCCACGGCCGCCCGCAGAAAGGTGCCCCGGAAGTAGCACAGCGTGCGCGAGCCCTCCTTATCGGCCGAGAAAAGGGCGTAGGCCCCGCTCTTGAGACGGTCGAGCAGCTGCTGGCGGCACTGGGCCACGGTGGCGGGTGGGGGAGGAGGCATGGGAAAGGACGGATGGTGGTGCTGCTGCAAAGAAACGCAACGGCCACCCGGCAGAAGGAAAAATGACGCATTTGCGTCATTGCGCCGCGTGGCCGGGGCGCCGTGCTTTGCAGCGCCGCGGCGCCCCATGCAACCCGCCGCGGAAACCCGCTTGCTATGATAACACCTTTCCGCATTGGCCGCCCCCTGGGGCTGGCTTTCCTGCTGGCCCTGCCCTTCGGCGCGCTGGCCCAAACCGGCGTCGGCATCGGCACCACCGCGCCCGATGCCTCGGCGGCCCTCGACATTGTGAGCTCCACCAAGGGCGCGCTGCTGCCCCGCGTGGCCTCGGCCGCCGCGCTGGCTACGCCCGCCACGGGCCTGCTGGTGTTTCAGACCGGCGCCCCGGCGGGCTTTTACTACAACGCCGGCGATGCCACCACCCCGAAGTGGCTGCGCCTCACCGATTCGGCGGGCCTGAGCTACGACCCCGCCACCGGCCTGCAGGTGGGCCCCGGCCCGGTGGGCACCGGCCTGGTGACGGTGGGCACCGGCGGCAGCACCGCCGCGCTCTACCAGGGCTCCGCCACCGATGCCCGCCACCAGTTCCTGTACCGCGCCGCCGACCTGACGGCTGCCGGGCTGGTGGCCGGCCCCATCAACTCGCTGGCTTTCTTCGTGGCCGTGAAAAACTCCACGCTGCCCTTCCCGAACTTCACCATCAAGGTGGGCCACACCACGGCCACCACCGCCACCGGGGCCATGCTGGCCACCAGCACGGTGTTTACGGGCCCCGTGACGACCGTGCCGGGCTGGAACACGCACCCCTTCAGCACGCCCTTCGTGTGGGACGGCACGAGCAACCTGGTCATCGAAACCTGCTTCGACAATACGGCGGCCATCTCCGACGACCTCGGCCTCTACACTCCCGCCAGCTACCAGGGCGTCCGGACCCTGGCTAAAGCCAACGACGCCGGTTGCGCGCTGCTGACTACCACCAGCGGCGTGACCAACAGCCCCAGCAATACCACGCCCAACGTGCGCTTCGGGCAGGCCAGCCCCGGCAGCTACGCCCTGCCGGCGGTGGCGGGCGTGGCCGGGCAGGTGCTCACCCAGCAGGCCAACGGCAGCGTGGCCTTCCAGGACGCGCAATGGACGCAGAGCGGCACCAGCCTCTTCCCCACCAATCCGGCCAGCCGGGTGGGCCTGGGCGGCAGCGCCGCCCCGGCGGCCAAGCTCGAAATCCAGGGCGGGGCCGAGAGCAACGGCACGAACGACCCCGTGGCGCTGGCCTTTAGCTGGCGCGGGGTGGGCCTGCGCCACTTCGTGCGCTCGCGGCACAGCGTCAGCCCCGCCTCGGGCGGCGGCAACTCCCTCGACTTCTACCTCAACAGCAGCTCTTCGCCCACCGGCAGCACGGCCCCCGGCACGGGCAACATCCACGTGCTGACGATTGAAAACGCCCTCAACAGCCCCCGCGTCGGCATCGGCACCACCACCCCCAGCACCGCCCTCGACGTGAACGGCAACGCGCGCATCCGCACCCTGGCCGGCAACGATACCCGCCTGCCCGTGGTGCTGCCCGACGGCACCCTGAGCGTGAGCCCGCCCGTGTACACCGCCACCCCCGGCGGCGCCAACGTGGCCAGCGGCACCATTGCCACGGCCACCGGCCCGCTGGGCCTCACCGTGAGCGGCACCACGGCCTACGTGGTGGGGGGCGCCAATACCCTGCAGCTGTTCGACGTGAGCAACCCCACGGCCATGACCCTGCTCGGCAGCGTGGCCACCGATGTGCTGCCCTTCAACGTGGTGGTGAGCGGCACCACGGCCTACGTGGTGAACCAGACCAGCCGCACCCTGCAGGTGTTTGACGTGAGCAACCCGGCCGCCCCGGCCCTGCTCGGCAGCGCGGCCACCGCCAATGCCCCCATCAGCCTGGCCGTGAGCGGCACCAGGGTGTACGTGGTGAACAACGCCAGCAACAGCCTGCAGGTGTTTGACGTGGCCACGCCTGCCGCCCCGGTGCTGGTGGGTACCGTGGCCACGGCCAACACCCCCTACAGCGTGGCCGTGAGCGGCACCACGGTGTACGTGACCGGCTATGCCAACCTGCTCCAGGTATTCAATGCCGCTAACCCGGCCGCGCCGGTGCTGCAGGGCAGCGTGGCCACCGGCACCGCCAGCCTCAACGTGGCCGTGAGCGGCACCACGGTGTACGTGGTGAACTACAACGCCAACACCTTCCAGACCTTCGACGTGAGCAACCCGGCGGCGCCGGTGCTGCTGGCCACCCGGCCCACCGGCGGCCAGCCCCACGGCGTGGCCGTGAGCGGCACCCGCGCCTACGTGGTGAACCGCAGCAGCAACACCCTGCAAACCTTCGACGTGACCGACCCGGCCGCGCCGGTGTCGCTCGGCATCGTAACCACCGGCAGCCAGCCTTACCTGGTGGCGGCCAGCGGCCCCACGGCCTACGTCATCAACAACGGGGGCAACACCCTGCAGGCCTTTGGCCCGCCCGCGCCGCCGCGCACCGTGGCCGTGAACAACGACGGCTCCTTTGCCTCGTACCCGCTGCCCAGCGGCCTCGACTTCATCGAAAACCAGAGCGCCACCAACCAGGCCGCTTCCTTCCGCATCACCGGCAACGGCCTGGTGGCGGGCAACGTGGGCGTGGGCACCAACACGCCCACCCAGAAGCTGGACGTGCGCTCGGCCGATGGCTCGGCCCGCATTGTGGTGGGCACCGCGGCCAACACCGGCGGCGGCCTGGTGCTGGGCAACACCGGCCACGGCCTGCAGCGCGGCTTCCCCACCCTCAGCGCCAACAACCACGTGGGCCTCTACACCACCAGCGGCAACGTGTACCTGTCGACCAACGGGGCCACTACCGGCGAGTTTGAGCTGGCCGGCGGCACGGTGAGCATCGGCGGCGAGCTGCGCACCCAGAACCCCGCCAACCGCCTGCGCCGGGCCACCACCCCGCAGAGCGTCGCCGACCAGTTCGACGGGGGGAGCAGCGGGGTGCACCTCAGCAACAACGAGAATGAGGAGGGCGGCTTCTGGGCCAACGGCGAATACGCCGCCATCTACAGTCCCGGCGACAACGACTTGGTCAAGTTCCTCGACGAGGACGGCTTCAACGGCGGCGGCACCGCGTACGACAATGGCGCCCTGAAGGCCCGTATCGACGGTAGCGGCCAGTACTTCCAGGTGTCGGATGCCAAGGCCAAGCACGACATCACGCCCATTGCCGACGGCCTGCGCAAGCTCACCGCCCTGAGCGGCTACACTTACGCCTTCAACCTGCTGCCCAACGAGGCGGAGAAGGGCCAGAAAGCCCAGCGCGCCGCCGGGGTGCTGGCCCAGGAGGTGGAGCAGGTGCTGCCCGAAGCCGTGAGCCAGCAGGACGGCCACTACATGGTGAACTACGCCGCCCTCACGCCCCTCTTCATTCAGGCCATGAAGGAGCTGAAGGCCGAGAACGACGCCCTCAAGGCCCGCGTGGCCACGGCCGAGGCCCAGGCGGCGGCGGCCACCAAGGCCTTCGAGGCCCGGCTGCGGGCCCTGGAGGCCGGCGGGCCGGCGCGCAAGTAGCTCAGGGCGGCGCCAGCGCGGGGCCTTGCCCACGGAAGAAGCCGCCGGTCGCCAGGTGCCGGCGGCCCGGTCAGAAGTTGAAGTCGCGCGGCTCGCCGGCCAGCTCGCGGCCGCGCAGGATAAACTTGGGCTGGTAGGTTTCTTCCTCGGCCCAGTCCAGCTCCTCGAACGGCTGGCGGTCGCCGTACACCCTGGGGCCCGTGACGGGCAGGCCCAGCGCCCGGCTTTGTTCCTGCTCCTGCCACACCTCGGCCAGCACCTCGGCCAGCTGGTGCCCCCAGGCCCGCATGCCGGCGGCTATCACCGCCTGCCGCCAGTCGGCGTGGGCGGCGATGGGCCACGGCGCTGTCTGGCTTTCCAGGGCGCGCTCTATCCAGTGGGTGGCCTCGTAGAGGTAGCCGTTGCGGCGGCGCCAGTCGGCGCGCTCGGCATCGTACCAGCGCAGCAGGCGCGGCAGCTCAGCGGGGTCTTCAAACTGCTGGAAATACCGGCGCTCCTTGCCCATGATAAACGGGTGCCACGGCAGGCTGGCGGCCATATCGCCGCGGGCGCGCTGGGCGGCCAGCTTCTCGGCTTTGTCGGCTTCGGTGAGGCCGATGTAGTACGCTTCCTTCTCGCCGCGCACGTCGGGCAGAGCCAGCAGCGAGCCCGCGCCGGTGGCCGCGTCGTGGTAGCGGTACCACGCCGGCAGGGTGCGGCGGGCCCGGGTCTCGGCCGCTTCGTAGCCGTCGTCGGCCTCGTCCTCGTTGTGGTCGTCGTCGTCCGGGCCTTCCTCGTCGCCTTCGGCGGCCCGCCGGAAGGTGTCGTAGTCCTGCCACGCCCAGTTGCGGCTGGGCTCGTAGGCGTCGGAGCGCAGGTAATCCTCGTACAGGGCCACCTCGTCGGCCGTGATGGGCGGCAGCCACGGGCAGTGCTCAATGTACTTCTCCCACTGCCGGAACTCCTCGGTGTGGCGCACGCCGGGCAGCGTGAGTTGCTCGGCCCGCCAGCGGCACTGCAGGTCAAACAGCTTCTTCTGCTGAATCTCCCACAGGTCGTGGGCCGCCGCCTCGCGCAGCTCCACGAAGCGCGCGCCGGTATGCTTCAGCAGCATGGGGCCTTTGATGTAAGCGGCGGCCTTGGCGTTGGCGTACATGCGGGCCACGAGCGGCGGGCTTTGGGCGAAGTACGGCGTCATGGCCTCGGCAAAGGCCGGCTGCGCCAGCAGCTCGGCCTCAAACAGGCGCGCCAGGGCGTTGAGGTCGCGCTTGGTCTGGGCTTCTTTGATGTAGGCGGCCCGCGCCTCGGGCGTGCCCGGCAGCAGGGAGTCGGCGGAGGGGGGAGGCAGGTCTTCCATAAGATGGGGGTAGGCGCCTCACTGGCAAAGCGCGCCTAAATGTAGTAGCTGGGCCGCAGAATGCCCAAGGGGGCAGCCGGGGAGGGGCCGGCGCGGCGGTAGCCTGGCGCGGCGTCGTACCTTTGCCCGGCTGGCCGGAGTCGTGCGCTCCGGTCAAACTTCCTGGCACTGATGACTGTCTGCCTCCGTCTGACCTGCCATCTTTGGCTGGTGCTGCTGGCGCTGTTAGCGGCCCCTCGCGCTCGTGCCCAGCCGGGCAGGGTGCCCGCCAACCGGGGGCAGGTAAGCACGCTGGCGGGTAAGGCCGGCGACGCCTCCTATTTTGACGGCCCGGGCCCGGCCGCCCGCTTCAACGGCCCCGCCGGGGTGGCCGTGGACGCGGCGGGCACGGTGTACGTGTGCGACTCGCAAAACCAGGCCATCCGCAAAATCACCCGGGCAGGCGTGGTGAGCTCCCTGGCCGGGGCGTCGGACAACCAAGCGGGCGCACCGGGCCGAATCGGCCGTACCGACGGTGTCGGGGCCGCCGCCAGCTTTCACAATCCGACCGCCGTGGCGGTGGACGCGACGGGTACCCTGTACGTGGCCGATAGCTACAACAACAGCATCCGCAAAATCACGGCGGCGGGGGGAGGTGACGACCCTGGCGGGTACGGTCCGTTACAAGGGCAGCGTCGATGGCACCGGCACGGTGGTGCGTTTCAACCACCCCACTGGTGTGGCCGTGGATGCGGCGGGCACTGTGTACGTGGCCGACTGCTACAACCACACCATCCGCAGGATTACGCCCGCCGGGGTAGTGAGCACCCTGGCGGGTTCGGCCGGTGAGCCCGGCAGCGCCGACGGCGTGGGCGCGGCCGCCCGTTTCTACCGCCCTTACGGCGTGGCCATGGATGCGGCGGGCACCCTGTACGTGAGTGACTCGGATAACCACACTATCCGCAAAATCACGGCCGCCGGGGTGGTGAGCACGCTGGCGGGTTCGGCCGATGAGCATGGCAGTGCCGATGGCGCGGGCGCGGCGGCCCGCTTCAACAACCCCCTGGGCGTGGCCGTGACCGCGGCGGGCACGGTATACGTGGCAGAACCGGACAACTACACCATCCGCAAAATAACTCCCGCCGGGGTGGTAACTACGCTGGCCGGGGCGGCGGGCGACCTGGGCTGGGTGGATGGCCAGGGAAAGAAGGCCCGCTTCTTCATGCCCTATAGTGTGGCCGTGGACGCGGCGGGCACGGTGTACGTGGCCGAATATGGCAACCACACCATCCGGGTTATCCGGTAGCTGTGCCGCCGGTGGCCGCCTACAGCCCCCGCACCCGCAGCAGGCGCTGGAGCGGGCTGCCCGGGCGCAGCAGCGGGCCCACCTCGGCCCAGGTCAGCTCGCGGCCGTAGCCGTAGCTGTCTTCCGGCGTTGGGTCCCCGTAGCACGCCGTCCAGCCTTGCGGCGTCAGCTCGAAGCCCTCGTTGGGCAGCGCCAGCAGCGGGCCGTGCCGCCAGTGGTCGCGGTGGCGGGCGTAGGCGGTGTCGGCCAGCGCCCGGCGCGTGAGCAGCTCCTGCAATTGGCGCCGGCCGCCGGGCCGCAGCTGGTCCAGCAGACGCAGCTCGCGGCCGCTGCGCAGGTCGTAGAGCCGGCGGTAGGCGCTTTGAATGTAGTAGCGCGGCCCCGACTCCTTTATCCAGAAGACCGTGCAGGCCAGCAGCTCGGCCTCGTTGAGGGTCACGTCGAGGGATTCCTCGTCGGTGTTTAACTCGCCGATGTGGGCCAGCAGCCGCTGGCAGGCCCGCTGCCGGGCGGCGGGGGGCGGGCATTGCAGCCGGGCCCGGGCGGGCCGCAGCGTGTCGGGCCCGAGCAGGTGAAGGTAATCCCGGGATACCCGCCCCGTGGCAGGCGCGTCGTCCCGCCCGTCGCCGGTGTCGCTTTCCTCGCGCAGGATTTCATAGCGCACGCCGTCGGTGTAGCTTTCGTGCAGGCGCACCGGCAGCCACCGCCGCTGGCCGGGCTGGCGGCACCAGCCACTGAGCAGCGGCCCGCCGGGCGGCTGGTCGGCGCAGAGCACGGCAATGCGTTCGTAGTACTGCCCTACTATCGCGGAGTGCCAGGTTTCCAGCGTCTGCGCGGGCGGGAAGGTGTGGGCCTCGCCCAGCGTGCCGGTTTCGCCCGTGGCGCGGTAGTAGAAGTAGCCGCTGAACTTCGGCGTCGGATACCACTGCTCCTTAATGTACACGTTTTCTTCCAGCCACAGGTTGATTTCGGCCAGCACCGGGCGGCCATCCACCGTGCCTTCGTAGCGGCGGTAGCCGAGCTGGGCGGCGGTGGGCAGCTCGGGGGGCGTTGGCAGCTGGGGAGGCGCCGGGGGCGCGGGGGCCACGGTTGGCGTCTGCCGGGTGGTGGCGGCCGGCTCGCAGCCGGCGGCCGCCGCCAGCCCGGCTAGCAGGGCCAGCCGCAGCCCCCGGCGGCGGCGGCTGGCAAGTGAGGGGAGGAGTGGCGCATTCATGGGGCCAAGGTACGTGACAGGCCCGCTGGATTTATTGTGGCGCAGGCTTGCCCGTCAGGCCATTTTGGAGTAGGGGAGTATACCGATGAGTTGGCATTTCTTGTCGAACTTGCCGGCCCAATCCATACTTTTCCCGGTGCTAATGCCACGTTTTGTCGTGCTCCTGCTGCTTTGGCTGCTACCCGCCGGCCTGCGGGCGCAGCACCCCGCCCGGTTGCCGGCGGGCTTGCTCAACCCCGATTCGCAGCGCGTGTGGGTCGTGCGGCCGCCCACGGCCGACACGGTGCGGCTCAACTACTTCATCGACGAAGCCCTGCGCCACATCAACACCAACCTCGACAGCGCCCGCAGCTTGTCGGAGTCGGCCGTGGCCCTGGCCTGGCGCCGGGGGCAGGGCAAAGCGCTGGTGTACGGCCTCAACTATGCGGCAACGGTGTACTACTATTCGTCGGACTACCCGGCCGCCCAGCGCGCCTACACCCTGCTGCTGTGGGCTGCCCGGCGGGCCGCCCGGCCCGAAATGGTGGCGGCCGCCTACATGGGCCAGGGCAACGTGGCCCGCGACCTCAACAACTACGCCGGGGCCGAGCGCTACTTCCGGCAGGCCCAGCAGGCCTACGCCGCCCAGCGCCCCCCCAGCCGCCAGGGCCAGCTGGCCGTGCTGGGCAACCGCGCCTACAATGCCCTCGACCGCGACTCGCTGCCCCAGGCCCGGCGGCTGGTGCGGCAGGCCCTGGCCCTGCTGCGCCAGCTGCCCCAGGCCCGGCACCCGGCCGCCTACCGGATGCAGCAGGGCCTGGTGTATAAACAAAGCCAGCTGTACGATTCGGCGGCCCTGGCCTTTGAGGAGGCCGTGCGCGTAGCCCGCGCCACCCACGACCCCAGCCCCGAAGCCGAATCGCGGCAGGAGCTGGCCGGGCTGGCCCTGCGCCGGGCCGACTACGCCGCCGCCCTGCGCCAGGCCCGGCTGGCCGAAACCTTGTTTCGCGACCGGGGCGACCCCCAGCAGCAGGCCGACGCCCTGAAACAGCAGGCCGACGCCCTGGCCGGCCTGCGCCGGCCCGAGGCCTACGCCACGCTGCGCCGCTACCTGGTGCTCTACGACAGCAGCCTGGCCCGGCAGCGGGCCGAAGCCGTGGTGACGGCCCAGGCCCGCTTCGACCGGGCCGGCCAGGAGGCGCGCATCGCGGGGCTGGAAAAGGACCGCCGCATCCAGGCGCTGGAGGCCGAGCGTCGGGCCACGCGCACGCGGCTGTTGGGCACGGGCGGGGCGCTGGCGGCCAGCCTGCTGCTGGGCGGCATCGTGCTGGGCTACCGCCGCCAGCAGAAGGCCCGCGAGGCGGCGCTTCGCCACCAGCTGGCGGCCGACCTGCACGACGACCTGGGGCCTTTGCTGACGCAGCTGGCGGTAGAAAGCTCGCTGCTGCGCGAAACTGTCTTCACGCCCGAGCAGCTGCTGGCGCGGCTGCAGCGGCTGGGGCACACGAGCCAGCAGGCGGCCCAGCACCTGGGCGACGTGCTGCGCGACCTCGACCAGGGGCCGGCCGCCGCCGCGCCCGCGCCCGTGGGCGAACTGGTGGCGCAGCTGCGCGAGCAGGCCCACGAGTCGCTCTCGCCCCACGAGCTGAGTTTGCTGTTCACGCCGCTGGCGCCGGCGTTGGCCGAGCGGCTGCTGCCGGCCGTCACGCGGCACGCGCTGGCGCTCATCTTCCGCGAAGCCCTGCACAATGTGGTCAAGCACGCCGCCGGCGCTACCCTGGTGCAGGCCACGCTGGAAGCCGAAACCGACGGCCTGCGCCTCACGCTGCGCGATGACGGGCAGGCACCCGCCGACACCCTGCGCCCCGGGGGCCGGGGTTTGCGCAACATGCGTACCCGCGCCGAAGCCCTCGGCGGGCGCTGCGAAGCCGGGCCCGCGCCAGGCGGCGGCTACCAGGTGCGCTGCTGGCTGCCCAGCTAGCCCGCAGCGGCTGGTGGCTGGGGCCGGGCCGGGTTATATTTGCGGACCTCTCTCAACCACCCGCCGTGCGCCGTTGCTTCCTGTTTCTGTTGCTGAGCGTGTTGTCGCTGGCGGCTCCCGCCCAAAGCTCGCCGCCCCCCGAGCGCATGCCCGCCGTGCCCATGCGGCCCGACTCGCTGCGCGCCCGCCTGGCCCGCCCCGGCCTGCCCGATACCACCCGGGTGAAGTACCTGCTCCGTTTCAGTACCTTGTACCTAAGCAGCCAGCAGGACAGCAGCCGCCTTTACGCCCGGCAGGCCCTGCGCCTGGCCCAGCGGCGGGGCTTCGACTGGGGGGCGGCCCGCGCCTGGTCCATTCTGGGGGCGGTGGAGTTTTATGCCACCGACATCACGGCCGCCCAGCAGGCCTTCGAGCAGGCCCTGCGCCTGGGCCGGCGCCTGTCCGATACCATCATGGTGGGCCGGGCCTACATCGGCCTGGGCAACGTGGCCAATGAGTTGCACAATGCGCCGGCCTTCGTGGCGTACTACGCCAAGGCCCGGCAGGCCTACGCCGCCTGCCGCCCCCGCTACGTGAGCGGCGAGCTGCTGGTAGCTGCCAACCTGGCCAACTACCACCTGCTGCAGGGCCAGCCGGCCCTGGCCCGGCAGGCCCTGCGCCCCATGCCCGAGCTGCTGCGCCTGCAGCCCGCCCCCAACATGGAAGGGCTCTACTACGCCCATCTGGGCGCCGTGCAGCTGGCCCAGCACCAGCCCGACTCGGCCCGCCAGAACTGGCTGCGGGCGGTGCAGGTGGCCCGCGCCGCCCAGCTCACCGACCTGGAGGCCGAGGCCCTGCGCCACCTCGCCAAGCTGGCCCTCGACCAGCACCAGCCCGCCCTGGCGCTGCCCTACACCCGGCAGGCCGCCCGCGCCGCCCGCGCCTGGTCCGACCAGGCTAGCCTGGCCAAATCCTTACGCCTGCAGGCCGACGCCCTGGCCGCCCTGCACCGCCCCGGCGCCTACGACACGCTCAGCCGCTACGCCACCCTGCGCGACACCCTCCTTACCCACGAGCGGGTGGCGGCCGTGGCCACCGCCCAGGCCCGCTTCGACCGCAAAGGGCAGGAAGCGCGCATTGCGGGGCTGGAAAAGGACCGGCTGATTCAGGCGCTGGAAGCCGAGCGGCGGGCCACGCGCACGCGGCTGCTGGGTACGGGCGGGGCGCTGGCAGCGAGCCTGTTACTGGGGGGCATCGTGCTGGGCTACCGGCGCCGCCAGAAAGCCCGCGAGGCGGCCCTGCGCCACCGCCTGGCCGCCGACCTGCACGACGACCTGGGGCCTTTGCTGACGCAGCTGGCGGTGGAAAGCAGTCTGCTGCGCGAAAACGTCTTCACCCCGGCGCAGCTGCTGGCGCGGCTGCAGCGGCTGGGGCACACGAGCCAGCAGGCGGCCCAGCACCTGGGCGACGTGCTACGCGACCTCGACCAGGGGCCGGCCGCCGCCGCGCCGGCGCCCGTGGGCGAACTGGTGCAGCAGTTGCGCGAGCAGGCCCACGAGTCGCTCTCGCCCCACGAGCTGAGCCTGCTCTTCACGCCGCTGGCGCCGGGGCTGGCCGAGCGGCTGCTGCCGGCCGGCCCGCGGCACGCGCTGACGCTGATTTTCCGCGAGGCGCTGCACAACGTGGTGAAGCACGCGGCCGGGGCCACGCTGGTGCAGGCCACGCTGGCCCCGGAAAACAACGGGCTGCAGCTGACGCTGCACGACGACGGGCAGGCGCCCACTGCGACGCTGCGGCCGGGCGGGCGGGGCCTGCGCAACATGCACACCCGGGCTGCGGCGCTGGGCGGGCGCTGTGCGGCCGGGCCCGCGCCGGGCGGCGGCTATCAGGTGCGCTGCTGGCTGCCCGCCTAAAGCCTGCCCAGCTAACAGCTGATTGAGCCAACTGCTCTGTTGAATCTGGCCACCGCCTTTCTTTGGGTAGGCTAAACGGCTGCCAGCGGCTGTCTTCAACCCTTGCCAAGCTCTTTTCGAATGTTTTCGGGTGTCGGTGCACCGGCCATTAGCCTGGCGCTGGGATGGATGGCCGCGTTCGTGCGCGCCCGCAGAGCCGGCCCTGAGCCAGGCCTGCGTACTAATACGGAAGCCAAATCCGTAAGGTGGAAGGGCAAAATCCGTATTTGCCGTTCGCACCGCCGGACCGGCCGGGCGTATTAGCGGCAGACGCGGCTTGCATTGCCGCCCATTCTCCCCATGTCCCTTCGCACCACTATTCCCAAAGGCAAGCTGCTGGCCATCGGCGGCCGCGAGCAGCGTCAGGGCGCCGATGGCCCCGACGAGTCGGCCGACTTCATTCTCCAGCGCTTCGTCGAAGAGCTGGCCGCCCGGCGCACGGTCGTCATCATTCCTACCGCCTCCGAAGACCCTAGCCAGGGCCTGTCCGATTACCTGCAGTCCTTCACCGACCTCGGCATCGCGCATGTGGAAGTGCTCGACGTGCAGAGTCGCGAAGAAGCCAACAATCCCGACCACTTTGCCGTGCTCGACCGCGCCGACGGCGTGTTCTTCACCGGTGGCGACCAGCTGCGGCTCACGGCCTTGCTCGGCGGCACGGCCCTGCTCAGCCGCCTCAGCGAGCGCTACGTGCAGGAGCCCCTGGTGGTGGCCGGCACCAGCGCCGGAGCCACCGCCATGAGCACGCCCATGATTTACCAGGGCCGCAACGACGCTGGCTTCGTGAAGGACGAAATTCACATCACCACCGGCCTGCAGCTGCTGCGCAACGTGGCCATCGACACGCACTTCATCGCCCGCGGCCGCATCGTGCGCATGGCCCAGATTATCGCCACCAACCCCGGCTGCATCGGTCTGGGGCTGGAGGAAGACACGGCCGTGCTCGTCACCAAGGGCCGCGAGCTCGAAGTCATCGGCCGCGGCATGGCCGTGCTGCTCGACGGCCACGCCTGCACCGGCAACACTATCTACCAGATTGAGCCCGGCGAAGTATTCTCCATCCGCGACCTGCGCCTGCACCTGCTGGCCCACGGCCAGCGCTACACGCTACCGGTCGGGCAGTAGCCAAAGTCCGCGCTATTCGAACGCTCCGGAACCTCATCCGAACGCTCCGGAACCTCATCCGAACGCTCCGGAAGCTATTCGAACGTTCCGGAACCTCGTGCGAACGTTCCGGAACCTCATCCGAACGTTCCGGAACCTCATCCGAACGCTCCGGAACCTCGTCCGAACGTTCCGGAAACGCATCCGAACGCTCCGGAAGCCATTCGAACGCCCCGGAAACGCATCCGATGGGGCCGGGGCCGCTGCCGGGGGGCAGTTAGCGCTCGTTGAGCAATTTCAGCAGCACCCCGT
Organism: Hymenobacter aranciens; assembly: GCF_030580865.1. Classification (GTDB taxonomy): domain Bacteria; phylum Bacteroidota; class Bacteroidia; order Cytophagales; family Hymenobacteraceae; genus Hymenobacter; species Hymenobacter aranciens. Next base: position 325,835 of record NZ_JAUQSY010000002.1, on the reverse strand, counting down.
TGGTCCAGCCGAAGCCATCCTGTAGGGGATATTCGCCGCCGCCGGCGGGGCGGTGCAGGTCGCTCACGTCGTATTTCTCCAGCAGCTTGCCGGTTTGCTGGAAGGTGCGCAGGTTGAGCTGCGTCCAGCGGTGGGCCACGGTGTCGGCCAGGGCGGTATGGCGGTAGCGGCGCAGGCCCTCGATGGCCAGGTATTCGAGCGGGGCCCAGGCGTTGGGGGCGTCCCACTGCTGGCCGCTGGGCACCAGGCTGGTGAGCAGGCCGCCGGGACGCAAAAAGTCCTTTTGCAGGCCCTGGGCCACCTGCCGGGCCTGGCTGGGCGTGGCCACGCCGTAGGCCAGCGGAAACACGCCCGCCAGCGTGCGCGGCGCGGCCGGACGGTGCTGCCCGAAGTCGTAATCCACAAACCAGCCCGCCTTGCCGTTCCAGCAGTAGCGCTGGATGGCGGCGGCCCGGGCCGTGGCGCGCAAGTCGTAGCTGGCGGCGGCCTCGGTTTCGCCGGCGCTGCGGTGGGCGCGGGCCAGGGTTTGCTCCAGCACCAGCAGCAGGCAGTTGAGGTCTACGGGCACGAAATCGGTGGTGCGGATGGAGCCCAGCTGCCCATCGGCCCCCAGCCAGCGGGCGCTGAAATCCCAGCCCGACTCGGCGGCGGCCCGCAGGTGACGGTAGAGCTGCGGGGCGGGCTGGGCGCTGCGTTTGGCGGCCTCCACGTCTTCGCGGTACGATTCTTCGCGGGGCTCGTCGCTGTCGTCCCAGTAGCGGTTGAGGTATTCGCCGCCGGGCAGGCGCAGGGCGCGGCGGTGGGCCTGCCCGGGCTTGAGGTCCTTGGCGCCGGCCATCCAGTAGAGGTATTCGCGGGTGAGGGCCGGGCGGTAGCGCGCCAGCACCTGGGCCGAGTCGCGGCCCTGGGCCAGCAGCGTCACCATCTGGGCGAAGAACGGCGGCTGCGAGCGGGTAAGGTAATAGGTGCGGTTGCCGTTGGGCACGAAGCCCAGCTTGTCAATCAGATAGGCAAAATTATCGGCCATGTCGCGCAGTTGCTGCGTGCGCCCGGCCTCGCGCAGCCCCAGCATCGTGAAGTACGAATCCCAGTAGTACACCTCGCGGAAGCGCCCGCCCGGCACCACGTAGGCGTGCGGCAGCGCCAGCAAGGACGAATACGCGGGCACCGTGGGCTGGGCCGGCCGCAGTAGCACCGTCCACAGCGTGTCGAGGTGGGCGTAGATGCCGGCCGCCACGTTGCTCTGATAGCGGGTCTGGTCCGTGGCAGGCAGGTAGAAGTGCCGCTGGCAGAAGGCCTTAAGTTCGAAGCCCGGCTGGTTTTTCTCCTTTTGATAAGCAGCCAGTATCTCGGTGGGTGTGCCGTGGGGCAGCACGTCCACGAAGGTTTTGCCATCGGGGTACACCTGGCCCAGCTGCACGGCCTCGAAGAGGCCGGAGTAGAGCTGGCGGGGGGTGGGTTGGGCAACTATGGTCATCGGCACGAGGGCAAACAAAGCAACCAGCCCCCGGCTGGTCGAAAACAGATTTTTCATACCGCGCAAAGATGCCGGCTACGGCGGGGAATGGCGAAAAAAAACGAACCCCGGCACTGGAACAGGCCGGGGTCCGGGAAACAGCTGGATAAGCTATACGGGCAAACGGGCGGGTTTAGTTAGTTAATCTGGCCGATGGTCCAGTTGGCGCCGTCCGAAATGGCGATGATGGTTTTGCCGTTGCCGCTGGCCGGCAGCGTGTAGTAGCCGCTGGCATTGGGCGAGCTGCTGCTGCCGGCAAAAATTTCCTTCGAGCCGGCCGCGTAGTTGGTGAGCGTGAGGTAAGCCGCCTGGCTGCCGCTGTTGTTGCGCAGGTAGTAGATGCGGCCCGCGCAGGTGGTGGGGTCGGGCAGGCGGAAGTCAGCATTGCCGGCGGTAGGGGCCAGGCCCAGGTAGCCGGCCCGGTAGGTGCTCAGGTCGGTGGGGCTGGTGTTGGAGCCGCCGGGGCTGCCCGGAATGGCCAGGCTGGTAGCCACGCTCATGGTGCCGCCCACGCTCAGGGTGCTGTTCGGGGCCGTGGTGCCGGTGCCCACGCCCACGTTGCCGCCGTTGGGGTTGAGGCGCAGGGCGTAGTTGGTGCTCAGGTCGGTGGGGTTGGTGCTTTGCAACCATAGGCCGGTGGTGCTGCCGCTGCTGCCCAGGTCGAGGCCCACGTTGCCATTGTCGCGGAAGCGGGCCAGGTGGCCGCCGCTTTGGCCCGCGCCGGTGGTATTGGGGTTGCCGGTGCCGGTGCCGATGATGCTCAGGCGGGTGCTGGCGGCATCACCGTTCAGCCCGATACCCAGGTTGCCCGACTGCGTGAGGGTCATTAGGGTGCTGGCCACGGTCGAGTTGGCGTTCCAGGTCACCCAGCCAAACGACTTGCCCCCATCGTTCGGAATGCCCGACGTCAGCTGGCTGGCGCGCATAAACAGGCCCCAGCGTCCCAGCCCGTTAAACGAGCCCGAGGTAAACTTATCCCAGCCCCGGGTAATCATTGGGGCATCGTTGGCATTCAGAATCAGGCCGTAGGTTGAGCGGCTGTAGAGCGAGCCATCGGTGGTGATGCGCAGGCGCTCGACGTTGTTGGTGCTCAGCACCAGGTCCTTGTTGTCGGTGGTGCCGATGAAGTTGGTGGCGGGCGTCACAATGTCACCCACGCCCGGATTGGGCCCCGGGTCGGTACCCGAGTTGCCGGTGCGCAGCCAGCCCGCGCCCGAGGCCACGCCCGAGGGCAAGGCCACCCAGGCATTGTTGGTGTAATACCAGAAGCCCGGCTGCGTGCCGTTGGTCTGGTACACGAGCATGCCCTCGGTGGTGGTGGTCACTAACAGACGCTGTGCCTGCGTCATGCGCGGGATGAGCAGGCCCTTGTTATTGCCGGTGCCAGCCGAAATATCGAGGGCGGCATTGGTGTCGCCGGTGGTGCCGATGCCCACGGTCTGGGCCTGGGCGCTAAAAGACAAACCAGCCAGGGCCAGCCCGGCCAGGAAACGAAAAGTGTGCTGCATAACTACTTTAAAAAAGAAAGAATAATTCCTGTTCACAAATCCGCCGGGTAGATGCAGAACCGCAAAAATACCGCCTGGTGGGGCTCTGGACCTACTTTTTAGCCAATACCAACAAAAAACCCGGCCAATGGGCCGGGTTTCTCGGTAGTCGATTTGGAAGAGCCTTACCGCACCCCCAGCCGGTTGCGCCTCCAGCCCGACGAAGCCGCCGCGCCCGCCGTCTCGGCCGCCGCGGGCTTGGGCTTCTGCTCCGTGAGCAGCATGGCGGCCAGGGCGGCGGCCACTTTGGCGGTGGCCTCATCGGGTGCGGCCGGGGCCAGCGCGCCGGCCGGGTAGTGGTCCTTGATGAAGTTCGTGTCGAAATCACCGCTCACGAAGGCCGGGTGCGTGAGCACGTAGCGGCCGAAGCCCAGCGTGGTTTCGATGCCCGTAATCTGGTATTCCTCGATGGCGCGCAGCATGCGGGCAATGGCTTCTTCCCGATTGGCCCCGAAGGTCACCAGCTTGGCAATCATGGGGTCGTAGTAAATCGGAATGTCCATGCCCTGCTCGAAGCCGTCGTCGACGCGCACGCCGGGGCCCTGGGGGCGCACGTAGGTGGTGAGGGTGCCGATGTCGGGCAGGAAGTTGTTCTGCGGGTCTTCGGCGTACACGCGCAGCTCCAGGGCGTGGCCGGTGATGGTCAAATCTTCCTGAGCAAAAGGCAGCGGGTAGCCCTCGGCCACGCGGATTTGCTCCTTCACCAGGTCGAGGCCCGTAATCTGCTCGGTCACGGGGTGTTCCACCTGCAGGCGGGTGTTCATTTCCAGGAAGTAGAAGTTGCGCTTATCATCGAGCAGAAACTCTACCGTACCGGCCCCGGCGTAGTTGCAGGCGCGGGCCACGTCCACGGCGCAGCGGCCCATCTCGGCGCGCAGCTCGGGCGTGAGCACGGCCGACGGCGCTTCCTCAATCACCTTCTGGTGGCGGCGCTGGATGCTGCACTCGCGCTCAAACAGGTGCACGATATTGCCGTGCTCGTCGCCCAGCACCTGAATTTCGATGTGGCGCGGCCCGGTCACGAACTTCTCAATGAACACCGCCCCATCGCCAAAAGCCGACACGGCCTCGTTGATGGCCAGCTGCATCTGCTCCTCAAACTCCCCGGCATGATGCACCAGGCGCATGCCCTTGCCGCCGCCGCCCGCCGAGGCCTTAATAAGGATGGGGAAGCCCACCTGCTCGGCAATCTGCTTGGCCTCCTGCACGTCAGCAATGGCCTCGGCCGTGCCCGGCACCAGCGGGATGTTGTAGGCCTGCACGGCCTGCTTGGCCGAGAGCTTGTCGCCCATTATTTCCATGGCTTCGGGCGAGGGGCCCACGAAAATCAGCCCCGCCTCGCGCACGGCGCGGGCAAAACCAGCATTTTCCGAGAGGAAGCCGTAGCCGGGGTGAATGGCGTCAACACCCAGTTCCTTAGAGACTTCGAGTATCTTGTCGCCGCGCAGGTAGCTGTCTTTCGAGGCGGGCGGGCCCACGCACACGGCTTCGTCGGCGTAGCGCACGTGCAGGGCGTTGCGGTCGGCTTCGGAGTAGATGGCGACCGTGGCAATGCCCATTTCCTTGGCCGAGCGCAGCACGCGCAGGGCAATTTCGCCGCGATTGGCAACCAGGAGCTTGGTGATTTTTTTCATTGGAAAACTAGAAAGCGGGCGCGGGCGCGCCCAAAGGGTGGGAAGGGCGAAGATACTAGGGCGGGTCCGTCAGTCCTGCCACAGCTGGCGGCCGCCGCGCGTGAGCCAGCCCGATTCGGTGCGTTGCAGCAGCGGGCGGTACACGTAGGCGTGGGCGGCGAGCTGCCACACGCCGAGCGGGTAGCTGGTGGGCAGGTCGGGGTTGAAGGCCCAGCCGGTGTAGGAGTAGCCCAGCCGTTGGCCGCCCCGCCAGCATACTACGCCGCCGTACCACTGCACCGGCGGCTCTGCGAATACGGCCGGCACTACTACTTCCCCGGTGCGGGCATCGCGCAGGCCAAGCCCTGGGGCGGGGAGTAAGCCAAGAGCAGCAGGGGCTCGTTGGGTAACATATAATCACTGCTGCCACGCTGGCCTTCGCTGCTGAGGCAATCAAACAGCTCCAGCGGGTCGGTGATATCCCATTGGTTGTGATGGGCTTTGGCGTAGCGGTAGTAGCGCAGCATTTCCCGCTGCGGCGGCAGCACCCAGTGGCCCAGCGAGTCGAGCAAGCCAAACTGCTTGCCCTGCTGCACCAGGGCCCGGCCCTGCCAGAACGCATCGGCCCGCGTGAAGCGGCCCGGGAAGGCCGGGTGGCCGTCGGGCCGCAGGTACTGCACGGTGGTGCTGTCGGGGTACCGCACTTTGGTAGCATTGTTAAACCGTCCGTGCGGCAGCGGCGCCTGGCTGAGCTGGCGCAGCAACCCGGCGGCATCGGGCAGGCTGATAGGGCGCGGGCTGAGGGGCAGCAGGTAGTGGCCCAGAGTGTCAATCAGGCCGTAGTGCAGGCGTTGCTGGCGCACGGCTACCACCCACAGGCTATTGGGGCCGGCGGCCTCCAGGCGCAGGAACAGGGGAGGCGTGATTTCGCGACCCCGCCGGTCGAGCAGGCCGTAGCGGCAGGCCATGACGTCGGGACCCTCGCCAATCAGCCAGTTGCGGGCCAGGCCCGCCGAGTCAGCCGCCTCGCGGTCGTAATACAAGCTGTCGGTGTACTGCCAGTAAGCCAGCCGCTGCGGCAATAATTGCTTCATGCCGCGGTAGCGGTAGTCGGTGAGGCGGTGCCCCCGCGCATCAAACAAAGCCATACGGCCATGGTAGCGGTAGCGGGTGCCGGCCAGCTGGCGGCTGATACCGTCGCGGGAGTGCCACACCAGGCGGTGGGGCCGCAGCCAGTTCACTTTTTGCGCAAGGTAGAGCGGGCTGCCCGCGGGCAGCGGGGCCTCAAAATCGACCTCGGGGTCGTAGGCGCGGCGGCGCATGAAGCGGGCTGGCACGCCCGGCGGCTGTGCCCCCAGCGGCACCGTAAACAACCGGCCCGGCCGCTGCCAGTAGGGTTCTATCTCACTGCTTTCAATGGCTGCCAGCTCGTGCTGTCCGGTGGCACGTGCGGGCCGGGCCACCGCCTGCCAGCCCCCGCCGGCCGTGCTGGCAATGGCCTCGCGGGCCGATACCAGCAACTGCTCGCCGTGGGCGTTGAGCACAAAAGAAACGCCGGTTTTGCTGGGCTTGCGGAAGCTTACATTCCAGATAAGCGGGCCGTAGTCTTCGGCCGCATGCAGCCAGCCGTAGCGCAGGTTCCAGCTAGGTAGCCAGCGAGGGAGCTTAGTGCCCGGCTGAAGCGGGCGGTACTGATAGGTAGTCTGATGCGGCTCGGAAGCTTGCTCCGTTTGCAGCAGTAGCCCCGCCCCGAAGCACGGCGGCTCGAAGCGGAATACCGGCCGAATCCACACCCGCCCGGTCGTATCGGCAAACCCCCACAGCTCGCCCTGCCGGTAGGGCACCAGCCCGCCCGGCGGCTCGGGCACGGCCCGCAGCGCGGCCACGGGGCGCAGGGGCCAGCCGTCGGGCGGGGGCAGCTCCTGGGCCAGCGCGGCACAGGGCAACAAGAGTAATAGGAGTGAGCGCAGGTAAAACGACGAAATCATCGGGAAACGATGGGGTAGCCAGGGGCCCGGCAACCGATTCACTACCTGAAAGTACGCCCGCTTGCCGACTTCGAGGGCCGCGGCGTGCCACGTTCCGCTTGAAACCCCCACCCGCCATTCCGGTTATTACCCCCAAATTATGTACAAGCGCGGGGGCGGGGTTACCTTTGTAAGTCCGTCAGGGGCTGGCTGGCGGCCTGCCTTCCGTTTTTCATCACTTCCTTTTTCCTTTTTCAGTGGATATTTTCGACCGGATTTCGGCCAACCGCGGTCCGCTGGGCTCGCATTCGCACTACGCCCACGGCTATTTCACATTTCCCAAGCTCGAAGGCGAAATCGGCCCGCACATGACCTTCCGCGGCCGGAAAATGCTGAACTGGAGCCTTAACAACTACATCGGCCTGGCCAACCACCCCGAGGTGCGCCGCGTGGACGCCGAGGCCGCTGCCGAATACGGCATGGCCCTGCCCATGGGCGCCCGCATGATGAGCGGCAACTCCAACCTACACGAGCAGCTGGAAGACGAGCTGTCGGACTTCGTGCAGAAGCCCGCCACCTGCCTGCTCAACTTCGGCTACCAGGGCGTGGTGTCGATTATCGACGCCTTGTCGAGCCGCCACGACGTGATTGTGTACGACGCCGAGTCGCACGCTTGCATCATCGATGGGGTGCGCCTGCACGCCGGCAAGCGCTTCGTGTACCGCCACAACGATATGGCCAGCCTCGAAAAGCAGCTGACGGCCGCCAAGCGCATCACCGACGAAAACGGCGGCGGCATCCTCGTGATTACGGAGGGCGTGTTTGGCATGTCGGGCAACCAGGGCGACCTGCGCGGCGTGATTGCGCTGAAGGAGAAATTCAACTTCCGTTTGTTCGTCGACGACGCCCACGGCTTCGGCACGATGGGCGCCACCGGGGCCGGCACCGGCGAGGCGCAGGACGCCCAGGACGGCATCGACCTGTATTTTTCGACCTTCGCCAAGAGCATGGCCAGCATCGGCGCCTTCGTATCGGGCCCCGAGAGCGTGATTGAATATTTGCGCTACAACATGCGCAGCCAGATTTTCGCCAAATCCTTGCCCATGCCGCTGGTGGTGGGCGCCCTCAAGCGCCTCGAGCTGCTGCGCAACCACCCCGAGCTGCGCGAAAACCTCTGGACCATCGTGCACGCCATCCAAGGCGGCCTGCGCGAAAAAGGCTTCAACATCGGCACCACCACCTCGCCCGTAACGCCGGTGCTGCTGGAGGGCGAAATTCCGGACGCTACCCAGATTACGCTGGATTTGCGTGAGAATCACGGTATTTTCTGCTCCATCGTAGTCTATCCGGTGGTGCCGAAGGGCGTGATTATGCTCCGCATCATTCCCACGGCCATGCACACGCTGGCCGACGTACAGGAAACCATCACCGCCTTCGAGGCCGTGCAGGACAAGCTCAGCAAGGGCCTGTACAGCAAAACGACGGCTGTGCCCGAAGCAGTTTAGCATTGCCTGCTAATGACGTTAGCGCCGGCCGCCCGTGAGGGTGGCCGGCGCTCTTGTTTTTGTACTATTCCAAGCGGGTCAGTAGCCGGTGGCAAGTTGAAAAAAAAGTTTTTTTCAAAAAAGGCCGCCAAAAAGCTGTGGAGGCCGTTTTAGGAAAAAATCGGAAAACTTGCCCGCATCTGAAATCCCTGTATATTAGGGCCGGCAAAACACCACAATTCACTTTTTCTTCACCCCAATTCCCAACCCTCAATGAACCCGTTTAGCAAACTGAAAGACCTCATCCATTCGCTGGAAGACGATTTCGACAAGTCGTACGATAAGAACAACTCGGCTGCCGGTACCCGCGTGCGCAAGGGCATGCAGGAGCTGAAGAACGAAGCCGCCCGCATCCGCAAGGAAGTGCAGGACATGAAAAACACGACCAAAGCCGCTGGTGGCGCCGCCGCGCCGGCTACCAAGGCTGCGCCCGCCAAAAAAGCTGCTCCCGCCAAAGCCGCTCCGGCTAAGAAGGCTCCCGCCAAGAAGTAATTTGTCTGAACCACGGATTCCAGCGGATTTTTCGGATTTCGCGGATTTTGTGGACGGATGCAAAAAGGCCCCGCTACTGGCGGGGCCTTTTTTGGTTTTCTAACGCGTCTATTTGAAACTGTCATGCTGACGAAGGAAGCATCTTCTCACGCCGAAACGAGGCGGTAAACCCAGTCTGGCGTGAGAGGATGCTTCCTTCGTCAGCATGACAGACGATTTTACACCAACTCGACCAAGAAGTAGTTCTTCTTGCCTTTCTGCACCACCAGATACTTGCCGTGGAGCGGTTCCAACTCGGCCACGGCTGCATCGGGCGCGGCCACTTTCTGGCGGTTGATGCTGATACCGTTGGATTGAATAAGCTTGCGGGCCTCGCCTTTGGAAGGCAGAATTTCCTTGCCTGTCAGCTCGCTGAGCAAGGTCATGGCGTCGGCATTAGCCATATCGGTGCGGGGCACCTGCAGGCGGGGCACGCCGGCAAATACATCTAATAGTGTAGCTTCATCGAGCGAAGCGAGGTCGCCGCCGCCGAAGAGGACTTGCGAGGCGGCGAGGGCCGCTTCGGTAGCGGCCGCGCCGTGCACGCGGGTGGTGACGTCGGCGGCCAAGGCTTTTTGCAGGGTGCGCAGGTGAGGAGCGGCGGCGTGTTCGGCTTCGATGGCTTCGATTTCGGCCTGGCTCAGCAGCGAGAAGACGCGGATAAGGCGCGGCGCGTCTGCATCGGCCGAGTTGAGGAAGAACTGGTAGAACTGGTAGGGCGAGGTCATGGTGGCGTCGAGCCACACGGTGCCGGTTTCCGACTTGCCGTACTTGGTGCCGTCGGCCTTGGTGATGAGCTGGCCGGTGAGGGCGTAGGCTTTGGCGTCGGTGCCCGCGGCGTTGGCCACGCGGCGGATGAGCTCGGTGCCGGTGGTGATGTTGCCCCACTGGTCGGAGGCGCCCATTTGCAGGGTGCAGCCCAGGGTCTTGTTGAGGTGCACGAAGTCGTAGCCCTGCAGCAATTGGTAGCTAAACTCGGTGTAGCTGATGCCGCTGCTGTCGGCATCCTCGCCGCCGCCGATGCGGCGCTTCACCGAATCCTTGGCCATCATGTAGTTTACGGTGAGGTGCTTGCCCACCTCGCGCAGGAAGCCCAGGAAGCTGAACTCCTTGAACCAGTCGTAGTTGTTGACCACCAGCGCGCCGGTGGGGCCTTCGGCGAAGTCGAGGAATTTTTCGAGCTGGGCGCGGATGCCGGCCTGGTTGCGGCGCAGGGTTTCCTCGTCGAGCAGGTTGCGCTCGGCCGATTTGCCGCTGGGGTCGCCAATCATGCCGGTGGCGCCGCCCACCAGGGCCACGGGGCGGTGGCCGGCGCGCTGCAGGTGCACCAGCAGCATGATGGTGGCCAGGTTGCCGATGTGTAGCGAGGCGGCGGTGGGGTCGAAGCCGATGTAGCCGCTCACGGGGGCGTTTTTCAGCAGGTGCTCGTCGGTGCCGGGCATCATGTCGTGAAACATGCCGCGCCAGCGGAGTTCATCTATCAGGGAATGCGGGACTTGGCTAACGCCTTCCTGCGGTTGGGTACTTGAAGACATGGACTGATGGAAAAGACTTCGCCGAAAAGTGCCGGGGCGTAAGTCGGTGCAAAGGTAGGGCCGGCGGCGGGCAAGCCTTATTTTTGCCGGTGATGCCTGGGTGTAGAGACGCAAAATAGTGCGTCTCGTCGTTGCGCCGCATGGCCGATTTCGTTCAACGACGAGACGCACTATTTTGCGTCTCTACAGCTAATTACTTTGACCCTCGACGCCGACGCTTTACTTAAGGAACTGCAGCAAGGTAAGTTCCACCCCGTGTACGTGCTGCAGGGGGAGGAGCCCTATTACATCGACGTGGTGGCCGAGCGCATCGAGCAAACGGCCCTGCCCGAGCACGACTGCAGCTTCAACCAGGTGGTGCTTTACGGCAAGGACGTAGACACGACGGCCATTCTTGGCCAGGCCAAGCAGTTTCCGATGATGAGCGAGCGGCGCGTGGTGATTGTGAAGGAGGCGCAGGCGGTGGCCGATTTGGAAAGCGAAAAGGTGTGGCCCTTCCTAGAAGCGTACCTGAAGAACCCGCTGCCGAGCACGGTGCTGGTGCTGTGCTACAAGCACAAAACCCTGGACTCGCGCAAGAAGCTGGGCAAGCTGCTGAGCGGCAAAGACGCCCCCGGCGCCGTGCTGATGACCAGCAAAAAGCTCTACGACAGTCAGGTGCCTCAGTGGCTGACGGCCAACGTGCGCCAGCGCGGCCTGCAAATCAGTGGCCAAGCCGTGGCGCTGTTGGCCGAGTACATCGGGGCCGACCTGGGCCGGCTGGCCAATGAGGTGGACAAGCTGGCGCTGAACCTGAAGCCCAACCAGGCCATCGACGAAGAGCTGGTGCAGCGGCTGGTGGGCATCAGCAAGGATTACAACATCTTTGAGTTGCAAAAGGCGCTGGTGCAGCGTGACGTGCTCAAGGCCAACCGCATTCTGGGGTACTTCGCAGCCAATCCGAAGGCGAATCCGCTGATTCCGAATCTGACGCTGCTGTTTGGGTTTTTTACCAAGCTGCTGGTGCTGCACCAGGCGGGGCCGAACCTGAACGATGGCGTGTTTAAGAGCCTGGGGATTATGAATTCCTTTGCCCAGAAGGACTACCAGCAGGCGCTGAAGGTGTATCCGCTGGCGCGGGTGGTGGATATTATTCACGAAATCCGGCGGGCCGATGCGCAGAGCAAGGGCATTGGCAGCGGCTCGATGGACGACGGTGAAATTCTGCGGGAGCTGGTGTGGCTGATATTGCACCCGGTGCCGGCGGGGGTGCTGGGGTAGGTTTTCTGAGGGTGGGCTGAACGCCGGTACTGTCATGCTTCACTGCGTTCAGCATGACAGAAACCTACTTACGCGGCTCCTTCTCTACGATGAAATTCAGGCCGAAGAAGAAGTTTTCCTTGAGGAAGGAGTTGGTGCGCCAGAGCTTGTTTTCGCGGGCCAGCACCTGGGGGGTTTGGCCGGGCTTGAAGAAGAAGGGGGGGAATAGGCGGATATACTGCACCTCGGCGTCGGGGATGTAGAGCTGCTGCTGGGCGAGCTCGCGGCGCCAGGTGGCGAGGTTGCGGATGTTTTCGTTGCCGAGCAGGATGTCTTTCTTCAGTTGCTCGTCGTAGATGGTGATGATGCGCTTGTTGCCGCGGCGCAGGTAGAGCTTGAAGGTCTGGACGACGTTGCCGCCGTTTTCTTCCACCAGGATGAGGGTGCCGCCGGGGCGCAGGCTTTCGCGGAAGATGCGCAGGGCGTCCTGCAGGGGCTCGAGGTGGTGGAGGGTGTCCTGGATGATGACGTGGTCGTAGGACGCCGGGGGCGGGGGCGAGTCGAAGAGGTTTTCGTAGCTGTAGGTGAAGCCCACCACGTCGCCGAACTGCGACCAGTACGCCATGCGCTTGGCAATGTGCTCGTAGTAGAATTCGAGGGTGGTGCCATGCACTTTGTAGCCGTTGAGGGCCAGAAAAATGGCGGTGGTGCCGTAGCCGCAGCCGCAGTCCCAGATGGCGGCTTCCTTATTCGGCAAATGGTCGAGGATGTAGTGCAGGCGCTGCACAACGTAGGCCTTGCGAAACTCGAAGCTGCCGGGGTCGGCCAGAAACTTATAGTAGCTGGTGAGCTCCGGGCTCTGGCGGAGCTCGTCGAGAAACAGCTCAAAGAATTCACTAACGGTCATAAGAAGCAGACGCGGCGGGGCCGGAATAAAATAGCCGGAAGGTTGGGTGAAGGGCAAAGGTAGGGCGGCGCCCGACGATGGACAAGTCGGGCCGGTGGGCGGGCGCGGGTGGGGCCTATTACCAAGCTCGGCCGGAACCCCGGCGGGGAAAGCCCGTTGAGACAAGTCAACGCATTCTTTCCTGCTATGAAAAAACCTGTTGCCAAGCAAACCCACGAGGACGTGGCGCGCACGGCCAAAACCAATGAGCTGGCCCCCAACCGCGAGGACAGCTACGGCCAGTTTCTGACCACCAACCAGGGCCTGCGCATCAGCGACGACCAGAACTCGCTCAAGGCCGGCGAGCGCGGGCCGACGCTGCTCGAGGACTTCCACTTCCGGGAGAAGATGACGCACTTCGACCACGAGCGCATTCCGGAGCGGGTGGTGCATGCGCGCGGGGCGGCGGCGCACGGGGTGTTTGAGGCCTACGGCAATGCCACGGAGCTGACCAAGGCCGGCTTTTTGCAGCCGGGGGTGACGACGCCGGTGTTTCTGCGCTTCTCGACGGTGGCGGGCTCGAAGGGCTCGTCGGATTTGGCGCGCGACGTGCGCGGGTTTGCGGTGAAGTTTTATACCGAGGAGGGCGTGTTTGACCTCGTGGGCAATAACATTCCGGTGTTTTTCATTCAGGATGCGCTCAAGTTTCCGGACTTCGTGCACGCCGTGAAGCCGGAGCCGCACAACGAGATTCCGCAGGCGGCCTCGGCGCACGACACGTTTTACGACTTCATCTCCATCAACCCCGAAACCATGCACATGCTGCTGTGGGTGATGAGCGACCGGGCCCTGCCGCGCAGCTACCGCATGATGGAGGGCTTCGGGGTACACACGTTCCGCTTCGTGAACGCCGAAGGGAAGTGGCGCTTCGTGAAGTTTCACTGGAAGCCGCTGCTGGGCACGCATTCGGTGGCCTGGGAGGAAGCGCAGCAGATTTCGGGCAAAGACCCCGACTTTCACCGCCGCGACCTGTGGAACTCGATTGAGATGGGGGCTTACCCGGAGTGGGAGCTGGGCGTGCAGGTGGTGGAGGAAGAGGACGAGCATTCGTTCGACTTCGACTTGCTCGATTCGACCAAGCTCATCCCGGAGGAGCTGGTGCCGGTGCAGGCCATCGGTAAGATGACGCTGACGCGCAACCCCGACAACTATTTCGCCGAGACGGAGCAGGTGGCTTACCACCTGGGGCACGTGGTGCCGGGCATTGATTTTTCGAACGACCCGCTGCTGCAGGGGCGGCTGTTTTCGTACACCGACACGCAGCTTAAGCGCCTGGGCGGGCCGAATTTCCACGAGATTCCCATCAACCGCTCCATCGCGCCGGTGCATAATGGGCAGCGCGACGGCCACATGCGCCAGACGATTAATAAGGGGCAGGTGAGCTACGGGCCGAACCTGCTCAACGACAACTTCCCGCAACAGGCCAAGGCGAGCGAGGGCGGCTACAGCACGGTGCCCGAGCCGGTGGCGGCCTTCAAGGTGCGCAAGCGGAGCAAGAGCTTTATTGATTTTTACTCGCAGGCGCGGCTGTTCTGGAACAGCCAGACGGAGATTGAGAAGCTGCACATCGTGAAGGCGCTGCGCTTCGAGCTGAGCCACGTGCAGAAGGACTTGCCGCGCGAGCGCACGCTGGTGCAGCTGGCGCAGGTAGCGCCGGAGCTGGCCGAGCGCGTGGCGGCCGGGCTGGGCGTGGCGGTGCCCAGCGCCGAGGGCTTGCAGCTGAACCTGGCCGTGCCGGCTGATGCCAATCCGGCCGACTACCAGTCGGCCCCGGCCACCGGGCAGGAGGGCAGTTCGCCGGCCCTAAGCATGGCCCCGGACAGCCCGATTAACGCGGGCAAGGCCAGCATCAAGACCCGCCACGTGGCCGTGCTGGCGACGGACGGGGCCGACGTGCCGGCCATCGCCGAGCTGGTGCGCACGCTGATGGACCAGGGGGCGCAGGCCCAGATTGTGGCCACGCACCTGGGCAGCATTAAGGGCGAGGGCGGCCAGAGTTTGCTGGTGAACCACACCTTCCAGAGTACCTCTTCGGCGCTGTTTGACGCGGTGTACGTGGCCAGCGGCGCGGCCAGCGTGACGGCCCTGACGCAGGAGCCCGACGCGGTGCGTTTCGTGCACGAGGCGTTCCGGCACTGCAAGCCCATCGGGGCCTCGGAGGCGGGCGTGGCGCTGCTGAAAGCGGCAGCCTACGCCGGGGCGGAGGATATTCTGAGCGCGCCGGGCGTGGTGGTGAGCGAGAGCACGAAAGTGGGCAGCCTGGCCCCGGCCTTTATCGAGGCGATGAAGCAACACCGCTTCTGGCAGCGCGAGCTGGCGGCGACGCGGAACCCGTAAGGTTTAGGGTTGAATGGATTGAACGGCCCCCGTCAGCTTGCTGGCGGGGGCCGTTTGCGTGGGGCCGGGAGGTGTTTGGGCAGGGTCGTGGGGTGTTGGGGGACGGTCGAATGGTGTTTAAGGTCCGCCAAGTCCGGTTTTGCTTTAGCCAAATGCCGTTTGGGCAGGGTCGAATGGTGTTTTGCCTTAGCCAAATGCCGTTTTAGCAGCGTCGAATGGTGTTTGGGAATAGCCAAGGGGTGTTTGGGGACCGCCAAGTGCCGTTTGGGCAAGGTCAAGGGGTGTTTGGGAATAGCGGAATGGTGTTTAGGGTGCGCCAAGTGCCGTTTAGGGAGGAAGAACAGCGTTTCAGCTATGCCAAATGCCGTTTGGGGAGGGAGAATAGCGTTTCGGCTATGCCAAGTGCCGTTTGGGAAATGGGACTAGCGGGGGGAGCTATGCCAAGGCCCGGTGCTTCGCGGGTGTTGGTTTAATAAAAGGTATACGCATGGTACACGGTGAATTCGGGATACGTCCCTTCGGCGGTTAAGGAGCTAAGCACGACGAAGTGCTCGCTGCGGCACAGGCCCTTTCGCCAGCGCACCGTGCGCCGGTACAGGTCGCCTTCGGTGGTGGCGCCGCCGCCCCCGGAAACCCAGGAGCTGTGACACGTTTCGGTGTAGTTCTGGCTGCGGCCTTCGTAGCGGCGGCGATAGGTAACCGAGCCGCCGCGGCTGGTGCCCAGGTGGGCCGTCAGGCGTCGCTGGGCCAGGTCCAGCTCGGCGGTGCAGCCCACGTAGTCGTGCGCGGAGTATCGTTGGGCGCGGTGGAAAGCAGCTTTTTGCTCGCTTGGGGTGTAAGACCACGCCCAGAAAAGCCCGGGGCCGTCGCGGAGGGTATCGGCCTGGCCGGGGGTGGCGCCGGGCAGCTGGTGGGCCTGGTGGCCGGTGCCGAGCAGGGGCTCGGTAAGGGGGATGCTGCCGCTGATACGCCAGTTGCGGGAGGGGATATTAGGCCCGAAGTAGTGCTCCACCTCGCTCCGCAGGGAATCGCCGCGTAGCTGCGTGCGGTAGAAGCGCTGGGTTTGCAGGAGCGGTTGCAGGTTGCCCTGCGCATCGGCGGATAAGGTGTAGGCTTTGCTGGTATCGAGCCGGCCCTGCTGGTCGTAGTGCAGCTCCTCCAGCCGCAGCCGCTTGCCGGCCACCACTACGTAGGTGATGGCGCGTTGTAGCTGCTGCTTACCCGCCGGCAGGTACAGTGCCGGCGGAGTAAGCAGCAGGCGGGAGGACCAGGTACTACTGGGATTGAAGGAGTAGGGCTGGGCGAAGCTAATGCGCGGGAAGCTGAGCAGGAGGGCAACTAACGAAGCAAGTAGAATGGAGCGCATGCAAACGGGAGCGGGGATATGAAAGACGGATGCTGCCCGCCGCCCGATTGCACACTGCGTGCGCTCACGAGGTAAATAACTCGCCGGGTTTACTGCTTGCCGGGCTTCAATTGCGGCGAGCGGGACCTCAATAGGGTTTTGGGATACTCGGATAGGGTTTTTAGTTGGAACTGCGGTATTGTGCTTTTCAAAATAACCTGTACCTTGGCAGCCCCAAGCAAGGGCTTTGGGCGCGGGCGGGGCGTTTTCCGTCAGTTACTTACCATAGATTAGCATGGACAAGTTTAAAGAAGACCAGCTGGTGATGTGCGGGCGGGTGGTGGACTACGTAACCGAAAACGCCGACTCCATCGCCGCGAGCGAAATCGCGGCCGAACAGGCGGCCGAAGTGACGAAAATCTACACCAAGATTTCGGGGGCGCGGGGCGGCACCGCCAAGCGCACCAAGAAGCTGACCGAGGCCGCCGAAACGGCCCACACCACGCTGCTCGACCTGCTGCCGGCCCTGCTGGGGCCCTTGGGCCGGGTGGCCACCCGCCTGGGCGACGACGACCTGCGGGCGGCGGTGACGCTCTCGGGCAAGCAGCTGCGGAAGCTGCGGCCGCTGGCGTTTATCGGGGTAGTAGGCGCGGTGCTGGGCAGCGCCGCCCGCGCCGACGTGGCCCCCGAGCTGGCCAAGCAGGGCCTCAGCGCCGCGGCCCTGAAGCCGCTGGTGAAGGCCCACGAGAACTTCCGCACGGCCCAGCCCGCCACCCGCAAAACGATTGACGAGCGGGTGCTCTCCGGCGCGGCCCTCGAAGACCTGCTCGGCGAGCTGATGGACGAGCTGCGCGAGCTGGACGAGGATATGAAGGCGTTTAAGCTGATTGACCGGCCGATTTATGATGGGTACGTACAGATGCGGAAGATTATTGACTCGGGGGGTGGGAAAGGGAAGGGAGAGGTGACGCCGGGGGCGTAAATTTTAGTAGCTTTGGAAACGGAGCCGCCCGCTTCCGATTAGGAAGCAGGCGGCTTCATTTTAGTGCCAAGTCTTTTGTAGTAATTCAATTGTGGTTTTTTATGGCTTCCTGGTACGAATCTGAATTTATTTCAAAAGGAATTTGGCTTGCTATAAGTGGTGTGCTTGGCTATGTATCAAAGTCAGTTGTTACGCATGTGAAAAAAATTGACCCAGTCAAAAAAATGTGGAATTTGAAAGATGTGAAAAAGCTTACTATTTGCATGTCTGCTTCGCATCGTGTCAACACAGGACAGCATATAAAGGCAACAACAGGAGTTGGTCAAGTGAAAGCCTTTGGGTACATTATAGAAAGCATAGGTTCTGCCTATGATATTACCTGCCAAAATGTTTTTTTATCAGATGAGGATTTTAAAGCTAGAATGGGTGATGACTTGATATTACTAGGGGGAAAAAAACATAATGAAAAAACACGAAAATTCTTGGAGAAAATTGACAAGCTCGGCGTTGTGAGTTGTGATAGTGATGACGAGATATCATGGAAAGTAGAAGGTAGTGAACGTGTTTATATTGGGGAGACAACAGGTGAGAAAGTGGTCAAGGATTATGGGTTGATTATAAGAATGAAAAACCCGTATTCCTCTTTTGACGCCAGTCCGGCATCAGTTTGTTTGTTTGCCGGATGCCATACTTATGGTACCATCGCCGCTGCAAAATACTTTACAGAGGAGTATATTAAACAACATAGCTTGCTCTCGAAAATACATCAGAGTGTTTTCATCATTGTTGAATGCGATGTTGAAGAGGAAAATCCAATTAACATAAAAGTCGTTGCAAAGCATGAGTTTTAAGATTGTTGAATCTTTCTTAATGGGTAAGCACAATAATTCTTTGTTGTGTGAGGATGCTATTTATTATGATGCAAATTTTGCTGCCGTGATAGATGGTGCCACAAGTAAAACTGATTTTAAGTTTGATGGTAAAAGTTCTGGCAGAGTTGCTAGTGAACTTGTCTGTGAAGCAATTAAGACGTTAGATTGTAAATCTGATGTGATTTCTGCAATAGAGCTGATAACGAAAAAAATATTCGACTTTTATAAAAACAATAAACTGGTCGGTCATATGAAAGCTAATAAAGCAGATAGGTTTTCTGCTTGTGCAGCCATTTATAGTCAATACCGAAGAGAGGTATGGGTGATAGGGGATTGTCAATGTTTTGTTAACGGTGAGGTTTATAAAGCCGATAAGAAAATCGACAATATATTATCAGAGGTTAGGGCGTTGTATTTGAAAAGTGAGATTATGAGTGGGAGACCTATAGAAGATTTGGTAGTTGATGATGCAGGACGAGAGTATATTTTGCCTTTGTTACTGAAGCAAACAATATTTCAGAATGCTAGTGGCGCGAGTGAATATAACTACACCGTATTTGATGGATTTAAAATTGATGTTAAAAATGTGAGTGTGATAAAAGTTATAATGAGTGATGTGGTTTTGGCTACTGACGGATATCCACAATTGCAGAAAACACTAAAGTCTTCTGAAAAGTATCTGAAGACTATTTTGAGAAAAGACCCTTTATGTATCACTTCTTATAAGGCAACGAAGGGACGAGTTTTAGGGAATGTTTCATATGATGATAGAGCCTTTGTTAAAATAAAGGTTGTTTGAATGTGATTCAAGCTTGTTGCGTATAGTTTTTGAATTGCAGTATTTTGTGCTCAGAGCTTTGGCCGCGCCCCCATCACAAACTCCAGCGTGCCGCCCTTTACCACCTCGGCCTGGGCCAGCAGCGGCTGCGCCAGCGGCTGCCCGTTGAGGCTGACGCGCTGCACGTAGACGTTTTTGGGGCTTTGGTTTAAGCTTGCGGTACTGCTGGCTGCAATAAGATTTTCACCTCCATATTCAGCGCTTTGAAGACGCGGCGCAGGGTGTCAATGGTCACATTGGAGGCGTTGCGTTCCAGCTTGCTGATTTGGGACTTTTGTACGCCGAGGCGCTGGCCGAGCTCGTCCTGGGTGAGGTGGTTGCGCAGGCGGTACTCGCGGATAGACTGGGGCAGGAGCTCCAGGGCTATGCGGGCTTCGTACTCGTTGCGGTCGGGGGTGCCGGGCGCGCCGAAGAGCTCGTCTTCGACGTCGTTGAAGGCGACGAGCTGGAGCGGGGAGTCTTTATAGAAAGTTGAGTTAGCCTTCATGATGGGAAGTTAACGTGTAAAATGGCAAAACATTGGTTTCTGCAACCTATTGCCAGCAACTCTACGTTACAGGGAGCAGCTTCTGTATTGCATTTTCATACATTGTAGTACATTTGCAGCGTCAGCAAAAAATAAGGGGCCGAACCTTCCGGCCCGACCCCTTACCAAACTACCGCTGGAGCAGGTAAGTGAACAGCAACAGGCCGATGGCCTTCGCTGCCCCACTTGCAAACCCCAACAGAACAGCCTTACCGACTGCCCAGAGTAGTTTTTGCACACGCTTATCTTTCATTTCGGGAAGAAGATTAGGTGTTCGACCACCTGCTTCTTTGAAACCCTGGCTGCTCCAACAGCCGGGGTTTCGTCTTTTTAGAGACTAGCCGAGGTGAGGTGGAGTAACCGTGCGTTGCGGCAAAGGTAGGGCGGAGGGCCGCCCGGCGCAACGCTTACTTCCGTGCCGGTTTGGCCCCCATCACAAACTCCAGCGTGCCGCCCTTCACCACCTCACTCTGGGCCAGCAGCGGCTGCGTCAGCGGCTGGCCGTTGAGGCTGACGCGCTGCACGTAGACGTTTTTGGGGCTTTGGTTTTTGACGCGGATGATGAACTCCTTACCGTTGTCGAGGTGGAGGACGGCGCCGTGGACGAGGGGGCTGCCGAGGGCGTACTGGCCCGAGGCGGGGGCGACAGGGTAGAAACCCAGGGCCGAGAAGAGGTACCAGGCGCTCATCTGGCCGCAGTCGTCGTTGCCGCCGAGGCCATCGGGGCTGGGGTGGTACTGGCAGGCGAGGATGTTGCGCACCTGGGCCTGGGTTTTGTGGGGCTGGCCGGCGTAGTTGTAGAGGTAGGCCACGTGGTGGGCGGGCTCGTTGCCGTGCACGTAGCCGCCGATGATGCCCTCGCGGGTGATGTCCTCGGTTTCGGCGAAGAAGCGGTCGGGCAGGGGCATGGTGAAGAGCGAATCGAGGTGGGGCACGAAGCGGGCGGGGCCGCCGAGGCGGGCGATGAGGCCGGCGGGGTCGTGCGGCACGAAGAGGCTGTAGTTCCAGGCGTTGCCTTCGATGAAGCCCTGGCCGTTGGTGCTGAGCACGTCGAACTTGGGGCGGAACGGGCCGGGGGCCTGGCCGGTGGCGGCGGGGGCGGCGCGGGGGCGCATGAAGCCGATGCGGGCGTCGAAGACGTTTTGCCAGTTGGTGGCGCGGGCCTGGAATTCGGTCGACACTGGGCCGCCGTCGTACACGGCTTCGCCGATATAATAGGCGAGCCGCTCAATGCACCAGTCGTCGTAGGCAAATTCGAGAGTGGTGGAAACCGAGGTGCCGCTGCGGGCATCGGGCACGTAGCCGTGGTCGATATAGTCGCCGAGGCCGTCGTACCAGCGGTGGCGGGCGGTGGTGACGCAGGCGTGCAGGGCCCGCCAGGCCTGGTCGCGGGGGATGGCGCCGTTGATGACGGCATCGGCTATTACCGACACGCTGTGGTAGCCGCTCATGCACCAGTTTTCGTTGGCGTGGTGGCTCCAGACGGGCAGCATGTGCTCGGCGCTCTGGTCGAAGTGGGCCAGCATGGAGTTGACCATGTCGGCGTTGCGGCGGGGCTGGGTGAGGTTAAGCCAGGGGTGCAGGGCGCGGTAGGTGTCCCAGAGCGAGAAGGTGGTGTAGTTGGTGAAGCCCTCGGCGCGGTGGGTTTGCTGGTCGAGGCCGCGGTACTGCCCGTCCACATCCTGGTAGATGGTGGGGCCGAGGCTGGCGTGGTAGAGGGCGGTATAGAAGTTTTCCTTGTCGGCGCGCACGGGCGTCTGGATGGTCACGCGGGCCAGCTCCTGCTGCCAGAGCTGCTGGGCCTGCTGCTTCGTCGCGTTGAAGTTCCAGCCGGGCAGCTCGGCCTGCATATTGGCCAGGGCGCCGGCGCTGCTCACGGGCGAGAGGGCGAATTTGATTAGTATCTTTTCGCTTGGGGCAGTGTCGAAATCGAAGTGCAGGCGCAGCTGGCGGCCGGCCTGTTCGGGCCAGTTGCGGGTTTGGTCGAAGCGGCCCCAGAAGCCCCGGTAGGTTTGTTTGGGGTCGAACTTCTTCGCGCCGTAGCTTTTAAAGCGCTTCGAAAACTGCATGGCGAAGTACACTGTTCGGGTGCGGCCCCAGCCGGTGGTCTGGCGGTAGCCGGTCACGGTGGAGTCGTTTTCGATGCGGGCGTAGCTCCACACGTTTTTGTCGGGGTAGTTGTAGATGCCGGCCATCATGTCCAGAATGATGTGCGCGGGCTCCCGGTCCGGAAACGTATACTGGTGCAGCCCCACGCGGGTAGTGGCGGTGAGCTCGGCCAGGATGCGGTGGTCGTCGAGCAATATCTTATAATAACCGGGCTCGGCCACTTCGTTTTTGTGCGAATACGCGGAACGGAAGCCGCCCTGGGGCCGGTCGGCGGTGCCGGGGTTGAGCTGCAGCGGGCCGGTGGTGGGCATGAGGAGGAAGTCGCCCAAATCGGAGTGCCCGGTGCCGCTGAAGTGGGTGTGGCTGAAGCCGACGATGGTTTTATCGTCGTAGTTATAGCCCGCGCAATACTTGTAAATGTCGGGGTTGTATTTGCCGTTGAGCTCGTAGCTAAGCGTATCGGTATCGGGTGAGAGCTGCACCATGCCGAAGGGCACCGTGGCGCCGGGGTAGGTGTGGCCCATCTTTTGGGTGCCCACCAGCGGGTGGGCATATTGCAGGAGGTTTTCCGGGGCCGGGGTGGCTTTTTGGGCGGGAGCGAGGAGCGGCAGGGCCAGCAGGAGGGGCAGGAGCAGGGGGAGCTTCATGGGGGCAAGTTAGGGCGGGCGCCCGAAAATGCTACTTATTGTCGGTTGTGCTGCCGACAATAAGTAGCGTGTTTTGGGGGTGCGGGAACAACAACTCAAAGCATTCGGGCAAGCCGTGCGCCACTGGCGGACCGGGCAGCGACTATCGCAGGAAGAACTGGCCAGTCGTTGTGGTTTTCATCGCACCTACATCGGCCAGATTGAGCGGGGCGAGCGGAATCCTTCGCTGCTGAATATCCTGACCTTATGCCGGACGCTGGGGGTTTCGTTGCCGAACTTCTTCACTCACTACGAAACGACCATTGGCACGTCCGTTTAATACCGCCGGCGGCGGCGCTAATACCAACCGCAACGGGCTGGAGTTCGAGCGCAGCACCGAGCTACGCGATGCTTTCGCGGAACACGAGCGTTACAAGCTGCGCGGTGATACCGTCATTGATACCTTGACAGATTTGGCCGTCGGCACCTTGTTTGAGAAGAACAAGCTGTATAAAAATCTGCTGGCGGCGCACGGGGTCGACTATAAGCAGCTGGTATAAGCAGCTGGTCAGCAAAAAGCTATTGCCCGATGGAGCGGTGCTGGTCGGTGGCGTGCTGTACGTCATTGAGAAAAAATACCAGGCGGGCGCTGGCTCCGTCGATGAAAAGCTTCAAACCTGTCATTTCAAAAAACGGCAGTATGAGCGGCTGGTGGCGCCATTAAAACTACGGATAGAGTTTTATTATCTGCTCAATGACTGGTTTCGAAAACCCGAATATCGGGACGTGCTGGAATACATTGAAGAAGTGGGCTGCCGCTACTTCTTCAAAGAAATTCCCCTGGCCGAACCAGGCTTAGGCTTATAATAATTGGCAGCTACACCAGCAGTGCCGCCGGCTCGGTAGCGTAATTGCTGATAAGCAGCTCGCTGAGTTTGCCCCGTCCTTCTGCTTTGGAATTGATACTCCGCTTGGCCTGAACACGGCGGATGGTAAAACCGGCGTACAAGTCATCAAAGTAAGTATCGGTAGTGTCCTCGTTGTGCAAGTCAGAGTTGCTGAGCAGCCACGGCGACTGTTGAAAATCTAACGTCCGACACATCGCCGCCAGCCGCTGCTGTGCTGCATCATCGAAGGTTTCGGTGGCGTAAGCGTTAAAAGCGGCGGTTTTGCTGAGGGGTTTGTACGGCGGGTCGAAGTAGAAGAAGCTGCGGTCAGGTACCTGTGACAACACCTCGGCGAAATCTCCCTGTAGAATCGTGACGCGGGCCAGCAACTGGCTATCCGCCAAAATGGTGTGGGGGTGGCAAATGACTGGCTGATTGTAACGGCCGAATGGGACATTGAAATGGCCCTTGCTATTAACGCGGTACAGACCGTTGAAACAGGTCCGGTTCAGGAAGAATAGCACGGCCGTGTTGCGTACATCGGCCAGCGGGCGGGTGTTGAACTCAGCCCGGAGCTCCTCAAAAAAAGGCGGCGGTCGGCTTCAGTAGCGAGGCAGTAATAGGCTTCCTGCAGAGCCATGAGGGCCGTAATCAATTCCTGGGGCCGTTGTTGCACTACCCGGTAGGCGGTAGTTAAATCGGGGTTGATATCGTTGATGATGGCCCGCTGAATGTTCGGATAGGCCTGAAGCAGCCAGAATAACACCGCGCCCCCGCCAATGAAAGGCTCAACGTATGTCACATTGCGCAGGTGCCGGAAGTTCGATGGGAGGGCTGCCTCAATGGCGGGAATCAACTGTCGTTTGCCGCCTGCCCACTTCAGAAAAGGTTTTGCGCCCTGCGTTTCTCCAAACAAATCCATGCTGCGAAGATACAACGTCTACCAACAGTGATTCCTAAAAAACGCGTGCCAGCAGCAAGAGTTGCTGGCTCGTCAGGGCAAGGTGAAACGTCTGGAAAATTCAGGCCGCCACCGCCCGCGCCTTTTGCTTCTTCGGCTTCTTGTGCCGCCGCCCCCACCACAGCACGGTGCCCGTGACGGGCAGACTGGCCGCAATCAAACTCCCCAGAAAGGCCACGATTTTGCCACCTAGGCCCAGAATCTGGCCCGTGTGCAGGTCGTAGTTCATGTCGGAAAGCCGGGTGCCGGCGCTTTTGGTATCGTGGAAAAGCGCCTGCAGCAGCTGGCCCGACTGCGGGTGGAAGGCGTATTCGTCGCGGTGATAGTAGTGCAGGGCCTTGCCATACACCCAGCAGTAGGCCGGGGCCTTGCCGTCGCCGGCGGGGCCTATGAGCACCATCTCGGCCCGGGGCGAGCGTTGGCGCACGGTGCGGTAGATGAGGTCGGGCAGGGGTTGGGCGGCGCGGGGCACGGTTTGCAGGGTGTCGATTTTGGCGTCCAGCTTTTCCTGCGGGTAGCTGCGGCCGCCGTTGGCCACCAGCATGACGGCGTCGAGCATTTTCGGATAAATCATGAACAAGCCGGTGAGGGCCAGCAGCAGCGCAATGCTGGCTGCGTAGAAGCCCAGTACGTTATGCAAATCGTAGTTGATGCGCCGCCAGCGGGCGCCCCACTTGATGGTGAAGCGCTGCTTGCGCTCCTGCTGACGCTTGGGCCACCACAGCACCAGCCCTGTCAGCAGCATCACCACGAAGATGATGACGCTGCCGCCCACCACCCAGCCGGCCACCGGCTCGGGCAGCAGCAGCGTCATGTGGATGGCCTGCACGATGCTGAAAAAGTGGCGCTGCAGGTTCTGCTCGTTCAGAATCTGACCCGTGTAGGGATTCAGTGATACCATAATGGGCCGCTGGGCCGAATCGGTGAAAAACACCGTGGCGGCGCGCTCGGGGCCGAAGTAGGTGGTCCAGGTAGTCGAAGCTGGCACGCCGGGGTGCTTCGCCAAGGCAATACTTTGCAGGCGCGAGGGCAGCAGCATGGGCGCCGTCTGGGCTTCCACCTTGCGGCCGGGCTCCACCACGTCGCGGATTTCATCCTGAAAGACGAAGATGGCGCCCGTGAGGCTGATGATGAACACCACCAGCCCCGAGGCCAGGCCCAGCCAGAGATGCAACTTGCCGACGGCTTGTTTGAAGGTCATGGGCTTACAGGGGGAAGTAGCGCGGACTTTGGCTTCGCCGACCACAACCGAAGGTCGGCGAAGCCAAAGTCCGCGCTACAAATTACTCAAGATTAAAACTTATACGCCACCGAGCCCACGATGCTGCGCAGCTTCTGCGCGTTGAAGGTGGTGTAGCCAATCCAATACTTCTGGTCGGTGAGGTTGTCTACTTTCACGGCGAAGCGGTAGTGCTCCAGGTCGTAGAAGGCGCTGGCGTTAAGCACCGTGTAGCTGGGCAGGGTGAATACGCCCGCCGAGGCGCTGTTGAGGATGTCGTTGTCGCTGGCGTAGTTGCCGCCCACACCTAGGCCCAGGCCTTTAAGGGCGCCGGCCGGCAGGCGGTAGCTCACCCAGGCATTGGCCAGGTAGGGCGAGGAGGCGGTGTTGGGCCGGCGGCCGTTCACGTCGTCGCTGGTGTTCACGAACTTCGAGTAGTTGTAGGCGAAGCCGCCCACGATGTTCAGGCCGGGCACGGGGTTGGCCGTCAGGTTTAGCTCGGTGCCGCGGCTCCACTGCGTGCCGTCCTGCACGGCAATGCCCAGCCCGGTGCCGGGGTCGGTGCCCAGGTTGCGCACAATGTTGTTTACCCGGATGTCGTAGTAGCTCACCGTGGCGCTTACCCGGCCGGCGGCCGCGTCGAGCTTCACGCCGGTTTCAAACTGGTTGGCGCGCTCGGGCTTGCTCACCCGCGACGTGCCGGCGGGGTCGATGAACGTGGCGTTCTGGTTGGTAAAGCTGTTCTGGTAGTTGGCAAACAGCGCCACGCGGTCCTTCACCGGCTGGTACACCAGGCCAAATTTGGGCGACACGGCCGTCTGCTCGTAGGCTTCTATCGGCGAGTACAGCAGGCCGCCCTTGTTGTCGTAGCGGTCGATGCGCACGGCGGCCAGCACGTTGAGGTTGTCGGTGAGGTTGAGCACATCCGACACAAAGGCGCTGTAGGTGTTGATTTTGGTGGTAACCAGGTAGTGCGACTGCGGCGTGGCGGCGTAGGCGGCATTCACGGCCGCGCCGTTGAAGGTGCGGTAGTCGTAGCCCGGCACGTTGAGCGGCACCTGGTCGATGATGCCGCCGAAGAAGTCAATATCCGAGTCGATGCGCAGGAAGTCGAGGCCCAGCACCACGCGGTTGCGCAGGCTGCCCAGCCGGAAGTCGCCGTTGAAGAGCTGCTGCACTTCGTAGGTCTGGCGAATGCTGTTCTGCGTCGACTGGTCGGCCCGCAGCAGGCGGCTCACGCCGGGCGCGGTGGCGGTGGTATCGAGGGCAATATCGGAGGCCAGGTAGAAGTAGGGCCCTTTGCCTTCGGAGTAGCTGCGGCTCGAGCTGAGGTAGGTAGTCGAGGTAAAGCTGGGCGAAATGCGGTAGCGCACCTGCCCGAAGAGGTTGGTGCTGCGCGAGTCCTGCGTCAGGCCCGGGCCGTGGTACGACTGCCGGTAATCGAGCGGCGCCTGGTCGGCCCGCGAGAAGCCGAAGTTCTTCACCTGGTCGAGGTAATACAGGTAGATAATCTGCTTACCCACGTTGGTGCCGCGGTATATCTCGGCGTCGAGGTTGATGGTCAGCTTGTCGTTGGGCTGAAACTGCAGGCTGGGCGCAATAGCTACGTTTTTCGCAAAGCCGGCGTAGCCCGCATTCTGGAAGCTGTCCTCGTAGTTGTAAGCGCCGTTGAGGCGGAACGCCAGCGTTTTAGAGGCGTTGAGCGGCGTGTTCACGTCGAGGCTGGCGCGGTGGAAGCCGTAGCTGCCAGCCGACAAGGCCGCTTCGCCGCCAAATTTCTCGTAGGGCTTCTTAGTCACGCGGTTGAGCAGGCCGCCGTACGACGTCAGGGCCGAGCCGTAGAGCGTGGCCGAAGGGCCTTTGATGACTTCGAGCTTCTCCAGGTTGGCCGCGTCGGTGGTGCTCGTAACGGCGCCCACTACGCCGTTGCGCAGCTGGCTGGCCACCACAAATCCCCGCGAGGCGTAGAACGAGCCGCCATCGCCGCTGCGGCCGGTGGGCTCCCACATTTTCTGCAGGCCCGGGGCGTTGCGCGTGGCATCGTCCACCGAAAACACCAACTGCTCGGTCAGCAATTCCTTGCCCACGGTGGCGTATACCTGCGAGTTTTCCAGGTTGCGGAGCGGCATCTTGCCCACGTCTTCCGAGGTGCGGCGCACAAACTTGTTGGGCCGGTCGCCGGCCACGGTCACCTCGTCGAGTTCGCTGGCGCTTTCCCGTAAGCCAAAGTTCTGGGTGGTGGTTTCACCCTGGGCCACGCGCACGCGGTGCTCCTGGGTGGCGTAGCCCACCAGCCGCACCGTGAGGGTGTGGGTGCCGGCCGGCACGTTGTCGAGCTGGAAGTTACCGTTGGCGTCCGTACTGGTGCCGGTAGTGGTGCCAGCCAGCATCACCGAGGCGCCGGCGGCGGGCTGGTCGGCGCCCAGCAGCACGCGGCCGCGCAGGCTGCCGGTGCTGGTTTGGGCGTGCGCGCCGCTGGCCAGCAGCACGAAGCAGGAAGTAGCAAGGAGTTTAGTCGACCGGGTAATAATGTGGTCCATCAGGCAGGAAAAAGTGTTTTGATGGCGCAAAGGTACACTACAACCGGGCTTATTTAGACGAATTATAAATTGATTTTCTCCCGGCCGGTCGGTGGGTCGTCGCCGTGAGCGGGTTAATTTTACGGCCCAATGGCTGTTTCTACTTCCGCTTTCCCCGTGGCCCACTACCTCCGGCTGGGTGGCAAAATCCTGCTTCAGGTGCTGGCGGTGCTGTTTTTGCTATCGGTGGCCTGGGTGCTGGTCTACCGTTGGGTAGCCCCGCCCGCCACCTGGATAATGCTGGAGCGCCGCGCCCATCCGCCCGTGGGCAAGGGCTACTACGGCATCCAGGAGGCGCCGCGCCACATCAGCTACGACTTCCGCACCCTCGACGAAGTGGCGCCCGCCGTGCCCCTGGCCCTGGTAGCGGCCGAAGACCAGCGCTTCCTGCTGCACCACGGCTTCGACGTGGATGCGATGGTCAGCGCCGCCAAGCACAACTGGAACGGCGACGGCAAGCACATCGTGGGCGGCAGCACCATCTCGCAGCAGGTGGCCAAAAACGTCTTTCTCTGGCACGGTCGCAGCTACGTGCGCAAGGCCGCCGAAGCCTACTTCACGGTGCTTATCGAGCTGCTCTGGGACAAGCGCCGCATCATGGAAATGTACCTCAGCGTGGCCGAGATGGGCGACTGCACCTTCGGGGTGGAGGCGGCCAGTCGGCGCTATTTCAATAAGCCCGCTAGCGAGTTATCAAAAGAAGAAGCCGCGCTGCTGGCCGGCGTGCTGCCCAATCCGCTGCGCTTCCGGGCCTCCGACCCGGGGCCGCAGGCGCGGGCCAAGCAGCGGCGGGTGCTGCGCAACATGCGCCAGTTGGGGCCGGCATTTGTGCAGGCATTGCAGGATGAGTAGCGTTGAGCGCGGAACTGTCATGCTGACGAAGGAAGCATCCTCTCGCGCCATCACGATTTCGTTCGAGCGCGAGAGGATGCTTCCTTCGTCAGCATGACAGACGTAATATTGTCTGATAATTGTATGCCGAACGTCAAAAAATACAAAATAAGCTGGTTGCGCTGCTTCGGGGCACTCACCATAACGCTGTTCCTTGCGGCCTGCACCAGCACCCGCCCGCCCAGCGCCGCCGATACCGTTGCAGCCAAACGCGCTATCGTAGAAGTACTAACGGTGCAGGCCGCCGCCTGGAACCGCGGCGATTTGCCCGGCTACATGCAGGGCTACTGGCAGTCCGACTCGCTGGTCTTCATCGGCAAAAAAGGCCTGACCTACGGCTGGCAGCCCACGCTGGCCAACTACCAGAAAAGCTACCCCGATAAAGCTGCGATGGGCCAGCTCGACTTCTCCGGCCTGCGCGTGACGCTGCTCGGGGCTGAGGCGGCGCAGGTGGTGGGGCGTTGGCACCTGGCCCGCACCGGTGGGCTGACTGATTTGCAGGGGCATTATCTGTTGGTGCTGCGCAAAGTGCGGGGGCAGTGGGTGATTGTGGCCGACCATTCGAGCTAGTAGCGCGGACTTTGCAGTCCGCGATGAATAACGTTCAGACTCGCGGACTACAAAGTCCGCGCTACTTTTGCCCCATGCCAACCCCCAACTTCTCCCTGCGCACCGTGGACGTGACGCGCTACGTGACGCCCTTGCGCGAGGGTGGCTCGCTGCCCGCGCTGGTCGAGGCCGACGACGGCTTTCTCTACGTGGTGAAATTCCGCGGAGCGGGGCAGGGCGTGAAGGCTCTCATCGCCGAGCTCATCGTGGGCGAGCTGGCCCGCGCGCTGGGCTTGCGCATGCCCGAGCTGGTGTTCATCAACCTCGACGAAGCCTTCGGCCGCAGCGAGCCCGACGAGGAAATTCAGGACCTGTTGCGCGCCAGCACCGGCCAGAACCTAGCTTTGCACTACCTCAGCGGCGCCATTACCTTCGACCCCCTCACGACGCAGGTAACGCCGGAGGAGGCCTCGCTCATCGTGTGGCTGGATGCGCTGACGCTGAACGTGGACCGCACCGCCCGCAACACCAATATGCTGATGTGGCACAAGGAGCTGTGGCTCATCGACCACGGGGCGGCGCTGTATGTGCACCACGCCGGGCCGGAGTGGGCCACGCCGCGCCCGCGCCCCTTTCTGCAGATAAAAGACCACGTGCTGCTGCCCCGCGCCACCGAGCTGCCGGCCGCCGACGCTCAGGGCCACGCCCGCCTCACACCCGAAGTCATCCGCGCCATCGTGGCGCTGGTGCCCGAGGCCTGGCTGCTCGAAGCCGCGCCCGACTCTACCGCTGAAGCTCAGCGCCAGGCCTACGCCGGCTTTATCAAAGCCCGGCTGGCGGCATCCGAAACCTTTGTTCAGGAAATTGAAAATGCCCGTCAAGCACGTTTTTGAGTACGCCGTGCTGCGGGTCGTGCCGCGGGTCGAGCGTGAGGAATTCCTCAACGTGGGCGTGGTGGTGTACTGCCGGGGGCTCAACTTCCTGCAGGTGCGCTACCAGCTGCCCGCCGAGCGGCTGCGCGCCTTCGCGGGCGAGAATTTTGACTTGGAAGAAGTGCTAGAGCGCCTGCGGGCCTTCGAGCGCATCTGCCGGGGCCGGGCCGAGGGCGGGCCCATCGGGCAGTTGGGCCTGGCCGAGCGGTTTCGCTGGCTCACGGCCACGCGCAGCACGGTGCTGCAGTGCTCGGCCGTGCACCCGGGGCTGTGCGAGGATGGCGAGCTGCTGCTGGCGCGGCTGTTTGCGCAGCTGGTGGCGTAGGGGCGGGGGCATTCGGAGTTTGGAGTAGAACCCTTCGTGAAACTCTACGACCAGGTGCGCCTGCGCCCTTAACCGCGGCCGCCTCCGTGCTCATGGCTCTGCCCGGGTAAGCGGCGTTATCTTGCGCCCGTCGCCTGCTACATCCCAGGCGCTGCGCTGTGATGGCCCGCGAAATGATATTCCTTCTCCTGGACGTAGATGACCGGGTTTTCGAGTTGTTCACGACGACGGAGACCTTGTCGGATACCAAGCGCAACCGCAAGGCGCTGGCCAAAATACCCCACCCGGAGTGGATTCCGGCCGCGCTCCGGCAGTATGACAAGGAAGTAGGCGTGCGGCGGCTGGGCTGGAAAACACCCGACGATGGCTCGGGCCGGCCCGCCTGCCGGGGCCGCTACGACTTTCCCCCGCTCGAAGACATCTACGGTGATTGGGAGGGGGCCGCTTACTTCGACATGCCCGACGAGCCGGGCCTGGAACCGGAAAATCCGCGGCTGCGGGACTTCAAAATCGTGGATATCTTCGTGGGCGAAGCAGGGGTGGGCCTGTACCACGACGCGGCCCAGGACCCGGGCCTCTATTACCTGGAGTTTGGCAACGGCGACGAGCCCTACCCCCTGCACGTCGACTTTGCCGGTTATCTGCAATTGCTGCGTCACACGATGGGCTACCTCTACTGGCCCAAAGTGGTACTCTCGCTGCTGCCCAACGATGGGCGGAATCCGGCCTACCGGACAAGCGTGGACCGTCCGGAGAAATTCCGCCGCGACATGACGGCCTGGGTGCCGGAATTCGATTACGACGCGTTTGTGGCCTGTTATCACGCGGTAAAACTCCAGAACTACACGCCCTCCTCCGAAAGCGAAGGCACCACGACCACGTAGCTCAGGAGCTGGTGAAGCCGCGCCGGCCGCTGTTGCGGGCCGCCCGCCGGCTGGAGCCCCGAAACCCAGGCCTACGCGGCGGCGGCGCAGTAATTCGTGCCCGCCTTCAACCTGCAGGCGCTGGCGGCCTGCTACGACGGGCGCGGCTGCCGGGGCTAAGCAGCAGCTTGCTTGCCGGGCGTAACTAACTTTATCCTGACCTTGCGTTGCGCAAACAATTGCCAGCGAACTTGAGCAAAGCAATACTACCCTCGGTAACAATATCGAACTATGATCCCACTTGCCCCTCTTGCGGCTGAACTAAGCGAGCGCATGCAACACCAGCCGGGCTTCCGCGACGTTTGGTTTGTAGTCGGCCCCTTGGAGCGCCTGCCCGTGGCCAAGGCGTACCCGCGCAGCAAGCAAGCAAGCAAGCAAGCAAGCAAGCAAGCAAGCAAGCAAGCAAGCAAGCAAGCAAGCAAGCAAGCAAGCAAGCGGCCATCCGCCAGGTGCCGGCGGCTTTTTTGCCCATTTACGAGCAGACCAATGACCTATCGGTTCGCTGGAAATACGATGACCCGGCGGGCCAGCCGCCGGGCATCATCGGTGAGTGCTTTATCGTACCGATACTAAACCTGTTTACCAGTTGCCCCCATGCCTACTCCAATGGGCAAGGTGACTGGCTGGCCAATTCGCACCCTGAAGCCGCCGGGTACCACGTGTTCGATTACGCACCCGCCAACACATGCACGCTGTGGCGGCCGGGCCCCGACCGGGAAGAGCTGGCTTTTTACCTGGCCGACGGGCGCCCGCTCCCGCTGCCCTTTACCCCCGTCGAATACGTGGAAACCGGGTTTGCCCTGCGCTTTATCGAGCTTTGGCAGCTGCTGTTCATTCCCGAAGCCGAACAGGCGGCCTATGCCGATGCCATCGGCACGGTGGCCGCCCAGGTGCGCCAGCTGTTTCCCGAGTCGGCCGACCGGATTCCGGTCCACGTGACGGCCCGCTTTCCGGCCCCGCCGCCGCTGCCCCCCAGCCCAGACTACCGCCGCCTGTACCTGGAAGTGCTGGAACGCCTGCGCGCCGTGCCCGGCTTGGAGTTGGAAGAGCGTAGTAGCTCGCGGCTGTGTGGGGCCACGCTCGGGCAGTTCGAGCAGGTCCGCCGCAAAACGGGCTGGACCGTGCCGCCCGAGTTGCAAGCCTTTTACGGCCGTCTCGACAGCTGCTACCTGACGTGGTGGTGGGCAGACCAGGACCACCATGAAGAGCGGCGGGGTGGGTCGCTGCGATTCTGGGGGCTGGACCGGGTATTTGGCGGCTTTAATAGTTCGGGGCGCAAAGTGTGGGACGATACGCTCAACGATGGCGAGCTGTGGGCACGTGGGCACGCGGCCGAGGTCCCGGGCCTGGGGCCGTTGCGGCCGTTTGAGCTTATCCGGGCCGAGTACTACCCCTGTCTGAAGCTCATGCCTGACCCGACAGTGCCGCCCGAGCTATTCTGGCTGACCGGCGACCTCAACGAAATCTATCCGCTTCGCCTGGGCTTTGCGGACTATATGACCCGGGCCTTTGCGTGCGCCGGGGTGTACAAGTGGCAGTTTTTCTACCGGACCGACGAGCTGCAGGGGGAGGACCCTGACTTCGCCCGCAAGATTGAGGAAGACTTGCACCGTCTGGGCCTCGACCCCGACCAAGTGCTGCCAGACCGCCGGGCTTAACGCCGGGGCTGGCAGCCGCGACGTTGCGCAACGAGGCTTCGAGAAGGTATACCTTTGGCGCTTCACTAAAGAATTGTCCGGCTGATGAACTACCACTCCCTATTTACCGAGGTAGCTGCCGCCATGCAGCAGCTGGAGCACGTTTTTGTGCAACGGTTTAAGGCAACAGCTCCCACCGAACCCGTACAGTGGTCCAAGGTGCGCAAGATATTCCGACAGCGGTTGCCAACTGGGGTTCCCGCCGATTTACTGGCCATCTATAACCAGGTTTCGGTCTTGAGCGTGGAGTGGTTTGGCTGCCAGCCGCAGCTAGGCCCGGAGCTTATCACCGGGTACGCCTGGTTTACCCCTTTCGCTGGGTTGGGAATCCAGGAAACCAGTTTTTATTACCCAGATAAACCATTACAGACGGAACCCTTCTGGGACCCTGCCTTACCCGCTGCCCAACAGGAGGAGCTTCGCACGTACCGGGTCTTGGACCGCCTACAGCACAACACCTACACGCTCTGGCGCGAGGTGGATAAGCGAACCGAACTGGCCTTTTATCTGGGCTTTGACCGCCTGCACCGCTTGCCATTCACGCCAGCGCAGTACGTGGAAACCGGCGTAGCCCTGCGCTTTATCGAGCTGTGGCAACTGCTGTTCATTGCCGAAGACGAGCAGGCGGACTACGCCGAGGCCATTGGGACGGTCGTGGCCCAGGTGCGGGCCCTGTTTCCGGAGGCCCTGCCGCTGCTGCCGGCGCACGTGGCGCGGTATGCCGCGCCCGCACCCGCCGCCGGCCCCGATTACCGTCAGCTCTTCGCCGATGCTATCGCGTATCTGCAGGCGGTGCCGGGCGTCGAGCTCTATGCCCAGTGGGGCCAGTACTGGCGGGGCCTGCAAGACGACCAGGCTCCCCCTTCCTTCGGCATGACGTTGGGAACCTTTGAGCGGCTGCGCCGGGAAACCGGGCAGCCGGTTCCGGGCGAGCTGCGGGCGTTTTACGGCCAGTTAGACGGCTGTACCCTGCGGTGGAACTGGGCCGATACGGCCGAACGGCCGGCCGGGGAAGCACAACGGGGGGGCTCCATTGACTTGTGGCCGCTGGCGCGGGTATTTGGGGGGCACAACTCGAGAACAGTCAGGCACTGGGACCACCGGGTGAATGATGGCGTACTATGGGCCGTCGGCCATGCCGACTGGGTTCCCGGCTTGGCGGAGCTGCATCCGTTTGAGAACATTGATGCCGAAAAGTACCCTTGTTTGCGGCTGCCAGCCACACCGGATGCGCCGACCGACGTCTGCTGGCTCAGCGGTGACCTGGATGATATCTATCCGCTGCAGTTGTCCTTCACCACTTACCTGCTGCGGGCCTTTGCCTGCCTGGGGGTAGCGCAGTGGCAGCTCTTGTATCGGACGGATGAGCTCACGTACGAAAGCCCCGGCTTTGCCCACCGGATTGAGGAAGACCTGCACCGCCTGGGCCTCGACCCCAACCAGGTGCTGCCCGACCGCCGCCGCTAAACGCACCAAGCCCGGCCTGCAGGGAGCAGACCGGGCTTGTGCTGTTTATAAGTCGAAAAGGCGGCCTAGCTGGCGCCGCCCGCCAGCTTGCTGGCAATCTGGGCGGTGTGGCGGCCCTGGAAGCGGGCGCCTTCGAGCTCGTTGGAGCTGGGCTGGCGCTCGCCCTGGCCGCCGGCCACGGTGCTGGCGCCGTAGGGCGTGCCGCCGGTTACTTCGTGGTGGCCCATCTGGCCCTGCCAGGCGTAGGGCAGGCCCACGAGGATGAAGCCGTGGTGCAGCAGGGCCGTATGCACGGCGCGGATGGTGGTTTCCTGGCCGCCGTGCTGGGTGGCGGTGCTCACGAAGGCCCCGCCCACTTTGCCCACCAGCGCGCCCTTGGCCCAGAGGCCGCCGGTGCTGTCGAGGTAGGCCTGCATCTGGCCGCACATGTTGCCGTAGCGGGTGGGCGTGCCGAAGATGATGGCGTCGTAGTCGGCCAGCTCGTCGGGGGTGGCCACGGGCACCTGGGCGAAGGCTTTCTGGGCCTCGGTGGCGCCCATTTTGGCGAGCACCTCGGCCGGCAGCGTTTCGGGCACGCGCTTGATGACGACTTCGTTGCCGGCTACTTCGCGGGCGCCTTCGGCAATGGCCTCGGCCAGCTTATATACGTGGCCGTAGGTGGAGTAAAAGAGAATGAGGGTTTTCAAGGGATAAAGTGAATAAGTGAACGGCGCGGGCAAACCAGGGCCCGGCCGGCTCCGGGTACGCAGCCGGCAAAGCCGGGGTTGTGGGCGGGCGCCGGGCCCGGGGCCGAGCAAAGGGAGCTTGCCCGGGCCCCGGCCCGGCCCACCAGCCTCCTCAAACCGGGTTGATATTCCTGGTATATTTGGGCGGACCCGTCGTTTTCTTCCATGATTGATTACAACTTTCGAGCCCCCATCAGCAGGCTATACGATTGCCTCTTTAAGCTGGCCACTAAGGATATTCATGTTGCTTATCGCGGAGCAACGCAGAAGCAGGTGGCGCAGGCCAAAGCCGACCGCATTCCTGCCTCCATCATCACTTACGCCAAGCGGTTAAACGGCATCCACATGCAATGGACGGCTCATAAAGGCGGGACTGTCTTTCACGTCCACTTGCTCCCGCTGGACAAGCTCTACGGCCCCAGCCGGGAGGGCGAAATCTACTTCGGCTTGGAGGGAGAAGACCCCCGCCTGCGCGTGTACCGCCCCCTGGACCGGTTCGCCGACGCGGCCAGCGTGGGCCTGCTGCACGACGAGCGCCGCAGCCCCGAGCTCTATCACTACAACATCGACGACGAGCTGCTGCCCACCGGCGTTGACCTGCCCGGCTACTTCGAGCTGCTCGAGCTCACGCTGGGCTGGCCCCACTGGCAGAGCCTGCTGGTGCAGCTGGCCAGCCCCGCGGGCCAGGCGCGCCCCTTCCGCGTGTTGCCTGACGTGCACGGCAACATGATTGACGAGCTGCTGGCCGGCCTGCCCCAACTCGTGCCCTCGTTCAGCCTTGAGCAGTTCGTGGCCCGCTACGATGCCGTGAAGCTGCCCCGCTAGGCGCGGGCGTCGTCGGCTGCCGCCTGGTGTTCGGCCGCTTCCTGCGTCAGGGCGGCGGCCTCGGCGCGCAGCCCGGCAATGCGGGCGCGCAGCCGGGCCTGGGCGGTGCTGCCGCTGCGCAGCAGCTCGGCCCGCGCCTCGGTGGCAAAGCCGCTCAGCCAGGACGGGGCCGGGCCGCCGGCCGGCGCGAGGGCGGCCGTGAGGGTGGGCAGCGCCGCCAGCCGGCGCCGGGCCCAGACGGCCCGTTCGGGCAGCCGGCTGAGCTCAAATTCCAGCTGCCCGGCGCGGTGCTCGTCGGCGCGGGCCCGGCGCAGCAGGGCGCGGGCATCGGGGGCCTCGGCGGGCGGCTCGGGCGGGGTGCGCTGGTAGGCCAGGGTGAGGGCGGCCTGGGGCAGGCCCGCTGCCAGCGGCAGCGAGCGCAGGCCACGCTCGACCTGCGATACCATGACGCGGCCCAGCCGCAGGGCGCGCCCGAGCGCCGTCTGGCTGAGCCCGAAAAAAGCGCGCAGGCGTGGCAGCAGGGCAGAAGTGCTTTCCATTTTTAAGCAACGCGAAAAAGCGAAAGCAATTGTGCGAAGCGTTTTGCTTTCGCTTTTTACCGCGTCCCGAAAAGCGAAAGCAGGTGGCGTAGATTTGCGTAATCTGCGAGGTGCTTTTCTTACACACCAACCACTACAACCACATGGAAATTCAAGCGCCTTTGGCAGCCGTTATTGATTGGGTGCTTCGATTTAATAAATTGCCTGACA
The DNA here is from genome assembly GCF_030580865.1 of Hymenobacter aranciens. Taxonomy (GTDB): domain Bacteria; phylum Bacteroidota; class Bacteroidia; order Cytophagales; family Hymenobacteraceae; genus Hymenobacter; species Hymenobacter aranciens. The sequence continues at coordinate 289,033 of NZ_JAUQSY010000002.1, read as the reverse complement.
TTTTTGTAATTAGCAACTTAGGTCTTTCCTACGGCTTAAGAAAGAATGAGAAGGCCCGCCTTCGACGTTCAAAGGGGCTTCCGCAATCAATCATTGATTTTGTACAGGAAACAAATGGTTTGTTTTTTGAATGGCAAAGTGTTGCAACAATAAACGGAAAGCCAATACAAGTAGGGGCAGTACAAATTCAAGACTTCTCCTCCATTTTTAGTCCTTGGAAAGGAATAATTGACTTTGGTTCTAAAGAGCCTGCTGATGCCTGGCGCAAATCCTTCAAAATAATCGATTTTATTTTTGGCGCTGAAAAATGTGTTGGGTTTTATTACGATGAGCGCAACGACAACCAGCTTTACTACTACCCTTTTGAAGGCTTGCCTTTAGCATTGGGAGTGGATTTTCCGGGTTATTTAGCTCCGGGTTATTTAGCTTTGTTGGCTCACTCAATGGCGGGGGAGCATTGGCACCGGGTATTGCTAGAACTAAGTAGCACCCCTGATGATGAAACCTACACACCTCAAAGTGCGGAGGCTAAGGCTTACGTCGCCGGTATGACATCAGTAGTGCCCGGTTTTAACTTGGACAATTTAGTAAAGTGTTACGCTCAAGTACGCCTACGTAACTAGCCAAGGCCGGCAGGAACCTGTTCAGTACCGCTCACAGCTTGCAGCAGGGTGCAGGAAATCTATGCGCCCCTCACGCCCGACGACTTTTATATCTACTATATCTACGACACCAACGACGACGCCCGGCTCCAGGATTTCCGGCCCGTGGATATCTTTAAGGCGGATGCCTGCGTGGGCCTGCTCCACGATGCGCAGCGCAGCCCGCACTTGTATCACTTCGAAGAGCGCGGATGGCCTCGGCTCCTGCCGCTGGAAGTCGATATTCAAGGGTACATGAACCTGCTGCAACTCACGCTGGGCTTTCTGAATTGGCAGAGTCTGCTGGTCGAGTTGGCCAGCCCCCGGGGGCTGGCGCGTCCGTTCACTCTGGATGCTGATAGAGCTACCTGCGACACGCTGCGCATGATATTGCCGAGATTCTTACAGGTCTACCCAGACTTCAGCCTGGAGGAGTTCGTGGCCCGTTACGACCAGGTCAAGCTGGCCCCTGGCATCTGATAACCCCATCCTTGCCGGGGAGAAACCCAATCCCCCGCGCAGCTAAAGCCTCGAAAAGGCGCAGCAGCAAGGTGGCGCTGCTTTCCATTTTTAAGCAACGCGAAAAAGCGAAAGCAAAAAGCGCAACGGTGTTGCTTTCGCTTTTTTTGCCACTCCGAAAAGCGAAAGCAAGCTGCGGCGGCCGCGGCCGCTTCGCCCGCTGCCGGGGCCGGGCGGGGGAATTGAAAACCCGGCGCATCTTTGCCGGCGTCGGGCCGGCGCAGGTGCGGCGGCGGGCTGATTGCCCTTATTCCCTATGACTTTATTATTTACTGACAATGACTGCTCTTTCGGAGGCTGAACTGCGGCAGGCCTTTGCCACGCTCTTCCAGACGACGACAGATTTCGGCGATTTTGAGCTAATACCGGTTGAAGCTGCCCAACGGGTTTATGCCCGCGGCTTTGCGCCAGCAATAGCCAGTCGGCTCGATATCTTCGGCCTGATGGGCGATGGGAGCACCATCGCCACCTGGCAAGAGCCCGGCAATGTTGGGCCCTCACGACCGGTCGTCCTGCTAGGTAGTGAAGGAACGATGGGAGTATTTGCCAGCTCGTTCGCCGAATTCCTCTCCCTACTGCCCTATGGCACGGGCTACATTGACGAGATTTTGTTCTACTTTGAGTCGGAGCGGGATTCTCCTGGTCGGTATGCCCAAAAGTTCACCTCTGCATACGCACGGGAGGTATTGGCCGCCACTGCCGAGGAGTATTCGGAACATCACCTTTACATGGACTGGCTCACCCACACCGCGCAGCTTGCCATTGCCCCCGACCCGGCCGCCGTGATGGCGCGTGCCTACCAGGCGCATGAGAATTTTGAGCAGTGGCTGGGGGATTATTAATCAGCGCAACAACCATAACAAGCCACAAGTAGCTGCAATGAAACGTTTCGTGATTCTCCTGGGGCTGGTGGGGGCTGGTCAACTGCTGCTGGCTTCGGGTGCCCCGCGGGTCGCCCAGCGCGGGGGGCCTCCCTGCGCGTATGCCACCCGGCCGGACTCGGTCAGCCGGCTGCTGCGCCAGATAGACCAGGTGTTCCCGGGCTGCGTGCAGCGCAGCTGCCAGGGCAAGCAACGGCAATACCGGGCGGTTTTTGAAACCGACACTTGTTTTATTGAGGACCCCCGGGTCGACCCGCCCTACAACCTGGCAGGCCCCCGGCGTGAAGACCGGCTGCGGCAGGGTTTCCGCACGGGATTTCGCAAGCCGATTGGGGAAAGCGGCACCATCGAAGTGTTGTGCTACCAAACCGCTGCGGATGCGGCCCGGAGCCAGCTGGTGATGGATAGCATTGTTTATGAATGCCGGAACCGGGAAAACCGGGCCGAGGAATGCATTGGCATCAGCTTGTTCCGCTCGGCCCGGCAAGGCCGGTGTATCATCCGGTTCAATACCTACGCCGAAGACCCGTTGCGCGGGCTGGCTATTCGTCAAATCCGGGGCTGCCTGTATTCTGCCTTGTAGCCCTGGCCACATAATCCCGCCCGCGCCGCTTACCACGGGCAGCTGGCCGGGGACGGGAAATACTCTTCGCTGAAGAATTGGCCGGTGGGGCCGGCCGCCGCCAGCAGAGCGTACTTCAGGATGCGCTGGCCGGCCTCCTGCACCGTGCTGGTGCCCTGGTGGCCGGTAAAGTCAGTCTGGGTGTAGCCCGGGCACACGGCATTCACCTTAAAGGCCGTGCCGCGCAGCTCGTGGGCCAGGTTGACGGTGTACATGTTGAGGGCCGCTTTTGAGGCCTGGTATACGGGGTAGCGGTGGGCGAAATTCGGGTTGTCGAGGTCGGCGTAGAGCGTAAGCGAGGCCATGGCGCTGCTCACGTTCACGATGCGCGGCTGCGGGGCCTGCGCCAGCAAGTCGAGAAAGGCCCGGGTGACGCCGGCCACGCCGAAGACGTTGGTTTCGAACACGGCCCGGTATTGCTCCAACGTAGCTTCGCGGGCCGACTGCGGCGCGCCGCCGGAGATGCCAGCGTTATTGATTAGCACATCCAGGACGGGCGTTTGCTCGCCAATGGCCGCTCGGGCGGCCTGGATAGATTCGGGACTGGTAACGTCCAGCTGCACGGCCGCAAGATTGGTGAGCCCGCTGGCCTTAATCTGCTGCACGGCGGCCTCGCCGTTGGCGAGGTCGCGGCTGCCGAGGTATACGAAAAAGCCCTGCCGGGCGAGGAGGGTGGCGACTTCCAGGCCAATGCCTTTGTTGGCGCCGGTGACGAGTGCGGTTTTCATGGGGAACTGTAATGGGTAAGGGAAGATGAGCCGGCGGAACCGTTCCGGCCGGATATTATGGGATGGGCATAGCTTGCCTGGCCAGGCCCTGACGGGGCCTGGTGGCGGAATTTGCCGAGATGCTATTAGCTGTTTGGCGGGTGTAGAGACGCGACCCATCGCGTCTCGTCGTTGAACGATTCCCGGATGGCGCGACCGACGAGACGCGATGGGTCGCGTCTCTACACCCCGGTGGCCGCTGGTTTGACCAGCGCAGTAGGCGGGTAGCCAAACTGCTTTTTGAAGGCGTAGGAGAAATGCGCCAGGTTTTCGAAGCCCACTTCCAGGTACAGCTCCACCGGCTTGCGCTGGCGTTCGGCCAGCTGGTAGTGGGCCAGCGCCAGCCGCTTTTGCGTGAGCCAGCGCTGGGGGCTCAGCTGGAAGGCTTTTTTGAAGTCGCGCTTGAAGGTGGTGAGGCTGCGGCCGGTGAGGTAGCTGAACCGGGCCAGCGGGAGGTTGAACATGTAGTGCGTTTCCATGAAGGCCACGAGGTCAATCTTGCCGGGCTCGGCGAAATCGGCCAGCACGGCGTCGCTGCGCGGGTCGAGGCTGCGCAGCACTTCCAGCACTTCGCTAATCTTCAGGCCCAGGAGCTTGTCGGGCAGGGGCTGCTCCAGCTCTAGGTAGGGCAGCAGTGAGGCGAATAAACTCTGCAGCAGCGGGCTTTTGGCAAACACCAGCACCTCGGCGGAGGAAGCGGCGGTGGGCGCCGGACTGTTCCGGGTGTAGTAGTCCCGCACGAGGGCCGTGGGCAGCTTCATGACGATGGCGTGGTACGCGGCACCGTCTTTGGGATACTTGAGCAGGGTGGTGGGCTGCTTGCGGGGCAGCAGCACGGTGCTGCCGGCGGGGCAGCAGCGGGTGTGGCTGGCCTGCACCACGCGCAGCTCGCCGGCCAGCACGCTCACCAGCACGTTGTCCTCGAAGCTGCTCTCGCCGCCGTAGCGCTGGTCGCCGCCACAGGCCAGGAGGATGTCGGCGTAGGGCGTCTGCTGCTGGAAGGTCATCGGGGCGGGCGGTTGGAACGATGCAAAATTACGCCGCCCTTGCGCCGGGGGGCTTTGCTGAAAAGGCCGAAGTTGCTTTGCTGAGCGGGCCGGTTTTCCTGCGCCACCATGGCGCGGCCCCGCCGCCGGGCCGAAGTGCTTTCGGTTTTTGGAATAGCTCCGAAAGCGAAAGCAAGTCGCCGGGAGCTGGGGCAGGTCGTGTAGGGCCGGAACTGGCAAGCGGAATTGAAAACCGGGTGCATCTTTGCCGGCTCCTTCACGGCCCTTCGGTACTAGGCGTAATTCTTCGGCTACTCTTCTTTATTAGTATAGTTCGCATGGCTTTGGACTACCTGGAAATTCTGCGGACTATTTCCGGACGGGCAGACTACTACGAGTCTGACCCACCGCGCACTTATGCTACGCCTAAGAGGCCGGAACTGGGCAAGCTGGTGCATCCGGAATGGCTGCCCGACCAGCTGTACGCGTTCTTGAGCGTCTTCAACGGCTATACGCAACCTTGGCATACCGAAACAACCCTACCAGAAGGTCCCGCGCTGGTAAGCGGCCGCATCGACATTCAGCGCCTGCAAGATATTTGCGCCAGCTGGGAAGGCATCGTGTACTTCGAGGAGTTTCTGCAGGCGCCCGACGCCCCGGCCGAGCAGCAGCGCCTGCGCGACTTTAAAGTCGTGGATATGTATAATGACGAGTCCGCCGTGGGGCTCTATCTCACCGCCGCCCGCGACCCTGAGCTCTATCGCTGTAGCCTGGGCGAAGAGCTGCCTGAGCCATTAGGTGTGGACTTTGACGGCTACCTGCAACTGCTCACCCTGTCGTTGGGCCATAGCTACGGAACCGTGCTCATGCGCGAGCTCCACTTACATTTCACCACCCAGCCGGACCAGCCGTTTGCCGGGCCGAGCTATCCTGCCTCGCAGATATTTGTGGTCAAAATGACGGCCGTGCTGCCCGAGTTCAGCCTGGACGCCTTCGTGCATCTCTACGACCAGGTGCGTCTGCGCCGCTAACGGCTTTGTAGCCCACGCTGTATTTTGCGCCTTTCCTGAACCTTATGGAGAATGAATTCAGCGGAAAGCTTAGTTACCGTCAGTTGGGCGACGAATTAGTAGATAATGTCGACCGCTTCGCCACCATTCTTCGCATCAGAAGTTCGGCGCCAGCCACCAGGAAAGACACGGCCAAGGTGAAACCACCGGAGTGGATACCGGCGGCGATGCGCGACTACGGGGCTCACCTGAACGGGCTGCTGCTGAGCTGGGAATCCAAGGGCTCGGTGAAGGTAACGGGGCACATCGACCTGCTGCCGCTGGACCGTATCTACCAGTCGTGGCAGGGTATTGTGTATACCGGCGAAGGCGCGTTCGAAGACCCGCGGCTGCCGGAGTTCCGGCCCGTAGACCGGCGTGGCGACGAAACCGCTGTGGGGCTGCTGCACAACGCGCAGGCCAGCCCGGCGCTGTACCTGCTCGAATTTGGCGAAACGCCGTACCCGCTGGGGCTCGATATTCGGGGGTATTTCACCTTGCTGACGCACACGCTGGGGCTGTCGTACTGGACGAATATGGTGGCCGAGCTGGCCCGGCAGCCCGCGCCCGTGGCCGAGGACTACCAGCCGCAGGGCCCGGAGGCCCGCCGCTTTGCCGCCGAGCTGCCTTACCTGGCGCCGGCACTGGACCTGCCCACTTTCATCCGTTACTACAATCAGGTGCGGCTGCCGCAGTAACTTACGGCCCTCATTCAACGCTTCCCTGCATGCGTTTCCTGTACCTGCTCCTGCTGCTGTCGCTCGGGCTGCTGGCCCCGGCCGTGGCCCAAGCCGGCACCCGGCCACCATTGGGCTACAGCCCGGCCCGGTTTACCGGCGGCACGCGGCCGCTGGGCGAGGCCATTGTCGGGCAGCCAAACCAGCGGCCCCGTGGAAATGCATTTTCGGGCAGTTGTCAGGCCCGCGCGGCCTGCCGCCGCTGCCCCCGGCATACCAATCTTCAGAATACCCATGCGCGGAGGCACTTTCGCGGGCCGCGATTCTACTACCCCTTACTCGTCCGTTAATGCACCGTTATTTACTGGCCCTGCTGCTGGGGTGTCCGTTGCTGGCTCCGGCCCAACTATCCATTTCGCTGACCGATGCCCGGCGGCTCACGCAGGGCCAATCGGGGGAGGACACCTACCCGCGTCGGGCTACCGAGCGCTACGTCGGTCCCGAGCGGGCTCTGGCCCGGGCCGTGCAGCAGCAGCGCACCGGCGCCATCCGCCGGCTGCTACGCCAGCACCCCAGCTGGGCCGACACCCGCGACAGCGTGGAAGGGCAGCCCCTGCTAAGCTGGGCCATTATTAACCGCAAGCGCCGGGCCACCGCCGCCTTGCTGGCCGGCGGGGCCAACCCCAACATTCACGAAACGTTTTCCGGACGCACGCCGCTGATTGAGGCCGCTGAGGACCTGCACCGCTCCGATTACTTCGTGGAGCTGCTGTTGGCCCACGGCGCCGACCCCAGCCTGGCGGCCCGGCTCGTGCCCAACCGCACGGGCAGCCCTACGCCGCTCATCGCCGCCATCTGGGCCGAGCGGCCCCAGACCGTGGACCAGCTGCTGGCGGCCGGCGCCGACGTGCAGTATCGCAGCGCCTACGGCAGCTCGGCGCTGCAGGAAGCGCTGCTGGGCCGCGACCCGGTCTTGGTGCTGCGCCTGCTCACGCACTACCCGTTCGACCTGCAGCAGCCCGTCAGCTATGATATCACCCCCCGCCCGCAGCACATCGCCGAGTATCTGCGCGATTGGCGCTTTCCGCTGGACTCGGAGGCCTACCGGCTGAAGATGGAGCTGGTGGCCTACCTGCAAAGCAAAGGCATTGATTACTGGCAGGCGCCCATTCCCGAGCGTTTTCGCCAGCTGCACCCGGCCGAGTACCTGCAGAAATACTAGCAGCCGGCGTCCCTGCTGCCTACTGGATAGGTACCCCACCAGCCCAGTGCCTGCGCCACCGTCTCAAGAACGCGAAAAAGCGGAAGCACTTGCGAAAACCGTTTTGCTTTCGTTTTTTGAGCGGCCGTAAAAAGCTAAAGCAAACGAAAGCAAACATCACACTACCGCCCGAAAATCTGCTGGCGCGGTTTTAGTAAGCAATTGCGTCATGAAGCGCTGGTGTTGGTGGCGAATTCCTATTTCACCAGTCCCGGCGTGCGCGTGTGCGCCGCCGCCGCATAATCCGGTACCAGCAGCATGGGCACTTCCTCGCGCCCCAGCTCCTCGATAATCGGCGTGACCAGCGCTGCCCGCTCGGGCACCTGCAACTCTCTTGTATAAATGGCCCGGATGCGCCCTGGGTAGCGGCGCACGATTTCGCGGTAGATGCGGGCGTCTTCCTTGTTGAGCAAAGGAAAGCGGAAGCCCAAAGCCAACCATTCCCTGCCCCCGGTGTTACCACCTGCCGATGACCATTCCCACTTCCTGTACCTACACCTCCGAGCTGTATGAGCGGCCGGCCCTGGCCAGCAGCGCCGCCCTGGCCTGGCCGGGCGTGCGGGTCGAGCACTACTGCCTCGACGCTATGACGCTGCCGGCGCACGCCCATGCCCAGCACCTGCTGCTGGTGCATCAGGGCGTGCGGCCCGTGGTGGCCAGCCGCCGCACCGGGCGCCGCGTCGATACCGACCGGTTTGCCTGCGGCGACGTGGGCCTGTACCCCGGTGGCGAGTACGGCGCCTTCGGCTGGGATGGGCCGGTCGACCTCATCCACGTCCACCTCGATGCCCAGGTGCTCGAAGACCGGGCCCGCCGCGACCTCGACCTGACGCAGTTTGCCCTGCGCGAGCGGTTTCGCTGCGACGACGGCCTGCTCGCCCAGCTGAGCCAGCAGCTACTGGCGGCCAGCGGCCGGCCGCACACCCTGGGCCGGCTCTACGCCGAGTCGCTGGCCACGGCGCTCAGCTACTACCTCATCGAGCACCACGCCACCTGGGCGCGCCGGCCGGCCGGGGGCCGCCCCCCGGCGGCGCTGCCGGCGGCCGTGCTGGTCCGCCTCGATGCCTACCTGGAGGCCCATGCCGAAGCCCCCGTCACGCTGGAAGCCCTGGCCGGGCTGGCCAACCTGAGCGTGTTTCACTTCGCCCGCCGCTTCAAGCAGAGCACCGGCAACTCGCCCTACCAGTACGTGCTGGGCTGGAAAATCCGGCGGGCGCAGGCCCTGCTGCGGGCCGGCGCGCTGCCGGTGGCCGCCGTCGGCGATGCGCTGGGTTTTGCCTCGCCGGCGCATTTCGCGGCCGCCTTCAAGCGGGCCGTGGGGGTAAGCCCGCGGGCGTTTCAGCAAAGCTGAACGACGTAGGGGCGGGGCTTGCCCCCGCCCGGCATGACTGCGCCGGTTAGGTGGTCTTGTGCAGTCCCGGCGGGCGGGGGCAAGCCCCGCCCCTACGTCGATTGGACTGTCCTACGGCTCAAAAGCGCAGGAATTGACAAGAAAAGCGCAAGAATCGGGCGTCGGGCGCTGCAGCGTCGGGGGACCTTTGGGGTATCATAAAGCCGGGGCAATAAGGCGTCGGCTTCACCCCAATTCTCTTTTCTGATGAGTTCTCTTATTCTGGTAGCCGGTGCCACCGGCCAGCTGGGCGGCCTGATAGTGGCGGCCCTGCGGCAGCGCGGCGCCGAGGTGCGCGCGCTGGTACGCCCCACCACCGACCCGGCCCGGGTCGATAGCCTGCGTCGGCTGGGCGCAGAAGTCTGGCCCGCCGACTTCACCGACGCGGCGGCTCTGGCCCGGGCCTGCACCGGCGTCAGCTGCGTGGTGTCGGTAGTGGCGGGGCTGCGCGAGGTTATCGTGGAGGCGCAGGCGGCCCTGCTGGCGGCGGCCGTGGCCGCCGGCGTGCCCCGCTTCATTCCCTCCGATTTTGCCAGCGACTACACCCAGCAGGCCCCCGGCCTGAACCGCAACTTTGACTTGCGGCGGGAGTTCCGGGCCCAACTCGACCAGGCACCCATCGCCGCCACGTCCATCCTCAACGGGGCCTTTGCCGAGGTGCTGCGCTACAACATCCCGCTGCTCGATTTCCGGCAGCAGCAGGTGGGGTACTGGGAAGATGCCGACTGGCGGATTGACTTCACGACGATGGCCGACACGGCCGCCTTCACGGCCGCCACGGCCCTGGACCCGGCTGCGCCGCGCTGGCTGCGCATTGCCGGCTTCCAGGTGAGCCCGCGCGAGCTGGTGGGCGCGGCCGCCGCGGCCGGCCGGGGGCCGCTGGCTTTGGTACGTTTGGGCTCGCGGGCCGAGCTGAGCGCCCGGGTGCAGCAGGCCCGCGCCGCCAACCCCGCTGGTGAGCAGCAGCTCTACGCCGACTGGCAGCAAATGCAGTACCTGCTGAGCATGTTCAGCGTGCAAAACCAGCCCCTCGACAATGCCCGCTACGCCGGCCTGCGCTGGACTTCGGCCACCACTTTCCTAACCGCTTAATTGTTTCATTTCATGCAAACCCTTACGTCCGCCACCCCGGCGCCCTACTCCGACGAGGAGCTCATCAAGCAGCTGCCGGGCTTTTCCAATCACTACGCCACCGTCAACGGCGTGCGCCTGCACTACGTGGCGGGCGGGAGCGGCCCGGCGCTGGTGTGCCTGCCGGGCTGGCCCCAGACCTGGTATTCCTACCATCCCATTGCCGCCGGGCTGGCCCGGCACTACCGGGTTATCATCGTCGATATTCGCGGCATGGGCAGCTCCGACAAGCCCACCGGGGGCTACGACAAGAAAACCATGGCCCGCGACATCCACGAGCTGCTGCGCCACCTGGGCATCGGGCAGGCCAGCTTGCTGGGGCACGACATCGGGGGCATGGTGGCCAGCAGCTTCGGCTTTAACTACCCGGAGGCCACTACGGCGCTCATCCTGGCCGATGGGGCGCACCCCAGCGAAGGGCTGCGCCAGCTGCCGCTGCTGCCGGCCCCCGGCTCCTTCACCGCCAAGATGAACGGGCAGCAGCCCTACGTATGGTGGATGGCCTTCAACCAGGTGAAGGAACTGCCCGAGCAGCTGCTGGCCGGGCGCTTTGCGTATCTGCTCGACTACCTGTTTCGCTACGTGATGCTGGACGAAAGCCGCATGACGGCCTTCGACCGGGCGGTGTACGCGGCCGTGTACAACGAGCCCGCCAGCATCCGGGCGGCCAACGCCTGGTACCAGGCCTTCGACCAGGACATTGCCGACGCCGGCACCTACCCGCGCCTGGCCATGCCGGTGCTGGGCATCGGCAGCGGCGTGTCGTACGAGTACCTGCAAATGAGCCTGCCCTACGTGGCCGAAGACGTGCGGGTCGTCGGCATTCTCGACAGCGGCCACTACTTATTCGAGGAGCAGCCGGCGCAGGTGCTGGCCGCCGTGCTGGATTTTCTGCGCCCGCCGGGCCGCTAGCCCAGCGCCGCCGGGTCAGGAGGGGTGGGGTTAGCGGCGCTAAATCTGGCCCATGCCGCCGTCCACGAAGAGCTCGATGCCATTCACGAAGCTGGCGTCCGGCGAAGCCAGAAACAGGGCGGCGGCGGCAATCTCCTCGGGGCGGCCCATTTCGCCGCGGGGAATCAGGGCGGCTATCTGGGTTTTGAACTCGGGGCCGGTAGCAGCCATCATGGGCGTATCGATGGCTCCCGGGCTCAGTAGGTTCACCCGGATGTGGCGGTCTTGCAAATCGACCAGCCAGCCCCGCACGAAGGCCCGGAGCGTGGCTTTGCTGGCGCTGTACACGCTGTTGGCCGGATAGCCTTTGATGGAGGCACCCGAGCCATTGAGTATAATGGAGCCGCCCGTGGCGAAGAGCGGCAGCGCTTTCTGCACGGTGAAGAGCGTGCCGCGCACGTTGAGGTCGAAGATGGTATCGAAGAGGGCCTCGGTAATCTCGCCCAGCTTGCCGAAGCCGGCGGCGCCCGCGCTGGCAAACAGCACGTCGATGCGGCCCTTTTCCCGCTGTACCGTTTCGTAGAGGCGGTCGAGGTCGGCCAGGTTGGCCGCGTCGCCGAGCACGCCCGTGACGTTGTGGCCGATGGTGCGCACGGCGGCGTCGAGCTTACCCTGGTCGCGGCCCGTAATAAAGACGTAGGCGCCTTCGGCCACGAATAATTGGGCGGTGGCCAGGGCCATGCCCGAGGTGCCGCCGGTAATGACGGCTACTTTTCCGGTGAGTTTTCCCATGATGCTGGAGGAAGTGGTTGAATTGGGTGGCGTTTGCGGCGCAGCTGAAGCGCTGTTCGCGGAGCAAAATTCCGGCACGTGGGAAGGCCCGACAAGTACGGAAAACTTATTCGGCCCCCGATTCTTTTAGCTCATAGGGCGGATTTAATCCCTGTCCGGCCCGACTAACCCGTTGCCTCAATGTACCAGAAGAAAATTGCCAACACGCTGAGCTGCGGCTCCGTGCTCACCAAAGAAGTGCTGCATGGTAAATGGAAATCCACCCTGCTCTCGTGCATTGCCCAGGGGGTGCGGCGGCCCAGCGCCATGCAGCGTACCATCCCCAGCGCCACGCGGCGCGTGCTCAACGTGCAGCTGACGGAGATGGAGCAACACGGCCTGATTGCCAAAACCGTCTTCCCCGAGCTGCCGCCCCGGGTGGAGTACCACCTCACCAGCCTGGGGCAGTCCCTGCTGCCGGTTATTGCGGTGATGGAGGAATGGGGCAACACCCACCGCACGGAGCTGGAACAGGTGCTGGCGGTGAGTTTAGCCGAGCTGCCCGGCTAGCGTATTTTTATAGGAGGAGGAGGAGATATGCCAGCGCTACCCCGTGGCGGGGCGCGCTAGGCCACCAGTCCCACCGTCCGCGCATGGGCCGCCGCCGCCGCGTAGTCGGGCACCAGTAGCATGGGCACCTGCTCGCGCCCCAGCTCCTCTATTATAGGCGTCACCAGCGCCGCCCGCTCGGGCACCTGCACGTCGCGGATGTAAATGGCCCGGATGCGCCCCGGGTAGCGGCGCACAATTTCGCGGTAAATGCGGGCGTCTTCCTGGCCGCTGTCGCCGCAGAGCACGAAGGGCAGGCCGGGGTAGGTGTCGAGCACGTCGCCGATTTCGTGGAGCTTGTGAGCGAAGTGAATGGCCGCCGAACCGCCGATGCCGGACGGAATCTCGGCCTCCACGCGGCCCAGGCCCAGGTCGCGCAGCAGCAGCGGCCCCGGCGGAATCTGGTGCAGGCCGAGGAATTGGTCGAGTACGTCGTAGAGGTTCCAGGGGCTGCTGCTGACGTAGAAAAAGGGATTGTCGGGCCGCCCGGTGCGGCCCAGCTGCAGCTGGCGGTAGAACTCGGCCACGCCCGCGAAGGGCTGCTTCGACTGCGCATTGCTGAACAGCACCCGGCCCAGCATCTTGAACACGTTGGTGGCCCGGGTTTCAAACACCGTGTCGTCAAGGTCGGAAATGATGCCGAACTCGGCCCCGGGCGGGGGCACCAGCACGGCCGCCTGCGCGGCAATGGGCTCCTTGGGCATGGTGAAAGCCCGGGGCAGCCGCTGCACCCGCACCGGAATGGGGTACCACACAAAGTTGGTGGGCGCCGGCAGCGCCTGCGGCTCAATGATGAGCGTGAAGTAGCCCTCGTCGTCGGTGGTCACGAGGTGCTGGCTGCCGTCGGGCAGCTCGGCCAGCAGGTCAGCGTCGGCCACCTCGCGCGAGTTGAAGCGGCGCACCATGCTGCGGAAGTTGCGCCAGGCCGAGTCGTCGGCCGTGGCCGCCACAATGCCGCGGTCGGCCACCAGCCGGCCCTTGATGTAGAACTTCTGGGGGGTGCCGTAGCTGCGGTAGGCCTCAATGAGCAGCGGCCGCAGCCAGCCGCGCCGGGCCGAAAAGCGGGTCACAAAATGGTCAGTCCACTCGGAGAGGTTGGAAGCAGTGTCGCGCAGGTTCATGGGGCAAACCTACGCAGGGCTGCAGATGGAGTTCGTCAGATAAACGAATCAATTCAGCTAACACAGGCAGGTTGTGGGTGTACTGGGCGGCCGAAACCCTACATTTACCACCATGTACCAGGAATTTGCCACTATTGCCGACCTACTTCTTCAATTGCAGAAGCCTGCCATCCCGCATAGCGAAAGTTATTACCGCGTTGGGGAGGTGACGCAAAAAATGACCGCCGACATTCTAGCTGTTACTGGCCTCCAAGTGGCCGGTTTTACGGTAATGCTTGACCTGTCAGGAGTACGTCATACGCTCAAAAAACATGGATTACACGCGGCGGCATCGCAGCTGGCGCAAGGACAACTCCCTATTGTACAAGCCGACTTTCAAGACTTGGTAGACTGGGTGTTGCAACCCGATAGCATCATTGTCGGCAAGCCACGTTTGGGAAAACATCCCATGCCGTGCTGCGAGCTTCAGAGTAGTCAGCCGACTGGTCTGGTAAGTGCAGTGCTGGAGTACCGGCCCGGCCGTCGTCGCCTGGTGCTTGTGACTATGTATAAGAAAAGGCCAACTACGTGAGTAGTTGGCCTTCCAAATGAGCGGCGAGCAATGCACATAGATTCAGCAAGCCAAATCCGTCCTCCTCTTAAGCGTCCGAAACGTTCCGCTCCCAAGACAAATATACAATTTCAAACTGAAAATGGTTGCCTGAGCTGCAGTTACTCCTCCTCTAGCGCCTCGAATACCGCCTCCAACTGGTCAAAATCCCGCAGGCCCGGCTTGATTTCGTGCCCCGAGGCAAACACCAGTCCGGCCGGGCGCACGGCCACCAGCACCTGGCGGGCGCGGTGCGGGTGCAGCCCCGGGCCCAGCCACAGCGGCAGCTGCCGGGCCAGGATGGCCACGGCGTCGCTGGCTAGGGCCGCGTCGTAGGCGGCCACGGCTTCGGGCAGCTCCAGCAGCACGCCGGCTACGGAATCGCTAAAGTCGGCCGCGGGGAAGGTGGGCAGCTGGTCAAAAGCAACCTCCAGCAGCACCGGCGGGGCAATTTCGGCCAGTTCGGCGGCGGGGCGGGGCGTGCGCAGCAGCACGGCGTCGAGGGCGCAGTCGGCGGCCAGGGCGTTGATTTCGGGCGCACTCAGGGAGTCGAACTCGCCAATCAGCTCCACGCCGGCCACCCAGCCGGCCAACTCCTTCACCACGGCCGGGGCCAGGTGCCCGGGCAGGGCGGGGTCGAGAATGAAGCTAAGCTTATCGGCCCCCATGCCGGCGCAGTAGCGGGCATCGGAGAGGTTGTTGATACCGCGAATGAGCAGCGGAACGGGGTAGGGCATAAAAATCTAAAAGTCGAAAGCTGCCCGAATGAGGTTTTCGGTCTGGGGTGTTGGGTATTTGGTGTTTGGTTTTAGGTTTTGGGAAAGCAAGCCGCTTTTGCTACCCTAATACCTGGAACCGAACACCAATTACCCAACACCTACGAAGCCCGAGCAGCGAACAAAAGTACGAGGCTTCTGCCGGGTGGCCGTATCTTCGCAGACATGAATGAACCCCGCCGGGCCCCACTACTAGCCCCGTCTTTCCTGGCCGCCGACCTCGCCAACCTGCAAGCCGAAACCGAGCGTCTGGCCGACAGCGCCGCCGACTGGCTGCATTTCGACGTGATGGACGGCCGTTTCGTGCCCAATATTTCCTTCGGCCTGCCGGTGCTACAGGCCGTGCGCCGCTACGCCCGCCAGCCCATCGACGTGCACCTCATGATTGAGGAGCCGCAGAACTATCTGGCGGCCTTCCGCGATGCCGGGGCCGACAGCATCACCGTGCACTACGAAGCCTGCCCGCACCTGCACCGCGTGGTGCAGCAAATCAAGCAGCTGGGCTGCCGCGCCGGGGTGGCCATCAACCCCGCCACGCCGGTGGCTTTGCTCGAAGACATTGCCGCCGACCTCGACCTGGTGCTGGTGATGTCGGTGAACCCCGGGTTCGGCGGCCAGGCCTTCATTCCCAATACCCTGAAAAAAGTCAGCCAGGTGAAAAGCCTGCTGCTCGACGCCGGCTCCGACGCCCTGATTGAGGTGGACGGCGGCGTAAGCCTCGCCAACGCCGGCCCGCTGGTCGATGCCGGGGCCGACGTGCTGGTGGCGGGCAACTTCGTGTTCAGCGCCCCCGAGGGCCCGGTGGCCACGCTGGCCAAATTGCGCGAGCACCTCGCCGCCTGGGACACCCAGGAAGCCAGCGCCGACCGCCGCTAAAATCCATTTGCCGCATACCAGAAGCACCCGAGAGGCGTTATCCAGTTCGTGAAAGAAAAAAAGTCGCCGCGTTTGCCGTTCGTTCGTTTGTGGAAAGGAAAGCTGGTTCGGGCCGTGGGCCGGGGGAGCTTGCCAGTGCTGTTGGGAATAGGACTGGTGCCGGTCGGGTGGGCCCAAACTACCCCGGCCGCCGTGAGCCCCGCCACCGTCCTCACCCTGCGCGGCACCGTGCGCGACGCCGCCGGCCAGCCGCTGGAGCTGGTCGTAGTAGGAGTGGAGGGCCAGCCCGGCGGGGCCAACACCGACGCTCAGGGCCATTTCGAGCTGAAAATCCGCCAGCCCGCCGCCGGCCAGCGGGCCGTGCTGGTGGTGCGCCGGCTGGGTTTTGCCACGGTGCGCCAGGTACTGAGCCTGCCCGCCGATGCCGGGCGCGAGCTCAGCTTCACCCTGCGCACCGACGCCCGTTCGCTGGGGGGCGTGACGGTGCGGGCCCGTTCCGACGAGGCCAATGAGCGCGAGCAGGTCAGCATCACCCGCCTCGACCCGCGCTCGGCCAAGGTGCTGCCCTCACCATTTGGTGATTTCAACGCCATCCTGAAAACCCTGCCCGGGGTGCAGAGCAACAACGAGCTCAGCAGCACCTACAACGTGCGCGGCGGCAACTACGACGAAAACCTGGTCTACGTCAACGGCTTCGAGGTGTACCGGCCGTTTCTCGTCACCACCGCCCAGCAGGAGGGCCTGAGCTTCATCAACCCCGACCTGGTGCGGAGCGTGGAGTTCAGCAGCGGCGGCTGGCAGCCCAAGTACGGCGACAAGCTGGCCTCGGTGCTGAGTGTGGATTACAAGACCCCCGAGAAGTTTGCGGCCTCTTTCACGGCCAGCCTCACCGGCGGCGCGGCCCACGCCGAGGCCCGCTCGGCCAGCGGCCGGGTGAGCTACCTGGCGGGCATTCGCTACAAAAATGCGCAGTACGTGCTCAGCTCCCTGCGCCAGCAGCAGGGCGGCTACAACCCCACGTTCTACGATGGGCAGGCTTTCGTCACCATTGGGCTGGGCAAGAGGGACGACATGCAGCGCACGCAGCTGAGTCTGCTGGGAGTGCTGGTTCACAACGACTACCGCTTTTCGCCCGAAACCGGCCAAGCCTCTTTTTCCACTGCCACCAACCAGATTAGCCGCCTATTCATCGTGTACAAGGGGCGCGAGCGGATGCAGTACGACACCTATCAGGGCGGCCTGAGCCTGAAGCACGATTTCACCCCGCGCCTGCAGATGGAGCTGCTGGGCTCGGCCGTGGGTTCGCGTGAGCTGGAATACCGCGACGTGGAGGCCGCCTACACCTTTGCCGAAATCAACCGCGACCCCAACTCCGACCAGTTCAATGAGCCCGTGCGCCAGCGCAATATCGGCTCGGAGTTCCGGCACTCGCGCAATACCCTCAAAGCCCGCGTGCTCACCGCCGAATACCGCGGCCGCTGGACGCCCGGCAGCGCCCATACTCTGCGCTGGGGTGCCAAAATCGGCCACGAGAAAATCACCGACGTGCTCGACGAGTACAGCTTCGTCGATTCGGCCGACTTCGTGCCCGACTCCCGCCGCACCCGCCTGCTCTCCAACCTGCAGCTGACCAGCACCCGCACCCAGGCCTACGTGCAGGACACCTGGGCTTTCGATACCTTGCGCACGCTTACTTACGGGGCCCGGGTTCACCACTGGAGTGTCAACGGCCAGACGGTCATCAGCCCGCGGGTGCAGTTCTCGGCCATCAGCCGCCGCCATCCCAACCGCTCCTTCAAGGCCGCCGTGGGGGTGTACTACCAGCCGCCGTTCTACCGCGAGCTGCGCAGCCAGATTGGCGAGCGCCGCGACTCCAGCCAGCCCTTGGTTCAGACCGGCGCCCTCAACCCCGAGCTGCGGGCGCAGCGCTCGCTGCACTTCATCGTGGGCAAGGACGTCACGTTTCAGCAGTTCGGCCGGCCGTTTAAGCTCACCACCGAAGCCTATTATAAGTACCTTACCGACGTGGTGCCCTACGACGTGGATAACGTGCGCCTGCGCTATTTCGCCCGCAACAACGCTACGGCCTACGCCGCCGGCTTCGATGCCCGCATCAGCGGCGAGTTCGTGAAAGGGGCCGAGTCGTGGTTCAGCCTGGGCGTGCTCACCACCCGCGAAAACCTCAGCGACGACTCCACCACTACCTACAACCCCGACGGCAGCGTGGCGGGCCGCGCCCCCAAAGGCTACATCCGCCGCCCGCAGGACCAGCGCCTCAACGTCGGTATCTTCTTCCAGGACCACCTGCCCGACAACCCCTCCGTGCGCGGCTATGTCAACGTGGTCTTCGGCACCGGCCTGCCCTTCAGCCCGCCCAATTTGCCCGACGAGCGTGGCACCGACGAGCTGACCCGCAGCTACAAGCGCGTCGACCTCGGCGTGTCGAAAGTCCTCAGCCTGCGCACCGGCCCCCGGCCCCACCTCTACAGCCTCGAAAGCCTGTGGCTGGGTCTGGAAATCCTGAACGTGCTGGATGCCAATAACGTGGCCGGCTACAGCTATCTGCAGGACGTCAATGGCCGCACCTATGCCGTACCCAGCTACCTCTCCCAGCGCGTGGTAAATCTGCGGGTGATAGCGAGGTTTTAGCTAATTGTCAAGACGTTACATTGCTAATTGAGCCGATTGGTAAATCGGTCATGTGGGTGTGTGTGCCGGTGGAATCAGGTTTCGGCGGCCGTGGGGCGGAATCGACGGAGGGAGTGTGTTCTCCCCGGTACTCAAGTGGCTCAATTAAGGGAGCAAAAATTTGCCGCTTGTCGTTTGCTGGATAATTATTTATTTAACATAATGATTGGCGGTCTGGGTTTCTGTTTTAAGAAGTTGCTGGAAGTAGGAGGGAGGCGCTGATTAGGCTGTTGAACCCAAAGGGAAAATTTTCTCGTTATAAAAGAAATTTTTCCCATCTTTGAGTTGAAAATTTCTTTCCCTGCCATGATAGCTGTTGCCGCTCACCGCTCCGTCTCTACTTACTCAGCTGCTCTGTTGAGTCTGGCTACCGTTGTGGCCGACCCCTTTGCTCTGGTAATGGAAGCCCGCACCGGCGTGCTGGCCAAAACTGCCTTCGATGTGGCCGGCGTACTGCAGCTGCACGTTGATGAGTTGGCTGACCTGCTGCACACCACCACTAAAACCCTGCGGACCTATCGGCAGGCGCGCAAGCGGCTCAGCCCGGCCGCGAGCGAACAGGTGCTGAAAATGTTTGCCCTGGCCCGGCAAGGGGAAGAGATATTTGGCGATGGTGCCACTTTTCGGCGTTGGCTCAATAAGTCAGCCTATGGTCTGGGTGGGCAGCTGCCACTAAGCCTGTTGCAAACCAGTGGCGGTATCGACCTGGTAGCTGAGGAACTGAACCGAATTGCCTACGGCGACCTGGCCTAGGCTATCCGGTCAATGGAAGTTTACCGCATCTGCCTGGCTAAGTATGCCGATGCCCTGGTGGCATCGGGCTATCCGGCGCGTTGGAACGTGCGTGGTCAGTTTGTAATTTATGCGGCGGGTAGCCGTGCCCTGGCTTGTCTCGAAAACGTGGTCCATCGGAGTGGGGAGGGACTTAGCGACCTGTTTAAAGTAGTTCGAATAGAATTTCCAGATGACCTCACGAAAGAAGAACTATTGCTGGCCGACCTTCCGGCCGACTGGCAATTATCGCAGAACTATGCTCGGTGCCAGCCTATTGGAGCTGCCTGGTATGCTCGGCGTGACGCGGCTGTACTACGAGTGCCGTCCTCAGTTATTGCCCACGAGTTCAATTATATATTCAACACCCAACACCCCGATTTTGCAAAGGTTCGGCTGGCGGGGCGGGAGGATTTCGTGTTCGACCCCCGAATTAAGCAAGATGACCCGCACTAATATACCGGAGCGGTTTGGCCAAATGTGTAATATGTGAGGCGTGGTCACTTTAATGCAAAGCTCTGTAAAATAATGTTTTATGTGATTAAATAAGTTGGCGTTATTGATATGAAAGGTAAGCTGCTTGGTTTATTTACCAAATGTGTGGATGCACAATGTTGTTTTAACCACGGCCTAGTGGGCTGTGGAGAATGGCAAGGTAAGGAATTGCCGCTAACTCGCAGCCAGTTTAACATAATGAATGAAAGGGTCGCCCTGTATTAGATGGTACTAATCTGCCGTTTGATTTTCTCCAGCATTGCCTGTACAATGGCCAGGTCGTCCACATCAACTATCGATAAGCTGGTATCGACTCCCGGCCCGCTGATTTGGATGAGGTAAGTAGGAGTAGAGCTGGCTGGCGGCCGGTTAGGGGGTGTTGGGGCTGCGGCTGTTGCAGGAGGTACTAATGTTGGGGAGGGTTGGGCTATCGGAAGCGTCGGAGCAGTAGAAGACTTATCGACAGGAACTGGTGAAGCAGTTGGTTGTATGTTATTCAGCCCAAACAGGGATGCGACGGCATCCGAACTGCTTATTTCAGTAATAGGACGAGCTTGATTGGCCGGGCGTGTCGGTGCGACTGAGGAAGCTATCGAGGTGGCCGTCGGTGTGGTCTTTGTTTCTGCAGTTGCCGTAGGCGCTGCAGTGGCCATACCGGTGTCGGCAGAGCGAAAGCTATTGAGTGAGGGTGGGGGACTAGCGAGTTCGCGCCGGGGAGTTTGTTGGTTGGCAAGCTGGTCGATATCAGCAATTATATTGTGTTCATCAATTAGCCCAACCATACGCGCGCCCTCCACAAAAGCCCGGGCGACTGCCTGGGCATTGATTTCCTCTACGCCGAACTCGCGGATGAGCATCACATCGAGCATCTGTACGGGTAGCTCGCGGGAGCGGAACTTCCGGCAAAGCTGCGTGAATAACGGCGGCGTCAGGAAAGCTTCTCGGTGAAACAGCAGTTCTTCCTGTTTGTCGTAAGCATGTTTGATACGCTTAAACAGGGTTGTTGTGCTGAGCAATTCGCGCTTGCTGGTCATTAACCCAAACTTTACGGCTGAGCCGATAATAGCTTTGAAGGAGCCACTAACTTTCCGATTGAGCTTGCGGGCTGCAGTATCAATGGCGCACTTACCACCGGTGTCGTCTACAACTTCAGCTATTTCCCAGGCACTGGCATAGGTAGTTCTGGGATAGTCAATTAGTTTAGGCATATGCTAGGTACAAAAAAAGAAGGAGTAGCAATAATACGAGTGCTAGCATCAAAAGTAGTAAATAATTCTAAAAAGTATAAAAAAGTACAAATTTATAATTATTTTTTGTACTTTTTTATACTTTAAGGTACTTCCCGTTTTTTTACTTTCTCTCTTTTTTATTGCCGTACCGAAGGAGGGGCTGAGATTTATAACTGCTGTTTCTTATTGAGCCTCTTGTTGAGTCAGCAATAACTTAGAGCCACTGAAGCATCTGCAGCTACATTTTTTTTATAATACTCCTGCGGAAGCTATGGCTACACCTCGGCATCTGCACCGTTCCCTTTCTCAATGACAAAAGAAATAGCTACTGTGTAGCGTGTGTGACGCGTTGCTCACACCACAACTCAAAAATGACACATAATACATGATACCCAACACACCCCCAAACTACGATTAACTCAGCAAGAACAATCCAGCTACCCAACCGGAAACTAACCAGAAAACCATTCAAAACCATCCCAAATAATTGTCTTATAATTTATATTATGTTAAATTAACTCTGCCAGAATAAGGACACTGGTCTGAACCAGTGCCCTACTCTCAAGTCACGTCGATTATTTCCCCGATTCCATCCGGGCATTTATCCGGTCTGCATCAGCAGTACGACCCAACCGGGCGTACACCTTCTGCAGCGACGAAAGTGTGTTGCGGTCCGCGGGTTGCAGCGACAGCGCCTTCTCGAAATACGGCAGCGCGGCTTCGAAATACTTCTTGCCTTCGGCTTCGAATTTCTTACCCGATACCTGATACGTCTTCAGGTCCATCTTGCTGGCTTTGGTGTACGCATCGGCCCCTTTATTGTAGTTGTACACGCCCAGGTTGAATTGGGCGTCAAAGTTATTCGGGTCAACTTCGACGGCCTTCTTATAAGCCTCCAGTGCCTCGGCCGGACGCTTGTCCTGGTCCAGAATCGAGCCTTTTACGGCATAGAGGTTCGAATTCGTTGGGTCGGCGGCGATGGCGCGCTCGATTTTATCGAGGGCTTCTTTGCCCCGGCCGGTGCTCAGGTAGATATTGAGCTCCTCCAGCATGAAGTTTTTGTTGGTGGGATACGCCGCCAGCGCCTGCTGCAGTGCTTTCAGCGCCTCCGCGTCGTTTTTCTCGGCGCGGGCCATCTGCACCAGGCGGGAATAAATCGCTACCGACTTGTAGTTCATGCCAATAAGCTGATTGTAGGCCGCTTTGGCATTCGCAGGCTCCTGCTTGGCTTCGTACGAATAAGCCGTGTAGAGCACCGCCGTCGTGTCCTGCGGCCGCACCTGAGCGGCTAGCTTGTAGCTGGCAATGGCCTTATCGTAGTCCTTGGCATTGTAGCTGTTCACACCATCGTTGAAGGCCCGGGCATAGATGTTGTCCATCTTCGTGGCGGCCTGCTTGGCAAACTCGTTGTCCTTGCCTTCCACCGTCATGGCCTTCTGATACGACTCAAAAGCCTTCTGGGTGCCTTCGCCCGGCTGCAGCTGCTTGCCATAGATGGGACTGTCCATCATCTGCTCATAGATTTCGCCCCGGGTATACCAGGCTTTGGCTTTGCCGCTGGTTTTTTCGTGCACTACGGCCTTGTCAATATCTATTTTAGCCTTGTCAAGCAGGCCTTGACGCTGATAGAGTATGGCATTAGTGATGGCCGAAGTTTGAGCCGTAGCTAGTTGGGGCAAGGCGGTGGCCAAAGCGGCGGCAGTGGCCAGGGTCAACAGGGTCTTCTTCATAATTCGCTGTTTTGCGCGGATTGTTTGGATTTCATTGCGGCGAGCCGCAGCTGAAAATTGGGGGAATTTAAAAGCAAAGATGCACACGCGGGCCAAAATACACAGCCCGCTGCGGCTGACAAAACGCACCTGAAGCAGTTGAGGTTCGTTGTAAACCAGCATCGATTGGCACATTTTGCCAAAACAAAGGGGCGGCCCTTCCGGGCCGCCCCACTCCTATTCAGAAATCAGGCCACGTCTTCGGCCGATTCTTTCGCGTCCTCCTCGTCGGCAGCATCATCGTCCTCGTCGAGGTCGTCATCTGCCTCTTCATCAGCAGCATCGTCTTCCTCAGAGAATTCGGCGCCAGCTGGTAGCACGGCGGCACCAGGCGCACCTTCCGCCATTTCGCCCACCAGCAGCGGGGCTTCGACGCCCTCCTGCCCTTCTTCCTTATCATCAGCCGTTACTTTGGCTACCGACGAAATCTCATCGTTGCTGCTGATTTTCAGCAAACGCACACCCTGAGTGGCGCGGCCGATGATGCGCAAGTCTTTCATG
Organism: Hymenobacter aranciens; assembly: GCF_030580865.1. Lineage (GTDB taxonomy): Bacteria > Bacteroidota > Bacteroidia > Cytophagales > Hymenobacteraceae > Hymenobacter > Hymenobacter aranciens. The sequence continues at coordinate 266,023 of NZ_JAUQSY010000002.1, read as the reverse complement.
CGCAGCCGGATGGTAATGCCCGACTTGTTGATAATCATGAGGTCGTCACCGTCATTCACGTCCTTGATGGCCACGAGCATCCCGGTTTTATCGGTGATTTTCATGGCCCGCACGCCCTTGCCACCTCGGTTGGTGGTAACGCGGTACTCAGCCAGCTCGCTGCGCTTGCCGTAGCCGTTCTCGCTCACTACCAGTAGTTCCTGCGTCGGGTCGGCCACGCACACCATGCCGATGACGCGGTTGCCCTCGACCTCTTCGAGGCGGATGCCACGCACGCCGGCGGCCGAGCGGCCCATCGAGCGCACCGTGGCTTCGTTGAAGCGTACGGCGCGACCGCTACGCGAGGCCAGCACCACTTCGGCATTCGGAGCCAGCAGCTGCACGTCGAGCAGCCGGTCGCCTTCGTTGATGGTGATGGCGTTGATGCCGGCGGTGCGGGGACGCGAGTAGGCTTCGAGCGGGGTTTTCTTCACCGTGCCCTGCTCGGTGCAGAACATCAGGAAGGTATTCTCCAGGTAATCGGGGTCCTTGAGGCCGCGTACGTTGAGCACGGAGCGGATTTTATCGTCCGACGGAATCTGGATGAGGTTTTGAATGGGCAGGCCCTTGGTGGCCTTGCCGCCTTCCGGCACTTCGTACACTTTGAGCCAGAACACCCGACCCAGCTCGGTGAAGAACAGCAGATATTCGTGCGTGGTAGCGATGAAGAGGTGCTCCGTGAAGTCGTCCTTCTTCGAGGTAGCCCCGCGCGAGCCCATACCGCCCCGGCCCTGGGCGCGGTACTCGTCGAGGTTGGTGCGCTTGATGTAGCCGGCCCGGCTCACGGTAATCACCATGGCCTCGTCGGCAATCATATCCTCGGTCGAGAAGTCGCCGCCGATGTAGTTGATTTCGGTGCGACGCTTATCGCCATACCGCTCCCCTATCTCCAGCGTCTCGGTGCGGATGATGCCACGCTGCAATTCCTCCGACGCCAGCACCGACTTAAGGTAGTCAATCTGACGCATCAACTCTTCGTACTCGGCCACAATTTTGTCACGCTCCAGGCCGGTGAGGCGCTGCAGTCGCATATCGAGGATGGCGCGGGCCTGCACCTCACTCAGGGCGAAGCGCTCGATGAGCTGGGCCCGGGCCACGTCGCCGTCGCGCGAGGAACGGATGAGCTTGATGACTTCATCCAGGTGGTCGAGGGCAATGAGCAGGCCTTCCAGGATGTGGGCGCGCTTCTGGGCCTCGGCCAGCTCGTAGCGGGTGCGGCGCACCACCACGTCGGCCCGGTGCTCCACGAAGTAGTGAATCAGGTCCTTGAGGTTCAGCGTCATCGGGCGGCCCTTCACCAAGCACACGTTGTTGACGCCGAACGAGCTCTGGAGCTGGGTTTTCTTGAACAGGTTGTTCAGCACCACGTTCGGAATGGCATCCTTGCGCAGGTCGTACACGATGCGCATGCCGTCGCGGTCCGATTCGTCGCGCAAATCGGAAATACCTTCGAGCACCTTATCGTTGATGAGCGCGGCCGTTTTCTCAATCATGCTGGCCTTATTCACCATGTAGGGAATCTCGGTCACCACAATCTGGTCTTTGCCGGTTTTGCTGGTTTCGAAGGTGGCCTTGGCCCGCATCACCACCCGGCCGCGACCGGTTTCCATGGCCTGCTTCACGCCTTCGTAGCCGTAGATGATGCCCCCGGTGGGGAAATCCGGGGCCTTGATGTGCTCCATTAACTCGGCCACCGTGATGTCGGGGTTGTCGAGGTAAGCCACGATGCCGGCCACGATTTCCGTCAGGTTGTGCGGGGCCATGTTGGTAGCCATGCCCACGGCGATGCCGGTGGTGCCGTTCATGAGCAGGTTCGGGAACTTGGCCGGCATCACGCTGGGCTCTTCCAGCGAGTCGTCGAAGTTGGGCTGGAAATCGACGGTGTCCTTGTCGAGGTCGCCCAGCATTTCGTCGGACAGGCGCTTGAGGCGGGCCTCGGTGTAACGCATAGCTGCCGGCGAGTCGCCGTCAATGGAGCCGAAGTTACCCTGGCCGTCCACGAGCGGGTAGCGCAGGCTCCAGTCCTGGGCCATGCGTACCATGGTGTCGTACACGCTGCTGTCGCCGTGCGGGTGGTATTTACCCAGCACTTCGCCCACGATACGCGCCGACTTCTTGTAGGCCTTGTTATAGGATACGCCCAGCTCGCTCATGCCGTAAAGCACGCGCCGGTGCACGGGCTTAAGGCCGTCGCGCACATCGGGCAGGGCCCGCGAGATGATAACCGACATCGAGTAGTCGATGTAGGCCCCGCGCATCTCGTCTTCGATGTTTATCGGGATGATTTTTTCTCCGTCCGCCATTCAGGGGGTGCTAAGGCGGCTAGAAATGGCCGGTTTTACCGGGTTTTTAGCCGCAGGGTGAGAACTTCTATTTACGCACGCGAAGATACGCAAAAAAGCCCGCAACGACAAGCGCAGCGGGCTTTTTTTGAACTATTCAGAATACAAACCAGACCTCTGGCCTGGCCAGTGTCAAAGTACAGGCATTGCCGGCCGCCAAAGGTTACTACTGACAAGCCGCTTCGCCCCGGCGGGCCCGCTGCTACAGGCTTTTGCTTTTATCGTTGGCCCGCTTGGTCTTACCCTGGCCGTACGTCTTGATTTTCTCGCCCACGGCCGGATTCTGCTTTTTCCAGAGCGGCTGCCCGCGGTACACCACCCCGTTGTGCAGGTGTTTCTTGCGGGTGTGACACGACACAATCGGACAGGTGCGGCAGCTACTGAGCAGCGCCAGCCCGAGCACGAGCAGGCAGATAAAACGGTTCATGGCGTAAATGTAGCGGCCGGAGCCCATTGCTTTCCCCAAACCAATTCCTCCCCGACCAGATGCGCGGTCATTTACCGCTCGCCATCCCATTCGGCCAAGAACTGCGCCACAAATTCTTCCATATACCGCTGCCGCCCGACGGCCACTTCGCGCGCCGCATCGGTGTGCAGCCGCTCGTGCAGGTACAGCAGCTTCTCGTAGAAGTGGTTGAGCGTGGGCGAGACGTTCTGTTGGTAGCTGGCAAAGTCGGCGTGGGTTACCGGTGGAATAGCCGGGTCGTGCAGCAGCCGGCCCTTGTGCCCGCCATAAGCAAACGCCCGCGCAACCCCAATCGCCCCGATGGCATCGAGCCGGTCGGCATCCTGCACCAGGGCGCCTTCGATGGACGACACCGGTGTGGCCACGCCCAAGCCTTTGAAGGAAACTTCGCGGATGATGGTTTCGACGCGCTGAATGAACTCTTCGGCGGCACCCTGGCTCAGCAGCCAGGCGCGGGCGGCGGCGGGACCGGCCTCGTAGTCGCCACCGTGGAATTTCCAGTCGGCGATGTCGTGCAGCAGGGCGGCCAGTTCGGTTACCTGTAGGTCGGCGCCGGGCGTGTGGGTGGCCAGGCGGCGGGCCATGTGCCACACGCGTTCGATGTGGGCCCAGTCGTGGCCGCTTCCTTCGCTGGCAAATTTCTCACGAATGAAGGCGGCCGTTTTTGCTATTAAGTCCAAATGTAAAATTAACAAAATGTGAAATCATTGTTCGTTTAGCGTCCAATCGTACGTCAGGTACGAGAGCGGCGCTGCTGCATCAATCGGCCGCTCGGCGTAGCGGTTGATGAGCTCCGGCACTGAGGTGCTGCCGTTTTTGGCGAAGTCTTCGGGATAGAAATCGAAGATGGCCGATACGGCGGGTGCCTCCGGCTCGGTCAGGTTGTTTTTGCTGGAGTTATTGATGAATTCCCGCGTCTGGGCCTCCAGTTGCTCGTGGAGTTGGGCGGCAGTATAGGCCTCGTTGCGCAGACGTGGGCACGAGCGGGCGGCGCACACTAAGGCAAAGTGAATCCGGTTATCCGCAAACTGCCGGCGGATAAGCCGATGCTCGAGGTCGTTTAACGAGTAATGCTCGGTCCCCAGTACAATGAAAGGCTGGTCCCACACGGTATTGAGCAAAGTCATTTCGCCGCCCAGCTCGCGGATGCTGCGGATGGGATAATCGCGCAGCACGCGCTGAATGGTAAAGGCATTGTAGGCGTTAAGCCAGTAGGCCAGCCGCTCCGGCTCGCTCCAGGCAGGGCTGGGCAGGTGCGCGGCGAGCTGCTGCAGATAGTCGTTCAGGGCCACGCTATCCTGCTGGAAGCCCCGGTAATCGACCATGCCGGCCGAATCCACGTACTTTTTGAGCAGCGCGTCCCAGGGCGCGTGGTTGACCGGTGCAGCGCTTGCTGACATTGGATTGAGTGGAATAAAGTAAGAAACATAGCCGCAGCCCACCAGGCCCCCGGCACTCAGCGCCCCCAGTATGACGCATTTTACCGAACGGACTGCCCAACGCATAGCTAAAGCCAGTGACCACAGTGCCGCCGCCAGCGGCCGCACCGCAAAGAAACGCCAGGCGTCCCAAACCAGCAACCCACACGACGTTCCTGCTCACCAGGGCCATCTTTGCGGGATGAACATTCGTGCCCACGTTCGCCAGCTGGTGCTGGCCGCCTCACTCGCCGGAGCGGTCACCGCTCCGGCAGTAGCCCAAACTCCGGTAGCAACACCCGCCACTACCCCTGTCGATAGTTTACACAAATACGAAAACACAGCGCCGGTCGCCACGCCCCGCAAGCCTTTTTACAAAAGCAAACTGTTCCGGGCCAGTATCGTGCCGGCGGTGCTCATCGGCTACGGCATCAGTACCATCAACGACCACGGCTTTTACAGCTCCTACGATGCCCGGAGCGACATTCAGCAGCAGTTTCCGGGCTTTCATACCAAGGTCGACGACTACCTGCAGTTCGTGCCCTACCTGGAGCTGGGCGCCACGGTGCTGGCTGGCGTCGAGTCGCGCAACGACCGGCTGAATCTGCTGCTGGTGATAGCTAAGTCGGAGGCGCTGATGCTGACCACCGTTTACACCATCAAGCAAACCAGCAAAATCCTGCGGCCCGACGGCTCCTCGCGCAACGCCTTTCCTTCGGGCCATACGGCGCAGGCCTTCTTGGCGGCCAGCATCGTCCACACCGAGCTGCGCGATAAAAGCCAATGGTACGGTATCGGGGCCTACACCGTGGCCACGAGCGTGGGCGTGCTACGCATGCTCAACAACCGGCACTGGCAGTCCGACGTGTTTGCGGGCGCGGGCATCGGGATTCTCTCAGCCCACCTGGCCTATCTCTCCCACCGCAACCGCTGGGGTCGCAAGCCGCTGGGCCGGGGCATCGGTGACATCGGCATGATGCCCGCCTGGAGCCCGGCCGGCGGCACCGGCCTCACGCTGACCTGGCGGCCGAAGTAAATTTTAGCCATTGCTGGTTCGAGTCCGACAGGAGGCTCCAATAGAAAAGCCCGCTGCAGAATATCTGCAGCGGGCTTTTCTATTGGAGCCTCCTGTCGGACTCGAACCAACGACCCTCTGATTACAAGTCAGAAGCTCTACCAACTGAGCTAAGGAGGCGGGTTGGTGCTGCAAAAGTACGCCACGCGGCGGATTTAGCCAAGCATTGCCAGCATTTTTTGTCGAGCAATTTTATGTAGCCAGTAGGGTCTTATGAACCATTTGGACAATCAAATAAAATAAAGCCCGACCAGCTGACGCCAATCGGGCTTTATTTACACATTTTGCATTTACACATTCAGAAAAGCCAAATGTGTAAACTCAGCTTCTAGCTGCGTACGGCCTTGAGTTGCTTTTTCAGCACCTCGATGCGCTTCCGGCCTTCCTCCATCCGGCCCTGATACTCCTCGCGGAGCTGGGCAGCATTTTTGGAGCGGGCGAAGAAATCGAGGTTGGTCTGGAGCGTGGCGTTGTCGTTTTCCAGTTCGTTGATTTCTTTGCGCAGCGCCATTTCTTTTTTGGTGAGCTGCTGCTGGGCCTGCGGGCGCGCTTTGAGACGGGCGATTTCGGCCTGGAACAAAAGCTCGTTGCGGTCGGCGTAGCTAAGGGCGGGTACGCAGTCGAGGTACTTGCCGAGCAGGCCGAGCAGTTGCTCTTCGCTGCGGTCGCCGGTGCCGCGGCCGGGCTGGTCCTCGGTCGGGTCGAAGGCGGCCGACCAGTCGGCGATGATGGCACGGAAGCCTTCGAGCGTGCCTCCCTCCTCTTTGGTGAGGGCGCTTACTTCTTCGCTCAGCTTTTCGAGGTGGGCGGTTTGCTCGGCCGAGGAAGCCGTCACGCGCTCCTCGCGCTGGCGGGCTTCGTTTTTCGGGCGGTCGAAGAAATTATCGCAGGCCGTGCGGAAGCGGTGCCAGATTTTGTCGGCTTGCTTTTCGGGCACGCGGCCGATGTCCTTCCACTCCTTCTGGACACGGATAACCGTGTTGCGGGCGGCTTCCCAGTCAGGGCTGTTTAGGGCTTCTTCGGCTTGCTCAATGAGCGAAAGCTTGGCCTTCAGGTTGGTGTTCTTCTCGTTGTCGAGCGACTTGAAGAACTCGTTCTTACGGTTGAAGAAAGCCTTGTAGGCGTTCCAGTACTGCTTGTTGAGCGCGTCGGCCTGGGCGCGGGGCACGAGGCCGGCGGCTTCCCACTCCTGCTTGATTTCCTGGATTTCGTCGGTTTTCGAGCGCCACAGGTTCACGCGGTCGGTATCGAAATCGGCGAAGGGCAGGATGCGGTCGAGCAGGGCCTTCTTCACTTCGAGGTTAGCTTTCTCCACGCCCGAGCGCTGGTCGGCAAACTCCTTGCGGCGCTGGTGCAGGCCATCGGAGGCGGCGATGAAGCGCTGCCATAGCGGCTCGCGCTGCTCGTTGGGCACGGGGCCGATGGACTTCCACTCCTCGTGCAGCTTGGTGAGCTCGTCGAGGGCTTTGTTGATGCCGGAGGCATCTTTCAGAGCTTCAGCGCGCTTGATGAGGGCTTCCTTGGCTTCGAGGTTGCGGCGACGGTCAAGGTCGCGCATCTCGTGGAAGCGGCCTTGTTTGCTGTAATAGATGTCGAGCAGGCCGTGGTAGGTGTCCCAGTTAGCCTGGCTGTCGGCCTGGGGCACGGGGCCGACGGCTTTCCACTCGGCCTGCAGGGCCTTGAGCTTGCCGGAGCTGTCCTTGGTGTCGGCCGCCTCCACGAGGGTACGGAGCTGGTCAAGCAGGGCGTTTTTCTTTACCAGGTTTTCCGAGCGGCTGGCGTCTTCGGCTTTGGCTTCGCGCTGGCGGCTTTCGCGGAATTCCTGCAGGGCTTTGTTCAGCTCCTGCTGGCCTTCGGGCTGCTGGAAGGCGAAGGCTTCGGCCTCGTTGCCACCTTCGGCGAACTTCTGGCGGGCGGCCGAGCGGGCCGAGCCCACGTTGGCTTCGTACTGGCGGGTGAGGTCCTGAATCTGCTTGCGGTGCTTGCGGGCATCAGGCCGGCGCAGCAGCTGCACTAGGTACGCTGCCTGGGCGGGCAGGTCGAGCTCGGTGAAGTCAGGCGCGGGCAGCTCGGTTTCGGCTTCGCTGTCGGCTTCCGAAGCGTCGTCAGCGTCAGCCGCCGTTGCTTCTTCCGTCGAAGTTTCTTCCGAAGCAGCAACCGGGGCGGCGCTGGTCAGCGAAGCGGCTTCGCTTTCGGTGGCCGACACGATGCCGGGCGCGGTGCCGGCGTTCAGGGAAGTTTCGGGGTCGGCTACCAGGGCCGGGGCGGTGCTGGCGATGGGCTCAGGCGTTTCGGCCGAAGCGTCGGGCACAGTTTCGGCAACGGGCGGGGCGGCTTCGGCTTCGAGAGCAACTTTTGCTTCGGCAACGGGCGTGGCATCGGCAGGAGCCGTCGGAATGGCCGGGGCCTCTTCGGCAACAGCCGGGTTTTCGCCTGCCGTTTCGGGCGCAGCCTCCACGGCAGGCGCTTCGGCTTTGGCAACCATTTCTTCGCCGTAGTGCGCGACGGCGCGGGCCTGCGGGGCCGACATGTCGCTACCGTCCACGGTCACCGAATCGGGCACGTGCTGGGCGGTTTCGGCGGCGGCGGCAGCCTCGGGGGTGTTGGGCGCGGGCGCGGTGGCTACGGGAGCCGCATCGGCGGGGGCGGGCACGGGCTCGGCGGTACCGGCACCTGCGGGCTGGCCCTCGGGCAGCGGCGGGGTGCCCTGAGCGGGCATTTCGATTTGGGCCGAGCCGGGCGTTTCGGTGGCCGAAGCGGGGTTTTCGGTTTCGACGCGCTCAGCGGGCGCGCTGCCAGCTTTGGCCTGGATTTCGGCCAGGCGGCGTTCAAGGATGGTCATCCGGTCCTCGGCGGACGGCTCGATGGGATTTTGGTCAGCAGACATATCGACGTAAAGGCCAGCCCTCGCAGTGGGGCCGGGTAAGTGGGGCGGAAATTCGTACGAAGGTACGGGAGGTTCGAAAAAGCCGAAGCAGTAAAATTTAGTTCAGGCGCGGGTCGATGGGGTAATTGGAGAGCATCCGAAAACGGCCGCCTTTTTCCCGCAAAATCTCCTGCCAGAACGCATCAGATGCCAAAGTAAACACTTTCCCGGCGCTTGCGGGCTGCCGAATCCAGACCTGCTCCTCCATTTCGCCCGCCAGCTGGCCTTCCGACCAGCCCGAATAGCCCACGAACAGGCGCACATCCTCACTGGTGAGCTCGCCGCTTTGCAGCAGGCCGAGCACCACGTCGAAGTCGCCACCCCAGTATACGTCTTGCCCCAGCGCGGTAGCGCCGGGCACGTCGGGGCGACGGTGCAGGTAGTGCAGCGTATCGGGCTGCACGGGGCCGCCGAGGTAGAGCGGCAGCCCGGCCGCCGGCGATAAGTCGCCGAGGGGCAGCTCCATTACCTCGCCGAGGGTCAGCTGGGTCTGGCGGTTGAGTACGAGGCCGAAAGAGCCATCGGCCGGCTCGTCGCGGCAGAGCAGGATGACGCTACGCTCGAAGTTGGGGTCGCCCAGGAAGGGCTGCGAAATGAGAAGAGTACCGGGTTTCATAAGCAGATGGCGCAACGGGGCGGGCAAAGAGAAGGGCGACAGGTGAGCGCCACGTGAAGTAGCGGCGGCCGGTAATGGTATTTTCCGGCTTCACTTTCATTGAAATTAAAGAAGGCCGGGCAGTTCGTTTTGAGTTCCAAACTCCGCCAACTACGGGCACCAAAATATTTCGGAAAAATTCAGTCTCATTTCCATTCCTACGCAAGCTACCCGGCCAAGGCCATATCCGGCGGCCCGGCGCTTGTGGCTACCTTCGCGGGCTGATTATTCTTTGCGCCCATGAGCTTGGCGCCATTCAGTTGGCCCGCCGCAACTCCTGTTCTTATTCTATGACCGACGCCCAACTAGCCGACCTGCGCCAGACCTACGCCCAGCGCACGCTTACCGAAACCGATGTGCAGCCCGACGCCGTGCCACAGTTCCGAGCCTGGCTCGATGAAGCGCTGGCGGCAAAAATCGACGAGCCCACGGCCATGACGCTGTCGACGGTGGATGTGGCAACGGGCCAGCCTTCGTCGCGGGTGGTCTTATTAAAAGGCCTGCCGGAGGATGAGGGCTTCCTGTTTTTCACCAACTACGACTCGCACAAAGGCCGCGAGCTGGCCGCGCAGCCGCTGGCGGCGCTTAATTTTTTCTGGCCCGCGCTCGAGCGGCAGGTGCGCGTGGAAGGCCGCGTGGAAAAAGCCAGCGCCGAAGTTTCGACCGCCTATTTCCAGAGCCGGCCGCGGGGCAGCCAGCTCGGCGCCTGGGCTTCGCCCCAAAGCCAGCCCGTGCCCGACCGCACCGACCTGGAGGCCCGCGAGCAGGCCATGGAACAGCGCTTTGCCGGGCAGGAGCCGCTGCCGCGCCCGGAGCACTGGGGCGGCTACGTGCTGCGCCCCACGCGGGTGGAGTTCTGGCAGGGCCGCCCGAGCCGGCTGCACGACCGGCTGCAGTTTGACCGCCAGGCTGATGGCAGCTGGAAAATCAGCCGGCTGGCCCCGTGAAGCGGTGGTGGTGGTTATCGGGGCCCTGGCAACGGCTGGCGGCTATCGGCAGCGCCGGGCTGCTGCTGGCGGGCGTGGCCCAGGCCCAGCCGGCGGCGCCACCCTTGCGGGCCGTGCCGCAGCTGCGCCCGGTGCCCGAGCCGTCCGGCGGTCTGGTGCCCTTCCGGCAAGGCCAGCTGTGGGGCTACGCCGACACCACCGGCGTAGTGGCCATCCCGCCAATCTTTCAGACTGACTACGAGCCGCTACCGTTTTTCCAGCTGGGCTTCGTGTTTTTGCCACCTACGGCCCTGCCCGCTACCTGGCAGCCGCCCGTGGCCACGCTCAGCGGGGCCTTTATGAATGGCCGGGGCGAAGTGCTGGCGGTGCGCTGGGAAGAAGTAGCCGTGCTCCAGCCCGATGGCAGCCTGCGGGCCACTCCCCGCCCGCAGGCCGTGGGCAAGCGGGTGCTGCTGCCGCAGCACGACGCTACTCATCCCCTGCTGCGGGATTTCGTAGAGTTTACGGTCCGGCAGTTTGGCCGGGGCGACGATACAACCATCGTTTTTCCCAACGACCAACCGCGCTACCATAACACTTACGACGAGCACTACCTGGGGGAAGACCGGGCGACGCACACGATTACGCCCCCTGGGGGCCGCTACTACCAGCGCAGCATGGAGCGGCTCCGTCATTACGCCCTGACGACGACGCGGGGTCAGCGGCTGACCGGCTATAAGTTCAGCCACATCAGGCACTTCTGGGATGGTCTGGCGGCCACCAGCGTCCGGCACGACACCTACTGGCAAAAAATCGGCCGGCAGCAGGGCTGGTACTCCGGCCGCCCGCCCGCCCGCTGGGGCTACCTCGACCGGGCCGGCCATTGGCGCATCCGGCCAGCATTCGACGAGGTATCCGACTTCCGCCGGGGCGTGGCCGTGGTGCGACAAGGCCTGCGCTACGGCATCATCGACACGAAGGGCAAATTTCAATTTCCCCTGCAAGCCAACTGGTTGAGCGACCCCGATGAAGCCGGGCTGGTGCGCACCCAAATCATAATTTATGAGTCGGTTACCGCATCGCCCGATTCGGTGCAGCGGCAGCGCGAGCGGTATCGGCGCCTGGGCTTGCGCTGGCAGCCCCCAACCCCTGAGCCCATTGCCGCCCAGTTTCAGTACCTGACCACCACGGGCCAGCCCGCTTTTGCCGGAGCGGGCTTCGACGATGCCGGGCCGTTTGTGCAGGGCCGCGCCTGGGTGCGGCAGGGCGAGCGCGCCGGCCTGATAAACCGGGCCGGGGTCTGGCTAACGCCCGAGGCCTACCACTCGCTGACGGCCGCCCCCCGGTTCGGCAATGGCGACCCGGAAACGACTGGTTCCGGGGAATTTACGGAGGATGACTTGCGGGAAATGAGCGCCGACCCCGATTTGGCGAGTCAAGAAGTCTACGGCGTGCCGCCCGGCTTATGGCCCCGGCGGCTGCTGCCCGACACGGCTTACCTGGTCGGGTGGCGCGATGGCTACTACGGCCTGGTGGCCCGCGCCTCCGGCCGAGAAACTACTCCCTGCCGGTACGATGCCGTGCTGCTGCGGCCATTCCGGGGGCTGGCCTGCCTGCAGCGGGCCGATACCACTTACCTCGTCGATGCCGCCTCGGGCCGCGAGCTGCTGGCCGGCGACTACCGGGGCATCGACGTGCAAACAAGCCGGGGCCGCCGGCTGTACCTGACCCGCGCCGAGCCGGCCGCCTGGGCGCTGGCCGACAGCACTGGGCGCCTGTGCACGCCCTGGGTGCCGGGCCGGGGCTTCCCGACTCCGGAAGGCTGGCTGCTAAGCCAGGACCTCAACGGCTGGACGCTCCGCGACTCGACCGGCGCGGTGGGCTACGAGTCGCCCTACCCCATTTATCACCCGCGCTGGAGCAGTCTCTGGGAGAACACAACCGCCAGCGACCGCCGGGGCGATGACGTTCTCTGGCACTGGCAATTACCGTTCACGTACCGTAGTTCGCCCCCCGGCGCCGCTTACCTAATCCAAGCGCCCGACACCTGGCGCTACCTGGACGCGCAGCTGTGCGAAATCGGCCGCTCACCCGCCACCCGCCACACCCGGCTGCTGCCGAATGGCTGGAGCTTCGGCATCGATTCGCACAAGCGCTGGTCCATACTGGTAAGTGATACTGGCCAGCTCATTACCATGCCCCCGCCCGACCATCCGGCGGCCGCAGCCGATAATGAATGGCGGCAGCTTGATACCTTCGACTACTCCCGCGCCTGGCACGGGCACGGGGTTCTGCTCACCAATAAGGGTTTCCTGACGCGAGGCCGGCGGCCGCTCTGGATTGATTGATTGATTGATTAACCTGCTAACTTACTGCCTACGTGGCTGAAATTCAACCCCTGCGCGGCTGGCGCTACGCCCCGGCCCTGAGCGCCAATATTGACGAGTACGTGTCGCCGCTGTTCGACGTGGTGTCGGTAAAGCAGCGCGAGGCGCTGTACCGCAACCCACTCAATTCCATTCATTTATCCGTACCCCGGGGCGACGACCCGGCCGGCGCGGCCCTGGCCCGCCTGCGCGAGTGGCAGGCCCAGGGCATTCTGCGGCAGGACGAGCTGCCGGGCATTTACGCTTATTATCAATATTTTCGGCTGCCGGGCTCGACGCGGGAATATTGCCGCAAGGGCTTCATGTGCCACATCCGGGCCTACGACTGGGATGAGAACGTGGTGCTGCGCCACGAGAACACCCTGCCCGCCTCGGTGAACGACCGGGCCGAGCTGCTGGCCCGCACCCGGTTTCAGACCAGCGCCACCCACGGGCTGTACCGCGACGAGGATTTTGAGCTGGAACGCTACCTGGATGAGGCTATTGAGAGCCCGCTGTATGCGACGGAGGAAGACTACCAGGGCGCCCGCGACGTGCTGGCCGTCATTCAGGACGTACAGGTAATTAAGCGGTTCCAGGCAGTACTGGCGGCACGGGAAGTAATTCTGGCCGATGGCCACCACCGCTACGAAGGCTCGCTGGCCTACCGCCAAGCCCGGCAGCAGGCCGCCGGCGCCAGCGCCACCGGTCGCGAGCCCTGGAATTACCACCTCATGTACCTCACCAACGGGGCGGCCGACGACCTGCGCATTCTGCCCACGCACCGGCTGCTGCTGGAGCTCCCCGGCGGCCTGAGCACCGGTGAGCTGCTGGCGCGGCTGGAGCCTTACTTTACGCTGCTGCCGCAGGCCGAGGCGACGGATTTGCCCGAGATTATTGCCGGCAAGCGCTGGGCGTTTGGCTTGTACGTAGATGGGCAGGCGTACAAAATCCGGCTGCGGCCGGAGGTGCATGCGCTGCTGGACTGGGATACCACTTCGGAAGTGAAAAACCTGGATTTGACGGTGCTGCACTTCTTCGTGCTCGAAAAGGTGCTGGGTATCGTCGGGCCGGATGCGCAACGGAGCTGGCCGGGCGTGGCTTACGTGCGCAACTTTGCCGAGTGCCTGCAGCGCGTGGACCGCGGTGAGGCCCGCGCCGCCTTCCTTGTGAACGAGGTAAGTATGGCCGAAGTCGAAGCCGTGTGCCATTCCGGCGCCGTGATGCCGCCCAAATCGACCTTCTTCTACCCCAAAACCATCGGCGGATTTCTGTTCAGCAGCATTGCGGATGAGGAAGCGGGCAAGGTATTCGACCAGGTTTTTCAGGAAAATCAACCCTGAAAAACCCGGAAAGTCGGCCGGAATCCGGAAATTTTGAGCGGCCTCCCCTATCCCTGCCAGCGGCCCGGCGGGTGGGGAAAATTTTGAAAATCGAGCCGCCCATCATTATGTTAAATAAGCAAAAATTCACCCCCAATCCAGCAATTGCCTGCAGCTGAAAACTGCGGCTGAAAATTTTCCACGCCGCCCATTCATTATGTTAAACGAGCAGCTTATCAAACCAAGCCCCAAACTCATCCTCGCCTCCAATTCGCCGCGCCGCCGCCAGCTGCTTCGCGACCTGGGCCTGGCTTATGAAGTGCGCCTGCGGGAAGTGGCCGAGGATTTTCCGCCCCACCTCGTGCGCGGCGAGGTGGCCGAGTACCTGGCCCGCCACAAAGCCAGCGCCTACCTCCCCGACCTGGCGCCCGATGAGCTGGTTATCACTGCCGACACCATTGTGTGCCTGGATGACGACGTGCTCAACAAGCCCGCTGATGCTGCCGAGGCCGTGGCGATGCTCACCCGCCTGCAGGGCCGGGCGCACGAGGTGTTCACCGGCGTGTGCCTGCGCACCGGCGACGGCCGCGAGGTCGTGTTTTCGGACCAGACGACGGTGCATTTCAGCCCCCTGAATCGGGCCGAAATCGAGCACTACGTTGCTACGTACCACCCTTTCGACAAAGCCGGGGCCTACGGCGCGCAGGATTGGATTGGCATGGTGGCCATCACCCGCATCGAGGGCTCGTACTTCAACGTGATGGGCCTGCCGGTGCACCGGGTGTGGAGCGAGCTGGCGGCTCTCGGGGCGTTGCCGGCGCAGCATTCTTCGTGACGGTGAGGCGGCCCGACAGCTTAAGCAAACAACCCGCGACTGCGCGCCAGACCCTGGCGCTGGGCATTGCCGCGGCGGTGCTGCTGGTGGCGGGCAGTCTCGGCCTGCTGTTTGGCGGCACCGGTTATGCCGTATTGGCGGGCTTCGGCCGCATCAGCTACCACGAAAACGGCTTTGCGCAGCTGCCCCTGGCGCTCACGCCGGGCCGTTATCAGGCCTTGCTGCTGGCGCTGGGCGGCGCGGCCGCCGGCAGTCTGCTAGCCCTGGCGCTACTGCGGCCCGCAAGCGCGCTGGCTGCCCTGCGGGCCGAATGGCGCCGGGCCGGCACGCGCGGCCGGGCCTGGTGGCGCGCCCAGGCGGGCCGCAGCCAACTGGCGGCGGGCCTGCTGCTGCTGGCCGTGCTGGCAGCGCGGCTGTGGTACCTGGCCCAATATCCGCTCAGCACCGACGAAGTGGCGTCGTATGACTATTTCGTGCGCGGCGGGCCGGCGGTCATCACCAGCTTCTACCCTATTCCCAACAATCATATTTTCTACAACCTGCTGGCCTGGCCGCTGGCCGAGCTGGGCTTGTCGCCGCGGCTGGCGATGCGCCTACCCTCCCTCCTGCTGGGACTGCTGGGCACAAGCTTCGGCAGCGTGCTGCTGGCCCGGCTCTTGGGCTGGTGGCGGGCAACTTTGCTACTGGGATTGGTGGGCCTGGCTCCGCTGTGGGTGTATTATGCGGCTAATGGAAGGGGATATTTCGTGCAGTTCGGGCTGTTGCAAATCGGGTTGTTCGCGATAGTTGAGCTGCTGCGCCCGGCTTCGCGTTATCAGCGGCTCAGCTGGCTGGCCCTGCTGGGCAGCAGCGTGCTGGGGCTCTACACGGTGCCCAGCTACGCGTATCCGCTGGTGGCCCTGGGGCTGGGACTGGCAGCGGGGCTACTGCAGCAGCGCCGCTGGCCTGAGCTGCCCACGCTGGCGCTGGCAGGGGCTGGCATCGTGCTCCTGGCTGGACTGTTGTATGCGCCCGTCGGCGCGGTGTCGGGCTGGGGGCAGCTGCTGGGCAACCGCTACGTGGCAGCCCGGCCGGATTTCTGGCTGCACTACCGGGCGGCGCTCTATGAAATCGGGGCCGAGCTGTTTGGCCCTTCGCTAAGGCTGAGTGGCCCGGCCTGGCTGGCGTTGGCGGCGCTGGGCGGCCTGGCCGCCGGGCGGCTGGTGCTGCCGGGGCCGCGCCGTACGCTGGCGCTATTGGTCTGGCTGCAACTGGCTGTGCCGCTGCTATTGATGGCTGTTCAGCGCGTGTATGCGCCGGCGCGCACCTTATTACACCTCACGTTTTTCGGCTATCTGCTGGTATTGCTGCTCCTGACCGAGCGACTGCCCACGCTACGCCGGGCTCACCAGCGAATAGCCCAGGCCTTGGCGTTGCTGGCTGGGTTGGGCCTGGGCGCTTACCGCCTACAGCTCGACCAAGTGCGGCTACAGGCTTCCCGCCGCGAAACCCAGCTTTTTCAGCAAGCCTACGACTGGCTGCAGCACCAGCCCGACGCCCACCGCATCTGGCTGAATGCGCCGCTGCACGAGCTGTTCTTTGCCCACTACGCCCGCCAGCAGCCGGGGCCGTTGCGAGTGCTGCACTCGGGCCGGCGTTACCCAACCGCCGTACACTACGACTATCTGGTCGTTAAAAATCAGCCGAAACACTCCGCTCCGTTTTCGTACCGCCTGGCGTATCACGACGAGCTGGTTAACATCTACGCCTCGACCCGCTGATGCCACCCTTCCGTTATTTTCTGCAAGTGGGCCTGCTGCTCCTGCTGCTGACGGCCGGCTACGCGGCACTGCTGCTACACCAGGCGACGCTGCCCGCCATTCAGGCGCTCGACCACATCACGCAGCACATGCAGTGGCACATCCGGCCGGTGCAGGCGGCCGAGCTCCGCCACTTGTTAGTGCGGTTGGAGGTGGTAGTCGCACTGGCGGGTGGCGCACTCCTTGCGTTGTCGCGCCGGGCAACCGGCCGCCGTGAGTGGCAGTTACTGGGGTGGGAAGTCAAGGCCGTTGCCAGCGGAATAACCGCTTGCTTTCAGCGCTTGCCCGGCCAACAGCGTGCCTTATTCTGGCTACTATTGGGCTTCCTGACGGCCTTGCGCACTTACTTCAGCCTCACCAAACCACTGCACGGCGAAGAGCTAGCCTCGTATGAGTTTTTCGTGCGGCCGGGCCTGCTGGCTACCAGCGCCTACTACCCGATTCCCAACAACCACGTGCTGTCTAACACCATCAGCGGCTGGCTTTATCTGCTGAGTCCGAATTTCTGGTGGTGCATGCGGCTGCCGGTGCTGCTCATCAGCACCCTTGGCACGGTGCTGTTGTTTGGCAGCCTGCTGCGCGTCAGCAATTTCCGAGTGGCGGCAGTTGCCACGTTTTTATTCAGCTGGCTACAGCTGAGCTTGTACAACGCCAGCGCTGCCCGCGGCTACTGGCTGCTCATCACCCTGGCCGGACTGGTGTTTTTTGCCACCCTGGCCCTGAGCAATGCCCGCGCCCGGCGCGCCGCCTGGGCCGCCCTGCTGGTGGGCGGCGTGCTGGGCAGCTACACTATCCCCTCGTTCGCCTACGTGCTGGTGGCGGCATTTTCGTGGCTGGGCTTGGTCTTTCTGCGGCAAAAACGCTGGCCGGAATTGGCGCAAGCCATTGCCATCGGAACGCTGACCATCCTCGGCGCAACGCTGCTCTATTCCCCCCTCCTGCTCGTTTCCGGCCTCGACGTACTGACCGGCAACGGCTTCGTGGCCCCCCGCCCAGCCGCCGAGTTCTGGACCGGCCTGCCGGCCTATCTGTGGTTCAATGAAGGCCTTCTCGCCGGGCAGCGCAGCATCGGCGCCGTCCTGACACTGGCGGGGCTGCTAAGCTTCGGCTACTTACTACTGCGTTACCCGGCCAGCACAACTTCCCGATTCCACCGCCTGGGCAAACCAGCCCTGTGGTTCACCATCAGTCCCTACGCGCTGGTGGTAATGCAGCGCGTATTCCCCCCCGAGCGGGTTTTTCTCTACAAAGCGTTTTTCTTCTTCATCCTCGTAGCGCTGCTGGCCGACTGGTGGCTGCGCCGCCCGCTAAGCCACCTGGCCCGTCGCTGGTCGCAAGCCATGCTACTAGTCAGTGTGTTAATTTTCATTGTTTACCAAACCTATACTGTCGAGCGCCTCAACCGACGCAACCAGCGCCCCGTGGCCGCCTACCAGGCCGGCTTCGAATGGCTGGCCGCCCAGCCGCCCGGCCCGGTGCTGGCCCCCGAGCCGCTGCACAACCTCTACTTCCGCTTCTTCGGCCACGCCCTGACGCCCGCCCGCCGCTGGCGCTTCGCCGCCGCCGCCCGGCCCGCCACCCCCTACGCCTACGTGCTGGCCTTCCCCAACCAACGCGGCTACTTCCAGCCGAAATACCCATTCCCGCCCGCCTATCGCAACCCGGAAGTGGAAATTTACCGCCTGCCCAAAGGCTTTCAACTACCATAAAAAAAGCGCCGCCCCAACCTGGGACGGCGCTTTCTGAATTCAAGCTAACAGCTAAAACCTAAGCCATAGACGGCTTCTGCGTGCCAGCCGAGCGCACGCCTACTTCGGCGTGGCCGTGGCCATTCATGCCGGCTTTTTCAGCCATAGCCTTGTCGATGCCTTCGCGCACGCGGCGGCCGTAGTCGGCGTCGCACTTCGTGAAGAGCTCCACCATCTTGTCCTGCACCGACTTATCGGCCCCTTTCAGGTTGTCGGCCAGGTTGTTGATGAGGTCGTCCTTCTCGCGGTCGGTGTGGCGGCGGTAGCGGTCACCGGCCTGCTGGAAGTCGATGTCGCCGTGGCGCTCCAGCTTCTGGCGCACCAGGCGCGCCTCGTAGGCGGGCTCGTGCTCCTTGCCGGCGGGGGCCGACTCGCTGAGGCCGTTGAGGCGGCTGGGCTCGTAGTTGACGTGGGGGTTCTGGCCGGGCGCGGTGTCCACGTGGTACGTCATCTGGCCGTCGCGCTGGTTGGTGGCCACGTGCTTCTTGGGCGCGTTGATGGGCAGTTGCAGGTAGTTGGCACCCACGCGGTAACGCTGGGTATCCGAGTACGAGAACGTGCGGCCCTGCAGCATCTTGTCGTCCGAGAAATCCAGGCCGTCCACCAGCACACCGGTGCCGAACGCCACCTGCTCCACTTCGGCGAAGTAGTTCTCGGGGTTCTTATTCAGCGTCATCATGCCCACGGGTAGGTACGGGAACTGGTCTTCGGGCCAGATTTTGGTATCGTCCAGCGGGTCGAAGGGCAGCTCGTTGTGCTCGCCGTCGGGCATCATCTGCACGCACAGCTCCCACTTGGGGAAGTTGCCGGCCTTGATGTTATCGTAGAGGTCGCCGGTGGCGTGATTGAAGTCCTTGGCCTGAATGGCTTCGGCCTCGGGCTGGGTCAGGTTGCGCACGCCTTGCTGCGGCACCCAGTGGTACTTAATGAGTTGGGCCTCGCCGGCCGCATTCACCCACTTGTAGGTATTCACGCCCGAGCCTTCCATCTCGCGGTAGTTGGCCGGAATGCCCCAAGGCGAAAACAGGAAGGTAATCATCTGCAGCGCCTCGGGGTGGTGCGACATGAAGTCGAAAATCCGGCCGCCGTCCTGGCGGTTGGTCACCGGGTCGGGCTTCAGCGAGTGCACCATGTCGGGGAACTTCATCGCGTCGCGGATGAAGAACACTTTCAGGTTGTTACCCACCAGGTCCCAGTTGCCATCCTCGGTGTAGAACTTGGTGGCGAAGCCGCGCGGGTCGCGCAGCGTCTCGGGCGAGTGCCCGCCGTGAATCACGCTCGAAAAGCGCACGAACACCGGCGTTTCCTTACCCTTGGTATTGAAGAGCTTGGCGCGGGTGTACTTGGCAATGGGCTCGTCGCCCACCGTGCCGTAGGCCTCGAACGTGCCGTGGGCACCGGCGCCGCGGGCATGCACCACCCGCTCGGGCGTCCGCTCGCGGTCGAAGTGGCTGATTTTCTCGAGGAAGTGGTAGTTTTCCAGGGTCGTCGGCCCGCGGCTGCCCACGGTGCGCACGTTCTGGTTGTCCACCACGGGGTGGCCCTGGCGGGTGGTAAGGGTTTGGGCGCCCTCGCCGACGGCGGTGCGCTGGTCTTCGGCGCTGCCCGCGCCGGTGACGGCCGTTCCCGTGCCGTTGCCAGTGCTAGCTTGATGCTCGCTCATGATAAATAAGGTTGTTGGTTAAGAAAAAGTTGAAAAAAGACAGATTCGGAGGGAGCCGCGCCGGGCCCCGTGCATTACCGGCAAAGGTGGCAGAAGTTTCGGAAAAAACGAGGTTTTCACACCCGAAAGCCCGAATCTTACCCGCGAACAGACTGGTTTTGGGCACCAAAAAAACTACCCGCCCGGCCGGGCTCAGTGCCCCCGCGCCAGCAGCGCAATGCCCACCACAATCAGGCCCAGCCCGGCCAGCTGCGCGCCAGTCAGCGCCTCGCGCAGGAACAGCAGCCCCAGCACCGCCGTCAGCAGCACCGAGCCCCCCACGATTACCGGGGTGCCCACCGACGACGGCACCCCGCGCTTGAATACCACGAACGTCAGGATTTCGGCCAGCCCCACGCCCAGGCCCGCCAGCACCGCCAGCCCCAAGCCTTTGCTGCTCACCGGCAGCGGCTGCCCCTGCCACTTGAGCTGCAGCAGCCAGAGGCCGCCCAACGCAGCCGCCACCAGCTGCAGCACCACCGCGCCCACCGCCGCCGGCAAGTGCGACGAGGCCAGCTTGATAAAGAAATTATAGAGCGCCAGGCACAAAGCCGTGAGCAGCGCCAGCGGTAGCCAGTTCATCATCGCTTACTCCGCCAGCCGCACCAGCAAATCCTGCTGCACGGCCTGCCACTCGTTAGGTTCGCCGTTTTCGGCCCACAGCTTCTGCAATTCCGATTTACGCAACACCTGCGCCACGGCGTCCTGGGCCAGCTCCAGCAGGTCTTCATCCTCGGCGGTGTCCAGCGCAACGAGCAGCGGGGCCACATCGGCCGGGAAGTCCGCGGCGGGGCACTGCCGGGCAGCGGCCACCAGCTCGGCCGCGACCAGGGCGGCCCCGGCCTCATCAGCGTCGATGTATTCTTCGTCCTCGCCCATCTCCACGACGATGGTCAGCGCCTCCACCAGCGCCACCTCCGAGGGCGACTGCCGGAACTCGGCCAGAAAATCCAGCGCGGCGTCGTTTTCAAAATTGCGGTGGCCCCAGGCTCCCATATGGTCGGTTTTAAGAATTGAAGGCGGGCGAAATTACCCCAGCTTGTAATTACGGTATTCGCCGATGCGGTAGCCCGTCAGCTGCTCTATTAAGTGCTTCAGCCGGTCTTTCAGCCGCAGGCGGTTGCGGCTCATGTCGTGGTCGTAGCGCCAGTTTTGCTGGCGGATGCGCTCCTCCATCACCCGCGGGTGGGTGCCGGTGAAGTGCTGCAGCGAGTCAATCTGGCTGTAGTCGAACTCGGCGGCCGACGCCACGTTCTCAGCCACCCACTCATCCGAATGCCAGAGCTTATTAAAGGTTTCCTGCTTGCGCTGCATGGCGGCCGGCGGCTTCACCCAGCCGTAGTGGTGCACGCTGGCTTCGAGCAGCTTCACGCGCAGCTTCTGGTTGTCGCCCCGGCGGAAGCCCTGCGCATCGCGGTACGAATACACGCCAATGCCCGGCCGCACGATGCGGATTTCGCGCCGGTACCAGCGTTTGGAGTCGCCCACGTAGTCGTAGGAAGCGTAGAAGTGACGGTAGTTAAACAGCAGGCCGTCTACGCTTTTATTATCCTTCCAGCGCTCCATCCCGGCCCGGATGGCCGGGTAGTCGGCCTCGTGCAGCACCTCGTCGGCCTGCAGGTAAATGGCCCAGTCGGCATCGGCGGGCACGGCGGCCAGCGCCTTGTCGGTTTCCACGGCCAGTACCCGGCCGCCCTCGCGCAAGGAGTCGTCCCAAATGGTTTCGATAATGCGGATTTTGGGGGAGTTGATGTTTTTAATCAGCCCCAGCGTGTCGTCGGCAGAATTGCCGACGGCGACGATGACTTCGTCGCAAAGCGGCAGCAGCGAGTTGATGCTCTCCAGGACCGGGTAGTCGTAGGTAATGGCGTTGCGAACGAAGGTGAAACCGACTATTTTCATATTTTTTTCTAGGCGTAATTATTGGCTAATTAATCCTGGAGCGTAAAATACCCAGAGCTTTTCTAGCCGATTCGTCATCTAAACCAAGCATCGGCTTTGTCTGCACGAATCTATTCTTTATAAAATCGGGCAATCCATTAATTGACGAGTCATCGTCAATTACAACATAGTTCTTAACGCCGCATTTTGTGACCCAGGCTTCGATTTCCGCTGCCCGCTTACTCATTGCGCTTATCGTAGCGGCCTCGTTTATTTTAGAAATGCGGGGTGCCCTGATTCCTCTTGTTGCTAGCAAGCGGCACCATTCATCTATGCCGTATGTGATGCGGTGAGTGGTTGTGAGAATCAATTCCGCCCCAGTCAACTCAATAATGCGATTCAAGTTACCAGCGGCCTTCTCATTGAACTTCATAAATCCATCTGCCAACAGTTCTACCGGCCGCCAAATAGGTGTGGTTACCAGCACCCCATCAAACTCTAGTAAAATAACTGGAACCTGCATTCTGGCAATCGCAATCAATCACTTATTGTTGTTCTTCAGACTCTTTGTACTGTGGCTCAAATGACGCCTGCCCCACTTGACAAGACCCACAATCAGCAAAGTAAGAGCAGCTAATACACAGCCCACGACTATAAAGACACCCAGCAGCATAAGGCCGTAAACCAGAATGCCATTGTGAACACCTTGCAAGGCTACCGCAGCTGTTCCTTCAGAATTTCCATCTCCACCGGCGGGGCCACCTTCTCATACAGCACCCGGTAGGCCGCTGAGGTGATGGGCATGTGCACCCCCAGCTTCTTATTGAGCTCGAAGATGCTTTTCACCGCGTAGTAGCCCTCGGCTATCATGTTCATTTCCAGCTGCGCCGACTTCACCGAGTAACCGCGTCCCACCATGCCGCCGAAGGTGCGGTTGCGCGAAAACTGCGAATAGGCCGTCACCAGCAAGTCGCCGAGGTAGGCCGAGCCCGATAAATCGCGCGGCTGCGGGCTGATGGCCTGCAGAAAGCGGCGGATTTCCTGCACCGCATTGCTCACCAGCACGGCCAGGAAATTATCGCCGTAGCCCACGCCGTGGGCAATGCCGCCGGTGAGGGCGATGATGTTCTTCATCACCGCGCAGTATTCGATGCCGTCGAGGTCGGTGGCGGGGTGGGCGCGCACGTAGCGGTTGCGCAGCAGCTCGCAGAAGCGCTGGGCCAGCGCCGCATCGGGCGAGCCGATAGTGAGGTAGCTCTGCTTCTCGAGGGCCACTTCCTCGGCGTGGCAGGGCCCGGCAATGACGCCCAGCTGCGTGCGTGCCAGTTTGAACCGCTCGGCCACGTAGTCCGTCACCAGAATGTTCTTACCCGGAATCATGCCCTTGATGGCAGAAATGACTTTCTTATGCTTAAGCGCGTCGCGGTCGAGCTTATCGAGCACCGGCTGCACGAAGGCGGCCGGCACGGCCAGCACCAGCCAATCAGCCTCCTCAATGGCTTCTTCGAGGTCAGTAGTTGGGTACACGCGGTTGAGGTCGAACTGCACCGCCGAAAGGTAGCGCGGGTTGTGGCGGGTGCGCAGCAAGTGCTGCACGTCTTCTTTCGAGCGCAGCCACCAATCGACGCGGGCACCGTTTTCAGACAGGATTTTGGTGAGTGCGGTGGCCCAGGAGCCGCCGCCGAGCATGGCAATTTTTTCCACGGGTGGGGAAATGGAATAGAACGAAAAACTCCCCTCCTTAGAAAGGAGGGGATGTTTTGCCGCAGGCAAAACGGGGGTGGTTGAATCGGTCGCGCCGCCAGAACGGCACCCGAACGATGTAAAAGAACGGATTTTGCGGGAGACTGGCAGCCAGCAGCCGTTTGGTAGTGCCGTTAAAGGTGGAGAGTTAAAAGTTAAAAAGCACAACTATGGCCTTTTAACTTTTAACTCTCCACCTTTAACGGCTAATTCGGCGCGAAAGCCCAACCGGCGCGGACGGGCGAACCACCCCCGTTTCAGCTGCGCTGAAACATCCCCTCCTTTCCAAGGAGGGGAGTTTCGTTCTCACTTGCCGCCTTCCGGCTCGTCCTTCAGCGCTTCCTTGTTTAAGGTCTTCTCGTCCTTAATCACCACCCGGGTGCCGTCCTTCAGCGTCTTCGAAACGGCGCGGAAAGGCCCGCTCACTACCTCTTGGCCCACTTGCAGGCCACTGAGGATTTCGATGCGCTCGAAGTCGCTGATGCCGGTTTTGACGGGCGTCAGGATGGCCTTGCCCTCGCGCACCACGAAGACGACTTCTTCGATTTCGGGCTTGGCGGCTTTGCCTTTGGGCTCTTCTACCGTGGCCGTGCCGGGGCGGCGGCCCGAGCCGGGTGCGCTACCGCCGCGCTGCTGCTCGCTGTCTTTCTGCATGGCCGAGTCGGAGCGGGTGGTGACGGCCGCCAGGGGCACGCTGAGCACGCCCGCCTTGCGGTCGGTGATGATGTCGACCGAGGCCGTCATACCGGGGCGGAACGGTACTACGGTCTGGCCGTTTACCTGGCGCACGAGGTGCTGGTAGCTTTCGGGCAGCAGGCGAATTCGGACTTCGAACTCCGTCACGGCTTCGGCCGTGAGGGCGTCCTTGGCGGTGTTGGCGATGTTGGTGACGAGGCCGCGGAATTTTTCGTCCTTGCTAGTGTAGCTGTCCACTTCCACCTCCACCGAGTCGCCAAGCTGCACGTTGATGATATCATTCTCATTCACATTCACCCGCACCTCCATGTTGTTGAGGTTAGCAATACGCATGATTTCGGTGCCGGCCATCTGGGTGGTGCCCACCACGCGCTCACCCTTTTTCACGTTGAGCTTGCTCACGGTGCCGCTCACGGGCGAGTAGATGGTGGTTTTGTCCAGGTTGCGCCGGGCTTCGTCGAGCGAGGCGCTGGCGCTGCTCACGGTGCTCTGGGCGGCCCGGATTTGCTGGCGGGCCGAGTTGATTTCCTCCTGCGAGGCATTGTAGGCGGCCTGGCTGGCTTCGTAGTCGGCTTGCGAAATCACCTTTTGCTTGTAGAGCGAGGCGTTGCGGCGGTAGGTCAGCTCGGTTTGCTTGGCCGAGGCCAGCAGCTGCTGCAGGCGCGCCTGGGCCTGGGCCACGTTGGCGCGCTGGGTGCCCACCTGGGCATTCTGCATGTTCACCACGGCCTGGTAGTTGTCGGGCCGGATGCGGAGCAGCAGCTGGCCTTTCTTCACCGAGTCGCCCTCCTGCACATACAGCTCGATGATTTCGCCCGACACGTCGGGCGAGATTTTCACTTCATTCTCGGGCTGCACCTTGCCCGAGGCGCTGACTTTCTCCACGATATTGGCCGTGGCGGCCTTGGCCACCAGTACCTCGGTGCCGGTCGGCTGGCCCACCCAACCCTGTTTTTTAGCAATGGCAAACCCCGCCAGCAGCACCACCACGACGCCGAGCAGGATATAGAGTAAACGGTTGTTGTTCATGAGCGGAGTTATGAGTTTTGAGTTATGAATTATGAGTTTCAACAGAACAGCAACTCATAATTCATAACTCAAAACTCATAATTAAATCAAAGAGTAAGTGGTTTGCCCTGATAAAAGTCCAGCACTTTGCGCCGGAAGATGAAGCTGTACTTGGCCTGAATGCGGTTCGACTCGGCGAAGGTCAGGTTGTTTTTGGCAATGTTATAATCGGTGCCGTTGAGCAGGCCGTTGTTGAAGCGGATTTCGGCGTTGCGTTGCGAGAGCGTAAGGGCTGCCACCTGGCGCTTGGCGGCGGCGTACTGCTGCTGGGCGGCGCGGGCATCCACATAGGCCTGCTCGATGCTCTGGCGCAGCGTGAGGCGGGCCTGCTCGGCGCGCAAACGGTTTGCTTCCTCATTGATGATGGCACGCTGCACACCCGTGCGCACCTGCAAGCCATTGAGCACCGGGATGGTGAGGGCAAACTGCACCGTGCGCCCCACGTTGTCGCTCAGCTGGTCGAAAAACCCTGACGGCAGGAATTTATAATTAGCCTGCGTGGGGCCCACTACGGCGAAATTGGTGAGCGTGGGCGTACCGCCAGGGTTCAGCGGGTCGTATTGATAAACAGGCAGTACAGTAGCCGTGGAGTCGCCTGTCAGCACCCGCGAGGTGCCCGACGACGAAAAGCCCGTTACGACCGAGCCAAACAAGCTCAGGCGCGGGTAGTAGCCGCCGCGGGCCAGGTCGATACCGCGCCGGGCGCTCTGCACCCGCAGCTCGGCGGCCTTGATTTCGGGCAGCGTGCCGGCGGCCGTTTCGAAGGTCTGGTTGAGGTCGAGCGCATATGGCGCTTCGGCGTCCGGGTCGGCCAGCTGCGGCGCATCGACCTGGAAGGTAGCAGCGGCCGAGCCGTCGAGGTTCAGCAGCTGCACGAGGTTGAGGCGGGCAATGTCGCGCTGGTTGGTAGCCGTAATGACGTTCGACTCGTCCGAGGCGAGCTGCGACTGGCTGTCGAGCAAATTGCTTTCGGCCACGCTGCCCGCTTTCAGCAGAATCTGGGTGCGGGCCACCTGCGCCTGCGAGCTGGCCACCCGCGACTGGTTCGACTTAATTAGCTCCTCACTCAGCAGCAGCTGCAAATACGCCGACGCCACGTTCAATGCCAGGTCATTGCGCGCCTTGTCGATATCGCGCAGGCTGGCCTCGTAGTCGAGGTCGTTGCGTTTAATTGTGTTACGCAGCTGGAAACCCTGAAACAGCACCAGCTGCGACTGCGCCGAGAAGTTATTCGAGCGAATCGTCTGATTTTCGTACTCATACGTGAGCGGGTTCACGTTGCGGCCGTAGTTCCAGGTTTGGGTGCCGTTGAGGTTGAGCGTGGGCAGCAGCGCGGCCTTGCTCTGGGTGAGCACGGCCTTGTTGTTCTGGGCCGAAAGCTGGCTCTGGCGCACGTTCAGGTTGTGGGCCAGGGCATAGTCGATGGCGGCCTGTAAAGTCCAGGGCCCGGTGGGCGCGGCCGCGGCGGGGGCGCCGCCGAGGGCCGTCTGGGCCTGCGCAACCGGCGCGGCCAGCAGGCCCGCCAGCAGCGCGCCGGCCAGCGCCGCCCGGCGGCTGGTCCGCTTATTCGTTGTTTTCATGAAGCTGGTCAGGAGTATCACCGCAAAGGTACAGGCTAGTCCAGGGTCGGAATGTAGATTATCTGGTGCACCCAGCTTAGCTGACGCAAATAGGCCAGCGTGATTTCCTTAATCGGGCTGTCCATTTCGATAAATTGCCGAGCCGCGTCGTTTTTGCCCTTGCGCGACACGAACATGGTGGCGATGTTGCAGTCGTCGTGCGCAATGACCGAGGCAATAAAGGCAATGGAGCCCGGCACGTCATCGGCGTCAATAATCAGGGTGTGCAGCGAGGCCGAAAAATCCGACGGAAAGCCGTCCACCTCCACAATGCGGATGACTCCCCCGCCCCGGCTCTGCCCAATCACCTCCACCCGGCGGCCGGTATTGCTATCCAGCAAATTGAGCTTAATCGTGTTCGGGTGCATCGTCGAAGCATTGCCCACGCTCTGAAACGTGTACTGCAAACCTGTCTCGGCCGCGTGCTCGAACGCCGTGCGGATGCGCGTGTCGTCGGTGGCATAGCCCAGCAGCCCGGCCACGATGGCGCGGTCCGAGCCGTGGCCTTCGTAGGTGCGGGCGAAGGAGTTGTAGAACGTCACGGTGGCCTCGGTGGGCAGGCTGCCCAGGATGCGGATGGCCGCCCGCGCAATGCGCACCACGCCCGCCGTATGCGAGGAGCTGGGCCCAATCATCACCGGGCCAATCATATCGAAAATACTGGATTTTTCTGCCATACTCTACTTTCGCCTATAGCCGGCCGTCAGCCTATTATTTACACGTCTGCCGTGCAAAGTACCGCACCATTTTTTATTTCTGCGGCACCGCCTGGGCTTGCGTGGGCTTTGCGGAGGGAGGAGGTGTAGAAAAGCCCCGACTTGTTGGTCGGGACTTTCAATTTTGGCTAGCCCAGGCAGGTTATTCCACCGTCAGTTTTCTGGTCAGGGTGCCTTGCGCCGTTTGCAGTCGCAGAGCGTACACGCCGGCGGCTATCCCTGCCAGCGAGAACGGCGTAGCAGCCGCCGTCAGCGACTGCGTCCGCACGGTGCGCCCTAGCGCATCTACCAGCAATGCTGTCACGGCCGAGCGGGTCAGGGCGGCGGGCAACTCCACGAACACGACCTTGGCAGCCGGGTTTGGGAACACCGCCACCTGCGCGCTGAAGCTGGCCGGGGCCGTAGCCAGGGCTGCCGGTGGCGCGAACAACAGCTCGAAGCGCCCGTCGGCAGTAGCGGCGCTGAGCTGGAAGGTGTAGTCGGGCTGCTGGCTCAGGTTCTGCACCGTGCCGGTTTGCTGGTCGCGCAGATAAGGTGTCAGGCCGGCGGGCAGGTTGGCGAGACGGGCGGCCCGCAAGGTATAGCGGCCGGCGCCGGGCACGCCCACAAAGAGCGGAATGCTGGTAGCCGCAGTGAAATCCGGGCGGCCATCAATGGCCAGCGGCTGGCCGCTGGCGCTGAGAGAAGCCAGGTTCAGGCCCGTAGAATTGGCCAGCTTGGTGGCGTCGAACTCGCCGTCTACGTCGGCCGTGGCGCCAGCCTGGGCGTAGAGGTATAGCTCATCCGAACTGCCAGAGCCAGCCAGGCTCAGCTGCACCTGCGGGCGTAGGTCGGCCGCGCCCCGGCGCACCGAAGCCTGGTCAGTGTAGTCGCTCACGCGGTTGGCATTGGTCAGGTTGAGCGAACCGGCGATTTGGCCCGCGCTTACCCGCACCCAAAAGCCCTGACTGCTACCGATGAGCGGGTTGCCGCCACCCAGGCCGTTGACGTAGCTGCGGTATTGCCCGCCGTACTGCGTGGTGCTCTCGAACACGTACACGGCCGCGTCCACGTTCGGGCGCTGGCTGGCGCCAATGGTACTCCAGTCCAGCGGCGACGCGTAGGGATTACCCACGAAATTCCAGCCCGCATCGGCGGCCGTGGGGCCGGCGTTGCGAACCAGCGCAACGCTGGTGCTGCCCTGCTCCGCCTCGCCGGTAAAGGCCAGCGTGCTGCCCCCGGGCAGTTGCGCCGTAAACCCGCGGCTGCCCACCGGGGCCACCGCAGTGAGGGCGGCGGGCGACACCCAGCCTTTGTCGAAAGCCGACAGATTGCTAGTAACCGTAGCCAGCCGGTCCTGGTCGTAATAGTACACCGAGGGGAAAGGCGTCACCAGGTTTGGCGTGGCCGAGGTATTGTAGGCGGGGTTCGCCACCAGCGAGGTACCGCCGGAGCCCAATGCGGCCACCGTTTGCCCGCGCACGGGAGCAGTCAGGTGGCGGTAGCCCAGGCCCGCGTTCAGCGTGGGGTCGAGGTAGCGCTGCACCGTCAGGTTGCCGCTCACCTGGCCAGTGCCCAGGTTGGTCAGCAGGGCCGTACCGGTGGTGCTGCTCTGCAGCGTCAGTGCCACGCCATTCGTGACGAGGTTGCCCGTGCCGGCCACCGCCAGCGTGCGGGCCACACTCACGGCGCCGCTTAGCGTCAGAGCATTCGCGTTGGTAGTGGTGAGGCTGCGCACCTGGGCGGGCAGGCCACTGCCGGTGCGTTGGGCCGCCGTACCATTGTAGAGGTAGCTGGCCTCGGGCGAAAAGGAGCGCGGCCCGGTGGTCTGCACGGCCCCGCTGCTACCGCTGCCGCTAATGCCATCTGCGTCGCAGATACCGAGCGTGGCGCCGGCCTCCAGCGTGAAGCTGCCGCTGCCCGTCAGTTGCCGGCAGGCGGTGAGCAGCGTGCCGCTCACCGTCAGGCCGGTATTCACTATCACATTGCCAGCCAGTTCGGCCACGCCCGTACCCGTCACCGTAATCGCGGTATAGGTACCGGCCGGAATGCTGGTTGGGCTGGCCAGCGTGCCGGTGCCGATGGTCAGGCTACCAGGTGGCGCGCTCATCTTCACCACCCAGTAATCGACGTTGCCCCAGCAGCCCTGGGTTTTGTCGCCACCCACCGGCGAGGCGGTAAAGCCCGCCAGCAGGTAGCTGCCGTCGGCCGCCTGCTGCGCCGCGTACAGGTTGTCGTTCAGGGTCGCGCCGAAGGTCTTATCCCACTGCTTAATGCCTTGTGCATCGGTTTTCACGGCCCAGTAGTCGCCGCTGCCCCGGCTCGGCTCGGTTTTGTCGCCGCCCACGTCCGATTGGGAATTACCGGCCAGCAGGTATCCCCCGTCGGCTGCCAGCAGCAGGCTCGCCATGCCATCGCCGCTGGCGCCGCCGTAGCAGTGGTCCCAGAGCTTGGTGCCGGCGGCGTCGAGGCGCAGCAGCCACATGTCGCCGTTGCCCCGGCCAGCCTCCGACTTATCACCGTCGATACCTCCCGATGAGGAGCCACCTACCAGGTAGCCGCCCCCTGGCAGCACACGCAAATCTCCCAGCCCATCGAATCCATTACTACCCAGAGTCTTGTCCCACTGCTTGGTACCCTGCGCGTCCAGCTTCACCAGCCACATGTCGTTGTAACCCTTGCTGGGCTCCGATTTGTCGCCGCCCTGCCCCGCCAGGCAGTCGCCGCCCAGCAGGCAGCCGCCGTCGGGCGTCACCCGCAGGCTCCGGAAATAGTCTTCCCCGGGGCTCCCGAAGCGGTGGTCCCACAGCTTGGCGCCCTGCGCGTCTACTTTCACCACCCAATAATCAGTGTCGCCGCGACTGGGCTCGGTTTTATCACCGTTGCTGCCCGAGCGCGACGAGCCGCCGAGCAGGTAGCCCCCGTCGGGCGTGGGCTGGATGGCCAGCAGGTAATCCTGGCCGCTGCCCCCATAGCGCGTGTCCCATAGCTTATTGCCCTGCGCGTCAATCTTCACCAGCCAGTAGTCGTTGGCGCCCCGTCCGGGCTGCGACACGTCGCCATCCACCCCCGAATCGGCGTAGCCGCCGAGCAGGTACCCGCTGTCGGGCGTGGGCTGGATGGCCGTCAGGGTCTCAATCTGAGTACCGCCGAAGCGCTTGTCCCACTGCTTATTACCCTGCGCATCAAGCTTCACGACCCAGAAGTCAGCGCCAAACGCCCGGTTGGGTTCCGATTTGTCGCCCACCGCGTCGGAGCTGGAACGCCCGCCCAGCAGGCTCCCGCCGTCGGCGGTCGCTACCAGGGTAAATAGTTCGTCGGCCCCGCTACACGTGGTAGAGGTGCCGCCGAAGCGGCGGTCCCACACTTTCAGCGGGGCCACCTGCGCGGCGGCTTGTCCCAGCGGCACCAGCAGGGCCAACCCGATGCTCCAGCGCAAGGCGGAACGTAGCTGATGAGAGAAAAAACGCTTCGCGAAATCAGGAATAGGCGTCATAGCACAGGGTCTGGGTGAATAGCTCTGCCGCGAAGACCGCAGCGACGGCAAAAAGGCTTCTCCCGCATTGGCGGGCCTCACCCGGGGCCGGAAAATTCTCCCATGAAATGTCTGAACTATCGACCTTACAGGCTGCTGATTTGCGGCTTAATCAGTCGGGGGTCGGCCTTGCTCCTTAAGCTTGCTTTAATATCCTTCGTATTTTACCGATATTTGCCGCCCACCCACCTATCCCTCCCGCTCACCCTCTTCCCTCCCCTCATGTCCGCCCACCCCGTTTCGGACGAATTCTCCCCGGCCGTCCTCACCCAGCTGCGCCGCCTCCAGGAGAAATACGCCCCCGATGGCCAGGATTTGGCCGCCTATCTCGAAGGCCTCTACCACGCCAAGTACGTCAACTACTGGGACTACATCGAGCTCGACACCCTGCTCAGCCTCCAGCGCCCGCTCACCAACATTCCCGACGAGCGGATTTTCATCATGTACCACCAGATTACGGAGCTGTATTTTAAGCTCTGCCTCTGCGAGTACGACCAAATCAGCCTCCTGCGCGAGCCTACGCTGCAGGAAATCGTGCTGCGCATCGGCCGCATCAACCGCTATTTCGAGAATCTCATCGACTCGTTTGACGTGATGGTCGATGGCATGGACAAGCAGCAGTTTCTGCAGTTCCGCATGAGCCTGATGCCGGCCTCGGGCTTCCAGAGCGTGCAGTACCGCATGATTGAGCTGGCCAGCACGGCCCTCGAAAACCTCACCGACGCCGAGAAGCGCAAGGCCCTGGGCCAGACACCCGACGACGAAAAGATGTTCGGCTGCATCTACTGGCAGGCTGGCGCCACCATTGAAGAAACCGGCGCCAAAGCCCTCACCCTAATCGAGTTCGAGCGCAAATACTCGGCCGAGCTGCTGGCCCACGCCCGCGCCTACCGCGACGGCAACGTGTGGGCAGTGGTGCAACGCCTCCCGGAGGAAGACCGCCACCACCCGCGCCTCCTCCGTGCCCTCAAGCAGCTCGACGTCAACGTCAACATCAACTGGCCGCTGATGCACTTCAAGTCGGCCGTGCGCTACCTGCAGCGCAACCCCGCCGACGTGCCCGCCACCGGCGGCACCAACTGGCGCAGCTACCTGCCCCCCAAGTTTCAGCGCCGCATTTTCTACCCGCAGCTCTGGAGCGCCCAGGAACTCGAAGACTGGGGCAAAAGCTGGGTGGAGAGTGTGCTGGAGGAAGTGGCCGGGCGGTAGCGAGCAACTATGCAATGGCTGAGAAACTGGCTGAATAAATACGGCCGAACGATGCTCCTTGCTATAGCTCTCGCACTAGCTATTTGTGGAGCACTTGGGCAATATAATCATAGCACAGGTGCTAGCCCCGTAGGATACCGAACTGGTAAAACCGCTCACAGACCTGTCTGGTTGCTGTATATAGTAAGCGGAGGACTTTTGTGGGTCGTGTGGGTTAGCCGCGAGCGAAAGTCTCAGAAAGGAAGTTAATCTGCCATTCGCCCGGCCGTGCGCGTCTCGCCCATGCGCCAATACACTACCAGCGACAGCAGCGCGCAACCCGCCACGTACCAGTAGTACCATTCCTCCGCGCCCTGGTCTTTGGCATAGAGCGCCACGAATTCGGCCGTACCGCCGAAAACAGCCACCGTCAGCGCGTAGGGCAGCCCCACGCCCAGCGCCCGGATTTCGGTGGGAAACAGCTCGGCCTTCACCACTGCATTGATGGAGGTGTAGCCCGCCACCACGAACAGCGCGGCAATGAGCAGCCCGGTGGCAACGCCCGCATCGGTCGTGTGGGCCAGCAGGCGCAGCAGTGGCACCGTCCCCAGCGTAGCCCCAATGCCGAAAAACAGCAGCACCGGCCGCCGCCCGATTTTATCCGAAACTGCCCCCAGCAGGGGCTGGAACAGCAAAGCCGCCGCCATCACCACAAAGGAAATGCTGGTGGCCTGCGCCTTGCTGAACCCACTGCTATTCACCAGAAATTTCTGGGCGTAGGTAGTGAAGGTGTAGAAGGCCAGCGTGCCGCCCAGCGTGAGGCCCACCACCGTCAGCACGGCTCCCGGGTATTGCCACAATACCTGCAGTTGGCTACGACGCGGGGCTGCCGTCGGCTCCTGCTGCCGCACGAAGGCGGCTGTTTCATCCATGTGCGTGCGCAGGTAGAGCGCCGCCCCGGCCGCAATGGCTCCAATCACGAAGGGCACCCGCCAGCCCCATTCGTCGAGTTGCGCGGGCGTCAGCAGCGCCTGCAGGCCGAGCTGCACCGATAACGCCAGCAGTTGCCCACCCATCAAAGTCAAATACTGAAAGCTCGACCAGAAGCCTCGGTGCTTCGCCCCCGCCATCTCGCTCAGGTAGGTGGCCGAAGTACCATACTCCCCACCCACGCTGATGCCCTGCACCAGCCGCGCCAGCAGCAGCAGCGCCGGCGCGGCCACCCCAATGCGGGCATAAGAGGGCGTGCAGGCAATAAGCAGCGAACCGCCCGCCATCAGCTGCACCGAGAGCAGCAGCGCCGCCCGCCGCCCGTGCCGGTCGGCGTAGATACCCAGCAGCCACGCGCCCAGCGGCCGCATCAGGAAGCCTACCGCAAAAATGGCCGCCGTATTGAGGAGCTGTGCCGTCTCGTTGTCTTTCGGGAAGAACACCGGCGCGAAATACAGCGCAAAGGCCGAGTACGCATACCAGTCAAACCATTCGACCAAATTGCCAATGGAGCCGCTGACGATGGAGCGCAGGCGGGAAGCAGGAGTAGCGGATGTCATGGGGCAAAGAAACTGAGAAAGTAATGCGCAGTGACCGGGAAAACCAATACACGGAATTCACCTGACACAAAAAAAGGCTGCACCCCCGCAGGGCACAGCCTTTTCAAATTTTAAAGCGGGAAGCTTACTTAGCCTTCTCCACGATGCCTTTGAAAGCAGCGGGGTGGTTCAGAGCCAGGTCGGCCAGCACCTTACGGTTCAGCTCGATGCCGGCTTTCTTCAGGCCGCCCATCAGCTGCGAGTAGCTCAGGCCGTGCTCGCGGGCGCCGGCGTTGATACGCTGAATCCAGAGGGCGCGGAACTCGCGCTTCTTAACTTTCCGGTCGCGGTAAGCGTAGGTGAGGCCTTTTTCAACGGCGTTCTTGGCTACGGTCCACACGTTTTTGCGACGGCCATAATAGCCTTTCGCCAAACGCATGATTTTCTTACGGCGGTGGCGCGAGGCCACGTGGTTTACACTCCTTGGCATAACCTTAGTTGTTTTTGGCAGCCGGCGACTTATGTCTTAAAAAAGCCGGAAGCCTGGTTGGAAATTAGATGTTCAGCATTTGAGCCACGCGATTCATATCGGCCTTGCTAACGAGGCCGGTGTGCGTGAGGCCGCGCTTGCGCTTGGTGCTCTTCTTGGTGAGGATGTGGGATTTGAAAGCGTGCTTACGCTTCACTTTGCCCGTTCCGGTGAGCGCAAAGCGCTTCTTGGCACCGGATTTGGTTTTTACCTTCGGCATGGTAGGGAATTGGTT
The DNA here is from genome assembly GCF_030580865.1 of Hymenobacter aranciens. Taxonomy (GTDB): domain Bacteria; phylum Bacteroidota; class Bacteroidia; order Cytophagales; family Hymenobacteraceae; genus Hymenobacter; species Hymenobacter aranciens. Next base: position 231,686 of record NZ_JAUQSY010000002.1, on the reverse strand, counting down.
GGTTGTTGATTGTTGAGGTCGCTGACAAGCACTATGCTGGGCAGCCATCCGCAACCGGTAAAGTCTATTCGGCGTCCGGCGCTGCTGCTTCGGCCTTGGTGTCGGCGTCGGCGGGCTTCGGGGCTTTTTTCTCGGGTTTGGCGTCGCCTTTGTCAGCGGGTTTCGAGGTGGCAGCAGCGGCCTTGGCTACCACGGCCGCTTTCGGCGCGAGGTAGAGGAACATGCGCTTGCCTTCGAGCTTGGGCAGTTGCTCTACTTTGGCCAGGTCCTCAAGGGCCTGGGCAAACTTGAGCAGCAGGATTTCGCCGCGCTCCTTAAACACGATGCTACGGCCCACGAAGTGCACGTAGCTCTTGATTTTCGCGCCTTCGCGCAAAAATTCCTGCGCGTGCTTTACTTTGAAGGCGAAGTCGTGGTCGTCGGTGTTGGGCCCGAAACGGATTTCCTTGATGACAACTTTGGTTTGCTTGGCCTTCAGCTCGCGGGTTTTCTTCTTCTGCTCGTACTTGAATTTCGAGTAGTCGATGACGCGGCATACGGGCGGCGTGGCCGTGGGCGAAATCTCAACGAGGTCGAGGTTTTGCTCCTGGGCCATTTTGCGGGCCTGGTCAATCGGATAGATGCCCTGCTCCACGTTGTCGCCCACGAGGCGAACTTCGCGGGCGGTGATTTTCTGATTGATTTTGAACGGCTCCTCCACCTGTTGGCGGGGCACGTAACGGCGATTCGGGGTTGCTATGGCTGTAGCGAAAAAAGTGTCAGACTATGATTCTAAGGCGGATGGCTCGGGCACGCCCGGGCAATCAGGGGGCAAATATCGGGGTTTTTCTCCGGAAAGGCAAGCTTTACCCTAAAGAACAGTAAAAAAGAACGTCATCCTGAGCCGAGGGCGAAAGGACCTCGCCCACGCCTCATGCAATAGTAAATGATTACTACCACAGAGAAGCGGGCGAGGTCCTTTCGCCTTCGGCTCAGGATGACGTTCTTTTATGACACATTACTGCGCCATTGCCTCGGCCATCTGCTGTTGCACGCTGGCCACGAAAGCAGCCACGTTCATCGCACCAAGGTCGCCCTCGCCGTGCTTGCGCACGCCGACCTGGCCAGCTTCGGCTTCCTTCTCGCCCACTACCAGCAGGTACGGGATTTTGCTCATTTCGGCGTCGCGGATTTTGCGGCCGATGCGCTCGTCACGGGCGTCCACGGTGCCGCGCAGGTCGGCGGCTTCCAGTTGGGCTTTCACCTGCTTGGCGTAGTCGATGAACTTATCCGAAATCGGCAGGATGATGAACTGCTCGGGCGTGAGCCACAGCGGGAAGTTACCGGCGCAGTGCTCGATGAGCACGGCCACGAAGCGCTCGAGCGAGCCAAACGGGGCGCGGTGAATCATCACCGGGCGCTGCTTGGTGTTGTCGGGGGCCACGTACTCCAGCTCGAAGCGCTCGGGCAGGTTGTAGTCGACCTGGATGGTACCGAGCTGCCAGCGGCGGCCCAGGGCATCGCGCACCATAAAGTCGAGCTTGGGGCCGTAGAAGGCGGCCTCGCCCAATTCGGTCACGGTGGTCAGCCCCTTCTCGGCGGCCGATTCGGTGATGGCGGCTTCGGCCAGGGCCCAGTTTTTATCCGAGCCGATGTACTTGGTGGTGTTCTCGGGGTCGCGCAGCGAAATCTGGGCCGTGAAGTCGGAGAATCCCAGGGCTTTGAAGACATACAGCACCAGGTCGATAACCTTCTGGAATTCCTCTTTCACCTGTTCGGGCAGGCAGAAGATGTGGGCGTCGTCCTGCGTGAAGCCGCGCACCCGCGTCAGGCCGTGCAGCTCGCCCGATTGCTCGTAGCGGTACACGGTGCCGAACTCGGCGAGGCGCACGGGCAGGTCGCGGTAGCTGCGGGGCTCCGATTTGTAGATTTCGCAGTGGTGCGGGCAGTTCATCGGCTTGAGGAAGAACTCCTCGCCGGGGTTGGGCGTCTTGATGGGCTGGAACGAGTCGGCCCCGTACTTTTCGTAGTGGCCACTGGTCACGTACAGCTCTTTAGCGCCGATGTGGGGGGTCACAACGGGCAGGTAGCCGGCCTTCACCTGGGCCTTGCGCAGGAACTGCTCCAACCGCTCGCGCAGGGCGGTGCCTTTGGGCAGCCACAGCGGCAGGCCCGCGCCCACGCGCTCCGAGAACGTGAACAGCTTCAGCTCCTTGCCCAGCTTGCGGTGGTCGCGGCGCTTAGCCTCTTCGAGGCGTTCGAGGTACTCGGCCAGCTCGGTGGCTTTGGGGAACGTGATGCCGTAGAGGCGGGTGAGCTGCTTGTTTTTCTCGTCGCCGCGCCAGTAGGCGCCGGCCACGTTCATCAGCTTGGCGGCCTTGATGGTGCCGGTGTCGGGGATGTGCGGGCCGCGGCAAAGGTCGGTGAAACCGCCCTGGGTGTAGAAGGTGATGTTGCCGTCTTCGAGGTTTTCGAGCAGCTCCAGCTTGTAGGGGTCGGCTTTCTCGGTGAAGTAGGCAATGGCCTCGGCCTTGGGCACTTCGCGGCGCTCGTACTTGCTTTTGTTCTTAGCCAGCTCCAGCATTTTCTTCTCGATGGCCGGGAAGTCTTCGCTGGAAATGCTGCGGCCTTCGCCCAGGTCCACGTCGTAGTAGAAGCCGTTTTCGATGGCCGGGCCGATGGCCAGCTTCACGCCGGGGTACAAGGCTTCGAGGGCTTCGGCCATGAGGTGGGCCGAAGAGTGCCAGTAAGTGGACTTGCCGCCTTCGTCACGCCAGGTCAGGATTTCAACGGTGGCGGTATCGGGCAGGGCCCGGTGGAGGTCGCGGATTTCGCCGTTGACGCGCACGGCCAAGGCGTTGCGCGCCAGGCCTTCGCTGATGCCAGCGGCCAGGTCGTAGCCCGTGCTGCCGACGGGCAGCTCACGGACGGAACCGTCGGGGAGGGTGATGTTGAGCATAGGAATGGTTTGCGGTAGGCGCAAAGTGGGCGCAAGTTAGCACCCATTGAATAGTTTGGGCTGTTGGCTGGTGAATTTCTCGCAGGGTTGCGCAGGGTCAGGCGCTGGGTTTCGCAGGGGCTCAGCCGTGAGGCAGGACGTTCGCAAGACGGCAATTAGTTCGCGTTGGGCCGCAACGGCGCAATCGGCGTTACTGGGGCCGGCCGGGTCGGCAGGGCCACCGGACGGCGGTAGTAGTAGCGCGGGGCGGGGCGCAGGCTGTCGGGCAGCAGCATTCGCACCTTCTCCCCTATCTTCCACACTTTGAAAGTCCAGTGCTGGTTGCCAGGGTTTTCGGCCACCAGCAGACGGTATTGCGCGAGGGCTTCGGGCAGCTTGCCCTGGGCTTCGAGAGCTTCGCCGAGCAGGGCGCGGGCCTGGGGCAGGCGGGGGTTGCGGCGCAGAGCGCGCTGCAGGTGCGGGATGATGCTGGCGGGGCGCTGGCCGTTGGTCGTGGCGGCCAGCGCCACGCGATAATCGGCCCGGTACACGCTGGTGTCGAGCTGCAGGGCGCGGCGGTAGTACCAGAGGGCGCTGTCGGCGCGGGGCGGGGTGCGCAGTTCGAATTGCCGGCCGTAGTCGTAGTGCAGCAGGCCGGACGTGGAATCGAGCCGCAAGCCTAGCGAGGCGAAGCGGGCGGCATCGGCGGGCAGGCGCCAGGCGTTGAGCAGGAAAGCCAGCTGGTGCAGGATTTCGGGCTGGCGCGGCTCGCGGTTGTGGGCATCTTCGAGGTACTGCACGGCCGTGGACGTATCGCCGGTGGCAGCGTAGGCCAGGCCCTTGTAGAACAGCGCGGCGGGCTGGTCGGGGTCGAGGCGCAGGGTGCGGTCGAAGTTGTCGAGGGCGGCGGCATAGTTGCGGGCGGCCAAGTGGGTTTCGCCCACCAGCAGCGGCAATTCGGGCGCGGTGAAGCCGTGGCTGGCGGCCTGCCGGGCGGCGGCCAGGGCTTCCGGCAGGCGGCCCAGGGCGCGCAGGGCGCGGGCTTTCAGAAAGTAAAGCTGGCCGTCGTTGTCGTCAATGTCGATGGCAGCGGACACATCGCGCAGGGCGGCGCTGGGCTGGCCGGCGGCCAGGCGCAGGGTGGCGCGGCGGGCTAGCAGGGCGGTGTTGCGCGGCTCGCGGCGGATGGCGCCGTCGAGCTCGTCGGCCTGCACGCGGGGGCCGCTCTGCACGGTGGCCAGGTTTACGAAGGTATCGGGCTGCTCTTCGGGCGAGGACTGGCAGGCCAGGAGGCCGCCCGCGCCAGCCAGGGGCAGCGCTATCCATAACAAAAACCGATTCACTACCTGATGCACCATAACCTAAGCGGGCCCAAAAGTACGGCCCCGCTCCTACTTGCTACGGGCGGCGCTGGAATCGGGCACGGCCACTGTCTGGGGCTGGCGGCGGGCTTCGCGGCGGCGCTTGCGCTGGTCTTTGCGCACCAAGGGCTTGAGCATCTGGCGGCACAGACGGCTCACTACCAGCTCGTCGCTGGTGGTGGGCACTATCTTTTCGGCTTCGTGTAGCACGGCGATGGCCCGGCGGCGGCGGCCCTGATAGTGGTACATGCGAGCCAAATCGTAGCAGAACTGCAGGCGCTTGGGGTCGAGCACGCGGGCATTTTCCAGCGAAGCCATGGCGGCGCGACTATCGCCGCCGCCGGGTACGCCACCCAATACTACTTTGCTGTAGGCGCGCTCCAGCAGGTTATAGTGCGCCACCCGGAACTGCCAGCGGCCCAGCAACTGCCAGGCTTCGGGCGACTTCGGCAGCTTTTCGGTGGCCAGGTACACGTAGGGGCGCAGGTCGCGGAAGGCCTGCAGGCGGGCGCGGGCCGTGCGCAGCGTGGCCTGATTGAACATGGCCAGGGCCACGGCGTAGCTGCTTTCGCCGGCTTCCGGCTGCAGCAACATCGCGCGCTCGGCGTAGCGGCGGGCGGCATCGAAATAGGCGCTTTTGCGGGTTTCGTCGGAGTAGCGGGCGCCGATGCGCACGCTGAGCACCGCCGATTCGCACAACGCCTTAAAATGTTTGGGATTGATTTTCAATATCTCCTGAAACTGCGCCAGCGCTTCCGAATCCTTGAACTGGCCCTGCAGCTTTTTGGCCTCGGCCAGGGCCTCGCGTACGGCGGGCGGGTCGGTCGGCGGCTTAATGGTGACGACGGCGGGCTTGATGCGCTTCTCGGCCTTGCGGTTGTACCAGTGCTGGGCCTCGGCGGCAGGTATGGCCAGCAGCAATAGCGCCAGCAGGCCGGTCAGGTTTCTCCCGCACTGTCGTAACCAGATTATTCCACGCATTGGCGTAAGCAAACGCGGCCGTGCGTCAGAGGTTGCGCGGCCGGGCTGGGTCGCAAGGTAAGTCCACCCCAGTCGAATCGCCCGCCATTACTCCACCACAATGCGGCGAAAGCCCGGGTTGGCAGCAACATAGTCTACGCGCAGAAGGTACAGGCCCGGCGCCAGACCGGCCGTAGCCAGCCGCAGGCCCGGCGCGGGCTGCTCGACCGTCTGCACCACGCGGCCTAGGTTATCGAGCAGCTGCGCCCGGCGGGCCGGAATGCCAGCCCGCCAGCTCACCTGCAGGGTTTCGTGGGCCGGCACCGGCCAGGCCTGCAGTTGCCCGGCCGTCTGCCCGGCGCGCACGGCCAGCACGTTGGGGTCGAGCAGGCGCACGAGGCCGCCGATGGGCAGCCCGGCCACGGTTTCAAACGCCCCGGCGGCCACAATGGCGCCGTCGGCCTGCACCAGCACCCGGGCTGTGCCCTGGTTGCGGCTACCGAACACCGGCCCCTGCGTGGCGTCAAACGAGGCATCGGCGCTGCCATCGGGCAGCAGGCGGTACAGCGAATTGGTGGTGGCCGTGGGAATAAACTGTGGCGAGCCCGCCAGCAGTACCCGCTCGTTGGGCTGAATGGCCACGCTGGTCACCCGACCATCCAGCTGAAACACCTGGCTGGCAAAGCTGGCATCGACGGAGCCATCGGGCAGCAGGCGGGCCACATTAGTGGTAGCCGCGCCGCCCACCTGCGCAAACCGGCCGGCCAGCAACAGGCGCCCATCGGCGTAGCGGTCCAGAGCCGACACGCGCAACACGCCGCTGGGCACGGTGAATACAGGCGGCGTAAACGTCGGGTCAGGCGAGCCATCGGGCCACAGGCGCCGTAGCGGCTGCGGTCCCGTCGTGCCCACCACAATGTTGCCATCGGGCTGCACCAACAGACTATTGGGAATCAGCGTTGGTGATGGCTGAAAATTGGCATCGGGCTGGCCGCTGGGGTCGAAGCGCAGGAAGGTGCGGTTGGCTATTCCAGCCTGGCGCATGGAGCCCGCCGCCAACACCGCGCCGTTGGGCTGGCGGGCCAGCAGCGTCACCGAACTGCTCCCGGCAGTACCCACCGCCCCCAGCAGAGGCGGCACAAAGGCGGCGTCAAGCTGCCCATCGGGCAGCAGTCGGGCCAGCGCGACGCGCGCGCTACCGCCCACGGCCTCAAACCGGCCGCCCACCAGCACCGTCCCGTTGGGCTGGGCCAGCACCTGCAGGGGCAGCCCGCCGGTGAGGCGCGCCAAGCGGCAAAACGTGGTATCGAGCTGCCCATCGGGCTGGAAGCGGGCAATCTGACGCACGGCCGTGCCGTTCACCTCCGAGAAGTCGCCCACGGCCACCAGCCGGCCGTCGGGCTGCTGGGTTACATCGTGCACCGCGCCGCTTTCCTGCAGCAGCGGGGCAAACGAGGACTGCGGCTGGCCGGTGCTATTGAGCACGGCTGCCCCGCGCGCCAGGCCGTGGGCATCGCCCAGGCGCAGCAGCTGGCCAGCCGTCAGCACCTGCCCGCCGGGCAGCAGCTGCACCGTGGAGGCGAAGGGGAATATATCGGCCGGCGCCTGGGGTACGCTCCAGCTGGGGTCGTAGGCGCCGGAAGGCAGCAGCCGGGCCACGGGCTGCTGGCCGGTAACCATGGCCCCGTTATTCGTGAGCACAATGCGCCCATCGGCCTGTACGGCCATCGTAGGCATGACGGCCAGCGTGTTCGGTACCAGCTGGGTGGGGGGTGCGAATGTGGCATCGGCTTGGCCAGTCGGGCTCAGACGCGCCAAAGAAGCCGTGCCGCCCGCCAGCACTGGGCCGCTAACCGAGCCCAACAGCAGCTGGCCATCGGGCTGCAGAGCCACGGCCGCCAGCACCACGCCCGGCGCCAAGGCGGGCTGGAAGCTGGTATCCTGGGTGCCATTGGCCAGCAGGCGCAGCAGCTCGAAGGTGCCGTTCTGGCTGCCTGCAGGCTGTACGTAAGCGGCTACAACCAGTTTACTGTCAGCTTGCTGCACTAGGCTGCGCACCCCTGTCAGCACTCCGGCTGTTAGCTGGGGTTGAAAGCTGGTATCCAGCGTCCCGTTAAGGTTGAGGCGGGCCAGGCCAGTGCTTAGGCCCATAAAGCTCAGGTTGCCACCCACCAGCAGCTTGCCATCGGGCTGCACCAGCAGGGCCGTCACGTGGCCGCTCTGAGGATTCGGCGTCGGCACCTGAAACGTCGCGTCGCGGGTGCCATCAGCATTGAGGCGCACCAGCGGCGGCAAAACCCGACCACTCTGCGTGATGCCCCCCAGCCCGCCCAGCAGGAGCCGGCCATCGGCGGCCTCCGCCATGCTGGTTATCGCGATGCCCATCGTCTCTATTGCCGTGTTGAACACCACATCGGGCACGCCGGAGGGCAGGTAGCGCACCAGGCCCGAGAGTGTGGCCTGCCCCTCGGCGCGGGTGAAATTCCCCACTACCACTCGGCTGCCATCGCGCAATTGCAGGGCCCCGGTGCCACTGGCTGGCCGGTACATATTGGTGAGTAAGAAGCTGGGGTCGATACGCGGGTTTTGGGCCTGGGCGGGGGCCGTCAGGGTCAGCAGCGCCGGGAGTAGCAGCGCGGCCAGCAATGGCAAACGGTTCATAACTGAGGTGGATGAGTAGTTGGAGTTTAAAGATACAACCAGCCTGAAACAGCAAACCGGAGAGGCTCCCGTATGGAAACCTCCCCGGCAGCTAAGATGGACGAATGGCTTAGTGCTGCACCTGCACCGTTTGCCGCACGGCCTGGCCGGTGGCATCCATTCCCTTCAGGTAGTAAAGTCCTGCTGGCAAGGCGCGGATGTCGAGGGTAGCGGGGCCCACTGCGGGCAGTTGCTGCTGCCGCACTACACGGCCTTGGGCGTTGTAGAGTTCGGCAGTGCCGCGCAGGTTTTTCAGCGTGAGGCTTTCGTTGGCGGGGCTGGGGTAGGCCGTGGGACGCGGGTTGTCTGGCCCGGCGGAGCAAGGCTGCCCGTTGATGCTGTTGCCTGCGAAAATAGTGGGCTGCCACGTACCATTTACCGGATACGGCAATCGATATTCGCCACAACCGTCTTTATAGCGCAGCTTAACCCAAAAGCCATTCTGACCCGGGTTGTAGGATGGGGCCTGTACCTGAATTACGGGCGGCGCGCCATAGGTCAGGTCCGTCAGAATGGTGCAGTTATAAGCGGTCCATTCCAGCTCTGTATTGGTACCGATGGCTTGCGATTCCAGTAGCCGGTAGGTTAGCACGCTGTTGGCACACACCGTGGGCACGCCCTGCACATTCACCGGGGCCGGATAGATATCCAGGTACGAATTGCCATAGCCTGCCTTCACCGGCGCTTCCGAATAGGTGGCTGCACAGCCGTAGGCGCTGTTGGCGGTCACGCGCACCACCGGCCTTACGGATGTAGTCAGGTTGGCCGGGGCCGTGATATAGGCAAACCAGTCCGTCGGATTATTCTGCGTGAGTGTGAGCGGGGCGCTGACGCCGCTCCAGGTGTAGCTGCTGGCACCGGGCACTTGGGTGGCGACGATTATTTTCCGCTGGCCAGGGCACAGTTCGGGGATGGTTACGAGCGTAGGCACGGGCTGGGTAGCGTCAAACCCAATGGCTACTGCTTTGGGTGTTCCGGGTACCGACGTACCGCCACAATTATAAGTCGGCGTGATGGTAAGCGTCGTCCCATTCGTGCCACTGGGCGTTACCATAATAGGTCCGTTTTTCACCGAGCCGGTTGTCCAGCCAGTGCCCACCGAATAGGCGTAGGAAACCGCCACCGCCTGGCTGGCCGAAACGGAGGGGGTAAATGCCGTGCGGTTGCCGCAGCGCACCGTAGCCGGCACGTTCGAAACAGTGAGCGTGGGTTCGCGCACAAACTGAATTTGCCGGGGCAGGCTCACCAGCGGGTTGCCGGGCGAATACGTTTCACTGCAATAGCGCGAGTAGAAACGTGCAACAACTACCCGGTCGCCTTCGCCCACAGCGGGCGTGACATTAATGCTGCGGCCCGCCCGGTACATTTGGTAGCCCGCCGGGGCCGGTTGAGATGGCCCGTTGAATGCTGACACCCCGCTGCCGGCAACCGTCCAAGTATTGGACACTATCCATGTCTAGTCGGCAATGGTTTCGGAGGGGATGCCGGTGTAGGTTTCTACCGGCACGGACAGGGTGATGGGTGAACCGCCACTGCATAGAGGCAGGCTGTAGGTACTGGTGCCGTTTATCTGCTGTGGAGCACGCGAATAGAAGTTGCGCAGGCCGCAATTGGTAGGGTTAGAATCAACTGGAACTGTGCTAGTGGTACCATCTTGATTAGTAACCGTACGTGTTAAATTAACAACGACTGACCCGCGGTCATTCTGATTACCCCAACGCACCGTCAAGCTAATAACGTTGCCGTTTTTAGATGGTCCGGCTATCACGTTTCCACCATCTACTGTTACATAGTTGGCTGCAGTGATGTCAGTTCCAACGTTCAATTGGAGTTGTGTTTCTTGTCCCGCACAAACTGCACTTGGCAGACCAATCGACCACGTTCCAGTTTGTGCTGAGACGGAGCTACTGCAAAAAGCTGTCAGTAGCCAAAATAATAGTCCAACAAAGGAGTGTTTTGCTTTCATGAAATGTTTGGTTAAAAAAGGTAAACGAGGTGAATTCTGCAAATTGGTAGATACTTGCCGCTGAACTTATAAAAAGTATTGTCGCCTTTGACACCAATTGGTCCTGCTCCAAATAAATCAAGACCAGTCTTTGTATCATAGGCTTTAGCATTCTCTTTATAGGTGAATCTATAAAAATAAAAAGGAAATGCACTTTCTATTTCCGCACTTATGCACCTAGCTAATTGGTATCTTATACCAGCATAGGGTTGCAGAAACATGCCTAATAGCTGTTCTTTTCTAATACCATCAAGTACAACCGTGGTTCGGGTTGAAGGATAGCCAGGATTAAAGACCTCAACGTTGGTTGTGTATTCTTTATAGCGCGTACGCCAAGCACTATAACGTACTCCTGTTTCCGCTCCTGCGTACGCTTGCCAGCGCGGACTTAGTCGCACATTCCTTTCTAACCCACCAGCGAATTCTGATTGAAGTATACTGGTTTCGTACGCTCTACCAACCAGCAGCGGTGCTGTCCCTTGGTCGAAATCATACCTCCCTACTACCCGCACCCGCCAAGCCCGGCTAGGCCGCGTCTGGTGCCGATAAAGCAGGCCAATGGGCAGTGAGCGGTTGGCGGTGAAGAACTGGTCGAGCTGCGGGCTGGCCGTCAGGCCCAGGTGGTGGCGGTAGCTGCGGGCCGTGTCGGGCGGGGCGGCAGCGGGCTGGGCGGCCACAGCTCCGGCACCCAGCACCAAGGGCAACACGAACAGACGAAACGAAACGGGAAATGACGAGCGAAACAGCATGGCAATAGGGAGAAAATGGTGAAGCGCCAAGATACGCCTCTCTTTCTCCCAACAGCACAAAATTCCGAGGTTCGCAAGCGCAAAAAAAGGAAGAACAGGCCTTAAATCAGACACGTAGTTTCGTCCTGTTTACCCCCCCCCGTTTTTGGTATTTATCGAATAGGCTAAATATTTATCGACTGTCCATCAATACGTTAATTCGACGATTACACGCGAGTTTTTTGCAAAAACCACTCGGTTTGTGACATTGAGCGGGAGAAACCCGACTGCATTATTATACTTCTCGCAACAAACGAGGCTGCTAAACACACCTCTTTTCACCGCATCAGAGTATTCCCTGAAAATGTAATAACGTCCCACTGCTCCAATAAACAGCCTACCCCTGCGTAAACCAATTGGGAGCGGGGTACGCCGGCACTACCCCCAACCGCTTACCGCTTAGCCGCCAGCTAACAGTTGCCGATACCGGCATAAAAAAGCCTTACCGCTGCCCCAAATCAGAAATATCTGATTTGGGGCAGCGGTAAGGCTTTTACCCAAGCGCGGCCAGCCGACGCTAATCCAGTGCTAGAACAGCCCCAACTGCGCCTTCGGCCGCTTACTGCTGAGCAGCTCGCGGGCCTGGGCCACTTCCTCGGCCGTCACGTCCACGGGACCGTTGTTTTCGGCTGGCGCGGGTGTATCAGTAGGTTCGCCGGGCTTGGGCGGGGCAGCCGGGCCGCGCTTCTTGACTTCGCGGCGCTGCGGCTCGGGGCCCTCATCGGTAAGCAGGGTTAGGCCGTGGATTTTATAGTAGTTCAGCTTGTTGCCCTGCGCCTTCCAGCCTTTCACGTCGATAAACTCGTGCAGCTTGATGTGCTCGGTTTCCTTGTCGGCCTTTTTGTCGCGCTGCAGCTTCACCTCGATTTCGGGCTCGGGGTTGGCTGTCACGGCCAGCATTTTGCTGCCCTTGGCCTCACTGATGAAGCTGAAGCGCTTGGCCAGCGTGAGCGTTTCGATGCGGAAGCGCTTCACGTAGCTGAGCTTCGACTCGCCATCCATGTGCACGGTCGAGAGCACCAGTTCGGGGTCGAACTTGCGCAGCAGCACAATATTAGCCACGTCGAAATGCAGCGCCGGGTCGGGCGCAGTCAGCTCGTAGGAGCCGTCCTTAAACACCACCAGCACATGATGCTCGGTGTCGAAGGTGCCTAGGTAGCGGCCGTGGCCGGTGTGGTTGAGGCGGCCCACCACGCTGTCGAAGAATACCTCGCGGCCACCCAGCGTACTGTCGCCCACGGCTTTCTGAGTGACTTTCTTAATCGGCTGCTTGGTCACGATGTTGCCCATTGAGCCCTTGCCCTTGATGCCGAGGTCGGCAAAATCAAAGTCGAACTGCTTCACCCGGGCCGGAGCCTTGTCGGAGAGCTGAATGCTCACGATTTCCGATTCCGAATTAGGATTAACGGTGAGGTATAGCACTTTGGTGCCCTTGGTGCCTTTGGTCAGGTCGTAGGTTTTATCGCGGGTGATGCCCGTAACGAGGAAGCGCTTGGCGAAGCTGATGCCGCTGGCCCCGTCGAGGTATATCATGTTGTACACCAGCCGGTCGTCGTTCTTATTGTACACCCCGGCGTGCAGCACGTCCTTGCCCACGAAGGTCTTTTCAGCGATGCGCGTTACCATAAACGTACCGTCGCGCTTGATGGCGATGATGTCGTCGAGGTCGGAGCAGTCGCAGACGAACTCGGCCTTCTCGTCCTTCTTCAGCCCGAAGCCCACGAAGCCGTCCTGCCGGTTCACGTACAGCTTCTGGTTGGCGATAGCAACCTTCTGGGCCGTAACCACATCGAAGGTACGGAGCTGGGTTTTACGCTCGCGGCCGGCGCCGTACTTTTTCAGCAGGCCCTCGAAGTAATTGATGGCGTAGCGCGTGAGGTTGGCCAGGTGGTCGGCCACTTCGGCCAGCTCGGCGTCGAGGCGCTGGATGTACTCGTCGGCCTTAAAACCGTCGAATTTTGAGATGCGCTTGATGCGGATTTCGGTCAGGCGCGTCAGGTCGTCTTCCGTGATGGGACGGCGCAGCACGATGCGCAGGTCGTTGGCCTTGGGCTTCTCGCCTTCGATACGGACGTACTTTTTCAGGCCCGTGTCGATGGTTTCGAGAATCTGCTCCCAGGTTTCGCACTCCTCGATTTTGCGGTAGATGCGGTTTTCGATGAAAATCTTCTCCAGCGAGGCGTTGTGCCACTTTTCCTGCAGCTCGTCCTGGCGGATTTCCAGCTCGCGCTCCAGCAGGCGCAGCGTGGCGCGGGTGCTTTGGCGCAACACGTCCTCCACCCCCACGAAGCGCGGCTTGTCGTCGATGATGACGCAGGTGTTGGGCGAAATGCTGATTTCGCAGTCGGTGAAGGCGTAGAGCGCGTCCATCGTCAGGTCGGGGCTGACGCCGGGCGGCAGCTGCACCTGAATTTCCACGTCGGCGGCCGTGTTGTCGACCACCTTTTTGATTTTGATTTTATTCGCCTCACTGGCCTTCACGATGCTCTCCATCAGCGCCGTGGTGGTGGTGCCGTAGGGAATATCGCGGATGATGAGCAAGGTTTTATCAACCTTCTCGATGGTGGCGCGCAAGCGGATTTTGGCCCCGCGCACGCCCGAGTTGTAGTTGGTAATATCGCACAGGCCACCGGTCGGGAAGTCTGGAAACAGCTGCACCTCGCGGCCCCGCAGCACGTCGATGCTGGCCTTGCACAGCTCCCGGAAGTTGTGGGGCATAATCTTGGTGCTCAGGCCCACGGCGATGCCCTCCACGCCCTGCGCCAGCAGCAGCGGGAACTTCACGGGCAGCGTGGTGGGCTCGCGCTTGCGGCCGTCGTAGCTCATCTGCCACTCGGTGGTGTCGGCGTTGAACACCACGTCGAGGGCAAACTTCGAAAGCCGGGCTTCGATGTAGCGGGCGGCGGCGGCGCTGTCGCCGGTGCGCACGTCGCCCCAGTTGCCCTGGGTTTCGATGAGTAAGTCCTTCTGGCCCAGGTTCACCATGGCGTCGCCGATGGAGGCGTCGCCGTGGGGGTGGTACTGCATGGTCTGGCCGATGACGTTGGCCACTTTGTTAAAGCGGCCATCGTCCATCTCCTTCATGGCGTGCATGATGCGGCGCTGCACCGGCTTGAAGCCGTCTTCAATGGCCGGCACGGCGCGCTCCAGAATCACGTAGCTGGCATAATCCAGAAACCAGTTCTGGTACATGCCGCGCACCGAGGCCACGTCGTGAATGACCTCGCCGGGGGCAAACTTTTCCTCAATGGCGACTTCCTCGGCGGCGGCCAGGGCGGCGGCCTGCTCCTCCTCGGCGGCCTGCTCGGCTTCGGCGGCCAGCAGCTCGTCGGGCAGCTCCGAAATGGAGCCGGTGGGGTTGCCGAAGAGGTCACGCGGGCCTTCCTCAACCGGGGAGTTGGCGGCGCTGGCTTCGGCCGGGTCGGCGGGCGCAGTGCTGGCCGTCAAATCAAAATCCAGGGAGTCACCGGGCTGGAGGAAATCGGGTTGTTGCGAATCGGGAGTGGGAGTATCAGGAGTTGCCACGAGGGAAAGGGAATATCAGCCGAGTTGCTGTCAAAAGTACCGTTGGGAGCGCGGAGCGCAATAGTCGAAAGGAAAGAAGCCGGGCAGAAAGTTCCCAAAAATATTAGCCAACCCCTCCTTGCTTTCCGACCTTGCCGTTTTCGACAACCTGCGCCTGTCGGTCAAATTTACGCGAATTTTCGGCAGCAGGCAAGCTAAAAAAAATAGCTTTTGCCCGTTCCGGCGGTGGCGTATTGCGGCCACAGGCTTCGCCTTTGGGACCTGTTTTTTTCGTCCCAAAACAACTTAACCAAAAAAGCCCGCGCCAATGGCGCGGGCTTTTCCGGGGAATGCTAACCAGTCTACCCCTGGTCAACGGCCCAAACATACGCAAGATTTTCGAAACTCGTATTCTCGTAATAGGATATTTTTTTTGGCCGCCCGTTTTTTTCTATCGAAACAGGTAGGCATGCCTAATTGATATACTGCCAATTGGCACATTCCCAAGAAAAAAGCCCGTGTCAACTGCACGGGCCATTCAGCAGAAAAAAAGAGAGAAAAGCCAATGCTGGCGGACTGACAGCCAAGTCAAAAACGCCATCACGGCGGGGCTGTAGTCAATAACAGCAAAAGTACCGGCCTGCCCAACCGGGCGCAATAGCATAAAGATGCTAGACGCCGCGCTGGCTCAGCGGGCGCGTTGGCGGGCCATCAACTCGCCTTTGGAGCTGATTTGCAGCTTTTCGTACACCGTGCGGATGTGGGCGCGCACGGTGTTGAGGCTGATGCCGAGGCGGTCGGCCACCAGCTTGTAGCTCAGGCCCTGCTCGATGGCCTGCACAATCTGCTCCTCGCGGGCCGTGAGAGGGCTTTGGGCGGCTGGGGCGGGCCGGAAGTAGCGCACCACGTGCCGCGCTACCGCCGACGACATCGGCGAGCCGCCGGCCCGCACATCCAGCAGGGCCTGCTTGATTTCGGACAGCGGCGTGGTTTTCACCAGGTAGCCCACCGCACCGGCACACAGCGCCTGAAACACCCGGTCGGCGTCCTGATACACGGTAATCAGTACCACCTCAGCCTGCGGCAGCCGCTGCCGAACGAGCGGAATGCCCGCAATACCGGTGATGCCCGGCAGGCCGATATCGGACAGAATAATCTGGGGGGCAATGCCCTCCCCGGAATCCAGAGCGGCCAGCAGCTCCTCGACCGACTCGGCCACGAGCACGCACTTGAACTCGGGCTGGGCGCAGAGGTAGGTGCTAAGTGCCTGCCGGATGGCGGGCTGGTCTTCGACAATGGCCAGAGAGATTTGCATGGGGCAAAGGTATTGACCGCGGGTATGCGGCGGTATCGCATGTTAATGCGACCTTCTGTCATCCTGAGCGCAGCGAAGGAACTTATCCGCTTGGACGACGCGGTAATCTAATCGTTCTGCCGTGAGAAGTTCCTTCGCTGCGCTCAGGATGACAGTTTCTTATTACATCGGCACCCGCAGCTGCACCCCGAAACCAGCTCCATCAGGGTGCGGGGCGCTGGTGAGCTGGCCGCCAATGGCTTCGGCGCGGGCCTGCATGTTGCGCAGGCCGTGGCCGGAGCGGCGGGCGGGGCGGCTAATCTCACCGTCAGCCAACACCAGGCTCGGGGCATTATCGTCGATAGTAAGCCGGAGCAGCGAGCCTTGCAGCTGGAGGCGAATATGGATGTGGGTGGCGGTGGCCGCGTGCTTGAGGATATTGTGCAGGCTTTCCTTATAGATAAGGTAGAGGTTGCGGCGCAGCAGCACGGGCAGGGTGAGGGCGGGCAGGTGCTCGGGCACTTCCACCTGCACCTGGGCGCCGGTGGGCTCCAGCACCTCGTAGGCGTAGTCGCGGAGGCGGTCGGCGAGCTGCTGGAGGTTGTCGTTGTGGGCGTCGAGGCTCCACACCACGTCGTTGAGCTGGCGCACGGCCGAGCGGCTGGCCTCGGTAATCTGGCTCAGGTGCTGGCGCTGGGCGGCGGGGTCGGCGAGGCCTTCCTGCAGCAGGCCGCTTTGCAGGCTGATTTGGGAGAGCAGCGTGCCCACGTCGTCGTGCAGGTCGGCGGCGAGGCGGTTGCGCAGGGCCTCTTCGCGGCGGGCCTGGCGGCGGCGCACGTACCACAGGGCGGTGCCGCCCAGCAATAATAGCAGCAACAGGGTGCCGGCCAGGCCCAGCAGCTGGCGCTGGTAGCGCAGGCGTTCGAGTTCCTGCTGGTCGGCCTGCACCTGCGTACGGGCCGTAAGCAGGGCCACCTGCTGCTCGGCGCGGTCGGTTTCGAAGCGGGCGCGCTCTTTCTGCACTAGCTCCTGGCTTTCGCGGGTGGCGCGGGCGGCGGCCAGGCGGCGCACCTCGCGCTCGTAGCGCAGGGCTTCGCGGAAATCGCGGCGGGCTTCGGCGGCCTGGGCCAGCACCAGCAGAGGGCGCTCGTTCTGCAGCAGCTTGGTGCCCTGGGCGGCCAGGCTGGCGCGGGCCCAGCGCTCGGCCTCGGGCCAGCGGCGCAGATGGGCGTATATATAAGCCAGGGAGCTCATCTCGACGGCCGCCTGGGTGCTCAGACCCAGCTGCTGGGTGAGCCGCAACGCCTTGGTCTGGTAGTAGATGGCCGAGTCGCCCTGCCCGAGGTCGCTGAGGGCGCCGGCCAGGCTGCCGTAAGTGGGAACGAGGTTGCCTTCCTGATTGAGCTTGCGCAGCAGCCGGATGGCCGCCCGGTAGTGCGGCACGGCTTCGGCGGGGCGGTGGCGGGCCCAGGCGATGTTGCCCAGGGTTTGGTACACGGGGGCCTGGTAGGGCTCGTTGCCGAGGCGAAGCAGGGTGGCCAGGGCCTGGCGGGCGTAGCGCTCGGCCTCGGGCAGGCGGTCGAGCTGGTGCAGCACGGTAGCCAGCGTGCCCAGGGTATTGGCTTCTTCCTGGGCCAGGCCCAGGCGGTGCTGCTGGCGGGCGGCACGCAGCAGCACGTAGGCCGCCGAGTCGCCGCGGCCCTGGTAGAGGTAGATGACAGTGGCCGTGCCCGACAACTCGGCCTGCGCGGCCGCGTTGCCCAGGCGGCCATACTCGGCGTAGGCGCGGCGCAGGTAGCGCATGCCGGGGGCGGGCTGGTCAGTATCGCCCAGCAGCCAGGCCAGGTAGCCGTGGTTGTCGGCCTGCCAGGCCAGCGGGGCGGTGGCTAGCTGGCGTTCGGCGCGCTGCAGTAGCGGGGCGGCGGCGGTAGGGAATCCCAGCTGCAGCAGCAGAAAGCCCTGCAGGCTGTGCGCCCGGCCCAGGGCGGCCGAGTCGGCGCGCGAGCGGGCCAGGGCGGCGGCCGCCTGCGCATAGGCCATGGTGCCCACCGAATCGACGGCGGCGGCGTAGGCGGCGGCCACGCGCAGCTGGGCGGCCTGCCGGGCGGCGGGGGTGCGCGCGGATTGTAGCCGGGCGCGCAGGCTGTCGGGCGCGGGCGGCAGGCTACCCCGCCCCGACTGCGCCCGCAGCGAACCGCCCAAACTCAGTAGCACCAGCAAGCAACCAACTATTCTTGACATAGCAACTACCCCCGCCGATGGGTGGGGCAAGCGAAAGATACTGCGCGGGCGCGGCTCCAAAGGGGCTACCCCCACGCGGCAGCGCCTACATCGGATTGACGAACCGCGCCAGCACCAGAATGGCAACCAAAGCCAAGGCTTTGGTCCAAAGTGAATAGGAAATCTTCATGCAGAATAGCGGGTGAGAAAAGCGGGCAGGAGGCCAGCCCGCGCGAGGCGGGGCTATTTTTCTGCAAAGCACGGCCGCTACGCCATACGGCGCCATAGCATGTTGATGCGAGGCCGGGGGCAGCCGAAGGTCGGCATTAGCCAAGCCCCGCTCCTACTTCACTACCTCCACCCAGCCTTTCATGGTGGTGCCAGCGCTGGGCAGCGTGAGCAGGTAATAGTACAGACCGGGCGCCAGGCCGGGGTCAGTGCCCCAGTTGTTCTGGTAGTTGGTGGCGTCATACACCTCGCGGCCCCAGCGGCTGAAGATGCGCAGGCGGTTGCCGGGGTAGAGGCTGATGTTGTCGACCACCAGCACGTCGTTGAGCTGGTCGCCATTGGGCGTGATGACGTTGTAGGTGTGCACGGCATTGGCGAAGCTGACGCTGGCCGTGTTGGAGCCGGCTTGCAGAGCCGGGGCGGCGGCACTCACGGCCACCACCCGAAACTGCTGGCTGAAGCCCGCGCCCGCCGGCAGGCTGGCCTGCAGGGTGCTGCCCGGCACGGTGCGCAGCAGCTCGGGCACGGCGCCGTCGAGGCTGCGGTAGAGGCGGTATTCCTGCACTGGAAAGCCCACGTAGGCATTCCAGCTCAGGGTGATGGTGCCCGCGTCGCGGCCGCCGGAGCCGGCCGTGGCACTGGCCTGCAGGCGGATAGTCTGAGCCAGACTGCTGCTGAACACGGTGCCGCAGGCATCGGTCAGGTCGAGGCGGTACTCGTAGGAATTAGCGGCGGCATCGACGCTGGTATCGGTGAAGGACGTGGCAGTGGCCGAGGCGGTGCCCACGGCCGCAAAGCTGCCCTGGCCCGCCACGCGGCGCAGCACCTGCACCGGGTTGCTGCCCCCGGCCGCGAAGCCGATGGTAAGCGAGCTGTTGGAAGCGGCGTCGACGGAGGCCACGGCCAGCTCCACGCGGGCCGGCTCGTAGCGGATGGCCAGGGCGCCGGGCGCGCTGGCGCAGCCCTGGCTCGACGTAGCCGTGGCGCTCAAGCCGTAGCTCGTGCCCGGCGCAAACTGCACCGTCACCCGCGCCGTGCCCTGGCCCGCGACGAGGCTGCCGCCCGTCACGCTCCACTGGTAGGTGGTGCCGGCCGGCGCGGACGTCACCTCGTATTGCTGCGGCTGGCTGAGGTCGCAGAGCACGGCCGGGCCGCTGATGACGGCCGCCAGCGCCGGGTTGATGGTCACCAGCACCGAGTCGCGGCCGGGGCAGGCGGCGCCGCTGCCGGCGGGGGTGGCCGTCAGGTAGTATTTCAGCACCAGCGGCGCGGCGGTGGGATTGGTGGCCGTGAGGCGGGGGCGGGCGGCGGTGGCATCGTCGAGGCCGGTGGCGGGGCTCCAGCTATAGGTGTAGCCGGGCTGCGCGGGCGTGCCGAGCGTGGTCGCCAGGCCGGGGCAGAGGGTGGCGGCGGGCCCGGCATCGGCTACGGCGACGGGGTTCACGGTCACGCTCACCTGGCTGGAGTCGGCGCAGCCGGCGGCCGAGGTGGCTACCAGTGTGTACGTAGTGGTGAGGGGCGCGGCGGTGGTGTTGGGGAGGGTAATGGTGGTAGTGGGCGCCGTGGGGTCGGCCACGCCGGTGGCGGGGCGCCAGCGGTACGTGATGCCCGGCTCGGCGGCGGCCCCGCCCAGCGGCCGGGTGTCATTGGCGCAAAACGCGACCGGGCCGTTGGGCGCGGCCTGGGCCACGGGCCGCGGCGCGATGGTCACCGGTACAGTGGTGGTGGCGGTGCAGGCGGTGCCGCCTACCGGGGCCACGCTGGCGGTGAGGGTGTAGGTGTAGCTGCCGGGCGTGGCCAGCGTGAGCATAGGGCTGAGCACATTGGGGTTGCTGAGGCCGGTGGCGGGGCTCCAGCTGTAAGTGGTGCCGGGCACCGGCGCGGCGCCCGCCGCCAGGGTGGCGGCCTGGCCGGCGCACACGGCCACGGCCGGGGCGGCCGGCGCCACGGCGGGCGGATATACGGTGGCCACGGTCTGGTCGGTGGCGGTGCAGCCGGCGGCGTTGGTCACGGTGAGGGTGTAGGTGGTGGCCAGCGGGGCGCTGCCGGGGTTGGCCTGGGTCACGGTGGGGTTGGCCACGGTGGGGCTGCTGAGGCCGGTGGCGGGGCTCCAGCTGTAGGTGAAGCCGGGCTGCGCGGGGGTGCCGATGGTGGTGGGCGTGCCGGCGCATAGGCTCACGTCGGGCCCGGCCTGGGCGCTGATGGCGGGCAGCACCGTCACGACCAGCGTCACCAGCGTATCGCAGCCGTTGGGGGCCGTCACGCGCAGCAGCACGTTGCGGAAAAAGGAGGCCTGGTTGGGGTTGGTGGCGGTGTAGGTGGGCTGGGCCAGGTTGGGATTGTCGATGCTGAGGCCGGCCTGGGCGTTGCCCACCGGCCACTGGTAGGTGTAGCCGGGGATGGCCGGCGTGCCCACCATAAACACCTGCCCCGAGCACACCGTGCGGTTGGGGCCGGGGTCGGCCACGGGCCCGGGCTTCACGGTGATGTTGACGGTACTGGTGGCGGTGCAGCCCGTGGCCGTGCCGGTCACGGTGAGGGTGTAGGAGCGCACCACCGGCGTGGCCGCCCGGTTGAAGAGCCGCGCCGTGGGGTTGGCAATGTTGGGGTTATTGAGGCCGGTGGTGGGGCTCCAGCGGTAGGTGAAGCCGGCCACCGGGCCCACGCCCAAGGCCGTGGTCTGGCCCGAGCAGATGTCGCGGTCGGCCCCGGCAATGGCCACGCAGGGCGCCTGAGCGCGGACGGCCCCGGCCAGGGTGAGCAGCAGAATAACGAGGGCACCAGCGGCCGCACCGCGGCGGCGCAGCCCCGCCAGGCGGGTAACGAATAGGTTCATGGGTGGGACTGGGGGAAACGGGGAACGGGCGGGATGGGAGCCGCAACAGGGGCTCCGGACACGGCCCAATGCCGGGCCATACCCCGCAAATGTTCATCCAAAGGCGGGGTTCCGGCCCTTGTTTCCCCTTCCCGGCGGCTGCCTGGGAAGGCGGCTTATACACTTATCCGACACGCTTGGGGCGCCTAGTGCGCACCAATGGGCGCTTGAGCGGAGGATTCCCCGTCCGGCCACTGGTTAAAAAACAAGCATTGACAGTAAAAAAACATTGGCGTTAAGCGCTATTTTGATTGCGCGACCGCGAGCGGGCGGGGGCCACCGCAGGTAGGAGTTAGCCAAGCCCCGCCCTCTACGTCGTTCTGACCACCTGACTCGTATAGCATCCCGCTAATCTCCTTCTCCATGCCCCTCCCCGACCGCCTTACCCCGCCCCCGGCCGCCTTCGATGCCGACCCGCGCCTGCGCCACGTGGCGCGCATCTCGCGCCTGCTCGACAGCCAGTTTCGCCTGCCCGGCACCAACTTCCGCTTCGGGCTCGACCCTATTCTGGGCTTCATTCCGGTGCTCGGCGACCTGGGCACCACGGCCGTATCGGTGAGCCTGCTGCTGACGATGCTGCGGCACGGCGCCAGCGGCGCGGTGGTGGTGCGCATGGCACTTAATATTCTGCTCGATACCGTCGTGGGGGCCATTCCGCTGCTGGGCAACATCTTCGACTTTGCCTACAAGAGCAACGAGCGCAACGTGGAGCTGCTGCGCCGCCACTACGCCGAGGGCCGGCACCAGGGCAGCGGGCGCGGGCTGGTAGCGCTGCTGCTGCTGGGCTTTATTGTCTTGCTGGGGCTGGTGGGCTGGGGCAGCGCGGTGCTGCTGCGGGCGGGCTGGCAGTGGCTGCAGCAGTAGCCGGCGGCCCAAGCCCCCGCCCGGCACCTTCGGCGCGCTGGTGAGGGTGCCCAGGGCCCGGCTGCTAACCTGCGGGTAAGCGGGGCGTACCTTTGCGCCGGTCTTTGCCCCTCGTTACCATGCTGGAACACTCGAATACGCACTGCATTGCGGCCATGCCTTTTCTGCGCAATGCCATGGCCATCATCAACGGTAAGTGGAAGCTGCCGATACTGATGGCGCTGCGCTCGGGCGTGCGGCGGTTTCGGGATTTGGAGCGCAGCATTCCGGGCATCTCTTCGAAGGTGCTGGCCAAGGAGCTCAAGGATTTGGAGGCACAGCAGCTGCTGAAGCGCACGGTGCACCCAGGGCCGCCGGTGGCGGTGGACTACGAGGCGCTGCCCTACGCCGAGACGCTGGACCCGGTGATTTTTATGCTGCGCGACTGGGGCATGCAGCACCAGCAGCGGCTGGATGAGACGGGGCCGCAGTAGCGCGGACGTTGTAGTCCGCGAGTCTGAACAACCGCAAACGTTCACACTCGCGGACTACAACGTCCGCGCTACAGTTCCAGCGTGCCCGTCACGCCGATTTCTTCAATGAACACCTCATCGTGCGAAATAACCAGCACGGTGCCCGTGAAGGCCTGCACGGCGCGGGTGAGCACCTGCTGGCTGGGCAGGTCGAGGTTGTTGGTGGGCTCGTCGAGCACGAGCAGGTGGGGGGCGGCATGGCTGACGGCGAGGCAGCAGAGCAGGAGCTTGAGCTTCTCGCCGCCGCTGAGGGTGGCGCAGGAGCTGAGCCAGCGCTCGCGGGGGAAGTGGTGCTGGTGCAGGCGGGTGCCCAGCTCGGCCTCGGGCAGGTGGCGGGCGTTGTAGCGCTGCACTTGTTCCAGCACCGTCCGGTTATGGTCGATGAGAGAGTATTCCTGGTCGAGGTAGAGGGCGGCGAAAGGGGCGCGGGTGAGCTGGCCGTGGGTGGGCGGGAGCTGGCCCAGCAGCAGGCGGAGCAGGGTGGTTTTGCCGCTGCCGTTGGGGCCGGCCAGGCGCAGGCGCTGGCCGGCGCGGAGCTGGAACGTGAGCGGCGCGGGCCAGAGCGGCGGCTGGCCGGGGGCATAGGCGTGGTTGAGGCCTTGGGCGTCGAGCAGGAGCTTGCCGGGGGGCAGCGGGGAGGCGGGCAGCTGCAGGGCCAGGGGCTGGCGGGCCTGCAGCTGGGTGCGCAGCTGGTGGAGGTTATCGGCTAAGTCGTTGATTTTGCTGGCCTGGGTGGCCTGGAGCTGGGCGGTGCTGCGCTCGGCCTGGCGCTGGAGGTGGCCGGCCACGATGCGCGGCAGGCCCTTTTTGGCGCCCTGGGCGGGGGCGCGGGCGTCGAGCTTGTGGCGCTGCTCGGCCACGGCGCGGGCTTTTTGCTGGGTTTGCCGGAGGGCTTTGGCCTGCTCGGCGGCCTGGGCTTGCAGGGCCTGGAGCTGGGTGGCCTGCTGGGCGTGGTAGAAGTCGTAGTTGCCGCCGTAGGTGGTGAGGGCGGCGGGGCCGAGCTCGAGGGTGAGGGGCAGCTGGCGGAGCAGGGCGCGGTCGTGGCTGACGACGAGCAGGGTGGCTTTGGTGGTGTGGATGAAGTCGTAGAGCCGGGCGCGGGCGGTGGTGTCGAGGTGGTTGCTGGGCTCGTCGAGCAGCACGAGACCGGGGGCCTGCAGCTGGAGGCCGGCCAGGAAGACTTTGGTTTTCTCGCCCCCGCTGAGGGTGTGCAGGGGCTGCCGGAGGGCTAGGCCGGGCGGCAGCTGCCAGGGCGCGAGGGCGGCCCGGATGCGGTCTTCGAGCTCCCAGTCGTCGGCGAGGGTGGCGAAGTGCTCGGGCGCGGCGTCGCCGGCCAGGATGGCGTGGAGGGCGTGCAGCTGGTCGGCCACGCCGAGGGCCTGGGCGAGGGTGAGGTGGTCGAACTGGCCGAGGTGCTGGGGCACGTAATAAGGCCTTTCGGCGGTGGTGATGGTGCCGGCGGTGGGCGGCAGCTGGCCGGCCAGCAGGCGCAGCAGGGTGCTTTTGCCGACGCCGTTGGGGCCGACGAGGGCGGCTTTGTCGCCGGGGTTGAGGGTGAAGCTGAGGCCGTGGAACAGGGGCTGACGGTCGGGGTGCTGGTAGTGGAGGTGGTGGACGGTGAGGGTCATAGAGCGGGGGGAATGAGGGCGGGGCTGGCCGCGGCTGGCGCGCGTCTCTGACGCGTGCCGATTGGGTCCGAGCCTCAGGCTCGTTATCCAGAACGACTGGCGGGTGCTGCAATCCTGGGTGCATCGGGCAGGCGGGGCCAGCCGGCGCGACTGGGGCGTCGGGAGACGCCGGGCCAGTCGGCACGCGTCGGAGACGCGCGCCAGCGGCGGCCGGCGCGACTGGCGCAGATGGCAACCGGTCGGACGCCGGGGGCGTCGGACCGGGGAGATACCCGAATGGTTGGCAGGCGATGAATTACATAAGACCAAGCGACGTGGCCGCGCCGCCGGGCGGCGGGGGCAACTGGGTGACACAGTGGCGGGCGGCGGGCTTCAGGAGCGCGGCGCGGGGGCCAGGAGTGGTCGGGCTTGGGGGCTTACTTCATCGGAGTAGGGTGGTTTCTACGGGGGCAAAGGTAAGAAAGGGAGCTTTCGGAAGCTTGCCCCTGCCCTATTTGAGCTTGCACTTCGGCGATGCTAAGGGGAATATCCTACTCGCGTGCCAGAATATCCTACTCAACTACCCGCGCATCCTACTCGGTTGCCAGAATATCCTACTTGGAGCCCGGAAATGCGGCTGGGGACGGAGAATATCCAACTCGACTGCCAGAATATCCTACTCGACTACACGCGCATCCAACTCGGTTGCCAGAATATCCTACTTGGAGGCAGAAATTGGCTGGTCTGGCAAAAAAAAGTTAAGCAGTAGCTGGTGAGCGGCATAGGTTATTTCAAACCTTTCAGTACATTTGGCCACCTAACTGGCAATAAAGCCAGGTAGGTGCTTCTCTTTCACCAGTTACAACCCCATTATTTACCATGACAGACGACGAAGTAAACTACTGGACCATGACCAAGGAGGTGCGCAAGCTGCTGGAGGCGGCGCGCCCGCAATGGGAGGCGCTCTATCCGAAGATGGTGCCCGACTACTCCCGCCTCGATACGGCGCTGGCCGGCATCGATGCGAAGCTGCAAAAAGTGAGCGGCCTGAGCAGCGAAGGCTATACCGCCAACAAGGACAAGGCCGAAATCAAGACGCTCAACGCAGCACTGCCCATCATTAAGGGGATAAAGGCGCTGGCGCACGATGGCGACTACCCTGGCCTGAAGAAAATGGCGAAGTACACGTTTGCCAAACTGGATAAGATGCGCGACTCGTTGCAGGTGGCGGCGCTCGAAGAGTTGCACAAGCAGGCCGTGGCCCTGGCTGATGACCTGGCCGGGGAAATGGTGACGGGGGACCAGATTAAAAAGCTGGATGACGAAATCAAGCTGTATAAGCCGATGGTGGGCACGCCGCACGAGCAAATCAATGCCAAAAGCCTGCTGCGCGACGACTACGTGGAGTTTATGAAGGAGGCGAAGAAGGCCATTAAAGGCCTCGATGTGCGGGTGCCCAACCTAGAAAGCGCCCTCCCCGACCTGGTGAAGGCCTACTGGAAGGCCCGGCAGGTGATTGACGCCGGGCAAGGGCCGAAGGAGGATGATGGGAAGACGGTGTAGATTGAGGTTAAAAATGAAAAGCCCCGGCTGCGTTTGGCAGGCGGGGCTTTTTTGTGTTTCGCTGGTAGCTATTCGATGGTGGGGCGGGGGTGGGATTCAGAGGTCAATTGCACCTTCTATTCGCAGGGCAATTCGGAGAGTTTTTCTGAAATTCTGGATGATGCTGAAATGCGACTGTTGAGCGTTTGGCTGGATACGATTAGCCACATAGGCTCGCACAGTCAAGCCTTCGGTACTATGCGCGGCCTGATAATCTTTGATAGTTTGCTTTACTTGCTCGGCACCTTCTGAAGCCCATTTTCGACCAGGGTCTTTCTGCTCTTTCAATTCTACAAAAACAATGTGCGCATTATAGAGCAAGATGCCATCACAGCGCTTTTGTAACTGGCCATTTGCTTTGAGCACTAAGATGCAATGGTCAACAGCTTTGAAGGTGACCTCGTAGCCAGCACTGTTATTAACTCTTGCAATCCAGGTTGCTTTTTTAGTCAGGTCAGTGTTGATATAAGCAGGCGTTGGGATTGCGCCCGGTGGGGTGGGGTCGTCGCAGATACCGAAAAGAGGGTCGGCCAGAATAGTGTCGGAGGGACTACCATTCTGGCAAAAGCCGGTGAGGAAATCAGCCATTTTCAGCGGCCAGCTCGATTTCTACCATGTCTGAGAAACGAGCATTGGCCTCACCTAACGCCTCGTTCAGGTCATTTTCGTCGGAAGGCAGACCGTCATAGGTCGGCAACTCCGCAATTTGTCCTAGCTCGTTTAATTCGTACACCACTACATCGGTAGCTGCCACTGCTGCCTGCTTGGGCACTATTGCCTCCAGCTTTTTTAGAAGCCTGGCCGATTGGGCAGCGGCACCAACTTCCCGACGTACTTCCTCGGCTTTGATAGCCAACGTGAGGTAGTTGATAATGTATGGGCTGTGCGTCGTAAGCACTAAAGCATTACCCGGCGTAGTGTTCGCAAATTCCAGCAACTGGTAGAGCATAATCTGCTGCGATTTCGGAAACAGATTTTGTTCGGGCTCTTCCACAATATTGAGGAACGTTTCATTACGAAACTGGGAAGACAATTCCTCTAAAGCACGTTGTTGTACTTCGGGAACAAGCTTATCATTTGCCAATATCTGAGCAATTTGGGCGCGTAGTTTCTGGAGAGCTTCGCCGCTCAACTCACTACGGGAAGGGTCGTACTCCCGAGAAATAGAACCCGCCAGGTAGCGCGACACCAGCAAAAGAGGCACAAAGGATTGAAAGCCGCTGGATGCCTCCGAAAGACGAAGCCGGTAGGAAACATTGCCGCTGGTGTGCCCGACGAGACGCGCAATTTTATTTGACTTATCAAACACAAAGCGGGCATTGCCAATCGGAAGCACAAAATCGGTCGGCGTTTCGCGTTGCGCTTGGCGTAACTCATCCCAAAAAGTCACTAGTGACTTGGGCAATCCTTTTAATTTATCAGGGTCGTCTACTGCACTCAGGAAATTGCGCTCGGCTGGCACATACATTACCTGCGGCACCTGATAAGCTGGCGCATGGGGTAGCATGGCATGAATTTCCAGCTTTCGGTCGCGATAGATAATTGTATAGGCACGGCCCCGGTATTCAATTATGGTATCGTCCCGAAAGTAATTCTTGAGGTTTTGGTAAGCGCAGTATTCCTTGACGAATCGATTATACTTTATTACATAATCTGAGGTAATCCGGCCTTGAAACAACGCCTTTTCCAGCCAGCTGCAGGTAGAAAACAGTTTTGCTACGCTGCTTTTGCCCGTGCCTTGGTTACCGATAAAAACGGTGACTTTGCGAAAATCCATGAAGCCGTCGCCTTCGGTAAAACCGGAGGTGATGGGTCCAAAGTTTTGAACTTTTAACTTGCTCATATCTGCCAATTGTGCCCCTGACAAAGATAGTGTCGGTATTACTAACCCACTCCCCAATGCTCCGGCCCGGCCGCCCCTCCCTCCCCCGCTTCATCCCGACACTGACTGACGCGACGTGAGCCCCGTACTTTGCGGCCGCCCACCGGCTCCCGCCTTCCCATGCCCGCTACTACCCCATCCCCCATGCAGCACCAGGAATTTGAACCGCCGGCCGCGCTCCGGGATGTCATCAAGTGCTTTTGGTATAACCGGATGAATTTGGGGGAACAGCTCTCGGAGTTTGAGGTGCAGCCGGATGGCTACGCGGAAATCATCTTCCATTTCGGCAGCGGCTGCCGCCTGGCTACCCCGGGCGGCTGGCAGCCCCTGCCCTCCCCGTTTATGATGGGGCTGCTCCAGCAGCCGGCGCTTTTTTTGGCGCAAAACCGCTTCGAAATCATTGGGGTCCGGTGCTTTCCCTGGACGGTGTTCGATTTGCTGGGCCTGCCCGCCGGTAAGGGCGGCGTGCGGGTTATCGAGCATCCCCTGGCCCGGCTGCACGTCGGGCTGGCCGCGTGCATGCGGGCCGGAGAGGTAGCCGAAGCCCTGGCGCAGGTAAGCCAGTATTTCCTGGAGGCCCGGCCACCGCTGGCGGGCGACCGGCTGCTGGCCAAAGCGGGCGTGGCGATGAGTGAGGCCCACGGCACGCTGCCGGTAAGCCGGGTAGCGGCGGCGGCCCACGCCACGGTGCGCACCCTGGAGCGGAAGTTTAAGCAGGCGGCGGGCTACACGGTGAAAGACGTGTCGGGCCTGATGCGCTTCGAGCAGGTGCGCAACCACTTATTGCTGCACCCGACGACCAACCTGGCCGGCCTGGCGCAGGAGCTGGGCTATACCGACCAGGCCCACCTAAGCAAGGAGTTCAAGCGCTACAGCGGCACTACGCCGGCGGCCTTTGCGCGGAAAGCCCGGAACGGGCCGCCGGCCGCCAGCCCCGATTTTGTCGCGTTTGTACAAGCCTGACGCGGGAGCCGGCCGGAACTTTGCGGCATGAAAACTCCCCTCGAAAGCCCGCAATCCGCCCCAAGCCAGTCGGGGTACGATGTCATTATTGCCGGCGCCGGGCCGGTCGGGCTATTCCTAGCCGGTGAGCTGGCTTTGCGCCGCTGCTCGGTGCTGGTGCTGGAACAGGCCGAAAGCCCGTCGTCGCCCCTGAAGCAGCTGCCGTTCGGCGTCCGGGGGCTGAATGCGCTTTCCATTGAAGCGCTCGACCGCCGGGGCTTGTTCCAGGAGCTGGAGCTGCATAAACGATTTAAAAACCCCCACCAACACAACGGCGAAGGGGCCCGCCGGCAGGTGGGGCACTTCGCCGGGATTCCCTTTCATGCCGGCGACATCGACCCCTCGCAGTGGCCGTACCGCCTGCCCAGCTCGACCGAAACCAGCCTAATGACGGAGCTGGCGGAGCTGGAAGCGGTGCTGGCCCGCCGCGCCGAAACGCTGGGAGCAGCCATCCGGCGCGGGCTTGGGATGACGGACTTTCAGCAAACGGCGGACGGGGTGACGGTGCAGGCCGGTGACCACGCTTTCGCCGGAAAGTGGCTCGTGGGCTGCGATGGCAGCCGCAGCGTGGTCCGCAAGGCCGGCGGCTTTGAGTTTGCCGGTACCGAGCCGGAGTTCACCGGCTACACCACCCAGGTTGACATTGCCGACCCGGAGAAGCTCCGGCCCGGCCGCAACCTGCCCCCCACCGGCATGTACCTGCAATCGCAGCCGGGCTACGTGATGCTGCAGGATTTTGACGGCGGGGCCTTCCGGGACTCCGGCCAGCCCGTCACGCGCGAGCACGTGCAGGCGGTGCTGCGCCGCATCTCGGGCACTGACGTTACCATCAGCGCCCTGCACACGGCCACCACCTGGACCGACCGGGCCCGGCAGGCCACCACTTACCGCCACGGCCGGGTGCTGCTGGCCGGCGATGCCGCGCACATTCATTCGCCTCTGGGCGGCCAGGGGCTCAACCTGGGGCTGGGCGATGCCATGAACCTGGGCTGGAAGCTGGCCGCCACCATTCAGGGGCACGCACCAGCGGGCTTGCTGGACAGCTACACCATCGAACGGCACCCTGTTGGGGCCAAGGTGCTGGACTGGTCGCGGGCACAGGTGGCCATTATGCGCCCCGGCCCCCAGGCCCGCGCCCTGCAAGCCATTGTGCGCGACCTGCTGAACACGCGCGATGGGGCCACTTATTTTGCCGGCCGGGTGTGGGGCATCGCCACGCATTACCCGCTCGGCGGCGACCACCCGCTGGCCGGCCGCAGCGTGCCCAACTTTGAATTCGAAGACGGCACGACGATGGGCGAGCTCCTGCGCGATGGGCGGGGAATGCTGCTTGATTTTGACTCGAATGCGTCGCTGCAAGCCCTGGCGGGTGAGTTCGGCGACCAGCTGCAGTATGTGGCGGGCCGGACCAAAGCCGACCTGGGCCTAAGCGCCGCCCTGATTCGCCCCGATGGCTTTGTGGCCTGGGCGGCCGACCACGCCCCGGCGGGCAGCGAACTCCAACAGGCCGCCGCCCGCTGGTTTGGTGGCCGGGCCGGGCTGGACTAAGCTGTGTGGACAGTTCTCATTCTGTAACGCGAAACTCCGTTTCCGCGACGAGCGCAGCGAGTTCCAAACGTTAGATACTCGCTGCGCTCGTCGCGGAAACGGAGTTTCGCGTTACTTATCGCACCACTGTCCACAGACCCTGGGAGGTGTTGTGAGGGTCAGGGGGTGAGGTTTATGCGGCGGACGATGCCTCCCCCGCCTCCAGCCGCTGCTGATGCTGGATACCCCAGGCCTTCAGCACCTCAATCACCGGGTCGAGCGTGCGGGCGTAGGGCAGCACCTCGTACTCCACCACCACCGGCGGGCCGGAATGCACCGTGCGGGCAATGAAGTGGTGGGCTTCCAAATCCTTGAGCTCCTTGGCCAGCACTTTGGTGGAGATGCCCGGCACGCTGCGCTCCAGCCCCCGGAAGTGCCGGGTGCCGGTTTGCAGCGCCACCAAAATCAGGAGCTTCCACTTGCTGTTGACCACCAGCAGGGAATTGCGCAGGCCCTGCATGGTGTGGGCGCACTGGTGGAGTTCGGACTTGGGCATGGCAGCGGGGAGAAAGGGATGAATGAGACTGGCACAGCTGATTACCGACCGGTAATCAGACTACGGCGGCGTAATCGGTAGTTGACGCAAGTTACGAACAAAAGGGCAGCTGATTACTTGGGGTAACCAGCGTACCAGCTAAGCGCCGGGGCCGGAGGGTCCCGGGCGGCGGGCGCATTTCACTATCCCACTCCCCCATTTTTTTTATGCAGATTCTGCAAGTCATTGCCAGCGCCCGGGGCGCCGAGTCGTACAGCACCCGCCTCAGCCAGGGCATCATCAACAAGCTGCGGGCCGCGCAGCCCGGCAGCACCGTGGTGGTGCGCAACCTGGCCACCCAGCCGTTTCCACACCTCGAGGAGGCGCACCTGCAGGCCTACTTCACGCCCGCCGAAGGCCGCTCGCCCGAGCAGCAGGAGGCCGTGCGCCACTCCGATGAGGCCATTGCGCAGGTGCTGGCGGCCGACGTACTCGTGATTGGAGTGCCGTTCTACAATTTCAACGTCCCCTCGTCGCTCAAGTCGTGGCTCGACCACCTCACCCGGGCGGGCCTCACGTTCCGCTACTCCGCCACCGGGCCCGAGGGGCTTATCAAGGGCAAGAAGGTGTACTTGGCCGTGGCCAGCGGCGGCGTTTACTCCGAGGGCCCCATGCAGCCCTACGATTTTGCCACCCCCTACCTGCACTGGATGCTGGGCTTTCTGGGTATGACCGACGTGACCGTGGCCCGGGCCGAAGGGCTCAAACTCCCGGAGCTCGAGCCCACTGCTTTGCAAAAAGGTATTGATAGCGTGGCCGTGTAAAACCAGTTTCTGAACGCAATAAGTCCCAGCCGTGGCTTCCGATTAATCCCGGAGTTGCAGCTGGGACTTATTGCGTTCAGGCCAGCACCCGCGACCTTTGCCCCCATGCTCCACCCCCTCCGCGCCTACCTGCAACGCTTCATCCCCACGCTCACCGACCCCGAGTGGGACGCGCTGGCCCCGGCGCTGCGGCCGCTAACACTGGCGCGGGGTACGCACTTCGTGGCGGCGGGGCAGCGGCGGCCCGAGCTGGCGCTGCTGCTGCGCGGGGCCTGCCGGCTGTATTACCTACGGGCCGATGGGGAGGAGCGCACGACCTACTTCTTCTTCGAAAACCACCTGCTGGGCGACTACCCCGGCTGCCTGACGGGGCAGCCCAGCCAGCTCAACATCCAGGCCCTGACGGACTGCGAGCTGCTGACGTTCGACTACGCCGTGCTGCGGCGGCTGTATGACGAGTGGCCGGTGTACGAGCGGTTTGGGCGGCTGGTGGCCGAGTACCATCTGCTGGGCACTGACGCCCGGCTGACGGAGCAGCTCCTGCTCTCGCCCGAGGAGCGCTACCGGGCCTTATTAAGCAGCGGCAAGACGAAGATTCTGGAGCGGGTGCCGCAGCACCTGGTGGCGAACTACCTGGGGATAACGGCGGTGTCGCTGAGCCGGATTCGGGCGCGGGTGGCGCGGGGGTGACCTTCGTTCTGGCGGCGCGGGCGGCCAACCTGCCCCCCTCTCCAAAAGAGAGGGGGGCACCGGTTCGGCGCTTACGTTAGTAGGCGTCAGGCTCCCCCTCTCTTTTGGAGAGGGGGCCGGGGGGTGAGGTTGGCCGACTGCATTTCTTAGCTTTTGTTAACGAAACCAGCGGCAGGCCCGGCGGAATTTTGTGGCATCATTTCCCATCACCGCTGTCCCATGAAAACCCTCCTGAAAATCGAAGAGCTGGCCGAGCTGCTGCTGGCCGTGGCCGTATTCATCCACCTGCCCTTCGCCTGGTGGGTGCTGCCGACCACCTTCCTGCTCCCCGACCTGAGCATGCTGGGCTACCTGGCCGGGCCGCGGGTGGGCGCGGCGAGCTACAATCTGTTTCATCACAAGGGGCTGGCCGTGGCCGTGGGGCTGGCCGGCTGGCTGCTGGGGCAGCCACTGCTGCTACTGGCGGGCGCCGTGCTGCTGGGCCACAGCGCCTTCGACCGGCTACTGGGCTACGGGATGAAATACGGCAGCGGCTTTCAGGATACGCACCTGGGGCGGGTGGGGCGCGGGTAGCTGGCAGAGCTGGCGCGAGTTTAGCGCAGCGTAACTCGTGCCGATTATCATGGGAGGCTGCGCCTCCCCGGTAGCGCCAGTAGAATCCTCTTGGCGGGTCGCGCTATTGCGAGGCGCAGCCTCGCCCGAATGTGTGGCACGAGTTACGCTGCGCTAAACTCGCGCCAGCGGCCCAGCTATTTTTGCTGCATGAAGAACTTCAAGATGGAGCGCCTAGCCCGGGGCGAATCCTTCGTGACGAAGGAAAAGGGCCACTCGATGGTGCCGCTCATCAAATCGAACCAGGAGCACCGGCTGGCCCCGGCCAGCTGGGAGGAAGTGGCGGTGGGCGACATCGTGTACTGCAAGGTGGCCGGCCGGTTTTTCACGCACCTCGTAAAGGCCAAAAACGCCGACAAAGGCTGCCAGATAGGCAATAACAAGGGCCACGTGAACGGCTGGACCAAGCTGGTGTATGGCAAAGTAGTGGAAGTGTTGTAAGTTGCCCGCCCACTTAGCCGCAACGGTAGCGCTACCAAGTGCCGTAGAGGCCCGCAATGAACGACGAAGAATCTGCTTCCCTGACTGCCGCCGAGGCCGAGGCCCGCTTCCGGGCGCTGGCCGAGCTGGTGCCCGACCTGCTGTGGCGCACCGACGCGCACGGCAGCCCCGACTGGTATAACCAG
This sequence comes from Hymenobacter aranciens, assembly GCF_030580865.1. Taxonomy (GTDB): domain Bacteria; phylum Bacteroidota; class Bacteroidia; order Cytophagales; family Hymenobacteraceae; genus Hymenobacter; species Hymenobacter aranciens. Next base: position 198,551 of record NZ_JAUQSY010000002.1, on the reverse strand, counting down.
CGCTGGTACGACTACACCGGCCAGACGCCGGCCGAGGCCGTGGCCGACGGCTGGCTGCAGGCCCTGCACCCCGCCGACCGGGGGCCGTCGATGAGCCGCTACCAGCAGGCCCTGGCCGAAGGCAGCACGCTGCGGCAGGAACACCGCATCCGCAGCGCCAGCGGGGAATACCGCTGGTTTCAAATCCGCTCGAAGCCCGTGCGCGACGCCCAGGGGCGCATCAGCCAGTGGGTGGGCGCGGCCACCGACATCCACGAGCGGCACCTGGCCGAAGACGCCCGCCAGGCCCGCGCCGACGCCGCCCTGCGGGCCTCCGAGGAGCAGTTCCGGCTGTTCGTGACGGCCAGCTCCGACACGCTCTACCGCATGAGCCCCGACTGGCAGCAGCTGCTGTACATGGACGGGCAACACTTTCAGAGCGCGGCCCCCACGCCCAGCAGCACCTGGGCCGAGCAGTATTCGTTTGCCGACGACCGGGCCACTATTGCGGCGGCTGTAGCCACGGCCATTGCCAGCAAGCAGGTGTTTGAGCTGGAGCACCGCGTGGTGCAGGGCGATGGCCGGGTGGCCTGGGTGTACTCGCGCGCTGTGCCGGTGCTCGACGAGCAAGGTGAGATTGTAGAATGGTTTGGAGCCGCCACCGACATCAGCGCCCGCAAGCAGGCCGAGGCCGAGCTGCAGGCCCTCACGGCCTCGCTGGAGCAGCAGGTGGCCGAGCGCACCCAGGCCCTGCGCGCCAGCCGCGACGTGCTGCAATCCATCTACGACACTACCCTGGTGGGCATGACCGTGCTGGAAGCCGTGCGCGGGGCCGACGGCACGGTGCTCGACTTCCGCATGGCCTCCGTGAACCAGGAGCTGACCCGGGAATCGGGCCGCACCGATTTAGTGGGCAAGCTCTACGCCGAGGAATTTCCGGGCGTGCGGGCCAGCGGCCTGCTCGACCAGATGCGCGAGGTGGTGGAAACCGGCGTGCCGCAGCAGCTGGAGTACTTTTATCCCTACGAAGACCGCAACCAGTGGTACTCCGCGTCATTTGTGCGGCTCGGCGACGGCCTGGTCACGACCACGCTCAACATCAGCGCCCGCAAGCAGACCGAGGCCGAAAGCCAGCGCCTGGCCGAGGAAAACCTGCACCTGCGCCTGACGCAGCAGCAGGCCCGCATCGAGGCCGTGCTCACGGCCCAGGAGGAGGAGCGCCGCCGCATCGCCGAAAGCCTGCACAACGGCGTGGGCCAGCTGCTCTACGCCGTGAAGCTGCAGTTTGACCAGCTGGGCCTGGCCCCGGCGCTCAAGGCCGTGCCCGAGCTGGCCGCCATGCAGCGCCAGGCCACCGGCCTGCTAAGCGACGCCATCCGGCAGGCCCGCACCCTGTCGCACGAGCTCACGCCCGGCATCGTGGCCGACTTCGGCCTGGCCGCCGCCCTGCACGATATCTGCCACAAGCTCAAGTCCCCCGGCCTGTACTGGCAGTGCCTGGTCCATCTCGACGAGGAATACCCCGTCCCCGAGCACCTGCAGGTGGCCGCCTACCGCCTGGCCCAGGAGCTGACCCAGAACGTGATAAAGCACGCCCACGCCACCCAGGCCACCCTGGAGGTCGAAACCCTGCCTGGCTGGCTCGTGCTGCGCGCCGAAGACAACGGCCGGGGCTTCGACCCCGCCGCCCCCAGCGCCGGCATCGGCCTGCCCAGCCTGCGCAACCGCGTGGCCCTGCTGGGCGGCAGCGTGCGGCTGGAAGCCGCCCCGGGACGCGGCACCCGGGTGCAGGTGCGGGTGCCGCTGTAAAGCGCCCCGCCCCGCTTTCAGGAAGAGAAGCGGGGGAGGTTTCGCCGGTCGACAACTCCTGACCGTGGGCGGCAGCTGCCGGGCTTTGGGAAAAAATTTTCTCAGGCTATTGCATATCCAATTACAAGCTCTACATTTGGGTCATCCAATGACATAAAGCGCTTGCCCAGTGCAGGCCCTGTCTTATGTCATCGGCTAAGCTGTTCCACTTTTTTTCTGCAAACCGATGAGATACCCCTACCCCGCCGTACTGGCGCTGGGGCTGCTGGTTGCTTGCGAGCACACCGCGCCCACCTCCTCCAACCCCGCCACTGCCGACGGCCCGGCCGCCCTCGACCAGCCCGATGCCGGGCAGGCCTACCACGCGCCCCGAGTGCGCAGCTTCCCCACTTCGGCCGCCCGGGTAAACGAGTGGATAAAGCGGCAGGACATGCCCGCCATCCGCGCCCACGCCTGGGACATCTGGGAATCCATCAACACCACGGCGCCCAACGGGCTGCCCATCTGGGAAAACTGGTACTCGGGCCACGAGTTGTTTGAGCAGGTGGGCGGGCCGCGCCTGACGCTACGCGACTTCAACTCGCCGCAGCAGTTTTTCCACATGGCGCACGCCAAGGGCCACAAAGCCCGCATCCCGGTGGATGTGGCCGAGCGGCCGGTGGCCTTTAACCGCTACTCGCCCAGCCTGGCGCACTTTATCTGGAACAACCAGCTCTACGACAGCGCCGTGCTGGGGCAGAAATACCGGCAGCTGGTACAGGCTGGCACGCCGCTGGCCCAGCTGGGCCTGCAGACCTCGAAAGACAGCACCGACGCTAAGTCGTTTGCCCTCAAGCCGGTTTTTCAGTTCATCAGCGGCGACCGGCCGACGGTGATTCCCTACTGGGCCGGGGCCGTGACCCAAGCCACCACCAACCTCACCCAGCCCGAGCCCCACACCTGGCGCCAGGGCGTGATAGTGGACCCCACCGGCAAGCTGAAAGTCGGCACCACGGCCCGCATGCGCTGCAACGGCGAGCTGCTGGACATGCCGGTGGTGTCGCTGGATGAGTTTTACCACATTAAAATCACCGCGGAGGAGGCGAAGAACTACAGCACGTTCGCTGACTCGTCGGGCGATGAAGTGGGCCGCCACGACCAGGGCAGCCCCCAAGCCATCAAGGTGATGGTGAAGGCCGGCAACTACGCGCTGCTCATGGGTATGCACGTCACAGGCAAGGAAATCAGCAACTGGACCTGGCAAACCTTCTGGTGGAGCCCCAACCACCACGATTCCAACTTCGGCAACGACCGGCCCCGCAGCCTGCGCAAGCCCTGGAACAACTATGACATGCTGGCGGCCTACTACATGGTGGCCCCGCCCAACATCTACTCGGGCGGCATGGCTGTGGGCGGCCAGCCCCTGGTGGTGTACAATCCCTACCTCGAAACCAACCTCACCGGCACCGTGCCCAACGGCCGCGGCGACTCGACGACCACCTGGTTCGGCGTTTTCTCAAACTGCATGAGCTGCCACCGCATGGCCGCCTGGCCCAACAACGACTACGTGCCCGGCGGCTTCATCGGCGCCGGCGACCCGAAGTTCTTTCAGAACAACCTGGAAACGGACTTTTTGTGGTCGATTCCGACCCGGGCCCGGCAGGTGACGGCCCCGCAGCTGCAGGCCATGCTGCTGCGCCAGCAGCACGCGAAACAAGCAAAGTAGCTCGCCCACCGGTCCGACGCCCTAGGCGTTCGACCGGTTGACATTGGAACCACATCGGTGCGAAAGCCCAACCGGTCCGACGCCTGAGGCGTCGGACCGGTAACCGGCCGCCTGCCCCACCAACTCTTCCTTATTTTCCACCTTTTACCCTTCTTTTTCAGATGAAAAAGCTGATTCCCTTGTTGCTGGGCGGCGCCTGTGTGCTCGCCAGCTGCGGTACTGGTAGCACTACCAAGACCGAAACCGACACCGTGCAAGCCCCCGCGCCCGCCGCGGTCGATACCACGGCGTTCAACATCACCATCGCGGCCCTGCCGCCGCAGGATTTGCCGGCTGACGCCACGCCGCAGCAGTTGGCCGAGTTTGCCTGGGCCGAGTTCTTCGCGCTGAACTGGCAGTCGTCGTACAACACTAGCAAGCTGCGCGCCACGCCCACCGATACGGTTACCTGGAATTTCAGGAAGCCCGACGCCACGCTGGCCGTGTGGGAAACCTACGCCCACCGCACCGAGCTGCTGCCCAACCAGCCCTACACCGTGCTGCCCTTCGACGCGGCGCCGCACTACAGCTTTGGCAAGATGCCCCTGCCCTACCCGGGCCCGGCCCAGCCCAGCTTCACGCTGTTCAACAACCTCGACGAGAACAACGAAATCGGCTCCTGCGACCTGTATGGGCAGGTGGGCCAGCCCGGCGGCAACCGCATGGTGCTCTACCAGGCCAAGGTGAACCGCGCCGAGTATAACTACATCGGCACCAATTACAACACCCCCGCTAAGCTGCAGGCGGCCGCCGATACCACGGCCGTGCACATCAAGAAGTACAAGGCTTACTACAAGGGCGCTACCAGCAGCTGCGACACCGTGGCGGTGCCCGGCGTACTGTGCCTGCCCTGCGGCGGCGCCCCGGCCCAGGGCGGCCAGGGCCAGGGCACCATCGAAATCAAGACGGCCTGGCGCATGCTCACACCGGCGGAGGATGCCACCAAGTTCTTCACCCGCAAGGTTATATATTACCGCACCAAGGGCACGCAGGTGTATTACGACAACGCCACGTTTGCCCTCGTGGGTATGCACATCATCCACAAAACCGTGAATTTCCCCGATTTCGTGTTTGCCACCTGGGAGCACATCGACGTGGAAAAGGAAAACATGGGCCTGTCGCTGCTCAACAGCAACGGCAGCGAGATACCACCCTACATGCAGCCCTACAAGCGCCTGCACCCCATTGAGCCGGTAACGAACTATGCCACCGCCGCCGCCCACCGCAAGCTGAAGGCCCTAAACCCAAACTCGGTGTGGCTCAACTACCGCCTGACGGGCGTGCAGGGCACCCCTACCGGCAATACCAACACTTCCAACTACTTCCTGGCCAACTACGTGGTCGAATCGGATTCGACGCTGGCCAACTTCCACGGCAGCGGCATTGGCACACCCTTCGACAACGGCGCCAACACCCTGCTGAAAGGCCAGCTGCTCACCGCCGGCGGCTGCCAGGGCTGCCACGGCGTCACCCAGCTCAAGGGCACCGACTTCTCATTCCTGCTCGACGGCTTCCAGAAGCCCGTACTGTCGCCCGATACCGACACCAGCATGCGCGCCAAGCTGACGCACTACCTGCAGCACTCGGCCCGGCGCGAGGCCCGCGTGAGTGCCATCGTAGCCAAGTCAGCGGCGCGGCGTTGAGTCAGGCTTCGGCACATAAAAAAGGGCATCCCAGTACCGGGATGCCCTTTTTTATGTGTAGCGCGAACCTTGTAGTTCGCGTCCCAGAACGGCTTTAACGGCGCAGGAACGCGAACTACAAAGTTCGCGCTACAGTAAGTCCGTCACCTGCTTCACGCCCACCGGCCGCGCCACCGTGTAGCCTTCGCCAAACTCGGCCCCAATCATGTGCCCGTATTCCCGCGCCCGCGCCTCCATAAAGCGACCGAACTCCTGGCTCGACAGATACGTCTGCGGCGCATTGAGGTCGGGGTTGAAAAACTGAGTGTTATACGCCTGAATGGAAGCCCACTTACCGGGCCAATACTCGGTGATATCCACCACGAAAGCCGGCGCAATGGCCCGGTCCTGAATGTAGTGGTACACCACGCGGGGCCGCCAGGCAGCCTGCGGCTGGCCGTTTTCGTCCAGCGTCTCAATCATGCGCAGGCCGCTCAGAAAGCAGGCATCCACGGCCAGCTGGGCAGCGCGGCCGTGGTCGGGGTGGCGGTCGGTAATGGCGTTGCAGAGCACCACGTCGGGCTGGTAGCGGCGCAGCGCGGCAATGAGCGGCAGCTGGTGCTCCCGGTCGTTGCGAAAGAAGCCATCGGGCAGGCCCAGGTTTTCGCGCACGCTCAAACCCAGGATTTTACTGGCCGCCGCCGCTTCCGCCGCCCGGGTTTCGGGCGTGCCGCGGGTACCCAGCTCGCCCCGCGTGAAGTCGACGATGCCAATAGTTTTGCCAGCGGCAGCGGCCGCCAGCAGCGTGCCGGCAGCGGACATTTCTACGTCGTCGGGGTGGGCACCCAGAGCCAGGATATCGAGTTTCATCTATCAGTTGTTCATTATTCGTTGTCAGTTGTCAGGCCCTGTTGCCCGTTGTTACAACTTAGCTAACAACGGGCAACGAGCAACTGATAACTGTTATTTGATTCGCACTTTCTTCCCCAACTGCAAGGTCTTCAGCCCCGGGTTCAGGCGCTTAATAGTGCTCAGCCCTACCCCGTACTTCTCCGCGATTTCCGACAGCGTATCGCCCTTGCGGATGGTGTGCGTGACGGTGCGGCGCGCCCCCGAGGGCTGCCCGCTGCTCCTTGAACCACTGCTGCCACCGCCACTGCTGCGCTTGGCCCGCAGCGCCCGGTTGTAATAGTTAAACAGGGCCGAGGTAATCGTAAAATTGTCCCCCCGCAGCTCGTAGCCCGGGAAGTTATAGAGCAGCGTCGGGTCAATCGGATTCCCTTCGTAGCGCACCTCAAAGTGCAGGTGCGAACCCGTGCTGCGCCCCGTGCTGCCGCCCCGCCCAATGAGCTGCCCGGCCTTCACGAACGTACCCACCGGCACCAGCGCCTTGCTCAGGTGCCCATAAATGGTTTCCAGCCCGTTGTAGTGCCGTACCAGGATATAGTTGCCATAGCCGCCACCGTCCCACTTGTTCATCCGCACCACCCCGTCGAACACGGCCTTCACCGAGTCGCCAGTTTCGAGGTCCAAATCAACCCCAAAGTGCCAGCGGTAGCCCCGGAAGGCAAAACCCGACGTAATGGGCGTCGTGTGCAGCGGCATCTTGGCGTACCGCTCCCGGGGCGGGTCGGTCAGCTTCAGCTCCAGCGTGTCCTTAATGCGGCGGCCATCGGTGCGGTACGGGTTCACCACCCGCGTGTCCCAGATGGAATAGTAGCCCGCCACCTTAATCCAGCTGGAGTCGATGAGCACTTCCTCCGACATTTCCACGATTTCCTGGTTGCCCAGGTCCAGCGTCGTCGTGTCTTCGCTCACGATACTCAGTTCCTTGGCCGGGTTGAAGTAAATAGACTTCATGGCGTCCGAGTCTTCCTCGGGCAGCTCTTCCGTCTCGATAATAGTGGTGGTATCCGGCCGCACGTACCGCATGGTGGGCGTTTTGATGCGGAAGAAGTCGCCCTTGCCGTTGGTATTACCGGCGCGGGCCTTAGGGCGCGGCGGCTTGCGCCGCTGCGCCAGCGCCGGCTGCACCACGCCCAGCAGCAACAGCAGCAGGGCAGTCAGGAGCAGCACCGGGCGCAGGGTGGTTATTTTCAGTAGTTGCAAAAGCAGAAAAGCAAATCGTCAGGCAAGCTGACGAAGTGAAAAAACCTGTTTGGGTGTTAGGTTTTTGGTATTAGGTATTGGGTTCAATGTCAGATGACCTAATACCCAACACCAAAAACCTGACACCTATTCTAATGCACGCCAAGCGAGGCTAGGTACCTTTCCGCATCCAGCGCAGCCATGCAGCCGGTGCCGGCGGCCGTCACGGCCTGGCGGTAAGTAAAATCCTGCACGTCGCCGCAGGCAAACACGCCATCGACGTTCGTTTTGCTGGTGCCGGGCAGGGTTTTGAGGTAGCCCTGCTCGTCGTGGTGCAGGTAGGGCTGGAAGATTTTGGAGTTCGGCTCGTGCCCGATGGCCACAAAGAAACCCGTCAGCGGAATCTCGCGGGTTTCGTGGCTCAACACGTTTTTCACCCGCACGCCTTCCACGGCGTGCTCACCCAAAATTTCATCCGTCACGGTATTGAACAGCACCTCGATTTTCGGGTTGTCGAGCACGCGCTGCTGCATGATTTTCGAGGCCTTCATCTCCGGCTTGCGCACAATCATCGTCACCTTGCTGGCGAGGTTAGCCAAATACGTGGCTTCCTCCGCCGCCGTGTCGCCGGCGCCCACGATGGCCACCTCCTGCCCCCGGTAGAAAAACCCGTCGCACACCGCGCAGGCCGATACGCCCGAGCCATTCAGCTTAGCCTCCGAGGGAATGCCCAGCCACTTGGCCGAAGCACCAGTAGCGATGATGACGGCGTCGGCCGTCAGCTCCGTCTTTTCGTCGATGGTCACCTTGTGCGGGTGGCCCGAAAAGTCCACCGCCGTGGCAATGCCGTAGCGAATGTCGGTGCCAAACCGCTCGGCCTGCTTCTTCAAGTCCTCCATCATCTGCGGACCCATAACTCCGTCAGGATAACCAGGAAAATTCTCTACGTCGTTAGTGATGGTGAGCTGGCCACCGGGCTGCAGGCCCATGTACATCACGGGTTTCATGTTGGCGCGGGCGGCGTAGATGGCGGCGGTGTAGCCAGCCGGGCCCGAGCCGATGATGAGGCATTTAATGTGTTCGGACATTGTATGTGCGGTAAGCTTTAGCTTGCCGTCTTGAATGTTATCAGATGATACCTGTCATGCTGAACGCAGTGAAGCATCCTCTCACGCCAGAAGAATTGAGTTACTGCCTCGTTAAAACGTGAGAAGATGCTTCACTGCGTTCAGCATGACACGTTCTGTTTGGCTCTACTTGTACAAAAAACCCCAACCTACTGGCCGGGGTTTTTCAACTTCACAAAACTAACCAGAATTACCCCAAATACGGCTTCAGAGCCTTGGAGCGCGAGGTGTGGCGCAGGCGACGAATCGCCTTTTCCTTAATCTGGCGCACCCGCTCGCGGGTCAGGTTGAACTTCTCGCCGATTTCCTCGAGTGTCAGGGCAGCTTCGCCGTTCAGCCCGAAGTAGAGCGTAATCACGTCCGCCTCACGCTTGGTAAGGGTCGAGAGCGCGCGCTGCACTTCCTTACGCAGCGAGTCGTTCATCAGGCCCATGTCCGGCGATTCCTCGTCCTCGTTTTCGAGCACGTCGAGCAGGCGGTTTTCCTCGCCCTGCACGAACGGCGCGTCCACGGAAACGTGGCGGCCCGAGATTTTCAGCGTGTCCACCACTTCCGAGGTGGTCAGCTCCAGCACTTCGGCGATTTCCTCGGGCGAGGGCTCGCGCTCAAATTTCTGCTCCAGCTCCGAGAAGGATTTGCTGATTTTATTCAGCGAGCCCACCCGATTCAGGGGCAGACGCACGATGCGGCTCTGCTCGGCCAGGGCTTGCAGGATGCTCTGGCGAATCCACCACACGGCGTAGGAGATGAACTTAAAGCCGCGGGTTTCATCAAAACGCTTAGCGGCCTTGATAAGGCCAAGGTTGCCCTCGTTGATGAGGTCACCGAGGCTAAGACCCTGGTTTTGGTATTGTTTGGCCACCGATACGACGAAGCGCAGGTTGGCCTTGGTCAGCTTTTCCAGCGCCTGCTGGTCCCCGTCGCGGATGCGCTGCGCGAGGGTTACCTCTTCGTCGGGCGTCAGCAGGTCCACCTTACCAATCTCCTGGAGATACTTATCCAGCGACTGGCTTTCGCGGTTGGTAATCTGCTTGCTGATTTTTAGCTGTCTCATTGTAGCGGTATAAGAACGATATTTTTAAGGGGAAGGCAGTGGGAGAAAATTCGTCCCCGAGCTAGCCCGAAAGTCAACGGGGAACAACCGTTCCCGAGTAACGAAAGTTCGCGGCGGAAGTTGGGGGTCGAATGGCCGATGTGGTAGTACGAATCCCCGAAGGGTTCGTACTACCACTTTATCGTCCAGATTCATTGTGCAACGTCAGAGTGGTAGGACGAACCGCTGCGCGGAATTCGTCCTACCACAACGTTCTTAGTTAGCAGCTTCGGGCTTCGGCAGCAGCACTTTGCGCGACAAGCGGTACTTGCCCGTCTTCTTGTCGATGTCCACCAGCTTCACGTCGATGTCCTGACCCACTTCCAGCAGGCCCTCCAGCGTGGCAATGCGCTCGTGCGTCACCTCCGAGATGTGCAGCAGGCCGTCCTTGCCGGGCATGATTTCCACGAAGGCACCGTAGGGCTGGATGCTGCGCACCTTGCCTTTGTAGGTTTCGCCCACTTCCGGCTGCGCCGCGATGGCCCGGATGCGGTCGATGGCACCCTGCATGTCTTCCTGGTTGGAGGCGTAGATGCTCACGTGGCCCTTCTCGTCCTTCTCCTCGATGATAACCGTGGCGTTGGTATCCTTCTGAATCTGCTGGATAACCTTGCCGCCCGGCCCGATAACGGCACCGATAAACTCTTTATCGATGAGCATTTTGTGCGAGCGCGGGGTGTGGGGCTTCAGCTCCGGCGCGGGGGCGTTGATGGTCTTGGCCATCTCGCGCAGGATGTGCAGGCGGCCTTCGCGGGCCTGGTGTAGCGCGGCAGTCAGAATCTCGTTGCTCAGGCCCTGGATTTTGATATCCATCTGGCAGGCGCAAATCCCTTTCTCGGTGCCGGTGACCTTGAAGTCCATGTCGCCGAGGTGGTCCTCGTCGCCCAGAATGTCCGAAAGCACGGCGTATTCACCGGTTTCCTTATCCTGCACGAGGCCCATGGCGATGCCCGCCACGGCCGAGCGCACTTTCACGCCCGCATCCATCAGCGCCAGCGAGCCGGCGCATACGGTGGCCATCGAGCTAGAGCCGTTCGACTCCAGGATGTCCGACACGATGCGGATGGTGTAGGGGTTTTCCTCGTCGGAGGGCAGCACTTGCTTCAGCGAGCGCAGGGCCAAGTTGCCGTGACCGATTTCGCGGCGACCGGCACCCCGGTTAGGCTTCACCTCGCCGGTCGAGAAACCGGGGAAATTGTAGTGCAGCATGAATTTCGAGTAGCCCTTGGTGAGGGGCTGGTCGATGATTTGCTCGTCGAGCTTGGTGCCCAGCGTCACGGTGGTGAGGCTTTGCGTCTCGCCGCGGGTGAAGATGGACGAGCCGTGCGCGCCCGGCAGGTAGTTGATTTCCGACCAGATAGGACGGATTTCGGTGAGCTGGCGGCCGTCGAGGCGCACGCGCTCCTTCACCATCATGTCGCGGATGGCTTTCTTCTCGGCCGAGCCGTAGTAGCGGCTGAACATCTTCATGTCCAGCTCCGGCTGCTCGGCAATCAGCTTATCGAGGAACGCTTTTTTAACGCCCGAGAAGCCTTCCTTGCGGCCGGCTTTGCTGGTGTTGCCACCGCGGGCCACGTCGTAAGCACCTTTATAAATGCCTTCGTGGATGAGCTTTTTCAGCGCGTCGTTTTCCTCGTACTTGGGATACTCGCGGGGCTGGGCGTCGGGCGTGCGGCCGACGGCAGCAGCCAGCTCCAGCTGCATAGCCACCTGGGCTTTAATAGCTTCGTGACCGAAGTTGATGGCTTCCACCATTTCTTCCTCGCTCACTTCCTTCATTTCGCCTTCCACCATGGCTACCGAGTCGCCGGTGGCACCCACCATCAGGTCGATGTCGGCGCGGGCCAGGTCGGAGGTTTTGGGGTTGATTTGCAGCTTGCCGTCGATGCGAGCCACGCGCACTTCCGAAATCGGGCCGGCGAAGGGAATGTCGGTGATGGCAATAGCGGCCGAGGCGGCCAGGGCGGCCAGGGCGTCGGGCTGCACCTCTTTATCGGCCGAAATCAGCGAAATCATCACCTGCACCTCGTAGTGATAGTCCTTGGGGAACATCGGGCGCAGGATACGGTCGACGAGGCGGCAAATCAGGATTTCGTAATCGCTCAGGCGGCCTTCGCGGCGCTGGAACGAGCCGGGAATCTTGCCGGCCGAGCCGAATTTCTCCTGGTAATCAACCGACAGCGGCAGGAAGTCGATGCCTTCGCGCTGGCTGGGAGCCGAAACGACGGTAGCGAGCAGCATGGTGTCGCCGAGGCGCACCACGACGGCGCCGTCGGCGAATTTGGCCAGCTTGCCGGTTTCGATGGTGATGGCGCGGCCGTCGGGCAGCGTCACGGATTTGGTAATGACGGTGGGTTGGGACATAGGGAGTTCAGACATGAGACGTGGCAGCGAAAAAACGTGGGAACCGGCAGCTTGGCGAGCAGGGCAGCCCGGCACCGTGCCGGTTTCCCCCGTCTCATGTCTAACGTTCCCCCGTTTCGGAAATAGCATAAAAAAGAGTAGGGAACCTTCGGCTGAAGGTCCCCTACTCTCTTAATTTGGGCTTACTTACGGATGCCCAGCTCCTTGATAATCGCGCGGTAACGGTTGATTTCCGTATTCTGCAGATAATTCAGCATGCTACGGCGCTTACCAACCAGCTTCAGCAGGCCCAGGCGGGTGCTGTGGTCTTTCTTGTTCACTTTCAGGTGCTCCGTCAGGTGGTTGATGCGGTGCGTGAACAGAGCGATTTGCGATTCGGCCGACCCAGTGTCGGTTTTCACGTGTTGCAGGCTGTTTTTTTCGAAAAGAGCCTGTTTAGCTTCGGTGGTAAGAATCATCGGTTGATAGGAGGCTACTCCCGTCTTGGATTTAAAGATGAAAAAATAAAAAACGTTTTACCCCATAGTTCGGGGTGCCGCAAAGGTACGGTGTTTTTTTGGGGAATGAAAGAGGCTGTTGGATTTCCTTGTCCCGTCATTTTTCCCTACGCTCAGGATGACAAGACAAGGAAATTACGCCGGCTCCACTTCCGGCTCGGTGATTTTGCGCAGTGCCGGAATGCCCAGCCGCTGCGGCAGCCGCCGCCAGAAATCTATTTCCAGCAAACCAGAGTCATTGTAAGCTTGGTAGAGGAAAAACAGCCCTACCGGCAACAAAACCAGGTTCGACAGCCACATGCCCAGCCCTACCGGCAGCACGAACTCCTTGCCGTACTTCTCGCCCATGATACTGAGCACATAGTAGATAATAAAGAACAGAATAGCCACCAGAATGGGCACGCCCAGACCGCCCTTCTTAATAATGGCTCCGAGCGGCGCGCCAATGAGGAACATCATCAACACGGCCACCGACTGCGCGTATTTGCGGTAAATCTCGATGCGGAACATGGCGGAGTTGCGCATTGAATCATCCTGGCGCTCAGCGGCGGAAACGACCTGGGCACGGGCGTTACGGGCCCGGTTCTGGCCCGCCTGGATAATGGTTACGGTAGGCGCGGGCAGACGGGAGGCGGGTACCTGCAGGTGCTCCACCTTACGGTTGGCAGCCCGGCCGAGGGTATCGAAGCGGAAGTAAGTGTAGTAGCCGTCGAGCTGGCGGGGCAGTTGCAGACGCTCCACATGCAGCTTCCGGCGCATGGAGTCGTCGGCGTATTTCAGCTGATTGATGTTGAGCATCATGCGGTTTTCCTTGAATAATTCCTTGGGGGTCATACCCAGGCCGAAGGAAGCCATCGAAAACGTGATGGTATTATGCGTGAAGCCCTGGCGAATGAAGCTGGCACCGGCGCGATTCTGCACGTCGGGCTGCTCGACGTAGCTGTGGCCGTTGAAAAGCTCGAAGCACAGGTAGGCGCCGTTGAAGCGGCTGAACATGCGGCCCGAGTCGGCCAGCATCACGGTGGCGTTGCCGGATTTCTGGGTGTGGTCGTATATCATCACCCCGTGCAGCCGGTCGCCGTTTTCGCCGGTTTTCTTATCTACCTTAATAGTATAACCCGGAATGCCGCTGTAAAACACGCCTTCGCGGATGTCGAGGGCCAGCTTTTGCTGGCGCACGTCCCAGAGCAGGCTGTAGGCGTTGAGGTTAGCCCAGGGCACTACGTTTTCATTAAACCAGAAAGCGGCCCCGGCCAAGCCAATGCTCACGAGAAATACCGGCCGCAGAATGCGCGTGAGGGCAATGCCCGAGGCCTTGATGGCCGTCAGCTCGTGGTGCTCGCCGAGGTTACCGTAGGTCATGAGCGACGACAGCAGCACGGCCAGCGGCAGCGACACCGGCACGATGAGCACGCTGAAATAAAACAGCAGTTTCAGCAACACCGCCGCGCCCAGGTCCTTGCCGATGATATCGTCGAGGTATTTCAGCAGCGTGTGGGTGAGCAGAATGAACTGCACCACGGCGAAGGTGAGCAGAAACGGCCCGGCGAAGGCCTTCAGAATGAGTTTATCGAGCTTTTTCAGCATACGTTCTTCACAAGACTCAGGCAGCGGCCCGGCCGGCTAACAGACAAGCGCGCGAACTCCAACGTTCGCGCCGGAGCCAGCGGCCCGGGGCACAAACGCAAAGTTCGCGCGTTAATTGTATTTGAAGGGCTAACTAGCCGCCCACCTGCTCCCGAAGCTTATAAACCAGGCTTTCCCACATTTCCTGCTGCTCTTCGGCTTCCACGGTGGGCGAATAATCGACCACCCGCAGGTACACTTCGTCGGTCACTTCGGAGTAGTCGAGCGAAAACTCCAGGGAGTTGGCGTCGGCGATGGGCTGACGGCGGTCGTCGAGGAAGACGAAGCGCACGGCCTTATTGAGGCGCTGGGTGGCGATTTCGGCGTAGTGGTTTTCGCGGTCCCAGATAAAGTTGAAGCGTTGTCCTTCCACGTAGCGCACGTCGTCGCAAAACCAGCGGGCCAGGCCCGAGGCCGTGGAGAGGTAGGGAAAAAGAATTTTCGGCGACGCGTTGATGGGGTATTCCGCCACGAAGCGGGTTTTATTGTGAGTATCAGGCAAAGTCATCCAGCTAAGAAAAAGAAAGCCATTTTGCCGCGAATTTAAGGCGCGGAAATCGGGCAGGAAAAACAAGTTTTTTGGCCTCACGGCTTGCATAGGCGGTTTTTCACCGTACCTTTGCACCCACAAAACCCGGCGGGGTAGCTCAGTTGGTTAGAGCACAGGATTCATAACCCTGAGGTCACGAGTTCAACTCTCGTCCCCGCTACATTCAGAAACCGCGTTGGCAGTATTGCCAGGGCGGTTTTTTTGTTGTCAAAAGTTTTTTATCACAGAATTTACACAGACGAAAAAAATGCTACCCCCCGACCGTAAACCCCGGCTATTCGACGCCGAAGGAGACATGACTAAGCGGTGGTACATTGATTTTCAGATTTGGGATACTGACAAACAGAAGTACGTACGGAAGCAGTACACCGGCATGAACAAGTATCGCAGCCTGACGGAAAGGCGGCGGCACTCTAATGCGAAGCTACGCGAAATTACCCAATTGCTATTAGATGGTTTCACGGCTGGCACCACACCGGCCGTAAACATTGGATTGCCCAAAAACCCTACGGTGCTCGATGCAGTGAAGCTCGTGACTGAGCGCAAGCTGGCGAGCGGCCGCAAGCATGAAAATTACCCGCGACTGCTACGTGAGCTGACGTCGTTCCCCCCGCTGGCCAATGCGGCACTGGAGCACGCCCGGCCGGTGAATGTGCTGGCTTTCTTGGATAACTTGGCAGCGCGTGGGATGGAGCCCAAAACCTACAACGGTTATCGTGACACCCTATCAGCCGTGTTCAACTACCTGCTAAAGTTGGAGGCAGTGAACCGTAACCCGGTGCGGGGCGTGGACCGGCGCAAGGTGGTAGCTAGTGATATGCACCAACCTTACACCGAACAGCAGCGGCAAGCCATCCGGGAGGAAATAGCCCGGCGTGATGATGAACAGTTGCAATTGTTCATTTCCTTCGTGTATTACTGCTTCATCCGGATTGGCAGCGAACTGCGATTGCTGCAGGTCCGCGACCTGCTACCTGGTACAGTGCGGGTGCCGGGCTCGCGGGCCAAAAACGACCAAGCCGAACACGTAGCCATTCCCCGCCAATTGGAAGCCCTGATACAACAATATGGGCTACGCTCCTACCCTGCCGACTTTTACGTGTTCACGAAGGGCCGTAAGCCCGGCCCGGTAGCAGTAGGCAAAAACTGGTTTGCGAAGCGGCATCGGGCCATCCTCGCGGCTGTCGGCCTTGATAACGGGAACTACACGATGTACGGCTACAAACACACCGGTGCAATTAATCTTTACCTAGCCACAAAGGATATTGAACTGGTGCGGCGGCACTGCCGACACACTCACGCTGGCATCACGGCAACCTATCTGCGCAAACTTGGGGCACTGCACGACGGCGGTGCGATAGACGCAATGCCGGACTTTTGACAGCAGCACACCCGGGCGCCGGCGCCGGTGGCTTTCCCCAGGGCGAAAGTAGTGACAGCAGCAAAGCCCGAGTTTTCGACTCGAGCTTTTCCACGTGTAAAAAGTGTGACAGCATTCTGTGAGCCTGACCAGCTGCGTGCACGTATTTTTTGACAGCAAACTAAGGCCGCTACTTCGGCAACTGGTACTGATAATCTATCCGGCGTTGCCGCAGCAGCGAATCCACGAGGCCGAAAAACTTCTTCGGAATAACGACCACAAACACCGGCAGCGGGGCCCTGACGACGATTTGCGGCTCTACGGCCTCCAAGTCGAGCAGTAGCCGGGTCACCTTCTTTTCGTCGGCATACACGCGGAAGGCCGTAAACTGGTCTTGGTCGTTGTAGCCAACGGCCTCCAAATGCTGACGGATGAGGTACAGCATTTCTTCCAGGTCGCGGAAGTCGCCGGCCTCCACCGTCAGGCCGGGGAAGTAGCGCGGACCGTCGCGGCGCACGTCGCCGGGGCCGAACAGGCCGGGCGCGGCTTCTGCCTGGCCCAAGTCACGGCGCAGGCGCTGCATTTCCAAATCTATCAGCTGGCCTTGCTCCTTCAGCTTTTCGCGTTCTGTATCGGTGTACACGCGCAGGCCGCGGTCGGTGGTGCGCAGGCGGTCGGTGATGGTAGCGCGGAACTTGGCGAGGGCTTCGAGGTGCCGGTAGGTTTCGGCCTGCGCGCCGCGTTTGGCCAAGTCCTGAAGATTGACGCAGCCGCCCCGGTCGCACTCGGGGAATAGCCGGGCCTTGCCCCAGGCCAGCCGCTTTTCAATTTCGGTTTCAAAATCCTCGCGGGTGATGCGGTGATTTTTGGCGTCCGAGTAGAAGAAGTTGAAACAGTCCGTTTCGTGGGTGTTGGTGAAGTCGGCGACATGGCGGCCGCGCAGCTGGCCCACCCACAGGGCGAATTTTTCGAGGTAGGGGAATTCGGTGCGGTTGTCTTGGCCAAGCGTCGCCACGAACAAGCCGCCCGGGGCCAAATGGCTCCACGCTTCCAACTTCGACTGCTTCCCTTTGAACGCCTGGCTGAGCTGCGTTTTCTTGGCGGGCTTCAGGTTGCGGGCTTCGTCGCCGTCGCGCATCAGGCGGTAGGCGGCCAGGTCCTCCACCAAGTTTTCAGCCGTCGCGGCGCGGTTGGCATCGACGCGGGCAAACTGGATTGCTTCGGCTTCGGTGCCGGCGAAGAAGCGGGCCGGGATGGTGCGGGCCTTGCGCCGGGCCATGCCCTCATACCGGCTGTGCCCGCTGAGCATGTAGGCGCGGCCATCCTGGGCCGGGTCGCGCCAGAGTACCACCGGGTCGAACTTGTTGGGGTCGTAGTGGCGGGCCACGGCTTCGGCGCTCAACTCCGAAAAGGCGTCGGTGCGGTTTTGGAAGCGGGCGGGGTCGAGGCTGATTTCCTTCAGCGGAAATTCGACGGCTACGCAGTCGGCCGGCTCCCCCACCGGGGCGTCGGCACACTTGCCACCGCACGAGGGGCAGCCGATAGCGCCGTGCTGCCGGGCGTACAAAACTTCGACGGCCGCTGCTGTGCGGGCCAAGCCGGCCTGCTCAGCGGCGGCCGCCACTAGCTTCTGATAATCGGGGTCGGCTTCGCTGAATCCGGCTTGACGCTGTAGGGCTAGTTGCTTCGCATAAGGCAACGCATCAAACCATCGTTTGTACTCACTAAACATCGGTTTTAAGCTGTACTTTATAACCAATCAACATCGTATCTTCTGTAGCCTGATAATGGGTGAAAATCATAACGCCGCCAGAAGCCTCAAGTGTGGCGGGCTGAATAGATGCAAATCCGGGCCCGAATGGCAATACTAGGCTAGTGACACCTGGCATGCCACTGGCGCATATAGCTTTGACAATGTAGACTTCTGCTGGTGCACCAACATTTCCGACCTCGTTGCCATTGGCCAGCATCAGCACCACAGGCGTAGTATCGCCAAGTGCATATGAAGCCAGAATCTTGGCCAATTCATACAGCGGTCCGCTGCCCTCTACCGCATTGTCCGAAATGAGCATACCCTTGCTTTAAATTTTGGAAAGAAAAACACGCTCAACCAACGCCGTAGCGCTGCCGGTAGAAATCTCGAACGACTTCTGGATGATGGTCCGCACATCGCCCGTATCCATCCCCCAACTCTTGCCGGCCGCCACCTTAAAGGCCATACCGCTTACGTTGAGCGTCAGTGGGGCCGTCGTGCTCCGGTTGCGAATGCGGATAGCATGACAGTTGGTGACTATTTCGCCCGAGTAGCCGGCGGGCAATTCTACCACTTCCGGCCGGGCTTCAAATTCTGGTTGCATGGCTGCTGTCATTTTCGGCCGTGCAGCTGCACGTGGCCAGGTTGATTTGCTGTCACTATTGGGCGCCTGGCCGGCCGCGCGGCCGGCGTTTTGCTGTCACGCTTTTCTCCTCGAGGAAAACTGCAGCGCGAACGGCCGGCTTTTTTGCTGTCAGCCGTCGGCGCCTGGCTCACCGATGCCGCGCTGCTCAGTGTCGGCACTGCTGTCATATGCCGGCGTGGCGCCGGGCGAGTTGCCCCCCGGGCCGTAGAGCAGGAAGGGTATCACGAGCACGGTTAGGGGCTCAATGTCATGCAGGTTGCATTTGCCCAAGTACACGAAAGCCAGCAGGGCCGACATGAACAGAATACCCCACAGGGTGCTGACGGGGTGCCCGCCGATGTTGCGTAGTTTGAAGCTCATAGCGAATTTATGTCAATGCCCAAGGCTTTGTAAATGATTTTGTCCAGTGCATTGAGGATGCGCCGGAATGACTTATTTTCTTCCTTCACCTCATTGAGTTGAGAACTCAGCAAGTCGTTCAACTGCTCTTGGGCCTTGCGGTCTTCCTTCAGCGCCGATACTTCCGTAGTGAGGTTGCTCACTGTGGTATCGAGCTGCTGCATGGTTCGCGTAGTGAACCAGCCGACAATTACTATCAGCAGGCCCACCACGCTGCCCAACCCCGTCAGGATATATTCAATCACACTCATTGGTCACGCTGATAAATACACGCTGATAAATAGAGGTAGAGCGCCTGCTATTTAGGCTGGGGCGTTGGATTCTGGCCGGCGACTGTACCACCAGAGGCCGGCGAGGAGGAGGAGCCCAAGGCCGCCGCCGGCTGCGGCACGGGCTTTTTTGCAAAGTCGGGCCGGCTGAACTCCCGAATCATGCTCACCAGCTTACCGGCGTATTCGGGGTCTGTGGCGTAGCCAGCTTTGGCAATGGCCCGGGCGAAGGCTTCGGCGTCGTGCTTCACGGCGAAGGCCGGCTTATAGCGCGGGTTCACCACCAAGAAACGGGCGTGTTCGTCGTACGCCTGCTGCGGGCTGTCGTACTTGCAGAAGTAGGCTTCACAATCGTAGCGGTATTTCCCATCAGCCCGCTTCGTTACCGAATAGACTTTTGGGTATTTCACCGTGGTAGTGCTATGTACTTCCCACGTGCGCTGCAGCTGCGTTGCTCCTTTCCACCCGGCCCAGGGCTTTACCCCGAACAGGTTAAAGCCTTTGTTTTTATTGTTCCAGCCACCTTCGAAAACGTGTTGGGCCAATGTCACCAGCGCGGGAACGCCGTACTTCTTTTCAGTGGCAAGGGCTAACGGGTACCACTTGCCGAACCATGCGATTTTCTCAGCCCACGTCATTACAGTAACACTTTAGCAGCGAGAAAGACGACACCACCCCACTTTATGAGGTCAGCAAATTGCCCTACCACGCCGGTTTCTTTCTTGTCGTTTTCGGTCACGGCAGCGGCCGCGCCTTTGTCCATGAGATTCTGCCCAACTTCCACAAGTTCTGCTTCTGCTGCTTTGCGTTGCTCAGGAGGCAAGCCGTTAAGCCAAGCTTGTACTGTTTCGGCTTTCCCAAAATCCTCAATAGAAGCTTTCGCATCGGTGGTATAGTGTTTAGCAGCCATTGACCACGTAATGCTAGACACTAATGCAATACCGGCTACCACTCCTACCCCAATCGCCCAGGCGGCAAACGGAATAGCACCGACACCCTGCACACCTACACCATACCAACGCCGAATAGCTGCGGGCTTGAATACCAAGTGAAGCGGGTCAATAAAGCTTGTCACCTTGATGACATCCTTTGAGGCCATTAGGCGGCGCTGCCGGTCTTTCATCCGAAGCTCAAGGCGTTTCTGCTCGTTCAGAATACTGTCAGTATTCGGCCCACTGATGCGCTTACCCATCAAATCGAGCATCACCCGATTACGAGCCAGTACCTTGCCTAGCGTGATTTCATTCTGCACGTAAGCCTTCACCAACGCCTCCCCCTCATTCGATTTGAAGGCATCAACTGGCTTCGGCCCCAGTAGGTCATACCGCACCCAGCCGGCCTTGCCCTTGCTGTCCGTTACTTCCAGCCAGCCCGGGCCGGTGCCGGTGGCGGGCACGAGCTGGCGGCCGGTGCCGGTGCCCAGCGCGGCCGGGCGCGAGGCCGAACGCAGTACGCCGGCTTCGCGCATGTCGGGCTGGCCGGCGGCCGTGAGACGGCGCACCCGAACACCGCTGCCCTTGGGATAGACTGCTGCACCACGAAAGCGGGTATTGGTACCAAGTTTATAAGCCGTTGCCATAGGTTACAGCATCATTTTAAGTTGATTGATAACGGCCGGTTGGGTCCGGGCCTTTTCGCCGATTTGCTTCAGGAAGGTGAAGGTTTCGGCTTCGGTGCCGCCCAGCGCCGCGTGAATAGCCTCCACGGTTTCCTGCACAATGGCGCTTTGCTCGTCGCTGGCCCCGGCTACGGCCGGGGCGCTGCTCGTGCCGGCTACGGCCGGCGCGGGCAGGGTTTTGGAATTTTGGAACAATTGGTTGATTTGCCCCACGGCGTTAATCAGTTTGTCGGTGCCGTCCGGCTGGTCGGCTTTCTGCTTCAGGGCCTTTATCTGCTCTTCATAGCCGCGCTTAATGTCGTTAAGCGCAATCTCATTCCTCATTTGCTGCATCTCCATTTGTAAAGCAGCAATCTGCGAGCCGGCGGGGTCAGCCCCGATGCCGCTCACGGCTCCTTCGGCGGCCCTGAAAAAGCTGAAGCTAGCGGGGTTGCGGTTGGCGGCGCTGTTCTTCTTGTGGGTGACGGTGTAGCGGCCCGGCCCCAGCTTCTGGAAATCCTTCTCAAAGCGTAGCAGGGCCGCTTCTACGGTGGCGCCGTTTTCGTCGTCGGGCGCAAACGACAGGTTGGTACCGGCGCCCGTAATGGTGTAGAACCGGGCGCCGGCATCCTCCAGCGTTTCCAGACAGTCGCCTAGGTTGCGAAACATCGGCCTACTCGTAAATAATGGTAAGCAGAATCGACTTACCGTTGTCGTCGTTAGCCATTGCGGCCGACGGATACACCACGGCCGATTTCGTCCAGTCGATATCAGGCGAATCAATCCACGTGATGCCGCTCACCGAAATAGACGGGTCGAGCAACGACAGCGGGAAGGCATCGTGAATCACCTCGTTTTTGCTATTCACGAGTTGCAGGTAGGCAAATCCCACATTTGCCGCCAATGCATTCCCCACCGGGGCATATGCGCCGGTGACGTTCATCCGGGTAATGATTGCCAGGATGCGGCGACCGGCCAGCGTGGATTGATTGCCGATTGCGGTTCGGACGCTGCCATTCACCTTCAGGTCGATGGTTAGGCTGTTCTTGAGGGTCCGGGACTGTATCATAATGCTGTCATTTTTGCCGGCGCAGCTGCGCCAGGCCTGGTTGAATTGCTGTCAAAATTTTGCGCTGCAGCGCCGGCGCCCTGGGTGAAATGCTGTCACTTCTTGCGCCCTGGATGACGTCGAGGACGCAGCTCAGGGGCGGCGGTGCTGTCAGCCGGCACCGCAAAAGCCCCGACCGCGAACGGCCGGGGCTTTTTCTCTCGGTGGAGTAGCTGCCGGTGGGCTACGAGTTGAGGCCCGCGCCGCCGGGGATGATGAAGCCATCCAGCAGCAGTACCACGCGCACATCGAAGGCGGCATCTACGGCGGCCCAAGCCGCCGCAACGCCGTCGAACGTCGGCACCGACAGGGTGAAGGTGTTCTTCTTAGTGCCGCGCAAAACCAGGTTCGGTTCCACGTTCACCATGCCGTCGTCGGCGCTGGACTGCGACGGGCCGGTGAAGGCTTCGGCCACCACGATACCGGGCGTTTGCGGCACATGACGGAACCGGCGCGTCGAAAAGCGGTCCATCATTACTTGTTGGTCAATTTGCACTTTCAGGGTGCCATTGAAGAAGGCTTCCAGGTCTTGCGCACTCACGGCACCGGCCTGCACTAGCGCATGCTGGCAGGGGAAAGCCAGCAGTACGCCGCTGCCCGGCTTGGTTTTGCGCTCCACCAGCAGCTTCAGGCCAATACGGTTGGCAACAAAGGCGTCTTTGATGCTCAGCAGCGTTTCAGTTTTGCGGACGCCAGCGCGCTGCTCGTTGAATTCGAAGGTATAAACGCCGTTATTGTTGACCAATACAGCTTCTTCGCGCAGGGTGGCGAGGGTAGGAATGGTGCCTTGCGGTGCCATCTTCAGCACCTTGTCGTACAGGGCGCGGTCACGAGTGCTAATGTTTTGCACGGTGTTGAAAAGTTAGATTGTTGCTGATAAAACCGGGGGCGGGGCCACCGCTACCGGTGTATTACTAGAGCGAGTTACCCCCACCCACCACCCCTGCCACATCGTATTCGGCGCCGCTCACGAAACCCTGCTCGTCCACATCGCCCACTTCGTCGTCGGCGGCGTCGCCCACTTCGTAGTCGCCATAGGCGCCGGCCACATCCTCGGTGCCGCTGATGAGAGAGGGGAACTGCTCGGTTATGATGCCGTTGATGCCTTTCACCATTACAGCGTCGCCAGCGAAGCCAATGAGGGGGTTTCGCTTGCCGAGCAGGTCCGGTCCGAGTGCGCCCACGGCGATAATCGCCACGTTCGACAGCATGCCGGAAAGGCCCAGCTTACTGATGCCCTTTTGCACGAAGCCGGCGGCTACCGTGCCGGCAGCCAGGCCCGCTACTTTGGTGCCCAGTCCTTTGAAATTGATTTGTTTCACGGTTGTGAATGTTAGACGGTTGATGATTGCTTTCTAGCTCTTTGCGCCGCTTTACTAGCGTTTTTTGCGCAGGCTGTCCAGCTTTTTCTTTTTCGCGTCGCGCTCCGACTTCGCTTTCTCGAGCTCTTTCTTTTTCTCGATTTTTTTCAACTCTTTGTTGATTTGGGAATCGAGTTTCCGCGAGCTGGATTTAACACCAGCAATTGCACTGCGTGCCATAACATTAGGGGTATGAAGGTGAATGAAAAAATGAAGTGTTACAAGTAGTTACCGATGCCCGAAATCTCTTCTTCGAGGGGCTCGCCTTCTTCGGCCGAGGCGTACTCGTCGCCGGCGCCGTAGTCATCACCGGGGGCGTAGTCCGTCGATTCGTCGGCGTAGTCGGTGGGCGCTTCGGCCTCCGAGTAGTCCGGTTCGGGCAGGGGGGCATCCACCGGCGTATCGGCAGGCTCGTTGTCCACGGCGTACTGCGTGGCGGCCTCCTCCGCCTCCTGGGCCATTTCGTTGGTGTAGGTGTCGGGCTCTTCGCCGCGCTGGCTGGCCGGCTTGGTGGCGGCGTGGGCCTGCACCTTGCGGACCACTTTGGCCGGGGCGGCTTCGAAATCCGCTTCGGGGTCGGGCATGTCGCTGGCGCTGGGCGTCTCGTCGGCGCTGGCTTTCTTGCCGAACACCGAGGCCAGTTTCTTGATGAGGTCGAGCGCCATCGGCACCAGCGCCAGCAGCGGGGCCACACCGATACCCGAAATGGGGCCCTTCACGCTCTTCGCCAGAATCTGCTCCGGCGTGCCGCCCATCTTCCGCTGAATACCCGTCCGCACGATTTTCAGGAAGTGGGCTTCCTTCATGCCGATGGTGTTGGTGATGAACCGGGCGAAGCTCAGCGCTTTCTTGCGCTTGCGGGCGGCGGCGGCTGGCAGGCTAGCGATGGTGCTCTGGTTCGTCACGAACAGGTAGAGGAACATCGGCGCCATTTTCGGCAGGAAGACTTCCAGCACGCCCTTGGCCAGCAGGCGCATGGGCAGCGTGGCTACCTTCAGCGCAAATTTGCCCGCTTTCACTACTGCTTTGCCGGTGGCTTTGGCCGCTTTTACGACCACCTTACCAGTGGCTTTAGCGGCTTTTTTGATAGCGCCGCCGGCCTTTTTGGCAACGGCTTTTACCTTCTTGAAAACCTTTTTCAGGAAGCCGATGCGGCGCTCTTCCCGGTCGGCCCGGTAGGCATACAGCGACGGCACCCCGTTCACCTGGGGCATCACGCTACGCACCCAATTCGGGGCCTTGCTGACTACTTTCTTCTTCAGCAGCGCGAGCGGGCTGAATTTGTCATGCAGCTTGGCCAGCGGGTTTACTGCGCTCCGGATTTTCCTCAGCTTCGACTTAAGCTTGCTGAGGAAGGCACCCACGGCGGCCGGGCCACCGTGCAGGGCCGCCAGGGCTTCGGTGTAGTCGTCCACGGCGGCCTGATGGTCGCCAACAGAAACGCTACCGATGCCCATCACGCGGGCAGCCGTGTTGCGTTCTACTTCAGCCCCTTGGCGCATAAGCTTCAGGGTCATTTCCTCGTTGGTTTCGAAGCCGTGAATACCCAGCGGGGTTTCGTTGCGGCGGATGCGGCGGCCAGGCCGACCGGCGCGGCCGGGGCGCAGGGTGCGGCGGCGGTCAGCCTGGCCGATGCCGCTCACGCGGATGATTTCAGTCATGTGGTCCTCGTGGTAAGTGTAGGGCTTCTCTTGATTGAAGCGGGGCAGGCAGGCATCGAGCACCACGAGCGGGCCGCCTTCTTGGGGCCAAGCCACACTGTACACGTGCGTTACATTCTGGCTGTTCCGGCTGAAGGAGACGAAGCGAAACGCGCTTCGAATGCCTAGGCAGCGCAGCAGGTCGTTCGTCAGAATGGCGTAGCCCTTGCAGTCGCAATACCCGCTGCCGATGGTGGCGGCGGGGGTTTTGATGAATTGCTTACCGGGCGGGTCGAGCTGGTAGGCGATATTTTTCCGCACGAAGCGGTACACGTTCGCGCAGCTTTCGGCTGGGGTGGCGCCGCGCAGCTGCTCCGCCAGGCGGGCCGTTTGGCCGGCGCTTTCGCGGCTCACGGCCCGCACCTCCGAAATGATTTCGGTGGTGATGCCGTCGCGGTGAATCGTCCGCACTACGCCGGTAGGTGGGGCCACGAGGCCCTGAGCTTGTAATAGCGTCGCGCTTCGCATTATCGGCGGGGGGCACTCGTGGCATATTTCTTCTTAGCCGGCGCGGCCTTCTTCTTGGCGGGCGCGGCTGCTTTCTTCTTGGGTGCCGCAGGCTTGGCCGGCGTTTTCGCGGCGGGCTTGGTCGTGGGGGCAGGCTTGGCCGGGGCCGCTGGAGCTTTCGCGGCAGGCTTGGGCGGCGTAGTGGCGGCCGCTGTCTTGCGCGGGTCGTAGGCGGCCAAGGGCACCTGAATGTCACTCAACGGGGCTTCGATGCCCTCCACCGTCAGGAAGCCCGAAATGTCCAGAATGGGCAGCGGCTTATTGGCCAGCAGCAGCGGCACCAGCTTTTGCAGCACGGCCAGGCCGCGCACGTTCACCGGAAATTCCTGCACCGGCTGGCTGCCGGGGGCGATGGCAAATGCCAGGTTGGCGTAGCAGTCGCCCAGCAGCGTGCCGGCCTGTTTGATGTTCAGCCGCACGCTGTTCACTTTGAACGACTGCGACGACGGATTGAGGAAACGCACCGCAATGCGCAAATCCACGGTGGCCGGCAGCGTGAACTTGTGAACCCGCACGCCTACCACCTCATAGTCGAGTTTTTTCGCGCCGGCGCCCTTGTTGTAGAGGGCATAGGCAGCGAGGGCACCGAGAGGAAGTAGAAACTTGAGCACAGCGGGTGGATTTGTTAGCAGGGTCCAAATCTGCAACCTCCCCAGATGCCTTGTCAGGTTATGCCGTTTATTTCAGTTTATGCCGCTTAATTCAGCTTCTGTCAGCTTGTGCCGAGTTTATTAGCTGAGTAACTTTGAGCCTTAATGTTATTCTAATGTCTGCGAAAACTACCAATCCGGCTCCTGTTGCTACCGAATCCAAGGGGAGCTTAGCTCGTGAATTCCGTGTTTCGGTGCGCACCTTCATGCGCTGGGTGAAGGATTGGAACGACGCACTGCCCGAGAATGAACGGCTCGACCTCACCAAGCGCATTTTCCGGCGCTCCGAAGCCGACATGATTCGCGCCGCGTTCTCCTGACCGCTGCAAAACCGCGTCGAAACCGCTGCACAACCGCGCCGAAACCGGCTACCAAACCCCATAAAAAAAGCCGCCCCACATGGAGCGGCTTTTTTGTGCCGTATCGGTCCGTTTCTACAGTTCGGGCGGGCGCAGAAACTTGCCGATGAGTTGCAGCGCACCTTGCAGTTGGCCTAGCTCAGTGCATTTGTCGTCATGCTTCTGCTTCCATTGCCGGGCGATTTCGTTCGCTTCGGTAATCTGCTGCTTCTGGTTGGCCTGAAAAATTTCCTGCTGGGCCAGCTTCTCGCGGGCCTTCACCAGTTCGCGCAGCAGCCCATTGATAGCTGCGTTCTCGGTGGCGTAGCGTCGGCTGGTGTCGTCACTCGTTAGCAACTTCAGCACGTCGGCTTCGAGCCGGAAGGTTTTCCGGCCGGTAGTTTCTGCGTCCGCTGCCATTGCTTAGAAAGGCAAATCGTTGTCGTCGTCGCTGGCAATCGGGGCGGCCGCTGGCTGAGCACGCGGGGCGGGGTTCTGAGCGGCCGGCCGCTGCTGGCTACGGTTCGGCGTATTGCCGGCGGGCTCAACGCGCCAGGCTTCGAGGTTGGTGAAGTAAATCATCTGGCCGTTTTTGTTGAAGCCACGGCCGCGTAGGGCGAAGGTCACCTTCACTTCGTCGCCGATTTGGTAGTTATCCAGCAGGGCGCACTTGTCTTGCACCAGCTGAAATTTAATGTGCTCGGGGTACTGCCCTTGCAGTTCCACGACAAATTCACGCTTGCGGAATTTCTCGCTTACTTGTTGCTCTTCGAAAATTTCGATGAGGGGGCCGGTCATGTCGTAGGCCATAATAGTGGGATTGGGGGTTGGGTTGGTTGATTGCTGCTGTCATTTGCACCGGTGCAGCAGCTCGCCGGCATTCTCTTTTGCTGTCACTATCGGCCGCGGCCAGGCTTCAGCTCGATTCGTTTTGCTGTCACTTCTTCCGTCCTGGAGCGCGTCGAGGGCGCAGCTCAGGCGCGGCCGTGCTGTCAATTGGGGGGCGGGGCGTAGCCTTTCAGAATATCCATCAGCCCACAGTGGCCCGCCCGGCCTCCCCCGTTGGGCATTCCGCGCCGGTCGGCCAGCTTGCCGTAGTGCTTCAGCCAGTCGGGCAGGCGGCGCGCCATCCACGGGTAGAGGTCGTAGCGCTCTATCTGCTCCTTCATCACCCCCAGGGCCTGCGGGCGCGAGTCGTCGGGTATAAGGTCGAGCACGATATCCTTCACCGTGAGATGCACGGCCATCTTCGCTTTGTAGCGGCCGTCGCTCAGGGCGCGGGGCACTTTCTCCAGCAGGCGGGCGCCCAGGGCGTCGAACGGTATCAGGTCGATGGGCTTCTGCCGGCTGACGTTCTGGTGGCCCTGCGTCTCGGTAAATTCGAAGTAATTGTGACAACCCGTCCGAAACAGGTCGAATAAGTAGCTGTAATCCGTCAGCTTATGGATTGCAAAATCCTTCACCTCCTTCACGGCCTTGCCCCTCATGCGTAGCTCCACGCGGTACACCGGGCAGTCGAGCCCACCATCCTGGAGCCCGTTGGCCTGCCAGTATTTGGCGATGTATGTTTTGTTGGAGCGCTCTAACTCTTTGGTTTTGTTGTAGACGCTGATTTGCTTCTCACTGGAGCCAGAGCCGATTTTAAAGTGGTCATACAGCATCGTCCGCTTGTCGAGCACGCCAGCCGTGAAGCGGGCCTTGCCCTTGTGGTGCACGGTTTTGTTCCACTCAAACTGTTTCTGGTAGAGGTTCAGAAACTCAATGATGTAATTCAGCCCGTCGAGGGCGATATCCAGCCGCGTCACGTTCTTCACGTGCAGGCCGCATGCCTGCACCACCGTTTGCAAATCCTCATACCAGTGGTCGGTATAAAGCAGGGCGTTGTCTACGTGTACCTGCACGCTGTCCGGCTTCAATCCTTTGCCCTCGCTGCGGGGGTTGGCGTGCAGGGTGCCGAATTTTTCGCCCCACAAGTACACGTTGAAGCTGTCGCGCATCATCGGCGTGCCCTTTCCGGTCCATTCCAGCAGTACCCCGTCGCCTTTTTCGATGTGCAGGGCCTCGTCGGAGCCCGATTCGATGTGCCCACGGCACATAATATCGAGCATATCCAGCGCCAACGTGAATAGGGGATTTTCAAGAGCGCCGCGAGAGGCGCGGTAAAGTTGACCCTTGTATAACTTGGCAGGGTCAACCCGTCCCGATTTGAGCGTTAGGCCGTTAGACTGTTTAAGAGAGACGCTCACCGTTTTTTGTAGTTTTCCGTGGAAATTAGTTTGTTCGGGCCGTGGCGGTGGCTCATTTATTCTTTTTCGGCCGGTAAGCGAGTGGGCCGCACTTCCAATAATTTCCCTTGCACAGCACCTTCGTTTGCAAGGCTTTGCATAGCGCGGTTGATAGCCTGAATGCGGCGCGTGGTGGCGCGGGCTTCCTTCCCTCCTGCTTGTAGCTGGGTTTGCTTGGTCAGCAGCAGTTGGCGCATTTCGCGGAGCTCGGTATCGGCTTCAGCGGCGCTCATGCGGGTAAAATCAGCCATTGCGGTAGCGGGTGGGATTGATTGCCGCTTGCGCGGCATGGATTTTTCTGGTCGTTTGGCACTCCCTCAGAGTGCCCCAGCTGTTCTGCTGTCATATTCGCCGGCGGCCGCAGCTGGCCAAGCGCCGGATTGCTGTCACTTCTTCGAGCTGCAGCGCCGGCGCCCGGGGCGAAATGCTGTCACTTGTGCCGTCCTGAACTGCGTCGAGCGCGCAGCTCAGGGGCGGCCGTGCTGTCATTCATCGTCGTCCATGCCCATGATTCGGCCGCAACCGGGGCAGACAGCGCAGTCCTCAACATCTGCCCCGCAGTCAGGGCACTCGTCGGCCTCGTGTTTGCCCCAGCCTTCACCTACCACGCCGCTTCCCCCACATTCGCCACAGGTACCGTAATCACTACCGTAGCTCTCCCCGCCGTAGCCCCCACATATCGGGCACAGCACCTCGTCGTCGTCGGGTTCGCTCGGGTGGGCGCGGCCGTCGGCCCCTTCGCCGTACACGTCCTCGTCGTCGCCTTCGGGGTCGAGCCCCAAAAAATCTTCTACCTCTTCGGCCTCCGGCTTCGGTGGGTAGATGGTAGCGACAAACGGCGAACCCTGATAAGTGCCAGTGTTGGCAATCCACGCGCCGCACCGGTCAATCGTGCTGGTTGCTTCGTCGTACTTGTGACGGGGCACTGATTGGTCAGCCAATGCCTCCTGCAAGGTGTCGAAGTAATGCTTGTTGCTGAAGGTGGGCGTTTCGTAAACAACGCTGTAGCGGTTGGACATGGCGGGAGTGATGAAGGCCGACCGGACTAGGGGCGGGGGGCGCCGGCCGGACGCCCCCCACTGCCACGACTTATAGACTGTGCTAGTCGCCAAAGCATTGAACAAAAGGTTGGTCACCCTTCGGTCGTGCCACCGCCTACGCTACCGGGTTGTCATCCCTGGCAGAGCCCGGGTACCCTCGGCGGTTGTGGTCCTGGGGGGTGTCGAACCCCCGCCCCGCTTCTCTCAATTGTGGGGTGCGCCAAGCCAGGACCGGTGTTCTACATCACATCAGAATTGAGAGCGGCGCCGCTGGCGAGCGGGGGCGCGTCGAGCCGGAGCCGGGCCACGTCGCCCGCGACGGCCCGGTGAATCTTCGCCAGGCTATCGGCGTAGGCGTGCTTCACGGCCTGGCTACCGCGCAGGTAGCTACTAAAAGCCACGGCCAGGCTGAATGCCCCCGCGTCGGTGCTCTTGGCAGTGGCGGCCGCGAACTTGGTGCTCATGCGCCGGGCGTAGGCCGTGAATCCGGCTTCGTCGCTGGTGAACACCATATGCTTCCCGTCCTTCAGGAATCCGAAGTAGTTGTGCCGGGCGGCGGCGCGGGCGTTGTTGGCTCCGGCCTCCTTCAGCGCGTGGGCGATGATAGCCACCGGTGACAAGCCGAATTGCTCGCCGACGGCGGCCGCCAGCGGCCAGAACTTGGTGACGAATTGCGGGCGGGTCATGGGCGCTTCAGGTGCAGGCGCTCGGCCAGCGGTTTTTCGGTGTAGCGGCGTTGCTTCTGTTTGGGGGCGGCGGCTTTCGCCAGCTTGCCGGCCTTCAGCACGAGGTGGAGCACGGTGGCCAGGCGGCCCAACTCGGGCACGGCCACGGTGGGCAACTGCTCTTGCAGTAGGTCGAGCAGCTCGGCGCGGGTGATGGGCTCGGCGTTCATCGGCGGCGGTGATTGAAGCGGACAATGAGCCAGCAGCCGCGCAGCACGGCCAGCACCACCACGATTTGAAAAAGCGTGATGAGCAGGCCGCGCAACCATTCCTGGGTTGATAGCTGGGTAAGCATGGCCCGGCGCTTAGGCGTTGTGGTCGAACTTCTGCGTGCCCTGGGCAGGCTCGGTGGCGGTGGCGTGGTCGTTCAGGTCCACGCCCGATTCGAGGAAGAAATCCCGATAGAGTTTGAACGACGAGGCCCGCATCCGCGAGACGTTGAAGGTGGCGGCCGTTTGGCTGTTGAAGGTAAACGGGTGGATGCTATTTTCCTTCAGTAGTGCTTGGAATTCAGCTCGGCGCACGCTGCCTAGCTCCGAATAGAGCTTCCAGAGAATGTTGCCTTCATCGGGACCACGGCGCTGCTTCTTTTTTCGGGCCGGAACTTTTTCAGCTTCGGCAGTTTGGCTTGCTGCTTGCATGAGTAAAATTTATTAGATTGGTTACGCTTGTTCTTTCAGTGCAACGGCAAATGTATTGCCAATGTTCTTGCATTGCAAGGAAACAAGCCAAGTCTTTTGATTATGGCTCACCAAGGCAAGATTTTGAAGAAGGCAGTAGAGCGGTCAGGAATGACCCAAGAAGAGGCTGCTTCTAAAATGGGTTACGCTACACGTCAAGCGTTTACAGCACTCTATCAGAAGGAGGAATTCAAGGAAACTCAGCTACAAAAGCTGATTCAGGTTTTCGGTCTAAGCCGCGAAATATTTTTCCCGAAATCATCGGCCGCAGAGCCAATTGCGGATGCTTCTTGCTGGCAGCAGCTTGTAGAAGCTCAGCGGACGATTATTGCGCTTCAGCAGCAAATCATTCAGATGAGCACGCCCAACATTAACGCGCCGAAGGTGCAAGAGACAGTATGAGCATCAAGCCTCTTCACATCTTGGGCATCTTCGCTCTAGCCATACTGATTAGTGGCGTCGCCTCATGGGCACATATTAAGTATGAAACCAGCATCCGCCGCGACCAGAAAAGCCGGGACATTGCCGAGTTCGCCATCCTGCTCAGCAAGCGCCTCCCCCAGCGCGATGCCGCTATGGCCGATGACATCATCAGCCGAATCCGCGAAGCCCACCCCGACGCCGAGAACCTAGATACCGACGACCTCGCCGACTACGACCAGCAAACGATGCTGGGGGATGATGGGGAGTACCACGGGGGGCGGATTATTGAACAGTAACTTGTTTAAAACAATGGCAATCAATAGAGAAAAGCGCAATGAGCTATTAGCACTTATCGAGAGCAAGAACATTGCTCCTGGCATTTGCATACTGAATAACAGACCCGGTCAGTGCCGGATTACCACGTCAGAACCTGGGTTTTGGTTCAGCATTCAAACCTCTGACGCTTTAGGTTATAACGTAGAATCTCGACCAGATGGTATGATAGTCGTGCACTATTGGGGGAGAACATGGGATGAAGTTGCTGATGCTTTTGCCCTTTGGCTTCAGTCGTTAACTGATGAATTAGGGGTTCCTGATAACTGGGCTACTCTTCAAGAAAAATCATCATTCTTAACTGATGACAATGATGTGTCTGACGAGCGCTTTTCAGCGCGTGAAATTGAGATACTAACTGAAAGAGTGCAAATTATTGAGGAACGCATCGCTGCATTAGACATACCAGCTGAGGCGAAGGAGGCTATTAGCGCTAATGTGCGTGAGGCCCCAAATGACGCTAAGATTCTTACTAAGAAAAAGTTTTACGACCTCTTGGTTGGTCAGGTAATCGGTCAGGGTTTCAAATGGGCCTTCACTACTGAACATGCAAATTCCGTGTGGCACGCGCTGGGCGGCTTCACTCAGATGCTTCTACACTAAACAATTCCTCAAATGGCACAAAAAGTAATCACTGTTACTGGTTTCGCTGATGCTCCTGTTAAGCAGCATTTTCAGGAGTTAGAATTTCCCAAAGTGAATGCAGCTATTGAAGCTGGCTACAGTGTGATTAAGATTTCACAATCTGGCTGTTCTACTGAAAAAACGGGCTGGTATGTTATCACCTTCCTTTTAGAGAAGGATGATGAAAACGATAAGTTGGTGGGTACCGGCCACGCTGAACGATTTGCTGAAAATATCAAATAGCCAAGTGGGCCGCCCCTGCCAGGGCGGTCCGCTCCTACTCACTTTCACATGAATAAGCACGACATAGCCAATACGGGCGCGGATATGGCCGGCGGCCTGGTCGGGGCTGGTATTGGGCTGGCGGTGGCTGGCCCTCCTGGTGCTTATGCTGGTGCAGCCATCGGGCCGATGCTTGCCAACGGCATCAAGGACGTGTTGGCCCGCGTGCTCTCGCCTCGTGAGAGAAAGCGGGTTGACCTAGCAGCAGCTCATATAGAAGCTGGCATGAGGAAAAAGCTGGAAGCAAGAATAAGGCTACGCCAAGATGATTTCTTCGATGGCGCTGATAGGCCGAGCAATGCAGACGAAATTCTTGAGGGGGTATTGCTGAAATGCCAGATTCAATATCAGGAGAGAAAGGTGAAGCTGATTGCTAACATTGCCGTGAACACAGCTTTTGATGAGAGCATCTCTATTGAAACTGCCAATCAAGCTCTAAACACCGCTGAGCGCTTAACTTATCAGGAACTTTGTTTGCTTGCCTACTTTGGTAGGAAAGAAGAGTTTGCGAGCTTTCCCATTATGGTAGAAGGATTCTATGGGTACCCTCCAGAAGTATTCCATTTAAACTCATGGAATGCGATTCAGAGCGCTTGGGACCTGTTTCAGAGCAACATGATAAAATCCTCTACCAGTAGCACTCCCGGAGCATTAACTGTTCTTGGCCCTGGCATGATGGTATTAACAGAGAGGGGGACTTCCCTCTTCAATTTGCTAGAATTGCAATCTGTACCAAGCGAGGATGTGTTGACAGCGATAGAGCCTCTTTTCTACAGAGATGAGATGGGTGTCAATGAAATGGGGAAGAGAAACGGGGTTTATGTCGGAAAGCAATAAAGCGGGCCACCCCTGCCAGGGTGGCCCGCTCCTACTCATTTACTTACTGCTTCGCCGTGTGCGTGGCACAATTCAATAAACTCATGAATTCAATACTAGCAAACGCTTCCGACGAGGAAGCCATGATGCAGTTCGCTACTGCTTTTGCCAACAATGATTTTGCACAGATAGGTCGCTTAATGGCTGACTATAATGCGCTTCAGCGGCCAGATGGCGACAAGCTCAAATCTGCTTTACAGCCCAAAGGCAATTTCCTCATGGGCGGTGAAGCTGAAGCCCTAGAAGCGCACCAAGATACGCGGGCGTCTATCGGGCTGATGTTGGAGTGGACCACGCAGCTCGCGCAATACGACGTTCAGGAATCTAATCCGCAGCCCAAAATTGTAGCTGCTTGGTCATCAATCGCTGCCTTTTTTCTAAAGAAAAAAGATTTTCAAGGCCTTCGCAGCTTGATTGACTTCTTGAAGAGCGATGAAGCACAGGAAGCGCAGACGGGTATGGCTGGAATGCTCGGTAGCCCAGAGCAGCTAGAAGCGGCCAAGGAGTTTATGGTTGAGTTCATGCCGATACCTCGTGAACTGGTATTCGGAAAAGAAGAGGAAAAGCCAGAGTAAAACTGCTGTCATTTCCGCGCACCTGGTGCGACGTGGCCAACGCAAAACGCTGTCAGAATCTCGTCGACGTCGGCCAAGCCCGGGCGCGTTTTGCTGTCATTTCGTAGCGCCTGGCGCTGCTGCAGCGCGCAGCTCAGCGCCGGTGGTGCTGTCACCATTCACAATAAAACGGGCCACCTCTGCCAAGGTGGCCCGCTCCTACTCACGAATGTAATTTATGAATACCCCAAAATCCGACGCGTACCAAGGTTTCGCGAATGCCATTCAGGAAATGGCAGCACAAAAAAAAGCCATGCTTTCTCACGAGGAAGAATTGGAAGAGCAAATGATTGACAACTGCTCGGCAGCTATTTACCGCTACCTCATACAAATGAGACCTAACCCTGAGGTTCGTACTGTTGCGAATTTGAAAAAATACGCTCTTGATTTGACAATGAGCTTACTTGGTGACCGAGTAGGTGGCCTTGAAAGTATCAAGAAAGCAGGACGTGACATAGCGCAGGAACCCCGCTAAGTTGGCATAGTGCGGCTAGGATTGTCAGGCGGAATCCAACTCAGCCCGATTTCACCTTCAGCAGTTCCTAACGCACCTAGAAACTTGGCTACTCGGGTTAGCTCTGCGAGCGCCCGTAAGGTTTTGTCGGGGCGATGCCCAAGAGCGGCATGTACCGATTGGACCATTTCGTTCGCAATCCGGTCAACGTCGGTGGTGGTATCAGGTACTGGGGCAGCATTGCCGCGGGATTCCCGCCGAGCGCGAGCCTCGAAGAAGCCTTGCGCGATACCTGCCAAGACCAGCCCGGCCTTCAGCCAAGGAAATTTTTGCTTCTCGGTGCTCACAATTTTATCACAAATGAGGGTTCAGAACTACCCCAAACGTAAAGCAAAAACCCCGATTGCAGGCTGCAATTGGGGTTTGTCGTTCTATACGGCGCGTTCAACTCTCGTCCCCGCTACTTAAAAGTGAAGCACTTATGAGGTCAGCCTCGTAAGTGCTTTTTTGTTGCTAAATTAAATACTAAATGAAAGTTGGAGCCGGCGCAGGCCTGACCTTGTGATGCACCAGGCAGCCTACAAATCTACGAAGAATTACGCCAGACCAATTACCTGACGCGAAGCCGGACCAGTAGCCAGCCCAAATCAGTGCTACTAGAGCGAGATATTTGAGAAGGGCCGCTAGCCACAAAACAGGGTACTTATTGAATAAATGGCAGTTGTGGCCGACGGCTGCTATTGCCTGCACTGCCGCAGCCATGAGCCGCCCCGCAGCCACCGATACGGGACGTTAAAAGGCACGCTGGAAAGCGACAGCGTGCCCACCATTTTCATACCGAGCTTAATAGCGCGGTCCCAGCAGAGCAATTATCTGCCCAATCTTAATAATAAAGCTCTACGAGCTTGGCCAGCTAAGCCAGGCTGCCGAAGATTCTGGAAATAGCGCCACTATCAAGCCGATACTTCGCATTGGCAAAGCCGCAGTAACCACTTAAACAGTTGCCGCCTCACGGGGTTAACACTTCGGCGCCCGACTTTCTCGCAGAGCCAGGCTTTTAAGCACACATCGCTCACCTCTAACATCTTATGGAAATTGGAATTGACAGCTTTGCCTCCCACCTGCTGCAAAACGGCGGCGAGCAGCTGAGCGGTACTGCAGCTATGCGCCTGCTCCTCGACCGCATTGAGCGTGCCGACCAGGTGGGCCTCGATGTGTTTGGCATTGGCGAGCACCACCGGGCCCAATACCTCGACTCGGCCACGGCCGTGATACTGGCCGCCGCAGCCGAGCGCACCAAGCGCATTCGCCTCACCAGCGCCGTCACGGTGCTATCGGCTGCCGACCCGGTGCGGGTGTTCCAGGAGTTTGCCACGCTGGACCTAATCTCGCAGGGCCGGGCCGAGATGGTGGTGGGCCGGGGCTCCTCCACCGAAGCCTTTCCGCTTTTCGGCTTCAGCCTGAACGACTATGATGAACTTTTTGCCGAAAAGCTGGAGCTGCTGCTGGCCATCCGGGAAACCGAGAGAATTCGCTGGCAGGGCCGGTTCCGGCCGGCGCTCACGGGCCAGGGCGTGTACCCGCGCCCGGCGCAGGCGCGGCTGCCCATCTGGCTGGGCGTGGGCGGCACGCCCGAGTCGTTCGTGCGGGCCGGCACGCTGGGCTTGTCGCTGATGGTGGCCATCATCGGCGGCGACACCCACCGCTTCCGGACCCTGATTGATTTGTATCGTGAAGCCGGCCGCCGGGCCGGGCACGCCCCCGAGCAGCTCAAAGTGGGCCTGCACTCGCTGGGTTACGTAGCGCCCACCACCGAAGAAGCTCTGCGCGATTTCGCGCCCGGCTACATTCAGACCTTCGGCCAGCGGGCCCGCGAGCGCGGCGGATTTCCGCCAACACGGGCTCATGTGGAGGCGCAGGCCGGCCCGCTGGGGGCGCTGCTGGTAGGCAACCCCGAGGAGGTAGCCGCTAAAATTAAGCGGCATAGCGCGGCGCTGGGCGGCATCGGCCGCGTCACGTTTCAGATGGATGTGGCCGTGCTACCGCACGAAAAAATACTGCAGGCCACGGAATTGCTGGGCACCCGTGTGGCTCCGCTGCTGCGCCAGGAATAAGGATTTTCTAATTCTACCCGATACCAAGGCCAACTATTGACCGCCCCCCGGGTTAAGGGTAGATGGAAAAGCCCTTGATTCCCACGTACGGATTCGATGCCTACCCGCAGGCAACCGGACCCGTGCCCCACGCCACCACCACGGAGGCGCTGGAGCAGTTGGTGACCTACCGGCGGGAAGAGTGGTTTGCCACCTGCCGCCAGCACATGGAGCAGCACCGCCGCCACTTTTATAAGCTCGCGCTGATTCAGGAGGGTGGCGGCAGGTTCTTTCTCAACGATGAGGTGGTGGAGGTGGCCCCGCGCTCCCTACTGCTGGTGAAGCCCGGCACGGCCCTGGGCTGGCACCTGCACGCGGGGGCCCAAACGGGACTCTACAGCTTTTTCTCGGCCGCCTTTTATAATGCGGGCCTGCTGCCCGGCTACCAGCTGCACGCGGTGCTGGCCGGAGCCGCGCCCTACGTGTACCACGCCTGCACCGCCGCCGAGTTTGCGGCCCTGCACCAAGCCGCCGAGCAGCTGCTGGCCCAGCAGCCGCAGCTCGAAAAAGCCCGGCACGCGCTCCGCCTGCTGCTGGCCGACGTGCACCAGTGGACCCCGGCCCAGCCGGCGGCCGGGTTGTCGCCTCAGGTGCAACAGTTTCTGCAGTTGGCAGAAAGCCGGCTGGCCGACGCCGCCCCCGCCCTCACGCTGGAACCTTATGCCAAGGCGCTGTTTCTGACGCCTAAGCGCCTGAGCGAGCTGTGCCGCCAGGCCACCGGCAAAAGCGCCACCGACCTGCTCAAGGAAAAAGTGGCTACCGAAGCTAAAGTGCTGCTCACCGCCACGCCGCTACCCATCAGTGAGCTCGGCTACCGGCTGGGTTTCTACGACGTGGCGCACTTTTCGCGCTGGTTTAAGCTGGCCGTGGGGCAAACGCCTTCGGCCTACCGGGCCCAGTTTACGGGGTACAAATAGTTAGGCAATCGATGCAAAGAAGTGAGTAGGCCGGGCCGGTAATTTTGCAGCGCAACTGGCCGGAAACCCAAAATCAACCGACGCCCGGCTCTTTCATCTTTCGTCTGTTGCTGAGGTATTCCCTTATTAATTATGGATAAAACCGCGCTAATTGTCGGAGCCAGTGGCATTATGGGCAGCAACTTAGCCCGCGAGCTGCTCGCCCAGGGCTGGACCACCTACGGCCTGGCCCGCCGACCCAAAAGTGACATCGCGGGCCTGCACCCGGTGGCGGCCGACCTGCTCGCCCCCTCCAGCCTGACCACGGCGCTGGCGGAAATTGCTCCCACCCATGTTTTTCTGACCAGCTGGCTGCGCCACGACACCGAAGCCGAGAACATCCGCGTGAACGGGGCGATGGTGCGCAACCTGCTGGCGGCGCTGGCGCCCAAGCACTCGGTGCAGCACGTGGCTCTGGTGACCGGCCTTAAGCACTACCTCGGGCCATTTGAGTCCTACGCCCGGGCCGGCGCGTTGCCGCCCACGCCCCTGCGCGAGGAAATGCCCCGCCTGCCCGTCGACAATTTCTATTACGCTCAGGAAGACGAGGTGTACGCTGCCGCCGCCCGCGATGGCTTCACCTGGAGTATTCACCGTCCGCACACCGTTATTGGCTTGGCGGTGGGCAACCTTATGAACCTGGGCACTACGCTGGCCGTGTACGCCAGTATCTGTAAGGAAACCGGCCGCCCGTTTCAGTGGCCCGGCTCCGGGGCCCAGTGGAACGGCCTGTCTGACGTGACGGACGCGCGCGTGATTGCCAAGCAGCTGGTATGGGCTGCCACCACCGAAGCCGCCCGCAATGAAGCCTTCAACATCGTCAACGGCGACTACTTTCGCTGGAGCTGGCTGTGGCCCCGGCTGGCGGCCTGGTTCGGCGTCGAGGCCGTGGGATTCGATGGCACCATGCACCCGCTGGAAGCGGAAATGGCAAACGACGCCCCTATCTGGCAGGAAATAGCGACTCGCCACCACCTGGCCGAGCCCGACCTGAGGCAGCTGGCCTCGGCCTGGCACACCGATTTGGACCTGGGCCGCCCCATTGAAGTGATGACTGACATGTCGAAGAGCCGCCAGGCGGGCTTCCACGTTTATCAGCGCACCGAAGATTCCTTCTTTGACCTCTTTGCCCAACTGCGGGCCGAGCGGCTTATTCCGTAGATTATTTGCCGACAGACGTTTGTACAGGGGCGGCCGGTGGCCGTCCTTTTGTATTTCAGCCTTTCCAAACAATACGGCTTACCACCCGGCTGCCCTGTTAGCATGGTTTGGGGCAGACGGGCTGGTTTGCCGCCGCGTGGCCAGTATCGCAGTGCCCCATTGCCGTGCTAACGGCCAAAGACCCCGTTCCGGCTGTTCCTTTGCAGTTTCAACCCCACCCCTGCTGCATGACCATTACCTGGCCCCAGGCTCTGAAACAGTTCGACGGCTACCTGCGCCTCGAAAAAGCCCTTTCGCCGAACTCGGTGGAAGCTTACATGCGCGATGCCACCAAGCTCCAGCAGTTTCTGCTAAGCCAGCGCCGCCACCTTGGCCCGGCCCAGGTAGATACCGCTACGCTACGCGAGTTCCTGGTGTTTCTGACTGATTTGGGCCTCGGCACGGCCTCGCAGGCCCGCATTGTATCAGGACTGAAGGCGTTTTTCGAGTTCCTTATCACTGAAGACCTGCTGCGCGAAGACCCCACCGACACCCTGGCTGCCCCCAAATCGGGCCGCCACTTGCCCGATACCCTCAGCTACCCCGAAATTGAGCAGCTTCTCGGCGCCGCCGACCTCAGCACTGATGCCGGCCTGCGCGCCCGCGCCTTCCTGGAGGTGCTCTACTCCTCCGGCCTGCGCGTGACGGAGCTCTGCGACCTGCGCCTGAGCAACATCAACGCCACCGAGGGCTACATGAAAGTGCTGGGCAAGGGCAACAAGGAGCGCCTCGTGCCCATCGGCCGCGAAGCCCTCAAGCACCTCAATTTCTACCTCAGCGGCGTGCGCGGCCACCTCGACATCAAGCCCGGCGCCGAGGACCTGGCCTTTCTCAGCCACCGCGGCCGGCAGCTCTCGCGCATCACCGTCTTCACCACCATCAAG
The DNA here is from genome assembly GCF_030580865.1 of Hymenobacter aranciens. GTDB lineage: Bacteria > Bacteroidota > Bacteroidia > Cytophagales > Hymenobacteraceae > Hymenobacter > Hymenobacter aranciens. Next base: position 158,835 of record NZ_JAUQSY010000002.1, on the reverse strand, counting down.
GAGCTGGCCGAGCTGGCCGGCCTGCGCAAAACCATCAGCCCCCACACCCTGCGCCACTCCTTCGCCACCCACTTGATAGAGGGCGGCGCCGACCTGCGCGCCGTGCAGGAAATGCTGGGCCACGTCTCCATCACAACGACGGAGATTTACACTCACCTCGATAGGGACTACCTGCGGCAGGTCATCACTGAGTTTCACCCGCGCAGCTAGGCGGAGCGGTAGAACGACAAGCTCCCCTCCTTGGAAAGGAGGGGATGTGAGGCGCGAAGAGCGCCGAACGGGGGTGGTTCGCCCGTCCACGCCGGCAGAACGACGCAGTAATCTCCATTGCCAGAACAACGCCAGGCTTTTCGAAAGCCCTACCGGCGCGACCAGCTCAACCACCCCCGTTTTGCCTGCGGCAAAACATCCCCTCCTTTCCAAGGAGGGGAGTTTCTCGTTCTGCCGCCCCCATTTTATCGTTCCAACCCCCTGCCGTGCGTAAATTTGATTTTTACGCCGCCCCCGAATGGCCGACAACCGCTACCGAAACCCTCCTGCCGGCCCCGCCGACAACCGCCCGCCCGACCCGCGCCCCCCCCGGCGCAACGAGCCCCGGGCCGCCGCGCCCGACTCCGCCCGCCCCGAACCCCGCCCCACCGCCACCAACGCCCCAAAAGCCGCCAAGGCCGCCGCGCCCAACCAGGGCCCGGCGTCGGCCAAGCCCCCGAAAGCTCCCCGCGAGCCCCGCGGCCCCGTGCCCGGCGTGGGCAAAGCGCTGAGCATCCTGCGCGACCGCCGCTTTCACCTCTTCATCGGGTTTGGCTTCCTGCTGGGCAGCCTCTACCTCACCATTGCCTTCACCTCCTTCCTCTTCACCGGCCACGCCGACCAGAGTGTGGTGGCGGCCCTGAGCACCCTGCCCGCGAAGGAAGCCGGGCAGGAATCCGGCAACTGGCTGGGCTTGCTGGGCGCCTGGGCCGCCGAGTTGTTTATCTACAAGCTGTTTGGCATTGCGGCGTTTGCGCTCATTCCCATCGTGTTTTTTCTGGGGTATAAAATCGTGTTCCGCAGCGCCCGGGGCTCCGTCAGCTACGTGCTGGCCCTGGGCCTGTTCACGATGGCCTGGCTGAGCACCCTGCTCGGCTACGTGGTGGTAAGCCTGGCCGAGCCCGGCGCCGACCCTGCCCTGGCCCACCGCCTCGATTTCCTCTGCGGCGGCGTGGGCTTTGAGGCCGCCACCTGGCTGGCCAGCCTCATCGGCTGGGGCACGGTGCTGCTGCTGGCCTTCGCCCTGATTTCGTTCGTGGTGTTCTTTTTCAACGTCACCAGCCTCAACCTGAGTTTCCTGGGCAGCGGCGTCGAAGCCGATGCCGACGAAGACGCCGAGCTGGCCGCCGAAATCGAAGCCGAGCAGCTGGCCGCCGTGGCCACCCCCGCCCCCGCCAAAATGCCGGTGGCGGAGAAAGCCCCGCAGGTTTCCAGCGCCAACTCCAGCGCCACCGTCACGGCCGCCGGCGCCGAGGCCCCCCAGCCCACGCCGGCCCCGACGACGAAGCCCGCCAGTACCGGCCCTGCCCTGCAATTGGGCGACGATACGGCAGAACCAAGGCCCGAAGCCTCCGAGTTTGAGCCCGCGCCCAAAGCACCGGCTACCGCCGCAATGGCACTGGACGTCAGCGGCCCGCTGGCAACGGCCGCCGCCGTGGCCACCGGCCTGAGCAGCGCCGCCACGGCCGCGGCCACCGCACCCGCTACTGTCGCCGCCAGCGCCCTCACGGCGGCCGCCAGCAGCACCGGCCCCGCCTTCTCTATCGAAATGCCGGATGCCGAGCCGGAAGTGGAGTTCAACACCGCGCCGCGCCCCACCGCCAGCGTGCCCACTCCTCTCTCCATGGCCGATTTGGCCGACGAGGACGCCGAACTGCCCGCCGCCAAAACCCCGGCCCTCCAGGTTCCCAAGTCGCTAAATCCGCTGGAAATCACCATCCCCAACCGCGACGACCTCGACCCCAACGCCGGGGCCGACATCGCCGCCGTAGCCGACGAGGACGAGGATGCCGACGTGATGCCCAACGTGAACTACGACCCCACGCTGGACCTCTCGCGCTACGTGTACCCCACCCTGGAGCTGCTCCGCGACTACGGCACCCCCAAAGCCCAGGTAACCAAGGAAGAGCTGGAAGCCAACAAGGACCGCATCGTCGAAACCCTGGGGCACTACAGCATCGCCATTGCCAGCATCAAGGCCACCATCGGCCCCACGGTCACGCTCTATGAAATCGTGCCCGAGGCCGGCATTCGCATCTCCAAAATCAAGAGTCTGGAGGACGATATTGCGCTGAGTCTGGCCGCGTTGGGCATTCGCATCATCGCGCCCATCCCCGGCAAAGGGACCATCGGTATCGAAGTACCGAACACGAAAAAGGAGATGGTGAGCATCCGCTCGGTGCTGGGCAGCGAGAAGTTTGCCCGCTCCGAGATGGATTTGCCGGTGGCCTTTGGTCGCACTATCACCAACGAGGTGTTTGTGGCCGACCTGGCTAAAATGCCCCACTTGCTGATGGCTGGTGCCACCGGTCAGGGTAAATCGGTGGGCTTGAACGTCATTCTGGCCTCGCTGCTCTACAAGCGCCACCCCGCCCAGCTGAAATTCGTGCTCGTGGACCCCAAGAAGGTGGAATTGAGCATCTTCAATAAAATCGAGCGCCACTTCCTGGCCAAGCTGCCCGACACCGAGGAGCCTATCATCACTGACACCAAGAAGGTGGTGCACACGCTCAACTCGCTGTGCATGGAGATGGACCGGCGCTACGATTTGCTCAAGGAAGCCGGCTGCCGCAACCTCAAGGAGTACAATGCCAAGTTCGTGGAGCGCCGCCTGAACCCCAAGAAAGGCCACCGTTACATGCCCTTCATCGTGCTGGTGATTGACGAGCTGGCCGACCTCATGATGACGGCCGGCAAAGAGGTCGAGCAGCCCATTGCCCGCCTCGCCCAGCTGGCCCGTGCCATTGGTATTCACCTGATTGTGGCCACCCAGCGCCCCTCTGTGAATGTTATCACCGGCATCATCAAGGCCAACTTCCCCTGCCGGATTTCCTTCAAGGTGACCAGCAAAATCGACTCGCGCACCATCCTCGACACCGGCGGGGCCGACCAGCTTATCGGTCAGGGCGACATGCTGTTCTCGGCCGGTTCCGACCTCATCCGGGTGCAGTGCGCCTTCATTGACACGCCCGAAGTGGACAAGCTCTGCGACTTCATCGGCGAGCAGCAGGGCTACTCCGACGCCTACCTGCTGCCCGAAGTAGCCGGCGCCGACGGCGACAGCAGCGGCAGCTTCGACGAAGATGATGGCGGCGAGCGTGACTCGATGTTTGAGGAAGCGGCCCGCTGCATCGTGCTGCACCAGCAAGGCTCTACCTCACTTATTCAGCGCAAGTTGAAGCTGGGCTACAACCGTGCCGGCCGCCTCGTAGACCAACTGGAGCGGGCCGGCATTGTGGGGCCGTTTGAGGGCAGCAAGGCCCGGGCCGTACTCATTCCGGACGAGTATGCGCTGGAGATGCATCTGAAGTCGCTGGTTTAGAAAGTTAAAAGTTGCGGGTTAAAAGTTAAAATCCCTGGCCTCTTTTGCGGAAGTCAGGGATTTTAACTTTTAACCCGCAACTTTTAAGTCCGACTCTTTGCCGATGAGCTTAACTTTGGCCAGCCTTTTGTAAAGCGTTTCCGTACTCAGCGCAATTCAAGCGCGAAACGCTTCTTTCTTACCTCATGACGAAAACCCTCTCCCTCCTCCTGCTGTCGGCCACGCTGGCCCTGCCCGCCGTGGCTCAGCAAGACCCCAAAGCCGGCAAAATTCTGGATGCCATGAGCACCAAGTACCAGGCTTACAAATCTTACCAAGCCGATTTTACCCAGACGCTGGAAAACACCTCGGCCAAAGTAAAGCAGAATCTGAGCGGCAACATCATCGTGGCTGGCCAGAAATTCCGCCTCAAGCTCAGCGGCCAGGAAGTCATTAACGACGGCAAAACTACCTGGACGTACCTCAAGAATGAGAACGAGGTAAACATCTCGGACACTGACCCCGACGCGCAAGACATGTCGCCCTCCCAGATTTATACCATGTATAAAAAGGGCTACAAATACACCTACGCCCAGGCGGCTACCGAAGCCGGCGAGGCTATCGACGTGATTGAGCTGACGCCCGAAAGCCGTACGAACGACGTGTTCAAAGTTCGCATCAAGGTGCGCAAGAAGGACAACTCGGTGAAAAGCTGGGAGATGTTTAAGAAAAACGGCAACCGCTACACCTTCACCATCAAAAACTTCAAGCCCAACGTGCCGGTGACGGCCAGCACTTTCAGTTTCGACAAGGCCAAGTATAAAGGCGTGAAAGTGGTGGATTTGCGCTAGCATCCAGCTTCCTGAAGAGTTATCAAGCGGCCCGTTTCCCTGGAAGCGGGCCGCTTTTGTTACTATTTTGTCTTACTTTGCGGAGCAGAATGGGCAGCCCATGAAAGAAGATTTCCTCCACTACCTCTGGCAGTACCAGTACTTCGACAAAACCGACTTGCGCACGGCCGGCGGCGAGGAAATTCAGGTGCTCAAGCCCGGCCACCGCAACGCCGACGCAGGACCCGATTTCCTCGGTGCCCGCCTGCGGGTGGGCGAGGTGGAGTGGAATGGCGCGGTCGAAATACACCTTCGGGCTTCCGACTGGGAGCGTCATAATCACCAGTTGGACCCGAAATACGACCAGGTAGTTTTGCACGTCGTGGGCAGCCACGACGCCGACGTGACGCGCACCAACGGCAGCCCGATTCCGGCCCTGGCCCTCAGCCCACGTATTGCGCCCGAGCTGCTGCGCCGCTACCAGCAGCTGATGGAGGCCCCCGCCGCCGCTCCCCTGCCCTGCGCCCCGCTGCTGAGCCAGGTGCCCGACATTACCCGCACCATGATGGTAGAGCGGGCACTGCTGGAGCGCGTCGAACTCAAAGCTGATGCGCTAACGGCGCTCCACCAGCACCTCGGCGACGACTGGGAGGCCACCGCCTACCATGCCCTGATGGCTGCGTTCGGCTTCCAGAAAAACAGCGAACCGCTGGCCCGGCTGGCCAAATCCCTACCGCTGGCCGTGCTGCGCCGCCACCGCCACGACCAGCGCCAGCTGGAGGCATTGCTCTTCGGCCAGGCCGGGTTTCTGGTTGATAATGAAGAAACCGAGGCTGATGCTTACATTCAGGATTTGAAGCAGGAATATGCCTTTCTGCGCCACAAATACGACTTAACCGAGGCCGCCCTGGCAGTGCACGAGTGGAACTATCTGCGCCTGCGACCAGCCAATTTTCCACCCGTGCGCCTGGGGCAACTAGTGGGCTTGCTGCACGCCCGGCCAACCTTGTTCGACGCTTTGCTTACTGCGCAAAGCGTGGCGGCGCTGGCGGAGTTTTTTCAGGCGCCGGCCCCGGAATACTGGCGCACGCACTTCCGGCCGGGCCGGGCCGGCAAGGTGCCCAGCTTGGGCAAAAGCAGCATCGACCTGCTCATTACCAACGTCGTGCTACCGTTACGCGTGGCCTATGCCCGCCACGTAGGCCAGTCGGCGCTGGTCGAAAGCAGCGTCGCACTGCTGACAGAACTACCCGCTGAGCATAATCAATTTACGGATGTGTACGAGGCCCTGGGCTTTACGCACCGCTCGGCAGCCGACTCACAGGGCTTGCTTTCTTTGCATAAAAATTACTGCGCGCCGCGCCGCTGCCTGCACTGCGCCGTCGGTAGTCGTTTGGTGCGCCAACCTCGCATTGTGGGATGAGTATTGCGCTGGCAATTGTGTTGAATGTATTACTGCTGACCTGGTTACTGCCGTGGCTGCGGCGGCAGTGGCAAGCGGTTGACAGGCCGTGGCGGGCGGCGCTGCTGCTGGGCCTGGGCGGGCGCCTGCTCGTGGGCGGCCTCAAAGGCTGGCACCCAATAAAGGATGCCGCGTTCATGGCGGGTTGCAGCCAGCTGCTGACCGACCAATTCTGGGCCTCGCCGGGAGCGGCACTACAGACGCTGCTGGGCAACGAAGTACATTTCCAGGATTTGCACCTGGTGTACTACGGAATGTCCAACACTTTTTTTATCATGAAGTTACTGGGATTTCTGAATCTTTTCTCCGCTGGTTCGACGGTGCTGAATGGTTTATACCTGGCACTGGCGAGCTTTCTGGGCTGCTGGCTACTTGCCCGCGAGCTGGCCCGCACCCTGCCCGGCACGCCGGCCGGCGCAGGGCTGGTGGCTTTTGTGCTCTGGCCAACGGTACTGTTCTGGGCTACGGGCATTAGCAAGGAGGCCGTATTTCTGGGTAGCGGAGCGGGCCTGCTGGCCTTGGTTATCCGGCTATTCTGGGGAACTGAAAAAACGTCAGCTCTTAAGCGTACTGCTCAAATTATCGGGCTGTTAGTATTGGCAATAGTGTATTTCAAGACGCGCTATTTCTTTGCCATGCCCTTGTTGGGGGCCCTGGTGGGCCTGGCAATGCTGCGCCTGCTTCAGCCGCTGGGGGTGGCGCGGAGCCGCTGGGCGCAGACGCTGCTGCTGATTGGCATACTGGCTGGTGGTGCCTGGCTGGCGGCCGAAGTCAGCGTGGCTTTCCGCCTTAACAAGCTGACTAACCAGACCGTGCGCATCTACGACCGTCACCTTCACGCTTCGCTCAATCGGCCGCACTTCGAATACCCCGACCTGCGCCCTACGCCCGAAAGCATGTTGCAACACGCTCCCCTGGCCGCCCTCAATGCCCTCACCCGCCCCTGGTTGGGCGAATCGTGGCAAGGACCTTACCTGATGGGCGGCCTCGAAAACCTCGTGCTACTAGCGCTGCTGACGGTGGCAGCGGTGGCCGGGCTACGGGGCCAGGCCGGGCACCTGCCGTTTGCGCTGGGGCTGGCGCTGGGCATCTACTGCCTGGCGCTGGCAGTGTTGTTGGGCCTGAGCACCCCCAATCTGGGCTCGCTTAGCCGCTACCGCAGTGGCTTGCTGCCGTTTTTGCTGCTGCTGCTGCTGCAAAATGACTACGCGGCCGCCGTGCTGACTCGCCTACGCCTGAACGCCGGCCCTGCTCTTCGGAAACCCGGCGCCAGCAATCCGGGTTAACCGGCTGCGCGGCGTTGCGCCGTACCTTTGCCCTGCGATTATCCGCCTTTTGGCAGGGCAATTGCCAATCCTGCTATCCCGATTTCATGGAAAATCCCGTTATCATCCTGGGCGCCCAAGCCGTAGGCACCGCCGCCCTCGATGCCTTTCTCTCGAACGAAGTAGTGGTCTACTGCCTGCTCGACGACGATAAAACCCTTCAAAACAGCGAACTACTCGATGTGCCCGTGATGGGCAACACCGACGATGCCGAACTGCTGAAGCTGCTGGGTAAGAAATGTGAAGTATTCGTAGCCACCGAAGACACCGCCAGCCGCCGCAGCCTCACCCAAATGCTGCGCACCGAGTATGAAGCCGTGCCGGTGAATGCCATTCACCAGCGCGCCAGCGTATCGGAACACGCCACACTAGGCCACGGTAACTACATCGGTCCCAATGCCGTGGTGGCCGCCACCGCCACCCTCGGCGACGGCTGCCTCGTGGGTGCCAATGCCGTTGTAGAAGCCAAAGCCACCCTCGCCGACTACGTGCAGCTCGGCAGCGGGGCCCTCGTGGGCGCGGGCGTGACGGTGGGCGAATCGGCCTTTATCGGCGCCGGCGCCGTGGTGGTAGCCGGCGTGAAAATCGGCGATAAAGCCCGCGTTGGCGCCGGCTCGGTAGTGGTGGCCGATGTGGCTAAGGGCCAGACGGTATTTGGCAACCCAGCAGCGAAAGTGTGAGAAGAGTTATGAGTTAAAAGTTATGAGTTATGAGTTTGCCCGAGTAAACTCTACTCACAGCCGCCAACTCATAACTCATAACTTTTAACTCATAACTCATCATGTATCACGTTCTTCTCTACTACTGTTATACCCCGCTCGCGCACCCCGAGCAGTTCCGCGACGAGCACCACCGCCTCTGCCTCAGCCTCGATTTGCGCGGCCGCATCATCGTGGCCGGCGAGGGGCTGAACGGCACTGTATCAGGCACCGTGGAGAATTGCGCCGCCTATATGGCCGCCGTGAAGGCCGACCCGCGCTTTGAGGCCTTGGAATTCAAGATTGAAGAAGCCCCAGCTCACACTTTCCAGAAGCTACACGTGCGGGTGAAGCCCGAGATTGTGCACGTCGACTTGCCGCACATCAAGCCCTACGAGCGCACCGGCACCCACCTCTCCCCGGCCGAGTTTAAGGCCATGAAGGACCGCGACGACGTAGTGATTGTGGACGTACGCTCCGACTACGAGTACAACCTCGGCCGCTTCAAAAACGCCGTGACGCTGGACATTGAGAACTTCCGCGAGTTCCCGGAGCGTGTAGAGCGCCTGCAGGAGTTTAGGGACAAGAAGATTCTGACGTATTGCACTGGCGGCATCAAGTGTGAGAAAGCCAGCGCTTTCCTGCTGGAGCAAGGCTTTGAAAACGTGTACCAGCTCCACGGCGGCATCATCAAGTACGGCCTGGAGGCCGGCGGCGAGGACTTCGACGGCAAGTGCTACGTCTTCGACGGCCGCGTGGCCGTGGACGTCAACAGCGTCAACCCCACCATCATCAGCGAGTGCCACCACTGCCACACGCCCTCCGACCGCATGGTGAACTGCGCCAACCCGCACTGCAACGCCCACTTGCCGCTCTGCGAAGCCTGCGCCGGGCAGCTGCAGGGCGCCTGCTCCGAAGCCTGCGCCGAGCATCCGGACAAACGGCCGTACGACGGCACCGGCACCTACCCGAAAATCAGCAACCACTATAATCCCGCCCAGGGCCTGGCCTCTTATAAGGCCTCATAGCGCCTTCGTACCGCGGAAGTTAAAAGTTGAGAGTTAAAAGTTAAAAATCAGTTCGTACTGGTTTTTAACTTTTAACTTTTAACTCTCAACTTTTAACTCCGTTTACGTAAAGCCCCCTTTCCTCCCACCCCACCTTTGCACAAGCGCCGCTGATGCTACACGAATCCGAGCTCATTCTCAACCCTGATGGTAGTATATACCATCTCAACCTGCAGCCCGACCACATTTCCGACACCATCCTGACCGTGGGCGACCCGGCCCGGGTGGCCCAGGTGAGCCGGCACTTCGACTCGCTGGAAACGGAAATCACGCACCGCGAATTCGTGACCCACGTGGGGTATTACCAGGGCAAGCGCCTCACGGTGCTGAGCACCGGCATGGGCACCGATAACATTGATATTGTGCTTAATGAGCTGGATGCGCTGGTCAATATCGACTTCATGGCCCGCACCGTGCGGCCGGCCGAGGAGCGCATCAGCCTGCGCATTATCCGGCTGGGCACTAGCGGCAGCCTGCAGCCCGATGTGCCGGTGGGGTCGTTGCTGGCCACTGAGTTTGCCGTGGGTATGGACAGCCTGATGCAGTTCTACCCGCTGGTGGAAACGGGGCTGGAAACAGAAATTGCCCGCGGCCTGCAACAGTCGTTGCAGCTACCCTTTGCCCCCTACGTAGTGCGTGGCTCCGATATTTTGCGCGAGCAGCTTGGCGCTGGCATGCTCACCGGCAACACCCTCACCTGCCCCGGTTTCTACGGGCCCCAGGGCCGCGTTTTGCGCCTCGATTTGCGCCAACCGGACTACCTAGCCCGCCTGCGCGATTTCCGCCACCACAGCGCCGAGGGCGAGTTCCGTCTCAGCAATTTTGAGATGGAAACGGCTGGCTACTACGCATTGGGGCAGTTGCTGGGCCACGAAGTACTGTCGCTGAACGCCATTCTGGCCAACCGCGCCACCGGCGAGTTTGCCGAAAACCCAACGGCCCTGACCGATTCGCTGATTGAGCAGACATTGCAGCGGCTGGTCAGCGCGGGAGTATAAGCGTGGCTGTTACAAACGAAAGCCCTGACGGGGCACCACCAATCGGTGGTGCCCCGTCAGGGCTTTTGCTTAATAGGTGCAGCTTTAGTAAAAATCGAAGCCCAGTACGGCCCGCAATGGCAGCGCAATGCCGGATTTAAGGCTTACAAATTCGCTGTCGACCTCCCAAACCGTAGTGGCGACGCGCTTGGTAGCACCATCGGCCGTTTGAAAGTAAATGTCGAGCTTGCCGTGATAGGCATTGCCAAGAGTAGCGGCGCGCTCGGCATCGTGGCGGCGGCGCTGTTGGGCTGGCAGGTCGTGCAGTACGTCGTCGTGGCCGAAGTGTAGAGTGGTAATTTCTTCTTTCTCTACGGTTTCGACGGTGGCGGCGTCAGGGATAAAAGACATAGTGAAGCTTTTGGTGCGACGGAGAGGCCCGGTGCGGGGCCTTTCTAAATTCGAATTAACGCAAAATTACCAGGATGCGGCTATTTGCTAGCAGAAGTTTTTCAGGTTAGCGTAGCCAGAAACTCCATCGTGTCGATACCATCGGCATAATCGGCCACGCCCGGATTTTGTGCCCGCCCAAAGGGAAAGCTGCCCGCAAACCGCCCCGCCGCCGACACCACACACTGAATGCGCTCGGCCGAATCGGTCAGCTTGTCGGCCAAATCAACCTCGTGGGCATACTCCTCGAAGTGCAGCACTGAAATGGGCGATACCAGCGCCAGCCCCCGCGTGATGAGCAGAAAACCGTTGTCGAAATGCGGCACGGCATTCACCAGCAGGATGCTCTTGTTGTAGTCGTAGTTGTTCTGGTACTTGTGATGGTTGAGCACGCCCTCGCAGATTTGCAGCGCATCGAGCAGCGGCACGAAGCTGTAGCCTTCGGGCACGAAGAGCTTGCTCACATTGCGGCAGCCCAGGCCGTAATACTGGAAAATATCCGGCCCCAGCAGCGCCAGCTCCGAGTCGGTTTCCTGGCCCGTGAGCACAGCCACACTGGTGCGGTTGCGGCGGATAAGGTTCGGTTTCTTCCCGAAGTAAAACTCGAAGTAACGCGCCGTATTATCGGAGCCTGTGGCAATAAAAGCATCGGCCGCATTCAGCCGCGGCAGCACCTGGATAGCTTCCTTGAAACGGGGCTCAATGGCAGCAAGCTCCTCCATGAGCCACAGCATCAGCACCGTGTCGTCGGCGCTGAGCTTGGCTAACAGGATGTGCCCGCTGAGCAGCACGCAGAGCATGTCGTGGAAACCGACCATGGGAATATTACCGGCCATCACCACGCCGATTTGGCGCACGGCCGTGGGCTCGGGCGGGTAGCGGGCGGCCCAATGGCGCAGGGGCTCCTCGGCCAGCAGGTGGGCAATGCCGCGCACGGCCGCCGTCACATTGGGCAGGTCGAACCAGGAGTTTTGGTTGCGGGCGCGGGCGGCCAGGGGCGTCAGCTCGTCGGTAGAGATAGTGGCCAGACGCTGGCCGAGGGCGGCGAAGGCAGCGAGGCGGTCGGAGTGGTTCATGCAGTTTGTAAGTACGAAACGAGTAAGAACGTCATCCTGAGGTGAGCGCAGCGAGCCGAAAGGACCTCGTCCGCTTCTCTGTGGTAGTAATTATTTACTGCCGCGACCGGCGCGGGCGAGGTCCTTTCGCGCCTTCAGCGCTCAGGATGACGTGCTGGAAATACAAATTTCGGCCAAACGATACGAACCCGGCGCGTGTTCCGTAATTTTGCAGGCCCAAACGCCTGACCACGGCCGCGCTTTTTACGTAAAGCCCCGCGCATACGCTTTGGTTTTAACCCTGCCAGATTAGATTTTCGACGCCCTATGGCCATCATGATAACCGACGAGTGCATCAACTGTGGTGCCTGCGAACCGGAATGCCCCAACAATGCCATCTACGAAGGCGGCGCCCAATGGCGCTGGGCCGATGGCACTTCGCTTAAGGAAGTAACCACCGCCGACGGCCGCCACGAAACCGGCGTGCAGCCCCACACGCCAGTGTCGGACGAGTATTATTACATCGTATCGGATAAGTGCACCGAGTGCGTCGGCTTCCACGAGGAGCCGCAGTGCGCCGCCGTGTGCCCGGTGGATTGCTGCGTCGACGACCCCGACCTGCGCGAGTCCCGTGAGCGCTTGTTGGAGAAAAAAGAATGGCTGCACTTGGCTGCTTAGAAGCCAGTAACGTCAACAAATCGGGCCGCTTCCGCAAGGGAGCGGCCTTTTTTCTGTCATGTTGAGCGCAGCGAAGCATCCTCCCACGCCTCAACGAGGCAGCAAATCTTTGCGATGCCGTCCTTCTGGCGTGAAAAGATGCTTCACTGCGTTCAGCATGACAGTTACCTTTGCCCAAATATCTTACCCCACCATGTCCCTAGCCACCACCTATTCTCCCACCGACGTTGAGGCCAAATGGTACCAGCGCTGGCAGGAGCAGGGCTTTTTCAAAGCCAGTCCCAACCCCGCGAAAGAGCCTTATACCATCGTCATCCCGCCGCCCAACGTGACCGGCGTGTTGCACATGGGCCACATGCTGAACAATACCATTCAGGACGTGCTCATCCGCCGCGCCCGCATGCAGGGCAAGGAGGCCTGCTGGGTGCCCGGCACCGACCACGCCAGCATTGCCACTGAGGCTAAGGTAGTTGCTTTACTTAAAGAGCAGGGCATCGAGAAGAAAGACCTGACGCGGGAGCAGTTCCTGGAGCACGCCTTTGCCTGGAAAGACAAGTATGGCGGCATTATCCTGGAGCAGCTCAAGCAGCTGGGCGCCAGCTGCGACTGGGACCGCACCCGCTTCACGATGGAGCCCGACCTGACGGAGGCCGTGCTGAAAGTGTTCGTGGATTTGTACCGCAAGGGTCTCATCTACCGCGGTGTGCGCATGGTGAACTGGGACCCGCAGGGCGGCACCGCTATTTCGGACGAGGAAGTAATTCCGAAGAACGTTACGGCCAAGATGTACCACCTGCGCTACGAAATCGTGGGCCAGCCGGGCGAGTACCTGACCGTGGCCACCTCGCGCCCCGAAACCATCATGGCCGACGTGGCCGTGGCGGTGAACCCGACCGACGAGCGGTTTAAAAACCTCGCCGGCAAAAAGGTACGCATCCCGCTACTGGGCCGCGAAATCCCGGTGATTTTCGACGAGTACGTGAGTGTGGATTTCGGCACCGGCGCGCTGAAGGTGACCCCGGCGCACGACCTGAATGACTATAACCTGGGCGTGAAGCACAACCTGGAAGTTATTGACATCCTGAACGACAACGGTACGCTCAACGAAAAGGCTGTACTGTACGTGGGGCAGGACCGGTTTGCGGCCCGCCGCAACATCGTGGCCGATTTGGAGTCCGCCGGCCTGCTTGCCAAAATCGAGGAGTACGCCAGCATCGTGCAGACCTCGGAGCGCACCAAGGCCGTAATTGAGCCGAAGCTGAGCTTGCAGTGGTTCCTGAAAATGGAGCATCTGGCCAAGCCCGCGCTCGACGTGGTAGAAAACGATACCGTGAAGCTGCACCCTGCCAAGTTCAAAAACACCTACCGGGTGTGGATGGAAAACGTGCGCGACTGGTGCATCTCGCGGCAACTGTGGTGGGGCCAGCAGATTCCGGCCTACTACCTACCCGACGGCTCGTTCGTGGTGGCCCTCACGCCCGCCGAGGCCCTGGAGCAGGCGCGCGAGCAGAGCGGCAATGCCAGCCTGCAACTCAGCGACCTGCGCCAGGACGAGGACGTGCTTGACACCTGGTTTTCGAGTTGGCTGTGGTCTATTTCGGTGTTCGACGGCTTCAAGGACCCGAACAATGCCGACATCAGCTACTTCTACCCGACCAACGATTTGGTGACGGGGCCGGACATCCTGTTTTTCTGGGTGGCGCGCATGATTATGGCCGGGCTGGAATTCCGCCAGGAAATCCCGTTCAAGAACGTGTACCTGACTGGTATCGTGCGCGACGCGCAGGGCCGCAAGATGAGCAAGCAGCTCGGCAACTCGCCCGACCCACTCGACCTCATCGCGCAGTTCGGGGCCGACGGGGTGCGGACGGGCATGCTGTTCTCGGCCCCGGCCGGCAACGACCTGCTCTACGACGAAAAGCTGGTGGAGCAGGGCCGCAACTTCTGCAACAAGCTCTGGAACGCCTTCCGCCTCATCAGCGGCTGGCAAGTGGATGAAACGCTGCCCTTCGCCAATGAAAAGGCCGTAACCTGGTTCGGCTCCAAGCTGGCCGACGCGGTGACGACGCTGGACGACCATTTCGAGAAATTCCGCATCTCGGATGCGCTGATGACGGTGTATAAGCTGACGTGGGACGATTTCTGCGCCAACTACCTCGAAATGATTAAGCCCGCCTACCAGCAGCCCATCGACGCCGAGACGCTGCGCCAGACCAAGGCTTACCTCGAAAGCCTGCTCAAGCTGCTGCACCCTTTCATGCCATTCATTACCGAGGAGCTGTGGCACGAGCTGGCCGCGCGCGACGCCCGCGACTACGTGACCGTGGCCGCCTGGCCCCAGCCGGCGCCGGTAGCCGACAGCGCCGATATCATCGCCGGTATGGACCAGGCCCTAGCCGTGGTGCAAGGCATCCGCACGGTGCGCAACCAGAAGAGCCTCGGCCCCAACAAGCCCCTGCAGCTCATCGCCAAAACCGACGAGCAGTCATTGTTCACAGCTTACGAAGGCATCATCCGCAAGCTGGGCGGCCTCTCGGAGCTCAGTTTTGCCGAAACCGGGCTGGCCGGGGCGGTAAGCTTCGTGCAGGGTGGCAGCGAGTTCTTCATCCCGCTCGAAGGCCACATCGACCTGGCCGCCGAGCGGGTGAAGCTCGAAAAGGAGCTGGAATACACCCAGGGCTTCCACAAAGCCACCTCGGCGAAGCTAAGCAACGAGAAATTCGTGGCCAACGCCAAGCCTGACCTTGTGGAGCGCGAGCGCCAGAAGCTGGCCGACGCGGAGGCGAAAATCGCCGCGCTGGAAGCGGCGCTGAAAGGGCTGTAAGTCTTTATTTGGACGCAAAAAAGGCGACCATCCCGGTTTGGGGTGGCCGCCTTTTTTATGCGCAGTTCTTATTTCCCTTGCTGCTCTTTGTGCTCCATAGCAAGCTGGTTTTGCAGCTTGAAGGTGACCTGCTGGCAATCAGCAAAGCGCTGCTCGGCCAGGGCCAGGCGCTTTTCCACGTTATTGAGCTGGAGCGAGAGGTAGCCGATGAGGCCCAGCGAGAGCACGAGGGCGATGAGGAAAAGGATGTTTTTCATGGGAGCGGTGTGGTAGTACGAATTCCGCGCAGCGGTTCGTACTACCACTTTGTCGGCTGCGCGGTTTTAACAACGACAGAGTGGTAGTACGAACCGCTGCGCGGAATTCGTACTACCACATCGACCTAAATAGCCGTATTCGGGTCGAACTGCTCCAAGTAATCAGCTACCTTCCGCACGAACATGCCGCCCAGCGAGCCATCGACCACACGGTGGTCGTAGCTATGCGAGAGGAACATGAAGTGGCGGATGCCAATCAAATCCCCTTGAGCGGTTTCGATGACGGCGGGCTTTTTCTTGATGGCGCCCACGGCCAGGATGGCCACCTGCGGCTGCATGATGATGGGCGTGCCCATCACGTTGCCGAACGAGCCGACGTTGCTCAGGGTGTAGGTGCCGCCTTCGAGGTCTTCCGACTTGAGCTTGTTGGCGCGGGCGCGGGTGGCCAGGTCGTTCACCTTTTTGCTGAGGCCGTTGAGGTTGAGCTGGTCGGCGTTTTTGATGACCGGCACGATGAGGTTGCCGCTGGGCAGGGCCACGGCCACGCCGATGTTGATGTCGCGCTTCTTGATGATGTAGTCGCCATCGATGGAGACGTTAATCATCGGGAAATCCTGGATGGCGCGCGCCACGGCCTGAATGAAGATGGGCGTGAAGGTGAGGTTTTCGCCCTCGCGCTTCTTGTAACCGTCCTTATGCTTGTTGCGCCAGTTCACGATTTCCGTCACGTCGGCTTCTACGAAGCTCGTAACGTGCGGCGAGATGCGCTTGGAATCGACCATACGCTGCGCAATCATCTTGCGCATGCGGTCCATTTCGATGAGCTCCTGACCGCCGGAAACCGACGGGGCGGGCTTGCTGCCGGTGGCGGCAGGCTGGGGAGCGGCCGGGGCGGCAGGAGCCGCGGCCGGGGCGCTGGGCGCGGCCGTGGGCTTGGGCGTGCCCTCGTTGACGGGAGCGTGCGAGGCCTGGGCGGGCGTTTCGCGGGGCTGGTCGCCCACGGTGGCGGGGGCACCTTGCAGCGACTGCTTACCCTTGGCCACGTAGTCGAGAATATCTTTTTTGGTGATGCGGCCCTCGCTGCCGGTGCCGGGCAGGTAGTCGAGGTCGGCTACCGGGATGCCTTCTTCGCGGGCGATACTGAGCACCAGCGGCGAGAGGAAGCGGCCGGGCTGGTAGGTGCCGCCGGTAGTGGCCGTGGCCTGCTGGGCGGCCTGCGGGTCGCCGGCTTCGGGCAGGTAGGGCACGGCGGGCGTGGCGGCGGCGGCCGGGGCAGCGGGAGCAGCTTCGGCGGCAGCGGGAGCGGCCGTGGCGGCGCCGGCCTCGGTTTCGATGATGGCGATGGGGGCGCCCACGGCCACCACCTGGCCTTCCTGCACCAGAATTTCGGCCAGCGTGCCGGCGTAGATGGCGGGGACTTCGGTATCGACTTTATCGGTGGCTACTTCGAGCACCGATTCGTCTTGCTCGATGGCGTCGCCGACTTGTTTGAGCCATTTCAGGACGGTGCCCTCCATGATGGATTCGCCCATTTTGGGCATCGTCATTTCCACTCGTGCCATAAGGTGTGCGGGATTTAGAAAAGGAAAAGCGTGGGATGGGAATTTGGTGGGGCAAAGGTAGCCCTTGCCGCGCCGCCGCCAAGCGCCGTGTGCCATTGTAGCGCGAACTTTGTAGTTCGCGTCCCCGCGCCGATTGGGCGTTCCGGGACGCGAACTACAAAGTTCGCGCTACAACGACCTCCCCTTCTCATGGAAATTCTCCTCCTCAACGGCCCCAACCTCAACCTGCTCGGCCGCCGCGAGCCCGGCATCTACGGCAACCGCTCCTTCGAGGACTACTTCCCCGAGCTCACGGCGGCCTTCCCCGACTTTACGCTCACCCACTTTCAGTCGAACCACGAGGGCCAGCTCATTGATAAGCTGCACGAAGTGGGCTTCAGCTACCACGGCGTGGTGCTCAATGCCGGCGGCTACACCCATACCAGCGTGGCCCTGGCCGATGCCGTGGCGGCCATCAACACCCCGGTCGTGGAGGTGCACCTGAGCAACCTGGCCGCCCGCGAGGACTTCCGGCAAAAGAGCCTCCTCGGGCGGCACTGCGCGGGCAGCATCAGTGGCTTCGGGCTCGAAAGCTACCGGCTGGCGCTGCACTGGTTTCAGCAGCAGCGGCCCAAGCGGGTAGGGTTTCGGGTGTGAAAAAGAAGCCATCCCACATCCGGGGAAGGCATCTTTGGCCCCAAAGTATGCCTCACCGGATGTAGGATGAAGGTTTTGAGACCAAAGATGCCGTCACCGGATGTGGGATGAGGGTTTTGGCGCCAAAGATGGCCTCCCCGACGTTTGGATGGCTTGGTTTGGGGCCAAGGATGCCTTCCCCGGATGCGGGACGGCCTGGTTCTGACGCCAAACGTGCGCGGCCAAACATTTGGCTAGCCG
Source organism: Hymenobacter aranciens (assembly GCF_030580865.1). GTDB lineage: Bacteria > Bacteroidota > Bacteroidia > Cytophagales > Hymenobacteraceae > Hymenobacter > Hymenobacter aranciens. Next base: position 141,224 of record NZ_JAUQSY010000002.1, on the reverse strand, counting down.
TGCTTGCTTTTCTGTTCCAATAAAGGCCGTAAATCCTTCGGCCGGCCCTCCCCCCTGCCGTACCTTTGTGGAGTCGGAACTGCCTGCGCCGCGTTCCCCTTCAACCCTTAAACTTTCGCCTCGTGGCTGCTACCTACACCTTCAACCCCGGTCCTTCGGCCGTTTATCCCGCCGTGCGCGGCTACCTGCAAGACGCTTTTGACGAGGGCTGGCTCGCCGCCCCGCACCGCTCCGAAAAGGTCACCAACCTGGTGCGCCAGACCGTGACCGACCTCAAAACCAAGCTCAACATCCCGCAGGACTACACGGTCCTGTTCACCGGCTCGGCCACCGAGTGCTGGGAAATCCTGGTGCAGAGCCTCACCCCGCGCCGCTCGTTTCACCTCTACAACGGCGACTTCGGCCACAAGTGGCTGAAATACGCCCAGGCCCAGCGCCCCGAGAGCACCGGCGTGGTCTTCGGCCTCGATGAGGTGCCCAACTTCGCCACCCTGCCCCAGCCGCTCGACAGCTACGACCTCGTGGCCATCACCCAGAACGAAACCAGCACCGCCACCCAGCTGCGCGAGGGCTTTATCCTGAACCTCTTCAACCGCCTCGGCAACGCCCTGCTGGCCGTGGATGCCACCAGTTCGATGGCCGGCATCAACCTCAAGTTCATCAAGGCCGACGTGTGGCTGGCCTCGGTGCAGAAGTGCTTCGGCCTGCCCGCCGGCCTGGGCATCCTGGTGCTCTCGCCCCGCGCCGTGGCCCAGGCCAAGGCCGTCAACGACCGCGCCCACTACAATGCCCTGCCGGCCATGCTCTCGCAGATGCTCAACCACCAGACCAACTACACCCCCAACGTGCTGGGCATCTACCTCCTGGGCCGGGTGCTGGCCGAGCGCGAGCCCATCAAAACCGTGCACCAGCACCTCGTGGACCGCGCCGAGAAGCTCTACGCCTTCTTCGAGCACAACACGCCCCTCACGCCCCTCATCACCAACCCCGAAACCCGCTCCACCACCGTCATCGGCCTGCGCGGCGAGGCCGCCCTCATCGACGAAATCAAGGCCAAAGCCAAGGAAGCCGGCCTGCACCTGGGCAGCGGCTACGGCCCCCTCAAAAACACCACCATCCGCATCGCCAACTTCCCCGCCGTGCCCGATGCGGCGTTTGAGGCGCTGGTGCAGTTTTTTGTGAAGGAGTTTCCGGGGTAGGTAAAGGGCTGAAAGAACGACAAGCTCCCCTCCTTGGAAAGGAGGGGATGTTCAGCCGCAGGCTGAACGGGGGTGGTTCGCCCGGTCGCGCCGCTAGAACGACCCTCCCGCCACCACTAACTTCCCCTAACGGCGCGAGCGGGCGAACCACCCCCGTTCGCCGCTCTTCGCGGCTCACATCCCCTCCTTTCCAAGGAGGGGAGTTTTCGTTCTGCCTATGCTCGTTTTCAAGCACATCCTATCCGTCACCCTCACGCTCTTTGCCGTGATTGACATCATCGGCTCCATCCCCATCATCATCCAGATTCGGCAGCGCGAGGGCCGCATCAAGCCCGAGCTGGCCACCTTCGTGGCGGGCTGCATCATGGTCACGTTCCTGTTTCTGGGGCAGAGTATTCTGGGCTTGTTCGGGGTCGATAACCAGAGCTTTGCCCTGGCGGGCGCGGTCATTATCTTCCTCATCGGCCTGGAGATGACGCTCAACATTGAGCTGTTTAAGTCGGACCTCAACGACAGCACCGGCTCCATTGTGCCGCTGGCGTTTCCGCTCATCGTGGGCGCCGGCACCATGACGACGCTGCTCTCGCTGCGCGCCGCCTACTCGGTGCCCAACATCCTCGTCGGCATCGGGCTCAATCTGGTGTTCGTCTACGTCGTGCTCAAAACCAGCCCCTGGATTGAGCGCCAGCTCGGCAAGGCCGGCGAGAACGTGCTGCGCCGCGTGTTCGGGGTGATTCTGCTGGCTATTGCCATCAAGCTATTTAAAGCGAATTTTTAAGAACGTCTTCGATAGAACGTCATCCTGAGCGTAGCGAAAGGACCTCGCCCGCGCCTCGTGTGGCAGTAATCAAAATCGTTCTGCCGTCATCGTTCAACGAAGCGGGCGAGGTCCTTTCGCTGCGCTCAGGATGACGTTCTGATTTTTTCTCCGTCTCCCTTCCTCTCCCATGTCCTCCCCCACCATTCACCTCTACACCGACGGCTCGGCCCGCGGCAACCCCGGCCCGGGGGGCTACGGCGCCATCCTGCGCTATGGCCCCCACGAAAAGGAGCTCACCCAGGGCTTTCGCCTCACCACCAACAACCGCATGGAGCTGCTGGCCGTGATAGTGGGCCTGGAGGCCGTCACGCGCCCCGAAATCCCGGTGCTGGTGGTGTCCGATTCCAAGTACGTGGTCGATGCCGTGGTTCAGCGCTGGGTGTTCAACTGGGAGCGCAAGCCCGATTTCGCCAAGAAAGCCAACGAAGACCTCTGGCGCCGCTTCCTGAAAGTGTACCGGCAGCGCACCGTCACCTTCCGCTGGATAAAGGGCCACGCCGGCCACGCCGAAAACGAGCGCTGCGACGTGCTGGCCGTGCAAAGCGCCCTCGGCAAAGGCCTGCTGCCCGACGAAGGCTACGAGCGCATCGTGGCCGCCGCTCCCCTGCTATGAGGCAAACCTCCCCAGCGTACTACCCGGCCCTGACGGGCCTGCGGGCGCTGGCGGCGCTGGCCGTGTTTATGTTTCATCAGCGCGGGGTGGCGTGGTTTAGCTCGCCTAAGCTGGCTACTGACTTCCGGGCCGTCATCAGCGAGCTGCACATTGGCGTGTCGGTGTTTTTCACCCTGAGCGGCTTTCTGCTCACGCGGCGCTACGCCAGCCGCCGCTTCACGCCCCGCGTCTGGCTCGATTACCTGGTGCACCGGGTGGCGCGCATCGCGCCGGTGTACGTGGTGCTGACCACGGCCACCTTCCTCGCCAGCTATTTCGAGGTGCCCCAGGCGTTCGGTAAGTGGCTGAAGCTGTATATCGTGAACGTAACGCTGCTCAAAGGCCTCACCGAAGAATGGTATCTCACCGGCATCGGCCCGGCCTGGTCGCTCACGGTGGAAGAAGGCTTTTATCTGCTGGCGCCGGTGCTGTTCTGGCTGGGCTGGCGATTCGGGCCGCGCCGGGCCTGGCCGCTGCTGGCGCTGGGGCTGGCCGGCCTGGGCCTGGGCGTTTATGCATTGCTGCCGGGGCTGGGCACTTACATGTTCGTGCTGAAAGCGACGATATTCGGCCGCCTGACCGAGTTCCTGGTGGGCGCGGGCTTCGCCTGGTTTTTTTTCCGGGAAACGCCGGAACAAACCCCGAAGCGCGGGCGGCTGACGCTGCTGGGCAGCCTGGCGCTGGGGCTAGCCGTGGCGCTGCTGACGGGTATTCACCACGCGGCGGGTGTAGGCGTGAGCATCGTGGTGCTGCCCGGCGCGCTGGCCAATAACCTGCTGCTGCCCTGGGCCACCGGCCTGCTGCTGGTGGGCCTGGCCACCGAAACCACCTGGCTAAGCCGCGGGCTGGGCTCGGCCCCGCTGCAGCTGTTGGGGCGCGCTTCGTACTGCTTCTATCTGCTGCACATGGGGGTGGTGGCGCAGTGGCTGCGGCCCTGGTTGGTGCCCGCCCTGGCGCCGCCGGTAGCCACGCTGGTGCTGCTGGCGCTGCTGTGGCTGGCGTCCATCGGGCTGTACTATGGCCTGGAAAAGCCGGCCCACCGCTGGCTGCTGCAGCGCTGGCATCGCCACAAAGGCGCCCCGCAGCTGCCGGGCTAGCTGGTGACGGCTAAACTGCTTATGAACTAATGAACTCCGCCGCTACGCCGGCCTGAACGGGCACGGTGCTACAAAAAAGCCCCGTTTCCGGCGGGGAAACGGGGCTTTGGCGTCGCGAAACCAGGCCGGCCGGTTATTCCTGCGCGACTTTTACCAGCTTCTCGGTTTTCACAATGGTCCCATCCGGCCCGCGAAGTTGCAGCAGGTACATGCCATCGGGCAAGCCGTTCAGGTCGAGGCTGGTGGCCGGGGCCGCCGCGCGCACCGTCTGGCCGGTGAGCGAGTAGAGCGTAGCCGTCAGGCGCAGGGGCGAGGCGAGGTACACCACGCCACGGGTGGGGTTCGGATACACACTAGTTTGCTGCGCCAGGGCACTGCCGCGCGCGGCCAGTGTGGTGAGCTGAAACGGACTCGAAATGGTGTGACAGTACGGGTCCTCGGCCTGTACCCAGTAGGTTCCCAGGGCGGTAGGATTGTACACGTTGCCGGTAGCGCCCCCGATGGCCACGCCATTAAGGTACCACTGGTAGGAGCTCAGTGCCTGCCCGGCGGGCGGATTGGCCTGCAGCTGCGAACCCACCTGGGTGATGAGTGGGCGGGTGGGCTGGCGCACCACCACATCCACGGGCAGGCTGCGCTGCACGTAGTTCGGGCACTTGGCCGGTGCGCCTTCCACGTAATAGCTTCCCGTCTCCGCTATTGTCAGGGTGGGGCTGCTGGCGCCCGGCAGCAAGGCGCCGTTGTGGTACCACTTGATGTTCGTGGTGTACGGCGCGTTTACGCTCAGATACAGCGTGTCCCGGTCGTGCAGACGCGTCGAGTCGCAGAGAATGACGGAGCCGTTGTTGGGGTCGATGGCAAAGCCCGTGGCCCCGCCGCGCGACACCACGCTGACCGGCAGAAACGCCCAGCCATCGACGAGCACGTTGGCCGAGGTGGCCGTGCAGCCCGCCTGCGTGGCTGCCACCTTAAACTCACTGCCGGAGTCCTGGAAAGCATCGACCACGTAGTAGCGGTTGGTGGCGCCCGGCAGCAGCACGTTGTCCTTATACCACTGGTAAGAATCGTAGGCCTGCGTCCAGATGGTATCCTGTGAATTCGGGCACAAAATCAGGTTATTGGGCGTAACCGTGGGTGTGAAGGAGCATTGCGCCACGGTGCGCAGGGCGGGCAGCAGCAGCAGTAAGGCAATAAGTAAACGTGTTGGCTTCATAGGGGCAAGTAAGTGATGAGAAGATGAAGTGAAAGCGTATGGAATACCTCACCCCGAACCTCCTATCTCTAAAAAGGTTTTGCTTTGTTCAGCGGCCCGCATAGGCAGGCAGTATGTTTGCAGCTTATGCCCAACGACTACTTTGAGTTCCAGCAGTTCCGCATCGCGCAGGCGGCCTGCGCCATGAAGGTGAGCACCGACGCCTGCCTGCTCGGCGCCGTGGCCGACCTGCACGGCGCCACCCGCCTGCTCGACATTGGCACCGGCACCGGCCTGCTGGCGCTGATGGCCGCCCAGCGCCACCCCGGCGTGGACATCGAAGCTATCGAAATTGACGAAGCCGCCGCTGCCCAAGCTGCCGAAAACGTAGCCGCCAGCCCCTGGGCCAGCCGCATCCGCGTGCAGCCGCTGAGTCTGGCCGCTTATGCGGGCACACAGCCAGCTTCATTTAGCCACATTATCTGCAATCCGCCGTTTTTCCAGCAGTCGCTGCGCTCGCCCGATGCGGCGCGCAGCACCGCCCGCCACACCGCGCCCGATACGCTTTCCTTTGCTGAGCTGGCGGGCTTCGCGGCGGAATTTCTCGCCTCAAACGGCCTGCTGACGGTGCTGCTGCCGCCCCTTGAGATGGCCGCTTTCGAGCGGGAGGCCGGGCAGGTGCAGCTGCACCCGGCCACGCGGCTGGTGGTGCGGCACCGGGCGGGCAGCCGCGTGCTCCGGCACATCGTGGGGTTTCGGCGGGTGGCGGGGCCGGTAGTGGAAACCGAGTTGGCTATCCGGGCAACGGCGGGCGAGGACTACTCGCCGGCGTTTCGGGCGCTGCTGGCGGGGTTTTACCTGGCGCTTTAGGCAACCGGCTAGCCGTAAGCCGCTCCCAAGGGTGCCGGTTGTAAGCGGGCTTTCGCAGAAAAGGTCGTATCTAGTGCCGATTTTTCACCTCATCTCTCACTTCTGCTGTGCAAACAACCCTTACTTCATCTACCATTTCAACCATTTGCCGCCAGCTGCTGCCGGTGCTGCTGTGGTTTGGCTGCTTATCAATGGCCTGGGGGCAGTGCCCGGCCCCGACTGGCCTGGCCGTCAGCAACCTCACGGGCACCGGCGCCACGCTGGCTTTCACCGGACCGGGCGCGGCGCTGAGCTACACGGTGTCGTACACGTATCCGGGCGGCACCACGGCGGTGGTCGTGAGCCCCAACCCGACGGCCCCGCCGGTGAGCCTTACCAACCTGCTGCCCAACACCAGGTACACCGTCAGCGTGAGCAGCAATTGCAGCGGGGGCGGCGTCAGTCCGGCCTCTACCCTCACGTTCACTACGTCTGTGCTCAACGATGAGCCTTGCACGGCCCAGGTGCTGCCGCTGAGCGGAGCCACCTGCCAGCCCACCGCCGGCACGCTCGTCGGGGCCACCACCAGCCCGGCCAATGGGTACTCCCAAGCCGGCTGCTCGAACACGCGGCCCTTTGACGTATGGTACCGCTTCACCACGGCGGCAACGGGACCGGCCAGCACGGGCGCGACCATCACCGTCGCGGGCGCCACGGCCGGCGAGCTGCGCCTATTTGCGGGGGGCGGCTGCGGCGCTCCGCTCACCGAAATAGCCTGTACTGCTGGTACATTCACCAGCCAGACGGCGCCGCCTTTGGTGCTGGGCACCCTCACGCCTAATACTACTTACTACCTGCGGGTATCGCAATACAATGTAGGCCTGGGCCCTTTCACGATTTGCATAGCCGACCCGCCCGCCTGCGGCGACCCTATCAACGTGGACCTGGCTAATATCACGGCGGCTACGGCGCAGCTGCAGTTTTTGCCGGGGCCGGGTAATCTCAGCTACCTCGTGACGTATGCCCCGACGGCGGGCGGCCCGGCTACTACGCTCACGCCCAACCCGACCACGACACCTATCCAACTAACTGGCTTGACCCCGCTTACGGAATACACCGTCACGCTGCAGGCCATTTGCGCCAGTGGCGGGCCGGGCACGATTATCACCCGCACGTTTATGTCCGGCAATCCGCAGGACGAGCCGGCCGGGGCGGTAGCCTTGCCCCTGGCGGCCACCTGCCAGCCGGTGGTGGGCTCGCTGCGCCAGGCCACCGCTACCGTGCCCAACGGCTACGGGGCCTCCCCTTGCTCGGCCAACAGCGCCAGCTCCAGGGATGTATGGTTTTCCTTCACCACTGCCGCTACCGGGCCGGGCAGCCGGGGCATCACCGCCACCGTAGCCAGCCCCCCGAACCGCGTCAATGGAAGCTTTCTGCGGGTATTCAGCAGCCTGAATGGCGCCAATGGCCCCTTCACCGAGCTGGGGTGCAGCATCTCGGATGGTTTGTCGGTGGCTCCGCCGCTCACGGTGGCGGGCCTGAGCCCGGGCACCACGTACTTCCTGGCCGTGTCGGGAGGTACTACGTCGTACATAAGCGGCCCCAGCACCATCAGTCAATTCTCCATTTGCCTCACGCCGGCCCCGGCCTGCCCCGCTCCCACGGCCCTGCAGGTTACTTTGCTGAGCCGGACGGAGGTCCGCTTCGACTGGCAGGCCACCGGCCCGGGCGGCACGTTCATTGTTGAATATGGCCCGGCGGGCTTTGTGCCGGGCACCTCGGCCCCGGGCGCTACGCGGGTGCCGGGCCTGAGCAGCACCACCTACACGGCCACGGCCCTGACGCCCGGCCAGGCCTACGACTTCTACGTGCGCCGCGACTGCGGCGCCGACGGCCCCAGCACCCTCAGCGGACCGGTATCCATTCAAACCCAGCTGCTGGCCAACGACGAGCCCTGCGGCGCCATTGCCGTGCCGATGGGCGGCGCCAGCTGCACCGCCCCGGTCACCGGCACCCTGGTGGGGGCCACCCAGTCGGTGGCGGCGCTGGGCTTGTGCGGCGCGCAGAATCCGTCGCGCGACGTGTGGTTCACGTTCACGACGCCCGCTACCGGGGCGGGCAGCCAGGGTGCCAGCATTGTCGTTACGGGGGCCGCGGCCACGCACCTGGCGGCGGGCAGCGCTGCCAGCTGCACCGGCACCTTCGCGCAGCTAGGCTGCACCACGGGCAGCAGCGGGCCGGTGGGCGTGGCGCAGGCGGCGGCGCCGCTCATCCTGCGCAATCTGACGCCTAACACGACCTACTACGTGCGCGTGGGCTACGATGAGGACCTGCTGGGCATTCCGGCCGACACGTTTGCCATCTGCATCAGCGAGCCCGCCGCGTGCAACAACATTACCAATGCCCGTGTGGAAGCCCTGACCGCCAGCTCGGCCCGGTTGATGTTTTCGCCGGCAGCGGGCAGCACCGGCTACACCGTCACGCTCACCAGCGCCGGGGGCTTCACTTCAACCTTTACGACCACGGCCCGGCCCATTCCGCTCACGGGCCTGCTGCCGAGCACCACCTACACGGCCAGCATCGTGAGCAGCTGCGGCAGCGGCCAGAGCCTGCCCGTGACGCTGACCTTCAGCACCACGCCGGTGGGGCCCGTCAACGAGGAGTGCGCCGGCGCGCTGCCCGTCGTTTGCGGGCAAACCATTATTGCCTCGACCTTCAATGCTCATCCCGTGACGCTGCCGGCCACGTCCTGTGGCGGTAGTGGCTCTGCGGGCTTGTTTTACCGCTTCGTAGGCACCGGCGACAGCATCAAGCTGAGCACCTGCCGGCCACTCACCGACTTTCCTAATTCCATCCGGGTATTCAGCGGTACCTGCGGCGCTCTGACCTGCGTGGGGCAAAGCTCGGGCAACTCGGGCTGCCCGGCCAACCCGGAGTATGGTCAGTACAATTTTCTGAGCCAGCTTGGTACCACGTACTATATTTTCGTGAGTGCCCGGCAGTCTATCCCGGCATTTGGCACGTTCGAGCTGACGCTCAACTGCGTACCGCGCATTGCGATTTGTCCGCCGCCCACTGGCCTTAGCGTCACTACCAGCTTTCTAAATCCGCTCACCGGCCTCGATGTCAGCTTTACCCCGGGCACGCCGGGCGTGAGCAGCACCACGCTCACCTACGTTCCCACGGCGGGCGGCCCCACCGTTACCGTTGCGAACGTGAGCTCGCCGCTGACGATTACCGGCCTGACACCCAACACCAGCTACGAGGTGTGCCTGGTGAGCAACTGCGCCGGCGGCACCACCTCGGCCCCGCCGCTGTGCGCCACGGCCAGCACCGCCCTGCCCTGCGCCCCCGCCACCAACCTTACCCTGACGCCCGTCGCCGGCCGCGCCAATACCTACAGCTTTGCCTGGACCGGCCCGCCCAACGGCCGGGGCTACGCCGTGAACTACACTGCCAGCGGCGGCTCGCTGCAGGTAGTGCCCGCGCCGGTCATCTCCCCCGTCACCCTGACGCTGGTGCCGGGAGTCAGCTACACCTTTGCGGTAGCTACGGATTGCGGTTACAACAATGGTTCCTCGGCTACTACCACCCTTACGGCGCCGCTGGGTACCCACTCCGCCGCCCTGGCCGCGCAGCTGGGCCTGCACCCCAACCCGGCGCACCACGAGGCCACGCTCACCCTGCCCGGCACCCTGCTGCTCCGGCGGGGCGCGGTAGTGCAGCTGAGCAATGCGCTGGGCCAGGTGCTGCAAAGCACCACCCTGCCCGCCAGCGCCGCCGATACCTCCCTCACCCTGAGCCTGGCCACGCTGCCCGCCGGTTTCTACCTCGTGCAGGTGGTTACGGCACAAGGCCTGGCCACGAAGCGCCTGCTCGTAGAATAGCGCCGCGGTTGGTGGTAGCGCGAGGCACTGGCTTCGCGCTACCACCAACTGCCGGTTACCATTGCCCGCTACAGCAGCGCCGCCAGCTGGGCCAGCTTTTCGCCGTGCAAATCGGCCAGCAAATCCGCTTCGAGGGTGCCAAACTCGTCGGCCTGGTAGTGGCGGCGCACCCGGCCCGCCACCAGCACGGTTACTTCATCGGCCACGTCGGTCATGGCCCCCAGGATGTGCGAGGTGAGCAAAATGCTGGTACCGCGCTGTCGCAGGCGCTTCAGCATTTCGCGCAGCAGCAGGTTGGCTTCGAGGTCGAGGCCGTTGAAGGGCTCGTCGAGAATGAGGTACTGAAAATCCTGCACCAGCAGCGCCAGCAGGGCCAGCTTCTTGCGCATGCCGGCCGAGTATTCGTCGGCGTACTGGTCAAGGGGCAGCTCCAGCAGCTGGTTCCAGCCCGTGAAATCGGGCACCGGGCGGCCCCGCGCCTGCAGGCAGAATTCCAGGTACTCGCGCCCGGTGAGGCGGGGATAGAAATAGGGCTCGTAGGGCAGCAGGCCGGTGCGCTGGCGCAACTCAGGGCCGGCGGTGTCGCGAATGGAGCCTTCGAAGTCGGTTTCCAGGCCGTAGAGGCAGTTGATGAGCGTGGTTTTGCCCGCGCCGTTGGCCCCCACCAGGCCGTGGATGCGGCCGGGATGCAAGGTCAGGCTCACATCGTGCAGCACCTGGTGGCGGCCGTAGGCTTTGCGGAGGTTTCGGATTTCAAGCATTGAGTAGTGGAGGTTTGGATTTGGCACAGTCTGCCATGCCACAAGTTTTCTCTACAGAAAAACTTGTGGCAATTCTTCACACAAATTTTTCTGTAGAATAAATTTGTGGCATGGCAGGCCGGGCCTTAGCGGGCGTGACTGAAGGGGGTATTTCTGCTTCGTATGGCATCTGGGTGAACCTGCGAGTTGGACTTACTGGATAGCGCAACCCCTAAGTCTGCGCTCCCCCCAGCACCTGTCGCAGCCGGCGCTGGCTTTGCCACCACAGCCCGCCCGCCGCCACCAGCAGCAGCGGCAGATAGGCCGGGTGGCCGGGCAAAGTGAAGGTGATGGCAATGAGCAGCGCCTGCGAGATGCGGATTTGCAGGCCGTTGGGATAGAAGGCGTACTTGGTGAGGATAATCAGCGCCACCAGCCCCAGCCAGGCCAGCCCTACGGCCAGCCCCGCTCCCACGCCGCCCGCGCAGCCCAGCAGCCAGACGAACGGCGCCGCCGTGAGCCCGGCGTAGCCCAAACCCAGCAGCAAGCGGCGGCGCAGTACTGCCGGGGCGCTGCTGCCCGTCAGGGCCAGCATCGTGAGCGGCTCGGGGGTGCCGTAGCTGCCCAGCACTACCAGCAGCCATACGCCCAGCGCCACTAGCGGCCCCAGCGGCGTGGCCTGCTGCCACCCGGCCAAGGCCAGCAGCGCCGGCCACAGCAGCCCGGCCCGGGTAGCGCGCAGGCCACTCACCCACTCAAAGGCTTCGCTACGAAGCAGACTACGTGGCCGCTGGCGGGTCGAGCGGCCAGCGCTGGCCGCGCCCGCCCAGGCCGCCAGCGGGGCTACCAGCAAGGTGATTCCGGCACTGGCGTACGCGCCCATCACCAGCAAGGCCAAAGCCACCGGCAAGGCCAGCAGCGCATATTCCACGGCCAGCCACGGCTGGAAAGCAGGGTTTACCGTGGTCAGAAAGCGTAAGTCGGCGCGCTGCCGGTGGGCGCTGGCCAGCCCGGCCAGCACCAGCCCCGGCACCACCCAGCGGCCCAGTGGGTGCGGGGCCAGCGCGGCCAGCGCCTTGCTACCCGCCATCAGCAGGAAGGGCAACAGCAGCAGCAGGCGCAGCCAGCCGATTTCGCGCAGCTGCCGGCCCAGCAGGCGGCCGCGCAGCTTCAAGTAAATGGAGAGCGTTTGCATAAGTGAGCAACTGGGAGGCACGGCCAGCTACCTGAGCTGCCCAAATCCACAAGCCGGAAATTTCTACTTTCCGGATGCCTTGCGCGAGTCACCGGTTGCCTGCACCTGGTTCTGGCGAATAGCTTCTTCAATGGCCGCCGCCGCGCCCGGATGCGACGGACGGGGCGCGCGGCTGTTCAGAATGCGCCCGTCGGCTCCCAGCAGCCAGTATTGGGGCACCTCTCCCTGTTGGAAAAGCTGGCCTAGCGCGGTGTCGCCGGGCTGGCTAATAAACTGCCGCTGCAGGGCCAGCGGCGCATCAGTCGCCGCCTCCTGCGCCAGGGCGCCAGGTTGGTATCGATGGAAATTCCCACGAAAACCACCTCCGGCCGCCCGGCAAACTGCCGGCGCAAGGCCAGCAGTACCGGCTGCCCGGCCTGGCAGGGCTTGCACCAGTTGGCCCAAAAATCGAGGTAGTGGTGCTGAAGTCGCCGGTGGCAGCCATCCGCACGATGGCCGTATTCTTGCGCATGGCCACCCAATTCAGTGAGTGCAGCAATCAAAACGCCCGCGCTGGGGCGTGCGCTATGTTGCCCCGCAGGGGCCGGCTGCGCCTGGGTCATGGGGGTCAGCAGCATACATGCGCTGCCCAGCACACTGCGCCTTACCCAGCCCCAGGTCATAGCCTTTATGAGCGAAGGCTAGTTTTCCTCCTCCACGAAGGTGATGCCGTAATCAGCCGCCAATTCATTGAGAATCGGCTCGTATAAATCGGTCTGCACCGGAATAACCACCCCGCGCTGCGTCAGCTCACCGCGCAGCAGGCGGCGCACGGCCATGCCCAGCGGCAGGCCTACGGTTTTGGCCATGGCGGTGTGGGTGGCGTCGTCGCCCGTCACCACCAGCGAGGAGGTGGCGCGGCGCCGCTGCCCATCCAGCTCAAACTCGAACAAATGCTGCATCACGATAAGGTCGTGGTCGTGCGGTTGCAGGGCCCACTTTTCGGTCAGCAGCTTTTCCAGCAGTTGCGCAGGCGTGGCATCGGGCAAGCCCACGGGGCGGTCCGAAAACAAACCCAGCCAGTGCAGGCGACCCATTTCCTCGCTTTCGGGGGCCAGGTTCAGGTAAGCAGCCAGGCGGGTGGGCAGGTCGAGGCCCGGGGCTTTGGCAATGGGCAGGTAGGCTTCGATAAGCTGCTCCCACGTTAGCGTATCGGCGTTGCCGAGGCGCACGGCATCGTCCGTCAGGCCCAGGCGCACCAGGGCGTGCCAGGCGGCGCAGTAGCCGGGGCGGCGCAGGGTGCCGCGCAGGATGGTCGGGATGTCGTCGAGCCCGTAGGGTGCGCGGTAGCTCAGCGAGTCGCGGTTAGCATAGCCCTCAAACTCGCCCCAGCCGGGCACGGCCAGCGTCTCGGTGCGGGCAAACAATTGCTGGTACGGGATAAAGCGCAGGTGGCCGTTTTCGAGATACTTCGCCGTGCTCTGCCCGGCCAGCACCACGTTGCGCGGGTTCCAGGTGAATTTATATTTCCAGGGGTTGTCGCCCTCGGCCGCCGGCGCCAGCAGGCCGCCGCAGTAGCTTTTGAACGACGTGAGCCGCCCGCCCCGGGCCCGGATGTGCTCAATCACGCGCATGGCCGACATGTGGTCGAGCCCCGGGTCGAGCCCGCATTCCATCAGAAACGTCAGCCCTTGCGCCGCCGCCTCAGCCCCCATTTCCCGGATTTCGGCACTCACGTAGCTGGCCGTGGCCAGGTGCCGCCCGTGGTGCAGGCAGGCCCGCGCCACCACCGGGTGAAACAGCGCCGGCAGCATGGAAATCACCACGTCGGCCTCACTCACCAGCTGGTCGAGCAGGGTTTCATCCTCCAGGGCAAAGGGCAGCACGCGGGCGTATTCGGAGTGCGCGGCCAGCACCGGCGCGAGGTGGGCCGGGTTGGCATCGGCCACGGTCAGAAACCAGTTTTCGGTGGGCGCGTGGCGCAGCAGGTATTGAATGAGCGACGAGGCCGAGCGGCCCGCGCCGAGAAGTAGCAGACGGGAATTCATCGGGCAAAAGTACGGGACCGGCCGAATAGCATCCCACTGGGCCTGGCCAGTATCTTTACCCGATTACTCCCTTGCCTTCACCGGGCGTTTTCACCACTCCACCACCTCAGGCTTATGACAGGCTTCCACTGGCTGCTGGCTGCCTTATTGCTCAACACTTTGAATGTGTGCGGGCAAGCCAAACGCCTGCCCGTCAACCGCCTGGAGCACTACACCGACCACGGCCCGCGCCGCTGGCGCGGCACTATTGGCGGGCAAGCCGTGACGCTGCAGCTGGACTCGAACCGCTGGGGCTACTCCGGCAGCTATTACTATGACCGCCGGGGCCGGGAACTGCACCTGTATTCAGAAAAAGGCCCTACTAAAAGAAATCAGCTAACGCTACGCGAAACCGTGGAATCTGCTACCACCGGCTATTTTGAGCTCAACAAGCCAATCGGCGTCCAGCTCAGCGGCACCTGGCGCAGCCCGGATGGCAAACGCCGCCTGCCGCTCGCCCTGCACGAAACCTACGCCGATGCGCTCGCCTACGATGAGGAAACCTGGGAGCTCAACCGCTTCGTGGTCAGCCCCTATCATCCCAACACCAACATCGACTCCGCTACTTTTCACCAGAGCTACCTACGGCTCCGCCAGCCGCTTACCGCTGCTACTCGCCAAATTCAGCAGGCGCTCCGCCGCCCTGCCCCCGTCCGGCGCATGGGCCATTATCTCGATTCCCTGCTGCGCGTGAAGCAGGAGGTACGGTCGGATTATTCTTTCACCGGCTACCAGTACGTGCTGTACAACAGCAACTATCTGTTTTCGGTGGTGCAGTTCGAGCATTTCAACACCCTCCACTACGACGACGATGCTTACTCTCACCAACGGAGTCGCCGCAGCACCTACGACCTGCGCACCGGCCGCCGCCTTGCCCTGCCCGACCTGCTGCGGTCCAACTACGGGCCGCAGCTGCGCCGCTTGCTGCTACAGCAGCTGAAGCCCGTCTGGGAAAACCCTCACTACGACCAGGTGGGCGCCAATGGCAAGCTACCCGCCAGCGGCTTCCTGGTAACCGCTACGGGGCTGAGCTTTACCTACGATGAACGTGACGACGAAAGCTTGAGCTTTCCTGGCCCCTACCACGCCGACCAGACCATCGAAGTAGAAATTCCCTACGAAACGCTCCTGCCCATCCTCCGCCCCGACAGCCCCCTGACCACTCTCCTGCTCGAACGCAAGCTCCTGACCCGAAAATAACCTGCCCGCAACGCGCGCATTTTTCGCATTATCTTCGCCGCCCCTAATTTTCTGCCACTTATATGGCCCGCCACGCCCGCACGCTGCACCTGCCCTACGAAGAGCTGGATTCCGCCCACGACCTCACGCCCGCCGAGCAGGCCGTGTGGGAAGCCGCCCGCGCCGCTACCGACCACGCCTACGCGCCCTACTCCGGCTACCACGTCGGAGCCGCCCTGCTGCTGGCCGACGGTAGTATTTTCCAAGGCACGAACCAGGAAAACGCCGCCTATCCCTCGGGCCTCTGCGCTGAGCGCACCGCCTTGTTTGGCCTGGCGGCCAGCCAGCCGGGGCACGCGCCCATCGTGGGCATGGCCGTGGCGGCCCGCCCGGCCCAGGGCGACTTCGGGGCGGCCCTGCCCTGCGGCGCCTGCCGCCAGGTGATGCTGGAATCGGAAGCGCGCCAGGGCCAACCCATTCCGCTGCTGCTGCCCAGCCGGCACGGCACCATCCTGCGCTTCGCCGCGCTGGTCGATTTGATGCCCTTTAACTTTGCGGCCGACGATTTGCCCAGCGTCTAAGCTTCATGCCCGATTTTCACTTCACCACCCCGCGCACGGCGCGCTACGAGCAGCGGGGCACCCCCTCGGCCGATACCAAAGAGCTGTGGATAGTATGCCACGGCTACGGCAGCCTGGCCAACTTTTTCGTGCGTCACTTTGCCTGGCTGGCCGATGACGACCCCAGCACCGTGGTGGTGGCCCCCGAAGGCCTGTCGCGTTTCTACCTGCAGGGCACGAGCGGCCGCGTGGGTGCGTCGTGGATGACCAGCGACGACCGCCTGAGCGAAATTGCCGACCACGTAGCCTACCTCGAAAGTCTCACCCAGCACCTGCTGGCCCAGTGCGGCCCCGAAGTGCAACTCACCGTGGTGGGTTTCTCCCAAGGCACGGCCACCGTGAGCCGCTGGCTGGCCCACACCGGCCGCCGCCCCGCCCATCTCGTGCTGTGGGCCGGCGACTTTCCCGCCGACATCGAACCCGCCGCCGCTACCTTATTGCTTACCAATCTGAAGCTAACGCTGGTGGCCGGCGACTCCGACGGGTATTTCGGTCCCGAGAAGCTGGCTCAGCAAGCCGAATACCTCACCCAGCTGGGTGGCCGGCCTGCGGTGCGCACCTTTGAGGGCTACCACGAGTTGAAGCGGCCCATTATCAGGCGGCTGGCTGGACGCTAGGCGTATAAGCCCAGGTGAGCTGAAACGGAGCAGGGCAGGAATGGCCAGGAGCCGTTGCTACGGCAGGCCGGCAAACTCCGGCAGCGCAAGTAGCCCGCTTGCGGCCGCCGAAGCTGCTATCTTGCCGGCATGACACTGACTTTCCCTTTCCAAGTGGCCGCTGCCAAAGCCGCCACCGACTCGCCCCGGCAGTTTGCCATCCTGGCACCCGTGGGCGAGCTCGACGGCTACGCCAAACTCTTTGAGGACTTTGGCTACGGCGGCGGGGTAACCAGCTGGCAGGAGCACCTTGAAACTATCATCGAGGATGAGCGGCCCGACCTACTGAACCACCTGGAATTCGACTCGGTGGGCGAAACGCTGCTGCTGTATGCCGACAGCCCGGCCGCCGTGCGCGAGTTTATGGCTTGCGTATTGCCGTATTTCGGCGATTTTGAGAAGTTCCGGAAGTATCTTAATCAGACCGACCCGTCCGATTATTTTGAGTAAGACCCGGGCCGGGGGCGGCTTGCTGAAGGGCAGGTAAAAAAAGTTAGGCACGCAGCATTGTTTTTTAAACAAAGGTGCCCGGGAACGTTTGCAGAGGTGTTGTGCGGGACTGCAGGCACTGCTTTGCAAAAAAGGCAGCCCGGCGGGTGCAGTAAGCGGGTGCCACGTGTGTAGTAAGCGAAAAAGATGCGAAAAATGAGCTTTAAAGGCCGTTTGTTCGCATTTTTTTTATTCGCACGCCGCCCTACATTTGGTCCGGCTTCGCCCGCTGCCACCTGCCCGATGCGGCTGGTAACGAGTGAAGCTGCTCCCGGCCGGAGTAGTTACCATCTCACCATTCTTCATCACCAAACTCCCACCACCATGAGGAAACCCGCACTTTCATTCCTGTTGGGCTTGGTAGCGCTGCTACTGCCCTTTGCCAGTTGGGCCGGCAACCCGGCCCTCCCCTTCCAGATTACCAACGCCTCCACCACGCCCGACGCGGATTTGTACGTGGCCATCGTGGGCATCGACGGCAACGGCAATCACTGCTGGATAAACCCCACCAACAGCCAGGTGCTGCCCATGAGCAGCAGCTACAACACCGTAACGGGCCCCACCTACAATGGCAACACCGGCCCCGGCGCCAACTCGAAGTATGCCAACTGCTTCTTCAAGCTGAGCACCATCCCGAACAAGACGTTTAACCTGCCCTACATCGCCGGCTGCCGGGTCTACATCTCGCGCCAGTCGCAGCTGTACTTCTACTTCTTCGGCGCCAGCGGCGCGCCCTCGGGCTACTCGGCCCCCGACCCGCAAAACCCCAACGACCCAAACAAGGGCCTCATCTACGAGATAATTGAGCTGACTAACAACGCCGGCGGCATCTTCTGCAACACGTCCCGCGTCGATGCCTTCCACTACCCTATGGGCCTGGAACTCTTCGGTGGCGGCGGCTACTACAAGCGCACCGGCGAGCTGAAAACCGCCGCCCAGATTCTGGCCGCTTACCAGGCCAACGTCCCCAGCGAGTTCCAGAGCCTGGCTAACGCGAGCACGGGCATCATCTACTGCCCCGGCAAGTCGCCCGCCTTCCAGGCTGGCGGCGCCCAGGCTGGTTATTTCAACTCCTACATCGACGCCATCTGGACCAAGTACAAGACGACCGACCTGATTTTCTACGCCGGTAACGCGGGCGTGTTCAAGGGCCGCGTCGATGCCAACAACCGCCTCGTGGTGGTGGGCCAGTCGGGCGCCTTCACGGGCCGCACGGGCATCATTCCCTCCAAGCCCACGCAGCTTGACATGCTGGAAGCCCGCGGCGCCCTCGCCACCGGCGTGAGCGACGTAACCGTAGACCTGGTGGTGCAGTCGCAGGTAGCGGCGGCCATCAACCGTCACATTATTAGCACGGCTGCGGGCAGCCCCGGCCAGCAGGACTTCTACAATGCCTCGACCTACTTCCAGACCGCCCCGATGAATTACTACGCCCGCTTCTGGCACCTGCCCGGCATCAGCGTGGATAACTTCAGCTACGGTTTTGCTTATGACGACGTGAACGACCAGTCGTCGACCCTGCAAAACACCGCGCCCACCAAAGTGGTAGCCGTGTGGGGCGGCTTCGCGGGCTCGGTTACGCCGCAGGCCATCCCCGGCAAGATTGAGGCCGAGAGCTTTACCGCCCAGCAAGGCACCGATTCTGAAGTTACCACCGACACTGGCGGCGGCCGCAACGTGGACTGGTACGAAACCGGCGACTGGCTCGACTACAGCGTGAACGTGGCTACCGCCGGCACCTACACCGCGCAGTTCCGCGTGGCCAGCGCCAACGGCGGCGCCACCCTGCAGCTGCGCAACAGCAGCGGCACCGTGCTGGGCTCCATCAACGTGGGCAACACCGGCGGCTGGCAGAACTGGCAGACCATCAGCACCAACGTAACCCTGCCCGCCGGCACCCAGACCCTGCGCCTCCACGCCTCGGCCTCCACCGGCTGCAACGTGAACTGGCTGAACTTCGTGGCGGCCTCGTCGGCCTTCAGCGTGACACTGCAGGCCGAAGCCGCCAACGTGAACAACGGCATGACCATGGAAGCCTGCACCGACGTCGGCGGCGGCCAGAATGCCGGCTACATTGATGCCGGCGACTACCTCGTGTGGAACGGCATCAACTTCCCCACCACCGGCACCTACACCATCGAATACCGCGTGGCCAGCGGCGCCAGCGGTGGCACCATCTCTTCGGATTTGAACGCCGGCAACATCCAGTTCGGCAACTCGACCATCGCCGGCACCGGCGGCTGGCAGAACTGGACCACGGTATCGAAGAACGTGACCATCAACGCCGGCACCTACAACTTCGGCATCTACGCCCAAACGGGCGGCTACAACCTCAACTACGTGCGCATCACGAAAGCCGCCGGCGCCCGCCCGCTGGCCACCGCCAACGACCAGCTGGCCAGCCAGCTGAGCCTGTACCCCAACCCCGTGGCCGAAAAGCTGCAGCTCGAAACCACGCCCGCCCTGGCCGGCAGCAGCTACCGCCTGCTCAACTCGGTGGGCCAGGCCGTGGGCAGCGGCCAGCTCGGGAATACGCTGAATGTGGCTAACTTGCCCGCCGGTCTGTACATGCTGGTAGTTACCACCGCTGATAAGCAGACCGTCACCAAGCGTTTCACGAAGCTCTAAGCCACACTTAATCTATTCTTTCACGCAAAAAGGCGGTCCGGTTTCCGGGCCGCCTTTTTTATGCGGGCTCGTTCAACGCCAAATTAGCTGTTCTTGCCACCCTTTCCCCGTTTTCGCTGTTATTGCAGCTTCAAACGAAGATATTTTGCCCGAACAACCCGACTACACCGCGCCCTACGCCCTCGAAAAGGAGCTGCGCAACGTCCAGGCCCTGCTGAAACTAGAGCAGGCCGAAGACCTCGAACAATTCAAAATCAAGAACGCCAAGGCCAGCATCTCGGAGCGCCAGCAACGCGGCCTGACCTGGTACCCGGTCACGATTACCAAGGAAGACGTGGGCTTCGGCGGCAAGGTAGTGCTGGAGCTGGAGCGGCCCGCCGGGCAGCAAGGGCTGCACCTGTTTCAGGTGGGCAAGAATGCCGCGCTGTTTGGTAACATTCCCGGCCGCTCGGCCACCGACCGGCCCACGCTCAACGGCGTTATCACCAGCGTGCGGCGCAATAAGCTGCTGCTGGCCACCAATAAGGAAGAGCTGCCCGACTGGCTCGACGAAGGGGGCAAGCTCGGCATCGACCTCACTTTTGATGAAGTGAGCTACCGCGAGATGGACTACGCGCTGGGCAAGGTGATGGGCGCCTACGGCGACCGATTAGCCGAGCTGCGCGATGTGCTGCTGGGTGCCAAGCCTGCCCGTTTCCGTGAAGAAAAAGCCAGCGACTTGTTCTACCCCAGCCCACTGAATGCCTCGCAACTGGCGGCGGTGAAGCACGTGCTGGCGGCGCAGGACGTGGCCATCATCCACGGCCCGCCCGGCACCGGCAAAACCACCACCCTGGTGCAGGCCATTCTGGAAACCATCCGGCGCGAGCGGCGGGTGCTGGTGTGCGCGCCCAGCAACACGGCCGTGGATTTGCTCACCGAAAAGCTGGCTGAGCGCGGCGTCAACGTCATTCGCATGGGCAACCCCTCGCGGGTTTCGGACCTGCTGCTCGACCATACGCTCGACGCCCAGATTATGGCGCACAAGAGCTATAATGAGATGCGCGCCATGCGCCAGACCGCCGACCAATACCGCGAAACCGCCAGCAAGCACGTCCGCAACTTCGGCTGGGAGGAGCAGCAGCAGCGCCGCCAACTGAAGGAGGAAGCCCGCCTGCTCTTCCAGCAGGCCGACGATTTGGAGCGCTACATCACCGAGGATTTGCTGGAGTCGGTGCAGGTGATTACCTGCACCTTGGTAGGCGCCAGCAACCGCGCCATCCGCCACCTCAACTACGAAACGGTGTTTATCGACGAGGCCGCGCAGGCGCTGGAGCCGGGCTGCTGGATTCCCATTGCCAAGGCCCAGCGCGTGGTGCTGGCCGGCGACCACCAGCAGCTGCCGCCCACCGTGAAAAGCGACAAAGCCGGGGCCCTGCGCGAAACGCTATTTGAGAAGTGTATCAAGCGCCAGCCCGAGGTCAGCAAGATGCTGACCGTGCAATACCGCATGCACGAGCAGATTATGCAGTTCTCCAGCGAGCAGTTCTACGAAGGCCGCCTCGAAGCCTACGAAGGCGTGGCCCACGCCGGCCTCGATGCCTACGACCTGCGCTTCGCCCCCGACCTGCCCGTCGAATTCCTGGACACCGCCGGCTTCGGCATGCAGGAAATTACCATCCCCGAAAGCCGCTCCACCGCCAACCCGGAAGAAGCTGACTTACTGCTCAAGCGCCTGGCCCAGCTGCTGGAACCCTACGACGCCGCCGACCACGAAGACGACCCGCTCAGCATCGGCGTCATCGCCCCCTACCGCGCCCAAATCAACTATCTGAAAGATGCGGTTGAGGAAAACGACGAGCTCAGCGGCCTGCTGCTGCACCGGCAGCTGAGCATAGGCACCGTCGATTCATTCCAGGGCCAGGAGCGTGACATCATTGCCATCTCCCTCACCCGCAGCAACTCGCACGGAGAAATCGGTTTCCTCTCCGATATCCGCCGTATGAACGTAGGCATGACGCGGGCGCGCAAGAAGCTTCTGCTTATCGGCGACTCGTCGACGCTGGGGTCGCACCCGTTTTACAAAGCATTTTTGGAGTACGTGGAGCTGATTGGCGGCTACCGCACGGCCTGGGAGCTGCAGGAATAGAACGACAACTCCCCTCCTTGGAAAGGAGGGGATGTGAGGCGCGAAGAGCGCCGGGGGTGGTTCGCCCGTTCGCGCCGTTAGAACGACGCAGTAATTCTTTTGCACCAGCAACCCCCCAGACGCCACCTACCGGCGCGACCGGGCGAACCACCCCCGTCAAGCCTACGGCTTGACATCCCCTCCTTTCCAAGGAGGGGAGTTTCGCCCATTCCCGCACAATTCCCGTACTTCGTCCCACCAATTAACCCTCACTCCTACCCAATGGCTGCCATCAGCGAAAACACCGTCGTCACCATCACCTATGACTTGAGCGTGACCGACGAAAACCAACAGAAAGTCCTCGTAGAATCGGCCGAGGCCGATGCGCCGATGGTATTCATCTTCGGCCTCAGCGGCTTGCCGGAGGAATTTGAGCGCCAGCTCGACGGCAAAAACGCCGGCGACTCGTTCAGCTTCAGCCTCACGCCCGAGCAAGCCTACGGCGAATACGACCAGCAGGCCGTGGTGGAAATTCCCAAGGAAGTATTCCTCATCGACGGCAAGCTGGACGAGGAGATGCTGCAGCCCGGCAACTTCCTGCCCATGGCCGACAACGAAGGCAACCACATGCAGGCCAAAGTGGTAAGCATCGGCGACACCAATGTGCAGATGGATTTCAATCACCCGCTGGCGGGCATGGTGATGCACTTCGACGGCAAAGTGGAATCGGTGCGCCCGGCCACGGCCGAGGAGCTCGACCACGGCCACGTACATGGCGAAGGCGGGCACCACCACTAGACCCTATTTGTTTTCGGCTGACTAGTAGAACTGTCATGCTGAACGCAGTGAAGCATCCTCTCACGCCCAAACGACTGGTTCTGGCGCGAGAGGATGCTTCACTGCGTTCAGCATGACACGTTCTATTTTAACATACTTTCTACCAGTTGTTGTAGCTCCGGGAAAAACTCCCGGAAATCAGCCTCATACGCCGCGTATTTGCGCTGCAGCTCTTCCCCCGCCGTTTCCATGCCCGAGCCGGGCCGGGCGCGCTGGCTGAGGCCGTTGAGAGCACGGTTGATGCCGGCCAGCAAGGCATAGCCGCTTAGCCAGTCGTGCAGGGCCATGTAGTGCAAGGTGCGTTGGGCATGCTCGGGCATCAGGGCTTGCTGCGTTTTAAGCAGCGCGTAGATGCGCTGGGTGAAAGCAGGCAACGACTCCGGCGAATATTCGCGGAAATTATGGGCCAGAAAGTGGTCGAGGAAGATGTCGGATACCACGCCAGCGTACTTGCCGTAGCCAGCTTCGCGCAGGCGCTGGGTGCTGCGGCGCACCACCGGGTGCTGGTCGGTGAAGGTGTCGATGGCGCGGTGCAGGCGGATACCGGCTTGCACGGCGGGCGGGTAGCTTTCGAACTGGCGGCCGGGCACGCTGTCGGCGATGAACTGGCCGACGAGGAGGCCGACATAGTCGGGCGCGGTGGGCGGGCCGGCGAGCAGGAGGTGGGCGAGGAAATTCATGGGGCTGCGGTAGAAACCGACGGGGGTGAGTCAGGTTATTTAACCCCGGGCGCGCACGGGCCGTAAAGGAACGGGCAGCGGCTCGCTGGCGGCTGCTTCTTTCACCTTTCCTAACCAACCACCCATCCGTATGTCATCCGAGAAATCCCCCGTCATTCACGACGTTAACGAGCTGTTTAAGAAAATTGAGAGCGTGCGTATTGCCATGCTCACCACCACCGACGACCAAGGCCAGCTCCGCAGCCGACCGATGGGCACCATTAAGCACGGCAGCGACGGCGCGCTGTACTTCCTCACCGATGCCGACTCGGCCAAGGTATACGAAGTGAACCGCGACCACCAAGTGAACCTGAGCTACGCCAACCCCGACGATAACGTGTACGTGTCCATTTCGGGCAAGGCCAATGCCTACCGCGACGAGGCTAAAATCAAGGAGCTGTGGAGCGAGCCCATGCGCGCCTGGTTCCCAAAAGGCCAGGACGACCCGAACATCACGGTGCTCAAGATTGACATCGACAAGGGCGAGTACTGGGATTCGCCCAGCAGCTTCCTCAGCCAGGCCTATGGCTACGTGCGGGCGCTGGCCACCGGTGAGCGCAGCAAGGACGATGACGTGAACGAGCACGCCCAGGTGCAGGTTAAGTAGGTTTTAGTTATGAGTTTTAAGTTATGAATTATGAGTTGCGGTTCTGATAACTCATAATTCATAATTTAAAACTCATAACTCAATGAAAGGGCCGGGAGCGATTCCGGCCCTTTTCTTTGTAAAGGCGCCCGAACGGATTTCACCGCAGAGGACGCAGAAGATTTCGCAGATGACGCAGAGGCACGGCGGCGCGTTGACGACGCTTACGATTTTTACCCTTCGGCCCGGCAACCGGCGCTGGGGGCTGGCCCAGATGGGCACCTCGCCGCGCCAGCTGCGGCGGGTGGCGGGCCTGCGGTTTTTCCAGCTGCTAGGCAGCGGCGCAGCCAGTGGCTTCGGCAGCTGGCCGAATTTTGACCGCTACGGCTTGCTGGCGGTGTGGGAATCGGCGGCCGCGGCCGAGGCTTTTTTTCAGCAACACCCGCTGTGGCAGGAGTATGAGCAGCGCAGCCGCGAAATGTGGCAGGCACAGCTGGCGCCGCTGAAGGCCCACGGACTCTGGGATGGGCAGCAGCCGTTCGACTGCGGAGCTGCGGCCGAGCTGCCGGCCGATGCCCCCGTGGCCGTGCTCACCCGCGCCGCCATTCGCTGGCGCAAGGTGCCACGCTTCTGGGGTTTCGTGGAGCCGACGAGCGCGGCGCTGGCCACGGTGCCGGGCGTGCGGCTGGCCATCGGGCTGGGGGAGCTGCCGCTGGTGCGGCAGGCCACGTTCAGCATCTGGGACTCGGTGGCGGTCATGCAGCAGTATGCGTACCGCGATGCCCGGCACCGGGAGGTTATTCAGCTCACGCGCAAGGAGCAGTGGTATAAGGAAGAGCTGTTTGCGCGGTTTTGGGTAATCGGAAGTTCCGGAATGATAGATGGGAAGAATCCAGTATCAGGTGTTAGGTTTTAGGTATTCGGATAACGGTTACCCAACACCTATTAATCATCCAGCCGATACCTTTTCAACCAGCTGGCCGCATTATAATTCACGCCTTTATCCGGGTCCATCTTCACGCGCACATCCTTGGGCTTCACTGGGTCGGGGTTGCTGCTGGTATACCAGGTAAGGCCGGAGGAGCCAGCGGTGCCCTGCGCATTTACGTCATCGTGGCCATTGCCGCCGTGGAAACCGATGGCGAAGCCGGGGCGCAGCGGGCCGCGCAGTTCAAACACGTCGTCGCCACCGAGGCCAAATAAATCGACGCGGCGGGTGTGACGCACGTCGAAGGTTTGCTGGCCGAGCAGGCGGGGCCGGATGCTGTCGGCAGTACTGAAAACCTGCACTTTGACGCGGCCGAGGCCCTCGGCGCGGAGGACGAAGCGCTCGGGCGCGTCGGTGCCGATGAGCCAGGCTTCGCGGGCCAGCAGGTGGTAGTATTGCTGGGCCACGCCGGGCAGTTGGGCGCGACGGGCCTGCAGGATGGGCAGGAAATCGGCGGCAATCGACGCCTGGGTTTCGGCGGGGCCGGCGGTGAGGGCGTGCGTGAGGGCGGCATCGGTAAGGCGGCTTTGCAGGGAGTCGGCTTCCTGCTGAAAGTCAGCTTCGCTGAGGTAGGCCAGCAGGGTGCGGTCCATGTTGCGGGCGGCTTCGGTGAGGTCGTCGACCACGCCGGGGCGGATATTCGCCCGGAAGGTCTGGAAGCGCGGGCGGACGCAGGAAATCAGCCAAGTGAGGAGGCCATCGTCGAACTTGAAGAAGGCCTGGTCGCGGTCGCGGGGGATGGGGCGGAACTCGGTGCCGCCGTCGGGCGTGGGGAAGCTGGCCCATCGCCACTGGTCCTCGCGGCGGCTCCAGTCGCCGATGAGCACGTCGAGCAGGCGGGCGCGGAGGTAGGCGCGGGCCGCCACCTGCTGGCTGGGGCGCTGGTGAATGGCCGTGAGCATGTGCGCCGAGCTCACCACCTGGGTCGAGCGGCCGAAGCTGGGCACGGCGCGTTGGTCGCCGTCGGGCCGCTCTTCGAGCAGATAAAGCGCGTGGGCGTAAGCTTTCCGAAACTCGCCCAGCTTAGGGTCATCGGCCAGAAAAACCAGGCGTGGATTGGTATGATACACCCCGGCGGCCTCGGCCAGGCGGGCGGCGATGTAGGCGCCGTAGGGCAGCGAGGCGCTGGTCTGGTCCTTCATGGCGCCGCCCAGCAGGCTGCGCATCAGGCCGGCGGGCAGGGCCTTGCTGGCATCTTTGTCGACGGAGCGCAGCACGTACTCGCGGCCGGTGGCGGGGCTGCGCAGGCGCAGGGTCTGGCTTTGGTAGCTACCGCCGGCCTGCAGCGGCACGAGGCCGCCGGGCAGGGCATTGGCCAGCGTGACCACCGGCACCGTAACCGGGGCGGCCCACACCGCCCGGTAGTGCTCGCCCCAGAAAAACCGGCCGCTGGCCCCGCGCTGATACTCGGGCCCGGCCGCCACCCGCACTGTGGCCGAGTCGGCAGCCCACTCGGGGGAGCCGCCGGCCGTGTTGCGGACCGAGGCGCAGCCCCACAGGCCGACGCCGCTACCGAGCAGCAGTATCCAGGTAAACACGGGAGCAGGAGCAGGCACGGGCAGCTTGTCGGGGAAACGCCGCGCCCCGGCCGGGGCGCGGGCGGCGCCGGTATAGCGCAAAGCCGGGCCCTACGGTTGTGTTCGCGGCGCAGCTTTTCGGGCGGGCCTGCTTTTCAATTAACCAAAATGCGCCCCGGCGCTGACTTTTGCGCCCCGGCTGCGTTTAAGAGCATTCGCACCTCCTTCGCGTAGCCCTGGATGCCTGTTTACCCCACTCCTATTACCCATTTTCTTCGCCTGCTTTTTCTGCTGCTGCTTGCTGGTGGTCTGAGTAATTGTGCCCGGCGCAATTTTGCCCAGGCCGATGCCCGCGTGGGTACGGCCGCAGCCTCTCCCCTTCCCCAAGAAGCTGATTCCGTGCTGGCCACCGCCGGGCGGCACTACGACCGGCACGGCCGGGTGTACCACTGGTTTATGGGACGGCACTACCGGGCAGTGTGGGCCGCCCCGGTGCTGGCGCCGATATTAAACCTGAAAACCGCCGCCCCCGGCGGCCTGCAGGCGGGCAAAGTGGGTGGTGGCTACCAGAGCATCAGCATGACGCTGAACGGCGCCCAGGGCCGCAAGTACGCCCTGCGTGCCCTCGACAAAGAGCCCAGCAAAACCCTGCCCGGCTGGCTGCGCCGCACCTTTCTGCTCAACGTGGTGCGCGATGCCACCGCGGCGGCCAACCCCTACGCCGCCCTCACGGTGCCGCCGCTGGCGGCAGCGGCGGGCGTGGCCCACGCCCGCCCCCGCTTGGTGTATGTGCGCCCCGATGCTGCCGACCTCGGCCCGGCCTCCGAGCGCTTCCGGGGCAAGCTGGCGCTGCTGGAGGAAAAGTTTGAAAGCCCCGCCGACCTCACCCCCGACCTGGCCGGGGCCCGCACGGCCATCGACGGCGAAGACATGCTTAAAAACGTGTACGACAACCCCGCCTACCGCATCGACCAGCCGGCTTTCCTGCGCGCCCGCCTGCTCGACGTGCTCATCGGCGACTGGGACCGGCACGAGGGCCAGTGGCAGTGGGCCGAGTTTCGGCAGCCGCAGGGCCACGTGCTGTACCGCGGCATTCCCAAGGACCGCGACCAAGTGTATTTCCGCCTCGACGACGGCCTGGTGCCCTGGCTGGCCGGGCACGTCGTGGCCACGCAGTTCCAAACGTTTAAACCGAAGTACGGCAATGTGAAGGCCCTCGTGTACCAGGCCCGGTTTATCGACCAGCGCGGCCTCTCGCACCTCACCCGCGCCGACTTCCAGCGCACTGCCCGCGACCTGCAAAGCTGCCTTACGGACTCGGTGCTGGCCCGCGCCGCCCGCTGCTTTCCGCCCGCCGTGTACGCCCTCGAAGGCCCGCGCCTGCAAACCGCCCTGCGCGCCCGGCGCGACGCCCTGCCCCAGGCGGCCGAGGAATTTTACCGCAGCCTGGCCCGCTGCCCCACGCTGGGCGGCACCGCCCAGCCCGAGCGCTTCGTGGTGCGCCGCTTCCGCGACTCCACCACCGTCACGGTGTACTCACCTGCCCTCACTCGCCTCGGCGACGGCGATTCGTTGCGCTTCCGCCGCACGTATTTCGCTGCCGAAACCCGGGAAATTATCCTCGATGGCCTGGGTAGCAGCGACGTGTTCGACATCGCCACGGCCCCCGGCGGGCAGCGCCTGCGCCTGCAGCTCTACGGCGGCGAAGGTCAGGACCGCGTGCGCCGCCAGGGCTCCGGCCGGCGCATCATCTTCTACGACGAGGACGCCGGCGCCACCGCCGCCAACGACCTGCAGCCCCACCTGCCGCGCAAAAACCGCCGGGCCTATAATCGGCTGAACGACGATTAAGAATAAGCTTTTGCTCCAGAACAGCCGCAAAGCGGCGACATGTTGGTAGTACGAATAGCTTCAATCGAGCAAGAGCCGCAAAGCGGCGGCACTCTTTCCTGGAAAAAAGTGCCGCCACTTTGCGGCTCTTGCTACCAAAACCTTTGTAACTACCAACGTGTCGCCGCTTTGCGGCTTGCCTGGTCATGCAAAGGAGTTGAGTTACGCCGCCTCGGCCAGCAAGTGCAGCACCCGCCGCCCGATGCCCGGAAGCAACAACGGCTTCTCAGGCCAGGGGCCGGCCGCCCAGGCAGGCGGCATCGTGCACATCGGCTACTTGCTGGGCTTCGGGGCAACTGGTGCCGGTGCCGAAATCACCCAGCCCCTCGCACACCGAAAACGCCTGACTGCGTTGGGCATACTGCTGCTCCCAAGCGTGCTGCGCGGCCTCCTCCGCGGCGGTTGCAAAAGGGAACGCCACCGGCGGCCGGTGCCAGCCAATGCGCCAGGGCTTGGGGCTCAGGCGGGCCCGGTAGCAGTTCTGGGTCTGGCACAGGCGCACGTATGTCGTATCGGCTCCGAGGGCCGCAAACACGGCTTGCGCCTCGGGGCCGTCGGGCGGCAGCAGCTGGTGCAGCACCAGCAGCCGGTAGCCGCGCAGGGTGCGGTAGAGCCGGAATTTCCAGTCCGGGTGCCCGTCGAGCCAAGCCGACAGGCGCTGCGCCATGGCCTCGGGCGGGGTGAGCGCCACTGGGGGCGCCCCGCCCAGCCGCCGCTGCAGCCAGCCGTAGAGCCGGGGCCCCAGCAGGGCCTCCCACGCCGATGGCCGCAGCGGCGGGCACAAGCCCACGTCGTCCACATCAATAAACATGGTGCGCGGGGCATTGAGCACCCGGCTGCCGTAGCCATTGCGGGTGATGGCGGCCAGCAGCTCGCCCTGGCTGTCGTAGAGGCGCTGCTCGAGCTGCTCGCGCAGCGGGCGCTCGGTGGTGGGGTACTCATTTAGCGACTGACCGGCCTGCAGGCGGGCTTGCCGGGCCAGCAGTATCTGCTGGCCGGCGGCTTGGGCGGCGGCGGGGCTGTCGTCGCTGCCGCCGTAGCCGATGAGGTGGTAAGGTTGGCCGTCGGCCCGCTGACAGTCGAGGCTGACGCGGGCCCAGTAATCGTAGAGTAGCATGTTGAACTTAAGCGGCGAAAGTTACGCCGCCTCGGCCAGCATGCGCAGCACCAGCCGCTCGGTGCCCGAGAGCGGGTCGTCGGGAGTGTTGGTAGCGTTGTGCTTGCGCAGAAACTCAATCAGCTGGCCCGCCTTAAATAATTCGACCACCTGCGGGTGAATGTAGTATTTCGAGCACACGGTGGGCGTGTTGCCGAGGCCGGCGGCCACATCCTTCACGGCTTTTTTGATGACTTTTTCAGGCGCCAGGTCGGGCTCGGCATCGAGCACAGCTTCCAGGCATTTCACCATTTTCACGGTGCCGCCCCAGGTACGGAAGTCTTTGGCCGAGAGGGCCAGGCCGGTGTGGCGGTGCAGGTAGTCGTTCACGTCGCCCGATTCCAGGGCGTGGCGCTGGCCGTCGGCCGAGTAGTACTGAAAGAGGTGCTGGCCGGGAATTTCCTTGCACTTCTTCACCAGCCGGGCCAGCTTGCGGTCGTGCAGGGTCACGTCGTGCGGCACGCCCTTCTTGCCCACGAAGGCAAAGCGCACGTCGCCCCCGTCGAAACTGACGTGGTTGTCTTTAAGCGTGGTGAGGCCGTAGCTGGGCTTGGCCTTGCCGTTTTTCTTCGCGTATTCCTTGTTGCCGACGCGGATAAACGACCGGTCCATGAGCGTCAGCACGAGGGCAATGACCTTCTCGCGGTCCAGCTCGCGGCGGTCGAGGTCCTGGCGCAGCTGCTGGCGCAGCGGGGCCAGCTGCTCGCCAAAAGTGCGCAGGCGCGAGAACTTGGTGAGGCTGCGGGCCGTGTCCCAGGCCGGGTGGTAGCGGTACTGCTTGCGGCCGGCGGCGTCGTGGCCGGTCACCTGCAGGTGGGTGTTGGGCGAGGGCGAAATCCAGACCTCCGTCCAGGCCGGCGGAATGACGAAGCTGGCAATGCGGGCCAGGGTTTTCTCGTCGCTGATTTGCTGACCTTTGGCATCAAAGTAGGTGAACTTGTTTTCGCCGGCCGGCTTGCGCGTGAGGCCGGGCCGGTCGTCGGTGGCGTAGCGCAGGCCGGCCAGCTCGGCCTGCCGGGCGGGGTCTTTGTAGATGATGTGGGCTTCCTCCTGGGGCAGGAGCTGCTTTTTGCGGGTTTTGGGGCGGGGCAAATCTGGCATGATAGTAGGAACGGGGCCCGACCAGCAGCGGCCGGGCCGGTTTCTACGCAAACCGGGCGGCGGCGGTCGGCCCCGCCGGCCAACGTCCGGTTGCGGCGCCCGTATGAGGTTCCAAACGGCCGTTCCGGCAACGTCCGCTAGCTTTGTTTCCCCCAATTACCCTTTTCTTATCGCATGATTTTCTCGCGCAAAACATTCTTAGCCGCCGCTACCACCCTCACCCTGGCCCTCGGGGCCTGCTCCAAAGACGGCGACGGCGTGCTGCTCTTCTCCGTGGAAGACGACATTGCCCTCGGCGCCCAGGTAGCCCACGAAACCGATTCCATCTATGCCGCTAAGGGCCAGCTGCTGCAGCGCAGCACGAATGGCACCGCCTACGCCGCCCTCGACCGCATCGTGAAGCGCGTGCTCGACAACGGCCAGCTTCAGCACCGCACCGACTTCGTGTGGGACGTTAAAATCATCAAGGACGACTCCACGCTCAACGCCTTCGCCTCGCCCGGCGGCCACATCTACGTGTACTCGGGCCTCGTGAAATACCTCGACCACGAAGACCAGCTGGCCGGCGTGCTGGGCCACGAAATCGCCCACGCCGACCGCCGTCACACCTCGCGCCAGCTGCAGCAGCAGTACGGTATTTCGCTCCTGCTCAGCATCCTGGTGGGCGACAACCCCGGCCAGCTCACCCAGATTGCGGCCGGGCTCGGCCAGCTCAAGTTCAGCCGCGACTTCGAGCGCGAAGCCGACAAATACTCCGTTATCTACCTCAACGGCACCTCGTATGCCTGCGACGGCGCCGCCGACTTCTTCATCAAAACCCAGGCCTCGGGCCAGACCTCGGGCACGCCCGAGTTCCTCAGCACCCACCCCGACCCCGGCGGCCGGGTGGCGGCCATCCAAGGCGAAGCCGCTACGCTCGGCTGCGCCAACCGCACCACCGCCGACACCGACTTTGACACCCTGAAAAGAGCCCTTTAGGCCTCCCTGTTGATAGTGGCGGGCCGCCACTGTTGTCCCGAGATAGTCGGAGGAGCAGTGGCGGCCCGCCACTGTCATCCAAGCGTGGTCGTACGAGCAGTGGCGGATTTTACGCCCCCTACCCGTCCAGCCGAAACCGCACGTATTTAATCGGCACGCCAATGGCCCGGTATTTCCCCTCAAAGTTGGTCTGAATGGCCTGCGCCTCGGCAAAACCGGGGTCGGTTTCGGCGTAGAGGTCGCGGGTCTGGGCCAGTATCACCGCGCCGGGGCGCTCGGCCAGCACTTCCAGCGTATAGTCGTAGAGGCCCTCGTTGTCGGTTTTGAGGTGCAGCAGCCCGCCGGGCGCCAGCAGCTCCACGTACTGGTTCAGGAAGCGCGGCGACGTGAGCCGGCGCTTGATGTCGCGGTCGCGCGGCCGGGGGTCGGGAAAGGTAATCCAGATTTCACTCAGTTCGCGGGCGCCAAACTGGGCCGTTAGCGCCTCGGCCCGCATGCGTACGAAGCCCACGTTGCGCAGCCCCAGCGCCTCGGCCCGCGTGCTGCCCCGCCAGATGCGCTCGCCCTTGATGTCGAGCCCCAGAAAGCTCTTCGCCGGGTAGCGTTGGGCCAGGCCCACGGTGTATTCGCCCTTGCCGCAACCCACTTCCAGCACGATAGGCTGGTCGTTTTTAAAAAAATCGGCCGCCCAGCGCCCGCCCAGCTGCTCGTATTCGGGCTTGCCAGGTTCAATGATGTCGGGGCGGGTAGCATTATCAGCGAAGCGTTGGAGTTTGACGCGGGACATTTAATTCAATTAGCAATTAATAATTGGCAATGAACAATCAGGGCTTTTGCCCGGCGGAAGAACTGCTCACCTGGCATTGTTCATTGCCAATTGCTCATTGCTCATTAAAATCCACTTCCGCCACCACGAAGGTACTGCCGCCGATAAAGACGACGTCATTGGGCCCGGCGGCGGCCCGCGCCGCCGCCACTGCCGCCGCCACCGAGCCATAGTTACGCCCGCGCAGCCCCAGCGCCTGGGCCTTGGCGGCCAGCTCTTCCCCCGGCAGCGCCCGCGGGATATCGGCCTGGCAGAAATAATAAATGCCCTCCGACGGCAGCAAGGCCAGCACTGGCCCGGGGTCCTTGTCATTCACGGTGCCGATGACGAGGTGCAATTTTTTATAGTGGAGTTTCCGCAGCTGCTGCACCACCAAGCGGATACCGGCTTCGTTGTGGCCCGTATCGGCGATTACCAGCGGCTGCTGGCCCAGGATGCTCCAGCGCCCGTGCAGGCCCGTCAGCTGCGTCACCTCGCGCAGGCCCCGGCGCACGGCCGCTTCGGGCAGCGCGAAGCCCTGGCGGCGCAGCTCGTCGAGCGTGGCCAGCACGCCGGGCAGGTTCAGGCGCTGGTAGTCGCCCAGCAGGCCCAACTCCACGTTTTCCAGGTACGGCTGGCCATCGCGGCTCACTTGCAGCAGCTGAATACCCGTTGCGGCGGCTTCGCCAGCGGCCAGCTCGGCGCGGTAATGCGCATCGGCAAACGTAAGGGGCGCGCTTTCGGCCGCCGCCTTTTGCTCAAACACGGTCCTCACTTCGACCTGCGTCTGGCTCACCACCACCGACACGCTGGGCTTGATGATTCCCGCCTTTTCCCCGGCTATTTCGGGCAGCGTGTTGCCCAGCATGGCCTGGTGGTCGTAGCTGATGTTGGTGATGAGTGACACCATCGGCGTGATGATATTCGTGGAATCGAGGCGCCCGCCCAGGCCCACTTCCACCACCGCCACATCTACCTCGCTTTCGGCAAAGTACGAGTAAGCCAGCGCCACGCACATCTCAAAAAACGACGGCTGCACTTCTTCAAATAGCGGCCGCCACTGCGCCACCCAGCTCACCAGGTAATCGGGCGCCAGCTCGGCCCCATTCAACCGAATGCGCTCGGTAAACTCCCGCAAATGCGGCGAGGTGTAGAGCCCTACCCGGTAGCCCGCCGCCTGCAGCACCGCCGCCACCAGGTGCGAGCTGCTGCCCTTACCATTGGTGCCCGCCACGTGCACGCTCCGAAAGCGCCGCTCGGGATGGCCCATGGCTTCGGCCAGCGCCAGGGTGTTGCCCAGCCCTTTTTTGAAGCCCGCCGCCCCCACCCGCTGGTACATCGGGAGCTGCGCGTAGAGGTAGGCCAGGGTTTCAGAGTAAGTCATTTTCTGCAACATATAGTGAGCCGCAAAGCGGCGGCACGTTGGTAGCCGGGGTGTTCTGAATAGAACAGATGTAGCATGCAATAGCAAGACAGAGCCGCAAAGCGGCGGCACTTCTCGCTAGGAAATGATGCCGCCGCTTTGCGGCTCTGTCTTGCTATTGCATGCTACATCTACCAACGTGGCGCCGCTTTGCGGCTTGTTGGCATCATAAATTACTTAGTGGACCGAGAAGCGGAATGTGTAGAAACCGGTAGCTCCGCCCGAACCCGAGTTCGTACGAATAAAGTTTGCATTCAGCAACTTGTCGCGGCACAATTTCTCCTGCTGCGGCGTCACATTGCCCGACACCTTGGTTACCGATTCCACCTCGCCGTCCTCCGATATTTTGATTTTGAATTTGACAACCCCCGGGTTGTCATCAATGGCTTCCACCCGGGGCGTATTGTCGAAGCGCCAGCCGCTCATGTCGAGGCCGTCACCATCGCCCGCGCCGCGGCCGCGGCCGTTGCCGCCGCCATCGCCGCCGCCAGTGCCATTGCCGGCACCATACAGGGCTTTGGAGTCGAGCGAGCCGTTGGGGTCGCCCTGGTCGCCCACTTTGCCCGGACGGTCACCATTGTTGTTGCCCGTAGGCGCGTTGCTGGTGCCATTGGTACCCGTACCACCACCATTAGCGCTGCCATTGGGGTTGAAAGCCACGGCCACCTGGCGCTTGGGCTTCGGCGTCACTTTCACCTCTTCCTTCGGCGGGGCCGGATTTTCTACCACGGGAGCCGATACCGGGCTTTCCTCGGCGTCGGAGGTGATGGTCTGGGCCTCGCTGGGCGGCGTGGGGTCGGTTTCCTGCGTGGTGGGCGTGGGCTGCGGGTCA
This sequence comes from Hymenobacter aranciens, assembly GCF_030580865.1. Lineage (GTDB taxonomy): Bacteria > Bacteroidota > Bacteroidia > Cytophagales > Hymenobacteraceae > Hymenobacter > Hymenobacter aranciens. Next base: position 107,016 of record NZ_JAUQSY010000002.1, on the reverse strand, counting down.
GGACTCTGGGCCGGGGGCTTGCTGTCCTCGCGGTTGTCGGAGGCGTTGGCGGCGGCGGTGGTTTGCACGTCGCCCGAGCCTTCGGAATCGAGGCCGTAGTTCAGCTCCACGTCGCCGCCGCCGCCGGTTTCAAAGGTTTCGAGCGGCGGGTTGGGGCCGTTGAACTTGGCGAAGAAAAACAGCAGCACCAGCAGCACGTGCAGCACGATGGTGCCAATGAGGGCTTCGCGGCGGTGCTGTTCGGGATAATCTATAGCCATGACGAATGCTCGTTAATGGGTCGGGTAAGGGTAACGACGCGGCGGGTGAGTTTAGTTGCGCCGTTGGCTGGGGTGCTGATGCAGAAAGTAGGCCGATTGCACAGCGAAAATGGAAAAAGAACTGTCATGCCTTATCTGGCGTACACGCAGTGAAGCATCTTATCACGGCTGAACGGCTGGTTCTGGCGTGAGAGGATGCGTCACTGCGTGTACGCCAGATAAGGCATGACAACCAGTTTTATCGGCCAGCGGCCTTTTCGGCCTGCGTAGCCATCACCATTTTAATTTTCAAGCGGTTGCCCATTTCCAGGATATCCACCAGCTTCTGCACGTTCAACGAAGCATCGACGCGCAGCACCACGGTGGGCACGTCCAGGTTATTGCTGCCAATGAGGGCGCGGAGCTCGTTTTCGAGATTAGCGCCGTTCACCGGCTTCTTGTTCACGTAGTATTCGCCAGCGGCGTTCACGCTCACGGTGATGGGTTGTTTCATCACCGCCACGTGGCTTTTGGCCGAAGGCAGCAGGAGCTTGATGACGTTGGGGTTCACCATCGTACTCACAATCAAAAAGAACAACATCAGGAAAAACATGATGTCGTTCATGGCGCCCGTCTCAACGTGAGACGAAGCGCGGCGGCGGCGGGAGAAATTCATGTAAGGAGTTATGAGTTTTGAATTATGAGTTGTGAGTCAGAGCTATAAGTTCCCGGCATTGCCAACTCATAACTCATAATTCAAAACTCATAACTCGTCCTTAGTTGTCCTGCAGAATGTCCATAAACTCGATGGCCGAGTTCTCCATGCGGAACACCATGCGCTCGACCATGATGCTGAGCCAGTGGTAGCCGACGTGGGCAATAATCCCCACAATCAGACCCGCGGCCGAAGTTACCATCTTGGTGTAGAGGCCGCCCGCAATCTGCGAGATGCCGAACTCACCGGTCGCGTTGATGGCGTAGAAAATCTTGATAACGCCGATAATAGTACCCACGAAGCCCAGCATTGGCGCGATGCCAGCGATGATACCCAGGATGTTGATGTTCTTTTCGAGGCGGGCAATTTCAATCTTGCCCACGTTTTCGACCGAGGTTTCGATTTCCTTCAGCGGCAGGCCGATGCGGCGCAGGCCTTTCTCCACCATGCGGGCCAGCGGCGAAGGGTTCTGGGCGCAGAGCATTTTAGCGCCGGGCAGGTCGCCCTTCACCATCAGGGCGCGGATGCCGGCCATGAAGGAATCGGGGTTGCCAGCAGCGCGGCGGATGGTGATGTAGCGCTCGATGATAATGTAAATCGAGACGAACGAAAGCAGGAACAGGGGCACCATAATCCAGCCCCCCTTCATAATCAGGTCGATGAGCGACAGGCCGCCATCGGCTTGGGCGGCTGCGTTCACCGCAGCATTCACCGAATCGGGGGAAGCAGCCGTGTTGACGGCGGCCCCAACTTGCAACAAGAAAACAGACATGCGGTGCTAGAAGGTACTAGTAAGGAAAAACAAGGTGGGAATTGGTGGAGTGGGCCTTAACCCGCAGGCGGGCAGCCTCCTTCTCCGCCGAAGCGCGGTCGGCAAAATCGGCTACCGACAAGCGGTAGAGCCGGCTGCCCCAGGGTGGCAGAATCACGCGGCCGTTGGGATGGTTGGCCCGCACCTTTTGCGCCGAGGCCAGCGTGCTGAACGCGCCCGCTACGACGTAGAAACGGCCGGTGCGGCTTTTAATTGTGGTGCTGGTGACTGCAGCGGGTTTGGCTACGGCTGGCTTGACAACCGGAGCAGCAGCTTTCTCTTTTTCAACGGCCTTAGGCTCCGGTTTTACAGCCTCAGCCTTGGCTGCTACGGGAGCAGCAACCGGGGTAGTAATGGCAGCTGGAGCGGCGAGCGTTTCTACCGTTGGGGAGGGAGTCGGCGCTACGTCCGTAGCGGGTGTTTCGGCCAGGATTACCGGCGGCACACTTTCTAACTCGGCCGGGGCCGGCGCTGGTTCCGCAACGGCCGAGTTGGTCCAGCCGTGCTGGGCCAGGGTGGCTTGCTGGGGCTCCTGCATGGTCACGGCCGGGGCGGTGGCTACGGCTGGCGCGGTCGGGCTGCTCCACTCAATATTGGATAGGCGGGCGGCCCAGGTGGGCAGCGAGTTGTTATTCCAGGCCAGTAGGCTGGCGGTGAGGGCCAGCACTGCCACTACCCCTAAGGCCGCGCCGGGCAGCACGCGGGCCAGGCGGCCACGCTGGGCGCCGCTGCGCAGCACGGGCTGCGGGCGCTTTTCGCGGGCGTTGGCGGTCAGCACGGGGCGGGCTACCAGTTCCGGCAAGCCGTAGGAAGCGGGCAATAGGTTATCGTTGCCGGTGTATTCAAAAGAAAGCCCTCGCCCAGTGCCCCGGCGAAATATACCGATGCCGGGCAGCGTGGTGCGGTGCGCCTCCTCCAGTTCCTGACGCAACTGGGCCACAGCCTGACGCACCAACTCGCGGGCCTGGCTCAGCGACACGTCCAGGTGCTGGCTCACGGCATCGATGAGCAGGCCGTCGTTGCGGGTCAGGGCCTGGTTGAAGGCCACTAGCTTGGTGGGGGGGCTGAGCACCTGGCGGCCAGCTTGCAGCCGGGCGGGCGCCACATCGGCCACGAGGCCCCCAAAATCCGGGATAATCACGCAGTCGTGGTCACGGAGTAAGGGACGGATATGGTCGGCGAGGTGCATCTTTTTGAATTATGAACTAAAAATGATGAATTAAGAATTGGGCATAACCACGCTGGCACGCAGTCATTTTTAATTTTTAATTTATCATTTTTAATTTCAACTTAGAACGTGTACGTTGCGCCACCCAGCGCGTTGATGCCCTTCACCGGATACCGGTAGAAGCGCTGATATTGCTGGTTGGCGAGGTTGTTACCCATTGCAAAGATGGATATTTTTGGCGTAACGCGGTAGTCGGCGCGCAGGTTGAGGTCGTAAATCGCGTCGGTGGCGCGGTAAAAATCGGGAGTTCTGACACCGTTTGTTTCAGCGTAGCTGATGCCGTAGCTGGCCGAATAGAAGTACAGCTCGGCGCCGATTAGCAGCTTATCGAACACGTTATACGTGCCGAACACCGAAGCCTGAAACTCGGGCCGATGGAAAGGCTGAGCCAGGGTTTCGAGCATGTACTTATTATAGTCGAGGCGCGTGCCGAGGCGGAACTTCTCGGCCGAGTTATACAGCAACTCGCCATGCACGTTCAGAAACTGCGTGGTCGTGCTGTCGTACACGAGGTCGAATTTTTGGGGTTGGTTGGGGTTGTTGAGGTAGAAATACAGGTTTTTGTCGCGGCCGTAGGTGGCGCGGGCATTCAGTTCGAGGCCGCGCACGGGCGTGGCGGCAAAGCCGATGTAGCCCGTGGGGCCGCGGTGGGTGTCGGCGATGTTGAGGTTGCGGTTGAGCCAGGGGTTCTCGGTGCTCAGGTCGTAGAGCGTAACGCGCTGGATGGCCCCGCCGGCGCCCACGTACACCTGCAGCTTCTCGGGCAGCACCACGTAGCCCACGCGCACGGCGGGGTTGAGGGACGTTTTGCCCACATTGTTCACCGTGTCGGACGAGTAGCCGATGGTGGCGCCGAGGCTCAGCGACAGCCGGTCTTTGGTCAACTCATACGCCGGGGTGGCCTGGATGAAGGTGCGGCTGCGGTCCACCAGCGAATCCTTGCTGGAGATGAACGAGGCGTCGGCAAGCAGCGTCACGCGGCTGGTTTCGCCCAGCGCGTAGCCCACTTTGCCGTTGATGGTGAAGTTACTTTCTTTGGCCGTGAAGTTGTCGCCCCAGTATTTGAAGCCCAGCCCGGCGTCGTATTGCAACGTCTGCTCGGGGTCGCGGTTACGGGCGTAGGCTTTCACGGCGAAGCGGTTGAACGACTGTTTCAGCACGTCCTTTTCCGGCACCACGTAGCCCGCACCACGGTCGTAGCCGTAAAAGTTGTAGCGCTCGTGGCCGTAATCCACGGTGGCGCCGAGGGCGGCGGTCCCCTTGTAAGTTTCGCCCATCAGGCTGGCACTGCTCTGGCTCACGCCGGAGTTTTTGCCATCAACCGGCCCATTGAGGGAGTTGACGTGCTTGAGGTCCACACCGTAGGTGAAAGGGCTCTCGTCGGTGCGGGTGCTGTGCAGGTAGCCGCGGCCGTAGAAGGTGCCGTAGTTGCCGATGCCCAGCTTCACGAACTTGCCGTTGAGCGGCTCCGGCTCCTCGGCCCGGATGGTGAGTACGCGCACCGAGGGGTTAAGCCGGTCGGCGGGCAGGCGGAAATCAGGGAAGGTATAGGTGACTTTGCGCTCGGTTTTGGGCGGCGCGGGGATTTTGATTTTCTCGTAGTTACGGGTGGCCTCAGGCAGCTGGTTCACCCGCTCCTTCACGATTTCAATCTCGGCGGCTTCGATTTTGCCTCGCGGTTTACCCTTGTTGGGCTGGGCCTGGGCGGCCAGCGGCAGGCTGCCCACCGCACCGGCCAGCACCAGCCCCGCCACTGCGCCCCGACGGCCGACGGCCACACTCGAACGATTTATTTCAAACAGCTTCATAGAATATCTTTTGAGCTGCTAGCCGTTAGCTGCTAGCTGTTAGCGTCTTTTCTGAACCGGCCGCATCGGCCCGGCGATTTACTTCTTGCCGGGCGTCGCCTTGGGCTTGGTGGGCGCCGGGGTAGGCGTGGTAGCCGGCGTTTTGGCCGGGGCCTTGGCACCGCCGGTCGGGGCGGGCGCGGGCGTCGTTTTGTCGGCCGGCGCCTTGGCGGGCGGCGTGGTTTTCGGCGGAGTCGTTTTGCCCGGCGCTTTGGTGGGCGCGGGAGCCGGCTCGTCATCGTCCTTATCGGCCCCCAGGCTAGCCAGGCGCTTGCGGGCGCCGTCCAGGATTTCGGCAATCGGGAAGTTGTTGTCGATAATCGAGTTGAGCGTGCCGCGGGCCTGGAAATTGTCGCCCTGCGCGGCGTACACATCGGCCACCAGCAGGAAGGCTTTGCCCTGCCAGAGCGTGTAATTGGCGAAGTTGGTATTGACTTTCAGCGCCTCGGTGATGGCCTCGTCGTACTTCTTCTGCTTGAACAGCACCTCAGCAATGTAATACTGGGCTTCGGCGCCATACACGTCGCTAGGCGCCGCCTGTAGCGCGGTAGCCAGCTCGGTAGCGGCCTGCTCCAGGTTGCCGAGGCGGTAATCAGCTTTGCCCAGGTAGAGCAGCGCCGCATTGGTGGCGCTGGCCGTAGCGCCAGCCAGGCCTTTGAGCTCCTCGGCCGCCGCGCGGGCCTTGGCAAAGTCGCCATTTTCGTAGTAGCTACGCATCAGACCCAGCGTGGCAGTAGCGATTTCGCGCTTGTTGCTGCTGGCCCCGCGCAGGCGGTCGTAGAACTTGGCAGCTTCGGCATAGCTGCGGTTTTCGAACTCCAAATCGGCCACCCGGCCCACGGCCCGGTTCACGTATTCGCTCTTGTTCTCCGTCACTACGGCACGCAGGCGGGTCAGGCCCTGCTGCTTATCGCCGGTTTTCAGGTACGAATCACCCAGGTAATAGCGGGCATCCGCGCCCAGCGCGTTGTCGGGGTATTGCTTCAAATAAGCCTCCAGGCGCAGAATAGCCTGCGGGTATTTCTCGGCTAGGTACAGCGACTTGGCCGCCTCAAACTCCACGCTTTCGGTGGCTTTGCTGTCGGGGTTGAGCTGTTTGAAGCTCGCCAGCGAGGCGTCGAATTCTTCCGTGCGGCCCAGCGCGGCCAGGCTTTCCTGCAGGCTATAGATGGCCTGCCCGGCGGCCTCGCTACGCGGATACTCGCCCAGCACGCGCTGGAAATCAAGCACTGCCTTGTCGTGCTGCTCCAGGTTGGCGTAGGCCACGCCACGCTTCTGCAGAGCCTGGGGCAGTAGGGCCGTGTTGGGCCGGTTGGCAATGAGACGGCTGAAGCCATCCACGGCCGGCTGGTAGTCGCCGGCCTCAAAAGCCAACTGCGCCTGCTGAAACACGGCCTCCTCGGCGTAGCGCGAGTTGGGGGCGGCTTTGAGCAGGGCATTCAGGGTGGAGGTGGCTTCCTCGCGGCGGCCCATTAAGCCCAGCGTGCGTCCCTTTTGAAAGTAAGCGTAGTCCTTGTCAGTAGCGTTGGCCTGAATGACCTTATCATACTGCGTCAGGGCCGAGTTGTAGTCCTTGGCCACGTAGTAGGTATCGGCCAGGCGCAGTGTCGCATCGTAATAATTTGGGTCGTCGGGCTTGGCGCTGGGGTCGTTCAGGAAGGCCTTGAACTGCGGCTGGGCCTTGTCATACGCCTTGGTATTGTAGTAGGCGTAGCCCAAGCCGTAGCGGGCGCGCTGCTCAAACTCCTTTTCCTCAGCCGAAACCCCGCCCTGCCGGGCAGTGCGGGCGGCGGAAGTGTACGCCGTAATGGCATCCGGGTAGCGCTGGCCGATACTGTAGATTTCGCCGGTCAGCACCTGGGCGGCAGCGCGCAAGGCGTCGTCCTCCGGGTATTTCAGCGACTTATCCAGCAGCGGCAGGGCCTCGGTGTAGTTGCCGTCGTTGTATAGCGTGGCTGCCTGGGCATAAGCAATACGCTGGAAGGTACCGCTGAGCTTGGCGCTACGGTCGTCGAGGCCTTCGAGGTAGGTCAGGGCCTGCTGGTAATCGGTGGAAGCCAGGAAGCTATTGCTCAACAAATCATCCACGATGGGCTGATTCTTCGAGCGCGGAAACTTCTTCTGGAAGTCCTTCAGCACATTGATGACCTCCGGCAAATTGCCCTGCTCATACTGCGCCTGGGCCAGCTTGAGGGTGGCATTCTCAGCAATACCTTTCTCGAGCGTGCTTTGCCGGGCGGCTTCGAATGCCGTAATGGCCTGGGGCTTCTGGTTATTCTGCAGGTAGCTCAGCCCGAGGTGATAAGCGGCATTCTGCCCCAGCGAGTCGCGGCGCACGGCCACGTTCTTAAGGCTGGCAATGGCGCCTTTGTAGTCGCCCTGCTTGTAGTTGGCGAAACCGATTTTGTATTGCAGCGCCGGGTCGATTTTACCCTTGCGAGCGGCCACGAATTTATCGAAATATTCGGCCGCCTGCTTGTAGTCCTGCTTCTGGTAAAAAGCGTCGCCCGTCAGTAACTCAATTTCGTCAGCGTTCTGAGGAAGCGGGTTGCTTTTCAGAGCTATAGTGGCGTAACGGATGAGGCCGTCGTAATTCCCTTCCTTGTAGTAAATCTGGGTCATCACGGCTGGTACCACCGCCTTATAGGCATCGTTCTGCTCGGCTACGCCGAGGTCGGTGCGCGCAGCGGCGTACTCCCCGGCGCGGTAGGCCAGGTAGCCGGCATAGTAGGCGCTGGCGTAGCGGTATTCACTCTGGGCCTGCTTGTTGCGGTCAAACAGCAGCCGGGCCTTGTCATAGTCCTTCTGCTCGAAATAACTGTAAGCCAGCTTAAAATCCGACTCGGCGCGTTGCTCGTTGGTCAGGTTGTTCGGGGCCACTTTCTGGAAGTAGCGGATGGCCTGCGGGTAGTCCTTCTGGTCGAAGTAGAACTTACCCAGCTCAAAATAGGCCACGGCCGAGCGCGGGTGTGCCGGGTGCTGCTCGGCAAAGTCGAGAATGAGCCCCTCAGCATCGGGATGCAGCAGGTAGAGGCCGCTGAGAGCGTAGTAGAACTCGGCATCGGCGGTGCGGTCGCGAGCGGCGGGGCCGCCCTGCCCGGCGCGGCGGGGCTCGATATCAAGGTACTGGCGGAAGGCCGTTTGGGCGGCGCCGTACTGCTGCCGGTCGAACAGCTCAAGGCCTTCCTGAAAATGCCGCTCATCGGAGGCGAACACCTGGGTTTGCTGGGCCAGGGCCGCCGCCGGGGCCGCGGCGCTGAGGGCGGCAGCCAGTGCCAGCCGGGGAAGTAGCTTCATCGAAGAATCAAATCGGGTTACAGCGGACCGGGCACGGTCCGGGAAGTTGCCAAAAGTAGCGAAAAATGGGCGGAGGTTGTTCCCATAACACCCGAACCAGCCATTGCATTGTGGTATCAGGCTAGCGATAACCCTGTTGCAGGCTGCTTTCTGCCCACGTCAATACCTTTCTCCAAATCCATACCGCAGCTCCAATCCGCCTCCACCACCCGGTACCGCTTCTTCAAAATAACCGCCTGCATCAAACAGAAAGCGAGGCGAGCATGCGGCCTGCCCCTGCAAGCCAAGCTGCCACCGCGGCGCCAGCCGGTAGGTTAATGCGGCCCCAAGCAGTAGTGGCAAGTCGCGGCTGGTAAGCAGGGATTGGTAAGGATAAGTCTCAGGGATGACTTGACCGTTACTATCCCGTCGCCGCTCTTCGGAAAGTTGCTGTACGTAGCTGAGGCCCAAGGTGGCGATTAACTGCCAGCGGCTGCTTCCGCCAAGTAGCTGGCGGCTGATATGCACCGGCACGTAGAGGTAGCGATGCCGCACTTCCCAGGTTAAGCCTGGGGGAAAGTTTTCGTTATGATACATGCTGCGCCAGCCGGGCCAGCTGCCCCCCACCCCTATTTCCAGGGCGGTGCGGGAGTTTAGCTGCCAGCCGCCCCGCAGCACCGGGCCGGTAAATACGGCCCAGTCAAGCCCATCGAGCGTAGGTGTACGCTCCAGACCTTTGAATTTTTGGTGAAACAGCTGGGCACTCAGATACCAGCGCGGAACGGCCCGTGGAGCTGAGACTTGCGCCTGTGCCCCCTGCCCTGTTCCTACGGCCAGCAACGCCGCCAATCCATACGTTTTATGAGCGTAGTTCATTAAAGTTGACGCGGGCGAAAGCCTTCCTAACGCAAACTACGTTACTTTGCGTATGCCCCGCTGGGGAAGCTCCACGCTAAGCCGCCGACATGCGCCTTCTTCCCCTGTTTCCTTTAAATCTAGTCGTTTTTCCGGGCGAAAAACTGAACCTGCACATCTTCGAGCCGCGCTACCGCCAGCTCATCCGCGAGTGTACGGAGCAAGGCATCACCTTTGGCATTCCGCCTTTTCTGGACAATACGCTGGGTGAAATCGGCACCGAAATGCGCCTGCTGAACATCGACAAAACGTACCCCGGCGGCGAGTTGGACATCCGCACTCAGGCGCTGAAGACTTTTCGCATCAACAAGTTTATGCGCGAAGCCCCGGGCAAGCTCTACGCCGCTGGCCAAGTCGAAGACCTGCCGCAGGATAATGAAGCCGACCCCGCACTGCGCACTCTCATCACCACGCAGGTGCGCCAGCTTTACGAGGCGCTGGGCCTGCGCAAGCTGCTGCTGGAACTGGCGCCAGACTACCAGATTTTCGACGTGGCCCATCACATCGGCCTCAATACGGAGCAGGAATACCAGCTACTGGCCACCACCAGCGAGCAGGAACGTCAGCACATTGTGCGTGAGCATCTGGAGTCCATTCTGCCGGTAGTGCTCGAAACCGAGCGGCTCAAGGACCGCGTACGGCTGAACGGGCATTTCAAGAATCTGCAGCCGCCCTCCTTCTAGGACCGCAGATGTAAACGGACTCAATGAATTATGAATTGGACGGATACGCCTGCTGCGCAGGCTGACGCTCTGTGACCGGCTGACCTACGATAACAATAATAGCAAAAGGCCGCTAGCTACTAGCGGCCTTTTGCTATTATTCAGAAACCAGATAGCCAGCCTGGGCAGCAGGCTTGTCCATTCAATTCGTTGAATCCGTTTGCATCTGCGGGCTTTATTGGTTCAGGTTAGCCGGCACCCCATTTGGATAATCCTTCTGGATTTCCTCCTCCAGCACACCGATGCGGTTACCGGGGTTGGGATGGGTTTGCAAAAATTCAGGGCCACCGCTGCGACCACCCTGCTGCTCCAGGATTTTCATTACCTCAATCATGGCGCGGGGGTCGTAGCCGGCGGCGCCGGTGTATTTCACGGCCTGCCGGTCGGCATCAAGCTCATCTTCCCGGCCGAAGCGCAGGCTTACTACTTTGGCAATGGCAGCAGCCACAGCGGCACTGGCCACGGTGCCGCCGGGCCGGTCAGGGTCGTAGGAGGCAATGGTAGCGGCACCGGCCAGGCCCTGCGTCAGCTGCGACTTAGCCAGCTGCTCAGCCGAGTGCCGGCCGATAACGTGCCCCACTTCGTGAGCCAGAACCCCCGCCACCTGGGCTTTGGATTTCAAATGCTTCAGCAGCCCGGCCGTGATGAACACCTGCCCACCCGGCAGCGCGAAGGCATTGATGGTCTGCTCATCAGCCAACAGGTGAAAATTGAATTTATAGGGCGAGTTGCTGGCACCGGAAGCCTGCACAATCTGCTGCCCAATCTGGTCGATGGAGGCACCCGCCTGCCGGTCTGGGTGGATGCCGCCGTACTGGCGCGCCATTTGGGGGGCGGCTTGCAGGCCGAGGGCCACCTCCTGCTCGGCGGTCATATTTACGTGCTGCTCTTCCCCAGTCACGGGGTTTTTCTGGGTGCGGCACCAGTAAGTGAGAAAGGAGAAACCTGCCAGCAGCAGGGCGATGACGTAACGAAGGTTGCCACGCATGGGATGAAGGGCGAAAGTGGAAATGATTTCCGCTTCTAACGCGCTTCGACGGGGCAGGTTACCATCACCAAATTCTAATTCTTCACCAGCAGTCCTTCCTGCCGCGCAAACGCCTCAACGGCACGGCTCTCATCGAGCCACTGCGAGTGGTAGCCCGCCTGCGCTGGGCCGTGCAGGTACAGAATGCTCCCTCCTTTGATGGTCTGCACAATGGCCGGCGTTTCGGCCACCGGCAGGGCCGGGCACCCCTGGCTGCGGCCCAACCGGCCGTGCTGCCGCACAAACTCTTCGCACACATATTCGGCCCCGTGCATCACCACGGCCCGGCTTTCGGCATTGGTGTTGAACCCCGGGTCGAGGCCTACCAGCTTGAGCGACAGGCCGTGTTTACCGTTGTAAGTAGTAGAGGCGGTGCGGTAGAACCCCAGGCTGCTCATCTCCGAGCCATTCTGATTGGAGAAAGCCAGCGGCAGGTTTTCACCTGAATTTTTGCCGTGGGCTACCAGGGTATTAAATAATACTTTGCCGGCGGCTATATCAATTACCCAGAGGCGTTTCAGGGCGCTGGGCCGGGCAAAGTCGATGAGCGTAAGTACGGGCATGGCAGCACGGTACGTGGTGGTCGGCTGCAAATTATAGTAGCCCACCAGCGCCTGCCGGAATACTGCCAGCGACAGGCCAGCCGTGCCCAGCTTTAGTTTGGCATAGAGTTGCGCGGCGCGCTGCTCGAAAGTGGTTTGGTACACGGCCTGACGGGCGGCGGCGGGCAAGGCAGCCAGCGCGGCGGCGGGCACTTTCTGCGCCTGCGCCCGGCTAACTTTTCCGACCACGCCCAGCAACGTTAAGCTGCTCAACAGAAAGTATTTCGTACGCACCATCGAGTATGTAAATCGTGAGTAAAATTTATTTCCTGCCCGCACATGCGGCGGTGTAAGCCAAATTTACGGCTTATTCGCCGTTTTCCCGCCACTTGCGCCACTTGCGGTGCGGGCCAAACCGCGTTGCCGCCCCTTGAGTTTCATTATGCCTCATTTATCTTTTTGCCGCAGCCTGCCAAGCCTCTTACTGGTGTCGATGCTGCTGACTGGCTGCGGCCACGCCCTACCCCAGATTCCTGGCTTCGACGCCACCGCCTGGCGGGCCGACCCCTACGGCTGCCGCAACCAGCGCGGCGCGACGCTAGCCAACTTACTGCAACACAAGGAGCAACTCTACGAGGCCCGCGCCAACGACGTAACGGCCCTGCTGGGCCACCCCGATGAGGAAGAGCTGCGCGCCGGTACCGAAAAAGTGTATTTCTACTACCTCGCCAGCGGCTCGCAGTGCGAGGCCCGCCACTTACGCTCGGCGGCGCCGCGCCTCAGCCTGCGCTTCGGCCCGCTGGGCACGGTGACGGAAGTGCTGGCCGACCCGCTCCCGCGCTAGCTTTTCTAAACAACAAGGCCACCGACTTACGCCGGTGGCCTCGTTGGGTGATACGAACCGAAGCTACTAAAAGTGCATCATCATAAAGTAGCCCATGTTCATGTCGGGGGCTATTTCTGCCCGGGCCTGCTCCATCAGCATCGCCTGCCGCAGCGTAAGCACTTGGCGGTAAGCACGCTCGTAGCTGGCATCGAGCTGGGCGAGTTTGGTGGCGCGCATCGTGGCGTCAGATTCGTACTGCTGCGCCAGCAGGGAGCGTTGGGAGAGGTGGTCGCGGTTGAGCGGTAGAATTTTGATAAACTGGTGCTCGAACAACGCCAGCTGGTTTTCCATTTCGCGGGTGCGCTGCATGCCAGCGCCATTGTCTACAAGGGGCGAAGCGTGCGTGCGGGGTTTTTCTTTCTTTCTGGTAGGCTTGATGGGCTCGGCCTGGGTAATCAGGACGGTACCGCAGAGTAAAATAGTGAGTAGTTGAATTTGTCTTGTGGGACGAAAGGGCATAAAAAGGAAGTTGGTTGCTCCTTACTAACCTTCTGTCAACGATGCCCGTTCGCATTGCTTCTGCATTTCTTACAACATTCTACCAAAAGAATCACAAGCCTGTTAAACCTTACTTTTCGCCCGTTAAACCAAAAAAAGCCAGCCCCGGGCAGGGCTGGCTTTTCGAAAGCTGACGCGGTTGGCGCCGGCCTTAGTCTTGTTCAGTCATCGACTGTGCCTCATCCGGCGTACGGTAGTACTGCATGGCAATGAGCGAGGTAATGACGCCCGTCATCGTGCCCATGAGGATGATACCCAGGCCACCGATGAGCACGCCCATATCGGCGCCGAAGAGGTCGCGGGCCCGGATATCGGCTACGGCCTGCTGGCTGATGGCGCCCAGCAGCCAGAACGAGGCGCCTAGCAGCACCGAGGCCACCAGGGCCGTCACAATACCGGTGCCGAAGCCGTGCAGGTAGCCCAGGCGCTTGCCGTGCAGCTGGCGCAGGTGGCGAATAGCCAGCACCACGCCGACCATCGTGATGACCACGTTAAGCGCGCCGGCTTCGATGTTGCCGAGGAAGCCAGCAAAGGAGGCAATAATCGTGTAGGCAATCATCGGCACGGCCGTCATGATGCCGTAGCGCACGCCGTTGCCCTCGGCGGTGACGCGGGAGAAAGGGCGGTTTTCAGATTTGACCAGGGTGGGGTTGAAAGTGGATGCGGTAGCCATAAGTGAAATGCGGTTTGAAGGTGAAGGAGCCGCGCCGGGGCAGCGGCTCCTGCCCTATTATACTGTGGGTGGCGCCAGAGAGTTGTATTAGCGGCACTTTCCGAAGGCGGAATGGGTTTATTTTGGTGGCGGGCGAGGGCTGGTTTGTGCGTAATTTTGCAGCCGGTGGTGTGTGCTGCGCCTATTGTGTACTTTTTGTTGTTTAGTTGAATGATTTCGACCTCCAATGTGAGCCTGCGCTATGGCAAGCGCGTATTGTTTGAAGACGTAACGGTTAAATTCCTGCCCGGCAACGTGTATGGCCTCATCGGGGCCAACGGGGCGGGCAAGTCCACGTTTTTGAAAATTCTTTCGGGTGAGATTGAGCCCAACACGGGCTCGGTGGAAATGCCCGCCGGCCAGCGCCTGGCCGTGCTGAAGCAGAACCAGTTTGCCTACGACGACCAGCTGGTGCTCCAGACCGTTATCCAGGGCCACCAGCAGCTGGCGGCCGTGATGACCGAGAAGGACGCCCTCTACGCCAAGTACGACGCCGGCACGGCCACCGACGCCGACGGCGAGCGCCTGGGCGTGCTCGAAAGCGAGTTTGCCGATATGGAAGGCTGGGACGCCGAATACAAAGCGGCCGAGCTGCTCTCCGGCCTCGGCATCACCGAGGATAAGCACTATTCGCTGATGTCGGACCTCGGCGCGAGCGAAAAAGTGCGCGTGCTGCTGGCCCAGGCCCTCTTCGGCAACCCCGACGTGCTGCTGCTCGACGAACCAACCAACAACCTCGACACCGAGAGCGTGCTCTGGCTGGAGAACTTCCTCGACAACTTCGAGAACACCGTGATTGTGGTGAGCCACGACCGCCACTTCCTCGACGCCGTGTGTAACTACATGGCGGATTTGGACTTCTCGAAAATCACGATGTACCCCGGCAACTACTCGTTCTGGTACGAGAGCAGCCAGCTGGCTTTGCGCCAGCGCCAGGAGGTGAACAAGAAAACGGAGGACAAGCGCAAGGAGCTCGAAGAGTTTGTGCGCCGCTTCTCGGCCAACGCCTCGAAATCGAAGCAGGCCACGAGCCGCCAGAAGCTGCTGCAAAAGCTGACGCTGGAGGAAATCAAACCCTCGTCGCGCCGCTACCCGTACATCGCTTTCAAGGCCGAGCGCGAGCCGGGCAACCAGCTGCTGAGCGTGGACAACCTCAGCGCTAAGGTGGATGGTGAGTACGTGTTCAAGGATGTGTCGTTTGCGCTGGATAAGGGCGATAAGGTGGCCATCGTGGGGCGCGACGACCGGGCGGCTTCGCTGTTTTTCGACGTGCTGTTTGAGGAGGCCACGCCGGCTACCGGTGAGTACAAGTGGGGCACGACCATCACGCCCAGCTACTTCCCGAAGGAAAACAACAAGTACTTCCAGTCGGGCGAGCTGAACCTGGTGGACTGGCTGCGGCAGTACTCGGTGGAGAAAGACGAGAGCTTCGTGCGCGGCTGGCTGGGCCGGATGCTGTTTTCGGGCGAAGAGTCACAGAAGAAATCCAATGTGCTGAGCGGGGGCGAGAAAGTGCGCTGCATGCTGTCGAAAATGATGCTGGAAGGCGGCAACGTGCAGGTGCTCGACGACCCCACGAACCACCTGGACCTGGAAAGCATCACGGCGCTCAATAATGCCCTGCGCGACTACCCCGGCGCGCTGCTGTTTGCTTCCCACGACCTGCAGTTTATCGATACCGTGGCCAACCGAATTATTGAACTGACGCCCCGCGGCATCATCGACCGGCGCATGAGCTACGAGGAATATCTGGCCGATGAAACCATCAAGGCCCAGCGTCAGAAGATGTACGGCGTGAAAGCCTAAGGCAACTTTTCCTCCTTGTTCTCGGTCACCTAGTTCAGACTCCCGTTCCATGAAAAATCAACTGTTTGCGCTGCTGACCACGGCGGCGCTGCTCACGGCCGGCACGGCCCTGGCCCAGGACAAGCCGACGCTGAACACCGCGCCTCCTGGCAGCCCCCCGCCCGTGCCACGCCCGCCCGTAGAGCCCACGCCCGCCGTGCCCGCCCCCGTGGAACCCGCTCCTACCCCTGCCCCGCAGCCCACATCCAGCAGCCCCTCGGGCCTGGAGCTGCCCAGCGACCGCGACGTCAAACAGGCTGGCGGCAGCAGCGGCAATCAGGAAGTTATGCGCAAGCTGTTTATCTACTCGGGCTTCGGGCTGGGGTATTCGAGCTACGCGGGGTATTCACAGTTCAACGCCAGTATCTCGCCGGCTCTGGGCTACCGGGTAACGGACAAGTTTGCCATCGGTCCGGGGCTTTCTTATACCTATAACAATTACGGTTCGGACGACCCTGGTACTGCGAACTTATCATTCAGCAATTTTGGCGTGAAAGCGTTCGCGCAGTATATCGTTTACCAGGAATTTCTGGCTCACGCTGAGTATGAAGTAACCCGTGCGGAACTTCCTACTTTCGATGCTAACGGCTATTACATTGGTAAGACGCAACGAAATTTCTCTACGCCCCTTCTGGGCATTGGCTACCGTTCACAACTGGGCGAACGAGCAGCAGTAGACATCCTGGGACTGTATAACTTTAATAGCGGTATCAACTCAATTTACAGCAACCCGGTTATTCGGATAAATTTCCTGTTTAACCTGGGCCGCTAAATCAGCTTGCCAGACACAAAAAACCCGCTCCGTTGCATACGGAGCGGGTTTTTTGTGCTTTTTAGGAAACCCTTGACGGGTCGGATTTAGACTGCGCTTCGTCCGCTAATGACGCGGAGCAGGACGGCAATGATGGCGATAACCAGCAGAGTGTGGATGATGCCGCCCGAAACAAAACCTCCGAAGAAGCTAATGGCCCAGATGATGACGAGAACGACGGCGATGAGATACAACAGATTGCCCATGGCTGAAAAGAAATTTAGAAGGGTGAGGAAGGAAAGGATAAGCAGCTTGTGCTACCTGAGCCATTGTACGGAGCCCCGAAAAAAAGGATAATAAATCGGGAAAAATATTTTTGGAAGCCGGGCGCGGGCGAGGCCGGGCGTAGCTTTGCAGTGAGTTTTCTCCCACCCTTTTCTTCCGTTTCTTTTCCGATGATGAACGTTGCCGTTATTGGCTCGGGCACGATGGGCAATGGCATTGCCCACGTTTTCGCGCAGCACGGGTTTGCCGTGGCCCTGATTGATATTAAGCAGGACGCCCTCGACCGGGCGCTGGGCACGATTACCAAAAACCTCGACCGCCAGGTGGCCAAAGCCACTCTCACGGAGGACGACAAAACCGCCACCCTGGGCCGCCTGCGCACCTTCACCTCCATTGCCGAGGGCGTGGCCCAGGCCGAATTGGTAGTAGAGGCCGCCACCGAAAACGTGGACCTGAAGCTGCAAATCTTCCGCGAGCTCGACCAGCACGCGCCCGCCGGCGCCATCCTGGCCTCGAATACCTCGTCGATTTCCATCACCAAAATCGCGGCCGTGACCAAGCGCCCGGCGCAAGTGATTGGCATGCACTTCATGAACCCGGTGCCGGTGATGAAGCTGGTGGAGGTGATTCGCGGCTACGCTACCTCCGATGAGGTGACGGCGCGGGTGATGGACCTCTCGCGCCAGCTGGGCAAAACGCCCACCGAGGTGAACGACTACCCCGGCTTCGTGGCCAACCGCATCCTGATGCCGATGATTAACGAGGCCATTATCACGCTGCACGAGGGCGTGGCCGGCGTGGAGGAAATCGATACGGTGATGAAGCTGGGCATGGCCCACCCAATGGGCCCGCTGCAGCTGGCCGATTTCATCGGCCTCGACGTGTGCCTGGCCATCCTGCGAGTGCTGCACGAGGGCCTGGGCAACCCCAAGTACGCACCCTGCCCCCTGCTGGTGAACATGGTGACGGCCGGCCGCCTGGGCGTGAAGTCGGGCGAGGGCTTCTACCAGCACACGCCCGGCTCGAAGGAGCTGGTGGTGGCCGAGCGGCTGCGGAAGTAAGCGTCGCGCTTTCTAAAAACGATAAAGGCCTCGGTACGTCCGTACCGAGGCCTTTTCGGTGCCGGACGGGTGATGGTACGCGCGTACCATGCTCGTTTCGCAACGGCGCAGGCCGCTGTACGCACGTACCATGCCCGTTTCGCGAGGGTGCAGACCGTGGTACGCGCGTACCATGCCTGTTTCGCGACGATATAGGCCCTAGTACGCACGTACTGTTACTTATTGAACACTGGGGCCTGTTTTTGCGTTATTCCGACAGCTCCCCGAACAGTTCGGCGAGCATCAAAACATCAGCGTAATCGCTGCGATTTTATGGAATTAGCAACCTTTGGGGCCGGCTGCTTCTGGTGCGTCGAAGCCGTGTTTCAGAACTTGAAGGGCGTGGAGAAAGTGGTTTCGGGCTACGCCGGGGGCCGCATTAAAAACCCGACGTATCGCGAGGTGTGCAGCGGCATGACCGGCCACGCCGAAGTCATCCAGATTACCTTCGACCCGGCCGTCATCAGCTACGAGGAACTGCTCGAAATTCTCTTCAAAACCCACGACCCCACGACCCTCAACCGTCAGGGCGCCGACACGGGCACGCAGTACCGCTCGGTGATTTACTACCATAACGAGGAGCAGCACCGCCTGGCCGAGGAGTGGAAAAAGAAGCTGAACGACAACCAGGCTTTCCCCAACCCGGTGGTGACGGAAATCACGGCCATGCCGGAGTTCTTCCCCGCCGAGGACTACCACCAGAACTACTTCAACCTGCACGGGCACGAGCCCTACTGCCAGTTTGTGGCCCGGCCCAAGGTGGAGAAGGTGAAGGCGCTGTTTGGTGAGAAATTGCGGGCAGGGGTGTAAAAACAGGGGGCCGGACCTCCCGGCCCCGCCCCCTGCCAACCCCTTAGCCGAACCAGTGCCGGGCCGCCGTAGCAAGTACTACTTTGACCGTTTCCAGCATCAGCCACCACCAGAAACTTTTGGGAGCTTCCGGCGGTATAGGTTTACGAAGAATGACTTTGGGTCGTATCTTCGCCGCACGTTTCTTGCTCATCTGACAGAGAAGTAAAGGTGCTTTTCCACCTACTTCTTCGAAGCCCTTGGTATTCCAGTACCGAGGGCTTCACCTTTTCAGGGGCAGCCGTGTGGTGAGGTGGAAAAACCGTGCGGTACGGCAAAGGTAATAGCATCAAAAAAGCCCGCTGGTTAGCGGGCTTTTTTGATGGTTTCTGCAATCATTGCCGTTGAAGTCCCCTTATTTCTCAGGGAAAGTAGCTGGTGGTATAAAAACGGCGACCATTACGCTGTCTATGGGCGTCACTTTTTCAAGGGCTGCGACCTTAGCGTTTACGCTGTCTTGGAGCGCTTGCAAGACACTTTTATCAGGCGGCCACGCCTCATGACGATGAGCCAACTGCATTTTCCGAAAAAGCTCCTGATAAACATCCATGTGGATTTGTGCATTGTTGCCGGGACGTTTTATTTCAATCCGTATCAGCCCATTGCTGTCTATGCGGCGGCGGAAGCCAATACCGTAACTACTTTGATGGGGGAAATTATACACTTGCACCCGCTTATTACCAAACCAGCCGCGACGAACATAGTAAATCTCCAGCCAATCGTAACCATCCAGAAACCCCTCCCCATGGTTTGTAGTCTCAGCTTCCAAATAGGTTTGGTCGTCGGCCGAAACCACGATGGAATGTTGACCAGGCTCATCGGGAGAGAAGATATAGGCCGCGATGAGTAAAGCCAATAACCCGAAGGCCCCAGCAATGGCGACACCTAAATACCACAGGCAGCCGCGCTTGGCCCGGACAGATACAGGAGGGGCTTCCATTGAAGTAAAAGATAATGTTTAAACGCTCACCTAAACGCTCACCCCAAAATCGCGCAGCGCGTCGTTCAACGAGGTCTTCAAATCCGTGCTCGGCTTGCGCTGGCCGATGATGAACGCGCAGGGCACCTGGTACTCGCCCGCCGGAAACTGCTTGGCGATGGAGCCCGGAATGACCACCGAGCGCGGCGGCACGTAGCCTTTGTATTCCTTGGGCTCGGCGCCGGTCACGTCGATGATTTTGGTGCTGCCGGTGATGGTGACGCCTGCCCCAATGACGGCCTCATGGCCGATGCGGCAACCCTCCACCAGGATGCTGCGCGAGCCGATGAAGGCGCCATCCTCGATGATGACGGGGGCGGCCTGCACGGGCTCCAGCACGCCGCCGATGCCCACGCCGCCGCTCAGGTGCACGCCTTTGCCAATCTGGGCGCAGGAGCCCACGGTGGCCCAGGTGTCCACCATGGTGCCCTCGCCCACGTAGGCGCCGATGTTGGTGTAGCTGGGCATCAGGATGACGCCGGGGGCCAGGTAGGCGCCGTAGCGGGCCACGGCGGGCGGCACCACGCGCACCTGCTGGCCGGCGTAGTCGGTTTTGAGGGCCATCTTGTCGTGGTACTCGAAGGGGCCGACTTCCTGGGTGCTCATCTGGCGGATGGGGAAGTAGAGAATGACGGCCTTCTTTACCCAGTCATTCACCTGCCACTCGTTGGTGCGGTCCTGCGGCGGCTCGGCCACGCGCAGCTGGCCCTTGTCGAGGGCTTCGATGACGGCGTCGATGGCCGCTTTGGTATCGGCGTGTTGCAGCAGGGCGCGGTCGGCCCAGGCGGCTTCGATGAGGGGCTGGAGGTTGGCGTAGTCGGCCATAGGATGTGAGGTAAGCTTTAGCTGGCCGGGTTAGGCAGCATCGTGAAATTCTTCCCAAAACTACCATCTTTGGGTTGTGTCCGGCGCTGCTCCGTCTTCTTTTGTGGTTTTGCTGGCTTCGGTTCTGAAGCCCGTTGACGATACCCGTATGCGGGGCAAGTTTGCCGAAACCCTGCGCGAGCGGCCGGGCACTACGGTGCACGTAGCTGGCCGTCAGGCTTGCTCGACGACGGCAACACCCGGTGTTCACCAGCATTCCATTTTCGCCGGCACCCGTACCAGCCTTGCCCGGCTGGCCGCGCAATGGCGCTACTGGCAGCTGCTGCGCCGCCTACGGCCTGATTTGGTGATTGTGCACGCCCCGGAACTGCTGCCGCTCACGCTGCTCTGGCAGCGGCTGGGCCACGGCCGAAAATTTCTCTACGATATCCGCGAAAACTACGCGCTGAACATCGCCACCCAGGGCGTGTACCAAGGCCTCGTGCGGCGCTGGCTGGCGGCGGGCCTGCGCCGCATCGAAACCTGGGCAGCCCGGCGCGCTAGCGGCCTGCTGCTGGCCGAGGAAAGCTACGCCGAGGAACTGCCGTTTCTGCAGGAGTTGCCGCCAGAGCGCGTCGCTATTCTGGAAAACAAATACCAGCCTGCTCCTGGCGAAACCTTACCCACCCAGCCGCGCCCGCATCCGGCGCCGCACGAGCCGCTACGGCTACTGTTTTCCGGCACTATTTCGGCGCTCAACGGTGTGTGGGAGGCTGTGGCGTTCACGCGGGCGCTGGCGGCTGTCTGGCCAAGCGGGGTCCACTGCACAATTATTGGGTTTTGCCAGCAGCCGGAATTGCTTCAGCAGTTGCAAGAAGCGGTGAATCAACGCCCAGAGCTGTTTACGCTCATTGGCGGTGCGGAACCGGTGCCCCACGCTGCTATCGTGGCTGAAATCGAACGCAGCCACGTGGGGTTGCTCGCTTACCAACCGCACCCCAGCACGGAACGGTGTCGGCCAACGAAACTGTTTGAGTATCTCGCGCATGGACTACCAATGCTCATTCCACCTAACCAACTGTGGTATGATGCGATAGCACTACACAAAGCAGGGCTGTTAATCGAACTGGCCGATGGCCTGGGTGGCGCGCATGCCGCTGCTAAGATGCAAGCCCATTTCGACGGCACCCATTTCTACCCCAACGGGCTACCCAAGGAAGCGCTCTGGGCCTCGGAGGGCAAAAAATTGTGGCGTTTGCTGGATTCTATTTTTTAAGCTGCCAACTTTGCGCCCCGTTTTGCCAAAGCCAGAACATAATTCCGGCATTGCAGGCCGTTGCGGCGGGCAGGTTCGTACTCTTCCTGACTCTTCACTTCCCACTCCATTTTCCCTCCCAAAATTCTATGGCCACTCTGCGTCATTCCGAAATTGCCGGCGTCGGTCACTATGTTCCCAGCCGCGTGGTGAAAAATACCGAGCTGGAATCGCTCATGAACACTTCCGACGCCTGGATTCAGGAACGCACCGGCATTCAGGAGCGTCGCTGGTTTACCGAGGGCACCGACACCACCGCCAACATGGCCGCCCACGCCTCACGCAAGGCCCTGGAGATGGCCGACGTATCGGCCGATGAGGTGCAGCTCATCGTGTTTGCCACGCTCTCGCCCGACTATTTCTTTCCCGGCTCGGGCGTATTGTTGCAGCGCGAGCTCGGCATTAAGGAAACCACCCCCGCCCTCGACGTGCGCAACCAGTGCTCGGGCTTCATCTACGCCCTGTCGGTGGCCGACCAGTTTGTGAAAACCGGCATGTACGACACGGTGCTGGTGGTGGGCTCCGAAATCCATTCCTCGGGCCTCGATAAGTCGCCCGAAGGCCGGAACGTTTCCGTCATTTTTGGCGACGGCGCAGGGGCTGTTGTGTTGCGCCCCAGCACCCGCGAGGGCCACGGCATTCTAAGCACCCATTTACACGCCCAAGGCGAATTTGCTGAAGAACTGATGCTGCGCGAGCCCAGTGCCAACCGCGATAATCGCACCATGCTCATCGCCGCCGACCCCTCGGGCCTGCATCCCATCATGAACGGCCAGAACGTGTTCAAAAATGCCGTCGTGCGCTTCCCCCAGGTTATCAAGGAAGCCCTCGACCAAAACGGCTACCAGCCCGAGGACATCGACCTGCTTATCCCGCACCAGGCCAACCTGCGCATCACCCAGTACGTCCAGCAGAAAATGGGCCTCAGCGATAACAAGGTATTCAGCAACATCCAGCGCTACGGCAACACCACCGCCGCCAGCATCCCCCTGGCCCTGAGCGAAGCCGTGCAGGAAGGCCGGGTAAAGCGCGGCGACCTGATTTGCCTGGCTGCCTTCGGCTCTGGCTTCACCTGGGCCTCGGCGCTGATTAAATGGTAAGAAGGCAATTATGAGTTTTGAGTTATGAATTATGAGTTGGCATAGCGTCAACCCTCCGACCCCAATTCATAACTCATAATTCATAACTCATAATTCAACCAATGCCCAGCCACACCGAAGAGAACTACCTCAAAGCCATCTACAAGCTCGCCGACGCCGAGCCCGACGCCCCCGGCGTGAGCACCAACCGCATCGCGGCGGCTCTGGAAACCCGCCCCGCCTCGGTCACCGATATGCTGCGCCGCCTAGCCGACAAGGGCCTGCTGGCCTATGAGAAATACCGCGGCGTCAACCTCACCGAGGACGGCCGCCGCTGCGCCCTGCTCACCATCCGCAAGCATCGGCTGTGGGAGGTTTTTTTGGTAAAAGAGCTTGGTTTCGACTGGGACGAAGTGCATGAAGTGGCCGAGGAGCTGGAGCACGTGCAGTCGCCGCTGCTCATGCGGCGGCTCGATGCCTTTCTGGGCTTCCCCGTGAGCGACCCGCACGGCGACCCCATTCCAGGCGAAGATGGCTCGGTGCAGCGGGCGGCCCACCGCCTGCTAGCCGAGTTAGCAATCGGCGAGCTGGGCACCGTGGCAGCGGTCAAAAACACCCAGCCAGCCTTCCTGCAATACCTGAGCAAAGTGGGTTTGCAGCTCGGCTCCCAGCTTGAAGTATTGGATAAAGTAGCCTTCGATAACTCCTTTGAGCTCCGCGTCAACCAAGAGCGCACGGTGTTGATTTCAGCCGAAGTGAGCCGTAATTTGTTTGTGACGGCATGATGCTTTCCTTCGATACTATTGTGGCTTTGTCCACGCCGCCCGGCGCGGGGGCGCTGGCCGTCATTCGCCTCTCCGGACCGGAAGCCGTCCACATTACTGCCAGCATTTTTTCAAAGAAAAACCTGGCCGACCAGCCCGGCCATACCCTGCACTACGGCACCCTGCGCGACCCCAACAGCGCGGCCATCCTCGACGAAGTAGTGGTGGCGTTGTACCATACCCCCCGCTCCTTCACCCGCGAAGACGTGGTCGAAATCAGCTGCCACGGCTCCGATTACGTGGTGCGCCAAGTGCTGGCCGTGCTGCTGCGCCAGGGCGCCCGCCTGGCCGAGGCCGGCGAATTCACCAAACGCGCCTTCCTCAACGGCGCCCTCGACCTGGCCCAGGCCGAAGCCGTGGCCGACCTCATCGCCGCCGACTCGGCTCTCTCCCACCGCGTGGCGCTGAATCAGCTGCGCGGCGGCTTCTCCGACGAGTTGCGCGGGCTGCGGGCGCGGCTGGTGCAATTCGCCTCGCTGCTGGAACTGGAGCTGGACTTCGGTGAAGAGGACGTGGAATTTGCCGACCGTAGCGGCTTGGCCCGCCTGCTGACGGAGGTGCGCGGCGTGGTAGCCGGTTTGCTGCGCTCGTTCGAGCTGGGCAGCGTCATCAAGAACGGCATTACCACCGTCATCGCCGGCCGCCCAAATGCCGGTAAATCAACGTTGCTCAATGCTTTGCTGCGCGAGGAACGCGCTATCGTATCGGCCATTCCCGGCACTACCCGCGATTTTATCGAAGACGAAGTCAGCCTCGACAGCATCCGCTTCCGCTTCGTGGATACGGCGGGCCTACGCGACAACCCGGCCGACGAAGTCGAAGCCATCGGCGTGCGCCGCACGCGCGAGCGCATCGGGCAGGCTGCGCTGCTGCTCTATCTGTTTGATTTAACGAATCTGACGCCAGCCGAAGTAGCCGCCGACGTAGCCGAACTGACGCGGGAGTTGCCGCAGCTACCGGTGCTGGTAGTGGGAAATAAGCTGGATGCTGCTTCGGAGGCGCAAGCAGCCGCTTTTACCGACCTAAATACCGAATACCCAACACCTAACACCCAACACCCGACGCCGCACAAGCTACAGCCGGTGCTCCTTTCCGCCGCCACCCAAACCGGTCTCGACAACCTCCAAACCGCTTTATTAGCCCAGGTGCGCGGCGCTGGCCTGGAGCAGTCGGCCTCCGCTACCATTGTGACCAACGTGCGCCACGCCCGCGCCCTCGAAACTGCCGCCAGCCACCTGGCCGCCGTGCAGCAGGGTATGGAAATAGCCGTCGGCACCGAGCTGCTGGCCGCCGATTTGCGCCACGCGCTGGCCGCGCTGGGCGAAATCACGGGCGAAATTTCTTCCGACGATTTGCTCACCAGCATTTTTACGCAGTTTTGTATCGGTAAATGAGTTATCGAAGCTCAACGGCCAAACCTTTTAGGCTCGTGGAGGTTAAAAATCGATTATAATGTGGCGTAAAATTTTCGGGCGTGGCCGGTAGGCCGTAGCTTCGCGCCAAATACAACTTCCACCCTCTCGCTCATGGCAGAAACTGCTGAACTTATCCTCGACGGGAAATCCATTATCCTGCCCGTCATCGAAGGAACCGAACACGAAAAGGCTTTCGACATCGGTAAGCTGCGCGACCAGACTGGT
Organism: Hymenobacter aranciens; assembly: GCF_030580865.1. Taxonomy (GTDB): domain Bacteria; phylum Bacteroidota; class Bacteroidia; order Cytophagales; family Hymenobacteraceae; genus Hymenobacter; species Hymenobacter aranciens. The sequence goes on along the minus strand of NZ_JAUQSY010000002.1, from coordinate 82,127 downwards.
TACGTAACCCTCGACTCTGGCTACAAAAACACCGGCGCCACCAAAAGCGCCATCACTTTCCTCGACGGCGAAGAAGGCATTCTGCGCTACCGCGGCTATCCCATCGAGCAGCTGGCCGAGAAATCCAGCTTCCTCGAAGTAGCTTACCTGCTGATTTACGGCAGCCTGCCCACCGAGGCGCAGCTGAAAGACTTCAGCAGCCAGATTACCAAGCACACGCTGGTGCACGAAGACGTGCGCAAGATTTTCGACGGTTTCCCCTCGGCGGCCCACCCCATGGCCATCTTGAGCAGCCTCATCTGTGCTCTCACTGCCTTCTACCCCGAAAGCGTGTCGCCGGACCTGAGCAAGGAGGAAATCGACCTGAACGTCATCCGCCTGATGGCCAAGCTGCCCACCATTGCCGCCTGGACCTACAAAAACCAGATGGGCCATCCGCTGAACTACCCGCGGAACGACATGGACTACTGCGCGAACTTCCTGCACATGATGTTCAGCTTCCCCACCGAGAAGTACGAGCTGAACCCGGTAGTCGTGAGCGCCCTCAACAAGCTCCTCATCCTGCATGCCGACCATGAGCAGAACTGCTCCACCTCGACGGTGCGCCTCGTGGGCTCGGCTAATGCCTCGCTCTACGGCTCGGTTTCGGCCGGTATCAACGCTCTGTGGGGCCCGCTGCACGGCGGCGCCAACCAGGAAGTGGTGGAAATGCTCGAAGCCATCGAGCGCGACGGTGGCGACACCAGCAAGTTCATTGACAAGGCCAAGGACAAGAATGACTCGTTCCGCCTCATGGGCTTCGGCCACCGCGTGTACAAGAACTTCGACCCCCGCGCCACCATCATCAAAAAGGCGGCCGATGAAGTGCTGCAAGCCCTGGGGCTGCAGGACAGCCCGCTGCTGAAAATCGCCAAGGAGCTGGAGCAAGCCGCCCTCACCGACCAGTATTTCGTGGACCGCAAGCTCTACCCGAACGTAGACTTTTACTCCGGCATCATCTACAAAGCCCTGGGCATCCCCACCGAGATGTTCACGGTGATGTTTGCCCTGGGCCGCCTGCCCGGCTGGATTGCCCAGTGGAAAGAGATGCGCGAGAACAAAGAGCCCATCGGCCGCCCGCGTCAAATCTACACCGGCGAAACCGAGCGCGACTACGTCGAAATCGCCAGCCGCTAGCCGTAGCGCGGAATTTCATTCCGCGCCTGCACCAACAAAAAAGCCCGCTCACTGAGCGGGCTTTTTTGCGTCCAAGGGTTTGTAGCTAAACCACTCCCCTACTTAATGCGGTGCGCCGTGAAGTTGGAGCGCAGCTCCTGGTAGGCCACCAGTTGCTCGGGCTGCATCAGCTGCGTCAGGGCATCCTCGTAGCGGCGCTGGGCTACGGCGAGCTGCGTGTCGCGCTCCTCGTCGCTGGCGCCGTTAAGCAGGATTTCGAGGTCGCGGCGCTCGGTGAGCATGTCCAGATGCAGCTGCTTCACGGCTAGGTACTGGCCTTCGTTGAAGTGGATGCGCTGGGCCAGCGCCCGCGTGAGCGTGGTGGCACGCGCCACCATCTGGGGGGTGTAGTAACGGTCGCCGGGACCAGCAGCGGCCACCGGAGTGCCGCTGACGCCTGCCGCAAGGCAGGTCGCCAAAACTATGCTTTTCATGGGCTGAAAAAGTGGTGAAAGTGAAAAAGTGCAAATTCAGGCTGCGGCGGTTCCGCTTGGCCATTTCAAACATACGCACACTCTGCGTTTGAATAAAATAAATTTTTTCTGGCACTTTTTTAGTTGAACACTTTTTCTAAATCACTATAAACATCTCATATTCGAGATTATGTCGGCTCGTGAAAAAGTCTGTGTCAAAGCAAAAAAAAAGTCCGCCATTAGGCGAACCATACATTTTTCCGGCTGAATCCTATTAAATTTTCACTTCTCTAAAGCCTTACTTTAAGTAAACTGCGCCGGAGAAGTCCTAAAATGAGCTGGCGCATTTGTGGTTTGGCAGCGCTCCCAAAGCATTCCAAATCCCTGTAATCACCGCCAAAACCGGTCTAATCCGCGAAAACCAGAAATGCTAGAGGATGTGCAACTCGATGCGACGGTTCTGCCGACGGTGGATTTCGGTGTCGTTCGGAGCCAGCGGGTTTTTCTCGCCATAGCCCTTCGAGCGCAGGCGGCTGGCTGGCAAGCCATGGCTCACCAGGTAATCCATCACCGACTGGGCCCGGCGCTGCGAAAGCAGCATATTAGACTCCGGCGTGCCCACATTGTCAGTGTAGCCCGACACTTCGATTTGCACCTCCTTGTATTGCCGCATGAACTCAATAAGTCGATTCAACTCCGTGCGGGACTGCGGCTTGAGGTCATACTTGTTAGTATCGAAGAACAGATTATTCAGCACCACGCTCCGACCCGCCCGCACTGGCTCCAGGTAAATGTCGAGCATAAGCGGATTGAAGGTATGCTGGTCGGAGTAGTCGAAGCTAAGGCTCTTGAGCAGGTACTTATCGGCCGAGGCATACATGGCGTAGTGGTGCCCTTCATTGAGCACGATGGTGTAGTCGCCATCCTCCGGGTCGGAGGTCACAAACTGAATTAGCGCATCGGTATCAACATCATAGAGCTTCACATCGGCCCGCAAGGGCTTCTTGGTAATGGCATCGAACACGCGGCCCTGCGTGTAGGTGCTGGTTTCGCGGGCCTTCACCGGGTTGGGCACCTCAAAGCCGAACAACTCCACTGGCTTCTCGCGCATCAGCTTGAAGCCGCCCGTGGGCTCCTGCGAGGCCCGCGAGCGGGAACAGAAACCGCGCTGGTTATCCGAAGTAATGAACAGAGAAGCCTCGTTCTCAAACGTATTGAGCGGGTAGCCGAGATTGCGTGGCTCGCTCCACTGCCCATTCACGGGGCTGCGCTCGCTACGGAACACATCGAGCCCGCCCATGCCAATGAGCCCATCGGTGACGTAGTAAAGTGTGGTACCGCTGGCGTGGATAAAGGGCGCCATGTCCTTGCCAGGCGTGTTGATGGGCGTTCCTAGGTTCTGGGCCGCGCTCCAGGTGCCATCGTCGCGCATGGTGCTCACGTACAAATCCTCGAGGCCTTGGCCGCCGCGCCGCGTCGAGGTGAAGTAGAGTGTCCGGCCGTCGGCCGAGAGCGAGGGCTGCGAGTCCCATTCCACGGAATTGACGTTGGAGCCCAGGTTTTCGGGGCGGCTCCAGTTGTTACCGGTGCGGCGCGAGATATACAAATCGCAGTTACCGATGGCGTGGGGCCGGTCGCAGGAGGCGAATACCAGCGTTTTGCCGTCGCCGGAGATGGTGCCTGCGCCTTCGTTGTAGGAAGAGTTGATGACTGCCGACACTGGCACGGGCTCGCTGGCCACGCCGTCTTTACTCTGTTTGCTCACGTACAGGTCTTCGCCGCTGTTGGCCGAGGGCCGGCCGGTGAAGAGCAGAAAGCGGTTGTCGGCCGTCAGGGCCGGGAAATACTGAAATTTGAACGCATTGAGCGGCGAGGGCAGCCGCGTAGGGGCCTCGCCGGTAGGGTGGCGCATGGCTTCAATGGCAAACTCGCAGGTGCGTAGCTGCCGCTCCGACCTGGCTAGGTTGCGCATCGTTTTGGGCGCCACTTTCAGCAGCTGGCGGTAGGCGTCGGCGGCGGTCTGGTACTCGCCGTAGCTCAAAGCCAGGTCGCCCAACAATTGTAAATCGTTGGCGCGGCTGGAGTCGATGTGGACTTTGCTCAGGCCCTCGCGGTAGGCCGTTAAAGCAGCACGGTTGTCGCCCATAGCCTTCAGCAGTGAGCCCCTCATGATGAAGGCTTCGCCGATGGAAGGAAACTTCTGGTTCAGCTGCGCAAGCGTTTCCAGCGCTTTGTTGAAGTCGCGGGCTTTGGCGTATTGCTGCGCCTTATCGTACAAGCTTTGGGCTTTGGTATTGTTGAGCACCAGCCGGCCGGGCTGGCCGATTACTGGCAGCGTGAGCGCGAATAACAGAACAAATAACCCTCCCCAGCGACCCGCGCGACGAACTACAAAACGGAGCATGGCCGAAAGCTACGGGATGTCAAGGTATTTATGCGTCTGCAGCGACACCTGCCAGCGCGGGTTCTGCTTCACGTAGTCGATAATAGCGGGGGTCACGCGGGCAGCCCGGCTCCATTCCGGCTGCAGATATAGACGGGTGTGGGCCGGCACCTGGGCCGCATGCGCCTCAGCCCAAGCGAAATCCGATTCATTAAACACCACCACTTTCAATTCATGAACCGCCGCCAGCACGGCCGGCAGCGGCGCCTTGAATTTCTTCGGCGACACGCACACCCAGTCCCAACTCCCGCTGAGCGGGTGGGCACCGGAGGTTTCGAGCCAGGTTTGGCAGCCAGCGGCTTGCAGGGCGGCCGTGAGGGCCGTCAAATCGTGCATCAGCGGCTCACCGCCGGTGATTACCACGTTGCGGCCGGGGTGTTCGAGCACGGCCGCCACGAGCTCGTCAATCGACTGGCGGGGGTGCGCTTCGGCGTCCCACGACTCCTTTACATCGCACCAGTGGCAGCCCACGTCGCAGCCACCCAGACGAATAAAATAGGCCGCACGACCGGTATTAAAGCCTTCGCCTTGAATAGTATAAAATTGCTCCATCACCGGCAGCAAGCCAAGGGCCGCCGGTGATGGAGGTGTTGTCGATAAAACGTCGAGCGTAGGTAGGGCAGCTTCTCTCATAATGCGGGGGCGAAGGACAGGAAAAGTCCAAACGCCCGCTTCCGAACCCGGTGTTCCCAAGGTCGGACTTTAAAAGTACAGCCGCCAGGCGCAATATCCAAAAACTGCTAAAAATTCCCTCGCCTACTTGGGGTGAATTTCGCCCTTGGCGGCCCGCAAAGTATTCAACAAAAGCATCGCAATGGTCATTGGGCCCACTCCGCCCGGCACCGGCGTGATACGCGACGCCAAAGGCGCCACCTCGGAAAAATTCACATCCCCCTTCAGCGTGAAGCCGCTTTTTTTGCTGGCGTCGGCCACGCGGGTAGTGCCCACATCGATGACCACCGCGCCGGGCTTAATCATGTCGGCGGTCACGAACTCGGGGCGGCCGATGGCGGCTACCACGATGTCGGCCGTACGGCATATATCGGCCAGGTTCTGCGTCCGCGAATGACATAAAGTAACGGTGCAGTTGGCCGTATCCAGATTCTTAGCCAACAGAATGCTAACCGGCGTGCCCACGATGTTGGAACGCCCAATTACCACGCAGTGCTTGCCGCTGGTTTTGATGCCCTGCCGGGCCAATAATTCCACGATACCGGAGGGCGTAGCGGGCAGCAGCGCCGGCAGGCCGGCCACCATCCGACCGATATTCATGGGATGGAAGCCATCGACGTCCTTCTCGGGCCGAATGGCCTCAATCACCTTATCGGGGTCGATGTGCCTGGGCAGCGGCAGCTGTACGATGAAGCCGTCGATTTCGGGGTCTTCGTTCAGCTCGGCTACTTTGGCCAGCAGCTCGGCCTCGGTAATGTCGTCTTCGTAGCGCAGCAGGGTGCTGGCGAAGCCTACCCGCTCGCAGGCCAGCACTTTGTTGCGAACGTAGGTTTCGGAGCCACCGTCGTGGCCCACGAGAATGGCGGCCAGGTGCGGTACTTTGTGGCCGGCGGCCCTGCGCTGCGCTACTTCGGCAGCAATTTCAACTTTGATGTCTTCGGCGGTCTGCTTGCCGTCGATGAGGCGGGAGGTTTCCACCAGCACGTTTTCCGGGGTCATGGCAAAAAAATTAATTTGTTAAAATCAGTATTTCAAAAAAACCAGCTACATTGCTGCCGAAACCTTCAACCAATCACCTTATCCCAACACACCTACAATGGAAAACCAATCCTTTGGCTTTGTTGCCATCATCATTGGCATCATTTACCTGGCACTTATCATTCTGACAATTGCCGGCATCTGGAAACTGTTTGAGAAAGCCGGCAAACCCGGTTGGGCCAGCATCATTCCCATTTACAGCACTATTGTGATGCAGGAAATCGTAGGGCGGGAAACCTGGAAAATCATCCTGCTTTTCATTCCTATCGTCAACATTTACTTTCTTTTGACGCTGCTCAGCAGCTTCGCGAAGTCGTATGGCAAGGGCGGAGTCGGCAATTTTATTCTGCTGCTGTTCTTTGGCTACATTGTTCTCCCAATGTGGGGCTTTTCGAACGAGGTTCGCTACGTAGGTCCGGTGGAGTCACAGCCGGCGCCTAGCATGGTATAAGCTTCAACTTACAACAAATAAAAAGGGCGACCTGCTATGCAGGCCGCCCTTTTTATGTACTAGTCAATTTTCAACACCGCCAAGAACGCTTCCTGCGGAATTTCGACGGAGCCCACGGAACGCATCCGCTTCTTACCCTCTTTCTGCTTTTCGAGCAGCTTGCGCTTCCGGCTGATGTCGCCGCCGTAGCACTTGGCAATTACGTTTTTGCGCAGGGCTTTCACGGTTTCGCGGGCAATGATTTTCTGCCCAATCGAGGCCTGGATGGCGATGTCGAACATCTGGCGCGGCAGCAGCTCGCGGAGCTTTTCGCAGAGGCGGCGGCCCCAGTCGTAGCTCTTGGAGCGGTGCACGATGGCCGACAGCGCATCGACCTTCTCGCCATTGAGCATGATATCGAGCTTCACCATATCCGACTCGCGGAAGCCAATCAGCTCGTAGTCCAGCGAGGCGTAGCCGCGGCTGATGGTTTTGAGCTTGTCGAAAAAGTCGAACACGATTTCGGACAGCGGCAGTTCGAAGTTCATCTCCACCCGCTCGGAAGTCAGATAGCTCTGGCCCTTAATGATGCCGCGCTTCTCCATGCAAAGCGTGATGATGGGCCCGACGTAATCGGAGGCGGTGATAATCTGCGCTTTGATGTACGGCTCCTCGATGCTTTTGATGAGGTTGGGCTCGGGCATCTCCGAGGGCGCGTTGATGGTCAGCAGCTGGTCCTTGGTGCCAATGGCGTGGAACTGCACGCTCGGCACGGTGGTGATGACCGTCATGTTGAACTCGCGCTCCAGGCGCTCCTGCACGATTTCCATGTGCAGCATGCCCAGGAAACCGCAGCGGAACCCAAAGCCTAGGGCGGCCGACGTTTCCGGCTCCCACACCAGCGAGGCGTCGTTGAGCTGCAGCTTTTCCATGCTGGTGCGCAGCTCTTCGTACTCCGTGGTTTCGACCGGGTAAATCCCGGCAAATACCATCGGCTTCACGTCCTCGAAGCCCACAATGGCCTCTTTAGTAGGATTATGCACGTGGGTAATGGTGTCGCCCACCTTCACCTCGCGCGCTTCCTTGATGCCCGAGATGAGGTAGCCCACGTTGCCGGCGCGCATTTCGGAGCGCGGCTCCTGGTTGAGGCCTAGGATGCCGATTTCGTCGGCGCCGTACTCCTTGCCGGTGGCCATGAAGCGCAGCTTGTCGCCCTTCTTCATGGTGCCGTTCTTGATGCGGAACAGCACTTCGATGCCGCGGTAGGAATTAAATACGGAGTCGAAAATCAGCGCCTGCAGCGGCGCTTCCGGGTCGCCTTTCGGGGCCGGAATCCGCTCGCAGATGGCGTTGAGGATGTTTTCGATACCAATGCCGGCCTTACCCGAAGCGTGGATAATGTCCTCCGGGTCGCAGCCGATGAGGTCCACGATTTCGTCGGTCACTTCCTCCGGCATGGCGTGCGGCAGGTCGATTTTATTGAGCACCGGAATAATTTCCAAATCAGCCCCGATAGCGAGGTACAGATTGGAAATCGTTTGGGCTTCAATCCCCTGCGAGGCATCGACGATGAGCAAAGCGCCTTCACAGGCCGCAATGCTGCGGCTTACCTCGTAGCTGAAGTCGACGTGGCCGGGCGTATCAATGAGGTTGAGCGTGTAGACTTCCCCTTTATAAGGGTACTGCATCTGGATGGCGTGGCTCTTGATGGTGATGCCGCGCTCGCGCTCCAAATCCATGTTGTCGAGCAGCTGGGCCTGCATGTCGCGCTTGGCCACGGTGCTCGTAAATTCTAAGAGCCGGTCGGCCAGGGTACTTTTACCGTGGTCGATGTGGGCGATGATGCAAAAATTGCGGATATTCTTCACTAGGGCAGTTTTTCGGTCCGCGAAGGTACGAATTTAGAGGCGCAAAAGCCAGCAGCTGGCCAAAAGCTGGCCGGAGCAGTATAGCGCCGGAATGGCCGCAACTGCGTAGTTTTGACTTTTATTTTATCTCCGGTTTCTTCATCGACCAGCGCCGCCAATGAGTTCAGACGCTACTCCAGTTACTTCGCCTACCGATTCCGAACGTCTCGAAAACCGCAAGTTTCTTATTTCAGCCGTCAACGGGACGGTGCTTTATGTGCTGGCCTACTATTTCATCTACGGCCTGCACCAGATAGCCAAGATGACTGTCTCGCAGCATTTTTCATTGCGCGGCAGCTGGGACCCCAGTCGGATTGTGTATTCGATGGCCGATGGCGACTGGTGGCGTACGGCGGTCATCGCGGCCTACGGCGTTGGGCCATTGGTTAGCCTGATAGTGGGGTTCATCGCGTACCAAGTGTATTGGCGTAACCTGCGGGCCCGCCGCGGTGTGGTGAAGCTCCTCGCCCTGTGGATTGCTTTTCACGGCTTCAATGCTTTTTTTGGCGCCCTGCTGGCCGACACCTTCACCCAAAGCGGCTTCTGGTATGTGCCGAGCTGGCTGTTTGAGCTGGGCAACATAGTCAACGTGCTGCTAGCCTTTGTGGGCGGGCTGATGCAAATTGGCCTAGGCTACCTGATGGCCGCCGCTTTCCTGCAGGCCCACGACTCCAAAACGGTGATGAAATACCAACGCCGACAGCGCATGGTCATCTATACTCTTTTCATCCCATGGGCCGCAGGCACGGTTATCATCATCCTGGCAAAAATACCATACATTGAAATTCAAGAAATCCTACGTTTGTTAATGATGGGCCTACTGGTGACTCCTACCGCACTAGCCTGCATGAATGAGCTGTTTGAATCGACAGTACGCAAGCCGCAGCCCACTCATTTCGTGTGGGGTTTAATTGGCCTGACAATCATCGTAGCGGTTGTGTGGTACATGGCACTGAGCCCGCCAATTACATTCGGATAATGCCCTACTAATTGAGTCCGCCTGATGGCGCTCGAGAAGTTGCCTTCGTTTGCCCGATTTCATAGAAAGCCCCAGCGTACCCCGCCGGGGCTTTTTCGTACCTTCGTACTCCCATTTTCCACCCCGTTTTCCGGTCGCGGAATGCAATTCCGCGCTATTCGTTCTATGCATCCCGCTCCCACCCAGCCTTACAAGCCGAAGAACCACGTTCGCATCGTCACCGCCGCCGCTTTATTCGACGGGCACGACGCCGCCATCAACATCATGCGCCGCATCATCCAGAGCAGCGGCGCGGAGGTGATTCACCTCGGCCACAACCGCTCGGTGCAGGAAATTGTGGATTGCGCCATTCAGGAAGACGCCCAGGCCATTGCCATTACCAGCTACCAGGGCGGGCACAACGAGTACTTCAAGTACATGCACGACCTGCTGAAGGAGCGCGGCGCAGGCCACATCAAAATCTTCGGCGGCGGCGGCGGCGTGATTCTACCCACCGAGATTGCCGAGCTCCAGGGCTACGGCATCACTCGCATCTACTCGCCGGATGATGGCCGGGCTATGGGCCTGCAGGGCATGATTAATGACCTGCTGGAAAAGAGCGACTTTCCTACCGGCGAAAACCTGAACGGCGAAGCCGGCCATGTGCAGGAGAAAGACGCCCGCAGCATCGGTCGGTTGATTTCGGCGGCGGAGAACTTCCCCAAGGAGTTTGAGCGGGTGAAGGGCCAATTGGTGCAGGAGTTTCAACTGAGCGATAACAGCCAGAACCAAGCACTAAGCACCAAGCACCAGGCACCAATTCTCGGCATCACCGGCACGGGCGGCGCGGGCAAATCCTCGCTGGTCGATGAGCTCGTTCGCCGCTTCCTGCTGGACTTCCCAACCAAAACCATTGCCATCATCTCCGTCGACCCCAGCAAGCGCAAAACCGGCGGCGCGCTGCTCGGCGACCGGATTCGGATGAACGCCATCAACAACCCGCGGGTGTACATGCGCAGCCTGGCCACGCGCCAGAGCAACCTCGCCCTGAGCCGCTACGTGCAGGATGCAGTGGACGTGGTGCGCGCCGCCAACTACGACCTTATCATTCTCGAAACCAGCGGTATCGGTCAGTCCGACACCGAAATCATCGAGCACTCCGACGCCAGCCTCTACGTGATGACACCCGAGTACGGCGCGGCTACCCAGCTGGAGAAAATCGACATGCTCGATTTTGCCGACGTCATCGCCCTCAACAAGTTCGACAAGCGCGGCGCCCTCGACGCCCTGCGCGACGTGCGCAAGCAATACCAGCGCAACCACGGCCTCTGGGACACGCCGACGGACCAGATGCCGGTCTTCGGCACCATCGCCTCGCAGTTCAACGACCCGGGCATGAACCGCCTGTACCGGGCGGTGCTCAAGATGCTGGAAACCAAAACCGGTGCCACCTTCGCCTCCCACCTCGAAACGACGACGGAGGACTCGGAGAAGATTTACATCATCCCGCCGCACCGCACCCGCTACCTTTCCGAGATTGCCGAAACCAACCGCGCCTACGACCAGCGCGTGCGCGAGCAAGCCCAGATTGCGGAAGTAGCCGGGGCGTTTGCCAAGCTCGAAGAGCACTACCGCACCGAGAAAAAAGACGGCGACGGCCTGGTGGAAGACTTCGCCAAAAACAAGCAGACCCAGCTCCGCCGCCTTGACGCTGACAGCCAGGCCATCCTGGAAAACTGGGAAAATACGCTGCAAAACTACCGCAACCCGGAGTACGTGTACGCGGTGCGCGGCAAGGAAATCCGGGTGCAAACGCACACCAAGTCCTTGTCGGGCAACAGCATTCCCAAAGTAGCCGTGCCGCGCTATACCGGCTGGGGCGACCGGCTGCGCTGGGCCATGCAGGAGAATTTCCCCGGCGAATTCCCCTACACGGCCGGCGTGTTCCCCTTCAAGCGCGAGGGCGAGGACCCCACGCGCATGTTTGCCGGCGAGGGCGGGCCGGAGCGCACCAACCGCCGCTTCCACTACGTGAGCATGGGCCTGCCCGCCAAGCGCCTAAGCACGGCCTTCGACTCGGTGACGCTCTACGGCGAAGACCCCGACCACCGGCCCGATATCTATGGCAAAATTGGCAACGCGGGCGTGAGCATCGCCTGCCTCGACGACGCCAAGAAGCTCTACTCGGGCTTCAACCTGGCCAACCCCAGCACCTCGGTGTCGATGACGATAAACGGCCCGGCCGCCACGCTGGCGGCGTTTTTCATGAACGCGGCCATCGACCAGCAGTGCGAGCTCTACATCCAAGAGCACGGGCTGACGGATGAAGTCAACGCCAAAATCGACCAGCTTTTCGCCGCCAAAAACCAGCTCCGCCCCCGCTACCAGGGCGAGCTACCCGCCGGCAACGACGGCCTTGGCCTGCTCCTGCTCGGCGTGACGGGCGAGGACGTGCTGCCGGCCGACGTGTACGCCGCCATCAAGGCCAAGACCTTGACGCAGGTGCGCGGCACGGTGCAGGCCGATATTCTCAAGGAAGACCAGGCCCAGAACACCTGCATTTTCAGCACCGAATTCGCCCTGCGCCTGATGGGCGACGTGCAGGAATACTTTATCCGCGAAAAGGTGCGGAATTTCTATTCCGTGTCCATCTCCGGCTACCACATTGCCGAGGCCGGGGCCAACCCCATCACCCAACTGGCCCTGACGTTGAGCAACGGCTTCACGTTCGTGGAATACTACGTGAGTCGCGGCATGAGCGTCAACGACTTCGCGCCGAACCTGAGCTTCTTCTTCTCCAACGGCATCGACCCCGAGTACGCCGTGATTGGGCGGGTGGCGCGCCGCATCTGGGCCAAGGCCATGAAGCTGAAATACGGCGCCGACGCCCGCAGCCAGATGCTGAAGTACCACATCCAGACCTCGGGCCGCAGCCTGCACGCGCAGGAAATCGACTTCAATGACATCCGCACCACGCTGCAGGCGCTGTATGCCATCTACGACAACTGCAACTCACTGCACACCAACGCCTACGACGAGGCCATCACCACGCCCACCGAGGAATCGGTGCGCCGCGCCATGGCCATTCAGCTTATCATCAACCGCGAGCTGGGCCTGGCCAAAAACGAAAACCCGCTGCAAGGCTCCTTCATCATCGAGGAGCTGACCGACCTGGTGGAAGAGGTCGTGCTACTCGAATTCGACCGCATCACGGAGCGCGGCGGCGTGCTCGGGGCCATGGAAACCATGTACCAGCGCGGCAAAATCCAAGAGGAAAGCATGCACTACGAGATGCTGAAGCACACCGGCGAGTACCCCATCATCGGGGTGAATACCTTCCTCTCGTCCAAAGGCTCGCCCACCGTGGTGCCGGCCGAAGTCATCCGGGCCACGGAGGAGGAAAAGCTCTACCAAATCGAGATGCTCCAGCTCCTGCACCAGCGCAACACCGACCAAGCCCCGGCGCGCCTCCAGCAGCTCCAGCAAGTGGCCGTGGCCAACGGCAACCTCTTCGCCGAGCTGATGGAAACGGTGAAATACTGCTCGCTCGGGCAGATTACGAATGCGTTGTTTGAGGTCGGCGGGCAGTACCGGCGGAATATGTAGACCGCAGATTCAAACGGATTTGACGAATTGAACGGATACGGCGCGGTGCGCCTTACTTTTGGTTATGGCTTACTCTGATTTCACCCTCTATGATTTGCGGCAGCAGTTTGGGGCACACTTCCGAGCGGAAATGCTCTTTCCAAATGTGGCCCCTATTCAACCCAGCGACTGGTTGCAACAGGCCCTGAAAATGGGAGAAGGCATTGGTTTTAACAGCGAGAAGTCGCGCTCGGAGCGGCTGGTTACGCCCGTATTGCTGGAACTGTGTGAGCGGAACAACCGCTCCTTTTCCATCTATTCGGGCATGAACCTCGATGTGGACCCGGCGCGGGGCTTGCGCGGCGAGTGCGATTTTATCTTCTCCTACAGCCGTATCCAAGACTTTGTGACGGCCCCCATTTTCTGCATTGCGGAGGCTAAAAAGCAGGACCTTGAACTCGGCACGCTGCAATGCGCTGCCCAGCTTATCGCCGCACGCCGCCTGAATGAGTTTGAAGGCAACCCTACACAGCCGCTCTATGGTTGCTCCACGACCGGGGTAGAATGGCGCTTCCTGAAATACGAAGGCACCGAATTCGTCCTCGATGAAAACCGCTACTATCTGGCGCAGCTTCCGGCGCTGCTCGGGGCCCTGCAAGCCATTGTGGATGCTACAAAAGCCAAAGACATACCTTCGCTAAGCCGATAGAATATTTAAAATGTTTTTTCAATACATAGCATACAATAAACGTAAAATGTTTACTCCAAACCTAACACCTGAAGAATTTGAGGCGTTTCTTGAGAAAAATCACCTATTCCAAGACAACAAATGGACTAAAGGCTTAGATTATACTACGGCTTGGAATACTTGTCCGAATCCTCATTTTCTATTGGCGCTGGCACCATTAAATTTAATTGAGTCAACGCAAATTAGCTGCCACTGGGCGAGACTAGTTCTTCATTTAGCCAATGCTGGAGAAACAAAACCTCGTCTAGCGGTGGAAGCAGCTGAGTTCTTTCTACGGGGTGAAATCACAGAAAAAGAATGTCAAAGAGCAGCAGATGAAGCTTTAGACATTACAGCCAGCGATAAAATAACAGGAAATATTGCTTATTGCGCAGCTCATGCTGCTATGCAGGCAATTACGCCTTACGAAAATTATCTTTATAGAATAAGCATGAGCGGGGCAAAAGCTTACGGGACGTTTATGGTATACAAGAACAATGATTTCATCGAGCCCATTGCTCATGAGGCTTCAGCAACAACATCCAGGGAGCATTATAACCGATTTTTGAACAACCGAACTGAATATGATGACTACGGAATAGTGCGCAGCAATTGGATGGAAATCGCAGATGAAGCTTCTGAAGGAGCTAAAATGCTTGTTTATGATAAATACGAGTCAGCTTACTATTTGGAAATGCTGAAGGCACAAGCAGGAATACTGCGATTGTATGTTGAACAACCAGCATTAAAAATATAGTTTGTCATAATCTATAATCAGCTCAAAATGACGCCCTACCTTCCCCACTTCAGTGGCGCAGGGTGTTATGCGTAAAGGGGCCGCTGCCGAAGCGGGCCAGCCGGGCGCGGCAGCGCGACGCGGCCCGCTTCGGCAGCGGCGTTGGCGGCGTTGAAGTATTTAAAAGTACCTGCCCAAAGCTCACCTGTAACCCTGCCCCTGTTGGGCTAGTATGCCGCAAAAGATTCGTTGTCGGGCACTCCTACCCTCCCAGCCCTGCCGTCCTCTCATGATAGACCGCTTCACCGAATCAGACAGACACAAGCTCTTCCTGCTCTATCATCTCAACCCGGTGCACCCCAAAGCCCCGCCGGTTCCCAAGGGCCCCTTGCTGCAGGTTGTCATTATCCGGCACGGCGAAAAACCGACCGAGGGCGACAACCTTTCGGCTCAAGGCTTCGGGCGGGCGCTGGCTTTGCCCGCGGTACTCAACCGGGTGATGCCCCGGCCGCCACAGTTCACTTACGTACCGTGCATCGGCACTGATAAGGACACGACCACCCGGGTACGGATGATGCAAACCGTGCTGCCCTACGCCGTGCAGCACAACCTGACCATCAACAGCGACTACGCCCCCGACGAAGTCAAGGGCCTCGCGAAGGAGTTGCGGCGCCGGCGCGGCACCGTATTGCTGGTGTGGGAGCACCACAACATTGTGAGAATCGCCGCCGCCCTGGGCATCGCCGAGCCGCAGGAATGGCCCGACGACGACTACGACAGCATCTGGACCATCACCTTTAAGAAAGGCCGGGCCAAGGGCAAGGCGCGGCAACCGGTGCTCACCAAAGGCCAGCAGGACATTCAGCCAACGGCAGAGTAACCAGCCTGCGGCGGCAACTTTGGAAACGCGGGCCGCAGCCAGTTTATCCGGCAGCTATTGCTGGCAGCTCCGGTAATTAGCCGAAATCCGTAAACTTGCAGCCTTACCATTACCAACCCAGCGCATGAAGCAGCAACGAACCCTCACTGGAATAAACCGCACCTGCTGGGGCATGGCCCTGCTACTGCCGTTGCTAAGCAGCTGCGATGCCTTGCTGGGCAAAGAAGTGGCCCGGCTGCCGATTAACGAGGTCAGCACGCCCGGGCATGAAGTCGTGAGAGAAGCAAGTTTACAGCTGCAAAAGGGCGATGAAATCGCGCTGTGGTCCGACATGGACCTGGCTTACGAAGGCGCTTCGCCCGTCCGGTTTCAAGTGCAGGTGACCAAAGACGGCACCCCATTTAAGGAATTGCAGCTTGACCCCACCGAAAAAAACGTCACCATCGGCGAAGTAAAAACGGACATCAACGGGAGCGTAAAGTGGCGCTTTAGTGGCAAAAATGCCGAACTGGTAATTCCGGACGCGGGGAGCTACACGTTTAAGGCCATGCTGGTCGCGGCGGCCAATCCAAGCCTGCGCGTAACCAAGGCGGAGCTGGTGCTTAAGCAGTAAAGCCTGACGCCAGTCAGCCACGACCGAGCGATTACGGCTGCTCCGCCAGCTTCACCAGCTGCGCCAGCACCTGCTGTTGGTCGGTGACGGAAGGCAGCACGTCGCGGCTGCGGGGCATGCGCCGGGGCCAGGGCAAGCCCAGGCCGTCCTGCCCCGCAGAAAGCCGCCACTCCTTGCCATCTTGAACGTAAGAATTGAGGCTTATTATCTCGATTTGAGTGCGTTCTTCATCTTGGGCGGTGAAGTGAACAAGGTGGTCGCAGGTGTAGGGCAGCGGCTGGTTTTGGGCGTCGTGATACTCCGGCACCGACCAGAACGGGCCCCGGCCGCGCTGCATGAGCAGGTCGGCCGTGCGGCCGGGCACGGGTAGGGTGATAAACTCGCGGAGCGCGGGCGTGATGGTAGCGGGCGGCTCATTGTCGAGGTTCATTGGCACCTCGTCCGACGACATTACTGCTCCGCCCTTATCCAGCTGGCGAAACTCGTAGTCGATACGCTGCTGCTCGTTGGTGTAAAGAACGAAGTCGTCGAACTGCGGCCCCAGCTCCGGGTGGCTGAGCACCTGCAGCGGCACATCCTTCCCCTGCAGCGCGGCGAAAATGTGGGCACGAACGGTAGCCAGCGGCTGCGCCACGGTGGCTGTAGCGCGCGGAAAGTCGGCGGCGGAAGTGTTCACGGGCGTATCGTTATTACAAGTGCTTAAGCCAATAAGCAGGGCGCTTACCAGCAGCCCAATTGTCATAGTGCGCATGGAATGGCAATAAGTAGCAGGCGGTGAACGGCAAGAAGGCCGTTTGGTTGGCCGTTGTTATCGTTTTCGAGGCCGGGGCGGTATTTTTCCGTCCGTAATTCACTTTCAGCGTTTCTGCTTTGCCCGGTTATTTCTCACGCTCGTTGCCCGGGCTTCTGGTCACGCTCCTGGTTTCCAGCAGTACTGCCCTGGCCCAAACCGTTTCCCGCGATACTTCTTTCACCACGCACAGTGCCTACCTGAAGGCCCAGAAGCAACACCCCGAAATCAGCGTAGCGCGGCCAGCCGTACCCAAAGGAGTGCGCAGCAGCTCAGCCCTCACCTACTGCAACCTGCCCGGCGGCCGCGCCCTGCAGCTCGATGTGTTTTACCGGCCCACCAAGCGCCAGCGCCCCGCCGTGCTCATCATCCACGGCGGCGGCTGGAGCTCCGGCAGCCGCGAACAGCACTGGCCCCTGGCGCAGCAGCTGGCCGGGCACGGTTTCGTGGCCATCACGGCCGAGTACCGGCTGTCGGGCGAAGCGCCTTACCCGGCGGCGGTGCAGGACCTGAAAACCGCCCTGCGCTGGCTGCGCGCCCACGCCCGCAGCTACGCCATCGACACGAATCGGGTGGCGGTGTGGGGTTTTTCGGCCGGCGGGCAGCTGGCAGCTTTGCTGGGCACCACGAGCCACGACTCGCTCTATGCAGCCGGCCCCTGTTACCGTTCCCACTCCAGCCAGGTGCAGGCAGTAGTAGATGCCGATGGCATTCTGGCTTTTCTCCACCCCGAGTCGGGCGAGGGCGACGACCATAAGGGCCCTTCGGCGGCCACCCGCTGGTTTGGAGCTTCCAAAACCGTACGGCCGGAGCTCTGGGAACAAGCCTCGCCCCTGCGGCACGTCGATGCCCACACACCGCCCATCCTCTTCCTCAACAGCGCCGTGGACCGCATGCATGCCGGCCGCGACGACCTGCGCCGACAGCTCGATTCATTAGGCATTTACAGCGAGGCTCATACTTTTCCCAATACGCCGCATTCCTTCGTGCTGTTCAATCCCTGGTTTGAGCCCGTCCTGAACTATACGGTGGCGTTCCTGAACCGGGTGTTTGAAACCCGGTAGCAAAGAAGAAAGCTCGCGCCGGCTCTAGCTTTGCCCTGCATGAAGGATATTTATAACGACCACACCTACCTCGCCAACAACCCCACCTGGCACGAAGAAGACGCGCCCTTCAAAACGGCCCGTATTCTGAAGCTGTTGCAGCGCAATAAATTACCTCTGCAAAACATCTGCGAAGTGGGCTGCGGCAGCGGCGAAATCCTGGTGCAGCTGGCGCAGCAGCTACCCGCCACCACGCAGTTCACCGGCTACGACATCTCGCAGGATGCCATCACCATTGCCTCGCGCAAGCAGACGGAGCGCATCCGCTTCGAGCTGCGCGATTTAACAAAGCCCACGCCCGCCGCACCCTTCGATTTGCTGCTCGTCATTGATGTTATCGAGCACCTCAACAACTATTTCGAATTCCTGGCCGGCATCGCCGACAAAAGCGCTTACACTCTGTTTCACATCCCTCTGGATATGAGTGCGTGGAGCCTGCTGCGCGAGCAGATGCTCATCGAATCGAAGCAGCGGGTGGGCCACATTCACAATTTCACCGAAGATTTTGTGGTGAGCATCCTGGAGGACTACGGCTTCGAAGTCATTGACCGGCTGTACACCGAGCCCGTGCACAAGCGCAAAACGCTGAAAAACCAGATTGCCGACGCCCTGCGCACGGTGCTCTACGCCATCAGTCCGAAGTTCTGTACCAAGACGCTCGGCGGCTACTCCCTGATGGTGCTGACGCGGAACAAGCCCCGATAAAATCCTGAATTATTTATCGCTGCAAACGTTTCCGATATGCTGCATGCATAACAAATTGCGGTTTGGGTCGTATCTTTGTGCCAAGAAAAATTCATCGCTCCACCGGGGCTTATTTTAGCTGATTATGAAAAAGACCACTGCCTTCTCGTCCCTGTTGCTGCTCGGCGGCTTTGGCTCGCTGAGCTACCTGGCCGCGCGGCTGCGCGATTTGAACCTCGATTTCAGCCTGCAGGGCGAAGATGCTTCGCACTACTGCTAAGCAGCTTGCGTCCGGCGTTTGCAACAAAATCAGCCCCGCTCCCGAGCGGGGCTTTTTGTTTGCCTTCCGTTCGGCGCGTGGTGCCGACATTTGCGGGCTGAATTTTCCTTTCACCCGGCGGAGTCAGCGGCCTAGCGAGGCCGTCCGCCACATTTAATTTCCCTGTGACCCTCGACACCAATCAACAGCAGGTCAGCTACATCATTGGCCGCGATTTGGCCCGCAACTTTGCCCAGCAGGGCCTCGACCTGGATATCGACATCCTGGCCGCCGCCCTCAAGGAAGGCCTGGCCGGCCAGCCTATGCGCCTGAACCAGGAGCAAGTACAAGCCGCCATGATGCAGCTGCAGGAGCAGCTCGGCGGCGCCGAAGAAGATGACGACGACACCTCAACCCCTGATTCCATGAATAATAAAGCCGAAGGCGAAGCCTTCCTCGCCGAAAACGCCAACAAGCCCGGCGTCACCACCCTGCCCAGCGGCCTGCAATACGAAGTGCTGACCGAAGGCAGCGGCCCCAAACCCACGCCCCGCTCGTCGGTGACGACACACTATCACGGCACCCTCATCAATGGCAACGTATTCGACAGCAGCTACCAGCGCGGCCAACCGGCCACCTTCGGTGTAAACCAGGTGATTGCCGGCTGGACGGAAGCCCTGCAGCTGATGCCCGAAGGCTCGAAATGGCGCCTCTACATTCCCTCGGACCTGGCCTACGGCAAGCGCGGTGCCGGCCGCGACATCGGCCCCGACTCGGCCCTTATCTTCGACGTGGAGCTGCTGAAAGTGAACAACTGAGCCCCGGCGTCGGCCGGGGCGCTGACGGCGTCTACCACCACCCGCACCACCGCGCCCGCCTGGGCGCAGAGTAGCACGGCCGCCCCGGTGGCGGCCGTGCCGGTGCAAGTGCAGCCTTCTCCCGAAGCTGCTCCGACGGCTCCCGCGCCGCCGGCCACGTCCGTTATTGCCCCAGCGCCAGCCGCCACCGCCCCGCCGGTGGCGGCCTTTGCGCCGCCCGTAAGCCTGCGGCCAGCCCTGCTGCCGCCGCTCCCCCCTATTCAAAGTGCCGATGGTCGCCTGCGCCTGACCGACACCACGCTCACCGTGCGGGGCGAGGAATTTCTGCTGCGCGACCTGGACCGCGCCGAGCTCACGCCGGTGCGCTGGATACTGTGGTACCTGCTGGGCGGACTGAGTCTGGCCGCCGTCATGATTGCGTTTTTGAATAACTGGCTGCGCATGATGCCCGCCGCCGCCGGTATGGTGGCTTCCGCGCTGCTGCTGCTCTACGGCCGGCGCGGCACCAACCGCCTGCGTCTGCAACGCTCAGGCCGGCAGGAAGTAAACTTTGCCCTGCCCGGCGAACCGGCCGAGTGGCAGCGCCTGGCAGGCGAAATAAACCGCCGCATCCGTCGCATCCACGACCACGCGGCCGCCGAAGCCGCCGCCCTGCTGGCCGAGGCCGATGCGGCCATGCGCGCCGCCGCCGAAGCCGCGCAGGCGGCCGAAATGAATGCGGCATTCGAATCTGACCTGTCGAATGCGCCGAACCAATCCTGACCATTTTAGAAAATCAACGTAAGGGGAGGCTGATTCAGCCTGGCACCACTGCTGCGCAGCCAACTCTCAACGCTACCTGCTTCATTACCTGACTCATCTTTACCTTCTTTTATGGACTCCTCTAAAAACGGGCACGGCGCCATCACCGGCGCGGGGCTACTGATTGCGCTGGGCATCATCTACGGCGACATCGGCACCTCCCCGCTCTACGTGATGAAGGCCATCGTGCCCGGCAATATTGACCCAAAACTGGTGCTGGGCGGTATCTCCTGCGTGCTCTGGACGCTGACGCTGCAAACCACCGTGAAGTACGTGCTGCTGACGCTCAACGCGGACAACAACGGCGAGGGTGGCATTTTCTCGCTCTACGCGCTGGTACGGCGGCGCGGAGCGTGGCTGTCGGCGGTGGCCATCATCGGCGGGGCCGCTCTGCTGGCCGACGGCGTGATTACGCCGCCTATTTCGGTCAGCTCGGCCATCGAGGGGCTAAAACTGGTGGCTCCGCACCTCAGTGACGACTACATCGTGTACATCGTCATTGCCATCATCATGGGGCTGTTCTTTCTGCAAAGCTTTGGCACGCAGATAGTCGGCAAGGCTTTCGGGCCGATTATGTTTCTGTGGTTTACCATGCTGGGCATCCTGGGCGTGCTCTGGATTATCCCGCACCCCGAGATTCTCAAGGCGGCCAACCCCTACTACGCCTACGATTTACTGGTGAACTACCCGGGCGGTTTCTGGCTGCTGGGTGCCGTATTTCTGTGTACGACGGGGGCCGAGGCATTGTACTCGGACCTGGGCCACTGCGGTAAGGGCAACATCCGCATCAGCTGGACTTTTGTAAAGACCATGCTGGTGCTGAATTACTTCGGCCAGGGCGCCTGGCTGCTGGCCCACCACGACCAGCAGTTGGCCGGGCGCAACCCGTTTTATGAGCTGATGCCGCAGTGGTTTCTTCTGCCGGGCATTTGCATCGCTACCATTGCCGCCATCATTGCTTCGCAGGCTCTGATTACAGGCTCATTCACACTGGTGGCCGAGGCTATCCGCCTGAATATGTGGCCCAAGGTAAAATTGAACTACCCTACCGATGTGAAGGGGCAGCTTTACGTGCCCAGCATGAACCGGCTGCTGCTCCTGGGCTGCATCGCGGTGGTGTGGTACTTCAAGAAGTCGGAAAACATGGAAGCTGCTTATGGTCTGGCCATTACGCTCACCATGCTCATGACCACGGTGCTGCTGAGCATCTGGCTGCGCACGAAGCGGGTGGCCCTGCCGCTGATTGCGCTGTTTGTGCTGGTGTACGGCGGCATCGAAGGCTCGTTCCTGGTAGCAAACCTGGTGAAATTTCCCCACGGCGGCTGGGTGTCGCTGGCCATCGGCCTGACGCTGATGAGTGTGATGTACGTGTGGCTCAAGGCTTATTATATCAAGCGCCGCCTCACCGAATTCGTGAAGCTGGAACCCTACATCGACGCCCTGAAACAGCTCAGCGACGACGACTCGGTACCGAAATACTCGACGCACCTCGTGTTCATGACCTCGGCCGAGCGCGGCTCCGAAATCGAGCAGAAAATTATCTATTCCATCTTCCAGAAACGCCCAAAGCGGGCTGATATCTACTGGTTTATCCACGTCGACACGACTGATGAGCCCTACACGATGGAGTACAAGGTGACGGAAGTGGCCAAGGATGACGTATTCCGAATCAATTTCCGCTTGGGCTTCCGGGTGCAGCAGCGCATCAACCTCTACTTCCGCAAAGTGGTGGAAGACTTGGTGCGCAACAAGGAAGTGGACATTACCTCACGCTACGAGTCACTGAGTCAGCGCCATGTGGTGGGTGATTTCCGCTTCGTGGTGCTGGAGAAATTCCTTTCCGTGGAGAATGACTTTCCGACCATTGAAAAGCTGGTGATGCAGGCTTACTTCTACATCCGCCAGTTTATTTCTTCGGAGGCTCAATACTTTGGACTGGATACTTCGTCAGTGAAGGTAGAGAAAGTGCCGATGATTATTGCGCCCGCCAGCGACGTGACACTGACGCGGGTGAAGTAGAATCACTGATTGACGCTGATTCTATTGATTTCGCTGACTCCGTGGGACTTTTACAAACAGAAAAGGCCGCCTGAATAGGCGGCCTTTTCTGTTTGTAAAAAACGCATTGGCAGTTATTTCCCCAGCCACTTCGCCAGCACCTTCTGCTGCTGCGCCGTTGGGCTAGCCATCGACTGAATCTGGTAGCGCCGGTCAGGGTCAGCCTGCAGCTTGAGCGTGACTTCGCGGGGCAGCCCGTCGCGGCGCACCTGCAGCTTGAGTTCGGTGCCCACGGGGCGGCCAGCCAGTTGCTTCATCGATTCCTCGCTGGGGGCGGCACCGTTGATTTGCAGGATTTCGTCGTTCACGTTCAGGCCGCCGTTCCAGGCCGCGCCGTCGCGCTTCACGCTGGTCACGAGCAGTTTGCCGGTGCGATTGGAGAGGTTGGCGCCCAGGCTGCCATCGGCGCTGGCGGGGGTGCTGCTGAGCGTGAGGCCCGCGTAGCCGAGGGCCGTGGCGTAGTCGAGGGTTTCGGTACCGTACACGCGGGTTTTGAAGAACTCATCGAAGCGGCGACCGGCTACCTGGGCCACAGCGTCCTGGTATTCCTGGTCGGTGAAGCCGCGGCCTAATTGCTTGTAATATTTATCGTAGAGTAGGCGAAACACGTCGTCGAGCTGCTTCTCCCCTTTCGTGGCATCCAGAATCATCAAATCGAGCACCAAGCCCACCATTTCGCCCTTATCGTAATAGCTGATTTGCGAGTTGGCCGAGTTTTCGTTGGGGCGGTAATAGCGAATCCAGGCGTCGAAGCTGGCTTCGGACACGGGCTGTACCTTGTTGCCGGGCGTGTTTTCTACGGCACCGATTTGCGTGGCCATCGTGTTGAGGTAATCCTGCTGGCTGATAACGGCGGCGCGCTCGGTGATGACGTTCGACATGTATTCCGTCATGCCCTCGCTTACCCACAGCATGTGCGTGTAGTTTTCGCGGTCGTAATCAAACGGCCCCAGCGCTACCGGGCGGATGCGCTTCACGTTCCAGAGGTGGAAATATTCGTGCGCCACCAAACCCAGGAAGCTCCGCATACCAGCCTCGGTTTCGTAGGTTTTGCGACTCACTTCCAGCGTAGTAGAGTACAAATGTTCCAGCCCGCCACCGCCGCGCTCGTTGTTGTGCACAATAAACACGTAGGGCCGGTCCAGCGGATTCTGGCCCACCACGCGGTGCGCGGCTTCGCACACTTTCTGCATGTCGGCCAGCAGCTTAGGCTCGTCGGCGGTGTAGGTGCCGTACATGGCCACCTGGTGCGGCGTACCGTTGGCGGTGAATTGTAGCACTTTGTGGTTGCCAATTTCGATGGGCGAATCGGCCAGCTCATCGTAGTTGGCGCTTTGGTAGGTAAACTTGCTTTTGCCCGGGCGCAGCGCAGTGCTCACGGTGCTCCAGCCAGCGGCGGGCTCCACGGTCACGGTGCTGTTAAGCTCCTTTTTATCCGCCGGGTACAGGAACACGCTGCTGCCATTGAGGTAGCCGTGGTCGGCGTCGATAAACGACGTGCGCACGCTCAGCTCGAAGGCGTACACGCGGTAGCTCACCCGAAAATCGGCCTGCTTGGGGTGGCGCACCCGCCAGGTGTTTTTGTCGATTTTCTCCACCGCCAGCAGTTTGCCGCTGCTGGTCTGGGCCTGCAAGCCTTCGACGTGCCGGGCAAACTCGCGCACCAGATACGAGCCGGGGGCCCACACCGGCATTTTCACGTCGGTGTAATCGGCATTGAAGCTACCAAGCTCCATTTTCACCTCAAAATAGTGAGTTTGCGGAGCGGGCATTGACAGCGTGTAGCGCAGCGAGGGGGCAGCGGCGGTGGTAGTAGCCGTAGCCGGTTGGGTAGCGGTGAGCAGCGCTAGCGCCGCAGCACCAGCCAGAAACGGAAAGGAATTTTCAGACATTGAGCAAATGTGAAGAGGGCAATTCATCGCAAGGTCGCAAAATACGCGCTAGGGCTGTTTCCAACCCCGCGCTGCAGCCATGCGTTAGAGCCCACGGCTGGGCTTCTCAATGCGCCCATCCCTTGATTTATGCGCTTTATCTGGCTGACTTTCGTGGGACTCGCCGCCCTTATCATCGGCTTTTTCAGGCCCAAAACGCCAGTCGTCAAGCCTCCCAAAGCCGTGATAATTGCGGCACGGCCCGATTCGCTTGCGCCCGCAGCAGCAGCCGTTCGCCCTACACGCCCCGCGCCAAAAGCCGCCAAGCGCGACAGCATCGTGCTTTACGCCCTGCAGCAGCTTGGCACCAACTATTGCTATGCGGGCACCACCCCCGCCACTGGCTTCGACTGCTCCGGCTTCGTGCAATACGTGTTCACCCATTTCCACGTACCGGTGCCGCATTCCACGGCCCTGCTCATCAACGTGGGCCAGCCGGTGCCCCGCGCCCAGGCCCAGCCCGGCGATATCGTCGTTTTCACCGGCACGGCCAAAACATCCACCACGCCCGGGCACGCGGGCATTGTCGTCACGGCCGCATCGGAGGGGCCCTTGCGCTTTGTACATTCCTCCTCGGCTAAGCGCGAGCCGGGCGTGAAAATCAGCCAGGTAGAGGGGACTGACTACGAGCGGCGGTTTATGCAGGTACGGCGGGTGCTTTGACTAGGGTATGAGGGCATGGGGGTATGAATTGATTGCTAACATCTATACCCTCATTCACTCCTACCCTCTCACCCTCTCACCCTCCTACCCATAAAAAAACGATGCCCGGCTGCCTATGCCATCCCACTGAAGGGCGGCTGGGCAACCGGGCATCTAATCCTTCAAATCTTACCAAGCGGCGAAAATGGGGTACAGTTCCGGCATCTTCAAGATAAGACCTGGCCGAATGTGAGTAGCCTTAGGAGCTACCCCACGAAGCTGTTGTTAGGCGCGTACTGCGGTGAAGCGTACGACATTCGACAGGCTTGGCAGGATTTGGTTGGGACTACTGGACATTTGTACCTCCTTTCTTTACGTTTCACAAAACCCCGCTCGCGTTACCCAGCACCTTAGGGCGGCTTGGGCGGGGCCGTAGCACTCGCTACTGCGTGGTAAAGTTAATACGCGGGGTGAAGGTTCAAAATAAAACGACCTTTTTTTACCTGTGTTACTACTCTTTTCACGCTGTAAGCTGATTTACAAGCCATTTTTTTTGCTTATTCGCAAACGATTTCGGTCACTTCAGCCATCTATCAACTTTGGCCGCAAACTTGCGTTAAGCGGCTTCATGAAGGCCGACACGGATTTCTTCATTTTTTGCCTTACCTTTTTCCCATCAAATTCTCACCCCTCTCTTTTTTACAAGATGACAAAGCGCCTGTTCTTCCTTTTTGCCCTCGTGTTGGGTTTCAGCACCCTGGCTTCGGCCCAATCGCAGAACCCGTTGGGTATCTGGACAAATGCCGAGAAAAAGGCCACATTTGAAATCTATAAGTGCGGCGACAAGCTCTGCGGCAAAATCGTGAGCCTGGCCGTTCCCAACGACCCCGCCACCGGTAAGCCCAAAACCGACTCGCAGAACCCGGAGCCCAAGCTGCGCTCGCGCCCCCGTTTGGGCCTGGTATTTATGCAAGGATTTAAGTATGATTCCGATAACAAGTGGGACGACGGTAAAATCTACGACCCAGAAAGCGGCAAAACCTACTCCTGCTACATCAAGATGGAGAATGCCAACACCATGGAGGTGAAAGGCTACATCGGTTTCTCGCTCATCGGCCGCTCCCAGACCTGGACGCGGGTGAAATAGGCGGGCCGCGCAGCTTCACACGATGCAAGAATTGCAAAAGGCCGCCCTGGGGGCGGCCTTTTTTTATGAATATCTGCGTAAATTGGTGCCCCTAAACCGCTTTGCGGCCTGAAAGCCCCGAAACTATTTCCCTGAAGCGGTGTTTTGACCCGACACTATCAGCAAGCCCTTGTTCGACTTCATTCAGCAGCTTTTTTCCAGCAAAACACCGGCCTCGGCGGCAGGGTGGCGCGCTATGGCTTTTACGCCGGCGCAGGCCCGCCGGCACGCCCGCTGGGTAGAGCAGCGCGTGTATCGGAACTGGCTGGGGCCGTATTTTAAAGCCTATCACCTACAAAAGGCGGGCATTGAATCGAAGCGCGGCCTGCGGGTGCAATTGTTGCAGGAATCGGGCCGGCAGGGTGCGCTGTTTTTCTTCGATGACACCATCGGGCCGGGTAATTTCCGGCACCTGTATGAGTACCTCGGCGAGCGGGTGCTGGAGTTGGGCTACCGCCGCGCCTGCTCCGACCAGCGCACGCAGCACCAGTGCCAGCACTCCGAAAAAGTACTCAAGCAGCTTTTCAAGCCCCAGCCCACCGACTGCCCCCAGACGGGCTGCTGCAATCAACGTTTCGGCCTCATCACAATCGATTTGGTAGCCATGAATGGCCAGCCGCTGTTCATCCGCGTGGCCAGCAATGCGGTGTTGCAGCCCGGCTTCACGCCCGCCTGCTCGTTCGATGAGTTGGTGCGGGCCGTATTTGATGTGCCGCTGCCCGATGCCGAGGCAGAGCCACTGGCGCAGGAATATCTGGAGCAGGTTTAGGCAAGCCTATTAAACTGGCTTCAGGACATAAAAAAAGTCGGCTGCTCCAATGAGAGCAGCCGACTTTTTTAGTTTTACCTGGGGTTTACTCGCGCACGAAGCGCCCCTGGGCCAGTCGCTCGCCGCTGGCACTCAGCAGGCGCAGGCCGTAGATGCCGGGCGCCAGGGTGGTAGTGTGCAGCTTGGGGCTAGCAGCTTCGACAACCTGGCGCAGCACTACGCGGCCAGTCACGTCGAGCACTTCGGCAGTAGCGCGGGCGGCGGGCAGGTCTTGCAGCAGCAGCTGCTCGCGGCAGGGGTTAGGATATACCTGCAGGGGCAGAATAGCAGCGCTGGCGCGGCTAGCCAGCGTGAGCGACGCATCGAAATTGGTAGCGCCGGGTTCGTTGAGTATCCACTGGTCGGGGTCAACTTCCACATTGGTGACATTGCCCGCCACGGGTGTGCTGTAGTTAATAGTGGGCTGGTCCTGATGCACGCGAATGGTGCGGGTACTACCGTCACTGAATGTCAGACGGTAATCCACATCGGTGTCAAAAAAAGGCGTCACCCCCGGCTCGGAAGTCGTTTCACTGACGCGCATTCCGAAGCTGCCGCCTACCTGGTTCCAGCGCACATCGAAGCTGGGGTAGCCCTGGCCCCGAAACCACTGCTGAAAGAAATACGTGAGCGAGCGGCCCGCTTCGGCCTCGAAAATGCGCTGCATGTCGGCCGTGCGGGCCGTAGAGTTGGCGTACTGGCTTTGATAAGTGCGCAGGGCGCGGTAAAATTTGGTGTCGTCCTGCAGCAGGTAGCGCAGCATGTGGACTACGCCGGCGCCCTTCTTATAAGTCAGGTAGTAATTGAAAATACGGCCGACGCTAGTGGTATCGGGCACGTACACGCTACCGGAGTTGCTGAGGGCGTATTGGTGGGCCGTATCCATCCAGCTGCGGGCGGCGGCGGGCGTACTAAAGACTT
Source organism: Hymenobacter aranciens (assembly GCF_030580865.1). GTDB lineage: Bacteria > Bacteroidota > Bacteroidia > Cytophagales > Hymenobacteraceae > Hymenobacter > Hymenobacter aranciens. The sequence goes on along the minus strand of NZ_JAUQSY010000002.1, from coordinate 54,509 downwards.
GTAGCGACATATACTCGCCGTAGGATGCGAAGCTTTCGTTCAGCCAGATATCCTCCCAGCTGCCGCAGGTTACGTTGTTGCCAAACCACTGGTGAAACAGCTCGTGGGCAGTGAGGGTAAAGTCAAAACCATCCTGCGTGGTCATAGTCTGGTGCTCCATACCGCCGCCGATGGGCGCCATGGAGTGCCCGTACTTTTCGTTGGCAAAGGGATAGAGTCCCACGATGCCGGAATAATTTTCGATGAAACCCGCAGTGCGGTTGATTTCGGTCTGGTAGTAGCTCAGCGCATTCTGGTCATACACGTAATCGACGATGGGAATGCGCGGGCCGCCTGCGGGGTTGGCATAGCTAACGGTTTCAATGTAAGGCGCTACAGCCACCGAAATGAGGTAGTAGGCAATGGGATGACGCGACTTCCACTCGTAGCGCACTTTATTATTAGGCAGCGTCACGGTGCGGCTCAGCACGCCGTTGGAGCCCACCTTATTCGGCAGCGTGGTAGTTACCCACACGTCGCTGGAATCGGCTTTGTCGGTCAGCACCTGCTTGCAGGGAAACCACTCATGGGCCGAGAACGGCTCCGAGAGGCTCCAGGTCACATCATAAGGGTAATACACGCCGTCCATGCGGTAGCGGGTGGCCGTGTTGAAGGCATTGCCGATGGCCGACGAGTTGCCGTTGGGCGCCGTGCCGTGATAGTAGATGCGGGCATCGAGCAGCGAGTTGGCGGCGGCAGGCTGGGCCAGGGCGGCGGTGGCGTCGGGGCCGATGCGCCGGATGCCGGGCGAGCGCCGGCCATTGATAACCACCGAGTCGATGAGCAGAGTGGCGGTACCAGCCGGCCCCTGATATAGCTCGAAGGCCAGCGAGTCGATGGCCTGCGTGCGCACCCGCACGCGCATCCAGACCGAGCCGGCCACATCGCGCGAGTTGTTTTCGAGGGCTAGGTCGAGCTTGTAGTACTTCACGTCGTAGCGCTCCATCTTGGCGCGGTGCAGGATAGTGGTGCTGGGCCGCCGCTGGGCCGCGCCGATGTGCGCCGTGGCGCATTGGCGGGCAGCGTCGCCGGCCAGGTCGGCGGGGGTGATAGCAAAATCGTGCGTGGGGCGAGGAACCTGCGACTGGGCCTGGGCAGCTCCCGCGCTGAGTAGCAAGCTACCAAGAGCAAAGGCGTAAAAAGAACGAAGCATAGAAATGAGCAGCAAGAAAATGACGGTAGTAGGAACGGCAAAAGCCGGGTGCTGGTTGGGCCTGCAAGTTAAGGCAACCTTCGGGCTAACCTTCCGGTCATCCTGGTGGTTCCGAAGTGCAAGCGAGCCTACGGATATTGCTGAAAATTAGCAATGAGAAGCGTAACTTGCGGGCAATTTTTCTTTTTCTGCTACAAATGAGTGTTTTCTCAAGGCTAGGTGGGGTGTTGCGGGCCATGCTGGTGGTCGTGCTGCTGGGGGCTTTGCCAGCCAGGGCCACGCACATTGTGGGCGGCGAACTGGAGCTGGTACACCAAAACGGCGATAATTACCGACTCATTCTCAACCTGTATTTTGATGCCTACAACGGCAGCCCCAACGCCTTGGATGCTGATTTGACGGCCAGCATCTTTCAGAAAAGCAATAATAGCCGGCAGATGAATGTGCTGCTGCCGCTGGTGAGCAACACCTTTGTTAATTACACCAATCCGGCCTGCGCGGTGCCCACGCTCAGCACGCGCAAGCTGGTATACAGCAAGGCTATAAAGCTTGCTGCCAACACCTTCGACCATCCGCAGGGATATTATGTGGCGGTGGAGCGCTGCTGTCGCAACAACAACATCAGCAATATTATGTCTCCTGGCGCGGCAGGGCAGGCGTTCTACCTGGAGTTTCCAGCCGTGGTGCGCAACGGCCAGCCGTTCATCGACTCGACCCCGCGGATTTTTCCGCCGCTGGCCGATTATGCCTGCCGTAACGAGCTGTTTTATTACGATTTTGGTGGGGTAGATGCCGATGGCGACTCCCTGGTGTACGACCTGGTAACGCCGCTGAATGGTCACTCTGACAGCGACCTGCCTAAGCCCGCGGCGGCTTTGCCCGCCCCCTACAGCCAGATTGACTGGCGCGTGGGCCTGGGCCCGAACAACCAGATTCCGGGCAGTCCGCCGTTGCGCATCGACGCTCGCACCGGGCTCCTGACGGTGCGCCCCACCAATATCGGGCTGTTCGTGTTTGGTGTGCGTTGCTCGGAGTACCGTGATGGTGAGAAGATTGGGGAATCGCGACGCGATTTTCAGATGCAGGTGCTCAACTGTGCCATCAACCAAAATCCGTCCGTTGTGCTGCAGCCCTCGCCCACTAGCCCGGTGCGTTACCAGCCGGGGCGCGACACGCTGCATTTCTCCCCGGGCAGCAACCGCTGCGTGCAGCTGCGCTTCACCGACCCCGACCCGGGTTCGCGGCTGGCGCTGTCGTTACGGGCCGTAAATTTTTCGGGGCTGATGCCCAATTTCACGTCCGTTACTTCGGGCACAGTGCGCGGGCCGGGCATGGCCGATACGCTCACGGCGACGCTCTGCTTTCCGAATTGTATTGACAGTAAGGGCAAGGTGTTTTTGCTGGATGTGATAGTGGGCGACGACGGCTGCAGCCTGCCCCGCCGCGATACCGTGCGGGTAGCGTTCACGGCCGTGCCGCCACCCAACTCGCCACCCACCATCAGCACTACCGCCGGCCCCGTGCTACCGTTGCGGGTTCGCATTGGCGACGTAGTGACTTTTGACGTAATCGGTACCGACCCCGACCGCGATGCGCTGACCTTAGGAATGAGCGGGCGTGGTTTCAGCCCCGCCAGCCTGGGCGCTACGCTCACCCAGGCCACCGTGAATGGCGAGCGGCGCGGGCGCTTTAGCTGGCTGGTCGATTGCCAGGCTGTGGGGCAGGATACGCGTGAGTTTATTTTCACCTCTACCTCCGAGCCTTGTGGCGGGCGGGAAACGGCTTCCGTGTCGGTGCCCATAGTGGTGGAATACAGCAATACCGCGCCCGTACTCACCACTACTCTACCCGCCGCCCCGGCCGGCACCGTGGCAGTCGTAAAGAGCTTACTGAATGAGAGCTACAGTGCGACCCTCGAAGGCTTCGATGCTGACGGCGACAACCTGACCCTGACGGCCGGAGCCGAAAGCTTTAATCTGGCCGATGCCGGCATGCGGTTTTCGGCCACCAATGGCAGCGGGCGCGCCAGCGGCACCTTCTACTGGGATGCCAGCTGCGCCAGCGTCAACCTGCACCGCGACCTAACGGTGACCTTCCAACTACTCGATGCCACCTGCCGGCCACTGCCCCAGCAGCACCGTGTGCGCTTCGAGGCTTTAAACCCTGATTCGACCACGCTTAAGCTCTACAATATTATCACCCCCAATGGTGATGGTCTGAATGATGCCTTCCGCCTGCCCGACTTACCCCAGAATTTTTGCGACGCTCAGTTTGCCACCATCCAGATTTTTTCGCGCTGGGGCCAGCAGGTGTATGAGACTGCAGACCGCGATTTTCGCTGGGGCGGCAACGACAGCGCGGGCATCTACTTTTACCTCGTTAGCTACACCGACGGTCGGCGCTACAAGGGCTGGCTGGAGGTAATTAAGTAGCTGGTTAACAGAAAGTCTGGATTACGCGTAAAAGGCGGGCGTCAAAAGGCAATATGACCTTTTAACGCCCGCCTTTTACGCGTAATGCAATTTAGTGCTCAGTACAGCAGCAGAAAAACCGCAAACAACAACACCCACAGGCCGTCCACGAAGTGCCAATAGGTGCTTAACATCGTCAGCTGGCGCCGGTAGTATGGATTACGTATGAACACCAGCGAGCGCACGGCATCCTGGTCGGCGTGGATAACGCGCAGCAGCACCACCAGCAAATACACCATCCCGGCCAGCACGTGGGCCACGTGCAGCCCCGAAATAATGTAGAGGTAAGTGCCATGCCCGTTGCGGCCGGAAAGCTCCACCCCCTGCCCCCACAGCTCGCGCCAGCCCAACACCTGCAGGCCGGCAAACACGCAACCCAGCAGCAGCGTGGCGCCCAGGCACCGTGCCAGCATGGTCAGGTCGTCCTGCTCGTAGAGCCCCCGGGCCTGGCTGAGAACGTAGCTACTTCCTAGCAATACAATGGTACTGAGCGAGAAATAGCGCGGAAATGAGTACATATTCGATGCAACATCGTTGACGGTGTGCGTATAAACGTACGCCACCAGCAAACATGCAAACATGCTGGCAATAGCCACGATGATAAAATATAGCACGACCAGCGACTGCGGAATCTGCTCAATACGGCGCAAAGGTGATGCCCGGCGCTCGGAATCAATGCGGTTCTTAGAGTTGCGGTCGGGGTTCATATCATGGGGCAGCTTGGATAGAAAAGGCAGGCAGAGCTTCGGGCAGCAAGACCGGGTAACGGGCCGAATAGTTGCTTCGAACTTTAGCGGAAGAAGGAGCCGATTTTGCCCAGCACAGCATTGAGGGTTATTTTGGGAGTGCGCTGCACGCCGAAAGTGACGTAGGTTTTGCCGCCCACCCGCAGGTCGAGCACCAAGCCCAGCCGTCGCATCAAGTCGTTGATTTGCTGCAGCGGGTCCACTTCACGGCCGGTTTTAGGCGGCTTCACATAGCCGGCGGGCTTGGGTGGGCCAGCCGTCAGCTCGTCGAGCACCTTTTGGCTAGGAATGTTGATAATGAGATAGGTGCCAGCGGCAGCCAACTGCAAATCGTGCCCGTTCCAAGTAAGGAGCAACTGCGCGTCGATTTCCAGCCCGCTAGCCAATGGTATCGGGCCGGCTGGGCGGCAGCTGAGGAGTAGAAGTAGCGGCCGGGGCCTCGCCCTTGGTGCGAATGCGCAACGAGCCATTGACCCGCCAAGTGGCGGCGGGCCCCTGCGGGCTAGGCACTTGTACTTCCATTTGGTCGAAGGCCAGGCTGAGCTCGACGCCGCCCGAGAGCTTGGAAAGTAACGCGGCGGCCGTATCGGCCCAGTTGGTTTGTGAAGAATCAGGCATGAGAAAGAATGAGAGCGAAAAGAACGTAAAAGATGCGGATTGGCTGCAAAGTACAACCTTCGGCGGCCTAACGCAAGGCCTCTATAATCTACGGGAAAGACGCCCGGACAGTCTGTGACTTTTCGGCACTTTCCTTTCACTTATTTGCGCCGGCTACCCCAGCACGGCCCAACCGACTTCCCCCTTTGGTCCCCGCAACAGGGCAAACGTAGCCGAGCGGCCCAGCACCGTCACGGCCGTGCGGGCGGCCAGCGCCATGCGGGCCGGAGCCCCCGCCACGGGCTGCGCCAGCAGCTCGGTAGCCGCAGGCAATACCAAATTACGCAGTGGTTTGGCCGTTGCCGCTACCACCGCCTTGGCGGCCACGTAGCCCTGCCGGCCATCCGGCGTTTCGACGCGCAAAGCCGCGCCCTGTTGCCCCAGCACCAGCAGCGGCATCTGCGAACTTAGCCGGTTATTAGCCAGCAACTTGCTTTGCAACGGGCTGTGCCGTAATGCCGTCGCCACTTTCAGCCGTACAAACTCGCCCCGCTGGTCGGGGCCAGTGGATGGTGCGGGCAGCTTGTCGGCGCGATGCACGAAGGGCAAGGGGTCGACGGCGCCCTGTCCGGCGCGGTACACGCCAAAATGCAGGTGCGGCGGCGTGGTCCGGGCATTGCCGGTGTTGCCCACCAGGCCCAGCGTATCGCCGGCCCGCACGCGCTGGCCGGGCTGCACCAGCTGGCGGTCGAGGTGCGCGTAATAGAGGTGGTTTCCGCCCTCAGCATCAGCCAGCCACACCACGCGGCCGCCGCGCGGCGTTTCGCCGGTGCGGGTGATGTAGCCAGCCGCAGCAGCTAGCACGGGCGTGCCTTTGGGAGCAAAAATATCGATGCCTTCGTGCCGGCAGGCGCCCTCGTCGCGGTCGACACCCCAGAAGCTACCCACGGCGGCATCGCTGCGGCCCTGCACCGGAAACACGCTCAGGCTGGGCTCGCGGCTCACCCGCAGGATGTAGCGCCCGGTCGCCAGCAGCTCGGGCTGCACCCGCAGCAGATGCTGACCATCAACCTCGGCGCGGTAGCGAAAATCGAGCACGGTGGTATCGGCGCTGGTAATGAGAATGGGGACCTGACCAGGTCGTAACTCAAACGCATCCAGAAATACCCGCGCCGTAGCACCAGGCGCCAGCGTGAGGCTGACGTGCAGCTGCTCGCCGGCCCGCACGGCGTAGCGGTAGCCGCTGGCCGTGGGCTGCTCGGGGCGGAAATAGCCGGTTTCGGTGAACGGCAGCGGCACGGTCAGCGAGTCGCGCAGGGCCTGGTCGGCGGCGGCCAGCCAGGCGCGACCGGCCACGCGCTGGTCGAGGCCCGCCTGCCGGAGCTGGCGGGCGTAGGTCTGGTGCGGAGTGGTTTTCTGGAACAGTGCCTGCAGGGTTTGCTGCTTGCTACAGGCACCCAGCAGCAGCGTAGATAAAAGCAGCGCCAGTCCGAGGGGCTGGCGCGCGCATCGCATCAAAAATGTCATGCGTTGAAAACCCCGGCCGGGGCGCCCAAGTTCGTTACGTGCCCCTGCCCTACCCGTTACCTTTGCCGAACTTTCCCACCCGCTCCTTTTCCACCCATGAAACTCATCGAATGCCCGCGCGACGCCATGCAGGGCCTGACCCATTTTATTCCTACGGCCACCAAAACGGCCTATCTCAATACTTTGCTGGGCGTGGGCTTCGACACGCTGGACTTCGGCTCCTTCGTGTCGCCGAAAGCCATTCCGCAGTTGCAGGATACGGCCGAGGTGCTGGCAGGCCTCGACCTGAGCCAGACGCGCACCAAGCTGCTGGCCATCGTGGCCAATCTGCGCGGAGCCGAAACTGCCCTGCAACACCCCGAAATCCAGTACCTGGGCTTCCCGCTGTCGGTATCGGAAACCTTCCAGCGCCGCAACACCAATAAAACCATCGCCGAAGCGCTGGCCGACGTAGCCTCTATGCACGAATTGTGCGGAAAGCAGAGCCGCACGTTAGTAGTCTATCTGTCAATGGGCTTCGGCAACCCCTACGGCGACCCCTGGAGTCCGGAAGTAGTGGCCGACTTCACCCGGCAGCTGGCCAATTTGGGCATCCGCATCGTAGCCCTGTCCGATACCATCGGGGCCAGCACGGCGGCCACTATCACGCCGTTGTTTGCCGAGCTGATTCCGGCGTTTCCGGCCATTGAGTTTGGCGCGCATTTGCACTCCACGCCCGACAGCTGGCGCGAGAAAGTAGAAGCTGCCTACCAGGCCGGCTGCCGCCGCTTCGACGGGGCCATTGGCGGCATCGGCGGCTGCCCCATGGCGGCCGATGTGCTCACGGGCAACATGGCGACGGAAAATCTGCTGGCCTTTGCACTGGAAAACGGCCTCGAAACCGGGCTCGACCTCGACGCTTTTGCGCAGGCCCAGCGCATGGCCCGCGAACAGGTATTCCACTAACCAATGCTACCTACTTCAGTTCGTAATGCTTTGGGTTATGGAGCTATTTGTGCCATGGTTCTATCATTTGTTTGGCTAATATTAGTTTCTCCCCGGTTAGCGGCTCACCGTTCCTTGGATAATCTGTCCCGTACCGATGGGGTGATTGATACTGTCACTATTCAGCGAACTGCAACCAAAGACCATAGCTTCTACTTGGCTATTACACTGAAACATAACTTCCATTGGTTTGGAATTAAAGAACATGGTGATGACGAATTCCCGTTAGATAGTCTGTTACACCGGTTACGACCTAACCAGCCGTTAACGGTGTATTATGACCCTGATTGGAAAATACCTGGCTTGAAAAACGACTCCGAATTTGATGTATATCAAGCGGAAAGTACTGGACATATTGTGTACAGCCTAAAAAAAACACATCAACGCTACTTTGAACTTGCCAAGTCAGGCGGCATTTACATTTTATGGTTACTTGGCATTTCCATCTTTCACTACTTCTATCGCCGTCGCGCTAATTTTTGATGCCTGCCCCTCAAGTCGATATTTTCATCCCCTGCTTCGTCGACCAACTCTACCCCAACACCGCCTTGAACATGGTGAAGGTGCTGGAAGCCGTGGGCTGCCAGGTGCACTACAACCCCGCTCAAACCTGCTGCGGCCAGCCCGCTTACAACGCTGGCTACGTGGCCCAAAGTCGCGACGTGGCTACGAAATTCCTGCGCGATTTTGCCGGCGACGCCAGCCGCTACGTAGTGAGTCCCTCAGCTTCTTGCGTGGGCATGGTGCGCAACAGCTACTCGTCCCTTTTTGCCGATACGCCGCAGGCCGGCGCCTGCCGTGGCGTGCAGGCCCGCACCTACGAGCTCACTGAGTTTCTGGTGCAGGTGCTGGGTATCACTGACATTCCCGGTGCCAGCCTGACTGGCAAATACACCTACCACGACTCCTGCTCGGGCCTGCGCGAGTGCAAAATCCGCGAGGAGCCGCGCCAGCTGCTCGACGGCGTAACGGGCCTAGAACGCCTCGAAATGGCCGAAACCACCACCTGCTGCGGCTTTGGCGGCACCTTCGCGGTAAAGTTTGAGGCTATTTCAGTGGCGATGGCCCAGCAGAAAGTGGAGCACGCCCTCGATACTGGCGCTGATTACATTGTGAGCACCGACGTGAGCTGCCTCATGCACCTGGAGGCCTACATTAAGAAGGAAAAGCTGCCGCTTAGGTGCCTGCACGTGGCCGACGTGCTGGCCAGTGGCTGGTAAATTTCAATCAACAATTAATAATGAGCGAAGAGTGATTGAGCTGGTGTTTCCAGCGATTGTTAACTGCTCATTGTTGATTGTTCAACCGGTACATCACGTCCGAGCGCAGCACGTACTTCACGCCTTGCGTCACCTCGCTGCCCTCGTGGTAGAGATTGTGGAGGAAAACCAGGGCCATACCCTGCCGGGGCTGGATGCGCAGGCCGCGAAAGGCAGTGTCGCCGCCCTGGAAATTGTCATTCAGGTACACCATGAACGTGAGGTAGCTGGCCTCGCGCTCGTTGCGGATGTAGCTTTCGTCAAAGTGCCCTTTGAACTGGTGCCCACGCTGGTAGCGGTAGAAACGGAACAGCTCATTGAGGCCGATGGCGGTGCTATTGCCGAGTTGGGCGGGCACGAAGGCCTGCAGCTTGTCCCACAGCTTTTCGGCCAGCTCTTCACTTTTGTAAAAAGCGCGGTTGTTGTTGCGAATATCCGTGCGCACCTTGCTGCCGCTGGCAGTATTCACCTTCGCCAGCTCGTAGCCGACTTTTTCGCTGAGCACGATGTTTTCCAGGCATTCCTGCCGGGTCAGAAAATCTTCGACAACCAGAATGCCGTCGGCTACTTGACTGTATTTCACACTGCAAGTTACATCTTCCTCTCATGCTGAGCATAGCGAAGCATCCTCTCACGCCATAACCAATCGAACGTGAAAGGATGCTTCGCAACGCTCAGCATGACAGGTGGCTTTACATCGCCTTCTGAATCCGCTCCTTGAGCCCGCCGGTAGCTTCCAGCAGCGGCAGGCGCACGGCGCCGCCACACACGCCCAGCGCCGCCAGCGCCGCCTTCACACCCACTGGGTTGCTTTCCTCATACATTAGCGGGTTCAACTCCAGAAACTCGAACAGCAACTTGCGAGAAGCAGCGAAGTCACCGGTTAGGGCTTGGCGGGTCATTTCGCCGAAGCGCTTGGGGAAGGCGTTGGCCAGCACCGATATAACGCCTTCAGCCCCGCAAGCTATTAGCGCCGTTGTCATCATATCGTCGCCGCTGAGCAGCAGGAAATCCTTGGGTTTGCGGGCAGCGATGGCGAGGCACTGCTCCAGGTTGCCGCTGGCTTCCTTGATGCCGATGATGTTGGGGTGCTGGGCCAGGCGCAGGGTAGTTTCGGCGGTGAGGTTGGAGGCGGTGCGGCCGGGCACGTTGTAGAGCAGCAGCGGCACGGGGCTGGCGTCGGCCAGGCGCAGGTAGTGGGCTACCAGACCGGCCTGGCTGGGCTTATTGTAGGCGGGGCTGGCTGAGAGCACGGCCGTTACGCCGTGCAAATCGACGCTGCGGAACAGCTCGGCGGTGGTGGCCGTGTCGTTGCCGCCGATGCCGTACACCAGCGGCACGCGGCCGTTGATTTGCTCCTTGGCAATGCGCAGCAGCTCGGTTTTTTCATCGGTAGTGGTGGTGGGCGACTCGCCGGTGGTGCCGTTCACGACGAGGTATTCGACGCCGCCGTCTATGGTAAAATCAATGAGATGGCGCCAGCCGTCGTAATCCACTGAAAAATCAGAAGAAAAAGGCGTAACCAGGGCCACGCCGGTGCCGCGAAGTTTGTCCATTGGGGGTGGGGGGAAGTAGTTTTGTAGTTGCAAATTTACATCCCGCCTTCTCCCCCATCTTTTGAACAAGTTCCTGCCCCTCGCGCTGAGCGCCGCCCTGCTGGTTGCCTGCGAGTCGAAAACCGCCACCACCGGCGAAGCCAACACCGCCACCTCGGCCGAAACCATCCAGACCGACTCGCTGAACCCGGCCACGGCCGCCACCTCGGGCGCCGCCGCTACCGCCGAGGCCGAAGCCAACGCCACCCCGGCCCCCGACCCCAGCAGCATTCCGGCCGGTAAGGCGGGCGACGCGGCCGCCATCCTGGCCCGGCCGCAGGTGCCCATTCTGTGCTACCACCAGATTCGCGACTGGCGCGCCAAGGACTCCAAAAACGCTAAGGACTACATCATTCCCATCGCCACCTTCAAGGCTCAGATGAAGATGCTGGCCGACTCGGGCTACCACACCGTGCTGCCCGACCAGCTCTACGCCTACCTCACCACCGGCGCCAAGCTGCCCAGCAAGCCGGTGATGCTGACCTTCGACGACACCGACCTCGACCAGTTCACCATTGCCCGCCCCGAGCTCGAAAAGTACGGCTACAAGGCCGTGTACTTCGTGATGACCGTGAGCCTGGGCCGCCCCAACTACATGACCAAGCCCATGGTGAAACAGCTTTCCGACGAGGGCAACATCATCGGCTCGCACACCTGGGACCACCACAACGTGAAGAAGTACCAGGGACAGGACTGGGTGACCCAAATTGAGAAGCCCACCAAAACCCTGGAGGAAATCACGGGCAAGAAAATCAATTACTTCGCCTACCCTTTCGGCCTCTGGAACCCGCAGGCTTTCCCCGAGCTCAAGAAGCGGGGCTTCGTGGCTGCCTTCTCGCTGGCCGAGAAGCGCGACCAGCAGGACCCACTCTTCACTATTCGGCGCATCATCGCCAGCGGGTATTGGAGCCCGCGCACGCTGCATAATAACATGGTGCAGAGTTTCTAACCCCTGCAGTTATCATACAAACGAAAGCCCCGCGTCGTGTTATGACGCGGGGCTTTCATTTGTGACTTTAGTAGCAATTACTTAGCCCCCGCCGCCTTAAGGTCTTTATATCCGCCCACATTCGTGGCCTTTTTGAAGCCTTTCTTCCGCATCTGCGCCACCGCCTGACCGCTGCGGTTGCCGGAGGCGCAATACACCAGGTAAGTGCCTTGCGGATTCAGCTTGGCCAGCTGCTGGGCAAAATCAGGCGCCCGGAAATTGAGGTTGCGGGCATTTTGCAGGTGGCCGGTGGCAAACTCCTCGGGCGTTCGCACATCGAGCACGGTGGCATGCCCATTGACTATCAATTCGGTAGCCACCTTGGGAGCCAGCGCGGGCACCGAGACGGGCTGCGCTGGGCGGTCATCCAGCAGGACGTTGTTATTGGCCCGCAGATGGGTATCATTGCTGCTCTTGGGCAGGGGCTCCAAGATGGCAGTCTGGGCCTGCCCGGCTAGCGGCAGACTAATAGCAAAACCTAACAGTACAAGTAGTTTCATGGCAGTTGTCGTTGGCTGAAGTTCTTACGGCGTGGTAGTTGTACCACTCTGTTTGGTTTCAACGACGGGCGTGGTGGTCAAAGGATGCACCACCACTATGAAGGGATAGTCGCCCTTCATTTTGCTATAGAGCGTGGCCTGGTAGCCGGGGCCATCGTAGCGCACGGCCTCGCAGCCGGGGCAGGTGACGGGTACCGGGTTCAATTTCAGATTTTTCAGCTCCGAGCGTACGTCGCGTACGCAGCCGGCCTCGGTGGTCTTCAGCACCACGTCAAACGATTGTAGAAAAGGCCGCAGCGAAAACATAGCCGGCGAGTGCACCCCATCGGCATCGGCCGAGGTGGCGGCCGAAATCCACTGAATTTCCTTGCTGCGCGGCGGCGTGCCCTTGAATATCCAATTTCCGGCCGGCAACTGCGTCAGCGCCTCCGGCCTGGCTAAGGCGTTGGAATTGGCGGCAATGGCCGTGAGGTCGGCCAAGGGGAGGCACTGCGCCTGTGCTACCATTGAACCAAGCAATGCGCTAAGGAACAGCCCGAACACTAATATATTTTTCATAGCTGACAGTTGCATAATGCAAGCCGATAGGCAATAGTAACAATTTTTCTGCTAATCAACCGATAAGGTTTGCCGCCTACGCAAATCACAGGCCAGCTTCCCTCCAATTAAAACTTCAAAATAAGAAACGCGGAGTGCTGCATTGGGAATAGAAAGGCTAAATAGCCATCTTTCGTTTCCCAACGCAGCACTCCGCGTTTTTCGTGCGCTAGTTCAGTTAAAACAAGCTCGCCTGCTCACCCGGGTTCGCAGATGACGCGGCGGACAACGTTTCTGTTGCAACGACGGCCGAGGTTTCGGCAACGGCTTCGTCGGCTGTGGGCAGCATGGCCAGCAATTCCTGCTCCGAGATGATGGGCACCTTGAAACCCAGCGCTTTTTCACGCTTGGCGGGGCCCATGTTTTCGCCCGCTACCAGGAAGTTCAGCTTCTTGCTGATGGAGCCCGTGATTTTGCCGCCGTGGGAGGTGATGAGCTGCTGCAGTTGCTCGCGGCTGTACTGCTCAAACACCCCCGAGAGCACGAAAGTCTGCCCGGCCAGCCGGTCGCTCACAGCACGGGGCGGCTCGCCGGTGAGGGCCAGCTGCACGCCGGCGGTGCGCAGACGTTCAATCAGTTCGCGGTTTTCGGGCTGAGCGAGCCAATGCGCGGCACCCACGGCAATGACGCCGCCTACTTCGGGCACGGCGGCGATGTCTTCGGCCGTGGCGGCCATCAGGGCATCGATGTTGCGGTAGTGGGCGGCCAGCTTCTGGGCCACGGTTTCGCCCACGTAGCGGATGCCGAGGCCGAACAGCACGCGGTCGAAGGGCACGGTTTTACTTTTCTCGATGCCCGCGATGAGGTTGTCGATGGATTTTTCGCCGAGGCGCTCCAGCGTCACCAGCTCGGGGCGCTTGGCGGCCAAGTCATAAATGTCAGCCACGGTTTGCACCAGGCCGAGGTCGAAGAAGCGGCCGACGGTTTCGGCACCCAGGCCGTCGATATTCAGCGCTTTGCGGCTCACGTAGTGCTCCAGACGGGCTTTGAGCTGCGGGCGGCAGCCGCGCTCATTGGGGCAGCGGAAATGGGCTTCGCCCTCGGGGCGCACCAGCGGCGTGCCGCAGGCCGGGCACTCGGTGGGGTACACGATGGGCACGGCCGTAGCGGGCCGGGCCTCCAGGTCGACGCCAGTGATTTTGGGAATGATTTCGCCGCCTTTTTCCACGAACACCAGGTCACCGAGGCGCAGGTCGAGGGCTTCAATCTGATTGAAATTGTGCAGGGTAGCGCGCTTTACGACGGTGCCAGCCAGTGGCACGGGCGTGAGCAGGGCCACGGGCGTCACGGCGCCGGTGCGGCCCACATTGTACTGCACCTCGTTGAGGCGGGTGCGGGCGGCTTCGGCGGGGTACTTGTAGGCAATGGCCCAGCGCGGGCTTTTGGCGGTGAAACCCAGCTGGTCCTGCTGGCGCAGGTCGTCTACCTTGATGACGATGCCATCGGTAGCCACGGGCAGCTCGAAGCGCTTTTTGTCCCAGTAGTGCACGAATTCCAGCACGTCCTCAATGCTTTGGCAGCGCCGCCAGGTATCCGACACCGGCAGGCCGTAGGCCGTGAGGGCCTCCAGGCCGGCGCTGTGGCTGGCGAAGTGCCGGCCCGGCGTGAGCAGCGAGTAGGCGTAGAAACGCAGCTTGCGGGCGGCCACCTGCGCCGAATCCTGGAGCTTGAGGGCGCCGCTGGCGGCGTTGCGGGGGTTGGCGAGCAGGGCTTCGCCGTTTTGCTCACGCTCGGCGTTCAGCTCGTCGAATACGGGCAGGGGCATGAATACTTCGCCGCGCACTTCGAAATCCTGGGGCTGATTTTCGGCCGCATGCAGGTGCAGCGGCAGGGTGCGAATGGTACGTACATTGCTGGTTACTACGTCGCCGCGGGTGCCGTCGCCGCGCGTTACGCCCTGGGTGAGCTGACCATCTTCGTAGCGTAGGCTCATGGCTACGCCATCGATTTTCAGCTCGCACACATACGAGTAGGGCGCGCCTTCGAGGCCCTTCTGCACCCGCTCGTCAAACTCGCGCAGGTCGTCTTCGGAGTACGTGTTGCCGAGGCTCAGCATGGGGTAGCGGTGCTGGGCCGTAGGGAATTGCTTGGTGATGGTGCCGCCCACGCGCTGGGTAGGCGAGTTTGGCAGGGCCAGCTCGGGGTACTGCTTTTCCAGGCCCTGCAGCTCGGCCAGCAGCTGGTCGAATTCCTGGTCGCTGATTTCCGAAATATCGTGCTGGTAATACTGGTGGTTGAGGTGGTGCAGGCGGGCAGTCAACTCTTGAATGCGGGCCTGGGCAGTGGGCTGGTCGGACATGGATGGGCGGGGTGGCGCGGGAGAAAACGCCGTTTTTTTTCAGAAGTACAAAGTAAACCCATCGGGCCAGAAAGCAGGAAAGGCCGCCCGGTGGGCGGCCTTTCCAAAACCTTTCGGCAACGGCTAGTTTTGCACCAACACCCCGTCGGCCATGAAGTTAATTTCTTCCTTGGGCTTGGTGATGGCGGCAATTTCCTGCTCCGATTTGTGGGCGTCGCGCAGGTAGTGCTGCTGGTGCTCGACGGAGGTTACTTCGCGGAAGGCCCAGCCGCTCACCACCACCTGGTGGCCGGTCATGTCCTTGGGTACGAAGAAGGCGTAGTCCTTGAAGCGCACGCGCATCGGCTCGCCGCTGGCGGTGGGCAGCGTCATCCAGCAGCCTTTGGCCTGGCACACGGCTTTGGCTTCGCCTACCAGCTTGATTTGCACCGAGTCTTTGCCGCTCAGGGCCACGTTGAGGCCGCTCATGGGCACGGCACCCTCGGCGGTGATGGGCTGGCCGAAGGTCTGGCCGGCTTTGGTGGTCGAAGCGCCACCGTTGGCTAGGGCAGCATCTTCTTTTTCAGCGTCGCAGGGTTGGCCGGGCGTGACGGCGCTGGTGGGGCCTACGGGTACGTCGGCGCCGTGGCCCTGCACTTCGTGCTGCGGCCTTACCGGCAGCACCGGGTTGATGGGTGCGGAGGGGAAAAAGCGCAACAGGGCCAGTATGGCAACTAAGACGGCGGCGAAGGAGAGGATGAATTTCATGAGTGAACGTGTGGGAATGCGGCGGCAAAAGTACGAATAACGAAGTGGTAGTACGAATTCCCCGCAGGGGTTCGTACTACCACTCTGTCGGTAGCGCAGTTCCGCACCAGCTATAACAACGACAAAGTGGTAGTACGAACCCCTGCGGGGAATTCGTACTACCACTCGGCCTATCTTTTACTGACTAATCACCACCGACTTGCCCAGCTTGCGCGCATACGCCAGTCGGCGCTCGGCCCCACCGGGGCCCATGAAATCGAAGGCCACGGCCGTGGGGTCGTCGCGCAGGGCCTGCCAGGCTTTGGTATCGACCTCGGCGGGCTGGGGCGTGGAGGCGGGCACGGCGGGCGTGGTGAAGTTGGCGGGGGCAAAAAAGGCATTCATCCCCTGCAGGATGGCGATTTCCTTGTCGCGCACGGTAGCGGCCTGTGGGTCTTCCAGCATTTTATCCTGAATGAGGGCGCGGGCGGGCATTATTTCGTGGCTGATGGTATCGCCCTTGCTATTGGTGACGATGAGGTGAGCCTGGGCGTTGAGCACGCGGGTGCCGCGCAGCTGCAATACGAAGTTGTCCTGCGTGCCGGGGTCAGAGAAGGCGTGGGTGGCGCGCACGGTGTTCAGCACCGAGCTGCTGTTGAGGCGGGTACGGTCGGCGGTAGCGGGCGGGGTGTAGGTGGCGCGGGGGTCCTGGCTGGAGGCGCCCAGCTCGCGGTCGGTGCTGACGCAGGCGCTGAGCTGGAGGGTGAGCGCGGCGGCAGCCAGTAGAATAGACGAGGTTTTCATGAGTTCGGGGAAGCGCCGGCGAGCGGCGCGGGGAAGGGTAAACGGGGAATTCAGGCACCTGATTTTTCGGCGCTGAGCGTTTTACGCGAATAGCCCGGCAATAGGTTTGCGGCGGCTTAAAACCAACCCAGCTCCAGCCCGATTACCCAGCGCGGCAGCTCGGGAAAGGCGGCATATTCGGGCCGAAAAACTGAGCTCAGGCGGTAGCGCGTCACCAAGGCGTAGCGGTCGGAGCCCAGGCGGGCGCCCACGCCGCCGGCCCAGCGGTGCAGGTAGGGCAGGCCGCTTTCGGTGGTTTCGACGGACTTTATCCCCGGGCCGGGCTCGTCTTCGGTGGTGTGCGAGGTGCCGGCTACCCAGCCGCCGTAGGCCAGCAGGTCGAGGTAGCGGCCGATTACGTTACCGCGCCGGCCGGCATTCAGGCGCAAGCTCAACTCACTCTGGATGTGATGCAAGCTCAGGCTTTCGCTTTTGTGCAGCGTGGGCGTGGGCACGGTTTTCTGCGCGTTTTGCGCCAGGCTGAACTGCTGGTAGGCGTAGCGCAAATCGAGGTTCAGGGCCAGCGTTTGGGAGAAGCGGCGCTTGAGCCGGCCGCCCAGCTGGGCTTCCAGCGAGCCCAGGCCGTAGCGCAGCCTAGCCCCGCTCCCACCGCTGGCCCCGGCCAGCAGGCCATAGCTGCCATACACGTGGCCGAAATAGCAGCGATTGGGGCCGAAGGTGGTTTTGACGGTGTCGTCGGCCACGTTGGCCTCGACCAGCACCTGCTGCGCATGGGCAGCTAAGCTGCTGCTTACCAACAGTAAAGCTATTGTAGCAGCCTTGTGCCTCCGGCAAAAACCAGAAACCAGAACCGAAGAAAGGCGCAAGCCAAACCTAAAACCAGAAACCCAAAGACAGCCCATTATTCCGAATACGTGGCCGTATAGCCTTTAAAATGAACCTTCAGCACATTGCCGTCTTTGAGTAGCCGCCTGGGCACCTGCACCACCAGCCGTTGCGTCACGGCGCGGGCTTCGTAGCGGCGCAGCACGCCGCGGCGGTCAGCCAGGCTCCAGTAGAGGTAGGGCGGGAAATCGGGGTCGGGCGTGAGGGGCGCTTCGTCGGCGGGCAGGGGCTGCTCGCGGCCCACGGGCTTGGTTTTGTCGTCTTTCGGGGTCGGCTCGTCCTTTTTGGGAGCAGGCGCCAGGGCGGCCAGTACCAGCTCGTCGGGCTGCTCGGCCATGAGGGGCAGCGAGCGGGCCGGGCGGCGGGCGGCGGCGGGCTGGATGACGACGGCCACGAGGCTGTCGTGCGGCACGAAATCGAAGGTTGGGGCCGCAGCTTTGGCCAGGCCCTCAAAATAAGCAAACTGCGGCCGGCCGTAGCCGTGAGCGTAGTCGAAATACGGGTACAGCTCGGCCGATTCCTGGAGCTGGCGGAAGAGCTGCATGGCCGTGAGGCTGCGGTTTTTCTGCCACATGCAGGCGGCAAAACCAGCTACCAGCGGCGACGAGAAGGAGGTTCCCTCCAGCCGTTCATACCCTTCGGGCGTGGCCGTGAGCACGGTGCCGAAAGCGGCCAGGTTGGGCTTGGGGCGGCGGTCGGCGCTGGGGCCGTAGGAGCTGAAGACGGCGTGCAGGCCGGTTTCGGGGTCGAGCCCGCCGATGGCCAGCACCGAGTCGGCATCGGCGGGCGTGCCGATGCGCACCCAGTCGTCGTCGCCGTCGTTGCCGGCGGCGCTCACCACCAGCATGCCCTTGCGGGCGGCCAGGTTGGCAGCGCGGGCAATGAGGCTGCGGCGGCCGTCCATGTGCTCGGGGAAGTAGCGCTGCTCGGTGTAGGCCAGCGAGGAGTTGATGATGTCGGCGCCTTCTTTATCAGCCCATTCAGCGGCGGCCAGCCAGGCTTCTTCCTCGGCGTAGCGCTCGCGGTGCAGCTGCTCGGTGCGGGCCAGCAGGTAGTCGGCGGCTGGGGCCAGGCCCAGGGCGGGGCCGGGCGCGCCGCCGGGGCCGCCGGGCAGGCGGCCCGTCAGGCAGGCCAGCACCTCGATACCGTGGCTGCCGCCGCGGAATACGTCGGGCCGGTTTTTCAGGAAGTCGTGAGTGGCGACGATGCGGCGCTCATTCACCAGCGTCTGAAAGGCCGGGTGACCGGGCAGGCCCTCGAAGCCGACGTCGAAGATGGCAATGCGCAGACCCTTACCGTTGAGATTGGCGCGGCGCAGGGCGGGCTCGTCGAGGTAGGCGGTTTGGCGGCGGGCCAGCAGGTAGTCGTTGGCGGAAAGGGGTTTGGCGCGGGCGGCGGATGCGGGACTGGTCGGCGTGCCTGCGCACGCCGTTAAGCCAGCTACTGCCCCCCCCAACGGAGGCCAAAGCTCCACGCGCTGCACCCCGGGCAAGGCCTGCAGCTGCGCGGCCTGGGCGGGCGTGGCGCGGCAGGCCACGGCATTAAACCAGCGGCTGACCAGCGTGATGGTATCGACCCGCGCGGCGATGGCAGCCACGTAATCGGAACGCACAGGCAAGTCGCTGGTTTCGTAGGCGGGCAGGTGCTGGCGCTGGCGGCGGGCCTGGGCCTGGGGCGAAAAATACCGCTCCGGCGCGAAGCGGACGCCCTGCTTGTCGCGCAGGGTTACCCAGTAGCGGGCCGGGGCCTGCTGCGCCGGCGCTTCCGTTGCCGATACTGCTAGTAGCAAGCCACAAACCCACTCGTATAGTCGGGGCATTCCTGAATTTTCGATGAAACAATTATACCGGACGACGGCCGATAACCGACAAAGGTAACCCCTGAGCCGATTGTCCGTTTGAAAGCTCAGCCGCTGAGTGGCGGCTTTTTCTTCCCCGAACTTTCTTTATGAAATTCCCGCTTATTTCCCGTTTCCTCGCCCCGGCTCTGCTGGGCGCAACCTTGCTGGCGCTGCCCGGCTGCAACAAAAAGGAGATTGCTGCTCTGCAGCAGCAAAATGCCGAATTAGCCAAAACCCGCGACCAGCTTCAGCTGGAAAAGGCCAACCTGGCTGCCGAAAAGGAGCGCAACGAAGCTGCGCTGCGCAACAACCTGCTCAACAAGAACAACCAGGTAAACCAGCTCAACCAGAACCTGGGCGACGCCGAGCAGGACCTGGCCGGCAAAAACGCCCGCATCGCCGAGATGCAGCGCATTCTGGAACAGAAGGATGCCGCCACCAAGGCCCTGCGCAAGAAAGTATCTGACGCGCTGCTGGGTTTCAACGCCCAGGACCTGCAGGTGAACGTGAAGAACGGCAAGGTGTACGTGTCGCTGTCGGAGCAGCTGCTCTTCAAATCGGGCTCCACCAAAGTGGACCCCAAAGGCCAGGACGCCCTCAAAAAGCTGGCCGGCGCCCTCAAGGATAACAAGGACGTGAACGTGCTGGTAGAAGGCCACACCGACAACGTGCCCATCAAAGGCCAGACGGCCAGCGGCGCCAAGGACAACTGGGACCTGAGCGTGATGCGCGCCACCGAAATCACCCGTCTGCTGACCTCGGCCGGCATGGACCCCGCTCAGGTGACGCCCTCCGGCCGCGCCGAATTCCTGCCCGTGGTGGCCAACGACACGCCCCAAAACAAGGCCATGAACCGCCGCACCGACATCATTCTGACGCCGAAGCTGGATGAGCTGTTCTCGATTCTGAACCAGAACTAATTATTGCCACTCGGCAAATTAGCAGTTATAAAAGCCTGTTCATTTGATGGACGGGCTTTTATCATTATTCAGACCATAGCTGCGTGCCGCCCCGCGTTATGTAACCTTCGCGCCGCTCGCCTTCCGGCGAACTGTACAGCCCCAGCCGGTGCCGGGGCTCGCCCCACAGCACTTTCTCGACGCCGTACTGAAACGGCAGGCGCTGGTCGTGTTGATTGGACAGGCCCGCTCCCACAAACGATAGCTGCCGCGACCAGACGGTGCCCACCGGCGCGGCCCACTGCCCACCGGTGGGCGAAATAAGCACCGACAGCGAATCGGCGGCGCGGCGGCCGGTATGCCAGCCGTTGGGTAGCAGCCGGAGGTTGGCCAGCTCGCCCGGCGTGAAGGGCTTCAGGTCGGCCGCCCGTAGCAGCCGGGTGATGCCGTAGGGCGTGGCCACCCGATACACGCCGCTGGGCGCGGGCGTGAGCTCGGTGCTGAGCCAGAACTGCGGCGGCGAATAATGCTGCATCCCAATGTAATCGAGGCGCATGGCCGCTGGCCGCCCCGAATACTGCACGAGCGCGGTGAGAGGAATGGCAAAGCGGCCCAGCGAATCGACCAGCCCCAGGCGCGGGAAAACGTGCTGATTATCGGGCTGCCTATGCCAATCCGGCGCGTAGGGCTCCTGCACCACGGCGCGGCCTTCGGGGGTGAGGCAGCCGCTGCCCCGCAGCCAGGGCAGGCGCGGGCGGCCGGTGGTATCGACGGCGCTCCAGGTGCCCTCGGCGGGCCGGGTGAGGTGGCGCGGACGGCCGGGATAGTCGTACCAGTCGCCACGGTATTCGCCCCGCGCCAGCTCGCGGCCCTGGGCATTTATCAGGTAAGGCTGGCCCGCCCGGTAGGCGCAGGCCAGTCCGTCGGTGAGATAATAGAGCACGCTGTCGTAGCGGGCCGGAATAACTTCGCGGCCGCTGCGGCGGGCCACCCAGCCGTATTTGCCCGCCCGGCGGCAGAGCATGTAAGCCGTGTCGGCGGGCTCGTAGTTGGGGAAGCTTGCCCGCATGACGGGCAGGCCGGGCAGGTAATGCGCCGGGTAGCTGCGGGTGCTGACGTAGCGGAGGCTGACGCTGCCCAGCAGGTCGTAGCGGGCGGATGTCACCCAGCGGCCGTGGCGGTCGATGAGGCCCTGCCGGCCATCGGTAGTTTCTACCCAGGCGCGGCCGTTGGCGAAGGGCCCGGCGCGGCGCAGGGCCGGATGCGCAAAAGCGGGCGCATTGTGCCGGGTGATGAACTGCACCGTGGTATCGGAGCCGTGAGCCTGGGTAAGCCGCAGCAAACCATACTGGTCGGGACCATCCAGAAAGCTATCGAGCGGCAGCAGCACCCGGCCCAGCGTGTCGATGATGCCGCCAACATCGTGGCGATGCAGCGGCGTATTGATGAATTTCGGCTCCTGATGCAGCCAGACGGTAGCCGTGCCGTCCGCAAAATCGGAAGCAGCCACGGCGGCGGCGGGCAGGCGCAGCTCGCGGCCCTGCGGGTCGAGATACCGCAAGCCAGCCGAGTGCGTGTTGCGGGCGGGCGGCGGGGCCTGCACGGCTCCGCGAATGGGCCGAAAATGGTGCGGGCGGTGACTGCTGACCAGGGCGCGGCGGTCGTGGAAAGGCTGAATATTGTCGTAATACTCCCCCGTCAGGCGGCGCCCGGCGCTGGTAGCCAGCGCGCCACTCCGGTTGCTGCGTACCCAACGGAAGAAATAGGTGTGGTAATTTCGTTTATAACGGGTTTGGTAGTGGTAGCGGTTGTAGTCACGGCTTATCCACTGCAAGCGGCGGGGGCGCAGCAACACTATCCGATTAGCTCCCAGCGGGATAGTTATGCGCCGAGGCTCGCCGTGCCGGGGGGGCCTGAGCGGCCGCACGGTATCGGGCTGCAGCTGGCCGGGCACGGGGCCAAAACTCAGCATGAGCTGGCCCAGGTGCTGCGAGCGGGAAGCCGCCCGCACCTGGCCATCGGGTAGCAGCAGCGGCACCTGATGCTGTTGGCGGTCGAGCAGCAGAATTTCGCCCCGCGCATTTACCAGCCCCCAGAACTCCCGGTATTCCGACTTGACGGCGGGCATATTGCCTCCATCGTAGAAGCCAAAGAACTGGGGAATTTCGGCCAGCGGGGCTAGCATAAACGGCCCGTCAAAAAACTCGGGCTCACGGACCAGGCTGGGCTGCAGGATTATCCGGCCGGTGGTATCGGCAAAGCCCCAGGTTTCGCCCTGGCGATAGGGCACCAGGCCGCCGGGCGGCAGTGGCACGGGTGCCAGCTGCTCCACCACCCGCCAGGGGTAGCCGCCCGGTGGTGGGGCCAACTGCGCGGCAACGGGCCGTGCCCACGGCAGCCAGACGAGCAGCCACAAAAGCAGGAATTTATTTTTCATAGCTTTCCCAGCTGTTGTGCTGATGAAGGAAGCGGCCGGGTACGGGCCAGCAGCTTCCTTCATCAACCCAGTAGCAGTTTACAGCCCGTACTTCGCCAGCAAGTAAATCAGGGCGGCCATGCTGCCGCCGCCCAGCTCCAGCTCGCGCCGGTTTACCTGGTCGAAGGTATCGAGGGCGGAGTGGTGCACGTCGAAGTAGCGCTGCGAGTCACAGTCGTAGCCGATGAGGGCTTTGGGGCCGACGGCCTCCTGCAGGGGCTCGATGTCGGTGCCGGCGTGGCCGGCGTTGATGTCGGCGGCGTGGTAGGGCGCGAGTAGCGGCGCCCATTTCTGCAGTTGTCTCAGGGCGGCGGGGCTGCCCTCCACGTTGAAGCCGCGGGGCGTGAAGCCGCCGCCGTCGCTTTCGATGGCCGCGACGTGGGTTTCCTTGTTCTGTTTGGCGAGGGCGGCGTACTGCGTGCCGCCGCGCACGCCGTTTTCCTCGTTCATAAAGAGCACGGCCCGGACGGTGCGCTCGGGCTTGAAGCCGACGGCGCGCAGCAAACGCAGCGCCTCAATGCTTTGCACGCAGCCGGTGCCGTCGTCGTGGGCGCCCTGGGCGAGGTCCCAGGAGTCGAGGTGGCCGCCCACGGTGATGACTTCCTTGGGGTATTTCGAACCGATGATTTCGCCCACCACGTTGTAGCTTTTTTCTTCGGGCAGGTTCTGGCAGCTCATTTCGAGCTGGAATTCGAGGCCGGGCGCGGCTTTGAGCAGCTGGCTGAGCTCGTCGGCAGCCTTGGTGCTGAGGGCGGCGGCGGGCACTTTGGGCACGGCCTCATCGTAGCGCATGTTGCCGGTGTGGGGGTTGTCGTCGCGGGCGCTGGTCATGGAGCGCACCAGGGCGCCCACGGCCCCGCGCCGCCCGGCCTCGATGGCGCCGCGGCCACGCTGGTCCACGGCTCCGCCGTAGGCCTGGCCGGGCTCGATGAGCCGGTCGTCGAAAGCGCGGTTGAAGAACACGAACTTGCCGCGCACGGCGGCGTCGGGCAGGGCTTTCAGCTCGTCGAAGCTCCTGACTTCGACCACGCCCGCTTTCAGCTTGCCGTTGGTGCCGATGGAGCTGCCCAGGGCGCACACGGCCACCTTCACCGCTTTGCCCTTTTCGCTCACTATCTCACCGCTTTCCTTCGCGCCGCGCACCCAGTGCGGAACCATCACCTCCTGCAGGTACACTTTGTCGAAGCCGGCCTTTTCCATCGTGGCTTTGCCCCAGTCCACGGCCTGCTGGGCCTGCGGCGAGCCCGACAGCCGCGCCCCGATGGTGAGGCAGAGCACACGCAGGTTCTCGTAGCTCTGGCCCTTGGTCAGGGCCTCATCAAAGAGCCTGCGCAGCAGCAGCGAATCGGCCACGTTGACGTGCGGCGGGCCGGGTTTGTCGGCCGCCGGGCGCTCCGATACCGGCACACGGCCCGGTTTGGCAGCGCGCTGAGCCTGGGCGGCGGATAGCGGCAGGGCCAGCGCGAGGCTCACCGTCAGGGCAAATTTCCAGGAAGTTTTCATCGCAAAAAAGGGCCAGCCTGGGAGCCGGCCACGGCGAAAGTACGGCGGGGATGCGTCGGGGGCTGCCCCGGACTGGCTATTCGAAAAACGTTGGCCGGTTTAGCGGGCGCCGTAGTGCCGCACTTTCAGCCGCGCCCGGCCGCTGGCGGGCAGCTGCATTTCAAAGAGGTAGCTGAACTCGGCTTCGCTGATTTCGGTCATTGGCGGCTTCGCTCCCAGCGCTTCGATGAGACCCGGCAGTCGGTTGGAATGGCTTACGACGACCACGGTTTTACCGGCGTAGTCGCGGCGGATGAGCGCGGCCAGCGCCGCCGGGTCTTTCGCGTCGTACACCTGCGGCGTGAGTTGCTTGGCGGCCGCCAGCGGGGCCAGCGTGGCGCGGGTGCGCCGGGTGTCGGTGGTGAACAGGGCGGCCGGGTGCCGGCCCGCCAGCATATCGCGCAAGGCCAGCGCCCGGGCCTCGCCGGCGGGCGTGAGGGCGGGGTCGGCGAGGTTGGGCGTGAGGTCTTTCTCGCCGTGGCGCACCAGGTACACGGTAGTGACGGGCGGCTTGGCGGCAGCGGTGTTCGGCAGCAGGCCCGTGAGCAGGTGAAGCCAGGTAAGGAGGTGAAACAGCATAAGTAGCGCGGATTTCGGCTTACGCCGACCTTCGGTTGTAGTCTGCAAATGTGAACGTTAATACTCGCGGACCACAAAACTCAAGTTGCGAACTAGCCGCAAAGCGGCGACACGTTGGTAGTTTAAACAGGGTTTAGCGACCAGAGCCGCAAAACGGCGGCACTCACGCTAGAAAAGTGCCGCCGCTTTAGCTTCGCTGACCTTTGGTTGCGGCTCTGGGTACGTCAGTCCACAGCGCCAGCTACCAACGTGTCGCCGCTTTGCGGCTAGTTCGCAACTTGAGTTACAAAGTCCGCGCTACGTTACGGATTGGCCGGGCCGTAGTCCTCACTGGCCAGGGGCTGCGGTGGCACGGCCGCCACCTGCGTTTCGGGCAGCGGCAGCTGCCAGGTCTGGCTGAGCATCTCCAGACCGCGGTAGGCGGTGAGGTCGAACTGACAGGGCACCACCGACACGTAGCCGTGGGCCAGGGCCCACTCGTCGGTATCGGTGCCGGCGTCGAGGTTCACGAAGGTGCCCACCAGCCAGTGGTAGGGCCGCTTGTAGGGGTCGAGGCGGGTATCGAACTCCTCGTTCCACTTGGCGTGGGCCTGGCGGCAGAGGCGCAGCCCCGCCAGCGGCTGGCCGGTGTTCTTGGGAATGTTGACGTTGAGGGCCGTGCCCACGGGCACGCCCTGGCCCAGCGCCAACTCGCACACCTGCCGCACCCAGGGGCCGACGTGCGAGAAATCAGCATCGTGCCCGTAGTCGCCCAGCGAGAAGCCCACGGCGGGCAGCCCTTCGATTGCCGCCTCAATAGCTGCCGACATCGTGCCGGAATACAGCACGTTGACTGAGGCATTGGAGCCGTGGTTGATGCCCGACACCACGAGGTCGGGCGTGCGGTCTTTGAGCACGTGGTGCTTGGCGATTTTGACGCAGTCGGCGGGTGTGCCCGAGCACTGGTAGGCTTCGATATCGGGGCCGAACACGCGGTTTTCGGTGAGGCGCATGGGCTGGCCGATGGTGATGGCGTGGCCCATACCCGACTGCGGCGAATCGGGGGCGACGACGACCACTTCGGCGCCTAAATCGCTGACGACGCGCACCAGATGCGCGATGCCGGGAGCGGTGATACCATCGTCGTTGGAAACCAGAATGAGGGGACGGGGCATTTTAATTAACAATTAATAATGAGCAAAGGTAGAACGACAAACTCCCCTCCTTGGAGAGGAGGGGATGTCAAGCCGCAGGCTTGACGGGGGTGGTTCGCCCGGTCGCGCCGTTAGAACGAAGCGGCCGGGAGTTGGTTGGGGAATACTTTCCGAAAGCCCAGACGGCGCGGTCCCGCTCAACCACCCCCGTTTCAGCTGCGCTGAAACATCCCCTCCTTTCCAAGGAGGGGAGTTTTCGTTCTTTTGTACATGCTTTTCCTGCTTACTGCGCTTATGAACCTCTTCTCCCCTGCCCCCGAGTGGCGCACGCCCTACGAAACCGGCGCCGGCAACACCACCGCCACCTACGCCGAGTGCCTGGCCTACTACCAGAAGCTGGCCGCCGCCTATCCCACCGAGGTGCAGCTGCGCGAGGCCGGGCCCACCGACTGCGGCCAGCCCATTCACGAAGTGGTGCTGGGCGGGGCGGCGGCCACCCCGGCGCGGCGGCCGGTGGTGCTTATTCAGAATGGCATTCACCCGGGCGAGCCCGAAGGCATCGACGCGAGCATGATGCTGGCCCGCGACCTTATCCAGAACAAAAAGCTGCGCCCGCTGCTCCAGCAGCTCACCATTGTCATCGTGCCGGTGTACAACGTGGATGGCATGCTGAACCGCAACGCCACCACCCGCGCCAACCAGAACGGGCCGGCCGAATACGGCTTCCGGGGCAACGCCCGGCACCTCGA
This sequence comes from Hymenobacter aranciens, assembly GCF_030580865.1. GTDB lineage: Bacteria > Bacteroidota > Bacteroidia > Cytophagales > Hymenobacteraceae > Hymenobacter > Hymenobacter aranciens. The sequence goes on along the minus strand of NZ_JAUQSY010000002.1, from coordinate 28,121 downwards.
CCTGAACCGCGACTACGTGAAGCAGGACTCGCGCAACGCCCGCACTTTCGCCGGGCTGTTTGGCAAGTGGCGGCCGGAGGTGTTTGTGGAAACCCACACCTCCAACGGGGCCGACTACCAGTACACGATGACGCTCATCCCCACGCAGCACAACAAGCTGGCGCCGAGCCTGGGTACGTATTTACAAAAGGAGCTGCTGCCCGCGCTGTATGCCGGCATGGAACACAAAAAATGGCCGATGACGCCTTACGTAGACCCCATCGGGGAGACGCCGGAGAGTGGCATTGTGAACTTCCCCGATTTGGCGCGCTACTCTACCGGCTACGCGGCCCTGTTCAACTGCATCGGCTTTATGCCCGAGACGCACATGCTCAAGCCCTACCCGCCGCGGGTGCAGTCGACCTATGATTTCCTGCTAACGGTGCTCGAAACCGTGCGCCAGCAGACGCCCGCGCTGCTGGCCGCCCGCGCCGCCGCCGATGCTGCGCTGACGCAACAAACCACTTTTCCGCTAGGCTGGGTGCTCGACGACACCCAGCACGAAACCATTCTCTTTCGCGGCTACGAGGCCCGGCACAAGCCCAGCGAGGTGAGCGGGCTGCCGCGCCTCTACTACGACCGCACGGCTCCCTTCACCCGGCCCATCAAGTATTTCAACACTTACCGCCCGGCCGTCGAAATCACGGCCCCGGCGGCCTACCTCATCCCCCAGGCCTGGGCCGAAGTAATTGAAAACCTGCAGCGCAACGGCGTACAGCTGCGCCGCCTGACGACGCCGCTCACCGGCCCGGCCGAGGTCTATACCATCGACGATTTTAAAACCAGCCCCCAGCCCTTCGAAGGCCACTACCTGCATAGCCAGGTCAAACTCATAACTCAAAATTCAAAACTCATAACTGCCCAAGCGGGCGACTATCTGGCCGTGCTAACCGAGCAGGGCCCCGCTCGCCGCTACCTCGTGGAAGCCCTGGAGCCCCAAAGCCCCGACTCGTTCTTCGCCTGGGGCGGGTTCGACAGCATTCTGCAACAAAAGGAGCACTTCTCGGACTATGTTTTTGAGGATTTGGCCGCCGAAGTGCTCCGGCAGCAGCCCGCGCTACGGCAGCAGCTGGAGGCCCAGAAAAAAACCGACCCGGCCCTGGCCCAGAGCGCCGAGGCCCAGTTGGATTGGGTGTACCAGCGCTCCGAGTACCACGAGGCGGGGCACCGCCGCTACCCGGTGCTGCGCTGGGGCGGCGCAGTGGAATAAGCAGAAAAAGGAAAGAAAAGAATCGGCGCGTTAGCATTTACAGATTTTGCCGCTATCTTGCTGACGGTTTGGCCCGCCAGCCAGCCGTCAACTCTTTTTTCTCACTTTTCACATTACCTGCAATGTCTGCCCCGCCAATGCCGCCGGCCGAACACGCCAAATTTATGGATGCGCTACGCCAAGCCCTGTCCATTGCCAAACCCTACCAGCTTGATATCACCGACGCTGAGCGCACCAGCATGGCTCCCAAAGCCATGGGCCGCGAAAGCATTCCTTTCGCTCAGGAAGCCCGCGCCCTGCTCACCAACCACCCCGAGGTGCTGCGCCGCACCATCACCGACGCCGTCATTGCCGACTACCCGGTGCAACTGGAGGTATTTGAGCAGTCGGACGAAGCCGCCGAAATGCTCGCCACCATCGGCGACATCGTGAAAACCCGCCGCCTCGTGAGCGGCGTGCGCGTGATGACCACCGGCCGCGACAGCTACAAAGACGGCCAGAACGACCGCGGCCGCACCCCCGGCGTAAAACCCATCATCGACCGCATGAGCCTGCGCTTCAACCGTAGCGCCGAGGATGATGACAGCGACACGCCCAAAAGCTAAGCCTCCGACGTTTCGGGTCGGCGGGCCGACGTTTTTCGTCGGTGGCCCGACCCGAAACGTCGGCAGTCCGACGGAAAACGTCGGGCGTCCAACAAAAAACGTCGGTGTTTGGACGAAAATCGTCGGAACACCGACGTTTTCCGTCGGGCCACTAATAAAACGGGTCGGCCGCTGCACAGATTTCGTGCAGCGGCCGACCCGTTTTGTTGGTAGCGCTTGGCAAAAGGCCGAGCAGTAATAAAAGCCGACAGCCGGTAACTATCTCCTTGGTTGTTTGCCCTGCCCTGACTCTCTCGCGGCTTTCTCCGCCCGCGCCTGGGCAATGGCTGCCCGTACTTCGTCTTCCCAAGGCAATTCTTCTGCCTGCGTTGGGTCGTAAGGTGGTAGTTGGGGAGGGGGCTCCTAGTTCTTTCAGCAGGGCGCGGGCTTGATTTAGCTCGTGGCGGTACACGTAGGGTTCACCATCGGCCCATGCTTCTTTATAAGCAGCTAGAGCGTGCTTTACGGCTTACTTATGCTCTCCAATGGCTTGTAACAACTTGGCTAGCGTGTAGTGAGTTTTCCTTTTGCAGGGCGTCCATGAGCGCCGTGCGATGTTGCTGCAAGTCTGTGAAAGTACCGGACACCATCACGCCGAAATAGTGGCGCGGAGTAGTTTCTGACGTAGGCATAAGGTGGGAATAGACAAGTTCGATTCGCCCAAAGTACCATATGCAAACCAATAAACAAAAGCGTCCCGCGTACCAGTTGGTACGCGGGACGCTTTTGTTTTTAAAGTTTAGAACCGCCCCGGTTACAGCTAATTTACCACCACGCGCCGGGCAATGGTCTGCCCGTCGAGGCGCAGGCGCAGGGTGTACACGCCCGCCGCCAGCCCGTGCAGGTCAATCACGGTTTCGGCACCGGGCAGCGCCAACTCGCGCACTTTCTGCCCCAGGGAGTTGAGTAGTTCGCCCGTCGCTGCGGGGCCCACGGGCCGCAATACCGTCAGGCGGCCGTGGGCCGGGTTGGGATAGGCCAGCACCGGCGCGGCCAGTGCCGGGCTGCCGGTAGCCAGGGCCCCGGCGGGCGCCACGCTCAGCCAGAAGCGGCCGGGCGCGGTGTAGCTCGTCATGCCAAAGGTGCAGGTGGTACCGGTAGCGAGCAAGGTACGGGTGTTCAACAGCGCATCGTGCAGCGTGAGCGTGGTGCCGGCGGGCACATTATCCAGTGCGCTAACGGTAAGCGTGTAGCGGCCGGGGGCGGGCACGCCCACGCTGAGCGGGATGCGCACCGTCCCGGCCAAATCCGGCTGGCCGTCGATGGACAAGGCTTCGCCGGACGCGGTGAGCGTGGCCAGGTTGAGGCCGTTGGGGTTGGGCAGCTTGGCGGCATCGAACTGCGCGTCGAAACCTGATGAGGCGGCGGCTTCGGCGTAGAGCTGCAAGGCATCGGCGGGGCCGGTGGCGCCCTGCAGGCTGAGCTGCAGGCGGGGCCGCAGGTCGGGGGTGCTGCGGTGAAAGGTGGGGTTTTGGTAGCTGGTGGCGCGCTGGTAGTCGTGGAACGTGAGGCTGCCACTAGTTTGCCCGGCACTCACCCGCACGAAAAAGCCCTGGCCCATGGCCAGCATCGGGTTGCCGATGCCGGGCGCGCTGCCCACGGGCGGCAGGTAGCTGCGGTACATGCCGCCGTACTGGCTGGTACTTTCATACACGTACATGGCCGCGTCGAGGCCCGGCCGCTCGCTGGGAAATACCAGCGAGTAATTGAGCGGTGCCGGGTACGGGTTGCCCAGCAGGTGCCAGCCGGCTTCGGCGGCGGTGGCGTCGGCGTTGCGGGTCAGGGTTTGGGGGAGGTCGCCGGTGGTGAGGTTGCCCGCGAACGTGAGGGTGCTGGCGGCGGGCAGGTTCACAGTGTAGGCGCGGCCGGGGGTGAGGGCATCGGTGAGGGCGGCGGGCGAGGCCCAGCCTTTGTCGAAGGCCGCGAGGTTGTTGGTGGCGGTGGCGAGGCGAGCCTGGTCGTAGCCGTACACGGTCGGGAACGGCGCGACCAGGCCGGGCGTGGCGCTGGTATTGTAGGCGGTATTCACTACCGGGGTGGCGCCGGGCACGGCCAGGTCGGCCACGGTGCCGTTGCTTACGGGGGCCGACAGGTGGCGGTAGCCCCGGCCGGCGTTGCGGTCGGGCGCCACGTAGCGCTGCACCGTCACGCGGCCGAAAAGGTTGCCGCCATTATGCACCACCATCGCCGTGCCGTCGGCATCCGAAAGCAGAGTGAACGGGTTATTAACGGTCACGAAGAAGCTGTTGAGCTGCAGCACGCGCCGCACGGCCACCCCGCCGGGGTTGGGGTTTTGCAGCACGCCGGCCCCGCCCACGGTCAGGTTCCAGAAGGTGCTGAGGCTGCTGCCGGTGATGCTGGCGAAGCTCTGGGCGCTGTTGAAGCTAACCAAACCGCCGGTGGCAGCGAACGTGCCGTCGTTAGCCCAGCCCGTGCTTAGCTCGAGCGTGCCGCCGCTTTGCCCCAGGCTGCCACCGGGGGCCAGCGTCAGGATTTGGGCGGCGGCCAGGCCGCTGGCCAGCACGGGGTAGCGCGGCATGCCGGCCGGAATGGTGGCGTCGATGGTACTGTTGGGCACCACGGCGGGCGTCCAGTTGGCCGTGGCAAACCAGTCGGTCGACACGCTGCCGTTCCACACCACGGCCGTGATGGGCGCGCCGTAGAGGATGCTGAGCTGCGCGGCGGCAGTGCTGGAGTTGGTAGCGGCATCGGTGGCGGCGCCGGCGGGCACGTCCACCGTCACGGGACCGTTGGCGGTGGGCGCCACGTCGAAGGTATAGGTGGCGCCGCTGCCGGCAAAGTTGCTGATGGTGCCGTTGCCCAGCACTACATCGGTATCGGCAAAGCCGACGACATCCTCCGAGAAGGTGACCGTGACCGGAACGGGTGTTGTGCTGGTGGCCGGGCTGGCCGGACTGCTGATGGTGGCAGTCGGCGCGGCCTTATCTATCGTGTACACTTCGCCGAAAAAGGGCGCGTTGTTGGGCGCAGGCGACAGGCCGGTGGTGCTGGCCAGCCGCAGCTGCAGGGTGCCGTTGCCGCTGCCGGTGTTCACCGTCACGGTGTAGGTGGTGCCCGCCCCCGTGAGGCTGCCAATGCTGGCCCCGGTCACGCCGGTGGCGGTCAGCCCGAACCGGGCCAGGGTAATGCCGGTGATGGGCCGGGTGAAGGTGACACGGTAGGTCACTGCTGCCGCCCGGCTGGGCGAGGGCAGCAGGCGGGCGATGCTGACCACGGCCGAGGGCGGCAGCACGTATTCTAGACTCAGCTGCTGGGCGGTCTGGTTGCCGTCGCCGGTGTCGTTCTGAGCCACGTTGGCGGCGATGTTCACCGTCACGGTGCCGGCGGCGGTGGGCGTTATATCGAAGGTATAGTCGGTGCCGCCGTTCAGCGCCGCGAAGTTGCTGATGGTGCCGTTGCCCACCACCACATCGGTGGCCGCAAAGCCGGTCACGGGCACCGTGAAGACCACCATCACCGGGATGGGGCTGGTGCTGGTGGGGCTGCTGGCCGTGGTGTAGAGGAAGGTCTGCGGCCCGTTCTCGCCCACGTCGGTCAGCGTCACCGTCACGGTAGCCGAGCCGCTGCCCGGGCCGTCGCTGGCCGTCACCGTCAGGGCGAAGCTGAGCATGGTTTCGAAGTCGAGCGCCGCCGGGTTGGCCACCGTGATGGCGCCGGTACTGGGGTCGATGGCAAAAGTGCCGCCGGTATTGCCCGCCGTAATGCTGTAGGTAAGCGGCTGGCCTTCGGGGTCGGTAGCCGTCACGGTGCCCACGGCGGTGCCGGCGGCACTGTTTTCGGCCACGCTGAAATTATGCGCCGCGATGACGGGCAGCTCGTTCACCGGGGCCAGGGTGTAGCGGGCGAAGTAGGCCGTCACCTTGCTGGCATCGCCCACGGTGAGCAGGCTGCTGCCCACGTTCAGCTTGCCATCCGCCCCCACGGCCAGCGCAAACACGCCGCCGCCGTTGGGGCCGCCGAGGCCGGTGCCCAGGCTGCTCCAGGCGCTGCCGTTCCAGCGGGCAATGCGGTTCACGGCCACGCCGCCGGCCGTGGAGAAGTAGCCGCCCGCATACACCTCGGGGCCCCGCACCACCAGGGTTTGCACCTCGCCGCCACTCACGCCGGTGCCCAGAGCGCTCCAGGCGGTACCGTTCCAGCGGGCGATGCGGTTGGCCGCTGCCCCACCGGCCGTGGTAAAGGTGCCGCCCGCGTACAGGGTGGTGCCACTGAAAGCCATCTTGTATACGCGGTTGTTGACGCCCGCGCCCAGCGCGCTCCAGGCGCTGCCATCCCATCGGGCAATGCGGCTCACGGCCACGCCGCCGGCCAGGGTAAAATCACCACCCGCGTATACATCGGTGCCGCTCAGGGCCAGGGCATATACCGTGGTATTCATGCCGGTGCCCAGGGTGCTCCAGGTGCCGTTGTTGTAGCGGGCAATGCGGCTGGCCGGCGCCCCGCCGGCCGTGGTGAACTCGCCCCCCACGTACACGTCGCTGCCGCTCACGGCCAGGGCCCGCACGGCCAGGTTGGCGGTGCCGCCGATGCCGGCAGCGGCGCCGCTGCCCAGGGCGTTCCAGGCGCTGCCGTCCCACCGGGCCACCCGGTTGGCGGTGATGCCGCCGGCCAGCAGGAAGTTGCCGCCCACGTAGAGGTCGGGGCCGCTGAGGGTCATCGTGTACACGGCATCGCTGAGGCCGGTGCCGAGGGGCGTCCAGGTGCCGTTGTTGTACTTTACGATGCGGCTGGCGGCGATGCCCCCGGCGGCGGTGAAGTTGCCGGCCAGGTACACATCGTTGCCGCTCACCGCCAGGGCCAGCACGGCGTCGTTGAGGCCGGTGGTAAGGGTGCTCCAGGTGCTGCCGCTGTACTTGGCGATGAAGAGGGCCGCCACCGGGCCGGCCGTGGTGAAGTTGCCGCCCGCGTACACGTCGGCCCCGCTCAGGGCCAGGGCCCCGACGATGTAGCTGGTGCCCGCGCCCAGGGCGCTCCAGCCGCTGCCGTTCCAGCGGGCCACGTTTTTGGCCGCCCCGCCGCCGGCCACGCTGAAGTCGCCGCCCACGTACAGCGTGCTGCCGCTCAGGGCCAGGCAGCGCGGGGCTTCTTCGGTACCGGTGCCCACGCCGGCGCCCAGGGCGCTCCAGGCCGTGCCGTTCCAGCGGGCCACGCGGTTGGCACTCACGGCCCCGGCGGTGCTGAAGTAGCCGGCGGCGTACACGTCGGAGCCGCTGGCGGCCAGGGCCGTCACCACGCTGTTCAGGCCCGCGCCCAGGGGGCTCCAGGCGCTGCCGCTCCACCGGGCAATGTAGTTGGCGGCCGCCCCGCCGGCCTGGGTGAAGCTGCCGGCGACGTACACGTCGGTACCGCTCAGGGCCAGGGCGCGCACAGCGTCGTTGGTGCCGGCGCCCAGGGCACTCCAGGCGGTGCCGCTCCACCGGGCAATGTAGCGGGCGGGCGCCCCGCCGGCGGTGGTGAAATTGCCGCCCGCGTACACCTCGGAGCCGCTCACGGCCAGGGCCTGCACGTGGCTGTTGGTGCCGGTGCCTAGCGGGCTCCAGGTGGTGCCGTTCCAGCGGGCCACGTAGTTGGCGGGTGCCCCGCCAGCCGTGGTGAATTCGCCGCCCGCGTACACTGTGCTGCCGCTCACGGCCAGGGCCCGCACGATGCCGCCCACGCCGCTGCCCAAGGCGCTCCAGGTGCTGCCGTTCCACCGGGCCACGTAGTTGGCCGCCGTGGTGCCCACTACCCTGAACAGCCCGCCGATGTACACGTCGGTGCCGCTGCTGGCTACGGCGTACACCGGCCAGTCGCTGCCCGGCAGGACAAAGCCGTCCTGCCAGTCGGCATCGCCGGCACCCTGCGCGCGCGTCGGGCGGAATACGGGGCGGCCATCGGGCGCCATTTTCATGCGGAAGCCGGTGGGGTCGAAGGAGCCGGTCAGCCCGTCGCGCAGGGTGCCGTCGGGGTTGAGGGCCTCGGCCAGGGGCTGGGTGGCACGGGCGGGCAACGGCCCGGCCCAGGCCGGACGGCCCGCCAGCGGGCCCACGAACAGGAACAGGACCGCCAGGGCCCAGGGCAAAAAGAAGCGGTTTTTCATAGCAAAAAAGGGGAAGCTCGGCAGGCAGACAGCCCGCCCCAGCAGAAGGTAGCACGGTGGCGGACGCAGAGGAGCGAAATAATTCGCAAGTCTCTGGAGCTAAAGCTACGCTGCTACCCGCGTATATGAATGTTGGCCGGCACCGGGCACAAGCGCCTTTTAATGCGCGCAGGCGCTGGTTTGCAAGGAGCTGCTTTGATTTAAGGAGTGCATTTGCCGCGCATATTAATTTTAAAATACTGCGGCCAGCGGGTGGAAAATGGCCCCTCCCGCCCCCAGCCGGCTAAGTGGCTAACCCGGAGGCATTAAAAAATAACGCCCGCCGGTAGCATCTTCGGTTTTCTCTGCTATCTTGCTGACCGTTTGGCTACTCGGCCAGCGGTTTGTTTTCTCTCACCATTTTTTATCCTTACCCCGATGGCTCCTGCCGTAAAACCCATCCCCGCCGCCGTCAAAGAAGACGTGCTAAAGCTGTTGCAAGAGGCCAAGGCCATGCTGCAGCCCTACCAGCTCACCCTCACCGACGAGGAGGAGCGCCGCCTGGCCCCCACCAGCATGGGCCGCGACAGCATTGCCTTTGTGCAGCAGGCCGGGCAGCTCATGACCAACTACCCCGACGTGCTCACCCGCGCCATCACCGACGCGATGATTGCCGAGCACCCCGTGCTGCTGCAAACCTTCGAGGATGCCGACGACCTCATGCTCGAAGCCAACGCCATCCGCGACCTGCTGAAAACCGTGCGCAAAGTGGCCGGCAACACGGCCATGGGCCGCGCCCGCACTGCCTACCGCAACGGGCAGGACGACAAAGGCCGCACCCCCGGCCTGGCCGACCTCGTGCGCACGATGAGCGAGCGGTTTGACCAGGACGCCGACGCCGACGACAGCCCCGACAAACCGAAACAGTAGCCGCCCGCACCCCAAACGTCGGCCCGTGAACCGGATTGGTTCGCGGGCCGACGTTTTTCGTTGGGCCACCTGTGAAAAGTATCAGCCCATCCACGAAAAATATTCGAGCACGAACTAACTGGGTTCGGCCATCCACGAAAAATATTCGAGCGCCTACGAAAAGTATTATCCGGCGCACCAACTGGGTACTGTGGCTTTTACAAGGCAGCCAGCAGCCGGGCCACGTCGGGGAAGGTGGCTTGCAGGGTGGGCAGGTGCGAATCAGCCAGCAGGCGGGCCCCGTGCTTGGTTTTGTGGTAGCTGCCTTTCTTCTCGTGGCCTTTGGTGCATTTCTCCAATTCCCGGTCGGGGTGCAGCACTTGTTCGGGCGCCGTGCGGGGCAGCGCGTGCGTCAGCTTCGGCTTGTAGAAATCCGCCAGCAGCTTCGGCTGCGCCAGAAACCAGGCCTCCATTTTCTGCACCATGAAGAAGATGTGGTCGGCGTGCGAAGTCAGTTTTTTAGCGGCCAGCCAAGCGGTGCGGCTGGCGCTGGGGCCATCCAAATCGACCAGCAGCAGGATGCGCTCGAAGGCCGAATGGGACTTGTCGGTTTCCTGCTCAAACTTACGGATGGCGTTGGCGGTGTCGTCGCACATCACAATCAGCGGCTGCTGGCGCAGCCCGGCCTGCCGCAGCAGCTGGCCGAAGCCAATGCGCAGGTCGCCGTTGTCGGTGTGGCGACTGCCCTCCATGAAGATGACGCACCTGGCCATGAGCTAGTAGCGGTTGCCGCCCAGGGCGCCGTCGCGCCACATCTGGCCGGGGGCGAAGGTGTCGTACCAGCCCGCAAAGTCGGCTTCGGTGAACTGCCGTACCTGGGTCTGGTTGTGCTCGTCTTTCTCGAACACCCGCACGGCCCGCAGCGGAAACTGATTGAGCAGCCCCGGCGCGTGCGTAGTCACCAGCAGCTGGCAGCTTTCGCCGGCCTTTTCCAGCTGCTTGCCCAGCTCCAGCAGCATGTCGGGGTGCAGGTTGCGCTCGGGCTCGTCGAAAATGACCACCCGCCCCCGCCCCGGCTGGTGCAGCGCCACCAGCAAACACAGATACGACAGCGTGCCGTCCGACACCTGCGCCGCGTGAATGGGCGTTTCGAGCCCCTTCTCCTGCAAGTAAAATTCCACGCTGCCCTGCCCGTACACGTTCATCCGAAACCGCTGGAAATGCTCGTTCACATCGTGCAAACCCGCCTCAATGGCATCGTAGGCGGCGGTGGATTTCAGGCCGGTGGTATTCAGCACCTGGAACATGTTGTCGCCGTTGGGCAGTAGTTTATCTACGCCGGTAGCCCGCACGGTGGTGCGCATCGGGGCGTCCTCGGTGGTGTTGAAGAGGCGGTAGATGTCGAATAATTCTAGGAGATAAAAGAGCCTTGTAAAATTCCCGAACATATCCATCGGGGTGAAAGCCGGAAGTGATAATTCACCTTTTTGTCCAAGGTCATACCGTTTTTCCGAACCCGTTACTTCTTTTGCTTTACTAGAGTAGAACGAATGCGAACCATATGAGTCAAGATAGACCTTTTCGTCTGGGCGTTTTATCGATTCATCTAATCTGAACTCCCCGGCAGTTCCACCTGATAAATAAAAGCCGTAGATTATATCACCCTCATAACCGTCATCCCAACGGCCAATTGCAGCACCAGCGACAGTAAATTCTAATACTATTTCACGGTGTGACTGTGGACGAATCAAATTCTTTTGGCGAATTGAATCAATTCCCCCCCACTGCGCCACCTGCTCCCGCAGCCTTCCCTCCATCCCCGCCTTCAACAATTGAAACGCCCGCAGGAAATTGCTTTTCCCGCTGCCATTAATTCCCACGAGCACGTTCAAATCCGGCTCCAGCTCGATGGTGCAATCGCCGAAGCTGAAGAAATTGACGAGGCGAACCGATTTAATCATGGGCGCGAAGATAGGCGAAAGCCGCTGGCGCATTGCTGGCACGCGTCGGAGACGCGCGCCAGCAGCGAATCTGTCGGACGTTGGGCAGAATTTGTCCGACGCTGGGCAGCCCGCGCCCCTGCCCTCGGTGCCGCCTACGCCGCCAGCCAGGCCTAAGCCCGGGGTGGGGTTGCTACGTTCTGTGGGGCCCGGGGCAGGGCCCGGAAAATGAATTGCCCGGTATCACGTCGTTTCCGCCCTGGCTGCGTACAGCAACTCCTATCCTCATCCCGCCATCTAATGAACATGCACCACATTCGGCTCGGCACCGGCAAGCCCCTCCTCCTGATACACGGCATCGGCGGCAGCTGGCGGTCCTGGAACCCCGTGCTCGACGGCCTCTCCCGCAAGCGCGAGGTCATTGCCCTGGACCTGCCCGGCCACGGCCAAACGCCCAAGCTGCCCGGCGAAAACTCCTTCTACACCCTGGCCGATGCCCTGGAAAGCTGGCTGCGCGACCACAACCTGGTCGGCGTCGACTGCGTGGGCTCCTCGATGGGCGCGCGGCTGGTGCTGGAGTTGGCCCGGCGCGGCGTACTGGGGGCCGTCGTGTCGCTCGACCCGGGCGGATTTTGGGAAGGCTGGCAGGTACCCTTTTTCTACTATTCGGTGGCCGGTTCGGTGCGGCTGGTGCGCCTGCTGCAGCCGCTGATGCCCGCCATCACGGGCAGCGCCGTGGGCCGCACACTGCTGCTGGCGCAGTTTTCGGCCCGCCCCTGGCGCGTGCCGGCCGACGTGGCCCTCACCGAGATGCGCAGCTTTGCCCGCACCACCAACTTCGACGAAGTCCTGAAGCACCTGGCCTACGGCCAGCGGCAGGCCGGGGCCCCGCGGGGCAGCATCAAGCCCCCGCTGGTTATCGGCTGGGGCCGGCAAGACCGGGTGCTGCCCCCCAGCCAGGCCCCCCGGGCGCTGGCGGCTTTCCCAGATGCTTCGCTGTACTGGTTTGATAAATGCGGGCACTTCCCCCACTGGGACCAGCCCCAGGAAACGGTGGACCTCATTCTGGCGGTCACCAGCCAATCAACAGCCCCCGCAACGGCCCCCGAGGCCGCCGCACCGGCCAGCTAAGACAGGCTTTAAACGTACCAGAAAGGCCCCGCGCAACAGGTGTTGCGCGGGGCCTTTTTGATAGAGAGGCGCTCTGCTTAGCGTGGCCAGGAAGCAGGTGTGCCCGGGCGTTTCGTTGGGGTGCAGCTCGCTGGCACGCCGTCGAGGGTGGCGCGGTAGTCGGTGGTGCTGGCGTCGGGCGAGGGGGCGGTTTTTGAGCTTCCCGGCCACGATGCCTGCGCCCGCTGGGTGCGAGGCTACTATTGAAACGCCGCCTTCAGCCGGTCGGCCGCGTAGGTTTGGGCTTCGGCGGCCTTAGGCACCACGTCGTAGGTGCCGAAGAACTCGTGCGTCGTGCCCTGGTAGAGCTGGTAATTCACCGTCACGCCGGCGGCGGTGAGCTTGTCGCGCAGCTGCGCGCCCTCAGTCTGGAGGAGGTCAATCTGGGCGCCGATGATGGTGGTAGCGGGCAGGCCCTGCAGGTTGGCCACGTCGGTGAGGGAGATGAGGCGGTTGTCGCCGTCGGCCGGCGAGTTGAAGTAGAGGCCGGTGAAGTATTCCACGTTGGCCTTGTTCAGGGGCACGGCATTGGCGTATTGCTGGTAGCTGGCGGTGGTCAGGTCGTTGTTCGATACCGGGTACACGGCCAGGATGTGCCGGGGCTGGGCCACGTTGCGCTCCTTGGCCAGCAGGCACACGCCCACGGCCATGTTGCCGCCGGCGCTTTCGCCGGCCACGGCAATCTTATTCGAGTCGATGCCGAGGGTAGCGGCCTGCTTGCGCATCCACTTGTAGGCGGCAAAGGCATCTTCGTGGGCGGCCGGAAACTTGGCTTCGGGTGCCAGGCGGTAGTCGAGGCTCACCACCACGGCGCCGGTATTCTGAGCCAGGGCTTTGCAGGAGGGCTCATACACGTCGAGCGAGCCAATTACCCAGCCGCCGCCGTGGTAATACACGATGGCCGGCAGCGTGCCCGTGGCCCCCGCCGGCTTGTAGATGCGCACCAGCAGGCCATCGGGGGCCGACTGCGGCGTGTAGCTGCCGGGAATCACCTGCTGCGTGATGGTCAGGTTGAAGTCCTCGGCCGACTGGTCGTTGTTGGCCAGCAGGGTTTCCACGGCGTCGGTCACGCTCGGGGCCATGCGGGCCTGCCGGGGCGTGAGGGTAGGCAGCGGCGGCGTGCCGAACTTGATAAACTGGTCGACGACGGCCCACATCTGGTCGTCGATATCGGGCGCGAAGGCAGGCTTGGCCGTGCTGGTAGTGATAAGCGCATCGTTGGGGCTGACGTTCTCGTCGTCGTCGTTGTCGCAGCTGGCGAGGCTCAGCAGCAGGGCGGCGGGTAGCAGCAGCCGGCCACCCAGGGTCAGGCTGCGGCGGAAAAAGGAAACAGGAAACATGGAAAAGAAGAAATGGATGTAGAAGCCGGGTGTACGCGCCGCCTTTCCGTCCGTTACGTAATCGGTTCTGTTTCCGGCGAAGATGCAATTGCCTGGTTGAGCTTCTCACGCCAGCGCTTGCCCCGGCGCAACTGCGCGCCCGGCAGCACCTTCCGCGCCGGCCGGCAGCCCTTGCCCCCCGGCCCGCCCGGAGCCGGGAAACTTCCAATTCCGTTTTTCGGCTACACGGTAAAGCCCCGCTCCCTGTCCGCCGCCGTAATCTCGCGCAGTACCCGGCAGGGGTTGCCCACCGCCACCACGTTGGCCGGCACGTCGCGCGTCACCACGCTGCCCGCACCGATAATGGAGTTGTCGCCGATGCGCACGCCGGGCGTCACGACCACGTTGCCGCCCAGCCACACGTTGTTGCCGATGGTGATGGGCCGGGCAAACTCCCATTCCTGGGCCCGCGGCACCGGGTGTAGCGCGTGCCCCGCCGTGAACAAACTCACGTTGGGCGCCAGCAGCACATTGTCGCCGATGGTCACCGGCGCGCAGTCGAGGATGGTGCAGTTGTAGTTGGCGTAGAAGTTCTCGCCCACCCGAATGTTGTAGCCGTAGTCGCAGCGAAAGGGCGTTTCGATGTGGAAGCGGCTACCCGTAGCGCCCAGCAGTTGCCGCAGCAGGGTTTCTTTCTGGTCGGTGGCGCGGGGGTGCAGGGCGTTGAGCTCGAATACCAGCTCTTTGGCGGCCAGCCGCTCGGCTACGAGTTGTGGGTCGTTGGCCTGGTACATGTCGCCGGCCAGCATTTGTTGTTTGGCGGTTTTCATAAGCAAGACTAGCCGCAAAGCGGCGGCACGTTGGTAGTTCGAACGATGTGTAATGAACAGAGCCGCAAAGAGGCGGCACTGTTCGCAGGGATAAGTGCCGCCGCTTTGCGGCTCTGATTACGTAACTGACAACTACAACTACCAACGTGACGCCGCTTTGCGGCTAGTCCGCACTGGTTTCGTAGTGCGCGTGATTACCGCCGGCGGCGCGGCTTCTCGTCCTCGTCTTCGTCCTCGTCCTCCCCTTCCCCAAACGAGGGCATGGTGAACATCGAGGCCAGCAAATCCTTGAACTGCGCGCCGCCGCTGAGGCGGTTGCGCGAAATCAGGCTGTACTCGGCCAGGCCGTGGAGCAGGAATTCCATCAGGAAGTAGGTGTGCTCGGGCGTCTCGTTGGGGTGCAGCTCGGTGGTGATGTTGCGCAGGCCGGGCACGCCGTCGAGGGTGGCGCGGTAGTCGGTGGTGCTGGCGTCGTGCAGCAGGTCGATGGTGTGGCCGTTGCTGAACCAGCCCTGCACGGTTTTGTAGGGCGAGGGGCGGTTTTTGAGCTTCTTGGACTTCTCGGGGTCGGGGAAATAATTCAGAAACAGCGTGCGGATGGCCTTGCCCATCAGCTTCTCGGCCACGATGCCGGCGCCCTCCTGCTCGCCCTCGTACACCAGCTCCACCTTGCCCGTCACGGCCGGCACGGCGGTGATGAAGTCGCCGATGCGCACGTAAGTATTGCTTTCGCCGTTGACCAGCGCCCGGCGCTCGGCCCCGGCAATCACCTGCTCGTAGGCCGAGATGGTGAGGCGGGCCGACACGCCCGACTTGGCATCGACAAACTCGGAGCCGCGGGCCTCCACGGCCACCTGCTCCACGAGGTCGTGGATGACTTCGTTGCTCGTCACCAGCCCGCGCTGCTCGTCCTTGATGCGGGCCTCCTGCTTGGTGATGCGCTTGCCGATTTCGATGGACTTGGGGTAGTGCGTGATAATCTGCGCGTCAATCCGGTCCTTGAGCGGCGTCACGATGGAGCCCCGGTTGGTGTAGTCCTCCGGGTTGGCGGTGAAGACGAACTGAATATCGAGTGGCAGCCGCACCTTGAAACCGCGAATCTGGATGTCGCCCTCCTGCAGGATGTTGAACAGCGACACCTGAATGCGCGCCTGCAAGTCGGGCAGCTCGTTAATCACGAAAATGCCCCGGTGCGCCCGCGGAATCAGCCCGAAGTGGATGACCCGCTCGTCGCTATAAGGCAACTTAAGCGTGGCCGCTTTGATGGGGTCGGCGTCGCCGATGAGGTCGGCCACGCTCACGTCGGGCGTCGCCAGCTTCTCGGTGTAGCGGTCGGCGCGGGCCAGCCAGGTGATGGGGGTGTCGTCGCCCTTTTCTTCGATGAGGTTTTTGGCGAAGATGGACAGCGGCTGCAGCGGGTCGTCGTTGAGCTCGGAGCCGGCCACCACGGGCACGTACTCATCGAGCAAATTGATGAGCAGGCGCGCAATGCGCGTCTTGGCCTGCCCGCGCAAGCCCAGCAAATTGATGTGGTGCCCGGCCAGGATGGCGCGCTGCAATTCCGGAATCACGGTTTCCTCGTAGCCGAAGATGCCGGGGAATACTTCTTCCTTGTTTTTGAGCTTCTTGATGAGGTTTTCCCGCAGCTCTTGCTTGACGGTGCGGGACACGTAACCGGCCGCCTTGAGCTGGCCGAGGGTATTGATAGTAGGCTGCATGAATCGGAGTGGGCGGGAAATCGGTTTCCCAGCTACCTTAACCGCGAACGGGGGGCTGAGGTTCAGGGCGGCGGGGTCGTAGGGTGTGGTAGTACGAATTCCGCGCAGCGGTTCGTGCTACCACTGCGTCGTTTGGTGCAGATTGGCGTGGTCTTAACACCGTCAGAGTGGTAGTACGAACCGCTGCGCGGAATTCGTACTACCACACCCAACGCCCCCCCCCCGCTGGCAACGGACCGGGCCGCAACGGCGTCACGACGGAGCCCGGCTATCCGGTGAAGCCAGAATGCAGCCAGCTGTTATTTGATAATTGCATACTTATTCGCTTTCTTGCTTTCCGAAAAGCCAGCCGGCTTTTTATCACCTTCTTTTTCTGTCAAAAACCATGAAGAAAATCCTCCGCATTCTCGGCCTCGTGCTGGGCCTGGTGCTGCTGGGCCGGGGCCGGCTTCGCCACTTTCATTGCCGTGCGCGGCGTGCCGAGCTACGCCCCACCGGCCGCCTCCGCCAGCCTGGCCGTGCAGGCCACCCCCGAGCGCCTGGCCCTGGGCGAAAAGCTGGTGATGAGCTCCTGCGCCGACTGCCACCGCAATCCGCAGACCAACACCCTCTCCGGCCAGCTCATCCCCGACCTGACGCCCGATTTCGGCCGCATCTACTCGGCCAACATCACCCAGGACAAAACCCACGGCATCGGCGGCTGGACCGACGGGCAGCTGGCCGCCCTGCTGCGCACCGGCCTCGGGCCCGACGGCCGCTACCGGCTGGTCATGCCCAGCTTCGTGCACATGTCGGACGAGGATATGGAAAGCATCATTGCCTTCCTGCGCTCGGATAATCCGCTGCTGCGCGCTACGCCCGTAGCCAGCCATGCGCAGGAACCATCCTTCCTGCTGAAAGCTCTCACCAACACCGTGATGAAGCCCACGCCGATGCCCACGCAGCCGGTGCTGGCCCCCGCCCCCACCGATGCCGTAGCCTACGGCCGCTACTTGGTGGTGGGCCGCTACAAGTGCTACGAGTGCCACTCCAAAGACTTCGCCAGCAACAACGCCCTGGAGCCCGAAAAATCAACCGGCTACCTCGGCGGCGGCAACCCCATGCTGAACCGCGAGCAGAAAGCCGTGGTAACCCGCAACCTGACAATGGACGAAAACACCGGCCTCGGCGACTGGACGCCCGCGCAGTTTGCCCAAGCCATCCGCTTCGGTATGTCGCCCCACGGCCCGCTGGCCTACCCCATGCCCAAGTACTCCACGCTAACCGATGAGGAGGTTAACGGCCTCTGGGCCTACCTGCAAACGGTGCCGAAAATCAAAAACGCCACCCCGGAGGATGGCGCTGTGACGCAGTAGTTTTCGATTATTTTGATTAGGTAGAGCTACCGAAACTCATTGAGTGGCTCCACCCCACTCCGTTGGGATGCCCCAAAACAGAAGCGCGCACATAATGAGCATGTAAGCGACTACTACAACTAGCAGCACTGAGATAATAATTGCGCCAGTACGGCCAAAGAGCTTGCGCATCAGTTCTTACAGCGACTTGCGGCGGTTCTTCTTATAGTCCTCAAACACCAGCTGCCCCAGCCCTTTCAGACCCGAGTAGTAGGCCTTGCCCTGATTTACCTCCGTGAATTCCTCCACGAACTTCTGCAGGTACGGGTCGGAGGTAATCATGAAGGTGGTGATGGGGATTTTGACGCGGCGGGCGGCGGCGGCCAGGTTCAGGGTGCGGTTCACCACTTTGCGGTCGAGGCCGAAGGAGTTTTTGTAGTAGCCGCCGGCTTCCTTGAGGCAGGTAGGCTTGCCGTCGGTAATCATGAAAATCTGCTTGTTGGGCGTTTTGCGCTTGCGCAGCAGGTCCATGGCCAGCTCCAGGCCGGCCACGGTGTTGGTGTGGTAGGGGCCCACCTGCAGGTAGGGCAAGTCCTTGACTTCGATTTGCCAGGCGTCGTTGCCGAACACGATGACGTCGAGCGAGTCCTTGGGGTACTTCTGCTTCACGAGCTCGGCCAGGGCCATGGCGACCTTTTTGGCCGGCGTGATGCGGTCCTCGCCGTAGAGAATCATCGAGTGCGAGATGTCAATCATCAGCACGGTGCTGGTCTGGCTCTTGTGCTCGTTTTCGCGCACTTCGAGGTCGCCCTCGGTCAGCATGAAGTCGTCGCCCTCCATGCCGTGGTTAAGCTGGGCGTTGCGGATGGACTCGGACATCTGAATCTGCTCCAGCGAGTCGCCGAAGCGGAACTCGCGCAGGTCGGTGCTTTGCTCGTCGCCCTGGCCGGTGTGGGGGGTGCGGTGGTTGCCGGTGCTGCTTTTCTTGAGCTTGCCGAAGATTTCCTCCAGCGCCGACTTGCGGATTTTCTGCTCCGTCTTGGGGGTGATTTTCAGCTCGCCGCGCTGCTGCTCGTTTTCATCGATGTAGCCTTTTTTCTTGAGGTCGTCGATGAAATTGCCCATGCCGTACTCGTCGTTGGTGAGGCCGTACTGCTTGTCGAGCTCATTGAGCCACGACAGCGCTTCGCCCACATCGCCGGAGGTGATGGTGACGAGCTGCATGAAAATATTAAAAAGCGACTCGAAGCCCTGGTCGGGATGCTCGTCGGGTACGTAATCGCGGAAGCGGAAGCCTACTGCCATAGTATTGGGGATAGGCTCTGAAAACAACCCGGGCGGCAGCAATGTTCATTCGGTTCATTCTTCCCTGCTTACCCTGCTATTCCCACCCCCATGAAAGCCATCTGGAACAACACCGTCGTGGCCGAGAGCGACGACACCATCGTGGTCGAAAACAACCACTACTTTCCCGCCGACTCGCTTAAGAAAGAGCTGTTCGAAGACAGCATTGCCCACACCACCTGCCCCTGGAAGGGCCGCGCCAGCTACTACTCGCTGCGCGTGAATGGCGAGCTGAACAAGGATGCCGCCTGGTACTACCCCGAAACCAAGGAGGCCGCCAAGCACATCGAGGGCCGGGTGGCGTTCTGGAAGGGCGTGCGGGTGGAAGCGTAACTCCGCAAGTTTCGGGTGGCGGCGGGTGAGGCAGACCGGTAGTTTTGCGGTCGTATTCTTCCCCGCCCTGCCATGACCGACTATCAGCGCATCGCCGCCGCCATCACTTACGCCCAGGCGCACTTCCAAGCCCAGCCCGACTTGGAAACGCTGGCCCGGCAGGCGCACTGGAGCCCTTTTCACTTCCAGCGCAAGTTTCAGGAGTGGGCGGGCGTGAGCCCCAAGAAATTCCTGCAGTTTCTGAGCCTGGAGCACGCCAAGCAGCTGCTGCGCCAAGCACATACCGTGGAGGCTGCGACGCACGCCGCCGGCCTCTCCGGCTCCGGCCGGCTGCACGATTTATTCGTGCAGCTGGAAGCCATGACGCCCGGCGACTACCGCCAGGGCGGGGCCGCGCTGCGCCTCCACTTCAGCTTTGCCGATAGCCCCTTCGGCCCCTACCTGGTGGCCGCTACCCCCACCGGCATCTGCCACCTGCACTTCTTCGACGACGACCCTGCCGAAGCCCTCGCCGCCCTGCGCCGGGAGTGGCCCCACGCGACGCTTACGGAGCACGCCGACGCCCACCACGCCCAGGTGGCCCGCTTCTTCGCCCGCGACTTCGGCCCCGCCGAACGGCTGCACCTGCACCTGCGCGGCACGCCGTTTCAGCTTAAGGTGTGGGAGTCGCTGCTGCGCATTCCGGAGGGGCAGCGGCGCAGCTACGGGCAGCTGGCGACGGCAGCCGGGCACCCGGCGGCCAGCCGGGCCGTGGGCACGGCCATCGGGGCCAACCCGGTGGGCTACCTCATCCCCTGCCACCGCGTGATTCGGCAGGGCGGCGCGCTGGGGCAGTACCGCTGGGGGGCCGGGCGCAAGGCGGCGCTGCTGGGCTGGGAGGCGGCGCGGGGGTAACCTCCCCCCCCGGCCCCCGAAGAATTGCTGGAGGCGCAATTCTTCGGGGGCGGGGGGGGTGAGGTTGAGCGACTGGGCGACAACTATTCCAGAATTTTTTCCTTACTTGCCACCCTAACTCCCACCATATCAAAACCCCACCTACCCCACCATGACCAACAAAACTTACTTCGTCAATTTCTTCGTGCCGCTGTGCGCCTCGCTCAGCGACGACGCGTTTCTGGCCTTTGCCGAAGCCGCGCTGGCCAACCTGCAGAACGACCCCGAGGCCGATGCCGAAGACGTGAAGGCGCTGGCCGAAACCGTGGCCAGGCTGCGGGCCGCCCACACCCAGCGCGGGCAGGGGGGCAAAGTGGCTGCCGCCGCCACGCTGCAGCAGGCCGTGCGCAGCTTCCTGCAGTGGGCGCAGCTTACCAATGTGCAGAAGGTATTCCCGGCTTTCCCCGACCGCCAGCAGGCCGAGCG
Source organism: Hymenobacter aranciens (assembly GCF_030580865.1). GTDB lineage: Bacteria > Bacteroidota > Bacteroidia > Cytophagales > Hymenobacteraceae > Hymenobacter > Hymenobacter aranciens. The sequence goes on along the minus strand of NZ_JAUQSY010000002.1, from coordinate 7,893 downwards.
GATTGACATTTTCCCCGGCGGCATGGCGGCCTTATACCAGGCCAACCAGAAAAATATTCTGGGCCGGGCCAAGTATTACCTCGACAAAATCAGCCAGACCTACGGCGGCAAAACCGGCATCACGCCCGAGGTGGCCGCCGCGCAGTATAAAACGCTGGAAAATGCCCTCACCGGCCGCACCACCCACTCCTCGGAAGTGCGCAGCGGCGCCGCCGCCGTCGATGCCGAGGAAGAAGTGGTGTGCGGGGCACTCTACCGTGCCTACGCGGGCCTGCTGCACCGCCACTACGCCACGCCCGAGCTGGCCTATGCCTACTTTGCCTTCCCGCAAAGCACCGGCACCCCCGCCGATGGCAACCTCCCTAACCTGCCCAAAACCCACCCGGCCGACGGAGTTGGACAGTAGCGGGTAGAACTATTGTTTTTATCGGTCCGGTCGCGTCCGGACTGCTTTCAAAAGCTGTTGGAGGCACCCCGGCCGAAGCCGGAAGGCTTTCAACAGCTTTTTTTAGCTCTCAGGTCCCGGCCGGACTGCTTTCAACAGCTTTCGGAGGCACCCCGGCCCCTACCGGATGGCTTTCGACAGCTGTTGGAGGCAGCCCAGCCCCGGCCGGAGGAGTTTCGACCGCTGTTGGAGGCTCCCCCCGGACGACAGCCGAACACCTTACAGCAGCACCAGCCGCTGGCTGAAGCGCTGCGCCCCGGCCTGCAGCTGCACCACGTACACCCCGGCGGGCAGCCCGGCCGTGGGCAGCGCACCCGTGGCCTGCCCGGCCTGCACCGGCAGCGTGGCGCGGGCTACCTGCTGGCCCAGGCTGTTGAGCACGGTGGCTTGCACGGCGCGCACATCACCGGGCACAGTCAGCGACACCTGCACCGGCTGGGTGGCGCTGGCGGGGTTGGGCCAGAGCGCGCCGGCAGGCAGGGGCTGTGGGGCGGCCGTGGCCAGCACGGCACCGTTGAGGCGTACGCCCACATAGTCAGCCGTGTAATCAACCAGTAACAGGTCGAGGTCGCCGTCACTGTCTAGGTCGCCCAGGGCCATATTTACGGTTTGGATACCGGCGAACAGTGTGCCTCCGTTATTGAAGGTGTACCGGCGGCTAAAGTCGCCTGTTCCATCGTTGAAGCGCACGTGGGTACGCATCGGGTTACCGGTGTCGGGGGTCAGAATGTCGAGGTCGCCATCGCCATCTACGTCGCCCAGGGCCAAGCACCACGCCGAAGTTCCATCTGGCAGATTAGTGGTTCCGCCGAAGCTGCCGGTGCCATCGTTTAGCCGGATGCTTAGCAGCGCGGTAGTGCCGCCACCAAAATTAACGGTTAGCAAATCCAGGTCGCCGTCACCATCCAGGTCGCCTAGGGTTAAGCCTTTGTCGCCAGCCACGGTGAAGGCCGCACCTACCGTGAAGTTCCCATGCCCGTCGTTCAGCTGCACCGTGCCAGTGCTATTGGTCACGCCCACGAGGTCGAGGTCGCCATCGTTATCAACATCACCCAGCGCCATGCCGCTGGCCGCTGCCCCGAGGGCGAAATTGCCCCGCCCATCATTTAGAAATACCCGGCCCGCCACCACATCTAGGTCACCGTCGCCGTCCACATCGCCCACGGCAATGCTGCGCACGTAGCCGGTGCCGATAATGACCGGGGCCGCAAAGCTGGCGCTACCGGTATTGCGCACCAGCGCAATCACCCCGTTCGGGTTTGAAGAGCCGCCCAGAGTAGTACCCGTGAGGATATCCAAGTCGCCGTCGCCGTCCACATCGGCCAGTGTCAGTGCTTCAGCCCCATCACCAGTAGTTACATCAGGCGCTAACGTAAACATGCCATTGCCATTGTTCAGGCCCACCTTCACCTTGTTGTTAAGGGAAAAACTATATCCGCCATAAGCCATTGCAAAGTCGAGGTCGCCATCACCATCCAAGTCACCAACTTTGATTTCGGGCCAGTAGCCCCCTCCATTGCCCATCGCCACGTCGCTACCCGGCGCAAACCCGCCCGTGCCCCCCGTAGCCGCCGCCGTAAACTGATACACGTAGGGCGCGCCGCCCCGGCCCTGCATGTTCTGCACCGTGCCCGGCACCGTCACCTGCACCGTCTCGCCGGGCCGGAAGGCCGCCGCCTGCCCCGCCGGGGCCGTGGGCACGAGCGTGACCGCGCTGCCGCTGGTGCTGGCCGCCACCGTGCGCCGCCCCCGGTATTGGGCCGAAAACACCCGGATGCTGTCGGCCGTGGCCGGGTTGATGGCCTGCGAGAAGGGAATCACAACGTTCGTGGCGCGGGGCGCGGCCACGGCATTGCGGGCCGGCATCAGGCCAGTGGCCGTCACGGTGGGGCCCTGGGCCTGGGCGGCAGTACCCGCCGCCAGCAAAACAGTCAGCCCGCAGGCCGTCAGGGTCGAGTTGAGTTGTAGCATAATTGCGGGTTAAGTCGTCAAATATACTCGCCACGCTTGCCGGAGTGCCGCCCGGTTTATTTCCTCTTCGGCTTCTTGGGTTTGGGCGCGGGCAGCTCGGCCACGGTGAGGCGCACCAGCTGCTGCAGCCAGCGGTGGTCGTCGAGTTCCTCTTCGATGAGGAAATAGGGCTTGGCCCCCGGAAAGGGCGCTCCTTCGGTGAGGGCGTCCTGCAGGTAGGCGCGGCCGGCGGCGGTGGGTTTCACATACAGCCGGTTGTCGCAGACCAAAGCAAAAATCTTGTCGTCCCAGTACAGGCCGTATTCGCCGAACATCTTTTTGGCATGCACCGGCCCGGCGGGGGTCAGCTGGTCGAGGATGAAATCGATGAAGAGTTGGTCGGAAGCCATACGGGGAGAAGCATTAGGGGGCGACGCAGGATAGGGCAACGCGGCCCGCCGCGCTTGCGAAGTTACTTCCGGGCCTGCCCGCTGCCGGCCGCCTCCAGCTGCCGCAGCCGGGCCTCGAAGGCCTCGGTGGTGGCCGTGGCGCGGGCTTCGGCCGTAGCGGCGCGGGCCTTCAGCGCCTCTATCTGCTGCTGCTGCTCCTTGAGGGCCTCGATGAGGACGGGCGTGAGCTGGGCGTAGTTCACGGCTTTGTAGCCCTCGGCATCGGTGCTCACCAGCTCGGGGTAGATTTTCTCCACCTCCTGGGCCAGCAGGCCCACCTGCCCGGCGCCGGCCGTGCCGCCGTGGCGCACGCCCAGCGCGTTCCACTCGTAGCGCACCCCGCGCAGGGCCAGCACCGCCGAGAGGGCGCTGGTCAGGGGCCGGATGTTTTGCTTGAAGCGCCGGTCGGAGGTGTACACCGTGCCGTTCACGCGGAGGGTGCCGGCCACGTCCAGCTTATAGGCGGCGTTGGGGACCATGCCGATGCCCACGTTGCCGACGGTAGTGGCGGTCAGCACGCTGGTGCCGGCGGTGCCGTTCCAGGTGTCGAGGAAGAAGGCATCGGTGGTGCCGCGCTGGTCGGTGCCGAGGCGCCAGCGGTTTTTGTCGGTGTTGTAGCGGGTTTCGGCCGGCGCATTATAGCCATTGAAGCCCAGGAAGGAGTAGCCGCTGTTGCCGCCGGTCAGGGTTTGCAGCACGATGTTGCCGCTGGTGGCGGTGCCGTCGGCCACGCCATTGGTCACGCGCAGGCCCACCTCGGTATCGGCTTCGGGCTGCACGGTGAGGCGGGCGGCCGGGGCGGTGGTGCCGATGCCCACGTTGCCGTTGCCCTGCACCCGCAGCAGCGGGGTGCCTGCCGCGTTCTGGGTGGTGCCCTGGCTCACGTCGAGGGCGGCGGCGGTGCCCGTGGCAGCTATCTTCACGGCCAGGCCGGTCGCGTTGCCCACGGTACTGGCGTTGTAAAACATGCCGACGTAGCCCGCCTGACTGGCGGCCCAGGCCAGGGAGCCGGCGTTGCCGCCGGTGCCTTCGCTGCCGATGATATTGGTCGAGGTATTGGCCAGCTGCGAGAAGGGCGCGGTGGTATTGATGCCCAGCCGGCCCGCGTTGGTAATGGCCAGGCCCGTGCTGCCGCCGTTGCCCACCAGGTAATACGGGCCCAGGTTGAAGTTGCCGCCGGCCGCCGTGGGCGCGGGAGTCTGCCAGGTGCCGTAGCCCACACCATCCGACGTCAGCACCTTGCCCGCCCCCTGGGTGCCATCCACGATGCGGATGGCCGAGCCGGTGTTGTTGTAGCCCGGGTTCTGGCAGATGCCCACAAAGCGTATCTGCCGGGTGCTGCCCGCCGAGAAAAAGCCCGCCCAGCCGCTGCCGCGGTAGGCCGTGGCCCAGATGCCGAAGTCGTTGGCCGTGGTGCTGCCGTCGGGCAGACTGCCGTAGCCCGAGAGCATCGCCCGCGTGTAGCGGGCCCCGAAGTTGCTGCGCGTAATGAGGGCGGTGCTCTGCGTGCCCACGCTGGCGTTCAGCTCCACCTGGGCGGTGGAGTCGCCCAGGGAGCTGCCCAGGGTACCCAGCAGGCGCTGCTCATTCAGGTTGAGGGTTTGGGTGGCGGAGTGGTTGCCCAGGTTGTCGGCCCCCAGGCGCACCCAGGTGGTGCCGTCGTAGGCATACAGGCCGGGGGTGCCGTCGGTGAGGTAGATGAGCAGGCCCGGCACGGGCGGAGCCGTGGTGCTGGCCGTGAGGACATCGCGCTGGGCCGTGGTGAGGCGCGGCAGCAGCAGTCCCTTGCTGGTGCTGCGCACTTCCAGCGCCGCCGAGGCCGCAGGGGTGGGCGTGCCGATGCCCACGCTCCCGGTCTGGGCCTGGGCGAGGTGCGGGGCGCTGACGAGCAGCAACAAGGCTGCCAGCGGGGCAAGGAGGGAACGGTCTAAGTTTGCCATAGGGAAAGGGAGATGAGCGGACTAACCAGGCCGCAGGCAGTTCAGTTCAGCAAAGGTCGGGGACCGCGCCGGGTGCTGTTGTCGCATTTTCATGCGACAACAGCACCCGGCGCGGTCCCCAGAGGTAGGCACTAAACGCGACTTTCGAACCGGCCTTTTAACCAAGGCCGCAGCGGGCGCTTCGCATTATCGGGGCCTACGAAATCCACTTGAACTTATATTCCAGCTTGGGCACCGGCATGCGGTCGGCCACGCGGCGCAGGCGGTTGGGCAGGGCCATGATGTACTCGCGGGCCTTCTCGGCCGGCCCGGTGAGGCCGCCGATGTGCTCAATTTTCCAGTCCTTGATGAGTGTGTCGAGGATGTCGGTGTAGTCGGCGCTGGTGTACACGCCCAGGCGCTGGGCCGCGTCGGTGAAGTGGCCGAAGGTTTTGCCCATCTCGATGCCCAGCTCGCGCATGTAGTGGGCCGGCATCACGATTTTCTTGCGCATCATGTCCTCAAAGGCCAGCATCATTTCCGAGGCATCCACTTCGAATATTTTCTCCACGAAGCCCTTGTACACGCGGGCGTGGCGGGTTTCGTCGCCCGCAATCATGCCGCAGATTTTGGAGAGCTGGTCGTCGCCAGCCTTGCGGGCCAGCTGGCCCACGCGGCGGTGCGAGATGTTGGTAGCCGTTTCCTGGTAGCTCGTGTACACAAAGGCGCGGTAGGGGTCGTGGGCCGTGCCCAGGTCGAAGCCGTCGTTGATGAGATATTGGGTCGAGACTTCGAACTCGCGCATGTTCACGCGGCCGCTCAGGTAGAGGTAGCGGTTGAGCAGGTCGCCGTGGCGGTTTTCCTCGGCCGTCCAGCCCCGAATCCACTGGGCCCAGCCGTTGTTGGGGTCGCGGTTGAGGTCGTCGAGCTGGTGAAACCAGGCCTCGTAGTTGGGCAGGGCTTCTTCGGTGATGGTGTCGCCGATGAGCACGGCCACGAGGTCGTAGCTCAGGTTCTGGGCTTTTTCGCGCAGCAGCTTCACTTCGTCAAAGAAGCTGTCGAGGCGCGAATCGGGGAGGTAGTCGGCGGGCTGCCAGGAGTCTTCGACGCTTTTGAGGAAGGTACCCATGTTAGCAGTCAGGTAGCCTTCGAGGTGCTGCAGCACTTCGCTGCGCGAGGTCATGGTGGAGGTGGGTAGCATAAGCAGGGGGCGGCGCGCTGCAAGGGGTGGATATAGGCGCTCCTGGCCGCAAAGGTCCGCCATAAACTGCATCCGCGTGGTATAAGATTAAGGCATGGTGAAGCGCTACTCCGCTTTAATGCTCCGGCTGCGGGTTCACGCTATACCAAACCGGGCCGCCATCGAAGGAGCGGCCCATTTCGGATACCACCTGCCAGGGCCGGAAGGCCGGCGCCCCGCCCAGCTGCCGGGCCAGCACCGGCGCCACCTCCGCCGAGAGCAGCCAGCGCGGCGTGGCGCCAAAGGGCCCCTGGGCCAGCCGGCGCAGGCCCGGCAGCTGGGCGGGCAACTCGCTCAGCTGCCGCAGCAGCCGGCGCGGCCCCGCCTCGTGCGCCGGCCAGCCGGTGAGCAGTAGCACCGGGCGCGGCCCCAGGCTGTAGCGCCGGAAGGGCGAGAGGCTTTTGAACAGGTCGTCGGCCCCGCCCAGCACCAGCGGCGGCAGGGGCAGCGGGTGGTCGAAGTAGTTGGCGGTAAAGCTGGCATCGTACCAGCGGTGATACCGCGCCGCCTCCAGCCGGCTGGCATGGTGTTCTTGCTCGGCTCGCAGCACCTGGGTGCGGTGTCCGATTTTAGCCAGATATAACCCCACCACCAGCACTCCTCCCCCACTCAGCCCTATACGCCAGCCGCGCGGCCAGGTGGTGAATACTCTACCCTCCAGCAGCGCCGCCAGCGAGGCCAGCAGCCAGCCATCGAGCAGCGGCAGGGCCAGGCGGGGCGGCAGCTTGAGCACCCCGGCCAGCAGCAGCAGCGCCGCGCCGAAATACAGCTGCGTGAGCCAGTACCAGCGGCCTTGCTTCGGAGGCAAGCGCAGGGAAAACCCAGCCGCCACGGCCAGCGCCAGCAGCAGCGGGAAGTAGTCGCGGGCCAGTAATGTCAGCCGCAATTGCAGCTTGGCAGGCAGGGTGTGCGTGAGGAAATGCCGGGCGTCGAAGCGGTAGAGACGGTCAAGGGCGGCAGGGTTCACCAGCGTATCAGCGCCGAACAGCCAGTGGTCCACAGCCGCCACGGTCAAGGAGTCGGCGGCGGTGCGGGGCTGCGGACGGGTCAGCTGGTAGTCGAGGGCCAGCGCCAAGCGAGAATCCAACGCCCGAAATTCGGCCGCCTCGGGCGTGGCCGTGAGGCTAAGCGCCGCCTGCACCACCAGCCACACCCCCAGCGCCGCGCCGAGAGGCTGGGCGGCCCGCCAGCCCGCTCCGGCCCGCGCCGCCAGCCACGCGGCGGCGGGCAGCGTCGCCAGCAGCCCCAGCCCCGCCGCACTGGGCCGGATGAGGCAGCCCAGCAGCACGGCCGCCAGCCCCGGCAGCCAGCGCCCCCGCCCGCCCGGCGCCGCCAGCACCAGTAGGCCGCTCAGACTCAGCAAAGCCGCCACCCGCACGTGACTGAACCACTGCCAGTGCTCCAGCCAGCCCAACAGGAAAAACACCCCCAGCGCTCCCAGCAGCCACCCCGGCCGCAAGTGGGGCCGCAGCAGCTGGTGCAGCACCCGGAAATACAGCAGCGTGGCCCCCAGCAGCAGCAGCCCGGTCAGCAAGCCATACCACGGCACTAGCGGGGCCAGGGTGTAGGCGGCTGCCAGCCCGTGCCCGAGGCCGTGGAAATACTGCGCCAGCACGGCTTGCGGCGCGGCCGCCGTGGCCCCGCTGAAAAGCAGGGCAAAATGCTCGTCGTCGCTGGTTTCGAAGTAGCTGCCCAGGCCGAGGACTACGGCGGCCACCAATAAGAGAAGCAGGAAAAAGGGGCGGTAGCGGGTCACGACTGCAAAGTAAGGTAGTGGGTAGTTGGTGTTGGGTTTTAGGTATTCGGATAACGGTTACCCAACACCCAACACCCAACACCCAACACCCAACACCCAACACCCAACACCCAACACCCAACACCCAACACCCA
>NZ_JAUQSY010000029.1 GCF_030580865.1 Hymenobacter aranciens | reverse complement strand
CCATTGCTGTCTTTCTCGCGCAGCACGACCAGGTCGGGCTTGGCGTCGCCGTTGAGGTCGAGCGTGTTCCAGACTTGGGTGCCGGTGCCATACGCCGAGCTGTTCGCCAACGACAGGTCGGGAAAGCTCTGATTGATGCCGTTGGTGGAAACGATGCCGCCGACCGGCAGCGCCCAGTTCGTGGCCGTTGAGGCAAAGCCGGCACCCGTATTCAGGAATACTTTCCAGTAGCGGTTGGTGCCGGTGCCGAACACGAGGGAGTTGCCATTGCTGTCTTTCTCGCGCAGCACGACCAGGTCGGGCTTGGCGTCGCCGTTGAGGTCGAGCGTGTTCCAGACTTGGGTGCCGGTGCCATACGCCGAGCTGTTCGCCAACGACAGGTCGGGAAAGCTCTGATTGATGCCGTTGGTGGAAACGATGCCGCCCGCCGGCAGCGCCCAGTTCGTGGCCGTGGCAGCATACCCGGCACCCGTATTCAGGAATACTTTCCAGTAGCGGTTGGTGCCGGTGCCGAACACGACGGCGTCGCCACTGCTGCCTTTCTCGCGCGTCACGACCAGGTCGGGGCGGGCATCGCCGTTGAGGTCGAGCGTGTTCCAGACTTGGGTGCCGGTGCCATACGCCGAACTACTCGCGAAATACAGGTCGGTAAAGCTTTGGTTGACACCAGTGGCGGATACCAGACCGCCAGCTGGCAGCGCCCAGTTCGTGGCCGTAGGGGCGAAGCCTTGACTAAAGCCTAACTGCGGTAGGCAGTAGGCCCACAATAAAAGGAGTAAAGATTTTTTTCTCATCTGTTTCTATGTAAAATGAGTGATGTGATAGAGTTTGCCACGAAAGTAAGCAAAAAGCCCCGGCAGTCGGACCGGGGCTTTTGCTCAAATTCTACGCACTCGGGTCAAGCTCTCGGATGCGCTGCTCCAGGGCGGCGCATATCATCACGAGCTGGTACTCAAACTTGCTGACCGGCGTCAGGGGCAGCAGGTGGTAGCGCTGGAAGAACTGGTCCATCGTGACGTCGTCGACGTAGAGGGGCTCGACCAGGGGCGGGGGCAGGGGCTGCTCTTCCATACTCAGGCGGCGAGGGGAAGGTAGGTGTACTCCCGGGTGAGGGCCTGCAGGCCGTTGAGAAGGCCGAGGTAGGAATCCAGGTCGGCGTTGGTGCGGGGCAGGTCGGGGCCACCGGCGGCGGCGTAGTCGGCGCTGGCCTGGTGGAGGGCGCCCAGCACGCGGGCGGGGGAGTGGCGGCGCAGCAGGTAGCGCAGCTCCTCGAGCTGGCGGGCGGGGATGGTGCTGTGCAGGGCGAGCCGGGCGATGAGGCTGGCCTCGTCGTGGCTGAGCCGGGGGCGGAGGATGAAGAGGCGCTTCATGCTTCGGCCGCGACGGGGAGGAGCAGGGAGCAGGCCAGCAGCAGGTCGGCCAGGGCGTGCAGGTTTTCCAGCTCGTCGGTCTGGAAGGTGAGGCCCTGGCGCAGGCTCTCGAACAGGAGCTTGTTGAAGGACTTGACCGTGTTGGAGGGGTGGCTCGTGCGGACGAAGAACTCGTCGAGCGGTTTTTGCAGCAGCGCCAAGTCAATGGCTTGGAGGGCTACGGTTTGAGAGGTGGTTTTCATCGGGTTTGTTTCGCGGTTGATGAAGTGAGAAAATAAAAAAACCACAGAATCGGCTGGACATAGAGGTGCGAAACAAACCCAGTGGATTTACTTTGGAGTCCTCGCGGATACTCCCCTCTCTGCCCAACCTTTACCGTGGTTGAAAAACGCCTTGACATGAAAATGCCACTCGAAAAGCCCCGACTAGGTTTTGAGTGGCAGTCGCCCACTGAGTTTATTTCGCAGGACGAAGGTAGGGAAGAAGTTGGATGAAGGACAAGGGCTCCAGGAAAAAAAGTTAAAGTGTTGCTTTGGTTTTGAGGTGTAGAGGCACGAAAAAGCCCGGCTGGTGGGCCGGGCTTTAGAAAAAGACTGCGAATTTACTTCGAAGTCAAAATAGATGCTTTTCCAAGCTCCTCTAGAAACGGTTCTACATCATGCATTGTGACAACTAGTTTACTTAGCTTAGATAGTAAACTATTAATTGCGGTGCCAAGCTGCTCATAGTTAGCCTTACCAAGAAGAATAAGTTGCTTGTCGTTGACAGCAGAGAGCTTGTTATTTTCTTTGTCTACATACATCGACTCCCTTAGTATTTCAACTAAAAAGTTAAAAAATTGTGTATACGCAATTCCGTACTCTTGGCCCATCCATTGGGTTTGATTGAGCATCATCGAGCGCATTTTGTCAAGCAAAGCATTTAGCTCTTCGCCACTTATACAAAAGCTATAAAACTTCTGGTTGTCCTTCTCATCAATCATAGTTTCGCTTATACTGACAAGAAGATTCTCCGACTCTTCCCAAGCGCCTAAGCGCTTACTTATAATGCGCTTGTAAAAATCGTGTTTATAGTCTTTGTCCTTCAACTCTTGAGCAGTACGTGCCGCTAGAGTTGATGCTTCCCGCGAAACCGTGGCTGATAAAGTTGCTACTTCCTGGGTCGTTTTGCGGGAAAGTTCTGCTACCTCCTGAGTTGTCTTTGACGATAGAGCAGCGACCTTTTCCGCTGTTTTGGCTGCTCTTGAAGAGGCCACAAACGATGCAATTGCTGCTGTTATAGCTGCCGCTAATGTACCTCCTAATGCTATGTAAACATTGGTCAGGTCAGTTATTTCAACTGTGGTCGACTTCGTCGTTTGTAGTAGTAACGTTAGAAACATTGAGTCTGGGTATTGGTGAGAAAGTAAGGTGAAAAGCCCGACTTTATGGCCAGGCTTTGCTTTACCGAATGGAAGTAACAACAGAGTCAACTGCTGACATTAGATGGCCAATTACCTCCTTAGTCTCGGTTTCACCTTTGCTCTTGCTGACCCCTCGAACATCATCGAACAACCAAGTTTTCTTGAATCGATACTCGATGTCCTGAACAGCTTGGTTCTTTTCCCATGCCACATTGTTGCCGCGAATTTCATTCGGCAGTGCCTTTATGAGTACAATGGCATCTTCTGCCAACTGCTTCAACTGATGGCGGCGCGCAAAATCGATGTAGCGCATTTGGTTGCTGATGGAAGCTAGTTTGTCTCTTTGATGAAAAATGTCTTCCATAGAGAGGTGTATGATGTTTAGTTGAAGAAGTGATGCCAGAGCCACTGGATGCCTCGCACCGCCCCGCTTAGTGCCAGGACGGCAAGGAGGACACCCAGCATCCCGCTGAGGATGCGCTCGAAGATGTTGGCGTCGCGGTTGGGGTTGTAGCGGCCCATTGCGGGGGCAAGGTAGGGAGTATTTTTTAGTAATAGCCCACTACTTTTAGTAAAATAGTGAGTTACTTTCTTTGTTTTAAGCCACTACTCTGTATCTTGGCGACACCTAACCATTCTCTTCATATGGCTCGCTATCTTGTCTTAGAACTTTCTGAGGACGAAGCTCTTCAAAATGACTTGCGTCATTATACCCTCGGTTCCACTGAGTTGTTGCCTCGCTATTTTGGTGACTTAGCTCCCGTTAATATTCTGTTAGGAGAAAACAACTCCGGCAAAAGTCGCCTCATGCGTGAGCTTATGAGGCGTAACCCTACACGCATTTTTGCTATTGATTCAACTGTAGAGATGCTGGTGGATGCGACAAATGCTGTTATCAGGACAATTGACCATGCGACGATGGACAGCTTTTTCGACCTTGAAATTGTTACTCAGCCCATTGCTTACAGAGATGACGATTTGCTTGACCTATTGTCTATCAAAAAAGACAATCTGGTTACCACAAGCTCCAATAAACTACATGTCAAACTCGAAGAGAGAGTGAGTCAGATTCGACGTATTGCCATTGAAATACGGGAGCAATCTTTATCGGATAGCCTGCTCCTCCATTATCTGACAGGAAAGCAAATAAGCGAACATGTAGAGGAATTAAACAGCTGCCTGTTGAGCTTAAGAAGGGCTGCCAAAATTTATACAGAATTTAAAAGCAAAAGAATTAAAGGTCTTGCTTTTACAACTTATGATTATGTGCGGGCATCATACACTGGAACTGGTGCGTCAATAAATATCCTCGCAGGACATAATTCCAGCCGATTTCAAGATTCAGCTTGGAGAACCTGCATCTCAGAAGAAGTGCCAGCTAACATCTCAGCAATAGAAGAAGCCGCCAAACCGATTTGGGAAACCCTGATGCTGTTTCGCGGAATCGAAGCTAAATCACGTCCGCGGGTATATATCCCAACATTACGCACCGCACGCACATTGGTGAGCCATGAAGGTAAAAAAATCCCGGGTGAACATGATATGTTACAGGCAACAACGCAGGCAGATTACCAGCTTGATAAAGGAGCCGATGGAGTTGTGGTTACGACAGGAATGTCACTCTATAATGCTGTACAGGCGAAAAAAAATTCAGGTCGAGAAGACCGGGCTGAGTTCTTAGAATTTGAGTTGTTCCTGTCTGAAACGTTCTTCAATGGCAAGAAGGTAGAAGTGGTACCAAAGCAAAGCGACACATCTATTCTAATTGATGTCGACGGAGAGGAGCGGGCTCTGCCCCACTTAGGGGATGGAATACAGGCAATTATCATGCTGCTGTATCCACTGTTTATTGCAAAAAAAGGTACATGGTTTTTCATTGAGGAACCAGAAACACACCTCCATCCAGGCTTTCAGCGCCTGTTTATCGATACCATTGCCACGCACAAAGTGTTGCGAAAAAAGGAGTTAACCATTTTTTTGACAACGCATTCTAATCATCTGCTCGACTTCGCTCTCAATGAAACCAACCGGGTGAACCTCTTTACTTTTCGTAAAGCGGTAGGAAAGTCTGGGAAACCTGAATTTCAGGTGCAGCTTACGAAACCACAGGATTTGGAATGCTTATCAGCACTTGGAGTGCGTAATTCCTCGGTATTTCTGTCAAACTGTACGATTTGGGTAGAGGGCATCACTGACCGCATCTATCTCAAGGCGTACTTGCAAGTCTACTTAGAGCACCGCCAGCACGCGTTTTCACTGTTAGATGGGTTACACTACTCATTTTTGGAATATGCAGGAGCTAACGTCTCGCACTACACATTCGGAGCGAAAGTGCAACAGGTTAGTATTACCGACCAGGCGCTTAAGGAAATTCAAGCGTTGTCGATTTCTAACCGCATCATGCTCATTGCTGACAAGGATGCAGGCAAGGATGCAAAACACGAGCACCTCACTTCGCAGCAGCATGCCGGTTTCGAGTATATCATGTTGGCAACGCGAGAGATTGAGAATCTACTCTCACCAGAAATCATTGCTAGCGCATTGAAGAAACTGTGGCACAAGCAGGATTTTGATGCCAGTAAATTGCAGCAAGAGCAGTACCGCGACATTTACTTGGGGCACTATCTGCGGAAAAAGTACCCTGACATCCCGGAAGGCTTCGCTCCACCCAAGCCGAAAGGAAGCGGCACCATCGGCAGCGACTACAAGCGCAGGTTTGCTGAAGCGGCGGCTGAGGTTATTACCTCTTGGAACATGTTGAGCCCAGAGGCCCAGACGCTGACAAAACGTGTGTTTGATTTCATCATTGGCCATAACCCTCGCTTGGGAAACAACTAAAAAATGGCTGAACTCATTTCTCTGAACACAGTGCTGACAGGCGCCGGTGGTAGCGTTGTAGTCCCATTCGTTAATAAACTGCTTGGGCCGTGGGTGGATGAAGTGGGAGCAGCTATTGCTGAGCATGCCCGAATCTATCGTCTGCAGAATTCCATCAACGTTCTAAAAAAAGCCCAAAAGCTGGCTGCTGAGGCAGGCATTGACCCGAAACAGGTCAATCTGAAGGTACTGGTGCCACTGCTGGAAGGAGCATCTCTGGAGGACAATCCTAGCCTGACGGATAAGTGGGCGGCACTGCTAACCAACGCCGCAAACCCAGCCGAGACGGTTGGCGTGAAGCCCATTTACACAGATATTCTGCGCCAGTTAATGCCTGAAGACGCACAGATACTTGACCAACTGTTCGAGCGGACGGAACTCGATAAAATGGTCCGACATACACCTGACCCAGAAGTAGCAGCGAAGCCGAACTTTCGGAAGATAGTGGCAATGACCCACTACTTGGACTTGCATTCGTACAACGAAGACAAAGCCATTCAGCATGCTTATGAATCAGTTATTGACAACCTACTCCGGCAACGTCTAATTGTGTTGGCTCTCCCTGGTAAATCAGCTTCAACGATTTTTCTTGGTAGTCACAAGCCCTCTATGGGAGGCGCATTCTTTACCTCGCTTGGATTTGACTTTATGCTAGCGTGTTCGCCTCCAGAAGCGCTGAAACTGTAATGAAAAAGGCCCACTGAGCAGTGGGCCTTTTTATTAGCGCATTGGGGATTTGCTGTAATTAGCAAGAAGGCTAGACTATGCTACGGCAGCCAGCCCCGCACCCAGCAGCCGATGGCGATGCCCCCGGCCACAAACAGGCCATACACCCACCAGGGCGTGGCCGCCGGCTGGCTGGTGGCGGTGCTGCCGGGGGCGGTGGCGGCCGTGCCGCGCTTCTGGCCGGCCTTGGTGTTGTCGGTGGTGGTGGGCGCGGCCGTGTTGTGGTCGCCCCGCTGCACGATGATGGTGGTGGGGGCGGTGAACTTCAGCTTGCGGGCGTTGGGCAGTTCGGCCCGCAGCAGGCTGTCGGCGGCCGGGCTCGGCTGGGCGCTGCGCCAGGCTTCGCGGTTGCAGGCCAGCAGCAGGCCCAGCAGCAGGAGGGAGGCGCGGCGCATCACGAGTCGAAGCGGGTGAGGTTGTACTTCTTGACGATGTTCACCAGCTTGGCCGGGTAGTTCAGGTCGGTGGCATAGCCGCAGTCCTTGAGCAGCTGGGCTTCGGCGGCCACGCTGTCGACGCGGAAGAGGCGGTGGTAGCGTGGCAGCAGGCGGAACAGGGCCACTCTATCCTGGAAGGCGGCCTCCGGCGTGGGGTACTTGCGGAAGGCGGCCTGCACGGTGTAGAGGGTGCCGTCCGGGCGTTGCTCCTTCGTGGGCAGGGTGATGGTCGGCCCCCGCCAGGACTTGCCGGCCTTGACGCCGAAGAAGTTGTTGGCCGAGCGGGTGAGGCCGGATTTGCCCCAGTTGCTTTCCAGGATGGCCTGGGCCAGGTTGATGGAGGCCAGCAGGCCGGTGCCGGCGCAGGCCCGCTGGGCGGCCGGCGCGTAGATAGCGATGAATTGGTCAGGCGTCATAGCGACTGGTATTTAGCGGACTTGCGTCCGTGGGTGACGGGATAGGGGGCACCGGCGGGGCGGCGCTCAGGGGCGCGGTGCTGAGCTGGGTGGCAGGCATGGCCGCCATCGCGGCCTCGATGCCTTCCTCCGACACCAGGGCCAGGCGCTTGAGCAGGGCTTTGGGCACCAGGCGCGGCTCGATGAGGGCGGCATGCTCCAGAATGCTGAGGGCTTCGCGGGCCATCATGCAGGAGTACATGAAGGTGTCGAACCACTTGAAGAAGAGGTTGGGCTCGCCGTGCACCGTGAAGCTGCTGAGCACGTGGGTGAGCACGAGCAGGGCCAGGTAGATGCCGGACTTCTGGAATAGCCGGCTGAAGCCGCGGCTGCTAATGGTGTGGGCCAGCCAGTGACGCCGCACGCCCAGGGTGGTGTCGACGACGATGAGCACGCCCAGGTAGCGCAGGAATTCGAAATCAGCGAAAATGTACTTCTGCACGATGGCCAGCACCGGCGTCAGCACCACGCCCAGGGCGAGGGACTGGAGCCACTTGGAAGTAGCGAGGAAGGTGAGAAACAGGCGCATCAGATGAGTTTAAAAATCCGCGATTCGGCGGTGTTGACGGGCACGACGGGCTGATTGGGCGCGGTGTAGGCCGGCGAGTGGAAGTAGGTGGCGAAGCGCGTGGCGGAGGCCGTGCGGTCGAGATAGTCGGTGAGGTGGCGCAGGTAGCGGTCGGCGCTGGTCAGGGCCTTGTCGGCCCGCTGCCGGAGCAGCTGGTCGAGGCCGGCGTCGGCCTCCTTGGCGTTGCTGTCGTCGACGCGGGCGATGCTCAGCTCGATGCCGTCACCCGCCAGGCGCAGGCCCAGCTCGGGGATGCCGTGGCCGATGGTCAGGGCGGCCAGCGCCGGGTAGACGTAGGTGCGCAGCAGGTTCTCGTTGTCCGACGTCAGGGCGCGGGTGCGTACCTGGTCGCGCAGTTCCTGCAACAAGTCCAGGCCCAGCACGCGGGCCAGCTCAAAGCGCTCGAGGCGGCGGCGCACTGGCCCCAGCGCCAGGAACACCTGCCGGCTCGAGCTGATGTTCTCATACTCCTGGAAGTCGGCCGTGCTGGTGAAGAGCTCCTGCCGGTGGCGCTGGCCGGCGGCGGAACTCGCCCAGGCCTGCAGCTCGGGCGAGTCGCCGGCGTGGTCTTCCAGCCACTGCACCAGGGTGTCGAGGTCGGCGTAACCCTGGCGCTCCAGCGAATCACGCAACTGATTCACCTGCCACGGAAAGGCCGTCTTGCTGGTATCCGTGCTCAGGATGTGCACGCCGGTGTTGTCGATGGTGGCCTGGTGCCCGGCCAGGCCAGCGGCGGTGCCCAGGCGGCTGAGCGGGGCCTGCACCGCGTGCAGCAGCCGGGCGGCCACCGACGGGCCGGTGGCGTCGAAGCCCTCCGCATCGTACTGCGCCTGCAGCCAGGTGTGCAGCGTCGAGCCGAGCAGCGGCTGGATGTCGCTGGTTTCGACCGTGCCCAGGGCCAGGGCGATGGCCGGCGGGATGTCCACGGTAGCGTCAGTGGGGACGAACTTCTTTAGCTCGTCTAAGGCTTTGAGTAACATTATTCAGCGGGCGAAGGGTCGGAGGAAGTATTCGAAGTTTCGCTGGACTTGTCGGCCGTGTTGACCTGGGGCACCAGAAAGCGGAACTCCAGGTCGGCATCCCAGCCGTTATAATCGCGGATGAAGTGCAGCACCTCCAGCAGCAAGTCCTGGTAGAAGCTGTGCGTGGCCACGAACGTGTTGAAGGCGACGCGCTTGTCGGAGCCCGAGCCCGAGCCGATGCCCTTGCCGGGCGAAATGCCCGAAAGCGTGGGGTCGACCTGCAGGGCGGTGTAGATGTGGCTGCTGGCCTCCTGCGAGTCCTCCACGTACAGGCCCGACTTGATTTTGTCGTCGATGGCCGTCACGGTGAACACCTTGATGGTGGCGCCCGGGTTTTGCGGGTCGGGCATGGTCACCGTCAGGATGGATTTGCCGGCCCCATCGGTGCCCGTCATCGTCGCCTCGAAGGCCTCCAGCTCAGCCTGGATAATTTGCTTACGCTCGCCCTCCTTCTTCTCCTGCCAGTCAGGATATTTCCACTGCCAGTAGCGGATGTCAGCCTCAATCAAATACTTAATCGAGAGCTGGTTTTTGAAGAGTTGCTTCTTGAACTCGGGGATGGCCTGGGCCACGTCGAGCCAGCCCGACTTGATGATGACGTTCCAGGCCGCCAGCTGGTAGAGCGCGTTGCCGGGGCTGGGGATGCCCAGCGGCCAGATGTATTTGAAGCCACGCGTGTCGGCGCGCAGGGCCTCCACGTCGCTGTAGTAGGGGTCGAGCACCGGCACCTTCGTCGTGTAGCCGTCGCCGGGCTTGGCATCGGGCCAGTTGGCCGAGATGAACACGTCGGCGGGCACGGCCTGGCCCGGCTGCTGCGTGGCAAAGCGGCAGTAGCTGGTATCCTGGATGCAGACGCTGGTGATTTCGCTGCGGTCGTTGCTGAGTATCAGCTCCGGGAAGGCGTTGGCAAAGTATATCAGGCCCTGGATGCCCTCCATCCCGAAGCGGTGCAGGTTGGAGCGGCGGAAGAATGCCTGCACCACCGGGTCTTTCACCCGCTGGAATATCTCCGAGCCGTCCGGCTTGTACCCCGTTACCTTGCCGTAAATGATGCCCTTGCCATACACGGCGCGGGTTTTCCAGTCCAGCACCGGCCCGATGACGGTGCTCTTGGCGATGGCCCCCTTGACAAATTGCGGGAAGTCGTTACCCGGCCCCCAGGGGGCTACCTCGCCGCTCTGGCCCTTCTCCACCGGCGAGGTGGGCGCGGCCCCGTCTACCTTGCCGGCACCGGTGGTGCGGCCGGCCCCGGCAGCGGCACCCACAGCCCCGCCCAACCGGAACACGCTGCCGGTGCGGTTGCTGAAGGCCAGGGTATTGTTGCTGCTAAAAACGAGTTGTTCCATTTACACGAGGACTTTGCGGCCTGCCACGTGCGTGAGCAGGTAAATGTGGATTTTGACCAGGCTGCCGGTTTGCGTATCGACCAGGTTGCGGGTAGCATTGCGCCAGTGCGCCGGGTTTTTAGGCGTCGGCTCGTCGGATTTTTCGCCCGTGGGCACCGGCACGAGGCCGTCGGCCGTGCAGGCCGCGCGGTCGGCTTCCGATTCTTCCCCGTCGCGGGGCGCGCGCAGCAAGCCAGCGGCCTGCCGTTTGCCTGTGCCGATGCGCGCAGCCTTCAGCCGGCCGAAGTTGCCACCGGTGCCCCGGCGCCGGTCAAACTTCACCCACTGCACGGCCACCGGCGCGGGGCCATCGAGCAGGTCGAGGGCGTCTTTTAAGCGGATAAGAGGGAGTGTTGCCATTACAACACGAAGTACCCACCCCTCACCAGCCGGAAAAAGGACAGAAAACCGCAACCACGGCCCGAAAAAGGGTTAAAAGTCCAATCTCACCGCCAACCGCGTTTGCAGCGAATGGGGCGCGATTTTGCGCCTGTTTGGCGTTTTTCAGTCTCAAAAGTCGAGCGAAAGACCCCGGCTTGCACTGTCGCGGTTTGGCAATTGCCGGGGGCTGCCTCGGGGATATCTGTGGGGCTTCCCGGTTGCCGGGCCGTGCCTCGGCTCGAGCCAACAAAAAGCCCCGACCGCAGGGCGCGGTCGGGGCAGGGTAGAGGCAGGGCAGGGGGCGGGCCTAGCTGCTCACGATGATGAGCTGGCTGAAGTCCGGAGCGGCATTGACCACGTCGGTGCCCACGCTCAGCAGGTGCAGGTCGACGTTGTCGGTGTAGTGGGTGGCGTGCTCCGCCGGGAAGCTGAGCTTGGTCTCACTCTTCTTCACCTTCTGGATGCGGCCCTTACTATCCTGGCTGACAGGCGTCAGCAGCATGGCCGTGACCACGTCGCGGCAGTTGACCTTGTTGAAGCGGATGCGCAGCAGGCTCGGGTCACTCTCCCCGAGTAGCTGCTGGGCCAGCAGGTAGCGGGTGGCGTGGCCCGGGATGCGGCCCATGCCGAAGCGCTGAATGCGCCAGCCCTGCTTCTGGAAGGCCCGCATCAGGGCCTCGTTGAGGGTAAACTCGGAATCGGGGCGCCGGGCGTCGCCATGCTCCTCGTCGGCCAGGAACTGGATATCGCGGCGCTGCTGGTGCCGGTAGTACTGGCAGAAGGCCCCGACCAACTCGTCGATGAAGGCAGGGTGCTTCACGTAGAAGCCCTTCAGGATGCGGTATTCCCGCACGTCCTGGTGCAGTTGGCCGACCAGCATCGTGGTGATGCGGGCGCCCCAGTCCACCGACACGCGCAGGGGCAGGTGCCGCCGGCAGTCGCTGTCGGCCCGGCTGTCGCGCAAGTCCTCGTCCCCGGGGCGCAGCGGGCCACCAGCGGCGGCCAGTTGCTTCAGGTTACGCCCCATGTCCTTCTCGCCCAGGGCCAGGCCCAGCACGAAGTCGTCATCGTCGCACTCCTGCACGTGCACGGCCTGGTTGAGCAGGGGGTAGAAGCCGCCCTCCACGGTGGTGGGGCGGCGGTTCATCATCTCAATCTGGAACGTGAAGTCGGTCATGAAGCGGCGCTGGTCGAGCAGGTACTGCAACCCCAGGTGCTGGATGTTGTCGAAGGCGTTGGCCTCGGAGTAGAAGGTGCCCCGGGCGCGCTGCGAGGGGAAATAGCGCACGTCCTTCATCAGGGGCAGCACCTGCTCCTTCCACAAGTGCAGCTTCTCCTCGTCGCTGAGCGCGTCCAGAAAGCGCACCTGGGCATCAATCAGGGTGTTCTGGCGCTCGATAAGGTCGACACCCTGGTCTTCGTAGTAATTCGACTTCTCCAGCAGCCAGCGGCCCTGGTCGCCCCAAGGCATCGAGCTGAAGAGAAAAACGCCGTGGTGCATCGGGTTCTGGCCGAAATACTGCCCGTTGCCCCGGTTGGTGGCGCTGAGGTCGGCGTCGAGCTTCTGCTTATCGAAGAGTAGGGCCTCGTCGCCGATAAAGCCGTCCACATTGAGGCCGCGGCTGGCGGAGCCACCGGCATCGAGCGACACCAGGTGAAAGCCGGTGCCATTGCGGAAAATGATGAAGTGGTCGTAGCTCAGCGGCCCCTGGTAGGGATGCTCCCAGTTGAGCGAGGGCGGCGGCTTGCGGCCGATGTAGAAGTCGCGGTTGAGCTTGTAGCCGAGCCGCTCCAGGCTGGCCACGGTGCTGGGCAGCGTCCGGGTGAGCACCTGCTTATACGTCGAGCCGACGATGACCCAGCACGAGCGGGGCATCGTCGACACAATCTTGTGCATGTCCCAGGCGATGATGCTGGACTTGCCCGTACCCCGGCCCCAGACGCTGATGCCCTCTTTGGTGCCCCGCGCGGTCACGTAGCGCAGCTGCGGCTGGTTGAAATCGAGTTTGATCTGGTCTATCATTTCGCGCCTCCTTCCAGGGCGCGCCGGTCGGCCAGCAGCACCTCCATTGTATCCACGCCAATCACCTGGCCCGTTACAGCTTCCTGAATCAGCTCGTAGTCAGCATCCGACACATCTCCCAACTTGCTGATGTCCACAGCGCGCGGCTTGCGGCCCTGCACGTGCAGATTGATGACGTAGGAGGTCGAGCCCACGCCACCAGTGCCGTCCTCGCCGTGCGAGTCGGCCCGCAGCAGGCCGGTCAGATTCGCTTCCAGCTTGATGGCCGCCAGGGCATTTTTCATGTCTGGTGGCCGCTGGGAGAGGCTCAGTTGCAGAATCTTGCGGATGAATTCGACGAGCACGGCCCGGCGGCCCTCCTTCTTGACTTTTTTCAGGTCGCCAAACAGGTTCTGGGAGTCGCGCAGGCGCCGGTAGCAAGTTGCCCGGCTCATGCTGAACTGTTTGGCCAGCAGCGGCCAGGCCTGTTCGAAGGTGTGGTAGTTCAGGATGAGGCCATAGGCCGCCTCCAGCTCCGCGTGCGCCTCCTTATCGGCCTGACTCAGCGTCGACAGCGTGTCCTCCAGGTAGGCGGCATAAATGCGCTCGATGGCCGTCGACTTGGGCAGCGGCACCAGGTCGGCACCGGGCACGTCGCTAAGCGGCGGGAGCGTAGGCAGTGAGTTGCTCATGAGTTAGTTCCTCCCCATTGCGGGTGATGGTAAAGCGGCGCTGGTTGTCGCGCATGAATTGGGCGTACCGGCGAACATGCACGTCGACGTAGCGCGGGTCGAGTTCGACCACGCGGGCCTGTCGGCCGGCCTTTTCGCAGGTAATGAGCAGTGAGCCCGAGCCCCCGAAGCCATCGAAACAGATGGCGCCCGGCGTACTGGAGCACTCGACCAGGTAGGCCAGGATATCGAGCGGCTTCATCGTCGGATGGTCGGCATTGCGCTGGGGGCGGTCGAAGTTGAGCACCGTGGTCTGCTTGCGGTCGCTGCACCAGGTATGGGCGGCACCCTCCTTCCAGCCGTAGAGGATGGGCTCGTGCTGCCAGTGAAAGTCCTGCCGGCCCATCACGAACTGCTGCTTGACCCACACCAGGCACTGGCTCAGCTTCAGCCCGGCATCCTTAAAGGCCAGGCGAAAGTTGGCGCCTTCCGAGTCGGCATGGAACACGTAAATCGGTGCTCCTGGGCGCATAAAGGTGTAGCAGTTCGTGTAGAAGTCGAGCAGGAACTGGCGGAAGTTGCCGTCGCTCATGCTGTCGTTTTCAATCTTCAGGGCATCCTTCGTCTTGCCCTGGTAGTCGACGTTGTAGGGCGGGTCGGTATTGACCAGGTCGATGAGCACGCCCTCGCCCAGGGCGCGCGCCACGACGTCCGAATCCGTCGACGAGCCGCACACCAGGCGGTGCAGCAGTGCCTGGCCATCTGAGTGAAACTCGTACACGTCGCCCAGCACCGACACCGGCGTGGCCGGCGGCGTGGGGTCGAACTCCTGCTCCTCGGCCGGCGGCACGGTCAGGGCGCTGAGGCTGGCCAGCTGCTCCAGGGCCGGCGTGTCGAGGATGGTGTCGAGCTGCAGGTGGCTGAAGTTGTCGAGCAGGCTCTGATAGTCCCAGATGCCGGCGCCCACGTTCGAGGTGATGTTGTACTCGTCCAGCTCGTCCTTCGTCAGCTGCCGATTGGGCATGCGCACGTCCACCAGCTCGTCGCCCCGGCCCAGGTCGAGCAGCACGGCCAGGCGCTGGTGGCCGGCCAGCACCACGTTGTCGAGGTTCACGACCGGGATTTCGACCAGGTTGAACTTCTCGATGCTCCGGGTAAGCCGCGCGCGGCCCTCGTCGGTGAGGGTGCGCGGGTTGTAGCTCAGGGGTATCAGGTCGCGCACGCAGCGCTGGGCGTTGTGCCACTCAAGGGGTTCTAGTTGTTCGCTCACGATTTCAGCGGGTTAAGTTTGGATTCAATCAGGGTGATTTCGGCATCGACCGCCACCAGGTCGGCAGCCCGCTCCGGGCGCTGGCGGAGCCGGGAGCGTTGGCTGCGCAGGTTGCCCAGCCGGCGGCGCAGCTCGCCCTCGTCCACCACGTCGGCCGTGGCCACCTTGCCCGGCAGCCGGCCGTGAGCCAGCACGTGCGCCTCCGCGGCCTTCAGCGCCACTTCCTGGTCGGTGAGGGCCACAATGCGCATCGCCAGGGCCTTGCGCGCCTTTTTGCCCAGGTTAGGCGCCGTGAGCTGAGCGTGGCAGGTGCTGCGCTCGTCGCGCACGGCCTTCAACTGCTGGCGCACGTCGACGAGTAGCGGCGAGTCGGCTCCGGCTGGCGGGCCAGGCACCGGAGCTGGCCCTGCAGGTGCCGGTGGCTCCGGCAGGGGAAGTGGCCCCACGGCCGCAACTTCGGCCGGCACGTCGTGCACCAGGGCGCGCAACTCCCGCTCCAGCACCTGGCGGCTGTAGTCGGTCGCGGCCAGGCCGAAGAGGCGCTTATAAGTGTCGCTCGGGCCGGCGGCGGCGTAGAGGGCGGCGCCCTGGGCGAAGGGCCGGTCGGAGGCCAGCCAGGCGCTGATGGCGGAGAGAGGCACGGATTGCATGCCCCAAAGTTGCCGCTGCCGGCCACGGCAAAAAAGGACGCAAAAAAGGCCCCGACGCACGCGCCGGGGCCTTTTTTGGGAGAGTTTCCCTACGCGGCCGGTTTACGTGAGCGCTTCGGCACGAGGTAGGGAAACTCTTTTAGCTTCACCAGCTCGTCGGCCTCGGCCACGGTCAGCTTCGTCATGTCAATTCTGCGCTGGAGCGTCGGGAGAATCACGACCGTGGGCACGATGGTGGCGCGATACTTCGCCGCCACGTCGGCCGGGAGCTGGAGAAGGGTCTTCTTGGCCATCGGCTTAGCCTCCTTGCTCAACCAGGGCCGGCTTCATGGTGATGGCCGCGTTGTAGATGACCAGGCCACTGGCGTAGGCTTCGCCTTTGACGATGAAGCCCCGACGGCCCGAGCTGAGCTTGGCCGAGTCGTAGTTTGGGGCCAGCTCCACCGGCAGGCCCTCGCTGCCCACCTGTAGGAAGGTGCCATCGGCATCGGGCACCAGCATAATCAGGCCCAGGTTCTTCACCACGCGGGCGAATTCCAGCACGGCCGCTTTGTTGCCCGGGTGGAAGCCCTCGAAGGTGATTTTGGTACCGCGCCCGTCGCGCTCGCCGACGATGTCGGCCTTGAGTTGGTTGGAGTCGAGGGTAAGATACACCTTCGACCAGCCTTCGCCGTCAATGAAGCTGTGGGGCGTGGTGATAACGGCCGTATCCCCAGGGGCGCCGAAGGCAGTGGGCGGCTTGGCGATGGTGGCGAAGGCGTCCTCGCGGGCCAGCAGCACGTAGCCGCGCAGGCCGGGCGTGTTGTCAGCTCCATTCGGGCCGCCCATGTTGCGCAAATCAAACGTATCCATGTGTCGTGGAGTAAGTTGTTGAAAAATTGATTGAACTACTCACTGAAAGTGGCCAGGGCCTAGTTGGCGGCCGGCTCAGCAGCCTCCTTCTCGACCACCAGCTGCAGAATGCCGGCCTCAGCTTTGAGCAGCGCCTTCACCAGGTCTTTGTTGGTCTTCAGGTCTTCCGCCTTCACCAGCTTGCTCTCGAAGGTGAACTGCTTGGCCAGCACCTGGTACTGCTTTTTCTCGTGGGTAATGACCGGCAGGGCGGAGGCACCCTGGGTTTCGGCGGCCTTCAGCGCGTCGGCCTGGCCATTGATGATTTCGTTTTGCTCGGCGATTTGCTTGTTCAGCGCCTCGATGATTTCCTCCGGCGTGCGGTTGGCGTTGGTGTCCATTTGATGATGAATGAGATAAACGGAATGACTGGTGCCGCCAAAGCCGGCCCACTCACAGTGGAATGGGCCGGCGGGTTGCCCGGGCGGGGCGGCAGGGCGCGGTCGACTTAGGTCGTCGCCGTGTCCTGGTCGTTGGTGAAGACGGCCTCCAGCAGCGGGAAGCCCACGCCTTTGTAGAAGTCCGTGTAGATGGCCACCTGGCGCTTGGCGCCTTCAATGCGCACCTGCCTGGTGTTGACCGTCTTCTTGGTCAGGCGCTTGCGGTTCTCGGCCGGCGTGGCCCAGATTTTGGCCGACGTGCCCATGCTGGGCAGGCCCACCACGGAGTGGTTGCTGAACTCCACCGGGATGCGCACCAGCTCCTGGCCGAAGCCGTCGAGGATGGGTTTGGGGGCAGTAAAGTTGTTGTCCGAGCCGTACTTCTTCTGGCGGCCTTTGGCATAGCGCCGGGCTAGGGTGGGGTTCATGCAGATTTCCATGCCTTTGTTGGCATAGCGGGCGCTGAAGCCCTCCACGAACGCCTCCACGTAGTCGCAGAAGGCCACAATGTCGGTGGGGATGGCCCCGAGCACCATCGGCGTGATTTTGCCGGCCGCGATGGCGCGGTTGATGATGATGCGGAT
>NZ_JAUQSY010000028.1 GCF_030580865.1 Hymenobacter aranciens | reverse complement strand
TGGTGGACGGGGCCAGCAACGGCAACACCGCCAGCAACACCCTCAGCCGCAGCTTCGACACCCAGGCGCCCACCGTGGCCCTGACGAGCACCGCCCCCAACCCCACCGCCACCAGCCCGATTCCGGTGACGGTGACCTTCGCGGAGAGCGTGACGGGCTTCACCCTGGCCGACGTGACCGTGAGCAACGGCGCGGCCGGCAGCCTGACCGGCAGCGGCAGCACCTACACTTTCTCGGTG
This sequence comes from Hymenobacter aranciens, assembly GCF_030580865.1. GTDB lineage: Bacteria > Bacteroidota > Bacteroidia > Cytophagales > Hymenobacteraceae > Hymenobacter > Hymenobacter aranciens. The sequence continues at coordinate 17,602 of NZ_JAUQSY010000028.1, read as the reverse complement.
ACGCCCACCGGGGCGGGCGCCGTGAGCGTGCAGGTGGCCGCCGGCGCCGCCCAGGATGCGGCCGGCAACGCCAGCCTCGCCAGCAACACCCTGACGCGCACCTACCAGCCGGCCGCCGCCATTACTGGCGTGGCCCCCAGCCCGGCCCTGAGCAACGCCGCCACCATCACCTTTGCCGTGACCACCACGGTGCCCGTGACGGGCTGGACCACTACCAACTTCAGCCTCGCGCCCAGCGGCATCAGCGGGGCCGGCATCACGGGCGTGGCGGTGAGCGGCAACACCGCCACCGTGACCGTGAGCACCGGCAGCGGCGACGGCACCCTGCGCCTCGACGTGCCCAACGCCATCGGCCTCGCGCCCACGCTCAGCAACGTGCCCTACGTGGGCGGCACGGCCGTCATCGACCGCACCGCGCCCACCGTGAGCGGCGTGAGCAACGGCACGGCCTACAACACCGACCGCACCATCACCTTCGGCGACGCCAACACCGTGGCGGCCACCCTCAACGGCGCGGCCTTCGCCTCGGGCGGGGTGGTGAGCGTGGAGGACAGTTACACGCTGGTGGTGACCGACGGGGCCGGCAACGCAACCACCGTGGAGTTTGAGCTCGACAAGACGGCGCCCAACACCGTCATCACGGCCGGGCCGGGCCCGCTCACCAACGATGCCACGCCCGGCTTCAGCTTCGACAGCCCCGACGGCGGGGTGCTCTACAGCACCACCGGCGGCCCCAACCTGACGTACCCCAACAACGGCCCCAACTCGGTGCTCGGCCCGCTGGCCGACGGCACTTACACCCTGACCGTGGCCGCCGTGGACGCCGCCGGTAACGTGGACCCCACGCCCGTGAGCTACACCTTCACGGTGGATACCCAGGCGCCCAACACCAGCATCACCGACCAGCCGGCCGACCCCACCCCGGCCACCACGGCGCACTTCGAGTTTGCCGCCACCGAGGCCGGCAGCTCCTTCGAGGCCTCGCTGGATGGCGCCCCCTACGCCCCCGTTAACCCCGCCAACACCAACTACAGCGGCCTGGCCCCCGGCAGCCACACCCTGACGGTGCGCGCCACCGACCCCGCCGGCAACGAGGATGCCTCGCCCGCCAGCTACACCTGGACCATCGTGCCCCCCGCGCCCACCCTCACCGCTCTGAGCCCCGGGGCCGAGCTGCCGGGCCAGCCCGTCACGCTCACCGGCACCAACTTCACGCCCGGCAGCACCGTGAGCTTCGGCGGGATGGCGGCCAGCGTGACCTATAACTCGCCCACCAGCCTCACGGCCGTGGTGCCGGCCACCGCGGCGGTGGGCAGCAGCGCCGTGGTGGTAACCACCGCCACCGGCGCCAACGCCAGCGCCCCGGCCTTCGAGGTGCTGGCCGTGCTGGCGGGCCCGGCGGCCTGCGTGGCCACCGCGCCCTACCTCAGCACCGGCGACGGCCAGTGGCACTACCTGCGCCTGCCCACCGGCGAGGTAGTAGCCGCCCTGCTCGACGACAACAGCCAGCTCGGCACCGTGACCGCCGACGTGACCGTGGCCGACCCCGCCCAGCCGGTACGCACCGACGGCCGCGGCCGCGCCTACCTTGACCGCAACTTCCACCTCACGGCCACCAACCCCACCTTCGTGGGCAGCAGCGTGCAGCTGCGCTTCTATGGCCAGGCCAGCGAGCTGGCCCGCCTGACCGCCGCCGACCCCGCCGCCACGCCGGCCGCCCTGAAGGCCACCCAGTACAGCGGGGCCAATGAGGACTGCGAGCTGGCCAACGACGACTTCACCACCGGCGAGTTCCGGGTACTGGCGGCCCCAGCCACCGTGCCCGGCAACGGCACCGACTGGTTTGTGAGCACCCTCACGGTGGCCGACCACTTCTCGGAGTTCTTCCTGAGCGGCAGCAGCGCCCCGCTGCCGGTGGAGCTGACCAGCTTCACGGCTACGGCCGAGGGCAGCACGGCCCGTCTGGCCTGGGTCACGGCTTCGGAAAAGAACGCCGCCCGCTTCGAGGTAGAGCGCAGCGCCGACGGGAAGCAGTTCGGCAAGATTGGTAACGTGACCGCGCAGGGCAGCACGGCCCGGCGCAGTGCTTACGCCTTCGTGGATGCGACGCCCCCGGCTGGCACCAGCTACTACCGCCTGCGCCAGGTGGACCGCGACGGCAGTGCCAGCTACTCGCCCGTGCGCGCCCTGACTATCGGCGGCCAGGCTAGCCTCACCCTCTACCCCAACCCCGCCCGCACCGCCGTAGCCGTGGCCGGGCTCCGCGCCGGCGCTTCGGTGGAAGTGTTCGACGCCCTGGGCCGCGCCGTGGCCCGCGCCACCGCCGATGCCGCCGGCACGGCCCGGCTGGCGCTGCCCAGCGGGCTGGCCGCCGGGGTGTACGTGGTGCGCAGCGGCACCCAGGCCCGGCGCCTGACCGTGGAGTAGCTGTTGCTTATTTAGTTGCATACTCAGGAAAAGGAACCGGCTGCTGGCCGGTTCCTTTTTTGTTTCAGCAGGCCAGAACCACGCCCAGCGTGCTCGACGCCCGGGGCTGCGCCAATGCCGATGCAGGCGGCCCTGCCCGCTGGCAGAATAAAAGGCGGGCAGCCGCTATCGGCCCGGTAGCATGTTGCGGAGCAGCCGGGCTTTTTCCGTCCGCCAGCGGACTACCTGCTAACGAGAAATTTGGCTTGCTCCCACTTGGTGCCCGTGAAGAATTTCAAAAAGTAAATTCCGGTGGGAAAGCTGCCCATCTGAATGGCCGCCTTATGCTGCGCGGGAACCGCCCGGAGCACTATTTTCCCCGTCACATCCGTGACAAACAGCTCCTTTACTTCGCCTTCCAGCTCCACGTGCAGGATGTCCGGGGTAGGGTTGGGATAACACTTCCAGGAATAGCCATTCCCGCGCCGTGCGGGAGTGCTTTTCACCGCCACCGTATCGGCGGTCAGCGCACCGGCTTTGCGGGCTTTAACAGCCCGGCAGTCGGCCGTGTAGGCATAGCGGGAAATCAGTCTCACCAGCAGTGTATTGAGCCGCTCGACATCAAACTTATCGGTGGTCGGTTTGATGTGGGCATCGCCCACGCCGCTGTCATCCGTCAGGAAAACATAGGTGCCGTTGGTGGCCAGGGCCATCGAGCGCATCAGGTATTCGGTGCTTTTGTCGATGCCGCTGGCCGCAATGGGAATGATACGGATGCCTTTGGCCGCTGCTTTTTGGATGGACTGCTGCAGCGAGGCCATCACCGCGGGGTTTTCGTGGGGCGGCGCATCCAGAATCAGGAACAACAGCCGCGCCTTGGCCTGGCTGGTCCAGGACAGCTCGTTCACGGCCACGGCCAGAGCCTCATCGACGGCTTCGGGGAAGTCGCCCCCGCCATCGGCGCGCTGCTGGCCGATGAAGTCAATCGTTTGCTGAATGCGGGCGCTGATATCGGTTTTGCGGGTCACGTACGCATCGCCGGCATCGCGGTAAAACACGCTGCCCAGGTTGATGGTGGAGGAAGCCAGCGAATCCTTGGCCTGGGCAATGACGTCCTGGAGCTCGGCCTGCAGGTACTGAATTTCATCTCCCATCGAGCCGGTGGCATCCACCACAAACGCAATATCGACCACCGACGGCGCCTGGCACGGCCGCTTGACCCGGATGATGTTGATGCCGTCAGGAAAAGGCGTGGGGTGGCTCACGGCATAGCTTTTCCCATCCACGACGGCTTGCAGCGAGACAGCTTTTTTGCCTTTCGCGGCGGCAAACAGGTTGTTCCAGAGCTCCCCTTTGCCGGTGTTGTCGCTCTGGGCCTGCCAGAGCAGCGAGTCGCGGCCGTCTTTCAGAAAAATGGCGCCCCCCACCACGGGAAACCCGTCTTCGGTCACCAGTTGCACCGCGTAGCGCTCCAGGGGGCTGATTTGCCAGTGCTGGCGCCATTCGCTCAGGTCCTTCTGGGCGATATCCGGCCAGAGCGTCCATTTGCTGAAATCGTTGATTTCCCCGGCGGTCAGAATCCCCGCGCCGGCCCGCGGGCCGGGATGGGCGGCCTTGGCCTTTTTGTCGGTGCGGAGGTCGTCGGACGCGATGCTGACACCCGCCAGCCTGCCTTTCACCGGCCTGGCCGGCACGCTGGAGGCAAAGTAGCCCAGGCTCCGTTTAGAAGCGGGGGCCGCATATCCTACGACGACGACCTCGTTCAGGGATTTTACATCTTCAGCCAGCAGCACCACCAGAGAATCGATGCTTTGGGTGATGGCAACCTCCTGGCTTACGTAGCCAATGTACGACACCACCAGCCGCGGGGCGGGGCCGGTGGTCAGGAGCGTGAAGCGGCCCTGCACGTCGGTCGGGGTGCCGTTGGCAGTGCCCTTTTCCACCACCGTGACGCCGGGCAGCGCCGCCCGACCGGCCTTGGCCCGCACCACACCCCGCACGGTAAACGACTGGGCGCTAACGAGCAATGGAAAGAAAAGCAGCAGAATGAGTAGGCAGGTTTTCATACAATAGGGCTGGCTGGGTGAATCACAGGATGAGCGGTGGAGGCCACTCGCTTAGCGAGTAGATGCCGCAAAGGCCCATTTTACATACTGGCGGCTGAAAAATTATTCGGTTGGCGGGCCGCCTGCTCAACGGCCGGCTACCCTGTTTCGCGTCGAGGCCGGTGGGCGGCATGCCGGTTTTTTGCTTTGGCTGGCGGCTGGGGTTGTTTGCTCCACCACGCCTTCTCTCAAGCGGCTTGGGCAGTATGTTGGCTGGCGGGTAGCCCTGCTGAGCACCGCCGGCCAGGTGGTGCTGGCTTACAGCTACACCGGCCCCGACCTGAGCACGCTGCGCGCTGAGCCCGCCCAGCCCGTGCGCCATAACGGCCGCGAGCTGGACAATGACGACTTCACCGGTGGCGAGTTCCGGAGCCTGGCGCCCCGGCCAGCACGCCTGCGGGCGCCGCCGGCTGGTTGGTGAGCACCGTGCCCGGGTTGCTCCTGCCGGAATGGCCGGTTTTTTTGCCGGGCGGGAACTTTTTGGCCCGGCTTGTGCTATGGCGAGCCCGCAAGCACCGACCGGCTGGTTTCCCGGCCCGGGGTTGCCTACCTTTCTCCTTTCTGCCGCAGCGGGCTTTCGACCAGGACCGACCGCCGGGGCAGTCTCACCTCCCTTCCTTTCACTTTTGTGACTACAACTCTCTCCCCTTCTCTGAATGGGGCGCGACCCGTGCGCGCCCTGCTGGCGGGCCTCGGCCTGGGGCTGGCTTTGCTGCCCGGCCTGGCTTGGGCCCAGCCTACCATCACCGCTTTTGCGCCGGCCGCCAACGCCCTGAACGTGCCCCGCACCAGTGCGGTGCGCGCCACCTTCAGCCAGTCGCTGACGGTGGCCTCGGCGGGCGCGCTGCGGGTGTATTCCAGCCAGCACGGCGGACTGCGCAGCCAGGCGCCCACTCCGGCCATCATCAGCGGCAACACGCTTACTTACACGCCCCCGGCGGGGCGGCCCTTCCTGCCCGGCGAGACGGTATTCAGCACCGTGACGCGAGCGGCGGCCAGCACCGCCGGGCCCCTGGCCCGGCCCCGCGTCACGCAATTTACCACCGCCACCAGCCCGGCCAGCCCGGGCGCGTTTGCGGGCGGCTCGGACCCGGCCGTGGGCAGCCGCCCCAGCCACCCGGTGCTGGCCGACGTGGACGGCGACGGCGACCTCGACCTGCTGACAGCCAACGCCGCCAGCCGCTCGGTGAGCGTGCGCCTGAACGGCGGCGACGCCACGGGCTCGAACACCGGCGTGTTCAGCGCCGGCTCGGAGTCGTTTCTGAACAACGCCCCGCAGAGCCTGGCCGTGGGCGACGTGGACGGCGACGGCGACCTCGACTTCGTGGTGGCCGAGGCTTTTTCCAACGGCACGGTGAGCATCCGCCTGAACGGCGGCGACAACACCGGCTCGAACACCGGCGTGTTCGGCGGCGGCACCACCGTGTCGGTGGGGCTGAGCACTATCTACGCCACCCTGGGCGACGTGGACGGCGACGGCGACCTCGACCTGCTGTATACCAGCGGGCCGGGCACGGGCCTGGGCCGGGTGGTGGCGCTGCTGAACGGCGGCAACGCCTCGGGCTCGAACACGGGCGTGTTCTCGACCTCGGCGGCCACGGCCGTGAACGTGGGCAACAGCCCCAACAACATTGCCGTGGGCGACGTGGACGGCGACGGCGACCTCGACGTGCTGACGGCCAACTTCGGCATCTCCAGCGTGCCCACCTCGACGGTGAGCGTGCGCCTGAACGGCAGCGACAACACCGGCTCGAACACCGGCATCTTCGGCGGCACCCAGAACGTGACGGTGGGCAACCGGCCCAGCTTCGTGGCCCTGGGCGATGTGGACGGCGACGGCGACCTGGACTTCGTGGCGTCCAATGCCCTTGACAACACGGTGAGCGTGCGCCTGAACGGGGGCGATGCCACCGGCTCGAACACCGGCGTGTTCAGCGCCGGCTCGGACCTGGCCGTGGGGGCCGACCCGCGCGGCGTGACCCTGGGCGACGTGGACGGCGACGGCGACCTCGACCTGCTGTCGGCCAACATGAACGGTGGCGTGAACCTGCGCCTGAACGGGGGCGACGCCACGGGCTCGAACACCGGCGTGTTCAGCGGCAACGCCAGCGTGGCCGTGGGCGTGAACCCCAACTACGCCACCCTGGGCGACGTGGACGGCGACGGCGACCTCGACCTGGTAACGGCCAACTACAACGTGGCCGGCACTACCAGCGTGCGCCTCAACGGCGGGGTGGCCGTGGCGCCGGCCATCACGGGCCTGGCGCCCACGAGCGGGCCGGTGGGCACCTCGGTCACCGTCACGGGCGTACGCCTGGGCACCGCCACCGGCCTCACCATGAACGGGGTGGCCATTCCGCTGGCCAACATCACGGCCAACACCGGCACCAGCCTTACGTTTACGGTGCCCGCCACGGCCACCTCCGGGCCCGTCACCGTCACCAACGCCGGGGGCACCAGCCTCGCCAGCTCCCAGGCGTTTGCCGTGACGCCCAGCCTGAGCGGCCTGGCCACCAGCGCAGGCACCCTGAGCCCGGCGTTTGCGGGCGGCACCCTGGCCTACACGCTCACGGTGCCGGGCTTCACCACCAGCCTCAGCCTGACGCCCACCAACGCCCAGACGCCCGGCGGCACCATCACCGTGAACGGCGCGGCCGTGCCCAGCGGCGGCGCCTCGGCCCCGGTGGCGCTGGCGCCCGGCAACAACACCATCACCGTGGTGGTGACGGAGCCCGGCGGAACGGCCAGCACCACCTACACCCTCACCGTGACGCGCACGCCCTGCGCCGTGACGGCCCGCGCCCAGGACCTCAGCCTGCCGCTGGGCGCCGACGGCACGGCCACCCTGGCCCCGGCGGCCTTCAGCAGCGGCAGCAGCAGCACCTGCGGTGCCGTGACGCTGAGCCTGAGCCAGTCGACCTTCACCTGCGCCAACCTCGGCCCGAACGTGGTGACGCTGACCGTGACCGACGGCTTCGGCGGCGCGGCCACGGCCACGGCCCTGGTGACGGTGCTGGCCCCGCCCCCCGCCACGCTCACCGCCCTGACGCCCAGCACGGCCACGGCCGGCGCCACCGTCACGGCCATCGGCACCAACCTGGCCGGCGCCACCACCCTGATGGTGAACGGCGCCCCGGCTACCATCACCGGCCTCACGGCCACGGGCTTCAGCTTCGTGGTGCCGGCCGGCGCCAGCGCTACCGGCAGCCTGGTGCTCACGCTGCCCTGCGGCCAGACCCTGAGCCAGCCCTTTGGCCTGCTGCCCGCCCGCGCCGCCCGCGCCAACGCCCCGCTGACGCTTTCGCCCAACCCTGCCCGCGCCAGCGTGGCCGTGGCGGGGCTGCCCGCCGCCGCCCCCGTGGCGGTGTATGACGCTCTGGGCCGCCCCGTGGCCCGCGCTACCGCCGATGCCGCCGGCACAGCCCGGCTGGCGCTGCCGGCCGGGCTGGCCGCCGGCGTGTACATCGTGCGCAGCGGCGCCCAGGCGCGGCGCCTGACGGTGGAGTAAGCTAACGACGACAAAACCAGCCAGCCCGGCGGCTCCTGCGGGGATGGCCGGGCTTTGGGCGGCCCCGCCCGGCCGGCAAATATGACATGTTTGTGTCATGGCGCGGCCCCAAGGGGCGGGGGTACCTTTGCAGACAAAGTAATGTGTTGCATACTCCTGGAAAAAAGCCGGCCCCTGGCCGGTTTTTTTTTGGCTGGGCCGGGGGGCGGCGGGGGCCGGGCGAGGGCGGACGCGGGAATGACTATTGCGGGGGGCCAGTACCTTTGTGATTCATGCCTGGTCCGGATTGTTTTACTGCCGGTCTGGCCCGGGACGTCCCCCCCCCTCTGTTTGTTCATGAAACAACAATTACTCCTGCTGGCCGGCGCCCTGACGCTGGCCGAAGTGGCCGGCACGGCGCTGGCCCAGACGCCCGGCGTGGGCATTGGCACCACCGCCCCCGACGTGTCGGCGGCCCTCGACATTGTGAGTGCCGACAAGGGCGTACTGCTGCCCCGCGTGGCCAGCGCGGCGGCCCTGGCCACGCCCGCCACCGGCCTGCTGGTGTTCCAGACCGGCAGCCCGGCGGGCTTCTACTACAACGCTGGCACGCCCACGGCCCCCGACTGGCAGCTCATTGCCACAGCCAGCGGCGCGGCCATCACCGCCGACAACGGCCTGACCAAGACCGGCCAGAACATCCAGCTCGGCGGGCCGCTGCTGCAGAACACCACCGTGGGGCTGGGCAACTACCACCTGACCTTGGGCAGCACCGGCGGCGGCGTGGGCATTGGCACGGCGGGCGGCGGCAGCTTCCGGCTGCACGTGGGCGGGCAGCTCCGCAGCACAGTGGACCACGGCGCCTTCTCGGTGTATAACAACGGTCCCGGCGCCGGTACCGTGCTGCTGGGCGCCTTCGATGCCACGGGTGGCTACGGGCCGCAGCTGCGCTTCTTCGGGGCGGGCAGCGGCTTCATGGACATCGGCGAGAATGCCGCCGGCGACTTCGTGGTGGAGGGCAGCGACGCCGCCCGCCTGACGGTGCAGAACGGCGGCCGGGTGGGCGTGGGCACCAGCACGCCCGGCGCCATGCTCGACGTGCAGGGCGGGGCCAACAGCGACGGCGGCGACGACCCCGTTGCCCTGGCCTTCAGCTGGCGGCAGGGCGGCTACCGCCACTTTGTGCGCTCGCGCCACAACGGCAACCTGGGCTTCTGGGGCAACGACCTCGACTTCTACCTCAACAACAGCAACACAGCCGCCGGCAGCGCCAGCCCCGGCACCGGCAACGTGCACGTGCTGACGATGGAAAACAACAACGGCCAGGCCCGGGTGGGCATCGGCACCACCAGCCCGTTGGGCCGCCTGCACCTGGTGAACGACGCCGGCGGCAGCGCCGCGGCCGACGACTACCTGATTGACGAGTACGGGGCCGGCGACCAGGGCCTGTACCTGCGCAAGGCTGGCGGCACGGTGGCGGCCCCCACCAACCTGAGCGCCGGCGACATCATCGGCCAGCTGGTGTTTGTACCCCGCGTGGGCGGCAGCCTGGGCTACAGCGGCAGCCGCATCATGGGCTTCTACCAGGGCGACGGCAGCACCTTCAGCACCGACCTGCAGTTTGCCACCTCGGGCACCGAGCACCTGCGCCTGCTACCCACCGGGGCACTGTGGCAGCTCAACACCAACAACAACATCCTGCTGACCACCGGCACCACCACCGCCCCCACCGGCGCCAACAACGTGGTGCTGGGCAACACCGTGGGCGGCGCCCTCACCACGGGCTCGCAGAACGTGCTGCTGGGCTCCTCGGCCGGCAACAGCCTCACCACCGGCTTCAACAACGTCCTGATTGGCACGGGCCCCGGCAGTGCCCTCACCACGGGCGCCGACAATATTATGCTGGGCGCCTCGGCCGGCAGCGGCATCAGCGGCAGCGGCAACATCGCCATTGGCGGGGCCACCGGCGCGGCCACGGGCGCGGCCGAGCGCAGCGTGTTTGTGGGCTACGCCAGCGGCAACCAGACCACCGGCAACCGCAACACCCTGCTGGGCTACGCCGCCGGCCAGAACACCAGCACCGGCCAGAACACCGTGGCCCTGGGCCACGCCGCCGGCTTCGACAACACCAGCGGCAGCAGCAACACCTTTCTGGGGGCCGACACCAACGCCGGCGCCGGCAACCTCACCAACGCCACGGCCGTGGGCTACGGCACGGTGGTGAGCCAGAGCAACAGCGTCATCCTGGGTAACGGGGCCAGCGTGGGCATCGGCACCGGCGCCCCGCTCACGCGCCTGAGCATCTCGCCCAGCACCACCGAGGCCAAGATTACGCTCTACGACGGCGGCGGGGCCACCAACCACTACGGCTTCGGCGTGAGCAGCAACCAGCTCAACTACCACGTCGACGGCAACGTGAGCAGCCACGTGTTCTCGGCGGGGGGCAAGAACGGCGACGGCACCGAGCTCCTGCGCGTGCGCGGCGACGGCCGGGTGGGCATCGGCACCAGCACCCCCGCCGGCCAGCTGGCCAACACCAGCATCAATACCATTGCCAGCGACGCCCAGGGTGGCAACCCGGGCTCGCTGAACTGGGCGGCCACCCAGCAGGGCTACGTGGGCCAGATTTACAACGGCGGCACCGACCCCAACAGCGACGGCCTGGCCGTGAAGGTGAACGGCACCAACCCCAGTGCCGTGGTGCTCGACCTGAGCAAGGGCGCCCAAACTGCCACCGGCACCCGCCTGCTGACGGTGCAGGCCAGCGGCGCCGTCACCGTGAACGCGCTGGCTGGCACCGGCACCCGCATGGTGACGGCCGACGGCAACGGTATTCTGGCGGCCGCCGCCCTGCCCACCAGCGAAAGCACCACCGCCAGCAACGGCCTCAATCTGAACGGCATCGACGTGCGCCTGGGCGGCACCCTCACTCAGAACACTACCCTCACCCAGGCCGGCAACAGCCTCACGCTGCTGGGCACGGGCAACGTGCCCCAGCAAATCAGCCAGCTGGCCGGCAGCGGCACGGGCGGCCTGGGCAATGCCCCCTCGGGCGCCGGGCAAAGCTTCACGCTGCCGGCCAACGCCACCATCACCCGCGTTGATGTGTACAACAACGGCGCGGCTACCAGCGGCAGCTTCCGGCTGTATGCCGGTGCGCCTACCAGCAGCACTGCCCTGGCCACCCAAACGGTGAGCTACGCCGCCGCGCCGGACGTCACCAGCATTGCGCTGAGCCTGCCGCTGACCACGGCCGGCACCTACTCCTTCGGCACGGGCATCAACGGCTTGGTGGCCAACGCCGGCGACGTGTATGCCGGGGGCAGCGCCTACGCCGGGGGCAGCGCGGCCCCGGGCGTCGACCTCAAGTTCGTGGTGTACTACACGGCCCCCGGCCTCTCCCCCACCCTCTACGCCGGCAGCACCGGCAGCGTGGGCATCGGCACCGACGCCCCCACGGCCACGCTCGATGTGGCGGGCTCGGCGCGGGTGCGCAGCCTGGGCGCGGGCGTGGTGACGGCCGCCGCCGATGGCACCCTGAGCAGCGCCAGCGCCGCCAGCCTCGACGCCACCACGGCCGGCAACGGCCTGTCGCTGAACGGCACCGATGTGCTGCTGGGCGGGCCCCTCACGCAGCCTACCACCACCATCAGCAACATCACCGCTTCCAACACGCTGGACCTGAACGGCACGGCCGCCCCCACCATCACCAACACCACGGTGGCCAGCAGCGCCAGCACCCGCGTGCTGGGTCTGCGCGGGCTCTACAACGGCAGCATCGTGGGCAGCGGCACGCACCTGTCGTTCCTGACGACCTCGGGCAACGAGGTGGGCCGCATTGCTTCGACGCAGGACGCGGGCGGCTTCCAGGTGGGTCTGTCATTCAGCACCACCAGCGGCTCGGTGGCCAGCCTGGCCGAGCGGGTGCGCATCAGCCCGGGCGGGCGGATGGGCATCGGCACCAGCGCGCCGGCTGCCATGCTCGACATTCAGGGCGGGGCCGACAGCGGCGGCGCCAGCGACCCCGTAGCCCTGGCCATCGGCTACCGCACGGGCGGCTTCCGCCACTTCGTGCGCGCCCGCCACAACGGCAACGTGACCGCCGGCGGCAACGACCTCGACTTCTACCTCAACAACGGCACGGCGGCGGGCACCAGCACTGCCCCCGGCACCGGCAACGTGCAGGTGCTGACGATGGAAAGCTACGCCGGCACCGCCCGCGTGGGCATCGGCACCAACGCCCCCAACAGCACCCTGCAGGTGAACGGCTCGATGGCGGCCAGCATCCGCATCCTGGCCAGCGGCACCATTGCCGACACCGACTACACCGTGCTCGTGACCGGCAACGTGAGCCTGCCCGCCGCCGTCCCCGCCAACAGCGGCCGCCTCTACCACCTGCTGAACGGCAATGCCAACAACAACACCGTGAGCGGCACCTTCCGCGATGCGGGCACGACGGCGGCCTTCACTAACTTCACCCTGAACGCCTCGACGGGCGGCAAGGGCATCACGGTGCAGAGCGACGGCGCGCAGTGGTGGATTTTGACCCGCGAGTAGGCAACTTCCTTTCCGGTGCTTTCCCTTACCGCCCCCGGCCGCCCTGGCCGGGGGCGGTTTGCGTAGGGGGTGGCGGCCGGGGCATGGTACATCTTTATGCCATTTCGCCGCGTGGGGGCCGCCGGTAGTTTTGTGGCGGGCTTAGGCGGGCCCGGCGGCCACTGCGGGCCGCCGCCCGCCGGGCCCGCCAACGCTATGAAACAACGCTACTTCCTGCTGGCCGGCGCCCTGGCGCTGGCCGCTGCTGCCGCCCCCGCCGCCGCCCAGGCCCAGACGCCCGGCGTGGGCATCGGCACCACGGCCCCGGATGCCTCGGCGGCCCTCGACATTGTGAGCTCCGACAAGGGCGCCCTGCTGCCCCGCCTCACGGAGGACGCCCGCCTGGCCATGGGCACGGGCGCGGTGCCGGCCCCGGCCGTGGGCCTGCTGGTGTACCAGACCGACGGCGCCAGCCCGGGCTTCTACTACGCCGCCAGCCCCACCGCCTGGACCCGCCTGACCGACGGCGCCAGCGCCGACGGCCGCTACATCCAGAACCAGACCGCCGCCGACCAGCCCGCCAGCTTTCGCCTCAGCGGCGACGCGGCGGTGGGCGGGCGCGTGGGCATCGGCACCACGGCGCCGGGCACCCGGCTCAGCATCTCGCCCACCCTCACCGAGCCCAAGATTACCCTCTACGACGGGGGAGGCAGTGAATTCTACGGCTTCGGGGTGAGCAGCCGGCAGCTCAACTACCACATCGACCAACGCATCAGCAGCCACGTCTTCTCCGTGGAGGGCCGCAACGGCGACGGCATCGAGCTGCTGCGCATTCAGGGCAACGGCCGCGTGGGCATCGGCACCCCCACGCCCGGCGCCGTGCTCGACGTGCAGGGCGGGGCCGACAGCAACGGCACCACCAACCCCGGCGGCCTGGCCCTGAGCTGGCGCGGGGGCGGCTACCGCCACTTCCTGCGCTCGCGGCACAACAGCGTGCTGACCGCGGGCGGCAACGCGCTCGACTTCTTCCTCAACAACGGCAGCGACGCCGAGGACAGCCGCTTGCCCAGCGGCATTGCCGGCGCTGGCACCGGCAACGTGCACGTGCTGACGCTGGAAAACAACAACGGCCAGCCCGTGGCGGGCATCGGCACGATGAGGCCGCTCACGCGCCTGAGCATTACGCCCTCCTTCTTTGAGCCCAAGATTACCCTCTACGATGGGGGCAGCGCTACCAACTACTATGGTCTCGGCGTGAGCAGCGAGCAGCTGAATTACCACGTCAGCAACAGCACCAGCAGTCACGTCTTCTCGGTGGGGGGCAAGAACGGCGACGGCACCGAGCTGCTGCGCATTCAGGGCAATGGCCGGGTGGGCGTGGGCACCGCCGCGCCCGCCGGCCAGCTGGCCAACACCAGCGACAACACCGTGAGCAGCGACGGCTACGGCGGCAACGCGGGCTCGCTGAACTGGGCCACCAGCCAGTACGGCTACGCGGCCCAGCTGTACAACGGCGACACGGGCGGCGCCAGCAACGGCTTGCTGGTGAAGATAAACGGCACGAACCCCGACGCCACCCTGCTCGACCTGAGCAAGGGCCCCCAGACCAGCCCGGGCACGCGGCTGCTGTTGGTGAGAGCCAGCGGCGCCGTGACCGTGGGCAGCCTGGCCGGCACCGGCACCCGCCTGGTGACGGCCGACGCCAACGGCACGCTGACCACGGCCGCCCTGCCCACCAGCGAGAGCACCACCGCCAGCAACGGCCTGACCCGCACCGGCACCGACGTGCGCCTGGGCGGCCCCCTCGCGCAGGACACCAACCTGGGCACCAACGGCTATAGCCTGACCCTGACCGGCGGCGGCCGCCTGGGCCTGAACACCAGCGCCCCTACCTCCCTGCTGGCCAACACCGACACGAACATCATCGGCAGCGACGGACAGGGGGTGAGCTTTCGCAGCCTGGGCTGGAGCAGCCCCGACGGCGGCTACGCGGCGGCCGTGTATAACACCGCGCTGGGGGCCTCCTGCAACGGCCTGGCCGTGAAGGTGGCCGGCACCGACCGGTTTGCCAGCGTGCTCGACGTGAGCAGCGGCGCCGCCCAGAACGCGGTCGGCACTTCGCTGCTGAACGTGCGCGCCAACGGCTACGTGGGCATCGGCACGAACGCGCCCGGCACCAGCCTCGACGTGGACGGCGCCCTGGCCCTGCGCCCGGCCAACGCGGCGATTGCCATCACCGCCGACGACCAGGCCGTGCCGGTGGGCAACCGCTCGTACCTGCGCTTGGCCTCGAACAGCACCACCGGCACCAGCCGCACCATTGTGCTGGGGGCCGGCGCCCAGCCGGGCCAGCTGCTGTATCTGGAAGGCGCCAACACCCTCAACAACGCCCAGTGCGAGCTGCTTGACACCGGCAACGCGAACCTGCCCGCTAACCGCACCATCACCTACGCCGACGTGCTGACGCTGCTCTGGAACGGCACGCAGTGGCTGGAGGTGAGCTACACCAACAACTAGGTGCCCGTCGGCAGCGTGACGGTGAAGGTGCTGCCCACGCCCTCGGTGCTCTCGACGGCGATGCTGCCGCCGGCATTCTCCACCAGCTTCTTCACCATGTAGAGGCCCACGCCCGAGCCGGGCACGTGGGCGTGCAGGCGCCGGTACATCTGGAACAGGCTGGCCTGCTGCACGGGCGTCAGGCCGAGGCCGTTGTCGGTGACGGCGAGGCGGAACTGGCCCGGCGTGCGGGCGCAGCGCACCTCCACGCGCAGGTGGCGGGCGGGGTCGCGGTACTTGGCGGCGTTGGAGAGCAGGTTGTAGAGCACCGAGCGCAGGGTGCGGGCGGGGGCGCGCACGGCGGGGCAGGCGGCCAGGTCGAGGTCGAAGCTGGCCTCGGCGCCGGCCAGCTCGGGCTGGATGTCGAGGCGCACGGCGTCGATGAGGGCGGCCAGGTCGACGGGCGTGGCGGCTTCGTCGAGCAGGTCGCTCTGCAGGCGGCCCACGTCGGTGAGGTCGAGCAGGGTGCGGCGGAAGCGCTGCACGGCATCGTCCATGAGGGCCAGCACGGCGGGCACCTCGGCGTCGAGCGTGGGGGGCAGTAGCTGGCGTAGCACCGTGAGCAGGCCCTCGATGTTGGATATGGGGGCCTTGAGGTCGTGGCTGGCCGTGTACACGAAGGTGTCGAGCTCGGCGTTGGAGCGGGTGAGGCGCTGGTTGGTGGCCCGCAGGTCGTCGTTGAGGGCCTGCACCTGGGTGCGGGCGCGCACCTGGGCCGTCACTTCCGTCACCACGCAAATGATGCCCGTGGGCTGGCCCTGGGCATCGGGCAGCAGCTGGTACACGAAGTTGAAGTAGGCCTGCTCGGTGCCCTGGGCGCGCACCACGGTCAGGGGCATTTCGGGGGCCACGAAGGGCTGGCCAGTGCGGCGCACCGCAGCCAGGGCCGCCAGCAGGCCGCTCGGCCCGGCATCGGGCACGAACTCGACCAGGCGGTGGCCCAGCAGCGCGGCGGCGGGCTGGCCCATGAGCTCGGCCAGGGCCGAGTTGACGAACTCCAGGGTGTAGTCGTCGCCGCGATACACGACGATGGCCACCGGCGCCTGCTCGAACACCCGCTGCAGCTCGGCGCGGGCGGCCTCGCCGGCCTGCCGGGCCAGCACCTGGTCGGTCACATCGTAGGCAAAGGCGGCCACGCCCACGATGCGGCCCTGCTCGTGGTAGGCCTGGTAGACCAGCGTGACGAAGCGGGGGCTGCCGGGCTGCAGCAGGGCCAGGGGCAGCTCGGACACAATCTGCCCCTCGCCCGACGCAAACACCTGGTCGAGCAGCAGCTGCAGGCCGGCCGGGCGCAGCAGGGGGTACACCTCCTCCAGCCGGTGGCCGCGCAGGGGGCCGGCCCACTCCTCGGGCGGAAACAGCTCCTCGAAGGCGGGGTTGTGGTAGTCGATGCGGTGGTCGGGCTCGCGCAGCAGCACCACAGCCACAGGAGCCTGCCGGAACAGGTCGAGCAAATCCTGCCGCTCCTGGGCCTGGCGCTGGGCGCCCTGCAGCAGGGCGGCTTGCAGGGTTTCGGCCTGCTTGCGGCTGCGCACGCGCTCGGTCACGTCGAGGATGAAAGCCAGGATGCCGTGGGGGCGCTGCTGGCTGTCGAAGAGCGGCTGGTAGATGAGGTCGACGTAGAGCTGGGTGGGCGCGGGGGCGCCTTCCTGGTGCAGCAGCACGGCGGTTTCGGGGCCCACGAAGGGCTGGCCGGTGGCATACACCTGGTCGAGCACGGCCACGAAGCCCTGCTCCTGCACTTCGGGCAGCACCTGCTGCACAGTGCGGCCCAGCACGGCCCGGTGGCCCACCAGTTGTTGGTAGAGGTCGTTGAAAAAGGTGAAGCGGTGCTCGGGGCCGGTAAGGGTGGCAATGGCGGCCGGCACTTGCCGCAGTATCTGGCTGAGCAGGCGCTGCTGCACGCCCAGCTGCTCGCGCTGCTGCTCGGCCTCGAAGAGGGCGGCGCGGGTTTCGGCCGAGCGGGCCGTCACGCGCAGCTCCAGCTCCTCGTTGAGCTGCTCCACCTGCTGGCGGGCGCGCACCTGCTCGGTCACCTCCACCGCCGACACGGTGAGGCCCGACACGCGCCCGGCCGCGTCGGCGGTGGGCTGGTAGATAACGTTGAAGTAGCCGGCGTGGGCCTGCCCCTGCCGCCGGATGGTGAGCGACAGCTCGTGCAGGGTGTAGGGCTGGCCGCTGCGGTACACCTCGGCAAAGATTTCCTCGAAGCCCCGGCCAGCCAGGGAAGGTAGGGCTTCGAAGTGGGGCCGGCCCTGCACCTGGGCCAGCGTGCTGTCCCAGAACAGCAGCATGCGGGCGTTGGCCGCCTCGATGCGGTAGTCGGGCCCCTGCACCACGGCCAGGGCCACGGGCACCTGCTCCAGTGCCGCCGGCAGGGCGGGCGCCAGAGCGGCGGGGGCGGCCGGGGCTTCCAGCAGCAGCAGCCAGCCCGCGCCTTGGGGCTGGGCCAGGGCCGCCAGCGGCACCGCGCCGGGGGCGGCGGACGCGGGCAGCCGCAGGCGCCGGGGGG
>NZ_JAUQSY010000027.1 GCF_030580865.1 Hymenobacter aranciens | reverse complement strand
CAATACCCAATACCCAATACCCAATACCCAATACCCAATACCCAATACCCAATACCCAATACCCAATACCCAATACCGCCCCTACTTTTGCCGTATGAAGCTCACCGTTCTGCCCTTTCTGCTCTTGCTCGCCCTGGCCACCCGGGCCCAGGTGGGCATCGGCACGGCGGCGCCCGACCCGACGGCGGCGCTCGACATCGCGGGCAGCGGCAAGGGCCTGCTCATCCCGCGCCTGGACTCGGCCCAGCGGGTGCGCATTGCGGCGCCGCCCACGGGGCTCATGGTGTTTCAGACCGACGGCCGCCGGGGCTTCTGGTACGCGGTGGATGGCGCGTGGCTGTACATCCCCGACAAAACGCGCAGCGGCGATAACCTCGGCAACCACACCGCTACCCGCAACCTCAACCTGGCCGATAAGCTGCTGGTGGGCGGCACGGGCACCAGCAGCGGCAGCAACGGCCTGCGGGTGAATGCGGCCGGACAGGTGGGCATCGGCACGCTGGCGCCGCTCGATATGCTGCACGTAGAGAGCGTGCTGGGCACGCGGGTGCAGGTGGTGAGCACCACGCCCTACTTCGCGGGCTACGTGAGCAAGAGCAGCCTGCACGAGTACTTTGCCGGGGTGAGCGGCAACGGCAACGACTACATCATCTACGATAATAATACGGCCAGCGAGCGGCTGCGCATCCTGGGCACCACCGGCAACGCGGGCTTCCAGACCGAGCACCCGCACAGCACCTTGCACGTCAACGGCTCCTTCGCGGTGGGCTTGGCAATGGGGCTGGTGGGCAGCCCGGCGGGCACCCGCCTCGGCAACTCGCCCAGCGGCTACGTGGGCCTGAGCCCCGAGCCGAACGCCGACTACTACCTGCTGCCGGCCGCTACCAGCTGCCCCGGCCGCCTCTACTACATCCGCAACAACAGCCCTACCAACGCGGCTTACCTGAGCACGGTGCAGGGCTACATCTACGAGGGCGGCAGCGTGCCGAATACCGCCGGGGCCTTTGTGCTGGCGGCCAGCGGGCTCACCAAGACCATCACGGCCATCTCGGACGGGCAGAACTGGACCGTCATCAAAAACGGGAACTAGCCGGCGCGGCCAGCCCTTGCCGTCGTCAAGGGCAGCATTAGGCCTGCAAAGGACAACTACGTTCCTGCGAAGGGCAACCTTGCCCGCGCGAAGGCCAAGGCCACGTTTGCAAAGGGCAACCACGTGCTCGCGAAAAGCAACATCACGACTGTGAAGGGCAACTACGCGGTTGTAAAGACCAACATCACGACGGCGAAGGACAACGCCAGCCAACAAGTGGCCCTTGGCGGCTCACTGGTCGTCAAATCCGATTACCGGTCTGCTGATGGTTAGCGCATTTAAGGCTGTGATTTCATTTTTTCTGCGTTTTTAAAAATAAAAAAACACCCTGCGGCGCTCGCCAAGGCGGTTTTTTACTAAAATGGCAGAATAAGATGGCCTGGTTGCATAAAAAAGACTTGACACGGCTGCCCGGATGTAGTAGGTTTGCGGCTACCAGCTGCTTTTAGCTGGGTTAAACCACCAATACCTCACTTTTTTATGTCTGCATTACCCCAGGTCATCAGCACCAGCCTGACCAGTCTCAGTCATCCCCGGCTGGCAGCGTATTTTACCACCGTCATCAGCGGGGTAAAAGGGAATAAAAATTACCCCGGCCTGCAAGCCAGGCTGGAAGAATATGAAACGCTGCGCGACAACTATACGACGGCCGTGGCCAATGCCGTGAAGGGCGGCGAAGCCGTAAAGCTGCTGCGCAATTCGCTCCGCCCCCAGGTCGAAGCAGCCCTGCGCCAGTGGAGCAGCGAGGCCACCGAAGCTACGCCGAAAGACCCCGTGGCCTGGGCCGGGGCCCATTTTATGCTCACCAAGCCCAACCGCCAGAGCCGCCCGGCCCTGAGCGCGCCCATCAAGGTGAAGCTGAGCGACGGCAAGCTCAAAGGCAGCGTGTGTGCCCGCCAGAATGCCCAGCGCAACACCCGCGCCTACGTGTATGAGTATGCCCTGCAAGTGCCCGAGGGCCAGGAGCTGGTGTGGAAATACTGCCTGTGCCCCAAAAACGTGGCCGAAATAGCCGGCCTGCTCAGCGGCCAGAGCTACTGGTTCCGCATGGGCGCCTGGAACGGCACCGGCGATACCGTTTTCTCGGCCCCCGAGTTGCGGGTGGTGCAGTAGCAGTAGCGGAGCCGCGTGCGCGTGCGCCAAAAGCCCCCGCTGGCCCTGGCCGGCGGGGGCTTTTGGCGGGCGGCTGGTTGGCATGATGTGGCCGAAATTGTACCTTTGCAGCTGGTATACTCCTTACTTAAACCATTATGCAACAAACCTACACGAGTTTGCGCTGGCTAGTATTGGCCGGGGCCCTGCTGGGCCTGGCCCCCGCCGCCCGCGCCCAGAATGTGGGCATTGGCACCACTGCCCCCACCCAAACGCTCGACGTGAACGGCAGCCTGCGCGTGCGCGGCCTCAGCGGCCCCGACCAGCGCCTGCCCATCGTGCAGCCCGATGGCACGCTGGGCGTGAGCCAGCCCATCAGCCCCGTCACGGTGCTGGCCTCGCCCCTCAACCTGGGCAACGTGGCCGTGACCAGCCCCACCGGGGCGGCCATCAGCGGCAATTACCTGTACGTCACCCACAACTCGCCCAACGAGCTGCTGGTGTTCGACATCAGCAACCCCACCCTGCCGGTGGCCGTGCCCGCCGGCACCGTGGCCGGCGGCACCAACCTCGACCTGCTGACGGTGCACAACGGCTACGTGTACGTGTGCGACATCAACGCCAGCAACGTGCGGGTGTATTCGCTGCTGCCCGGCACCACGCCGGCGGGCTCGCCCACGGCCCCGGCCTTCCTGGGCACCTTTGCCACCGCCAACCAGCCCGATGGGGCCGTGGTCATCGGCGATAACCTCTTCGTGGCCAGCTACGGCACCAATACCGTGCAGGTATTTAACCTGAGCGGCCCCGGCGGCTCGCTCACCAGCCCGCCGCTGCTGGGGGCCTTTGCCACCCAGGCCGGGCCGGGCGGCCTGGCCGCCAGCCCCGACGGCCGCTACCTCTACGTGGCCGACTATCTGGCCAACCGCCTCGAAGCCTTCGACCTGCAGGCCGGCGCACTCACGCCCACCCTGACGGCCACCCTCACCACCGGCACCCAGCCCAACGCCCTGGCCGTGGCCAACAACCTGCTTTACCTCACCAACGCCGCCAGCAACACGCTCTACATCTACGGCCTGGGCACCCCGGCCACGCCCAGCTACCAGAGCAGCACGCCCACCGGCGGCCGCCCCTACGGCTTTGATGTGAAGGGCAACTACGCCTACCTCACCAACACCACCAGCAACCAGGTGCGCGTGCTGCAGCTCACCCAGAGCAACAGCCTGGGCTTCAACAGCGCCGGCCAGCTCACCAGCGTGCCCAACTCGGCCCTGGGCGACAACCTGGGCAACGGCGTGGCCACTACCAACGTGAACCTCAACGGCAACTACCTCGTGGGCGGCACCCTCACCACGCCCGGCACCACCGGCATCGGCATCGATGCCAGCGGCAACGTGGGCGTGGGCACCCTGGTCCCCAGCCAGAAGCTCGATGTGCGCGGCAACCTGCGCCTGGGCGACAACGGCGGCAACGTGACCGGCACCGGCCAGACCCTGGAATTTGTGGGCCCCGGCGTGAACACCGACCCCGTAGGCCTCTACCGCATCAACCCCGCCGTGGACCAGAGCGAGCTGCGCGCCGTCATCGGCGATGCCAACGACGGCAACGACAAGTTCTCGGTGGGCAACACCTCGGCCAGCACCGAGGGCACGCTGGCCGCCGGCACCTTCACGCCGCGCTTCACGGTGCGCGGCGACGGCCGGGTGGGCGTGGGCACCACCACCCCGCGTGGCAAGCTTGACGTGGACGGCCCCGGCGACACTTATCTCGTGGACGACCCCGACAACGGCAGCAGCCAGAGCGTATACCTGCCCGGCCACCTGTGGCTGGCACCCTATAGCGGCGCCACCGGCGCGGCCTTCATCCAGGCCCGCGTGCCCAACCCCACCTCCGCCAGTAACCTCGGCCTCATTTTCCGTACCACCAGCGCTGGCAATCTGCTGAATGCGCTAACCATAGAAGGCAGCGGCAGCATCAGCGTGGCCAACAACCTGAGCATGCCCGGCACGCTGACCATGAACTCGGGCGACGCCGACAAAATCTTCCTGACCAACCAGGGCGCCAACGGCTCCAAAATCGGCCACGGCACGGGCTGGGGCGTGCTCAACTACGCCGGCCCCGGCAACAACGCCGCCGACGGCTACCACACCTGGCTGACCACCGTGGGCAATGCCTACGTGGAGCGCATGCGCCTCAACACCAACGGCGACCTGGGCCTGGGCACCACCGCCCCCGCCGTGCGCCTGCACGTAGCCGGCACCGCCGGCACGGCCAACGTGCGCCTCGAAAGCCTGGGCGGCACCGGCAGCCGCATGGTGGTGGCCGATGCCAGCGGCAACCTCGACACGCAGGCCCTGCCGACGGCCCCCACCGCCGCCGACTTCATCCAGAACCAAACGACTGCGGCCCAGCCCGGCGGCTTTAGCGTGAGCGGCAGCGGCACCGTGGCCGGCGGCCTGAGCGTGAGCAGCGGCGCTACCATCAGCGGCGCCACTACCGTCACGGGGGCCACCACCATCACCGGCAACCTCAACCTGAACCCCAGCGGCGGCGGCGTCACCAACATCAACGTGGGCGGCAGCGGCAACGTGAACCTGGGCGGCGGCGGCACCATCTCCATCGGCGCGGGCGGGCCGGTGGTCATCAATGCCGGGGGCGGCAGCACCACCATCGGCAGCGGCTCGGGCAGCACCACCATCGGCGGCGGCACCAACAGCGGGGCCGTGAGCATCGGCCGCGCGGCCACCACCACCACCTTCCCCGGCACCGCCGGCACCGCCAACGTGCGCCTGGGTAGCCTGGCCGGCACCGGCACCCGCCTCGTGACGGCCGACGCCAGCGGCACGCTGGCCCCCACCACCGGCGGCAGCCTGCTCAACCGCCTGCTCAGCGGCCAGAGCGGCACGGCCACCCTGGGCAGTGGCGGCGCCAGCGCCGGCTACAACAACTACACCGTCACCTTCCCCACGGCTTTCGCGGCCGCGCCCAGCCAGGTTATCTGCACCGTGCGCACCGAGAACGGCCAGAGCTACGGCGACGTGTTTTCGGTGACCACCAAGCTCATCACGGCCACCAAGTTTGAGCTCAACGTGAAGCGCACCGACAACACCGCTTCGTGGGGCCAGACGCTGCTGCTCGACTGGATTGCTATTCCGTAGCGGCCGGGCGGCTTGTACCCTGTTTAGGGTACAAACGAAGCTAGCACAGGGGACAAGCCCGGCACTACCTTTGCCGTGCTTGTCCCCCTTTTTTTGTAGTGTATTAACTAGTTAGCCCTCCTTTTTTTCTCGCCACTGCTATGCAACATTTCTTCCTCCGCACTCTGGGCCTGGCCCTGGCCGTAGGCGCCCTGCCGCTGGCCGCCAGCGCCCAGGTGGGCCTGGGCAACCCCACGCCCAACCCCAAGGCCGCCCTCGACATCACGGCCACCGACAAGGGCCTGCTCATTCCGCGCCTCACCGAGGCCCAGCGCCTGGCCATCACCTCGCCCCCCCAGGGCCTGATTGTGTACCAGACCGACGGCACGGCCAGCGGCGGCGCGCAGACGGGCTTCTGGTACTACGCCGGCACGCCGGCCGCCTGGGTGTTTCTGAACCCCACGCCCACCGGCGACAACCTGGGCAACCACACCGCCACCCAGAACCTCGACCTGGCCGCTAACCAGCTGGTGGGCAACGGCGGCAGCAAAGGCATCAGCATCAGCAGCGCCGGCAACGTGGGCGTGGGCACCACCACGCCCAGCGCCACGCTCGAAGTGGCGGGCTCGCTGTACGCGGCGGGCGCGGCGCTGGCCGGCAGCGTAGACCAGCCCATCAGCACGGCCACCTACGTCACCCTCGGCAACGTGGGCCAGAGCTTCCAGCTGCCGGCCAGTGCCACCGTCACGCGGGTGGTGCTCACCTCGGGCAACGCCGGCCCGACGTCGGGCACGTTTACGTTCTACGCGGGCACGCCCGGCGGCACGGTGCTGGCCACCCAGCCCGCCAGCTACACCCCCGGCACCAACAACATCGTGCTGGCCACGCCCGTGACGGTGGGCGCGGCCGGCACCTACTCGTTCAGCACCGGCGTCACGGACTGGAGCCGCTCCAGCGCCAACGTGTACCCGGGCGGCTCCATCTACAACGGTACCACGGCTGGCGTCAACGACCTAACCTTTACGGTATTCTACACCACCCCCGGCAACGCGGCCCTCTACACCAGCACCAACGCGCTGGTGGGCGTGGGCACCGGCACCCCCACCGCCCAGCTCGACGTGAACGGCACCACCCGCCTGCGCGGCCTCACCACGCCGGGCGTGGTGACCACCAACGCCAGCGGCAACCTGAGCAGCGTCGACGCCAGCACCCTCGGCGACGACCTCGGCGACCACCTCGCCACCCAAACCCTGGCCCTGGCCGACAACGCCCTGCACCTGCGCACCGCCACCGACAGCAACCACCGCCTGGTGTGGAGCCTCGCGCCCGACGGCCCCGAGCTCACCGGCTCGGGCGGCGGCTTGCTGGGCGTCCGCAACGGCGGCGTCAGCACCGGCGTGCTGGGCTGGCGCGGCACCGGCCGCGTGGGCATCGGCACGGCGGCGGCCAGCCCGGCCGTAACCTTCCACGTGGGCGGCACCGCCGGCACCTCCAACACCCGCCTCGAAAGCCTGGGCGGCACCGGCAGCCGCATGGTGGTGGCCGATGCCGACGGCGACCTCAGCACCCAGGCCATCCCCGTGAACACCGATGCCCAAACGCTGGCTATTAGCGGCTCGACGCTGAGCATCAGCGGGGGCAACTCGGTGACCCTGCCCAGCGGCGGCGGCGCGCCCACCGGCACGGCCGGCGGCTCCCTCACCGGCACCTACCCCAACCCCACCATCGCCGCCAGTGCCATTGGCCCCGCCGAGCTGGCCACCAACGCCGTGACCAACGCCAAGCTGGCCGACGACGCCGTGGGCATTGCCGAGCTCTCGGCCACCGGCACGCCCAGCAGCAGCACCTACCTGCGCGGCGACAACACCTGGGCCACCATCGCGGGCAGCACCCCCGGCTGGAGCCTGAGCGGCAACACTCTCGACGGCAACCAATTCATCGGCAGCAACAACAACGAGGACGTCATCGTGAAGCGCAACGGCAACGAGGCCTTCCGGGTGTACAGCAACGGGCGCATCTCGGTGGGCAACAGTACGCCCTCCGCGGCGTCGGTGCTGCTGGGCTTCAACGCGGGCTATGCCGTGAGTACCGGTGTGTACAACGTCATCATCGGGGCACGGGCGGGCCAGGAGCTCAACGAGAGTGCCAGCACGTTCATCGGCTACGGCGCGGGCCAGAACACCACCGGCGGCAGCAATACCCTGATGGGCTACTACGCCGGGAACAGACTGACCACCGGCACCAACAACGTATTCATCGGGAACCAGGTGGCCTACAACGCCAGCACTACGATTACCGGCACCAACAACATTGCCATCGGTACCAGCGCCGGCGCTGCGCTGACCACCAACAGCAACAACATCCTGCTGGGCGGCAGCACGCAGGCCGGCGCCGGCCTCTACGACGCCTACGCCTTCGGCAATAACACCAGCGTGACGCAGAGCAACTCGCTGGTCATCGGCAACACGCGCGGCACCAACGATGCCGTGAGCGTAGGCATCGGCATCTCGGCGCCCAGCAGCTCGCTGCAAGTCAACGGCACCTTCGCCGTGGGTGTGGTCAACAACTTCGGCGGCGGCGGCAGCGGCAGCCCCAACGGCCTCGACCAGGGCCGCATCAACCAAACTACCTTCGTCGGCGGTTTCTACGAGCTGACGCCCACCGGCGCCAGCAACCAATACTACCGCCTGCCCACGGCCAGCGACTGCCCGGGCCGCATCTACTACCTGCGCTTCAACGGCGGCACGGCGCCCGTCATCACCTCGGGCAGTAGCAACATCTACGACGCCGACAGCACCAGCGGCGCGAGCTCCTACACCATGACGACCACGAACCGCCTCATCACGGTCATCTCCGACGGCACGGACTGGTACGTGTCGGCCCCGTAAGGCGAGGACTGGCTGATGCTGGCTGATGCCCGCCCCGCCACCAAGCCCGCGCCCTCCCCGGCGCGGGCTTTATGACATTTGACAGCCACGGCCGTAAGTTTGTGCCATGAAGGCTGCCCAGCTATACTTTCAGAATGCCGCTGCCCGCCTCACGCTGGAGCCGGAAGGCTACCTGCGCCTGGCCTGGACGGCCCAGGCGACCAACGAAGCCGAGGTGCGGGCCATGTACGAGCACCTGGCGGCCGCGCCCCTGCGCTACCGCACCGGTCTGATTATGTCGCTGCAGCAGCAGCGGCCACCCATCAGCCTGGCCATTCAGAACTGGCTGGTGACGGAGTGGTTTCCGCGCATCAATGCGCTGCCGCTCAGCATCTGCATTGCCGTGGTGCAGGGGCCGTCGCCCATCGGGCGGCTGGCGGTGCGCAGCATGACGCAGCGGTTCGACCAGAAGGTGCGGCGGCAGGAGTTTGAGCACGAGCCGGAGGCGCTGGCCTGGCTGCTGGCCTGAGGGCCGGGGCCGGCGCGCCAGCACACGGGGGCATGCTGCTGCTGCTTCGTAGGGGCCGGCCGGGCCGGGCGCTAGGCCGGCGTGTGGTAGTGCTGCTGCTGGTGCCGCAGCCAGGCGCGGGCCGCGTCTTCGCTATCGAAGAAGTAGGTGTATAGGTCGTGGGTGGCGCACTCGCGCTGGCTGGCCTCGGCGGCGGGGCCGTTGGCCTCGGGGGCGTGGCCGGCATCGAGCACGCAGGCCACGAACACGGGGTGGCCGAGGGCATCGGTGACGCGGGGGGCCAGAATGTGGCTGAACCAGTGCTCGAAGCGCGGGCTGGGCCAGTTGCGGCCCCGCAGGTCGAGCAGCCAGAAGTGGCCGCCGGGCAGGCGGTGGGCCTCGGCCAGCAGCACCACGTAGTGGCGCATGAGCAGCACCTCGGGCACGGGCCCCTGCCAGCGGGCGCTCAGAAAGCCTGTGCCCGGGTCGCGGGCAATGTGGAGGGCGGCAGGGGGAAGCACGGGGGTTTTCATAGGGCCGGGGGCGCACCCGGGCCCGTAGTGGCCGCGGTTTCACGAAAGGTACGCCCAAATGCAGGGATGACGGCCGGGGGCGCTTACCTTCGCGGCATGGTTCGGTTGCTTCTGTTTAGCCTCTTGCTGCTGCCGGCGGTGCTGGCCGGCTGCACGGTGGGGCGCGTGCCGCAGCTGGCACCCGGCCACTACCAGGTGGCCCGCACCCGCTCGGGGGCGCTGGCCGGGGTGGCCGACCAGGCGCCCGGCCGCCGGCTGTACCTGGCGCAGCCCACGCCCGACAGCCTGGTGTTTTACCCCGGCCCGCAGGCCCGTCCGCTGCGCTACGGCCTGGCCGACTTCGAGGGCCTGAAGCTGCGCCACGGCGAGTTTGACTTCGATATTTTTACGCTGCCCTTCAAGCTGCGGGCCAGCCGCGAGGGCGTGCCGGCCCAGCTCAACACTACCTTCAATGCCGCCCTGTACCTGGGGCGGCGGCTCGACCGCTACCACTTTCGGCGCACGGTGCTGCCCACGGGGCAGGCCGTGCCGCAGATTCGCACCGCCGGCTTTGGCTACGGGGGCTTCGTGGGGCTGGGCTCTACCATTGTGACGGCCGATTTGACGCGCCAGCACGCCATCACCGACTACGAGGGGGCGGTGCTGCACGGCGGGGTGGCGGCCATCTACGACATCCGGGCGCTGAACGTGGGCGCGGCCCTGGGCTTCGACTACCTGCTGGGGGCCGATGGGCCGCACTGGCTCTACCAGGGCCGGCCCTGGCTGGGGGTGCTGTTCGGGCTGAACCTGAACTAGGCGGGCGGCGCGGGGCGCTGGGGCAATACGGAGCGGGCCCCTACCTTTGGGTATGACAAACGCTTACTTGATACTTGCTTGGCGGCGCTGGCTGACCGGCGCCCGTGTGTTGCTGCTGTTGGGCGTGGCGCTGCTGGCGCTGGGGCTACGGCCCGCCCGCGCCACCGGCCTGCCCGCCCAAACCGGCCTGGCCGGGGCGCTGGCCCCCGATGGCACTCTGCGCCCCGGCCTGCACGGCTCGTTCGATGCGGCGGGCTATGCCTTTAGCATGGCCCCCGATGGGCGGCCGGTGTTTAGGCCCCGGGGCGCGCAGCGGAGCGCGGGCGTGGGCGACGAGCTATGGTACGACGGCTTTTACCTGCCCGGCACCAATGCCGCCGTGACGGCCCTGGCAGCGGGCCCCGGCGGCGAGGTATTCATTGTGGGTGCGTTCACGGCCGTGGGCGGCCTGCCGGCCAACCACGTAGCCCGCTGGGACGGCACCGCCTGGACGACGATGGGCACCGGGGTGGGCGGCACGCCGCTGGCCGTGGCCCTGTGGCGCGGCGAGGTGTACGTGGGCGGCACCCTCAGCCTGACCGGCGGCCCATCAGTCAACCAAGTGGCCCGCTGGAACGGCACGGCCTGGAGCGTGGTGGGCGGCAACTTCGTGGGCACGGTGCGGGTGCTGGCCGCGCTGGGCACCGACCTGTATGCGGGGGGCAGCTTTGACACGGCGGGCGGCGTGCCAGCCAGCCGCGTGGCCCGCTGGGACGGAACGGCCTGGCACGCCCTGGGCAGCGGCCTCAATGGCGACGTGGGCGCCCTGGCCATGCTGGGCCCCGACCTCTACGTGGGCGGCGGCTTCACGATGGCCGGCACGGTGAGCACCAACCGGGTGGCCCGCTGGAACGGCACGGCCTGGAGCGCGCTGGGCACGGGCGTCAACAACACGGTGGCGGCCCTGGCGGTGATGGGCTCCGACCTGTACGTGGGCGGCAGCTTTGCCTCGGCCAGCGGCACGACGGCCTACCGGGTGGCCCGCTGGGATGGCACGGCCTGGCATACGCTGGGCACGGGCGTGAGCGGCCTCACACCCTCGGTGCAGTCGCTGGTGGTGGCGGGCGGTAGTCTCTACGTGGGCGGGGTGTTTAGCACGGCTGGCGGCCTCGTGGGGGCCAACAACCTGGCCCGCTGGAACGGCACGGCTTGGAGCCTTATCGATACTGGCGTCAGCAATGAGCTCAACGACAAGGTACAGACCATGGCGCTGGTGGGCAGTACGCTATACGTGGGGGGTCTCTTCAGCCGGGCGGGAGCCGAGGGGGCCCGCAATGTGGCCCGCTGGGACGGCAGCCGCTGGGAGGCCCTAGGCACGGGCCTCAATGGCACCGTGAGCGCCGTGGCGGTGCTGGGTGCCGACGTGTACGTGGGCGGCAACTTCACCCACATTGGCGGGCTGGCGGCCAGCTACGTGGCCCGCTGGGATGGCACGGCCTGGCACGCCGTGGGTGGCGGGGTGGGCGGCCCCGTGTCGGGCAGCTTCGCGTCTCCGTTCGTGAATGCGCTGGCCGTAGTGGGCAACACGCTGTACGTGGGCGGCTACTTCAGCCAGGCTGGGGGCGTGCCAGCCAGCAACGTGGCCCGCTGGAATGGCAGCACCTGGGCCGCACTGGGCGCGGGCGTTAATGATGTAGTAAACGCCCTGGCCGCCGCGGGCTCGGACGTGTACGCGGGGGGGCGCTTTACGCAGGCCGGCGGGCAGGCCGCCAGCCGCGTGGCCCGCTGGACGGGCGCCGTCTGGCAGCCCCTGGGCACGGGGGTTGATGGCACCGTCGAATCGTTGGCGGCCAATGGGGCGGTGGTGTATGCGGGCGGCTCGTTCGGGACGGCCGGGGGCGCGGCCGCTAGCCGCATTGCCCGCTGGGATGGCGCGGCCTGGAGCGCGCTGGGCGCGGGCCTCAACGGCCGCGCCACGGCCCTGGCGGCCACGGCTACCGGGGTGTACGCGGCCGGGTACTTCACGCAGGCGGGCGGCGCGCCGGCCGCCTACGTGGCCCAGTGGACTGGCACGGCCTGGCAGCCGCTGGGCACGGGCTTCGTGGGCCCGGCCTTGTCGATGGCCCGGGCCAACGGCATCTTGTACGTGGGCGGTGGCTTCCTGCGGGCCGGCGGCACCACCGTCAACAACCTGGCCCAGTGGGATGGTACGGCTTGGACCGGTCTGGGCTCGGGCCTCAATGCGCCGGTGTGGGCGATGGCGGCCGGGCCGGGCAGTCAGCTGGCGGTGGGCGGCTATTTCAGCGCCGTGTTCGATAACTCGAAAGTGGTCAACTGCTTCGGGCTGTATGGCACCGGGCCGGTGCTCTATACGGTATCGGTGCCCGGCGCACCGGTGGGCAGCAGCCTGACGCTGACGGGCGCCAACCTGGGCGCGGCCCAGACGGTGCTATTCACCGATGCCGGCGGCACCAGCACCCCGGCCCCGGCGGGCTTCGTGCCCTCGGCCGGCAGCATTGCCAGCGTGCTGGTGCCGGCGGGCCTGGCGCCCGGCGCCTACACCATTGCCGTAGGCACGCCGGCCGGCGTCAGCGCCAGCATCCCGTTCACCGTGGAGCAGACGCTGGCTACCGGCGCCGCTACCGGGGCGGCCACCTGGCAGGTGTACCCCAATCCCGCCCACGGCAGCCTTACGGTGAGCGGCCTGCCCGCCCGGGCCCCCGCAGTGCTGGTAGATGCCCTGGGCCGCCCCGTGGGCCGCACCACGGCCGATGCCGAAGGCACGGCCCGGCTCGGGCTGCCCGCCGGGCTGGCCCCGGGCCTGTACCTGCTGCGTTGCGGGCCGCAGGTGCGGCGCGTGGCGGTGGAGTAAGCCAAGGGCGGCCCGGCGGGCGGCATTTGGTAGGCGGTGGAGGGGTGGCCCGGGCGGCGCGGGTGGGGCAACCAACGATTAGTTGGGTCATTCGCTTTGGCGGGGTGAGCTACCTAATGGCTGGTGCTGCCACTCGCTTTATCAGAGTGGGGCAGCTATTGGATGGGCGTATCGTTCGCTTTGCCGGAGTGGGGCAGCTACTGAATAGCTGGGCCGGTGGCGGGGCCGGAATGATGCCCGAAGGAGGTAGTTGCCAAGCCCGCACTGGCGGGGTAATGGCATGAGCAGTAGCTTGGCCCGGTCTGCGCAGCAGGTCGGGCCAACTTTTTTTTCGGGGGTAAAACGGCGTTTCCAGCGCGGCAGGGGCATTGGGATGCTGCTATGAACGGGTTTTGCAAAATAAATTGACGGGGAATTGACGTTTTACTCCTACATTAGCCGCGTCATCTCAACTCACCTTCTGCATTACTCAAATCCAGCCGGCCGCCTGCGGGCGCGGGCCTGGTACTAAACCAGATAAAGACCTCCCCAAGCTCCGGCGTAGCGGTGCGGCGCGTGCGCCCCAGGCCTACGCCTGGGGCCGGGCCGCCCGGCCCTCAACCAGCCCGTTATCAGCCATCTGCCCCGACGGGGTGGACTGGCGGAGCCATTGATTGATTTTTTACCATTCACCTTCACTTTTTTTACACATGGCCACTTACTTTCCGCAGTTTTACATTGAAAACCCCTTCGCCCGGGAAGAATTCTCGCGCGACCGCAAGGTGGTGTACGCCCTGAACCAGGCGGGCCGCCTGCGCGCCCTGGATGCCGACTATTTCGACGCCATCATTGCGCGCCTCGAAAGGGAGGCCGAGGCCCTGAGCCTCGCGAGTGCGACCACCGGCTCGGCCCTGAGCCAGCAGGTGGGCGAAACCGACCTGGTGAAGGCAGCCCTGCAAAAGCTGCGCGACGTGATTAGCGGAAAACATGGGGTGCTGCGCGACCAGCTGGGCAAGAGCAGTGCTTTGCTCAAGACCATTTTTAACAAGACCCTGAGCGACTACACGACCAGCCTGACCCTGACGAACTATGCCAAGCAAACGGGCAAGCTGCTGCAAAACATGCAGGCCACCAAGGGCGTGGTGAAGGCCGACGTGATTACGGCTGTTCAGGATGCGGTGAAGGCTCTCGACGAGGCCCGCAACAAGCAAACCGAGCAGAAGAGCAACGTGGGCACCAGCCGCAGCACGGGCACCGAAGCCGACGAAACGCTGACGGCGACGCTGTTTGAGGCGGCGGGGATGGTCATTCAGCACTACCCCGGCAAGAGCCAGCTCGACAAGCGGCGCCTGGCCTACGACTTTAACCTGCTGCCCGCGCCCCAGGGCGGCCACAGCCGCCTGGAGCTGGCGGGCTTTGTGCCGGGCGGCAGCAGCGCGGCCCTGCTCAGCCCGGTGACGCCCGACCCGCTGGTGAAAATCCAGCTCTGCAACGTGGGCCTGGTGCGCCTGAGCTTCGGCCTGAGCGTGGATGGCCTGACCCTGGCCGGCGCCGGCACCGAGGTGCTACCGGGCGCCAAGCTCAGCACCACCCTGGCTACGCTGGGCGACCCCATGCTGGAGCCGGTGCTGCTGGTGGTGAATAACACGTCGGAGCTGGGGCAGTATGAGGTGACGGTGGGGTAGGGCTTGGCCTTATCCCCCGGTCCCGGCACCCCACCCCCCAGCCCCCTCCCCTTTGGGAGAGGGGGAGCCTGACGATTCCTGGCCGTGCATGACCGGCTCCCTCTCTCCCGAAGGGGAGGGGGCCGGGGGGTGGGGTGCGCCGCCCGCGCCGCCTGCAGTTGCCACACCTCTAACGCCAGGCTCCCCCTCTCCCGAAGGGGAGGGGGCCGGGGGGTGGGGTGCGCCGCCCGCGCCGCTCCCCCCAGCCCTCTACATTTGCCCCTACTCCTATTATTTTATTCCACCTTTCACCCCCTGCAATGCCTACTCCTACCACTCCCCCCACCCCTCTCTCCCCTATCCCCCAGCCCCTGGCCGCCGGCCACCGCCACTCGCTCAGCATCCGGCCCGATGGCTCGCTCTGGGCCTGGGGCGACAACGACTACGGCCAGCTCGGCACCGGCGACACCGCGCCCCGCTCCGTACCGACGCGCATTGGCCCCGACAGCAACTGGCTTAGCGTGAGCACCATCATGCAACATAGCCTGGCCATTCGGCAGGATGGCACCTTGTGGGGCTGGGGTGACAACACGTATAGCCAGCTGGGCGACGGCACGATGACCAGCCACCCCGTGCCGGTGCAGATTGGCACCTTTTGCGACTGGCATAGCGTGAGCACCGGCAACACCCACACCCTGGCCCTGCGCGCCGATGGCAGCCTGTGGGCCTGGGGCGAAAATGAGTATGAACAGCTGGGCGCCGCGCTGGGGGCCAGGAGTATGGTGCCGGTGCAGATATTTGCCGAAACGCAGTGGCGCAGCGTGAGCACCGGCCCCGCCCACACCGTGGCCGTGACCGCCGACCACTGCCTGTGGAGCTGGGGCGACAGCCACCTGCTACCACTACTCCACGATGACGATGTGCCCTCGTACGCCCCGGTGTGCCTGGGCCAGGGCCACGAGTGGGCCCGCGTGTATAACGGTGGCGACCACCACCTGGCCCTGACAATCCAGGGCACCCTCTGGGCCTGGGGCGACAATACCTGCGGCCAGCTGGGGCTCGACTTGCAGAAGTGGCGGCACTACGTCCCCACCCGCCTGGATGGCGCCGCCGACTGGGTGAGCCTGAGCGTGGGCGACGGGCACAGCCTGGGCGTGCGGGCCGATGGTACGCTCTGGGGCTGGGGCGACAACCAGCTAAACGTGCTGGGCCTGCCCGACGAATACAACCAGTGTAGGGCGCCGGTGCAAATCGGCACGGCCACCGACTGGGCCTGGGTGAGCACCGGCGACTACCACACCCTGGCCCAGCGCCGCGATGGCAGCCTCTGGGCCTGGGGCAACAACGAGCACGGTGAGGTGGGCCACCCCGACCTGGGTACGCAAGTCGTGCCCCGCCCCTGCCAGGTGGGCCACGCCACCGACTGGCGCAGCGTGAGCGCCGGCGTCACGCACAGCCTGGGTATTCGGCTCGACGGCAGCCTCTGGGCCTGGGGCCAGAACTTCTACGGCCAGCGGGGCGGCGGCACTGATGCAGCGCAGGTAGAGCCCTTGCCCATTGCGCCGGGCACTACCTGGCAGCAGGTGAGCGCTGGTACGGCCCACAGCCTGGGCATTCAGCACGATGGCAGCCTGTGGGCCTGGGGCTGCAATGAGGATGGGCAGCTGGCCGCCCCGAAGAATGCTTTTCACCTGGTACCCACGCGCCTGGGCACCGACACAGACTGGCGGAGCGTGCACGCCTGCGCCATGCACAGCCTGGCTCTGCGCCACGACGGCACGCTCTGGGCCTGGGGCCACAATCTGTTTGGGCAGCTGGGAATTGACGCCCCCACCGGGCCCGGCCCCAAGCGCCGCCACCGGCAGCCCGTGCCGGTGATGCCCGGCAGCACCTGGCAAGCCGTGAGCAGCAGCGACAACCACGTGCTGGCCCTGCACACCGACGGCAGCCTCTGGGCCTGGGGCAGCAACACCTACGGCCAGCTGGGCGATGGCAGCCTCATCGACCGCGCCGCGCCGGTGCCAATCGGCCCCGACAAGGACTGGCTTAGCGTGCACACCAGCTACGCCGGCAGCCTGGCCCGGCGGCGCGATGGCAGCCTCTGGGCCTGGGGCTGGGACCCTGCCAAGTGGACGTGGCTGCCGCTCGCCAACCGGCCGGTCGCCCTTTGGGCGGCGGAGGTGTTTCCCCACTGGCAGCAGCTCAGCGTGGGCCATAACCACGTATTGGCCCTGAGCGAGGCAAACCAGCTTTACGTGTGGGGCCACAACGATAAGGGCCAGCTGGGCGATGGCGACATGTATCCCCGGGACACCCCCACCCTGCTGGCCGGGCGGCACCGCTGGCTGGCCGTGAGCGCGGGCGGCACGCACAGCCTGGCCATCCGCGCCGATGGCACGCTCTGGAACTGGGGCAGCAATCGCGAAGACCAGCTGGCTCAGCTCAGCAGCACGGCCGAGCCGCTACTTATTATAGCGGGCTGATGAACTGGCCGGGCGCCCCGGGCGGCGGGCCGCTTGCCGCCCGCTCCACCGCCCGCCAGCCGCCCGCCCGACGGCTTGGCCGCCCAGGGCGGCAGCCCCACCAACCACCGCCTCCGGCCCTTTGGGTCGGGGGCGGTTGCCGTTTGGGCGTGTCGCATCAAAATGCGATGGTGGGGCCCTATCCATCTCCGGACCTTTACGGCCACAACCAGCAGCCCCCCGGCCTGGCCTCCCCACCTTAATAGCATGCTATGAAACACCTCGTACCCTTTGCCCGCATGGCGGCCCTGGCGCTGCTGCTGCCCCTGGCGGCCCGCGCCCAGACGGGCGTCACCATCGGCGCCACCACGGCGCCCGATGCCTCGGCGGCCCTCGACATCATCAGCAGCAGCAAGGGGGTGCTGCTGCCCCGGGTGGCCGCGGCCGCCGCCATCAGCAGCCCGGCGGCGGGCCTGCTGGTGTACCAAACCGGGAGCCCCGCGGGCTTCTATTACAACGCGGGCACGGCGGGCACGCCTAGCTGGCAGCAGCTGGCCACGGCGGCGGGCGCGGCCAGCACGGCCAGCAACGGCCTCACCAAGACGGGCCAGAACGTGGCCCTGGGCGGCAGCCTCACTGGCGCCACCACCATCGGGCTGGGCAGCCACAACCTGCTGCTCAGCGCTAGCACCGGCCGGCTGGGCCTGGGCACCAGCACGCCGCTCTCGCTGCTCAGCCTCGGCCAGGCCGCCGCCCAGGCCAACACCCCCGGCCAGGCCCTCGGCGAGCTGAGCTTCGTGGGCTTCAACCGCAGCACCACCTCGGCCGGCATCCTGGCCCAAAGCCCGGGCTGGGACGACGCCAGCCACCTGCTCTTCAAAACCAGCGCCGGCGGGGCCAACGCCACCGAGCGCCTGCGCATCGAGGCCGATGGCGACGTGGGCATCGGCACCAGCACCCCCACCCAGCGGCTCGACGTGGAAGGCGGCATCCTGGCCCGGGGCAATGGCCTCATCAGCAACCAGGGCGCCCACCTGCAGTGGAACCGCAGCAACGGCGGCGGCGAAACCTGGCTGCTCAACCAGCGCGGCGGCGGCGCAGGCGGCCTGGCCTTCGGCGCGTCGGATAACGTGAGCTCGGGCTCGAACACCATCACCGAATGGGGCCGCTTCGACAACAACGGCCACCTGCGCCTGGGCACCAGCGGCACCTTCGTGGCCAACACTGCCGGCCCGGCCCTGGAGTGGGCCGGCCCCAGCTTCAACACCGACCCCGTGGGCCTCTACCGCCACAATGCCACCGCCGCCAGCACCGAGCTGCGCGTGGTGGTGGGCGATGACGCCACGACCAGCGGCGCCGATGCCGACCGCTTCGTGGTGGGCACCGCCAGCGCCGGCCTGGGCCAGCTGACCACCGGGGCCTTCACCCCGCAGCTCACCGTGCAGGGCAACGGCAACGTGGGCATCGGCACCGGCCTGCCCGGCCACAAGCTGGAAGTAAACGGCAACGCCCTCATCAACACCGCCTACGACCTGCTGCTGCGCGATACCAACGCGGGCCTGGGCTGGTACGGCACCGGCAAGCTCTGGAACGGCGTGGCGGGCCTCGACGGCCCCACCCTCTACGGCTACAGCGGCGGCCTGCTGGGCACCAACCAGGGCGGCACCCGCAGCACCGCCCTCATGTGGAATGGCAGCGGCCAAATCGGCCTGGGCACCACCGCCCCGGTGGCCTCGGCCCAGGTCGAAATCAGCAGCACCACCCGGGGCTTTCTGCCCCCGCGCCTGACGGCCGCCCAGCGCGACAACATCGGCAGCCCCGCCGAGGGCCTGACGGTGTTTAACCTCGATACCGACCGCCTCAACACCTGGAACGGCACGGCCTGGACCGAGTACATTGCCGGCACCACCGCCGCCCCGCTGGCAGCCGTGAGCTACAGCTACACCGGCGGCGTGCAAACCTACACCGTGCCCGCCGGCATGACCCTGCTGCGGGTGACGGCCGTGGGTGCCGCCGGCGGCTTCAACAGCAGCAACAGCTTTGCCGGCGGCCAGGGCGGCAGCGTGACGGCCACCATCCCCGTGACGCCGGGCGAGGTGCTGAGCATCTACGTGGGGGGCAAGGGCGGCGACCACACCTCCGGCAGCGTGGGCGCGGCGGCCGGCTACAACGGCGGCGGCCAGGGCTTCGCCCGCTTCTCGACCGGCGGCGGCGGCGCCACCGACATCCGGCGCGGCAATAGCCTGGCCGACCGCCTGGTAGTGGCCGGCGCGGGCGGCGGCTCGGGCTCCAACGCCCGGGCCGGCGCGGGCGGCAACCCCGGCAATGCCGGCAACAGCTTCAATGGCGGCGGCGGCGGCCAGGGCGGCACCCAGGCGGGCGGCGGGGCCGGCGGCACCGGCAACTGGACTGGCAGCCCCGGCACCCTGGGCCAGGGCGGCAACGCCGCCGTCACCGGCCCCTCCAGCACCGACAATGGCACCGGCGCCGGCGGCGGCGGCTACTACGGCGGCGGCGGCGGCGGCCTGGGCCCGGGCGGCGTGGGCAACGGTGGTGGCGGCGGGGGCAGCTCCTGGGCCACCCCCGCCGCCACCGGCGTAAGCTACACCACCGGCGGCAACACCGGCCACGGCTCCATGACCCTGGTGGCCATGGCCCAGCCCGCCCCGGCCTTCGACGGCGGCAACCTCGTGAACGTGGCCGGCACCTGGAGCGAGAACGGCAGCAACGTGTACCGCAACAGCGGCAAGGTGGGCATCGGCACCAGCAGCCCCAGCGCCCTGCTCGACGTGCAGGGCTCCGGCGACGTGGGCAACAACGACTTCGCCTTCTTCCGCAACTTCGGCAACAGCGCCAACTCGGGCTTCAGCGGCGGCAACGGCAACGACGTGAGCATCCGCGCCAGCAGCGCCATCATGGCCGCCGAGTTCTACGCCACCTCCGACCGCCGCCTCAAGACCGTGCTCGGCCGCAGCAACAACGCCACCGACCTGGCTTTGCTGAATAAGCTGCGCATTACCGACTACACCATGCGCGACCGGGCAGCCTTCGGCGACCGTACCTTCAAGAAAGTCATTGCCCAGGAAGTAGAAGCCGTGCTGCCCCAAGCCGTGACCAGGCAAACCGGCTTCCTGCCCGATGTGTACGCCCTGGCCACCGCCGTGCAGCCGCTGGGCGACTCGCTGCTCGTCATCACCCTGCCCGCCGGCCTGCCCGGCGCCGCCACCGCCGGCCAGCGCCTCAAGCTGATTGGCGAAGCGAAGCAGGTGCTGGCTACCGTGGCCCGCCCCGCCGCCGCCGGCGCCCGCATGCTCACCGTGCGCCGCGCCCAGGCCCTGGCCGGGGCCGAAGTATTCGTGTACGGCCTGGAGCACGCCGACGTGCGCGCCGTGGACTACGAGGCCCTGAGCATGCTCAACGTGAGCGCTACCCAGGAGCTGGCCCGCCAGCTGGCCGCCCTGCAGGCCCGCGCCGCCACGGCCGATGCGCAAGCCGCCGCCGCCGCCAGCGAGCTGCAAGCCGTGAAAGCCCAGGCCACCCAGACCACCGCCACGCTCGACAGCCTGGCCCAGCGCCTGCGGATGCTGGAAGCCAGCGGCGGGCAGGCCAGCAAGTAGGGCTGGCGGCCGTTTAGCGCGCCGCGCGTAGCGGCACGCCGGCAAGTGGGGTGAGTTTCCAAACTCACGGCCGCGAAGCGGCCAACCGGAACCGCGCCGAAAGCGCCCGGTACGCGAGTCTGGAGATTCGCCCCCCGCCCGGCCTGCCGTTACGCGCGGCGCGCTAAACGGCAGGCCGGGCAGGTCGCGGGCCACTACCCAGCCCGGCTTCCGGTTCCAAGCCGGGCCGGGTCGAAGTGCCCGTGGCCCAGACCCAGCAGCAGGGCCGCCGCGGCCAGCAGGGGGTAGCGTAGTAGCCTGTACGCAAAGGAACGAGTAAGGGTGAGGCAAATGCGCTGCAAGGCACCAGCCGCTGGGCTGGGATTGGAACCAGTGCCGGTTGTGCCTCTCTGTCGCATAAAGATGCGACAAATCGGAACCACATTGGGTCGGACCTTTGCCTGCGGCAACTGGAACCTATTCCGGCTAGCCCTGCTTCGCCCCTCATGCAATACCCTTTCTCTTTCGTTGGCCGCTACGGGCTGGCTTTGCTGCTGCTGGTAGCTGCCCCCGTGGCCCGGGCCCAAACCAGCGGCGTGGGCATCGGCACCACCACGCCCGCTGCGGCGGCGGCCCTCGACATTACGGCCACCGACAAGGGCTTGCTTATTCCGCGGCTCGACTCGGCCCAGCGCGCCGGTATTGCCGCCCCGCCCGACGGGCTGATGGTGTTTCAGACCGACGGCCGCCAGGGCTTCTGGTACGCCATTGGCGGCAGCTGGCTGTTCATCCCCGATAAGGCCCGGGCCAATGACAACCTCGGCAACCACACCGCCACCCGGAACCTCAACCTGGCGGGTAACCAGCTGGTGGGCAACGGCACCAGCGGCCTGGCCATCGACAACCTCGGCAACGTGGGTATCGGCACCACCACCCCCAGCCAGCGGCTGGAGGTGAACGGCAGCACCATCGTAACGGGCCGGGTGGGCATCGGCACCACCGCTCCTACCCAGCAGCTCGACGTGCGCGGCAACCTGCGCCTCGGCGACGACGGCGGCAACGTGGGCGGCACGGGCCAGGCCATCGAATGGGTGGGCCCCGGCGTGAGCACCGACCCCGTGGGCATCTACCGCCTCAACCCCACCGTGGACCAGAGTGAACTGCGCGTGGTGGTGGGCGACGTGCCCGACCCCAGCGACAAGTTCGTGGTGGGCCGCATGGGCGGCACCAGCAGCGAGGGTGGCATCCCGGGCGGCAGCTTCACCCCCAACTTCAGCGTGAACGGGGCCGGCGCGGTCAACATCAACCAGCTGGCCGGCACCGGCACCCGCCTGGTGACCACCGACGCCGACGGCACCCTCGGCCAGCTGGCCATCCCCACCGACAACGACGCCCAGACCCTGAGCCTGGCGGGCTCGGTGCTGAGCATCAGCGGGGGCAACTCGGTGACGCTGCCCACTACCACCGACCCCGGCACCAGCACCGGCGACAACCTCGGCGACCACACCGCCACCCAGAATATCAACCTCAACGGCAGCAAGCTGGTGGGCGGCACCACCGCCCGCGCCATCCGCGGCGGCCTCAAGCTGGATGGCAACGGCCTGCTCACCGTGGGCGCCACGCGGGTGCACCCCGACTCCACTACCGGCTACGGCGTGCGCCTCCTCGACCTGGACCAGGACTTCGTCATCACCTCCAAGAACTTAAGGGGCCAGATTAACCCCTTCAATGTGTCGGGCGCCGGCGACCGGGTGATGTGGCAGTCGTACTACGGCTCGTTCTTCGCCGGCGGCGTGTCGGGCAACCGCTGGGACTTCAACCACGTGGGCCGCTACTCGGCGGCATTTGGCTACGACAACGAGGTGCGGGCCGACTACTCGGCCGCCTTCGGCTACAACAACTGGGTGCGCATCGGAGCCTACAACCTCTTCACCGGCTACAATAACTACGGCCTGCTCTGCGACGGCGGCTTCATGACGGGCCGCGACAACGTGATGCGGGGCAACAACGGCTTAGCGGGCGGCTACCAGAGCAAGGTGCAGTCGGCTACGTCCTTATACGTACCTTCCCTCGCCTTCGGCTACCGGGCCCAGGCCCGCGCCAGCAGTTCCGGCAGCAACTACGCCCTGGGCTACTATGCCCGCACCGGCGGCTACGAGGGCTGCTTCGTGCTGGCCGACTTCTCGCCCTACCGCACCGACTATCCCGACGATTCGCTGGTGAGCACGGCCCGCAATCAGTTCTCGGCCCGTTTTGCCGGCGGCTACCGGCTGTTTACCACCACGGCTACCAACAGCCAGAACAACGGCACGATGCAGACGCCCGTGGGGGTGCGCATCGACGCTGGCGGCAACGCCTGGGTGACGATTTCCGACTCGACCCTGAAGGAGCGCGTGGTGCGGGCCGACGGCAACGCCTTTCTGGAGCGCATCGGGCGCATGCGCCTGGGCTCGTGGAACTACAAGGGCCAGAGCGCCGACACCATGCGCCACTACGGCCCGATGGCGCAGGACTTCTACGCCGCCTTCGGGCGCGACGGCGTGGGCCGCAGCGGCAACGCCACGAGCATCAACCAGGCCGACTTCGACGGCGTGAACCTCATTGCTATCCAGGCCCTCTACCGCCGGGTGCAGGCCCTGGAGGCCGACAACGCCCGCCTGCGCCAGGCCGCCGCGCCCCGCCCCCGCCGCCAACGCGCCAGCGTAGCCGCGCTGCAAGCCGAGAACGCCGCCCTGCAGGCCCAGGCCGCTGCCACCACCGAGGCCTTCGAGGCCCGGCTGCGGGCGCTGGAGGCCGGCAGTGGCGGGCAGGCCCGGAAGTAAGGCCGTTGCCCTGCCGGGCGCAGGAAGCTGGGGCGGGCTACGTAGTCTTGCCGCTGTCGGGACGTACCTTAGCTGCGCCGTACCGAGCGGCTTTTTCCTCGCAGCGTGCGCCAGCTTCTCCTGTTCATCCTCTTAGCGTGCCCGGGGCTGCTGCGGGCGGCGGCAGCCAGCCAGCCGCTGCCCGCGCCGCTACGCGTGGCAGTGCTGCCTGACCGAGGCTACTCCTGGGCCCGCATCCGCCGCGATACCACCCTGACCTTTGCCCTGGCCGACTCGCTGCACCCGGCCCGGGCCGGCCGCTACTGGCTGCGCCTCACGCTGCCCAACCCCAGCCGCTACTCCGCGGACGTGCAGCTGCTGGTGCGGCCCGCCCTCGACAACACCCTCTACTACCTCGACCACGACGCCGGCCGCTGGCGCAGCCGCCGGGCGGGCACCGCCGTGCCCACCGACAGCCAGTGGACTAAGGGCGCCCTGCCGCTGCGGCTGCCGGCCGCCGCTACCAGCACCTGCTACGTGCTGGTGCGCCTGGGGCCGCCGGCCGCCCGGCCGGCCGCCGTGCGCCTGCGGGTGCAGCTGGCGCCGGCCGCCCAGGCCCGGCAGGCTGAGCAGTTCTCGCTGCTGGCCTGGCTGGTGGCGCTGGCCGTGCTGGGGCTGCTGCTGCTTACCAATGCCCTGGCCTACCTGCGCCGGCCCGACCGCCCCACGGCCTGGTACCTCTGCACTCAGCTGGGGGCGGCGC
The DNA here is from genome assembly GCF_030580865.1 of Hymenobacter aranciens. Lineage (GTDB taxonomy): Bacteria > Bacteroidota > Bacteroidia > Cytophagales > Hymenobacteraceae > Hymenobacter > Hymenobacter aranciens. The sequence continues at coordinate 17,892 of NZ_JAUQSY010000027.1, read as the reverse complement.
TCTACCTCACGGCCTACCGGGGCACCTTTAAGGAGTGGTGGCCGGGGCCGGTGTTCAGCCAGCTGCTGCTGCCCAGCGGCCGCAGCTACGCCTACACCCTCAACAGCGCCCTGATACACCTGAGCGTAATGGTGGTGCTGCTGGGCCTGGTGCAGCTCACGCGCAGCTACCTGGGCACCCGCGCCCGCCTGCCCCGCCTCGATGCCGCCCTGCGCGCCGGGCTGGCGGGCTACGGCCTCTTCACGCTGGCCGTGGGACTGGTGAACCTGAGCGGCTTCTACCTGGACCAATACTCGCTGCTCTTCGACAACCTGCTGGTGCTGGCTTTGCTGGGGCTGCTGCTGGCTACCGCCGTCGTGGCCGACCGGCGCCGGCTGCCGCTGGCCCGGCCCTACCTGCTGGCCAACGTGCTGCCGCTGCTGGGCGTGGGGCTGGTGGCCGGCTACCACGTGGCCGTTTCCGTCGACAACGACGGCAACCTGCTGCCCCACCTGGCCCTGGTAGCCCACGCCCTGAGCTTCTCCTGGGCCCTGAACATCCAGCTGCAGTACCTGCAGCGGGCGCTGCTGAGCACCGAGCGGGCGGCCGCCGCTCTGGCCCTCGACATCCAGACCCAGCAGCTGCGCCACCGCGAAATCGTGCTCCAGAACGCCCACATTCAGGCGGCGCTGGGGCGGCTGCAGCAGCAGGCCCAGGCCCGCGAGCAGCACGCCCGCCAGCTCAGCGCCGAGCACGAGCTGCAGCAGGCCGCCAACCACGAGCTGCAGCAGCAGCTCGAAGCCAACCAGCGCGAGCTGGCCTCCACCAGCCTCTACGTGCAGCAGAAAAACGCCCTGCTGGCCGAGCTGCGCCAGCAGCTGCAGGAGCTGGGGCAGCAGCGCCCCGCTGGCAGCAAGGCCCCGCCGGAGCTGGCCGGCATCAAGTCGCTGCTGCAATCCAACCTCTACCTCGACGAGGACTGGAGCCGCTTCAAGCTGCACTTCGAGCAGGTGCACCCGCGCTTCTTCGAGGAGTTGCAGAACAAGTATCCGGCCCTCACCAGCCACGAGCAGCGGCTGTACTGCTACTTCCACATCCAGCTTTCGACCAAGGAAATCGCGGCCCTGCTCAACATCGACCCGGCCAGCGTGCGCCGGGCCAAGACCCGCCTCTACAAGAAAATCGGGGCCGCCGACGCGGCCGCCGGCCGCCCCACCGGCCCCGCGCCGGCCGACGATGCCCCCGCCGCCGGCTAGCCCGGCCGGGCGCTGTCCCTACCATTGTGGGAAATTAACTGCCTGACGGCCTGCGCGCCGCCGGGGCTGTCTACACTTTGTCTACGCGCCTGATTAGGAAAGCGGACGGGGGAAGGCGGAGGTTTGCCGACGGTTTTGGGTGGGCGGCCACCACCCGGCCAGTCCGATATCCTCGGCCACGGTTCCGGCGCTGCCGGGGCTGGCGGCGCCCCGGAGCCAGAGGTCAGCCCTCGACTCCGGGGCGCTGCACGGGGGAAGTCGCCACCTGCTTTCGCTCATTATCTCTCCTGCTATGCGGCACCACTACCTCCTTACTCTGCTGGCCGTGCCAGCCTTGTGCCGGCCCCACCGGACCCGGGTATCGGCAGCGTCGGGAGCCCCCCGGCGGCGGGCCGGCCCGCCAGCTTAGGCGTGTCGCATAAACATGCGACAAATCGGGCTGCCCCCGGCCCCGACCTTTGTCATTCTCTCCCAGAGCCCATTTCCGACTGTATGTTTTTCCCTGCTATAGCCTGTTTCTGTTTCCTTCGCCGCCACCTGGCCGCGCTGCTGCTGCTGGCCCTGCTGCCGGCCGGCCGGCTGGCCCAGGCCCAGGCTCCGGTCATCACTAGCCTGACGCCCGCCCGCAACGCGCTGAACGTGCCGCGCCCGGCCAACGTGGTATTGCGGTTCTCGGACCAGATGCAGCCCTCGGCCGCCACCCGCGGGGCCGTGCGGGTGCACAGCATGCAGCGGGGCGGGATGCTGCGCGATGGCCAGCAGGCCACCACCACGCTGAACAACTATACCTACACGCTCACCCTCGACCCGGCCACTGACTTCAAGTCCGGTGAGACGCTGATGGTGACCACCACCACGGCGGCGGTGACGGCCAGCGCGGGCTACGCCCTGGCCCGGCCCCGGGTGCAACAGTTTACCACGGCCGTGAGCAGCGAGGGCGGCGGCTCCTTTGCCGGCGGCTCCGACGTGGGCGTGGGCGACTACGCGGGCAGTGTGGCGGTGGGCGACGTGGACGGCGACGGCGACCTCGACCTGCTCACGGTGAATACCAACACCAATACCAACAACGGCGGCACGGTGAGCGTGCGCCTCAACGATGGCAACGGCGGCCTGAGTGGCGGCTCGGACCCCGGCGTGGGCAACAGCCCCCAGGGCATCGCCCTGGGCGACGTGGACGGCGACGGCGACCTGGACTTCGTAACGGCCAGCCCGATACTCAACACCGTGAGCGTGCGCCTCAACAACGGCAGTGGTGGGTTCGGCGGCGGCTCCGAAGTGGGGGTGGGCGCCGGGGCGCGGAAAGTAGCCCTGGGCGACTTCGACGGCGACGGCGACCTCGACCTGGTGGCGGCCACCCAGCGAGCCAACACTGTGAGCGTGCGCTTCAACAACGGCAATGGCACGTTCGGCGGCGGGGCCGAGGTGCGGGTGGACGCCCGTACCGATGTGAACTCCTACAACGTGACGGTGGGCGACGTGGACAACGACGGCGACCTCGACATTCTGACGGCCAACGATAACTGGATTCAGGTGGGCATTCTCCTGAACGGGGGCGACAACTCCGGCAGCAACACGGGCGTGTTTACCCGGCAAGCCAGCCTCAACGTGACGGTAGCCCCCCGCAACCTGGCGCTGGGCGACCTGGATGGCGACGGCGACCTCGACCTGGTGAGCTCCGGCATCGGCGGCAACAGCGACCAGTACGTCTGCCTGAACAACGGCAGCGGCGGGTTTGCGTCGTCGTTCATCGTGCGCATGAGCGCGCAGAACGTGGCCCTGAGCGACATGGACGGCGATGGCGACCTCGACCTGGTGGGCTCCCAGAGCGGCCAGCAGGTGAACGTGTGGTTCAACGACGGCAGCGCCGGGTTCAGCGCCGGCACCGCAACGCCGGTGCCCGACGTGCGGTACGTGGCCACGGGCGACATGAACGACGATGGCAGCCTGGACATCATCACGGCCAGCATCAACGGGGGGGCGGGCACGGCCCGCGTGCGCCTGAACCAGCCGGGGCCCACCATCAGCGGCTTCGTGCCGGCCAGCGCGCCGGTGGGCACCCGCGTGACGGCGACCGGCACGCGCCTGACCGGGGCCACCAAGCTGACCCTGAACGGCACCCCGGTATACGGCTTCACGGTGGGCGGCGGCGGCACCAGCCTCACCTTTGTGGTGCCGGGCGGGGCCACGACCGGGCCCGTCGTCGTGACGGCGCCGGCCGGCATCGGCACCAGCAGCACGCCCTTCACGGTGGTGCCGGAGATGACCATCAGCTTTCAAAACCCCGCCCGCAACGCCAAGGCCGCGCCGCGCCCGGACAACGTGACCCGCACCTTCTCCCAAGCCCTGGAGAACACGGCCGCCACGCGCGGGGCCCTGGTGGTGCACAGCCGGCAGCGCGGCGGCATGCTGCGCGAGGGCCAGCAGGCCACGGTCACGGTGAGCGGCAATACCCTCACGCTCGACCCGGCCAGCGACTTCCAGCCCGGCGAGACGCTGCTGGTGACCACCACCACGGCCGCCACGGGCACCAACGGCAGCAAGCTGCTCCGGGGTGACGTGCAGCAGTTTACCACGGGTGTGAGCAGCGCGGGCGGCGGGCGCTTTGCCGGCGGCTCCGACTTCGGCGTGGGCAACAGTGCCACGAGCGTGGTAGTGGGCGACCTCAACCGCGACGACATCCTCGACCTGCTGGTGGCCCGAGCCGACGGCACGGTCGATATGCGCTTTGGCGCCGGCTATGGCATCTTTCCCGGCAACTACAGCCTGACGGGCGTGGGCCCGGGGCCGCAGGTGCTGGCCCTGGGCGACCTCAACGGCGACGGCAACCTGGACCTGGTGGCGGCGGCTACCACCTCCAACATCGTGAGCGTGCGCCTCAACAACGGCGCCGGCCCCTACGCCCTGAGCCGGACCGTGACCGTGGGCTCGAACCCCCACGGGGTGGCGCTGGGCGACGTGGACGGCGACGGCGACCTCGACCTGCTGACGGCGAATTACTTCTCCAGCTCGGTGAGCGTGCGCCTGAACGGGGGCGATGCCACGGGCAGCAACACCGGCGACTTCAGCGGCGGCAGCGAGGTGACCGTGAGCAGCTACCCGCAGTGCGTGGCCGTGGGCGACCTTGACGGCGACGGCGACCTCGACCTGGCGACGGGCAACAACTCCAACAGCACCTACGGCATCGTGAACATCCGCTTCAACGACGGCTTTGGCTTGTTTGACACGTTTAACGGCAGCAACGACTACACCGTGGGGGTCAACCCCGTCGCCATTGTGCTGGGCGACATCGACCTTAACCGCAGCCTGGATATTCTGACGGCCGACAGCGGCGGCGGCACGGTGAGCATCCTCGTCAACAACGGCGGCGGCTACATCAGCTCCAACAGCCGGGTAACGGGCATTGGCAGCAACCCCGTCGGCCTGGCGCTGGGCGACGTAAACGGCGACGGCTACCTCGACCTGCTCACGGCCAACAACAACGGCAGCGGCACGGTGAGCGTGCGCCTCAATAACAACGGCCTCGCGGGCTTCACCACCGGCACCGACCCGGCCGTGGGCGCCAATCCGCAAAGCATAGCGCTGGCCGACCTGGATGACGACGGCGACCTGGACTTCGTGACGGCCAACGGCGGCAACTCGGCCAGCGTGCGCCTGAACCAGCCGAAGCCCACCATCAGCGGCTTCACGCCCGGCACCGGCTCGGCGGGCATGACCGTGACCGTGACCGGCACCAACCTGGGTGGCGTCACGGCCGTGACGCTGAACGGCACGGCCGCCCCCCTCACCGGTACCACGGGTACCAGCCTCACCTTCACGGTGCCGGCGGGTGCCACCACCGGCCCGATTAGCGTGACGGCGCCCGGCGGCACGGCCACCACCAGCCTCAGCTTCGAGGTAGTGCCCGCGCCGGTCATCAGCGGCTTCACGCCCGCCAGCGGCCCGGTGGGCACGCAGGTAACGGTGAACGGCAGCGGTCTGATTAGGGCCAGCAGCGTGACGGTGAACGGCGTGCCCGTCACGAGCTTCACGGGTGGCGCCGGCGGCACCTCGCTTTCCTTTACCGTGCCGGCCGGCATCAGCTCCGGCCCCATTGCCATCACCACGGCGGGCGGCACGGCCACCAGCAGCACCAGCTTCACGTTTATCAACATCGCCAGCTACTCGCCGGCGGTGGTCAGCAGCGGCACCACCATCACCCTCACGGGCAGCGGCCTGGGCGGGGCCACCGGCCTCACGCTGAACGGCGCGCCCATCACGGGCTACACGGTGGGCGGCGGCGGCACCACCATCACCTTCGTGGTGCCGGCCGGGGCCACCTCGGGCTCCATCGTGGTGAACACGCCGGGCGGCCCGGCCACCAGCCCCGGCACCCTCTCCGTGGACAACGTGCCGCCCTCGGCCACGCTCAGCACCACGGCGGGCAGCCCCACCGGCGCGTCGCCCATTCCCTTCAGCATCAGCTTCGGGGAAAGCGTGACGGGCTTCGCCGACAGCGACATCGTCGTGAGCAACGGCAGCGTGACCAGCGGCTCGGTGAGCGGCAGCGGCGGCAGCTACACCTTCACCGTGACGCCCGCCAGCTACCGCACGGTGGTGCGCGTGAGCGTGCGCGCCGGCGCGGTGCAGGACGGGGCCGGCAACCCCAGCCCGGCCAGCAACACCATCAGCGTGGCCTACGACGGGCCGCCGCCGGTGGCCGACCTCCTCAACGCCGGCGCGCAGCTGGCCGTGCAGGCCGGGGCCATCCTGGTGGTGGGCACCGGCGGGCTGGGCAACCAGGACGGCACCCTCACCAACGCCGGCACCCTGCGCGTGGCCGGCGCCCTCACCAACCCCGCCGCCGGCACCCTTGACCTAGGCGCGGGCACCCTCGAAGCCCGCGGCGACCTGCTCAACGCGGGCACCCTGCGGCCCGGCAGCAGCGCCGTCACCTTCAGCGGGGCCGCCGACCAGCTGCTGACGCCCGGCGGGGCCACCCTCTACCAGGTGCTGGTGAGCAAGGCCACGGCCGGGGCCAACACCCTGCGCCTGGGCGGCGACCTGACCGTGAGCAACAACCTCACCCTGACCGACGGCCTGGTGAACACCCACGACGGCACCACCCTGAGCACCCTGCGCCTGCCCGCCACCGCCACCCTGAGCGGCGAGGCCAGCGGCCGCTACGTGCAGGGCAGCCTGGCCGTGACGCGCCCGGTGGGCAGCGGCGCGGCCGTGAACTTCGGCCACGGCGCCACGCTCGACCCCGGCACCAACAGCCTGGGCGCCGTCACCATCACCCGCACGGCCGGGCTGCTGACCAACGACGTGAGCCGGGGCGTGAGCCTGGGTGCCAGCGCCAACCAGGGCATCGACCGCATCTACACCGTGAGCGCCGACACGCCCCCCAGCGCCGCCGTGCAGCTCACCCTGGCCTGGCTGACCGACAACGACAACGGCCTGAGCGACTTCAGTCAGGCCCGCGCTTGGCAGCAGACGGCCGCCGGCCAGCCCTGGGTGGCCCGCAGCCTGCCCACCAACGCTAACGCCCGCAGCCTCACGTTCAGCGCCAGCACCCTGGGCCGCTTCACGGTGAGCAATACCGCCAACCCGCTGCCGGTGACGCTGCTCGACTTTACGGCCCAGGCCGAGGGCCCCGCCGCTGCCCGCCTGCGCTGGGCCACGGCCCAGGAGCTGAACAACGCCGGCTTCGTGGTGGAGCGCAGCCCCGACGGGCGCACGTTTGCCGCCATCGGCACGGTGGCCGGGGCGGGCACCAGCACCACCCGCCACGACTACACGCTGCTCGACGACCAACTGCCCGGCGGGGCCACGCTGCTCTACTACCGCCTGCGCCAGACCGACCTGAACGGCGACTTCGCCTACTCGCCGGTGCGCCCGGTGGCCTTTGCGGCGGCGGCCCCCGGCTTCGGGGTGTACCCCACGCGGCTGGCCGGGGGGCAGGATGCCACCTACCTCTACAGCGGCCCGGCCGGGGCCGGCCAGTTGGAGGTGCTCAACGTGCTGGGCCAGGTGCTGCGCACGGCGGCCCTCGATGGCCGGGCCAGCGGCCCGGTGCCGCTGGCGGGCCTGCCCACCGGCACCTACCTGCTGCGCTACACCGGCCCGGCCGGGCGCTTCGTCACCCGCTGCGTGGTGGAGTAAGCCCTGCCGCGCTTCTTTCTGATTGTCCTCTCATTTCCCCTGCTTAAATATGAAATCTGTTACGTCTTTCCGCCTGCTGCTGGCGCTGCTTGGTTCTGTTCCGCTTGCGGCCCACGCCCAGAACGTGGGCGTGGGCACCCTCACCCCCGGCGAGAAGCTGGACGTGGGGGGCGGCAACATCCGCCTCCGGGACAGCGGTAGCCGCCTCATATTCCCCGATGGCTCCTTTCTGACCACGGCCCCCGGCGGCACGGGCTTTATTCTCAACGGCACGGGCACCCAGGCCGGGGCCAGCTTCAACATTGGCGGCACGGGCATCATTGGCGGCCGGCTGGGCATCGGCGTCGGCACCGCCAGCCAGGCGCTCGATGTACAAGGCGGCATCCTGGCCCGCAGCACTAATGCCATCAGCCAGCAGGGCGCCTACCTGCAGTGGAACCGCAGCGGCGGCGGCGGCGAGACGTGGCTTATCAACCAGCAGGGCGGCGGCTTAGGCGGCATCTACTTCGGCGCGGCCACCACGGCCAACGTCGTGACCGAGTGGGCCCGCTTCGACGGCAGCGGCAAGCTGGGCATCGGCACCAGTCCGGCCACCACCCTCGACGTGCGCACGGCCGACAACTCGGCCGCCATCACGGTGGGGAGCCTTGGCGGGGGCGTGGGGGCCCTGTACTTCGGCAACGCCAACCACGGCCTGAAGCGCGGGTACAGCGGCGGCAACGACGTGGGACTGTACACCACCGCCGGCAACCTATTCCTAAGCGCCAGCAGCACCAGCACCAGCCAGTTTGCGCTGCTCAACAACGGCAACGTGGGCATCGGTACCAGTTCGCCCGGCTACAAGCTGGAAGTGAACGGCATCGTGGGCATCAACACCAACTACGACCTGCTGCTGCGCGATGCGAATGCCGGCCTGGGCTGGTACGGCAGCAACGGCACCGGCAAGGTCTTCACGCCCATCACCGGCTTCGACGGGCCCGTGCTCTACGGTTATAACGGGGGCATGCTGGCCACCAAAGACGGCGGCAACCGCACCGCCTTGTTCTGGAACACCAGTGGCCAGGTGGGCATCGGCACCAACTCACCCACCCAGAAGCTCGACGTGGACGGGGCCATTGTGGCCCGGGGCAACGGCTACATCAACACCCAGGGCGCGCACCTGCAGTGGAACCGCGTGGGCGGCCTGGGCGAAACCTGGCTGATTAACCAGCAGGGGCTGGGGCCGGGCGGCATCTTCTTCGGCAAGTCGGACGTGAACAACAACGTGACCGAGTGGGCGCGCTTCGACGGCAACGGCAAGATGGGCATCGGCACCACCGCGCCCGGCGCTATCCTCGACGTGCAGGGCACCGGCGACGTGGGCGTCAACAGCTTCTTTTACTACCGCAACTCCAACCCGCCGAACGGCGCGACTGGCAACAGCAACAACGACGTGAGCATCCGGGCCAGCGGCCCCATCATGGCGGCCGAGTTCTACGCCAACTCTGACCGCCGCCTCAAAACCGTGGTGGGCCGCAGCGACAACGCCACCGACCTGGCCCTGCTCAACCGCCTGCGCGTGACCGACTACACCATGCGCGACCGGGCAGCCTTCGGCGACCGCGCCTTTAAGAAAGTCATTGCCCAGGAAGTGGAGGAAGTGCTGCCCCAGGCCGTGACCAAGCAAACCGGCTTCCTGCCCGACGTGTACGCCACGGCCACGGCCGTGCAGGCCCTGCCCGGCGACTCGCTGCTGGTGCTCACGCTGCCCGCCGGCCTGCCCGAGGGCGGCGCCCGCGCCGGCCAGCGCCTCAAGCTCATCGGCGAAACCAAGCAGGTGCAGGCCGCCGTGGCGCGCCCAGCTGCCGCCGGCAGCCGGGCGCTGGTGGTGCGCCGGGCCCAGGCCCTGGCCGGCGGCGCGGTGTTCGTGTACGGCCTGGAGCACGCCGACGTGCGCGCCGTGGACTACGAGGCCCTGAGCATGCTCAACGTGAGCGCCACCCAGGAGCTGGCCCGCCAGCTGGCCGAGCTGAAAGCCCGCGCCGCCACGGCCGAAGCGAAAGCGGCCCAGGCCACCGCCACCCTGGAAACCTTCGAGGCCCGGCTGCGGGCGCTGGAGGCCGGCGGCGAGCAGGCCCGGAAGTAATCCGTCCTTTTCCTCTGCAAGCGCAACGCCTCCGGCCCTGAAGTCGGGGGCGTTGTTGCATCGGCGGACGCTCTACCCGGTCGTGTCGCATCAACATGCGACAAACCGGGCTGCCGCTGGCCCCGACCTTTTTCATGTTCATTCACAATCTGTTTCGGATGGTACCGCCTTCCCTCGCTATGGCTCACTTCTCCACCTTCAGCCGCTACCTGCTGGCTCTGCTCTTACTGCTGGCCGCCCCGTTGGCCACTCTCGCCCAGGTCCAGACGCCCGGCGTAGGCATCGGCACTACCGCGCCCGACGCCTCGGCGGCGCTCGACATCGTGAGCAGCGCCAAGGGCGCCCTGCTGCCCCGCCTCACGGCCAGCCAGCGCCTGGGCATTGCCAGCCCGGCCACCGGCCTGCTCGTGTTTCAGACCGACGCGCCGGCCGGCTTCTACTATAATGCGGGCACGCCTGCGGCGCCCGACTGGCAGCTGCTGGGCGCCGGCGACAACCTCGGCAACCACCTGGCCACCCAGGCCCTGAACCTGCAGGGCAACGCCCTCACCGGCACCGGGACCAGCATCAGCGGGTTGGGCGTGGGCGTGCGGGCCGACGGCGGCCTGAACCTGGGCCAGCGCGGCCCCGGCCACCACCTGCTGCTGGGCTACCAGGCCGGCCGCAGCCTGCTGCCCGACTCGGCCGCCGGCGAAGGCTTGTTCAACAGCTTCAGCGGCTACCAGAGCGGGCAGGCCACCACCACGGGCTCGGCCAACGTGTTTGGCGGCTACCAAAGCGGCTACAGCAACACCAGCGGCACCGGCAACCTATTCATGGGCTACCAGAGCGGCTACGCCAATACCACGGGCGAGGGCAACCACTTTCTGGGCTACCACAGCGGCTACTCCAACACCACGGGCTTCGCCAACCACTTCGACGGCGTGCGCAGCGGCTTTGCCAACACCACCGGCTTCAACAACCAGTACCTGGGCTTCAACGCCGGCGCCCAGTCCGTTACCGGCGACCACAACCTGTTCGTGGGCTACGGTAGCGGCCTCTTCAACCGGGCCGGCAGCCGCCTCACGGCGCTGGGCGCCAACAGCGGCCCCAGCTTCCTGGCCGGGGCAGACAGCCTGACCAACGCCACCGCCGTGGGCGCCGACGTCAGCCTGACCGAGAGCAACACCGTGGTGCTGGGCAACAATGCCAGCGTGGGCATCGGCACCAGCGCCCCGGCCGAGAAGCTCCAGGTGGTAGGCACGGTGTACAGCAGCGCGGGCGGCTTCCGCTTTCCCGACAACACCGTGCAAACCACGGCCGCCGTGTCGGCCCCCGCCAATGGCTTCGTGCAGAACCAGGCCACGCCGCAGGCCAGTGCCGACTTCAACGTGGCCGGCACCGGCACCGTGGGCGGCCTGCTCACGGCGGGCAGCGCCAGCGTGACCGGCCGGGTGGGCATCGGCACCACCACGCCCACCCAGGCGCTCGACGTGCGCGGCAACCTGCGCCTGGGCGACGACGGCTCCGGCGCGGGCGCGGGCCAGGCCATCGAGTGGGTGGGGCCGGGCGTGACTTCCGACCCGGTGGGCATCTACCGCCTGAACCCGGCCGCCGACCAGAGCGAGCTGCGCGTGGTGGTGGGCGACGTGCCCGACGCCAATGACAAGTTTGTGGTGGGGCGTATGGGCGGCACCAGCACCGAGGGCGGCATCCCCACGGGCAGCTTCACGCCCACCTTCTCGGTGAGCAGCACCGGGCAGGTGCAGGCCCCCGGCCTGGCCGGCACCGGCACCCGCGTAGTCACGGCCGATGCCGCCGGCACGCTGGCTACCCAGGCCCTGCCCGTCGATACCGATGCCCAGCAGCTCAGCCTCAGCGGCAGCACCCTGGCCCTGACCAACGGCGGCAGCGTGACGCTGCCCACCGCCAGCGGCGACAACCTCGGCAACCACACCGCCACCCAGGCCCTCGACCTGGGCACCAACGCCTTGGTGGGCAACGGCGGCACCACCGGCCTGAGCGTGGATGCGGCCGGCAACGCCCAGCTGCCCGCCGCCCGCGCCTACACCTACGCCGCCGCCAAGGCCTACACCGCCTCCTACGGTCCGTCCGACTTCCAGACGGCGCAGGTGGGGGTTTCGGTGCCCACCAACAAGATACTGAACGCGCCCGGGGGCACGTTTGAGCAGATGTACGTGGACCAGGCCGGCACTGTGCGCGCGGCCCTGCACCTGCCGCAGGGCGCCGTGGTCACCAGCCTGCTGCTGTACTACAACCAATCGACGGCCAACGCCGCCAGCTACATTACCCTGGAGCTGGTGGCCAACCGGATGGGTAGCCGGGGCGCGGTCACCAAGCTGGCCACCTTTACCTCGGCGGGCGCTTACACCCTCCAGACGCCGGTTACGATTACGCCGTCGGCGGCTGTGGCCATCGACAATGCCACGTTCCTGTATAGCCTGCGGGCCACCTTCGGCGCAAGTAGCAGCACGCTGAGTATTTCCGGCGTCACGGTGAACTACACCGTGACGCAGGCCGATTAGGCCCCGATGGGCCGCAGCCCGCTATTTCTTTCTAATCCTGCAGCCGAGCTGCCGGGCATGGCCGTGGTGCTCACCGGCACGGGCTTCGCCAGCGGGGCCACGGTCAGCTTTGGTGGAGTGGCAGCCAGCAGCGTGGTGGTGAACTCCGCCACATCTATCACGGCTGTGGTGCCGGCCGGCGCGGCCAGCGGCAGCAGCCCCATGAGCGTGACGCTGTGCGCGGGCAGCACCAGCAGCGCCCCGGCCTTCGAGGTGCTCAAGTTGTACGACGGCACCACCGCCTGCACGACACCCGCGCCGCCCTGGGCAGCGTCACGGTCAGCTTCCAGGCCACCGGCCCGGCCGGCGCCGTGCGCCAGGATGGCCGCGGCCGCAAATACCTCGACCGCAACTTCCACCTCGCGGCCAGCGGCGGCAACGCCTTCCCCGGCCAGAGCATTGGCCTGCGTCTTTTCGGCCTCACTGCCGAGCTGGCCCGCCTGCAAGCCGCCCTCAAGACCACCCAGTACAGCGGCGCTAACGAGGACTGCCAGCTCGGCAACAACGACTTCGCCGCTGGCGACTTCCGCGTGCTGCCCGCCACGGCCAGCACGCCCGCGGGCGGCGTGAGCTGGTTTGTGAGCGAGCTCACGGTGGCCGACCACTTCTCGGAGTTCTACCTGACGGGCAGCAGCACACCGCTGCCCGTGGAGCTGCTGGCTTTCACGGCCCAGGCCGAAGGCCGCGCTGCCCGCCTGCGCTGGCGCACGGCCAGCGAAAAGAACAGCGCCCGCTTCGACATCGAGCGCAGCCGCGACGGCAGGCAGTTTGAGCAAATTGGCGACGTGAAAGCCCAGGGCAGCAAAGCCAGCCCCACGGCCTACACTTTCCTGGACTCCACCATTCCTTCCACTTCCCAGCCCACCTACTACCGCCTGCGGCACGTGGACCGCGACGGTACGGCCAGCTACTCGCCCGTGCGGGCCGTCATCATTGACAGCAAAGCCGGCCTCGTGCTCTACCCCAACCCCGCCCGCACCAGCGTGGCCGTGGCCGGGCTCCGCGCCGGCGCGTCGGTGGAAGTGCTCGACGCCCTGGGCCGCGCCGTGGCCCACGCTACCGCCGATGCCGGCGGCACCGCGCAGTTGGCATTGTCCAGCGGGCTGGCGGCCGGGGTGTATATCGTCAGGAGTGGCGCCCAGGTGCAGCGCCTCACGGTGGAGTAAGCGCCGCCCGGTCTTGTACCCTGTTTAGGGTACAAGACCGGTGCGGAAGACGCTTCCCTCCCCCTCGACCTTTGCGGGCAGACTCAACTTCTGTCCCATATGCAACGCTCCGTACTCCTCTTCTTATTACCCGGCCGCCGCTGGCTGGGCCTGCTGCTCCTGCTGCTGACGGCCCTGCCGGCGCTGGCGCAGCCCGGCATCAGCAGCTTCTCGCCCACGAGTGGGGCGGCGGGCAGCAACGTGGTTATTACCGGCAGTGGCTTCACGGGCGCTACCAGCGTGCGCTTTGGCGAGCTGTCGGCGGTGTTCACGGTGAACTCGGCCAGCCAGATTACGGCGGTGGTGCCCCGGGCGGCCTCCACGCAGCTCATCAACGTGACGACCAGCGCCGGGTACTCGTTTTCGAGCGCCAAGTTTACGGTGACACGCAGCAGCAGCGTGACGTACGGGCAGGTGAGCAGCAGCTTTGCCGGGGTGAGCGGCGGCACCAACGCCGCCCCCGCCGTGGCCGATATCGACGGCGACGGGCTGCTGGATTTGCTGGTGGGCCTGGGCGACGGCACCATCAGCCGCTACGAGCAAACGAGCGTCAACGGCACGGCCTTTACGGCGCTGGGCAGCCTGCGCACCAGCGGCAACGCCATCATCGACGTGGGCACCCAGGCCGCGGTGGCCATCGTGGACTTTGAGGGCAACGGGCGCTTCAACCTGGTGCTGGGCCGCGGCGACGGCACGGTGAGCGAGTACGAGCAGACGAGCGTGGGCGCGGGCACCTTCGACCTGGTGACCGACAACCTGTCGGGCATCTCGACCACCAGCAACGTCGTCCCCGGCATGACCGACCTCGACGGCGACGGCTACCTGGAGCTGCTGACGGGCAAGGGCGACGGCATCATCAGCCACTCGGCGCAGAGCTTCGTCAACACCGACAACCTCTACCGCATCGATACCAACTTCAACTACCTGCAGCTAAGTGGCAACGCCGCGCCCTTCTGCGTGGACCTGGACGGCGACGGGCTGCTCGACATCCTGATGGGCGTGAATACCGGCAGCATCTACCGCTACGAGCAGAACGCGACCGGCAGCTACACCGTCAGCCAGCTCTCCAGCAGCTTCAACAGCATCTCGGCGGGCACCAACGCCAAGCCCTGCGTGACGGACATCGACGGCGACGGGCTGCTGGATTTGCTGGTGGGCCGGGCCGACGGCACCATCTACCGCTACGAGCAGAGCGGTACGCCGCCCGCGCCCACCATCACGGGCTTCACGCCCACGAGCGGGCCGGTGGGCACTGCCGTCACGGTGACGGGCACCAACCTGGGTGCCGTGACGGCGGCCCAGGTGTACGGCACGCCGGGCACCCTCATCGGCATGCCCACGACGACCAGCTTCACCTTCACGGTGGGCAGCGGCAGCAGCACGGGCTCCATCGGCGTGACCTCGCCCGGCGGCGCGATTACCAGCAGCGGCGTCTTCACGGTGGGGACGGCCAACACCGCGCCCACCAACCTGCTCCTGAGCCCGGGGAATATCAACGAGAACATGGCGGGGGTAGTGGGCGTGCTCACGACCACCGACGCGCAGGGCGGCACCTTCACCTACACGCTGGTAACGGGCACCGGCAGCACCGACAACGCCAGCTTCAGCATCAGCGGCGGCAACCTGAGCCTGACCACCTCGCCCAACTACGAGGTGAAGAACAGCTACGCCGTGCGGGTGCGCACGACGGACTCGGGCGGGCTGTGGTATGAAAAGGCCTTCACCGTCAGCATCAACAACGTAGTGGAGACGCCCAGCATCACGAGCTTCTCTCCCACGAGTGGGACGGTGGGCACCAGCGTCACCATCAACGGCAGCCAGTTTCAGAACGCCGGGGCTGTGACGGTGAAGTTTAACGGCACGACGGCTTCGGGCGTGAGCGTGAGCAGCAACAGCCAGTTGACCGTGCCCGTGCCCAGCGGCGCCACCACCGGCACCATCTCGGTGCAGAACGCCGACGGCACCGCCACCAGCAGCGGCACGTTTACGGTGGTGCAGCCGGCCCCCAACACCACCATCGTGAGCGGTCCGCCGGCCATCGGCAACAACAGCACGGTGAGCTTCCAGTTCAGCTCCGACCAAAGCCCGGTGGAGTACGCCACCAGCGGCGCCCCCAACGCCACCTACACCAACAACGGCGCCACCCCCACCTTCGGCCCCATCCCCGACGGCACCTACACCCTGAGCGTGGCCGCCCGCAACACCAGCACTGGCCTCAGCGACCAGAGCCCGGCCACTTACGCCTTCACCATCGACACCCAGGCGCCCGTGCCCACGCTGGGTAGCTTTGCCACGGGCAGCACCCGCACCTCGCCCATCCCGTTCACGGTGAACTTTGGGGAAACCGTGACCGGCTTTGCGCTCAGCGACCTCACCGTGACCGGCGGCACGGCCAGCAACCTAAGCGGCAACGGCAGCCTTTACAGCTTTAGCGTGACGCCCACGGCCAGCGGCAACCCGCCCGTCACCATCACGGTGGCGCTGGGCGCTAACAAGGTGGTGGACGCGGCCGGCAACAATAACGTGGCCGCCACGTCCGTCAGCCGCACCTTCGACACCCAGGCACCCACGCTGGTTATCAGCGGGCCCGGCGGCACCACTAGCACCTCGCCCCTGAGCCTGACGGCCACCTTCTCGGAGGCCGTGTTGGGCTTCCAGCTCAGCGACCTGACGCTGACCCGCGGCACGGCCAGCAACCTGAGCGGCAGCGGCACCACCTACACCTTCGACGTGACGCCCAGCAGCGCGGGCATCGTGACGGTGAGCGCGGCGGCGGGTGCGGCCCAGGATTTGGCCGCCAACAACAGCGCCGCCAGCAACAGCTACAGCGTCACCTACGCCCCGCCCGTGACGGTAACGGGCATCACCCCCACGGCCACGCCCACCAACGACGGCACCGCTACGTTCACGGTCACGTTCTCGGGCAGCGTGACGGGCGTCACGGCCGGCAGCTTCTCACTCACGCCCAGCGGCATCAGCGGCGCCACCATTGCCGGCGTGACTGGCAGCGGCAGCAGCCGCACCGTGACCGTGAACACCGGCAGCGGCGACGGCACCCTGCGCCTCGACCTGAGCAACGGCGCGGGCATTGCGCCCACCGTGAGCAACGCGCCCTACACCAGCGGCACCCCGCTCACCGTGGACCGCACTGCCCCCGTGGGCACGGTGGGCAGCGGCGCCCCCAGCCCCACGCGCACCGCGCCCATTCCCTACAACGTGACCTTTTCGGAGGCCGTGACGGGCTTTGCCCTGAGCGACCTGACGGTGACCAACGGCACGGCCGGCAGCCTCTCGGTGAGCGGCAACGTGTACAGCTTCAGCATCACGCCCACGGCCAACGGCCCGGTGACGGTGCAGCTGGAGGCCAGCGCCGTGACCGACGCGGCCGGCAACGCCAACGCCGTGAGCAACACCATCAGCCGCATCTACGACAACCAGGGGCCCGTGCCCACGCTGGCCACCACGGCCGGCAGCGCCACCAACAGCACGCCCTTTGCCTTCACGCTCACCTTCCCGGAGGCCGTGACGGGCTTCGCGCTCAACGACCTGACGGTGAGCGGCGGCACGGCCGGCAACCTGACGGGCAGCGGCGCCAGCTACACCTTCACCATCGCGCCCAGCGGCAGCGGCAACCTGCCCAGCACCGTGACCGTGAGCCTGGCCGGCAACCGGGTGACGGATGCGGCCGGCAACAACAACGTGGCCAGCAACTCGGTGGTGGTGCGCTACGACACCCAGGTGCCCACGGCTACCCTGAGCAGCACCGCCCCCAACCCCACCAACGCGGCCCCGATTCCGGTGACGGTGACCTTCTCGGAAGTAGTGGTGAACTTCTCGCTGGCCGACGTGACCGTGACCAACGGCACGGCCGGCAGCCTGAGCGGCAGCGGCACCACCTACACCTTCAGCATCACGCCCGCCGCCAACGGCGCGGTGAGCGTGCAGGTGAACGCCGGCGCCGCCCAGGACGAGGCCGGCAACGACAACACCGCCAGCGCTACCCTGAGCCGCACCTTCGACAACCAGGGCCCCACCGTGACGCTGAGCGGCCCGGCCGGCAGCAGCAGCAACGTGGCGGCCTTCACCGTCACAGCCACGTTCTCGCAGGCCGTGACGGGCTTCTCGCTGAGCGACCTGAGCGTGAGCGGCGGCACGGCCAGCGCCCTGGCGGGCAGCGGCGCCAGCTACAGCTTCACCCTCACGGCCAGCGGCAGCGGCACCCCCGCCAGCACCGTGAGCGTGAGCCTGCCCGCCAACCAGGTGGTGGACGGGGCCAGCAACGGCAACACCGCCAGCAACACCCTCAGCCGCAGCTTCGACACCCAGGCGCCCACCGTGACGCTGAGCACCACCGCGCCCGCCAACTCCGGCACGGCCGCCTTTACCGTGACGGTGCTGTTTGCGGAGCCCGTGACGGGCTTCGCCCTGACTGACCTGAGCGTGAGCGGCGGCACGGCCAGCGCCCTGACGGGCAGCGGCGCCAGCTATAGCTTTACCCTCACGGCCAGCGGCAGCGGCAACCCCGCCAGCACCGTGAGCGTGACGCTGCCCGCCAACCAGGTGGTGGACGGGGCCAGCAACGGCAACACCGCCAGCAACACCCTCAGCCGCAGCTTCGACAC
>NZ_JAUQSY010000026.1 GCF_030580865.1 Hymenobacter aranciens | reverse complement strand
TTCCCCCCCCCAGCGTTATTCAGGAATCTAAGGTTAAAAGCGGCGCGTTAAATTTTAAAAGGCCGCTTTCGAACGGGCCCACTTTTTTATTTTTAAACCCGCCACTTTTAACTGTCTCTAGTAAATCGGCGGAAACTGCTCCGGGTTTGCCTCGCCCATCAACTCATATACCGTGTCGAACACGTCCTCCACGTTGGGTTTGGAGAAATAGTCGCCGTCGGAGCCGTAGGGCGGGCGGTGGGCCTGGGCGGCGAGGCAGCGCGGGGCCGAATCGAGGAAGCGGTAGGCATTCTGCTCGTCGAGCACCTGCTGCATCATGTAGGCCGTGGCGCCGCCGGGCACATCTTCATCGATGAACACTACGCGGCTGGTTTTCTGCAGGCTGTCGGCGATGAGCTGCTCGGTGTCGAAGGGCAGCAGGGTTTGCACGTCCACTACTTCGACCGAAATGCCGACTTCGGCCAGCTGCTTGGCGGCATCCAGCACGATGCGGCACATCGAGCCGTAGGTTACTACGGTCACATCTTCGCCCGGGCGCAGCACCTCGGGGCGGCCCAGCGGCAGGGTAAACTCGCCGATGTTGGCGGGCACTTTCTCCTTGAGGCGGTAGCCATTGAGACATTCGATGACCAGCGCGGGCTCGTCGGAGCGCAGCAGGGTATTGTAGAAGCCGGCGGCCTGCGTCATGTCGCGCGGCACGCAGACGTGGATGCCGCGGATGCTGCCCAGAATCATCTGCATGGGCGAGCCCGAGTGCCACACGCCCTCCAGCCGGTGCCCGCGGGTGCGGATGATGAGCGGCGCCTTCTGCCCGCCCTTGGTGCGGTACTGCAGGCAGGCCAGGTCGTCGCTCAGAATCTGGATGGCGTAGAGCAGGTAGTCAAGGTACTGGATTTCCGTAATCGGGCGCAAACCACGAAGTGCGGCGCCGATTCCCTGCCCCACGATGGTGCATTCGCGGATGCCGGTGTCGGTGACGCGCAGCTCGCCAAACTTATCCTGCAGGCCGGCAAAGGCCTGGTTCACGTCGCCGATTTTACCCACGTCCTCGCCGATGGCGAAGATGGTGGGGTCGCGCCGGAAATTGGCCTCGAAGCAGGCCTGCAGCACCTCGCGGCCGTCCACCACGGGAGCGTCGGCGGCGTACTGGGCGGGCACTTCTTCGATGTTGCCCACAGCCCACTCGCTCTGACTAAACAAGGTGGAGTTGTAGCGGTCGGCGTTTTCGGCCAGCAGCTGCTCGAGGTGCTGCTGCACGGCACGACGGCCGCGGCTGCGGGTTTCGTGACGCAGCTCGCGCAACACCCGGCGCAGGGTGCGCACGATGTCGGCGCGGATGGGCGCGGGATTATTTTTGAGTTGCGCCACCAGCTCGTGCAAGCTGTTCTCGGCGCCGAGGCTGGCTACCAGCTTATCGAGCAGCGCCACGGCTTCGGCCTGCTCAGCTTTGATGGGGTCGAAGAAGGCCGCCCAGGCGGCGGTGCGGGCCGTTTTGATGGTGGCGGCAGCGTCCTTTTCGATGCCGTCGAGCTCGGCGGCTTCGGCGTGGCCTTCGGCCAGCAGCCACTCGCGCATTTTGTGGATGCAGTCGTGGGCTTCTTCCCAGTCGAGGCGCTCGCGGCTCTTGTAGCGCTCGTGCGAGCCGCTGGTACTATGGCCCTGCGGCTGCGTCACTTCCGTCACGTGGATGAGCACCGGCACGTGCTGCTCGCGGCAGAGGGCGGCGGCTTTCTGGTAGGTGTCGGTGAGGGCGGCATAATCCCAGCCGCGCACCACGAAAATCTCGAAGCCCTGCTCGCCTTCGCTTTCGCGCTGCAAACCCATCAGGATGGCCGAAATGCTTTGTTTGGTAGTCTGATATTCGGCCGGCACGGAGATGCCGTAGTGGTCGTCCCACACGCTCATCAGCATGGGCACCTGCAGCACGCCGGCCGCATTCAGGGCCTCGAAAAACATGCCTTCCGAAGTGCTGGCGTTGCCGATGGTGCCAAAGGCTACCTCGTTGCCGTTCACCGAGAAGTTCTTCAGCTCGTGCAGTTCGGGGTTCTGGCGGTAGAGCTTGCTGGCGTAGGCCAGGCCCAGCAGGCGGGGCATCTGGCCGGCGGTGGGCGAAATGTCGGCGGAGGAGTTTTTGCGGTCGGTCTGGGGCAGGAAATTCCCGTCGTCGTCGAGCAGGCGGGTGGCGAAGTGGCCGTTCATGGCGCGGCCGGCGGTAGCGGGCTCGGCCTCCACGTCGGTGTGGGCGTAGAGCTGGGCGAAATACTGCTGCCAGCTCAGCTCGCCGATGGCCACCATGAAGGTCTGGTCGCGGTAGTAGCCGGCGCGGAAATCACCGTTCTGAAAGGCGCGAGCCATGGCCAGCTGCGGCACTTCCTTGCCGTCGCCGAAGATGCCGAATTTAGCCTTGCCCATAAACACTTCCTTGCGCCCGGCCAGCGAGGCGTGGCGACTTTCCCAGGCCAGGCGGTAATCACGAAGCAGGTCGTCTTTGGTGAGCGGCGTGGCCAGGGTGGTCGCGGCGGTTTCGGCAGGAGACATAAACAGAAATTGGAAGTGGGTGGGGTCGGAGAAGAACGGGACCGGCACAAAACCGGTGGACAAAAATACGGAATCGGCACCGGGTGGGTGGTGTGACGAACCGACGGGCGTATATTTGGGTTGTTTTGGCAGCTATTGTTGCAAGTTGGCCAGATTTTGGAATACTTCACCGGCCGGCTCCAAACAACCGTTCCGACTCCAACCTGTTCTTATGAAACGTTTCCTTACCATCGGCCTGCTGGCTATTTCGGTGGCTGCCCGCGCTCAGGGCGTCATCCAGTTTGAGAAAGAAAACCACGAGTTCGGCAACGTGCCCGAAGGCACGGTGGCCACGCACGAATTCAAGTTCAAAAATACCGGCAACCAGCCGGTTATCATCTCCAACGTGCAGGCCAGCTGTGGCTGCACCACGCCCGACTGGACCAAAACGCCGGTAATGCCCGGCAAGTCGGGCATCGTGAAGGCGATGTACAACAGCGCCGGCCGCCCCGGCATGTTCACCAAAACGGTGACCGTGACCAGCAATGCCAGCACGCCCAGCACGGTGCTCACCATCAAGGGCGCAGTGCTCACGAAGGCCGAAATCAAGCCCACGCTCACCCCCGCACAGCTGGCCAAGTCGCCGCACCTCGAAGTAGACCGTACTACGCATGACTTCGGCAAAATGGAATCGGGCCAGCAACAGACGGCGCGTTTCACGGTGCGCAACACCGGCAAAACGCCCCTGGAGTTGGGCGGCCTCACCTCGGGCTGCTACTGCGTGGGCTACAAAAACCCGCCCAAGCCCATCGCGCCCGGCCAGAGCGCCGTTATCGAGCTGCTCTACAGCCAGCGCCAGATTGGCCAGATTTCCGACGCCGTCACCATTGCCTCAAACGATGTGAGCGGCGACACTAAAATCACCCTCAAGGCCAATATCGTGAAGGATTTGGCCGGCGGCAGCATGCTGAAGGAGAGTGGCACGGCGGTGCCGTTCAAGTAAGAATTACTGATTTTGCCTTGATTTAACTAATGCAAAGGCCCCGCTGATTTTTTCGGCGGGGCCTTTTTGTTGGGATTATTTGACCGGTCAGACGCCCTAGGCGTCCGACCGGTTGACGGTAGAACAAAGACAGCCGGATGAAAACCGGTCGGACGCCTAGGGCATCTGACCGGACCCGCGTCGTATCTTTGCCCCACGAATTTTCCACCCATTTCCAACTTCTTCATTTCACCCCTCCGCTCATGATTATCGGCGTTCCCAAGGAAATCAAAAACAACGAAAACCGCGTGGGCCTCACGCCCGCTGGCGTAGCCGAGCTGCGCAAGCATGGTCACGAGCTGTATGTGCAAGCCACGGCCGGCGAGGGCAGCGGCTTCAGCGACGCTGAGTATCAGGAGGCCGGGGCCACTATGCTGGGCACTATCGCCGAGGTGTATGAAACGGCCGAGATGATTGTGAAAGTGAAGGAGCCGATTGCCGAGGAGTATCCGCTCATCAAGGAAAACCAACTGCTGTTCACCTACTTCCACTTTGCCAGCGGCGAGGAGCTCACCCACGCCATGATTGAGCGGAAGGCCGTATGCCTGTCGTACGAAACTGTGGAACTGCCCAACCGTGCTCTGCCCCTGCTCATCCCGATGAGCGAAGTGGCCGGTCGTATGGCCCCGCAGGAAGGCGCTAAGTACTTGGAGAAACCCCTGAAAGGCCGCGGCATCCTGCTGGGCGGCGTGCCTGGCGTGAAACCGGCGCACGTGCTGGTGCTGGGTGCGGGCATCGTGGGCACGCAGGCTGCCAAGGTAGCCGCCGGCCTCGGCGCGCAGGTGACGGTGATGGACATCAATCTCAACCGCTTGCGTGAGCTGGACGACTTCATGCCCAAGAACGTGGTGACGCAGTACTCGAACGAGTATAACATCCGCGAAGCCATCAAAACCGCCGACCTCATCGTGGGCGCGGTGCTGATTCCGGGCGCCAAGGCCCCTCACCTCATCACCCGCGACATGCTGAAAACCATGCGTCCCGGCACCGTACTGGTAGACGTGGCCGTGGACCAGGGCGGCTGCATCGAAACCTGCCGCCCCACCACGCACGAAAACCCCACGTTCATCATCGACGACATCGTGCATTATTGCGTGGCCAACATGCCCGGCGCGGTGCCCTACACCTCCACCCTGGCCCTGACCAACGCCACGCTGCCCTACGCCGTGAAGCTGGCCAACCTGGGCTGGCAGGAAGCCTGCCGCCGCGACGAAGCCCTACGCCTGGGCCTCAACGTGGTGCACGGCGAAGTGGTGTACAAAGGCGTAGCCGACGCCTGGAACCTGCCGCTGGTAGACGTGCAGAACGTGCTGGAAACGGCCGCCGTTTAAGGCAAACGTTAGTAATTGAAAGTTAAAAGCCTTCCTGACGTAGTGTCGGGAAGGCTTTCTTCTTAAAGTCAATTGTCATGCTGAACGCAGTGAAGCATCTTATCAAGTTAGAGCGACGCAGTAACTTAATAAGATGCTTCACTGCGTTCAGCATGACAGCCTAAATAATACCAAACCTTGTTTCCCTCCCCTGCCCTACGCCTGTTGCTCCGTCGTTTCAGCCTGCTACTGGGGCTGTACCTACTACTGCGCCTGGGGTTTTATGCCTCCAATTACAACACCTTTCAAGGCATTGGCCTCGGTCCGGTGCTGCTGGCATTTTGGCACGGGTTCCGGTTTGATATTGCGGCGCTGCTGTGGCTGAATCTGTTGCTGGTGCTGGCCTCGCTGCTGGTACCGGTGGCAGCGCGGCGGGGGCAGCAGCTGTTGCGCGGGCTCTACGTGGCGTTCAATGTGCCGGGCATCGTCGTGAATGTTATTGATTGGGAGTATTTTAAATTTATTGGCCGGCGTACCAGCAGTGAGCTGACGACCATCGGCGACGACGTGCTGCGGCAGGCGGGCCAGATGCTGGCGCACTACTGGTACTTGCTGCTGCCGGTGCTGGGGCTGGCGGCACTGCTGTGGTGGCTTTGCCCCATGCCCGGCCCGCAAGGGCCTGACGAACTGCCCCGTGGCCGCCGTCTGACGCAGTGGGCTATTGAGTTTGCCATAGTGGCCGGATTGGTAGTGCTGGGCGTGCGTGGCGGCCTGCAATTGAAACCCTTACGCCCCGGCGCAGCTTTCGAGCAGCAGCCCGCCGTGCTCGGCCATCTCGCCCTGAATAGCACATTCACGCTACTCAAAACCTTTGACCTACCCGCCACCGAGCGGCTACATTATTTTGCCAGCGAAGCGGCGCTTCGACAGGCCTTGCAAGTGCCCACGCTGCCCCAGCGGCCTGCTCCCACCTCGCCGCCAGCCAACGTGGTCGTGCTACTGCTGGAAAGCTTCGGCTCGGAATATACGGGCGTGGAAAACGGCGGACGCGGCGGTTACACGCCATTTTTCGACTCGCTGGCTACGCACGGCGGCGTCTTATTTCGGGATAATTATGCCAATGGGCGGCGCTCCATTGAAGCACTGCCCGCTGTGCTGGCGGGCCTGCCCTCGCTGCTGGAGGAACCGTTTATCACCTCTACTTTTCAGACCAATGAAGTGCACGGGCTGGGCGAAATTCTGGCCCGCCACGGCTATACCACGGCTATGTACCACGGCGCCACCAACGGCACGATGGGCTTCGATATGTTTGCCGGACTGGCCGGCATGCAGCGCTACTACGGCCTCAACCAATACCCACAAGGTGATAAAAGCCCCGACTACGACGGACACTGGGGCATTTTTGACGAGCCTTATCTGCAATACTTTAACCGGCAACTGTCGGCCACGCACCAGCCTTTTTTTGCCACGCTGTTCACCCTTAGCGCCCACGACCCTTTCACCGTGCCCGCGCAGTACCGGGGCAAATTTCCGAAGGGAACGGAACCCATTCACCCCACCATTGCCTACACCGATATGGCCTTGCGGCGCTTTTTCGCCGCCGCCAGCCAGCAGCCGTGGTATGCCAATACCGTGTTTATTCTCACTGCCGACCACACGTCGCAAAGTGACCAACCTGACTACCAGAATACCCTCGGCCACTACAAAACGCCGCTGCTGATTTTCCGGTCCGGCCAGCCATTGCCTGCCTCTAAAGGGCACCGCATCACCTCACAAACCGACGTGCCCGCTACCGTGCTCGATGTGCTAGGCCTGCGGCAGGACCAACGTTACTTGTTGCCTTTCAGCCATTCGGCGTTCGATACCACTAGCACGGGTCGGGCAGTTTTCAGCGCTGGCGGCTCCTATTTCCTAGTGCATTCCGATTTCGTGACTGAGCTGCGAACCGACGATTCGGTAATACTCTATCCTTATCGAACGCATTTTATTCCTGCTGAAGCTCTGGCCCATCCTAACCCGGCTTTGGTCAAAAAATATGGCGACGAGCTGCGGGCGCTGCTGCAGTTCTACGTCAATGGCTTGGTAGACAATCGACTGTATAAGTAACTTACCGCGCAATGGCTTCCGCAAAAGCTGGAATTTCGGCCAGCCGCTGGTTGCTGCGGGTTGTAAAATCGACTTGCCAGCAGTAGTGCACCATTCCATTGGTAATGAGCAAATACGGTGCACCAATCGTTTGATTATAAACGCTGGCCTGCTGGGCTACTTCGGCGGTAATTGCCACGGTAGGCGCTTTGCACTCCACTAGCAGCAGCGGTTGCCCATTAGGGTCGAGGGCCAGCAGGTCGGAGCGCTTCTGGCGCTGGTTGTAGCGCAGGCCGCGCTCTAGTGAGAGCAGGCCGCGGGGGTAGCCAAGATGGTTGGCCAGGTAGTGCACGACGTGCTGCCGCACCCACTCTTCGGGCGTGAGCACGACGTGTTTACGCCGCAGCGCATCCCAGATAAGCGGCTGATTCGTGGCCGATGTTGTAAGTTTGGCCTCGAAAGGCGGCAGGTCCAGAGCTTGCATCACCTCCAAAGGTACGGGTTGCGCCAATGAGCGAATTGGTGTCTGAGTGAATGAGTGAAGTGGCCAGCGGGCCGCTTTTTCCCAGTCGCTTAGCTCTCCTATTACCCCAACCGCTCAACCCATCACTCATTTAATCAATCACTAACCCATTCATTGAATATGAAAACCAAGGAGGAAATCGTCGAAAATTGGTTGCCGCGCTACACCGGCGTGCCGCTGGGCGACTTCGGGCAGTACATCCTGCTCACCAACTTCAGCAACTACGTGTACATGTTTGCCGAGCAGTTTGGCGTGGAGGTGCGCGGCACCGACAAGCCCATGCAAACCGCTACGGCTAACGGCATTACCATCGTCAACTTCGGCATGGGCTCGCCGATGGCCGCCACGGTGATGGACTTGCTGTCGGCCATCAAGCCCAAGGCGGCCCTGTTTCTGGGTAAGTGCGGCGGGCTGAAAAAAACCAAGCTCGGCGACCTCGTGCTCCCCATCGCGGCCATTCGCGGCGAAGGAACTTCCGACGATTATCTGCCGAAGGAAATCCCGGCCCTGCCGTCGTTCCGCTTGCAGCGCGCTGTTTCTTCGATGATTAAGAAGCACGAGCTCGACTACTTCACCGGCACCGTGTACACCACCAACCGCCGCGTGTGGGAGCACGACTCGGAGTTCAAGGACTACCTGCGCCGCGTGCGCGCCCTGGCCGTGGACATGGAAACGGCCACCATTTTCGTGGTCGGCTTCATGAACGATATTCCCCACGGCGCCCTGCTGCTGGTGAGCGACAACCCGATGACGCCCGAAGGCGTGAAAACCTCAGAATCAGACTCCCGTGTGACGGCCAACTTCGTGAAGCAGCATCTGCAAATCGGCATCGAGTCGCTGCAGGAGCTGCAGAACTCGGGCGAGTCGGTGAAGCACATGCGCTTTGAATAAGCACCGTAGATGCAAACGGATTGAACGAATACGCCGCTACGCGGCTGGCTGATTTTGGTACATGCTGCATGTGAAGGCCACATTGATTGTTGCTTGGGCTTTTTGCTTGGGTGTGTTATTGAGCAGCTGCTCGACTCGTCGCGAAGCGATTGATTTGGTGGTGTATAACACCACTGTTTACACCGTTGATTCGGCTTTTTCCAAAGCAGAGGCTTTTGCGGTGCGCGATGGGCGCATTGCTTTTGTGGGTAGTGCAGCCGAGGTGCGTGGAAAGTATCGTGGTGCTCAGGAAGTGGATGCTGGGGGCAAGTTTATTTACCCCGGTTTTTACGACGCGCATTGCCATTTCTACCGTTATGCACTAGGGCTGCGCGAGGCTAATCTGGTGGCGGCCAAGTCGTGGGCCGAGGTGCTGGCGCGGCTGCGGGCGCACCGCCAGCAGCGGCCGCAGGATGCCTGGCTGCTCGGCCACGGCTGGGACCAGAATGACTGGCCCGGCCGCCAATTTCCGACCAAAGATTCATTAGACCGGCTGTTTCCTGATGTGCCGGTGTACCTAACGCGCATCGACGGCCACGCCGCTCTGGCCAATCAGAAAGCGTTGGATTTGGTAGGAATTACGGCAAAAACCGTAGTACCCGGCGGTAGTCTCGGGCACGATGCACAAGGTCGGCCCACCGGACTGCTGGTTGATAACGCGAAAGGTCTGGTAATCCGTCTCATCCCCGAGCCTAGTGCCGCCGAAGCAACCACGCTACTCAAGCAGGCCGAACAGGAATGCTTGGCGCTGGGCCTCACCAGTCTGGCCGACGCCGGCCTCGACCGACGCGATATCGAGCGCATCGACTCGCTGCAAAAGGCCCGGCAGCTACGCCTGCGGCTGAACTGCATGGTGAGCGCCACGCCTGCCAACCTTGACCACTACCTGAAGCGCGGGCCATATCGCAGCGATTATCTGAAGGTTAATTCTTTCAAAGTGTACGCCGATGGGGCATTGGGCTCGCGCGGTGCCTGCCTGCTGGCCCCCTACTCCGATAGTCCGCACGAGCGCGGCTTCCTGCTGCAATCGGCCGCCACCTACCGCGAGCTGGCCCGGCGCGTTGCTGCCAGCCCGTTCCAGATGAATACCCACGCCATCGGCGACTCGGCCAATCGGCTGCTGCTCGACATTTGCGGCGCGGCCTTGCGCGGGCAGCGCAACCGGCGCTGGCGCATCGAACACGCGCAGGTAGTAACGGCCGCTGACGTGGCCAAATTCGGTCGCTTTGGGCTGGTGCCATCCATCCAGCCCGCTCATGCTACGTCCGATATGTACTGGGCCGGCGGGCGGCTGGGCACGGCGCGGCTAAAAACCGCTTACGCTTATAAAGCCTTGTTGAATAGCGCCGGCCGCGTGGCGCTGGGCTCTGATTTTCCGGTCGAATATCTCAATCCGCTGTTCGGCTTCCACGCCGCTGTGGCCCGGCAGGATGGCAAGAACTATCCGGCGGGCGGCTTTCAGATGGAAAATGCGCTTAGCCGCGAGCAAGCCCTGCGCGGCATGACTCAGTGGGCTGCTTGGGCGGGCTTCGAGGAAAAAGAAAAAGGCCAACTGGTAGCTGGCCAATGGGCTGATTTTGTGGTGCTGGACAAGGACTTAATGACGGCTCCGAAGCAGGAACTACGCGGCACTAAGGTGCTGCAAACCTGGATTGCGGGGCGGCGGGTGTTTAGTTCGCCAGCAAAATAGAACTGTCATGCTGAGCAAAGCGAAGCATCCTCTCACGCCTGAATAAATCGTTCAAATGTGAGAGGGTGCTTCGCTTTGCTCAGTATGACAGCCGCGAGGGCGTGACAAAAACCTCTATTTCTCGTCCGCACTTGGCCCATAGAGGCCGGGCACCGGAATATCGAGCAGGCGTAGGTACACCGTGAGTTGGCCGCGGTGGTGGATACTGTGGTTGAGGCCCATAATGCGAATGGCTGTGCCTTTGGGTCGGTCAAAAATCACGTCTTCACCGCGGTGCAGCTTAAATTTATGCGTCATTGCCTCGTCGCTGCTGGCTTCCAGTTCTCGGCGCAGCACGGCACTGTACTCGTCAAAGCGCGCTAATAGCTCCTCCAAACTGGTGGGCGTGGGGCCGGGCTTGGGTGCGTTAGGGTCGAGAAAGTCGCGTGAGTTGTGGGTAACGAATAGCGTATTGAAGGCCAGCAGATTTACGACGTGAGTAGCCAGTTGCCACAGTGACATGCTCTTGGGGTGAGGCTTATAATCGGCCTGCTCATAAGGCACGCGCTCCAGTACGCGGCGGGTTTGGGCCAGCTCGTGGTGAAGCTCGGCAAGGATGTTTTGTTGGACGGAAGAGGTGTACATAGGAGATTGGTGGACAGAATGCAAAATCACGGCACAAAGAAAGGGCGGCAACTGCGATAGTTGCCGCCCTTTGGTGGGCTTAGCCCAGCTTGCTATTATTGGTCAGGCCATTATTCTTTGTGAGTAGCCGGAGTGCTGGCCACGGCCGAAGCTGGCAGCGGGCCGGGGATGGTGGCATCAGACGGGCCAACATCTTCCCGTAGTTTACGGCCCCG
Source organism: Hymenobacter aranciens (assembly GCF_030580865.1). Lineage (GTDB taxonomy): Bacteria > Bacteroidota > Bacteroidia > Cytophagales > Hymenobacteraceae > Hymenobacter > Hymenobacter aranciens. The sequence continues at coordinate 36,262 of NZ_JAUQSY010000026.1, read as the reverse complement.
CAGCTGGAACAGGAAATACAGGCCCAGAATGAAAAACACAATCAGTGATAAAATGCTGTTACGCATCGAGCCGGTGAGTTGGGCAATGACGCCGAACACGGCGGTTCCAATCACAATCGAGAGCTTTTCGGTCACGTCGAAGAAGCTAAAAAAGGCGGCCGTATTGGGCGTATTTTCGGGAATAATCTTAGAATACGTACTCCGTGAGAGGCTTTGTACGGCGCCCATGGTGAGGCCGATAACGGAAGCCAGGGCGTAGAAGCTCCAGCCAGCCTGCACAAAATAGCCGCCCACGCAAATCAGCATCCAGATGAATACGGCCCAGCTCAGGGCGCGCGTATTGCCGATGCGCTCCGAGAGCTTGGCGAATAGGTAAGCGCCCAGAATACCCACAATTTGCAGCAGTAGAATGGTAATGATGAGGGCCGTACTTTCGAGTTTCAATACCTTGTCGCCGAAGATGGTGGCCACGTACATCACCGTTTGCACGCCCATGTTGTAGGTGAAATAGGCCAGCAGGAAGCGCTTGAGATTGGGCAGGTCCTTGAGTTGCGCCCACACCTTGCCCAGTTCGCGAAAGCCGTTCAGCACCCAGCCGTCGGAGCTCACCGGCGCGTCGGCCGGGCGGCCGGTATCGGCGGGCAGGGTAAAGAAGGGAATCTGCGCGAAGCCCACCCACCACAAGCCGGTGAGCAGAAAGCTTAACCGGGTGGCCTGTCCGGTGCTCATGCCAAACAGCGCCACACCTTCCGGCCCGCCCATGATGGCCGGCCCCTGAATGATTACCAGGCAGATAATCAGCAGCAACACTGAGCCAATGTAGCCCATTGAGAAACCACGGGCCGAAAGCGAATCGAATTTTTCCTCACTGCTGATTTCGGGTAGGTAGGAGTTATAGAACACAATACTACCACTAAAGCCAACCGTGGCGGCAATGAAAATAAAGGTTGACAGCGTGAGGGTGTCCTTGGTAAAGAAGTACAGGGCCGCGCAGCTAGCGGCACCAATGTAGCAGAAAATCTGCAGGAACAGCTTTTTGCGGCCCGAATAATCGGCCAACGACGTTAGAAACGGGCTGACCAGCGCGATAATGAGAAAGGCCGCCGAAATGGCGTAGGTCAGCAGCGACGAGCCGGGCACGTCGAAGCCCAGGAAATTGACGGTATTGCCCTCGGCCGGATTGATATCGGCGGTGACAGCACCCCAATAAATAGGGAAGATGGAGCTGGTGATTACCAGCGGATAAACCGAGTTGGCCCAGTCGTAGAACGTCCAGCCGGTGGTGATGCGCTTGTTGTCTTTTTCGACGCCGGGCGCGGCGGCAACAGGGGTTTGGGGCGAAGCCATGAACGATGGGCGCGGAAGGGTTGAAGAAGCGCCGGGCAAGATAACGGCTTTTGCGCCGCCGCGTTGCCGGCCGGGGTAGCTACGGCTGCGCCAGCAACTGCTGATACTGCGCCACCGTGTCGACATCCACCGCGCCACCAGGAAAATCGACCGCCGGCAAATCAGCGTACTGGCGCAGCAATTCCCGCGCTCCCGCCGGGCCCTGCAACGCATGCAGGGCCAGAAACAGCGTCTGGCCGAACAGCGCCGGTACGCCGCGGGTACCGCCATATTCACAGGCCACCAACGGCTGGCCGGTGGCTTGAAACTGTGTTACCAACTGACGCAGAATGCCGGGCGTGAGCAGCGGCTGGTCACAGAGCATCACGATGGCGGCATCGAGCGGCGCGGCTTTAGTCTGCATTTCGAGCACGTCGAGCCCGGCTTGGATGGAGGTGCTCATGCCCTGCGCCCAGTCCTCGTTGCGCACTACGTAGAACGGTAGACCCGCCACCTCCGGCAGCAGCTCGTCATGTAACGCTCCGGTCACCAGCACCAGCGGCGCACAACCTGATGTCGCCGCTACTTCGGCCGCTTGGCGCAACAGCGTACGCTGCTGGTAGGGCAGCAGCTGCTTGGGCTGCCCCAGCCGCGACGAGCTGCCCGCCGCTAACAATATCAGGCCGATACGCTGCATACGGCGGCTACGGGATTGGTGGCTTCAAACTCCTCGCCCACCCGATGCAACGGCGCGTGAATGGGCCGCCCCGACTCGCGCATAAAGCCCGCCGAACGCCCCGCTACCACCGCCTGAATTTCAGCCACGATGGCCAGCGCAATTTCCTCCGGCGTTTCGCCGCCCAGGTTCAGGCCGATGGGGCTGTGCAGGCAGGGTTGCAACCGGGCAGCGGCATCGGGGGCGTCTTTTTCTAAATCCTGGAGCAGCCGCTCGTACTTCTTGCGCGGGCCCAACAGCCCCACGTAGGCCGGCAGCTGGGGCAGCAGCCAACGTAGCGCGGCTAGGTCGTAGTGGTAGTTGTGCGTCATCAGCAGCACGAAGCGGCCGTCGTGCGGCAAGGCGGCAACCTGCGCCAGCGGCACTACCCGCACATCTTCAGCTTCAGGGAAGCGGGTGAGCTGGGCCTGGGCCGGACGCCCATCGATGACCTGCACGCGCCAGCCCAGCCCGGCGGCCAGATGCACCAGCGGCTGCACGTCGTTGCCGGCCCCGAAGATGGTGAGCCGCACCGGCGGCCGCAGAATTTCGAGGCTCACGCGCACCGTGCCGAGGCCGGCCGGGTAGCTATAGGTAGCAGGTCGGTTGACCACCAGCGCCTCGCGGGCATCGGCCACAATCTGCTCGTACAAAGCCGAGGCCTGCGTGAGCGTGCCTTGGACGCTGCCATCAGCTTTCAATAGCAGCCGCTCGCCCATGCGGGCGGGCGCGCTGGCCCCGGCCATGCTGAACACCGTGGCTACTACGGCGGGCGCTTCGGCGGCTTCGGCCCAGCTACGCAACAGCTCCAGGGCATTGTCAGCTTGCTGAAAATCCAGCGGTTCCAGCAGAATCTGCACCACGCCCTGGCAGCCCAGGGCGGCGCCGAACTGCAGGTCGTCGTCGGGGTCGGTCGAGTCGTAGGTGATGATGGTGGGGCGGCCCTGGGACAGACACTGCTGGGCGCGGCGGCGGGCGTCGCCCTCCAGGCAGCCCCCGCTGATGGAGCCGGCCAGCTGCCCGTCGGCCGTCACGAGCATGCGGGCACCGGGGCGACGGTAGGCCGAGCCCGCCACGTCCACTACCGTGGCCAGGGCGCAGGCGCGGCCCGCGGCGCGGTAGGCATCGTAGGCGCGGAGCAGGCGTTGGAGTTCGGTCATGAGCAAATCTTTGGAGGAAGTACGCCCGGGAGCGGGGCAGGGTTGAGCGCGGGCCGTCGTAGCTTGGCAACTTAATCCGTCGACCGGTTATGCCTAATTCTATCCCCACGTATCAGCTAAATGTTTTTACTGAGCCCGATGGGCAGCCAGCCGAGTTCTTTTTTTTAGGCCCGGAGTCGGAGCGCCCACACCTGCCCCTTGCGGCACCCTACCGCAGTGGTTACTATAAAATCGGGCTGTTTCTGCAGGGCCGCGCCCAGCTCAGTGTCAACCTCGACACCTACGACCTTGGGCCCGGCAGCCTGATGGCGCTGCCGCCATCAGCCATCAAGCAGTGGCAGTTTATGGCCGACGACCACGAGTCGCTGAGCGTCTTTTTCACCCGCGATTTCGTGGCCGCCAACGGCGGGCCCGACCCGGCCCGATTTGCGTTTTTCGACAACGATGCCCGGCATGTATGGGCCGTTTCGCCGGCCCAGGCTGCGACGCTGACCGCACTATTGCACAACATTCAGGAAAAAGCCGCGATGCCGCACGCCTACCGCACCGAGATTTTACGCAGTCTGCTACACATTCTGCTACACGAAACGGCGGCTATTTATTCCCAATCGGCCGACAGCACGCCGGCTGCATCCACTCGCAGCCAAGCCCTGGCTACGCAGTTTAAGCAACTGGTCAACCGCCACGCCGCCCGCGAGCGCGGCCTGGCTTTCTATGCTACCCATCTGTGTATCACGCCCAAACACCTCGCTGAAACGGTGAAAGAAGCCACCGGCAAGCGGGCCGTGGAGTGGATTGCTGAATCAGTAATTCTGGAAGCCAAAGTATTGCTGCACAATCCCGCGTTGACCGTGGCGCAGACGGCTGACTTGTTGCACTTTGCTGACCAGTCGGGCTTCGGGCGGTTTTTCAAGAATAATACGGGCGTGTCGCCGGCGGCGTACCGGCAGCGGCGTACCGGCAGCGGAAGTAAGTGGTAGGCCGAATTCCCCGCAGGGGTTCGTCCTACCACTTTGTCGTTAGCGTAGTTATAACAACGCCAGAGTGGTAGGACGAACCCCTGCGGGGAATTCGGCCTACCACTCGGTATCCGCCCTTTTGCCCAATTCCTCCGCTCATTGGCTCTTCCAGGCCCCCAACGTCAGCCGGAATTTTGCAGCATGAAAATCATCCTCACCGGTTCCCTCGGGAACATCAGCCTCCCGCTGGCCCAACAGCTCGTACAGCAGGGCCACACCGTCACCGTCATCAGCAGCAAGCCGGACAAGCAGCAGGCCATCGAAGCCCTCGGCGCCACCGCCGCCATCGGCTCGGTCGATGATGCCGCCTTTCTGGCCGCCACCTTCGCCGGGGCCGATGCCGTGTACCTGATGGTGCCGCCCAATTTCACCGTCGCCGATTCGCGGGCCTACCACCGCCGCCTCGGGTACATCTACGCCCAGGCCGTGCAGCAGGCCGGCGTGCGGCGCGTGGTGCAGCTCAGCAGTTGGGGCGCGCACCTGACCGAAGGCAGCGGCGGTATCATCGGCACGCACGACGTTGAGGAAATCCTGGCCCAGGTGCCCGGCCTCGACCTTACGCGCCTGCGCCCCACTTCCTTTTACAGCAACATGTTCAGCTTCATCGGCATGATTAAAGCTGTCGGCGCCATCGGCGTAAACTACCCTGGCAGCACCCGGGTGGCCTTCGTACACCAGCGCGACATTGCCACTGCCGCCGCCGAAGAGCTGACCCGCCCTGCCACCGCCCCCGGCCTGCGCGTGCGCTACGTGGCCAGCGACGAGCGCACCGCCGACGAAGTAGCCGCCGCGCTGGGCGCCGCCATCGGCCGCCCCACCCTCCCCTGGCGCGCCCTCACCGACGAGCAGATGCAGCACAACCTGACCCAGCACGGCCTGCCCGCCGACCGCGCCCAGGAAATCGTGGACATCTACGCCAGCATCCGCACCGGCAGGCTGTCTGAAGACTACAAGCAGCACAAGCCCACCCTGGGCCAGGTGAAGCTGGAAGACTTCGCCCAGGAGTTTGCGGCTGCGTTTTAGCGGCCCGGCGCGTCTCGTCAGCCGCGCAGCGAAACGCCCCGAAGCCTTGCGGTTTCGGGGCGTTTTTGGGTGGATGGGCAACTGACGTCGCTTGTCAATTGTTATCCGTTTAGCTAACTTCGCACGGTGGTTGATTTCAAAGGCCAGGTTTGCAGTCTGAAAGTTTACGGTATTTCAGAATAAAACCCAGAAAACACCCGCCAACGAAATCGAACGCGCCGAACGGCTCAGAAAACAATACCATGCATACAAAGCCCAACAAGCTGGTTGCCCTTGACGAATTTGTGGAACAGCACTATGGAGCCCGGCGCACCACCGCCCGCGAAACCTTTGAGGAAGGATACGAAGTTTTCAAGCTAGGCGCCATGCTACAGGAGATGCGCAAGGAAAACAACATGACCCAGGAGCAGCTAGCGGCCAAATGTGGTACAACCAAAACGTACATCTCCCGCATTGAGAACAACGCCAGCGACATCCGCCTTTCGACATTGATGCGGATTGTGCGGGAGGGTTTTGGGAAGCACTTGAAGCTGTCGGTGGACTGACATTTTTCGCTTTAATAGTTTGTTTAGCCTCGCTTAGTATCTGTATTATGAGTAAGCTCACTAAATACTCCAGCTTCAACGCTTTGAAGCGGGCCGAGAATATTGCTACGGCCGAACCAACAGAGCGAGAGAAATTAAGTTTGGAAGTTCAGCAAGCCGCCAGCATCCTTCACGCGCTTCGACAGCAAAAACAAAAGAATGCTCGCAAGCAATAAGCTAATCGAAAGCATAGTCAACGTTAGTCGGACGTTAAATAGCCGCCACGTTGACTACCTAATTGTAGGTGGTACTGCGGTTGCTTATTATGGTTACTTCCGGCATTCAATTACAATGGCTGGAGTGCCTACCGACAGGCCCGATTTGGATATCTGGTACAGTCCAACTTATTCAAACTATTTCAAGCTGCTGGAGGCACTAGCTGATTTAGGCCAGGACATTTCGAAATACAAAAACGAGCAGTCGCCTAACCCTCGCAAATCCTTTTTCAAATACGAGTTTGAGCACTTTACCCTTGACCTGTTGCCAGAGATAAAAGCCGACCTCCGCTTTGGGCCAGCTTTTTCGAGAAGAGAAATAATAGAGTTAGGCGGCGTGTCGATTCCCTTTATTGATTTCGAGGATTTAATAGCCGATAAAGAAGCTGCCGCACGTCCCAAGGATTTAACTGACATCGAGCAATTGCGGCGCAGAATAAACGACGACGCAGAATAATATACCAAGCAGAAGCGCCCCGAAACTACAGAGTCTCGGGGCGCTTCTGTTTCCAGCCAGTTACTACCTTACAACAGCTTATCAATCATCACCGGCATATCGCGCACCCGCTTACCGGTAGCATGGTACACCGCATTGGAAATAGCTGCGGCCACGCCCAGCAGGCCGACTTCGCCGATGCCTTTCACGCCTAGCTCGTTCACTTTGTCGTCTTCCTCATGCACGAAGATGACGTCGATGTCGTGGATGTCGGCGTTGACGGGGATGTGGTACTCGGCGTAGTTGTGGTTCATGTAGCGGCCGAAGCGGTGGTCCATCACCGATTCTTCCATCAGGGCCATGCTGATGCCCCACACCACGGAGCCCAGCACCTGGCTGCGGGCGGTTTTGGGGTTGAGGATGCGTCCTGCCGCCACGGCGTTCACCACGCGGGTGACGTGGATGGTGCCCAGTTCCTCATCCACCTGCACTTCCACGAACACGGCGTTGTGGGCGTGCATGGAGTATTGGGCGGGTTTCAGCATGCCCAGCATCCCGGGCAGCTTCGAGTTTTCGGCTTCGAGGCGGGGCTCGCCGCTGGCCTGCACGAGGTCGCGCAACACTACGGCCTGGTCGGGGTCGGTGCGCAGGCGCAGCTGGCCGTTCACGAACTGCACGTCGTCGATGGTGGCGTCGGCGAAAGCGGATTCGTCCATTTTCTGGGCCTGTTTCAGGAGTTTTTCGCCCAATGCCTGGCAGGCTTTGCGCACGGCGGTGCCGACGGATGAGGCCGTCCAGGAGCCGCCTTGCACGGGGGCCTCGGGCATGAGCGTGTCGCCGAGCTCGAAGGTAACGGCCTCGATGGGCAGGCCCAGCGTCTCAGCCGCGATTTGCGTCATGATGGTGTAGGTGCCGGTGCCGATGTCGTTCGAGCCGCTTTGCACGCGCAGGTGACCGTCGGCGTCGAGGCTGGCTTTGGCCTGGGCGGGCTGGGTGGCCGAGTCCCAGATGCCGCCGGCCATGCCCCAACCGATGAGGCGGTTGCCCTGGCGCATAGAGCGGGGGGCGGGGTTGCGGTTGGCCCAGCCAAATTTGGTAGCGCCCTCGTGGTAGCAGTCGCGCAGCTTCTTGCTGCTGAAGGGCAGGTTCTGCTCCTGGTCGTAGTCGGCATAGTTGCGCAGGCGGAATTCTACCGGGTCGAGGCCGGCGGCTTCAGCCATTTCGTCCATCGCAATTTCGAGGGCGATGGAGCCCGAGGCCGCGCCGGGGGCGCGCATGTCGAGGGGCGTGTACACGTCGAGTTTGCTCAGGCGGTAGCCCAGCTTCACGTTTTTGCAGTCGTAGATCATGCCCGACCAGCCCACCACGTTCTCGGTAAAATCCTCGAACTGCGAGGTTTCGGCCACGGCGAAGTGATTGATGCCTGAGAGTGAGCCGTCGGCGTTGGTGGCTAGCGCCACGTGCTGCAACGTGTGGGGCCGGTGACCGAAGCTGAACATCTGCTGCCGCGTGAGCGACACCCGCACCGAGCGCTCCAGCTCCAGCGAGGCCAGCACGGCCAGAAACAGCTGGTATTGCGGCCGCAGCCCCGAGCCGAAGCCGCCGCCGGTGTACTTTGAAATAACGCGGGCCTGGTCCTTGCTCAGCCCGAACACCTTCATGATGTACTGCTGCGAATTGAAGGCACCCTGCGTTTTGTCGTACACGTTCAGGCTCTTATCACCCAGCCACTCCACCGTGGTGGCGAAGTTTTCCATGGGGTTGTGGTGCTGGGCGCCGTGCTGGAAGTTAGCTTCCACCTTCGCCACGCCCTGCTCCCAGCCGCGGCCGAAGTTGCCGCGCGACTTGGGCGGCTTATAGCCGGTTTTGCCGCCGCCGGGCTCGCGGGCGTCGTCGATATGCTTGCTGAGGTCGGTTTCGTGAGCAGTCTGCTCATACTCGATTTCGAGCACCGAGGCGGCGTAGCGGGCCAGTTCGAAGGTGTCGGCTACCACCAGTGCCACCGGCTGCTGGCTGTACTTCACCTCGGCCGAGTGCAGCGGGCGGAAGGGCGAGCCGCCGGGAGCCACGTCGTCCTTGTAGCTGCGGTCAAACCAGGCCAGCGAGGGCACGTTTTCGTGGGAGAAAACTTTATGCACGCCGGGCAGCGCCAACACTTCTTCGGCGTTGATTTTCGTGATTTTACCCTTGGCAATGGGGCTGCTTACCACGTAGCCGTAGAGCAGGTTTGGCACGTTGAACTCGGCGGCGTACTTGGCCGTGCCGGCCACCTTGGCCGGGCCGTCGACGCGGTTGGTGGGTTTGCCGATGTAGTCGGTGGTCATCATAATAGCTGCTTGCGGGGCAACCTCCCCCGGCCCCCTCTCCCGCGGAGAGGGGGAGCCAAACGACGCGATAATGCGCAGAACTGGCTCCCCTCTCCGCAGGAGAGGGGCCGGGGGTGAGGTTTACGGGTTAGAGTTTTGAAAAACGTTCACATTCACTTCCTCCGACATCTCAGCCGCCTGCTTCAGCGCCCGCACGATAGCGCGCTTGGCCAGCTCAATCTTGAAGTCGTTGCTACCCTGACCTTGTGCGCCCTCCACCACTTTGGCGGCGGCGCGGCGGAAAGTGTCGGACGTGGCGGGCTGGCCTATCAGCAGGGCCTCGGCTTCCTGGTCGCGCCAGGGCTTGTGGGCCACGCCGCCGAGTGCTAGGCGGGCGTCGGTGATGCGGTCGCCGTCCAGCTCCAGCGCGGCGGCTACCGAGATGAGGGCGAAGGCGTAGGAGCTGCGGTCGCGTAGCTTGAGGTATGAGAAATTCTTCTCGAAGCCTTTGGCGGGCAGGTCGATGCTGGTGATGAGCTCACCGGGCGTCAGGTTGTTGTCGAGGTGGGGGGTGTTGCCGGGCAGGCGGTGGAAGTCCTCGAACGGAATGCTGCGCTCGCCGGTGGGGTGGCTCACCTGCACGGTGGCGCCCAGCGCGGCCAGGGCCACGCACATATCCGACGGGTGGGTGGCAATGCACTCGGCGCTGGCGCCCAGGATGGCATGGATACGGTTGTAGCCGCCGATGGCCGAGCATCCAGTCCCGGGCTCGCGCTTGTTGCAGGGCGTGGCGAGGTCGTAGAAGTAGTAGCAGCGGGTGCGTTGCAGCAGGTTGCCGCCGTCGGTAGCCATGTTGCGCAGCTGCGGGCTGGCCCCAGCCAGAATAGCCTGGTTGAGCAGCGGATAGCGGCTTTGCACCTCGGGGTGGTAGGCCGTATCGGCGTTCGTGGCGAGGGCGCCGAGGCGCAGGCTGCCGTCGGGTAGCTCCTCGATTTGGCTTAGCGGCAGGCGGTTGAGGTCGATGAGGCGGGTGGGGCGCTCCACGTTTTCCTTCATCAGGTCGAGCAGGTTGGTGCCGCCGGCAATGAACTTCGTGGTTTCCACCTGAATGGACTTTTCGCGCAGGGCCTCGGTGATATCGTCGGGGCGGGCGTAGGTGAAGCTGTTCATAAGCTCAGTTACTAATTACGAGTTATGAATTATGAGTTGATGGGGTCCATTTCAGGCTTGGCGCCGCCAGCCGACCACTCTTTGGTGTCCATTATCAGCCCGTCTTTATCCATCACTTCCATGATGGCCGACAGGATGTTGGGGTAAGCGCCGCAGCGGCAGAGGTTGCCGCTCATCAGCTCACGCACTTCGGCTTCGGTTTTGGCCTTGCCTTCGTTAAGAAGGCCCTGGGCCGAGCAAATCTGGCCCGGCGTGCAGTAGCCGCACTGGAAGGCGTCGTGGTCAATGAAAGCTTGTTGCAGCGGGCTCAGGTTTTCGGGCGTACCCAGGCCCTCAATAGTGGTGATGTCGGCCCCGTCGCGCATCACGGCCAGAGTGAGGCAGGAGTTAATGCGCTTGCCATCAATGAGCACCGTGCAGGCCCCGCACTGACCGTGGTCGCAGCCTTTTTTGGTGCCGGTGAGGTCGAGGTGCTCGCGCAGGGCGTCGAGCAGAGTGGTCCAGGGGGCTACGGTGAAGTGGCTTTCCTGGCTGTTGATGGTGAGCCGGACGGACTGGGTGGGCGGCAGGCTCGGCGGCTGGTGGTCGAGCGGTTTTTGGATAACGGTGCTCATGCAGGCAGTAGATGAGTTGAAAGGACAGCCAACCAATGAAGCTTGGTGAGGACTGTTATTTGCTACGACCAGCCGAAATTTTTGATGTTTTTAAAGATTCTAAATAAGCCGGATAGTTTTGCCACTCGCCGACTAGCTTGCTGATGGCCAAACAATCAACGACTAAGCTCAGCAAGAGAAACAAATCAGAAAAAAGCACAGATTTCCCCTAATAGCACAGCGCTGTATTTTATTGTATACAACGCTGTGCACGAAGTCGATACTGACCCGCTGCAAGGAGCAGCGGCTGGCGGCTTAGGCCAGCAGGTCAGCGTACTCGTCGTGGTGGCGCTTGACGAAGCCGGCCATAAACTTGCAGGTAGTGCGCACTTTCAGGTGATGCTCGCGGGCGTAGGCCAGCGCGGTGCGGGCCAGCTCTTCAGCTACGCCCTGGCCACGCAGATTTTCATCTACGTAGGTGTGGGTGAAGTCGATGACACCATCGGCGGGCCGGGCGTAGGCCAGCTCGGCGTCGTATCTGTCGCGGGTGGTGGTGAATTCCTGGTCGGTGGGGTTGTGTTGGATAGCCATGGGATTGAAGAGAAATAAACCGGGCAGCGCGGCCCGAACAACCGGCCGCGCCTAACTGCGTAAGCACAAAACCGGGCAGCGCCCGAATGTTTTTTCTTTCATTTCCCTTCCTCATGAGCACCACCCAATCATCTGACCAGCGCCCGGCCGACCAGCAGGCCCGCGCCGAGCAAGCTCACCCGACGTCCAAAACGACCGATACGCCGCAGTACGGCGACTTCGGCCACGCCCAGCCCACCAATGCGGCCCCGGCCAACAACAGCGGCCACAACGACAATCCCGACGAATTCAGCGAGTTTCGCAAGCCTACCCGCACCGGCACCGAGGACTACTCGCCCGAAGCCGAAGCCGCCGACCCCCAGGAGCAGCCCGGCCACGTAGAGCAAAACCAGGACCCCGCCGCCGTGCGCGCCGCCCAGGATAAAGACGCCGACGTGCAGCGCGCCGCCTGGGCCGACGACGACCCGCGCTACGGCAGCGGCCACGACCCGGCCGCCCCCGGCGTCGACATCGACAAAACCAACCCGTAACCTTTTTTCTATCCGATTCTTATGGCTACCCAACAGCCCGACCCCGCCGCCGAAAACAACCGCGAAGACGGGGCCTCGACGCCCATGCTCGACGCCACCACCCACGGCCAGACGCTCGACCCTGAAAACGACGGCCAGCAGGACGCCGACCAAATGGACGACTCCCTGCGCATGGACACCGAGGCCATGACTAAAACCGGCCCCGCCCCCGCCAGCGACGAAAACCTGCCCCGCGAGCTTACCGACCCGAGCGACAATAACTACACGCTGCCGGAACTGCAGTAATACATTCAGATAGTACGCAAAAGGCCCTCCGCTGCACAGCGGAGGGCCTTTTGCGTAAAGGAAAATCCGCGTTTAGAACTTCACCGACAGGCCCACTTTGAGCAGCGCCTGGTCGTAGCCCAGCTCGCCGAAGGCGCCGATTTTGTCTGTGAAGAAATAGCGGCCACCGATGAAGTAGCCGGAGTAGAAGCCTTTGTAGTCGGCCACGGCAATCAACGACGAGCTGCCTTCCACCTCGTAGGAAATAGAGCGAAAACCCAGCCCGAGCCCCGCATAGGCATCAAAAGCGTCGGTGACGGGGTAGTGATAGGCGCCACGCACCGCAATGGCCAGGTCCGACGACTTGAATTTGGTGCCGTACCCCAGGTCGGAGCTGGTGCTCTGGTAGCCCACCAGGCCGCCAATACCGATTACGCCGGGGCCTACCTGTTTGAAACCGTGCTCAAACGAAGCGCTGAACGCCGGCGAGGCATCGACCGTGCCGGCGTAGCTATACACTGCCCCGAAGCCGATGCCCAGGTTTAGCACGTTGGTGCCTTCACCGAAAGGACCATCGGCAACCGATTTGGCCTTAATGGTTTTGGGAGCCGTGAGGCCCACCGAGCCGCCTTCGCTCCCAGAGCCGGAAGCCTGCGAAGCGAGCGGAATACCAGCCAGCACGGCCAGCGAGAGGAGAGTTGGGAAAACGTGTTTCATGACGGAGTTGGAAAAAAATGGTGTTGAAGACTGCGCACTCAGCAAACTATTGGCATCCGACTATCCGAAGCTTTAAGTCTGCCTTGGGAACACGACAAAGGTATTTGCCCGGCTTACCCGCCGTCAATCCGTGCCACCCCGTATTTTCATCTCCGGGCTAGCCCGGAAGCACCTGCCAAACCTGTAATAAAACTTTAACTATCATTATTTTACCAATCAAACCCGAACAGTAACGGCACAATTATCGTTTGCCGGAGTACCGTTGCTGGCTGAGCCAGGCAAGCGGCCTTTCTTCCCACTGACCCTTATTCTATTGCTGGATTCCATCATCGGCCTGGTCGCCGCTACGCTTTCTACTATTGCCTACGCCCCGCAGGTGTGGCAAACCTGGAAGTCAAAATCAGCTGCTGGCTTGGCGCTGCCCATGCTGCTACTCATCTCGTCGGCGGCCCTGCTGTGGCTTATTTACGGCCTGCGGCGGCACGACCTGCCGGTCATTATTGCCAACTCCACTACGCTGGCGCTAAGCGGCATGCTGGTGTTCTTCAAGTTTTGGTTTAAAGCTCCGCTCGCTGTGGCGGCTGGAGTGGAGGAGCCCGCAGCCCAAGCCAGTCCGAACGACGCTGCTTAGCGCCAACCCAGGCTCAGCCCCCCGTAGTAATTGCGGCCCGGCGCGGGCTGGAAGTAGCGTCCGCCGAAGGCATTGAGGTCATTACCGAGGCTGTAGCGGCGGTCGGTGGCGTTTTCGATACCGGCAAATACGTCCAGCGTCAGGTGGTGCAGAGTATGGCGCCAGCCCGCCCGCGTGGCGAAGGTCCAGTAGCCGGCGGCGTAGGCGGTGTTGGCGTCGTTGAGCGGCAACCGGGCCTGGTGAGCCAGCGCGGGGTTGAGGTAGAAGCCTGGAGCGGTGTTGAAATCGAGCCCGGCGCTGAGCGTGTGCGGTGCGGTGCCAGTGAGGCGGTTGCCGCTGTAATCGGTGTCGCCCGGCTGGTAGGTGCGAAAGCGGTAATGGTTATAGGCGTAGCTAGCCCAAGCGCGCAGGCCGGGGGCGTTCGTTGCACTGGCATCGACCGCATGGGGCTGCCACAGCCAGCCGCTGACGGCCGCCTCGGCCCCGAGCTGCCGCGTGGCGCCGGTGTTGTAAAACAGCGCTGTGCCCTGCGCATTGCTACGCGTGACGATGGTATTGCGCAGCTCCAAATCGTAGATTGCCACGTCGAAACGCAGGCGCTGGCCCAGCAGCTGGCCCCGGGTTCCCAGCTCGTAGCTGATGCCGCGCTCGGCCTGCAAATCGGGGTTGAGGCTGCCATCGGAGGGGCGGATTTCCTCCTCGGTGGGCGGGGAGAAGCCGGTGCTCACGCTAGCGTAAGCCGAAACATTGGGCGTAATTTCCTTGAGCACGGCCAGCCGGGGCGATACTTCGGGCCGGAACTCCCGGGTGAGGCGGTAGCCCCCGGGCTGGGTGGCATCGGCCACGCGGTTGATGCGGTAGGCCAGGCGGTTGTAGCTGGCGCCAGCGGTGAGCAGCCACCCGGCGGGCAGCTCCCAGTCGGCCTGCGCGAAGCCGAAACCGGTGCCGGTTTGGATTTCGTCGTCGTAGCGCAGGGGGCCGGGCGTGCCGGCTTGGTTGGTGTAGTTGCGGGCGCTTTCGAAGCTGCTTTGCAGCTCCACGCCGGCGGCCAGCCGTAGCACCCGGCCCGCCAGCATGGTTTGGTAGTTGAACACACTGCGCCCGCCTAGGCCCAGCAGCGCGTTACGCTCAAAATCGACCAGGTAAGGCGTGCGCACGATGCTGCCGGAAGTGTACACGGTGGTTTTGTTGCTGAAGCGCGGTGTGAAGCGGTACTCGTGGCTGCCGCCCAGCAGGACGGTGCGCGAGCGGTAGGCCGCCCGCTGGGCCACGGTGCCGGGCGCGGCGGCGGTGCCCGGCCGCGCCTGCCGCGGGTCCTGCTCAAACTGCGGGCGGGTGAGGCCGCCGGGCAGCTGGTAGTCGAGGTCGGTGTAGAGCAGGTGCAGGCTGAACGTCTGCTTGTCGCTGGGGTTCAGCTCGCCGTCGAGAATGGCAGTTTCGCGGCGCAGGGCGCTTTGCTGGCGGTAGCCGTCGAGGTCCTGGCGCACGTACTGGGCGCGCCAGCTGCTGTGGGCGCCCCCGCTTTCGGCCGCCACCGAGTAGCGCCGCAGCCCAAAGCTGCCCACCGTGAAGCCGGCCTGGGCCCCGGTCTGGCCCGGCGCGGGGCGGCGGGTGCTGAGCAGCACGGCCCCGCCGGTGCCCGCGCCGTACACGCTGGCCGCCGGGCCTTTAATGACTTCGAGGCGGCCGATGGTAGCGGGGTCGAGCAGGTTGAGCGGGGTGCTGCCGCTGGCTTCGGTGAAGGGTAAATCATTGTAGTACACCTTCACATTGCGCACCCCGAAGGGTGAGCGCAATGTGCTGCCGCGCACGCTGAGGCGGTAGCTGGCCGTGGCCCGCTCCTCCAGCCGCACCCCGGGCAGGGTGTTCACGGCCTGGGTGAGCGAGGCTTGGTTGAAGCCTTCGATGACGCGGGCATCAAGGACGCCCACGGCGGCGGCGGTGCGGCGCAGAGGCAACTGCTGGCCGTAGCCCACTACGGTGGCATCGGCTAGCTTTACGCTACGAACAGTATCGGCAACGGGCCGCGTTTGGGCCGAAAGGCGCAACGACAGCCCCAGGTTCAGCCCTAAAATCAGGTAACGAAATGGCATTAGCACAAACTACAAACAGCACGGATTGGCTCAACGGCAAAGGCCGGGCAGATGTTAGAATCCCCGCACGGAATTGGCGTAGGCCGAACTTCGGTTCGCCCCACCACTTCGCGCTGGCCCTATTCTTTTTCCTCATCCTGAGCTTCAGCGCCCGCGCTCAAACGTCCCGGCCCATCGTGTCCGATTTTAATTCCATCGGCTGGTTTGTATACCAGGGCGACCATAAGCTGGGCTCGCAGTGGGAAGTGCATACCGAGTACCAGGCCCGGCGCACGCGCTTCGTGGCCGACTGGCAGCAGTGGCTGCTGCGCGGTGGCTTGTACTTCAAACCTATGCCGCGCCTGAAAATCGGGGGCGGCTACGCCTACTGCGTAACCGACCCCTATGGCGACCACCCCATCGCCGCCCAGGGCACCTTTCCCGAGCACCGCTTTTATGAGGACGTCATTCTGAGCGACGCCGTGGGCTACCTGCTGCTCAGCCACCGCCTGCGCCTCGAGCAGCGCTACGTGGGCATCCCGGGGGCCAGCGGCCCGCTCGGCAACGAGGCCGTGTGGAGCCGACAAAACCGGATTCGCTACCAGCTCGGGTTCACGTTCCCGCTGCAGGGCCCCACGCTGGATGACAATGAGTGGTTTGCCTCGGCTTTCGAGGAGGTGTTTCTCAATTTCGGCCGCAACGTGGGCGCCAATTCCTTCAACCAGAACCGCGTGGCGGTGGGCCTGGGCTACCAGTTCGACCGCGACTTCAAGGTAGAGCTGCAGTACCTCAACCAGATTTGGCTGCATGGCGGCGCCGATAAGGTTACCGGCCTGCCGGTGTACGAGTTCAACAACGGCTTCCGCCTGGCCCTGACGTACAACCTGACGTTTATCGAGCCCAGCGAGCGGCCTGCCGAGCGCCGTGAAGACGAGGAATAGAATGACCAACTCCCCTCCTTTTCAAGGAGGAGACGCCGGGCCGCAGGCCCGGCTGGGGTGGTTAGGCGTCGGCAGGACTTGCGAAGAAGCTACTGCGTCGTGCTGACGGCGCGGGCGGCCTAACCACCCCCGTTTCAGCTGCGCTGAAACATCCCCTCCTTGGCAGGAGGGGAGTTGGTCGTTCTGCAACCCTGCTGGCCCGCTTCCGGTAGAACAGGCTCCTCTTTTCCAGCCTTTATGTTCCTCCGCGCTACTCTCCTTGCCGCTCTCCTCCCCTGCCTCGCCCACGCCCAGAACGTGCCGCCCGAGGCCACGCCCTTTCACATGCAGGGCAACATTTATTTACCCAAAAAGCTGCCCGCTACGCCCGAGCGCATCGCCAGCCTGAAGGTGCCGGCCGGCTTCACCATCAGCCCCTTCGCCGAGGGCCTCGATATGCCCCGCATGCTGGCCCTGGCCCCCAACGGCGACCTCTACGTGAGCAACCGCGTGAAGGGAACCGTGACGCTGCTGCGCGATGCCAACAAGGACGGTAAAGCCGAGCTCATCAAGCAGGTAACCCAGCGCCCGCACCTCCACGGCCTGGCCCTGAAGGATGGCAAGCTCTACCTAGCCGCCATCCGCGAAGTGTACGTGGCCGACGTGAAGCCCGACGGCACGCTGGGCGAGCTCAAAACCCTTTACAAAGACCTGCCCGACGCCGGCCAGCACGCCAACCGGACCCTGCAGTTTGGCCCCGACGGGCTGCTCTACCTCTCGGTGGGCAGCACCTGCAACGCCTGCGACGAAGACAACCCCGAAAACGCCACCCTCTTGCAGCTCAAGCCCGACGGCTCCGGTCGGCGCGTGTTTGCCCGCGGCCTGCGCAACACCATCGGCTTCGACTGGCACCCGGCCACGGGCCAGCTGTTCGGCCTCGACCACGGCATCGACTGGCTCGGCGACGAGGCCCAGATGGAGGAACTGAACCAGATTCGCGAGGGCGCCAATTACGGCTGGCCCTCCATCATCGCCGACGGCCAGCCCTACCCCGCCAACAAGCCCAAGAGCGGCGAAAGCTACGCCGAGTTCGACGCCAAGTGCGTGCGCCCGCTGCTGCTCTACAAAGCCCACTCGGCCCCGCTGGGGCTGGTGTTCAACCGCTCGGCCGCCCTGCCTGCCGACTACCGCAACGATGCCTTCGCCACCATGCACGGCTCCTGGAACCGCGCCCAGCCGGCGGGCTACAAAATCGTGCGCATTCACTGCAACGCCCAGGGCCAGCCCGAGCGGTTCGAGGATTTTGTGACCGGCTTCCTGGTGGAGGGCGACAAGTCGGAGTTCGGTCGCCCCTGCAGCATCGTGCAGCACCCCGACGGCTCGCTGCTGGTGAGCGACGACGATAACGGGGTGATTTACCGCATTGCTTATGCTGGCAGCAAGCCCGCGCCGAAAAAGCGCAATTAAAGCGGGCCGTAGCTTGGGCAGCGCTGCCCGACTTATTCCATGGCAATAAGCAGTCTCGGGCAGCGTTGTCTGCTACCATCCATCCTGCTCTCCTATGGCTACTCTCACCGCCGCTTTGTACCTGCCGCGCCGGCACCGGCGGCGGTTGTTGTTGCCGCCGGGGCTGCTGGCGCTGGCGGGAGGCGTGCTGGTGAGCTGCCTGGGACTGTTGGCTTCGCCGCATGTCTTGCGTCTCCAATCAGTGCTGCAACTAAAGATGCCCTTACTGCACCCTGACGATGAATGGGACTTTCGCGCGCCTTCGCAGCTGCTCAGCCGTTATCAGCTGGAACGGTTTCGGCCCTGGCACAACAGCTACTTCAGCAGCGACCCGGCGGCTAACCGTCGCGAACAGCTGCGATTGACGACAGCCGTTCGTAACATGGTGGCCGACACCTGGCACAGCGGCGGGGTACGCGTGCATTTCACGCCCCGGGCTCGTTACGAACAGCTTATATTTACGCTGGACCTGATGAACCGCGAGAACGTAAAAAAATATTGGATTGACCATCGGAAAGGCAATACAACATTTTACGCCATCACCATTGCCCCCAACGATTACAGCCGCACTCCCTTCTACCGGCGTCGGCACCACCCAGCTTACTCCGAGTAATTTGCTTTCATGCCCGCCCTCTCCCCCGACCTGCGCCGCGCCCTGCTCCAGCTGCCGCCAAAGGAAAAAGACCAGCTCCTGACCCGCCTCGTAGCCCAGGATGCCGTGCTGGTGGAACAACTCGCCTACCGCCTGCTCGAAGGCCCCGAGGCCCTGGCCACCCGCCGCCACGCGCTGCGCACTCTCGTGGATGACCCCGTGCGCGGTTACCACCAGTCGCCCAACGACCTGCTGGTTATTCTGCGCCAGCTCCAGGCCCGGCTGACCTATCACGCTAAAATCACGGATGATGCCTTCGGCGAAGTCGAACTAAGTTTGCGCCTGCTGCACAACGTCTTTCAGCACCAGCCCGCCCTGGTAGCCCGCCTGCACGGCCCCAGCCAGCCCCTGCTCCAACACCTCACCAGGCGCACCCACGAGGCCCTGAAACAAGCCGCCAAGCTGCACGAAGACTACCACCTGGAGCTGGCCGACACGGCCAATACGGTGCTCGCGGCGCTGTGGCAGTCAGGCGCCGCGCCGCTGGCCCGGGAGGCAGGGCTGCCGCAGCGTTGGCGCGAGTAGGTGTTAGGTGTTAGGTGTTAGGTGTTAGGTGTTAGGTGTTAGGTAACGTACTAATCTCAATACCAAAAACCCAACACCTGACACCTTTTTACAATGCCCGGAACACAATCGGCATCGTCACCTGCACCCAGGCGGCGCGGCCCTGCTGCTTGCCGGGCTTCCACCAGGGCATAAGGCGCACTAGGCGAATGGCCTCCTCATCGAGGCCGTAGCCGAGGCCTTTGAGCACGCGCGGGTCGTGCAGGTGTCCTTCGGCATCGACGGTGAAGGTGACGTGGACTTTGCCGGAAATGCTGTGATTGAGGGCCGCCTCGGGGTAGTTGAGGCGGCTGCTGAGGAACTTGAGCATCGCCGCGTCGCCGCCGGGGAAGGTGGGCATCTCGTCGGCGGTGAGCAGCACGGTGGGGGCAGTGGGTGTTTCGCCGGTTTGCGGCGGGGCGCTTTCCGGGCTGCCCAGGTCGATTTCGCTCGTTAGGGCGGCCGTTTGGGCCTGGGTAGTAGTGGCCAGCATAGCTACCAGCCAGTACGTGAGAAGTAGATAGCGCAACATGGTAGTTTCTGAGG
The DNA here is from genome assembly GCF_030580865.1 of Hymenobacter aranciens. GTDB lineage: Bacteria > Bacteroidota > Bacteroidia > Cytophagales > Hymenobacteraceae > Hymenobacter > Hymenobacter aranciens. The sequence continues at coordinate 16,743 of NZ_JAUQSY010000026.1, read as the reverse complement.
ATAATTCAACTACACAAAGCTATTGAGGGCATTCCTGGGGCAGGCTTACTTGAAATTATCCTTTTGTTTCGCTTGTGTTGGTAACATTGCACTGGCCCGACAGGAACCTCCCTCCCGGTCCCGCGTAAACCCAAAGCACGGGCCATTCCCCCGGCTTTCCTCACCCATCCTCCTTGTTTTCGCTATGGCCAGCACCCCCACCCCCGACCATCAACGCGCGCCCCAATTATCTGAAACCGCCCTCCGTCAGGCGCTGGACGAGCTGGATGCCAAGATAAAAACCCTGCACAACCGCGCCCAGGCCACCGCCGCCGGCTCGCCCAGCACCCACGAGCAGCACGCCGCCTCGCTCGAAGCCAAGCGCGCCCTGCTGGTGCAGCAGCTCGGCCAAGCCCCCGCTCCCACCGATGGCAGCGAGCCCAGCGTGTGGAGCCAGATTAGCAAGGGCATTACCATGCTGCGCGACGACCTGCGAAATATTTTATAATATTTTGCACTTTCAGCCGCCAAACGGCAACCCCCGGGCGGGCGCCTGCGTTTGATGAGTATTCGCTGTGAAGCGGTTGAGCTGCCTCGCTCCGCTTATTTCACCTACTCATTTCTCGCCATGAAAAAGATATTTTCCCTGCTGCTGATGGTGTTTTTCCTAACGGCAGCCGCCGGCCTCTCCGAAGCCCGCGATACCAAACCCGGCAAAGCTTCCAAAGCCAGCCGCAAATCGTTCCGCCACACCTCTGAGTCGAGCAAAGGCAAAAATTCTAAAGCCCAGTTCCGTAAAGAAAACAAGGGCGGCGGCATAGTAGACCTGAACCCGCGCAGCCCGGAAAAATTCAAAACGGCCCGCGCCAACCCGGGCTACAAGTACCTGAAGCCTCACTAGAAACCACCCGGTTTGCCATGAGGCATATAAAGCCCGTTACTATTCGTAGCGGGCTTTTTTGTGGTTGGGTCACCAATATCCCGCAGAGGCGTTTCTGCGTTTCAGCCAGAGATTTGAAGCCTTCACCGAGGCCACCGGGCCGGCGTGGGTGGCTCCGGTATATTTACTGTCCTTTTTGCTTTTCCATTTATTTCGATGAAAAATCTGCTACGCTTGCCGTTGCTGTTGTGGGTGCTGTTGATAAGTTTGCCGTTTCGGGTAGTGGCGGCACCGCCCACCGTGCCCGGCCGGCTGGCCCTGAAGCTCAAGCCCGGTCATCAGCCCGCGGCTATCGAGCCGGCCTTGCAGAAGCTCGGCGCCAGTGCCTTGCAGCAGAAATTCCCCCGCGCCCAGGCCCCCGACCGAAAGCAGCCGGGCAGCGTTGATTTGCGGGCCGTTTACCAGCTTACGGTGCCCAATACACTGGAAGTGAGCCGGGCTCGCGCCGTGCTGCTGGCCACCGGCGCCGTCGAGTATGTGGAGCCGCTCTACATCCGCAAACCGATGTATCAGCCCAACGACCCGCTGGCCGACTCCACCGTTGCCAGCCTTACGGCGGGGCAATACTACCTCAAGCAAATCAAGGCCTACCGCGCCTGGGACGTGAACAAGGGCGACAGTAGCATCGTCATCGGCATCACCGACGGCGGGGTGCGCCTCACCCACCTCGACCTCAAAACCCAGCTCAAGCACAATTACGCTGACCCCATCGACGGCATCGACAACGACGGCGATGGCTTCGTGGACAATTTCACCGGCTGGGACCTGGCCAACAACGATAACGACGCCGGCTACGACCCGGCCATCGTGCACGGTACGCTGGTGGCCGGCGTGGCCGCTGCCGCCGTCAACAATGGCCCCGGCATTGCCGGCGCCGGCCACAACAGCCGCTTCCTGCCACTCAATATTTACCCCAACACCAGCAACGGACACTTCGCCGGCATCGAGGCCATTGTGTATGCCGCCGACCACGGCTGCCAGGTAATTGTGATGGCCTGGGGCGCTGTGGGCGGCTACTCGGCCCTGGAGCAGGACGTGATGACCTACGCCGCCGTGAACCGCGACGCCGTGCTGGTGGCCGCTGCCGGCAACACCAACGCCAACCTGCTGTTTTACCCGGCCTCCTACGACCACGTGCTGTCGGTGTCGGGCGTGACCAGCACCGACCAGAAAACCACCGCCGCCACCTACAGCCCCCGCGTTGATTTGGTGGCCCCGGGCACCAGTATCCTCACCACTTACGGCTACCACGCCGCCAACGGCGGCGGGCCGGCCGACGACGACTACACCACCGTGGGCGGCACCTCGTTCTCGGCCCCGATGGTGGCGGGCGCGGCGGCGCTGCTGCGCCGGCAGTTTCCCACCTACACCGCCGCCCAGATTCGCGCCCAGCTGCGCCAGACCACCGACAACATCTACGGTGTGCCCGCCAACGCACCCTTTGCGGGCCGTCTTGGCACCGGTCGCCTTAACATGGCAAAGGCCCTGACGGCCACCAACGTGACCGAGGCTCGCGTAGTGAGTAGCACCTTTACCCCCGCCCGTCCCACCTACAACCTCGGCGACGCCGTGAGCCTGACGGCTACCATGCAAAACCTGCTGCAGCCCGTGAGCGGACTCATGGTGACGCTGACTTCGCTCTCGCCCTACGTAACGGTGACGCAGGGCACATTTGCCATCGGCAGTATGGGCACGCTGGGCCAGGCCGATAATGCGGCCAGCCCCTTCCGCTTCACCGTGGCCACCAGCGGCGTACCGCTCAACAGCGTAGCAACGCTGCGCTACCGAATTACCGCCAGCGGCGGCTACCAGCTCGACCAGCTATTTGAGGTTCGCCTCAATCCTGACTATGTAGTGCTCAATGCCGGCGACCTGAGCGTGGCCCTCACCAGCCGCGGCAACATTGGCTACGACGACCTGTATGCCAGCGTGGGTACGGGCGTCATGTACCGCGGCAGCACCGGCCTGCTCAGCGAAGGCGGGCTGCTGCTGGCCACCTCGCCCAACCGGGTGTCGGACCGCCTGCGCTCCAGCGGCGGCAGTTCGCGGCAGTCGTTTTTCCGCCTCACGCAAGCCACCCACCAGCAGCCCGGCCCCCGCGCCGACCAGGAGATGCGCGCTGCTTTTCAGGACACCGTGCCCCCTTCGGCTCACTCGGTGGGGGTGCGCGTAGGGCAGCGCGGCTACGCCTGGGCCCGGGCTGGGCGGCGCGATTTTGTGCTGCTGGAATATTCGCTTAAAAACCTGACGGCTGACACTTTGCGCCCACTCTACGCCGGCTTGTTTATGGATTGGGACCTGCCCAATGCCGACGAATCGGGCCGCAATGCGGCCGACTGGGATGCCACCCGCCACCTGGGCTATACCTATGCCCTGCTGCAGAGCAACAGCTACGCCGGCGTGCGGCTGCTGCGCGGCGGCGAGCCCGCCACTTATGCCATCAACAACGCTGCCGGGGCGGGCACACCCGTGCGGCTGGCCGATGGCTTCTCGCTGGCCGAGAAGTTTTTGACCTTGAGCAGCGGCACCGCCCACAGTAGCGTGGTGCTACCCAGCGGTGCCGACGTTTCGCAGGTAGTAGGCACGCAGTTGACTCGTCTGGCCCCCGGCGACTCCACGACCATCGCCTTCGCCGTGCTGGCCGCTACCAGCCTGGGCCAGCTGCAGCAAGCCGCCGACTCGGCCCAGGCGGCTTACAATGCTCTTTTGCCTAACCTGGTCGTATCGAGCGCCCAAACAATCTCCGGCGAGTACAACAACGTTACCATCACCAACAGCGGTTTGGCTTCACTGAGCGGGCCGCTGTCGGTAGCCGGCACACTCACGGTGCAGGCCGGCGGGGTGTTAAATACTAACTGCCAGCCACTAAGCGGCGCCGGCAACTTCGTACTGCAACCTGGCGCCGAGCTGGGAATCTGTCACCCGACGGGCCTGAGTGCCAGCGGCAACACCGGGGCTATTCAGCTGACGGGCACCCGCAGCTTCAGTTCTGACGCTTCCTATACTTACAACGGTACCGTGGCCCAGACTACCGGCCCGGGCCTGCCCGCCACCGTGCGCAACCTGACCGTGAGCAATGCCAGCGGCCTCAGCCTGAGCCAGGCAGTAAGTGTGGCCCAGGTGCTCCGCCTGCGCACCGGCAACCTCAGCCCGGCCAGCCAGACACTGACGCTGCTGTCTTCAGCCGCTGGCACGGCGCTGGTAGATAACACCGGCGGCGCGGTAAATGGCACGGCCACCGTCCAACGCTGGATTGACCCCAGCCTGAACGCCGGGCTTGGCTACCGCCACCTCACCGCCCCCACGCGCAACGCCACGGTTGCCAGCCTGACCTATGCGGGTAGCGCGCCGGTGGTAAACCCAGCCTACAACACCTCGGCCACGCCGGGTGATGTACTGCCGTTTCCTTCGGTTTATCAGTATGATGACCGGCGCATCGCCACCTCGCCCGCTACCACTTACTCGCCCTTCGACCGGGGCTGGGAGTCGCCCCAGAGCCTGGCTACGCCGCTCGAAACCGGCCGCGGCTACACCGTCAACATCGCCGCTGGCGGCACGCTGAATTTCACCGGCGCGCTGCACAACGGTGCCATCAACCGCAGCCTGACGGCGGCCGCCAGCCCGGCCCTCGAAACCGGCTGGAACCTGGTGGGCAACCCCTACCCCAGTCCGCTCGACTGGCGCACCGTGAGTTTGCCAGCCGGGGTGGGCAGCGCCATCTACGTATTCCAGAGCACCGGGCCCTACGCCGGGCAATACCGCAGCTACCAGAATGGCATCGGCGGCAGCCCGATTGTGCCGCTGGGCCAGGGCTTTTTCGTGCGCACCTCGGCCCCGGCCACGCTGGCTTTTGACAATACAAACCGCGTCATCACCTTCGATGCCGCTACACCCAACGTGCTGCGCAGCACCGACCAGCGCCCACAAATTCACCTGGCGCTTACCAGCCAGGCGGGCCTTACCCCCGACCAGGCCGTCATCTATTTTGAGTCCGGCGCCACGCCCGGCGCCGATGCCCGCTTCGATGCCTTCAAACTGACAAACCCAGGCGTATCGCTCCAACTGGCTTCGCTGGCGGGAACCGAGGCGCTTGCCATCAATGGCTTACCCCCAATGGGCAGCACTCTCCAGAGTGTCCCCCTGGCCGTAACCGTGCCGCAGTCCGGCGCTTATGCCCTGCGCGTCGAGCAGCTCAGCAACTTTGCGGCGGGCACTACGGTGTGGTTCCGCGATGCCCTCACCGGCAGCCAGCAGCAGCTGGTGGCAGAGGCCAGCTACTCATTCACACTGCCTACTACCACCGCCCCCGGCCGTTTCAGCCTGGAGTTTCGGCCGGGCACCGCTACGGCTACCGCCGCAGCTGTTATGGCTACTAACTTGTCGGTTTATCCTAACCCAGCGCATCGCTCGTTTACGGTCAGCCTGCCACTAGATGCACCTCAATCCGCCGAGCTTGTACTGATTGATGCCCTGGGACGGCCCGTGCGGCGACAGTCGCTGCTGCTACCGGCAGCCGGCGCCAGCGCCTCCGTCGATGTGCGCGGCTTGCCCGTGGGCGTATACATCCTCAAGCTGCAGACCGGCCATCAGGCGCTTACCCAGCGCCTGGTTATTGAATAACCCGCGGCAGAACCACTATTTCAGCTGCCACAGATTCTCCCAATCGGTAGTGTAAGCCGGCGACTGATAGGCCCGCCGCCCCGCCCAACCCGGGTTTGGGCCGGCGGCAGCGGCCAGGCGCACCGTGTGGCGGCCAAATTGGTTGTTCAGCCGGTCCAGCACGGTCATTAGCTGCAGCCGGGCGGGTGGCAGCGGGGCTAAGGAGGTAAATAAATCCAATTGCCCCTGCCCTGCCGTTTCCAAGCCGCTCAGCAGCACGCCGGCCCGATGGTAGGCCACGCCGGGCCGGTGCAGCTGCCGCAGCCCACGCAGCGCCGCCTGAGTCAGCAGCGGTGTGTCGTGGGTGGCAATAGGCAGATGCACCACGGCGGTGCGCGTGGCGGGCTCGATGCCCGGAGCATAGCGGTCGGTGCCCAGTAGCACCGTCACCAAATGCGCTGCCAGCCCGTGGCGGCGCAGCTTCTCGGCAGTGCGGGCGGCGAACGTGGCCACGGCTTCGCTTAGCGCCGCCAGCTCCTGCTGCGGACAGCCAAAGGAGCGCGTATGCGTGACGCTGTGCCGCCCGATACCGGGGGTAAGATGCTCGTCATCATCCTCATGTTCCGACGGGTTCCACTCCAGGCAAGGTTGGCCGTGCAGCTCTCGCCACAGCCGTCCGCCCACCACGCCGCCCAGGTAGCGGCGCACCCAGCTTTCGGGCTGCGCCGCCAGGTCGGCGGCGGTCATAATACCCTGTTCTCGCAATTTGCGAGCATAGCGGCGGCCGATGCCCCACACATCCCCCACCAGCGTTTGGGCCAGAGCGGCCTGGCATTCCGCCTTACTGTTCAGCATCTTAACCGGGTTAAGCTGTTTGCGGGCCAGCCGGTTGGCCAGCTTAGCCAGGGTTTTGGTGGGGGCAATACCCACGCAGGTCGGGATGCCGGTAGCGCGCCACACCCGCTCCCGCAGCTGCTCGCCGTAGCGCTGCAGGTCGGGTGCCAGCCAGTTCATTCCCCGAAAATCCAGAAAGGCCTCGTCGATGGAATACACCTCCACCCCGGCCGCAAACTCGCTCAGCACCTGCACTACGCGCCGGCTCATGTCGCCGTACAGCGCGTAGTTTGAGGAGAATACTTTCACCTGACTTAGCTCCAGCAGCGGGCGCACCTGGTGATAAGGCTCCCCCATTTTGAAACCCAGCACTTTGGCTTCATCAGAGCGCGAAATCAGGCAGCCATCGTTGTTCGACAGCACCACCACCGGCCGCCCCTGCCACTGCGGCGCAAATACCCGCTCGCAAGACACGTAAAAGTTATTACAATCGACCAGCGCGTACATGGTAAGCGTCATGTTGAGTACAGCGAAGCATCTCGCCTGTGGTAGTACTATCTAAAAGATTGCTGCTACATGCGAGATGCCTCGCTATGCTCAGCTTGACATTCTTAACCTCAAAACTCGTGTACCACGTGCGTCACCACACCCCACACCACTAATCCAACTTCGGCGGGTACTGGCAGCGGCGGGTAGCGGCTGTTTTCGGCCTCCAGCCAGGTGCGGCCTTCGCGCTGCCGCAGGCGCTTGATGGTGTGCTCGCCCTCCACCACGGCCACCACAATGCTGCCATCGGCCGGGCGACGGGCGCGGTCCACCGCCACGAGGTCGCCGGGATGAATGCCGGCGCCAACCATCGAGTCGCCGCTGACGCGGGCCAGAAACGTGGAGGCTGAGTGCCGGAATAGCAGCCGCGTCAGGTCGAGCGGCGCGTCGGCGTGGTCATCGGCCGGCGAGGGAAAACCTGCCGGCAACAGGCAACCAAACTGCGGCAGCGGCCGAGCTACCAGCTGGGCGGCCGAAAAAAAATCAGATAGTAAAGCATCCATTTGCTAGCCGCACCGGTCACTATTCCGATTTGGCACCGCTAATTACTAATTTTTTTAGTCAAAAGATTTATCAAACCGCTTCAATCCAATTAAAACCCGAACTCGTATGTCACTCCACTACGCGGGATAATTATACTGAGAAGGGCCATTAGGCCAACAACTCCCCGAAAAGGCCAAAAAAAATTATTCGCCAATCTTTTTAGTTTGCCAGAAAATTAGTATCTTTGGTCATGTCAAAAGTGAAGCTCCCCGTGCCGCTGCCCGTGCAGCAATTTGCCCGTTGTGTGAACGATGCCCAGCGCCCTGCCGACTACATCGGCGACTGGCCCGAGGCCGGTCGCGTGTACCCCGTGCGGGTGCTGCGCCACGCTCGCACGCACCAGCCCCAGGTGAAAGTCCTGGGTTTTTACGCCGAACGCCCCTACGGAACCTTTGCCCCTCACCGCTTCGAGCACGTCGCGGAGCTGTGGATGAACTAAGGCGTCCGCCCTACTCATTTCAAACAGATTGGCCCCGTCGGCATACTGCCGGTGGGGCCGTTTTTTTGCTGTCAGCCAATTGGGGTATATCTTGCGGCTGGTTATGCTAAAACCCTGATTACATGCTCCGTTTTTTACTGTCCTTATTGCTTTGCATAAGTAGTGTCGTTGTGGCTACGGCCCAGCTGCTGGATGCTTCTTTTGCGCCCACGCGCCTCACTAGCCCGTCGGGCTTCACTATGTGGACAATGCTGCCGCAGGCAGATGGGAAAATAGTCACCGGCGGCGGCTACGACATGATAGACGGGCAGCTCAGCAGCAAAGTCCGTCGGCTGCAGGCCGATGGAAGCGTCGACCTCGCCTTTATGGCCCAAACCGGTACCGGCCCCGACATGGGGACTGTATTTGCGCTGGCCCAGCAGGCCGACGGCAAGCTGCTGGTGGGCTGCTCATCAATGACGTATTACAACGGACACTATGCTTCGGGGCTGGCGCGGCTTAATGTAGACGGCAGCTTTGACACGACGTTTAACGTTGGCGGCGTGGGCCTGAGCGACAACGCGGCATTTGCGGCCCGGCCCGATGTGCGCAGTATCGCCGTGCAGCCCGACGGCAAAATCCTGGTGGGCGGCGGCTATACCACTGACCAGTTTTATAACGGGCAGCGCTTTAATGGCATTATCCGACTGCTGTCGGACGGCCGCATCGACCCAAGCTTTAATGCGAACAACACCATTCAAGCCGGCTTCACCAACACGACCCAGATGGTAGTGAATGATATTGTGCTGCAGCCCAATGGCAAAATCCTGGTGGGCGGCAACTTTACCGTGGCCGGCACCCCTGCCAACAACCTGGTGCGCCTGAACGCCGATGGCAGCCTCGACCCCAGCTTTGACGTGGGCAGCGGCACTTCCTCGATAGTGCGCAGCATTGTTGTGCAGCCCGATGGCAACGTGCTGGTGGGCGGCTATTTTAACATCTACAATGGGACTAATGTACAGAATCCTATTCGCCTGCAAGCCAACGGCAGCCTTGACCCGACGTTTACCGGCCGCATGGTACTTAGCTCGTCCAGCAATGGCGTGGCTAAACTGCGCCTGCAGGCCGACGGCAGCCTGCTGATGGCGGGCAATTTCACCCGCTACGGCACTACTAACGTAGGCAGTATTGCCCACCTCAGTAGCACCGGCGTGCTCGATGCTACCTTCATAAGTGGCACCGGGGCCACGGGCGGCTACGTGCAGGACCTGGTGCCTATTACCAATGGGCAGTACCTGGCCTGCGGCCGGTTTACGGCCTACAACGGCAGCCCACGCACCGGGCTGGCCCGCCTCAGCAGCACTGCCGTACTCGACGCAACGTATAATCAGGTACACGAGTTTAAGGGCACGATTTCGGCGCTGGCACCGCTGCCCAACGGCCAGCTACTGGTGCAGGGCTACCTCGACTCCTTCAACAACAATGCTGTAGCTACTCCCACTACCATTCTGCGCGTCAATGCCGACGGCAGCTATGGCGGGCCGCTTTTTACGGCTCCCCCCACCTACTCGCGGCTGAGCTTGCAGCCCACTGGCCACATCTACGCCATCACGTATGGGACTGCTTCGACGGTTATCAACCGGTTACTGCCCACGGGGGCTGTCGATGGCAGCTTTGCCGCAGTCACCGTCGCTGCTCCAGCCGGAACGCCGCCCGAGCCAATTCTGCAACCTACCCTGACGGGCGACTTGCTGTTGGTCGGCAATTTCACCAGCGTCAATAGCAGCCCGCGCGATGGCCTGGCTCGCCTGCTGCCCGATGGCTCGCTGGACGCTGCCTTTACGCCAAGCCGCCCTTGGACGGCGTCTATTTACTTTGGCACTTATAATGTGAAGGCCCAGCGGCGGCCCAGCGGCGAAGTTCTTGTTAGCTGGGAAGATGCAGCCCACAGCAGCCTCATACAGCTGCTGCCCGACGGCCGCCCCGACCCGACTTTCAGTGTGGGGAGTGCAGCCGGCCCCACGGGCTTTTTCAACGCGCAACTCCAAATCGACGGAAACATTCTTATATCGAGCATCCATACGGCAGCTTTCCGTCTCACCAGTTTCAACGGTCAGCTTACCCCCAATGGCTGTCTGCGCCTGCTACCCACTGGTAGCTACGACCCCTCATTTAGTCCGGCGCTGGAGTTTGACCGCCCCTTAGTACAGCCCGACGGCCGCATTTTGGGCTTCACCAATGGCTATTCGCCCAACGCGCAGCTGCGCCGGCTCAATGCCGATGGCTCGGTAGATACTTCCTTCGGGGGAGTGGCAGTTCCGCAGCCCATCTATACCGACCTGGGCGTGCTGGGCTACCTTCTCCAACCCAGCGATAACAAGATTTTGCTTTACGGCAACTTTGGCAGAGTAGCCGGGCAGCAGCGCATCGGCCTGGCCCGGCTGACAAATACTCTGCTGGCTACTCGCCCGGCCCTGATGGCCGCCCCAGCGCTGGACGTTTTCCCGAACCCTACCCGGCAGCAGTTGACGTTGCGCCTGACCACCAGCCTGCCTGTTGCTCAGCTCGCCACCTTGCTCGATGTGCAGGGCCGTGTAGTGCGCCGCTTCACGCTACCGGCCCATCGCAGCGAGGTACAGCTTTCGCTGGACGGCGTAGCTGCAGGCATGTATGTGCTGCAAGCTACCACAACGCAAGGCCCGCAACGCCAGCGTATCACTATCACACAATAGAACACCCAGTTATTATCCCAACGGGTTCGTGCGGATAGCCAGGAAAATACTTGTACCCTTACGCAGAAGCCTGTGCTACTTGCCGATATACCCAGTACGAGTACCCGTACGCCAGCACCGCCCCTCCCAGCACCAGCCCCATAAAAACCGGCATAAACCAGCTTACCGGTGCGAACAAACCAACCATCGCTGCCACCATCCCTCCACCAAAAAACACCCGTCCCGTCAGCCGGTGCGTTTTTGTCCACACCAGGTCACTCTCCAGGGCCCAGGGTGTGCGTACACCCATAAAGTAGTTGGGCGGCACGGTGGTGAGGTAATTGCCCAAGGCCACGAAAAACAGCGCCATACCCACGTTCATCCCCCGCCCGGGCTGCATACCCGGGTGCAGGGCCAGGTAAATGGAATAGCACGCCAGTGCCCCGATGCTGCCCACCAGCAGCAAACCCATTTTGTGGTAGCTCCGGCTGTCGGCCGCTACCCGGCGACGCGGGTCAAAGCGCGGCAGAAACAGCAACAATAAGTACACGCCCAGCGGCATAGCCGTCGTTAGCACCCAGGCTTCATCGCGGGGCATGTAGCCGTCGATGCCATCGGGGCCAAAGTGGGAGGGAATGGCATCGGGCAGCGCGGGCCAGGCCCAGAGCAGGTAGGCGGTGGGCAATAGCAGGGCCAGCAGCGTCAGCCCCTGCCACAGCGAGAAAGAACTTTTCATAACAAACCAGGAAAAAAGTCAGGGTTTGAACTGCAGCAGCCAGCCCAGTAGCTCATCCAGCACCGTGGTATTGAGGGTGTAGGTAACGAACAGGCCTTGCTTACTGCTCGTCACCAGGTCGGCCTGCCGTAGCAGGTCGAGGTGGTGGCTGATGGTGGGCTTCGAGAACTGAAACTGCTCCGCGATTTCGCCCGCCGTGCGCGGCCCCGCGCGCAAGGCCTCCAGGATGGCGCGGCGCGTAGGGTCGTTCAGGGCTTTAAAAAGGGCGTTCACGATGCAAGTATACGGACTATTTCGACGAATGTCTAATTACTGCGCTGCCCGACGTTTTTCCCGCTGCGCCACGCCCCCATTTGTACCCGTAAAAAGGCCATTTCGGTGGTCGGAATGGCCTGTTGGCAAATACAGAAAGCTACTGGAAGGTCCAGTAGCTGTGCCGACATTCCCTTCCACGCTTGTGGGAGCTCCACAAGGCCGGAGGGGAATTCCGGCATGGCTTGTGGAGCTCCCACAAGCGTGGAAGGGAATGCCGGCACAGCTACTGGGAGCTCCACAAGCCCGGAAGGGAAAATTTCTGCGCTTGTGGAGTTGCGGGGGGTTATGCAGGCGGGCTCTGCTGGCTGTCGCGGGTGTTCTTCTGCACCGCAATGGCGCCGAACAGCGCCAGCATAAAGGCCATCACGTAGAAACCCTTCTCGCTCAGCAGCAGTGTGGCATTCCACAGGCCCACCGCCAGCAGCCCCACGGCTAGCAAGGTCGAAAACCAGCTCAGCCCGTAGTAAATATTCGTTACCGGGATGCCTTCCTGCTGGTCGCGCACGCTTTTCTGCACCGAGATGGCCGCAAACAGCCCGTACATGAGCACCGTGAAGTAGTAACCCTTCTCATTGAGCGGCATCTGGGCATTCCAGAGGCCGATGATGTAGGCGGCGACGCCCGCCAGCAGGGCCACCCAAGAGGCGGCGATGAAGGCGGCGGAAGGTTTTTGAGTCATTAGTAAAAGATTGAATAAAAACCAGCTTGGTCGATGGGATTTTGTAACGCTTAATAATTTACATCAAACCAGCCATCACGAACGGTTTGATGGGAGCCGTCACTTCCCTTTGCTACAAACTCAAACGTACCTGCAATGCGGGAAGCCCCAGCCGTACCGGAGGAATCGTAATGGCTGACGATGATACGGCCTGAACCGCCATAATAAGTGGCCCGCATGCGCCCAATACGGTTATTTACCCAACTCAGCGTCTCCACAAATTCCTGATTAGAGGAATCCAGCACAAAGGTGCCCGTGTGGCGGGGAACCGTGAGTTGCACCGAATTTGTATCTGCGCCAGTAGTCATAAGGCCAACCACATACATATTCCTTGCGCCGTTATTATAGTAGGCTGCCATGGTCCGGTAAGCAGTTATCGTGCTGCCGTTTTCCGTCCAGTGCATTCCGCGCACCGGTTCCGGGTCGCTGGTAGTGTTATTGGTACAAGCGGTGGCTAGCAGCAACAGCGTAGCGAATCGGGCAGTAGCAGGGGTTTTCATGCTGCAAGTAAATCATAATTATACAAACAGAAACGGCCGCCTCAGATTCCTCCAAGGCGGCCGTTTCAGCAGTTATTCAAACTCTATTTCTGCGACAGTTGCGCGCCGCCGCTCTCCTTCAAACGAATCAGGTTCAGCGCCGAGCCGGCCTTGAACCACTCGATTTGGCCTTCGTTGTAGGTGTGATTCAACGTAATCAAGTCGGTGTCGCCGTCGGCGTGGTGCAGGCGGGCTTCCAGGGGCTTGCCGGGCTGGAAGGTGTCGAGGCCCAGGATGTCGATGGTGTCGCCTTCCTCGATGAGGTCGTAGTCGGCCTTGTTGGCGAAGGTGAGGCCGAGCATGCCCTGCTTCTTGAGGTTGGTTTCGTGGATGCGGGCGAAGCTCTTCACAATCACGGCGCGCACGCCGAGGTGACGGGGCTCCATGGCGGCGTGCTCGCGCGAGGAGCCTTCGCCGTAGTTTTCATCGCCTACTACCACCGTGCCGATGCCCATGGCCTTGTAGTTGCGGGCCGTCTGGGGCACGGTGTCGTAGCCCTCGCCTTGGGTGGCGAAGTCGCGCACCTTGTTGGCCTCGCCGTTGAAGGCGTTGGTGGCCCCGATGAGCATGTTGTTGGAGATGTTGTCCAAGTGGCCGCGGTATTTCAGCCAGGGGCCGGCCATCGAGATGTGGTCGGTGGTGCACTTGCCTTGGGCCTTGATGAGCAGACGCAGACCTTTCAGGTCGGTGCCTTCCCAGGGTTTGAAGGCTTCGAGCAGCTGCAGGCGGTCGGAAGCGGGGTTTACCAGCACCTGAACGCCCGAGCCATCGGCGGCGGGGGCCTGGAAGCCGGCATCCTCTACGGCGAAACCTTGGGGGGGCATCTCCACGCCCACGGGCTCGTCGAGCTTCACGGGGCCGTTTTTGCCGGGCAGGGTGTCGGTGAGGGGGTTGAAGGTGAGGTCGCCGGCGATGGCGAAGGCCGTCACGATTTCGGGCGAGGCCACGAAGGCGTGGGTGTTGGGGTTGCCGTCGTTGCGCTTGGCGAAGTTGCGGTTGAAGCTCGTGATGATGGAGTTGCGGCGCTTGGGGTCGTCGGTATGGCGGGCCCACTGGCCGATGCAGGGGCCGCAAGCGTTAGCCAGCACCACACCGCCCATTTCGGCGAAGGTGTCGAGCAGGCCGTCGCGCTGCACGGTGTAGCGCACCAGCTCCGAGCCGGGCGTGATGGTGAACTCGGCGGCCACGTTCAGGCCCTTGTCCACGGCCTGGGCGGCGATGGAGGCGGCGCGGGTAATGTCCTCGTAGCTCGAGTTGGTGCAGGAGCCGATGAGGCCGACTTCCAGCTTCTCGGGCCAGCCGTGCTCTTTCACGGCGGCGGCAAACTGCGAGATGGGCCAGGCGGCGTCCGGGGTGAAGGGGCCGTTTACGTAGGGCTCCAGTTCGTTGAGGTTGATTTCGATGAGCTGGTCGTAGTAGCGCTCGGGCTGGGTGTACACTTCTTCATCGGCCCGCAGGTGCTGGGCGATGGCGGCGGCCGCCTCAGCGATTTCGGCGCGGCCGGTGCCGCGCAGGTAGTCGCCCATCTTCTCGTCGTAGGCGAATACCGAGGTGGTGGCCCCGATTTCGGCGCCCATGTTGCAGATGGTGCCTTTGCCGGTGCAGCTCAGGCTTTCGGCGCCTTCGCCGAAGTACTCCACGATGGCGCCAGTGCCGCCCTTCACGGTCAGGATGCCGGCTACTTTCAGGATTACGTCTTTGGCCGAGGTCCAGCCGCTCATTTTGCCAGTCAGCTTCACGCCGATGACTTTCGGGAACTTCAGCTCCCAGGCCATGCCGGCCATCACGTCCACCGCATCGGCCCCACCAACGCCGATGGCCACCATGCCCAGGCCGCCCGCGTTGGGGGTGTGCGAGTCGGTGCCAATCATCATGCCGCCGGGGAAGGCGTAGTTTTCGAGCACCACCTGGTGGATGATACCGGCGCCCGGCTTCCAGAAGCCGATGCCGTATTTGTTCGACACCGAAGCCAGGAAGTCATACACTTCGCGGTTTTCGGCGTTGGCCTCGGCGAGGTCTTCGGTAGCACCGTCCTTGGCCTGGATGAGGTGGTCGCAGTGCACGGTGCTGGGCACGGCGGCCGTGGGCTTGCCAGCCTGCATGAACTGGAGCAGGGCCATCTGGGCGGTAGCATCCTGCATGGCCACGCGGTCGGGGGCGAAATCGACGTAGGAAACGCCGCGCTCATACGCTTGGCCCACTGCGCCGCCGTAGAGGTGGGCGTAGAGGATTTTTTCGGTGAGGGTAAGCGGACGGCCCACTGCGGTGCGGGCTGCCTCGATGCGGGAGCCCATGCCAGCGTACACGGCACGTATCATTTCCAGGTCGAAAGCCATAGGAGATTGAGTAATGAGGGTAATTGGGTGCAAATGTAGCACTCCGGGAAAGTTGAAACCTAGCCGAAACGTGCATCTTCGATTAAGATGACATTAATCGGAGGGGTGCGCGCGCGGCCACCTCTTGTAACCTATTTACTAAGGAACTGGTTTGGGGGTTCTCAATTCTTTTCGTGCGTCCTATGATTTTGCGTTTTTCTACCTCGCTGGCGGCGGCTGCGCTGGGCCTTAGCCTGGCGGGCTGCTCCTCCGATGGTTCTTCTACTACTGGCTCTTCCAGCAATCGGGAGCTACTGTCCGAGCCCGACGCCAGCGGCCTGCCCCCGGGCCTGAAGCCGGGCATCTGGCGTGGGGTGCTCACGGCTCAGGGCCAGGAAATCCCGTTTCTGTTTGAGGTAAATACCCTCGACAACGGCCAAAAGCCCACCGTTACGCTGCGGAACGGGGCGGAGCGGCTCAAGCTCGATGAAATCACGACCGCCGGCGACTCGACCACTATTCGGTTGGGCGTATTCGATGCGGCGCTGGTGGTGCGCGCCGACGGCGCCGGAAAGATGAAAGGCACCTGGGTGAAGTATGATGGCAAAGAGCCCTACCGGGTACCGTTCACGGCTACGCGGGGGGAGGAGAAATTATTTGCCGTTTCGGCGGCCAAGCCTACCTCGTTCGACGGCACGTGGAATGTCACATTTAAGGGCGACGACGGCGACAGCTACCCGGCCGTGGGGGTCTTTGAGCAAACCGGCAATGACGTAACCGGCACGTTTCTGACCACCACCGGCGACTACCGCTACCTGGCTGGTCAGGTTGATGGCAACACGCTTAAGCTGTCGACCTTCGACGGCAGCCACGCTTTTCTGTTCACGGCCCACAACGGGCCGAAGGAGCCCATCGACATTACGAAGGAATATGCTCCGAATACCTTGTTCGGCGACTTCTACGCCGGCAAATCGGGCCACGAAACCTGGACGGCCGTGCCCGACTCCAACGCCAAACTGCCCGACGCCAACACCCTCACCGGCCTCAAGCCCGGGCAGACGCGGCTCGACTTCAAGTTCCCCAGCATCTTCGAGGGCGGCAGCATCTCCCCTGCCGACCCGAAGTATAAGGGCAAGGTGGTGGTGGTGCAGGTGCTGGGCTCGTGGTGCCCCAACTGCATGGACGAAACCAACTTTCTGGCCCCGTGGTACGAAAAGAACAAACAGCGCGGCGTCGAAATCATCGGGCTGGGCTACGAGCGCACACCCGACGTGGCGAAGGCTTCGGAGAAGCTGCGGCGGATGCGCGAGCGGCTGAAGGTGGGCTACGACGTGGCGGTGGCGGGGCAGGCTTCGGCGGCGGAGGCGAGTAAATCCTTGCCGCAGCTAAAGGGTGTGCTGGCGTTTCCGACCACGATTTTTCTGGATAAGAAGGGTAACGTGCGGAAGGTGCATACTGGGTTTTCGGGGCCGGGCACGGGGAAGTACTATCAGGAGGAGACGGCGGAGTTTGAGCGGACCGTGGACGCGCTGCTGAAGGAGTAGAGCCGC
>NZ_JAUQSY010000025.1 GCF_030580865.1 Hymenobacter aranciens | reverse complement strand
CCCTGGTTTTGCCCCTGGTTTTGCCCCTGGTTTTGCCCCTGGTTTTGCCCCTGGTTTTGCCCCTGGTTTTGCCCCTGGTTTTGCCCCTGCAGGGGAGCAGCAGAAGGCACTGGCGCCGTATCTTTGAAGAAACAGGGTGGAGCTGGTGGTCCAGCAGCCAGCCAGGTGCTGGCAGGAGGCGGGTTCGAATCCCGTCATCCTGACACGGAGAGGTAGTGCAGAGGGGTTTTGAAAACAGTTTTGAAGCGGTTTTGAAAGGGTTTCAAACCCGCTTCAAAACTCCTTCTGCGCAGCCAAGGTTGCCAGCTGTGCGGCGCATATAGTGGCTTTTCAAGACCAATCAAGCTAGGCTGCGGTTTGCTCGCCAGCTAGGCGTAACGACTGCTCATAGGCCCAATCTTCGGCCGATAAGACCGATTGCATAAAGGCGTCGTAGCCTTTATCGCGTCGTTCGAGCGCGTGCCGGCGAACGGGCCAGGCGGTTTTATTTTTCTCAAAGCCCTCGCGCGCCATCGCGGCGCGCATCTTCTCCGGGAGCCCAACGAGCCAATCCTGAAAATCGTCTTCGGTTACTTCCCCTTCGGCCTGCTGCTGGTAGCGAAAAGCGGCATTGCCGAGCCGAAACAAACGGGCGTGGTCGGCCCGTAGCGCTTCGGGCAGGCTGTGCAACAAGGCCAGTTGCGACTGGTGTTGCTCGTCAAACGGGTGGCGGGGAATGAGGAGTGCTTCCATCGGGAGAGTCGACTTAGGCTGGGCGGCCGGATTGGGCATAATTACGCAGTACGTCGGGCGCATCGTACAGCAGGTCCTCGGCCGCTAGGTCTTCTAAGTCCACCTGCGGAGAGTCGCTGCGCACGACCTGCCATACCTGCGCGAAGCCCACGTGCACGGTTGCCCGCTGCCGCGCTTGCGGCTGCAATAGGACCGAACACGTGAAGGAATCCTTTGCGATGCACAAATCCCACACCGTATGAGCGTTCAGGTGTAGCATGCCCAGGAGCACCGGGCCACTCGGGCCATCGAAATACGTAGTGTTCACCACGTAGTGGTTGTCAGGGTTGGCCAGGCCCGCTTCGACAGCTGTCAGCACGGCGACAAGCGGGTGCTCCCCTGTAGGCGGTGCCGCCGCGTACGCATGATTAATATCGGCGGGCGTGGGGTGGTTCTGGTGCACCGCTGCGTTGTAGTACCTAACCGTTTCGGCCCCGTAGTTCACTTCGGCGATAGCCTATTCGGCTGGCGAGAGCACCAGCCGGCAGAGTTGGTAGAGTTGCGCGAAGGGTACCGTCGCCCGGAACGCATCGGGCCAGGGGCCGGGGTAGCCCGGTTCCCCCTGCTCCGGGTACCGCACAAAATCGGTATCAAAGGCGATGTAATCCGGTCCCACCTCCACGTGGGACACTTCGCCCTGCCGGAGCGCAAACACGGCCGGAAAATGCCGGGCACGCGGGTGGTTCGTGCGCTCGTAGAAGTGCGCGCCCAGCAAGTAACTCACCGCCGGGTCGGTCAGGTCCGCCACCAACTGGCGCAGCAGTCCCGGCAGGGCCGCCGGGTCCGTGACGTAGGGGGCCGGGGCATCCGGTGAAGGAGAGTAAACCGAGTCAGCCATCCGTAGATGCCCGCCCGCAAATGGCGGCGAGCACGCGTAAAAATACGGCTGAGCGAGCGAATACCCTTCCGAGGTTACTGCCTGCCTACCGGCGGGCGCGGTTTCTATCGGCGGCGCTACGCAGCCGCGCCATCGGCCTGTGGCAGTAATATACCCTTACTGCCACAGGCCGACGGCCCAACTCAGGGCCTCGATTTTCGCGCAGGCGATATGCAACTGCATGCGGTGAGCTTGCAGGGTCGCGGCGTGCGCCGGCGTCGGCGTCGCCGCGGCTTCAGCCGCAGTGATGGCCGCGCGCAAGGCCTCGCGATGCCGCGCCAAGGCTTGTAGTCCTTGGTGCAAGCTTTCCCAGCCTTGCACCGCCGTCCACTCTTGGTACCCGTCGACGGGGTACGCCCACGCGGGGCTGCTCGCCGGGTCCGTCGTGAGCTGTAACGCGTCGGGCAGCACGGGCAACGGGGCAGTGGAACCCGCCGCGGGGGGCGCGGAAGACGCCAGCTCCTCGGCGTGTGGGGGGAGGGGGAACGGGACCAACGGGCGCGGTCCAGGAGCAGGAGGAAGGCGTTTCATATAGTTCGGAAAAAGGAACAGCGCTCAGGTGGCGGTAGCGGGCGTTCGGGTGGGCCAGCGCCGACAAACTTCTACCGGCCGTCCGGCGTCGGCGTGGGCCCCTGTGCTGGGTTCGCCGCCGCTAGTGGAGCATCCGACTCCGCCAGCTGGGCCACGAGGCGGTCGTAGCGCGCCTGCAACTGGGTGCGTTTGCGCGCTTCCTGGGCGACAGCAGTTGCCACGGCGGCGGCTACCGCCCGGTCTTGCGCCGGGCGACTGCGGGGCAGCTCCCCGTCCGCGGGGAGGGGCGCCAGCACCGGCGCGTGGCCCAGCCCGCGCACTTGCTCGCTCAAGGCCTCGTATTGCAGCAGCAGCCATTCGGCTTTGCCTTCCAGCCGGGCGTAGCGCTCGTCCCGGCGGCGGTCGGGGATGGGGGGCGGGGCCTCGCCTCGGTGCAAGACCAGGGCCTTGGCGTAGGTGCCGGCGGAGGCGTAGCCAGCCTGCAGCGCATCTTCGGCCAGGTCGGCGTACTCGGCCGGGTCCAGATTAACCGTGACGGTGCGCCGCGGGTCGACAAGATAAGGCATATTGAAGAGGGGCAATGGCAGTAAACGGGGTGAATTCTCCCTGTTTTCCGGGTGAATTCTCCGGCAAGTTGGGTGAATTCTCCCGATTTCACAACTGCGAAAAGGGGTTTTCACCCTGTTTTCAGGGTGAATTCTCCCTGTTTTCAGCGAATGAATAGCCCTGCAAACGACTTTTTACGCTTCCTACAGCTGCGGGGAGGGGTGCTAATGCGCGAAAAATGGTCACGCAGCGGCAGTTGTTGGCGTAGTTGGCCTGGAAAAGGCGTCGCAGGTTGAATGCTACCCGCAGTCGTCGCCCGTTGCGCGTTCCATAGCGAGCCTTCATCGGGCAACGTCTGTATTGGAGGGTGACCGAATTGCTGCGGTCGGTTGGTTCGGTCGAACAGGACTGGCTCTAGCGGCTGGTGCCATGACGAGCCCCCCACTTTGCCAAGGCTGGGTCAAGCGCCACTTGTTTGCGTAACGCCACGACCTGCGGGTTCGCGTCATTTTTGGCGCGCTATTGCGCAAGAAGAGCCGCCAGTTGCTCGGTTTCCTCGGGCATCAGCGGGCGGGAGTGAACGGGCAACAAATCGATGCCTTCGGGCTCAATGCCGAGTCGAGTGTGGGGGAGTTGGGAAGCCATCAGCGGAAACGCAAGCAAGAATAGCTAAAGGTACTGTTGGGAGGAACAACCAGCCGCCGGTTTCGGTGCCCGGCGAAAGCGTAAGTGCCGCCGATTGGGCGGGCCGGTTGGGTGGGTTACGTATAGTGAAGGTTGAATTACAACCTGCAAAACGTCGTGCCGCTTTATTGCCTACGTTACACACTGAGATGCTCAAAGAAATATCATGAAAAAGAACTGCCCTGGAATAGCTCGTCTAAATCACGTCGGTCACACAGCGCAGCAAATGCTGAATTCCGGAGCTATGTGACCGACATGATTTGAGTGAGTATGGTAGTGGTTTGCCCGATGATAGTGGTTGTAGGGGTCGTGGCTTTTATGCTTCCACTTCCAGCTCCTCAGCAATGCTGGCAAACTGCGCCAGCGCGGCCTGTAGGTTCTCCGTGATTTCGAGGGCCAGCACGTCGGGAGCGGGCAGGGTGGCGCTGTCTTCCAAGGCGTCGTCTTTCAGCCAGAAGATGTCGAGGTTCACCTTGTCGCGGGCCAGGAGTTGGGGCAGGTCGTAGCGGTGGAACTGCTCGGTTTCCTGCCGCTGGGCGCGTTGGCCGGGCTTGCCGTAGCAGGCAATGAAGTCCTGCAGGTGAGCAAGCGTGAGCGGGTTGCCTTTGGGGGTGAAGTGCTGGTTGGTGCGTAGGTCGTACACCCATAGCTCGCGGGTCTGGGCCTGCTCGGCTGCGGCGCGCTTCTCGAAGAAGATAACGTTGGCCTTCACGCCCTGGGCGTAGAAGATGCCGGTGGGCAGGCGCAGCAGCGTGTGCACGTTGCAATCCTGCAGGAGCTTGCGGCGGATGGTTTCGCCAGCCCCGCCTTCAAAAAGCACATTGTCGGGCAGCACCACGGCGGCGGTGCCGCCCACCTTCAGAATGGTATAGATGTGTTGAACGAAGTTGAGCTGCTTGTTGCTGGTGGTGGCTACGAAGTCGGTGCGCTCGTAGCTGAGCGTGTCCTTGCTGGTTTGGCCTTCCTCGCTCATCACCGTGATGCTGCTCTTCTTGCCAAAGGGTGGGTTGGCCAGAATGAAGTCGTACCGGTCGCCGGGGTCGGAGAGGAGGGAGTCCTGGTTTTTGACCGGGCTTTCGGTGGAGCCCACGCCGTGCAGGTAGAGGTTCATGGCGGCCAGGCGCACCACCGAGTCCACGATGTCGGTGCCGTGGAAGGTGTGGTCGCGCAGGAACTTAAGCTGCTCGCGGTCCATCTCCGGGCCGTAGGTGTCCACGAGGTAGTCGCGAGCCACCAGCAGGAAGCCCGCCGTGCCGCAGGCCGGGTCGCAGATGGTCTGGCCCGGGGTGGGGGCCACGGCCTCCACAATGGCTTGGATGAGCGGGCGCGGGGTGAAGTACTGGCCCGCGCCGCCCTTCACGTCCTCGGCGTTTTTCTGCAGCAGGCCCTCGTAAATCTCGCCTTTCACGTCGAAGCCCAGGCCCGACCAATTTTCGCGGTCTATCAAAGCCAGCAGGTGCTTGAGGCGCGCCGGGTTCTGAATCTTGTTCTGAGCCTTCTTGAAGATGACGCCCAGCATGCCGGGCTCCTTGCCCAGGTCGGTGAGGATGTGGCGGTACTGCACCTCCAGCGCGTCGCCTTCGAGGGCGCGCAGGCTGGTCCAGTCTTTCCCTTCGGGCACGGCCGGGGCATTGGGAGCGCCGGCCTGCTCGTCGGCCATTTTCAGAAACAGCAAGTAAGTGATTTGCTCGACGTAGTCGCCGTAGCCCACGCCGTCGTCGCGGAGCACGGTGGCATAGCCCCACACGCGTTGTACGAGGGATTGGGCGGTGGCATTGAGAGTTGGTTGGCGCATATGAAACAAAGCGAGATTAAGGTAGCAATAGTAGCGACGAATGTATTTGGCGCCGTCAGTTGTGGGACTATGTATAGAGCCTACTTATAGCAGGAGAAAAATCATAAAACGCCCTCAGCAATCAGCCGATGAACATTCTTGAAGTATGGATACTCAATGGTGTAAGTTGATTCGTCACTCCTCTGAAATCCCAAAACCGGATAATCATAGACAAAATCATTGTCCAAGAACTCCTCAAAGTCTACGACAGTCAGGGCTTTGAAAGAACCGTCATACTTATAAAAGGAAGGCGTCATAAGCAAGAAAAGTCCCTCAACAGCCCACCCGGAGAAATCAAACTCTTTCCTGAATTTTTGGGAAAAGTGGCCCTGTACTAGGTCTTTGTGGCCAATAATCCAGCTATGCTTTCGCTCTAGCTGAGGCTCGTATTTTTCAACGAACTGTTTGTACTCCGACTTCCAATAAAACACTTCAAACCGCGGACGATTGTTCTTGCACTCGCAGACATAAATCACTTTCCTTGCTTCATCAAGAAAAATGATATCAATTTCACCCGGCCCCTTTTTAACGATGTTGAAGCCCTGATTTTTGGGGCCCAGCAAGCTAGTAATGGAATTGTCATGCGTTACCCCATAGCGAACTAACTGTTCGATGAGTTGCTCAATCATGAGGGCTTCCCGACGCTTTTCCAAGTCTTTTACAAATGCTTTCACTTCTTCGTTAGAGGTCCATTCTGGCGGTAATTGGCCCCACAGCAGCGCATTAGTTTGGAGAGCACGAATGCTCTCAAGAGTCTTGCCTGAACCAACCAGCCAGTAAGTATTGCCGTTCTGGTCGTTGAATTCGATAAAAGGGCGATAGATGAGACGATTGTTAGTCTGCATCTTCTTAAAAGACTCAATCAGCGGTAGCTTATTCGCAGCGCTTAGTGTTAGGCCGGCATAGAAAGGACGCACAAGTTCAAACTGTTCATGCACAAAGCCCAACTCGTTCAAGAATTCATCCCTGCCAATAATACCCGTGCCCAACCCTGGCATATATTTTTGAACTTCGGTCAGGTTGCACCCAAAGGCGCTGTGTAGAACTGCGTCTAGTTCTGCATTTACTTGTTCGTATTCAACATTCGGGTACGCCGCAATGTCACGTTGAACAGTGTCAAAAATGTGATGGTAGGGAGATGCAGTCCGAATACTTAATAATGCTTTCCAGGTCGAAACAAGCGCAATCGACTTCTCAAACATGGAGGCTATGTTGATAAACTCTTTGGCTTCTATCACTTGTAAACCCAGGTAGAGAAGCTCTTCTAGCAATGGCACATGCTTGCGCGATGTTTTGCTGCTCATAAGCTGCTCCATTGTGATTGCCTTCTCAAGCTGGTCAGGCAAAACAGCCTCCATAATCAACTTAAGAACACGGCGAACGACGGGTAATTCTTTAAAATCCGCTTCGGTGAGTTGTGTCTTTACTCCTTTATCACCGGAATGAAACAGGTCTGCAATAAGTACTGAGGATTCATGCATGCGATGTACAAACATCAGAAAGCTCACGTCTCCAACGGCCTTGGACACTACCTGTTCAAACTGCTGCAGCATATAGTCAAAAATGCTATCCAGAACGCCACGAACGGTCGCCGGGTCAGTTACCCTAGTTGCCCCAATAGTGCGACGTACGCGCATGGTTACCTCCTTCCAGTACACTTCCCGGTAGCGCCAGCTCATAGTTACATACTCAATTTTTATGCGCTGCGACGGGAATTTAAGTGATACTAGCAAAGCGTTTATAGATGAATCGTGGAAGGGATAAGAGGGCAGAAGTAGACCTGCTTACTGGTTCAAGGAAGAGAAATCAATTTTGCGGTAACCCTTAGGCGACCTATGCAGCTTGGCTGCCGTGAATGTTTACTAATTCTGCAGGCTTTAGCTGAACTTCCGTCTCGGCGCTTAGCCTCAGTCGTGCTGGTCAGCTCAGCTACTTATGAATTTTCTTGTAAGTCGCCCCAGGATTCGTTCGACAAGTTTTTGGCTAGCTCCGCCATCGTGTCGCCGGGTACGTCGCCGATGTAGAGGTATTGCTTGCCTCGAAGCGGCCCCCAGGTATCTTTCTCTAGGCCGGTGTCATGGAGTTGGTCGAGCACGAACACGCGGGCTTCCCAATCAATGTCGTCTTCGTAGGCCTGATGAAACTTTTGCCGCGCAATCTGTTGCAGCTCCTCGTTGGTCAGGTGCTCTTCGTTTTTCCAAAGCACGCGAGAAGTCCCGTCGGGGTACACGTCGACCACGCCGCGCACACGGGCCATTTTCCAAACGCCTTTTTCCCAGTACATGCCCAGGTATTCGCAGCGCTGGTGGCTGTAGCTGCCCCCAGCGGCGGGACACACATAGGTCTCGGCGGCTACCAGCCGGTCCGATTCTCGGGCGCAGTTGACCACATCCATGTAGCCTTTCCAATTAGGCAGCAGGTTGCTCTCGTTGAGGTACTGCTGAAAGTCGTCGACCGTTGATACCAGGGCGGGCGGTAGGTTGGGAATGCGCAGGGCCGCTAGAAAGGTCTCGAAGGTGGTGGCCGCGAACTGAACCTGGTTGTTGTGCTCGGTAGCACAGGCGTCGATAATGGTGGCGAAACGCGACTTGTATTCGCCCTCAAACTTGCCCAGGGCCAGCAGCACTTTCACGCTGGCCGACTCTTGACTAAGGGCATTGAGGTGGTCTTTGAGTTGAGCATCATAAAACCAATCGGAGTTCTTGGTCTCAATGTAGATGGAAAAGCCCGGTTGGGTGATGATGCCATCCGGCACGCTGTTGCCCCGCGAAACCTGCTGCCGAAACTGTACACCGACCTGCAAGCCCGTTTGATTGGGAACGACGCCGCTGAGCGCCTCGGCTAAGTACCGGGGATTTTCCTGGTACAGCATGCGCAGGATAAGCAGGCAGTAATTGGTGGTTCGGTTCTCGGATTGGTCGTAGCCCGAGAACAAGCTAATTTCTTTTCCCATTTATTCAGAAGCAATTGATTGCGAACGAGACTGGCTAGGGGCAGGGGATGTGCTCTTCAAAGCTGAACTCGTTCTTCTTGGCACCAGCGTAAGCGTACTTGTAAGGCTTGTCGGTGCGGGTCATGCGGGCGCAGCTGTAGGGGCCAATGCCGCGGCTGATGCGGGAGGTGCTGGTTTTGTCGAGCGACGCGCCCGTGAAGTAGGCCATGTAGCCGCTTTGCCGATGGGTGTTTTTCAGTATCACCACGTAGCGGCCGTTCACGTGCACCTTGAGGATTTGCAGGTAGGGGTTGGTGGTGGCTGCGGCGCTGTAGGTCAGGCCCACCTCGCGCATGGCCTGGCTGAAGCGGCACACGTAGGGCTGCTCGCTGGTGGCGTCGTTCAGCAGCTTGAAGGTGGAGAGCAGGGCTTCGGCATCGGCTTTCTGCGCCGCGTTTTCGGGGTCTTGGATGAATGATTCTATATCATGCTTGTACCGGTCGGCATCATCGCTGAACAGGGCGTCCACGAAGTGCGACCGGAGAGACGAGTAGCTCTGGCAAAGCCCGCGCAACGGGGCCAGCAACAGGCACAACGCCACGAGGGCGGAAGAAGCGGGCTTGGCCATCGTTAGCGGCCGTATTCGGCCCAGGTTTTGGTCTGGAGGGTGGCGGCGAGGTTAGCCGTGGAGGTAGGTTGGTAGCGGTCCACGTCGAAGTACATCTTGGAGGTGAACATGCCGCCGGGGCTGGTTTTGCGAAAATCGGTTTCCGTTAGCTCATCCAGCACGAACACGCGGTGGGGCGTTTGGTGAAACTCCTTTTTCTCCTTGGGAAAGCAGGCCTGTAGTCTTTTGCGGGCTTCGTCTATCAGGGCGGGGTTGTCCATCGTGGCCGGGTCGGCATTGTTCCAGCACACGCGGTCAAGGGCCGCATTGAGCGGGTGGACATCAACGATGCCCAGGATGCGGCCTACGCGGTGCACCGATTTGCCCCAATACATACCTAGAAATTCGCAGCGCTTGTGCGAGTAGGCGCCCCCCTTAGCCGGGCAGGCATACACCTCATTATCGACCTGAGGCCTGTGAAATTCGCCGCAGTTCACGACGTCGAGCTGGTTGAGCCAATTGGTGCGGTTGATTTTGCCTTTCATGCAGTGGGGGTGGAATGAGAGCTGTGGCTACAGCTTGATGGAAAGTTGTTTCGATTCTGGTTCGGCCTTCGCCTTGCGCTTGCCCTTAGCCGCCTTCGCCGGCACCGCCGCGCCTGCCCGCAACCGGGCCAGCAGGGCGGCGGCCGGCTCGTCGGTGGCATCCTGGGGCACGAGGCGGCCGGTGAAGGCCCGGTGTAGCAGGCTCTGGCGCAGGCGCTCGGCGCGTTTGAGTTCGTCGGCCAGGGTCTGGCCCAGGGCATCGAGCACGGTGAGGCGGCGCTCTACTTCGGCCACGATTTCGGCTTGCTCGGCCAGGGGTGGAATCGATAAGGGCATGGCTGCCTGTGCTTGTGTGTTGAAGTGTATCAATGCAACACCGACTTTTTGCGCGTTCACTCGGGCTTTTGCCACGGAGTTCATATAATAGGCGCAATACTCAGGCAGCACCTTGGGCTGCTTCACAATTACCAAATCCGAGCAGTTGGCTGCTGGAAGTGTATCCGGAATAACACACGCGGTTCCAACGCTGCCAGACCGGACCACAACAACATCACCCGGCTCCAGCCTCGACTTACTGATGCTTTCGTCGAAAGTTGGCGAAACGTACTTGAGTCCTATCGGGCTATACTTATTCTCTCGCACGTTTTGCGAGCGCAAAAAGGGAACGCCTTCGTCGACGTATTCATCCTTCATCGAGCCTACAAAACCAACCGTAACCCGTTCGCTTATTTCCT
This sequence comes from Hymenobacter aranciens, assembly GCF_030580865.1. Taxonomy (GTDB): domain Bacteria; phylum Bacteroidota; class Bacteroidia; order Cytophagales; family Hymenobacteraceae; genus Hymenobacter; species Hymenobacter aranciens. Next base: position 46,740 of record NZ_JAUQSY010000025.1, on the reverse strand, counting down.
CAAACGTGGCCCAGGACCAGCTTTCGGGTAACTCAGGCAATCCAGATGTTTCGGGGCCTGGAGGCGCTACATATTTCGATTTCCAGGCATCGTTGAGCGGGAGCTGGCCGCCGCGCTTGGCAACCTGGGCGGCTTCCCACTGCGCCCGGCGCTCGCCGCGGATGCGGGCGAGCAGGGCGGCCCCGGTTTCGGCGGGGGCGGGGTGCGCCTCGCGCCAGGCGCGGGTGAGCTCGCCGGTCACGGCCGCGTGCAGCACCGATTGGCGGTAGCGTTTCAGCAGGGCCTGGGCGCGGCGCACGGCCGCCACGCCCGCATCGAGCCGGCTGAACAGCTCCTCCAGCTTCGCCACGATGCGGCGCTGCTCGGGCAGGGGCGGGAGGGGAAAGGGCGTATTCCTAACTATATCCTGACTGATGTTGGGTTGGGCCCCGCCCTTGCCTTGTTCAATAAATTCCCGACGAAGCGAGAATAAGTAGTTGAATGCAAATTTGAGTTCTACCCACTCCGGCAGGAATATGCCACAAACAGCTTGGTTGGTTGCGGCGTCCATTGTGAGAATGCCCACTTTCCCAACTGTAGCGCCATAAAGCGCAATCAACAGCGTGCCTTTAGGAAAAAGCTTGGCGCTTGAGCCTGCCAAAGCAGCTTCGCTAATAGACTCACTATACTCGACTACATAGCCGTCGCCTAACTCGCCGGATTTAATCCACGGGATATTTCCGGTGAAGTATGAGGGGTTGCTTCGGCTTGGTGTGCCTCCGCTACTTGTAGGCGCTATTTCACCAATCCGCGTCCAAACCCAGCCCTGCGGCAATTCCTGTTTCTCTTCCATTTCTAAGGTTTCCTACGCGGCCAGCGCCTCGTTCAATTCATCCACCAGCGCCTGCAAGTCGGCCCCGAACACCTGCCGGGCGCGGGCGTAGCCGCCCTGGTCCACGAAGGGCGGCAGGGTGAAGTCTTCGGCCTCCACGCTCAGGGAGGTGGCCACCTTCTCCTGCATCATGCCCAGCCAGCGCCGCTGCTCCTCCGTGAAGGCGCGGCCGGCCTGCTCCTGCTTGGCCAGCCAGGCCCCAAACCGCTCCTCCACCGTGAGGGGGTAGGCCGTGAGCGTCTCGGTCTGGTGCAGGGCGAAGCGCACGAGGCTCACTAGGTTGGTGAGCAGGGTGCGGGGGCCGGCGCCGCGCACCCGCGCCTTTTCGAGCTGCTCGTAGGCGTCCCACAGGTGCTCGGGCGTGAGCTGCGGGTTGTCGAGGCGCAGGGCCAGGGCCAGCTGCTTCAACTGCTCGAAGCTGACGGCCCGGCGGGCGTAGGGCAGGTTGTGCAGCAGCTGCAGGGCCGTGATTTCGTCTTTGTGCGCCGCAATGAAGGCTTCGAACTGGCCCACGCGCTGCCGGGCCAGGGCCACCCGCGCCGCCGCGGGCGAGGTGGGCTCGCCGACGAAGCCGGCCGTCAGCACCCGGTCCTTGCTCACCAGGTCAATCACGAGGTCGTGCTGGGCGTGCACCTTAGTAAGCAGGTGGCGCAGGGCCGGGTCGTCGAAGAGGTGCACGGCCCGCTCGGTCAGGGCCTGCTCGGCCTGCTGCCAGTGGGCTTCGTCGGGCTCGGCGGGGGAGGGGCGGCCGGCGGCCTGGGCTTCGGCCGTGGCCAGGCGCAGGGCCTCGGCCTCCTGGCGCACGGGGTCCACGGCGTCGTAGAGGCGGGCGGCGAGCTGCTGCACGGTGGCCGTGCCCTGGGTGGCGGCCAGCACGGCGGCGCGGTCGTCGGGCGTCAGCTGGCGGTCCAACCGGGCCAGGCGCTGGGCCAGGCTGCGCAGCTGGGCCGGCTCGTGGTTGCCGAGGGCCACGGCGTGCAGCAGCTTCTCGAAGCCCAGGGCGCCGGGCTGGCGCTCGGCGCTTTCAGTGTCCCTCTTCTCCGAGTCGGTCACGCCCACGGCGTCCACTATTACAAAGCGGGTTTTGGCCCCAGCGTCGGCGGTCACCTGCTCCAGGTCGGTGGGGGCGATGACGCGGGTGCCGCGGCCCTTCATCTGGTCGAAGTACACGCGGCTGCGCACGTCGCGCAGAAACAGCAGGCATTCCAGCGGCTTGATGTCGGTGCCGGTCGAAATCATGTCCACCGTCACGGCCACGCGGGGATGGAAGTCGTTGCGGAAGCGCTTAATCAGCTCGTCGCTCTTCTCCTCGGCCGCGTAAGTAATCTTCTTGCAGAACTCGTTGCTCTTGCCGAACACCTCGCGCACCAGGTCCACGATTTCGTCGGCGTGGTGGTCGCTCTTGGCAAAAATCAGGGTTTTGGGCACGATTTCGCGCCCCGGAAACAACTCCGTAAACAGGCGGGCCTTCCACGTCTCCAGCACCGTCCGAATCTGGTCGGGCGCCGTCACCGAGCGGTCGAGCTGGATGCCCGAGTAAACCAGGTCGTCGTCCAGCGTTTCCCAGCGGCGCTTGCGGGTCTGGCGCTCCATGCGCTTGATGGCGCTGCCCTTCTCCACGCGGCTGCCGCGTTGCGTGATTTCGGTTTCGATGCGGAACACGTCGGAGCCCACGTTCACGCCGTCCACCACGGCGCGCTCGTGGCTGTACTCCATCACCAGGTTCTGGTTGAAGAAGCCGAAGGTTTGCTTGGCCGGCGTGGCCGTGAGGCCGATGAGGTGGGCGTCGAAGTACTCCAGCACCTGCTGCCACACATTATAAATGGAGCGGTGGCACTCGTCAATCACCACGAAGTCGTAGCCCTCCGGCGGCACGGCCGGGTTGTAAGCCACCTCGCGGGGCCGCTGCGGCAGGTCGGCATTCAGCTCAAAGCCCGACCGTTCCTCATTGCCCGCGTCAAATTCCGCCTCGCCTCGCAGCATCGAATACAGCCGCTGAATGGTCGTAATCGTGACCTTGCTCACCGTATCGAGCTGGTTCGAGGTCAGGTGCTGCACATTATACAGCTCCGTAAACTTGCGCCCATCATCCGGCGCCGTGTACTGCTGAAACTCCTGCAAAGTCTGCCGCCCCAGGTTCCCCCGGTCCACCAGAAACAGCACGCGCTTGGCCCCCGCAAACTTGATGAGCCGGTAAATGAACGACACCGCCGTAAACGTCTTGCCCGAGCCCGTCGCCATCTGAATCAGCGCCCGCGGCCGGTCGTCCTTCAAGCTCACGTCGAGGTTGCGCAGCGCCTCAATCTGGCAGTCGCGCAGCCCGGCCGTGTTCACGGCGGGCAGCGTCCGCAGCCGGGCCCGCAGCGTGTGCAGCTGCCGGGTCCAGTCGCGCAATGTCTCGGGCCGATGAAAGCCGAACACCGGCCGGGAGCGCGGCTCCGGGTCGCGCGCATCAGCAAAGCGTATTTCCTGCCCGTTGGCCTCGTAGCCGAAGGGCAGCTGCTCGGCCACCCGCTGGGCGTGCTTGGTGGCACTGGCCTGGTAGCGGGCCGTCTGCTCGGCCACGGCCGTGAGGGAGGTGCCTTCCTTCTTGGCCTCGATGATGCCCACCAGCTTGCGGTCCACGAATAGCGCGTAGTCAGCCGGGCCGGAGGCGGTGGGGTACTCGCGCACCGCCACGCCGGGGCCGGCGCCCAGGTTCACCTGCTTGGCGTCCTGCACCGCCCAGCCGGCGGCGGCAAGTTGGGCATCGATGAGCTGGCGAGCGTGCTGTTCGGGCGTGAGCATGGAAAGAGGGCAGCAAAGAAGCTGCGAATGTAAGACATAGACTCTCTCGTGCGCTCAGACAGAAAATCTGCTTTCTTTGTGCAAACCATTCGACATTCGGCGTAAGGGGGCCAGATGAAAACGTAGTTTGGCAATTTTAGGTAGTGTAGTATCACAGTTTTAGCAAAATTCGCTCTTTATCCATGGAACGCAACGAAATTTTCTACGATTGGCTGCGCGCAAAATTCTTCGATACAGGAGACAACGACGACCGAGTGAAGCAGCTAAGCGCCGCTGTAACCGACTTGGTGGCGGTGCTGAAAGACTCGCCGGCCGAGGTGCGCTGTTACACATTGGCGGCGCTCGATGCTGATATTCCGACAGACAACCCGCGCATTGTGGCCACTTACGAGCTACTAAAAAAACACTGGGGCAGTGTGGAAGGTAAATACCCCGAAGCCCCACGCGGTATTTTGCGCGGGATAATGCTAAGCGCACTATACCAGTTGGGAACGGAAAGCGATAAACTGTGCCGCATCATTTACTACACAGCCAGCGGCTATGCTCAATTTGTGCATTTTGGAAGCGAGCAGTCCATTATTGACCGGATTTTGCAAGAGTTCGGGGGGGATGTGGAGAATGAAGCTGCCAGGGAGTGGGCATTGGCTTCGGTACCTACCGTACCTGCACTGGAAACCTTCAAGTTGAAGGAGTTTAAGTTAGGTAATGCAGAAGTCGATACAGCCTCATTGGAAACAGCTCTTAAAGAAGCCATTGGAGGGGACGAAAATGGTTATTACAGCTATGTTCAAAATTCCAACGCTAATAGCCAATGGGGTACGCATTATGCTTCCACCGCAAGTGCTGGTATAGCGGAAGCTATTCAGGAAACTGTTCAGAATCTTGGCGAATCACTCTCGACAGAATCTTTGGAAGCCGAAATCAACAAGTTTTTTAACAGCGTACGTGCTTCGCTGACCAAGACATTCAAAGAGTCGTTTCAGTCGCTTCTGGCAGTTGAGCAGCGAAGCAAGCTGCTTTGGTGGAAGGAAACGCTGTACTCCACGACCCTGCGCAAAGGCTACCGCGAGATTGACGCGGCTGTGCTGCCGGTGGTAATGGCCATCGACCTGGCCAAACTGCTGCCCGAGGTGACGCCGGTCAGCGTCGATTACCTGTTGACCGATACCTACCGCGCCATCCAAAGTGCCGCACCGGCTAGTCAAACGCTGCCCGAGCTACTGGACCCTTTCGAGAACGACGCGCACCAGCAACTGCTGGCCCCGCACCTAGCCACCATGACGGACTGCGGCACCCGGACCACTCTTACGGCATTCCTGGCGCAGGTAATTCAGGGCCAGAAGACGCTAAAAAAGCTAACTGCGGCCACGGGGCTCCGGGCCGAGGTACAGGCCTCGCCCGAGCAGCTGGCGGTGCTGGTACTGCACGACCTGCTCACGGAACGCCTTATCCAAAAAGCCGATGCCGCTTAGCTGTGCCAACCCCAACTGCCACCCGGAAGACAACGAGTGCCAGGACGGCTGCCGGCCGTTTGGCGCCTGCCCGCAACTAACGCGCGACCAAGACACGGCCGAAGCCGGCCGGGCCGAGCCCTCGGCCACGGAATTGGACGGGCAGCGCGTGAGCTGGACCGGCAGCGCCATGGGCCAGAAAGACCTGGAGCCGCTCATCGCCCGCTCACGGGTGTTGCTGATTGGATTGGCGGGCATGGAAAACGCGGGCAAGACGACGTTTCTGGCGCTGCTCTATTCCTTGCTGCGCCGCGGGCAGCCTATCCCCAACTACCGCTTCGCGGGTTCTTACACCTTGCCGGGATGGGAATTACTAGCGGGGTTTCTAACATTCAAAGACGGCTCTAACCTCGTGAGTTTTCCGCCGCACACCAGCCGCAACGCTGGCCGGGTGCCGGGCCTGCTGCACTTGGCCCTGAAAGACGAGGCGGGCGCGCTGCTCGATGTGGTATTTGCCGATGCCCCAGGGGAGTGGTTCAACGAGTGGCGCATCAATGAGCTGGCGAAAAACGCGGAAGGCGCTGCGTGGATACACCAGCACGGGGACGGGTTCCTGCTGTTTGCGGACTGCGAAGAGCTGGCCGGCGCGGAGGCCGGCGAGACCCGCGCCAACATTCAGATGGTGGCCAACCGGTTGGTCGTGAACTTGGGCGCGCGGCCGTTGGGGCTGGTGTGGGCAAAATCGGACGTGGAGAACACGCGGCCGGCAATGCGCGAGAAGATACGGGCCCACCTGCGCAGCAAAGCCCCGCAGCACTACCACGAATTTGCGGTGAGCGTGAACCACGACGAGGAACAGCAGTGGCACGGGCAGGTGTTGCAAGCCGTGGGCTGGCTGCTGGACACCCTGCGGCACACGCCCGGCCGGCCCCAGCCGCCGGTGCCGTTGGCCGATACCGATGATTTATTTTTGCTGCGTCGCAGCGTGCTAGCATGAGCCAGTCGCATCACCTGTTGATAATTGGCGGCCCGAACGCCGGAAAAACGCACTTCGTGGGCCAACTCTACCACCGCTTGGATGCCGGCGAAAGCGCCTACCGCATGGTGACGGCTCCGGCCGACCTAACGGTGATAAAAGCCATCATTGACCGGCTGGTGCAAGGCCGCGCGGGCGGGCACACCGAAAGTGGACTCAACAAAGAAATCAACTTTGTGGTGGCCAACGCCCATACCCAAATCGCCCTTGCCTTTCCGGACTATGGGGGCGAGCAGGTGCGCGGGCTGGTGAGCGACCGGCTGGTTTCGAGCCGGTGGCACGAGCTGATAACGCAGGCCGACGAGTGGCTGCTGCTAATTCGGCCCGATGGAATTCCGGAGCTAGAAGACATCACGACGCGCGGCTTCGCTAACCTGGAAGACCTGAAGGCGCGCACCGCGCAAGCCCAGTCCAAAGCCGAGCTAACGGAGCCGGGTTTCTACATCGAGCTGCTGCAGATGATGTTGTTTGTCAAAGGCCAGTCGCCGCTAACGCCCGTGCGCACGCCCCGGCTCACGGTAGCGCTCTCATGCTGGGACACGCTGGGACTGGCAAGCGAAGGGGTGGAGCCGCTGGCAGAGCTCCGGCAGCGGCTGCCGTTTGTGGCGACTTTTCTGGAAACGGTGTGGGCACCAGGCAACTGGCGCGTCTGCGGGTTATCGTCGCTGGGCCGAACGTTATACCCCGACAAGTCCGACGACGAATTTATGACCAACGGGCCCGAAACCGCGGGGTACGTGGTGCTGCCCTCCGGGGCGCACGATGCTGACCTGACGCAGCTCATCACCTTCTGACCCTATCCACCCTTCCGTTTTGCAAATTCATCAAGCCTATTTTGGCGCGGTTGGGGGCACCTCGCACGGCCAGCTGGCCAGTAGCCTGGCCGATGGCAGCCTGCGTCCGTTCCTGTCGGCTTTCACTGACCGGCCGGGGGCGTTACCGGCCGGATTTGCCTTGCAGCCCTACCTAGCCGCTACGGCTCACGAAAAATACTACTTAATCTGCCGCACATGGGCTGACACGGCGGTGGCCCGGTCGGGCATGGTGTTCACCCACGTGCTGCTGCTGCCGTTGCAGCGAGTGCCGATGCTGACCGACCTGGCGTCGGTGCTGCGCCTGCTGCTGGCAGAGCCCCCGCCCATGGCCGAGCGGCCCACGCATCTAGCGCCGCTGGTACTCCCGGAAACGGCGGGGCCGTCCACCCAACCAGTCACTTCCGTTCCGGAAGGCTGGTTGGCCGTTCTTAATCAGCTGGTAGACCAGGCCAGCCCTGCGCCGGTTTTTGTAATGAGCGAGCCAAACCGCTTCCAAAAATTACTCGAAGCCCTCTGGCGGGGCCTGCCGGCCCCGCTGCGGGCCGGCCTAAGCTGGGGCATCCGGTTCAATCCCCCGGCCGCCGAGGACGCGTTGCCGCTGCTGGTGAACGTGCCCGATGAGCTGGCGGCCAAATGGCGGGGCACGGCGGTACTCAAGCTGGAAGCCGAACCAACAAAAGCCCCTGCTACACCGATTGAGCAGCTCTTGCTGGATGGCAGTCAGCGCGATGATTTTCGAGGATTTATGGAAAGGCTTGAGGTAATCCCGGACTCGTTCAGGAGCCTGAAACTTTGCCAGCGTGCTTACGCCCAAACCGAGAACTTGCCGGGCACAGACGCCGACAAACTTCTGGCGCTGCTGCGAACCATCCGGCAGCTGCAGCCGGCCCCCGACAAAGCCCTGGACTTTAAGTGGCAGGTAGTGCAGGCATTGGCCAGCGCGCTGTCAGTGGGCGGGGAGCAGCAGGCACTAGGCTTGCGGAACGTGCCCATCGGGCCGTTTCTTCCCCAGGCAGAACGGTTGGCGCAAGCGGTTGGGCAAGTGGTGGCCAGGGTAGTCACGACCGTTTCCCCTGATGCCGGCATGCAGGAGAACTTGCTGGGTTACCTGGCCGATGAAAATCCGGCTAACATGGAATCCTGGTGGCGGGAGGCCGCGCTGTTAGCATTCACCCAAACCGTGGCGGTCGGCTCCCCGCAGGTTGCCCGCGTGGTGTGGCTCGGCATCGGGCAGGCCGCCACAACCCGGGACTACCTGCTAGGCCACGTGCCAGCTACGCCCGAATGGGAGGGCCTGCTAAGCAAGACGGTGCCGGCATCGCTAACGACCACTGTCGCGGATGCCGTTTGCGGTTTTAGCGCGGGGCGCAGCTGGTGGGATTTGTTTGCGGCGGCGGTTGCCGCGGCCTACCAGCCCGCGGAGGCACTGCGCAAACAAGTGAAAGCCGAGCGGCACGTTACTACCACGGCATCGCCCCGCGTAAGCCGGCTGGCCGCAAAAGTTGCGGACGAAGAGTTGGTGGCGCTGGCAGTTGAACTGCCGAGCCACCAATTGTTGCAATTGGCGGGCGAGGCTTGTGGGCGCACCCCGGCCCTATTAGCGCCAATGGATGTGCGCCAGCAGCCTTGGCGCACCATCTGGGCGGAATCGTTGCGGCAGACCCGGTTAATTGCTGCTGGCTTGCGCGAACCGGCGGAAACCATCAAGGTCTTTCTCGGAGCCGTGGCCACCGGGCAAGCCAACGAGGAGCTCCCGCTGGAATTGATTGCGGCCTCCACCTATGCCAACGTGCTGCATTTGCCCGAGCGGGCGGGTTTGTGGAACAAGCTGCCCGCGGCGCTTCAGCCCAAATTTGTCACGGCCACGCTTGATGCCCTCGTTGGGGAAATCCTGGCGGGCCGCTGGGAAGGCGCTGCCGACCCCATTTTGGTGAAGCAGGCCCGAACTATCGAATTCATCACCAATTTTTTGGCGCAGCAACGCAACGATTTAGCGGCCGTGCTAAGTGTAAATGCCGTTTTGAGTAACCTGACGGACAATTATTTGAAAGACTACATCCGCAATCTTGGCACCGTGAGCGGGGTGGCGGCGGTGCAGCTCGGGCAGTTTGTCGCGCTGCACGGATGGAAACTGTCCGCCGATGCTATTCTGGATAAAGCCAGGTACAACGACGATTTTCGACCAGCGCTACGCGAATGTGTGGGCCTGTTCAGTTGGTTGGAAAAGTTTTTCAACTACAAACTATTTGAGCACCAAGTTGGCAAAGATGACGCTTGGAATGCGCTGGAAGTGTTGATGAACAAGCTGTATGGGGGAGGGCCGGACCAGGACAACATCTGGAAGCGAGCCGGCGGCGACGTAACCAAGCTCACCAATGCCCAAAGCCGTGGCGAACAATGGGCCGCTGCCATCCGGCTGTTGCGGCACGGCGGCGGTGGCAAATATGTTTCGGCAGCCAGCCTGCTTCGTGCGGCCCGTGGAGATTTCAAAAACAATCCAGAATTACATTCCCTGGAGCGCCTGCTCCATCTTTTTTAACCCAAAATGAAAACCGACCTACTTATTATCACCGCGCTGGCCCTGGAATTTAACGCCGTAGCGCGGCTCCTTTCGGACACCGAGTCCGTCAGGCATGTAACGGGAGCTATATACAAGCGAGGCACGTTTGCGGCGGGGACCCGCAATTTTTCGGTAGCCGTGGTAGAGGCGGGTGCTGGGAACGTGAATGCTGCGCAGGAAACGGAAAGAGCACTGACTTTCTTCCAGCCCGAATACATTTTCTTCGTGGGCGTAGCGGGAGGGCTAAAGGACGTCGCTATCGGCGATGTCGTTATTTCCTCGGAAGTGATTCATTACGAGGGCGGCAAAGCCGGTGACGTTTACAAGCCTCGCCTAAGCACTTATCCCGCCAACTACGAACTGACGGCGTTGGCGAAGTCGATAGCCCGCGAGGCTTCCTGGCAGCATAGAATAGACGATGGACTCGGCACTTTTAAGGCCGAAGTCAAGCCCATTGCAGCAGGAGAAAAAGTAGTGGCCTCCGAGCGCTCGGCTACGTATGAGCTAATCAATCAGGCCGTAAGCCAGGCCCTGGCGGTTGAGATGGAAGGCTTCGGCTTTTTGGCGCCGATACACGCCCATCATAAAAAAGGCATTGTAATTCGGGGCATTTCTGATTTGCTGGAAGACAAAGCTGCCGCCGATGCCGGCGGCAGCCAACCGTTGGCGGCCCGCAACGCGGCAACGTTTCTAGCGGGAATGCTAGTTGAGCTGGCCAAGACGTTCCCCCAACCTGAAAATGCAAAGAGTCTGGCAATAGAAACCCATGCCGTTGTTACGGCGGCCTTTGTGCCGGCTGCTACCCCTCCGCTCGATAACGCCGGGTGGCGGCACCGGGTAGCAAAGGTTCTGGCCGAATTGTACGAAGCAGGCCCCACCGAAAGCAGCGGAGCTTGGAAGCGGGCTGGCGGCAAAGTGGGGTTTTTGAGCAACAGCAGCTCCGTCGAGAGTCAGTGGTTTGCGGCACTGGAGCGTTTGGCTCAAGGCGGAGCGGGCGACATCACAATAGAGTCACTTTTGAAGGCGGTTCGGGAGGATTTTAGTAGCAATCCAGCAATTAAGAAATTCTGCCAAGATATTAGTGTAGTATAAAATTTGCGAAACTATTGGGATGCGGGGAAAAGCTGGAGCTGACTTTCACTTTTGTGAAATCTACAATCCCAGTTTCTTGCCGGCATTGTGCTGGCGGACATTATCGAGGCGGGTGTAGCGGCGAATCATCCCGCTGGTCTTGTGCTTGGTCTGATTCATAATTTCCGAGTCGTCGGCCCCGTTGAGCTTGGCTACGGTCACGAACGACGCCCGTAGCGAGTGGGCCGTATAGTCGCCCCCCAGATAGCGTCGCGTAATCAAGTTGATGTGCTCGGGTGTGAGCCGCCGCTCGGTGAGCCGCTGGCCCTTGCGCAAGGACACGAATACCGCTCCCGTCGTCCGGTCCGGGGCACTAGCCCGCAGCCAGGCCTGCAGCGAGCGGATGGGGCAGGTGGCCAGCTCGGGTGAATAGTATACCGCCTTTTCATCGGCTTGGCCGGTCTGGTTGGTCTTGCTCTGGTCGAAGTTAATAATCAGTCCTTCCTCGTCGAAGCGCAGGTCCTCGATATTCAGCGCCGCCAGCTCGGCCCGGCGGAACGCTCCCGTAAACCCCAGCAGCAGTAAGGCCCGGTCGCGCAATCCGGCCAGGGTCGCGTCATCGATACCCCGGATAGTGCGCTTGAAGCTGGCCAGCGAAAAAGCCGGGGCCTGCTGGATGCGGGTCTTTTTCTCCCGGGCGATGCCCTTGAGCAGGACCTTGATTTTCGAGTCGGCCGTGGGCGAGGCCGCGCTGGCCAGTTCGTGGGCCTTAGCGATGGCCGCGGCGTGGCGCTGCACGGTGGCCACCTTCTTGCCGGCCTCGGCCAGCTCGGTGAGGAAGCCGGCCAGCGCGTCGACGCTGGCCGGCAGCGGGGCCAGCTGGTGCAGCTGGCACCAAGCCGTGAAGCGGCGCCAGTCGCCGGCGTAGGCGCGCTGGGTGTTGGGGGCCCCGCGCAGGCCGGCTTCGACGTAGCGGCTGGCGGGCTCGGTGAGGTGGGCGGGCAGGAACGACGCCGGCGTTTCAGTGGGGGCAACAGGTAGGGAGTCCACGGCGACCTATACTATAAGGTGTAATCCTCCCGCAACGGGCAGTTCGCAAAGGTACCCCCAAATTGATTAAATAAGGTTTGATAAGGAAAGCTTATCAAACTCTATCCGCTCTAAAATTCCTGATTTCATCGTAGCCGCTCTGCGGTCCAGCTTCATTGTTTCTAGCCTGCCAAATATATTTTTCGAACCGACATACTACTGTTGAGAAAAAGTCGTTACTTGCTCACGAATTACTGTCAGCAACTTCTCTGGAAAATACGGACTTTAACAAAAGCCCATGCCAGCCACGTTGAGGCCTACTTCTGTGCTTCTGTAATCCTTACTCCTTTTATCGCATCTGTCATGGTAACCTGGTCAACGTTCATTGCCGCTCTTCCCGAATCATTACAGAGTGTAGCACTGTTCGTGCGAAATTATTTTGCTGAACAAGGTCAGCCACTGACGTTCATGCAGTTTCTAGCGCTTGAGCCTTTGCCTAGTTATGTCCTGACGAAGAATAATTCAACTCTTACGGAAGCTTGGTTTTCATTTCTTCAAGAACACGGAGAGTCAGCAGTTACCAAACAAGAGTTTATCGATAGCTTTTCTCTACCAGAACAGCCATTCGCTGTCTCTTATGTTGCAAGTCTAGATAAAGCTGGTATCAGTTATGAGCAATTTCGTAACAGTAGCGTTAGCGATGATGCAGCGGAGTTGTTATATCAGTCAAAAGACCCTGTAGCTTTTGCAACGCGCTGGCAGTTAGCATTACAAGCACTACAAACACGCGGTCAAGTAATACTTGACCAAGAGGAGCGCTTAGCTGCTTTTTATGCAGCTATTGGCGAGCCCGCACACGAGAATTTTGCCCAGCTGCTCGGACTAATTCAGTCAAGCAGTTCATTTGCTTCACTACATGATGTGGCACTTATGCCACTCAATAAGCTTGCTCTACAAATTTCGCCTATCAGCAATACGTTTTACTTGACGTTTGCCATTCAGCAACTAGGGGAATTGGCAGCTCAGGTTATTGAGGAGAATTACACGCCAGCGCTTACCCTAAGCACGTATCTCAGCAAAGTGCCTTTTGAGCAAAGCGGGGTTCAAGCTTTGCTAGAGCTACTCGCTCCCGGTCAAACTGCTACGGCGATACAACGGCTAGCAGATAATGCGGCGAATCCAGAAACGCTGGTGGCCGAGCTAAGCCAAAGTCTTACGTCGAATCATCCATTTACTTACGCTTTAGCCCAGGCATTTCAAAGCAGTATCATTAGTTTTTTGGCAGACTATGAAGCAAGTAGCAAGGCGGAACAGCCTTCACCTGCGCCTGAACTGCTCGTATGGGCTTTTTTGACTGGATTAGAAGCCAAGCCGATATATAATGCTGGAATTCGCCTTACCCAAATACTAAGTGAGACAGAGGAAATCATATTAGGGGAGCTTTACACTTCCTCAGATGGCAGTTTTCCCATGCGTCTGCGCCTGATTTATCAAATAGACAGCCAGGACAAGATAACGCCACTGCTTATAAAGGGTAAGCTCCATCTGTTCGCCCCAGGGCAGTCATTTGATTCGCCGCCGCACGTATCAATTCCTTATCAGTGGCAACCAGGGGATAGTTTTCCGCTAGGCATAATCAGCGATTTATCAAATGACCTACCACTCCTGCTATCCGAGCAAGTGCAGGCTCTGGATGAGTATGCGTTATTGTCGGCTGATTCAAAGGCTTATCTAAACGATAAAGGTATTGTTGAGCTAGCCGATATCCGACGGGTAGGCGGTTTGCTCAATCAAGACGGACTTAGTTTAACGGAGCCGACTGAACACATGGCCGCCCGTCGTCTAGATGGGTTAGCGCAATTCGAGGTTGTCTCAACCGATTCAAAATTCAACGAGCGTCTTCTGGATAAAGGTTTTTTTTCTCCGCAGCAGCTGCTAACCAGCGTGTCCAGAGAGGAACTGGTGCAGTTGCTCGTTGCTGAAAATGCCGGACCTCTAAGCGATACGTTGCGGTTGCAGACCGCTTCATTCTACGAGCAAGCCGTAGCGGTAGATGCTCTGACACAAGCAATAGGGTTATTTACTGCCGCCGAAAACGCCTCCTATGGCGAGACAATAGCCCTGCTGGATGACGATACTACCGGGGAGCTTTCGCCCCCTGCCGCTGAAAAGTTTCAATATGAACCATTCACAGGGGCTGTCAATCCGCAATTTAACCCAGCTACCCCAGCTCTTCCTACCTCTTATCAGGCAGGACAGCAATGCGATTGTGCGGCATGCCGTAGCGCAGTAGGCCCCACAGCTTACCTTGCCGCTTTGTTGAAGTATGCGGAAACCAATCTTCGTACAGTTATTGCTGGTCAAAAAGTTAGCCCTGATTTCCTGCAAACCACGTTCTTGCAATCGCTATGCGACTTGGCCGTGAGTTGCCAGCACGCCGAAGAGAAAGTCTGCCAGTATCGCTTAGCTATTGAAGTCATCCAGAAGTATTGGCGCACTCGGCTTACCCCTGGGCGAGCCCTGACATTCGCCGATGGAAAAAGCTACGTGGGTGCCGTGCTAGAAGCCCTGCTCCAAAGCAGTGGCACCAGTACCAAAGAGTTACAGGGAGTTTTTCTAGGCACTAATGATGAGGCTATTGCTGCCCGGATATCATTGGCCAAGCGGCTGCAGCTTCCGGTATCGGCCTTCAACACGCTGAAGGACCGATTTGGAGCTGGTGCATTGGTTAATACTCGGCCTTTAGATACAATTGAGGACGACTTAGAGCAGATATTTGGCTTAGCCAGCACTGCCCGTGACCCCTTATCGACGGGTAGCTTACTCACTAGTGCTGTATCGGCAGTTCAGCTTGTCCGTTGGAGTTTTCAGGAGTTACACTGGGCGCTCAATACTGGGCAGGATGGGACACTCTTCGTAGAGATACAAATCGACATCCGGCCTTCCCCTAGACACAAGGTTGTCGTTTACAAGGATGAAAAGTCAGAGGATACTGTCGTCGCCCGAGGCACTTTTGTAGCTGCCGGCACTGTTGCCACCGGAGGTAGCACGGTCAACAAATTCACGGCTATCCTCTACCCGCAGCACAGCAGCAACCTAAAAGGTTCGGTGGTTATCACGTTGAATCCAGTCACGGCCGCTGATACAACATTTCAGGTATCGCTTTTGCCAGCTATAACTGCTTGGCGCATGCAAACGCTTGCTGCGGAATGGCAGCAAGCGGATGCGGAATTAGTTGCTCCAGTTCAACAATGGAACAGTGACCTGCCTTTTATCATCGACCCTGACGTACTAGGACCAGATGATTTCCGGCCAGTAGCACCAATGCCTCTGTTGGGCGCACCTGGTAATCCAGCTTATCGCATCTGGCAGCACCGGCTATCTTTTCTAGATAGCCAATCGTTTCAAGAACAAGCGGTAGACTATCTTGGGGCCTTGATGGACAGCCTGACTGACCCTAATTCGAGAACGTATCCCGCTTGGAACAACGCAACTACCTATCCAAAACAAGCCTGGAAAGTAACGCCCAGTGATTATGCCAGTCTCCCAGGGTCCGGGCTAATTACTCGCATCCAGGCAAACCTGCAAGCCGCTGATGTTGCGTTGGTAAATGGTGCCACCGCTGCGCTGAAGGAATTAGGGTTAACACGGACTGCTTTCGACCGCTTATATGCGCTTTGGAAGAAGAGCGAGACCGGTACGCCGACGACCGCCCTTACAGCAGCCGAAGAACAGGAAGCCTTCGAAATTCTGCGACAGACCTTTAAAAAAACGTTTGCTCAGGTATGGGCTGACGAAGAAGCTGCTCATGGTATCACTATTAGCGGCAAGTGGTTTCAGACGACAATTCATGAGCCACAAGAAGGTATCTGGGATAAAATAAGGGCTGATGAGTTCGGCATTGCGGCTGTTGATATCCCACGTATTGACCCTGATGAAAGTACGCCGCTGGAATTGCCCGACCCTGGCACTTTCGGTGATGAAGCGGCCCGGTTATGGGGAACTCGCAAAACCCAGCTCCAAAAGAAGCAGGCGGCTATCGCAGCTAGTGGGGTAGGTATTGATGACCTTTCCCTACGTGCTGACACCATGGTAGAGTACGCCTATCGGGCTAATCCTACCGTAGTGGGCAGCCTACCAAGCGTGTCTTTGGAGAACCAGTGGATTGCTTACCAGGATGCCACTAGCCCTGCGCACGACGCTGCCGTACTATTCTTTTCTCAAACGTTGGCACTGAGACCAGCGGAAGCGGAACGCCTGATGGCATTGCGCAGCCAAATGTTAACGACACCATCCGACGCGCTCTGGCTGGAAATGGCTGGTATTCTAGCATTGGGATGGAAGCGCGTCATTGCTTATCAAGTGCCCTACCGAATGGAGGACGCGCTAGGAGTAGAGGACGTTTCATGGCTGCAGGTTGAGCATAGTGCCCCGGAATCTGTTGCTTCTGACCCGTTCACCGTTCTCTACCGCACTCGCAAACATCGGCTAATCAAGTGGCGCGCCTCGGTGGTTACTCGCACGAAGTGGGTTGCTGCTCTACGCCAAGCTGCGCAACGCCCCCTTATCGACCCCGACCAATTAGTGGCAGGGGATTTCCGGCAGGCTGGGGAGAGGAGTCGCAATGTATTGAGCCCGCCGCTTACTCCACCAGCAGTAATGCCGTTCTTAAACCCGGCATTCGAATTATATAATCGTAGGGCAAAGCAAGTCAACGATTGGTATGATGAGTTGCATGCCGCCTGGTTAAATCCTGCGCAAACCCATCAGGCGCTGGTTGCCTCACAAATCGGCACTTCCTGGCCTGCTCTGGAGGAATTGTATCGGCAGCTGCACAAAAATGTGGACGTAGCGGCTGTTTTGCTACGACTGAATTTGACTGGCGCAGCCTTGGACTTGCTCATCGACCAAGTAGGTGCCGCCAATGCTGACCAATTGCCAGCACTCCTGCATTTACTGGTGCAGGTGAAGAAAATCCGTCAGTATGCTGATTGGCAAAGGGAAGAAGTAGCACAGGGAGTGTATCTCAATCCGCTGTATTTTCATGAGCCGCAAACCGAGCCTGTTCCCCTGACAAGCCTACCGTGGCGGAGCGCGGCCCGTGAGCGGCGGCAGTGGCAGCGTAACCTCGCAACCCGTTTCGAACAGGCTCAAGCCACCGCCGATATTCAACAGCAAGCGGTTAAGAGCATAGAAGACCAGTACCTGCCTTTGCTACGGGACGTACTGCTGGACTATAAGGTGACCCAACCGAGCGTAACGGCCTCTCGGGAAGCCAAGGCGGAGAGTCTGAGCGCAAAGTATCTGCTGGACTTCAAAATTGCCTGCTGCCAGCACACAACCCGGGTAGCACAGGGCATCGATATCATGCAACGCCTGTTCTTCGCGCAACGCAGTGGGCTAGTGGCAGCAATACCAGGCTTGACGCTGACTAATTCCTTCAGCAGCTTTGAAAACGACTGGCAGTGGCTAGGTAGCTATGAGCGCTGGCGTTCGCTCATGTTCTTGTACCTGTATCCACAAAACGTGCTGTTGCCAACGTTGCGGATAGGGCAGACACCAATGTTTCAGCAAATCGCTGGTAATATTCGGCAACGGCCCACGGTTACGCCAGCAAATGCGGCCCGCTACGTGGAAGAATATAACCTGTATCTTACGGAGGTTGCTTCGCTTAGAGTAGGTGCGTCCTTGCAAACCAGTCTGGAAGCAAGCAGAGTCGAAGGGTTACTAACCACGACTACCCAGCAGCCAGTAAGCCTGCAATTCGCGGTGTCGGCCAGTCGCGCGGCATACGCTAATATGTACCAGTTAGCGGATGCTCTGCCAACGGAAAAGTCTTTTAACTGGCTTCGTCTGCCTGGCGAAGCTAAAATTGAAAGCCTTGCGGGAGCAGCCACTTATCAAACGGGTGCGGGAGAGCGGTACGCGTATCTTTTTGTGCTTCTTCGCGAAGAACAAAAAACCACGATTTCTGCTACGCCAACGGTATTATCCCTAGCCTTTCAGCGCCTGAACCTGAAAACGCTTACCTGGGACGATGAGTACACCACCTTGGCAGTAAGTGGGGAAGGAGCGCTGGAGGCTAACAACACCCTGGTTGCCGGCGGCATTGATGAAACCTGGCCACCTATCGTTACGGGTATCCGGAATTACCGCGAAGCCCTTTTTACGGAGGCTCCTTTCCCCTTTTCATTCAACACATCAGACTCCACTATCGATAATCCGGAAGGGTATAGAGTGGGTGAAGTAGTAGGGCCTATCTATAATGTTGACCTTTTCTCGGTAGCTCTTGATGCCCAAGGAACAGGTGTTGGCTATGAAAGGACCCAGCCGTTCTACCTGATAGCAAAAATACAATTACTGTCCTGTGTGAGGACCAGTATCACCCAGGTGTTTTATAGTTCCGGCTTACAAATTAGCCAATACTCAAGCAATTTTTTTACTACATTTTCCATAGACTTGACTGAAGAATCGCCTAAGCCGATTGTCAGCAGTCAACTGCAACTACCATCCGCTACTCCTGCAGCCATATACATACACATTAAAAACTTGTTTCCGAGCGCTACGAATTTGTATCCAGTATTTTATGATTTATTTTTCACTGGTGCTATAAGAGAACTTCTGAGGCGTAACACGTTTTCTTTTACTGACAATGGTGTGATTACCAGTGATGGTCCCAACCAACGTATTACACTTGAAAATCAGTTAGTCCCAGTCGGTAGCCGCATCACCGAAGTAGCAACACAGGCTAATTCCCTTGGTCAACTGTCGCGCATTCAGAGTTTTTCGGTAGAAATCTACTTTAATCATATAACATCAGGCTCTAGCCGGGTGGGAAATGCTACTCATAAGATAGCACTCTATTCGAACGCCCCTCATGTGTCTATGGGTACGAGCAACACAGTAGTCAGTACTGCTGCTGCTATCACCGATATTAGGACCGCCTACTACGCATACGTCGGGCCGCTGCTGCGCAGTGGCTATACTGCTAGCCCAACCGCTAGCGCCTATACTCCCTACGAGGTTCTCGCAACCTATGCACCAGGTAACTTTGGCTCAATAGGGCAGACTACTATTAAACGCGCTGCTGGAAGCTATAGCACTCTGCACCAGCCGCTGCCTGTTTTACCCTCGCTGCTTAATGCCTTGTCACCGGATACGCTTAATGAGCGTCGTACTGCGTTAGCTGCTCTCACTGGGTTGAATACTGCCGGTTTCGTGAGCAATCTGGTGAACGAGGGCTACTATAGTCTGCCAGTGCTCCTGGCAACGGAATTAAGCCGTAGCCGGAATTATGAAGAGGCATTGCGCTATTTCCGCTTAGTGTATGACTACACTCGAATAGCTACCGCTGGTGTCCCTAATGCTGGGCGCATCATCTTCCCAACGCTGGGGAACACTGGTACAGACACATTCGATACCGCTTTGGCCTGGCTTACCCAGGCCGATAACCCGTATCGCGTCGCCAGTTTACGCCCCAATGCGCACTTGCAATTTGTGGTGATGAGCGTGGTGCGTTGCTTGCTGGCGTATGCCGACAGTGAATTCACGCGCGATACCGTGGAGTCAGTTTCCCGGGCCCGCAGCCTGTACGAATTGGCCCTAAAGCCCCTGCGCCAGGATATCCTGTCTTTCGACGTGCAAGATTGCTATGCAATTTTGAACCAGCTGGATGTGCTAGTGGTGCCTGCATGGGCTGCTGAATGGCAGGCTATGAAGGACTTGCTCGCCGCTGTTAATCAGCGTCAAGTAATTCTAAATATCCTAGAGCAACAAACCATTAACGATACGCCCAGACTTGGCATTATTCAGCTTTTCAGTCAAGCGCGTGGTGATGGTAGTTGGGCCACCCAGTTTAATGCTGCCTGGACGCTTATAAATGCGGACTTAGGGGCACTCATTGGCAAGTATGAAACCCTATGCGATACGCAGGGCAGTACTGATAGCGCAATGGCGCTGCCTACCCAGCAGCGTCCAGGTCTGCCTACTACCACGCAAACAGATGCTAGCAGCCAGATGCTGGCCAAGCAAGTGCAGGAGCGGTTTATGGCATTGGCCAAGCAAATCGAACTAGCCAGGCAAGTTGAGGAGCAGACGAATGTGAGTAACTACTCCTGGCTAGCCAGGAAGGTCGAAGGCAACTTTGAGGATGGGGTCGTATATCCGCCTGAGCTTCAGTTACAGTTAGCGCTACGAACGACGCGGCCATTTGTGCCCTTTTATAATGCCAGCTTCTGTGTACCAACTAATCCAGTACCTTACGCGCTGTTGTTACAAGCAGAATTGAACCTTTATAAAATCCGCACTTGCCGCAACATTGCGGGCCTACAGCGTGAACTCGACCCCTACGCAGCTCCGACGGATACAACCAGTGGCATGCCGGTAATTGGTGCGAATGGCCAACTCTCGACCAGTGGGCGTTTGGTAGTGCCAGCTACGCAGTACCGCTACGTATACATCATTGAGCGAGCGCGGCAACTGGTAGCGCTAGCCCAACAGGCTGAATCTTCCTTGCTATCGACGCTGGAGAAGCGAGATTCGGAGGCATATAATCTGTTGAAGGCCCGGCAGGACATCGCAGTTAATAAGGCTAGCGTTCAGCTACAAAACTTACGCACAAAAGAGGCCGAAGACAGCATCGACTTAGCGGAGTTGCAATTGCAACGAAGCGAGTTAATGGAAAACCAGTATACCGAGTGGTTGGACCAAGGCATAATCCAGTTCGAACAAGACCTACTCGACGCGATTAGCTCGGAGAACACATACTCCATAATCCAGACCTCTCTCAATGCTGCTGCTAGTGCAATCGGAGTAGTTGCGACCGCAGCATATGGAAAGGAATCCTTGGCAGGTGTCTATCAAGCAGCCTCCATGTGGGCTGCAGTGGCTGGCATTGGGGTTGCTAATGCAAGGGCAGATATCCAAATCGCTCAGTTTCGGGCCACAAATGAGCGCCGCATGCAGGAGTGGGCTTTCCTGCGCAACCAGGCCTCGAAAGATATCGAAATCGGCCAGCAGCAAATTCACCTGTCCGAGGACCGCATGCGTATTGTGGGCCAAGAAAAACGCATCTCAGAACTGCAACTTGACCATGCGGAAGTACTGCTTAACTTTCTGACGACCAAGTTTACCAGCGCTGAACTCTACGATTGGATGAGCCAAGTACTGGAGTCGGCCTACAGTTATTTCTTACAGCAGGCCACGGCCACAGCTCGTACGGCAGAATTGCAGCTGGCCTTCGAGCGTCAGGAGGTACCAGCGGGGATGGTACAGGAAGATTACTGGACCCCCCCGGCTGACAGTTCCTCGGTGATGGACCCCAGCGCCGTAAGCGCCGCAGTGGACCGTAAGGGCCTGACTGGCTCCATCCGCCTGCTACAAGACCTGACTCGCCTCGACCAGTACGCTTTCGAAACCAACCGACGCAAGCTCCAACTGACCAAGACGGTGTCATTGGCCCAGGACTTCCCGACCGAATTTGTGCGTTTTCGCGAAACTGGGGTCTTGCCCTTTGCTATCCCACAAACACGTTTCGACCAGGATTTCCCAGGGCATTACCTGCGCATTATCCGACGGGTACGTACGTCAGTTATCGCGCTCGTGCCTCCCACCGATGGTATCAAGGCCAAGCTCAGCACCGCCGGAAATTCCCGGGTGGTCGTAGGCGGCACGCCATTCCAGACTCTGACGTTACCGCGTCCCGCTGAGTCGGTGAGCCTGACTTCCCCTATCAACGCTACGGGGCTGTTTGAGCTGGAGCAGCAAGCGAATGAGCTGTTGTATCCCTTCGAAGGCACGGGCGTAGATGTGCCGTGGGTATTCTCGCTACAGCCTGCTGCCAATGGTAATCTTGACTTTACCACCATTGCCGATGTACTGATTACGTTAGAGTACACGGCGCTGGAAAGTTATGACTACGGCCAGCAAGTGGTCAAAGGCATGGAAGCTGAGCGGCAGCAAATGGTAGCGTTCAGCTTCCGTAATCGCTTTGCCGACCAGTGGTATGATTTGCACCACGCTGCTGATTTGGCCTTGGATGACCGATATGTCGCTCGCTTTAGTATCACCGCAGCTGATTTGCCGACTAACTTGCGGGAGGTCACCATTCGCTCCGTTTCCATTTACCTCGACGCGCCCCTCGACGACGAGTTTACGGACCGCAGCGGCCTTGATATCTCTCTTAGCCGTAGCGGTAGCGGCAATGCGGTTGTTCCCTCCCGTACGAATCAGTATGGGCTTATTAGCACTCGCACTGGGGCCGGGAACGGCCCGTTGGCAACAGGTAATGCGCGAGCACTTATCTCTCTAATCAACACGTTGCCAACAGGCGATTGGGAGTTGAACGTAGGATTTACGCCTGCTTTGAAAGCTCGCTTTGACCAAGGTAAGGTTAATGACCTGTACTTAATTCTGGAGGTGGAAGGTACCGCACCAACTTACACGCTAGTATAAACGCTACCTCTTGCTAAGATAATCTGCCTACCTTGCTTCTTAATCTTTTGTCATGAGCAATACGTCCGGCGCCAGTGCCATTTCGCTACCCAAGGGTGGCGGAGCCGTGGGCGGGTTAGGCGAGAAATTCTCGCCTGACCTGTTCACTGGTACCGGCAACTTTTCCGTGCCGATTGCCTTGCCGCCGGGCCGCAATGGCTTCCAGCCGGAGCTGACACTGGGCTATAGCACGGGTAACGGCAACTCGGCCTTCGGGCTGGGCTGGAACCTGAGCGTGCCGGGCGTGACGCGCAAGACCAGCAAGGGCATTCCACGCTACGATGACGACCAGGACGTCTTCATCCTCTCTGGAGCCGAGGATTTGGTGCCCATCGTACGCAAGAAGCTGACGGAGGTGGGCCGCACCGGCCATAAGGTGCAGTACCGGCCCCGTACGGAGGGGCTATTTGCCCGCATCGAGCACTACCGCTACCACGACGACGCCCAGCAGTATTACGACTATTGGCTGGTGTGGAGCAAGGATGGGCTGCGCAGCTTCTACGGCTCTGAAACCGTGCCCGTGCTAGAGCGAGAAGGCGGTCAGCCCGCTGCTAATCCAGACAACCAAGCCATCATCGCTGACCCGCTGCACCCGGGGAATATTTTCGCCTGGCACTTGACGCGCACGGTGGATTTGTTCGGCAACGACATACTCTACGACTACACCCGCGAGCGCGCCACCACTGGCGTTCACCAGTACGAGCAGACCTATCTGCGGCGCATTCGCTACGTGGACTACGGCAATGCGACGCCCAGTGCCCCGAAAAAGTATCTGGTCAGTGCTGAGTTCGATTATGAGACGCGCCCAGACCCGTTTTCGGACTATGGCAGCGGCTTCGAGCAACGCACGACCCAGCGCTGCACGGCCATTCGCACGCTCACGCATCCTGAGGTGGCCGACCGGCCCATGCCCAATCCGCATGAGTACCCCGGCTACACCCATATCGATGCTGCTAACCCGCACGGCTACGTAGGCGCCCCTAGCCGGGTGACAGTGAAAACCTACGCCCTGACGTATGTGGACCGGGCGCCAGCCCAGCCGCAACCGCTTAACGGCGTCTCGCTGCTGCACCAGGTGCAGGTAATGGGATACGACCTCACCGCAGTGGATGAGGATGACCGTACAGAACAGATGCCGCCGCTGGAGTTCGGCTATTCCACCTTTGCGCCACTGCTGCAGCGCTTCTTCCCGGTGGAAGGCGAGCTGCCAAGTACCTCGCTGGCCAATCCGGAGCTGGAACTCATCGACGTGTTCGGGCATGGACTGCCCGACATCGTGCAGCTCGGGGGCGGCGTGGCCCGCTACTGGAAGAATCTGGGAAATGGTCGTTTTGACCTGCCCCGTTCCATGCCCAACGCCCCGGGCGGCCTGCATCTGGCCGACCCGGATGTGCAGCTGCTCGACGCCAACGGCAACGGCACGGCCGACCTGCTGGTGAACCGCGATGGGCTGTCCGGGTATTTTCCCCTGCGCTTCACCGGTCTGTGGGATAAAAAGGCGTTCCACAAGTATAAGCAACGGCCCAGCTTCAGCTTCGCCGACCCCGAAGTAAAGCTGCTCGACCTCGACGGCGACGGCGTGACCGACGTGCTGCGCAACGGCAGCCGCTTTGAGTACTTCTACAATGACCCCGAGCAAGGTTTCGGCGAGGTGCAGCAGGTGAATAAAAGCACGCTGGAGGATTTTCCGGCCGTGAGCTTCCAAGACCCGCGCGTACGCCTGGCTCGCCTCTGCAATGGCCTGCAGGCGCTGTGTATGGTGCATAGCGGGCGCATCGAGTATTGGCCCAACCTGGGTCGCGGGCGCTGGGGCCAGCGCATAGCTATGCGTAACAGCCCGGTGCTGCCACGTGGCTACAATCCGGCGCACGTATTCTTCGGCGATGTAGATGGTGACGGACTTGACGACTGCCTCTACATCCAGAACAACAAGCTTACACTGTGGCTCAACCAGAGCGGCAATGGCTGGTCGGCCCCGCTGGAAATCACGGGCACGCCGCCACTGACTGATGCTTCGTCGGTACGCATTACCGACCTACTGGGTACGGGCGTGGCTGGCGTGCTCTGGACCCGCGATGCCACGGCGGTGGGCCGGGCGCAGCAGTACCTGTTCCTGGATTTGACGGGCCGGGTAAAGCCGTACGTGCTGAACCAGATGGATAACCAGATGGGGGCGCTCACGCGGGTGGGCTACGCGCCTTCCACCAAGTATTACGTAGCCGATGCTCAGCGCCCGGCCACGCGCTGGCGCACGCCGCTACCGTTTCCGGTGCAGGTGGTGAGCCACGTGGAAGTGGTGGACCAGATTTCGGGGGGCAAGATGACCACCGAGTACAGCTACCACCACGGCTACTGGGACGGGGGCGAGCGGGAGTTCCGGGGCTTCGGGCGGGTGGACCAGCGCGACACGCAGTCGTTCGAGGACTATAACAGCGCGGGCCTGCTGGCCACCACCACGGGCCTGCCGCTGGTGCCGCTGCCGGGTGATTTCGACGCGGCTGATTTCAGCCCGGTGGATTTTGAGACCGGGCCGGTGCTGGGCGTGCCGCCGCGCACGAACCTGCCGGTGGCGGCCGAGTACTATTCGCCACCGCTGGAAACGCGCACCTGGTTTCACCTGGGGCCGGTGGGCGATGAGTTTGGGGAGTGGGAGGAGCTGGATTTAAGCAATGAGTACTGGCAAGAGGTAGACCTGACTATACTGCCCGCGAATGGGCAGAAGGTACCGCTAATGCAACGCCCGGCGGGCATGACCGACCTGATTCGGAGCCTGCCCCGGCGGCACCGCCGCGATGCGTTCCGCACCCTGCGCGGCAGCACCCTGCGCACTGAATTGTATGCCCTTGATGGTACTGCCCGGCAGGACCGGCCCTATACCGTAACCGAAAGCCTAACTGGCGTGGCGCAGGTACTGCGGGTGCAGCCTGACAGTGGCGACGTCGTGCTGGCGTTCGCCCCCCCCTCGACCACGCCTGCTCGGCAGCCGGAACGGCCCATTTTCTTCGCTCACGGGCTGGCCCAGCGCACCACGCAGTGGGAGCGCGGCACCGACCCGATGACGCAGGTGTCCTACACTGGGGACTATGACAACTACGGGCAGGCCCGTCGCCAGCTCAGCGTGGCGCTGCCTCGTACCTGGAACCGCACCCAGCCGGTGACGGATGCCCTGGTATCGGTAAGTATCAGCCAGTACGCCGGCTACGCCACTACCACTATGGCCAGTCGGAATACCTACGACCGTGCTGACCTGTATCTGGTAGACCGCGGTAGTGAAAGCACCTCCTACGAGGTAAAACCAACCGGGCTCTTGTTACCCGACTTGGTTGCCAGGGCGCTCAACCCAGCCCAGTTTGCAACCCTGGCCGTAGCGTTGCTGGGCCGCTCCCGGCAGTACTATGATGGGGATGCCTTCCAGGGGCGTTCCATTGGGGAGCTTGGCAGCTATGGGGCGCTGACCCGGTCGGAGGTATTACTGCTGACCAGCGACTTGCTGACGCGGGCATATGGAGGCACGCCGCTCCTGCTGCAGAAGCCTCTGGTTTGGACTAGTGATTACCCGCAGGCATTTCGCGATGCCTACCAGGCCACGTATCCGCAAGGACGCGCCGGTTACCACGTGGAAACGCTCACAATTAACGGCCAGGAAGTAAACCATTACTACCAGAACACCGAGCGACGGCAGTACGACTTTCAGCTTTCCCCAGTGCCCGCCGTGGCGCGGGGCCTGGTGCAGGCCATGCTCGACCCGCTGGCCCAGGTAGCCGCTGGCGGTGCCCCCCAAACGCGGGTGAGCCGCGTGAGCTACGACGGCTATGCCCTGCTGCCGGTGACGACGACCGATGCGCTGGGGCACCAGACGACGGCTCGCTACGACTATCGGGTGCTACAGGCCCGACTTGTGACCGACCCCAACCTGAACCGCACGGCTTATGGCTTCTCGCCCCTGGGGTTACTCTATAAAACGGGTATTCTAGGGAAGTTTGGCGCCAATGAGGGCGATGTAAAAGTTGAGGCGGCCAGTTCGGCTGCCGTACCGGACTACGTGCCCAGCACGACCCTGACGTACAACTTTCACGCCTTTACTGATGGCCGCCGCCAGCCGTGCTGGGTGCAGACCACTCAGCGCGAGACCCATTGGCATCCGTTGGATACGCGCACCGATGATACACTGGTCAAGCGCGAGTACAGCGACGGCTTCGGCCGGTTGCTGCAAACCCGCTCCCAGGCCGAAGACGTGTTGTTTGGCGACGCAGCCTTCGGCGACAGCGGCCTGCCTGCCACGGCGGGGCTCCCTAACGCCCCCGCCGTGGGGCGCCGCGTCGCGGCGGGACACTTCCACGTCGTCGTCAGCGGCTGGCAGGTGTACGACAACAAGGGCCAGGTCGTGGAGAAGTACGAGCCCTTCTTTTCGCAGGATTTCGCCTTTGTGGCGGCCGAAGCGGCGGCCCGCGGCCAGCGCACCCGGCTCTATTACAATCCCCGGGGGCAGGCCATTCGCACCCTCAACCCCGATGGCACCGAGCAGCGGGTCGTGCATGGCACGCCCGGCCCCCGCGGGCAGCACTACCTGGAGGAGTTTCTACCCTCGGCCTGGGAAACGTACACCTACGATGCCAACGACCTGGCCGAGCTTACGCACCCGGCGGGTGCCCCGGGGACTGCGGCTGCGCACCGCTACACCCCGCAGAGTGCGCGCTTTGATGCGCTCGGCCGGGTGGTGCAGACCATTGACCGCCTGGAGGCCACCACGCCGGGCGGCCCGCTCAAAGAGGTCGTCATGCAGTTCTGGTACGACCTGCGGGGCAACCGCACGCGGGTGCAGGATGCGCTGGGACGCGACTCGTTTATCCACCACTACGACCTGCGCCCAAAAGGCGGCGAGGATGACCCAGGAGCCAATATTCTCTACACGCAGCACCTCGACGGCGGCACGCAGTACCTGCTGTATGACGGGGCGGGCCAGCCGCTGCACAGCTGGCACCTGCAGCGCGGCACCTTGCAGCTGCAAGCTTACGACGAGCTCGGGCGCCTAGCCGACGCTTGGACCCGCGACCAGGCTGGCGAACGTACTACCCGCCGCCAGCGTCTGGTGTACGGCACCGACCCGGCCACCAACCTGGTCGGGCAGGTGGCCCGGCACTACGACGAGGCCGGCCTGCTGACGGTGACGGCCTGCGATTTTAAAGGCAACGTGCTCGACAAAGTGCGGCGCGTGGTACGCGACGAGGACCTGACCGCGGCCTGGGCCAGCGGGGCCGCCGCCGGGTGGACCGCCCTGCCCGCCGATACTAACGCGCACTGGGACGCCCTCGCCCAGCCGGCCGCTGACCCGAACTGGGAAACGCCGGCCCAGGCCCGGCTGGCGCCGCGCTCCTACCAGACTACGGCCCAATACGACGCCCTGAACCGACCTACCCGGATGACCCTGCCGGCCGAGCCGGGCCGCAGTGAGTCGCGCGCAGTACTACTGCCGAGCTACAACCGGGCCGGCTCGCTGGCGCAGGCCGCGCTGGATGGCCAGCTGCTGGTGGCGCACGTGGCCTATAATGCCAAGGGGCAGCGCCTGCTGCTGGCCCGCGGCAACGGCCTGCTCACGCGCTACGCCTACGACCGGGTCAACTTCCGTCTCCGGCGCCTGCGCACGGAAAAGTATACGGCCACGGGCGACACGCTCACCCCGCTCAGCGGCAGCACCCGCCAGGACACGAGCTACGCCTACGACCTGGCCGGCAACATCGTGGGCATGACCGAGCGCGGCACCGGACGCGGCGTCCAAGGGGATGACCTGCTCACGCGCGAGTTTGCCTACGACGCGCTCTACCGCCTGCTCGAAGCCACCGGGCGGGAGAACCAGCCCACGCCCGGCCGCCCCTGGCAGGAGAGCACCCGCACGGAGGGGGTAGACAGCACCCGCTTTTACCGGCAGTTTTACCAATACGACAAGCTGGGCAACATCGCGCAGCTGCAGCACGTGGGGCAGAACAGCTTCACGCGCACATTCAGCTACGTGGCCGGGCGCAACTATCTGCAAGAAGTTAGCTTCGGCACCGGTCCGGCGGTGCAATACGTGCACGATAAGGCGGGCAACATCGCGCGGGAGAACGGCAGCCGGCACCTGGGCTGGGACGGGGCTAACCAGTTGCGGCAGTACGCCAACTGGACCGGGCCAACGCCGACCCACACCGCGCCGACGGTGCTGGCGCAGTACCTCTATGACGCGGGCGGGCAGCGCACGAAGAAGTTGGTGCAGACCAGCGCCGGCACGTGGCAGGTGACGGTGTACGTGGACGGCGGCTTCGAGCACCGCTACGAGGTCAGCAGCTCCACGATAAGCGCTGAACAAACCACTCTGGCCGTGCTCGACGGGCAGAGCCGCCTGTACCAGCGGCGCAGCGGGGATGCCTTGGGCGACCAGCGCCCGGCCGAGTTGTACCCGCTGGCCGACCACCTGGGCAGCACGGCCGGGCAGACCGATGCCAGCGGGGGCGAGGTGAGCCGGGAGGAGTACTATCCCTTCGGCGAGACCAGCTTCTCAGGCTACGCCCGGCAGCGCTTCCGTTTCTGCGGTAAGGAACTCGATGAGGAATCCGGCTTCTATTATTACGGCATGCGCTACTATGCGCCGTGGATTTGCCGGTTTGTTTCTGTGGACCCACTAGCCGCGAAGTATACCTACTATACGCCTTATCAGTATGCGGGTAATAAGCCTATAAACTTCACTGACTTGGATGGCGCAGAAGAGCAGCGCGCAACTAATAGTGGGGGGAAAGCACAGGGCACCCAAAATCTACGACCGTCAACTGCGACTGTGCAAGACCAAACAAAGCCATTGTCGCAGCACCGTAGTGTGAAGTCAACTGCTCAAAAGCCAGCTGCTCATAATACTTCCCTTGCGAATAAGTTAGCGTCTTATAGAAATTCAGCAGCTAATGATGCTATAATCTCGCAGGCGCCTTCCTCTCAATTGCAGGCTGAATTTAACAAGCAAGCAGGATACGATGCTGCGATGAAAGCTGGTGCTGGTACGGACCCCTTGATGGCAGGTGGTGAGCCAAATAACCCTAACGGGATGGTGGCCACCAACTTTGCAGCTGCGCGTGAAGTCCCTTTATTTCTTTTAACAGAGGGGGCTTCTATAGGCGTTGAAATGCTCTATACTGCTTGGGTATTAAGAGGGGCTCGCGTAGCTAGTACTGCTGAAAGAGTTGGAGCATTATCTTTAGAAGTAGGAGCAAGTACTTCGCGAAGCCTTGGCCCGATTGCTGCTACAACTGAAGTCTTTACTAAAGCTGCACCACAAACAGTCGAGACGTTTTATCGTTCTATGACAGCAGAGGCGTACGAAATCCTCATGAAAACAGGAAAAATGCCTGCGGGTACAGAAACATTTCTCTCTCGCACAAGTGAATATGCAGCAACGTACGATGGAGTATTAGTGGAATTTAAATTGAACCCTGGTACTGTTGCAGAATTTGAAAAAATTGGGGTGCGCAATGCAGCTGTTAAAAACCCATATAAAAGCATGCCCCTAGTTGGCGAGAATTGGAAGACTAGTAACGCATTCTTCAAATTCGAAGGACATCAAGTGAATATTGGTCTTGGGAACGGAAAAGCCCTTGAAATTTTTAATTCCAATATAAGTTCTTTCAGAAGAATTAATTAATCACGTTAAATCATTTTTATTTTTTTCAAATGGACATAAATCTCGAATTAAAGAAAAGCTTAGTCGAGCACAATCCTGAACGCCTAGAAGATGCTTTGTACTTTTTAACGCAAGACAATGTGTTTTCAAAAGCAAACACGGAGGTGTTGTGTGAGTTGCTGCTCCAAGATTGGCATTTTAGTCATGAAACTATCGCGCATTATCTGCAGCAATTAAAAGATCCTTTTTCGATACCCTATCTAGCAGCTACAGCTACAAAGCGCTTTGAGTACCTAGCTTATGATGATACGTATCAGCTTGCGAGAAAGTGCATAAAAGCCTTAGCTGCAATCGGTACCAAAGAAGCAATTTCGAGTTTAAACAATATATCCATGAATGAAAACAGTGCAATATCTGGATATGCTAGCAAAGAACTAATAAGAATTAAATAGATATATCCGTTAACAGGTCTTTGCTCGCGTTTTGTTAATCTGCTTTTTCGTCAGAGAGCAGCTTCACGCGCACGTTCAGCTACGTGGCCGGGCGCAACTATCTCGACCACGTCAGCTTCGGCACGGGCTCGGCCGTGCAGTACAAGCACGACAAAGCGGACAATATCGTGCAAGAAAATGGCAGCCGGCACCTGAGTTGGAATGGCAGCCGGCACCTGAGTTGGGACGGGGCCAACCGCCTGCGCTAGTACGTCACCTGGACCGGTCCGAGCCAGGCTAACACCGCGCCGACGGTGCTGGCGCAGTACCTCTACGATGCGGGCGGGCAGCGCACGAAGAAGCTGGTGCAAACCAGCGCCGGCACGTGGCAGGTCACCGTGTACGTGGACGGCGGCTTCGAGCACCGCTATGAGGTCAGCAACGCTACACCCGGTCCGGAACAGACCACGGTGGCCGTGCTCGACGGGCAGAGCCGCCTGTACCAGCGGCGCAGCGGGGATGCGCTGGGCGACCAGCGGCCAGCCGAGCTCTACCCGCTGGCCGACCACCTAGACAGCACGGCCGGGCAGACCGATGCCAGCGGGGGCGAGGTGAGCCGGGAGGAGTACTACCCCTTCGGCGAGACCAGCTTCTCAGGCTACGCCCGGCAGCGTTTCCGATTCTGGCGCTGCTCAGTATAGAAGGCCAGTGTTCAGATAAAGTCACAACACCCGAATGAGTTCTACTGCGCTCAGTATGGGTGTACCAGTGCCCGCTAGCAAGGACAGTACCGTTTGATTATTAGTAACTGTAATCACTGCTTCCTGTTGCAAGGCCGTTCGGTAACCGACGGTCGCCCGAATGTTCAGGTCAGTCAAGACAGTCGTACCATCGAAGCTCACGCTGAAAACTCGTGGACTGCTGCTCATACTTTCATCGTCGTAAAAGTGCATTCGGGCAATATAATTCCCATTGAGCAGCCCGGCCAAGGTCAAAGAGATGGCACCCATGCACATCGTTTGATAGAGGCCCGACTCCCGGGTATCCGTCACTGCATTGGGACTAATGTATGTAACTCCTTGGCTGATGGCCTTCCAGCTGCTGAGGGACGTATCCGTATACGTCGTGCTGCCACAGCGGAAACGATAGCTCAGTGGCTTATCGACAGTAGCTGTGCCCCCCTGATTGGTAGGAACTACCAAAGCTGGGGTGCCGGGCACGGCTTCCAGATGCCAGCTCTTGCCCCCTGGCGAGGTAGTAGCCACCCGGTAATTACCAGCTGTGAGGGCGCCGGCAGCATTTGGGCTAGAGAGCGTAACAATGTCATTCACGGCCCAGCAGTCGATGGCTAGTTCCGTCGGGAAAGTTACCTGTACGACCGTGGCCCCAACGGTAGCATCGTAGCTGAGCGTGCCGCGCGGTGGGTTGTAATTAATAAACCAATTCCGTCGCAACAACGCCGCCAGCTTCTGCCGGGTCGCCAGGTCCACAATGCTGTCATTGGGTTGGTCGGTGGCCGCGAACGAAGGATAAAAAGAGGGGAAACTCATACCCGCCAGATTTAGCGTACGGCTGGTCGTCGCGGGCCGTGAGGTCCGGGTTACGTAGAGGGCATCGACGAGCGCCGCAAATTCGGCACCACCATGCCCGCTAAAAGACAAGTTTAGAATATGTAGCTTCAATGAATTGCGCACCAGTGCCACTAAGCCCGTATCGGTATCATTACCATAGAAGTTCCCGCCTTGCTCCGTCCGGGTCGACAGCCGGTTGTTCTGCAGATTCAACGTCGTCAGGGCCGCGTAGTTGGCGGCTGTGTAGAGGATGTCTTTCGGCCCCGTGCCATTAACGTTTACCGTCACCAGGGTGGGCACGGCCTGCAGGTCGAGCGTATTGAGACGGCTGAAGTAGGGGCTGGTCGTCAAATCTAGGCTGATAAGGGCCGGATAAGCCGGGATGACGAAATCCTTATTCACCATGCGTATTTCCCCCAGCACGATGCTGGAAATGCCTTGGTTCGTGGCGGCCGGCGGAAAAACGAGGTCAGTGATGGTGATAGCGGGCATGTTGATGCCCCCCAGCGCGTGGCACTCGCTTAAATCTAGTGGGGCGCTGACGCTATTAAAGCGCAAAAACGGGGCGAACCCGTTGAAGCTACCCAGCACCTTGCGGAAGGGCATCGAGTATAGCACACAGCTATTGATGTTGGGGTACGGTCGAAAATCTAACGTGCCGACTTCCTCACTGTTAATGCTGAGCAGGTTGGTGCCGCGGCTATCGAAGCCGATGATGTCCGAGGGCAGTCCCGGCATGTACATTTCCAGGTAGCGTCCCGGCTCGGCGACGGCAAATGCTTTGCCGGCAATCCCGACGTTGGCCACATTCTGCCGGTGCCATTGCACCGTTCCATCCGAGTAGACCGTCTTGGCTGTACGGCTGGGTTGTTTGGAAAACAGACCCAGACCGCCCGCTGTGATGTTAGTCTGCGGTGCCAGCAGCAACTTGATAACCGGATACAGGGGCCGGATAGTGCTTACGTTAAAAGCCATGACCTAAGTTGTATACTGAGAAATGGTCACTTCCACCAAGGCCGAACCGGTTACAGCTGCCGGAATAAACGTCAGGTAAATCACCGTTTCATGGTTAGTGTACTGCGGGATAGTCACAAATGCCCCGGATACCAACACGTAATTACCAGGAAACACCGGCGCCGTATTCCCATTATATTGCAGGCGCACGGTGATACCAGCTACGTTGGTCGGGTCGTTGGGCGAGACGAAATGGGCCGCCGTTAGCGCCGTGAGTGTCCGGGCATAGTGGGCGTTTTTATCGAAGCGGACCTTGTTGGTCGTCGTGTCTGGGGCGGCCCGCTGCACGTAAGCAATCTGCGTCAGGATGGCATCGTCGGCCTTCTTTTCCAGCTTGCCCAAGGCCTGTAGCACCGTGTCGCCCTGCCCCAACGCGGTCTGCGTAGTAGCCTTGCTATAGTTGGTCAGATTCAGGTCGCTAGGCTGCAGCGCCACGACCCCCGTTTTACCATTGACGCTTTGCACCGCATCGGTATCCGCTTCCAGCACATCAAGGAGCTCACTCAAAAACGTGCGCAAATCCTGCGCCGTGGTTTTGCCCCCTTGCCCGCCGGTCCTGATGAGAGTTTGTAGTTGGCTGCGTAGCGTATCGTAAGGTTCCATGGGACAGCGGGAAGAAAAGCGGATGATGGAGGCGCAAGTACGGCTCTAAACGCTCGCCATCCAAGGATAGTATGGGCAGAACCCGGAAAAGTTAATGAGCGCAGGCAAAGGGCCGTACTGGCGATTACACTAGTGACCGAAACACTACTTCCCTCTTTCTATCTACTCAATAGGTCAAGCTGCTTTTCCAGACGCTTTACCACCTATATTAGCCGCTGTATTCAGTGCCTACCTCTTTACCTGCAATGAGCCAGAAACTCACTTCCCAGCAACTGACGGCGGCGGCGACTGCCGCCGGCTTTGAGCCCCGAGCCGTTCGCGCGGTCATCAAAGTGGAAACCGGTGGTAGCGGCTACGATAAAACCACCGGCTACTTGCTGATTCAATTTGAGCCGAGCTGGTTTCGGCGGCTGTTGCCGAAGGCGCTGACGACGGCTATCACGGCAGCCTCTACGGCCGTGGCCAAGCAGGCAGCCACGCCAGCGCAGGCCGCGCTGGTCAATGACTGGGTCGCGACGCAGGCCAATGGGGTGGAAGGACAGGTCAAAGAGCGGCTGGCGTTCGATGCCGCCGGCCGCATCGACAAGCACACGGCCGACCTGGCCACGAGCTGGGGCCTGCCGCAAATGATGGGCTTCAATCACCAGGTGTGCGGGTACGCCAGTGTCGAGGCGATGGTCGAGGCGTTCCGGCAATCCGAGGCTAATCAACTCACCGCCATGCTTCGCTTTATCAAAGCCAAGCCAGTGATGGCGGCCGCGCTCAAGAAAAAGGATTGGGGCGTGTTTGCCTATTACTACAATGGCGCTGGCTATAAAGCCTTCAACTATGACAAACGGCTGGCCAAGGCTTACGATTCGCTCGCTTAACGATAACAAGCAGTCAGATTGCTTCTTTTACTGCCGTAGTCAACCAAGCGACGAAGGCAAATCATCGCTTACCGGCTATGTCGTCACTAGCCCCACGTGTCCGCCTTCACTGCGAAGTACACCGCATCTACCTTCAGACACCTCTCCCCAATGGCCGATATCCTCTACGAAGTGCTCCCGTTGGAGCTGAACCTACGCGCCGCGCCGAAGGTCAACCCACGCAATATCCTCACCCGCCTGCGCCAGGGCCAGACCGTGCGCCAGTTGGCGCCCGCGACGGCCGCCGGCTGGTTGCAGGTACAGGCTGACGTGCAGGGAACGGCCGTCACGGGCTTCGCCAAAGCTAGTTTCCTCAAGCGCCTGACGAGCCCGCAGCAAGTACCGTCCCCGCCGGTGGTGCTGCCCAATATTCCCGAGGCTCGCCTGCCCAGCCCGAGCCCGGTTCGCCGCAATTCCGCCAGCGCCGGGGCGCGGGTCTTCGATTTGACGGAGGCCAATCAGCCGGGGCGGCCCGGCCCTACGCCAGCCGACCAAGCACAGCAGTTGGGCAGCATCATTGCCTACCTGGCCGTGGACCGCTCGGCGCGCTACGCCCCCGGGGCCGGCCGGACTTTCTGCAACATCTACGCCCACGACTACTGCCACCTGGCCGGTACCTACCTGCCCCGCGTGTGGTGGACGCGCAAGGCGCTGGTAGTCCTGGCGGCGGGGCAGGCGGTAAAGCCCGCCTACGGTACGACGGTGCAGGAGCTTAATGCCAACAGCCTCTACCAGTGGCTGGACGAGTTCGGGCCGGATTTTGGCTGGCGTCGCTCGGTAGACCTGACTGAGGTGCAACAAGCGGCCAACAGCGGACAGGTGTGCATCATCTGTGCCCAGCGCCGGGACTTGAATACCCCGGGCCATATCGTCGCCGTGGTGCCCGAGACGAGCGCTCACCGGGCCAAGCGCGTGGGCGAGCGTGTGACCACGCCGCTGATGAGTCAGGCCGGGGCACAGAATTTTCAGTACGGGGGCCGCGTGTGGTGGACGGGCGCCCAGTTTGCCCGATTTGGCTTTTGGATTCATGCTTGACCTCTTTTGGAAGGGACTACGTACACAGCGTAACGGCTATGCAGCAGAGTAGTGAAACGCTGTTGTGCGCAACACGCTGTATATTTGTCCTCCCTTCTTAAATCATCATGCCATGCCAGCTCTCACTCCCCCAACTCTTGTGGTGGAATTTCGCAGCGACCAAGCGCGCTTCCAGAGTGCTGCCCACCGCGACCAGCTTGCGAAGATTGTTCGTCAGGCCGACCGGTTAATCGAGCGAGCCGAAGTAGAACGCGACCGGCTCAAAGTGCGCGCCCGACTCTAGCGGTTCAGCTTCTATCTTTCTTTAGTATTTCGTAGCGCCTCATCCGTGGGGCGTTTTTTATTCCTTGTCTACTCCCACGCGTCTGTGGTTACGCCTATTGCCTTTGACGTTCTGCCGTACTCCCCCGATGCCCTGGCCGTGGTGCTCAGCAACGAGTGGGTCGACGCGGCGTCGACGCGGCGCAAGCGCCATTTTCACTATTTCGCCGAGTACTTGGGCAGTGGGGGCGAAAGCCTGCATGCGGCCACCATCGTCGTCGAGAAACCCTACCTCAGCCAGTCCTTTCTCGACGACTACGCCGACTATTACGCGCGCGGTTTCCGCGATTACCCTCGTACGTGTACCCGGGTGCATTTCTTCCGCCACGCGTTTGCGCGCGCCGACCTACTGGCTGCCCTGGCAGACCCGGCCGTCGGCACCGAACTCTGGGCTTCCTACCTGGGCTACGTAGTGGTTAAGCCCCTGCCCGCC
Source organism: Hymenobacter aranciens (assembly GCF_030580865.1). GTDB lineage: Bacteria > Bacteroidota > Bacteroidia > Cytophagales > Hymenobacteraceae > Hymenobacter > Hymenobacter aranciens. The sequence goes on along the minus strand of NZ_JAUQSY010000025.1, from coordinate 10,671 downwards.
CGCCAAATCGGGGCAACCCTGCTGCGGCCCTACCCGGCCACCACGGCCAATCGGCGTCACTATCCGGTTGGCCGGTCTTACGGCGTTAATCTGCTAGGCAAGCAACTGGAAATAACTACGCTTATCTTTCAGGAGCAGGATAGCAACGTCAGCGCCTGTGCCACCACGGCCCTGTGGATGGCGTTCCACCGAACGGCGGGCCTGTTCCAGACTCCCCTACCCTCGCCCTATCAAATTACGGCCGCCGCCCGAACCCTGTTCAACCGCCACGGCCGTAACTTTCCCAGCGCCGGGCTCGACCAGACGCAAATCGGCGAGGCTATCCAGGCCGTGGGCCTAGTCACGGAGCTGCGCACGTATCGCCAGCGCTGGGAAGAGTGGCCCGACGAGGAACGCAGTGTAGAAGAACAGCTGCGGGAGCAACTGCGCGGGGCACAGGGCTTTCTATACGCCTACCTGCGGCTGGGACTACCCATCCTGCTGTTCGTCCTGCTCGATGAAGACCCGCAACAGGGGCACCTCGTGACGGTCACGGGCTACCGCCTGGCGGCCACCCCGGTACCTGCCTCCCCGGAGTTTTCGCTCGTCGCGCACGCGATTGACCGGCTCTACGCCCACGACGACCAGATGGGTCCCTACGCCCGTTATTCCTTTGCCAACGACGGCACGCTGGTGACGCCCTGGCCGGCCGATGCTAATTGGGCCACTGCTAAGCGCTGGAAGACTCATCGGCGAGCTTCGCTCTACAGCATGTTTGTGCCCATTACGGCTCAGGTTCGCATTACGTATGAGCAAGTCTACCGGCAGGTAGCGCTGTTTCAGCAGCTGCTCTCGCCTGATACAGTGCCCGCTGCAGAAGATGTGGTGTGGGACGTGTATCTGGCCCTGAGCAACGACTACAAGGACGAGCTGCGGCGGACACGCCCCGTCACCGAAGCGCCGCTGGAGCGCCTGCTGACCACCGCCCTGCCCAAGTACGTGTGGGTGGCTCGGGCACTGCTGCAGCAAACGCCCATCCTGGAACTGGTGTTTGACGCTACCGACCTGCATACGGCCTTCTACTGTCTGCTGATAAACGTCTTTACCCCCTTACGGGCATCACTGCGCCGCGCCCTGGCCCAGGCCCGCTTCCGCCAGCAACTGCTCCGAGCCCCGGGGTTCGATGCCCGGTTCCTGACCTTGCTCGTGCGCGACCTGGACTTGGTCGTGCCGAATCTGCCACCGGTGTGAAGTGTGCGTCAGTCATACCATTCAGGTCGTCGCAACCGTGGCGTAGGGGTGCCCATATACCACGTAGGAAAGCCAGGTGGGGTCGCCATCCTCGCGGGCACGCTGTCGGGCGGTGGTTACGGCTTCAGCGAGCGGCTGGCCAGCTAATAGTGCCTCGTAGAGTGCTTGGCTAAACGCGCCGGCCGAGGCATCCCCGATAGCCCACAGCGAGCCTAGGAATGCGCCTGCCCCACGCGAAAGAAAGGCCTGGGCAAACCCACCCACGCCCGTGAGCTGATACCCCAGCCGCCCCGCCTGGCAAGCATTCAGCACGACAAGCGGCGTATCGGAGCCAAAATCAGTAAACTGTGCCACAATGGTGCTACCCAGGTACTCCGGCAAATACGCACCATTCTCCAGGCGCCCTTCCAGCAGTAGTTGCGCGTTGGCAATGTTCGCGGCATTGGCCTCGCCGTGGCAGGCAAAATGCAGCAGGTCGATGCCGCCGCCCTGCTGCAAGAGCGTGCGTACGCTCTGGGCCGTGGGCGACACTGCTTTTGCGTGCAGGAAATTGCGCAAGAACTCTTCTTCGTCTTCGGCTCCGGGCAGCACGTAATCCGGGTGCGGGTAGTGCGGCACCACGTAGTAGCGCTTGCCCTTGCGCAGCCGCAGCTGCTGGCGGGGCCAGCCGGCGGCGTGCAGCCAGCGCACCAGCCCCAGCTCGCCGAAGAAGCGTGCCTGCGCTGTCAGGCTGCGGCCCGGCTCGTGCAGGCAAACCAGCTCCCAGGGAATGAACGGTTCCTCGGCAATCACCAGAATACTGCGGATAGCCGCCCGGTGCTGCCAAAGTACTCGTTGCAGGTCGGCTGGTAGTAGCTCGTTAAAAAGAACTCCCCCCAGGGCCTGCAATTCGGCGGCAAAATTGGTTGCGTCGGCGTGGCTGCTCACCCAGCGCTGCTCAATCTCCTGGTAGAGCTGGGCCACGTACGCCTGCCGGTCTCCGGCGAAGGGTTGGGTTTCGCCCCACTGCAGTACGCCCAGGTCGGGCAGCTGCAGCTGGAAGTGATAGCTGAGCTGGCTGCCATTGCGGCGCTCAGTGATAACGAGTTGGTGCAGCGCCGGGGTGGGGGCTGCGGCGGGCGTAACGGGGGCTTCGGCCTGGGTGCGCCGGCCCGCGGCAGTACTGCGCGCCGTAACTACTTCCGGCCGCAGGTGCAGCGTGAGCAGGGGAACCTGATTCTGGCGCACGACCACCCAAACCTCTCCTTCGCCCGTGTGGGTCGCCCGCAGGGTGAAGTACAGGGACTGCGGCGCGCCGGGTGTGGGCGCTTCCACGGTGCGGGTGTACTGGTCGACCGGCTCGACCCACTCAAAATTCACCTTGGGAAGTATCTGCACGGTGAGCGGGGCGCCGGCTGGCACGTCCAGCTGGGCAGCGTCGGCGCCGTTGTGGCCAACCGACGCCAGGGCCTCGCGCGCGACGAGCACCTCTAGTACGGCCGGTCGGCCGACCAGTACCTGTTGCTCCATCTCGGCGCGGAAATGACACGGCGCAGGCATCGGCGTGGGGCGGCGGGCAGCCCGGGTGGGACGGGGACGGGGCGTAGCGGGCGCTTCGCTGCCAGCACCCGCCACGACCTGGTCGGCCCCCACGAAGAAACCCAGCCGCTGCTGGCGGGCCACCCGAGAGGATTGCCCCGCTTCTTCCGCCAGAAACGACGGCAGCAAGCGGCGGCGCAGCACCTCGTCGGCACCCTGACGGGGCGACGCTACTTTACGGGCCAGGGCTGCCAAAGCTGGCCCGTCGGCCCCTGATGCCAGCGGCGGTACTACTCCCGTTGAGCGGCCCTGCTGCGCAATGATAGGCAGCTCTTCAGGAGCAGGGCCGGTAGTGTGCCGTCGGCCTTGCTCCTGCGGAACCAGCAGGGGCTGTAAGGTATCGGGAACAGTACCCGGGGTCAGCACCGGTGAAGGGGTCGTGCGTGCCAGGTGTAGGGCGTCGGCCAGCGAACGACCCGCTGCCGTTTTGGGAAGCGCCAGTAAGTGCTCAGTGGCAAAGGCAAATTCGCGGTGGCCCTCGTCCATCGATTGCTGCACGATAACGTAACTGGGATGTTGCGTCTGGACCAGCTGCAGGGCTTCGCGCACGAGCAGCGTGGCGGGCAGCAAACAAACATCCACATCTACGGAGGCGGGCAGGTCAGCCTCGACGGCGCGGCCCGGCCCGGGAGTGGACTTGGGAGCAGGTTTCCGTTGACGCTTCTCAGTCGGAGTAAGTGGGGGCTGGGGAGCACGCAGGCGCAGCCAGCGCGTCAGGGCATTCGTCACCTCCGGGCGCACGAAATAATTGGTGTGATACACCTGCGGGTTGGTGCCGAAGGCCAGTACATCCTTGAAATACGTGCCAACGCTGGCGTCCAACTGTGTCATGGAGGCAGTGTGGACCACCAGGTCATTGGCCTCCTGCATCAGGGCTCCCATAAAACTGCTGCCCAGCCACTGGAGCAGGCGAGCGGGTAGTTCCCGCGGCTCGTGCACGCCGCCGCGCACCTGGGGCTGAAAATCGGAGGTGATGGCGCAGTAATCGGTCTGCGCAATGGTGGGCTGGCGGGGCTGTTCCTCGTTGAGGCGCGTGATGAACTCTCCTCCTGGCTCCATAGCCGCCAGCCCGGGGGCCAGGCGGTCGGTGACGGCAGTCGTGGCACAGTACTTCACGAAGGCGCCCAGGCTGCGCACCAACTCTTCCAGCACGAGACTTACGGCCGTGGCCTGGGGCATTAAACGCAGCAGCTGACAGGTGGCGGCGGTCAGGTTCGTGTACAGGTCCACCAGGGCCTGCCAGTTCGCTGGGGCGGCCAGCAGGGTTCCTGCGTTGGTCACTCCCACAAATACCACCCGGCCCAGCTGCCAGGTAAAGCTGGTCAGCGGCAGCAGGTGCTCTACCAGGCAGCGAAACACCAATCCCCCACGGCTGTGGGCAACCACGTCTACCCGCGGGGGAGCGGGCCACGTAATAGTCTGCAGGGCGGCAAGTAGGTCACTGGCATTTTCCAGTGGGTCCACACTAAGGGTAGGATGGTCAAATCCCAGCACGAGGTCGTAGTCATTCAGGGCGGCCGTCAGAAAGGTCTGCCCCCAGGGGGTAGCCGTTAGCGCCGTATAGGCCCCTACCGTACTGCTAAACGTGCCGTGTACAAGTAGCAGAATCCGGGCCGGTCGCCCAGTTGGGAGCGGCAATCCGGCAGGATTGGCCACCAGTGTCCAGTTCGCCGGGTTCAGGCTGGCAATGTGCACCAGTCCACGCCGCACATTGCGCTCCAGAAACGTGACGGCCTGGCCCACCACGACGCGGGCCGCAAAGCGGTAGATGAAGGCCTTGATTTTGCCGCGCAGGAAGTCTCCCACAACCCCGCGGCGTGTGGGTTGGTCAGGCGCTGCCTCCGGCAAGGCGGCACTCAGCGGAATGCGCAACTGCACCTGACGCGTAGGTGAAGCTCCCCGCTGGCGACCAGGCCGCGAAGCGACGGCCGGATTCGGCTCGAAATGCCAGGAATAAAAGCCATCCTGTTCCAATAGGATGGCCGCATCCTCCTGCTCAGCCAGGGGGACTACTACCTCTAACGTCGGCGTCCCCTCCCCTACCCCGCGCCGGGCGGCAGTAGGTAGCGGAGAAGTGATAGCCACATGGTCTACCAGAATCATTTCCTGCCGGGCAAATGCTTCCGCCATCGCATCGGGAACAGTGGAAGCCGCTGGCATAGGCATAGGGACCGGACCAAACGCACGCCCAGGCCGGGAGCGGCGTACCGTTGCTGATGAGGCAGTAGCCTCTTCTAGAATGAAATCGGTGGGAAGCGTAAGCTGCACACCGCTAACGCGGCTAGTCGTAGACATAAGCGCTGGATGAAACTGTTGTACCAGCTTCAAATATAAGTGGCAATACGCTACACATCACTTATAAGCAGCACATAATACTAGCTCCATGATTTAGTAAATAAAAGTATAAAATTAAGAAATTATATACTTTTATTTACTATTAATTTCTCCTCTGTTTTTATACTCTCGTTTTATACTACTCCGTTCGTTCAAGTAGTTGTGAAACAGTTCTTACAGAGAAGCTTTCCTTGCCTAGGTAAGGAAAGTGGCAGCAAATACTAGCGTTATACAACCGCTTGAGATAAATAGCATTCGTTCTCCCCCCCCCCCCCCGCATAACTATCCTCTTGCTTCCCCTCGTGAGTAGATGACCCCAAATTTGTAGTCTTATAGTAGCAAGCAGGATGATACCCGGCAAACTTGCGTACGACAAATCAATGATTATCAGTAATTACTTCAGGGAATTGCAACACCTTCGAAGTAAAAATCTACTTTATGCAGCAGTCATTTTTTATTCGCTATCAGTATCTGAAAAATCTGAAAGCGTCAAACAGTAATGCCAACCATATGCAAAATTTTGATAAACAATGAATTACCTTGCAAATTAAGTCATCTCTACCCTGACTAGGATTGGTGCGGTTGGTAGAGTCAACAACTCGGCTTCACGCCATACGACTACAAAAATGGGGTTTCGCGGTGCATGATAAATCCCCGCTATTGTAGAATGGCTCAAAGGGATAGATTGAAACAGTTCTGCTTGCCATTGCTGATGAGATAATTTGCAAAGCAAGATGGCGCTACGACTGAACCTCTTCGGTCTGCCTCGAGCGTCAGGTCAGCGTTTACCCCGGTGTCCTTGCTGAATACGGTCCCGATGTTCCTGCTCCCGGGCTCGGGCCTGGGCCGGCCGCGGCGGCGCGGGCGCCGCAGTAGCGAACAGCAACTCTAGTGCCTCTTGCAATGCTTGTTTCTGCGAGTAGTACACGTCGCCCTGCGTTCGGCGGGCATGAACGTAGTCGCGTAGTTGCTCCAAGTGCCCACGACTCAGCACGAAAGTTTGCCGTACTCCAGCAGATTCTTCCACAGAAGGTGTGATCGTACCAGTGTTACTGGTGTTATCACTATTATCCGTGTTGTGGGTATTGCTTGTGTTTACCGAATCCTCTTTGTCTTCAAGGTTCTGCTTTCGTATAGGCTCGGTGGTTAAATCAAAAAAATCCCGTTCAGAAATAGGTTTGCTTATTTCAGCCGCATCGGCTGGGCGAGTTACGTTTTTGAAAGTTTTGGCCATAACGAATGTCGCGGAACGCTTGAATAGCTAACGATACTTTTAACGAGTGAGTATTTCTTCCAGTAGAGTCTGGTAATCAGCCGCACCGGCGCTACCGGGAGCGTAGGCAAAAATGTCTTGCCCTAAATGCGGAGCCTCGCTCAACGCAATGCTCTCGCGTACTGCCTGCTGTAAGATAAGCCCAGGATACTGCGCCCGCAGTTGTTCTGCTGTTTCCCGTCGTAGCACTTTACGTCCATCAAAGCGTGTGAAGAAAATGCCTCCGATAGTGAGGGCGGGGTTGACCCGACGCTGCACTCGGGTTACTAAGTCAAGCACCTTCTCCAGCCCATCGGCCGCATACAGTTGGGCCTCTAGGGGGATGAACAGCATGTCGGCGCAGGCATAAGCATTCAGGGTAATCAAACCTAATGCTGGTGGACAGTCGAGCAGTACATAATCAAACCGCTCCCGGACGGGTGCCAGCAAGTCTTTGAGCAAAAACTCACGGTCTAGGTCGTTGCCCTTTACTTTTTCAAAACCGGAAAGAGCCGGTGAGCCAGCAACCAGAGCCAAGTTATCGCGCAGGGTGTAGGCGCGTAATGCGTACTCCCCTAGTAAGGCACCATACACGTTCTGCTCGGCGTCCATCACTCCTAAGCCTTTCGTCAGATTAGCCTGCGGGTCTAGGTCAAGCAGTAATACCCGGTGTCCGGCCCGTGCTAGCCCGGCTCCAATATTAGCAACAGAAGTGGTCTTGCCAACTCCCCCCTTTTGGTTTGTAAAAGCGATAATCTTACCCATACTGCAAAGCTACACCACATCAGTGTTACTTGTATTACAGCACTTATAATTATTACCATTATTACTGATGTTACTAGTGTTACTTTCTATTGGTGAGAAAGCTGGACATTTATTACTTCTGCTGGCCCTTACCACGCAACCTTCATTGAGTAAACCAAATCTAGTTGCGTGTTGGCTTGGGCCTGCACTGTGTAATGGCCAGTCTTTGTAGCATTACGGTTCGCACATAGTAGTCTATCGTACCAGCGAGTAAATGTTATCGCATAACATTAGTAACACCAGTAATAATGTATTACTAGCACTACTGCCACGAACCGCCATTGTGACTAAATTTTCCTCCATAACTAAGGAAGGCGCCATCTTCAACGCGGACCGCCCTTTGGCTTTGTACCCGACAGTGGCGCGATAGAGCAACTCTATAGCGCTGGTGAAGCACTCACAAATTCAACGCAGAGCCTGCTACCAAGCGTGAATAGTGTTACCGGTATTACTCGTGTTACACATAAGAACGTTGCTCACTGCACTAACTGAGTACGGTCAGTTCTCCAATGCCTGCAACTGCCGCTGCAACTCATCAATGGTAGCCTGCACATCAGCAATAGCCACTGGCCGGGTTTCGTCCGTGTAGATGACCGCCGTTTTAATGAATCTCTGACTAGTATAAGCGTCTTCCAGAGCACTAAGGAGTCTTTTCCGCTTAGCGCTGAGTACAGGGCTAGCTTTTACGATAGCCGAAGCAGGTGTCTGCTGCGCTTTGCGGTAGTCGTCGAGGAGATAGCCATCCACCAAGGCTTTAAAAACGGCGCCACCCTCCTTTTTAATTTTCCCGGCTTTCACTTGCTTTCGCACGGCATCAAGCACAAACTGCACGTATCCCTCGTCGTATTCGCCTGCTTGCAGCCGAGCCTCTACGGCTGCTAAGCTTTTCACCGAAACACCGATGGAGAGCAGGGCAGACTGCCAGGCTGGCACCGATACCTCAGTAGCTATAGCCTGATTAGAAGCAGGAGGAAAAAGAAATTTGATTTCGACGACTTCGCGCCCTTCTTTGATTGCCTCGTATGTGAATGGCAAGTCTGTCTCCGCCAGCTCCGCTTTGGCACGCTCCAAGACCCGAGCCCGAAAGTTATTAAAGCGGTCGTATTCCTGCTCCAATCCTAAAATAGCTTTTAACTCACTTAATCTGATGATTCGCTTGCCAAAGCTAGCGTATTCGCGTAATAGCCAGTAAATACGGTACGAGTTGGCGCTTTTAAGCTTTAACAGTTCCGTCAGCTGAGCCTTGGTGAAGTTGTCGCGTAGCTGCAGCAGGTAGGGGAGAAGTAAGTCGTTGAATTGGGCTTCGATTAATCCCTCACCTTTGACATAGGTAGCATAAGCTAATAGTGGTAAAACTGTAAAGCTTGGTTGCTTCTGCAATTTACCATCCTGTCCTAGCTGTTCAACGACTAAAGTGCGCCCGCCAAAATCCTTGAGCATACGCCGCATTTGCTCGTAACTGTTTTTGCTGGCCGTACCGCCCATCACCTCTCGCACCGTAACCTGGCACTTGCTAAAAGCAGTGTCATGGCGCTGTACCCGGGACAGCAAAGCCATGAACAAACGGGCTTCATTGGTAGTCAAGTCAAAGCGTGCATTGACTAGCGCATTATGCTGAACAACCAAAGGTTGCGGAGTCAGAGCGGGGTGAACTTCCATGAGAGTAAAGGTAGAATTCTATCAAAAATACGACCTACGCCCTCTCGCGACTACATTTTTTTCACAAAGTAGTCGCGTGACCCCTTTTTTGTAGTCGTATTTCAGTCTTTTCACCCCTTTTTTGTAGTCGCGTGACCCCTTTTTTGTAGTCGCGTGACCCCTTTTTTGTAGTCGCGTGACCCCTTTTTTGTAGTCGCGTGTGCTCTGGGGGAATTAAAAGTCAAAGTGTTACGCGACCAGTAAACTAACTAAAAGCTTTTAAAGAAAATAAACAGCTAGTTTATAAGCAGTTTTTTTGAAAAAATTTTGGACAAGAACAAATGCAAGCTAATATGCTGTCGTGGGGAAGTTTGTCCTACATTTCAGCAGTTTATTCGGAGGGGCGCGACCCCTTTTTTGTAGTCGCATTCACTGATAAAGGACTTCAGTGTGTTGGAAATGCGAGTTTTATATCTACACTCAAGTGCTACACGACTACAAAAAAGGGGTCACGCGACTACAAAAAAGGGGTGAAAAGGCTGAGGCTAGCCTATGGGATGCTGGCACTATTCTCTTCCTATTCTATCCTACAGGTCCAGCCCCCGCCACCAACTCCGAAAGGCCCGCTCCAGCACCGCCGGAGCCGGTTCAGCGGTGGGCAGGGGGGGCCGGGTGAGTAAGTAGTGCAGCGTGGCTTCCCACTGCCCGGCAAACTGGGCCACGGCCAAAGCCTGCCGCGCGGGGTCCGGCTGCCCCCAGTCCTGATATTCCGTGAGCGCATGGGCCACCCGGGCCAGCCAGCCTACGCGGTTTGCCGCGTGCGTGCGCACCACCGCCCCCCGCGGGTCTGCGCGATAGAGCACCCAGTACTGGAATGCGGCCGGGTAAGTCAGCGCTTGCTGGGCTGCTTGCATCCAATATTGCCAGAGCCGGCCCTGGGAGGCATGCGTGAGCCACGCCGGCGGGGTAGAGTGGGGTAGGCCAGGGACCAGTCTATTTTCCAGGCCCTGCTCCACTTCCTGAAAGAGCGCCGCGGTGAGCCCCGCTTTGGTGGGAAAATACCGGAACAAGGTTCCCGTTCCTACGCCGGCAGCGTGGGCAATCTGGGCGGTGGTGCCAGCGAAGCCCTCCGTGGTGAACACATCGAGGGCCGCGCGTAAAATCTGGTGGGAGATGACTTTTTTCATTGCAAGCAGCCAGTAGCGGAGTGACTAGTCTTCTTTACAACTTGCAATGTCCGCATAAATACGCATAAGCCCACGCAAGTCCGCATAAGTCCGCATAAGTGCATGCAGAATACCGGAGCAACTAGTCCGTTTTCAACTAATGGGTGACGTGCTTAGGCTATCTACTTGGGTAAATAGTGGAAAAAGGGTCTGCATGGCCAGTCAGCTCTCATTTCATCCATTATCGCAGCAGTATAGCAAAAAAAGCGCGGTCGTCCACCTCTGGTACTGCTTGCTTTTTTGACTCGTAACAGCTTTCGCAACGCGCTCAGGAGGTCGACTCCGCAGGCGCTGACAAATGAACGCCGAATTACACCCCAATAGGAGGCCGAAATAGCTCCATTCATTGCTGTTTCCAGGTGTACCGAGTAACCCATTGCGTTACTGCCTTTTTCAGCCACCTTTTTGCGGCATTCACGGGTAATCAGAAATGGGTAATCGGTGACTGAAAGGAGGCACTATAAAACAACATGTCTACAAAATAGTTATGAAGGTAGCGGCCCCTGGTTTTGCCCCTGGTTTTGCCCCTGGTTTTGCCCCTGGTTTTGCCCTTGCTGTTGCCCTACGCTAGACCTCTCTCTTATTCTCTCGTTTCGGCCCGCCAGATAT
>NZ_JAUQSY010000024.1 GCF_030580865.1 Hymenobacter aranciens | reverse complement strand
TGGTGCCCGCCGTAGCGGGCGGCGAAGGGCTTCATGCTGCCGGTGACGAGGTTGCCGGCCAGGGCATCGACGGCCGGGCCGCGCGCCGGGGGGCGGGCCAGACCCAGCCGGGCGGCGAGGTCGTCGGACCAGGCCAGCAGCTGCGGGGCGGCCACGGGGGTGGGGGCTACCTGCGAGTAGAGCACGCCGGGCACCTGGCGCGACTGCCGGTTGGGGGCTATTTCGCCGGGCAGCTCGTCCACGAAGGAATTGTGGAAGGGGGCTTGGTCGAAGGATTGGGGGGAGGAAGGCATGGGAGCAGCCGGGGGAAAGGCCGGCGCTTGCTTAACGCAGCGGCGGGGCGCTTGTTTGGGCCGGGCTTGGGGGCAACGCAACACCTCTCCTCCGGCCCGGGAAGAGAGGGGTTGCGACAGGGTGGCTTGCGGCGGGCAACTCTGCAAGAGGGGGATTAAGCCTTATAGCACCGAAGCCTTCAGCATCGGAAACCGGCGCTGGTGCCAGTAAGGGTACACCGGCGGAGTATCGCTGGCGGCGTCGAGGCGGGCCACTTGCGCGGGGGTGAGGTTCCAGCCCACGGCGCCGAGGTTCTGGCGGAGCTGCTCCTCATTGCGGGCGCCGAGCACGAGGTTGGCGACGGTGGGGCGCTGGAGCAGCCAGTTGAGGGCCACCTGGGGCACGGTTTTACCGGTTTCTTCGGCCAGCTCGTCGAGCACATCCACGATGTTGTAGAGGAACTCGTCCGTCACGTCGGGGCCCTGGCCGCCACCCTGCTGGAGGCGGCTGTCGGCGGGGGCGGGCTGGCTGCGGCGGTAGCGGCCGCCAAGCCGGCCCCCCGCCAGCGGGCTCCACACGAGGGCGCCGACGCCCTGGTCCTGGGCCAGGGGCATGAGCTCCCACTCGTATTCGCGGTTGATGAGGGAGTAGTACACCTGGTGGCCGATGTAGCGGGCCCAACCGTGGCGCTCGGCCACGCTGAGGGACTTCATGAGGTGCCAGCCGGAGAAGTTGGAGCAGGCAATGTAGCGCACTTTGCCACTGGTAACGAGGTCATCCAGGGCACGCAATGTCTCCTGCACGGGGGTGCGGGCATCGAAGCCGTGGAGGTAGTAGATGTCGATGTGGTCGGTGCCGAGGCGGCGCAGGCTGTCGTCGCAGGCTTGCAGTAAGTGCTGGCGCGAGGAGCCGAAGTCGTTGGGGCCGTCGCCCATGGGGAAGGTGGCCTTGGTGGAGATGAGGGCGTGCTGGCGGCGGCCTTCGAGGGCCTGGCCGAGGATTTCTTCGGCGGCGCCCTGCGAGTACACGTTGGCGGTGTCGAAGAGGTTGACGCCGGCTTCGAGGCAGATGTCGAGGAGGCGGCGGGCTTCGGTGACGTCGGTGCTGCCCCAGGCTTTGAAGAATTCGTTGCCGCCCCCGAAGGTGGCGGTGCCGAAGCTGAGGACGGGGATTTGGAGGCCAGAGGCTCCGAGTTGGCGGTATTCCATATGCGGGGGAGAACCGGGCGGGTGGGGAAAGGTTGGCCTGAGCCAGCCTTCAGCAACGCAAAAATCCCCGCTGGGGACACCAGCGGGGATTTCACCTATCTATCCTCCAGCCGACTATTCCACCAGCAGCCGCCGGGCCTGGCTGCCTACCCGCACCAGGTAAAGCCCGGCCGGCAGCCCGGCCAGCTCCAGGTCGGCCGTGGGCTGGCCGGGGGCCAGCGGCAGCGTGCGCACGAGGCGGCCCGTGGCATCGAGCAGCTGCGCCGGGGGCAGGGCGGCGGCCCTGGCCGCCAGGTGCAGGCGCACCAGGTGGTGGGCCGGGTTGGGCGCGAGCGTAAACAAAGCCGGCGCGCGCGCGCCGGCCGTGGCCGCGGGAGTAGCCAGCACCGTGAAGGCGGTGCGCAGCGTGTCGCGGCCGACGCGGGTGGCCACGCTGATGAGGCCGCTGGTAGCACCGGCCGGCACGGTCACGCGCAGGGCCGTGCCGAGGGCGTTGGTGCTGAACTGCTGGGCGGGCACGCCATTAAAGGCTACGGCGGTGGTGCCCGACAGGTTGGTACCCGACACTTCTACCAGGCTGCCCGGCGCCGCACTGCCCGGCATGGCCGAGAGCAGGCGTGGCGGCAGGCTGGCCTGGTTCAGCAACAGAGCCACGTACTGCGTCTGCATCAGGGGCGCCACAATATCGAGGTCGCCGTCGTTGTCGAGGTCGCTCAGGCTGATGTGCTCGGGGCGGCCGGGCAGAGGCAGCGGGGCGCCGGGGGTAAACTGGCCGTTGCCTTCGCCCAGCAGCACCTGGAGCTGGTAGGTGCCGCGAGGGTCGGCCGTGCCCACCACCGCATCGGGGTGGTTGTCGGCGTTGAGGTCGCCCACGGCAATGGCCGTGCCCTCGCCGCTGCCAAACGTGAAGGGCGAGCCCGGTGCGTGGGCCAGTTGCCCGGTGCCATCGCCCAGCAGCACGGCCAGCGTGCCGCTGAATGTAGTCGTCAGCAGGTCAAGGTGGCCATCGTGGTTCACGTCGGCCGTCTGCAATTCGCGGGGGTACCAGGGGCCCACCGAGAAGCCGGCGGGATAGAGGTTGCCAAACACCGGCGTGAAGCCCCCGGCGGGCGTGCGCAGCGACACCGTGGCCACGGCGTAGCCCGGCGCCTGGGCCACATCGGTGGTCACCACGTCCAGCAAACCGTCCTCGTTGAAGTCGCCCAGCGTGCCCTGGGTGAGGCGGGCGTGGCCGCCCCAGCCCACCGTCAGCACCGCGCCCACCGGGTAGAGGCCGCTGGCCGCGCCGTGGTACACGGCCAGCTGGTGGGTCATGCTATTACCGGTGAGCAGGTCGGGGCGGCCGTCGAAGTTCAGGTCGGCCACTTCCAGCACGTAGTCGCTCGGGCCGCCGGCGGCGTAGTACATCAGCGTCGACTGCGCCGTGAAGCCGCCCGTGCCGCTGCCCAGCAGGGCATACAGGCCGTCGGCCCCCCGCCGAAACACCACATCGGCATTGCCGTCGTGGTTGAGGTCGGTAGCGCGCACGGCCGTGGCTCTCCACGACGAGGTGAGCAGCCCGGTAAAGTGCCGGTAGCCGCCACCGGCCTGCGCCAGCCAGGTGTTGACGCTGTCGTCGGTCGACACGACCAGGTCCTGGAGCTGGTCGTTGTTAAGGTCGCAGGGCTCGGCCCGCAGCACGCCGATGGTATTCCACACCGATACCCGCAGCAGCTGCCGGGTGAAGCTGGCGTTGCCACCCAGCGTGGCCGCCGTGTATTGCAGGCAGTAGGGCAGGGCGGCCGCGCCGGCGCTGCCCTGCACCGTGCCCGGTACCGTCAGGGTGATAGTTTCGCCGGCCCGGAAGGGTTGCGTGGGCAGCACCGTCAGTACCGAATCGGTGCTGCCGGCCGCGAGGGCAATGCCGGGGCCGGCGTGGCTGCTTTGCAGCTGCACCCCGCCCACGGTGCTGGCATTGAGGCCCTGCGTGTAGGGCAGGGTCAGCAGCTGGCCCGGGAGCAGCGCGCTATGCGGCGCGGGCTGCACCAACGCCCGGCGCAGCTGCGGTGCCTGCGCCGCCGCCGGCCGCAGTGTGGCGCCCAGCAGCAGTACGGCCAGGGCCGGCCGCCAGGAATGGGAAAGGAAGCAATAAGTCATTGGCGAAAAGGTGGCCCCGGTTGGCAGCCCGGCAAAAGTAGCGATAAGCAATAATCCGCCATCAGCCTGACGGTGGGCCAGCACCAAAAAGCCCCGCCGATACTGTCGGCGGGGCCTGGGTAAGGAAGGGAGCCGGACCTAGCCGGCGGGCGAGGGCGCCGGCTTCTCATCGGCCGCCTTCGGCCCCGTGTACTCCTTCAGAATAGCCTCCGGAAAGTAGTCGCCCGCCCGCTCCGGCGTCAGGAAGTAGTGCATCAGCAGCGCCAGCAAATTCAGAAACAGGGCATCGGCCAGCGCCAGGCGGGCGGCGCCGCGCAGGTCCTGGGTGTCCTCTTCGCCGCCCATCGTCTCCAGCTGCGTCTTGCGCGAATCCGTCACGTTTTTCCACAATTGCTTGGCCTTCGTGCCCATGGCCGCACCCACGTCGTCCTTCAGGTCCTCGGCCGCCTTTAGAAACACGCTGGCCTCGGTGTCAATATCGGCCTTGTTGGCCTCCGTAACGTCCGTCACGCTGTTCGGGAAAAACTGCAGGTACTGCTTGGTCTTTTCGCCTTTGATATTCTTATCCAAATCCGTGTAGAGGGCGGCAATAATCTTGGCCTGCTGCCCCACGTAGCGCTGAAACTTCTTGATAGCCGCGTCATTGTCCAGCGTCTCACCCTTGCGCTTGGCGCCCTGCTGGGCCCCACCCTGCACCGCCAGCCGGTAGTCGGCAATGGCTTCGTCGGTGGCCGCCACCCGCGCCTTGAATAAATCGGGCAGGCCCGGCAGCGCCGCCCGCAGCCGCTCCACGTGCACGTCGGAGTACTTTAGAAAGCGTTTCGCGCCGAGCACGGAGTTGCGAAACGGGTTGGTGAGAAAGGGTTCAATCATGGTTGAAAAGGGGTAAAGGGTGAAAAAAAGGACTGTCAGTACTCATCAATGGTCCCGACCGGGTCGGGGTGGTCCCTCGTCGCCTCGACCAGGCATCCCGACCGGGTCGGGATGCTCACTCGTCGCCCCGACCAGGCATCCCCACCTAGTCGGGATGGTCACTCGTCGCCTCGACTAAGCATCCCGACCGGGTTGGGGTGGGTACTCGTCGCCTCGACCGGGCATCCCGACTAGGTGGGGATGCTTGGTCGTCGCCCCGACCGCGCATTTCGACCGTAAGCAACTAAGCGCGGCGCTAGTTACGAAGAATTATTAATTCAACCAAACCCGTTCTCGGGTGCTGCCGGGCGCGGGGCGCCGGCCACTTCTGGCCTCCCGCCCCGTACTTTGCGCCCTATGGCTCCCAAACGCGCTTCTGCCCCCCCTACGCCGCCGGCCGCGCCGGCCCGCCCGCCCTACATGCTCATCGAAGAAATTCGGGTGCAGGGGTATAAATCGTTGGTGGATGCCACGCTGCACGTGCGCCCGCTGACGCTGCTGGCGGGCACGAATAGCTCGGGGAAATCGAGTATCATGCAGCCGCTGCTGCTGATTAAGCAGACGATGGAGGCTAATTATAATCCGGCGGGGGCGCTGGTATTGAATGGAGCGCATGTTCAGGCGGATACGGCGGGGGATTTGATGGCAGCAATCGGAAAAAGTAAAGCTAAACAGCTTTTGATAGGCATAACAGGAAGCTATAACCGAGGAGAAACATCTGTTAAAAGAAGTTTTGAACTTGCTTATCATGTAGACGGCGCCAATTTTTTAGTCTCTTATCAGCAATCCCAATCTATGGGTTGGCCTGATGGCCCAAGAAAGACTCTCATAACACCAGATTCAACTTGGGACTCTATGCACTCTCAACTTGACCCGAAGAGGCAGAAACAGTATTCATTAAAAAATAATTTTGGGCATGTTCAGATGCGAAATGGGTTCTTAGTTAATTCCGTAAGTGATAAAGAGGGTAATCTTGTAGTTGTTTTTAAAACTACAATCCAAATCGACAAAGTTCTATCAACTCTTTTGCACATTCCTGGTCTGCGTAATAAGGCTGAGAGAACTTATTTGCCCACTTTGTTTCAAGATAGTGTAAAAGGCACATTTGACTTATATGTTGCTGGAATTATTGTCCAATGGCAGCAGCAGGAGAATACTAAAGAGCTGTATAAACTCAATGATTACCTCTATCGCCTCGGCCTCACCGATAGTATCACAGCCAAGGTGAAAAACGCCAACGACGTAGAGCTAAGCGTGAGCCGGCTGCCGGCCGGCAGCAGGGGCAAGCCCCGCAAGGCCGACATGGTGAACATTGCCGACGTGGGCATCGGGGTGTCGCAGGTGTTGCCCATCGTGGTAGCGCTGATTGCGGCGCAGGAGGGGCAGCTGGTGTACGTGGAGCAGCCGGAGCTGCACCTGCACCCCCGGGCGCAGGTGGTGATGGCCGAGCTGCTGGCCGAGGCGGCCAACCGGGGCGTGCGGGTGATAGTGGAAACGCACAGCAGCCTGTTGCTGCTGACGGTGCAGACGATGGTGGCCGAGGGTGAGATGAAGCCGGAAGATGTGGGCCTGCACTGGTTTTCGCGGGATGCCAAGGGGGCCACCACGGTGCGCTTCGAGCAACCCGACGAAAACGGGGCCTATGGCGACTGGCCGGAGGATTTCGGAGACGTAGAGCTGGAAGCCAAGCGTCGCTATCTGGACGCTATTGGTCAGCGGCGGGCGCAGCGGCAGGCTGGCAAAGCAACAGCCTGATGAGAGCCGCTACCCCCCGCCCCCGGCAGTTGGTTATTGATGCCGATGTGCTGCAGTCGGCCTCCGCAAGAAGCGGCGATGCCAAAGCTGTGGCATGTCGGGAAGCCTTGGAAGCCATTCGGCAGGTGCGGCATTTTGTGGTGCAGACGCCCCTGCTGGAAGAAGAATGGGACAACCATGCCTCGGAGTATTCGCTCGATTGGCTGGTGCAAATGGAATCGCGCCGCCGCGTAGTGCACACAGTAGAAGAGCCCCGGACGGGGCTCGACGGAGCCCTACGCAAGCTGCCGGTGACACCGGAAGTGCTGGCCATCATGCTCAAAGATTGCCATCTGCTGGAAGCGGCGTTAGCCGCCGACCACGTAGTGATTTCCAAGGATGAGAAGGCCTACGCACATTTCTACCACGCTTCGGCGAGCATCAGCCAGATACGCCCCGTGATGTGGGCGAGTCCCATGCGGGTGGCCGATGAGTGTACCGGATGGCTGCTGGCTGGTGCCAAGCCGGAAACAAAGCGGCGGGTGGGAAAACGGCCGCATCGCAAGCATCCGGACTTTTAGATACGTTTTTCTGATGGCGCGGCCGGCGCGACCGGGCGAACCACCCCCGTTCGCGCCTCTTCGGCGCTCACATCCCCTCCTTTTCAAGGAGGGGAGTTGTCGTTCTACTGGCGGCCTTCCCGGAACAGCTGCAGCGCCCGGTCGCGGCCAAATTGCAGGTCGACCAGGGGTTTGGCGTATTTGGGGGTGCCGTATTCGGGCACCCATTTTTTGATGTAGGCGAAAGTGGGGTCGTATTGTTTTTGCTGGCTTTCGGGGTTGAAGATGCGGAACCAGGGGGCGGCGATGGCGCCGGTGCCGGCCACCCACTGCCAGTTGCCGACGTTGTTGCTGAGGTCGTAGTCGAGGAGCTTTTCGGCGAAGTAGCGCTCGCCGAGCTGCCAGTCGATGAAGAGGTGCTTGCAGAGGTAGCTGGCGGCCACGATGCGGGCGCGGTTGGGGAGGTAGCCGGTGGCGTTGAGCTGGCGCATGCCGGCATCGACGAAGGGCTGGCCGGTGCGGCCCTCGCACCAGGCCTGGAACTCGGCGGGGGCGTCGCGCCAGGGCAGGTGGCGCATCCTGGGGTCGTAGGCCTCGGTGGCGGTGTGGGGGAAGTGCCAGAGCAGCATCATGAAGAAGTCGCGCCAAATCATCTCGTTGAGGAGCTTGCTGTTTTCGCGGCGGGCCTGGCGCATGAGCTCGCGCACGCTGAGGGTGCCGAAGCGCAGGTGCACCGACATGCGGGTGCTGCCGGGCTCCAGGGCTGGGAAGTCGCGGGTCTGGTGGTAGTGCTTGACGACGGCGGCGGGCGGGGGCTGGGCGGGGGGCGTGTACTGCTCGTGGGGCTCGAAGCCGAGGTCTTTCAGAGAGGGCCGGGCAGCGTCGGCGCGGTGGGGGCGGGCGAGGTGCTCCTTGGTGAAGAGGCGGGCCGAGGGGTGGGCCTGGAAGTCGGCGTCGGTGGCCTGGGCCTGCCAGGTTTTGGAGTAGGCGCCGAAGACTTTGGGGGGCTTGCCGTTTTTGGTCAGCACTTCGTCTTTGGCGAAGATAACCTGGTCTTTGAAAGCGTGGAACTCGACGTCGTGGGCGTAGAGCAGCTTGGCCACGGCGGTGTCGCGGGCAATGGCGGCGGGCTCGTAGTCCTCGTTGGTATACACGGCCTGGAGGTCGTAGTCCTGGAGCAGCTGCTGAAAGACGGCCAGCACCTGGCCGTGGCGGGCGAGCAGGCCGCCGCCGGCTTCGTGGGCCTCGTGGGCGAGGCGCTCGACGTGGTGGTGGATGAAGGTGAGGCGGGCATCGTCGGGGGGCAGGGGGGCGAGGATGTCGGCGTCGTAGATGAAGAGGGGGAGGACGGGGGCGCCAGCCTGCAGGGCGGCGGCGAGGCCAGCGTTGTCGGTGAAACGCAGGTCGCGGCGGTGCCAGAAGAGGGTGATTTTCATGTGGAGAGAACGAAGCTTCCCTCCTTGGAAAGGAGGGGATGTGAGCGCCGAAGAGGCGCGAACGGGGGTGGTTGGCCCGGTCGCGCCGCTTGGGCTTTAGGGTTTTAAGTTACTGCTTTGTTCGGTTTTAGTTCAGCCGGCGCGGACGGCCTAACCACCCCCGTTTCAGCTGCGCTGAAACATCCCCTCCTTAGCAGGAGGGGAGTTTTGTTCTACTCCGCTTGTGGCTGCTGCCCCGGCCGGGCATAGCCGAAGCGCACGGGCGGGCCTACGGCATGGTAGCTATCAAGCCCTGAGACGGTGGCCGTGCCCAGGCTGGCTAGGTCGAGGGTCCCATCGGGGCGCAGGGCCTGGTCGGGGAGGTAGATGTGCTCGACGGTGCCGACGAGCAGCACGGTGCCGTTGTGGATGGGCAGCTCTTCGCGCAGGCGCAGGCCGATGCTCAGGGGGCTTTCGGCCACGTAGGGGGCGGGGAAGTCGTCGCGCCAGGCGGGGGTGAAGCCGCAGGCGTCGAACTCGGAGACGCCGTCGGGGAAGTTGGCGGAGGTGTAGTGGGCCTGGGCGGCCCTGGCCAGGGGCACATGGTTGAGGGTGAAGCAGCCGCTGGCCCGGATGTTCTGGTAGGTGTGGCGGGGCACGGTGGCCGGGCGCGTGACGATGCCAAGCACCGCCGGGTCGGAGCCCAGGTGCAGGGTCGAGCTGAAGATGGCTAGGTTGGTGAGGCCATCAGGAGCGGCGGTGCCCACGAGGGTGGCGGGCTTGAAGCCGGGCAGGCCGTTGACGAGGTTGAGGCGGTAGATGCGCTCGAAGGCGCGGATATCGGCGGCGGTGAGGTGGGGCATGATAGAACGAAAAAACTCCCCTCCTTTCCAAGGAGGGGATGTTTTGCCGCAGGCAAAACGGGGGTGGTTCGCCCGGTCGCGCCGTTCGCGCCGGGTGGGGGGCATACGCGGATATGCTCCTTCGGCAGGGCTTTCGTGCCGGTTGGGGGTACATACGTGGATATGCTCCTGACGGCGCGAGCGGGCGAACCACCCCCGTTTTGCCTGCGGCAAAACATCCCCTCCTTGGAAAGGAGGGGAGTTTTGTTCTTAGCCGCTTACTTCGCCGGCTTTTGCATCGGGTTGCTGGCGGCGGCGCGGGCGTCGATGACGGTGTTCTGGCCGGCGGTGAGCAGCCAGCGGCCCTGCTGTTTCACCATCACCAGGGTCATGAGCTCGTCGGTGTCGCCGGCTTTGTTGGCGCCGCGGTTGATGCCGTCGGGCGGGTAGAAGGCGCCGACGTGCTCGTGGGCGTTGACGACGGCTACGTCGGGGGTGACGAAGCGGACGTTGACGTCGTTGAGGGTGAAGGGGACGCCTTTGAACATCGTGTCGAAAATCTGTTGGTGGGCCTGCTGCACGGCGGGGCGGCCGCGCCACCACATGCCCACGATGTTGACCCAGCTGACGTCGGGGGTGGTGTAGGTTTCCATGTCGGCGAAGTGGTGGTTGGTCCAGTTGGCAGCCATGCGCTGCACCAGCTGGCGAATGGCGGTTTCGTCGGCGGCGGTGGTGGTGGCGGGTGGGGCCTGGGCGAAGGTGCGGCCGGTGACCAGCAGCAGGGCGAGGCTGAGGAGGAGGGTTTTCATGGCGTGAACTTTGGATGGTTGTTACGCCGGCAAAGGTGGGGGTGCGCGGGGGGCGGGGGGTAGTAAAAAAACGACATTTCGGGAGTAGCGCGAAACTCCGTTTCCGCGACGAGCGCAGCGAGTAGCAAGCGTTAGCAGACGCCTGGAACTCGCTGCGCTCGTCGCGGAAACGGAGTTTCGCGGTACAGCCTAGCGGCCCAGCTGGAGGCGGCCGCCGGCTAATTGGGTGTGGGCTACCTCGGCGGCCAGCAGCTGCGGGGGCGTCACGCCGGCAAATTCCTTGAAGTCGCGCACTAGGTGGCGGTAGTCGAAGTAGCCGCAGTGGATGGCCACGGCCAGCCAGTCGAGGTCGGGCTGCTGCTCCTTGAGGCGGAAGGCCTGGTCGAAGCGCACGATGCGGGCGTAGAGCTTGGGCGCCAGGCCCACCTGCTCCACGAAGTTGCGCTCGAACTGGCGGGGGCTCAGGCAGGCATCGGCGGCGAGGTGCTCCAGGGGGGCGGTGGTGCGGCCCGAGGGCAGCAGGGTGGGCAGCAGGCGGTCGAGCGGCCGCTCGGGGCGGCCGGGCAGGCGGCGCAGGGCGCGCAGCAGGTAGCTTTCCACAATGGCGAGCATGGCGGCGTAGTCGGTGGTTTCGGCCAGGCGGGCCTCTACTTCGCCGATGCCGGGGCCGAGCAGGGCCCGGCTTTCGACCGAGAAATCAAATAGCTCCCGCACGGGCACGCCCAGCAGCCGGTGCAGCCCGCCAGGCCAGAAAGCGGCGCAGACCATGAGGTGGTCGGGGGCAAAGTGCAAATCGACCCGCGACACCTGCGGCCCCACCACGATGCTGGCCGGCATGGCAATATCCTGGCCTTGGCCGTAGTGAAAGGTACGCATCTGCCCGCGCGGGTAGAAGTACAGGCACTGTTGCGGGGCCGGGGGCATGGGTTTCACGGCCTGGTCGGCATGGCGCACGTGCACCAGCAGGTAGTGCTGCACGAAGGGCCGGAGGGCGGGCGCGGGTGGGACGAGGCGGAAAACCATCGGGGAGGGCGAAAAACTCCCCTCCTTTCCAAGGAGGGGAGTTTATCGTTCTACCGTGACCCCATTGGCCTTCAAAACGCCGTTGAGGAACAGCACCTGGTAGGGCAGGGCGTTCTGCCAGTAGTCCCAGGTGTGGGCGCCGGGGCGCTCGGTGTAGTCGTGCGGGATGTGCTGGTACACGAGGCGGCGGTGCACTTCGCGGTTGATGTCGATGAGGAAGTCATCAACGCCGCAGTCGATGATAATTGGCAGCTGGTTCTGGCCGATTTTTTCCAGCATACTCATCACCGAATTGGCCGTGAAGCGTTCGGGGTGTTCGGTTTCGGCGCCCAGCACCGGGGCCCAGAGCTTTTCGCGGTTGGCTTTTTCGGCGGCAGAGACGTTGCGGGTGAGGCTGCGCAGGTCGAGGGCGCCGCTCATGCTGCCGGCGGCGGCGAAGAGTTCGGGGTGGCGGGCCGAGAGGTAGAGCGCGCCGTGTCCGCCCATGGACAGGCCGGCGATGACGCGGCCCTTCTTGTCGGCTACGGTGCGGTAGGTTTTATCGACTAACGGCAATACTTCCTTGAGAATGTGCGTCTCGAACTGGCTGCCGGGGTTCACGGGGCTGTCGAGGTAAAAGCCGAAGGTTTCGCCCTCGGGGCACACGATGATGAGGTTGTACTGGTCGGCGAGGCGGTGGACGGTCTGCTTGTCGGGCGTTTGCTTCAGCCAGTTATCGAAGTGGCCCCAGGCGCCGTGCAGCAGGTAGAGCACGGGGTAGCGGGCCTTCTTGTTTTTGGGGTAGGAGGTGGGCAGCACCACGGCTGCGCGGTACGTCTTGTTCATGGCCGCGCTGGGCACGGCCAGGGTATCGACGCTGGCGGCGAAAGTGGCAGGGGCAGCCAGCAGCAGCAGGGCCAGCAGGAGAGGACGAAGGAGGGGCATAGAGTTAAAAGGGTGTTAAATCGGCCGCAAAGTAGGCTTTTCCGAACGTTTGGGCCGGCGGCTACCTTGTGTCCGCAGTACCTTTAGGTCTGTTGACTTTATTTAATTCAAGCGAATGAGACATTACGTACTCCTGGTGGCCCTATTGTTGGGCAGCTATTATTCCCGGGCCGCCCAGGTCACCTTCCGCGTGGACATGACCGGCCAGACGGTGCCCGCCGGCGGCGTGCACGTGGCCGGCGACTTCCAGGCCTCGGCCGGCTTCCCGGCCAACTGGAACCCCGCCACCACCGCCCTCACCGACGCCGACGGCGACCAGATTTGGGAAGTAACCCTGACCGTGCCGGCCGGCGAGTACCTCTATAAGTTCGTGAACGGCAACGCCTGGCCCGCCGCCGAGCTGGTGCCCGCCACCTGCGGCCTCGCCGATGCCAGCGGCAACGTGAACCGCCAGGTAGTGGTGGGCGGCGCGGCCGTGCGGCTGCCGGCCACGCCGTTTGCGGGCTGCCTGCCGATGCTCACCTTTCGGGTGGATATGACGGGGCAGGCCGTGTCGTCGGCCGGGGTGCACGTGGTGGGCAACTTCCAGCCGCTGGCCGGCTATGGCGCGGCCGGCGATGCCACCGCCCTGCCCCTGCGCGATGCCGACGGCGACGGCATCTTCGAGGCGCGCATCGCGCTGCCCGCGCCCGCCCGCTTCCAGTACCGCTTCGTGAACGGCAGCACCCTGGCCGGCGCCGAAACCGTACCCGCCGCCTGCGGCACCGCCGATGCCAGCGGCACCCTCACCCGCGTGGTAGATGCCACGGCGGCCGTGAATACCACGCCCGCGCTGTGCTTCGGCAGCTGCGCGGCCTGCAACGGGGCCCCGGCGACGAACTACCCGACCTACTGGTGGAACGACGCGGTGTTTTACGAAATCTTCGTGCGCAGCTTTTACGACAGCAACGGCGACGGCAAGGGTGACTTTGCGGGCATGACCCAGAAGCTCGATTACCTCAACGACGGCAACCCGGCCACGACCACCGACCTGGGCATTACGGGCATCTGGCTGATGCCGATGATGGAGTCGCCGAGCTACCACGGCTATGATGTGACGAATTACAAAGCCACCGAGCCGGATTATGGCACGATGGCCGAGTTTGAAACCTTCCTGGCGGCGGCGCACCAGCGCGGGATTAAAGTGATAATTGACCTGGTGCTGAACCATTCGTCGAGCCAGCACCCGTGGTTTACGCAGTCGGCCAGCAGCCCCAGCAATACCTACCGCAACTGGTACGTGTGGTCGCCGACGGATTTGGGCTTCGGGCCGTTCGGAGGCAGCGGCTGGCACTTCCGCAACGGGCAGTATTACTACGGGGCCTTCTGGGACGGCATGCCGGACCTCAACTGGCGCAACCCGGCCCTGAAGGCTGCTATGTGGGATGCCAGCCGCTTCTGGCTCAAGAAGGGCGTGGATGGCTACCGCCTCGACGCCGTGCGCTACTTCGTGGAAACCGGCACGACCCACTCCGACACCCCCGAAACGCTGGCCGTGCTGCAGGAAATGCACGACTCGCTGAAAGCCGTGAACCCGCAGGCTCTGTCAGTAGGTGAGGCCTGGACCAACACCCGCGCCGTCATCCCCTACGTGCAGAACAACCGCCTCGACATCTGCTTCGAGTTCGACCTGGGCGAGAGCATCATCAACGCCGTGACCCAGGGCAGCCCCACGGCCCTGCGTAC
The DNA here is from genome assembly GCF_030580865.1 of Hymenobacter aranciens. Lineage (GTDB taxonomy): Bacteria > Bacteroidota > Bacteroidia > Cytophagales > Hymenobacteraceae > Hymenobacter > Hymenobacter aranciens. The sequence goes on along the minus strand of NZ_JAUQSY010000024.1, from coordinate 43,717 downwards.
CCAGCTCAACCTGGTGAACAACCTCTACCCGCGCCTGCAATACGCCACCTTCCTCACCAACCACGACCAGAACCGCGTCTTTGATGGTCTGGCCAGCAACCAGCCGCGCATGAAGCAGGCTGCCGCGCTCTACCTCACCATGCCCGGCGTGCCCTTCCTTTATTATGGGGAAGAAGTGGGCATGAGCGGCACCGGCGCCGATGAAAACAAGCGCCTGCCCATGCAGTGGACGGCTGGCGCCCGCGCGGGCTTCAGCACCGGCACGCCCTGGCGCGCCCTCAATGCCAACTACGCGCAGTTCAACGTGGCCACGATGGCCGCCGACCCCAACTCGCTGCTCAATCACTACAAGAAGTTCATCGGCCTGCGCAACGCCAGCCCGGCCCTGCGCAAGGGCTACTACCTGCCCGCCACGGCCTCGGCCGCGCCGGTCATCAGCTACGCCCGGGTGTTCGATGCCGAGATGGTATTAGTAGCGGCCAACGTCAGCGGCAGCGCGGTGACGTCGCCGGCGCTGTCGGTAGCGGTGTCGACCCTGCCCGCCGGCACCTACCCGGTGACGGAGCTGGTGAGCGGCCAGGCGGCCGGCACGGTGACGGTGAGTGCGCAGGGTGGTTTCAGCAGCTTCACGCCCACGCTGGGTAGCCTGGCGGCCAACCAGACCTGGGTATTTCAGATTGGCGCGGCCACGCCCACCAGCGTGACGCCGGCAGCGCCCGCCTTCGCCCTGGTGCTCTACCCGAACCCCACCACCGGCCCGGTGCGGCTGGCGCTGGCGGCCGCACCGGCGGCGCGCAGCCAAGTGCAGGTGTTCGACCTCACGGGGAGGGAGGTGTTTGCCACGCGCTTCGCGGGGGCTGAATACGCGCTCGAAACCAGCGGCTGGGCGGCCGGAGTGTACTTTGTGAAAGTGCAGTCGGGTAAGAAAGTGGCGGTGCAGCGGCTGGTGGTAGGGCTGTAAAGACGAAAAAAAACGTCATCCTGAGCGCCGAAGGCGCGAAAGGACCTCGCCCGCTTCGTTGTGGTAGTAATTAATTACTGCCGCACTGAGACCCGGACGAGTTCCTTTCGCGCCTTCGGCGCTCAGGATGACGTTTTTTTTTGCTGTTCCGGTACTACTTCATAAACACCGGCCGAATCAGATTTTCGAACGTGAAAATCTCATCCCATTTCTCCTGCGTCAATAGCCCGCGCTCCACCACGGCAATGTCGTGCACCGATTTGCCGGTCTTGAGCGCCTCCTTGGCGATGCCGGCCGAAGCCTCGTAGCCAATAACCGGGTTGAGCTGGGTGACGATGCCGATGCTATTGCGCACCAGGTTTTCGGCGTGCTCCTTGTTGGCCGTGATGCCCACCACGCACTTCTCGCGCAGGGTGCGGCAGGCGTTGGTCATATATGAAATCGAAGTAAACAGCGCAAAGCTGATAACGGGCTCCATCACGTTGAGCTGCAGCTGGCCGGCCTCGGCGGCCATGGTCACGGTAAGGTCGGCGCCGATGACGTAGAAGGCCGTCTGATTCACCACTTCGGGGATGACGGGGTTGACCTTGCCCGGCATGATGCTGGAGCCGGGCTGCAGGGCGGGCAGGTTGATTTCGTTGAAGCCCGTGCGCGGGCCGCTCGACAGCAGGCGCAAATCGTTGCAGATTTTGGAGAGCTTCACGGCCGTGCGCTTGAGCACACCCGAGAGCTGCACGTAGGCGCCGGTGTCGTAGGTAGCTTCGAAAAGGTCGCCGGAGAGGCTCAGGTCCAGCCCGGTGATGTCGCGCAGGTACTGCGTGACCAGCTCAGGGTAGCCCTCCGGAGCGTTGATGCGCGAGCCGATGGCGGTGGCACCCATGTTGATTTCGGCGATGAGGCGGCGCGAGTCGTCGATGCGCAGCAGCTCCTCGCGCAGGTTGGTGGCGAAGGCGTTGAACTCGTCGCCCATGCTCATGGGCACGGCATCCTGCAGCTGGGTGCGGCCCATCTTGAGGATGTTACGGAACTCGACGCCCTTCACGCCGAAGGCTTCGGCCAGCTCGGAGAGGGTATCGCGGTAGCCGGCCAGTTTGTTATTTAGCGCAATGCGGAACGCCGTGGGGTAGGCGTCGTTGGTGCTCTGCGAGAAGTTGACGTGGTTGTTGGGGTGGCAGTACTGGTAGTCGCCCTTGGCGTGGCCCATCAGTTCGAGGGCCACGTTGGCGATGACTTCGTTGGCGTTCATGTTCACCGAGGTGCCCGCGCCGCCCTGAATCATGTCGGTGAGAAACTGGTCGTCAAACTCGCCGGCGGCCACGCGGTCGCAGGCCCGGGCAATGGCCTCGGCGATGTGGGCGGGCACCACGCCGAGGTCGCGGTTGGCCAGGGCGGCGCCCTTTTTCACGTAGGCCAGCGCCTGCACGAAGAGCGGCTCGGTATTGATGGGAATGCCGGTGATGGCAAAGTTTTCGAGGGCGCGGAGCGTCTGGATGCCGTAGTAGGCGGAGTCGGGCAGTTCGCGTTCGCCGAGAAAATCGTGTTCGATGCGGGGCATGGAAAAGGGAGTTGGGTGGGAGGGTGGGCGTGAAAAAGAGCCGAAAAGTACGGCCTGGCGCTGGGTTGGGGCCGGAGTTGCGGCGGGCTTTGGGCCGTAAGCGTTGAGGCTGGGGGCGGTAATGGATTGCGCTGGCGTCAACCTCACCCCCTGACCCCCTCTCCGCAGGAGAGGGGGCACCGGTCTTGCGCGGGTTTGCCCTATTAGAAAATCGTCAGGCTCCCCCTCTCCGCAGGGAATGCGCATCAAGCATTCTTCGGGGGCCGGGGGGTGAGGTTGGCCCAGCCTACGTATTGCGGGGCGTGCCGTTCCTTTGTAGAGCGGTATTCACCCGCGTACCCTTTCCCGCTTTCATGAAACACACTTACCTCTTATTGCTCGGGGCGGCGCTGGCCGCCGGCTGCCAGTCGTCCGACAAAACCGCTGCCAAGGCCGGTAACTCGGCCGACACCCGCTTCGATGCCTACAAAAACCAGTTTATCGAAGAGCTGTGGCAGCACGCGCCCGACTGGGCCGCCCAGCAGGGCTACCACAAATACGACTCGCTGCTGCTTATCCCCGATGCCGGCCAGCGCCAGCGCGATGCGCAGTTTTACACCAGCAGCCAGCAGCGCCTGCGCGGCTTTGCCTTCGACAGCCTCTCGGTCAACAACCAGACCGATTACCGCCTGCTGGCCAACCAGCTCCGGGCCTTCCGCTGGTACGCCGATACGCTGAAGGACTGGCAGTGGAATCCCGCCAGCTACAACCTCGGCGCCAGCGTGGGCGACCTGCTCAACGGCCGGCACTACCGCCTCGACCGCCGCCTGCGCAACATCAGCGACAAGCTGACCAACGCCGCCGCCTACTACGCCGCCGCCCGCGCCAACATCCAGCAACCCACCCGGGAGCACACCGTCCTGGCCATTGCTCAGAACCAGGGCGGCCTGGCCGTATTCGGCCCCGCGCTGGCCGACTCGGTGCAGAAATCCGGTCTCAGCGCCGCCGAAAAAACGACGCTGACCACGCGCATCGCCGCCACCCGGCAGGCCATCGAGGGCTACGTGAGCTTCCTGCAGAAAGACGTGGCGGCGGCCGGGCAGTACCGCAGCTTCCGCATCGGCAAGGCGCTGTTCGACCAGAAATTCGGGCTCGATATTCAGTCGCACTTCACCGCCGATGAGGTGTACCAGGAAGCCCTTAAGCACAAGAAGGAATTGCTGCGCGACATGGGCCAGCGCGCCGCCCGGCTGTTTCCTAAGTATTTCCCTGGCCAGCCGGCCCCGGCCGATACGCTGGCCCTCATCACCAAAGTGGTGAGCCAGCTTACGTTGAAGCATGCCCCGCGCGACGGGTTCGTGGACGCGGTGAAGCGCCAGATTCCGACGCTGGTGCAGTTCGTCAACGACCATAAATTGCTCACCCAGGACCCCAGCAAGCCGCTGGTGGTGCGCGAAACGCCGCTCTACATGCGCGGCGGTGGCGCCGGGGCCAGCATCTCGGCCCCCGGCCCCTACGACAAGACCGCCGATACCTTCTACAATGTGGAGCCTATTCCAGCGGAGAAAACGGCCGCCCAGGCCGAGAGCTACCTGCGCGAGTACAACGACTACACGCTGCAGATTCTCAACATTCACGAGGCCATTCCGGGCCACTACACCCAGTTGGTGTACGCCAACCGCTCGCCCTCGCTGGTGAAATCCGTCTTTGGCAACGGCGCGATGGTGGAGGGCTGGGCCGTGTACTCGGAGCGCATGATGCTGGAAAGCGGCTACGGCCAGAACTCCGACGAAATGTGGCTGATGTGGAACAAGTGGAACCTGCGCACGACGCTCAACACCATCCTCGACCACGCCGTGCACGTCGATAATATCAGCGAGCAAGACGGCCTGGCGCTGCTCATGCGCGACGGCTTTCAGGAGCGGGCCGAGGCCGAGGGCAAGTGGCGCCGCGCCACCCTCAGCCAGGTGCAGCTCAGCAGCTACTTCACTGGCTACACCGAGATTTACGCCCTGCGCGAAGAGCTCAAAAAGCGCGACGGCCAGAGCTTCGACCTGAAGGCGTTCCACGAGCAGTTTCTGAGCTACGGCAGCGCCCCGGTGAAGTACATCCGCGAACTGATGCTGCGCAAGTAGAACGAGGTGGTAGTACGAATTCCGCGAAGCGGTTCGTACTACCACTCTGACGTTGTTACAATCGGGCTGATTATGCCCTGCCGACAAAGTGGTAGTACGAACCGCTTCGCGGAATTCGTACTACCACGCACCGTCCGCCCCACTACATCCTTTTGCTGAGTTTGGGAGTTAAAGGCCGAGCTATCCACCTTTTTTATGACCGAAGAAAACCGCCTGCACGTCCACGATACCAACGACGACGAACTGCGCCGCCTGATTCACGACCACCTCAAGGTGTTCGCCAAATTCACCTCCGAGGGCTGCGACATCTGCCAGCGACTGGCGCCACCCTTCAGCAAGTTTGCCGACAATCCGGCCTTTGCCCCCATCCTGTTTGTCCGCCTGAATGCCGACGAAAACCCGGTGGCCAAGAAAATGATGCAGCAGAAAGTGGCGCCCTTCTTCGTGAGCTACTGCCAGGGTCACCTGCTGGAATGCGACAACCTCACCACCGAGGCCGAAGTGCGCGCCCAGCTCGAGCGGCTGCGCGATTTCATACCCCACGCGCGCTAAGCCGCCCGTATGTTCTTCCTGCTTTCCAAAGTATTATTCTACCTCGTGGCGCCCGCCGTGTGGCTGATGGTCCTGCTGCTGCTGGCCCTCATCGCGCGCGATGCCCAGCGGCAGCGCCGCCGGCTGCGGGCCGCCGCCCTGCTGGCCCTCATCGGCACCAACCCGATGCTGCCTAACGAGCTGCTGCGGCTGTGGGAGCTGCCGCCCCGCCGCCTCGCCCAGCTGCCCCGGCAGGCCGATGCCGCCGTGCTGCTCACCGGCATCACCGAAAGCCACGAGCCCACCGACCGCGTGTACCTGGGCGCCGGCGCCGACCGGTTCACCAATGCCCTGTGGCTGTACCGCGCCGGGCGGGTGCGGCGCATCATCATCACGGGTGGCTCGGGCAGCGTGCTCGACAAGGCCCGCACCGAGGCCGAGGAGCTGCGCATCCTGCTGCGGCTGGCCGGGGTACCGACTTCGGCCATCCTGATGGAGGAAGAAAGCCGCAACACCCGCGAAAATGCCCTCTATACCAAAGAGCTGCTGGCCCGCCAGCCCGAGTTGGATACGCTCATTCTGGTAACGTCGGCTTTTCACCAGCGCCGGGCGCTGGGCTGCTTTCACAAAGTGGGCCTGCACCCGATTTCTTTTCCCGCCGACTTCCGCACCGCGCCCCGCCAGATTACCCCCGACTACTGGGCCATGCCCTCGGCCGATGCCCTGGCGCAGTGGACACTGCTGCTGCACGAAATACTGGGCTGGACGACCTACAAGCTGCTGGGCTACGCCTAGGTCAGCGGGCTGGCGCTACTCTGTCTTGGCCTCTGGCGCGGCCGCCTTCCCAATCCACACCGACTTCTGGTTCACGAACTCCCGGATGCCCAGGTACGACAACTCGCGGCCGTAGCCCGACTTCTTCACCCCGCCAAACGGCAGCTCATTCATTGACTTCACCAGGCCATTGACGAACACCGCGCCGCTCTCAATCTGGCGGGCCATTTCCTCGGCTTTTTGCAGGTCAGCAGTCCACACCGCTGCCCCCAAGCCGAAGCGCGAGTCATTCGCCAGGCGCACGGCGTCGGCCGCGTCTTTGGCTTCCAGCACCAGGGCTACCGGCCCGAAAAACTCCTCCTCGTAAGCGCGTTGGCCGGGCTTCACATTCGACAGAATCATGGGCTTGAATACGGCGCTGCCGGGCTTGGGCTGGCCGCCGTGCAGCTCGATTCGGGCGCCTTGGGCTACTGAGTCGGCCACCTGTTTGGTGAGCTCGTCGGCCAGGTCGGGGCGGGCCAGGGGGCCGTACTGGGTGGCTTCGTCGAGCGGGTCGCCGGGGCGCAGGGCCAGCAGGTGGGTTTTGAGCTGGGTGATGAATTCCTTGAGCACCTTCTTCTCCACGATGAAGCGCTTGGCGGCGATGCAGCTCTGGCCGGCGTTCAGCATGCGAGCCTGGGCGGCGGTTTTGGCGGCTAGGGCCAGGTCGGCGTCGGCCAGCACGATGAAGGGGTCGGAGCCACCTAGCTCCAGCACGGTTTTCTTGATGTGCTGCCCGGCGGCAGCGGCCACGGCGCTGCCCGCGCCCTCCGAGCCGGTGAGGGTGACGGCCGCTAGCCGGTCGTCGGCAATGAGCTGCGGGATTAGCTCATTTTCAATAAGCAAATTGCGGAAGCAGGCCTCCGGCAGCCCCGCGTCATGAAAGATTTTTTCCAGCGCCAGCGCGCACTGCGGCACGTTGGACGCGTGCTTGAGCAGCCCCACGTTGCCTGCCATCAAGGCCGGGGCGGCGAAGCGCACCACCTGCCAGAGCGGGAAGTTCCAGGGCATCACGGCCAGCACCACACCCAGCGGCTGGTAGCTGATGAAGCTGCGCCCGGCGTCGGTTTTGATTTCCTCGTCGGCCAGAAATTCTTCGGCTTTTTCGGCGTAGAAATCGCAGCAGGCGGCGCATTTCAGGGCTTCGGCGCGGCCATCTACCACGGGCTTGCCCATTTCCAGCGCCATCAGGCGGGCCAGCTCGTCCTGTCGCTCACGCAGTAGTTCGGCGGCGCGGCGCAGAATGTCGGCCCGGTGTGCGAACGTGGTAGTGCGCCAGCCGGCGGCAGCGCGGTGCGCCTGGGCCAGCAGCTGCTCGGCTTTAACCCGGGAAATGGGGCGGAAGCGGCGCAGCACCCGGCCGGTGTAGGGGTTGATGGAGGCAATGGGCATAGCTGTATTTATCGCTGGCGCGCGTCTCCGACGCGTGCCGACTGGGTTCGAGCCTCTGGCTCGCGGTATAAAACGACGGAACTGGCGACTTGTTCTGGCTAACGAGCCCGAGGCTCAAACCCAGTCGGCACGCGTCGGAGACGCGCGCCAGCGTTAGCCTTTCAGCCCCAGCTCGGAGAATTTTCGTTTTCCCTGTACGAAATACGCCCATACCAGGCTGCCCGCGTACACCCCGGGCCGCTGCGCCACCCGCAGGTGCGGCTGGGCCGCCTGGCGCTGCTGCTGCCAGTAGCGGCGTTTCTGAAATACGTGCCAGTGGGCGCTCCACACGGCCCTGGCCTCGGGCCAGTTGCCAGCCAGCAGGAAGCGCGCCAGCGCCACCCAATCGAGCAACACGCGCTGCCATAGCGCGCTGCGTACTTCGCCGGGCGCGGCGTTTTTATACAGCAGGGCCAGGCCGTTGCGGAAGTTGAGGTAGGTTTTGCGCGGGCTGCTTTTGGGCAGCGTGCCGCCGCCCACGTGCTGCACGGCGCTGCCGCCGTGGTACCACACCTCGTGGCCCGCGTTCCAGAAGCGCCAGCAGAGGTCAATTTCCTCCATGTGCGCGAAAAAGGCAGGCTCGAGGCCGCCCAGGGCGCGCCAGGCGCTGGCCCGCACCAGCAGGCAGGCGCCGGTGGCCCAGGCCACGGGGCGCGGGTCGTCGTACTGCCTGAGGTCTTTTTCCAGCGTATCAAATAGCCGGCCGCGGCAGAAGGGGTAAGCCAGCCGGTCGAGGTAGCCGCCGCCGCCGCCCGCGTATTCAAACAGCGTGGGGTCGGCGTGGGCCAGGATTTTGGGCTGCACGGCGGCAATGCGCGGGTTGGCGGCCAGCAGCTGGTGCAGCGGCTGCAGCCAGCCGGGCGTCACGGCCACGTCGGAGTTCAGCAGCACGAAGTAGTCGCTGTCTACCTGCCTCAGGGCGTGGTTGTAGCCTTCGCAGAAGCCGTAGTTCTGGTCGAGCAGCAGCAGCTCAACGGCCGGGAAGTCGCGGGCCAGCAGCTCCACCGAGTCGTCGGTCGAGGCATTGTCGGCTACCACCACGCGGGCCCCGTCGGCGCAGGCAATGACGCCGGGCAGAAACTCCCGCAGAAACTTCGCCCCGTTCCAGTTCAGGATGACGATGGCGGTGTCGGGTAATGAGGAATGAGGAATGAGGAATGAGGAATTATCAGGTGAGCCAGTCGGACTAGCGTGCTGCAACTCCTCATTCCTCATTCCTGATTCCTCATTCATAAGCTTACGCGCCAAAGCCGCTCAGGTCGAGGCCGGGGATATTGGGGAGCATACCGCTGGTTTTGCGCTGCATTTCCTGCTTGGCCTGCTCGGCCACAGTGTCGAGGGCCTTGTTCACGGCGGCCACCACGAGGTCGGCCACCATGTCGCGGTCCTGCGGCGTGAGCAGGCTCTCGTCAATGTCGAGCTTGATGAGCTGACGGTGCCCGTTGGCGGTGGCTTTTACCAGGCCGCCACCGGCCTCGCCGGTGGCGGTAATGTGTTGAAGCTCTTGCTGGGCTTGCTGCATTTTGTCCTGCAGGTCTTTCATTTTGCCCATCATGCCGGTGATGTCGAAGGCCATAGAAGTCAATTAACAATTAATAATGAACAATTAGCAACCAAAGGTCAGCGTCAGCTAATGAACAGTGACAAGAAAGCAATGAGCATTTTGGTCCGGAGTGAGGCCAAAATTGCTCATTGTAAAATGGTAATGGTGCCGGTTTCGCGGATGAGCTTACCAGTTTCGTCAATCTGCTGGAAGCGCCAGACGTAGGCGCCGTTCACCGGAGCGCGGCTTTTGATGCGGCCGTCCCAGGTTTCGGAGCGTTGGGTGCTGTTGAATACCTCCATGCCATTGCGGTCCACGACCACGAAGGAATAGTTTTCGAGGAAGCGGCCTTTCACTTCAAGTACGTCGTTTAGGCCGTCGCCGTTGGGGGTGAAGGCCGTCGGCAGCTGGAGCCGCACACGGCGCGCCACGCTGGCCACGTTGGAATAGCTAACGGTATCGGCCGGGATGCCGCCGCCGCTGATGCGCAGGCGGTAGCGCAGCACCTGGCGGTCGGCGGGCGGTGTAAAGTCGGTAACGGAGTTGCCGCTCACGGGCAGGGTGCTCAGGGTGCTGCCATCCGGCGCCAGGCGAAGCAGCTCGTAGCTGGTGGGCGCGGCCGGGTCGGGGCCGGTGAAGTTGGTCCAGCTCAGGTTCACGGTGTTGCCTTCGTTGTCGGCCGGGGTGGCCGTGAGGAAGGCGGGGCAGGTGGGGGAGCTTTCGGCCGAGGAGTTGCCGCACACATCCACGAAGCGCACGGTGTAGCAGGGGGGGGCGACGCGCAACGAGTCGAAGGACGTGGGGTCGGCGATGGCGCGGCCGGTGGTGTCGCTGGCAAAGTCGCGGGCGGGGCGGCTGCCGACGGTTTTACGGTAGCGCAGCACACTGCCGCGCGGCACGCGCGGGCTGGCTAATACTGGCGTCAGGCTCACGGTATTATTCAGCGTGAAGCTCGCTACCAGTGGTGGCACTGGTGGCGGGATGTTGTTCGACAGCGCCGTAACGGTGCCCTCGTTCGAAACGGATTCGGCCCCGTTGGGCAGCACCGCCGTGACGCGGTAGGTGTAGCTGCTGCCGCAGAGCACAGCCGCGTCGGTATAGGGGCCGACGGCAGGGAGGGTCGTCAGCAGCGTACCGTTGCGCTCGATGCGGAACGCGCTGGCGCCCGCCCCGGAATAGCTGACAGATAAAACGTTCTGACCCGGGACGGCCGTCACGCTCAGGTCGAGCGCGCAAATGGGGTCGGAAGTGGCGGGTTGCAGCTGGCAGGCATCGACGCGGCGCAAGCGGTAGCAGCCCTGCGCGGCACCGGGCAGCGTAGCCGTGCCGGCAGTGGAGGCCGGCAGGTCCAGCACGGTGCTGAAGCCGCCGGGAGCCGCAGCATCTTCCCGAATGATACTGTATTGATAACCCGATTGCAGACCGGCAACCGTGACCGTGGCGGCGGTGCCTGCTCGCGGCGCCTGCGTGAGGCGGTTGAAGCTCAACGGCGTGGGAGTGGGCGGCAGGGTAAAGGACTTGCGCAGGCTGTCGCGGCACAGCGTATTGTCGTTGTAAAAGCCTACTACCGTCACGCCGGTAGCCCCGCCGGAGGCCACTACATTGGCAGTGCCGGGCATGAGCGGCACCCGCTGCGGCCCGCCATCGAAGTTGGCGATGTAGCGGTCGTAGCTGGAGCCCGGCTTCAACGTAATCAGCGTGTTATTATTTAGGCAGCCAGCTACATCGAAGTCGGGGGTAGGGCTGTCGAAAACCTGGAAGTTGCGGTAGAAGAACAGGGCTGGGTCACCAGGGTTGCCACTATTGCCGTTGGCGTATATCGTGATGGGGCCTGCTGCCGTGGGGGTGTACACGAAGGTGCCGGGCTGACTGCCGTTGCAGAGGGGAAAGGTCGTTACCGTGCCTTGTAGCACCTCTAGCTGCACATTGTTGGGGGCGAGGCCGCACACTTCAAATCGGACTGACTGCCCGACGCATAGATTATCTATCTCAATAGCCTTGCCATCCACAAAAGTTCGAATCGGACGAGCTGGATTGGGGCAAGCGCTAGTGCCAGACGGCGTGCAGCCTTGGCCGAAAGCAATGGCTGCCGGCCAACCCAGCCCAATCAATAAGCACCAAAGAAAACAATACCTCATAAGCACAGCTAAACGCCAAACGGCCGGAATTCGCGCCCGGGCCCGCGCAAAAATCGCGCCCCGGTGCTTATTCCGACCAGGCAAACGTACGCACGAAGGCGGCGGCGCGGTGCAAATCGGGGTACAGTATCCGGTCGCGCACCACGAAATTGACTTCCTTGCGGAAGGCCTCGACCACGGCTTCGAGCCGGGCCGAGGTACGGCCGGGACGGCGGAAGGCCAGGGCCTGCACGGCCGTAAGCAGCTCAATACCTAGTACCTGCTCGACGTTTTCGACCACGCGGCGGCTCTTGGTGGCGGCGTTGGCGCCCATGCTCACGTGGTCTTCCTGGCCGTTGCTGCTCACGATGGAGTCGGCCGAGGCGGGGGTGCAGAGCTGCTTGTTCTGGCTCACGATGCCGGCGGCGGTGTACTGGGGAATCATCAGGCCAGAGTTGAGGCCGGGCTCGGCCACCAGGTAGGTGGGCAGGCCGCGCTGGCCCGAGATGAGCTGGTAGGTGCGGCGCTCCGAGATGCTGCCCAGCTCGGCCACGGCCAGGGCCAAGTGGTCGAGGGCCAGGGCCAGCGGCTGGCCGTGGAAGTTGCCGCCGCTCAAAATAAGGTCGTCGTCGGGGAAAATATTAGGGTTATCAGTCACCGAGTTACACTCCGTTTCGATGACCTGGGCCACGTAGGCCAGGGCGTCGCGGCTGGCGCCGTGCACCTGCGGCACGCAACGGAAGGAGTAGGGGTCCTGCACGGCGCGGCGCGGCTCGGTCTGCAGCTCCGAGTCTTCGAGCAACTCGCGCATGTGCTTGGCCACCGATACTTGCCCGGCGTGGGGCCGGATGCGGTGCAGCCCTTCGTAAAATGGGTCGGCGCAGCCGCCGAAAGCCTCCAGCGACAGGGCCGCAATGACGTCGGCGGCGGCGGCCAAGCGTTGAGCGCGCAGGATGCCATCTACTGCGTAAGCCAGCATGAACTGCGTGCCATTCAGCAGCCCCAGGCCTTCCTTGGCCTGCAGGTGCAGCGGCTCCCAGCTGAAAAGGCCCAGCGCATCCTCGGCCTGCAGGCGGTAGCCCTGATAATTCACTTCGCCCATGCCCAGCAGCGGCAGGCAGAGGTGTGCCAGCGGGGCCAGGTCGCCGCTGGCGCCCAGGCTGCCCTGCTCGTACACCACCGGGTACATCTCGCGGTTGTACATGGCCAGCAGGCGCTCGGCCGTCGCTACTTGCACGCCGCTGTGGCCGTAGCTCAGGCTCTGCACTTTAAGGAAGAGCATGAGGCGTACCAGCTCCTGGGGCACCTCGGCGCCGGTGCCGCAGGCGTGGCTCATCACCAGGTTGGTTTGCAACTGCTCGCGCTCCTCGGGGGCGATGCTCACGTTGTAGAGCGAGCCGAAGCCGGTGTTGATGCCGTAAATTGGGGCGTCGGACTGGGCCAGGCGGCGGTGCAGGTAGTCGTGGCAGGCGGCGATGCTGGCCCGGGCTTCGGGGCTGAGGGCGGCCGGGCTTTTGTCGGCCAGAATCGTGGCGAGGTCGGCCAGGGTGAGATGCTGGGTGGGCGAAATGGAATGGGTGGACATTAGGGAAAATGGGTGGGGACGTGCGGAGCGGCAAAGTTCGCACACGGCGCGGCTATTACCACATACCCCGCGCCTGAAGCATGCGGGCCAGCGGGGTGCCGGGGCGTACCAGCGGGCGCAACTCCCGGTAGGGCACCACGACGGGAGTGGGCCGGCCTCCGTTACCAAACAGGGTAAAAGAATCATACGTCACCTCCAGGCCTTCCGCAGTCAGCGTCAGCGACTCGCCGAAGCTGTCGGGGTTTGGCAGCGGCACCAGCGCGTTGGCTTTATTGGCTTCGTCCTGCCAGGCCCAGCTATGGCTGCGCCCGGTATTGATGTCGTCAAATTCGGGGTCGTGCAGCAGGTGCCGGGTGAGCAGGCGACGGAGCGGCAACTCATAATCAGGACGGAGCTGGCTGGCGAAAGTCAGTTCCTTACCGGCTTTAAGGTCAAAAATGTGGCCTTCCATGCCTTCGTCCGACGTGCCGCCGAAGGCCCGCGACCAAATGCTCGTCTGGTAGCCCAGCAGGCCGAAACCGTTGAGCCGCACGTCATCGGTGTAGGTGGCCTTGCCGTCGCCTTCCAGCTTGTGCCACACGCGCTCCTGCCGCCGGGCCAGCGAGGGCGCCAGCACTGGCCGCAAGGCAGCAGGCACAGCCTTTGGATTCAGAAGCATCAGAAAATCGCGCTGTTGCCAGGCCGGTTCGCAGTCGCCGATGGGCAGGCCGCCGCCGCGCAACAGCATAGTTTCGATGGTGTAACGCACGGCCCCGGCGTAGCTTTCGCGCAACGCCAGGGGCTGCGGGCGGCCCTGGTGGCGCCAAGTGCCCGTCAGGGTAGCACCCGGCGGGTGGCTTAGACGCCATTCCACCACGTCGAGGCTGTCGGTACAGTCGGCGCAGCCCCTCAGCACCAATTGCCCGGGCTGCGTGCGGCTGGCGTACAGCGAAACTTCCGGCCCGCCCCAGCGAAGGTAGTAGCGGGCCTCAATTGAATCGGGGTGGTGCCAGCGCAGCTCGGCGGTGATGGACTGCTGACCGAGCGTGCCCACGTAGCGGCGCACCTGCAGCCGGCGCCGGGCGGCCGGGAGGCGCACGAAAGCCCAGGGTCGGGGCGGGCAGGGGGGCTCCGGCTCGGGCGCGGCAGCCGCTGTTAGAGCGGGCGGCGCGGGAGCGGGCGGCGGCACAGGTTGCAGTTCGGCCGCCGGGGCGCTGGCGGCCGGCGGGCTGGCCGTCGTTGGGGGGCGGGGCGCCGTGGGCAGCACCTGGCCCAGCCAGTAGCCGGCTCCGCCGATAAGCAGGGCGGCCGCCCCGGTCGCTAGCCAGGAAGTTCGGGGTTGAGTCATGGGGTAATGAAGGCGGTTACCGTATTCCTCGAGCGGCCAGCATACGGGCCAATGGCGTGCCGGGGCGTATCAGCGGGCGCAGCTCGGCGTAGGGAATGAGCACACTGGCGGGAGGCATTCCGCCGGGGCTGGTGTAAACGCTGAAAGGCGAATACGTTGCTTCCAGGCCATCGCCGGTCAGCAAAAAGTCCTCTTCCGTAAGTGTTTCGCGCTCGGGGCGGGGCAGGTCTACCAGTTGCTCGGCGGCGGGGCGGTCGTCCTGCTGCCAGTACCATTCAGCGTCCGTGTTGCTATAATCGTGCAGCAGATGAGCGGTGAGCAGACGGCGCAAGGGCAATTCGTAGCCGGGCCGCAACTGGCTGGCAATGGTGAGTGAGTCCCCGGTAACCAGGTCAACCAGAAAGCTTTTGGTGCCGGGCTGCGGGCGGCCGCCGAAGGGGTCGGCCCAGTATGATGTCTGGTAGCTCAGGAGGTTGAAATCGTTGAGCCGCCCCGCCACGCCGTGCCTTGTGCGGGAGTCCGGCTCGTAATTGTCGCGCAGCTGCTGGCGCCGCACGGCCATCGTGGGCGGCTGCAGGCGGCGCAGCGCCGGGTGGCGGCCCGCGGCGCCCAGCAAGTGCAGGTATTCCTGGCGCAGGTAGGGCACGCGGCAGTCGTTTTCCTCATCGGTTGCGGGCTTGCCGCCGCTTCGCTGCAGCACCTGGATTTCATACTGCGCTGCGCCAGTGTAGTTTTCGCGCAGCTGGAACGGGTGGCGGTGGCCGCTGGTATCGACCCAGACCCCCCTGAGCACCGCGCCCGGCACGCGGGCCAGCCGCCAGGTGCCCGCCCCGCCGTAGTCCGGCAGGCCTTGCCGCACCGGCAGCACCAGCGGCTCACGGCGTTGCTCATCCTCACCCAGAGTATATTCCGGCCCGCCCCGCCAGCGGTAGAAGCGGCCGGTTATCGAGTCCGGGGGCGTCCAGCTCAGCTCCACGGTCACGCGCTCCTGATTGATGGTGCCGGTGTAGCGATGAAATACCGGCCCGACTTTCAGCGAGCTGAAGCGGAGCGGCTGGGGCTGGCAGCCTTCCGACTCATCGACGGGAGCGGGCTGCGGGGAAGTTGCCGACATGGTATCGACGGATGCTGCCCGGTCATTTTCGATGGGCTTTGTGGTCAGCGAGGTAGTATCAGGCTCGGCCGCTGCCAGCGGCGCCGGCTGGGCCGGGAGCGGCATAGGTGGCAGCACCCGGCCCAGCCAGTAGCCCAGCAGGCCGATAAGTAAGGCTGCCATACCAGTTGCTAACCAGTTGGTCCAATTTCGCTGCTGCTTCATAATGGCTTGGGAAGGAACAGCAAATTACCACATTCCGCGCGCCGCCAGCATGCGGGCCAGCGGGGTGCCGGGGCGCAGCAGCGGGCGCAGCTCGGCGTAGGGAATGAGGACGGTGTCCCAGCCACGGGCATTTAGGGCGTTCAGGGTTTCGTAGCCATAGGTTAGCTCCAGGCCCGCGCCGGTGAGGACCCAGGTCCAGGGACGAGGGGCCAGGTCGGGCTGCTTCCACGACTCGTAGCGGTAGGTTGTGTCGTAGGCGGCTGCCGGGCTGGCTCGCTGCCACTCCCATTCGATGTCCCCGAAATAGGCATCGCGCCGCAGATGCCAGGCTGCCAGCCGGCGCACGGGCAGCCAGGAGCCGGGCAGCAGCAGGCGGTCGAGCGGCCAGGCCTGCCCGCCTACCAGGTCGAGCAGCGACGAGCCTGCGCTCTCCTCAAAAAGCCGGCCGGTATCATATGAGTAGTATTCGGTGGTAGTGGTGTAGCTCAGCAACCCAAAGTCATTGAGCTGCACGTTCAGGCCGACGGCTACGCGGGCAGCCGCGTCGCGGACGAGCTGGGTGGTGCGGCGGCGGGCGGCCGGGCCGGGCGACAGCCGCGACCGCAGCGCCGCCGGCACCCCGTCCCGCCCACCTGAGAGGTGCAGAAACTCGTGGCGGACGGTGGGCACGTGGGGGCAGCCCTCGTAGTCGGGTTCCCAGGCCGTCGACCAGCCGCCGGTGAGGTAGGTGGTTTCGATGGTCAGGCGCACGGCCCCGGCGTAGCTCTCGCGCAGCACGAAGGGGCGGTGGCCGGTGGCGGCGTGCCAGGTGCCGCGCAGCACGGCCCCCGGCCGGTCCGGCAGCTGCCACCGCCCTGCGCTGCTGTCGCCGATGCTGAGGTCGTGCCGGCTCACGGCCAGCATGGGGCGGCCCGGCCGCGAGCCGGCGGCTGGCTGCAGCGTGTAGGCGGCCCCGGCGCGGTGGAAATAGAAGCTGCCGCTCACCGAATCCGGATTTTGCCACCGCAGCAGGGCCGTGGCGGGCTGGCCGCCCACCGTGCCCACGTAGCGGCGCAGCTGCCAGGGCCGGCGCGTGGCCGGGCTGCCCCCCACAAACCGCAGCGGCCCTGAGTAGCAGCCGCTGGCCGTATCGGCCGGGGTGGGGGCACTAGCGGCGGTATCTACGCGCGCCACTGCGCCGGTTTCCTGGGTGGCAGCCGTCAGAGAATCAGTCACGGCCAGGGGCTGAACCGGTGGGGGCAGCTTCCGGCCCAGCCACCCGCCGCCCAGCGCCAGCAGCAGGCCCGCTACGCCGGCCGGCCACCAACTCCCCCAGGCCTGCTGCCGTTTCACACCGTCAGCGCCGACACCACTTCCCCAATCGGCAACACCTTTTCCTCGCCGGTTTTCAGGATTTTAATCTTCACCACGCCCGCCGCCAGCTCCTCCGGGCCCAGGATGAGCACCAGCGGAATGCCCTTGGCATCGGCGTATTTGAACTGCTTTTGCAGCTTGCTGGCGTCGGGGTAGAGTTCGCTGGGAATGTTGGCTGCCCGCAGCTGAGCCAGCAGGGGCAGGGCGGCCAGGCCGCTCTCCTTGTCGAAGTGCGTGAGCAGGCAGCGGGTGGGCGTCTCGGCCGTTTCGGTGAACAGGTCGAGGCTTTCGAGGCAGTCGTAAAGGCGGTCGACGCCGAAGCTGAAGCCCACGCCCGACACGCCCGGCAGCCCGAAGGCGCCGGTGAGGTTGTCGTAGCGGCCGCCGCCGCTCACGCTGCCCATCGCCACGTTGTTGATTTTGACTTCAAAAATGCAGCCGGTGTAGTAGGAGAGGCCCCGGGCCAGGGCGGGGTCAAATTCCAGCCGCTCAAACTGCCGGAAACCCGAAGCGACCAGCAAATCGTGCACGTCGGCCAACTCGGCCAGGCCGCGGTAGCCGCGGTCGTGGTCCGACTCGACGCCCGCCGTGGCGAAGCCGGCCAGCAGACGCTGCAGCTTCTCGGCGTAGTCGCCCTCCACGCCCAACAGCTCAAACAGCGTGTCGATAACCGACGCCGCAAAGCCTTTTTCCAGCAGTTCCTTGCTCACGCCCTCGCGGCCGATTTTATCGAGCTTGTCGATGGCCACGAACAGGTCGTTCTCGTTGCCGGCACCGCCCAGGGCCTGGAAGATGTTGCGCAGCACCCCGCGGTGATTGATTTTGATGGTGAAATCGTGCAGCCCCAGGCCATTGAGCACCTGGGCCATCATGAGCACAATCTCGGCCTCGCAGAGCAGCGAGTCGGTGCCCACCACGTCGGCGTCGCACTGGTAAAACTCGCGGTAGCGGCCGCGCTGGGGGCGGTCGGCGCGCCACACGGGCTGCATTTGGTAGCGGCGGAAGGGGAAGGTGAGCGTGCCTCGGTTCATGGCCACGTAGCGGGCGAAGGGCACGGTGAGGTCGTAGCGCAGGCCCTTTTCGGCGATTTTGGGGAGCACGACCTTGGGGCCGGCGTCGAGGTCCTCGGCCGTCACGTTGGGGGTGATGACGCCCCGGCGCTCGTTTTGCAGGAAATTGCCGGAGTTTAAGACTTTGAACAGCAGTTGGTCGCCCTCGTCGCCGTACTTGCCGGTGAGCACAGAGAGGTTTTCGAGGGTCGGCGTTTCGAGCGGGGCGTAGCCAAACTGCTCGAAGGTGCGGCGAATAACGTTGAAGATATGCTGGCGGCGGGCCACCTGGGCCGGGCCAAAGTCGCGGGTGCCTTGCGGGATACTGGGTTTTTGCATAACGGGGGCAAAGGTAGGGCGCAGGGGGCGTCGGGAAATTCCGGGCGGGCGGCGGGTTTTACGGAACGCCCGTTCGGCATTTCCGAACGGGCGTCCGGTTTCACCGAATGTAGGTTCGGTATTTCCGAACGAGCGTCCGGTTTCACCGAACCTACGTTCGGCTTGCCCGAACGTGCGTCTGCTTTGGCTGAACGTCGGTTCGGTGGTTCCGAACGTACGCTCGCTTTGACCGAGCACCCGTTCGGAATTATCGAATAGCTCATTCCATACTAATAACCCCGCCGCCTGACCAGCAGACGACGGGGCTTTTGCAGAAAAAAGCACTCCGGAAAAAAATTACCCCCCGAAGCCCCCGCCGCCCTGGGGCGCGGCCTCGATGCGCTTGGCGGGCTTGCTGGCGCCCAGGTACCAGGTGAAGCCGAGCCAGCCCACGCGGGTTTCCTGCTTGTCGTAGTAGCGGGCCGTGAGGCCGGGGGCGTCGATTTCGAACTCGCGCACCTGGGTGTTGAGCGCATCGCTCACGCGCAGGGTGAGGGCGGCACGGTCCTGGAAGAGGCGCTGGCGCAGGGCCACGTCGAGGCCGCCGGTGGCCAGCTGCCGGCCCTGGGCCGTGAGGGTGTTCGAGCGGAAGGAGCCGGTGAGCTGCACGTCGAGCTTGGGCGTGAGGGTGAAGTTGTTATTCAGGCGCAGGGTGCCGGCCAGGGCGGCGCGGTTGGCGGCGCTGGCGCCGTTGGTGGCCACCTGCGAGCGGTAGAGCGAGCCCGTGGCGGCCACGCGCCACCACTTCGTGAGGGGCTGGTTCCAGGTCAGTTCGAGGCCCAGGTTGGCGGTGCGGCCGAAGTTGCGGTAGGTTTCGGCCGTCACGAGGCCGGCGCCGCTCAGGCGGCTGGCCAGCGTGTCTACCGAGCGCAGGCGCTGGATGGCATTGTCGGTGAAACGGCCGAACAGCGTGGTGCTGATGGTGGCCCCGCCGCCCAGCGTGATTTGGTGACCCAGCTCCAGGTTGTGGCTGAACTCGGCGCGCAGGCCGGGGTTGCCGAGGCGGTAGTTGCGCGGGTCGGTGTAGAGCTCGAAGGGCAGCTGCTGCATAAAGCTGGGCCGGTTGAGGCGGCGGGCGTAGCTCAATTGGAGCTTCTGCTGGCCAGCCTCCTTGCCCAACTCGCGGGCCACCGTGGCCGAGGGAAAAAAGCTCAGGTAATCGAGCGCCACGCCGCCCTGGCGGCCCCGCACGGTGCCGGTCAGGTTGGTGTATTCGGTGCGCAGGCCGCCCTGGGCACTCCACTTATCGTTGAATTTGCGCTGGTAAGTAGCGTAAGCAGCGGGCAGCAGCTCCTGAAAATCGTAGGCCACCGAGCGGGCCGCGTCGCGGGTGTACACGGTGGGCTCCGTAGTGCTGGGCAGCAGCATGTCGGAGCTGCCGTTGTTCACCGAGTGCTGGAACTTCAGACCCGTTTCGAGCTTGCTCTTGCCGTCGGCCAGCGGGTGCACGTAGTCGAGGCCGGCGAAGAGCACGCCGAACTGCACGGCCTGCCCCTGTTTCCAGCCCAGGGTGCCCGCGCCGCTCAGCGTTTGGGTCACGGGCACCTCGCCGGCCACGCGCACGTAGCCCGCGTTGGCGGTGAGCTCGCGGCCGGGGTGGGCGGCCCAGCTGCGGCGGTAGTCGGCGTTGGCGTGCAGCACCAGCACGTCGGTGTTCAGCTCTTGGCGGCCGGTCTGGCGCAACAGCGGGCCCTCGCTGGCCTGCTGCGTGAGGTTTTGGTTTTCAAGCTCGGTGTGGCGCTCCAGCTCGGCGGCGGCGCTCAGGCTCAGGGTTTGCTCGGGGCTCAGGGTGTAATCGAGGCCCAGGCTGGCCTCGTGGTTCTGGTGCCGCTCGAAGCCGGTGCCCTGCTGGCTGGTGCGCAGCAGCCCGGGGCCGGGCAGGGCGGCCGTCTGCTCGCTGTGCGAGCGGCTGCGGAACTGCTGGTCGCGGCCGTCGTAGCTGGCTTTCCAGGTGGCCGCGCCCTGCCGGCGGCTCAGGCTGATACCGGGCGAATACTTTTCGCCCGTACCCAGCACCAGCGCCACCTGGCCGTCGGTGCCGTTAGCCACCTGCTTCTTGGTGATGATATTGATGACGCCCGCGCCGGCCGCGTCGTACCTGGCCGAGGGGTTGGTCATCACCTCCACCTGGGCAATGCGCGAGGCCGGCAGCTGGTCGAGCCGCTGGCCGGTGCCGCTGTTTTCGGAGTTAGCCGGCTTGCCGTCAATCAGAATGGTCAGGTTCGACGAGCCGCGCAAACTCACCGTGCCGCTGGCATCTACGGCCACCGAGGGCACGTTTTGCAGCACGTTCACGGCCGTACCGCCCACGCTGCCCAGGTCTTTCTCCACGTTGATAACCTTTTTATCAAGACTTTCGAGCACCGTGGCCTGTTGGCCCGTCACGACTACCTCGCCCAGCGCCGTGGTGGTAGCCGTCATCTTCAAAGTGCCCAGCTGCACCGCCGGCGCGCTGGCTGTCAGCGTGAAGCGCCGGCGATGCAGAGCGTAGTTCAAGTCCTGCACCCGCAGCAGGTAGCTGCCCAGAGCCAGCCCGGTGGCCTCAAAGCTGCCGTTCTCAGCAGCCTGCACACCCGTCACCAGCGTCGAATCAGCCGCCCGCAGCAGCACCACGTCGCTGAATGGCACCGGCTCGCCGGACTTGGCATCGCGCAGGGTGCCCCGCACGCTGCCGGTACCCTGGGCCCGGGCCGCGGCAGCTACCAAAAAGAGCGCACAAAGAAAGGCCAGGCCGCTCACGGCCCGGATGATGAAGGAAGTCGATTTCATGATGAGAGAGTTCGGAGGTGCGCCGGGGCGGCGAGTGAGCATCATTCCCGGCCGCGGTTCCGGGGATTTTGTTCGCTCGGGGCCAGGGGAGGCACCGGGTGAGAAAGTCCTGTTTTGGTCGGCCCGAAGCCCGTTCGGCTAGGCTGGATTGTGAGGTACTATGCTATCAACGGTTCAAAGGTACGGGAAGGTACTTTGTTTTGCAAGGTACCTTTGGTTTGAAAATCTTCGAAACCGACTTTGTGTCAGGTTGGATGGTTGATAACCAGAAGATAAAATTTGTGCAGCGACTTTGAATTAACCGCTGCTTGCTGCCTTAGATGCAGCTTTGTAACCGCCGGTTGCCTGGTTCCGACGATTTTTGCCCAGCTACTCGCCGCCCTTGCGCACCTGATAAATCACCGAGCCTGCCAGCGGCGCCTTCCACGCCGCCCGAATACCGGCCTGCTTCAGCCCCTGGTTGGTCCAGTCGTTGCAGGTGCGGAAGGCGTGGTACTTGCCCTTGGCCTGCAGGAAAAAATCCTCCGGCGTGTAGCCGGCCTGCGGGATGGGCATGAGCCGCCCGGTGCTGTCGCGCTCAAACGAGGCCTGCACGTAGTTCAGCAGCTGCCGGTACTGCGCCTCGCTCACCCGCAAAGCCACCGCCCGGGGGCCCGGCCGGGGCGCCGCCGGGTAAAAATCGATGTGCATCAGGGTAGGGCCGGGTACCAGCGCCCGCAGCACGGTGCCCGCGCCCGGCAGGTGCCCGCCGTACGACGCCATATAGAAACCGGCATTGCCCCAGCCCATAGCCACGTATTGGTAGGCCGAGAATTGTCGGGCCCAGGCGGGGTTTTCGAGCCAGGTCAGCCAGTCGGTGCCGGTGCGGGGCTCGCGCAGCGGCAGCACAATGTCGGTATGAAAACCATTCGACACCACGAATACCGGGATGCCCGCCGGTGCCGGGCGAAATGCCCGATTGACGGGCACGCAGGTGCCCAGCAGCAGGGCCAGGGCCAGCACAAAACCGGCCAGCAAGCCAATCCGCAGACTTTTTTTCAACCGATTCATCGCCGTAGAGTAGGGGGTGGGGCTGCTTAATGCCCTGATTGGCCACCAGGTAACCTGCCTACGCCCGGACCCCCGTAAAAACACCTGTTTAGCAAATCAGGTAGTTTTACGCTACCGCCGGGTTGGCTGGGCGCAGACCTTTGTGCCGTTCCATTGAGTGATGGAATAAAGGTTCTCATCTTCAGTCCACCAACTGTCTCATGGCCACCATTGCGCCCCCGTCGTTTCAGAAGTACGACACCGGTATTCTACCCAAAATTGCCATCTCCGGAAGCACGGTGGTGGAGGTGCACCAGTCGCAAAACCTACAGGATATTTATTACCACGTGGGCCAGCTCGACGATACCACCTGGAACTACGGCCCCAGCACGCAGTACGACGACGGCATCACGCCCGGCGTGGCCCTCAACGCCAGCGGCACGGTGGTGGAGGTGCACCAGTCCAACGGCGGCTCCTCCAATCTGTGGTGCCACGTGGGGCCGGTGAACACCAGCAGTAAAAGCATCAGCTTCGGCAAAAGCCAGCAGTACGACAAGGGCACGACGCCCAGCGTGGCCCTCAACGACCACGGCGTGGTGGTCGAAATTCACCAGTCCAACGGCGCTTCCACCAGCCTGTGGTACAATGTAGGGCAGGTGGATACCAGCAAAAAGGAAATCGACTTCGGCAAAAGCTGGGAACACGTCAATGGTGTGACGCCCATCGTGGCGCTCAACAACAACGGCCTCGTGGTGGAGGTGCACCAGTCCAACGGCCCCTCGTTTAACCTCTGGTACACCGTGGGCCAGGTGAACACCAGCGATAAAAGCATCAGCTTCGGCGAAAGCCAGCCGTACGACACCGGTACCCGCCCCGCCATCACCCTCACCGACGACGGCCGGGTAATCGAAGTACACCGCTCGCAGACCTTCGACACGCTCTGGCGCCGCACCGGTACCGTCAACGCGGCCACCAATACCATTGTGTGGGACAATAACGGCATCAGCATCCTTTACGGTCAGGGCGATACGCCCAGCATCGGCCTGTCAGGCGCCAACCTCATTCAGGTGGACCAAAGCGCCAGCTTCGCCCTGATGTACGCCGCCACCACGCTGGCCGACCACTCCAATTGGATGGCCGATAACCTCAGTCTGCTCGGCAGCCGCCAGCTGCAGCAAATCGTGCTGCCCGCCTCGCACGATGCCGGCATGTACACCCTCGAAAGCTGCTTCCCCGGCGCCAACAGCTGCAACACCCAAACCCAGACGCGCACCATCGGCGAGCAGCTCGTGGGCGGCTCGCGCTACTTCGACCTGCGTCCGGTGCTCTACAACAGTACGTTGTACACCGGTCATTACTTCGCGCTGAATGCCGGCTGCAACGGCGGCGCCCTCAGCGACATCCTGAGCCAGGTGAAGGAATTTATGCAGAACTCGCGCGATTTGGTCATCCTCAAGTTCTCGCACTACTTCAACCGCGACAGCATGCTCGCCGGCTTCGGCACCGCGCAGATGGAGCAGCTCATTAACCTCGTGACAAGTACGCTGGGACCTGTACTCTACACCGGCGCCGTGCCCAGCGGCGGCCTGGCCACTGCCACCCTCAACGACCTGATGGCCAGCGGTGGCCGCGTGCTGGCCGTGTTCGATGAGCTCGACAGCAGCCTGAAGGAGTCCGGTATTTATTCTTACCTCGACCGCAGCAATTCTGCCCTGGGCGGCAAAACCGGCACTGCCGACCTCATCGTGTACGATGTGTATGCGCAGAAGAGTGAGCTCGATGAGATGATAAGCAACCAACTCGAAAAGCTGGACAACCCCGCCAACCACGGCGGCAGTCTCTTCCTGCTGTCCTGGACGCTGACGCTCAGCGCCGCACAGTCTGTCGTCTGTGGTTCTTATTCGTCCTACGTTACCTCCATTCTCAGCCTGGCCGACCAGGCCGCCGAAGCCCTCTACCCCACGATGCAGCAATGGCTGCAGGGCGGCCAGATTTCCACCACTTACATCCCCAATCTGCTCTACATCGACAACAGCCGCGGCTACGCCACCGAAGTAGCGCTGTGGCTCAATCAGCAATTGCTCGCCTAACCGGCTTTTCTCACGCATCATTCTGCAAAACAAACTTCCTACGCTCTGTACTTTTGCAAAAAAAGAAAATGCCCTGGTCACCGGACCAGGGCATTTTTCATGCGCTATTTTTTCTTCAGCGGGGCCTTGAGTGGCGTGCGCAGCGGCCCGCGCGGCTTGGGGCGGGTGTCGGCCTCCACCGGTACACCGTTGCGGTAGAGCTGCGAGCGCAGCACGGTTTCGCCGTCTTCCTTGTAGTAGCGCCACTCGCCGGTTTCTTTGCCGGTGCGGTAGGCGCCGCTCACGCTCAGGGTTCCATCCTCGCGCAGCTGCCGCGCCGGCCCCGATTTCTGGCCGTGCACGTAAGTGGTTTCGGCCCGGAGCTTGCCGCTGGGGTAAAACTCCTCGTATAGCCCCGCCCGCTGCCCGTTGATGTACGGCGCGCGGCTGTTGAGTGCGCCGTTGTCGTAGTAAACCAGCTGGTTACCGGAGTAGCGGCCGTTCAGATAAGGCACTTCGGTTTTCTGTTGTTTGCCGCCGGGGTAGTAGGTGCGCCAGGTGCCGAAGGGCCGGCTATTCTTGTATTGCTCCTCGCCCTTCAAGCTGCCATCATCGAAGTTGCGCGTGATTTTCTGGTCGTGGCCATCATTGGAGTAGGCGGTTTCGGTCATTGTTTGACCGTTCTCATAGTATTCCAGGCCTTTCCCCGTCGGGATACCGCGTTTGTACGTCACCTTCGATTTCACCTTGCCGCTCTCGTAGTAGCTCGTGGCGGGTCCGTCGAGATTAGTAGTGCCGGTGGGCGGGGCCACTTTTTTGGTCAGGTCGTCGCCGAGCGGGTTCTTCACCGCCCGCTGGGCCAGCGGCGCGGCCGCGTAGGTGCTTTCGGTCTGCAGCTTGCCGCTGGGGTAGTAGTTGCGGTAGCGCCCGCGGCCGTTGGCATCGGCCAGCACTTCGGTTTCGAGTTGGCCGTTGGGAAAATACGTTTTATAAGGTCCTGCCAGCAGGCCGCGTCGCAGCGTGGCCTCGCTTTGCAGCGTCCCATCCGGGTAAAAAAACTTCACCGGCCCGTCGGGCAGCCCGTCCTTATAGGTGATTTCCGACTGCGTTTTACCGTCCGGATACACCGCTTTCAGGGCGCCGTTGGGTTGGCCCTTTACCAAGGTGGTGCGCAGCCGCACCTCGCCGCTGGGGTGGTAGTAAATCAGTTCGCCATTCGGCTCATCATCAGCAAAGGAGCCTTCCTGCGCCACCTTGCCCGAGGGATAATACGTCTTAAACGGCCCCTGCCGGATGCCGTCGCGGTAAGTAGTCTCCAGTCGCCGCCCGCCCGTGGGATGAAACTCCACGTAGGCCGAGTCGCGCTTGCCGGCCGCGAAGCTGGTCTGCTGCTCCAGCCGCCCGTTGCGGTAAAACCGCTTGTACGAGCCCTGCGGCACGGTATCGGCCGCTACCAGCGCCGTAAACACCTCGCGCTTCCTAGTCTGCGCCGAGTCGAAATAGGTAATAATGCGCCGCAGCCGCTGAGCCGAAGCCGATGAGGCGACTGCCAGTAGAAAAAATAGAATCACAAAACGCTTCATGGCCGCAAGAACGCAAAACGGCCGCGCAATAGTGCGCAGCCGTTAACATGGGAGTTAAAAGTTGAGAGTTAAAAGTTAAAAACAGGCGCCGCCAATCCTTTAACTTTTAACTCTCAACTTTTAACTTAAAACTACAGCTTCTCCACCACAATGGAGCTGGCGCCGCCGCCGCCGTTGCAGATGCCGGTCACGCCAATTTTGCCACCCTCGTTCTTGAGCACGCTCAACAGCGTGGTCACGATGCGGGCGCCCGACGCCCCCAGCGGGTGGCCCAGGCTCACGGCGCCGCCGTACACGTTCACCTTGGTGCCTTCCAGGTTCAGCAGCTTGTTGTTAGCCAGGCTCACCACCGAGAAAGCTTCGTTGATTTCGTAGAAATCGACGTCGGCGGCCGTCTTGCCGGCATTTTTCAGGGCCTTCGGAATCGCCAGCGAGGGCGATGTGGTAAACCACTCCGGCGCCTGCTCGGCATCGGCGAAGCCCAGGATGCGGGCGATGGGCGTGAGGCCCAGCGCCTCGGCTTTCTCGCGGCTCATCAGCAGCACGGCGGCGGCACCGTCGTTCAGGGTCGAGGCGTTGGCGGCCGTCACGGTACCATCTTTGGTGAAAGCGGGGCGCAGGCCGGGTACTTTGCTGAAATCCACCTTGGTGTATTCCTCGTCGTCGCTGATAACGGTGATTTTGCCGCGGCTCTCGATGGTCACGGGCACGATTTCGTCGGCCTTCTTGCCAGCCTTGGCGGCGTTGGCGCTGCGGGTGTAGCTCTCAATGGCAAAAGCATCCTGCTCCTCGCGGCTGATATTCATTTCCTTGGCCGTGTGCTCGGCCGCGTTGCCCATAGCGTAGTCGTTGTAGGGGTCCCAGAGGCCGTCCTTCATCAGGCCGTCAATCATGGCGCCGTGGCCATACTTGGCGCCGAAGCGGGCTTTGTCGAGGTAGTAGGGCACGTTGCTCATGCTCTCCATGCCACCGGCCAGAATAACGTCGGCCTGCCCCAGCATGATGGCCTGGGCGGCATACATAATGGCCTTCGAGCCCGAGGCGCACACTTTATTAACAGTAGTGCATTCCACGGTGTCGGGCAGGCCGGCTTTCTTGGCCGCCTGCCGGGCCGGAGCCTGGCCCAGGTTGGCCGAAATCACGTTGCCCATAATCACCTGTTCTACTTCGCCCGGCGCTACGCCGGCCTTTTCGAGTGCGCCCTTCAGGGCAATGGCGCCCAGCTCGGTGGCCGACAGCGAGGCCAGCGCCCCGCCAAACGAGCCAATCGGCGTCCGCACGGCCGAAATGATGACAACTTCTTTGGTCTGCATAAAAAATCCTGAAATGGAAAAAAGGGTGGGAGGGAATCAGGCCCCAAAAGTACGGCCCTTATCCGTGAACAAGGTGCAAGCGGGCCTGCACAATAAGTAATAAGGCATAAACAATGAGCAATGAGCAATGAGCAATGAGCAATGAGCAATTTTGCTTCTTGATTACCAATTTTCAACTGCTCAATGTCACCACGTCGGTTTCGTGGGGTCTGGTTTGACAGTTGCTGGCCGCTCCAGTTGCTGCAGATATTGCTGTTCCTGCCCCCGCAGCGCCTCCAGCACCTGCCGCGCCTGCGCCGGACTCAGATTCATGGCCCGCAGCCGCTCGCGCTGCGTTTGCAAGCGCGCATCCTCCGGCAATGCCGCCTCCGAGCCCGGCCGCCGGCCAAAGCCCGCCGGGGCGGCTGGTCCAGCTTTGCCGCTCATATCAAGCCCACGCTGCGCGCCTGGTGTACTGCCCGTCGCCAGGGGCTGCCGCTCGCCATTGCCTACGCCCCGGCCACCCTTGGCAGTAGAGCCGGGTAGGCTGCTGGGCCGCTGCGGGTCCGCCTGGCCGGTCGGGTTCGGCTGGCTTTCTGGCTGGCCCGCGGGGGGCCCAGGTGGCTGCTTGGGCTGCGGCAGTTCCCCGGCATCATCAGCCCCGGCTTTTTCCGGTGGGCTTTTTCCAGATGCTGACTTCTTATCGGAGTCTTTCGGCTGCTGCTCCGCTCCGCTACCCGCGCCGGGCGGCGGCATGTCTGGCGCTTGCTGCCGGGCCAGATAGTCGCTTAGTACCTCGTAGTCGTAGCGCGCCCCCGCGTTGGCCGGGTTCACTATCAGGGCCTGCCGCAGCAAGCTCAAGGCCTGCGCCACTTGCCCCTGCTGCGCTGCCAGCACCGCCAGCTGTTGCCGCGCCACGCTACCAATGTCGTCCGGGCTGCCCGTTAGCACCCGCGTATAGGTGCCGCGCGCCGCGCCCGCTTGCCCCGCCCGCGCCTGGGCGTGCCCCAGGTTCAGCACCAGCAGAGGGTCGGGCACGCGCCGGGCCTTGGCCGCTAGCGCCGCTTCAAACTCCTGGGCGGCCCGGGCGGCATCGCCCTTGGCGTAGGCCACCTGACCCGCAGCCACGGCCACGTTGCGGTCGCGCACTTTCGTCAGTTGCTGGCAGCTAGCCAGCGTTAGTATTAATAGAAGGCGCTTGTTCATGGGCGAATTACTCGTATCGTTACCACCGCATCGAGCGCCAGCAGCAGCAGTGCCAGGGCCAGCGGCCAGCGGTAGCGGTTGTCGGCTACGGCCACACTCCTGATTTGCGCCGTCGGGCCCTGCAGGTTGCGTAGCGCCGCCGTCAGCCGGCTTACCCCGTTCTGCTTATCGTTCAATTCTACGTACTGTCCGCCGGTTTGGGCCGCCAGCTGCAGCAGCGTCGCATCCTGCAGGCGGCTGGTTACGGGTTCATTGCGCTGGTCGCGCACCAGCCCCCCGCCCGGCTTGGGAATGCGAGCCCCTGCCGCCGTGCCCACCCCCACGGCATACACCCGGGTGCCGGTGCGGGCCAGAGCGTGGAGCGTGGGCTCCAGGTTTTCGCCAAAGTCTTCGCCGTCGCTCACCACCACTACCGCCGTGGTGCGGGCCGCATTGCTGGCCGGGCTGCTCCGCGTCAGCTTATCCAATACCATATCGAGCGGCGTGCGCAGCGTGGTGGCACCGGGCGGCAGCAGGCTAGTGCGCAATGTGCCCAGAAATACCCGTAAGGCCTCCTGGTCGTGCGTGAGGGGGCATTGCACCACCG
Organism: Hymenobacter aranciens; assembly: GCF_030580865.1. Lineage (GTDB taxonomy): Bacteria > Bacteroidota > Bacteroidia > Cytophagales > Hymenobacteraceae > Hymenobacter > Hymenobacter aranciens. The sequence continues at coordinate 15,108 of NZ_JAUQSY010000024.1, read as the reverse complement.
CCTCACCCCCGAAGAGAATCAGCCCCAGCCGGTCGGCCGGAAACTGGGCCACCAGTTGCTGCAGTTCGGCCTGGGCCCGCAGCAGGCGGCTCGGCGTTACGTCGGTCGCGTCCATTGAGCGCGACACATCCACCAGCAGCCACACATCTTTGCCCACCGCCCGCACCGGCTGCTGGCTCACGCCCCACGAGGGGCCCAGCAAAGCGAGCCCCAAGCCCGCGCCCGCCAGAAGCCGGAGGGGCGTTTTCCAGCCCAGCCGGCCGGCGCGCTGGCCCAGCGCCCGCCCAATGCGCCAGCCCCGCCGCCAGTAAAAACCCATCAGCAGCAGGCTGACGAAAAAAAACAGCCCCACGGCTACAAAATCAGGATACGCCCAGTTCAACACGCAAGTAGCAGGGAGTGCGGAGCCAAGCCATAAGGCCGGCCCACCGGCCGCGAAAATATTTTCGCCCCAAAGATAATTTTTTGCGGCGAGGTATGGGATTTTTTAATTCGGCTGGTATATTTGCACCCGCTTCGGACGGGAGCGCAGCCAATCCGGAGAGATGGGTGAGTGGCTGAAACCAGTAGTTTGCTAAACTGCCGTAGCTCTAAAGGCTACCGGGGGTTCGAATCCCCCTCTCTCCGCTGTTTTTAGTGATGAGTTAAAAATTATGAATTATGAGTTGGTCAGCTGACCCATAACTTATAATTTTTAACTCATAATTTGTTTTCGGGGTGTAGCGTAGCCCGGTATCGCGCCTGCTTTGGGAGCAGGAGGTCGTAGGTTCGAATCCTGCCACCCCGACACACCAGGGAGCTGCCCGCAGCCAACGGATGGCAGCTTTCCCAGCAATCCGTCATCTATAAAAAGTGCTCCTTGGCCGTCTTGGAGCACTTTTTTTATTTCTGCACCGACCATCGTTCTTCTCCGCAGATACCTGATTCTGCCTCGTTAGCTCAGCTGGATAGAGCATCCGCCTTCTAAGCGGACGGTCAGGGGTTCGAGTCCCTTACGGGGTACGCAGTACCATTTTTTAGCCAAAACCCTCATCGGGAACCCGCATTCCAGCTTGGAAATGCAGGTTTTCGATGGGGGTTTTGGCGTTTCTGTTTGACAAATGTTTGACACGTGAATTTTTCAGCCACAATCAACCTCCGAACGCCGGCGCAGAAGAACGGATTGAACACGGCCCGGCTCCAGATTATCCTGAATCGAAAAACGCTGCACCTGCCCCTGGGCTTCTCCTGGCCCGAGGCCTTGTTTGATGCCGGGGCCGGCTACTGCCTGGTGCGGCTGCCCACGGCCAGGCGGAAGAAGGGGTATGACGAAGCCCTGCAAAATCTGCAGGCGGCGGTGGGGCCAGACCTGGCGGCCGCGGCTGAGCACAATAATCTGATTATCGGCAAAGCCCTGGGAGATGCCAACGCGGTGGCCCGGCGTTACCACCTCAATGGCCAGTTCCTTACGGTGGACGAGTTTCAGCGGGAATACAACAGCAGCGCCAGCCGGGCCGACTTCCTGGAGTACATGGAGAAGCGCATCACCAAGCGCTGGCGGCTGGGGCAGATATCCGAGTCGACGAAGAAAAAACACCTCTCGACCCTGTATAAGCTGCAGGAATACCTGATTTACCTGCAAAACCCGCGCAAGCACAAGCCGTGGGGGCGGGGCTACCATGCCGGCCGGCCAGCAGGCACGCCGCACGTGCCGCTGCCGTTTAACTCATTTACCCACGATTTCGCGGGCGACTTCGACTCGTGGATGAAAAGCGTGCACAAGAGCTGCACCAACACCCGCTCGGGGCGCCACCGCAATATAAAAGCGTACCTGACGCTGGCGAGGCGGGATAAAATTGCGTTTGAAGACCCCTACGAGTACTTCGTGAATAAGCGCGTGGATGGGAAGTGGAAGGCGCTGAGCGAAGATGAACTGGCGCTACTCGAGCACCACTACACGCAGCAGGTGCCGCGCTCGTGGCAGCGGCGGGTGCTGCAGAAATTCCTTTTTAGCTGCCACTGCGGCCTCCGGCTGGGCGACCTGAAGCAAGTGGGCAAGATGAAGATTGAAGGGCAGCTGATGGAGCTGATGCCCCACAAAACCTACCAGCACGATGAGAAAGACCTAGTGCTGCCCATCACCAAAAAGGCCCTGGGCTATTTGCAGGACAGCCAGCGCGAAAACGAATGCGCCGGCTTTCACTTGTACGCCGACCAGGCGACGAACACCAAGCTGCGGAAAATAGGGGCGGCCCTGGGCATCAAAACCAAGCTGCACCACCACGTGGGCCGGGAGACGTTCGCCACGCACTTTTCGCGGCAAGGGGGCAAGGTGGAAGTGCTGCAAAAGCTGATGGGGCACAAGCACCTGACGATGACGATGAAATACGTCCACGTCGATGCGAAGATGAAGCAGGCCGAAATTGACCGGCTGGATGCCCTGCACGCCTAAAAAAGCCCTGGCAGGTGCCAGGGCTTTTTGTCAGAGGGAGTGGCGACGGGCCTGCTCCAGCTCGGCCAGCAGGTCGGCGATGGCGTGGCAGGTCTGGATTTCGTCGTCAGTAAGGGTACTGCCGGTGCGTAGGAACTCGAAAAAGATGCGCCGCGCCAGGGTAGATGAGGCGTAAGGATTGTCGACCAGTGCATAATACTTCTCTACGGCTGGCGTAAAAGCGGGAAGCGTTTGCTGTTCATTGACTCTATCCGTTTGCATGAATTGGTAGGAAAAAGATGATTGTAAGCGGCTGACAGGGCAAAAATTGAGCCTCGCAACAGCGCATAAAAAAAGCCCCGGAGTCGGCCGGGGCTTTTTGTTACAACTTACACATCGGGGTCGAGCTCACGGATGCGCTGCTCGAGGGCGGCGGCTATCATCACGAGCTGAAACTCGAATTTGCTGACCGGGGTCAGCGGGTGCAGGTTGTAGCGTTGGAAGAATTGGTCCATCGTCACGTCATCGACGAAGATGGGCTCGACCAGGGGCGGGGGCAGGGGTTGCTGGTCCATGCTCAAGCCGCCAGGGGGAGGTAGGTGTACACCCTGGTGAGGGATTGCAGGCCGTCGAGCAGCAGAAAGTAAGCGTCTTCGTCGCGGCGGGTGCGGGGCCAGTCGGGGCCACCGGCGTCGGCAAAGTCGGCCGAGGCCTGGTGGATGGCGGCCAGGATGCGGGCCGGGGTGAAGCGGCGCAGTAGGTAGCGGAGCTCTTCGAGCTGGCGGGCGGGGATGCTGCTGGTGAGGGCCAGTTGGGCGATGAGGCTGGCCTCGTCGTGGCGGAGCCGGGGGCGGAGGAAGAAGGGGCGCTTCATGCTTCCGCGACGATGGTGGCACCGGATAGGGCCTGGCACACGAGCAGCAGGTCGAGCAGGGCGTGGAGGTTTTCGAGTTCGTCGGGCAGGAAGGTGGTCTGCCGCAGGAGCGAATCGAAGATGAGGCGGTTGAGCGTCAGGCTCAGGTTGACGGGTGCGCTGACCCGGTCAAAGAATTCCTGCAGCGGCTTCCTGAGCACGCGCAGGCTGGGGGCGGTAATGGCTTGTTTGGTGTTTAGCATGACAACCAAAAACAAAGCACGGCATCGGTTGGGACACAGGTGCTAAACATCACGGTGAAGTGATTGTCTGGGGTCCTCACGGATACCCCCCTCTGCCCAACCTTTGCCGTGGTTGAGAAACGCCTTGACATAGGAATGCCACTCGAAAAGCCCCGACTAGGTTTTGAGTGGCAGTCGTCCACCATGATGTTTAGCGGGACGAAGGTAGGAGTTATTTTTCACTGGTGAGAAATGGGGGCATGGAAAAGCCCGGCTGGTGGGCCGGGCTCCTATAACTAGTGGTGTAATATTCTCACGAATCCAGGCGTGCCAGAAACTTCTTTGCTTTCGTTGTCCACGTCTTCACCGTGCCTAAGGGAATCTGCATTTCTTCCGCTGCTTCTACTTGGGTAAATCCTTGAATGTATAATAAATCCAGCAGTTGCAAATGAGCAGCGGGCAGTGGTAGCTGCTGCACTAGTTCCTTAATGCCAACTGTCTCGGGCTGAAAGCCATCGGAAGAGCTATAAGAATCAACGGGACTGTCCTCCAGCGGCTGCGTACGTATTGCCATCCGGTGCCGCTTGCTCCGCAAATAGTCAATCGCCACATTACAGCAAATCCTCGTGGCCCAGGTAAATAAACGGCCCTTCGTCGCGTCATACAGTTTTATAGTCTGCCAAAGCTTTACCAATCCCTCTTGTAACACATCTTCAGTTGTTTCCGCGTTACGGACCAACCGGAAAATCACCGTGTACAGCGGCTTGTGATGCTCGTTGTAAAAAGCAGTCATTGCCTGCTCATCGCGCGCAATTAGGCGTTCTACCAACTCCTCTTCAGATAATGGCATTGGGGAAATAATGGGAAGACAATTCTTACTGGTGTTCTTAACTAAAAGATGCCGTTTTACTTTAGAGAGCTTTAAAAACGGCATAGCTAATTGTTAGCTATGTACTTGTGCATCGTAGCCACCGGCACCCCGGTCACTACCTGAATTTTCTTAAAGCTCAACCCTTCCTCGCGCAACCGGCGTAGCTCAGCCACCTTCGCCGCGGGGAGCGTGGGCCGCCCCGGCTTCTTGCTGCTGCGGGCCTGCCCGGCCTTGATGCGCTCAGAGAAGCGCACGCGCTCCTGCTTGGCAATGGCGGCCAGGATAGCCACGATGGCATCCTTGAACACGCCGGTGCTGTCGAGGTACTGCTCGGTGAAGGACTTGAACTGCACCCCGGCCGCGCCCAGGCGCTGCAAGTGGTTCAGGGTTTCGGTCACGCCCTCGCGGCTGAAGCGGTCGAGGCTCCAGAACAGCACCACGTCGAAGCGCCGCTGGTGGGCGTCGAGAAATAACTGCTGGAACGCGGGGCGCTCGGCGGTGCCGCCGCTTTCCTGGTCGCAGTACTCCTGATAGATGGTATAGCCCAGCCGCTCGGCAAAGGCCCGCAGCTCGTGGAGCTGGTTGTCGTTGGTCTGGCCCTTGTCGCGGGTACTGACGCGGGCGTAGAGGGCGGCGGTCATAAAGTCTAATTGTTGGGTTTCCTATAAATGAAGAACCGGTCTTCTCGGTGTGTAATGCTTTCGCAATCAGAACGCACTACAGCCACGGCTAGCCCTTTCATCTTGACCTTCTTCCCACTTAACACAATGGATGCAGGCACGGGAGCCATGTATACGCTCCAACCGTTCTCTGCTAGCCGCTCAATCTCTTGTGTCATATCAACACCAAGTTGAACTCGCTGCTCTACAGTCATGAGGTCATGCACATCGGCAATCTCTTCGACACCCTGTAAAAACTCACCAATAAGTTTGACCTCAATAGCATTATTGGGGTCTTCGTTAACATGGGTTACCATGTTAGCTTGAGCGGCTGCTCTGATTATTTCATGTCCGGATTTGGTCTTATGCAGGCTAATATGCTCGGCAAGCCTTTTTTTAACATCTTCTAAGATGTCAGGACGTACCTTCTGAACAATCTCAGAGGTAATAACATCAATTCCCCTGTCGAAAGTCAATGCTACTCTATCTGCCAGTGGCGGTGAGAATTTGCGCACTTCTTGGTCAGATACATCCTTCCAAATAGGAAGTAGCACTTTTTCTCCGTTTATCTCGAGTTGCGATAAACCATTCAGTTCTCGGACAGGATAGTGTTTGCTAAAGAAGGCAGGTGATAGAATCACAATGCCATACCGGCTTTGTGACAGTCCTTCATCTATGCGCTCACGCAAACTATCACCAATACGAAGTTCAAACTTATCGAACCAAACCTTTACGCCAAAGCTAGCTAGCCTCTCTGCTAAAGGCCCGGCTAATTCTGCCCTATCCTCTGAGGCATAAGAAATGAAAACATCCCATTTGTGGTCTTGGTCTGCCATGAGTTTTGAGTCGTTTAGTGATTCCCAAAACTACTGTTTTCCGAACAATAATCTGACCCACGCCAAAGGCCTCAAAAACGCTGGTTTTTGGGGCCTTTTTTCGGCAGGTTTTTCGAACGCCTAGTCGGACGATTTTATGCCGGTGTTCGTCATGACCTGCTTCAGCTTTTTCTGGGCGCGGTCCAGTTGGATGAGGTCGAGCCCGACGTCGAGCCGCTCGGGCCACTGCTCCACCTGGCGCAAGCGCTGGTCGAGCGACTCCAGCACCTGCACCAGGCGCGGGTCGCCAGCAGCCTGGTCGGGCCGCGGCTGCTCGTCGCCGGCCGCGGCCGGCCGGCTGCCCGCCGACGTGGGGCCGCCCTCGTAGAAGCCGCGCTGCCGGCGGGCCTCGAGCCAGTTCTCGACCTGCATCACCTGCGGGTCGGCGCGCATCCACTCCGGGATGACGTACTCGTTTTTGTGCACGACGCCGGCCACCTCGTAGCCCTGGGCGTCGGTGAGCTGGCCGCCGGTGCCGATGCGCAGGCCGGTGGCCGCGCTGACCACGTCGAGCAGGCCGCCCATGTTGGGGCGCTGCACCACCACGCCCTCGCCGGTGGCGCCGCCCTCCCGGAAGCCGGACACTTTGGCGATGGCCATGCCACTCCGAATGGTGGCCAGCCCGCTCATGCCGATGCCGTAGATGGGGCCGGCAACCGGCCCCATGCCGGCGGCCGTGGCCCAATACTGCTGGATTTCATCCACCAGCGACATGCCGATGTTGGCGATGGCCAGGGCCTTGCGCGCCACCTGGAAGGTCTTGTACAGTACCGTCTGCTTGCCGATGCTCTCCTCCAGGAACTTGACGTTGTCGCTGTTCATGAACTTATCCGCCTCGGCGAGCTTGCCCTTGAATCTGGCCAGGTCGTCCTCCGTCTTCTTCGCCTTCGTCGTGTGGTCGGCCTGGGCTCTGAGCTTCTCGGCCAGCAGCTTCTTATACTCGGCTGACTCCTCGCCGTTTTTCTCCCTGATATAGGCCAGCTCCCGCTCCCGGGCCGCCTGCTTCACGTCGAAAATGGCGTCGTCGTAGCTCTGCTGGGTGACGACACCGTTGGCTACCTTCAGTTCCGCGCGGGCCAGCTCGTCGAGCATGTCGGCATCCGCCTGGGCCGTTTTCTCGTCGCGCTTCGCCAGCTCGTCCTCCCGGTCGCGGGTGGCATACTCGGCCGCCTGCGTACGCAGCAGCTCGAGCTGGGCCAGCTCAACCTCCAACTGCGCCTCATTGAGTTTGATTTTCTCGTCGAGCGCCTGCTCAGCCTCTTTCTTATCCTGCTCGGCAAACTTGGCGGCCAGCTCGCGCAGCTGCAGGTCGCGCTCCTTGACGATGTCGAGCACCCGGGTGCTGTAATCGACCTCCTTGCCGGTGAGCTTATCAAGATGGGCCGTGGCCTGGTCGAGAATCTTCTGCTCCTGCTGCTGCCGGCGCAGGGCCTCGTCGGTGTAGGCGACCTGGTCAAGCGAGTCGCGCAGGGCATTGCGCTGCTCCAGCACCTGTCCTTCCTCCTTCACCCATTGCTTCAAGTCGTTGAGGCGCTCCTGGGCGGCCTTCAGCGCCTCGGCCTTGCGCTCCCGCTCGGCCTTGTCGCGGGCGGTCTTGGCGGCCTTCTCGGCTTTGGCGCGGTCAGCTTCGGTTTGCCCGTCGCCGCTCTGGTCGCGTTTATCCAGTTGCTCCTGCTTCTTCTCGCCACTGCCATCGGCGGCGTCGGCCTTCGCCTTCACCACCAGCGCCTGGTCAAAGGCCATCGAAAAGGCGTCGCCGGCCTTTTTGCCCAGGTCGCCCATCTCGGTGGCCGCTGCCCCGAACTCGCGGTTCTTCACCAGGCGCCAGGCCCGGCCGATGGTGCCGAAGCTGCTCTCGGCCGCGGCCGAGAAGCCGGCGAAGTACGCCGGGCCGTTGGTGAGTAGCTCGTACAAATCACGAATGGGTGCCGTCAGGGCCACGAGCACGCCCCGCGCGAAGTCGGACTTCTCGGCCCACGCCACGGTGGCCTTCGTGATGTCGGCCAACAGGCCCCAAAGCAGCCGCGTGGGCGTCAGCAGCCAGTGGATGACGTCGCCCAGGGCCTGCGCCACGCCTTTGGCCGTGAGGCCCTTCTCGCTGACCCAGCCCATTGACTGGCCCAGCTCCAGCAGCGAGTTCCAGATGTCCTTTACCGGCTGCACCAACTCGTCGAAGGTGGTGGCCAGCGAGGCCAGCAGGGTGTAGAGCATGGTCATGCCCTGGTTGGCCAGCGTATCCATCGCCGTGCCGCTGCCCTCCAGTTGCTTGGTCAGCTCGTTCTGGGCTTCGGCCAGCTCGGTCTGCGAAACCAGCAGCCGCTCCTGGCGCTGGGTGTAGGCGTTGGTTTTGTCGACCATCTCGTCCACGCCCTTGCCCACGTTTTTCAGCGACTGCAGGTAGGCCAGGCCGGCGTCCTCGCCCGGCCCGCCGAACACGTCGGCAATCACGGTCTGGAGCTGGTTGGCCGGGATTTTGGTCTCGTCCATTTCCTTGCTCACCCGCTGCAGGGCCTGCTGCACCGTCAGGCTGCCGTTTTTAATGCCCCCGAAGATGTCGTTGGTAAACTCGGCGCCGAAAGCCGCCTGCATGGCGTCGGTGGTGGCCGTCGTCTGCTCCCGGATGCGCAGGCCGAACTCCTTCACCACGTCGGCGCCCTTGTCGTCGAAGACCCCCCCCAATGAGGCATTGGTAATGTGGCCGATAAACTGGTCGGCCTCGTAGCCGGCGGCCTTGAATTGCGGCGCGTACTCCTTTACCTGGTCGAGGAAGTCGCCGCCGGCGTCGGCCCCGGCCAGGAAGCCCTGCTGAATCAGCCGCATAGCCTCCTGCTGGCTGACACCCATCTGCTTGCTGAGCGTGTTGCTGGCGACCAGCACCTCGTTGTAGTCCTGGCCGAAGGTGCGGGCCGTGGCCAGCACCGACGTGGTGAGCCCGTCCAGGTCGGCGCCGGCGGCGCCGGTCATCGTGTTGATGGAGCTGCGCAGGGTCTCGACCTCCTTCGTGGTGGCCATGATTTCCTGCCCCAGTTCCATGACGCCCTCCAGCACGGCTTCGGCCCCGACCGTGACGCCGGCGAAGGCCAGGGCCTGGGTGAAGACGCTGCTCTCCTGCGTGGCGCTGCCCATTTCCTGTTTCACGCCTTCGATACGCTCCTGCAGGGCCTGGTAGTCGGCGAGCATCTTTTTCCGGCCGGGGTCGTCGGCCGAGAGGTCGTTGAGCTGGGCCTCCAGGGTTTTGGCGGCCTTCTCCATCTCGTTGAAGGAGGCACTCACTTTCTGGCCGTTGAGCACCACCTCGGCAGAGGTGTGGCTCATGTCCTTGAGCTCCGCGCGGGCCTCGCCCACGCGGGTGCTCAGCTGCTGGAAATCCTGCTTGAGCTGCTCCCGGCGCGGGTCGTCCTGGGCCATCTTGGCGAGCTGATTATTCATCAGCGCCACGCCGGCAGCCATGTCCTTGATGGAGGCGTTGGCCTCCTGGGCTTTGAGGACTATTTCAACCTCCCGTTGTTCTTTGTCAGTAGCCATTGGGCCAGCGTTAAAAGTTAAAAGTTGATGGCCACCTCGCCGGGTAGGGCGTCGGTAGCGCGGGTGACGTATAACTGCCCGTAGAGGCTGAGCATCAATTCGGAGAGGCGCTTGGTCTGGAAGGCCACTTCCTTCGAATACCAGGCCCGGGGCTTGCGCTTCTGCCGGCGGAGCTTGCCCCGCGAATTGCGCAGGCGGTCGTAGCCGTCGTCGCCTTTGGTGACGCCCTTGCCGTGGCCCCGCCCGACGCCCATGTCGACGAACTTGCCATACAGGGCGTAAGAGAGACGCAGCTTCAGCGGGTCGCCCTCAGCGCCACCTACGACTTCCTTTTTAAAGGAGGCCAGCAGCGTGCCGGTGTTCTGAATCCTGAGCGCCTTCATGTTGGCCACGAAGCGCTCGACGGTGATGTCGAGCCAGGCCGTGGCCAGCTCGCGCGGGGTGGAGGGAGTGCTCATAAGCGGCAGTAGCGGTAAGTGAATTGGGCAGTTTCGAGGGGGGTGCCGGTGGTGCTCAGGTTGAGCGACACCTTCTCCCAGAGGTACTTCTTGCCGTCGACCAGTTCCTTGCGGGTGGGGTCGAGGGTGAGCAGGGCACCCACGCGCAGCTGCATGGCGCGCTCCTTCGTGGTGGCCCGGTCGAGGAAGTCCAGCCAGGCCTGGTGCCAGGTGGCGTATAGGCCGAAGGAGCCATCCCAGTGCAGCGTGCTGGCGCCCACCGGGAAGCCGTCGCCGTTCTCGCGGCCCCAGGTGGCCAGCGGGTAGAGCTGGCCCAGCTTGTCGGGCTGCAGGCCGCGGTCGAGCAGTAGGAACAGGCCCACACTGGAGTCGTCGCCCGTTTCGTAGGCCAGGCTGGCGCCCTTGGCCTCCGCGCAGGGCACGAGCCACTCCCGGTCGGTGAAAATCGGGTCGCGTGTGGGCACGACATGCAGCGTGCCCGCCTCCACTTGCAGCTCCTGCTGGCCTCCGCCCACGCGCAGGGTGGCCCAGCTGGTGCCGAGCGACTTGTCCAGGTCGTCGCCCGGGGTGGCCATCGTCAGCACGAAGCCCTGCTGGGTGACGGCCGTCGAGCGGGCCGGCCCGCCGGTGCGCACCTGGTACGCCGGGTCGGCCAGCACGTCGCGCAGCGTGCGGATGCGCAGCTCCCGGCGCACCGGGTGGAAGGTGTAGGCCAGGCCGAAGAACTTCTGGAGGGCCAGCAGCAGCGTGGCCACCTCCATGTCGGGCACATACTGGCTGAGCGTGATGGTCGCCGGCAGGCTGGCATCGGCCTCCTCGGCCGCGCGGTTCGAGTAGATAACCAGCGCCTGCACCTCGGGCTCGTTCAGCCACTCGCCGCTCAGGCCGTAGCCCACGGCCGCCAGCACCCGGCGTAGCAATGGCACCAGGCGCAGGAAGGGCACGATGGGCGAGTGCAGCACGGCCCCGTTGCCCGGATACAGCGTCGGCCGGTAGGTGCCGCCGGTGTACTGGTTGACCACGCCGCAGTAGTCCGGCGCCTTCTCGGCCTCGTAGAACTGGCTGTTGACCAGGCAGGGCAGGGCGTAGTCGGCCGCGTCGTGGGTGAGCACCAGCGGCACGTCACCCAGGGCCAGGTCGCGCAGCTGCCGGCCGGCGATGCGGCTCTGCAGGTCGGCGGCCTCGGCCACGAAGTTGTAGAGCAGCTGGGCACGCTCCTCGTCGTGCTCCAGGTACACCAGGCTGCCCACCCAGCGCATCACCCCATCAATGTAAAACTCGGTCGGCTCGGGTGCCACCCGCTCACCCTGGTCGGCGCGCAGGTGCGGGAAGTTCAGGCGCACCAGGTTGTCGGGCGAGAGCACCAGGGCGAAGGGGTAAGTGATGGTGCCCGGCACGGACTCCGTGTCGAAGAGCGGGTTGTTGATTTCCATCGAGATGGTGCCGGCGGCCAGGTCGAGCCAGCCGCCGGCGACTTTCAGTCCAATCATGGCAGCAATGGTGTAGTGTAAGTGACCTGGTCGGTGCCCAACGGGGGCGTGAACAGGCGCTCAGTGGGCAGGTAGAACTCAAACTCCAGCGTGGGCACGGCCTTGCTCTCGTCGAACAGCGTGGCGTTTTTGGCCTTCACCACGCCCGGCAGCCAGCGCCCGTCGCGGCTGAGCAGCAGCACGCGCTGGCTGAGCAGCAAGTCCTGGGCGGCGGTCTGCTGGGCGCGGGTGCGGAAGGAGCTGGCCACCTTCAGCGCCGGACGCAGGCTGCGCTCGAGCACCAGCGTGTCGCCGCGCAGGGGGTCGTAGCTGGGGGGCAGCGTGCGAGCGGCCTCCTCGCCCCTCACCTCCACGTCGAGCTGGGCCTCGCCCAGGGCCGCGAAGGTGGCCATGCCGCCCAGGCTGGTGGCGAAGAGGAAGAAGCGCCGGTGGGCGAAGTGCCGGCGGTCGAGTTCGTAGCGGCGCACCTCGCTGAGCGGCGTGCCGGCGGGCGTCATCACGAAGACTTCCCAGGCCCGCACCGGGTTGGCGGGCCGGTCGAGGCGGCCCAGGCCCAGCTGGGCGTAGCCCACGGCCCCGGCGTACACCTCGTATTGTTGCACCTGGCTGGCGCTACCGTAGTTGCTCACGTGCGTGGTGCCATCGGCAAAAATGACGCGCACGCGCAGCAGCACGTCGGGGGCCAGCGGCTGGGCCTGGTAATAGAGGTACTCGGGCTGGTCGAGCAGCACGGACTTAGTGGGCGGCTCCCAGGTGAGGAAGGGGCGCACGCTGGGCTGGTAGCTGTTGTGCCAGGTGCGGGCCTGTTGCTCGTAGAAGCTCAGCCCGCCTTTGACCACGTAGTTCTGGGCGCGCACGGTGGTGCCCGCGCGCACGGCCGGCGTGCCGAAGCTCTCCGCGTGGGCCAGGTAGAAGCGGCGGAACAGCGGGTCGGCCCGCTGCAACCCAAACTGCGTGGGCGCCGGCACGTGCCAGTCCAGGTAGGCGTCGAGCAGGGCCTGCACGTCGAACACGGTGCGGCCCTGGGCGTCGGCCGGCTGCTCCAGCGCCGGGCCGACCTGCTCAAACACCCCGCTCAGGTACGCTGTCTCCAGCCAGACCTCGCACAAAAAGGTGAGGTTGGGCTTGGTGGCGGGGTTAGCGCGGTAGGCGGCGCCGGCGTCGAGGGCCAGCACGATGGGGTTGCGCGACCAGAAAAACTGGTTGACGTTCACCAGCACCTCTACCGTTTTGCTGCAGCCCACGGCGTCGGTAATGGTGCAGGAGTAGGGGCCGGCGGCCAGGCCCAGCCGGTTGGCCGTGGTGGCGCCATCGCTCCAGAGGAGGGAGTAGGGAGACGTGCCGCCACTCACTTGCAGGCTCACGTCGCCGCCGGTCTTGCTCACGACAACGAGGATTTCCGGGTTTTCGCCCACGGTGACCAGGGCGGAGGCCACGGCCCCGCTCACGTCGCGCACGGTTAGGCGGTAGCCGCCGGCGGCCACCAGGCTGCGGTCGCGGGTGGTGGGGCCGTCGTCCCAGGCGTAGGTGAAGGGGCCAGTCAGTCCCCCCACGGCCACCAGAATCTGGCCTAGGCGGTTGCCGAAGCAGGGGTTGTTAACGACCTGCGTGCTGATGGTGAGCGTGTCGATGACGGTGGTGAAGCCGCCCACGCCGTCGTGGAAGAAGCCGATGCGGTCGGCGCCGGTAGCGTAGAAGTGGAACTCCTCCGTGGTGGGCCGGTTGTAGCTCGTGGGCGGCGGGTCGCCGGCCGACTGCTCCTGCTGGTAGAAGCCGCCGAGCGGGCGCGGGGTGTGCACGACCTGGCGCGTGGCCGTGTCGAAATACCAGGTCTCGGCCTCGTAATAGGTGCCGTACACCTGGTCGGCCTGGCTGCCGTAGGTGCCGCTGATTGTCCAGTAGGTAATTAACTCTATCAGCATGGCTTACGCAGTAAATGCCTCCGGCCGGTAGGTAAGGGCGGCGTTGGCGGGGGTGGTAAATTCGAGGTCGAAGCGGGTGCCGTACCAGGTGCCGTCGTGCAGCGGCCCCACGGCGTCGGCATTCATGGAGCTGATGGGCCAGCGCACCTTCACGTCGTCGGCGTAGTCTTCCAGGATGGCGCCCAGTATTTCTTCGCCGGTCTGCTCGGTGCGGTCAAGCACATCCCAGGCGTCCTGACCTTTGGCCACTTGCTCCAGGATGAAGAAGGCGCCCCGCCGGCGGCGCTGGTAGTTGTCGCCCTGGTTGTCGGTGTACTGCGTCTGCAGGGACTCGAGCACGAGCACCTGCTCGCCGGCGCCGGGCTTGAGCAGCCGGCCGAGCAGGGTTTCCTGCATCTCCAGCAGGTCGACCTGGCGCTGCAGCGGGTCGATGCTGACGATGATGCGGGCGAAGCGGGGCGAGTCGTCGCGGTGGCGGATGAGCTGGTGGGTCTGGGCCTTGCCCTTGAACAGGGCGGCATACTCGGAATTGCGCATAACTAGGTGCGGGTCTGGTTTTTAAGGCGGTCATATTCCTCAGCCGCATCCTGCATTTCGGCCAGAATGAGGCGCAGGGGCTGCTCGGCCGTTTGCTGGAGCGTGCCGAAGGCGCCGCCCGAGAGCTTGCGTAGCACGCGGCTCCAGTCCGGGGCTTTGGCGTCGTCGGTGGTCTCCTCGGCCGAGCGGAACACGTCGGGAAATTCGAGGGCCAACTGCGCGCGGCAGCCGCGATACCAGGTGAGGATGGCCAGCTTCTCAATGGCGGGCACCTGGGCCACGCGCGGGGTGCGGGCGTCGAGCTGGTGCTCGTTGAAGCGCTGGCGCACGTCGCCCTTCCAGTCGGGGTGGTGCACGTCCAGGCCTTCCTGGGCCGGGCGGTAGAGCACGGTGAGGAACTTATCGAGGTGCTCCGGGCGCTGCTGGAGGCTGTAGAGCACGAAGTAGGTGTCGGCAAACATGAACTCGCCGAAGAGCAGGTTGCGCAGGTACTCGCGCGGGCCGTGCCAGGTGCGCTGGCGCCGCAGTCGGCCGGCAAGCTGGATGGTGGGCAGCAGCTGGGCCGTGAGCAGGTGCTCCTCCGAAAAGAGGAAGTTGGTGAGCGGGAGCAGCTGGGCCAGCACCACCACCGGCTGGGTGCCGAGCAGGGGCAGCGGGAAGCCGGTGAGCAGGGCCAGCAGCCGCAGCCGGCGGCCGGGCCGCTCCGGGGCGTAGAGTTCAGCCAGGAGGGGCAGCAGCTGCTTGCGCCGCAGTTCGTTCCAGGTGGAGGGCACCTGGCGGGTGATGGTGCCGATTTGCAGGGTTTCCATGCAACGAAATTGCCGGCGCCTGCCACGGGAGAAAAGGACACAAAAAAGCCCCGCCGGGTGGGGCGGGGCCTATTGTTGACGAGGGTCGACCGGGCGGCTATTCTTTCACAAATCGTAGCGTGCGGCTGCTGCCAGCTTGGTTCACCTGGAGCAGATACAAACCTGACGGTAGGCCATGCACGTTCACCTTGGGCTCGCTGGTAGGTAAAAAGTTGCCTGACTGTAATGTGCGGCCAAGGTTGTCCAATATGGTGTACTGAGCAGATAAGGCAGGTAGCCCCGTCAGTAGGAATTGTGAGGTGACAGGGTTCGGGTAAAGCGCAAAAGGAGCTTCGGCAAACTGAGTTGTGCCCGACACCGTGCTAGTATTCAGATACACCTTCCAGTAGCGGTTGGTGCCGGTGCCGAACACGAGGGAGTTGCCATTGCTGTCTTTCTCGCGCAGCACGACCAGGTC
>NZ_JAUQSY010000023.1 GCF_030580865.1 Hymenobacter aranciens | reverse complement strand
GTGTTGGGTGTTGGGTGTTGGGTGTTGGGTGTTGGGTGTTGGGTGTTGGGTTCCGATTATCCCAATACCTAAAACCAGACACCGAACACCAGCTACCTAAAACCAGCAATCAGCAACATCCGCAAGTTAAGCCAGGGCTTCGGCCCGGCGCAGGCCGTAGAGGCTCACCTCGTGCTGCTTGCCGCGCAGGCGCAGGGTGGTGAGGAAGGTGGCGCGGACGTGGGGCAGGGGGCCAAGCTCCTGGAGCAGGGTTTCGGAGATGAGCAGCTCCTGGCCGAACTCGTTGCAGAGGGCCTGGATGCGGGCGGTGGTGTTGAGCACGTCGCCGTGGTACACAATTTCCTTTTTGACCTCGCCCACCCACGTCACGACGACGCGGCCGCCGTGCAGGCCGGCCTTGAAGGTGGGGAAATAGCCGTACTCGGCGAGGTAGGCGGCGCGGCGGGCCTCGATGGCGTCCTGCATGAGGTAGAAGCAGCGCACGCACTGGGCGCGCTGGCGGTTGGCGGCCAGGGGCCAGGCCAGCACGATTTCGTCGCCCACGTACTGGTAGACTTCGGCCTGGGTAGCGAGGATGGCGTCGGTGAGGTCGTAGAAAAAATCCTGGACGAAGCGGCTGTAGGTGAGGTTGCCGAGGGTTTCGGCGATGGTGGTGGACGACTTCATGTCGACAAACATGAAGATGCGCTCGACCTCGCGGGGCTGGTGGAAGGTGCCGTTGACGAACTTGAGAAGCTGGCCGGGGCCGTGCAGGGTGGTGATTTGCTGCAGGCCGCCGAGCACGAAGCTGAAGAGGACGGCAAAGATTAAATCGGCCCGGAAGTGGCCGGCGGTGAGGTACTCGTGCCAGGCGCCGCCCAGCGACAGGCCTTCGAAATACATGCGCGAGGTGAGCACGATGATGAGCAGCCAGAAGGCGCTGAAGCTGGAGTACAGCAGCGTGCGGGCCAGCTGCAGCCAGCCAAACGGCAGCCGCCGGAAGCGCAGCGGAAACCAGAACGCCTCGACCACGCCCACCGAGGCGCCGATGAAAAAGCCGGCCAGCACGCCGTTGAGCACAATCTGGCGGGCCTCGTGCTCGGCCAGCAGGCTTTGCACCACGGCGTAGGCCAGGCCCACGAGCAGGCCCGTCTGCGCCGAGCGGAATACCTGACGATACTGCAGTTGGCGGCGGGGCGAGGGCAGGGCGTGCATGGAGGGCAGGAATTGGCGGCGCAAGGTAAGACGGGCAGGCAGCCGGATTACTGGCGCGGGCACAAAAAAAGGAAGCCCGGGCGGGGCTTCCTTTTTTGGAGTGCTCGGACGAGCGCCGGATTATTGCGTGATGCCGATGCCCACGTAGACCTGGAACATGTTGTTGTAAATAGCCTTGTCTTTGTTGGCATAGCCGGGCGAGGTAACTTCGATGGAGGTGCCATCGCCGAATATCTTACCCAGGCCCAGGTTGTAGCGGGCGCCCACGCGCGCCGGGCCCAGGCGGGCCTCTACGCCGGCCACCCCGCCGTAGTCGAGCGAGTTGAAGTTGTAGGCATCGATGTCGAGGTCCTTGTCGGTGTCCTCGTTGCGCACTTTGGTGAGCAGCGAAATCTGGGGGCCGACGTGGAAGCTGATGGTTTCGGTGACGTTGCCCACGAACATGACGGGCACCGACAGGTAATCCATGCGGTAGTGCTGGTTGCCGACGCTGGGCTCGGTAGTGAAGCCCTGACGCGAATACAGCGCCTCGACCTGCACGGAGGCAAAGTTGTTGAAGCCAAACTGGCCGTAGAGGCCGGCGTGGAAGTCGTTGCGGGCGCTGTAGTTGAGGGTAGCGTTGGCGGCGTCCTTGAGGTCGTCGCCGCGCAGGCTGTTGAGGTTGTAGCCGGCCTTGATGCCGAAGCCGGTGTTGCGCGAGTCGGTGGAGCCGCCGCCAGTGTAGTCTTTCGAAGAAAGCTCGCCGCCGGCGCGGGCCTGGGCGAATGCGGCGGGGGCCGACGAAAGGGCCAGCAGTGCGAGGAGAAGAATCTTTTTCATGGTGGAGAAAGGAAATGGAACGAGAAATGCGGGGGAATGAATAATTCCTACTTGCCCCTATACTTTTCCTTTGGCAGAAAGTTGCCCCGGGCCTATCGGCTAACCTGAAAAAAAAGCGGCTGCCGGTGGTGCAGATAGCCGCCGGGCGCTTACCTTTGCGGCCCTGCCGGGGATTGCCGGGCGGCTTTGGGATATTAGCTCAGTTGGTTCAGAGCACTACCTCGACAAGGTAGGGGTCACTGGTTCGAGCCCAGTATGTCCCACGGAAACAGGCTCCTGCCAGCTGGCAGGAGCCTGTTTTGCTTTCATAGCCCAGGCAGCCGGGGCGGTCTGCCAGGTAGCGTTCGTGCAGAAGAAAGGTTAGGCCGTGACGGCGTACACGCTCACCGTGAAGTTGGCAGTGGCGCCGGTGGGGTTGGCAATGTAGAGCGAGCGTTGCGGCTCGAGGTAGCTGCCCTGCGAGTTGTTGTACATGTTGGCGTAGCGGGTCGGGTCGATGGCCGCCGACTTATCCTGCATCACATCGAAGTGAATGGCATTGGGGTTGTCGGAGCCGCTGGGCTGCACCGTGAAGAGGATGTATTTGGTGCCGGAGGGCATGCCTTCGGTCGAGAAGTTACCGCTGGAACGGTGTTTCTGGCCCGATTGCGGGTGTGCCTCAGACGTGATGGTGGCGAGAAGAGTCTGGCCCATGGTAGTGGTTGGTTGTGGAAGTGGTGCGTACTCTATTGAAGGCTTTTCGGCTACCGCCTGTGGTAAAAAGGAAGTCTTGCAAGACGATACAAAGCAACGGCGGGCTAAAGCATCATAAAAGAGTAGAATTACCTGATTTGCTAATCAGGTATTTTTACGGGTAAGAGCCAGGGGTAATTACGGGGTTTGGGGCGGTGGCCCCTGTCGGCCCCGGCCGTGCGTACTTCGCGCTATGCTCCCGATTGCCTACGCGCCCTGCTACGCCCACCCCTTGCCGGCCGGCCACCGTTTTCCCATGCTGAAATATGAGCTGCTGCCCGAGCAACTGCTACGCGAGGGCACGGTCACGGCGGCCGACTTCTTCGAGCCCCTGCCCCCGCCCGTGGCCGATATTCTGCGCACCCACGATGCCGAGTACTATGAGCGGCTGCGCCAGGGCCGGCTCACGCGGCAGGAGGAGCGGGCCACCGGGTTTCCGTGGTCGGCGGCGCTGTTTGCGCGGGAGGTGACCATTCTGGGCGGTACCATCGAGTGCGCCCGGCGGGCCCTGGCGGGCGGCGTGGCCCTGAACATAGCGGGTGGCACCCACCACGCCTTTCGCGACCGGGGCGAGGGCTTCTGCCTGCTCAACGACCAGGCCACGGCGGCCGACTGGCTGCTGGCCCACGGCCACGCCCGGCAGGTGCTGATAGTGGACCTGGATGTGCATCAGGGCAATGGTACGGCCGCCATCTTCCGCCATGAGCCGCAGGTGTTTACCTTCTCGATGCACGGCGCCCGCAACTACCCCGCCCGCAAAGAGCAGTCTAGCCTCGACCTACCCCTGCCCGACGGCACCACCGACGCCGACTACCTCGCGCTGCTGGCCGATACGCTGCCCCGCCTGCTTGCCGAGGTGCGGCCGGATTTCGTGTTTTACCTAGCCGGCGTGGACGTGCTGGCCACCGACAAGCTGGGCCACCTGGCCCTGAGCCGCGCCGGCTGCCGCCAGCGCGACGAGCTGGTGCTGGGCCTGTGCCATCGCCACGGCCTGCCGGTGGTGGTGTGCATGGGCGGCGGCTACTCCGAGCGCATCGCCGACATTGTGGAGGCGCACGCCAATACGTTTCGGGTGGCGGCGGGGCTGTGGGGGTGAAATGCTCAGGATGACACGATAATCACCTGCCAGCGGAATGCCCAGCGCCAGCGCAGCTCATACTGCGTGATGCCAGCGGCCCGCAGCAACTGCTCCCAATCGGTGCGCCGAAAGGCGCGGGCTACCGACAGCGGCGCATCGTGTTGCACCAGGTGGGAGCCGCCCAGCAGCCGCGTCAGCCACCTGATACTGTAGTAAGCCAGCATGTGCCGATGCAGGTCGTTGATGACGACAGCCAGCGTGGCTTGCCGCTGCCACTGGCGCAGCAGTGGCCCCAGCTCGGCATCGGTGAAGTGGTGGCAGAAGAGACTGTTGGTGATGATGTCGAAAGATTGGGCCTGGAATTCGGCCGAGAAAATATCGAACTGCTGGTAGCTGATTTCGGGGTAGTCGCGGCTTTTGGCGGCAGCGTAGTCGAGCATAAACTGGTTGGCATCGATGCCCACCAGCTCTACGGCCACGCCGTGGCGGCGGGCCCAGCGGGCCACGTGACGTAGCGTGTCGCCGCCGCCGCTGCCCAGGTCGGCCAGGCGCAGGGCGCGGCCGGCCGGGAAGCGCGGCCGCAGCCGGTCAAGCGCATTGAGTACCGGCGCGTAGCCGCCCAGCCAGGTATTAATGGTCTCCAGCTCATCGAGGTTCTGGCGCAGGGCGTCGGAGGCCAGCGTCAGGTCGTCCATCAGCTCGGGACCAGAAGCGCGCTGCGTGAGGTCAATTGACAATGAGCAATCAGCAATTAACAATGAGCAAGCTGGAGTTGCTCATTGGTGATGATGGAAAAACGATGATGGAAACGTGCCCGTTAAAATTGTTCATTGATGATTGACTTCCAACAGCATGGCCTCAATAGTTAGCCCCGGGCCGAAGGCGAAGCTGAGCACCGGCGCGCCATGGTCGGCGGGCGTGGCGTGGGCGAGCACCTCGCGCAGCACGTAGAGCACCGTGGCCGACGACATATTGCCGTAGTTGCGCAGCACGTGGTAGGCGTGGCGGTTGTCGTGGGCCGTCAGGCCGAGGGCGGTTTCGATGGTTTCAAGAATCTTGCGGCCGCCGGGGTGGATGGCGAAGGCGTGAATGTCGGAAAGCTGCACCGGGAGCTGCTCCAACAGCTGTTCCGTGAGTTGCCGGATGCCGCGCTGGATGAGCTTGGGCACGTAGCTGCTCAGCGTCATCTCGAAGCCGAAGTCGTTGATGTGCCAGGCCATATCGGCGTGGCCGTCGGGCTCGATGCCGCAGTGGAAGGCCGTCAGAGCCAGGCTGGGCGCGGGGGCCGGCAGCGGCTCGGCCAGCACTAGGCAGGCCGCCGCGCCATCGCCGAATAAGGCGTTGCTCACGAGGTGGTCTTCCTCCGGGCTTTTCTGGAAATGCAGCGTACACAGCTCCACGCTCACTATCAGTACCCGCGCCGTGGCATCAGCCCGGCAGAAGGCGTCGGCCAGCTTCAAGGCATTCACGGCGGCGTAGCACCCCATGAAATTGACGCAGGTGCGGCGCACATTAGGCGCTAAGCCCAGCGCCCGCACCAGCTCCAGGTCGAGCCCTGGCGCATACATGCCAGTGCAGCTTACCGTGATAAGGTGCGTGATGGTGGCGGGCGCAATGCTAGGCGCTTGGCGCAGGCAGTCGTGCACGGCGGCGGTGGCCAGCGGCAGCGCCTCGCGGCGGTAGGCGGCCATGCGCTGCCCCACCGTTGGGAAGGGCTCCAGGCCGACGGTATTCGGAAAGAACGTGTATTCGCCGTTCGGCAAATCGTAGTCGGGCAGCACCGAATAGCGCTGCTCGATGCCCGAAACCCGGTATAGCGCCCGCAGCCTGCGCGTGTCGGCCTCGCCAAACTGCAGCGCCCCGGCCATGAAATCGGCAATGCGGGCCTGGGCGATGCGGTGCGCGGGATTGGCTGTGCCAATGGCACCTACGTAGCTCGGCATGCGGAAAATGGAGAAGGAAAGCGGCGAAAAAAAGGAAGTAGGCTGAACGAATACGTATTCGTTGCCGCTGCTAATTACGTTGCTTCGCGGGAAAGGGGATTAAACGGCGGTTAAAATGCCAAAAAGCCGGGCGCCGCCGCGCAGCTCAAAACGCCTGCCCGTGCGTGCGTCGCATCAGCAGTTGCACGGCGGCGGGCCAGTGCCGCAGCCCGCCCACCACCAGCTCGCTCATCACCGGCCCGCCAAACAAGCCCTGCACCGCCCGCCCCACCCGCAGCCGTGCGCCAAACTGCGCCTGCCAGGCACAGGCGTAGGCCATTTCCATTGCCGGACGGCCGGTAGTGCCACGCAGGAAATCATGCGCCGCCGCTGCCGCCAGCGCCGCGCCGTGCAGGGCCATAGCCATGCCATTGCCGCACAGCGGCGTGATGAGGCCGGCCGCGTCGCCGGCCATCAGCATATGCTGCTCCACGGGTTGCTTGGGGGCGAAGGAAATTTCGTTGATAACCTCGGGCTGCGGGTAGAGAAACTCGGCCTGGCTGAAAATCTCGCGCAGCCACGGATTTTGCTGCAACACCTGCGCCTCCATTGCGGCGATGGTACCGTGCGCTTTCAATTGCCGCCGGGTCGTCAGATAGCAGAAACACAGCTTGTCATCCTCAATGGCCGAGATGCCGGCGTAGCCATCGGCAAAATTGTGCAGCGCGATGACGTGGCGCGGAAAGCCCGGCAGGCGCAGGTGGTATTTCACGCCCAGGTAGGGCGAGCGCTGCTGAAAAAACGGCCGCTGCAGCTGCCGGTCGAGGTTGGCGCGCTTGCCGTAGGTGCCCAACACCACGCGGGCCGTCAGCTGGCGGCCATCGGCCAGGGTCACTTGGTGCTGGTCACGGGCGGGGTCGAAAGTGACATCGGCCACCGTGGCGGGCAGGTAGAACGTGACGCCCGCCGCCAGCGCCCGCTGGTACAGAAACTCATCCAGCACGTAGCGGCTGACGCCGAAACCGCCCAAATCGAGCGGGGCCGTGAGCAGCCGTCCGCGCGGCGACGACAACCAGAACTCCTGAATGTTGGCCGGTTGCAGCGCGGCCGGGTCGGCGCCCAGGCGGCGCAGGTAGGGCAGCACCTCGTTGCTCACGTACTCGCCGCACACTTTGTGAAACGGGTACTGCTTGCGCTCCACCAGCGCCACTCGGTGGCCGCGCCGGGCCAGGTCGAGGGCGGCCGTGAGGCCGGCCAGGCCACCACCAATAAAAAGGACATCCACGTTACTTCGGTCGGGAAAAGGCTATTAGTTGGCAGGGAAAATACCCCGGTTCATCGAAGCTACTGAATGTTTTCGTAGGCTAAACGGCTAAGGCGGCGTACCTTTGTACAACCAAATTAACGAACCGTCGTTTACTAAGTCACTCGGCGCTTGGTTCGCCACCACTCAATCTTGCTATGATGCAACGCCTACTCATATTTTTTGCCATCCTCAGCCTGAGTTTCGGCTCGGCGCTGGCTATGCCGCGGCACGCCGCGGCCGCCTCACTGCACCGACCGGGGCAGCGCATCACCAGCGACGATAAGCTGGTCATCTATCCCAATCCGAGCACTGGCATTGTGCACCTCACCATCAATAATCTGGAAGGGAAAAAGGTCGAGCTGACCGTACTGAACGTTATCGGCTCGGTGATGTACCGCGAAACGCTGACTGAGCTCAACGACCGTTACACGAAAACCCTCGACCTGAGCAAATTCGCCAACGGCCTGTACTATGTTAAGCTGGAATCGGCCACGTATAATCAAATGAGCAAGCTGGTTATCCGCTAACCAGTTCTGCCCTGACGAACATAGAAAAAGCAGCCCCGCAAGGCTGCTTTTTTTATGGGCTGCCAATACTATTTTTTGTTCTTGACGCGCACTGGCACCGGAACAGGTTCCGGGGTGGCAGCAAGCTTGCCCAAAAGGGCGGCGGCCAACGCTGCAGCAGCTGCGGCAAGACCAAGGGAGAGAAGAGCCATGAGACAATAAGAATAGGAGAAGAGGAATTCGCTGCCCTAAGATAACGCCGAAAGTCAGCTTTCCATACAACCCGGTTTTCGGCCGCGAGGTTCGTACAACATTATGGCATCATTAGGGCTGTTGGAGTAAGGTGCGCACCACGCGCCGGGCGTCGCGGCCGGCGCCGTACAGCAGGGCCGAGCCCCGATTATCAAGCCAGGGCAAGCCCAGAAAAGCCAGGCCCGGCACCGCCGTCAGGCCCCGGTGGTGGCGCGGGCGGCCGTCGGTATCAAAAATAGGTGCTTCCAGCCAATCGTAAGCGGGCCGGAAGCCGGTGGCCCACACCACGGCCTCCAGCGGGGGCGTGGTGGCGAGCTGGCCTTGTAGGCAGCCATCGGGCTGAGCAGCAATGGCCCGGCCCACAAACTGCACGTTGGTGAGCCGGCGCAAATGAATGAAGTCGCGGCTAACTACGGTTTCGGGCTGCCGCCGCAGCCAGCGGCCTAGGCGGCTGTGGCCGGGGGCGCGCAGCAGGCCGGTTAGCACCATAATGAGCCAGCCCAGGTGGTTGTTGGCGAAGGGTTTCACGCGTTCATCAAAAGCTATATACACCGGGCGGCCGCTCACGGCTAAATCAGCCGCGATTTGCAGGGCCGAATTACCGCTGCCCACCACGGCCACTGCGCCCCGGCCCGGCACCTGGCTGGGGCGCTGGTACTGACTGCTGTGTAGTTGCAACGGATTAGTCGGCAGATTGCTGGCAAACGCCGGTAGCCGGGGCGCCATGTACGGCCCGGTGGCCACCAGCACGCGGCGGGCGCGGTAAGTAGCCCCCACCGCCGTTTCAAGCTGAAAGCTGCCATCGGCCAGCGGCCGTAGTCGCGTGACGCGCCGGCCAAAGACAACGGGAAAGGCAAAATGAGCCGCATAGGCCTGCAGGTAAGCAGCCGCTTCCAGGGTAGTGGGGTAGTGCCAGGGGCTGCCGGGCCACGGCCGGCCCGGCAGCCCGCTGGCCCAGACGGGCGAAAACAGGCGCAGCGAATCGTAGCGGGCGGTCCAGGCGCTGCCAGCG
Source organism: Hymenobacter aranciens (assembly GCF_030580865.1). Lineage (GTDB taxonomy): Bacteria > Bacteroidota > Bacteroidia > Cytophagales > Hymenobacteraceae > Hymenobacter > Hymenobacter aranciens. The sequence goes on along the minus strand of NZ_JAUQSY010000023.1, from coordinate 58,105 downwards.
GTATCAGCGGCTTCCAGCACGATGAACGGCGCGCGGTGCTGCTGCAGATAATAGGCGGCTGCCAGCCCGGCCTGGCCCGCGCCAATGACGATATTGTCAATGGCAATAACGCCTGAAACGCTGGGCAAAGCGGGCACTTATTTCTCCGGAAACTCGGTGCGGAGCTGGGTCATCACCTGCTCCGTCACCTCGCGGATGTGCGACACGCTGCGCGTAGCCTGCTGCAGGTTGGGCGGCGTGGTGTCGCTGTAGCTTTCTACCTCGCGCACCACCTGGCGCAGGCTTTCCACGCCCAAGCCGTCGATGGAAGCTTTCAGGTGGTGGGCAGCATCGCTCAGGGCCTGCCAGTCGCGGCGGAGCAGCGCATCGTCGAGCGCCGAGAGGATGGCCGGCGTGGTTTCGATGAAAGCCCAGGCGAGGCGGCGAACGACGGCCTCATCGTGGCGGACGAGCTGACGCACGTTGCTCAGGTCGTAGAGGGAGAGGGTAGAAGATGGCATACTGGTGGTTTGGTAAGTGGGTAAGGGCTCGGCCGCGTGCGAGCTCAGCACGGACCGTAGAACGTCGAGGAGCTGCTCCTCCTTGTAAGGCTTGGCAAGGTAGCCGTTAAAACCGGTCGAAAGCAAGCGCTCGGCCTCGCCGGGCATGGTGCGGGCGGTGAGGGCAATGATGGGCGTGGCGGCGCGCTCGGCATTGGGGTGCTCGCGCAGGTGGCGGGCGGCGGTTTCGCCGTCCATGCCGGGCATCTGAATATCCATCAGCACCACGTCAAATTCGCGGTCGGCAAACAGCTCAACGGCCGCCGCGCCGCTGAAAGCCGCCGTGACCTGCCAACCCCAGTTGCGGAGCAGAGTTTCGGCCAATAAGCTATTCACCAGGTTGTCTTCGACCAGCAGCACGCGGCCGCCCTCGGTCAGGGCGGGCCCATCGGTGGGGGTGGGCGCGCCGGTGGGCTCGGCGGGAGCTTCCGGTTCGGCGCCGGCTTCGGCCGTCAAGGGCAGCACAAAGCTGAATTCGCTGCCCTGACCCGGCGTCGATTGCATCGTGAGTTTGCCGCCCATCAGCTCCACCAGGCCTTTCGAAATGCTCAGCCCCAGGCCCGAGCCGCCGTACTCGCGGTCGGTGCTGGCGGTAGCTTGGGTAAATGGCTCAAATATCTTGTCGGCTACTTCTGGGGCTACGCCAATGCCTGTGTCCAGTACGCTGAATTTTAGCCATATTTCCTCGGATGGCGTGTCGGCCGGGGCGGGCTGCCGCTCACAGCGAATCTTTATTTCGCCTTCTTCGGTGAACTTGATGGCGTTGCTAACCAGGTTGAGCAGCACTTGGCGCAGGCGGTGCGCATCACCCAGCACAGGCAGCAGCGGCGGCACCTCTACCCGCAAGCGCAGATTTTTCTCGCGGGCGCGGGGGCGCAGCAGGGCCGCGCAGCCCAGTAGCAACTGCTTGGGAGTGAATAGGGTTTCTTCGGCTCGCAGCTTGCCCGCGCCGAGACGGGCCGTTGTCAGCACGTCATTGAGCACCGTGAGCAGGTGCTCGGCCGAGTCGCTGAGCAGGCGCAGGTAGTCGAGCTGACTGCTGCTGAGCGAGGTCTTGGCCAGCACGCCCGCCAGCCCGATAATGCCGTGCAGCGGCGTCCGGATTTCGTGGCTCATATTGGCCAGAAAATCCTGTTTGGCCTGCACATTCTGCTCGGCTTCTTCCTTGGCGGCCTGCAGCTTCAGCTGCGTGGTCTTCAGCTCGGTAATATTGCTGTCGACGCCCAGCACCTGCTCGGTACCATCGGCCAGCACGAAGAGGCGTTTCAGCGTGTTAAACCACAGAACGTTGCCGTCTGGCATGGTGTAGGTTTCCTCCACGTTGAGGTCCTGATGCGTCGCCAGCACCTGGCGGTCCTGGGTGGTGTAGCGCTCAATATCCTGCGGAGTGCCAGTCAGGCCATCGCGCCCGCGGCGCACCATCTCCTCCGGAGTCGAGCCATACATTTCGGCAATGGCACGATTGGCCAGCAGGTAGTTGCCATTGCCATCCTTGAGGTAGACCGGGTGCGGAATTGCGTCGATAACCTCCCGAAACAGCCGGTGCTGCTCAGCCAGCCGCTCCAGGTCGAGGCGGCTGCGCTCGGCTGTTTCCCGCCGCTCCGTCACGTCTTCGGCCACCCCAATAACGGTGAGCACTTCGCCGGCAGGGCCGCGCTCAAACGGGGTGTGCGTGGCATAAAACCAACGCAACGAGCCATCCCGATGGTAAACAGAATACTCAATGGCGCAGGATTCGTGGTCGGGCAACTGCGCGGCTTCGGCCAGGTTTTCCCGAAAACGCTCGGCTTCCTCCGGGGGCAGCAGGTGTTGGAGTACCTGCCCGCCGTGCGCCTGAATTTCGGCTTCGGTATAGCCCAACAGTTTTTCTACCCGCGAGTTACAATACAGGTTGCGCATTTCGCGCAGTTCGAATACGTACAGTAAATTGGGAACAATATCAACAATCTGCCGCAGAAAATGACGGTTGTGGCGCAGCTCGGCCACGGCGGCGCGGTGCCGGGTAATATCCTCAGCGCTGCCCGTTACCTGCTGCACTTGGCCTGTGGGTCCGGTGAGGCTGGCGCGCACCCGCAGGCGCATCCAGCGCCAGCTGCCGTCGCGGTGTCGCAGGCGGCAGGCCCACGTCAGGCTGCGCCACCCAGCCAGCAGCAGGTCGAGGTTGCTGTGTTCGATGCGCTTCAACTCGTCCTGGTGTATCAGGCAGGGCAGAATATCCGCGCCCATGGCCAGCAGCTCCTCTTTGGTGTAGCCAATAGTGTTAACTGCCCGGCTGTTGCACTGTAGCAGGCGCTGGTGCTGCAGGTCGTAGCTAAATAATAGCAGCGGTACTTCGTCCACGACATCGGCGGCTAAAAATGCTGCTCTCGCACTGCCCGGCTGGCTGGCGCGCGCGCTGCCTACCGAGCGGGCAGGGGCACTCTTACCCGCTGGGCCCAGCGGGCGGCCAGATTTTCGAATAGGGGAGTGAGGGCGGGAGCGACGCATCGAACAACCAGGCTGTTTAAACTACCGCGAAAAGATAAGTACAAAAAAATGCCTTTTGCTAGTTACTTGGCTCCGCTATAATTTCTTTGTCCTTAAGCATGCGGTAGATAGTTGACTTACCGATGTCCAGCCGCGCGGCCGTAGCCAGCACGTCACCCTTCATCTCCAGAAGGCATTTCTGAATGATGGCAGTGGTCTGCACTTTCAGCGACATCATGTGCAGAGGCGGCGTTGCCGTGAGGTTTTGCCGCAGCGGCAACTGCTCCGCCTGAATAATTTCGCCGTCGGCCAGCACTGCGGCCAGTTCCACCACGGCCTTCAGCTCGCGCACATTGCCCGGAAACGGGTGCGCGAGTAACATCCTGCGGGCTTCGTCGCTCAGGCGACACGACGCCAGGTTGTTCTGTGCGCAGAACTCGCGCACAAACGAATCGGCCAGCAGCAGCACATCCTGCCCGCGCTGCCGCAGCGGCGGCACCGTAATGGGCAGGCCCAACAGGCGGTAATACAGGTCTTCGCGGAAGCGGCCGGCCTGCACTTCGGCCAGCAGGTCGCGGTGCGTAGCCACCACCAGCCGCACATCGAAGGGTACGGGCTGGTTGCCGCCGATGCGCGTCACTTCGCGCTCCTGCAGCACGCGCAGCAGCTTGGCCTGCAGGGCCAGGTCGAGGTCCGCAATTTCGTCCAGAAACAAAGTGCCGCCGTTGGCTTCTTCCAGCCGGCCGATGCGGCGGGCTGCTGCCCCCGTGAAGGCTCCCTTCTCGTAGCCAAATAGCTCACTTTCGAGCAATTCGCGCGGAATAGCAGCCATGTTCACGGCTATAAAGGGCCGTTTGGCGCGCGTCGATTGGAAGTGGATGGCCCGTGCCACCAACTCCTTACCCGTGCCCGTTTCGCCCGAAATACTGACTGTGATGCTGGTGCGGGCGGCTTTGGCAATCAGTCCGTGTAACTGTTTGACCGACGGGTGTTCGCCCAGAATAGCCTGCGCCGGCGCGTAGCGCGCCCCGATTTGCTGGCGCAGCAACTCGTTTTCGCGGCGCAGGCGCACCTGCTGCTCCACTTTACCCACAATATTCCAGAGCCGGGGCAGGGTGTCGTCATTCTTCACGAGGTAGTCATAAGCTCCTTCCCGCAAAAGGGTTACGGCCGTGCTTACGTCTTCCTGACCCGAAATCACTATCACGGCCACGCCCGGCAGCCGGGCCTGAATCTGGCGCATCAGCTGCTCGCCTTTGGCATCGGGCAATGAATAATCAAGCGTGATAAGGTCGGGCCGGTCGCCGAGGTGTTCGAGGCATTCAGCGGCCGTGGTGAAGCGCCGCACGACGTGGTCAGAGTTTTGGCTGAGGCGGTGGACCAGCAGCTCGCCATACCACTCATTATCCTCGACTACAAAAATTTGAAAAGGTGAGGTCATATTAATTATTTTATTGTATAAATTAATGCTATGTGCTTGCAGCCGGTATAAGTAAGCAAGCCAAACGCTAACGACGTTATCGCGGAAATATATCCGCAATAGGGGCCAGCCGGGGCCCTAAATGAGCAATGGAAATGCAAAGCTGCAAACGAAGACTAAAACTGATTTTTAGCCAAAGTAGCAAATGGTCCCAATTTGGGAAGAAATTCCAGATTTGGGACAGATGTAAATTTGGTTTGTGTTTTTAATATTGTGAATAACAGAATTTTAAAGATATTTTACGAGCTTGGCCGGGCTATTGATACCTGTGCCACTGGCAAAGGTGCCGCATTTAAAAAAGCTTGTCATGAAACCCGCAACTATTACTTCGCTATATCATCAGCGCCTGTGGGTGCTGGCTCTATTATTACTCTCGGGGCTTGGAATAGCGGCTCCGCCGCAGGCCTCGGCGGCGGTTTTTTACTCCACTACCAGCCAGTTTCAGTCGAGTGCCGATTGCACTATTCCAGCGCTTTGCGGTGGTGGCGTGTACCGCGGCAGCCGTGCTGCCGATGCCGACCTAAATAACTACGCAACCCTCTACTCGTCGGTGGCTTCGTCGGTAAAGCTGCGGTTGGGGCTAAGCGGCACCGGCAACGCTGGCGACCGCGCCGGCGTGGTAGTATCGAATGGCAGCCTGGGCTTGCTGGGTGGGCTTCAGGTAATTGGGGTAGTAGTAATTCGCACTTACCTGCAGGCCGGCACTTCGCTGCAACTGCAGGAAAGCCGCATCGTGTCGCCGTCGGTAGTGAAGGCGGCGCTAATGGACCGTGATACGCCTACCCAATTAGAAATTACAGCTAGCCTGCCCTTCAATCAGATTGAAATTGAGATGGGTAGCTTATTAAACCTTACGTACGCCATGCGTGTGCATTATGCTTACGCCGTGCCCTCGCGGGTGCAGCCGCAGGTGGCGGGCTACATTTCCCGCTTTGGCAGCGCCACTGGCAACCAATACAGCACGGCGGGCACTGGCTCGAGCGGCGTGTGCGTGAATACGGATGTGAGCAACCCTGAGCGGGCCGTGGATAACGATTTGTCGAACTATGCCAGCTTCAGCAGCCTGTTGACGGTAGCTTGCCCGGCCACTCTAACTACCAGGCTGGAAGGCACCTCGCCGGCGGGTTACTACGCTGGTTTTATGCTGGGTAGCGCCGGGCTGCTCGATGCCAGCGTGCTGGCGGGCCTGCGCATCACGACGCTGCTGAACGGCGTGCCGCAGGAGTCGCACGTCGGCGGCGACCTGCTGCAATTGTCGGTGCTGCCCGATGGGCAGGCGCAGGTGAGCTTCCCTACCAGCTATGCCTTTAATGAAGTTCGGGTAGAGCGCATAGGGCTGCTCTCGGCTCTCGATAATCTGCGCATTTACTACGGCTTTGGTGTTGAGCCAAGGGCATTTGAGGGCAACACCAATGTGCTTTCCAATTTTGGGAGCCCCGCTGGGCACTACGAGACTTCGACCAATGGATTGCTCTGCGTGAACTGCTCGGTAGTGAATCCGCAGAACGCCGCCAACGCTTCGACCGACCCCAATTCGTATGCTGAAATGAACCTGCCGCTGTCGCTGGGCGGCGAGCAGAGCCTGCGCCTGCAGCTGAACGGCACGGGCAGCGCCGGCAACCGGGCCGGGATGGTAGTAGGTGGTTCGGGCCTGCTCGACATCAGCGTACTCGATAACATGACTATCTCGACCTACGATGCCGGCGGCAACCTGCTGGAAAGCCGCGTGGGCCGCGAACTGCTGTCGCTGCGCCTGCTGCCCGACGGCCGCCAGGAAGTGTTTTTCAACACTACCCGCGACTTCAGCTCAGTGCAGCTGACCATTGCCAGCGGCCTCACGGCCCTGTCGAGCACCCGTGTGTATTACGCCTTTGCCGACGACCGCACCGGCGATTTCCCGCTGCTCGTGACGCCGCCTGCCCCGCTACCCGTCGAGCTGACGGCCTTCACGGTCCGCTGGAGCAACGGCCGCGCCGAGCTCAGCTGGGCCACCGCTTCGGAAAAAAACAGCAGCCACTTTGTGGTGGAGCGCTCAACGGGTAGCGAAGCGTCGTTCCGCGCCATTGGCGTGGTGGCCGCCGCTGGCAACAGCAGCACCCCGCAGCAATACATGTTGCGCGACGCTGCTGCCGCCACACAAAACGTGACGACGCTCTACTACCGCCTGCGCCAAGTAGATAATGACGACAAGCAAGCTTTCTCGCCGGTGGTGGCCTTGAAAGTAGGCCCGACTGCTGTGGCAGCCATACTCCAGCTGTACCCGAACCCCGCCACCGAGGCCGTCACGCTGAGCTACGCTGGCCTCACCTCCGCCGCTAAGGCTGAAGTATATTCCGAAATGGGCCAGCTAGTGCGCCAGCAGCTTGTGACCGAGGTGGAAACCACAGTCAACACCACTAACCTGGCCAGCGGCCTCTACCATGTGGTGATGCGTGATGCCGCTGGCAAGCAGCTGGCTTCGCAACGACTGATGGTAGCTGGCCGCTAATAATGACTACTTGGCCACCCGGAGCTGGTACACTGGCTCTGGTGGGCAGGCTGCAAGCAACTATCTGTCTTCTGCCTGCAAGGGGAAACCATATTCTGCCCAATTGCTTGTGCTGCATGAGCTATAGCCAGCTAAACTGGTGTTTATTATCAATTCTGGTTCGACATTTTTTAGCCCGATATTTATAATAAAAATCCCCGCTGGCATGCCAGCGGGGATTTTTGCTGTTATAGAGACTTGTGCTTAGTTAGCGCGAAGCAGGCGCACGGTTTGCGTGCCATTAGCAGCGCGGGCCAGGTAAAGGCCGGCCGGCACCTCGGCGCCGGGCTGCCAGCGCACCGAGCCGTCGACCGAACTGTTCACGTGGCCCACTACGCGGCCCAGCTGGTCGCAGATGGTGAGCTGCTGCACGCCGGGCTGGCTGAGCGTAAACTGCACTTCGCTGGTGAAGGGCGTAGGGTAGGCCAGGATGGCGCTGCCAGCCGTCGGCCGCGTGGCCAAAGGTGAGCGATACACCCGGAAAGCAAGGGTTTGAGTTTCGTTGCCTTTCAGTGGGCAGGCATTGTCTTCGGCCGTCACAGCTACACGGTACAGGCCATCGCGCAAGGTTAGCGGGGGCGTGAAGGTGAGGCGGGCGGTCCCGGAGCCGGCCGCTACCAGGCGGGCACCAGGCACGGTGTTGTAGTCGAGCGACATCGAAATTACCTGGTTTGGGTTGCGGTCGGTAGCCGTGAGGGTCAGCGTAGCAGGCTCACCGGCCCGAATAGGAATCACGGTGTTGAGTGACTGAGTGATGGTGCTGGTGCTCACCTGCATGGCCGCCGTGCGCAGGAACGTGGGTGGGACGTTACGCCCGCAGTCATACACCGTCAGGAAGAGGTCGCGGCGGGCCGTGCCCACCACCACGTAGCTACCGCCAATCTTACGGTACTCCGTGATTTTCACCACCACTACGTACTTATTCTTGCCGGCCGACGAAGCCGCCACCGAGTCAAAATAAGCCGGCTCCACGCGCAGCGCGCCACTGTTGGTGTCAAAATCGAAGCGCGGCGTGACTGTTTTATTGGGACACAGGCCGATAGTATCGTTGGTAACGGCTACCGGCAGCGTGGCCGAATACGTGGCCGGGCTGCTTGGCGGGCAGCTAAGCATGCAGGCCGGGCTGGTGCTCAGCACGGCCTGCGTGCAAAGCGAACCCGGATACGGCGCGTAGGCCGTGTACGTGCCGCAGCCTTCCAGCGGCCGGTCGAGCGAGTACACCAGCGAGTCGCCGTCGGCATCGAAAGCACTGTTGCTCAACAGCGAAGTCTGCTTCCAGGGAATGAAAAACACCGGCAGGTTGCTCGACACCGGCGAGGTGTTAACGATGGTTTGGGTGGTGCCACCGGCGCTGATTTGGTTACGCAGCACGGCCTCGAAGCGGAACGTCGCCTGACCCACTAGGTTGGCGGTGCTGGGGCGGCAGCACTCCTCGGTGCTCAGCACCCACTCGGCGGCGGGCGGCAGCGTCACGGTGGCCACGAAGGTGTTGGTTTCGTAGTTGGCCGGGCCGTTGGTGGTGCAAATGCCTGTGAGCGTGGCGCAATACTGGTTGCCGTAGAGCGTGGCGCCCTGACGGTTCATCACGGCCGTCACTACGCCTGTCGTCGAGGTGCAGCCACTCGATTTACAGGTGAGCTGCAGCGTGGTGGGTGCCGGAATGCCCGAGCAGTCGCGGAAGTGGTGCACCACCACGCGGTATTGGTTGTTACCCAGCGAGGTGTACGTCAGGTCGCCGCCCTGGGCGTGTGTGGCAAAGGCCGGCTGGTTGGCCAGCAGGCCAGCTCCCAGCAGCAGAATGGAGGAGAAGCGTAAAAAAGTATTCATGTGGAAGTGAAAAAGGTGAAGTGAAGAAATAAGCTTGCAAATGGGACCATAAAGCTGAGGTAACGGCCTTGTCAGCAGGGCAGGTGCACGTCACCAGCGGCCAGAAAACAATATACGGTTATCCGTGGCCCCAAGGTAAGCGAAGTTTCTCGCAATGCAAGGGTAAGCGGTTGTGAATAGGCGCGTAAGCGCGAAAAAGGCCACTGTGGCCTTCGGGAAGAGGGTATAAAATTTTGGCATCGACGGTAGCGCCGTACTACGTTGACTATTATCTGCCATGAATAAGCTGAACATTACCATTGAATTTTAATAGCTAGCCGACGGTTATCGGGCTTGATTTTTTGATAACATTAACCGTGTCGTTTTCGGGCACGGAGTGAGGAATTTTGCCGGGCAATTCTGCACCACTATTCCCCCAATCCCCCGCTTTATGAAGTTTACTTTTACCTGTGCGGCTAGCCTGGCGGCACTCCTGGCCCTGGCCGTATCGTGCTCGAAAGACGAGCAAAATGTGCCCACAACTCCTACCGCCGCCGTCAACACGCAGGCTGCGACGGCCACCCGCGACAGCCACTTGGCGCTGGGCAACCCCAGTGGGGCCACCACTAATGCCACTAACTACACCAACTACCTGCTGTCCAAAACCCAATACTCGGCCTCGTATCACCGCGACCGCGGCATCCCAAACTGGGTGAGCTGGCACCTGAGCAGCGCCTGGGTAGGCAGCACCCCGCGCCAAGACAACTTTGCCGCCGATGCTACGCTGCCCAGTGGCTGGTTCCGCGCCACCAGCAGCAGCTACACCGGCTCGGGCTTCGACCGTGGCCACAATTGCCCCTCGGCCGACCGCACCGGCTCGGTGGCCGACAACTCGGCTACCTTTCTCATGACCAACATGATTCCGCAGGCCGCCAACGTGAACCAGCGCGGCTGGGCCGGGCTCGAAAATTACTGCCGCACGCTCATCGATGCCGGCAACGAGCTCTACATCATCTGCGGGAGCTACGGCACCGGCGGCACCGGCCTCAATGGCTACAAAACCACCATCGCCAGCGGCAAAGTCACGGTGCCCGCCAATTGCTGGAAGGTAATTGTAGTGCTGCCCAACGGCAGCAGCGACGTGAGCCGCGTGACCACCAGCACCCGCGTCATCGCCATCAACATGCCCAACAACCAGTCGGTGAGCACCTCCTGGGCCGGCTACCGAACCACCGTCAACGCCATTGAAGCTGCCACGGGCCTCGACCTGCTGTCGGCTGTCTCCACCACTATCCAGAGCACTATCGAATCGCGCGTGGACAACGGCCCCACTAGCTGAGCCATCTTCAGCCCATCGCGCTAAAACAAAAAATGCCCCGCTGGCCAAGCCAGCGGGGCATTTTTCATAAATTGAAGTCAGCTTACTTCGTGTCGCTACGCAGCAGGCGAATCAGCTGGCTACCATCGCCCGAGCGGGCAAAATAGAGGCCCGCTGGCAGCTCGGTGCCGGGCTGCCAGCGCACCGAGCCGTCGGCCTGGCTGCGGAGCGTCGTGACGAGGCGGCCCAGCTGGTCGTACACGCCGAGCTGCTGCACGCCGGACTTGGTCAGCTGAAACTGCACTTCGCTGGTGAAGGGCGTGGGGTAGGCGGCAATGGTGGTAGCGGCGCGGGTGGCCAGCGTGCGGTGCACACGGAAAGTCAGCAACTGGGTTTCGTTGCCCCTGAGGGGGCAGGCGTTGTCTTCCACCGTCACTGGCACGCGGTAAAGGCCGTTGGGCAGTCTGAGCGGCGGTGTGAAGTTGAGGCGGGCCACACCCGACCCGGGGTTCTGCAGCGTCACGCCCGGCACGTTGTTGTGCATCAGCGAGAGCGTCAGGGTTTGGCCGGGGTTGCGGTCGGTGGCCGTCAGGTTTACGCTGATGGGCTCGCCGGCCAGCACCGGGATGGGCATGCCGATAGGCTGTTGCACCTGCGAGGTGCCTACCTGCACGCCTATGGTGCGGGTGAGGGTGAGCATCTGGTTAGTACCGCAGTCGTATACGGTTACGAATAGGTCGCGGCGGGTGCTGCCTACTACCACGTAGCTGCCGCTAATTTTGCGGTATTCAGTGATTTTCACCACCACTACGTATTTGTTTTCGCCATCGGCCGAAGGTGAATTTGCCACATAGCGGGAGGGGTCTACCAGCAAAGCACCGGTAGTGGCGTCGAAGGCAAAGCCATTGGGGCTGGGTACCAGGGTGCGGCTGGGGCAATTGCCAGTAATATCGCCACGCACGACAACGGGATTCGTAGCCGAGAACATAGCCGGGAGTGTCGAACCAGGGAGCAGATAGCAGTTGGGACTCAGTTGAACCTGCGTAAAACTGGGATAAGGTTTATAGGATACATACACATTGCCACAGGCCGAAATCGGTTGGTCAAGCGAGTACACCAGCGAGTCGCCATCGGCATCGAAAGCGGTGTTGCTAAGGAGGGAGGCTTGCTTCCAGGGAATGAAGAAAGCCGGGTTGCTCGGCGACACCGGGGAGCTATTGACGATGGTTTGCATCGTGCTGCCCGTCGTTATCTGATTATTTAGCGCTGCTTCGTAGCGGAAGGTAGCTTGGCCCACCAGATTGGCGGTGCTGGGGCGGCAGCAGATTTCGGTGCTCAGCAGCTACTGGCCCGGGGTGACGGTGATGGCACTGGTGGCGTATGTGTTGCTTTCGAAGTTATCTGGCCCACTAGGAGCACAGAGGCCGCTAGCAGTAGCGCAATACTGCGTGCCTACCGTGATGGAATTGGGCACCGGGTTCATCGGATAGCTGCCCTGCGTGGTGCCGTTGCAGCCGTTTTTGACCAAGAGCGTCATCGACGCAGGCAGCGTCGCGCCCGAGCAGTCGCGGTACATCTTCAATACCACGCGGTACTAGTTGCCGCCGAGCGAAGTGTAGGTCAGGTCGCCACCCTGGATGTGCGTGGCCTGCGCCTGCTGGCCGAAGCCCAGGCAGAGCGCCACGAATAGGAGAGCGAAGAACCGTAAAAGAACTTGCATAGAGTTGTGGTGAGAAAAGTGGTGAAAAATAAGGTGACAGTAATCAGCTGCTAAGTAGCATAACAGCTGGCATCTGCGACAAGCAGGCCATCGGCTGGCAATGTATGAATAGTTCCTGAATTCATAGCTTTAACCCGTTGGCCGCCTGCGCTAATACCTGCTGCTACTACCGGGCAACTGCCATCACCGGCCACGAAAAAAGCCCGAACTACCTCTGAAGGCAACGCGGGCTGAGCATTTTTAACGCTTTCCACCAAAAGTACCACGCCGGTACACTTGCGGAATAAAGAGCCAAAGTTACGGCTTGAAACCAGTGCGCCGCAATGGGTGAGAATTTCTTAAAAAAAGATTTTCAAGCCCGTAATGTGTGAAAAGCGTCGTTCTGAAAGGAATTAGCCGAAAACTCACACCAAAATTTTGTAGCGGAGAGCAGTAAAAAAAAATTAACAATAGGGGAGGGTTTGGAGCAGTAAAAACGTGTCGTAATTTTGCATCGTGCTTCAGCTAAATCAACACCCCTTGATGAAGTGCGGGACGCCGGAGACGGCCCCGCAGAAACGCCGGAAGGCGTTGGCCGCCGTTGGTTTTGTTGCTTTTTCTGGTTTTTGCCCCATCGCCGTTCCGGTTTTCCGAAACGGTTTTTTTGTGCCTAACCCGGCCGCCGTGCCACCGCTGTTAGTGTAGCCGTTTCGCCCCGAAACGGCTTTTTTTCTGCCCGATTTTTCCTGGGCCTGGCCACGCCTTGCCCGTTCGATTCCAACTTTTTTAACTCAATAACCTCTTTAAACCACCATCTAACTAATGGAAACCGCCACCCTCACCGCTCCGGCCCACGCCCACACCGGCAACCGCAACCTCAGCACCGACCCCAAGCGCATGGCGGTGATTAAAGTATGGGACGCCATGATGCGCGGCGCCCGCAAATACTGCGAGCAGGAAGGTTTCGTGACCGTGCACAACATGCCCCACATTGTGGGCGTGACCGGCGCTTGCGAAAACACCGACACCCTCTTCACCCTCGACTGGTACGACGGCCAGAAAATGTTCCTGCCGCAGTCGAACCAGCTCTACATCGAGATGCTGACCCAGGCCATCGAAGGCGGCCGCGTGTGCGGCGAAATCCAGAGCTTCCGCAAGGAGCTGACCGCCGACAACCGCCGCCTGGCGCAGTTCACGCTGTTCGAAATCGAGCACCTCGGCGGCCTCGACGAACTGCTGGGCCACCTGTCCGGCATCGTGCGCACCGCTGCTAATGAAGTGGCTACCAAATGCGCCAAGGAACTCGAGTTGTTCGGCCGCAAAGCCGAAGACCTGGTAGACCTGACCTTCAAGCGCATGACCTACGCCGACGCCATCGAGCGGCTGAAGCCCGAAGGCTTCCCCGACCTGGTGTGGGGCGACGACCTGGGTGCCGCCGAAGAAGGCCGCCTGACCGAGCTGGAAGGCCCCATCTTCATCACCCACTACCCGGCCGACATCAAGTTCTTCAACATGCGCAACAACGACGACGACCCCCGCGTGGTAAACAGCAGCGACCTGCTGCTGCCGCTGTCGGGCGAGTCGGCTGGTTCGGCCGAGCGTGAGTTCGACGGTGCCAAGCTGCGCCACAAGCTGGAAACCAGCTCGATGCTGGAAGGCCTCATCCGCCAGGGCATGAAGCTGGAAGACTTCGAGTGGTACCTGAGCTTCCACGAGGAGCACGAAGTGAAACTGCACTCGGGTGCTGGTGTGGGCATGGCTCGCGTAGCCCAGTTCATCCTCGGCCAGACGGACATCCGCGAGTGCGTACCGTTCCTGATTAACCGCGACAACGTAATCTAAGGAGCTATGAGACAAAGCGCCCGGCACCCACCGGGCGCTTTTGTTTTTATACCTGTTTAGGTTTTATCGCTGCCTCCCGCGCTCCTTTCTTCTCCCCCAACTTCCCCTTTATGCAACTCGGCTCCCTCACCCTTGCTAACCCCGTGTGCCTCACCGCCACGCCCTGGGAGCTCGACGGCCCCGGCTACGAACAGCTCGGCGCCATCTTCACCAAAACCGTGACCATGGAGCCCCACGCCGGCCTGCCCGGCGACGAAGGCATCCTGCAGGTGGCCGACCTGACGCTGCTCAACCGCACCGACATCCGCACCGAGGGCGCGGAGCTGCTGGTGCAGGAGCACCTGCCGCGCCTGCGCCGCTTCGGCGTACCCATCTTCGTGAGCATCACCGCGCCGGGTGTGCCGGGCTTCCGCAAAATTGCGCGCTACCTCCAGCGCGAAGCCGGCGACCAGATTGCCGGCCTGGAGGTGTACATCAGCGCCGGCAACCGCCCCACGAGCACCGAAATTACCCCGCGCTTCGTGCGCGAAGCCACCGAGGCCGTGCGCAATGAATTGCGCACCGACGCAGCCGTTATCGTGAAGCTGCCGCCGTGGCCCGACCACATCCGCGCCCTGGCGTTGGCCGCGCAGGAGGGCGGCGCTACCGCGCTGGCTGCCACCAACACCCTTAAAGTATTGCACCTGCCCGCCGACCCTACGGCTGCGCCGTTGGTGGGCGGCCTCTCAGGCGAGGCGCTACGGCCGTTGGCCCTGCGCTGCGTGTGGGAGCTGGCCCAGGATGAGCGGCTGCACCTGCCGATTTTCGGCACGGGCGGTATTTTCACGCTGCGGCACGTGCAGGACTACCTGCGCGTGGGCGCCCAGGCCGTGCAGGTGGCCAGCGGCGAATGGCTCAGTCCCGGCCTCGCGCCCCGCTTGGCGCAGGAAGTGCAGATTAGTGTAAAAGCTTAGTTTCAGACGTATGCAAAAGCTCCTCACGCGCATTCAAACCACCAATTCGCTGCTCTGCGTGGGCCTCGACCCCACCGGCGACGACGCCCGCGCCGCCCGGCGCCTGCGCGAAGTTGTAGCCGAAACGGCCGCCTACGCCGCCGCCTTCAAGCCCAATCTGGCGTTTTTTCTGAGCCGCGAAAACGGCGTGGCCTTGCTGAAAGAAACCGTGGCAAGCATTCCCGCCGACATTCCGGTGATTCTGGATGGCAAGTTTGGCGACATCGCCAACACCGCCGAGCGCTACGCCGACTTTGCCTACGATATTATCGGCGCCGACGCGGTGACCGTGAACCCCTACATGGGCGACGACGCCATCCGGCCCTTCGCCCGGCCCGGCAAGCTGGTTTTCTCGCTCGCCAAAACTTCTAACAAACCCCAGTACGGCCTGCAGGACGCGGCCCTAACCCGCGGCGGCAACCTCAGCGACTGCGCCGCCCGTATCGCCCGGCGACTTGATGAGGAACTGGCGGAATCCACTATCGGCCTCGTAGTGGGCGCCACCGAACCAGCCGCCATGGCCCGCGTGCGCGCCGCCTGTCCGGAGCAGTGGTTTCTGGTGCCCGGCATCGGCGCGCAGGGCGGGGACCTGGCGGCCACGCTGCAAGCTGGCCTGCGGGCCGATGGCAGCGGGGTTTTGATTAACGCTTCGCGCAGCATCTGGCAGGCGGCGGATGCGGGCGCGGCGGCGAAGGAATTAATGGAGCAGATTAATACACACCGCTTGGTGGAAGCAATTAAATAAAAGAACCTGTCATGCTGAACGCAGTGAAGCATCTTGCGTGCAGCAGTAAATTAATTAGTACACCACGCGAGATACTTCACTGCGTTCAGCATGACAAAAGTTAACATGATAGATTCCATTTCCGCCATCGACTCCGCCACCACCCTGGAGCAGCAGCTGCGCCAGGAAGACGCCCTGCTGAGCGGCCACTTTCGTCTCTCCTCCGGCCTGCACTCCGATACCTACGTGCAGTGCGCCCGCTTCCTGCGCAAGCCGGAGCTGGCCGCCGCCGCCGCCGCCGAACTAGCCCGGAAGATTCAGGCCGTCGGGCTGCAGCCGGACACGGTGGTGGGCCCGGCCATGGGCGGCGTGGTGATTGGCTACGAGCTGGCCCGGCAGCTGGGCGTACCCGGCATCTTTACCGAGCGCGACGCGGACGGGCAGATGACCTTACGGCGTGGTTTCAGTATCGAGCCGGGCGAGAAAATCATCATTGCCGAAGACGTGGTGACGACCGGCAAAAGCACCCTGGAGGTGGCCCGCGTGCTGCGCGCCGCTGGCGCCGAGGTGCTGGCCGTGGCCTCGCTGATTGACCGCACGGGCGGGCAGGGCGGGCTCGATTTTCCCCACTTTGCGCTGCTGTCGGTGCAGGCGGCCACGTACCAGCCGGAAGCTTGTCCGATGTGCGCCGCCGGCTTGGCGGTGGTGAAACCCGGCAGCCGGCCGGAGAAAGCATTTTAATAATGAACTGTCATGCTGAACGCAGTGAAGCATCTCGCGTGCAGCAGTATTCCAGAACGTTAGGTTTAGTCACGCAGGCGAGATGCTTCACTGCGTTCAGCATGACAGTTCTGATTAGAGCTTGAATACAAATTTGATGACTGACAACACCCTCCTTCTTTCCCTGAAACCCGGCCAGCACGACGGCGACGGCCAGCGCCTGGCCGAGGCTGCCCAGCGCCACCTCGGCCTGCGCACCGGCCGCGTGCGCAGCCTGGCCGCCTACACCGTGCGCTACCCGCTGAGCGAGGCCCAGGTGCTGGACTTTGCCCAGCAATGCCTGGCCGACCCGGTGCTGCACGACGTGCAGCTGGGGCTGCCCACGGCGGCGGCCGGCTTCGCCAGCTACATCCTGGTGGCCCGACGCCCCGGCGTGACCGACGACGAAGGTACCTCGGCGCAGAATGCCCTGGCCGACTTCCTGAACGAGCCGCTGGACGTGCACACCCAGCATATTTTCAGCAAAAAGCTCTACCTGCTCGAAAACGAGCTGCCCGCCGACGACCTGCGCCGCCTGGCCGAGGAGTTGCTGGGCAACAAGCTCATTAACTGGCTCGAAACCGGCCGCGTGGCCGACGGCCTGCGCGACTATACCCCCCGCCCCGGCGGCGGCGCCGAGGCCGTGACGGAAATCATTTCCCTCACCGGCCTCAGCGATGCGGAGCTGGTGAAGCTGTCGAAGGACAACATTTACGCCCTGAACCTGGAGGAGATGCAGGCGGTGCGCGCCTACTTCGCAGCGGCCGAAACCCAGGCCGAGCGCCAGGCCGCCGGCCTGCCCGCCGACCCGACCGACTGCGAGCTGGAAATCATCGCCCAGACCTGGTCGGAGCACTGCAAGCACAAGGAATTTGCGGCCCTCATCAAGTACAAAGACCTGGAAACGGGCGCGGAAAAGCAGATTGACGGGCTCTTCAAAACATACATCAAGGACGCCACCGCCGAGGTGGACCGCCAACTCCGTGCCAACGGCAACGACTGGCTGATTAAGGTGTTCAGCGACAACGCCGGGGCGGTGCGGATTAACGCCGACTCGCTGTTCGTTTGGAAGGTGGAGACGCACAATTCGCCCTCGGCCATCGACCCTTATGGTGGGGCCATCACCGGCATTCTCGGCAACAACCGCGACCCGCTGGCGACCGGTATTGGCGGCGCGCGCCTGCTGTTTAATACCAACGTGCTGTGCTTCGGCAACCCCGAGTATGATGGGCCGCTGCTGACGGGCCAATTGCACCCGCGCCGCATCCTGGAAGGGGTGCGTAAGGGCATCGAGGACGGCGGTAATAAGTCGGGCGTGCCCACGGTGAACGGGGCCATCGTGTTCGACGACCGGTACCGCGGTAAGCCGCTGGTGTACTGCGGTACCGGCGCGGTGATGCCGATGCAGTTTGCGGGCAAGGATTCCTGGGAAAAGCTCATCGATGCCGGCGACCGCATCATCATGGCCGGCGGCCGGGTGGGCAAGGACGGCATTCACGGCGCGACGTTTTCGAGCATTGAGCTGGACGAAACCGCGCCCGCTACGGCCGTGCAAATCGGCTCCCCCATCACCCAGAAGCTGGCGATGGATTTTCTGCTGCTCGCGGCCCGGCAGGGGCTGCTCAAGTGTAGTACCGACAACGGCGCGGGCGGCCTCTCATCGTCCGTGGGCGAGTTGGCGGGCATCAGCGGGGGCGCGGTGGTGGAGCTGGAAAAAGTACCGCTGAAATACCCCGGCTTGCGGCCCTGGGAGATTTTCGTGAGTGAGTCGCAGGAGCGGTTTACGCTGGTAGTGGAGCCCGCGCGGCAGGCCGCGCTGTTTGCGCTGGCCGCCGAAATGGAAGTGGAATTAACTGATATCGGATACTTTACCAATGACGGTCAGTTGGAAGTAAAGTTTGACGGGCAACCAGTAGCAAAGCTGGCGCTGGATTTCCTGCACGACGGCGTGCCACGCAAAGTGCTGGAAGCCGAGTGGCAGCGGCCGGCTGCCACGGAGCCGGAAATCGCGCCCATCGAAGACTATTCGGCCACGCTGGCGCTGCTGCTGGGCTCGCTCAATATCTGCTCGCGCGAGTCGGTGATTCGCCAGTACGACCACGAGGTGAAGGGCCGCACCATCGTGAAGCCGCTCATGGGCGCCACCGGCCAGGCCCCGCAGGATGCGGCCGTAGTGCGCTTCAATTTTGAGAGCTACGAGGGCGTGGCCGTGAGCAACGGCATCCTGCCACGCTTCGGCGATTTGGACGCCTACCACATGTCGGCCGGGGCCTTTGATGAGGCGGTGCGGCAGATTATTGCCGTGGGCGGCAAGCTGCCTAACCTCACGCCGGGGGACGGTAATTTCTGGTCGGTGAACGACAATTTCTGCGTGCCCGACTCGGTGTACGACCCCACGTCAAACCCCGACGGCAAGTACAAGCTGGCCCAGCTGGTGCGCATGTGCGAAGCCCTGCGCGACGCCACGGCCGCCTACTGCATCCCGCTCACCAGCGGCAAGGACTCGATGAAAAACGACTTCAAGGCCGACGGCGTGAAGATTTCGGTCCCGCCCACCGTGCTCTACTCGATGACGGCCAAAATGGACGACGTGCGCCGCGCCGTAACCTCCGATTTCAAGCAGGAAGGCGACGTGGTGTACCTGCTCGGCGAAACTTATGATGAGCTGGGCGGCTCTGAATTCTACCAGCTTTGCGGCGCGCTGGGCGCCAACGTGCCGAAGGTTAATTTCGCTAAGGCCAAGGAACTATACACGCTCGTGGGCGAAGCCAACGACCAGCAACTCATTCAATCCTGTCACGACCTGAGCGACGGCGGCCTCGCCGTGGCGCTGGCCGAGGCCACCTTCGGCTACGGCTGCGGGGCCGAAATCGAGCTGCCGGAAACAGAGTTGCCGCTGGCCACGCAGCTGTTCTCGGAGTCGCACTCGCGCTTCGTGGCCACGGTGGCCCCGGAGGACGTGGTGGCGTTCGAAAGCATCCTGGGCGAGCGCGCCACGCGCTTGGGCCGGGTCACCGGCAGCGGCCGCCTGCAGGTGCGCCACGCCGGCCGCGTCGTTATCGAAGCTGGCACCGACGACCTGCGCTTCACATGGTCGCACGGGGCCGTGAACCAGCTGCTGGGCGTAAATCAATTGACAATGAACAATGCGCAATGAACAATTGCCCTGCGTCCCGATTGTTAATTGCTCATTGTTAACTGTTAATTGAAAATGGTTCAAGCGCTTATTTTAACCGGTTTCGGCATCAACTGCGAAGAGGAATTCGCGGCGGCCTACCGCCTGGCCGGGGCCGAGCCCACCATCGTGCACCTCAACCAGGTGCTGCACGGGCAGGTCAGCATTCACGACTTCGATATTCTGAACTTCCCCGGCGGCTTCTCGTTCGGCGACGACCTGGGCTCGGGCGTGGTGCTGGCAAACAAGCTGCGCTACCGCCAGACCAGCGCCGCCGGCCGCACCCTGCTCGATGACATCAAGCGGTTCATCGCCGACGGCAAGTTTGTCCTCGGCATCTGCAACGGCTTCCAGGTGCTGGTGAAGCTGGGTTTGCTGCCCAACCTCGGCGGCGACGTTACGCCTGAGGTGACGCTGACGCACAACGCCTCCGGCCGCTACGAGGACCGCTGGGTAACTCTGCGGGTTAATCCGCTGTCAAACACGCCTTTTCTGAAAGGAATTGATAAGCTGGAAGTGCCCGTGCGCCACGGCGAAGGCCGCCTGGTAGTGCCGAATGACCTCGTGCGTCAGGCCATCGAAGCCAGCGGGCTGAACTGCCTTTCGTATATCGATGCCAACGGCGACGGCACTTCGACTTACCCCTTTAATCCTAATGGCGCGGATTTGAACTGCGCGGGATTGACGGACCCGACGGGGCAGGTGTTCGGCTTGATGCCGCACCCGGAGGCCTTTCTCTCGGCTTACAACCACCCCGACTGGGCGCGCCGCCGCCGGGCTGGCTGGCTGAGCGAGGAAGGGGAGGGGCTGCAGATTTTTCAGAATATTGTCGAGCATCTTCAAGGCTCAACGTTACTTTCTAATGAGATTTCTCGCAGGGTTTCGCAGGGTTAGGCGCAGGGTTTCGCAGAGTTTTCTTTTGTTTAGAACTACCCTGCGAAACCCTGCGCCTAACCCTGCGAAACCCTGCGAGAAAATAACCAACCTTTATGAACACCCTCACTCACTTCGCCTCCCCCCAACTCCCGTTGCTGCACCGCGGCAAAGTCCGCGACAGCCTCCGTGCCCCCAGCGGCGACCGGCTCATCATTGTCACCGACCGCCTCTCGGCCTTCGACTCGGTGCTCGAAACCGCCATCCCCCACAAGGGCGCGGTGCTAAACGGCCTGGCCAATTTCTGGTTCGACAAAACGAAGAGCATCATCCCCAACCACGTCATCAAGCTTGTGGATGCCAACGCTATGCTGGTGAAGGAGGCTGAGCCCATCAAGGTGGAGATGATTGTGCGCAACTACATCACCGGCTCGATGCTGCGCGGCTACGAGCAGGGCCAGCGCGCCTTCTCGGGTGTGAGCGTGCCCGACGGGTTGACCAAGCACCAGAAGTTCCCCGAGCCCATCGTCACGCCCACCACCAAGGAGGAATCGGACCGCGAAATCACGCCCGAAAACCTGGTGAGCGAAGGCTGGGTGACCCAGGAGCTCTACGACCAGATGAAGGAGAAGTCGCTGGCGCTGTTCAAGGTCGGCTCCGATTTGCTGGCCGAGAAGGGCATTATCCTCGTGGATACCAAGTACGAGTTCGGCCTGCTCAACGGGCAGCTGATTCTCATCGATGAAATCCACACGCCCGACTCCTCGCGCTTCTGGAGCGCCGAGGACTACGCCGAGAACCCCCTCACGGCCGCGCAGATGGACAAGGAATACGTGCGCCAGTGGCTCATTGCCAACAAAAAAGACGGCCAGTACCCGCGCGGCCTCACCCCGCAGGTGGCCCAGGAAGCCAGCCGCCGCTACCTCGACATCTACCAGCGCATTGTGGGCCAGCCTCTGCCCACGGCCGAAACCGAAGGCCCCGACGCGCCCCTCACCGGCCGCCACGACACCCGCGCCCGCCTGCTGGCCAATCTGGTAGCTGCCGGCCTGCTGAAGGATGCCTGGGTAAACATCGTGATGGGCTCGCCCGCCGACAAGGACCACTGCGAGAAAATCCGCCAGCAGTTCGAGGGCTACGGCATCTTCACCCAGCTGCGCGTCACCTCGGCCCACAAAAACGGCGAAGCCATTGCCGGCATGGCCGAAATCTGGAACAACAGCCTCGAGCCCGGCGTGCTCATCGCCGTGGCCGGCCTGAGCAACGGCCTCGGCGGCGCCCTGGCGGCCAACGTGAACGTGCCCGTCATCAGCTGCCCGCCGTGGAAGGACTACGCTGAGCTGGCCATGAACCTGAACTCCTCCGTCATCATGCCCAGCGGCACGCCCAACCTGACCGTGGTGCGCCCCGACAACGCCGCCCAGGCGGCATTGCGCGCCCTGAACATCCCCCGCCTGCGCGAGCGGCTGAGCAAGGACATCCAGGCCACCAAGGCCAAGCTGCGGGCGGCTGACGAAGAGCTGCGCGTTTTATAAGCTAACAGCTAAAAATGAAAATTATTCTTCTCGGCGCCGGGGCCCGCGAGCACGCCCTCTACGACAAGCTGACCCGCGACGGGGCCACCGTGTTCGTGGTGCCCGGCAACGCCGGCATCCCGAACAGCCACCCCGAAATCAACCCGCTCGACTTCGTCCAGCTGCAAGCCTTTGCGCGGGAAAAAGCCGCGCCGCTGATTGTGGTAGGCCCCGAGGCTCCGCTGGCGGCCGGGGTAGTCGATTTCTTCGCCGGTTCTGATATTAGAGTGTTCGGTCCCGGCCGGGCGGGCGCCACGCTGGAAAGCTCCAAGGTGTGGAGTAAGGATTTCATGCGCCGCCACGGCGTGGCCACGGCCCAGGCCTGGCCCTACCGCAGCGACCGCATGGCTGAGGCCCGCGCCAAAGCGGTTGAGCTGGGTGGCGAAGTCGTCATCAAATACGACGGTCTGGCCGCCGGCAAGGGCGTGTACGTATGTTCGTCGGTAGCCGAGGCCGAGTCGGCTTTGGATGAGTTGCAGAGCCTGCACGAAGGCTGGTTTTCCTTCCTGCTCGAAGAAAAGCTGCTCGGCCCCGAAATCAGCATCATTGCCGTCACCGATGGCACCGCCATCCGCCTGCTCTCGACTTCGCAGGACCACAAGCAGCTGCTGGCCGACGACCGAGGCCCCAACACCGGCGGCATGGGCGCCTACTGCCCCGTGCCCTTCGCCGATGGCAACGTGCTGGCCGCCATCCGCCGCGACATCGTGGACCCTACGTTGCGCGGCCTGCAAACCGAGCAGTTTGATTTCAAGGGCTTCCTGTACTTCGGCATCATGCTCACGCCCGGCGGCCCGAAGCTGCTGGAATACAACGTGCGCCTCGGCGACCCCGAGGCCGAGGTGCTGCTGCCGGCTCTCGAAAGCTCCCTGCTGGAGCTCATCGAAGCTACGCTGAATGGCACCCTCAACCAGACCACCGTGCGGCAGCGCCCCGGCGCCTTCGTGGGCGTGGTGCTGGCCTCGGGCGGCTACCCGGCGGCGAAGTTTCCGACCGGCTTTCCCATCGCGGGCCTCGACAAGCTGCCCGCCGATACCACCGTGTATTTCGGCGGCGTGAAAGCGGGCGAGACTGGCCAAATCGTGACGAGCGGCGGCCGGGTGCTGGTGGCCGTGGGCCACGGCGCTGATTTGGAGCTGGCCACGGCCCGCGCCTACGCGGCCGCCGCCCAAATCGACTTTCAGGATAAGTACGTGCGGCCCGATATTGCCCAGCGCCCCGCGCCGGTGCTCACGCAAGCTGTCGTAAATTGAGCACTCAAACCGCAGCCATGCACGACCACACTTCGCTGGAAGAAACTCGTCAGGCTCCCCTCTCCCAAAGGGGAGGGGCTGGGGGTGGGGTTGCGCGCCTAGCCATCCTCCTCTCCGGCCGGGGCTCCAACATGTTGGCCCTGGTAAAAGCCATACAAGGCGGCGTGCTGCAAGACCTCGCCGAAGTAGCCGTCGTTTTCAGCAACAAGCCCGACGCGCCCGGCCTCGCCGCCGCCGCCGCGCTGGGCTGCCCCACCGCCGCGCTGCCCAGCCAGGGCCGCAAGCGGGCTGAGTTTGACACTGAAGCCGCCGCGCTGCTCCAGCAATACCAGCCCGATTTTGTGGTGCTGGCGGGCTACATGCGCATTCTATCGCCGGCCTTTATTCAGCCGTTTGCGGGGCGCATTCTCAACATTCATCCCGCCGATACGCACCAGCACCAGGGGCTGCACGCTTACGAGTGGGCATTCGACAACCACCTTGCCGAAACCAAAATCACCGTCCATCTCGTGGATGAGGGGCTTGATACCGGCCCCATCCTGGCGCAGCGGACGGTAGATTTACGCGGAGCCGAAACGCTGGCCGAAGTGGAGCGGCGCGGGCTGGCAGTAGAGCATGAGCTGTACGCGGAAACGCTGGCGGAACTGATAAGAGTTAAAAGTTGAGAGTTAAAAGTTGAAAAGCTCTCAGTTCCCTCCCCAACTTTTAACTCTCCACTTTTAACTTTTAACTCCCTTCCCATGTGCGGAATAGTAGGTTTTCACGGCCCTGACCAGGTAGCAGCCGACATCATTGTGGGCCTCACTGCCCTGCAGCACCGGGGGCAGGATGCCGCCGGCATCGCCACCTTCGACGACGCCTTTCACCTCTGCAAGGGGCAGGGGCTGGTGAATGACGTGTTCCGGCCCAAGTCGGTGAAAAAGCTCAAGGGCAACTCCGGCATCGGGCACGTGCGCTACACCACGCAGGGTGCCAATGACTCCGATTTGGCCCAGCCCTTCACCACCAGCTATCCCTTCGGGCTGGCGATGGTGCACAACGGCAACGTCATCAACTTTCGCGACGTGGCCAAGCGCCTGCACGACGAGTACCACGTGCTGCCCAAAACCACCAACGACCTGGAGCTTATCATGTACACCTTCGCCTCGGAGCTGCGCGTGAAAGACTTGAATCACCTTTCGGTGGTCGATATTTTTGACGCCGTGGAGACGACGCAGCACATCGTGAAGGGCGCCTACGCCACCATCACCATGATTGCCGGGCACGGGCTGCTGGCGTTTAACGACCCGCTGGGCATCCGGCCGCTGGCGCTGGGGCGGCGCGACACGCCCGACGGGCCTACCTACGCCTTCGTGTCGGAAAGCACCTGCTTCGACTACCTCGACTTCGACTTTGTGGAGGACGTGGGGCCAGGGCAGGCCATTTTCATCGACAACGACTACCAGGTGCACCGCAAGAACATCCCGGCCGTGCCCAAGAACTTCTGCGTGTTCGAGCAGATTTACTTCGCCCGCGAAGACTCCGTAATCCACGGCCGCTTGGTGGCGCGGGAGCGGGTGCGCCTAGGCAAAATCCTGGCCCGCAAAGTGGTCGATGCCGGGCTCAAGCCGGATATGGTGATTGACGTGCCCTCGTCGGGCTACTTCTCGGCTTCCGGTCTGGCCGAGGCCATCGGGGTGCCGTACCGCCGGGCGTTGGTGAAGAATAACCACATGGGCCGCTCGTTCATCGTGCCCACGCAGGCCGGGCGCGAGGACGTGGTGAAGAAAAAGCTCAACCCCATCCGCGAGTTTGTGGAGGGCAAGAAGGTGGCCGTGGTGGACGACAGCATCGTGCGCGGCACCACCTCGCGGCGCATCGTGCGGCTGCTGCGCGAGGCGGGGGCCGAGGAAGTGTACTTCATTTCGAGCGCGCCGCCCATCGTGTCGCCCTGCATCTACGGCATCGACATGGCCATGAGCACCGAGCTCATCGCGGCCAACTACACGGAGGACGAAATCTGCCGCTACATCGAGGCCGACAAAGTTATTTACCAGGACCTGGCCGATTTGCAGCAGCTCTTCGCCGAGGAGCGCGGCCACGGCGGCTCCTGCTTCGCCTGCTTCTCGGGCAAGTACCCGACGGGCGATGTGACGCACTACCTGCGCCACATTCAGGAGGAGCGCGCCAGCCACCGGGGCGACAAGAAGAAGGATAAGAAGTCGGTGAGCGCGAAAGCGCCCGCGCCGACGGAGCATTGATGGTAGAACGACAAACTCCCCTCCTTGGAAAGGAGGGGATGTGAGCGCCGAAGAGGCGCGAACGGGGGTGGTTCGCCCGTCCGCGCCGATAGAACAAGGCAGTAATTCTTTCTCCTGATTTTAGTTTTCGAAAGCCCAACCGGCGCGAGCGGGCGAACCACCCCCGTTCGGCGCTCAGCGCGCCTCACATCCCCTCCTTTCCAAGGAGGGGAGCTTCGTTCTCCCGGCTCTAATAGCCGTTCTCTCAATTTCCATGAACAACCTCCCCGCCAACTACTCCATCGACGAAGGCAACGCGGCCTCGCGCAACGCCTACAATTGGTCGAAAAAAACCTTCGCTACCCGCGCCGGGCTGCCCGGCGAGCCCGCCCAGGACCTCGACGGCGGCTTCTCGAATGAAATCCGCTTCGGGCAGGAGCGCCTCGGCATCAGCTCCGACGGCATCGGCACCAAAATCGAAGTGGCCGAGCGCCTCGACAAATACGATACCCTGGGCTACGACCTCGTGGCCATGACCGCCGACGACCTCATCGCCGCCGGCTTCGTGCCCACCAACCTGTCGAACATCATCGACGTGAACCGCCTGAGCTACGACGTGGTGGACGAGCTGATGCGCGGCCTGCACGATGCCTGCCAGTTCTCCAAAATCGCCATCACCGGCGGCGAAATCGCCGAGCTCGGCAACCGCATCGGCGGCTGGCCGGGGGCGCGCATGAACTTCAACTGGTGCTCCACGGCCATCGGCGTGCTGCACCCCAGCCTGGCCCAGCCGCTGAGCGGCAAAACCGCCCGGCCCGGCCACGCCGTGGTGGCGCTGCGCTCGCCCTCGTTCCGCTCCAACGGCTTCTCGCTGGCGCGGCGCACCCTGCAACAGCTGTTTGGCGAGAACTGGCATGAGGCCCCCTTCGGGGAGTTAAAAGTTAAAAGTGAAGAGTTAAAAGGAAACGACAACGCGCTTTTGACTTTTAACTCTTCACTTTTAACTCAACCCAAAACCTGGGGCGACGCCATGCTCGCGCCTTCGCTCATCTACTCGCCCGGCGTGGCGGCGCTGCTCGATGCGGGCCTGCCGCTGCACGGCGTGGCCCACATCACGGGCGGCGGCGTGGCCGACAACTTCAAGCGGGTGCTCAAAAACAACGTGGGCGCGGTGCTCGACAACCTCTTTGCGCCCCTGCCGGCCATGCAGCGCCTCTGCGAGTTGGGCAATATTTCGGCCGAGGATGCTTACCTCTACTGGAACATGGGCACCGGCATGCTGCTCGTGACCGAAGAGGCCAGCGCCGCCGCCGTAGTGGCCTCGCTGCAAGCCAGCGGCTACGAGGCCCAGGTGGCCGGCCGCCTCACGGCTGGGCCGGGCGTGACGCTGCGCGTGGCTATGGGGGAATTGCGCTACGAGTAAAAAGTGTAAACCAGCCGCAAAGCGGCGACACGTTGGTAGCAGGCAATAATTGACGTAGCCAGAGCCGCAAAGCGGCGGCACTAACCAGGCGTTGGTGCCGCCGCTTTGCGGCTCTGGTCGTTGAGGGCTGACTAGGCTACCAACGTGCCGCCGCTTTGCGGCTGGTTTGTGGCCGTGCGCTTACCTTCTTTGCCGGATGGTTGTTGGCAAGTGCTACGCTACAAAACTGCGCTAAATTGGAACAATGATTACGTGTTACTGCACATCTGCAATTTTTCAGAAGACAGTAGAAATACAGAACGTTTCAAAAAATCATAAACAGAAGACACTGGAAATACAGAACGTTTCAAAACTTCCTAAACAGAAGACAGTGGAAATGCAGAACGTTGCAAAACTTCCTAAACAGAAGACACTGGAAAAGTAGAACGTTTCAAAAACCTTGCAACAGGGAACAACGAAAACCAAGTACGATACAAACCGCTCTAATCAAGTCCCAGCGGGCAACTATTGCTAGCCAACTATGCGGCGTAGCCCCTACTTTAGCGGGCGGTATTCACCCTAAGCCCCTTCCGGCCAATGGCTACGCCCGCTACTTCCAGCATCGAGCCGCTGCTCGATGGCCTTGCCGACCGCATTGCCCGGCGCGACCTGCCGCCGCCCGTGGCCGACCCCTACGCCCCCGCGCAGGTGATGAAGCGCCTCTCGGCCGCCCTCAAGGTGCTCGACCCCGTGCGCAACCGGCGCGGCCGCCACAGCCAGGGCAAAATGCTGCTGCAATACCTGGAGCACGAAGCCCAGACGGCCGCCGACCTGGCCCGCGCCGCCGGCATCGGGCGGGTGGCGGGCAGCCGCGCCCACGGCCAGCTGGTGGCCGTAGGGCTGCTGCGCTGGGCCTACGAGGGCCCGCGCCGGGTGTACCGCCTCACCCGCTGGGGCGAAGACTGGCTGCTGGCGCTAGGGCGCAATGAGCGGCTGCCGGAGCGGCCGGCCGGGTAGCATTTGACGAAGCGCTGCCTGTGTCGGCCCATACCCCCCAGAGCGGTTTCGTGCCTCCGCGCCCCGCCAGGGTTCCTGTGTGCCGTGTCTTGGGTGCCCCGGGTAGGCTACGAGAACCCCCGGCGGCGTTCGGGCAGCCTTGGTAGCCGAAACAACTTCATTGAAAAATGACAGTGGCGGCCGTACCTTGGCGGGCGCTTTTCCCATTTTAACCTTTTACCTATGCCGCTTACCTCTACAGCTCTTTCTCGCGTACTGCCGGGCCTGGCCCTGGCGCTGCTACCTGCCCTTGGGCTGGCCCAAACCACCTACGCCCCCGCGGCCGTGACGGGCTACAACGCCGACGTCATTGCCAACGGGGTGGGCGCGGTCACGGCCTCCACCACGGCCAGCGTCGACCGGGGCATTCCCATCGTGCAGTGGTGCTTCGCCGATTCGTCGTTTGTGAACCCGGCGGGGCGTCGGCCTGCGCGGGCGCTGCCCACCGGGGGCCTCATCCGCAGCATCTCGACGCCCGGCCTCACGTTTCAGCTGGCCAGCAGCAGCCAGCCCAACTCGCTGCGCATCGACGGGGCCGGGGCCGGCACGCTCGCGCTCCTGACGCCACAGGCCACGCCCACCATCAAGGTGCTGGCCACCGAGGGCAACGGCTCGGGCGGGGCCGATAAATCGTTTATCATCCGGTTTACGGACGGCACCGCTCAGGTCATCGGCGGCGTGGTAGTGCCCGATTGGTATAGCAACACCGGGGCTACTCCGGCCCTGCACGTGGGCAGCCGCGTCAACCGGGGCACCAGTCCTAATTACACCATCGAAAACAACGGCACCCACCCCACGCTTTTCGAAGTCACCCTGACCATCGACCCCGCCAACGTGCGCAAGCTGGTGCAAAGCATCACCGTGGACAAAACGCTGACCGACCCGGTGCTGAATATCATGGGCCTGAGCTTCGCCCAGGTATGTTCGGCCCCACCCCAGCCTACCATCACGCAGGCTCCGGCGGGCACGCTCACTAGCAGCACCTCCACTGGCAACCAGTGGTACTACAACGGCCTACCCATTGCCGGGGCCACCGGCAGCACCTACGTGGTGACGAGCGCCGCCCAAAACGGCAGCTACACGGTCGTCGTCACCACCGCGCCCGGCTGTAGCTCGCCCGCCTCGGCCCCGCAGCAAGTGGTGCTGACGGCCACCGCCGCCGCCCAACTCAGCGCGGTGGAGCTGACGCCTAACCCAGCCCACGGCAGCTGCCGGCTGCGGGTGCCCGCCATCGGCGGCGCGGCAGCCGTGCAGCTGCAGCTGCTCAACGCCCTGGGCCAGCCCGTGCTCACGCGCACCCTGCCCGCCACCGGCACCACCACCGAACTGGATGTGCGCGGGCTGGCGGCCGGCCTCTACCTGGTGCAGCTACACGCCGGGGCGGCTAGCACCAGCCGGCGTTTGCTGGTGGAATAGCTGGCCCGCTGCAAAATAGAAAAGCCTCTGCCGCTACCGGCAGAGGCTTTTTTTATGATGCCTCGTCGCTTACGCCGGCTTCTGCGGCCGGTGCTGCAAAATCAGCTCGGTGCGGTAGTCGTGCAAGGTCAGCTCCAGGCCCACGGGGTAGGTGTGGGGGTTGAGGAAGCGGCGGATGCCGGGGTCGAGGCTCTGCACTTGGCGCTGGGCGTGGGCACGGCTCTCGGCCAGGGTGGGCAGGTCTTTCACGCGCTGACCCCGGCGGAAAATGGGCTCCAGCAGCTCCACAAACTCGGCCTCGGGGCGCACGGGGCGGCGGCGGGTGGCATCGAGCGGGTCGACGAGGGTGAGGCGGTCGGGGAGGGGGGCGGCGGTGTTGTAGAGCATGTCGGCGCGGGGGTGGCCGTGGTCGTCGAGGTAGCGGCGCACCTGCAGGATGCCGGGAATGCTCGTCTTGGCCACCTGCTCGGAGAGCTTGATGGTGAAGTCCCAGCCCGAGTCGTCGGCCTTGCGCAGGGCGGCCAGCTTGTACACCCCGCCGAGGGCCGCTTGGTTGTAGGCCGTCACGAGCTGGGTGCCCACGCCCCAGGTGTCGATGCGGGCGCCCTGCTGCTTGAGGCTGGTGATGAGGTTTTCCTCCAAATCATTGCTGGCCACGATGCGCACCTTCGGAAAGCCCGCCTCATCGAGCAAGGCCCGGGCCTGAATGCTGAGGTAAGCGAGGTCGCCCGAATCGAGGCGGATGCCGCCCAGCTCGTGCCCGGCGGCGCGCATCTCCCGCGCCACGTCGATGGCCAGGCGCACGCCCTCCAGCGTGTCATACGTGTCTACCAGGAACACCGAGTCATCCGGAAACGCCTTCGCATACGCCGCAAACGCCGCCCGCTCATCCCCGAAAGCCATCACCCAGCTGTGGGCGTGCGTGCCCTTCACCGGGATGCCGTAGAGCTGGCCGGCCAGCACATTGCTGGTGGCATCGGCCCCGCCGAGGTAGGCGGCCCGGCTGGCCCCCAGCCCGCCATCAAACCCCTGCGCCCGCCGCAGCCCGAACTCCAGAATCTGGTCGGCCGGCCCCGCCGCCTCGCGGATGCGGGCGGATTTGGTGGTGATGAGGGTCTGAAAATTGACGAGCGTGAGCAGGGCCGTTTCCAGCAACTGGGCCTGTAGCAGCGGCCCCTGGATGCGCATAATCGGCTCGTTGCCGAAGATGACGGTGCCTTCGGCCACGGCATCCACGTCGCAGGTGAATTTCAGGTCGCGCAGGTAATCGAGAAATTCCGTCGGGAACAGCACGCCGCCCTTGCTGCCGCGCAAACTACCGAGGTAAGCCAGGTCGTCGTCCGAGAAGCGCAGGTTTTCGAGCCAGTCCACGGCCAGGGCCAGGCCCGCCGCCACCGCATAGCCGCCCTGAAAGGGGGCTTTGCGGAAGTAAAGGTGGAAGACGGATTCGCGGTCCTGCAAACCCTGCTGCCAGTAGCCGTAGGCCATCGTGAGCTGGTAGAGGTCGGTGACGAGCGAGAGGGAGGGGCGGTATAGGGAGGAGAGGGGGGAGGAGGTCATAGGGGGGATACTGGCGTTTGGTAGTTGGGGTTGGTGTTTGGTATTGGGTGTTTGGTATTGGGTGTTGGGTATTGGGTGTTTGGTATTGGGTGTTTGGTATTGGGTGTTTGGTATTGGGTGTTTGGTATTGGGTGTTTGGTATTGGGTTTTCGTACATCACCTAACACCTAACACCTAACACCTAACACCTAACCTTTGTATAGTTGGGCCGCCGCAAATAACACATTCCCTCCATTCGCCGCTACCTTTCCTTCGTGAAATCCTCCATCCTCCATCACCTCGGCCGCCTCACGCCCACCCATCGTTTACTGGTGGGGCTGGCATTGGGCGCCCTCGCCTGGGGGCTGGCCCCGGCCAGCCTGGGCACGCTGGGCCGCCTCGTGGCCGCCTGGGACGTGTACGCCGGCAGCACGCTGCTGCTCATCGCCGCCCTGGTGGCCACCGCCGATGCCGGCCACATCCGCCGCATTGCCACCGCCGAAGACAACAGCCGGGCGCTGGCCTCAGCATTCATCCTGGGGGCCTCGCTGGCCAGCCTGCTGGCCGTGCTGGCCCTCTCGCGCACCGTCCACGACCTGGCACCCGCCGAAACGGCCTGGCGCGTGGGCCTTAGCATCGGGGCCGTGGTGGAAGCCTGGCTGCTGGTGCACACCGTGTTCACGCTACGCTACGCCCACCAGTACTACGACGACTCCGGGCCCGGCGGGCAGGACGCGCGGGGCATCGACTTTCCGGGCCAGGATTTCGAGCCCGACTACCTCGATTTTGCCTACTTCGCCTTCACCATCGGCATGGCCGCCCAAACGGCCGACGTGAGCATCAGCGGGCGGCTGCCGCGCCGCACGGCGCTGCTGCACAGCCTCATTTCATTCAGCTTTAACACGGCCATCGTGGCGCTTAGCATCAGCGCGCTGGGCGGGCTGCTGCGGTAGGGCTATGGCGGGCGCTACTTGCCTGAAATCTGGCTAACTTTCGGGAAAATTGCCTTACTATGTCCACTGCCGCGCCTGCTGTTGTTACTCCATTACCGCGTTTGCCCAAGGCCCCCACGGGCATCGATGGCCTCGATGAGATAACCGAGGGCGGGCTGCCGCTGGGCCGCCCCACGCTGGTGTGCGGCAGCGCCGGCTGCGGCAAAACGCTGATGGCAATGGAATTCCTGGTGCGCGGCGTGCAGGACTTCGGCGACCCTGGCGTGTTCATGGCCTTCGAGGAAACCGCCGACGAGCTGGCCGCCAACGTAGCCTCGCTGGGTTTCGACCTGCCCGCGCTGCAAGCCGCCGGCAAGCTCCGCCTCGACCACGTGCACGTCGACCGCTCCGAGATTGAGGAAACCGGCGAGTACGATTTGGAGGGCCTCTTTATCCGCCTCGGCCACGCCATCGACAGCATCGGCGCCAAGCGCGTGGTGCTCGATACCATCGAGGCGCTGTTCTCCGGCTTCCCCAACCAGGGCGTGCTGCGCTCCGAAATCCGGCGGCTGTTTCGCTGGCTCAAGGACCGGGGCGTAACCACCGTCATCACCGCCGAGCGCGGCGAGGGCTCGCTCACCCGCCAGGGCCTGGAGGAGTACGTGTCGGACTGCGTCATCCTGCTCGACAACCGCGTTATCGACCAGATTACCACCCGCCGCCTGCGCATCGTGAAGTACCGCGGCACCACCCACGGCACCAACGAATACCCTTACCTCATCACCGAAGACGGCTTCTCGGTGCTGCCCGTCACGAGCCTCAAGCTGGAGCACACCGTGTCCGACAACATCGTGTCGTCGGGCGTGCCGGGGCTCGATGCCATGTTTGGCCGCAAGGGCTTTTTCGAAGGCAGCAGCATCCTGCTGACCGGCACCGCCGGCACCGCCAAAACCACGCTGGCCGTGTCGTTTGCCGCCGAAATGTGTCGGCAGGGCAAGCGCTGTCTGTATTTCGCGTTCGAGGAATCGCCACCGCAGCTGGTGCGCAACATGCAGTCGGTGGGCCTCGACCTGCGCGAATATCTGGCCAGCGGTCTGCTGCGCATCGAGGCGTCGCGGCCTACGCTCAACGGCCTGGAGCAGCACCTCGTCACCATCCACAGAATCATCGCCGACGACCGGCCCGACGCCGTCGTTATCGACCCCATCAGCAACCTGATTTCGGTGGGCAGCATCAGCGAAGTACGCAGCATGCTCACGCGGCTTATTGATTTTCTGAAGGTAAACGGCATCACGGCCCTCATGACTTCGCTCATCAGCGGGCGCAACGCCCAGCAGGAAATGACCGAGGAAGGCGTGTCGTCGCTGGTCGATACCTGGATTACGGTGCGCGATTTGGAGGGCATCGGCGAGCGCAACCGCGGCCTGAGCATCCTCAAGTCGCGCGGCATGGCGCACTCCAATCAGGTGCGCGAGTTCCTCGTCACCAACGAGGGCATCAGGCTGCTCGACGTGGTGCTCGGGCCCACGGGCATCGTCACTGGGGCCGGCCGCCGCGCCCAGCAGCTGCGCGACGAACTCGAAGCCCTGACCCAGCAACAGGAGCACGAACGCCAGGACCGCGAGCTCGAACGCCGCCGCCGCGTGCTCGAAGGCACCATCGCCAACCTGCGCACCGAGTTCGAATCGGTGGAAGACGAGCTGCGCCGCATCGACCTTGAAACTCAGGCCCGGCAGCGGCTGGGTGAGTAACTACGTAACGTAAAAACAGAACGTCATCCTGAGCGACGAAGGAGCGAAAGGACCTCGCCCACGCCGTTTGCGACAGTAATTATTACTGATTGAAATTGCTATCACAACGAAGCGGGCAAGGTCCTTTCGCTCCTTCGTCGCTCAGGATGACGTTCTTTGACGGACGTTCTGAAGCCTCTTCGCTCCCCGCTTCCCCCGCTATGTCAATAACCACCACCGAAGAAGAAACCTGGGAGCTCCGCCTGTACGTTGCCGGCCAGACCACCAAGTCCATCACGGCCCTGGCCAACCTCAAGAAATACTGCGAGGAGCACCTCAAGGGCCGCTACCAGATTGAAGTAATTGACCTGCTGAAACACCCGCAGCTGGCCGAGGGCGACCAGATTCTGGCCATCCCCACGCTGGTGCGCAAGGTGCCCGAGCCCATCCGCAAAATCATCGGCGACCTTTCCAACGAGGAGCGCGTACTGGTAGGGCTTGATATCCGGCCGCGCAGTTAGTTGTCCATTGTTTGTTGCTCGTTGTTAGTTCTTTTGGAAATTTCAACGCTTGGCAACCGACGACTAACAATTGACAACGAGCAACTGACAACTAACGAAAGGAGATGGACGCCAGAACGGAATTTGACGAAAACGCGGGGCCGCTGGCGGGCCACTACGTGCTGCACCTATTCATCACGGGGGCCACGCCCAACTCGACGCGGGCCGTGCGTAACCTCAAGGATATCTGCGAACAGTATCTACCGGGGCGCTACGAGCTGACCATCGTGGACATCTATCAGCAGCCCGAGCTGGCGAAGTCAGAGCAGATTATTGCCGCGCCCACGCTGGTGCGCAAGCAGCCGCTGCCGGTGCGCCGCCTCATCGGCGATTTGTCGAACCGCGAGCGGACGCTGGCTGCCCTCGACCTGCCCCTTCGTCCTGATTTTGAGCTATGAGCCCATCGCCGACCCCCGCCGGGGCCGCTGCGGCCCGCGAAATCGAAGAACTCCGGCAGCGCCTGCACGAGGCCGAGGAGCTGATTGAGGCCATCCGGACCGGGGCCGTGGATGCGCTGGCCGTGCAGGGCGCCGAGGGCCCGCGCATCTTCACCCTCGAAGGCGCCGACCAGGGCTACCGCACCCTCATCGAGCAGATGAACGAGGGCGCCATGCTGCTCAGCGACGACGCCACCGTGCTCTACTGCAACGCCTGCCTGGCCAGCCTGCTGGAAGTGCCGCTGGAAGACGTAATCGGGCTGGCCTTTGAGCAGTTTGTGCCCGCGGAGTTTGCGGCGTACTGGACGGCGCTGCTGGCCAAAGGCTGGGCCGGCAAGAGCAAGGGCGAGATGCCCTTGCGCACGCGCCAAGGTAAGCTCACGCCGTTTTCGCTGTCGATGAACGTGCTGGAGTTTCACGAGTCGCCGGTGCTGGCCGTCATTCTGACGGACCTCTCGGCCCAGCGCGAAATCAAGGTAATCAAGGCCCGCGTGGAGGCCCAGAATGCCCTCATCGAGCACAAAAACGAGGAGCTGCGCGCCCAGCAAACCGCCCGCCGCGAGATGGAGCAGGCCGCCGCCGAGGCCCAGCGCCTGCTCGAAGGCATTCCGCAGATAGCCTGGACGGCCAACCCCGCCGGCCGCAACACCTACCTCAACCGCCGCTGGTTCGACTTCATCGGCCCCGAAAACGCCATCGGCGCCGACGGCGGCTGGAGCGCCCAACTGCACCCCGCCGATGCGCCCGCCGCCGCCGAGCGCTGGAAAGAATGCCTGCAAACCGGCGACTTTTTTGAGGTCGAGTATCGCTTTAAAAACCAGGCCGGCGAGTACCGCTGGATGCTGGGCCGCGCCCTGCCCTCGCGCAACGAGCACGGCGAAATCATTCAGTGGATTGGCACCTGCACCGACATCCACGAGCACAAGATGACCCAGGAGCGCATTGCCCTCACCCAGCGCCAGCTGCAGGACAACAACGCCCAACTCACCCGCGCCAACGTCGACCTCGACAACTTTATCTACACCGCCTCGCACGACCTGCGGGCGCCCATCACCAACATCGAAGGCCTGCTGCACGCCCTCATCTCCGAGCTGCCGCCGGTGCACACCTTCAGCGCCGACGTGGCGCCCATCCTGCACATGATGCAGGACTCGGTGGACCGCTTCCAGAAAACCATCAGCCAGCTCACCGACATCTCGAAGCTGCAAAAGGAAGACGGCCAGCCTCTGGAACCAATCGAGCTGGAGGCCATTATCCGCGACGTACTTCTTGATTTGAAGCCCTTGGTGCAGCAAACCGGTGGCACCATCGAGGTAGATATCAGCGAGTGCCCCAGCATTGCTTTTTCGGAGAAAAACCTGCGCTCGGTGGTGTTCAACCTGCTCAGCAACGCCCTGAAATACCGCCACCCCAGCCGCCCGCCGCAGGTGCAGCTGCGGGCCTACTGCGAGGGCGCCTTTGCCGTGCTGGCCGTGGCCGACAACGGCCTGGGGCTCGACGCCAGCGGGCAAACCAAGCTCTTCGGCATGTTTCAGCGCCTGCACGACCACGTAGAAGGCTCGGGCATTGGCCTCTACATGGTGAAGAAGATGGTGGAGAATGCAGGCGGCCACATCACCGTGCAAAGCGAAATCGGCACCGGGACGGTGTTTGCGGTGTATTTCGTGAAAGAGTAGCCTACGAAATCAACCCTCGGCTCACCGCCAGCTTAATCAGAGCCGCCGTGTTCTTTGCGTGGGTTTTACCGATGATATTCTGGCGGTGCGTCTCGATGGTGCGCTTGCTGGTGAACAGCCGGTCGGCGATTTCGCCGTTGGTAAGGCCTTCGGCGATAAGCTTTAGTACCTCCAGCTCACGGGCGGTGAGGTCGTTGCCGGCGCGGGCGGGGTCGCCGTCGGCCGAGAGGGCGCTGGCCTGGGCCACGGCCTTGTAGAGCATGTTCATGCCGATTTCGGTGCACAGGAACGGATGCCCGGCGGCCACCCGGCGGATGGCGAAGGTGATTTCGGCAATGGCGGCGTTTTTGAGCACGTAGCCTAGCGCGCCGGCCTCAAACATGCGAGCTACGTAGTTTTCGTGGTCGAGCATGGTGAGCACGAGCACGCGCACGTCGGGGAAGCGGCGGCGCAGTTCGGGCATCGTGGCAAAGCCGTCGAGCACGGGCATCTGCACGTCCATCAGCACTACGTCGGCGGGGTGGGTTTCGAGCAGCGTCAGCACTTCGGCGCCGTTGCTGGCCTCGCCCACGATATCTAAGTCAGGTTCGGCCAAAAGCAGCGACCGGATGCCATCGCGCAGGATGGTGTGGTCGTCGGCAAGCAGAAGTCGGGTCATGGCTACAAAGGAAGGAGGAGAAAACCGGCGCCCGGGGATGAGCGGCGGTCTTCGGCATCTCCCCTATACGGGAAAGGCCGCCCGACAACGGTAATTTTTGCTACGTATTTCTACCAGAAGTAAGCGCTGGCAGCGTTCATTTGCGGGGATAAATACGGTTTTTGGACTTCGGCACAGGATTTGGCTCTGCGCATCATGTATTTTCGAAGCCCTTAACGCCCGCCGGTTCCGGCACCACCCGGTGCAGCCGGCAGCCTGAGGCCCCGCTTACCCCCTATGATTCGCGTTCTCCTTACCGATAGTTCCGCTGCTACCTGTGCTGCTTTACAGGGTGCCCTGGCGGCTACGGCTGGCGTAGAAGTAGTGGGCGTTGCTACCTCCGGCAGTGAGCTGCTGGACCAGCTGGCCCTGCAACAGCCCACCCTGCTGCTCCTCGACCTGAGCTTGCCCGGCCCCGACGCTTTCGGCCTGCTGCCTACGCTGGGCGAGCAACACGCCGCCCTGCGGGTACTGGCTCGCTCTGAGCTGACCAACGAACAGTACGTAGTTCGCGCATTCGACCTTGGGGCCCACGGCTACATCGTGAAGCAGTCGGCTACCACCGAGCTGGTGCACGCCATTCGCACCGTGGCGGCCGGCCGCCCTTTCCTGTGCTCCGACATGGGCCTGGCGCTGCTGGGCCGTCTGCACGCCAACCCCGCCACCGCCGATTCGGCCGAGGAGGTGGCGGCCCTGCTGGGCCTCAGCAAGCGCGAAATGGAGGTGCTGCAGCTGGTGGCGGCTGGCCACACCAACGCCGAAATCGCCAGCATGCTCTTCGCCAGCAAGCGCACGGTGGAAACACACCGCCAAAATATCATGGAGAAGACGCGGACGCGCAACACGGCGTCGCTGATTAAAATGGCAGTGCGGCAGGGGCTATTGCCTGAATAATAGTAGCTGGCAAGGCGGCTGCTACCCCAAAGGCCCCCTTCGGAAACAGCGCTGTTTCCGAAGGGGGCCTTACATGAGGGTTTTGACGATAAACCGGCCTTACTCCACCACCAGGCGCTGCCGCTGCGCACTATATACACGCCCGCTGCCATCGTGAAGGGCTGCGACAGCAGCTGCACGTAGCCCGCGCCGCTGGTGGTGAGGGCGGCCCCCAGCGCCACGCCGTTAATGTACACCTGCAGGGCCTGGTTGTAGGGCGCACTGCAGCACTGGCGCTGGGCCAGCTGCACACCTGGTAGGTGTCCGCAGGTAGGGCCAGGGTTTGCTCGATGGCGCCCCCGGCACCTTGAAACAAGGCCACGTGGCTGCCGTTGGGCGGCGCGGGGGACGCGTAGGCGCTGGCCGAAGTGGCAATGCCCACGTTGCCGCCGTTGGGAATGAAGGTCCAGGGCGCGGCCGTGGTGGGGGGAGTTGAGGGCCCCGGCCGGGCCGGTTTCAAAGCTGCTATTGCCCACGGCACCTGCCACCACGGCTCCGCCGCTGCCAAGGATTTCAACTTGGTCGAGGTAGACGCTGCGGTCGTCGCCCACGGTGGCCTGCCGGCCGCAGGCGGTACCACACAGGTGGTGGGGAGCGGGCTGGCGGTAGCGCCCCGGGCAGCCACGGCCGGCCCCGGGTGCGGCTGCCGGCGCGGGCTAGGCAGGGAAGTGCTGCGCCAGCACGCGCTCCACCTGCTCTTTGTTCAGAGGCTTGTCGAGGTAGTCGGCCACGGGCAGGGTCTGTATCAGCTGCTGGTCGCGGGGGCTCACGGAGGTGGTCAGCATCACCACTACCACCGCCTGCTGCTGCGGGGCGGGCAGCTGCTGGTAGGCTTCCAGAAACTGAATGCCGTTCATGACGGGCATGTTGATGTCGAGGAACACCAGGGCCGGACAGCCGGTCGGCTGTTCCTGGCAGTGCTGCTGCACCTCACGCAGGGCTTCCTGCCCGTTGAGGGCCACGCGCACGTTGTCGGTGACGCCGAGGCGCAGCAGGAGCTTTTTGTTGAGGAAGTTGGTGGTGGGGTCGTCATCGACCAGCAGCACGGCAGGAAGCTTGGGCATGGGTAGCTATGGTATGATAGGGGAATCGGACCGGCGGCCCTAGCGCCGGAAGTACACCCGGAAGGTGGAGCCCTGCCCCACTGCGCTGCTGACTTCGATGCGGCCGCTGGCGTTTTCCAGGATGCGCTTCACCATGTAGAGGCCCACGCCGGTGCCCTCCACGTGGGTGTGCAGGCGTTGGAACATGGCAAAGAGCTTCTCCTCACCCTGCCCCAGGTCGAGGCCCAGGCCGTTGTCCTGCACCTCCAGCACCACGTGGTCATCGGTGGCCCGGGCGCGCAGCTGCACGGCGGGCGCCCGGTCGGGGTGGCGGTACTTAAAGGCGTTGCTGAGCAGGTTATACACCACCGAGCGCAGGTTCTTTTCGGCGAAGGTCACCGTCAGGTCGGCGGGCACGTCCACCGTCAGCCGGCCCTGGGTCTGGGCCAGCAGGGGCGTCAGGTCGAGGCGCACGGCCTCCACCACCGGAGCCAGAGCCACGGTGTCGCGGTCGGGACTGTGCTCCTTTTGCAGGCGGCTCAGGTCGGTGAGGTGGTCGATGGTGCGGCGGAAGCGGTCGACGGCGTCCTGCATCATGGTCAGCATCAGGGGCACGTCGCCGGTACGGGCCGCCGGGAGCAACTCCTCCTCCAGGGCCAGCAGCAGGCCCTCGATGTTGGTGATGGGCGCCTTGAGGTCGTGGCTGGCGGTGTAAATGAAGTTGTCCAGGTCCACGTTGGTGCGCGTGAGCCGGGTATTGGTGGCGTGCAGCTCGTCTTCGGCCAGCTGCTGCTCGTGGATGTCGACGACCGTGCCCACGAAGCCGGCGTAGGGGCCGTCTTCGGCAAAGCGGGGCTGGCCCGCGTCGATGGCCCAGCGATACACCCCGTCGTGGCGCCGCAGGCGGTAGCGGAGGTGAAACGGGACGCGTCGGGCGTTGGCGTCGAGAAACTGCTGCCTGGCCAGCGCGGCGTCGTCGGGGTGCACGGCCCGGGTCCAGCCCAGGCCCAGGGCCTCGGCTTCGGTCTGGCCGGTGTACTGGTACCACTGGGCGTTGAGGTAGGTGCACTGGCCGGCGGGGTCGGTCACCCAGAGCATGGCCGGGGCCGCGTCGGCCATGGTGCGGAACTGCATCTCGCTTTCCTGCAAGTCGGCCGTGCGGGCCTGCACGCGGGCTTCAAGTTCCTGGTTGAGCTGTTCCACTTGGCGGCGGGCCCGCACCTGCTCGGTAATGTTGTAGCTGTAGTCGAGCACGCCGTCCACCCGGCCCTGGGCGTCGCGCAGCGGCTGCAGGTGCAGGTTCAGAAACACCTGTTCTGGCTCGCCGCTGCCCTTGAAGTCGAACCAGCCCTCCAGCTCGGGAATGTGGAAGGGCTCCCCGGTCTGATACACCCGGTCGAACAACGCTCCCACTCCCAGCCCGTGAACCTCCGGAATGGCTTCGCCCAGCGTGCGGCCCGGGAAGGAGCGGTCCGGAAACATGCCCTGGTAGGGCGGATTGACGAACTGGTACGTGTGGTCGGGGCCGTGGTATACCGCCACGTAGGCGGGCAGCTGCATCAGCACCTCGTGGAAGCGCTGGCGCTGGCGCTCGGCCTCGGTGCGGGCGGCCTGCTCGGCGGCCTGACTGTCGCGCAGGAACTGCTCGGCGGCCGAGCGGGGCTGGTCGCTGGTGTCGGTGAAGCTCACCAGCAGCAGCGGCCCCTGGCGCCGGGCCTGCACCCGGAAGTAGTTGTCGAGCCCATCAGTCTGGTAGTTCAGCTCGTAGGTTAGCGGCTCGGGGGCGGCGAAGGCCCGCTGGTAGTAGGCGAAGATGCCGTTGGCCAGGGTGTGGGGAAAGAGCTCGAGCATCGTGCCGCGGGGCTGCTGCCCGTAGCCCAGCATGCGCAGCCCGGCGGGGTTGGTGTACTCGGGCGTAAAGTCGATGATGGCGGCCCCGTCCGGCGCGTAGACGGGCCGCAGCAGCTGCAGGGCCGTGAGCGACACGTCGAGCACGCCGCGCAGCAGGTCGGTGGGGTCGACATCGCCGGGAAGCGGGGCCACGGCGGCGGGCAGGGAGCCGGGAAAGTCCATCGGAAGAATAGTGGCGGGCAACAAGCCACGAAGGTAGCCAATCGGTTCCGCTTGGGGCGGGGCGGGGCAGGGCGGGCCGCCCCGGGCGGCGGCCGGTGGCCGGGTCCGGAAGCGGGGCGCCCTGCCTGGGTCAGGCGCAGGCAGTATAAAGCCCTACTCCACCGTCAGGCGCCGGGCCTGGGCGCCGCTACGGACGATGTACACGCCCGGGGCCAGCCCGGCGGGCAGCACCAGCCGGGCGGTGCCATCGGCCTCGGCGGTTGCCTGGGCTACGGGGCGGCCCAGGGCGTCGAACACCGCCACGACGGCCCCGGCGCTGAGGCCGGCCACGGCCACGCTGCTGCGGGCGGGGTTGGGGATGAGCGTGAGGCCGGCTTTGCTGCCGATGGCCACGGCCCGCACGGGCGAGTAGCTGGCGGTGCCATCCTGGTCCACCTGGCGCAGGCGGTAGTAGGTGGGCTGGTGGGTGGGCGGAATGGTGGAGTCGAGATAGGTGTAGGCGCTGGGACTGGCTTTCGTGCCCTGCGCTTTCTCCTCGCCAATCCTGGCAAACGTGTTCCCGTCGGTGCTGCGCTCGATGTCGAAGCGGACGCTATTCTTCTCGCTGGCCGTGGCCCACCTGAGGCGGGCGGCCTTGCCTTCGGCCGTGGCCGTGAAGCGCAGCAGCTCCACCGGCAGCGGCGAGCTGGCGCCGGTGAGGTAGAACTCGGAGAAGTGGTCGGCCACGGTGAGTTGGGCCGTGAACCAGTCGGCACCGCTGACGATGGTGGCGGGGGCAGCCAGCAGGCGGCGCTCGGCGGCGGGGTCGTTGTTGCTCAGGTCGCAGTCCTCGTTGGCGCCGCTGTACTGCGAGGCCTTGAGGTTGGCGGCGGTGGCGTTGCCGTCGGCGGCCGTCAGGCGGCTGAGCTCGGCGCTCAGGCCGAAGAAGCGCACGCGCACCGCCTGGCCGGGGAAGCTGGCGTTGGTAGCGGTGAGGTAGAAGTTGCGGTCGAGGTAGCGGCGGCTCCGAAGGTCCTGGCGCACGGCCGTGCTGGTGCCGGTGCCCAGAGCGGCAATGCCGGCCACCACGGTGCCCAGGTCGCGGGTGTCTTCGATGGCGGCCACCACGGCCCCGCCCGCGCCAGGCAGGCGCAGGTAGCGCCAGCTGTTTGCGCCGCCGCTGCCGCTCAGCACCAGGGGCTCGGTGCTGAGGCAGCCGCTGGCGCTGGTGCTGCGGTACACCTGCAGCACCTCGAAGGCCGGGCCGCTGGCGCTGCCGCTGGCCGTGGTCACCGCTACGGCGCTGCTGCCCGGTGCCGCGCCCACCGGCACCACGGCCGTGAGGGAGGTGGCCGAAGTGTAGCTCACGGTGCTGGCCACCACGCCTTCGAAGCTCACGGTGCTGCCAGCGGTGAAATTGGTGCCGGTGAGCACCACCGCCTGCCCCGGCAGCTCGGCCGCCGTGCTGAGGCTGGTGAGCGTGGGCCTGGGCGGCAGGTTCAGCCGCACGCTCACCGTGCCGGAGCTGTAGTTGGCCGCGAGCAGGTCGAGGTCGCCGTCGCCGTCCACGTCGCCCAATACGACGCTGCGGGGGCTGTCCTCCACGTTCACGAAGCCGTCGGCGGGCACGGCGGGGGCCGTGAACACGCCCGTGTTGCTGCCCGTGGCGTCGCCCCCGTTCAGGCGCACGCTCACATTATCGCTGGCACTGTTGGCCGTCACGAGGTCGAGGTCGCCGTCGCCGTCCACGTCGCCCAGGGCCACGCTACGCGGGCCGCTGTCCACGCTGATGGTACCGTTGGCGGCCACGGCCGGGGCCGTGAACACGCCCGTGTTGCTGCCACTCGCATCGCCGCCATTCAGGCGCAGGCTCACCGTGCCCGTAGTGTTACTGTTGGCCGTGAGCAGGTCGAGGTCGCCATCACCATCCACGTCGCCCAATACTACGCTGTAGGGGTTAGCGCCCACGCCGATGGTGCCATTGGCAGCCACGGCCGGGGCGGCGAACACGCCCGTGTTGGAGCCCGTGGCGTCGCCCCCGTTCAGGCACACGCTCACCGTGCCCGTAGTGCCGGTGTGAGCCGTGAGCAGGTCGAGGTCGCCGTCGCCGTCCACATCGCCCAGCGTTACGCTACGCGGGTCGCTGTTCACGCTTACGATGCCGTTGGCGGGCACGGCGGGGGCCGCGAAAACGCCCGTGTTGCTGCCGCTGGCGTTGCCGCCATTCAGGCGCAGGCTCACGGTGCCCATAGTGTTATTGTTGGCCGTGAGCAGGTCGAGGTCGCCATCGCCGTCCACGTCGCCCAGCGTTACGCTGCTGGGGTTGGTACCCACGCTGATGGTGCCGTTGGTGGGCACGGACGGGGCGGCGAACACGCCCGTGTTGGAGCCCGTGGCGTCGCCACCGTTCAGGCGCAGGCTCACGCTGGCGCTGTTCAGATTGGTGGTGAGCAGGTCGAGGTCGCCGTCGCCGTCCACATCGCCCAGCACCAGGCTGTAGGGGTTGGGGCCCACGCTGATGGTGCCGTTGGCAGCCACGGCCGGGGCCGTGAACACGCCCGTGTTGCTGCCCGTGGCGTCGCCCCCGTTCAGGCGCAGGCTCACGGTGCCGTTGGGGTAGTTGGGCGCGAGTAAGTCCAGGTCGCCGTCACCATCCACATCGCCCAGGACGACGCCGTAGGGCTGGCTGCCCACCCCGACGGAGCCGTTGGCAACCACGGCCGGGGGGGCGAACACGCCTGCCCCGGCCGTGCTCACGGCGGTGGTAAACTGGTACACTTTCCGGGTAGCCGCCACGCCGCCCGCGCTCAGCACGGTGGCGGGTACGCTCACGCTCACCGTCTCACCGGGCTTAAAGTCGGCGCGGCTGCCGGGCAGGCTGCTGGTGTAGCTCACGGTGCTGCCGCTGCGCGTGAAGCTGCCCGCCTTGCGCCCGCCCACCTGACTGGAGTACACCTTGATGCCCGTGGTTTTAGTGGGCACAATGCTGGCCGCCGTCACGGGCTCGCTAAACGTGAGGCCCACCGCCGGGCTGGCCCGGGGTGCGGCCGTCGCGTTGGCGGCCGGGCTGGTGCTGCTCACGGCCAGCTGCACCACGAAGCTGGCGCTGCTGACCGCGCTGGTGCCGGCCGGCGTGGTCACGGTGAGCGGCCCGGTGCTGGCCCCCGGGGGCACGGCCACGGTCAGGCTCATGCCGGTGCTGTTGGTGATAACCGTTTGGGCCGTACCATTGAAGCTCACGCTGGTGGCATTGGCCAGCCCCGTGCCCACGATGGTGACGCTGCTGCCCGCCGCCCCGCGGCCGGGCGCGAAGCTACCCAGCACCGGCTGCGGCAGGTTGAGCCGCACGTACAGCGTGGTGCTGTTGGCGCCGGCCAGCAGGTCGAGGGCGCCGTCGCCGTTCACGTCGGCCAGCGCCACGCTGACTACGGTGCTCGTCACCACCGGGGGCGTCGTCGGGGCCACGAAGGTGCCGGTGCCGTCGTTGAGGCGCAGCGTCACGCCCGCGGCGGTGCCCACGGCCACCACCAGGTCGAGGTCGCCGTCGCCATCCACGTCGCCCAGGGCGCTGTTGTAAGGGGTGGTGCCCACGACCAGCTCGGTGGTGCCGCTGAAGCCGCCGGTGCCGTCGTTGCGGCGCACACTCACCGTGCTGGTGCCGGAGTTGTTGGCCACCAGCAGGTCGAGGTCGCCGTCGGCGTCAATGTCGCCCAGCATGGCCGTGTAGGGGTTGCCACCCACGACGAGGACGGGGGTGGTGGGGTGGGCCGAGAAATTGCCCGCGCCGTCGTTGCGCCACACGTAGGCCCGGCCCGCCGTGAAGGCCGTGGTTACCAGGTCGAGGTCGCCGTCGGCGTCAATGTCGCCCAGGCCGAGGGCGCAGGCATTGGCGACCCCCGGCAGGGTGGGAGTAGTCGGGTGGGCCGAGAAATTGCCCGTGCCGTCGTTGAGGTGTACTTTCACCATGCTCTCCGCGTAAGCCGCCGTGAGGAGGTCGAGGTCGCCGTCGCCGTCGATGTCGCCCAGCTTCACATTGTAGGGTGCGCCGAACGAGCCGGG
Source organism: Hymenobacter aranciens (assembly GCF_030580865.1). Lineage (GTDB taxonomy): Bacteria > Bacteroidota > Bacteroidia > Cytophagales > Hymenobacteraceae > Hymenobacter > Hymenobacter aranciens. The sequence continues at coordinate 13,327 of NZ_JAUQSY010000023.1, read as the reverse complement.
GTTGGGCTTGATGGGGTGGGGCGTGAAGTCGCCCGTGCCATCGTTGAGGTACACGCCCACGGTGGTGGCGGCGGGGCCGGCGGAGGCGCTCGTTACCAGGTCGAGGTCGCCGTCGCCATCAATGTCGCCCACGGCCACGCTCCGCGGGTTGTCGCCCGTGGCCGGGGTGGGGTTGGTGGGGTGGGCCGTGAAGTTGCCCGCCCCGTCGTTGAGGCGCACCGTCACGTTGTCGGCGGTGGCGCTGGCAACTACTAGGTCGAGGTCGCCGTCGCCGTCCAGGTCGGCCGGCGCGATGAAGCGGGGCTGGTTGCCCACGGCCACCGTGGGCCCGGGCGTGCCGAAGTCGGCATTGCCGCCCGTGGCCGCCGCCCGAAACTGGTACACGTAGGGCAGGGCCGCCGCGCCGCCGGTGCTCAGCACGGTGGCGGGCACCGTCACCTGCACCTCCTCGCCGGGCTTGAAGTCGGCCCGCGGCGAGCCGCTGGCGGGCACGGTGGGCGCGAGCGTGACGGTGCTGCCGCTGGTGGCGGCCGTGGCCGTGCGCCGCCCCCGGTACTGCACGCTGTGGATGGTGATGTTGCCCGCCGTGGCGGCGTTGAGGGGCTGCGAGAACGGCACGACCACCGCGCCGTTGCGGGGGGCGGCGTAGGTGTTGGCGGCCGGGGCCAGGCCGGCCCGGGTCACGGCCGGGCCCTGGGCGCGGGCTGCGGCGGCGGGCAGCAAAACCAGTAGCACGAGCACACGCAGGCGGTGCCAGCCGCCCGGCAGGGAGAGGAAGTTTGTCATCAGCTAAAGAAGGGAAGTGTGGTCACCCGCACCCCGCCAAAGCTGGTCACAGATAGTCAAAGGTACCACCTGACCATCGATAGACCCCTAGCTTTTGGATTACCTGAGGCCGAGCAGCAAAAAGCCCACCCGCTCCCCCAGGAAACGGGTGGGCCACCAAATGGCTTCCGCCAGGGCTTACTCCACCGTGAGGCGCCGGGCCTGGGCACCGCTACGCACCACGTACACACCGGCCGCCAGCCCGGCGGGCAGCGCCAGCCGGGCGGTGCCAGCGGCATCGGCGGTGGCGCGGGCCACGGCGCGGCCCAGCGCGTCGAATACCTCCACGGCCGCGTTGGCGGGCAGGCCGGTGGCGGTCACAGCGTCGTGGGCGGGGTTGGGGTAGGCGGTGAAGGAGGCGTGGGCGGGGCCGCCCAGCGTCACGGCGCGCACAGGCGAGTAGCTGGCCGTGCCGTCCAGGTCCACCTGGCGCAGGCGGTAGTAGCTGCGGCCAGCCAGGGGCTGCTTGTCTGGGAAGGCGTAGGCAGTGGGGCTGGCTTTGGTGCCCTGGGCCTGCACCCCGCCAATCGGCTCAAACGCTTCGCCGGTGGTGCTGCGCTCCACCTCGAAGCGGGCGCTGTTCTTCTCCGAGGCCGTGGCCCAGGCCAGGCGCACGGCGGCGGGGCCGGCGGCGGTGGCCGTGAAGGTGGTGAGCTCCACGGGCAGGGGGTCGCGGGCGTTGCCCAGGGTCCAGAGCGAGAAGCTGCGCACGCCGGCCAGGCTGGCGGTGTAGCTACGGGGCTGGGTGCCGCTGGCGTTGGTGGTGGCGAAGGTGGCGGCCGGCTGCAGCTGCCAGTTGGCGCCCGCGTCTTCGCTCTTGAACAGGCGCAGGCGGGATTCCGAGATGTTGTTGAGCTCGTTGTCGGGCACGGTCAGGGTCAGGGCCACGTTGAGACCGGTCGTCACGGTGGGCTGGATGTCGAAGTAGCGCAGTACGCTGCGGCTGCTGCCGGCGCCGGTGCGGGCCGTGCCGGTGGTGCGGATGACCAGCGTGCTGCCGGGCAGGGTGACACCGCTGGGCGTGAGCGTGAGGCCCAGGCCGCCAAACGCCTCGGTGGCGCCGGCCGTGGCCAGCAGGCGGGTGGTTTGCACCGTGCCCGTGACGTAACCGTCCTCGTCTTCGGCGAGGGTGGCCGTGGGGCCGAGCGTGAGGGTGTTGGCCCCGGTGAGGAGCACGCCCCGGCTGAAGGTGGCCGCCGCCGTGGCCGTTACGCTGTTGGTCAGTGCCAGGTTGAATCCGTTGGCCAGCCCCAGCACCCGCACGGTGGCCGGCAGGCCCGAACCGGTTTGCTGGGCACCGTCGGTGTAGAGGTAGCTGGCATCGGGGCTGAACGAGCGGGGGCCCGTGACCTGGATGGCGCCCGTGCTGCCCGTGGCGCTGATGCCAAACTTGTGGCAGATGCCCAGAGTGCCGCCCGCCGCCAGCGTGAAGCTGCCGGGGCCGCTGAGCGCCTCGCAGCCGTCGTGGAGCGTGCCGCCGCTGGCCACGGTGGTGCTGCCCACCACGCTCACGGGGCCGGCCAGCGTGCCCACGCCGCCGCTGAGCACGGTGAGGGAGTTGTAGAGGCCGGCCGGCACGGGCTGGCCGGCGGTGCTCACCACCAGGTCGGCCAGGGGCACGGGGGTGATGCTCACGTCGCCGTTGGTCGAAGCCGAAGCCAGGCTGTAGCTAATGCCGGTGCTGCTGGTGGGCATCACCCACGACGAGCCGCCCCCACCGCCGTTGCTGCTACCGCCCCCGCCGCCCCCGCCGCCGTAGTAGCCGCCGCCCCCGCCGCCGTTGTGGTCGCCGGTGCCCGAAGCCCCGATGGGGCCGCTGCCGGGCACGCCCCCGCCCCCCGGGGCGGTGTGCGTGGCCCCCAGGCCGAAAGTACCAAAGCCCCTGCCATTGCCTCCGAGTGGGGCCCCGCCATCGCCCCCCTGCATGGACGAATTGATGTGGCCCCCACCTCCGCCGCCGGCTACCAGCAGGGCGTTGCGGCTGGGGAGGTAGTCGCCGGTGCTGCCCACGCTGGCGGCCCGGCGCACGTCGGTGGCGCCGCCTCCCGCCCCAGACCCGGCCCCGTTGCCGCCACCGTTGTAGCCCCCTGCCACCGAGACGCCGCTGCTGCCGCTGCTGTGGGCGATGTCGGTGCCCCGGCCACCCACGGCCAGCGTGAGCACCTCGCCGGGTGTCACCAGCAGCGTGGCCTGCACCACGGCCCCTTTGGCCGGGGTGGTCACGGTGTTGTAGATGCCGCCGCCGCCGCCCGTGGCCACTACCCGCACGGCCGTCACGCCGGCCGGCACGAGGTAGGTTTGCAGGCCGCCGGTGTAGGCGTAGGCAGTGGTGAGGGGCAGGATGCTGACGCTGCCCGCCCCGGTGGCCGGGGCCACGCTGTAGCTGACGCCGGTGGCCGCCGCCGTGGCCCACGACGAGCCGCCCCCGCCGCCAGAAGGCCCCGCGCCCCCGCCGCCGCCGTAGTAGCCCCCGCCCCCGCCGCCGCCGTAGTAGCCCCCGCCCCCGCCGCCGCCGGAAGTTGCGCTGCCCGCTCCACCGATGCCGTTGCTACCAGCGCTGCCCGTGGTGTTGCAGCAGCCGCCGCCGCTGCCCGGGGCCGTCTGAGTGGCTCCGCGGCCCACGGCGTTGACGTAGAAGCTGCTGAGGGGGGTGCCCGCGCCGCCAGTGGGCGTGCCGCCATTGCCACCGGTAGCGGGGGGCGAAATGTCGCCGCCCCCACCGCCGTCAGCTACCACCAGCGCGTTACGGCTGGTGAGGTAGTCGCCCGTACTCCCGTTGCCGCTGGCCCGGCGTACATCGCTGGCACCGCCCCCACCGCCGCCACCAATGCCGCCGCCGTTGTAGCCACCAGCCACCCTCGTGCCGCTGCTCCCCTGGCTGCCCACCACCACCGTCAGTACCTCGCCGGGCGTCACGGCCAGGGTGGCCTGCACCTGTGCCCCGGAGCTGTAAGCGGTGCCGCTATACGTGCCCCCGCTGGCCCCGGTGGCCGTTATCTGCACGGCCGTGACGCCGGCCGGCACGGTATAGGTCTGCGTCCCGCCGTTGGGCGCGACGTAGGCGTAGGTAGTGGCTACGGGCGTGATGCTGACGCTGCCGTTGCCGATGGCCGGGGCCAGGCTGTAGCTGATGTCGCGGCTGCCGGTGGGCATCACCCACGACGAGCCGCCCCCGCCGCCGCTGCCGCCCGTGCTGGTGGCGGCGCCGCCGCCCCCGTAGTAGCCGCCGCCGCCGCCGGCGCATCTGGCACCGCCATTATTTCCCGTTCCGCCGGTGGCCCCGCTGCCGGACACGCCCCCGCCGCCGGCCGCGGTTTGGGTAGCCCCCAGGCCGGGGGTGCCCCGGCCCTGGCCGTCGCCCCCGTTGGGCACGCCGCCGCCGCCGCCCAGGGCATTATAAAGGGTCGGATTATCAAAACCAGCTCCGCCCGACCCGCCGGCCACGACCAGGGCGTTGCGGCTGGGGAGGTAGTCGCCGGTGCTGCCCGCGCTGCTGGCCCGGCGCACGTCGGTGGCCCCGCCGCCGCCGCCCGAGTTGCGGCCGGTGCCGCCGTTGTAGCCGCCGGCCCCGTTGAAGAGGGTGAAGCTACCGTTGCCGCCCTGGCCGCCTACCACCGTGAGCACCTCGCCCGGTACCACCGTCAGGGTGGCGCGCACGACCGCGCCGTTGAGATGACCCGCCACGAACGTATTATGGGTGCCCCCGCTGGCCCCGGTGGCCGTCACCTGCACGGCCGTGATGCCGGCCGGCACGGTGTAGGTTTGCACGCCGCCGGTGTAGGCGTAGCTGGTGGCCATCTGAGCCTGGGCGGCGGAGGCGGCCAGCACCAGGGCCAGGGCGGCCAGCACGGGGCGGGCCGCGCCGGTGAGGGAGGCGAAGAATGTTGTCATACAGAAAGCAAGGGAAGGATGTGAGGCCGGCACGGCCGGTGGCCGCGCGCGGCCCCACAAAGGTACCCCCGCCCCCAGGGCGGTGCCATAGCACAAATGCGTCATCTTTGCCCCGGCCGCCGGGCACGCCAAAGCCCGGCCGCCCCCAGGGGAGCAGCCGGGCCGGCCGGGCTGGTCGTCGTGGTCGGGGGCTTACTCCACCGTCAGGCGCCGGGCCTGCGCGCCACTCCTTACGATATACACACCGGGAGCCAGGCCAGTGGGCAGCACCAGGCGGGCCGTGCCGCGGGCCTCGGCGGTGGCGCGGGCCACGGGGCGGCCCAGGGCGTCGAGCACCTGCACCGGGGCACCGGGGCGCAGGCCGGCCACGGCCACAGCGGCGTTGGCGGGGTTAGGATAGAGGCGGAGCTCGCCGGGGCCGCCCACCGTCACCACCCGCACGGGCGAGTAGCTGGCGGTGCCGTCCAGGTCTACCTGCCGCAGGCGGTAGTAGAGGGTATGGGGGTGGGAGGGTAGGAGGGCAAGCGGGTCGCGGAAGATGTAGTCCGTAGGGGTGGCTTTCGTGCCCTGCGCCGCTACTTCCCCAATCGGCTCGAAGGCTTCGCCGGTGGCCGAGCGCTGCACCTCAAAGTGGGCGCTGTTCTTTTCGGAGGCCGTGCGCCAGGCCAGGCGCACGGCCGGGCCCTCGGCCGTGGCCGTGAACGTGGTGAGCTCTACCGGCAGCGGGCTGCTGGCCCCGGTGAGGTAGAACTCCGAGAAGTGGTCGGGCACGGCCACCTCGGCGGCAAACCAGTCGGCGCCGCTCACTACGGTGGCGGGGGCGGCCACGAGGCGGCGCTGCCCGGCGGGGCTGTTGTTGCTCAGCTGGCAGTCCACGTTGGGGCCGTCGTACTGGCTGGCCTGGAGGCCGGCCAGGGTGGCGGCGGCATCCACGGCCGTCAGGCGGGCCAGCTCGCTGCTCAAGCCGTAGAAGCGCACCCGCACGGTGCTGCCGGCGAAGCTGGGGCTGGTGGCCGTGAGGGCAAAGTTGCGGTCGAGGTAGCGGCGGCCGATGCGGCCGTCGGCCCGCACGGCGGCGGTGGTGGCGGTGCCCAGCACGGCCAGGCTGGCCGTCACGGTGCCCAGGTTGCGGGTGTCTTCGATGGCGGCCACCACGGCCCCGCCCGTGCCGGGCAGGCGCAGGTACACCCACTTGCCCGCCCCACCCGTGCCGCTCACGGGGGTGCCGGCCGTGGCCAGGCAGCCGCTGGCGGCGGCGCTGCGGTACACTTGCAGTACCTCGAAGGCGCTGGCGGGCAGGCCCACCGCTGCGCACGCCGGGCCCACGGCCACCACGCTGCTGCCGGGCGTGGCCCCGGCGGGCACCACGGCCGTGAGGCGGGTAGGGCTGACGTAGCCGACGCTGGCCGCCGCCACCCCGCCGAAGCTGACGGCCGTGCCCGGCCCGAAGTACGTGCCGGTGAGCGTCACGGTCTGGCCGGGCAGCTCGGCGGCCGGGGCCACGGCCGTGAGGGTGGGCGGCACCCCGTAGCGGGCCACAAACAGGCTGGGGGTGCCCGCCGGGGTGCTCAGCGCGCAGGGGCCGAAGGTGGCGGTGGGCACTGCCTGCCCCACCAGCACGGCGGTACCCGTGGCGTCCACGGCCAGGTCTTCGCTGGAGTCGTAGCCGCTGCCCCCGGCGCTGGCGGCCCACTGGTAGGTGCCGCCGTTGCTGTACCGGGCCACGAACACGTCCTGGTTGGCGGAGCTGCTGCTGCTGGCGTTGGCCAGGGCCACGCCGCCAAACTTGACGCTGCTGTTGCTGGTCACGTAGCCCGTCAGCAGCACGTTGCCGGCTGCGTCCACGGCCAGGCCGCGGACGTGGTCGTCGCCGCTGCCCCCGGCGCTGGTGGCCCACTGGTAGGTGCCGCTGCTGCTGTACTTGGCCAGGTACACGTCCTGACTGGGGCCGGTGTTGGTGCTGGCGCTGTTCAGGCCCACGCCGCCAAACTTGACGGTGTAGTAGCTCCCACTGGCCAGGTTGGTGCGGCTGGTGGCGGCGTTGGTCACGTAGCCCGACACGAATACGTTGTTGCTGCCGTCCAAGGCCAGGCGGTAGCCGGCGTCGTCTTCCTGGCCGCCCCCGGTTACGGCCCACTGCCACCCGCTGCCGATGCGGTACTTGGCCACAAACACGTCAAAGCCGAGTACGGAGCTGGTGCTGGCGATGGGGGGCGTGAGGGTGCCAAACCGCACGCCCTCGCCCGAGGTGCCGCCGTTGTTAAAGTCGGCCACTGAGCCTACCACCACCACGTCGCCGTTGCCATCCACGGCTAGGTCGAGGGCCCCATCGGAGTTGCGCCCGCCGGCACTGGTGGCCCACTGGTAGCTGCCGCTGGCGCTGTAGCCGGCCACGAAGATATCCTGGTTATTGTCGCTGTTGGTGCTGGCGCTGTTCAGGCCCACGCCGCCAAACTGCACGGCCAGCGCCGGGTTGCTGGCCAGGTTGGTGGCGCTGGTGGCAGCATTGCGCACGATGCCCGCCAGGCGCACGTTGTTGCTGGCATCCACGGCCACGGTTGTGCTGCCATCGTCGGCGGTGCCGCCGGCGCTGGCCGCCCACAGGTAGGTGCCGCCGGCGCTGTACTTGGCCACCAGCACGTCCTGGTTGGCGGTGGTGTTGGCGCTGGCGCTGGGCAACAGCACCCCGCCAACCTGCACGGCCTGTGCCGGGTTGCTGGCCAGGTTGGCGGCGCTGGTGGCGGCGTTGGTCACCAGCCCCGTCAGCACCACGTCGCCGTTGCCATCCACGGCCACGGCCAGGCCGGTATCGCTGCCGGTGCCGCCGGCGCGGGCCGCCCAGGCCCAGCCGGCGGTGGCGGCGTCCCACTTGGCCACGAACACGTCGGTGCCCCCGGCGCTGGTGAGCACGGTGCTGCCCAGCGTGAGCTGCCCCCCGAAGCTGCCCACGACGAAGGTATTGCCCCGGGCATCGAGGGCCGTCGCCCGGGCCCAGCTCACGCCCGTGGCGGCGGTGCCGCCCACCACCCCCAGCCACGCGGGGGTTTGGGCCTGGGCGTGGGGGCCGAGGCCCAGGAGCCCAATCAACAGCCCCAGCCAGGGGGCCAGGCCGCTTGTACGAAGCGTAGAACAGAGGAAGCGCATACCGGACGAACACGGCCGAAGTACTGCCGTAGCGCAAAGTTCCGCCGCGGGCGGCCCCGGCGGAAAGGCTTTTGAGGTCGAACCTCAAAGGTTGAGGGCGGGGCGGAAAGCCCGCCCCGGCGGCTTATCTTCCCGCCCGGTGCGGCCGGCCGGGGCGCGGCCCTGCCGCCGGGCGGCGCGGCGCGGGGGGCCGGCAGCGGGCTGCTCCACAACCAGCCGCCGGGCGGGGCCGCTGGCCCGCAGGCGGTAGCGGCGCCCGCCCCACGCAAAAGCCCGGCCGCCCCCGGGGGAGCAGCCGGGCCGGCCGGTATGCCAACAAAGCGCCTACTGCACAATGCGGCTCAGCACCTCCGAGAAGGGCTGGTCGTCGGTGTCGCCGCCCACCGAGCGGAACATTACGAACACCTCCGTCTTGCGCTTGTAGCCGCGCAGCAGCACGCTGTTTTTGGTCGTCACCACCGTTTTCCAGTCCTCCCAGGGCAGGCTGGGGTCGTCGGTGTAGCGGATTTCGGTGGCCACGGCGTGGGGCGTACGCGTAAACCGGGCGCAGATGGTGTCGGCCTCGGTGCCGTCGGTGAGGCTGCGCTTGGTGGGCGGGTCGAGGGTGGTGTGCCGCTCGCGCTCCTTGCTGAGCTCCAGGCCGGTGCTGAGCAGGGCGGCCTCGTCGGCGGGATATTGCTCGTTGGCGTATTTGGCAAAGGCCGTCAGGGCGGCGTTCAGGGCCTTGCGGTACTGGGCCAGCAGGGCCGTTTGCTCGGGAATGGGGTTTTTGATGGCGGCCGCGGGCAGGTAATCTGCCAGCGCCGCCTCAATGGCCGCCACGTAGGTGCCCGCCGCGGTAAAGTACTTGTTGCCGGTGAGCTTGGTGCAGCAGCCGGTGGCCAGCGGGCCGATTTTGTCTTTCCGGTAGATGCTGAAGTCGGTAAGCAGAAAGCGGTTCATGGTACGAAAAAGTAAACGTAAGAAATAAGAAGTCAGGCACGACGAGCCGGGCCGGCGGTTCCCGGCCCCGCCGTCGCCACCCGGTGCCCCGGTGGCGCCTGGCGCGGCCCCGCCCGGCGGGTGCGGCTTGCCCGGCCCCGGCAGCAGCGCTGGCCGCGCCTGGCAGGGCTTGTCCCGCCCATCTGATGGGCTGCTCCACTGGTCCGACAGGCTGTTCCGCCCGTCCGAAGGCGCTTCCCTCCCGTCCGAAAGGCTGTCCCTCCCGTCCGAAAGGCTGTCCCGCCCGTCCAAAGGCGTTTCCCTCCCGTCCGCCGACGCATGCCTCGCCCGGCGCAGGCCGCCCCGCGGGGCGGCCTGGCGGCCAATGTACAGGAAGCAGAACCAGGACGACCATGCCAGCGTGCCCAGCCCTGAGTGGCCCGGCATTGTCAAAGGTGCAGCCCCGCTCCGCCCGGCGCAAGCCCCCCCAGCACCAACGCCCTCCTAAACTGCACCAACCCCTGCTTTTGCCCGACCAAGCCCGGCCGTGGGCCCGGCCCGGGGCTAGCCTAGCCGGGGCAGCTCGCGCAGCAGCGCCGCCCGAAAGCTGTTGCCCAGTGGCAGGGTGGCCGTGCCCGCCACCAGGGTGCGGCAGCGCTTGTCGAGGCTGCGCAGGTGGGCCAGGTTGAGCAGGTAGTTCCGATGCACCCGCCGGAAGCCGTTGGGCTGCAGCAGCGCCAGCACCTTGGCCAGCGGCTGCGCCCACACGTAGCGGGCCGTGGCCGTGTGCAGCCAGCAGTGGCGCGCGCGCACCTTCACAAACGCAATGTCGGCCACCAGCACGCGCTCCTGGCCGGTGGCGCCGGGCAGCAGCAGCAGCGGCGCGGGGGCGGCCAGTCCCCGGGCCGCGTCGAGGGCCAGCACCAGGTGGTGCCGCAGCTCGGTGGGCTGGCAGCTCTTGGCCACAAAAGCCAGCGGGGCGGTGGCCCGGGCCTGCTCAAACAGGCCGGGCTGCTCCAGGCCCGTCAGGTACAGCAGCGGCAGCGGGCCACGCTGGCGCAGCCACTGGCCCAGCCCCAAGCCGTCTTCGAGGCCGATGTCGAGCACGGCCAGGGTGGGGGCGGGGCCGGGGCCGGCGCACAGGGCGCGGGCCTGGGCGGCGGTGGCGGCGGGGCCCAGCACGGTGGCGCCTTCCTGGCGCAGCACGGTGGCGAGCAGTTCGGCCCACACGGGGTCGTTTTCTACCAGTAGCACTACTGGCGCGGGAGTGGGGTTCATCAGGCTTGCAGAAAAAAAGGTTGGCGCTGCGGCGTGCCCCGGCGCGGGGCCGGGGTGCCGTAGCGCTGTGAAGGTAAGGAGCGTTAGCGAAACAGGCAAACGGGTGCGCCCGGCCCCGTGCCTACTTGCGCCCCTTGCGGGCCGGGGCGCCCAGCACCGGGGCGCTCAGCTGCTGGTAGAGCCCGAACAGGAACTCCAGCCGGGCCAGCTCCGACGCAAAGGCGGCCGGGCGGTAGCACTTATCCACGGCCCTATCGAGGGCCTGGTGGGCGCGGGCCAGGGCCGGGGGCATGGTCGCGGGGTCGTAGAGGGCCGCCAGGCTCTCGGTGGGGAACTGCGCCCGGGCCGCCAGCACCGCCTCGGCGGCGGCCACGGCCTGCTGCTGCGCGGCGGTAGGGGCGGGGGGGAAGGGGTAGAAACAGATAATCCCAGGCAACTAACGACCGCGAGCCGACTGTTATGCATGCCACATGGGCAGCGCTGACTGTTCTGGCAGTGCGCCATAGCGCTACGGCCCGTATGACGGCTTGTATCGTACTTTGCGCCCTCATTGCTTCGCCATGGCTGCCACCACACCCGACCTTCGCCTTACCCGCCTCCGCATCAGTAACCTGCACAGCATCGGGGAGCTCGACGTGCCGCTGTGGCCGCTCACGGTACTGGTGGGCCCTAACGGTGCGGGCAAGAGCAACGTGGTAGATGCCCTGCGGCTGCTGCGCGACTGCCTCACCCGCGGCCTCGACCAGGCCCTGCTCGACCGCAACGGCCTCAACGCCCTGCGCCGCTGGACGCCCGGCGGCCGCCCCCTCGACGTGAGCCTGGGCGTGACGGCTACCATCGGCGACAACCCGGCCGACTTCATCGCCTACGACTTCACCCTCGCCGCCGACCCCCGCCTCGGGCACACGGTGAAACGGGAGGTGTTGGAGGTACACGCCGGTAACGGGCCGCACTACCGCATCAATTGGCAGGATGGAAAAGCCATTTTGAAGCGCAACGGTAAGAATCACATCGCTGATGAGCAAAGCGGCTGGCGCAGGCTAGGTACTGCCAATCTACTGCTGGGGCCGCAGGTACTACATGGCGAGTTGTATGCGTTTCCGATTGCGCATACCGAAATGGATGAAGACAGTGAACTGCCAGAGTTTCTTTTCTACAGTGAATTGGCTAGGGACTTTCAGCAGTTGGTCAGCAACGCATTGTTTTATGCCCTACAGCCTACCCAGCTCCGGGCTCCCCAGCAAATAGTACGGGAAGTGCCTTTTGATGAGGGAGGGCAGAACCTAGCCGCTGTGTTGCGCTCGTTGCGCCACTCCCGCCGCAGCACCGCCGAGGTGCAGGCCACCTTGCGCCGACTGGTGAGCGACATCACCGACTTCTCGGTAGAAATCGCCGGCAGCTACCTGGTAACCTACCTGCACTACAAGAACGCAGGCGGGCGCATTCGCAAGGCCGACCTAGGCTCGGAGTCCGATGGCACATTACGGGTGCTGGGCATCCTAGCGGCGCTATATCAGTCCGACCCCACCGCGCAGTTCAGCACTGCCTTGTTCGGGGATGGCGACTACACCTACCGGCGGCTGCTGGCAATCGAGGAGCCCGAAGTCAACATCCATCCCGGCATGCTGGCCGTGTTGGCCGAGCTATTCAAGGAAGCCAGCCAGCGCCGGCAGGTGTTGCTTACCACTCACTCGCCCGAGCTGCTCGACTACCTGCCGCCCGAGTCGTTTCTGGTGGTGGAGAAGGAGCAGGGCGAAACGCGCGTGGGCCCCCTGGCCGAGGACCAGGTCGAAACCGTGCGGCAGCAGCTCTTCACGGCCGGGGAGCTGCTGCGTACCGAGGGGTTGCACCGGCAGCTCGCCCCGGCGTCACCTACTGCCCCCACCCGCTAGATGCACCACTTACTTGTCTGGGTAGAGGGCGATGGCGACCAGGCCGCCGCGCCGCTGCTGCTGAAGAAGCTGCTCAAGCGCGCCCAGCGCTTCGATTGGAATGTACCGCAACCTATTAAGGTGGGCGAAATGCCCAAACTGCGCAAGGTGCTGCCCAAGCGGGCGGCTGAGGTCGGCATCAAGGCCCGCGCCGGAGTGTGCCACGCCGTGCTCGTGCTGCTCGACCTCGACGACGCCCAGGCCTGCCCCGTGACCGAGGCGCAAGGCCTGGCTACCACGCTGGCCACCTACCGGCTGCCCGTGCCGGTGGCCGTGGTGCTGGCCCGCCGCGAATACGAGGAATGGCTGGTGGCCAGCCTGCCCACCATCGCGCCGCACACGCCCTTGCTGCCCGACAGCCTGCGCCGCGACTACCCTGCGGAAGGCAAGCGCGATGTGAAAGGATGGCTGCAGACGCATATGGAGGTAGCCTATAAGCCGCCCCTGCATCAGCCCGAGTTTACGCGCCACCTCGACCCCGCCCTGGCGTCGGCCGAGTGCCGCTCATTCCGGCGCTTGGAAACAGCACTGGCCTGGCTGCTGACGTTGGCCGCCGCGCCCCCTGCGACGCAGCAAGGGGCCGTCAGCCCTCACTAGAGCACGAGAGCCACCTTTACGTAATTGCCGGGCCACAGCGCATCCACGTAGCCCTGGCTGCCGTCGGGCTTTTTCACGCGCACCTGGAACTGGACGCGGCGCCGCCCCTGCGGGGTGAACACGTCGAGCAGGTCGCGCACGAAGTTCTGGTCCTGGGATTTCTCGTCGCCGTCGTCGGCGTGGGAGCGGGCGAAGTCGGCCGCGCGGTGGCGCAGCTCGGCGAGGGAGAAAGGCATGGGGTGAGGTGCCGGGGCGGGGCGGGTTGTCTCACCGCCCAGCCCCGGCACCTCACCCCCCGACCCCCTCTCCAAAAGAGAGGGGGAGCCTGACGATTCCCATAAGGTGCAAGACCGGTGCCCCCTCTCTTTTGGAGAGGGGGTCAGGGGGTGAGGTGCCGGGGCCGGGCGGTGAGGCAACCCCGGGCCCGGGGCCACCACCGCAACCCTGGCCTCCCATCCTAACGTACCTTGCGCCGCCGGCTGTCCGGCCTCGTTCTCTCCCCTTATGCCCCCCGCCGCCGCGCCCATCCCCCCCGAGCCCTCGCTGCCAGCCGACTTGCTGCCGGCCCTGCTCGACCTGCTGCCTACCGGCGTGGTGTACTGCACGCCCGGCCCAGGGGACGCTGCCGCCCCCGCCGCCCTCGTGCTGAGCTACCTCAACTCCGCCGCCCGGCAGCTGCTGGGGCCGGCGGCCGCGCCCGGCACTCCGCTGGCCGCGTGCTGGCCCGGCCCGGCGGGGGC
>NZ_JAUQSY010000022.1 GCF_030580865.1 Hymenobacter aranciens | reverse complement strand
CCATAAACCGCACAGGAACAAGTGCTACTCAAACATATCACGCAAAGAAGGCGGAGGAGACCCAGCGGCGAGAAAAAAAAAGAGGGGAGGCCGGGCGAATCCCGCTACGCGAAATCCGCCCGACCACTTCGCAAGGCCGACTGGGAACCCAGTCGGCCTTTTTCATGTCTGCCCAATTATTACTAAAAAAATTAGCCTAATGTTTGCTAAAATTATCCGCAATCCGCTAACTTTACGCCATCGAATCCGTTCAATTAATCTCACCACATTAGCATCAGCCATGACTACGACCCGCCCCCTTTATCGCCACGGCGATGTTCTGATTGCCGCCGTTACCAACCTGCCCCTAGGCGCCCGGCCCAAGGCGGGCCTGGTGTTGGCGCACGGCGAGCACACCGGCCACTCGCACCGCATTCAGGAAACCGGCAATGCCAGCCTGTATGTGTATGGTAATGATTTGTATCTGCTGGTATCGGCGCCTTCGGCCACGCTGGTGCACGAGGAACACCGGGCCATCGAGCTACCCGCCGGCGTATACCGGGTGTGGCAGCAGCGCGAGTACACGCCCTCAGCCATTCGTCCGGTTATCGACTAACTTGCCATCATGTTCAGCATCAATCCTCGCGGACGGCAGCTGCGCCGGCCATCCGCCAGCCCTTCCTCGCAGGCGCAGGAGCCAGCCGCCCCATTTCGAAGCGGGCCGACTGCGACGCCACCCCCACCGGTAGCGCCCCGGCACGGCGGCGTGCTGCGCACCACGCCCGAGGCGGCGCGGGCGCTGTTGCTCTCGGGCCGCATGCCGGATGAGCTGATTGTGACCGGCGCGCTACGGCTGAGCGGCGAAGCCCGGCTGAAGGAACTGCCCACCTTCCTAGAATGCACGCACCTGGAGGTGAATGACTGCCCCAACCTCGACCTGCTGCCCGAGCGCCTGCGGGCCACCAGCGTGCAGGCCCAGCGCACCGGCATCCGCGAAATCACCGGCGACTGGCTGGTGCGCGAGCACCTGAACCTGAGCAACAACCCCCACCTACGCCGCCTGCCCGAGCGGCTGACGGCCCGTTCGCTGAACGTGGCCAACTGCCCGCAGCTGCGCGAGCTGCCCGCGGGCCTGCACCTGACTAATTGGGTAGAGGTGGCGGGCAGTGGCCTTACTGGCTTGCCCAGCGGCCTGCGCGTCAATATCCAATGGCAGGGCACCACGGTGGACGAGCGTACCGCTTTCAGCCCCGAAGATTTGACGGGCGTGGAAATCCTAAACGTGCGCAACGTGACGCGGCGGCGCATCTTGCTGGAGCGCTTTGGGTTGGACCGCTTCATTGAGGAAGTGGGCGGCTTGGTGATTGACCGCGACCGCGACGCGGGCGGCGACCGGCAGCTCATCCGCATTCCGCTGGAGGATGACGAGGCTATTGTGGCCATGCGCGTGCGCTGCCCCTCCACAGCGCACAGCTACGTGCTGCGGGTGCCGCCGCACATTCGCACCTGCAAGCGGGCGGCGGCCTGGATTGCCGGCTTTGAGAATGAGCAGGATTACCGGCCGATTATTGAAACGTAAGAACGTGCTGGCGCGCGTCTCTGACGCGTGCCGACTGGCTTCGAGCCTCTGGCTCGCTATCCAGAACGACCGGCTCAGACGGCGCGGCTCCGTCGCGTCAGAGACGCGAAGCCAGTCGGCATGCGTCAGAGACGCGCGCCAGCAGAAGTCCGCGCTACTTCCTATATCTTCCGGCCACTTTTCTCACTCCGTTCCGTAACGGACTACGGCCGAGCTATGCCAATTCATTCTTAAACCAACTTTCACTTCTCTCATGCAAATCACGCAGCAACCCACCCAGCCGGTGCTTCTCGAAAACACGGCGGACACCACCAGCCTTTTGTTGAGCTTCCGGGAAGACGTGCCCAACCCGACGCGCCGGCCGCTCAACGTGGCCCTGGTGATTGACCGCAGCGGCAGCATGGCGGGCGCCCCGCTCAAGTACGCGCTGAAGGCCGCCGCCGACTTCGTGGACCGCCTCACGGCCGACGACCGGCTGAGCATTGTGGTGTATGACGATGCGGTGGACACGCTGCTCGATGCGCAGCTGGTGACGGACAAGGCGGCCATCCGGCAGATTATTCAGGGTGTGCGGGCCGGCGGCCTCACCAACCTGAGCGGCGGCTGGCTGCGGGGCTGCGAGCTGGTAGCCAAGCACAAAACTGACAAGCACGTGAACCGCGTGCTGCTGCTGACCGACGGGCAGGCCAACGCCGGCATCATCAATTCGGCCACGCTCATCAGCACGGCGGGCAAGAAGGCCGAGGAAGGCATCAGCACGACGACGCTGGGCTTCGGGGCGCACTTCGAGGAGGATTTGCTGATTGGCATGGCCCGGGCGGCGGGCGGCAACTTCTACTTCATTCAGTCGGTGGACGATGCGGCCGACGTGTTTGGCATCGAGCTGGACAGCCTCAAGGCCATTGCGGCCCAAAATCTGACCGTGACCCTGACGCCGCAGCCGGGCATCGGCATTGCCGATGTATTAAGCTTGGCGCGTAGCGAGAAAGACGGCAATAGGCTGGTGTTGCACCTCGGCGATGTGTATGAGAACGAGGACAAGCTGCTGGGGCTGCAATTGAAGCTGCCGGCGCTTACTTCGGGCGCGCACCCGCTGCTGCACGTCTCCTTCCGGGCCGATGCTATTCGGTCGGGCAGCATCGAATCTATCAGCGGCGAGCATACGGTGCAGGTAACGGCGGGCAACATCGACGCCGTGGCGGCGGCCAGCAGCACCAGCGTGACGCTGGAGCTGGCCCGCCTGCGCATTGCCCGCGACAAGGAACACGCCGTGGACCTGGCCGATGCCGGCAAGCACGCCGAGGCGGCCGACCTGCTCAAGCAGCTCGTGGATACGCTCACGGCCCAGGGCCTGCACGAGCACTTCGAAATCGCGGAGGAAATCGACCAGGTGAACCACTATGCCCAGCGCATTGCCAGCCGCCACCTCGACAACGAAAGCCGTAAGGAGCTGCGCGACCAGGCCTTCCAGGGCCGCCGCTCGCGCAACGACCTGGCCGGCCGCGGCGTGAGCGTGGACCAGGCCGCCTACGCCCTACCCGTGGTGACCGAGCCCGGCGACGGCGTGGAGCTGGTGTGCTTCCGCGAGGGCGGCAAGCTGCGCGTGCGCGTGGCCACGCCCAACTACGAGGATTTCAACATCCAGTTCCCCCGCGCTATCCGGGCCGAGGGCGCGCACTACGTGGTGGACGAGCTGGAGCTGAGCGCCGACGGCACCTTCTACCGCGCCAAGGGCAACATCGCCCGCCTGGTGCGCCCCGGCGAAGTGGACCCGCTGGCCGGCGGCCACCACGGCGGCGGCTCGCGGCGCAGCAGCAGCAGCTCGCACGTGGCCCGCACACCGAAGACGCTGGCCGACCTGGAGGAAACCGACACTATCGGCCAGGGCGTGCTGGTTCAGTGCGTGAAAGCCGGCAGCAAGCTGCGCGCCCGCGTGGTGAGCGACGGCTTCGACCCCGACTGGAATATGCGCTTCCCGCGCGACATCCGGCAGGAGGGCGTGCTGTTTGTGGTCGACCACGTGAATACCGCGCCGGATGGCAAGTCGTACATTGCCAGCGGGGATATCAAGCGGTTTGTGCAGCCAACGTAAGAACGACACTCCCCTCCTTGGAAAGGAGGGGATGTGAGGCGCGAAGAGCGCCGAACGGGGGTGGTTGAGCGGGACCGCGCCGTTAGGAATGGAAGAGGGGTTTGCGGACCTTTGTTCTATCATCGTCCTAACGGCGCGGACGACTTCAACCACCCCCGTTCGGCGCTCTTCGCGCCTCACATCCCCTCCTTTCCAAGGAGGGGAGTTTTCGTTCTACCACCTCATTTCATCTCACAATGCCTTCCCCGCCGCTTATCCGCCGCGCTACTGCCACCGACATTCCTGCCCTCATGGCGCTGGTGCAGCGCGTGGTGCCGCTGATGCAGGCCACCGGCAACTTTCAGTGGAACGATGACTACCCCAACGCCGCCGTTTTTCAGGCAGATATCGACCAGCAGCAGTTGTGGGTGGCCGAGCTGGACGGCCAGCTAGCCGGTGTGGCCGCCCTCACTAACGACCAGGACCCCGAATACGCCGACGCCGACTGGGACGTGACCGAGCCCGCCGTGGTGACGCACCGCCTGGCCGTGGACCCGGCCGCCCAGGGCCGGGGCGTGGCGCAGGCGCTGCTGCTGCAGGCCGAGGAAGTGGCGCGGACGCAGGGCCTGACAGTATTGCGCGTGGATACGAACTCGGAGAACGCCGCCACGCAGCGGCTGTTTCCGAAGCTGGGATACCGGTTTGCGGGGGAAATCGGGCTGGCTATCCGGCCGGGGCAGCGGTTCTTTTGCTACGAGAAGCGGCTGGGGTAGCGAACCGAAACCAGGGTTTTGATGTAGATTAGGGCATGAAATACATGGTAGATGCGCAGACTCCGGCCGACGACGAAATCTTGACGGGCATTCTGCAGGTACTGGCGAAACAACATGGCATTCGTTTCGCGGCAATGGAAGCAGCGGCTGATGCTCCTGCGGCTTTCAGCAGTTTGCCTGTGGCGGCCACGACGGCAGAGGAATGGGCACAGCGCCTGCAGGAATCGGAAGCTTCGGGCACCGTTTCGTGGGAAGACGCTAAGGCGCGTTTCGGCTTATGAGCGAAGCTGTACGCCGGGTTGATTTCACCGAGGATTTTTTGAAGAAATTAGCGGCTTTTGAAGCTTTTGCTGGTCGCGGCGGCGCGGATAGTTGGGAAGGCGTTCACATTAGCCATCTTTACCTTTTGCCAGCGCACCGTAGCACCACTGCCGTGGGCTTATCCGGCTTTCTCATTTGAGGGAATTCGATTTGAGAACGTCCGGCGGGCCGTTTTTCGCAAGCATTATGTGTTGCTGTACCGCGTTACTGATACGCAGGTGCTATTTTTAGACATTTTTCATACCGCTCAACGGCCGACCGATTTGCTGGATATTGTGCTGGACTAACCCGCCTATCGCTCAAAAGGCCACCGCCCCAGCCGGCGGCTCCAGAGCAGGAAGGCCACCAGCCCCGCCCCTATCACGGCTAGGCCCGAGAGCATGAACGTGGGGCCGGTGCTGTAGAAAATGAGCAGCCACACGGCCACGGCCAGCACCACCGGCAGCGGGTAGAGCGGCATGCGAAAAGGCAGGCTGGCAGCCCCGCGCCGGCGGCGCAGCAGCACCAGACCCACGGCCTGCCCCACGAATTGCACCAGGATACGCATGGCGAGGATGGCCGAAATGACTTCGCCCAGGCGGAATAAGAGGCTGAACACGAACCCCACCCCACCCAGGATGAGTAGCGACACGTGGGGGAAGTTCTTGGTGGGGTGCAGGCGGCCGAAGAGGGGCAGAAACTCGCCATCGGCGGCGGCGGCGTAGGGGATGCGGGAGTAGCCGAGCAGCACGGCGAAGAGGGAGGCGAAGGCCACGAGCAGCACGAGGCCGGTGGCGGCCTGGGCGGCCACGGGGCCGTAGAGGCGCTCGACGAACAGGCTGACGATGAACTGGGATTTGTCGGCCACGGCGCCGGCGCCACCGGCTTGCAGGGCCTTCACTTCCTGCCAGGGGATGACGGTGCCCACGCTCCAGTTGAGCAATAAATACAGGGCCATGATGCCGAGGATGCTCAGGAAGATGCTGCGGGGGATGACTTTCTGGGGGTTCTGGATTTCGCCGCCGAGGTGGCAGACGTTGTAGTAGCCGAGGTAGGAGTAGATGGTTTTGACGGCGGCCTGGCCCATGGCGGCCGAGAGCAGCACGCCCGGCAGGGCCGCCGCGCCGCCGGTGGGCAGCCAGGCGACTTCGTGGTGGGCGTGGGTGAGGCCGCCGAAGATGAGCCAGCCCATGAGGCTGAGCACGCCAATCCAGAGGAACACACCGAGCTTGCCGATGTCTTCGATGCGGCGGTAAAGCAGGATTATCAAGAGCAACACCACGGCGCCGGATACCAGCTTGGGCTGCCACCACTCGGTGAGGGGCACGAGGTAGCCGAAGTATTGGGCGAAGCCGATGGCGCCGGAAGCCAGCACCAGGGGGGCCTGCACGAGGGTTTGCCACACGTAGAGGAACGACATGAGCCGGCCCCACTTGTGCTCGCCGTAGGCCAGCTTGAGGAAGCGGTAGGAGCCGCCGGCTTCGGGGTAGGCGGCGCCGAGCTCGCTCCAGATGAGGCCGTCGGCGAGGGCCAGGCCGGCGCCCACGAGCCACGCCAGGAGGAAATTGGGGCCCATGAAGCCCATGACCAGCGGCAGCGTGACGAAGGGGCCGATGCCGACCATGTCAATCATGTTGAGGGCGGTGGCCTGCACGAGGCCCAGGCGGCGCTGGAGGGAGGGCGTAGACATGGGGGCGAAGGTAGAGCGGCGGCGCGGAAGCGAGCCGCCGGGCAGGCGCAATCGGCGGCGGCGCGTACCTTGCGGGGGTCGGAACGTATGCGCGGGCCTTCTTTTCCCGTTTCCGATGGCCAAGCCCCCCTCCTCCGCAGCTGGTAAAACCCGCCAGGCTGCTACGCCTAAGCCGGCTGCGGCGCCTAGTGTGGCGCGGCAAAGCGCGAAGGTCCGCTACGAGCAAAGCCAGGTGCGCTTCCGGACGGTGTTTGAGAACTCGCCGCTGGGGCAGAAGATTATTACCGCCGACCTGATAATCAGGCAGGTGAATGCGGCGACGCTGACGATGCTGGGCTATACCAGGCCCGAGGAGCTGGTGGGGCGCAAGATTCTGGAGTTTGCCCACCCCGACCACCGGCCCGACTGGCACGAGCTGCAAATGCGCCTCTGGGAGCACAAGCTGCCGAGCTTCTCGCTGGAAACCTGCTTGGTGCGGGCCGATAAGTCGTCGTTCTGGTGCCAGGTGCACTCGGTGCTGGTGCCCGATGCCGATGGGGAGCTGGGTTACACTATTCTGGAGGATATTTCGGAGCGCAAGGCGCTGGAGGCAAAGCTCCGGCGGCTGTATGACGCGCAGGAAACCATTGTGCAGCTGGTGACGCACGACCTGAAGGCGCCGGTGGCGCAGATTGAGCTACTGGTAGATTTGCTGCTGCGCGAGCTGGCGGGCCGGCCGGGCGAGACCCCGCCGCCGCCCGAGATGATGCACTATTTCAATCTCATCCGGGAGGCTTGCACGCAGGCGAGCGGCCTGCTGCAGGACGTGCTGTACGTGGGCGACCTGGACGCGCAGGGCCTGGAAAAGACGTCGGTGGACCTCAACGCCTACCTCGGCGCGCAGCTGGAGGTGTACCGCCTGGCGGCCGAGCAGAAGGGCGTGGCGCTGGCCGTGGCCTTGCCCAAGCAGACGCTCTACGGCCAGCTGCACCCCGAAAAGTTTGCCCGGGTGCTGGCCAACCTGGTGGGCAACGCGCTGAAATTTACCCCAGCCGGGGGCACTGTCACCATCGCGCTGGAGCCGCAGGGCAAGCGCTTCCGCATTGCGGTGCGCGACACGGGCATCGGGATTCCGAGCCGGCTGCACGCGCACTTGTTCGATAAGTTTAACCCCAGCCGCCGCGCCGGCCTCAGCGGCGAAACGACAACGGGGCTGGGCCTCTTCATCGCCCGGCAGCTGGTGCAGCTGCACGGCGGCGACATCTGGCTGGAAAGCCGCGAGCAGGAGGGAACGACATTCTTTATTGAGCTGCCGTAGGGCGAGGCGGGGGAATAGGACTCTCCTAAGGGGTAGATTCGTCCTGCCTCTACATTGCCTCTAGGTTTTCTCTAGACTTTGCCTAGGAAAGATATTAGAGCGCAATAGGATAAAAGCGGGGCGGGCGGCTTACAGGGTGAAGCTGCGGGTGGTGGCGTTGCCGGGGCGGTCGTGAGCTTCAACTTCGCAGGTGGTGCCGGCGGCGTGGTTCTGCTGAGTGAGGTAGAGCCAGTGGGCGGCGGGCTGGAGGGTGGCGGGGCCGGTTTCGAGGAGGGTGCCGGTGGGAGTGAGAAAGCGCAGGACGACGGCGATGACTTCGAAATCGTCGGTGGCCTGGATGCGGAGGGCGTCGCCGGGGTGGCCACGGTAGGCGCGGGCGTCGAGGCCAAGGATTTCGGGGGCATTCATGTAGTCGGCGATGGCGACGGTGTAGGCGCTGGTGCGGCGCTGGTCGATGCGGGTGGCGTAGAGGGCCTTGAGGTTAGGGTCGCGGATTTGGGCCTTGGCGTAGAGCTGAGCCTGGTACATGCGGTCGAGGTGGGCCTGCTGCTTGGGGGAGCGGGGGGCGCGCTTGGCTTTATTTTCGGCGGATTGGACGATGGTCTGGCCACCGACCTGGCGGATGACGAGGGGGCCAATTTTGCCGCTGATTCCCTGCAGGAGGAGGTTGTTGGTGACGCGGGCCATGAGAGTTACTTGGGGAAAGACTTGAGGATTGGTGAGCTGGGCGAAGTTAGGTAGCGCGGGCGTTGTAGCTTGGGTTATCAACTGCCTGACTTCACCCCATGCGCCCCCTCCTCCTCACCCTGTTCCTAGCCGCCCTCCCCCTCCTCTTCGGCTACTGGGTAAATACCCACGCCCCCTACCCGCCCACCCGCAGCTACACCGCCACGCACTGCACCCGCTACTGCACGCTGTACGGCTGCCGCCACGCCACGGCAGCCAACAGTCCGGCGTATTTCCAGCTGAAGCCGCTGTATGCGGCTACCGTGCGGGCGCTGGCGGTGGGCGGGCGGGGCTGGTATGCGGCGGTGAACGTGGGGTTCTACCTGCTGTTTGTGCCGGCGGTGCTGTTGTGGCTGACCTATGGCGCTATTCGCAACGCGTTTGCTATCCGGCAGCTAAAGCAAAACCGCGCCGCATGAATACGCTTTATCAACTAGCCGAGCGGTTCGTGGAAGTGGCCTTCTGGTACTGCTGCGATTTTATGGTGAATCTGGCCAATCTCACCCATTCGAGCTACGATGAGGCCAACACCTGGGTGCTGCTGCTGGGCCTGCCGGGGGTGCTGGCGCTGCTGCTGGGGGTGCGGGTGGGGCAGTGGTTCCAGCTACGGCAGCTGCGGCGCCGGTAGTGATGGGCAGCAAGGGGTTGCCGATTGGCGAACATTCGGTATCTTGGCCGGCGTATCGCTTATTTACCCTTTCACCAACACTTTATGAAACGACTTTTTACACTGCTGGGCGTGGTGCTGAGCCTGGGGGTAGCCCGGCTGGGCTACGCGCAGAGCTACGCCGCCCCCGAAACGGTGCAGGGCTATGCGCCGGGCCTGGTGGCTCCCTGGCCCGTGCTGGGGCTGCCCTCGGGGCGATACCCGGCGGGCTGGACGGTGATTCAGCCCCTGGGCGCGGCCGTGGTGTGGTCGCCGGTGACGGCGCTGGCGTTTCCGTTCCAGTTTTTCGGGCAGGCCGTGAGCAGCTTCAAGGTATCGACTCGGGGAGTGCTCACGTTTACCACCACGGCTACCACCATGCCCGGCGCCACGGCCACGGCGCTGCCGGCCGCGCAGGTGCCGGATATGTCGGTGTGCATCTGGCCGCAGCAGGCCGTCAATAACATTGCCACGGCCACCTTCGGGCAGGCCCCGCACCGGCAGCAGTGGGTGAGCTTTAGCGTGGGCTGGTGCGTGGTGCTGGAAGAAACCTCCAACAGCGTGTACGTGGTGGGCACCACCAATAACGAATACTCCTCCCTGAGCTGGACCGTTGGGGTGCAGCGCGATGCCAGCCTGGCGGTGCAGGTGGCCGGCTCGCCCCAGATAACGGGCGCGGGCTACGGCTACAATTCGGCCCTGAGCCAACTGAATCCGTTCTACCATAACACGTTTTACTATGCTTTCCGTCCCACGCCAGCCCCGGCGGCGGCCCTGGCCCTGGTGAATCATAGTCTGCTGCCCCTGGCCGATGGCCGCTACCCGGTGGCGGTGGGGGGCGTGCTGCGCAACGTGGGTAGCCAGCTGCTGGGCAGTTACGAGCTGGGCTACCGGGTGGGCAACGGCCCGGCTGTGACGGCCACCGTGCAGCCCGCTGCCGCGCTGCCGGGCGGCGACACGCTGCACTTCCGGCACCCGCTGCCCTGGCAGCCGGCCCGGCGGGGCACTTACCGCCTGAAGGTGTGGGCCACGGCCCCCGGCGACCCCCACCCTCTGGACGATACCCTGCTGGCGGTGGTGCGGGTGGCCGACTCGACCATGCAGCGCACGGTGCTGCTGGAAAGCTTCGGCAGCAGCACCTGCGCTCCCTGCGGCCCCGGCAACACCAACGTGCGCGCGGTAAACCGGGCCGTGCCCGGCCGCTACCTGGAGGCCCACTACCAGCAGAACCGGCCTAGTCCCGGCGACCCCTACAATACGCCGGAAGCTACCAACCGCGCCGAGCGGTACTACAGCTACACCGGCGGTATCCCGGCAACGGTTATCGACGGTGGCCGCATCGTGAATTCGATAGAGTACCGTCGGTCGGATTTCGACCGGGCCGCCCAGCTGCCGTCGCCGGTGCGCATCCGGGCGGCGTACCGGGTGGTGGGCAACACGGTGCAGGCGGTGGCCCAGGTGCAGGCCCTGGACTCGCTGGGGGCCGACTACGAGCTGTACCTGGCCATCACGGAGCGTAGCACCCGCAACAACCAGCGCTTTAATGAGCGGGTGTTTTACCATGTTTTCCGCAAGGCGCTGCCCAGCAGCCCGCTGGCTTTGCCCCGGCTGACGTCGGGGCAGCAGGCCACGTTCAGCCAGAGCTACACCTTCCCGGCCGGGAACACCATCGAAAGCTTCGACAGCCTGCAAGTGGTGGCCGTGGTGCAGCACCGCACCCGGCGCGATGTGCTGCAAGCTGCCCAGGCGGTGCTCAATGGCCCGCTGCTGGGCCGGCAGGCCCCGCAGGCGGCCGGGTTGGCCTTCGACGTGCTGCCCAACCCTGCCGCGGGCCGGAGCGAGCTGCAGCTGCGCCTGCCCCGGGCCGAAACCGTACGCGTAGAAGTGCTTGATGCGCTGGGCCGCTGCGTGGTTTGCCCCGCGCCGGTAGCGCTGGGCGCCGGCCCGGTTGTGCTGCCGCTGGATTTGCGGGGGCTGACGCCCGGGCTCTACCTGGTGCGGCTGAACAGCGCGGCAGGTGTCAGCGGGCGGCGGCTGCAGGTGGAATAAGCCGCTACTGCCTGCTCGTACGGTGGTGTAAGTAGCGGCAGGTAAGGCGCTGCGATAGGGCTGGGGGGCAACGAAAGGCCCGGGAATCGGCTACGGCCGGGTATTTGCCGTAGAAGCGTCGTGCCGGCCGCAACCGGTCGGACGCCTGTGGCGCCGGACCAGCTCGGGGCCGACTACTCCCGGAAATAGCCGCTACATTCGCAGCCCTAGCCATTCATCCATGACCCGCTTTTTTCATTCCCGGCCCGGGCGCTGGCCCGCGCTGGCGGTGCTGGGCCTGCTGCTCGGCACGGCCGCCTGCACCTCCGACGAGGAGCTTAACAACCGGGCGGCCGGCAAAACGGAAGCCACTACGGCCCCGGCTGCCCCTGCTACCGCTGATGCCAGCAAGCCCGCCCCGCTGCGGGTGAACGTGTTTCTGGAGCTGTCGGGGGGCATGAAGGGCTTTATGCCGGTGAACACGGCCGCCACCCAGCCCACCGAGTTTCAGGACTATGTGAGCCAATTGGCGTCGCGCACGCACAGCAGCCCGGCGGTGGCCGATGCGCAGTTTCTGCTGGCGCTGCAGGACACGCCCACGGTGACGAGCTACAAACATTTCCGCGACGTGGTGCAGGGCGACACCCATGAGGCCGCCAAGGGCACCGAGCTGCCCGACATGCTCGAAAACATGCTGGCCCTGCCCGGCGCCGCCGACAAGGTGAACGTGGTGGTGTCGGACTTCATTTATGGGCCGCAGGATAAGTCGGCCATCGCCCTGATGAAAGTGCGGATGACCGACGCGCTGGCTACCGTGAGCAAGAAGCAGCTGGCCGTGGCCATGCTGGCGAGCACCTCGCGGTTTCACGGCACCTTCCACCCGGCCGTGAAAACGCCGCAGAAGCAGCTGGCCGTGGCTGGGCAGCCCCTGCCCTACTATGTGTGGGTGATTGGTCCGCCCGCGCTGGTGGGTCGCTACCTCAACGAGGTGACGCCCGGCGGCGGGGCGCAACAGGCGTTTTTCGGGCTGGCCCTGCCCAAGGTGGATTACGCGGCTGTGCTGACGCAGGTGAAGGCCGGCAGCCCGCTGGCGCCGGGCGGCGAAGGCTCGGTGTCGTTTGCCACCGGCGAGCCCAGCACCCAGCTCGACGTGTCGGACGTGAAGGCCGGCGTGGAGTTCACCGTGGCGTTGAACCTGGCCCAGCTGCCGGCGGCCTGGCGCGAGTCGGCCTTTTTGAACAAAAATCTGCGCGCGCGGCTCAATGGTGGCACTGTGGGGATTGTGCCCAATTCGGTTCAGCCCGTGAAGGACGAGGCCGCCCTTTCGGCCTATACCCACACACTACGGCTACGCCTGACGGCGTTACCCAGGGAAGCCGCCACGCTGCAGCTCGCATTGCCCGCGCCGGAAACGCCGGCCTGGGTGGCCGCCTGGAGCACCCAGAACGACAACCAGCTCAGCGACCCGCCGCATACCTACCGCCTCAGCGACATCGTGGCGGGCGTGCGCGGGGCCTTCCCGACGCCCCTGCCGCCCGTCTTCACGGCCGATTTCACCCTCACTCAAGACTGATAAGCTCCTCTCATGCAAAGTTTCTTTAATTGGCTGTATCCGCTCATCGTTAGCTGGTTTTACCAGAAGAAGTCGGTCAGCTTCGGGCTCTACAAGGCCGAGGTATTCAACTCAGTAGGGTTTTACACTTTGCTGCTGGCCCTGGCGCTGGTGATAGTGTTCTATTTCATCTTCAACAACGCGCGGATTTCGCTCAACCGCCTGGGCTGGAGCCGGCCCACGCACTGGCTGCTGGTGTGGCTGGCCGCCGCCGGGCTGGGGGCGCTGGTGGCGTACCAGGTGAGCACGCAGCAGGGCGTGGCGCCGGATGCTTATCTGCGCTATTTCATCGTGGCCAATACTTTGGTGGCGGCGCTGTGGTTCCTGCTTTTCTCGTTGCTGCTCAAGCGGCTGCCGTTTGGGAGTCAGGCGCGGGCGGTGCCGTTTTTGTAGAGACGCAATATTTTGCGTCTCGTCGGTCGCGCCATTTAGGTTAAATCGTTCAACGAGAGACGCAAAATATTGCGTCTCTACCTCTAACTTTTCTCATGGGTCGATTATTCATTTTTGCTGTGGGCGGCACCGGCGCCCGCGTGCTGCGCTCCCTCACCATGCTGCTGGCCAGCGGCCTGAAGCTGCCCGATTGCGAGCTGGTGGTGCCCGTGCTGGTGGACCCCGACACCCAGAACGGCGACGTGACGCGCACCGTGGACCTGCTCAAGCGCTACGCCCGGCTGCACCAGGCTTTGCACGCGGGCGGCGGGAGCAAGGCCGAAGGCTTTTTTGCCCAGCCGCTGGCCACGCTGGCCCAGCTGAACACGGCCGGGGCCGAGGGGCTGCGCGACTCGTTCGTGTACGATTTCGGAGGCATTAGCCAGTCGTTTAAGGACTACGTGCACTACAACGAAGCCTCGGTGGAGACGCAGGGGCTGCTCGATTTACTCTTCACGCCCGACAGCATGAGCGCCAGCCTCGACGTGGGCTTCCGGGGCTCGCCCAACGTGGGCTCGGTGGTGCTCAACTCGCTGATGCAGGCCAAGGAGATGCGCTATTTCGCCCAGAGCCTCAACGCCGACGACCGGGTGTTCTTCATTAGTTCCATCTTCGGGGGCACGGGGGCGGCGGGCTTCCCGCTGCTGGTGCGCAACCTGCGCGACCCCGACTCGGGGCTGCCGCAGCCGCAGGTGCGGGCCAGCGTGCCGGCCGGGGCGCTGGTGCTGCTGCCCTACTTTAAGCTGCAGCAGCCGGGCGCCCAGGAGAAAGCGGCAGGACAGGATTTCATCGATTCCAACTCCTTCATCACCAAAACCAAGACGGCATTGAGCTATTATGCCGACCACCTGCAGGGCCTGGAGGCACTGTATTACCTTGGCGACCAGGCCGGGCAGCCGCTGCCCAATAACCCCGGCCGGGCGGCCCAGCGCAATCAGGCTCACCTGCTGGAAATGCTGGGGGCGCTGGCCATTCCGCACTTCCTGGCCCAGCCGGCCGGGCAGCTCGACCGCCAGAACCCGGCCCACCATGAGTTTGGGCTGAAGGACGACGCCACGACGGTGGATTTCAGCCAGTTTTCGCCCGTCATGCGCCAGGAAGTGGCCAAGCCGCTTATCCGGCTGCACTACTTCGCCCGCTACTTCCAGAACCACCTGAACGAAGACCGGAGCGCGGCTTTCTTCGCCGACGGCAAGCTGGGCAGCCACCTGCCCGCCAGCTCCGGCGTGCTGGCCGACCTGAACGATATGCTAACTGAATTCGAGCAGTGGCTGGGTGAGCTGGGGCAGAACGAGCGGCACTTCGCCGGCTTGCGCCTGGGCGAAACCGACTTCAACAAGATGGTGACCGACAAGGAAATCAAGTCGGGCTTCATCAGCTTCATGGGCAACAGCCTGTCGGAAAAAGTGCTGCGCGTGGAGCTGAACAACGCCGTGGCCAAAACCCGGCTCGACAACCCCGACGCCCCGCAGGTGCTGCGTTGGATAGTGGGGGCTTTTGATAAAGCCACCAACGTAGCGGTGGATGCCAAGCTGCAATACAATTGAGAATTATCTGCCGTTCTAGCGGCGAACCTCACGGGTCCCCTCCGGAGCCGACCCCCTCTCCCAAAGAGAGGGGGAGCCTGACGGCCTTACTTCCGCGCAAAACCGGTGCCCCCTCTCTTTTGGAGAGGGGGGCAGGGGGTGAGGTCCGCCGCCAGAACGACATCTAACAAACAAGCAATAACTACCTAAAATGGCCAAGATACTTCGCTTGCACCGCACGGGCTCGAGCACCCACGAGGGCTGGGGCCGCACCGGCAAAATCGGCCGCAATGAAATTGAGGGTCCCGGCGGCATCCTCGACCCCGAGGGCGCCCGCGCTGAGCGGGTGGCGGTGGCCCTGCCTTCACCATTCGCCCGGATGCACTTGGTGGAAACGGCCCTGGCCTTCGTGAGCAGCCCGGCCGGCGCGCAGCAGCCCGACTCGGTACACCATCGGCTGGCGGGGCAGTTCTGGGACTTGTGGGAGCTGGTGTTTAACTACTACCAGCGCCGCCAGCCCGGCCAGCGCCTCGAAATCCGTCCCTGGAACCGCGCCAATGAGCTGGCCCGACTGGACGCCAACCCGGCCACCCGGCCGCTGGCCCAGGTGCTGACGCTGTATCTGAACGACGAGAAATTCCGCTCGCTGACGGAGATGCACCTGCTGTATTTCCCCGGCGCCACCCCCGCCGACCCGCCGCAGCTGGTGGGCGGCACCTCGCCGCTGACGATGTTTTTCCCGGCCCCGGCGCCCAAGGCTTTATCCGTGCAGCGGCCCCAGGGCGGCGGCTACTACTTCGATGGGCGCTACGTGGCGCTGGCCCAGCGCGAGCAGGCCTTCCAGGATTTCGTGTACCAGCAGTTCGTGGCCGACCCGGCGCTGGCGCGGCTGGCCCCGGCCCTGCGCGACGCCCTCGACCCCGGCCAGCTGACCCGCTGGAGCCTCGCTGGCACCGCCCGGCTGGCCGACTACCCCACCCTGACCGACCGCACCGGCAACCCGGTGGCGGTGGCCGGCGTGCCGGTGCGCGTGCGGCCCGACGAGAGCGTCATTACCTCCTCCGACTTCACGGTGCAGCCCACGCGCCAGCCGCTGCCGGCCGGGGCGCTGCCGCTGGTGCTGCGGCCGGGCCTGCAGGCGCCGGGCAAGATGTACTTCAACCGCACGGCGCTGGGCGACAGTGGCGCGGCCGTGCCCGCTCACGACCCGCGCCCGCTGGCCGACCGCCTGCTGCCCGGCGTGGAGCTGCCCTACCCGTATATCACGGTGGGCGACCTGCTGGAAGACACCCTGCTGACCGTGCCCTACGAGGTGGACGCCAGCAAGTTCGAGACGGGCCGGGTAAGCATTGCGCCCGGCTACCGGCCGACCTGCTGGCCGCTGCTGCCCGTCAAGCCCTTGTATTTCGACTACTTCACCCAGGCCGATTTGGCCGCCCAGCTTAGTGTGGAGCTGGACCCCGCCTGCGTGCGGGTGCGCCTGCGGGTGCCGGTGGGCCCGGCCGGCAGCGCCGATTTCGTGGACTACGAGCGCGCCTACTACCCCAATCCCCGCACTGAGGGCCTGGGCCGCCTGCTGGTGACCAACGTGGCCCTGTCGGTGTTCCCGTTCGTGAAAATCGTGGACCGGCCCGAGTACAACGACTTCTACAAGGTGATGCTCATCGATGCCAACAACATCGACGTGGGCTTGCTGAACAAGTCCATCGAGCTGCGCTTCGGCGTGAACGGCCGCGCCCTTACCGAAGCAGGCACCGAGCAGAGCGCCACACCTTACCGCCGCACCCTGAAAACCAGCAGCGACGAGGGCAGCACCTACTACGAGGTGCGCGGCACCCACTTTGACTACGCCGAGGTGCTGAGCCCGGCGCCGGCCGCCGGCCGGGGCCTGGTGGTGCCCAAGTGGCGCGAAGTGCGCCAGGGCACCAAGGAGTTCCGCTTCGCCATCGACTTCGGCACCACCAACACCCACGTGGCCTACCACGACGCCCCCGGCCAGCCGCCCCAGGCCCTGAGCTTCGGGCCGGAAGACTCGCCGGTGGCTTTGCTCAAAAAGCCCACCGACGAGCCCGAACGCACGCCCTACGAGCGGCTGTTCCGGGGCATTGAGGACGACCCGGCGCGCAGCATCCAGCTCAAGCGCTGGCAGTTGTATCAGCAGCGCGAGTTTGTGCCGCCGCTGCTGGGCGCGGGCGGCTCGCCCTACCAGTTTCCGGTGCGCACGGCTACCAGCGAGGCCCCCGGCTTCCCGGTGGAGCCGCCGCGCCTGCTGGCCAACGTGAACGTGGGCTTCGGTATTAACACCGAGGAGCAGACGAATGAGTCGTACCACACCAACCTGAAGTGGGGTGAGGCCAACGAAGCTGCCCGCCATCGGGTGCGGATGTTCTTCCGCGAGATGCTGCTGCTGTTCAAGTATAAAGCGGCGCTGAATGGCGGCAACCTGGGCGCCACGCAGGTGGTGTGGTTTGCGCCGCTGAGCTTCTCGGATTTCAGCCGCGGGCTCTACCAGCGCGAGTGGGATTCGCTGTTTCAGGAAACGTTTAAGACGCAGCGCGGCACCTCGTATTTGCCGGAGTCGTCGGCCCCGTACTTCTTCCTCACCCGGCGCGGCATCGTCACGCCAGGGCCGGGCGAAAATGCAGCGTTCGTGGACATCGGCGGTGGCACCAGCGACGTGCTGTTTTACGCCGACCCGGCCCCAGCGCCCGGCCAGCCGCGCAAGCACCGGCCGGTATTCAGCACCTCGTTCCGCTTCGCGGGCAACGACCTGTGGGGCGACGGCGCGGCCGACGTGCGCGGCAGCAAGGACAACGGGCTGGTGCGCTTCGGCCTGGCCAGCATCGAGGCCAACCCGCTGCCGGCCAGCGCCGCCGTGGCGCGGCGCTGCCTGAGCGTGGTGCTGGATAATCCGCAGTTTGGCTCGGAGGAGGTTGCCAGCCTGCTGTTCAATTACGAGCGCGACTTCCAGTTTGCCGAGCGACTGCTGCACGCCCAAAGCCTGCGGGTGCTGTTTTACCTGCACTTCGGGGCGCTGGTGTACCACCTGGGCCAGGTGGCCAAGCTGCGCGAGCTGGCTCCGCCGCGCTACCTGTGCTTCACGGGGCGCGGCAGCCTCTACCTGCGTTTGCTGAGCCCCGGCAGCAGCCTGCGCCCGCTGGAGCAAGTGGCCAGCTACATCCTCACGCAGGTGATGGGCACGCCGGTGCCCGAAAACTTCAAAATCATCCTGGCCGACGACCCCAAGCAAACCACCGCCAACGGCGGTGTGCTGGCCACCGGCCTCGACGCCGACAGCACCGCCGACTCACCGCTCATCGTGCAGCCCATTGGCACCGGCGAAACCACGCCCGACGAGTTGCGCCACCTGCACCCCAGCGAGGTAACCGAGGAAATCAAGGCCGCCGTGCTCACCAATGTGCGCCAGTGCCTCGACCTGCTGCTGGCCGACTCCGAGCTGGTGCGCCTGCAAGCCGGCCTGGGCGTGAAGAACCCGCCCGGCGCGGTGCGCGCCATTCTGGAGCGCAGCCTGGCCGATTCGTTCAACCTCAGCCGCCAACGCTACAACGACTCGCTGCCCCCCGGCGAAACAATCCCTGAAACCCTCTTTTTCCTGCCGCTCAAGCACGCCCTTTACGAACTGTCGCGCGAGCTGCACGACGCGACGGGCAGCCGGGCTTAACCCATCTGACTATGTTCCGTTTGCTTTTATTTTTCGCGCTGCTGGCCGGGACTGTTAACCGGGGTTTTGCCCAGGCGGGCAGCCCGGATGTGGTCAGTCCAGCCCTTTCCGATGATGCGTTGAAAGGTGCCATCTGGACGATAACAGCCCAGCACATCTGGAACACGAACGAAAGCCGGGCCCCCAGGCAGCGGCCGGCTCCCTGGAGTACGGTAGATGAGTTTAAGGAGTGGAGCAAATCAAAGGATGCGCAAGCCGACAAATCGGGCCTGACAGTATTAAAAAACCAGGTTTTCAGTCGGTTCAGTGGCGAAGCGGCCACCCCGCGCCAATTGGTTGACACCATTGTAGCCAACGTAGCGAGAGCTAAAAAAGGCACCGAGCTCCACACAATTGATGCCGGAGCACTGGCCAATAAGCTTAACACCATTGCCGGCTTGCCAGCCAGCCCCACACCAGCGGCGCAAACGGCCCCGGCAGTAACTGCTACCCAACCGGCACCAGCTGCCGCCCCAGTTGCAGCGCCGGTCCAGCAGCCTGATGAGGTGGTACAAGTACCACCAGCTAAGCCGGTACCTGTCGACCGGGCCAGCTTTGTGGCCCAGCATCCGGCGTTTAGCCTGGGGCTGGCCTTTGTGCTGGGCGCGGTGCTCGGCGCGCTGCTGATGGCCCTGCGGCAGTCGCAGCAACGCAACGCCGAGCTTTTAAACGCGGAGGAATCGAGAACCCGCCTGACGAAATTAACCAGCTCGCACGATGCCTTCAATGAGATGAAGAAGCAGGCCGATGACATGAAGGAAGTCAGCGCTGAAAAGGCTCGAAACCTTGTTAATCAACCGCCCAAAAAACGCCCTACCGTGAATCCTATCCCTCAGAAAAACAATCCGCCGCCTGCCGTTCCCATTGCTACGGCTGCCGCAGCCAGCGCGCCAGCCGTAGCAGCAGCACCGGCCCCGCCGGTAGCCCGCTACGCGCCAGCACAGGAAGGCGGCTATATCGAGGAGCGCAAGCTGGTGGCCGAGGCTCTGCCGCAGCTGCCCATCATGCTCACCGTTGACGCCCGCAATCCCGACCGCGCCACGTTCACCCTCAACCCTTATGCTAACCAGGGCAAGCTGATTGGTGATGGGCTGGAGCAGCTGCGCGACTACTTCGACTACGAGCTGCCAGGCCGAATCAGCAGCGTGGCGGCGGCCGCCCCGGGGCAGCTGGTGCGGCAGGGCGACGGCTGGCAGGTGAGTACCCTGGCCCGGCTGGAGGTGCGTTAGAATTCAGAATCAAAGCTTATGTTGAGAATCGTTGAGGCCGCCATTATTCTGGGGCTCATGCTGTGGCAACTACTGGTGTACCGCCGCAACATGCTGCTGGTGCGCCAGGTAGCCACGCTGTACCCGGGCAAGGGCAGTCTGTCGGTGCAGCGCGTGAGCGCGCCCAACCCCGACCTGGGCGGCGGCGAGTGGGACCAGCCCGGCGCCATGCACGGCCTGCTGGCTACCATCGAGTACGACGCCGTGCGCGCCACCAGCGCCAGCCCCGAGTTCACCCAGATTCTCAACGACACCAACGACTACCTGCAGGCCAACAAGGGCGCAGCAGCTGACTTCGACACCCTGCGCGATATCTCGGAGCGTGAGGCCACGCTGCTGGACGAAGAAATTCAAGCCCAGATTTCGACGCCGCTGTATTTGGGCCTGCTGGGTACTTTCGGCGGGGCCATTCTGGGGCTGCTGGCGCTGGTGAACCCGTTTGGCGCGGCCAGCGGGGCGGCGGCTGACTTCAACAACAGCGACGTCACCGAATTCCTGGGCGGGGTGCTCATTGCCATGATTGGCAGTATCGTGGGGCTGGGCCTCACGCTGCTCGGCAACCAGCAGCTCAAGGCCGCTCGCGCCACCCGCGACCGGCTCAAAAATGCCTACTACAACTTCCTGCAAAAAACCCTGCTGCCCAAGCTCAACTCCGACATGCAGCAGAGCATGAGCAGCCTGAAGGCCGTGCTCGACACCTTCAACCAGGATTTCTTCGCCAAGATTCAGGTTGATTTCTTCGCCAAGATTGCTGAGTTTACGCCGCTTATCGGCGCCATCACGGCCAACATTGAGGTACAGAAAAACTTCCTCGAAAAGCTGCAAACCATCGGCTATACCGAGCTGGCCAACGCCACAATTAAGGTATTCGACCGGGTGGACGAAAGCGCCGCCTCGTTCGAGAAATTCCTCGGCTACCAGCAGGCCCTGAACGTGGCCGTCAGCCAGGGCGCCGACGTGGCCCGCACCATCACCGGTCTGCTCGACCGCCTGGGCGGCCTCGAAAAAGCCCTGAACGAAGTGCCCGGCTACTTAGAGCAGCACGACCAGCGCATACGCGAGCAGGTGCAGTTTTTTGGGCAGCACAGTCAGTTGCTGCGCAACGTGAGCGACCAGATGAGCCAGGCCCTGAGCGAGGACGCCCAGCAGATGCGCCAGGTGCTCGACAGCCGCCGCCACACCCTAGAGGCCGAGGCCCAGGCCGCCCACGCGCAGTGGTCGGCCCACTTCCGCCAGCTCAACGAAAACAATATATACCAGAAAATCACGGAGTACCTCAACCCATTCCAGCAGCTGCCGGCCCAGCAGCTGAACATGAATAAAATTCAGGAGGAGCAGGCCCGGCGCAGCGCCCAGGCCCTCACGGCCCTGCAGGAGCGCATCGAGCGCGACGAGCAGGTGCAGCGCGAGCTGCTAACCCAAGTGGCCCGCACCAACACCGTGCTCGAAAAGATAACCGAGCCCAAGTGGTACCAGCGCATGTTCGGGGCCGGCAAGAAACCCAGCGCCCGATGAAGCAGAGCAAGGACTTCTTCTGGCCCAGCTACGTGGACTTGATGACGGCGCTGTTCCTGACCATGCTGGTGCTGTTCGTGCTGAGCTACAAATTATTTCGCGACAAGCAGGCGGGCCTGGAGCAAGCCAACGCCCGGCTGGAGGTGCAGCTTAAGGAAAAGAAAAAGCTCGACGAAATCAAAGAAGCTCTGCAGAAGCTGGAAGACCCGCGCTACTTCATCTACAACAAGGATTTCAAGCGCTACGAGCTGAGCTTCGACGTGGCCTTCGACTCCAACAGCCCGGTGCTGAAAGAGGAATACAAGGCCCGACTCATCAGCGCCGGCCGCTTTCTGGTGAAGCAGCTCAGCGCCCTCAACAAGGCCGACAGTATTCAGTATCTGGTGGTTATTGAAGGCCGCACCGCCCGCTACAACACCCGCCTGCCCAACGGCACCTACTCCTACAACACTCCGCTCAACTACGACGGCGCGGCCACCCGGCAGCTC
The DNA here is from genome assembly GCF_030580865.1 of Hymenobacter aranciens. GTDB lineage: Bacteria > Bacteroidota > Bacteroidia > Cytophagales > Hymenobacteraceae > Hymenobacter > Hymenobacter aranciens. The sequence goes on along the minus strand of NZ_JAUQSY010000022.1, from coordinate 55,675 downwards.
AGCTACTTGCGAGCCCTGGCCGTGTACCAGCTCTGGCGCGATGCCGACATCGAGTTTCCGGCGCCGCGCTACGAGGTGGTGCCGGCCGGCAGCGGCTTCGGCGGCGTGAACCGCTACCGCGACGCCCAGGAGGAGCTCAACAAGCGCTTCATCATCCAGATTCAGCCCAAAATCGGCTCGATTAACGGCCAGTCAGTTCGGCGCTGAGCCAGCCGGCCCGCTTTTTTATCAACGCCCACCCCACCGCCCCCGTAAGCCCGGGCATGGCAGCAAGCAATTCCTCTAAAATCGTCGTTTACGGCGCTATCGTCGCTAACCTCGCCATTGCGGTCAGCAAGTTTGTGGCGGCGGGCTTCACCGGCAGCGCGGCCATGATGTCGGAAGGCATTCACTCGCTCGTGGATAGCGGCAACGGCATGCTCATTCTCTTCGGCATGAACCGTAGCGCCCGGCCCGCCGACGAGCGGCACCCCTTCGGCTACAGCAAAGAAATCTACTTCTGGACGGTGATTGTGGCCGTGCTCATCTTTGCGGTGGGCGGCGGCATGTCGCTCTACAAAGGCTACCAGTACCTGCAAAACCCCGCCCCGCTCACCGACCCCACCTGGAACTACTGGGTGCTCAGCCTGGCCATCGTGTTCGAAGGCGTGGCCAGCACGCTGGCCTACCGCGAGTTTCGCAAAACTCAGGGCGAGCAAAGCTTCTGGCAGGCCCTGCGCAGCAGCCGCGACCCGGCCGTGTTTGCCATCCTGCTCGAAGACCTGGCCGCGCTGGTGGGCCTCTTGATTGCGCTGGCCGGCATTTTCTTCGGGCATCTGCTGAATAATCTGTACTTCGACGGCGCCGCCTCGATGGCCATTGGCCTGCTGCTGGTGGGCATGGCCGTGTTCATGCTCAAGGAAGCTAAGGGCCTGCTGGTGGGCGAAGGCGCCAGCCCCGAGGTGCTGCGCCAGCTCGAAACCCTGGCCCGGCAGGACGCCGCCGTGGCCGAGCTGCGCGCCCCGCTCACGATGTACCTGGGCCCCACCGACGGCATTCTGGCCCTCGACGTGGCCTTCCACGACCACCTCACGGCCGTGGAGGTGGAGCACGCCGTCGAGCGCCTGCAAACCGCCATCAAGGCCCGGCACCCCGAGTTCCGGCGCATCTTCATCGAGGCCTCATCGCTGGCTGATTCGACGGGCGCGGCGCGGCACTAACGCCCCACCAAGCCAACGCCCGCGCCGGTTCTGCGTAAGGCGGAACCTATGAGTTCACCCGCTTCCTCTTCCAAGCTCGCCATTTACGGGGCCATTGGGGCCAATATTGCCATCGCCATCAGCAAGTTTGTGGCGGCGTTTTTCACCGGCAGCTCGGCCATGCTCTCGGAGGGCATTCACTCGCTCGTCGATAGCGGCAACGGCATGCTGATTCTCTACGGCGTGAAGCAGTCGGAAAAGCCCGCCGATGCCAAGCACCCCTTCGGGCGCAGCAAGGAGCTGTATTTCTGGGGCCTGATTGTGGCCGTGCTGGTGTTTGCCGTGGGCGGCGGCATGTCGTTCTACGAGGGCGTAACCCACCTGCAGCACCCCTCCCCCATCACCGACCCCACCTGGAACTACTGGGTGCTGGGCCTCTCGCTGGCCTTCGAGGGTGTTTCCTGCTTCCTGGCCTTCAAAGCTTTCAACCAGGACCGCGGTCAGGCGTCCTTCACCGCCGCCCTCTCGCGCAGCAAAGACCCCTCGGTGTTTGCCATCCTCATGGAGGATTTGGCGGCCCTGCTCGGCCTCGTCATCGCCCTGGCCGGCGTGTACTTCGGCCACCTGCTCAACAACCCTTACTTCGACGGCGCCGCCTCCATCGCCATCGGGCTGCTACTCACGAGCGTAGCCGTGTTCCTTATCGTGAAAACCAAAGGCCTGCTGGTGGGCGAAGGCGTGGACGAGGCAACCCTCACTGACCTCGACCGCATTGCCAAGGCCCAGCCCGGTGTGTGCGCCGTGCGCCCGCCCCTCACCATGTACATGGGCCCGCAGGACGTGATTCTGGCCCTCGATGTGGAGTTTGATAATGAGCTCAAATCGGAAGAAGTCGAAAAAGCCATCGACCAGCTGCAGGATGCTATCCGGGCCGAGCACCCCGAGTTCAAGCGCATTTTTGTAGAAGCCAAAGCCCTGTCGCAACGGGCGTAGGGGGTGGTAGTACGAATTCCCCGCAGGGGTTCGTACTACCACTTGGTCGTTTGCGCGGTTATAACAACGTCATAGTGGTAGTACGAACCGCTACGCGGAATTCGTACTACCACCTCCTAAATCCCATGCTCAACCAAACTACCCCCTTCTCCTCCTTCTGGTGGGGCGGCTTCGAATGCACCGACCAACTCAACGCCTTCGGCCACCGCGTCGATTTCCTGCCCCTCACCGGCCATCTGCAGCTGATTGACGAAGACTACGCGGCCCTCGACCAGTTTCAGATTCGCACCGTGCGCGAGGGCATCCGCTGGGCCCACATCGAAAAAACGCCCTACCACTACGACTGGAGCACGGTGAAAACCATGCTGGCCGCCGGCCGCCGCCACGGCATCCAGCAGGTGTGGGACCTGTGCCACTTCGGCTTCCCCGACGACCTCACGCCGCTGCACCCCATGTTTGCCCGGCGCTTTGCCGCGCTGTGCCGGGCCTTTGTGGACTTCTACCGCTCCGAGCGCCCCGACAACGTACTCATCGTCACGCCCATCAACGAGGTGAGCTTCATCAGCTGGCTCGGCGGCGACGCCAATGGCACCGCGCCCTACTGCCACGGCCAGGGCTGGCGCGTGAAGTACGGCCTGATGCGCGCCTACATCGAGGGCGCCCACGCCCTGCGCGAGGCCGACCCCACCATCCGCTTCCTCAGCACCGAGCCGCTGGTGAACATCGTGCCCCCCCTGCGTGCCACCGAGCGCGAGCGCCGCGAAGCCAAAGAAGCCAACCGCAACCAGTTTCAGGCCACCGACATTCTCAGCGGACGCCTCTGCCCCGAGCTCGGCGGCCACGAAAGTTTGCTCGACATTGTAGGCTTCAACTACTACTACGACAACCAGTGGCAAAACCACACCACCAATAAGCTGGGCTGGGCCGATAACATCCCCGACCCGCGCTGGCGCCCCCTGCGCGCCCTGCTGCACGACGCCCACAAGCGCTACCAGCGCCCCTTCGTGCTCACCGAAACCAGCCACCCCGGCGTGGACCGCCCCCTGTGGTGGGACATGATTGGCCAGGAATGTGCCGCTGTGCGCCAGGCGGGCCTGCCGCTGCAGGGCGTCTGCCTCTACCCCATCGTCGACCGCCCCGACTGGGACCACACCCACCAGTGGCACCAGGCCGGCCTCTGGGATGCCGACCTGAGCGTGTCGCCCCCGGCGCGGGTGCTGCACGAGCCCAGCGCCGAGGCCCTGCGCCGGGCGCAGGCGCTGGTGCAGGAGGCCAGCAAGCTGAAGACTAAAAACCCGGCCCGCAGCCGAAGCTTGTCGTTGCTGTAGGTGGTATTTTTACCGTCTATTCTGCTGCCTCATGTCCGCCACTGTTCACCTCGCCACGCCTCTCGGCCCGCTGGCCCTCACCGGCTCCGAGGAGGGCCTGAGCGCCGTGGGCTTTCTGGAAGATGCCGTGCCCGCCACGCCCCTCGCCCAGATTCCCGCCCACTTGCAGGAAGCGCACCGCCAGCTAAGGGCCTACTTTGGCCGCGAATTGCGCGACTTCGAGCTGCAGTACGCCCCCCTCATCGGCACCGAATTTCAGCGGCGGGTGTGGGCGGCGCTGCTGGGCGTGGGCTACGGCCGCACGGCCTCGTACCTCGATATTGCCAAAGCCCTCCATGACCCGAAAGCCGTGCGGGCCGTGGGCGCGGCCAATGGCCAGAATCCCCTGGCCATCGTCTGGCCCTGCCACCGCATCATCGGGGCCAATGGCAGCCTCACCGGCTACGCCGGCGGCCTGCATCGCAAGCAGTGGCTGCTGGCTTTCGAGCAGCCCACCCGTCAGGGCGGCCTGTTCAGCTAAGCCCGCGACCCGCTCAATTCTCCAAGGCACCCGCGAAACGCTCGTGGCAAGGTGCGCAGCTCAAAAGGGAGGTGCGCAGCCCCGCAGGATACCTGCGCAGCCGTCCAAGGTACCTGCGCAGCCCAAAAGGATGGTGCGCAGCCCCCCAAGGTACCCGCGCAGCCCCCAAGGGAGGTGCGCAGCCCCACATGGCACCCGCGAATCACTCCAGGGAGGGTGCGCAGGCTCAAAGGGGGGTGCGCACGGCCCAGGGAGGGTGCGCAGACCAAAAGGGGGGTGCGCACGGCCCAGGGGGGTGCGCAGGGCCGTTTTCATCCCGCCCCCACCAGTTTCAGCAGCTCCTTATAAATAACATTGTGCTGCCAATACAGCTGCAACACCATCGGCACGTGCTTCTTCCCCGGTAGCACCTGGTAGGTGGGCGGCATCCCCAGCGCCCCCAGCCGCTTCCGGAACCTTTCGGAGCTGCTGCTGATGCTCGGATAGGTTTCGCCCCCGATAAATAGCAGAAACGGCGGCTGCCCCGCCCGTAGCCTATAAATCGGCGACCACGCCTTCCACCCCGCCGGGTCGCCCCCAAACGCGTCGTGGTACTGCGTGTCGCCCGTGTCGCGGCTCTTGAGGTAGGTGTACATATCCAGCCCGGCCGGGTCGTCCAGAATAGCCCCCCGCACCGGGTTCGGGGCCAGCCCGTGCCGCGCCAGCAGCCCATCGTCAGTCGTGAGAATCGCCGCCAGGCCGCCCCCCGCCGAGTGCCCCATCACAAACACCCGGCCCGGGTCGCCCCCGTACTCCCCGATGTGCTGCACCGTCCACGCCAGGGCCCGGGCGCAGTCGTCGGCCATGCCGTCAATCTTCACCTTCGGGGCCAGCCGATAATTGATAACCACCGCCACCACGCCCTGCCGGGCCAGCCGCCGCCCCACAAAGGTGTAGATGTTCTTATTGCCGCTGTTCCAGTTGCCGCCGTGCATAAACAGCACCACCGGGCAGCCCTCGCCGGGCGCTTTCCGGCGCGGCGCATACACATCCAGCCGGTGCCGCTCCGTATCAAAGTCGGGCGCCGTCGCGGCCACATAGGCCAGGTTTTTGATTCGCTGGCTGGGCCGCGCCATTCCATATTCCACACTCGATAGCACCACCACGGCAGCCAGCACCAGCCCCAGGGGCAACAACACCAATAATCGACGCATAAGAAAACAGTAAGCCGGCAAAAACCCCGGCCCCCGCACCTACGCCGGGCCGCGCCGCGCAGTTTGCCGGCCCCGCCCGGCCACCCCCGCAATAGCCTTGCCCGCGGGCCGTTTATCTTTGCCATTACGCGTGCGGGCCGCGTTTTTTATCGGCCGCCTTATTTTCCTATTTCCGTGTTGATTTCCACTTCGCTAAAAACCCTCGCCCAACAAGCCCTGCTGCTGGTCCTGCTCAGCACCTCCGTAGCCGTAGCCCAGCGCAAAAAACGCGAGCAAGTAGCCGCCAACCCCGATGGCAGCCTCCCGGCAGCTACTACCGCCGCGGCCCCAGCTCCCGCCCGCCCCGTCCGCCTGCAGCCCCTTTTCGGCGGCCTCACCCCGGCCGCCGCCACCCAGCTATTCGGTGCCAAACAACTCGAAGCCGTGGCCGCCAGCTTCGCCTCACGCGACGAAGCCAGCACCTTCTTCGCCCAGAAAGGCTATGAGTACCTGAGCGAAAACCAGGCCGATACCGCCGCCTACCGCTTCAACCTGGCCTGGCTGCTCAACCCCAACAACCCCGACGTATACCGCGGCCTGGGCATCGTGGCCAGCAACGGACCTACGCCCGACGCCGCCATCGCGCTGCTCAACAAGGGCCTGGCCCTGGCCCCCACCAACGCCTACCTGCTGGCCGACCTCGGCACCAGCCACCTCAACCGCTACGCCCAGACGAAGAAGAAAAAAGACCTCAGCACCGGCGTCGAGCTGCTGCAAAAAGCCGTGGCCCTTGCTCCTCAGCACGGTGTGGCATGGCACCAGCTGGCCCAGGGCTACTACCACCAGGAGAAATACGCTGAGGCCTGGGATGCCCTGCACAAAGGCCGGGCGCTCGACATGAGCAGCATCAATTTCAACCTCATCACGGAATTGATTGCCAAGATGCCCGACCCCCAGGGCATGTTCAAGTAGCGCGGAACTTCATTCCACGGCGGCTGCTGTCAGCACTTTGGACGGCTTACTACTTCCATGGCGGAATGAAAGTCCGCGTCACGATTTCTTACCTATGCGTTTTCTTATTTCCCTCACGCTACTTGGGGCTTTGCTGCTCGGCGGCTCGTCGGCCCAAGCGCAGCACAGCCGCCAGCGCCGCCATTTCAACAGCCAGGGCCGCCCCTACTACCGCGGCCCCCTGCGCCTGACGCTGGCCGGCGGCACGGCCTTCTACAATGGTGACCTCGGCAGCTTCGGCCAGAATTTCCTGGGCCCGGCCGTGAGCGTGGGCGTGCTCTACCGCCTGCGCCCGCACTTGCTCATCGGCAGCGAGTTCTCGTATTTCCAGCTGGGAGCCAAGGACAAGCTGACCGAGCGCGGCCTGGCTTTCCGCAGCACCAATGGCCTGGGCACGGTGCTGCTACGCTTCGATTTGCTGCCCGATGAGTCAGCCTTCTCTTCGGCCGGCACCGACCCGGCCCCGTTCCAGATTTACCTGCAGGCGGGCGCCGGACTGCTGCTCTACAGCCCCGAAGCCTACGAGGGCACCAGCCGCGCCACCGACAATACCCGCTTCCTCCCTTCGGAGCGCGAAGCCTTCCCCACCCAGCCGGGCGCTACCACGGTGTACCCGGCCATGGCGGGCGTGGCACCAGTAGGCGGCGGCTTCACGGTGCGCCTGAATGATGCCCTGCACTTGGGTTTGGAGGGCAATTATTACTTCACCACCACCGACCATATTGATGACGTGAGCCTGCGCGGCAACCCCGACCAGAAGGATGGCTTCGGCACGGTGCTGCTGAAGCTGGATTGGGCACTGCCTTCGGGGAGGTAGGCCAAAGCGGTGTTAGGTGTTAGGTGTTAGGTGTTAGGTGTTAGGTGTTAGGTGTTAGGTGTTAGGTAAAATACGGAGTCCAAAAACCCAACACCTAACCCCCTTTTCAATTTTCCAATGCTTCCCCCATTTCTCACCGTTCCCCCGATTGAGCGCTGGCCCGCCCAATGGGCCCGGCCTGCCTTTCGCTGGCGCCTGGGAATCGTCGTGGGCCTATTGCTGGCCCTGCTCCCCGTCCTGCCGGGTTTCTACCACTGGGTGCAGAGCCGCCCCGGCCGCCTGCTACCCGACTGGCTGCTAAGCCAGCTGCCGGTGCGCGATGTGGCGGTGCCCACCTTCGCGGCCATCTACGGCAGCATCGTGGTGGCGCTGCTGTACCTGCTGCCGCGCCCGCTGCGGCTGCTGCACGCGCTGTGGGCCTACTTTTTCCTGCAGCTGCTGCGCATCATCACCCTCACGCTACTGCCGCTCGACCCGCCCCGCGAGCTCATCGTGCTGCACGACCCCGTGACGGAAGCCCTCTTCCGCGCCTCCACCGAGGCACCCATTGTGCGCGATTTATTCTTCTCCAACCACACCGCCACCATGGTGCTGCTGGTACTGGTGGTGGGCAGCCCCGGGCTCCGGCTGCTGCTGGCCATGGCCACGGCAGCCGTGGCGCTGCTGGTGCTGGTGCAGCGGGCGCACTACAGCTACGATGTGCTGGCGGCGCCGCTGTTTGCCGGGCTGGCGTATTGGGCGGCGGGAAGAATAATGGGCGACGCAAGAGCAAGAGCAAAATAGAACGTCATCCTGAGCGTAGCGAAAAGACCTCGTCCGCGCCGCATACAGCAGTAATTAAAAGTTACTGCCACAACGGCGCGGACGAGGTCCTTTCGCTGCGCTCAGGATGACGTTCTTTTAACTCAGTCCAGGTACTTCTCGTAAATCCCGGCCGCAATCTTTTCCGTCAGGCGCTTAGGCACCAGACTGGTGAGGCCGGCCGACACTTTATTGAGCAGCCCCGGCACAATTTCGGCCTGCCCGGCCAGCATGCCCGCTACGGCGGCGGCGGCCACGGCCTCGGGCGTCATGGCTACTTTTTCGGAGGTCTTTTGCAGCTCGGCGCCCATGCCGGCACGGTCGGCAAAGCTAGTGGTGGTGGCGCCGGGGCTCAGGCAGCTCACCGACACGTTGGTATCCTTGAGCTCGTAGCGCAGGCCGCGGCTGAAGCTGAGCAGAAAGGCCTTGCTGGCGGCGTAGAGCGTGAGCGTGGGCACGGCCTGGTAGGCAGCGGTGCTCGACACGTTCAGGATGTAAGCCTTCGGGGCCTGGTGCAGGCAGGGCAGCAGGGCGTGGGTGAGGGCCACCGGCAGGCTCATGTTCAGCTGCAGCATGTTCTGCTGCTCGGTCAGGCTGAGCTCCTCGAAGCGGCCCCAGAGGCCGTAGCCGGCATTATTGACCAGCACGCCCAGCACGGGGGCGTGCTCCTGCACCCAGGCGGCCACGGTGGCAGCGGCATTGGGCGCGGCCAGGTCGAGGGCCAGCACCTGGGCCTGCTGCTGGTGCTGCGCGCTGATTTCGGCGGCCACCTGCTGCAGGCCCTCGGCCGAGCGGGCTACCAGCAGCAGGTCGTAGCCGCAGCGGGCCAGGGCGTGGGCGAGGGCGCGGCCAATACCGCGCGAGGCGCCGGTGACGAGTGCATACATAGTATTAGAACGATAAGCTCCCCTCCTTGGAACCGAAGGTCGGCGAAGCCAAAGGAGGGGATGTTTTGCCGCAGGCAAAACGGGGGTGGTTGAAGTCGGCAGGGCTTTCGCGCCGATAGAGGTAAATATTTTTACAAACGGCGCTAACGGCGCGAACGGGCGAACCACCCCCGTTTCAGCTGCGCTGAAACATCCCCTCCTTTGGCTTCGCCGACCTTCGGTTCCAAGGAGGGGAGTTTGTCGTTCTACCTCATTTCACCAAATGCAAAAACCGCAGGTAGAACGGCGTGGGGCTGCTTTCGGTTTTGGGCTGGTACTTACCGGCGATGATGGGTACGTACATCACCCGGCGGCGGCTGGCTTCGCCGATGAGCGGCGACTGGGCCACGCGGTGCCACATGCGGCCGTCGTGCACGGTGAGGTCGCCGGGCTCGGTTTCGATGGCGATTTCGTTGGGGTCGTAGTACACGTCTTTGTAATACTTCTTACGAAACAGCATCTTGTGCAGGCTCTGGCGGTGGGTGCCGGGTATCACGCGCAGGCCGCCATTGGTGGCCTTGGTGCCGTCGAGGTGCAGGCCCACGTTGAGCATCGGGCCGATGCGCTTGCCGTAGAACACGTCGCGCAGCGAGTCGGTATGCCAGCCCATCTGGCTGAACTCAGAGCCCGCCACGTTCACGTAGTGGTTCACCACGAGGCCGTCCTTTTCGTTTTCGCCCACCCGGCCGCCTTCGGCTTCAAGCAGCGGAAAGAGGGCCCTAAACCGCTCATCCTGCAGCAGGTCGTGCAGCACGGGGTGGTGCTGCGAGGCAAAGGCGAAGCGCTGCACGATGGGCGAGCCATCGACGTCCTTGCCGTACTTGATGGGTACGCCGTTTACTTTCTCTACTTTATCGGCCAGCCACTTATCCTGCACATCCTGGGTGGCTTTGATGATTTGCCGCACCTGCTCGGGCGTGGCAAAGGGCCGGAAATGCAGGAACCCATATTTAGCAAAAAATGCCCGCTGCTCGGCCGTAAGCGAAGGGCCAAGCGTGAAGCGGGGATAATCGGCGGATAAATTCATAGGGTAAGCGTAGCGCCGGGTTGGTGACCCCGGCGCATAATACAAAAGTAACATCGGCCGGGCCGGGACCGGGCCCCGGCAGGGCTGCCAACGGCTCCACGGCCGTTTATAACCGGCCGCCTCGGCGGGAAGTTTTAAGGTTGTTTTACCTTTTAAAGGTCGGGCGGCCGGTGTGAACTGACGGTGAATCCGGCCCGGCCGTTGCCTGCCGCAGACGGCCAGCCGGCCGAAATACTTTACCCGCCCCCCGGGCCGCCGGCTGGCCGCAGCCGCTCCCCCCACCCGCTGGCCCAAGCCCAAATGACTAAGGCAAGTGCCCAGAGCAGTAAGGTAATCTGGAAAAATACTAAGGCAGGTACGTTGCGTACTACGATAGAGTGTAAATTGAATACGATAAAAACACTGCACCGTAGAGCAGTCCTTTTTTTGACTACGATAAATATCCACGGTATTACAGCAAATTGGAATGCGACTACAGCAAATACGCTTGGCACTGCGATAAGTAGGTGCCCAAGGGGGTAGCCCGGCAGAAATTATTCGTCAGCCGCCTATCTTCGGGCCTCTTTGCCTGGTTTACTTAGCTCCTGCTGGCTATGGCTTTATCATCTGAAGCACGCATTGCCCAATTTGCCGAGCGGCTGGCCCGGCGCGATGCCCCCGTGCCGCCCGACCCCGCCCGCTTCGAGCCGGCGCGGGTGCTCGACCGTTTGCAGCGGGCCCTGCAGCCCCTCACGCAGATGCGACTCTACAAGGGCCGCCTCACGCTGGCGCGCATGTGCTATGCCTTTCTGGATGGCAAGGAACTGAGCAGCGCGGCCCTGCAGCAGGCCGCCGGCATCGGCGACATTGCCGGCTCGCGGGCCCGCACGCGGCTGGAGCGCGCCGGCCTGCTGCGGCACTACTACCCCGGCAGCCAGCGCCGCTACCGCCTCACCCGCTACGGCGAGGATTGGCTGCTGGCCGTGGCCCAGGATACGGAAATCCCGCCGCCGCCCGTTGTAGCGTAAATCAATCCGCCCCGCCATGCTCCTGCTCCCTACTTTCAACGCCCGCCTGCAGCCCTGCCCGGTGAGCGCGGCGGCTTTCACGCCGCACGCGGGAGGCAAATTTTGTAGCCAGTGCCAGCGCGTGGTGCAGGATTTCAGCCAATCCATTAACCCCGTGGCCGACCTGGCGGCCGCCCGCGCCGCCGCGCCCGATGGGCGGGTGTGCGGGAGCTTTGCCGTAGCGCAGGTGCAGCGGCCGAAGCTCACGCGGCGGCTGCGCTGGTTTGTGGTGGCGCTGGTGCTGGTGATTGGGCAGGGGCTGACGGCGCGGGAGGCGCTGGCGCAGGTGCGCAAGCCGGCCAGCCGCTCGCATACAGTGGCGAAGCCTAAGAAACAGACAAAGCAAGCAACAGCACCCCGTAAGGCAGAGCCAGTACCTGAGCCACTGGACGAGCAGGTCACTTACATGGGCATCGCACTCCCAGAACCAACGGAGGAGGTTGTTCTGGCGCAACCCAGCGCACCAAGCATCTACACCTATGTGGAGCAGATGCCAGAGCCTTTGCAAGGCGGCGGCGTGGCTGGTATTGCAGCCCAACTGCAGAAAAATATCCGCGTCACGCCCGCTGACCTGGCGCAGGTCATGGGCAAACTCTTCGTAAAGTTTGTGGTGACCGAAACCGGGGCCGTGACCGATGCTGTCATCCTCAAAGGCTGCGGTTGCGGGGCCGATGCGGCCGTTTTGCAGGCCGCTCGTAGCCTCACCGGCCTGCGCCCGGGCCGCCAAGGTGGGCAGCCGGTGAAGGTAGAAATCGTGCTGCCGGTGCTTCTGGAGGCGCGCTAGGCGCAGCTATTCTCTGGCATTTCCCCAAAATCCCCCATCTTCACGCCGCGCCTGCCCGGGTGCGGCTTTTCTATTCACCTTACTTCCCGTTCCCACCATGGTTTTCACGCCGTCTCCGATGCTTCTTAAGCTGCTCTACACCCGTGGCAGCCTGCACAATCAGCCCCAGGGTGAGGGCGTGGCCTTCAGCCTCAAAAACCGGCTCGACACGGTGAAGGTCACCGGCTTTCGGCAGGTGCAGATTGGCGACGTGGTGATTCCGGCCGAGCAGATTGAGGTGGACATGGGCGGGGGCGAGCGCCGCCCGGCCACGGCCATCGACGCCGCCGGGCAGGCCGTGGAGCTACCCGTGGGCCGCGCCCTCACGGTGCTGCTGGCCATGCCGCCGCTGGCCGAAGGCATTCACCAGGTGCAGTTCTGGTTTACCACCGATGCCTTCGGCGAGCTGCACGTGGAGGTGGAAGATGCCATCGTGGGCGCCGGCAACCAGAAGCCGCGCATTCCGCGCTCCGAAGAGGACGACTACTCCGAAGCCGCCATTGCGGCCCGGCAGCGCTTCGCCGAGCAATTTTCGGAAAAGGAGTTTAAGCACCTCAAACACTATTCCTTCGACGCGCACCAGCTGCAGGGCAACTGCGAGCATTTCATGGGCGTAGCCCAGATTCCGGTGGGGCTGGCGGGGCCGCTCACCGTGCATGGCGAGCACGCGCAGGGCGACTTCCTCATCCCGATGGCCACCACCGAAGGCACGCTGGTGGCGAGCTACAACCGCGGCATGCAGGTGCTCAACCTCTGCGGCGGGGTCAAAACGACCGTCATCGGCGATGCCATGCAGCGGGCGCCGGTGTTCGTGTTCAGCGATGCGCGGGGCGCCCGCGACTTTGGCCGCTGGGTGGAGGCCAACATCGACCGCATCCGGCCGGAGGCCGAAAGCACCTCGCGCATTGCCAAGCTGCAGTACATCGACACCTACCTGAGCAACAAGTTTGCCTTCCTGCGCTTCAACTACAGCACCGGCGACGCGGCGGGCCAGAACATGGTGGGCCGCGCCACCTTCGCCGCCTGCTCCTGGATTCTGGAGAACTACAAGGAGACGAAAATCGAGCATTTCTACCTCGAATCGAACTTCGCCACCGACAAGAAAGCCAGCCAGATTAACGTGATGCGCACCCGGGGCAAGCGCGTGGTGGCCGAGGCCGTGGTGAAGCGCGACGTTCTGATGCAGCGCATGCGCGTGACGCCCGAGCAGCTGGCCTACCACGGGCAGGTGAGCAACGTAGGCGCCTTCCTGAGTGGGGCCAACAACAACGGCGCGCACTCGGCCAACGGCATCACGGCCATGTTCATTGCCACGGGGCAGGACGTGGCCAACGTGAGCGAGTCGAGCGCCGGGGTACTGTATTCGGAGGTGAATAAGGACGGCGACCTCTACATCAGCATCACCATTCCCTCGCTCATCGTGGCCACGCACGGCGGCGGCACCGGCCTGGCCACCCAGAACGAGTGCCTGCAAATGCTGGGCTGCGTGGGCCGCGGCACGGTCAATAAATTCGCCGAGATTGTGGCTGGCGTGGTTTTGGCAGGCGAGCTGAGCCTGGGGGCGGCCATTTCGAGCTCCGACTGGGTGAGCAGCCACGAGCAGTACGGCCGCAACCGGTAGAGAGTGGACCGTTTAGCTTCGCGCTACCTCATTACTCCTGTTTAACTAATCAACTCACCCCTAACCTCTGCTTAGTTTTATGAAGAAAATCTTTTTCCTGCTGTTGCTGGGCTCCGCTGGCTCGGCCCTGGGCCAGGGCCAGACCGGGCGCGGCATTATGGAAATCAGCATGGATATTTACCAGCGGGCCAACTCACCTGACGCTCTTAAGCGTCTCAATCCGCAGCTAGTGAAGGCTCCCGAAGCGCATATCGAGCGCATTCCGGTGCCAGGCACGCTCATCACGGCTGATGGCAAGCGCTACCGCGTGGCTGGCCTAAGCTATAACGTGGCGCTGCAACTACTGGAGGCCACCGATTCGACGGGCTCGCATGTGTGGCCCCCGGGCAGCCTGCAGGGTTTTGAGTTGGGCCGGGGCAATGATGCCCGGCACTTCCAGACCTACAAGATTCGCGACGGGGGCGTTAAGCCTGACTTCGTAGAATTACTGACCCTGACGAAGAGCAGCCCCATAGTGCTGGCCGTGCAGCACCATTACGTGCACGAAGAAGCCGTGCTCGACCCGGTGTTGAAAACCGTGAAAGTGCCTGAGCGTACTGTTATCGGCCAGCGGGTGATGGCCGGCTCTGGCAACCTGCCCAACGAGCCACTACGTGAAGTACAGCTTAAGCAGCGCGACGTATTGAAGCTCTTCGGTGGCTTTGCACCCCAAATGTCTGCCTTCGCCGCCAAAGAAAACCTGAGCTACACCGACCTGACGCAGGTGCTGCGCATGGTGGAGTATTACAACCAGAAGGTGGCGAAGTAAGTGACGGAGTAGTGGAATAGTGAGATGGGGGGGTGGTGGATTATCAGTCTCCCCATCTCACTATTCTACTACCTCATTAATCCATCATATCGGCCGCGCGGGGCGGGTCGGGCACGAAGCCGGGGTTCCAGCTCATGGGGTAGCGGGGGTCGAGGTATTGCAGGGCTACATCGGTCATGTAGAGCGGGCGGAAGGTATCGACCATCACGGCGAGCTCGTGGGTTTCCTTTTTGCCCAGGCTGGCCTCCACGGTGCCGGGGTGCGGGCCGTGGGGCAGGCCGGTGGGGTGCCAGGTGAAGGAGGCCAAATCGACACCCTTGCGCGACATGAAATTGCCGGCCACGTAGTACAGCACCTCGTCGGAATCGACGTTGGAGTGGTTGTAGGGCGCCGGGATGCTGAGGGGGTGGTAGTCGAAGAGGCGCGGGACGAAGGAGCAGATGACGTAGTTGTGGCCTTCGAAGGTCTGGTGCACGGGCGGGGGCTGGTGCAGGCGGCCGGTGATGGGCTCGAAGTCGTGGATGCTGAAGGCGTAGGGGTAGAAGTAGCCGTCCCAGCCCACCACGTCGAACGGCGACCAGGCGTAGGTGAGCTGGTGCAGCATGCCGTCTTTTTTGACCTGCAGCAGGTAGTCACCCTCCTCGGTTTCGGAGTCGATGAGCTCGGTGGGCGGGCGCATGTCGCGCTCGCAGTAGGGCGAGTGCTCGAGCAGCTGGCCGAAGTGGTTGCGGTAGCGCCGCACGGTTTCGACGGGGCTGAACGACTCGATGATGAGCAGGCGCACGGGGCCTTCCTCGAAGTGCAGCTGGTGGATGACGGTGCGCGGGATGACGACGTAGTCGCCGGGCTCGAAGGCTACTTTGCCCATCTGGCTCCAGAGCTCGCCGCGGCCTTCGTGCACGAAAATGACTTCGTCGGCGGTGGCGTTTTTGTAGTAGTAATTCATCCGCTTCTCGGTGGGGTTGCAGATGCTCATGGTCACGTCGGCGTTGCCGAGCATGGTTTGGCGGGCGGCGAGGTAGTCGCCGCCGGTGGTTTTCTGGGCCAGGGTGCGCAGGTGCTCGGGCTGCAGGGGGCGGTCCTTGAGCAGCTTGTAGCCGTAGGGCTTGGGCTCGCCGACGTGCTTAATCTGGGTGGGCGGGTGCTTGTGATAGAGCAGCGACGACACACCGTGGAAGCCCAGCGTGCCCACGAGCTGCTCGGAGTAGAGCGAGCCGTCGGGCTGGCGGAACTGGGTGTGGCGCTTGCGCGGAATCTGGCCGAGGCGGTGGTAAAAAGCCATGAGCAAGGAGGGATTGGGTGGGGGGAATCGGGGTGGTGAAGATACGGCGAATGGCGCGGTGTGGTACTGCCCGGTAGTAAGGCGGTACCGGGCGGCAGTAGCCTGGTACCAGCCGGCAGTAACCCTGTACCGCCCGGCAGTAAGGCGGTACCGGCTGGCAGTAGGCCGGTACTGGCCGGCAGTAACCCTGTACCGACCGGCAGTAACCCTGTACCGGCCGGCAGTAAGGCGGTACCGCTGCCGGGCTAAGGGTTATTTCTTCAACAGCGCCAGCATCACCGTGCTGTCGCTCACGGCGGTGAGGGCGCGCTGGAGCTCGCGGTCGTTTTCGCGGAGCACGGTGTAGTAGGGCACGAGGCCGTAGGCGCTGCGGGCGATGTAGGCCTTGAGGTGGTTGCGGAGCAGGGGGGCGCAGCGCCGGGCGGCGCCGGGCTCGGCCTTCACGCCGTCGCGGGTGGCCTGGGCAGCAAGGGTGGCCAGCTGCTGGTCGTCGATGCGGAAAGTGCTGTTGAACTGCTCGAAGCGCAGGCCTTCGAGCTCGGCCTTGTGCTGCTGGTAGAAGGTGAGGGCGAAGGCGCGGAGCAGGCCTTTGCCCTGCAATTGGGTGAAGTAGCTGGAATGGGCCAGCGAGTCGCGGGGCACGAAGATGTCGGGCATGATGCCGCCGCCGCCGTACACGGGGCGGCCGTGGTCGGTGCGGTAGCGCAGGGCTTTGGCGAAGCGGTTGCTGTCGGCCGAGGCCAGCTCGCCGCGCTTCTCGCGCTCGGCGAGGTCGCGGCTGTATTCGGCGTAGCTGGCGCCGTAGGGCTTCTGGATGGAGCGGCCGCTGGGGGTGTAGTAGCGGGCAATGGTGAGGCGCAGCTCGCCACCGTCGGAGAGCGGAATGGGCTGTTGCACGAGGCCCTTGCCGAAGGTGCGGCGGCCCACGAGCAGGGCGCGGTCGTGGTCCTGCAGGGCGCCGGCCAGCACTTCGGCGGCCGAAGCGCTGCCTTCGTCGACGAGCACGACGAGGGAGCCTTCTTCGAACTCGCCGGTGGTGCGGGCGTAGGTCTGGGTGTCGTACTGGTCGCCCTTGCCCTCGGTGTAGACGATTTTGCGGGAGCCGGCAATAAACTCATCGGCCAGCTTGGTGGCGCGGTCGAGGTAGCCGCCAGGGTTGCCGCGCAGGTCGAGGATGAGGCGCGAAAGGCCGTGCTGGCGCAGCTCCAGCAGGGCCTGGTGAAAGTCGTCGTAGGTGCTGGCGGCAAAGCGGTTGACTTTGATGTAGCCGGTTTCGGGGTCAATCAGATACGCGGCTTCGACCGAGTTGTTGGAAATGCGGCTGCGGGCCAGCGTGAGGCTGATGGGCCGGGCGGCGCCGCGCCGCTTAAGCTCCACGGCCACGGTGCTGCCCTTGGGGCCACGCAGCAGCTGCTGGAGCTGGGCATTGCTGAGCCGGGCACCGGACACGCGCCGGCCGCCGAGGCTCAGAATCTGGTCGCCGGGCTGTACGCCGGCCAGCTCGGCGGGGCCACCGCTGAGGGGCGCCACCACGGTCATAGTATCGCGGGCAAGGTTGAATTCGATGCCCACGCCGTCGTAGTCGCCCTGCAGGAAGGCGTCGGTGTTGGCCCGGTCGCGGGCGGGGATGTAGACCGAGTGCGGGTCGAGCTTTTCGAGCATCTGGGCCACGGCGTAGTCGGCCAGGGCCTCGGTATCGACGGTGTCGGCGTAGTCACGGTCCACGTAGCTCAGGATTTCCTTGAAGCGCAGGTAGCCGCGGGCGGTGCCCTCGGGGTTATCGGATGAGGGTCGAAACAGCTGGTTGTTAAGGAGGGCGCCGCTGGCCATGGCCAGGAATAGTAAGCCCGCCAGGCGTAGCCGGCCAACACGCGCAGGAGCAGGTGATGGAGGGGGCATGGCGATGGGGAAAATACGTAGGGGTGGGGCGGGGTCTTCAAAATTATTGAATTTTTCCCGGATAATTGGACGAAGCTCCCCTCCTTGGAAAGGAGGGGATGTTTTGCCGCCGGCAAAACGGGGGTGGTTGAGCCGGTCGCGCCGTTAGGAGCGGAATTGGGATTTGCCGGGTTTGGCGATGGTGGTTCTGTTATCACCCTAACGGCGCGGACGGGCGAACCACCCCCGTTTTGCCGGCGGCAAAACATCCCCTCCTTTCCAAGGAGGGGAGTTGTCGTTCTACCGTCGCCGTATCTTTGCACCGTACTTACCCCCTCCCCCACCATGCCCCGCATCCTCGCCATCGACTACGGCAACAAGCGCGTGGGCCTCGCCGTCACCGACCCGCTCGGCATCATTGCTACCCCGCTCGATACCATTCACAGCAAGGATTTGCTGGCGTACGTGAAGAAATACCACCTGCAGGACCCGCTGCGGGCCATCGTGGTGGGCATGCCGCGCACGCTGCTGAATGAGCCTACCGATGCTACCAGCGCCGTGGTAGGCCTGCTGCGCACGCTGCGCCGCGAGCTGCCCGAGGTGCCCGTGCACGAGCTGGATGAGCGGTTTACCTCGCGCATGGCGCACGCCGCCATGCTGGCCGGCGGGCTGGGCCAGAAGGCCCGCCGCGACAAGGCCACCGTGGACCGGGTGAGTGCTACCCTAATTTTGCAATCGTTTCTGGATTCGCCGGCGGCTCCCGTTTTTTAATTAAAAATTATGAATTAAAAATTAAAAATTGGGTTGCCTCCGGAGCCTTAGACTACCGATGCTGCTTTTACCAATTTGAATTAATTTTTAATTCATAATTCATAATTTTCAATTCCCTTTCATGATACTTCCCATCGTTGCCATCGGCGACCAGGTGCTGAAAACCAAGGCCAAGCCGCTGGCCGCCGACCTCCCGGCCGAGGAGCTGCAGAAGCTCATCGCCGACATGTACGAAACCATGTACTACGCCAACGGCGTAGGCCTGGCCGCCCCGCAGATTGGCAAGGCCATCCGGCTGTTCGTCATCGACTCGAACCCGATGGTGGAGCTGGACGAGGACGAGAAAAAGAAGCTGGAGGCCAAGGGCGAAACGCCCGAAGTGGGCGTCAAGCGCGTGTTCATCAACCCGCAGATGGTGAGCGAAACCGGCGAGCCCTGGGGCTTCGAGGAAGGCTGCCTGAGCATCCCCGGGGTGCGCGAGCTGGTGCAGCGCTGCCCCGACATCGTGATTCGCTACGAGGACGAAAACCGGCAGCTGCACGAGGAAGGCTTCTCGGGGCTGACGGCCCGCGTCATTCAGCACGAGTATGACCACCTCGAAGGTATCCTCTTCACCGACAAGCTTTCGACCTTCAAAAAGCAACTGCTGAAGGGCAAGCTGGCCCGCATCAGCAAGGGCGACGTGAAGCACGACTACCGGATGAAGTTTCCGGGCCAGACGGGGCGGCGGTAACCGAACAATACTGTAAAAGCGCTTCGCAACTGTCCGGGTTGTGGGGCGCTTTTGCATTGGTACTCATTCTGTGTTGTACCTTTTGCCCATGAAAAAACGGCTACTCCCACTCCTGCTGCTTCTTCCACTGCTGCTGTGGCCGCGCCAGCCGCAGGCCTGGGGCTTTTTCGGGCACCGGCTTCTCAACCGGCTGGCGGTGTACACGCTGCCGCCAGCCATGGTGGGCTTTTTCAAGGCCAACATCGACTACCTGACGGTGAATGCCACCCGGCCCGACTCGCGCCGCAACCTGGTGCCGAACGAGGCCCCGCGCCATTTCCTGGACGTGGACCGCTACGGCGACAGTGCTGAGTATAAGCTGCCCCGCAAGTATGCCGATGCCGTGGCCCGCTACGGCGAAGATTCCTTGCAGCGCCACGGCATCGTGCCCTGGCACGTGGCGACGATGAAAAACCAGCTCACCGCCGCCTTCCGCGACAAGGACACCGACCGCATCCTACGCCTTTCGGCCGACATGGGCCACTACATCGCCGACGCCTGCGTGCCGCTGCACACCACGCGCAACTACAACGGGCAACTGACGGGCCAAAAGGGTATTCACGCGCTGTGGGAGTCGCGTTTGCCGGAGCTCCTGAGTGCCGACTACGACCTCTTTACGGGCCAGGCGGCGTACATTGAAAACCCGACGGTGACCATCTGGAACGCCGTTATCCGCTCGCACGCGGCGGTGGATTCGGTGTTCTTATTCGAGAAGGAAACGACGGCCAAGTTTGCCGAAGATGCCAAGTATGGCTACGAGCAGCGCGGCAACGCCACGGTGCGCGCCTACTCGCGCGAGTTCAGCCGCGAGTATCACCAGCGCCTCAACGGGCAGGTGGAGCGGCAGATGCGCTACGCCGCCCGGCTCATCGGCTCATTCTGGTACACCTGCTGGGTAGATGGCGGCTCGCCCGACCTCAACAAGCTACCCCGCACCACGCCCTCGGAAGCGGAGAAGCTGCGCCTGGAGCGCGAGGCCAAGGAAGCGGCGAATGCGCCCGTAGTGGCCGCGCCGGGACACGATGACTAAGAAATGTCATGCTGAGCAACGCGAAGCATCTTTTCACGTTAGGCCGACGCAGTAACTCAATCGGACAGGCGTGAAAGGATGCTTCGCGCTGCTCAGCATGACACACTTTTTATGAAAGGCCCGCTTACCCTGCTCCTGCTCACCGTCTCCAATCTGTTCATGACGTTTGCTTGGTACGGGCACCTGCAGTTCAAGAAGCTGGCCTGGTTTTCCAAGCTCGGGCTGGTGGGAATTATCCTCGTGAGCTGGGGGTTGGCGTTTTTCGAGTACGTGTTTCAGGTGCCGGCCAACCGCATTGGCTTTGAGGAGAATGGCGGGCCGTTCAGCCTGTTTCAGCTCAAGGTTATTCAGGAGGTTATTACGCTGGTGGTGTTCACGCTCTGCACGGTATTTGTGTTTAAAACCGACCAGCTGAAGTGGAATCACCTGGCAGGGTTTGGGCTGCTGGTGGCGGCGGTATTTGTCATTTTCAAGAAGTGGTAGGCCGGTTGTGAGGGTCAAAAAAGGAACCGGCCCCCGTCTGCAATGCAGACGGGGGCCGGTTTCGGTTTGCTAAAAATATCGGCTACTGCTTCACTACTTTCAGCACTTGCGCGGGGCTGGCGGCGGGTTTAAGAAAGACGGTGTAAACACCTGCTGGCAAAACTGCCGTGTTGAGCTGCAGCGTACCCGTGCCAGCAGCACGGAGAGTGGCGGGCTGCGTGAGTACCACACGGCCTATGGCGTCGTGCAGCTCCAGGGCTACGGCCTGCGGGCGGGTCAGCTCAAATTTGACCGTCAGTTCGTTGCTGAAGGGGTTGGGGAAAGCGGCCGTGGTGGCCGCCGGGCGGGCCGTGGCGGCGGGCAGCAGCTGGCGGAAGCTGCGGAGTTGGCCATAGGTGACACCGTTTTTGCGGTAGCCTTCCAGGTTCATGTAGCTATCATTGAACATGTCGCCGTGGTGGAAGCGCGTAAGTCCCAGGCCCTGCGCGGAGGCGTCGAAGCCCCAGAAATCAATTACGTAGGTGATGGCCAGACTATCGGAACCTGCCCCGCAGCTTGAACCCGAGCGCAGCAGCACTTCCTGCTCCAGGCGGTTGTTGAACTGCGCCGAGCGGCTGGCAGCCCTAGCCAGGCTACCGAACGGTGGGTAGCGCTGGGAGTAGTTATTGGTCAGCATTTTCACATTGGAATCGCTTCCACTGGCAACCACCATAGTACTGACAGCCCCGGGGAAAAACGAGGTGCCACTACTCCCGCAGAACTGCGCAGGAGCCCCCGGCGAGCCGTAGCCAAACGACAACGAACGGCTCCAAATCTGGTAGATGATGGAGTCGCCGCCGGCACTGGTAGTGCGGCTGATGATGCTGTCGCGCGTCCAGCCTTCCGAGCACAGCTGGCTGGTCAGGCTATTGATGGTGGTGTAGTGCCGCTGAAAAACATCGTTGGGCTGAAAATCGAAAACGGCTTTGGTGCCGAGCTGGGCCGTACCCCGGTTGAGCTCGGGCAAGGCCGTGAGCGTGAGAGCCCGGCTGCGATAGCGCCCGTCGAGCAGAGCAATGAGGGCGGGGCCTTCCACCAGGCCAAACTGCTTGCTCAGCTGTAGCGTCTGCCCATTGCTCAAGCCGATGGTAGCCACCGAATCGGCTTGCCCCAGCACCGTGGCCATCGTGCGGGCGCTGACGGTGCCCGTGAGCCCGGGGGCCGCCACCCAGGCTTGGCCTACGGCCGCCCGGGGCCGCAGCGTGAGGGTGCGGCCGTTGCTGGCCGTGAGCACGAAGCTGCCCGCCGCCGGCACCGTCAGCGTGGCTCCGAACAGGTTGTTGGGCCGTTGCATGTGGGTGCCGCCGCAACCAATGCTCGAATTGGCGGGCAGCGGCTGCGCCATGGGGTTAAACCGGAACACAGTGTCGGCTCCGGCCTGACTACGGCCGATAATCCGCAGCGTATGCGTGGTGTCGCCGGGCGTAGTGCTTTCGCTGAACTGGTAGGTGAGGCCCATCCGAAAGGGCCGATAGTCCTGGGCCTGGGCGGGGGCAGCCAGGCCGGCGGCTAGTAAGGGTAAAAGTAGCTTACGCATGCGTGAAAGAGAATGTGGTGAGAAAATACTATCAGTTTTTGAGCACTTTGAGTACCTGAGCTGAACTCCCGGCCGGAACGGGCGGTAATCCGGAGCCTCAACCCAAGTAGCAGGCAGCAGAGCAAGTAGCAGCCGGCGGAGTTGTTTCATGGCTGCCAACTTACTGAAAATATCCGACTTGGTGGCCCAACAACCCGCGCTGCCCCGGCGGCGTAGGAGGCAAACCCGCCGTAGCGGGCATTCTCCTCCCTTTTATGCTTACAACATTACGTGTAGCCTTGCCGGCGCTGCTGCTGGCTAGTCTGTTATCCATCACTGCGCAGGCCCAGAAAGTGGGCCTGGTGCTCAGCGGCGGCGGCGCCAAGGGCCTGGCCCACATCGGCGTGCTGAAACAGCTGGAAAAGAACCACATCCCTATCGACTACATTGTGGGCACCAGCATGGGCGCTGTGGTGGGCGGCATGTACGCCGCCGGCTACTCGCCCGAGGAAATCGAGCAGCTGGTGCTGACGCCGGAGTTTCAGCGCTGGACTTCGGGCAAGCAGCTCGAAAGCAAAACCTTTAACTACCTCACGGCCGAGCCTTCGCCCTCGGCGCTGCGGCTGGGCGTGGCCATCGACTCGACCTTCAAGGCGCGGGTGAGCACCAACCTGGTGAACGACCTCAACCTGAATCTGGCCCTGACGCGCCTGCTGGCTCCGGCGGGCGCCAGCAGCCACTATGATTTTGATAATCTGATGGTTCCGTTCCGCTGCATGTCGTCGGAAGTGTTTACGCGGCACGTGGTGGAGCAGAGCAAGGGCTCGCTATCGGATGCCATCCGCAACTCGATGTCGTTTCCGCTGGCTTTCCGGCCCATCCGCAACATCGACGGCAAGTATTACTACGACGGCGCGGTGTACGATAACTTCCCTACCGCCACCATGAAAAAAACCTTCGCGCCGGACATTATTATCGGCGTGAACGTGGGCGACGTGGCGTTCAAAAAATACCCCAAAAACGACGACGCGCTGCTCGCCAGCACGGTAGCCTTTCTGGGTACCAGCGTGGCTGATACGATGAGCGTAGGGCCAAACGGCATCTACATTCAGCCCAACCTCGGCAACCTGGGCGCCGGCGACTTTGAGCGCGTGAAGGACTTCATTGCCCACGGCGACACGGCCGGGCTGCGGGCCATGGAAAAGATTAAAAGCCGGATTTCGCGCCGCGTCGATTCGCTGACGCTGCTGCACAAGCGGCAGGCTTTCCAGGCTAAAGCGCCCACGCCGAAGTTTATTGAGGTGCGGGTGAACGGCCTGCGCCCCGACCAGAATGAGTACGCCGCCAAGTTTTTCCAGCGCAAGGGCCGCGAGTATTCGCTCGACGACATTGAGGAAGGCTACTACCGCCTGGCGGCCGACGACTACTTCAAGAACATTTACCCGCGCATTCGCTACGACTACGACCGCAAGGGCTACGTGTTCAGCGTCGATGCCCAGCGCAACAACAACGTGAGCGCCGAAATCGGCTTCGTGCTGTCGAACCGGCCCATTGACAACCTGTATTTTGGCATCGAATACCGCTACCTGCGGCGCTGGCTCTACACCGCCTCGGCCGACGTGAGCCTGGGGCGCTTTTACAACGGCGCGCACGGCTCGTTCCGCATCAGCATTCCGGGGCAACTGCCGTTTTTCATCGAGCCCGAAATCACGTATAACCAGTGGGATTACCAGAACACCGGCGGCCTGCTGGGGCGCGACGTGCTGAGCACCCAAGTGCGGCAGCAGGATACCAAGCTGGGCGGCCAAATCGGCATCAGCCCCAACTACCGCGCCCGCCTGCTGCTCGATTTGGGAGCCTTTGTGATTAAAGACGAGTACACCAATTCGAAGGAAATTACCAATGCCGATGTGCTGGACGTGACGCGGTTTCACGGCTTTACGGCCGCATTGCGCTTTGCCCGCAACACCCTCAACCGCAAACAGTACGCTACCTCTGGCCATCGTTACGTATTCACCCTGCGGGGCATAACGGGAGCGGCCGAGTACACGCCGGGCTCTACCGCCCGCATAGACGCCAGCGGCCGGCACCACGAATGGCTTCAGATGCGGGCCACGGCCGAGCGCTACTTTATGCTGAAAGGCGACCGCCGCAGCTGGGGTTATTTTGCCGAGGGCATGGTCAGCGGACAGGGCACATTCACGAATTACCGTTCCAGCATGACCACGGCCCCGGTGTTTGCGCCGCTGCCCGATTCGCGCACCATGTTTCTGGACAGCTACCGCAATGCCAATTTTGTGGCCGCGGGCCTGCGCTACAACCAGCCGCTGTTTGGCAAGCTGGAGTGGCGCTCCGAGGTATATGGCCACCTGCTCATCCGGCCGCTGGAAATGAACGAGGAAACCCAGAAAGCCGTGCGCAAAAACACCGTGGACCGCCCGCGCCTGACGGCCAGCACCGGCCTCGTGCTGCAAACGCCGGTGGGCCCGTTTGCCATTCACGCCCGGTATTACGACGACCCGTCGGAGAAATTCAGCATTTACGGGCATTTGGGCTACCTGCTGTTCCGTGGGCGGGCGCTGGAGTAAGGTCCATGCCCCGCTACCCGCCAACGCCCCTGACAGCTGCTGTCGGGGGCGTTGTTTTATATTATCAATAAACCATCCGCCCTGCCGATGCACCCGGCAGCGCACCGTTGTAGGGTTGAGGCTAAGGCCAGAGTCGGGACAGGCAATTCGGCACCACGGCAGCAGTAAGCAGGCGCCTTTATATCGCCAGCAGGCTCCTAACGCCTAACTTTCAACCTATCCGGGTGGCGCGCCTGGTCGAGGGCGTGGCTGAGCCGCTGGCGTAGCTCTTCGGCGGGGCTGCTTTTGGGGATGAAGGCCAGCGGGTCGGTGGCCCACACCTCGTCGGAAATAGCGGCGCGCTCTTCGCTGGTAAAATAGAGCAGCGGCATAGCCCGGTGCTGCTGCAGCCAACGGCCCAGCTGCAGGCCGTTTTCGGGGCCGTCGAGGCCGATGTCGAGCACGGCCAGTGCGGGCGGCGGGCCCGCAGCACACAGGGCTCGGGCCTGGGCAGCGGTAGCAGCGGGGCCCAGCACGGTGGCGCCAAGCTGCTGCAGCAGCTCGGTGAGCAGGATGCCCCACAGTGGGTCGTTTTCAACCAGCAGCACCACCAGTGGTGTCGGAGTTTTCATAGCGTTTATTCACAGAGAAAAAGGCAGTGCTGCCCCCTTACGCCGGGCAACTAGTGTAGTGGTAGAGCCGTGAAGATAGGAGTTTTTGGCGAATTGCTTGTAGCTTCGGGCCAACAGCCAGCCGACCAGCCGACCAATTACCATGGAATGCAACGACAAACGCCCCGCAACTACGAGGCTCGGCGCTGGCCGGATTACCCGGGCCGCAAAATAAAGAAGCCGACTACTAGTCGGCTTTCAGGCACAGATGAAAATCTGATTATGAACCTGTTTTGCACCAGCCCTTTATAAATTTGCTCATCATAAAATAAAATATCGCGCTGCGGCTCCGGGCCTCTACCCCTGCCGGTGCCGGGCCAGCATCTCGGTTTTAGAATTGACTTCCAGCTTGGTGTAGATGCGGCGAATGTAGGTGCGCACCGTGTTGAGGGTGATGCCCAGGCGCTCGGCTACCAGGCGGTAGCTCAGGCCTTCCTCGATGGCCTGCACCAGCTGCAGCTCGCGGGCACTGAGGGGCTCGGTGATGGGGGCGGCGGGGCGGAAATGCCGCACGACGTGCCGCGCAATGGCCGGCGACATCGGCGAGCCGCCTTCCAGCACATCCAGCAGCCCGGCTTTCACGTCGCGTAGCATCGTGCTTTTCAGCAGGTAGCCCACGGCCCCGGCGCATAGGGCCTGGTAGAGCCGCTCGGCATCGGCATACACGGTGATGAGGACAACTTCAGCCTTCGGTAGCAGCTGCCGGATAAGTGCCACGCCCTCGATGCCGGTGAGGCCGGGCAGGCCGATATCGCTCAGTATCAGCCGGGGCGGGCGGGCGAGAGTGGGCAGCTTTTCAAGGAACTCTTCCACCGAGCTGGCCACCAGCACGCAATCGAACTCGGGCTGCGCGCAGAGGTAGGTAGCGTAGGATTGGCGAATCGAAGGGTCGTCTTCGATGATGGCGAGCGTAGTGCGAGTGGACATAAGACAAAGGTACCGGGCGGAATAAAGCGGCGGTAGCGCATTTTCATGCGACAGGAAAAGGTGACCGTGAAGTACGCTTTAGCTTGCCGTAATTGGTGTTGGGCATTGGGTATTTGGCGTTTGGACAATATTAGCCGAATACCTAATACCCGACACCCAACACCAATTACAGCAAGCTAAGGCTTACCCCACCTTCACCCGTACCCGCACAGCAAAGCCGCCCTCGGCCAGGGCTTCGGCGGTGGCGGTGCCGCCGAGGGTGGCGGCGCGGGCCTGCATGTTGCGCAGGCCGTGGCCCGAGTCGCGGATGGCGGTGGTGATGACCGGGCCGGTGTTCACCACGTCCAGCGTCAGCAGGTCTTTGTGGCGGTGCAGGGTCACGGTCACGGTGGCGTCGAGGGGGGCGTATTTAAGGATGTTGTGCAGGGCCTCTTTATAGATGAGGTAGAGTTGGCGGCGGGCCAGGGGCGAGAGGTCGGCGCTGGCGCCGACGGCTTCGTCGGCCACAAACTGCACGTCGCGGCCGGTAGGCACCAGCAGCTCGTGGGCGTAGTCGCGCAGGCGGCTGAGCAGGTTGGGCACTGAGTCGTTCTGAGCGTCAAGGTTCCACACCACGTCGTTGAGCTGGCGCACGGCCAGGCGGCTGTTGCCGGCCACTTCGGCCAGCTGGGTTTGCTGCTGGCCGGGCTCGCCGAGGCCTTCCTGCAGCAGGTCGGTTTGCAGGGCAATGCGCGAGAGCAGCGAGCCCACGTCGTCGTGCAGGTCGGCGGCCAGCTGGTGGCGCAGGGCGGCCTCGCGGCGGCGCTGCCGGCGGCGGTAGGCGCCCATGAAGGCGCCGCCCAGCAGCAGGCCACCCGCCGCCAGCCCCCCCAGCAGCAGGCGGCTGCGAAAAGTGCGCTGCTCGGTTTCGAGGTTGGCAATGCGGCGCTGCTGCTCCAAGGCCCGGATGCGGGCGCGCTGCTCGGCCTGTTCGAAGCGGGCCTGGGCATTAGCCACGGCTTCGAGGCGCTGCTGGCTGAGCAGGGTATCGCGCAGGTTGGTATAGCGGCGCAGGGTGTCGTAGGCTTCGGGGCGGTGTAGGGCGGCCAGGGCGCTGGCCTTGGTGTCGAGGGCATTGGCCAGTTGCTCGGTGGCGCCCACGCTACGCAGCAGGCTGGTGGCACGCTCGGCGTAGGCAAGGGCGGTGGGGTGGTGCCGCTGCTCCTGAGCCAGTTGGGCCAGGTGGTGCCAGGCTTCGCCTTCGGCGTGCGCATCGTGGTCGGTGCGGGCCAGGCGGGCGGCGCGCTGCCAGGTGGTAGCCGCCGAATCGGGGTGCTGCTGCTGGTGCTGCACTTCGCCCAGCTGCACCAGTAGCTTGGCCAGGCTGCTGCGCCCGGGGTGCTGCTTCAGCAGGACCAGGGCCTGCTGCACCAGGGCGCGGGCTTGGGCAAAATCCTTGCTGTCAAGATATAGATTGGCGCGGTTGTGCAGCACCAGCAGCTCGCCGCCCACAAAGCGCGGCTGGCAGCGGGCGTAGAACTGCTGGGCCTGGGTGAAATACCTCTGCGCCGCCGCCGCGTTGTGCAGCTCCGAGGCCACGTTGCCCAGGCCCAGGTAGGCGTGGCCAATAAAATCGAGCTGGCCAACATGCCGCGTGACGGTTACCGCCATTTCGAACGTGCGCTGCGCCGCCGGGTAGTCGGAGGCGTAATATTCGGCGGCGGCCAGGTTGAGCAGAGCGTAGGCGTGGCCCCAGGCAAACCCGCTCCGCCGGGCCAGGGCCACGGCCTGCTCGCTGTACCAGCGGGCACTGTCGAGGCGGGTGTCCAGGTGCAGAAAGCAGCAGCTGATAAGCAGTTTCACCCGCGTGCTGTCGGGCAGGCGGGGGCGGCGCAGCCAGGCCTGCTGCGAGTCGAGGCGCATGGGCACGTCGGGCATACGGTCGGGCTTGGTGCGCTGGGCCCGCAGGCTCAGCGGCAACAGTAGCAAGCACAATACAATAAGTCTTCGCACCGGAATACTGGCCAGGGATGAACCGGCAAGTTCGACAAAAAAGCCCGCTGACTCCATTTCACGGCAGCCAGAGGCTTCTTTAATTTTGCCTACCCGCCGTTTGACGACGGGCAACAGGCAGCTTTACTCGGGCCGCGGCCGGACCGCCAGCTCGGCCTTCGAGCGGATATTCAGCTTATCGTAGACCCGCCGGATGTGCGTGCGCACTGTGTTGAGCGAAATCCCCAGGCGCTCCGCCACTAAGCGGTAGCTTAGGCCCTCCTCGATAGCCTGCACCAGCTGCAGCTCGCGCGGCGTGAGGACCTCGGCGGGGGCGGGCATGGGCTGGAAGTGCCGCACGACGTGCCGGGCAATGGCGGGCGACATCGGCGAGCCGCCGTCCAGCACCTCCAGCAGCCCGGCTTTTACGTCGCGCAGCATGGTGCTTTTCAATAGATAGCCCACGGCCCCGGCACACAAGGCCTGAAACAGCCGCTCGGCGTCGGAATACACGGTGATGAGGACCACTTCGGCCTTGGGCAGCTGGCGCTTGATGCGGGCCACCCCCTCGATGCCGGTGAGGCCGGGCAGGCCGATGTCGCTCAGCACCAGCCGGGGCGGATGCGGCGCGTGCGGCAGCTCGTCCAGAAACTCCTCGATGGAGCCCGCCACCAGCACCACCTCAAACTCGGGCTGGGCGGCGAGGTAGGTGACGTAGGACTGCCGGATGGTCGGCTGGTCTTCGATGATGGCGAGGGGAATGGCGGTGGGCATACGGACAAAGGTAGAGGCAGAAAAGAAGGGGGAATACCGCATTTTGATGCGACAAGGAATGTAGCGCTACCCTCCCACCGGCACGCTCACCTTCACCCCAAAGCCGCCTTCCGCCCGGGGCCCTACCTCGGCGGTGCCGCCAGCAGCAATGGCGCGCTCGCCGATGTTGCGCAGGCCGTGGCCCGAGCCCCGGACGGCCGCAGTGATGACCGGACCGCTGTTGCTGATTTCCAGAGTCAGCAGGTTCTGGCAGCGGTGCAGGGCCACGGTTACCTCGGCATTGGCGGGGCTGTATTTGAGAATGTTGTGCAGGGCCTCCTTGAAAATAAGGTAGAGGTGGCGGCGCACGGGAGCCGAGAGGTCGGCGCTGGCACCGGTGGCCTCGGGGCCGATGAAGCGCACATCGCGGCCGGTGGGCACCAGCACGTCGTGGGCGTAGTCGCGCAGGCGGTCGAGCAGGTTGGGCACCGAGTCGTTCTGGGCGTCGAGGTTCCACACCACGTCGTTGAGCTGGCGCACGGCCAGGCGACTGTTGCCGGCTACTTCGGCCCACTGGGCCTGCAGCTGGCCGGGCTCACCCAGGCCTTCCTGCAGCAGGTCGGTTTGCAGCGAAATCTGGGAGAGCAGCGAGCCTACGTCGTCGTGCAGGTCGGCGGCCAGCTGGTGGCGCAGAGCGGCCTCGCGGCGGCGCTGCCGGCGGCGGTAGCTGGTGATGAGCACCCCGCCCAGCAGCAGGCTCGCTCCGCCGGCCACTGCCAGGGCGGCCAGCTGGCGGAAGCGGCTTAGCTCGCGGGCCTGCTCCAGCAGGCGCACGCGCTGCTCGGCCTGTTCGGTTTCGTAGCCCACGCGCAGGTCGGCGCTCAGCTGCTCATTTTGCTGGGCCTGCTGGCGCAGCTGCAATTCGTGCTGCTGCGCCAGCAGGCGGTAGGCGGTGGCGAAGTCGCCCTGCTGCCCGGCCACGCGGTGCAGGATTTGCCAGGCGTCGGGGGTGTTTTCGGGGTGCTCGCGGCCGCCGGGCAGGGCCAGGCTGCGGGTGGCCCAGGTGCGGGCCTCGGGGTAGCGGTGCTGGTTGAGGTAGAAGCGGGCCAGGTTGTTGAGCTGGAAGCCCAGGTCGCCGGGCTTGTCGAGCGGCTGCAGCACACTCACGGCCTGCCGGTAATAATATTCCGCCGAGTCGGCATGGTGCAGCCGCTCGTGCGCCACGGCCATGCCGTTGTAGGCCGAGGCCAGGTAGCCATACACTTTGCCCTCGCGCATGATGGCCGCCAGCTGCCGGAAATAGCTCAGGGCCAGCTGCTGGCTGTCGGCAGCCGAGGCCATGGCCCCCAAGGCGCTGAGCGTGGTGCCCAGCTTGCGGGTTTCGTGGGCCTGGCGCAGCAGCCGGTAAGCCCGGCTCACGTAGCGCATGCCTTCCGGAAAGCGCTGCTGCTGATAAAACACGTAGCCGATGTTGGTGAGGGCGTCGGCTTCGCCCACCACATCGTGCAGGCTTTGGTACTGCCGGGCGGCCCGCAAGCCGAAGTACACCGCCGAATCGAAGTGCCCCGGCATCTGGTAGCTACTACTCAGGTTGAGCAATACGCTGGCCTGGCGTAGCGGGCGGCTGGCCTGCCGGGCCAGCGCGTAGGCACGGCGGTAGTAGGCGCGGGCTTCGGCCGGGCGGCCCAGGCTCTGGTGCAGCTCGCCGAGGTGCTCCAGGTTGGCGGCGCGGGCGGCGGCGGGGGCCGCTTCGAGCAGGCGCTCGGCCCGGCGCAGCAGCGGGGCGGCCCGGCGGGCATCGCCGGCGCGCTGAAAGTAGTAGCCGCGCAAGTCCACGGCCTGGCCCACGGCCAGCGAGTCGCCGAGCGGCCGGGCCAGGCGCTCGGCCGCCACGGCGTAGCCCACCAGCCCCGCCGAATCGAGGGGTTCGAGGAAGGTTTCGGCCACTTGCAGCAGAACGGCCACGCGGGCCGGCCCCTGGGCCGTGCGGAGCCGGGCGCGCAGGCCGTCGGGCGCGGGCGGCAGCGTGGCGGGCACGGCGGCGGCAGGCATCGGCCACCACAGTAACCAGGTAAGCGCAAGCGCCAAACACATCCGCATAAGGAGAGCAGGCCCGCCGCTGAATAAAAAAGAGCGGGCGGCCTTTCAGCAAATATAAAGTAATCGGCATTCGCCCGGCTTCGGCGCCACCCTTGCAGCTACTCCCGCTTCTTTTACCTGGCCGCCGCCTGCGAAGCAAGCTCACCCAAATACCAATGCTCCCAACCAGCAGCAGTCGGCCGGCCCGGGCAAAAACAAAAAAAGGCGGGCCAATGGCCCGCCCCTTTCCTGCAGAGTGTATGCAACACTAATTCTTGCCTTAGGGCTGGTAGAACCGCGCTTGCTGCGGGCCGTCGGTGCCCCGCAGGCGCACCCAGTACCAGCCCGCGCTCAGGCCTTTAACTTCCAGTGCTCCGGTGGCACTACCTGCTGCCTGCCGGTGCAGGCAGCGGCCGGTGGCGTCGTACACTTCCAGCGTGGCACCGGCGGGCAGGGCCGGGCCGGAGTAGGCGTAGCGCAAGGGCTGGCCGGGTACCGCTTCGGTGGGATAGATGGTCAGGGCAGCGGCCAGCGCGCCTGTCGTAACCGTTACGGTGCGCACGGGCGAGTAGCTGGCGGTGCCGTCCAAGTCTACCTGCCGCAGGCGGTAGTAGACGGTGCCAGCGGGCAGCTGCTTATCCAAGAAGGTGTAGCTGGTGGGGCTGGCTTTGCTACCCTGGCCCCGCTCCTGCCCAATTTTGCTGAACTCGCGGCCGTCCAAGCTGCGCTCTACGTCAAAGTAGGCGTTGTTTTTCTCGCTGGCCGTAGTCCACTGGAGGCGGGCGACGCGGCCTTCGGCGGTGGCGGTGAAGGTGGTGAGCTCCACAGGCAGCGGGGCGTCGGCGCTGCCCAGCGTCCAGATGCTGAAGTCGCGCACGCCGGACAGCGTGGCCGTGTTGGCCGTAGCGTCGAAGCTCACATTGCGCTGGCGGCCCCAGGTGTCAGCGGCGCCGGTCTCGCTTTTGAACAGGGCCAGCTTGCTTTCTTCGATGCCGTTGAGCTCGGCTTCGCGGTAGCTGAAGGCCAGCGTCACGTTCAGACCGGTGTTCACGGCGGGCTGGATGTCGAACGAGCGCAGGATGCCCTGGCGGCCGCTCACGCCGGTGCGGGCCGTGCCGGTGGTGCGCTGCACCAGCGTGCTGCCGGGCAGGGCGGTGCTGCCGGTGGCGGGCGTCAGCGTCAGGCCCAGGCCGCCGAAGGTGTTGGCGGTGCCGGCCGTGTTCAGGTCGCGGGTGGTTTGCACGCGGCCGTTCACGTAGCTGGTCGCGCTTTCGGTAAGCATGGCCGTGGAGCTCAGCGTGAGGATGTAGCTGCCGGTTTTCAGGGTGCCGCTGGTCATGGTCAGGGCGGTGCTCACGCTGGCGGCGGCCGTGAGGGTGGCCGTGCCGCTGGCTTTGTTCACCACCAGCGTGCTGAAGTTGCTGGTCACTGTTTGCGGGCCGGTGCCCGTCAGGCTCACTACCCCGGTAAAGGGGGCCGGGTTCAGGTTGCTCAGGTTGCCGGTTACGAGCAGGGTGGTGCTGCCCTGGCTCAGGCTGGCGCCGGCGGCAATGCTCAGGTTGCCCACGGTCAGGCTGGCCCCGCTGAGCACCGGGTAGTTGGAGCGCCCGGCCGGGATGCTGATGCTGGCACTGGCGGCGGTGGGCACCAGGCCGTAGCTCCAGTTGCAGGCGTCGGTCCAGCTGGTGCCGGCGTTGCCGGTCCAGGTAACGACGGGGATGCTGGCAGCCGGCGGCGCCACTACCGTCACCACGGCCGTCTGCGGGGCGCTGGTGTTGCCATTGCCGTCGCTTAGCATCACGCTCACCGTCTGAGTGCCCAGGTCGGCGCAGCCGAAGCTGGTCTTGCTGACGGTGGGAGTCACGGTGCCACAGTTGTCGGTGGCATTGCCCGCGTACACCTGGGTGGCGGCGAGCGTCGCGGTGCCGTTTTCGTCCAGCGTTACCGTGGCGGGCTTGGTGAAGCCGGGCGCAGCCAGGATGTAAAGCGTTTTCACCGTGTAGGTGCTGGCGTTGAAGGAGAAGGTCCAGTCCGGATGGCCGCTCGGCTGGTTGCCGATGCCCACGTCGCCCTGCTGGCTGGCGCTGGCGGAGCTACGCCCCCAGTTGTTGTAGGCAAACACCGTCTGGGCATTCGTCACGTTGTGCACCTGGAACGAGCCATAGTTGGGAGTATTGAAGTCCACCGCGTCGCCAAAGTCAAAGGTTGAGTTGCTGGCGCCCGGCACGTTGCTGCTGTTGGCAACGGCATAGTCGAAGCGGTGCATTTCCAGGCGACCAGTGCCCAGGTTGGTGCCAGTGGTCACGGCGGCATTACTGCTGGCAAACACGTTCAGGTTGCTCACGTTCCGCACGTGGGTCACGGGGTTGGTGGTGGGGTGAGGCAGCCCGAGCTCGGTCAGGTTGTTGGCGAAGTTGTCCATCGACGCCCACACCCACTTGCTGGTGCTGCCGTTCGTCAGCTCCATGTAGTAGGCCACGCGGGCCGGGTTCGCGGCCAGGGCCGTCGCCGAGTTGTTTACGGCGTAGGGCACGGCGGCCAGGGCGTTGAAGCTGGCCGTGTTAGGAATGTTGAGCTGGTACACCAGACCGTAGCCGGCAGCTTCGGGCACGTTGGCCCGAATCGCCGCTGGGGCGGCCGGCAGCTGCAGCGGGGCACTGGGGGCCGTGTTGTCGGTCACGGTCACGGTGAAGCTCACCGTGCTTTGGTTGCCCGACGCATCGGTGGCCGTGGCCGTCACGGGGGTGCTGCCTACGGCGAAGAAGCTGCCCGAAGCCGGGCTGAAGCTCACCGTGGGAGCGCTGCAGTTGTCGCTCACGGGCTGGGTGCCGGTCAGCGTCACGTTTGCTCCGCACTGGCCCGTAGCGGCAGTAGCGGCCACGTCGAGGCCCGTCGTCGGGAGTACGCTGCCCCGCACGAAGATGCGGTGCAGGGTATTGTTGGCGGGGTTATTAGCGTAGTCGTCCGCTTCCCAGCGGTTGCCAAATCCCTTGATGCCCCAGTGGTAGGCTCCCGAAGTGAAGAACGGAAATTCCGTGGCGGCCTGGTTGTTATTGTTGCCGTAATAGAAGTTAGCCGAGGCGGGCAGGTTGGCCGAGTGGCCGGGCAGGGCCGTGAAGCTCGCATTCAGGCCGCTCATGTCGCCGGTACCGGTTTTGAGATAGTTCAGCACGCTGGGCAGCGAAGTCTTGAAGTGAATGACGCGGACGTGGGCCGAGCTCTGGCCGTAGAAGCGCACTTCCTGCGGATTCAGGCTGGCCACCAGGGCCGGGGCGGCGTGGCCCCAGGCCGTCGCCGAGGCGCTTTCGTCCGCCCCAAGCGCGGCGCTGGTCTGCACCGGCAGGCTGCTGGTGCGCGGGTTCAGAGCGGGGTTGGTGCCGCCCTGATGCAGGTAGTTCAGGATTTCCACCCAGCCCCCGCCGTCGGTCGTGCCGTCCACGTAGCCCTGGAACGTCTGGCCCCCGATGCGGAACCAGTACGTGCCCGTGGCCTGGCCCTGGGCGCAGCTCAATCCCCGGAAGGGGTTGGCGGCCGTGCCCGCGCCGCAGGTGGCAAAGGCCGGAGCCTGGGTATCAGTTACCGTTACCGTAAAGGTGCGGGTGGCTTGCAGACCGCCGGCATCGGTGGCGGTGGCGGTGACGGAGGTGGTGCCCACCGCGAAGAAACTGCCCGAAGCCGGGCTGAAGGTCACGGTCGGCGTGCCGCAGTTGTCGGTCACGGTCTGGGTACCGGTCAGCGTTACGGCTGCGCCGCACTGCCCGGTGGCGGCGCTCACCGTGATGTTGCCGCCGGGGGCAGCCGTGGCGCTACCCCGCACGAAGATGCGGTGCAGGGTATTGCTGCCGGGGTTGTTGACGTAGTCGTCCGCTTCCCAGCGGCTGCCAAATCCCTTGATGCCCCAGTGGTAGGCACTAAAGGTATAGAACGGGAACTCCGTGGCCGCGCTGGCACCCTGATTGCTGTAATAGGTGTTGGCCGCCGCAGGTAGGTTGGCCGAGTGGCCGGGCAGGGCCGTAAAGCTGGCGCCGATGCCGCTCATGTCGCCGGAGCCGGTCTTGAGGTAGTTCAGCGTGCCGGCGTGGCTGGTCTTGAAATGAATGACGCGGCTGTGGGCCGAGCTCTGGCCGTAGAAGCGCACTTCCTGCGGATTCAGGCTGGCCACCAGGGCCGGGGCAGCGTGGCCCCAGGCCGTCGCCGAGGCGCTTTCGTCTGCCCCGAGCGCAGCGCTGGTCTGCACCGGCAGGCTGCTGGTGCGGGCGTTCAGGGCCGGGTTGGTGCCGCCCTGGTGCAGGTAGTTCAGGATTTCCACCCAGCCCCCGCCGTCGGTCGTGCCGTCCACGTAGCCCTGGAACGTCTGGCCCCCGATGCGGAACCAATACGTGCCCGTGGCCACGCCGCTCACGCAGTTCAGGTTAACGAAGGGGTCAGCGCTGGTGCCCGTGCCGCAGGTTATGAATGTCGGCGCGGTGTTATCAACCACCTTCACGTAGGTAGTGGCGGTTCCGGAATTACCAGTGGCGTCGGCCACGGTCAGGGTTACGGGCTGGCCCGGGGGCACGAGCAGGGCCCCGCCAGCCGTCGTGAAGGTGGGCAGCGAGGTGCCGTTAAGCGTAGCTGTATTATTGTTGCCCGACCCGTCGCGCACGGTGGTGCTGCCCGTGCTTTCGTTGAAGGCGTAGGCCAGCTGCAGGCCCACCGTATTGGTGGGCACTTCGTTATCCTTGCCGTCCAGAATCTGGGCCGCCGTGCGGGCCACGCTCCACACCCGGCTGTTGTCGAGCTCCATGGTAGGATTGGCGTAGTTGGCCAAGCGCGAGCGCTCAGACCCAAGCATGATGCGGCGGGTCAGCGACTGGCCGGCATTGACTGTACCCGTGGCATTGAGCACGCCGTCGATGTAAAGCTTGCAGGTGCTGCCGTCGGCCACGGCCGCCACGTGGTGCCACTGCCCGTCGGTCACCAGGGCCCCGGTCTGCACCACGTTCCACATGCCCTCAACGGCCACCCGGCCCCCGGTTTCCCAGTACAAGGCCAGGTAGTTGCCGCTGCCGCCGTCGGCGGCATTGGTGCTGCTGTTCATGAGGCCGCCAAAGCGGGCGTTCGTCGTCGTGGTCTTCACCCACGTTTCGAGTGTGCCCGTGGTGTTGGCGTTAATGGTCGCGTTACTCAGTACGTATTGCTTGTTGGCGCTGACGAACTGAATATTGCCCCGGCGCAAGGCCGGCTGCGTTGCCGGGTTCACGTCGGCACAGCTAAAGCTCGTGCGCGAGATGCTGCGCGTGGTAATGCCGCAGTTATCGCGGCTGCCGTTGTCCACAGCACTGACGGCCAGCGTGGCTGTGCCGGTGGCGTCCAGCGTCAGGGTTACGTCTTGGGCCAGGGTGGTGGGGGCCATGTTGTCGGCCACGGTCACGGTGGCCGTGGCCGTGTTGCTGCCGCCCTGCCCGTCGGTCACGGTCAGGGTCACGGTGTTGGCACCCACGTTGGCGCAGGTGAAGCTGGTTTTATCCAGGCTCAGGCTCACCGGGCCGCAGGTGCTGCTACTGCCGTTGTTCACGGCACTGGCCGCCACGGTGGCGGTGCCACTGGCATCCAGGGTCACGTTTACGTTGCGGGCCAGGGCCGTCACGGCGCAGGGCGTGCGCGTTACGGTCACGGTGTAGGTCAGGGCCGGTGCCCCGCCTGCGTCCGGATTCACTATTACGGTAATCGTGTTGCTGCCGGGGTTGAGGGCGATGGCGCCCGAGGCGCTGCCGCTGGCTACAGTGATGCCATTGACGGTGATGGCGCCGCCGCTGGTCTGGGCGTTGGTGGGCGTTACGGTGGTGCTGGTCACGGTGCCGGGCACGGTGAGCGAGTAGCTGGTGGTGCCGGGGGCAAAGGCCGGGCTCAGGGCGCCGGCGCTCAGGCTCAGGCTGCTCAGCTGCGGCGTCACGACAAAGGCCGTGCTGCTGCTGACCGTGCCGGCGGCGGTAGTCACCGTTACCGGGCCCGAGGTGGCCCCCGGGGGTACAGTAGCCGTAATCTGGGTGTCCGAGTTCACGGTGTAGGTGGTAGCGGCGCCGGCGTTGAAGCTCACCCCCGTTACGTTCGTGAAGTTTGTGCCGGTGATGGTAACCGGGGTGCCCATCGGCCCACTCGTGGGCGCAATGCCGGTGATGGTAAAGGCTGTTACCGTAAAAGTCACTCCATTGCTGGGGCCGCTGGACGTGGTCACGACGAGGGGGCCGCTGGTGGCACCCGCCGGCACGGTGAAGGTGAGGCTGGTGCCGGTGTTGGCCGTGATGCTGGCCAGCGGCACGGCCACGCCGTTCAGGGTAAGGCCGGTCGGGTTGGCCAGGTCGGTACCGGTGATAGTGACACTGGTGCCCACCGGCCCGCTGGTGGGGCTGAGGGCGGTGAGCGTCGGCACTTCGGCCACGTTCGTCACGGCCACGGTGAAGGTCTGCACGAGGCTCGCCCCCCCGTCGTCGGTGGTGCGCACCCGGATGGCGTAGCTGCTCTTGGTTTCGTAGTCGGCCGGGGCCGTCAGGCGCAGGGTGTTGCCGGAGATGGTGAAGCTGGCGTTATCGGTGCTGCCGGGGCCGCTTTCCAGCCAGTAGGTATAGGGGGCACTGTTATTGGGGTCGGTGGTGGTGAAGGTACCCACCGTGGCGTTGGCCGCCCCGTTTTCGGCCACGCTGCTGTTGCTCAGGGTCAGGGCGGTGGGGGCCGCGTTGGGCGCGCCCAGGCGGATGCCCACATTGCTGCCGTCGTAGTTGGCGGTCAGCAGGTCCGGCAGGCCGTCGGCATTCACGTCGGCCACCAGCAGCTGCTGGGCGTTGTGGCCCGTGAAGTAGTCTTTGCGGACGGTGGAGAAGCTCCCCGGCGCGTAGGCGGCCAGGCGCACGCCCACCTGGCTGGTGTTGCTGTAGGAAGTCAGCAGGTCGGGGCGGCCGTCGCCGTTCACGTCCGTCACGGCCAGGCCCACCGGGCTGCCGCCGGTGCCATACAGGGCAAACGGCAGGTAAGAGCCTGCCGCATCGGCCAGCACCACGCTCAGGCCGCTGTTCTGGCCGGCCGTCACAAAGTCGAGGCGGCCGTCGCCGTTCACGTCCACCACCGCCAGGCGGCGGGGCAGGGTGCTGGTGGCGTAGCTGGCCACGGTGCCGGCAAAGCTGCCGGCCGCGCCGCTGGCCAGGCGCACCCGCACGACGGCGTTCGCAGCGTCGGCCGTCACCAGGTCGAGGCGACCATCGCCGTTCAGGTCTACCACTTCCAGGCTCGTGGCAGTGCCGGCGTAGTCGGTGAAGGTGGCGAGAAAGGTGCCGGGCGCGCCGTTCACGTCGCCCAGGCGCACCCGCACGCCGGCATCGTTGCCGGCCAGCAGGTCCAGCCGACCGTCGGCATTCACATCTACCAGCTCCACGTCCTGGTTACTACTACCAGTGGCGTACGTGGTGCGGGCCAGGAAGCTGCCGGGGGTGGCGGGGTCGGCCAGTAGCACGCTCACCGAGGCCCCGGGGCCCTGGCCCGTAATCAGGTCGGGCCGGCCGTCGGCGTTGATGTCTTGCACCACCAGCGTGGTGGGGCCGTTGTCGGTGGGAATGGTGCTGTAGGTGGTGGCAAAAGTGCCCACGCCGGTGCCCAGGCGCAGGGTCACGTAGTTTTGGCCGCCGCCGTTGCTGGTCAGCAGGTCCGGCCAGCCGTCGGCGTTCACGTCGACCAGCGCGACAGTCAGCGGGTTGGGGCCGGCCGCGTAACTGGTGAGGGCGGTGCTGAAGCTTTGGCCGGCGGCCGGCGCCAGCGCAGCCAGCCACAGCAGGGGCAGCAGCCCGCCCAGCACCGCTAGCTTCCGGCGTAATAAAGGGTAATTTGTTGACATACTTTTAAAAAGAGAAAGGGTATTAAATGAGCTGATTTCAGACAATGCCAGTTGCCGGGGCAGTAGCCGCCCACCCGGCCCGGTGGCAGGCGGGGAGTAGGGGGCGGCGCGAACTCCGGCAGAGCCCGCGCCGCCGGCCCGAAAGCCAGGCACTACAACCAGAGGACCTTAGGGCTGGTAGAAGCGCACGGGGCGCACGCTGGCCGCATCGCGCAGGCGCAACCAGTACCAGCCGGGGACCAGTCCGGCCGGGGCCAGCAGGCCCCTGTTCGCCGGGCCCACCGCCTGCCGCCCCCGGCAGCGGCCGGTGGCGTCGAGTATTTCCAGCGTCGCATCGGCGGGCAGGGCCGGGCCGGTGTAGGCGTAGTGCTGGGGCTGGCCGGGGGCGGCCACGGTGGGCAGCACCAGCAGGGTGCCCGTGGGGGCGGCGGGCGGCGTCGTAGCCGTCAGGGTGCGCACGGGCGAGTAGCTGGCGCTGCCGTCGCGGTCCACCTGCCGCAGGCGGTAATAGATAGTACCAGCGGGCAATTGCTTATCCAGCAAGCTGTAGATGGTGAGGTGGGCACTATTGCCCCGGGCCTGCTCCTCCCCTATTTTCTCGAAGTGCTGCCCATCGCGGCTGCGCTCGATGTCGAAGCGGGCGCTGTTCTGCTCGCTGGCGGTGTGCCAGGTCAGCTCGGCGCCAGCCTTCACGGCCCGGGCGGTGAAAGCCGTCAGCACCACGGGCAGCGGCGTCTCGCTGGTGTGGGCAAAAAAGCCCGAGAAGCCCGTGACCGGGAAGCGCGCCTCCCAGCGGGCGGCAGTGGCGTTGTAGCTTACGGCCGTGGGGGTGATGAGCACGATAGCCGGGCCGGTGCCGGCCCAGCCGGAGTAGCTGCCGGGCGCGCCACTGGCGCTGGCGCCGTGGTGCTGGCTGATGCGCAGGTTGGCGGCATAGCCTTCGGGGTCGGCGGCCGAGAGCGGCAGGGCGGGGCGGCTGCCCCGCACGGCGTTGTAGTCGGCAAAGTCGGCCTGGCTGAAGTACAGCGTCACCTCGGCGGTGGCGGTGCTGGGGTTGGTGAGCGGGCTGATGTCGTAGTAGCGGCGCACGTAGGGCCGGCCGTAGAAGGTGGCGGCGGTGGCCAGCACCCGCACCGCGACGGTGGTGCTGCCCAGCAGGGTGTAAGGGCTGGCGGCGTTGAGCTGCAGCAGCTCGTTCTGGCAGTCGGTGTAGCGCAGCGCGGCAGCGGTCTGGGCAATGTTTACCGAGGTATAGTCGGTGGGCAGGCTGGTGGAGGCGCTGGTGCCGCCGGTGGCCTCGTAGGCGCCCAGGTCCATGGGGCCCTTGCGGGGGTTGCCCAGAATGTCGGTGGCCGGGGTGCTGCCGGTGCCTTTGTCATTCACGAAGCTGGTGCAGGTGGGGCGCAGGCCGTCGTCGGCGGTGCGCCACTGGTTGTCGGGGCCGTCGGGGTCGGTAGGGTCGGCCAGGGCTGGGATAGTACGAAAGCAGTTGCTGAGCGAGGCATTGGTCACGCCGAGGTTGGGCGCCACGCCCGCCGCGTCGCGCACGAGGCAGTAGCTCACGCTGAGCCCGGCGCCGGTGCCGGCCTTGTAGATTTCCTCGCGGTTGGCGTCGCCGCCATTGCTGGGGGTGGTGTTCAGGTGCAGAATGCAGTTGGTGAGAGAGCCGCCTGCATTGCCCACGTAATACAAGCCACCGCCGATGCTGCTGCCCCCGGTGGCCGTGTTGCCATAGAAGGTGCAGCTGCTCACCACGGGGCTGCCGGTGGCGTTGTTGTGCAGGGCGCCGCCGTTGGCGCCGGCGCTGTTGCCATGAAACACGCAGTTGCTCAGCTCCGGGCTGCCGGTGGTGTTGTACAGGCCCCCGCCGTGGATGGCCGCGCTGTTGCTGCTGAACGCACTGCTGCTCACCACGGGGCTGCTGTTTAAATTGTACATGGCGCCGCCGCTGCTGGCGCTGTTGCCGCCGAAGGTGCAGCCACTCACCGTGGGGCTGCTGCCGTTGTTGAGCATGCCGCCGCCGCTGGTGGCGCTGTTGGCGCTGAAGGTGCAGCCGCTCACCACCGGGCTGCTGGTGTTGTAGTTACTGATGCCGCCGCCATTGGTGGCGCTGTTGGCGCTGAAGGTGCAATTGCTTATCGTGGGGTTGCTGTTGTCATCATTGATACCGCCGCCGTTGGTGGCGCTGTTATCGCTGAAGGTGCAGCCGCTGATGGTGGGGCTGTTGAGGTAGTTATTGATGCCGCCGCCGTTGGTGGCTCTGTTGGCGCTGAAGGTGCAGTTGCTCACCGTGAGGTTGCTGTTGTTGTTGAGCAGGCCGCCGCCATTGATGCGGTTAATCCCTACTGCCGCTCCGGCGTTGGTTTGCACCATGATGCTGCCGGTGCCGGTGGCCCGCCCGCCCCGCACCACGAAGCCGTCGAGTACGCAGGCGCTGGTGCGGTTGATGGTTACCAGCACGTGGTAGGCGTCGGCCGTGCCGGCGCTGCCGTCCAGGTCGCCGCTCAGGGTGGTGGGGTTGGCCACCGGGTTGCGCTGGCTGGCCGCCGTTTCGGTGCCCGCAAAGCCGCCGTAGAGCTTGATGTTGGCCCCCAGCAGGTAGAACGTGCGGTCCTGCACGGTGGTGGCCGTGGTGTTGGTGGCGGCCAGGGGCGGCACGGCCGTGGGCAGGTAGGTGCCGGCCTTCACCCACACCTCGTCGCCGACGGTGGTGGCCAGGTTAAGGGCTTCCTGCAGGTCTTTTTTGGCGGTGCTCCAGCTGCGGCCATCGCCCTCGTTGCCGGGCTGGGCGGCATCCACGTAAAATACCTTGGCCTGGGCGGCGGGCAGCGTGGCCCCTAGTAGGGCCAGCAGCAGCACAAAACGAGCCAGCGCCCGGCAACGGCTGACGGGCAATTTTCCCCGCGAGGACCGGGGCAGCCGGGAGGAATAGTAGGGTTGTAGCATACAACAGGGATAGGAGGAAGGGTATTCTTGCCTGCCCCGGACCATCCGGGGCAGGCGCATCAACGCCCCGGACCAATGCTGAGCGGCCGGGGCGCTTTTTCGACGCTACAAAGTTCCGGCACCTCCAAACGGGCGGCTGTTCTCTGCCTGCCAATCTTCGTTGTTTCTCCGCCAGGGCGAAAAAAAAGCCCGCCTTTTCTGGCACTTTCGGCCGATTCCTATAACTTTTCGGGGTCGGCGCCGTAGGGCGGTGCCCACCGGCGGGCGCCAGGAGCAGCCGCCCGCCCTGCCCCCACCGGGGCACAAAAAAGCCGCCGACCCCCAGAGGGGCCGACGGCCTGGCACCCGGCAGCAGCCGGGCTACTGCACGAAACGCGGCGTGGCCTCGGCAAAGGCCAGGTTGTCGAGCTCCGAGGCGCTGTTGATGGCGGCTACTTTGGCGTAGAGCCTGGTGCCGGGCACCAGCCCCGTGATGGTGAGCTCGTCGGTGAGCTTGAGCACGTAGGTCCACTGCTCCAGGGGCAGGGTGGGGTCGGTGGTGTAGTACCACTTCACGTTGTCGGTATCCAGGGGGCGCTTAATCTGGATGCACACGGTGCCACTGCTGGGGCCGTCCACAATCTCGCACCTGGTGGGGGCCAGGGGCGGCTGCCGCTTTTTGGGCTCTGTAGCCAGCACGAAGCCCGTGCTGCGCAGGGCGGCCTCGTTGCCGGCCTGCAGGCGGTTTACCTCGCCGGCGGCATCGCTCAGGGCCTTGAGCAAGGTGGCGCGCAATACCTGCAGCTCGGCCGTGAGCTGGGTATTCGACAAAGGGTTGGCCTCGGTGAAGGCATCGAGGGCCTGTACGGCTTCGAGCACGGGCTGGGCCAGCGCTTTGCCGGTGGGAAAGTAGGCGCTGGCGCCCAGCGCACTGGTCACGCCGTGGGCAAAGCCGCTGTACTGGGCCACCCGCAGGTAGCTGTAATCGGTCAGAACTTTAAGAACTCGTTTCATGGGCATAACTGTCAGAAAAAGGGAGTAAGAAAGGCCGGATGCAGGGCCCGCCTTCGGCGGTAGCGGTAGGCCGCTACCCGAGGCCGCAGTGGCGCCGCTGGCTCGGCAGATGTCGGCAGCCGTGCGGGTGAGGCTGTTACCCGTTCGGCGGACGGCGCTACCCGTACGGCGGACGGCGCTACCCGTTCGGGTGACAGCGCTATCCGTGCGGGTGACAGCGCCACCCGTGCGGCGGAGGCTCCTCCCCTATCGGCTGCCAGCGTTACCCGTACGGCTGCCGGCGTTACCCGAACGGCTGCCGGCGCCACCCGTACGGCGGACGGTGTTACCCGCACGGTGGACGGTGCCACCCGTACGGCTGCCGGCGTTAGCCATTCGGCGAACCTCGTCAGCCGTTCTCCTTTTGCGCACACCACCTGGGGCAACGCCCAATCGCCAACGGAAGACAAACAAACCGGATACATAAGCCAGAGCCGGCGCCAGGGTAGCGCCTTGGTGCCCCAAGAAGCAAGCCGCCAGCGCCCTTGTCAAGCCCAATGGCGTAAACGACCGTACCATGTGCGTAGGCGACCGCCACCGGGGTGCCAGCTACCGGCGGGCCGGCGGCCGGGGGCGGGGCTAGCGCTTGTGGAACTGGCGGCGCAGGGCCTCGCGGTAGTGGCGGCCCACGGGCAGTGTGTGCGTCAGCAGCTGCACGTTCAGGGCATCGGTAGGTAGCGCGCGCAGGTACTTCAGGTTGATGGCGTAGCTGTGGTGAATGCGCACGAAGCGGTCGGGGCGCAGCCGGAGCAGCAGCATCTTGAGGGAGCGGCGCAGCACGTAGCGGCCGGTAGCGGTCACGGCCGTCACGTACTTATCGTCGGTTTCGAGGTAGAGCACCCGGCTCAGGTGCAGGCGCTGCTGGCTGGGGCCGATGGTCACGGTCAGGTATTTCAGCCAGCGGCGCCGTTGACTGGCCTGCTGGCGCAGGTCCAGGGCCAGCTGCGCCGCGGCTAAGGCATTGGCCAGCGCCAGGCCCTGCACCGGCTTGGCCAGCCACTGCAGCCGCGCCACCGGCAGCGCCAGTCCCAGCAGCGGGGGGCTGGGCGTGCTGGTAAGCAGCAGGGCCTGCACCAGGTCGGGCCCCGCCAGCAGGGCAGCCAGGGCCGGGGGCTCGGTCGGGGGCAGGCCGTCGAGGTCGAGCAGAAGCAGCAGCGGGGCCGGCGCCGGCCACGCCAGCCCGGCCAGCATGGCGGCGGGTGGCGGCAGGGCGTAGCCCAGGGCACACAGCGTGGGGGTCAGGAGGTCGGCTAGGGCAGGGTCGGTGGTAACAAGTCGTACGGCTACTTTATTTTCTTCATCCATTCTACTACGCCCCGTGGCCTGGGCATGACCCAGCCAGCCCGGGCCACTGGCCAGCGGAGCGCGGCCAAATATAGGCGGATTTTAGGTGGCTTGCAACCAGGGCCCCGGCCACTTATGGGGCGGGGCCGCGCCGCCACGGCGGGGCCACCGCGTGCCCTTAGTGCCTGCCACCCAGCCCGGCAATCAGCCCCACCACGAAGCCGCCGATGGTGGCCAGGCCCGATACCAGGAACAGCAGGGTCAGGGGCAGGGATTTGCCAGCCGTGGAGGGTTGGATGCGCAGCAGGTCGCCGCGGTGAAACTGGGTGGGCGTCAGGTTGCGCAGCTCGTAGTCGCCGGGCTGGTCGGCCCCGAAGTCGGCAATGCGCTGGGAGGTGTC
This sequence comes from Hymenobacter aranciens, assembly GCF_030580865.1. Lineage (GTDB taxonomy): Bacteria > Bacteroidota > Bacteroidia > Cytophagales > Hymenobacteraceae > Hymenobacter > Hymenobacter aranciens. Next base: position 11,339 of record NZ_JAUQSY010000022.1, on the reverse strand, counting down.
GCCGTCCATGTTGGCGCGCCGGCCCCAGTTCCAGAAGCTGGGCTCCAGCCGCTGCACGGGTCCGTCGGGCAGGCGGCGCACCTCCAGCACCGCCGGGGGCATCGTGAACGGCCGCCCCCACTGCCCGGGCCGGGTGAGGGCCACCTCGTAGGCCCCGGCCGCTGTGAGCGTGAACGGAAACACCTCCTGAGCCGCCGGCAGCTTGAAGGCATTGGCCGGGGGGTCGTAGAGCCGCTGGGCCCAGCCAATGGCGCGCCCCAGCCCATAGATACCCAGGATAAACGCCACCCCGCAGGGCCAGGCCACCCACGCAGGCAGCACAACATACGTAGCAAACATAGCCGGGAGGCCGGAATGATGACCCCGCCCTGCTACGTGCCCCCAGCCCAAAGGTGACAGGCCGAACCGGGATGGGCACAAAAAAGAGACTGGCCGGGGCCAGTCTCTTTGGTAGGTAAGCGCCAGCAAGCATGGCAGCAGGCGCTTGCCGGCCCGCCCTAGTTCACCCGAATCCAGCGCAGCACGAAGGTGGCGTCGCTACCGCCGCGGTTGGTGAAGTAGAAGGTGGTGGTGGTGCTGTTGCTGGTGTAGGCCCAGCTCACGTAATCGGCAAAGGTGCCGCTGCTCTGGTCGAGCGAGCCGATGATGAAGGGGCGGTAGCCCAGGCTGTGAGTCCAGACGTAGCTGCTGCCGCCGTTGGCTGCCACGGTGATGGAGCCGCTGTCGAAGCTCTGCTGCATCACCGTGCCGCTGGCCCGCACGGTGCCTACCACGTCGAGCTTCTGGGCGGGGGTGGTGGTGCCGATGCCCACGTTGGCTCCGCTGCCGAGGATGACGGTGTTGCTCTGGGTGGTCCTCACGTTGTGGCCCAGGGCCACAGTGTTAGTCAGCCCGTCCACCTGGGGGCCAGCTTTGTAGCCCAGCGCCACGTTGTTGCTGCCCGTGCCGTTATCGTAACCGCTCTGGTAGCCGCTAAATACATTGTTGTTACCTGAGTAGTTGTAATAGCCGCTCTCGTGGCCGTTAAATATGTTGTTGTTCCCCGTGGTGTTACCATAGCCGCTTTGAGCACCGCTGAATATGTTTCGAGCACCCGTGGTGTTGTTATAGCCGCTCTGGTTGCCGCTGAATACGTTGTCGCTGCCCGTCGTGTTGCTGCGCCCGCTATTGTTGCCCACGAAGGCATTACGAGCGCCGGTCGTGTTGTTCAGACCGCTGTTCTCCCCCAGAAAGGTGTTAATCTCTCCACTGGTGTTCGCCTGCCCGGCTCTATAGCCCAGAAAGGTGTTGTAAGCGCCCGTCGTGGTGGTTTGCCCGGCTTGGTAGCCGCCGAAGGTATTGCTGGTGCCCGTGGTGGCCTGCCCCGCCTGGTAGCCCAGATACACGTTGTTGCCGGTGGTGTTCTGGCCCAGGTTGAGGCCGCCGTCGGTCCGCACGCCCAGGCCCACGGTGCTGCCCAGGTCGGCGCCGGTGCCAGTCAGCGCGTTTCCTTGCAGGTTCACGGTCGTCGTGGCCACGCCGTTGCCCAGGTTGTCGCCGGGCACGGTGGCGGTGCTGCTCAGGTTGCCCTGGGCGTCGGTCGTCACCACGCCCGCCGTGCTCAGGCCGCGCAGGCGGGCGCTGCCGGCCACGTCGAGCAGGGCCGTGGGGGCAGTGGTGCCGATGCCCACGCTGGCCCCGTTGCCCAGGATGATGGTGTTGCTCTGGGTGGGCTTCACGTTGTAGCCCAGGGCCACGGTGTTGGTGAGGCCGTCCACGGCGGGGCCGGCGCTGGTGCCCAGGGCCAGGTTGTTGCTGCCCGTGGCGTTGGCCTGGCCGGCGTTGGTGCCCAGGGCCACGTTGCCCGTGCCCGTCGTGTTTTGGGTGCCCGCGCTGGTGCCCACGAACGTGTTATAGTTACCCGTCGTGTTGTTTATGCCGCTGTTGGTGCCGCTGGACACGTTGCCGCTACCCGTCGTGTTGGTATAGCCGCTATTGGGCCCGCTGAACACGTTATCGTTGCCCGTCGTGTTGCTGTGGCCGCTTTGATAGCCGCTGAATACGTTACTGTTGCCCGTCGTGTTGGCTTGGCCGCTTCGGGAACCGCTGAACACGTTATTGCTGCCCGTCGTGGTGGCCCGGCCGCTGTTGTAGCCGCTGAACACGTTTTCGCCGCCTGTCGTGTTGGCCTGGCCACTTTGGTAGCCACTAAACGCGTTGCCGCTACCCGTCGTGTTGGCTTGGCCGCTTTGGTAGCCGCTGAACACGTTTAAGCTGCCCGTCGTATTGCTGGAGCCGCTTTGGTAGCCGCTGAACACGTTACCGTTGCCCGTCGTGTTGGCCAAGCCGCTTCGGGAACCGCTGAACACGTTGCCGCCACCCGTCGTGTTGGCTTGGCCGCTTTGGTAGCCGCTGAACACGTTTTCGCCGCCCCCCGTGTTGCTCAGCCCACTTAGCGCCCCGGCAAACGTGTTGTAGCTGCCGGTGGTATTGTTATAGCCGCTGCTGTCGCCGGCAAACGTGTTGTAGGTGCCCACCGTGTTGGCCCGCCCGCTGCTGGTGCCCGTGAACGTGTTGCTGCGACCCGTCGTGTTCTGGTTGCCGCTATCGAAGCCGCTGAATACGTTGTTGCTGCCCTTCGAGTTGAAGTAGCCGCTGTTGGTGCCGCTAAAGGTATTGTTGCCGCCCGCCGTGTTATTGAAGCCGCTCTGGTAGCCGCTGAACACGTTGTTGCCGCCCGTCGTGTTGAACTGGCCGCTGCTGGTGCCCGTAAACGTGTTCAGGCTGCCCGTCGTGTTGCTGGAGCCGCTCAGGTTGCCGCTAAACACGTTGAAGCTGCCCGTGGTGTTGCCAAGGCCGCTGTTGGTGCCCGTGAAGGTGTTGTTGTCGCCCGTCGTATTGCTGGAGCCGCTGCTATCACCCGTGAACACGTTGCCGTCGCCGGTGGTGTTCTTAAGGCCACTGTTGGTGCCCGTAAATACGTTGGAGCGGCCCGTGGTATTGTTGCGGCCGCTGCGCAGCCCCAGAAAAACGTTGCCGCCGCCGGTGGTGTTGGCAGCCCCGGCCTCGTAGCCCAGGTAGATGCTTTGGCCCGTCGTGTTCTGCCCGATGTTGAGGCCGCCGTCGGCCCGCACGCCCAGGCCCACCACGCCGTTGGGCAGGATGGTGCTGGTGCCCACCAGGGCGTTGTTCTGCATATTCAGGTTCTGGGTGGCGGTGTGGTTGCCCAGGTTGTCGCCGCTGCGCAGCTTGTCGGGGATGAAGGCCCAGGCCGCGCCGGTGTAGTACCAAAAGCCGGTGCGCCCGGTGGTCTGGTACACCAGCAGGCCCGCCGGGGGGCTGGGAATCTGGGCGCGGGTGGCCGAGTCGAGGCGCGGAATGAGCAGGCCCTTGCCGGCGGCCGTGATGTCGAGGGCGGCGGCGGGGTCGGGCGTGGTGGTGCCAATGCCCACGCCGGGCGTGGTTTGGGCCCAGGCGGCCGGGGCGGCCAGCAGCAGGGCAGCCAGCAGCGGCCAGCGCCGCCGCAGAAAACGAGTAACAGTCAGCATACAGCAGGGAAGAGCAAGCCGCCCGGCCCAGCGCCGAACGACCCCACAAAGAGACAACCGCCCGCCCCGCCCCACAACCCGCCGGCCTCCCCTAAACAGGGGAGATGGCCCCTCCCCTGTTTAGGGGAGGCCGGCCCCTGGCCCGGCCCGCCGCCCGCGCCCGACCTTTGCCCCGTGAATCCCCCCTACCGCCTCGCCCTCGTCGAAGACGACCCCACCGTGCGCGAGCTGCTGCACGGCTACCTCTGCCGCCAGCCCGAGTTCGACTGCGTGTGCGTGGCCGACTCGGCCGAGGCCCTGCTGGCCTGGCTGCCCGACGCCGTGCTCCCGCCCCAGCTCATCCTGCTCGACATTCACCTACCCGGCCTCAGCGGCATCGAGGCCCTGCCCCGCCTGCGCCAGCTCGCCCCCGAGGCCGAGGTGGTGATGCAAACCGTGTTCGAGGACACCGACAATATCTTCGAGGCCCTGCGCCGGGGGGCCAGCGGCTACCTGCTCAAGAGCACGCCCCTGCCCCAGCTCAAGGCCGGCCTGCTCGACGTGGCCCAGGGCGGCGCCCCCATGAGCCGCACCGTGGCCCGCAAGGTGCTCGGCCACTTCAAGCCCAGCCCCGTCACGCAGCCCGCCCTGCTCACCGAGCGCGAGCGCGACGTGGTGCAGGGCCTCGTGGAGGGCCTCAGCGAGAAGCTCGTAGCCGCCCGGCTGGGCGTGGGCCTGTCCACCATCCACAGCCACGTCAAGAGCGTCTACCGCAAGCTGCAGGTAAACAGCCGCAGCGAGCTGCTGAGCCGGGTGCGGTAAAGGCAGGTCCTGCCCCCAGCCGCCGCTGGCGCGCGTCTCCGACGCGCTGCCGACTGGGTTCGCGTCTCCAGACGCGCCGCCAGAACGACCGGCCCGGGCGGCGCGAACGGGGCGTCTGGAGACGCCAGTCCAGTCGGCACGCGTCGGAGACGCGCGCCAGCAGCGACGTGCGCATGCAACTCTACCCCACCACCAACCGCACCTCCCACCCGTGGCCGGTGGGCCCCGCCGTGAGCACGCCGCCCACGGCAGCGGCGCGCTGCTGCATGCTGCGCAGGCCCAGGCCGCCGGTGCCCACGCGGCCGGGCTGGCCGTCGTCGGTAACGGTGAGGGTGAGGCGGCGACCCTCGCGGCGCAGAGCCACGCGCAGCTCGGTGGCCTCGTGGGCGTGGCGCACGGCGTTGGTGATGGCTTCCTTGGCCAGCAGGTAGAGGTGCTGGCGCAGCTGCGGCGGCAGGGGCAGGGCATCGGGCAGGCCGGCCACAGCCAGGGTGGTGCGCAGGCCGGCGGGCTCGGCGGCGTGTTCCAGGTGGTCGCGTAGGCGGTCAAGCAGGGCGCCCACGGTGTCGGCCCCGGCGTCGATGCTCCACACCACGTCGCGCATGGTGGCCAGGGCCGTGCGGCTGTCGGCCAGCAGGGCATCCACGCCGGGGGTGGCGGCGGGGGCGGCCTCGTGCAGTAGCTCGGCCCGCATACTTACCCGCGTTAGCAGGGCGCCCACCTCGTCGTGCAGGTCGGCCGCGATGCGGGTGCGCAGGCGGGCCTCGCGCAGGGCGCGGCGGGTGCGCAGCTGCTGCACCAGCGCCCCCGCCCCCAGCAGCAGCAGCGCCGCCCCGAGGAGTGCCGCCGGGTGCTGCCACCAGGGCCGGGCCACCACCACGGCCAGGCGGCGGGCGGGGCTGCGACGGCCGTCGGCCGTCTGGCCCCACACCTCCAGGGTGTAGGTGCCGGCCGGCAGGGCCCGCAGGCGCAGGCGGTGGCCGGTGGGCTGGGTGGCGGGCGAGTGGGCCGCAGCGGCCCCGGTCGGCCACAGGCGGTAGTAGAAGCGGGCCTGCCCGGGGCTGCGCCGGTCGGTCAGGGCCAGGTCGAGGCCGGCCTCGGCCCCGGCGTGGGGTAGGCGCAGCCCCCCGGCGGGCGCGGCCCCGGCGGGCAGCCAGCGGGCCAGGGTATCGCCCTGGGTGAGGGCCGTAAACAGCAGCCGGGGCGCCGGCCCCGGCGCGGCCGGGGCCGGCGTGAGCACCCGGTACAGCCCCCCCACGCCGCCGAAGAGCAGGCTGCCATCACGGTCGCGCAGGGCCGCCTGCTGGTTGAGCTCGGGCTCGGCCAGGCCTTCGCCCCGGCCAACTACGCTGAGCTGGTTGGTGGCGGGCACGTAGCGCACCAGTCCTTTATAAGTGCCCGCCCAGATGGCCCCGCCAGGGCCGGGCAGTAGGGTGGCAATGGGCGCATCGGGCAGGCCTTGCGTGGTAGTGAGGCGGCGCGCCACGCCCCGGTGGGCATCCACGGCCAGCAGGCCGGCGTCGCGGGTGCCGGCCCACACGCGGCCGGCGGGCTCGGAGGCCAATACGCAGGTAATGTTGGCCGTGGGCAGGCGGCGGGCGGGCGCAGCCTCGTCGGGGCCGTAATGGCGCAGAAGGCCTGGAACGGGGTCGAAGGCGTAGAGGCCGTGGTCGGTGGCCAGCCACAGGGTGCCGGCCGCGTCCTGGGCCAGGTGGCGCACATCGCACTGGTTCAGGGGCCAGGCGGGGTCGGCGCTGCGGTAGCGGCGTAGGGTGCCGGCCACCTCATCAAGCTGATATAGGCCGTTCTGGGCACCGGCCCACAGTTGCCCGGTGCGGTCCTGCAGCAGGCAGCGCCCGCGCACCTGCGAGCCGCCGGGGCTGCCCGCCGCGGGGGCAAAGGCCCGGTAGGTATTCCGGCGCGGGTCTATCTCCCCAAAGCTGCCGCCCTCAGTGGCGTAGAGCACCCGGCCCGCCCGGCTTACCAGCAGCTGGTAGCAGATAAGGCTGAGGCTCTTTTCGGCCCCTGGGCCCACGGCGCGCAGGGCCAGGGGGCGCAGGGGGGCCAGGGGGCTGTCGGCGGCCTGGGTCAGGGTGCCGCCGTAGGTACTCACCAGCAGGCGGCCATCGGGCAGGCGTACCAGGCTGCGCACGCTGGGATTGGCTAGGGCGGGCACCACGGCCACGGCCTGCACCACGGGCCGCGCCCCCTCGCGGTAGCAGCTCCGGAAGGCCGGGCTGAGGGCCCAGCGCAGCCCCGTCCGGTCGCGCAATAAGTGGTAGTCGCGGTCGGGGCGCGGCGGGGCCGGCTCGCCGGGGGCACCCACTACCGCCCGGAGCGTTACCTGGGGCCGCGCCGCGCCCGGCCGCCAGTGCAGCGCCACCTCCTGCCCCTGGCTAAGCCAGGCGCTGGGCCGGCCCGCCGCGTCGGGGCTGGGCGCAAACCGGGCATTGTAGCCGGCGGGGCGGGGCAGCCAGCGCAGCAGCTCGCGCAGGCGGCCGGTGGCCGGGTCCAGCCCAAACAGGGCCTCGGGGCTCACCAACTGCAAGGGGCGCGTGCCGGGCACGGGCACCACGTACTCGTCGGGCAAGGGGTAATGCCGGCGGGGCTGGCCCTGGCCGCTCAGCACCAGCACCTCGGTGGTGGCGGTCAGCCACACGTCGCCGCCGGAGGTGGGCGCGAAATTCTGCACCTTGGCCCCCCCCGTAGGCGAGGGCGGCGGTGCGGGGGACAACCGGGGCCGGGCGGGGTCGAGTACCAGCACCCGGCCGTGGCCGTAGCCCACCCAGAGGTGGCCGGTGCGGGCATCCAGCCAGAGGGTGCTTACCAGCGGGCGCTCGGCCGGGGCCACCGGCAGCGCCAGGTGCGTGAGCCGGCCAGTGGCGGGCACAAAGCGGTAAAGACCGGTTTCGTGGCTTATCCATAGCTGCCCCGCCCGGTCGAAGGCCAGCTGCACGTAGCCCGGCGGGGCAGGGGCGCTGCCCGGGGCCAGCAGCTGAGCCAGAGGCACGGCGGCGTAGCCATCGTAGCGGCGCACGCCGTCGTCGGTGGCGGCCCACAGGTAGCCCTCGGGGCCGGCCACCAGCTGTTGCACGGCGTAGGCGCTGAGCACGGGGTCGGCCTGCCAGGGGGCGGGCGGGGTGGCCCCCACCGCCGCCGCCGCCAGCCTTAAAGCCAGCAGCCACTGCGCAAGAAAGACAACAAGAAAACGCATGGACAGCATACGCGGCGGAGCCGCCCCGGCCAGATTTCACCAGCGGGCGGCCAAAGGTACACCCGCAGCCACCCAACAAACAGGTCCGGCGACGCGGCCAGCGGCCTGACGCTGCAGCGCGGGGCAGACACCAAAAAAGAGACTGGCCAGGGCCAGTCTCTTTTGCAGGTAAGCTACGGGAAACATCGGGGCTGGCCGAAGAACGACGGGTGCTTGCCCACCCCTGCGGTAGGGCGGCGCTGCAAAGCTTCTGCAGCGGGAGGCTGTTGTCTCGCTGCCAACCTTCGTTCTGTGCCTGCTAATGGGGCATGCAGCCCTTTTTGGCCTGCTGCATCTTAGCCTGGCCCGTCGGCGTCCCGTTCCCGCCCCGGCGGGTAGCCGAAGCGCCGGGTGTAGGCCCGCCCGAAGTGGGCCGCGTTTACGAAGCCCACGGCGTAGGCCACCGCCGCCACGGTATCGGGCGCGCCGGCTTGCAGCAGCTGGCGCGCCCGCAGCAGACGCAGCTCGCGCACAAAGCCGGCGGGGGTGTGGCCGGTGAGCTCGCGCAAGTAGCGGTAGAAACTGCGCTCGCTGAGGTGCACTGCCGCAGCCAGGTCGGCCGGCGTCAGGGCAGAGTTGGGCAGCAGCAGTTCGGCCAAGGCCCGCAGGCGGGCCAGCCGCACCACTTTCGGGCGCGGCCAGCCGGCGGGCGGGGGCTGGTCGAGCGGCAGGGGCCGGCCCGTGGTGGTAGCAGATGAAGATGAGAGAAGCATGGGCAGCACCCGTTCGTCACTGCTCCCACTCAGGGCCGGCAGCAGCGCAACGGTCCGGCAAAGCTGGGTTCGGCTAATTCGCCCGGCTGTTCAATCCCTGCCAATTGCTATTCTATCCCTGCCACGGCGAAAACCCCAACGCTAAGCCACTTATAGTCCGTGTCTTTATTTTTGCGGCGCGCCGGCCTATGCCACTCCGGCCGGGGCTGTTTTGCCACTACCGTAGTGCCTCAAGGCCCACTGCCTGCGTGTGGTTTGCGGTTTTCGGTGGAACTTTGTAGCTGGCCCCGGGGCCTTTTGCATATGGTTTCAGGTGAACGGACTTCTTTGCGGGGGGAGTGCATCGTGCGCTGGGCCGGGCAGTGGCTGTTGTTGCTGGTGCTGGCCGTAGGGGGCCGGTCCGGGCAGGCGCAGGCCATCCGACCGGAGCACCGCGCCAGTTGGGCCCGCGTGCAGGCCCTGCTGGGTCCCCCGCCAGCCGTCGATGAGTCCGTCAGCTGGATTGCGGCGCTTAGCAGCAAAGCCTTCGTGCCCGAGGCCCAAGCTACCCCCCGCCCGGCCCTGGTGCGGGAACAGCAGCGCCTGTGGTCCGTCCGCCAGCAGTGGACCAGCGAGCCGCTGGCCTTCGTGGTTTGGACCCGGCTGGCGTTGAATAGCGCCGCTCAGCGCCGGCCCGACAGCGCCGTAGCCTACCTGCGACGAGCTATTGCGGCAGTCAGCCACACGAGCGGCTACCCTTTGGAAGCCGCCGAGCTGCACTGGCGGCTCAGTAATTACTATTGGGAGCGCCAGCAAGCCGACAGTGCGCTGCAGCACCACCAGCACGAAATACGCTTGCTCGAACACTCGGGGCACCGGGCCGGCGCGCGCCGCAGCCAGCCGCTGGCGTTTGGCGACAGCCTGGAGGTGGGAGTGGCGCTGGGCGGCGCCTACGCCAATACCGGCCTGGCGCGGCGCCGACGCGGCGACTACCCCGGCGCGGTGCGGGCCTACGTGCGCGGCCTGCGCGCATACCAGCTGGCCCACCACTCCGCCGGCGAGCTCTGGGTGCAAAACCTGCTGGGCGAAGCCTACGAGGAGCAGGCCAACGACACGCAGGCGGCGGCCTACTACGCGGCCGCCCGGCGCACGGCCCGCGCAATGCGGGCCACCGACCGCCCCGCCGCCGTGCTGAACTTCGCCGAAACGCTGGGCTACGCCTACCAGCTGCTGCTGCGGCAAGGACGCACGGCCGAGCTGTTGTCGCTACTTAACGAAGGCATCGCCGAGGCCCGCCAGGCCCAGCGCGATACCGCTGCCTGGCGGCTGGCGGGCGCGGTAGCAATGCTGGAGCTGCGCCGGGCCGAGATGTATCTGCGCATCCGGCAGCCCGCCCCCGCCGCGGCGGCCCTGCAACGCGCCGCTGCCGACCTGACCAGCCTGGAGCAGCAGTTGCCAACGCCCACTCTTCGCCGGTACTTCAACTTCAGCTACTACGGCTGGCGCGCCCACGAGCAGGCCCTGCGCGGCTGGCAGGCCCACGCCGCCGGCCAGCCCCTCGACCCGGCCTGGACGCGCCGGGCCCTGGCGTATGCCGATTCGCTGGAAGCGCCGGCCGCACGGGCCAGTTTGCACCTGGAGCTGGCTGACTACCTGTTGCGGACCGACGACCCCACGGCGGCGGCGGCCCTGCTACGTCAGGCTCAGCAGCACTTCCGCGCCGCCCGCAACCGACTCAAGCTGCGCGAGGTGTATCAACTCCAAGCCCAGGCCTATGCCGCCCTGGGCCGCTGGCAGCCCGCCTACCAGGCCCGCGAGCAACTCAGCCAGCTCACCGACTCACTCCGCGCCGCCCAGCAGTACGCCGCCCTGGCCGACGTAGAAACGCGCTACCGCACCCAGGCCAAGGAAGCCCAGATTATCCAGCTGCAGGAGCGCAACGGGCAGCAGCGACAGCAGAAGTGGCTGGCCGCCACGGGTGCCGGGCTGCTGGCGCTGCTGCTGGGCGGCGCGGCCTGGGTGTTGCGCCGCACCCGCCAGCTCAACCGCAGCCTGGAGGAGCAGCGGGCCCTGCTGGCTACCCAGGCCGAGCAGCTTACGGAGCTCGACCGCGCCAAGAGTGCCTTTTTTGCCAACGTGAGCCACGAGCTGCGCACCCCGCTCACGCTCATCGTGGGGCCGCTGGAGCACCTGCTGCGGCCCGAAGCCCCGGTCTGGCAGCCCGCCGAGCTGCGCGAACGGCTGGCCCTGCCCCTGCGCAACGGCCGCCGGCTGCAGGGCCTTGTCAACGGCTTGCTCGACTTCTCGAAGCTCGACGCCGGCAAGCTCGTGGTGCACCCCATGACCGTGCAGGCGGCCGAGTTCTTCCGCCACCTGCTGAGCTTGTTCGAGAGCCTGGCCCAGGAACGCGGCGTGGCCCTGCGCGGCACCGTGGCCCTGCCCGACGACCTGATGCTGCTCTTCGACGCCGACAAGGTGGAGCAGGTGGTGACTAACCTGCTGAGCAACGCGCTCAAGTTTACGCCCCGCGGCGGGCAGGTAACGCTGGCCGTAGCGCCGGCCGGCCCCAACGCGTATCAGCTGACGGTAACCGACACTGGCCCCGGCATTGCCCTCGCTGAGCAGGCGCGGGTATTCGAGCGCTTTTACCAAAGCCCCGCCCAGCAGGGCCAGGGCGGCACGGGCATCGGGCTGGCCCTGAGCCGTGAGCTGGCCGAGCTGCTGGGCGGGCAGCTCACGCTGCAAAGCCGGCCGGGCACGGGCAGCACGTTCAGCTTCACCTTCCAGGTCCTGCCCGCCCCCCCCCCACCCCCCACCGCGCCCGCCATCGAGGCCGAAATCATCGACGCGCCTGTCCCGGCCGGGCCGCGCCCGCGCGTGCTGGTGGTGGAAGACCACGCCGACCTGCGCGCTTACCTGCGCCAGATTCTGCAGCCGCACTACGAGGTGCTGGAGGCCGAGAACGGCCGCGTGGCCCTGCAGGTGCTGGCCCGCGAGCCGGTCGATTTGATTTCCTCCGACGCCATGATGCCCGAGCTCGGCGGCCTCGAGCTGCTGGCCCGCGTG
>NZ_JAUQSY010000021.1 GCF_030580865.1 Hymenobacter aranciens | reverse complement strand
CTCCCAACTCCCAACTCCCAACTCCCAACTCCCAACTCCCAACTCCCAACTCCCAACTCCCAACTCCCAACTCCCAATGACACCCCTTCCCCACTCCTACCACCAACCCCTTCTGACTTTAGAAAACATCTCCCACTCCATCAACAACGACCTAATTCTGCGCGATATCAACCTTCAGGTTTTAAACGTCACCCGCCCCAATATGCAGCAGGGCCAGGTCGTCGGCGTCTACGGTCGCTCGGGCATCGGCAAATCGGTGCTGTGCCGCATCATGGCGGGGCTGCTGCGGCCCGGCAGTGGCACGGTGCGGGTGGGCGACACCCAGCAGCCCGTGACGCCCGGCGCCGTGGGCTTCGTGCAGCAGCGCTACCCGCTCTTCCAGCACCGCACCCTGGCCGACAACCTCCTGCTGGCCGCCCAGTGCCGCCATCACCCCGAGGCCGCCCGCCAGCACGCCGCCGCCTACCTCGACCGCTTCGGCCTGGCCGCGCACGGCCGCAAATACCCCGCCCAGCTCTCGGGCGGGCAGCGGCAGCGCGCCGCCATCGCCCAGCAGCTGCTCTGCGCCGAGCACTTCCTGCTGCTCGACGAGCCCTTCTCCGGCCTCGACGTGGCCATGATTGACGAGCTCCGGAAAATTATCGTCGAAGTCACCACCGCCGACGAGCTCAACACCGTCGTCATCGTCTCGCACGACCTCGTGACCACCACCGCCCTCGCCGACTGCCTCTGGCTGCTGAGCCCCGAGCGCGACGCCCGCGGCCAGCTGCTGCCCGGCGCCACCATCAGCCCCCGCCACCAGTACAACCTCGCCGACCTCGGCCTAGCCTGGCACCCCCACGTGGAAGCCGAGCCGGAGTTCGTGCGGTTTGTGGAGGGGATTAAGGAGGAAATTCGGGTGGGTTAACTGGCGGCGGTTTCCTGCAGCGCCTCCACTAGCGGCTTCAAATCGAAGTACATCGTGCGATACGACTGCTGCGGGGGCAGCGGCTCGTCGGGGTTCACGAAGTTGAAGCCGAGGCGGGCATAGAAACCACTGGCATCGTAATACACCCCAGCGCTGTCGGGGTCGAGGTCGTAGAAAGCATCTACGGTCATGAAGCGGACGCCAACCTTGGGCACCAGTTCCACCGCAGCGTATTCCAAAGCCCATTCTACCAGGCGGCGGCCCGCACCCCGGGCCCGGCCATCGGCCGCGAGCAGGCCAATTTTCACAGCGGGCATGGTGCGGTACTGCACGCCTTCGCTGGCCAGCGGCGGCTGTTCCAGCTCCAGCTTGTCGGTGAGCAGGGTGATGTACCCCGCCAGATACCCTTCACTCTCAATAATCCAGCACCGGCTGATAAGCGCCTGTTCCTCCCGCACAATGCGCCCGCGCCGCCAGAACGTGCCAAACTCGCCCCGCTTACAGCGAAACCCCTGCCCCAGCGTTGCCGCCAAAGCAGGGGTCAGGCGGCTTACTTCGTGCAGCGAGAAATCGACCTCGGCAAAGCGGGCAACGGGCGGCATTCTGTTTACGCTTGCTGAGCGCGCCGCTTGGCAATGCGCTCAATTGTTTGCTGCGCGGCGCTATTAGCCACGTGGCCACCTTTTTTGAGGGCTTTAGTCAGCTTTTCAGCTTCTTTGCCTGCAACGGGCTTGGAAACGGTATTGGTGATGAATTTCATGGCGTAGAATGTCTAACGCTTTGGGAAATTATGACTTCTGATATAACAGCAAGGAAACTAATCAGGTTGCATTAACCCGCTCTATAACCCAAATTTAGCTCTTTCATATCGAAGTAGCACGCGTCACAAACGAGCTTGATTTTTGCAAAAGCTTCTGACTCGTCATTCCATTCGCCTATCCGCAGCAATACTTCATCGCAGGCGTCGCACCAAGCATTGAGTTCATCATCGGAATAAGTCACGCTTGGGTCAGAAGCGAATGGCTCATAAAACCCGACGCGGGTATGTAAATTCAGGTGCTGGCAAATATAAGCTGGGTATCGTGTGCCATGCGTGCTACATTCTACGCGCTTTTCTTCACTCATCGTTTTGGTGTTTGGGAAAATCTTATCAAAAGTAGTCGTCTAAGCTGCCCGTTCTTTGTTGCCGTAACTTTTCAATCCTACCCCATGCCCACCGGCACCCTCCTCCTCATCGATGACGAAGCGCGCTTGCGCCAGCTGCTGGCGCGGGTGCTGGAGCTGGAAGGCTACACCGTGCTGCAAGCGCCCGATGCAGCCCGCGGCTTCGAGCTGCTGGCCCGGCACGCCGACGAGGTGCTGCTCATCCTCTCCGACGTGAAGCTGCCCGATGCCCACGGCGTCGATTTGCTGCCCCGCTTCCGGGCCGCCGCGCCCGAGGCCGAAGTGGTGCTGCTCACCGCCTTCGGCACTATTGCCGACGGCGTGCGGGCCATGAAGCAGGGCGCCTTCGACTACCTCACCAAGGGCGACTTCGAGCAGCAGCTGGTGGTGGTAGTGGAGCGCGCCGCCGAGAAGGCCCGCCTGCGCAAGCGCGTGGCCGAGCTGGAGCGGCGCGTGAACCAGCAATACCGCTTCGAGGACATGATTGGGGCCTCGGCCGAGCTGCGCCGCGCCCAGGAACTGGCCCGGCAGGTAGCGCCCACCGACTCCACCGTGCTGCTGGAAGGCCCCACCGGCAGCGGCAAGGAGCTGTTTGCCCAGGCCATCCACGCTGCCAGCGGGCGGCGCGCCAAGCCCTTCGTGGCGGTCAATTGCAGCGCTTTCCCGCGCGATTTGCTGGAGTCGGAGCTGTTTGGCTACCGCCGGGGCGCCTTCACCGGGGCGCTCACCGACAAGAAGGGCCTGCTGGAAGAAGCCCACGGCGGCACCCTGTTTCTGGACGAAATCGGGGAGCTGGAGCTGAGCGTGCAGGCCAAGTTTCTGCGGGTGCTGGAGTTGCAGCAGTTCACCAAGCTCGGCGATACCAAGCCCACCCACGTGAACCTGCGCCTGATAGCCGCCACCAACCGCAACCTGCGCCAGGAAGCCGCCGAGGGCCGCTTCCGCCCCGATTTGTACTACCGCCTCTCGGTGTTTACGCTGGCCGTGCCGCCGCTGCGCGCCCGGGCGGCCGACGTGCAGCCGCTGGCCGAGTTTTTCCTGCACTACTTCGCCGCCCGGCTGGGTAAGCGCATCCCCGGCCTGGCCCCCGAGTGCCTGCCGCTGCTGCTGCGCTACGAGTGGCCCGGCAACGTGCGCGAGCTCAAAAACGTGCTGGAGCGCGCCGCCATCCTGGCCCCGGCCGGCGAGCCTCTGAGCCCTGATTTCCTGCCCGATGAATTGCACGCGCTCCTTGCTGCTGATGCTGGCGACGACAGCCTGCGGGCGCTGGAGGCCCGGCACATCGCCCGGCTGATGGCCGAGTTGGGTGGGAATAAGCCGGAGGTGGCCCGGCGGCTGGGGATTGGGCTGACGACGTTGTATCGGAAATTGGAAGAGTACGGGGCGGGGTCGCCCTCCGCGTGAACCTCACCCCCCGGCCCCCTCTCCAAAAAAGAGGGGGAGCCTGACGATTTTCCGACCTAAAATTTTCAGAACCATAACCGGTGCCCCCTCTTTTTTGGGAAATGCGCATCAAGCATTTCTTCGGGGGTCAGGGGGTGAGGTGAACGCCAGAACGATAAACTCATGTCCCTCAAACTCAAAATCCGCCTCAGCATCCTGCTGCTCCTGCTGCTCCTCCTCGCCATCGGCACCCAGGCGCTGTATGCCACCGAGCGGCTGCACCAGGCCACCCAGGCCGACCTGCGCCACGAGCGTGGGCTGCTGCTCGGCCTGCTGGCTCTCAGCACCGCTGTGGGCGTGCTGCTGCTGGTGCGCCTGCCCCGGCAGGTAACGCGCCCCCTGCGCCGCCTCGTAGCCGAGGTGGAGGACGTGGCCGGCCCCGGCCCCGCCACCCGCGTGGGCATCGCCAAAAACGACGAAGTAGGCTCCGTGGCGGCGGCCGTGAACCAGGTGCTGCGCCAGGCCGAAGCCGAGCGCCGTGCCACCCTGGCCCAGCTCATCAGCGAGCGCAACCGCATGGCCAGCGTGGTCAACAACCTCAATGAGGGCCTGTTGCTGCTCGACCAGCACGAGATAATCATCTTGGCCAATCCCGTGGCGGGCGAAATCCTGGGGCTGCGCCCGGCCGAACTGTTGGGCCGGGCCGCCGCCACGGTGGCGCTGCAGAATGAGTCGCTGCGTGCCATGCTGGCCGCGCTGCACGCCGCCCCGACGCCTGAAGGCGCGTCGTCCCCGCTATTCACCATTCGGCCGCACGGCGAAAACCTGCATTACCAGCTCAGCACCGCGCCGGTGGAGGTGCTGCACGAAGAAACCCAGCGGCGCGAGTTCGCCGGGCACCTGCTCTGCCTCACCAACGTGTCGGATTTCAAGCGGCTGGATGAGCTGAAATCCAACTTCCTTGCCACCATCTCGCACGAGCTGAAAACGCCGCTTTCCAGCATCAACCTCAGCCTCATGCTGCTGCGCGACGAGCGCACCGACGCGGCCGAGCGCCAGCGCCTGGCCGACGGCATCGGCGACGAAACCCGGCGGCTGCTGGGCCTGGTAGGCCAGTTACTCGACGTGTCGCGCCTCGACGCCGGGGCCGGCATCAAGCTCAACCGGCAGCCCCTGCAGCTGGCCGAAGTGCTGCGCTACGCCACGGACACCGTGCGCCCACAATTGGCCGATAAGCAATTGCAGCTCGACGTGCAATTGCCCGAGGGCCTGCCCGCCGTGCTGGCCGACGTGGAGAAAACCACCTGGGTGCTTATCAATCTACTGTCGAATGCCGTGCGCTACTCGCCCATCGGCGCGCCGCTGCGCATCCGGGTGCAGCGCTGGGGCGAGATGCTGCGCCTAAGCGTGCAGGACGCGGGGCCGGGCATCGCGCCGGAGTATCACCGGCGTATTTTTCAGCGCTTCGCGGCGGTACCGGGGGCCACGCAGCACAGCACCGGGCTGGGGCTGAGTATTTCGGCCGAGTTTATTGCGGCGCAGGGCGGGCAGCTGTGGGTGGAGAGTAAGCCGGGGGCGGGCAGCTGCTTTTTATTTACGCTGCCCTGTCATGCTGAACGCAGTGAAGCATCCTTTCACAGTTGAACAACTCGGCACTGTCATGCTGAACGCAGTGAAGCATCCTCTCACGTCCGAACGAAATCGTTATGGCGTGAGAGGATGCTTCACTGCGTTCAGCATGACAGTTCTGTTAATTCTTCCGCTGCAGCGGGTGGTCTTCCAGCTGCGCGTAGGTCAGCTTCCAGCCGGCGTCCTTGCCCTCCCCTACCTGCTTCCAAATCAGCACGTAGTTGCCCTCGCCGAAAGCTTTGGGCTGGCCGGGTGCATCGGGCAATACATCGACGGAGAAGGTGCCGGCGGCGTAGGCCAGCTTGCTGTCGTTGGCCGAGCTGATGACGCTGGTTTTCAGGTTCTGGATGGTGCCGTTGGTGGCGCGCACCCATTTGTCGCCCACTTCGGCTTTGCCGCTAAAATGCGATTCGCCCTGCAGGAAGTGGACGTCGTCGGCCAGGAAGGCCAGGGCTTTGTCGACTTCCTTGTTGTTCCAGGCGGCGATGAATTGCTTGTTGAGGTCTTCGACGTCGGCGGTTTCGGTGGCTTTGGAACAGCTGCTCAGGATGGCGGCGGTGCCCAGGAGGCAAAGAAAGGATTTCATAAGGGTCAGAAAGAGAAAGACAGGGAGAAAGAAAAACCCAGGCGGGGAGC
The DNA here is from genome assembly GCF_030580865.1 of Hymenobacter aranciens. Taxonomy (GTDB): domain Bacteria; phylum Bacteroidota; class Bacteroidia; order Cytophagales; family Hymenobacteraceae; genus Hymenobacter; species Hymenobacter aranciens. Next base: position 76,409 of record NZ_JAUQSY010000021.1, on the reverse strand, counting down.
CCGGGTTTTTCGAGAAAATTAACCGGAGCTTACCAGCTTTTACGTTTCACTTCGGAGTTCGAATACGGCTTCGCGGGGTCGGCCGGCGCGTTGTTGGGGATGTAAGCCGGGTTGGCGGGCAGGGCGGTTTGCTCGGCGTAGGCCATCACGGCGGGCATGGCTTCGGGGTTCACGTTGCCGTTGTTGCGGCTGGCGGCCAAGGCGGCGGCGCGGCTGCGGGCGGCGTTGCGCTCGGCCACGGCGGCACGCTGGTTGGCGCGGGCGGCGGCGGCACGGGCGCTGGCGGCTTCGGCCTGGGCGGCGCGGGCCTTGTTCTTATTATCGATGCTTTTGCCGACGGCGTAGCCCCCGGCCCCACCTACCACGCCACCCACTACGCCGCCCACGGCGCGGTTACGCTTGTTGATGAGGGCGCCAGCGGCGGCCCCGCCAATGCCGCCGATGATGGCACCTTTAGCCTGGGGGCTAACTTTTCGGTCCTGGGCCTGGGCCGAATGAGAGAAAACGGTGGTGAGCAGCAGGAGCAGGCTCAGGAAATACGGGAGGGTTTTCATGGCGAAGGAATGATAAAGTGGTGGAAAAAATTAACACTCTCGATGGGAATGTTTACAACCACCGTGCCATAAACGCCATCGGCTATAGTTGAGTTACGCGGGGCCAACTGAACCTCTTTCCGGCACATGGGGTATCTTACGCGGCTTCTGACGCGAACGGTGTCGTTTGGAAGTGCCTGCTTACCCGTTGTCGGCCCTATGAAATCCTTCCCCATCTGGCGCGCGCTGGCCGTTGGGCTCCTGCTGCTTGGGCTGGGGCTGGGGGTGGCCGTGTGGCTGCTGGGCACGGCCTGGGGCAAGCGGCAGCTGCAAACCATCATCCGCGAAAAAACCACCAAAAACTCGGAACTGGAACTGGCGCCGTTCGACGTGGATTTCTCCATTTGGCGCGATTTTCCGCACGTCACGGCCTCGCTGCGCCACTTCGTGCTGACCGATACCACCGCTGGCCTCCCCCACGAAGTGCTGCGCGTGGACCGCGCCGATTTGCGACTGGACACCCGGGCGCTGCTGCAGCGGAAAATTAAGGTCACCCGCATTGAGGTTACTAATGTGCTGTTTGCCGAGCAGGTCGATTCATTGGGGCGGCACTGGGGGCTGCGCGGCAAGCGGCAGCGCGGCTCGGCCCCGCCGCCCAAGGTGACGCTCGACGTGGATTCGCTGGTGGTGCACAACTTCGTCATCAACACCCGCAACGGCTTCAACCGCAGCGCCTTTAATACTAAGGTGCGGCACGGCCGCGTAAAGCTGCGCCTGCGCGACGGCATCCTGCTGGCCACCGGCGTGCTCGATGGCCAGCTGGCCCAACTGAAAACCCGCAGCGGCGTGCTGATGCACGACGAGCCTATCCGCGCCTGGGTGAATTACCGCTACGTATTTGAAAACCACCGGGGTACGCTCTGGCGCACCCGCGCTACGCTCAACGGCGATACCATCAATATCAGCGGTACGCACACGGTGGCGGCTAATCAGCAGGCGGGCACGCTGCTGAACATTCGCTTCGAGGGGCCGCAGCCGCTGCTGGAGGTACTCAACATTGCCCTGCCGCCCAGCTTGCGCAGCTACCTGGAGGGCGCGGTGAGCCCGAGCAAGGCACAGGTGCAATATACCATCAGCGGGCTTTCGGGGCCGCGGGTGCGGCCGCACAACGTGCTGAAATTCGGGCTCGACAACGCGCAGCTCATCTGGCCCGACTCGGCCCGCCGCATCAACCGCTGGGATTTGCGCGGGGTGTACGACAACGGCGCCGGCCGGGGGCCGCGCTACGCTTCGCTGACGCTGGAGCGCTGCCGTATTCACTCCTCGGCCGGACAGCTCGATTTAAGCCTGAAAATAAACAACTTCGTGCGGCCGCACTTCGCGGGACGCCTGCACGGCCGGGCCGAGCTGCCCGATTTGGCCGCCATCATTACCCCCGAAATATGGCAGGCCCGGCGCGGCCTGGCCGACCTCGACATTGGCCTGCACGGCTACCTGCCCCCGGCGGGCCGGCGCCGCCGTCTGGCCGATTTGCAGGAAAACGTGTGGGTGCGCGGCACCGTAACTTTGCGTGGGGCCGACTTTACCTTCCTCAACCGCGCCCACCTTTCCGATTTGAACGTGCGGGTGGGGCTGCGCGACAGCCTCTGGCAGCTGTCCAATGCCTCGGGGCTGATGAATGGTATGCGCTTCAAAGCCTCTGCCACGACGGTAGGCCTGCTCGACTATATTGCGGGCGAGACGCCGGTTACACAAGTTAGCGGGCAGTTTGCGGTCGAGGATTTATCGGTGCAGAAGCTGCGCTACCTGCTGCGCCCACTGCCGCGCAATGCCGCCCTGGGCCCGCGCAAGCACCCACGCAAGCGCCGCAGCCGCGAGGATTTGCAGGAGCTGGCCACCCGCCTCGGCAACAGCCTCATCCCGGCGGGCCTGCACCTTGATGCCGACCTGCGCTGCCGCCGCCTGCTGCTAAGCCAGGATACCCTGCGCAACCTGGCCGTAACCGTGAAACACGACGGCCACCACGTGCAGCTCCAGAACCTGGCCGGCCGCGTGTGGGACGGCCAGCTGCGCGGCAACCTGAGCTGGCCCACCGATACCACCAACCGCGTGGCCCCGGTGAAGTACCAGCTGGCTGTGCATTTCGATACCCTTGACTACGAGCGGCTACTCGACCGTCTCACCCGCCCGCCACGCCGGCCGGCCCGCCCCAACCGCCCCGCCAGCCCCGCCCTGGCCGATATCCTGCTGGCCGCCAACGGCAGCATCGACTGGGACGTGAATACCGCCTTGCTGCCCGACGACCAGCAGCTGCGCCAGGTGCGCCTACGCTTCGACAAGCAGGGCAATACGCTGCACGTGCCCAACCTCAGCTTCAGCACGCCCGACGGCGCCAGCGGCCAGGCCTCGGCCACGGTGCTGGTCGAAAACCGGCGGCTGGTGTCGGTCGATGCCGATTTGAACCTGCACTACGCCACGCTCGATATTCCTGATTTGCTGGAGTTAATCACCAGCCTCACCACCCCGCCCGACTCGGTGCCGCCGGCCCGGCAGGCAGCGCGGGCGCGCCGGCAGGCCCGCCGCCTGCAGCAGCCCCGCCCCTCCCTGATGACCAGCGGCGCCCTCACCGCCGTGCTGCGCGTGCAGGCCGACAAGGTGCGCTACGCCGCCGTCCGGGGCACTGATTTTCGGCTCGTTACGCACCTGCGCGACGGCGAAGCCACCGTCGACGACTGCTCGGTGCAGGCGCTGCAGGGCCGCATCAGCCTGCGCGGCCGCCTGCGCACCAACATGGGCCGCGAGCACCACCCACTGCACGTGCAGGCCCGGCTCGAAGACATTGCCCTGCCCGACCTCTTCACCACTATCAGCAGCATGGGAGTCAATGCCATAAGCGGCGAAAACATCCGCGGCCGCATCGACTGCGCCGCCGACATCCGCACCGACCTCGGCCCCCGCTTCCTACCCTCGCTCGACCGCACCCGGGCCTACCTCAAGGCCGACATTCGCCAGCTGGAACTGGTGGATGTGGAGTTTTTAAAAGAAGCCCTGAGCTTTATGAAGGCCGAGCGCACGGGCCACTTGTTTTTCGAGCCCGTCAGCACCGAGTTTCTGCTCAATGATGGGCAGCTGCTGATACCGCGACTGGTACTCAACAGCAACCTTACCAACCTTACCATCAATGGCACCTACGGCCTCGACGGCCGCGCCAACCTCTTCGTGGGGCTCAAGCCTTTCCAGGCGCTTTTCGGCGACAACCAGCACCGCATCGAACGCATCCAGACCGGCGAGCCCCTCACCCGCTCCAAGGGTAAGCTTATGAATGTCAACCTGCGCCGCATGGCGCCCGGCGAGAAATATAAGGTGCGGCTCTTCCAGGGCAAGGAGCAGCGCGAGGGCTACGCCGAGCTGCGCCGCCAGCGCCGGGAGCTGCTGACGACCCAGCGGCTGGATACGACGATGCGCTTATTGCCTAGCTTACCAGCGGCGAAGGCGGGGCAGTAAGAACCCGGGGAGGGCGAAACTCCCCTCCTTGGAAAGGAGGGGATGTTTTCGCGCAGCGAAAACGGGGGTGGTTGGCCCGGTCGCGCCGTTAGCGCCGTCAGGAGTTCTACTGTGTCGTCAGGGTTTATTCGGCAGTAAAAAAGTTACCGCAGCGAGAAAGGATTACTGCGACGTTCAGACGGCGCGGACGGGCGAACCCCCCCCGTTCGCGCCTCTTCAGCGCTCACATCCCCTCCTTTCCAAGGAGGGGAGTTGTCGTCCTCCCCGGCCTCAAAACCGCAGTGTCAGCTGCTGCCCGGCCGCCCGCTCGGCGGTGTTCAGATTCGACAAGCTCACGCCCAGCAGCCGCACGCCTTTGGGCAGTGGAAAAAGCCCTTCCAGCAGCTCGCGGCACACCCGCAGCAGCACCGCTTTGCTGTCGAACACGGCGGTGCTGCTGCGGCTGCGCGTGATTTGCTGAAAATCACCGTACTTCACTTTCAGCGTGAGCGTTCGGCCGCGGCCGCCGCTGCGCTCGCACCAGGCCCACACGTCTTCGAGGGCGGGCTCGACGCCGGCCAGCAGGTCGGCGAAGTCGCTGAGGTCCTGGGCGAAGGTGGTTTCGGAGCCGACGGATTTGCGCAGGCGGTCGGGCTGCACGGGGCGGTGGTCTTCGGCGCGGGCGATGGCGTGGTAGTAGCGCCCGGCCTTGCCAAAATGCTGCACCAGGAAGGCTTCAGGTTGCTCCCGCAAATCGGCCCCGGTGAAGATGCCCAGTTGGTTGAGCCGCGTCGCCGTGACCGGGCCGATGCCGTGAAACTGCCCCACCTGCAGGCCCTCAACGAAAGCCAAGCCCTTACCGGGCGGCACCACGTACTGCCCGTTGGGCTTGCGAAAATCCGACGCCAGCTTAGCCAGGAATTTATTGTAGGAAATGCCGGCCGAGGCCGTGAGCTGGGTTTGCTCCCAGATTTTGGCCCTGATTTCCCTGGCAATCTGGGTGGCGGTATCGATGCCTTTGAGGTTTTCGGTCACATCGAGATACGCCTCATCCAGCGACAGCGGCTCGATGAGCGGCGTGTACTCGGCGAAAATCTGCCGAATCTGGGCCGAAACCTGCTTATACACCTCGAAGCGCGGCGACACGAACAGCAGCTCAGGACACAGCCGCCGGGCCGTGGCCCCGGGCATGGCCGAACGCACGCCGAATTGCCGGGCCTCGTAGCTGGCGGCCGCCACCACGCCGCGCTCGCGGGCCCCGCCCACCGCCACGGGTCGACCGCGCAAGTCGGAGTTGTCGCGCTGCTCCACGGAGGCGTAGAACGCGTCCATATCGATGTGAATGATTTTGCGGGTGGGGGCAGACAATGGGCAGGCGGGTAGCTTCACGAAGATACCACTACCGCTGCAATGCACGTTTTTGCACTTTTCCGGTAAAGAGCCTTAAAAAACATCTCCCGGCTCGATTAGGGCATTTTGGCCATTGCATAGGTAATACAGCGGCTAAAAACACTCCGTACGGGTGCGAAAACATTCGGTCATGCCACAAAAACATCCGGTACGCGGCCGAAAACATCCGGTCACTGCTGAAAAACATCCGGTACATGCCCGAAAACATCGGGTACGTGCCTGAAAACATCCGGTACGCCCCCAAAAACATTTGGTAAATAGGAAAAAACCTGGAGTACACGCCTAAAAACATTCGGTAAGCAGGCAAAAACACCCGGTACGCTATTGTCGCGCTCCTAGCGCTTCCGCTGCTTGCGCCGCTCGGCCAGCCGCTTCAGCACCACGCGCTCGGCCCGGCGCTCGATGCGGCCCAGCAGGCGTTGCGGCAGGCTGGCCATCAGCCGATGCCGCGCAAACCACGCCAGCCGCGACAGCGGCACCAGCGGGCTGGTGCGCAGAAACTTGCCGATTTCGGCCCCGCGCATGGTGCTCACGCCCGTCAGGCCCTGCGCCAGCAGAAACTGCTTCACGTCTTCGAGCAGCAGCAGCCGGGCCAGCGGCGCCGGCTGCACCCCGCCGTTATACGCCGCCGGGCGGTGCGGGCGGATTTCGGTGGCGCTGGCTACCATCACGCCCACCCACTCGGGCAGCAGCAGCAGCAGCTTGGGCAGGTGCTTTTCGGTCACGATGAAAGTCACAAAATCATACACTTCGGCGTAGCAGCGCAGCTGATTTTGCACGCGCTGCAGGGTGTCGCCGTCGCCCTTCACCTCGTAGCCGTGCATGAAGTGCTCGGTGATGTGCACCACGTCGGCGCGGGTGCTGCCGGTGGGTAGCTCGTCCACCACCACGCCTTCCAGGAGCAGCGGGTAGAGCAGGGCGCGGATGTCCGGGTCGTTCATAGCAACCTGCAATTTACGGCCCGCGCCCTATTACCCGGCCCCAACGCCGGGCCGCCAAAACCGTTAAAGTCCCCAGCGTGAGCGGAACGACCATTCTCCGCCGCTGCTCTCACCATGCTCAAGCTTCTCTCCTTCCTGTCGCCCTTGTTGGCCGCCGCCACCGGCTGCGGCGACTGCACGCCCGTGAATCTGACGCCCGACGAGCGCGCCTGGATAAGCATGTACCGCCCCGGCCAGCAGCTCACGTTCCGCAGCAACCGCGGCAGTACCAACCGCATGACGGTGGAGCCGCTCAAGGAATTTCACGACAACCAGAACTGCAACGTGCTGGAGTCGGGACGGTTCCAGCCTATTCGCTCGACGCTGGCCCTCACCTCGGCCACCAACTACGGCGGCGAGCAGTCGCCCAGCTTCTCGCTTTACCTCTACAAAACCACCCCCGACCGCCCCGCCCAGTTCAACTGGAACTTCGCGGGCCTGATTCTGAAGGGCTCCGACCTCAAAACCGGCAAGCCCTACAACGCCATTACGCAGCCCCTTACCTTAGCCAACGGCCGCAGCTTCCCCAACGCCCAGCTCCTGCGCGACGGACAGAATGCCATGTATATGCGCGGTAGCCAGATTCGGGCGGCTTACTGGGACCAGAAAGCCGGGCTGCTCCGCTACGAGCTAGCCAATGGAGAAGTATTTGATTTGCAGTAACGGGCAACCTCACCCCCGGCCCTGAAGAATGCTTGAAGCGCATTCCCAAAAGAGAGGGGAGCCTGACGATTCTACTTCGCGCATAACCGGCTCCCCCCTCTTTTTTGGAGAGGGGGCCGGGGGGTGAGGTTGACGCCAGAACAAAAAAATCCCCGGCCATTGGCCGGGGATTTTTGCATTCACATTGCCTGCTCGTGGTTTACCGGCAAGTCCGGAGCTCCGGAATCTGCCGCCGGCTGGTTCGCCAGCACGATGGGCCGACGCTGCTGCTGCTGTTTCTGCTGCTGCTCGCGGCGCTGCTCTTGCGAGTCGTACTTGTCGTAGGCCAGCACGATTTCCTTCACCAGGCGGTGGCGCACCACGTCCTCGGCCGTCATTTCGACGAAGCCGATGCCAGGCACATCCTTCAGAATATCCAGCGCCTGCATCAGGCCCGATTTCTGCCGCGTGGGCAGGTCAATCTGGCTGCGGTCGCCGTTCACCATCACCTTGGCCGAGGGGCCCATGCGGGTCAGGAACATTTTAATCTGGCTGGGCGTGGTGTTCTGAGCCTCATCGAGTAGCACGAAGGCATTGTTGAGCGTGCGGCCGCGCATGTAAGCCAGCGGGGCAATTTCGATGATGTTATTTTCCTGGTAGAATTTCAGCTTTTCGGCCGGAATCATGTCCTCCAGGGCGTCGTAAATCGGGCGCAGGTAGGGGTCCACCTTCTCCTTCATGTCGCCGGGCAGGAAGCCCAGGCTTTCGCCGGCCTCCACCACGGGGCGCGAAATGATGATTTTCTTAACCTCTTTATTCTTAAGCGCCCGCACGGCCAGCGCCACCGAAATATAGGTTTTGCCCGTGCCGGCCGGCCCCAGCGTGAAGGTGAGGTCGTGCTTCATCACGGCGTCCACCAGCTTCTGCTGGTTCTGGGTTTTGGCCTTGATGACGCCGCCTTTGGCGCCGAAGAGGATAACGTCGGGCGCGGCGGCCATCATGCGGCCCTCGGCCTCCTCGCTGGTGGCCGAGAGGTGCTGGCGCACGTCGCGCTCCGTAACGTTACCGTAGGCGTGGTAATGCTCGATAAGCGAGCTGAGAATGTCGTTGATGCGGGAAATGACTTCCGTCTGACCCTGGATTTTGATTTCATTGCCCCGGCTGATGATTTTCGAGCCCGGGAAGGCAGCCGCCAGCTGGCGGATATTCTGGTTATCGGCCCCCAGGAAGTCAACCAGGGACACGTTTTCGAGGGTGATGACTTTTTCGACCAAAGTGGGAATTGAGAAGGGTGATGAAGTGAAGAGGCAACTGGCCGACCGGTGAGGCCCGCCCAAAGCCGGCACGAAGGAACGGCCGCCGGGGTTTTGAAACAAGCAACGAGCCCGGATTTAACGATTTGGCATTTTGGCCGCCTCTTTTTGCCCGGTTTCGTGCCCCGCTTCCAGTTAAACCGCCTACTTTTGCCGCCGGTTCAGGCCGGTGAACAATACTACGAAAAACTCCCCAACGCGGGCATGGGCGTCCTCACACTACTCACGGATTTTGGCTACCGCGACCACTACGTGGCCGCCCTCAAAGCGCGGCTGCTGCAGCTGGCGCCCGCCGCTACCGTGGTGGATATCAGCCACGCCGTCGAGCCCTTCGACATTGCCCACGCCGTGTACGTGCTCAATTCGGTGTTCCGCGATTTTCCGCTGGGCACCGTGCACGTGGTGGGCGTCAATGACCACGGCAGCGGCGCCACGCCCACCTGGCATGCCGCCCGCTACCAGGAGCATTACTTCGTGACGGCCGACAACGGCCTGCTAACCCTGCTCTGCGACGGCCAGCCCGAAGAGCTGGTGGCCCTGCCCGCCGCCGACACCCCCTCGCCCACCCGCGATGTGCTGCTGCCCGCCGCCGTGGCCCTCAGCCAGGGCGCCGCCTTGGCCGACCTCGGCCCGATGGTGACCGAGCTGCACCGCCTCAACAACCGGCAGGTGCGCCTGCAGGACGACCGCATCACCGGCCACGTGGCCCACGTCGACCACTACGGCAACCTCATCACCAACATCTCGCGCGAGGCCGTGGAGGTGATGGGCCGGGGCCGCCCGCTCACGGTGCATTTCGGCCGCGAAATCGTGCGCGAGCTGCAGCCGCACTTCTCGGCTGCCGCGCCGGGCGAAGCCGTTACGGTCTTTAATAGCCAAGGGTGTTTGTGCCTGGGTATCTGCCAGGGCAATGCCGCCGAGCTACTGGGTTTGCATTTCGACTCGCAGGTCGATGTGCGCTTTCCAGCCGAATAAACGGCGGCAAACCAGATTGGTGGCGTGAATTTTGCGGTAGCGGTAGTGCTTTATTTTCAAGCCTCCGGCAACCTTTCAGTTGCATTTACCGACTACTCCCCAGCCCGGACAGCGCCCGCGCCAACAGCCTCTGGTGCTACTTTGCCGGGAAATCCATTAATTTTAGCACTTCGTGCCCGCTTTTCGCGGGTAAAGGCGAAGGCTATTCCTCTTGTTTCAACCCAATTTTTCATTTTTTCACCCTTTTCAAACTTTTACTCATTTTAGCTATGAGCATCTCTCCATTGCACGACCGGACTATCGGCTCGGCTGTGACGGCTCGCCGCTGGTTGTTGGGCCTCGGCCTGGGCCTGCTGAGCACCACCGCGCTACAAGCCCAGTCGCTTAACTACACGGCAGCCGGCGCCGCCAACGTGGCCGGCACTTACGCCGACCTCGGCACTACCGGCACGGTTATCACCACCAGCGGCACCGACGACGCGCTGTCGGCCGCGCAAACGCTGCCGTTCAGCTTCAGCTACAACGGGGCCTCCTTCACTGATTTCTCGCTCAGCACCAACGGCTTCATTAAGCTGGGCACGACGCCGCTGTCGGCTGCTACACTGATAAACGCCATCGGCAGCGCTAACGTGGCCGACGTGAATATTCTGGCTCCGCTGTCGAACGTAGACCTGCAGACTTCGACTGCCGGCACCGCCGAGTACCGCTACGCCACTACCGGCACTGCTCCCAACCGCGTAACCACCATTCAATGGAAAAACGTGGCTGACAAAGCAACGGGCACCATTCCGGCCCAGTTCACGTCGATGCAGTTTCAGGTGAAGCTGTATGAAACCTCGAACCGCGTAGAGTTTGTGTACGGCACTTGGGTGGCCAACGCGGCTACTCCGACGGGGCAGGGCTTCGTGGTAGGCCTGAAAGGCAGCAGCAACGCTATTGCCGACCGTCTGTTTGCCGCTAAGCCGTCGAGCGCCACGGCCTGGTCGACGACGACCTTTTCGCCCGGTACCACGGCTACGCTGCTGGCTCACTTCGTGCGCAACACCTTCCTGCCGGACGCCGGCCGCACCTACCGCTTCAACCCGGCCTCGGCCAACGACGCGGGCGTGACGGTGATTTACACTCTGGGCAAGGTAGCAAGCGCCTTCAACTCACCGGTAACGGTGCAGGCGCGGGTTAGCAACACCGGCTCGAACGCGCAGACCAACCTGCCCGTGACCCTGACCGTGAGCGGTGCCACCACCTACACCAACACCCAAACGGTGGCCACCTTGGCCGCCGGCACTTCGACCACCGTTACCTTCCCCGCCTATGCCGTGACCGGCACTACCGGCACCAACACCGTGACGGTGAGCGTACCGGCCGACGACGCCACCGGCAACGACTCGAAAACCTACAGCCAGCTGATTACGGCCAACGACCAGTCGTACATCGACAGCTCGCAGCCGCTCAACCCGACGGGGGTGGGCGTAGGCGCGGCCAACGGCATTCTGCTGGTGCGCCAGCACACCAACACGGCAGCCACCGTTACCAGCATCACCCCCACGTTCGTAACGGCTACGGGGGCCAGCACCACCTACCAGGTGGTAATTTATGATGCCACCGGCACCGGCGGCACCCCCGGCGCGGCCCTCTACACCTCGCCCACCCAAACGCGCCCGGCTTCGGGCCCGGCTGTGGTAGCCATCCCGAACATTGCCGTGAACGGCGACTTCTTCATCGGCACCAAAGAGCTCGACGCCAACAACATCGTCATTGGCTACCAGCTGGAAGTACCGCTGAAGCCGGCTACGTATTTCTTCAGCGACCCTACTACGCCGTGGACTGACGTAAGCCTCACGACGCTGCAAACGCGTCTGGCCCTGGAGGTTGGCCTGAGCCCCGCCGCCACTGGCGCCTGCGACGCCGTCACGGCGCTGACCGTGGGCAGCATCACCGATAACACTGCCAGCGTGAGCTTCACGCCCGGCACCGGTGCCAGCGGCTACACCGTCACCTACACCCCCGCTGGCGGTACTGCCACCACCGTCAACGCCACCGGCTCGCCGGTAGCCCTCACCGGCCTCACGGCTGGCGTGGTATACAGTGTAACGGTAACCGCCAACTGCACTGCCGGCGGCACTTCGGCCCCGGCTACCACCTCCTTCACCACCACGGGTGGCGTAGGCTGCCCGCCGGTAACGGCGGCCTCGGTAGGCACCATCACCGGCTTCTCGGGCGTGCTCACGTTTACGCCAGCCGCTGGCGCCGTTGACTACGACGTTGAAATCACGGGTGGGGCTACGCCCATCACGGGTACGGTAACGGGCAGCCCGGTGAACATCACCGGCTTGGCTCCTGGCACCAACTACACCTTGACCATCACCACCAACTGCGCCTCGGGCGTTTCGTCAGTCGTGACGGTAACCTTCACGACGAGCACCGTGCCGGCTCCGGCTAACGATAACTGCGCTGCTGCCGCTACGCTCACCCCGGGCGCTGCTGGCGCGGCCTGCTCGCCCACGGCGGGTACGGTATCGGGCGCTAGCCAGAGCATCGGACCCATTGCCTGCGCTGGCTTCACGGCTGATTTCGCTCAGGACGTATGGTACCAGTTCACGGCTACCTTCACCGAGCACACCATCACCACTGATGGTGGCTTCGACGGCGTGCTGGAAGTGATGACCGGTAACTGCACGACGCCGGTGAACTTTGCCTGCGGCGATGCCTCGATTCAGAACGGCGAAGTGCTGGCCCTGACCGGCTTGACCGTGGGCACTACGTACCTGGTGCGCTACTACCCATTTTTCGAAAACCAGGACGCAACCGATGGTGCTTTCACCATCTGCGTGACGACGCCGGCTAACGCCACTGTCTGCAGCCCCGTAACGGCGCTGTCGGTGGGCAGCATCACGGCTAACTCGGCCAGCGTGAGCTTCACGCCCGGTGCCGGCAATACTAGCTACACCGTTACCTACACCCCCGCTGGCGGCACGGCCCAAACCGTAACGCCCGCTCCCAGTGCTTCGCCGGTAGCCCTGACGGGCCTGAACCAGAGCACTACCTACACGGTATCGGTAACGCCGGTGTGCTCGGCAGGCGGTTCGGCTCCGGCCGTTACCACCACCTTCGTAACCCCGCTGGGCACGGGCACCCGCGCCGCCCTAGCCGGTGGCTTCGTGAGCGTATTCCCGAACCCGGCGCACCAGTCGTTCACCGTGGCCATTCCGGCCGTGAGCGGTGCCCGCACGGCCCAGGTAGCCATCATCAACACGCTGGGCCAGGTGGTTCGCACGCAAGCTGTGAGCCTGAGCGCTACTGCCACCCAGACTAACATCGATGCCACCAACCTGGCCGCCGGTATCTACACCGTACGCGTGAAGGCTGGCAACGAAACGGCCAACGTGCGTCTGACCATCCAGTAAGGCGTAGCGTAGCTTCGGCTGCAAAACAGAAAGTCCCCGCCAGTTCTGGCGGGGACTTTTTTTGTTTTGGAAGATGCGAAACAGAACGTCATGCTGAAAGCAGTGAAGCATCTCACCTAAGATGTGTGGGCAGTTACCATTTTGTAATGCGAAACTCTGTTTCCGCGACGAGCGCAACGAGTTTTATCGTTAGCAAACGCCCGGAACTCGCTGCACTCGTCGCGGAAACAGAGTTTCGCGTTACTTATCGCACCACTGTCCACAGACTCTAGAGTAGTAATTTATGGTAATCGTGTTTACTGCTGCCCGCCCGATGCTTCGCTGCGCTCAGCATGACGCTCTTACTTCAGCGCTCCCTTCAGGTCGCTCACGGCCACACCCTGCGCGTCCTTGGCCTGGGGCACCACGGCGGCCATGCCGAAGAATTCGTGCGCCACACCCTCATAAAGCTTGTAGCTGGTTTTCACGCCGGCGGCCTGCAGCTTATCGGCGAGGGTTTTGCCTTCGCTCAGCAGCGGGTCGAGGTCGGCGGCGATGATGGTGGTAGGCGGCAGGCCTTTCAGGTTGGCGCTCAGCAAGCTGATGCGCGGGTCTTTCCCATCGGCCGGGGTGCGCAGGTAGTGCTTGAAGAACCACTCCATGCCACCCTTATTGAGGGGTAGAGTTTCGGTGTTTTTCTGATACGAGGGCGTATTCATATCGTAGCCAGCCACGGGATACACCAGCACCTGGTATTTGGGCAGGGCCAGCTTCTTGTCGCGGGCCATGATGCTGACGTTGCAAGCCATATTGCCGCCGGCGCTTTCGCCTACCACGGCTACTTTGGCAGGGTCGCCCTTCATGCTGGCGGCATTTTTGAGCACGTATTGATAGGCCGCAAAAGCGTCGTTGTGCGCAGTGGGGAATTTATTTTCCGGCGCTTTACGGTATTCTACCGACACTACCACGGCCCCCACCTGCTCACACAGAGCCTGGGCCGAAGCGGCATACGTGTCGTTGGTGGCAATAACCCAGCCGCCGCCGTGGTAATACACGATAACCGGGTAGGGCGCCGTGCCGCTTTTAGGCGTGTATACGCGGGCTTTCACCCCGGGCATCAGGCTGGTAGTCATGGTATCGCAGTTCAGTGGCGGCGGCGGGATGCTGTGGTCGCGCATCACTTTCATCACGGCTTCGGTGGCGCCGGGCTGCTGGCGGGCCTGGGCGGGCGTGAGCTGCGGGAAAGGCTTAGGCTTGAAGCTTTGCAGGGCTTCGATAACCGTGAGCATCTCGGGCTTGATGTTGGGAGCCCAGGCCGGGGCGGGGCCGGTGGGCTTCACCTCGCCGGGCGCGCTGGGGCCAGCGGCCGTGACGGCGGCGCTGTCGGAGGCGGCATTGGTTTCAGCGGGCACGACGGTGGCGGTTTTGTCGGCCTCGGTGGCGGTGGGCTGACTGTTGCAGGCGCCCAGCAGCAGGCCGCCAGCCAGGGTGGGCGCGGCCAGCCAGGCCATTGCAAACGGACGAACAGGAAGAATTTTCATAAGGTGTGAAGATGGAAAAATGAATGAATGACACCGACCTTTACGTCTTAGGTTTATTCTGTGTTAAGGCTGAGCTTGCAACCAGCATTATTTCTACCTTCTTCTTCTCAACTGCTTACCTTATGCTACTGCGAGTCGTCCGCATGACCTTCGACCCCACCCAGGTGCCCGCGTTTCTGGCGCTGTTCCGGGCTTCGGAACACCGCATCCGGCAGCAGCCCGGCTGCCGGCACCTGGAGCTGTGGCAGGATGCCGACCAGCCCCACATCTACTGCACTTTCAGCCACTGGGCCTCGGCCGCCGACCTGGATAACTACCGCCGCTCGGCGCTGTTTGGGGAGGTGTGGCCGGCCACGAAAAAGCTGTTTGCCGCGCCGCCGGTGGCGTTTTCGTCGACCTTGGTTTAGGTGTTCGGGGTAATTTTTACCCGATATCCAACGGCAAGCTAGAGCTTACCACACCACCGCCACCCCGCCCGGCACGGTCTGCACCCGGCTGAGCAGCGGATACAGTCCCTTATTCCCATGTCGGTGGTGGGCCCGATACAGCAGGCCATCAAACAGGAGCAGGAAGCCGCCCTGCACCAGCAGCGCCTCGCCGAAGCCTTTGTTTTGCTGATAATCGGCCGGGGTGCGGCGGGTGTTGGCGTGTTCCAGTAGCCAGAAGCCGCCGGCCAGATAGGCCACGTCGAGGCCGGCGTTGAGGAGGTAGATGTTTTCGGTGGCCAGCTGGGCGCGCACGGTGCCGGCGCGGTCGGTGGGCGCGGAGCGGCCCTTGCCCAGCCTGATGGCAGCCACGATGCCCAGGTTGACGGCGCCCCAGCCGAGGGTCATCTGGCCGAAGGCTTTGGTTTGGCCCTCGCCGGCCAGGGTGAGGGCGGTGCCGGCGGCCACGTTGGCCAGCGCCCAGGTGCCCAGCACGTTGGTGGCGCGGTAGTCGAGAGCGCGCCGCTCGGTATCGAAGGCCGGAGCGAGGGGCGCTTGGGCTGACCCCACAGCGGGCAGCAGCAGGCTAAGAAGCAGGGAGCTAAGCAGTAAAAGCTGAAACCGAGGAGGAGGACTACCCGAGTGGACTGGCCGGCAGCGTGCGGCTGACATTTCAGGCCGCATTGCCAGCGCCGGCAGCGCGTGGCGAGACGGGTAAATACGTAGCTTTGTTGGTCGCATATATCTTTTGCTCATTTGGCTATGGTAAAAATAGTTACTCTCGCTACTCAGGTGATGCTGGCAGTGCTGGCAAATACGGTGGCCCGGGCCCAGGCGCCGGTGCTGCTCACGCGCCAGCCGGCCCGCAATGCCGTTGCCGCCCCGCGCAGCGGGCCGGTGAGTTTAACGTTTTCGCAGCCCATCACGGCCGCCTCGGCGGCCAATTTGCGGGTTGATGGCAACCAGCTCCGTGGCAAGCGGCCCGGCACCATCGGCGGGGGGGGCACCGCCACGCTCAGCTTTACCCCCAGCCAGAGCTTTGCGCCGGGCGAGCGGGTGAGTGTGACCGTGCCCGGCACGCTGGCCAATGCGGCTGGCACCGGGACCAGCAAACAAGTGTACCAGTTTACGGCCGCTACCGGCGGTGCAGGCCGGGGGTTCTTCCTCGATACCACCGAAGTAGCCTGGACCAACTCGCGCGACCAGCTGCTGGGCGACATCGACAATGACGGTGACCTCGACCTACTCACCAGCATCGGCCTCTACGGCATGTTCTCGTTTCTGAACGACGGGACCGGCCACTTCACCGCTTACCGCAACAACCTGGTGGGCAACACCCCCAGCGGCGCTGCCCTGGCTGACCTCAACGGCGACGGCCTGCTCGACCTGCTGGGCGGCGATGCCAGCAACCCCACCGTGTCCATCGGCCTGAACGATGGCACCGGCAGCTTCGGCGTGAGCGGGCTACCCCCGCAGTTGCTCCTCGTGGGTGGCCCCCCGGTGAGCGTGACCGCCGGCGACGTGGACGGGGATGGCGACATTGACCTCGTGAGCGCCAGTGCCACCGGCAACTCCGTGACCATTGGCCTGAATAATGGCTCGGGCTACTTCAGCAATGCCGTGACACTGGCAGCGGGCACCCAGCCCTCGGCCGTGCAGCTGGGCGACCTCGACCACGACGACGACCTGGATATGCTGATTAGCAGCCAGGGTAGCGGCTCCGTGCTTAGCAAGATAAACAACGGCGCGGGGGCCTTCAGCGCCGGGGCTACTATCGGGGTGGGCACCAGCCCCACCGACCTGCAGCTGGCCGACCTCGACCAGGATGGTGACCTCGACCTGGTGACGACCAACGCCGGCAGCAGCGCCAGCGCCATCAACGGCTCGGTGAGCCTGCGCCTCAACAACGGCGCCGGCACTTTCGCCACTACCGCCACGCTGGCCCTGCCGCCCGGCAGCTCGCCTACCGGCCTGAGCACCGGCGACGTAGATGCCGATGGCGACCTCGACCTGGTGGTGGCGCAGGGCGTCGGCGGCCAGCTTATCACCTTCCTCAACAATGGCAGTGGCAGTTTCACGGCCCAGTATGCCCCGGTGCAGCTGCAGGCTACGTTTATGGGGGCGGCTACCACGCTGGGCGTGACGCTGGGCGACGTGGACAGCGACGGCGACCTCGACGTGCTAACGGCCGAGGGCAATACCAAGCGCGTGGTGCTGGGCCGCGATGGCCTGGCCCCGCCCGTGCCGATGCCCGTCATTACCAGCTTTTCGCCGGGGGCCGGGCCAGTGGGCAGCACGGTCAGCATTTCGGGGACGGCCCTGGCCAGTACCGCGGCCGTGCGCTTCAACGGCACGACAGCCATTTTCATCGTCGGGGCCGGGCAGCAGCTCACCGCCACTGTGCCGGCCGGGGCCAGCACCGGGCTTATTGAGGTGACCACGGCCGGCGGCACGGCGCAAAGTGCGCAGCCCTTCGTGGTAACTGCCGGGGCCGTGCCGCCAGTAACCATTGTGAGCACCAGCCCAGCCAGCAATGCAGTGAGCGTGGCCCCCGGGGCGGCCGTCGGCGCTACGTTTAGTGCGCCCGTTTCGGCGTTGTCGGCGGGGGCGCTGCGGGTATTCGGCGCTCAGCGGGGGGCGCAGACCGGGGCGGTGAACGGCGGCGGCACGGCCGCGCTCAGCCTCCCCCCCAGCCCGGCCTTCGGGCCCGGCGAACGCGTGAGCATGAGCCTGCCCGCCACGCTCACGGGCACGGCGGGCGGCGTGGTGCAGCCGCGGGTGGTGGAGTTTCGGGCGGCCACGGGCGGCACCGGCGAGGGGCTGTTCGATGCCACGGGCATGACGACGACGGCGCTGACGCAGCTGGCCGTTCATTGGCAGGCGGCCGACTTCGACAGCGACGGCGACCTGGATTTGCTGGGCCAGCAGAGCGGAGCTACACCGGTAGTATTGTTGTTTAACGACGGCAGTGGCACATTTACGGTAAGCCCGGCGGCGCTGCCGGCCGTGCCGGGCACCCTGCTCGGCGTGAGCCTGGCCGACGTGGATGCCGACGGCGACACCGACCTGCTGGTAGCCCTGAGCCTGACCGGGCAAAACCTGGCCCGCCTCGACACCTGGCTCAACAACGGCAGTGGCCGCTTTGTGGCGGGCCCGCAGCTGAGTGGGCTGGGCGAATACCGCCTGCCGCAGGTGGGCGACCTCGACCGCGACGGCGACCTCGACCTGCTGTACATGCAGGGACTTACGGTGCGGGTGGCCCTCAACAACGGAACCGGCGCATTCGCGTTGGCCGGGACGGCCGTCACGGTGGGCAACACCTCCTACGCCCGGCTGGCCGACCTCGACAACGACGGCGACCTCGACCTGCTGACGCTGACTGACAGCCAGCTGCTCACGGCCCTCAACAATGGCTGGGGTATCCTGGCGGCGCCCACGGGCCAGCTGCTTGGCAATGGCCTGACGGCGAACGGCCTGCAGGTGGGAGATATGAATGGCGACGGCCTGCCTGAT
Source organism: Hymenobacter aranciens (assembly GCF_030580865.1). Lineage (GTDB taxonomy): Bacteria > Bacteroidota > Bacteroidia > Cytophagales > Hymenobacteraceae > Hymenobacter > Hymenobacter aranciens. The sequence goes on along the minus strand of NZ_JAUQSY010000021.1, from coordinate 58,211 downwards.
GCGGTGGCGCTGGTGAGTTACAGCTTAAGTCAGCAGGGAGGAATGGTGGCCATCTGGCCGGGTCTGCCCACCGGCCAGATGGGGCTGCGTAGCATTCTCTACGGCATTGGGGCGGGGCAGCAGGCCCTGCGCCTGCAGGACCTCAACGCCGATGGCCGGCTCGACGTGCTGACCTTGAGCGGCGTAAGCTCTTTTTCGACCCTGACGCCCAAGCTGGACGTGCTGCTGGGTGACGGCCAGGGCCGCCTGCAGCTTCCCACCACCACTACTATCGGGCTGGCCGGACAGCTCGTCAGCCTCCCGGAGCTGGGCGACTTCGATGGCGACGGCGACCTCGACGTGGTGTTTACCAATGATGCGCAGGCAACGCTGGTGCTGCGGCGCAACCAGGGCACGGGCGCGCCGGGCATCACGGCGCTGACTCCGGCCCAGGGGCCGGTGGGCACCCGCGTGGTGCTGAGCGGCACCAACCTGCGGAGTGCCCGCCGCATCACGTTTGGGGGCGTGGCAGCCGCCGGCGTGACGGTGCTGTCGGCCACGCAGTGCACGGCAGTGGTGCCGGCCGGGGCCGTCACCGGCCCCGTGGTGGTGACCACGCCCGGCGGCACGGCCACCAGCCCCGACCCCTTCACCCTGACCACCCCGGTGCAGCCCAACGGCTACACCCCGGCCCGCAACGCCGTGAGCGTACCCCCAAACAGCAGCATCGGCCTCACGTTTGCCCAAAGCCTGCCCGCCAGCGCCGCCGGCGACCTGGTAGTGCATGGCAGCCAGCGCCAGGGCCGGCGCCCGGGCAGCGGCAGCGGCGCGGGCACGGCCCGGCGCGATTTCGACCCGGCGGTGGACTTTGCGGCCGGCGAGCGGGTGCAGGTGACGATGCCCGGCGGCCCTGGGACTAATGCTGCCGACCAGGTATATACCTTCACGGCTGCCACGAGTGGCACCGGCCGGGGCACACTGCTGTGGAGCAGCTATTCCAGCGGGGCCGTCACCGAGATGCTGCAGGATGTGACGGGCGACTTCAACGAAGATGGCGCCCCCGATTTGGTGTCGCACGACGTGCTGAACCGGCAGACGCGGGTGCTGCTCAACAACGGCCAGGGGCGCTTCGGCGGCAATGCTAATGTGCTGTCGAACGATTACCCGCGCGCCATGCAGGCCGTTGATTTCGACGGCGACGCACACCTCGACCTGGTGATGAGCATCTTTCATTCGTTTGACAGCAACAACCGCGAAGTTGACCAGCTGGCGTGGCGGGCGGGCACCGGCAACGGCAATTTTGGCCCCGTGCAACCGCTGTTCGTGTCCACGGGCATCGTGAATACCCTGGCCGTGGGCGACCTCGACGGCGACGGGACGATGGACCTGACGGCCATTACCCCCACGGCCGACAGCGTGCTGGTGCTGCTCAATACCGGGGCTGGGGGGGTGCGGCGCCGTCCCGGCGCTACGGCCGCGCCGGGAGCCATCGCCCTGCGGCTGGGCGACCTCGACAGCGATGGCCGCCTGGACATTGCGACCGTCGGGACCATGCTGCTCCAGAACTGCTTTGGCACGGGCGGTGGCAATTTTGTGGCAGCCCCGCTGCTGCCCCTGCCAATGGCGCAGGGCGAACGGGGCTGCGCCCTGGAAATGGGCGATGTGAACGGCGACGGCCACCTCGACCTGATAAGCTGCGGCTCGGCCAGCAGCTCCCAGACTTCGATGCAGGTATTTCAGGGCGACGGCGCGGGCAATTTCACGGCCACGCAGGCGCTGGCCGGCACCAGCGGAGCACTCCGGCTATACCTGGCCGACATGGATGCCGACGGCGACCTCGACCTGCTGACGACCCGCCACAGCCGCCCGGTGAGCGTGCAGGTGCTGCGCAACAATGGCAGCGGCACCTTCAGCACTCCACCTCTTACGCTGAATGCCAATGTCAGCGTGGCGATGATGAATGTAGCTGACTTGGACCTCGATGGCGACCTGGACGTGGTCATGGCGGGCGACAGCCTGAACAAGAAAGGCTTGTTTGTTTATTTCAACCACCCGCTGCCGCCGGCCATCACCAGCTTTACCCCCACCAACGGCCCGGCGGGCACGGTCATCACCCTCACCGGCAGCGGACTGGGGGCGACTACCAGCGTTACCATTGGCGGTGTGCCGGTGGCATTTACGGTGGTGTCGGGCACGCAGCTTACCATTACCACGGCCGCCGGCACGGCCACCGGCCTCATTGTGCTCACCTCGCCCTCGGGCTCGGGCAGCAGCAGTACGCCGTTCGTTGTGCCCGCGCCCAGCATTGCCAGCTTCACACCCGGCAGCGGCGCGGTGCAGCGCTTGGTAACGCTCACGGGCACGTACTTCGGGGGCACCACGGCCGTCCGTTTCAACGGGCTGATGGCGCCGGGCTTCGTGGTGGTGTCGGGCACCGAGCTGACGGTGCCGGTGCCGGCCGGGGCCACTTCGGGCCGCCTGAGCCTCACCACGCCCAGCGGCACGGCCACCAGCAGCACCAATTTCACGGTGCTGCCCAACCCGACGCTGCTCAGCGTCAGCCCCGCCCGCAATGCGCTGGCCGTGCCGGTGGGCAGCAGCCTGCAGCTCACGTTCCCGCTGCCGATGGAGGCGGCCAGCGTGGGCGCGCTGCGTGTATTTGCGCAGCAGCGCGGGCGGCGCCTGGGCACGGGCAGCGCCACGGGCAACACGCTCAGCTTTACCCCCACCACGGCCTTCGCGCCGGGCGAGGAAGTGAGCGTGAGCGTGGCGCCCGGCCTGCGCAGCCTCGCCGGCGACCCCGTGCTGACGGGGCAGGTGTTTCAGTTTCGCACGGCCACGAGCGGGGCGGGCCGCGGCCAGTTTGCCCACACCCAGACCCTGAACCGGCCCGCGACGCAACAAGCCCTGCCCGGCGACTTCAACGGCGACGGATTCGCGGACCTGCTCACCCGCGAGCAGAATGCGGCGGCGGGCTCGCCCGCCCAGGCCCGCCTGACCCTGAACGACGGCGCGGGCCGCTTGAGCATCAGCACCAGCCTGCTGCTACCCTTGAGCAACACCACTTGCCGCCAACTAGCTACGGCCGACGTGGATAACGACGGCGACCTCGACGTGCTGGCGCTGCTCACCACCGGGGCCGGCACCTCCAACAGCGCCGTCAATGTATTGCTCAACGACGGCCTGGGCCGGTTTGGAGCACCAACGTCGGTGGCCCTGGGCCCCAATGCCGTGAAGCTGGCCGTGGGCGACATCAACGCCGATGGCAACCTCGATTTTGTGGTGAGCCAGCTCAGCCAGGTGCCGGGCCTGGTGCTGACGCGCCTCGGCGACGGCCGGGGGGGCTTCCGGGCGGGTGCCGATGCGAGCGTACTGGCCTATCCCGAAAGCCTGGCGCTGGGCGATATCGACAGCGACGGTGACCTCGACCTGGTGGTAGCCAGTAGCTCGTCAATGGTTCAATCTGCCAGCGTACGCCTCAACGACGGAACCGGGCAATTTGGCGGCACCCAGCAGGTTAGTTTCGGAGGCACTGGCTTGAGAGACGTAGCGCTGGCCGACCTGGACGGCGACGGCGACCTTGATTTGCTCGGCGTTACGTTCGGCCTGAAGCTGCCGGTGCTGGCGAATAACGGTGCCGGCCAGTTTGCCACGGTGCTCACTCCCCCGCTGAACAGCACCCTTACCGGAACCAAACCAGTGCTGGGCGACGTGGATGCCGACGGCGACCTCGACCTGCTGCTCACCGATGCCTACACGCTCACCGGCAGCGCCCTGGCCACGCTACTGCTCAACCGGGGGAGCGGCGTATTTACGCCGGTCCGGTTTGCGCTGGGTGCCAGCCATAACGATTTGACAATGGCGGACTTCGATAACGATGGCGACCTGGACATGCTGGCCGGGTTTGCCACCAGCGTACAGCTGTGGCGCAACGGTCCGGCCCAGGCCCCGGTGCAGCTCACGGCCCAAGTGCCCGCCCGCAATACCGTTGCGGCCGGTTTCGGCGCGGCGCTCGATTTAACGTTCTCACAGCCTATTGCGGCCGCCACCGCCGATGGCTGGACCGTGAGCAGCAACCTGCGCCAGGGCCGGCGTAGCGGCAGCTACACCGGCGGTGGCACGGCCGGGCTGCGCTTCGTGCCCGGCGTGCCATTTGCCCCCGGCGAGCAGGTGAGCGTGACGGTGCCCGCCACCCTGGCCGGGCCCGGCGCCGGCCCGGTACGCGCCGAAGTGTACCAGTTCACGGCCGCTACGGCCGGTAACGGCACGGGTAATTTCAGCCCGCCCACGAGCGTACCATCGGTGTTGCCGGGAACAGCCGCCCAGCAGGCTACCGCCGTGGCCGACGTGAACGGCGACGGCGCCCTCGATGTGCTCAGCCTGGCAGGCACCCCGGCGGCAACCGTCACCCTGGAAGTGCGCCTCAATACCAACGCCGGGCAAGCGGCCTTTTGGCCGGCCTATGCCGTGGCGGCCGGCAGTGCCACGGTGCTAACGGTGGGCGATGTGGACAACGACGGCGACCTCGACGTGGTGACGGGGGCCGGCAGCGGCCAGCTGCAGGTGCTGCTGAACAATGGCAGCGGCACGTTTGCGCCGGGCAGCAGCTTTGGCGGCCCTAATGCCCCCTACGCCCTGCGCCTGGCCGACATGAACGCCGACGGCAGCCTCGACCTGGTGGCCAGCGCCCACTCGTCGGTCGACATATACGCCGGCAATGGCCTGGGCGGCTTCCAGGCGCCGGGCTTCATGCTTTATCACGCGCAGGATAGTGCGTATGGCCTGGCAGTCGGCGACCTCGACCAGGATGGCTCACTTGACTTCGTATATACCAGTGCCGCCAGTAACTACGTAGGAGTGTGGTATAACTACCGCAACACCCCGGCAATGTCGCCTGACGAGTACCGGCTGGTGCTAGCGGGCTCGTCCTCGGCGCAGGACGTGCGCCTGGCCGACATGGATGCCGACGGCGACCTCGACTTGGTGGTGCTGAACCGCGACCGCACCACTCTGGCGAGCGAAGTGCTGATTTACCGCAACGACGGTGTGCAGCGCTTCGTGCTGGCCCGCAGCATTCCGGTTGATAATGGCGCCAACCAGCTGCAGGTGGCCGACCTCGACCACGACGGCGACCTGGATGTGGCCGCGTTCATTCCGGCCGCTGGCTCGGTGGCTATGCGGCTGCATCCCGGCAGCCTGGGCCCGCCATTCAGCCCGCCTCCCGGGGGAGTCTTTCTGGGCAACCCCGGCACCTCGTTCACCCTCGCCGACCTCGACCGCGACGGCGACCTTGACGTGGTAAGTGGCACTGGCACCAACCTGATGCTGCATCTCAATGGCGGCACCGGCCTGAGCACCCGGGGCCCGGCCGCGCCCCGCACCATCCTGCGGCTTTATCCAAACCCGGCCGGCAGCCACGGCACTGTGCAGCTCGAAGCCAGCATGGGGGCCGAGGCAGCCACGGCGCAGGTGTACAATACGCTGGGGCAGCTGCTGCGCACTCAGGCAGTGCCTGCGGCGGCGCGGGGCCGGGCCGTGTTGCCGCTCACGGGCCTGGCGCCGGGCACCTACGTGGTGCAGCTACGCACGGCGGCGGGCCGGCAGCTTAGCCAGCGGCTGGTGGTAGAGTAATTGGCAATGAGCTGAAGAAATCGGCGGAGGCGCGTTGTTGACGGGCATCCGCCGATTTTACGTAGTGGGTATCATGGTTTGTATTCAGAAACAATTCCGGCTGCCGGCCCTGCGCCGGGGCTTCCACCTCATCACCGAGCTGGTGCTGGCCGAGCTGCCCGAACTGCGGCAGCTGCGCGCGGGCACGCTGCACGTGTTCATTCAGCACACTTCGGCCAGCCTCAGCATCAATGAGAATGCCGACCCTACGGTGCGGCACGACTTCGAGCAGTTTTTCAACCGGCTGGTGCCCGAGAATGCGCCCTATTTCCGCCACACCCAGGAAGGGCCCGACGACATGCCGGCCCACCTCAAGGCGGCGCTGCTGGGGCACAGCGTGACCATTCCGGTGGCGGGCGGGCGGCTGGCGCTGGGCACCTGGCAGGGCATCTACCTGGGCGAGCACCGCGACCACGGCGGCGCCCGTCGCCTGGTGCTCACGCTGATGGGCGAATAAACAATTAATAATGAGAAATTTGCGTAACCGCGCCGACAGACGGGCGTAGCCTCATTGCTCATTGCTTAGAGGCTTTCACTTCGGGCTTGACGGGGTTCACCTTACGGCCGCGGGGCGTTTCCTCGTCGCCGAGCACCATGCCCCAGGGCCTGAGCGAGTCGATGCGGTCGAAGACAATTTTAAGAATGGCCACGATGGGCAGGGCCAGAAACATGCCCGCCACGCCCCCAATGGCATTGCCCACGAGCACGGCAACGATGGCCACCAGGGCGTTGATTTTGATTTTCGACGCCACGATGCGCGGGATGAGGTAGTGGTTGTCGATGAACTGAATAACCACGTACACCGCTACTACAAGCAGCGGCGTGGTGTAGCCATCCTTGGCCACGAAGGCCATGAGCACCGGCATGGCAATGGCAATGACCCCGCCGATGTAGGGGATGAAATTGAACAGCGCGCCCAGCACGCCCAGCAGCAGCGCGTAGGGCACGCCCAGCGCAAACAGCGCCCCCACGTTGAGCGCCGCCACGATGCTGCCTTCGATGAGCAAACCCACCATGTAGCTCTGGATGGCGGCCTTGCTTTCACTCAGCACTTCGGCCACGTTGCGGTCGCGCTGCTGGCCCGAAAACACCTGGGTTAGAAAGCTAACCAGCCGCTTCTGGTACAGGAAAAGCAGGAAAATATACACTGGCAGCAGCACCGCTTCGAGCAGCACGCCGGAAGCCACGGTGAGCGAGCCGCCCAGCAGCACGGTGGCTTTGGCGCTGGCCTCGCTCATCCAGCCCTGCAGCTTCTGGTCCGAGAAGCCGAAGCGCTGCTGCAGCCAGGCGTGCAGCTGGGCGGTAGTAGCCGCTAGCTTTTTCTTGAACATCGGGGCTTGGTCGGACAGCTCGACGGCCTCGACGTAAATAAAATACAGCAAGCCCATTACCACCGCCACGCCCAGCACCACGGTAAGCGAAATGGCCAGCAGCGGCGGCACCCGTCGGCGCAGCAGCCACTGTTCCACGGGGTGCAGCATGATGGCGAAAATGGCGGCAAACAGCAGCGGGAAAATAATGCTGCTGGCCAGGTGCAGCGTGAGCACCAGCAGCGCCAGCCCCAACAAAATCAGCGGGGCTTTGACGTAGAGCGGGAACTGTAGCTCGCGGGGTTGAGAATCAGGCGTCATGTAGGGAACGGCAAAGGAGCCGCGCCCTATACGGCTGGGATTGGGTGGGAGCTGAAAGCCACCGGCTGAACCAGCCCGGCGGCCTAGCGCTCGGAACCGGCGCGACCGGGCATCGTACCTGTACAGTAGCCTTCTTCGGGCTGCTGTTCCGCCCCTTCTATCACTAAATAACTGCTTATGCGCCTTTTATTTGGAAGTTTGTTTTGCTGGCTGCTGCTGTTGAGTGCGCCAGCCCTGGCCCAGGCTCAGGCCGACTTCAACGTTAACGTGCCGAAGAATATCGTCATTCTGCAAAGTACCCGCGATTACAAGGCCGCGCTGGCCGGCGCTAAGCAGGCCTCCGCCCGGCTGAAGCGTCCGCTGAAACTAAACGGCAACCAGCCCAATAAGCAGCTGGGCCTGAGCCAGCCTAAAGGCGACTGTGAGGGCAACGGCTACGATTTTCCCTGCTATCTGCCGCGCGGTCAGGGCATGGCCGAAGACAGCGACTACCTCTCGGTTGAGTTTTCGGATGGTTACCAGGGCTTTGCCAAAGGCTACTACATCGTGGTGGCGGCGCTGGCCGAGCCCAATTCGGCCAATCTGCGTCAGACGCTGGACCGCGTGCGCAAGGCCTATCCGACGGCTTACGCCAAGCGTACGGCCGTGTGGCGCGGCTGCATGCACTAAGCGGGCTGCCGGCTAGCGTCGTAACATTGCAGCTGGTTTGCCGCTATGCCCGCTACTCCTGCTTTTTCTTCGACTGACTACCAGCTCCGCGGCCTGCTGCTGGCCGACCTGAGCGAGGCGCTGCTGGCCGCCCACAGCGCGGCGCAGCTTCCGGGCGCCACTGAGTCAGGCGTTGATTACGAGGAATTAAGCGTTGATTTCGGCCTTTTCGTACGAGCCGGGGATGCTGCCTTTCCAGCCGTTACGCTGAGTCAGCAACGCAAAGGACTTACGCTAAGCTGCCCCTGTGAAATGCCCAAAACCGGGCTCTGCGAGCATCAGGCGGCCGTGCTGCGGGCGGTGTGGCAGCGCCGCGAGCTGCGCCTGTTTTTCGATAAAGCCTTGCGGCGGGATTTTTTCCTGCCCACCGCCCGGCAATATGGCCTGGAAACGGAGGCCGACCTCGACCAGTATTTCAGCCTGGGCTACCAGAACCGGCGGCTTGAGGTCAGCCCCAAGTCTGCAGGGCTGTACCCGCTCACGCCCGCCGCGCAGGCCCAACTGGTGGCTGCGCTGCTGCCGGCCCGGCCCGCCGGGCCGGCGGTGGCCGGCCGCCGCCTGGTGGTGCTGGGCCGCCACAAATACTACGAACACCCAGCGGCTTACCTCTTCGAAACCGCCTTCACGGCCGGCGGCAAGCCGAAGAATCCGCTGCTGCCCGTGCCGCCGCTCGACGCTGGCCTGGGCAGCGAGCAGCTGGCCGACCTGCGCTTCTACGCCGCCCTGGCGCGGCTGCAGCAGCAGGGCGAGCGCAGCCCCCAGGCCGACTGGGAAAGCCTGCGCGCCCTCGTGCAAAACCCGCTGAACCTGCCCATCTTCACCAGCGAAGGCACGGTGACGGACCGTATGGCCGCCCCGGCGCTGCAGCCGCTGGTGCTGCGGATGGGACAGGTGACCTTGCAGCTGACGGTGCGCCCGCAGGGTCCGCTGCAAGCCATCTCGGCCAGCCTCACGCTCAACGGCCAGCCCCGCGACCTGCGCACGCTGCCCCTCAAGCTTGGGGCGTTTCTGGCTTTGCCCGAGGCCTGGTACCTGGTGGACCGGCCAGAGCTGCTGCGCCTCATTACGTTCTTCAAGAGCTGCCGCAACGAGCTGCTGCTGCCGCAGGTGAAGTTTGCTGACTTTCAGCGGGAGGTGCTGGGCCCGCTGGCGGCGCAGGTGCCCGTGAGCTACCTGGAGCTGCCGCCCGGCACCCCAGCGCAGCTTGCCGCCCACGGCTTTGCCAAGGGGCCGGAGCACCTGCTTTACCTCTCGGCCACCGGCGACGCCATCGACCTGCTGCCGGTGCTGAAATATGGGGCGGTGGAGGTGCCCATCCTGTCGCGCCAGCTTATCTATGCCGTTGATAACGTTACTGGCAAGCCTTTCCGGGTGCTGCGGGATGTGGCAGCCGAGGCAGCGTTTGCGGCGCTGCTGCTGCAGCAGCAGCCGGCGTTTGCCGAGCAGCTGGCGCAGGACCGGCCGGCGCTGTACCTCTCGCGGCGGCAGTTTCTGGAGGATGATTGGTTTCTGGATGCCTTTGAGGGGTGGCAGGAGCGCGGCATTACGGTGCTGGGCTTCGATGAGCTGAATCTGAACAAGCGGAGCCCGCACAAGGCGCGGATGACGATTCGCGTGAGCAGCGAGGCCAACTGGTTTGATACCGAGCTGCACGTACGTATCGGGCGGCAGCTGGTGCCGCTGGCGCGGCTGCACCAGGCGGTGCGCAAGCGCAGCCGCTACGTGCGGCTGGATGATGGCACGCAGGGAATTTTGCCCGAAGCGTGGCTGGCAAAATTTGCCCGCTACTTCGCAGCCGGCGAGCTGGCCGGGGAGCATTTGCGCACGCCGCGCATCAGCTTTGCGGCAGTGGCAGAGCTGTATGAAAGTGCGGATTTCACGCCCGCCGCGCGGCAGCAGCTGGCGCAATTGCAGGAGCAGGTGGCGGGGTTTGCGGGCATCGGGCCGGTGGCGCCGCCGACGGGGCTGCGGGGCACGCTGCGCCCCTACCAGCAGCACGGGCTGAACTGGCTGCACTTCCTGGCCAAATTCGGTTTTGGCGGTTGCCTGGCCGACGACATGGGCCTGGGCAAAACCATTACAGTGCTGGCGTTTTTGCTGGGGCAGCAGGCCGAAAAGCCGGGCCGCGTCAGCCTGGTGGTAGTACCCACGTCGCTGGTATTCAACTGGCAGGATGAGGCAGCGAAGTTTGCCCCGGGGCTGCGTTTGCTCACGCTGCACGGCCCTGGGCGGGCCCGCTCGGCAGCGGCGTTTGCCGATTATGACGTGGTGCTGACTACCTACGGCACGCTGCTGAGCGACATTGCCTGGCTGCGAAGATTCGGCTTCCACTACGCGGTGCTGGACGAGGCGCAAGCCATCAAAAACCCTGATTCGCAGCGGCACCGGGCGGCGCGGCTGCTGCAGGCGCAGGGCCGGCTGGTGCTCACGGGCACGCCACTGGAGAACAACACGTATGACCTGTATGGGCAGCTGGCCTTTGCCTGCCCGGGGCTGCTGGGCAGCGCCCGGCACTTCCGCGAGCAGTTTGCGGAGCCGATTGACAAGTTTCAGTCGGACAGCCACGCCCGGGCGCTGCGCCGCCGCATTGCGCCCTTCGTGCTGCGCCGCACCAAGCAGCAAGTGGCCCCCGAGCTACCGGCCCGCACCGAGCTGCTGCGCCACTGCCCCATGCCGCCCGAGCAGCGCCGCATCTACGACTACCACAAGAAGCTCTACCGCGAACAGCTGATGGGCCACCCGCCCGACGACCTGCCCGCCCAGCGGCTGCACGTGCTGCAGGGCCTGACGCGCCTACGGCAGATTTGCGACGCGCCGGCTTTGCTGGCCACGGAGGAGGACTACGGGCCGGTATCGGGGAAGCTGGACGTGCTGCTGAGTGAAATCGACGCGCACGCACCGGAGCACAAAATTCTCGTTTTCTCGCAGTTTGTGGCCATGCTCGACCTTATTCGGGCGGCGCTGCGGGCGCGGGGCATTGCGCACGAATACCTGACGGGCCAGACGAGAAACCGGGCGGCGGCCGTGGCCAATTTTCAGGAGAACCCGGCGGTGCGGGTGTTTCTTATCAGCCTGAAAGCAGGCGGCACGGGGCTCAACCTGACGGCTGCCGACTACGTGTACCTCGTGGACCCGTGGTGGAACCCGGCGGCCGAGGCCCAGGCCATCGACCGCAGTCACCGCCTGGGGCAGGATAAGCCGGTGGTGGCGGTGCGCCTGGTGTGCCCCGATACGGTGGAGGAGAAAATCCTGACGCTGCAGGCGCGCAAGCAGGACCTGGCCCAGCGCCTCGTGCGCCCGGATGCGGCAGCGCTGAAAGCGCTGACGCGAGCAGAGTTGCTGGCGCTGCTGGAGTGAGGAGGCTGCCACCGGCAACCGGCTACGCCGCTTAGTTGAGGGGTGCCCATTCGCCGCTGGCGGCAGTTACCTGAAACTGGGAGTCGTAGAATGAGAAACCGCTATTGCCAAAGTAGTACTGCCCGCCCCCGTAGCTGTCGTAGTTGGTGATGGCCACCGAGAGGGTGCCCGGGAAGGAGGCACTGGTGAGCGAGAAGGTGTAGACCTGCCCGCTGGTGAGGGGAATATTCAGGGCGTTGAAATCGAACGTAATGGCCGAGGGACTACTGGTCATGGTGACGGAGCGCGAGATGGTGCCCAGGTTGGTGCCCAGGTTGGTGCCCCCGATGCCGGCCCCGCTAAACATGGTCAGGGACATGGTGCCGGTGCCGCCAATGCTCCGGCCCAGGTACACGGTGATGGTGCCCAGGTTGGTCGTTAGGGTAGAAGTAAAGCTCTGGCCGGTGCCGGAGCCTGGGTCGCCGATGCCGGGCGTAGTGGCGTTGGCAGCATTTTGGGCGGCTATGCCAATGGCCTTGTAGCCGTAGAACCGGTAATCGGTGGTATTGTAGACCAGCAGCCCGAACTGCGGGGAGGCAATGGCCCGCATCTGGGCATCGGTGAGACGGGGCAGCAGGAGGCCTTTGCTGGTGCTGCTTACTTCGAGGGCGGCCGAGGCGGCGGGAGCCGCCGTACCGATGCCTACTGATTGGGCCCGGGTGGCAAGAGAAGCGCTAAGGAGCAGCAAGAGGGGGAGCATTGTTTTCATGAGGAAGAAAAAATAGATTAGAGCATTACAAATGTAGTTTATTCATATTATTTAACACTACTGCATTCCATTCCCTTCCCAACCCATGACTTTAGGATTCAGCCCTGAATTTGTGCCGCTGATTGTAAACGGCACGAAAATCCATACCATTCGCACCGGCCAGCGCTGGAGCGTCGGCCAGGCCATTTGCTTCTGTACCAACGAGTTTCAGGGCGAGCTGCGTAGCTTTCGGCCCGATGGCGTGGTCACGGCCGTGCAGGCCATCCGCATCACGGCCGGGCCGGGCCCGAGCGTTTGCGAAGTAGATGGCCGCCCGCTGCCGGACGCGGAGCTGGCCGAGCTGGCCCGCCGCGACGGCTTCGAGTCGCCCGCGCAGCTGCGGCAGTTTTTTATGGATAATTACGAACTGCCCTTCGTGGGCCAACTGGTGCACTGGACCACTGCACGCTACTAACCAGCAGGCTGGGGCATGACGCAGCGGCTATCGGGCCGGCCACAAAAAAGCCCCGCCAGCTAAACTGACGGGGCTTACGTTCTGAATTACCGATTTGTACTCGAAAGTACCCGGAGCCGGAGTCGAACCGGCAAGCCTTGCGGCAGTGGTGTTTGAGACCACCGCGTCTACCGATTCCGCCATCCGGGCAAGAATCGGTAATTCAGGAACGGGCTGCAAAGGTAGCCAGCTGCTGCCGGATACGCAACAGATAGCGCTTTTTTAGGTAGTAGGTGCGGATTTGCTCCAGCGCGGCCGGGCGGTGGTCGGTGGGCAGGCCCTCGTAGCCGGCCAGCACCGGCTCAATGCCAGCGTCGAGCGTCTCGGCCAGGGCGGTGACTTCGGCGGCCACCTGCGCTTGAACTTCCGGGTTGGGCTCAAACTCCAGCTCCATGAGCTGCTCGTTGAGGTCCATCACGTCCATCAGGAAATCGGGGGGCAGCTGTTCCTGCTTGCCTTCTTCGAGCAGACCGTGCTGGCGCAGGAGGTAGGCCATGCGCAGGTCGGCGTCGGCCAGGGTGCGGTAGGCATCGGTATTGAGGGTGGCCTGGCGCAGCATCTCGGCCTGGTTTTCAGGCGTGGAGGTAGCGTGGAAATCGGGGTGGGTTTCGCGGCTTTTGGCGTAGTAGAGGCGCTTGAGAGCGGCCTCGTCGAGGCGAAAGGTTTCGGGGAGGCTATAGAAGGCGAAGTAGTTCACGGAGTGTAGAGTGTGAGGTAAGCTGTAGCTTGCCGTGCTAATACGGGGGGTCGGGTGTTGAATGTTCAGAAACCTGCACGGCCGCCCACCTCCTACACCCCGCGTAGCCACGCATCGGCCTCGTCCACCGTATTGCAGCGCTTGAATACCACCGCCGCCGGCGCCGCCGACACCACCGATTGCGTCGAGAGCCGGTGCAGCGGGTCCACGCCATCCACGATGGCGCAGTGGCTGAACCCAGCCTGCGCAATGGCCTTGGGAATCCAGTTCTGGGTCAGCCAGGTTTGGGCGGCGGCTACCAGTGGGGCGCGCTGGCCGTGGTCCGACAGCACTTTGTGGGCGCCCATGGCAAGCATCAGCTTCAGGGCCTGCTCGTAGTAGGCTTGCAGCACCTCCACTGGCACCCGCTCGGCGCTCCAGGCCATGCGTAGGTAGCCGGCAGGATGGTAGAAGAGCTTCCCCGCAGTATTATGAAAATAAGCGGTTTCGGAGGCACGGGGAAGAGAGTTCACAAAGTGGGGGTAAGCGGTAAGCACGCCCGGGCCTAAAGCCCGGGCCTGACAAAGTTAAGCCGCCGCTTAGCAAGAACGAGGCCAATTATAGATTGCGGCTTTTCGCAAGCTACAAGTCAGGCATTTACCAATAATTTTCCGTATAAGCCGCAGCGCCTCAACCTTGTCTTAGCTCCACCACCAGGGCCGTGCTGCCGCCAGCATCGTCGTCGGTTACGAGCAGGGCTTCCCAGTGCTTTTCGCCCAGCTTGCGGCGCACGGCCACGCCTTCCACCTTGCCGGCGAAGGGCCGCCCGTCGGCCCAGGTCAGCGGGGCAAAATCAACCCGGCCCGCCGCCACATCCACTATCCCCACAAAGGAGCCCAGCACCGCGCCGTCCAGCACGGGGTCGAGCGTATCTTCCACGGAGGCTGACACAAACACCCGGCTGCCAAACGCCGACGCCCCCGAAAAACCCGCCAGCTTCCCGCCAATATTCGGCAGCCCAAACGCCCGCACCCGCACCGGCGGCACCGGCTGCTGCGCTCCGCGCAGGTAGGCCAGCGTGGGCTCCATCGGCAGCTGAAACACCTGCGCCGCGGCCCCCGCCCCGATGCCCCGCTGAAACAGCAGTAGCACCGGCCCGCTGCCGGTGGGCGCCACCGTGGCGGCCTCCAGGTTGAGCACCGTGCCGGGCGGCAGGTGCGGCCGCAGCAGGGTGTAAAGCGCGCTCAGATTCAACGGTTCGGGCTGGCCGGCGGCGGGGGCGGCCAGCGGCACCCACCAGCCCCGCTCGCGGGTGGGCAGGCTGCCCGAGCCCAGCAGCAGCAGGCCCGGCCCTTGCCCCGGCCACACCAGGTGCGCCAGGCACTCCAGGTCGGGCTTGGTGGGCTTGGGCAGGCGGCCGTTTATGACTTCGGCGGGCGGCAGCAGCTGGATGCGCCCGGTGGCGGTGAGGCGGTTGGCATCGAGCTGGTAGAGGTAGGGCGCATCGTCGCCAATGATGTAGGCCGTATCGTCCACCACTTCGATGCCGGAGGCGGAGGGCAGATTGGGCAGGGCGGTTTCGGAGCGGATGAGGGCTTGCATAAGGATGTAGGGGCGGGGCTTGGCTACGCCGACCTTGGACAAACTTACTATCTTGGCACCCGAAGCCTCTCCCCTATGCCTCCCTACACGCCCGGCCTGCATATTCTTGCCACCTTCGCGGCCCCGCCCGCCGCCCTGCGCGACGTGGCCGCCTGCCGGGCCTTTTTCGACCAGCAAATCACCGATTATCAGCTCGAAAAAGTAGGCGAAGCCTACCACCCCTTCCCTGACGAAGGCGGCTTCACCGCCGTGCTGGCCCTCACGGAGTCGCACCTCAGCATCCACACCTGGCCCGAGCACGGGCTGGCCACGTTCGACGTGTTCCTGTCCAACTTCCGGCGCGACAACGCCGCCACCGTGCGCGGCATCTACGCGGCCACGCTGGCCTTTTTCGGCGGCACCGAGCAGGATAAAACCGAAGTCCGCCGATGAACCGCTATCTGGATTCCAGCCTCGAATCGGCCCAGCTCGACTGCCCCGAGTGCCAGATGCCGGTGCGCTACTTCGACGTGCAGGGCAGCTCGTTCTACATCTGCCCGCACTGCCACACCTACTTTGAGTACGAGGGCGAAAAGCGCCCCAAAGTCTTTAGCAAATACGACGGCCCCGTGCCCGCCGATGCCCGCTTGCTGCCCGTGGGCACCCAGGGCACGCTGCGCGGGCGCGAGTGCCGGGTGGTGGGCATCATCCAGCGCACGGAGCAGAAATACCCGGTAAACTGGGTGGAGTTTCAACTTTTCTTCCCCGATAAAAAAGAGTACCAGCAGCTGGCCGTGTTCGAGGGCCACTGGATGCTGGTGTGGCCCATCAAGGAGCGCTACCGCCACGGCAGCGGCCAGGTACTACAGATTGGCGACGAGGTTTTTCGGCTCTTCAACCGCTACCGCACCCGCGTGCTGTGGGCGGCCGGCGAGTTCGACTGGAACATCCAGAAAGACCAGACCGTCGACATCAGCGAATACATCGCCCCGCCCCAGCTGGTAGTGCACGAGCAGGGCCAGTGGTACCGCGGCGAACACCTCGAACCCAAGGAGGTAAAAAAAGCATTCGACCTCTCCGCCTCCCTGCCCTACCGCGAGGGCGTGGGCGCCATTCAGCCCAACCCGGTGGCCAACTGGCCCGTCCTGCGCGCCCTCACCCTGGCCACGCTGGCCCTGCTACTGCTCTTCCAACTAGGCAAAGGCCTCGTAAAACCCAGCCGCGACCTTGTCATTCAGGATTTCAGCGCGCCCATCGATTCCAGCACCGCCAACGGCACCGGCCGGGTGCTCGTCGGCCGCTCCTTCGAGCTGAAAGAAGAGGCCGCCCTCCAAATCGACCTCCGCACCAACCTCGACAACCAGTGGCTGGAGCTGCCCGTGAGCCTGGTGAATGAAACCACCGGCCGGGGCTTTGAATTCACCAAAACCATTGAATACTACCACGGCTACGAAGGCGGCGAAAACTGGAACGAGGGCGACATCAGCGGCGACGCGGTGCTGGAGCGCGTGCCCGCCGGCCGCTACCACCTCAACCTCTACCCCATCTCGGGCGGCACCACCGGCTCCAACGCCCCGCCCCTGTCCCTGCAGGTAACCGTCACCGAAAACCCCACGCTCTGGTCTAACTTCTGGGTTACCGCGCTGCTGTTGCTGCTGTTTCCAGCGGTGCAGTGGTTCCGCCGCACCCGCTTCGAGACTAACAGGTGGGAGGATAGTGATTTTGCGCCGTAACCCCACCCCCCGGCCCCCTCCCCTCCGGGAGAGGGGGAGACTGACGAATTTTCGATTGAATAGCTTAATAATTACCCGCGCAGAACCGGCTCCCCCTCTCCCGGAGGGGAGGGGGCCGGGGGGTGGGGTGAACGCCAGAACCAACCATGCTCAAAACCCTCCTTTCCCTCCGCCTCTCCGCCCTGCTGCTTTTGCTGCCGCTGGCCTGGTTCGCCTGGGCCACCTACACCAACACCCGCATCCTCGGCGACGACAACGAAAGCACCGAAGAACTCAACGGCCCCGCCGGCAACAGCCACGCTCGCGGCTACCACGGCCACAGCTACCACAGCAGCGGCTATTACCACAAGTGAGTTGCTGGTTCCTGGTTTAATGGGACTTCTGCCCCAATACCTAAAACCAAACACCCAATACCAAACCAGAAACCAAGCGCCAGAAACCAACTCTCGCTACCTATGGAATACCTCAACACCAAAGCCCTGGTTGCCTCCATCGTCTATTCGCTGCTGGGCATCTTCATTCTCGTCATCAGCTTCGTCATCATCGAAAAGCTGACGCCGAAGACACTCTGGAAGGAGATTATCGAGGAGCACAACACCGCTCTGGCCATCCTCGGCGCGGCCTTCATGCTGGCGGTGGCCATCATCATCAGCGCCGCTCTGCATGGTTGATTCCGACGCGGAAGCGCCGCAAGCTACCGATACCAGCGGCCGCCTGCCCGGCCTGCTGCTGGCCGCCGTGTGCGTCATCGCCACCTGCGGGCTGATTTACGAGCTCATTGCCGGCACCCTGGCCTCCTACCTGCTCGGCGACTCCGTCACGCAGTTTTCCACCATCATCGGGGCCTATCTGTTTGCCATGGGCATCGGCTCGTGGCTGTCGAAGTTTCTGGGCGGGCCGCTGCTGCGCTGGTTTATCCGGCTCGAAATCCTGGTGGGCATCGTGGGTGGCGGCATGGCCCCGCTGCTGTTCGTGCTGTTCGAGCACGTCACTTCGTTCCGGCTGCTGCTGTACGCGCTGGTGGGCCTCACGGGCGTGCTGGTGGGGCTCGAAATTCCCCTGCTGATGCGTATTCTGGAGCACCGCTACCCCTTCAAGGATTTGGTGGCCCGCGTGTTCACCTTCGACTACATCGGGGCGCTGCTGGCTTCGCTCATCTTCCCGCTGGTGCTGGTGCCGCAGCTGGGCCTCATCCGCACCTCGCTGCTCTTCGGGGCGCTCAACCTGGTGGTGGCCGCCGTGGTGCTGGCCCGCTTCCCCGAAACCCGCCCCTACCGGCGCGGCCTCGCCACCGGCATCGGGGTGGCGCTGGCGGGGCTGGGCACTCTGTTCGTCTTCGCCGATAAGCTGCTCACCTACACCGAAACCTTGGCCTTCCAGGACCAGGTTATCTACTCCAAAAGCACCCCCTACCAGCGCATCGTCCTCACCCGCGGCAACCACGACCTGCGCCTCTTCCTCAACGGCAACCTCCAGTTCAGCTCGGCCGACGAATACCGCTACCACGAGGCCCTCGTGCACCCGCTGATGCAGGCCCTGCCCCGGGCCCGCCGCGTGCTGGTGCTGGGCGGCGGCGACGGCCTGGCCGTGCGCGAGCTGCTCAAATACCCCCATCTGCAAACCATTCGCCTGGTGGACCTCGACCCCGGCATGACCCAGCTCTTCCGCCAGAATGAGCTGCTGCGCGGCCTGAATAAAAACGCCTTTGCCAATCCCAAAGTCCAGGTCGTCAACGACGACGCCTACCTCTGGGTGCGCCGCGATACCACCCGCTACGACGCCATCATCGTCGATTTTCCCGACCCCGGCAACTACTCCATCGGCAAGCTCTACTCGGCCGCCTTCTACACCGAGCTCAAAAAGCGCTTGGCCCCTGGCGGCCGGCTGGTGGTGCAAAGCACCTCGCCCTATCTGGCCCGGCAGTCGTTCTGGTGCGTGGCCCACACCCTGCAGGCCGTGGGCCTCCACGTCATCCCCTACCACGCCTACGTCCCCTCCTTCGGCGAGTGGGGCTACGTGCTGGCCGGCCCCGACACCCACTGGCGCGGCGACGCCGGCCCCCTGCCCCCCGGCCTGCGCTTCATCACCCCCCGCGTCATCCACGACATGCTCCGCTTCCCCCCCGACATGGCCGAGGTGCCCACCGAAGTCAACCAGCTCAACAACCAGGTGCTGGTCCGGTACTTCGAGGAGGATTGGGGGCCGTATGTGCACTAAGGAAGCCCGTCTGCAGCCACTTCCCGTCCGACCCAAAACCTCAAATCAGCCGACCATGACCAGAGACGAAATTCTGATTAACAGCATCTGGACCAACGCCAAGCTCCTGGCCTACTCCGAATTCTTCGGCAAAGAGGTCCGCCTGGATTTGCTCACCTCTGACTACAATCTGGAAAACACGCACGAAATCGTTTCGGCGAAGTTCACGCAGGCCGTCAACGATTTCCTGGCTTTGCCCACGCAGTACAAACCCCTGATGCAGCGGCTACTCTACCAGCATTGCCTGCAGTGCTGCGAAAGCACTTCCTACGGTGGCGTCAAGGTGCGGGCCGGCGAAACGGAGGCCGCCGCCAACCTGCGCACGTTCGGGGTGAAAGATGAAGCCAGCGCTTTTGCCAAAGCCGCCCTCAGCCACGTCACCATCGAGGAAAATGAGTCCCTGAAAAACCGCTTCGTCAGAATCCTTTTCTACCCGGAGTGGGAAACCGAGCACGGCTGCGAGCTGATTCTTAAGAACGGGGAGCTGCTGGACTACTTCGGCGAAGACGGCACGTATCTGGGGCAATTTGAGGATTAGCGCCCATTATATAGTATTATCTGATGATTTGCCACTCCGGGAAAGTGCAGGTGTCTGAAACCCGGGTTTTGGTGACCTGCGGGAAAGTGCAGGTGTCTGAAACCTGGGTTTTGGTGGCCTCCGGTTTCCCGCAGGTGTCTGAAACCCGGGTTTTGGGGTAGTGGGCCCGCGTCTTCCTTTCTTTGTATTTCCAATGACGCCCTCCCCCATCCTCCAGCAGCTGCGCCTCGGCACCCGCGCCGCCCACGACGCCCTCGAAGCCCAGTCCTTCAACCAGGCCATCCAGGCCGGCACCATCTCCACGGCGGCCACCGCCCACTTCCTGGGGCGCATGTACGGCTTCCTGCTGCCCTACGAAGCCCAGCTGCGGCAGCATCATTTCCCCGCCGCCTGGGAAATCGGGCGCCGCCAGCGCGCCCACCTTATCGCGCAGGACCTCGGCGCCGCCGTAGCCGACCTGCCCCTCTGCGGCGCCCTGCCCCCGCTCGCCACCGAAGCCCAACTCCTCGGCGCCCTCTACGTCATGGAAGGCTCCACCCTCGGCGGTCAGGTCATCGCCCGGCAGCTCGCCAAGGCCGAAGTGCCGCTGCAGGCGTACTTTCGGGGCAATGGCGAAGCCACCGGCCCCCTCTGGAAAAGCTTCTGCCAGCTCCTGAGCGACGCCGCCACCAACGACAAAGCCCCGGCAATCGTAGAATCGGCCCGCCTCACCTTCCAGCACCTCGACGCATGGCTCAACCAGCCCTGAACTACACCGACGAAAGCCTCCTGGGCCAGCCCATCACGCTCAACAACTGCGACCGCGAGCCCATCCACATCCCCGGCCTTGTGCAGCCCTACGGCTTCCTGCTCTGCCTCGAGGAGACGACCCGCCAGGTCGTGCTGGCTTCCGAAAACACCCTCGCCGCCACCGGCCGCCCCGCCGCCAGCCTGCTCGGCGGCGACCTCGCCCAGCTCCTCGGCCCCGCCCGCCTGGCCGAGCTCGACGCCGTGTGGCCCACCCTCAGCCACCAGCCCAAGCTCCTCGGCACCCGCCTCGATGCGGTAGAAGGCCAGCCCCTCTACAAGCTCATCCTCCATAATTACGACGGCCTGCTCTGGGCCGAGTTCGAGCCCGTGTCGTCGCCCGGCCCCAGCTCCCTCGACCTGCCCTCCCTCAACGTCACCCTGGGCCAGATGCTGGCCGCCACCAGCGTGCTCGAGTTCAGCCAGCGCGCCGTGGCCCAGGTGCGCGCCATCACCGGCTTCGACCGCGTGATGATGTACCGCTTCGACGAGCACGACAACGGCGAAGTCATTGCCGAAGCCCGGCGCGGCGACCTCGAACCCTTCCTCGGCCTGCATTACCCCGCCACCGACATCCCGCGCCAGGCCCGGGTGATGTACCTCAAAAACTGGCTGCGCTTCATCCCCGACGTCAATTACCAGCCCGCCACGCTCGTCAGCCGCCGTCCCCCCGGCACCCGCCCGCCCGACATGACCCACTCGGTGCTGCGCTCCGTGTCGCCTATCCACATCGAGTACCTCAAGAACATGGGCGTGGGGGCCAGCATGTCCATCTCCGTGATTAAGGACGATAGACTCTGGGGCATGATTATCTGCCACCACTACTCGCCCCGCCTCGTCAGCTTCGAACTGCGCGAGCTTTGCCTCTTCATCGGCCAGACCTTCTCGGCCCTGCTTCCCACCAAGGAGCAGCTCGACAACGCCGCCTACCAGCAGCACATCCAGCAAGTACAGGCGAAGTTATTCGAGCAGGTCAGCCAGCACCCCAACTTCCTCGCCGGCCTCCACCAGTACCGGCCCACCGTGCGCGACCTGCTCGACTGCGGCGGCGCCGCCATCTGCTTCGAGGGCGAAATCATCACCCTCGGCGCCACCCCGCTGCCCCTGCAAATCAAGCAAATAACCGCCTGGCTGCGCACGCACATGCAGGATAACGTGTTCCACACCAACTCCTACGTCGCCCTCAACCCACTCGGCCTTAGCCTCCGGGCCACCGCCAGCGGCGTGCTCGCCGTGGCCCTCTCCAAAGAGCCCGGCGACTACCTCCTCTGGTTCCGCCCCGAGCAGGTACGCACCGTCACCTGGGCCGGCCAGGATGCGAAGCTCGAAACCCATACCAACGGCCAGACCATCCTCTCGCCCCGCCAGTCGTTCGAGGCCTGGAAACAAACCGTCGACAGCACCGCTACCCCCTGGCAGCCCCTCGAAATCGAGGCCGCCCAGCAGCTCCGCCTGCACATTGCCGACGTGCGCCTGCGCATGTTCAACGAGCTGCAGGCCCGCGCCACCCGCCTCACCGCCCTCAACGACGAGCTGGCCCGCAGCAACGACGAGCTTGACTCCTTCGCCTACGTGGCCTCGCACGACCTCAAGGAGCCCCTGCGCGGCATTCACAACTACGCCACCTTCCTGCTCGAAGACTACGGCGAGCAGCTCGACGCCGACGGCCAGAGCAAGCTCCAGACCCTGGTGCGCCTCAGCCAGCGCATGGAAACCCTCATCGAAAGCCTGCTGCAGCTCTCCCGCGTCGGCCGCCTCGACCTCGAGCCCAGCACCGTCAACCTCCACGACCTCCTCGCCGACGTTCTCGACACCCTGCAGCAGCGCCTCGAGCACAACCACGCCACTGTGCGCCTCGACGGCCCCCTGCCCACCATCCAGGCCGATGCCGTGCGCCTGCGCGAGGTCTTCGTCAACCTCATTACCAACGCCATGCGCTACAATGACCGCCCCGAGAAGCTGGTCACCATCGGCGTGGCCCCACCCGCCGTGCGCGGCCCCAAGGGCAGCGGCGACCCCGCCCTCTACCACGTCTTCTTCGTGCAGGACAACGGCATCGGCATCAGCGAGAAGCATTATGACACGGTTTTCCGTATCTTTAAGCGCCTCCACGGTCCCGACAAGTACGGTGGCGGCACGGGCGCCGGCCTGGCCATCGCCCGCAAAATGATTGAGAAACACGGCGGCGAATTGTGGGTCGATTCCGTACAAGGCCAGGGCTCGACGTTCTATTTCTCGATTTCCAAGTAATGAAGCGTTATGAAGCGCAAAAAAAGAACGTCATCCTGAGGCGCGAAGCGCCGAACCAAAGGTCGGCGTTAGCCAAAGGACCTCACCCGCTTCGCTGTGGTAGTAATTAAATTACTGCTGCACGCGGCGCGGACGAGGTCCTTTCGCCTCCCTTTGGTCGGCTCAGGATGACGTTCTGATAAACACCTCTTTTCTGCTCAGTACCCCTGACTATCCCTCCTTCTTAAAACTCCCTATCCCAGTGATTAACCCCCTCCTCCCCATTCTCGCGGTGGAAGACAACGACGAGGATTTCACGGCCCTCAGCCGCGCCTTCCGCAAAATCGCCCTCCCCAACCCCGTCCTGCGCTGCGCCGACGGCGACGACGCCCTGACCTACCTGCAAGGCTACGGCAAAAACCCCGATTTCCCGCTGCACCTGCCCGCCCTCATCCTGCTCGACCTCAACATGCCCGGCACCGACGGCCGCGCCGTGCTCGATGCGCTCAAAAGCGACGAGCGGCTGCGCACCATCCCGGTTATTATCTTTAGCACCTCGGCCAGCAACCGCGACATTGAGGACTGCTACCGCCTGGGGGCCAACAGCTACATGACCAAGCCCATTGAGTACACCGTATTGGAGGAGCGCATCCGCCTCATCACCCGCTACTGGCTCGAAGAATCGCATTTGCCCGCCGCGGCCTAGCCTTAAAAGTACCGTTTGCTGGTGAAGCGTATTCTGCTTGTTGATGATAATGAGGCCGACCGGCTGCTGTACCGGCGCTACCTGGGCCAGACGCTGGGCCACGAGCGCCTAGAGCTCCACGAAGCCTGCTCGGGCGAAGAAGGCCTGGCCCAGTTCCAGACCCTGCAGCCCGACTGCGTGCTGCTCGATTACAACCTGCTCGACACCGACGGCCTGAGCTTTCTGGAAGACCTCACGCAGCGCTTCCCCGCCGAGTCGCTGTGCGTGGTGATGATTACCGGCGGCGGCAGCGAGGCCCTGGCCGTGCGCGTGCTCAACAGCGGCGCGCTCGACTACCTGGTGAAGGGCCACTTCGACCAGGAAATGCTGTGCCGCACCGTGCGCCACGCCATCGAGAAAAATGAGTGGCGCCAGTACGTGGGCCGCTACCACGACGAGCTGCAGGGCATCAACCAGCAGTTGCGCGACTCGCTGGCCGAACTCACTGAGGCCCGCCGCCAGCTGCATGAGCGCAACGCCCAGCTCAGCGCCGCCAACCACGAGGTGGCCACCCGCAACCAGGAGCTCAGCATCACCAACCAGCAGCTGGCCCGCACCAACGCCGACCTCGACAACTTCGTGTACGCCGCCAGCCACGACCTCAAGCAGCCCGTGAACAACCTGCGCGGCCTCTTCGAGGAGCTGCGCCGCAGCGCCACCTTCCACGACCCCGATGAGGCCCAGGTGCTGCGCCTCATCGACGACTCGCTGCAGGGCCTGCACACCACCATCACCGACCTAGCCGCCGTGGTGCAGGAGCAGCGCCAGCCCGACGACCAAATTGATGAGTCCGTGGCCGTAGCCGACATCCTCACGGAAGTCCTGCAAGTGCTGCGCCCCCAGATTCTCAAGCACGAAGCCCGCATCGACACCGACGTGGCCGAGCTGCCGCAGGTGCAGTACGTGCGCAGCAACCTGCGCACCATCCTGCTCAACCTGCTGGCCAACGCCATCAAATACCGCCACCCGGCGCGCGCGCCGCACGTCAGCATCCGCACCCACCTGCTCGGCGGCCAGCCCGTGCTCGAAGTGCAGGACAACGGCCTTGGCATCAACCTGGAGCGCCACGGCGACAAGCTGTTTCAGCTCTTCCGCCGCTTCCACCCCCAGGCCAGCGCCGGCACCGGCGTGGGCCTCTACCTGGTGAACCGCTTGGTGCAGTCGCACGGCGGCCGCATTGAGGTGGAAAGCACGGAAGGCGAAGGCACGCTCTTCCGGGTGTGGCTACGGGGGTAATTAACTGATGACCTGAGTTAAATGAGCTGGCGCGAGTTTAGCGCGGCGTAACTCGTACCCATCATCACGGGA
Source organism: Hymenobacter aranciens (assembly GCF_030580865.1). Lineage (GTDB taxonomy): Bacteria > Bacteroidota > Bacteroidia > Cytophagales > Hymenobacteraceae > Hymenobacter > Hymenobacter aranciens. Next base: position 33,773 of record NZ_JAUQSY010000021.1, on the reverse strand, counting down.
GGCGGTGCCTCCCCCGCCCGCGCTGTTAGAAATCATGTGGTTAGTCGCCCTGATGCGAGGCTCAGCCTCGCCCGAATGGTCGGCACGAGTTACGCTGCGCCAAACTCGCGCCAGTAAGCGCCGCACCTTTGCGCGCGGCTAGCGGGTGGTCGCCGCCGCCAGCGGCTTGGCTAGCGCCTCCCCGCTCACTGAGATAATAGTTTGCTTCTGGTCAGCCACCTGCACATTGTAGCGGTAGCGCTCGCGCCCCACGCGCAGCAGCACCGCGTAGGCCCCGGCCGGCATACCTTTGAAGTGCAGCTTGGTGCCGTAGGAAGCCTGGCGGTTTACCTCATTGGTAATGCGGGTGTGATTATCCAGGCAAACCACCTGCACCTGCATGCGTTGCAGTGCGGGGTTGTTAACAGTCAGGAACAGAGCCTGCGCATCGCCCTGCTTGGCCTCTACGGACGAGATATTCTGAGCGAAAGCCGCCCCGGCGCTACCTAACATAGCCAGACCACCGAGCACCAAAGCCCGCAGGTAGGGTGCCGACGTAGCCGTGCGGACAGTGGACGAAGAGGTGACGGCGAGGGGCTGGGCGAAAGAAAGTGAACGGTTCATGGTGAAAAAATGAAGGGGTTGAGAAAAGTGAAGCGTCTTGCCCAGCCATAGTACCGGGCGTTGAACAGTACAAATGTATGGTAGGTACTTTGCAACGCAAGGTACTGTTTCAAAAAAAGAATGTTTTACGCTCGAATATTTTCTCTATCAATTGATTTACAACGACAAAATTTTTACGTTGAATTTCTCCTTGGTTCTCGGTATTGCCTCCACGCTGGGTATAGCCGGGAGTATTGGGCCGGCGACGCCGAACAAAAAGCGAGTGACTGGGGGACCGGCAGCAGCAATCAGCCGTGGGTTTTAATTCAGATGCTGGGGTGCGTTCCGTTCTGCCCGACGTGTTTTCAGCCCTACCTTAGCCGGTTCTAACCAAGCCGTTTCCTGTTCATGGCTGCTGATTCTGCTTTCCCCCAGCTGCCGGGGCGCCGCCGCTTTCTGACGCAGGCCGGGGCCGGCCTGGCGGGTGCCCTGCTGGCCCCGGCGCTGCTACCCGGTTGTGCCCCAGCTTCTACAGTAGCGCACATCAAGGGCGAACTGCGGGGCGCCAACGCCGCTACCGGCCACCTGCTGCGCGACCCCAGCCGCCTCCCCGCCCCCACCCGGGAGCTCGAAACCGACGTTCTCATCATCGGCGGCGGCGTTTCGGGCCTGGCTGCCCGTCGCTGGCTGCACCGCCACGGCCGCCCCGATGTATTGCTGGTGGAAATGGACCAGCAGCTCGGCGGCAATGCCGCCGCCGGCCGCAACGCCACCTCGGCCTACCCCTGGGGCGCCCACTACCTGCCCGTGCCCGACGTGCGCAACCACGAGCTGCTGGAATTTCTGCAGGAAGCCGGCACCCTCACCGGCTACGCGCCCGACGGCCTGCCCATCTACAACGACTACCACCTCTGCCACGACCCCGAAGACCGGCTCAACATCCAGGGCCACTGGCAGGAAGGGCTGGTGCCCAGCCTGGGGCTGACCTCCGAAGAGCAGGCGCAAATCCAACGATTCCTCAAGCTAACCGAGGAGTTTAAAACCACCATCGGCGACGATGGCCGCGACGCCTTCCGCATCCCGCTCGATGAGTCCTCGGCCGATGCCCGGTACCGGCCGCTCGACCAGATGACTTTCGCCGCCTGGCTCGACCGCGAGGGCTTCACTGCGCCCGCCCTACGCTGGTACCTCGACTATGGCTGCCGCGACGACTACGGCGCCACCGCCGCTCAGGTATCGGCCTGGGCCGGGCTGCACTACTTTGCCAGCCGCAAGGGTCGCGCCCACAACGCCGGCGCCGCCGACGTGCTCACCTGGCCCGAGGGCAACCACTTCCTCATCGAGCAGCTGCGGCGGCAGGCTGATTCGCCCATTCGCCCCAACACGCTGGCTTACAACCTGCGCGAAACTGCCACCGGCATCGAAGCCTTGCTCTACGACACCGCCACGCGCCAAACCACCCGCGCCAGCGCCCGCCAGGTGCTGCTGGCCACGCCGCAGCACGTCACCCGCCACCTGCTGCCCGGCCGGCCCGATTACCCCCTGCACCACGCCCCCTGGCTTATTGCCAACCTCACCGTGGACGGCCTCCCGCAAGGCCCCGGCCGCCCCCTGAGCTGGGACAACGTGCGCTACCACAGCGCCTCGCTGGGCTACATCAACGCCAACCAGCAAAACCTCACGCAAAGCCCCGGCGGCTCCCGCGTCATCACCCTCTACTGGCTCCTCACCGACGAAGCCCCCGCCCCGGCCCGCCGCCGCGCCTACCAGACCACCTACGCCGAATGGCTCCCCCGCGTCGTGGCCGAGCTCGAAACCTACCACCCCGGCGTGACGCCCTACATCCAGCGGGCCGACCTTTGGGTGTGGGGCCACGGCATGGTGGCGCCCACGCCCGGCACCGTGTGGGGCCGCGGGCGCACGGCGGCGGCCCAGCCGGTGAATGGCAAAATCTTCTTCGCCCATACCGACTTGAGCGGCGTTTCCATCTTTGAGGAAGGCTTTTACCAGGGCATCCGGGCGGCGCGGGAAATGCTGGCGGTAGCTATATAGAACGTCATGCTGAACGCAGTGAAGCATCTCGCCTGCGTCACTAATCCCAACGATTACATTTACTACCACAGACGAGATGCTTCACTGCGTTCAGCATGACAGTTTCTTTTAAGCAACCCTGGATACGCTCGGCCCGCTACGATGGACTGCTGATTCTGGCGCCGCCCTTTCTGGCGCTGCTGGCGGTGCTGTTGCTGCCTGCCCCTTACCGCCATTCGGCCCGGATGCCGCTGCTGGCCTGGGTGGGTTTAGTGGTGCTCATCGACGTGGCGCACGTCTACGGCACCCTGTTCCAGACCTACTTCGACCCCGTGAAGCGCCGCGAGCGACAGTTGCTGCTGTGGGTGGTGCCGCTGGCCTGCTACGCCGGCGGTGTGGCGCTGCACAGCCTGGGCGGGATGGTGTTCTGGCGGGTGCTGGCCTACCTGGCGGTGTTCCATTTCATCCGGCAGCAATACGGTTTCCTGCGCATCTACTCGCGGTACGATACGCCCGCGCCGGGCCAGTGGCTAAACACGGCGCTGGTATATTACGCCACCATCTATCCGCTGCTGTACTGGCATTTATCGCCGGGGCGCAACTTTACCTGGTTTATAGAGGGCGAGTTTTTCCAAGCCGACTGGCCACTGGGCCGCTTCATTGCCACCGGGTTGTACGTGGCGCTGATTGCAGCCTACCTCATCCGCGAGGCCGTGGCGTGGCGGCGCACCCGCTGGCTCAACCTGCCGCGCAACCTGCTGCTGGGCGGCACTTTGGTGTCGTGGTACGCGGGCATCGTGTGGTTTAACGGTGACCTGGCCTTCACGCTGCTCAACGTGGTGTCGCACGGCATTCCATATCTGGCGCTGGTGTGGCACGGCGGGCCCACGCCGCGTTCGGCGCCCCGGCCGGTGCGGCGCGGGGCCTGGGCCGGGCGCTACGGGCTGCTGGTGTTTCTCGGGGCCGTGGCCCTGTTTGCCTACCTCGAAGAAGGCCTGTGGGACGGGCTGGTGTGGCGCGAGCACGGCCGCGTATTCGGCTGGTTTCAAAGCCTGCCCGCCGTGGATAACGCCCAGCTGCTCATGTGGCTGGTGCCGCTGCTGGCGCTGCCGCAGGCCACACACTACGTGCTGGACGGCTTCATCTGGCGGCGGAAGTAGCGCGGACTTTGTGGTCCGCGGGTCGGCGTCGTTGGACGTTCAGACTCGCAGACTACAAAACCCAAGTTGCGGATTAGCCGCAAAGCGGCGACACGTTGGTAGCTGGCGCTGTGGACTGACGTACCCGGAGCCGCAAAGCGGCGGCACTCATGCTAGAAAAGTACCGCCGCTTTGCGGCTAGTTCGCAATTTGGGTTACAAGGTCCGCGCTACTTCACAATCACCAGTTCCACCCGCCGGTTCAGCTTGCGCGTTTCCTCCCGGTCGTTCGGGTAGCGCGGCTTCGAGCCCCCAAAGCCTACGGTGGTAATGCGCTTCTCATCAATGCCGCGGCCTACCAGGTAGCGCTTCACCTCCGCCACCCGCTCCTCACTGAGGGTTTGGTTTTTATCCGCCGGGCCCACGTTATCGGTGTGGCCTTCGAGGCGCACTTCGGTGTTGGGCGCGGCCTGCAGCGCCGCCGCCAGCCGGTTCAGCTCGGTGTAAGACGAGCCCAGCAGCCCGGCCTTGCCCTGCGCGAAGATGATGGACGGCAAATCCACCTTGGCCCCCACGGCGGCGGGCAGCAGCAGCAAATCGCGGCGCGGCGAACCTTTCACCACGATGGTATCGCTGACGGTGAGCAGGCCGCCACCGCTGGCCGTCAGCTTGTAGCGGCCCGCCAGGAGCGACATCTGGTAGTTGCCGCTGTTGTCGGCCTTGCTGGTGGCATTGAACTGCACGCCCTGCGGGTTGGGCAGCAAAAAAGCTTTCACCTCTGCCCCCACGATGGGCTGCTTGCTGCGGGCATCGAGCACCCGGCCACTCAGGAAGGCCCGCTCGCTGGTGATGACCACCGGGGCTGGCGCAGCGGCCGAATCGGGCCGCACCACCTTGCCCGTGCGCCAGATGTCGGCCGCGCCGCTGGGAGTGGCTGACGAGCAGAAATACACCGTCTTGCCATCGGGCGCGAAGCTGAAATAGGCGTTGAAACCTACGCCGTTGATGCCCGGGCCGAGGTTGAGCGGCTCGCTCCAGCTGGTCCAGCCGGCGTCGAGGCGGCGGCTCATGAAAATATCGGCCGAGCCGTAGCCCATGTGGCCGTAGGAGGCGAAGTAAAGCGTCTGGCCGTCGGGCGTCAGCCAGGGGCTGAAATCGAAGCCCGGCGAGTTCACCACCGCGCCTAGGCTCAAGGGTTCGCCGTAGCCGCCATCGGCCTGGCGCTGGCTCACGTAGAGGTCGTTGCCGCCCTGCGAGTCGCCGCGCTCCAGCGAGAGCAGCAGCGTTTTCTCGTCGGCCGTCATGAAGAAGCCGGCGCCGGGCACGGCGGTGTAATAATTGGTGATGCGGACGGGCTGGGGGTTCAGGCTTTTGGCGGTGGCGCCGGGCACGGCGGCGGCGCGGGGCACGCGGCTCAGGCCTTCGTCTTTGAAGGTGCCGTCGCGCTCGTAGGTGCCGCGCACCAGCATGGTCTGGCCCTGCTCGCCCACGAGGCCGATGATGCTGTTGTTCTGTGCTGTATTCAGGGCGTCGAGGCGGGTGGCGGGGGCCCAGGCCAGGCCCAGGCCGTCGTCGGCCGAGCGGCTCAGCCAGCAGTCGCCGGTGTCGGTGTTGCCCTCGGTATTGCCCGCGAATTTGGTGCGGGAGAAGTACATGGTCTTGCCGTCGGGGGCCAGCACGGGGGCAATTTCGTTGCCGGGCGTGTTGATTTGCGCATTCAGCGGCTCGGGCGTGCCGAAGCCGCTGGGGCCATCCTGCACGTTGAGCTTGAGGCGAAACAGCCGCCACTGCTGGCTGGCGCGGCCGGTGGCCTTCTGGGTTATGATGGGCGTGCCGTTGAACTTATCAGCCGCCGTGAGGGCTACGACGCGGCCTTCGAGCTTGTTTTCCAGCTGAAAGCTGCCGGCCGGACCGGCCGGCACCAGGCGCCACTGCTGCTGCTCGCTGCCCTGAAAAGGGCGCTGCACCAGGGCCATGTTTTCGCCGGCTTTGTCCACTGTCAGGCAGAGCTTGCTGTGGCGGGCCTCGATGCGGTAATACTCGCTGCCGGTGCGCACGGGCACGAAGCGCCACTGCTGGCTGGGCGCGTGGGTGAATTCCCACTGCACGGTGGCCGCGCCGGCGGCGCTGCTGGCGCCCGTCACGTCGAGGCAGCGGCCGCTGCCCCGCCCGATGAGGCCGTAGAAGGCGCGCTCGTCGGGCACGAAGGGCGTTTGGGCCGGCGCCAGCAGCGGGAATAATAGAACTAAAAGGGCAACTAATCGACTCATACGCCACAAAGAACGGCATACCGCGCCGAAGCCGTAACGTTCTTAGTCAATCAGCTTGTGTTTCATCGCATACTGAATCAAGCCGACCATCGACTTACAGCTCGTCTTGGTGAGGATGTTCTTGCGGTGGGTTTCTACGGTGCGCTCCGAGATGAAGAGTGTTTCAGCAATGTCGTGGTTGGATTTTTCGGCCGCCACCAGCTGCAGGATTTCGCGCTCGCGGGCCGTCAGCTCCACGGGCTGCTCGGGGGCGGGGCCGCGCTGGGCGGGCACGTCGAGGTTCTGCAGCAGCGTATCGCCCACTTCCTTGCTGAAGTGGGTTTTGCCGCCTGCCACGTCGCGAATGGCTTGGCTAAGCTCAGTTTTGGTGGTGTTTTTCAGCAGATAGCCCGAGCCGCCGGCCTCCAGCACTTCCATCACCGAGGCGTGGTCATGAAACATGCTCAGGGCCACGACGCGGATGGTGGGGTACCCGGCGCGGATGTGCTTAGTGAGCTCCACGCCGCTCATCTGCGGCATGTTGAGGTCCACGATGGCGAGCTGCACTTCGGGGTGCTCGCGCAGGCGGCGCAGGGCTTCGTCGCCGGAGTTGGCCTGGGCCACCACGCGCACCACAGGGTCGGTTTTGAGCAGGGTTTTGATGCCCTCAATCACCATCTGGTGGTCGTCGACCAGCAGCAGGTTGATACGGGTAAGCGTGTCGCTCATAGCCAGTTTTTCAAGGATAAAAGAAAGCGTAAAAGACAGTATTAAAGGCAACAACAGCCGGCCAAACGCAATGAATTAGCCGGCGTTAGCAAGCCAGCCGGGCCAGCGGGTTTGCATTCATCCTTAATTCAGGCTGCGAACCTACGAAGTAAAAGCAGGAGGAAAGTCAAACATACTAAATTAATAACTTCCAAGGCCCAAAAATCAACGTACTCCCTTATTCCGGCAGCGGCACGGTGGCCGTGACGGTGGTGCCGCGCCCGGGCCGGCTGTCGACGTGCAAAGTGCCACCGAGGTAGCTCACGCGGCTCTCGATGTTGCGCAGCCCGATACCCACTTCCGGCCCCAGCGTGGCCAAGTCGAAACCGATGCCATTGTCTTCGACCAGCAGCGTCAGCTCGCCGGGGTGGCGGATGAGCTGTAAGTCCATTTCGGTGGCCTGGGCGTGTTTCACAATGTTTTGCACCAGCTCCTGAATCACGCGGTAGAGGGCGCTTTCCACGGCCGGGTCGAGGCGGGTATCGTCGAGGCCCAGGGTTTCGAGGCGGATGCGCAGGCGGCGCGCCGAGCGCTGCATGGTATCCAGAAACTCGCGCACGGCCAGCGCCAGGCCGCGCTTGATGAGGGCGTTGGGCAGCAGGTTGTGGCTGATGCTGCGCACTTCGCGCACGCTCTCGTCCACCAGGTCGAGGGCGTCGGTGAAGCGGCGGCTCTGGTCGGGGCTGAGGGCCGTTTGCAGCTCCTCATTGAGGGCATCCACGTTGAGCTTCACCACGCTCAGCATCTGGCCCACGCCGTCGTGCAGGTCGGCGCCGATACGGCGGCGCTCGGCTTCTTCGGCGTCGAGCACAGCGCTGGCGCGCAGGCGCTCCAGGGTTTGCCGCTCCTGAGCAAACTCTACTTCGCGGCGCAGGCGGCGGCGGGCGTAGAGCAGGTAGCCCAGCCCCAGCAGCAGCCCGGCAATCACCAGGCTGGCAATGAGCTGGAAGTTGCGACGGCGCAGGGTTTGCTCCTGAGTGCGCAGCTGCGCTTGCTGCACTTCTTTCTGGCTGGCCAGCACGCGGTTTTCGGCCTGCTGCAATTGTTGCTGCTGGCGCAGCTCGCGGTTCTGGGCGTCTTTGCGCTCGGTGTCGAACTGGGTTTGGGCCAGGGCCAGCTCGCGGGCTTTGGTGCCATTGAGCAGACTATCGCCCACCTGCCCGGCCCGGATGCGCTGGCGGTAGGCTTCGCGGTAGTCGCCGAGGGCGGCGGCCAGGCCGCCCAGCAGCTCGTGGGCCTGCTGGCGGCCGCGCAGGTTGCCTTGCTCGTTGGCAGCGGCCAGACTGCGCTCAAACAGGCGCCTGGCTTCTTTCAGATGGCCCTGGCGCTGCTGCTGCCGCCCGGCATCGGCCAGGATGAAGGTGCGGGCGTCGTCGCCTTTTACCATCTGGCGGTTGATATCCTGCACCAGCCGGCTCGCTACTTCGGCCTCGGCCAGCCGGCCCACGGCCTTGTTGAGCGCAGCCAGCCGCACCAGCGCATCCGATTCCTGCACCTTCAGGCCGTGCTTGCGGGCCAGCACCAGCGCCTGCTCGTAAGCCTGCCGGGCTTCGGGCCGATGGTTCATTTTGTCGTGCGCCTCTCCCACCAGCAGCATCGACGTGACATCGTAGGTGGGCTGCCGCACGGCGGCGGGCTGCCGCTGGTAGGCCTGCGCATACTCCAGGGCCTGCGGGTAATCGCCCAGCAGCTTGCTGATATTACTAAGGTTACCTAGCGCCGAGGCCGCCAGCAGGTGGTCGTTCAGCTTTTCGTACATGCGCAGGCCGCGCACCAAGTAGTAGTGGGCCGAGTCGTAGCGGTCCTGCTGCATGAAGGTGCCGCCGATGTTGTTGTAGGCCTTAGCGATGTCCTTTTCGTCTTTGGGCCCGCGCGCCATGCGAATCACCCGGCGGTTAAGTATCCGGGCGCTATCGGCGTCGCCCCGCAGCTGATAGGCCGCGGCCTGAATGCTTACACTCACCAGCTCGCCCCGGTGGTAGCTAATCTGCCGGGCCAGCGCCTGCGACTGCCGCAAATACGGCAGCGCCTTGCTGGGGTCCCGAAAAATCACGCTCCGCGCCACGCCGTTCAGCAGCTTCACGCGCACGGTATCGGCCTGCGGGTGGTTGCGCACCCGCGTCAGCAGCGAGTCGGTGAGGCGCGGCGACATGTCGGTCTGGGCCCGGGCCGTCAGCCCCCCCAGCAACAACCCCACCACGGCCAGGCAACGTACAAATAAAGGAGTCGATATCATGAAGCCCACGGGATTAGGGGGCAATATACTACAGGCCGGCCATCACGCGTTTCCCGCTCGCTGGTCCATCCGCTAGCTTGCTACGGTTTGAGCCGCCAGGGGCACTTCGAGCGTGACGGTGGTGCCTCGCCCGGGCGAGGAGTCGAACTCGGCCCGCCCGCCCAGGTAGGCCATGCGGCTCTCGATGTTCTTCAGCCCGATGCCCGCCTCCGCGCCCAGCGCCGCCGGGTCGAAGCCCACGCCGTTGTCTTCCACCATGATGGTCAGCTCGTCTTCGCTACGAATGATTTGCAAAGTCATCTGCGTGGCCTGCGCGTGCTTAACAATGTTCTGGGCCAGCTCCTGAATCACGCGAAACAGCACATTCTCCACCGTCGCATCCAGGCGCCCGCCCCGGTCCAGCCCCACTACTTCGAGCTGAATCTTGAGCCGGTCGTCGGGCGAAATCTTGCTCAGAAAGTCCCGCACGGCCTGCGCCAGCCCCCGCTTGATGAGCGCGTTCGGCATCAGGTTGTGGCTGATACTGCGCACCTCGCGGAAGCTTTCGTCCACCACATCCAGCGCGTTTTGCAGCATTGTCTGCTGGCCAGCGGTTTGGATGCTCAATTGCTCGCCCAGCGCGTGCAGGTTGAGCTTGGCCGCCGTCAGCAACTGGCCCACGCCATCGTGCAGGTCGGAGCCGATGCGCCGGCGCTCGGCTTCCTCGGCCTCCAGCACGGCCTGCGAGCGCAGGCGCTCAAGCTGCTGGCGTTCCTGGGCAAACTCCACCTCGCGGCGCAAGCGGCGCCGGGTGTAGAGTAAGTAGCCCAGCCCCAACAGCAGCCCGGCAATCACCAGCCCGGCCACCAGCTGTACGTTGCGTTGCCGAATCACCTGCTGCTGCGTGCGTAGCTGCGCAGCTTGCAGGCGGTTTTGCGCATCTTTCTTATCTGTGTCATAGCGCGTTTGAATGTCGGTTACCTGGCGGGTAGTTTCAGCAGCCAGCAAGCTGTCTTGCAAGCTACTGGCTTGCTCCTGGTAAGCCAGGGCCTGTCGGAAGTCTCCGGTCTGCTTGCTTACCTTCGCCAGGGCAGCAACGGCCTGCTGCTGGCCGCGCAGGTCATTGGCTTCGCGGCTCATTCGCAAAGCAATTGTCAGGCTGGCGCGGGCGGTTTTCCAGTTGCGCTGCTCGTGCTGCACCCGGCCCAGGGTTAGCCAGGCCAACGTAATATCAGGCTTATCCTCGAGCTGTTGCGCTAGTTTTAGCGCTGTTTGCGCATGGGCTTCAGCTTGGGCCAGCTGGCCCGTAACCGCCATCACCTGCGCCAAAATTCGGTGGGCAATTCCGGCCCCGCGACGGTCATCTACCGATTCGCTGAGCCGACGGGCTTCGTCAGCATAATAGCGCGCCGAATCAGGCTGGCCGACTTGTAGAAGTAGCTGGGCCAGGTTGTAGCGAATCTCGGCTTCGTTGGGGGGGTACTGGTCCCGGTTCTTCACGGCGAGGTACTGACGCAGGTATTTCAGGGCCTGGTCGGTGCGGTTCAGCATGGCCATCACGTTGCCCAGGTTGGCCAGGTCTTCGGCCACCCGCTGCGGGGTACCGTATTTTTCCTCCATCGCCAGCGCTTTCACAAACTCGCGCGCGGCGGCTTCGTAGCGGTCCTGCGCCACGTACGTGCTGCCGATGTTGTTAATCATGCCCGCAACGCCCACACTGTCGCCTAGCTCACGCCGCAGCCGGATGCAGGCCTCGAAGGCCCGGCGGGCTTGCTCATTGCGTCCCGCGTAGCTATGCAGAATGCCCAGCAGAGCCTGGGTTTTGGCTTCGCCAATCCGAAAGTGCAGCTGTCGGGCCAGCCGCAAGGCCTCGCTCCCCAACTGCTGTGAGCGGGCCGGGTTGCTGCCCCGGTGCTCCCACACCAGCTCATTGAGGGTTTTGACGCGGTTGGTATCGGCCCGGGTCTGGGTTTTGAGGGCCACTTCGAGCGAATCGAGGCGGGGGTTGCGGCCCGTGGGGGGCTGGGCGCGGGCACCCACCGTCCACAGGGTTACAAATAGCAGTAAAGCAGCGTTGCCGAACGCACGTTTCATGGTCGGTAGCTCCGCGGCTCCTCGGCCAGCGGTACTACTGGGGCAAGTTCGGCTTTTATTCCAATTATTCCGATTGGCAGTTGATTTTCGTATCCGTGCCAGCACGGATACAGCCCGGCGGCCGTAGCCGGGCTATGGCTACTGCTGCCCAGAGCTATTACGGCGCTAACGGCCCGGCCCCGGGCCAACTACCAGCCATTACTTCCGTATCAGTGCGTAGTACGCTCTCCTCCTTCCCTCCCACCCCATGCGCAAAGGCACCAAAGTCAGCTGGAAATACGGCACCGGCACGGCCACCGGCAAAATCGAATCAGTGCACAAAGAGTCCATCAGCCGCACCATCAAGGGCAGCGAAATCAAGCGCAACGGCTCGGCCGATGACCCGGCCCTGGTGATAGTGCAGGACAACGGCGACCGGGTACTCAAGCTGAAAAGCGAGGTGAAGGCCGTGGCGTAACGGCGGCTACTGCGGTAGGGCTACCAGCGCCTTTTCCAGGTCGATGTACTTGTAAATGCCGTGCAATTCCTCGTCCAACTGCAGTTTCTCGTTGCGGAAAACAGGCTGGTCGGACTTCGATACATCCCAAGTGCCCAGGTAGTACAGCTGGCCTGGGGCCACCACGAACTCGTAGCGCCGGGCCCGCAGCGGCAGCCCATCGCCCAGGGCTTTGTAGAGGTCCGCTTCGTACGTTTCCTTTTTGTAATACTCGACGCCTCCGCCGGGTACCATACCATTGCTGGTAGCGCCATAGCCCGCGCCAATCGTCTTGTGCAGGGCATACTCGTATTTGTAAAGCGCGTAGCGACCGGGCGGCAAGGCGTAGCAAAAAGCATCGTGGACCTTGGTGGGCATAGATGGCTTCACATCCAGGAGCACAACCTTGCCGGTACTAAGGTTGGCCAGCCGCATATAGTGCCCATAGACGCTGCCTTTGGTGCCCACGCTGCTGCCATACACCAGGGCCTGGCTGGCAGGAAGCACACGACGCTCAGGACCCCACACCTTGATGGGCAGCACCAGCTTCTTGTTGTAGCTGGCGGTGCTGGTGAGCGAGTCGCTGCGGGTGGAGGAGCTAATGGCGCTCTGGGCGGAAGCGGCGTGGGCCAGCAGGCTGCCGCTCAGGGCCAGGAGGTACAGTTGGTTTCTCACAATGGCAGAAAGGAATAAAGCCCAAAGGTATCAAGGGCAGGACGAACGATTTATGGAGTTCCGTTCGGTGTTCGGTGTTCGGTGTTCGGTGTTCGGTGTTCGGTGTTCGGTGTTCGGTGTTCGGTGTTCGGTGTTCGGTGTTCAAGATAAGTTATACCCAATACCCAATACCCAATACCCAATACCCAATACCCAATACCCAATACCCAATACCCAAAAAAGCCCTGCCAGCACGAAACTGACAGGGCTTTCCAGCAGGAAGCTACTCCCTTACGAATTATCCTTATCGGGCTCAATAAACGCCTGCTCGTCCATTTCGGTGGGCACCACCACCACGCCCTGCTGCAGCTTGCTGTTGCGCTGGCCGTAGAGGAAATACACGATGAAGCCCAGCAGCATCCAGCCCAGGGCCACCTTCAGGGTAAAGGCGTCGAGGGCCACAATCATGCCCAGGCACACGATGATGCCCATGATGGGCACAAACGGGAACAGCGGCGACGAGAGCGGCGCCCGGAACGGCCGCGGCTGCGCGGGGTCGGAGCGGCGCATAATCCACACGCCGGCGCTCACCAGCACGAAGGCCAGCAGCGTGCCGAAGGAGGTGAGGTCGCCGGCCAACGAGCCGGGCACGAAGGCCGCAAACGCCCCCACGAACACCAGCAGCGCCAGGTTCGACTTGTATGGCGTGTTGAACTTGGGGTGCAGCTCGGAGAAGGCTTTGGGCATCAGGCCGTCTTTGGCCATCGAGAAGAACACGCGGCTCTGGCCCATGAGCATCACCAGAATAACCGACGAGAAGCCCAGCAGGATGGCCACCGTCACGGCCGTGCCCAGCCACTCGTAGCCGGGCATGTGGGCCTTGATGGCGTAGGTCACGGAGGCTTCGCCGCCCTTGGCGGGGTCGGCAAACTCGCGCCAGTTGGCCACGCCCGTCAGCACGTGGCCGAAGAGGATGTAGAGCACCGTGCACACGGCCAGCGAGCCCAGAATGCCGATGGGCATGTCGCGCTTGGGGTTTTTGGCTTCCTGCGCGGCCGTGCTCACGGCATCGAAGCCGATGAAGGCGAAGAACACGATGGCCGCTCCGCCCAGCACGCCGCCCAGGCCGTGCTTGTTCCAAGCGGTGTATTCGCGCACGATTTCGCCGGCGGCGTTTTTCACGGGCTCGGCGTTTTCGGGAATCAGGTAGGGCGTGTGGTTGGCGGGGTTCACAAACTGCCAGCCCACGGCGATGAACACCAGCACGATGGCCACTTTCAGGAACACCACGACGGCGTTGAACATGGCCGACTCCTGGGTGCCCTTGATGAGCAGCAGCGACAGGGCTACGATGATGAGCAGCGCCGGCAGGTTCATGATGCCGCCCTCGGCCGGGGCGTGGCACCAGGCAAAGGGTATTTCGGTGCCAAAGACCTGCAGGAGCTTGTTCAGGTACTCGCTCCAGGCAATGCTGACGGTGGCCGCCCCCAGGGCGTATTCCATGATGAGGGCCCAGCCGATAATCCAGGCCACGAACTCACCCATGGTGGTGTAGGCGTAGGTGTAGGCCGAGCCGGCAATGGGTATCATGGCCGCAAACTCGGCGTAGCACAGCCCGGCGAACACGCAGCCGATAGCGGCCACCACGAAAGCCAGCGTGACGCCCGGCCCCGAGGCCTGCGCCGCCGCCGCCGCCGTGCGCACAAACAGGCCCGCGCCGATGATGGCGCCCACGCCCAGCGCCACGAGGTTGCCGGCGCCCAGCGTGCGCTTCAGCGTGCCGTGCCCGGTAGAGTTAGCTTCCCCCAGCAGGATGGCCAGGGGTTTTTTAGCGAAAATTTTTGCCATGCGAGATGGTGAAGTGGGGAGATGGTGAAATAGGGAGTGATAGCACGGCGGCCGGAGCCCCGGCGGGTAAGCCCGGCGGCGCGCCCCGAGACGTGCGCCCGGGCCTGCCCGCCTTAAAAACCCGCCCGGACCCAGCAGCCGAGCCGAAATATAGGCAGCAAATCCGGCCCCGGCGGCGCGGGTGCCGGTGGGCGCAGCTACTGCCCGGCGCCGTAGCCCCGGGTGCCGCAGGTGAAGGGCGGGCGCGCCCGCGCATTTCAGGCCGCTTAAACCTTGCCCGCCTGACCGCGTCGAAGCGTCCAAATCATCCCTTCACCCCGCTTCATTTCCATGAAAAAGACGTTTGTTATCCTTGCCGCGCTGGCCTGCGCTACCGCTGCCCCCAGCTTCGCCCAAACCAGGATGGCCCCCGTGGGTGCCACGAAGACGCCCGCCGAGCGCGCCGAGCGCCAAACCCAGGCCCTCACCAAACAACTGGGCCTAAGCCCCGAGCAGGAGCCCAAAGTGGAAAGCATCTTGCAGGCCCAGATGACCGACCTGCAGGCCCTGAACGAGAAATACCCCGCCGGCAACCGCCGCGGCCTGGGCCCCGAGCTGAAGGCCAGCAAAGCCAAATACGACGAGCAGCTGAAAGCCGTGCTCACGCCCGAGCAGTTCGCCAAGCTGGAGCAGCTGCGCCAGGAGCGGATGCAGAAAATGCGCGACCGCCGGAAGTAGCGCGAACGTTGTGGTTTGCGCTACAAAAACCCTTGCCCGGCGCTGCAACGCGGGTTTTCAGCGCCAAAAAAATATTGGCACACCTCTTGCAAACACCTCCCGCAGCCACCGTAGGAAGCGCGCTTACGTATCGGCCATTATCCCCCGTATTCCCCACCCCCCGTTTCGGATTCAAGTTATGAAAAAGACCCTCATCCTGCTGGCGGCCCTGGCCCTGGCCACCACCGGCACCAGCTTTGCCCAGACTACCCCCGCCACCGGCACTTCCAAAATGAAAGTGAAGGCCGACAAGGGCCCCAAAAAAGACAAGCCCAAGCTCAGCCCCGAGCAGAAAGCCGACCACGGCGCGGCCAAAATGGCCAAGCAGCTCGGCCTGAGCCCCGACCAGGAAGCCCGCGTGGAGAAAATCCTGCTGGCCCGCAACCAGGAAATGAAAGGCCTGAAAGACAAAGCCGGCACCGACCGCAAAGCCGCCCACGAGCAGATGAAAACCGTACGCACCAAGTACGACAACGAGCTGAAAGGCGCCCTGACGGCCGAGCAGTTTGCCAAATACCAGCAGCTGCGCGCCGAGCACAAGGGCCACGGCGACCACCGCGGCCACGGCCCGCAGGATGGCAAAATGAAAGTGAAAAGCAAGGGCTAAGCCCGGCTTGTAGTAACTACCACGAAAAGCTCCCGCCCACCGGCGGGAGCTTTTTTTTGTGGCCGGCCCTACTGCACCCGCCGCCGTACCGGCGCGCAGTACATGGGCTCGGTGGTGGAGCTGTTGAGGCAGGCCCACACCACTTCTACAACGGCACCCGAGGGGAAGGGCCCGATTTCGCGCTCGCGGCCACCGCCCACGAAGATGGTGGCACTGTGCTCGGCGGGCACGGCGGGGTCGTGGCTGGCCCGAATGAGGTTTTGCAACGCCCCCTTGGCACGCTTGCCCTTGACGCAGAGGTAGCCCGGCTGCGAGCCATCGACGAGCTCCACGTCGGTGGGGGCGGGCAGCTCGACGGGGCGCCGGTGGGCTACGTTGGCCCCCAGCGTGAGGCCCGAGGAGCGCAAAGCCTCCTCATTGTTGGGGAAGCTGAGGTTGAGCTGCGCCGCCAGCCGCCCGAGCTCTACGCGCACCGCCAGCCGTAGGCGGCGGCGCTGGGCCGTCTCGGCGGGGGTAGGGTAGAGAATGGTGCTCACGTTGGTATCCAGGGCCAGCGTGGCATCGGTGAGCGGGCCTACCAGCGTGTCGCCGGTTTTGATAAACTTGCTGCCCGTGGTTTTGTCGATTACGCTGTGGGCATAGAGCGACAGCTTGTCGTTACGGACGCCATTGTAGGTAGTATTGAGTTTCATAAACAAAAAATGAAAGGTGAAAGGTGAAAAAAGTGATGGGCAGTAGTGCTTGAAAGCACTTGTAATAGGTGTCAATCGACTTGCATTTGCACCAAACACAATTGTGTTTGCGCTAAAGTCAATTGTGTTTGCGCCAAACTCAATCGTGTTTGCGCTAAAGTCAATTGTGTTTGCGCTAAAGTCAATTGTGTTTGCGTCAAACTCAATCGTGTTTGCGCTAAAGTCAATTGTGTTTGCGCCAAACTCAATTGTGTTTGCGCCAAACTCACTTGTGTTTGATACAATTCAACTTGTAGTAACACCTTTTTACTGCTGGCTGCAGGCAGACTCAAGGCTGTGGCAGCTCCCCTTTTCACGCCGGCTGTGGAAAGGAGAACAGTAACACGGCTAAAACAACAATTGACGGGGACAAAGCTATTGGCGGGTTTTGCCAAAAACACGAGTAAAAACACCTGATTTGCTAAACAGGTGTTTTTACGGGGTGAGCAGGTATATATCCCCCAGGAATAGTACCAATCCCTTGGCAGCTAGCGGCGCACGAGCCTGCCCGTGGAGATGCAGACGCTGTTGCTCACGGGTAGCAGTGGAAGCCTCTTAACTGAAAATTAATTTGATAGGGTGTAGCGGCTTTGCCAATTCAATTCGATATGTTTACGCCATCATCCACCTTTTTCACTTTTTCACAATGCGAAGAACTCTACTTCATCCTTTTATCGGCGCATGGCTGGGCCTGCTGGCCTGGCTGCTGGGCCTGAGCCCGCAGCTAGCGGCAGCCCAGAGCAATACCCTGCCTGGGCCGCCGCAAGTGCCGCTTGGCGCGGCGGCTCAATATGCGCTGCTGAGTGGTGGCGACATTCAGGCCAACTGCGTAGTGCAGGCCCTGGGCCGGATAGGAGCCACCGACAGCCTGCACATCCCGGCGCTGTACGTCAGCGATACGGCCTTTGCGCTGGGCGGCGGCAACGTCGGGCAGGCGCTGACTGATTTGGCGGCGGCGCGCAGCTATTGCAGCAACCTGAGCGGTACCACCATCACGACCCTGACGGGGCAACAATTCGGGGGGGGGTATATAGCCTCACGGGCAATGCTACGCTGGCCGGCGGCGATTCATTGACGCTGGTGGGCGATACCAGCACGGTGATTATCCTTAACGTCAGTGGCAATCTGAGCTTTGCCAGCAACAGCCGGGTACGCCTACAGGGGGTGCTGGCCCGCAAGGTATTCTGGAACATCGGGCAGCAGCTTAGCTTGGCCTCGCTGGCCAAGGTATCAGGCGTACTGATGGCCGGGGGTGCGGTGAGTGCACAGGGTACGCAGGTAGGCCGGCGTTCCGTTTTATCGTTAGCTGGCATCGGCCTGACTAATCTGCTAAATGCGGGGGAAGGCAACTTGTTCGTTGCGCTCATCCCTGGACCAGGCAACGACGACGACCCGCCTACGGTGCAACCACCCATTACCTATATACCGCAAAGCGGTTACTGCAACCTGGTACAGGATGGCAGCTTTGAGTGTTATCCTTTCTGCCCGAACGAATCTGCTCCGCAACCGCTTGTCAATTCTTACTGGAGTGTTGCCTGGCAGCAATCTTTTAATGGTGCGCTAGTACCAGTTGGACAATTCTATACCCAGAGTCAGAGTAGCGGCCGCCGCAGCCTATTCCATGCTTGTGCGAGTGAGAACAACAGTTCGCTCTATGGCGTCGTTCAGAATCAGGCGTGGAGAGGATTGGGAGTACCGAACAACTTTCTCAATTCCTATGGTGGTTTTTACGTTTATCCCAGCGGACCTAATGGCCCTGTTCAGAGCTTCTACTACCCCATATTTGCAACAGCACCAGGATTGTCAGCGATGGCACAGCATAGTATAGCCCTTACTGGCAGCGGCTACCGTGCCCTAGTTGCTGGTGGGGTTTCGACCGGTGGGGCTCCTGCTTCGCGCGACTATCTGTACCAGCAGTTGGGCAACGGCAACAGCGTAGAACCCAATCGACGGTATTATGCCGAGTTCTACAATACCATTTCGCCCAATAGTGGACATACTGCCAAGAGCCTGGGTTTAGCGCTGTGTTCGGCTACGCCCAGCCGCACTGCTATTTCGAGCGTGATAGAAGGTGCACCCAATAACAGTTACGGAAACTGGCAACGTATCGGCGGTGTATTTACCACCTCCGCCGCCCCCGAGCAACACCTAATGATTGGTGATTTCTCGGTGATGACAGCTTCGGAGTATTCGAGTCCGGCTTACATCCGTAACTCGCAGATACCGCTCCCTGCTAATACCTCTCCTCACCCAGAACCGGACAAAGAGCAGTACCGACTAGGCAACCTCGGTTTCCGCACGGAAATTGAGAACCAGCGCAACTGGCATGCCACCTACTACATCGACAACGTCCTCCTCGTCCCCCTCACCGAGGCCGGTCCGAACCACACCTTCTGCGCCTACGCCCCGCCCACGCCGCTCGGCACCTGCGCCATGCCGCCCCAAACCGGAGCCACCTACCTCTGGGAGATAGTGAGCAGCGCTGCCCCCGGCCCCCTTCCCACCCTGACGCCCAGCGAACGAATCCTTCCCAGCATAACGGTGCAGCCGGACTACACCACCACGTATAGGCTGACCACCACCGTGAACGGCCTGCCCTATACGTCGCTCACCACCATCACTATCACCGAGCCCACGCTGCCCAGCACCCTACTGGTGAACTGTGGCCAGCCAGCTACGCTGAGCGTGCTGTGCTCATCAGGTGCCCCAAGTGCATCGGGCATAGTGTACAACTGGACCACGAGCCCAAGCATCAGCCCCGCCCCCGTGACCCAGAACAATACCGTTACGGCATCCCCCACGGTACCTACTACTTTCTCCGTGAGCATTAGCCTGCCGGGTCGCAGCCGCACCTATACCGCCTCCAGCACCGTGTACGTAGCGCCCCGGGCCGGGGCCAACCAAAACATCGTCTGCGGCGCTTCGACCATACTGGGGACCACTTGTATGGGGACCACTATATCGGGCGCCACATTCTTCTGGACGGTGGGCGGTACGACCATTAGTGGACTCAACCCCACCGTGACGCCCACTGCCCCCAGCACCACCTATACCCTGATGGTGGCTATCCCGAGCCTAAACCAATTGTTGACAGCGGGGCAAACCACCATCACCATTAACGGGGGGCAGCCCTGCCCCAATGCCTGCTCGCATCCATACGCCAACAACGGAGACTATAGGAACCCCGTCGGCCCGGATGATGAGTTGGGCGAAGCCGGCAATTGGAACGATGTCACGATTATCGACGGCCAAGGGGGGCAGGTTATATTTGACGGCAGCTACCATGTGGTGGGGCCGGTGGAGTTTATGAACGGCGAATTTATCCTCATGCCGGGCACCGTCTTCTACGTCGATGGCGGCCGGCCGGGCTACCCGTTTGTGCAGCGCGGCACCCAATGCTACCCCGACCTGCTGGATGGCGACCATTATCTACACCTGTTTGTAGGCTAGGATGCCGTGCTGCAACTACAGGGGGCCACGCTTACCTCGACCTGCGATGCTATGTGGGGCGGCGTAGAGCTGGTCGATAACGGGCGCATCGTCACCCTATACGACAACGGTCCGAGCCGCATCAGCGAGGCCGCCGTAGGGGTGCTGGTGGGCACCTCGTGCCGCAGCACCGAGGCCAGCTACGACCTGAGCGATACCGACTTTTATAACAACACCTACGGCGTGGCCGTGTGGGGCAACGACCCGGCGATGGCCGCCAACTGCCGCATCGAATACTGCCAGTTTTACAGCGACCATACCCAGCGCCTGGTCCCCGAGAATACATCGATGGAGAACCCGGGCAGCCCCGACGGCAACTACGGCAATGCGGGCCTGGTGCTGCGCGGCGACGGCCACGCCGGCATTCCCTACCGCAGCAATGCGTTTCACGAGCTGTATGCGGGGGCCGAGCTGGCCGGCGAGGGCATCGTGTTTGACTACAACGTGCTGGACCATTGCTACGGCACCGCCATTCGGGTGGGCGCGCCCGATGAAGGACAGCTCATCGGCTACCTGCGCGTGGAGGAAAACGAGGTAACGGTGCCCGACAATCCGTTCCCGGAAGGCCAGGTGCCGCCCGATGCGGAGGTAATGGGCATCGAGCTCATGGGCATGGGCCTGGAGCAGCCGACAGGCAGCGAGCTCTACGTGACCGGCAACGACGTGACGGGGCTGTCGCGCGGCAACTCGCCGCAAAAGCGGCTCGTCGGCCTCGGTGGCTACCTGTGCTTCGAGCGCACCAGCATCGAGCACCACAACGTCTTTACGACCCTCGACACGGGGGTGCGCCTACAGGATGCCACGGCCCAGCTGGACGTTAGCCGCGCCGTGGCCAACAACCTCTTCAACGACTGCGAAGAGGCCGTGGCCTTGCGGGACGACATCTACGCCCCCACCGTGGCCTGTAACCAAATCGAGGGCAGCGATTACGGTATCGTGCTGGAAAACGGGGCCGACGTAGGCTACCTGGGGACTAACGATGAGCCCTGTGGCAACAACTACAGCGTCAACGCGGCTTCGGTGATTAATGGCAGTGGCGTGAGCATTGATTATTACGCTCACCCGCAGGAGTTGGTGACAGGACCTCTTCTGAACGTTCTTTACAGCTCTAGCGGGTATCTTGACTGCAACTCGCGAGGCCATCAGTACGGCCTGCGGGCGGCCCCGCCCGTACCGATTACCACCGTGGAGCACTGGCAGCAGCAGTTGCTGACCCAGACCGGTAGCCCGCAGCAGCTGCGCCAGTACGAGCGGCGCATCATCGCCTACTACGCCGCCCAGGAGCAGTGGGCCACTCTGGATGCCTTCACGGCCACGCTGCCGTTGAGCAACGACGCCGCCTACGAGCGCCTGGGCCTGTACCTGCTCGAAACCTACCGTCGCCTCCAACAGCCGGCCGATGTCCAACGGCTGCGGACGGACCTGCTGAGCTGGCGCGGTGCCAACCCCGACCTGCGCCAGCGCATTGCGTACTTCGACGTGAGTGAGCAGCTGCGCCACCTGCGGCCCGGTCAGCGGCCTACCGCCGCCGATAGCGCCACCCTGGCCACCGTGGCGGCCTCGGCTACCAGCTACGCCGCCGTGGCCTGCACCACGCTACGCTACTACTACCCCGGCGTGACCTGCCAGGGCACTCCGCCCCCGCCGCCGGCGGCCCGCCTGCTGGCCGCAGCTCACCCCACTACTCATACCGAAAAGCTGCGGTTGAGCGTAGCCCCCAACCCGGCCCACGAAACGGTGCAGGTGAGTTGGAGCCAGCCGTGCCCCACCGCAGCCCGCCTGGAACTGGTGGCCGTGGGCAACGGTCAGATAGCCCACGCCCAGCCCGTGGCGCCCGCCCAGCTTAGCCTGGAGCTAAATGTGGCGGCTCTGCCCCCCGGCGTGTACGCCGCCCGCCTGGTGGGCCCCAACGGCCAGCCGCTGGCGACGACCAAACTCGTCGTTGTTCACTAACTTAGAGCGGGTGGCCTGCTCCCGCGTGGGAGCGGGCCACCCCTTAGGCACTTTTTCGACTAGTTCATATGACGTTCCGTCTACTTTGGCTGTTCTTGCTGTGGGCGTTGCCGTTCGTGGGCGGGGCACAGCAACTGTTGTGGGAGCGCATCTACAATCCGCCCGGTGCCCAGAACACCTACCTGGTGTATTGTTCGCTCACGCCGCAGGGGCGGCTGCTCGTGCCGGGCTACACCCGGCCCCTGGGCCTGAGCCCCTGCCAGGGCTGGCAGCAGGTGTTCAGTCTGTATGACCTGAACGGCCAACTGGTGCGTGAGCAGTTGGGCCGCCGACAAGCTGAGAATCCACAGGCCCTGCAGCAAGGTACGGGCAGCCGCTACTGGTGGGCTGGTACGCAGCCCGTGTGTGCTGCCCCCATATCGGAAGGCTCCTACGTACAACGCCTGACGCTGCACGGCGACACGCTGCCCGCCTGGCCAATGCTGGCCCCCGTTCCTCCAGAGCACAGCGCCACGGCCGTACTCGAAGACGGCCGCCGCCTGCTCGTGGCGGGCTACGAAGTCACCAGGGGAGCCAACCTGCAAATCCGGCGCTACACCCTGACCAGTGTGGACACGGCTTCCGGGCAGGTGCGCTGGCGCCACGCCTACGACCGTCCGCCCTTTGCCAACGACTATCCGACTGACTTAGTGCGCACTCCAAAAGGCGGCTATCTCATTTCCGGTGATGGGCAGTTGTCTGCTGGCTTCCAACACCTATTTTTGGAAACGGATAGCTTGGGCAACCAGTTAAAACAGCGCCTCATCTATCCGCTGGGTCCCAACTTCAACAACGGCTACCGCTTTTCTACCTGGACAAACCTGCTGGCCCTGCCCAACGCGCAGGGCTACCTGGCCTCGGGCATGGCCGACTCGACGCCCGGCCCTGGCCTGCACTATGGCCGGGCCTACCTCATGCGCCTCGACACGGCCCTCAACGTGACCTGGGTCTACGCCCACCCCCCCGCCCTCGACGGCCAGCTCAGCCAGGATGCCAACCGCGTGCGCCTGCTGCCCGACGGCTCGGCCGCCCTGCTTGTGCGTGACCTGAACGTGCGCAGTAGCCAGGGCTCGTTCAGCCCCACGTTGCGCCTGGTCCAAATCGACCTGACGACGGGCCAACGGCTTTCCCGCTATACCCTGCCCAGCCCCAGCCAGACCGGCATCCGCGTCTTCGACTGGCAGTGGCTGGGCGACGGCACCCTCGTGCTCTGCGGCCAGAGTACGCAGGCCGGCACCGGCGTCGGCGTCACCCAGGGCTACCTGGCCCGCTGGGACTTTCGCCAAACACCCCTGGCCACCGGCCGCCCCGCCACCCAGGCGGGCGGGGCCTCCCTGCGCCTCTACCCTACCCCCGGCACCACTACCGCCCCCACGGCCGCTCACTACCAACTCCCGCCCGGCACGAGCGGCGGCACGCTGCTGGTGACGGATGTGCTGGGCCGCCTGATGCAGCGCCACCCGCTGCCCCCCGGGCCGCGCTCCGGCTCGCTGCTGCTGCCCGGGCTGGCTCCCAGCCTCTACCTCGTGCGCCTCGTGCCCACGCAAGGGCCCACGCTCACCCAGCGCCTGCTCGTGCAGCCCTAGCGCCAGCCCCACTCTTCAATAAAAGAAGGGAGCCTGACGATTCTTATCCGCACATAACCGGTGCCCCCTCTTTTTTGGGAATGCGCATTAAGCATTCTTCGGGGGTCAGGGGGTGAGGTTCACCGGCCGCGCCGATTGGTACCGCCTAAAACATTCGCCTCACCCAAGCGTTTCTGAAGCCCGCCGCTTATATTTGGCCTACGCGCCGGGCCTGGCCGGGCGCTCACCTAATTCTCCCTCAGATGCCTCCCCTTCCCAGTAGCACGGCCTCGGCCGTGCAGATTCAGCAGTTTTACGACAAGGGCCTGGCCCACGCCAGCTACGCCGTGCGCTGCGGCCACAAGGTCGCCATCATCGACCCCGGCCGCGACCCCCAGCCCTACTACGACTTCGCCGACGAGCACGAAGCCCGCATCGTGGCCGTGATTGAGACGCACCCGCACGCCGATTTCGTGTCGTCGCACCTGGAAATCGCGGAGGAAACTAACGCTACCATCTACTGCAGCAAGCTGGTGGGCGCCAAATACCCCCACAAAGGCTTCGACGACGGCGACCGCATCGTGCTGGGTACCGTGGAGCTGCACGCCCTCAACACCCCCGGCCACTCGCCCGACAGCATCAGCGTGCTGCTGCTGGACGACCTGGCCCAGACCCGCGCCGTGTTTACCGGCGACACGCTCTTCGTGGGCGACGTGGGCCGGCCCGACCTGCGCGAGGACGAGGCCATCGGCGGCCACGCCCGCGAGGCCCTGGCCGCCCAGCTCTACCACAGCACCCGCCAGAAGCTCATGACCCTGCCCGGCACCACCAAGGTGTACCCCGCGCACGGCCCCGGCAGCCTCTGCGGCAAAACCACCAGCCCCGACCTCGACTCGACCATCGCCAAGGAGCTCAAAACCAACTACGCCCTCCAGCCGATGGCGCAGGACGAGTTCATCCGCGTGCTGCTCGAAGACCAGCCCTTCGTGCCCAAGTACTTCGGCCACGACGTGAAGCTGAACAAGCAGGGCGCCCGCGGCTTCGAAGACAGCATCCGGGCCGTGCCGCACCCCAGCCCCAGCGCCCCGCTCGAAGCCGGTGTGCTCGTCATCGACACCCGCCCGGCGGCCCGGTTCCGCGCCGGCCACCTGCCCGGCGCCATCAACCTGCAGGACGGCGGCAAGTTCGAAACCTGGTTGGGCTCGGTGGTGGGCCCCACCGAGCCCTTCTACCTGCTCGCCGACTCGCAGATTGCCCTGGACACCGTGGTGCGCAAAACCGCCAAAATCGGCTACGAGGGCAACATCAAGGGCGCCCTGCTGGTGCCCAGCCAGCTCCCCGCCACCGCCCCCACCGTGGATGTGCCGGCCGTGCGCGAGCACCCCGGGCAGTTCACCATCGTGGACATCCGCAACCGCGCCGAGGCCAAAAACCAGGTGTTCGACAACGCCCTGGTGATTCCGCTGCCCGAGCTGCGCGAGCGCGCCCACGAGATTCCCACCGGCAAGCCGGTGCTCATTCACTGCGCCGGCGGCTACCGCTCGGCCGCCGGGGCCAGCATCGTGCAGGCCGCCCTGCCGGGCGCGGAGGTACTGGATTTGGGCGAGGCGATTACGGAGTTTCAGAAGGCGGCGGTGCATTAATGCAACTATGGGGTCAGCGCTGGCAATAATTGTTTTTATTACGGCCGCGCTGATTCTATTTATTAGCCGTCAGCGCATTTTGCCACACAAAAACACGACACTCCCTGCATCAACAGGGAGTGTCGTGTCTCGCAATCAGTGGACAACAACCTTGCAAGGTGAAGTTGCCATTTTAGCAGCGGGTGAGTCACATGACATTATTGAGTATGGCTTTGTGTGGGGCCTGATTCATAAGGATGCGGAACTGGCTTCAACCAGAGAAACCTTATTTGAAGCGAAGCAACTCATCATCGATTTCAGTCTGTTAAAGTGGGCTGGTCATTGCAGCTGTGAATACCACCTACTTAATCAGACCTATAAGACGCTCAAAGGCAAACCCATTATTTTTTGTGGTATAAGCCCAGACCTGCAGTTCATCTTTGACACGCTGGGCTGCACTGAAATTGCCCCGGCCCTTTTTGTGCTTCCTACCCTGAAAGACGCCTTGCTTCATTACGAAGCCAGTAAGGAGTTCTACCCGGATAGTAGTAATGGATAGTCAGGAATGAATGGCCTCGCATTCCCATAAACGTTACCATGACCTACACCCTAGACTGGCTCCTCACAGTCATTGACAGCGGCCAGCGCCCGAAATACCTCTATTTCTGGGGCCACCAGCGCAGCAAGAGCGGCGACATCACCGCCAGCTGCTTCAGCCAGTGGTGGGTGGCGCCGTTTGTGATTGACGGCGTAAGCTACGCCACGGCCGAGCACTGGATGATGGCGCAGAAGGCCCGGCTGTTTGACAACGAAGACGTATTCCAGCGCATCATCGCCGCCAAAACCCCGGCCGAGGCCAAGAGCCTGGGCCGCCAGGTGCGCGGCTTCGACGACGCGGCGTGGACTGCCAAGCGCATGGCCATCGTGGTGCGCGGCAACTTCGCGAAGTTCAGTCAACACCCCGAGCTGCGGGAGTTCCTGCTGAATACCAACAACCGCGTGCTGGTAGAAGCCAGCCCCGTGGACCGCATCTGGGGCATCGGGCTGGTGGCGGATGACGAGCGCGCCGCCGACCCGCGCCGCTGGGACGGGCTCAACCTGCTGGGCTTTGCGCTGATGGAGGTGCGGGATAGGCTGCGGTAGTCGCCCTCCGCGTTCAACCTCACCCCCCGGCCCCCTCTCCAAAAGAGAGGGGGAGCCGAACGACTCTCGATAGGTGCAGGACCGGTGCCCCCTCTCTTTTGGAGAGGGGGTCAGGGGGTGAGGTTTCGGCCGTAACTTTGAGTAAATCCCCCAACGCTTCCCTCTACCCCCCCGTGCGCGTCCTTCACACCGCCGACTGGCACCTCGGCCAGCACTTCCTCACCGGCCAGGAGCGCCTCACCGAGCAGCAGCTGTTTCTCGACTGGCTGCTAACGGCCGTGCAAACCTACGGCGTGGACGCGCTGGTCATTGCCGGTGACGTGTTCGACACCACCTCGCCCTCGCACGCGGCGCAGGAGCTATACTACACCTTCCTGGTGAGGATGCAGGCCACCAGCTGCCGCGACATCGTGGTGGTGGGCGGCAACCACGACTCGCCCAGCCTGCTCAACGCCTCGCGGCAGCTGCTGCGGCAGCTCCGCATTCACGTAGTGGGCGGCGTGCCCACCGACCCCGGCGAGCAGATAATCAGTCTGCCCGGCCTGGCCGTAGCCGCCGTGCCCTTCCTGCGCGACCGCGACATCCGCCTGGCCGTGGCCGGCGAAACGCCCGACGAGCGCCAGCTCCGCATCCGCGAAAGCATTGCCGGGCACTACGCCGCCCTGGCCGACCACGACGCCCTGCGCCGCCTGCGCGAGCAGGACCGGCCGGTGCTGGCCACCGGCCACCTCTACGCCGCCGGCGGCGAGGCCCGCGAAGGCGCCGAGCGCGACGTGCACATCGGCGGGCTGGGGCTGGTGGGGGCCGAGCACTTCCCGGCCGCCTTTGACTACGTGGCGCTGGGCCACCTGCATCGCCCGCAGGTGGTGGGCGGGCGGGCGCACATCCGCTACTCGGGCTCGCCGGTGCCGCTGTCGTTCACCGAAGCCGATGACCGGCAGCAGGTGCTGCTGCTGGACTTTGCGGGGGCCGGCACACCGCCCGTTATCACGCCGCTGCCGGTGCCGGTGAGCCGCCGGCTGCAGCGCTTCCACGGCTCGCTGGAAGAGGTAGAGCGCGAAATCATTGCCTACGACAACTCGGCCTTCCCGCTGGTGGCCTGGGCCGACGTGCTGGTGCAATCCGACGAAACGCCCGGCGAAGTCCAGACCCGGGTGAAAGCCGCCCTGAACCTGCAGAAAGGCCAGCTGCTGGCCCCCCGCGGCGTGCGCCACCAGCGCGTGACGGAAGTAGTGGATTTGGCGGCGGCAATGGCCCCCTTGCAAATGCTGAGCGACCTGACGGTGGAAGAAGTGTTTGCCCGCCGCGTGGCCGGCCTGCCGCCGGAGCGGGCGGCGGCGCTCACCAGCACGTTCGGCGAGTTGCGGCAATTACTATCGGAAGCCGACCCAGCCGCCTGGGGCGGGCAGGAGTAGTTCGGCTTTGCGAAACCTACGTTGCGGCGTAGCCGCGAAGCAGCGGCACGTTGGTAATAATCAAGCCCAGACGTTGGGGAGCCGCAAAGCGGCGGCACTACTGCCTAGTGAAAGTGCCGCCGCTTTGCGGCTCTGGTTACTTCTGCTTTCCGTTACAACTACCAACATGTCGCCGCTTCGCGGCTATTCCGCCGCTTGAGTTCTGTAGTCCGCGAATAAGAACGACCTCACAGGATTTTGACGGGCACAAAATTGTGTGAGGTCGCCCGGTACCTCACGCAATTTTGCTTGACTCGAAAAGGTGTGAGGTTAGTTAGCACCTCACCTAATGTTACGCCGGGCAAAATGGTGTGAGGCCGGCACCGGTTGCGGCCCAGGCAGCCATTGTAGCCGGGCCGCCCCCTGTCGTATCTTCGGGGAGTATTGCAGGAAATTAGTTAGCATGAAAATTATCAGCATCCGCTTCGCCAACCTCAACTCGCTGCCCGGACCCTACCTTATTCGTTTCGACACTACCCCGCTGGCTGATACCGGCTTGTTTGCCATCACCGGGCCCACGGGGGCGGGCAAGAGCACCCTGCTCGATGCCATTGCAGTGGGCCTCTACGGCCGGGTGCCGCGCCACGACCGGCAGGTGGGCGAGATGGTGAGCCGCCACGCTAATGAGGCGTTTTCGGAAGTAGAGTTTGAAGTGTACGCCACCGATGCCGATACCGGCGCCACCACCCGCGTGCGCTACCGCTCGCGCTGGGAGGTGAAGCGCAAGACCCGCGGCACCGACAAGGGCGGGCTGAACCAGGATGCCATGACGCTGGTGGTGAGTCCGTCGGGTGAGGCGGTGGTGAGCGGCAAGGAAGCGGTGCCGGCGCGGGTGAGCGAGTTGTCGGGGCTGGACTTCGGGCAGTTCGAGCAGGCCATTCTGCTCAGTCAGGGTAAGTTTGCGCGGTTTCTGCACGCGCCGGAAAAGGAGCGCAGCGCCCTACTGGAGAAGATGACCAACGTGGGTATTTACTCGCGCTTGTCAATTGCGGCATTTGAGAAAGCCAAGGAAGAAGAACTCAAAACCAAGCTCCTAAGCGCCAAGCTAGCCGCCACCCGCCTGCTGACGGCAGACGAGCGCACGGCTCTGGAAACCCAGATTGCCGAGCTTAACGAGCAGGTGGAACAGCACCACGAGGAGTACGGCGACCTGAACGTGTGCCTAACCTGGCGCACCCAACTTGACCAGCTTGATAAGCAGCTGCGCGACACCGCCCGTGAAGTGGAGCAGCTACAAGCCGACGACGAGCGGCTGCAGCCTGAGTTTGCCCGTCTGGCCGGCCACCAGCGGGCCAAAGATGTAGCCACGCCCTTGGCCCTGGCCGAAGCTGCCGCCCAGGAGCTGGCCCGCGACGTAACGCAGCTGCAAGAGCTGGAAGCTGCCCTGCCCGACTGGGAGCAGGCCGTGCGCGCCGCCACCAGCCGCCACACCACCGCCACCGAAACCCACGCCGCCGCCGTAGCCGAAGAAACCCGCCTGCGCCCCGTGCTGGAAGAAGCCGGCAAGCAGGACGCCGCCATTGCCGTGAGTCAGCAGCAGCTGACGCAGAAGCGCCAGGCGCACGCGAAAGACTTGAGGGACTTGACGCAGGAGCAAAGCGCCCTGGCCCGGCAAGCCGAGGAAATAGCCGGCCTGCAAACCGAAAACACAGCGCTCGACCAGTGGCTTATGGCCCACAGCGCCGAGATTAAGTTAAGTGACCAAATCAACAACCTAAGCCGGGAAATAATTGACCTGCAAGCTGCCCAAAAGGAGCTAGCCACCCGCGAAGCGCGCCGCGACGAGCTAAGCAAAAACCAGCAAGCCACTACCGCCGACCTGACGCGGCAGCAGGCCCTGGCCGAAGCCGCCCTAGCCGAGCAGCAGGCAATCAAGGACGAGGGCCAGCCTTGCCGCACCGAGCGCGACGCCCTGCTGGCGGGCACCACGCCCGCCGCCCTGGCCCAGCGCGCCGACGACATCACGGCCTATCTGCAAGGCCTGCAGCAGCTATTGCCCAAAGCCGAAGCCGCCCACGACAATCAGGCCCGCGCCGCCGCCCTCACCGCCGAAACCGAGCGCGAAGCCCCCACCCTGACCACCGCCGAAACCGCCGTGGCCCACCTCGAAACCCGCCGCGCCGACGGCCAGCGCCTGCTGGAAAGCTACCGGCGCGAGCTGCGCGCCCAGCAGGCCCTGGCCGACCTCAACGCCCACCGCCAGCAGCTGCAGCCCCACCAGCCCTGCCCCCTCTGCGGCGCGCTGGAGCACGCTTTCGGCCATGATTTCACCGCCGAAACCACCGAGCAGGAGCAGCGCGAAGCCCAGCAGCAGCAGGCCCTGATAATTTTAGAGCAGGAGCTGCGGGAGGCCACCACCGACCTCACCCGCCGCCAAACGGCTCGGCAGCAGCGCCTGCTGCTGGCCCAGGAAGCTACTGCTGCCGCCGAAGTCGCCCGCCAGCAAGCAGCGGAGCTGGCCGCCATTCTCAACCCCAGCCCCGCCCAACCGGCCGACCCGGCGGCTATTCGCGAGCTACTGGCGGCAGCCACCGCCCAGCATGCCAGCGCTGTAGCCAGCCGCCGCCGCCTGGCTACGCTTGATGAGCGACTGGCTGAGCTGCGGGATAAATATACGAAAGCCGTCGAGGCAGCTACCGTCGCCCAAAAAGAAATTCCCCGGCTTGAAGAGCGGCAGCTAGCTACCGAAACCGAGCTGAATACCATTGCCACGGAGCAGATTCACTGGCGCGAGCAGGCCGATATTTTTCAGCAAACCATTCAGGACCTGCTGCGGCCGCACCAGCTGGCGCTGCCCGCCCGGCTGGTGTTCGATGGCATCTTGGCCACCCTGCGCGAGCGCGCTGAACACTACGACGAACAGGCCGGTAAGCTGGAAAAACTGGGAAAAGAACTACATGAGCGTAAGGGCCAGCATACGGTGTATGAGAAAAAGCTAGCTGAAAAAACCAGCGAGCTGGCCGCCGACGCCACCGACCTGGAAGCCGAGCAGGAGAAGGTTGACCAGCAGCGCGCCGCCCGCTTCACCCACTATGCCGGGGCCGACCCCAGCGCCGAGGCCGAGCAGCTGCACCAAACCACCCGCCAGCTGGCCGAAGCCCTCACGCAGGCCCAGACGCACCTGGCCCAGCAGCAGCAGGAGCTGGCCATCCGCCAGAATGCGCAAGCCGAACGCCAGGTCCAACTAGCTGCCCACCAGGCAACCCATACCCAAAGGCAGACCGACCTGACTGCGGCATTGGCCGCCGCCGGCCTCAGCACCGTGGCCGAAGCCCAGGCCCTGCTGCTGCCCCCGGCCGAGGCCGAGCGCCTCGAAAAGCGGCGCCAAAGCCACCTCACTGCCCAGGCCGCCACCGCCCGCCGCCTCGCCGACCTCAGCGCCGAGCAGCACCGCCACGCCGAGGCCGCCCTCACGCCCCACTCCACCGCCCAGCTCACGGCCCAGCTCCAAGCCCTGTCGGCGGCCGACGACATTCTGCAGCAGAAGCTGGGCGCCATCGGCAACCAGCTCAAGCAGGACGACGACGCCCGCCAACAGCAGGCCGAGGGCCAGCGCGAGCTGAAGCTGCGCCAGCAGGAAGAGCAGCGCTGGCAGGACCTGAGCGAGCAAATCGGCTCGGCGCGGGGCGACAAGTTCAGTCAGTTTGCCCAAGGCCTAACGCTCAGCCACCTGGCCCGGCTGGCCAACCTGCGCCTGCGCCAGCTCACCGGCCGCTACACCATCCTCAAAACCCCCAACCGCAACCTGGAGCTGCAAATTATCGACCACGACCAGGCCGACACCGTGCGCCCCATGGCCTCGCTCTCGGGCGGCGAAAGCTTCCTCGTAAGCCTGGCCCTGGCCCTGGGCCTAAGTGAATTGGCTGGTCACAAGGCCCGCATCGAGTCGCTGTTTATCGACGAAGGCTTCGGCACCCTCGACCCCGACGCCCTCAACACCGCCCTCGACGCCCTCGAACGCCTGCAGCACTCCGGTAAGATGATTGGCGTCATCTCGCACGTCGCTGATTTGAAGGACCGTATCAGCACCCAAATCCGGGTGCGGCCCGGCGCGGGCGGCAACAGCACCGTGCACGTAGTGGGCGTAATGGGCGACGAAACCAGCTGCGCAGTATTGTAGCTCAGGAAGAAGCTTTTATCTCCGCCCAGGTCCAGTATTTTCGGGGCAGCAGGCCCGCGTAGCCCCGCCGGAAAAACGCCACGACCTCCCGCTCCAGCACCTCCGGCGCGATGGACGACGCATAAATCGGCCGCCCGTCGGGGTCGGCGTAGCGCTCGGCTTTGCTGAGCTTGCGGCCGCTCAGGCGCAGTAGCGGGCCGGTGTCGGTGATGCCGTCGGCGGCCCAGCTATGGCCGCTGGTTTCCAGCTCATTCAGGCGGGCCACCAGCGGCGCGAGGTGCAGGCGCGGCAGCGTGGGGCGGCTTGCCAGGTCAATCCACGTCGTGTATTTGTATTCCAGCTCGTAGCGCTGGTTATTGTACATACTCAGCACGATATCGAAGCCCGCCGTGGGTCCGAATAGTGCATAATAAGGTAGCGGCGCCGGGGTTTGCACCACCAATAGCCCGATTTCCGGGTAATCGCGCAGCTGCGTAGCCGGGCCGCGCATAGTGGCTGCCGCAGCTTTCACCCGCTCGTATTCCGGCTGCCACGCCGCTTGGCCCGCCTCAGGATTTTCCAAAACCGCCGCGAAGCGCGGCAAAAACCACTCGAACTTCTCGACCGAGGCCTCATCCTCGCGCCGCCGCCGGGCGGGTGCGCCGAAGGGCTCGTAGAAATGAGCTTTTTCCTCGGCATTGAGCCAGCCCACCAGCTGCAACGCGTGGTCGGCCAGCGGGTGCGCCCAGTCGATTTCCCGGAAGTCGCCTAATACGGCTACCAGCCGCAACAGCTTCTCGTGCTGCCGCGCCAGTTCCGGATGCAACAAACTCCACACGCCCACGAAACCATCAACATCGAAGTGGTTGGCCGTCACGGCCGCTGCTTCCAGGCCGGGCGTGGCAGGCTGGTGCAGCGCCCGCAGCACCGAGCCGGCGCTGGTATCGTCGCGCAGGGCTTCGGGCGTGCTGGCGCCGCGCCAGTGGGCCAGCGTCAGGGCAGCGCCGGTACCCACGCTATCCACGATGATAGTAGGCTGCTGGCGGAGCTGGGCGAAGGGTACGAAGGTTCGTTTCACAGCGCAAAGGTCGGGCGAAACCTGGCGCTACCGCCGGGCGCGCCGGTTGCTGATGCGCTCCACCCGCTGCCGCCGAATCCACTTCAGATACGTCTGCAGTTCCTCGGCCTGGCGCAGCGCTTCCACGGTATTGTAGTGCCGGGCCAGCGCCTGGTTGCTCAAAAAGCGGTGAACGCTGCTGTGGCAGGGCTGGCACAAATCCACCACCGGGCCGTAGCGGCCGCCTTCCTCGCGCGGCACCAGGTGGTGGCGCGAGGTATGCTGCACCTGCCGCTCACAAAGCCCACAATACGTCTCGGGCGAAGTTGCCGGTCTGGGCCACGCGGGAGCCACACCGGATTTGGGTCGTCGTGCCATATATTGCCAAAAGCCAACTTTGGGAAGTAGCTGATTTGCTTGTTTAACAAAAAAAAGTGGGCGCAAGTTGCTTTTTCAGCAAGCAAGCCCTAACTTGGCCGCAGCACTTGCATAGCAACACTGGTTACACTCTCCGATAAGTCCAATTTCCTCACTCACCACTTTTTTCCATTTTGCTGATGACATCTACTTTACTCTGGTCTTCCCGACTCAAGCAGTTGGCCCCGCTTGGGCGGGTAGTTGTGTTGCTGTTTTTTTTGGCTGCTCTCGGCGCTACCACCGAGGCCCAGGCCCAAACCTGGATGGTGAGCACAACCGCTCAAATCAAGCTCGGCATTCTGGATAAATACGGTCAGCTCGGCCCCTACACTGCTACGTTTGTGGTGCGCAGCGAGAAAACCGGCAAAGAATACCTGCTCATCAAAGAGCTCGAAAAAGGCCAGACCGGCATCGATGTCCTCTTCCCCACCGAGCCGTCCGACCCCGATTACTTCAAAACCGAAGGCGGCGAGGCGGCCAAAGCCGTCCCCGGCCGCTACACCTGGGAATGCCGCGTGGCGGGCAAGAAAGCCGTCAGCGGCCACTTCGTCTTCCCCGAAACCGGCAACGATATCACGGTGCTGGGCCAACGGTAAGTTTTTAATGGTTAATGATTAATGGTTAGCGGTTAATTGCGGTTATGTCCGCTCCGTAAAGAAAGCCTGACCTCGCGTCAGGCTTTCTTCGTTTAAGCCAGCTATCAAGCCCCACATTAACCATTAACCATTAACCATTAACCATTAACCATTAACCATTAACCATTAACCATTAACCATTAACCATTAAC
>NZ_JAUQSY010000020.1 GCF_030580865.1 Hymenobacter aranciens | reverse complement strand
AACCTTTTACACGTACAGCCTGCCGCTTTTACCAGCGGCAGGCTGTTTGCTTTTACACCAGTCTCCGCGCCAGGGCTACTATTCAACGATAATAGGCTATACGATTCTAAGTACTAGACGAAGATTAGAGTTGCTTTTGCTTTTATCTACTGTATAGGCTAATCATTGACTGATAGATGTTTGTCTGCTTAATTTGCAAATAGGTTTGGTATCAAACGCGATAGAACCTTGGCGTGAACTTACCTTCGTGCTGGTGATGTATTTTACAGTATGCAGTTAGCTTATTTGTGGTTTTTGTGGGGTTTGGGCGCGGTGGCTGTGCCGGTGTTGATTCACTTGTTGCAGTTGCGGCGGCCGCAGCGGGTGATGTTTACTAATATTGGGTTTATCAGGCAGGTGCAACTGGTTACGGTGCGGCAGCGGAAGTTGCAGCATTTGCTAGTGTTGCTGACGCGGGTGTTGGGGGTGGTGGCGTTGGTGCTGCTGTTTTGCCAGCCGTTTATTCCGGCAAAGGAGGCTGGTGGGGCTTTGATGGCTAATGAGGTTGATGTGTTGCTGGATAATTCGGCTAGTATGCAGGTGAGTAGTGCGGATGCGGGCACTTTGCTGGGGGCAGCGGTTGGCGAGGCACGGGAGGTTGGGAAGAGCTATCCGGCGACGATGGGGTTTCGGCTGTTGAATCAGGGGGGGAATCAGTTAAGCCAAGTGGCTTATCGGGAGCAGTTGGATGCGACGCAGATAAATGCACGTAGTGCGGGCTTATTCAAACTGGGTGGGCAGGGCGCGGGGAGTGGTCGGCAGCCGCTGTATGTTTTTTCGGATTTCCAGAAAAGTGACTTTCAGCCGGAGATGATGGCGGGGTTTGGGGTGGCGCGGGAGGTTGTGCTGGTGCCGCAGGTGGGGAAGGCTGGAGGGAATGTGTATGTAGATAGCCTGTGGCTGGACGATGCATTTGTGCGGGTGCGGACGAACTTGGGGCTTCACGTGCGGGTGCGGAATGGCGGGAATGAGGCGGTGAATGACTGCCCGGTGAAGGTGTTTTTGGGGGAGCGGCAGGTTGCAGCTTTCCGGGTGAGTGTGGCAGCGGGGCAGGTAGCAGCTTCGGTGGTGCAGGTGCAGGTGGCGGATGAGAAGCTGGCGCTGGGGCGCGTGGTGACAGAGGATGTGCCGGTGATTTTTGACAATACTTATTACTTCACCTTGCAGCCGACGGCAGCGATTCCGGTGCTGGAGATTGGGGCGGAACCGGTGGCGCAACAGCTCTATGGCAATGAGCCGCTGTTTAGCTACTCGTTTGCGAAGCCGCAGAATGTGGATTATGGGCGACTGCGGAAGGCAAACTTGGTGTTGGTGCGCGAGTTGGAGTGGGTGGATGCAGGCTTGCGCAATGCGTTGCAGGCGGTGGTGAAGCGGGGTGGAAGCGTAGTGGTGGTGCCTCCGGCGATAACGGGGGGGCGTGATTCTTATCAGCAATTATTTAAAGCTCTTGGCGTGGGTGCGGCGCAATGGGAAACGGCGACGGAGCCGGAACTGCGGGATGTGGCGATGCCGAGTGCGCGGGCACCGTTTTTCCGGGATGTATTTGGGGCGCAGCAGCGGGCGGTGACGATGCCACGGGTGGCCCCAGTGTTGCGCTGGGGGCGGACGGGTGAGGATATTTTGCGGATGCGGGATGGCGAGAGCTATCTGGCGGAGTTTGCCAGCGGGGCGGGGCGAGTGTATGTGTTTTCGGCACCGTTTTCTCCGAAATACTCTGACTTTACTAACCACGCGCTGTTTGTGCCGGTGCTTTATCGGATGGCGATGCTGAGCTACCATAATGAGCAGCTGCCAGCTTACCGGCTGTCGCAGACGGCGCTGACGCTGGGGTTGCCGGGTGCGGCTGGTGAAACTGAACGCACGGAGGAGGCCAGCATCCGGCTGGTGAAGGATAGCGTGACGCTGATTCCGACGCAGCGGGTGCAGGGGCAGGAATTGCGGCTGGAGGTGCCGGTGGGACTACAAGAGCCGGGCTTTTACCAAGTGCAGCGGCGCGGGCAGGTGCTGACGACGCTGGCTTTTAACCAAGCCAAGCGGGAGTCGGAGCTGGCGGCGTACTCGGCGGAGGAACTGCGGGCGATGGTGGGCGCTAACCAAACGAACGTGCGAGTGCTGGATGGCAATGCGGGCGGGGCGGCGCTGGCCAAGTTCCGGGCGGAACAGACGGGGCAGCCGCTGTGGCGATATTGCTTGGTGCTGGTGCTGTTGTGCTTGCTGGCGGAGGCTTTGCTGCTGCGCTTTGGCGGGCGCGGGAAGGTGGTGCGGCCAGCGGTGGCAACAGCCTAAACTGGCCGCTTGGGCAAGGCAATGCGGGGTAGCTAGTATCTTTCGGGCTTATTAGCCTGTTTCGAATGCCTGACCAGAATTTACCGCAATACCAAGCTCTTGGAAATGAGGATGCCTCGCGCACAGTGGTGCGGGTGGCAGTGCAGACTGGCTTAGGGGCAAGCTTGCTTTGCGGGCTGTGGGTGTTGGGCTTGCATCTGACGGACAACAATGCCTTCGGACCGAAGCGACTCATTGCCTATTTCGTGGTGCCGCTGCTGGTGGTGGCCAGTCAGTGGCTGCTGAAGCAAGCACTGGCACCGCTGAAAGCCGGCTTTCTACGGGCCTGGGCAGTGGGGTCGATGACGGCAGTGGTAGCAGCTACCGTGACGGCGCTGAGCGTGCTGGGCGTGGGCAAACTGGTGGGGCCGGCGGCAATGGAACGCAACCGCCAGGAAATGCTGAGCATTGCTAAAGTCGAGCGGGCCAACATCGAGAAGCTAAGTGGCAAAGCCGGCTATAAAGCGCAAGTAGCTTATCTGGCGCATATTTCGATAGAAGACATTGCCCTGAATGATTTCCGGACATTGCTGCTGGCGGCATTTCTGGCCTTGCCAGGGGCAGTATTTTTTCGCGAGTAACTCACTTTTCCCTTCTCTCACATGGAGCCAACTACAACTACACCAAAACCGGTGACGACTACGGCAGTAGCTGTGCGCTACGGACTGCTTACGGGGCTGGTCGGCATTATTTTCTCCTTCTTTCTCTTCTTCGCGCAGGCCGACCAGTCGCCGGTGCGGTGGCTGGGGCTGGCTATTACCGTGGGCGGCATTGTGTTAGCCCATAAGGAGTTTAAGCGGAGCAACGGTGGCTTTATGGAGTATAGCCAGGGGCTGGGTATCGGAACGCTGCTGGGCCTGGTGGCCGGGACGCTGAATACATTGTTTAACTACGTGTACCTGACGTTCATCGATACGGAATACATGGGCCGGGCGCTGGACATAGCGCGGGCCAAAATGGAGGAAAAAGGCGAAATGACCGATGAGCAGATTGACCAGGCCATGACCTGGGCGGCAAAGTTCAGCGGCGGTAGCTGGATGCTGCTGTTTGGCATCCTGGGCTCACTGCTATTTGCTTTTTTGCTGTCATTGCTGATATCCGCCATCACCAAACATTCTAAGCCTCAGTTTGAATAAGCGCGCTGCCTCCTTTCCGGTGGAAATTTCCATCGTTATTCCGCTGCTTAACGAAGCGGAGTCGTTGCCGGAGCTCACGCGCTGGATTGCGCGGGTGCTGCCGGAGCGCGGGCTAACGTATGAGGTGCTGCTGATTGACGACGGCTCGACCGACGACTCGTGGGCAGTGATTGAGGAACTGGCGGCGACCGATGCGACCTTGCGCGGCATCCGGTTTAACCGGAACTACGGCAAGTCGGCGGCGCTGAACGTGGGCTTTCAGGCGGCCGTGGGGCGGGTGGTGTGCACGATGGATGCCGATTTGCAGGACTCGCCGGAGGAACTGCCCGAGTTGTACCGCATGATAGTGGAGGACGGCTACGACCTGGTGAGCGGCTGGAAGCAGAAGCGCTACGACCCGCTCTCGAAAACGCTGCCCACGAAGCTCTTTAACGGCGCGACGCGGCTGCTGTCGGGTATTCAGCTGCACGATTTCAACTGCGGGCTGAAGTCGTACGACCAACGCGTGGTGAAGAGCATTGAGGTGTATGGCGAGATGCACCGCTACATTCCGGTGATTGCGAAGTGGAACGGCTTTCGCAAAATCGGGGAGAAGGTGGTGCAGCACCAGGAGCGCAAATATGGCGTGACCAAATTCGGGCTGGAACGGTTTATCTACGGCTTTCTGGATTTGGCCAGCATCACGTTTGTGAGCCGGTTTCGGCGGCGGCCGATGCACTTTTTTGGCACGCTGGGCACGCTGTCGTTCTTCATTGGAATGGTGCTTTCGCTGTGGCTGCTGGGCGAAAAGTGGTATTTGTCGTTCCACAATCTGCGGGCGCGGGGCGTGACGGACCAGCCGCTGTTTTTTCTGGCGCTGGTGGCCGTAATCGTGGGCGCACAGCTGTTCCTGGCAGGTTTTCTGGCCGAAATGGTGCAGCTGAACGGCCCAAAACGCGACGAATACCTGGTGCGGGAGCGCATTCGGTAAGGGGGGGGCCACGCGGCGCGGGCCGACTGGCACCACTCTTGTAATAGTGCTGGCATGCGAGACTGCAGCTCGCTACCTTTACTGGCATTCTCACCTTCTTTCACTCATGAAATCCCTGTACGCTTTTCTGGCGTTGGCCTGCGTTGGAGCATTACCGGCTTGTACGGTTCATCGTCATTATTACGGCCCTGGCTACGAGCAGGGCGGGGTGCGCGAATATCACACCACCGATACGGTGTATGTGAACACCGGCAGCACCACCATCATCAACCAGTCGGGCACGGTGGGTGGCCCGCGGGGTGGCTACGTCACCACCGGCCCGGGCCGGACGACCCCGCCCCCCCCGCCGCCCCGCAACTACCCGCCCGCTGGCAGCTATCCGCCGCCGCGCACCAACCCGCCGCCGCGTAACACCGGTGGTGTGCGTACGCCCCCGGCCGGCCCCACCCGGCAGCCTACCGCTGGCACCAATCCGCCCCCGGCGGGCCCCGGCCGGCAGCCCACTAGCGGCAGCGGCACTACCCCGTCGCCAGGTACCCAGCCCCCCACGAGCGGGCAACCCGGCAACCTGAGCCAAAGCCCGATTACCGGGCCGGTGAGAACTCCCGGCGGCACCACGCCCCCGGCCGGTAGTGGCAGCCCGGTAACCTCGACGCCCGGCACCATCAGTGGTAACGGCGGCATCAAAACTGGCAATGGCAGCACCAGTGGTGGCGGAACGGTGAGCCCAGGCGGCACCATCGGCGGCAATGGCGGCATCAAAACCGGCAACGGTAGCACGCCGACCGGGG
Source organism: Hymenobacter aranciens (assembly GCF_030580865.1). GTDB lineage: Bacteria > Bacteroidota > Bacteroidia > Cytophagales > Hymenobacteraceae > Hymenobacter > Hymenobacter aranciens. The sequence goes on along the minus strand of NZ_JAUQSY010000020.1, from coordinate 77,708 downwards.
CGCCGGGCTCGCTGAGCGGCAGCGTTACTACCGGCACGCCCGGTACCATCAGCGGCAATGGCGGCATTAAGACCGGCAACGGCGGCACTATCAGCGGCAACGGCGGTATCAAAACCGGCAACGGTAGCACGCCGACCGGGCAGACGCCCCAGCAGTATCCCACGGGCGGCATCAAGCCGATTCCGAATACGCCAAGCCAGCCGACGGCCTCGCTGCCGGTGAGCTCGGAAACGGGCGTCACGGGCCCGGCAACGAACGGCGGCATCCGGACGGGTGGCATTAAGCCCAGCCGCGACACGCAGCCGGTGACGGCGGGTGAAGACAGTGCTCCGGCCGATTATTCCACGGGCGGCATCAAGCCCATTCCGACTACCACGACGCCCAACTCAACTCCCGCTACGACGCCCGCAGACAACATCGTGCGGGGGCCGGGCCGGACGGGCGGCATCAAGCCCGCCCGGGGCCGTGAGCTGACGGCAGCCGGTGAGGCGCCCATCGCCGCCGATGGCAGCCTGAGCACGGGCGGAGAGGCCACGGCTACTCCGGCACCAGCACCGGCGCCGGGTGGCACCCTAAGCGGCAGCAACCCCGTCAAGACGGCTACGCCCGCGCTGATGTTTGCTAAAATGCCGTGCCGGGGCACCTGCCCCAGCTACACCGCTACCATCTGGCCCGACGGCCGCGTGGTGTACGTGGGCCAGCAGAACGTGGCCCACCTCGGCACTTACGAGCTGAAACTGGAGCCCGCCAAAGTAGAAGCCATCCAGCAGCAGGCCAAGCAAGCCAATTTCAACGGGCTGGCCGCCAGCTATACCAACGGCGCTACCGACATCCCGGCCACGGTGCTGACGATGTACGGCGCCGGGGGCAGCGCCAAAACGGTGACCGTGGAAGACAGCGCCCCCGCCGAAGTGCAGGCCCTGTTCGACTACGTGAACGGTACCATCAACCAGCTGGTGGCCGGTAGTCAGTTTAACGAGCAGCGGGCCCCGCGCCGCGGCCGTTAAGGTCTATAAAAAAGTAATCTGCCGAAGTGGTAGGATGAGCCCTTGTGGGGTTCGTCCTACCACTTCGGCGTTTGGTGGCGCGGTCCTGAACAGGTCAGCGGTTACCTTTACCGGCAGCATGAAGATTGTTATTATCGGCCCGGCCTACCCCTTGCGCGGGGGGCTGGCTACCTACAACGAGCGGCTGGCCCGCGCCTTTCGGGCAGCCGGCGACGCGGTGCGCATCGTCACGTTTTCGCTGCAATACCCGGATTTTCTGTTTCCGGGCCAGACGCAGTTCAGCGCCGACCCCGCGCCCTCGGATTTGGACATTGAGGTCAGCCTGAACTCGGTGAACCCGCTGAGCTGGCTGGCGCTGGGGCGGCGGCTGCGCCGCGAGCGGCCCGACCTGATTGTGTTTCGGTTCTGGCTGCCGTTTATGGGGCCGGCGCTGGGCACCGTGGCCCGGCTGGCGCGCGGCAACGGCCACACCCGCTGCGTGGCCATCACCGACAACGTGATTCCGCACGAGAAGCGGCCGGGCGACGGGCCGCTCACGCGCTACTTCCTAAGCGCCTGCGATGGCTTCGTGACCATGAGCCGGAGCGTGCTGAAGGACTTGCAGCACCTCGGCTTTGGGGGCAAGCCAGCGCTCTATCGACCGCATCCGCTGTATGATACTTTCGGGCCCATCCGGCCCCGGGCCGAGGCGCTGGCGGCGCTGCAACTCCCGGCCGAGTTTCGTTACCTGTTGTTTTTTGGCTTCATTCGGGCTTATAAAGGGCTTGATTTATTGCTCGAAGCCTTTGCCGATGCCCGGCTGGCGGCGCTGCCGGTGAAGCTCATTATTGCGGGCGAATTTTACGAGGCGGCCGCGCCCTACGAGGCCCTCATCAGGCAGCACCACCTGGAAAGCCGGCTGGTGCGTGCCACCGATTTTATCCCCAACGAAAAAGTGGCCGACTACTTCTGCGCCGCCGACCTGGTAGTGCAGCCCTACAAGGACGCCACCCAGAGCGGCGTGTCGCAAATAGCCTACCACTTCGAGCGGCCCATGCTGGTGACCGACGTAGGGGGCCTGGCCGAGCTCATTCCTGCCGGCGAGGTGGGCTACGTGGTGCCGCCCACGGCGGCGGCTATTGCCGGGGCGCTGGTCGATTTCTGCACGCAGCCAGAAAAACAGGCCCACTTCGAGGCCGGCACGCGACGGGTGAAGCAGCAGTTTTCGTGGGAGGTGATGGTGGCGGCGCTCAAGGAAGTAGCGCGAACTTTGTAATTCGCGCTACTGTCCTGCGTGGTATATTCGGCTTCCCACTTGTCTTCTGGCCATGCGTTTTCTCCGTCACTCTTTGCTCCCGGCGTTGCTGAGTGCCGCCGTGTTCCCCCGTGCCGCCGCCCAAACGGCCCGTATTGCCCACTTCAGCCACAGCGGCAGTGAGGAGACGTTGGCGGAAGCTGGTACACTCGATAATTTCGGTATCATTCCGCCCTATTTCGAAGTCGATAGCGTGCAGCTGCTCTCCGATACCACGGCCCTGGAATACGGTCGGTGGAATTACATGCACCGTGAGCAGGAAAATCTGCGCGAGCAGAAAACCAATCTGGTTACCTATCCAAAACGCTACGGCTGGGGCCAGAAAAAGCAGCTGGCCCTTCATTACCAAGAAAATAGCCCGAAAATGAAGGTATTGGGTTTTGATAGCGTGGCTGCGCCCGCGATACCGGCACCCGCACTGAAAACGCAGAAAGCCAAGCGCAAAAAAGCCGCCTTTCTGCTCACTGTGCCCGCGCCACCGCACCCGGGCGTGTGGGTTGGCGTGGCGGCCATTCTGCTATTTGCCGGGGCCGGTTGGCTGCTGGGTGAGCGGGCTGAACTGGCGGCCTAAATAGCTATTTGTTTTGTGATTCAACCGATGAAAATTATTGCCCTAACTGCGGCACTTGTGGCCTTGCTGACTTCCGTCGCCCCGGCTCAGACGGCCCGCATTGCCCACCTCAGCCACAGCGGGAGCCTGACGGCGCTGGACGCGGCGGCGGATAATTTCGGAACGCGGCCCATGCCTCCTTATTTTGTTGCCGACAGCGTCCGATTACTCTCCGATACCACGGCCATCCAGTATGGTCACTGGAGCCGGGCTAGTAAGGAGCGTAGCGAAGAGAAAACGCATATTGTCAGGCTGGCCACTGCTGACGACCAGGGGCTGGCGACCAAACGGTCAACCGTAAACTACTATCAGCGCTATCGGCCGGAGGTCAAGCTCATCGGCTTCGATAGCACTACCAAGCCTGCCGCCCCGGCCCCCGTGCTGAAAAAGCAGAAAGCCAGGCGCAAAAAAGCAGCCTTGTATCCCGCCGTGCCCGCCCCGCCCCAACACCCCGGCGTGGGGCTGGCCGTGGCCGCTATCCTGCTATTTGCTGGCGCGGGTTGGCTGCTGGGCGAGCGCCGCCCCGGCCCGCAATCTCAGGCCGCTTAGCCGATGCTGCTGGCCTTTGCCTGGCGCTGGGCGTTGCTCTTCGCGGCGCTGCTGGCCCTGACCAGCCCTTTCCGCTACCGGGTGCTGCCGGCGCCCGGCCCCTGGCTGCGCCCGACGCTCGAAACCAGCCTGACGGCGCTGAACGGCCAATCGACGGCGCTGTATTCGGACTCGCCCGGGCTCTGGCTGTGGGCGGGGCTGCTGCTACTGGCTACGGCGCTGCTGGCCGCGCTGTGGACCCGGCTGAGCCATAGCCGCCCGGCCGCCGATGCCCGGCTGTGGTATGGCCTGCACACCGGCGCGGCGTGGTTTGTGGCCCTGCACCTGCTCGAATACGGCTTTGATAAAGTATTCAAAGTGCAGTTTTACCTGCCCGAGCCCAACACCCTCTACACCCCGCTGGGGCAGCTCGCGCCCGACCTGGCCTACTGGAGCGTGATGGGTACTTCGCACTTTTACAGCCTGTTCGCCGGGCTGCTCGAAGTGGGGCCGGGCCTGTTGCTGCTGTGGGGCCGCACGCGGGCGCTGGGCGCGGTGCTGGCCGTGGCCGTGCTGCTGCAGGTGCTGGCTTTGAACATCGGGTTTGATATTTCGGTGAAGCTCTGGTCGGGCTTTTTGCTGGGGCTGGCGGGGCTGGTGGCCGCGCCGGCATTGCGCAGCCTCTACGCCGGGCTGGTGCTGGAGCGCTGGCAACCGGCGCGGGTGCCGCGCCCGGCGGGCTGGGGCGGGCGCGGGGTAGGGGCTTTGCGCGGGCTGCTGCTGGCCGGGCTGCTGCTCGAAACCGCCGGGCCCTACCTGCAAACCGGCATTTTCAACGACGACGCGGCGGCGCGCCCCTTCCTGCACGGGGCCTATGCGCTGCAAGCCGAGTCGTTAGCCGGCAGAGGCTTGCGCCGCCTGTTCATCCATCGGCGCGGCTACCTGATTACCGAAGACAGCGCCGGCCGCTTCCGCGACTACCCGCTACGCTACGCGCCGGGGCGCCTGCTGCTCGGCCCGCGCCCCGACACGCTGCGCTTCCAGCGCGCCGGTCGTTCCCTGCGGCTGCGCGGCCGTATCGGGCCCGACGCGGGGCGCTGGCGCTGCCGTGGCGGCAACTGCCGCTGCTGCAGGGCGGTCAATAACGGTGCAGGAATTATTCGAGGCCGTAAAGGCAGACCAGGCCGCGTCGGCCGCGCCGCAGGTGCTGAGTGCGGCCGACCGCGACAACCTCGACCTGCGCCGCCAGCGTCTGCGTCTCGACCCTTATCCGCTGGCGGAAAAGCTGGCTGCTTGGCAGGTGCGCCTGGCGCAGGCCTGGTGCTGGCAACGGGGGCTCCCCCAACTGCGCACAGCGTTTCCGGTCGGCGATGCCCGGGCGCAACAATTGCTCGATATAGTTGAGCGCCGGGCAGCGGGCCTGCTGGACATTGATGCCGGCGCGCCCGCCCTGCTGCAGGTGTGGCGGGCGGCCATCGAGTTTGAAATTGCCGAAATTACCAGGCTGGTGGGCGATGAAGCCGCACCGCCGTCGTAAGTTTGAGGCATGACCCGGCACCCGTTACGAATGAGCATCTTAAGCCTGGCCCTGGGGCTGGGACTGGCCGCCTGCGCCCGCGCTCCTTACCACTACCAGGCCCCGGCCGCTGCGTCGCCGCAATCGGCCGCCGCCGGGCCGCAGCTGCTGTTTCTGTCGTTTCGCGTCCAGACGGCCCCCGCCGGGGAGCACCGCTTCGAGCTGCTGCAGGCGCGGGCCGTGCCCGGCGCGGTAGTGGGCACGGCCGGCTCCAAAAGCGGGGGCACGGCCAGCCTGCTGCTCACGCAGCTCGACGCCCAGGGCCAGCCCTGCGGGCCGGCCACCACCGTGCCGCACCCCCTGCTGCGCGATACCGAGGCCCCCAGCCCCACCGATAGCAGCCGCTTCGTACGCCGCCAGCGCCGCCTGCGCGAGGCCGAATTCTTTGTCCGGCTGGCCCGGCAACCCCAGGCCCGCACCGTGCGGGTCGAAGAACAAGGCGCCATTTTTGCTGTCCCCGTTTCCGTCTCCTTTTACCTTCCTAACTGACTACTATGTCTAAACTTTCTACGCTTGTGTTGCTGGCCGCCCTGTTGCTGCTGCCGGGGCTTAGCCGGGCCCAGCTGTTTCCGGTGGACACACTGATGAAAAACGGCCCGCTGAATAACCGCGTTAACATCGTATTCGTGGGCGACGGCTACGAGGCCAGCGATATGCCACAGTACCTGAACGACGTGCAGGCGGCTTCGACGCGCCTGTTTAGCGAGTCGCCACTGCGGCAGTACCAGCAGTATTTCAATTTGTTTGCCATCAAGGTGCCGTCCGCCGAGTCGGGCACTTCGCACCCCCATACGGCCCTCGACTGCTATACCTCGCCGCTCGCGCCGCGCGTGGCCAACACCTATTTCCGGAGTGCTTTCGACTACGACAGCATTCACCGTCAGATTAACATCGCGGGCGTCACGGAACTGGGCAGTGTGCTGGCGGCCAGCTTCCCGAGCTACACCGTGGCGGTAGTGCTGGTGAATACCGGGGAATATGGCGGCTCGGGCGGCGAAATTCCCAATGTAGTGACGATAACGGCCAATTCGTATTCGACCGAAGTGCTGGTGCATGAACTGGGACACACCTTCGCCAACCTGGCCGATGAGTATTGGGCCGGCATTATTTACGCGCGCGAATACCCCAACATGACCGAGTTGGCCCGGCAGCCCGGCGGCGTGGTACGCTGGCAGTCGTGGCTGGGTACTAATGGCGTAGGCATCTATCCGTATGCCGAGGCGCCAGCCTGGTACCATCCCCACCAGAACTGCAAGATGGGCCAGCTATATGCCCCATTTTGCAGCGTGTGCACCGAGGCACTCATCGAAAGCATTCACGGAGCCGTGCGGCCCGTCGACAGCTTTTCGCCCGGTAGCACCACCCTGCCCAACCCAACCCAAAACCAGCAGTTCTCCCTGCGCCTGCTGCCGCCCACCCCCAATACCCTGCGCGTGAAGTGGCAGCTCGACGGCGCCCCGCTGGCCGGCAACGTGGCCCAGGTGACCGTACCCAGCGCCCGGCTGGCCACCGGCACCCACACCATTGAAGCCGAGGTGATTGATTCCACGGTGCTGAGCCATAGCATCACGCACCGCACCTTGCACCGCTACGTGTACCGGTGGGACGTGGGCCAAACGCCCAACGGCACCACCATCAGCGCCCGCGAAGCTGAGTACGTTATCAAAACCTACCCCAACCCCGTGGCCGACGTGCTCACGGTGGCCTACACTCTGCCCCAGCCCGGCGACGTGCGCATGACTGTGGTCGATGCCGCCGGCCGGCGCCTCCACACGCTGACCCGGGGCCGCCAGGCCGCCGGCAGCTACCGCTACGAGCTGCGCACCGCCGACCTCAACCTGCGGCCGGGCGGCGTCTATACCCTGGTGCTGGACATCGACGGCCGGCCTTTTAGCCAGCAGCTTGTGAAGCAGTAACCCGATGATAGCCCTCGCCGGCGCACAAAAAAGCGGCCGCTGCCCCGGAGGGCAACGGCCGCTTTTAAAGCTAAAACAGAGTTTCAGGACCTTACAGGGCCACGTTGAACTTACCGTTGCTGATGGTTTTGGTAGCGGTGCCACCAATGGCATCAGTACCCGTGAACGAGTACGTGCCGATGATGTTGGTAGCCGTGAGGCTGGTGACGGCGATGGTGCCGCTGGTAGCGCCATACAGACCGGCCGAGCCCGAGGTGGCCGTGGTGTAGGTGGCATCTGCCGCGCTGGTAGCGCTGATGGTGTAGGTGCCAACTGCCTTAGGCACGGTCAGGGTGATGCCGCTGGCGCTGGTGGCCGAGCCAGCAGCAGCCGAGATGCTTACCTCGGTAGTGCCAACGGTTTTCTGAACCTGCGAAGCGGTTACGTTATTGCCATCTACGGTCCAGCTAACGCCTACCGCCGGGGTAGCAGGTTGGTCATCGCTGTCGTCCGAGCACGACGAAAAGAGGGCGGTCATAGCCAGGGCAGTAGCCACGGCGCGGAAAGAGAGTAGGCGAGAAGCCATAGTAAAAAGGAAAAAAATAAATGAAGGCAAGTACGCACTTGCCCGAAATCTAGACAAAGATACAGGCAATTATGGTTTATGCAATACTTTGTATCGGTACACTTTCGCGCACGGCTGCCAGCACCTTCTCCGCCGGCAATTCCTCCATGCAGCTCGTGCCCAGCCGGCAGCTGCCCCGGTAGAAGCATACGCACTCGCGGTTGGGCTGCACCAGCTGGCCCCGGCCGTAGAGGTCGAATTCGTGGGGGTTGAAGATATTGTTCATCAGAATAGTAGGTTTGCGCAGCGCAATGCTGATGTGCATGCCCATCGTTACCTGCGTCACGATGCCGTCCATCTGGTTCATCAGGTTGATGAACTGGGGGAGGGGGAAGGTGCCGAGGTAGGCGGCGCCGGTGGCCTGCTGCAGTTCGCGGTTGCGGGCGTCTTCGGCCTCGCCGCCCAGCAGCACCGGCGTGTAGCCGGCGGCTTGCAGGCCCTGGATTAATTCAATCCACTTTGGGGTGCTCCAGAGGCGGGTGGTCCAGCGGTCGCCGCAGCCGGTGTTGAGGCCGATACGGGGGCCGGTGGCAGGTAGGCGGCTCCAGTCGTAGTTTTTGTCGTCGTGGGTGTCGAAGACGTACTCTTCGCCCCGGAAATCGAAGCCACAGAGCTCGAAGATTTCCTGCACGTAGGGCTTGGTGTTGGCCAGGCTGAGCTGGTCGAACACGCCGGTGAGGTACTTGTGGTGGGCCAGCTCGTTGATGGGCCAGGCCACGCCGTCATAGGGCCGCAGGGTGTAGCCGAATTTTTCTGTCGCGTTCACGTTCAGCAGCAGGGCGCAGGCCTCTTTCTCCTTGTCGAGGTTGATGGCCACGTCGAAGCGGCGGGCCTGCAACTGCAGGGTGCTGGCGTAGTCGAACTTCAGAATCTCATCCACTTCGCCCTGGGGCAAAATGGCCGGTGTGAGCGTGAGCCAGGTGATGAAGCAGCCCGGCCGCTCCTGACGTAGGCGGCGCAGCAGTGGCGTGGTGCGGATAACGTCGCCGATGGCCCCGAGCTTGATAATGAGCACCCGCTGCGTGACGGGGGCATACACGGGGCAGCCCTCGCACACGTAGCCGTCGGTTTTGTTGGGCCGGCAGGGCAGGTCGCCGCGGTAGTGGCGGCAGTCGGGGTGAACGAGGACGGAATTGAGCGGTTCGGGCACGAAGCAAAAGCAAATGGAACGGCAAAAATAACAGCCGGTCGGGAGCGCCGGCGGGAAGGTCGTGCAGAATTTCCCGTTGGTTATCGACGAGCTGGAGACGCCGGAGTATCTCCGCCCGTCACTACAGCGTCACGTTGAACTTGCCGCTGCTGATGGTTTTGGAGGCCGTGCCGTTGGCATCGGTACCGCTGAAGCTGAACGTGCCCATGTAGGAAGTAGCCGTGGCGCTCGTAACGGTGGCCGTGCCCGAGGTGGCATAGTAGGCTGTGCCGTTGGTGTTGCCGGTGCCGGCCACGTACACTGCCTTCACGTCGGAGCCGACGGTGGCCAGGTTATACGTGCCGGTTTGCAAGGGCAGCGTGAGCGTAACGCTGCTGAAGGCCGCGCTGGAAATGGCCGAGCCCGTGAGGATAACGTCGGTGCCCGACACATTGGGCTGGTAGCTGTTGGCGGTGGTGGCGGTGCCATCCACGGTCCAGCTCATGCCTTTAGCGGGCGCTACTAAGTCACCATCGCTGTCGTCGGAACAGGCGGTGAGGGCTGCGAAGGCGAGCAGGGCAATGGCTTTGCGGCCGAAGGGTGTGGAGAAAGTCATAAGGGGGAACAAAAGAATAATCAGGCATCTACCCGGCGTTGGCATAAAGGTACACCGGTTCAGTATTCTGCCAGCCCGGCTGCGGCAGCAGCTGCAGTCCGGGGCCGCTCAAATCAAATCAAACGCCCGCGCATACTCCGCCAGTTCGAAGGTGGTGGTGGCGGCCAGCTTGCGGCGCACATTGCGGCGGTGTGTGTTAGCCGTTTCGGTAGAGATGAACAGCTCTTCGGCAATCTCGCCAGCGCTTTTGCCCACGGCCAGCTGGCGCAGCACCTCGCGCTCGCGGGCCGAGAGAGTGGCAAAGAGCCGGGCGTGCCGGCGCATGAAGCCGTTTTCGTCAATCAGGCGCTTGACCTTGGCGGCGAAGTGGTTGTCGGGGTGCAGCGGGATGGCCAGGCCAATCACCAGCAGGGGCTCGCCGCGGTCGTTGGCCAGCAGGCGGCGCATTGAGGTCAGGTACCAGCTCCAGCCCTCGCGCTCGGTGGTGCGCACCTGCTGGTAGAAAGTGTGCACGTCGGGCACGCCCGACTCATACATTAGCTGAAACACCCGGGCCATGTACTCATCCGACTCGACGGGGTTGAAGTAGGTGGGTGAAAAGGCAGGGCCCAGCGCCTGCAGCTCTTCCAGCGTGGCGCCCAGCAGGCGCAGGCCCCATTCCGAGAGGTAGCGCACCGTTTGGGTGGGCACGTGATGGATGATGACGACGGTCGGGTACTGGTCGGCGGCGGCGGCGATTTCAGCAATTTTTTTGGTAATCAGTTCTTCATCAGTCATGGGCGAAAGTAGGAGATGGAATAATAGGGGAAGCAATAATGGTACATTGAATAAGTAGTAAGTAAATCAGGTGCTAGATAAGTCATTTTCATTAAATCTTCATCTGCTGAGCTTCGCGGCGGCCGTAGCGGGGCGGCTCTCTGGCCACCCGCTATGCAAAAAGCCCCGCCGGAGAGGGCGGGGCTTTTGCAATCAGGAAAAACGGAAACTACTCTACCACCAGGCGGGCCGTGCCCGAGCCGCAACGCACGGCGTACACGCCGGCCGGCAGCCCGGTCAGGTCGAGCGCGGTGCTGGCCGCCTGGGCGGGCAGCGCCGTGTGGCGCACCACGCGGCCCAGGGCATCGAGCACAGCCACGGCGCGCACCGTAGCGGCGGGCTCCAGCGTGAGCGTAGACGCGGTGCGGGCCGGGTTGGGGTACAGCGCCAGGGCAGCAGCCTGGGCGGTGGCCGCGCTGAGCGGACCAGCCGTCGGCCCAAACACCAAGGCGAAGCGCCCGCTCACCGTGCCGGCCGGGGCCGTGAAGGCGTAAGTGGCCGTTGTACCCAAGTCGTGGCGGGCGCCGGTGAGGGCATCCGTCAGGAAGGCGGTGAGGCCGGCGGGCACATTGGCCAGCGAGGCCGTGAGCGAGGCCGCGCCGCCAGCGGGCAGCACCACGCTCAGCGGCACCACCGTGCCGGCTGCCAGCGCCGGCAGGCCCTGAATGGCCAGCGCCTCGCCGGTGGGCGTGAGGGCGAAGGCCGAGGCCAGGCCGGGGTTGAGCAGCTTGTGGGCGTCGAAGGCCGCGTCGGCGCCGGGGGTGGCGCCAGCTTCGGCGTACACGGTCAGCTTATCGGCCGGGGTGGTACCCACCTGCAGGGCCAGGCTGACCTGCGGGCGCAGGTCGGCGGTGGTGCGCCGGAAAGTGGCCTGGGTGCCGAAGCTGGTGAGGCGGCCGGCGGCGTTGAAGCCCAGGGCGGCAAAGTTGCCGGGCGTGGTTTTACGCACGAAGAAGCCCTGGCCGGCGGCCAGCAGGGGCGAGGCCCCGCCCACGCCGTTGACGTAGGCGCGGTACTGGCCGGTGTAGGCGCCGGTGCTTTCAAAGACGTAGCTGGCGGCGTCGAAGTTGACGCGCACCTGCGAGCCCGTGGTACTCAGGTCGAAGGGCGAGGGGAAGGGGTTGCCCACCAGCACCCAGGGGCCTTCCTGTGCGCTGGCCGCCGGCTGCGAGTAGCCGTTGCTGGCGCCTTGGTAGAAGGCCGGTCCGCTGAAGGTAACCAGCGCCGAGGCGGGCAGGTGCACGGTGTAGCCGGTGGCCTGGGCCAGCACGTCGGTAGCGGCGGGCGAGTACCAGCCTTTGTCGAAGTCAGAGTAAGTAGTGGCCGGGCTGGTGGGCACGCGGCCGCCGTCGTAGCCAAACACCGTGGGGAAGGGCGTAACGAGGTTGGGCGTGGCCGAGGTGTTGTAGGCCGGGTTGAATACCGGCGTGAAGCCGTTGGTGACCAGCCCGCTCATGGGCATGCTGGTAACCGGCGCCGAGAAGTGGCGGTAGCCGACGCCCGGGTTGAGCGTGGGGTCGATGTAGCGCTCCATCCGGCAGGTGCCGGTGTTGTTCTGCACCTGGCCGCCGGTGTTCACCAGCAGGGCGGTACCGGCGGCGCCGGAGCGCAGCGTGAGCACGTGGCTGCCCAGGCTGAGGTTGCCGTTGGTGAGGCGCACTACTTGGGTCACGGCCAGGTCCTGGCTCAGGGTGAGGTCGATGGCGGGGCTGCCAGCGTTGTCGAGCACCAGCTCGCGCACGGTGGCGGGCAGACCGGGGCCGCTCACTTGCGGGGCCGTGCCGTTGTACACGTAGTACGCATTGGCCGAGTAGCTGCGGCTGCCGCTGAGCTGCACGGCGCCGGTGGCGCCGCTGGCGCTGATGCCGGCCGCATCGCAGATGCCTAGGCGGGCGCTGTCGGCCAGTACGAAGCTGCCCGCGCCGGTGAGGGGCTGGCAGTTGGTGTAGAGGCTGCCGCCGCCCTGCACCGTGAGGGTGCCGGCCACGCTGAGGGCGCCGCTCAAGGTAGCCACGCCGGTGCCGGTGACGGTAACATTATTATAGCTGCCGCTCACGGTGGGCATGGAGGTGCTCACGATGAGGTCGGGCAGGGCGGCGGCCACGGTTACCTGCACCGGAGCTGAAGTGTAGCTGCAGCCTGTGGCTGGGTCGGTGGCCGTGGCCGTGTAGCTGCCCGACTGCGTGACGCTGAGCATAGCCCCGGCGCTGCCGCCGGGGTTGAATACAAAGGTGGCACCGGGCAGGGCTACGGCCTCATCAGCGCGGGCGCCATCGGCACCAAGGCGTAGCAGGCCATCGGGCACATCAGCAGTATTGTAGGTGCTGAAATACCCCCCGGCCAGCACCTGGCCACTCGGTAGCAGGGCCAGGGCAATCACATCGAGGGGAGCCGGCCCGCCAAATCCCGCGCCACTGTTAAAGCTGACATCCCGGCTGCCGTTGGCATTGAGGCGCACCAGCCCGTCGGGGCAGTTCACGCCATTGTACTGGTTAAATGCCCCGCCCACCAGAATCTGCCCATCTGGCTCCAGCGCCAATACCCGTGGGTAACCCGGGAAGCCAAAGTCACCGTTAATACTCGTGTCCAGGCTGCCGTCGGCGTTGAAGCGCATCATGCCGTCGGGTGCCAGCGCCCCGTTGTAGAGAAAGATGGGCCCGGCCGCCAGCACCTGCCCGTCCGGCTCCACGGCCAGCGCCATTACAGTCCCCGTAATACCCGTGTTTCCTCCGTTAAATGTTGGGTCGTAGGTGCCATCGGCGTTCAGTCGCACCAGTCCATCGGGCACGTTCACCCCATTATAGAACGTGCTCAACCCGCCCACCAGCACTTGGCCGTCCGGCTCCAGGGCCAGCGCATACACCACCTGGTCAAAGCCAGTGCCGCTGCCGCCATTGAAGCCAGCGTCGCGGCTACCATCGGTATTCAGCCGAACCAATCCATCGGAGCAATTACCCCCGTTGTAGGTGGTGAAGCCGCCGCCTACCAGCACTTGTCCGTCTGGCTCCAGCGCCAGCGCCCGCACCTCGCCGCCACTGAAGCCACTGCCGCCGCTGTTAAACGTCAGGTCGCGGCTGCCATCGGCGTTGAAGCGCACCAGGTGGTCCGGCACGTCTTGCCCGTTATACATCTGGAAGTTGCCGCCCACCAGCACTTGTCCGTCTGGCTCCAGCACCAGCGACCACACAAGGCCGTCGAAGCCGCTGTTGCTGCCGTTGAAAGTCAGGTCACGGCTGCCATCGGCGTTGAGCCGCACCAGGCTTCGCGGCACGGCCACCCCATTGTATTGGTCGAAGGAACCGCCCACCAATGTCTGGCCGTTTGATAAGACCAACAGTGCGTGTACGGTGCCCCGGAAGCCACTGCCACCTGCATTAAATCCCGCCATCGTTGCCGTTGCGGTCAACACTTGGCTGCCGCCGCTGGGCAGGCTTACCGGACCAGCCGGCGTCACGCTCACCGTCACCTGGTCGGTGCAAGGTACCGTCACCGTGAAGCTGCTGCCACTCGTAGCCGTGCCGCCGGGCGTGGTCACGCTGACGGCGCCGGTGCTGCTGCCGCTGCCCACGGTAGCCGTGATGCCGGTAGCCGAATTGACAGTGAAGCTGCTGGCGGCAGTGCCATTGAAAGCCACGGCCGTAGCGCCGGTGAAATTGCTGCCCGTGAGGGTGACCACCGTGCCCACCGGGCCGCTGGCCGGGGTGAAGCTGGCGATGGCCGGAGCGGCTGTGACCAAGCCAAACGGCGTGAGCACCAGCGAACCCGCGCCGCTGCTGCTACGCAGACCGTAGGCGGGTGCAGTGCCGCTCACCAGCGCCGTGGGGTCGGCGTAGCTGGAGCCGCCGCCACCCGGGCCCCAGCCCTGAAAGCTATTGCCACCCGCGCCCCCGCCGCCGCCGTAGTAGCCGCCGCCGCCGCCGGCGCCACCCCCGCCGCCCGAGCTATTATCGTCGCCGCCCTGGCCACCGCGGCCGAGGGTGCCATCGGTGCCGTAGCCGGTGCCGGAGCGCTGGCCGCCCGCGCCGCCCGCAGTAGCGGTGCCAGCCTGGCCGCTTTCGGCGCCGCCCGGGCCACTAGCCCCGGCATTAGTGGTGCCGCCGGCGGCCCCGCCGGCCACCAGCAGGCGCTGGCCCAGGGTGCTGCTCAGGTCGCCGCTGCCGAAGGGCAGGGCCGTAGTGGCGCCGCTGATGCGGCGCAGGTCGCTGGCGCCGGCTCCCCCTTCACCGGGATTGTAGTTACCGGGCTGGGCGGTGTTGCCGCCGTTGCCGCCGCCATTGTAGCCGCCTTGGCCGGGCGTGGTAGGCGAGCTGGCCAGAGTGCCGGCACCGCCGGCCACCAAGGTCAGTACTTCGCCGGGTGTCACTTGCAGCAAGGCATTTACGGTGGCGCCGCGCCCACCGCTGAAGCCGTGGCTGCCCCCGTTGGCCACCACGCGCAGCTGGGTCACGCCGGCCGGCACGGTGTAGGTTTGGGGGCCGCCGGTGTAGGCGAAAGGCACGGGCGTGCCCGCCGTGAGCACCGTGAAGCTAGTGGCGCTGGTGGCCGTGCCATCCGCATTGCTCACCGTGAGGGTACCGGTGCTGGTGCCGCTGGCCACGGTAGCCATGATGCTGGTGGCCGAGTTGACGGTGAAGCTGCTGGCGGCCGTGCCGTTGAAAGCCACGGCCGTGGCGCCGGTGAAGTTGGTGCCGGTGAGGGTGACCACCGTGCCCACCTGCCCGCTGGCGGGCGAGAAACTGGTGATGGTGGGCTCCAGCAATTGGTCAGCGTATACCCCGAAGCGGGAAGTCACTTTACTGCCATCACCTACCCGGGTAAAGTCGCCCCCGGCAACTACCAGGGCGGCGGGCGTGACGGCCAGCGCCCGCACGATGCCATTCAGGCCCGTGCCCATCGTCGCCCAGGTCGTGCCGTTCCATTTGGCAATGTAGCTGGCGGGTGCCCCGCCGGCGGCGGCAAACTCGCCACCCGCGTACACCGTGGCGCCCTGAGCGGCCAGCGCGTACACATCCACATAATTAGTATTGATGCCATTGGAGACGCCCGCACCCAGGCTGCTCCAGCTGCTGCCGTCCCAGCGGGCTACGGAGCGGGCTGACAGGCCCCCGGCCTCCGCAAAGCGGCCGCCCACGTACAGCGTGTTGCCGGATACGGCCAGCGCATAAACGCTCATGCCCTGGGTGATGCCGTTGGTCGAGCCCGTGCCCAGGCTACTCCAGGCCGTGCCATCCCAGCGGCCCACTAGGTTCATCCGCGTGCGCGGTTCAATAGTGTTTGCGTACCCCACGGTCAGAAAATCACCCCCAACGTAGAGGGCGTTGTTCATCACTGCCATCGCCCGTACGGTGCTGCCTACGCCGTTGTGCGTGCCCTCCAGCAGGGGGCTCCAGGTACCGTTGCTCCACTTCGCAATGTTGCCGGCATTGGCCCCGCCGGCCTGGCTAAACTGTCCGCCCACGTACAGGTCGGAGCCCAGGGCCGCCAGTGCGTACACCGCACCGTTGGGGTTGGTACCCAGGCTGCTCCAGGCCGTGCCATTCCACTTGCCGAGGTAGAAGAAGAAGCCGCCGCCAGCCTGCGCAATGCTGATGTTGCCCCCCACGTAGAGGTCGGAGCCCAGCAGTGCCAGAGCGTGTACCTGCCCCCCGGCCACGCCGCTGCCCAGGGCACTCCACGTGCTGCCATCCCATTTGGCCACCCGTGCGGCAGCCACTGTGCCTACCTGCGTGAAAGTACCGCCCACGTACACGTCGGAGCCCGAGATGGCCACGGCGTTGATGGTGCCATCGAGGGCGCCATTGGCCACCCCGAACGGCAGCGCACTCCAGGCCGAGCCGTTCCATTTGGCTATCCGGCTGGCTGGCATTCCACCGGCTTGGGTGAAGTCGCCAGCTACGTACAGGTCGGAGCCCAGGGGCAGCATTGCCCGGACATAATAGTTCGTGCCATTGGCCGCACCCGTACCCAGGCTGGTCCAGGCGGAGCCGTTCCACTGGGCAATATAGTTGCCTACGCTGGCTGTGCTGCCCGAGCCGGTAGTGAAGTCACCACCTGCGTACACCGTTGACCCAATCACGGCGATGGAATAAATGTTGCTATAAGCGGCCGGCCCTGTGCCCAGGGCGCTCCAGCTGGTGCCATTCCATTTGGCTATCCGGTTGCCGGGCTGCCCAGCAGTTGGCGAGAAACCGCCCCCCACGTACACGTCCATGCCCGAGGCTGCCATAGATGAAACCGTGCCGCCCGACAGGCCGGGGCCCAGGGCGCTCCAGCTGGTGCCATTCCATTTGGCGATGTAGTTGGTCGTTACCGACCCGGCCTGCGTGAAGCTGCCCCCAACGTACAGGTCCGTGTTCACGGCTGCCATAGCGCGAATGGTGTTGTTCACCCCGCCACTCACGCTGTTCCACGCCGTGCCATCCCAGCGGGCCAGGTTGGCGGCACTCACTCCACCAGCCTGGCTGAAGCTACCGCCCACGTACACATTGCTGCCAATCATGGCGATACCGTACACCGTGCTGGACGCACTACTGATGCCGTTGGTGGCGCCGGTGCCCAGGCTGCTCCAGCTGGTGCCGTTCCACTTGGCTACCCGATTGGCCGCCGCGCCCCCGGCCTGGGTGAAGTCACCGCCCACATAAAGGTCGGTGCCACTGGTAGTCAGCGCGTATACGCCGCCATTCACGCCATTGGCTGTGCCCGTGCCCACCGAGCTCCAGGCCGTGCCGTTCCACTTTGCTATGCGGTTTGCTACCACGTTGCCAACGGTCGTGAAAAACCCGCCGACGTAGATGTCGCTGCCCACCCGGGCAACTACCTGGATGTTGCTGCTAATGCCCGCCGCGCCGAATCCATCCTGCCACTTCTCATCCCCTGCTCCGGTGAGGCGCTTGGCCTCGGCCGGCCGAAACACGGGTCGCCCATCGGGCGCCGTGCGCATCTCAAAGGCGCGGGCGTCGAACGAGCCCGCCGCCCCGGCGCGCAGCGTGCCATCGGCGTTGAGGGCCTCAGCCAATGAAGGAGTTGCGCTGGCCGGCCGGTCGCTGGCCAGGGCCCGCAGCGGGCCTGTCAGCAACAGGGCCAGCCACATGCCGCCCACCAGAGGCAGGCGCCAGCGCAGGCGGCGAAAAAATAGGGTAAGCATATGCATGGGAGAGGAAGGAATTAGGGGATAAAACAGTCGCACAAAGGTCCGCCGCACTGTCTGGGTGCTGCAATACCCACTTCCGGGTATTTTGGGCCGCCGCACCCGGCCCGCCCCAACGCCAAACCGCCCGCCGCCAAGCCCCGGGGAGAGGGGCTTGGCGGCGGGCGGCGGGCTACCGTCGACGACGGCCTGGTGCAGGGCTACAGGTTCACGTTGAACTTGCCGTTGGTGATGGTTTGCTGCACCGGGAGGCAGTACCCGAGCCCATACCCCAAAAACCTGAACGTGCCCACAATATCGGTGGCCGTGAGGCCGCGGCGCCAGTGTGGCCAAACATGCCCGAATGCTGCGTGATGCGGGTTTGGGTGGTGGTCATGCTGGTGTCAGTTGCCGTCCACGACATGCCTTTGGGCGTGGCCGGGGTAGGATTATTGTTGCTCGACGATGACGTCGCCAGAGCATGTACCGCGACAAACATGAATAAGAAAAAACAGCAGGCACACGCCTGACCGTACCGCACAGAAGCGCCGGGGCGGGATGCCCGCCCCAGCGCAATGCCCGCCCTGGCCTACCGGCCACTCAGGCCAGCGGCAGCTCCAGCGTAGAGGTGGCCGCCGGGTTGTTGGCCAGTAGGAATAAGGTGCCCAGCCAGGTCCAGCCACCAGGGCCCAGGCCGCGTTTCAGCGCCTTTAGCAAAGAGGTAATGAATTGCATAGCTCAGAAAGTAAGAAGTGTGAAAAGACGCTCCCGCAATATTTCGGCCAATAGTTACGGAGCCCCGCCTGCGCCCCGCAAGGGCGTGGCCTTGGCCGGCCACGCCCCGCGACTACCTTTTTGCAGAATGATGATTTGGCAGCGCCTGCCTGGCGCCGGCCCGTTTCATCCGGCGCGGGCCATCGGGTGAGCCGGTCCCCAGGGTCCATCCCTAAACCACTATGCCGGGCCACCCGATGCCACAAAGGTCGGCCGGGGGCTGGCCCGGTTCAATACCCACTTCCGGGTATTTTGAGCCATAAATCAGGTTTTGCGGGCCTTGGGGCGGGGCCTTACTCCACCAGCAGGCGGCCGGTGGCGGCACCTGCCCGCAGCAGGTACAGGCCCGGCGCCAAGCCGCTGAGGTCGAGTGTGGTTTCGCGGCCGGGCATGGCGGCCAGCCGGCGCAGCTCGCGGCCGGTTGCGTCCAGCACCTGCAGCGGGGTGGCGGCGGCCGTAGCAGGCAGGCTCACCCGCACGCTACCGTGGGCGGGGTTGGGGGCCAGGCCCAGGGCCAGGGTGGCCGTGGCGGCCGGGCGGCTGGTCAGCGGCAGCTGCCCCAGGCTGGCCACAAAGGCCGCCGGCTTGGCCGCCACCAGGGTAGTGGGGCCAAACTGCGCCGCCGGGCCGTGAATCACCCCGGCCACCACCACACGGCCCAGGGGGCTGTAGGCCACGCTGGTGGCAATGTCGAGCTGCGGCCCGCCGGCCCGGCAGAGGCTGCTCCAGTGGCCGTTGGCATCGAGGGTGCCCACCAGCACCTCGTTGTGGGTGGTAGGCGCGGTGGTGTTGCTCAGCATCAACATGCCCGCCGTGAAACTGGTGGAGGTAAAGCTGCCCGCTACCACGGCGCGGTCCTGGGCATCCACGGCCACCGAGTTCAGCCAGTCGTAGCGGTTGCCGCCGGCGCTCACGGCCTGCGTCCAGGTGCCGGCCGCGCTCAGGCGGGCCACGAATACGTCGGTGTACATGGTGTTGCCGGGCGTGTTGTTGGTTAGCGTAGCGGGGCCCACGGTCAGCGTGGGGCTGGCAAAGCTGCCCACCACGGTGGCATCGCCGTTGGCGTGCAGGGCCACCCCGAAGCCTTCGTCATTGGCGCTGCCGCCCAGGCCCGCGGCCCGGTCCCAGTCGCCGGCGGGCGTCAGCCGCGCCACAAATACGTCGGCCGGGCCGCTATTACCCGTACTGTTAGATACTAGTTTGGTACCGAGGGCTATTTTTTCGCCGTAAAACGTGCCCACCACCACGGCCGAGCCATCGGGCGCCACGGCCACCGCGTTGGCGTGGTCGGTATCGGCGCTGCCGGCGCTAATGGCTCTGGTCCAGAGCCCGGCCGCGCTGAAGCGGGCCACAAATACGTCTTCAAAGCCGCCGGCGAGGGTGGTATTGCGCAGCAGCGTGCCCGCAAACGCCGCCGTGGGCCCCTGGAAGCCGCCCACCACCGTGGCCGTGCCATCGGGGGCTAGGGCTACGGCGGTGGCGTGGTCGTGGCCCTGGCCGCCGGCGCGAGCCGCTTGCGTCCACACCCCGGCCGGGCTCAGGCGGGCAATGAATACGTCCTGCGTAGAACTGTTGGAGCCGCTATTGGGCAGCACAAAGGAGCCGAAGGTGGCCAGTTTACTTTCGAAGCCGCCCACTACGGTGGCGGTGCCATCGGGCGCTACGGCCAGGCCCATGGCATAGTCGTCGGCGGGGCCGCCGGCGCGCACGGCCTGGGCCCAGTCGCCGGTGGCGTCCACGCGGGCCACAAATACATCTTCGCCCCCGGCGCTCACCAGGGTGTGGCGGCCCAGCACCAGCGTGCCCGAGAAGTGCCCCGCCACCACGGCGTTGCCCGCCGCATCGAAGGCCACCTTCTCGGCCCACGATTCGGCGTTGGGGGTAGTGGAGGCGGCGTTGGCCCAGGCCCAGCTTTGGGCGGTGGCCGGGTGAAGGTGGGCGGACGCCAGCAGCAGCAGGGCGGTGGCGGCGCCAGTCATCAGGTGTTTCATTGCAGAAAATGAAAGGGGGTTAAACGGTATCGGGAGCATGACTCCCCGGCGCCGCGCAGGGTTGCCTGCGCGGCGGAGCAGCCTGGAATACCCCCCCCGACCAGATGGGCAATGGCATTAAATACCAAACGGCCAGCCCGAACCCGAGGCGGGTCCGAACTGGCCGTTAGACAGTTCCTAGGCAGCTTATTCGACTACCAGTCGCGCCGTGGCCGCGCCCGTGCGCAGCACGTAGAGGCCGGGCGCCAGGCCCATCAGGTCGAGCGGGGTTTCGGTGGCGCGGGCGGGCACGGTGTAGTGGCGCACGGCCCGACCCAGGGCATCGAGCAGTGCTATGGGCTGAGCCGTGGCGGCAGCCGCCGGCAGGCGCAGCGTGGCCGTGCCGCGGGCCGGGCTGGGAAAGCAGCTCGGTGCGGCTGCAGCCGCCGCGCTGGGGCGGCTGCCCAGAATGGTGACGTTGGTGAGCTTGGCTAGGAAGACGTCGCCCCAGTCGTTGGTGGCCACGAAACTGCGTCCGCTGCCGCTGAGCGTAGTGCCGCCCAGGGTGATGTTGCCGAACAAGCCGCCGGTGAGCAGCAGGTTGCCGCTGCGGTCGAGGGCCTGGGCCTTGGGGTTGATGCCATCCTGCAGGGCCGGCTGGGGCACCGTAGTCACGTAGCGCCACTGCCCGGCTGCATCGAGCCCCGCCACGAACAGCAACACGTCGTCGTTGGGCGAGGTAAGCATCTGGCTGCCCAGCTGGCCCGTTACGGGGCCATTGTCGCCGCGCAGGGCGCCCATCACCACGGGCAGGCCGTTGGTGTCGAGGCTTAGCAAACCCAGCGCGCCCAGGCCATCGCCGGTAGCGGCAAAGGTCTGCACGGTGCCCCACTGCCCCGCGGCCGACAGCTGCCCCAGGAAGCCCGCCAGGTTATTGGCGTTTGGCCCACCGCCCGCCGTCAGCGTTTGCGAGCCTACCACAGTGCCGGTGCGGCCCCCGCCCACGGCCCATACGGTGCCGCCGGGCGTGTAGGCCAGGTCGTAGGTGCGGCTGTCGGTGCTGCCGCTGCCGCCCACGGCCCACTGCCACTGGTTGGTAGCATCAAGCTGGGCCACGAAGTAGGCGTTACTGTTGCTGCTGGCGATGGTCAGGCTATGCGCGCCGAAGCTCAGCGTGCCCGGCAGATACGCACCGCCCACCGCCACCTGGCCCGCGGGCCCCACCGCCAGCTGCACGCCGGAGCCGATGTTGGCCGCGCCGGTCGAATTAGTGGCAAACGACCATTGCCCACCAGCCCCTAGCCGGGCCACAAACACGGACCCTAGTTGGGCCGTTGGGGCGGGCAGCGGGTTGTTGCCAAAGCTCATGGGCACTTCGTAGAGGCCCGCCAGCACCACACCGCCCGTGCTGGGGTC
Organism: Hymenobacter aranciens; assembly: GCF_030580865.1. Lineage (GTDB taxonomy): Bacteria > Bacteroidota > Bacteroidia > Cytophagales > Hymenobacteraceae > Hymenobacter > Hymenobacter aranciens. Next base: position 56,326 of record NZ_JAUQSY010000020.1, on the reverse strand, counting down.
GGCGGCTAGCTCGATGCCGCTGGTGATGCCTTCCACGATTTGCAGCCCCTGGCAGCTGCCCGCCGCGTCGAGCCGCGCCACGAACACGGCCTGGCCGGAGCCGGGCAGGGCCGCTGTGCGGCTGCCCACCTGCAGGCTGGTGCCTTGGGCCGTGCCGGCCGCGTACACCTCGCCGGTGGGCGTTACGGCCACTGCCGTTATGTCGGTAGCCGTGCCGCCGGTGTTGGCTACGCCAGTAGCTACGGCATTGGTCACCCAGGCCCACTGCCCGACGGCCGAGGCCTGCGCCACGAAGCCGCCCGCCGGCGCCGTCACGCTGCCCGCCGCGGCAAACTGCCGGCTGTACGGAATCAGCCCCGAGTTGCCGGAGCCATATTCGCCGCCCACGTACACGCGGCCGCTGGCATCGGTGGCCACGGCGTTGCCCTGGGCTTCGCTGCGGTCGGTGGGAGTGGGGTTGGTGGTTTGCAGGGCCCATTGCCAGGTCGGGGTTTGGGCGCGGGCCGGGCCGGCCAGCAGGCTGGCGCTTAGCAGGGCCGTGGCGCCCGCCAGCCGTCGCATGGTGGTAGAGTACATTAGCATAAGAAAGAAAGTGGGAGTGATACCAGCACCCAAAAGTAAGCCGGGCAGCCGTAGCCGCCAGCCATTTGGGGGCAGCAGGAAGATGCTGGCCCGGCCCCCGGGGTTGCAAGGCAAACGCCCCCGACACCAAAGATGCCGGGGGCGTTTGCAGGCAAGGCCTGAAGGGGGATTACGCGTTGCGCTTGGTGTCGGCGTCGCGGTTGAGCGAGGGGCGGGCCAGGCCGCCCTTGCGCCCGGCGGCGCGGGCCGATTCGCTGGTCCACTGGTGGCCGCGGCCGCTTTCGTGGGCGGCCTTGCCGCCGGCGCTGGCAATGCGCTGGCGGGTTTCGGCGCTCATGGCTGCAAAGCCACGCTTGGCGGGCGTGCGGGCCGGGGTAGGGGGAGTGGCGTTGGTGAGAGGAGTGCTGGCTTTCATATACTCAGAAAGGCTTGTGGAGTTTGTGGAATGGTTGGAACAAAGAACCACTGCCTCCAACGAGGAAAGCAAGCCCCCGGCTGCTGTTTTATGGACAAAAAGGAGTTTGAATACCCAAAATACCAACATCTACGGAGCCACAGCCGAGTTTTCTACGTAGGCTATGGCCGGGTTTACGTAGACGGTTGCGAGTTATCTCCGGGGCGCCCTTCGCCGGCCGCCCCGTTCAGCAAAAACTCCCGCAGGCGGTTGACGTGCCGCTTGATTTCCTCCACTCGCTCTTCCTGCTGAATGCTCCACTGCCCCTCGCCGCGGCTGGCCATGCTGGTGAGCAGGTTTTTGCGCTCCTCCATCGTGCGCAGGGCCACCCAGAGGGTTTCTTCGAGCTGGTGCTGCGACTTCAGCAGCAGGCCGTCGGCGGTGTAGGCGTGGCCGGTGTGGCAGCGGAAGCGTAGAATGTTGCCCTGCTGCATTTCCCAGAGCGTGCCGCCGCAGTCGGGGCAGCTGAGGGGCGCCAGGCGGCCAATCTGCTGCACGGCCTCGGTGCTGCCCACCACGCGCTCGGCAATGGCGGCCTCGGTCTGCAGGTCGGCGGGCACGGGCGCGGCGGGCGCGATGGGCGCCTGCACCAGCTGCTGGAGCAGGGCCCCCATGGCGTCGAGCGGCACGGTATAGTCCACGGCCACGTGGCGGATGGCGCTCTGGGGCATGCTGTCGAACTCGGCATCGTGCGGGTCCTGCACCACGGCCCGGCCGCCGCAGCGCTTGATGAAGTCGAGGCCGGCGGTGCCGTCGTGCAGCATGCCCGTCAGCACCACGCCGATGACCCGCTCGCCGTAGTACACGGCGGCCGAGCGGAACAGCGCGTCGGCGGCGGGGCGGTAGTGGTTTTCGTGGGGCCCTTTGGTCACGAGCAGCCGGTTGTCCTTCACCAGCAGGTGGTGGTCGGGCGGGGCTAGGTAGAGGTGGCCGGGCTCGATGGGCGTGCCGTCCTGGGCCAGGTGGCAGAGCAGGGTGGTGTGGTGGGCGAGGCGGTCGACGAGGTACGCGCCCAACGAGTCGGGGGCCAGGTGCTGCACCACCAGCACGGCGGCCGGCAGCGAGCCCGGCAGTTGCCCAATGAGCCGCACCAGCGCCGGCATGCCGCCCGCCGAGGTGCCAATGACGATGAGGTGATGGGGGGAAAGAGCCATAGGCAAAGAGTAGGTTGGACGCTCTACGTAAGCCAGCCTGCTTCCGGCAAGGCCCGTCGGGCTGGCGCTACCTTTGGCCAACATTCTCCCCACTATGACAACTCCGCCTCTATCTGCCGATGCCGCTGCTGCCCAGCCCGACCCCAGCAGCCCTCCCCCGAATGCGCCCGAGGCCGTGGGGCCCGCCGGCCCGCGCCCGGGTCGCATGGTGGGCGAGGCCGACAAGTTCCCGATAGTAGCGCTGGGCGGCTCGGCCGGGGCGCTGGCGGGCTTCGAGCTGTTCTTTAAGAATATGCCTGCCGACAGCGGCCTGGCCTTCGTGGTGATAAGCCACCTGCTGCCCGGCCAGAACAATGAGCTGCCCGCCGTGCTGCAGCGCAGCACCACCATGCCCGTGCAGCAGGTGCAGGACGGCCAGCGCGTGCGCCCCAACCAGGTCTACGTCATCCCGCCCGACAAGGACCTGAGTTTGCTGCACGGCGCGCTGCTGCTGCTGGCGCCCACCCAGCCGCCGGGCCGCCGCCTGCCCATCGACTACTTCCTGCAAAGCCTGGCCAAGGACGCCCGCGAGCGCGCCGTGTGCATCCTCTTCTCGGGCCTGGGCGCCGATGGCGTGATTGGCCTGAAGATGGTGATGGAAAACTTCGGCATGGTGATGGTGCAAAGCCCCGAAACCGCCGAGTTCGACGCCCTGCCGCGGGCGGCGCTGGGCACCGAGTTTGTGGACTTTGTGCTGCCCGCCGACCTGCTCCCCGGCAAGCTGCTGGAGTACGTGCGCAAGCCCCTGCTGGCCCGGCCCAGCCGCGAAGCCACCGAGGCCGCCGAGGGCAAGCCCGCCCACGCCCTGCAAAAGATTTTCCTGCTCATCCGCACCCAGACGGGCCACGATTTCAGCCACTATAAGCGCAACACGGTGTTCCGGCGCATTGAGCGCCGCATGAACTCGCACCAGATAAAGGAGTTTGCCAACTACGTGCGCTACCTGCAGGAAAACCCCCAGGAGGTGGAGCACCTGTTCAAGGAATTGCTGATTGGCGTCACCAGGTTTTTCCGCGATGCCGAGGCCTTCGAGCTGCTCAAGCGCCACCTGCGGCCGATGTTGCAAACCAAGCCCGTCGACAGCACCATCCGGGTGTGGGCCCCCGGCTGCTCTACCGGCGAAGAGGCCTACTCACTGGCCATGACGCTGCTCGAAGGCCTCGACAGCGTGGACCCCGCGCTCTACCTCAAAATCCAGATTTTCGCCACCGACATCAACGCCGAGGGCATCGACCAGGCCCGCATCGGCCTTTATCCCGGCAGCATCGAGGCCGACGTGAACCCCGGCCGCCTCCAGCGCTTCTTTCACAAGCTCAACGGCCACTACCAGATTCGCAAGGAGGTGCGCGATGTGGTGGTGTTTGCCCTGCACGACGTGAACAAGGACGCGCCCTTCACCAAGCTCGACCTGCTGTGCTGCCGCAACCTGCTCATCTACCTCTCGGCCGAGCTGCAAAAGAACCTGCTGCCCATCTTCCACTACGCCCTCAACCCCGGCGCGCTGCTGCTGCTGGGGCCCAGCGAAAACATCACCGGCTTTAATGATTTGTTTGTGCCGCTCGACGTGAAGTGGAAGCTCTCGCGCCGCACCGACGCCAGCACCTCGCTGCCCCGTATTCTTAACTTTCCGTTTTCGATGGCCCGGCAATACGCCAGCGGGCCGCAAGCCTCCGCCATGATTGCCGCTTCTTCCTTGGCCCGCCGCGACGGCGGGCCCTTTGCCACCCTCGTGCAGAAAGCCCTGCTGCGCACCTACGCGCCCCCGGCGGTAGTCATCAACCAGAAGGGCGAAATCCTGTACATCAACGGCCGCACCGGCAAGTACCTGGAGCCCGCCCCCGGCCTCAGCGGCATGAACATTTTTGACATGGCCCGCGAGGAGCTCAACTTCGAGCTCAGCGGGGCCGTGCACCGCGCCTACCAGCAGCACGAGGAAGTGGTGGTGGACAACGTGAAGGTGCGCACCGACACCGGCCACCAGCTGTTGCGCCTCAGCGTGAAGCCCCTCGGGGAGCCCGAAGCCCTGGCCGGGCTGGTGCTGGTGGCGTTTGAGGATGTGCCCACGCCCCGCAAGGTGCGCGTGGCCAAAGCCGACCCGGCTGCCCCCGCCAACAGCCGCGACGCCGCCGTGGCCACCCTTGATAAGGAGCTGCAGTACACCAAGCACCGCCTCCAAACCACCATTGAGGAGATGGAAAGCAGCCTGGAAGAGCTCAAAAGCACCAACGAGGAGCTGCAAAGCGCCAACGAGGAGCTGCAGAGCACCAACGAGGAGGCCATGACCAACAAGGAGGAAATGCAGAGCCTCAACGAGGAGCTTATGACCCTCAACATGCAGTACCTGAGCAAGACTGAGGAGCTGAGCGAGGCCGCCAACGACATGAAGAACCTGCTCGACGCCACCGAAATCGCCACCATCTTCCTCGACCACGACCTCACCATTAAGCGCTTCACGCCGCCCGTCGGCCGCATCGTGAACCTGATGCCCAGCGACGTAGGCCGCCCCCTGGCCCACTTCGCCTCCAACCTGCGCTACGAGGGCCTGATGGCCGACGTGCAGCAGGTGCTCGACCGCCTGGTGAGCATCGAAACCAACATCCAGACCGTGGCCGGCGAGCGGTACGCCATGCGCATTCTGCCCTACCGCACCCTCGATAACTACATCAGCGGCGCCGTCATCACCTTCACCGACGTCACCAGCCTCAAAACCCTCGAAGCCCGCCTCCAGGAGGCCGCCCGCTACACCCAGACCCTGCAGGACGCCATGCGCGAGCCCGTGGCCGACTTCGACCACGACCTGCGCCTGGGCTTCCTCAACCGCGCCTTTGCCGAGCTGCTCCAGCGCCGCCCCGCCGAGCTGCTGGGTCAGTCGCTGGCCGCCCTCGGCCCCGCCGCCACCTGGGACCAGCCCGCCCTGCGCACCGCCCTGCTGGCCCTGCTCGACCCTGCCTCCGGCAGCACCGGGTTCGACGGCCTGCCTTTGGACGTGGAGCTGCCCCAGCAGGGCCGCCGCCGGGTGGAGCTATATGGCCGCCGCTTGCAACACGAGGGCCAGCCCACCGGCCGGGTGCTGCTGGGCGTAAGTAGGGTGGGGGGAGAACCCAATGAAGACCGAAATAACTATTAGCAGTCAACAGCTAGTAGTAAAATGGTGACTACTTAACGTGTCGTGGCAACAAGTAGCACTATCGGAGTGTCAACCGACCGTGTTAGTAGCAGTAGTAAGTGCATCGGAAGTGTAAATAGCTAAGTTAGTGCCGCTGCTAGTCGTAGCGGCAATAGCAGTAACCGCAAAGGCGTCACTAGTCACCGCATTGGTGTAACAAGCAGCTGCGTTGGCAGTATTGGTAGCTGTATTGGCAGTACTGGTAGCTGTATTGGTGGTACTAACAGCTGTATCGGTGGTACTAGTAGGCCTATCGGCGTGGCAAGCAACCGCATTGGTGCTACTTGGCGAACCACGGTCCACAGCCGCTAACAGTCGCATTGCTGACGGTGATGCTAGGGTTAGTTGCAGTACGGACCGCTACGTCGCCGCTCGCTGCTGCTCCGAGAATAAGCAGCGACCAGAACTGCCCTCCAATGGGGTTTAGGAGAGGCAAGGGGAGCGAGCCCCGATAGGGCACCTTGGCAGCTCTTTCGGAGTGCAGCTCCAAAAGATCCGCCCGCACCTCCCCCCCAAAATCGTACCTTGCGCACATGGACGAAACCGCTACCCCGGACCCCGCCGACCGCACCCCCTTGCCGGAGCAGGCCGCCCTGCTGCGCCTGCGCGAGCGCGCCGACGAGCGCCGCCGCCTGGCAACGGCCGCTGCGCCCCACGCCCCCGAGGAAGTGCAGCGCCTGCTGCTGGAGCTGCAAACCCACCAGATTGAGCTCGAAATGCAGCACGAGGAGCTGCTGCTGGCCCGGGCCGAGGCCGACGCCCTGCGCCTGCAATACACCGACCTCTACGAGTTTGCCCCCGTGGGCTACCTCACCCTGCGCCCCGACGAAACTATTGCCCAGCTCAACCTTTTTGCTGCCCGGCTGCTGGGTGGGGTGCGTCAGCGCCTGCTGCACCAGCACTTTCTGCAGTTTGTAGCCGCCGCCCACCGCGCCCGTTTCACCGGGTTTATGGGCCAGGTGCTGCACTCGGCCGACACCCAATACACCGAGCTGGAGCTGTTGCGCGACAACGGCCGGCCCTTCTTCGCCCAGCTGCAGGGCCTCAGCCGGCCCGATGCCCAGGGCCGCCCCCAGTGCCAGCTCGTCATCCTCGACATTGAGGAGCGCCGCCGCGCCGCCGACGCCCTGGCCGCCAGCGAGGCCCGCTTCCGCGCCACCTTCGAGCAAAGCGCCGACGGCATGCTGCTGCTCGACGGCCCCCGGATAGTGGAGGCCAACCGCGCCGCTGCCCGCCTGCTGCAGCTGCCCAACCCCGCCGCCCTGCGCGGCCAGTCCCTGGCCCGGTTCTGGCCCGAGCACCAGCCCGACGGCCGCCGCTCCCACACCCTGCTGGCCGAGTGCCTGCACCAGGCCAGCACCACCGGCTGGAGCCGCCTGGAGTGGACGCGCCGCCCCGCTGCCCCCGGCCCGGAAGTGTGGGATGAGCTGTCGTTTAGTCCCGTGGTGGTCAATGGCCAGCTGCTGCTGCACTGCCTCTGGCGCGACACCACCGCCCCGCGCGCCGTGGCCCAGCGCCTGCGCCAGGAGCAGGAGTTCAGCAACCGCCTGCTCGAAAACAGCGTCGATGGCATCGCCGCCGTCGACCGCCACGGCCGCCTCACCGCCTGGAACGCCCGCATCGTGGAATACACCGGCCTGCGCGCCGCCCAGGTGCTCGGCCGCCCGGTCATCGACGTGCTGGGCCACTTCAATACCGCCACTCACAAGGATGGCTTCCAGCGCGTGCTGGCCGGCGAGGCCGTGACGCTGCTCAGCCAGCCCTTCCGCTACCGCGAGGGCCGCTACGACGCCTACCTCGTGCCCATGCGCGACGGCGACGAGCTGCCCATCAACGGGGTACTCTGCATCGTGCGCGACGTGACCGAGCGCGACCGGCTGGCCGAAGAAGCCACCCAGCTGCGCCTGCGCCAGCAAAAGGAAGTGCTGGCCGCCGTGCTCGACACCCAGGAAAGCGAGCGCAAGCGCATTGCCGAAGCCCTGCACAACGGCCTCGGCCAGCTGCTCTACGCCACCAAGCTCAACCTCGAAGGCCAGCACACACCCGCCGCCGAAGCCGCCCAGGAGCTGCTCAAGGAGGCCATCCAGGCCACCCGCCGCATCTCGTTCGAGCTCACCCCCGGCATCCTCGAAGACTTCGGCCTGCGCGCCGCCCTCGAAGAAATCGTCAAGCGCATCGGCGCCCGCCAGCTGCGCGTGAGCCTGCACCCCGTGGGCCTCGAAAAACCCCTGCCCGCCCCGGTCGAAATTGCCGTGTACCGCATCACCCAGGAGCTGCTCAACAACGTGATGAAGCACGCTCAGGCCACCGAAGCCCGCATCTACGTGGTGCGCGAAAACGCCCGCCTGGAGCTCACCGTGGAGGATAATGGCGTTGGCTTCGCCGCCGCCCGCCTGGCCACCGAGCCGTTGGGCGGCATCGGCCTCACGGGGGTGCGCAACCGCGTGCTGCTGCTGGGTGGCACGCTGGATATTGACTCGCGGCAGGGAAAGGGAACGATTGTGAGTATCGAGTTGGGGTTTTAAAAAACGGGAGTTGGGAGTTGGGAGTTGGGAGTTGGGAGTTGGGAGTTGGGTGTTGGGAGTTGGGAGTTGGGAGTTGGGTGTTGGGAGTTGGGAGTTGGGAGTTGGGAGTTGGGTGTTGGGAGTTGGGTGTTGGGAGTTGGGAGTTGGGTGTTGGGAGTTGGGTGTTGGGTGTTGGGTGTTGGGTGTTGGGTGTTGAGTAACTGTTATCCGAATACCTAAAACCAAACACCCAACACCTATTTGTAGGCGCGATTTTTGTTAAGCCCAGTCCTACATTTGAGCTTGTATTGTTTCTATGGCGCGCCTCCTGGCCTGGTTCTTCACTGTCCTCATCCTGCTGCAGTCGTTCAGCCAGGAGTTGCTGGTGGTGAACTACCAGGTCAATAAAACGCGCATTACCCGGCTGTTCTGCGTCAATAAAGCCCGGCCGCGCCTGCATTGCAACGGCAAGTGCTACCTTGCCCGGCAGCTGCGCAAAGCCAGCGGCGGCTCCGAGAAGGCCCCCGCCACCGCCCGCGCCAAAGTGAAGTGTGAAGTGCTGCCCACGGCCTTTATCTGCCTGCGTGCCCCGCGTCGGCACCACTGGCTGCCGCCCGCCCGGCGCTGGCCCGCCGCCCCGGCCCCGCCCTACGCCTTCGAGTGGGCCGCCCGCCTGCTACGCCCCCCGGTAATGCTCGGCTGAACCCGCGACTTACTGCGCCGGGCGCACCTTTTTGCCGCGCAGCGTGTCTGCTACTGGCGGCGCCCGGGCTGGTTTCACCTGAAATTTTACCGCTTTCCGTTTATGAAAATGCCTTTTCCCAAAGTATTGCTGCTGGCCCTGGGCCTGCCCGTCGCCCTGAGCTTATCGGCTGGCCTGAGTGGCTGCAGCAAAGAGGATATTCCGCTGCAAGCGCCCGCGCCCGTCACCAGTACGCTGGCCGGCACCACCAGTCCCCTCGGCTCGGTGAGCACCGTCACGGCCACCGCGCCCAACGGCACTACCTTCACCGCCACGCCCGACCCCCTCACCGGCAATTACTCGCTGGCGGGGCTGACGGTGGGCACGGCCTATATCATCAGCTTCACCCCCACCACCAACTACGCGGCCCCGGCTACCCAAACGGCCACGCCGGCGGTGGGCACCATCGTCGTGGTGCCGGCCGTGACGCTCACTACTGCGTCCACGGCCACCGCCGCTAGCTTCACCATCGACTTCGATACGCAGGTAAACGGCAACGCCTTTGCCCTCGACACCGACTACACCAAGGCCGATGGGCAGAACGTCAAGTTCAGCAAGTTCAAGTATTTGTTTTCGAACATCCGTTTGTTCAAGCCCGATGGCAGCAGCTACCTCGTGCCCGAAAGCTATTACTTATTTGACGCCACCGTGCCTGCGTCGAAGCGCCTGCTGGTGCAGAACGTGCCGGTGGGCAGCTACACCGGCATGAGCTTCATCGTGGGCGTCGATTCGGCCCGCAACTTCTCGGGCGCCCAAACCGGCGTCCTCGACTCTGGCAGCGACATGTTCTGGAACTGGAATCAGGGCTACGTGTACCTGAAAATGGAAGGCACCTCGGCGCAGTCGGGCGCCCAGGGCGGGGCGCTTGTCTTCCACGTGGGTGGTGTGCGCAACATCCGCACGGTGAAGCCAAGCTTCGGCGGCAGCACCTTGCCGGTGGCGGGTGGACACCTGCCCGCCGTGCACGTGCGGGTGAACCCGCTGGCTATGTTTGAAAACGCGGCTAACCCGGCGGCCAACATCAACTTCGTGACCACCTACACGCTGGGCCACGTTGGCGGGGCCACATCCCTAGCCGACAACTACGCCGCCGGCATGTTCAGTGTCGACCGCATCGAAGCCAACTAAACTCCTATGAAAGCACTGCAAACCACTGCCTGGGTGCGCCACGGCCTGCTGGCCGTCCTGCTGACTACCGCGCTGGCCTGCTGCCGCGACAAGGAGCCGGTGACGCCCGACCAGCCCGTGTCCGACCCCACGCCCTACAACCTGGTGCTGCCCGCCAACTTCAACCAGACGCCCACCCAGCCCCTCGACAACCCCCTGACGGTGGAAGGCGTGGAGCTGGGCCGCCACCTGTTTTACGAAAAGGCGCTGTCGATTGACAACACCGTGTCGTGCGCCAGCTGCCATAAGCAGGCGCTGGCCTTCACCGACGGGCTGGCCCGCGCCACCGGCGTACACGGCAGCCAGCACGCCCGTAGCACCATGCCTATTCAAAATATGCTCTGGGAAAAGGACATGGCTTGGGATGGGGCTACCAAAACCCTGGAAACCCAGGCCCGCGTACCGCTGCAAAACCCCATCGAAATGGGGCAGTCGGTAGAAGCCAGCGCCGCCAAGCTCCAGCAGATGCCGAAGTACGTCACGCTGTTCAACAAGGCGTTTAAAACCAAGGTCATTACTTCCGACAACCTGCTGAAAGCCCTGGCCCAGTTTGAGCGCACCCTTATTTCGGGCAACTCGCGCTACGACCGCTACATGCGCGGCGAGTTCAGCGCCCTGACGGCCGAGGAAATCGATGGTGAGAAGCTTTTTAATCAGCATCCGCAGAATGAGTGGGTTAACGGCCGGCAGGTATTTGTGCGGGGGGCCAACTGCGGTGACTGCCACAAGGGCAACCTGCAAAACGGGGGCAGCCTGCAAAGCGGCAACATCATCAACAATGGCTTGGATGTGACGTTCACCGACCTGGGGCTGGGGGCCGTGACTGGCAAAAGCTCCGACAACGGCAAATTCAAGGTTGCCTCGCTCCGCAACATCAACCTGACCGCGCCCTACATGCACGATGGCCGCTTCAACACGCTGGAAGAAGTGCTCGACCACTACAGCGACCACGTTAAGCGCAATAGCCCCAACATCGAAGTCAATATGCTGACTTCCAGTAATGACCCCGACGACGCCCGCGCCCAGCTGGGCATGACAGCCGCCGAGAAGCGTAAGGTCATTGCCTTCCTGAAAACGCTGACGGATGAGGACTTTGTGCGCGACCCACGCTTTGCCGCGCCGGCACCGTAATCTATTGGCTTGCTACCAAAAAGGGCCTCCCGCACGGTGCGGGAGGCCCTTTTTTACGCTGAAATAAAACGAATCAATTCTGCAGCGTGAACGACAATTCCTGCACATCGCGCGAGTTGGGCCCCACGAACACGCGGAACTCGCCCGGCTCGGCCCCCAGCATGAGGTCGTGGTTGTAAAACTTTAAGTCGTCGGGCGTGAGGTGGAAAGTGAGCGTGCGGCTCTCACCTTTCCTGAGCATGATTTTCTGGTAGCCTTTGAGCTCCTTCACTGGGCGCGTTACGCTGGCAGCCACGTCGCGCAGGTACAGCTGGGCTACTTCCTCGCCGTCGTAGCTGCCGGTGTTTTGCACGGTCACGGTCACGTCGAGGCCTTCACCGGGGCGCAGGCTGGCTTTGCTGAGCTGGGGCTTGCCGTAGCTGAATTTGGTGTAGCTCAGGCCGAAACCGAAGGGGTAGAGCGGCTCGTTGACTACGTCGAGGTAGCGCGACTTGTACTTGTCGGGCGCCACGCTGTCGTAGGGGCGGCCGGTGCTTTTGTGGTTGTAGTAGATGGGAATCTGGCCCACGTTCTGCGGGAAAGTCATGGTGAGGTGGCCGGCGGGGTTGTAGGCCCCGAAGAGCACGTCGGCAATGGCATTGCCGCCCTCGGTGCCGGCCAGCCAGGTTTCCAGGATGGCGTCGGCGTTGGCCTGTTCCCAGGGCAGGGCCAGCGGGCGGCCGTTCATGAGCACGACAACCAGCGGCTTGCCGGTTTTCTTCAGTGCCTTCAGCAACTCCAGCTGCTGGCCGGGCAGGCCGATGTCGGAGCGGCTGGCGGCCTCGCCGCTCATGCCGGCGGCTTCGCCCACGGCGGCCACCACTACGTCGGCCTGCTGGGCGGCCTTCACGGCCTCCGCAATAAGCTGTTCGCTGGGGCGCGGGTCGAGGTCAAGCAGGCCGTTGTCGCGGTTGAGACGCTCAATGAGCTGCGGGTCGTCGATGACGTTGGCACCCTTGGCGTAGATGACTTTCACGCCGTTACCGGCCACGTTCTTAATGCCTTGTTCCAGTGACACGGCCTGCTTCCAGTCGCCGGCCGCGCTCCACGGGCCGATGAGGTCGCGCTGGCGGTTGGCTAGCGGGCCGACCAGCGCAATAGTGCCGGACTTTTTGAGCGGCAGGGTCTGGCGCTCGTTTTTCAGCAGCACCATCGTCTTGCGGGCAATGTCGCGGGCGCTGGCCCGAAACTCGGGCTTGAGCATGGTGGCGGCGGCGCGCGCGGGCGTCACGCCTCGGTAAGCATCCTGAAAGAGGCCGAGCTTGTACTTGGCTTCGAGAATGCGGCGGCAGGCCTCGGTAACCTGCGCCTCCGAGAGCTGGCCGCTTTTCACGGCCGCGCCGAGGTGGTGCAGGAAGGTTTCGCCCACCATGTCCATGTCGGAACCGGCGGCTAGGGCCTGGCGGGCGGCCTCGGCCTCCGTAGCGGCGTAGCCGTGGGTCGGAATCTCGTTGATGGAAGCGTAGTCGGTGACTACGACGCCCTTGAAGCCCCATTCTTTCCGCAGCAGGTCGTCGAGCAGCCAGCGGTTGGCAGTAGCCGGAATGCCATCGATTTCATTGAACGAGCTCATCAGCGAGCCCGCGCCGGCGTCTACGGCGGCTTTGTATGGGGCCAGGTACTCGTTGTACATGCGCACGCGGCTCATGTCGGTGGTGTTGTACTCGCGGCCGGCCTCGGCGGCGCCGTAGAGGGCAAAGTGCTTCACGCAGGCCATCACGGCATTGTTGGCGCTCAGGTCGGGGCCCTGGTAGCCGCGCACCGTGGCGGCGGCCACCAGGGCGCCGAGGTAGGGGTCTTCGCCGGCGCCTTCCATCACGCGGCCCCAGCGCGGGTCGCGGGCAATGTCCACCATCGGCGAGTACACCCAGTTGAGGCCGTCGGCGCTGCTTTCTTCGGCGGCCACGCGGGCGCTGCGCTCCACGGCGGCCATGTCCCAGGACGCAGCCAGCCCCAGCGGCGCCGGGAAGATGGTGCGGTGCCCATGCACCACGTCGTAGCCTAGGATGAGCGGAATGCCCAGCCGGGTTTGCTTCGTGGCCAGCTCCTGCAGCTTGCGGGTGGCGTTGGGCGTGTAAGTATTGAACACGCCGCCCACCAGACCTTTGCGAATGTTCTCGTCTACGTTTTTACTCACCATGGGGCCGGTCACGTCGAAGCCGATGGTGAGCAGATTGAGCTGACCGATTTTTTCGTCCAGCGTCATTTTGGCCAGCAGGGCGTCCACGTAGGTACGCATGGCCGCCGCCTTATCGGCGGGCGACGCGGTGGGGGCGGGGGCCTTGGTTTTGGCGGGTTTGGTTTTTTGGGCGGCGGCGGGCAGGGCCAGCAGCGCCCCGGCTAGCAGCAGCGGCGAAAGGCGACGGGAAAGCAACGGTCCGGGTGGGGTTTTGGTGAAGGAGAGAACGTGCCGCGAAGCTACGGCGGGAAACGGAAGAAGTGGAACGTGACAAACGCCTGTCATGCTGAACGCAGTGAAGCATCCTCTCGCGCTTGAACGATTGGGTTACTGCCTCGTTCCGGCGTGAGAGGATGCTTCACTGCGTTCAGCATGACAGGTGTTTTGTCAGATTCCTGTTATTACTTAATCAGATAAGTAGAAATCGAGTGCGGCAGGCTCTCCGTTTTGGCGCCTTGGCCTTTCACCCACAGCTGCAGGTCCTGCTTCTGGTTGCTGTTGTTCATCACCACCACGGCCACGCTGCCGTCGGGGTTCACGAAAGCGGTGGTTTGCAGGTGGTCGCGGTTCGAGCTGCTGCTGACGCGCTTAGCGCCGGGGCGGATGAACTTCGAGAAGTGGCCGATGTAGTAGTAGCTGTTGGTGTAGATGAGCTTGCCGGCCTTGATGTCGGCGTGCACGGGGGCGTAGCAGAAGTTGCCGACGTGGTTGGGGCCGCCGGTTTCGTCCAGCAGCACGTTCCAGTCGGTCCAGGCCACGGTGCCGGCGTTGAAGTCGTTAATCATCGAGTGGCCGTAGCGCTCGCCCAGGGCCCAGTCGTTCACCTTGGTGAGGTCGAATTTCTCGACGCAGCCCTCGGTGAAAATCAGGTTTTTGTCGGGATAGGCCTCGTGGGTGCGGCGCAGGTTGTCGAACAGCATCGTGCTGCCGGTCCAGGTTTCGTACCAGTGGTAGCCGATGCCCCACACGTACTTGGCGGCCTCGGGGTCGTCGAGCATCGTGCTGGCGCGCTGGTAGATAAGGTCGCGGTTGTGGTCCCAGGCAATGAGCTTCTTATCAGCCATCTTATTCTTGTGCAGCGTGGGGCCGAGGTAGCTTTTCACGAAGTCGCGCTCCTCCTCGCCGGTGTAAATGCACGACTCCCAGGTCTGGGTGGCCATCGGCTCGTTCTGCACCGACAGGCCCCAGATGGGGATGCCCATCTTCTCGTAGGTCTGAATGAATTTCACGTAATAATCGGCCCACACCTGGCGGAATTCCGGCTTCAGCTTGCCGCCTTTCAGCATGCTGTTGTTGGTTTTCATCCAGGCCGGCGGGCTCCAGGGGCTTACGTACATCGTCAGCTTGCCGCCCGCCGCCGCAATGGCCTGCTTGATGAACGGAATGCGAAACTGCTCGTCGTGCTTCACGCTGAACGACTGCAGCTTGGTGTCGTTGTCCTGCACGTAGGTGTAGCTGCCGCTCGAAAAGTCGGAGCTGTGAATGGTGGTGCGGCCCAGCGAGTAGCCGATGCCGTCGGTGGCACTGTAGTAGGCTTTCAGGAATTCCTGCTGCTTGTCCTTGGGCAGCTTGGCGAAGGTTTCGGCCGCCGCATCGGTCAGTGCCCCGCCGATGCCGGTGAGCGTCTGGAAGGTATGGCTGGGGTCGACGAATACGCAGACCTGGGTTTCGAGCGGCTGTTGGGTGGGAGTCAGCGTTAGCTCCGGGCCGGCGGCGATGCGCAAGTCGGTGTTGGCGGCAGTGGTGTACACGCGCACTTTTTTGCCGGCCGGTGAGTAGGGGACAATCTTATGCTGGGCCAGGGCCGGGGCGGTGCCCAGCGCCGACAGTAGCAGGAGGGGTAGGAATTTGTTAGCCATTGAGGGAGGAAAAGAGAGAAACAGTGGTGTAAAGTCAACGTGTTTGCTATGGGAGGGGCTACTTTTTGCCGGTCGTCAGGCCCGGCCACGCATCAGTGCGGAAGGGCGGCGCGGGCAGTCCTTCCTGGTTGTACAGATTCACAAACGGCATGTTGCCCCAGGCGTAGCGCACCGCTACCGGCGCGGCCACGGCCGCACTACGCAGCACCAACGTGTTGCCCTGCACCTCGCCCTGCGCCCACACAAACTTACGGTCGGCCCCGGCAATGGCGAAGCCTTTCAGGTGGGGGCCGCTGGCGTCTTTCAGTACCAGCCCGGTGCCTTGGTTTTTAAAGCTGACCCGCAGCGTGTTGCCCTTGATGACCAGCTTGTCAAACTCTGGCCCGCTGGCCACGGTTTTGGCTTCGCCATATGCCACGCGGCGGGCCTGCAAAGCCAGTCGGCGGCCCACTTCCTGCTTGTTGCGCGGGTGGATGTCGGTCGAGTCGCCCACATCGATGGCCGTGGCCATGCCGGTGGCGGGAAACTGCAGCGCCAGCTGCTGGGCCTCGCGCAACTCGGAAAAAGTCGATTCGACGGGTTGGTTGCTATCGGGCTGGTAGCCGGAAATCTGCACAAACAGAAACGGCAGCGTCGGCTGCTGCCCCGCCAATGGTGTTGCCGCTGATAGTAGCGCCGGTGGCGTTGCCGACCACCGCAATACCAAACACCGTGCTGCCCAGGCTGCCGGTGGTATGGTACACATTGTTGTTGGTAATGACGTGGCTCCTGCCCCCGTGAGGCGAATGTAACGCAACGCGCCGGTGCGGCTGGCCGTTTGGTAGAGGTTGTTGCCGCTCACCGTCCAGCTCTGCCGCCGGCGCCGGTGTCGCTCATGTACACGCCGCCCGCCGTGAAATCATACACGTTGCAGCTTTGCACGGTGTTGCCGCTGTTGGTAGCGGTGGTGCTGGCGGCGCCCGACGTAAACACGGCGTAGGCCGGCACAGCCGCGCCGGCTCCATGTATATCACAGTTTGATAGTGTATTATCGTCGTTGCTGCTCGTGGTGCCCGTGCTAAAGAACGCCGTGCCGCTACTGCCGTTAATGGTGGCGCTTTCCAGGTTGAGGTAGCGCAGGGCGTTGCTGGTGGCATCGGCTTGCAGCAGCACCGCCGCCCCGGTCGTGGCTGTGTTGCGAATGGTGATGTTGCGGGCGCTGGTGCTGCCGTTGTAGCCGTCGAAGCGGAGGTTGTCGGCGCCGTTCAGCACAATCAGGCCCGTCGTGGCCCCGGCCACGCTGCCCGAAATTACCGGCGTCACGCCCGTAGCCGGCACGAAGCTGATGGTGTTGGCGGCGCTGGCGCCCGTCACGGCTGGAATAGTCAGCGTCGCACTCAGCGTGTAGCCAGGCCCAGATTACCTCGACGGCGTAGTCGACGCCACCGAAATCGGGGCGGGCAAATACGCGTCGCTGGGCGCCTTCACGCCCACGCACATCCCCACGGCCGGGTTTGGCATGTTTGGTTTGCTGCATATGTACGGCGCCAACACCGGCCGCAAGCTCTGCGTGGCGCTGGCCGGCAACCCCGAGCCCAGCGGCAATAACTTTCAGATATACATGGACTTGCCGGGCCGAACGGGTGTGCCGGACGGTACCCCGCTGCCCGACATCACCGGCCCCGGCACCGTATTTGACCCCAACGACCCGGCCAAAAACTACGGCGGCACCAAGCTGGACATGGAGGTAGATGCCGCCTTCGCCATGCAGGGCTCGGGCGACGTGCAGGCCGCCGTCTTCAGCTCGGCTACCAGCGCCACGGCCAAGTCGCTGGGCGGCGGCGCCGCCATCCTCACCGACGGCACCGTAAACCCCTTTCCGGCCTCCGAAACCACCGGCGCCTACGCCCTCTTCGCGGGCACACAGGTGGCCTACATGGCTTCACCCACCAACATGGACGGCAACCCCGGCAGCCAAAACAGTGGTGGTGCGGGCTCGCTAGCCTTCGAAATGGATTTCGACAACGCCGCGATGGGCCTGCCCTCGGGCGCTTCCATCGTGCACCTGCTGGCGGCCTACGTGAGCGGCGACGGCTACTGGTCGTCGGACGTTATCCCGGAAGTTACTGGCAACGCCAACAACAATCTCGGCTTCCGTCCCGACTTCTCGGCCCTGGCCGGCACGCAGTCGGCCACACTCAACGTGGTGCTGGGCACCCGCCAGGCCGATGAGGCCGTGGTGGCCATGAGCGTGTTCCCGAACCCGGCCCAGGGCTTGTCCACCATCAGCTACCGCGTGCTCGGCGGCGCCCAGCCGGTGGCGGTGGTAGTGTCTGATTTGGTGGGCCGCCAGGCCAAAACGCTGCTGAGCCAAACCCAGAGCGCCGGCATCCACGACCTGAAGGTGCAAACCGGCGACCTGGCCGCCGGCACTTACCTGGTGAAGGTGCAGGTGGGCGACAAAGTGGCGACCCGCAAGCTGGTGGTGGAATAGTTGGTTGAGTTGAAATGAGAAGCGGCCAGCGGCGGAGTGATTCGCGGCTGGCCGCTTTTAGCGTCTGCGCATTCGCCGCGACGGGCGCAGTACATTCGTGCTTTCCTACCGCCGTTCCCGCCGATGCTACTCCGAGAAGCCCAACTGGCCGACATTCCCCAACTGGCGGTTATTCGCTTCGCCGTCACCGAAAACGTACTTTCCAACCCCGGCCTCGTCACCGAAGCGGATTACGTAGAGTTTCTGACGCAACGGGGCAAAGGCTGGGTGGCCGTCATAGAAGGTCAGATTGTTGGCTTTGCCATTGTTGATTTGATGGGCAGCAACGTGTGGGCCTTGTTTATGCAGCCGGGCTACGACCGCCAGGGCATCGGCCGCGCCCTGCACGACACGATGCTGGATTGGTACTTTGCGCAAACCTATGAAACACTGTGGCTGGGCACCACGCCCGGCACCCGCGCCGAAGGCTTTTACCGGCACGCCGGGTGGCACAGCTCGGGTTTGCGGCCAAATGGAGAAGTGAAGTTTGAGATGACGGCCGATAAGTGGCGCGGCTTCTATAGAGTTGAAGAATAAATTGATTTCTGGTTGGAAATAATCTGCATGCGAACCCTCTTCGTTTCTTTGCTTGTGGCCCAAATCACTTTTGCGCAAGCCCAAACCATCCACTCGCCCAGCCACAAGCTGGCTCTGCGCTTCGCTCTCAACGCCGCGGGCGAGCCCACTTACCAGCTCAGCCACGGCAAGAAAACAGTGCTGACGCCCAGCCGCCTGGGTATTTTGTTGAAAGACCAGGCCGGCTTCGATAAAGGCTTTACCGTGGCCGGCATCGACAGCAGCCGGCACGACGACACCTGGGCGCCAGTGTGGGGCGAGGTGAAGCAGATTCGCAACCACTACCAGGAGCTGGCCGTGACCCTGCGGCAGGCCGGCGCGCAGAACCGCCGGCTGGTGCTGCGCTTCCGTTTGTTCGACGACGGCCTGGGCTTCCGCTACGAGTTTCCGGCGCAGAAAAGCCTGAACTACTTCACCGTGAGCGACGAGTTGACCGAGTTCAACCTACCCGCCGACCACACCGCTTTCTGGATTCCGGGCGACTACGACACCAACGAGTACGCCTATACCCGCTCGCGCCTGAGCGCCGTGGACAACCGCCCCGTAGTGGAAGCGGGCAAGAGCATTGCCGTGCGCGACGCGCCCGATGCCCAGGCCGTAGCCACCCCACTGATGCTCAAGGCCGACGACGGCCTGTACGTGAACATTCACGAGGCGGCGCAGGTGAACTACCCGGCCATGCAGCTGCACGTCGACCGCGCCACCCACCACCTGAAGGCCCAGCTGGTGCCCGATGCTGTGGGCACCAAGGCCTACCTGCAGGCCCCGGCCCACACGCCCTGGCGCACGCTGGTAGTGAGCGACAAAGCCACCGACATTATTGCCTCGAAGCTCATTCTCAACCTCAACGAGCCCAGCAAAATCGCGGACACCGGCTGGATTAAGCCCATGAAATTCGTGGGCGTGTGGTGGGAAATGCAAATCGGCACCGGCACCTGGAGCTACGCCGACCGCACCGACACGCTCGACGCTAAGGGCCAACTGATTCCGCACGGCCGCCATGCCGCTAATACGCAGAACGTGAAGCGCTACATCGACTTTGCGGCGAAGCATGGCATCCAGGGCGTGCTGGTGGAGGGCTGGAATACCGGCTGGGAAGACTGGTTTGGCAACTGGAAGGAGGAGGTGTTCGACTTCGTGACGCCGTACCCGGATTTCAACGTGACCAACATTCAGCAGTACGCCAAAAGCAAGGGCGTGAGCATGATAATGCACAACGAAACCTCCGGCTCGGTCACCAACTACGAGCGCCGCCTGGAGGCCGCCTACGATTTTATGAACAAGCACGACTACCCGGCCGTGAAGACCGGCTACGTGGGCCGCATCATCCCGCGCGGCGAGCACCACGACGGCCAGTGGATGAGCAACCACTACGTGCACGTGGCCCAAGTGGCTGCCAACCACCGCGTGATGGTGGATATGCACGAGCCCGTGCGCCCCACCGGCCTGCACCGCACCTACCCCAACTGGCTGGCCTGCGAAGCCGCCCGCGGCAACGAGTTCAACGCCTTCGACCCCGCCGGCAACCCGCCCGAGCACGAAACCATCCTGCCCTTCACCCGCCTCATGGGCGGCCCGATGGACTACACGCCCGGCATCTTCAAGCTCAAAAACCACGTGCCCGGCCACCCCGAGCGCCAGATGCACACCACCTTAACGAAGCAGCTGGCGCTGTACGTGACCTTGTACTCGCCCCTGCAGATGGCCGCCGACCTGCCCGAAAACTACGAGCCGCACCTCGACGCCTTTCAGTTTATCAAGGATGTGCCGGTGGACTGGGACGATACCCGCGTGCTGCTGGCCGAGCCCGGCGACTACCTCGCCATTGCCCGCCAGGCCAAGGGCAAGGACGAGTGGTATCTCGGCGCCATCACCGACGAACAAGCGCGTAATCAGGAAGTAAAGCTCGATTTTCTGAAGCTTGGCCAGCAGTACGAAGCCACCATTTACGCCGACGGCAAGGGCGCTTCGTGGGATAAAAACCCTGAGGCGTACCAGATTCGGAAGCAGAAAGTGAGCAGCAAAACCACCCTGAAGCTGCAGCTGGCCGCCGGCGGCGGCACGGCCATTAGCATCAAGCCGTTGCGCTAAGCTCAACCGTTGGAGTGGCCGAAACGGCAGGTTTCCTAAATTTTTGGGAAACCTGCCGTTTTTTATTTATCAGTCAGCTAATTACATAGGCGCATTAGGGCGGCGGTTGGTCTGAAAATTGGCAACGCAGTTGCTTCTTTTCCGGTACGCAAGTAGTAGTTTAGGTAGCAAAACTGCGAGTTTTCCAATAATGCCGCTGAATTGCTGCTAGTTGTCAGGTTGACAAAGGCATTGACTTACGGGCTTTCTACTTCTCACCCCTCTGGTTATATGGCGCCATGGATACGCATCTACCTTCCGACCCCATATCCTGGGCTGCCCAGTTGGCCGCCGAACGGGAGCGCCGCCAACAGGCCGAAGCGGCGCTGGCGGCGGCCGAAGCCCGTATAGCCGCCCTGGAGCAGCAGCGCGACAATGTCGCAAACGCCCTAATGCTGAACCAACAGGAGGCACAAAAGCTGTTCGAGCGCTGCCATTTCTACGAGACTGTGCTGGAGCAAATTCCCGTAGCGGTGGCTGTCGTCGATACCGAGTTTCGCTACCTGTATCTGAACCCGGCCGTGGAGCCGGACCTGGAAAAGCGGGTTTGGATGCTGGGCAAAACCAACGAGGAGGTATGTCTTTTTCACCAGCGGCCGCCAGCCGTGACGGCGCAGCGGCAGCGCGGCTTTGAGCAGGCCCGCGACGAAAAGCGGGAGGTGAGCTGGGAGGATGCGTTGCTTGATGGCCGGGCACCGCGCTACGTGTTGCGGCATCTGAAGCCAATTTATGAGGAGGATGGCGAACTGCGGTTTATGATTGGCACGGGCATCGACATTACCGACCGTAAGCTGGTGGAAGCCAAAGTGGCACAGCAACAGGAGTTTTACGAGTCCATCTTGAACTTCCTGCCCGTCGATGTGGCCGTATTCGATAGCCAGCACCGCTACGTGTTCGTCAACCCCTCGGCCATTGCCGACCCGGTGATGCGCCGGAATATCATCGGTATGACCGATGCGGAGTACCTGGCGTTTCGGCAGCGACCGGCGGCGCTGGCCGAGCAGCGCGAACATCGTTTTGGCCAGGCCATCCGCATGCGGCAGGACGTGACCTGGGAAGAAACCATGATGAGCGCTACGGGGCCCAAGCACATTCTGCGCACCATGCGGGCCGTATTCGGGGCCGACGACCAGCTGCAGCTGATGGTAGGCTCGGGTATCGACATCACGGCGCGCTACGAGGCCGAGCAGCAGCACCAGCTTAGTGAGGTGTTGCTGCGTGAGCAACAGGATTTTGTTCGGCTGATTGTGGATGCTTTGCCCAACGTTGTGTACGTGATAAACGCGCAGAATAAAGTGTCGTTTCACAATGCTGCTTTCGACAAGATAACGGCGCTGAGCACGCACATACACCCCGAGAAGCGCGACCGGGTGGTGCAGGAGCAGGTGGCCCAAATCAGAGCCTGGCGCCAACAGGTGGAGCAGACGGGCAAATCGGTGAGCGGCGAGCTACCCGTGACGCTGGCAAACGGCGAAGTGTGCCAGATGCAGATGCACATGCGCCCGCTGCGCCGCACCGATGGCTCAACGGATGTGCTGGCCGTCAGCACCGACATTACCGACCTGAAAAATGCCAAGCAGGAAGCCGAGGCCAATGCCCAGGCCAAAGAAGCCTTTCTGTCGCGCATGAGCCACGAAATTCGCACGCCCCTCAACGGTGTGCTGGGCATGATGGCGCTGCTGAAACGCACCACCCTCACCCCGCAGCAGCAGGAATACCTGGTGACTATGCAACAGGCTGGCCAACACCTGCTGGCGCTGGTAAATGACGTGCTGGACCTAGCCAAAATCACCACCCACCACCTGCAGCTCGACCTTGCCGCCTTCGACCTGAGCGTGCTGCTGCACGGCGCCAAGCAGACGGTGGCGCCGCTGGCCTCGCAGAAGGGCCTGCGGTTTGTAATTGAGCCGCTTATCCTGGAATCGGCCCGCGTGGTGGGCGATGCCTACCGCCTGCACCAGGTGCTGCTCAACCTGCTCAGCAACGCCATCAAATTCACCATGCGCGGGCAGGTGCGGCTGGGTATCACGCCGCTGCGCGAAACGCCGCAGGCGCTAACTCTGCGTTTCTGGGTGGAAGACAGTGGGGTAGGTATTGCACCCGAAGAGCATACGCACATTTTCGACGCCTTCGCCCAGGCCAATGCCGAAACCAGCCGGCGCTCCGGCGGCACGGGCCTGGGGCTGGCCATCAGCGAGCAGCTGGTGCATCACATGGGTGGCACGCTGCTGCTGTGCAGCACGTTGGGCGAAGGCACCACGTTTTCCTTCGTGCTCACGCTGCCCCGGGCCCCCGAAGAGCTGGCCGAGCAGCCTGTCGTCACTTTCGAAAACAATTTCGAAGGACTACGCGGCCTGCGGGTACTGTTGGCCGAAGATAACCTCGTGAATCAGTGGATTGCCATTGTGCTGCTCGAACACTGGGGCGTGGAGGTGTATGCCGTGGCCAACGGTACCGAGGCGCTGCATCAACTCCAGGAAAACGAGTACGATGCGGCCTTGCTCGACATTCACATGCCCGGCCTCAATGGGGTGGAGGTGACGATGGCGATTCGCCAGAATCCGGACCCCGGGCGGGCTGTTATCCCCATCATTGCTCTCACGGCCAACGCTTTTGCGGCCGACCAGGAAAAATACCTGGCCGCCGGGATGAACGGCTGCGTCACGAAGCCTTTCCAGGAAGCTGATTTGTGCCGGATGCTGCTGGAGCTGACGCGGGGTAGCAAAGAACCGCAGTAGCGCGGAAACAGCGTTTCGCGCTACACATTCTACGCCGCCGGCACCTGGTGCGGAAACAGCAGCAGGAAGCTATTCTCGCGGAAATACCGGTCGAGGTAATACGGCAGGCGCGCCAGTTGCCGCAGGTAGGAAACGTGGCCCGGCCGCGAGGAAACAATCAGAAACAGGTCGTTTGCGCGCACTTCCTTGCTGAAAATCAGGAAATCATCCCAGTTTTCGAAGGTGCTGTACTGCACGTTGTTCAGGGCCGTGTCGGTGACATTGGCTTCGCGTAGCGCTTGCAGCGTAGCCGGGGCGGCATACAGTGCCAGCGGCAGCCCGGCCTCCTTGGCAATGGTGCGTAGCGTGCCCAGCCAGTGCCCGAACCCAACCTCCTGCTCGGCCAGCGGCGGCACCACGGCCACAATGCGCGTGAGGGTATTGAGCGGCTGGCGCGGCTGGTACACAAACAGCTCTTCGATGGTGCTTTCGAGGACTTTGGCGGCCACGGGGCCCAGCAGGTTGTCGGCGTCGGCATCGCGGTGCAGGCCTAGCAGGGTGCTGGTGATTTTCTGTTCCTTGATGCTGTAAATGATGCCGTTGCTGCGGCTGGCGTCGTAGCGCAGCAGGGGCAGGAGGGTGTTTTCGGTGGCGGCGGCGTGCATCTGGGCCTGGTCCATCATCTTTTTGCCGGCGGCCTCCTGGGCGTCGGCCTCGTCGTCGCTCACGATGTGCAGGGCGTACACCGGCACCGTGCTTTTGCGCGGGCGCAGCAGCAGGCCGAAGTCCACGAGGTCCACCACGGTGTCGGGGTAGGCCATGGTAATGAGGATTTTCTCGCCGCTGTCGTCGGTGCCGGGGGTGGCGCTTTCCTCCTGCAGGGCCAGGGCGCGAGCCGCCCGCTCCACCTGGAACGAGCTGATGGCGCAGCTTATCAGAATGAGCAGAATGGTACCGTTGAGCACGTCTTCGTCGAGCAGGCGGATGGGGTCGCCGTTCGGCGTTTCCCCCACGATGATGTTGTAGCCCACCAGGATAATGGCCAGCGTGGCGGCCGCGTGCGAGCTGCTGAGGCCGAAAATCAGGTCGCCCTCGGTGGGCGTCATCCGGAAGACTTTCTGGGTGAATTTGGCCGCGATGTACTTCGTGGCAATGGCGATGACGACGATGACGCCGGCCACTTTCAGCGCCCCGGTGCCCTTCACCAGCACGCTCACATCGACCAGCATACCCACACCGATGAGGAAAAACGGAATGAAAAACGCATTGCCGACAAAGTCGATGCGGTTCATGAGCGGGGAGGAGTGGGGCACGAACTGATTGAGCACCAGCCCCGCGAAGAAGGCCCCGATAATGGCCTCGATGCCCGCCGCCTCGGCCAGGAAGGCCGCTAGGAAGACCATCGCCAGCACGAAAATGTACTGCGAAACGCTGTCGGTAAAGCGTTTGAAAAACCAGCGGATAACCGGCGGAAACCCAAAAAACACGAGGCCCACGAACACCAGCGACGAGCCCCCCAGCCGCACCCAGAAGGCGGCATCGGCGGTGCCCTTGGTCATGCCCGAAATGGCGGCCAGGATGAGCAGCGCCAGGATGTCGGTAATCATGGTGCCGCCGATGGTGAGCGTCACGGCGCGGTTGCGGGTGATGCCGTAGCGGCTGGCAATGGGGTACGACACCAGCGTGTGCGTGGAGAACATGCTGGCCAGCAGTACCGACGACATCATGCTATACCCCAGCACATAGTGGCTGGCCACGACGCCGCAGCTCAGCGGCAGCACGAACGTCACGAGCCCGAAAACCAGAATCTTGCCGCTGTTCTTGCGGAACTCGCTCAGGTCGATTTCCAGCCCCGCCAGAAACATGATGTACAGCAGCCCCACCGTGCCGAACAGCACGATGCTGCTGTCGCGCTGCAGCAGGTTCAGGCCGTAGGGGCCCACCAGCGTGCCCGCCAGGATGAGCCCGATGATGTGCGGCACCTTGATGCGCTGCAGCAGAATGGGCGCAAACAGGATGATAAACAAAACCAGCGAGAAGATAATGACCGGGTTTTTCAGCGGCAGCGAAAACTCCAGCGCATTGAGTAGCAAAGTCGATAGCATCGGCGCAGGGTTAGCGGATGGAAATGGTGGCCTTGACGGGCTCCTTGGTCAGCTCCAGGGCATACACGATGCGGCAGTTGTCGGGCGCGGGCTTGCTGATTTCGCGGCGGCCTTCGAGGCGGCGCTCGCCGCTGGCCTGCAGCAGCACGGTGAAACTGGCGTCGGGCAGGGTTTCGTTGGGGATGTGCTGGGCGGTCATTTTCAGCTCGCTGCCCTCCAGGGTGCCGGTGTACACGCGGATGATTTTCTTGTTGGCCGTAGCTGTGGCCCGCACCGTATTCTGCTCCACCGCAAACTCCCATTGCTCATTCTTGCTGTCGCCGATGGCCGAGCCGGGGCAGTCGGTTTCGATGCAGCTCATGCGGGTGGCCCAGGTGCCGGGCAGGGTGCGCAGCAGGGCCGTATCGGCGGGCTGCACCTGCTGCAGGGTGTCGGCGGGCGGGGTTTGTTCCTTTTGAAGCAGGCTTTGTTCGCGCACAGCTAAGGCGTTTTCGCGGCGGGCAATTTCCTGCTCGCGGCGGGTGATTTCGGCTTCGCGCTTTTGCAGTTGCTGCTCGTGGGCTTCATCTTTACAACTGGCCAGAACTAACAGGAAGAGAAGGAGAAGGGCGGGTTTTTTCATGCGGCAACGGGGGATTGGGCGGCAACGGCGCGGCACAGGCTACTGCCAAAGCTTACGGCTGAGGTAGGGGAGGGTTGGTAAATCAACCTCCGGGTGGCGCCCGCCGGCCGCCGCGCGAAGCAGTTGGCGTAGCCCGGTTTTAAGCATTCTGCCGCCTTACTTTGTTGCTGCAAACCGGCCGTTTTACTTCCTTTCCCGATGCTTTCTGAACCCAGCTACCTGGCGGCCCGCATGGTCGCGCCCACCATTGCCGAACACCTGCGCCAGCACCGGCTGTCGGCGGAAGAGCTGGGGTTTGAGCATCTGGCCGAACTGCCGTCGGTGGCGCTGGTGGAGGCTATTATCGACGCTACGTTCTGGGCCAGCCTGCGCAAGGAGGAGGGGCGGCCGCCGCGCATCACCCTGGCCCTGCTGCCGCCCGGGCAGGCGGGGCAGGCGCTGGTATTCGGCCACCGGCGGCGGCTCACGCCGCAACACCTCATCAAGCTGGCCCCGGCGGTGGAGCAGCCGGGTATTCACCTGGGCGTGTGGTACGAGGCGGAGGAGCTCTAC
This sequence comes from Hymenobacter aranciens, assembly GCF_030580865.1. Classification (GTDB taxonomy): domain Bacteria; phylum Bacteroidota; class Bacteroidia; order Cytophagales; family Hymenobacteraceae; genus Hymenobacter; species Hymenobacter aranciens. Next base: position 30,096 of record NZ_JAUQSY010000020.1, on the reverse strand, counting down.
GTGTGGGGCACGGCCACGGGGCTGCCGCCCCTGTGCTTCGTGGTGGAGGTGGTGGAGCCCGGCGTGCTGGTGGCCAAGCACCGCCGGGCCGACGGCTTCGGGAAGTTCGTGAACGTGGCCGTGATGCGCGGCGACCAGATAAAGGTGGTGGACGAAACCAACGCCGGCCTGGCCGACTGCCCGGCCCTGCTGGCCTCGCTGCCCAGCCTGCCCCTGCCCACCGCCACCAATGCCGCCGACAACGTGCTCGTGGAGCTGGCCGCCGCCATGCGCGCCCACGGCCGCGGCGGCTTGCTGCTGGTGGTGCCGCCGCACACCGAGCAGTGGCAAGAGTCCATCGTGCAGCCCCTCAACTATCCCGTGCTGCCGCCCTACACCGGCATCGCCCGGCTGCTGCGGCAGCCCGCGCTGCTGCGCAGCGCCACCTGGCAGCCGGCTTTGCAGCAGGCTATTGGCACGGTGGGCGGATTCACGGCCGTGGATGGCGCCACCGTTATCACGCAGCAGTACGAGGTGCTGGCCTTCGGCGCCAAGGTGACGCGGGCGGCCCACAGCACGCCCGTGGAGCAGATGATACTAACCGAGCCCGTGGTGGATAGCCGCATGCAAACCCTGCACCCGGCCCAGAACGGCGGCACCCGCCACCTGGCCGCCGCCCAGTTCGTCTTCGACCAGCGCGATGCCGTGGCCATGGTGGCCTCGCAGGATGGGTATTTTACCGTTTTTGCCTGGTCGGTGGCCCTGGAAACGGTACACGCGCACCGCATCGATGTGTTATTGATGTGAGGAGGATGTTAAGCTGCGCGGCAGTTTGGCCTGCCCCAGCACCTGCGCCGCATAAATGCCCCGCTGCCCCGAAAACATATAAGCCACCACGCAGCACAAGCCCAGGTAAATACCCGCCCCGCTGCCAAACAGCTCCAGCCCCAGCAGCGTGCAGGCCAGCGGCGTATTGGCCGCGCCCGCAAACACGCCCACGAAGCCCATGCCCGCCAGCAGCGCCACCGGCAGCGGCAGCACCAGGGCCAGCGCCGAGCCCAGCGCCGCCCCAATGAAAAACAGCGGCGTCACCTCGCCGCCTTTGAAGCCCGCGCCCAGCGTGAGGGCCGTCAGCAGCAGCTTCAGCGCAAAATCCTGGGGCGGCAGCGGGTGCTGGAAGGCCTCCACGATGACCGGCACGCCCAGGCCGGCATAGCGCATGGTGCCCAGCGCCCCCATGCTGCCGGCCACCAACACTCCGCCCAGCACCGGCCGCAGCGGCGCGTACTTGATGCGCCCAAACCAGCGCCCCACCGCGTGCGTGAGCCCGGCAAAGCTGCGCGCCGTGAGGCCGCACAGTGCCCCCAGCAGCAGCGTGCCGCCCAGCGCCAAGGGCGTAAGCGGCAGCGCCGCCAGCATAGGGTAGGCGGTGTGGCCTACGCCCCAGGCGCGGGTCACGTAGTCGGCCAGCACGGCGGCCAGAAAGCTGGGCAGCACCGCCTCGTAGCGGATGGTGCCCAGCAGCCACACTTCCAGCCCAAACACGGCCCCGGCCAGCGGCGTGCCGAACACCGCCGCGAAGCCCGCACTCATGCCCGCAATGAGCAGCAGGCGCCGCTCGGCCGGCGGCAGCCAGCGGCTGAGCTGGTCGGCCAGGGCGCCGCCCATCTGCACGGCCGTGCCCTCGCGCCCGGCCGAGCCGCCCACGAGGTGGGTGAGCAGGGTGCCGCCCAGCACCAGCGGCACCATGCGCAGCGGAATAACCCCGCTGGGACGGTGAATTTCCTCCAGAATCAGGTTGTTGCCTTTCGCCACGCGGTCGCCGAAATGGTGGTAGGCCAGGCCGATGAGCAGGCCCGCCGCCGGCAGCAGCGCCAGCACCCAGGGGTGGGCCTCGCGCCAGCGGGTCGCCCAGTCCAGCGCTACCAGAAAGCCCGCCGAGGCGGTGCCGGCCAGGGCGCCCACCAGGCTGGCCAGCACCAGCCAGCGCAACAGGAACTGCGTGGCTGCCACCGGGCTGAATGCTCGCAAACGCACTGCTTGTCGGCGGAAAGAATAGGAGGGACGACGCATAGCGGGCGAACGGGCAGGATGAAACAAGCGGCCCCGCCAACCAGGCCGGGCCGAAGCGCAGGAATCATCAGCGTGACGTGCGGGCCGTCAGCGGTTCGGGGCGGAAATCCATCGCCGTAAGTGAAATGCGAAGATACAGGCTGGCCGCAGTTGCGGAAGCAATGCCTTAAAATTTAGCACCTGCTAATCGGCATGGGTTTTATTATGGAATTCCTGCTAAAATCTTGACCTTTTTCTTCAAACACTAGCGGGCTTACACTATCTTTGGGCCTTCACTTTAGCTTCATTTTCATGAAACAACTCTTTACTCCCGCGCTGCGGCCATCCGGCCGTATGGTTTTCCCCGTGTGGCGGTATCCGTTGGCCTGGCTGTTGGTTTTACTGCTATCGATTGGGTTGGTGCAAAGCACACAGGCCCAGACGTCCATCACCAGCTTTGCGCCTACGGGCGGGCCGGTGGGCAGCACCGTTATTATCACGGGCGGCCCGTTTATCAACCCGGTTTACGTTACCATTGGGGGCGTGAGCGTCACGAGTGGCAATTTTAACTCGACGCAAATAACGGCTATTGTCCCGGCGGGGGCCGTTACCGGCCCTATTGGGGTGACCTCGAACGGCGGAACGGCTACCAGCGTCACCAACTTCGTGGTGACGACTGCCGGCCAGTACCTCATGAACAACGACCCGGTGACAGCCTGCTCGGGTACGCTCTACGACTCGGGCGGACCGACGGACCCCTACTACAACAATGAAACCTACATCAAGACGCTGACGCCCTCAACGGCGGGCGCCAAAATGCGGTTGACGTTCAGTAGCTTCGAGCTGGAAAATGGCTTCGACAACCTAGTGATTTACGACGGGCCGAGCACGGCTTCGACGCCCATCGGCACTTATACCAGCACGAATAGCCCCGGCACCGTAACGGCGACCAACGCTACCGGCCAGCTCACGGTGGTATTTACCTCCGACGTGTCGCAGACGCCCTCGGGCTTCGCGGCGGCCATTTCCTGCGTGACGACCAACACCTTCCTGATGAACAACACGCCCGTGACGACCTGCTCGGGCACGTTCTACGACTCGGGCGGCGCGGCTGGAACTTACTTGAGCAATGAAAACTATACCAAGGTGTTTTCGCCGGCTACGGCCGGGGCCAAGGTGCGCCTGGCTTTTACAAGCTTCGAGCTTGAGCAGAACTGGGACAGGCTGTCTATCTACGACGGCCCCAGCGCTGCCTCAACGCTAATCGGCACGTACACGGGCACTGTCAGCCCCGGTACCGTAACGGCGACCAATGCTACCGGGCAGCTCACGGTCGTCTTTATTTCCGATGTGAATACGGAATATAATGGCTGGGCAGCTACGGTTTCCTGCACCGCCCCGGCTACGTTCAGCGTGACCAGCCGCAGCCCGGTGGCCAACGTGGTGAATGCCCCGCTGGCCTCGAACATTGCGGTGACGTTCAGCGCCACACCGGCTTTGCTGGCCTCCAATAACATCCGGGTGTTTGGTAACCTGGGGAAAGGGCAGCGGACCATGGGCCTGTCCACGATAAGCGGCACCACGGCCACGCTGCCGCTGACCTCGCCGGTATTCCTGCCCGGCGAAACGGTGAGCGTGACCGTGCCCAGCACGGTGCAGAGCACCACGGGTGCCGTGGCAGTTCCTTACACTTACCAGTTTACCACGGCCACGACGGCTTCGTCGGGGCGCTTTGGGGCACCGGTGGCCTACACGTCCGGCACCAACCCCGGCGACATGGTGATGGGCGACATCACCGGCGACAACCGGCCTGATATTGTGGTGGCCAACACCACCGACAACACCGTGTCGGTGTTTCCCGGCTCCAGCACCGGGGCCTTCGGCACGCGGGTGGACTACGCGGCCGGCAGCGGCCCGTTGGGCATCGTGCTGGGCGACATGAACGGCGACAGCCGCCTCGACGTGGTGGTGGCTAACAGCACGACCAACTCGGTGAGCGTGCTGCTGAATACGGGCGCCGGCCTGGGTGTTCCTACCCAATACCCGGCCTCCAATGTGCCTGGCCTGGTGACCGTGGGCGACATGAACAGCGACGGTCGCCTCGACATTGTGGTGAGCAACGCGGGCAACGCTACGGCGGGCTTCGGCAACACCGTTTCGGTGTACCTCAACCTGAGCAACGGCATCTTCGGTACCCCCACCGACTACGTTACCGGCACCAATCCTAACGGCGTGGCCGTGGGCGACGTGAACAACGACGGCAGGCTCGATATCGTGACCAGCAACCTGAATGATAACAGCGTGAGCGTGCTGCTGGGCACCGGCGCCGGCAACTTCGCCGCCAGAGTGGACTACGCCACAGCCCTGACGCCCTTCTACGTGGCCCTGGGCGACCTCAACGCCGATGGCCGCCTCGACATCGTGACCGGCAACAACTCGGTGAACGGCGTGAGCGTGCTGCTGAGCGCCGCCGCCACCGGCAGCGGCTACCTGGCCCGCACCGACTACAACACCGGTGCCACCCCGCAGGACGTGGACCTGGCCGACGTGAACGGCGACGGCCGCTTCGATATCATCACCGCCAACCAGGGCACCAACAATGCCTCGGTGCTGCTGGCTACCGGCGCCGGCACCTTCGGCACCCGCACCGACTTTGCCACCGGCCTGGGCACGGCGAGCACGGCCCTGGCCGATGTGAACGGCGACGGCCGCCTCGACCTGGCCGCCATGAACTCGGGCGCTAACACTGTGAGCGTGCTATTGGGCATACTGGCACCCACCATCGCCAGCTTCACGCCGGCCAGTGGCGCGGTGGGCACCACCGTGACCGTGACCGGTGCCAATCTCACCGGCGCTACGGCCCTCACGCTGAACGGCGTGACGGTGAATGGCTTCACCGTGAACGGCACCGGCACCAGCATCACCTTCACCGTGCCCAACGGTGCCTCGACCGGCCTGATTGCCGTGACGACGCCCGGCGGCACCGCTACCAGCGCTACCAACTTCACCGTGACGGTGGCCGCGCAGCTGGTCGTGACGCAGGGCGGCTTCCCGTACCCCAGCAACGGCACGGCTTACAACTTTGGTAACCAGACAGTGGGCTCGACTTCGGCCGCCGCTACTTTCATCCTGGCCAACCCCGGCTCGGGAGCGCTGACGCTGACCGGCGTGACCACCACCGGCAACTTCGCCGTGAGCGGCCCGGCCCCGACGACGGTGCCGGCCGGCGGCACGGCTTCGGTAAACGTCACCTTCAGCCCCACCACTGTGGGCGCCCAAACGGGTACCCTGCGCCTGACCTCGGCGCTGGGCACCTACGTGGTGAACCTGAGCGGCAACGGCTTGTACGCCGTGCCCACCATCGGCGGCATCTCGCCGGCCACGGGCCCGGTGGGCACGGTGGTGACGGTGACCGGCACGGGCTTCGTGAGCGGCGGTACTACGGTGACCATTAACGGCGTGACCATCGCGGGCGTGACGGTGGGCGCGGGCGGCACGACGCTGACCTTCACCGTGCCGGCCGGCGCCACCAGCGGGCCGGTAGTGGTGAGCACCCAGGGCGGCACCATCACGGGCACCACGCCCTACTGCGTGCAGTACACCCCCACCACGGCGACGACGCCCGCCAGCCGCTGCGGCGCGGGCAGCCTGACGCTGACGGCCAGCGGCGCCCCTGCGGGCGGCACCTACGCCTGGTACACCCAGGCCACCGGCGGCACGGCCATTGCCGGCGCCACGGCGGCCACCTACACTACGCCCAGCCTCTCGGTTACCACTCCTTATTATGTAGCCATCAGCACGGGCAGCGGCAACGCGGCCTGTCAGGGCCCGCGCACCCTCGTGTCGGCCGTCATCAACGCCGTTCCGGTGGTGACCATCAGCACGACTACCTCGACCACCTTCTGCCAGGGCGGCAGCGTGGTGCTCACGGCCAGCGGCGCCGCTACCTACCAGTGGAGCAACGGCTCGACGGCCCCGAGCATCACCGTGACCACCGGCGGCAGCTACGCCGTGACGGGCACCAGCGCCGCCGGCTGCTCGGCCACTTCGGCCGCCACCGTGGTAACCGTGACGCCCCTGCCCAGCGCCCCCATCACCACGCCGGCCAGCCGCTGCGGTACGGGCAGCGTGACCCTGACGGCCAGCGGCGCCCCCGCCGGCGGCACCTACGCCTGGTACACCCAGCCAACGGGGGGGACGCCCGTTGTTGTGACCCTTGCCACCAACTATACCACGCCCAGCCTGACGGCCACCACGCCGTACTTCGTGAGCGCCCTCACCAGCGGCGGCTGCGAAGGCCCCCGCTCGGAAGTAGTTGCTACCATCAACGCAGTGCCCCTGGTAGAAATTGACGCCAGCGGCCCCGTGGATTTCTGCCAGGGCGGCAGCGTGGTGCTGACGGCCAACGGCGCCAACTCCTACGTGTGGAGCACCGGCGCTACTACCCGCACCATCACCGTAACCACCAGCGGCAGTTACACCGTCACCGGTGCCAGCACCGCCGGCTGCCCGGCCACCTCGACGGCCACTACCGTGACCGTGAACCCCCTGCCCAGCGCCCCCACCACAACCCCTGCCGCCAACTGCGGCCCCGGCAACGTGGTGCTGAATGCCAGCGGCACGCTCACCGGCGGCAGCTACGCCTGGTACACCCAGGCCACCGGCGGCACGGCCATCGGCGGCGCCACGGCGGCCAGCTACACCACCCCCAGCCTCGCGGCCACCACCACGTACTACGTGAGCACGGTGTCGGCCAGCGGCTGCCAGAGCCCGCGCACGGCCGTGGTAGCCACCATCAACGCCGTGCCCACAGTGAGCATTGCCGCCGCCGGCCCCACGACCTTCTGCTCGGGGGGCTCGGTAACCCTGACGGCCAGCGGCGTCGCTACCTACCAGTGGAGCACCGGCGCCACCACGGCCAGCATCACCGTGAGCACCAGCGGCAGCTACTCTGTGACGGGCACCAGCGCCGCCGGTTGCCCGGCCACCTCGGCCGCCACCACCGTGACGGTGAACCCGACGCCCGCCGCCCCCGCCACCACCGGCGCGGCCAGCTGCGCCGCCGGTAGCCTCACCCTCTCGGCCAGCGGCGCCCCCACCGGCACCACCTACGCCTGGTACCCCACGGCCACGGGCGGCACGGCCATTGCCGGCGTCAGCGGCGGCAGCTACACCACCCCCGTGCTCAACGCCACCACCACCTACTACGTGAGCGTGGTGGGCACCGGCGGCTGCGAAAGCCCCCGCACGGCCGTGGTAGCCACCATCAGCGCCCTGCCGGTGGTGACGGTGACGACCACGAGCCCCACCAGCTTCTGCCAGGGCGGCAGCGTGGTCCTCACGGCCACCGGCGCCAACTTCTACACCTGGAGCACCGGGGCCACCACGGCCAGCATCACCGTGAGCACCAGCGGCACCTACACCGTGACCGGCACCGTAGCCGCCGGCTGCGTGGCCGCCCCGGTAGCCACCACCGTCACGGTGAACCCGCTGCCCGCTGCCCCCAGCGTCGCTACGCCCACCGCTAACTGCGGCCCCGGCAGCCTCACCCTCACGGCCAGCGGCACGCCCACGGGCGGCACTTACATGTGGTACACCCAGGCCATCGGCGGCACGCCCATCAACGGCGCGGCGGCGGCCACCTACACCACTCCCGTGCTCAACGCCACCACCACGTACTACGTGAGCGCCGCATCGGCCAGTGGCTGCGAGGGCCCGCGCACGGCCGTGGTGGCCACCATCAATGCCGTGCCCACGGTGAGCATTGCCGCCGCCGGCGCCACGAGCTTCTGCCAGGGTGGCAGCGTGGTGCTCACGGCCAGCGGCGCCGACACCTACCTCTGGAGCAACGGCGCCACCACGGCCAGCATCACCGCCACGGCCGGCGGCAGCTACACCGTAGTGGGCACCACCGCGGCCGGCTGTTCGGCCACCTCGGCCGCCACGGCCGTCACCGTTGAGCCCCTGCCGGCCACCCCGGTTATCACCCAGAGCCCCGCTGGCACGCTCACCAGCAGCGCCGCTACCGGCAATCAGTGGTACTTCGGCCCGACGGCCATCCCCGGCGCCACCGGCCCGACCTACGTGGTGACCTCGGCCGCCAGCAACGGCAGCTACACGGTCGTCACCACCTCGGCCACGGGCTGCGCTTCGGCTGCCTCGGCCGCCGTCACGGTTACCATCACGGCCACGGCTTCGGCCGCCCTCACGGCCGCCGTGCTGGTGTATCCCAACCCCGCGCACAGCACCTGCACCGTGCAGGTGCCGGCCATCGCCGGGGCCAGCAAGGTCGAGCTGACGCTGCTCAACGCCCTCGGCCAGACGGTACAGCAGCACTTGCTGGCCCTGCCGGCCAGCGGCGCCCGCACCGAGCTCGACCTGCACCACGTGGCCTCGGGCGTGTACCTGGTGCGCCTGCAGGCCGGCACCACCACGGTCTACAAGCGTCTGACGGTGGACTAAGTCCCGCGCTTAGGCGCTGACCACTCCGCAAGCCCCGTCGCCACAGTGTTGGCGGCGGGGCTTTTGTTTTTCGGGGCGAAGCTGAACAAATGCCCGCGCCCGCCGTTGGTGTTCCTGGCCCTTGCCCCGGGCTGCCTGCCGGTCTGTTCCTCTTGCCTCGCCACCCGCCCAATGCCTATGCCCGCCGCCCCCCTTCCCGGTAACGTTATCATTGTCATGGGCGTGTCGGGCAGCGGCAAAACTACGGTGGGCGAGCTGCTGGCCGCACGCCTGCACCTGCCGTTTCACGACGGCGACGATTTCCACCCCGCCGCCAACGTCAAAAAGATGGCCGCCGGCATCCCCCTCACCGATGCCGACCGCGCCGGCTGGCTCGCCACCCTGGCCGCCGCCGTGGCCGAGTGGCAACGGGCGGGCGGCGCCGTGCTCGCCTGCTCCGCCCTGCGCGAAGCCTACCGCGCCACCCTCCAAAGCCAGGCCGCCCGCCCCCTGCAGTGGGCCTTCCTCGACGGTCCCGACGCCGTGCTCGAAGCCCGCCTCACTGCCCGCAAGGGCCACTACATGAAGGCCCAGATGCTGGCCTCGCAGCTCAGCACCCTGGAGCGCCCTGCCTACGGCCTGCGCGTTCCCCTCGAGCTGCCCGCGGCCGCTGCCGTGGCCACCATCGTCGCCCACCTCGGCCAGCCGGTGATGGTAGCCTAAGCCCCATTCGCCCGCCAGCTCCCAGCAGCTGCCGACGAGCATTTGGCAACTGCCAACAAGCATTTGGCAATCGCCGGCCGCTACTTGGCGATTGCCAAATGCTTGCCGGCAATTGCCAAGTACCAGCCGGCAATCGCCAAGTCGTATTTGGCAATTGCTAAATGGTTGCCGGCAATTGCCAAACACTCGTCGGCAATTGCCTCGAAGCATTCGGCGATTGCCAAGTGCTTCCAGGCAATTGTCAAGCGTCAGTAGGCAGTTGCCAAATGCTTGCCGGCGATTGCCAAGTGCTTGCCGGCAATTGCCAAGTGTCAGTAGGCAATTGCCAAATACTCGTCGGCAATTGCCTGACGCTTCAGGAAGGCCGTCACAAGGCCGCTGCCAGTCGTAGCCACTGCTTTTCCGGCTGCTACCCCGGGGGCGGCATCCGCCGCCCGCCCGCCGCCCAAACAAAAAGCCCTGACCACGGAGGCCAGGGCTTTTGAGGAAATCGACGGAAGCGACCGCGCCTAGCGCAGCACCAGGCGGCCGGTGTACTGCACCGCGCCGGTGGTCACGCGCACGGCGTAGAGGCCCGCGGCCAGGCCGCGCAGGTCCACCAGCACGGCATCGGCGGCGCCGATGTTGGCCGGGCGCGCGCGCACCACGCGGCCCAGCGGGTCGAGCACTTCCACGGTGGCGGCCAGCGTGCCAGCCACGGCCGGCAGGCGCAGGCGCACGCTTTCGGTGGCGGGGTTGGGGTAAATCTCCAGGCCCTTGCGCAGCACCGAGGGCGTGCGGGTGCCCGTCACCACGCAGGCAATGCTGGTGTAGGAGCCGAAGCCGGTGTAGATATCCACGCCGCCGCTGGTCCAGGTGATGCTGCCGTTGGGGCCGTTCCAGTTGCCGCCCATCTCGGTGGCGGGCAGGCGCACCAGCGTGTTGTTGAGGGTCGAGCCGCCGCCGGCGGTGGTCCACTCCGTGGGCGACTGCCCCACTACCCCGATGATGTCGAGCGTGTCGGTGCCATCGAAAAGCACGATGGCGTCGTTGCCGTTGAAGAACGTCACGTTGCTGGTGATGTTGCTGGCCGCAATCAAGCCGGCATCGGTCGAGCCGCTGTTGGTAACGACGTAGGTGGCGCCGGGAGCCAGCGTGCCCGTCAGGGCCAGCGTGTTGGTGGGCGTCGTAGCGCCGTTGGCAAACAGCTCAATGCGCTTGCCCGTCAGGTCGATGGTCACCTGGCTGGGGTTGAAGAACTCCAGCGCTTTGTTATTGCCGGCCGAGGCCTCGGCATACTGCGTGAAAAACAGACGCGAGCAGGGCGTGCCCGTGGGGTTGGCGTCGTCGTTGGTGATGTTCAGCGTGTAAGTGCTGGGCGTGCCCAGCACCACGCCAGCGGCCGACGGAGCACCCAGGTGCAGCACCACAGTCTCGGTGGGCTCGGGGTTGGTGTCGCCCACCACGGTCACCGTGATGGCCTGCGTAAGTGCCGCGGCGCTGGCAAAGGTCAGCAGCGGTGTGTCGAGGGTGTAGTCGGCCGGGGAGGTGGCGGTCGAGGTGGCGTCCACCGTCACGGGCAGCGTGAGCGGGAAGGTGATGCCGGAGGCATTGCTCAGGGTCACGTTCACGGTGTGCGTGCTGGTGCCGCTGTTGCCTTCGGCAATGGCGCCCGTAGCGCTGGCAAAGGCCAGGGCCGGAGCCGCGCCGTCGTCGTTGGTGATGGTGAGCGTGTGGGTAGCTGGGCTGCCAATGCTGGCGCCGGTGCCGGGCGTGGTCAGATTCAGGATAACCGTCTCATCCAGCTCCGGCTGCGTGTCGCCGTTGATGGTGATGGTAGTAGTAGCCGAAGTCTGCCCGGCCGCAAAAGTCACCGTAGCAGGCGAGGTGAAGGTGAAATCCGAGCCATTGGTAGCCGTCGAGGCCGCCGCGTTCAGCGCCACCTGCACCGTGAGGGCAGCAGCCGGGGCCGGGGCCACGTTCAACGTCAGCGTGTAGGTGCGGGTGCCGCTGTTGCCCTCGGCAATGCTGCCCGTAGCGCCGGCGAAGGTGATAACCGGGCCGGTAGGGGTGAGGCCATAGGCCAGCGCCGCCAGCTCCGGGTACTCGATGAAGGGGTTATAGTTGCCCTGGCTGGCGGCCACGCGGCGGTTGCGCTCACGCTCGCGGGCATCCACCGGGTCGGCCAGGTGCCACTGGTACAAGGTGGCCAAATCGGCCAGCGAGGTGATGCTCTGGTGCCCGGTAGCGGCCAGCTGCGGCTGCCCTTCGTGCATGGTGTAGAAGTAGAAGGCCGTGCGGGCCACGTTGCCCTTGTGGTCCTCCCGGGGCTCAAACTGCGAGCGGGTGGCCTCGCTATACTCGTCGATGTTGGTAGTGGGAATGGTGGTCTGGCTGGTGGTGTTGCGCATCCAGGTCGTCCCATTAGCATCCGGAATCTCGAAGAAAGGGTTGTTGCCCCGGTTCGAGTTCCACTGAATATACGTGGGATAGAGGTGGTGCATATCCGACACCATGCGGGGGACTTCACTGAACCACGACTGCGGAATCGTGTGCTCGCAGTTGATGTTGGCCGCCGAGCTGGTGCTGGAGCTGTTGAAATTCAGCGGCACCGGCGTGTTATAGCCCGAGTACACGCAGGTCACCGAGTTGTTGTAGTTGTCGGCGTAGTTATACATCTTGGCCCGCGCCTGGCCGTAGCTCAGCACGTTGCGCTTGCCATCATACCAGTTGGTGCGCAGCCAGTCGCGCAGGGCCTGGCCTTGCAAAGCGGCCGGCGGAAAGGCTGGCACGGGTGGAAACGTCTGGGCCGCCGCCGGCAACAGCGGCAGGCTCAGTAGCAGCGCAAAGAAGAGTTTTTTCATAAAGTTGACAGGGAGGGAAACAACAAAGGTACGGAAGCCGACGGAGAGGTAAGATGAAGGAGTGAGGAAACGGCCCTGGCGCCCGGCCGCGTTCCCGCGCAAACCGCGCCACCGCCCAAAACAATTCCCCGGTGCCGACCTTTGTTCCCATCCATCTTTTATCATTCCATTACCCCAACCATCATGGCCGACATCACCCCCGCCGAACTCCAGCAGCGCCAGCAAGCCGGCGAAACCCCCACCATCATCGACGTGCGCGAAACCTGGGAGCACGAAGAGCGCGCTATTCCCGGCAGCCAGAACATCCCCCTGGGTACCCTCCCCGACAAGCTCGATGACCTTGAAGAGCTCAAAGACCAGGAAATCATCGTGCACTGCAAAGGCGGCGGCCGCTCGGCCCAGGCCAAGGCTTTCCTGACCAGCCAAGGCTTCACCAACGTGCGCAACCTGCTGGGCGGCATCACAGCGTATTAGGTCAATTAATAATGAGCAATTAACAATGAGCAATCAGCAATTGAGGATGCGTCCTGCGTGATTGTTAATTGCTCATTATTAATTGACACGCAAGCGTCCGTCGGCCGCGTAGTTCAGCTCCCCCAAATCTACCAGTTCCCGCAACGCTGCCGTGGCGGCCGTGGCCTCCTGGGGCGCAAACTGCGCCAGCAGCTCCTTTGGGGTTTGCGGCGCGTCTTTCAATAGTTCCAGCAAGCGCGGGCGCCACGCCGCCGCGTCGGTCGCCGCCTTCTCGGCCTTTTTGGCGGCCAGGCACACGTCGCACACGCCGCAGCGCGCCGGGTTGGCTTCGTCAAAGTATTCTAACAATAGCTGTTGCCGACAGCGCGTGCCCGCCACGTAGTGAATCACGGCGCTGGTTTTGTGCTGGGCCAGCTCGCGGGCAGCCTTCAGGCGCGGCTCGTCCAGCGGCAGCTTGGCCGAGTCGTAGCGCTGGGTGATAAACATGGCCTGCGGCGACTCCTGCCGGGCCTGGTAATGCAGAATGCCCGCCGTGTGCAGGTAGCGCAGCTGCTGCCGCACCTCCGTCACGCTCCGCCGCAGGTGCGTGGCCAGGCTATTCTCCGAAATGGCCTGAAAGCCCACGAACAGCTCGCCCCCGTGCAGCCGCAGTAGTGCTTTGATAAGTTGGTCGTGCTGCGCATTGGCCACCTGGAAGGCGTACAAATCCTGGTGTCCCATAATCAGATGTACCCGCGCTGGCGTGTTCACTGCCTCGTTCACCTGAATAAACCCCTCGCGGGCCAGAATCCTGAGCGAATTATGGGCGTCCACCGCCCGGATGCGGTAGGTTTCGGCAAACTGCTGAATGTCGAAGTCGAACGCCGCCAGCTCGCCGCCGCCCACGGCCGTGCGCGAGTAGTTGGCCAGCGCCTGGTACACGCGCCGCACTGTGTCGAGCGGCGGGAAGGCCTGCGTGGTGCGCCGCCGGGCCTCGTCGGCATCGCTGGGGCCCGCCAGCACCACGGCGAAGGCGTACTGCCCGTCGCGCCCGGCGCGCCCCGCCTCCTGATAGTAGGCCTCCAGCGTGTCGGGCGCGTCGAGATGGGCCACCAGCCGCACATCGGGCTTGTCGATGCCCATTCCGAAGGCGTTAGTAGCCACGATGACGCGGGTTCTATCCTCAATCCAGTCCTGCTGCACCTTCGTGCGCCGCTCCGGGGCTAAGCCCGCGTGATACGCCGCCGCCGGAAACTTGTGCTGCTGCAGAAACGCCGCCGTGTCCTCCGTCTGCCGCCGCGTGCGGGCATACACGATGCCCGTTTTATTAGGCCCCACACCGCGTAGCACCTCCAGCAGTCGCCGCATTTTGTCCTCGGTATGCAACACGGAGTAAGATAGTTTCGGCCGCGCAAAGCTCTGCCGAAACACCCCGAAGCCCGGGCGGAACTCCAGCTTCTCCACGATGTCGGCGGCTACCTGCGCCGTGGCTGTGGCCGTGAGGGCAATTACGGGTATGCTTTCGGGCAGCAGCGTGCGCAACTCCGCAATGCGCAAATAAGGCGGCCGAAAATCATAGCCCCACTGCGAGAGGCAGTGGGCCTCGTCCACGGCCAGTAGCCCCACGTTCATCTTCCGCACCCGCACTTGGAACAATTCCGTCAGCAGCCGCTCCGGGCTCACGTACAGAAACTTCACATTGCGCCCATACACGCAGTTGTCCAGCGCGTGGTCGATTTCCTGGTGGCTCATGCCCGCGTAGATGGCCTCGGCCCGCAGCCCGCGCTTGCGCAGGTTTTCCACCTGGTCCTTCATCAGCGCAATCAGCGGCGACACCACGATGCAGATGCCCGGCCGCGCCAGCGCCGGCACCTGAAAGCAGATGCTTTTGCCGCCGCCCGTGGGCAGCAGCGCCAGCGTATCCTTACCGTTCAGCACCGAGTTTATTATCTCCTCCTGCCCGGGCCGAAAGGCCTGGTGGCCCCAGTGTTCTTGCAGAATGGTGAGGGGAGAGAGTTCGGTAGACATGGGATAGAAAGATAGCAGCCGCAATTTCTAACAGAAAAGTGGATTGCACTAGAGACGCAATATTTTGTGTCTCGTCGGTTGCGCCGTTGGGGAACCGTTCAACTACGAGACGCAAAATATTGCGTCTCTACACCCCACAAAAAAAGCCCGGTACCTCACGGCACCGGGCTTCTAAAGTCAGCTGGCATTCCCCTACGCAGCTACTTTCTCAGGCGTATTCTCGCGGTCGTCGATGGCCTTGCGCAGCTTGGCAATAGCTTGTACGGCGCGCTCCTCGTCGAGGCGGTTAATGTTAAGCAGCATCTTGGTTTTCTCCTGGCGGGTAATCACCGGATGATTCAGCAGACGGATAATTTCTTCCTTCTGCGAGGCCGTGGCGTAGTGCACCGGCGTGGGCTCGGCAGCTACGGTGGCGGGAGCATCAGCCGGCACAACTTGCATGGTGGGCAAGGCCACGGCCGGGGCCGGAGCAGCTACCGGCGCGGTGGCTACCGACGGCATGTTGGTGTTGTAGTCCATCTCCTCGGCGGGCGTGGGCTCGTAGCCAGCGGCGCGGATAATCCAGGCCAGGATGTTGCGGTAAGCCTTACCCACGGCGCGGGTCTGCGCCATGCTCATGATGGCAAACTCCTGGTAGAACTTCTTACCGCTCTCCTTATTGGAGCACACGGCGAAACCAGCGCCTACGGTGTGCTGCGAGCGCAGGTCCCAGAGCTGAACTTTAGCCTGGTACTTGATTTCCTGGTCGTTCGAAACGTTGATAACGTGCTCCACAATGGGCACGATGCCCAGGCGCGAGCCGGCGTACTGCCAACCTTCCACGTTTACGAACTCTTTGCCCTGCACGGTAGTGCTGAGCTTGTTGTCCTTAATGAACTTGGCGAGGTCCTTCGCCAGGTCCAGAGTCTCGTCGGAGCGGCTGATGTCGTAGCTCTCGACTTTCGCTTTTTTGGTAGCTTCCTTGGTGGTTTTGGTGGCCTCGTTCATGACAGTTGGCATTAGTGGTTCTGTAGTACGTTTAAAGTGTCTGGTCTTACAACCCAAAGATACGAGAGATAGTGCCAGAAATGCCAGAATTTTTAGTAAATTTTTTCTGCTGATGGTTAGTTTGTTAGATGGTATTTTGAAAAATATTATGCCCCGACCTGAAACTAAGCTAATTGGGAGGTTGATTTTTTTAGCATTCACTGCCGGAAAAAGCAAACGCGGCAACTCGCTGAATCGTTCGGTTCAGCGAGTTGCCGCGAGTAGTCGGGCGAAACGAAGTTCGGCGGAGCCAATTCCGCGCTGCGGTTCGTCCGACTACTTCTGGTAGAACGACCTTGGTGTTGGGTGTTAGGTGTTAACCACCCGAATACCTAAAACCAAACACCTAACATCAAAAAAAGCCGAGCAATGCGCCCGGCTTTTTCCATTTCAATCATTCTAGCGGAAGTGGTCGGACGAACCGCAGCACGGAATTGGCTCCGCCGAACCTCGTTTCGCCCGACTACTTTTAACCCTCCAGAATATGCCCGTCGCGCATCACAATCTTGCGGTCGGCCATATCGGCCAGCGTGTCGTTGTGCGTTACGATGACGAAGGTTTGCCCGAACTCCTTTCTTAAGAGGAAGAAAATCTGGTGCAGCTCCTGGGCGTTTTTGGTATCGAGGTTGCCGGTGGGCTCGTCGGCGAAAATGATTTCGGGTGAGTTGATGAGCGAGCGGGCCACCGAGACGCGCTGCTGCTCGCCGCCGCTCATTTCGCTGGGCTTGTGGTCGGCGCGGTGCTCCAGGTTCATCAGGCCGAGGAGCTCGCGGGCCCGCACGCGCACTTCTTTTTCGGTGCGGCCGGCGAGGTAGGCGGGCAGGCACACGTTTTCGAGGGCCGTGAACTCGGGCAGCAGGTTGTGGAACTGGAATACGAAGCCAATGTGCCGGTTGCGAAAGCGCGACAAGTCGTTGCGTCCCAGTGAGCTCACCCGCTCACCGTCGAAGAGCACCTCGCCCGAATCGGGCAAATCGAGCGTGCCCAGAATATGCAGCAGCGTGCTCTTGCCGGCGCCCGATGAGCCCACGATGCTCACGATTTCGGACTTTTCAATCGTCAGGTCGATGCCCTTGAGCACTTCCAGCGAGTTGTAGCTCTTGCGAATGTTAATGGCTTGCAGCAACGGCGGGCGCGGGGTAAGTGGAACGGTGCAAAGTACGGCATTTCCGGCCCGGCTGGTTCGTTTTGGGGCGCTTATTTGGCACGGTTGCGCTTGAAAAACGCGCCGGTCCGGCATATTCCTGCCACTTGTTCCGTACTTTCGCCCCCGCAAAGGCCCTCGCGGCCTCGCGTTGCGCAGCATCCAACCACCCCTCTCATTTTCTCATGAACATTCACGAATACCAGGGCAAGGAAATCCTGAAAAAGTACGGCGTTCGCGTGCAGGAAGGCATCACCGCCGACACCGCCGAAGAAGCCGTAGCCGCCGCCAAGAAGCTCACCGAAGACACCGGCACCGGCTGGCACGTCATTAAGGCGCAGATTCACGCCGGCGGCCGCGGCAAAGGGGGCGGAGTGAAACTCGCTAAAAACCTGGACCAAGTGAAGGAAATTGCCGGCCAAATCATCGGCATGCAGCTCGTGACCAAGCAAACCGGCGCCGAAGGCCGCAAAGTGCACAAAATCCTGGTGGCCCAGGACGTGTACTACCCTGGCGCTTCCGAGCCCAAAGAGTACTACATGAGCGTGTTGCTCGACCGTGGTACCGGTAAAAACGTCATCATCTACACCACCGAGGGCGGCATGGACATTGAGGAAGTGGCTGAAGCCCACCCCGACAAAATCCACCGCGAGCACATCGACCCCGCCGTGGGTCTGCAGGGCTTCCAGGCCCGCAAAATCGCCTTCAACCTCGGTCTCGAGGGTGAAGCACAAAAGGAGATGGTGAAGTTCGTAACCGCTTTGTACAAAGCTTACGACGAAACCGACTCCAGCATGTTCGAAATCAACCCGGTGCTGAAAACCTCGGACAACAAAATCCTGGCCGTGGACGCCAAGGTGACGCTGGACGAAAACGCCCTCTACCGCCACAAGGACTTCGTGGCCCTGCGCGACCTCAACGAAGAAGACCCGCTGGAAGTAGAAGCTTCGGCCTCGAACCTGAACTACGTGAAGCTCGACGGCAACGTGGGCTGCATGGTGAACGGCGCCGGCCTGGCCATGGCTACCATGGATATCATCAAGCTCTCGGGCGGCGAGCCCGCCAACTTCCTCGATGTAGGCGGTGGAGCTAACGCCCAGACCGTTGAGGCCGGTTTCCGCATCATCCTCAAGGACCCGAACGTGAAGGCCATTCTCATCAACATCTTCGGCGGCATCGTGCGCTGCGACCGCGTAGCCAACGGTGTAGTAGAGGCTTACAAGAAAATCGGTGACATCCGCGTGCCAATTATCGTGCGCCTGCAAGGTACCAACGCTGAAGAAGGCGCCCGCATCATCGACGAAAGCGGCCTGAAAGTGTACTCGGCCGTGTTGCTGAAAGATGCTGCCGAGCGCGTGAAAGAAGTGCTGGCAGCTTAGTAAGTAAGTCAAAAGCCGTCCGTACAAAAGCAGAAAAGCCCGCTAGACGAACCTAGCGGGCTTTTCTGCTTTTGTACGGACGGCTTTTGACCTTATTTCCCTTCGGCTACCCCGGCGTTTTCGCCAGCTTCCAAGGGAATATCTTCGCCCTGCACTTTTAAAGTAACTTCCATATTGCCCCGGGTACCCACTGAGTAAGGACAAATCTTGTGGGCCTGCCGCACCATCTCAATGGTTTTGGCCCGGTCGAAGGATTTCAAATCAACATCGAGCACAGCGCTCAAGCCATAGCCTTCGCCTTCCTGAAACAACGATACTGAGCATTTTACCTCGGTAGCTGGGTCGAGCTTATCGCCGGCCCGTTGGGCAGTAACCAGCAGCGCCTGCTGAAAACAGGACGAGTAGCCCGCCGCAAATAATTCTTCGGGGTTGGTAGCGCCTTTTTTGCCGCCAAGGCCTTCGGGCACGCTCATATCGAGGTCGATGATGCCGGAGGCAGAGCGTACGTGGCCGCTGCGGCCGCCCACGGCCGTAGCGTCGGCCGTGTACAAAGTTTTTTTCGTGGATTCCATAAGGTAAGAAAGGAAGATGTTTGGTTTGTCGGGCTTAACTCAATTTTACGAAGTGGGGTTGTGGCAACAAGCCATCCGGTGAGAAAAAGTCTGCCAGGTTTGGCAACGCCGGCTTTTGTGGCTACTTTTGCAGCCCCGTACTGGTCGCGTCGTACAACGGATAGTATTAGAGTTTCCGAAGCTCTCGATCTAGGTTCGATTCCTAGCGCGACCACGAAAAAACCCCTTTTCCAAGCCGGAAATGGGGTTTTTGCTTTTTCGGGGTACAACTGGGGGTACAAGCGCTAATTAGGGGGTACAAGTGCGTGGGAATTGGTAGTAGGGGGTACAGGCCTGCACTGGGTCAGGCCAAAGCCGCCCATGGCTAGAAAGCTTGGTACAAGGCTACTCAAGGATGAAGGGTTGCAGGGATAAGCTGTGAGTGCAGCTAAGCGCGAAGGGGCATCGGTAAAAACTCAGTCCAGCTACCAACCCGTGCCGTGAGTGAACGTCGTATCACATGACTAGGAAATAGTGGCTCGGATAGTTTGGCGCTGACCCTGGTTTAGCAGTCTGGGCCTGTAAGGGGGAGGCGCTTGGTGAGGCTTGCAGGGGATATAGCATGGCTGCCAGCGTATACTGTAGCCTATGCGCCGAGTAGGGCTTTTGGTGAGCCATCTTGCATCCCAGGTGCTGCAGCGTTCCGTGGTGCCAGCTGCCTAGCAACCTGCGCATGGACTACGTTGCTTAGTCGGAATTCTGGCGTTTGTGAGGCCTTCTATTTGCTTCAAGCGAGGCCACTACTGGAAGTATTGCTTGCATAAAAGCAGATTTTATGCAAGTGTCTGATAGATACGAGGCATGTTCCAACCCTGTAGGATGCTCGTAGCAAAATCGCACCCCAACTTAGCGTTGTTTTTAGTAGGGAGTATTGCTTGAATGTTTGGTTGAACTACCGGCCACATCTAGGGGCTAGATGAGATAGGGGTTCTATTCTTTGGTCGCATGCTTGTGGAGGCAAAGGTGGCAACTCTCAAGGTATGCATGCCATTCTCTCTCGGTTAAGAGAAGAGGTATACGCTGTTTCTAGACACTGCTTGGGCGCTTGGTTAGCGCGCGGAATTTGGCCGTCGAAGGGTGGTTTTTTCGCTTCACGCGAAGCGATTGCTTGGCGTTACGCTTCAAGTAAATGCGGTTTTTGCATAAATGATTGATAGATAGCGTATGTGGCCGAGGCCGGCGTAACACTTATAGCGAACATGCACCCCATTCTAGCGCTCTTTTAGCAACAACTTTCCCTTGGATGTACGCTTGGTGCACGCTTGAATTTTCCCTTGGTGTACGCTTGAATGTACGCTACCACCACTAAGGGAAGTGTTGCCTTGGCTTAGTAGTAGGCTACGCACTCCCCCGTGTAGCTTGCCCCTTGGCTAAAGAAAGAACAACTGCGCGCCTGCTTTGCACCAGCGGCGCTGACGCCTACGTTTCAACTTCTATTTCGAGGCCGGCCTCATTCCCCACATCGGGTGTGAACCGGCAGCTCTGGCTTGCCCGATGTGTTTCCCAAGTCTGCGCAGGATGCGCGCCGCGGGCATCGGTTCGTTGGCGACCCATCGTGGTAGCGCGTATCTACCGCTGCGGCCCAAAACGCCCCGGCCGGTAGACGAGTAGGGAGCAGGGATGAGGGCGGTGTGATATGGCGCAGAATCTGGACGAGTGGTTGCGCTTTACGACGCTGAATGTGCAGCCGTATGTGGGGATGGAGTATCAAAATTCTCTAGCTTGTACCTGCCTATGGCTTCCTTCCCTGCTCGCCTTACGCTGTTGTCCCTGGCTCTTGCCTGCGGCGTGCTTGCCAGTTGCCAGCACCACCCGGTACTAATGCCGGCCAGCATTCCTCTGCAGATTACCCTGGTACCTGGACCAGCTGCTGTCAACTGCTCCGGGCTTCCCGCGCGGGCGCAAGAACTGGCGCCGCTTGAGGCACCGTCTACCCGTCCGACACGGGGCTCTCTACAGATGGGCAGCTAGGGCCGCTACGCCAGCCGTAGCGTGTGGGAGTTCTTTGGGGTTGACTGCGTACTCCTGGCGGGCTTAGCCGCCGAGTTTCTCCTGGTTGATGCAGCCTTTAGGGCGGCACTCTGGTGCTTGGCTGGCGCGGCGGCCTCGGTGGTAACTGCTCTTGTGGCCTTTTTCATTCATGGGAGTTGAGCCCGCGCGGGTAGTTATTGCTTCTGTACTCTTTGGGCTTGTGGGGTGCTCTGGTCTGGGCTTTTTTTCTACTCTGCTATCCAATGGACTCCAACAATTGTTCCTCCTTACCTGGATGCTAGGCGGCATCCCCATTTTTTAATGACCAAGAAGTCACTTACCTGCTGCTAGCGTGCCCGGTGGAAACAGGCGGAGCGCCGCCACGCCCACGACCCAGCTTACGGCCATGCTGATGAGGGCCGGCCCCGCCACGCTGTCCCACTGCATACCGCCACTGTAGCGGACATTCAAAAAAGCCAACTGAGTCAGGTAGAAGGCCAGGTCGAGCCCGGCGGCAATAGCCGGCACCAGCCACCACGTATGGCGCACGGCCGCGTCGAGCGTCGGGAAGCCAGCGGTTTGCCGCAGCACCAGCCACCAGCTGGTCAGGCCCACAACGGCCGCCACTACTCGGATGCCGACCTGGTAGGCCAGGGTTTCGAACACGTGGTAGTTGCCCGTTCCACTCAGTAGCGCCTGCTGTCCCCAGCCGATGGGCATAAACAGCAGCATGGATAGCGCGACCACGGCTACTGCTGTCCACGTACGCTGGGCGCCGTCGGACAAGGCCTCGCGGGCAATGGTGATGGCACAGAGCCATACGCTGGCCCATACGGCGGCCTCCAGCAGTTCGGGAGCCAGGGTGAAGGGTGCGCGCAGGTCCTGGCGAGAGTTGCTCAGCAGCAAGAGCACGCCCACGCTGGGCACCAGCAGGGCGAAGAGGCCCGCCCGTAGCCCCCTGCGGGCTGGCTGTCGGTAGGCCCAGATGGTTAGCATGGTCAGGACGGCAGCCAACATCATCCCCAGCACGCTGGAGCCGATGAGCAGTACCTCGCCGAGGCTATCCAGCGCGTCGGCGTGAGCGAGTTGGGGAGCGAGCAGGGCAAACGCCAGGAAGAGGAGGAGCTTCTTCATGGGAATAAGCTACGCGGGGGCAGGTCGGGGCGTTGTAGTTCGTCTCCCATTGGGTTTGCGGGGTGGCTTGGGTGGGGCCACTTTGCTACGCAACTGCCGCAGGGGCGCCGGTGGGGTGGGCGCGATGGGCGGCAGCACGGGTGCAGGAGGCAATACACTGCCTCGGGCCAGAGCCTGCGCCCGCTCGGTGCTGTCGAGCCGGTGATGGATGCGGCGGAGGCGGACCTGGCGTGTGCTGTCGAACAGCCACCGCTGTCGCGCCTCGGCCGGGGCTACCTGCGCCTGGGTGGCCAGGGAGATGGGGAGCAGCCAGAGCAGCAGCAGATACTTCACTAAGTTAGGAGTGCGGGAGGCTCGAAGATAGCGAGAAAGGAAAACCTCGCTCGTGTGGGGCTTCTCTATTCCCCCGGCGTGGCATCCGAGATGCCCAGGTAGCCGGTAATCTGCCCAGCTGCTGGCGCCGTTCATTAGGCACCGGGCAACGTTCGGCGGGCAAAATGCCCGGATAGGCGAAGTGAATTCTGCCGGCGCTGGGGCGGACGGTAATTTTGTGACCGTTATCTACCCAACGCTCATGAAGAAGTATCTCTTTTCCCTGGCCCTCTGGGGCGCCTTCCTGACCACCCAGGCCCAGACCACGGTAGTGAACCGTGTAACCGGCATCGTCACCACCTATAATGGGTTGTGGAATAGCTCGACTGCGGCCATCAATCCGCTCAAGCCGGACAGCTCCCACGCCCTGTTGGCCTTTACCGTGGATGGCACGCGCTACTCGACCGGCGTGAATGACACCCGCCTGCGCCGGGCTGGCCTGGCCTTTACGGCCGGCACCTACCGGGCCCTGCCCGTGGCCACCCTGGCCACCCCTACCAGCAACACCAAGGCCGGCTACGGCCAGCTTTGCGACCGCGTCGACAACGGCCCGAGCGTGCCGGCGCCGGCCCGCAACTTCGCGGCCCTGCTCACCGACGGCCCCCAGGGGCTGGACTTGGGCACGGGCATGGTGAACCTGCCGGCCGGCACACTTGCCTTCACCATCTCGAACGTGTCGACGGCTGCCCTGGGCGACGGAGTGCCGGACCTACTGGTGACGCAGATTGCCTCCCCCGGGGGCGGGGACGACGTGTACCGCTTCCTTGATGCCAATGGCAACCAGCTCGGTAACACGGTGACCGTGGCCGTAGCCGGCCTGCCGTCGGTGGGACGCTGGGTGGCCGACTTCTACGACGCCGATAAGTCGCCGATGACCTTAACGACCTACACCAAGACGGAGCGGGAGCTGCGCCTGTGGGCGGCCGATCTGAGCATGTTTGGCCTGACCCCAACAACGCTGGTCCGGGTGGCCCGCTTCGAAATGGCGCTCAATGGGTCCAGCGACGTGGCGTTCGTGGCATACAACACCCGTACGGCCCAGGCCGCTGCCGCCGCACCGGCCCCGCTGCCGGTGGAGCTAACGGCCTTCACGGCCACGGCCACCCCCACGGCCGTGCAGCTGGCCTGGCGCACGGCCAGCGAGAAGGATGCCGCTGCCTTCGAGGTGGAAGCCCGTACCGACGGAGGCTGGGCTCGCCTGGGCCGGGTAGCCGCCCAAGGCACCAGCAGCCGGCCAACTGATTACGCTTTCGAGGCCCCGCTGAGCAGCGCGGCCCTGACCTACTACCGCCTGCGGCAGGTGGATACTGACGGCAGCGAGCACTTCTCGCCGGTGCAGGTGGTGCGCCAGATGTTGGGTACGGAGCCGCTGCGCCTAGTACCCAACCCCGCCCATGGGCAAGTGCAGGTGCTGGGGGGTGCGGCCGGTGAGGCTAGGCAGCTGCTCGATGCTCAGGGCCGGGTGCTGCGGACCAGTGATGGTAATCTCCTATACCTGGAAGGGCTGCCCACTGGGTTGTACCTGGTGCGGAGCGGGAAACAGACGCAGCGCCTGGTGGTCGAGTAAGGTCATAGTGCCTATGCATGAAAAAGCCCCGCTCGAGGAATCGGTGGGGCTTTCTTTATTCTACCGGCGTGGCACCCACAGTAGCGACGTAGCCTGGCCATCCAGTCTTGAGCTTGAAGTGCAGGGAGTGTTTATTGGGGGGAGGTAGGGGAAATAAAAAAGCCCCAGCCGTTGGGACTGAGGCTCCTTTATAGGGAAGCTTCGGGCTCGAAGCTCAATTTTATGCGGGTGTGCAGTGCTTTGAATACCTTTAATAGAGTTTCCAACGTGACGTTAACGGCGTTGGTTTCTAACTTGGAAATCTGGGTTTTTTGTACTCCCAGCAGGGCTCCTAATTCTGATTGAGTAAGGTTATTCTGTTTGCGGTATTCCTTTATTTTCAGAGGAATTAGCTCCAGGCTTAACTCGAATTCGAATTGTTCACGTTCAGCGGTACCGGCGGCACCAACATACTTGTCTTTTAGGTCCCGGTATTTTCTCACGCGAATCGGGGATTGCGCGGAGCCGCTATGTTGGTCTGTTTCTTTAGCGGGTCGGTCTTGCATATATAATCTTATTGGGGTGTGTCTCTTATACGTACGAGGGGAAAAGTGGAACCAAGGGCAGGGCGGCTACAAATGAGCGGGACGGCGGCACCCGTCCCTGTTCTACTCATCTAGCCGAGATATTCGCGGCGGATTCGCTCCGCTTTAGCAATGTCTGCTTTAGGCGTTTTTTGGGTTTTCTTGTCTAACCCGTGGGTGCAGACAACAAGGGTTTCGGTTTCTCCCCGACTGTCCCAGAAGGCAAACAGGCGGAAGGTATGGTTAGGTCCATCGACGCGAAACTCCCAGATGTCTTCAGTATTGGAGAGCTTTAAAAACCAGTCGCCTTTGAAACCACCTTCGGTTTTTTCAAAGGCTGTAACAAACCGTTTGCGAACGGCTAGTGGCAGGGCGGTTAAGAATTGGTCGGCTTCGTCAGTTAGGGCAATTTCTATTGGTTTGTTCATGGAATGGAAATTTAGGCGTGGGACATGTCACGCCACCGTGCATCTGATACTCCATAATTGGCGAGGAAAAGTGAATTAGCAATCGCCAGAAAGGCTGGCGTACCTATGCTAGCGATGCTAACATGATACAAATGTACGAAACAATACTCAAAAAGTCCGCTTATAGGCGGACTTTTTTTGGTCATGAAAAGCATATTGGTTTCATAATCAAATCAAAGACTCTGTCTTTGCGGAGCTTTCTTTATTCTGCCGGCGTGGCATCCGAGATGTCCGGTGCCACGGCAGCCACGTAGCCCGGCGCTTCGGACTTGCGCTTAAACTGCTTCGCGTGTTGCGCCTGCCCCCACTCGTAGGTCTAATAGCGTTATGCCGCCAACGAGGTAGTAAATGAGCGGGCAACTTCTGTACATTTGGTATGCTTAAAACTGTTCTCCTGTTTTGCCTGCTAACGATTCCTTTCGCCTGCACCACCCATTCTCCTGCGCAGGTGCGGGTGGAAAAAAAAGGGGTGAATGGGCATCGGTATACCATCTTCCATCCTGACCACTTATCTATTCAGGTCGTCACTACCCGGCCGCGGGTAGATGGAGAAAGATGTCAGTTGAGTGTGGCGGCGGCTTACACTGATTTGGAAAGCGATAAACCCCTGGACTTATTGGTGTGCCAGGGAGGGGTTTTGCAGGATTCGGCGCGTCTCGGGTATCTGGATGGGGTGTTGACGATTTTGGGTGACAGTTTAACAATCACAGCCATTGGCAAGGGGCAAACACCTTCTTACGTGCAGCAGGTGCGCCGTTTACGAGGCACTTTGCTCCTGCAGGAATTACTAGTATACAAGGGCAAAAATCAGCGGGCCGCCGGGGGCAGCTTGTTTCAGCGCCGGGCGCTGGTGGAGTTTTTACATCACTCCTTTGCCGTTGTGGAGGGGGAAACGAATAATTTGACTATGGGGCAGTTTGCGGATGATTTACTTGGTCTCGGGGCTGTTAATGCCTTATACCTTGATATGGGGGATTGGGACGAGGGGTGGTATAGGGAAGGGGGGGAAGTGAAGGTTTTGGGCAACCGGCGGACGCAGACGGGGCGGCAGTCGAACTGGCTGGTATTTGGGGTGGGGGATTAGGCTTATTTCTTTGCTGCGCGAATGGCCTCTACTTCGGCCGAGATTTGAGCGGTTAAGCGTTCGGCAGCGGCCTCTACCATGGCTAGCAGGTTAGCATCTCCCGGCCAATTTTGAGGTGCTTATTTCAGGTAATACTGTGTATGCCTCACTCACCGGTTTCGGCGGCGCGCCTCATGCGCAGGGCGTAGTCCAGGCTCACCGGCTCGGCGGCGCATCTCATATTGGCTACCGGCCAGAGAAAACGAACGATGTCTAACCGAGGTAGCTTCGACGCGGTGGCGTATGATGGCCAGGAATGCCGATTGTTTCCTACTTTTAACGCGCGTAAACTGTAGCTCAATGGAAGAGCGCCACCTTGCCAAGGTGGAGGTTGCCAGTTCGAGCCTGGCCAGTTTACCGACCAGGTGATATGTCTTTGAAGATTGTCCCCTACTTTTAGGTAAACTGTAGCTCAAATGGAAGAGCATCTGAATGCAAATCAGAAGGTTGTCAGTTCGATTCTGGCCAGTTTACCAATTTTTATACTATAGGCGATGTCTTTGCAGGAAGAGCCCCTTTTTTCACCGGAGGAATGGCAAGCTTGCCTGAAAGTGCTGCAAATCCTTTCCCGCAATCCCCAACTGGCCGACGACTCCCCGCAGCTCCAAGGGCTGGTGGCGAAGTTGAATCAGAAGGCCCGCAAATCGAAGCGCAAACAAACCCTCCAGCAGCAGGAGTCGGACCGGGCCATCAAGGAAAACACCTTCCGCTGCCGGCAGGAATCGGATACGCCCCTGACGCCGGCCTTGGAGGAAGGCACCCGGTACTTACACCGGTCCGCTCGGTGTTATGTGTGCAAGGGGCGTTATTTTGAGGTACACGCTTTTTACCATTTGCTGTGTCCGGCTTGTGCCCGACTCAATGTTGATTGTCGCTTTCAACGGACGGACCTACGGGGCAGAATCGCCTTGCTAACGGGTGGACGCATAAAAATTGGCTTCGAAACGGCTTTAAAACTGCTCCGGGATGGCGCTCAGGTAATCGTGACCACTCGCTTTCCGCAGGATGCCGTCAGTCGTTACGCCAAGGAACCCGATTTTGAGCGCTGGAAAGACCGGCTCCAGATTTACAGTCTTGACCTGCGGGATGTCAGGGCCGTGGAGGAGTTTATCGGGCACCTGAAAGGCACGTTGTCGCACCTGGACATCATCATCAACAATGCGGCGCAGACCATTCGGCGCCCGCGGGCCTTTTACGAGTCCTTGCTGCTTGCCGAAGAGGGGGGAGCCGCGAACCAGTTGGTATTAGCTACGCCCCCGCCTATAACATCCTCTGAGGGGCTGTCAGATACCCTCCCATCCTACTTCCCCCCAAACGTACTCGACCGGCACGGGCAGCAGGTCGACCTTCGTCCGCATAACAGTTGGCGGCTGCGCCTGGAAGAAGTGGACACCGCCGAATGGCTGGAAGTGCACTTGGTCAATGCCATGGCCCCCTTTCTGTTGAACAGCAAGCTGCAGCCGCTGCTACTGCAGTCGCCGTTCGAGCGGCGGTTTATTGTGAATGTCTCGGCAATGGAGGGACAATTCAATCGTGCCTTTAAAACAGAGTTTCATCCGCATACCAACATGGCCAAAGCGGCCTTGAATATGATGACCCGTACGTCAGCCGCGGCCTATGCCCGTGACGGCATCTATATGAACAGCGTGGATACCGGCTGGATTACCGACGAAGACCCCCACCCCCGGAAAGCCCGCAAGCGTAGCGCCGGTTTCGTGCCTCCTCTGGATGAAGTCGACGGGGCCGCCCGAATTTACGACCCCATCGTGCGGGGGATTACCCAGCCGCAGGAACCGCTGTCGGGATGTTTTTTAAAAGATTATCAGCCGCACCCCTGGTGAGAATAAAACCTATTTATTTATGAAGGATACCCATGTTCCGCTTGTTTGTCCGGTGCAGGAACCTGCCCTGGACCTGGCCGCTCAGCTGGAGCCGCTCGTGGCGTATTTGCGCACCAATCAGGCGTCCGAAACCGACCGTTCCTTTCCTCGGGGCACTATCACGTCCGATGGCCGACTGGATTTGTGCAAGCAGGACCTTGGTCCGGCCGGGGCAAAACTAGTCACCGAAGCATTGGCGCGGAATACCTTTGTGCGGCATCTGTTGCTGGGGACGAACGGCATCGGGGATGAAGGAGCAGCCCACCTAGCATCTTTAATTGAGCAGAATACGGCGCTTCAGACCATCTATTTGGGGTGCAATTATATCCAGACGGCGGGAATAGCGGCCCTTACCGGGGCGCTTCGGGAGCATACAACGGTCGAAGGGCTATGGCTGAAGCGAAACGCCCTACAGGCACCGGGCGTAGCGCACCTAACGGACTTGCTCCGGCATAATCGGACCCTTCGGGTGGTGGATTTAGTGAATACCAACTTAGGTGGGGAGGGGTTTAAGAGCTTGATAAAGGTCCTGATTGAGACCAACCGGACCGTCGAACGACTCTATTTGGGCGGCAATCAGCTTGGGGAAAAGGAGGCACCCTACTTGGCGGAGCTGCTGACGCACAATACGCAAATCGTCTCGCTGCAGCTGAACGTCAACCACCTGGGTGACAAAGGGGCTTATACCTTGGCCGAAGCCCTCGGTAAGAATAACACGCTGCAAGAACTAGGACTGGCCAGCAATGGCATCGCCTCGACAGGGGCCATTGCGTTGCTGCGAGCCCTGCAGCAGCATCCGGCGCTTCGCGTGCTCGACCTGGGCTACAGTCCTTCCACCCGGGTGCTCGGGGCCCCCGCCAACCAGTTGGACGATGAGGTCGCCCGGGAGCTGGGGGATTTTCTTCGTACGAACCAGCAGATTCAGAGTTTGAATTTGGTTCGTCATCAGTTTACGGAACAAGGATTTTACCAGGTGTTGAAGGGGGTAGAGCATAACACTTCGCTGCAACACCTGCTGTTAGACGGCAGCCCGCCGGAGCCCCTCAAAGAATGGCTTCGAGCTAGACAACGTTCAAGCGCTTCTAAGCCGAATATAGTAGCTGCCATTCGCAGTGTGTACCGCTAGGGACGGGGGGAAGTGGGGGGCTACTGCTTGAGGTGAGCTAATGTCCTTCCTCTCTCACTCGCCAGTTTCGGCGGCGTGTTTCATGCGCAGGGCGTAGTCCAGGCTCACTGGCTCGGCGGGCAGCCCCTGCAGCTGCGCGTCCTGCGCGACAGTGGTGGAGAAGCCGGCCCGGCGGCGCAGCTCATCGGCGCGGCGCACATCGGCCACGGGCCAGAGGAAACGCACGACATCCAGTTGGCCGGTTGAATGGCTTTTGATAAAGCAGTTCACCACCTGCGTGCCGTATAGCTGTTTTTTGCCGGCCTGCATGCGTTGTATATCCACAGCGCTTGCGTAGTGCTGGTAGGAAAGCTCACCTGCTTCAGCGGCCACCTTTAGTTGCGGCAGGAAGCGGGTCGTTTGGTTGGTGCGCTGGAGCACGCGCCAGGTGATTTCGCTGGCGGGCTGGCCCACTAGTGATTTGCCGGGGTAGCCGTAGCGCCGGATGACGGCGGTGACGAAGCGTAGGTCGGAGCTGTCTGGGGGGGCTTCCCAGGTGGGGGTTGCGCCGGTGTAGCCGGCTAGGGCACCGTTGGGGAGGTAGATGGGTTTCAGCAGCGAGTCGGCTTCAGCCCGCTCAAAGGCGGCGTCGTTGCGCCGCTCGTGCTGCTGGTAGGCTTGGTCTAGGCTGTTTAGCTGGTGGCGTAGGGTGGGGTTGAGTTTTTGGTGTTGTTGCGCTAGGGTGGGGAAGGGGAGGAGATAGAGGGGTAGGAGGTATAGTTTGAAGGTCATGGGAAGGGAGGAATAAGGAGGGACTCTTCGGTTGTGGCCCCGTCTACTTTTGACTCGATGTCGAAGTTGGGCCGCTGGCTGACAAGCGTGGCGTTACGACCGATTCTGAGGGAATAGGTGCGTCTGCCGTTATTTGTGAAGAAAAGTAATGTTTACCACCTTAGCGCGGCGCGGCCGGTGGCTTCGGCGGAGACATTGCTTGGGGTGGCGGACGCGGTGTATAGGTATTTAGTGGGTGAGGGAGAATTAAATGATTGTCTTATCAAACGCCCAATAAATATGCTCCTTGTTGAACCTACCCCTTATCACTTCTCATGGGTGCTGGAGGTGTTTGTCTTAGATGTGACGAATAAGCCACGCCCCACCTGTACGCTTCCCTAAGGAATGAGCCAGTTGTAAGTAGAGAAAGCCGTAACTTTCACTACCTGACGACTGACAAATGA
>NZ_JAUQSY010000001.1 GCF_030580865.1 Hymenobacter aranciens | reverse complement strand
CCTCGACCTGCTCACGGCCAACGAGAGCAGTGGCTCCGGCAGCACGGTGAGCGTGCGGCTGAATGGCGGCGACGCCACGGGCTCCAACACCGGCATCTTCAGCAATGGCAGCAACCCGGCTGTAGATGGCCACCCCTACGGCCTGACGCTGGGCGACGTGGACGGTGACGGCGACCTCGACCTGCTCACGGCCAACGGGAACAACAGCACGGTGAGCGTGCGGCTGAATGGCGGCGACGCTACGGGCTCCAACACCGGCATCTTCAGCAATGGCAGCAACCCGACCGTAAGCGTCAGCCCCAATTGCATAGTGCTGGGTGACGTGGACGGTGACGGCGACCTCGACCTGCTCACGGCCAATTTTGGCGCCTCCACGGTGAGCGTGCGCCTGAACACGCCCGCCCCCACTATCACCAGCTTCTCGCCCCCCAGCGGCCCGGTGGGCACGAGCGTGCTGGTGAGCGGCACCAACCTCGCCGGGGCCACGGCCGTGACGGTGAACGGTACGGCCGGCACCATCACGGCCAACACCGCCACCAGTCTCACCTTCACCATAGGGGCGGGCAGCACTACGGGCCTTATTCGTATCACGACGCCGGTTGGCATAGTGGCCAGCGCCACCAGCTTCACGGTGGCCCCCCTGCCTACCATCAGCAGCTTCTCGCCGGCCAGCGGGCCGGCAGGGCAGACGGTGACCGTGACGGGCACCAACTTCACCGGTGCCACCAGCGTGACGCTGAACGGGGCGGCCATCACGGGCTTTACCATCGTCAACGGCACCACCATCACCTTTACGGTACCGGCGGGCAGCAGCACGGGGGTTATCCGCGTCACCACGCCGGGCGGCACGGCCACCAGCAGCGGCAGCTTCACGTTCTTCCCGCCGCCCACCATCACCAGCTTCACCCCGGCCAGCGCCAACACGGGCACCACCGTCACCATCACGGGTACCAACTTCACCGGGGCTACGGGCGTGACGGTGAACGGTACGGCCATCACGGGCGTCACGGTGGTGAATGGCACCACCATCACCTTTACTCTGCCGGCCGGGGTTAGCTCCGGCACCATCGCCGTGACTACGCCGGGCGGCAGCACCAGCAGCAGCACCCCACTCACGGTAGATAACACCCCGCCCACGGCCGTGGTCAGCACCACGGCCGGCAGCAGCACGGGCGTGGCGCCCATCCCGTTTACCGTTACCTTCTCGGAGCCGGTGACGGGCTTCGACCCTGCCGACCTGACCATCGCGGGCGGCAGCCTGACGGGCGGCACCGTGAGCGGCAGCGGCAGCACCTACACCTTTAATATAACGCCCACCGGCAGCGGCAGCGTGGTAACGGTGCAGGTGGCGGCTGGCGCCGCCCGCGACGCGGCCAACAACCCCAACCCGGCCAGCAACACGGTCAGCGTGACCTACAACGGGCCGCCGCCCGCCGCCGACCTCGTCAACACTGGCACCCAGCTCACGGTGCAGGCCGGGGGCATCCTGTACGTGGGCACCGGCGGGCTGGGCAACCAGGGCGGCACGCTCACCAACGGCGGCACGCTGCACGTGGCCGGCCCCCTGAGCAACCCCGCCACCCTCAGCCTGGGCGCGGGCACGCTGGAGGTGCGGGGCAACCTGACCAACAGCGGCACCGTGACGCCCGGCACCAGCGCCGTCACCTTCTCCGGCCTGGCCGACCAGACCCTCACGCCCGGCGGGGCCACGCTCTACCAGGTGCTGGTGAACAAGCCCACCGCCGGGGCCAACACCCTGCGCCTGACCGGCGACCTGGCCGTGAGCAACCAGCTGACCCTAACCACCGGGGTGCTGGCCACCGGCAGCAGCGCCCAGGTGCTGCTGGGCCCCAGCGCCACGCTCAGCGAAACCACGGCCGGCTACGTCACGGGCACCGTCGAAACCACCCGCCCGGTGAGCACCGCCGGCACCGCCCAAACCTTCGGGGGCCTGGGGCTGCGCCTGACGCCGGCCGGCACCCGGCTGCCGGGCAGCACCCGCGTGCGCCGCACCACCGGCACGGCCCTCACGGGGGCCGGCACCAGCCAGAGCATCCGGCGCTACTTCGACATCGTGCCCGCCGTGAACACCGGCCTGAACGTGACCCTGGCCCTGACCTACCGCGACGACGAGCTCAACGGCATCGTCGAGGGCAACCTAGCTTTGTTCAAGAGCCAGACCGGCACGGCGGGGCCCTGGGCGCGGCAGGCCGGGGTCACCCTCGACGCCGTCACCAACACGGTCACCAAGACGGGCATCAGCGACTTCAGCATCTGGACGCTGGGCAATGCCAGCAACCCGCTGCCGGTGACGCTGCTCGACTTCACGGCCCAGGCCGAGGGGCCCGCCGCCGTGCGCCTGCGCTGGGCCACGGCCCAGGAGCTGGACAACGCCGGCTTTACCGTGGAGCGCAGCCTGGACGGCACCGCCTTCGCGGACCTGGGCACCGTAGCTGGGGCGGGTACCACCACCACCCGCCACGCCTACACCTGGCTCGATACGCCGCTCCCGGCCGGCACCACCCTGCTCTACTACCGCCTGCGCCAGACCGACCACGACGGCACGGTGGCCTACTCGCCCGTGCGGGCTGTGCCGCTCGGTGGGGCGGCGGGGGCGGCCAGCTTCGTGGTGTTTCCCACGCGGGTGACGGCGGGGCAGGATGCCCAGTACCGCTACACCGGCCCGGCCGAAGCCGGCACCCTGCACATCGTGAACGTGCTGGGGCAGGTGCTGGGCACCGTGGCCCTCGATGGCCGTGCCAGCGGCCCGGTGCCGCTGGCCGGCCTGCCGGCCGGCACCTACTTCCTGCGCTACACCGGCCCGGCCGGGCGCTTCACCACCCGCTGCGTGGTGGACTAACCAGGACGGCTCTCTGGGTATGGGGTAGGAGGGTGTGAGGGTAGGAGGGTAAGAGTTCTTAGTTGAGAATAACCCACGCACCAACCCCTCCTATCCTCCTACCCGCTTGCCCAAAGGCCCTCCTACCCTCATACCCTCCTACCCTCTTACCCCATCCCCTCATTCCTTCGTTATGCATACCTCCATTCGCTCCCGCCGGGCCCTGCTGCTCGCCCTCTTTGCCACTGCCACCGGGGCAGCCCGCGCCCAGAACGTGGGCGTGGGCACCCTCACCCCCAGCGAGAAGCTGGACGTGGTGGGCGGCAACCTTAAGCTCACCACCGCCGGCAGCCGCCTCATCTTCCCCGACGGCACCTTCCAGACCACGGCCGCCAGCGGCACGGGCACCGGCAGCTTCATCCTCAACGCCCCGGTCAGCCAGCAAACCGGCAGCTTCAACCTGAGCGGGGCCGGC
The DNA here is from genome assembly GCF_030580865.1 of Hymenobacter aranciens. Classification (GTDB taxonomy): domain Bacteria; phylum Bacteroidota; class Bacteroidia; order Cytophagales; family Hymenobacteraceae; genus Hymenobacter; species Hymenobacter aranciens. The sequence continues at coordinate 589,004 of NZ_JAUQSY010000001.1, read as the reverse complement.
ACGCTGGGCGGCACGCTCACCACCGGGGGCACCGTGGCGGTAGACAATGCCGACGGCAACACCGGCACCGCGGCCAACTTCCTGCGCTTCGGCAGCAGCGGCAGCGGCGAGGGCATCGGCAGCAAGCGCAACGCGGGCGGCAATGCCTATGCGCTGGACTTCTACACCAGCTTCACTAATCGGATGACCATCACCAACACCGGACGGGTGGGCATTGGCATTACCAACCCCGGCCAGGCGCTGGAGGTCAACGGCAACGTGCTGGTGAACCTTGCCTACGACCTGCTGCTCCGGGACACCAACCACGGCTTGGGGTTCTACAATAGCGCCAAGCCCTGGAATGGCCTCGACGTGAACGGTCCGGCCTTGTACGGCTATGCAGGCGGCGTGCTGGGCACCAACCAGGGCGGCACCCGCACCACAGCTTTGTACTGGAACAGCACCGGCCAGGTGGGCATCGGCACCAGCAGCCCGGCCGCCCGGCTGACGGTACAGAACGCCACTGATGCCGACCGGGGCGTACAGGTGAGCGACGGCAGCAACGGCAACATCGTTCTACAACCCCTCACCGGTGCCAACTCCGGCTACGCCTTCTTGGGCTTCAATGGCTATAACAACAACGGCGAGGTCCGCGTCAACACCAACAAGAACCGGTGGCGCGTGGGCGTGGACCAGCGCGGCAGCACCGACAACTTCTTCATCGACACGTACAACGGCACCACGGGCGCCAGCGCGTTAACTGTCACCACCGCCGGCAACGTGGGCATTGGCACCACCAACCCCGGTACCCGGCTCGACGTGGTGGGCAGCGGCGGCAACGCCGTGAACCTGCGCGTAAATGGCCGCCTGCAAACCGGCGACGGCACCAACCAGGGCGGCGTGTGGCTCAACAGCGCCACCACGCAGTTCGTGGGCCAGTTTGATGCCACGAAGATAGGCGTCTTTAATGGGGGGGCCTGGCGCATGGTGGTGGACGACGCCGGCAAGGTGGGCATCGGCACCACCGGCCCCTCCTTCCCACTCGATGTGCAAACCACGGCCACCACGGGCGCCTACAGCTTCGGCTACCTCAACCCCAGCGGCCAAACGGGCAGCGGCAGCATCGGCGCCAACGGGGTGGGCATCAGCATCCGCGCCACCGGCCGCATTCTGTCGTCGGAGTTTAACGCTGTGAGCGACCGTCGCCTCAAAACGGTGGTGGGCCTGAGCGACCGCACGGCCGACCTGGCCCTGCTGAACCGCCTGCGCATTACCGACTACACCATGCGCGACCGGGTGCAGTTCGGCAACCGGGCCTTTAAGAAGGTCATTGCCCAGGAGGTGGAGGCTGTCTTCCCCCAGGCCGTGCAGCAGCAAACGGGCTTCCTGCCTGACATCTACGCCTTGGCCACCACCGTGCAGGCCCTGCCCGGCGACTCGCTGGTAACCCTCACCCTACCCACCGCCGGCCTGCCCGTGGCCGCCGCCGTCGGCCAGCGCCTCAAGCTGGTGGGCGACACCGGCGAAGTGCTGGCCGCCCTGGCCCGCCCGGCCGCCGCCGGGGCCCGCACCCTGGTGCTGCGCCGGGCTACGGCCCTGGCCGGCACCAAGGTATTCGTCTTCGGCCTGGAGCACGCCGATGTGCGCTCAGTAGACTACGAGGCCCTGAGCATGCTCAACGTGAGCGCCACCCAGGAGCTGGCCCGCAAAGTAGAGCTGCTGGAAAAGCAGAACGCCGCCCTGCAAGCCGGCAGCGCCGCCGACCACGCCAGCCTGCTCACCCTGCAGGCCCAGATGGCCCGCCTGCTGGGCGAGGGCGCCCAGGCTCGGAAGTAGCCCGGCTGCCCCCTTTGGCAAAAAGCCCTCCGCCACCCGGCGGAGGGCTTTTTGCTGCGCCTGAGCGGCGGGGACGACGGCTGAAATATGACAGATTCCTGTCATACCGCCGTGTAGCAGCAGGGCCGTGCTTTGCAGTGCCGATTGAACACTGCCGTTGGCACGGTTACCTCCTCGCTGTATGCACCATAATTACCTTTCCTCGAAACTGCCGCGCCTGGCGCTGCTGCTGGCCCTGCTGCTGCCAGGCACCTTCCTGCACCGGGCCCAGGCCCAGACGCCCGGCGTGGGCATCGGCACCACGGCCCCCGATGCCTCGGCGGCGCTCGACATTGTAAGCAGCACCAAGGGCGCCCTGCTGCCCCGCGTGGCCAGTGCCACGGCCATTGCCAGCCCGGCCACGGGGCTGATTGTGTTTCAGACCGGGGCCCCGGCCGGCTTCTATTATAACGCCGGCACGCCGGCCGCCCCGAGTTGGCAGCAGGTGGCTACGGCCGCCGGGGCCGCCGTGACGGCCAGCAACGGCCTCACCAAGACCGGGCAGAACCTGACCCTGGGCGGCAGCCTCACCACGCCCACCACCATCCTGCAAAGTGGCAACAACTTCAGCCTGACCGGCGGCAACGTGGGCATCGGCACGGCCCTGCCGGGGGCCACGCTGGAAACCAGCGGCGACTTCCGGGTGAGTAATGGCACCACCAGCAACACGCTGGGCACGCCCGCCGCCGCCGATGCCAGCAACACCAGCTTTCCCTTTGCCGGGCAGTCGTTTACGATGCCCGCCGGGGGCGGCAGCGTGACCAGCGTGCGGCTACGCTCGCGTGCCACCTACAGTACCACCTTTGCCATCTACCAGGGCGCGGGCAACGGCGGTACGCTGCTCTACGGGCCGGCTCCGATTAGCTTCGTGAATGACGTGCCGAGCACGGTACCCCTGCCCACGCCGCTGGCCTTGGCCGCCGGCACCTATACCATCACCCTAACCGCGCCCCAGAGCCTGCGCTACTACTCGACCGACGTGTACGCGGGGGGCTCGTTTTACTTCGGTGGCACTCCCGGCACGGGCATCGACGTGGAGTTTGCGGTGAACTACACCACCGGCGCGGCCACCAGCAGCCTCTACGTGGCCCCCGGCGGCAACGTGGGCATCGGCACGGCGGGCACCAGCACGCCCGGCGCCAAGCTGGACGTGACCGGCGGCAGCATTAGGATAAGCACGGCCGGACAGGGGCTGACTTTCCCCGACGGCACCACCCAGACCACGGCCGCTACCACCGCCCCGGCCCAGACGCTGAGCGTGAGCGGCCAGAACCTGACCATCAGCGGCAGCGGGGGCAACACCGTGGCCCTGCCCAGTGGGGCCGACAACCTGGGCAACCACACCGCCACCCAAGCCCTGAACCTGCAAGGCAACGCCCTGACCGGCACCGGCAGCAGCATCAGCGGCGTGGGCGTGGGCATTCGGGCCGACGGGGGCCTGAACCTGGGCCAGAACACGACCGGCAACGGCCTTTACCTCGGCTACCAGGCCGGGCGCGTGAACACGGGCAACTACAACCAGTTTAGCGGCTACCAGAGTGGCTACAACAACACAACGGGCATTAACAACGTGTTCAGCGGCTACGCCAGCGGCTACAGCAACACGACGGGTTATAGCAACGTGTTCAGCGGTACCTACAGCGGCCTGAACAACCAGACGGGTGGCAACAACGTGTTTGCCGGCTTTTACAGCGGGGCCCTGAACACGGGGGGCAGCGGCAACGTGTTTGACGGGCGCTTCAGTGGCTACGGTAACCAGACGGGCGACAATAACGTGTTCAGCGGCCTCAGCAGCGGCCAGTATAACACCACCGGCAGCAACAACACGGCCCTGGGTGCCAACAGCGGCCCGGCCAATGGCAGCGGGGCCCTCACCAACGCCACCGCCCTCGGGGCCAACGTGGCCCTGACCACCAGCAACACCGTCATCCTCGGCAACAATGCCAACGTGGGCATCGGCACCGCCGCCCCCAGCCAGAAGCTGGAAGTGGCTGGCGGCATCAAGTTCACCGGCACCGGCAGCGTGCTCACCTTCCCCGACGGCACCACCCAGGCCACGGCCACCCTCACCGGCCCGGCCGGCGCTACCGGGCCACAGGGCCCGCAGGGCACTACGGGGGCCACGGGCAGCACCGGTGCTACCGGCGCACAAGGCCCTGCGGGCGCCACCGGCCCACAGGGCGTAGCTGGCCCCACCGGTCTGCAAGGCCCGGCGGGCACCAACGGCACGAATGGCACCAACGGCACCAACGCCACCGTGACGGCCAACAACGGCCTGACCGTGGCCAGCGGCAACGTAAAACTGGGTGGCACGGCCCTGAGCGCCGCCACCGACGTGCCCCTCAACAGCCAGAACCTGACCTTCTCCGGCACGGGCAAGGTGGGCATCGGCGGCAGCGCGGCCCCCACCCAGACGCTGGACGTGGCCGGCACCACCCGCACCACCAACGCCATCGTGACCACCGCCCTGACCGGCACCGGGGCTGACCTGGGCACGGTGGTGGGGGTGGGCATCCGGGCCGATGGCGGCCTGAACCTCGGCCAGAACACGGCGGGCAACAGCATCTCCCTCGGCTACCTGGCGGGCCGCGTGAACACAGGCAGTTCCAACCTGTTCAGCGGCTACGTGAGCGGCTACAGCAACACGACGGGCAGCAACAACGTGTTCAGCGGCTCCTACAGCGGCCAGAACAACACGACGGGCAGCTACAACCTGTTCAGCGGCTCCTCCAGCGGCTTCAACAACACGACGGGCAACAACAACCAGTTCAGCGGCTACCAGAGCGGCCAGAACAACACGACGGGCAGCAACAACGTGTTCAGCGGCAACCAGAGCGGCTACAGCAACACCACGGGCTTCAACAACCAGTTCAGCGGCGTCACAAGCGGCCGCAGCAACACGACGGGCAACAACAACCTGTTTAACGGCTTCTCTAGCGGCTACAACAACACCACCGGCAACTACAACCAGTTCAGCGGTACCAACAGCGGCCTAAGCAACACGACAGGCAGCAACAACCTGTTCAGCGGCAACCAGAGCGGCTACTTCAACACGACGGGCAGCAACAACACGGCCCTGGGTGCCGACAGCGGCCCGGCCAGCGGCAGCGGCAACCTGACCAACGCCACCGCCCTGGGGGCCAACGTGAGCCTGACCACCAGCAACACCGTCATCCTGGGCAACAACGCCAGCGTGGGCATCGGCACCGCCGCCCCCACCCAGAAGCTGGAAGTGGCCGGCACCATCTACAGCACCAGCGGGGGCTTCCAATTTCCCGATGGCACTACCCAGGCCAGCGCCAACCGCGCCCTGACCATCAGCGGGCAGAGCCTGACCCTGACCGGTGCCGGCGGCACCACCGTGACGCTGCCCGCCGCGCTCGCCGACAACCTGGGCAACCACACCGCCACCCAAACCCTGAACCTGCAAGGCCAGGCCCTCACCGGCAGCGGGGCCAGCATTGCGGGCGTGGGCGTGGGCATTCGGGCCGACGGCGGCCTGAACCTGGGCCAGGGCACCACCGGCAACAGCATCAGCATCGGCTACCAGGCGGGCCGCGTGAATGCGGCCGCGCAGAACCAGTTTGTGGGCTACCAGAGCGGGCAAGCCAATACGAGCGGCACCTACAACCAGTTCAGCGGCTACCAGAGCGGCTTCAGCAACACCACGGGCAACCAGAACCTGTTTAGCGGGAACATGGCGGGCTACAGCAACACGACCGGCAACAACAACTTCTTCGAGGGCCTCTACAGCGGCTACAGCAACACCACGGGCAGTGCCAACACGTTTGTGGGCCAAAACACCGGGGAGTCCAATACCACCGGCACGCGCAACGCCTTCGTGGGCTACCACAGTGGCCAGCTTACGACCACCGGCAGCGACAACTTATTTACCGGATACTCCAGCGGGAGTGCTAATACTACCGGTATTAAAAACGTGTTCGGTGGCGCCTACAGCGGCTTGGGCAACACCGATGGCCATGACAACGTGTTCACCGGCTATCGGAGTGGCTCCGGCAACAGTACGGGCAACTACAACGTGTTTACCGGCGCTAACAGCGGCGCGGCCAACAGCACCGGCAGCTTTAACGTGTTTGGCGGCACCAGCAGCGGCCAGTCTAATGACACCGGCACCGACAACGTGTTTCTGGGTTCATACAGTGGCTTCCTCAACACCACGGGCAACCAGAACATCTTCCTGGGCTCGGGCAGCGGCTACAGCAACACGACGGCCGGCCAGAACCAGTTCATCGGCTACAGCAGCGGCTACAGCAACACCACCGGCAACAACAACGTGTTCAACGGCTACGCCGCCGGCTTCGGCAACACCACCGGCACCGAGAATACCTTTAGCGGCAGTGCCAGCGGCCGCAGCAATACCACGGGCAGCCGCAACGTGTTCAGCGGCTACCAGAGCGGCTACTACAATACCACGGGTAGCAGCAACGTGTTCAATGGTCACCTGAGCGGGGCAGCCAACACCACCGGCCACAGCAACGTGGCCCTGGGCGTGTCGGCCGCTTATAATAACGCTACGGGCAGCAACAACATCATGCTCGGCGACTCGGCCGGCTACAACAACACCGGCAGCTTCAACCAGTTCAGTGGCGTGCTCAGCGGCTACAGCACCACCACCGGCAGCAACAACGTGTTTGGCGGCTACCGGAGCGGCCAGTACAACACCACGGGCAGCAGCAACACAGCCCTGGGCTACAACAGCGGCCCGGCCAGCGGCAGCGGCACCCTCACCAATGCTACCGCCCTGGGGGCCAACGTGAGCCTGACCACCAGCAACACCGTGGTGCTGGGCAACGGGGCCAACGTGGGCATCGGTACCAGCGCCCCCAGCCAGCGGCTGGATGTGGCGGGCAGTGTCAACGTGAGCGCCAGCGTATTCGTGGACGCGGCCAACGGCAACACCGGCACTGCGGCCAATGCCCTGCGCTTTGGCGGTAGCAGCAGCGGCGAGGGCATCGGCAGCAAGCGCAGCAGCGGCGGCAACCAGTACGGGCTGGACTTCTATACCTTGTCGACCAACCGCCTGAGCATTACCAGTAGTGGCAACGTGGGCATCGGCACCAGCGCCCCTGGCCAGGCGCTGGAAGTCAACGGCAACGTACTCATTTCCCTGAACAACGACTACCTGTTGCGCGACACCAACCATGGCCTGGGCTTCTATGGCCCGGGCGGCCGGCTCTGGAACGGGCAGAGCGTCAACGGTCCCGTGCTCTATGGCTACGCCGGCGGGGTACTGGGCACCAACCAGGGCGGCACGCGCACCACGGCCCTGACGTGGAACAGCAGCGGCAACGTGGGCATCGGCACCACGGCCCCGGTGTCGCGCCTGTCGTTGGGCAACGCGGGCACCACCAACTCAGCCAGCGAGCGCATCGCCCTTTACGAAAACACTAATGGTCAGAACTTCTATGGCCTTGGCGTGGTGCAAACCCCTGGCGGCAGCTTCGGCATGGGCCTGTGGGGCAGCTCCGGCGCGGCCCTGCCCTACGATGGCAGCACCGGCACCCTGCCCCAGCTTTACCTCGACCAGGCCAACCGCGTGGGCATTGGCACCATTGCCCCCATTGGCGGCCTGCACGTCACCACCGGCAACAGTGGGGTGGGGGCCAATGGCGGGGCTGGCGCGGTGCTGAACGGGGTGGCGGGCGGCCCCCCCAACCTGGAGCTGCGCGGCAGCGGCACGGGCACCACCACCACCACCCCCTACATCGACTTTGCTGAAACCAACGACGTGGACTTCACTACCCGCCTCATCAGCAGCGGCGGGTCGCTGTCCGTCACCTACGGGGGCACGGCGACGGCCCCTACCTACCTGTTGAAGGTAGGCGGGGGACTCCAATGCACTACCCTCAACCAGACATCCGATGCCCGCCTCAAGACCGATGTGCAGCCCCTGCGCGGGGCGCTGGCCTCGGTGCTGGCCCTGCGCGGCGTGCGCTACCACTGGAACGCGCTTGGGGTGCAGCGCGGCGGCCTGGCCGGGGCCGCGCAGGTCGGTGTGCTGGCGCAGGAGTTGGAGAAGGTCTACCCCGAACTAGTCGCCACCGACGCGCAGGGCTACAAGGCCGTCAACTACGCCCAGCTTACGCCCGTCCTCATCGAAGCCCTGAAGGAGCAGCAGCAGCAGATTGAGGCCCTCAAGACCCAGAACGCCGCCCTGCAAGCCGGCAGCGCCGCCGACCACGCCAGCCTGCTCACCCTGCAGGCCCAGATGGCCCGCCTGCTGGGCGAGGGCGCCCAGGCGCAGAAGTAAGCCGGCCTTGCCCTTTGACAATAGCCCTCCGCCACCCGGCGGAGGGCTTTTTGCTGCGCCTGGGCGGCGGGGCCGACGGCTGCAATATGACAGATTCCTGTCATAGCGCCGTGTAGCGGAGGGGCCGTGCTTTGCAGGGCCGATTGAACCCTGCCGTCGGCCCGGTTACCACCCGCTCTATGACTAACGCTTACCTCCTGAAGCTGCCGCGCCTGACGCTGCTGCTGGCCCTGCTGCTATGGGGCCTGGGCGCCCACGCCACCGTGTACTACGTGGATGCGGGCCGGGCCGACAACACCGGCAACGGCCGCAGCTGGGCCACGGCCAAGAAGGATGTGCAGGAGGCTATCAACCTGGCCACCGCCGCCGGCGACGAGGTGTGGGTGAAGGCCGGCACCTACCTGCCCACCCTGGTACCGCCCGGCACTGCCCCGAGTACAAGCGCCCCAGACCGGACGGTTTACCTTATTAACACGGACATCAAGCTCTACGGCGGCTTTGCGGGCACCGAAACTGCCGCCAGCCAGCGCAGCCCGGCCACCAACCTCACCATCCTGTCCGGCGACTTACCCGGTACGACCGATGCAAAGCATGTGCTGCTGACCATTGGCCGCAGCAGTGCCTGCTTGGTAGATGGCTTTACGGTGCGAGGGGGGCAGGCGCTAAGCGGAGCAAGCCCTAGTGTGCAGCCGACCTCCGGGGCGGCAGTGATGGTTACGAATGTCCACGGCGGCGGCATGAACAATAGCAGCAGCAGCCCTACGGTGAGCAACTGCACTTTCAGCGGCAACACTGCTTATAGCGGTGGCGGAATGAGCAACACTACCGGCAGCAACCCGGTGGTGCGCAACTGTGCCTTCAGCGGCAATACGGCCGTCAATACCGGCGCCGCTGGTGCTGGCATGTTCAACACAAACAGCAATGTGACCGTGACCGACTGCACCTTTAGTGGCAATACGGTGACCGGCAACGGCAACGGCGGTGGCGGGATGTGTAATGCCAACAGCGGTACCGCAGTGGTGAGCAACTGCCTGTTCAGCGGCAACACCGCCCCCTCGGGTGGGGGCATGACCACCAGCCGCTTCACTGGTCTGACCGTGACCAACTGTACCTTCAGCAACAATGCGGCGGTTGGCAGCTCTACATTTAGCAGCAGCGGTGTTGGGGGCGGCATGCTCACCAACAACCTTGCCGCGGCTGTCGTGACCGTGAGCAACTGTGTTTTCAGCGGCAATGCTGCTTTTAGTGGCGGCGCTATGTACAACACCAGCAGCGTGACGGTAAGCAGCTGCACCTTCAGCGGCAACACGGCCACCCTAACCACTGGCTTGGGCGGCGGCTTATATTATGCTGCCGGCGGCGGCGGCACCCTCACCAACTGCATTCTTTACCAGAACACCACCCCCAGCAACGCCGCCAACCCCAACCGCGAAGAGCTGTACAAGGCCGGCACCACCGTTGCCCTCACCGTCAGCAACTGCATTGTGCGCGACGCGGCCGGCACCACCCCCGCCCTCACGGTGGCCAACGCCGCCCTCAGCAGCTGCTACACCTCCGCCCCCGGCTACGTGGACCCCGCCGACCCCGACGGCCCCGACAACACCTGGGCCACCGCCGACGACGGCCTGCGCCTGGACTGCGCCAGCTTTGCCGTGGACAAGGGCACCGGCAGCACCCCGGCTACCGACCTGCTGGGCAACCCCCGCAAGGGGCTCATGGACCTGGGCGCTTATGAGGCCACGGGCGGCACCGCCCCGGCCAACGCCATCCCGGCCGCCACCACCACCGTGAGCGGGACGCAGACCGCCGCCCCCCTGCCCTACACCGACTGCCAGAGCCAGCTGCTACTGCTCGATGCCACCCTGCCCTACACCCTGCGCGGCAGCACCGTGGCCACGGTGCAGGTGCTGGCCGCCGCGCCCACCTTCAACCGCCAGCCCTACGTGCGCCGCTTCTACGACATTGCCCCGGTGGCCAATGCGGCCACCGCCACCGCCGAGGTTACGCTCTACTTCACCCAGGCCGACTTCGACGACTACAACGCCGCGCGGGGCAGCTACCCGGCACTGCCCCTCTCGGCTGCCGACCCCGAAGGCTACGCGGCCAACCTGCGCATCACCCAGAAGCACGGCCGCAGCGCCACCGGCACACCGGGCAGCTACACCGGCTGGGCGGGCTCCGGCCCGGCCACGGTGTTCATCACTGCCCCGGCGGTGGCCTACAATGCCAGCGCCGCCCGCTGGGAGGTGCGCTTCCCGGTGACGGGCTTCTCGGGGTTCTTCGCCCACACCGGCCCCAGCCCGCTGCCCGTGGAGCTGATGGCCTTCACGGCCACGGCCGCCGGCCCCGCCGCCGTGCGCCTGGCCTGGGCCACGGCCTCGGAGCGCAACAGCGCCCGCTTTGAGGTGGAGCGCAGCACCGACGGCCGGCACTTCGGGCGCATCGGCACGGTGGCCGCTGCCGGCCGCAGCAGCAGCGCCCGCACCTACGAGCTGCCGGACCCAAACCCACCAGTCCACCAATCCACCCTCTACTACCGCCTGCGCCTGGTAGATGCCGATGGTACGTTCAGCTACTCCCCGGTGCGGGCAGTGGCCCGCCCGGGCGCGGCCACCGGCCTGCGCATGTTCCCTAACCCGGCCACTACCGGCGCGACGACCCTCACGGGCGCGGCCCCCGGCACGGTGGTGACGGTGCTGGATGCGCTGGGCCGCCCGGTGGCTACTGCCACGGCCGATGCCGCCGGCACCGCCACGCTGGCGCTGCCGGCCGGGCAGCCGGCGGGCGTGTACGTGGTGCGCGCCGGCCGCCAGGTGCTGCGCCTGGTGGTGGAATAAGCCGAACCAGAACCCCGCCGGGGGGCACTCCCCCCGGCCGACCCCGCGCTACCTGACGGCCCCCGGCCCTTCTCTCTCCTTCGCTTACCCGCTTACGGTGTGCTACCCTGGTCAGGTGGCGGGCCGCCGTTACCTCACCGACCTTATTTAGTCTGCTTTATGCAAAACATCTCCTTCAGGAGCGGGGCCGTAGTGGTCCCGCCCATGCGCATCTGGCTGGCCGCCCTGTGGCTGGCGCTGCTGCCGCTGCTGGCCGGGGCCAGCGGTCCGGCCCACCTGCTGCGCCCAGCGGCGGCACCGCCTACGCTGACCGCCATCAACCCGACCAGCGGCCCCACAGGCGCTTCGCTGACCCTGACCGGCAGCAACCTGGACGCCGTTACGTCGGTGACTTTTACCAGCGGCGGCGGCACGGCCACCAACGCGGCCAACACCTACATCGCTGGCAGCACGAGCGTCACGGGCGTGGTGGTGCCCGCTGGCTTGAGCCTCGGGGCGTACACGGTAACCGCCAGGAACAGCTCGGGCCTCAGCAACGGCCTGCCCTTCACCGTGACGGCCGCGCCGTTCGGGGTCAGCAGCTTTGCGCCGGCCAGCGGGCCGGCGGGCACCCTCGTCACCATCACCGGCAACCAGCTCGACCTGGTGACGGGGGTGCGCTTCGGCACGGGCAGCCTGACGACGGGCTTCGTGAGCCAGTCGGCCACCAGCCTCACGGTGCGGGTGCCGGTAACGAGCAGCACGGGCGTGCTCACGCTCACCAACAACGTGGGCGGCACGGCCACGAGCAGCGCCAGCTTTACCTACACGCCCCGGCCGGGGGGCCTGGTGGCGACCCTCAGCCCGGCCGGGCCGCTGGACGTGTGCCAGCCCCGTACGCTCACGGCCAGCGCCGTCAGCCCGGCCTTTGCCACCGGCACGGGCTTTAACAGCACCGTGAACAGCGTGGCGGTGCAGGCCGACGGCAAGGTGCTGGCGGTCGGCAGCTTCACGAGCTACAACGGCACGGCGGCCAGCCGCCTCGTGCGCCTCAACGCCGACGGCACCCTAGATGCCAGCTTCGCCACCGGCACGGGCTTCGGCGGCAGCACCGTGTTTAGCGTGGCGGTGCAGGCCGACGGCAAGGTGCTGGCGGGCGGGGTCTTCAACAGCTACAACGGCACGGGGGCCAGCAACCTGATTCGTCTCAACGCCGACGGCAGCCGCGATGCCAGCTTTGCCACCGGCACGGGCTTCAGCAGCCAAGTGCGGAGCGTGGCGGTGCAGGCCGACGGCAAGGTGCTGGTGGGCGGCGGCTTCACGAGCTACAACGGCACGGCGACCCCCTTCCTCGTGCGCCTCAACGCCGACGGCAGCCGTGATGCCAGCTTTGCCACCGGCACGGGCTTCAGCAGCACCGTGTTTAGCGTGGCGGTGCAGGCCGACGGCAAGGTGCTGGTGGGCGGTCAGTTCACGAGCTACAACGGCACGGCGGCCAGCCGCCTCGTGCGCCTCAACGCCGACGGCACCCTAGATGCCAGCTTCGCCACCGGCACGGGCTTCGATGACATCGTGTTTAGCGTGGCGGTGCAGGCCGACGGCAAGGTGCTGGCGGGCGGCTACTTCACCAGCTACAACGGCACGGCGAGCCAGAACCGCCTCGTGCGCCTCAACACCGACGGCAGCCGCGATGCGGGCTTCGCCACCGGCACGGGCTTTAACGACAACGTGCTTAGCGTGGCGGTGCAGGCCGACGGCAAGGTGCTGGCGGGCGGCATCTTCACGAGCTACAACGGCACAACGGCCAATTACCTCGCCCGCCTCAACGCCGACGGCAGCCGCGATACTGGCTTTGCCACCGGCACGGGCTTCGGCGGCAGCAGCCAAGTGCGGGGCGTGGCGGTGCAGGCCGACGGCAAAGCGCTGGTGGGCGGAACCTTCACCCGCTACAACGGCACGACGGGCCAGAATAATCTCGTGCGCCTCAACGCCGACGGCAGCCTGAACAGCGCGGCCACCCCGGTGAGCGGGGCCAGCTTCACCTTCAGCCCCGGTGGCACCACCACCAACCCGCTCATGACCAGCACGGCGGGCAGCTACACCGCCACGGCCAGCCTCAACGGCGAAACCTCGGTGGCCTCCAACGCGGTGGTGCTTACGGCTTGCCCTGTGCCCACCATCACCGACTTCAACCCCAAGACCGGCCCGGCGGGCACGAGCGTGACCATCACGGGCAGCCAGCTCGACCTGGTGACGGGGGTGCGCTTCGGCACGGGCAGCCTGACGACGGGCTTCGTGAGCCAGTCGGCCACCAGCCTCACGGTGCGGGTGCCGGTAACGAGCAGCACGGGCGTGCTCACGCTCACCAACAACGTGGGCGGCACGGCCACGAGCAGCGCCAGCTTTACCTACACGCCCCGGCCGGGGGGCCTGGTGGCGACCCTCAGCCCGGCCGGGCCGCTGGACGTGTGTCAGCCCCGGACGCTGACGGCCACGGCCGCCAGCCCGGCCTTTGCCACCGGCACGGGCTTTAGCGACTACTTGTACAGCGTGGCGGTGCAGGCCGACGGCAAGGTGCTGGCGGGCGGCAGCTTCAGCAGCTACAACGGCACGGCGGGCCAGAATAATCTCGTGCGCCTCAACGCCGACGGCACCTTGGATGCCAGCTTCGCCACCGGCACGGGCTTTAGCGACTACGTGTACAGCGTGGCGGTGCAGGCCGACGGCAAGGTGCTGGCGGGCGGCGACTTCACCACCTACAACGGCACGACGGCCAACCGCCTCGTGCGCCTCAACGCCGACGGCACCTTGGATGCCAGCTTCGCCACCGGCACGGGCTTCAACAGCACCGTGCGGAGCGTGGCGGTGCAGGCCGATGGCAAGGTGCTGGCAGGCGGCGACTTCACCACCTACAACGGCACGACGGCCAACAGCCTTGTACGCCTCAACGCCGACGGCACCTTGGATGCCAGCTTTGCCACCGGCACGGGCTTCAACAGCATCGTGTTGAGCGTGGCGGTGCAGGCCGACGGCAAGGTGCTGGTGGGCGGCTACTTCAACAGCTACAACGGCACGGCGGGCAAGAGCTCCCTCGTGCGCCTCAACGCCGACGGCACCTTGGATGCCAGCTTTGCCACCGGCACGGGCTTTCCCATCGACCCGGGCTTCGAAAGCGGCGTGAACAGCTTGGCGGTGCAGGCCGACGGCAAGGTGCTGGTGGGCGGGTCTTTCAGCAGCTACAACGGCACGGCGACCAAGTATCTCGTGCGCCTCAACGCCGACGGCACCCTTGATGCCAGCTTTGCCACCGGCACGGGCTTCGACTACAGCGTGAGCAGCGTGGCGGTGCAGGCCGACGGCAAGGTGCTGGTGGGCGGTTACTTCACTGCCTACAACGGCACGGCGGGCCAGAACTACCTCGTGCGCCTCAACGCCAACGGCACTATTGATGCGGGCTTTGCCACCGGCACTGGCTTCAGCGGCGGCGTGTTGAGCGTGGCGGTGCAGGCCGACGGCAAGGTGCTGGCGGGCGGCTACTTTAACAGCTACAACGGCACGGCGGGCCAGAACAACCTCGTGCGCCTCACGGCCACCGGCAGCCTCAACGCCACGGCCACCCCGGTGAGCGGGGCCAGCTTCACCTTCTCGCCCGGTAACACCACCACCAACCCGCTCGTGACCAGCACACCCGGCAGCTACACCGCCACGGCCAGCCTGAATGGCGAAACCTCGGCGGCCTCTAATGCGGTGGTGCTGACGGCTTGCCCGGTGCCGGTGCTTACCGGCATCACCCCCGGCAGCGGCCCGGTGGGCAGCAGTGTGACCCTGACCGGCAGCGACCTGACTAATGTCGTGGCCGTGACCTTTGGCGGCAGCAGCAACAACACCGTCACTACCGGCTTTCTGTATGGCGGCAGCGGCAGCAGCCTGACCGTGACCGTGCCCGCCGGGGCCAGCACCGGCCCTGTCACCGTGACCACAAACGGCGGCACCAGCAATGGTATCCTCTTCACCGTGACCGTGCCCGACCTGACCGTGGACAACACCAACAGCACGGCCGCCGCGCCCTACAGCATCGCGGACGGCACCTACGGCACCATCACCGTGGCCAGCAGCGGCTATGCCCAGCTGGGCGGGGCCGTGGTGGTGAACACCGCCCTGAACGTGAGTGGTACGCTCGATACCTATCCCAACTGTCAGCCCCTGACCGGGTCGGGCAGCTTCACCCTGGCCGCCGGGGCTACGCTCGTGGTGTGCAGCCTGCAGGGCATCACTCAGAGCGACCCCGTGGGGGCCGTGCAGATGACGGGCCTGCGGAGCTTCTCCCCGGAGGCATCCTATGTATATACGACCGGCGGCGACCCGCAGCAGACCGGCGACGGCCTGCCCACTACCGTGCGCAACCTGACCAGCCTCGACGCCCAGCCCCTGACCCTGAGCCAGCCACTGGCCGTGACGCAGGTGCTGACGCTGGCCGGCGCCAGCAACCTCGACCTGGGCGGCCAGCCCCTGACCCTGCGCTCGGATGCCAACGGCACCGCCCTGGTGGTGAACGCCGGCACCGGCCGGGTGCTGGGTACCACGGCCACGCTGCAGCGCCACATCGAAACGAACACCGCCGCCAACGGCTACCGCCACTACGCCTCGCCCATGATGAGCGAGACGGTGAACACCCTGGCCACAGCCGGCTACGCCCCCGACTTTGGCGGCGCGGCGGCTTACAACTCGTCGGCCACGCCGGGCACCGTGACGCCCTTCCCCACGGTGTTTGGCTACGAGCAGAACCGCATTGCCACCACCGTGAGCAACTACGACACCTTCAACAAAGGCTGGCAGGCCGCCCTCAGCGGCGAAGCCATGCCCGTGGGCAAGGGCTACGCCGTGCAGGCCCCCGGCGCGGCCCTGGTCGACTTCACCGGCACGGCCTTTAGCGGGCCGCTGGCCGTGGGCAACCTGCTGCGCACCGGCCCCGCCGATGGCTGGCACCTGCTGGGCAACCCCTACCCGGCCCCCCTCGACTGGAGCACGATGAGCATCGGCACGACGGCCGCCGCCAACCTGCAGAACATGGACGGCGCGCTGTACGTGTTCCAGAGCAGTGGCCCCTACACCGGCACCTACCGCACGTACCTGGCTAATATGCCCGGCGGTAACTCGCCCATCGTCCCGGCCGGTAGCGGCTTCTTCGTGCGCACCACTACCCCCGGCACGCCCGGCACGGTGCGCTTCACCAATGACAACCGCGTGACGACCTTCGATGCCCAGCCGGCCTTTGGCCGCTCGACCAGCACCCTGCCCACCCTGACGCTGGCCCTGGCCGGCGCAGCCGGCACCGATGCCCTCACCCTGTATGCCAACCCGGCCGCCGCACCGGCGGTGGAGGCCCAGTACGACGCCGTGAAGCTGGCCAACCCCAGCGGCCTCAACCTGGCCAGCCTCACAGCTACCGGCGAGGCCCTGGCCATCGACGGCCGCCCCACCCTAGCCGGCGCTGTGCCGCTGCAGGTGGGCCTGCCCGCTGCCGGCACCTACACCCTCACGGCCGCCACGTTAGCCAACCTGACCGGCACCCGCGCCGAGCTGGTGGACAACCTCACCGGCACCCGCACGCTGCTGGTGGCCGGCGCGGCCTACACCTTCACCTCGGCTACCACCACCGCGCCCGGCCGCTTCTGGCTGAACCTGACGCCGGCCGCCGCTCCGCTGGCTACCGCCGCCGCCCTGGAGGCCCAGGTGCTGGCTTACCCCAACCCCACGCACGGCACCCTCACGGTGCTGCGCCCGGCGGGCGAGGCGGCCACCGGCGTGCTCTACAACAGCGTGGGCCAGGTGGTGCGTACCGTGGCTCTGCCCACGACCGAAACCACGCTCACACTCACCGGCCTACCGGCCGGCGTGTACGCCCTGCGCCTCACGGTGGGCGGGCACACTCTCACCCGCCGCGTGGTGCTGAACTAACCAACCTCGCTTCTGCTAAAAGGGAAACGCCCCCGGCCATTGCGGTCGGGGGCGTTTTTGCATACACGGGTGTTTGCATTTAGTAGCAGCCATCGCATCAGCTCCGAACCCCGAAGGGGTTCCGGAGTCTGGCCCAGGGTTGGCGAAGCCTACCCTGGGTCCGGTCAACGCTTGAATGACAGAACCCCAACGGGGTTCCGCCAATCGTTCGGGTGATTGCGGAACCCCGTTGGGGTTCTGGCTGCTATCTGGCTGCCAATACCCAGGGTAGGCGACTGGTGTCGCCAACCCTGGGCTAGGCTCTGGAACCCCGTTGGGGTTCTTCCTGCCAGCGTTTTGCTTACTATCAGCGGCCAGAAGCAGGCCCTACGGCACCATCTGCGACATGGGATTGCAGCAGTCGCCCGATTCTTTGCCCAGCACCTGCACGCACACCCACAGGTCCTGGCCGCTCGGTTGGTCTTTAATGGTGAAGCTGGAGCCGTGGGCAAACTCTTTGCCGGTCATGTTGGTAGGCGATGGCCCGAAGTACACCATGTATCCGTCGCGGCTACCTTTCTTTTTGCTCACCGCACCCCACTTGGCGTCTACCTGGCCCCTAGCCCCGCCGGGGCTGAGCTGCAGGCCCGTCACCACGGGCAGCTTGCCCTTGGCCTGCGCCTCCGACGAAGCCGGCATGCCGGCCGATTCGATGATGCTCCGGCTGCCCTGCGCGATACCATTGACGTAGTTGGCCTGCTGGGTCATGTTTTTTTCGACCTTCTTCAGCCGTCCTTTGTTGGCTGTGCGGCGGGCTTTTAGCTGCGCTTCGGCGGCGTTGATTTCATTTTCTTCGGTCTGGTAGTCCTGAGCGTCGGTGCTCATGTCGGCCAGCGGCACGGCGGGAGTTGTAAACAGTTTGTTGCCGGTCATGCTGCTCACAATCGTGGCATTCAGGCTGATGATACTACTGGGATTAAGGCTATTTAGCCCCAGGGCTACTTTGGCGGGTTGTTCGGCCATGATTGAAAAGAGGTAAAAGTGAAGTCAAATGCGTGTGTTAAAAGGCTTAAGTGGGGGCAAATATAAAAGTTGAAACGAAATATCCTACTGGAACACTGGCATTTTTGACTTTTTAAGTGTAAAATAGTTTACATGTAGTAGCGGCGGCCTGTAAACTGCCGGCTGCCAGCCGGCTACTGCCGGCAGAAGCAGGAGCATGTGCCAGCAGGTGCGGGCACCTGTGCCGGCATGAGCTGGTATAGATGCCGGCAGGTAAGGCCGCATGTGCGGGCATCATGGATGACGTATACCGGCATGAAAGAAGGCATATGCCAGCGGCTTGCTGATGGCCTGCCATCTTTGCCGACACCTGGGCCGCTGCGTGCCTGCTTGGGTAGCGCCAGCTACGACAGAATTTGGCAGCTTATTGCCAGTAGCGGGGGGCGGGGCGTACATTTGCTCAATGCCCACCTCGGCCGGGGTGGGCATTTTGCGTGTCAGGCCCATAGTTCGGCTTTCTACTTATGCTTTTTCAGCGCACAAACAACCGTCAGCTACTGATAACCGGCGCATGGTGGCTGCTGACCTGGCTGCCACTGGGGGCCCGGGCCCAGCAGCCGGCCAATACGATGCCGGCCGATACCTTATGGGCCCGGCTACGCCAGCCCCACTTGCCTGATACGCTGCAGGTGCAATACCGCGGGCAGCTGGCCGACCTGCTGCGCCGTACCGACCTGGCCGCTGGCCGCTCGCAGGCCCAGCAAGCCCTGGCCTTGGCGCAACGCCTGCACTACCTGCGCGGCATTGCCCTGGCCGAGCTGCTACTAGGCAAGATAGAAGTGCCGAGCGGTCACCTGCTGGCTGCCTACACGCATTACCAGGCCGCCCTGCGCATCTACACCGCCCTGCATAGCCAGCAGCAGGTAGCCAGGTGCCTGGAGGGGCTGGGGGCCGTGGCCAGCCAGCAAGCCCACTATGCCCAGGCCGTGGCCTATTATGAGCAGGCCCACGACCTTTACCAGCAGCTCACGCCCCGCTCGCTGGATGGCGAGTTGCGCACGTTGACCAACACGGCCAACATGTATGAGATGCTCAACCGCTTTGCGGAAGCCGAGCGCACCAATCGCCGCCTGCTGGCCCTCACCCAAACCCCGGATGGCCGCTTCGACCGCCAGCGCATTGTTGCCCTGAGTGGCGTGAGTGCTGCCCAAGCCCGTGCCGGGCACCCCGACTCGTCCCTGGTGCTGACGCAAGAGGCCCTGGCCCTGGCCCGCCGCCTGCCCGACACCTATCTGGAGCTGGCCATGCTGAGCACCCTTACCCAGACCTATAGCGTTTTGGGCGACTTGCCCGCCGCCGAGCGTACCGCCCAGGAAGCCGTGCGCCTCGGCTACCGCAGCAAGCAGACCAGTCAGCTGGAAAATGCCCTCGGCAACCTGGCTGTTGTCATGCATCGCCTGGGCCGGGCAGCCGCTTTCGACACGCTTGCCAGCTACAATGCCCTGCATGAGGACTTGCGCAACGCCGGGCAGGCCCAGGCCCTCACCGATGCCCAAACCCGCTACGACGTAGCCGGCAAGCAGGCCCGCATCCAGGAGCTGGAACAGAGCCGCCGCCTCGCCAGCTTGCAGGCAACGGCCCTGCGCCTGCAGGCCGGGCAGCGCGAAGCCACTTACCGCGACACCTTGGGCCGCCGCGCTGCCCGCCAAACCCAGGAGCGCCTGCGCCAGCAGCTGGCAGCCCAGCAACAAACCGCCCACTTGGCCGCCACCACCCAGCAGGTGCAGGCCCTCACCCAGCGCACCCAGCTGCAGACCCAGCAGGCGCGCTTGCAAGCCCAGGCCGCCGAGTTGGCCCGCCTGCGCACCCGTCAGGAGCGGGCCGGACTGGGCGTGCTAGTCGTGCTACTGCTGGCTGGGGCCGGCGTGCTCTTTGCCCGCTACCGCCGCCGGCAGGCCACCGCCCGCGCCGCCGCCGCCACCGCCCTGCGCCAGCGCCTGGCCGCCGACCTGCACGACGACGTAGGCAACCTGCTCACCCAAATCAGCATGCAGAGCTCCCTGCTACGCGAGGTGCCCGGCAGCCCCGCCCAGCTGCTGGCCCGCCTCGACCAGCTCACCACCACCGCCCGCCAGGCCACCCAGCAGATGAGCGACGTCGTCTGGGGCCTGCACCAAACCCAGCAAACCCTGCCCGAGCTGCTGGAGCGCATGAGCGACCACGCCCACGAGGTGCTCTACCCCCTGGGCATCGAGATTGACTTCGAGGCCAGCCCCGCCGCCACCGCCGCCCCGCTCGCGCCCGAAGCCCTGCAAAGCCTCTACCTTATCTATAAGGAAGCCCTGCACAACGTGGTGAAGCACGCCCGCGCCACCCGCGTCACGGTACGGCTGGACCATTCGGCCGCCGGCCTGCGCCTCTTGGTGCGCGACAATGGCCAAGGCCACGACGGTACCGCCCGCCTCGGCGGCAATGGTCTGCGCAACATGCAGACCCGGGCCCAGGCCGTGGGCGGCATCGTGGCGTATGAGGAGGCGGGCCCGGGCTTCGCGGTGGTAGCCACCCTGCCCGCGGCCGTGGGGGCCTGATGGGCCGTAGTGGAGGTGCCGCCGGTGCGGCCCTCAGAAGGCAATGGCGTAGCCGCCCGTCCAGCTGCGGCCGGGTAGGTTGAAGCCGCGCTTCTCGTAGTAGTTCTCGTCGGTGAGGTTGGCCACCTGCAGCGTGAGGGTGTGGCGCGTGGCCAGGGTGTAGGCGGCCGCGAAGTCGAGGGTCAGGTAGGCCGGGTAGTCCACCTGTGGGGCGCGGGTGTCGGTAAAGTCGTTGTCGGCGCGGGGGCCTGCGTAGTGGCCCGCCAGGCGGGCGCGCAGGCCGTGGCGGCTGTCGAAGGCCACGCCGTAGTTGCCGCTGAGCCGGGCCACGTTGAACACCGGGCGCGTGGACTGCGTGCCGTCGGCATTGTTCACCACGTCGGCGAACCGGAAGTTGCGGGTGCCCCCGATGAAGGCCTGTAGCACGTAGCGGTGCCCGGCCAGCGCGCCAAAGTCGTAGCTGGCCTCGGCCTCCAGGCCCTGGATGCGGCTGTCGTCGGCATTGAGGTAGGTGGTGCGGGAGCGCACCAGCAGGCCCTCGGGGGTGGTTTCGCCCACCGGGTTGGTGGTGCGGGTGGTGATGCGGTGGCGCACCCGGGTGGCGAAGTAGGTAAGGTCGGCCGCGAAGCCGGCGGCGGGGCGGTCGAAGCGCAGGCCAGCGTCCCAGCTCAGGCTGGTTTCGTTGCGCAGGGCGGGGTTGCCCTGCACCAGGGCCGTGGTGCGGGGCGTGCCGGTGGCACTCAGCACCTGGGTAAAGCCCGCGATGTGGGCGGCATCGGGGGTGATGAAGCCCCGCCCGAGGGTGGCGTGCGCCCGCAGGCCGGTCAGCAGCTCGGCCTGCGCGCCCAGGCTGGGGCTGAAAAAGGGATAGGTGTGCTGGCCCGGCGTGAACGTGTTGAGCAGCTCGGTGGCAAGCATGCGGTAGGTAATGACATCGACGCGGGCCCCGGGCGTGAGCACCACCCGGTCGGCCCACATATTCAGCTGGCTCTGAGCGTAGACGGCGGTGGTGCGCAGCTCGTAGTTGGGGCTGAGCGGGGCGAGGTTGGCCCCGGCGGCAGTGAAGCGCTGCGAGGTGCTGCGGGCTTCGTTGTAGCTCGCGCCCACCGTCAGGGCCTGCCGGCCCAGCTTGATAACATCGCGCAGCTGCAGGCCGCGCCACCGCAGCGGGTTCTCCAGCGAGCGGTAGGGTGTGATGGGCGCGCTGCTGCTGTTGAACAGGGTGTTGTTGGCATTGCTTTCGCGGGAAGCGTAGCCGCGCACCAGCAGCTGGTGGCGGGCGTAGCTACCGGTAGCGCTCAGGTCCAGGCCCCGGCGGTCGATGCGCTTGGTAGAGCCGCTCAGGTTGCCGGTGGCAATGTCGGCGGGCGACTGCACGTCGTGGGCCGCGAACTGCTCGCCGCGCACATCTACCCGCCAGTTGTCGCTCAACTGGTAGCCCAGGCGCAGGGCGCCGGTGTAGTAGCCCAGCTGGGTGAAGACCCGGCGCTGACCGTCGGCGCGGGCATCGTCGGTGCGGGCGGTGCTGCCGTCGGCGTAGGTGAGGGTGGCGTGGCCGCCATCGAGCCAGCGGCGGAACACGCCGCCGTTACCCAGCGTGTAGTCCTGGGCCCGGCGGAAGTAGCCGAGCGACAGGTCAAAGTCCAGCCTCTTGGTAATATTGCCGCCCGAAGTGGCCCCGAAGCGGTAGCTCCGGAAGCTGCCGTAGCCGGCCGTGAGGGAGGTACGCACCGGTCCGCGCGACTGGCGGGTGTGCACGTTCACCACGCCGCCCATGGCCTGGGGGCCATACAGGGCCGAGGCCGGGCCCTTTAGCACCTCCACCTGCTCGGCGCTGTTCAGGTCGAGGGTGGCCAGGTTGGCCGTGCCGGCGGGGCGGCCGTCCACCAGCAGCAGGGTGCGCTGGTTCAGCCCGCTCGTCTGCGGCCGGAACCCCCGGATGCCCACGCCGGCCAGCAGGCTGGGAAACTGCACCACGTCCACGGCGGTATGCTTCTTCAGCACATCGGTGGGCTCCTGGGCCGGGGTCAGTTCCAGCTCCCGGCGGCTGATGACCTGGCGCTGTTGCGGCCCTTTGGGGCGTTCGGCGGTTGGGCGAGTGGCCGTCACCTCCACCCCCGTCAGGGCCTGGCGGTGGAGGGTATCGGCGGGGGTTTGGGCCTGGGCCTGGGCCGGCAGGGTGCTGGCAGCCAGGGCCAGGCCCAGCAGCAGGCGGGCGGTGGTGGGCAGCACCCTGGCGCTACGCCAGGGAAAGTAAGGATAGGGCACAGGTGAAGGAGGGGTAACTACCCTAAGCTGCGGAGTAGCCGCAAAGCGGCGGCACGTTGGTAGTCAAGAGCAGCCTACACTAGCCAGAGCCGCAAAGCGGCGGCACTTCCGGCAGGCAAGAGTGCCGCCGCTTTGCGGCTCTGTTAGCTAAATCAACTGCAATGCTACCAACATATCGCCGCTTTGCGGCTACTCCACAACCTGGGTTAGTTATTGTTTCAAGAGAAAGATACGTCCTTTTACTGTCCGTGGGATTGATACCTCTTCGAATACCCGCGCATCTGATGCATAAACGCCGCTGGCGCGGCGCCCCACCGGGCTGGCGGTGCGCCCTAGGTTGCCGTAAGAGAAACCCCGCCGCCGCAAACCTCCGTGCGTCGAATGGAGTTAGCGACACCTATGCAGAGAAGACGTACGCAAAAGTCACGGGCACGCGGGCCGGCTGCCGGCTGGCTGCCAGGCCACCTGCGCCGGTGGGTGGTAGCCGCCGGTCTGCTGCTGGGCAGTGCAGCCAGCCGGGCCCAGGGCCCCCAGGGCCCGGCGCTGTCATTGGCCCGCCTGGCGGTGGTGCGCGACAGCCTGACCCAGCTACTCGCCACCCAACCCCGCCCTGATACCCTGCGGGTGCTGCGCCTCAACACCCTGGCCTTTGCCCTGCGCCTCAGCGACCCCGCCCAGGCCCAGCCCCTGGCCTGGCAGGCGCTGGCGCTGGCCCGGCGCCTGGGCTACGCGCGGGGGCTGGTAGAGGCGCACTTCAACGTGGGCTATAATGCCCGCGCCCACAACCAGTACGACTCGGCCATCTACCACAGCCGGCAGGCCCTGCGCTGGGCCCGGCGCCTTCGCAACCCCCTCACCGAGTCGCGGGCCCTGTTCAACCTCTCGCGCAGCTACAGCGAGCAGGGCAACTACGCCGCCGCCCTCGGCCCCAGCCTCGATGGCCTCACCCTCACCCGCACCCTGCCCAGCCGCCGCCCCGAGTTGCTGCAGCTGCTGCAGGCGGCCCGCATCGCGGCCGGCCTGGGCGAATACCCGGAGGCCCGCGCCCATATCGCGGCTGCCCTGCGGCTGCTGCCCGCCGCCCCCGATGCCTTCACGCGCGGCTCGGTGTACCTGGTGCTCGGCGACGTCGAGCGCCGCCAGGGCCAGTGGGCCGCCGCCCACCGCGCCTACACCCAGGCCCACGCCGCCTACCAGCCCGTCACCACCGCCCGGGGCCAGCTGCCCCTGGAGCTCAACCTGGCCGAGATGCAGCAGCGCCTAGGCCAGCCCCTGGCGGCCCGCCGCGCCACCCACCGCCTGCTGCACCTGCTGCAGCCCACCGCCACCCCCGAGCAGCTGGCCCAGGCCAACCTGCTGCTGGCCCGCAACTGGCTGCCCGCCCGCCCCGATAGTGCCCGCCCCTACGCGGCCCGGGCCCTGGCCGCTGCCCGCCCCGCCCACCTGCGCCCCCAGGCCCGCGACGCCGCCCAGCTGCTGGCCGGCATCAGCGACCAGCTGGGCCAGGGCCACACTGCCTACCAGCACCAGCTGCTAGCCAGCGCCTACGCCGACACCCTCAGCGGCGAAGCTGCCAACCGCCAGCTGGCCGCCGCCCAGGCCCGCGCCGCCCGCTCGCGCACCCAAACCCAGCTCGACCTGCTGCAACAGCAGACCCGCCTGCGCCAGCAGCAGCAGGAGCTGGAGCGCCTGCAGGCCCGCCAGCAGCTGGCCGGCACCGTGGGCATTGCCGGGCTATTGCTGCTGCTGGCTGGCGGCGCCTTCTGGCAATACCGCCGCCGGCAGGCCGCCGCCCGCGCC
This sequence comes from Hymenobacter aranciens, assembly GCF_030580865.1. Classification (GTDB taxonomy): domain Bacteria; phylum Bacteroidota; class Bacteroidia; order Cytophagales; family Hymenobacteraceae; genus Hymenobacter; species Hymenobacter aranciens. Next base: position 564,468 of record NZ_JAUQSY010000001.1, on the reverse strand, counting down.
GCCGCCGCCCAGGCCCTGCGCCAGCGCCTGGCCGCCGACCTGCACGACGACGTAGGCAACCTGCTTACCCAAATCAGCATGCAGAGCTCCCTGCTGCGCGAGGTGCCCGGCAGCCCCGCCCAGCTGCTGGCCCGCCTCGACCAGCTCACCACCACCGCCCGCCAGGCCACCCAGCAGATGAGCGACGTCGTCTGGGGCCTCCACCAAACCCAGCAAACCCTCCCCGCGCTGCTCGACCGCATGCGCGACCATGCCCACGAGGTGCTCTACCCCCTAGGCCTGGAGGTCGATTTCGAGGTCAGCCCCGCCGCCACCGCCGCCCCGCTCGCGCCCGAAACGCTGCAGAGTCTCTACCTTATCTATAAGGAAGCCCTGCACAACGTGGTGAAGCACGCCCGCGCCACCCGCGTCACCATTCGCCTCGACGCCTCCCCCACCGGCCTGCACCTCACCGTGGCTGATGATGGCCAGGGGCACGATGGCAGCGCCCGCGCCGGCGGCCACGGCTTGCGCAACATGCAGGCCCGGGCCCAGGCCGTGGGCGGCACCGTACAGTACGAGAAGGCCGCCCCGGGCTTTCTGGTGGTGGTAGAGCTGCCAGCGGCGGGCGTTGTAGCGCGAACTTTGTAGTTCGCGTCCCCGCGCCGTTTGCGTTTGTTCTGACGGCGCGGGGACGCGAACTGCAAAGTTCGCGCTACATCGACATCGGCTTCATCCACGGCGCATTCACGCGCACATACACCGAGGCCGACAGCGGGAACTTGCCGTAGCCCGGCCCCACGGAGCTCATGCTATAGTGGAAGCCCTGCAGCTCCTCGGGGATGAGGTAGCCCGTCAGCTGTCCGCCCACGTGCAGCTCGGGGCCCCGGGCGCCGCCCAGGCTGGCCAGGCGGTAGCTGGCCCCCAGCGTCAGGGCGTTGATATTGTAGACGCCCGCCAGCAGCTGGTCGGTAGGGCCGATGCTGTAGAAGTCCAGCTCCTCGCTGTCTTTCTGCACCAGCTCGTAGCGCCCGTAGAACGTGGGCCGGCCCAGGGTAAGGTTGGTTTCGGCTAGGAAGGCATGGGCCGGGCGGGGCCCGTGCCCCTCGTTCATGCCCCACACCAGCGCCGAGGATAGGTAGTGCCGCTCGCCCCAGCTGCGGCTGTGCAGCACGCTGGCCGTCGTGCGGCGCACGTTGTCATCGGGGTGCAGGTCCTCGGGGCTCTTGATAAAGGCGTGGCTCACCTGCAGGGCCAGGGTGCTGGTGGGGTTCCAGCTCAGCCGCCCCGCCCAGGAGTCGGCCCGCACCCGGTCGAAGCCGTAGCGGTGCTCATCAGGCTCGCGCCCGGTGAAGTTACTGCCCTCCAGCCTGAACTGCCGATACCGCACGCCCAGCGTGGCCACCCCGAAGGTGATGTGCGTGGCATCCGTCCAGTGGTGGCTCAGCGGCGCGTCCGGGTTAGGCATCGCCGAGATGCGGTGCATGAACGCCACCGGCCCGATGGCCGGCTCGCCGGGGTAGCCGAAGTATGCCGTCACGTCCACGTCGTCGCTCACGGCGTGCGTGTAGCCCACGCTCAGCCCCGAAAACAGGTCGTGCGGATGCTGCTTGTCGATGAGGGGCCGCCCTTTGTACGACTCCCCGGTCTGAAACAACAGGGGGTAGCCGCCGGCCGTTTCGGTCAGCGGGTCGAGGCTCACCATCAGGGTCAGGTTCAGCAGCCCGCGCTGGCCGATGGTGCGCTGGGCCATCGTCATCAGCCAGTTGGGGCCATCCACCCGGTTGGCCCGGCCCCGGGCGTCGCCGTTGGTGAAGTTCTGGTTGGTATAGCGCAGGAAGGCACTGCCGTGGTGCATCAGCATCCACGGCCCCTTGTGCTGCATCCACATGTACATCGGGGTCTGGTCGGGGTTCCAGGCGGTGCCCGAGCCGTTGCGGCTCATGGGCAGCCGGCGCGAGTAGGCGTGGCTCATGTTGCCCATGCCCATATGGTGCATGCCGGCGTGGGAGCTGTCGGCCGGCATGGCGCCGCTCATGTCCATGCCGGGCGTGTGCTGGTGGCCGGCGTGGGTGGTATCGGCCGGCATCTGGTGGCCGGGAGGATGGGTGGCTGGCGGGGCGGCCGGATGATGTTGGGCAGCGGCGGCCAGTGGCAGCAGCGCGGCCAGGGCAGTTAACAATCGGGACATTACAAGGCGGATAACGGGAACTGCCCTAAACACGCAGTTTGCCGCCGCCGGGTTGGCCCGCCGGGCCGCAACATTCCCGCCGCCGCCCTACACAATTCGGCACCGGGCCGCCCTACTCCCCCACCACATACAGCGGGTCCTCCAGCACATTCACGTCGATAATGGCTCCGGCGTTGGCCAGCAGCTTCCGGCAGTCGGGGCTGAGGTGGCGCAGGTGCAGCGTCTTGCCCGCCCGCTGGTAGCGCGCCGTCAGCTTGTGTAGCGCCTCAATGGCCGACATATCCGCCACCCGGCTGTCCCCGAAGTCGATAACGACCTCCGCCGGGTCCCGCGCCACGTCAAACTTGTCGCTAAACGCCTGCACCGAGCCAAAGAACAGCGGCCCGTAGATGGCGTAGTGCTTCACCCCCGCCGCATCCACATGCTGCCGCGCCCGGATGCGCTTGGCATTCTCCCAGGCAAAGGCCAGCGCCGACACCACCACGCCCAGCAGCACCGCCAGCGCCAGGTTCTGCGAGATGGCCGTCACCAGCGTTACCAGCGCCATCACCAGCACATCAGTAGCCGGCATCCGGCGCAGGATGCGCAAGCTGGCCCACTCAAACGTGGCAATGACCACCGTGAACATGACGCCCACCAGCGCCGCCAGCGGCAGCCGCTCAATCAGCCCCGAGCCCACCACCACAAAGGCCGCCAGCGCCCCCGCCGCCACCACGCCCGACAGCCGCCCCCGGCCCCGCGCCTCCAGGTTCACCATCGTCTGGCCAATCATGGCGCAGCCGCCCATGCCGCCCGTCAGCCCCGAGGCCACGTTGGCCAGGCCCTGGGCCACGCAGTCGCGGTTGCCCTGCCCCCGGGTGTCGGTTATCTCATCCACCACGGTCAGCGTCAGCAGGCTTTCCGTCAGCCCCACCAGCGCCATAATGGCCGCGTAGGGCGCCACCACCGCCAGCGTGTGCCAGCTCAGCGGCACCTGCGGCAGGTGCGGCACCGGCAGCCCGCCCGCAATCGAAGCAATGTCGCCCACCGCTTTGGTCTCCAGCCCGCCCCCAATCACCAGCGCCGACACCACCGCAATGGCCACCAGCGAGCCCGGCACCGCCTTCGTCACCCGCGGCACCAGGTAAGTAATGAGCATCGTCAGCGCCACCAGCCCCAGCATCAGCCACAGGGCCGGCCCCGTCAGCCAGTGCTCCCCTCCTCCCCCAGCCTCCCGCACCTTAAACTGCTCCAGCTGCGCCATAAAGATGATAATGGCCAGCCCGTTCACAAACCCAAACACTACCGGCTGCGGCACCAGCCGGATAAACTTCCCCCACCGTAGCACCCCGATACCTATCTGAATAAGCCCCATCAGCACCACCGCCACAAACAGATACTCCACGCCCTGCTGCACCACCAGGCTCACAATCACCACCGCCACCGAGCCCGCCGCCCCCGATATCATGCCCGGCCGCCCTCCCAGTACGGCCGTCACCAGGCAAATCACAAACGCCGACCCAATGCCCACCAGTGGGCTGATGTGCGCCAGCAGCGCAAACGCCACCACCTCGGGCACCAGCGCCAGCGCCGTCGTCAGCCCCGCCAGGATTTCGTTTTTAACGTTGACCTTGTATTCGGATAAATAAGCGGCGAGAGCCATAGGCAGGGGTAACAGGAAGAGAAAGAAGTAGGGTCGGGGCATAAAAAAGCGCCGGGCTTGGCGGGCCCGGCGCTTGTTCTTTATTCAGATAAACGCGGCGCTTACGCCAGCGCGTCGAGGCTCAGGCGCTTGGGCAGCATCAGCTGGCGGAACTCGCTCACCGAATAGCCCGTCACCTGCCGGAACTGGTTGCTCAGGTGCTGGCCCGAGCTATAGCGCATCTGGTCGGCAATCTGGTTAAGGGTCAGCTCACCGTAGCTCAGCATCTCCTTCACGCGCTCAATCTTGAGACGGATGAGGTATTTCTCGATGGTGAGGTGCGCGGTGCGCGAAAACACCTTGCTCAGGTGCGAATAGGTGGCGGCAAACCGGTCGGTGAGGAAGGCCGAGGCCGTGAGCGGGGCGCGCGCCGTGCGCAGGTGCTCCAGGTATTCGGCCAGCACGGTCTTGATTTGCTCCGTCAGCTGCTCGGCGCGGCCCAGCAGCAGCTCGAAGCCGGCGGCGTGCAGCAGCGGGGCCACCTGCTCGGGGTCGGCGGGGGTGGCGTCTTCGAGCTCGGCCACGCCCAGGGTCACGGCCTTGGCGCGGTAGCCGGCGCGCTCCAACAGGTTTTGTACGGCCTCCACGCAGCGGGGGCACACCATGTTTTTGATATGCAGCAGATTCGTCTTCAAGGTCGTTATCGTTTAGGTTCGGGCCGCCGGGAGGCAGCCGGTGAATTTGAGTGTCGGGCCGGAGCCGGGGTCGTCCGGCGCGGACTGGCCGACGTTGGCGCAGCCGCCGTCTGCCAGCCGCGGCCAAACCAGGCGCTGCTGGCCCAGGTCACAAACGGGATGATGGCGTAGTAGGCCAGTGCCAGCAGCCAGAAGAATACGAAGAAGGCTGAAAAAAGTCGACCAAAAAACCGGTCGCCGCCAAACAAGTACACCACCAGCAGCAGCGCCAGCCCCAAACTCACGCCCGCCAGCACGGCCGCCCGCTGCCAGCGCCAGGCGGCGAGGCGTTTTTCGAGGCGGCGAAGCAGGGGTTGAGGCATGGGAAATGAAATCGGGGAAGTGAAAATAACGGAAATTTCGGAATAACCAGCGGCAGGGCGTACAGAACTTTGGCATTTAGATGCCGCAACCACCTAGTAGCTGGCTCATTATTAGCTATTGGCCGCCCCCGGGCCAGCTGGCCGCAGCTACCTTGGTAGCTGCCACTGCCAGCCGCTGGTCCTGCCCCTCTCCCAACCCGCCCGCGGCGGATACGTTTGCACAGGACGCCGTTATTTTTCTACCTTGCGCCGTTGCTTACCCTTCACCCCCCATACTTTCTTTCATGCTTCTGAAATCCTTCCTCCGTCCGCTGGCTGCGGCCTGCATCTGCGCCGCGGCGCTCAGCGCCTGCAGCTCGGGCACCAAGCCCGGCGATACCAACGTCGAAACCGGCCACGATAAGGAGCGGCCCCTCACCCACGAAGTAGGCGGCACCGCCGGCGGCGACTCCGTCACGGCCGGCCTGCAGGCCGATACCACCCACCGCCCCACCGGCAAAGACCTGCTCAAGGAAGCCGGCAAAGCCGTGGACCGCAACAAGGACGGCATCGCTGACTAAAGCCCGACGGCTTATCTCGCTTTCGCTCAACGGCCGGTTGAGGCATGGCTCCCATGCCTCAACCGGCCGTTGGCATTCCGACCAAGCTACCAAGCTGCTTGCCAGCGTTACGGCATGTTTTTTGTCGGCTGATTTTCTTTCTATCTGCCTAAAAAACCGGCTATGTCCAAACTCCTACTCCTGCTGGGCCTGCTGGCGGGGTCCGGCATTGCCGCCGTGGCGCAGCAGCGCGACCCCACATTTCATAACGCCCACTTCCAGCGCGATACGCTGAATCCGGGCGTGACGCTGCTGGCCCGGCAGGCCGATGGCCGCTACCTGGTGGCGGGCAATTTTCTGACCGTCGATGGTTTTGCCACCCGGTACGTTGCCCGGCTGTGGCCCAATGGCCGGGTCGATTCGTCGTTTGCAGGCGGCGGGGCACCGACCGGCAGCGTGGGCTTGCCCAGCGCCCTGGCCGTGCAGGCCGATGGCCGGGTGCTGGTGGCCTGGCCTGGGGCGGCGCCGCCCCTACAGCGCTTGCTGCCTACGGGTCAGCCGGATGCCTCGTTTGTGCCCGATACCAGCGGCGGGCTGGGCCGGCACGATTGCCGGGCGCTGGCCATTCAGGCCGATGGGCGCATCGTGCTGGGCGGCCCGCAGGCCCTGGTGCGCCTGCTGCCCGATGGCCGCCGCGACCCTGCCTTTCAGCCGTCGCCGCTGGGGCCGGCGGCGCTGGTGCAGCGCCTGCTGCTGGAGCCTGACGGCCGCATTACTTACCTCGCTATTAACCAGACATATTTCAGCAATGGCGAAGTGCAAGTGGGTCGGCTGCTGCCCACCGGCCAACCCGACCCGACTTTTACGAGCCCGCAATTCATAGCCTCGCACGCCAACGACCTGCGGCGCCTGCCCAACGGGGGCTACCTGCTGGCGGGCACCGTCAGGGCCAACGGCCGGTACAGCGACGTGCTACGCTTGTCGGCCACCGGTGCTGTCGATTCGACGCTTTATGCCTCGCTGGGGTCGTCAATCGCCAATCCGTTTCGCTCCTCGGCCCTTACCAGCATTGCGCCGCTGGCCGATGGCAGCTTCTTGGCGGCCGGGGAGTTATCCGTCTGGATGCAGCCCCATGCGCCACTGCAGAGCTACGCGGCTACTGGCACTAACGATAACCGCATTGCGGGCCGCCTGATTGACACTCCCGACAGCATTTACTTCCCGCCGATAGGTATGCGCCCCGGCTACATGAGTTATATCAACAACGCCCGCGTTCAGCATCTACTTACCGACTCCACCGGAACCCTGGTGGTAGGGCGGTTTTCGCGGGCGGGTGGGCAGCCCAGCTATGGCCTCACCCGTCTGGTAATGGCCCGTAGCCTCACCATTCAGCCAGCTGCTGCCGCGCGGCTGCTCGAAGCCTGGCCACTGCCCGCCCACGACCGTCTGTATCTGCGTCTGCCGCAGCCCGCCGCGCTACGCCGCATCGAGCTTCTCGACGCCCTGGGGCGCCCGGCACGCGCCATCGCCCATAGCGCCGAACCTACGCTCGACCTGACCGGCCTGCCCGCCGGCCTGTATCTGCTTCGCGCCCGCTATGCCGACGGCCAACAACTGACGCGGCGCATCGTAGTGCAGTAGCAGGCGTATTCTTAAGCCACAAAATAAGCCCCGGCCGTCAGACGGCCGGGGCTTATTGTTTTTAGCAGAAAAACGCTTGATTATTAGTAGAACACAAAGCCATTCGGACCCGCGCCTACGGCGGCCGAGTCGATGGCCGTGCCGGTGCTCTCGTAGCGAATCATCTTGTCGGTGCCCAGGAATGTGCCGGTGCCGCCATAAATGTGGCCGGTGCGCTTATCCACGCCGAGGCCGTAGAACGACCGGCGAATGAAAGGCGCCGTGAGCACAGGCAGCGCGGTTTCGGCGATGCCCAGGCGGAACACCGGGCCGGTGTACGTCAGCGCATCAGCTGCCCGGAAGTACAGCTGGTCGCCGGCGCCGTTGATTTGCAGGTCGGTGGGCTGGCGGCGGTTGGTGGCGAAGGTGCGGGTGCCAGCCACGGTGGCAGCCGCCGCATTCACGCTTACCAGCTTGCCGGCTGTGGTGGCGGCGTAGTCCACGTCGTAGGTAGGGGTGTAGGCCACAGTGCCGCCGCACAGCACCCACAGCAGGCCGTTTTTGTCGGTGGCCAGGCTGTTGGGCGCATCGCCCACGGTCAGGGTACTGCTCACGCGGTTGGTAGCGGGGTCGATGACGGTGAGGGTATTGCTGCCCGAGTTGGCCACGTATACTTTGCCGCCGGCCAGCACCAGACGCTCCGGCAGCGGGCCGGTGGGAATGCTGTCGACTACGGCAAAAGTATTGAGGTCGATTACCTTAACATCGGCCCGCAAACCCCGGAAATTCCCCCACTGCGTGACGTAGCCCCGGGTGGCGCTCACGGGCAGAAAATAGCGCGGGCTGCGGAGCGCCCCCCGCACCACGCCCACCGACTGGAAGCCGGGCAGGCTCACGACTTCAATCTTGTTCGAGTTGTTGACCACGATGTAGCCGCGGCCGTTGCTCACGGTCATGCTCTGCACCACGTCGCCCAGCGGCCGGTTGTTCACGCTGGCAAACAGGTCGGGCGTTAGCGCGCCGGTCGTCTTGTTATACAGGCTTATCGAGCCGTTGGAGCGGGTGATATTGCCCTCGTTGATGACGAATACGCTGGTGGTTTCGGGCTGGGGGTTTACCGGCTGGTCGTCGTCGGGGTCGCAGCTGGTCAGGGCTAGCAGGGAGAGCAGCGGGGCTGCCCAGAACTTAGAAACACGCATGAGTTGCGGAGTAAAAGTGGAGGATTGAAAAAATGGCAAGTCGTTTAGCGCCAGTCGAGCCGCAGGCTGAGCTGCAGCGCCCTAGGCGGGGCCGGGCGACCCTCGTAGCTGTCGTAGGCGGTATTGAGCAGGTTGGTAGCCTGGGCCAGCAGCTGCGCCCGCAGCTGGCCCGGCAGCGGCAGTGCGTAGCCCAGGCTGCCGCCCAGCAGCCCGTAGCCGGGCAGGAAGTCCCGCGCCCCGGCATCGACGTAGCGGAAGCTGGTGAAGCCGGCGTTGACGGCCGCCTGCCAGCGCCGCCAGCCGTAGTCGAGGCTGGCGTTACAGGCGTGGGTGGGCACGTAGGGCAGCGGCAGCCCGGCCGGCACGGGGTCGGCGGCGGTGGCGTGGTGGGTGCGGGCCCAGGTGTAGGCGTAGGCCAAGCGGGCGCCCAGGCGGTGCCGGCCCCGGCGCCAGGTGCCGCCGCTGCTGGCTTCGAGGCCCTGCGTGAGTACCTGGCGCAGGTTGCGCGGGCGCCAGAGGCCGTCCGGGCCGGGCGCCCACTGCACCCAGTCGTCCACCAGCTGGCGGTAGCCGGTCAGCTCGGCCTGCCAGTCGAGGCGGCGGCCCCAGCGGCGGCGGTAGTGCAGGCCGGCCTCGTAGCCCAGGCCGGTTTCGGGGCGCAGGTCGGGGTTGCCGCCCGGCTGCCAGTAGCGCTCATTCAGCGAAGGCGCCCGGTAGCTGCGGGCGGCACTGGCCTTGGCAATGAGCGAATGGGTGAATGGGCGAATGAGGGAATCGGTGGTAGTTAGTACGTTCCACTCCAGCCCCAGGGTGGGCATAAATGGCTGCGCCCGAAGCACAAACGCCTGCCGCAGATTGGCGCTGAGGTGCAGGCGCGGGCTGGCATCGAAGCGGAATAACGCGAAGGCGGCGGCCCGGTTTTCGGTTTTTCGGCCGTTGTATTCGAGCAGCTCGGCCACAAAGTGCTGGGCTTCGGCCCCCAGGCGCAGGGTGCCGCGCTGGCCCAGCGCGGCCGTGTATTCGGTCTGCGCCTGCGTGGTGCGCACGCGGGAGTTGCTCAGCAGGCCGTCGTCGCGGTAGTTCAGCACGTCTTCGAACCAGGCGCCGCGCACCAGCCACTGCGCCCGCGCCGCCTGGTGCCGGTAGACCAGCACGAAGCGGCGGCTTTGGTCGCGCTGCCGGGCGTGGCGGTCGGCGCTGCCCACGGCCGGCTGAATGTCGCGGTCCGTATCGGTAAGCCAGGCCGTGGCCGTGAGCTGCCCGGCCGCACCCAGCCGCCAGGCCACTTCGGGCGCCAGGCTCCACTGGTGGTGCAGCGCCGCCGAAGCGAGCGTATGGCGCACCAGGCCAGTGAATTCGCGCGTGGTATAGGAGTAATTGTTGGCCGCCTGCCGGTAGCTGGCGCTCAGCCGCAGGGCTACGGCCGGGTTGGCGCCGCTCAGCAGCAGGCTGCTCCCGCGCAGCCCGAAGCTGCCCGCGTCGGCCTGCGCACTGCCGCGCAGCCCCGGGCGCCAGTCGGGCTCGCTGCCCAGCAGCACCGCGCCCCCAATGGCCCCGCTGCCGTAGAGCGCGGCGGCCGGGCCGGGCTGCACCGTCAGGCGCGTGTTGGCGGCCACGGACAGCAGGGCAAAGTCATTTTGCCCCAGCGTGGGCAGCATGATGTTCAGCCCATTCCACAACACCGCCGTGTGCTGGGCCGAAGTGCCGCGCAGCGTAATACTGGCCAGCTGACCCGGCCCGTAACTCTTGAGGTACAAGGGCGTGCGGGCCTGCAGCAGCTCGGCCACAGTGCCACCCCGAAACTGACTCAGGCCCGCCGAATCGGCTTCGTAGCGCCGGCTGCCGGCGGCAAACTGCTCCGGGCGGATGGCCCGCACGCGCACTTCGCCCAGGCGCTGCACGCGCCGGCTCAGCCGCACCGAGTCGGCGGGCAGTTGGCGCGCCTGCGCCCAGCCGCACCGGGGCCCGGGCAGCAGCAAAAGGAGGTAAAAAACAACGAAGCGAACCAAATTTTCGGCGAAGAAAATTCGGTTCAAAACCCCGCGCTTATTCTTCAGCAAGCTGATTAACAAGCAACCGGGCCGAGGCCGACAACAGAAACCCGCCGCACCCAACCGGGCGCGCCGCTGCTCTCATTCTCCAGCCGTCCTCCGCGGCTGCTGAACCTGTGAGTGCCCTGGCAGGTCTCCTGGCTTGCTCCGCCGAGGCCGCCGCCTTCCCATTTCTCCGGTTTCCGAACATGAAAACCCTCAGCGAAACAGTGGCCGCGTGGCGCCCTCCGTGATGAAGCGTACAGTTGCGGGGACAGCTCCCGAATTGAACGGGATTCCCTTTTCAGCCGCCGCCGGATTACTCCGGCATTGGCCACCATGACGGGGCAAAGGTACGGCGGTTTTGGGCAACGTGCCGCCTTACCGCCGCAGCGTGAAGCCCACGAAATATTCGTGCTCGCTCCGGCGGTCGAGGGCCAGCTGGGTGCCGGCATCCACTTCAAAGTTCTTCGTAATCTTAACGAACGGGGCCACGGTCATGCCCGACTGCCAGCTACGTTCCAGCGAGTTCCAACGCATAAAGCCTTCCGTCAGCAAACCCATGTGTTTGGCAAAATCCCATTCCAGCGCCATCGAGGGCTGCAGGTTGGCGTAGTGGCGGGTCTGCTCCCGGTCGTAGTTCAGGTCGCTTTCGAGCTGCGCTTCCAGGTTGAAGTTCTCGCCGAGCTCAATGTCTACGGGCAGAATCAGGCCATACTCGGCGCCTCCTTCGCCCACCGCGCCGCCGGTGGGCAGGCGCACGTAGCCGATGACGGACATGGCGAAGTGCCCCTGCTGGTCATCACCGATGAAATTATGCTTCACCCGCAAGGCAATATCGCCGAAGCCTGCGTGGCGCTCCTGCCAGTGCTCGGTGCTGGCAGGACGCTGCTTGTTATTATCATACAGCGGCAATTCCATTTGAATATCCGTGCGCCGGCTCAGCCCGAACTTGAGCATCGTGTAGCCCAGATGCCAGTCGCGGGTACGCTGCTCCTCGCCGCGACCACTGTTGCTCAGCCGGAAGGCATCCACTTCCACCTGCGCGTGGCCGGCATCCACGGTAAACGGGCTTTCGGTGACGCCCGGCCGGTCGGGCTGCAGCTCGCGCAACAAGTTGCGCGGCACCGGCTTGCGCCAGCTGAAATGGGCTGAGTCGTAGGGGCAGATTTTGGGCTGGTCCTGCGCCCGCGCCACAGACAGCGTCAGCAGGAACAGCAACAGTAGAAGGTAACATCGGCTCATGGCCGCCTTTACGCAACAGCGTCGCCTGTCGCCGGATTACCTGCTTTGTCGTTTTAAAAAGGCACCACCAGCTTCACGCTCACGTTCCGGCCAGGATTGTAAATACCCGAACGGCCAGTGGCCGAGCCTGCGTGATACTCAAAGTATTTCAGCCGATTGAGATGTGCCTGGTATGCCGTATCAAATAGATTATCAACCTGCACGAAAAGCTGCGCCACCGGCCGTCCGGTGCGGCTGGTCCAGGTGGTGCCCGCGCCCAGGCCCACCAGCGCGTAGCCAGCGGTGGCCGTTTCGGTGTTGTCGAGGGCGTAGAAACGGTCCTGCCGGGCGCTGACATCCAGCGTGGTGCGCAGGTAGGTGGCGCGCAGGCGGCCGTCGGTGGCGGGCAGGGTGGCGCGCAGCTCGTGCCGGGTGCGCAGCGGCGGAATGAGCGGCAGGTAGCGGGCGGCGTCGCCCTCTTCGCGCTGGCGGGCGGCGTCGGCGTTCTGACCGTTCACAAAGGCCAGGTTATTGTTGAACGCCAGCCAGGGCAGGGCGGCGGGCCGCCAGTTCAGGCTGGCTTCCAAGCCGTAGAGCCGGGCCGCCGATTGCTGAAACTGGTAGGTCACGTTGCCGGGCACGATGACGACGGGCTGCCCATCGGGCCCCAGCAGGCGGCCCTGGTAGATGAAATTCTGCACGTAGTTGTGAAACACTTCCACCGAGGCGTCGAGCGTGGCCGAGTGCCACAGCACGCCCATATCCTGCTGCCAGCTGAATTCGGGGGTAAACTCGCGGTTGCCCAGGTACACGATGTGCGCGCCGGGGTCGAGGCCGTTGGAGCCAATTTCGGGGATGTTGGGCGCCCGGTAGCCCCGCGCCAGGTTGGCCCGAAAGGTAAGTTTGTCCGAAGCTGCGTAGCTGCCGCCCAGGCTGGCCGACACGCCGTTATACTGCTTGCGAAAACTGGGAAACTGCAGCTTAGCCCCCACTGTGCCGGCACTAGCCTGTCCCTCAAAGCCGGTTTCAGTATTAGGCGCCACGTAAAAACCTGACCACGTCACCAGCCGGGTATCGTAGCGCAGGCCGCCGCTCAGCTCCAGCTTGCCCAGCGGCTTCTTCAGCAACATGAAGCCGCCGGCATCGAGCAAATCGTAGTTGGGAATGGGAAAGTCGGTGGCGTTCTGGTGGCGGTTTTGCTGGCCCATGCCGTTGCTGCCCAGGCTGATTCCCAGGCCCTGCCAGGTGGGCAGGTGGTAGCGCACGTCGTACGTAAACGTGTTGAGGCGCAGCGCCAACCCGGCCTGCGCCGGGACCGTGGGGTGGTTGTATTCCTCGCGGTTGTTCTGCTGGGCGCCCAGCAGCAAATGCAGCTCGCCGCCCCCCAGCAGCAGCCGGGTTTTGGTGAACACGCGGTAGTGCCGGATGCGCTGATGCAGCGGCGCAATAGCGTAGTCATTCAGCTCATTATCCTGCACCAGCGGCCGGTTTTTGATGTCGTCATTCACACCCTCCCCCACCTGCCGGGTGAAGCGGCGGCTGAGCGAGTCGCGGCTGCCGTCGGGAATTTCCTGCTGGTTGTCGTACAGCGTCAGGTACCAGTGCGACTCGCCCCAGCTTTTGCGTACGCCGGCCATACCGGTCAGCGTCAGCTCTCTAAAGCCGGTATTGTACACCAGGCCGTCCACGCGGTTGCGATAGTCGTGGGCTAGGCGGTGGCTGGCGCGGAAGCTGGTTTGGAAGCCGTTTTTCTGGTAATTCAAACCCAGTGAGTTGCCGATGAGGCCGTTGTTGGTCTGGTACTCGTTCAGCACCTCGCCACCCACGCGGCCTTCGGGGCCGCTGGGCAGGGCGGGCAGCAGATTTACCACGCCGGCCACGGCGTCGGAACCGTAGAGCAGGCTGGCGGGGCCTTTCACTACTTCCACGCGCTCAATATCATAGCCATCCACTTCCACGCCGTGCTCGTCGCCCCACTGCTGGCCCTCCTGGCGCAGGCCGTTGTAGAGCGTCAGCACCCGGTTGTAGCCCAAGCCGCGAATGAATGGTTTCGACACGTTTGGCCCGGTCGTCACGGCGCTCAGGCCGGGGATGCCGCGCACGGCCGCGTCAATCACGTTCGTGTTGGCATTCAGGCTGATTTCGCGGCGGCTGAGCGTAGCAATGGGCACGGGGCTGCGGCGGATTTCGGTGGCGCGGCTCACGCCGGTGACGACCACTTCATTCAGGGCGGCGGGAGTGGCGGTGAGCGTCAGCGGCAGTTCCAGCGTCTGGCTTTCAGTCACATTAACTTCCTTGCTAAGCGTGGAATACCCTACGGCGCTGATTTGCAGCACTACCGTTCCAGGCGGCACTTCGCGGAGCACGAAATGGCCGCTGGCGTCGGCCGTGGTGCCGAGAGTGGTGCCGCGCACCGCCACGCTGGCGAAGGGCACCGGCTGCCGGGCGTCGCGCACCGTGCCGGTGAGCGTGGCCGTTTGGGCCATGAGCAAGCTCGGCAATAATAAGAGTAGGAGAAGAAATTTTATCATACGCGCTTGAGCCAAAAAATGCACAGTCTTATGCCGATGGGTGGTGTGGTAGTATGAATTCCCCGCAGGGGTTCATACTACCACTTTGTCGTTTGCGCGGCTATAACATCGTCAGAGTGGTAGTACGAACCGCTGCGCGGAATTCGTACTACCACGTCGTCAACCCGCCAGCGTCTGCCACAACAGGTACACGTTCAGTACAATGATGATGGCCGACACCGCCCAGGCCAGCACGCGCACCAGCGGTGAGTTCACAAACACGCCCATCTTGGCCTTGCTGCTGGTGAATAGCACCAGCGGCACCACCGCAAAACTGAGCTGAAACGACAGTATCACCTGACTGAAAATAAGCAGGTCATTCACCGATTTATCCCCGTAAATCAGAATAATAGCCAGCGCCGGCACCACCGCAATGCCGCGCGTGATGAGCCGCCGCAGCCAGGGTTTCAGCTTCAAATGCAGGAAGCCTTCCATCACAATCTGCCCGGCCAGGGTGCCGGTGAGGGTCGAATTCTGGCCCGAGGCCAGCAGCGCGATGGCGAACACCGTGCTGGCCGCCCCGGCCCCGAGCACCGGGGCCAGCAGCTTGTAAGCGTCCTCGATTTCCTCGACTTCGTGCAGGCCGTTGCGGTGGAAAGCGGCGGCGGCCAGGATGAGAATGGCCGCGTTCACGAAAAAAGCCAGGAACAGCGCCACCGTCGAGTCGATGGTGGCGAACTTGATAGCCATGCGCTTACCGGGCTCAGTCTGCTCAATCTGCCGGGTTTGGACGATGCTCGAGTGCAGGTAGAGGTTGTGCGGCATCACGGTGGCGCCCAGGATGCCGATGGCCACGTAGAGCATCTGCGGGTTGGTAACGACCTGGGGCTGCGGCACCATGCCGCCCAGGATGGCGAAATAATCGGGGTGCGAGACGATGATTTCGTAGAGGAAGCAGCCGAAAATCAGTACGATGAGCCCGGCCACGATGCTTTCCAGCACCCGGAAGCCGCGATTCTGAAAGAGCAACACCACTAGGATATCCAACACCGTAAGCACCACGCCCCAGGCCAGCGGCAGGCCAAACAGTAGGTTCAGGGCAATTGCCGAGCCGATGACTTCGGCCAAATCGCAGGCGGCGATGGCAATTTCGCACAAAAACCACAGCACCATTGCCACGGGCTTGGAGTAGTGGTCGCGGCAGGCCTGGGCCAGGTCGCGGCCCGTTACGATGCCCAGCTTGGCGGCCAGATGCTGCAGGAGCATAGCAAACAGGTTGGAAATCAGAATCACCGACAGCAGCGTGTAGCCGAAGCTGGCGCCGCCCTTGATGTCGGTGGCCCAGTTGCCGGGGTCCATGTAGCCCACGGCCACCATCAGGCCGGGCCCCCAGAAAGCCATCAGCTTGCGCCAGAACGAGGCGCTGGCACCCGGCACGCGGATGCTGGCGTAGACTTCGCTGAGGGAATTGCTATGGCGGGGCTGCCGCCAGCCGGGCTCGGCAGTGGGCTCGTCGGGGGCAACGGTCGGTTTGGCAGTAAGCACGTTGGAGGAGTAGGGACGCCGCAAAGGTAGACGGAGAAAACTAATTTTTAGGCTGCCCTAAAAATATTTTTAAACCGGCTTAAATACTCTTCCCGTAGAAAAAGGTTGCCGCCCAGTTCGGCGCCGCCGCCGTAGTACCGACCTTTGCGTCCCTTTTGCCCGTTGCCATGCCCACCACCACCCTCAAGCGCCGCCTCGGCGTGCTGTCGCTCGTCGTCAGCGCCGGGCTGGTGGCCATCAAGTTCTACGCCTACCGCCTCACCCACTCGCAGGCGGTGCTGACGGATGCGCTGGAGAGCATCATCAACGTCTTTACCAGTGGCTTTGCCCTCTACAGCATCTACCTGGCCGGCCTGCCTAAGGATGAAAATCACCCCTACGGCCACGGCAAAATCGAGTACCTGTCCATCGGTTTCGAGGGCGCGCTGATTTTCATTGCGGGCCTGTTCATTTTCTACAGCGCCACGGTCAGCCTTATCCACCCGCACGCCGTGAGCAAGCCCGATTGGGGGGTGGCGCTGCTCTCGCTCACGGCGGTGGTCAACTTCATTGTGGGCCTGGTGCTCATTCGCGCCGGCAAGAAGCTGAATTCCATTTCACTGGTCGGCGACGGCCAGCACCTCTACATCGACGCGCTCAGCTCGCTGGCGTCCAGCGCGGCGCTGGTGCTGGTGGCTTTCACGGGCATCGTGGAGTTTGACGGCGGGGCGGCGCTGCTGCTGGGCATTTTCATTCTGGTGAATGGCTACCGGATGCTGCGCCGCGCCGTGTCGGGCCTGATGGACGAGACGGACGCCGCCACCGTCACCGAAGTTATTGCCGAGCTGCAGGCCCAGCGCCGCCCGGCCTGGATTGACGTGCATAACCTGCGCGTGCAGCGCTACGGCGCCAACCTGCACATTGACTGCCACATGCAGATGCCCTATTACTTCACGCTGGAGCAGATTCACACCGAGCTGCACGACATCGAGGAACTCATCCGGGCGCGCTTCGCGGTAGAGGTGGAGATGTTCGTACACGCCGACCCCTGCACCTTCGCGGCCTGCTCCTTGTGTCTGATGCCCAATTGTCCGGTGCGCCAGCATCCCTTCCAGCACGAGGTGGAGTGGGACCTGCACAACGCCGTGCGCAACCAGCGCCACCACCTCAAGCCGGAAAACCCAGGCTTGTCAATTAGTTAACTCACGTTGCGGGCTAGCCGCAAAGCGGCGGCACGTTGGTAGTTTTAAACCGGTTTTAGCAACCAGAGCCGCAAAGCGGCGGCACCCACGCTGAAAAAGTGCCGCCGCTTTGCGGCTCTGGTTACGTCAGCTAATGGCGCTAGCTACCAACGTGCCGCCGCTTTGCGGCTAGCCCGCAACGTGAGTTAGTTAGGCAAATCCGGGTAGCGGAACCACCTCTTGGCCCGGTTAATCGGTGCTTCGATAAAGCGCCAGGAAGCCGCGCTAAGCAGTAGCAGCACCGGCAACAGAATGAGCAGCACCGGCAACGGACTCATCCACGCCGCCCGGCCAGCAGGCTCAGGAATAAAATGATACACCACCCGCTGCCACAGCACCAGCAGCGGCAAGTGGTAGAGATACATGCCGTAGCTGTGGTCGCCCAGCCACTGCGCTACCGGGTAGCCGAGGCCCAGCCGCCGGCTGGCCGCCGGTGCCCGCAGCAGCCAGCCGATGGTTAGAAAATCAGTCCCGGCCAGCCAGATTGCCTGCGGGGTGGCCCAGGCGGGCCCAGTGTACAACAGTCGTAACGCCACCCAACCCAGCCAGGCTAGGCCCACGTAGCGTCCCCGGGCCAGCGGCGCCAGCCACGACGGATTGAGCCGCAGCACGGCCCCCAGCGCAAATAAATCGAGCGAAGCCGGCAGCAGCAGATGCACCATGTCGGCCCTGACACCGGCGGACCAGAGCAGCCGGAACAGCCAGCTGGCCGCCACCAAGCCCAAGAACATCTTCAGCCGGCGGTCCAGCAGGCCCAGCACCACGGGCCAGAGCAGGTAAAACTGCATTTCGACGGCGATGGTCCAGAAGTGGCCGACGCCGTCGCCCCAGCCGCGTAGCCGGTACATCAGCATGTTAGCCCCGGGCAGCAGAAACCAGCCGGGGTGCTCCTGCACCATAGCCAGCGGCAGCAGCGCGCAGCCCAGCAGCGCCAGGTAGTACGCCGGCACAATGCGCAGCCCCCAGCGCAGATAAAAGCTGCGAACCCGCGGCCACCACCCGCCCGGTGCACCCACGTAAGCCCCGTACTGCCAGATGATTCCTGACACCAGGTAGCCGCTGAGCACGAAAAACAAACTGGGGCCCAGCTCGCCCAGCGGGAAGGCCGGCTGCAACCAGTGCTGCACCAGCACGATGCTCACTGCTACTGCCCGCAAGCCGTTCAGGGCCGGCTGGTAAGCGAGGGGAGTAGCGGGGTTGGCCATGTAGGACAATGTAACGCGAAACTCTGGTTCCGCGACGAGCGCAGTGAGTTCCAAGCGTTAGCAAACGTAAGAACTCGCTGCGCTCGTCGCGGAACCAGAGTTTCGCGTTACTGCGGCAGTTTAAAGTGCGGATTCTCGATAATCCCCAGCACGTTGCCGAATGGGTCGAGCACGGTGCCGACGCGGATGCCACCGCCTACGTCTTCCACAGCGTCGTTGGCCTCGGCGCCCAGCACTATCAGGCGGTCGTAAGCTTCGTCGGCATCGTCTACGCCCCAGTACACGCAGGCGCCACCGGGGCCGGTGGCCACGGCTTTGGGGTCGAGGCCCAGTTCGTAGCCGCCCACGTTGAAGCCCACGTAGAACGGCTCTTCGAAATAGGGCGGCTGCCCTAAGACCTTGGTGTACCAGGCGGTTGCTTCGGCCAAAGCCGGAGCGGTGTAGATGACGGTGCGAAGTCCTTGAAACATATTACAAAAAAGAACAATAAGCCCCGGCGGGCCCGGCACAAATATAGGGCGAGCCCCGCGCAATAGCTATAGAAAAAGCTTCGCCAAGCCAGTTTTTTTAGCAAACTTTGCTAATCTATTTACGCTGCTATGTCTGACAAACGCTCGGCCGCCCTCGGCTTCATTTTCATTACCATCCTCATCGATGTAATTGGGCTGGGCATCATCATTCCGGTGCTGCCCAAGCTCATCGAGCAGCTGACGGGCGAAGGCATCAGCCGGGCCTCGCAATACGCGGGCTGGCTGTCGTTTACCTACGCCATTATGCAGTTTTGCTTTGCGCCGCTCATTGGCGGGCTTAGCGATAAGTGGGGGCGGCGGCCGGTGCTGCTGGCCTCGCTGCTGGGGCTGGGGCTCGACTACATCTTCCTGGTGTTTGCGCCCACCATTGCCTGGCTGTTTGTGGGGCGGGTCATTGCGGGCATTGCCGGGGCCAGCTTCACCACCGCCACGGCCTACATTGCTGACATCAGCACGCCCGAAAATCGGGCGCAGAACTTCGGCATGGTGGGCGCGGCCTTTGGCGTGGGCTTCATCATCGGGCCGGTGATTGGCGGGCAGTTTGCGCACCTCAACCCGCACGTACCGGGCTGGTTGGGCTGGCTGGTCAGCCAGGATTTGTGGACTTCGATGGCCGGGCTGGGCCCGCGGCTGCCCTTTGCGGTGGCGGCCACGATGAGCCTGCTGAACTTCCTCTACGGCGCGTTTATCCTGCCCGAGAGCCTGACGCCGGAGCGGCGCCGGGCCTTCGAGTGGAAGCGGGCCAACCCGGTGGGCACGCTGCTGCAGCTGGGGCGCTACCCGAGCATTCTGGGGCTGGTGGTGTCGCTGATACTGCTGTACCTGGCGGGCTCGGCCACGCAGTCGGTGTGGACGTTCTACACGATACTGAAATTCAACTGGACGGAAGATTTGATTGGCTGGTCGCTGGCTGTCATCGGCTTGTGCACGGCCATCGTGCAGGGCGGGCTGGTGCGCATTGCCATTCCGAAGCTGGGGGTGCAGCGCTCCATTATTATTGGCTTGCTGTGCTACGCGGTGGGCTTCGTGCTGTTTGCGGCGGCCACCAAGGGCTGGATGATGTTCGCCTTTACCATCCCCTACTGCCTGGGCGGGCTGGCGGGGCCGGCGCTGCAAAGCACCGTGTCGGGCCAGGTGCCGGCCAACGAGCAGGGCGAGCTGCAGGGGGCGCTGACCAGCCTCATCAGCGCCACCGGCGTTATCGGGCCGCTGATGATGACCAGCTTGTTTGCCTTCTTCACCGGGCCCAAGGCGCCGGTGCAACTGCCGGGGGCGCCTTACTTATTGGGCGCGGCCCTCACGCTGACCAGCGTGGCGCTGGCGGTGCGGGCCCTGCGCAAGCACCCGCCGCAGGAGCTGGCGGCCCGGCCGGCGCTGGCCGAGGGCGAGGTGCCGCTGGGGCATTAAGAACTATGCGGGCCAACGCCCGGCGCTTGCGACAACATTTTTTTCAGGACGAAAAGGCCGTTTCCCGCGTGGGAACGGCCTTTTTGCTTTTCCCGCAAAATTTTTTCCCCGCCCGACGGCACCATCATTACGAAACCTTCGTAGATTTACGAAACAATCGTATAGCTCACCTCAATGGAACGCCTGACGCAACCCGAAGAAGACGCGATGCACGCGCTATGGACCATGAATGGCGGCTTCGTGAAGGACGTGCTCGACCAGCTGGCCGAGCCGCGGCCGCCTTATACCACGCTGGCCTCCACCATCCGCAACCTGGAGCGCAAGGGCTACCTGCGCGCCGAGAAGCTGGGCAATTCGTACCGCTTCGTGCCACTGGTGGCGGCCGAGGACTACCAGCGCCGCTCGCTGGGCACGCTGGTCAATCAGCACTTCCAGAACTCTTACAAGGAGCTGGTGTCGTTCTTCGCCAAAGACCAGAAGATAAGCGCGAAGGACTTGCAGGACATCATCGACATGATTGAAAATCAAAAGCCTGACTAAGCCATGAGCGCGCTCCTCCTCTATCTGCTGAAGGTGAATGCCGGGCTGCTGCTGCTGGCGGCGGTGTACTACGGGCTGCTGCGGCGGCTGACGTTCTTCGGGCTCAACCGGGCGTATCTGCTGCTGGCCTTGGGCTTTGCGGCGCTGGGGCCGGTGCTGCCGGTGCCGGCCTGGTGGACCGATGCCACGCCGCTACCGGCGGCGGTGGTGGCCTGGGTGCCAGTAGACGCCGCGGCGGGGCCACCGGTGGCGGCGGGCGCCGCGCCCGCAGCGGCCATCGACTGGCCGGCGCTGGGGCTGGCGCTGTACGGCCTGGGCGGAGCGGTGCTGCTGACGCGCCTGCTGGCCCAGCTGCTGGCCGTGGCGCGGCTGCGGCGGCAGTCGCGGCCGGCGGTGGCCGAGGGCGTGGCCTTCCGGCGGCTGGAAGGCGAGGCAGGGCCGTTTTCCTTCGGGGCGGACATCTACGTGAACCCGGCGCGGCACCCGGCCGGCGAGCTGGCGGCGGTGCTGCGCCACGAGCAGGTGCATGTGCGCCAGTGGCATACCCTGGACGTGCTGGCCGTGGAGCTGGTGCGCGCCCTGGCCTGGTGCAACCCGGCGGCCTGGTTGCTGCGCCGCGCCGTGCTCGACAACCTCGAATACCTGGCCGACCACCACGCCCTGCAAACGGGGCTGGACCGCCGCGCCTACCAGTACAGCTTGCTGCGCCTGAGCTCGGGCGCGGCCAACCCCACCCTTGTTTCACCTTTTACCCTTTTAACCCTCAAAAACCGCATCGCCATGATGAACACCCCCTCCTCCCCCACCGCGCACTCGGTGCGCTACTTGTTGGCCGTGCCACTGGTGGCGGCCATGGCCCTGGGCTTTGGCGCCGTGCAGGCGCAGAAGCCGGCGCCCATCGTGACGGCCACCGGCCGCCCGCCGCTGTACTACATCGACGGCAAGCTGAGCGGCGCCGACTGGAGCGACAAAATCAAGCCCGAGGAAATCGAAAGCATGAACGTGCTGAAGGGCGAGGCGGCCCAGAAGCTGTTTGGCGCGGCGGCGGCCGATGGGGTGGTCATCGTGACGACCAAGAACAACAAAAACGCGCCCGACGTGCTGGCCTTCAACGCCAAAATTGAGAAGGTGGTGCCCACCGTGCCCGGCACCGAGAGCCCGGCTGAGATAAGTGCGCTGGTGCCGAAGGCTCTGGCCACCATCACCAAAAAATTCCCCAACTCGCGCATTATCGGCGTCACGAAGCTCTCCTACCCCAGCACGGGCAAGACGGTATATAAGGTGCAGCTGGCCGAGGGACGCCGCCCGAGCTACATCTACTTCGATGAGCAGGGCACTGAGGTGAAGCCCTTGAAGGGCTGGTCGAGCACGCAGCCGACCACGGCGCCGATGTACAACGAATTCGGGCAGTCGATGCGGACTTTCCTCTACCAAGTGGACTGGGTGGCCGGGGCCACGCAAGCCAAGGAGGGCTGCTAGCCCTGTAGCTGCCGGGGGCCGGCGGCGGTGGTCGCTGCCGGCCCCCGATGCGGCTCCGTAATCAAAACCTGTTGCTGGTTGGCACGGCCGCGCGGTGCCGCGCTGGCCCGCCGCGCTACTTCCTTTATGACATTTCGGACCCTATTGCTCGGAGCGGCGCTGGCCGCGGCTCCCGGCTGGCTGCGTGCCCAATCGGCGGCCATTACCTTGAGCGGCCAGCTGGCCAACTGCCCCGATTCGAGCACGGTGAACGTGATGGAGCCGGTGCCGGACGGCTACCTCAACTACTATTACTCGGACGGGCCCAACGAGGCGCTGGTGCGGGGCGGGCGCTTCAGCTACGCCCTGCGCACGCAGCCGACGGGGCTGGTGGCGGTGCAAAGCAAGTGCCTGCCCCAGCTGATGGTCTTCGTGGAGCCGGGCGCGCAGCTGAGCCTGACGGGGCGCGGCGACAGCGTGACCTTCGAGGGGACTAATGCGGCGGCCAACAACCTGCTGGCCCGCAAGCAGCTGCTCAACGGCGGCCCGCCCGACGGCGCGGCCGTGCGGCAGCTGCTGGCTTCGGCCCCGAAGGCGGCCACGGTGCAGCGGGCGCTGGCGGCGCACTTGCAGAAACCCCTGGCGGCGCTGGCGGCCCTGTACGAGCGCAGGCAGATTTCGCGAGCCTGCTACGACTACCTGCGCGCCGAGACGGAGCAGCGGCTGGTATTCTGGGCGGCGGCGCCGCTGCTCTCGTACTTCGTGAACCCCGTGAAGCGGGCCGAGCTGCAGTGGCAGCTGCCCGAGGCGGAGGCGCGCAAAGTGGCGGCCTGGCTGTTCAAAACCTACGACCCGACGGCGGCGCGCTACCGCTTCAGCACCCTCGACAACGCCGCCACCCAGGCGCGGCTGCGGCGGCTGCAGGTGCTGCCCGGCAAGGCCCCAGCCCAGTTGCTGTGGACGGGCTACCAGAAGCAGTTTGCCGGCGTGAACGACGACATCGGGGCCTACGACTACGCCCCGGCCAACGTGCAGATGCTGGGCGTGGGCAACTTCCTGGTGTATGCGCTCAGCTTTAAGGCGATGAGCGGCGACGACTTTGCCCGCGCCTTTGCCGACTACGTGCGCCTGTTCCCGACCAGCCCCTACGTGCCGGTGCTGACGCGGGCTATGCTGGCCGAACGCGGCACCGGCGCGGCCCCCGCCGCCCCGGCCCCCGATGCCAACCTGACCTTCGGCCACCTGGCCGCCGGGGCCAAGGCGCTGCGCTTTGGCCCGGCGCCGCAGCTGGCAGCGGTGAAGACGCTGGAGGAGCTGGTGAAGCAGCAGTTTGCCGGCCGGCCGGTGTTTGTGGACCTGTGGGCATCGTGGTGCGGGCCGTGCATCGCCGAGTTCCGGCACGAGCCGGCGCTTTATGACTTCCTCCAAAAGGAGGGCGTGGAGATTGTGTACGTGGCCCTCGACAAGCCCGGCTACCGCGACAAGTGGGCCGCCTTCGTGGCCAAGAACCGCCTGCGCGGCTACCACTACCTGGCCTCGCCGGCGGTGCAGGATGCCCTGGCGCCCACCGTGCCCTACATCCCGCGCTACCTGCTGTTCGACAAGACCGGGGCGCTGGTGGAAGCCTCCGCCGAGCACCCCAGCAGCGGCCTGAAGCTGCAGCAGCAGGTGCGGGCGCGGCTGGGGAAGTAAGGCGCCAGCGCAGCCACCGGGCTGCCCGCCCCCGGGCCCGCCGATGGCCGCCGCACCAGGGCTTCCAACGGGGGCCAAAAGTGAATGGTGGGAAACATTCGACCCGGCGCGACGGCCATCGGCGGGCCCCATAAAGAAAGCCGCTCCTTACCGGGAGCGGCTTTTTGGTTGACGGCGTGGATAATGGCTCCTGACTAGGTCACCGTGAGCACAATCTTGCCCACGGCGTGGCCTTGCTCGCTGTAGCGGTGGGCGGCGGCCGTCTCGGCCAGCGGGAAGGTGCGGTCGATAACGGGGTGGAGCTTTCCGGCGGCCAGCCACTGGCCGACGAGGTGCAGGTCGGCGCCGTCGTCCTTGGCCATGAGCATTTTGAGCTTCTTGTCGGAGAAGGCGCTGGTGAGGCCGCCGAGCAGCACGTCCTTGGGGTCGGGCACGGTGGTGACGTAGCGGCCGCCGGGGCGCAGGGCATCCTTGGCGGCGAGGTAGGTGCTGCCGGCCACGGCGTCGAAGATGACGTCGTACTGATTGGGCACCTGGGTGAAGTCGCGCTCCTTGTAGTTGATGGCGTCGTCGACGCCGAGGCGGTCGAGCAGCGGCAGGTTGGCGGGGCTGGCGGTGCCGGCCACGTAGCCGGCGCCCAGCAGCCGGGCCAGCTGCACGGCCAGCGTGCCCACGCCGCCGGCCGCGCCCACCACCAGCACGCGGTCGCCCTCGGTGAGGGCACCCTTGTCGCGCAGGGCCTGCAGGGCGGTGAGGGCGGCCAGCGGCACGGCGGCGGCTTGCTCAAAACTCAGGTTGGCGGGGATGAGGGCGGCGGCTTTGGCCGCGAGCAGGGCGTACTCGGCGTTGGCGCCGCCCAGGCTGCCGTCGGCCATGCCGAAGACCTGGTCGCCGACCTTAAACTGGCTGACGCCGGGGCCCACCTGCGCGACGGTGCCGGCGAGGTCGCGGCCGGGAATCCTGGGGAAGCAGCAGCCGGAAATCAGCTTCATGTCGCCCTGCCGGAGCTTCCAGTCGATGGGATTGACGCTGCTGGCGTGTACTTTGACGAGCAGTTGCCCGGCACTGGGCACGGGCGTAGGCTGCGGGCCGAAGTGCAGCACGTCGGCCGAGCCGTATTCGGTGAAATAGATGGCTTGCATGGAGGAAGGGGGCGCCTGGGGGCCCGCCCCGCCTTATACCGCTGCGCCGCCCCGAAAGGCGCCCGTCGGGCCGAGCGGCAACGGCGCCGCGGTGGCGGCGGGCCCGTCGGCTGCGGGCTGGGGCCGGGTTCCGGCGCGGCCGGCGGCCTGCAGGCGCTGGTTGGCCTGCGCAATAAACCGCTGGCGCGATTCGCGCTCGAAGGCGGCCGTGGCTTGAGACTCGAGGGTGAGGCGGAGGTAGGGCGGTTCGGGCTTCATAGCGGACGGGGGAAAGGGAGGGCTAACGTATACGGAAGAGGTGGGGGGTAGCGTTGCCGCTAACGTTGCTCTAGCAACCGGTACAGGGTCAAGGCAAGCAAGCACAGCGGCCTGTTTTTCGGTCTTGCAGCCAATTTCTTCTGAAAACCCAGGCGCAGCCGGCGTTTTTAGCTCTTTGATTGCCATTTCCAGCGAGCTTTTGGCCGTTTCGAGTGACCTTGTGACCATTTCAAGTGACCTTGTCGCCGTTTCGAGTGACCTTGTGGCCGTCTCAAGTGACCTTGTGACGGCTTCCAAGGGCGTGGTCGTCGTTTCCAAGGGCATTGTGACGGTTTCCAAGGGCGTGGTCGCCGTTTCCAAGGGCATTGTCGCGGTTTCCAAGGGCGTGGTCGCCGTTTCCAAGGGCCTTGTGACGGCTTCCAAGGGCGTGGTCGTCGCTTCCAAGGGCATTGTCGCGGCCACAATGCCCTTGTTTTTATCGCAAACAACCAGTGAAAAGCATTTCCTGCCCCTTAACTTCAGAGCATATCCTCTAGAGCCCAAGCCTATTAGGCTTGTCAGCAAACTAAGGATGCTTTTACTAGTTACACACGCCATTGCTGCAGCCTGGCTGCTCTTTCCCGTCCCCATCCTCATGTCCGCCCTCTTCTCGCCCCTCACCCTCCGCTCGCTCACCCTCAAGAACCGCCTCGTGGTGTCGCCGATGTGCCAGTACAGCGCCACCGGCGGCTTCGCCAACGACTGGCACCTCGTGCACCTGGGCAGCCGGGCCGTGGGCGGGGCGGGGCTCATCATCCAGGAAGCCACGGCCGTGTCGGCCGAGGGCCGCATCTCGCCCGAAGACCTCGGCATCTGGCGCGACGAGCACGTGGAGTTCCTCAAGCGCATCACCGATTTCATCAAAGCCCAGGGCTGCGTGCCGGGCATCCAGCTGGCGCACGCCGGGCGCAAGGCCAGCACCTACGCCCTGTGGCGCGGCCACGGCACGGTGCCCGTGGGCGAAGGCGGCTGGGCCGTGGTGGGCCCCACCGACCAGCGCTTTGCCCCCAACTACCCCCAGCCCACCGGCCTCGACGCGGCGGGCATTGCTAAAGTAAAGGCCGATTTCGTGGCCGCCACCCACCGCGCCCTGGCCGCCGGCTACGAGGTCATCGAAATCCACGCCGCCCACGGCTACCTGTTTCACCAGTTTCTCTCCCCGCTCAGCAACACCCGCACCGACGCCTACGGCGGCTCGTGGGAGAACCGCGCCCGCCTGCTGCTGGAGGTAACGGCCGACCTCCGCGCCGTGCTGCCCGAGACGCTGCCGCTGCTGGTCCGCCTCTCGGCCACCGACTGGACGGAAGGCGGCTGGACCGCCGCCGACTCGGTGCGCCTGGCCGGCCGGCTCAAGGACCTGGGCGTCGACCTCATCGACACTTCCACGGGCGGCAACGTGCCGAAGGCGTCCATCCCCGTGGGCCCCGGCTACCAGGTCGGGTTTGCGGAGCAAATCAAGCGTGAGGCCGGCATTGCCACCGGCGCCGTGGGCCTGATAACCACCGCCGCGCAGGCCGAGGAGATTGTGGCCGCCGGCCGGGCCGACCTGGTGCTGCTGGCCCGCGAGGAGCTGCGCTCGCCCTACTTCCCGCTCGACGCGGCCCGGGAGCTGGGCGTGGACGTGGCCTGGCCGCCGCAGTACGAGCGGGCGAAGAACTAACCACCCGCGACGCCTCCCACATCAGCCAGCCGCAACGCGGCGACACGTTGGTAGTTATTGCCCCACAACGTGAGCAGAGCCGCAACGCGGCGGCACAAGCCGGTTGTGCCGCCGCGTTGCGGCTCTGGCTTGCTGGCCTGAATGTTATGCTACCAACATGCCGCCGCGTTGCGGCTGGCTGATGGCGTGGTCTACAACGCCCGCGCTACCTTGGCCGTCACCAGCAGCTGGCCCAGGTGGCGCATGGTGTGCTCGGCGGCGTGGAAGAGCAGCCCCAGGTGCGTGCTGGGCACCTGGGCCCGCCCCACGCCGCGCACTTCGGCCAGGGTGGCGGGGTCGGTGGCGCGCAGCTGGACCAGGGCGGCCTCTACCTCGGCCGCGAAGCCGGCCAGCAGCCCGGCCACGGCGTGGGGGCCGGTGGGCGGGGTTTCTTCGCGCTGGAAGGTGGCGAACTGGGCTTCCGACAGCGTTTCCTGCCGGGCGTAGGTGAGCAGGCGGTTGAGCACCCCGGTCATATGCTGCAGGTGGAAGCCCACCGAGGCCACCCCGGCGGGCCGGGCGGCCAGCAGCGCGGGCGGGAAGCCGGCCAGGGCGGTAGTAAGCTCTTCGCGGGCCTGCAGCAGGGCGTGGGCCACGGGCTGCAGCGGGGTGGGGATGCCCGCAATGGGGCCGCGCAGCCAGACTTCGAGTTGGGAGGACATGAGGGAGAAGGTTAGAACGTCAAACTCCCCTCCTTGGAAAGGAGGGGATGTGAGGCGCGAAGAGCGCCGAACGGGGGTGGTTGAGCCGTCCGCGCCGTTCGCGCCGATGGGTAACAATCCCGACGGCAAATTACTTCCTACAGCCGACCCTGACGGCGCGACCGGGCCAACCACCCCCGTTTCAGCTGCGCTGAAACATCCCCTCCTTTCCAAGGAGGGGAGTTTGTCGTTCTTTCACACCCTGCCCTGCGCCCTATCTTTGCCTCCTATGGCTGTTATCCCCGCTTCCCTGCTCGCTGCCGCCGAAGAGTTCGGCACCCCCCTCTACGTGTACGACGCCGCCACCATCGTCGGCCAGTACCACAAGCTAACCACTGCATTTGCCGGGCATAAGACCCGGTTTTTTTATGCCTGCAAGGCGCTGAGCAACGTGAGCGTGCTGCGCCTGCTGCAAGCCCAGGGCGCCGGGCTCGACTGCGTGAGCCTGAACGAGGTGAAGCTGGGCCTGCACGCCGGCTTCGCGGCCGACAGCATCATCTTCACCCCCAACAGCGTGACCTTCGAGGAGCTGGTGGCGGCCAAAGACCTGGGCGTGACGCTCAACATCGACAACATCTCGCTGCTGGAGCGCTTTGGGGCCACCTTCGGGGGCAGCTACCCGGTGTGCGTGCGCCTGAACCCGCACATCGAGGCCGGCGGCAACTACAAAATCTCGACCGGGCACATCGACTCGAAGTTCGGCATCAGCATCCACCAGATGCGACACCTGGAGCGCGTCATCAAGAGCACGGGCCTGCACGTGCGCGGCCTGCACATGCACACCGGCTCCGAGATTAAGGACGTGGGCGTGTTCCTGCGGGTGCTCGACGTGCTCTTCGACGCCGCCCGCCGCTTCCCCGATTTGGAGTTTCTCGACCTGGGCTCGGGCTTCAAGGTGCCCTACAAGCCCGGCGACCCCGAGACGGACGTGACCACCCTGGGCCAGCAGGTGGCCGCCGCCTTCCGGGAGTTTGAGGCCGAGTACGGCCGGCCGCTGGAGTGCTGGTTCGAGCCCGGCAAGTACATCGTGAGCGAGAGCGGCTGGCTGCTGGTGCGCGTGGCCGTGATTAAGCAGACTACCGCCACGGTCTTCGCCGGCGTCGATTCGGGCTTCAACCACCTCATCCGGCCCATGTTCTACGACTCGTATCACCACATCTCGAACCTCACCAACCCCCACGGCCCCGAGCGCATCTATACCGTGGTGGGCAACATCTGCGAGACCGATACCTTCGCCTGGGACCGGCTGCTGCCCGAGGTGCGCGAGGGCGACCTGCTGGCCTTCCACAACGCCGGCGCCTACGGCTTCGAGATGAGCAGCTCGTTCAACTCGCGCCCCCGCCCGGCCGAGGTGCTGCTGGAAGACGGCGCGATGCGCCTCATCCGGCGCCGGCAGACGTTTGAGGACTTGCTGGCGGGGCAGGAGTAATACTCAACACGACCCACCCCCATGAACTTCATCCTCTCCGACGTCAACCACCACACCCTGGCCGCCCTGCCCGCCGCCGGCGTGGCCATCCGCACCCCGCAGGACGCGCTGGATTTGCTGGTCAATGCCGGCTACCAGGGCGCCCGCGGCGTGGTGCTGCAAGCCGCCCAGCTGGCGCCCGAGTTCTTCGACCTGCGCACGGGCCTGGCGGGCGAGGTACTCCAAAAGTTCTCGAACTACGATATGCGCCTGGCCATCGTGGGCGACTTCGCGGGCTATGAAAGCAAGGCCCTGCAGGACTTCATGCGCGAAAGCAACCGGCAGGGGCGCGTGCGCTTCGTGGGCAGCGAGGCCGAAGCCTGGGCGGCGCTCACGCGGGGGTAGCATGAGCGGCGGGCGGGAGTGGTAGTACGAATTCCGCGTAGCAGTTCGTACTACCACTTCGTCGTTGTTAAAATAACCCAGGCGACAGAGTGGTAGTACGAACCCCTGCGGGGAATTCGTACTACCACTTCGTTATTTCTACGCCAGCAGCCACGCCACCGCCTCCCCTTCGTCCGAAAAGTTGCGGTACTCGTGCCCCAGGTGGTGGGTAGCCATCGCCACGTTGCTCATGGCGAGGCGGGCAAAGACATCGTCGGCCACGAGCACGGCCCCGGAGCGGTAGCCATTGTCCTGCACGGCGCGGGGCAGCCACTCGCCTATCATCCAGCGCTCCTCGGCGGGGCTGAAGCCGGCCATCTGGCGCTGGTTGATGAGCACGCGGCCCCCGCCGTGGCGGCTCATGGCCTGGCGCAGGTGGGTGAGCAGGGCCCGAAAGTCGGTTTCCTGGCGGCGGCCGGCGTGGTAGTCGAGGCGCAGGTAGCCGGCGGGCTCGGTCCAGATGCGGCCGGCGGCATTCTCAAAGTAAACGGTGCGGTGGGTGGCAGGCATGCAGCGCGAAGGCAGTCGGAAACGGGGCGCCCGGCGAGCAGCCGGCGCTAAGCAACGCCAAAGGCCGTGCTTAGGTTTAGTTTTTCGGCGGGGCACCTTCGGGGCCGTGCAACGGTTAGGGGGCCACGGCCGACTACTACCGCCCCGGCGGTAGCTTTGTCGCCCTGCTTTCCAACCCTAGCCCTGTCGCTGCCCTTGATGCGTTTTCTCTCCTCCCTGTTGTTGCCGGCGCTGGCCTTGCTGGCGGCCCCCGCCCTGGCCCAGACCATCACGCCCATCGGCACCATCCAGGGCAGCGGGGCCACGGCCACCAGCGGCACCTACACCGTCGAGGCCGTCGTCACGGGCGTGTATCCGTTTCTGAGCCCGGCCGGCTTCTACGTGCAGAACGACGCCGCCACCGCCGACGGCAACCCCGCCACCTCCGACGCCCTGTTTGTGGTGCAGCCCAACGCCACGGTCAGCATCGGCGACCGGCTGCGCATCACGGGCGCGGTATCGGAGCGCACGGGCACGCCCTCCTTCGGGCAGGCCGTGCTGAGCTCGCCGGCTATTACGACGCTCGGCAGCGGCGCGGCCCTGCCGGCCTTCGCGGTGCTGGACAACGCCACGTTTTCC
This sequence comes from Hymenobacter aranciens, assembly GCF_030580865.1. Classification (GTDB taxonomy): domain Bacteria; phylum Bacteroidota; class Bacteroidia; order Cytophagales; family Hymenobacteraceae; genus Hymenobacter; species Hymenobacter aranciens. The sequence goes on along the minus strand of NZ_JAUQSY010000001.1, from coordinate 534,082 downwards.
AACCTCGCCATCGAGCAGTATGAAGGCATGCGCGTGGAGTTTGCGGCCCCGCTCACGGTGGCCGATGCGGGGGGCATCAAAAGCCAGGGCAGCCTGGTACTGAGTGCCCGCGGCATGCTCTACCAGCCCACCCAGGTTATCGACCCCAACGACAGCCCCGCCACCGGCACCAGCAGCACCGGCAGCACCAACGTGGCCGCCGTCACGGCCTACGCCGCCGACAACGCCACCAAGGTCATCACCCTCGACGACGGCCGCGCCGGCACCAACCAGGTGCCCATCCCCTACCTCGACCCCGTGAGCAACACCGCCCGCGTGGGCGGCACCGTGGCGGCCCTGCGCGGCATCCTGAGCTACAAGACCAATAAGTACTTCATCCAGCCCCTGCCCGGCGCCGACGCCCCGCAGGTGCGCTCGCCGCGCCCCGCCGTACCCAGCTTCGGCCCCCACGATGTGACGCTGGCCAGCTTCAACGTGCTCAACTACTTCAACGGCAACGGCCAGGGCGGCGGCTTCCCCACCTCGCGCGGGGCCGCCACGCTGGCCGACTTCCGCCGCCAGCGCCAGAAAGTCATCGCCGCCATCACCCAGCTCAACCCCGACGCGGCCGGGCTGATGGAAATCGAAAACGACGGCACTGGCCCCAGCTCGGCCATCCAGGATTTGCTGGCCGGCCTCAACGCCGCCACCGCCCCCGGCACCTACGCCCTCATCGACGACGGCGCGACCCGCCAGGCCAACACCTCGGACCTCATTCGCTGCGCCATCATCTATAAGCCGGCCGCCCTCACGCCGGTGGGCGGGGTGCTGCTCAGCACCTCGTCGGTGTTCGAGCGCTCGCCGGTGGCGCAGGTGTTCAGCACGCCCGCCGGCCAGCAGTTTGCCTTCGTCGTGAATCACTTCAAGTCGAAAGCCAGCGGCTCCGGCGCCAACGGTGACCAGGGCGACGGCCAGGGCCCCAGCAACCTGCGCCGCACTCAGCAGGCCCAGGCCCTGGTGCAGTTTTTCGACAACACCGTGCGCCCCGCCGGCACCGCCAACATCATCAGCGTGGGCGACTACAACGCCAACTACGAGGAAGACCCCATGGACGTGCTGCGCGCCGCCGGCCTGCTCACGCCCGCGCCCGCCAGCAGCATCTCGTATGTGTATAACAGCCTCAGCGGCTCGCTCGACCACGCCGTGGTGACGCCCAACCTGGCCAATGCCGTCGAAATCCACAAGTGGAACATCAACGCCGTGGAGCCCGAATACCTGGAGTACGACCTGGCCGGCGCCGCCACCGACACCCTCAGCCCCTTCCGCTCCTCCGACCACGACCCGGTGGCCATCGGCCTGAAATTCTCGAACATCATCACCGCCACCGCGCCCGCCGCCAAGCCGGCCGGCTGGTCAGTCTACCCCAACCCCGCCACCACCGAGTTCACCATCGACGTGGCCCCCACGCTGGCCGAGGGCCATCTCACGGTGGACGTGATGTCGGCCCAGGGCCAGAAGCTGCTACACCTGCACGGCCTGCTGCCCGAAGTGCAGCAGGAGCTCAGCCGCCGCTCGGCGGCGCTGGGCGCCGGGCTGTACGTGGTGCGATTAAGAGGGGAAGATTTCCAGCAGACAAAAAGGGTGACGAAACTGTAAGAAGTCGCCCCGCCTATTACTACATTGGCCAGCCGCAAAGCGACGACACGTTGGTAGCTATTAATTGGCTAGTAGAATAGAGCCGCAAAGCGGCGGCACTACCACTCGGTAGTCAGTGCCGCCGCTTTGCGGCTCTGGTTTATTGCGTTCCCGGTCAGACTACCAACGTGTCGCCGCTTTGCGGCTAGTTTATTCATTGGATTCCGAACAAAAGCCCGGCTTTGCTGGCTGTAAGATGACGTTCTTTTGTGTTCTTACTTGCTGTTTATAATGAAGCCCCGCCGCAAGCCCACCGCCGCCCGTAAACCCGACCGTTTCCCCGACGAAAACATCGTGACCGGCTGGACCATCAACCAGCTTCTGGCCCACGGCGACGAGTTCGAGCAGTTCCACTTCATCAACTGCGAATTCAGCGGCGCGGCCCTGAACCATCTGCGCTTCACCGACTGCCTCTTTGAGCGCTGCAACCTGGCCTCGGCCACCGTGAGCGGCACAGGTATGCAGAACGTGGCCTTTGCCGACTGCAAGCTGCTCGGCGTGCAGTTTTCGTCCTGCCGCGACATGCTCTTCGGCGTGCATTTCGACCACTGCCAGCTCGGCTACACCTCCTTCGCGGGCAAGAAGATGCCCGGCACCCGCTTCGCCCACTGCACCCTGCCCGAAGCCGATTTCACCAACGCCGACCTCAGCGAGTCTGTCTTTCAAAGCTGTCAGTTGCCCCACGCCACCTTTCACTACACCATCCTGAAAGGCGCCGACTTCACCACCGCCACCGATTTCGGCCTCGACCCCGAGAGCAACGAGTTGAGCGGCGCCCGTTTCGCCCTCCACGGCCTGCCCAGCCTGCTGAGCAAGTATGGCATCGTGGTGGAGTAAGCGCCGGGCCCGGCCAGTGGCGGCCCGAAAGGCGGCCGGCTAATTATTTTACCCGAAATAAACTAAAAAAATTAGCCAATCAAAATAGCTTATTCGTATCTTGCGCACGCATTCCACGCCTCTACGTTGCCAGCTATGACCGAACCCGCCGCCCTCGTCCGCCAGTACCTCACGCTGCTCGAAACCTGCAATCCCGACCCGGCCGCCTACGCCGAACTGCTGCACCCCGAAGCCCCCAGCCACGAGCACCCCGCCCTGCTGGCGCGCAGCACCCGCCTCACCACCCAAAGCTTCGACCTGCAGCACCTGCACACCTGCTCGAACGACACCGTAGTAGTAGAAGCCCAGTGGCAGGGCGAGGCCAGCTTTCCCGTGCCCGGCTTCGGCCCCAACCGCCAGCTTTCGGCCCAGGTCTGCCTGGTGTTCGAGCTGTTCGATGGCAAGATTTACCGACAGCAACGGTATGAGGGATAGTTTCTGGTTGCTCGTTTCTGGTTATTAAAGACAACCAGAAACGAGCAGCCAGAAACCAGAAACCCTTACGGGTTGGTGCTCCACATGCCAGCATCCTTAATAAAGATGCGGCGGTTGAGCTTGAGCTGGGCCACGATGAACTCGGCGAGGTCTTCGGGCTGCATCACTTTGTCGGGGTTGCCGTCGGTGAGCTTGTTGCCGATGGCCAGGTCCGTGGCTACCGTACTGGGCGTGAGGGCCGACACGCGGATGTTGTGCTTGCGCACCTCCTGCATCAAGGACTCGGTGAGGCCCATGAGGCCGAACTTGGAGGCGCTGTAGGCGCTGCTGCCGGCGGCGGCCCGCAGCCCGGCCGAGGATGAAATGTTGATAATGTCGCCGGTCTGGCGCTCAATCATGGCGGGCAGGGCGGCGCGGGTCACGTAGTACACGCCCAGCAGGTTCACCCGGATAATCTGCTCCCAGTCGCTGGGCTCCATCTCCAGAAACTTGGCGAAGCTGCCGATGCCGGCGTTATTAATGAGGATGTCGATGGGGCCGAGCTGCCCGGTGATGCTGGCCACGGCCGCGTTCACGGCGTTGATATCGGCCACGTCGGCGGCGGCCACGGCGGTTTTTACGCCCAGGGCCTGTAGCTCGGCGGCCAGCTCCTGCAGCTGGGTTTCGGTGCGGGCCAGCAGGCCTACGTGCACGCCTTCGTGGGCCAGGGCTACGGCCACGGCGCGGCCGATGCCTTTGCCGGCGCCCGTGACGAGGGCGACTTTTCCTTGCAGTGATTCCATTGGGAAGCGGTTTTTAAGTGAATTGAGGCGCTATAACAGCGCTTGAACGCGGCTTGTCTGTCATTGGGCTAAAAATTTCCACCGTTCGCCGGGTGGGCCTTTCATTCAGCCACGAAAAGCCGCCGTTCGCGGGGCCGAATGGTTGCGCTTAGCCAGAAGCCCAGCAATGGGGGTACGGGGCAGTATAATTTTGAATCATCAAACAGCGCAGCAGGTTAGCCGCGCTTCCTGGTTCAACTCTTCACTGCTTTTCGCCATGCGCTTCTTTACTCTCGCCTCGCTGCTCTTCGCCTGCCTGTTTGCCCTCGCCACCTCGGCCAGCGCCGCTCGCACGCCGGCCAAAGGCCCGGTAGCTAAAATGAAAACCGTATCGTCGGTGAAAACGACGGCCAAAGCCAAGGTAGCCGCTCCCAAGACCCTGAAGACGGTAGACGCCCGTCCCGTAGCTCCCAAGTTTTACACCTTCACCGGCATCGTGCTGGGTCAGAACGGCCTGCCCCTGCCCGGCACCAGCGTTATCCCCACCGGCAAGCTCAGCGCCATGGTGGTAACCAACGAAGACGGCATCTTCAGCGTGACGCTGCCCGCCGCTGAAGCCGCCAACGTGAACCTGAAGTTTGCCTACGCTGGCCTCGGCGACTGGAACGTGAAAGTGAAAGGTGGCCAGAAGTCGCCCGTGCTGGTGACCATGCTGCCCGCTGGCATGTAAGCCGCGCTTACTCTGATATTTTGCAAAGGCGCCGGTGAGCTCACCGGCGCCTTTTTTATACCTTCGCCAGCTCAAGGATAATTGGCCCGACAACAGCCGGCAGCCGCCCAGCGTAGGAAGCCCGACCTTATTTTGCTTCAGCCTCATGCGCTCCCTGTTCGTTGCTCTGCCGCTGCTGGTCCTGGCGGCCTGCCAGTCGCAGTCGTCCGACACCACTACCGCCCAGGTGGCGCCCCTGCCGCCGGTGGCCGTGGATGCCGCCGTTCCGCCCGCCACGGCTGGCCCGGCGCCTGTTGCCGCCGATAGCGCGGCCCCCTTCTGGGTAGAGCCCGGCCGCAGCCTGGCCCGGCTGCGCCTGGGGGCCGATGCCGGCACCGCCCTGGCGCCGCTGGGCAAGCCTTCCTTCGGCGATGCGGCCATGCAAAAAGCCTGGGCCACCTGGTACGGCCGCGACAGCGCCCGTACGCAGCTCGACGTGTACACGGCCCCGCGAAACAATGATGTTGACCACCATACCGTGCAGTTGGTACGCACTACTTCGCGGGAGTTCCGGCTGCCGAACAGCCTGGGTGTAGGCAGCCTGCTGGCCGAAATTCAGGCCGCTTACGGCCAGTTGCCGCTGGCTGCCACGTACCAGCTCACGGCCGGCCCGCGCTACCTGTACGACGACGTGAAGCGCGGCGTGGCCTTCGAAACCGACGGCCAGGCGGCCGGCAGCCGGTGCCGGGCCCTCATCGTGCACCTGTCGGGGCAGGCCGTGGCTAGTGCGGCGCTGCCGATGCCGGAGTATCTGAAGCAGCTGAAGTAACTCGCGGCCCCAAGCTCAGCCTAACCACGGCGAAAGACTGTCGTAGAAAAAGCCATTCTTTTTCTATCACTCTCTTACTACTCAGCTTGCATGGCCGATAACCCTACTGCTTACGTGCGCTACGACAGCGGCGTCGAACAAATTCAACCTAACGAAGAACAGCTAGCCAACGAGACGGTGGAGTCGATGGCGCGGCTCAATCAGTTCTTCTTCGAGAAGTACCGCCATGCCGTGCGCGACGCCCACGCCAAGAGCCACGGCATCCTGCGCGGCGAGCTGCACCTGCGCCCCGACCTGCCGGAGCACCTGCGCCAGGGCATGTTCAAGCAGGCCGGGCCGTTTCCGGTCATCATTCGCCTTTCTACTTCGCCCGGCTCCATTGAGCCCGACAGCACGGCCAACGTGAAGGGTTTTGCGCTGAAAGTCATCGGCGTGGATGGCCGCAAGTTTCTGGATGCCGAGGCCGACGCCGTGACGCAGGACTTCCTGATGGTGAACGATACCATCATCCCGACCGGCGACGTGAAAACCTACCACGACCTGCAGCTGCGCATCGAGAAGCTGGCCAAGGCCCCCAAAATTGTGCAGACGGCCATCAACGAAGCCGGGGTGCTGGCCGATAAGGCTCTGGAAATCATCGAAGAACTGGGCGGGCCGAAGAAGGAGGTGAAGATGGTAGTGCACCCGCACCCCAACCGCCACATTCTGGGCGAAACTTACACCACGCTCGGCGCCCTGCGCTTCGGCGACTACGTGGCCAAAGTGGGCATAGCGCCGCTGTCGGACAATCTGAAAGCTATTGCGGGTAAAGAGGTTGATGTGTCGGAGCCCGGCGCTTACCGCGATATGGTGGTGGAGTTCTTCCGCACGCAGGGTGCTGAGTACGAGCTGCGCGCCCAGCTCTGCACCGACCTCGAAAAGATGCCCGTGGAAGATGCCGCCATCGACTGGCCGCAGGACCAGAGCCCTTACCAGGCGCTGGGCCGCATCGTCATCCCGGCTCAGGACGCGTACAGCCACGCCCGCCGCGTCTTCTCCGACGACGTGCTGTCGTTCAACCCCTTCCACTGCCTGCCGGAGCATCGGCCGCTGGGTTCCATCAACCGCGTGCGCCTCAAGGCTTATGAGTCGTCAGCGGCCCGGCGGCATGCTATGAATGCGGCACCGCGCGTTGAGCCGACGAGCATTAGCGAGCTGCCGGAGTAACCATGCGTCAGGCAGTGGTAGTACGAATTCCCCGCAGGGGTTCGTACTACCACTTTGTCGTTGAATAAGACTGCGCAGGCGTCAGAGTGGTAGTACGAACCCCTGCGGGGAATTCGTACTACCACTTCGTTCTAGCAGCGCCTGGAGTGCCGCGTCGCTCCACTCCTCCAGCGTCAGCAGCGCCGCATACGGGTCGCCCGTCAGCCCCAGCAGCTGGGCGAAGGCGGGCTCCGTCTTCATGCCCTGCGCCTTCAGGCGGCGCACGGCCTGCTGCCAAAGCACGCCGCCCAGCGCCAGCACCCGCGCCTCTACTACCATATGCCGGTAGGCATGCTGCTGGCGCACGGGGCGGGGCTGGCCGAATATCTCCAGCTCAAAGTCGGGGCGACGGAAGTTGCAGGCGGTGCTGGCGATGCCATTGACGATGCCCTCGGTGAGCGTGAAGCCGGGCAGCGTGCCGTAGTGGTCCCGCAGGCGCTGCCGGAACTGCGGGGCGGCCCCGGCGGGCACTTCGCAGATGAGGTCGAGGTCGCTGCCGGGCACGTCGATGTTGAGTGGGATGGTGCCGGCCAGCACGGGGTCGAAATCAAGGAGGGCCCCGGGCAGGTTGAGGGAGTGCAGCGTGGCGTGGGCCTGCTGCTGGCGGGCGGTGCCAGCCAGCAGGTAGCGGAGGTCGAACCAGTCGGGCATGGGCCGAAGGTACGGCCGCACCCTGGGGCCGCCGGGCTGCGTACAGCTTTCTTGCATGACTTCTACTGCTTCGCTTCCTACTCCCGGCCAGCCGCCTTCGCTGTTTACCCCCTTCACCTATAAGCTCTTTCAGGCCATCTGGCTGGCCTCGCTGGTGAGCAACGTGGGTACCTGGATGCAGAACGTGGCCGGCGTGTGGCTCGTGACCACGCTCACCACCTCGGCCCTGCTGGTGGCGCTCATGCAGACGGCCACCTCTATGCCGGCTTTTCTCCTGAGTTTGCCCTCCGGGGCCATTGGCGACCTCATCGACCGGCGGCGACTGCTGCTGGCCACGCAGAGCTTTATGGCGGTGGTGGCACTGAGTCTGGGGGCTTTCACGCTATTTGGGCACATTTCGGCCTTTGAGGTGCTGGGCTTTACCTTCCTGCTGGGCATGGGGGCGGCGGTGAATGGGCCCATCTGGCAAACGGTGACGACGGAGCTGGTACCGCGGCCGGTGCTGCCTTTTGCCATCACCCTCAATGGGGTGAGCAACAACATTGCCCGCGCCATCGGGCCGGCGCTGGGTGGGCTCATTATTGCCTACTATTCGCCGGGCTGGGTGTTTATGCTCAACGGGGTATCATTCGTGGGCACCTTCATCGTGGTGTACCGCTGGCAGCGGCCGCCCACCATGCTCAATGGGCCGGCCGAGCACTTTGGCGGGGCCTTGCGGGCGGGGCTGCGCTACGTGCAGTACTCGCCGGCCATCTACGCGGTGCTGGTGCGGTGCTTTGCTTTTTCATTCGGGGCCAGCGCTATGTGGGCCTTGCTGAGCGTGGTGGTGGCCCGGCAGCTGCACCTAAGCTCGGGCACGTATGGCGTGATGCTGTCGTGGCTGGGGGCGGGGGCCGTCACGGGGGCCTTCCTGATGGGGCGGGCGGGGCACCGGCTGAGCTTCAACCAGCGGGTGCTGATTGGCTCCTCGGTGTTCATTGGCACCAACTTATGCCTGGCGCTGGTGCGGGTGGAGTACTGGCTGTTCCCGGTGATGTTCCTCTCGGGCATGGCCTGGCTGATGACTATGACCAGCTTCAGCACCACTGTGCAGCTGCACGTGCCCAAGTGGGTGCAGGCCCGGGTGGTGAGCGTGTACATGCTGGTGTTTCAAGCGGGTATGTCGCTGGGCAGCATCGTGTGGGGCGAGTTGGCCGACCGGCTGTCGGTGCAAACGGCGCTGCTCATCGCCGCCGGCTGGGTGCTGGCCTCGCTGGCGCTGGCCCTGCCCTTCCCCATGCGGCAGGCCGAAAACCTCGACCTGGCCCCCGGCGAAAGCTGGAGCGACCCCGCCCTGCGGCCCGATGGCCCCATCGACCCCGACGACGGCCCCGTGGTGGTGATGATTGAGTACCAGGTGCCGCTGGCCGACCAGCCCGCCTTCCGCCTGGCAGCCGAGCGGCTCACCCGCCTGCGCCTGCGCGACGGGGCCCTGCGCGCCGGCGTATTCACCGACGTGAACTGCCCCACCTGCATCACGGAGCTCTTCTACGTGGCTACCTGGGGCGAGCACGAGCGCCAGCACCACCGTTTCACCCGCGAAGACCAGGCGGTGGAGGCGGAGGTGCGGCGCTTCCACACGGGCCCGACGGCGCCGCGGGTGACGCACTTCCTGGCTTTTCCCAAGAGCTTCAATGTGGAGCAGCCTACCGCCCCCCTGCAGATGGCCGAAACACCGCAGTAGCCGCACCGGAAGCCGTCTTTCAGCTTATGCCAGTAGGGCCAGAATAGGTAAATTGTATGGCGAGGAAGGGCAAACTGTATGGCAAGATTGGGCAAACTGTATGGCGGGGAAGGGCAAACTGTATGGTAAGATTGGGCAAACTGTATGGCAAGATTGGGCAAACTGTATGGCAGGGAAGGGCAAACTGTATGGCAGGGAAGGGCAATCTGTATGGCAGGGAAGGGCAATCTGTATGGCAGGGAAGGGCAATCTGTATGGCAGGGAAGGGCAATCTGTATGGCGGGGAAGGCCAATCCATACGGCGGGGAAGGGCAAACTGTATGGCGGGGAAGAGCAACCTGTATGGCTAGCAGCCCCGGCACAGAGGGCGCAGCTGACTGCCCCGGCCGTATGGCAAGGGTGGCTTACACAGTCTTTTATGCATTACTTACCGACTGGCGGCGCATCATCGCCCCCTGGCAGGCGCTCCAATAGCAGCGCGGGCTCGCCGTGGTAGGTGGTGCGGGCAAACTCCCGGAAGCCAAATTTCTCGGCCACGCGGCGCGAGGCCACGTTCTCGGGGTCCATGAGGCACACCATGCGCGTCGGGCCGAAGTGGGCGTCGGCCCAGGCCAGGGCGGCCGTCACGCCTTCGGTGGCGTAGCCCTTGCCGTGGGCGGGGGCGGCCAGCACCCAGCCAATCTCGGGGTACCCCTTGAGCGAGGGCTCAATCTGGCGCATGACTTCGATAAAGCCCAACACGCCGATGAACTGGCCGCTGGCCTTTTCCTCAACCGCCCAAAAGCCGAAGCCGCGCAGGGCCCAGTGCCCCACCATGCGCAGTATCCGCGTGTAGGACTCCTCCTCGCTGGGCGGGCCGGGGGTGAGGTAGCGGTACACGGCCGGGTCGTCCATCATGGCCAGGTAGGCGGGAAAGTCGGCCGACTGGTACGAGCGCAGGCGCAGCCGCTCGGTTTCGAGAATGGGGACCTGGTGGAAGGGTGGGCTGTAGGTGGGCATGGGGGCGAAGGTACGGCTGAGGTCCTAGCCTCCAAAGGCGTTAGGTTTTTTATGGTGGGTGGTGGGTGGTGGGTGGTGGGTGGTGGGTGTTCGGTATTGGGTGTTCGGTATTGGGTATTGGGTGTTCGGTATTGGGTGTTCGGTATTGGGTGTTCGGAGAGCGGTCTTCAACGTTTGATTTTCCACTTTCCCCAACACCGAACACCCAATACCGAACACCCAACACCGAACACCTAATACCCAATACCGAACACCCACCATAAAAAAACCTAACGCCTTTGGAGGCTGTGGCTCCTTACGGCAGCTTCACCCGATACAAGCGGAACGGGTACTGCACTTTGTCCACCCCGCTGTTCCACTTCGGCGTGCGGTTTATCTGCGAGCAGGTGACGTAGAGGTAGCCATCCGGCCCCACGGCGAAGGTGTCGGGCCAGCTCAAGCGGCCGTCGCGCACCAGGGTTTCGAGGCTGCCGGCGGGCGTGACGTAGCGGATGGCCTGGGCCGGCGAGTCGGAGAGGTACACGTTGCCGGCCCGGTCGGCAATCATGCCGTGCGAGACGCCGGTTTCGCCTACTTCCTCCACCCGGGCCGCCACTTCGGCCGGCTTGAGGGCGGCGTTGCGCAGCGCTTCCGTCGGGATGCGATAAAGCTTGGTCTGGTTGATGGCGCGGTAGTAGAGGTACGTCAGGTCGGGGCTGAGGGCGATGCCGTTGACGTTGCTGCTAAAGGCCTTGCCCAACTTGTCCTTCACCTCCTGGCCGTCGATGCGCAGCACGAAGCCGGGCGCGGTGGTGGTCGATTTATGGCCCTGCAGCACGAGGCGGCTCTTGCCCGTGCGCAGGTCGAGCACCACCAGGGCGGCCAGCTTGGGGTCGGAGAGGTAGGCCACCTGCCGGCCGGGGTCCACGCGCACGTCGTTGAGGCCCGTGCGCTCGCGGGGCAGGTCTTCGAAGCGGTAGGTGCGCTCCACTTTATTGGTGCTGAGGTTAATCTTCAGCAGCTTAATACCCGCGATGAGGGGCGCCTCGTCGTCGGGGTTGGCAGGGTCGAGCACCCACAGGTCGTCGTTGGCGTCGATGACGGCGGCCTGCACGTTCACGAAGCGGTTGGGGGCCTGCAGGGAGTCCCACTGGTTCCACGCGGCACTGGGGTAGGGCACGCGCTGGCCATTCACCAGTTCCACGAGGCCGAAGTCGTAGTCCTTCTTTTTCTTAGGGAAGGTAACGAAGGTGCGGCCCTGCTTCGACACGGCCACGCCGATGGGCTGGTGCCGGCCGAAGTCGGCCACTGGCTCCAGGCTTCGGGGAGTGGTTTGGGCGTGTAGGGTCACGGCGGCGGCCAGTAGTAGCACGGCGAGCAGGGCGAGTCTTTTCATGCGTCGGAAGGGTAGAATGGCTTAATCTAACGGCCGGGTTCGGCGCAGGGTTGGTGCCCCGGCCCCCAGCCCGGCCGCGCAACCTTCGCGCTCCGGGCCGGGTAAACGCAGGCTAGCTCCCTTCCTGCCGTCCTGTTCTCATGCGCTTTCTACTACCGTTTCTACTCGGCACCACCCTCGTGGCCAGTGCCCAGGGCTCCCGCTCTACGCACATCGGGCACCTCACCTGGCATTCGCCGGCCTTCACCCAGCTGGTGCCCGCCAATGCCCAGATTGAGGTGCTGGCCGCCGGCCTCGGCCACCTCGAAGGCCCCCTGTGGGTGCCCGACAGCAGCATGCTGCTCTTCAACGATACCAAAACCCAGACCCTCTACCGCTGGACGGAAACCCGCGGCCTGAGCAAATTCCTGGAGAAGAGCGGCTACACCGGCCGCCTGCCCTACAGCGAGGAGCCCGGCAGCAACGGCCTGGCGCTCGACGGCCGCGGCAACCTGCTCCTCTGCGAGCACGGCGACCGCCGCCTGGCCCGCCTGCCGCTGGCCGGCAAGTCGGGCAAAATGACCGTGACCGACAACTTCGAGGGCCGCCGCTACAACAGCCCCAACGACCTGCTGCCCCACCCCAACGGCTCCCTCTACTTCACCGACCCGCCCTACGGCCTGCCCCAGCAGGAACGCGACCCCCAGCGCGACATCGCCGTGGCCGGCGTGTACCGCCTCGACCCCAAAGGGGTAGTGACCCGCGAGCTCAGCGACCTCTCGCGCCCCAACGGCCTGGCCGCCACCGCCGACGGCCGCACGCTCTACGTCAGCGAGTCGGACTCGCTCCGGCCCCGCATCTGGGCCTACGAGGTGAAGCCCAGCGGCCAGCTCGGCAAGGGCCGGGTATTCTTCGATATGACCACCCTGTCCCGCCGCTTCAAAGAGCAGCCCGACGGCCTCAAGGTAGACCGCGCCGGCAACGTGTGGGCCACCGGCTTCGGGGGCATTTCCGTCATCTCGCCCGCCGGCAAGCTGCTGGGTAGCATCGATACGGGCGAAGTCATCGCCAACTGCGCCTGGGGCGACGACGGCCGGACGCTCTACATTGCCTCGGGCGCCTTTCTGTGCCGGCTGAAGACGAACGCACAGGGCGTGGTAGCTGGCAGGTAGGCTATTGTTCACGCCAACTACATAAGCGGGCTGCTAATTTTGTCCGTTGAATGACAACGGACCGACTGCCCCCGCCCTATTTCGAGAACAATGCCGGGCAATTGCTGGAAGACCCCGCCGGCTTTCTGCGCATCAACTGGAGCACGCGGGCGCGCACACTGCCGGAACTGCAGGACTTTTGCGAGCACATGCTGCTGGCCATGCAGCGCAACCGCTGGGCCCGCGCCCTGGGCAACCAGCGCGACATGACGCCCTTCACCCCCGCCGAGCAGCAGTGGGTGACGCAGAGCTGGCTGCCGCGCATGGTGCGCGAGGGTGGCTACCGCTTCGGCGCCCTCCTCGTGTCGCCTAACGTGATGGTGCGCCTGGCCACCGCCTACGTGACCACCAACGTGCAGGGCCTGCCGCTGGTGTACCGCTCCTTCGAGACGGAAGCCGAGGCCCTGCAGTGGCTGCAGCAGCAGCCCGGGCGCCCCTAGCGGCCCATCCTGCCCCAACTTCCGGCCGGGTTTGGCGGTTATGGCCGCCCGGCTGTCTTTTTCCGCATGCGCGCTTCCCTGCCTCCCCGGCTATACTTTCAAAACAATGCGGGCCGCCTGCTGCTCGATGCCGCCGGCTTTCTGCGGGCGGTGTGGGGCCCCGGCCCGCGCACCCTGGCCGACACCCAGGGCTTCTTCACCCACATGCAGCACGCGCTGCTGCGCCACGGCTGGAGCCGCATCCTCATCTCGCAGGTAGGCATGCCGCCCTTCACCGCCGAGGAGCAGCGCTGGGTGGCCCACGAGTGGCTGCCCGAAGCCGTGCACGTCGGCGGCTACCGCCACGGGGCCGTCCTGGTGTCGCCCGATGTGCTGGTGCGGCTGGCCACGGCCTACGTCACCACGCACGTGCAGGGCCTGCCGCTGACGTACCGCTCGTTTGAGATTGAGGCGGAGGCGGTGCAGTGGCTGCTGCAGCAGCCGGTGGGGCCGTAACCCCACCCCCCGCCCCCTCCCCTCCGGGAGAGGGGGAGCCGGTTATGCGCGGCCAAGAATCGTCAGGCTCCCCCTCTCCCGGAGGGGAGGGGGTCGGGGGGTGGGGTGAGCGGAACCGGAAGCGAGGCTACGGCACCGGCGCAGCCGCCGGCTCCACCGCCCGCGCAAACTGCCGGCGCCCCTCGCCTCCCTCCCCTACCGGCTCAAAGCCATTGAGGCGCAGCGCCTGCTGCGCCGCCAGGTTCTCGGTTTCGGGATGCGCCACCAGCCGGCGCACCATGCCGGTGGCTTCGGCCTGCTGCACGAGGCCAGCCACCAGCTCGGCACCGAGGCCCTGGCCGCGCCACTCGGGGGCGATGGAGAAGTTGATTTCGGCTGTACCCGCCTGGTCAGGGGGGCTCAGGAAGCCGCCGCTGCCCACCAGGGTGCGGGGCGTGTCGCCCTCGGCTTTGCGCAGGGCGTACCAGCCGTGCCAACCGGCGGCATCGCGGCCGCCCGCCGTGAGCTGTTCCAGCTGGTGGTGCATGGCTTCCTGGGTGTAGTGGCCGGTGGGCCACTCGCTGGGCAGGGCGGCGCCCAGCAGCACCGGGAAGTATTGGGGTTTGTGCAGCTCGGCGGTGAGCAGGGCCCGGCTGGCGGCAATGAGCATCAGCCGGGGCGTTTGGGTGATAAGCGGAATCATAAGGGCAGTATACGGCAAGAATGGCAATTGCTGCTACCACCGGCTACCACGAGCCGCTGTTGTCGTCGCCACCGTCGAAGCCCCCGCCGCCCATGTCATCCGACGAGAAGTCGCTGCCGCTGCTGCTGTTGTCGTCGGAGAAGTAATCGGCCGAGGACGAAGAGCCGGCATCGGTATCCGAGAAGTAGTCGGGGCCAGTGTCGGCCCCGGCGCTGCCGGCCGCCGCGCCCGCGCCCATCCCAGTGCCGAGGCCTGCGCCGCTGCTGCTGTCGTAGTTGTGACCGAGGCTGTTCGAATCATTCCCCGAAGCCATGCGGTTGCCCAGGTAAGCGCCGGCCGCCGCCGCTGCCCCCGTAGCCAGGATGCCACCGATGCCGGGGCCGCTGCTGCCCGGCTGGTAGCCGGGGCCATTGTTGTAGTTGCCCCCGGCGTTACGGTTCGGCTGGTTGCCGTAGAAATCGGGGCCGCTGCTGCCCGGGGTGCCGCCAGTCGCGCTGCCGCCCGAGTTACGGCGGAACATCTTCAGCAGCAGAAACCCGATGCCACCAATCACCAGCACCCCGATGAGAATGGTACCGATGCCCAGGCCGCCCGAGGGCGCTGGCTCGGCGGCGGGGGCCGAATAATCAGTTTCGGCCGGAGTAGTGGGGGCTTCGGTGGCGCTGGGCGTGGCCGCCGTAGAAGCCGCATCCCCCCCGCCCAGGGCGGGGAAGTTGTCGGAGCCGCCGCCGGGCACCGGGGTGCCGGCCGGCGCATTGCGGCGCGGGTCGGAGGCCGGGTTAGCCGCTAGCAGCAGGGTATTGAGGCCGGCGCGCAGGCCGGCAAAGTAGTTGCCCTGCTTAAAGCTGGGCAGCATCTGCTGGTTGATGATGCGGTCGGTGACGGCGGGCGTGATGGCGCTTTGCAGCCCCGAGCCGGCCTGGATGCTCACCTTGCGCTCCTGCCCGCTGAGCAGCACCACTACGCCGTTGTTTTTGCCGCGCTGGCCCACCTGCCACTCATTGCCGAGGGCGCGGGCGTAGTCGGCCACCGTGCGCCCGCCGAGGCTGGGCACGGTCACCACCACCACCTGGGGGCCGTTCTGGTCGGCGTAGCGGCGCAGGCCGCTTTCGAGCTTTTGGGCGTCGGCGGGGCTAAGCAGGCCGGCCTGGTCAGTAACAAAGGTGAAGGGCTCGGGCCGGGCCGGCAGGCTCTGGGCCAGCGCGGCAGATGAAAGGCCACTCGCCAGCGCGAGCAGCAGGAGAAGAATGCGAGTCATAGCGAAAGTGAAAAGGCGTGAGGTTTTCGGCTTCTACGGCCGCCGCCCCTTTTCGATAACCCAGCGTCATCCTTCTCCTGCCGACGTTCCTAGCCGCCCAGCTGCCGCAGCCGCAGATGTTGCAGCAGCATAATGGTCTTGCCGTCCTGAATTTCGCCCGTCGCCACCATGCCCAGCGCCTGCGGCAAGGTGATTTCCAGCACCTCAATTTCTTCTTCCTCTATGCCGCCCCCCGCCAGCCGCTCGGTGCTGGCCGAGTATTCAGCCAGGTAGAAAAACAGGCGCTCCGTGACCGAGCCGGGGCTCATGTAGGCCTCCATCACCTTCTCCACGGCGGTGAGGCGGTAGCCGGTTTCCTCCTCGGTTTCGCGCACGATGGCCACGTCGGGGTGCTCGTCGTCGAGCAGGCCGGCGCAGGTTTCGATGAGCAGGCCGGTGGGGTTGCCGTTGAGGAAGGTGGGCAGGCGAAACTGCCGGGTGAGCACCACCGTGTCGGCCGCCGGATTGTGCAGCAGGATGGTGGCCCCGTTGCCCCG
The DNA here is from genome assembly GCF_030580865.1 of Hymenobacter aranciens. GTDB lineage: Bacteria > Bacteroidota > Bacteroidia > Cytophagales > Hymenobacteraceae > Hymenobacter > Hymenobacter aranciens. The sequence continues at coordinate 518,204 of NZ_JAUQSY010000001.1, read as the reverse complement.
GTCGTAGGCCTCGCGCGACTGCGTTTCCCAGTTGCCGTTTTTGCGCAAAAAATCAAAGGTGACCTTGCGCAGCACGTACCAGTTGTCGGACAGGATGGTCGTTTCGCGGAGGCGGATTCGTTCGTTCAGCATGAGAAGATTGTTCGTTTACGTTCGTTCGCGTTTCTTTGTGATTACTTGAACCAAGGTAAGCGCCTTCGCATGAACTTTCAGCTTCGCCAGCATCATTTACTAGCCGCCCTGGAGCAGCACGGCAGCCTCGAAGTGGCCGACATGGCCCAGCAGCTGCAGACCACGCCCATCACCATCCGGCGCGATTTGGCGCAGCTGGCGGCCCAGGGCCTGGTGTTGCGCACCCACGGCGGCGCCGTGCTGCCGCGTCCCGACAGAGCGCCCGTCGCCTTCGCCCGCAAAGCCACCGCCCAGCAAACCCAGAAGGAGCACATCTGCCGCGCAGCCGCCAGCCAGATTGCCGACGGCGACACCATCTTCATCGACTGCGGCAGCACCACGTTTCCGCTGTGCCCGCTCATCCGGCACCGCCGGGTGCGGGTGGTGACCAACTCGCTGCCCGTGGTGTTCGAGCTGCTGGACTCGGCCGTGCAGCTCATCCTGGCCGGGGGCGAAATCGACGCCGCCCGGCAGGCCGCCCACGGCCTGGTAACCGCCGAGCACCTGCGCCGCTACCAGGTTGATAAGGCCTTTATCGGCGTCGATGGCTTTTCCCTGGCCCGGGGCCTCACGGCTAACAGCGAGCACGAGGCCGCCATTACCCTGGCCGCCGCCAGCGCCGCCCGCCACGTCGTGCTGCTCTGCGATGCCAGCAAGCTGGAGCAGGACAAGTTCTTTCAGTTTGCGCCGCCGACACTAGTTAACACCTTGATTACCGACCCTTCCGCCCCGGCCGAGGTGCTGGACCGCTACCGCGAGGCCGGGCTGACGGTGCTCACGTAGGCCCGGCTTAGTCGCGCCCCAGGTAGGGCTTGGCCTCCACCACCCGGTAGGCCGGGTCGGTCCGGAAAATGCCTTGCAGCGAAGTCACGTGCCGCGCCCCGATGAGCAGCAAGGTGCGCTGCGGCCGGGCCACCAGCGGCGCGGTCACGATGTTGGAGTAGATTTTCAAATCCCGGTTGTAGAACACCGATATGAACTCGGCCCCCACGTAGTGCGGGTTGATGAAGGCAGCGTCCACCATCGGGTCGGGCTTGAGGCGGCCGTCGGTCACGCGGGCGGGGGTGCGGTACACCAGCGTGTGCAGCTGCCGCAGCAGGGCCGGGTCGTTGAGGCGGCGCAGGTATTGCGGCAGGGTGAGGCTGCCGGCCACAAATTCCTGGTCGACGGGCCGCACTACTTCGCGCAGGCGGGTGGTGCCTTCCTGGTAAAGCTCGATGTTTTTGCCTTCGTGCAGAATGCTTTGGGAAGTGCCGCCCGGCGCATTCACGCACAGGATGCGCGGCAGCCCCAGCTGCTTGCCCAGCGCGAAGCCCAGCTGGTACACCTCGGAGCGGCCATCGGGCAGGGTGCTGAGGTCAAGCTTATCCTGGCGGTAGAGCTGGTAGAGGCTGTCGATTTGCGGCTGGCGCTCGGGCAGCACCTCCACCATGATGGCCTCGGGGCGGTAGCGCAGCAGGCCGGCGCGGGCCTGGGCCAGCTCGGTCTGGCGGCGTGGGGTGAGCACGTCGGAAGCGGGCTGGTCGGCCTTGTAGAGCTGGGTCAGGTGGTTGCAGCCCAGCAGCAGGATGTCGGCGGGCGGGGTAGTGGTGGCCGGCGTTTGGCTGGCGGTGCAGGCCCCGAGGGCCAGCAGCAGGCCCAGGCGGGCAGAGTTCCACTGGGCGGGGCGGCCAAATAGCTTCATGGGCGACGAGGTACAGGGGGTAGAATTCTCCCCAAAGTAACGGCCGGCCCCGGTAGGCTGCACCCACGGCCGCCTACCGGGGCTACGCAGCGGGCAGCGCGCGCCACCATCGCGGTTCCGGAAATGACATTTACCTTTGAAGAATTGTCCACCTATCCCTTTTTTAAAATGAAACACTTCGTACTCGCGCTTTCGCTGGCCCTGGGCAGCGGTGCGGCCGTGCTCACCACCTCCTGCAGCAGCTCCGAGCCCGAGCCCGCCAAGGCTGCCCTGAGCGGCCAGATTACCCCGGCCGGCTCCGTGAGCACCGTAACGGCCACCACGGCCGGCGGCCAAACCTTCACGGCTACCCCCAGCAGCACCGGGGCGTATTCCTTCCCCAGCCTGACGGTGGGCGCCTACACCCTCAGCTTCACGGCGGCCCCCGGCTACACCGCCCCGGCCCCGCAGCAGGTGACCCTGGCAGCCGGGGGCACCACCGCCCCCTCCACCACCATCACCCTGGCCCCGGCGTCGGCGTCGTTCGTGGCCGATGGCACGCCCGTCACGGCCACCTACATCTTCTCGCAGGTTTTCTCCGGCGACCGTCGCCTCACGTTTACCGTGAGCCCGGGCGGGGCCCCCGGCCCCACGCTTTTCATTCACATGGATGGCGCGCTGCCGGTAGTGGGCTCTTACTCCCTCATCAATGGCAACGGCGACTACGACGCCAGCTACCTGGCCCCCAACTACCAAAACTACTACTCGGATATGGGCGTTGATGGCAGCAGCCCGGGCGTCGGCGGCACCTTCACCATCACCAACGTCAACGCCACGGCGCGCCGCTTCTCGGGCACGTTCAGCTTCACCGCCTACGGCTCCACCAATGCGGGCACCTACGTGCCCGCCGTCATCACCAACGGCGTTTTCACCAACGTCACCTACTAGCTCCGGCGGGCGGCCCCGCCCCGGCTACTAAGCTGCAAAGCGCCCCCTCTGGCCTGGCCGGAGGGGGCATTTTTTTGCCCGGGTCTCGTCGGGGCTCGAGGCCGCATCCTGCTTTGGATGCGGCCTGACGCCCCCCCCCCCAAACGCAAACCAGCCGCCACCCCCAGGGGCAGCGGCTGGCGCACTTAATCCACTCAAACTACTAGTACACTTCCTTCTGGAAGCCGAACTTCCGCAACACCCCCTTGCACACCTTCTCGTCGGGATAATTCGCCTTGATGGCGTGAATCAGCGCCCGCAACACCTCGCGTAGCGGCTCTTCCTGCGCATTCTTGGTACCCACGGCATCCGAAGCGGCGCCCCGGGTTTTGCCGCTGTCGGCCACCAGGGCGGCGTATTCGTCGGCGATGGGCTGCCAGAAGGCCACCCCAAACTTCTTCTTGTCGTGGCCGTGGGCCTTGAGGGCCAGCAGCAGCTTCTGCAGCTTGCGGCTGCGGTCGGTTTGGGCGATGGGCAGCATCCAGTTGCTGCCCTCGCGCACAATGCCAAACGCCTCGTAGAGCGACTTGCCGTCGTCTTCCTCGCTTTCCTCGGCCAGGTAGCCCTTCACAAACTTCAGCTTTTTGTTTATCAGCTTATCCAGTTCGCGGTAGCGCTTGGCGTTGGGCCCGATGGTGTCGTCGGCCTCATCGGCCGTGTCGAGGCTCGCACGGTAGGCCGTGGCCTGGGTCAGAAACTGCGCCTTGGTTTTCCAGAGCAGGTCGCCCAGCGGCGAGGCCTGCCACTCGGTGGCGGCGGCCACGGCCAGTGTGGCCAGCTCTAGCTGCCCCTGGGGCAGGTTGTCTTTGCTGCGCCCGGCCGAAGTGGCGGGCGGGGCGGGGGTGTTGCCCCCGGGGGTATCTGGCGACATAAGTAATTGGAATGAAGTGAAACAAATGCCGATTGGCGCTGCCAATGTATAAGTATTTTTTCATTCCAGCAACTCCCCGTTCCACAAGGCCGGAAAGTTTCCCTTCCATGCCTGTGGGAGCTCCACAAGCCCTCCCCCATTTCCCTTCCGCGCTTATGGGAGCTCCACAAGGCCCGCAGGGAGTCCCTTCCGGCCTTATGGGAGCTCCACAAGCGCTGAAGGGACTCCTTTTGCTGCTTATGGAGCGCGCACAAGCTACCCCTCAACCCAACCAGCCGCTCCCGGGGCGGCAGCGGCTGGGGTGATTCTATGACGACCTATTCAAACAGCTATAGAATTCACGCGTTTTCTACGTCGTCTATGAAATCTTCTTCGAGAACAAATCCCTCCCAAATGTCATGCACTTTAGCTTTACGTGCATCATCCAATTGCTTGTTCAAGCAATCGACGATATGGATAAACTCATCGCTGCCGCCAAAATGCATCGCTACTCGTAGCTCATTTATGTTTTGATTGCAAAAATGCCTATTCGCTATTTTCCCGCCGCCTAGCTTAATGCATTCAGAATGATTCTTGGAGTAGTCCTTAACTTGGTCAAATGGCCCAAAACTCACATTGAACGCAGGAAAACGTCTGGCAAAGTAGCCAAGGTCAATGTAGTTTTCTAGTGCTCTCTTTCTGAGAACATGGAAGTCCTTACCATCTATCATTCCATTTGCAACGAGGAATGTTAGATTTTTTGACACGGCGAGTTCAGAATCCTTATCAGAGTCCAAAATGATGAAGAACGGCTTGTTCAGGGATTTTACAACCTTGAAATTTATCCAATGCTGAATGGAATCACAACCGCCGATTGGAACTAACACGATTCCCATATCCACGAAGTCAGCATTTATCAAACCTGCACGCTTGTAGCAAGTAGCCAAGTGGTCAAATGCTATGATGTCATCCGGTCCTTCAACCAACAGCAATAGTTTTGCTGAATCCAGATGGTCCAACAGCATCCTATTAGGACTTATACCCAAGTCCTTTATGATGCCTGAACAATCCTCTATGTTTTGTTCATAGACAGCTCCACCAGTTTGTTTAGTGACGTGGATTAGTTTATCCTTATCAGAATGCGCAACAATAACAGGTGAGTGAGTTGTAACAAGAACTTGAGCGTTGTCTTCGCTTACTGTCTTCAATCGCAAGAACAGTTGCTCTTGAGCAGATGGATGCAAAAAAGTCTCTGGTTCCTCGAAACCATAGATTACATTCTCAGCGTCGCCTTTGCTTCCTTCATCTGCGAGATGCTCGAAGTAGGCCATCATTGTTATCCGTCTGAAACCGTCGCCACGATTTTTTAGCGGAATATCGCCTTCATCCGCCTTGCTCCTGAATGCGGTTTGAACCAGTTTGGTCCAATCGAATTTGATTTCAGGTTCAACGCTTTCAGTTTGCGTAACAACTTGGTTGATTTTCCCAGAAATACTTCTCATCACCGCAGAAAGCTTTTCTGCGACACGGCTTTGAATTAACTCGGTTTCACATTGCTCTATTTCCTGCAGAGCAATCTTTTTGAAGTAGTTCTGTATTGAAGTGTCGGTTTCCTCTAACGAAGAATCTGCTTTAAAATACTCAAATCGGGGCATCATGCCCTTCATAACATCGGCTATGTTCTTAGCACGCGAAGCACCTGATGCCGGAGGTTTCTCAAACTCGTAAGTGAAAGCAGCCTCATCCATTTGGAGCAGTTCTCTTAGCTTCGCTCTCTTCTCAACATTGTTAAATTCTGCTCCATTTCCCTTTGAAGTGTCGATGCTTTTCTTCTTACATAAAGCCATCAACTGAGCTTCAGTCAGCAAAAGGAAATCATCTGCTCCATATTTTTTGCGCAGAAAGCTAAACTCAGACGCAATTCTCGATGAGGAAGTATTCCATACTTTTTTAAGTACTACATATCCCTCAGATGTGGTCAGCCCTTCAGCTTCAAAAGTGGTTTCTACTTGCTCATCTATAATAATTGGAGCGTTCTGCGGGTCGAAATAGAGTTCAATCTCCACAACTCCATTTTCTGCACTGACATTAGCCGAGTCCTTATCAATGTCTTTGTCATTGATAAAAGCGTTCAGTGCTTTCAACACAGTAGACTTACCAGCATCATTCTGCCCAACAATCACATTGTAAGAGTCAAAATGTATTTCTGCCTCTCCAGAAATTCCCCGAAAGTTTTTGATACGCGCCTTAAACAGTTTCATAATTTTTCTTGATTAAGAGGGCCTAAGAACAAGTATTTTACTTGCATCTTAGGCCCTCTCTCTTTAAGATATATCCCTTACGACCCGCAAGCCTCGCAAGCCTCCGGATTATCCAGCGAGCAGGCCATGTCGGACTGGTTCTGGGCGGCGACGAGCATGGGCTCCAGGGTTTCGGCGGCCTGCTTTTCCACCGTGAACTTGATGGCGTCGGCGGCGGCCTTGGTGCGCAGGTAGTACATGCCGGTTTTCAGGCCGCGCTTCCAGGCGTGGAAGTGCATGCTGGTGAGCTTGCCGAAGTTCACGTTTTGCACGTGCAGGTTCAGGCTCTGGCTTTGGCAGATGTAGGCCCCGCGGTCGGCCGACATGTCGATGATGCGGCGCTGCGAGATTTCCCACACCGTCTTGTAGAGGTCCTTGATGTGCTGCGGGATGCGGGCGATGCCCTGCACCGAGCCGTTGGCGGCGATGATTTCCTGCTTCATCTGCTCGTTCCAGAGGCCCAGGGCCACCAGGTCGTGCAGCAGGTGCTTGTTCACCACCATAAACTCCCCGCTGAGCACGCGGCGCACGTAAATGTTAGACGTGTAGGGCTCGAACGACTCGTTGTTGCCGAGCACCTGGGCGGTGCTGGCGGTGGGCATGGGGGCCACCAGCAGCGAGTTGCGCACGCCGTGCTGTACTACCTCGGCGCGCAGGCTGTCCCAGTCCCAGCGGCCCGAGTCGGGCGTCACGCCCCAGAGGTCGAACTGGAACTTGCCCTGGCTCAGGGGCGAGCCGGGGAAGGTTTCGTAGGCCCCGTCCTTGATGGCGAGGTCCTTCGAGGCCGTCATGGCCGCGAAGTAGATGGTTTCGAAGATGTCCTTGTTCAGGCCCGCCGCCTCGTCGCTCTCGAAGGGCATGCGCAGGTGAATGAACGTATCGGCCAGCCCCTGCACGCCCAGCCCGATGGGGCGGTGGCGGAAGTTGGAGCGCTGCGTTTCGGGCACCGGGTAGTAGTTCACGTCAATCACCCGGTTGAGGTTGATGGTCGTCTGGTAGGTGACGTCGTAGAGCTTCTGGTGGTCGAAGGTGGTGTTGCCCTGCGCGTCGGTCACGAGGTAGCGGGGCAAAGCCAGCGAGGCCAGGTTGCACACCGCGATTTCGTCCTTGTCGGTGTACTCCATGATTTCGGTGCACAGGTTCGACGACTTAATCGTGCCCAGGTTCTGCTGGTTGCTCTTGCCGTTGGCGGCGTCCTTGTAGAGCATGTAGGGCGTGCCGGTTTCGGTCTGGCTTTCCAGAATGGCAAACCACAGCTCCTGCGCCTTGATGGTGCGGCGGCCGCGGCCTTCGCGCTCATACTTGGTGTAGAGCTTCTCGAACTCCGGGCCCCAGCTCGTGTCGAGGCCGGGGCACTCGTGGGGGCACATCAGGGTCCAGTCGCCATTTTCCTCCACGCGCTTCATGAACAGGTCGGGCGTCCACATGGCGTAAAAGAGGTCGCGGGCGCGCATCTCCTCCTTGCCGTGGTTTTTCTTCAGGTCCAGAAACTCGAAGATGTCGGAGTGCCAGGGCTCCAGGTAGATGGCGAAGGCGCCCTTGCGCTTGCCGCCGCCCTGGTCCACGTAGCGGGCCGTGTCGTTGAACACCTTCAGCATCGGCACCAGGCCGTTGGAGTTGCCGTTGGTGCCCTTGATGTAGGAGCCCGTGCCGCGCACGTTGCTCACCGAAAGCCCGATGCCGCCGGCCGACTGCGAAATCAGGGCGCAGTTCTTCAGCGTGTCGTAAATGCCCTCGATGGAGTCGTCCTTCATCGTGAGCAGGAAGCAGCTCGACATCTGCGGCTTGGGCGTGCCGGCGTTGAACAGGGTCGGCGTAGCGTGGGTCATCCAGCGCTCCGACATCAGGTTGTAGGTCTTGATGGCCGAGTCGATATCCTCCTTGTGAATACCCACCGACACGCGCATCAGCATGTGCTGCGGGCGCTCCACCACCTTGCCATCGAGGCGCAGCAGGTAGCTCCGCTCCAGCGTTTTGAAGCCGAAGAAGTCGTAGTTGTAGTCGCGGTCGTAGATGATGGCCGAGTCCAGCGTAGCGGCGTGCTTGTGGATGACTTCCCACACGTCCTTGGCCAGCAGCGAGGCGTTTTCGCCGTTCTTGGGGTCCTCGTAGGTATAGAGCCGCTTCATGGTGCTCGAAAACGACTTCGAGGTCACCTTGTGCAGGTTGCTCACCGCGATGCGGGCCGCCAGGATGGCGTAGTCGGGGTGCTTGGTGGTGAGCGAGGCGGCAGTCTCAGCCGCCAGGTTATCCAGCTCCACGGTGGTCACGCCGTCGTAGATGCCGTCAATCACCTTCTTCGCCACTTCGATGGGCGAGACGAAGTTCATGTTCAGCCCGTAGCAGAGCTTTTCAATCCGGGCCGTAACCTTGTCAAATTTGACCGATTCGCGGCGGCCATCGCGTTTAATAACGAGCATACCTAGTGGAGAGGGGTTAGGTGTTTTTACTATGTTGGAACCACCCGGCGGGGGCCGGGCGAGTTGTGAAAGCAGGAGAAAAGTAGGGCCGCTGTGGAGCGGCCGCGTCTATCAATACCGGAAGTTACCGCCGGGTTTTAAGGAGGACAAGGAAAAACTTTAGAAGTTTTCCACATACCACTCAAACGTATTCAGGAAGGCGTTTTTGCATTCCGGCAGCCGCCCGCGCCGGAACTGTCATGCTGACGAAGGAAGCATCCTCTCACGCCTGACCACCCATCTCGCCCAGCTATGCTCTCGCGCGCCGTCTGTCATGCTGACGAAGGAAGCATCCTATCGCGCCTCAACGATTGATTTACTGCGTCGTTTCGGCGTGAGAGGATGCTTCGCTGCGCTCAGCATGACAGACGGCGCGAACGCACAGCATCACATCCGCAAGAACTCCCATTCCGGGTTCATCGTCGCAATCAGCACTTCCTTCTTCGCCCGCGTCCAACCCTTCAACTCCTTCTCCCGCGCAATAGCCGACCGAATATCCGTGAACAGCTCCCAATACAGCAGATTATAGCAGAAATACCGTCCCGCAAAAGTCTTCGCCGAGCCCCGGTTATCGTAATGCAGACCCAGCCGTCGCACCATATCAGCTGTCACACCGATATAGAGGACGATTTTGGCCGGATTAGTCGTGATGTAGACGTAGTACGCCATGTCCTGTCATGCTGAGCAGAGCGAAGCATCTTATCTCGCCCGGCCGCTAACTTACTCATCCCTGCGTGATAGGATGCTTCGCTTTACTCAGCATGACAGCCGCGTAGGCGGTTCCGAGCGGTCAGGCGCGGGAGGATGCTTCACTGCGTTCAGCATGACAGACGGGGCGCAGGCGCTCGGCGAAAAGTAAGTGCCCAAAGCTCAACGGCACGAATATCCCGAAAAACACCGCCGCCGGAATAGCCGGCGCCACCCACGGCCAGGCCCAGGGCGTCACCCCATCGCGCGCAATGTGCGAAGCCAGCGACACCCAGAACAGATAAAACGGCCCCCACGAAGCATAGCGCCGCCACCCCAGCCGCAAGGCCAGCGCCAGCCCCGCCGCCACCAGCATGCTCACCACGAAGCTGTGCCCCAGCGGCCGCCCCGGCAGCGACAGCATGGCTTTGAAATCGAACGAGCCCGCCGCAATGGCGTGGTCCACGTCGATGAGCACGCCCACCAGCACGGCAATCAAGGCCACCGGCGTATCGACCACCCGGCGCAGCCACAGCGGCAGCACCAGCAGCAGCGAGACGAGGCCGTGCACCGCCGGGTCGGCCAGGCCGATGAGCAGCGGCCGGCGCAGCTGCGGTACCACGTAGGCGTGGCCCAGCCACACCAGCAGCCAGCCGACAGCCAGGATTCCGAAAATGAGGGCAGAGCTAAGCCGGGGAATTTTCATCCCGGCAAGCTACGCTATTTCAGCGAAGCCACGGCCGAGCCCGGGCGGCACGAGAGGATGATGCTCACGTCGATGTCCTTGGCGATGTTGTTGCGCACCAGGGCCGGGATTTTGATTTTGTAATCCTCCGGCTGCACCACGAATTTAGAAGTTGCCACCAGCTCGTCGCCGCGCAGGAAGAGCGTGCCGGGCACTTTGACTTTGCGCTTCACGCCGTGGATGGTGAGGTGGCCCTGCACCTCCACCGGCTGCGGGCCCGAGCGCAGCAGCTCGTCGCTGGGCATGTTCTTAATTTCGCCGCTGAACCGGGCCCGCGGGTACTTCTCCGATTCGGCGTAGTTCTCGTTGAAGTGGTCCTGCATCAGCGAGCTTTTGAAGACGAAGCCGCGCATGAGCGTCGAAAACGCCAGCTTGCCCGCGTTGAGGTCGAAAATGGCGGCCACCTGCTGGTTCAGGGCCTCAATGTCCTCGATGGGCGTGGAGGAAAAGAAGGTAATCTGGCCGCCAGCCGTGCTGTAGCGCGGGTATTTGTCGGTTTTCTGGGCCTGAACAGTGAAAGCCGCAAAGAAAGCGAACAGGAGTAAGACGTATTTCATGGAATAGAAATGGAAAAGGACGATTGTTCAACCCAGTTACCAACGGCTCACATACGACAACTCCCAGAATGTGGTGAAAAGGTTGCCTGACCAACAGAAAACCGCCTGGTTTTAGAGGACTGGATTCCCTCAACCGCGCAGCAGCCTCCTGGTTTAGCTACACGGCTTTACTGATTTGCTTTGCCGCACTTGGCCAGCCACCACAGCCCGGCCAGGGCCAGCACCGCCCCCGCCACCAGTGCCCCGATAGTTACGGGTGGCCCGAAGGCTTTGCAGGAGCAGGTCTGGAAGATGGGCTGACCCTGCACTCGGATGCGGCGGCGGCAGAAGGCGCAGGGGGTAATGTTGGGGTCAATCTGGCCCGGCAAAGGCCATTGTTCGCGAAAGTCAGTCATGGCAGTAAGCTCGTGAGTAGCCTCTGTACGGTTAAACGTCTCTTCGCGGCCTAAGCTGAACCAACAAAAAGCCCCAACTCCGGTGGGGAGTTGGGGCTTACAGTCTTGCGTTGGTAACCTCCTAGAAATCCTCGTCCAGCGAGAACAGGTTTTCCGTCCGCTCGCTCATTACGCCGGCTTTCTGGTACTCGGCCACGCGCTTCTCGAAGAAGTTGGTTTTGCCCTGCACCGAAATCATTTCCATGAAATCGAAGGGGTTGGCCGTGTTGTAAATCTTGCCGCAGCCCAGCGACACCAGTAGCCGGTCGGCCACAAACTCGATGTACTGCGACATGGCCTTGGCATTCATCCCAATGAGGCTCACCGGCAGCGCGTCGGTCACGAATTCCTGCTCGATGGTCACCGCATCGCGGATGATGCCCTGCACGCGCTCCTCGGGCAGCTTATTCACGAGGTAGCTATAGAGCAGGCAGGCAAAGTCGCAGTGCAGACCTTCGTCGCGCGAAATCAGCTCGTTGGAGAAAGTTAGACCCGGCATCAGACCGCGCTTTTTCAGCCAGAAGATGGAGCAGAACGAGCCCGAGAAGAAGATGCCCTCCACGGCGGCGAAGGCGATGAGCCGCTCGGCGAAGTTTTCGGAGTTAATCCACTTCAGCGCCCACTCGCCTTTTTTCTGCACGGCGGGCACGGTTTCGAGGGCGTTGAAGAGGTAGTCTTTCTCCTTGGGGTCTTTGATGTACGTATCAATCAGCAGCGAATAGGTCTCGCTGTGAATGTTTTCCATCATAATCTGGAAGCCGTAGAAGCAACGGGCCTCGGGCATCTGCACTTCCTGCATGAAGTTGACGGCCAGGTTTTCGTTCACGATGCCATCGGAGGCGGCGAAGAAGGCCAGCACATGCTTGATGAAGTGACGCTCGTTGTCGTTGAGGCCATTCCAGTCCTTCTGGTCTTGCGAGAGGTCGATTTCCTCGGCGGTCCAGAACGAGGCCTGCGACTTCTTGTAGTACTGCCACACCTCATCGTTCTGAATCGGGAAAAGCACGAAGCGGTTGGGGTTTTCGGCGAGGAGTGGCTCCATAGAGAATAGCGTTTTTGTTGCGGTTAGCGTAGTCGGGCAGGGTAAGCCAACCAACGCGGGCGGGAGTTGTTTCGGCCCGGCGCCAGCGGTTGGGACTTCAAAGATAGGCCGCCCCCGGCCCTGTTCGGGTACGAGATTTTGGTTTTTTTCCGGCTAATTTTTCGGTACCTTCAGAGCCTGAATTGGCCTTCGCGCCGGCGGCCTTCTTAATCTGGCCTTAATCTTTTTTCGCTCAAAATCAGGCGCTTTTTTCGTAGTTATCCACATTTAAGCTGTGGATAACCGAATAAATGGGCAAGTTGTCCACAAAAAAGCGTATTCGCGGGCGCTCCGGCGCAATTCCTTGAAATGAGGCTTCACGCGGCCGTAACACGGGCTTTGGGGCCCCGGCGGCGCGGGGCCGGGCAGGCAGCAAATGACGATTAATGACTTAGGTTTGGTTTTCTGAAAGCGAAGCCGTACTTTTGCAATCCCATTTCAGAAAATACCGCGCAAGCTGATGTACGCAATTGTCAATATCGCCGGCCAGCAGACTAAGGTTGAGGCCAATAAATTCGTTTACGCTCACAAACTAGCTGGCAACGTCGGTGACTCCGTAGAGCTGGGCAACGCCCTGCTGACGGACGACAACGGCAGCATCAGCATCGGCTCGCCGACGCTGAACGTGAAAGTAACTGGCACCATCCTGGCCCACGTAAAAGGCGACAAAGTTCTCGTTTTCAAAAAGAAGCGCCGCAAGGGCTACAAGAAAATGAACGGTCACCGTCAGGACTACACCAAAGTAATGATTAACAGCATCGGCTAGGTTGTGAGCTTTTAGCTGACAGCGGGGGCCTTAATGCGGCCCTTAGCTGTTAGCTTTTTGTTCTACTGGCTATTGCATTACCCAACAGGCTAACAGCTAACAGCTATTAGCTAAAAGCTAAACCAACCATGGCTCACAAGAAAGGTGTCGGCTCATCCAACAACGGCCGCGAATCGCATTCCAAACGTCTCGGCGTTAAAATTTTCGGTGGTCAGCCCCTCATCGCTGGCAACATCATCGTGCGTCAGCGCGGTACCAAGCACCACCCGGGTGAAAACGTGGGTATCGGCAAGGACCACACGCTGTTTGCCCTGGTGGACGGCCGCGTGCAGTTCCGCAAAGGCCGCAACGACCGCTCGTACGTGAGCGTGGTGCCGGCCGAAGTGGTGACGATTGCTGCGTAAGTAGCTGCTCGTTCCCAAAGCATTAAAAGGGCTGCCTCCCGTGGGGCAGCCCTTTTCGTGTTTCCGCACAACACATTACTAGCCGCAAAGCGGCGGCATGTTGGTAGAAATAACACAAAGGGACCACAGAGCCGCAAAGCGGCGGCACTCCCCAGGCGAAAAGTGTCGCCGCTTTGCGGCTCTGAAATTATTCCTACACTTGAGCTACCAACGTGTCGCCGCTTTGCGGCTAGTCTATAGTTTAGTCGACCAGGGTAAGGGCGTATAAAACAGGCTTGCTGGGGCTGGCGTCGATTTCCAGACTCGTCACCTGAATATTGAGCAGATACAAGCCGTCCTTTACTTCATTAGGCACGAAAATCAACTCCGTGATAGTAGCGCCGCAACGCGGCTGCTGTGGGTAGCGCCAAAAGGCGTGGTGCGCCAGCAGTTGCCCAGCATCTTCCTCACGGTCGACGCTGGGCAGGTCGAGCAGGAAATGCTGCACGTTGTTATCGACCAGAAACTGCGCCAACGCGGGCTCTATATAAGTAGGGTTGGTGCCAGAGTACTGGCGCTGGCGCTTGGCCGCTTCGTTGGGTAAGGTCCGCAGGACAAAAGCTTCCGGCAAAGCTTCGCCGGGTGCCTGGGCAGCTAAGGCAGCTTGCACGTCAGCCAGCATCACCACGAGGTCGCCGTTTTCCTGCTTCTGGGGAGTGACGCTTACCAGCCGGGCCACGAAGAGGAAGCGGCGCAGGCACTGATTGAGCGTCACGGCCGGGTCGGGCGAGATGTGGCCGTAGCACTCGGTGTGGGTGCCGTTGCCGTGCGGGGTGACGTGGATGCGCTGGTAGTTGGTGCTGCCGCCCAGCGCCACGCTGCCCACAAAGGAGCCGACGCGGATGGTGTCGAATTGCACCGGCTCGGCCCAGAAGCAATTGACTTGCCCGGGGCCGGGCGCCAGCGGCAGCGAGATGTCGAGCGGCGCGGCGGGTTCGTAGGAGTAAAGTTTTCCGGCGTGGGGGAAAGTGGGGAGCATACGCAAAGTTAGGGTTGGGTCGCGGCCAGTTGGTTAAGGATGCGGCTGATTTCGGCGGCGTGGCTGACAATCATGAAGTGGCCGCCACGAGTTAAGCGGTATTCAACGGCCACGCCCCGGGCGGGCAGCAGCCGGTCGCGGGTGCCGTGCAGGCGCACGGCGGGCCGGGCGGCGGCCACGCCCGGCCACTGCAGCAGTTGCCGAATGGCCCACTGTGCAAAAACCGGGTCGGTATCCTGAATAATCTGGTGCAGCAGCTTGTATTCAGTCCCGTTGCGCGCCCCGAAAAACCATTGCGCCACGCGCGGCATCAGTTTCAGCAGCTGCGGCGGGAACAGCCGGTAGAGCCATGTGGCCCGTGCCAAGCGCAGCGTGAATGGCAACTCAACTGGGCTGGCAAGACTGGAAATCAACACCACTCGCGCCAGGGGTCGCAGCCGCGCTACTTCCTGCGCCAGAATGCCGCCAAAAGAAACACCCACCAGCCAGCACTCCTCCCCCACCGGCACGGCCTCAGCCAGACGAGCGGCGTAGTGCGCCAGCGGCTCGGTGGTCGATTGGGGCGGCAGCCAATCCAGCACGCGGACGGTGCCGACGAGGTGCAGGCGGCGGAACACCCGCTCATCGGCGCCCAAACCGGGGATGAGGTAGAATACCGGCCCAGCCATCACGAATCCAGGCGCGCGTAGATGCCTTCGAGATAAAAGATGTTATGCGGGATGGCGTCCTCCGGGTCTTCAGCTTCCTCCTCACCAGCCTCTGGGTCAGGCGCAGGGTATGTTACCGAAAGCTTCAGGGCCACGCTGGGGAGCGGCAGGGGTGGCTTTTCTTCGGAGCGGTATTCGAGCAGGACGGGCCACTCGCCGGCGGCCAGGGCGTCGGCCACTTCTTCCTGAATCGCTTCGGCGCGGTCGGCGGCGAGGCTGATGAGCGTGTCGAGCGACTTAAAGGGCAGCGCCAGGTGGAAGAAATGCAGCTCGTCGTCGATAGCCGTAGTGGCCCACACGGTCACGTCGTCGGTGTTGTCGAAGACGATGGCCACGATTTCGACCTGCTCTACGAAGAAGTCGGCGTCGCTGGCAAGGGTGTCGCTGAGAAGGTTCATGCGGCGGGGGCTTCCTGAAACAGCTCCAGGGTAATGTGGTCGGCCAGCAGTTTGCCAGCGTCGGTCAAGGTAAGCACCTCGTGGCGAATGGTGGCCCAGCCTTTGGCTTGCAGTTCGGTGAGGTAGGCGGCGTGCCGGGCGGGCAGGTCGACGCCCAGGTGGTTGCGCAGGTGGGCTAGGTCGCAGCCCCGGGCGGTGCGCAAAGTAGTGAGGATATAGTCGTTGGCGCGGTCGGTGGGTGTGAGCTCTTCGAAGGTAGCGGGCACGGTACCCTGCTCCAGAATGGCGCGCAGGTACTGGGGGTTGTTGGCCAGGTTAAACTGGCGGTTGAGGCCGTCGTAGCTGTGGGCGCTGGGGCCGAGGCCCAGGTAGGGCACGCCGCGCCAGTAGTTGCTGTTGTGGCGGCTTTCGCGGCCGGGCTGGCAGAAGTTGCTGATTTCGTACTGCTCGTAGCCGTGCCGGCGCAGCTCGGCTAGCAGCATTTCGAATTGCGTGGCCACGAAATCATCGGGTGGCGGGATGAACGTTCCCTTCTTCGTGCGGTGGCCCAGCGCCGTGCCGGGCTCGATGGTCAGGGCATACGCCGAGATGTGCGGCACCTTTAAATTCAGCACATTGGCCAGGTCCGCTTCCCAGATATGATGCCCGGGCGCGGGCACGCCGTAAATCAAGTCCACCGAGATATTCTCAAAGCCCGCGTCCTGTGCCCGGCGCACGGCGGTAGTCGATTCCTCGGCCGAGTGGGCGCGGTTCATCAGTCGCAAATGCGGCTCGTGGAAGCTTTGCAGGCCGATGCTGATGCGGTTGATGGGCGAAGCCGCCAGCTCGGCCAGCTTAGTGGCGCTGAGGTCATCCGGGTTGGCTTCGAGCGTGATTTCGGCCTGGGGCGCTACGGTGAAATGCGCGTGGATGGCCTCGAAAATGCGGTTCAGCTCGTCGCTCGTCAGCAGCGACGGGGTACCGCCACCGAAGTAGATGGTTTGCAGCGGCTCATTTGCTACTAAATAGTTGCGCCGCAGTTCCAGCTCCTTGCTAATAGCCGCCACCATCTGCGGCTTCGCAGCCAGCGAGGTGCTGAAATGGAAGTCGCAGTAGTGGCAGGCCTGCTTGCAGAACGGAATATGGAGGTAGAGGCCGGACATAAGTAGCGCATGCTTCAGCTTGCGCAGTAGAATAGGGCGCAAGCGAGAGCATGCGCTACTTTTGAAATTAAACGCGGGAATTTGCGTTATCCTCCCCGAATGTACGCCCGGAATTTTACGCGTTTTTTCTTTCTGCTGCTAAGCCTGAGCTTGAGTCTGCCTGGCGTAAGGGCGTGGGCGCAAACGCTCAATCCGGCGGCTCCGGCCCAGGGCGGCATTGCCTCCCCTCCCCTACCGCCCAGCGCGGTCACTCCGCCGCCCGTAGCCGCGCCGCGCCCGCTGGCCCACCCGCGCTTCCTGCGCATCGATGCCGAAGTTGCTGACAAGGCTATTCTGCGTCGAATCAAGATTAAAAACACCGTCCCCGACTCGCTCAGCGCCCTGCGCGAGGTGCGCGAGCTGGTGCTGGCTTTGCAGGCCGATTCCTACCTCACTGCCTCGGCCGACGAGATGCGCTGGCGCCGCGACACCGTGCGGGTGCGCCTCTACGTGGGCGAGAAATTCCGCTGGGCGCGCCTGCGCAACGGCAACCTCGGCGACGCCCTACTCACCCGCGCCGGCTACCGCGAGCGGTTTTTCCGCAACCAGCCCTGGGTACCCGCCGACTGGACCAAGCTGCAGGAGCGCGTGCTCACCGAAGCCGAAAACCAGGGCTTTCCCTTCGCCACCGTCGGGCTCGATTCGGTGCAGCTCAGCGGGCATGACATTGCCGGACGCGTGGTGCTCAAGCGCGGCCCGCTCATCGTGTTCGACTCGCTGGAAATCCTGGGCACCACCAAAACCAAGAAGCGCTTCCTCACCAAGTATCTGCAAATCACGCCCGGTCAGCCCTTCAGCCAGCAGCGCGTGGTGGCCGCCGCCCAGCTACTGCGCCAGCTGCCCTACGTGCGCCTCAAGGCCGAGCCGGAAGTGCGCTTCTCGCGGGGTCGGGCGCGGGTGTATCTGCTGCTCGATGAGCGACCCAGCAACCAGTTCGATGCCATCGTTGGCGTGATTCCCGATACCGATGGCAGCGGCGTTATTTTCACCGGCGATGTCAACGTGACGTTGCGCAACATCAAGGGCGGCGGCAAGGGTGCGGGCCTGCAATTCCGCAAAACCGACGCCTTCTCGCAGCTGCTCGACATGCAGTACCTGCACCCCAGCTTTTTTGGCACACCACTGGAAGTTAGCGCTACGTTCAACCTTTACCGCCAGAGTTACGACTTTCTCAACATTAAGCCTCGCGTGGAAGTGGCCTACCCGACGGCGCGGGCGGGGCGGGTCAGCTTCTTTTTTGAGCAGCGCGGCTCACGGCTGCTTGATACCACGCTGGCCAGACCGCGCTCCACCCTACCCGAAAACATTGACTCCCGCTACAACTCTTACGGCCTGGCTTACAACTGGAACAGCCTTGATGATTTGTATTTCCCACACCGCGGCTATCTCATCACCGGGCAGGGCGCGGTGGGCACCAAAACCATTTTGCAGAACTCGGCTCTGGCCCCGGAGCTCTACGATGGCGTGAAGCTGCGCACTACCCAATACAGCTTTGGCCTGCGCGCCGAGCGCTACGCACCGGTGGGCCGCAATGGCGTGCTGCTGCTGCGCGCCCGAGGCGAAAGCTTGATTAATGAGCGATTGTTTAAGAACGACTTATTCCGCGTGGGCGGCCTGAACTCTTTGCGCGGCTTCGCCGAAAACCTGTTTTATGCCAGTACCTACGCCGTCACTACGGCCGAGTTCCGGCAGTTTACCGGGGCCGATTCGTACGTCTTTCTGTTTGTTGACCAAGCGTATCTACGCCAGGACATTCCGACCGAGCGCTACGATGATTTTCCTACCGGCATGGGCGCGGGCCTGAGCTTCCGCACCCCGGCCGGCTTGTTCCAGTTTGTGTACTCAGTGGGGCAGTCGAAGGAGGCCCGGCAAAGCTTTGCGCTGGGCAATTCCAAAGTCCACTTCGGGCTCACCAGCCGGTTCTAGGACCGAAAACTGCCATTTCGGCGAGGTGCAAGGCTGCCAATAGTTACTTTCAGTCACTATGGCCGACAACACTGATTTGTGGCAGCAAATAGCCGCCAATTTGACTGATGGTCACGATGATTAGCCCCTGATTCAAGTTGGTACACTATTTGAAATACCTGCGGCGAAGCCGACCTGAAACAGGCTCTTTGCCATGAAATTTATCAGCCCTGAATTTATCCGTAACATCGCCCCGCAGCTCGACCTGATGAACACCATCGGCGGCGGCGTGGCCCAGCCCCGCCTGCGCGTCGACCAGCGCGAAAAGGGCGTAATTCTGCGTGTAGCCATGCCCTCGGTATCGCCCGACACCTTTCGCGTAGTGCTTAACAACCAGCGCCTGACCGTGTACGGTGAGCATCGCAACGAGCCCTCCGACTCGGTAACCGCCCCGCTCTTCGTGCAAACGCTCGACATGCCCACCAACCTCGACCTCGCCCGCATCGACGCTGTGCAGGAAGACGACGAGTTGCTGGTCCGCATTCCCTTCAAACGTCCCACGCAGCGCGAAATCGACGTGCGCCCGGCCGACGAGGAATAAGCTGGTCGAATAAAGTAAATTAGTCGGCAATCCGACTACCAACCCATAACGCCGGGACCGACCGGCACCGCCGTCTGCTGATAACCCCGGGACCGACCGGGAGCGTACCATTGTCTTTGTGTTACTCATTGAGCCACCGCCCACAGCGGTGGTTTTGTTTTGGACCACAGATTGGCTACCCCGAACTTCGTTTCAAACGGATTTGACGAATTGAACAGACTCCGATGCCAGTGGGCGTGCTATTGGGCGCATTGAGCGTAACAAGTGCGCCGGAAATCAGCTTATGAAGATGCCACTTGCGGCGCTCAAATCCCGTACACGGTTTTCTTCATAACCATTTTCTTTCCTATGGCTGCTTCTCATTCGCTTGATGACCTGAGTGTTTCCACCATTCGCCTACTATCCGTCGATGCCGTGCAGGCGGCCAACTCGGGCCACCCGGGCCTGCCGCTGGGCGCCGCGCCCATGGCCTACGTGCTGTGGTCGCGCTTCCTGCGCTTTAATCCGCAAGACCCCAAGTGGCCCAACCGCGACCGGTTTGTGCTCTCGGCCGGGCACGGCTCGGCACTGCTGTACAGCCTGTTGCATTTATATGGCTACGATTTGTCGCTCGACGACCTCAAGCAGTTTCGCAAGCTGCACTCGCGCACGCCGGGCCACCCCGAGTCGCACATCACGCCCGGCGTGGAGGTGACCACCGGCCCGCTGGGCCAGGGTTTTGCCAACGGAGTGGGTATGGCGATGGGCGAAGCGCACTTAGCTGCGCTCTATAACAAGCCCGGGCACAATGTAGTAGACCACCACACCTACGCCATTGTGAGCGATGGCGACCTAATGGAAGGTATTTCGGCCGAGGCCGCTTCGCTGGCCGGCCACCTCAAGCTGGGTAAGCTCATTTACCTCTACGACGACAACGACATCAGCCTCGACGGCCCCACCAAGCTGGCCTACACCGAGGACGTGTTGAAACGCTTCGACGCCTACGGCTGGCACACCCAGCGCGTGGCCGACGGCAACGACCTGGATGCCATTGAAGCTGCTATCAAAGCCGCGCAGGCCGAAACCGAACGCCCGTCGCTGATTTCGGTCAAAACCATCATCGGCTTTGGCAGCCCCCAGGAAGGCACCAGTAAAGTGCACGGCTCGCCGCTGGGTGAGGAAAACCTCAAGAAAGCCAAGGCGTTTTTCGGCTTCGACCCCGAAAAATCCTTCGTAGTGCCCGCCGAAGTGAAGCCGCACCTGCTGGAGCCCGGGAAGCGCGGCGCCAAGCTGCAACAGGAATGGGATGAGCAGTTTGCGAAATTCGCGAAGGAATTTGAAGCCGAAGCCAAGCAGTTTCAGATTTCCTTTAAAGGCGAGTTGCCGAAGGACTGGGACAAGGACCTGCCCGTCTTCACGCCTGCTGATAAAGAGCTGGCCACCCGCCAAGCTTCGGGCAAAGCGCTGGAAGCGTTGAAGAAAAGCATCCCCTACCTCTTCGGCGGCTCGGCCGATTTGGCCAGCTCCAACGACATGCCGACGAGCGGCGACGTGAGCTTTCAGCCAGGTAATTATGCCCACAACAACGTCTGGTTTGGGGTGCGCGAGCACGCCATGGGCGGCGCCCTCAACGGCCTGAGCCACCACGGCGGCCTGCGCGTGTACGGCGGTACCTTCCTCACGTTCAGCGACTACATGCGCGGGGCCATCCGTCTCACGGCGTTGGCCGAGTCGGCCGTTACGTTCGTCTTCACCCACGACAGCATCGGGCTGGGCGAAGACGGCCCCACCCACCAGCCCATCGAGCAGGTGGTATCGCTGCGCACCATCCCCAATATCATTGTGCTGCGCCCCGGCGATGCCAACGAAACCGTCGAATCGTGGCGCGTGGCCCTCACCAAGCCCAAGTCGCCGGTGCTGCTGATTCTCAGCCGCCAGAAGCTGCCGGTTTTCGACCAGACCGTGCTCGGCTCGGCCCGCGAGGGCGTGGCCAAAGGCGCTTACATTCTGAAAGAAGCCGAAGGTCAGGCGAAGCTCATTCTCATCGCCACCGGCTCCGAGGTTTCGTTGGCGCTGAAGGCGCAGGAAGCCCTGGCGAAGGAAGGCGTACCGGCCCGCGTAGTGAGCATGCCCAGCTGGGAATTGTTTGAGCAGCAGGACGAAACATACCAACACAAAATACTGCCGCCCAGCCTGAAAAAGCGCATTACCATTGAGGCCGGCTCGCCCATCGGCTGGCACAAGTACGCCACCGACGAAGGCTTCAGCCTTGCGATGAATCGCTTTGGCGAATCGGGCCCGGGTGAGGAAGTGATGGCGGAGTTTGGCTTCACCGTGGAAAACGTGGTGGCGAAAGCGCACGAAGTGCTCAAAGGCAAGGAAAAGGGCAGCGCAGAGAAGGAAGTGCTGTCGTAAGAGCCTCCTTTTTACAAATTAAAAGTTGAGGGTTAAAAGTTAAAAGCAGTGATGAACTGGTTTTAACTTTTAACCCTCAACTTTTAACTCAGCTGTAGTTCACGTTACCCGAACAGCGGAATCAGCAGCACAAAGCTCATCAGCAGCGATAGATAAAACCACCCCATCACCTGCCCGCGATAATGGCGCGGCAGCCGGTTGCTCAGCACCAGCACGGCCACAATCACCAGCGTCAGGTGCAGTAGTACGAACACCATCGTCTTCACCCAGTTGCTGACGATGGTGTTGTCGGGCTGGTACTGGTCGGCCTCGCCCAGGCCGGAGGTAAGGAAGCGCAGCAGGAAAAACGCCAGCGTTTCGAACACCACAAAGCCCGCCAAACCAGCCAGTAGCGCGCTTCCCGAAGATTTAGGAGCGGAGCCGGCCATGCGCTAGGGGCGTTTGCGGCCCGTCACGTCGGCCGTGCGGGCTTTGATGTAGAGCTCCTCCACTTTGGCCCGGGCCCAGGGTGTGCGGCGCAGGAAGCTCAGGCTCGATTTGATGCTGGGGTTCACGGCAAAGCAGTTCATGCGCAGCCGCTCGTCGAGGCCGGGCCAGTCGTAGGCAGCCACGAGGTAGGTGAGAATATCGGCCAGCTTCACCCCGTGCAACTCGCGGATGAGGTGGCCGGATTCGTCGCGGGCTTCGGAGTTCAGGAGGAAAGACATGGGCGAAATAATGCGGGAATACGCGTAAAGTTGGCGAAAAAGACGGTGCGGGGCACGATTGGAGCGCGGGCGTGCGTTATTTTTGACCAGTTCTCCTGCATGCCGCCCACTCCCCGCCCCTCCTCCCGCAAGCCTGCTGCCCGTCGCCTGGGGTTTCCCTGGGGGCGCTGGCTGCTGACTGCGCTGCTGGTGCTGGGCCTCGTGGGTGGCTACATCTACCAACGCAACCAGCGGCAGCTCAATCGCTACATCCGGCGGGCCTGGGCCACTTTCACCAGCGGCGGCCTCACGGGGCGCGAAAAAACGCCGCTGCTGTCCGGTTATTCCGTTCACGGCATCGACGTATCGGCCTACCAGGGCAAAATCGACTGGCCCGAAGTGGCCAAGCACAACGTGCGCTTCGCCTTCATCAAGGCCAGCGAAGGGGCCACGCTACGCGACCCGCGCTTCCAGCGCAACTGGCGTGAGGCCCACAAGGCCGGCATCCTGCGCGGCGCCTACCACTACTTCCAGCCCAACCGCGACGGCAAAACCCAGGCTGACCTGTTCACCCGCTACGTGCCCATCGAGCCCGGCGACCTGCCCCCAGTGCTCGACGTCGAAGCCGCTAACTTTCACGACGTGGCCGTGATGCGCCGCGAAGTGGCCCGCTGGCTGCGCCTCGTGGAGGCGAACTACGGCGTGCGTCCCATCATCTATTCCAACCACGGTTTCTACCGCCGCCACCTGGCCGGGCACTTCGACAAATATCCGCTCTGGCTGGCCCACTACGAGGTCGAGAAGCCCGTGATGCCCAAGAGCAAGTGGATAATCTGGCAGCATTCCGACGAAGCCTACGTGCCCGGCATCCGCGGCGTAGTCGACTTCAACGTTTTCCAGGGCAATTATGAAGCCCTGCAAGCCATGCGCGTGCCCGAAAAAGCGAAATAAGCCAAACAAAAAGGCGGTCAACTACGCTACCATACGCGATGAAGCACCCGAAAGAACGTCCCGCCGCCACCTTGCTTGCTAACGCTGCCCGGTTATTTACCATGTTAATTTTAGGCATGTTATCGGCCTGCGGCGGCAGCAAAAACGCCTTCACCCAATCGGGCCAGGGCTCCTACTACGCTGATAAGTTCAACGGCCGGCCCACGGCCAGCGGCGCCCCCTACCGCCCCGGCCAGATGACGGCCGCCCACAACACCCTGCCCTTCGGCACCCGCATCAAAGTCACCAACGTCAAAAACGGCCGCTCCGTAAAAGTCGTCGTCAACGACCGCGGCCCGCACGTGAAGGGCCGCATCGTGGACGTGTCGCGCAAGGCCGCCCGCAAGCTCGACCTCGTTGAGGCCGGCGTGGTGCCCGTGCAGCTCAAAGTCATCAAAGCCGCCCCCACTTCCTCCTCCAAACGCTAAAATCCCGCTCCGCCATGGCTTCCATGAACATCCGCAAAAAAGTGCGCTGGACCCTGCCGCCCAATACCAACCGCTACGCCGCCCTCGACCTGTTTGTGCCCGCCGCCGAAGACGAAGGCTGGAGCGAGGCCGAAGTGCAATACGTTATCGATGAGGTGGTAGAAGCCGCCGACGACGCGGCGGGCCTGGAGGTCCTGAACTGGTACACGTACAAGTAACGAGACATGAGACTTATCGTCAGACGGAAAGTCTCATATCTAACATCTACTGTCTAAATAACAAGCGGCCGCCGGACAATGTCCGGCGGCCGCTTTATTGGGTGGTTGTCGAAGGCTATTTTTTCGACTTAGCCTTGTCTTTCTCGCGCTTGGCGGCGGCTTTGGCCTTCGCTTCTTCGCGCTCCTTTTTGTCTTTCTCCTTCTTAGCACGCTCCTCCTCCATCTTCTTGCGCTTGCCCGGATATTTCTGGTCAAACTGCTTTATTTTCAGCAGGCTGTCCGCCTCCATAATGGCGGCCCGGCTGGTCACGCGGCCCGTCAGCGACACCTGGTCGCCCTCGCCCATCTGGGTGGTGGTGCCGTCTTTGGCCGTCACCAGGCCGGTCGTGCTGATAACCGTGCCGTTGATGAGGGTTTTATCGGCCGTTATCGGGTTGGTGATGCCCAGCTCGGTGAGCACCACACGGCCGCCTTTCATAGTCAGGCCGTCCTTCACGGCAGCGCCGGGCTGCGCGGTGGCGGCGCGGGGTTTGGGCTGCACGCGGCCCTTCGCCGGGGTAGTTTGGGCTTGGGCGGCACCCGACAGTAGTAGTACAGCACTCAGACTGCAAACCAGGGTCTTGATAGACATGAAAAAGTGTAATTTGGGGTGAGGGGAAACGGATATACGATAACGTAAACCGGCGCAAGATACGACGTTGCGGCCGTTAGCTAATACTGCCGTAATCTATAAGTACAAAACCGGGGCCATTTTTGCAGGTTCTGGCGCGCCAACATTGCACCGGCCGCTTGCGTTCAATAAGGCACACATTGTGCCAAGCAACTTATCGCATGGATTACAAGGACTATTACAAAGTGCTGGGCGTGGACAAAAACGCTACCACCGAGCAAATCAAGAAAGCCTACCGCAAGCTGGCCCGCCAGCACCACCCCGACGTGAACCCCAATGACGCCGAGGCGGAGCGCAGGTTCAAAGAGGCCAACGAGGCCAACGAAGTGCTTAGCGACCCCGACAAACGCAAGAAATACGACCAGTTCGGGGCCGACTGGCAGCGCTACCAGCAGCAGCCCGGTGGGGGCGCGGGCCGTAGTGGCCAACCCGGCGGTGGCTTCGACTGGAGCCAGTACACCCAGGGCGGTGACTTTGGCGGTGGCGGCGGCAGCCCCTTTGGCGACGGTGGCGATTTCTCCGACTTTTTCGGCTCGCTCTTCGGCAACATGGGCGGCGGTGGGCGCGGTGCGGGTGGCAGCCGCCCCGGCGCCGGCCAGGATTTGCAGGCCGAGCTGGAAATCCCGCTGGAAGAAGCCTACCACGGCGGCCCGCGCACCATCACCGTGAACGGCAAAAGCCTGCGCCTGAACATCTCCCCCGGTATCGCCGATGGCCAGACCATCCGGCTGCGCGACCAGGGCGGGCCCGGCCGCCACGGCGGGCCCAACGGCTCGCTGCTCATCACGTTCCGCATCGCGTCCGACGCCCGCTACGTGCGCACCGGTAACGACCTCACCCAGGATGTGCCCGTGAGCATCTACACCGCCCTGCTCGGCGGCGAGCAAACCGTGGACACGCTGAGCGGCCCGGTAAAAATCAAAATCAAACCTGAAACCGCCAACAGCACTCGCCTGCGCCTGCGCGGCAAAGGCTTCCCAGTGTACAAGCAGGACGGCCAGTTCGGCGACCTCTACCTGCGCCTCAACCTGACCCTCCCCCAAAACCTTACCGACCAGGAAAAAGAACTGTTCCAGCAATTGGCGGCCCTGCGGCCCACTACCTAGCCTGCCCTATGGAAACGCATATCATCACCCTCACTTTCCAGGAGTGCCACTCGCGCTACGGCCTCGATGCCAATGACCTGCGCACGTTTGTTGATTTTGGGCTGCTCGATGCGGCGGCCGCGCCCGATGCCGTGGCGGTAGAGGAGCCCGACGTGGTACTGCCCCGTCTGGCCCGCCTGCACCACGAGTTGGGGTTGCCGCCCGAGGCGGTTGACATTATCCTGGCTATGCGCCAGCGGCTGGAGCGGCTGCAGGCAGCGCTGGCGCAGGAAACGGCGCGGGCCCGGCAGCTGGAGGTGTTTGTGCGGGGCAGTGGGCGGGTGGTAGAGGGAGAATAAGAGCAAAAAGAACGTCATCCTGAGCGGCGCAGCCGCGAAAGGACCTCATCTGCTTCGTTGTGGTAGTAACGTCTTTCGGCTGAACGATTGAAATCACTACTCCGACCGGCGCGGGCGAGGTCCTTTCGCGGCTGCGCCGCTCAGGATGACGTTCTTTTTCGATGCTATTCCCTGCTTACGCCACCGCCAGCGCGAGCACCAGCCCGCCCAGCGTAGCCGCCAGCTTCGGCCAGTTCAGCCGGTGCTCGGGGCTGGTTTCAAACAAAATAGTAGTTGAAACGTGCAGGAAATTACCGGCCACCAGCCCCAGCAGCGCCGCGTACATGCCACCCTGCAGCAGCGAGTCCAGCGCCACGTAATTGCTGAACACAATGCCTGCCGGCGAGGCCAGCGCAAACACCAGCAGCAGCGGCCACATGCGCGCAAAGCTGCCCAAACGCAGCCGCAGCAGCGTAGCCAGCGCAAACGCCGCCGGAATGTGGTGCAAGGCCACGCCCACCACAATGGCGTAAAAATTCTGGCTGATTTCCTGCGCCTCCGGCGTGCGCACCAGAATGGTGCCCTCCAAAAACGAGTGTAGCACCAGCGAGCCCAGCAGCATAAACGGCACCCGCCCCACCACACCGTGCGGCCCGTGCGAAGGCTCGTGATGCACGTGCCCGTGCTCGACGCCCTGCGAGAAAACCTCCAGCAGCAGCTGCCCGAAAAAACCGCCCAGCACCCAGTAGCCCACCGTGTGCGGCTCATCGGGCAGCAGGTGCAGCGCCTCCGGCAGCAGGTGCGTCACCGTGAGGGTAAACAAATACGCCCCGCTAAAGGCCAGCAACGGCTTCAGCCAGCGGCCGCCGTGGGCCGCCGGCACCAGCGCCGCCGCCCAGCCCGCCCCCAACACCGTGACCAATAGCAGGAAAATAGCAAACCACATACTCAATAACAATCCGTGAAACTGCGCAGCTTATGGCGCTGGCATTCACATCAAATCACAAAAGCGCAACTTTGTTGCAATAATAATTGCAACAAAGTTGCGCTGTAAATCATTTCCGGTTTTCCGGCCGTCAATAGCCGGAAAGCTGGCGGAAGTGGCTTAGCGTTGTACCTCGTGGCCGTCGGCCGTGGTGTCGTCCTGGCTCGATTTGCCCTGGTCGTGCATCTCGCCGCGCTTGCGCATGCCTTCTTCGGCATTGGCCGAGATGGTGGCTTCGGCGGCCGGGGCGCCGGGGCCACCGGGGGCGTGCACGTGGTCGGTGTTTTCTTCGGTGGTGCTTTCGCCGTGGCTGTCTACGGCGTGGCTCTCGTGGCCTTCACCGTGCATTTCGGCGCCGTTGGCGTCGTGGTTGTGGGCGTGGCCGTGCTCCGTATCGAGGTCGAAATTATCGGAAGTGCGGTGGCCGGGGTCCACGGTGTCAATCGACACTTTTTCATCGGGGCGCCAGTCGGAGGGCTCGCTCGAGCAGGCATTCAGGGCGATAACGGCGGTGGCCAGGGCCAGCAGACGAACAGTAGTCAGCTTCATTGCAAAGAGTTGTCGGATTATAATTTTCAGATTTCAAGCGGTTTGCTACGCGGCCTGCGGCGCACCGGCTTCGGCGGGCAGCAGGTTTTTGCGGCGCAGCAGGGCCTCAAACAGCTTCACGTCGTTGGGAGAATTGAAGATGCGCTGGGGCAAAAGTAAAAACACCGGCACAGCAAACGTGCGCGCCACCCACAGGCGCCACGCAGCCAGGCCCGCCGGCGGGGTGCCGGCTTTGAGGTAAAGCTGGTAGCCGTCGTCGGTTCGGCGGGCACGCTCAATGTTATCCCAGCCTACCTGCATGGCTTTTTCGGCGCTCACGCGCAGCAGCAGCATGCGGTTGTCCATCTCGTAGCTCATGCGCTCAAACAGCGGCTTGCTGTCCTGCATCTGCGTCACGCCCGTCACCTGGGCCGAGCGCAGCAGCACAAACAGCACCGTGAGCAGCACGGCCAGCGCAATCCACCACCACGAGGGCAGGAAAATGGCCGGCAGTAAGCCGATAGCAAACGGAATCAGCGCGTAAGGCCAGTCTTTTTTCCACACCTCGGCCATGGCTATGCGGGTGTAGGTATTGGTGTCGAGCTGCGTTTTCTTGGTGCGGATGGCGAGCGGCGTCGGCTGCTGGGCCTGCCGGAAGCCACCGCCCCCGCGTTGGTTGGGTTGATTCATGTTTTTTAATGGTGAATGATTAATGGTGAATGATTAATGATGAATTCAGGGCAAAGCGGGTTAACCCAATTAACCATTAATCATTAACCACTAACCATTAAACTAATATGCTTTGAGACTCAGGTCGATAATCGGGGCCGAGTGTGTGAGCGCGCCCACGGAGATGTAATCGACGCCCGTGGCACCGACCTCAGCCAGGGTTTGCTCGGTGATGCCGCCGCTGGCCTCGGTGGGCACGCGGCCGGCAATCAGGGCCACGGCTTCGCGCAGCTGGGCGGGCTTCATGTTGTCGAGCATGATGCGGTCGATGCCGCCCGCGTCGAGGGCCTGCTGCACTTCGGTCAGGTTGCGGGTTTCGACTTCAATGGGCAACTGGCGGCCGGTGCGGCGCAGGTAGTCATGCGTGGCGGCGATGGCTGCCCCTACCCCACCGGCGTAGTCGATGTGGTTGTCCTTGAGCATTATCATGTCAAACAGCCCGAAGCGGTGATTGACGCC
This sequence comes from Hymenobacter aranciens, assembly GCF_030580865.1. GTDB lineage: Bacteria > Bacteroidota > Bacteroidia > Cytophagales > Hymenobacteraceae > Hymenobacter > Hymenobacter aranciens. Next base: position 489,780 of record NZ_JAUQSY010000001.1, on the reverse strand, counting down.
GCCGCCGATGAGCACGGCCCATTTTTCGCAAAGGCGGAAGTTAGGCGTGGTTTTGCGAGTGTCGAGCAGCTTGGTTTTGGTGCCGGCCAGCAGGCTGGTCAGGTGGGCGGTGTAGGTGGCAATGCCGCTCATGCGCTGCATGCAATTGAGCACCAGCCGCTCGGCCGTAAGAATACTGCGGGCCGGCCCTTCCACCGTGAAGGCGATGTCGCCGTGTTTCACGGGCGTGCCGTCGGTCAGGCGCACGTCGAGGCGCAAGCTCGGGTCCACGGCGTGGAAGATAAGTGGGGCCAACTCTACCCCGGCCAGAATACCTTCGCCCTTCACCAGCAGGTGGGCCCGGTTGTGGGCCTCGGCCGGGATGGCCGCCAGGGCCGAGTGGTCGCCGTCGCCGACATCCTCGGCCAGGGCCGTGCGGATAAAGGTGGTCAGAGCTTCGGGCGTGAGGTAGGGTGGGGTTTGCACGTGGCAAAATTACGGTTCTTCCTTTTAATAAAGTGCAAAAAGGGAAATGGCGGCAATATGGGGCTGGCGCGCACCAGCAACCTTAACAAAAGAAAAACCCCGGTCTTGCTCAGACCGGGGTTTACAAAGACAAGGCAAGTCGTCGTTTTATTCTTTGGTAAAATCAATGGTTTCGATGAGCAACGCTCCACGGGCGGGCTTGAGCTTCACGAACACCCGGTACACGCCGCCGCGGCCGGTGTAGCGGCCAATGGCGTATTGAATCTGGCCTTCGGTGGTACCGCCCTGGTGGATGTACTCAAAGCTACTGGGAGCAGTTTTGGCGAAGAAGTCCTTCATTACCAGCTCTGCTTGCGTCGAGCTGTAGCTTTGCTCGTCGCCGCTGAAACCGACTTTTACGGTGGGGGCCAGGTACTGCGCCAGCTCGCGCGAGGAGCCGTTGCGCAAGGCCAGGCGCACGGCCGCCAGGTTATCCGTCTGGGCGTGGGCGGCCACCGTCCCTAGCATCAATAGCCAGCCAAATAGTAGCGTTCGAAATAGATAGCGTTTCATTATCGGGGTAGATAGTGCGTCATGCGCGAATTTTTGCAAGCCAAAATGGTGCCAGTAAGGGCAAGAAATGGAAATTGATGCTCGGCGACCGGCAAATTTACGGACGATTTCACTGCCTAGGCCATAACCAAGACCCTAGAAGCAGTGTTAGAGGCGAAATATAATTAACGATGCCCGGCTCGCAAGGCGGGCCGTATCTTCGCCCCATGAACAAGCAGGTTTTATTGGTGATTTTGGATGGGTGGGGCATTGCGCCCGACCCGAAGGTTTCGGCCGTGGATGCGGCTAGTACGCCCTTTTTCCACGGGCTGTTGCAGCGGTTTCCGCACAGTAAATTACAGGCTTCGGGCGAGGCGGTGGGCCTGCCCGAGGGCCAGATGGGCAACTCGGAAGTGGGCCACATGAACATCGGTGCCGGCCGCGTGGTGGACCAGGAGCTGGTTCGCATCAGCAAATCGGCCCGCGAGCGCAAGCTGGCCCAGATGCCCGTGCTGGCCAAGGCCATCGACTACGCCAAAGCCAACGACAAACCCGTTCACCTGATTGGCCTGCTGTCGGATGGTGGCGTGCATTCGCACATCGACCACGCCAAAGCGTTGTGTACCATCACGCACGAGGCTGGCATCCGGCATACTTTCGTGCACGCCTTCACCGATGGGCGCGACACCGACCCCAAGAGTGGCGTGCATTTCATCAACGAGCTGGAGCAGCACAACGAGCGCACCGGCGCCAAAATCGCCTCGGTGGTGGGCCGCTACTACGCCATGGACCGCGACAAGCGCTGGGAGCGGGTGAAAGTGGCCTACGACCTGCTGGTAAACGGCGTGGGCAACGCCTCGCAGAACCTGATTCAAACCATTCAGGAGTCTTATAAAGAAGGCGTTACGGACGAGTTTCTGAAGCCCATCGTGAAAACCGGCACCGACGGGCAGCCGCTGGCCACCATTCAGGAAGGCGACGTGGTGATTTGCTTCAACTTCCGCACCGACCGGGGCCGCGAAATCACGGAGGCGCTGACGCAGCAAGACTTCAACGCCTACCAGATGCACCGGCTGAACCTGCACTACCTCACGATGACGAACTACGACGACACGTTCGCGGGAGTAGAGGCCATTTTCGATAAGGACAATCTGAACAATACGCTGGGCGAAGTGCTGGCGGCTTACGGCAAGACGCAGATTCGTATTGCCGAGACGGAAAAGTATCCGCACGTGACATTTTTCTTCTCGGGCGGTCGGGAGGTGGAATTCCCGGGCGAGCGCCGCATCCTGCGCAACTCGCCCAAGGTGGCTACCTACGACCTGCAGCCTGAAATGAGCGCCGCCGAGCTGCGCGACGCGCTGATACCTGAGCTGCAGGCTAAATCGGCTGATTTCGTGGTGCTGAACTTCGCCAACCCCGACATGGTGGGCCACACCGGCGTGTTTGAGGCCGTGGTGAAGGCGGTGGAAACCACCGACGCCTGCGCCCAGGCCGTGATTGAAACCGCCCTGGCGGCCGACTACGCCTGCATCGTCATTGCCGACCACGGCAACGCCGAATTCATGCGCAACGCCGACGGCTCGCCCAACACGGCGCACACTACCAACCTGGTACCCTGCATTCTGGCCGATAATAATTACCACGGCGGCATTGCCGACGGCAAGCTGGCCGACCTGGCCCCCACCATCCTCGCGCTGATGGGCGTGCCCCAGCCCGCCGAGATGACGGGCCACAACCTGCTGCAACCGGCCAATGCCTAAGCTAAAGCCGGACAACCTCTTGTATAGATGCTACCAGCTCGGGGGAGCCGTGCTGCTGACCAGCTTGCTGGCCGGCTGCAACTCTGCCGACCCGGCGGGGCCGGCCGGTAGCCGGGTGCCGCTGTATTTCGACGTGAAAGGCCTGCTTGACCAGCAGGTGAAGCAACTGAGCGCGAACAGCCCGGCCGTGGAGAAGCACGCGGCGCTACGCGACGGCGCGGCCGAAACAGTGCGGGTGCCGAAGGTGAAATGGGCCGACGAACTGCAGATTTTTTACCAGGCCGACATCAATAAAGCGGCTCTGCGGGGCGTGTACAAGGTTGATTCAACCGCCCTGCCGGGCGGCCTGATGCGGCGGCGCTACACCCGCCAGGGCACGCCGCCTAACGCGCCGGTCAAGGAGTTGGTGGTGGTGAGCGCCGGAACGGAGACGCGATTGCTGGAAGCCGACATTGAGCAGCACAATACACTGTTTGACACGCACAAACATGTGCAACTGGTGTTGCAACAAGGGCACTTGCGAAGCTACGAAGTGAGGGGCCGTCAGAAGCTTATTTTCTTCGACGATTTGCCTTACGCCGTCAGCGGGCAAGTGGAGTGAGCCTTGGTCTCCGGGCTGGCACGGACAGAAAAATACGGGAAGTTGGGTATTGTGAGCCTCTTAACATGAGACTCACCTTTGCAAGGTCGTTGGCACGCAGCTGGCGGCGTTTGTAAATCTCCATTTTCCCATGAAAAAGCTCTCCGCTTCTGCACTGTTTCTGGCCGCCGGCCTGGTCTTGGCTCTAGGCTCCTGCAAAAAAGATGAATCGACGGCCACGCCTGCCAACACCACGCCAACCCCGCCTTCGCCCACCATCACGCGGGTGGGTAGCACGGTAATGGCCGGCACTTTAGCCAGTATTCGAATGAGCTACCAGTATACTGTGCCGCAGATAAACATGGCGGTACCGGTTGAGATTGAAAGCGCCGTAGCAACCTTTTTCGGCAGCTCGGCCAGCACGCTGGTCGATGCCGGCGCGGTGTCGGTGAACAAGAATGCGCTGGATAAGGCCTCGAACAATGCCTACGTGAAAGCGGGCAATTTCTCGGCCACCACCACCGGCCAGACCGGCACCAGCCTGGGCTTCGAAAACGGCTCGAGCTGGAATGTGGCGGGCAGCAGCAGCGTCCCGGCTTTCACCTACAACCACACCAGCTCGATGCCCGACTATAACGGCACGCTGCCCACAAGCATCACCAAATCGACGAATCTGACGGTGGCGCTGAACAGCGTCAGCAATGCCGACTCGATTTATGTAATGATTGCCGCCGGCAACAAGCAGTTGCTGAAGCGGACAGGCCGCGAGGCAGCGGTCACCTTCACCGCCGCCGAGCTTGGCACATTGCCCACGGTGACCAATAATACGGCGCTAATTGAGGTCATTCCGTTTCGCTACGTCGTGGTGACGCAGGGCGGCAAGCCTTATGCCTTCGTGAAGGAATACGCGGCCGTAGGCAATGTGAACATTCAATAAGTCAGACCGCTAACAAAGCAAAGGGCTGGCCATTGCACGTAGCAGCAGCCAGCCCCTTTGCTCTTTATCATTGCGTCGCTTATTTATGGATTAACCCGCTCATAAGCCCCTAGGTCAGGCAGGGTCAGGTCGCGGGTTTTATTCACCAAATCGGTAGCAACAACGGCGCCAAAACGCGGCCGGTTGCTAGCAGGCGACAAGGTATCCAGACGGTAGTCGAAACGATTGAACGCATTAAGTGGCGTGCGCTTGAATTTTGGGTCGGCGACGTTCGTTTGGTTGGTATTACCGGAATTGTTGAACTGGCTGGGGTTATCAGCGTAGTCCTTCGTGCGCAGAATACTGTTGTTGATGCTGATAGTATAATTGAAGCGCGGGTCGGCAAAGCCTTCCCAATACAGTTCGTCTTCAATAGAGCCCCAGATGATGGAATTACTCACTCGCACCGTTAATGGCAGTATTACGCCAGTTTCATCGGGCTTGCTACCATCAAATGTGAGCGAAGACGACTTGCGATTAAACGACGGTGTATAGTTGGCCACCGTGCAGAAATTCAGATTGATAGCACTCTGCCCAACGCCCAGCACGGCGTACTCGCCGCAATTGGTAAACAGGCAGTTCCTGGCCGTCACCCGCCCCGACAGACTGACGATGCCGCCCGGCGGTAAATTATTGCTCACGTAGGCCGGGTTGGAGCCGGAGATGTTACGGATGGTAGTATTTTCCAGCGTCACATCGGGCGGCGTGGTGTAGTCAGCATCCGGGCCATAGTTCAGAATCGACACGCCGAAGTTAGCATTCTTGATTTCGGTGTAGCTGATGCGGTTGCCGGAACTGTTGGGACTGAATATGATACCAGCCCACTGACCGGGAATGTCGTCGTAGAATTTTTCGAGCCGGTCGCCGCGGAAGCGCACGATGGAGGCGCTGGAATCGGGCACTTCAGTGCCCGCGGGCGGATTCAGCCCCTGTCCAACCAGCAGCGTACCATCGACCTGCAGGGTGGCGCCGGCGTGGCAATAGATGCGGGCGCCGGGCGGGATATTGAGCGTACTGCCGCTGAGGACGTACACGCCGATGGGCACCAAATCATTACCTATCAGCGTATCTTTATTAATGATAACGTGAGGCTTATCGGTGGGCCAGGTCACGTTGCCGCTGATGATGCGGGCACGGTGGAAGTAGGCATTCTGCCCGTAGGCAATGAGGCGCACCAGCTGGTCGTTGCCATTGGTGCGGAAATGCAGGTCGTCGCGCACCAGAAAGTCCTTGGCCGCGCCAGTGTAGCCGGTGGGGCCCAGCTTGGCTTTCACCAGCACCTGCATGCTGTCGTTGCCACGAATAAGCACGCCACTGGCGGAAGTGGCCTGGTCACCGTTGATAATCAACGAGTAGGTACCACCTGCCAGACCGGCCAGACTCACGTCGGTTTTCACGGCGCCGCTGTTGCGGTTGTACACCCAGAGGCGCTTCGTGACGGTGCCCACGGTGGTGAAAACGGTGTCGAAGAGCACCGTATCCTGCTCGATAGTCAGGCTGCCGGCCGTTTGTACCAGGTCTTCCTTGGGCTCGCAGCCGGGCAGGAAGGTGGCAAGGCAGCTTAGCAGGATAAATAGCGCGAGGAAATGCCGCATGAATCGGGGGGATAATGAAACGCCTTCCCCCAACGAGGGAAGGCGTTTTCTAGTGCGCTTAAGCTACGCCTTCCTTCAGACGCTCGGCACTTTCGGCGATGCGGAGCTGCTCCACAAAATCGTCGATGCTGCCTTCCATCACCGCCGCCAGGTTGTAAACGGTGTAGCCGATGCGGTGGTCGGTGACGCGGCCCTGCGGGTAGTTGTAGGTGCGGATTTTGTCGCTACGGTCGCCGCCCCCAATCATGCTTTTGCGAGTGGCGCCTTCGGCGGCGTTCTTCTTGGCCAGCTCGATTTCGTAGATGCGTGAACGCAACACCTGCAGCGCTTTATCGAAGTTTTTGAGCTGCGATTTCTGGTCCTGGCACTGGGCCACAAGGCCGGTGGGAATGTGCGTGAGGCGCACGGCCGAGTAAGTCGTGTTTACCGACTGCCCACCGGGGCCGCTCGACATGAACAAGTCCTTGCGAATGTCGTTCATATCCAAAGCAATGTCCAGCTCCTCGGCTTCGGGCATCACCACGATGGTAGCTACTGAGGTGTGGATGCGGCCCTGGGTTTCGGTGGCCGGCACGCGCTGCACACGGTGTACGCCGCTCTCAAACTTGAGCTTGGCGTACACGTCCTCACCCTTCACGGCCAGGATAATTTCCTTGTAGCCGCCCGAAGTGCCCTCCATGGCATCGACCAGCTCCATTTTCCAGCCCTGCTTTTCGGCATAGCGCATGTACATGCGCTGCAGGTCGCCGGCGAAAATAGCGGCTTCGTCGCCCCCGGCGCCGGCCCGGATTTCCATAATGACGTCCTTCGAATCGTTGGGGTCTTTCGGAATCAGCAAATCTTTGATAACATCTTCCAGGCGCTCCTGCTCGGGCATCAGCTCGTCGAGCTCGGCCTTGGCCATTTCGCGGAAGTCTTCGTCTTTTTCAGTGGCAATAACCTGGCGGGCATTCTCGATGTTACTGAGTACCTGCTGATAATTGCGGTACTCCGTCACGATTTTGCCGAGGTCCTTGTATTCCTTATTAAGGGTTTTGAAGCGCTTGAGGTCCGACATCACATCGGGCTGCATCAGCTCGTTGTTCACGTTGTCGTAGCGCTCGCGGATGGCTTCTAATTTATCCAGCATGGAGAGTTCAGAAAATAGTCAGTAGTTTGCAAAGGTACTGAAATCAAACACGGCGGTTGGCGTTTCTGGTTTCCGCGTGCTTGTTTCTAATTGCTTGTTGCTGATTTGATGAATCGGGGCCGCCAGCGCAAAGCGGCGGTGGCAGAGGTGGGAAGCAGGCGCGGGAAATGCAGAACAAGCGGCGCGAAATAAGTAATTCCCTACATGCAAGTGTTGAAATTCGGAGGCACGTCGGTAGCCTCCGCGGAGAATATTGAGAAGTCGCTGGCCGTCGCTACGGCCGCGCTGGCGCAAGGCCCGGTAGTGATGGTGGTATCGGCCCTGGGCGGCACCACCGATGCGCTCATTAATGCCGGGCGCGCGGCCGCGGCGGGCAATGTTGAATACCGCACGGCGCTGGCCCGGCTGCACGAGCGCCACCAAACCACCGCCACCCTGCTGCTGGCCGACTCGGCCGCTGAAGCCTTTGCCCGGCTGGAAAAGCATTTCGTGAAGCTGACCCGGCTTTGCGACGGCATTTTTGCGCTGGGTGAGTTGTCGAACCGCACCCTGGACCGGCTCATGAGCTACGGCGAGCTGCTGTCATCACAGCTTATTGCGGCGGCGCTGGTGGCGCGGGGCCAGTCGGCTACTTGGGCCGATGCCCGGCAGCTCATCCGCAGCAACTCGCGCTTCGGTATGGCGGAGGTTGACTTTAAAACGACTACTGCCAGTTTCAAGCAGTTTCAAGCCGACAACCCGGCCAAATTGTGGGTAGTACCCGGCTTCATCGCAGCCGATGCGCAGGGCAACACCACCACGCTGGGCCGCGGCGGCTCCGACTACACGGCCGCCATCGTGGCCGCCGCGCTGGATGCCGAGGTGCTGGAAATCTGGACCGACGTGAGCGGCATGATGACTGCCGACCCGCGCCTGGTGCGTGGGGCGCGGCCCATCCCGCACATCAGCTACCAGGAGGCGATGGAGCTGTCGCACTTCGGCGCCAAGGTGCTATATCCGCCTACCATTCAGCCGGTAATGCAGCGCGGTATTCCGCTGTGGATTAAAAACACTTTCTCTCCGGCCGACTACGGCACGCTGGTGGAGGTGGAGCCGCCGCGCACGGCGGCGGTGGTGCGGGGCATTTCCAGCATCGGCAACCTGGCCTTGCTCAACCTGGAGGGCAGCGGTATGGTGGGTATCCCAGGCTTCTCGAAGCGGCTGTTTGAGGCTCTGGCACGGGAGCGGGTGAACGTGGTGCTGATTACGCAAAGCTCGTCGGAGCATTCCATCTGCGTGGGCGTTAACTCGGCTGATGTGGAGCGGGCCCGGGCGGTGGTGGACGAGGAGTTTGCCACGGAAATCGCGGCCGGGCGCATCGACCCGCTACGGCCGGAGTTTGACCTGGCCATTGTGGCGCTGGTGGGCGAGAATATGAAGGACCACCCGGGCATCAGCGGCAAGCTGTTTAGCGCGCTGGGGCAGAATGGGGTGAATATCCGGGCCATCGCGCAGGGCTCGTCGGAGAAGAACATTTCGACCGTGATTCAGGCGGCTGATGTGCGCAAGGCCATCAACGTGGTGCACGAGGCGTTTTTCGAAACGGCTTACAAGCAATTGAACCTCTTTGTGCTGGGCGCGGGCAACGTGGGCGGTAAACTGCTCGACCAGTTGGCCCGCCAGCAGCAATACCTGCTCGAAAAGCTGGGCTTACAGGTACGCGTAGTGGCGCTGGCCAGCAGCCGGAACTGCGCCGTGGACGACGACGGCCTCAACCTCGCCAACTGGCCCGCCGCGCTGGCCGCCGCCCCAGCCCAAAGCCTAGCAGAATTCACCCAGCTTGTCATCGACAAAAACCTGCGCAACTCGGTGCTGGTAGACGTGACAGCCAACTCCGAAACCACTGCCTGCTACGCGCCGCTGCTGGCCAAAAGCGTGGGGGTGGTGGCGTGCAACAAGGTAGCCGCGTCGTCGGAATACGCTTTCTACGCCCAGCTCAAAAGTCTAGCGCAGGAGTTCAACGCGCCGTTTTTGTTCGAAACCAACGTGGGCGCGGCCCTGCCGGTCATCAGCACCATCCAGGACTTGGTGCGCACCGGCGACACGGTGCGACGCTTTGAGGCGGTGCTGTCAGGCACGCTCAACTTCGTGTTTAACAACTACGATGGCTCGCGGCCCTTCGCCGAAGTGGTGCGCCAGGCCCAGGCCGAAGGCTATACCGAGCCCGACCCGCGCCTCGACCTCAACGGCTCGGACGTGGCCCGCAAAACCCTGATTCTGGCCCGCGAGGCCGGCGAAATCATGGAAATGAATGAAGTGCAAATTCAAGGCTTTTTGCCGGAATCGTGCTTCGAGGGCGACGTGGAAGCGTTTTACGCCCAAATGCTGGTGCATGAGCCGCACTTCCGGGCGCTGTATGACGAAGCGGCAGCGACGGGTAAAAAGCTGAAGTTCGTGGCACAGTACAAGGATGGGCGCGCGGCAGTGGGCTTGCAGCAGCTGGCCCCCGACCACAACCTCTACGACCTGCGCGGCAAGGACAACGCCGTGCTGTTCTACACCGACCGTTACGTGGACCAGCCCTTGGTAATCAAAGGCGCCGGCGCGGGCGGCGACGTGACGGCGTCGGGGGTATTTGCGGATATTATGCGGGCGGCAAGGTTGTAGCGCGGACTTTGTAGTCCGCGAGTGCATCGTTAAAAATTGTTTCGCCTTGAAACGCGGACTACAAAGTCCGCGCTACTGCTAATGCTAGATTCTGTTCTCGTTCACGCCCCCGCCACCATTGCCAACCTCGGCTGCGGCTTCGATGTGCTGGGCCTGGCCCTCACCGCGCCGTATGACGTGGTGCGCGTCAGCCGCTCGGCCACGCCGGGCGTGCAGATTCGCCACCTCGACCACTACAAACTGCCTACCGACCCGGCCCGCAACGTGGCCGGCGGGGCGCTGCTCACGCTGCTTAGGCACGCGCCCGCCGGCACCGGCTTTGCGGTGGAAATAACCAAAGGCATCATGCCGGGCAGCGGCGTGGGCAGCAGCGCGGCCAGCGCCGCCGGCGCGGTGGTGGGCGCCAATGCCTTGCTCGGCAATATGTTTACCCCGATGCAGCTAGTGGATTTTGCGATGGACGGCGAAGCCGTAGCCTCCGGCGCCCGCCACGCCGACAACATCGCGCCCGCCATCTACGGCGGCTTCACGCTGGTGCGCTCGGTGGCGCCGACGCTGGATGTAGTGCCCTTGGCCGCCCCGCCGCTGTGGGTGACGGTGGTGCATCCGCAAATCGAAGTAAAAACCGCCGACGCCCGCAAGGTGCTGCCCACCAGCGTTCCGCTAAACCGCGCTGTGCGCCAGTGGGCCAACGTGGGTGGGCTGGTAGCGGGCTTTCTGACTGCAGATTACGAGCTGATTGGCCGCTCGTTGGAAGACTACATTGTGGAGCCGGCCCGGCAGCCGCTCATTCCCGGCCTGGCCGAGGCGCGGCGGCAGGCGCTGGCGGCCGGGGCACTGGGCGGTGGCATTTCGGGTTCGGGGCCGTCGGTGTTTATGCTGAATGTGACGGAAGTCACGGCGCAGGAAGTGGGTGCAGCGATGGGCCGGGTGTTTGCGGCGCTGGGGATTGATTTTCGGGTGTACGTGGGCCCAATTGCAACGCAAGGGGCGCGGGTGGTTGAGGAATTTTAAAAGAACGAAGACAAAAAGAACTGTCATGCTGAGCGGAGCGAAGCATCCTCTCGCGTTTGAACGATTTCCGGCTGGCGCGAGAGGATGCTTCGCTCCGCTCAGCATGACAGACATTAAGCAATGAACTACTACAGCCTGAAAGGCAACTCCCCCACCGTCGATTTCCAGACTGCTGCCATCACCGGCCAGGCGCCCGACGGCGGCCTGTATTTTCCCGAAACCATCCCGCAGTTCTCAGTTGATTTCCGGCATACTTTCCGGCAAATGAGCAAGGTTGAGCTGGCCGTGGAAGTGATGCGGCCCTACGTGGGCGAGAGCATTCCCGACGACCACCTGCGCCGCATCTGTGCCGATGCCATTGGCTTTGAGTTTCCGCTGGTGCCGGTGGCCGATGGCATTGCGGCGCTGGAGCTTTTTCATGGGCCGACGCTGGCTTTCAAGGATGTAGGCGCCCGGTTTATGAGCCGCTGCCTGGGCTACTTCGCCCGGCAGGGCAATACGCCGCCCGTGACGGTGCTGGTGGCCACCTCCGGCGATACCGGCGGAGCGGTGGCCAGCGGCTTCCTGGGCGTGGAGGGCGTGGAGGTGGTGATTCTCTACCCCTCGGGCAAAGTGAGCCCGGTGCAGGAACAGCAGCTTACCACGCTGGGCCAGAACATTACGGCACTGGAAATCAGTGGCACCTTCGACGACTGCCAGGCGCTGGTGAAGCAGGCATTTCAGGATAAGCAGCTGACGGAGCGGTTGTTTCTGACTTCGGCCAACTCCATCAACGTGGCGCGCTGGCTGCCGCAGCAACTGTACTACTGCCTAGCGCTGCAACAATGGTCGGCCGAAGCCGCGCCGCCCGTGGTGGCCGTGCCCAGCGGCAACTTCGGCAACCTCTGCGCCGGGCTGCTGGCGCGGGCCTCAGGGCTGCCGGTGGGCCATTTCATCGCCGCCTGCAATGCCAACGACCCGGTGCCGAGCTACTTCCGCAGCGGGCAGTACGCGGCCCAAACGGCCGTGCCTACTATCTCCAACGCCATGGACGTGGGCAACCCCAGTAATTTTGTGAGGATTCTGGAGCTGTTTAATAACGATTTCAGCCGCCTGCAAACCGCGCTGAGTGCCGACACGGTGAGCGACAATGGTACCCGCGCCACCATCGGCCAAGTGTGGCAGGAGCACCACTACCTGCTCGACCCGCACGGCGCGGTGGCGTACACGGCTTTGCGGCGCTACCTCGACCAGCATCCAGCCGAAAAAGGCTTTTTCCTGGCCACGGCGCACCCGGTGAAATTCCCCGATGTGGTGGAGGAAATCACCGGCCAGCCGGTGCCGCTGCCGGAGGCCGTGCGCTACTTGCAGGGCCGCAAGAAGCAAGCGGTGCCGCTGGCGGTTGACTACGCGGCGCTGCAGGATTTTCTGCTGCAGCGGAGCCGCTAAACCGGCACGAAATGGGCGGGACGCTTACCTTCGGGGCGGCTTTGCGTAAGGGCTGTTTGTCTCACCCATTCGTTCCCCGATATGTCGACTTATTACCTCGAGTTTTCCGAAGACGAAGCCACCGGCACCTCTCATAAGTTCTACGAAGCCAAGGTGGAAGGCGCGGCGGTAACGCTCAGCTACGGCCGCATCGGCACGCTGGGCACCAGCAGCACCCAGCAGTGCAGCTCGCCCGAGGAGGCCGAGAAGCTGGCCCAGAAGAAGATAGACGAGAAAAAGCGCAAGGGCTACCAGGAAGCCGTGAAGGGCGTGCGCCAGAAGCGCACCATCACGCGGCGCGGCGGCGAAAGCCGACCCTCGACGGCCAAGCGCACCGCCCCGACCATCTGGCGCTTCGAGACGGGCTCGTCGGCCTTCGGGGTGTTTGTGAACGAGCAGGGCTGCTGGGTGGGCAACCAGGACGGCCGCGTGTACCGCCTGAGCCACGACGCCGAGGTGCAGATGCAGTACCAGCTGAGCGAGGGCGTGAAGTGCATGGTGTCGGACGGCGAGTGGATGTACGTGGGCTGCGACGACGGTAACGTGTACAACATCACTGGCAAAACCCCGCGCCTGGCGTACGAAATCAACCCCAGCATCGACATTTTCTGGCTCGACATTGCCAACGGTTTGCTGGCCGTGTCGGACGCCGGCGGCCGCCTCACCACCGTCAACTACGAAGATGAGGAGCAGTGGGCCGTGGACACCGGCGGCGACTCGGCCTGGATGGTGCGCTGCGACCCGGTCGGCCGCATTTTCTACGGCGACTCGCAGGGCGTGCGCTGCTACTACGGCTGGGAAAAGGAGACGCTGGTGTGGCAGCAAACCACTAGCTACGTGCTGTTTGGCTGGCTCGACGGCGGCAATGCCTACGCGGGCACCGGCTCGGGGCAGGTGCTGAAATTCGGCCAGGACGGCCAGAAGCTCCAGACATATAAGGCCGACAGCTCGGTGCTGTCCTGCGCCACCTCGCCAGGCGGGCACTACGTTTTTGCGGCCGACAGCTCCTCCACGGTGTACTGCTTCGGCGAAGACGGGCAGCGGCTGTGGAAACTAGCCACTGGCTGCGGCTCCGCGCTTTCGATGCAATACTTCCAGGAGAAGCTGTACCTGGTGACCACCAGCGGCACCTTCGCCTGCCTCGACGTGAGCGAGGCCGCTATTGCCCAGGCCGAGCAGGGCCAGGCAACGCCTGCCCAGGTTATCAAAGCCCCCAACGGCGCGGTAACGGAGGTACGTAGCGACCTGCTGGAAGCCGCCCCGGCCAATGCCACGGGCGTGCTGCTGCGCTGCGTGCGCGAGCACGGCAAGCTGCGCATCAAGGTGGCCCAGGCGGGCTACCACGACTGGCACGTGCAGTTCCCCAAAAACCTGCGCCAGGATGGCCAGCTGTACATGGTGGACCGCATCGAGCCCGCCGCGCAGGGCGACTTTTACCGCGTGCTGGGCAACATCTACGCCGTCAATGAATAAAACAATCAGTTATTTACCTGGCCGACTCGCCAGCTTCACAACGGGCCTGCTCCTGCTGGCCGCCTGCCGCCCCGACCAGGTCGAGCACCTCAAGGACAGCAAGCGCATCGGCATCGAAACGGCCAACTGGGAGGTGAAGCGCATCATGCCCGCCGACCTGCTGCGCGCCGCCCGCTGGGCCGGTGACTCCCTCACCGCCACCGCCGACACGCTGCTGCGCCGCACCCTGGCCCGCGAGCTGGCGGCCGGCGGCGTGGCGCGGGCGGCGGCCTTCTGCCGGCCCGAGCAATTCCCGCTGGTTGATTCGCTGGCGCGGGTGATGCAGGCTACAGCCAGCCGCCGCGCTCTGCCCGCCGCCCCGGCCGACACGGCGCGTCAGGCGAGCCGCCCCAGCAATGAACAGTTCGTCTATGAGCGCAGCATCACGCTGAATAATAGTCTTTGTCTACACTGCCACGGCAGCAGCTTGGCGACGACTGATGCCGCTTTTTTGCAGAAAAACTACCCTGGCCGAGTGCCAACGGGTTACGCATTGGGGCAAACCATTGGCCGCTGGCAACTCAGTTTCAGGCGCCCCGGCGTGGCGGAGTTTTACACGATGAAGACGCGCAAGAAGTGGAAGCCGCATAAATTCTAACTTCTGCGTTTCCTCCGCGTAACCCTCTGCGTCCTCTGCGGTGCAAACACACTGCCTTCTCTCATGGCTGAAAATCCTATTATTATCATCGGCGCGGGCCTGGCTGGCCTCGCCTGTGCCAACTGGCTGCACCGCGCCGGCCGCTCCGTGCTGGTGCTCGAAGCCAAGGACGCCGTGGGCGGCCGCGTGCGCACCGACGTGGTCGACGGCTTCCGCCTCGACCGCGGCTTTCAGGTGCTGCTCACCGATTATCCCGAAGCCCGGCGCATGTTCGACTACGGCGCGCTGGATTTGAAGAACTTCCGCTCCGGGGCCGTCATCCGCCTGGCCAATGGTCAGGAAACCACCATCGAAAACCCTTTGCAGCGCAAGCTGGCCATGGCCGGGGCGCTACGCTCTCCCATTGGCGACCTACCTGATAAGCTGCGTATTCTGAGCCTGGCGCGACACGTGCAGCAGCACACGCCCGAGGCTCTGCTGGCCCGCCCCGCCACCGATACGCTGAGCTTCCTGCGCCGCTACGGCTGGAGCGAGCACATTATCAACTCGTTCTTTCGCCCATTTTTCGGCGGCGTGTTTCTGGACCGCAGCTTGAGCACGGCCAGCAATTTCTTCGAGTTCGTGTTTCAGCAGTTCGTGAAGGGCGAGGCCGCTATCCCGGCGCTGGGCATGCAGCAATTGCCCGAGCAGCTAGCCGCCCGCCTGCCCAAAGGCAGTATCCGGCTCAATACCCGGGTGGAAACCGTGGAAGGCAATCTGATACGCCTGGCCGGCGGCGAAACGCTCACGGCCAGTGCCGTCGTGCTGGCCGTGGATGGCTCAGTACCAGCCGCTCTGGTGCTTGGTCTGGAGCTGCCCGAGGCCGGGCGCATTGCCGGCTCCCGCCGAACCACCTGCACGTATTTTGCCACCGAAGGCCCCAGTCCCGGCAAGGGCGACCAATTGCTGCGGCTCAATTCCATTCCCAGCAGCCTGGCGCACAACGTGGCCTTCCCCTCCGACGTGAGCAGCGCCTACGCGCCCACCGGGCAGTCGCTCATCTCGGTGAGTACGCACGGGGATTATGACCTGAGCGAAGACGAACTCACCGAGCGGCTGCGCTCGGAGCTGACGGCGTGGTTTGGTCCGCAGGTGAAGGAATGGCGGCACCTGCGCACGTATAAAAGCGAGCTAATGAACGCACTGCCCGAATACCTGGCCGGTGCGCCCGTGCAGCAGCCGCTGATGCTGGCCGAAGGGCTCTACCGCTGCGGCGACTGGGCCAGCTACCCGTCGTCGAATGCGGCGCTGGGCACGGGGCGGCAGGTGGCGGAGATGCTGCTAGAAAAACTTCCCGCGTAGGTTGTTTCGAGGGAAGCTGACGTAAAAGAAAGGCCACCCTGATGGGTGGCCTTTCTTTATGCATACTGAAATGACCTTAGCGCTAGAGCTGCGGATTGGCCGGGGCCAGGTCGTCGTAGCCAGGGCGGTCGGCCGTCGCATCGTCCGTCAGCCGCACCTCGTCAGAATCGTGCACTAAGAGCGTCAGGAAGCCCGACAAAATCATCGATGCGCCGCCCAGCATGAGGGTGTACACACTTTGCCCACCGAAAACGTGCGTCGTGAAGTAGCCCAGAATCAACCCGGCTACCACCTGCGGAATAACGATAAAGAAGTTGAACACGCCCATGTAGTAGCCCATCTTGTTGGCAGGCAACGCGCCGGCCAGCATCGCGTAGGGCACCGACAGAATAGAAGCCCAGGCAAAGCCCACGCCCACCATCGACACCAGCAGCAGATTGGGATTCTGAATAAAGTAGATGGAAATGAGCCCCAGTCCGCCCACTACCAGGCACAGCAAGTGCGTGACGCGGCGGCTGGTAGCCCGGGCAATGACGGGCAGAATAAGCGCCGCCAGCGCCGATACGCCGTTGTATACGGCAAAGCAGATGCCCACCCAGTCGGCGCCCTCATTGTAGAGCTTCGAGGTGGCATCGGTGGTGTGGTAGATGTGGCTGGTGATGGCCGGCGTGGCATAAATCCACATCGAAAACAGCGCCAGCCAGGAGAAGAACTGTACTACGGCCAGTTGGCGCATCGTTTTGGGCATGTGGAGGATACCGGCAAACGACTCACGCACGCCATTCATGAAGCCCGCGCTACGCTGCTTTTCAGCCTCAAACTCGGCCAGGTCGTGGGGCGGATACTCGCGGGTGCGTAGCACCGTCCACAGCACGGCTCCGAAGAACGCCACGCCGCCCAGATAGAAAGAATACCGCACCGAGGGCGGAATCTCGCCCGCCGGGGCCGTATTGGCAATGCCAAACCAGTTGGTGAACATCCACGGCAGCGACGAGGCCACCACGGCCCCCACCCCAATAAAAAACGTTTGCGCCGCGAAGCCGGTCGTGCGCTGCTCCGAGGGCAGCAGGTCGCCGACCAGCGCCCGGAATGGCTCCATCGAAATATTGATGCTGGAGTCCATTATCCAGAGCATGCCCACGGCCATCCACAGGGCTGTCACGTTGGGCATTACCAGCAGTGCCAGCGAAGCCAGCACCGCCCCAATCAGGAAAAACGGCCGCCGCCGTCCCCAGCGCGGGCTCCAGGTGCGGTCCGACAAATAGCCGATGACGGGCTGCACCAGCAGCCCCGTCAGCGGCGCCGCCAGCCAGTAGAGCGCGATTTCGGTGCCGCCCAGCGTTTCAAAAATGCGGCTGACGTTGGCATTCTGGAGGGCAAAGCCGAACTGAATGCCCAGAAAGCCGAAGCTCATGTTCCAGATTTGCCAGAAGCTCAGGCGGGGCTTCTGCTGGGTGTCGGTGCTGGGTGCCGCTGCGACGGAGGCCATATAAAACGGGTGGGATAATGATAAAAAAGAAAGCTGCGCCGCTACTCGAAATCGATTGCGACGCAGCCTCCAAACTTACGAAGTAAGCGGCGCTTTACCGCCAGCTTATTTTGCTTTGAGCTCAAAAACGTGGGCTGACAGCGGCTCCAGCTTCACGTATAAGTCGTTGCGCGGCGTGCCGTTGTTGAGCAGGTCGGTATAGGTGTAGAACTTTTTGGGGTTGAGCCCCATGGCCGTCAGCGCCTCGGCCGGAATGTTGAGCGTGGGCCGGTAGGTTTTGTCGGCGCTGAAGTTTACCACGATGAGCAGCTGCTGCTTGCCGGTGTAGCGCAGGAAGGTATAGAGGTGACGCTGGTTGTACTCCTTGCCGAGGTTGTTGGCGTCCTGCAACTCGTAGAACTTACCCTGCCGGATGGCGTCGCTGGTGGCGCTGAGGTTAAGCAAGCGGCTGTAAAAATCGCGCAAATCCTGCTGGGCCGGGCTTAGCTTGGCACCGTCGAACTTGCCCTGGTTCATCCATTTCTGGTGCTCGGGCACGCCCCAGTAGTCGAAAATCGAGCTGCGGCCGTCTTCGCTGCTGAAGCCTTCGGCGCCGTGGGCGGGCTCGCCCACCTCCTGCCCGAAGTAGAGCATGATGGGTCCGCTGGCCAGGGTGGCCGTCACGGTCATGGCCGGAATGGCGCGCTGCGGGTCGCCGGCAAACTGCTTGGAGGCAATGCGTTGCTCGTCGTGGTTTTCCAGGAAGCGCAGCATGTGCGAGGAGAAGCCGCGGCTTTCTTCTTTCCAGACGTGGGTGATGTCGTCGGTGGTGCCGCTGCCGGTCATGAGGCGACGCAGGCCGTCGTAGAGGCCCACTTTGTCATACAGGTAGTCGAAGTGGCCCTGCTCGATGTACATCTTGTAGGTTTTGGCGTCGTAGGCCTCGCCGATGAAGACGATGTCCGGCTTCACCTTTTTCACTTCGGGAATCACCC
This sequence comes from Hymenobacter aranciens, assembly GCF_030580865.1. Classification (GTDB taxonomy): domain Bacteria; phylum Bacteroidota; class Bacteroidia; order Cytophagales; family Hymenobacteraceae; genus Hymenobacter; species Hymenobacter aranciens. The sequence goes on along the minus strand of NZ_JAUQSY010000001.1, from coordinate 471,700 downwards.
AGGCCCAGAACTCGACGGGCACCATCTCGGCCATGTCGCAGCGGAAGCCATCCACGTTTTTCGCCGCCCAGAATAGCAGGATATCGCGCATTTTCAGCCAGGTGTCGGGCACCGGCGTGAAGTGTGGGGCGCGGTTGTCCTGGTAGTCCACCCCGTAGTTCAGCTTCACCGTCTCAAACCAGTCGTCGATGCTCGGCGCGGCCTTAAACACGTCGTTGCCGGTGGCTTTGGCGGGGTTTTCGGCGTATTTGCCGTCCTCACGCGGGCCTTTGAAACCACCCAAAGGATTATAGCCGGCCGGCACCACGAAGGGCTGCCCGGGGATATAATAGAAGTTGTTATTGGGCGCGAAGGCCTTGGTTTTGTCGTCCTTAGCCCCCAAATCGACCACGCCAACCGGCTTGGCATCCGACTTATACGAGCGTGCTACATGGTTGGGAATGAAGTCCATGAGCACCTTCAGGCCGTGGGTGTGGGTGCGCTGGATGAGGGCTTCATACTCGGCCATGCGGTTTTTCACGTTCACGGCCAGGTCGGGGGCCACGTCGTAGTAGTCGCGGATGGCGTAGGGCGAGCCCGCCCGGCCCTTCACCACGTCGGCATCGTCGGCGGGCATGCCGCTGCTGGTGTAGTCCGTCATGCTGGCGTGCTCGATGACGCCGGTGTACCACACGTGGCTCACGCCCAGCTTCTTGATTTCGTCCAGCGCCGTATCGGTGATGTCGTTGAACTTGCCGCAGCCGTTTTCGGTGATGCTACCGTAGGGCTTGTTCAAAGCAACCTTATTGCCGAATAGACGCGTCATCATCTGGTAGATAATGAGCTTGTTGTCCTGCGGAACTTCGTTGGTCGTGTTGGGGTCGGCAGCAGTTTTTTGAGCCACAGGCGGGGTGTGCGGGGTGGAAGCGGCCAGCGTGAGCAGGCTGGCGGCCAGCAGCAGTTTTTTCATGGGAACGCAAGTTACGCATTCACCGCCGCTACCACTCCTGCGTCACGGGGTGCAGCATCAGTTCATCCACCACCACGTGAGCCGGGGCTTCGAGCACGTAGCGTACCGCCTGGGCAATGTCGGCGGGGCGCATGTGGGTTTTCTCGGCCTCGGCTCCACCGGGCTTCGAGTCGTCGAAGTAAGTGTCGACCAGGCCGGGATATATCACGCTCACTTTCACGCCGTGGGGGCGCACTTCCTTGCGCAGGCTGCCGAGCAGGGCGTCCTGGGCAAACTTGCTGGCGCCGTAGATGGTGCCGTGGGCGAAGGTGCGCTTGCTCACGTCGGAGGCAATGCCCACGATGTGGCCTTTTCTCTCCTGTTTGAAGTGCGGCACGGCAACCTTGCAGAGTAGGAAAGTGCCTTTCACGTTGGTGTCGAAAATCCGGTCCCACTCCTCGACGGCGTAGTTTTCGAGCTCGTTGAAGGAGCCTACGCCGGCGTTGCAGATGAGGATGTCGAGGCGGCCGTAGTAGCGCAGGGTTTCTTCGACTATGTGCTGGGCGTCGGCCTCGTCGCACACATCGGCTACGATGCTCAGGCCCTGCGTTTTCTGGGTCAGGTCGGTGAGTTCGGCTTCGGAGCGGGACACAGCCACTACTTTGGCGCCTTGTAGCGCTAATAATAAGGCGGTGGCGCGGCCGATGCCCCGGCTGGCCCCGGTGACGATGGCTACTTGGTTGGTTAGGTCGGTCATGGTTTTCTTGGGGCCTTTTGCTGCCTCCCGCAGAGGGCGCAGTGTTTGCGCAGAGGACGCAGATTCTTATAGCCCGTTCACTTTGCGGTAAATACCTTCTTTAATTGAGGGAACTTTGAAGTTAATCAGCAGTCCCAGCTTGTGACCGGTGAGCTTGAGGTAGGTGAGCAGCTGTTTATGATGAACTTCCAGAATATTTTCTACCGACTTCAACTCGACAATCACTTTATTCTCAACCAGCATATCGAGTCGATAGGCGTTGTTAAGCACCAGACCATCATAAACAACCGGCAGACTTACCTGGGTTTTCACATCCAAGCCTGTCTTTTTCAGTTCATGCACCATTAGCGTTTCATAAACTGACTCCAGCATTCCAGGTCCCAGCGTGGAATGAATCTCAAACGCCGCTTTGCGAATGAGGTACGAAATATCGTTCTCGTGCATATAGCTTCTGCGTCCTCTGCGTACACACTGCGCCCTTTGCGGGAGGCGACGAGAGAACCTCAAAAGCAAATAACACAATTATTTCCGCAACTCCACCACCCAGGCCGTACGCCCCGGCACCTTCACCGATTTCAAATCCGAAACTACCGCGCCGGTCATCACATCCACCCCTGAGGAGAACCCACGCAGCCGCTCCGCAAAGCGCGCCATGTCCACGGTTTTCTCATCCTTACCCGAATTCATCATCACCATCACCGTACCAGTTTCATCATACCGGAAGTAGGTGTACACGCCATCCTGCGGGATGAAGTGCATGAGCTTGCCGGCGTGCACCACCGGGTGGGTTTTGCGGTAGTTGGCCAGCTTGCTCACGAAGTCGAAGGCCTCGGCGCGGGCCCCGTTGCGAGTAGTGAAGAAGTTCTCCTTGTCGCCCGCCCAGCCGCCGGGGAAGTCCTCACGCACCTTGCCGTCTGGGTTCGAAAAGTTCTTCATCAGCACCTCGGTGCCGTAGTACAGCTGCGGAATGCCACGGTACGTCAGCAGCCAGGCAATGCCCATCTTGTATTTCGCTAAATCTTCACCGATAACGGAATAGAAGCGGCTCACGTCGTGGTTATCGAGGAACAGGACGTTGCGCATGGGGTCCTGGTAGAGCCAGTCGGCCTGCGCGGTGTAGTAGATTTTGTTGATGCCCTCGGTCCAGCCCGCGTCCTTGGTCAGCGCCTCGTTGATGGCGTACTGCATCTGGAAGTCCGTCACGCCCGGCAGGTTCGATTTGAAGCCATCAACGGGCGGCAGGATGTTCTTGGCGAAATAGGCCTGCTGGGCTGTGCCCTGCACCCAGGTTTCGCCAAACATGCTCAGCGACGGGTATTGCGCCGCCATCGCCTCGCCAAACTGCATCAGGAATTTCGGTGCCGAATACGAGTAAGTATCAATGCGGTAGGCATCAAGCCCGGTGTACTCCACCCACCACAGGAAGTTCTGAATGATATACGTCGCCACCAGCGGGTTGTCCTGGTTCACGTCGGGCATCGTGGTATCGAACCAGCCGCGGTTGAACTGGTTGAAATCGTACTCCGAGCCGTGCGGGTCGTTGAAGGCCGCGTCGCGGAAATTGCTGCGGAAGAACGTCGGAAACTGGTGAAACCAGTCCTTGGCCGGCTGGTCCAGAAACAGGTAGTGCCGGCTGCCCCAGTGGTTGAGCACGATATCCTGCACGATTTTCAGGCCCTGGCCGTGGGCGCTTTTCACGTACTGCGCATACTCCTCGTTCGAGCCGTAGCGCGGGTCAGTGCGGTAGCAGTCGGTCACGGCATAACCGTGGTAGCTGGCCTTGGGCATGTCATTCTCCACCAGCGGGGCCGACCAAATGGCGGTGGCACCCAGTTGCTTGATGTAGTCGAAGTGGTTGGCAATGCCCCGAAGGTCGCCGCCGTGGCGGGCATACATCGAGTCGCGCGCCACACGGCTCACCTGCGTGCCTTTTATCACGTCGTTCTTGGGGTCGCCGTTCGAGAACCGGTCGGGCATGACGAAGTAAATCATGTCCGCCGTCGTCAGGCCCTGCACGCGGCCGGCCTCGGTGCCGCGGGCGCGCAGCTCGTAGCTGAAGGTTTGCTTTTTGGCGCCGCCGAAGGTGAATTTCAGCTGGCCCGGCTTGGCGCTGGGGCTGATGGTGAGGTTCAGCACTAGATAGTTGGGGCTTTCGAGCTTCTGCTGGCCGTCGAGCGTGACCCCGGGGTAGGCGGCCAGCGCGGCCGTGCTGCCGGCAATGCCGGGCGCGTGGATAAGCACCTGTAATTTAGGATTAACCATACCCACCCACCAGAATAGCGGGTCGGCGCGCAGGCCGGGGGCGGCTTTGGCGTTGGCTTTCTCAACGGCGGGGCTGATGCCCAGGCCGGACTGGGCCACGGCGGACGAGCTGGCTAGCAGGCTGGCCAGCGCCAGCACGGCTGGCAGGAACGAGCGTTTTTTCATCGAAGCAATACAGATTGCGGGTAGCGGGCGGGAATGCCAGCCCCAAAGTAACGGCCGGGCCTGCGTTTGGACCTTGCGCCGGGTCGAAATAGCATTTTTTTCGGAGTCCAGCGGCGAGCTTCCACAAACGATTTAAATGCTACGGGAGCCGCGTTTTTCGCCCTTCCAAGGGCTCCAGACTTATTTTCCAAGCTCATTTCGGGGCGCCAGTTTAGCGGAAAAGTTACGACCTTGCAGGCCAAACCGCTATGGCTGAATTGTAAAATCCGGTCATTCCCGCACCTTTTCACAAGTCCCTTTACCCCACCGCGCCGTTTCCCCAAGCGCCTTTTTACATGGCTTTTACCTTTAAACCCTACACGCCGTCGCCCAAGTACAAGACGGCCGCCGCCTACTTCTCGATGGAGTTTGCCATCGACCAATCGCTGAAAACCTACTCGGGCGGCCTCGGCTTCCTGGCGGGCTCGCACATGCGTTCGGCCTACGAGCTGAAGCAGAACCTCATCGGCATCGGTATGCTGTGGAGCTTCGGCTACTACGACCAAGGCCGCAACGAGGACCAGACCATGCGCGCCGACTTCCGCCGCAAGTCCTACTCCTTCCTCGAAGACACGGGCATCATCTTCCCGGTCACCATTCACGGCGCCGAAGTGCAGGTGAAAGCGATGTACCTGGCCCCCGAAGTGTTCGGTACCGTGCCGATGTTCTTCCTGACCACCGACATCGCCGAAAACGACTACATCTCGCGCACCATTTCGCACCATCTGTACGACTCGGATAACGCGGCCCGCGTGGCGCAGTCCATCGTGCTGGGCGTGGGCGGCGGCAAGCTGCTCGACATTCTGAACCGCCAGACCGAGGTGTACCACCTCAACGAGGGCCACGGCCTGCCGCTGGCTTTCTTCCTCTACGAAAAGCACGGCCGCAGCCTCGAAGAAGTGCAGAAGCGCCTGGTATTCACCACCCACACGCCCGAGCTGGCCGGCAACGAGGAACGCCCGATGAAGCTGCTCACCGAAATGACGTTCTTCGGCGGCATGACCGACGAAGAAGTGCGCAGCACCGCCCGCCTCGGCACCGGCGACTCGCTGAACTACACGCTCACGGCTCTGCGCTTTGCCCGCAAAGCCAACGGCGTGAGCAAGGTACACGGTATCGTGTCGAACGACATGTGGGGGCACAACGAGGGCATCTGCCCCATCATCGCCATCACCAACTCGCAAAACGGCCTCTACTGGCACGATGCGCAACTGCTGGCAGCCTTCAAAGCCAAAAACGACGAGGCCCTGCTGGCCCGCAAGAAGGAGTTGAAGCAGGAACTGTTCAAAATCGTGGCCGACCAAACCGGCAACCTCTTCGACCCCAACGTGATTACTATCGTGTGGGCCCGTCGTTTTGCCGCCTATAAGCGGGCCGATTTGATTCTGCGCGACTTCGAGCGTTTCGTGGAAATTGCCACTAATAGCAAGCACCCAGTGCAGGTCATCTGGGCGGGCAAACCCTACCCGCTCGACTACGGCGCCATCAACATCTTCAACAGCCTCATCCAGCGCACCAAAAACCTGCCCAACTGCGCCGTGCTGACCGGCTATGAGCTGGGCCTGAGCGCCGCCATGAAAAAGGGTTCCGACATCTGGCTGAACACGCCCATTTACCCCCGCGAGGCCAGCGGCACCAGCGGCATGACCGCCGCCATGAACGGCTCGGTGAACCTGAGCATTGCCGACGGCTGGATTCCGGAGTTCATCCGCCCCGGCGAAAACGGCTTTATCATCCCCCACGTAGCCGAAGGTACACCCGACGGCCAGCGCGACGACCAGGAAGCCACCGCCATCCTCGACGTGCTGGAGCAGCAGGTGCTGCCGATGTACTACGACCAGCCCAAAAACTTCCTCAAAGTGGTGAAAGCCGGCATGAAGGACGTGGAGCCGGAGTTCGAGAGCGGCCGCATGGCCAAGGAATATTACGAGCAGTTGTATAAAATCTGAACCACGGATTGACCCGGATTTTTCGGATTCCACGGATTTTGTGGACGATTATTCATCCCATCTGCAGAGTAATTGTTTAGCTTATCAATTAGCGAGAGAAGCCGCCCAGCCCGGGCGGCTTTTTTTATGCTCAATCGTCCACAAAATCCGCGAAATCCGTTTAATCCGAAAAATCCGTGGTTCAGACAATTATGTGTGGTCGTTATACTGTCGTCACGCCCGCCTCGGGCTTAGCCAAGCGCTTCAATGCCAAGGAACCCGCCGAAGCGAAGCCGAATTTCAACGCCGCGCCTTCGCAGGCGCTGCCCATCATTACCAACGCCGCGCCCGGGCAAATTCAGCTCGTGAGCTGGGGTCTGATACCGTCCTGGAGCCGCGACCCCGCCACTGGCCCCAAGCCCATCAACGCCCGCGCCGAAACACTGGCCGAGAAGCCCAGCTTCCGGCAGCTGCTGGCGCGGCGGCGCTGCCTGGTGCTGGCCGATAGTTTTTATGAGTGGCAGGCCACGCCGGCCGGCAAAGTGCCCCACCGCATTCTGCTGAAAGACGAGCAGCCATTCGCCTTTGCCGGCCTCTGGGATGAATGGCTGGACCGTAGCACCGGTGAGCTGCACCCCACCTTCACCATCATCACCACCGAACCCAACGCGCTGATGGCGAAACTACACAACCGCATGCCCGTCATCCTGCCCGACCGTGCCGCCGAGCAGGCCTGGCTGGCCGACGACCTCTCCCCCACCGCCCACCAGCAGCTACTCGTGCCCTACGATGCCGCCGCCATGCGCGAATACGCAGTGAGCAAGCTGGTAAACTCGCCCGCCAACAACAACCCGGAGGTGTTAACGGCCGCCTAAGTTCTGCGTCCTCTGCGCCACCCTCTGCGTCCTCTGCGGTGAAAGTCGTCCGAAACTTTCGCTTACTTTGGCCTCATGAACCTGCGCAACCCTTGGCTCCTGCTGCCCCTGACGTTTCTGCTTGCTTCGGCGGTGCAGCTATTCCTGCCGTGGTGGAGCCTGGCGGTAGTGTGCTATGTAGTTGGATTTGCTGTCGCGCGCTTCGCTGGCCAGGCATTCCGAATCGGCTTTGGCGGGGCGGCCCTGAGCTGGCTGCTGCCCGCCGCGTGGCTCAATATGCGCAACGACGGCCTGCTGGCGCACCGCGTGGCGCAGCTGTTGCCGCTGGGTGGCTCGGCCGTAGCGCTGGTATTGGTGACGGCCGTGGTGGCGGGGCTGGTGGGCGGCTGGGCCGCGCTGGCGGGCGCCTATTTGCGGGCTACTACCTGGCCGCTGCCCGAACGCAGCCGGTAAAGCACTTCAGAAGCGGACACATCTATTTTTGAAAAATATTTCCCCCTTTAAAGCACTGCAATCATAACTGTTACGCATAATCGGGTTTTTATTTCTAAAAACTTAGTTCGTTAACTAAAATTTTAGTTTTACGTTTGCCAGAGTCATCCCCCTGTTGCTTCCTTCAGGCCATACTCTCTGCTTTCATGAAACGACTTGCTGCTTGCCTCGGCCTGGCCTCAACAGGGCTGTTGCTGGCCCTGACGGCGCCCCCTACCAACCCTTTCCTGCTGGCTTCCCAGGCGATGGGCGACCTGAAAGGGCGCGCCAATTACGTTCTGCCAGTAGTGCGCCTGCGCCAGCTACGGGTCAGTTACGCCGCGGCCGGGCCCGCCGAATGGGGTAACTATCTACAGGCCCTCAGCAACTACGAGACGCTGGTGGGAGAAACCGACAGCGCCGCCTACCGGTGGCAACAGCTCGGGGTACCGCCGCTGGCACCCATTACCGGGACGCCGCTGGTGGTGCAGCCGGCCGCTTCGGCCATCCTGGCGCGCACCAGCACCCAGCAGATGGTGCTGTTTAATGAGGCCCACACCCAGCCCAAAGGCCGGCAGCTGGTAAGCAGTCTGTTGCCGGCGCTGTACCGTCAGGGCTTTCGCTACCTGGCGCTGGAAGCGCTGGCAGCCGAGGATACTGCCCACCTACGGCAACGGGGTTTTCCAACGCTTGCCTCAGGCTACTATGTAGCCGAGCCGCACATGGCCAACCTGGTGCGCGAGGCGCAGAAGCTGGGTTTCCGGCTGGTGGCGTACGACGCAATGAGCAGCAGCCGGGAACACGACCAGGCCCGCAATCTGTGGACGGCCACGCTGCAACGGCAGCCCCGGGCGCGGGTGCTCGTGCTGGCTGGCCACGCTCATATCAACGAGCGGCCCGATACCGAATTTAAGAGCATGGCGCAGTGGCTGCGCGAGTTAAGCGGTATCGACCCGCTTACCATCAATCAGACTGACCTTGACCAGGCCGCCATCAGCCAGCTGGCGCCGGCTACGGGCGCCTGGGTGGTCAGCGATGCCCGCTGGCAGCCGCAGAAGGCTCCGATGCTCAACGATGTGTACGTTATCAACCACCTCTCTCTACGCGACGGCAAGGCGTTTGCCGCCGCCAGCCAAACTATCAGCCGCTTGACTATTCCGGCTGATAGTCTGGCTCCTGGAGCCGCCTACGCCTTGCTGGTGTATCGGCAAGCGGAAGCCCAGGCGGTGCCCAATCCGGTACCGGTGGCTACGCAATGGCTACCAGCCGGAGTCAGCACCTCCATTCAACTAACGCTGCAGCCCGGCCGCTACGTGGCTGAAGTTCATGACGAACATGGCAAATGCTGTTGGCGCCAACAATTGGTGATTAAGCAGTAAGCTCAACGATAAAACAACCTTATACTCAATATGTCGAACCCATCTTTCCCCGAGCTCACCCGTGCCGAAGAGCAGGTGATGCAGGTGCTCTGGCGCCTCGGCCCTTCCTTCGTGAAGGACGTGCTGGCCGAGTTGCCGGCCCCGCAGCCGGCCTACACCACGGTGTCCACCATCATCCGTATTCTGGAGCAGAAGGGCTTTGCCGGGCACGAGGCCTTTGGGCGCACGCACCGCTATTTCGCGCTGGTGGCGCAGGACGATTACCGCCGCTTCTCGCTGCGCAAGCTGCTGGGCGGGCACTTCGGCAATTCCTTCGGCCGCCTGCTCTCTTTCTTCGCTCAGGAAGAAAACCTCGACGCCGCCCAGCTTGACGAGCTGCTGCACCACGCCAAACAGGACCTCAACGCGCCCGAACATGACGACGCTCCCGCTGCTTAACTGGATGCTGGCCAGCACCGTGTTGCTCGGCCTGCTGTGGCTGCCCTACCGGCTGGCTCTGCGCTCGGAGCGGTTTTTCGCGTTCAACCGGGCCTACCTGGTGCTGGCGCCGCTGCTGGCGGCGGGGCTACCGCTACTGCCCGCTTCATTCTGGCCCAGCGAGGCGCTGGTCCCACTGGCGGCATCGCCGGCCAGCGTGTGGCTGCCGACGCTGCAGTTGTCGGCCCCGGCCAATCACAGCTTCGATTTAACCTTTTGGCTGCTGGTCGCAATTTATACCAGCGGCGTAGCCTGGGGCTTAGTCCGACTCGGCCGGCACCTGTGGCAGCTAGCCCGCCTCACGCGCCGCCTGCCACGCACCACTCACGCCAATTACACGCTGGTGCATACCGCCGGCCAATGCCCCGTCAGCTCCTTCGGGCGCTGGGTGTACTGGCAGGAAGCGGCGGGCACGCCCACGTCCGAAAACGCCCTACTCCGCCATGAGCTGGCCCACGTAAGTCGCCGGCACACGACTGACCGCCTGTTATTTGGTGGGCTAAAATCAGCACTGTGGTTCAATCCATTCGTGTATCTCTTCGGCCGGGCGCTGGAAATGACGCACGAGTTTCAGGCCGATGCTGATGCCGCTGCCCCGCTGGCCAGCCGCCACCCTGCGGGCCCTTCCTACGCGCAATTGCTGGCCCGCTACGCGGCGGCGCAGCTCGGCGCGCTGCCCGTCCCAGGGGTGGCCTTTCCCCTTACGCATTCCTTCACCCACTCACCCATTTTAACCCGTTTAGCCATGTTGAAAAACTCCTTGCCCGTGCGCCGCTGGAAGCAGGCGCTGGTGCTGCCGGCCCTCGCGGCCGTGCTCGTTGCCACTGCCTGCGAACGGCAGCTAGTGGCTCCTACCACTGCCCCGGTCGTCGCTTCTGCCGAGGCCATGCAGCTGCTACCGCCCCCGCCGCCCATGGTCGCTCCGCCCAATGCCAACCCCGTCGAAACCGCTGAACAGCAGCCGGAATATCCCGGTGGCATGGGCCAGCTCGTGGCCGACCTCAACGCCGCCATCAAGTACCCGGCCGAGGCCAAAGCCGAGAAGCTGCAGGGCCGCCTGTTCATCAGCTTCACGGTGGGCGCCGATGGCCGGATGTACGATGCCGCCCTCAAGAAAGGCCTGACTCCGAGCTACAACATAAGCCTGCCCGACGGCAGCCAGACCAGCGTGGAGGTGAGAAACACTCAGCCGTCTCCCGCGCAGGCGCCCGCCGCCCGCGCCCTCGAAACCGAGGCCCTGCGCGCCCTGCAAAGCCTCACTAAGCAGTGGCAGCCCGGCCGCACCGCCGGCAAGCCGGTGGCCGTGAGCCTCATTCTACCCGTGCAATTTGCTTTGTAAATCCTTCATTGGGTGAGGGAAAGAAGGCCCGGCCATAGCGTCGGGCTTTCGTGCGAGCGGCGGTATCAAGCCTGTTTCTATGAGTTGACCAGCTTAATTAACACTATGATAAAATTCTAAAACCATTTTTATCTGCTCTTTTTTCAGACATCAGCAATTTATTTGCGATAATTTCGCCGGGGACTTATCACATTCCTGCAAGTTTCATAACCAGCGACAATTTTATTTTCTACTTCAACAACCAATAGTGTATTTATAGCCGTAAGTTTGGCGGCGTAATTCTACGGCGGCAGGTAGCGGTCAGCGCGTTTCGTTCTACACGTATTGGTTATGAAGCAACTCTTGTACTCTTCTCCGGCCCGGATGCGGCTATCGGGCCTGCTGCTGTTGGTTTTGTTGGTTTTCTCGACGCGGGTTGCCCGGGCCCAGGAAAATGCTGATGCCCAGCACCTGCTCGATAAAAACCTGGAAACCGCATTAGAGTTGCCCGAGCAGATGCCCGAGTATCCGGGCGGCTTCAACAAGCTGCTCGATGACCTGGAAGGCACCCTGAAAGCCCCCGCCAAAGGCCAGCCCGTGCACGATGCCGGCTGCTGGATGCTCCGCTTCACGGTGGGCACCGATGGCGTGGTACGGGCCACCAGCGTGAGCCCCAGCCCTAATAACCGTTTGTCAGCCAACTCGCCCGAGGGCAAGCTGGCCAGCCAGGCGCTGTGGGTGGCGGTGCGCGAGGTAGTACCCGCTCCCTGGAAGCCCGGCATGCACGGCGGCAAACCCGTGGCGGTGAATATCGTACTGCCGGTGGTGCTGCGGTAGGAGCCTGCGAGCGGCCGACTGGCGCGCCAAGCCCTACATTTAGCACGTCTAACCTGTTCGGGCCTATGCTTTTTTACACCGTCATGAAGCCCCTGGTGCAGGTGGCACTGCGCATCTTTTTCCGGCGGGTGGAGGTGCGGCACCGCGAGCGGCTGCACCTGCCCGGCCCGCTGCTCATCGCCGCCAACCACCCTAACACGCTGATGGACCCGCTGTTGGCGGCCGTCAACCGGCGCCAGCCCATTGCGTTTCTGGCCAAGAGCACCTTTTTCAAAAACCCCATTCTCGGGGCCATTATGAAGTCGGGTAACTCGATTCCCATCTACCGCGCCCAGGATGCGGGCACGGGCGGGACGTCTTCGGCCCAGCAGCGCGCCGCGCAGAACGAGGCCACTTTCGGCCGCTGCTTCGATTACCTGGGCAAGGGCGGCACAGTGATGATTTTTCCGGAAGGTACCAGCGTGAGCGAGCGCAAGCTCCGGCCGCTCAAAACCGGCGTGGCCCGCATTGCGCTGGGCGCCGAGGCGCGCAATGGCTTTAAGCTTGGCCTGCAAATCGTCCCGCTGGCTATCAACTATTTCGACCCGCAACGCTTTCGCTCCGATGTGTTGCTGAACCCGGCCCCGCCCATAGTGGTGGCCCATTACGCCGAAGCCTACGCCCAGGACCCCGAGGCCACCGTCGATGCCCTCACCGAAACCATCCGGCAGGCCCTGGAGCAGCGCCTCGTTATCAGCCGCGACGCGGCCGACGACGCGCTGGTGCAGCAGGTGGAGCGCACCTTTGGCGACCACCTCAACCCCGACGACGACCCCAACACGCTCTACGACAACTTCCACCTCAGCCGCACGCTGTTTCAGGCCCTGGCCTGGATTGAGCAGCACTTCCCCGAGCGGCTGGCCGCTGCCCGCGTGCAATTTGAGGAATACCAGGCCTCCCTGCAGCGCCACCGCCTCGGCGACGCTGCGCTCGACGACCAGCGCCGCGGCACCATCGGCGGCCTGCTGAATCTGATTCTGGGCACGCCGCTGTGGCTTTATGGTGTCATTAACAATTACCTGCCTTACATTTTGCCCTCGCTGGTAGCCAAGCGCGCCACCAAAGAAGCTGAATTCGTGGCGCCTATCATGCTGGTAGTGGGCATGATTACTTTCCCGCTGGCCTACGCGCTGCAAACCATTGCCGTGCATCACTGGCTGACGCACAACGGCTGGCTGACGGCACTGTACGCGCTGAGCCTGCCCATCAGCGGCTTCTATGCCCTGGGCTACTGGGAGTCGCTGGCCGGGCGCCTGCGCCGCCTGCGGGCGGCCAACCTGTTCCGTCGCCAGCCCGCCGTGGGGCAGGAGCTGCTACGGCAGCGGGCCGCCGTGGTGGCGCTGTTGGAAGAAGCCCGGACGGCTTACCTAAGCAAATAATGAGGTGCTGCCGTGACGGGTTATGCGTCACGGCAGCACCTCATTACCTCATCAACCCGTTATTCCAGCGGCATCTGGCCGAACCACAAGGTTTTACCGGATTTGTTTTCGCCAAAGTACACCACTTGCTTGTTCTCGTCGCCCACGGGTAGCGTCGTGTACTTATTGCTCACGTAGTATTTGCCTTCCTTGGTCACACCAAAGGTTTTCTGCGCGCCGATGCTGGCATCGGCCAGGCTGATGCGCGTCACGCTGGGGTAGGAGATGGTTTCGCGCATAGTGGGCTCGAAGATGCCCCCCATCTTGCCATCCTCCGTCAGGCCATTCACCGTGCGCCAGCCGTCGATTTCCAATATGTTCCAGTACAGGCTCTTACCGTCCACCGACGGGTGAAAATACTGCGGATTGGGAGCCACGGAAGTAGTGGCGTTGTTCTCGGCGCGCCGCACGCCGTACTGCGCCCGCAGGTGGCCGGTTTTGTCGAAGTGAAATAGCAGGAGGTCGCCGTACACATGGTCGGGCTCCTTGTAGTTGCCGTCGCCGCCGGTCATTTTGTCCAAGAATTTGCTGTTGCCGGGGTTGCCGCCTTTCATCTTAAAATTCTGGCCGCCAATGAGCAGGTCGCCATTCGGAGCTTCCATCGACTGCCGCACGAAAAAGCGTTTGCCCGTGTAGTCGGGCGTGCGTTTCTGGCCGGCAGGCACTTTCTGCTTGTCCTCAAATTCCTTCAGGTCGGTCGTGGTAATCCAGGCTACCTGGCCGTTCATGATTTTACCAAGCTGGAAGTTCTTGGCTTTGAAGGACTCCTCAACCGTCATGCCGGGCTTGGCGTCGGGCAGGGCTTCGGCGTAGTGCTTCTTGGTGTCGTCGTTGGCCGGGCCGTAGGCCAGCACGCCGCCGTCGTTCATCGGGATAAATCCGCTGACCAGCCAGGCACTTACCGGCGAGTCGACGCGAATTTTCTCCTTCACCTGGCCGGTGGCGCTCACCCGCAGGTACTGGTATTCGGTGGTGGGGTGTTTGTCTTTGGTGGCGCCGGCGCCTTTGGTGTAGGCCAGCATAATGGCCACGTCGCGGGCGGGCAGCTGGCTGTCGTCGGCTTCCTCGTCCTGGTCGAGGCCGATGGGCGCCATCTGCACGAAGGTCTGGGCCACGTCGGTATCGAGGTACACGTCGCTGGTCAACTCGGCTTTATCGTTGAAATACAGCAGGTGATAGCCGACTTTCATGGCTTTCATGTTGCTGAGCTTCATGTTTTCCTGCACCAGGGCCAGGGTGCCGCCATTGGCATCATCATCGACGTGGTCGATGAGGCGGTAGCCAGCGCCGCTCTCGGCCTTGGGCTTTTCGGTGTGCAGCAGCTTCACTTTCTTGCGGTAGCCGCCGCCCAGCCAGCTCCACTTGTAGTCGGTGCGGCGGTGGCGGATGAGCAGCGTGCCGGCCGGGTTCTTAAAAGCCTCAAGGGCGCCCATCATCCCGACCACGCCCGCGCCCGTTGCCGGGGCACTGGTTTCCAGCGTCACCGAGTTTTTGCTGAAATTCTCGCCCCGGTAGCCTTTCACTTTCTCCACCGGAATCGAGTTTTCATCCACTCCCAGCAGATTATACTTCGTATCAAAGTGGTAAGTCTGGGTAGCCACTTGCTTGTCAGTCGACTTGGTGCAGAACAGCAAGTCAATCTTACCTGCTTTGTTGTCCACGGTCACGTCGGACAGGTAGCCGCGCTTGGCTTTGCCCGATACGTCGCAGAATTTCTCGGCATCGAGCCGCTGCGCCAGCAGCGACGACGGCAACAGGATGGCAGCTAACATGCTGGCCGATAACCAGGGGAAGGCGTAATTTTTCATGGGGCGAGCTTGGAAAGAGGAGGTGAAATCCGAGGTGGTTTGATGACCACAAAGGAATACCTCACCCCTACCGCTCGTCAATCCGTGCTACCGTGCATTTTACTATCCGGGCTGGCACGGATGAATTTCAATGAGCAATGAGCAATTACGGCCGACTAATTGTTAATTGCTCATTGTTAATTGAAAATCTACCCCACCACCGCCCCCGCCACCAGCGCCGTCAGCACGATGGCGGCCGAGGGCACTTTGTCCCACAGCAGCAGCAGGAAAGTCAGCCCTACCAGCAAGGGGTTCAGCGGAATGCTGTCGATAGGGCCGGCCTTGAAGGGCAGGGCCAGCAGCCGGTACGGCAGCGGGTGGTAGAGCAGTGCCGCTGCCGCGCACACCAGTCCGGCGCTCACGGCATTCACGCCTTCCAGCGAGGCCTGCACCACGCGGTATTGCCGCAGCCGGTCCCAGAAACGGATAGCAAAGAAAATCAGGAAAGTACCCGGCAGAAAAATAGCCGTGGTGCCCACCACCGCGCCCAGCAGCTGCCCGGCGGTGCCGCCGCCCTGCGGCCGCATCGCCAGCGCGCCGATGTAAGCCGCCAGCGAGAAATTAGGCCCCGGCACTGCCTGCACCAGCCCCAGGCCCGACAGAAACTCCGGCCCCGTCAGGTACTGCTTAAATTCCACGAATTCAGCATACAGCAGCGGCGCCAGCACCTGCCCACCACCAAACACGAGGGAGCCGTTGCGGTAGAAATTCTCGAACAGCCGCACCGGCAGCAGCTGCGTGTAGGAGCCCAGCACGGCCGCCCCAATCAGAATGCCCAGCCACAGCACAAAATTGGCCCACTCAATGCGAACCGGCTGCTTATTCTCGATGATGGCGTGGCGGCGGTAGCGCACCGTGGTAATGGCCCCGCCCGCCACCAGCAGCACCGGCAACACCCACGGCAGCTGAAAGAAGTACGCCACCATGGCCGAGGCTACCGTCAGCCCCACGGCCGTTTTGGTGCGAATGACTTTCTCCGAAATCTTGTAGGCCGAAAACGCCACGAAGCCCACCGCCACCGGCTGCACAAACTGCACCAGGTGCTGCATGTGCACCGGGTTGAGGTAGCTGAGGGTGAGGGCCGCCACGGTCATCAGCGTGACGGCCGGCGCGGCCCACACGATGAGCGTGAGGTAGGCCAGATTGGGCCCGCCGAGGCGGTAGCCTATCACGGTGATGGTCTGGGTAGAAGTAGGGCCCGGCAGCAGCGCGCACAGCGCCTGCAGCTCCAGTAGCTCGTTGGCCGAGATGTAGCGGCGCTTTTCCACCAGCAGGCGCAGCATCATGGCCACGTGGGCCTGCGGGCCGCCGAAAGCCGTGAAGGCCAGCACCGCCACGTCGCGCAGAAATATCAGGCTCCGCACCTGCCGCGTGCGCTCGCCTTTGCGCCGCTTGGGGGGCGGCGGGGCCAGTTGCGGGGTGGGTGGGATGGTGGAGGGCTGCACGGGGAACAAAAAAGCACGCCGCCCAGGCCTTGGCGCTGGACGACGTGCTAAGATAAGCGCAATGAGCGGCTTGGAGAAATTATTTTTTCTTCAGGCCCAGCTCAATCAGTCGCTCGTTGAGGAATTCGCCGGCCGTGATGTCGGCTTCTTTTTTGGGGTTGTCGGGCGTCACGCAGTGTTCCAGGGCCGCCAGGCTCATTTCGGAGCGCGGGTGCATGAAGAACGGGATGCTGTAGCGCGAGGTATTCATTTTCTCGCGCGGCGGGTTTACCACGCGGTGGATGGTGCTCTTGAGCACGCCGTTGGTGAGGCGCTGCAGCATGTCGCCCACGTTCACCACAATCTGGTCGGGCAGGGCGGTGATGGGAATCCACTTGCCATCGCGGCGCTTCACCTGCAGGCCGTCGGCGCTGGCGCCCATCAGCAAGGTAATGAGGTTGATGTCGCCGTGCTCGGCGGCGCGCACGGCGTCGGAGGGCACCGCGTCGGGGTCTTCGATGGGGAAGTAGTGAATGGGGCGCAGAATGCTGTTGCCGGCCTTCACTTTGGCGTCGAAATAGTTTTCGGGCAGCTGCAGGTACAGCGCGATGGCGCGGAGCACGTCCTGCCCGGCTGCTTCGAGGGTGCGGTAGGCCGTGAAAGTGCTTTTCTGGAAGCTGGGCACCTCGGCGGGCCAGATGTTGGCGGGGTAGTCATTTTTCACCGGGTCGGTGTCATCTTCGACCTCCTGCCCCACGTGAAAAAATTCTTTCAGGTCGCCGGTGTTGCGGCCTTTGGCGTGCTCCTTGCCCTTACTGATGTAGCCGCGCTGGCCAGCCAGCTCGGGGTTTTCGTAGCGCTGCTTAGCCGCGTCGGGCAGCTGAAAAAAGGCCTGAACATCAGCGTAGAGCTGCTTGGTTTGCTCGTCGCTAAGGCCGTGGTTTTTGAGGGCTACGAAGCCGATATTCTGGTAGGCTTCGCCCAGCTCCTGCACGAATTTGGCTTTGCGGGCAGGGTCGCCGGAGCGGAAGTCGGCGAGGTCGAGGGAGGGGATTTGTTCCAGGAGCTTGTCTTCCATACGAAATTTTACGGTTTACTTTGGGTGCGGGTGTGTGCCGTGGCGGGAATAGTGCAAGTTAGGCAAAACCCCGCATCGGCCACATTCGTGCCCCGTATTTTCTCCCCCGTTACCTTATTTTATGCAACAAACTACCTGTTTACTGGGCAGTATCGCTTTGGCGATGGCCGTGCTGACCAGTTGTGAATCGAGTCGCCCGCCCGCCGACAGCCCGGGCTCCGGCGTCAACATCATGGGCAACAGCATCGAGAAGAATGGCATTCGCCTGATTCCGTTCGATGATTCGCCCAAGTTTGCCGACGCCCGGCTTCAGCTGAAATCGCCGGCCCCCAATGCCACCGTGCCCAGCGGCGAAGTGAAGTTTGAATATGCCCTGAGCAATTTCAAGCTCACCGACATGACCGGCGGCCGCCACGATGAGCAGCTGGCCCGCTCGATGAAGGGCCAGCACATTCACAACATCGTTGACAACCAGCCCTACACCGCGCACTACGAAACCACCTTCACCAAACCCCTGCCCGACGGCCCCCACGTGGTACTCTCGTTTCTGTCGCGCTCCTACCACGAAAGCCTCAAGCAGCCCGGCGCTTACGACCTGCGCGTTATTAACGTAGGCCCTGCGTCCGCCGCCGCGCCACCCATCGACATTAAGCAGCCCACGCTGTTCTACAGCCGCCCCAAAGACGAGTACATCGGTGATGATGCCAAGCGCATTATGCTCGATTTTTACCTTGCTAACACTACCCTCGACCCCGACGGCAACAAGGTGCGGGCTACCATCAACGGCACCGAGTTTATGCTCGACAAGTGGCTGCCGTACCAAATGGAAGGCCTGCCTACCGGCGAAAACACCATCAAGCTGGAGCTGGTAGATGCGGATGGCAAGCTGCTGCCGGGCGCTTATAACTCCGTCACGCGCACGTTCGTCGTCACGCCGCAGCAATAGTTTTTTGCTGCAACCGGCCGAAAAGGGAGCGGTAAGAAGTAAAAAGTCGTTTCTAATCAGACCACGGCTCTTTACTCCTTACCGCTCCCTTTTCTTTGTCGCCCAGTTCTGCTCTGCCACTCATGCCCGCCATTCCTCCCGATGCTTCTGCTGCTCCGGCGCCGCTGCTCACCCGCGAGCAGGTGTTGCGTGCGCTACGCCGCGTAGAGCGAGAGCACCTGCCGCTGCCGCCCAGCACGGTGTACGAGCTGGTGTACCGCGGCCGGCGCTACCCCCCGCGCCCGCTGGCCGAGCTGGCCTACCGCCTCGCCACCCGCAACCCGGAGGCCCGTTGGCCGCTCTCCGCCGGCGCCCCCACCAACGCCATATTCGAGCGCCTCGACTTCACCATTAGCACCAAGCGCCCCGTGCTGGCTCCCGGCTCGGCCCACGATGCCGAGGAAAGCGCCCAGCAGCAGGCCGAGGAACTGTACACGGGTTTGCCAGAAATGACGGCCACTCCGCTGACCAGGCCGACTCCGGCCGCGCCCGTCGTAGCCGAGCCTGCCGTGGCCTACACGCCCGCGCCATACTCCCGCGCCGAGGCGCTGGCCGAGCTGTTTATCTCGGAAACCGAGCTGGATGCCGCGCTATCCGGCCTGCACCGGCGCCGCAACCTGCTGCTGCAGGGCCCGCCCGGCACCGGCAAAACCTTCCTGGCCCGGCGGCTGGCCTGGCTGCTGCTGGGTGCCCGCGACGAGCACCGTATCGAGCTCGTGCAGTTTCACCCCAGCTACGGCTACGAGGATTTTATCCTCGGCTTCCGGCCCAATGCCGAAGGGCAGTTTCACCTCGTGCCCGGCGTGCTGCCGCTGCTCTGCCAGCGCGCCGCCGCCGACCCCGAGCGGTCTTATTTTCTGCTGATTGACGAAGTCAATCGGGGCAACGTCCCGCGCATTTTTGGCGAGTTGCTGTTGCTGCTCGAAGCCGATAAGCGGGGTCCCGCCCACGCCCTGCGCCTGCCCTACGCGCCGCCCGAGGCCCCGCGCTTTTTAGTGCCCGAAAACCTGTACGTCATCGGCACGCTCAACCTGGCCGACCGCTCCCTCACGGTGCTCGATTACGCCCTGCGCCGCCGCTTTGCCTTCGTGGAGCTGCGCCCGCAGTTTGGTGAAACTCTACGTGAGTTTCTGACGGCGCGGCAGGTGCCCCCGGAGCTGGCTGCCAAACTCTGCGCGCGCCTGAACGCTCTCAACCAAACCATTGCCGACGACCCCGAACTGGGGCCCGACTTCGCCATCGGCCACAGCTACTTTTGCCAGCCGCCCGCCAACCCGGCCGAAGCCGAAATCTGGTACCAGCAGATTGTGGAGCAGGAAATTGGCCCGCTGCTGGCCGACTACTGGCGCGAGCAGCCCGCCACGGCCGCCGCCCAGCTTAAAAAGCTGCTGGTCTGAGCGTATGATTCCCCTCGCCACCCTCTACTACTTCCTCTGCTACGCCTGGAACCGCCTGCCCGAGCCCGCCCTGCTCCGCGCCACCGAAGCCCAAAGCTTCCACCGCCCGCTGGAGCTGCTGGCCCAGGTGCTGCTGCACGCCACGCGCCGCCTGTTGCGCACCGGCCTGCCCCAGGCCTACGTGACCCGCGAAGAAGTGCTGGGCAGCCTGCGCGGCCGCATCGAGCTGACGCCCTCGCTGGCGCAGGGCCTGCTGCCGCAGGGCCGCGCCGTTTGCTCGTTTGATGAACTGAGCCCCGATAGGCCACTGCACCGCCTGCTGGCCGATACGCTGGCGGCCCTGGCACGAGCCAGCACCCTGCCGCTGGCCGTGCGGCGCGAGCTGAGTCAGCTGCGCCATCGCCTGCCCATTGCGGCCGAGGCCAGCCGGCCCGCTCCTACTGCTGCCACCTTCCGCGAGCTGCGCCGCCAGCGCCCGGCGGGCGAAGAAGCCTTTTTACTGCACATCTGCGAGCTGATTTGGCTCATGGCCTTGCCCACGCCCACCGCCCGGGGCCGCAGTCGCTTCGTCGATTTTCGGCGTGATGAAACCTTGATGGCGCGCATTTTCGAGCAGTTCGTGCGCAATTTCTTCCGCCGCGAGCAGCGCCGCTACCGCGTTTTCACCGAAACCATTGCCTGGCAGGCCGAAGCCACGCAGCCCGACGACCTCGCCCTGCTGCCCACCATGCTCACCGACACCACGCTGGAGGCCGCCGACCGCAAAATCATCCTCGACACCAAATACTACGCCGCCGCCCTGCGCCCGCGCTACGACCGACAGCGCCTCATCGCGCCCCACCTCTACCAGCTCTACGCCTACCTGCAAAACCAACAAAGCCAGCCTGAACAGGCGCTGGAAGGCATTTTGCTCTATCCCGCCGCCGCCCAGTCCGTCGATTTGCGCTATACGCTGGGCGTCCACCCGGTGCGCGTCGTCACGCTCGATTTGCAGCAGCCCTGGCCCGGCATTGCGGCGGCGCTGCTGGCGTTGATAGAGTAACGGTTATGCCTCGCGCCGTCTGTCATGCTGACGAAGAAAGCATCTTATCAGGGCCGAACGAGGCAGTAAAATCCCCTCTGGCGTGAGAGGATGCTTCCTTCGTCAGCATGACGGATACGGGGCATGACTGGCAACAAAAAAACCGCCCGAACTTCCTCTCGAGGAAATCCGGGCGGTTAAGCAACTGGTGCTTAGAGGAACGGCTGGCTCGCGGCCAGCGCGTCACTACTGGGCAGGAGCAGTCGTGGTAGTGGTGGTGGTGCTAACCGTGGTGTCAGCAGCAGGAGCAGCAGCAGCGGGAGCAGCCATCGTGGTGTCAGCAACAACCGTGGTTTCGGTGGTGGCGGGAGCGGTTTCCACGGTCGTCGACTCGGTGGTTTTCGACTCGCACGAGGTCAGACCAGCGGTGATAGCGAAAGCGAGGGCGGCGGCTTTGAACAGGTTGTTCATTTTAGGGGTAAGTTTGAAAAAGGGTTTAACTAAAAAGCGCCCTTTATCCCGGGTTTCGTAAAAGGTAACCCGGCGGGAAAAAAATATTTTTTGCGGGTTACTTCCGCCCTCCACGAGTATTAACACACAAAGTGAATGAGCAAGGGCAACCTTTCTTCTTCTGGGACTACCGATGAGCAGCTCATCGCGGCCATCCGGCGCGGCGACGAGCGGGCGCTCAGCCAGCTCTACCGCATGCACTGGCCCATGGTGTCGCACTTCGTGCTGCAAAACAGCGGCACCGACGACGACGCCCAGGACGTGTACCAGGAAGGCGTAATGGTGTTTTATGAAAAGGTGCGCGACAACTCTTTAGAGCTAAGCTGCCAGATTAAAACCTACCTCTACGCCGTCTGCCGCCGGCTGTGGCTCAAGCGCCTCACCAGTAAAAGCCGCTTCGGCGTGCGCTTGCTCGACGACGAGGAGCACGGCCCCTACCTCCACACCGGCGCCGAGGACGACCTCCTTGCCGCCGAGGAGCAGGACCGCCGCTTCGCAACCATGAGCGAGGCCCTGAACCACCTGGGCGAGCCCTGTCGTTCACTTTTAGAAGGCTTTTACCTGCTCGATAAGTCGATGCAGGATTTGACGGCAGAATTCGGCTACACCAACGCCGACAATGCCAAGAACCAGAAATACAAGTGCCTGGTGCGTTTAAAGAAACTGTTTTTCGCCCACTATAAAGAAGAACAGGCCCGCTAAGCGCCCCGAGGTTTTCCGCTATGATGACTGAAGCTGATTACTACGCTCTATTTGAAGCCTACGACCGGGGCGAGCTGGCCGCGCCCGCCCGGGCCGACCTGGAGGCGCGCCTAGCCGCCGACCCGGCCCTGGCCCTGCGCTACGCCGACTTCGCTGAGCTCACCGGCACTCTGCAGGCCCAAAGCCGCCGCCGTGCCCTGCGCCAGCAGCTGCGCAGCATCCACGCCGACATGACCAAGGACCAGACCAGCCTCAAGGCCGACGTGGACGCGGTGAAAGCCGAAACCTCAGCGCCCGCGCCCATGCTGCGCATTTCGCGCACCGAGCGCCGCCTGCGTGAGTTCTGGAGCGGCTACCGTGCCACGGTGGGCGTGGCCGCCTCGGTGGCCGTGATGGCCGTATTTGCCACCCTGCTGGGTTTGGAAATGTGGCGCAACTCGAAGGTGCAGGTGCCCGCTTCGTACCAGTGGATGCGCCGCGAAATCAACAGCCTCAAGCAAAACCAACGCGCCCTCAACCGCACTATCAAGCGCATTGACGGGACCAGCGCCCTGCCGACGCCGCCCGTCAACAACGGCAAATTCGGCGGTACGGGCTTTGCCCTGACTTCGGAAGGCTACTTGGTGACGAGCTACCACGTTATCCGCGGGGCCGATTCGCTGCTCATCGAGGGCCGCGACCGCCAGCGCTATCACGCCGAAACAGTGTACTCGGACAAAGCGCACGACCTGGCCATTCTGCGAATTATCGATAAGAAATTCAACGGCTTCGGCCGCCTGCCCTACACCTTCAAATCGGGTCAGGCAGACCTGGGCGAGCGGGTGTTTACGCTGGGCTACCCGCGCGAAGACGTGGTGTATGGCGAAGGCTCGCTGAGCGCCCGCTCCGGTTTCGAGGGCGACACGGCAGCTTACCAAATCAGCATCCCGGTGAACCCCGGCAACTCGGGCGGCCCGCTGCTCGATGGGCAGGGCAACCTGATTGGCGTCATCAGCGCCCGGCAGAACGATTTGGAAAGCGCCGCTTTCGCCACCAAGTCGTCGTACCTGGTGAAGCTCGTGGATTCGCTGCGTAATACCCAGCCCGCCACGCCCTACCACCTGCCCAAAACCAACCAGCTGACCGGCGCCGCCCGCCCGCAGCAGCTGAAAAAGCTGCAGGATTACGTGTTCGTCGTGAAAGTCTTCGCCAAGGCTTCCGAATAAAACTTCTCCTTCCTGGTTTCCAATTGATAAAAAGCCCGTTTCATTCCTGGAACGGGCTTTTTGCTGACAACTTTACCCGCCGCAAATCAGTATCAGGCTTGCGGCTCGTGGTAATTACGCCCGCGTTTTATTTTCAACTGCAAAAACCAACCATCCCGTGGCCCAGTACCAACAGACTCCGCCCACCGGCGACGACGTAGCCGGCTCTACCATTTTTAAGAAATTCCTCGGCAAGGCCGAGGGCTACATTAAGCAGCCTACCCGCCTGAAGGAGCTACTGACCGACGCCTACAAAAAAGCCAGCGAGAAAAACGAAGTCGGCACTCTTGCGCAGGAGGCCTGGGAAACTCTGCAAACGCTGTTCCGGCTCATCAAAGCTGCCGTGTCGGGCGAGTACACGGGTGTGCCTACGCCTACCATAATGGCGGCCGTAGCCGTACTCATTTACTTTCTGAGCCCGATTGACCTCATTCCCGATTTCATCCCCGTGCTGGGCCTGCTCGATGACGTGGCCCTCGTAGCCTGGTTCTCGACGACGCTGAAAACCGAGCTCGACAAATTTCACGAGTGGGAGCTGACGCGCCCGCAGCTGGCCGAAGCCGCGCCCGCCGCTAAATCGGAGGCCACGGCCGAAGAAGCCGCCCAACCTACGCACTACAGCGCCGCCGCCCGCCACGGCCACGCGGCAGCCGCCGAAGCCGCCCTAAAGGATATCAGCACTCCGGCCGCTGCCGAAGCCAAGCCGGCCGCTCCTATCGCCGCTGAAGCGGCTTCAGGCTCGGATGAATTGAAGCGCTCGAATGAATCGGCCAAAAACGCCGGTACGCAGCCTTCTTCCGATGTGAAGCCGGAT
Organism: Hymenobacter aranciens; assembly: GCF_030580865.1. Classification (GTDB taxonomy): domain Bacteria; phylum Bacteroidota; class Bacteroidia; order Cytophagales; family Hymenobacteraceae; genus Hymenobacter; species Hymenobacter aranciens. The sequence continues at coordinate 447,785 of NZ_JAUQSY010000001.1, read as the reverse complement.
GCAACGGCCCTCACCACCGACAGCAGCCGCGAGCCCAACACGGGTGCCGTCGATACCGGCGGCAACGTGCGTTAAGCCAAACGCCGATAACACAAAAAGCCCCCGCAATCGGAATTGCGGGGGCTTTTTATTGGAAAATGGACGGAAAAAGCCGCCTACGCAGCGGCGGCGTGGTCGCGCACGTAGCGCACGAAGTCGCCCACGGTATTCAGGGGCACTTCGTCGGGAATGGTGATATGGAACTGGTTTTCCAGAGCCAGGATGATGTCCACTACGTCGAGGGTTTCGAAGCGCAGGTCGCGGGCGAGGCTGGCGGTTTTGCGAACGCGGCTGGCCCGGATGGCCTTGCGCTTGCTGATGATGCGGAAAACTTGTTGCTCGATAGTGGGCGCGTGGTGGGCCGTAGTAGTGGATACGTACATGATAGCAGGCGAAAAAAGGGTAATTATTTAACTGACGGAAAACGGTGAAGTGAGGAAAAAATTGCTGGCCGCCCGCTCCGCTTCTTCAACCTTTTCGGAGCGGGCAACCAACAACTTAGCAGTGCCGGCTGGCTATGCCAGCACCGGCGGCGTAGCCGCATTCACTTCTTCAGAGTCCACTTCTTTCGAAACGGTTGCAACGTGGTCGGGATTTTTTCCGAAAATTTTTCCTTTGAGCGTTTCGCTCAGCAGGTACATCACCGGCACCACCAGCAGGGTGATGGCCGTAGCGAATACCAGACCGAAGATGATGGTCCAGGCCAGGGGGCCCCAGAACGTGACCGACTCGCCGCCGATGAAGAAGTGGGCGTTGCCGGAGGCGAAGAGCTCATAGAAGTCGATGTTCAGGCCGATGGCCAGCGGGATGAGGCCCAGCGTGGCAGCGGTGGCCGTCAGGATTACCGGGTTGAGGCGGGTGCGGCCGGCCAGCACGATGGCCTCGCGCAGCGGCATGCCCTGGGCACGAAGGATATCGGTGAATTCGACCAGCAGGATGCCGTTTTTCACCACGATGCCGGCGAGGGCGATGATGCCGACGCCCGTCATCACGATGCTGATGTTCATGCCGGTGATGGCGAGGCCCCAGAACACGCCGGCGATGGAGAACAGCACCTCGGATAGGATGATGATGGGCTTGCTGAGCGAGTTGAACTGCGCCACCAGGATGAGGAAGATGAGGGCCAGAGCACCGAGGCCGGCCATCGGCAGGAAGTCGGTGGTTTCCTTCTGGTCTTCTTCGGCGCCGCCCATCTTGATGGTGTAGCCGTTTGGCACGGGGTAGGCTTTGAGGGCCTGCTTGACCTGGGCAGCTACGTCGGGGCCGGTGAAGCCGTTGAGCACGTTCGAGCTGATGGTAATCACGCGCTTGGTGTCCTTGCGCTTGATGCCGCCGTAGGTAGAGCCGTAGCTCACATCAGCAATGGCGGAAATCGGCACCTGACGCACGGCGCCGGTGGCGTCGCGGAAGGTGAGCGGAGCGTTGACGATGGCGTCCACGTCGGAGCGGTAGGGCTGGGCGTAGCGCACCTGGATGGGATACTCGTCGTCGGGGGTCTTGAATTTGCTGGCCTCCGAGCCGTAGATGGCGGTGCGCACTTCGAGGCCAATCTGGCCGGTGCTGATGCCTTCGCGGTTGGCCCGTACACGGTCGATGTTGACGGCGATTTCGGGGTTGCGGTCTTCGAGGTTCGAGCGCAGGTCTTCGATGCCGCCGATGTGCAGCGAATCGACGTAGCGCTCTACGTTTTTGGAGAGCTTGGCCAGGGCGGGGTAGTCGTCGCCGATTACCTCGATGGCGATGGGCTTCTGCTGGGGCGGGCCGCTGGCCTCTTGGTCTACCGATACTTCGGCGCCGGGGATGCCTTTCACTACCTCGCGGATTTTATCCATGTAGGTGCTGGTGGCGGGGCCGGTGCGGTCGCTGAGCTCCTTGAAGGCCACGCCCACCTTGCCCATGTGCGACTGCGACACGCCCGAAGCCGTAGCCTCCGAAGGGTCGCCGGCACCAATGGCCACGTTGGTAATCACCGATTCCACGTCGGGGTTCTTCTCGCCGATGACGCCGTAGATGCGCTTTTCGAGCACTTTGGTGATAGAGTCCGTCACTTCCACGCGGGTGCCGACGGGCATGCGCAGGTAGGTGTAGATGAACTTGGGGTCGCCTTTGGGGAAGAAGTCCACTTTGGGGCTGCGGGCACCTACAGCGAAGAACGAGCCGATGAAGATGACGAACACGCCAATCATCACCAAGGCGGGGTGGCTGATGGCCCAGCGTACCAGGTTGGCGTAGCCGTTCTGGAAGCGGGGCAGGGCGCGGGTCTGGAACCAGGCAATCATTTTCACAAGCAAGAACTTGTCGAGCAGGATGAAGCCGGCCAGGGCCAGGCAGACGTTGCCGAGGAAGTGGCCCATCAGGCCGCTCACTTCGCCTTCGGGTGATACGTCGTGCGTGCCGCCCAGGGCCATTACGTTAAATAAAACACCCAATACCACCAGCACGCCCACGGCGATGAGCAGGCCGCGCGAGAACTTCGGCTTGCCGTGCAGGTCTTCCTCAAAATGCTCCTCGCGCTCCATGAAGCTCACGGCAAACACCGGGTTCATGATAAAGGCTACGACCAGCGACGACATCAGGGTGATGATGAGCGTGACGGGCAGGTAGTACATGAACGAGCCCACGATGCCGGGCCAGAACAGCAGGGGCACGAACGGGGCCACCGTGGTCAGAGTGCCGGCCAGTACGGGCACGAATACTTCGCCCGCCGCGAACTTGGCGGCTTTCTCGGTGCTCAGGTTGGGGTGCTCGTGCAGAAGGCGGTGAGTGTTTTCGATGACCACAATGGCATCGTCCACCACAATACCCAGCGCCAGCAGGAAGGCGAAGAGCACAATCATGTTGAGCGAGAAATCGAAGCCCGGTATGATGAGGAAGGCTAGGAACATCGAAATCGGCACCGAGAGGCCCACGAACATGGCGTTGGTAGTGCCCATGAAGAACATCAGGATGAACGTCACGAGCAAAAAGCCAATAACGATGGTGTTGATGAGGTCATGGAGCGTAACGCGGGTATCGTTGGAAGTATCACCGGTGATGGTGATGTTCAACTCCTTCGGCAGGGTCTTCTCCGATTCTTTCACCAGGGCCTTAATTTTATCGGAGGCGTCGATGAGGTTTTCGCCCTGGCGCTTCACCACGTTGAGGGTGATGGCGGGCTTGCCGTCGAGGCGGGCGAAGCTTTCGCGGTCCTTGAAGCCGTCGGCCACGGTGGCGATGTCGCCGAGGCGCACGGCGGCGCCGTTGAGGTTCTTCACCTGGATGTCGGCAATGTCGGCGGCGCGCACGTACTGACCGGCCACGCGCACGGCGCGTTTCTGCTGCCCCACGTCGATGGAGCCGCCCGACACGGTGAGGTTTTCGCCGCCGATGGCGCGGGTGATGTCGGAGAAGCCGAGGCGCGAGGCGCGGAGCTTGTTCAGGTCCACGTCCACGTTCACTTGCTGGTCGAGGGCGCCGATGATATCCACGCGGGTGATTTCGGGCAGGGCCTCAATCTTGTCCTGGAAGTCGTCGGCGTACTTCTTGAGCTGCACGGCGGGCAGGTTGCCGCTCAGGTTGACGTACATGATGGGCTGCTCGGAGATGTTAATCTCCTTCACCGTGGGGGCGGTGGGCAGGTCGTTGGGCAGCTCGGTGGCCGCCTTGTCCACGGCGTCCTTAATGAGCTGCTTGGCGTACTGCACGTCCACGCCGGAGTTAAACTCCACGTCCACGATGCAATAGTCCTGGTTCGAGGTGGAGTTGATTTTCTTCACCCCGTTCACGCCCTTGATTTCTTTCTCCAATTGGCGCGTCACCAGGTTTTCGATGTCAGCCGGCGAGGTACCGGGGTACACCGTGGCCACGATGATGCGGGGAATGACGATGTCGGGGAATTTCTCTTTGCCCAGCTTGATGTAGGCAAAAATCCCCGCCACGCACAGCAGCACCGTGATGATGTAAATGCTGGTTTTGTTATTAATGGACCAACTCGTAGGTCCAAATTCTTTTTCTAAGTCCTGCATATTGGGTATTGCTAAGGAAACTATCTACAAAAGGGAAGCAGCGGCGGCAAAACCGGGCCCGACGTTGGTAAAGTCGGACTTGATTCTGGCAACATTGGAGTCAACTTTGATAAAGTCGGCCTCGGTTTTAGCATTATCGGATTCAACTTTGGCAAAATCGGGTTCGATAATGGCAATGTTGGGTTCAACTTTGCCAAAGTCGGGCCCGACTTTGCTACTGTCGAGACCGATGTTGCCGCCGTCGGAGTCGGTTTTGCCAATATCGGAGCCGACAACGGCAAAACCGGCTGTGCCTGTCTAGCTGGCGGCGCCCTGCACCTTCACCGTTTGGCCATCGTTGAGGTTCTGGTAGCCACCCGAAATCACCTGGTCGTCGTTTTTCAGGCCGCTGGTGATTTCAACTTTGCCGTTGTAGGTATTGCCGATTTGCACGATGCGCTTCTGGGCGACGGACTTGCCGTCGGCCTGGCCCACCACGTACACGTAGCTGTTCTGCTCATCCTTCTGCACCAGGTCAACCGGGATGACGGTGGCGTTCTGGCGGGCGTAGTTCTGGATGCGCACCGTGGCCACCATGTTGGGGCGCAGGTCGGCGGCGCGGCCGTTGGCCAGGGCCAGCTCCACGGTGAAGGTGCGGCTGGTGGCGTTGATGGTGCGCGTGACCACGCGCACGGTGGCCGGCAGCTCCTCGCCGCCCAGGTCGGGGATGGTCACCACGGCCTTGTCGCCCTTCTTGATGCTGTTGCCGTAGGCCTCGCTTACGTCCACCAGGATTTTGCCGCCCGTGCCGCTGGCCAGGCGCACCACCGGCGCGCCCGGAGCGGTTACCTCGCCCAGCTTGGGTACCACTTCCTCCACCGTGCCGGCGAAGGGCGCCACTACATTATACAAGGAACGCTGCTGGTTGAGCGTGCTCAGGTTACGCTGCAGGGCTTCGTAGTTGTTCTTGGCTTGCAGGTACTGCACTTCGGTGCCAATTTGCTGCGCCCAGAGACCTTTCTGCTTGTCGTAGATGGTTTTGGCCAGCTCCATGCGGGTGCGCAGCTCGGCAATGTTGGCGTCGAGCACCGAGGCATCCACGGTGGCCAGCACCTGGCCCTTGCTCACGCGGTCGCCGCGCTGCACGCGGATGTTGGTGAGGGTGCCGGCGGCGCGGGCGCCCACGGTGGCGTTCTGGTCGAAGTCGACGCGGCCCTGCACTTCGAGGAAGCTCTTGAAGTTTTCGGGCTGCACCTTCATCACCGATACGGGGGTGATGTTGGCGGCAGCGGCTTCGGCACTGGCGCCGGTTTTGGTTTCCAGCTCGGCGATTTTGGCCTGCGTAGCGGCCTGCTCTTTCTTGAGCTTTTCAAGCTCGGCCTTGGGGTCTTTGTTGTCGCCGCCGCACGAGGCGAGCAGCATGTTGCCGGCTAGCAGGACGGCAGCGGTGTAGGGGTTATTGAAACGCATGGGAAGCGGGAGTTTTTAAGATTGAGGAGTAGCGCAGACTTTGTAGTCCGCGAGTGCGAACGTTCTGACTCGCGGACTACAAAGTCCGCGCTACATTATTTTTTGACCTGGCTGTACAGTTCGCCAGTAGCCTTGTCGCGGTCCACTTTAGCTACCAGCACGTCGTAGATGGCGCCGTAGTAGTTGGTCTGGGCCGTGCGCAGGTCCGTCTCGGCCGTGATGACCTCCAGGTTGGAGCCCACGCCGGCGTTGAACTTGATGCGGGTGACGCGGGCCACGTCGGTGGCCAGGTCGAGGTTGGCCTTCTGGTTGTCGAGCACGTCGAGGGCGTTGATGAGCGTGGTGCGGCTCTGGGCATCCTGCAAATCGATGCTCTGGCGCAGGGTTTCGAAGCCCTTCTCGATGGTCTGCTGCTGCAGCTTGCTTTGCTGCACCAGGTATTTGCGGCGGAAGCCATCGAACACTGGCACGTTCAGCGAAAGGCCCACGTTGCCGAACCCGAACCAGTTCTGGTTCAGCAGGCCGGCCGAGTTACGCGAGTCGGGCCCGCGGAAGGCAAACAGCTCGCCCAGCTGGTTCGAGGAACCCAGGAAACCGTAGGCGCCCGTCAGCACGAGGCGCGGGTAGGCGCCGGCCTGGCGGTTGCGCAGGTCGAGGCCCGCCAGCGCCTGCTGGGTTTCGAGGGTCGAGAACTCAATGCGGTTATTATAGTTGATGGCGCCGCGGGCCATCGAGCCCTGCCCGCCCGAGAGAGCGTTCTGCTGGTCGAGGCGGTTCTGGGCGGCGGTATTACCCGTGCCGAGGGCCGGGGCATTGGGCACCGGAGCCTGGCCGGCCACGCCCCCGCCGTTGGTGAAGTCGGCCACGCTCAGGCGCTGGCGCAGGCTGCCGGCATCCACCACGGCCGCGCCGAGCGAGTCCGTCAGGATAATGCCCTGGGCCTGCGACAAGCCCATCTGGAACTTCAGGAGGCCCAGGCTCAGCTCGGTGAGGCGCTCGGCTTTCTGGCGCTCCACCACCAGGTTGTTGCGCTGCACGCGCAGGCGGTCCACGTCGAGCTTCTCGGCAAAACCGGCTTTGTAGGTCTTGTCGGTCTGGCTGAGCACGGTGTCGAGCCGCTGCACGTTGCGCGAGAGCAGCGACAAGCGCGAGCGGGCCACCAGCGTGCTGTAGTAGGCCTTGCTCACCTGCTCGGCCACGTCGATTTCGGCCTGCTGGGTTTGCTTCTTGGCCAGCTCGGTATAAACCTTAGCGGCTTTCAGGCCAATGAGGTACGAGCCGTCGAACAGCAGCTGCGACACCGAGGCGCTGGCGTTGCCGGCGTACTGCAGGCCGAAGGCAATAGCCGTGGGCGGCACCGGCTCGGCGGGGGTAAATACGGTGCCCAGGCTCACCGTCTGGCCGTTCTGGGCGGCGTTGATGTCGGCGGCCGTCAGGGTGGTGCTGGAGGTCATGCCCCCACTGAAAGAACCCACGTCCACCAGGCTCTTCTGGAGCTTGAAGTTGTTGGAGAGCGTGGCCGCCACGTTCACCTGCGGCAGGCCGGCGCTCTTGATTTCGCCCACTTTGGCGGCGGCCGTGGCCTCGCCCAGGCGGGTGGCCAGCAGGCTCGACTTGTTCTGCACGGCGTACGTCACGGCCTGTTGCAGGCTCAGCGACATGGGGCCCTGCACGGGGGCCTGGGGCATGGCCGAGGGGGCATTCTGGGCCAGCGCCACCTGCGGCGCGGCCCCGGCCAGGGCCGCGGCCAGCAGGAGCGGGCTTCGAAACAGCTTGTTCATAAAAAACAGCGAAAAAGAAAAAGGGTATTAAGCGGAAGGGTTGGCGCGGTACTGCTGCAGTTGCTGCAGGCCACGCGGGGTCACGATGCCCAGCAGAAAGTGCTCGTCGAGCACATGGTTGACGCGCTGCGGGCTGAACCGGTTGGCCGGAAACAGCTCGGTATCAAACACCAGGTCGATGTGGGCCAGGTTGTAGCGGGCCAGCACGTCCACGTCAAGGTCGGCGCGGAAGAGGCCTTCGGCCACGCCGCGGCGCAGGTTTTCCTCAATGCGCTGCAGGATGAAGGTGTTTTTGTGGCCCTTAAACAGCTGCCAGGCGCTGGGATAAAACTTGCGCATGTCGTGGAAGATGCTCGGGTGAATGCCGGTAAACTGCTCGTCGGCCCAGCGCGAGAGGCGCAGCATCTCGTCGATGGCATCCACGGCGGGGGCCGACACGGCAATGCACTCGCTCTGGTTTTCGCACATGCGGGTGTCCACCACGGCGTGCACCAGCTCGTCTTTGTTGGCAAACCACTTGTAGAGCGTCTTCTTCGAGATGCCGAGCTCGGTCGCGATGTCGTCCATGCTCACGCTCTTGATGCCGTTCTGGAGAAACAAGGCACTGCTGCGGCTCAGGATTCTGTCTTTGATGTCCATAGTGTTTTCAGACCGCAAAGATACAACGGAAACTTTTGTTGTGTTCAAAGTTTCCAACGTTTTTTCTGTTACCATCGCTGAAGCCCTGAAAACCGGGATGCCCGCCTCCCCTGACGCAGCTACCCCGCGCATATTTTACCGGCGGGGTACTTTTGTGCGCTGGCTACGGCCAACTTCCTCTTTCTGAAACCAAAAAATTCACTATCCTTCGTGCTTACCATTCGCACCGGCTTCGGCTACGACGTTCATCAACTGCAAGAGGGCCTGCCCTTCTGGCTCGGCGGCATCGTGGTGCCGCATACTCACGGCGCGCTTGGCCACTCCGATGCCGACGTGCTCATCCACGTTATCTGCGATGCCCTGCTGGGCGCGGCCAACCTGCGCGACATCGGCTTTCATTTCCCCGACACCGATGCGCAGTACAAGGGCATCGACTCGAAAAAGCTACTAGCCGGGGTGATGAAGCTGCTCCGCGAGCGCGGCTACGAGCTGGGCAACGTGGACTCGACCATCTGCCTGGAGCGCCCCAAGGTGAACCCGCACATCCCCGAGATGCAGCGCGTGCTGGCTGAGGTGATGGGCGTCGACGCCGACCTGATTTCCATCAAAGCAACCACGACCGAAAAACTGGGTTTTGTGGGCCGGCAGGAGGGCGTGGCGGCCTACGCCAGCGTGCTCATCGTCAAAAACTAACCCCCTTCTATCTTTATGAAGAAACTATTATTGCTTGCGGCACTGGCCGGTGCTTTCACCGCTCAGGCGCAGAAGAAAACGAAAATCAAAACCAAGCCCGCCCCGGCGGTGCAGGCGCCACCCACGCGACAGGCTCCCGTGGAGGCCGACTGGAACGACCACTATGCCGGGCAGGTGACCGCCGCCCGGCTGCGTACTCACCTGGAGGTGCTGGCCTCGGATAAGTTTGAAGGCCGTGAAACCGGCGAGCCCGGCCAACACATGGCTGCCGAGTACGTTGCTGAACAATTCAAAACCGCCGGACTCAACACCACTCCAACGCTTAATTCTTATTTACAGAATTTTTCGCTGGAACGGGTGAGCTGGGCGCCCGATGCGACGCTGAAAATCGGCAGTACGACTTACAAGTGGATAGCCGATTTTTACAGTCTCAGCGATGTCAGCTTCGACAAGGAGACGGAGGTAAAGCCAGTATTTGTGGGCTACGGTATCGAGCAGGGCGACTACTCTGATTACAAAAACCTAGAGGTCAAAGGCAAAGACCTGCTGATAATGCTGGGCGAGCCCACCGACGAAAAGGGAGGTGCGCGCCTGAACCCCGTTGGCAACCCCACCAAATGGGGCGCTGACCACCGGGCCAAGCTGCAGCTGGCCATTCGCAAAGGCGCGCGGAGCGTGTTTTTCGTCAACTTCAATCCCAACAGCAACTTTGCCAAGCTGGCCGGCCGCCTGGCCCCCACCATCAACAAAACCCGCATGGTGATGCCCGGTGAGCAGGAAGACGCCATCCCGAGCGTCTTCATTTCGCCCGCCGTGGGCTACCAGCTGCTGAATACGAAAGCCGCCGCGGTGGAGAAATACCTGAACCAGACCAATGCCAAAGGGCAACCCGTCAATCCGTCGTTTAAACCCGGCACCTTGAAAATCAAAGCCATTCGCCAGCACGTACCCTTCTCTACTGAAAACGTGCTGGGCTACGTGGAAGGCTACGAAAAGCCCGACGAAGTGCTGGTGATTTCGGCGCACCACGACCACCTGGGCGTGCGGGGCGGCAAGGTGTACAATGGCGCCGACGACGATGGCTCGGGCACGGCCGCCATTATCAATATGGCCGAGGTATTTGCCCGCGCCAAGGCCGATGGACACGGCCCGCGCCGCAGCGTGCTGTTTTTGAGCGTGACGGGCGAGGAAGAGGGCCTCTATGGCTCCGAATACTACACGAAACACCCGGTATTTCCGCTGGCCAATACCGTAGCCGACCTCAACGTGGATATGGTGGGCCGCACCGACCCGGAGCACGAAGGCAAGGCCGACTACGTCTACGTCATCGGCTCCGACAAGCTGGCGTCGCAGCTGCGGGTGATACTGGAAGCGCAGAACGAGAAATACAGCAAGCTCAACCTCGATTACAAATTCGACGACCCGGCCGACCCCAACCGCTTTTACTACCGTTCCGACCATTACAATTTCGCTGTCAATCGGGTACCGATTGCATTTTTCTTCAACGGCGTGCACGCCGACTATCACGAAGAAACCGATGAAATCGGAAAAATCCAGTTCGATAAGCTCGAGCAACGGGCCCAGCTGGTGTTCCATACGGCCTGGGAGTTGGCCAACCGCAAAGAGCGGATTGTGGTTGACTCGGACAAGGAGTAGCGGCTGTTTAAGTATGCGATAACGTCGTGCTGAACTTGCCGGAGCATCTTGCCCGTGTAACTAATTTCAACGATTAGAATTACTGCCATAGGGGAGATGCTTCGGCAAGCTCAGCATGACGTTCTTTATAATACTATTGTATTAAAAGTGAAAGCACAACAATTCCTGCTCGACGCCGAGAAGAAGGCTTTCGACCGCGAGCATCGCCGCAAAATCCGCTTCAACATTGGCAAGTACGACGTGGCCGTGAGCGTCGGCCTGAACCACTACGCCAACCACGAGCTGGCCCGCAGCCGCGGGGCCTACCTCAAGGCCACGGTGCTGGAAAAGCTGGACGAGTACCTGCTGCAGTTCGAGGCGCAGTTTACGGCGCGGGGCGGCCGCGTCATCTGGGCGCGCGATGCGGATGAGGCGCTGGCCGAAATCGGCAAGCTGGTGCGGGCGCGTAACACGCGCACCGTGGTGAAGGCCAAGAGCATGACTACCGAGGAAATTCACCTCAACAAGTACCTGCAGAAGCAGGGTATCGAGTCGGTGGAGACGGATTTGGGCGAGTACATCGTGCAGCTCAACGGCGAGCGGCCCTACCATATCGTGACGCCGGCCATGCACCTGAGCAAGGCCGACATCAACGACATCTTCGTGAAGCACCTCGGCACCGAAAGCACCGACGATGCCCAGAAGCTGGTGCTCACGGCCCGGCACCTGCTGCGCGATAAATACACCTCGGCCGAAGTAGGCGTGACCGGCGCCAACTTCATCATTGCCCAGGAAGGCGCCATCGCGGTAACTGAAAATGAAGGCAATGCGCGCCTCTCGGCCGCTTTTCCGAAGCTGCACATTGCCATCGTCGGCATCGAGAAAGTCATTCCGCAGCTCACCGACCTCGACCTCTTCTGGCCGCTGCTGAGCACCAGCGGCACTGGCCAGCAGGTGACGGTGTATAACACGCTCTACTTTGGCCCGCGCCAGGCTACTGAAACCGACGGGCCGGAGGAAATGGTGGTCGTCCTGCTCGATAACGGCCGCACCAACCTGCTGGCCCAACCCGACAAGCGCGAGGCGCTGCGCTGCATCCGCTGCGGCGCCTGCCTCAACGTGTGCCCGGTGTACAAGAACATCGGCGGCCACACCTACGAAACCACGTATTCGGGCCCCATCGGCTCGGTGATAACGCCGCACCTGAGCGGGCTGCCCGAGCACAAGCACCTCAGCTACGCCAGCAGCCTGTGCGGCGCCTGTACCAGCGTGTGCCCGGTACGCATCAACCTGCACAACCTCTTGCTGCTGAACCGCCAGCAGAGCGTGCGCGAAGGCCACGCGCCGCTGGAGGAGCGGGCGGCCATCGGCGTGTGGCGCTGGAGCATGCAGCACCGCTGGGCGCTGGATGTGCTGCCGGCCGGCCTCAAGGACTGGAGCATGGCGCGCTTGCTGGGGCAGGTGGGCTGGAGCAAGCGCCGGGCGGCGCTGGCCATCGCGCCGCAGTCGTTCCGGCAGCTGTGGCGGCAACGGGCGCAATAGCCCAAACCATTCGACGGGTAAAATCTGACCGTTCAACGAGAAAAAGCGTGCTTTAACCGTCCTTTAATGTAGAAGTCGGAATGATGGTGGTAATTTCCTTGTCCCAACTCAAGGATTTTTTTTTCATATCTCACCATTACCTCTTTGCTAAGGATGCAACGTACTTTATTCCCAGGAGTATGGCCCATTTGGCGTAGCTCCACCCCCCGGTGGTTTACGGCGCTGGTGGTCGGCCTATTGCTGCCATTTTTCGGCCTGACGGCCTGGGCCCAACCTACCGTGCTGGGTACCAGCATCGCAGCGGGCTCTTACGCCACTTATAACCTCAACGCGGTTTCCAGCTTCCGGCAGGTCACCATCCAGGCCACGGGCAACATCGGGGCAGGCACCGGGGTGTGGGAATACGCCCGCGGCACGGCGGCCAGCACCGACTACTCGCTCGTGTGGCGGCCTTACAGCGCGGGCCTCACGTTCAGCGGGTTCAACAACTTCATCCCGACTTCGGCGTCGGAAGGCGCGAAGTACAATACTGGTTCGGGCGGTAGCTCGGGGCGCCTGCCCGCCGTGACGAGCGGCCGCTACTACACCTTCAACGTGGCCAACAACGCCAGCGCCGACAACGCGATGCAGGTGCTGGAAACGACGTTCAACCCGGTGTCCATCACAACGGTGACTACCTCGGGCACGGGCTTCCAGACCGGCACACCCATCACGGTGAACATCACGACGAGCGCCGCGCCGGCCACGGGCGAAAACGTGTACGTGCGCTACTCGACCAACGCCTTCGCTTCCAACAACAACCTGGTGCAGGCCACCTTCTCGGGCACGAGCGGCGTGGCCCAGATTCCGTCGCAGGCGGCGGGCACTACTCTCACATACTACGTCTTCTCGTCGAATAAGTCTATTGCGCAGATTAACAACGACAATACAACGTACTCGACGGCGCTGGGCTACGACCTGGCCACGCTACGCCTGAACAACAACGGCGGCGCCAACTACACCTACGCCGTGAATGCGGCCGTGACGGGCAACGTGCTGGTGCAGTCGTCGGGTGGCACCACGGCCATCACTTCTTACGGCACCGTCGGCGCTGCCTTTGCCAAAATCAATGATGGAACGCACCAGGGCAACATCAGCGTGTTCTTGAACACGGCCACGATTACGGAGACGGCTACTTCCTACATCAAGCCCAGCGGGCAGGGCGCGGCCAGCTACACTTCGGTTACCATTCAGCCAATCATTGATGGGGTCACGGTAACCGGTGCTTCCGGGTCGTCTACCGGCTTGTTCAGCTTCGTCGGCAGTAATATCACGCTCGATGGCGACAACCCGAACTCCGTAGGCATCAATCGCAACTTAACGCTATCTAACTCGGCGGCCAGCAGCACGAATAATACCACCCTGCTACGTATTGCGGGAGCTACCACCCCGGCCATCACGGCGAGCAACATTGTGGTGCGCAACACGATTATCACCGGCAACGGCACCAGCGGCGTTAACTCTACCTCGCCTACCAACACTACCTATGGCATTTATGCCGGGACCGATGCCGGCAACGTGACGGCCGTGCCCTCTACTACTATCAGTACGTCCGGCACAGGCTCATTCGCCGGCCTGACTATCAGCAACAACCTCATTACCACCTGTGCCCGGGCCATTTACATAAGCGGCTCGGCTACTGCGGCCAGCAATGTGGTCATAAGCGGCAATACGCTGGGGGGCACCGCTACTGCTGCCCGTCTCACGGCAGCAGGGGTGTCGGTGGCCAACGCCTCCTCGCCCATCATTAGCGGCAATACCATCCAGAATCTGGTTTCGGTACAGGCCAGCAATACGTCGGGGCTGGGCATCCATGTGCAGGCCGGTACTACTACACCTACTATTTCGGGCAACATTATTACCGGTATTCAAAGCACTTATTCCTCGGGGGGCATAGCCTACTCAGCAGTTGGCATTCAGATTTCCAACACCAGCCCCTGCCTGATTTACAATAACTCTATTTCGGGCTTGAATACCGTCTTTGGGAGTTCCAATGCCAATGGCGACCTGACGTACGGTGCTTTCGGCATCCGGGTGAGCACTGGCACCGGCCACAAGATTTATTACAACTCCATCTACCTGCAGGGTTCGCCCTCGACCGGCACCACCCAGCCGGGCCACAGCAGCTGCCTGGCCATTGCCAGCTCTGCCCAAACCGACCTGGATGTTCGAAACAACATCTTCGCCAACAGCTTTTCGGCTGCTTCGGCCGCTAATACCTGCCTTTCGATACCTTCGGGCCTTACCAGTGCATTCAACCTGACGCTGAACAACAATGCCTACTACGCACCGGCCACTGCTGGTAACTACATTGCCCAAACGTTCACCGGAACGGCTACTGCGGCCACCTACACCGCCGCCAACTTCAACGCGGCGGCTACCTCGCCGGCCACCAACCTGCGCAGCTACACCAGCACCCTGAGCACGGCCGGCACCAACGACAACCTGTCGTTTGCCAGCAGCGGCGCGGTGCCCTTCACCTCGGCTACCAACCTGAGCATTCCGACCGGCACCACCACGCTGGTCGAGTCGGGCGCCACGCCCATCAGCGGCATCACCACCGACCTGCCGGGCACTACCCGCGCCACGGGCAACACCTTCCCCGTCACGGCGGCCAACACCAACCCCGACATGGGCGCCTACGAGGGCAGCTACGCCCTGCCGGCCCCAGCCACGGTAACGGCCATCAGCTACACCCAGAGCAGCGCCAACACGGCCCGTAGCGCCACCAACCAGCAGGTAACCGGCCTGAATATCAACATCACGGGTACCACCAGCCCGCGGGTGCTGAACAGCATCACGTTTAACCTGGGCAGCACCAACGTGGCCGACATCACCAACGCCCGGCTCTACAGCGCCGGCAACAGCAGCACGTTTGCCACTACCACGCTGGTAGCCACCACGGGCACCATTGCCTCGCCCAGCTACACGCTCACGCTGAGCACGCCCGCCACGCTGGCGGCCGGCGACAACTACTTCTTCCTGACTTACGACATTTCGGGCACGGCCACGAGCGGCAACACCGTGGCCTCGACGCCGACGACGGTGACCGTGAGCAGCACCGCCTACACTTCGGCTACCACGCCGGCCATCACGCTGAGCGGCCCGGCCGGGGCGCGCACCATCATCGGGCCGCTGAATGGCACGTACACGGTGGGCCAGCCCACCATCACGGTGCCGGTTCCCAGCTACGCCACCATCACGGCGGCCATTGCTGACCTGACCCTGCGCGGGGTGAGCGGCCCGGTTACCTTCTCGCTGATTAACCCCGGCACCACGCCCTACAACACCGCCAACGGCGAAACCTTCCCGCTGAACGTGACGGCTTACGCGGGCTTCAGCGCCGCGAACACCGTGACCTTCAAGCCGGCCCTGCTCACGAGCCCGGTAATTTCCAACGGCTCGGCCACGGCGCTGTTCAAGCTCACCGACGTGTCGTTCGTCACCATCGACGGCTCGAACCTCGTGGGCGGCACCTCGCGCGACCTGAGCCTGACCAACACCAACACCGCCAGCACGGGGCTGGTGTGGATTGCCACCTCGGGCACCGGCCTCAGCCACGACAACAAAGTGCTGAACCTGACTCTGCAGGGTGCCTCCAACGCCAGCACCAACCTGAGCACCGGCGTGATGGTATGCAGCAATTCCTACAATAACATCGGGGCCGACAACGACAACATCACCATCAGCAACAATACCGTGCAGGGCACCTACATGGGCATTGTGGCCGGTGGCACGGCGGCCGTCTCCAGCGGCGGGCTCGATGGCCTGGTTATCAGCAACAACATCGTGGGGCCGGCGACGGCCGCGACGGCCAACAACATCACGCTCTACGGCATCTTCGTGCAGGGGGCCGTGGCGCCCAGCCTGACGGATAATACCGTGCGAAACGTAGTAAACAGCGCCGCCGCCAACTACGGCATCATCCTGTCGAACAACAACGCGGGCATCACCGGCGGCACTGTTTCGGGCAATACGGTGAGCAACGTGAGCTCCGCTGGCGGCAGTGCCTACGGTATCAGCTCGACGGCTTCGGCGGCGACACTCAGCGCTAATACGGTGAGCAACGTGAGCTCGACGTCGAACTACGCTTACGGCCTATACCTGGGCGCCGGCTCGGCGGGTACTACTGCCACGGCCACTGTGGTCGACCGCAATAAAGTATCGACGCTGACCGGCACGGCCAGCGGCGGCTACACCGGCATCGGTATTTACGTGGCCCCCGGCGCGGCCAATGCCAACCTGCGCATCAGCAACAACTTCGTGGCCGACCTGCGCGGCACCGGCTTCAACGGCATCACCAATGGCGGCATCGTGGGCGTTCTGCTGAATGGCTCGACGGCCCAGAGCGGCATCAGCCTCTACCACAACTCGGTGAGCCTGAGCGGCAGCTACACGCCCGGTACTACCAGCACGGGCCTGATTACGGCCGCCCTGGCCGTGACGGCGGGCAACACCGGCCTGGATATCCGCAACAACATCTTCGCCAACACTTTGGCCAGCAGCAGCGGCACCAGCACCTCGTACGCTTTCTACAGCGCCGCGCCCCTGTCGGCTTACACCACTATTAACTACAACGATTACTACGTGAGCGGCGCGCAGGGCGTGCTGGCATTCTTCAACGGCGGTAACCGCGCGACGCTGACGGCCCTGCAGGATGCCACCAACGGCACCGCCCAGGATGCCAACTCGGTGACCGGCAACCCGAACTTCACCTCGACCACCGACCTGCACATTGCCGTCGGCGCCTCGAAAGCCGAAAGCACCGGCGTGCTGATTGCCGCCGCCGGCAACGATGTGGACAACCAGGCCCGCGGGCCCTATCCGCTGGCCGCGCAGCTGAACGGCGGCGGCACCGCGCCCGACCTGGGCGCCGACGAAGGCGACTTCACCCCCGCCCCGCTGAACGACGTCGGCATCACGGCCCTGACCTCGCCGACGGCCTCGCAGGTGTGCTACACCAGCGCTGAAACCGTAACCGTGACGCTGCGCAACTTCAGCGGCACGACGCTCAACTTTGCGACCAACCCCGTGACGGTGAGCGGCAGCGTCAGTGGCCCCATCAACACGACGCTGGCGCCGGTCGTCCTCAACACCGGCACGCTGGCGGCGGGCGCCACGCAGGCCGTGACCTTTGTGACGCCGGCCAATATGAGCACGGCGGGCACCTACACCTTCGCCATTGCGAGCAGCGTGAGCGGCGGCGACTACGACAACACCAACGACGCCCTGCCCAGCACCCCGGCCGGCACCAACACCCGCACTCCCGTGGTCCTCACGGCCGGCACGGCCAGTGCCAGCGCCAGCACGGTGTGCGGCACCAGCAGCACCGTCACCCTCACGCTGACGGGCACGGTCGGCGCCAGCAGCATCCAGTGGCAGTCTTCGACCGACAACCTGCTGTTCAACAATATCAGCGGCGCAACGACTACGCCCTATACCACGGCGGCCATTGCCCAGACCACCTACTATAAGGCCGTGGTGAGCTGCGGCACCAGCTCGGCCACCAGCAACACCCTCACGGTAACCGTGAGCGACCCGCAGGTGACCTTCGTGAACGCGCCCTCGCGCTGCGGCGCGGGCACCGTGACGCTGCAGGCCACGGCCAACACCGGCAACACGCCTTACTATTTCACGACCCCGATGGGCGGCGCCCCGTTTGCCTCGGGCATTTCGGCTACGGCCACCGTGGCCGCCACGCCCGCCACCCAGACCTTTTACGTGGAAGCCCGCAACGGCACCCTCAACGTGACGGGCGAGCAAAGCAGCACCAGCGCCGCCACGGGCAGCACTTTCACCCCCACGAACACCACGGCCGACCGCGCCCTGGGCTTCAACGTGACCAGCGCGGGCGTGCTGAACTCGGTGGACGTGTACCCCTCGGCGGCCGGCACGCTGACCATCCGCCTCTACACGGCCACCAACCCCGGCGCGGGCACGGCCGTGAGCGGCTCCGACCGCACCTTTGCCATCACGGCGGCCCAGGTGGGCACGCTGGTGACGCTGCCGCTGAACTACGCGCTGGCGGCCGGCGGCTATAAGCTGAGCAACTCCACGGGCGGCCTGGGTCGCTATTCCACCTACACCGGCACTTACCCGATTACGAACGGCGTGATTGCAGTGGTGGGTTCGTATAACACGTCCGCGGGCGGCTCTTATAATACGAGTACCTACAACTCGTTCTTCAACCTGGCTTACACCACGGGCGGCCCGGGCTGCGCATCGTCGCCCCGCACGGCCCTCGCCGTAACCGTGACCACGCCGCCGGCGCTGACCTACACCGGCAGCACCACCATCTGCAGCGGCAGCAGCACGACGCTCACGTTCAGCCCCGCCTCTTATGCCACCCTGACGGTGAGCCCGACTACGGGCGCCACGGTGAACAATGCGGCCCACACCGTGACGTTTAACCCCACCGCCAACACGATTTATACCATCACCGGCAACGATGGCAACGGCCCCACCGGCTGCACCGCCACCACCACCCTCACCATCGTGGTGAATGCGACGCCGAATGCCCCCACGCTGACTCCCGGCAGCGCCAGCATCTGCGCGGGCACCAGCACGACGGTTACGGCCTCGTCGAATGCGCTGACCACTCCCACGATTCTCACTCAGAATTTCAACAGCGGCCTGGGCAGCTGGACGGCTTCCAACAACGGTGGCGGCGCCGCTACTGTGTGGGGCATCATCACGCCGCCCTACACCTACTCCTCGTACCTGACGGCCTGGAACGGCGCCGATGGCACTCCGCTGGCATTCGCCAACTCGGATGCCGGGGGTAGCGGCTCGGCCACCAACACGCTGCTGACTTCGCCTAGCTTCAACACCACCGGCTACACGGCCGCCGCCGTAGCCTTCGACCACCTGCTGCGGGTGAATGGCTCGAACACGACTGCGAAAGTGCAATACTCCGTGAACGGCGGCACCTGGACCGATTTGGTTACCTACACGACCAGCCAGGGCACCGGTCCGACGACTACCACGCCCACCGTGACGCGGCCCTCGCTGACCCTGCCAGCGGCGGCGCTCAACCAGGCCGACGTGCGGATTCGCTTCAGCTACGTGGATGCCTATGGTTACTACTGGGCGCTCGATAACGTAGCGGTGACCGGCACCATCAACGAGGTGCCCACCTACACGGTAACGCCCACCGCCGGGGCCAGCGTGTCGGGCTCGACCATTACCTTCAACCCGACTGCGACCACCAGCTACAGCGTTACGGCTACCTACCCCAGCATGGGTTGCCCCAGCCCGGCCACGCCCATCACCGTCACGGTGACCCCGGTGGCCACGGCCAACGCGGGCACGGCCCCGGCCAAAGTGTGCGCCGGCTACACCTACTCGACCACCGGCAGCTACGGCGGCTCGGCCACCAGCGCTACCTACACTTCGTCGGGCACCGGCACGTTCTCCAACGGCGGCGTGATTAACGCCACCACTACCAGCGTGACCTACTCGCCCTCGGCTGCCGACATCACGGCTGGCGCGGTAACCTTGACCCTGACCACCGCCGGCCCCTGCGCCCCGGTTACCAGCACCCTCGCGCTCGCCATCAACAGCAGCAGCACCTGGACCGGCGCGGCCAACTCGGAATGGAACAACGCCGGCAACTGGGACAACTGCATCCCGAACCTGCAGGTGAATGCCATTGTGCCCGCGGGCACCGCCCGCTCCATCGGCGACGGCGACTACGCCAACAGTTGCACCACGCCCGCCAACCCGCAGGCGCTGGCGAAAAACCTGACCGTAGCCAGCGGCGCCTACCTGGAAATCTACAGCCACAACCTGAGCCTGGCCGGCAACCTGAGCAACAGCGGCGACATGTACCTCATGTTCACCGACGGCTGCTTCACGGCCACCAACCTGCGCTTTGTGGGCGCCACGGCCCAGACGGCCGCCGGCATGCCGAACGTGTATACGATGGAGGTAGCCAACACCGGCGCCACCGGCAACAACACCGTAACCGTGACCAGTGCCCAGAATGGCGGCTCCAGCTTCGATGTGCGCCACGCCCTGACCATGACCAGCGGCCTGCTCGACCTGGGCAGCGTCACCACGCTCGTCATCAGCGACGATATGTTCCAAAGCACCCTTACCGAAACCAACACCAGCTACGTACTGGGCGCGGTGCGGGCTAAGGAGTACATTGCCGACAATACGCCCACTACCTTCAGCAACCTGGGCCTGACCCTGACGGCCGACGCCGCCAGCACCACCTTCCCCAACGAAACCGTGGTGACCCGCACCACCGGCATTGTGCTCAACGGCGCCGGCACCAGCCAGAGCGTGAAGCGCTGGTTTCGCATTGTGCCCACCAACGACGCGGGCCTGAACGTGACCCTGAAAATGGACCTCTTCGAGCACGAGCGCAACGGCATTGCCAACGCCAACCTGCAGCTCTTCAGCGCCCCGATTCCGACGAACGGTGGTGCGCCGGCCGGCCCCTGGGCTCCTTACCGCGCCTCGGCGCTGGTGGCGGCCAGCAACGCCAGCTACGCCACCGCCGTGCAGGTGAGCAACCTCACCCACCTCTCCGACTGGACCCTGGGCAACAGCGCCAACCCGCTGCCCGTGGAGCTGACCAAGTTTGAGGCCGTGCGCGTGGGCCAGAATGCCCAGCTGAACTGGAACACGGCTACCGAGAAGAACAATGCCGGCTTCGAAGTGCAGGTAAGCACCAACGGCAGCTCGTTCCGCAAGCTGCAGTTCGTCGAGCCCGCCTCGGCTAACTCGAACTCTCCCCGCAGCTACGTTTACAACGACGTGGAAGCCGGCAAAACCGGCCTGCGCTACTACCGTCTGCGTCAGGTTGACCTCGACGGCAAGGCCAGCTTCTCGCCCGTGCGCACCGTGGACTTCGGCAAACTCGACGGCACCAGCCTCACGGCCATGCCCAACCCCTTCAGCGCGCAGCTAATGCTGAACGTGCAGACCCGCACGGCCTCGCCCGCCACGCTGCTGACGGTGACCGACGCCACCGGCCGCACCATCCTGACCCAGACGCTGGCCCTGCCGGCCGGTCAGAGCCAGGTGACGATTAACGACCTCGAACGCCTGCCCGTAGGCATGTACCTGCTCCACCTGACCCTCGACGGCCAGCTGCAGCACGTGAAAGTAGTGAAGAAGTAAGCTGCTGCGCCACGCCGAACGCCAAAGCCCCCCGGTGCAAACCGGGGGGCTTTTTGGTGGTCTGTTTCAGCGGCATGGCGCGCGGGTTACTGCCAGTCATTAGCAGGCAGCTACCGGCTTTGGCCGATGCCTGCCCGATGTTTGGCCGGGATTTGCACGCAGGCCGTCGACTATACCATTACCAAGAGCGGGCCGATTACCGAAACGGCCCTTATATTTATGGGCTGTTTTCGTGGGTATCACGAGCCTAGCTAATCTATTTCACCCCCCTTTTTCTTCCCTCTTTTCATTTTTCACTTAACCCAATGACCAAATTATTACGAACAGGGTCGAATAGCCCGCATCTGCTGATGCTGTTATTCTTCCTGTTGCTAGGGCCACTAGGTGCCCGGGCACAGGTGTCAAACTACACGTTCGCGGCTAGTAGCGGGACTTATGTACCGGTGAGCAGCAACGCCACCCCGGTTGCCATTCTGGCCGACGATATTATCTCGGGCCAGCTGCCCATCGGCTTCAGCTTCGTGTTCGATGGAGCTACGTATACGCAGTTGAAAGCCAGCTCCAACGGCTTCCTGTCGTTCAACCCGTCGGCTCTCAACAACCTCACCAACAACCTCTCGACCGGAGCCGCCACCGAAAAACCGCTGGTAGCCCCGCTGTGGGATGACCTGGACGGCCGCCCCACCGACGCGACAGCTTTCGCCGGCTATGAAGTGACGGGCACGGCCCCCAGCCGGGTGTTTACGTTTGAGTGGCGCAACTGGGAGTGGTTTTATAACGGCAACCTGTCCGTTATCACCTTCCAAGCCAAGCTTTATGAAGGCAGCAACCGCATCGAGTTCATTTACCATCCCGAAACCAATGCGCCCAGCTCGGGGGCTTCGGCCTCGATTGGCATTGCCAGCGGCGGCACCACCGGTTGCGCCGCCGACTTCCTGAGCCTGAGCGATGCTTCGACCTCGCCCACGGCCAGCTCAAGCACCGAAACCCGCTCCATCAACGTGCGCCCGGCCGATGGGCAGGTGTACGCCTTCTCGCCGCCGCCGCCCACCACCGGCACCTGCGCCGCCGTGCGTTGCGCCAACGTGGGCAACATTACTGGTGTTTCGGCCCAACTGAACTTCAATGGCAGCAGCGCCTCGACCAGCTACACAGTTACTTACCAGGCCAATGGTGGTCCGGTGCAAACCGTGAGCCCCGCTCCCACCACCTCGCCGGTGACGCTGACCGGCCTTTCGCTGAACACCACCTACACCGCCACCATCACGGCCAACTGCGCCACTGGCGCCTCCACCCCGGTTACGCTCACTTTTGCTACCTCGAACGGCTACTGCGTCAGCGGTGTGGGCGGGGTTACGCTGGGTGGCGTGTGCGGCGGCAACAACATTACCAGCGTTGCTATTTCGGGCACTACCCTTAATGCCACTGGCCTGACTTGCAACACCCCCGTGGCAGGCACGGCCTACACCAACTACCCGGCTACCGGCCCAACTACCGGCACGGTACTGCGCGGTATTACTTACCCGGTTACGGTAAACACTTCGGGTAACAGCATCCTGTCGGTTTGGATTGACTCGAACCACGACCTGGCTTTCACCGCCGATGAGTGGGTGCAGGTTGCTACCACCACCACGGCGGGCACCGCCGTTACCGCCAACATCACCATTCCGCTGGGCGCGGCCGGGGCTTATACCGGCCCCACGGGCATGCGGGTGCGGAGCCGGGCCAATGGCAACCCGAACGGTTCGGGCGATGCCTGCACGCAGTTCTTCTCGGGCGAAACCAAGGATTTCACCATTAACATCGGGGCGGCTCCGGCCTGCCCCCCGGCTTCGGTGCTCACGGCTACGGCCGTGACGGCTACGTCGGCCACGCTGGGCTTCACCTCGCCTGGCGCGGGCACCTACACCATCGTGTACGGCCTGCAAGGCTTCAACCCCGCCCTGGCCCCCACCAGCAACCAGATGGTGCTGGCGGCCGGTGCCACTTCCACCAGCATAACGGGCCTGCAATCGGGCAGCGCCTACCAGTTCTACGTACTGCGCGACTGCGGCGGCACGGCGGGCCCCAGCATCTACGCCGGCCCCACCAGCTTCACCACGGTGATTGGCAACGACGACCCCTGCGGAGCGACGACGCTTTCGCTGAGCTCGTCGGGCTGCGTGCCGCTGGCTACTACCCTGCTCGGCGCCACTACCACCATCCCCAGCGGTTACACCAATCCCGGCACGGGCTGCGGCCCCAACAACGTGCCCCGGGACGTATGGTATAAGTTCACGACCGATGCCAGCGGCCCCGGCAGCACTTCGGTTCGTATCAGCGTGACGGGTGGCCCGGCCAGCGCTGTGCAGCTGTTCTCGGCCAGCAGCTGCCTTGGTCCGTTCACGCTCATCCGTTGCGTAGGCACGGCGGCCAACACTGCCGCCCCGGCGCTCGACTGGTCGACCCTGACCCCGAACACGACCTACTACGTGCGCGTGTTCAACTACACTTCGGCCAGTACGCTGGGCAACTTCACCATCTGCGCTACGCCGCTCCCAAGCTGCCCCACTCCTTCGGCCCTCGCGGCCCAGAACGTGACCAAGAGCAGCGCCCTGCTGTCGTGGACGGCGGGCACGGGCGGCGTGCCCTCGGGCAGCTCGTACTCGGTTATCCTTGGCCCGCCCGGCTTTAACCCCAACACGGCCGGTACTACTATCACGGGTATCACCACTCCCAACTACCAGCTGACCAGCCTGACCCCGCAAACCAACTACTGCTTCTACGTTCGCCTCATCTGCGGCGGCCTCAACGGTAACAGCACCCTGGTGGGCCCCACTTGCTTCCAGACGCGCCTGGAGTCGCCCACCAACGACGACCCCTGCGGTGCCGACCCGCTGCCCCTGACCAACGTGCCGGTAGCCGGCAACAACACGGGCTCGAGCACCAGCCTGCAGCCGGGCATTGACACCTCGCTGCCGGCCTGCGGCGTGGCTACGGCCCCGCGCGACGTATGGTACATCCTGACCGGTGCGGCTGCGCCGAACAATGCCATTGTCTTCAACGTGACGGACCCCGCCGCCGGCTTGGTGCGCGTGTACGAAAGCACTGACTGCGCCAGCGGGCCTTTCCGTCTGGTATTCTGCCGTGCTGCCGGCGCCAGCAACGTTGGCTTCTCGGCTCCCTTCACCATGCCGGACGTGGTGCCGGGCCGCACCTACTACGTGGCCGTGAGCGGCTACGGCAGCTCCGATGCCAACGGTGCCTTCACCATTGCAGCCCAGCCGCTGTTCATTGCCCCGCCCTGCAACCCGGTTACCAACCTGACGGTAGCAAACGTAACCGGCACGACGGCCGAAGTGAGCTTCACCCCTGGCCTCAACAACACGTCGTACTCGATTACTTACACCGCCGCCGGTGGCACACCGGTTACCATCACCGCTACGGCTTCGCCGGTAACCCTGACGGGTCTGCTGGGGCTGACGTCGTACTCGGTAAGCGTCCTGCCGCTTTGCACCAGCGGTGGCACCTCAACGGCTACTACTACTTCGTTCACGACGCTGGTAGCGCCCTGCGGCGTAGCCACCAACCTGGCGGCTTCGAACATCACCGACACCTCGGCTGACATCAGCTTCACGCCCGGCGTCAACAACACGAGCTACGTAGTTACCTACACCGCCGCCGGCGGCTCGCCCGTAACCGTGACGCCCGCCCCGGCGGGCTCGCCCTTCAGCCTGAGCGGCCTGCTGGCCGGTACCGTGTACACGGTGAGCATCACGCCTACCTGCGCCAGCGGCGGCACCTCGTCGGCTGCGACGTTTACCTTCGCCACCACGGCCCCGCCCTGCGACCCGGTGACGAACCTGACCTCCAGCAACGTGACAAGTACGTCGGCTAACATCAGCTTCACGCCGGGTGCCAGCAACGCCAGCTACGTGGTTACTTACACCCCCTTCGGTGGTGCGCCCGTAACCGTGACGCCTGCCATCAGCGGTTCGCCCTTCACCCTGACCGGCTTGGCCAGCACTACCCAGTACACCGTGACCGTAACGCCGACCTGCACCAACACTGGAATTGGCACCACTGTCTCTACCACCTTCAGCACGCCCGCTCCGCCGATTTGTAACGCCGTTACGAACATCTTGGTGGGTAACCTGACTACTACCTCGGCCGAAATTGCTTTCACGCCGGGCACCAATAACACCTCGTTTGAGATTACCTACACGCCGGCTGGCGGCCAGCCCACCACCGTTACCACGGGCGGCTCGCCGTATATCCTCACTAACCTGACGCCGGGCGTGGTGTATACGGTAGTTATCACGCCCACCTGCTCGGCAGGTGGCACAGCTGGTCCGGCTCAGGCAACCTTCACGACCGTGGCCGTCTGCGATGGCGTGACGGCGCTGGCCGTGGGCAGCATCACGACGACCTCGGCCAGTGTGAGCTTCACGCCGGGTACCAACAACACCGCCTACACGGTGACTTACACTGCCGTCGGCGTTCCGCCGGTAACCGTAACGCCCACTCCGACGGCCTCGCCCGTAGTGCTGAGCAACCTGACGCCCGGCACGGCCTACACCGTGACCGTGACGCCGACCTGCGCCAGCGGCACGGCCCCCACCTCGTCGGTCACCTTCAGCACCATCTCGCCCTGCGAAGGTGTGACCGGCCTCAGCGTAGCTTCTATCACTGCTACCTCGGCCACGGTGAACTTCACGCCGGGAGCCAACAACACCAGCTACACGGTAACTTACGCCGCCGCCGGCAGCCCGCCGGTAACCGTAACGCCGAACCCTGGTGCCGCCCCCGTGATTCTGACCGGTCTGACGCCTAATACGGCTTACACCGTGACCGTGACGCCGAACTGCGCCAGCGGCCCGGCGCCCACGAGCTCGACGACCTTCAACACCATTCTGGGGGCGCGCAATGCCGTCGGTATGGCCCACCTGAGCGTGTTCCCGAACCCGGCTCACACCGCCTTCTCGGTGTCGATTCCGGCCGTGAGCGGCGCGCAGAAGGCAACGGTTGAGCTGGTCAACTCGGTTGGTCAGATTATCCGCACCCAGGCCGTAGGTCTGAATACGGATGGTGCCCAGACGACCATGGACGTAACCGGCCTCGCAACCGGCCTGTACATGGTGCGGGTGCAAGCCGGTGCCGCCACGGCCACGGTTCGCCTGATGGTAGAATAAGCAGCTGCGCAGCTGCTATTCGGCCACCTAAAAAAAGAAGCCTCCGCGCCATTGGTGCGGAGGCTTCTTTTTTTAGGCAATGACGGGAGCGGAAAACAAGCTGAAGCCGACCTGGCGAGGCAGCGGAAAACCCTCACTGGTCAATAAAAAAGATTGACTGAAGCCCCGTTGCACTTTTTTGGACCGATTAGGCTTATCCCGCTTACTTGCCGTCTTTTGCTCAGCCAGATAATGAGCGTAGCATGAAATGCTATTTTTTTTATCCCTTCAGCCAGCGTGTTTCCACACGAACATCTGTTTGGCGAGCTTCTTTGACTAGGATATTAAGCCTGCATTAATTAACTTTAGGCCGCCGAAATCCGTCCCGTTTTGGGATTGGTTCTTAGTTTTTTACGGCGCTGGTCTTATTTTCGGTCCTTTTCGGCTGCTTCAGACGACATTCTTCACCCTTTTCCTTTTTTTCCCGCTTACAGTTACATCACTCCCTAACCCTTCTTTATTAGTTCCATGCAACAACCCTTACTCAGGCGGACCACCCTACCGCCACCATTGTCCACTCCACGAAGCCGCTACCTTACCCGGGCAGTGGCTTTGCTCGCGTTGCTGCTGGGCAGCAACGGGGCCTGGGCCCAGCTTTCGGGCACCAAGACTATTCCGGGCGACTACGCTACGGTAGCAGCGGCCATCACGGCCCTCAACTCCGGTGGTGTAGGCCCTAATGGTGTTACGTTTGACATTGCGGCGGGTTACACCGAAACGTTTGCCAGCGCTACTGCCGGGCAAATCACCCTCAACAATGCTTCGACTAACCCGGCAACAGTCGCTAGGCCTGTCGTCTTTAAGAAGGCGGGCGCGGGTGCCAATCCGGTCATCACCGGCATTGGTACGGCAGGCGCTAATGACGCTATCCTATCGGTAGTTGGTACGGACTACGTCACCTTTACCAACATCAATGTAACGGCAGCCAGCAACACTGTGGAGTATGGCTACGCCCTGTTCCGGGTATCGGCTACCGATGGCAGCCAGAACGTTGTAGTGACTGGCTCAACTATCACACTTGACAAGACCAGCACCAGCACCATCGGTATCTATAGCGCCGCTACCGGCGCAACAGGTACGGCGTACACGGCTTCGAGTTCGTTTGGGGCAAACAGCAACAACGCCTTCCGTGGCAACGTGATTGCTAACTCATTTTTGGGCGTCAACATATTAGGTGCAACGGCGACCGTTGCCAATATGGACACCAATAACGTAATTGGGGCCACAGGCACGGGCAACGGCAACACCATGACCAACCTGGGCGGTAGCAATACGGCCGTGTACGGCATCAACGCCGAGTATCAGGCAGGCCTGAGCATCGTAAATAACACGGTTAGCATCCCTAACGGCAACACCTCTACTGCCGTGACTGGCATTGGCACTGGCGCAGTGAACCCCACGGGCATGGTAGGCGCGCTGACAATCAGCCAGAATGCAGTAACTATTGCTACTGCTTCTACCGGTTCTGGTAGCGGCATCAATATTGGCATTAAGCAGGCAGGTACTACCGCCCTCACTACGGTCAATATTACCAACAATACTTTTACGGGTTGGAATATTCCGAATAGCCCCTACTACGTTCAGTTTATTCAGGACCTCAGCAGTGCAACTGGCCTGACTTCGAATATCACCGGCAACTCGATTACTGGCAACTCCGTTTCGAGCAACTTCTATTTGTTCGGACTCAGCCGGGCAGTATACAACTCCTTGACCACTACCTCTAGTGGCACTGCCAACATTACGGGCAACACCATTTCGAATAACACCTTCGGGGTAACCGGGCTTTCTGGGGTTTCTATTATTCCCATCTATGCTACGGGTACCACCGCGAACATTGGAGGCGCGGGTTCTAACGCCAACGTTATTTCCAATAACACGAGCTCTATTGCAGTAGCTACTGTTCGTTACTACCCCATTTACACCACTGCTGCTACTAGTGTTACTGACAACAACACTATTACGAACGAGACGCTTACCACCAACAGCACGGGGCTTCTGACCTACCCTTACTTCAGCTACACGTCGGTTGCAACGGAAACGGTAACTAACAATACTATTGTTGGCATTTCTGTAGGTGGTACCGGCACGTCGGGCAATAACTTTTACGGCATCTATTCGCAGGCTACCGGCGTCAAAAACATCGCCAACAATACTGTGGGTAACCTTACGCTGGGCACCGCTGGAGGCTCAGTATATGGTCCGTTGCATGGCATCTACAACACAACGGGTAGTACTGTCAATATCAGCCGGAACAAGGTATATGGCCTGACCTCCTACAATGCCAGCGCTCCGGCAGCATCCGGCTTGTTTATCAACAGCGGGACGACTGTAAACGCCAGCAACAACATCATCGGTGGCATCACCACACCAGACCTATCCAGCGCGACGGCTGTAGCGGGTATTCTGGTGAACGGTGGCTCAGCTAGTAACATCTACAACAACACTGTGTACCTGAACGCGAGCAGTTCAGGTACAAATTTTGGCACTTCGGGCATCTTTTTGGCCAGCACGACGCCGACGGTGACGTTAATCAACAACATAGTTGTTAATAAATCGACCCCGAATGGCACCGGCCTCGCGGTAGCACTGCGCCGTACTGCCACGGCTCTGGCTGGTTACTCCAGCAGTTCCAACAACAACCTATACTTCGCCGGTACCCCGGGTACCAACCGGCTGCTCTACTACGACGGCACGAACTCGTACCAGACCCTGGCGGCCATGCAAGCGGCCGTTGCGCCGCGCGAAACCAACTCGCGCACCGAAGACGTACCCTTTGCCAGCACCACTGGCTCGGCTTCCAACTTCCTGCACATTGCCCCCGGCACGGCCACCTTCGTAGAGAGCGGCGGTGTTGTAATCAGCGGCGTGACGACGGACTACGACGGCGACGCTCGTGGCCCCTACACCGGCACCGGCCCGTATTCGGTAAACGGCGTGGCCCAGACCAACGGCGGTGGCTATGCCCCCGACCTGGGTGCCGACGAAGGTGACTTCACGTCGCTTCCCTATATCACCGTAACCGGCACCCCGACCTACACGCAGTACACCGGCATTACCGGGGCTGGGGCTACCAACCAGGCCGTAGCGGCCCTGACGATAGTTACGGCTGGCCAGGTGAATGCTCCCAAGCTGAACAGCCTGACCGTTGACCTGGGCTCGACGCCGGTGGCCGATATTCAGAATGTGCAGCTCTACGTGAGCTCGTCGAATACGTTCTCACTGGCTACGGCTACCCTGGTTCCCACCACGGCCACGCCGGCGGGCACCTACACCATCACGGTAACCGGTGGCTCGACCTTGGCTATCGGCAACAACTACTATTACCTGACCTACAACATTGCGCCAGGTGCAACACCCGGCGACGTAATTACGTCGGCCATCACGAGCATCACGATTAATACCACCAGCTACACGCCCACCCTGAGCGGAGCAGCCGGTGCCCTGACCGTGACCGGCCCGATGAGCGGACCTTACACCATCGACCAGACGGGCAGCGGCCCGCTTAACTACACCAGCTTCACGGCAGCCATCACCGACCTCAATGCCCGCGGCATCAACACGACGGGCAGCGGCGTGCCGGTGACGTTTAACGTAGCCGGTGGTCAAACCTTCAACGAAACCGGCGTTCCGGCTATCAACCGCACGGGTATTGCAGGCTTCCCGATTACGTTCCGCCGCGACCCGGCTGGTAGCGCCACCAACCCCATCCTGCAGGTGACCGGCACTAGCGGCACCAACGACGCGGCCCTGGCCGTGGCCGGGGGCGACTACTTCACGTTCTCGAACCTGACCATCACGCAGCCCACGGGCTCGTCGGCGCTGGAGTATGGCATTGCCTTCTACCGCGCCTCGGCCACCGATGGCTCGCAGAACAACACGGTGCAGAACTGCACGATTACCCTCAGCACGGCTAACGCCAGCAGCGCGGGTATTTACAGCGCCGCCACTACCGTTACTGGTGCCGCCGTAACGACGAGCAGCGCGGCCGGTGCTTTCTCGAACAATAAGTTCTACAGCAACACCATCAGCAACGTCGCCGCAGGTATCTACCTCAACGGCGTCAACGTTGCGGCCAACTACGATACCGGCAACGACGTGGGTGGTGCCGCTGCCGCTGGTGCTACCACCGGCAACACCATTACCAACTTCGGTGGCACAGCCGGCGGGTATGGCATCTATGCCATTTACCAGTCGGGCGCGCTGCTGAACAACAACACCATCAACAACGCCGCTGGTGGCAGCGCGGCCGCTGGCCCCATCTACGGGGTGTACCAGGGCACGAGCACCGCGACGAGCGTGGCGATGAGCTACAACACGGTGACGTTGAGCCAAGGCAGCGCCAACCTGGCCTACGGGGTGTATAACCTCGCGGCCGGGGCTGCGGCCAACACGGCATCGCTGACCAACAACATCGTAACGCTGTCGCTGGCCAACAACTTTGCTACTACAAACGCCTCCTCACTTTACGGGGTGTACAACGCAGCAGCCAACGGCACGGTAACGCTCACCAATAACTCGGTAACGGCTACGGCCGCCAACACGGGTGCGGGCAGCTACGACGGGGGCTTCTATGGGGTGTACAACACCACGGCCATCTCGGGTGGGGCCCTGACTATGACTGGCAACATAGTGAACCTGACCGCTACGGCTTCGGCCGCTGGCGGTTTCGGCAGCGGTGGCCCGTTCTATGGCGTGGGTAACGCGGGCGCAGCCTCGGCCGCCGCTACGCTGAGCAGCAACAACGTCACTATCGTACACACGGTAGGCGGCACGGCTGGCTCGGGCAATTCGGTGTACGGCGTATATAACGCCAGCACCGTAGCCGGCGCCCTGACCATGAGCTCGAACACGGTAGCCAATACTCCCACAAGCTCGACAACGGGTAGTGGCTATGGCGGCAGCTACTATGGTGTAGGCAACGTCAGCGCGGTAACGGGTGCCCTGGCGATGAACTCGAACACCGTCTCGAACTCGCCAACGGTGACCTCAACGCAAAGCATTACGACGAGCTTTTTCGGTGTGTATAACACTGGTGCAGTGAGCAGCAATAGCGCTACGGCCGCCGCCTTCAATGGCAACACCATCAACGCGGTGAGCAGCCTGACCAGCACCGGGGTGCTGTCGGGCTCCTTCAATGGCGTGTACAATACCGGTGCCGTTGGTGCATCCGGAGCCGGCAGTGCTTCGATGAGCAACAACAACGTACTGACTGCCACTGGCAACACCTACGTAACGACGGCTGCTGTTAACCTACTGTACAACACCGGCGTGATACAAGGCCCGCTGACTATCAGCAGCAATACGGGTGGCCCGGCCACCGGCACGGCTACGTTTAACACGGGCAGCGCTTCGTATCTGATTTTCAACAACAATGCTACCGCCAGCGCTATTACGGTTAGTAACAACAACTTCCGTAATCTAACCAGCACGGGCAACGGTAGCTTCGTCGGCTATTACGATAACGGCTCCCCTTCTTCGCCCGGTGCGTTCACCTTCAACGGTAATACACTCAACAACATCACACTGGCCGGTTCGGCCGGCCTGATTGGCGTACAGCAGAGCACCGCAGCTACCCAGGTGATGAACATCACCAACAACACGTTTACTAACCTGACGGCTGGTACGGGCGCAGGCATTGGCATCAACGCTACGTTGGGTGCCGCAGCATCCGTAATCAGCGGCAACACTATCACCGGCTTCAACGGTGGCGCTGCCCTGACCGGTATCGTCTCGAACAGCAACATCGGGTCGGTGTTCCAGAACACCGTGGGCAACCTGGTGAGCAGCGGTGGCAGCAACGTATATGGCATTAATAACTCGGCCACGACCACCAGCATCTACCAGAACAAGATTTACGGTTTGTCGGGCACGGCAGCCGGGTCGGTAGTAGCTGGTATTTACCTCACGGCTGGCACCACGGTAAACCTGCACAACAACCTCATTGGCACCCTGACGGCTCCGGCCGCCACGAGCCTGCTGGCTGTAACGGGTATCAACATGGTCGCCAGCACGACGGTGAATGCGTACTACAACACCATTTACCTGAACGCCAGCAGCAGCGCCGCTACGTTCGGTACCTCGGGCATCTATTTCGCCACCGGTCCGAACCTGACGCTCCGCAACAACATCATCGTCAATACCTCGACGGCCATTGGCACGGGTGGCTACACCGCCGCCCTGCGCCGCGTGAGCGGCACGAATGGCACTGTACCCGCTAACTACCAAGCAGCCTCGAACAACAACCTGTTCTACGCTGGCGCTCCCTCGAGCACCAACTTGCTGTATGTAGAAGGCACAACGTCGGCCACCAACCCGCATCAGCGCCTCGATACCTATAAGGCGTTCATGGCAACCCGCGACCAGGCTTCGGTGACGGAAAACCCGCCCTTCGCCAGCACCACGGGCAGCAGCAGCTCTTTCCTGCACATCAACCCGTCCGTGCCTACGCAGGTAGAAAGCGGCGGCGCTGCCATTGCAACTTACACGACCGACTTCGACGGCGACACCCGCAATGCGACTACGCCCGACCTCGGGGCCGACGAAGGCACCTTCACGCCGTCGGTTCCGGTTACCGTAAGCAGTCTCACCTACACGCAGACTACGGCCAACACGGGGGCTAGTGCTACCAATCAGGTAGCCGCCAGCCTGACCGTAACCACGGCGGGCTCGGGCGCTCAACCCAACCTGACTGCCGTTACCGTTGACCTGACCGGCACGAGTAATGTAGCTGACATTGCAGCCGCCCGCTTGTATCGCAGCAACACCAGCTCGTATTCCCTGGCCTCGGCTACGCTCGTAGCCACGGGCACAGTAAGCGGCACCTCGATTAACTTCACGGGCAGCCAACTCCTCGACCTGGGCAGCAATTACTTCTTCCTGGTATATGATATTGCCGGTACGGCTACCTCGGGCGACCAGATTACGTCGGCTTTCTCGTCGGTAACCATTGGCGGCACGCCTTACACCGGCAGCAGCACACCCGCCATTACGCTGAGCGGCGCCGCTGGCTACCTGAGCATCGAGGGCCCCATGCAGGGCACCTACACCATCAACCAAAGCGGCAGCGGAGCTCGTAACTACACCAGCTTCACGGCAGCTATCAACGACCTAAACGCTCGCGGCATCAACACGGCGGCCTACACGCCGTCGCCTAACACGGGTCCGGTCATCTTCAACGTATCGCGCAGCCAGACCTTCAATGAAACCAGCGTTCCGGTTATCATCACGACGGGTATTGCGGGCTTCCCGATTACGTTCCAGCGCGACCCGGCTGGTGCCGGCGCCAACCCCATCCTGCAGGTAACCGGCACTAGCGGCACCAACGACGCGGCCCTGGCCGTGGCCGGGGGCGACTACTTCGTGTTCTCGGGGCTTGACATCACGCAGCCCTCGGGCCTGACCAGCCTCGAATACGGCATTGCGCTGTACCGGGCTTCAGTGACCAATGGTGCCCAGAACAACACGGTGCAGAATTGCAACATTACCCTGAGCAAAGCCAATGTGAACAGCACCGGCATCTTCGGTGCTACGACCACGGCAGCCGGGGTAGCCGTAGCCGCTCCGACCAGCGTAGCTGGCGCGAATTCGGGCAATAAGTTCTACAACAACATCATCAGCAACGTAACCAGCGGTATCGTCTTCAATGGCTCGAACACGCCGGCTTTCTACGACCTGAACAACGACTTCGGCGGCACGGCTGGTGCTACGACGGGCAACACGGTGAACAACTTTGGCAGCACGGCCAGCAGCTATGGCATCTACGCCATCTACCAGTCGGGCGCGCTACTGAACAACAACATCGTGAATAACACGGCGGGTGGCGGCAGCGCCGCTACCGGCGCCATCTACGGAGTGTTCCAGGGCGCCAGCACGGCTACCAACGCCGTACTGAGCAACAACAACGTGACCCTGAGCCAAGGCAGCAACAACCCCATCTACGGTGTGTATAACGCTGCCGCCGGTGCCGCTGCCAACTCGGTAATAATGTCGGGAAACACGGTGGTGCTGAGCATCACCAGCAACTCGGCTTCGGACCAGACCGGCTACGTGAGCTATGGCGTGTGGAACGCTGCCGCTACCGGCTCGGTAGCCCTCAACGGCAACACTGTCACGATTGCCGGAGCTAATACGGCTGCCGGCAGCTATAACGCTGGCACCTACGGCGTGTACAACACCGGCGCCGCCACGGCAACGGCTGGCAGCCTGACGCTGAACAACAACATCGTAACCCTTTCGCCCTCGGCGACGGCGGGCGGCGGCTTCGGCACGGCCAGCTTCAACGGCGTATCCAACACGGGTGCTGCCTCGAACACGCTGGCGCTGAACAACAACAATGTTTCGGTAGCATTCAATGCTCTCACCGGCAACAGCGGCTTTGGCCAGAATGTGAACGGGGTGTTTAATACCAGCACTGGTACGGCCGTGAACGGCCTGACCATGAACGAGAACACGGTGTCGAATGCTTCGACGTTCAACGTAAGCACGAACTCCTACGGAGCCCAGTTCTACGGCGTGTACAACGCTGCCGCAGTGAGTGGCACCAGCAGCACGCTGGCCATGAACCAAAACACGGTGTCGAACACGCCTACCTCGTATAGCGCCAGCAGCTACACCGGCGGTTTCTACGGGGTGTATAACACCGGCGCCGTGAGCGGCACCGGCGCTACGGCCGCCAGCTTCAATACCAACAATATCAACGGGTCTGACACCTTTGCTGGCACGGGCACGCTGTCCGGCGCAGTATATGGCGTATACAACACCGCAGCCATTACGGGTGGCGCTACGATGAACAGCAACAACCTGTTCACGAACGACGTCAACTCGTATCGGACCACCGGTGCCACGTACATGCTGTACAACACCGGCGCGGTGAACAACGCGGCGGCAACGGGCATCTCGCATACCATCAGCAACAACACCTTCGGGCCAGCTAACGGTATTGCTTACTTCAACTGGAACAGCAACAGCTATCTGATAAACAACAACAGCACGACTGCTGGCGCGACGACGGTTAGCAACAACACGTTCCAGAACATCAACGGCTCGGGTACGGGCGCCGGCCTGTTTGGCTATTACAACTACGCCAGCGCGGCTGGCGATATCACGGTTGACCAGAACACGTTCACGAACATTGCAGTAGCTGGCACGTCCACGCTGACGGGTGTTTTCATGGGCACTTCGGCCAGCCAGAAGATTACGATTACGAATAACACGTTCACGAACCTGGCAACGGGTAGCGGTGGCGGCTCCGCCATCAACTACGCCTACGGTGCTACCACTTCGCGCGTCAACAACAACACGATTGCCGGCTTCACGAGCACGGGTGGTGGGGCGCTGTCCGGCGTTCTCATCGGCCCGAACACTATTGTTACGGGTAACGCAGCAGCTGGTGGCGACATCTTCCTGAACAACATCAGCGGCCTCTCGACTACCGGGGCGGCCAACGTGAACGGCGTCTCGATTACCTCAACGAGCGCAGCCAGCACGGTGAACATTTACCGCAACAAGATTTACGACCTGTCGGGCGACAACGCCGGGGTAACGGTAAATGGCCTGAGCATTGGCGGTTCGATTGCCAACACGGTGAACGTGTACAACAACTTGGTCGGCAACCTGACGGCACCGAACGCAACCGGCGCTTCGGCCATCAACGGCATGCTGGTGTCGAACTCGTCGACGAGCTCGGTTACCAACATCTCGTTCAACTCGGTGTACCTCGCGGCTTTCAGTGCTGGTGCGAACTTCGGCACCTCGGGCATTTTCATCTCGACCGATGCCCCGGTGAACCTGCGCAACAACATCTTCGTGAACGCCTCGTCGCCCAACGGCACGTACGCAACGGTAGCCTACCGCCGCGGCACCACGATTTCGGTAACCAATGCGCCCGTTACGACCAACGACCGCAACCTGTACTACGCGGGTGGGGCTTCGGCCAACACCCTGCTGTATGCCCAGGGCACTACTTCGCTGACCAACACGAAGCAGACGATTGCTGACTTCAAAGCCTACATGGGCAGCCCCCGGGAAGCCAACTCGGGCACGGAATTCCCGAACTTCATCTCGACGACGGGCTCGGATGCCAACTTCCTGCACATTGACCCCACCAACCCCACGCAGGTGGAAAGCGGTGGTATCAACATTGCCGGTATCACGACTGACTACGAAGGCGACATTCGCCAGGGCAACCCCGGCTACCCGGCCGGTGGTGGTGGCACGGCCCCCGACATCGGGGCCGACGAAGGCACCTTCCTGGTGGCCGACCTGCTGCCCCCCACTATCACGTTCACGGCGTTCCCCAACCAGGCCGCTGCTCCCTCGACCACGCTGTCGGGCATCACCATCACCGATAACGTGAACGTGAACGTATCGACCTTCCCGCCCCGTCTATATTTCCGTCGCCGCACCGATGGCAACGTCATCACCGGTAACACCAGTGCTACCGACGGCTGGAAATACGTAGTGGGCACGCTCACGAATACTTCTGCCACGACGCCGCCGGTTTATACCTACAGCTTCAACGTGGATTATTCGCTGCTGAATGGCGGCACGGGCGTAACGGGTGGCGAAACCATCGACTACTTCATCGTGGCGCAAGACCGCGTGGCTCCGGCCAACGTTGGGGTAGGCCATGGCAACTTCCCGCCCAGCAGCATCCCCACTACGGTGAACCTGGCTACGGCCAACCTGCCCACGGGCTACGACTCTTACCTCATCGTACCGGTGCTGGCCAGCACCTACACGGTGGGCACCGGTCAGCCGTACCCGAACCTGACCGGCCCCGCCGGCTTGTTCAACGCGCTGAACGGCGGTATTGCCCAGAGCAACATCGTGGTGAACGTAACCTCCAACCTGACGGAGCCCGGCAACATCGCTCTGAACCAGCTGGCGCAAGCCACGGGCAGCAACTACAGCATCACTATCCGGCCCGATGCCTCGGTAACGAGCGAGCTGCTCATCAGCGGCCCAGGCTTCAACGCCGGCATGATTCGCCTGAACGGTGCCGACAACGTGACCTTCGACGGGGGCGCCAGCCGTTACTTCCGCTTCCAGAACCTGAACACGGTGGCTAGCCCCACCTTCACGTTCCTCAACGATGCTGTGAGCAACACCATCACCCGTTCGGTAATTGAGAGTGGCAACACCTCGACCAGCAGCGGCACGGTGCTGTTCTACAACAGTTCGACGGCGGTAACGTCGACCGGTAACGACAATAACAACGTTACCGACAACGACATCCGCGGCCTCAGCACTACCGGTGGCGCCACCCACGCCAATGCCGTGTACTCTGTATCGGTAACGGGCACTGGTACCGGCACCAACAGCGGCATCACCATCAGCAACAACCGCATCTACGACTGGACTAGCGGTGGGGTGATTGTGCCGGCTGCCGGCAACGGCAACAACTGGACGATTTCGGGCAACAGCTTCTACCAGACGGCCACCCGTACCACGGCGCTAACGGCCGTACAACTGGTGACGGGCTCGGCGCACACCGTAACGGGCAACAGCATTGGCGGTGCCAATGCCACCCGTGGCGGTGCGGCACTGACGTCTTCTGCGGCCTTCATTGGTATCGCAATTCCGTCGGTGGCCAGCAGCACGCACACCATTACCAACAACGTGCTGGCTAACATCGCCAATACCGGTAGTTCCACCAATTACGGCATCTCGTTTACGGGTACCGGCAGTGGCACTATCAGCGGCAACCGCATTGGTATGGCCCTGACCGGTGGCGTGAGCAGCGATACGGTGCGCACGAACTACGACACGTACTCCATCTACAACACGGCAACCGGTACGGTAGCAATAACCAACAACGTGGTAAACCGGGTGAAAATGACCAGCACGGGAGGCGACTTCAACGTGGGTATTTTCTCGAGCGCCGGCACCAACACT
The DNA here is from genome assembly GCF_030580865.1 of Hymenobacter aranciens. Taxonomy (GTDB): domain Bacteria; phylum Bacteroidota; class Bacteroidia; order Cytophagales; family Hymenobacteraceae; genus Hymenobacter; species Hymenobacter aranciens. The sequence goes on along the minus strand of NZ_JAUQSY010000001.1, from coordinate 409,727 downwards.
ATCACCGGCAACACGGTAGCTAACCTGACCACAACGGCTTCGAGCAGCACCAGCGACCTGGCCCTCTCGGGTATCTACGTCTCGGCTGCCACGGCTGGCAACACCGTTTCGAACAACACGGTGTACAACATCGTCAACAGCACGACTACCGCAAGCACCCGCGCCAATGGTATCTTCATTACGGGGGTAAATTCGACGGGTACGGCTACTTTGGTAGAGCGCAACCGGGTGTATAATGTGGCTAATACAAGCCTCACCCCCACTGGCGGCACTTCGGGCCTAGCAGTAGGTATCCGTATTAATGGTGGCGCGGCCACCTACGCCAACAACATGGTAAGCATGGGCGCCAACACGGCGGGCGAAAGCCGCGTGTCGGGTATCGAGAACGCCAGCGCTGGCACCGGCACCAACAACTTCTACTACAACTCGGTGTATGTGAACGGCGCCGTAACGGGCACGGTTAACAACTCCTACGCCTTCCAGCGTAGCAGCACCAGCCCCCTGATGCTGCGCAACAACGTGTTCTACAACGAACGCACCGGTGGCGGCGCGGCTCACGTGGCCCTGCTGGTAAGCTCGACGACGGGCTGGACTGCCACTACTGCCGACAACAACTATCTCATTACGGTAGATGCCAGCAAAGTAGTAAGCTACAACGGCACCGTGTATAGCATGAGCAGCTACCAGAGCATTTCTGGGGGCGCTCCCAACTCGCTCAGCTCGACGACGAGCAGCGTAACGTCGAGCAACCTGTTCGTAGACCCGGCAACCGCCAACCTGCACGTTGGTCCGTACTACGTGACGAACGTGCGCTCGGCTCCGCTGGAGTCGCGTGGCGTAGCCATCGCAGGCTTCACGACCGACTACGACAACGATACCCGGCCGGGTCCGGCAGGCAGCACCAACGGCGGCGGCTCGAACCCCGACATCGGGGCCGATGAGTTCGACGGTCGTCCGGCTGGCACAGATGTGACCGTGGTAACTATCAACGGTATCACTTTCCCGGTGAATGCCGGTAGCCTCCCCGTAACGGCAACGGTTCGCAACCTGGGCAACGTGCCGCTGACGAGCGTAAGCCTGACGTACACCCTCAACGGTGGCTCGCCGGTAACGCAAAGCTTCACGGGCTTGTCGGTAGCTCCCAACGCTACCACACCGCTGGCCCTGGGCTCACCCACGCTGGCGCAGGATATCAACACCCTGGTGGTGACGAGCAGCCTGCCCAACGGCAGCACCGACGAAGACCCGACCAACGATACGCAGACACTGAGCTTCCGCACGACGCTGGTGGGTGCTTACACCATCAACAAGGCAGCGGCAGCTAGCAACACCAACTTCGTGGCCTTCATGAACACCAGCACTCCGACCGTAAACGCCGCCGCTTCGTCGCTGGCCGCTTACGGGGTAAATGGTGCGGTTACCTTCGCCGTATCGAACGGCGCTTACACCGAGCAAGTGCTGTTGCCAACTATTGCTGGCACCAGCGCTACCAACACGGTTGCATTCAATGGCAATGGCCAAACCCTGACCTTCGCGCCCACCAGCACCAACATTGCGGTGGTAGCATTCACGGGGGCTGACTACACCACCCTGAACAACTTCGTGATTAACCCCACCGGCACCACTTATGGCGCTGGGGTTATCCTGAGTGGTCAGTCGAACAATAACTCGATTACGAACAACGTGGTGAGTGCGCCGGCCAACGTATCGAGCACCACTACTGGCGGTATTGCTATCAGCAACAGCCTGACCAGTATGACGAGCAGCGGCGACGCTGCTGCCAACACTGTTATCTCGGGCAATACCATCAGCGGTGGCTACTATGGTATCAGCATGTCTGGCCCCACGGCTACGACAGCTGTTGGCAACCAGATTCTGAACAATACCGTGCGCGACTTCTACACGTATGGTATCTACTCAACCTACCAGAACGCACCGCAGATTCTTGGCAACGACATCAGTCGCCCGACTGCCACCACCGTTACCACGTTCAATGGTATCTACATGACGACCGGTAACTCCGGCGCTGCCGTAGAGCGCAACCGGATTCACGACCCCTACGCGGCCGTGCTGACCAACTCTTCTGCCGCTTACGGCGTGTACATCGCAGCATCGGCCACGGCTGCTGCTCCGAACGACTACGTGAACAACGTTGTGTACAACCTGCAAAGCGCGGGCACGGTAGCAGGCTTCTATAACTTCTCGGCCTACGCGTACCAGCGCTTCTACCACAACTCGGTAAGCAGCGACTACACGACCAGCTCCAGCGGGATTACCTATGGCTATTACCAGTCGGGTAACGCTGCCGGTATAGAACTGAAGAATAACATCTTCAAAGTAACCCGCACCAGCACTGGCAGCCAGTACGGCCTGTACTTCTCCACTGCGGCAGCTGCTACGGCTGCCGTGTCGGACTACAACGACCTGTATGTAATGGGTAGCGGCACCGCCACCAACTATTACACCGGCTACAACGGCACAGCCCGCACCACGCTGGCGCTGTGGCAGACTAACTCCGGCCTCGATGCCAACAGTGTGGCAGTTGACCCGCTGTTTGCTAACGCGGCTACCGGCAACCTGAAGCCGACCACCAACGCCGGCATCGACGGCATTGCACCGTTGCTGCCCCGCGTACCGAACGACATCACGCTGGCTACCCGCAACTCGCCCACCGACCCCGGTGCCTACGAGTTTACGCCTGCACCTTACGACATCGAGCCTGCCGTACTGGTAAGCCCGGTGCCCAGTGGTCAGACCTGCTTCAGCTCGGCTGAACCGCTGTCGGTAACTATCCGCAACACTGGCTTTGCCAGCACCAACCTAAGCACCATCACGCCGGCTACCGTTTCGGTATCGGTACTGACGCCCAGCGGCACGGTTGGGCCGTTCACGGCCACCCTCACCGGCACCATTGCCGGTAACGGCGGCACGCTGCCGGTAACCATCCCCGGCACGGTAGACATGACGGCTTACGGTGACTATGTCTTCACGATTACGACCAACGTATCGGGTGACGGCAGCACCGGCAACGACGTACTGACGGTGACGCGTACGGTAGCTGCTCCGGTGGCTGGCACGGTATCGCCCGCCGCGGTGAGCCTCTGCCAGGGCCAGACGCAGGTACTGACCGTGGCCGGCACGGCCAATGGCACCATCTACTGGCAGCAGTCGACCAACGGCACCACCTTCACAGATGTGAGCCCGGTGGCCAATGGCACGACCTACACCGCCACGGCCACGCCGGGCGTGGTAGCCTACCGCGTGCAGGTGCGTTGCAACAGCAACGTGGCTAATTCGAACTTGAGCACGTTCACGGTAGACAACCCGCAGCCGGTAACGGCTTCGGCCTCGCCGTCGACGGTGTGCGAAGGCAACACGACGACCATCACGGCCACGAAAACGAGCAGCCAGTCGGCTATCCGCTTCTACTCGGCTGCTACCGGTGGCACGGAGCTGACGCCGACTTCGGTAGCAGGCAACACGTACACTTACACGACGCCAGCCCTGGCGGCAGGCACGACCAACTACTACGTAGCCGCCGTTTCGGGAGCAACTGAAGTTGGTGGTAAGCCGGCACCTACCAGCCCCAGTAATATCATTGCTAATGGGTGGGGTATGCAGTTCACTGCTAACAGCAGCTTCACGCTGCAATCGACCACTATCTACCCAACTGGTACTGGCACGGTAAATATTGCCCTTTACAACAATGCCGGTGTTCAACTGGCTGAAACAGGCAACATCAGCGTAACGGGAACAGGTGCCACTACCCCGGTAGTAGTGCCTCTCAATTTCCCCGTGCCTACCGGTACTAATTACCGTCTGTTGCTAAAGGCTTACTCTGGTATCTCTAATCTCGTTTACGAGACCACCGGTATCTCGTACCCTTACAACTCGCCCAGTGGTGCGTTGTCAGTGAATTCGGCGTACTGGGACCCTGCCACTACGAGCTACATCTTCTACTTCTATAACTTTGTAGTTAGCACATCCTGCGAAGGCTTGCGGACGGCAGTACCAGTAACGGTGACCCCCGCCCCGAGCGTAACCATCACGCCCAGCACGCCGGTAACGGTGTGCCAGGGCGCGCCGGTAGCCGTAACGGGCACGGCTGATGCGTACTACAACACGTTCACGTACTCGGCCACGGCTCCGGCCCAGGCTTCGGATGTGACCTACAACAGCACCGCGCTGGCTGCCACCATCACGGCTCCGACGACGGTAGGTACTTATATCTACACCCTGACGGCCAGCAACAGCACCGCCGGCGCCGGCAGCTGCCAGGCGATACGCACGATTACGGTGAACGTAATCGCCCCGACGGCCGGCACGCTGGCTTCCTCGATTAGCTCGTTCTGCACCAGCGGCACGCCTACTCTGACGCTCACCGGCTCGACCAACGGTACCATCCAGTACCAGCAGTCGACGACGAGTGCCACGACGGGCTTCACGAACATCGCGGGCGCTACCTCGGCTACATACACCCCGGCTGCGGCCCTGACGCAAACGACCTATTTCCGCGTGCTGACCAGCTGCGATGCCAACGTAGTAACGTCGAACGTGGTGACGGTAACCAACGTGGCTCCGCCCACGCCGGTTGTCACGCCTGCTTCGCCGACTATCTGCAACAACACCAGCACGACGCTGACGGCCGCTGTGCCGAACAACGTCGTAAGCAACAAAGTGTTGTTCTCGGAGAACTTTAATGCCGGCTTGGGCAGCTTCACGGTTGATAACGCCAGCGGCGCTACAGCCGTTACTAACTGGGCCCTGCAAACGCCACCGTTCACGTCCAGCACCTACCTGACGAACTTCAACGGGGCCGATGGTACGCCGTTCGTCTTTGCCAACTCAGACGCTGGTGGCTCGGGTAGCACGACGGATACGCGCTTGGTATCGGCCAGCTTCAGCACACTGAATGCATCCGGCCTCAGCCTCACATTCGACCAGCTTATGCGTTCGCCTACGGATACTAAAGCCGACGTAGAATATTCGATTGACGGTGGCAGCAGCTGGACACTGGTACCCGGCGGCAGCTTCACCAGCACAGCAGTTGGCACTACTTCGGGGGCTTCGGCTGCCACGGCTACGACGACGCTGGCGCTGCCAGCAGCCGTAAATGGTCAGGCTAACGTGAAGATTCGTTTCAACTACATCGGCAGCTACGACTGGTATTGGATTATCGACAACGTGCGGGTAACCGGCAACTTCTCGGAAGCTGCCACCTACGCCTGGACGCTCGTGAGCGGCCCCGGCCCGCTGCCAGCCACGACCAACACGGCCAGCCTGACGGTATCGCCCGCAGATAATGCCGTTTCGGTATACCGCGTGACGGCTACCTACGCCAGCGTGAGCTGCTCGACCAGCAACGACGTGACGGTGACGACCACGAACACGACCACCTGGACCGGCGCCGCCGCTTCGGGCAGCACCACCAACTGGTACAACGCCGGCAACTGGACCACCTGCGTGCCGTCGGCTACTATCGACGCCGTCATCCCGACGGGCCTGGCCAACTACCCGACCATTACCTCGGGCACGGCTCCAGTACGCAACCTGACCATCCAGGGCACGGGTACGCTGACCACCGCGAACAGCGGCACAATGCTCGACATCAAAGGCAACTTTGTAACGGCGGGCGTGGCTTCGTTCACGGCCGGCACAGGCACCATGACCAGCTTCTCGGGTGCCACGGCGCAAGCCATCGGCTCGGGCACGTACTACAACGTAGCCATCAGCGGCAGCGGCGCTACGGCCAAGTCGCTGGGCGGTGACGTGGTTGTGAACAACAACTTCGACCTGACCAACGGCATGCTGGACAGCAACGGCCACGAGCTGCAGCTGAACAGCACTACGGGTAGCTTCGTGGGTGCCGGCACCAGCCACTACGTGGTGACCAACGCCAACCTCGCCGGCCATGTGCGCATCAACAACGTGGGCCCGACGGGCCGCGCCAGCGCCACCTTCCCCATTGGCACGACGACGACCTATACCCCGGCTACGCTGACCAACACAGGCGACCTCGATTACTTCGTGGGCTCGGTGAAGGACGGCATCAGCCTGCAAGGCACGGGCACGTCGATGACCACCGGTGTGGTGGGCAAAACCTGGGACATTGCCGAAGGCACTGCCGGGGGCTCGAACGCTACGCTGACCCTGCAGTGGAACGCGGCCGACGAACGCTCCTTCAACCGCACCAGCGCCGCCATCGTGCACTACGAAAACGGTGCCTGGAATGGCCAGTGCTACACGTGCTACGCGGCCGCTGCTGGCAGCGACCCCTACACGCTGAGCCGTTCGAACATCACGACCTTCTCGCCCTTCGCCGTTCAGGACAACACCAAGCCGCTGCCCGTGGAGCTGACCCGCTTCGAGGCCGTGCGCAACGGTGGCAACGCCATCCTGAACTGGAATACGGCTACCGAGAAGAACAATGCCGGCTTCGAAGTGCAGGTGAGCACCAACGGCAGCTCGTTCCGCAAGCTGCAGTTCGTCGAGCCCGCCTCGGCTAACTCGAACTCTCCCCGCAGCTACGTTTACAACGACGTGGAAGCCGGCAAAACCGGCCTGCGCTACTACCGTCTGCGTCAGGTTGACCTCGACGGCAAGGCCAGCTTCTCGCCCGTGCGCACCGTGGACTTCGGCAAACTCGACGGCACCAGCCTCACGGCCATGCCCAACCCCTTCAGCGCGCAGCTAATGCTGAACGTGCAGACCCGCACGGCCTCGCCCGCCACGCTGCTGACGGTGACCGACGCCACCGGCCGCACCATCCTGACCCAGACGCTGGCCCTGCCGGCCGGTCAGAGCCAGGTGACGATTAACGACCTCGAACGCCTGCCCGTAGGCATGTACCTGCTCCACCTGACCCTCGACGGCCAGCTGCAGCACGTGAAAGTGGTGAAGAAGTAAACTTCTTCGGCACGCCGAACGCCAAAGCCCCCCGGTGCAAACCGGGGGGCTTTTTTTGTGGCTGACAGTTGGGGCAGCTATAGCCCGGCAGTGTTAGGTGGCATACGAAATTCAAACACCCAGTACCTGACATCAAAAGACCCAAACGAAAAGTGGCCGGACGAACCGCTGCGCGGAATTCGCCCGACCACTTCGGTCTGAATGCTGCCTTTCTGCTACTCCTCGTCGGGCAGGATGTTCACGTCCTGCACCAGCACCATTTTCTCAATTTCGCGGCCGCGCTTCGTATTCGCCAAGCCGCCGAGGGCGGTTTCCTTGTAGCGGGTTTCCATGCTCTGGCCCACCTCGCCGAGGGCGGCCACGCACTGGTCGACGGGGATGACGGGGTCCACCCCGGCAATGGCAATCTGGGCCGAGCTGAAGGCGATGGCGGCGGCCGAGGCATTGCGCACCACGCAGGGCACTTCGACCAGCCCGGCCACGGGGTCGCACACCAGCCCCAGCATGCACTGGATGGTGATAGCCACGGCCGCTAACACCTGTTCCACCGGGCCGCCGAGGCAGTACACGATGGCCCCGCTGCCCATGGCAGCGGCCGAGCCGGTTTCGGCCTGGCAGCCGCCCACGGCCCCGGCCAGCGAGGCGTTCTGCTCGATGATGAGGGCGATGCCGGCTGCTACCAGCAGGCCTTCCAGAATCTGGCGGTCCGACAGACCGTGCAAGTCCTGGATGGTGACGAGCACGCCGGGCAGGATGCCCGAGGCCCCGGCCGTGGGCGCGGCCACCACCCGGCCCATGCAGGAGTTCACTTCCTTAGCCCCAAGGGCGCGGGTAATGAGCTGCTTGAACTCGGGCGAGAGGACGGTGACGGGCGAGGCGGCAATCTTCTTGGCGCCGTTGTTAATCATGCCCGAGCGGGAGGTCATGTTGCCGGTCAGGCCTTCTTTCACGGCATCGCGCATCACGTCGTAGGCGCGCTGCAGGCCGGTCCAGATTTCCTCTTCGGTGCGGCCCTTCTGCTCAATTTCGTAAGCCAGCACGGGCTGGTAAAGCGGTTCGCCGGTAGCGGCGCAATGGGCTTGCCAGGAAGCAAAATCGTTGAAGAGAAGGGACATGGCGGGTGGGAAAATGGAGATGGGTGGGAAGAATGGGGGCGCAAAGAACGGCAGGAAAGCAGAACGTAAGGCCAACAAGAAAACAAGAACGTCATGCTGAACGCCGTGAAGCATCTCGCCAGTGGTAGTAATCCCAATCGTCAGGATTAGTTACGCGAGCGAGATGCTTCGCTTTGCTCAGCATGACGTTCTTTATTATTCGGGCTACCGCCCAGGCCCGGCGCTACGCCGGCTCCTGCTGCCCCTCCCCCACCAGCTTGATACTGGCCGAGTTGATACACAAACGCAGGCCGCTGGGGGCGGGTCCGTCGGGAAAGACGTGGCCTTGGTGGGCATCGCACACGTTGCAGAGCACCTCCACGCGCACCATGCCGTAGCTGGTGTCTTTCTTGTATTTCAGCACGTCGTCCTCCACGGGCTGGGTGAAGCTGGGCCAGCCGGTGCCGCTCTCGAACTTGGTGCGCGAGTCGTAGAGCGGGGTGCCGCAGCACACGCAGGCGTAGAGGCCGGCCTCGTGGGCCTCGCAGTACTCGCCGGTGAAGGCGCGCTCGGTGCCGTGCTCGCGGGTGACATGGTACTGCTGGGGGGTGAGCTCGGCCTTCCACTCGGCGTTGGTTTTCTCGACGCGGCGGGGCGGGGTGGGCGGATTGTTGGCGAGGCGAATGACGTCGTTCCAGGTTTGCATAAATATGGGGAAGTTTTAGCTTGCCGAAGCAGGCAAGGGGTGACGGTTAGAAACGCGAATGCGGCAAAAACAGTTTTGGCCGCTTGCGTATAGCGGGTGCTTACTTGTGCCAGCCGAAGCTCACCGCCGTTTATCATGAAAATCCTTTCCGCCGCCCAGACCCGCGACCTCGACCAGGCCACCATGCAGGAGCAAGGCATCACCTCAGTCGAGCTGATGGAGCGGGCGGCCCAGGCGCTGTCTGCCTGGTTTTATGAGCAATATGGCTACGGCGAAATACCCGAAATCCTGCTGCTCTGCGGGCCGGGCAACAACGGCGGCGACGGCCTGGCCCTGGCCCGCCTGTTGCAAGAGGCTAACTTCCGGGTGCGGGTGGCGCTGCTGCCGGCCGACAAGCACTCGACCGACTGGCAGCACAACCGCCAGCGCCTGCCCCGGGCCGTACCCGTGGCCGTGCTCGACCCCGCCAACCTGCTCCCCATCACCAAAGGCACGGTGGTGGTTGACGCCCTGTTTGGCACCGGCCTGAGCCGGCCGCTGACGGGCGCCGCCGCCGCCGTGGTGCAGTGGCTGAACGAGGCCCACGCCCCGGTGCTGGCCATCGACCTGCCCAGCGGCCTCTTTGCCGACCAGCCGCAGCCAGCCGACAGCCCGGTGGTGCGGGCCACCCACACCGTCACCTTTGGCTTGCCGAAGCTGGCGATGCTGCTGCCCCAGAACGCCGCCTTCGTGGGGGAGTGGACGGTGGAGGACATCGGCCTGAGCACCGCCTTCATCGAGCAGGCCGATACGCCCTGGCACCTCACCCGGCTGCCGCAGGAAACCACCATTATAACCAATCCGCCAAGGTTGTTATATGATGTCAGCCTGCCCCGGCGCGACAAGTTTGCTTACAAGAACACCTTCGGCCACGCGCTGCTGCTGGCGGGCAGCCAGGGCAAGATGGGCGCCGCCGTGCTGGCCGCCGGGGCCTGCCTGCGCGGTGGCGTGGGGCTGCTGACGGTGGCCGTGCCGGGCGGCGGCTACGACATTCTGCAGACCACCCGGCCCGAGGCCATGTGCCTGCCCGACAAGCACGCCGACTACATCACCGAGCTGCCCGACCTGGCGCCGTACCAGGCGGTGGGTATCGGGCCGGGGCTGGGGCAGGACGCGGCCAGCCTGGCCGTGCTGCGCCAGTTGCTGCGCACGGCGAAGGTGCCCCTGGTGCTCGACGCCGATGCGCTGAACCTGCTGGGCAGCCACCGCACCCTGCTGAAGCTGCTGCCGCCGGACACGGTACTCACGCCCCACGTGGGCGAGTTTGCGCGCCTGACGGAGAAGGCCCGCGACGACTACCACCGCCTGGAGCTGTTGCGCACCTTTGCACGGGAGCACCGGTGCATTGTGGTGCTTAAGGGTGCCTACACCGCCGTGGCCGACCGCGACGGCCAGCTGTACTTCAACACCACCGGCAACCCGGGCATGGCCAGCGGCGGCAGCGGCGATGTACTCACCGGCCTGCTGCTGGCCTTGCGTGCCGACCAGCGCCTGGCCCCCTTGCCCGCCGTGCGCCTGGCCGTGCTGGCCCACGGCCACGCCGCCGACCTGGCCGTGCAGACGACCGGCGAGGCCGGGCTGGTGGCGGGGGATTTGGTGGCGCACATCGGGCCGGCCCTGCGTGACCTGACGGCGTAACCCCACCCCCGACCCCTCCCCTTCGGGAGAGGGGAGCCGGCCATGCGTGGATATGAACCAAAGCCCTTACAGGTCGTAAGGCTCCCCTCTCCCGAAGGGGAGGGGTCGGGGGTGGGGTGCGCGCTACAGCACGTAGCCCAGCACGGGCAGCAGCAGCACGCCGTCCGTCACCAGGGCAAAGAAGTAGTCGCCTCGCGATTCCTCGGCCAGCAGGATGACGGCCGCCGCCGCCGGCACCGTGAGCAGCAGCACCCGGACCGGGGCGCCCCAGGCCAGCCCCAACCCGGCCGACAGCACCAGAAAACCCAGCGCCACCCCCCGCGCCCCGGCCACGCCCAGCCAGCCGGGAAAGGTGCGGGTGCCAGCCCGGCGGTCGCGCGAGTAGTCCCGAATGTCGAATACGATGGCCAGGGCCAGCACCAGGCAGAAGCGCTGCCCCAGCAGCCCGGCCACCGCCCCAATGGGCTGGTGCAGCAGCAGCGTGGGCAGCCCGGCCGTTACCATCGTCCACACCCCGGCAATAAGGAACACCTTGAGCAGCGGCACGTCGCGCAGGGCCCGGGGGCGGCCCCGCCACCTGGCCAAGGGCCAGGAGTAGAGCAGCGCCAGCCCGGCCAGGGGCAGCAACTGGGGCACAAACTGCCACCAATTGTCCCAGAGAAAGAGGGCGCCGCCCCCCACGGCGGCGCCGGCGGCCAGCCCGGCCAGCAGGCGGCGGTGGCGCTGCTGCCAGGCCTTGCGGGCCGAGGTGCCGGCGGGCTGCCCGTGCTTGAAGGGCAGGGCCGCATCGAGGTTGTACACCAGCAGGGTGGCGGCCAGCACCAGCAGCACGAGGCGCTGGGCAGCGGGCAGCAGCGGGCCGAAGTGCCGTAGCGTTACCCACGTCTGGGCGGCGGCGGCCAGGGCCAGCCAGGTGCTGCTGTAAAGCAGGGCATCGAGCAGGCGCAGGGGCCAGGGGCGCAGGGGCAGGGCGGTGGGCACGGACGAATGTAGCGCGCAGTAGCGCGAACTTTGTAGTTCGCGTCCCCACGCCGGTAGCATCGTTGAGCCGGCGCGGGGACGCGAACTACAAAGTTCGCGCTACTGCGCTATATCATGTCCTCCCCCACCCTCTCCCGCGCCTCGATGGTCATCGCCGCCGCCTCCACCGTGGTGGAGTGGTACGACTTCACCCTCTGCCTGTACTTCGCCTCGGTGCTGTCGCGGGTGTTCTTCGGGCCGGGGGCCGGGGGGCTGCTCACGGCGCTGGCGGGGTTTGCGGTATCATACCTGCTGCGGCCGCTGGGAGCGGTGGTGTTCGGGCACATCGGCGACCGGCAGGGACGGCGGCGCATGATGCTGCTGAGCATGGCCGTGATGACGGCCGCCATGCTGGCCACGGCCCTGCTGCCCACCTATGCCCAGTGGGGCGCGGCGGCCGGCTGGCTGCTGCTGGCTTTGCGCTGCCTCATGGCTTTCTCGGTGGGCGGCGAGTACACCGGCGTGGTGGCTTACCTATTGGAAGGGGCCCCGCCCGAGCGGCGCGGCCTCATCACCTCGCTGGCGGCGGCGGCCAGCGAGGTGGGCGCCCTGCTGGCGGTGGGCGTGTGCGCGGCGCTGGTGTACTGGCTGCCCACTCCCAGCGTGGAAAGCTGGGGCTGGCGGCTGCCGTTCCTGCTGGGCGCAGCCTTGGCGGGGGGCGTGTGGCTGGCCCGCTCCACCATGGGCGAGTCGCCCGACTTCGAGCGGCAGCTGGCCGAGGGCACCGTGCCCACGGCCCCGCTGGGCTACACCCTGCGGCACCACCGGGCGGCCATTGGGCGCACGTTTGCCATCTCGGCGCTGGGGTCCATTACGTACTACGTGGGCATCACCTACGTGCCCACCTTCCTGGCCACCACGGGGCAGCGCGGCGAGGCCGAGGCGCTGGGGCTGTCCACGGTGGCGGCCATCGTCGTTATACTGGTAACGCCGGTGGTGGGCTGGCTGTCCGATAAGCTGGGGCGGCGGCTGGTGCTGGCCGTGCTGGCGGGGGCAGGCGCGCTGCTGCCCATCACCTTGTTTTCGTTGATGCGGGGCGGCAGTGCGGGGCAGGCCCTGCTGGGGGCCGTGGTGCTGGCCGCCGTGGCCGGCGGCGTGAGTGCCGTGGGCGCGGCGGCCACGGCCGAGCAATTCCCCGGCGAGGGGCGGCTGAGCGGGCTGGCGCTGGGGGCCACGGCGGCCACGGCCATCTTCGGGGGCCTTACGCCCTTCGTGGCCGAGCTGCTGATAGCGCACACCGGCTGGCCGCTGGTGCCCGGCGCCATGATTGCCGGCGTGGCCCTGCTGGTGCTGCCGGTGCTGCTCACGATGCCCGAAACCGCCCACCGGCCCCAACGACCGGCCTGAGCTACCCCGCCAAAAACAGGCTGCCCCCGGCTTCCGGCGCCGCCACCGGGCGCACGCGGAAGCCGGGGGCGGCTTGCTCGATTCTGCTGGCTACACCCTACGCCTCCTGCTTCGGAAACGTGGTTTTGTAGAGCTCAATGCTTTCGTTGATGATGCGGTAGGCGTCGTCGCGGCCCATGAAGCGTTCCACCGTGACGTGCTTGTTGTGCTCCAGCGCCTTGTAGTCTTCGAAGAAGCGCTGCATTTCGAGCAGGGTGTGGGGCGGCAGGTCGGCGATGTCGTTGTAGTGATTTACGGAGATGTCGTGGGCGGCCACGGCGATGATTTTGTCATCCTCCTCGTCCTGGTCCACCATCTGCATCACGCCAATGACTTTGGCCTCGACCAAACACATGGGCACGATGTCCACCGAGCACAATACCAGGATGTCCAGCGGGTCCTTGTCGTCGCAGTACGTTTGGGGGATAAAGCCGTAGGCGGCGGGGTAGTGCACGGCCGAGAACAGCACGCGGTCCAGCTTCAGCAGGCCGCTCTCCTTGTCGAGCTCGTACTTGCCCTTGCTGCCTTTGGGGATTTCAATAATGGACTGGACGACTTCCGGCGCTCCGCTGCCCAACGACACGTCGTGCCAGGGGTTAAAATGACTCATGCGAGTGAGGTAGGTAATAGAACTAAGTAACGCTGCAAAAATACGCCCGGCAGGGCGGCGGGTTAGCATCGCCCTGGAAAATACCTGAGCCGGGCAGAATATTTCAGCTGCTCAGGAGGCAGCAATAGCCACCAGCCAACTACTACTGTTGGCCGTCCTGAAAGTTTTTAGGGATGGCTTCCGCGCCCTGCCAGCCCACTCCCAAAAACTACGGGGTGCATCGCCAGGTCGCGCGGGCCATCCCTAAAAACTACGGGATGGTCTGGCAGGTCGCGGAAGCCATCCCTAAAAACTACGGGATGCATCGCCAGACTGCGCGGGCCATCCCTAAAAACTACGAGGTGCATCGCCAAACTGTGTGGGCCATCCCTAAAAATTACGGGGTGCATCGCCAGACTGTGCGGGTCATCCCTAAAAACTACGGGATGGCCCGGCAGGTCGCGCAGGCCATCCCTAAAAACTACGGGATGGCCCGGCAGGTCGCGCAGGCCATCCCGTAGTTTTTGGAATGACAAATTCAGTTCACCGGCCTGCCCCTAAAAAGATGCGGAATATCTTATTTCGTCGGCAGCACCTCCACCAGCGGCCGCCCGATGGTGCCACTGGGCTCCTGGATGTGCAGGAAGCGCGCCAGCGTGGGCGCGATGTCGGTAATCTTGACCTCGGTTTCGGAGTGGCCCTTGCGCACGCCCCAGCCCCAGAACAACAGGGGGACGTGGGTGTCGTAAGCGCCCGCCGAGCCGTGGGTGGTGCCTTTGATGACGGGGTAGCCGTAGGCTTCGAGCCAGCCGGGGGCCAGCACCGCCATCACATCGCCCGAGCGGGGGCCGTAGAAGCCCAGCGTCTGGAAGTGGGCCACGCCTTCGGGCCAGTGACCGCGCTGCAGGTCGTTGGCCGATAGGGCCTGGGTCACCCCCGGCAGGGTGATGAGCACGTCGGCCACCTCGTCCTGGATGTCGGCCAGCTTGAGGTTCTTCTGGGCGATGAGCGGGCGGTTGAGGTACACCTGCTGGTTCTCGTAGCTGAGCACCCAGGCCCCCGCGCCGTGTCGCCGCACGAGGCTGCGCTGCACCGAGTCGCGCATGTAGCCGGTGCCCACGCCGCCGCCCGGCAGCCGGTGCGCCTGCAGAAAGCCCACCGCGTGCGCCGCCGCGTGGTCGGCCGTCAGGAATACCAGGCTCTGGCCCCGGCCCACCTGCTTGTCGAGGGCCTCAAAGAGGCGGGCCAGGTCACGGTCGAGCCGCAGGTAGGTGTCTTCCACCTCAATGGAATTGGGGCCAAAGGAGTGGCCCACGTAGTCGGTGCTGCTGAAGCTCAGGGCCAGGAAGTCGGTGACGTTGGGGCGCTGGCCCATTTGCTCGTTGGCCAGGGCCGCCAGGGCAAAGTCGGCCGTCAGGCTGTTGCCGAAGGGTGTGGTGCGGATAAGGCTGCGGCTTTCGTACTTATTCTTGGAGGCCTCGCCCGAAGCCTTGAGGGCTGCCTGCTGGCCGGCGCTGGGCCCCAGCAGCGTGGGCAGGTCGTGCGGGAAGACGGGCTTCGTCTCGCCGATGAAGGTGCTTTCCCAGGGCACGTCGTCGGCGGTGCTCTCGGTGTATTGCTGGATGGGCAGCAGCGTGTTCCAGGGTTTGCTCAGGTACTGGTCGGCGCGCTTCTCGGCGTTGAACTTCGCCACCCACTCGGGCAGGGTGGGCATATAAAAGGTAGAGGTCACGAAGGACTCGTTCGAGTCGTCGTACCAGTAGGCCGCGTTGGCCGCGTGCCCGGCCGGCAGGATGGAGCCGCGGTCCTTGATGCACACCCCAATGACCTTGCTCTGGAAGTTGGAAGCCAGGCGCAGCTCGTCGGTGATGGTGGTGGTGAGCATGTTGCGCGGCGACATCTGCCCCGCTGCCACCGAGCCGCCCACGGGCTGCACGGTCTTGTCCTCGGTCACGTAGGTGGCCCGGCCCAGCGCCCGCACCCACCAGTTGTTGCCGATGATGCCGTGGGTGGCCGGCGTGGTGCCGGTGTACACGCTGGCGTGGCCCGGCCCGGTGTAGGTGGGCACGTAGTTGTAGTGGCAGCTCTCGTAGCTGAAGCCTTCGCCCAGCAGGCGCTTGAAGCCCCCGGCCGGGTACTTGTCCCAGTAGCGGTAGAGGTAGTCGTAGCGCATCTGGTCTACCACGATGCCCACCACCAGCCGGGGGCGCTTGAGGGCGGGGGCGGGTTTGTGGGCATCAATTCGGGCTTCGGCACCCGGGACCCGGTGTTTGGTGTTGGGTGTTGGGTGTTGGGTGTTGGGATGAGCTACCGTCGGCAGCACCACCACGGCCAACAGGGGCCACAGCATCTTTTTCATACAGTTTCCGGTAGGAAGGTACGGGACAAAGATACCCGTCCCCTTTCCCAAACACCCAATACCGAACACCCAGCACCCGCCGCCGCGCTCCTGGCCACCACCGCCCTGCGGGCCGAGGCCGTGCTGCTCTACCCCAACCCGGCCCGGGGCAGCGCCACCCTGCTGCCCGTCGTGGCCGGGGCCACCCGCGCCACCGTCACCCTGCGCGATGTGCTGGGCCGGGTGGTACTCAGCCAGACGGCCGCCGGCGCGGCGCTTACCCTACCGCTGGCGGGCCTGGCCCCGGGCGTGTACGCGGTGCGCGCGCAGCTGGGCAGCACCTCTATCAGCAAGCGGCTGGTGGTGGAATAGAAGCTGCCACTGGCGCAAACAAAAAGACCCGGTGCAGCTGCACCGGGTCTTTTTGTTTGCGCCAGTGGCGCCCGCGAGCGGGCGTGGGCTACTCCACCACCACGCGCTGGGCGAGGGTGAGGCTGCCGGCCGTGAGGCGCAGCATGTACACCCCTTTGGCCAGGGCCGAGGTTTCGAACTCCGCCGAAGCGCCGGCGGCCGTCAGGCCAATGGTGCGGGTGGTCACGCTCTGGCCCAGCACGTTCAGCAGCTCGGCTTGCACGGCGCTGGCGCCGGCCACCGGGGGCAGCAGCACCGTAAACTTGCCGTGCGCCGGGTTGGGGTACACGCTCACGCTGGCCGCGTCGAGCGCGGTGGCCGAAGCCAGGGCACCGCTGGGGCGGAAGGCCAGCGCAAAGCGGCCGGTGCCGCTCATGGCCGTGGCCAGGGTGAACGGGTAGGTATCGCCGGCGGCGAGCAGCTGCTGGGTGCCGGTGAGGGCATCGCGCAGGTACACCGTGGTGGCGCCGAAGTTAGCCAGGCTGCCCACCGTGAAGGTGAAGCTGCCGGCAGCCGGGGCGGCCAGGGTCAGCGGCACCACCGTTTCGCGGGTGCCGGCCAGGCTGGGCAGGCCGTTGATGGCCAGCGCCTGCTGGCCCACCAGCGAAGCCAGGTTGAGGCCGGTGGGGTTGGCCAGCTTGGTGGCGTCGTATTCCACATCGACGCCCGTGGTGGCGCCGGCTTCGAAGTAGAGGTGCGTCAGGTCGGCCACGCCGGCACCGGCCACTTGCAGCTGCAGCTGCGGGCGGGTGTCGAAGCTACCGCGGCCGAAGGCCGGCTGCGGGCCGAAGGTGGTCACGCGGTTGGTGTTGGTCAGGTTCACGGCGCCGGGGGTGCCGGCGGCGGCGGTGCGCACGAAGTAGCCCGAGCCGGCATCAATCAGCGGCGAGGAGCCCACGCCGTTGGCATAGGCGCGGTACGTGCCGTTGTACTGGCTGGTGGCCTGGTACACGTACATGGCGGCGTCCATGCCCGGGCGCTGGGCGGCGCCCACCGTGCTCCAGTCGAGGGGGCTCGGGTAGGGGTTGCCGAGCAGGTGCCAGCCGGCATCGGCCGAGGGGCCGCGCGAGAGGGCGCCCGAGTTCTGGGTGCCGTTGTTGAAGGTGCCGGTGAAGTGTACCGGCGTGGGCGTGGCCGCCGCCTGCACGGTGTAGCCTTTGCCTACCACCATGGCATCGCTGCCGCCGTTGGGCGAGAACCAGCCCTTGTTGAAATCGGAGAAGTTGTTGGTGGTGCTGGCAATGCGCGCCTCATCGTAGCCGTACACCGTGGGGAAGGGCGTGATGAGGCCCGGCTGGGCCGCCGAGTTGTAGGCCGGGTTCACCACCGGGATGGCGCCGCCCGTGCTCAGGGTGTCGATGCGGCTGCCGCTTACCGGCGACGAGAAGTGGCGGTAGCCCACGCTCGTGAACGCGCTGGTGATGGCGCGCTGCATCTGGCCGGTGGCGCCGTTCACGGTGCCGCCGGTGTTGTCGATGAGGGCCGTGCCGCTGGCTGCCGACAGCAGCACCAGCGAGCGGCCGTTGAGCACGAGGTTGCCGCTTTGCAGGCGCACGAGCTGGGCCACGCTCAGGCTGTTGCTGAGCGTGAGGGTGCGGTTGAGCGGGGTGGCCGAGTTGTTTACCGTCAGGTTGCGGACGCGGGCGGGCAGGAGCGCGCCGGTTACCTGCGCCGTGGAGGCGTTGAAGACGAAGTTGGCGTCGGGGCTCAGCGTGAGCGTGCCGCTAAGGTCGAAGCCGCCGTTGCCGTCGTTGACGATGCCGGCCGCGTTGGGCTCGATGATGGTGCCGCCGGCCTGCAGCACGAAGCTACCGGGGCCCTGCACGAAGAAGGTGGGGCTGGTGGTGAGCGTGCCGCCGCTCTGCACCGTCATGGTGCCGGTCACGGTCAGGTTGTCGGTGAGCACGGCCGCGCCGTTGGGGCCGGCAATGGTGACGTTGCGGTAGGTGCCGCTCACTACCTGGGCCGTGCTCACGAGCAGGTCGGGCGAGGTGCAGGTGGTGCTGAGGGTGAAGGCGCTGCGCGAGGGCACGCCGCCGTTCACGAAGCCCGTGACGTAGGCATAGTACGTGGTGCCGCTGGTGCTCAGGAAGGTCACCGTCGAGAGGCCGCCCACCGAGCAGCCGTCGTCGTCGGCGGCCACGTCGGTGAGGCTGCCGCAGCTGCCGCTAAACACGAACAGCTGCGAGTCGAACGAGGTGTTGGCCGAGGAGCACAGGCTCATCGTCACGCGGTCGCCGGTGCCCGCGAAGCTATACCACACGCCGCCCGCGGCCGCGAAGATGGTGCCGCCCGCGTGGGTGCCCGAGGGGTCGTTGGTGCTGGTGCTGCCGAGGGTGGTGCCGGTGGTGGTGCCGCCGCAGGCCACGGCGATGGCGCCGGCGCACTGGTCGTTGGTGGGCACGGTGTAGAGCGTGCCGGTGACGGCCGTGGTGGGCGAGCCCGAGCAGCTGGCCACCAGCGACAGGCTGTAGGTGGTGCCGGGCGTGAGGCCCGTGAGGCTGATGGGCGAAGCCGTGCCGGTGGCCGTGAGGGCGCTGCCGCCGGCGGGCGTGTAGGTGAGGGTGTAGCTGGTGTTGGCATTGCCCGGCGTGAAGGTCACGTTGGCGCTGGTGCCGGTTACGCTGCTCGTGGCCAGGTTGGTTACGGGGCCGCAGGCGGGCAGGTCGGCCGTCACGGCCTCGATGTAGAAGCGGCCCAGGTTAGAGGAAGCGGCATCGCCGGGGGCACTGCCACCAGCCAGCGGGGCGGTGTAGTAGGCGCCGCTCCGGGTGGGCAGCTCGTCCTGCGTGCCCACCGGGAAGTAGCCCGAGCCCGTGAGGGTGGTTTGGCCCAGGCCCACGAAGAAGGCGCCGGCCGGCACTATCACCGTGCCCGGAATGGTGAAGCTTTTCAGCGTGCCCAGGTCGGCGGCCAGAATCACGTAGTCGGCCGACGAGCCGATGATGGTGCCGCTGGCATCCACTACCACGGCGCGCACGGTTTTGCCGGCGGTGGCGGCGGCCGTGGCCAGGAACACGTTCACGGCGGTCACCACGCGCGGCGCGGAAGTGGTGTAGCGGTTCAGCAGCAGGCCGGTGCCGGCGTTGTAGCCCACGCTGCTCGCAATGCCGGCGCCCGTGGTGGCGTAGCCGAAGGTGGTGCTGCTCACCACCTGGGGCTGGCTGCGGGTGTTGTTGGCCGGGTTATCGTCGCTGATGGTCACGGCCACGGTGTTGGTGCCGGTAGCCGTGGGCGTGTAGCCCGCAAACGTGACGGTGGCGCTGGCGCCGGGCGCCAGCGAGGCAATGGTCTGCACGTTGCTGAAGGTGTTGGCCCCGCTCACGGTCAGCGTCACTGGGAAGTTGGTGAGGGTGTTCTGGCCGGCGTTGCGCACCACGGCCCGCACCACGTGGGGCGCGCCGAAGGGAATGGGCAGCTGGCCCTGGGTGTACAGCACATCGAGGGCGGCTTCGTTGCTGAAGAGCGTGGTGAAGCTGCCCGTGACCGAGGTGCTGGTGGTGCTGCCCGAGCAGTTCGACGTCACCGATACGGTGTAGGCAGTGCCCGGCGTGAGGCCGCTCAGCACCACGGGCGTGCCGGTGGGGTTGGGGTTCAGGGTGGTGGCGGTGCCGCCGGTGGGCGTGTAGGTAACGGTGTAGCTGGTGGCCGAGCCCGAGTTGCTGAAGCTCAGCGTGGCGCCGGTGTTCGTGACGCTGCCCACGGTCAGCCCGGTGGGCGGGGCGCAGGCGGGCGGCGCGCTGGTCTGGGCCTCAATGTAGGCGCGGCCAAAGCCATTTGCCGACAGGTCGTTCAGCACCGGGCCGGCCGTGATTTGATAGAAGGTATTGGTGCGGGTGGGCGTTTCGGGCATGAAGCCGATGCGCGTGTTGGCCGTGATGAGGCCGCCCACCAGGAAGTAGCCCGCGCCGATAACCACCGGCGTGGGGAAGGTGAACGTGCGGTAGCCCACGGCCGACGCCGTAGCCGCCGAGCTGGCCAGCACGTTGCCGGCCGCGTCAAACAGCTGCGCCGTTACGGTGCCGGCGGCCGTCACATACATGTTGACCCCGGTGACGGTGCGGGCAGTATTGGTCACGAAGCGGGAGGCGAACGTGACAGGAACGGTCGGATTGCCGATGCTGGCCAGCGTGGCCGTGTTCACCGTGGAGGGCACGTAGCCAAACAGGCCGGTAGCGTTGGCCTCGATGGTTTCCACCAGGCTGTTGTTGCCGGCGATGCCGTCGGCGGGCACGGTCACGGTAGCCGTGTAGGTGCCGGCGGCCGTGGGCGTCCAGGGCGCAAACGTGACCACGCCGCCTGCGCCGGCCAGGTAGGCCGCCACCGTGCGGGTGGTGGTGAATACCGTGGCGTTGCTGGCATCGCGCACCGTAAGCGTGATTTGCTGGCCCGAGAACTGGCTCGTGCCCTGGTTCTGGATGTAGGCCCGGATGGTATCGGGCGTGGCCGGCCCGATGGGCAGCTTGCCCTTGTTGTAAATGGCCAGCACCGCCGCATCCACCGCCTGCGCGGCCTGGAAGCGGAACGTGCGGCCGGCATCGATGAGCGCCGCCCCGTTGTTGTTGCGGAAGTTGAAGCCGTTGCCGGTGTAGTTGGCGTTGAGGAAGGTGGTGGCCGAAGCGGGCTGCGTCGAGCCCTTGGTGCCCAGGATTACCTGGTTGACGGCACTGCCCGAGCCCTTGATGCCCACCACGGCCGCCTTGAAGTTGGCGTTGGTGGTGTTGAGCGTGGGCGCGTCGTACACAAACTCCACGTTGTTGGTGCCTTCGTAGAGCTTCACCTGGAAGCTCATGTTGCTGTAGAGTTTCGGAATAGCCGTCGCCACCGTGGAAGAAGCGGACTTGGCCTTGTCCGACACGTTCTTCCACTGAATGGTGCACACCTGGTTGGGCGAGGTACCGGTGGTGAGCACGCTATACGCGGGCGTGCCGGTGCCGGCCTCCAGGTCCACGTTGAAGGGCAGCAGCAGGTTGGTGTCGGTGGCGCTGGTCACGGGGCTGCCCGTGAGGGCATCCTGCGCGTAGGTGGGGTACAGGGCCGCCGACGACGGGGCCGTGGCGCCCAGGCGCACCAGGCCGTTGGTGCTCATCACAAACTGGCTGAAGGCCGTGCCGTTGTAATTAAACACAAAGCCGATGTTCTGCGCGCTGGAGTTGGCGTCGTCGCTGCTGGCCATCGTGATGGCCGTGCCGCTCGCGCCCAGGTCGGTGTAGGTGCCGGCTACGTTCTGCACGTTGTTCGAGCGGAAGTTCAGCGTCTGGGCCTGGGCCGCGCCCAGCCCCAGCAGGCTCGCGGCGGCGGCCAGCAACCAGCGCTGGCTGCCGCCCAGGGCGGAGGGGCGGGAACCGCTGCCCGCAGGCAGCTGGCTGGTGTTCCCGAAGGGTAAGAGTCTTTTCATAAAAAGAGTTGCTGAAAAAGGAATATGGTGGGAAAATGTCCGCTCAGGGTGCTCCTAACCAGGTGTAACTGGCGCTGCTACCTCGACGGCGGGCACAAGGTAAGAGGTTATTGGGATTATTGCTACTAAGCCGGTCGTTTTTGCGTGATTTCGCTTTGATTTTTTACTACCGGCTGGATAGTTCACAACAAAAGCCCCCGGTTTGCACCGGAGGCTCTTGATTTTGGCACGGGGCGGGGCCGCGCCGCCCACCACCCGGGGCCAGGCGGCGGGGCGCGGCGGCCCCGCTCCGCCGCCCCGCCCCTACTGCACCACCCGGCTGACCACGGCCGAGAACGGCTGGTCGTCGGTGTCGCCGCCCACGGCGCGGCACATCATAAACACCTCGGTTTTCTTCCTGAAGCCGCGCAGCGTGGCCTTGGCGCGGGTGGTGGTGACGGCCAGCCACAGGTACCAGGGCAGGCTGGGGTCGTCGGTGTAGCGGATTTCGGTGGCCGCCGAGTGCTTCGTGCGCTTCACTTTGGCGCAAAGGGTGTCGGGGGCCGTGCCATCGTGCAGGCTAAACTCGGCCGGCGGCAGCAGGGTGGTGTGCTTTTCGGGCAGCTTGGCCAGCGGCAGGCCCGTGCTCAGCAGGGCCTCCTCGTTGTCGGGCACCAGGTCGTTGGCGTACTTGGCCACGGCCGTCAGGCTGTTGTTCAGGGCCTGCCGGGCGTTGTTGAACTGAATGGTCTGCACTTCGGTGCGCCGCGTGAGGGCCGCCAGCGGCAGGTAGATGCTGAGCCTCTCTTTCACCTCCATCATCAGCGCCTCGCGGTTGGGCAAAAAGGGACTGGTAATGAGGGTATCGATGCAGTTTTGGGCCAGGGGGCCGATGCGGGGTTTGGGAACGTTCTCGAAAAACGTAAGAAGAAGACGGTCTGCCATGAGATGATGAATGAAAAGAAGAAACCATGAGAGAGAAGACAATACAGTCGTGAGGCACCCGGTTTCTTCGCCACCATACCGCGCCCCGGCGCCGCGCCACGGCTTTTTGGTAGCCCCGGTGAGAGCTCGGGGCGCCCGGCAAGCCGCTTCCAGCGACCTTGAAGCCGCTTCAAGCGACCCCGAAGCCGTTTCCAGCGACCTTGAAGCCGCTTCCAGCGACCCCGAAGCCGCTTCCAGCGACCTCGAAGCCGCTTCCAGCGACCCCGAAGCCGCTTCCAGCGACCTCGAAGCCGTGTCCAGCGACCTTGCAGCCGCTTCCAGCGACCCCGAAACCGCTTCTAGCGACCCCGAAGCCGCTTCCAGCGACCTTGCCGCCGCTGCCAGCGACCACATCACCGCCCCGGCAACCACGGCCACGGAGCCGCGGCCGCGGCCCACCCCGCCCCGCGCCAGGGCCACTGCTTACCGAACTACCTACGCTGTGCATACCGCCAATGGGAGCTAACACCGGCCCCGTGAGGCCGATACCACCCCACCCGGGGCAGCACAACAAAAGTAAAATGCCGTTTTGAGCGGCGGTAGCGTAAAAACACCCGATTTGCTAAACAGGTATTTTTACGGGGGTGGCATCGGTGCTGGCACGGATGCGCCGGCCCGGCCACCCGGCGCGGGGCCAACAAAAAGCCCGGCCCCCACCAAGGCGGGAGCCGGGCCATCGGGGCGGGGGGCCGCCGCCTACTCGCGCACCAGCCGGCGCACCTGCCCGGCGCAGCGCACCACGTAGAGGCCCGGCGCCAGCCCGGCCGGCAGCGCCAGCAGCGCCGTGCCGCTGGCATCGGTGCGGGTGGCCAGCACCGGGCGGCCCAGGGCATCGAGCACCTGCACGGCCGCCAGCGGGGCCGCTCCGCTGAGTGTGGCGGCCCCGCTGGCGGGGTTGGGAGCCAGGCGCAGGGCCGCCGGGGCGGTGCCGGGGGCGGTGGGCAGCGGGGCCGAGTTCAGGCCCACGCTCAGGCCGGCGCGGCCGGGCGTCAGCAGGTCGAGGTCGCCGTCGTTGTCCACGTCGGCCAGGGCCAGGCCCTGGGGGCCGTCGCCCACGGTCACCATCCCGCCCCAGGCGAAGGTGGCGTCGCCGTTGTTCAGCGACAGGCCTATCATGCCGGGCACGTAGGGCGACTGCGCCAGCAGGTCGAGGTCGCCGTCGGCATCCACGTCGCCCACGGCCAGGCGCACGCCGCCGCCCGCCCCCACGTCCAGGGTGCCGCTGAAGGTGCCCACGCCGTTGTTGAGGCGCACGCTCACGCTGGAGTTGTTGTCGTTGAGCACGGCCAGGTCGAGGTCGAGGTCGCCGTCGAGGTCGGCCAGGGCCACGCTCACCGGGTAGGGCCCCACGGGCACCGTGGTGCTGGTGGGGAACACGCCGAAGCCGTTGTTGAAGAACACAATCACGGTGCGGGCCATGGGGTCGGGCACGGCAATGTCGAGGTCGCCGTCGCGGTCCACGTCGCCCAGGGCCACGCTCTGCGCGCCGGTGCCGATGGGCAGGTCGTAGCGGCCGCTGAAGTTGCCCGCCCGGTCGTTGAAGCGCACGCTCACCGAGCCGGGGGCCGGAAACGCGTTGGCATTGGCCGTCACCATGTCGAGGGCGCCGTCGCCGTCCACGTCGCCCACGGCCACAAACGTCACGCCCGCCCCCACCGTCACCAGTTGGGAGCCCGTGAAGGTGCCCGTGCCGTTGTTCACGCGCACGGCTACCCCGTTGCCGCTGCCGGTGGTCAGCAGGTCGAGGTCGCCGTCCTGGTCCACGTCGGCCAGGGCCAGGTGCTGGTACGAGCTGCCCAGGGGCAGGTCGGGGTCGGCCACGAAGGTGCCGGTGCCGTCGTTGCGCAGCACGGTCACCTGGCTGCGGTTCGAATGCCCAATCACCACGTCCTGGTCGCCGTCGTTGTCGAGGTCGCCCACCACCGGGTTCAGCCCCGTGATGCCGCCGGCCAGCGGCCCGCTGGCCGCCACGAAGCGCCCGCGCCCCGGGCCGCCCGTGGCCACCGTAAACTGCGCCACCAGCGGGGCTGGCAGCGAGCCGCCCGCGCCGGCCACGGCCCGCGTAACGGTATAGCGCACCGTTTCGCCAGCCACGTAGGGGTAGGCCGTGGGCGTAAAGACCAGGGTATTGCCGCTCACCACGGCCGGCGTGGCGCCCCGGGCCCGCTGCCCGCCCCGTTGTGCGCTATACACCCGCAGCTCCGAAGCCGAGGCCGCCGTGGGCGCCTGCGTCAGGCCAATGGTGAGGCTACTGGTGGGGGGCATGGCCGGAGTATTGGGCGCGGGCGCCATGCTGGTTATGGCCATTCCCTGGGCCAGGGCCAGTGTGGGGCCCAGCCCCAGCATGGCCGCCAGCACCGGGCGCTTCCATTCGTAAAGAGTCGTCATTATCGTCGCTTTTGCTAACACCCTGACTCAGGGCATTCCGCAAAGATACGCGGCCCCGGGCGCCGGGACGCCAGCCCCGGGCAGCAGCCGAAGCCAAAGAGGCCCCCGGCCGCGAATCCCAAGGGAGTTCGCGGCCGGGGGGCGCTACTCCAGCACCACGCGCAGCGTGTGGGTGCCCGCCTCGCCCGTCAGGCGCAGCACGTACACGCCCCGGGCCAGCGGCCGGGCGTCGAGCTCGGCCGCCGGACCGTCGATGGTGGCCGTCAGCACCACCTGCCCCAGCCCATTGAGCAGCTCGGCCCGCAGGGGGCCCGCCGCGGCCGCCGCTGGCCGCCGCACCGTGAAGCGGCCCGTGCTGGGGTTGGGGAACACCTGCCCCGCCCCGGCCGCCGGGCTTACCGCCGTGGCCAGCGCGCCCGCCGGGGCCAGCACCAGCGCAAAGCGGGCGCGGCCCGCCCCCGCCAGGGGCACGGTGCAGGCGTAGGTGGCGCCGGGCGTCAGCAGCTGCTGCGCGCCGGTGGCGGCATCGCGCAGGTACACCCGCGTGGCGCCGAAGTTGGCCAGCCCCGCCACCTCGAAGGTGTAGCTGCCCGCCGCCGGCACGGCCAGCGTCAGCGGAATCACCGTTTCGGCCCCCAGCGCCAGCGGCAGGCCCTGAATAGCCAGCGCCTGCCCGCCGGCCAGCGAGGCCAGGTTGAGGCCGCTGGGGTTGGGCAGCTTGGTGGCATCGAAGGCCGGCTCGGCGGCCAGGGTGGCCCCGGCCTCGGCGTAGAGGAAGGTGTCGTCATGGGTGCCCGCGCCGCGCACCGTCAGGTGCAGCTGCGGCCGCAGGTCGGCCGCCGGGCGGCGGAACGTAGCCTGGTCGGCGAAGGTGGTACGGCGCTGGCTGTTGCGGAAGGTGAGGCTGGCGGCAGGTTGCCCCGCGCTCACCCGCACCCAGAAGCCCTGCCCCGAGGCCACCAGCGGCGAGCCGCCGCCGATGCCGTTGAGGTAGCTGCGGAAGGTGCCCGTGTAGGGCCCGCTGCTCTCGAAGACGTAGATGCTGGCGTCGAGCCCGGCGCGGTCGGCCGGGGCCACCAGGCTCCAGTCGAGGGGCGCCGGGTAGGGGTTGCCCAGCAGGTGCCAGCCCGCCTCGGCGGCCAGCGGCCCGGCGCTGCGTGGCAGCGTAAGGGTGTAGTCGCCGTTGTGCAGCGGGCCGGTGAGGGCCACCTTGGCCGGGGGCGCGAGGTGCACGGTGTAGCCGCGCCCGACGGTCAGCCCCTCCCCCACCGCAGCGGGCGAGGTCCAGCCCTTATCAAAGGCCGACAGGCTAGTGGCGGGCGAGGTGGCGAGGCGGCTTTCGTCGTAGCCAAACACCGTGGGGAAGGGCGTGATGAGGCCCGGCACCGTCGCCGCGTTATACGCCGCATTCACCACCGGCACAAAGCCCGGCGTGGCAAGGCTGGCCACGGTGGCGCCCCCCACGGGCGAGGCGTAGTGGCGGTAGCCCGGGCCGGCGTTGGCGCTGGGTCTTATCCAGCGCTGCACGGTGGCCGCGCCCTGCAGCACGCCGCCGGTGTTCACCACCAGGGCCGTGCCGGCCGAGTCGGAGAGCAGGGTCAGGGCGTGGCCGTTGGTGTGCAGGTCGGAGGCGAGGCGCAGCACCTGCCGCACGGCCAGCGGCTGGCTGAGCAGGATGCGCGGCCCGTCGGAGCCGGTGATGAGCTGGCGCACCCGCGCCGGCAAACCGGGGCCGGTGACCTGGTCGGCCACGCCATCGGTGACGTAGTGGTAGGTGGCGTCGTCGCTATAGGTGCGCAGGCCTGCCACGCGCACGGCCCCGGCGTTGCCGGCCATGGTGAGGCCCGCCGCGTCGCAGATGCCAATGATGCCGCCGCCGGCTTCGACCACGAAGCTGCCGGGGCCGGTGATGGGCTGGCAGCCCAGGCTTAGCCGTCCGCCATCGGCCACGCGCAGCACGCCCTCCACCACCAGGGGGGCGCGCAGGTCGAGGTTGCCGCCGCTCAGGATGGTCACGTGGTTAAACGTGCCGCCCGGCAATTGCAGCGGCGTGCTCACCGTCAGGTCGGGGGCCGTCACTGTATAAGGCGTGCTGCTCACGGCCGCGCCCACCGGGGTGCTCAGGCGCACGAGGCCGGTGCTGGCGCCGGCGGGCACGGTCACGGTCAGCGTCGAGTCGGACGTGACGGTGAAGGCCGGGGCCACCGTGCCGTTGAAGGTGACTTCGGTAGTGCCCGCGAGGCCCTGCCCGCGCAGGGTCACGGCCGTGCCCACCGGTCCGCTGCCCGGCGCGAAGCTCAGGATGACCGGCGGCACCGTGCACACCGCCTCAATGGTGAAGTCGCCCTCCTTGTCGCTCCAGCCGGCCACGTACACCAGGTAGTTCGTGCCCGCCGTCGAAGCAAAGGTGACCACCGCGCCCGTGCTGAAGCCGCCGCAGCCGTCGTCGTCGCCGCCCACGCACTGGTAGCTGCCGCAGGTGCCCGTAAACACGAACAGCTTGCCGTCGTACTTCGGCCCCGTGCCGCAGGTGTTGATGCTGACCTGGTTGCCGGTGCCCACGAAGCGGTAAAACACGCCGCCCGCCGCGTCGATGCTCTCGGTGCAGGTGCCGCTGGGGTCGCCGGTGCGCGAGGCCCCGAGCGTGCTGCCGTCGAGGGGTACGCCGCAGGCCAGCACCGGCAGGTTGGGGGCCGTGCACAGGTCGTTGGGCGGCACCGGCACCACCCGGAAGTCGGTCAGGCTCTGCCCCGTGCCCGCCGCGTTGCGCACGCTGATGGGCCCGGTGCTGGCGCCCGCCGGCACCGTGGCCGTGAGGCTGCTGCCCGAGGCCACGCTAAAGGAAACCGCCGGCACGCCATTGAAGCGCACCTCGGTGCTACCCGTGAAGTTGCTGCCCGTCAGCGTCACCACGCGCCCCACGGTGCCGTAGGCCGGCACAAAGCTGCTGATGAGCGGCGCGCCCGGCACAAACACCACGAAGTCGCTGCCGCTGGTGCCCGGGCCCAGCGGGGCCGTCACGCGCAGGCGCCCGGTGCTGGCCCCGGCCGGCACCGTAGCCCAGATTTCGGTGTCGCTGGCCACCGTAAAGGCCGCCGCCACGCCGTTGAACGTGAATGCCGTGGCCCCCGTGAAGCCCGCGCCGCGCACCGTCACGCGGGCGCCCACCGCTCCGCCCGCCGGCGCAAAGCTGCTGATGGTGAGCGAGGGGTTCACCACGAAATCCGTCAGGCTGGTAGCCGTCGCCACGGCCGTCCGCACCGTGATGGGCGCCGTCACGGCGCCCACCGGCACCGTGGCCGTCAGGCTGGTGGCCGTGTTGTTGGTAAACGTAGCGTACTGCGCGCCAAACTTCACGCTTAGCACGTTCGCCAGGCTGGTGCCCGCCAAGGTCACCACCGCACCCACGGCCCCGCTGGCCGGGGCGAAGCCGCTCAGGTACGGCAGCACCGCAAACGGCGCCGCCGCCGCGCCGCCCGGCGTGAGCACGCGCAAGGGCCCGCCGGGGGCCGTGGCCGGCACGGTCAGGGTGAGCTGGGTAGGGCTGTTGATGACGAAGCTGGCCCCCACCCCGCCGATGGTCACGGCGCTGGTGGCCGCCAGGTTGGTGCCCGTGATGACCACCGTGGCCCCGGTGCGCTGCCCCGCCGCCGGGGCGTAGCTGCTGATGGTGGGCGCCGGCCCGGTGCCCGTCACCGTGAACACGCCGGGGCTGCTGGCCGCGCCGCCAGGCGTAGTCACGGTCACCGGCCCAGTGGTGGCGCCGGCCTGCACCACCACGCTCAGCTGCGTGGCCGACACCAACGTGCCCGCCGCCGCCGGCACGCCATTAAAGGTCACCTGGGTGGCGCTGCTCAGGTTGGTACCCGTGATGAGCACCACCGTGCCCACCGCCCCGCTACCCGGCGCCAGCCCGCCGATGGTGGGCGCCGCTTGCCCCAGGCCCACCGCCCGCCAGGCCTGCGCCACCGCCGCCACCTCCCCCGAGCCGAAGCCGAACAAATCGAGCGCCGCCTGCAGCGTGGCCTTGCTCGCCGCCGCGTAGTTCGACGAGGGCCCGAGGTACAGCCGCTCGGCGCGGTAAGCCACATGCGCCGCCTTCGTAATGCCGATGCCCGGCACGGCGTAGGCGGTGCCAAAGTCGTTGCTGCCGCTGCCGCCCTGGCTCAGCAGGTAAAACCAGAAGTTGAGCACGCCCGAGTTGTGGTGCACCCCGCCGTTGTCGCCGGGGCCGGTGTACCAGTGCGTGCCGAGGTAGGTATCGGGGTTGCTTTCGGCGTTGGGGTTGCTCATGGTGCGCAAGGCCCCGCCGCCAAAGCTGATGTCCTCGCCAATTTTCCAGGTCTGCTTCGTGGGGTCGAGGTGGTGCTCCACGCAGGCCCCCCAGATGTCGGAGAAGCCCTCGTTCAGCGCGCCCGACTCGTTGCTGTAAATCAGCCCGGCCGTGGCGCCGCACACGGCGTGCCCAATCTCGTGCCCGCAGATGTCGACGGCCGTCAGCGGCCGGAAGATGCCGCCGCCGTCGCCGTAGAGCATCTCGGCGCCGTCCCACATGGCGTTGGCCAGGTTGGCGTCGTAGTGCACGTAGCTCAACAGCACCGTCCCCTTGTCGTCATACGAGTCGCGGCCGTGCTGCGTCACCCAGTAGTCCTGCGTGGCCTGCGCCCCGATGTGCGCGTCGAAGGCCACGTTGTCCATGGCCGCGTTGTCGTATTCAGCGGCCGTCCAGTTGTTGTCCTGGTCCACAAAATCCACGGCCGCCGCCAGGTTGGTGCTGCGCTTGGCGTTGAGGGTGGTCACGCCCTTGCCGCGCGTGGTTTCGCGCAGCCGGTAGCCGCCGGCAAAGGCCTCCGTAGTGCTGGTGCGGGTGCCCAGGTACTTCGTAGCCAGCGTGCCCGGCGCATCGAGGTGCTTGATGATGGCATCGCGCAGCAGCAGCTCGCCGCTGGCGGCGTCCACGTACAGCAGGTCGCGGCTAATGGGCGCCTGGGCGTACACGTCGAACTTCCAGGCCAGGCGCAGGGCGCGGCCGGCGGCCGGCTGGCGGAAGTCGCCCACCAGCACCAACTCGCCCTTGGGCTGGTAGCTGGCGCGGGGGTTGCCGGTGCGGGCGCGCAGGCCGGCTTCCTCGGCGGCATCCTGCCACTTGTAGCGGCGGGCGCCCACGATGGCCAGCGCCCGCTGCAGGGCCACCGCCTCGCTCAGCGCCGGCCGCACGCGCAGGCCCGCGGCCGGGCGCTTCAGCTCTCCGCTCAGCAGCTCAATGCGCCCGTTGCGCTCGTGCGTGCTGAATTGCCCGTGCTCCACCTTCACCCCCTTATAGTATTGCTGAAACCGCTCGTGCGAGAAGCCCAGCGGGTCGGTTTCGTGGCGCAGCAGGCGCAGCTCCTCGCCCGCGCCCAGCGCCAGCTGCTCCCGCAGCACGCGCTGCCGCTCGCCCGCCGGCGGCTGGCTGGCGGCCGGCAACCGAATGAGGAACGGGGTGCCGTCTTCGGCTAGCTCGGCGGCGGCCCGCGAGGGGGCGGGGCGGGCGGCGGGCGGCGCCTGGGCCAGCGCGGGGCCGGCGGCCAGCAACAGCACTGTCAGTAAGGCGAGCTTATGGTTGAGCCAGGAAGTAAGGGGTGTCATCATCAGGCAAAGGGAAGGCGGGATGGGTAGCCTCAAAGGCAGTTTACAAAAGTATTGGTTCCCTGCGAGGTTATTGGCGACGGCAATGAGCGTCGTTCGGCCTGCGCCAAACAAAAAGAGGCCCGGTGCGACTGCACCGGGCCTCTTCACAAACCTAAACCTGAAGGCTTATTCCACCACCACGCGCTGCGTGACGGTGTGCGCGCCGGCCGTGAGGCGCAGCATGTACACGCCCTTGGCCAGGGCCGCCGTCTCGAACTCGGCCGAGGCGCCGGCCGCCGTCAGGGCGATGGTGCGGGTGGTCACGGTCTGGCCCAGCACGTTCAGCAGGGAGGCTTTCACCTCGCGCTGGCCCGCCACCGGCGGCAGCTGCACCGTGAACTTGCCGTGCGCCGGGTTCGGATACACGCTCACCAGCCCGGCCTCGAAAGCCGGGGCCGTAGCCAGCGCGCCGGCCGGGCGGAAGGCCAGCGCGAAGCGCCGCTGCGCCGCCATGGCCGTGCTCAGCGCGAAGCGGTAGGTGCCGCCGGCCGTCAGCTGCTGCTGCGCGCCGGTGAGGTTGTCGCGCAGGTACACCGTGGTGGTGCCGAAGTTGGTCAGGCCCGCCACCGTGAAGGTGTAGGTGCCGGCCGCCGGCGTGGCCAGCGTGAGCGGCACCACGGTTTCGCGGGTGCCGGCCAGGCTGGGCAGGCCGTTGATGGCCAGCGCTTCGCCGCCAGCCAGCGAGGCCAGGTTGAAGCCCGTGGTGTTGGGCAGCTTCACGCCGTCGTACTCGGCATCCACGTCGGCCGTGGCGCCGTTCTCGAAGTAGACGTAGGCCAGGTCGGCGAGGCCGGTGGTGCCGGCTACCTGCAGCTGCAGCTGCGGACGGGTGTCGGCAGTGCCACGGCCGAAGGCCGGCTGCGGGCCCCAGGTGGTGATGCGGTTGGCGTTGGTCAGGTTCACGGCGCCAGGGGTGCCGGCGGCGCTCACGTGCACAAAGTAGCCCGAGCCGGCATCAATCAGCGGCGAGCCGCTGCCCACGCCGTTGGTGTAGGTGCGGAAGTTGCCGGTGTACTGGCCCGTGCTCTGGTACACGTACATGGTGGCATCCACGCCGGGGCGCTGGGCGGCGCCGACGGTGTTCCAGTCGATGGGCGACGGGTAGGGGTTACCGAGCAGGTGGTAGCCAGCCTGCGGGTCGGTGCCGCGCGAAAGGGCGCCCGAGGCCTGGGCCGCGTTGTTGAAGGTACCCACGAAGTCGATGGGCGTGGCGGTGACGGGCGCGTTCACGGTGTAGCCGCGGGTGGGCGTCATGGCCGTTGCCAGGTTGGCGGGCGAGAACCAGCCCTTGTCGAAGGCCCCGTAGGTCGAGGTGACCGTGGCAATGCGGCTTTCGTCGTAGCCAAACACGGTGGGAAACGGCGTCACGTTGTTGGGCTCGGCGGCCGAGTTGTAGTTCGGGTTCACCACGGGGGCGAAGCCGGTCGTGTTCAGGTCGTTCACGGTGGTGTTGCTCACCGGGGCCGAGAAGTGGCGATACGCCGGGCCGCTCACGCCGCCCGTAATGGCGCGCTGCATGGTGCCGGCGCCGGTGACGCTGCCGCCGCCGCTGTTATCGACCAGGGCGGTGCCGCTGGCATCCGATAGCAGGGTAAAGGTGTTGCCACCGGTGGCGAGGCTGCCGCTTTGCAGGCGGGCCACCTGAGCCACGCTCAGGGCCTGCGACAAGGTCAGGCCGAAGATGTTGTTTACCGTCAGGTTGCGGACGCGGGCGGGCAGGGCCGCGCCGGTTACCTGGGCCTGGGTACCGTCGTACACGTAGTTGGCGTCGTTGGAGAAGCTGCGGGTGCCGGTGGTGCGCAGGAAGCCGGTGGTGCTGCCCGCTACCAGCCCAATGGGGCTGCACACTTCCAGGGTGCCGCCGGCTGCCAGCACAAAGTTGGCGGGGCCGAGGATGGTGTTGGTGCAGTTCGTGTTCAGGGTGCCGCCGCTCTGCACCGTCACGGTGCCGGTCACGGTCAGGTTGCCGTTCATGCTCAGCACGCCACCGTTCTGCACGGTCACGTTGTTGTAGGTGCCGCTGCCCGATTGCGCGGTGCTCACTATCAGGTCGCCGGGCGTGCTCACGCAAATGGTGAAGGTGCCAATTTCGGCATTGTCGTACGCAAATACGCGGGCGTACACCGTGGCGCCGGGCGTGAGGCCCGTGGCCGTGATGAGCGAGAATGCGCCGGTGCCGGCATCGTCGTCGCAGGCAATTTCGGTGAGGCTGGCACAGGTGCCGGTGTAGAGGGCCAGGCCGGTATCGGAAACGCTGGTGCCGCTACCCTGGCCGGTTTCTACCGTTACGGCCCCGCCGGCGGGCACTACGAACCTATACCACACGTCGCCGCCGAGGTAGCTGGAGCAAGCCGGGTCGGCCACACCCGAGTCGGTAGCATCCACGTTGGTGCCGCTGGTGGGCGTGGTGCAGCTGCCGGCTTGCACCGTCAGGGCAGTGGCGCCGCTGCAGTTGTCGTTGGCGGGCGGCGTGCCGGGGGTGGTTACGCAGATGGTGAAGGTGCCGCTAGCGCCCGAAGACCAATCGTACACCCGCACGTAGTACGTGCTGCCCACCGTCAGGCCAGTGGCCAGCAGGTTTTCAGTGTCCCCGCCGAAAGTGTTATCGGCGCAGTCGAGGTTGGTGCTGGCGGCGCAGGTGCCCGAGCGCAGGTCCACCACGGCATCGAAGCCGGTGCCGCCGGCCACCGTGACGGTGTGGCTGGTGGCCGTGGCCACGAAGGAGTACCACACGTCGTCATCGGGGGTGCCGCCGCAGGCCGTTGCCGCTCCCGAAGCCGTGGCCGATACCGTGGTGCCGCTGGTAGCGGCCACGCAGCCCGCGCCGGCCGCGCCGGGCGTGAGGCTGACAGCCCCCGCGCAGTTGTCGTTGGCCGGGGCGGCGCCCGGCGTGGTCACGCAGATGGTGAAGGCGCCGTAGTTGCCGGCGTCGTAGTCATACACCCGCACGAAGTAGGTATTGCCCACGGTCAGGCCAGTAGCTGTCAATACTTCCGCTCCGCTGAAGAGTTCATCGC
Organism: Hymenobacter aranciens; assembly: GCF_030580865.1. Lineage (GTDB taxonomy): Bacteria > Bacteroidota > Bacteroidia > Cytophagales > Hymenobacteraceae > Hymenobacter > Hymenobacter aranciens. The sequence goes on along the minus strand of NZ_JAUQSY010000001.1, from coordinate 376,164 downwards.
GGCAAGCCACATTGGTGCTGGCGGCGCAGGTGCCCGTACGCAGGTCTACCACCATGTCGAGGGTGCTGGTTACCGTTACCACGTGGCTGGTGGCCGTGGCCACGAAGGAGTACCACACGTCGTCATCAGCCGTAGCCCCCGTCGAGCACACGGCCGGGCCCGAAGCCGTAGCCGATACCGTGGTGCCGCTGGTGGGCGTGGCGCAGGCCGCGCCCACGGCGCCGGGCGTCAGGCTGACGGCGCCGGCGCACTCGTCGTTGGCCGGGGCGGCGCCCGGCGTGGTGATGCAGATGGTGAAGGTGTCGCTGAAGCCGCTGTCGTAGTCATACACCCGCACGTAGTAAGTGCTGCCCACCGTCAGGCCGGTGGCGGTCAGGGTTTCGGTGCCGGCCAGGCCGGTGTTATCGCGGCAGACCACGCTGGTGCTGGCGGCGCAGGTGCCCGAGCGCAGGTTCACTACGGCATCAAAGTCGGCGCCACCCACTACCGTTACCACGTGGCTGGTAGCCGTGGCCACGAAGGAATACCACACGTCGTCATCGGCCGTGCCCGTGCAGGCGGCCTGGCCCGACGGCGTGGCGTTCACGGTGGTGCCGTTGGTGGGAGTGCCGCAGGCGGCGCCCGCGGCGCCGGGGGTCAGCACGGTAGCCGTGGCGCAGTTGTCGTTGGCCGGGGCGGCCGGGGGCGTGGCGGGCGTGGTCACGCAGATGGTGAAGCCACCGTACACGCCCGTGAAGTAGTCGTGTACCCGCACATAGTAAGTGCTGCCCACCGTCAGGCCCGAAGCCACAATGGTTTCGGTACCGCCATCGCCGGTATTGTCGCGGCAGGTGACGCTGGTGCCGGCGGCGCAGGAGCCCGAGCGCAGCTCTGCTACGGCATCGAAGCCGGTGGCGCCCACCACCGTGATGGTATGGCCGGTGCTGGTAGCCACGAAGGAATACCACACGTCATCGTCGGCGTCGCCGGCGCAGGCGGCCGGGGCCGAGGCCGTCGAGTTCACGGTGGTTCCCAGGGTGGGCGAGGCGCAGGCGGCGCCCGCGGCGCCCGGCGTCAGGCTGGTGGCGGTGGCGCAGTTGTCGTTGCTCACGGCGGCCACCGTTGCGAAGGTAGTGACGGCTGCCGTCGAGGCGCCGCCGTTGAGGCAGGTGGTTTCGACGCGCACCGTGTAGCTGGTGCCGGGCGTGAGGCCGGTCAGGCTCACCGGGCTGCCGGCGGCCGTGGTGCTCACGGCGGCGCCGGTGGTGGGCGTGGCCGTCACCGAGTAGTTGAGGGCGCCGCCCGAGGGGTCGAAGGTGACCGTGGCCGAGGTGGCCGTGATGTTGGTAGTAGTCAGGTTGGTCACTTCCTCGCAGGGCAGGTCAGCGGGCGTGGTCACGCAGATGTCGAAGTCGGCGCTGCCCGCGCCCGTCAGGGCATTGTACACGCGCACGTAGTAGCGGGTGCCCGTGGTGAGGCCCGTGGCCACCATGGTTTCAGTGCCCGTGGGGCCGCCGCTGGCGCTGGCATTCTGGCACAGCAGGCTGGCGCCGGGGCAGCTGGCGCCCGAGCGCAGCTCCAGCGCGGCATCGAAGTTGAACGTGGGCGTAACCGTGACGGAGTGGCGCGCGCCGGTGGCCACGAAGGAAAACCACACGTCATCGTCGGCCTCACCGGTGCAGGGCGACGTCACGAGCGACGAGGCAGTGGCGCCGGTGGTGGTGTAGGTGCTGCCGGTGCAGGGGTCGCCGGCGGCACCGGGCGTCAGGGCCACGGCCCCGGCGCAGTCATCGTTGCCGATGGCCGTGCGGAAGCTGGTGGTAGAGGTGCCGCCCGGGCCGCCCCCGCAGGTGGTGGTCACGGTGACGGTGTAGGTGGTGTAGGGCGCCAGGCCGGTCAGGGTGACGGGGTTGGCGTTGCCCACCGTTTGGGAAGTGCCGCCGGGGCTGTAGTTCACCGTGTAGCTGGTGGCACTGCCCACCGCTGCAAAGTTGATGGTAGCCGAGCTGCTGGTGATGGCCGTGGTGGGCGCAAAGGCCACGCCCGGACAGGCGGGGGTCACTTCCAGCCGCAGGTTGTCGATGCCGATGTCGTCGCTGCCGAAGTCGGAAGTGGCCCGGAAGCGAATAACGCTGGTGGCCGACGAGGCCGGGAAGGTAACCGACTGCCCGCTAAACGACGACGACGTGGTGAGCGTGAGCAGGGTGGTGGGGAAAGTGGCTCCGCCATCGGTGCTCAGCAGCACTTCGAGGCGCTCCACGGTATTGTCGCGGGTGGGGTTGATGTAGTCAAAGGTCAGCGTTTTGGTGCCGGCCGCACTCAGGTCGGCATACAGGCTGAGGCTGCCCTGAGTACCCGAGTTCGAGCCAAAGGTGTGGAAGCGGGCCGAATAGCTGCCCTGGCTGGCGGGCGTCTGGTACGGGGCGGGGTCATTCACCAGATACGACCAGCCGGCCGTGGTGAAGCCCTGGTCGTTGCGCCGCCACGAGTTGTTGCCCGTGATGGGGGTGGCCCGCCAGTTGGTGCCGGGCACTTCCAGATTGCCGCAGCGGCCCGTCCAGCTCTCGAAGCCTTCGGTGTAGGGCAGCGTGGCATAGGGCGCGGGCGTGGCGGCATACACGCTAACCAGGGCCGGCGTAGACGTAGCCGACTGCCCCGAGCAAGTTACCACCGCCTGGTAGTAGGTATCGGTCGTGATACCCGTGGCGCTATATGTAAAGTTGGTGCTGGTACCCGGCGCATTGGTATAGGGTCCACCGATGCCGGTCGTCGAGCGCTGCCACTGGTAGGTAACGCCCGAGCCGCCGGCCGAACCCGTCAGCGACAGCGTGGACGACACCGTGCCGCAGCCGTTGGGCAGCGTGGCCACGGCCGTGCCGGCCGTGGGCGGGGCCGTACATGGCACCGGTGGCGTGTAGGTGAAGGTCAGGCCGCTGGCCGGCTTTACCGTACTCGTTAGAAACACCCCGGCCGTGTTGGCAGTGCCGGCGACAGTGCTGGCCCACGACGTGGTGGAGTTGCGGTTGTTGTAGTCGGCATTGGTGGAGCCGCGCAGGCCCACCTGGGGGTTGGTGGTGAGCCCGGCCGCCACGGCAGCCGCATTATACACGAAGTCAATCGTGTTGCTCGTCTCATTCAGCCGAACCTGAAAGTTAATGATGTCGTTGGCGTACAAAAAGGTAGTGGGGTCCACTCGGGCAAAGTTGCTCCACTGCACCACGAAGGTGCGGTTAGGGCTGCTGCCTACCGTTTCGTAGCGAATTTCGCCCAGGTTGCCGGCTACGTGGTTGCCAGCCAGGTCGCTGCCCAGGGCCGAGGCGGCCCCGGCATACCCGCCGGTTGAGGAAATCGGCAGGTAGTTGGTGGTAGTTGGGGCCGTGGTGCCGAAAGTCAGGAAGCCGTTGCTGCTGATGCGGACCGCCGTGTAGGCTACCCCATTGAAGGTAAACGAAAACGGTATCGTGGCCGCCGCCGTCACCACGTCGTCCGTCGGACCCGGGTAGGGGTCGGCGGCGGCAACCACGTTCACGGCCGCCACCGTGCCGCCCGTGATGGGCGTGTAGGTGCCGCTGGATTGCCCGAAGGTGTAGAGCCGTACCTGCGCCTGGGCCTGCCCAATGCCGAGCAAGGCTACAGCGGCGGTTACCAGCCAGCGGCTTGTGCGCGCCAGCCCGGTGGATGGGAGAGAGACACCACCGCCCGGAGGCCCTTGGATGGTATTTCTCCTGAGTAAGTTTTCGCTCATGGTACTAATGTGAAAGGGTAAAGAGTGAGAAATGCCGTGCTTACCGCCTTGCCATTGTCATACTAGAAGCCCGGTTCGACTACCGCAGCGTGGTAACACTGGGGCTAGTTGAGCATTATTTCACAGAAAAGCAAGTCATTCGCCGAAAACTTCACATTTATTTCATTTTTCCTAACTTTTATTTAAGACCTGCGTATAAGCCCGGCTTCTTCTCAAAGTGGCGCTTGGTGTCAGTTTTAGGCAGTCAGAGCTTTAGGCTTGGCGGCAGGGCACGACGGAGCCAGCCGGCAGCGGGGCTACCGGTGGCCGCGGGGCTTTTCCAGCAAAAGCAGGCGGCAACGGCAGCCTAAGGCATGGCTACGCGGTAGCTCAGGCCCACCCGAAAGGTCAGGTTTTTTTCGACGCGGGGCGTAAGGTCGGCGCCGAGGCCCACAAAGTCGATGACGACCTGCGACGTATCGTCGCGCTCATACACTTCGAGCCGGCGGGTGAGGCTGTAGGCGGCCGGAGCGCGCAGGGCCCAGCGCGGCGTCAGGTAGGTTTCGGCGACGAGGCCGTGGTGGCCGGGGGTATGGCGCAGGTAGCGGTCGGCCGGGGTAGCCACCGCAACATTACAGCGCCAACAATGCAAAGCCCGGCTGCCGCAAGGCGACAACCGGGCTTTGCATTGTTGGCGCCGCTACTCGCCTACTCCACCACCAGGCGCCGGGCAATGGTGCCGGTAGCGGCCGGCAGGCGCAGCGTGTACACGCCGGCGGCCAGGCCACGCAGGTCTACGGTGGTGCTGGGGCCGGCCAGGGGCAGCGTGCGCACCGTCTGACCCAGGCTGTTGAGCAGCGCGGCCGGGCCGGTGCGCAGGCCGGCGGGCACCTGCAGCGTGGCCGTGCCGTGGGCGGGGTTGGGGTACAGCAGCACCTGGGCCGCCAGCGCCGCGCCAGCCGGGGCCGTGCCCAGAGCGCCGGCCGACACCAGGTTCAGGAAGAAGCGGCCCGGCAGCGTGGTGGCCGTGGTGGCGAAGGCGTAGCTCGCGCCCGGCGCCAGCACGGTGCGGGTGTTGGTCAGGGCATCTGCCAGCACCAGCGTGGCGCCGGGGGCCAGGTGCTGCAGGGCGGCGGCCGTAAAGGTGTAGCGCCCAGCCGCGGGCACGCCCACCTGCAGCGGAATGGTAGTGGCCGCGCTCAGCTCGGCCCGGCCATCGATGGCCAGCGCCGCGCCGGTGGCCGGGAGCGTGGCCACGTTCAGCCCGTGCGGGTTGGGCATTTTCACGGCATCAAACGAGGCATCTACGGCGGCCGTGGCGCCGGCTTCGGCGTAGAGGTACACGGCATCCGTGAGGCCGGCGCCGGTTAGCGTCAGCTGCAGCTGGGGGCGGGTATCGGCGGCTCCCCGGCGCATGGGTACCTGGGTGGCGTAGTCGGTGAGGCGGTGCGCGTCGCGGAAGGTGAGCGTGCCGGCGGTCTGGCCGCTGCTCACCTGCACCCAGAAGCCCTGGGCCGTGGCGATGAGCGGCGAGCCGCTGCCCACGCCGTTCACGTAGGCGCGGTAGGCGCCGCCGTACTGGCTGCTGCTTTCGAAAACGTACATCGCCGCATCGAGCCCCGCGCGGTCGCTGGCCGCAATGCGCGTCCAGTCAATCGGGGCCGGGTAGGGGTTGCCCACCAGGGCCCAGCCGCCGGCCGCCGTGGGGCCGGTGGTGCGGGCCAGGCTCACCGCATACGTGCCCGTGTTCAGCGTGCCGGTGAAGTCCACCTTTTCCGTGCCGGCCAGATTGACCGCGTAGCCCTGCCCTACCACAACGGCCGCGGGCGTGCCGGGGCTGGTGGCGGGCGAGTACCAACCCTTATCGAAGCCGCTGTACGTGCTGGCCGGGCCCGCCACCCGCGCCTGGTCGTAGCCAAACACCGTGGGGAAGGGCGTCACCAGATTTGGCGTGGCCGAAGTATTGTAGGCGGGGTTGAATACCGGCGCGAAGGTGCTGGTCTGCAGGTCGGCCAGGGTGTTGCCGCGCACCGGCGAGGCGTAGTGGCGGTAGCCCAGGCCGGGGTTGGTGGGCGTGAGGTAGCGCTGCACGGTGGCGGTGCCGCCCGTTACCACGCCGGCGCCGCCGTTCACCACCAGGGCCGTGCCGGTGGCGTCGGAGAGCAGCGTCAGGGCCAGGCCGCCCAGGTTGAGGTTGCCGGCCGCGCCGATGGTCAGCGTTTGGCTGATGTTTACGGGGAGGCTTAGCGTTACGGTGCTGTTATTAACCGTGGTGAGGCTGCGCACGGTGGCGGGCAGGCCGCTGCCGGTTTCCTGGGCAGCGGTACCGTTGTATACGTAATTGGCCCCGGTTGAGAACGAGCGGGTGCCTGCCACGCGCACCGGGCCGCTGTTGCCGGTGGCGCGCAGTCCATTCGCATCGCAGATGGCTAGGGTGGCCCCGGCCGCCAGCGCGAAGCTGCCCGGGCCGGTGACGGCTTGGCAATTGGTGCTGAGGAAGCCCCCGGCCTGCACTTCGAACGCCCCGGCCACGTTAGCATCGGCGGCCAGCACGGCCGCGCCGGTGCCGGTGATGGTGACGTTGCGATAAGTATCGGCCGCGATGCTCACCGGCGCGGCGGGCGTGCCGGTGCTCACCACCAGGTCGCGCAGCACCGTGAAGCTGGTGGCGCTGGTGGCCGTGCCGCCCGGGGTGGTCACGGCAATGGGGCCGCTGGTGCCGCCGGCGGGTACGCTGAACTGAATAGTAGCCGCGTCAACCACGGTGAAGCCACTCACGGCCACGCCGTTCAGGGTAAGCGCAGTGGCCCCGGTGAGGGCCGTGCCGGTGACGGTGACGGTGGTGCCCACCGGCCCGCTGGCCGGCGTGAAGCCGCTGATGGTGGGGCTGCTCTGGTTGAAGCGCACGCTCACGGAGCTGCTAAAGGTGTTGGCCGCCAGGATGTCGAGGTCGCCGTCGCCGTCCACGTCGGCGGCCGCCACGGCGAGCGTGTTGTCGCCGGTGGGCACGTTCAGGGTGCCCGAGAAGCTGGCCGCGCCATTGTTCAGGCGCACGCTCACCGTGCTGCTGTTTTGGGTGTTGGCCGTCAGCAGGTCGAGGTCGCCATCACCGTCCACGTCGGCCGCTACTATGCCCTGCGTCCGGAAGTCCGTTACCACGCTGGTGGGGCTGGCAAAGGTACCGGCGCCGTTGTTGAGGTGCACCTGCACGGTGTTGCCGACCACGCCGGAGCCCGTCAGCAGGTCCAGGTCGCCGTCGCCGTCGAGGTCGGCGGCCACCAGCCCGAACGAATAGCTGTTGAGCGGCAGGTCGGTGGTGCCCGAAAACACGCCCGCCCCGTTGTTCAGGCGCACGCTCACCGTACCCAGGTCGTTGTTGTTGGTCAGAATATCCAGGTCGCCGTCGCCATCAATGTCCGCCGTTATCACGGTCACGGGCAGGGTGCCCACCGGCACCTGGGTAGTGCCGGTGAAGTTGCCGGCCCCGTCGTTGAAGCGCACGTTCACGGTGTTGGCCGACATGTTGGTGGCCACCAGGTCGAGGTCGCCGTCGGCGTCGAGGTCGCCCACGGCCAGGCTGCCGGGGCCGCCGGGCATGGGCACGTTGGTGGTGCCGGTGAAGTTGCCGGCCCCATCATTGAAGCGCACGCTCACCGAGCCGCCGGCCACGTTGCCCACCAGCAGGTCGGGGTCGCCGTCGCCGTCCACGTCGGCCGTGGTGAGGGCGTAGGGCTGGCTGGCCATGGGCAGCGTGGTGGTGCCCGAAAAGCCACCCGCCCCATTATTGAGGCGCACACTCACCGAGCTGGTGTTGTTGTCGGGCGTCAGCAGGTCGAGGTCGCCGTCGTTGTCGATGTCGGCCACGGTCAGGTTGGTAGGGCGGCCGGCCAGGCTCACTTCCGAGCCTCCGCCAAACACGCCCGGGCCCACCCCGGCCGCCGCCGTGAAGCGCAGCACCCGTCCCCGGGCCAGGCTGCCGCCCGCGGCGGCCGTGGCCGCCGGCGTGATGCTGACAGCCACCGTTTCGCCGGGCCCGAACGCATAGCCGGGCGCAAAGCCCAGCGTGGCGCCGCTGGCCGTGGTGCTGCCGCTGGCCGTGCTCCGCAGCCCCCCGCGCTGGCCGCCAAATACCTTAAGCGCCGCCGTCGAGCCCGGGGTGAGGGCCTGGTTGAACGTGACCTGCACCGGGCTGGTGCGGGGCGCGTTGCGCGTGTTGGCCGTGGGCGACACGCTGCTGATGGCCAGCGGCGGGGTCACCGTGAAGGTCACTTCGTTCGAGGTGCCGTCGGGCGTCGTCACCGTAACCGGGCCGGTGGTAGCGCCGGCGGGCACCACCACACCGGTAATCTGGGTGCCGTCGGCGCTCACCGTGAAGCCGGTGCTCACCACGTTGGCGCTGGCGCCGCCAAAGGTGATGCTGGTGGCGCCCGTCAGGGTAGTGCCGGTGAGGGTGAGGGTGGTGCCCACCGGGCCGCTGGCCGGGCTCAGGGCTGTGAGGGCCGGCCCCGCCTGCACGGCGGCCAGAAAGCCCACCGTCCGCAGGTTGGGACTGGGCAGGCTGATGGCATCGAACGCCGCCGGGGTCAGCAGGCTGCCGGCCGCATAGAGACGGCTGCCGGCCACGGTCAGGGCCAGGGCCTGGTCGGCGTAATCGGCTCCGGCGGCTTTGGCCCAGCGCGGGGTCACGGTCGTGCCGTTATCGGTGTAGGCAGCCACAAACGCATCCGCGTTCGGAGTGCTGCCGTGGCCGGGCAGGGGGCTGCCGGCGGCGCGCACGGCGTTGGCATCGGCGGCCGTGTTGGTGGCATAGCCGGCCAGGTAGGCGGTGGTGCCGGTGGCGGCTACGCTGTAGGCCAGGTCGGGGCCGCTGCCGCCGGCGGCCGTGGCCCACTGGTAGCGCATTCCCAGGCCCTCGTCGAGGTACTTCACCAGGAAGGCATCGGTGGTGGAGCTGCTGCCCATGCCGGGCAGGGCCACCCCCGCGAAGCGCACGCCGCTGCCATTGGCCGCGTCGTTGGTGAAGGAGCCGCCCACGTACACCCGGGTGCCCACTACGCTGATGGCCAGGCCATCGTCGGTCCCGCTGCCGCCCTGCACAATAATCACGTTGATTCCCGGCGCGCCGGTGGTGTTGCGGTATTTGAGCACCAGCACGTCGGCCGAGGTGGTGCTGCTGGCACCGCCCGAGGTGGTGATGCCGCTCACGCGCACGGCATTGCCGTCGGCGCTGTTGTTGGTGACGGTGCCGGTGAGGTAGATGGCGCCGTTGCCGGTGGCGATGGCATAGCCCAGGTCGGGGCCGGTGCCGCCAAAGCTGGTGGCGCTCGTGAAGCTGCCGGCTTCGCTGTATTTCAGCAGGAAGCCGTCGGTGTTGGGGCTGGTGCCGCTGCCGGGCAGGGCACTGCCGCCAAACTGCACGGCATTGCCGTTGGTGGCGGTGTTGGTGTAGAGACCGGTCACGAATACGCTGCCGCCGAGCAGGGCCAGGCCGCGGCCGTAGTCGTCGGCGGTGCCGCCGCCGGCCCGGGCCCAGGCCAGGGTGCCGGCGGGGGTGTAGCTCAGCAGAAACATATCGAGCCCGGTGCTGGTGCTGGCCCCGGGCAGGGCACTGCCGCCAAACTGCACGGCGCTGCCGTTGGTGCTGTTGTTGGTGAAGCTGCCGGTCACGTACACGCCGTTGGCGTTAGCGGCCAGGCCGCGGCCGTAGTCGTCGGCGGTGCCGCCGCCGCGCACGGCCCACAGCCAGGTGGCGGTGGCGGGGTCATACTTGGCCACGAACACATCGAGCCCCCCGGCGCTGGTGAGCAGGGTGCTGCCAAACTGCACCTGGTCGGTGAAGTTGCCGGTCACGTAGAGCGTGCCGTCGGGGGCCGGGGCAGTGGCCCGCACCAGTGAGGTGCCCACCGGCAGCGGGCTGTGCTCGGCCACGCGCAGCCAGGCGCCGGTGGTAGCGTCGAGCTCGCCCAGGGCGAGGCGGTTGAAGGTGCCCAGGCCGGTGAGGGTGGCGGTGTGGGTGACGTCGGGCTGGCCGGCGTAGGTGTTGGCCGTGGCCAGCGGCGCATACACCCGGGTGCCGTGCACGCTCACGCCCAGCGCAAACACCAGCCCGGGGGCCGTGCCGGTGGCCACCCAGTCGAAGGCGGCCGCGCTGCCGGCATCGGTGTAGCGGGCCACGAAGAGGGCACACAGGGCCGTGGCTGGGGCGCCCGGCAAGGCCGCCCCATTAAAGGCCAGGGCGGGCCCGGCCGGGTTGTTGCGCGAGAGAAAGCCCGCCGCGTAGAGCTGGCTGCCGCTCACGGCCAGCGCCTGCACGCCATCCAGGTTGTTGCTGCTCACCGACCGGGCCCAGCTCCAGCTGCCGGCACTGCCCTGGTCAACGCACTTGGCAATGAAGCCGCTCTGCGTGGCATCGGCGCGCTCGCCCGGCAGGGCCAGCGGGCCCAGCCGGGTTTGAAAGCTATTGGCCGCATCGTTGAGAAATTCGCCCCCGATGTACACCGCCGGGCCCTGGCACACGATGGCATTCGGCGTGAGCGAGCGCAGCCCGCCGCCGGTCTGGCCCCAGCGGCAGGTGGGCGCGGCGCCGGCATCGGTGTAGGCCACCACAAAGGCATCGTGGCTGTTGGTGTCGTTGTTTATCCCATTGAGCACGACGGCCCCAAACTGCACGGCGTTGCCGTTGGTGGTGGTGTTGTCATACAGCCCGGTCATGTACACCGAGGTACCCTGCACGGCCACGCCGGTGCCGTAGTCGGTGCCCGTGCCGCCTTCGCTCACGGCCCAGTCGGCGCGGGCGGTGGCGCCCAGGTCGGTGTAGCGGGCCAGCAGGGCATTCACGTTGAGGGCCGCGCCCTTGCCCGGCAGCGGCAGGCCGCCAATGCGCACCTGGTTGGCATCGGCCTGGTTGTTGTTCACCTGCCCGGTCACGTACACCGCGCTGCCCTGCACGGCCAGACCCAGGCCCACGTCGTCGGCGGTGCCGCCGCCGCCCACCACCCAGCCCAGGGCGCTGGTGCTGCCCTGGTCGGTGTACTTGGCCAGAAACAGGTCGCTGGTGCTCAGGTACAGGCTGCCGGGCGCCACGGCCGGGCTGTGGCCGGGCAGGGGCGTAGTGCCAAAGCGCACGCCCAGCCCATCGGCCGGGGTGTTGAAGTACATCCCGGTGAGGTACACGCTGCTACCGTTGAGGGCAATGCCGGTTACCTGCTCATTGTGCAGGCCCCCGGCCGCGGTGGCCCAGGCCCAGGTGCCGGTGGCCGTGCGCCACTTGGCCAGAAACACGTCGCTGCCCCCGCGCGACACCAGCACGGTGCCGCCCAGCTTGAGCTCCTGGTTAAAGGTGCCGGTTATCAGCACGTCGCCGTTGGCGTCGGTGGCGGTGGCGCGGGGCTCGGCGCTGCTGTTGCGCGAGTATTGCTCCAGCGTGAAGGCCTGCTGCCAGGCCGGCGCCTGGGCGCGGGCCGCCAGCGCGCCCAGCACCAGGGCCAGGCCGAGCAGCAGGCGGCCCAGCCCGGCCGCGCGGCCACCAGTGGTAGACCAATGAAGAGTAGCGGTGTGCATCATAACGGGACGGGTATAAACATGAGCGCCAAAGCTAGCACTTAAATCCTTTTCGCTCACTGCCCCCGCCCGCCCGCTGCCCACGTTAGCCGGGGCCGGCCCCAGGACCGCGCGCACAAACGCCCCGCCGCCGGCCAGGCCGGCAGCGGGGCGCGGTTTCATAGCTCCCGAGGGTTATTGCACAATGCGGCTCACTACCGGCGAGTAGATGGGGTCGGTGGTGGTGCTGGTGAGGGGCGCGGCCATCACGTACACCTTGGTGCCCGAGGGAAAGGCCCCGATTTCGCGGCTACGGCCATTGCCCACGGCTACTTCCCAGTGCTTGGGGTCGAGGGTGGGGTCGGTGGTGAAGCGCACCAGGCGCTGCACGCTGCCCGTAAAGCCCTCGAAGGTGATGAGCAGGCAGCCCGGCGTGCTGCCATCCGTGAGCACGATGACGGGGTTAAACTGTCCGTCGCCATCGGGGCGCTGGGCGGTGTTGGGGTTGGCCATCTTCAGGCCCGACGACTGCAGGGTGGCCTCCTTGTTTTCGTACGTCAGGTTGAGTTGCTTGGCCAGGCGGCCCAGCTGCCGCTTCACGTCGTCGCGCAGGGTGTCGGCAATGGTCGTATTGCTGGGCGAGCCGTAGCCAAGGTTGTTGATGAAGTCGTCGTAGGCCGTGACGGCTTCCAGCAGCGGCTGCGCCAGCTTGAGGCCATCGGTGATGAGGGAACTAGTGCTGGTTTGGCGCACCACGCTGTGAGCAAAGGGCGACACGGCATCGTTGGTCAGGCTGACGTAGCTTTCGATGAGTTTGAACATTTTCGTGATGTGGGGTTAAAAAGGGGTTGAGGTATGACGGGCAAGTAATAGCATGCCGCCGCCCTTGTCAAGCCCCCCGCCTAGCCCCTAACGTGGTGAGCCAGGCGGTTTCGGAACCAAAAACTTCATTTCCGCGCTTCCGGGCCCGGTTCAGCTTGCCGCCGGCTTCTGAAAATAATTTCCCCTCAGCGAAAGTACTTATTGCACAAGGGTATTTTTACGGGTAATGCTAATCAGGCAAAAACACGCTTGTAGGTATGGCGCGCCGTGCGTATGCAAACCCTCAGCCAATTACCATCCCGCAGGTAGCGAACCAAGTGCCAACCCCGGCCACTAATTGTATTTTTCCGGCATTCACCCCGCCCCGGCAACAGCCGGCCGGTCCCATCCGATAACCCTGGCACAGCTCACGGCCGCCAGTGGTTTTGCGTCAGCCTCCCCCGCAGCAGTGCCGAAAACGGTTATGTTGACGTTGGAAACGGTTATGTTGACGTCGAAAACGGTTATGGTGACGTCGGAAACGGTTATGGCGAAGCCGGAAACGGTTATGGCGAAGCCGGAAACGGTTATGTTGACGTTGGAAACGGTTATGTTGAGGGCAGCAATAATCGTTGCTGACGCCAACATAACCGTTTTTACCCGTGCAACGGTGGCCGCAGCCTAGGCCGCCACCTTAAGCACTTAGCAGCTGCTGCTGCACCAGTTGCAGGAGCATGGTATCGGTGGCATTGAGGGCCAGGGCGGTTACTTCGAGCAGGGCCAGGTCGCGCAGGCCGGTGCGGATGGGCCAGCTGGCGGGCAGCTCGTGCAGGGCCATGCTCCAGTCAGGAAAGGCGCGGGTGCTGATGGGCTTATCGGCCAGCTTGAGCAGGTTGCGGTGGCGCGGGTCGGCCTCGATGCGCTGGTAGGTGGCCTGCACCACGGCGGCCTCGCCCTCCAGCACCTGCAGTAGCTGCTGCGGGGCATAGAAGAGAATGCCGGTGAGCTGGCGCGCGGCGTTGTTAGCCTGGCATTCGGCCAACAGGTTGCCGAGCTCGGCCTCGCCGTACGGGTGGGTGGGCGTGCTTAAGTAGATGACGTGATGCAGAGCCATGCCCCAAAGGTAGCGCTTAGAGCGCTATCTACGGCCGGGCTTGCGGCCGGGCAGAGGCGGGTGGGCGTTGGCTACTCCACCACCAGCCGCTGGGTGGCCGTGCGGCCATTGGCGGCGAGGCGCACGAGGTACAGCCCGGGCGCGAGGCCGGTGAGGTCGAGCGGGTGCGCGGTGGCGTAGGTGGCCAGGCGCAACGTTTCGGTGCGCACTGGGCGGCCCAGGGCATCAAGCACGGTGAGGGTGGCGGGGGTGCCCAGCGTGGCATGGGCCGGCAGCTGCACCAGGGCCGTGGTGTGAGCTGGATTGGGGTAGATGAGCGGCGCGGCGCCGGGGCGGGTGACCAGGGTGGTAGTGGCCCCGGCATCGGGAATACGCACCAGAAATGGACTGTCCGTGGGAGAAATACTGCCCAGCGGTGGGGTGCCGAAGTCAATACTGGGCGATTCAAACACCCCCAGCATATACAGCTCACTGCCTGCCCATGTCAACCCCTGGACGATATCGAATTCGGTACCGCCCACCGTCTGGGCCCAATCAAATGTGGCGTAGTTGCCATTATCGGTTAGGCGGGCAATGAAGGCATCACCCCGCCTCACAGGAGCCGGGTTTCCCATCAGAGTGGTGGCTCCGAACTGCACATTGCCCGGGGCAAAAAAGTTGATAGTGCCCGCCAGGTACACCTGAGCGCCCTTTGCCAGCCTAAGCACAAATGCGTCGCCGGGGCCAGTGGTAGCCTGCACCCAGTCGCAGGTGCCCCTATCGGTTAAGCGGGCTACGTAGGCCCGGCCACTGTCGCCTGCCGGCAAGATAAGGTTGTCGAATGCTATGGCATCGGTTCCCGCAGTACTGGCCAAGTATATGGTGCTATCCTGCACTGCCAGCGTCGAGTAGTCTGTCCCTGGTTTGCAGCCGAATTGCCTGGCCCACGCTACCCGGCCGGTGGTACCATCGTCGACGACCTTCGCCACATACACGGCTTCCGCTGGTCCGGCCCGGAGCACAGTAGTCCCGATGGTAGTAGTGCCCTTGAAAGTGCCCGTCAGGTATAGATTGGGGCCATTGCCCACTATTCCCATCTCAGCGCCACGGCTGGTGGTAGCTCTTCCTAAGCTTTTGGCCCATACGACGCCCCCAGCCATCCCAGGGTCATTCAGGCGCGCTATAAAACGGGTTGGATAGCCGCCTGCCGACGGCAGCGCAAGGTTGTCGAGCTGGAGTTCGGACTCCGAAAATTCACCTGTGAGATAAGTATGCCCGCCACTTACGCATATACCATAATCCATAATCCAATTCTCGTCGGTCATGAGCATGGCCCAATCGAATTGCTGGGTACTGCCGGTATCCGTCAGGCGCGTCACATAGTGCGCTAAATAGCCATGAGGCGTTAATTCGGTTGTGCCGAAGCTGGTAGAGTTAAACCCGGATGCGTTAAGAATAACACCTAACAGGTAATAGCTATTGCCGTTGCGCACCAACCCTACCGCATGATGACTCATCATGGTGGGGGCCTCGGCCACCCAGTCGAACTCCTTGGTTACGATGTTCCACTTGGTCACAAACACCGTATATCGTTCCGCACTGGTGTGCTCCACACTGCCAAACTTCACCGTGCCGTAGTAAACACCCGCCAGCACAATGTTGCCACTGGCGTCGGTAGTCATGGCATCTATCATGCTAAAGCCACCTGGAGTCCCTGGGCTCACCACTTGCATCGCATCGGCCCAGCCCGGGGCCTGGGCTTGCGCCCGCATTCCGGCTAGTGCCAGCAGCACTACCAGGGTCCAGCGTATCATTCGGTACAGTTGTTTCATAGTCGTAGCGGGTTTGGTTGGCCTAAATATAGGCCGCCAGATGCTTACAAACCTATTCGGCCCGTCGCCCGCCACCACAGTACCCCCACCAGCCAAACGGCCAGCCCCCACCGGGAGCTGGCCGTCGTCATTACCAGGGTTAGGTAAGAAAAGACTTACCCCAAGAGCCTACTCCACCACCAGCCGCTGGGTGGCCGTGGTGCCATTGGCGGCGAGGCGCACGAGGTACAGCCCGGGCGCGAGGCCGGTGAGGTCGAGCGGGTGCGCGGTGGCGTAGGTAGCCAGGGCAGCCGTTTCGGTGCGCACCGGGCGGCCCAGGGCGTCGAGCAGGGTGAGGGTGGCGGGGGTGGCAGTGGCGGCGGCGGGCAGCTGCACCAGCGCCAGGCCGTGCGCAGGGTTGGGGAAGGCCTGCAGCGCGGCCGTAGGAGATGGGCCGGCAGCGGCAGCCAGCGGGGCGCCGGTGCCGCCATTCAGCCGCACACTCACCGACTGGCCGTTGAGGTTGCCGGTCACGAAGTCTATGTCGCCGTCGCCATCCAGGTCGCCCGTTACCAGCAGCATGGGCACCCGCCCGGTGGCCGTGGCCGAGCCCCGCGTGAAGCCGCCACCGCCATTGTTGAGGTAGGTGGTAGCTACCGAGCTGGCATCGGAGCTCACCACCAGGTCGAGGTCGGCATCGCCGTCCACGTCGGCCACGCCTATTCCGGAGGTAAAGTCGGGGACGGAATAGGTGGTGGGACTTCCGAAGGCGCCCTGCCCGTTGTTCATCGCTACCAGTAGCCGGTCGTTGTTCGAATCGCCGCTTACCAGGTCGGGGAAGCCGTCGCCGTTCAGGTCGGCCAGCTGCAGGTGGCGAGGCGCGCCGGCGGCATCCACCACCGTGCTGGCCTGCAGGTGGCCGAAGCCATCGTTGAGGCGCCGCCGTATCACCCCGGACGCATAGTAGAGCACGTCCAGGTCGCCGTCGTTATCCACATCCGCCACCGTCAGCGGCGCGCCTATGTCGAACCGGTTCGGGTTGGCGAGCGGGGCAAATGCGCCCGTGCCATTGCCCAGCCACACCACCGCATTCGAGGTAGAGTTGGCGGTAGCCACCACCAGGTCGAGGTAGCCGTCGGCATTGGCATCCAGCAAGGTTAGCGCGTACGGATTGCCATCCGCCGCAATGTCGCTGCCCGCGCCGAAGCTGCCCTGCCCGTTGTTGAGGCGCACGTGCACCAGCTGGGCGTCGTAGTTGGTTACGAGCAGGTCGAGGTCGCCGTCGTTGTCTACGTCGCCCAGGCCCAGGTCCATTCGGCCATTGGGGGTGGGGGGAAAGGTGGTGTAGTCGCTGCCGCCCGCGAAGTTGGCCCGGCCATCATTCAAGCGCACTTTCACCGCCTGGTCCTGGGTGGTGGTTAGCAGGTCGAGGTCGCCGTCGTTGTCCACGTCGCCCAGCACCACGCTCGCCACGGCACTGGCCAGCGGCACTTCGCTGCCGCCCCCAAACACGCCGGTGCCGCCCACGGCGGCCGCCCGAAAGTGCTGGGCCAGGCCCCAGGTCATGGCGACGCCGGCGGCACTTTGGGCCTGCGCACTCACCGAGAGCTGCAGCACCTCGCCCGGCCTGAATGCGCGCGTGGGCACGAAGCGCACCGTGCGGCCGCTCAGGCTGGCGCTACCGCCCAGCCGTCCCCCCTGCTCACTGCTGAACACGCGCACGGCGCCCAGGGTGGCCGGGGTGCTGCTCATGGGATGCGAGAAGTTGACCACCACCGGCGCGCGACGGCTCACGGCCACCGTCTGCGCCGCCGGCACCACGGTATCGACGTACGGCACCTGGGCCTGCCCTTCCAAAATCAGTGCGCCGATAGCGCTAAGCGAGAGTAATAGGGTCTTCATGCTGTGCAAGGTAGCAGTTTATTCGAAAAACCTCCTCGCCGCTTCTGGGGCTACTTACGCCAAACGGCCAGCCCCCACCGGGAGCTGGCCGTTCGCATCGCAACTGCCCGGCACCGGGCCGGGGCCGGCGCTTGCCTATTCCACCACCAGGCGGCGCACCACCGTGCTGCCGCCCGCCGTGAGGCGCAGGGCATACACGCCGGCGGCCACGCCGCTCAGGGGCAGCTCCTGGCTGCGGGAGCCGGGGGCGGGGGCCACCGGGTAGCTTCGCACCGTGCGGCCCAGGGCATCGAGCAGGGTGAGGCTGGCGGCGGGGCCGGCCGGCAGGGCGGGCAGCTGCACCGTCACGCTGGCGTGGGCGGGGTTGGGGGCCAGCATCAGGGCCGCGAGGGCGGCGCGGGGGTTGGTGCCGGTGAGCACCACGGCCACGGGCGTAGCCAGGGCCGATACGCAGCCCGCCGCCGAAGTCACGCTGAGCGAGTAGCTGCCATTGCCGGCAGCCGAGGGCACCACGTAGGTAGCGCCGGTGGCGCCCGGAATGGGCGTGCCATTGAAGTACCACTGGTTGCCGGTGGGGCTGCTGCTGCTGAGGGTGCCCACGGGCGCCTGCGTGATGACGGGCAGGGCCGGCGTGGGCGCCACCACCACCGCCGTAACCGGCGCGGCCGCAATGCAGCCGGCGGCGCTGGTGCCCGCCACGGCGTAGGTGCCGGTGGCTTTCACCACGATGGCCGCCGTGGTGGCGCCGGTGCTCCAGGCGTAGGTAGCGGCCCCGCTGGCGGTCAGCGTCACGCTGTCGCCGGGGCAGATGGTGAGCGAGCGGCTGGGCGTCACCGTCACCACGGGCAGGGCATTGATGGTGGCCACCACCGCCGTGCGCGGGCCCGGGCACAGGCCGGGGCTGGCACTCACGCTGGCCACGTAGTAGGTGGTGGTGGCGGCCAGGCTGGGCGTGGTGTAGCTGGCCCCGGTAGCCCCGCTGATGGGCGTGCCGCCCGTGGCCGTGATGTACCAGGCGAAGGTGCCCGGGCCGCTAGCGCGGGCCTGCAGCAGCAGCGGGCCGGGACCGCAGCGGGCAGTGTCGCGAGCCAGGGGAGCCGCGGGCAGCGGCACCACCGTGAGCACGCGGGCCACCGGGGCGCTGGCGCAACCGGCGGTGCTGGTGCCCACCACGGTGTAGGTGCCGGCGGTGTCGGCCACGATGGTGGCGGTAGTGGCCCCGGTGTTCCAGAGGTAGGTAGCGGCGCCGCTGGCCGTGAGGCTCACCGTGCTGCCCGCGCACACGCTGAGCGGACCACTGGCCGCCACCGCCACGGTGGGCACGGTATTGATGGTAGCCTGCACCACCGTGCGCACGCCGGCGCAGGCGGTGGCACCGCTGCCCGTGGTAGCGGCCACGTAGTAGGTGGTGGTGGCGCTAAGACTGGGCGTAGTGAAGCTGGCCCCGGTGGCCCCCGCAATGGGCGTGCCGCCGCTCGGCGAGGTGTACCAGGCGTAGGTATTGGCGGGCGAGCCGGTGGCCGTGAGCGTGAGCGTACCCGGCCCGCAGCGGCTGGCCCCGCTAGCGGTGGCCGGGTACTGCACGCAGAACGCGCCCGGGCTGAGCACCGTGCCCACCGGCGTCAGCACCGTGACGTAGCCACCGATGGCCCCGGCCGGCACCACGAAGGTGATGCTGGTGCCGGCGGCATTCACCACAAAGCCGGTAACGGCCGTGCCGTTGAGGCTCACGCTGGTGGCCCCGCTGAGGTTGGTGCCCGCGATGGTAACCGACGTGCCCACCGGCCCCTGCGCCGGGCTGAGGCTGGTGATGGTGGCCGCGGGCCGGTTGAGCAGCACCGAGGCCGTGGCGGCCCCGGCATTGGCGGTGGCCACGTCGAGGCGGCCGTCGCCGTTCAGGTCGGCCACGGCCAGGGCCTGCACCCCGGCGGCGGCCCCGTAAGTGACAAAGCCGGGGAAGGTGCCGGTGCCGCTGTTGAGGTGCACCGCCACGGCCCCCAGCGTGGCCGAGCCGGTCACCAGGTCGGGGCGGCCGTCGCCGGTGAGGTCGCCCACGGCCAGGGCCACGGGCTGGGCGGTGGTGGGCAGGTCGGTGCGGGTGGCCAGGGTGCCACTGCTAGTGGCACTGGTCAGCCACAGGGTCAGGTCGTTGCTGCCGCGGTTGGCGGTGGCCACGTCCAGCAGGGCATCGTTGTTGAAATCGGCCACTACCAGGGCCAGCGGCTCGGTGCCGGTGGCGTAGGTGGGGCCGGGGCGGAAGCCGCCGGTGCCCTGGCCCAGCAGTAGGCTCAGGGTGTTGTCGGCGGCGTTGGTGGTCAGCAGGTCCAGTCGGCCATCGTTGTTGATATCGGCCAGGGCCACGCCGCTGGGGCGGGCGCCCACGGCCACGGCGGTGCCGGGCCCGAAGCCCTCGCGGCCGGCATTGAGCAGCACGGTGGCCGTGCTGCCGGGGCTGGCGGCGGTGCCGGTGTTGGCCGTCACGATATCGAGGTAGCCGTCGCCGTTCACGTCGCCCAGGGCCAGGGCCTGGGCGGGGGCCGCCAAGGCATACTCCACGGGGGCACTCAGCTGGTAGCGGTCGGTGCTGAGCAGCACGGCCACGGTGGCGGCATCGGCGCGGGTGGCCACCACATCGAGGCGGCCGTCGTTGTTGACGTCGCCCAGCACCAGCGCCGCAAAGGGCGTGGTGGTGGCATAGTCGAGGCGGGTGCCCAGCACGCCGGCCGTGGTGGCGGGGCGCACCGAGATGCCCCCGCTGGCCTGCGCCGTCACCAGGTCCAGCAGGTTGTCGCCGCTGAGGTCGCCCAGGGCCACGCCGCCCGGCGTGGCGGGGGTGTCATAATCGACGTGCCCGGCCAGCACGCCGGAGCCCGCCCCCGCTGCCGTGGTAAACTGATACACGTACGGCTGCACCGCCACGCCCGCCGTGCTGCGCACGCTGGCCGGAATGGTTACCTGCACCCGCTCGCCGGGCTTGAGGTAGGGGAAGCGGGTGCGCACGGTGGCCGTGAAGCCGCTCACGGTGGCGGCCTGCAAGCCCCGCCGCCCCCCCGCCACGCTGCTAAACACGGCAATGGTATTGGCCGACGACAGCAAAGGCTGCGCCGTGAAGAAGGCCGCCATCGTGGTGCTGGGAGCGGCCGTGGAGGTGTTGCTGGCCGGCGTGCGCGTCAGCACCCGAAAGGCGGAGCTGCTGCTGCAGTCTACGTTGATGGCGAAGCCCGCCCCAGTGGTAGCGGCATCCGACGTAAAGACCAGCGTGAGCTGCCCCGTGCTGTTGAACGCCGTGATGCTGCCCGGCAGCGTGCTGCCCGAGTACGTGCCAATGAGCCCCGCGCTGGCCGAAGCTCCGTTGTAGATGCGCAGCAGGTCGTGCCCGGCCTCGGTATCGAAGCGCACAAAGCTGAGCTGCACGCTGGCCCCCGGGGTGGCGGGCGTGAGCACCGTGGTCAGGGTTTCGGCGTTGGCATAGTTGCCGGCGGCCCCGCCCGAGTCGTAGAGCGTGCCCGCGCAGGTAGTCAGCGGCCCGCTGCCAATCAACAATTCGCTGCCAGTGCCCGGCACCGTGAGCACGCCCGCGCTGGTGGCCGTGCCATTGGGCGTGGTCACCACCACCGTCCCCGTGCCCACGCCTGCCGGCAGCGTAAAGGTGAGGCTACCCGCCGTAGCCGTAAATGGACTGATGCTCACCCCACCCACGCTCACGCCGGTAGCTCCAGCTAGGCCGGTGCCCACGATGGTGACCACCGTGCCGGCCGGTGCGCTGGTGGGCGAGAAGCTGCTGATAACGGGCGCGGCCCCCGCCGGGCCGCCAATGTTGAGCAGTACGCTCACGTCGTGGCTGCTGGTGTTGGCCGTCACGGCGTCGAGGCGGCCGTCGCCGTTCACGTCTATCAGCTGCACGCTGTGGGGCTCGTTGCCGGTGAGGTGCTGCACGCCGGGGCCAAAGAGGCCGTTGCCGAGGCCGGGTAGGAGGTACAGGGCATCGCCGCCGGTGTTGGTCACGGCCAGGTCGGGCAGGCCGTCGCCGGTGGCATCGGCCACGGCCAGGCCCTCGGGGGCGCTGCCGGGGGCGAGGGGGTAGTCGGTGCGGGCCCCCAGGCCGCCGCCGGCCAGGCCCAGCCACACGCTCACGTTGTCGGAGCCGGTGTTGGCGGTCAGCACATCGAGCACCCCATCGGCGTTGATGTCCTGCACCAGCAGGTCGAGCGGGTTGCTGGTGGCGGTGGGCAAGGGGTAGTCCACGCGCGGGCCGTAGGTGCCGGTGCTCAGGCCCGGCAGCACCGAGAGCCGGGCTTGCAGGTACTGGCTCTGGGCGGTGCGGGTGGTCAGAATGAGGTCGGGCAGGCCGTCGCCGGTGATGTCGTCTACTTCACCATCGGTCACCTGGCCGGCCGCAATGTAGCGGGTGTTGCCGGTGAAGCCGCCCAGCCCGTTGCCCGACTTCACCTCCAGAAACGGCGAATCGTAGAGGCCGTAGCCGATGTCGAGATTGCCGTCGGCGTTCACGTCTTCCAGCACCATGCGGCCGTCCTCCAGGTAGCCCACGCCCCCACCGCCCGGCGCGCCATACCCCACCGCCGCCCGCCCAAACAGCACCCGGATAGAAGCGCCCAGCGACACGATATCGGGGCGGCCGTCGCGGTTCACGTCGGCTATCTCCACCGAGTTGCCATCGGTCAGGTTATACACCGTGGCCGGCCCGAAGCCCCCGCCACTCACCCCGTAATACACCGAGATGGTACCCACGTCGACGTTGGTGCCGCTTACGGCCGCCAGGTCGGGCAGGCCGTCGCCGTTGAGGTCGCCCACGGTCGCATCGCCCAGGAATATTTCCACCGGGTAGTCCGTCCGCACCCCGAAGGTTTGGGCTGCCGCCGGCAATCCCGCTCCCAGCAGCAGCCCCAGCAAGGCCAGCACCGGGCCCGCAGGCATGAGAAAACCCGCCAGGCGGGCCGTAGTCGCAGTAAGTAGTCTTGGCATAGGGGCGGAAGCTGATTAAAAGTCAGCTACGAAGATACCAATCAGGCCACTGGCAAGGCTCATTCTATTGCCTGGGCCCGTCACTTAAGTGCACAAAAAGCGCCCGCCGGCCAGGGACCAGCGGGCGCAATTGCCAGGGGTTGGGGTGGAGGCGGGCGGGCGGGCGGCTGTTCTTCTCGGGCAGCTGCTACCCTACTCTACTACCAGGCGCTGGGTGGCGGTGGTGCCATTGGCCGTCAGGCGCACCAGGTACAGGCCGGGCGTGAGGCCCGCAAGGTCGAGCGGGTGCGAGGTGGTAGTGGCGGGCAAGGTGGCCGTTCGCATCGAACGTCCCAGGGCGTCGAGCAGGGTGAGGGTGGTGGGGGCACCCGGGGCCGTTGCGGCAGCCAGCTGCACCAGCGCCCGGCCGTGGGCCGGATTGGGCCCCACGCTGAAGGCCGACGGCAACGCCAGGGCAGCAGTGCCGAGCAAGGCCGGGTCGGTCACCCAGGCCAGCACACCCGCCGACTGGGCGCTGGCAATGGGCAGCGGGCGCGCGCCCACCTGCAGGTTGGGCGAGTTGGCCCAGCCGGCCACGTACACCCGGTTGCCGGCCAGGGCCACGGCCGCCACTTCTTCGGAGCCAAAGCCGCCGTATTGCTGGGCCCAGGCCACGCGGCCGGTGGTGCCACCGTCAGTGATGCGGCTCAGAAACGTATTGGAGTAGGTGATAATCCCCGGCACGTTGGGCAGCCGGAAGCCGCCCAGGGCTAGGGTATCGCTGCGGAAGTCGCCGGCCAGGTACACGTCGGTGCCCCGCACGGCCAGGCCCCGGGCATACTGATTGCCCGCCCCGCCGCCCGCCACGCCCCACACGGCAGTGCTGGCGGTGCCGGTATCGGTCAGCTTCACCACGGCCACGCCCGCGTCGCTCGCGCTCCGGACGGCATTGGCGGGGCTGCTCAGCGCCACGGCGCCCACCGTGGCCCCGGCCTGGCCAAAGTTGAGGGCCGTGTACAGGGTATTGCCGTGCACGGCCAAGGCCGCAAACTGCTCTCCGTAGAGGCCGGTGGTTTGCTGCACCCAATCGACCACGCCGGAGCTGCCCGCATCCGTCAGCCGCAGCACGAAGCCGTCGCTGTACAGGTAGGCCGGGTTGAAGCTGGGCAGGCTGGTGTTGGTGAGCGTGTGGCCGCCCACGCGAAGGCTGGGGCTGGCAAACTGCCCGGCCACATACACCGCCGTGCTGCCCAGGGCCAGAGCCAGCACATCGTCGCGGCCGGTGCCGCCCAGGGGTAGGGCCCAGGCCCAGGCGGCGCTACTGCCGTTATCGGTCAGGCGGGCCACGTAGCCATCGCCGTTGGGGTCGGCAGTGAGCTGGCTGGGGCCTACTTGCAGGGCCGTGCTATTAAAGGCCCCGGCCACGTACACGCTGCCGTTGCGCTCGGCAATGGCGGTGGCAGCTTCGTCGCCGGTAGTGCCCAGCTGCTGGGCCCAGTTTAGCTGGGCCGTGTTGCCGGCATCGGTCAGCTTCAGCACCATCACATTGCGCGGCGCAAAGGTGGCGCTGCCCTCCGCGTTGGTGAGCATGGCAGGGCCCACGGCCACGGTGGGGCTGGCGAAGGCGCCGGTGAGATACGCCACGCCGCCCCGTAGCGTCAGAGCGGTAAACTCTTCCCGCCCGATGCCGCCAATCTGCTGGGCCCAGGCCACGGTGTTGGTGGCGGGGTTCCACTTCAGCACCACGGCATCGGTAGGGCCCACGCTGGTCAGGCGGATAGCGCCGAAGTTGACGGTGCCGTAAAACCCGCCGGCCAGCCATACGTTGCCCTGCGCATCGGTAGCCGTGGCGCGGGGCGTAAACCCGTTGTCGTTGACACTGGCAGCAGGGTTCAGGGTGCCGAGCAGAGTGGCATCCGTCCAGCCGGGCGCTTGGGCGCCAGCCGTGTGGGCCAGCAGGGGCAGGCCCGCCAACAGGGTAAGTATGCGGTGTTGCATGAGTACAGATGAGCGTGAAGATGACGCGGCAGGGCCAGCCAAATCGGCGGGCGGGCCGCCACCATCAGCCGCCAGCCCGGGCCTGAGCAAAAAGCTTGCCTATGGAGCTGTTCGTCGCTGGCTGTTGCTTCTTGTTGTCCCCAGCCTACCGGCAGCGGGCGCTGCCGCTTACTCCACCACCAGGCGCTGGGTGGCGGTGGTGCCATTGGCCGTCAGGCGCACCAGGTACAGCCCGGGCGTGAGGCCCGCCAAATCGAGCGCATGGCGGGTAGCACCGGCGCCCAGCGCTACGGTTTCGGCGCGCACCATGCGGCCCAGGGCATCGAGCAGGGTGATGGTAGCGGGAAAGTCGCTGCCCGGAGTAGCCGGTAGCAGCACCGTGGCCCGGCCATGCGCCGGGTTGGGCAGCAGGCCCAGGTGGGCGGGGGCCGCCGGGGCCGCCGTAGCCAGGGGCCCCGTGCCGCCCGCCAGCACCGTGTAGGTCAGGGCCGATACCACCCCGCGCGGCGTGGTCACCATCACGGGGCCGCTGGCGGCGCCGGCTGGCACTTCCACATTCTGGATGACGGTGCCCGCGGCATTGACCACGAAGCCCGGGCCGGCGCTGGGGCTGCCCGGCCCCGCGAAGGTAATGCGCAGGGCTCCTTGCAGGTTGCTGCCCTCGATGGTGAGGTAGCTACCCACCGCCCCCTGGCTGGGCAGTAGTGCCGCCAGGCGGGGCTGCAAAACGGTACCCACGCCCAGCATCGCCAGAAAGGCCTTGCCGACACTGCCCACCGAGGGCACGGTGTGCGGGCCGAACAGGGCCCCGGCCTGGGTGGAGCCCCCCACGTACAGCTGGTTATTCACCAGGCTCAGGGAGCTGGGGGCGGCCGTGGTGGGGTTGCCCGCCTGCTGCGTCCACTGGTAGTAAGGGCCGGCCACGCCATCGTGCAGGCGGGTTACGAAGGTGTTGTAGCCCACCGAGCTGCTCAGGGTATCGAGGCCAATTACCGGGCCCGCGCCCTGGCAGGTGCCGGCCACGTAGAGAGTGCTGTCGGTGGCCAGCAGGGCCTGCACGCCGCCGGTGCTGGCGCCGCCGGGGGCCAGGGCCCAGGCCACGGTGCTGCCGGGGCCGGTATCGGTCATTTTCAGCAGGAAAGCCCGGGTGCCGCCCGCATTGGCCAGCGTGTGGGGCCCTACCGTCAGGGGAAAATCGGTGAAAGCGCCCCCGGCGTAAATGGTATTTCCCTGGGCCGTGAGCGTGTTTATGGTTTCGCGGCCCGCGCCAGTCAGCGGCCGGGCCCATTGCCAGGTGGCCGTGCTCCCCAGGTCGTTGAGCTTGGCCACGAAGCCATCGTAGGCGCCGGTGAGCGCCAG
The DNA here is from genome assembly GCF_030580865.1 of Hymenobacter aranciens. GTDB lineage: Bacteria > Bacteroidota > Bacteroidia > Cytophagales > Hymenobacteraceae > Hymenobacter > Hymenobacter aranciens. The sequence goes on along the minus strand of NZ_JAUQSY010000001.1, from coordinate 350,996 downwards.
GGTAGTGGTCCCTAAGGTTAGCGCCGGGCTGTTGAACGAGCCGCCGAGGTACAGGCTGCTGCCATTGCGGGCCAGGCCGGTACAGGTTTCATAGCCGGTGTTGCCGGCGGCCACCACCCACTCGTAGTCGGCGGCGGTGCCCGTATCGCGCATTTTGGTTACAAAGATATCGCGGCCGCCGGCCGTCGTCAGCTGCTGGCTGCCAAAGGTGGCCGTGCCGCCAAAGCTGCCGCTCAGGTAGAGCGTGGTGCCCTGCACGAGCAGGTGGGACGCATCGACCACGCTGGTGCTGGGAATCAGCTGGCCCCATACGCAGCGGGCGCTGCTGCCCAGGTCGTCGATGCGGGTGAGGAAGGTCCGGTCGTCGCGCCCCATGGGTACCAGCACGCCGGCAAAGCTCATGGTGCCTACTATAAGTGCATTTTCGATATACCCCGCCAGGTACACGTGCGAGCCCTGCACGGCCAGCGCCTGGGGCCGCTCGCCCGAGGGGCTGCCCACCTGCACCACCCACACAAAGGCCTGCGCCGTGGGGCTCCACTTGGCCACGAAGGCATCGTAGGCGCCCAGCGTAGTTTGGGAGAACGCGCCCAGCGTCATGGTAGAGCCGAAGTAGCCGGTCACGAAAACGTTGCCGAGGCTGTCGGTGGCGGTGTCGGTTATCGTGCAGGGGTTGCCGGGCACCTGGGTGCTGGTTACCAGCATCTGCCAGGTGGGCGCCTGGGCCCGGCTGGCCGCCATAGTTCCCAGCATCGCGCCCAGCATCAGCAACACCCGGCGAACAGTTGTAACAAGAAGTTTCATACCAAAAGCAGACTACCCGTCGCTCTACCTGACCGACGCGGTAAAGATACTGCCACTTCCTCAGCGGCCTGCCTCGGCCCCCACGCTCAGCAAAAAGCCCGGCGACCATGCGGCCACCGGGCTTATAGTCTAGTAGGTAGCGGAGTGCTACTCCACCACCAGCCGCTGGGTGGCGGTGGTGCCATTGGCAGTGAGGCGCACGAGGTAGAGGCCCGGCGCCAGGCCCGCCAGGTCGAGCGCATGGCGGGTAGCGCTGGCGGCCAGGGCTACGGTTTCGGTGCGCACCGCGCGGCCCAGGGCGTCGAGCAAAGTGAGGCGGGCGGGGCTGGCCGTAACCAGGGCGGGCAGCGGCACGGTGGTGCGGGCATGGGCCGGGTTGGGATAGATGGTGAGGGCCGCCGCCGTAGCCGGGCGGGTGCCCAGCGTAAGGTCGGTAAGCGAGGCCAGGAAGCCTACCGGCGCGCCCGCCGAGGCCCCTATTACGCTGGTGCTGCCAAACGCCGCCGGCGAGGCGACGCTGCCAGCCACCAGCACCTGGGTGCCACTCAGGGCGAGCGTCGCCGGCGAGTCGCTGCCGCTACCCCCGGCCGCCACCGCCCAGTCGAACGCAGCCTGGCCGGGGGCTTCGGTCAGGCGCATCACCAGCACGTCGCGCTGGCCGGCAGTGACCAGCGTAGAGGCTCCCCAGGTGGTGGCGCTGCCATCAAACGAACCGGCGACGTACACGCTGTTGCCGCGCACGGCAATGGCATGGCCCAGTTCGTCGCCCGTACCCGCCGACGACTGCACCCAGGTGAAGATGGGGCTGCCCCCCGCTTCCTGCAGCCGAACCACCAGCAGGTTGGAGGAGGGGCTGCTGCTGTTGCGCAGAGTGAAGGGAAACGCGTCGAGGCTCGGGCTGGTGTAGTAGCCGGTCAGGTACACGGCTACGCCCTGCGTGGTCAGGGCCGTTACTTCATCTACCCCGCTACCCCCCAGGCTGCGCTCCCACTCGCTGGTGGCTCGGGGGCCCTGGTCGGTGAGTTTGCCCACAAAGCCCTCCGTGTTGTTCAGCGGGCCAACCAGCGTTGGAAAGATGCCTCCCCGCATGGCACCATCGAAGGCGCCCGCCACGTACAGGGCATTGCCGGCCACGGCCAGGGCCCGCACTCGGTCGTCGTCGGGGCCGCCCAGGCGCTCGGCCCAGGTAAAGCTGGCCGTCGCCCCGGCATCGGTTAGCTTGGCCACGAAGCCATCGTAGTTGCCCTCATTGGCATTTTGCAGGGCCAGGCCGCTAAACGTGATGATGGCATTGCTAAAGCGGCCGCCTACATACACCGAAGTACCCACTACGGCCAGGGCTTCGGCCAGCGTCACGCGGTTGCCGGTGCCGCCCATCCAGTGGGCCCAGCTGAAGCTGCCACTCGTGCCCGCATCCACCAGCTTGCACACAAAGGCGTTGTTGTTGATGCTGCCCGGCAGCTGGGTAGTGCCAAAAGTAGCCGCGTCGCGGTAGATACCCGTCACGTACACGGCATTGCCGGCCACGGCAATGGCGCGGGCATCGTCGAGGCCCACGCCCCCGGCGCGCTGCGCCCACACGTAGCGGCCCGTTGCCGGGCTCCACTTGGCCACGAAAATGTCGCTGTCGCCGCTGCTGGTCAGCGTGATGCTGCCCAGGCGGGCTACGCCCGAGAAAGCGCCCGTTACGAATACATTACCGGCCGCATCGGTCGCCGAAGCGTAGATGCGGGCCGGGGCATTGTCGATGGTGCTGACGGCTCCCCAGGCTGGGGCTTGCGCCCGGGCGGCCGGGGTAGCCAGCAGCCCCATCAGGAGCAATAAAACGGCAGCGTGAACGACGGTAAAAGGCCGGGGCATAAGCAATAAGAGCAGGGTGGCACAAGGTATTTAACTGCTCAAATGTACCTTGTATTCTCCGATGCCCGCCATTATGCCGGACGGCCGGGGTGCCTACTCCACCACCAGCCGCTGGGTGGCCGTGGTGCCGCCCGTAGTCAGCCGCAGCAGGTAGAGACCGGGCGCGAGGCTGGCCGGCAACGCCATGATAGCAGTGCCGGCGGCCGTGGTGCGGCCCTGCCACACGCAGCGGCCCAGCGCATCGAGCAGCAGCACCGGCGTGTGGGGCGGGGCCCCGCGCAGAGTGGCGCGGCCCGCCGCTGGGTTCGGATACACGGTGAAGGCGCTGGTAGCAGCTGGCGCCGCCGCCAGCGCCGTGCCGTCGTTGAGCAGCACCTGCGCGGCCGTGGTGGTAGAAGGAATGCTCACGACGACGTCGAGGTCGCCGTCGCTGTCGGCATCCACCAGTTGGGCATTGTAGGACTGCGACGGCCGGTTGAATACTTGAGCCGTGGCAAACTGCCCGTTGCCGGGGTTCAGGGCCAGGCGCAGGTTGGTATCGGTGGTACCGGTGAGCAGCAGGTCGAGGTCGCCGTCGCCGTCCACATCGCCCACATCGGCCACTGCTTGGCTCACCGTGCCCATAGGGGGCAGCAGCGTGCGGCTGAAGGTGCCGGTGCCGTTGTTGTGCCCCACGCTCACGGCCACAAAGCCCGGATTAGCTGGCACCTGCGAGTGAGTGCACAGCAAGTCAAGTGCGCCGTCGTTGTTGAAGTCAGCCAGTTTGATGATGTCGGGATAACGCCCCATGGCCAAGGGTGCGGTAGGCGTAAAGGCGCCCCGGCCATCGTTACGATACACGCGTACCGTGCTGTCCTGGTAGCTGGTCGCCACCACGTCAAGGTCGTGGTCGCCGTCGAGGTCGCCCAGGACCAGCCCCCGGAAGTCATCGGAAGCGGCCACCACCAGTTCGGGCGTCAGGGCACCCGTGCCGTCGTTGCGGCCCAGCAGCAGGCCGGGCTGCGGAGGTTGATACCACGGTATCAGAACGTCCAGGTCGCCGTCACCATCCACGTCGCCCACCTCCAGGCTCTGCACCACAGAATTCAGGGCCGTAGGCTGGGCGGGGGCAAAGCGGCCGGTACCATCGTTACGGCACAGATGCAGGCCGTAGGTATACTTCTTGCCCACCAGCAAGTCGAGGTCGCCGTCGCCATCCATGTCAGCCAGGCGCAGCCGGTTGTTATCAAAGTCCGTAGTCACGGCCGAGCCGTGGCGGAACTGCCCGCCCCCTACCCCCAAGTGCACACTCACGGTATCGACCGTAAACGACGACACCAGCATATCCATCAGGCCATCGCCGTTCACATCGGCCAGGGCAAGCAGTTCGTCGGGCGCCGTCCAGCTCACCGTCGGGCCAAGCGCAAAGGTGGCCGCGCTGGGCCGCGTGCCCACCGTGAACTGCCCCACCACGGGCCGGGTCAGGGGTCCGCCGGGGCCCGTCACGGCCGTCGTGGCAGTGTACTGCACGGTTTCGCCCGCCACGAAGGGCGTCGTACCCAGCGTGTAGCGCAGCTCGTTGCCGCTGACCACGGCCGGCGCCGTGCGGGTGCGCAGCCCGCCCCGCTTCGCGCTGAACACGTGCAGCCCCGCCGCCGAGGCAGGAGTCAGCGCCTGCGTGAAGGCGAGCGTGAGCCCCCCGGCAGCCGGAGCCGACGCGGCATTGATGCGGGGGAACAAGGTGGTGAGTACCGGGCCCTGGGCCGTCGCCAAGCTGGCCGGTAGCCACAAAGCCAGCACCCAGCCGGCCACCTGCCAGCCCGAAACAGTAATCATTCTAGTCATTCCCTTGCGTATAATGGCAGCAAACCTCGCAAAGGTATGGTATAGCCCTCCTAGGTCTGTGCTGTGCCACGCGGTGCCTCTCGCTTACTCCACCACCAGCCCCTGCATCCCCCCGGTACCATCGCCACGAAGCATAGCAGGCAGTACCTCACGCCTACTTGCTCCACTGAATAAGCAAAACGGCCAGCCCCCACCGGGAGCTGGCCGTCAGCAATCCATACTGCGAACAGGAATTACCCCGCCGCCAGCGCCTCCGCGCCCCCCACGATTTCGAGAATCTCGGTCGTGATGGCCGCCTGACGCGTCCGGTTATAGGTCAATTTCAGGGCCTTCAACAATTCCCCGGCGTTGTCCGTGGCTTTGTCCATGGCCGTCATCCGCGCCCCGTGCTCCGAAGCGTTGCTTTCCAGCACCGCCTTGAAAAGCTGCACCTTGATAGACTGCGGAATGAGCGTCTGAATGATTTCTTCTTTGCTGGGCTCGAAGATGTAGTCCACGTTCGATTCCTTTACGTTGGCGGGCGCCTCGGCCGGCACCAGCGGCAGCAGCTGCTGGGCGCGGATAACCTGCGTCGCCACGTTCTTGAACTCGTTGTACACCACCACTACTTCGTCGTACAGCCCATCGCGGAAGCCTTCCATCGCGACCTCGGCCGCCGCCCGCACGGTATCGAACGACAGCTTGGCGAAGACGTGCGTGTAGTCGCCCACCCGCGTGAAGCCCCGGCCGCGGCCGTAGTAATCGTGCGCCTTCTTGCCAATGGCCATCACCGAGATGTTGGCGGCCGGCAGGTTGGCGTAGCGCTCCCGCACGGTAGCCGTCACGCCCTTGAACACGTTGGAGTTGAACGCGCCCGCCAGGCCCCGGTCCGAGGTCACGGCGATAATCAGCACCTTGCGCACTTCGCGCACGATGCCGTACTCGTTCTCCACATCCTCGTCCATCGAGCGCGTCAGGTTGCTCAGAATGCTGTTCAGGCGCTGCGCGTAGGGCCGCATCCGCACGATGGCGTCCTGGGCCCGCCGCAGCTTCGCCGCCGACACCATTTTCATGGCCTTGGTAATCTGCTGCGTGCTCGACACCGACTGAATGCGGCTGCGAACTTCTTTTAAGCTTGCCATTTTCTTTGAGTTAGGAGTTGAGAGTTATGAGTTATGAGTTTGGGTTTCGGTGCCCTGTCTGGACATCCTCAACTCATAACTCATAACTCATAACTCATAACTTTCAACCTACGCAGCAGCGTAGCTCGCCGTCAGGTCCTTGGCTACCTGGCGGATGGCGGCGATGCCGCTGTCTTCCAGCTTGCCGGCCTTGAGGGCCTTCAGCACATCGGGATGACGCGAGTTCATCACCTGGCCGAACTCCTTCTCGAACTCGCGCACCCGGTTCACCGGGATGCCGTCGAGCAGGCCGTTGGTGGCGGCGTAGATGATGGCTACCTGGTCCTCCACCTTCACGGGCGAGAACTGGGCCTGCTTCAGAATCTCCAGGTTGCGCCGGCCGCGCTCAATCGTGAGCTTGGTCGAGGCATCGAGGTCGGAGCCGAACTTGGCGAAGGCTTCCAGCTCGCGGAACTGGGCCTGGTCGAGCTTCAGCGTACCGGCCACCTTCTTCATCGACTTAATCTGGGCGTTGCCACCCACGCGGCTCACCGAGATGCCCACGTTGATGGCGGGCCGGATACCGGAGTTGAAAAGGTTGGTTTCGAGGAAAATCTGGCCGTCAGTAATCGAAATTACGTTGGTCGGAATGTACGCCGATACGTCGCCAGCCTGCGTCTCAATCAGCGGCAGCGCCGTGAGCGAGCCGCCACCTTTCACCAAATGCTTGATGCTGTCGGGCAAGTCGTTCATGTCGCGGGCGATGGAGTCCGAGGCATTGATTTTAGCGGCGCGCTCCAGCAGGCGGCTGTGCAGGTAGAATACGTCGCCGGGGTAAGCTTCGCGGCCCGGGGGGCGACGGAGCAGCAGCGACACCTCGCGGTACGCCACGGCCTGCTTCGACAAGTCATCATACACCACGAGGGCCGGGCGGCCCGTGTCGCGGAAGTACTCGCCGATGGCGGCCCCGGTGAAGGGGGCGTAGAACTGCATCGGGGCGGGGTCCGAGGCCGAAGCCGACACCACTACGGTGTAGTCCATGGCGCCGCCGCGCTGCAGCGAGTTCACCACCTGCGCTACCGTCGAGGCTTTCTGCCCGATGGCCACGTAGATGCAGAACACAGGCTCACCGCGCTCGAAGAACTCGCGCTGGTTCAGGATGGTATCGATAGCCACGGCCGACTTGCCGGTCTGGCGGTCACCGATAATCAGCTCGCGCTGGCCCCGGCCAATCGGAATCATGGCGTCAATCGACTTGATGCCAGTTTGCATCGGCTCGGTCACCGGCTGACGGTAGATTACGCCGGGCGCCTTGCGCTCCAGCGGCATCTCGTACACGTCGCCCGTGATGGGGCCGCGGCCGTCGATGGGCAGGCCCAGCGTGTTCACCACGCGGCCCACGATGCCCTCGCCCACCTTGATGGAGGCAATTTTGTTGGTGCGCTTCACCGTGGCACCTTCCTGGATGCCGCTGTAGTCGCCGAGCATTACGGCACCTACGTTGTCTTCTTCCAGGTTCAGTACCAGGGCTTGCAGCCCGTTTTCAAACTCAATCAGCTCGCCGGCCTGGGCCTTGCCCAGCCCGTAGATGCGGGCCACGCCGTCGCCGACTTGCAACACGGTGCCGACTTCTTCCAGCTCGGCTTCCGACTTAAAATTGGACAGTTGCTGCCGCAGGATTGCGGAAACTTCGTCCGGACGTACTTCTGCCATTTTGATGAGGAATAAAAGTGATGAGGAGGCTTGGGTGAGGAGGTAATTGGGTGGGGAATCCGGCTGGGCGCATTAAGCTGCTCAACCAGTTACCTCCTCACCTCGAATCACCCAGTTCACCTTATCCCAGTTGATTTTGAAATGTTTTGTCTTGCAGCGACGTGCGCAGCTTGCGCAGGCCGGTGCGAACCGAGTCGTCGATTTGCTGGTCGCCCACCCGCAGCACGAAGCCGCCGATGAGGTCCGGGTCTACTTTCTCGGTCAGCGTGACGTGCTCGAGGCCGCTCCGCTCCTTCACCAGCGCTTCCATACGGGCGCGCAGCTCGGGGGTGAGGGGCGCCGCGGAGGTCACTTCGGCTTTCTGAATTCCCTGCAGCAGGTTGTACTGAATGAGGAACTCGGGAGCCACGTGCTCCAGCACGCTTTCGCGGTTTTTCTGGGTCATGATGAGGAAGAAGCGCAGCGTCATGTCCGACACCTTGCCCTTGAACACCGCCTCCAGAATGGCCTGCTTTTTATCGTGCTTCACAATCGGGTTGCGCAGCAACAGGCGCAGGTCGCGGCTGCCGGCCACCGTGGTCGCCAGCAAATCCATGTCCTGCTTTACTTCAGCCAGCACGCCCTGCTCCCGGCCTAGGTCGAGGAGCGACTTGGCGTAGCGGGCCGCTACTCGTTGGTCAGCCATAGTTTTGGGTAATTGTCATGCTGACGAAGGAAGCATCTTTTCACGCTCGCTTCGTCGGGGTTAGTAACTCTGGCGAAAGCAGCCGTGAAAAGATGCTTCCTTCGTCAGCACGACAGTTAGTTCAGCTTTACGTCTTTCAAATACGAATCGACCAGCTGCTTTTGGGCGGCGGGGTCGCTGAGCTCGCGGCGCAGGATGCGCTCGGCAATGTCGAGCGAGAGCTGGGCGGCCGTGTTTTTCACTTCGGCCAGGGCAGCGTTTTTCTCGTTCTGGATGGCTTCACGGGCCTGGGTAATCATGCGGCCGCCTTCTTCGGTGGCGCGCGTTTTGGCGGTTTCGATGAGCTTCTCGGCCATGGTGCTGGCTTCCTTCATCATCTGGTCGCGCTCGCGGCGGGCATCGGCGAGGAGCTTCTCGTTGCCGGCTTTCAGGGCCTGCATCTCGAGCTTGGCCTCGTCGGCCATGCGCAGGGCGCCTTCGATGCTGTCTTCACGCTCTTTGAGTGAAAGCAGAATCGGTTTCCAGGCGAATTTCGCCAGCAGAAACAGCACCAGCAGGAAGATAACCAGTTGCCAGAAAATCAGGCCTAACTCGGGGGTTATAAGTTGCATGGTTGGGGAGTAATTGTCGGTTGGAGACGGTCAGCAAGCCTGACAATCAGAAAAGAAAAGCAGCCCGCCGCGCTACACGCCGAAGCGACGCGCAACGGGCTGCCCGATTCCAAACGCTTCTTACCCTTGCAGCTTGAAGGAAATCAGCAAGCAAACTACCACGGCGAACAGGCCCAGACCCTCGATGAGAGCGGCTACAATCAGCATGGCGGTTTGGATTTTGCCGGAAGCTTCCGGCTGACGGCCGATAGCCTCCATTGCGCTACCACCGATACGGCCGATGCCCAGACCAACGCCCAACGCCACCAGACCAGCACCAATGCCGGCGCCCATTACGGCCAGACCAGCAGCATTCACAACCTGCAACAACAAAGAGAGAAGCATAAAAAAAAGAAAAGATGGGAAAAAGAAAAAAACGAAAAGGGAGGCCGGCAACGCGCTGGCCAGTAATTAGAACTCGGGAAGATTAGTGGTGGGGAGCGTGCGCTACGTCGGCGCCGTCGCCGCCACCCATCTGGTAATCGGCATCGTGATGCTCCTCTACCGCGCCGCCGATGTACATGGCGGTGAGCAGCGTGAAGATGTAGGCCTGCAGAATCGAAACCAGCAGCTCCAGCACGTTGATGAACAAGCCGAAAGCCAGCGAAATGGGCGCCACGGCCGCGCTACGGAAGATGAAAATCAGGCTGATAAAGCTCAGAATAACGATGTGACCAGCGGTGATGTTGGCGAACAGACGAATCATGAGCGAGAATGGTTTCACCACAATACCAATCAGTTCCACTGGAATCATGATGGGCAGCAGGGCTACCGGCACGCCGGGCGTGGCGAAAATGTGGGCCCAGTAGTTCTTGTTGGAGCTGGCCAGGGTGATGATGAGCGTGAGCACCGCCATGGTGAGCGTGATGGCGATGTTGCCGGTCAGGTTAGCTGCGCCGGGCGTGAGGCCCAGCAGGTTATTGAACCAGATGAAGAAGAACACCGTGAGCAGATACGGCATGTAGCGCTCGTACTTCGGGCCGATGGATTTCTTGGCTACCTCGTCGCGAATGAAGACGATAAGCACCTCGAAAAACGACTGGATGCCTTTGGGGGCGCGGCCGTGGTTGGTCTTGTAGCCTTTGGCTACGATGGTGAATACCACCAGTAACAGTATGCTGCTGCCGAGCAGAGCAGCCACGTTTTTGGTGATGGAGAAGTCGTAGACGGGGCTGCCGTCGGTGGTCACCAGCTTTTCGTGGTGCAGCTTGAGGCCATCGTATTCTGCGCCTTCGGCTTCGCCGTGCTTGGGGGCGAGTTTCTCGCTCGAGAAGGTCGAAACGCCTTTGCCGGGGCGGTAGGCGATGATGGGCAGGTAGGAGGTGAAATGCCCGTTGTCGGTGCTAAACCAGTGCCACTCGTGCGAATCGCCGATGTGGTGCAAAATCATTTCGCCGGGGTTAAACGCCTCCTCTTTTGCGGGGATGCCGGCGTGCTCGCTCGCAAAAACGGGCAGCGTGAGAATACAGAATAGGACCGCTAGTAAACGCTTCATCAAAAGTTAATTAAGTCCCTAAAGAACGGATAAGTAGCTATTTTTCCGTTACTTGCTTTTTTGAAAACGGCCGCAAGTTAGTAAAAATAGCCCAAATTTCAAAACCAGCACTCACAAAGTACAAGGCAAAAAAGGCTCCGAGGAAGGTCCAGGTGCCGTGTCCTTCGTTGGCCCCGCCACGGTAAAAATGCACCAGCACGAGCACCAGCGACAGCAATAGGCGAAATACCATACTGCCGAAATAGGCCAGCATAAAATTGTCGGGCGAGGCGATGACCAGTTTGGCTGTAACCCAATAAGTGACGAAGGTGATGGCCGCCAGATACCCCAGAATGTAAAACGCCAGCGGATGCACCACGGCCGGACCGAACGCGGCCTGCAGGCCCGCCAGGATGGCGGCCAGGGCAAGGAAGCAGGCGGCAAACTGGGTAAAAAATTTCCCCATTACGATTCTTTGGTGAGCGAGCGGATGGTTTGGTAGAGGGCGGCGAACACGCCGAGGAGCATCAGCCCGATGGTAAACCACGGGGTTTTGGTGTGGTAATGGCCGTCGAGCCAGAGGCCCAGCCAGGTGCTGAGGCCGATAATGGCCAGCATCTGGAAGGCGATGCCCGAGTACTTCGCAAAGGTGCGAAGCCGGTCGGAGCCGGGGGGCGGAGAGTCGGGAGCGGCGGCCATTCAATCGTTTTTCGAAATGGGACAACAAAGCTACGGCAGGAACTTGGGCCGCGCATCGTCCGGAAAAACGTAATTTTACCGTTCAGGCTCCGTTAAGTGTCGGAGTTGGCGAACATTTCGGGGCCTTCCGGGCGTTTGCGGGCTACTGCACGGGTTTTATTACCGCTTTTGATTTTGACTCAGTCTTCGTTGAATTTTCGTTGGCCGGCGCTGCTGGCAGTGGTGGCGGGCCTGGGCTGGCTGCTCACCGGCTGCGCTTCGGACAAAAACCTGGTGGCGCACTCCTTCAACAACGTGGCGGCGCGCGACAACGGCTATTTCCTGGCCCGCGAGAAGCTGCGCGGTGTGGAAACCAAGCTCTACGCCACCCGCACCGACGACTATAACCAGACCCTGCCGCTGTTTCCGGTGCTCGACAGCGCGGCGGTGCGCGCCAACCGCACCGACCTCATCGACATTATTAAGAAGGCCTCGCTGCCCATTCAGCACCGCCCGGGCTCCGACTGGACCGACGACGCCTACCTGCTGGTGGGCTGGTCGCGCTACTACCAGATGCAGTTTGGCGACGCGGCCGTGACGTTTAAGTACGTCAATTCGACCAGCAAGGACCCCAATGCCAAGCACGAGTCGCTGATTGGCCTGATGCGGACCTTTGTGGCCTTGAAGGAGTTTGAGAATGCCAAGTCGGTATCGAACCTCTTGGACAAGGAGGAAGGCCTGGAGCGCAACGCCCGCGAGCTGTTTCTGACGCGGGCTGATTTTTTTATTCGCACCGGTGAGCCGGAGAAGGCTATTCCGAACCTGGAGAAGGCCATTCCGCTGATTGAGTTTAAGAACGAGCGGTCGCGCACACGCTTCATTCTGGCGCAGCTGTATCAGGACAAGGGCGAGAACAAGAAGGCCTACGAGCAGCTCAACCTTATCTTGGCGCGCAACCCGCCGTACGAGTTGGATTTTCAGAGCAAGCTGATGCTGGCGCAGGTATCGGATTTGAACCTGCAGGACCGGGCGCGGCTGGACAAGTACTTCGCGGCGCTGCTCAAGGACATCAAAAACAATGAGTACCGCGACAAAATCTACTATGAGATGGCGCGGCTCAACTACCGGGAGCAGAAATACGGTGAGGCGCTGAAGCTGCTGGGCCAGGCCGCCAAAGTGCCCTCGACCAGCAAGACGCAGAAGGGCTACACTTACCTGCTGGCCGGCCGCATCTACTACGAAAACCTGCAGAAATACCGCCTCGCGGCCGCTTACTACGACAGCACGGTGCAGTCCATGGCCAAGGAAATGCCGAATTACGACGCCATCAAGGAGCGGGCCGGCATTCTGAAGGATTTTGCCGCGCAGTACACCATCATCGAAACGCAGGACAGCTTGCAGGCGCTGGCCCAGCTGGCGCCCGAGGAGCTGACCACGCGCCTCAACACCTACGCCGACGCCGAAATAGCCCGCAAAAAAGCGGAGGCCGAGAAGAAAGCCAAGCAGGAAAAGCAGAAGGCCGACGCGGCTGAGTTTGCCGCCCGGCAGGCCAACAGCGGGCCGAACTCGCTGCCGGCGGGCCGCACTAGCAACGTAGACCTGGACAGCTTCGACCCTTTGGCCACGACCGGCGCGAAGTGGTATTTCGATAATCCCTCGGCGCTGGGCACGGCGCGGGCCGACTTTATCAAGAAGTGGGGCAACCGCAAGCTGGCCGATAACTGGCGGAACAACCGCCAGAGCAACAGCTCGCCCAATACTCAGCAGGGCGGCGGCGCGCCGCTCACCGTGACGGGCAACGACCAGAACTCAGTGACAGCCGGGGGGGGTGCCAATGACTCGACCAAAGCCAAAACTGTGGACCCCGAGGCCGAGCGCAAGGCGCTGGTGACGCAGTACCGCAAGGACATTCCCACCACGCCCGACCAACTCAAAACCTCCGACACGCAGGTGGAAGCCGCCATGTACGCGCTGGGCACCATTTACAAGGAGCAGTTGAAGGAGAAGGAAAAAGGCATCGAAACCTACGAGAAGCAGGTGCACCGCTACGTGCGCGGCAAAAATGCGCCGGAGGCCTACTACCTGCTCTACCTCTATTACAAAGACAAGCCCGACGCCGCCAAAATGGCCGAATACGCGGCCGCCCTGCAGCGCGAGTTCCCGGAAACGGTGTACGCCAAGCTCATTGCCGACCCGCTGTACCGCGAGCACGAGCGGGCCCTGGCGAAAGCCGTGGCTGCCCGGCTTGACGCGGCCTTTGAGCTGTATAAGGAGCAGAGCTTCACCAAGGCGAAAGAGTTGCTGGCGAAAACCGAGCAGGACTACCCCAAGCACGACCAGCAGGACCGGGTGGCCTACCTGAAAACCTTGCTCGTCATCCGCACCCAGCCGCCGATGACGGCCAAGGCTTCGGTGGAGCAGTTCTACAAAGACTACCCCAAGAGCCCGCTGGCGCCGCAGGCAATGGCCCTGGCCGCGACTTACAAAAACCAGGAAGCCGGCAAAATCACCGGCGCGCTGGCCTCGACGGAGAAGCCCAGCGTGTCGATGTTCCGCCCCGGCGAGGTGGATAACCGCATGCGGATTATGTACGGCGAGAATGAGTCGCCCTACCAGGCTATTCCGCCGGCGCCGACGCCCACGCCTACCCCGGCGCCCGAGGGCCCTAAGCCCGTGGAAGCCGGCAAGGATGCGGCCCCGCAGTCGCTGGCCCCGATGGGTTCGGCGGGCCCCATGCCGGCTTCGGCGATGCAGCCGGCCCCGGCGCCGGCCCCCGCTAATGGCCTGCAGCCAAGCCCAGCAGCTCCGGCGCCCGCGCCAGCTCCCACGGGCGCTACGCCCTCCCCGGCCGGCGCCGCTGCGGCCCCTATAACGGGCGCCACCACGGCTTCCTCCACGCCTACCGCACCCGCTACGGCCTACACCACGCAGCTCAGCGCGGCGCACGCGGTGGTGCTGGTGTTTCCGAAAGCCACGCCGGCCGCCGCCGATTTGGCCACGCAGCTGGGCACCTACAATGGCCGCTTTTTCAAAGCCAGCAACCTGCAGGTGCAACCCCAGCCGCTCGGCGCCGACAGCGACCTGCTCATCATTCGCCCGCTCACCGGCTCGAAGGTGGCGCAGGGCTATGCCACCAAGCTGCGCGGGCCGCAGTCGCCGCTGGCGCGCCTGCGTGGGCAGGGCTACCAGACGGTGGTGATTAGCCTGGAGAACCTGGCGCTGCTGCAGGCCAGCGGCGATTTGGCTGGGTATCAGGCGTTTTACCAGAAGGTGTATAAGTAAAAACCCAGAACGTCATCCTGAGGCGCAGCCGAAAGGACCTCGCCCGTGCCTCGTGCGGCAGTAATCAAAAGTTACTACCACAGAGAAGCGGGCGAGGTCCTTTCGCTGCGCTCAGGATGACGTTCTGTTTGCTGCCCTCAGTCCTAACTTTGTCAATTATTTCTGAATTCGCTGTTTATGTCTGCTCCCGTTCCTCCGCGTCCCAAAATCGTGTATAAGCCCCAGCGGCCGGGGCGGTTCACGGCCTTTGTGCGCACCATGTGGGTGCTGTTTGGCCTGGGCACGGTGACGCTGCTGCTGTACGTGCTGGCGGTGAGCGTCAACTTCATGAATCTTTTCGGCAAGATGCCGAACCTGAAAACGCTGGAGAACCCGCGCAGCGAGCTGGCTTCGGAAGTGTACTCGGCCGATGGCGTGCTGCTGGGCAAATACTTTCGCGAAAACCGGACTCCGGCCGACTTCAAAGACCTGCCCCAAAACCTTATTGACGCCCTCATTGCCACCGAGGATGTGCGCTTCGAAGAGCACTCGGGCGTCGATTTCAAGTCCATTATGCGGGCCGTGGCGGGGCTGGGGCGCAGCGGCGGCGGCTCGACGCTCACGCAGCAGGTGGCCAAAGTCTTGTTCAAAACCCGGCCGGGCGAAAGCAGCAACCTCAACGACGGCGCCCTCAACGGCGAGAACAAGCTCGGCCTGCTCATCACCAAAACCAAGGAGTGGATTCTGGCCATCCGGCTGGAGCGCAACTACACGAAGCGCGAGATTATCCGCATGTACTTTAACACCGTCGATTACGGCTCCAATGCTTTCGGCGTGAACACGGCGGCCCACACCTTCTTCAACAAGAAGCCCAAGGACCTGACGACGCCCGAGGCCGCCCTGCTGGTGGGCATCGTGAACGCGCCCTCCCGCTTCAGCCCCGTGGCGCACCCGCAGCGCTCGCGCCGCCGCCGCAACTGGGTGCTGCGCCAGATGAACAAGTACGGCTACGTGACGGCCGCCGAGCTGGCCGCCGACACGGCCAAGCCTATTACCCTGCACTACAACGTGGAGAACCAGACCAAGGGCCTGGCCCCCTACTTCCGCACCGAGCTGGCCAAAACCCTGCTCGGCTGGGCCAAGGAAACCGACCACGACCTCTACTCCGACGGCCTGAAAATCTACACCACCATCGACTCGCGCATGCAGAAGTACGCCGAGCAGGCCGTGGCCGAGCACCTCGCGCTCCAGCAGAAGTGGTTTTCGGCCCACTGGAAGGGCCAGCTGCCCTGGCGCGACGAGAAGGGCAAGGTCATCCCCGGCTTCCTGAACACGGCCATGAAGCGCACCCAGCGCTACAAGTCGCTCGTGAATCAGTACGACGGCAACATGGACTCGGTGAATTACTACCTGCGCAAGAAGTACCGTATGCCGGTATTTACCTGGCAGGGCGAGAAGGAGATGCTGATGTCGCCGATGGACTCGCTGGAGTACTACAAGCGCTACCTGCGCGCCGGCTTTATGGCCCTGAACCCGCTCAACGGTCAAATCAAAGCCTGGGTGGGCGGGCCGAATTACAAGTTCTTTAAGTTCGACCACGTGCGGCAGGGCAAGCGCCAGCCGGGCTCCACGTTCAAGCCCATCGTGTACACGGCGGCCATCGACCAGGGCTATTCGCCCTGCTTCCCGCGGCCCGACGTGGCTACCACCTTCCCGCCGGTGGCCGGCCGGGCGCCCTACACGCCCCAGAACTTCGAGGGCGGCTTCTCGGGCCGCACCTTCACGCTGCGGCAGGCCCTGGCCCGCTCCATGAACTCCATCACGGCCTGGCTGGTGATGAAGCTCACGCCCGAAACCATCGCCGGCTACGCCAAGCGTCTCGGCATCACCTCGCCCATTGACCCGGTGCCCTCCATGGGCTTCGGGGCGTCGGATTGCAGCATTTACGAGATGTGCTCGGCCTACGCCACCTTCGTCAACAAGGGCGTCTGGACCTCCCCCATCATGGTCACCCGCATCGAGGACAAGAACAGCAACGTCCTCCGCGAATTCGTGCCCCAAACCAAGGAAGTGCTGAGCGAGGAAACTGCTTACCTGATGACTTACATGCTGCAAGCCAGCACCACCGAGCGCGGCGGCACCAGCACCATCCTGCACACCGGCTTCAAATTCCCCTACGAAATCGGGGCCAAAACCGGCACCACTTCCAACTACTCCGACGCCTGGTTTATGGGCATCACCCCCGACCTGGTGTGCGGCATGTGGATTGGCGGCGAAGACCGCAGCATTCACTTCCGCACCGGCGCCTACGGCCAGGGGGCCCGCCTGGCGCTGCCGCTCTACGGCATCTTCATGCAGAAAGTGTACAAGGACAAGAGCATCGGCATCAGCACGGCGCCCTTCCCCAAGCCCACCGCCCCGCTCACCATCGAAACCGACTGCTCGAAGTACTACGGCGGCCAGCGCGACACCATCCCCTACGACCAGAAGATGGCCCCGGTGGAGCTGGGCGACCTGGACGACAAGGACATCTAGGCCGCCGGGGGTGCCCGCCGCTTCGCAACGGCCTGACGCCGTTTCGCTGGGTCTTGCCGCCGCTTCGTAGCTTCTTCCCGCCGTTTCGCAGGGGCTTAACGCCATTTCGCAGCCTCTTAACGCCGGCGGGAAGACCCTGCGAAATGGCGTTAAGAGGCTGCGAAATGGCGTCAGGCCGTTGCGAAGCGGCGTTAAGACCCTGCGAAACGGCCGCCGCTCCCGCCGTCCCGCACCTGATTATTCGAAAAGACCCGCCACTTTTGCGGGTCTTTTGGTGTTAAGAAAAACGCCCCACGCCCCGGCCCAACAACCCGCCGCCGGGCCGCGTACTCCCCGATATTCCCTCGCCCGCTATGGCCGCCAAACCCGAACTCCAGGCTCAAATCAGCGCCCTGCCCCACAAGCCCGGCATCTACAAGTATTTCGACGACGAGGGCATCATCTACGTGGGCAAGGCCATCGACCTGCGCAAGCGCGTATCGAGCTACTTCACCAAGCAGGACCACAACAAGAAAACCCAGCAGCTGGTCAAGAACATCAAGCGCCTGGAGTTTACGATTGTGGATAGCGAGTCCGACGCCTTTCTGCTCGAGAATAACCTCATCAAGCAGCACCAGCCCAAGTACAACATCCTGCTCAAGGACGGCAAAACCTACCCCTTCCTCTGCATCACCAACGAGCGTTTTCCGCGCCTCATCCCCACCCGCAACAAGATAAACGACGGCTCGCGCTACTACGGCCCCTACGCCAACGGCACCTCGCTCAACATCCTGCTTGAGCTTATCCGCGCCCTCTACCCCCTGCGCACCTGCAACTACAAACTGACCGAGGAAAACATCGAAGCCGGCAAGTTCCGGCCCTGCCTGGAGTTGCAAATCGGCAACTGCAACGCCCCCTGCATAGCCCGCGAAGACGAGGCCACTTACAATCAGTACATCCAGCAAATCCGCAACATCCTCGGCGGCGATTTGCGCATCCCCAAGCAGTACTTCCGGGAGAAGATGACGGCCGCCGCCCAAGGCATGCAGTACGAGCTGGCCCACCAGTTCAAGACGAAGCTCGACAAGCTCGAAGCCTTCCAGGCCAAGAGCACCATCGTCAACGCCAGCCTGACCAACATCGATGTCTTCGCCATCGCTTCGAACGAAAAAAGCGCCTTCGTGACCTATCTGAAGGTCATGAACGGCTCCATCATCCTCACCCAATCGGTAGAATTAACTAAGAAGCTGGACGAAGACGACGCCGAAATCCTCGCCCCACTGGTGATGCAGATGCGCCAGGAGTTCGAAAGCGAGTCGCGCGAAATCCTCACCAACGTGGCGCTGGAGCTGCCGCTGCCCGGCATCACCCTGGCCGTCCCCCAAATCGGCGACAAGCGCAAGCTGCTCGAATTAGCCCTCAAAAACGTGCTCTACGCCCGCAAGGAAAAGGAAAGCATGAACGAGCGCAGCAAGGACGTGAACGAGGTCCGCATCATGGAAACCATGAAAAAAGACCTCCGCCTGAAGGAGCTGCCCAAGCACATCGAGTGCTTCGATAACTCCAACTTCCAGGGCGACTTCCCGGTATCGGCCATGGTGTGCTTCCGCAACGCCCGCCCCAGCAAGAAAGACTACCGCCACTACCACGTCAAAACCGTGGTCGGGGCCAACGACTTCGACACGATGTACGAAGTCATCACGCGCCGCTACCGCCGCCTCGTCGATGAAGGCCAGAGCCTCCCGCAGCTGGTAATCGTAGACGGCGGCAAGGGCCAGCTCAGCATGGCCGTCAAGGCCCTGAAAGACCTCAACCTCTGGGGCCAGATTCCCATCGTCGGCATCGCCAAGCGCCTCGAAGAAATCTACGTCCCCAACGACCCCCTCCCCCTCTACATCGATAAAAAGAGCGAAACGCTACGCCTCATCCAGCGCATGCGCGACGAAGTCCACCGCTTCGGCATCACCTTCCACCGCAAAACCCGCGACGACGCCACGCTCAAAACCGAGCTCACCGACGTCAAAGGCCTCGGCCCCGTCACCGCCGACAAGCTGCTCAACAAATTCAAGTCGGTGAAAAAAATCCGCGAGCTCAGCGAGCAGGAGCTCATCGCCGAAATCGGCAAAGCCAAGACCAAGGTCCTGCAAGCCTACTTCGACTCGCAGACCCAAGCCGAAGCCTAACAAAAAAGCCCCCGCGAATCGCGAGGGCTTTTTCATTTCCAGTTCTCTCTGGCCACCTAAGTAATCTGCCTGAATCTGCGGTTTAGTAAGACCACAGGTTGTATTCGTACTCTACCAGGTCGGCGGCCGACTGCTGCGCCGCCAGCACGCCCTGCTGCTCGCTGCCATAGGTATCGGCCAGCCGCTCATTGCGCGGGTTCGAAATCTTGGTGATGTAGGAGTGAAACAGCCCCAGCTCAAACGCATCGGCCAGGTTCTTGTGCTGCGCATCATTCTGTGCATTAAACCACACCGCCACCTCCGGGTGCTGCCGGAACACCCGCACCAAATCGGCATACTTAAACGTGGCAATCGGCTTCTCAATCCCCGACTCGTTCCCCGGCGCCGCCGACGGCACAAACAACGTTAGGGTCTGAATGTCGTGCACCATGCGCGACTTCTTCTTATCGAACACCAACGCTTCCTTCAGCTCCAGCTGGTACAGGTCCTTGTAGCGGTACTCGTAGCTGCTGGCTTTGGGCTTCACCGGCCGGGCATTTGCCACCGTTTCGTACAGTATCTGCCCGCTGCGGTCGCGCATTGGCCGGCCCCGGCCATCCAGCCGCGGCTGCCGGCGGCTGGCCTGCTCCCAGTTGTCGCTGTCGTCGCTGGAGATGTCGGCATCAATTTCCGCCTGGCTCCGCCCATCGCCACCTTCCGCAAACGACATGTTTGCCACCACCTGCTTAATAGTAAAGGTGGACGTCAGCGAGTCGTTCTGATATGCCTGCAGCTCCCCGTGCTTCACCGCCTCTATCAGCACCCGGCTAATCTCCCGGCCCTGCGAAAACATCGGCTGGTTCTGCTTTTCCCGCAGGTCCATCATCCGCCAGATGCTCTTACGGAAAAGCTGGTCCGAGTTGGAAATGTTTTTCACGGAGCCAGTGCTGTTCACCGTGTAAGCGGTTTCGGCTCCCGGCTGCGCCGTGGCCGCCAGTGCGAAAAGAACTCCTGCACTAAGGGCAGCGAAAGAATGAATTGGGCGCATGGTGTGGGGGATTAAGTGATGTGTTGGTAACGGCAGCCTCCCGCCGTTAGTATCCCGATGCCCCCCCACTGCTTTCTGCACATCAACTGCGAAAAAAAATCTATCCTGCCAAGCGCTAAACAAAAAAAGGCCCCTGGCATAACGCCAGGGGCCTTTCTAATCTTAATCTAAGCTACTACAGCCTTAGAACGACCACAGGTTGTATTCATACTCCACGAGGTCGGAAGCAGTCTGCTGAGCGGCCAGAATGCCGTCACGCTCGGTGCCGTACACATCCGACAGCATGCTGTCGCCGGGGTTCGACACTTTCGTGATGTACGAGTTGAACAGCCACAGCTCAAACGCATCGGCCAGGTTCTTGTGCTGCGCATCGTTCTGCGCGTTGAACCAGATGGCGTTTTGCGGATTGTTGCGGAACACCTTCACCAGGTCGCTGTACTTGAACGTCGCAATCGGCGATTCAATCCCCGATACGTTGCCCGGAGCAGCCGACGGCACGTGCAGCGTGATGGTTTTGATGTCGTGATACATTCTCGACCGTTTCTTGTCGAAAATCATATCCTCCTTCAGCTCGATTTCATACAAGTCCTTGTAGCGGTACTCGTAGTTAGGCTTCGGCTTGGCAGCGGCGGGCGGCGGGGTCACGGCTACCGTTTCGTAGATGGCCCGGCCCTTTTTGTCTTTCATTGGCTTGCCAGCGGCATCCAGTTTCTGACGACGCTCCGTCTTAGGGGCGGCCTTTTTAGCACCAGCCGGGGTCCCCCAGTCATCACCACCTCCCATATCGTCAGCCGAAAAGCCGGCTGCCTTTTCTTCCTCGCTCAGTTCGTTGCCTTTGTCGGCATACGACATGCGGCCCGAAACCTCCTGCGGCGTGTAGGTTGACGTCAGCGAATCGCCTTTGTAGGCCTGCAGTTCACCGCGCTTCACAGCTTCGATGATTACCCGGCTGATTTCCTTGCCTTCCGAGAACATCGGTTTGTTCTGCTTTTCACGCAGGTCAATCTGACGCCAGATGGTCTTGCGGAACATCTGGTCGGAAGTCGGGATAGGACGGTTCGAGCCATTGCTGCTCGCCGTAGTGGCTTGTTCCTGGGCCGAGGCCGACAGCGAAAGCGTCAGTCCCGCCGTCAGAGCAGCCAAAATGTGAGAGGATTTCATAACTGATAAGCTAAAGAAGGGGGTTGTAATTCGACAGTGATAGACTCGAAGTTACAGCAGCGGAATGTTGAAGTTTTTCGAAACGTTCACGTTCTCCACGTTGCCTTGGAAGTTCTGGCGTTGCACCTCTTTCACTTCAACGTAGATACGGTCACCTTCGCGGTAGTTATTCACGATGTCGGTGTTGTCAACATTCGGGCCCGAAACGGTTTTGGGCGACAAGGCCGGACGACGACCACGCACCAGCGTCACTTCGTAGCGCGATACCCGGTAGCGGGCATCATCCGGCAGGAAGGTAGCGAAGCCAGCATCCGGAACGGCTTTCAGCGTCATGTTGCGCACAGCGGTACCAGGAGTACCCTGCTTCTCGTTAACCTGACGGCCACCTACCCAGCACTGAATGTCGGGCTTGGGAATCGGACGAACCTGGAACGTCTGCGAACCGATGGCATTGCCAGCGCTGCTTACGTTCAGCGTTACCTCTTTCGAGTTCGGAATCAGCGTTACGTCACCCACTTTGGCACCAGCCATCACCGTAGCCCCCGAAGCCGAGAAGCTAGGCTTGTACTGAGCACCCAATGCAGGCACCGATACGTTCAGCTTGTTGCCGCACTTGAAGTACAATGCCTGCACCGAAGCCGACTGAATCTGCATTACCGGCTTGGTGATGGTGTAAGGCACTTTCACGGTGAAAGTAGTGTCGCGACCACCTTGGTTGAAGCGGATAGTACCCGTCCACGAAGCCTTGGCATTGCCATCTTTATCGAAGCCGCCGGGACGAGCCGTGAACTCAACTTTACCTTTACCATCGGGCGATACCGACAAGGGGCCGCCGTTCAGGGTCATTTTTGGGTTGAGACCCGAGGCCGAAGCCGTTAGGAACAATTCAGCTTTGTACTTAGTACCAGCGGCTACAGTATTCGATTCAGCCGAGGCAAAGGCCGAGATTTTGTCGAACTTCACTGTCTGAGCACCTACTTTGGCAGCCTGAATTTGGAGAGCCTCAGCTTCGTATTTCAGCACTTCGGTTTCCTTCTCCGATAGCGTGGCAAGGGCTGCTACCAGCGGGGTGCTTTCAAAGTTCAGCTCGGCAAAGTCTTTGCTCTTCTGTTCTTTGGTATGCTGGTCCTTAGCGTTCAGAATACGCTTATCCTCTTTGCCGTCCAGTGCCAGCGGAACTACACTGGGCACGTATTTCTGAATGAATGTTGAGTACTCATTCAGTTTAGCTTTCAGCGGGTAGCCAAGGCCGTTCTTCTTAGTACCGCCAATCATGGTATTAGCCACCTCGCCGTCAGCGTTGATGTCTTTGTATTCGGTAGCACCTTTAGGGTTCTTGGTTGCTACCACCAGCTTGTCACGAACATCACGCAGGTAAGCAATCATTTCCTTGGTTTTAGCCCGGATTTGCTCGCTTTCCTTCAGGATTGCCTGGTCTTTTACCTGGTTTTTGTTGTCGATTACGGCCTTCTCAATGCTCTTGATGGTGCCGTTAGCTGCCACGTCCGTTTTGCCGTTAATTTCCAGCAGACCGTCGTCAATGAACTTAAATTTCAGCATTACTGCCGATTGTACCTGGAGCGCAAGCAGAGCGGTTAGCACGAGATACATCATGCCAATCATCTTCTGCCGCGGGGTTTCTTTTCCGCCTGCCATTTATAGGTTTCCTTAAGTAAGGGTGGAAGGAATGTTTGGGCTGCCCGGCAATTAAGCCGAAGCGCTGGTACGCATGGCGTTCAGCATGTTGCCGTACACGCGGTTGAGCGAAGTCAGGTTACCGGTCAGGTCGGTTACTTGCTTCTGGAAGTTTTCGGTTTCTTTGCCAGCTTGGGTCATGTTCTCCATGGCTTTGCCGAGGGTACCGTAGAACTGGTTCATCGACTTCAGGTGGGTGTTGGCATCCTGGAGCTCCATTTCGTACACTGCATTCAGAGCGCCCAGGTTTTTGGTCACGTTCTGCACTTGCAGGTGGTACTCTTTGGCATCCGAGGTAGCGTTCGACATAGCGGTGATGGCCTCTACCGTGTTCGAGTAAGCTTTGTTGATGCCGTCGAGCGATTGGGCAGCAGCGCGTACTTTCTTGGTGTATTCGTCGGTTACGTTGGTAGCCTCGCCCAGCTGCGACAGCTGCGAAGTGGTAGTGCTCAGGCGGTTCAGGCCCTGGCCCAGCGAGGTAATGGATTCCGGCGTGATGTTAGCATTCTTCATCATGTCGTCGAGCTTGGTGGTCAGACCTTTGCCCGTGTTTTTTTCGGCAGGGGTAGCACCACCTTCGTAGCCTTCGCTCAGCTCGGGATACACCAGCGACCAGTCAACCTCGGTCGGGTTGGGCTGGAATGCGCTCAGGAAGAAGATAACAGCCTCGGTGCCCAGACCCACGATGAGCATGGTGTCGGCACCATCCAAGTGAAGAATTTTGAATAGAGCACCAATGATAACTACTGCAGCGCCGATGCCATAGATTTTGGGCATCACCGAGTCATAGAAGAAGTTGGATTTAGCGGCCATGGGGGGTTAAAAGAAGAGAAGGTTGAAGAAGGTGTGTGAAAGAATGAGGAGGGTTGGAAGCGGGTTAAAGCTTGGGTGTGTTATCAGGGATTAGTTCAGCGAACTGTTGGTGCCCATGCCGATTTGAATCATCGAGCAGCGGAACCCGATGTAGGAACGCGACGAGTCCTGGTATTCAAAGTTGCGGGCGCCGGTTTCGAGGAAATACGCGATATCTTTCCACGAACCGCCACGCACTACTTTGCGGGGCTCATTGTCGTCGGGGTTGGTGGGGTTCAAGTCCCATACCACCGGCACCGAAGCTTCCATGTAAGCATCATCGCACCACTCGGCTACGTTGCCGGCCATATCATACAGGCCAAAGTCGTTCGGGAAGAACGAGCCCACTTCTGAGGTGTAGGCGAAGCCGTCGCTGGCGTAGTCGCCGCGGCCGGGCTTGAAGTTACCCAGCATGCAGCCTTTGCTGTTGCGCAGGTAAGGACCACCCCAGGGGTAGGTAGCCAGGTTGCGGCCACCGCGGGCGGCGTATTCCCACTCAGCCTCGGAGGGCAGACGGAAGTTCGGCATCGCCGCGTAGCCAATCTCTTCATTGGCCTGGTTTTTATTTTTCGTGCGCCAGTTGCAGAAATACTTCGCCGCAAACCAGTCGACACCTACCACGGGGTATTCGTCGAATGCGGGGTGCGTGTAGTAATACTCCAGCAGCGGGTCACCCATGTGGTAAGTGAAGTCGCGCACCCATACCGTAGTGTCAGGGTATAGTTCAGTCATCACGTACTCTTCGCCGAGCACGTCGATGGAGTCTTGTTTGATAGCCTCGACGAACTGACGGTATTCGTTGTTGGTGATTTCGGTTTCGTCCATGTAGAAGCCGGCGATAGTCACCTGCTTGTTCATGTTTACCATCGAGGCCGAAATGTCTTGGTCGGTTTGGCCCATGTGGAACGTACCACCGGGGCAGGGCACCATCCCATAGGGTACTTCTTGCGGATTGAACACCGGGCGGTCTTCTGCACCTACAAGGTCCCCACTGGGGCTCTTGCTGGCGCAGCTACCCAATAGAGCCCCGCTAAGGGCGAAGAGAGATAGTGCTAGAAGCTTGTTCATGGGAGAGGTTAATTGTCTGTTTAATGGCCGATGCGGCGATAGCGCATTTGTATGGGCTGGCAAATCTACACTTTTTTGCGTTGTCATGCAATAGCTTGGGGGGGCGCTTTTCGGTCAAAAAAGCTTCTTTGCTCGGCGGACGTCGTTATATACCCGGCCAACTTTACTCTTAGGAGTAAGTAGTCGGTGGGCGACGACCCGCCAAAACCCAATTTTTACGCCGTGACGCGGCCTAACAAAATATAGAAGCGCTTAGAAGCTGTAACGGGGAGTACGGATAGCGGGGCGGAAGACGTTAATCTTCGGCATGCGATAGGTGAGCATAATTTCGTGCGAGCTGAGGGCACGAGCATCCTGGTTGAACGCTACAAAGTCGAAGGCGTAGCCGAGGCGGAATGCATTGTCTTTAGCGAAGCTGGCACCCAGCAGACCGGAGAAGGATTCTTCGTAGCGGTAGTTGAGGCCGGCCCAGAACCGGTCGTTGAATGTGGCGCGAACGCCGCCTTCGTAAGAATAGTTTTTGGAGTTGTCAAATTTGCCGCCGTCGCTGAATTTGCCGGGCAGCACGGTTTTCACGAGCACGTTTGGCGTTACTACAACGGAAGACGAGGCTTCGATATTGTATCCGGCGGTGAAGTAAGCGTGGTTTTCGCTCAGGTATTTGCTGCTAGCAGCGCTCACAACGCTCTGGAAGGAGTATTCCGAGCGAAGCAAGTTGTTCATACTCACGCCAGCATAGAACTTCGGCGACTCGTACCAGAGACCGGCACCGGCATCAAATTTCTGGTCGCTGCCGTCATTAGGCACGTTAGAATCGTTGGGGTCGATGGCCCGGTAGGTACCCTTGCTCAGGCGCGTAAACGAGCCCTGCAAGCCAATGCCCAACTTACCGCTGCCCAGTTTAACGTGTTGCGAGTACGACAGCGCGGCGTTCGTCATTTTCGATACACCCACCTGGTCGTAGAACACGGCCAAGCCCAGGCCGCCAAATACGCCGTTGCTGTTGGCAAGGGGCATGGAGGCGGTGATTACACCCGTGCGGGGCGAACCACCGTCGTCAAGCGTACCGTTGTAGTTGAAATATTGGTAGCGGCCAATCAGGCTGATTTCGCCACGGTCCTTAATACCAGCGTAAGCTGGGTTCAAGTACATTCCATTGAGGCCGTAGTGAGTGAACTGGGGCTGTTGCTGGGCGAGGGCCGAGCCAGCCGCTACAGACAGCAGCATGGTCGCAAGTAGTGTTCCTTTCATAAGGGCTAAGGTGGTTGGAAAATAGGGTGGAGAGGGGGGTGGTTGCAAGAATAGCTTCCAAATGTAGTGGAAAAACAGCTTCCAAAAAATTCGGGGCTAAAAAAACGGCGAGGAATTCCGTTGATTTGGTTCCCCGCCGCTTGGCGAATTTAGGCGTTTTGCTTGTCCGAAGCAGGTTCGGCCTTGCCCACATCGGGCGCCTGGTGGCGGCGAATGTAGGCCTCGATGGCCCCGGTCATGGAGGGCGCGTTGGGCATTGGGGCCTCGATATCGAGGATGAGACCGGCGTCGATGACGGCCTTAGCGGTAGTGGGGCCGAAGGCGGCTATTCGGGTGCCATCCTGCGTAAAATCAGGGAAGTTGATGAACAGCGAGCTGATGCCGGACGGGCTGAAGAAGGCCAGAATGTCGTACTTCACGTCGGACAAATCGGACAGGTCGGCGGCGACTGTGCGGTAGATGACGGCCTCGGAAAACTTCAGGTTGTTGGCTCGCATGAATACCGGTAGGTCATCCTTGCGAATGTCGGAGCAGGGGTAGAGAAATTTTTCTCCCTTGTGCTTCTTGATGACGTCGAATAAATCGGCGGCCGTGCGCTCGCCCACGAAGAGCTTGCGCTTGCGGAGCACGATGTATTTCTGCAGGTAGTTGGCGGTTTGCTCCGAGATGCAGAAGTACTTCATCTCGGCGGGCATCTCGAGCTTGGCTTCCTGGCAAATGCGAAAGAAGTGGTCGACGGCATTGCGGCTGGTGAAAATCACCGCCGTGTACTCGAGGATGTTAATTTTCTCGCGCCGGAAGTCTTTGTAAGACACCGGTTGCACCTCAATAAACTCCCGAAAATCAACCTTGATGCCATACTTTTCGGCAATCGAAAAGTAGGGGGAAACGTCGTTGGCGGGCTTGGGCTGGGTAACCAGAATGCTGCGGATGGGCTTGGCGTGCCGGCCTGTTCCCGGCTTATCTGCACTTTCGGCCATACAGGATGAAAAAGGGTAACGCTAGAAACGTATAGAGGAGACGAATTTGATACTGCGGACCGCCGGAATTGCGGGAGCTAATCAGTACGTAAAAACAATAAGCCGAAGTAGAACCAGTAAGGGCAGGACTTCAGTAGCGCAAAGATAGGCAAACAAATGCAGATTGAATAAGGAAGCATAGTGGTGCAGGGTGCGCCCCACCCGCAGCACGGTAATGACGAGCAGCCCAGCGATGACGGCACTGGCGGCGCCGTTGATAACGCCGGGCAGCCGGTCGTTGAACACAATGTATAGCAGCAGGATAACCGGCAGCAGCAGCCCCGCCAGCAGCGTAGTGCGCAGGAACTCGCGGTATTGTACGTTGACCAGCTCCTGCACGTCGAAAATGTAGGCCAGCAGTTCCAGGAAAAGATATTTACCCAGCACGAAGGCGGCGATGATGCCGGTGTAGAGCAGCACCCGCGCCGCAATAGCGGACTCCGGCACGTTGATAAACCGG
The DNA here is from genome assembly GCF_030580865.1 of Hymenobacter aranciens. Taxonomy (GTDB): domain Bacteria; phylum Bacteroidota; class Bacteroidia; order Cytophagales; family Hymenobacteraceae; genus Hymenobacter; species Hymenobacter aranciens. The sequence continues at coordinate 323,717 of NZ_JAUQSY010000001.1, read as the reverse complement.
CGCAGCAGGGGCAGGTTTTGCAAGTCGGTGTGGATGGCGGTAAGGAGCAGGGCGGCCGACAGGGCGAAGAGCAGCACCAGCAGCAGGTTGAGCAGCGTGAAGGCGGGCTTGACCAAGAAGCTCTGCTGGTCGCTGCCGGTGCTAAATAATTCTTCGACCTGGAAGATGCGCGCCATGCCCGACTGGTAGGTGGAGCGTACGCCGCCGTAGAGCAGCCCCAGTACCAGCAGGAAGCCCAGAAAAATGCTTTCGCCCTGCGGGCCGGGCAGCCGGGGCTGCGCCCAGGTGGATTTAATGACGCTGCCACCAGCGGCAGCGGGCGGCGCGGTTACTGACGAAAACGACGATAGCGCCGGGGAGCCTTCGGGCTGCCAAACGCCGAGCAGGTGCGAGCCGGCCTTCATTTGGGCGGGCAGCAGACGGCTCAGGTCAAGGGAGTGGGCAGAGGCTGAGGTGGCGGTGAATATCAGCTGATTGTCAAGAAACAAGCTGAGGCCGGGGCGCGCCGTGAAGGAAATCACGAACGGCTGCTGGGGACGCAGGCGCACCCACTGGTAGTACGCGTGGGCGGGCTGGTGGTAGCCGGGTAGGTAGAGAATGAGCCGGTTGCGGGCCGCATCGTGGATGAGCCACTCGGCGGTGAGGCCGGTGGGCGGCACGGGCGGCAGCTGCTGGTACTCGGCAGCGTACAGAGCAGCGGGGCGCAGCAGCAGCCAGAGGCTGCCAGCCAGAAGAAGCAAGGTGCGCAGCTGGCCCGGTAACGACATAGGGAGTTTAATTGCTTTTGGAAGCAGCCAGCTGACGGCGGGAAATCCGGCTTTGATAGACGCCGAAGAAAATGCTCATCAGCACCCCGAAGCCAACCAGAGAGCCAATCAATATCATGTTGCCGAGTCGGTTGGCAAAATTGATAACAAACATGATAACCAGAATATTGAGCAAGCCCAACAGCATCACGGTACTGATTTGCTGGAAGCCCATGGCCAGGATGCGGTGGTGAACGTGGTTTTTGTCAGGCGAGAAGGGCGAGCGCCCCGCCATCATGCGCAGGGTAAACACGCGCAGGGTATCGAACAGCGGCACGAACAGAATGCCCAGCGCCACGGCCGGCGAAGTGGGGCCGAACGGCTGGCCCACGCGCAAGCCCATTTCAATGAATTGAATAGCCAGGATGGACACGATGAAGCCGCAGACGAGCGAGCCCGTGTCGCCCATGAAAATGGGGGCGCGGTGGAAGTTGTAGCGCAGGAAGCCTAGCATGCCGCCGACAAGGCAGACGGCCACAAACACGTAGTTGCCGAAGCTGGGACCGCCGTATTTGTAGAAATAGAAGCCGAAAGTGCTGCAGATAATCAGCACGATGGTACCAGCCAGGCCATCGAGGCCGTCGATGAGGTTGATGGCGTTGGTGATGCCCACAATCATGGCCAGGGTGAAGGCGTAGCTGACGCCGATGTGCAGCTCGTACACGCCGAGGATGCCCTGGAAACTGGTGATGCGCACGTCGGCCATTATCATGACGATGCCGGTGGCGAGAAGCTGGCCCACGAATTTCTTGGCGACGGACATGCCGACGAGGTCATCCTTCAAGCCCACGAAAAACAGGATAATGCAGCCGGCCAGTAGCTCTTTCACGCCATTGTGCAGGGGCGCGAAAATGGTGAGGGCCGACATAAAGCCAGCAAACACGGCCACCCCGCCCAGGCGGGGCGTGAGCGACATATGCACGGTGCGCCCGTTGGGCGTGTCGAGCATGTTTTTGAGGTGGGCGATGTAGATGATGGATGGCACCGCGAAGAGCGACACCAAAAACGCCCACATCCCGGAGAGCCCTAGCTGAATACCAAGATGGTTCATGTTGATAAATGACTGAAACCGTGGGTAGAAACGGAAACGGTGCGAAAGAAAAACCCCTTAGCTATGCAGCACGCCGATGCGGTCGAGCAGGGAAATGTGCGTGAAATTATCGGGCACGATGGAATCGGGCACGAAGATGTACTTTTTATCCAGCATCTGGGAGCCGCGGAAGTAGCTTACCCAGTACTGGTTGTTGAGGTGGAACAGGCCGGGGTCGAGCGGCTCGACGAGCACGGCGGCGTGCGGCGGCACTTCCTGGAAAAGGTAGCGCAGGGTGCTGGTGCGCACTTTCTCGCCGTCTTCCTGCTCGCCGTAGCCGTGAGCGTTGACGATGACGTTTTCGAGCGGGAAGCTGTTGTGATTGAGCAGGTAGACTTGCCAGATGGGCAGACCGGCGGGGTTGAGCGCCTCCTGGTCGGGCACAATGGCAATGGAAACGCCTTCTACGGGTTCGAAAGGAATGTCTTTTTTCATAGAATCGCGAGCTTACTCATGGCTTACGGGTAAGTTGAGCTTCACGGATTTAGTAATTTAATTCGCCGTGGCGCCCAGCTGCGCGGCCAGATGTACGAGCAGCTTCTCCTGCACTTCGGCCACGGCCACCGAGCGGCCCAGCTCCTGCGCCAGCGAGGTCACGGTCTTGTCGGTGATGCCGCAGGGCACGATGTAGCCGAAATAGCTCAGGTCGGGCTCGACGTTGAGGGCGAAGCCGTGCATGGTGACCCAGCGGCTGCACTTCACGCCCATCGCGCAGATTTTGCGGGGGTTGGGGGCATTTTCTTCCCAGTCGAGCCACACACCGGTGAGGCCGCTGATGCGGCCGGGGTTCAGGCCGTACTCGCGCAGGGTGAGGATGACGGCCTCCTCCAGCGTGCGCAGGTACCAGTGGATATCGGGCCGGAAATTGTCGAGGTCGAGGATGGGGTAGCCTACCAGCTGGCCCGGGCCGTGGTAGGTGATGTCGCCACCGCGGTTGATGCGGTGGTAGCTGGCGCCGTGGGCGGCCAGGGCGGCTTCGTCGAGCAGCAGGTGCTCGGGCTTGCCGCTTTTGCCCAGGGTATAGGTGTGCGGGTGCTCGCAGAGCAGCAGGTGGTTGGGCGTGGGCAGGAAGGGGCCGCCGGTGGCCTCGGCCTGGCGGTTGTGGGTTTTGATGGCCACGGTGGCGGCCAGCAGCTCTTCCTGCTGGTCCCAGGTGGGCACGTATTCTACCAGCCCCAGGCGGTGCACCTGCAGGTGCTGCCCGACGGGTCCGGCAGCCGGAATTGCGCTAGCTGCCGGAGTGGGCTCGGGAGCAAAGCAGGTCGAATACTGTTCCATAAAATAGCGGGCGCAAAGCCTTCGGGGGTGCAAAGGTACTAGCAGCAGCAGGCTTTGCCGGCCGAATGCGTTTGCCGGGCTTTATTTGCCGGTTGCATTCCTGATTTTCCACATGGCACACATCCCGCACGACTTAGGCCAGGCTGGCGAAAGCGCGGCGGCCGACTACCTCACGGCCCAGGGTTTCGAGGTGCTGGCGCGGGGCTACCGCCACGGCCGCGCCGAGGTGGATGTGGTGGCCCGGCAGGGCACGGCACTGCTGCTATTTGTGGAGGTAAAAACCCGCTCGGGCAGCCAGTTCGGTACGCCCGAAACGTTTGTATCGGCCCGCAAGAAAGAATTATTCCGACTGGCCGCCACGCATTTGCAGGAGGAACTGGACTGGCGCGGCGATATCCGCTTCGACATTATTGCCCTGACGCAGCTCAGTAGCGGCTTCCGGCTGGAGCATTTCGAAGACGCTTTCTACTAAGGCCTGGCCCGTTTGGGCTGTACTTTGGCGGGCGCCTTGGGCACGGCCCGGCCTTTGGGGGCCTGCTCCTGCTCGGTCATGCCGCGCTTGTCGAGGCCGGTTTCTTTGTCGTAGATGAGGATGGCGTTGCGGTTGTACTCCTTTATCAGCTCCGGCTCTTCTACCTCGGGGTCGTAGCCCGACTCGGGGTACTGGTAGATGTGCTGCTTGCGGTTGCGGAAGCCCCAGTAGTGCGTCCACTCCCCTACTTTGTGGCCGTTCTCGAACTGGCCGGTCCACTCGCGCTGGCCTTCGATGGTGAACTTGGCGTAATCGCCCTCCAGCTTGCCGTTGATGTAGGGCACCACCTCGTTGATAAGGCTGCGGTCGTTGCCGTAGTAGCTGATGTTGGCGTCGCGCGGGAAGCCCATCTCGTAGTGCGTTTTGGCCAGCAGGATGCCGTTTTTGTCCATTCGCTCCCAGCGCAGGTGCTTGGTGCCGAGGGCATAGTAGCCGGTTTCGAGCACCTTGTTGTTCTGCATTTTCTTGTAGGGACCGTGCAGAATTTTCATGTCCGGCGTAATCTCGCCGGTAGCCTTGAAGATTTTATGCTTCTTGGAGTTGTAGTAGTAGCGGGCCGGGGCGTAGGGATTGGGCTGCTGAAAGTAGCGCAGGTAATAGAAAATCTCGATTACCTGGTTGCGGCCTTTGGGGCCGCTCTTCACGAAAGCTTTCTTGGTACGCTCGCCGAGAAACAGCTTCTTCTTCTTTTTCTTCGACTTGCGCTGGGCGGCCTTCTCTTTTTCCTTGGCAGCGCGCTCCTCTTCCTTGGTCAATACCACTTTGCGGGCCGTGCTCAGCGAGGGCTTGCCCTTGAGCGAGTCGGCGAGGCGGGTGAGGGTATCGGCCACGACCACGGCGACCGGCGGCTCGGGCGTGGTGTTGAAGGAAACGGTTTTACGGGTGCAGGCCCACGGCAGGAGCGTGAGCAGCAGCAGGGCAATGACGGAAAAGCGCAGCGGCCGCAGCCACAAACGGGTATTCAGCATGAATCAACCAGATAATATATCGCCGCCTCAACGCAAAGGTAGGGCCATTTAGTGCCTGCGGTTTCAATGGGTGAATGGGCGAATGGCTGAATGGGTGAATGGAAAGCGAATTTGGCCGAGCCGGCTGCATCATTCATCCATTCAGCCATTCGCCCATTCACCCATTGGCAACCACCGGTTGGCGGGTCGTCAAATCCAGCCCCTGCCCGTCGGTGAGCAGGTGCAGGCGGAAGCCGTGGCCGCTAATCATCTCGTCTTTGGGCAAGTTGGCGAGGCCGATGTGGGTGAGCTGGCCCCCATCGACTACCACGATGGCTTCGTCGCCGAAGACTTCGGCGGGCTGGCCGGGGCGGATGATGAGGCCGGTTTCCTCGCTCAGGCCGATGCCGAGCAGGTGCGGCTGCTGCAGCACGGCGTGGAACAGACGCGGGTAGCGGTGGCGCTCGATGAAGTGCTGGTCGAGCACGACGCCGGGCAGGAGGCCGAAGCCGGGCAGGCAGAGCACGCGGCCAGCCAGCAGGCCGCGCCAGCCCACGCCCTCCACGAGCATGCTTTCGGCCATCACGGAGGCGCCGGCGCTGGTGCCGGCCAGGATGAAGTCGGCTTCGTGCTGGTGCTTTTCTTTCAGGATTTGCAGGAACTCGGTGCCCAGCAGGAAATCGGTGAGGCGCTCCTGGTCGCCGCCGCTGATGAAGAGCAGGCGGGCCTCGCGCAGGCGGTCAAGCGTGGCGGGGTCGTCGGCGGGGTGGTCTTCATCGACTTGCAGGTGCCGGACGTGGGGGCAGCGCTGCTGGTGGAAGGAGTGGGCGTAGGCCCCGGCGGTGCGGGCGGGCTGGCGGCGGGTGGCGGTGGTCAGGATTTCGATGGGGTCGGTGCGCCGGGGCAGCATCCGGGCCAGGCGGGCCAGCATGGGCTCGTCGTCGCCGCCGCCGAAGATGAACAGGGTACCGAGCGGAGCGGCGGACGCGGTAGAATCGTGGGGCATGGGCGCGGGGCTTGAGCTGGCAAGATGGGGGATTTTGCCGGAAATCCCGTTGCTATTCCGTTAAATGCGGTTTGGCGGGCGGTTTTTCGGCGTTGGGGTACGGGCAAAGCCCGGCTTTGGCCGTACTTTTGGGCGTTATTTCTACTTCAATCCCGCTTGCCTAGCGAAGCACAACCGCCCTTCTTGCCATGATGCAGCCGCAGACCGTGGAAACCATCACGTCCCTGATTCAGGAGGGCGAATTCTTTAAGCTCAAGCAGCTGCTCCGCGATTTTCAGCCGGCCGAGCTGGTCGAGATTATCGAGAACGAGGAGGAGCGCGAGCAGTTGATAATCTTCCGCCTGCTGCCCTTACGGCTGGCCACGGAGGTCTTCGAGTTTCTGGATTTGGAGGTGCAGCGGCACTTTCTGGAAAACCTGGCCCAGGACAAGGTGGCCGACATTCTCAACGAGATGTCGCCGGACGACCGCACGGCGCTGCTGGAGTTTCTGCCCGCCAACTTCGTGGCCGAGCTGGTGCAGAGCCTCTCGGAGGACGAGCGCAAGGTGACCCTGCAGCTGCTGGGCTACCCCGAATACTCGGTGGGCCGCCTGATGACGCCCGACTACATCGCCGTGCGCGAGCACTGGACGGTGCAGCAGGTGCTCGATTACATCCGCAAGCACGGCGGGCAGTCGGAAACGTTGAGCGTGCTCTACGTGACCGACAACCACGGCGTGCTGATTGACGACATCCGCATCCGGGAATTCCTGCTGGCGCAGCCGGAAACGCCGGTGAGCGCGCTCATGGACCGCCGCTACGTGCAGCTGATGGCGCACCAGGACCAGGAAGAGGCCATCGACATTTTCCGGCGCAACGACCGCGTGGCCCTGCCGGTGGTGAGCGCGCAGGGTATCCTGCTGGGCATCGTGACGCTGGACGACATCCTGACCATCCGGGAGGAGGAAGACACCGAGGACATTCAGAAGCTGGGGGGCTCCGAGGCGCTCGACGAACCTTACCTCGACACACCCCTGCTGCGCATGGTGCAGAAGCGGGCCGGCTGGCTGGTAGTGCTGTTTCTGGGCGAATTGCTGACGGCTTCGGCCATGCAGTTCTTCGAAGGGGAGCTGCAGAAGGCCATTATCCTGGTGCAGTTTGTGCCGCTGATTATCAGCTCGGGTGGCAACTCGGGCTCGCAGGCCACGTCGCTGATTATTCGGGGCATGAGCCTGGGCGAGTTTAACCTGAGCGACTGGTGGCTGGTGCTGCGGCGCGAGATTATTTCGGGGCTGGCGTTGGGGGTGATTCTGGGAGTGGTGGGCTTCACGCGCATTGCCGTGTGGCAGCAGTTTTCGCACGTCTATGGCGAGCACTGGGCGCTGGTGGCCCTCACGGTGGGCGTGGCGCTGGTGGGCATTGTGCTGTGGGGCTCGCTGGCGGGCTCGATGCTGCCGCTGATTCTCAAGCGCCTGGGCCTGGACCCGGCCACGTCGTCGGCGCCGTTCGTGGCGACGCTGGTGGACGTGACGGGGCTGATTATCTACTTCACCGTGGCGCTGGTGCTGCTGAAGGGGACGCTGCTGTAGGGTTGATAAACGGGCTGGCAGTCGCGGCAAGTCGGCTCGCACCCGTGAAAAGCCAAGTCACAAGCGTTTGAAAACAGCTTACATGCGTTGGAAGCAAGGTTGCAGGCGTTTTAAGGTAACTCCGGGGTGTTTTTAATTCCCTCCGAAGCGTTTTCGGGTAGTTCCAGGGTGTTTTCACCTGCCTCCGAAGCGTTTTAAGGCAGTTCCGGGGTGTTTTCAACCATCTCCGAAGCGTTTTAAGGTAGCTCCGGGGCGTTTTCAACCATCTCCGAAGCGTTTTCACCTCGCTCCGAAGCGTGAAAAGTTGTCTCCGAAACCCGGCGTAGCCTACTCCTATACACCTCACACTTTTGCCAGCAGCCAGCGCACATCATTCCAGCCCGGCAGCAAATCGGCCCAGGTGGCGCCGGTGGCGCGGCGGTAGTGCCAGAACAGGTAGCCGATGCTGGCCGTGTACGACAGCGACATGGCCACCGCCGCACCCTCGATGCCCCAGCGCGGCACCAACACCAAGCACAGCGGCACCGTGACGGCCAGCCCCAGCAGGGCCGCCCGGTTGTTGATGCCGTAGCGGCCCACGCCGCCGAAGTAAGTGCTGGCCTGCATGCCGGCCCCGTAGATGAGAATGCCGGGGGCCAGGCACAGAATAACCCAGCGCGCCGCGCCAAACTCAGGCCCGAAGATGGCGGCCAGCCACGCACCCGGCACGGCGGCCAGCGTGCTGACGGCGGCCAGCGTGGCCAGCAGCGTAAGGCGGCTGCTACGGAAAGCGGCGTGGGTTTGCTCGCGCTTGTCGGGGGCATTGACGAGGGCCACGTACTGAATGAGGCCGGTGCTGCGCGGAATCAGCCAGATGGCCTCGGCCAGTGCCACGCCCACGGAGAGGATGCCGAGGGCGCGGATGTCGGCGAAATGGGCCACGGCGTAGTAGCTGAGGCGGTAGTTGGCGAAGGACAGGATGTTGGCGAGGTGGGCGCCCCGGCTGTTGCGCAGCAGCTCGCGGGCCACCACCCGGCGGCGCGCCCGGCGGCTCACCCAGGCATCGGGCAGCCGCAGCAGCAGGCCGAAGCTCAGGAGCAGCGGCAGGCCGTAGGCCAGGTAGTTGGCGTAGTAAAACACCTCCACCGCCTGCCAGTGCAGCGGCCCAAAAGCCAGCGCCAGCGCCCCGGCCAGCAGCAGCGCCTGCAGGGCCATCAGTCCGTTGAAAGCCCGCTCGCGCTGCCGCCCCAGCAGCAGAAAGGTGTTGATGGAAAACAGAATCTGCACCAGCGTGACGGTCCCGACGTGCAGCGCGTAGGTGGCCGAAACCGGCCGCAGCAGGGCCACCGCGCCCGCGCCCACCACGCTCACCACCCCGGCCCAGGCGTAGGCGGGCAGCAGCAGGTGCCAGAAGTTGCGGCGCGGCACCAGGTATATCAGCGAGGAGCCGCCCACCAGCCCGCTGAACAGGATGAGGGCCGACACATCGGTGACAAACAGACTCACCGCCCCGCGCCCCGCCGCCCCCAGGTAGCGCGCCGTAAGCCACACCACCGCGAAGCTGAGCCCCGCCGTGAGCACCCGGGCCGCAAAATGATGGAGAATGCGCTTGAGCATGGTTTAGGAGGCTGGGGGCGTGAGCACCCGCCGGTACAGTTCGCCGAATTGCCGGCCTACGCCCACGTAGCCAAAGTGCTGCACTGTGCTTTCGCGCAGAGCCAAGGCGCTGACGATGGGCGGCGTGAGCCGGGCGGTGAGGGCGGCGGCCAAAGCGGCCTCATCGCCCGCCCGCACCAGCTGGCCGAAACTGCTCTGGCGCGGCATCAGCTCGTGCACGCCGCCCACGTCGGTGGCCACCACCGGCAGCCCGCTGGCCTGGGCTTCGATGAGCACGCAGGGCAGATTTTCGAAGTTAGAAAACAGCACGAAGGCGGCGGCGCGTCGCATCTCGGCGGCCACGGCGGCGTGGTCCAGCTTGCCGAGGAAGGTCACGGTGCCATCGGCCAGCAGGCCCAGGTCGGCGGCGTAGGCGCGCACCAGCGCTTCATCGGGGCCGTAGCCGGCAATGCGCAGCCGCAGCCCCGGCACGGTGGCGCGCAGTTCGGCCACCACGCGCAGCAGGCCGCGCAGGTTCTTGGCTGCTTCGTTGAAAGCCGCCACGTTGAGCAAAATGGGCGCCGTGACCGGCTGCGCGGGCGGGTGAAACAGCTCGGTATCGACCACGTTCGGAATCACGACCGAGTGTTTATTAGTCGCGCCCAACTCCGCCATTGCCTCGCGCAGGTTGATAGAAACCGTGTGTAGCGCCGCCGCCCGCCGCACCACGGCGGCCGTCAGCCAGCGCCGTACGCGGCCGATGCCAGCCGAGCGCGGTGGCAGGTATAGCGTCCAGTGCTCCGTAATAATGAAGGGGATTTTCTCCCGCAGCTTGAGCCAGCAGGCAAACAGGCCGGTGCGTAGCAGCACATGCACGTGCACCAAGTCGGGCCTCCCCCACCCCTGCCGCAGCCGCCGGTAGCCCCGGGCCAGACACCAGCAATACAGCAGCAGTTTCAGCGGCTTATCGAGCAGCGCCAGGCCAGTGGGGGCGGCGCGGTAGTAGTAGCGCAGCACCGGCCAGGGGCCGGTGAAGTCGGCTTCCTCATCAATAAGCGTCGGCAGCGGGCCGCGAGCCACGGCGGCAAACAGCACCGCCACTTCGGCCCCGCCGTGAGCGGCAATGGCCGCCACGTGCCGCCCCACGAAGTCGCCGTCCTGGTCGTCGTAGCGGTTGGGGTACCACTTGGGCAGCATTAAAACGCGGGGCGGGTTCAAGCGGGCGGGCTAAGTGAAGAGGCAAAGGTCGGGACTAGCGCGCAACCCCACCCCCGGCCCCTCCCCTTCGGGAGAGGGGAGCCTGACGATTCCGGACTGCGCATGACTGGCTCCCCTCTCCCGAAGGGGAGGGGCCGGGGGTGGGGTACAAAAAAGCCGGCCCCCACGACGGGAGCCGGCTTTCCGGAAAATCGAGTGAAAGAAGCCTACTTGGCCACCACGAAGCGCACCGACTGGCTGGTTTCGCCGGTGGTGATGCGGGCCACGTACACGCCGCCGCGCAGGTCGGCGGGCAGGTTGATGGCCTGCGGGCCGGCGTTGAGCACTTTGTTGGCTACCACTACGGCCACCTCGCGGCCGGTTACGTCGAACACGCGCACCGTGGTGGCCGTGTTGCGCTGCAGGTCGAAGGAGAGCGTGGCGGCACCGGCCGTGGGGTTCGGCGACACGGTGAGGCGCTCCAGCGGCAGGCTTACCACGTCGCGGTTGCTCAGGGTCTGGCCGGCCACGTTGTAGCAGGTGATTTGCGGGTTGAAATTGGTCCAGCCGGTGGCCCAGTTGCCCTCGGGCGTACCAGCCGGGCCGAAGGCCCCGCGGTAGTTTACCACGGTGAAGGTGCTGTTAGCGCCGCCGTTGCCGGCGCCGGTCAGCTTGGCATTAGTGAAGGCCGCGCCGGTGGTGAGGAACGAGCCGGCGGGCAGGGCGAAGCTGGGGGCGCAGGGCGCGTTCGTGCAGGTACCGTTGAAGTTCAGGTTGTCGGCATTCAGCCCCAGGGCCGAGTAGGCGCGGGTGGTGTCGTTGCCGGTGCTGCTGGCAAAGGTGTTGATGCTGAAGCCGGCCGTGGTGCCGCTGTTGGTGGTGACGCGGGCGGCGCGGCGGCCGTAGCTGCCCATCGAGGCCAGCACGTTGTTCTCGAACGACAGCAGGCCGCTATTGGCGTTGGCCGTCGTGAGGTTGGTCGAGTTGCTGTTCAGCGTCAGGCCGTAGGGGCGGCCAGCCAGCACGGTGTTGAAGATGCTCTGGGCCGAGTTGCGGCGAATCAGGGCGCTGCTGGCGGTGTTGAAGGGCGAGGCCGGGGTGGTCGTGTTGGGCAGCAGCACGGTCATGTTGGAGAACACGGGGGCCGTGAGCGGAGTGGCCGCCGTGCCGGTGCCATCGTTGTCGCTCTCAAAGCCGTTCGACTCGCCGCTGGGGCCGGTATCGGCGCGGTCGGGGTTGCGCACCGACAGGCCAAACTGCACCCGGCCGGTGTAGCCGAAGTCGGTGTCGAAGTCGTCATCCGTCGTGCCCAGCGAGATGAGGTACTTCGCGTTCACGGTGCCACCAAACCACTCGAAGGAGTCGTCGCCGCCGCTCGACACCTGAATGTGGTCGATGGTAGTGCCGGCGCCCACGCCGCACATCGTCAGGCCGTTGATTTCGCTGTTGGTCTGGAAGGCCACGCCGCCAAACTCGATGCGGATGTACTGCAGCGTGCCCGAGTTGTCGTTGGGCTGGTTGGCGTTCGGGCCGCCGAAGGTTGCGGCCACGCCGCCTTCCACGCTGGTCACGGCCGTGCGGTTGGTAGGCGCATTCCCCACCAGGATGATGCCGCCCCAGTCGCCGGGCGCACGCGAGCCCGCCGGCTGGTTCGAGGTGAATACGATGGGCTGCGTGGGCGTGCCGATGGCATTGAGGCGGGCGCCCTGCTTGATGATGAGCGTGCCCTTGTTGGCCAGGTCGCCCTTGATAACGGTGCCGGCTTCGATGGTGAGCGTCGCGCCGCTTTCCACGTACACAAAACCGTTGAGCAGATAGATGTTATTGCGCGTCCAGGTGGTGTTGGTAGTGATGGTGCTGGCCGGAATAACCACCGGGGCCGGCGCGGCCGGGCATACCGTTTGCGCCATCGCCGACGGCGTTGCCGTTGCCAGAGTCATAGCCGCCACCAGCGCCGAGAGTACAATCTTTTTCATGGGTATTGAGGGGTGTAGAATACGGGTACAAAGGTCAGAATCAGAAGGCCCGGTCCGACGCTTTCTGCGTTATGTTTGGGCAACGCGAGTGTGAACTTTGTATTACCTCACCCGCCGTTTGACGCCCCCGCCCACCGAATAAGCAGCGCCCCCACTTCCACGACCAGGGCCGCAGAAATGGGGGCGCGTCATGAGGCAGCCGGCCTCCCGTTATTTTAGAAGTGGTAGGTCAGGCCCAGCGTCGAGTACACCCCGCGCTTGTAGCGGGCAAAGGCCTTGCCTTCTTCGTTAGAGTCAATTTTGCCGTTGCGGTCGAAGTCGTAGTACATGCGCACTTCCTGGTTGAGCAGGTTTTGCACCCCGGCCCGGATTTCCAGGTGCGAGCCCACGCTTTTGGTCACGGCCAGGTCCACCACGTGGCGCGGCATGTCGATGATGGTCGGGTTCTGCTCCAGGTCGCCGGCGAAGGTGATGCGCGGCCCCATCACGTTGTACTGCGCCGACACCTGCCAGCCGCGCTCGGTGTCCTGGTAGAACAGGCCGGCATTCACCACGTAGGGCGACTGGCCCTGCAGCGCGCGGTTGGGCAGGGCAAAGCCCTTGTTGCGCGGGTCGTTGGCATCCAGCTGCACCCGGCTGTGGATGAACGAGGCATTCAGCACCACGTTGAAGTGCTGCAGGAACTGGCTTTCGGTCAGGCCCACCAGCGACTTCCGCACTTCCACTTCCACGCCCAGGTCGTAGGCTTTGGGGGCGTTCTGGTAGGTCAGGTTCACCTCGCCGTTGGCCGTCGAGGCCGTTACCTGCTCGATGGCGTCGCGGAAGTTCTTGTAGAACACGCCCACCGAAATCATCTCGGCCCGCGTGGGGTAGAACTCGTAGCGCAGGTCGGCGTTGTAAATCTTGGCCGTGCGCAGCAAAGTATCGCCCGAGATAAACAGGTTGTTGTTCACGTCGTAGTACGTGAAGCTGGCCACCTCGCGGAACTCCGGCCGGTTGACCGACATACTGCCGCCGGCCCGCAGCAGGCTACGGTCGTTGAAGTTATAAGTAGCGTTGAACGACGGCAGCGCAAACGTGCGGGCCTCCTTGTAAGGCGTTTCCGTGGCGTCGCCCGAGGTCAGGGTCTTGCGGTTGTACTCGACGCGCACCCCGCCCGAGAGGTTAAACTTGTCCGAGAACGGAATCACGGTGCCCACGTAGCCGGCCACCAGGCGGTTTTTGCCCACGTAGCGGTCCTGGGGGTTGGTGCCTTCCACCAGGTTCAGGCCGCTGTAGTAGCGGTTGGTGGTACCCGGAATGGGCCGGGGGTTGCTTAGCGGCTCCAGGTTGTTGTCGCCGAAGATGGTGCTCAGCGGCTGGTTGGCGATGTTGGGGTCGTAGGTCGCCTCGTTCACCGGCAGGTAGTTGAAGAAGCGGCTGTCGTAGTCCCGCTGCTTTTCCTCGGCGTAGAAGCCGGCCCGCAGCTTTATCTGGTTGGCGCTGATGGTGTCGCGGCGGTTCAGCAGGCGGCGCTCAATCTGCCCGCTGGCCATGTAGGTGTCCTCCGTCAGCTTCGAGTAGAAGCGCGAGCTGGAGCTCACCAGGCCCTGGCCGCGAATCACGCGGAACGGCTGGGGGTTTTCCTCGTCCACCACCCGCTCCTGCTGGTTGAGGCGGTAGTCGGGCTCGTTGCGGTTCACGTAGTTGTAGCCCACGGCCCAGGTCAGCGAGGTGCGGCCGTCTTTGCCGGTCTCGTGGCTGCCGCCCAGCTGGCCCGAGTAGATACTGCGGCTCTGGTAGTGCAGGGCGTAGTCGTCGCGCTCGCGCTTGTCGCCGCCATCGGTGATGAGGCCGCGGCGGTTCACCACTTCGTCGGTGCCGTACTGGTTGAAAAAGTTGCGGAACTCCAGGCGGTTATGGTCATTGAGGCGCACCTGGTAGTTGTGAATCACGCCCAGGCGCACCGCCGACAGGCTGCGCGTATCGGTGAACTCATACAGCGAGCTGGGCGCGGCCCGCTGGTCGGCCGGCTTGGCAATTTCCGTTTTGTAGTCGAACGTGTAGCGCTGACGCTGCGAGGTGTACTGCTCCTGAGTGTTGGAGTAGGAGATGGACGTTACGTTGCTCACGTACGCCTTCCCTACCTCAAACTTCCGGTTCAAACCCAGCGAGATACGCAGGTCGGGCCGCGAGGTGATGCTGGTGGGCAGAAACTCATTCTTCAGCTGCCCGCTCTGGCGCAGCGAGTTCATCTGCTCGGCGTTCAGGGTTTTATTACGCTCCAGGCCGGCCAGGGCGTCCGGCAGGGCCCGCTGGTTGTTGTCGAAGCCCAGCCAGTCGGTCGAGCTGTGGTTGGTGCTCAGGTAGTCGCCCTTAAACGTGTTGGTGCTGCGCGCCCAGCCCGATACCGAGAGGCTGGTCGAGTTTTCCAGCACCGAGTTCTTGGTGTACACTTTCACCACGCCGCCGCCAAACTCGCCCGGCAGCTCCGGTGCGCCCGATTTGAAAATCAGCACCCGGTCAATCACCGAGCTCGGCAGGATGTCGAACGAAAACGAGCGGGTATCCACTTCGGCGCTCGGCGTCAGGGCGTCGTTCAGCAGCACCGTGTTGTAACGCTCGGCCAGGCCGCGGATGACGATGAAGTTGTTGTTCTGCACCGTCACGCCCGGAATGCGCTTTACTACCTCAGCCGCGTCGCGGTCCAGGGTTTTCACAATCTGGTCGTTGCTCATGCCGCTCACCACCACTTCGCTCTTCTTGAGGTCCTGAATCAGGGCTACTTCGGTGCCGGTTTGCTTCACGCCGGTCACGGTCACTTCGTTCAGCGAGGTGGCGTTTTCCTCCATCGCGGCGTCGAGCGTGGTCGTCTGGCCGCTGCGGATGACGATGCCGGGGAAGGTCAGGGGCTTGAAGCCCACGTAGGTCATGGTGATGCTGTAGGTGCCGGCATCGAGCGGCAGCGAGTAGCTGCCGTCGAGGTCTACCGGGGCGGCCTGGGTGGTGCCCGTCACGAGCACCGTGGCGCCGATAACGCCCTCTTTGGTCTTTTTATCGGTCACCTTTCCCACCAGCTTGCCTTGCTGCCCGAAGGCAAAAGCATTCATCCACAATACAAAGAACCCGAGTAAGGCAACGCGCATAAAAGCTGCATATTAGTTTGACCCGACAAAATTACCCGGGGCCTATTACGGCAACATAGCCCCTGTATTATGCTATTGTTACGGTCCTGAAAATGAGTTTTTCGGCTGCGCGGCGGCGGCTACTTTTGCGCCCTTTTTGCCGGCGGGCAGGTCAAAAAAGAACGTCATGCTGACCGCAGGGAAGCATCTCGCCCGCAGCAGTAATTTCAATCGTCTGAATTACTACCCCAGACGAGATGCTTCCCTGCGGTCAGCATGACGTTCTTTGTAGCCCGTTCAGCTTACCATTTTCGAACTGCTTCCCATGCTCATTTCCATGACCGGCTACGGCCAGGCCCACCGCGAAACCGACACCTACACCGCCAGCGTCGAGCTGAAATCCGTCAATTCCAAAACCTTCGACCTCAGCCTGCGCCTGCCGCGCTTTCTGCAGCCGCAGGAGCTCGAAATCCGCAACCTACTGGCTAAGGGCCTGCTGCGCGGCAAAATCAACCTCAACGTCGACTTCACCCGGCCCCTCGCCGCCCGCGTGGCGGCTCCCATCAATAAGGAAGCCCTGCTGGCCGCCTACCACGAACTGAAGGCCGTGGCCGAGTCGCTGCACCTGCCCACCGGCGAGGAAACCCTGCTGGCCGCCCTGCGCCTGCCCGGCATCATCCCCACCGGGCCCGAGGCCGCCGCCGAGCCCGCCGAGGAAGTCACCTGGGCCGAGCTGCTGCCGCTGCTGCTGGAAGCGCAGGCCGCCATCCAGCAGTTCCGGCAGGACGAGGGCCGCGCCCTCACGCTCGAAATTCTGGGCTACGTGGCCACCATTCGCCAGCAGCTGGCCGCCGTGGAGCAGCACGACCCCACCCGCATCGCGCACGTGCGCCAGCGCCTGCAGGGCCACCTGGCCGAGCTCAGCAGCCACGAGCAGTTCAATGCCACGCGCTTCGAGCAGGAGGTGCTGTACTACATTGAGAAGCTCGACATCGCCGAGGAGAAGGTGCGGCTGGCGGCCCACCTCAATTACTTCGAGCAGGCAATCCACCTGCCCGACGAGGCCGTAGGTAAGAAGCTCGGATTCCTGGCCCAGGAAATCGGCCGCGAAATCAATACTATTGGGTCGAAGGCCAACGATGCCACCGTGCAGCACCTCGTGGTGGGCATGAAGGAAGAGTTGGAAAAAATCAAGGAACAGCTCAATAATATTCTCTAGCTGGCGGACTACGGTAAGTCCCAAGCCTGCGAGTAATCGACTATTACGGCTTCTCCGAAAGTTTTTTGGCCGTTTTTAGGACTTTAACGGCAATTTATGCGCGTTGAAAGGCAATTTTTAGTCGCTGAGCGAAGTTTTCAAAAGCCAATTCAGCAATTGGGCGTAAATTTGTAAAGCAACGAGTATTAAGGCATTATTTCCCCGCCCAAATCAGTGTTCCGACATTAGTCGAAAAAAAACTGCAATCCGTGTCACCTAAAATTTGGTACTTCGTTTATTGTACCTAACTTGGGCCCATCAAATTCATATCCACCACCCACAACGTTATCCGTTATCGACATGAAATCTACCTTACTACTCTGTTTGATGGGCCTGTTTCTGATGGCGGCCCGCCCCATGGCTGAGATTGAGCTGGTGAAAAAGCGCGTACTCAGCGAGCGGGTTGAAATTCTGATTCCCAAAGGCTTCGAAGTAATGAGCGAGCAGCAGATGGACTTCGCCTACGCGAAAGCCCAGAGCCGCCCCAGCGTCATCTTCACCAACAATAACCTCGTCAGCCTCGCCTTCAACTACAGCGAGAACGAAGCCGACCAGGACATGGTAGAAATCTACGCCGCCTCGTTCGCCAAAACCTACCACAAGCAGTTCAAGGATGCCACCTGGTTTGGCGATGGCATAAAGCACATCAACAACCGCAAGGTGGGCTACCTTGAGTTCATGAAGCCTGAAATGGGCCACGAGGTCTATACGCTGGTGTTCTTCACCGACGTGGACGGCAAGCTGATGATTTGCACCTTCAACTGCGCCGACCGCCAGAAGCCCGATTGGGAGCCGGTGGCCAAGCAAATCATGCTGTCGCTGAAAGCCAACAACGGCTAAGCGCTGATTATCCAATACAAACAAAAGCCCCGCTTCAACCGAAGCGGGGCTTTTTTGTGCGTTGTCATTTATAGGCTACCGTTCGGGCCGGGCGCCCAACTCGTTCAAAAAGTCGCGCACCAACCCAAATGCCCCCTGAAACCCCGCCAAAGTCAGCGTGGCGGGTGTGTCGTTCACGTCGTGGTAGGCCTTGCTGGCCCCCCGCAGATACATGTAAAACGCCGGCACGCCCGCTTCCGAAAAGGGGTAGTGGTCGGAGTTGGCGGCTTTGCCGCGAGCCCCGAGGGCGGGCAGGTAGTGGTGAGCATCGTTGAGAGCCGTGAGGCGGCGGAAAGCGGCTTCGTGGATGCGGCCATTGACCACCGTGGCGCCTTGCTCGCCGGAGCCCAGCAGGTCGAGGTTCAGCAGGAATTTGATGTTGCGCAACGGCACCAGCGGGTGCGCCACGAAGTATTGCGAGCCCACCAGCCCGGCCTCCTCAGCCCCGAAAAGCAGGAACACTACAGAGCAGGCGGGCCGGTTTTCGGGCTTAGCGTAATGAGCAGCGAGTTCCAGCAGCATAGCCACGCCGCTGGCATTGTCGTTGGCGCCGGGGAAGTACACGTTTTTGCCCATCATGCCGAGGTGGTCGTAGTGGGCCGACACGACGAGGAAAGAATCGGGCTGCGCCGTGCCGCGCACGATGGCGGCGAGGTTCTGGGTTTGGTAGTTGCGCTGGAGTTGGGCGTCGACGCGCACTTCGGCGCCATAGGCGTGCAGGCTATTGTCGGCCTTGCTGGTATTCAACAACGGATGAGGCAGCGCTTCCAATTGCATCTGCTTCCGGACCTGAGTAGGCGATAGCGAAGCCGTTAGCTTAGGTACAATTCGGATTACTGCGCTTACTGAATCAAGACGCGAGGCAATTGACGCGGGTAATTTAGCGGCGTTTTGCACATAGTGGTCGAGCAGCACCACCGTGCATGGTTCCTGACTGCCTAGGAGAAAGGCCCGAACCTCAATCTGGTTATTCACTATGATGCTGTCGAGGTACAGCAAATGGTGAAGTTTGGTCAAAAATCCACTGCCCGAAGCGGGAGAAACAATAAAGTCGATGCCAGGCCGCAGCCGCTTCGTGGGCCCGAGCTGAGGAAATGGATTATGGTTTAGATTTAGAGCTACTCCTGCAGGAAAAGTATTCACATTCAACACGAATGGCTGCGCATAGTCCAGCGCCAGCGGCTGTAGCTGCAGTTTGCTCAATCGCTCGCGCAGATATGCGGCCGCCACCTTATCACCCTGCTGCACATACCCCCGCCCGTGCATCTGGGGCGACGCCAGCGTTTCAATCGTCTTCCGCACCCGCGGCATATCCTGCGCCTGCGCTCCCGTAATCATGAGCAGCCCAGCCAACCCCAGCACCCACCCGCGCCGCTGCAAAGCCGGCGCCGCCGCATAGCACAGCCCCAGCGCCACGGCCGTGCCCAGCGAGTCGCTGATGAGGTCGCTCCACTCGCCGTGGCGGTTGAAGGGCAGCACCATCTGTAGGCCTTCGATGATAGCGCCGAAGGCGGTGCAGCCCAGCAGCACCGCCCAGCCGGCGTGGCGGGCCAGCACAGGCCAGCGCCGCTGCCGGCGCAATGAGAACCACGTCAGCGCCGCCTGCACTGCGAAAAACGCCGCGTGGGCGAAGGTATCGAAGCTCAGCAGCTGCCAGTGGGGCTGCGGGGGCAGCTTGTCGGCCGGAGCCAGGGTCAGATAAAGCAACAACGCCGCCCAGCCAAGCGGCAGGGCGGCGTAGGATTTAGCTTTAGTTGGCAGTTGTTCGTGGTCAGTTGTTGGCATTGCAGAATTGTGAACAAGTGCATTATTCTGACAACGAACAATGAACAACTGACAACTAAAAACTAGGCGCCCACCAGCTCGCCGTAGGTTTCGGCGGTCAGCAGCTCGTCGAGCTCGGCGGGGTTGGCGATGGAGATTTTCACCATCCAGCCGTCGCCGTAGGGGTCCGAGTTGACGGTTTCGGGTGCGTCGGCCAGCTTTTCGTTTACTTCCAGCACCGTGCCGGTGATGGGGCTGAAGAGGTCCGAAACGGTTTTTACGGCCTCCACGGTGCCGAATACTTCGTGCTGGGCCACATCCTTATCGAGGGTGTCGATATCGACGTACACGATGTCGCCAAGCTCTTTCTGGGCGTGGTCGGTGATGCCAACGTAGGCAACGTCACCTTCCACCCGAATCCATTCGTGGTCTTTGGTGTAGCGCAGGGTAGCGGGGAGGTTCATGGGGTGCGAGGGTAAGAGTATTGGGGTGTGAGGGGTGTTGGTGCGTCAAAAATACGCAGAAGTTTACCGCCTTTCAGACTTTCGGCGAAATCCCTGCTGCCTACTTCCCCTCTCGCCGCCTACCCCTACTGGGCCAAGCTATAGCGGAGCTGGATGCCCCCCTCGGTGGTGGAGTTGCGGAAGGCGTTGCTGATGCGTGGCGTGCTGATGGTCTGGCTATAATAGAGCTGCAGGTTCAGGCGGGTGTTCAGCAGGTAGTCGATGGTGGGGCGCAGCTGGAATTGCTTCGAGCCGTTGGTAATCTGGCTGGTGCCGCGGCCTACGGATGCCGGGGTGGCGTCGGTAGCCTCGTAGGGGTTCACCACGTCCTCAATGCTGCGCTGCACCGTGATGTTGTCGCGGATGCTGAGGTCGAGGCGGGCGGTGAGATTGTTTTTCAGCACGCGCTGCTCGCCGCCCACCCGGAAGGGTAGCTTCAGGCTGTTGGTGGCATAGCCGAAACCGATGACCAGCTCGGTGGTGTGCAGCTCGGTTACCTGGGCGTTGGTGGTGTTCAGGGCTAGGGCGCGGTCGGTGCGGTACTCGGCGCGACCGGTGATTTTGTTGGTAGTCTGAAAATTCACCCCAATCAGCGGCGACAGGTGTTCGGCGATGCTTATCTGGCCCACCACGTAGTAGGGCACGAAAATACCGTCGGCGTTGACCAAATTAGGTAAGTTCGGCTCAGCGTCGTAGAGCGAAGTAGTGCTATAGCTACCCACGCTGTACACGGACGAATAGGCGTGGTTGAGTGTGAATGAGCTGAAATACTTCTTCACGAACGCCAGCTGCGCAAACCCGTTGTAATCGACGCGCCAGTTGGGCAGCGGTATCGATTTGAAGGGGTTAAATTTCTCCGCTTTGTAGCTATCGGAGGAACGGCCGTGGTAGGCATCGATAAAGCTCTGCACCAGCACTTCCTGCGAGTTGTAGCTGTAGTTGCCGAGGTGGTAGTTGGCGGCGCCCAGGCGCTCCTGCACCGCGCGGCGGTTCTGCACGAAGCGGTCGAAGGCTTTCGAGGTTTCGCCGTTGGCCCCCAGGTCGCCAAACAGGGTTTGGATGGTGATAGTGGACACGCTGAACGAGCCCGTGCCCAGCTGTTGCGTGGGGGCCAGTAGCGTGCGACCATCACCGTCATGCTCAACCGTGAGCGTATTCTCATTCACCTGGTTGCGGTAATATGCTTCCTGGCTTTGCGACTTTTGCCGCCGGGCGTCGAGCTGAATGTTGAAGTCGCGGAATGGCTCCAGCGCCGTGCGCAAGGTCAGGTTCTCGGTGAGTAGCGAGCTGAAGGGCGTGTTGAGGTAGTGGCTGCTGTCGGTGTACCAGCCGCGGCTGTTGGCTAGCTGGTACAGCTCACCCAACTCGTACTGCTGCCCCAGGATAAACGGCAGCCCTGGCGCC
This sequence comes from Hymenobacter aranciens, assembly GCF_030580865.1. Lineage (GTDB taxonomy): Bacteria > Bacteroidota > Bacteroidia > Cytophagales > Hymenobacteraceae > Hymenobacter > Hymenobacter aranciens. The sequence continues at coordinate 302,830 of NZ_JAUQSY010000001.1, read as the reverse complement.
GTAAAACCGTCGTTGAAGCCGAAGAGCTTGGTTTTGGGCATGTAGCCTGGCATCAGGGTGCCGTTGGAGCGGGTGTAGGTGAAGTTTAGCGAGCGGGCCGTCATCAGCGAGCGCAGCACGGCTTTCACCAGGCGCAACTTGTCTTTTACGGTGTCGGCCTTGGCTTCGGAGCGGGAGCGCTGGGCTTCGCCATTGCGGCCCACCGCCGATATTTCGTTACGCGGGGCAGACGCCCGGCCGGCATTGCCACGCCCACCACCCGCAGGCGCATTATTGATGATGTTCAGGAACTTCACCTTGTTATAAAGCTTCACCAGGTCGATGCGGCCGTTGGCGCTGAACTCGGCGTTGTTCTGAATGGTGTTGCCCAGCTCCAGCTTGGTGGTGGCCGTGTCCTTTTCTTCAATACCCGTCGGCACCGGATAGGCGGGGGCCCGTAGCGCCGTGGAGGCGGCCTGCCAGGTGTAAGTGGCCGCGTAGCGGGTGTCGGCGCTCAGCCAGTCGGTGAGCGGGAACTTGTCGAGTGGCAGGCGGTAAGTCAGGGCCGCCGTTTGAGTAAAGTTGGTAGTGCGGCCACCGCGCAGCAGGTTATCGCGCAGCAGCTTGCGGTTGCGAACCCCCTCGGGGCTGTTGTCGAGTGAAGAGCCGGCGCCTTCGTCAACCACGCCGCGGTTATTGGCAGTGTAGTCGAAAATCAGGCTCTTGGTCAAATCCCATTTCAAATCATAAATCCGACTGATGATGAAATTCTTCTGGAACACGCCGGCAATACCTGCCGTGCTGGGCAGCTGGCCTGGCTCCAGCACCCGCTGCAGGAATCGCTCGTTGTAAGTCCGCTCGAGGTCGGTGCGGAAGGAGAAGCGCGAGGGCAGCGGCGTGAAATTAACCTGTTGAAAAATCTTGAGGTACGGGTTATCCAGAGCCTTGATTTTGCTCAGCGGCGTGTAGTTCTTCGGCGAAGTCTGGTAGACGTAGGCCAGCGCCGCCGTGTAGGACCGGGAGTAGTCGCGCTGGGTGCGAATGTCGGTGTGCAGACGGTCGGTGATGGCGTAGCTCAGGGCCACGTTTTCGATGTCCCAGGGCTTGGGCTTGGCGGTAGCGGTGGCACTGCGCTCCTTACGCACGTTCAGCACCGAGATGCTGCGGCTGGTGGTGCGGTCCACTACTAATTGCTCGTACGCAGCCCGGTCATCGTCCCTACCCTCAAATTTTTCCAGACTTTTGCTCAGTTCAGTATCGGGGTCGAGCGGGTCGTACTTCGGCTTGCGGGATTCGCGGCCATACTGCAGCAGCACGGGTACGCGCAAGTTCAGGGCAGGCGGCAGGAATTTCTCGGCCGCCACCGTCGCCTGCAAATCCCCCCGGAACACGTCGTCGGTCGAGCGCGCCTGCGCTTTGTCCTGCAAGCCGCCGAAACCGATGCTGGTGAAGCTGCCCGTGGCCGTGATGTTGGCCAGGTCGGCCAGCTTCACATTGAGGCGGGCCGTGGCAGCATAGCCGGCGTCCTGCTCAAAATCAAATACCCGAAACTCATTCGCCCAGATGCACAAGCTCTTATCTTCCTTCGGCGACGATACTGGGTTCAGCACCCCAATCATGCAACCTTGCACGGCCGAAAAGTCGGGGTTGCCCACAATCGTAATGGTGGCCCCGTTGGCCAGCGTCTTAACGTAGGGCTGCAGGAAAGGCCACTGCGCCTTATTCCGCTCCGACTTCGCATTGATAAACTCGCTGAACTCAACGTCAATGTCGTTTTCCTGGGGCCAGATTTCGCGCGAGCCCTCGGTGCCCGCCACGCCCACCGGCGTTATCACCAGCGGCCGCGAGTACTCGTAGTAGTTCTGCGTGTAGTCGGTGCCGATGCGCACGAAGTAGCGTACGTCGCCGCTCTTGGTGCTGCCGTCTTCCGATTCGCCGTGCACGTACATGCGCAGCCGCTTGTAGCGCAGCAGGTTCAGAGTAAGGTTTTTGTATGCTGCTTTGGCGTAGCCATCGTGCAGGTTGGTCACGCACAGGCGCAGGCTTTGCTCGTTCAGGCGGCGCGAGGTGCTGCTGGAGCCGTACTCGGTGTCGCGGGAGATACCGGGCGGCGACACGTACGGGATTTCGTTCGTCGCCCCGCCCGTACCATTCTCCTCAATGCTCACCGTCGAGATGCTGAAAGCATCAGCATCGGTCGGGGTGTTGAGACCGGCATCACTGGTGGGGTCCACAATCTTGGAGAGGTAGCGGCGCCACTGGTTGGCCACAAACTGCGGCTGCACGAAGCGCAGCACCGCCGGCTGCTCCCAGCCGGTAAGGTACATGCGCATAAAGCGAATCGACTTGAAGCCAAATGATTGGTTGTTATTACCGCGTACCGTGTAGTTTTCCCGAATCGGGATGCGGAACTGGTACCAGGTCACCTTATCACCGTTCACCTCATTGGTTACTTGGTCGATGATGTAATTCTGGCCTACCTGGAAGTTCTCGGGGCGATTTTCGAGCCGCACGCGGTATTCGTAGTAGCGCTCCACGTCCTGCACCACGTTGTCGCGGTTCAGGTCTTCCTTGTCGGGGTAGGGCGTTGTGCTCAGCGTGCCGCCATCGCGGGAGTTGCCCTCGTAGCCGTTAAAGTTCTTGTAACGCCCCAGGATTTTGGCGCCGCCCGGCACGTTGGTGTCGTAAAAGCTGTCGAGATGGTGGCGGAAGTCGTCGGCCGAAGGGTCGTTGAAACCGCCGTATACCCCCGCAAAGAAAGCCTGCTCGTCGGTGTCGTTGAAACCATCCAGGCCCACGTCCTGCGCCTCGCGGGCGCCATTCGAGGCATTGAAGGCGTCAGTCAGGAACTGCTGCTTGGTCACCCGGCCCCAGATAGTCGGCAATGTCACGTCGGCCGGGTCTTCGCCCGGCACGGGCAGCCCATTTTCAAACTCATGCTGATTGCTGTCTTTCAGCACATCCTCACTCACGTTGCCGAGGTTGATGTAGAGGTCGCCGCCCGTTGCCGTGGCGTCGGTCGGCTGGGCCGGGTTCTCCGAGTCGTTGATGTCGGCGTTGGTATTATTGTTAGTGGGGTTATTGGTTTTGATGAACGGGTCCATCAGCCAGAACTCCAAGTACTCCACGTTGGCGTTGTCGAAGTCGGTATCGAAGGTGATGGCCCGGCTGATGCCGCCGTAATTGGCAAACAGGTCTGTATTGGTCAGGTATTTGCCATCAGCCGATACATTCGGGCTGTAATTGTACGGCCCCCGCTCGCCGGGGAAATACGCCAGGTCGAAGCTGTATTCGTAGCCGTTGCCGGTGGCCCCCAGGTCTTTGGTCGGAAACACCTCGTTGCGTGGCACGCCGCGGGTGTAGTGGTTCAGCAGGTCGCTGGCCCCGATGTTGCCGGGCACGCTCGGGCCGCCAGTGTAGTAGGTCTGGTCCACGGTGTACCAAGCCAGCTTGGCGCGCCGGTCGTTCACGCCCAGGCCTGGCGCATTCGAGATAACCGACGGCGTGGCCGCCAGCCGCCAGGCCTGCACCGAAGTCAGGCCGCCCAGCGTGTAGGGCGTGCGCGAGTTCTCGAAGTCGTCGATGTACGACACGCCGTTCTCGCCATTGCCCAGCTGCGAACGGCCCGGCAGCAGCTTCGCAAACTCGCCGCTGAAGGCAATAGTCGAAATTTCCTTGGTCGAAATCAGCGGCAGCTTGTCGAGGTACTTGGTTAGCACCCGGCTGTCTTTCCGAATCGAGCCGTCGAGGCCTACAATGCCGTTGTTGGCTGGCTCGTCGCCGATATTCACGCGGTTGATGCCCGGCGCGGGGCTCTCCAACAGCTGCAAAAACGTGCCCCCGATGTTCACGTCCTTGTTCAGCTTGTAGTCCATGCGCAGGCCCAGCAGGCGGCGGGGCTGCACCTGCACCAGCGCGTTTTTCTCAAATTCCACCCGCAGCTCATTGGCCGAGTTCAGGTAGGCCGGGTTCAGGATTTTCACCTTTGCCTGGTCATAAAACACCTGATAATCGACGCCTTCCGTCAGCAGCGTTGAGCCGGAACGCACCCGCACCGAGCCCTGCGCAATACCGATACCCGGCAGGTTAATCTCATCCGTAGCCGTAGCCTGAAAGCGCCCTCGCAGGAAGAACTTATCTTTTTCCTGTAGCTGCTGCGCGTCGCTCTGCGTTTGGTTGTAGAGCTCCGAATAAACGTATTTCGCTACGTCATTGGCATTATTAAAGCGCGTTCGCAGGAACGAGCCGAAGGGCTGCACGTTGGGGAAAATGATTTTTCCCAACTCCGGGTCGATAGTGATGCCCGGGAAGTAGTCAAAGTTGCCGTCCGGGTTGCGGTCGTTGTTGGGGTTTACGTTGTCGAGGTTCAGCACCTGCACCAGCGGCAGGTTCTCAATCAGCGGCCCGCCTTCCTTCAGCGAAATCAAGTCGACGCCGGTTACGTCGTCTTTATAAATGATTTGCAGCTGAAAATTGTCGCGGTTCAGCTGCGAGGCATTCAGGGGATAGATGTTTTTCATCATCAAATCCCAGGTCGGCGTGTTGCCGGTCTGCAGGTTTTTATTCGCGCGGTTTTTAGTCGAGTCGGCCAGTCCGATGCCGGGGTTGGTAGCCTTCAGCATCTTCATGAAAATCACCTGGTCCTGCCCCCGCGATGCGTAGTCGTTCTGGATTTCCCCCACCTTATAGGTGCGGCCGTTGAAGAGATACTCGAAGCTGACGCCCAGCACCTGGTCGGGCAATAGGGCCGTATTCAGCGAGATGTATCCCAGTTGCGCATTGTAAGTATACTCACGGGCCTCCAGCTTGCGCGCCCGGATGCGCTCAAAGTCCACGTTTTTCACCAGCGGCGGAATGGCCGCGTTGCCCGTCTGCAGATAAGTATCCACGGTCAGGTTGTCGCGGGCCTGGTCGCCGGCGGTGGACAGCGTGGGATACAGCAGGTTGGCATCGTTCGAAGCCGCCGTGCGGGTGGTCGCACCAGCACGCAGCAGCCGGCCCTGATACGTCCGGAAAGGCTCGCCGATATCCGTCAGAGCCACCACGTTGCGCAGATTATCGGTGGTGCGGTTGTCGTTGGTCACGTACACCTCCAGGTTGCGAATCTCGATGCCGCTCTGGATGGTGGGCAGGTTGCGCAGCGCCTGGTCGTAGCGGTCGCGGAAAAACTGGCTCAGGAAATAGTGCCGGTCGCGCTCGTACTGGCTGGCTTTTAGCTCATACTGACGGCTTTGCGCCCCGTTTTGCACCCGCACCTCATCGGTGGTACCGCGCACGGTGGCGGCCACGGCCGTCACGGCCAGACGGCCAAACTGCAGGTCGGTTTTGATACCGAACAGGTTTTGAGCGCCCTGCACCAGCGAGTTGGTCAGCGGCAGGCTCACGTTGCCCAGGTCCAGCTTGCGGATGATGTCGGTTTCCTCGCCCGCGTAATCGAACTTCATCTGGTTTTCGAAGTCGAACGAGGCCTTGGTGTCGTAGTTGAACACCAGCTTGAGCTTGGTGCCAATCTGCCCGGTCAGGTTCACGTTCATGTTCTGCTCGAACAGGAAGTCGCCCACGCTCTGCTGGCGTAGCGTCAGCGCCGGGTTTTCGTTGGTATTCTGCCGCCAGCCCAGCTTGATAGTTACCGAGCCCGCCGGCCGGATATCCACGTAGCTGCCGCCAAAAATGCGGTTAGCCATCGGCCCGAGGTAAATCTTGGGAATCAGGCGCTGGGCCTGGCCTGTGCCGGCAGCGGCGGCCGGGCCGGCAATGCCGCCGTTGGCTTTTTCGCGGTAGTAGCTGCGAATAGCCTCGCGGCGTTGGAACTCCTCATACTCCTTGTAGGTGAGAATACTGGGGTCGCGGTAGTCGATTTCCTTACCTACTTTCTCCTCTACGTTGAAAGATTTCAGGCTGTCGTCAAACGTTATGTTCTCCTTTACGTTAGTAGGCAGAGGCAATACCAGCGGTGAGCGCCGCCGTTGCGTCGAAAACCGGCTGCCCGGCCGGTCCTTCGGCCGCACACTGGGCCGGCGGCTGGGCTTGTAGCGCCCGGTATCGGCCGCGACAGGCTGCGGGGTATCGGCCAGCAGCAGGCGGCTGGGGCGCAATCCGGCCAGCAGGCTGCCCGAGCGCAAAGCCGGACTCGCCTGGGCCCACCACGCGAGCAGGGAGGCCACTACCACTACGGACGCAGGAATAAACTTCTGACCGGATTTCAAGCAGAATTCAGTTAAAACTTAAAGCAGATTAGTAGCTGTTGGTCAATAAGTTTCGGTTTTAAAACAAGGTGCAACTGCTTTATCGGACTGGAAACCAACCCCGGCCCGCCGCCCAACGGGCGGCCGCCACGGTTTTTCCCCAAGCTCATCCGTACTCCTGTTTGCCTGAATTTGCATTGCGCAGCTTGTAATAATCTGCGCGTTGGACTCAATGCGACTTCAAAGCAAATTTAATCAATTCCTCCACGCTTAGCTCCTTCCCGTGCTTTTGCTGAATCTGGTCCAGCGTTTTCTCGGCCGCATTGCGGGCAAAGCCCAGCGTTACGAGTGCCTGTAACGCTTCGGCGCGCTGCGTATTGTGCTGGCGGGCCAGCGGCACGGTATCCACGCCGGCTTTGGCCAGCAGTTCATCCTTGCGCAGCTTGTCCTTCAGCTCCAGAATCACGCGCTGCGCCGTTTTCGGCCCCACACCCTTGATGCTCTGGATGGCACGCACGTTCTCGTTCACAATGGCCTCCCGGATTTCGCCCACGCTCATGCTGCTCACCATCACGATGCCCGTGCCCGGCCCGATGCCCGACACCGAAATCAGGTGCATAAACAGCACTTTTTCGTTCGGGTCGAGGAAGCCGTAGAGCGCCTGTCCGTCCTCCTTAATGTGCTGGTACGTATAGATTTTTGCCTTTTCCCCTTCGCCGGGTAGCTTTGAATAAGTGGCCAGCGAAATCTTCACTTCGTAGCCCACGCCCTGCACGTCCATAATGGCGAGCGTGGGGTCTTTATAGGCAAGTTTACCGTCGAGGTAGGCAATCATGAACTCAATATTGGAAACGTAGCAGCCAGCAAGGTGCCGACCGGAAGTAACACCGGCGGCCCTCATTTTCACTCCCAAATCTACTAGCTTCTGGCGCTAATTTCTTTGGTTTTATGAAGAAGTTGTGAGTATTCGGGGCAATAATCGCGCCGGAGAGGGTTTTGTAGTGCGAAACTCCGTTTCTGCGATGAGCAACGCGGGTTCTGCCTCGTGCTGACGAGTGCTAACGATTGAACTCGCTGCACTCGTCGCGGAAACCGAGTTTCGAGTTACAGCGCCTTGCGAGGCGACTGTGCATCGACCACCGCAATGGCAGCCATGTTCACAATTTCGCGCACACTGGCCCCCAGCTGCAGAATGTGCACCGGCTTGCGCATGCCCATCAGAATGGGTCCGATTACCTCAGCGCCGCCGATTTCCTGCAACACCTTGTAAGCAATGTTACCCGACTCTACGTTGGGAAAAATCAATGTGTTAGCGCCTTTTTCGGCCAGCGGTGAGAAATCGTAGTTTTCCTGTAGCAGGTGCGGGCTCAAGGCCACGTTGGCCTGCATCTCGCCGTCAATCAGCAGGTCGGGGTACTTGGCCTTGGCCAGCTCGGTGGCGCGCCGGGTTTTTTCCGGCAGCTCGCCCGGGTTCGAGCCGAAGTTGGAATAGCTGACCACCGCAATGCGCGGCTCGGCGTCGAAGAAGCGCACGGCCCTGGCCGTGAGGCCGATAATCTCGACCATTTCTTCGGCCGTGGGATTGATGTTCACCGTGGTATCAGCAAAGAAATACGGGCCCTTTTTGTGCTGAATGATGTACATCGACGACACGCGCTTCGTGCCTTCCTCGGTGCCGATTACCTGCAGCGAGGGAATGATGCTCTTGCCGTAATCCTTTGTGAGACCGGTAATGCAGGCGTCGGCTTCACCGGTTTCTACCATCATAGCGGCGTAGTAGTTACGCTCGCGCATCAGTCGTCGGCCTTCGTAGAGCGTCATGCCGCGGCGCTGGCGCTTCTGGTACAGCAGTTGGGCGTAGGCATCGCGCTTGGCGTCTTCCTGCAGGATGTTGATGATTTCGCAGCCCTCCAGGTCGAGGCTGTTGGCGCGGGCGATGGCGTGGATTTTATCGTGCGGCCCCAGCAGAATAGGCTGGGCAATGTTTTCATCCAGCAGAATCTGGGCAGCCTTGAGAATCTTGTAGTTATCAGCCTCGGCAAATACCACGCGCTTCGGGTTCGAGCGGGCAGCCGAGGTGATGCGGTTCATCAGCTTCTGGTTTACGCCGAGGCGGGCGCGGAGCTGGTCTTCGTAGGCCGCCCAGTCGGTGATGGCCTGGCGGGCCACGCCGCTTTCCATCGCCGCCTTCGCCACGGCCGGGCTGATGGTAGTGATGAGTCGCGGGTCGAGCGGCTTCGGAATCAGGTAATTCGGGCCAAAAGCCAGGGTGTTGTCGCCGTAGGCTTTGTTCACCATTTCGGGCACGGCCTCCTTGCTCAGCGCGGCTAAGGCATGCACGGCCGCCAGTTTCATGGCCTCATTTATCTCAGTAGCACGCACATCGAGCGCGCCCCGGAAAATATAGGGGAAGCCCAGCACGTTGTTAACTTGGTTGGGATGGTCGGAGCGTCCCGTAGCCATGATGAGGTCGGCGCGGGTGCTGGTAGCCAGTTCGTAGCTCACTTCCGGCTCGGGATTGGCGAGGGCGAATACTATCGGATTGTCGGCCATGCGCAGCAGCAAGCCCGCCGGCAGCACTTTGGCGGCCGAGAGGCCCAGGAACATATCGGCCCCTTCCATCGCCTCATCCAGCGTGGTGATGCTGCGCTTGGTGGCAAACTGCATCTGAATGGGGTCCAGGTTGGTACGAGCTTCGTTGATGATGCCATCCTTGTCGAATACCACCACATTATCCTTGTTCAAACCCAGCGCCAGATACAGCCGCAGGCAGGAAATGGCCGCCGCGCCCGCGCCGCTCACCACCAGTTTGATTTCGTCAATCTTCTTATCAACGATTTCCAGGGCATTCAGCAGCGCGGCCGAGGTGATGATGGCCGTGCCGTGCTGGTCGTCGTGCATCAGCGGGATGTTCATCTTCTGCCGCAGCTCGGTTTCGATGCGGAAGCACTCCGGCGCCTTAATGTCTTCGAGGTTGATGCCGCCAAAGGTGGGTTCCAGCGACTTCACGATGCGAATAAACTCGTCGGGGTCGTTGGCGTCGATTTCGATGTCGAAGCAGTCGATACCAGCGAATTTCTTGAACAGCACCCCTTTACCCTCCATTACCGGCTTGCTGGCAGCCGGTCCGATGTTGCCCAGTCCCAGCACGGCCGTACCGTTGCTGATAACGGCCACCAGGTTGCCCTTGGCGGTGTATTTGTACACGTCGTCGGGGTTGGCGGCAATGGCTTTGCAGGGCTCGGCCACGCCCGGCGAGTAGGCCAGGGCCAGGTCGAGTTGGGTACTGACGGGCTTGGTAGGCACCACTTCGATTTTGCCGGCGGGGCTCTGCGAGTGGTAGTTGAGCGCGTCCTGGGTGTTGATTTTCAGCATGGGAATTTTGAAAGCGGAAGGCGGCATGCCCAAAGCACGACCAGAAAAACAAAAAGCCGCCGTTTCTCACGAAACGAGTCGGCCCTTCGTGCGCGGCCGGTGGGGCGCAGCGCTGGCAAATGTACGGGTTTCTTAGCCCTGCGGCAGCAGCAGCTTCTGGCCGAGCTTCACTTCGTCGCTGGCGAGGTTGTTGAGGCGGCGGAGCTCGGCCACGCTCACCTTGAAGCGACGGGAGATGTTGTACAGTGTGTCGCCGGGCTGCACGAGGTGAGTTTTGGCGCTGGGTTTCTCGGCCGGGGCGCGGTTGCTGCCGGCTTTGGCTACTGGTTTGGTATCCCGAGGCGCCGCCGCCACCTTCGCCGCTTTATGCGGTGCTTCCGCATCAACTCCTTTTTCAGCCGGCGCGTGCAGTAGCAGCTTCTGGCCCGGTATCACGTTTTCCGAATCGAGCTGATTCCAGGCGGTGATTTGTGTAATGGTCAGGTCGTATTCGCGGGCAATTTTAGTCAGGTTATCGCCCTTGCGCACTACGTAAGTGGCCGGATTTTCGGCGGGCGCGTTATCGGCATCGTTCGCAGCCTCGGCCGCAGCTTTGCGGGTCCTCTCTGCTGCAGCAGTCACATTGGCGGTCACATTGGCCTCCTTATCCGCCACAGCCTCCGCCTGCGCGGCCGCTTTTTCTTCGGCCGCCTGCCGGGTGCGGGCGGCTACCGCCTCCTTAGCCGCCGCAGCTTTGCGCAAACTCTCCTGCCGCTGCTGTAGCATTGCCAAGCGAGCCGCCTGGCGCTTTTCCTGCTCGGCCAGCGCCGTAAGGCGGGCGGCTTCGCGGGCATTGGCGGCGGCCAGCTCGCGGCGGGCCGCGGCATCTTCGTCATTGGCCACCGGGCGCACCGACGCCGGAACCGGCGCGGCCGTAACAGCGGCCGTTTCGATAGAAGCTTTGGTAGGGACAGCCTCGGTTGGCAGCGGTACGAAAACCACCAGCTTGCGGCCCGGTTTCAGGGCGCGGCCTTTCGGCAGCTCATTCCAGCGGCGCAGCTTCGCTTGGCTTACCTCAAATTTTTCGGCCACTGCGGCCAGCGTTTCGCCCCGCTTCACGGTGTGGCTCACACGGCGGAAGCGCGGCGCGGCGGCAGCGGCTTCGGCACGCGGGCCAGCGGTAGCGGCCAGGTATTGCTGCGTCGGGAACGGCTCGACCCCGGCCAGGCGCGGGGGCAGCGGCTGCAATGGCTGCGGCAGGGCAGCGGCCGGCTGGCAGAAGCCAAGCAGCGTAGCGCGGTCTACGCCCTCCAGGTGCGGCCGGGCGGCGGCCGGGAAGCGCACCACGTAGGGCCGGTAGCCGGCGGGCAGGCCCGCCCGGCGCAGCTCCGGGTTGTAGCGTGTCAGGAAGCTCGAATCGGCGTAGCCGCAGGCGCGGCTGAGACGGCGCAGGTCGAAGGCCTGACCGCGCAGGCCCAGCGTGTCCAGGGTTTCGGCGTACTGGTATTTCAGCTTGTCGGAGTGCAGGTTGTGCTCCCGGGCGTACTTCATGCTGTACATGATGGCCGTGAAGGTAGGCACGTAGTTGCGCGTTTCGGCGGGCATATTGGGATACAGCTCCCAGAAGTTCTTCTTGCCGGTGCGCTTCATCACGCGCTGCACGTTGCCGGCGCCCCAGTTGTAGGCCGCCAGCACCAGCTCCCAGTCGTGAAACACGCCGTAGAGGTAGCGCAAGTGCTTGCAGGCCGCCTCAGTAGCTTTTTCGGGCGCCATGCGCTCATCCAGCCATTCGTCGCGCTTCAGGCGCAGGTCGTTGGCCGTCGGCCCCATGAACTGCCACAGCCCGGTCGCACCCACCGGCGACTTGGCCGTCGGAATCAGCGCCGACTCCACCACGGCGAGGTACTTCAAATCGATGGGCAGGTTGTACTGCGCCAGGTATTTCTCAAAAATCGGGAAGTAGAACTGCTCCCGCTCCAGCACGCGCTGCATGTAAGAGCGGTTGCGCGCCGTGAAGAGCGTCACGTAGGCCATCACCGAGCCGTTGAAGGCGTGCGGCGCGTCCGTCTCAAAGCAGCCGATGCGGTCGCCCACAAGGTCGCGTAGCGTGGGCGGCGTGCGTAGCCACTCCAGCCGCACCGAGTCAACTACGCTCGGGGCCAGCGGCACGGCGGCCAGCGAGTCGAGCTTGTACTCCAGCTGCACGCGCAGGCTGTCGCCAAGCACAGGCAGCTGTGGGCTGGCGGTGCCCGCCGAGTCGGGCGGCGGCAACTGCTGCGCCTGCCCGACAATGGGCTTCAACAGTGCCAACGGCAGCGCCAGCACCGGCCAAAAACGGCCAATACGGGATGATGCAGACTTCTTAAACTGTTGCTCCATAGCACTAAGGTAAGGACTAGTTCAACAACTTGTAGAGGTTTGAGGGAAAAAGCCAAAAAAATCCTGTCGCTCACAACGGAGCGACAGGATTTTCAGCGTGTATTACCGGCTTGGTAGCAAGAAGGTTGTCGGGAAGTCAAACAGTTAATCTAAAACTGTCATGCTGAACGCAGTGAAGTATCCTCTCGCGGTCGAATGGAGCACTAACTCAATCGTTCCAACGTGAAAGGATGCTTCACTGCGTTCAGCATGACAGTTAGGCTACTACCTCTTCCGTCAGCGTGCTAGCGAAGGCCAGCAGCTCCGCTTCGCGGAAGGCGCCAGCCATTACCTGCAGGCCAATCGGCAGGCCCATCGCATCCTCACCCATCGGCACCGAGATGGCGGGCACGCCGGCCAGCGAAGCCTGCACGGTGAAAATATCCGCTAGGTACATTGAAACTGGGTCCTGCTTCTCCCCTATTTTGAAAGCCGTGGTGGGTGTGGTGGGCAGCACCAAGAAATCGTACTGCCGCAGCAGCTCATCGGTTTTCTCCTTGATGAGGCGACGGACGCGCTGGGCTTTGGTGTAATAAGCGTCGTAGTAGCTGGCACTGAGCACGAAGGTACCGAGCATGATGCGGCGCTGCACCTCGGCGCCGAAACCCTGGGCGCGGCTCTTTTTGTAGAGCGATTCCAGGTCCGTCACGTCGGGGGCGCGGTAGCCGTACTTCACGCCGTCGAAGCGGCTGAGGTTGGAGCTGGCCTCGGCGGTAGTGAGGATGTAGTAAGTCGGAATCATTTCATTGAGGTAATGAAAATCAACCGGCTCTACTACGTGGCCTTGGCCACGCAGCACGTCGAGTTGGGCTTCCAGCGCTTGGCGGATTTCGGGGTTCAACCCCTCGTTGTCGATGGCGTCGGCGATGTAACCAATGCGGTACTGCTCGGCGGGCTGCAGCAGCTGGCTGTAGGCGGGCACTTCGCGCTGGCTGGCGGTGCTGTCCATGCCGTCGGGGCCGGCCATTATTTCGGTCAGCAGCGCGGCATCGGCTACTGAGCGGGTGATGGGGCCAATCTGGTCGAACGACGAGGCGAAGGCCACCAGCCCGTAGCGCGAGATGCGTGAGTAAGTAGGCTTGAAACCCACCACGCCGCAGAACGCGGCCGGCTGGCGCACCGAACCGCCCGTATCGGAGCCGATGGAAGCCAGGCACATATCGGCCTGCACGGCTACGGCCGAGCCGCCTGACGAACCGCCCGGCACCCGGCTGGGGTCGGCGGCGTTGCGGGCGGGGCCGAAATACGAGGTTTCGTTGGAGCCGCCCATGGCAAACTCGTCGCAGTTCTGGCGGCCGATGAGGATGGCATCGGCATCGAGCAGGCGCTGCACGGCGGTGCCGGTGTAGAGCGACTTGAAGCCGTCGAGCATCAGGCTGCTGCTTTGCAGCGAGTGCCCCGCGTAGGCCAGCACGTCCTTGAGGCCGATGACCATGCCGGCCAGCGGACCGGCGGTACCGGCAGCCAGCTTGGCATCCACGGCCTCGGCCTGGGCGCGGGCCTCTTCGGGCCACACTTCCAGGAAGGCGTTGAGGGTGGGGTTCTGGCGCTCGATGCTGTCCAGGTAATACTCAACGAGCTGACGACAGGTTAGAGTGCCTGTGGTCAGCTCGCTGCGAACTTCGGTAAGTGAATTAAAACGCTTCAAACGAAAAAGACTTGATTAGGCGTCGGGAGATGGCGAGGCGGCAGCGGGAACGTAAGGTTGCCGGGGCTGCGTGCCTTCGGGGGCTAAGTTAGGCGGCAGAGCCGGAGCTACGGGCGGAGCGACCTCTGCTTCGGGGGCAGCATGGGCCACGGGATGCGGCTCGATGGGCGCGCTGAGGTGCTGGGGCTGCACGTAGGGGTTGGGCTGGGCATATTGCTGCTGCGGGGCGGGCTGGTTGCCGGACTGCTCAAACTCGTTGCGAATCTGGTTGCTGGCATCCTTGAACTCGCGGATACCTTTGCCGAGGCCCCGGGCCAGCTCCGGAATTTTATTGGCCCCGAAAAAAATCAGGATAACAACCATGATGAGCATCAGCTCGGAGCCGCCGATGTCGCCCAGGAAAAGCACGAAAGGAGTATGCATAACGAAAGGATTTTAGGGATGTGTGGGCTGGCAGAAATTAGGCGACCGGGCCGCAGTTGGTTTCTACCCCACAATCACGAATAAAAAATTAGACACGGGGCGTTTGCGACTCACCGGGATTGGTGGGTTGCTGGTAGGGCGCCTGCGGGGGCTGCTGTTGGTAAGGTTGTTGCTGGTAAGGCGGCTGGGGCGCGGGCGGCGTGCCGGGGTCGCGATACTGCGGCTGGTTTTCCTTGGTGGCGTCCTTAAACTCGCGCACGCCCTGGCCCATGCCGCGGAACAGCTCCGGGATACGCTTAGCGCCGAACAACAGCACGATAACAAAAATGATGAGTAGAATTTCGGTGGTACCGAAGCTGCCAATCAGAAACAGGGAATGGAGCATGAAGCGGGGAGCCGGGCGGCTCTTTAGAGGATGAGAAAGCAGGATATACGGAACCGGCGTGCTTTCGGAGTAACAAAGATACCCGGTGTTCACTTTTAAAGAACATGAAGAATTGGTAGGGAATCGGCCAGCGAACTTTTTTTTCTCGGCAAAAGCTGGTAGTTTCATTGGTTCGCTGGGCTGAAAAGGGCTTTCGGCGAGCATCCGGCCCTGTTGAACGGCAGGGCCTCGGGTGACAATGTCAACTTTTTTAGCTTTGTTTACCTTTTCATGGTTTCGACTGGAGATTATTTATTTGTCTCGGTCAAAAGCTCTTTTCTCTCTGCTGTGAACACACCCCGCCCTGTTGGCCGCCCCCGCCGCACCACCCGGCTCGTGAACGAAACCGAACGCCTGGATGCCCTCCGCTCCTACCAAATCCTCGATACTGACCCTGAGCAGATATTCGACGAACTGACGCAGCTGGCAGCTTTCATCTGCGGCACGCCGATGGCGGCGGTTTCGTTTATCGATAAAAACCGGCAATGGCTGAAGTCGCAGATTGGCCTCGCGCCCGGCGAATCGCCGCGGCAGAACGCCTTCTGCCAGCACGCCATGCTGGTGCCCAACCTCTACGAAATCAACGATGCGCAGCGCGACCCGCTGTTTGCCGACAACCCGTTGGTGACCGGCGACCCGCACATCCGCTTTTACGCTGGGGCGCCGCTGCTCTCGGCCGAGGGCCAGCCGCTGGGCGCGCTCTGCACCATCGACACGGTGCCGCGCGTGCTCACCGAGGAGCAGCGTGAGGCGCTGAACATTCTGGCCCGGCAGGTGATGAGCCACCTGGAGCTGCGCCGCGCTCGCATTCAGCTTGATGAGGAGCGGCAGAAGCTGGAAGGGGTGATTCGCATGGCCAACAATGCCGGCGAAGCCACCTACACCGGCAGCCGCAACGAGATTTTCGTGAAGCAGGAGCAGCGCCTGATACGCGTGCTGACGGCGGACATTCAGTATATCGAGGCGCTCGGCGACTACGTTAACATTCACACTACCCGCGAGCGACTGACGGTGTACAGCACCATGAAGGACATGGAAATCAAGCTACCTAGCCACGACTTTGCCCGCATCCACCGCAAGTATATCGTGCGCTTGGACCGCATTATGAGCATCGAGGCCGACACGGCCCTGCTTGATGCCGTGCGCGAAGCGGGGGCCAACCGCCCCCCGGTGCAGGTGCCGATTGGCAGCTCGTACAAGGCCGGCTTACTAGGCCGCCTGAACCTGGTGTAAGGCTCGAAATCGGCAGGGTACTATTTCGGTGGCTTGGCTGAAATCGCCATTCACCGGCAAAAGAGCCGCTTTCGCCGAAAGAAATTTCTCTTCGCACCAGAAATTCCCAACTTTCGGACGGTTATCGGTTGGCGCAGGCGCTCGACTGCCCCGCTTTAGGGCTGCCGCGCCGGCCGATGGCTAAGTTTGTTTTCATAGCTCAGAAAGACCCGCGCCAATGGTTCGGGTTTTTTTGCGTTTGGGGCAGGTGGTAGTACAAATTCCGCGCAGCGGTTCGTACTACCTTAGCCTAGCGGCTACAATGACTTGGTGAAGCCGACTTTGATTTTGAGCTGAAAATCGGCGATGACCTTGAAAATCTCCTTTAGCGTGACTTGCTCCACCTGCGTGAGCGAGTGTGGGTCGAGGTAGTTGGTGGGCGCGGTGCGGTCGTCGATGAGCTGGCGGGCCTGCTTGTGCAGGCGCATGCCCATGAGGTAGTAGTAGGCTTGGCGCAGCTCCTGCACCTGCTTGTCGCTGAAGACGCCCAGGGCGGCCAGGCGGCTGAGCCGCTCGCCGGTGTTGGTGGCAAATACCTGGTGGCGTAGGGCGTACACGCGCACGCCGTCGACGATGGGCGACATGGCGCGCTTGAGGTCGAACACCTGCTGGTCGCCCTGGGTGAAGGTGCGGATATTGCGCAGGATGGACGTAAGCGGCGGCTCGTACTGCAGCGCATTCTTGGCCATGAAGAATAGGAAGCGGTCCAGCGGTTGACTGAGCTCCTGGTTCAGGAACTCGTGCAGCTCGTCCATGAGGGCGCGCTCACCGTAGAGGTAACGGCAGTCGAAAAAGGTGGAGAAGCTCATCACCGTTTCGGGGTTCGACTCGCTCATCCATTCGTGGTAGTTGCGCTTCCAGTGCGAGAGCGAGTGCGTCCACTTCGGGTTTTTGGCCATGAAGCCGCCGGTACAGTAGTGCAAGCCGATGTGGTTGAGCTCGTCGGACACGGCGGTGGCGAAGCGCAGGAAATACTCGCGCACCAGCTCGCGCTGCTCGTTGGCCTTGTCTTCGTAGATAATGGCGTTGTCCTGGTCGGTGAGCAGGGTTTGCTCCTGCCGGCCCTCGCTGCCCAGCACCATGAACACGAAGCGGGCCGGGGCCGGGCCCTGCTCGGCCAGCGTGTTTTCAATCACCTTGAGAGCAATGGCATCGGCCACGGTGGTGATTACCTGGTTCACGATGTCGGCCTTTACGCCGCGGCTCAGGAGCTGATTGACGATGTCGGGCACCATTTCCCAGCGGCGCTTGAGCTCGCGGGTGCTCTGGGCCAGCTTCACGGCCTGAATGAACATGAAGGGCGACTGCGCCAAATCGCTCAGCAGCTTGTTGCGGCTCAGAAAACCCACGTACTCGCCGTTCTTTTCGACCAGCAGGTAGCGGGTTTTGGTCTGAAACATCAGCAGGATGGCCTCGTACACAAAGGCCTCGTGCGAAATACTGACCAGCGGGGCGGCCAGCACCTCCCCCACCGGCCGGGCCGCGTCGAGCTGTCGGGCAATGACTTTATCGCGCAGCGTAATGTCGGTGCAGTAGCCGATGACAGTTTGGGTTTGCACATCCGTCACAAACAGGCAGCTGACCTTGGCGGCGGCCATGCGGCGGGCGGCCTCGAAGATGGGCGCATCGGCGGGGCAGGTGACGAGCGGGCGCACCTCGATGGTCAGGATGCGGCGCGAGAACAGCTGGTCAGCTACCAGGAAATTCTGCTCGGGGAGCGTGGCGGGCTGCACGAAGTGGGCAAACTCCTCGTCCTGCATCCGCTCGCCGTAGCGGGCCGTGAAGTAGTGAAAGAACGGCGCGTAGGCCTGGCACAGCGCCCGGAAATCGCGGCGCGGCAGCTGGAGCACGCGGGTATTCTTGCGCACCATCACGGTGCGCAGCGAGCGTTTCTTATTGAGCAAAATGGACATACCGCCGTAGCAGGTGCCGGGGCCGTAGGTTTCGGGCAGGCGCGGGCGCTGCTCGCTGTCGTAGAAAAAGGTATCGTAGGCCCCTTCCACGATGATGTCGAGGCTGCGCACTTTGGACGCGCCCTGCTGGTAGAGCAGGGTTTCGCGGTCGTGCCGCACTTCCTGCAGCAGGTCTACTACGCCTAGCAGCACGTCGTCGGGCAGTAGGTCGAAGGGCGCGACGGTGCGCAGGAAAGCCAAACGGTTATCCATACAAAAGCCAGTATAAGAGCAACACAACAATCAAAGCCGCCGCGGGCAGGGCCCACCCCAGCGCCAGCTGCCACTGGAGCGCGCCGGGTGGGGTGAGCGGCCGCTGGCCATTCAATACCTCAGCTGGTAAGAGCCCGCGCTGCTGCAATTCGAAGAAGCAGCGGGCCGTGGCGGCGGCATCGGCATAGGCGTCGTGGGCCAGCGCGGGCGCTTCGCCAAACAGGGCGGCGTGCAGCTCGGGCAGGCGCAGGTAGCGGTGCGGCGTGGCGCCGGGCAGCGCCAGCCGCAGCTGCATGGTGCAAAACTGCGGCAACGTGGGCAGCGGATTGGCCAGCCCGGCCTGCGCCAGCGCCGCGCCCAGCACGTGAAAATCGAGCCGCAGAAAGTGGCCCACGATGCGCGGCCGGTAGGTTTTCAAATCGCGCAGCAGGCGGCGCAATACGACGGCCGGCGGCCGCCCTTTTGCCCGCAAAAACTCCGGCGTGAGGCCATGAATGGCCACCGCCGAGGCGGGCATGGTATCGGGCGGAATCTGCAGGTAATCCCGGTCGGTTTTTATCAGCTTACCGGAGGTATCATACACCAGCCAGGCCAGCTGCACCACCCGCGGCCAGTGCTGCGGCTCGGAATACGGCCGGTCCCAGCGCGCCGGCAAGCCGGTGGTTTCGGTGTCAAGAAACAGCAGGTAGTCGCCGGCCATGCGGGGAGCGCTAGGCGACGGGGCTGCCCACGAACTTGTCGGCGGGGTTGCGCACGGCTACGTGCGAATCATCTTCGTCGCCGGGAGTGGAGGAGCCGCGCACCACCAGCTCGGGGCGCAGCACCACTTGGCGGGGCGAAAAGCCTTCGCCGCCGTTGTCAATCATTTCCAGCAGCAGGCGCACGGCGGCCTGGCCCATTTCCTCGCAGCGCTGGTCGACGGTGGTGATGGTGGGGCGGGCTACTAGGGTAAAGGTTTCGTTGCTGAAGCCGGTGATGGCCAGGTCTTCGGGCACGCGCAGGCCCTGGCGCTGGGCCTCCTGCAGGGCGCCGAGGGCGGCGTAGTCGCCGGCGGCGAAAAGGCCGTCGGGCGGGTTGGGCAGCGCCAGCAGCTGGCGCAGGGCTTCGGCGCCCTGCTCCTGGGCCATGTCGTTGTACACCACTAGGCTTTCATCGGCGGGCAATCCCGCTTCGCGCAGAGCGTCGAAGTAGCCCTGGCGGCGGTTTTTGTAGATATTGAGGTGCTGCGGGCCGGCCAGGTGGGCAATGCGCCGGCGGCCCTGCTGCAGCAGGTGCCGGGTGGAGAGGTAGCCGCCCTCGCGGTCGTCGAGCACCACGGCATTCACGGCGTCGCCCTCCACCACGCGGTCGAAAAACACCAGCGGCAGGCCGCGGTTACGCAGCTTGTCGAAGTGGCGGAAGTCGTTAGTAGTCCGGGCCAACGACACCAGAATACCCGCCACCTGCGCACTGAGCAGCGACTCCAGGTTGCGGCGCTCCTGGGCCATATCTTCGTTCGACTGGCAGATGATGACGTTGTAGCCGGCCTTGCTGGCGGCCGTTTCGATGCCGTGGACTACCGAGGGAAAGAAACGGCCTTCAATGTATGGCACCACGATGCCCAGCAGCTTGCTTTTGCCTTTGCGCAGGGCCGAGGCCAGGCGGTTGGGCTGGTAGTTGTATTTCTTGGCCAGGCGCAGCACTTTCTGCTTCATGGCGGGCCCGATGCTGTGGTGGTCGCTCAGGGCCCGCGAGATGGTAGTCATGGACACGCCCAGCTCGCGGGCCAGGTCGGCCATCGACACGGAGCTGCCGGTGGGCGTGGGGGCCGGGGCGGCAGGTTCGGTTTTTTTGGGAGAAGCCATAAATCAGAGCGTTATGGAGGGCGCTTAGGTAGAATAGAGAGCTGGCAGCGGCAGCAGGAACGCCGCCCTAACAACCACCGGACTCGCTAAAGTCAGAAAGAAACAACGGATTCGGCGGATAAGCCAGCCGGTAGTCGAAAATCTACGCCGAATTCGACGCGCTGACCTATCCGGCAGGCCTGCTTCAGCAGCACGTAGCACAATCGTTTGTGAGCAGTCAAAGTTACTAGCTAAAGCTGGCAAACCGGCTTTCCTGGCTATGGTTGGTGGCTGGCAATCTTAAGTGAGCCGAGCTAAAGTAAGCACCAAAAAAGCGCCTGAACCGGAGCTCAGGCGCTTTTTTTATGGGCCGCACAGCTGCGCTGCAGCTTGCATTACTACTTCTGAACCAGGCGGGTCTGCTGCACGAAGCCCCCCTGCTGCACGCGCACCACGTAGATGCCCGCCGCCAGCGTGGGCGTGCGCAGCGCCACGGTATTGGGGCCAGCCACCAGGGTAGCCGCCTGCTGCGCCACCGGGCGGCCCAGCATGTCGAGCAATTCCAGCGTAGCCGGGCCGGCGCTGATGGTCGTTACCTGGACTTTAAGTGCTTGGGCGGCGGCGGCCGGGTTGGGGAAAACTTCCGCTTTCAGCACCGACTCGCTGGCTTGGCGGGTGCCGGTAGGAGTGGCCGGAATCAGGGTCAAATCCCAACGCTGGGCAGGCACGAAACCGTTGTCGTCGAACAAATTGACGCGGGCGCCGGGCACGTTGCTGCCGAAACCTACTTCCAGGGCCTGGGGCAGGGCGGCCGTCGCCGTGGCCTTAAGAATGAGCTTGTAGCCGTCGGCGCCGGTGTCGGTAATAATCCAGCGCTGCGTGTCGTCGTTGGTCGAAACGTTCTGCTCGATTTGGGTGGTTGCCGCCGTGGCGCCGCCCACCGGCTGCACGTAGAGCTGGGTGTTTTTATGGCGGATTTTGTAGGAGCCATCGGTTTGCAGCTCCAGGATGAAGCGCTGGGCATCAATGCCATTGTCGAGCCACTGCCCGATGCTGGCGCCAGCTACCTGCGAGTCGAAATCCACATCGAGGCATAAAGGCGTGCCGGTGGTGGGGTCCACCACGCCGTGGTGCGTGAACTTATACGTGCCACCATCAACGAGGCCAGCAGTTTGGGCCTGCGACTGATTGGAACCAAGCAGCGCCAGGGCCATGAGAGAGCCGAGAAGTACGAATTTTTTCATGGGGAATTTTGAAAAGAGGGGGTGATGGATTGAAAAGCGGTTGTTGCCCAGCCGGCTATTGCAGCTTGTCGGCCGACAAATGTAGAATTTCTTTCGGAATTATCACAAACGATTGTGTGAAATTTATTTTTGACTTGCGCCACATAATATTTTTCTCCTGCCATCCGCAAAGCTCCAGGAAGCCCATCTAAAAGCTATATTACCGGCCCTTTTCAGAACCAACTGACTTAATAATAAACCCCTGTTTTCAAGAAAATTATAAAGCAAAATCCAGGCTTTAACATTATCCTAGCGCGGCTGGAAACCGCATTCTCGATGAAACGCTACGAGCTAGTATGAGGCCCGTTTTTCACTAGCTGCTGCTCTGCACATTTTTGATGATTTCCCCAAACGTGTGCAACTTGCACAAACGTTTATGTAACCTACTTCCCTATGAAGGCCGTCTTTGCTGGCATCCTGTTGCTATTGAGTTTGAGGAGTTGGGCACAGAATGGCCCGGCGGCCATCCCGATACACGACCCGGTGCTCATCCGGCAGAATGGCACGTATTACCTCTTCGGCACCGGCAAGGGCATTGCCGTGTGGACCTCGCCTGACCGGCAGCATTGGACGCCCGCGCCGCCGGTGTTTGCCAGCGCGCCGGCCTGGGCCACGCAGGCCGTGCCCGGCTTCCGCGACAACCACATCTGGGCACCCGACATTTCCTTTCACGACGGGCGCTACTACCTGTTCTACTCCGTGTCGGCCTTTGGCAAGAATACGTCCTGCATTGGCCTGGCCACCAATAAAACCCTGGATACCAAGTCACCCGACTACCGCTGGGAAGACCACGGCCGCGTGATTCAGTCGGTGCCCGGGCGCGACATGTGGAACGCCATCGACCCCAACCTGATACGCGACGAAGTCGGCCGGCCCTGGCTGACGTTCGGCTCGTTCTGGGGCGGCATCAAGCTGGTGCAGCTACAACCCGACCTCACGGCCCCCGCCCAGCCCGAGCAGTGGCGCACCCTGGCCCGCCGCCCCCGCGACCCGAAGCTCAACGACTCGCTGCCCGGCGACGGCGCCATTGAAGCGCCTTTCATCTTTAAAAAAGGTGCTTACTACTACCTCTTTACCTCCTTCGATTACTGCTGCCGGGGTCCGCAGAGCACCTACAAGATGGTAGTAGGCCGCTCGAAAGCCCTGACCGGTCCCTACCTTGACCGCGCCGGCCTCAGCCTGGAACAGGGCGGCGGCACGCTGGTGCTGGCCGGCGACAAAAGCTGGTTCGGCGTGGGCCACAACGCCGTCAGCTCCTTCGATGGCATTGATTACCTGGCATTCCACGGCTACGACGCTGCCAACAAGGGACGCTCGAAGCTGCGCATCGAGCCCCTGAGCTGGGATGCGGAAGGGTGGCCGACTTTGGCAAACCGGCCCTGAACTCGTCATTTTTATTTGACCTTTTGCACAATCGATTGTGCATATTCAATCAAACGCTGAAACCCTCCTGGCTTCCGGCCTAAGCCTGCTAACCCTTTGATTCATCATTCTTTCTCATGAGCAATTCTTCTTCCCTTGCGGCGCAGAGCGTCAGTACCATTCGCCTCCTTTCTGTTGATATGGTGCAGGCGGCCAATTCGGGCCACCCGGGCCTGCCGCTGGGCGCGGCGCCGATGGCTTACGTGCTGTTTTCGCGCTTTTTGCGCTTCAATCCGCAGGACCCGCAATGGCCTAACCGCGACCGTTTTGTACTCTCGGCCGGGCACGGCTCGGCGTTGCTGTACAGCCTGCTGCATTTGTACGGCTACGATTTGATGCTCGATGATTTGAAGGGCTTCCGGCAGCTGCACTCGCGCACGCCGGGCCACCCCGAGTCGCACATAACGCCGGGCGTGGAGGTGACGACCGGGCCCCTGGGGCAGGGCTTCGCCAATGGCGTGGGCATGGCGATGGCCGAGGCGCACCTGGCGGCGGTGTACAACCGGCCCGGCCACGCGCTGATGGACCACTACACCTACGCCATTGTGAGCGACGGCGACCTGATGGAGGGCATTGCGGCCGAGGCGGCTTCGCTGGCGGGGCACCTCAAGCTGGGCAAGCTCATCTACCTTTACGACGACAATGACATCTGCCTCGATGGGCCTACTAATCTGACCTACAGCGAGGATGCGCTGGCCCGGTTTGCGGCTTATGGCTGGCACACGCAACGCGTGGCTGACGGTAATGACCTGGATGCCATCGAGGCGGCCATTCGGGCAGCGCAGGACGAGACAGAGCGACCTTCGCTGATTTCCATCAAGACTATTATTGGCTTTGGCAGCCCGGGGCAGGGCACCAGTAAGGTGCACGGCTCGCCGCTGGGGGCGGAGAACGTGAAGAAGGCCAAGGAATTCTTTGGCTTTGACCCGGAGGCGACGTTTGTGGTGCCGGCGGCGGTGCAGGAACATTTGGCCGAGGCGGGGCAGCGCGGGGCGCAGCTGCAGGGCGAATGGGAAAAACAGCTCGGCGCTTATGGGCAGGAGTTTGCAGCGGAGGCGGCGCAGTTTCGCACCGCGTTTGCAGGGGAGCTGCCGGAAGGCTGGGATGCGGGGCTGCCGGTGTTTACGCCGGCCGATGGGGCGCTGGCGACGCGACAGGCTTCGGGCAAGGCGCTGACGGCCTTGAAGCAGGCAGTGCCGTTCTTGTTTGGGGGCTCGGCGGATTTGGCCAGCTCGAACGAGATGCCGACCAGTAGCGCCGTGAGCTTTCAGCCGGGCAGCTACGGGCACACCAACATCTGGTTTGGAGTGCGGGAGCATGCCATGGGGGCGGCCATGAACGGCATTGCGCACCACGGCGGGCTGCGGACGTACGGCGGCACCTTCCTCACCTTCAGCGACTACATGCGCGGGGCCATCCGGCTGTCGGCGCTGGCCGAAACGGCGGCGACGTTCGTCTTTACCCACGACAGCATCGGGCTGGGCGAAGACGGGCCCACGCACCAGCCGGTGGAACAGGTGGCGGCGCTGCGCACCATCCCCAACATCGTGGTGCTACGACCGGCCGATGCCAACGAGACCGTGGAAGCCTGGCGCGTGGCGATGACCCTGCCCAAGTCGCCGGTGGTGCTGATACTGAGCCGGCAGAAGCTGCCGATTCTGGACCAGCAGAAGTATGGCTTGGCCCGCGAGGGCGTGGCGCGCGGGGCTTACATCCTGAGCGAGGCGGCCAGCGGTGCGCCGGAGCTGCTGCTGCTGGCCACCGGCTCGGAAGTGGCGCTGGCGATGGAGGCGCAGCAGCAGCTGGAGCTGCAGGGCGTAGCCACTCGCGTGGTGAGCATGCCCAGCTGGGAGCTATTCGAGCGGCAGCCGAAGGCTTATCAGCGCGAAGTATTGCCGCTCACGGTGCGCAAGCGCGTGGCCATTGAGGCGGGCTCGCCGATGGGCTGGCACAAGTACGTGACCGACGAGGGCACGGTCATCGGCCTGAACCGCTTTGGCGAGTCGGGGCCCGGCGAGGCGGTGCTGGAGCTGTTCGGCTTCTCGGTGGCGAACGTGCTGCGGCAGGCGCAGCTGGTGCTGGCGAGCGAGCCGGCCGAGATTGAAGCGAAAGAAGTGCTGTCGTAGGCGGCCGGGGCCGGGGCCACGGCGGGCGCGCTTCCCGGAGGCGCGCCCGCCGATTGCCGCCAGTCCTTACCTACCCTGGGGCCGCGGATGCGCCCGCTTAACGAGCTATTCCAACTTTTTCACAATTCCCACCACATGACACAACTATTTCCCACTTGGGGCAAGCGGCTCAGCGGCCGCGCCCGGCAACTTGCCAGCTGTTTTTTCCTCCTGACCGGCCTGCTGCTGGCGCCGATGGCCCAGGCGCTGCAGGGCGCCAACGGCAGCCACGACCCCAGCAACATCATCAAAGAAGGCAACAAGTACTGGATGTTCACTACCGGGGTGGGCATTTACGCGGCGTACTCTACCGACCTTATCAACTGGACGTCGGCGCCGGCGCCGGTGTTTAGCAGCAAGCCGGCCTGGATTGCGACGGCCGTGCCCGGCTTCGTGGATACGTACTGGGCGCCGGAGTGCATCTTCATGAACAACAAGTACTACCTGTACTACTCTTGTTCGACGTTTGGCTCGCCGCGCTCGGCCATTGGGGTGGCTACCTCGCCCACGCTCGACCCGGCGGCGCCCAACTATGGCTGGACCGACCTGGGGCAGGCGGTGGTGACGTCCACTACTTCTTCCAACGTCAATGCCATCGACCCGGCCATCTTCAAGGACAGCGACGGGCGGGTGTATATGCACTACGGCTCCTTCAATGGCGGGCTGGGCGTGGTGGAGCTCAACCCCACCACCGGCGGCAAGCTCAATAGCACGGCCGTGCTGCGGGTGGCCGGCAACACCACCAGCGGCACCCGCGACTGGGAAGCCCCCTACCTGGTGAAGGAAAACGGTTTCTACTATTACTACGCCAACCGCGGGCTATGCTGCAACGGCAAGAGCAGCACCTACCGCATTGTAGTGGGCCGGGGCACCAGCCCGATGGGGCCTTTCCTCGATAAGAACGGGGTGGCGCTGACCGCCACCAACGCCCAAGCCACCACCCAGGCCGGCGTGAACAGCGTGGGCACGCTGGTGCTGGGCACCTCGGGCCGCTACATTGGGCCGGGGCACTTCGGGCTGCTGCGCGACGGCGGGGTGAACATCGTGTCGATGCACTACTATGATGGCACGACGGCCAACGGCGACGCCAAGCTCGACCTGGCCCAGCTGAAGTACGACGTGAACAACTGGCCCATCATCAGCCGCAACTGGCTGCCGGCCGGGCGCTACAAGATTACCAACCGCAACAGCGGGCTGGTGTGGGACTCCTGGGGCTGCACGGCCAACGCCGGGGAGATGATTGCGCAGGGCCCCTGGAATGGCGCCCAGTGCCAGCGCTGGGACCTCGTGCCCGTGGGCGACGGCTTCTACAAGGTGGCCAATGCGCTTAATGGCAACCGCGTGGCCGACCTGGCCTTCTGCAATAATGCTAACGGCACCACCATCGGCATCTGGGACTGGCTGAACAACGACTGCCAGAAAATGAAGCTGGAGCGCAGTGCCGATGGGTCCTTTACCTTCAGCCCGGCGGCGGCCAGCAACCGGATTATTGAGGTGCCCGCCGCTTCGCTGACGGCGGGCGTGCAGCTGGCCATCTGGGAATACACGGGCAGCCTGTGCCAGAAGTGGACCGTGGCCGCCGCACCCAACACCTGGACCGGCGCCAGCTCCACCGCCTGGGCCACGGCCGGCAACTGGAGCCAGGGCATTGTGCCCGCGGCGAATGAGAGCGTTATCATCCCGGCGGGCCGCACGCGCTACCCGGCCATCGGCACCGGCACGACGACGGTGGCCGACCTCACCATCGAGACGGGCGGGCGCCTGAGCATCGCGGGTGGGCAGCTGAGCGTGACGGGCACCTTCACCAACAACGGCACCCTGACCAGCACCGGCGGCACTGTGGCCTTTACCGGCTCCGAGCTGCAGAGCCTCGGCGGCAGCCAGACCAGCACCTTCATGGACTTGAGCGTGGGCAGCAACGGCCTGAGCCTGGGCGGCCCCGCCGCCGTGGCGGGCGCCCTGAGCCTCACCGGCAGCCTGCGCACCAACGGCCAAGACCTGACGCTGCTCTCCAATGCCGCCGGCACAGCGCTGGTGGTGAACAGCGGCGGCGTGGTAAACGGCCGCGCCACCATGCAGCGCTACATCGACCCCAGCCTGAACGCCGGCAGCGGCTACCGGCATTATGCTTCGCCGATGAGCAATGGCCTGCTGGCCGACCTGACGACCACCGGCTACGCGCCGGTGTTCAATACCAACTATAACACCTCGGCTACGCCCAACCTGATTACCCCCTACCCCACCGTGTTTGGCTACTATGAGGTGCTGCTGGGCACCAGCCCGGCCACGGCCCTCAACAGCTTCGACAAGGGCTTCTTCTCGCCCGGCAGCGGCGACCCGATGGACAACGGCCGCGGCTACACGGTGAATATCCCGGCTACGGCCGTGGTGAATTTCCGCGGGACGCTGGCCAACGGCAACGTGACCATCGGCAACCTGACGCGGGGGCCGCAGGCAGAGGCGGGCTGGCATTTGCTGGGCAACCCTTACCCGGCGCCCATTGACTGGAGCACCCTCACGGCAGCCAGCTTTACCAACATGGAGCCGGCGCTCTACGTGTTCCAGAGCACGGGGCAATACAGCGGCGGCTACCGCAGCTACGTGAATGGTGTGGGCATCAGTCCGCTGGTGGCGGCCGGGCAGGGCTTCTTCGTGCGCAAGAGCACGGCGGCCGGCAACGGCGCGCTGGCTTTCACCAACGCCAACCGGGTGACCTCCCGCACCAGCCAGGTGGCTTTCAACCGGGGTGCGGCCGACAGCCGCCCGCTGGTGGCCCTGGCCCTGCGCGGCGCGGGCCACGAGGATGTGGCCCACGTTTACTTTGAGAACGGTGCCACCGCTGGCTTCGATACCGGCTTCGATGCCGAGAAGCTGGCCAACCCCAGCGGCCTCAACCTGACCTGGCCGGTGGCCGGCGGGCAGGAGTTGGCCATCAACGGCCTGCCCACGCTCACCGCCAGCACCGTGGTGCCCCTGACCATCAACCTGCCCCAGGCCGGCAGCTACACCCTCAGCGCTGAGCAGCTGCTCAACCTGGGCGGCACGGCCGTGTACCTGCTCGACGCGGCTACTGGCCAGACCATCGACCTGCACCAGCAGCCCGCCTACACGTTCACGGCCGCCACGACGGCCCTGGCGGGCCGGTTCAGCCTGCGCTTCGAGGCGGGCCGGCCGACGGCTACCGCCGCCCAGCTGGCCGCCGAGCTGCTGACGGTGTACCCCAACCCGGCCAGCGGGAGCATGCGGGTTACGTTTGACCAGCAGCTGCCCACGGAATGCACCTTGCTCAACGTGCTGGGGCAGGCGGTGGCCGTGCCGCAGCAGCGCGATGCCGCCGGGACCACGCTCGACGTGCGCGGCGTGGCGGCCGGCACCTACGTGCTGCGCGTGGGCACGGCCGGGGGCTCGGTGAGCCGCCGGGTGGTTATTCAGTAATTGTTTCGCCGCCCCGGCGGCCACGCTGTTGGCGTGGTCGTCGGGGCTTTTTGCTTCTCTTTGCATATGCACTTCCGTTTTGCTTCTTTGCTGCTGCCGGCGCTTGCGCTGCTGGCCGCCCCCGCCCTGGCCCAAACCACCGGCAACCCCGTCATCAAGCACAAGTACACCGCCGACCCGGCGGCGCTGGTGAGCAAGGGCACCGTGTACCTCTACGCGGGCCACGACGAGGCTCCCGCCCGCCAGGACGGCTACGTGATGCACGAGTGGCTCTGCTTTTCATCGCAGGATATGGTGACCTGGACCGAGCACGCCGTGCCGCTAAAGGTGAAAGACTTCGCCTGGGCCAAGGACGACGCCTGGGCCTCGCAGGTGGTGGAGCGCAATGGAAAGTTTTACTGGTACGCGGCCGTGGAGCACGGCACGATTCCCGGCAAGGCCATCGGCGTGGCGGTTAGCGACAGCCCCACGGGTCCTTTCAAGGATGCCCGGGGCTCGGCCATCGTCACCAACGACATGACCGAGAGTAAAATATTCTGGGACGACATCGACCCGACGGTTTTCATCGACGCCAAGGGCCAGGCTTACCTCTACTGGGGCAACACCGTGTGCCGCTACGCCAAGCTGAAAGCCAACATGACCGAGCTCGACGGTCCCATCCACAACGTCAGCCTGCCCGCCTTCACCGAGGCGCCCTGGCTGCACGAGCACAAGGGCTGGTACTACCTCAGCTACGCCACCGGCTTCCCCGAAAAACTGGCCTACGCCATGAGCCGCAGCCCCGAGGGGCCCTGGGAATACAAGGGCCTGCTCAACGAGCTGGCCGGCAACTCCAATACCAACCACCAGGCCATTATCGACTTCAAGGGCAAGTCTTACTTTATTTACCACAACGGCGGCATCAACACCGATGGCGGTAGCTTCCGCCGCTCGGTGTGCATCGACTACCTCTACTACAACAAAGATGGCACCATCAAGCGCGTGCAGATGACTTCGGAGGGCGTGCAGGCGGCCAAGTAAAACGCTGCTGATAACAGCAAAATCCTCGTTCGTCTCACCCCTTAGGGCGATGCGAACGAGGATTTTTTTTGTATAAGCAGCTTTAATACCCCTGCAGTTGCGAAAGCTCCCGGCAGCGCCGGGAAAGCTCCCGGCGGCGCTGGGGAAGTTCCCGGCGGCGCTGGGGAAGCTCCCGGCCACTCTGGGGAAGTTCCCGGCGGCGCCGGGGAAGTTCCCGACAGCGCCGGGGAAGTTGCCGGCAGTGCTGGGGAAGCTCCCGAAATTAGCAGCAAGACATTGCTGAATAGTAGCATTACTTGCCAAGAGGCTGGAATGCCGTCCGAATCAGCCGCCAGGTCTTTTCAATTGCCCGTGGCGGCGGTGGCGCTATTTGGCAAGAGTGGCCTCCACGGCCGGGGGCTGGCTGAGCAGGTCCACGGCGGTTAGCTTCTCCGGCAGCCAGACCGTCATCTCGCCCTTGCCGCGGTTGGCCCAAGCGTAGTATGGGATGGCGGTGAAGGTTTGGGGCACGGTGCGCACGGCGGCAGGCTCTACCAGCACGGCGGGCACGGTGGCGGTGAGGGTCATCACCCCGCCCAGCAGCGCGGGCTGGTAGGTGGCCGTGAGCGGCGTGGCGGCGGGCAGCAGCAGGTTGCTGGTGAGGCCGTGGTTGTCGGGCCACTCGGCGCAGAAGATAACCGGGCCGCGCTGCAAAGCCACCTTGCCCTGGTCGTCCTTCACCAGCGGGTGGGCCACCACGCGGCGCACCTCCATGGGCAGGCTGACGGCTACCACGTCGTTCTTGCGCCAGGTGCGGGCCAGCACGGCGTAGCCGTCGCGCAGGGTGTAGGCCACGGGCCGGCCATTCACCCTGATGCTGACGGCCTGGGTGGCAGGCTGGGCAAAGCTATAGAGGCTGGAGGGCACCGCCTCGTTGCGGGCCCAGCCCGGAATACGCACGAGCAGGTTGAAGGCGGTGGCGCTGGCGGGGCTCACGGTGAATTGCAGCTCCCCGTCCCAGGGGTAGTTGTTCTGCTGGGTGATGCGGAGGAGCTTCTTGTTGAGGGTAAACTCGCTGGTGCCGCTCACGAAGAGGTTCACGAATACGTCGCGCTCCTTTTGGGCATACACGTAGCCCGGCAGCGCGGGCATGAGGCGGGCCAGGTTGGTGGGGCAGCACGAGCACTCGAACCAGCCGGCCCGGGCGGGCTCGGTCTGCGGGTGGCTGGCGCTGGCCTTTACCTGCATGGCATTTGAGTAGAAGAACGACTGGCCATCGAGCCCCACGCCGGAGATGAGGCCGTTGTAGAGCACCTTTTCGAGCACGTCGATGTACTTGGCGTGGCCGTGCAGCTGAAACATACGCTGCTGCCAGTACACGTCGGCCACCGAGGCGCAGGTTTCGTTGTAGGCCGTGGCGTTGGGCAGCTCGTAGTTGGCCCCGAACCGCTCGCCGCCCGGCACGGCCCCGGTGCCGCCGGTGAGGTAGAGCTTTTTGGTCACCATATTACGCCAGATGGTGTCGATGGCGGCCAGCAGTTGATGGTCGCCGGTGAGGGCGGCCACGTCGGCCATCGCCGAGTAGAGGTATTCGGCGCGCACGGCGTGGCCCTGGGCCTCGCGCTGCTCCAGCACGGGCCGGTCGTCCTGCCAGTAGGAGCCGTTGCGGAAGGGGTCGGGGCTTTTGGCGTCGTAGCCCGCGTAGTGCCCGCGGGCGTCGATGAAGAATTTGGCGGTGCGGAGGTACTCCGCCTTGCCGGTGAGGCGGTAGAGTTTCACCAGGCCCATCTCCACAATCTCGTGGCCCGGGGCCACGCTGCGTCGGCCGGGGCCGAACACACTGCACACGAGGTCGGCATTCTTGAGGGCGATGTTGAGCAGAGTTTTCTTGCCCGTGGCCTCGTAGTGGGCCACCGCCGCCTCGTAGAGGTGGCCGGCGTTGTAGAGTTCGTGGCTCATCTCGCGCTCGTTCACCCAGCGCTCGGGGCCGGCCCAGGCGTGCGGGTGGGCGGGGTCGATGGTGCGGGCGGTGTAGAGGTAGCCATCGGGCTCCTGGGCAGCCCCCACTTTCTTGATGAGGCCATCCACGTAGGCATCGAGCTTCGCATCGGGCTGCACACTGAGCGAATACGCGGCGCCCTCGATGGTCTTGTAGATGTCGGTGTCATCAAACGGAAAGATGGTGGCAAACTTGCCGCTGCGGGCCGCCGCCATCTCGAAGTTCTTCACCCGGTTGGTACTCTCGCAGCGCTGGAACGACGCGGGAATGGTCACGTCGGTATTGATGCGCAGGCGGGGCAGCCAGAAATTATCCGTGAGCTTCACCTTGGTGAAGGGCACGGCCTGGATGGGGTAGTCGGCGGTCTGGGCGGGTTGAGCGTGCAGGGTACCACCGAGGCCGAGCAGGGCGAGGAGAAGCAGGGGCTTGGTCATAGCGACAATTTAGAGGGCCGCGTCCACCCCCTTGCTGGTCATAATAACCTTTTGCAGGGTGCCGTCGGCGTTGTAGTTGAGATAATCAATGTTCACGGCGCGGCGGTAACTGCCGCCATCGGGCCGGCCGAGGCCGTTGTGGTAGATGAAGTAGCTCTTGCCCTTGTAGTCGATAATGGCCTGGTGGTTGGTGTTGCAGTTGTCGGCCAGCTCGTTCAGCACACCCTTATACTGCCACGGCCCGGCGGGGCTGCGGCTCATGGCGTAGGCTATTTTCTCCGGAAACTCACTGGCGTAGCTCAGGTAATACCAATCGCCGCGCTTGTGCAGCCAGGGCGCCTCGGTGTAGGCCACCAGGTCGGCCGTCACGTTATGAATGGGGCCGTCGAGCTCGGTCATGTTGGCCTTGAGCCGGGCGTAGTAGCAGCCGGTGTTGCCCCAGTAGAGGTAGGTCTGCCCGTCGTCATCGATAAACACCGTGGGGTCGATGTCGTCGAAGAAGCTGCTTACGTCGGTGGTCATGGCGTTGGTCACGAGGGCCGTGCCGCGCGCATCCACGAAGGGGCCGGTCGGGCTGTTACTCACCGCCACGCCGATGGCCTTGCCGGGCACCGTGCGGTGGTCCACGGTGGCGTACCAGTAAAACTTGCCGTTGCGCTCCACCACCTGCGAGGCCCAGGCATCGGCCCGCGCCCAGCTGAAGTCCGTCACGCGCAGGGGCACGGGGTGCTCGGCCCAGGTCACCATATCGGTGGAGGAGTAGCAGAGCCACTCGTTCATCACGTAAGCCTGCTGGCCCACGGCCGCCTCGTCGTGCCCGCCATACAAATACACGGTGCCGTTGCTCACCAGGGCCGCCGGGTCGCCCACAAACTTGTTGGTGATGCTCGGATTGTGGTACGTCACCGGCACGACGACGGGCGGCACGAAGGGCGCGGGCTTGTCTTTCTGGCAGGCGGCGGCCAGCAGGCTCACGCCCAGTAGCAGGGAGGTTGTCTTCATTTAGTTCTTAGGCTTGGCGCCGGCCGCAGCCGGCGCAGTAAGGCGGTACAGCTTCGCGCCGTGCCGCCGCACGTAGGGCGCAAACTCGCCGGCCACCGTGCCGAGGGGCTGGCCCGTCCACACATCCTGCACGCGGGCCCCGGCGGGCAGCCCCAGCGTCGCCAGCGCCACCGGCACCCGCACCGAGTCGGCCGGCGCGGGCCGGTAGGGGTTGCTGGTAAAGGCGAGGAACTGCACGGTGCCGCCGGTGTTCTGCACGGCGCCCGCCACATCCAGCCCCACCCCGCTCGTAAAGCGGGTGTAGCCCGCCGGCAGGTCGTACTCAATCATGGAGTTGGCATGCGTGCCGATGCCGGCGATGTAGGTCTGCCCCGCCACGCTTAGCGGCCCACCCGAGGCGCTTTTATTCGCCTGCGCCTGCCCCCAGCCCGCCGTGGCCGCCCGCCAGGGCAGCGAGGAAAGCGGCAGCGTCCGGCTACCGTTGCTGAGGGTGGGGCTGAGCCAGTCGGCGTGGTCCCAGGCAATGCCGTCACCGGCATCGCGCACGTTGAGGTAAAGCCTGGTGGCGCCGGTAATGTCGGCGGTGATAGTGGCGTGGGGCTGCTGGCGCGTCACGAGCGGGCTGCGCCCGGCGGCGGCTTCGGCCGGGGCCAGCTCCTGGTCCTGGGCGTTGAAGAGGGCGAGGTACTTGTCGCCGGTGGCGGGGTCGTCGGCCGTCCAGGCCACGAGGTCGTCGTGGCGGAAGAGCTGGCGGTTGCGGGTGCTGCTCTGGTGCAGGGCCAGCACCCGCCGGTTGGTCAGCAGCGAGAGCGTAAAGGCGTCGTTGCTGGGCAAGTCCCCGCCGAACATCAGCGGCGAGCGGAAGATGCTCCACAAGGTCATCAGCGTGTACTGCTCGTCGCGGGTAAAGCGCGTCATCCGGTCGTCCCCCCGCTCCGCCCGAATACTCAGGCGGCCCAGCGGCAGCATATCCGCATCGGGCCAGGCCCCGGGCGCGATGTGCGGCGCCCAGCGCGCGCACACGGCAAAGTGCTCCTTGAGCTGCTCCCAGCTGTCCCAGAAGTCGCCCACGGTGCGCCACATGTTGGCGTGGGCCGCTACGTGCCCGGCCTCGGCAATGGGAGTTTCGCCGGGTGAGGTGCTGAGTACAATCCTCCGCCCCGATAGGTAGATGGCGCGGCGAATCATCTCCACCTCCGGCTTGTGGTAGGGCTCGGAGAGGTCGTCGACCTTCACGAAGTCCAGCCCCCACCCGGCGTAAAGCTTGAACAGCGAGTTGTAATACTCCTGCGCCCCGGGCCGGCCCGCCACCACCGTGTACATATCGTGCAGCCACCCGGCCTGCCCTTCCTTGCTATAAATATCGGCAGCCGTCACCTTCGTACCCAGCACCGGCAGTTTGCGCTCCACCGCCACCACCGGCACGCCGCGCATGATGTGAATGCCGAACTTCAGCCCCTTCGCGTGCAGGTAATCAGCCAGCGGCTTGAAGCCCGCGCCATTCGCGGCGGAGGGAAAGCGGTTCACGGCGGGCACGAAGCGGCCGTAGGTATCGATGCTGAACGCCGGGTCTTTCTCATTGTAGCCGTGCGCCGTGTCGTTGCCCACGTACCAGCGGATATCCACCACCACGTACTCCCAGCCGAAGGCTTTCAGATTAGTGGATATGTAGTCGGCGTTGGCCTTCACCTCAGCCTCGGTCACGGTGGGGCCGTAGCAGTCCCAGCTGTTCCAGCCCATGGGCGGCGTGGCAGCCCAGGCGTGGAAGTCGGGGGCGGACGTGGCCTTTTGCGCGGGGGCGGGGATAGTGAAAGCCAGCGCCACACCAGCCAGCAGGTAAGGGATGGCCTTCATAAGGTGGTAGCTATGTAAAACGTCTGTCATGCTGAACGCAGTGAAGCATCCTCTCCCGCCCCAACGATTCCGTGCAGACGTGAGAGGATGCTTCACTGCGTTCAGCATGACAACCTGTTTCCTTAAGTTCTACTTCTTCCCCGCCACCCGCAGTACCGTGAACGAGTTCGGCGCCAGCGTATAGCTCACCTGAGTACCATTCACCGCAAAAGTCGATTCCTGCGGCACCAGCTTCATGGGCTCGGTCAGCGAGTTCACGGTTTGCAGGTCGGGACTGCTCATGGTGGTGGCTTTGCCGGTTTTGCCGAGGCCCTTGGCGCCGGCCAGGTTTACCTTCACCGGGCGGGAGGTGGGCGAGTAGTTCACCAGCTTCACCACGATGTCGCTGCCATCAGCCACGGCGGTGGCGAAGAGGTTGTCGGTGCCGTTCTTGGCGTTGCCGGGCAGCTGCACGGGCAGCATGGTAGTGCCGCGGTTGGTGCTGTACATCTTCTGCACGTAGTAGTTGGGCGTGCCGTACGATTTGAGGTTATCAAACCAAATCATATCCGGCACCCACTGCCAGGCATCGACGTGGGCGAAGAGCGGAGCGTAGCTGGCCATGCTCACCACGTCGGCGTTGCGCTCCAAACCAGTCATAAATGCCGCTTCGGAAATGGCGCAGTCCCAGCTGTTCTTGTTCTCGGTGCTGCCGATGGCCACGCTCTGCGCCGCGTACTCGCCGGCGAAAATCTTGGAGCCGGTGCGCGGGTAGTTGTCGTAGCGCCCCACGTTCTGCCGGAACCACTCGGGCTTGGCGTAGTAGTGCTCGTCGATGTACTCGGCATTGAGCTCGCGCAGGCGCTTGCTGGCCTTGTCAAACAGCTCGCCGTCGGGCGAAGGGCCGGCGCTGCTCACGATTTCCATCTTCGGATACTTCGCCTTGAGCGCCTTGGCGAACGGCTCGTAGCGCTCCAGGTACTGCGGCCCCCACTGCTCGTTGCCGATGCCAATCATCTTGAGGTTGAACGGCGCCGGGTGGCCCATGGCGGCGCGCTTGGCGCCCCAGGGGCTGCTCACGGGCCCGTTGGCAAACTCCACGAGGTCGAGCGCGTCTTGGATGAAGGTTTCCAGCGTCGGGTCGTCGGTAGCGTGGTCGTGCGGCTCCGAGGCGCTGGGCCCCTTGCCGGCCGCGCTGCTCACCGGCGCCAGCTCCGAGGAGTTGAACTGGCAGGCCATGCCCACGTTGAGGATGGGCAGCGGCTCGGCGCCAATGTCCTCCGAGAGCTGGAAATACTCGAAGAACCCCAGCCCGAACGACTGGTAGTAGTCGGGCGTGTAGCGGTGCTTGAATTCCTTGTTCCAACGGTTTATCATCGGCTCCCGCGCTGCCACGTCGCCAATGGATTTCTTCCACTGGTAGCGGTTATCCAGCGTGATGCCCTCCACGATGCAGCCGCCGGGGAAGCGTAGGAAGCCCGGCTTCATGTCCTTGAGCAGCTGCACGAGGTCGGGGCGCATGCCGTTCTCGCGCTTCATCCAGGTGTCCTTGGGGAAGAGCGACACCACGTCGATATCCGCCGTGCCGGTGCCGTCTACGTTGATTTGCAGGCTGCCCTTGAGGGCGGTGGCGCTGGCTTTGAGCACGGCAGTGTACTTCTTCCACTCCCCGGTCAGTCCGCTGAACTTGGTCTGCGCCAGCGGCTGGCCCTTCTCATCCTGCAAACTCACCGTGAGGCTGCCGATGCTGCCGGGCCCGCGTCGCGCCCACAGCGAGAGCGTGTACTCGGCCCCAGCCTTCACGCCCATGCCGCGGAAACCTTCGTTCACGAAGCCCGCATCCGGCCCGGCCGTGGCGACCGTCAGGCGCAGGAAGTGGTTGTTGGTAGCGCTGATGGGGTTCTGGGTGGAAATAGTATAAGTCGACAGCCCCGCCGCGCCCTTGATGGCCTTCCAGCCAATCAAATGGTCGTCGGTTTCAAACGACTTGTTTTTCACCAGCTCCGGATACAGCCCGCCGTCGGCGGCAAAGTTGATGTCCTCGAAAAAGAGGCCGTAGAGGTTTTTGGGCACGGCCGCGCCGGGCTTGTTCACCTGCACGGTGATGGTGCCGGGGGCAGCGTTCTGGGCCTGGGCGGTGCCGGCGGCCAGCAAGCTGGCAGCCAGCAGGTAGTTGCGGAGGGTGGGATTGATAGTCATTGAATTGTTAGTTGAAAAGCTAGTCAGCACCGGGCCGGCAGAACCCTACCAAAACTTCACGTACAGCGCCGTAATCATCAGCAGTGTCAGCACGATGAGCACCAGCGTCGAGGGGCTCACCTTGAACCAGCTCGAATCGTAGGGAATGGCCTTGGGGTTGATGGCCGGGCCGGCCAGGCTCATGGCCACCATCAGCACCATCGTGAAGGCGAAGGAAAGGCCCATGCAAATCAGGAAGGGGATTTCGTAGCCGCCGTGCCCGTTGGGGAAAGCGGTGTAGAGAATCGTCTCGTTGCCCAGCACGCTGGGCGCGTAGTTGTTAAAGAACACCGACAGCAGGAAGCCCGACAGCATGCCCGCAATGGCAGCCGGCGCGGTCGTGCGCTTCCAGAACAAGCCCAGGATAAACACCGCCACCACACCCGGCGAGATGAAGCCGGTGTACTTCTGAATGTAGGTGAAGCCACCCTCGCCCCCGATACCCAGCAAGTCCTGCCAGGTCAGCAGAATAGCCAGCACCGTAGCCACGAGTACCGTCAAACGGCCCACCCACACCAGCTGCGTTTCATCAGCCTCCGGCTTGAGGTAGCGCTTGTACACGTCGAGCGTGAAGATGGTGGAGATGGAATTGGCCTTGCCGGCCAGCGAGGCTACGATGGCAGCCGTGAGCGCGGCCAGCGACAAGCCTTTCAGGCCGTTGGGCAGGAAGGTGAGAATGGCCGAGTAAGCGTTGTCGGAGTTGAAGGCGCCGCCCGGCGACATCTGCTCCTGCAAGCTGCCGTTTTTGTGCAGCACGTAGGCCGCGATGCCCGGCAGCATCACAATCACCGGCATAATCAGCTTGAGCATGCCAGCGAAGAGGATGCCGGTACGGGCCGTCTTGAGGTCGGCACCGAGGGCGCGCTGGGTGATGTACTGGTTGCAGCCCCAATAGTTTAGATTCACAATCCACTGGCCCGCCGCGTACATAGCAATGCCCGGCACCATGAGGTACTTGTTGATGTCGACCTGCGGCGTGGCGGCCGTGGGTTTGGGGAAAATCATGTGGAAGTGGTCGCCGGCGTCCTTCATCATGGCGTTGAAACCCGCGATGGCGTCGTGGCCGAGGCCGAACTTCTCGCTCACCAGCGTCAGGGCCAGGTAGGTAGTGGCCAGGCCACCCACAATCAGCACCGTCACCTGCACTACGTCGGTGTAGCCCACCACTTTCATGCCGCCCAGCGTGATGATAAGCGCAAACACCGCCAGCGCCACCAGGATGAGGTGAAAGCTCTCGGCCCCACCCACCAGGCTGCTGATAGCCAGGGCGCCCAGGTACAGAATCGAAGTGAGATTGACCAGCACGTACAGAAACAGCCAGAAGATGCTCATGATGAGGCTCAGGGCCGCGTTGTAGCGCTGCTCCAGAAACTGCGGCATGGTGTAAATCTTCCGTTTCAGGTAGATGGGCATGAAGAACACCGCCACGATAATCAGCACGATGGCCGCCACCCACTCGTAGGCTGCCACGGCCACGCCCACCTGGAACCCGTTGCCGCTCATGCCGATGAACTGCTCGGCCGAGATGTTGGAGGCAATCATGGACGCGCCGATGGCCCACCACGTCAGCGACCCCTCGGCGAGGAAGTAGTCCTTGGTGGTCATCTGCGCGCTCTGCTTGCGCTTGTAAATGTAGAAGCCGTAAGCGGCCACGCCCACGATGTATATCAGGAAGACCGTGAGGTCTAAAGAATTGAAAGCGTTTTGCATCCGGGTGGGATTGGGAAGGTGTCTGGCGCGAGTTTAGGCGAAGCCGTAACTCGTGCCCATGATAACCGGGAGGCTGTGCCTCCCGTGCCGCGCCAGCGGCAAGCTTGCGCCTGGTTTATAATGTAGCCGTGGCCGGTCGTTCTGTTGCGAGGCTCAGCCTCGCCCGAATGATTGGCACGAGTTACGGCTTCGCCTAAATTCGCGCCAGTGCTGCTTACTTGAAGGCCACTTCGTTGAAGCGCAGCTCGTTTTTGAAGGTCCGCAGCTTGGTGTCGGCGTCGATGATGAGGTACTCGATGCCGGCGATTTCGGCGAAGTCTTCCAGGTATTCGGCCGTCAGGTTCTGGCTGAAGCCGGTGTGGTGGGCGCCGCCGGCCAGAATCCAGGCCGCCGCGCCGGTGGCGAGGTCGGGTTTCACCTTCCAGAGCACGCGGGCTACGGGCAGGTGGGGCAGCTCGGCCTCAGGGGCCACGGCCGTCACTTCGTTCACGATGAGGCGGAAGCGGTTGCCCATGTCCACGATGGTGGCGTTGAGGCCTTCGCCGGCGGGGCAGTTGAACACCAGACGCACCGGGTCGGCCTTGCCGCCGATGCCGAGGGGGTGGATTTCGGCCCGCACCTTGCCTTCGGCGATGCTGGGGCAGATTTCGAGCATGTGGGAGCCCAGCACTTGGTTGTTGCCGGGCGCAAAGTGGTAGGTGTAATCCTCCATGAAGGAGTTGCCGCCGGGCAGGCCGGCGCCCATCACCTTCATGGCGCGCACCAGGGCCGAGGTTTTCCAGTCGCCCTCGCCTCCGAAGCCGTAGCCCTCGGCCATCAAACGCTGGGTAGCGATGCCGGGCAGCTGCACCATCCCGTGCAGGTCCTCGAAGGTATCGGTGAACCCCTTGGCACCGGTGTCCTGCAGAAACTTGCGCATGCCGGTTTCGATGCGGGCGGCGTCGCGCAGACTGTCGCGCTGGGCACCACCGGCCTGCAGGTCGGCGGCCAGCTCGTATTCCTGCTCGTAAGTGGCAATGAGCTCATCTACTTGCGCGTCGGTCACGGCGTCGATTACCGCCACCAGGTCGCCCACGCCGTAGGTGTTCACCGAGTAGCCGAACTTGATTTCGGCCTCCACTTTGTCGCCCTCAGTCACGGCCACATAGCGCATGTTGTCGCCGAAGCGGATGAACTTGGCACCCTGCCAGTCGGCCCAGGCCGAGGCCACGCGCGCCCAGATGCTAAGGCTGTTGTGCACGGCCGCATCCTGCCAGTGGCCGACCACTACCTTGCGCTTGATGCCCATGCGCGCCCCGATGAAGCCAAACTCCCGGTCGCCGTGCGCCGATTGGTTGGTGTTCATGAAGTCCATGTTGATGGTGTCCCAGGGAATGTCGCGGTTGAACTGCGTGTGCAGGTGGGCCAGCGGCTTCTGCATGATTTTCAGGCCGTTAATCCACATTTTGGCCGGCGAGAAGGTGTGCATCCAGGCAATGAGGCCCACGCAATTGGGCGTATTGTTGGCTTCCTGCACCAGCTTGTAGATGCCTTCGGAGCCCGTGAGTACGGGCTTGAACACGATTTTGATGGGCAGCTTGGCGTCCAGCTCCTTCGCAATTTCCTGCGAGTGAACAGCTACTTCTTCGAGGGTTTCGGGGCCGTAGAGATGCTGGCTGCCGGTGATGAACCAGGCTTCGTAGTGGGTAAGGTCAATCATGGAAGAGGGGGGGTGTTATCTTTTACCTGTCATGCTGAACGCAGTAAAGCATCTCGCATGTGGTAGTAAATCAATTGTTAGAGTTAGTAACGCGGGCGAGATGCTTCACTGCGTTCAGCATGACAGTTCACGACTGTCCGTAATAGGAATTCGCCCCGTGTTTGCGCTCGTAGTGCTTTTTAATCAAAGCATCCTTCAGCCGCTCCACGCCCGGGCGCAAGGTGCAGCTGAGATACGCCAGCCGCGCCAGCTCCTCCAGCACCGCGCTGTGGTATACGGCTTTCTCCACCGTCTTGCCCCAGGTGAAGGGGGCATGGTTGCCCACCAGAATCATCTCGACTTCGCTGGGCGAGAGGCCGCGCTTCTCGAACTCGTTGATGATTTGCCAGCCGGTCTGGTGTTCGTAGTCGCCGGCGATGAGCTCGTCGCTCATGGGCGGGGCGCAGGGCACGTCGGCCGTCAGGTGGTCGGCGTGGGTGGTGCCGAGGATGGGAATGTCGAGCTGCGTTTGGGCCCAGGCGGTGGCGTAGGTACTGTGGGTGTGCACGATGCCGCCGATTCCCGGCCACTGCTTGAATAGCAGGGCGTGGGTTTTGGTGTCGCTGCTGGGGCGCTTCGTGCCTTCCACAGCATTGCCGTCGAAGTCCACAATGACGATGTCTTCGGGCTGGAGCGTGTCGTAGGGCACGCCGCTGGGCTTGATGGCAAACACCTGGCGCTCCCGGTCGACCACGCTGGCGTTGCCGAAGGTGAAGAGCACCAGTCCGAGCCTGGGCAGCTGCATGTTGGCCTCGTAGCAGGCTTGTTTCAGGGCTTGGTACTGGCTCATGCGGTGGTGACGGCGGCGGTTTCGGTTTCAACAACGGGTTCCTCCCCCACCGTCACGCTTTCCACGAACCGGCCGAGGGCCTGATACTGGGCGTAACGGGCGGCGTAGTCGGCCACGCGGTCGGGGTTTGGGGTGTAGGTTTCGGCAAAGCCGCTGCCCATGGCTTTCTGGGCCGTGAGCACGTCGGCGTGCAGGCCGGCGGCTACGGCCGCGTACATGGCCGAGCCGAGGGCCGGCGCCTGCTCCGAGACGGCGATTTTGATGGGCCGGTCAAGCACGTCGGCCAGGGTCTGCATCACGAACTGCGA
Source organism: Hymenobacter aranciens (assembly GCF_030580865.1). Classification (GTDB taxonomy): domain Bacteria; phylum Bacteroidota; class Bacteroidia; order Cytophagales; family Hymenobacteraceae; genus Hymenobacter; species Hymenobacter aranciens. Next base: position 261,783 of record NZ_JAUQSY010000001.1, on the reverse strand, counting down.
CTTCTTCGCCACGCCGCCGATGCCGATAACCTGTTTAATCGGAATGCCTTCCGACTCGAAACGCTCCACGATTTGCTTGGAGCCGTAGCAGATGGCTTCCACGAGGGCGCGGAAAATCTGCGGGGCGTTGGTGCCCATCGTGAGGCCGGTGAGGGCACCTTTCAGGGCCTGGTTGGCGTCGGGGGTGCGGCGGCCGTTCACCCAGTCGAGGGCCAGCACGTGGGAGTCGTCGGGATGCACGGCGGCGGCGGCCTGGCTGAGGTGAACAATCAGATTGTCCGTCATTTCCTCGCGCAGGTCGGCTTGTTGCTCAGCAGTCAGCACCTTGGAGTGGGACAGCACGTTGTGCAGCGGCCACTCCACGATGTTGCGGAACCAGGCCAGCAAGTCGCCGAAGGCCGACTGCCCGGCCTCCAGCCCCAGCATGCCGGGAATCACCGAGCCATCGACCTGCCCGCAGATGCCGGCCACGAGGTGGTCGCCCACTTCAGCCGTGGGCGCTACTACGATGTCGCAGGTACTGGTGCCCATCACTTTCACCATTGAGTAGGCCTCGATTTCGCCCGCCACCGCGCCGGCGTGAGCGTCAAAGGAACCCACGGCTACTACGGTACTGGTGGTCAAACCTAAGCGTTGCGCCCACTCTTCGGAAAGGTGGCCGGCGACCTGGTCAGCAGTGTAAGTTTCGGTGAATAATCGATTGCGTAATCCGGCCAGCTTCGACTCGACGTGGGTCAGAAACTCCTCGGCGGGCAGGCCGCCCCAGCTCTCGTGCCACATGGCCTTGTGGCCGGCGGCGCAACGGCTGCGCCGGAAGCTGGCGAGGTCGCCGCCGGTGAGCAGCAGGGTCATCCAGTCACAGTGCTCCATCCAGGAGTGGGCGGCTTCGGCTACGGCCTCGTCTTCGCGCAGGATGTGGGCAATTTTGGCCCAGAACCACTCGGAGGAATAGATGCCGCCTTCGAACTTGGTAAAATCCTCGCCGCCCCAGGTGCGGGCCTTGTGGTTGATTTCGGCGGCCTCGGCCAGGGCCGTGTGGTCTTTCCAGAGCACAAACAGGGCGTTGGGATTGTCCTGAAACTCGGGTAGCAAACCCAGGGCCACACCGTCGGCGTTTACCGGGCCGGGCGTCGAGCCGGTGGTGTCGATGGCCAGGCCTTTAATCTGTTCGGCGGGCACCTGCTGGGCCACTTTGCGCACGGTAGCTTCCAGACCTTCAATGTAATCGAGCGGGTGCTGGCGAAACTGGTTTTTGGCGGGGCGGCAGTATTGCAGGGTTTTCCAGCGCGGGTAGTAATGCACGGCCTGGGCTACTTCGGCCCCGGTGTGGGCATTCACCAGCAGCGCCCGCACCGAGTCGGTGCCGTAGTCGATGCCGATAACGTAGGCGGGTTGGGAGGTTGGGTTTTGCACGGAAATCAGGAAGTGAATGGTCGGAGACGGGGTAAGAAAGTGAATGGGCGGTTAGAGGCGAGGGCGAGAAAACTGGGGTAGACTGGCCGCACCATTCACTTGTTTTTTACCGTTTCACCGGTCCGACGCCGGGAGCGTCGGACCGATTCTGGCAGCGGCAGGCCATGTGGTTCAGTTGTTTTATTTCCGCACGCCGAAGTGGTAGCTGGTCACGCTGTGGTAGGTTTCGCCGGGTTTCAGCACCGTGCCGGGGAAGGCGGGCTGGTTGGGCGAATCGGGGAAATGCTGGGTTTCGAGGCAGAAGCCGGCGTGCTGGCCGTACACGGTGCCGCCCTTGCCAGTGAGGGTACCATCGAGGAAGTTGCCGGTGTAGAACTGCACGCCGGGCTGGTCGGTAACGACTTCCATGGTGCGGCCCGAAGCGGGGTCATACACGGTGGCGGCCGAGTGCTGGCCGGTGGTCTGGTTTAGCACCCAGTTGTGGTCGTAGCCGCCGGGCACCTGCGCGATACGCTCGCCGATGGCGTGGGGCGTGGTGAAATCGAAGGGCGTGCCTTTCACCGCTTTCAGCTCGCCGGTCGGAATCAGCGCCGCATCGACCACCGTGTAGCGGTCGGCGGGCAGCGTTACTTCGTGCTTCAGAATATCCTTGCTCTGGCCGTGGCTGAGGTTGAAGTAGGCGTGGTTGGTGAGGTTGACGGGCGTGGCTTGGTCGGTGGTGGCGGTGTAGTCGATTTTGAGCGCGTCGTCGTTGGTGAGGGTGTAGACTACCGCCACCTGCAGGTTGCCGGGGTAGCCTTCCTCACCGTCTTTGCTCAGGTATTTGAGGGTCAGCGTCGGGCCGTCGGCCGAGGTGCCGGGCGTAGCCTGCCACACGCGCTGGTCGAAGCCGATTTTGCCGCCGTGCAGGGAGTTGGCGCCGTTGTTCACGCCTACCTGGTAGGTCTTGCCATCGATAGTGAATTTGCCCTTGGCAATGCGGTTGCCGTAGCGGCCAATGAGGGCACCGAAGTAGGGGTTGGACTTGCGGAAAGCCGGGCTCTGGTAGCCGCTCACGTCGTCAAAACCCAGCACCACGTCACCCAGCTTGCCGTCCTTATCCGGCACCAGCAGGCTGGTGAGAGTGCCACCGTAGTTGCTGATGGTGGCTTTGAGGCCGTGGGCGTTGGTGAGAGTAAAGAGCTGTATTTCGGTGCCATCAGTGGTTTTGCCGAAAGCAGCCGAGGTGGGCGCGGCAGTGGCGCCTACGGCAGTTGAGTCGGTCGCAGCGCCGGTTGTTTCCATAGCGTTGGAGGAACTGGTTTTCGATTCGCAGGCCGCCAGCAGCAGCGTGCCGGAAAGGCCCAAAGTCAGCAGGCGGAAGGAGTTCGGGGAAATCATGGCAAGGTTATTAATTAGTCAGCAGCTTATTGCACCGTGATTTTCTGGCTCAACAGGCCCTGGCCCTGGCGCACCTGCACCAGGTAGAGGCCGGGGACCAGCGCCGCATCCACGGCTGTAGTCGGGCGGCTGGCGAAGGTCTGCCGGTGCACGCGCTGCCCCTGCAGGTTGAAGATTTCCACGGTCACGGCTTCGGCGCGGGGCTGCGGGCCGAGGTCCACGGTGAAGCGGCCGGCGGTGGGCACGGGGTAGATGCTGGCGCCCGGCAGCGGCTGGCTGGCCGCCGTGTTCAGGGCGGTGTTGGTCAGCGTCCAGCGCTGGCCGGCGCTACCGTTGTAGTCATAGAGGCCGAGTTGCTGGCCCACGGTAGCTGAGTTATTGGGCACTTCCACCACGCGGTTGCCATTGAGCGAGGCAATGACCATCGTGCCATTGTTCGCCCGCTCCAGACGGAATTGCTTGCAGCCGGTGAAGGTGTAAGTACCCAACTGTAGCAGCGCACCATTGGCGGCCGAGCAGCCGGCCACGCTGGCGGCCAGGCCACCCAGGGCATTGGTGATTTTGTATTCGCCGTCGCCCAGCGTCGCGAAGTCCCATTTCTGGCAATCGAGGCCGGCCCGGGTGCCCTGAGCAATGGTCTGACCGCTCACGCCGGTGCAGCCCCAGGCGTCCCACACGAGGCCGTTGGCGCCGGCGATTTCGTAGCGGCCGGGCGTCACCCAGTCGCGGCTCACCACGGGCCAGCCGGCGGCGCTCCAGGTCAGCTTAGCCAGGCCCAGCTTGGGGGCACCGTTGTCGTCAAAATCATAGTAGTGGTGCGAAAAGTACGTTACCCCACCTTCTTCCAGCAGGCCCGCGTGGCCCGGCCCCACGTAGCGGCCCGAGGCGTTGAGTACCACCGTGCCGCCGCCGTTGTTCAAACTCACGCCATTCTGGTCGAGGAACGGGCCGGTGGGCGAGGTGGAGCGTCCCACCAGAATGTAGTAAGTGCTGTTGCTACCCTGGCAGCAGGCCCCGCGGTTGATAAACAGGTAATAATAATTACCGTTTTTGGTGAGGCAGGCGGCTTCGGGGTCATTGTTGGCCACCGCAAACTGATTGCTGGTGTTGATTACCTTGCCGGTGCTGGGGTTAAGCTGCGTGGTGCGGAGGCCGCCAAAATACGAGCCGTAGGTAAACCACACGTCGCCGTTAGAATCCTTGAACACGGCCGGGTCAATGGCATTCACCGAGCTGCCGCCGTTGGTCGAAATAACCTCGCCCTCATCTACCCAACGGTAAGCAGGGTTGTTGGGGTCCAGGGTGGTGTTGGTCACCAGCCCGATGGCCGACACGCGGGAGCCGAAGCTGGAGCAGGAGTAATACAGGTAGTATTTCCCATTCATGAAAATGCATTCCGGCGCCCAGAAATTACCCGTGAAGCCCGGCACACGGGTATTTATCCAGCTAGGATAGACGTTGTTCTGAAAAACCGGCCGGGCGCCCGCCGTCCACTTCACCAGGTCGGTCGAATACAGGCTGGTGATGCCCTGGCCGGTCGTGAAGGTCCAGTAGGTGTTGCCGTCCTTCACGATGGTTGAAGGGTCGTGCGCGCCCAGCGTACCCTGGAGCGCCAGCGCGGGCCGCGCAAGCACCAGGCCAGCCAGCAGGAGCAGCCCTGCGAAGTACCGGGAGATAGCCGAGCGAAGGTGCACAGCGCCAGTGTGTTCAGATACGGTCATTGTCATAGCGTGGGTGGGATAAGAGGAACCAGATGAGCTACTCGCCGCTGGGGTTCAGAATATTTGTGTTGATGGCCACCGGCACGCCGAAATTGGGCGTGCCGTCGGGGTTCCAGCCAAACTTCTGCATGCGGGTATTGCGCTTGTCGAAGCAACCTTCGTTGGCGTTGGAGTTGGCGTGGTAAATCAGCCAGTCTTCCTGGCCATCAACCGATTTGAAGAAAGAGTTGTGGCCGGTGGCGTAGGCCCGGTTGGCCGGGCTTTGGCCGAACACCGGCTGCGGCGATTTCGTCCACGAGGCCGGGTTCAGCGGGTCGGCGGTGTCGCTGGCGGTGAGCATGCCCAGCACGTACTGGTCGGTGCCGCAGTAGCTGGCCGAGTACACCAGAAAAGTCTTGCCGTTACGCTGCAGGATTTCCGGGCCTTCGTTCACGTAGGGCGGGCCCACGTTTTCCCAGGCATGCTCGGGGTGCGAGAGCTCAACGCGGGGCCCGGTGAGGGTCCATGGGTTGCTCATGCGCGAGATATATAGGCGCTGAATGGCGTCGATACCGTTGTGGCCCGACCAGATGAAGTAGCGGTTGCCGTTCTGTTCCAGCACCGTGCCGTCGATGGCCCAGTAGTCGGCCACGGGGCTGAAAATGCGGCCCCGGTCAATCCAGGTGCCTTGGGTGGGGTCGGCGCTGGCATTTTCCAGCACCCAGGTGCGCTGGCGGCCCAGGTCGGTGCCGGCCGGGCCCGCCGAGTAGTAGAGATACCACTTGCCATCGAGGAAAAAGAGCTCCGGGGCCCACAGGTTGCCCGAGGCGGCGCCCTGCGCCGGGGGCGTCCACACTACCTTGCCGGCCGTGGCGCGCAGGCGCGACATCTTGGCGGTTTTCCAGATGCGCAGGTCGTTGTAAGTCGTGTGCAGGTAGTAATAATAGCCATCCTTTTGCGCTACGAAAGGGTCGGCGCCGGAAGCCTGGAGCGGGTTCTGGAACGTGGTGGTGCTGGCGGTGGTGGGCGGCACAATGACCACCGGGTCGCTTTTTTCCTGGCAGGCGCCGGCCGCGCTTACCAGCCCGGCCATCAGGGCCGCCTTACCGAGTCGCACTAGCCAAACTTGCTGCATAACCTTATAAAAACCCGCCAGAATGCGTTGTCTGGCACCGCCAAACCCCACAGCGACCCCGGCGCGGGGCCGGGGCAACTGTGGGGCAGCAGGCCGAAGCGGCCGGCGCTTAGTAGCCGGGGTTCTGCTTGATATTGGGGTCGATGTCGATGTTTTCCTGCGGGATGGGGAGCAGCTTCGACTTGCCCAGCACGAAGTTGGCGAAGTCGGCGTCGCGGCTGCGCAGCTCGTCGATGCCCGCCTGGTTGTCGAGCAGGCCGTAGCGGTTGATGTCGTTCCAGCGGGTACCTTCGCCCGAGAGCTCGGTCACGCGCTCGTGGCGGATTTGGGTGCGCATATCGTCCTGCGAGAGGCTACCAGTGAGGGCGGGCAAATCGACGCGCCGGCGTACCTGGTTTACCAGCGGCAGGGCGGCCCCGGGCTGGCCCTGCTCGTTGAGGGCTTCGGCCTGCATCAGCAGCACGTCGGCGTAGCGAATCAGGCGGATGTTGATGCCCGAGAAGAAGTTCTCAAAGTTGCGGGTGCGGTCATTCTGGTACTTGCGCCAGAAGTAGCGCGAGGGGTTCAGGTTCAGGCCGCCCACGCCGAAGGTTTTGCCATAGATGGTGGGCGTGGTGATGGCCGAGCTGATGAGCGTCACCTCGCGGCGCGGGTCGGGCGCGCCCGATACCGTCGTTTCGTTGAACTCCTGGAAAATCCAGCGGCGGGCTTCCACGTCGGTGTAGCCGATGCCGGGCGGCGCGAAGAACTGCGCCCGCTCGTTGCCCTCCGACACCCCGGCCAGGTCCTGGCCGCCGGTGGTGGAGTAATCCGAAAACTGCACCTCGAACACCGACTCGCTGTTGTTTTCGTTGCTCATCGTGAAGTTGTCGAGGTAGTTGGGCACCAGCGCATACTGGTTGTCGCGGATGATTTCGGCGAATTCAGCCGACGCCAGCGCCCACTGGCGCTGCATCATGTACACCTTGCCGAGCAGGGCGGTAGCAGCCCCGCGGGTGGCGCGGCCCTTGTTGGCGGCGTCGTAGGTCAGGGGCAGGTCGGGCTTGGCAGCTTGCAGGTCGGCAATCACGGCGGCCTGTACCTCGGCCACCGTGCCCTGCGGGAAGCGGGTGTTGGCGTTGGCCGCACTCAGGTTCAGGGGAATGTTGCCGAAGAGCGAGCCCATTTCGTAGTAGCACAGGGCGCGCACGAAGTGAGCTTCGCCGAGCAGGCGCTTCTTCAGGTTTTCGTCCATGTCGATGGCCGGCACGCGCTCCAGGATTTGATTGCACCGGAAAATGGTCCGGTAAAAGTCAATCCACATAAAGTTCGAGTACTCGAACATGGTGTTGGCCTGGATGAAGCGCGTGTAGTTGGCCAGCTCGGCATAGGGGCTGACGCTGAATGCTTCGTCGGAGCGCGGAATGGTAGCGAAGTGCCAGCGCTGGCTGAAGGTGCCAATGTATTGCAGCCCCGAGTACATGGCCGTAACGGCACGGGTGGCGTCTTCCGAGCTTTTCCAGAACGAGCCCGTCGAGGGTTCGTTGGGATTTACTTTATCAAGCAGGTCGTCTTTGCAGCTCGTGCTGAACAACAGCAGGCCGGCGGCCAGGGCAATGGAAATTTTACGAACGAACATGGGAGTAAGAAGCTAAAGGTGGGACGAGCGGGCGGCGCTTAAAACTCAACCTGCAGGCCGCCGGTGAAGGCGCGCACGTTGGGGTAGCTGCCGTCGTCGATGCCGCGGCCAAAGGTGCCCACGCCGGGCGTTTCAGGGTCGTAGCCCAGGTATTTGGTGAGGGTAAACACGTTGCGGCCCGTCACGTAAATTCGCACCGAGCCCAGGCTTTGCACGCGGCTGGTCAGGGCTTTGGGGAAGGTGTAGCCCAGCTGGATGTTGCGCAGGCGCAGGTAGCTGCCGTCTTCCACCCAGCGGGTGGTCTGGCGCAGGCTGTTCATCACGGCGGCGGTGCCCACGTTGCCGGTGCCGCCAATCTGCAGCAGGCGCGGCGTGGTGTTCGACTGGTTTTCGGGCGTCCAGGGCTCCAGGTCGCGGCGGTAGTTGGTGGGGCCGTTGAGCTGGTCGAGGGCGAAGCGGCCCACGTTGAACACGTCGTTACCCGTCACGCCCTGGAAGAACACCGACAGGTCGAAGCCTTTGTAGCCGGCCGTCAGGTTCAGGCCACCCTGCAGCGTGGGGAAGGGCTGGCCCACGAACTCCCGGTCTTTGTCGAGGTCGATGATGCCGTCGCCGTCCACGTCCTTATACTTCACGTCGCCGGCCGAAGCATAGGGCTGAATGACTTTGCCGTCGGCGCTACGGTAGTTGTCCACTTCTTCCTGGCTCTGGAAGATGCCTTCCATCGGAATCAGGTAGAGACGGCTGATGGGCTGGCCCACTTCGGTACGGGTGAGGCCCAGGTGACCGGGGATGGCCGGCAGCGTTTCGGAGAGTTGAATGACCTCGTTTTTCAGCGTCGTCAGCGATAAATCGACGCCCCAGGTGAAGGCCTTGCGGTTGTCGTGGTAACCCACCGCCAACTCGAAGCCCTGGTTGCGAATCTCACCCAGGTTGGTATACGGCGCGGCGTTGAAGCTGCCCAGGTACGTGGGCAGGGGCGGGTTGATAAGGGCGTCCTTGGTGGTCGAGCTGTAATAGTCGGCACTCAGGGTCAACCGGTTTTCCATCAAGCCCATGTCGAGCCCGAAGTCGGTGGTGTAGCGCGACTCCCAGTGAATATCCTGGCTGGCAAAGCCAATCTGAATGGCACCGTTGGTCAGCGTCTGGCCGCTGCCCAGGATGTAGTTTACGTTCTGGTTTACCGTGGCCTGGTACAGGTACGAGCTGAACAGATTGTCGTTACCGTTCACGCCGTAGCTGGCGCGCAGCTTCAGGTTGCTCACCACCGGCACGGCGGTTTTGAAGAATTCCTCTTCGCTCACGCGCCAGCCCACCGAGCCGGCGCCGAAGTTACCGTAGCGCCGGGTCGGGTCGAAGCGCGACGAGCCGTCGCGCCGGAAGCTGCCGGTCAGCAGGTAGCGGCCTTTGTAGTCGTAAGTCAGCTGGCTGAAGAACGAGCGTTTGGCCCACTCGTCGGCAATGCCGCCCACCGTGGGCGCCGAGGCGCGGTTGGTGCCGGCATTGAGCACGAAGTAATACTGCGGCACCGAGTTGAAGCCCGACGCCCGGCCGCTGGTGTTGCTGAAGTCGTACTTCTGTTCCGAGTAGCCCAGCAGCGCGTTCACGCTGTGGCTACCAAAGCGCTTGTTGAAATTCAGGGTGTTTTCGACCAGCAGGGTCTTGGCCGTGCCGCGGTTCTGGTACAGGAAATCCTGGTCCACGTCCGGGTCGCCGAGGCGAATGGCACCGCCCTTGCGGGCATCCTGGTCGGCGAAGAGGTGCATCTCCAAACCCAGATTGAGGCGGTAGCTCAGGTAGTCGGTGAAGGCAAACTCAGCGTTAGCGCTGCCCTGCAGGCGGTTGTTCGACTGCGTGCGACTCAGAATCTGCTGCGCGCCCACCGGGTTCACCGAGTAGGTGGGCAGGCTGCCCGTGCTACCGAAGCCGAAGCCGCTGCTGTGCGTGTTGTCGTAGACCGGAATGCTGGGCAGAATCGTCAGGATGTCAATGAACGGGTAGTTATTGAGCAGCGTCGTGTTGATGTGCGTCAGCAGCGCACTCTGGCCAATTTTCAGGCGCCCCCGCCGCAGGCCCGAGTTCAGGCGTACGCTGTAGCGCTCGAAGTTGGGGCCTTTGGCAATGCCTTCCTGGTTGAAGTAGCCACCCGAGATGAGGAAGTTACTGGCGTTTTTGCCGTCCGAGGTGCCGCCCGACATCGTCAGGTTATAGTCCTGCACCGTGCCGGTCTGGAAGAACTCATTCTGCCAGTCGGTGTCCACGTTCGGGTTGAAAGTACCGTTGGCTTTATCAGCACCCGGCAGCACCGGCACGCCCGCGTTGATGGAAGCCGTGGCGCTGCGGTCGGCCCACTCGCTGGCGTTGGTCAGGTCGTAGCGGCGGTACACGTTTTCGATACCGCGGTAGCCGTTGAAACTGATTTTAGGAGCTCCTGACTGGCCCCGCTTCGTGGTGATAACCACCACGCCGTTAGCACCAGCCGAGCCGTACACGGCCGTCGAAGAAGCATCTTTCAGCACGGTAACCGAGGCAATATCGGTCGGGCTCAGGTCGCGGATGTTGTCCGTCCACAGCCCGTCAATTACGTAGAGCGGCTGGCTGGTCAGAGCCAGGCTGCCTACCCCGCGAATGACGATGGAAGGCGTGGCACCTGGTGCCCCCGAGCCTTCCACCAGCACGCCCGGCGTCCGGCCCTGAATGGCTTGCGACAGCGTAGGTACCGGTGCTTTGGCAGATTCGCGTACGTCCACGGTACTCACGGCGCTGGTCACGTTCTGGCGGTCCTGGGTCAGGTAGCCCACCACCACTACTTCGTTCAGCTTCTGGATGTCCTCCTGCAGCTGCACGTTGATAGTGGCCTCCGAGCCGACCGTCACACTCTGCGTCACGTAGCCCACGTAGCTGAAAGACAGCACAGCACCCGCCGGCGCATCCAGCGTAAACTGGCCCTCGGAATTGGTGCTGGTGCCCGTGGTAGTGCCGGCCACCATCACGCTCACGCCGGGCAGGCCCTGGCCGTTGGCATCGGTTACGCGGCCGGAAATCGGGGCGGCGGGCCGGGCCGTCGTGCTGAAGGCAAATGCCGTTCCGCCCACCGGCGCGCCGGCCAGCAACGGTTGAATAGGCAAACAGCCGAGCAGAACCGGAAGTACCAGCCGGGGCATTTTGGGTACAGGCTTCTTCATTGAGTGTGGTGTTTTGAGTGGGAACTACGGCAAAGGTAACACAATCGTTTGTGTTTACACAATCGTTTGTGCAAATATTTTTTCAACAACTCGCACTTCTGATTGACAGACCATTAAAATTTATCCTGCAGCGCTTCCCCTAATTAATTCACAGCTTCCACGCCGTTTTACACGCACTTTTTGGCGCGAATTTCACCCGCATTTGCAGGCCGTACTACGCTAGTCGGCCCCCAAAGCACATGCCGGTTCGGCGCGCTGGCTACCAGCCCGCGCTACTCCCCTACCTCAATTAAAAATGCGCTGCCGCTAGCGTTTCCGCCCCAGCCAGGTCTCCGGGTTCAGGTTCGAGGAGTTGTGCCACACCTGAAACTGCACTTCGGACGTGCCCTCGCCATTGGTGGCCACCGTGCCGATGACTTCCCGCGCACTCACGTGCTGGTTCACGCTCACGCTCACGGAGCGCAGCTTGGCATACACCGTAAAAAAGTCGCCGTGCTGAATCATGACAATCGTGCCCATGCCGGCGATGTTCGTAATTGTCAGCACCTTGCCATCGAAGCAGGAGCGCACGGCCGCGCCCTCGTCGGTCTGGATATCCACGCCCCGGTTGTCAATCACCACGTGCTTGAGCACCGGGTGCTGGTGCCGTCCAAAGTGCTGGCTGATAAAGCCCCGGCTCACGGGCCAGGGCAACCGCCCCTTATTGCCCGCAAAGGACGAGGAAATCAGCGCCGTTTCGGGCGTGAGGGCGACGCGGGTAGCGCGGCGGTCAGCGGCGGCTTCGGCGGCGGTTTCGGGCGCGTCGGCATCGGGGTTGGCCGAGGCATCGTCGCGGGCGTCGGCGGTTTCGGTGCGCTCTTCGCTACGGGTATTGCTGCGGCCGCTGCTGCGCGAGGCGGTGGAGCGCCGGGCGGCGGCGCGGCGGGCCGCCAACCGCTCGGCGCGGGCGGCGCGGGCAATTTCTTCGCGCACGCGGTCGGCAATCAGGTTGTCGAGGCGGCGCACGGCCTGCTGGCGCTGCTCCAGCTCCTGGCGCAGGCCCTGCTCCTGCTGGCTGAGCTGCTGCACCATCTGGTCTTGCTGCGTCTTGAGACTGAGCAGGTTCTGGTTTTCCGAAAGCTGGGCGTTGAGCAGCTGGCTCTTGCGTTTCTGCTGCTCGGTGAGGCCCGTCAGCTGCTGGTGCAGCCGCTGCTGCGTGCCCATGATGCGCGCCGCCTGCCGCTGCCGCTCTTCGGTGTATTGCCGGATGTAGCGCAGCCGCAAGCTAAACTGGTTGTACGACTCCGAGGCAAATAGAAACATGAGCCGGTTGAAGCCACTCGACGTTTTGGAAGCCGTGTACAGCAGCCGGGCGTATTCGGCCTTGAGCTCGGCCAGGTTTTTCTGGGTTTTCAGCACCTGCTGCGCCGTCTGGTTCACCCCGGTTTCAATGCCTTTCAACTGGGTCGAAATGCCCGCAATAACCTCGTGCTTCTGCGTCAGCTTCTCCTTGATAACGTTGAGCTGACCCAGGCTGGCCTTTTTCTTTTCCTGGGTTTTATTGAGCTGCTGACCAGCCTCGGCAATCTGGCGCAGGTTGGCCTGACGCTCACGCTCCAGCTGCTCCTTGCTCTTAGGGCGGCTCTGGCGCTTGGTGCGGGTGGTCGTGCGAGTTGTTTTCTTGGCCGGCTGCTTTTTGCGGCGCTGCTGGGCCCCGGCGGGCGCGGCCAGCAGCAACACGGCCAGCACCAACAGCCACAGCCTCGCAAGGCCACGCCCGCCACCGGACTGCCGCCCGCCGCCCTGCTCTGCCTGTCGATTCGCCTGCGCCTTACTCAAAACCTGCTAACGAAATTATTTGGTACGCTTAAAGCCCTTTGGCACGTCGAAAGGAAACTCCAGCGGCGTGCTGCCCACGCTCACTTTGCTGTAGCTCACCGACGCCGTGGTGGCGCCGCTCGGTTGCTGCGCCTGCACATTCAGATTGTTGGCAAATGGCAGGCCGGCAGCTTCTTCCAGCGGCTTAAAGTCGCCGTAATCCACGGTCAGGCTGCGCTTTTGGGCGGCTTCGCTCACCTTCAACTGCTGTACGCGGCCGGTGGTGGCCAGCAGCAGGCGCTCCACGCTCACGTTCTGGCGGGGGTAGCGCACGCGCTGCTTGTCGCCAGCTTCGGTTTCGAGGGTGGGCTTGCTGCCGGCCGGGGCGGGCAGGTAATCGCCGAGCAGCAGCGCCTGCATGTCGGCGAAGCTCACCGGCACGTTCAGCAGCTGGCTCAGATAATCGTAACCGCCCGCAAAATAGGTGTTTTCGAGGCGGTTAATCACACGCACCGAGTCGGGAGTCAGCAGCACCCGGGCGCCCTCGAAACCGGCCAGTCCGGCCGACATCCAAATAGCCTTGTCACGCTGCATCCGCACCGATATGCTGACGGTTTTCTTGTCCCCCTTTAACTCCATGGTTGCCTTGCCCTTGGCATTCAGAAACTCGAACGCGGTATTCACCGGCTTCAGAGCCGGCAGGCTGGGCTCCATGCCCTGCGGCGCAGCTACGGGCGTGGAAGTGCCCGGCCCGGCAGCCGTAGTAGTCGGCACCACTTTGCGGTGGCAGCTACTCAGCAGCGTGAAAGCCAGCAGGCCGGAGATAAAAGGCAGTCGGTAAGAAAACATGAGTAATTCGTAAAGTTGCAAACTGGTCGGCCTTCTACGCAAACGGCCGCCCGGCTACCAGCTATTCCACCAATTTGCGCTCTTTGATTTTACGGTCCAGAAACTCGGAGCCGGTGCCGGCTTTTTTGGCGCGCTGCCACTCGGCCAGGGCTTTCTCCTTGTCGCCCAGCTGGTACAGCGCATCACCGTAGTGCTCGATAACGGCCGCATCCTGCGTGGTTTTCAGCGCTTTTTCCAGGTTTTCCTTCGCCCCGGCGTAATCCTTCATTTTATACAGTACCCAGGCGTAGGTGTCGAGGTAGGTATCATTGTCCGGGAAAAGCTTGAGCGTGCGGGCCGACATCTGCTTGGCCTTGTCGAGCTTCTCACCGCGCAACGACAGGTAGTAGCTATAGTTATTGAGCGCGCCCACGTTGTTCGGGTCGCTGGCCAGCGCCGACTCGTAAGCCGCGTCCGACTTCTCGTACTGCTTCAGCTCGTGGTACACGTCGCCCAGCGAGGAATCAAACTGACCCAGCAGTTCCGTGTTGCCCGCCACCAGCTTACGCCCGCGCTCCAGCGACTTCGCTGCCTTCGCGGGCTGCTTTTTCAGCTGGTAGCCCACGCCGTTATAAAACCACAGCGCCGCCTGGTTCGGAAACAGCTCCAGCGCCCGGTCGGTGTGCGCCAGCAGCGAATCGGTCTGGTTGAGTTCGGCATCAATCAGCACGACTTGCTGCCAGATTTGAAACTTGGAATTGTCGAGCTTCAGCGCCTTGAGGTAGGTGTCGCGCGCATCTTTTTTGTGGTCGGTCAAGGTCTGCACATCCCCGGCCACGGCATAGGCCTTGGCTTCCTTCGGATGCACGCGCACGGTGGCGGCGGCCAGGTCGAGCGCCGTCTGATTCACCGACGGGTCGGGCAATTGCTTGATGAAACCGACGAGGATGCGCACCTTATCGTCGATGTCGAGCGCGGGCGAGTTGAAGGCCAGCTTCAGCTCCTGCTCGGCTTCGGGCTTTTTCTTCTGCTGCTGATACACCGAGGCCAGAATCATGTGGGCCTGGGGGTTGTCGGGGTCGGCTTTGAGGGCCTGTTGGGCCACGCGCACGGCGTCGTCGAGCTTGTTGTTGCTGGCGTACATCTCGGCCTGGGCCAGCACGTAGCGCGGCTCGTCGGGGTTGGCGGCGATGAGCTTTTCGCCCTCGGCCAGCGCCAAATCGAGCTTGTTTTGCTTGAGGAAAATCTGCTGCTTCTTGAAGGAAATCTCGTCTACCTGCCCGAACTGCTTTTCGGCCTGGTCGAGGGTGGCCAGGGCCTCCGTCATCTTATTCTGGGCCAGGTACAAATCGGCCAGATTGAAGAGGTAGTTGCCCGAATCGGGCACTTCCTTAATCAGCGCGGCGTAGGTTTTAGTGGCCGCGTCATACTGCTTCTGGCTGGCCTGAATCTGGGCCAGCAGCAGGTAGTAGTAGGCGTTTTTCGGGTCGAGGCGGATGGCGGCTTCGGCGTAGTTGTTGGCATCACGCATATTGCCGCTCAGCAGGTTGGCCTCGGCAATCTTGTAGTTGACGGCCGCATTTTCCGGCGACAGGGCGTAGGCTTTCAGCAGGCGCTCCAGGGCCTTGGTGTAGTCCTCCAGCAGCACGTACTTCACGCCTTCCACAAACAGCGCCTCGCTCACCTCGCGGTCGTGCTCGGATAGCTGTTTCACGGGGCCTTTTTTGGCCTGCTCCTCGGCGCGGCGCGCCAATTCCTTACGTTCCTTGCGGCTGAGCTTGGCGGGCGCGGCCGCTTTTTCGCTCGTGGGCTGGGCATAGCTCGCCCCGCTAAAAACCAGACCAATCAACAAAGCAAACGCAACCTGACGCATAGACAAGAAAACCGGGCCCGCAGCCCAGCCCACGAAATTACGGGTAATAATAAGCAACGACGCGGCCCTCGCAAGAAGGTCGCGTCGTTGGTAACGTAATTATTGCTTAAAATGTCGCAGCGTTTCTTAGCTGTTAGCTTGTAGCTGCTAGCTGTTAGCCTCGTTCTGAAGGAAAGCTAATAGCTAGCAGCTACAAGCTAACAGCTTCCATAAATCACACTTTCAGCTGGTTGTAGTCACCGAGGCTCAAATCGTGGGGCTGGCCGCTCACGGTGGCGTGATTGCCGACCATCGAGTTGGTAATCACGGCTGACTTTACCACGGCCGACTGCTGCACGATGGAGTTCGAGAGGCGCGAGTCCGTGACGGTAGCGCCGTCGCCGAGCGAAACGTGCGGGCCCACTACCGAATCGGTAATCACCGCGTTTTCACCGATGTACACCGGTTCCAGCAGCACCGAGTTGGTGATTTTGGCCGACTTGGCGACCAGCTCTTCACCGCGCTCCTTGAGGTATTCGAGGTAGCGCTGGTTGGTGAACACGGTAGCGTCCTTGTTGCCGCAGTCGAGCCACTCGGTTACCTGGCCGGGCACGAACACGGTGCCCTTGTTCTTCATGTTTTCCAAGGCGTTGGTGAGCTGATACTCGCCTTTGTCCTTGATGTCGTTGTCGAGCAGGTATTGCAGCTCCGAGCGCAGGTACTCGCCGTCCTGGAAGTAGTAGATGCCGATGATGGCGAGGTCGGACACGAACTCCTGGGGCTTCTCCACGAACTCCGTAATCTGGCCCTGCTCGTTGAGTTTCACCACGCCGAAGGGGCGCGGGTCTTCCACGCGCTGCACCCAGATGGTGCCGGGCACGCTCGAATCGAGGGTAAAATCAGCTTTGAAAAGCGTGTCGGCGAAGGCCACGACCAGCGGGCCGCTCAGCGACTCCTTGGCGCAGAGAATGGCGTGGGCGGTGCCCAGCGGCTCGTCCTGGTACACGATGGTGCCCTTAGCGCCTACCGATTCGGCAATGGCAATCAGGCTTTTCTCCACGGTTTCGCCGAAGCGACCGATGATGAACGCCACCTCGTCCACGGCCTCGCCGCAGACCTTGGCGATGTCTTCGACCAGACGCTGCACGATGGGCTTACCGGCAATGGGAATCAGGGGCTTAGGAACGGTGAGGGTGTGGGGGCGCATGCGCTTGCCCATGCCAGCCATCGGGACGATGATTTTCACGAGAGAAAGGTTGGGTGAGGTGTTGAAGTGGTTGGGAAGGCAAAGATGGTGGCAATACCCGATTTTAAAAATTTTATCGGGCCCGGCCACCTAGCCGACGCCGGTGCTGCCGTAGCCACCGGTGCCGCGCTGGGTTTCACTCAACGTCTCGACGGGCTCCCAGGTTATTGTTTCGTGCCGGGCCACCACGAGCTGGGCAATTCGCTCGCCATCGCGCACTACGAAAGGCTCATTCGACAGATTAACCAGCAGAACACGTACTTCGCCGCGGTAGTCGGCGTCGATGGTGCCTGGGCTGTTCACGATGCCAATGCCGTGCTTCACGGCCAGCCCGCTACGCGGGCGCACCTGGGCCTCGTAGCCGACCGGAATTTCCAGGCTCAGGCCGGTGGGAATGAGGGCACGCTCCAGCGGGGCCAGAGTAACAGGTTCTTCTAAGTGGGCGCGCAGGTCGAGGCCGGCGGCGTGGGCGGTCTGGTATTCGGGCAGCGGGTGGCCGGAGGCGTTGATGACGGGGATTTGCAAAACTGGCGGGCTGGTAGGTTAGCGGGTGCGAAGGTAGCTCGCCGCCGCGCCGCTATGCTTACGTCGGGGCCCGCGCATTTCAGAGCCGATGCAGCACTACCCGCCGATTACGGGCGCGCTGGGCCGGGTCGGCGTTGTCGGCTACGGGCTGCGTGCTGCCGTAGCCTTTGGGAGTTAACTGACTGGTAGCAACACCACGCGCGATGAGGTAGCGACAAACAGCTTCGGCCCGGCGCTGGGAAAGCTGGCGGTTAAGCTCGGGCTCGCCCATGTTGTCGGTGTGGCCCTGCACTTCAAACCGGCGCTCGGGCGTGGCCTGCAGCGCGGCGGCGAGCCGGTTGAGGGCCGCCTGGGCCACGGGCAGCAGCGTGGCCTGCCCTCGCTGAAAGTGTACTTCGGGCAAAGTAAGGTCTTCGCCTTTCTGCAATTGAGTTAGTTGGGCGCTACGGCTCGTATCGGCGGGGGCAGCCGGCGGCGGCACCATTACGCTTGCCACGGGAGTAAGCCCAGGGTCGGTGCTGAACAGGTAGCGCGTCGGGATGGGCTGCCGGGCATTGGCGCGGCGGTCGGTGTTCGACTCGTCAGGGGGTGACCAGTTTAGAAAGGCGCGGGTATGCAGGATATCCTGAAAGTATTCGACCCGGAGGCGGTGAGCGGTGCCCTGTTTGAGCGTCACGGTAGCCGTGAAGTCGCTCACTACCTGCGGGCGCCACTCGTCAAGCACCAGCTCATCATCAATCCACACCCGCATTCCATCGTCGACCCGGGCGTGCAGCAGGAAGCGCCCCGTGGCGGGGGCCAGCAGCCAGCCCGTCCAGCGCACCGAGAAGTGCTCGTTAGGCAAGCCGGGGCCGGGCGGGCGGAAATTCCAGTCGAAATCAAGGGTGGTATCGCGTCGGCTTAGCACCAGCTGGTCGAAGTTGGCACCGCGGTAGTAATAGCCCATCAAGCCATCACCGGCGGGCAACGCCTGGGGCGTACCCTGGTCCTGCGCCCATGCCGGCGTAAGAGCAAACACCAATGTTATCAGCCACGCTATGGCCTTACTGCCGAGTCCGACCACTGGTTTGGGTTGATGCCTGTCCATCGTAATGCGGTTAGTTATATCGGGCGTAGGATGCCGCAATACGGGCGAGGGTTGCCTATATCAAATCCATTAACAACCTTTTTAAGCTCTTGGCACCAACGAAAAAGTGGCCGGCCGAACCGCTATGCGGAAGTCGCCCGACCACTTCGGTCCGTTTCATAGCTTACCGCTTTAGTGGGCGGCGTTCAGGTCAATTTTCTCGGCCGTTTTGGCGCGCTTGATGAACAATATCAGCGGCAGACACACGACGAAAAACAGTCCAATCATCGTAAAAACCTGCGAGTAGGTGATGATGGAAACCTGTTTCATCAGGATGCCTTCCAGGGCCGCGTATGCTTGCTTCTGCGCCTGCTCGAACGAGAAGCCGCGCGCCATAAAGTTCTGGGTGAAAGCCTGGATGCGCTGCACGGTGTTGGTGTCGTAGAGCGAGATGTGGGCCAGGGGGCTGATGCGGTTCTGGGCGATGCTGCGCTCCAGATAGGTGCCTACAATGGCCACGCCGAACGAGCCGCCGAGCTGGCGAATCATGCCGGTGAGGCCGGCCGCCTGGCCCGCGTCTTTGCCGGCCAGGCCGGCCAGGCTCATCGTGGTGATGGGCAGGAAAATCAGCCCCATGCCCAGGCCGCGCACCATCAGGGGCCAGAAGAAGTCATCTTCGCCGGCGGTGGGCGAGATGATGTTGGCCATCCAGAAAGTGAAGATAAAGAAGATGGTAAAGCCCACCGGAATCATAAATTTCTGGGGCACGCCGGCTTGCAGCATCCGGCCAATCACGGGCATCATGAAGCCGGAAGCCAGGGCGCCGGGCAGCAGCAGGTAGCCGGTTTGGGCGGCCGTGAAGCCGAGGATGCGCTGGGTGAAAATTGGGAAGATGAAAATCGAGGCGAACATGCCAAAGCCCAGCACGAACGACAGGACGGCCCCCACGGCCAGGTTGCGGCTCTTGCCCAGCACGCGCAAGTCCACGATGGGCTTGTCGGCCGTGAGCTCGCGCCACACGAAGCCGATGACGCCGATGGCGGCCAGCACCGAGAAGAACAGAATGTAGGCACTCTCGAACCAGTCTTCGCTTTCGCCCTGCTCCAGCACCAGCTGCAAGGCGCCGACGCCCATCACGAGCAGGAAAATACCGGCCCAGTCGATTTCGCGCAGCGGCCGCGGAATGGCATTGCGGATGCGCTCGGGGTCGCGGATGAAGAGCAGGGTGAAGATGGCAGCGAGAATGCCAACCGGCACGTTCACGTAGAAAATCCAGGGCCAGTCGTAGTTATCCACAATGAACCCGCCGAGCGTGGGACCGATGGTGGGGCCGATAATCACGCCCATGCCGAACAGCGCCTGACCGAGCGGCAGCTGCTTGGGCGGGAAGGTGTCAATCAGAATGGCTTGCGAAGTAGCCATAAGTGCCCCACCGCCAATGCCCTGGATGAAGCGGAAAGCCACCAGCTCCCAGATGTTGGTGCTTTGCCCGCAGGCCATCGAGGCCAGGGTGAATATGATGACCGATACAAGGTAGTAGTTCCGGCGCCCGAACTGCTCGGCCAAGAAGCCGGTCATCGGAATCACAATTACGTTGGCAATGGCGTAAGCCGCTACTACCCAGGTCACTTCCTGCTGAGTGGCCGAGAGGTTGCCCATCATCTGGGTAAGGGCCACGTTGATGATGCTGGTATCGATGAGCTCCAGCAGGCAGCAGAAGACTACCGTTACTACGATAATCCACTTTCTAAATCCGGTTTCCATGATTTATAGGGTAGGAGGGTAAGAGGGTATGCGGGTAGGAGTTATATGTTTGCGGCAGTAATGCTCAACTCAGCTTTCAACCGTGAATAACCAGTAGTCAAACTTCGATTTTGCCGAGCAGTTTCGGCAACGAACCAAGGCGTTTGCACTGCGGATTATGAAGCTGGTTGACCAGTTACCGACCAAGCCTTCCAGTCGAGCCATTGGTGCGCAACTTGTGCGGTCTGGGTCGTCAGTGGCAGCCAACTATCGAGCTGCCTGCCGCGCCCGGTCCAACCGCGAGTTTGTTGCCAAACTGCATATTGCGCTGGAAGAAGCAGATGAAACTGTTCTGTGGCTGGAGTTGCTAGCTGAAAGCGGGACCGTAACAACCGGAAAGCTGGACAGTTTGCTAACCGAAGCCAAAGCCATTATGTCCACTCTGGGTAAAGCTGAAAAAACAGCCCGCGAGAATGCGAGGAAAATGCAGAACGAGCACTAACCCCTCCTACCCTCACACCCTCCTACCCTCTTACCCAAAAAACTACTTCGTGCTCACCGTCGCCTTCACGCTCATCCCGGCGCGCAGGGGATGGTTCGCATCCACCTTGTCGAGCACGATTTTCACCGGCACGCGCTGGGTTACTTTCACGAAGTTGCCGCTGGCGTTGTCGGGGGGCAGCAGGGCGAAGCGGGCACCCGTGGCGGCCGACAGCGACTCGATGTGGCCTTCGAAATCTTCTTTCGGGTAGGCGTCTACTTCGATTTTCACCTTCTGGCCCACTTTCATGTCTTCCAGCTGGGTTTCCTTGAAGTTAGCCACAATCCAAGTGTTGCCGCTGGCTACCAGGCCCATCAGCTGCTGGCCGGGCATTACTACCTGGCCGGGCTGCACGTTTTTGCGGCTCACGATACCGTCGCCGGAGGCGGTAAGGGTGGTGTAGCTCAATTGCAGCTTGGCGTTGTCGAGGTCAGTCTGGCGCTGTTTCACCACGGCCTGGGCCACTACGATTTGCTGCTCGGCGGCGAGTACCTGCTGGCGGGCCACACTCACCTGGTCGGTGGCGGTAGCGCGCTGAGCGAGGGTCGTTTTCAGGTTGGCCTGCACGGCGTCGTACTCGCTTTGCGGGATGATGTCGTCTTTACGCAGTTTGTCGCTGCGTTTCAGGTCTTTTTCGAGACGCTCGCGGCTGGCTTCGCTCACGCCAATGGTGGTTTGGGCGGTGCGCACGGTGGCCTGGGCAGTGGCTACCTGGGCGCGGGCGGCTACCACCTGGGCGTTGGCGGCGGCGAGGGCGGCCTCGGCGGCGTTGACGCGCTGCTGGTAGTCGGCCTGGTCGAGGGTGACGAGGACGTCGCCCTTTTTAACCACCTGGTTGTCCTGCACTTTCACTTCGAGCACGGGGCCGCCCACGCGGGGCAGGATGGGGTACACGTCACCTTCTACCTGGGCGTCGTCGGTGTCTTCGTGGGCTTTGGCATACTGGTAGCGGTTCCAGCCGTAGATGCTGCCGGCAATCAGCACGATGGCCAGGATGATGAGCGGAATCGGGCTGCGGCGCTTGGGTTCGGCGGCTTCGGTAGCAGGCGCGGCCACGATGGGCGCGTTGGGTTCGGTCTGAGCCATGAGAAAAAACGGAGAAGGGGTAAGTCGAAGAGTTTAAGAAGAAAAGTTATTGCGCACCAGCAAGGTAGCGCAGGAGGCCGTACGCAAAACCGCCTCGGCGGTGCTGCCCATCAGGAAGCGGGTGAGGCCCGTCTGGCCCAGGGCGCCAATCACAATCACATCGGCCTGGCAGCGGGCGGCCTCGGCCACGATTTCGGTGGCGGCCTCGCCGCGCAGCATTTCGGCGCTCACCTGGGTGGCGCCAGCCTCGCCGGCTGCGGCCTGCAGGGCGGCCAGCCGGCCGGCGCAGGTGGCGGGCCGCTCCTCGTCGGAGGGCGGAGCGGGCTCTACCACGTGCAGCAGCCGCAGGGCCGCGCCGGTGGCGGTGGCCAGCGCCGCCGCGTAGGCCACGAGCCCGGGCGAGGCGGCCGAGAAGTCGAGTGGACAGAGGATGGTTGTGAGGTGCATTTTTTTAGCTGTTAGCCAATAGCTGCTAGCTATTAGCTTTTTTTATTCTGCCAGAACGTTGGCTAACAGCTAGCAGCTATTAGCTAACAACTCAGAAAAGCTATTGCCAAATCTGCTCGCCGGTGGCGCGGCGCAGCTGGTACTGGCCGAGGGTGTAGTTGTACACGGCCTGGGCGCGGGCCAAACGCGACTGCGCCAGCTGAGTTTCGGCGTCGAGCACGTCGAGGTTCGAGCCGACGCCGTTGCTGTAGCGCGACTTGGCTTTGGTCAGGGCCTCGGTGGCCTGGCGCACTTGCTGAAGGGCATTTTCGTAGCGCGCCTGGCTGAATTCCATGTTGTTGACAGCCTGGCGCACGTCGGCGCGGATTTGCTCCTGCGTGTCCTGCGTGCGGGCCGAGGCGGCGCGCACGTTGGCCTGGGCCTCCACGCGCTGCTTCTTATTGCGCCCACCGTCGTAGATGGGTACCGACAGTTGAGCCACCCCCACGGTGTTGAAGCGAATCCTGTCGATATCCGGCAGGATGTAGCCGTTTTTGCCGCCGGCCTGGGCGCCGATGCCCAGCGTGGGCAGGTCGCTCTTTTCAACCACTTTGGCTTGCAGGGCAGCAGTTTGCTCGGCGTCACGGGCGAGCTTCACCTCGGGGCGGTTTTCGGCAGCTTTGGTCAGCTCGGCTTCCAGGCTCACGGGCTGGGGCTCGTAAGTCAGGCGGCCTTTCACCGGCACATCGACCTGCGACGGCTTATGCAGGAAGCGGGCCAGCTGCACCTGCTGGTTGCGCAGCTGGTTTTGCAGGTCGAGCTTGGTATTTTCGGCCTGCGTGATGCGTACGTCGGTGGTAGTCACGTCGAAGCGGGTGCTGACGCCGGCCTCCACGCGCTTCTGCATCTCGTTGCGGTGAGCCTGCAGCGAGGCAATCTGCTGGTCCTGCACCCGGATGCTTTCGCGCATAAACAGGATGTTGTAGTACACCTGCGCGGCGCTGAAGGCCAGGTCGCGGCGGCCTACGATGATGTTGTCCTGCGCCGTTTTCACCTGCGACTCGGCCAGGCGCACGCTGGCGGCGTTCTTGCCGAAATCCGTGAGCAGGTACTGGGCCGTGACGTGAAAATCGTAGTTGTTATTGGGAGCAAACTGCAGCTGCTCAGTGCTGCCCGGCAGCGCTATTTTCACCACCGGGTCGATGCGGGTGTAAGTGGCCGTGCCCGTAATCTGCGGCAGGAAGCCGGATTGCGTCTGCGTCAGGCGGCTGCTGGCAGCATTGCTCAGCTCAGTGAGGTTGGTCAGGCTGGGGTTGGCGTCGAGCACGGCTTGCAGGGTGCCGCCGAGCGTCAGCGAGTCGCTCACCAGGCCGATGGACTGGGCGGCGGCGGGCACGCTGGGCTGGTTTTGGGCCAGCGCTGGGTGGGCCAGCAGGCCGCCGAAGAGCGACAAACCCGCAAAACCCATCAGGTGATATCTGGAAAGCATAAGGCCAAATGGCTTAGGTGTGCCAGCCCTTTACCCATTGTTGTGCCAGCTACGCGGCCGGTCTCCCGTCTTTTTGTCAGCAGTTGATTACGTGTATTTTAATCGGATTTTAATAAAAATTCAGGCCGCTTAAAACATCGGCTCTCTTTGTTCGTTTCCTGAAATAGCAGGATTTTCTCAAAACACGCTCCTGCTATTTCAGGAAACCAAGCCGCGCTGACTGTGCCGAACGACGAAGAAAACCTGCTGCTGCACCTCAACGAGGCCATCGCCACCACCCGCGACAAGGAGACGCTGTTCAAAACCGTCACCACGAAGCTGCGGCTGATTTTTCCCTTCGACCTCATCGGTATCAACGTGTTTGACCGCGAGCAGAAGCGGCGGCGGCTGTTCATGCGCGATTATTTCGGCGGCGAAACCGGGGCCGGGCCCGAACTGATGCACCACTTCACCCAGTTTGAGCCGGTGGCCGGCACACCCACCGAAATGCTGCTGGCCGAGCCCATCTTCCGCCAAATCGAATTGGCCGACCTGCTGAGTCAATACCCCAACTTCCACGGCTTCGATAAGCTGACGGAAATGGGTATCTGCTGCCTCACGCTGGTGCCGCTACGCCTGGCTGGGCACCTCATTGGCTTCCTGATGCTGGCCACCCGCCGCCATCCTAATTTCAGCGCCGCCGACCAATCGCTGCTGGAGAAAATCGGCTCGCTGGTGGCCATTGCCGTGGCTAATACGCTGGCCTTCGAGGATATTGCCCGCCGCGAGCAGCAGCGCGCGTTGCAGCTCAACATCAGCAATGCCCTGCTCAGCATCAAGCAGCGCGAGCCGCTGTTTCGGGCCATCGCTGAGGAGCTGGCCCGCGTGGTGCCCTTCGATTATTTCGGCATCCGGGTGCAGCGCCCGAGCCGGCGCGAGGGCTTCGCGGGCTTCGCCGAATTTGCCCGTCCCGACGACGACCCGCAGGCTCCTTTACTAGCATTGGACCCCAAGCGGTACCAGGACCTGGAGTTCAATCTTTCGGCGATGTACAACCAGGTCGAAAATCTGCTGGAGCAGCCGGGGCTCTACACCGGCGAGGCGTTTCGGGAGCTGGCCCGCCGCTACCCCGCCATGCGCTACGTGTATGATGTGCACCAGACCCGCGCCATGCTGCTGGTGCCGCTGGGCCAGCGGCCGGGCGGAGCGGCCGTGCTGGTGCTGGCCTCGGATAATCCGCAAGGCTTTAACCAACAGGACTTAGAAACTGTGCAGGCGCTGGTGCCGCAGATTTCGCTGGCCCTGGAAAACCTCTTCGCCTTCGAGCAAATCGAGGAACTCAAGCAGCAGGTGGAGCAGGAGCGCAGCTACCTCATCGACGAAATCAACACCGCCGCCGTGGCCAAGGCCGGCGACCTCATCGGCCCCAGCGCCGCCCTGCACCTGGTGCAAACGCGCATCGCCCTAGTGGCCCCCACCGACACCACGGTGCTCGTGACCGGCGAAACCGGTACCGGCAAGGAAATGGTAGCCCGCGCCCTGCACCAGCAGTCGCCGCGCCACAACCGTGCCCTGGTGAAGCTGAACTGCGCAGCCCTGCCCGCCCAATTAATTGAAAGCGAACTATTCGGCCACGAGAAAGGTGCTTTCACCGGCGCCACCGAGCGCCGCATCGGCAAGTTTGAGCTGGCCGACGGCGGCACGATTTTCCTGGACGAAATCGGCGAGCTGCCGCTCGACTTGCAGGCCAAGCTGCTGCGGGTATTGCAGGAAAAAGAGTTTGAGCGCCTGGGCGGCAGCAAGGTACTGCTCACCGATGCCCGCGTGATAGCCGCCACCAACCGCGTGCTGGAAGACGAAGTGCGCGCCGGCCGCTTCCGTGCCGATTTGTACTACCGGCTCAACGTCTTTCCCATCCAGATGCCGCCCCTGCGCGAGCGGCCCGAGGATATCGAGCCGCTGGCCCGGCACTTCATCCAGCGCCTCAGCCAGCGCATGGCGCGCCCCATCCGCCAGTTGCGCCCGGCCGATTTGGCGGCGTTGCAGACCTACGCCTGGCCCGGCAATATCCGCGAGCTGGAGCACGTGCTGGAGCAGGCCGTTATCGTCAGCCAGGGGCCGTACCTGGAGTTCGGCGGCTTCGCGGCGGGGCCGCTGCTGGCGGTGGCGGGCTCCGGCAGCGCGGTAGTGGCAGTGGCAGCGGCCGAGCCGCCCATCAAAACGCTACGTGAGCAGGAGCGCGACCATATTCTGGCGGCGCTGCAACGCACCGGCGGGCGGGTGAGCGGGCCGCAGGGCGCGGCCGTGCTACTTGATATTAATGCTAAGACGCTGGAGGCGCGGATGAAAAAGCTGGGCATCCGCCGCACGGTGACGGCGGAAGGTTAATCACCGCGGCGCATCGAAGACCTCGCTCCACTCAATGGCCAAACCCGGCAGCGTAGCTACGGGCATAAGGCCGGGTTCGGCATATTCGGCCGTTATCTGATAATGGCCCTTGTCCGTCAGCTCAAAAATCTGGATGGTTTGCTCGCCCGGAAAAACCACCCAGTATTCGCGCACGCCGTTTTCCTGGTAAAGGTCGAACTTGGTAATGGTGTCGTGCTTTAGATTGCCGGGCGACACGATTTCGATAATCCAGTCGGGTGCGCCGAGACAGCCACGGTTATCAATCTTGGTCGGGTCGCATACCACACAAATGTCGGGCTGCACTACGGTTTGAATCTGCGCATCACTGCTGCCAACATTTCGGCTAAGACGCACATCGAATGGAGCATGAAACATCTCGCAACTTCCACCACGCAGGAAGGTTTCAATCGAATATTCAAGCCGCCGCGAGAGCCGCTGATGCGAAGGTGCCGGTGCCGACATGGGACGCAATACCTTGCCTTTTATCAACTCTACAAGCTCCGTGAACTTCCAGGTCAGGTAGTCGGCATAAGAATAAGTGCCTTCTGGATTGAGTTGGGAGAAAGATGTGATAGGGCTCATATGAATCGAGGTGAAAGTGCTTTCCTCAAAGATACAGGGGCACGCCGGGCCAGTTACAGTCTACTTCCAGGCCTTCAGTAGCCGGCGGAGCAGGATGATTTCGCTGGTGTGGTAGGCATTGTGGTCGCCGATGAGCAGGGCTTCGCGCAGGATATTCTGGCCCGTGCCGTGGGGCAGCGGGGCCAGCAAATCGGTAGCAGGATTCTGCAGCAAGTCAATGAACCGCTGACGGTCGGCGCTTATCTGGTCGAGGGTGTGCTGCCAGGTTTGCTCGTCGGCGGTGGCGTCTTTGGCGGGCCAGTAGCCCGCGGGCCATTCCGGCGATTGGTGGCGGGCGTCGAGGCTGAATTCCAGAATGTCCCACTGGGCAATGCGGACGTGCTCCGCCAAGTGCCAGATGGTGTAGGGCACCTCGGGCACGTGCTGGTTCCAGATTTCCGGCGTGAGGTCGGCCACGGCCTCTTCGAAAGTGGCGTGGGCGTTGCCTTTGGTGATGAGGGCAATGAGTTCGGCCACGAGGGCGGTGCGGGCGGCTTTTTCCATGAGACGGGCTGATGAGGTGCTTCTGCCTTACCAATCTGCGCCGGAATTGTTGCCCGGACGGCTATTCGTCGTCTTCCGGTGCTTTGCCCAGCTCATCCAGCGCCATTTTTATCAAGTCCTGCTCGTAGCCTTTGCCCGTCAGGTACACCGACATTTTCTGCCGCCGCACGCGCGGATTTTTCTCCTTTTCCTGCCGGTCTTTCTTCTCCAGAACATCCACCAGGTTCTGGTAGTATTCGTCGCCGTCGATTTCCTTCAGGCCCGACTTAATGCAGTACTCGCTGATGCCTTTCTGCTTCAATTCCTGCACGATGCGGCGGCGGCCCCACTTCTTCTGGCGATAGTGCCCGCTCACGTAGGCTTTGGCAAACCGCTCCTCATCCAGCAGCTTTTCGCGGCTCAGGCGGATGATGATTTCGCCGGCCTCATCTTCGTCAAGGCCGTAGGACTTAAGCTTTTGCTCCACTTCCTTCTGGGTGCGCTCCTGGTAGGCGCAGAAGGAGGCAATTTTCTGCAGGGCCTCGCCGGGCGTGTATTGCTTGGGGGTTTTGTCGGTTTTAAACATAGGAAGGCGCTGATTGCACAAAGAACTAACATCGGGCAGCGAAATTCGTTGCCTTAGCGGGCGGCCTTAAAATGTATTCGTCGCGTCAGCGTTAGTGCAGCTGCTGGGCTTTTACCAACCATCTGCCCGTTATGTGCCGTATTTTGGCACCGCGTCTTGCTCCTGCTCCTACCTATGCCTCTTTTATTTACTCGCCTGCTGCTCGTAATGGTCCTGCTGGGACCGGCGGCGCGCCTTTCCTACGCGGGCATCATCCGGGGCAAAATCAGCGGCAGCACCAACGAAATCCTGCCCTTTGCCAACGTGGCCGTGCGCGGCACCGCCACCAGCACCGCCAGCAACGAGCAGGGTTCCTATCAGTTGCGCCTCGACCCCGGGCAATATGAGCTGGTGTTTCAGTACGTCGGTTTCCGGCCGCTGGTGCAGCCGGTGCGCGTGCTGGGCGGCGACTCCGTTACCACGCTAAACGTGAGTTTGCAGCCCGAGTCCTACAACCTCGGCGAAGTGCTGGTGCGCTCCACCGACCGCGACCCGGCCTACGCCATCATTCAGGAAGCCCAGCAGTGGCGCGCTTACCATAAGCGCGAGGTAGCCGCCTTCCGGGGCCGACTCTATATCAAAGCTTTGGGCCGCCTCTCGGACACGCCCAGCAAAATCCTAGGCCTCTTCAAAACCGGCCCCGACCTGAAACCGGGTATTTTCTACCTCTCCGAAACCCTGTCCGACATCTCCTTCACCCAGCCCGACGTGGTGAAGGAGCGCACCATTTCGAGCCGCGTGAGCGGCGACAGCCGCGGCATCAGCTTCAACCGGGCCAGCGCGGGGCGCAACATGACGTTCTACAACAACGTGCTGAAGAGCGGTTTCTCGGAGCGCGGCTTTGTGTCGCCCATTGCCTCCAACGCCATGCTGTTCTACCGTTACGAGCTGGTGGGCAGCAAACAGCAGGGCGGCGAACTGGTGCATAAAATCCGCGTGACGCCCCGCCGCCGCAACGACCCGGCCTTTTCGGGCTACATCTATATTGCCGACGGCAGCTGGCGCATCCACTCCGTCGATTTGAGCCTCGACAAAAACGCCCAGCTCGACTACGTGGAAAGCCTGCACATCTCGCAGCTTTACGCGCCGGCGCCGGGCTCGCCCCACGTGTGGCTCATCCAGTCGCAGCAGCTCGACTTCTCATTCTCCGCGCTGGGCTTTAAGGGTTCGGGCTACCTCACGGCCGTGTTTACGAACTACTCCAACGTCGTGCCGACCTACCCGGCCCCGCCCGTGGCCAAAACGCCGCCGCCGGTCGTCAAGGAAGGCAAGGACGACGCCCCGAAGGGCCAGGAAACCGCCGCCCAGATTCGCAAGCGCAAGCCCGACCTCAGCGGCCTCAACAAGCAGGTGCGCAAGCAGGTGAAGCAGGCCCAGCGTGACTCGGTGAAAAACGACCCATTCGCTCAAATGGGCCGCAACGAGGTGCAGTTGGTCGAGAAAGGCGTGAACGAGCGCGACTCGGCCTACTGGGACCAGGTGCGCCCCGTGCCCCTTACGCTGGAGGAGCAGAAGGATTACCACGTGAAAGACAGCTCCGAAGTTATCCGTAACTCGCGCCCCTACCAGGATTCGCTCGACCGCGAGCGCAACAAGTTCGAGCCTATCAAGCTTCTCATCGGTGGCTACACGTACAGCAATACCTTCCGCAAGCGCAGCACCTCGGTGCTGCCCGTGGCCCAGATTATTCAGTATAACACCGTGGAAGGCACGGTGCTCAACGCGCAGGCCATCTTCACCCAGCGCACCGAAGACCGGCGCTTTCTTACCATTAAGCCCACGCTGCGCTACGGTTTTGCCGATGAGCGATTGAAGCCCAACCTGGAAATTGACTGGCAGCTGCACCCGGTGAAGCGTCAGCAGGTCAGCGTGTCCGTGGGCCGCACCATCCAGAATTTCGACCACAACAGCCAGCTCACGCCCGCCATCAACAGCATTTACACGCTGCTGGTCAACCAGAACTACGCCAAGCTCTACCGCCGCGACGGCGCCGAGCTGGTATACGTGACCGAGCCCGTGAATGGCCTCAACCTCCGCGTCAGCGGCGCCTACTTCGACCGTCACGAGCTGGAAAACAGCACTTACAAGCTCATAAATGATGTGCCCGGCCGCGCCTTCACGCCCAACGCCCCGGTGAGCGACGAGTTGCCCGACACCCGTTTCAACCGTAGCCAATTGCTGACCATGAGCGTGTCGCTCGACTTCAAGCCCGGCCAGCGCTACATCACCCGCCCCACCGGCAAAATCAACCTCGGCTCGAAGTGGCCTACTTTCAACATGCAGGCCCGCCACGCCATCGCCGGCGTGCTGGGCTCCGATGTGCGCTACACGCTGGCGCAGGCCGGTGTGCGCCACAGCTTTAAGCTCGGCCTGTTCGGCACCAGCAACTACGAGGCGGCCGTGGGCGGCTTCCTGGGCTCGCGGGCGGGGATGACGTTCATCGACTACCGCCATTTCTCCGGCAACCGCACCATCCTCACCGGCGACTTCAGCGACTTCCAGCTGCTCGACTACTACCGCTTCAGCACCAACAACAGCTACTTCGAAGGCCACTACAACCATCATTTCAACGGCTTCATCCTGAACAAGGTGCCGCTGCTGCGCCGCCTGAAATGGCAGGAAGTAGCCTCGCTCAACTACCTGCACACCGCCGCTGCCGGCCACTACCTGGAGCTGGGCGTGGGCATCGAGCACATTGTAAAAGTGCTGCGCGTTGATTTATACACCGCCCTGCAAAGCGGCGAGCGGCTGGGCACCGGCCTGCGGTTCGGTCTGGGCTTTTAAAGCAGAGTGCCCGGGTTGCTCACCCGGGCACTCTGCTTATTTTATTTCTTCAAAATCAACGTACTCGCCTCCCTGAGCACTGTGCGGCTTGTCGGGGTTGATGGTCTGGCGGGGCGGCACAAAATCAACGCGCACCTGCCCTGCCGACGGCGTGGGCCCAGACCGGGGCGGTGCCTGCGGCGGCACCTCGAAACCGTGAGTACGCATCTGCTTTCGGATAAATCGTGCCAGCAGCGCCTTCACCAGGCCGGGCAGGATGAACCGAATGAAAATAAGCGCAATCAGCAGAATCAGAATGTACTCCATTGGCAAAATGCTTTTTGTATTACGCCGGACTGACACAGCCCGGCACTCCTGCCTGCTTAACGCGCAAACCGGAAAATTGCTTTAACAAGTCGCAAATTTACGGCCTAGTCCCGCTGCCGCAGGCCTTGTGCCACCGCCCCGGCCACCAGCCCGCCCAGCGTGTACCAGGCCACGGTCATGAGCTTGGTTTGGGGGGTGCGGTTGCTCGGCGCCTCGCCCAGGCCCAGCGGCCCCGGCAGCACTACGCCGCCGATGCCCGCCGCCAGCCCCAAGCCCACGCCCCGTGCAATGGTGTGCGGGCCGCTACCCACCATGCTGTAGTAGAGGCCGTTTGAAACCAGGTCGCCCGCCATGGTCAGGGCGTAGGCGGTATCGTCGTCGGGTTGGGGGGCGTCGGCGGCGGCCAGCAGCTTGCGCAGGCCGCGCTCGCCCAGCACGTCCATGCGCGGGGCATCGTGGGGGCGCAGGCGGCGCATTGTTTCGTGCAGTACATTGAGGGCCAAAGCACCGGCAAAACCGGCGGCGAGGGAACGGAGAATTTTCATAGCTGGAAAAAGATGGAGTGGCAAGCGTAAAACGCAGGGCCTGGGAGCGGGTTGTTGTTTTTTTTCAGCCAGAAGGTTGCGCCGCTTTATCCGGCTTGCCTATCTTTGTTGTCCCAATCGGAAATACTGTATGGGAAACGCCTTCTTAGCTCAGCTGGTAGAGCAGCTCATTCGTAATGAGCAGGTCGCAGGTTCGAATCCCGTAGAAGGCTCTAAAGCCCGTTGATAATCAAACGATTATCAACGGGCTTTTTCTATTCACCGGCAGTCAGTGTGCCTTTTCGGATACTCTCGCTATGCATCCCGACTCCCCCGCCCCGCTGGCTTCCACCAAAAAGTGCCCTCACTGCGGCCAGTGGACCAGCTGGCAGCAGCACCCCGACGACCGCTGCGAGCACTGCCAACAGACGCTGGAGCCGCACCGCGTGGCCAACGACCAAGCCCGTCAGGCCCTGAATGATAAATCCGGGCCCAACCTGGTCCTCATCGACATCAATCCCGACGACCCACTACCCCTGAAGCTGGCCAAATATGTGATTCGCGGGGGCCAATTGTTTTTTGCCGCCATTGTGGCCTTCGTGGTATGGGTAGTCACCGTGCTGGCTGGTTGAGGCATCATGCCCACTCTCTGTTACTAACAGCATTTACGCTGACCTACGGGCTATTATATGCTAACCGGCACTGGCTGCATTGGCCGTTGCCGGCCATTATCACCTCCTATCTGGCCGATGTGCTAGCCCTGCCGCTCATCCTGAGTGGGGCGCTGTGGCTCATGCGTCACGTTTATTTCAGGCAATCCGGCTTCACGCTGCCAGTTGCCTGGGTAATAAGCACCTGGGCAGTCCTAAGTATCTGGTTTGAGTTGCTACTGCCTTATTTGCAGCCGCACACCGCTACCGCCGATGGCTTCGATGTGCTTGCCTACGCCTTGGGCGGCCTGATTTTCTGGCGCTGGCTGAATTCAGCGCCTGTTTACCACTATAGCCTGCAAAAAGAAAAACCCCGCCTCAACTGAATGAGACGGGGTTTTCCACTAATCAACAGGGAATTTAACCCTTATTCAATCGTGCGATAGTCATCGTCTTGCGAGCGGTAGCTGCTGCCCGAGCCCGAAGCCCGGCTGCTGAAGTCGCTGGTCGAAGCGCCACCGAAGCCGGAGTCGCTGGGACGCTTAGCGCTCGACTCGCCACCAAACGACGGCATCGAAGCCGGGCGGTTGCTGGTATTGGCCGGGCGACGGTTGGAAGCATCGGGCGCCTGGTAACCAGCGCTGCCGGTGCGGGTGAAGCTGCCCGAGCGGCCATATACTGAGCGCGGGCTGCTGTCGCTGCTCTCCGACGACGAAGCGTCCGAGGCTTTCACTTTGCGGTAGGCCAGCCAGCCCAGGCCAGCGGCCAGGATGGCGCCGCCTACTACTTTCTGGGTGGTGCTGAGGTTGCCGACTTTAGCAGCAGCGCGGCCGCTCCAGTCTTTCACGCTCTGCGTGGTCTGGTCAACAGTTTCGCGCAGGTGCGCGTCCCCAATCCATTTTTTACCGCTGTCGAGGGCGGTGCGGCCCGTTTCGACGGCGCTATCGAGCACACTGCGGCCGCTTTCTACGGCACTGTCGAGGGCGCTGCGGCCACTGGCCAGGGCGCTGTCGATGATGCTGGTAGGCTGGTCGGCCGAGGTTTGGGCGCTGGCATTGCTCGGCGCTGGCGACGAGGAAGCTTGCGAACGGGAATTGGTATCAGTTGCCGAGGCAGTCGGCTTGTTTTGCTGGGTATTCATGGGAAAGGAATGAAGGTGGAAAGGAAGGGTGACGCCAACCGCTGAGGCGGCGCTGGGTAGTATTCGTAATCGCCGCCGTCAAAGTTGCACTAAGCCGGCATTTGTTTTAATCCTGTACCGAAACAAGTAGTAAGCAGCCGGATTTGACAGCTCCCGCCGCCGCCAACTTTAGCCCGGCGCTACCGTACTGCCTACCAATACTTTTAACGCGGCCATCCGTCGCACATAGCCGCTAATACCGTGCGCTTTACCGATAAAGTTTGCTTCATCACCGGTGCCACTTCGGGCATCGGCCGCGCCACCGCTCTGCAAATGGCCCGCGAAGGCGGCAAAATAGCGGCCGTCGGCCGCGACGCCGCCGAAGGCCAGGAAGTAGTGGCCGAGATTAAAAAGTTGGGCGGCGAAATCCTTTTCCTGAAAGCCGATGTGGGCAAAGACCGGCAGCTGGCCGCCGCCGTGCGCAAAACCCTGGCCCGCTGGGGCCGCATCGACGTGCTGGTGAATGACGCGGCCATGATGACCTACGAGCCGATTCTAAAAATCACCTCCAAGGCTTGGGACCAGCTTTTTGCCGTCAACCTGCGGGCGCTGTTTCGCCTCTGTCAGCTTTGTCTGCCGCACATGCAGCACGGCGCAGTGGTAGCCGTCTCGTCGGTCCATGCGCACCAGACCAGCGCCAACGTGGTGCCCTACGCCGCCAGCAAGGGCGCGATGGAGGCCTTCGTGCGCGGCCTCAGCCTCGAAATTCCCCACACCCAGGCCCGCATCAACGCCGTAGCGCCCGGTGCCGTGGATACGCCCATGCTGCACGACAATCCGAACATCAAATCGGGCGCCGAGCACCTCAGCGGGCAGATTGGCAAGCCCCGCGAGTTGGCGGCCGCCATCTGCTTCCTGGCCTCGAGCGAGGCGTCGTTTGTGAACGGCACCACGCTGGTGGTGGATGGCGGGCGGCTGGCGCAGCTGTAAGCCAGAATTGCAAAGAGCTGTCATCTTGAGCGCCGCGAAGGACCTGCTCGCGTCCGAACAGTTATTGTTCCGGCGTGAGCAGGTCCTTCGCGGCGCTCAAGATGACAGTTCGCTTTTCAGCGCTTCCCCCGTGTCAGCCGATACGCTTCCTCCCGCGCTTCCACTTCAAACTTATTGTTGAAGTAGCCCACCCGCGCCGATTCCACCAGGTATTTCCACAGAAAGGGCACGAAGCCGTGCTCCCGAAACTGCCGGATGTGCACGCGCTCGTGCGCCAGCCACTCGGCGTCGGCCAGAAACTCTTCGCGGGTGGCCCCACTCAGATGCACGGTCTGGCCAATGACCATGGCCACGTTGGCCTTATTGCCCAGCACCAAGCGGGCAATGCGGGCCAGCGGCGAGTTGGTCCAGGTGCGGGGGAATTTGGTGGGCTCAGACATAGGGAAATAGAAGGGCGCTAGTACGCCGAAAGTTTCGGGATGGTTGCAAGGGCGAAAAAGATTTTTCGCCCAAATCATTGTACCAAATAAAGAATCTTTGACTTTTTCCGAGCAAAAATGCCGGAGTTACGAAAAGTTTGCCTTAGCTTTACCCCAAGGCTGGCTTTATAACCACTAAAAAAAGCCAATTGCTCGACTCTTTTTCACTTCTTTTCCCAAGCTGCCCGCAGCATCGCCTATCGACGGAGAAACTACTAGCCCGGCTCTTTTGCCTCTCACCGCAGAACCCGGATTTCCTCCCCCTACCACCCAACGACGGACAATGAAAAACAGCCTCCTGTATTGCCTCGCCGCTGCTTCGCTGGCTCTCTCTTTCTTCTTCGAACGCCCCGCTACCGATGCTTCGGGTACGGCCTGCGCCCCTGCGGCGCCCGCCGTGGCCGAAGCATCGCTGTTTCCGGCCCTCCTGGAAAATGAGCCCGAAAGCACCCCGGCCGGCACCGCCAAAGGCCCCGTGAACCCCGCCGACGCGCTGGCCGCCACCGCCGCCCGCGACTCCATCACCTACCACTACTACGCGCAAACCCTGGGCCTGCACCTCGACTACACCGAGGACAAGGACTTGCTGCAAGCCGTAACCAACTGGGTGGGCACGCCTTATAGCTACGGCAGCAACTCGCAGCGCTACGGCACCGACTGCTCGGGCTTCGTGACCCGCGTGTTCAAGGAAGTATACGGCATCACGCTTAAGCGCAGCTCGCGCTCGATGTTTACGACCGTGAAGCGCGTGCCACGCAAGGAGATGCATACCGGCGACCTGGTATTTTTCCGTCGCGGCCGCGGCCCCATCTACCACGTGGGCATCTACCTGAAAGACGGCAAGTTTGCTCACTCGGCTTGTGGCAAAGGCGTTACTATCAGCTCGCTGCGCGAAGGCTATTACAATCACAATTTCTACGCGGCCGGCCGCGTGATGGCTATTGAGCCAGCCGCCGAGCCGGCCGCCGAACTGGCCGTAGCGCAGTAGGTATTTGTCTGAATTTTGAAAAGGCGCCCGGCTCTTGCAGTCGGGCGCTTTTTTTGTGCCCCGTGCGGCCCCAGCATCTTTCCGCAAGCCCAACCAAACACCAGCCCGGACTTAACGTAGAAGTGCCGACGGGCCCGCGAAGCCCGTTTCTCTCATCTTATTTCGCCTTACCAAATGGACATCACGCAACAAGCGAGCGAAGAGCTCGAAAAAATTCTGCCCGAAGACCTGGCCCGGACTTTCGAAAGCGCCTACCACGTATTCAAAGGCGAAGCCGAACACATTGACGACCTGCTGAAAAGCGGCGGCACCCTGCTGCGCAAAGCCTCGAAGCGACTCACGCAGACGCAAATGATAATCGGCATCGCCGTATTGGCAGTTGCAGCCGTCGTGGCTATTAATAAGGCGCAGGAGGAGTAAACCTCCTCTGTCATGCTGAACGCAGAGAAGCATCCTATTACGTCTCAACGACTCGTTGTGGCGTAATAGGATGCTTCTCTGCGTTTAGCAGGACAGTTTATTACCGAATTTCTACCTCAATGGGCAGCACCAGGCGCACGGCCACCGGGCGCCCGCGCTGCTGCCCGGGCTCGAAGCGCGGCAGCCGTAGCGCCGCTGCCATAATGGCTTCGTCGAACTCGTTGCTGATGCTTTTGAGCATGACGGGGCGCGTGACGCGGCCATCGGGCTCCACCACGAAGCTTAGCTGCCCCTGCCGGGCCAGCGCCTGCTCCGGGAATTCGATGCGCTCGAGCAGCGCGGCTTTGACGGCGGCGATGCCCCCCCCGCCGGGCAGCTCGGGCATCTTCTGCGCCTGACTGTAAATCTGGGTTTCGGGCACCGGGGGCGCGATGCCGGCGGGTGGGGGCGGCGGCTCAAACCAGATGTTGAGAGCCTGCGACACGGCCACGGGCTGGTCGTCGTAGCCCAGGGCGGGCTGCCAGCGCGGCATGCTGCGCACGAGGCGCAGGGCTTCGTCGTCGCAGGCGGGGCTGAGGGAGTTGACCACTTCGGTAGCGCCCACGCGCCCATCGGGTCTCAGCACGAAACGGACGGTGACACGGCCGCGCAGGTCGCGGGTTTTGACTTCGGCGGGCGGGTTGAGGTTTTTGCGCAGGTAGGTATCGAGCGCATCGTTGCCGCCGGCAAACTGCGGGGTGCGGCTTACCTCATTGGCACTGAAGACGTGGCGGGGCGAGTAGAACACCACCGGCACCGTGAGCACCACGGCCACGGGCTGGCCATTGTAGCGACCGGGCACCAGACGCGGCAGCTGGCGCACGGCCGTCAGGGCCGCCGCATCGGTAGCCGGGTTCAGGCTCTGGGCGATGCTGAACTGCCGGGCCACGCCGCTCACGCCGATGACCATTCGCACGAATACGCGGCCTTCGACCTTGCCCTCACGCACCTCGGGCGGCAGCTGCACCGCCCGCTGAATAGTTTTGACCAGGGCCAGGTTGCCGCCGCCGCCGGGCAGGGCGGGCATCTGCTCGACGTAGCTGAAAATGCGCGAGGTATCGGCGGGATACTGGCTGTAAAACTGGGCCATTGTGGGCCGGGCGACCAGCAGCAGCAAGCTCATCCCCGC
This sequence comes from Hymenobacter aranciens, assembly GCF_030580865.1. Taxonomy (GTDB): domain Bacteria; phylum Bacteroidota; class Bacteroidia; order Cytophagales; family Hymenobacteraceae; genus Hymenobacter; species Hymenobacter aranciens. The sequence continues at coordinate 225,207 of NZ_JAUQSY010000001.1, read as the reverse complement.
AACCCGGCGCAGTGAAAAAAGGCGGGTTCTCATGGGGCAAATTTACGCAAGGCAGTTTTTGAGTGTTTGGGCGAATTCCACGCAACGGTTCCTCCGGCCACTTCCGGCCACGCCGATTAGCGGTGTTAGGTGTTAGGTGTTAGGTGTTAGGTGTTAGGTGTTAGGTGTTAGGTGTTAGGTGTTAGGTGTTAGGTGTTAGGTGGCATACGAATCCTAAAACCTAATACCTAACACCTTCCAATGGTCAGACAAAGCTCTGCGGTAAATTCGTCCGACCAATCACTGCAGCTTCCACTCGGCCGACACCCGCGGGTTCTGCTCCTGCGCACTACGCAAAAACACTAGCTCATCCAGCTTGCCCACCCGCCAGTTTTCCAGCATGTTGTCGTAATAAACGGACCCCGGATTCCCACTCTGCCCGCCCGGAAACAGCCCGTAGGCTCGCACCTGCGGCCCCAGCGCTACCACCATGCGCCACGAAGGTCCATTTCGCTCCGACGTGGCATTGACGATGCCCGCACCGCCGCCGCAGTCCACGTCATCGTGGCCGAAGCCTTTGATTTTTAGCAGGTGCAGGATGTCGGTGCTTTTCTGATTGGCCCAGCGCCACTTGGTGCTTTGCGGGCCAAATTTGCGGGTCAGCGAGTCGATGGCGAAGTCGAGGCTTTGGCGGGCTAGCTGCGGCATCGTTTCGTGGGCGGGGGTGCGGCGGTCGTCAACCCAGGGACTGTTTTCTTCGCTCAGCAACAGATTGTTGGTACGGTCGCGGGCGGGTGGGCGCATTTCCAGGCCGGTGGCTTTTTTGCCGAAATCATCGTCCCAGAGGCGCTTCACCAGCTCATTGTACCACACCTCAAACAGGCTGGCGCCGATGGCATCGGCGCTGTATTGGTAGTTCCAGCGGCGCAGCTCGGCCTGGGCTTTCGCGGCGGGCGATTTGGCAGCCGGGGTGCCCGCCAGGGCCAGCAGGCGCGGCAGCATCAGCTGGGCGTTGAGGCCGAGGTTGTCGTTCTGAAGCTGGCGCAGGCTGTCGGGCGTGGCCTGGGTCATGCGGGCCAGGCGCTGGTTGATGCGGCGGGCGCGCTCCGAGCCGCTGTAATCCCAGTTGAGGTAGTAGGGATAGTCGCGCGGGTGGGCGGAGAATTGGTTGGCCGAGCTCACGAAGCCCCGCGCCGGGTTCCGGACGTGCGGATTCTGGGCGGCCGGAATCCAACTCTGCCACTCCTGGGCGGGGTCGCGGCCGTCGAGCACGAACTTGCCCTGCTCGCGCCACTTGAGTGGGAAACGACCGTTAGGCCAAAGGGCAATGTCCTGCGCGGCATCGGCGTAGATAAAGTTCTGGGCGGGCGCGCCGTAGCTGGCCAGCGAGGCCACGTAGCTGGCGTAGTCGTGGGCGCGGTTGAGGTGGTAGAAGGTCAGAAACTCGTTGGCCGCGTCGTGGGCCGTCCAGCGCAGGGCGTGGCCGATGGGCGTCTGCGACAGAAATGGTTCCTCCTGGTGGTCGTACACCACGGGGCCGTGGTGGGTGTAGAGCACGGTGTCGAGCCGGTCGGGGCGGTCGCGCACCTTGATGCGCTCCACGCGCGGCGTCAGGGGTTTCCAGCGGCCGTCGTGCCAGTATTCACGGCGGGTGTTGTCCTTGAATTTCAGCTGAAACCAGTCGAGCACATCGGCGTAGGTATTCGTCACGCCCCAGGCCACCTGCTCATTAAAGCCGATGATGGCGAAGGGCGCGCCGGGAATGGATACGCCGTACACGTTCACGCCGGGCGCCTGCAGCTGCACCTGGTACCAGATGCTGGGCAGGTTGAGCTGCAGGTGCGGGTCGTTGGCCAGCAGCGGGAAGCCGGTGGCCGAGCGGGCGCCGCTCACGGCAAAGTTATTCGAGCCCAGCTCTTTTCTGGCGTCATACGGCGGCACTTCTTCCGCCTCAGCGGCCTTGAAGGCGGCCGGCACCGGCGGCACCGGCTGGGGCGTAAAATCCAGCGGCGTACCGAGCGGAATGACCGGACTTTCGCGGCGCGGATAGTCCGGAAACAGGTCTTTGACCACGGCCGGACCGTATTTCGCCAGCGCGTTGCTCATCCGCATGTCGTCCGACTTGCCGGTCAGGTCGAAAGCCATGTACTTCAGAATAAGCACGCTCTTGAGCGGCTCCCAGGGCTCCGGCGCGTAGTCGAGCAGCTTGTATTCAAAGGGCAACGTGGCCGGCGTCAGGGTCTTGATGTAGCTGTTCACGCCCTCGGCGTAGGCCGTAAGCACCAGCCGGGAAGTGGGCTCCGCCATCGCCGCTTTCAGCGATTTCTCAGCCCCAAACCCCAGGCCCATGCGCCGGAAAAACCGGTCGGTTTCGAGCCGGGCCGGACCCACGATTTCAGATAAGCGCCCGGCGGCAACGTGGCTCACGAAATCCATCTGCCAGAGCCGGTCGCGGGCCGTAAGGTAGCCTTGGGCGTAGTACAGGTCGTGGTCGTTGAGGGCGAAGACGTGCGGCACGCGGTGGTCGTCGTAGCGCACCGTCACGGGCTGCTGCAGGCCGGGGAGCTGCAGTTCCTGCTGCGTGGGAAAATCGGCGGCGGCCTCCGCGTTGCGCCAGAAGCCCCGGTACGGGCTCAGCAGCTTGCCGAAGGGGGGCGTATCGCCGAGCTTGGTGTTGAGCGCCCACACGAGGGCGAGGCCAGCGGCCAGCGTCAGGAGGGCTTTTATCCAGGAAAGCATGGCCCAATTTAGCTGGTTGAAGCAAAAGAACGTGTCATGCTGAACGCAGTGAAGCATCCTCTCACGCTGGAACGAGGCAGTAAACCAATCGTTCGAGCGTGAAAAGATGCTTCACTGCGTTCAGCATGACACTGACGCGTTGTATTCTATTCGATTCCTAACCTCGTCAGAGACTGGCAATTTCGCGCACCAGCCCGCCGATGCCCCAGAGCATCAGGCGGCGGCGCACAGCCTCGGCTTCGGCGCGGGTGCCGAACTGGCCGATGAGCACCCGGTTCATGATGCGGGCGTCGATGGTTTCTTCACTCAGGTTTACTTCGAGCTTCTCGTCGAGCGACTCGATTTTGGCCTGCATGGCCTGGGCATTGGTCAGGTTGGCGAAGGTGCCGGCCTGCACGATAAAGGAAGTCGTAGCAGGCTTCAGCAACGTGCCGATGACGATAGGCACCACCGGTTGAGCGGCAGCCGCAGCCAGCGAATCGGTGAGGGCAGCGGATTGCTCAGTAGGAACAGTATAGGTAGCGAAGGCGGCTTCCGGCTGCGGGTCAGCAGCGCGCAGCACGTCGATGTTTTCGGGGGCGTCGGTGGGGCCGAGGGGGGTTTCGTCGTCCACTACTTCGGCTACGACGGTGGCGGCGCCGAGGCGCACGATGTCGAGCGGGCGGGCGGCGACCTCGGCCAGGTCGAGGATGCGCTGGTGGCGGTAGGGGCCGCGGTCAGATACACGAACTACGACGGATTTGCCACTGTGGGGATTAGTGACGCGCAAGCGGGTGCCGAAGGGCAGCGTGCGGTGGGCGCAGGTGTATTGAAAGCGGTTGAACCGTTCGCCGCTGGTGGTGCGCCGGCCCTGAAACTCGCGTCCGTACCAGGAAGCCCGACCGCGCAGCACCGTAGTGGCGTTGGCCGAAAATTTCCAGGTTTTCGTGGTGTGGCTGCGGCGGGCCCACACGGAGGAGGGCAGGGCCAGCAGCAAAAGCAGACTCAGAAAAAAGACGGAGGTAGCAGAGCGTCGGAATAAAATCATGCGCTATTGGGGATGGTTAGCGATACAAAATTACCCATCCCCCATCCGGGCTTGCTAAAAAAGCCGGCTCACTCCTAAGCTGGTTGGGATTAAAATTGAACTTTGGTCATAAAACTTGCATTTAATTTATCTTTTCCAAATCGCCGAAACCGGGCTCTACGGGCCGGGGAAGATATTTTTTCTGGAAAACCGGGGCAACTATTGCCGGGGCACAGAAATTAGATTATGCGACGGGTATAAAATTTTGGCATCGGAAACGCGAAGTAGTGGAAAAGCTGTTTGCGCAGGTTAGTTTTTTTTTGTAATGCCTAAAGCTGGACTTTAACTGGATTTTTAGAATAATTCCATTTAAAAACTGTATCCTAGGCTGCCTGGCAGACCAATCACCAGTTTTCCAACCATTGCCGGGGGCCGCCGTACTTTCGCCCTATGGATTTTGGCCGCCTCCCCGACCTGCGCTACGTCGATTTTCGACTGCCCCCCGACCACCCCGAAACCGCCCGGCTGCTGGCGCAGGCCCTCCCTACGCAGCCTGCCGCGCCGAAGCTGTACGTGGGCTGCCCCATCTGGACGAACAAGGAATGGCTGGGCTCTTACTTCCCGCTGGGCATCAAGGAGGCCGATTACTTGCACTACTATGCGCAGCAGTTCAACAGTTTGGAGCTAAATATGACGCACTACCGCATTCCCGATGCGCCCACTGTGCGGCGCTGGCGCGGGGCGGTGGGGCCGGGCTTCAAGTTTTGCCCGAAGCTGCCGCGCAGCATCAGCCACGAGCGGGAGCTGTTTAATACGGATGATTTAGTGCTGACTTTCAGCCGCGCCATTGAGGAGATGGGCGATACGCTGGGCTGGGCCTTTTTGCAGCTGCCGCCACACTTTGGGCCCGAGCATCTGCCGCGGCTGGAGCGCTTCCTGCTCGACTGGCCCGCCACCGTGCCGCTGGCCGTAGAGCTGCGCCACCCGCGCTGGTTTGCCGACCGGGAGCTGCGCGACGCGGTGTTCGCCACGCTGGAAGCGCTGAATAAAACCTTGGTGATAACCGACGTAGCAGGCCGCCGCGACGTGCTGCCCATGCGCCTGACGACGCCCACGGCGCTCATCCGCTTCAATGGCCACGGGCTGCACAGCACCGACTACCAGCGCGCCGACGCCTGGGCCGAGCGGCTGGCCGCGTGGTATGCCCAGGGCATGCACGAGGCGTATGTCTTCATTCACCAGAAAAACGTGCTGGACGCGCCGGTGTGGACCAGCTACTTACTGGACCGGGTGCGGGAGCTGACGGGGATGGTGGTGCCCAAGCCGTTTGTGATTCCGCAGGCGGTGCAGGGGAGCTTGTTCTGAGTTCTGCCCACGTGAACCTCACCCCCCGGCCCCCTCTCCCGTGGAGAGGGGGAGCCGAACGATTTCCCGATAAGTGCATGACCGGTGCCCCCTCTCCACGAGGAATGCGAATCAAGCATTCTTTGGGGGTCAGGGGGTGAGGTTGGCCGACAGCACGGCCCATACGTTCTCGGCCAGGATTTTTTGGCCCGCCGCGTTGGGGTGTACGCCATCGGGCAGGTTGAGCTCGCGGCGGCCGAGCACTCCTTGTAATAGGAAGGGCACGAAGGGCAGGCTGTTTTGCTCGGCCAGGGTGCGGAACAGGGCTTTGAACTCGGTGGCGTAGCGGGCCAGCTGGTGCGCGCCGAAGGGGCCGAGGTCGAAAGGTAATTCGAGGCCAGCGAGGATGACGAGGGCCTGGGGGAAGCGGCGCTTTACCTCGTCGATGATGAACTGGAGATTCTGGGCGGTTTCGCGCACGGGGATGCCGCGCAGGCCGTCATTGGCACCGAGGGCGAGCACGAACACATCGACGGGCTGGCGGGCCAGGATGGTGGGCAGGCGCTGGCGGCCGCCGGCGCTGGTTTCACCGCTGACGCCGTAGTTGAAGGCTTTATAAGGGAGCGCAGCCTGGTCGAGCTGGCGCTGGATATGGGCGGGGAAGTCGTCGCCGGCGCGCAGGCCGTAGCCGGCCGTGAGGCTGTCGCCGAAGAAAATGATGTTTTTCATGTGCTGCTGCAACAGCGAAAACGGCGGTTTGACTCCCCTACTCCACTATTTCGAGCACGGTGCGGAAGGAGGCGTACTGGCCCGAAAACTTCTTTTCCATGTCGGCGCGCAGGGCGGGGGCGAAATGCTGCTGGTAGGCTTCGAGCTGCTCGAGGCTGATGCAGTAGTACTGCGAGGCGTAGGTGATGCCGTTGTCTTCCTCGTTGAGCAGACGGCAGAGCTGGTTTTTGATGAAGCAGCCGGTGGCCATTACTTCGGGCAGGTGGGTTTCCTGCATGTAGGCCAGCCATTCGTCGGCGATGGCGGGGTCGAGGCTGGTGGTGACGTTGTAGAGAATCATGAGGGAGGGTATGAGGGTAGGCGGGTATGGGGGTAGGAGGGAAAAGGGAAAGCCGGAGGAAATGTTCTCACGCGTCCCTCCGACCCTCTTACCCCCACACCCTCCTACCCTAACAACATCACACCCGCATTGTATCAAACTGGAAGTCGTTGATGCGGGCTTTAATGTCGGTGGGGGTGAGTTTTTCCTGGGCGGCGGCGCGGGCCAGGGCGGGCAGCTCGGCATCGCCGGCCAGGCGCAGGGTGAGGATTTGCTTGAGGGAAAGCTGTTTTTCAAGCTCGGCGAAGCGCTGGCCGGTGAGCTCGAAGTAGCGCTGGCGCACTTCGAGGCGGCAGATGCGGTCCTGCAGCGTGAGGGCGTAGTGCTGGCGCAGCATCACGAGCACGCCAAGGCCGATGACGGCCAGCGCCGCCACGGTGAACCAGAGGCGGGAGATTTCGGAGTCGTCGCCGGCCACGGCCACGTAGCGGCGCACGGCGTAGCCGGCCATGATGAGGGCGGCGGGCACCAGCACGAAATGGTGCCAGGGATAGAACTGAACGGGGTTTTTGGCAGCCATAGGGAGGAATGCCGGCGACGGCCGGCGGCGGGTGAATGGGCCGAAGGGACCCGGCCGCTGACGAAAGTAGCGGGTGATGGGCTAACGCGGGGCGGGAAGGCGGGGTTGCTGCCGGGCTTATTTGCCGTCGGCGGCTTTGGCGCGGGCGGCTTTGCGGCGGGCTTTGTTCTGGGCGTCGATGCGGTTTTCGACTTTGTCGTGCTCGCGCTGGGTTTGGCGGGTTTCCTGCTTGAGGTGCTTGGTTTTCTTTTCGGCGGCCTTGGCGGTCGATTTCAGCTTGACGCCGGAGCCGCTGCTGCCGGACGACATGGAGGAGTTGCCGTTTTGGGCGTGGGCGCTGGCGGCGACGGCCAGCAGGAAGCAAAGGAGTAACGCGTTTTTCATGGGAAAGCAGGTGAGTGGGAGTAAGCAGATGGGAGCGCGGCGCTTAGGCCGGGCGGGGCGGCGGGCGCGGGGCGGTGGCTGCCGGACTGCAAGGAACAAAAAAAACTCCGGTGCAGACCGGAGTTTTTTTATTTGACTAAAGCGCGACTGGTATATCGCGGCTTAGTTCATGGCTTTGGCGCGCTTCTTTTCGGCTTTCATTTCGGTGCGGGCGGCTTTTTCGCGGGTGGCGCTTTCCTTTTCGGTGCGGCGCTGGGCTTTGAGCTGGCTTTTTTGCTCGCTGAGCTGGTTTTTCTGGGCGCGCAGCTGCTGCTTGCTGTCTTTCATGGCGCCGCGGGTGTCGCGGGAAGCTTGCTGGTCGGCGTTGCCTTGCTGCTTTTGGGCGTCGTAGTTGCGGCGGGCTTCGTCGGCGCGCTGCTGCTGCATTTCGGGAGTGAGCGGGCTGGGGGGCAGGGTTTGGGCCTGGGTGGTAGAAGCGAAGAGGGCGAGGATGGCCAGGAGGCCGAGGATTTTTTTCATGAGGGTGGTTAGAAACCTGGGGTTCGGACTGTGTACGCCGCGCCGCCTCTAATAGTTTAACTTTCTCATTTTCAAAAATAAATCCGACTTTTGGAACTCATTTGCTACTCCACGTAGTCGAGGTCTTTGCCGAAGCTTTCGGGCAGGGTGCTGACGGCCCAGAAGGCCACCAGCAAGCTCACGCCGCCCAGCACGGCGGCGCCGGTGATGCGGCTGTCGAAGACGGATTCGGCCCAGCGGAAGGCGGGCACCAGCAGCACGACGGAGCCGCGGGCGAAATTGGGCGCGGTGGTGGCGACGGTGGCGCGCAGGTTGGTGCCGAACTGCTCGGCGGCGACGGTGACGAACAGCGCCCAGAAGCCGACCGAGATGCCCAGCACGAAGCACACCATATAATAGGTGGTGGGCGTGGCGCCGCGCAGGCCGTAGAGGTAGACGCCAACGAGCAGGGCGCAGAAGACGAGAAAGATTTGCAGGGCGCGGTTGCGGCTGCGGAGCAGCTGGCTGAGGGTGCCGCTGGCGAAGTCGCCAAACACCAGCCCGAAGTAGCACCAGAACACGGCCAGCCCGGCCGACAGCGGCTCGGGACCCCGGATGCCGAGGGCTTCGCCGAACTCGGGGGCGAAGGTGATGAGGATGCCGACGACGAACCACAGCGGCACGCCGATGAGCAGGCAGCGGACGTAGCGGCCGAGGCGCGCGGTGTCGGTGAAGAGCCGCCAGAAATTGCCGCGCGAGACGTCGGTTTGGGCCTGGGTTTTCTGGAACATACCCGACTCAAACACGCTGACGCGCAGGGCCAACAGCGCCAGGCCCAGCACGCCGCCGGTGATGTAGGCCTTTTGCCAGCCCAGGCGCTGGCCCACCCAGAAGGCCAGCATGGCGCCGCTCACGCCCACGGTGGCCACTATCATGGTGCCGAGGCCGCGCTTTTCCTTGGGCAAACTTTCGCTGACGAGGGTGATGCCGGCGCCGAGCTCGCCGGCCAGGCCGATACCGGCGATGAGGCGCAGCCAGGCGTACTGCTCGATGGTCTGGACGAAGCCGTTGGCGAGGTTGGCGAGGGAGTAGATGAGGATGGAGCCGAAGAGCACCGACAGGCGGCCCTTCTTGTCGCCGAGCACGCCCCAGAGGATGCCGCCGAGCAACATGCCGCCCATCTGCATCGAAATGAGGTATTCGCCCTGGGCCTTGACGGCGGCTTTGGCCTCGATGCCGAGGCTGGCGAGGCTTTGGACGCGGACGACGCTGAAGAGAATGAGGTCGTAGATATCGACGAAGTAGCCGAGGGCGGCCACGATGACGGCGGCCGTGAGGACGGTATTCTTAACGGGAGGGGTGGCGGACACGGGGGTGGGAGTTGGATTGGGGCCGCAAGATGCGGAAATAGGACGGGTTTGGGGCTGTTTCCGGCCGAAATCCTACTGTCGCTTAATTATATCCTACTGGCAGGTACCGAATGGGTACTTACCCTGAAATAAATCCTACTCGCACTGAAATAATTATTACTTACACTGAAATAATTAATACTGACGGCCGAATAAATCCTACTGACAGAGAGATAACCGGTGCTGACGGGTAACCGGTGCTGCTCGACTGGTTGTTGTGCTACCACCTTAGTCGCAGCCGCTGTGGCAGCCGTCGGGCAATTCGGAGTCTTCGACCTGCACGGTGCTGTGGTGGATGTGAAATTCGGACTCCAAACCCTTCGAGAGGGCGGCCAGCCAGGGGGCATCGGCGCCGCCGGGGCGCACGAGGTGGGCGGTGAGGGCGGCATCGTGGCCGGAGCTGCTGAGGCTCCAGATGTGGAGGTCGTGGACGCTTTGCACCTGGGGCTGGGCCAGCAGCCAGGCGCGCACGGCGGCCAGGTCGATGCCGTCGGGCACGGCTTGCAGGCCCAGGCGCAGGGAGTCGCGCAGCAGGCCCCAGGAAGTGTAGGCGATGATGATGAGAATGATGCAGCTGAGGGCGGGGTCGAGCCAGGCCCAGCCGGTGAGCAGGGTGAGGCCGCCGCCCAGCACCACGCCGAGGCTGACGAGGGCATCGGTGAGCATGTGCAGGTAGGCGCCGCGCACGTTCACGTCGGACTTCTGGCCGGCGCGGAAGAGCAGAGCCGTGACGCCGTTGACGATGATGCCGACGCCGGCCAGCAGCATCACGGCCTTGCCATTCACGGGCGCGGGGTGGCGCAGGTGGTTGATGGTTTCCCAGAGGATGAAGCCCAGCGCGAGGTAGAGCAGCATGGCATTGAGCAGGGCGGCCTGGATGGTGGCCCCGCGGTAGCCGAAGGTGTAGCGGCCCTGGGCGGGGCGGCCGGCCAGCCAGGCGGCGCCCCAGGCCAGGGCCAGGCTGAGCACGTCGGAGAGGTTGTGGCCGGCATCGGAGAGCAGGGCGGCGGAGTTGGCCCAGAGCCCGCCGATGGTTTCTACTATCACGAAGGCCACGTTGAGGGCAATGCCGGTGGCGAAGGCGGCGCTGAAGCTGCCGCCGGGCGGCGGGGCGGCGTGCTGGTGGCCGGCGTGGGAGGCGTGCGAGTGGGGCATGGCGAAGGCGCAGTAGGTTACGCGAAGAACGTAACTAGTCGTCTTATGGCCATGTTCTGAATACCGAAGCAGGTTTAGCCCCGCCGCAGCACCTCGTCAATCAGCCCGTATTCCTGGGCCTCATCGGCGCGCAGCCAGTAGTCGCGGTCCGAGTCGTCGTGGATTTGCTGGTAGGTTTTGCCGGTGCGGTCGGCGTAAATCTGGCAGAGCTCCTGGCGCAGCTTGACTACTTCGCGGGCCGTGATTTCGATATCGGCCGAGACGCCCTGCACGCCGCCGGAGGGCTGATGAATCATGACGCGGGCGTGGGGCAGGGCCGAGCGTTTGCCGATGGCGCCGCCGCAGAGCAGGAAGGCGCCCATGCTGGCGGCCAGGCCGGTGCAAATGGTGGCCACGTCGGGGCGCACGTACTGCATGGTGTCGTACATGCCCAGGCCAGCGTAGACGGAGCCGCCGGGCGAGTTGATGTAAAGCAGGATGTCCTTGCGCGAATCGGCCGATTCGAGGAACAGCAGCTGGGCGTTGATGATGTTGGCAATATGGTCATCCACGGCCTGGCCGAGGAAAATGATGCGGTCCATGATGAGCCGCGAGAAGACGTCGATTTCGCGGAAGTTCTGGGGCCGCTCCTCGATGACGGAGCGGGTCATGTTCTGCACGTAAGGGCGGGCGGCGGCTTCGACGTTCGAGACGTAGCGGTCGACGGTCAGGCCGTTGAGGCCCTGGCCGTGCACGGCAAATTTGCGGAATTCGGTTTGGTTGAGCATGAGGAAATGAGGGGTTTGAAAAGGGCATGGCGTGGCCCGTCTTGCATTATGCAAGGGGCAGCAACGCCATTAAATCAAAGGTTTTACCAGGGCCAGCAGCGCCGTAGCGCGGCCAGCCAGCGGGGGCCAGGCGAGCCGTAAAGCTGGGTGTGAATAGTCCGCAGCTCGCGCTTGAGTTGCTGCCGCCCGGCCTGGTGCAGGCCGTGGTAGAGCTGCCGCTGAAGGGCGGCATCAGCCGTCAGCTCGCCGTCGAAAAGCTGGCGCAGGTGCCACTCGCTGGCGGGCAGGGCGGCCGGGGTTTGCAGCAGTTGCTGCTCGATGAGGTGCAGGCGGTCGAGTTCGGGGCGCATGGCTAGTCGGCGAATTCGGGGGTGAATACGGCGCGCACTTTCTCCCGCAGGCGCTCCAGGCACTTGAACTTCTGCACCGTGGCCGAGCGCACCGAGCGGTAGCCGTGGCGGGCGGCAATCTGGGTGAGGGGCTGCTGGAAGTAGTAAAAGGCCAGCAGCACCTCGCGGCATTTTTCGCCCAGCTGCTGCACGTAGTCGAGCACGGCGAAGACCGGTTCTTCGGCGGCGGGGGCCTCGGCGAGCAGCAGGCCGGGGTCGTCGGGCAGGGGCTGGTGGGGCAGGCGGGCGCGGCGGCGCAGCTCGTGCTGCCACAGGTGGCGGCTGACGCCCACCACGTAGGTGCCGGCCGAGGCCGTGAGCATCAGCGTGCCCGCCACGGCCTGCTCAACCAGCACCACCAGCGCATCCTGAAACACGTCCTGCGCATCCTCGGCCGAGCCGCCCTGGCGGCGCACCAGCCGCTGCACGGCCGGAAAGGCACGGGCGTAGAGCTGGGTGAGCGTCCGGGTGCGGTCGGCCAGCAGGGCCTGGCGAAGCGCGGCGGGCGGGGAAGTGGCGGGGAGGGCGGTAGCGGGCATGGTACTGGTTAATCCACTTTGGGCGCAAGTATCACCCGAAAGACTGAAAAATAAATGGAAGTTACTGGCGTGCCGGCAACTCCACCTACAACAAGAAAGCCCCGACCAAAGGCCAGGGCTTTCCCAAGTATTCTCCAACTGAACCAAACCGGAGAAAAAATCAGCTTACTGCACCGTCACTGGGAAATTCACGTCCACATCGGACGAGCCGGGCGTGGCGGTGCCGTCTTTCACGCCGGGCTGGTGGCGCAGCACGATGTTGAGCGTGCCCGTGCCCGCCGTGGCGCGGGTTTGCACGGAAGTAGCCAGGCCGACTTCGAGATTTTTGCTGTCCTTGTCGGTGCGGGCGATGGTGAGCAGCCCGGCGGGGTTCACGGTGTACACGAAAAGGTGTTCGTCGGCCTCGGCCAGGATGTCGGCGGTGGTATTGCCGGCGGGGGTCTTGGTTTCGTCGAGCAGCGTGAGGGCGCCAGTGTAGCTGGTGCCGGCCGCGAGCGTGAGAGCGCCGGTGATGACGCCCGGCTGCGAGCCCTGGTCGCCGTCAGGGTCGCGGTAGGTGATGGACACGGGCGTGCCGCCGCCCACCGGCGTCAGCGTGTAGGTGACGGTGGTGATGATTTCGTTTTCATCGACGGGCGCCGGGTCCTTGTCGTCGTCGCAAGCGGTGAAGAAGGGAGCGGCAAGAAGAATCAGGGCGAAAGGGCGGAAGAAAGTGATTTTCATGAGTAACTGAGTGATTTGAGGTAAAACGTGATGACGTGAAATGGCTTTAAGATTTTTTAGCGGAGCCAAACGCCAGCGGCATCCTGACGCGTAACGTCACGTTGCGCCCCATGGCATCGGTGAAGTACCGGTAGCGGTCGAGGTAGTCGCGGTAGCGCTGGTTGAGCAGGTTGGCGCCGGTGAGGCTGAGGGTGAGTGGCGTGCGGCCCAGCCGGAGCGTGGTGCCGATTTCGGCGCCCAGCAGGGCGTAGCCGGCGGGCGCCGGGGCGTAGTCGTAGTCGGGGCCAGGCGTGCGGGTTTGGCGGCACACGCCCAGGCCGCTGAGTTGCGCGTAGCGGCCCATCAGGCGGCTGGCAGGGCGGTCGGGCAGGTCGTGGCGCAGGGTCAGCTCCAGCCGGTCGGCGGGGCCGTAGATGAGGTAATTGCGCTGGTCGCGGTTCCAGGCAATGACCACGGCGGCCTTCGCGCCCAACTGCCAATTGGGCCGGAACGCGTAGCTGGCCGTGGCATCGAAGCCCGTAAACGAGGCATTGCTCTGCTGAAAGCGGTAGCTCGGAAACGTGCCCCGAATGGTGTAGGGCGCGGGCAGAATCGGCAACTGGTAGATGTAGTCGTCGATGCGATTGTGGTAGATGGTCAGCTCGCCGTTGAGGCGCGGGTTGTCGTGCCAGGTGGCCGTGAGGCCCAGGTTATAAGCCGTTTCGGGCTGCAGGTAGCGCGACGTCTGGCCGGGGGCCAGGGTGTCATTCGCCACGTCGAAACCTATTTCATAGATGGCATTGTGCACGCCCAGGCTGTAGCGCTCGTTGGGTGCGGGGGCCCGGCGCGTCAGCCCGGCATCGGCCCGCAGGGTGAAGTGGGCGTCGGCGGCGAAGATGGCCCCCAGGCTGGCGGCGGGCGTCACGTAAGTAAACTCCGTGGGCTGCACGTAGGAGCTGCTGCCCGAGCCCAGGCGGCGGCGTACTTCGAGGCGGCGGTAGTCGGCCCGCAGCCCGGCTTCGAGGTGCCAGCGGTCCCGCTCCCAGTGCTCAATGGCGAAGGCGCCGGCCACGTAGTTCTGATAGAAGGGGATGAAGTAGCGAAACTCGTAGGTGTTGTCCTGATACGTGCCCGCCAGGCCCACACTACCCGTGAAATTTCCCAGCGGCTTGTGTTCCAGCAGCAATTCGGCGGTGGTAGTGGCGTTTTCGTAGCGCAGCTCGGGCAGGTTGCGGGCCGCCAGCTCCTGGTTGCGGGCGTTGTACTTGTCGTACTCTTCCCGAAAGTCCTGCTGCTGCGCCAGCGTGGCCGAGAGCCGGCCGAGCGGCGTTTTCACGAAGCCCGTCAGCTTGTACAGGTCGTGGCTGATGTTCTGATAAGGCCGCCCGAAATCGTAGCTGAAGCCGGAGGTTTCGTAGGGCCGGTCGCGGGCAATGGCGGCCTGCAAATCCTGGTAGCTCCCGGTGTAGGCGCTCGACAAAATGCCCAGCTTCGTGCCGAAATGGCTGTAAAATAACTCCACGCCATACGTGTCCTTCTGCCAGCCCAGCCCCGCCGAGTAGTCGTACTCCGAGAAACCAGTGTTTTGCTGGTAGTAGCCCGGCGAGCGGGTGGTGCCGGCCCGCTTGGCCGTGCCCTGCACCCGCCAGCGCAAGGCCGACAGCCCCGCCGGACTTCCCTGCACCTGCGCCGAGCCGGCCCCAAGGCCATTATTACTAGCGCCCACCAGCTGCATCTCGGCCGTGGTACCGGCCGAATCAGGCAGCGCTGCCGGCTCCACCAGCACCACGCCGCCGATGGCATCGGAGCCGTAGCGCACGCTGGCCGCGCCCTTCACCACCGTCAGCCGCGAGGCCACGAAGGGGTCAATTTCGGGCCCGTGCTCCTGGCCCCACTGCTGGCCCTCCTGCCGCACGCCGTTGTTGAGAATGCTGATGCGGTTGGAGTGCAGGCCGTGAATGATGGGCTTGAAGATGCTGGGGCCCGTCTGAATGGCCGATACGCCGCTGATTTTCTGCAAGGCCTCGCCCAGCGCCTGGCCGCTGGTTTGGCGCAGGGCCGCGCCGCTCAGGCTGTTGGTGGCCTGCGCGTTGGGCTCGTCGGCCCGGTGGCCGCGTACTTCGGCCCCCTTCAGCACCACGGCATCGGGGTGCAGCTGGAAGTTGCGCACCACGGCCGGGCCCACGTCGTTGAGGCGCACCTCGGCCGTTTCGACGGCGTAGCCCACGAAGCGCACCTGCACGTGGTAGAGGCCCGCCGGGGCGCTCAGTTGGTAGGCGCCGCTGGGGTCGGTCTGGGTGGCCTGCTGAGTTTCGAGCAGCAGCACGGTGGCGCCGGGCAGCGCCTCGCGCGACTCGTGGTCGCTCACGCGGCCACTGAGCTGCCCCGCAGCAGCTTGCGCCCAGGCCAGTAGCCCATGCGCCCACAGCCCGGCCGCCAGTAGCAGCACCCGCCACCTCAGCCCCGGCCGCGGAGCCAGAATCTGGAGAGACATTGACAAGAAAATTGGAGAGGAATAGCCCAGCGCCGTAGCGCATTGGGCCTGAATGAAGCCGCCGAAATACTCGACCCGGCTTACTAAGACAGCTCAGCAAGAGGAACAAGCAGCTATACTGAAACGCCATCCCAACGGATGCGCCCCTCTACTGCAGCCTCTTGCTGACTACCGAAAATCTACGCCCCCGCCGGTGGCCCTCGCAGGCAGCGCTGCGCCTCCGTCGCCTCGGCCCACACCGAAGCCGCGAAAGGCTTCAGAATGCCCACCACTGCCCGCGGCTGCGGCGCCACAAAAAGCAGCGGCGCGCTGGGCTGGAATGGCGCATTGAAGAGTTGCTCTTCGTGGCAGTGCTTGTGCTGCTTGCTCAGCAGCGCCTTGCCCTTGGTGGTGCCAAAAGCAGCCTGATGCGTGGGCTCCTCTTCGGTGTGCTGGTGCGGGTGTAATGCCAATAGCGACGCCTCCGGCAGCAGCACCCGCACGAAGCAGAGCAGCAGGAAAACGGCGAATAATTGGCGGCGAAGCAGCACGGGCAAGCGAAGAAGTACAATACGGCAGCCAGCTTACGCGGCGACCCAGCCGGAGGTTAGGCGGTCCGACAAAGGTAGGCAATGCAGCATTATTGCGAATGGTTCACGGGGAGTGGCGTCGGCTGCAGTTGGTCTGGAGAGTTTTTCTGCAATGATAACCGTGTTTGGAGTCAGCAGATTGCCGATTTATCTTCCAACAAAACACTAGCGCAACCTTGTTGCAAAAGCAATTTTACTAATTTTGCAACAATGTTGCTTTTAATTCCTGTTTGTATTTATGCCTGCTCCAACTCCTTCCCGACCCTACGAAGTTATCATCATTGGCGGCAGCTACGCCGGCTTGAGCGCCGCCATGAGCCTGGGCCGCGCCCGCCGCCAGGTTTTAGTTATCGACGGCGGCCTGCCGCGCAACCACTTTACCCCGCACGCCCACAACCTGCTGCTTAACGACGGCGAAGCACCCGCCGCCCTGGCTGCCCGCGCCCGGCAAAATCTGGCCTACTACCCCACCGTGCAGCTGCTGACGGACCAGGTTACGGCGGCCCGGAAATTACCCGGCGGCTCCTTCGAGCTAAACACGCAGCAGCACGGCCCGCTACAGGCGCGCTACCTGCTACTGGCCACCGGCCTGCGCGACGAGCTACCCGCCGTGCCCGGCTTCGCCGAATGCTGGGGCAAGTCGGTCATTCACTGCCCCTACTGCCACGGCTACGAAGTGGCCGACCAGCCTACCGGTGCCTGGGTAAACGGCGAAGACGCTCACCACCTGGCGACTTTGCTACCCAACTGGACCCGCGACCTGACCATCTTCACCAACGGCCCTGCTACTTTCGGCGACGACCTGCGGCAGCAGCTAGCAGAGCAGAACATTGCGCTGGACGAAACGCCCATCGCGGCCCTGGAGCACGAGCATGGCCAGCTGCGCGCCCTGCACCTGGCCGACGGCCGCCGCCACCCATTGCCGGTGCTTTACGCCCGCCTGCCGCTGCACCAAGCCTCGGAGCTACCGGCGCAGTTGGGCTGCGCGCCGGCCCGGCAAGCACCTTTGCTGCAGGTCGATGCGCAGTACCGCACATCGGTGCCCGGCGTGTATGCGGCCGGCGATAATTGCACCCCGGTGAGTCAATTGGCGCAGGCTATTGCGGCGGGGAATATGGCCGGCGCTGCCATCAGCCGGGAGTTGATTTTCGGGGCGCACTAACGACGCGGGCAATTGGTTATGGTGGCAGCAACGAGCCTGCCTAAAGCAGGGCGGTTGTAAATTTGACCCATGCCCGCCGCTCCTACCGACCGCCTCACCCAAACCCTGGCCCGCCATGGCCTGCGCACTACGCCGGTGCGCCGCGCCGTGCTGCAAACGGTGGCTGGCCGGGGCTACGCCCTCACCGGTGCCGAGATTGAGCAGGAAATCGGCGTGGGCACCGACCGCATCACGCTCTACCGCACGCTCAAGAGCTTTGAGCAGAGCGGTTTGATTCATCGGGTTATTGACGACTCGGACGTGCTGCGCTACGCGGCCTGCTCTATCGAATGCACGGCCACGGCGCACTTCGACAACCACGTGCATTTCAAGTGCGGCAAGTGCGCCCACACCTACTGTCTCAATCAGGTAGCTATTCCGACGGTGACGCTGCCGGGTGGTTTTCAGGCCGAGCGGAAGG
The DNA here is from genome assembly GCF_030580865.1 of Hymenobacter aranciens. Taxonomy (GTDB): domain Bacteria; phylum Bacteroidota; class Bacteroidia; order Cytophagales; family Hymenobacteraceae; genus Hymenobacter; species Hymenobacter aranciens. The sequence continues at coordinate 207,983 of NZ_JAUQSY010000001.1, read as the reverse complement.
ACTACTTGCTGTCGGGCACCTGCCAGTTTTGCCAGAGCTGACTAACCTTGGCGGGCAAATAGAAAATATACTTTTGCACGCTTTTTGCCGTTAGAAGCACCGGTTACTGCCGAGCTTTATGCTGCTTAACGCTATTCCCGACGTCCGCCTGCAACACGATGCCCCGCTGAGCCTGCTGCGCGTGGCTTGGACCGGGGGCGCCGGCTTGCAGTCGTTTCGCGTGGGCTCAATGCAGCTGGCGGGGCTGGCGCAGCGGCTGCGGGTGCAAAACTGCCTGCTGGAGATGGATACGCTGCCCGATTTGTCGGCCTACGACCAAATCTGGCTGGGCCTTCACTGGCTGCCGGAGGTTTTTCAGCTGCCCTTGCAGCAGGTCGTGTTTACCATCAAGCCCGAGCGGGTGTATCACCAAGCCGCTATCGACTCGCTACTGGCGCTGGCCCGGCCGTTTATCCGGTTCGACGTGCAGTTTTTTGAGCAGCCGCGCGCGGCCCTGCGCTGGCTGACGCACGACTCGCCCCAGTTACCGGCCTTACTGGCCGAGTGGGAAGCTGTCATCAGCCAGCCAGAATTGCAGTAATCCAGCCCCTGCGTCACGTTTTTTCGCTGTCATCATGGCAGCTAACTGTCCTTGGAACAGCCTTTGACCAGGCCGCGTAGCCAGGCTGCCGTTAGCGCAGCCAGCTATTTATTGTCACATTTTCGCCTTTGCTACTCATGAAAGAGACTGGTTCTATTTCCATTCATACCGAGAACATCTTCCCGATTATCAAGAAGTTCCTGTACTCGGACCACGAGATTTTCCTGCGCGAGCTGGTATCCAATGCCGTCGATGCCACCCAAAAGCTGCAGAGCCTGGCCCGCCAAGGCGAGTTCACGGGCGAGCTGGGCGAGCTGAAAGTGCGCGTGACCGTGGACAAGGAAGCCCGCAAAATCACCATCTCGGACCGCGGCCTGGGCATGACGGCCGAGGAAATCAAGAAGTACATCAACCAGATTGCCTTCTCCGGCGCGACCGAGTTCGTGGAGAAGTACAAAGAAACCGACGCCAACGCCAAAGACCAGATTATCGGGCAGTTTGGCCTGGGTTTCTACTCCGCCTTCATGGTCGCTAAGGAAGTCGAAATCTGGTCGAAATCCTATAAAGAAGGTAGCGCCACCGCCCATTGGGTGTGCGACGGCAGCACCGAATTTAGCCTCGATGAGCCCACCGGCGAGCACGAAAAAGCCGAGCGCGGCACCGACGTGGTGCTGCACGTAGCCGACGACTCCGATGAATTCCTGGACGAGACACGCCTGCGCGGCATCCTCACCAAGTACTGTAAATTCCTGCCGGTAACGATTGAGTTCGAGGGCGAAGTAATCAACAACACCGACCCCATCTGGACCAAGCAGCCCTCGGAGCTGAGCGACGAGGACTACAAGAAATTCTATCACGAGCTCTATCCCTTGAGCCTCGATGAGCCGCTGTTCTGGATTCACCTCAACGTGGATTATCCCTTCAACCTCACGGGTATTCTGTATTTCCCGAAGGTGAAGGACGAGCTACAGCTGCAGCGCAACAAAATTCAGCTCTACTCGCGGCAGGTGTTCATTACCGACGAGGTGAAGGACGTGGTGCCCGAGTTCCTGATGCTGCTGCACGGTGTGATTGACTCGCCGGATATTCCGCTGAACGTGAGTCGCTCGTTCCTGCAGGCCGATGCGGCGGTGAAGAAAATCAACACTTACATTACCAAGAAAGTAGCCGATAAGCTGAGCAGCCTCTTCAAGCAGGACCGCGCCGGCTACGAGGAGAAGTGGGGCGACATCGGCATGTTCGTGAAGTACGGCATGCTGAGCGACGAGAAGTTTTACGACAAGGCCAAGGACTTTGCCCTGCTGCAAAACACCGACGAGAAGCTCTTCACCATCAACGAGTACACCGAGCACGTTCAGACCAACCAGAAGGACAAGAACGACACCACGGTGGTGCTTTACACCAACGACGCCGAGGCCCAGCACGGCTACGTGGCCGCCGCCAAAGAGCGCGGCTACGACGTGCTGCTTTTCGATCAGGTACTCGACCCGCATTTTGTGGGACAGCTGGAGCAGAAAGTGGAGAAAACCAGCTTCAAGCGCGTGGATGCCGCCCCGGTGAGCCATCTCATCGAGAAGGACGAAACCACCGAAAGCGTGCTCTCGGAAGACGAGCAAACTAAACTGAGCGACACCTTCAAAACGGCCATCGCCAACGATGCCATGCACGTGAAAGTGACGGCCTTGAGTCCGCAGGACGCCCCGGTACTCATCACCCAAAACGAATTCATGCGCCGCATGAAAGACATGCAGCGCACCGGCGGGGGCGGCGGCATGCAGATGTTCGGCGCCTTCCCCGACTCGTTCGACGTGACCGTGAACGCCAACCACCCGCTGGTGCAGAAAATCCTGGCCGACGGCGGCGAAAAGCTCGCCAAGCAAGCCTTCGACCTGGCTCTACTGGCCCAGGGCATGCTGAAAGGCGAAGCGCTGACGCAGTTCGTAAAGCGCAGCACGGAACTGCTGTAATTCAGCTTGAATAATGCTTAGAAGGCCCGCTAGTCGCTGACTGGCGGGCCTTCTTTTTGCGAAACTTCTCGTTAAAGTTGCTGTTCTACTTGCTCTTTTACTTCGATTTATGCTTGATGCTCTCGTTATTGGAGCCGGCCCGGTGGGGCTGGCCTGCGCCCTCGAAATTCAACGGCGGGGCCTGCAGGTGGCCATTGTGGAGAAGGGCGCGCTGGTGAACTCCCTCATCGGTTACCCCACCAACATGGAGTTTTTCTCCACGCCCGAACTGCTCGAAATCGGCGGCTACCCTTTCCCCACCAGCCACTACAAGCCCCTGCGCGAAGATGCGCTGGACTATTACCAGCGCGTGGCTCGCGCTGAGAATCTGACAGTGCATCTGCACGAAAAGGTCGTCAGCCTCAGCGGTGAGCAGGGAAATTTCCTGGTTCAAACCGACCGCGGTGAGTACGCCGCGAAGAATGTGGTGGTAGCCACTGGCTTCTACGATTTACCCATTTTCCTGAACGTGCCCGGCGAAGACCTGCCGCATGTTAGCCACTACTATAAAGAGCCTTACCACCATTCCCGGCAGCCAATTGTAGTCATCGGTGCCAAGAATTCAGCGGCCAAGGCGGCCTTAGCCCTCACCCGCGCCGGAGCACAGGTGACGCTGCTCGTGCGTGGCCCCGAAATCAGCCAGTCCGTGAAATACTGGATTCGACCCGACCTTGTCAACCGCATTGCCGAAGGCCGCATCACGGCGCATTTCAACGTGCAACTCACAGAAATCACGCCCACAGCGGTGCATTTTACCACGCCCGAGGGCTCGGGCAGCGCCCCGGCCGACTTTGTGTATGCCCTCACCGGCTACGTCCCCGATGAGGCGCTGCTTGGCCGCCTCGGCATCGAACCCGACCCAAATGACGAGGCGCGGGCGCCCTTATTTGACCCGGCCACGCACCAGACCACGCGGCCCGGGCTGTTTGTGGCGGGCACGGTGTGCGGTGGGCGGGCCACCAGCCGCTGGTTTATCGAGAATGGCCGGCACCATGCGCAATTGATTGCGCAATACCTGGGTACTACCAAAGCCACAGCCGCCTGAAGTAGTAGGCCAGGATGCTTTTTACCGCATTCCGGCCCGCTACGCCAAGCGGCTGCAATCGACAAGGTGTAATTACCTAAAGCGCAATATAATCTGTCGTCAGCACCACCGTAATGGGGTAGCCCGCCTGGGTTTGGGTAGTGGTGGTGCGCAGCTGCATATTGGTCGCGGTCATCTGCAGGATTTCGGCCGTCGCATTGCCGATGCTGCCGGGTGTCGGGTTCGGGTCGACCACCGTGATTTCCGTTTCGGCCGTATTGAACGACCAAGTGCCGGTCTTGCTTTGCGGCGCTGAGCTCGAGCACTTGGTAGCGCCCTCATCGGTCACCACGGTTTTGTCAACGTTGAACTTGCCGAAGTCGTCTTTACGGCAGCTGCTGACGCCTGCATAGGCATTCGTCGTAATGGTTTGACCGTTGAATGTCAGCGCCTGGCTGATGCCGGAGATACGCCATTTGGGTGTAGTCAGCAGCTGCGTACGGGGCGAAACGGAGGGGGTAGGATTCGAGTTGCCGCTGCCGCCGCAGCTGGCCAGCAATAGCCCCAGCGACAAAGCCACCAGACAAGTAGAGATTTTAGTCATCGTAACGAGGAAGTAGAGAATGTTTTTTTACATCCGGCCCCACGGCCGGACCCTGCAAATGTAGTGACTAACCTTTACTATCCTCGCCTTATTTCAACTGATTTTCAACCAGCCAACCCAAAAAAGGCCGCCCCTTGCTGGGGCGGCCTTCTGAATAAGTGCAAGCCGTTTAGAAAGTAACGAGCGTACCGGTGGCAATTACCGGCGTGGGCACCTGCGTCAGGTCGGTATAGCGGTAGCTGATGACCATTTTGCGCGACGACAGCGAGATGACGTTCACCTCGTTCACGGGCACACCGGCAATCTTGTAGCCTTCCATCAGCAGGCGGGTATTGTTTTCGCGGAAGCGCCACACGCCGGAAATCTGCTGGGGCTGGTTGGGGTCGCAGTGCAGCACCCCATCATCGTAAATCACGGTGCTATCGTTGCTGTAGAACATGTAATCATCCTTGCTGCAGGCCTGAATGTAGTCGTTATACACATTCACCGGCACGGGCACAGCCTCGGGGGCCACGGTGAGGTCAGCCAGGCGCCAGCGCTTGTTGGTCAGCTCCAGAGGCTCAATGGTTTCGTCTTTTTTGCAATCGACCAGCAGCACGGCCAGCGGTAGCAGGTACAGAAGTTTTTTCATAGCGCGTCGGCTCGCCTCGCTCTACTGCGGCGTGGTAAAGCAAGTTTACATGTTTTTCAGCAAATTAGCAAGCTGTTTCGCCAAAAAAGGCAGCCCTGTCAGGACTGCCTTTCGGTTGTAGCGATTGGCCGTATCTACTTCGCCGTAAAGGTAAAATCTACCGGCACGAGCGTACCCGTGCCCAGCAGGTCCTGCGAAGAGCGGACGCTTAACGTCGTGCTATTCAAGGTCAGAATATCTCCTTCAATCACCTCGCCACTCGGGTCGGTCAGCTTCAGCTTGGCCTCGCTGTTGGTGAATTCCCAGCTCCCGGTTGAGGTCTGAGGGCTAGCGGTATCGCACTTATCAGCGCCTTCATCATACACCGCCGTTTTGTCGGCTTTGAAGGTGATGAAGTCGTCTTTGTCGCAGGGTTCGGCCAGGAGGAAGTCGATGTAGTTGGTGCCAGCCACGGTGATGGCCGTCGGGCGCCAGCTTTTAGCCGTCAGCAACGTGGTTTTGCTGGGGGCGGCGTCATCGCTGTCGTCGCTGCAGCCTACGGCGGTCAGGCCGAGCGTGGCCAGTACCAGATAAGTGGAAAACGTTTTCATGGGGAAACAAGTGGGTGGTTTCGAATAAACAAAGCTAACCTCAATTTCTCATAATTGCCAATAACTCGCTGCCGCTAATTGGCATAAGTTACGGTCTCGACGATGGCAACGCCGCTGCTGGTGTGCGTGGAGCGCAATTGCAGGCTGCTTTCGGTGAGCTGCACCAGCTCGAACGTAGTGCCGCCAAGCGTGAGCTGCGTCTGGCTGCTGTTGAAATTCCAGGGGTAGGTGCCCACCACGGTCGAAGAATTGCCACCGCCGCAGGCGGCAGGGCCTTCGGTGCGCTCCTGCACACCATTAGTTTTGAAGGTGTAGCGGTCGTCGCGCTCGCAGCTGCGCGGAAATGCCGTGGCCAGGTAGTTGGTGGCCGTGCCGCCGCCCGTGCTGCGGGTGTAAGTGGTGATGTGCCAGGGGTCGGCGGTCAGGAGCTGGGTTTTGGTGTTGGGAGCGGGGTTTTCGGCCACGTCTTCACAGGCAGTGAGGGCCGATGTAGCCCCCAGCAACAGCAGCGTGGCGGCACGGGAAACAGAAAAGCGGAGTTTCATAACCAGGCGAATGGAAGTTGGAGAGAGAGTTGCACAGCCTAAATATAGCTCCTGTCGCCAGATTGGCTGGCTGGGCATAAAAAATGCCCCGGTCCGCAGACCAGGGCATTCATCAGCAATTTTAAGCGCGCCGCAGCTTACTGCGGGAATCGTACGCCCCGGTAAGCCGTGGCGTCGACGCCGGGCACGGCCGCACCGTACTTGGCATTGATGGCCTTAATCATCTCATTGGCTATCACGGCGTAGCCGCGCGGCGTGGGGTGCACCCCGTCGAGCGAGAAGAGGTTGCCGGACACGAAGGCGGCGGTGTTATTCACGCCGTTTATCACCAGCCCGTTGGTGGCTACACCCCGGAAGAAAGTGTTGGAGTCGAACAAGGCCAGGCCTTTCTGATTGGCCACGTTGGTGATGACGGTGTTGAGCTCTGCAGTGCGGTTCTGCACGCTCGTCACCTCAGCAGCATCCAGCACAAATCTGCTGTCCAAAGCATTGGACGTAGCCGCCAATTGCGCTGCAGTAGCAGCCGGCGCCCCGGGTATTTCCAGGCCTACCCCTGAAGGGAATGGCTGCAGGGGGTTGGTTGACGGCACGTTGATGGCCGCCTGAGCAGTCAGTAGCAACAGGTCGCTGCTGGTAGCCAGTCGTTTGGCACCAGTGCCGGTAGTGATGTAGAAGCCAAACCGCAAGCCTGTGGGCAGAGGTGAGGATTGAGGCAAACCCAGCGCAGCTTTGATGGCCGGCTCTAAGGCCGTCGGAATGGGCGTGTTATTAATGAGGCCTATTACGTTGGCCGTCGGCACCGTAGTAAAGAACGGAACGTTTACCACGTTGGGGATGGTGGCCAAGAGGCCTTTAGCCCCGCCGGCAGTCAGCACATCGGTAATAGCGGTGTATTTGGTGGTGAACAGGGCTACTCCGGTCAGTGGAGCGGTGCCGCCCGAGGTGGCATAGCCCAGCACGTCGTTATTGCCCAGCCAGTTGGTGAAGAAGGTCGGCTTCAGCGTCGTCACCCGCTCCTCCACGTATTGCTGGTACGAGAAGAGGGCGCTCGGCCCAGCCAGCAGGCGCTCGAAGTATGGATTGAAACCCGAGGGGTTGTTGTAGCCATAGCCGGGCGTAGTGACATCGGCCACCCGAATGCCTGGCACGCCGAGGTTCTGGTTGTCGGTGCCGGTATATTTCACCAGCAGCGGGGTGCTGTTGTCGGCCCCAATACCAACTCCGGCATTAGGAGCCACCGGCCCCAGCGTAGGAGTGCCGCTGGTGCTGAAGCCCGTGATACTGAGGTAGCCGCTGCCGTTAGAGTTAGCCGCCGGAAACAGCGGCTGCACGAAGGCGCCGCCGCCTACTTTGGCAAACTGCTGGGCCAGAATGGACGGGTAAGAGTTTTGCTGGCCTTCCAGGTACAGGCCATTGTCGCTGAAGCCCGCGGTGAGCGAGTTGCCCACGGCGAGGTAGGTGGTAAAGTCAGCTTGCCCGGCGCTCGATTTCGGGTCGTCGATGTCGGGCTGGCAGCTGGTGAGTCCCAGGCCCATCAGGCCCAGCGCCGCGGCAGCGTAGTTAAAAACAGGTTTCATATAAACGAAAGCTTGGGTCGGGTGGGAAAATGCCTAGAAATTGTAGCGCACCCCGATGCCGGGAATGCTGATGTTGGTGCGGTAGGTTCCGGCCACGCGGTCGGTGGTGCCGTTGTCGAGCAGCTGGGCCTCCGTTTGGGTGCGCTTCAGAATGGCCTGGAACATGAACGAGGCATCCACGCCGAGATTTTCGGTGATGTCGTAGCCGATACCGGCCGTGCCGATAATACGGTCATTATCGGGGGTTTCGGGCGTCACATAGCCGTCTTTCACCGGGGTCATGTCGTAGGCACCGCCCAAGCGCAGGGCCAGCTTGTCGGTCACCTTGTACTGGCCACCGAGGCGGAACGTCAGGGCGTCTTCGTAGTTGCGCTTCGATTCGGAGAACGTGCGCGTCAAATCACCCACTGAAGCCGGGGCGCCGTCTTTCGTGAAGTCGAAGCGCAGTGCCCGGTATTCGCTCCACTGCGTCCAGTTCACGTCCAGGCCGATGGTCAGCTTGTCGTTGGGCATGATACCGAGGCCGATGTTGACCGAGGCCGGCAGCGGCAGTGTGGCATCGAACTTATTGCCCACAAAGCGCGGCGCTAGTAATGCTCCTGTGATAGTAGTGTTGGGGTCTGGCAGGCCGGTTACCGTCACGTCGCCACCTTTGGCTTTAGCGTCAATTTTAGAACGGTAGCTCACACCCACGCTCAGTTTATCCGAAGGCTTGAAGAAGATGCCGGCATTCACCCCAAAGGCGGTTTCGGTGGTACCGTCGAGGGTAATATGGCCTTCAGGGTAAGGCGAGGGCAGGGCAATATCACGTTGCAGGTTCACTGAGCCGTAGGCCAGAATCATGAGCCCGGCACCTATGCTGAGCTTATCAGTGATGGCATAGCTGAACGTAGGCTGTACGTACACCGACTGCAGGGTGATTTCGGTGAGGGAAAAGCGGCCTTCCCAGCCGTCGGCGTACTTCAGCTGCGAGCCGTAGGGCGTGTACACCGACACGCCAGCGCGCCACTTGCCCTCCTTGGGGCCGAAGCTGGCATACACGTTAAAGGGCGTCACGACCGTGTTTTGCAGCTCGCGTTGCTCGCCGCCATTGGCCGAGCGAAACGCCGACCGGGCAAACGTGGCGCTGGCGCCTACCTGCACGCCGTTCTGGCGCAGCATGGCCATGGCCCCGGGGTTCATAAACTGAGCGGCTTGCTCCATCGACAGGCCGACGCCCACGCCGCCCATACCAATGCTTTGCTGGCTGGGCAGATAGACCTGAAAGCCACTCGCCAAGGCGCCCGACGTTCCGCCGAGGAACGCGCCGCCCGCAAGAAGTAATGATTTTACCGTCATACTGAAAAAGAAGAAGGGTTGAGTGGGTTGGTTTTGGTGGCCTAAAAGTAGCGGAAATTTTCAAGCCGAGATAGTAGGCAAGCCGAGTATTTTTTGTAATTGGCAAGAATTTCGGGGCAAACTGCGTTAAACACCCACCCAGCCGCACCAGCGTCCGACGCCCTCCCCTGTCTTCTTACCTTTGTTGCATGATTCTTCGCGCCGAACACCTCATTAAGAAATACAAAGCCCGCACCGTCGTCAACGACATGTCGGTGACCGTAGAACAGGGCGAAATTGTGGGTTTGCTCGGGCCCAACGGCGCCGGCAAAACCACCTGTTTCTACATGATGGTGGGCATGGTGAAGCCCAATGGCGGCCAGATATTTCTCGACCAGGAAGAAATTACCAAAATGCCCATCTATCAGCGCGCGCGGCGCGGTGTGGGCTACCTGGCCCAGGAAGCCTCCGTGTTCCGCGACCTGAGCGTGGAGGAAAATATTCTGGCCGTGCTGCAGCTCTCCAACCTGCCCAAAGCCAGCTGGAAAGACAAAGTAGAGGAGTTGCTGAACGAATTCAGCCTCACCCACGTGCGCAAAAACCTGGGCAAAGTGCTGAGCGGCGGCGAGCGGCGGCGCACCGAAATAGCCCGCGCCCTGGCCGTGGACCCCAAGTTTGTGCTGCTCGATGAGCCCTTCGCGGGCGTCGACCCCATTGCTACCGAAGAAATTCAGGGCATTATTTACCGCCTCAAAGCTCGCAACATCGGCGTGCTCATCACCGACCACGACGTGCAGAAGACCCTCGAAATCGTGGACCGGGCCTACCTGCTCTTCGAAGGCAAGCTCCTGAAAGCCGGCACCGCCGAAGACCTGGCCGGCGACGAAACCGTGCGCCGCGTGTACCTGGGCAAAAACTTCGAGCTGAAGCGCAGCCTCAAGTAGAACGAACTCCCTTCCTTAGAAAAGGAGGGGATGTTTTCGCGCAGCGAGAACGGGGGTGGTTGGCCCGGTCGCGCCGTTAGCGCCGCTTGCAATACTGATTCTTCACCGGCGCGAAAGCCCTGCCGACTTCCCCCCCCGTTTCAGCTTCGCTGAAACATCCCCTCCTTCCCAGGGAGGGGAGTTGTTCTTCCCGCTTTATTTTTGCTTCATGTTCGATTTGCTTCTTGCGGCCGCCGTCCAGGTCAGCAGCCTGCGGCGGCTGAAGCACATCCGCGAGCACGGTATTGAGCTTCAGGAAAGCACCTTAAAACACCTGCTGCAACGCGCCCGCCGCACCGAGTGGGGCCGGCGCTATGGCTTCGGCGAACGGCCCACAGCCGCTGACTTTGCCCAACGGGTGCCGGTGAGCACCTACGAGCAGCTGTACCCCGAGCTGGAGCGCGTGCTGCGCGGCGCGTCCGACGTGCTATGGCCCGGCCGGCCCGGCTGGTTTGCCAAGTCGAGCGGCACTACCAACGCCCGCAGCAAGTTTATCCCCGTCACCCCCGAGGCTTTGCAGCAGGGCCACTACCGCGCCGGGCGCGACATGCTGGCGCTGGCCACGCACCTCTACCCGCAGCAGCGGCTGCTGGCCGGCAAAACGCTGTCGCTGGGCGGCAGCCACACGCCCAATCCCTTCCGCCCCGACGAACCCAGCTCGCGGGCAGGCGACGTGTCGGCCGTCATCATGGCGCAGCTGCCGTGGTGGGCCGAGCAGCTGCGGACGCCTTCGCTGGAGCTGGCCCTGCTGAACGAGTGGGAAGAAAAAATCGAGCGCATTGCCCGGCACGTGCTGCGGCAGGACGTGCGCACCCTGGCCGGCGTACCCACCTGGATGATAGTGCTGCTGCGTCGCGTGACGGCCCTGGCCGGGGCCGAGCATATCGGGCAGGTGTGGCCGCACTTGCGGCTGTTTTTGCACGGCGCGGTGGCATTCGGGCCGTACCGCGAGCTGTTCCATCAGCTTATTCCCGGGCCGCAGATGCGCTACCTTGAAATCTACAATGCCTCGGAAGGTTATTTTGCCATTCAGGACCAACCCGATAGCGAAGACCTGCTGCTGCTGCTCGACCACGGGATTTACTACGAGTTTCTGCCCGCCGACCAGTGGGCCAGCCCCGACCCGCGCCCGCTGCCGCTGCGCGACGTGCAGCTGGGCCAGCATTACGCCCTCATCATCAGCACCAATGCGGGCCTGTGGCGCTACCTGGTGGGCGACACGGTGCGATTTACCTCGCTGGCGCCGTTCCGCATTCGCATCACGGGGCGCACCAAGCACTTTCTCAATGCTTTTGGCGAGGAAGTGGTAATTGAAAATGCCGAAGCAGCGCTGGCGGCGGCCAGCAACGCTACGGGTGCCACGGTCCGCGATTTCACGGCAGCCCCGGTCTGGTTTGCCGCCGATGATGGTGCGTCGCGGGGGGGGCACGAGTGGGCCATCGAATTTCTGACGCCGCCAGCTGATGTGGCCGCCTTCGCCCAGGCGCTGGACCGCCACCTGCAAACCGTTAACTCCGACTACGCTGCCAAGCGCCACCGCGACCTGGCCTTGGCCCCTCCCCTGGTGCGCCTGGTGCCCCCTGGCACCTTCGAAACCTGGCTGGCGGGCCAGGGCAAGCTGGGGGGCCAGCACAAGGTGCCCCGCCTGCTCAACTCGCGCGAAGTGCTGGAGGCGGTGCTGGCACAATCCGCCAACTTCGTATAACCCGTAAGTACAACTCTACCGCTAAGCAGGTCCCACTCGTCCATTCGTCGGCAAATCGGTCACGTTGATGGGGCAAAGAAGTTTTTTAGGCTAATTTTTTTCTTAATCTTTCGTTAACTTAGCTATTATTACTGCAATTTTCCACGCTCTCCATTTTCCTCCCACCCTCGTTTTCACTCGTGCCCACCACTACTACTAAGGAATCTCCGTACCGGCGCCCCTACAAGTCGCGCCGCCGCCGTGAAGCAGCCAAGCTCGAAGGCGATAAAAAGGATGGTAAGATGCTGCTCCGCCTGCTGGCCGTGATGGTGGTGGCACTTATCGTGGCCCTTGCACTTATATTCAAGGACATCGGCAAAAGCCAGATGGCCATGGACCCCCCAACGGCGTTGGGAGCCCAGTAATCGTCTGGCTTCTGCTACGGGCTGAGGTGTTGCAGGTTATTCGTCCAGCAAGCCGCCCAATACCCCACTGAATACGCCGCCGCTTTCTTTGCGGGCGTTGCCGCCGCCGGGCGCCAGCGCCTGAATGAGCTTCTTCACGGGCATCGATTGCAGCCACACGCGGCCGGTGCCGCGCAGCGTGGCCAGCAGCAGCCCTTCGCCGCCGAAAATCATTGATTTGAGGCCGCCGGCCCGCGCCACGCTGAAATCAATACCCGGCTCGAAGGCTACCACGCAGCCGGTATCGACACGCAGCAACTCGTTGTTGAGCTGTTTTTCGATGATGGTGCCGCCAGCGTGAATGAAGGCTTTGCCGTCGCCAGTGAGCTTCTGCAGAATAAAGCCTTCGCCGCCAAACAGGCCTACCCCGAGCTTCTGGTTGAAGTGAATGCTGATTTTGGTGCCGCGTGCCGCCGCCAGAAATCCATCTTTCTGCACGATGAGGCCGTTGGGCTTATCGGCTAGGTTAATGGGAATGATGGTGCCGGGGTAAGGGGCCGAAAAGCCGACCCGGCTTTTGCCATAGCCGCCCCGGTGCGTGAAGTGCGTCATAAACAGCGACTCGCCGGTGAGCAGGCGCGAGCCCGCCGAAAACAGCTTACCCATAAATCCCTGGTCGGGCTCCGAGCCATCGCCCATCTTGGTTTCGAAGGCGATGCCTTCTTCCATGTACACCATAGCACCGGCTTCGGCAATCACCGTTTCGTTGGGGTCGAGCTCTACCTCGAGCACCTGAATGTCGTTGCCGAGGATGCGGTAGTCAATTTCGTGGGACTGCATTGGATTGGAATGTGGGAGAAGTCAAGGGGCAATATCCAGGACAAATAACTGCATTTTCCAGGTTTTGGCTATCCGAAGCCCAGTTGTTCAATGCCGCAATTATCCCGCTAACCACCTATATCGGGCTGATTTTGCTTTTCTTCGTCAGCTAGGATATTTTTTTTCTACCGCCGTGCTTCCGTTCTGAAACTTATTCTGGTCCTGTTGGCAAGGGCAGGCGGCCCACGCCCAAATGCTCTGGGAGCGGGCGGTATTTACGCCGGGCTTCAAGGAAACCGGCAAGTTTATGACGGCGGTGCGCGGAGGATTTGTACTAGTGGGCGAATCAGCCTCTCCTTCTCCTACGAGCCTGTATTGCAGCAAGATTAATTATCAGGGCGACACCCTTTGGACGAGGCGTCTGCGATTTCCACAGGCGCTGGTGCTCTACGCCCGCGGGGTAGTTGAGGACCGGCGGGGCAATCTGGCCGTTACTGCCACTGCCTTCAGCAGTGGTAATCCTAATAGGTCCTGGGGGATTTTGGCCCAGCTCAACTCTACCGGCGACACACTGTGGAGCCGCAAAATCGGTGACTGTCTGAACTCGCTGATGCTGGGCAACGACGGCGGGTATGTGTGTGGGAGCAGGGCTGATACGATTCCGGCTATTTGTAAGTATGATTCTACCGGCCGGCAAGTCTGGCAGCGCCTAGTGCCGTACAGCAGCAGCCGACCAGGGTCTATCTTCAATCTGGTGGCGGTAAGGGGCGGCTACCTCCTGCAACTAACATCTGACTACGGCGGAACGCCAAATAAATTCGTCGGCATCAGCGAAGCGGGCGCTTACCAGCAGGAACGACTGGGCTCGCTCAAGCTGGCTTCGCAGCTATGCTCGGCCTCCGATGGCAATGTACTGGCCGCAGGCTGGGCTGTTACCAAGCTCAGTCCCGTGGGCGATACCATCTGGAGTCGGACACATCGCATCGGTAGCAATAGCATGCAAGGAATGAGCCACGTAGTAGAATTGCCCTCGGGTCGGTTATTAGCCGCCGGAGCGTGGTTTAATGGCACCACTCACAACCTGACGTTCTTTTTGCTCGACCGTAACGGCTTATTGCTCCGCGACACGCTGCTGGCGTATTATATTGGCAGACAGCGCACTGCGGGAATAGGAGTGACATCCGCCGGAGACTATGTGTGGGCTGGCAGCGCCAACGACGCTATTCCGTACAACAATACGCCACAATACATTCAACTGTGGTTTGCCCTCCGCAACTGGGACCGGCTGCTAGCCACGCAACCAGCCCAAAGCAACGCCCGGGCAGGCATTCGGTTGTACCCTAATCCGGCCGACGACTACGCTACCCTAGCTACTACCGATGGCAGCCCGCTAACAGGCCATTGGACGCTATGCGACCTGCTCGGGCGCACGGTGGCTGCGGGTAGCCTACCAGCGCAATCCACCTGCCGCCTGCCGGTGCAGAACCTCGCCCCAGGAGTTTATCTGGTGCGCGTGAACGGCAGCCAGCCACTCCGCCTGGAAAAAAAGTAGGGCTACCAGCAGCTACTCTTCGTCGCGGGGCAGTTCGCGTCGAACCTCGTCGGCTTCGGATGCGTCGTCAGCCACGCTTTTTTTGCGCTTGGCCTCGCGGCTGCTGCGCTTGATGAAGTCCTCATCCGACTCTTCCGGCTCGGGGTCGTTGTGGCCATCTTCGATGGGAAAAGCCTCGTCCTCCGACTCGCCGGGAGCGGGTTTTTCGCCAAACTGCCCGGCGCGGTCCACTAACTTCTTGTCGCGCACGTGGCGGCCCAGAAACTTGTTGATTTCCTCGATGCTGTAGTTGGACGTGATTTCGCCTAGGGGATTGACGCCGATTTCGAAGCCTTCCAGCTCTTTGTGAACTTTAGCTTTCTTATTGGGGTCCTGCGGCTTGGCTTTAGGCTTGGTGGGTTTCTTGGCCATAACGGGGGGATGCTTAACAACGGAGCCCTACTGTACGCAAAAACGCGGCGCAGGGTCGGCGGCGCGCACTAAGACGACGCGCCTGCCAGGGCGCATACGGAGCGAGAAAAATGCCTCTGCTCGCCAGCCAAGGTCATTTTTCTCGTTCCGCGTAAGCCTCGCTTAGCCGGGCGCCCCATCCTGGCGACTTTCCCAGAAACCGGCAGGGCTACCAGCCAGGCACCGCTGTCAGTCGGCTTGCTCGGTGGGGCCATTGCTACTTCTTCCGTCGTCAGCCAGTGCCATCCCCCGACGACGCTGACCAACTTCGCAAAAGCTTCATCTTTTAGCAATAGCACCACATTTTCAGCCAACTAATCACACACTATATCCCTGACTTCCGTCAGCATGGTGCCTTCGGCAACACGGCACAAAGGTGAGCAAGCGCTTTGGCCGATACTAGAGTAAAAACACCTGTTTTCGAAAACAGGTGTTTTTACGGGGGTATTTTTTGGCCTATGCATAAAGGCCCGACCTGGCAGTGCCAGGCCGGGCCTTTGAATTAGCAAGCAGTTATTTACTAAGCGTCTAGCCCAGCTTAGCCACGGCAGTCTGCAGGCGCGTCGTCACCTCGGCCGTGCCCAAAATAGCCAAGGTTTCAAACAAGTCAGGGCCGGCACCAGCACCAGTAGCGGCCACGCGCAGGGCTTGCAGCACCTGGCCGGGCTTGAGGCCCTGGGCTTCCATGGTTTGGTTGAACAGCGTTTTGAGGCCTTCGGCGGTGGTTTCGGCGGCGCTGCTCAATGCTTCGGCGTAGACGGCCAGGGCGGCCGACACCTGCGGGTTCCACTTCTTTTCGACGACGTGCTGGTCGTATTCCGTGGGGGCCTGGAAGAAATAGCGGGCTTCCATCCAGAAATCCTGCGGGAAGCTCACGCGCTCCTTCATCACGCTCACAATCTGCTCGGCGCGGGCCTGCTCACAGGCAATGCCATGCTCCTTGAGCGCGTCGATAAGGTAGGGCGCCAGCTCGGCATTGGACTTGGCGCGCAGGTAGTGCTCGTTGAACCACTTCACCTTGTTCTGGTCGAATTTGGCCGGCGACTTGCTCACGCGCTCGATGCTGAAGGCCTGAATCAGCTCTTCCATCGAGAAGATTTCCTGCGCCGTGCCGGGGTTCCAGCCCAGGAAGGCCAGGAAGTTGACCAGTGCCTCGGGCAGGTAGCCGTCTTCGCGGTAGCCGCGGCTCACGGTGGGCTCGCCGGTTTCGGCGTCGGTGCCGTGCCACTCCAGCGCAAACACCGGGAAACCCAGCCGGTCGCCATCGCGCTTGCTGAGCTTACCCGTGCCATCGGGCTTGAGCAGCAGCGGCAGGTGGGCAAACTGCGGCATGGTGCTTTCCCAGCCCAGGTAGCGGTACAGCAGCACGTGCAGCGGCGCCGAGGGCAGCCACTCCTCGCCGCGGATAACGTGCGAGATATCCATCAGATGGTCGTCCACGATGTTGGCTAAGTGGTAGGTCGGCATCCCATCCGACTTCATCAGCACCTTGTCATCCACGCTCGACGAATGCACCACCACCCAGCCGCGAATCATATCCTGAAAGCGGATTTCCTCCTTGCGGGGCACTTTCAGGCGAATGACGTAGGGCACGCCGGCTTCCAGCAGCTGCTGCACTTCCTCGGCGGGCAGCGTCAGCGAGTTGCGCATCTGGGCGCGGGTGATGCTGTTGTACTGCGGGTTGGGCACCTTGGCGGCCGTGAGGCGGGCGCGCATGGCGTCGAGTTCCTCGGGCGTGTCGAAGGCGTAGTAGGCGTGGCCGTCGGCGATGAGCTGGTCGGCGTACTGCTTGTACATCGGCTTGCGCTCGCTCTGCTTGTAAGGCGCGTGCGGGCCGCCTTTCCAGGGGCTTTCATCGAGCTCAATGCCCACCCATTCGAGGCTTTCGCGGATGTAGTCTTCGGCGCCGGGCACAAACCGGTTCTGGTCGGTGTCCTCGATGCGCAGAATCATAGTGCCGCCCAGCTTGCGGGCCAGCAAATAGTTATACAACGCCGTGCGCACGCCACCAATGTGCAGCGGCCCCGTCGGCGAGGGTGCGAAGCGCACCCGTACAGGTCTTTCACTCATGCCGCAAAGGTACGGCGGGGAGGAGGGAATGGGGAAAGCCAGACAAAAAAGAACGTCATCCTGAGCCGAAGGCGAAAGGACCTCGCCCACGCTGGTCGCAGCAGTAATTTCTTTTCGCTCGAACGGTTAGAATTACCACCACAACGAAGCGGGTGAGGTCCTTTCGGCGCTTCGCGCCTCAGGATGACGTTCTTTTTTGTTTTCCAGCCCCTATCCTACCGCAATGCAGGAAATTTCTACGTCCACATCGCGCGGCAGGCGGCTCACCTCCACTGTCTCCCGAGCCGGAGCAGTGGCTTCATCAAAGAAACTGCCGTACACCTGATTGATGGTGCCGAAATGATTGAGGTCGCGCACGAAAATGGAGCATTTGACCACATCGTTGAGGCTGAGGCCAGCGGCGGCCAGCACGGCCGTCAGGTTTTTGAGCACCTGCTGGGTCTGAGCGGCCACGTCGTCCGCCCCTACCATTTGCCCTTGCGCGTCTAAAGGTATCTGGCCCGATACGTACACGGTATTGCCGGCCCGCACGCCCTGCGAGTAGGGGCCGATGGGCGCGGGTGCTTGGTCAGTGAAAATGATTTGATTTGCCATGAGGAGAATGAGTGAAGTGATGAATTTGCTTACGAAGGAATGGGTGCGAAATAACGCAAAAAAGCCGCCCCTGAGGGGACGGCTTTCTTTTCTGAGTTCACGAGTTTACAACTTACTTACTCCACCGTCACCGATTTGGCGAGGTTGCGGGGCTGGTCGACGTTGCAGCCGCGCAGTACGGCAATGTGGTAGCTCAGCAGTTGTAGCGGAATAACCGATACCAGCGGCACCAACACTTCCGAAGTCGGCGGCACTTCCACCACGAACTCGGCCATGGCCGGAATCACGGTGTCGCCTTCCGTCACCACGGCAATGATGCGGCCTTTGCGGGCCTTCACTTCCTGAATGTTGCTCACTACCTTCTCGTAGGAGCTGTCTTTGGTGGCGATTACCACTACCGGCATGTTCTCGTCGATGAGGGCGATGGGGCCGTGCTTCATCTCGGCCGCCGGATAGCCTTCGGCGTGGATGTAGCTGATTTCTTTCAGCTTCAGGGCGCCTTCGAGGGCCACGGGGAAGTTGTAGCCGCGGCCCAGGTAGAGGAAGTTGGGCACATCCTTGAAAATCTCAGCAATAGCCTGAATTTCAAGGTCCAGCTCCAGGGCTTTTTCCACCTTGGCGGGAATGTTATTCAGCTCCACCATCAGCTCGCGCAGCTTGGTGTCGGTGATAGTGCCGCGCTTCTGACCCATAATCATGGCCAGCAAAGTCAGCACCGTCACCTGGGCGGTAAAGGCTTTGGTGGAGGCTACGCCGATTTCGGGGCCGGCGTGGGTGTAGGCGCCGGCGTCGGTGGCGCGGGCAATGGACGAGCCCACCACGTTGCAAACGCCGAAAATGGTCGCACCTTTGCTCTTGGCCAGCTCAATAGCCGCCAGCGTATCCGCCGTTTCGCCGCTCTGCGAGATGGCAATTACGATATCACGCTCCGTAATCACGGGGTTGCGGTAGCGGAACTCCGAGGCGTACTCCACTTCCACCGGGATGCGGGCGAGGTCCTCAATCAGGTACTCAGCCACGAGGCCGGCGTGCCAGCTCGTGCCGCAGGCCACGATGATGATGCGCTGGGCATTCACAAATTTCTGCTCGTAAGCCCGGATGCCGCCCATGTTCAGGTGGCCGGCTTCCAGCTCCAGGCGGCCGCGCATCGAGTCGAGGATGGAGCGGGGCTGCTCGAAGATTTCCTTCAGCATGAAGTGCTCGTAGCCACCCTTTTCGATGCTGTCCAGCTCCAGCTCCAGCTTCTGGATGTAGGGCGTCTGCACCACGTCTTCCTTCGAGCGGATGTCGAGCTTACCATCGCGGATAACGGCGATTTCGTAGTCATTCACATACACCACTTCGTTGGTGTACTCGATGATGGGCGTGGCGTCGGAAGCCACGAAAAATTCGCCCTCGCCGATGCCAATAACCATCGGCGAGCCTTTGCGGGCGGCAATGAGCTGGTTGGGTGCATCCTTGCTGAGCACCACAATGGCGTAGGCACCAATCACTTCGTGCAGCGCCAGACGCACCGCTTCTTCCAGGGAGCAGCTGTTCTGCTTCTGGATTTCCTCAATCAGGTTCACGAACACCTCGGTGTCGGTGTCGGAATGAAAAACGTGGCCCTGGTGCTCGAGGTGCTTTTTCAGCGCCGCGTAGTTTTCGATGATGCCGTTGTGAATGATGGCAATCCGCTCCGAAGTGGAGTAGTGCGGATGGGCATTCACGTCGTTGGGCTCGCCGTGGGTGGCCCAGCGGGTGTGGCCCATGCCCACGTTGGCGTGCACGTTCTTATCCTTCAAATAGGCCTCCAGGTCACTGACCTTGCCTTTTTTCTTGAACACGTTCAGCTCGCCGTTCAGCAGGGCCACGCCCGCCGAGTCGTAACCGCGATACTCAAGGCGATGCAAGCCTTTGAGAATGATAGGACAGGCCTCACGATGGCCGAGATACGCAACAATGCCGCACATGGCAAATTAGAATTAAAGCGAATGGAAAAGACAGGAACGGCGGCTAGCTTCTGAATGGAAGCCAGCCGCCGGGAAAGTTACTACAAAATTACTGCTGCGAGTAATAGACGAACAGGTGAATGTTGTCGGCATCGATGGCCGTCCGGTTGAGCGACAACGTGGACGACTGTCGCACGGTGGGCATCAGAATCAGGCTGGCGGGCAATTCACCATCCAGGTTGTTATTCAGGTAAGCCTGCAAGTACGTTGTCAGCAAGATGCTATAATATGGCTGGCTGGTACCTCCATTCACTATCGTCCCGAAGGCAAAGTTTCGGATTTCACCCGCGCCACGCGGGTTAGCGCCATCGGTTTGCACTACGCGGTCGTAAGGCACGTAGCTCAGCGTCCGTTGCAGCACCTCGTTGCTGGCGTTGGCTTCCAGCAGATACAGCAGCGGCGAATTGGGGAACAGCAGGTTGGAATATGGCTTGATGGGCACCCGCAGCTCGGCCCGGTTGATGGCCAGGCCGCGCAGGTTGCGCAGGGCTTCCAGCTTCGGCAGGTTGCTCAGTGCCACGCGCGTACCGATGCCGTTGCCTTCCTGCAGGTAGCTGGTGTTGTTGAGGCTGGCAGCGGGCACGCCCACGCTGCCGGGCAGCGCCAGTGCGCTGAGCGCGCTGTTGCTCAGGTCGCTCTCCAGCTGCGTGTAGTAGCGGGGGTCGAGCGCCGAGGCCTGGCCCGACGCGCTATACACCGGCCCGAATACGAGCGGAAAAGCGTGCCATTTGGTGGGAACGGTCGCCCCCTCATCGTGGAAAAACAGCTCAATACGGCCGATGGCCACCCGGCCCATGCTCAGGATGCTGCCGTTGTAGCCGCTGGCGGGCTCCAGCGCCAGGCCGCGCAGTTTGGCATCCAGCTTAGCCTGAGTGAAACCACCGGCTTTCAGGCTGGCAAATACATCATCGAAGAATGCCGAAGGAATGGCCGCTCCGCGTTGCAGCACCAGCCGCACGCTGGGGTCGGGCACGGTAGTGGTTACGGCCGGGTTGCTCGTGGTGGCCGAAGAGGTTACCTGCCGGGTCCGGTCAATCTTGCCGGGCACGTTGGTGCGCAGCCACTCCACGTTGGAAATGGGTGGCGTGCTGCTGTCGTACACTGCCCGGTCATCAAGGCGGGCGGGCAGGTTGCCGATGTTGAGGCGTACCGGGGCCGTGGTGCTGCCATATACCCGGTCGTAGGTCAGCACCATCACCACCGAGTCGAGGCGCGGGTCGGCGAATTTGCTGGGTAGCGAGTCGGGCAGCACGGGCAGTAGCACGTTCAGGTACGAGCGGGCCGTGGTGGTGCCAGCTACGCCTTCACTCAGGCGGCCCACCAGGTAGTGCTCAGCCTTGAGGGTGCTCACCGGCTGCAACCGCACAGTGGCCGCCTGCGCCCCCAGGTCGAGGTCGAGGTAGTCGGTGCTGATGCCGGTGGTGTCGGGGAGGTCAACGTTCAGGTCAGTGCCCTTGTCGCAGCCGGCCAGAGCCAGCAACGCCAAGGGCACCGCTACTGTTGCAACTCGGCTAGTTAGCCAGTTCATTATACAGCGCTAGGTAAGAAGACTGCAGGTTTTCGTCGGTGGCCACCTGGCTGAGGCGCTTGCTTTGGGCATACTCCTGGAACATGCCGTTCATGTTGTCGGAGAAGTCTTCGTCGGAGCGCACCACGGTGTCGGCATACTCCATGCCCATCTTCACAAAGCCCGAGAAGTCGGCCGTTTTCAGCGAGGCCAGCATGGCATCGTCGATGTCGAGCATCTTGGCTTTTTCCAGGATGTTGCCTTCGAATTTGTCCATGAACTCGTTGTTGTAAATCGAGAACACCGACTTGGCATCCTTGAACACCGGGTCTTTTTTGTAAGTCGTTTTCAGGTAGAGCGGGATGAGCGAGGTCATCCAGTCGGAGCAGTGCACGATGTTGGGCGACCAGCCCAGCTTCTTCACCGTTTCGAGCACTCCTTTGCAAAAGAAAATAGCCCGCTCGTCATTGTCGGAGAAAAACTTATCGTTTTTGTCTACCAGGGCCGACTTGCGGTGAAAATAATCTTCGTTATCGATAAAATAAACTTGCAGCTTTGCCGTCGGGATAGAGGCTACTTTGATAACCAAAGGCTTTTCATCATCACCCACGGCAATATTGATACCCGACAGTCGCACCACTTCGTGCAAGCGGTT
This sequence comes from Hymenobacter aranciens, assembly GCF_030580865.1. Lineage (GTDB taxonomy): Bacteria > Bacteroidota > Bacteroidia > Cytophagales > Hymenobacteraceae > Hymenobacter > Hymenobacter aranciens. Next base: position 186,400 of record NZ_JAUQSY010000001.1, on the reverse strand, counting down.
TTTCCGCTCGTTGATGATGCCGAACCGGGGCACGAAAATCCGAATTTCGCAGCCCAGCTCCTGCATCCCAGCCGGTAGCTTGCGCAATAGTTCAGCTACCTTCGTGGTGTTGAGGAAAGGGTCAATTTCAGTGGCCGCGTAGAGGATTCGCAACTTCGACATAAATGTTTTATTGAAGAGAATGAGGTAAGGCCAAGCTATGGGTTCACAAAATTAAACAATTTTGGGCGAAATTTCAACAAAACCTACTCCCGAACGCGTTCCAAATTGACTTCTTCCATGGATTTATTCACCACGGCGGCCGGCCTGCTGGCCTATGCCGAAACGGCCCGCCGGGCTGGCCAGCGCATTGGTTTTGTGCCCACTATGGGCGCCCTGCACGATGGCCACCTGCAGCTGGTACGGGCCGCTGCAAACGATTGTGACGTCGTCATAGCCAGCATCTTCGTCAACCCGACGCAGTTCAACAACCCCGAGGATTTCCGGCTCTACCCGCGCCTGCCGGAGACCGACGCCGACCTGCTCCGCTCGGCCGGCTGCACGGCCCTGTTTCTGCCCTCGGTGGAGGAAATGTACCCCCAGCCGGCGGTGCTGAAATTTAATTTCGGCGCCCTGGAAAGCGTGATGGAGGGCGCCCACCGGCCCGGCCATTTCAACGGCGTGGCCACGGTGGTAAGCAAATTATTTCATCTGGTGCGGCCGCACCGGGCGTATTTCGGGCAGAAGGACTGGCAGCAGGTGGCCGTGGTTAAGCAGCTGGTAGCCGATTTGTCGTTCGACCTCGAAATCGTGGCCTACCCCACCATCCGCGAGGCTGATGGGCTGGCCATGTCGTCGCGCAACCGCCGCCTCACGCCCGAGGAGCGCGCCGTGGCTCCGCAACTGTACCAGGCCCTGGCACAGGCTGCTGAGCAGGTGCGGCAGGGGATGCCGCCCGCCCAGGTGCAGGCCGGGGCCCTGGCCACGCTGGCCCGGGAACCCCGCTTCACCCCCGAATACTTCGAGGTAGCCGACGCCCAGACCCTGCAGCCGCTGACCGACTACGCGCCGGGCCGGGCCGTAGTGCTGTGCCTGGCCGTGCACCTGGGTGCCGTGCGGCTGATTGACAACGTGATAGTGAGTTTAGGGTAAGAGGGTATGGAGGTAGGAGGGTAAGAGGGCACCAAAAGAATTGCAATGGGAGTTTATCGGTTCCAATCACCTCCTACCCTCACACCCTCCTACCCTCCTTACCTTTGTCCCACTATGCACATTGAGGTTCTCAAATCGAAGATTCATCGGGCCCGCGTGACGCAGGCCGAGCTGCACTACGTGGGCAGCATCACCATCGACGAAGACTTGCTGGACGCCGCCAACATGGTGGAAAACGAGAAGGTTACGGTGGTGAACGTCAACAACGGCGAGCGGCTCGAAACCTATGCCATTCGGGGCGAGCGGGGCTCGGGCATGATTTGCCTGAACGGCCCGGCGGCCCGCAAGGCGGCTGTGGGTGACATCGTCATCATCATTTCCTACGGTCTGGTTGACTTTGCCGAGGCCCGGGCGCATCAGCCCACCATTATCTTTCCCGACGAGCACAACCGGATTTCGTAAGCTGTTGGCCTGTAGCTGTTAGCTGTTAGCTTCTGGGAGGCAGCAGACTGAAAGCTAACGGCTAACCGCTATTAGCTACTAGCTGACTTGAAAAAACTGACTAACACCCTGAAATACGTGCTGCTGCTGGCCATTTCGGCCGCCCTGATGGTGTATGCCCTGCGCGGGCAGGACCTGAGCAGCATCAAGCACTACATTGTCACGGCCAACTACTCCTGGCTGATACTGACGATGGCGCTGTCGGTGCTGGGCTACTTCAGCCGGGCCTACCGCTGGCAGATGCAGCTGACGGCCGCCGGCCGCACGGCCTCGTTCTGGCAGGTGTACCACGCCATGATGGTGGGCAACCTGGCCAACGTGGTGCTGCCCCGCATGGGCGAGGTTATTCGCTGCTCGGTGCTGTGGCGCAGCAACAAAATCCCGGTGGATGTGGCCCTGGGCACGGTGGTGGCGGAGCGCGTGATTGACGTGCTGGTGCTGGCGGGCCTGCTGGGCACCGTGCTGGCCATCGACTTTAACCGTTTCTGGGGCCTGGTGGTAGAGAAGCTGCTGGGCGGCAACTACGACGCTATGGCCCGCAACCGCACCCCGCTGCTCATTGCGGCCGCTATTGCGCTGGTGCTGGGGCTGGCGGCGCTCTACGCCCTGTTTCGCAACCTGGAGCGGCTGCGGCAAAATGCGCTGTTTGCGAAGGTGGTGAAGTTTGTGAAGGGCCTGCTGGCCGGCGTGTTCAGCGTGCTCAAGCTGGAGAAAAAGGGTGTTTTTCTGCTGCACACGGCCTTCACCTGGCTGGTATATTACCTGATGAACTACCTGGCTTTCCGCTGCTTTCCCGAAACGGCGGGGCTCGACTGGCGGGCCGGGCTGGCGGTGCTCACCTTTGGCACCTTTGGCATGGCAGCGCCGGTGTCGGGCGGCATTGGCACGTTTCACATTCTGGTGCAGAGCGTGCTGCTGGCTTACGGCATTAGCCTGGAGGCCGGTATTGCCTTTGCGCTGGTGGTGCACGGGGCCCAAACGCTGCTCATTGCCCTGATGGGCGCCATCAGCTTTGTGGCGACCGTGGCGAAGAAGGCCCCGACGGCGGAGTTGGTGGCCGAGATAGCACAGCCGATTCCGCCGCAGGCTTAAGGTGTTAGGTGTTAGATGTTAGATGTTAGATGTTAGATGTTAGGTGATGTACGAGCCCCAACACCAAAAACCCAATACCCAGCAACCGATTTTTCCCCGCAAAATCAGTTTCTTGCCCATGTGGACTGCCGATAAAATCCTTTCCCGCGCCCAGCTTCCTGCCACCTTGGCCGAGTGGCGTGCGCAGGGCCGCCGCATCGTATTTACCAACGGCTGCTTCGACCTGCTGCACCTGGGGCACGTTGACTACCTGGAGAAAGCGCGGCACCTGGGCGATGCCCTGGTGGTGGGTTTGAACACCGATGCCTCGGTGATCTGCCTCAAGCCGGGGCGGCCCATTCAGGACGAAGTGTCGCGCTCACGGGTGTTGGCATCCCTTTCGTTTGTGGATGCCGTGGTGCTGTTTGGCGAGCCCACGCCGCTGGAGCTGATTACGCTGGTGCAGCCCGACATTCTGGTGAAAGGCGACGACTACGCCATCAGCGGAATTGTGGGGCACGAGCTGGTGTTAGGCAAGGGCGGCCAGGTACTCACCGTGCCGCTGGTGCCGGGGTACAGTACCTCGCGCATCATTCAGAAAATTATGAGTTAGGAATTATGGGTTTTGAATTGGGGGCATTGCTTTCCAACTGGCCTTATAATTCGACGTTCAACTCATAATTCAAAACTCTTAACTCATAACTCTCAACCATGTACCTCCTCATCATCCTGATAATGTTCGCCAGCATGGGCATTCAGTGGCGCTTGCGCAGCAAGTTCCGCGAATACGCCCAGGTGCAGCTGCAGGCCAACCTCACCGGCGCCCAGGTGGCCGAGCTGATGCTGGCCGACCACGGCATCCGCGACGTGCGCATCATCAGCACCGACGGCCAGCTGACCGACCACTACAACCCGACCGACAAAACCGTGAACCTGAGCGAAGGCGTGTATGCCGAGCGCAGCGCCGCCGCTGCCGCCATCGCGGCTCACGAGTGCGGCCACGCCGTGCAGCACGCCACGGCCTACTCCATGCTGCAGTTCCGCTCGGCCATGGTGCCCACACTGAGCGCCGTGTCGAAGTGGATGCCCTGGATTCTGATTGCGGGTGTGCTGCTGATTCGCACCTCGCTGATTCCGCTGGGCGTGGGCATTGTGCTGTTTTCGCTCACTACTATCTTTTCGTTTGTGACGCTGCCCGTAGAGTTCGACGCCTCGCGCCGGGCCCTGGCCTGGATGGACAAGCGCGGCATTGTGACCGTGCAGGAGCACACCATGGCCAAAGACGCCCTGTGGTGGGCCGCCATGACCTACGTGGTGGCGGCCATCAGCTCGCTGGCCACGCTGCTCTACTACGTGAGCATCTTCATGGGGGGCAACCGGCGCAGCTAGGCAGCTAGCTCAGCCGTAAGCCGCTGAAAGCCGCTGCCCTACCCGGGGCAGCGGCTTTTTTTATAATTTATTCCTGATTTCTGCGGTTTTTCGATAACTCGCTATTGCATTGTCGAAAAGACTGCCTACTTTGGCAGCTCCTTCCGTGTATCGTCTTCGTTTGCGACAGCCCCCCCACGTCAGCAATTGAGGCCGCCTGTATTTGTGCGCCCTTTCTTCTGTCGTTTCCATGAGAACTTCTGCCTCTCTGGTGCTGGTGGCCGCGGCCCCCACCCTCCAACGCCAAGGCCTGCTGGCTACCCTGCAGCAGCGGCGGCCCGATTTGTTTTTGCAGACCACCGACAATGCCAACACCTTGCCGGCCCGCCTGCGCACGCTGTCGCCGGCGCTGCTCATTCTGGATGTGAGCCTGCCCGGCCCGCCCCTGCTCGAGCTGCTGCAGCAAATGTGGCAGGAGCGCCCGCGCCAACGCCTGCTGGTGCTGGGCGGCCGCCGCCTGCCCCCGGCTTTGCAGCAGCAGCTGCGTAAAATGGCGGCGGGCACCCTGCTGGCCCGGCAAATCACGCCCACGCAGGTGGTAACCACTGTGGAGCAGCTCCTGACCAACGGCCGCCTGCCCGCGCCCGCCGAGGCCGACCGCTGCCGGGCCGTGCCCCCCAGCCACCTCAGCCCCCGCGAGCTGGAAATTCTGCACTGGGTCGGCCAGGACTTCTCGACCCCGGAAATTGCCGAGCAGCTGTGTATCAGCACGCGCACCGTGGACGCCCACCGCCGCCACCTGCTGGAAAAAACCAACACCCGCTCGATGGTGGGCCTGGTGCTGCACGCCGTGCGCGAAGGTTGGATAGAATTGGGATAAGCGGCGCTTAACTGCCCGTAAGCGCGGTTTAAATATGGCTTTGCCAAGAAAAACGGGCTTTTGGCGCGTGTCTGAGAATAGGTAGAATTACCGATGCGGAGGGGTATTTCAATTCACCACCTTTGCATCGTCTCTCATCTACTCCTCGTCGCATGGATATTTCCTACTCCCTTATCGATAACAAGCTGACGCCCGCCCCCAACGACTTGCGGGCGCAGGTGCAAATCACGAACACCGCTACCATCGAAGACCTGGCCGCCGACGTGGTGCGGCCCGGCTCTACCGTCACCAAGGCCGAGTTTCTGGCTATGTACGAGGAGTTCAAGATGGCCGCCATTCGCCGGGCCCAGCGCGGCGAGAGCGTGGTAACGGACTTGTTTATCCTGCGCCCTGCCCTCACCGGCGTGTGGCGCGATGCCAACGATACCTTCGACCCGCAGCGCCACCGCGGCCACCTGCGCCTGAGTGCCGGCACGGTACTGCGCCAGGCCGAAACAGAGCTAAGCTTCGTGCTGGTGCGGGCTGTGAGCCAGAGCGAGCCCCGCCCTGAAAGGCTGGAAGACCTGCTCACCGATGCCGTGAACGGCGCCCTTACCAAAGGCAATCTGGCTCACCTGCGCGGCACCAACCTCAAATACGACCCCGCAGACCTCGACCAGGGCCTTTTCTTCGTGAAAACCACCGGCAGCAGCGCCCCGGTGCGCGTGGAGCGGGTGAAGAAGAATGCGCCTTCGGAACAGCTGTTTGTGGTGCCGGGTACGCTCACGGCGGGGACGTACCGGCTGGAGGTGCGCAGTTAAGTATAAAGGCAGCAACCAGCTTAAAACGGCCGCGCTGAGCGAGGTGCTTACGGTAAGTTAAGACGTGCACTACGCCTACATCAAGCGTAGTGCACGCCTGATGTAGGCGTGGCAGACACTTAATGCATTTCTAATAGCCATGATTCCTCTGGCGGTATTTTTAAAACCCATGAAGCATTTATACATTTTTTTTTTCTTTCTTGGGCTTACGCTGTCCTCTTATGGGCAAGCTCCAACTGTTGCGAACGTACGTAAGCAGCTTCTGGACAGCTTACGAAAAGAGGCTGCTCGCAAAGCTGACGCCCAAGCTGACGAGGCGCATATTGGCACTATCGCCCTAATTAGTGGCCCCCGGTATACGGTTTACACTAACGTTGCAAATAACAAGGTGGTAAAAGACACTCTTTTCAGCTTAGAAGAGATGAAATTCCATTTAGAAAATGGGCAGCTATTGCGCGTGTATGCCATTGGCAACTTACTAAAAGACAGCCTATACAAACAGAGCACTCCCGACCCAGCCGTTGTTAAACAGGCGCGGGAAAATAGCCGGGCAGCTCGCCAAGCTCGAGCAGAGGCGGATGTTGCTGCCTTGGCAGCAGCGAATGCTCAGACGAAGCTTCAAAGCGGAGCAAAGCTCACCAAAGCTCAAATCGCTGCTTTGACTCAGGAGCGGAACAACCTGTTAGAGGAAGTGCGGGCCAAAATAGCGCTGGCTGTCGGTGCTGAGAAAAAAGTCAGTGCTCTAGCAAAAGAGGACACCGTGATAAGTAATTTACCCGCAAATGCCCCAGATGGGCCACGCGTCAGCACCCGACACGCATACATTACTATACGGCCTATTCGATTTACAAACGGCAAAGTAGCAATTGACCTCAACAAGGCGCCCCAAGACGGTATTGACGTACTAGTGCCTGATGAGCGCCCCAGCAGCAAGAACAGAAGCTACGGTTTGAGCTTCAGTGACCTGGTTAGCGTAGAGCATGCTTCTGGAAGACGCTTCGTCACGAATAATGAAAGCTGGATACTGACGCCTACCAAAGCACCGTCTCATAGACTCACGGCAAGTGCCTCACTTAGCGGCCTGCTAGATGTAGCCCTGTACACAGACCTGCTAGCTGCATTAAATAACGAAGACAACAGCTTGGTAACAACAGAAATAAGCAGCCTGTTGCCACTTAACCAACAACCGCTTTTTCCCAATAGTAATTTCCGCCTTTTTACAGCAGCCCGCCCCTTTGTAACCCTGGCACGGCTAGACTCTCGCTTTGACACCTTGCGCCTGCAACGCGACAGCATCATAGACCGTCCCAACCTGTTACAGCGCAGCTATCTGCGTTTCGGCTTAAACGCCAACCTCCTCACTTTTGACAACCGTCGGCACGTTTCTTATCATCTGAATGCTTCTTGGACACGCACCATCAGCCGGGTGGCTGGCAATATGGGGCTTGATACCGCGCAGGAACGGAACACTTACCAAAACCTGTATGGTCTGGAATTTCTAATGACAGTACGTCGCCAACGCAACTTCGGAGCCGACCTGTACTTTACAGCTTATCTCCACAATGTGCAGAGCCGTCGTTACATTGAAAATAATGGTGCTGAATGGGCACTTCGGCCTGGTGCTTTATTTTACTACCACCCCTTCGGTTCGCCTAATAACAAGTTGTTTTTCCGGGTATCTAATTTCATTTTTCCCAAAGGTCGACAGCGCGACTTTGTGCAGTTGCAGGTGGGATATTCCATCGGCCTAGGCAGCTTATTTCAACCGCAAAATAACTCTGACGACACTGGAGCTAGTGGCGCGGGAGCCACAACACACCTGCTTAGTCCACAATAAGCGAACCGTTCATCGGGCTGGAAATGCGATTCTGGAATCGCCTTATTTTAACAAGGCCTTCTGTCCGAACGATAGAAGCTCTTGTCACTATTTCCTGTAATCCATGCTCGCATCCACCGCTGCCCCACCTGTAGCCTCCCCATCACCTACCCCCCCCCGCCGGCCCCACTTGTCACTTCACCTTCGGCCGCGAGCTGGTGCGCGAGCTGCGGCCCCACGGCCCGGAAACGGAAGGCAAGTGGCGCTTCGGCCTGCACCAGCTGCTGGACCTGCCCACCGATACCCCAGCCACGGTGCGCTACGAGTTGCAGCTATTCATGTACAAGCCCGCCGGGGCCGAGGTAACGGTCTTTCTCAAAACGGCGCGGGCCGGACAGGTGCTGATGACGCTGGATGCGCTGGATGTGACCATGGAGGCCAGCGCGCCTGCAGCTCCCGCAGCTTGAGCTGCTGAATTTCCCGTAGCTGGCGTTTGCTTTCGCGCCGGATTTCCCGGGCGTCGGCCCGCTCCCGCCCATACATCTAGCGGCCACTGCGGAGGCTGGCGGACCGTTTCTCGGCAAAGGATTTCAGCAAGCCATCCCCGTCGTTGTAGAACTGGCGCAGCTACTTCTACACCGCGGGGTTGGCTTGGTAGCGGGCGACGGTAGCTTCGTGCTGGCGCAGCAGTTCGCGGTGGCGGGCCGCCTTGCGCAAGGGGTGGTCGTAGGGCAGGTGCCGGAGGTCGTCGGCGTCGGCGTCGGACATGCGGCGGGGGCTTAGTAGTTGAAATCCCGCGGCTCGCCGTTGCGTTCGCGGCCGCGCAGGATTTTTTCGCGGTCCTTATCCTGCCATTCCTTGCGCCGGGGCGAAATATCATCGTCATCATCGTCGCGGTACGACCGGTAGGGCGGCGCGGGGCGCAGGCCCATGTCCAGGCGCAGGCGGTAGTCGTCGTACACCAGAGGTAGGGCTTCGGCCAGCAGCTGCTTGCGCACCTGCGCCGCCAGCTGCAGGATAACCGGCCGCCACTCCGGAGCATCTTCGGGCACGGGCAGCAGCTCGGGCACCTGCGTCAGCAAGTCCATGGCCATAATCAGCTCATCATCGACGCCGTAGTGGGTCACGTTTTCGAATGCCCGGCGCTTCTCCATCAGCTCCGGAATTGTCTCGAAGCGCTCCATGAAAGCCGTGTAGGCGTCCTCGAGCTCGGCATACGGCCCGTAGTGCGGGCGCCGGTCATACACGGGGTCCGGCCTGGGAGCGGGGCCCTCGGCGGCCGGGGTTTCCTCCTTATCCCCCAGGTTAAGATAAAACTCCTGGCGCGGGCCGCGCACGTCGGGCAGGCCCAGCTGCGGGCCGGGGCCGAAGCGGGCATCGTAGTAGCGGTACCAGGGGTGGTACGGCTGGCGGCCGTAGCCCGTCGCCTCTTTCAGGCCCTCGAAGCAGGTATTTTCATAATTCTGCCACTCGTAGCTGCGCAGGCGATGGTCGTAGCCCACGTCTACACACTCGTCGCTCAGCAGATAGTCGCGATAGGCCGCCACCTCATCGGGCGTGATGGGCGGCAGCCAGGCGCAGCGCTCGGGGTGCTCGCCAAAGTCGTGAAACTGCTCGCACAGGTCCACGCCCGGCAGGCGGAGGCGGCCGGCGCGCCACTGGCACTGCAGGTCGAACAGCTTTTTCTGCTGAATTTCCCACAGCCGCTCGTAGGCTTCTTCGCGAAACTCGCTGGCCTGGTGCGTAGTCCAGCGCACCATGGTGGGCCCGCTTTGCAGGTAGTGCACCTTGCGCTGGGCGTAGGCCCGAATGAAGCCCTCGACGCTGGCAGGGTCGTAGCCGGCGAAGTAAGGCTGGTAGTCGGGGTTGGTGCGCAACTCGTGCTCGGTATCGCGCACGAGCTGCGCCAGGCGCTGCTCCTCGGCAGCTTTGCGACGGTGATAATCGTTTTCGGACGACATAGGGCGCGCGGAAAGTGAGCGGGAAAATCAGTCGGCAACGGGCCGGTGAGGGTGCGGCAGCCGGCGCGGGTGCGGCTGGCCGGCCGCCTCGCGGGCGCAGTAATCGGCAAATACCTGGGGCAGCAGGGCCGCCACCTGCTGCTTGCGCTGGTCCATATAGGCCCGGCAAAGAGCCTCCCGCCAGTCGTGGCTGGCCCGGATGGGCGTGGGGTGGCGCAGGTGCTTCAGTTCCTCGTAGGCCTCGCTGGCCAGCTCGGTCAGACGGTCGGTTTCGGGGGCGCGGTACTCACAGGCCCGCATAAAGTGCAGCAGCTCCTGGCTTTCGAAGCGCTTAAACAAGGTTTCGGTCAGCGCCAGGTCACGGGCATCAAGGCGGGGCAGCGGCGGAGTAGCGGGCGGCGGCGCGGGGACCGACAAGGCGGCGGGGGCCGGGTCTTGCTGGGCAGCAGCATCCCCGGCCTCGGCGGCAGCCTGCGCGGCAGCCATTTCCGGGTACTTGTCCCGCAGGTATTTTGGGGCGCGGCGCGGGCCGGGGCCGCGCACGTCGGGCAGGCTCACGTAGAAGTTTGTGCCCCGGTGCTGGTCGTAGTAGGCATACCAGGCCGGGTACGGGCACACCAGGCCCGACATGATACCGAAGAACCCGCCCATTTCGTCTTCCTCGCCGGTTTCTTCGGCCCGCAGCCAGCGCCGGAAGCCGTCGTACTTCTGCCAGTTGTGCCCGCTGAAGTCGCCCCGAAAGATGCCGGAATCCGTGCAGTCGTCGCTGGTCAGGTAAGCCAGGTACAGGTCCAGCTCATCGGCCTCGACGGGCGGCACCAGCCGGCACTGTTGAATGTCGTCGCCCCAGTCATCCAGGTCGGCCTCGACGGCGATGCCCGGCAGTTCCACGCGGCCGGCGCGCCACTCGCAGTGCAGGTTAAACAGCTTTTTCTGCTGAATCTGCCACAGCCGGGCGTAGGCTTCGTCCAGCAGGTTCAGCTGCTCGGCACGCTCCACGCCCAGCCAGAACGTACCCAGGTCGGCCCACTGGCTACGCTCCCGCACGTAGTTGCTATGAAACAACGAGCCGTCGCCGTAGAATGGCTGCAGCCACTCCTTGATGGCCGGGTCGGTACGCAGCCAGGTTTCCGTTTCTTCTACAAATTGAGCTTTGCGCAGCTCTTCGGCGGCGCGCTGCTCGTGCTCATTGGCGGAATGTGTGCCCATATCTAACCAGTAGCAGTGAAATGTGGCCCAAGCTACGGATTTTGGCTGATTTTTCGTTCGCCGGAAATTGATAAAGCGCTGTCGGCAGCGCTATTTATCGTATGCGGGCTGGGCTTACCGCCGGCCCCGCGCCCCCCAGCCCGCCAATGGCCGAATAAAATCCCTAGCTTTCGCCCCCATGACCTTCTTCGCCGTCCGCAATTACTACGCGCTTCCTCTGCTGGCCCTGGCCGCCTGCACCACCCGCCCGCCGGCCGCCACCCGCCTCGTGGCCAACCCCGCCACCCCGCAGCTCGTGTCCCGGCAGTTTGCCTTCACCGAAGGCCCGGCCGTGGACCGGGCCGGCAACGTCTTCTTCACCGACCAGCCGAACGACAAAATCTGGAAGTACGACACCAGCGGCCAGTTCAGCGTGTTTCTGGATAAGGCCGGCCGTGCAAACGGCACCTATTTCGACAAGCAGGGCAACCTCTTGGCCTGCGCCGATGCCGAAGGCCAGCTCTGGTCCATCGCGCCGGATAAGCAGGTGACCGTGCTGCTGCGCGACCTCGGCGGCCACCAGTTTAATGGCCCCAACGACCTGTGGGTGCAGCCCCAAACCGGCGCCATCTACTTCACTGACCCTTATTACCAGCGCCCGTACTGGACGCGCAGCGCCCCCGACCCCGCCATCGGTGGTCAGAAGGTGTATTACCTGCCCCAGGGTGCCAGCCAGCCCGTGGTGGTGGACGACCAGCTCAGGCAGCCTAACGGCATCATCGGCACGCCCGACGGGCGCACACTGTACGTGGCCGACATCGAGGCCGGCCGCACCTACCGCTACCAGATTGAGGCCGACGGCAAGCTGAGCGGGCGGCAGCTGTTCGTGGGGCAGGGCTCCGATGGCATGACCATTGACGCGCAGGGCAACGTGTACCTCACCGGCAACGGCGTGACGGTGTACAGCCCGGCGGGCCAGAAAATCCAGCAGATTGACGTGCCCGAGAAGTGGACCGCCAACGTGTGCTTTGGCGGCAAAGACCGGAAAATGCTATTTATAACGGCCTCGGAAGCGGTGTACGTGCTGCCAATGCAAGTGCGGGGCGTGAATTAGTACCGTCTTCATGAAGCAAAGGGCCGCGGGTGCTTACATTTGGTTTCCACCTCCGCTAAGCCCTTCATTTCTTGCCACACTCCTACGCTTCTGCTGCCCGCCGCCTGCTCGGCGGCATGGCTTTTAGTCTGCTGGGCCTGGGTCACGTCATCGCCCAACAGCCGCAAGCCGCTCCCGCACTACTCCGCGACGAAGCGACCGGCGACTCGCCCCTGGCCGCCGCCCTCACGCACGCCCGGCCCCTGGTGCTGGACCTGAACGCAGCCCGCGCCACGCTGGCTACCGCCCCGGCCGAGGGCCAGGCCAGCGCGGACCCTTTGGTGCTCAGCCTGCCCCTGCCCGACGGCCGCAACGCCCGCTTCGCCCTGCGCGCAACCGCCGTGATGGCGCCCGCCCTGGCGGCGAAGTTTCCAGAGATAAAAACCTACGCCGGCTACGGTCTCGACGATGCCACGGCCACGGTGCGGCTGGACGTGACCCCGGCCGGGTTTCACGCGCAAATCCTCTCGCCCACCACGGGCACCATCTACATCGACCCCGCCCGGCGCGGCGATACCCGGCACTACCTCAGCTTTTCTAAGCGCGATATGCGCCGGACGGGCGGCCCGGAAGTCATCTGCGCTTTCAGGCCCGACAAGGCCGATTTGGCGAAGATGGCCCGACAGCGGCAAACGCAACTGGGCCACGGCGGCGGGCCGCTGGCCATCAGCAGCGGCAGCTTGCTGCGCACCTACCGGCTGGCGGTAGCGGCCACGGGCGAGTATGCGGCCTTTCACGGCGGCACGGTGGCGCTGACGCAGGCGGCCATCGTGACCAGCGTGAACCGCGTGGTGGGCGTGTATGAAAAGGAGCTGGCCGTGCGCCTGGTGCTGGTGTCCAACAACGACCAGCTCATTTACCTCAACGGCAACACCGACCCCTACACCAACAACGACGGTGGCGACATGCTGGGCGAAAACCAGACCAACGTAGACGCCATTATCGGGCCGGCTAATTATGATATCGGCCACGTATTCAGCACCGGCGGCGGCGGGGTGGCGGGCTACGCCGTGGTGTGCGGCCCCGACAAAGCCAGCGGCGTGACCGGCAGCAGCTCGCCGGTGGGCGACTCGTTCGACATCGACTACGTGGCCCACGAGATGGGCCACCAGTTCAGCGGCAGCCACCCCTTCAACGGCGACGACGGCGCCTGCGCCGGCAACCGCAGCGGCGACCGCGCCTGGGAGCCCGGCTCGGGCACCAGCATTATGGCCTACGCCGGCATCTGCGGCGCGACGAATGACATCGCGCCGCACTCCGACGCCCAGTTTCACGTGGGGAATTACGAGGAGATGCGCGCTTTCATCGTGACCACCACCTGCGCCGTGACCACGCCCACCGCCAACACGCCGCCGCTGGTAAGCGCCCCCGCCAGCGGCCTGGTGCTACCCATCAACACACCTTTCAAGCTGACGGCTACCGGCGTCGATGCCGAAGGCGACTCGCTCACCTACAGTTGGGAAGAGCTGGACCTGGGCACCCAGGGCTCGCCCACGGCCACCCAGGTGGCGGGCGACAACGTGCCGCTGTTCCGCTCCTTCGTGCCGCAGCGCTCGGCCACGCGCTACTTCCCGCAGCTGCCCGACGTGGTGAACAACACCCGCACCCTGGGCGAGCGGCTGCCCATGGTCACGCGCCAGCTGACCTTCAAATGCACCGCCCGCGACGAGCACCGCGGCCCGGCCGGCTCCATCGGCGGCGTGATGAGCAGCGACTCGGTGAAGCTGCGCGTGACCAGTGCCGCCGGCCCCTTTGTGGTGACGAGCCCCAACACGGCCCTGAACTGGCCCGGCGGCAGCACCCAAACCGTTACCTGGGCGGTGGCCGGCACCACCGCCAACGGCGTGAACTGCGCCCGCGTGAACATCCGCCTCAGCACCGACGGCGGCTACAACTACCCCACCGCGCTGGCCCTGAGCGTACCCAATAGCGGCACGGCTACCGTCACTTTGCCCAGCGTGAATACTACCACGGCCCGCCTGCTGGTGGAAGCCGCCGACAACTACTTCTTCGACATCTCCGACCAGAACTTCACCATCAGCAGCCCCAGCGTGTGCACGCCGCCCGTCATGCTGCTAACGAGTAACATCACCAACACGGGGGCCACGGTGAATTTCGTGCCCGCTGCCGGCGCCACCCGCTACGTGCTGAACACCACCCCTGCCACTACTACCCAGACCGTAACGGCTTCGCCCATCGCCCTGACGGGCCTGCAGCCCGGCACCAGCTACGCCCTCAGCCTCGTGGCCGACTGCGGCGGCGGCAGCACCTCGGTAGCGGCTACGGGTTCCTTCACCACCACCGCACCCCCGCTGTGCAGCGGCCCTTCGGAGCTGGCCGTGAGCAACCTTACCCAGACCTCGGCCACGCTGAATTTTGTGGGCTCGGCCTCGGCCAGCAGCTACGTGGTGACGACGGTGCCCGCCTCAACCACCCAGACCGTAACGGCCGGGCCGGTGAATCTGACGGGCCTGCAACCCGGCACCACCTACGTGGTGCGCGTGACGGGCAATTGCGCGGCCGGCGCCACTTCGGCGGCCGCTACCCTTAGCTTCCGCACCGTGGCTCCGCCGCCCGTCAACGACCTTTGTGCCAATGCCCTGCCGCTGACCTGCGGCGTGCGCGTGAATGGCACCACGGAAAGCGTTACCGACACCGGCGACCCCGCCACCTTCTGCAGCACCAGCGTGGACGGCGGCGGCGTGTTCTACACCATCGTCGGCAATGGCGGGGTACTCACCATCAGCACCTGCGGCGCTACCGACTATGATTCCAAGCTCCTGGTGTACCAGGGCAGCTGCGGCGGCCCCTATACCTGCGTGGATGGCAACGATGATGACCCCAGCTGCGGGGTTAGCTCAACCGTTTCTTTCCCCAGCACCAACGGCGTGACGTATCTGGTGTTTGTGTCGGGCTACAATGGCTCGACGGGCAATTTTGAGCTATTGGCTACCTGCGCCGCTCCTTCGGCTACGGCTGCGGCGGCCCGCCCGGCCTTCCAGGTGTGGCCTAACCCGGTGGGCGACGGGACGGCATTCCGGGTGACGCTGCCCGTGCCGGTGGCAGCAGCTACCGCTACGCTTGGCAACGTGCTGGGCCAGCAGTTGCGGCAACTGCTATTTGCCGGCAGCAGCGCGGAGCTAAGCACCGCCGGTTTGGCTGCCGGCACCTACCTGCTCACGGTGCAGGTGGCCGGGCAAGCCCCCGCCGTGCGCCGAGTGGTAGTAAAATAACAGCTTTTACTATTTTGACTGCCAAAGCAGGAGCCGCCGCAGCTCCGGTTTTGGCCTCAAGGCCGAGGTAGTGCCCCCCCCCGGAACCCGTGAGAATAGCCGCCCCAGTAACCGGCGCCATTTTTGCTTACCTTCGACTTTCTCACCAATCCTCTTACGCCTTGAAAAACGCTTACTTAGCCACTGCAAAATTCCTGATTGCCGCCGGCATAACCCTGGTTTCGCTGACGCCGGCGCTGGCTCAGCACCACCCAGCAGCCCTGCTCCGGGATGCCCGGATTCCGGCCTCGCCCTTACAAGCCGCCCTGACCCACGCCCGGCCCTTGAGCCTGGACCTGGCCGACGCCCGCGCGGTGCTGGCCACCGCCCCGCCGGAGAGCCAGCCGGGCACCGCCCCGCTGGTGCTCAGCCTGCCCCTGCCCGACGGCCGTAGCGCCCGCTTCGCCCTGCGCGAAACCGCCGTGATGGCCCCGGCCCTGGCCGCCCGCTACCCCGACATCAAAACCTACGCTGGCCGGGGCCTCGACGACGCCACGGCCACCCTGCGCCTCGACCTGACGCCCCACGGGCTGCACGCCCAGGTGCTGTCGGCCGCTACGGGCACCGTGTATATCGACCCCGCCCAACGCGGCGACACCCGCCACTACCTCAGCTTTTTTGCCCGCGATGCACGGCCCGAGGCCTGGCCCAGCGTGGCTTGCCACGAACCCCTGACCGGGGTCAAGGCCGGAGCCGGGCCTTCGGCGCCAGCCGCTGCGGCGCCGGCTGGGGGTGGTGGCCCGGCCGCCCTCGGCAGCGGGGGCGTGGTGCGCACATACCGACTGGCAGTGGCGGCCACCGGCGAATACACGCAGTTTCACGGCGGAACGGTGCCGCTGGGACTGGCCGCCATCGTGACGAGCGTCAACCGCATCAGCGGCGTATTTGAAACGGAGCTGGCCGTGCGCTTTATGCTAGTGGCCAATAATGACCGGCTGGTTTTTACCAATCCCGCCACCGACCCCTACACGGACGGCAACACGGTGCTCATGGTGGCAGAAAACCAGACGACTACTGACAACCTCATTGGCTCGGCCAACTACGACTCAGGGCACGTATTTGGCGGCCGGAATGGGGGCGGGCTCGGCTACTTGCGCTCGGTGTGTCAGGCCGGTGCCAAGGCAAATGGTGCCACCTGCCTGACAGACCCCATCGGCGACTTTTTCAGCGTGAAGTACGTGTGCCACGAGATGGGGCACCAGTTTGGCGCGGGCCACATTTTCAACAGCAACAACCTGCCTAGCTGCGGCGGCAACCACAGCCCCCTGACTGCCTGGGAGCCGGGGTCCGGCACCAGTCTTATGTCGTACAGTGGCCTGTGCGGCAGCGACAACTTACAAAGTTTTTCAGATGCCTTTTTCAACGTGGGCAACTACGAGCAGATGCGTAATTTCATTGGCGGCACCAGTTGCGCAACCGTAGCAGCCACCGGTAACACGCCGCCCGTGGTCAGCATTCCGGCCGGCGGCCTGACGCTGCCCATCAATACGCCTTTCAAGCTAACGGCCAGCGGCCTGGACCTGGAGAACGACGCCCTGACCTACAGCTGGGAAGAGCAGGACTTGGGCACGCCCGCCGCCCTCACTGACCCCCAGGTAGCCAACGTAAACCGGCCGCTGTTTCGCTCGCTGCCCCCCGGCACTTCGTCCACGCGCTACTTCCCCGCCCTCGGCCGCATCGTAACCGGTACTTTTGATTTAGCCGAGCAGCTGCCGCTGGTGACGCGCCAGCTGACCTTTAAATGCACGGCCCGCGACCTGCACGCGGGCCCGGCCGGGGTCGTTGGCGGCATCACGAGTAGCGACTCGCTGAAGCTGCGCGTGACCAGCGCCGCCGGCCCCTTCCGCGTCACGGCCCCCAACACCAGCCTGACCTGGACCGGCGGTAGCTCCCGCACCGTTACCTGGGCGGTGGCCGGCACCACTGCCAACGGCGTGAACTGCGCCCGCGTGAACATCCGCCTCAGCACCGACGGCGGCTATACCTACCCTACTATTCTGGCATTGAGTGTGCCCAACAACGGCACAGCCGCTGTAACAATACCCACCGTGAACACCAGCCAGGCTCGCATCATGGTGGAAGCCGCCGACAACTACTTTTTCGACATTTCGGACAACGACTTTACTATCAGCAGCCCGGCTCCGTGTGCGCCGGTGGCTGGCCTGACGGTGAACACCATTACCAACACCAGCGCCCGCGTACAGTTTACGCCCAGCCCGGGAGCCACCCAGTACGTGGTGACTACTACGCCCGCCAGCACCAGCCAGACCGTGAGCGCCGCACCCGTGACCCTGACCGGGCTGACGCCCGGCACGGCCTACACGGTGCAGGTGCAAAGCAGCTGCGGCAGCGGCAGCTCAGTGGCCGCCACAACCAGCTTTACGACGACGGCACCGCCCCTGTGCCTGACTCCTTCCGAAGTTACCGTTTCTGACCGCACGACGACTTCGGCGACCGTCAACTTTGTGGGCGTAGCCGGAGCCACAAGCTACACCGTCCGCACGGTGCCCGCCACCACCACCCAAACCCTAACGGCCTCCCCGGCCCTGCTCACGGGCCTGCTGCCCGGCACCAGCTACACGGTGTACGTGACGAGCACCTGCGCTGCCGGCGCGGTTTCAGCCCCCACTGCTGTCGCCTTCCGCACGCTCTACCCCACTCCGGCCAATGACTTGTGCGCGAATGCCCTGCCCCTGACCTGCGGCGTCCGCGTGACGGGCAACACCGAAAATTCCACCGCCACCGGCGACCCAACCGCCTTCTGCGATGTGAGCGTGGACGGCGGCGGTGTATTCTACGCCCTGCGCACGGCGGGCGGCGCGGTCAACATCACGATGTGTGATGCAGTCACCACCTACGACTCCAAGCTGTTTGTGTACCAGGGGCCGTGCGGCGGGCCTTACACCTGCGTGGTGGGCAACGACGATACCCGGGCCAACGGCTGCAGCCAGCCGGCCTCGGTTAATTTCAATGCCGTAGCAGGAGCAACGTATCTGGTATTCGTGTCGGGCTATGGCAGCGAAACGGGCAGCTTTGCACTGCTGGCTACCTGCGCGCCGCTGGCTACGGCGCCGGCGGCAAGCCCTGCGTTCACCGTCGCTCCCAACCCGGTAGGTGCCGGCACCGCCTTGCGCGTCACGCTGGCCGCCCCGGCGGCCGCCGCCACCCTCACGCTGCATAATATGCTGGGCCAACGCCTGGCCCGGCAGAGCTTCGCGGGTCGCCACGGTGAGCTGGATACGCAGGCTCTGGCCGCGGGCACCTACCTGCTGACGGTGCAGGTAGCCGGGCAGGCCCCGGTCGTGCGCCGGGTGGTGGTCGAATAAGCTATTACCCGCCAATAGCTATTGGTTATCACCCGGGCTACTCCGCAACAGCCAGTACCCCAGCGTGCCCGCCAGCAGCGAAGTCAGCAGAATAGCCAGTTTGGCCACCGCCTCGCCCGCCGAGTGCTCGCCCAGCGCCAGCAATGTCACAAACAGCGACATGGTGAACCCGATGCCGCCCAGCACGCCCGCACCCCACAGCTGCCGCCAGCTCACGCCCGGCGGCAGCGTGGCCCAGCCCAGCCGCACCACCACCCAGCTCAAACCCACGATGCCCAGTGGCTTGCCCAGCAGCAGGCCCGCCGCTATGCCCAGCGCCAGCGGGGAGTTCAACTCCCGAAATACGCCGCCATCGAGCTGCAGGCTGGTATTAGCAAAGGCGAACAGCGGCACAATGCCAAACGCCACCAGCGAGTGCAGCCGCTCCTCCAGCTTCTGCGCCGGCGAGCTGATGGCCGCCGACAATTCCTCCAGCTCTTCGCTGATGGTGCGCGGGTCGGCATCGGCGCCGTGCACCTCGTGCGTCAGCAGCCGTAAGCGTGTATCAATCAAATCCAGCAGCGCCGGCCGGCTGTGCGGCGTGCGCGATGGAATAGCCACCGCCAGCAGCACCCCGGCCAGCGTGGCATGAATCCCCGATTCGAGCATGAAATACCACAGCACTAGTCCCAGCGGCAGGTACAGCACCAGGCTGCGCGCTCCCAGCCAGTTCAATGCCAACAGCACGGCCCAGGTACCTAGCGCCAGGTAGAGGTAGTCCAGATGCAGCTCCTGGGTGTAAAACCCGGCAATAACCAGCACCGCCCCCAAATCATCGACAATGGCCAGCGCCGTCAGAAATACCTTGAGCCCCAGCGGTACCCGCGGCCCCAGCAGCTGCAGCACCGCCAGCGCAAAGGCAATGTCGGTGGCCATCGGGATGCCCCAGCCGTCGGCTGTGGCCGTGCCGTGGTTAAACAGCGCATAGAGCAGCGCTGGCAGCACCATGCCGCCCAGCGCCCCCGCCACCGGCAGCGCCGCCTGCCGCAGGCTCGACAGCTCGCCTTCCAGCACCTCCCGCTTGATTTCCAGACCCACGATGAGGAAAAACACGGTCATCAGCCCGTCGTTTATCCAATGCAGCAGGCTTTCGTCCAGCACCACGCTGCCCAGCGCAATGCGCAGGTGCTCATTCCACACCGCCGGGAAGTAGCGCGCCGGCCCCCAGCTGGTGTTGGCCAGCAGCAGGGCCAGCGCTGCACTCGCCAGCAGCACGATGCCGCCCGCCGCCTCGCGCCGGAAAAACTCGGCGAAGGGCCGGATGAGCGGACGAATGAGGGCAGGAACGGACATAATCAGTGAAAGCCACAAGCCGCCGGAGGTACGCTCCGGCGGCTTGTTTTGATTGAAACAACTGCGCAGTTGGGGTACTACCCCAGCTTTTTATACCGCACGCGCTTCGGCTCCACGTCGCCGAGGCGCTTCTTCTTGGCCTCCTCGTAATCGGTGAAATTGCCCTCGAACCACACCACCTCCGAGTCGCCCTCGAAGGCCAGGATGTGCGTCGCCAGCCGGTCCAGGAACCAGCGGTCGTGGCTGATGATAACGGCGCAGCCGGCGAAGTTCTCCAGCGCGTCCTCCAGCGCCCGGATGGCATTTACGTCCAGGTCGTTGGTGGGCTCATCGAGCAGCAGCAGGTTGGCGCCCTGCTTGAGCGTCATGGCCAGGTGGACGCGGTTTTTCTCCCCACCGCTCAGCATCGCCACCTTCTTCTCCTGGTCGCCGCCGCCGAAGTTGAACTTGCTCACGTAGGCCCGCGAGTTTACCGGGCGGCCGGCCAGCAGCATGGTTTCGGTGCCGCCCGTGATGGTTTCAAACACCGACTTATTAGGGTCCAGCGAGTCGTGCTGCTGGTCGATGTAGGCCGTCTGCACCGTCGGCCCCACTTCGAAGGTGCCCGCGTCGGGCTGCATCTGGTCGGTTATCATGCGGAAGAGCGTCGTCTTGCCCGCCCCGTTCGGCCCGATGATACCCACAATGCCACCCTGCGGCAGCGAGAAGCTCAGGTTTTCAAACAGCAGCTTGTCACCAAATGCCTTACGCAAGCCCTCGGCCTCAATCACCTGCGCGCCCAGGCGCGGGCCGTCGGGAATGAACAGCTCCAGCTTCTGCTCCTTGTCCTTGGCTTCCTCGCTGGCCAGCTTGTCGTAGTTGGCCAGGCGGGCCTTGCCCTTGCTCTGGCGGGCTTTGGGCGACATCCGTACCCACTCCAGCTCGCGCTGCAGCGTCTTCATGCGCTTGCTTTCGGTGTTTTCCTCCTGCGCCAGGCGGGTGGTTTTCTGGTCGAGCCAGCTGCTGTAGTTGCCCTTCCACGGAATGCCCGAGCCGCGGTCCAGCTCCAGAATCCAGCCCGCCACGTTGTCCAGGAAGTAACGGTCGTGGGTTACGGCAATCACGGTGCCTTTGTACTGCTGCAGGTACTGCTCCAGCCAGAGCACGCTTTCGGCGTCCAAGTGGTTGGTCGGTTCGTCGAGCAGCAGCACATCGGGCTCCTGTAGAAGCAGGCGGCACAGCGCCACCCGGCGCTTCTCGCCGCCCGAGAGGTTGCCGATGATGGCATCCTCCGGCGGGGTGCGCAGGGCGTCCATGGCGCGCTCCAGCTTGTTGTCGAGGTTCCAGGCGTCGAGCTGGTCGAGGCGCTCCTGCACAGTGCCCTGGCGCTCCAGCAGCTTGTCGAAGTCGGCATCCTCGGCCCCAAAGGCTTCGTTGATTTCATCGAACTCCTTGAGCAGCCGCACGGTTTCGGCCACGCCTTCCTCCACCACTTCGCGCACGGTTTTGGTGGGGTCGAGCTGCGGCTCCTGCTCCAGGTAGCCCACCGAGTAGCCCGGCGACCACACCACTTCGCCCTGAAACTGCTTGTCAACCCCGGCAATGATTTTCAGCAAACTCGACTTGCCCGAGCCGTTGAGGCCGAGCACGCCGATTTTGGCGCCGTAGAAAAACGAGAGGTAAATGTTTTTGAGAACTTGCTTCTGCGGCGGGTAAATCTTGCTTACCCCGGCCATGCTGAAGATAATCGTAGGCTGGTCCGACATGGAAAAAACGGGTGAAAGGGTGGCAGTGTTAGAGTAACAAAGCTACCTTGATTTAGGCGGCTGGCCGAATGAAGCAGGGTAAAAACTACTACGCTGAATGTAGCGAAGGACCTGCTCCCGCGCAGACAAGCCGGCTAGCCGCTGGCCGTTCAGCCCTAAGCAGGCTCTTCACGGCGCCCGGAATGACAGGAAAAGTGCAAACGATTTTCTAAAACGCCTCAACATTTTGCCACGTAGAGCTTACTCAGCGTCGATTGCCTTCGCCGCGCCGCTCGCTCATTCTGCTTTGCCAATCAGACATTTCACCGAAATACGGCACGCAACACTTGCGCACATTCGGCGCGCGGCCCTACCTTGCCCATTCGCCGGATTAATCAATCAGTCTGCAAAAAGCGGATTCCCTGATTTTTTCGCGTAAACTTGTAATTCCTTCCCGCACCACGCGCTACCCCCAACACACTTTCTGCCCTTCTATTCCCGAGTTTGATTTATGGAACCAACCGACCACTTGCTGGCTGAAGCTCGACGCTACGGCTACGTGGAAAACGATGGCGTTTGGCTGCGCCCGGTATTAGGCCAGGCGGCCCGCCAGATTGGTGTGGTGAAGAAGACGGCCGATGCCGCCCTCCTCTATTTCGCCCAACGTTTTGATACTCTTATGCGCGCCAAAGTCGAAGAGACGCTGGCGAATATGGCCACTGCCGAAAACGGCGGCTCCTTCCTGATGAAGGCCATCCACCTCAAGGAGCAGCTGCTGACTTTCGAAGGCCTCGGCGATTTCGCCGGCCTGCACCAGCGCATCTCCCAGGCCGAAGAAGGCTTGAGCGTCACCATCCAGCAAAACCGCGAGAAAAACCTCGCCGCCAAGCAAGACTTCATTGCCCAGGCCGAGGCCCTGCGCGACAGCGTGGAATGGGTGTCGGCCAGCGAAGTAGTGAAAGACCTGCGCCAGGGCTGGCTCAAAACCGGCCCCGTGAGCAAGGAGCTCAACGAGCAGCTGGAAACCCGCTTCCAGGCGGCTATCCAGGTGTTTTTCGACCGCCGCAAAGCCTTCCAGGCTGATAAAAAAGCTATGGCCGGCCGCACCATCATGCGGTACCGCGACCTTATCAACCAGGCCGAAAAGCTCAAGGAATCCACGCAGTTCGAGACGGCCTCCAAGCAGCTCAAGCTATTGCAACAGGCTTGGCGCGAAGTGAATGGCACCTTGCCCAAAAAGCAGGCCGCCGAACTCTGGACGCGCTTCCGTGCCGCCAACAACTACTTCTTCGAGCGCCTCAAGGTCCACATCCAGACGCAGCAGGCCACCGGCGCTACCGCCAGCGGCGCCGCCGGCCCCGAGGAGCTGCTGGCCCGCAAGCGCCGCTTGGCCGAGCGCGCCGAGGCCCTGATGGAAGTGCCGCCCAACGAGGCCATCCAGCAGGCCAAAAACCTGCAGGCCGAGTGGAAACAGGTTGGCACCGTGCGCGGCGAGGAATCCGACCGTATCTGGCACCGCTTCATGGTGGCCTGCGACAAAGTATTCGAGCTCAGTGCCCTGGAATACTACTTGCGCAAGCTGCCCGGCGGCGAGCCCGCCGGCACGCCGGCCGAGCGCGCCCGCTTCCGGGCCGAAACCCTGCGCGAGCTGCTCAAAACCGACCACCAGGAGCTGGCCGTGGTGCAGGACAATCTCGACAAGCTCAGCTCCAGCCCGGCCAACGACTCGTTCCGGCAGATGCTGCAAACCAAAGTCCGCTCCTTCGAGCGGAAAATCCGCACCAAAAACGACCTCATTGTTATCTTTAGCCAGCAGGCCCAGGCCGGCAGCTAACTTTCGACGGCGGTTTACGTTGTCGCTTCCAAGCTTTTCCCACCCGGGGATTGTGCGCCAGAAACGCTTATCTTCGCCAACCTTTTTTTACCCGTTTACTATGTACTGGACTCTCGAACTCGCTTCCTACCTGGAAGATGCCCCCTGGCCCGCCACCAAAGACGAACTGATTGACTTCTCCATCCGCTCGGGGGCCCCCATGGAAGTGGTGGAAAACCTGCAAGCCCTGGAAGACGACGGCCAGCCCTACGAAAACATCGAGGAGGTTTGGCCCGACTATCCGACCAAAGAGGACTTCATGTTCAACGAGGACGAGTATTAAGGTTTTTTGGCGCTTGTCCGTCAGCGCATGGTGCTTAGTTAGCAGGCGTTAGCTTAAATAAGTAATGCACCAGGCACTAAGCACCAAGCACCAAGCACTAAACATTGAAAATCTGGTTGCGGGCTACCCAAATCGGGTATTGCTCCGCAACCTTTTTTTGTGCCTGCCCGGGCCGGCTTTCGTCGCCGTCCTAGGCCACAATGGCCAGGGTAAGACGACCCTATTCCGCGTCCTCACCGGCCAACTGCCCTACCAGGGTAGTATTCAGCTGGCCGGGCAGGAGCTGCGCACGCTACGCCGCCCCGCCAGCAGCGGCCACTTGGGCTACCTGCCGCAGCGCGGCGCCATCGACTTTTCCATCACCGTGCGCGAGTTGGTGCTGATGGGCCGCTACCGCCATCACAGCATGCTCAGCGCTTATGCGCCTGATGATTATGCACGTGCCGACGCCGCCTTGGTGGCCGTAGGCGCCCCGCACCTAGCCGCCCGCGACTTCACGCAGCTCTCCGGCGGCGAGCAGCAGCTGGTGTGGCTGGCCCAGCTCAGCCTGCACGATGCGGCCCTATACCTGCTCGACGAGCCCACCCAGCAGCTCGACGTGTACTACCGCCGCCGCGTGTTCGACCTCATCCACGGCTGGGTGCAGCGCGAGGGCAAAACCGTGCTCTGTAGCACGCATGACATTGACAGCTTGACGGAAACAACTGGCTTCCTCTTCAATCTGGCCGAGGATACGCCTACGCTTCGCCCCATTTCCGCCGCCAGCGTGCGCGAAGCCCGCGCCGTGCTAGAGGCGGCGCCCCGGCCGCCCGCGTAGCACCTGCCAGATGGAGCGCATGAACGGCCCGGCCGGCACTGAGTTCATAATTCGTAGGTTATCAACCCACGACGTGCGCTCATCCAGGAACCGGAAGATGCGCTCCACCGGGTTATTGGCAAAAAGCTGGGCGAAAATGTCCCGTGTAGTTTCGCCCCGCCGCTGCATGATATCCAGCAGCAATGTGTCGAATAGCCGGAATTGCCATTTATCCCCTGTCACATCCTCGGGCAGTTGGCCGGTAGCTGCCAGCGCCGCCGCCAGCCGCGCCGACTGCTGCTGAATGCGCTTAAACGCGTAGCCGGTGCTGGCCTTGGCCCGCCCGCCCCGCGTGCCGATGTTGACGATATTCGGCCCGGTTTGCGCCGGCAGCGGATGGTCAGTCATGGGAATGGCCCCGACTTCTTCGTCCGTAATCCGGTAATCCTGCAAGCCGAGCGTAGTGCTCAAATACTCCCGCAAAGCGGCTTCATACTCACTCTTTTCCAACGGCGCACCCGAGAACAAGGTGTATTCAACCAGCGCCTTGCGCCGCGAGAAAGGCAGCACGTAGATAAACCGCGCTTCCTGTTGCTGCTCACCCCGAAAGTCCATAAACTCCGCTACCTCGGGGTTGAAAACATCAATATCGGTTTCTACTTCCCAACCCACAAAGTGCTGCACCTGGTAGTGGTATTTATCCGGTCGCGGCTGGATGCGGGGCGGGCGGCTATCGAAGGCGTAGCGGGCCCGAAAATCCCCGGCGGTGCTGCGAGCAGTCACCCTGTCGCCTTCCTTCACCAACTCCGACACTACCCCACGTAGCACCCTAAACTGCTGCGGCCGGGCCGCCAGCGCGGCTTGTACAAACCGGTAGTAATCAACTCCCCGGATAGTCTTGTACCGGTAGCGCCCCAGGTCGAAAACGCGCTCGAAACCGGGGCTGCGGAAAGCAATTTGCCGCCACTCCCCCACTACAATGCCGTCAAACGGCGACGGCTCATCCGCCCAGAATGACCAGGTGCGGTCGTTCTGCGTCTTGGCTTCCGGCTCCAGCAGCAGCACCCGCTTGTCCGCCAGCCGCGGTTCCTGCGCCATGTGATACGCCAGACTCAGCCCCGCCGCGCCGCCACCGATAATCAGGTAATCGTATTCTTCCGCTGGTTGTTCGCTCACGCTCATTGCCACAAAATAAAGAAGCCGCTCCTTACGGAACGGCTCCTTTTGATTTTCAGCCGAAATAAAATCAATGAAATTACGGTTAATCCGCGAAAACCAGCGATTTTAGAAGTTCGGCGACAACGAATACTTGTGGTAGAAGTCGTCGATGATTTTCACCGCCTCGCTGGCGTCGTCCACGATTTGCACCAAGTTCAAATCCTCAGCCGAGATGTTGTGCTCCTCCTTCAGCATCACATTCTTAATCCAGTCGAGCATCCCGTTCCAGTAGGCCGAGCCGACCAGCACGATGGGGAAGCGCCCGATTTTCTTGGTCTGAATCAGCGTCAGGGCCTCAAATAGCTCGTCGAGCGTACCGAAGCCGCCGGGCATGCCCACAAAGGCCTGCGCGTACTTCACAAACATCACCTTGCGCACGAAGAAGTAGTCGAAGTCGATGCACTTGTCCTGGTCGATGTAGATGTTGTGCGTCTGCTCGAAAGGCAGCTCGATGTTCAAACCCACCGACTTACCGCCTTCGGCACGAGCACCCTTGTTGCCAGCTTCCATAATGCCGGGGCCGCCGCCCGTAATCACGCCGTAGCCGTGGCGCACCAGTTTGGCCGCAATTTCCTCGGCCATCTGGTAATACGGATTCTCAGGCTTAGTGCGGGCCGAACCAAAGATGCTCACGCAGGGGCCGATTTTAGAGAGCTTCTCGAAGCCTTCCACAAACTCGGCCATTATCTTGAAAATCTGCCAGCTGTCGGCAATACGGATTTCGTTCCAGTCCTTGTCCACGAACGACTGGCGCACGCGCTGCTCATCCTCAAGCGCGATGGTGCGCTCGCCGGTGGCCTGCTCGCGCATGTCGGAAATGGTGGTAAGCTTGTCGTCGTTGACGTTGGGTTGCTGGATGGTCTGACCGCTGCCCGCATTCAGAATTTCGTCGGCGAGCTTGGTTTTGCTGGTCTTTTTAAGTTTCGACATGGGAATTTTAAAAAAAGAAAAGTCGCTCCATCGGGCGGAGCGACCAAAAGTAGGGCATGCAAGTTAGGGAATTATGCCGAAACGGTGAAATGTAAGGGTAAATAGAACGATAAGCCCCCCTCCTTGGAAAGGAGGGGATGTGAGCGCCGAAGAGGCGCGAACGGGGGTGGTTCGCCCGGTCGCGCCGTTAGAACGACGCAGTGACTTTTATTTAAGCTACTTTAAAAGCCCAACCGGCGCGGACGGTTCAACCACCCCCGTTTTCGCTGGCGCGAAAACATCCCCTCCTTTCCAAGGAGGGGAGTTTATCGTTCTACAATCACACCAGTTGCTGCAACGCCACCTCAAAGGCATGCTGCGCCACGCCCGTGCGCTCCTTATGCTCGGCATGCGTCCGCTCCAGCGCCGCCCCGATAATGCGCGAGGTATCCGCAAAAATGGCTTGGTCGGTAATCTCGGCGCCGGTTTCCATGAGGTAGGCAAACACCCGCGCCATGCCGCAGTTGGCGATGAAATCGGGCACTACGCCGGTGTGCTGGTCCGCAAATTCGCCGGTAGCACCGAAGAAAATTTCCGGGTCGGCAAACGGCACATTGGCGCCGCAGCTGATGACCTGGAGGCCGCCGGCCAGCAATTGCTCCACCTGCTCCCGCGTCACGAGCCGCGAAGCCGCGGCGGGGATGAAAATATCGGCCCCGATGGACCAGATTTTCTCGTTCACCTCCGCAAAGGGCAGCAGGTTATCGGCAAACAGCGCGTTACCATCGCGGGCCAGCAGCAGCGCCCGGATTTCCTCCAGCGTGAAGCCTTCCTCCTTAATCAGCCCGCCGGCCCGGTCGATGATGCCGACCACGCGCACGCCCTTCCCGGCCAGGTAGTAGGCCGCCGCCGCGCCCACGTTGCCCCAACCCTGGATAATAGCACGTTGGCCTTGCAGGTTGCCGTCCAGCCACAAGCGGTAGTAGTGGCCCACGGCCTCGGCCACGCCGTAGCCAGTGATGAGGTCGGCGATGGTGTATTTGCGGGCCAGGTTGGGCGAGAAGGTGGCGTCTTCCACCACTTTGACAACGCCCTGGCGGAGCTGGCCGAGCTTTTGGATTTTCTGGGGTTCGGTGGCGCGGTAGTGGCCCGTCACGACGCCCTCCTGGGGGTGCCAGAGGCCGTATTCTTCAGTAATAGGAATAACCTCGTGGATTTCATCCACGTTAAGGTCACCACCGGTGCCGTAATAATTCTTTAGCAGCGGGATTACGGCCCGGTACCACCGCTCCAGTACGCCGCGCTTGCGGGGGTCCTGCGGGTCGAAATTGATGCCCGACTTGGCCCCCCCGATGGCCGGGCCGGATACTGTAAACTTGACCTCCATCGTTTTGGCCAGGCTTTCCACTTCCCGCTTATCCAAGCCCTTGCGCATGCGGGTGCCGCCGCCGGCGGCCCCGCCCCGTAGCGAGTTAATGACCACCCAGCCTTCAGCTTCCGTTTCAGAATCTTTCCATTCAAATACTATTTCGGGACGTTTGGTCTCAAATTTGGCGAGCAGGTTTTGCATGCGAACAAGGGAAAATGGCAGGAATTTAAGCTACCACAAAGGTACGCATGCCTTTTCTAGCGTATTGGCTGGTGCAGAATTGTACTTCAACAGGACGTTTTTCGGCTGAACTCGCAAATATTTTGCCCGAAATTGAAATGTTTTCCCCTATTTTGCACCCCCGTCTGGAACTTTACCGGGCAGTAATATCGTATTGCCCTTATTCAAATCCCCAATTTTTTTTCATCCTTTACTGATTTCATGAAACCACTGCACACGCGCGTCGAAGCGCAGCAGCTGGACCGCGCTGCGGCCATGCTCAAAGTTCTCTCGCACCCTAAGCGTCTGGCTATCGTTGACTTACTCGGCAAAGTAAAAGGCAAAGACCAACAACTTTCGGTTACCGATATCTACCAGGCGCTCGAGCTGCCCCAGGCTATTGCTTCGCAGCACCTCATCACCCTCAAAGACCGCGGCGTACTGAAGTCGACGAAAGTTGGCACCAAGATTTACTACTCGCTGGCTGTTCCGCAGCTGTTGAAAGTAATCGACACGCTGGAAGACTACTCGGGCAAACTGCAATAATTGCCGTTTGCTATCAAGCAAAAAGGCCACTCCTTGGAGTGGCCTTTTTTATTGCTTGCTTTGCCCAAACTGCTGGTGCAAGGCCAGCACCTGCGGAATAAGCAGGTGCGCGTCGTCATTGACGATGATGTGCTGGGCGCGGGCTACTTTCTCCTCCTCGCTCAGCTGCTTAGCCATGATGGCCAGCACGTCATCGGCCGTACGGTGCGGGTCGCGGCGCAGCACCCGGGCCTGCCGGATGGCCAGCGGCGCCGTCACGGTAATTACTTGGTCAAGCTGCCGGTACGAGTTCGATTCGAACATCAGGGCCGCTTCCTTGAGCACGTAGGCGTGGCCGGTGGCTTGCTGCACCTGGGCCCAGTCCTCAAAATCGGCTCCTACGCGCGGATGCACCAGCGCATTGAGCCGTGCCAGCAACTCGGGCTGCGGAAACACGAGGCGGGCCAATAACGGCCGATTCAGGCGGTTTTCGGCGTCGTAGATGTCGTGGCCGAAGGCTTCGCGGAGCTGCTGCCGCAGCAGGGCGTCGTTTTCCATCACCCAGCGCGCCCGCGTGTCGGCATCGTAAATGGGCACGCCCAGCACCTGAAACAAGCGACTGACGATGCTTTTGCCCGAGCCGATGCCGCCCGTGATACCGATTCGTAGCATAAGCCGAAGCTGATTTGGTTAATTGGAAATGCCGCGGCGGTTACGCCGCCCACGCCGGGAATCCGGCTGGCGCGGCTGCACTTTGGCCAATACGAACCGTGCCGAAGCCCGCACCAGCGCGGGCAGGCTCACGGCCAGCTCCAGGTTTTCGTCGGGGTCGGCCGGGGCGCCTACCAGCACTATCGGGTACGGATTGGGCAGCTGCGAGATGACGCTCGACGGGCCGCGAAAAGTGAGCACGCTGGGGGTAAAGCGCGCTGTATAGGTTTGGGCCGAATCCGCAGTAGCCTGACTCAAAGTCAACGGTAAGCGGCGCGTGGCGTAGCGGTCAAAGGTCAGGCGCAGCGTGTCGCTGGCCGATTCGTTGACCTCCAAGCCTTCCAGGCCGGTTTGCAGGGCGCGGCGCCACACTTTAGCGGGCAGGTAGCGGGTGCCGGGCATTGTTTTGGGGCGTAGCTCGGCGGGCTGCACGCCCCAGCCCAGATTGGCACGTAGCAGCCGCCAGCCCCGCCCGGTGACGGTGACCGGCAGCTGGCTGGGCAGCGGGCGGAGCGGCACGTATTGCGCGGTGTCGTAGTGCCAGCGCAACGGGAAGTTGAGCCGCGTGGTGTAGGTTTTGTTCAGGGCATTCATCTGCCAGAACAAGCCCGAGGCCAGCAAACAGGCCGTCACGGCGCGGTAAAAGCTGGGCTCCTGCCCCGCGAAGGGCCGCACAAACCACCGCAGCAAGCGGCTCGCCCGGCTTAACGGCCCTTCCATGACTTAGCTGGCCGCGCTTTCGGCGGGTTTGTTGCCCACTTCGCGGGCAATGGCCGAACGGTCGAAGCGCAGCTTGGTGCCGCGGTCCACTTCCACCACCACGGTGTCTTCGGTGAGGTCGACAACCAGCCCGTGCAAGCCACCGATGGTAACGATGCGCGAGCCTTTGGTGAGGGTTTCGCGGAATTTCTTGGCATCGTTCGAGCGCTTTTGCTGCGGCCGAATCATGAAGAAATACACCACCAGGCCAATGGCTACCGGAAACAGCAGGCTGGTAAGGCCTTCGCCCGTAGCTTGCAACAAGAGAGTCAAAAACATAATCTCAGGAAGTCAAAGGATTTACGACGGCCGCTGCGGCCCTTCGTTGCTCAGGATGCTACCCTTGATGGTAACCGTGGTGATGCTGGGCTGGGTATTAGCCCGCACATTTACCTGCTTGCTTTGCAGGCCCTGCTTGCCGTGGCTGTCGAATTGCACTTCGATGGTGCCTTTGGCGCCGGGCGCCACGGGCTCCTTGGTCCAGCTAGGGGTGGTGCAGCCGCAGGAAGCGGTGGCGTCCTCAATCAGCAAGGGCGTTTTGCCGGTGTTGGTGAAGGTGAAGGTGTGACGCACTTTCGAATCGGGCTGAATGTCGCCGAAGTCGAACTCGGTTTCGGCGAAGGTCATCACCGGGGCGTCGGGGTTGGGCGCCTCGTCTTCGCTCACCACGTTGGGGTTGTCGATGGTGGGGTTGGCGGCGGCGTCGGCTTGGTTGGCGGCGGCGTTCATGCCTTCGGTGCCTACTTCCTGCTTGTCGCGGTTGCAGGCAGCCACCAAGAGCAGGGTGGCGGCCAGGAGAGTCTGAATTTTCATAAGGATAACAAAACAAGACCGTTGTTTACCAAACTCCGGAGGGCTGGTAAACAACGGTCAAAGTTACTTCAATTTTAACTTACAGCTTGGCAATGATGTGCTGCGCAAACTCACTGGTGCTGGCCGAGCCGCCCAGGTCGCCGGTGCATTCGGCTTTGTTAGCCAGCGTGGCATTCAGGGCCTTCTCGATGCGCTCGGCAATGGCGTGCTCGCCCAGGTGCTCCAGCATCATCAGCGCCGAGCGTAACAGGGCGGTGGGGTTGGCTTTGCCCTGCCCGGCAATGTCGGGAGCGGAGCCGTGCACAGCTTCGAACACCGCCATGTCGTCGCCGATGTTGGCGCCGGCCACCACGCCCAGGCCGCCCACGAGGCCGGCGCAGAGGTCGGAGAGGATGTCGCCGAACAGGTTGGTGGTTACAATCACATCGAACTGCTCCGGCTTGGTAACCAGCTGCATGCACATGTTGTCGATGATTTTATCCTCGTACACGATGTGTGGAAACTCGGCGGCGGCGGCGGCGCAGGCATCGAGCATCAGCTTGCCCGCGATTTTCAGGATGTTGGCTTTGTGGGCCAGGGTCACCTTTTTACGGCCGTGCTTATCGGCGTAGGCGAAGGCGGCGCGGCAGATTTTGCGGGCGCCAGCCACCGTGTTGCGGGCGATGGAGTCGGCAATGCCGAGGTGCTCGTCAAACAGCTCCAGGCCAGCGTACAGGCCCTCGGTGTTTTCACGGAACAGCACCAGGTTAATGCCCTCGTACCGGCTCGTCAGGCCCGCCGTGGTTTTGGCGGGGCGCACGTTCTGGTAGAGGTCGTACTTCTGCCGCAGCGTCACGTTGATGCTCCGGAACCCTTTCCCGACCGGCGTGGTGATGGGGCCTTTCAGGGCCACCTTGGTTTTTTCCAGCGAAGTCAGCAGCGCCTGCGGAATCAGCTCGCCCGATTGGTCGAAGGTGGTTTGCCCGGCGTTCTGCTCTTCCCATTGGATGGGCGCCTTGGCGGCGGCGAGAATGTCGGTAACTGCTTTCGTGATTTCGGGCCCGATGCCGTCGCCGGGAATAAGGGTGATTAAGTGCATTTTTTGTAAATGGATGAATGAGTGAATGGCTGAATGGCTGAATGGGTGCTGGGCGAAATTGACGAGTCATTTACCCATTCACTCATTCAGCCATTCACCCATTGCCGTTACCCGCTGCGACGCGAGTTGATTTGGTTGATAAGCTGGTCGACGTCGCCGAGCAGCTGCTCGGCTTTGGTTTTGGCATCGGAAATGACGCGCTGGCCCTCGGTTTTGGCGCTTGACTGGCCGGCGGCTTCGCGGCTGGTCACGAGGCTGTCGGTGAGGTCGGCGAGCACCGAGCGGTATTTCTCCAGCTGGTAGCTCAGCCAGGAACGGGTTTCGCGGCCGGTTTCGGGCGCGTAGAGCAAGCCAATGGCCGCGCCGGTGAGGGCGCCGCCCGCGAAGCACAGGATGCCGGTAGTGGTTTTGCTGGCCATGATTCTAAAAGGAAAATGGTGGGATTTTGGACTCTGAAATCTCAACGCAAAGTCGCTGCCGGATGTTTGGCCCGGCGCGGCCCGCTAATTGGCTACAATGTTACTGATTGTCGAGCAACCCGCGACCAGATTTCCGAATATCGCCGCTCGCCGCCAGGTCCTGCGCCAGCTTGTCGAGCACGCCGTTCACGAACTGCTTGCTCTTGGGCGTGCTGTATAACTTACTGATTTCGATGTACTCGTTGATGGTCACTTTCACCGGAATGCTGCGGAAAAGCTGCATTTCGGTGAGGGCCATTTTCAGAATAATCTTGTCGAGCAGGGCCACGCGCTCCACGTCCCAGTTCTGCACCGAGTCGGCGATGAGCTTTTCCATCTTGGCGTCGTCGGCCAGCGTCTGCTTGTAGAGCGTTTCGGCAAACTCGCGGTCGTCGGCCCAGTTGGCCGAGAGGTTCATCAGCTCCTGCTTCTCGTCGGCGGCAAAGGGAATCATTTTCAGCGTTTTCAGCACCAGATTGCGCACGATGGGCCGGTTTTCCTCCCAGTTGAGGTCGTCGGCTTCGAGCTGGCGCGGCAGGGCTTCACCCTTGAAAATGTAGTCCTTATAAATGTGCTTCAGGATTTCCAGGTCGGCGTCGTAGTCGGTTTCCAGCAGGCCGGTGGGCGAGCCGGCGAGATAAGCGAGGATAGTTTCGTCCTTCTTCATCTCATCGCGCCAAGCGGTGCGCAGGGCGTCCACCTCGTCGGCGTCGTCCCAGGCCAGCTTGCGGCGGATGGTGAGGTCCTGCAGCTGCTCGTTTTCCTTGAGCTTGACAATGGCAGCGTTAGCACCCAGACGCGCGGTATCCAGCGCATCTTCGCTGGGCCCGAGGCGGCGGCGGGCTTCCTTAGAAGCTTCCTCGTCAAGTACGTCGAGCAGGGCAGCCGGCAGATTGAGCAGGTGCAGGTACTGGTCGTGAATGCTTTCGGCGCCCTGCAGCAGCTGCCCGCCGTAGAAGGTGGCCTCTTTGTCTACCTGCTTCTTGTAGAAATTGATGGCGTCGGTCAGCGCCCGTTGCACGTCCTTGTCGTCGCTGTTGTCGGCCACGGTGCCGGTGCGGTGCCAGTCGCGAAACTGGGCCTCGCCCAGCTTGCGCTGACCTTCCAGCTTGCGCCGGTCGGGCGCCTGCTCGGCGTTGAGGTCGGGCTCGAAGGCGGCCGCGATGCGGTCCTGAGCCAGCAATGAATCGGCCCCTACCGCTTGCTGATAAGCGTAGAGGGCCTGCATAACTTTGATACGAAGAAGACGGCGGTTGAGCATGGGGTTGGAATTATGAATTATGAGTTATGAATTATGAGTTGAAGCGGTGTCGAAGAATTACGGCCACTAACTCATAATTCATAACTCATAATTCATAACTTAATACGTTGCTTTCACCCGGCCCACGGCGGCGATGCGCTCCTGGGCCTGGCGGGTGGCGGCGGCTTGGGGGTGAGTGTGTTCCTGCTCGGCTTTGTCGAGCACCTGCAGGGTGTAGTCGTAAATTTTTTCGGTCTGGGTGAGGGCGCCCTGGCGGCTGGCCCCGGTGATTTCGGAGTAGACGTTGATGAGGCCGCCGGCATTGATAAGGAAATCGGGGGCGTAGATAATGCCGTGGCGCACCAGCTCGGGGCCGTTTTCGTCTTCGTTTTTCAACTGGTTGTTGGCCGAGCCGGCTACCACCTGGCACTTCAGGCGGGCAATGGTGTCATCGTTCAGCGTGGCGCCGAGGGCGCAGGGCGAGTAGATGTCCATGTCCTGGTCGTATATTTCGTCCAGACCTACCATCTTGGCGCCGAATCGGTTGGCGGCATCCAGGGCACGGTCTTCGTAGTAGTCGGTTACGATGAGCTTGGCGCCTTCCTTCTGCAGGTACTCCAGCAGGTAGGTGCCCACGTGGCCCACGCCCTGCACACCGATGCGCTTGCCAGCCAGCGAGTCGGAGCCGTAGGCTTTTTTGGCGGCGGCTTTCATGCCCATGTACACGCCGTAGGCCGTCACGGGCGAGGGGTCGCCCGAGCCGCCCATGCTTTCGGGCAGGCCGGCTACGTGCTTGGTTTCCATCCGAATGTACTCCATGTCCTTTGTGGTCATGTTCACGTCCTCGGCGGTGATGTACTTGCCATTCAGGTTTTTCACGAAGCGGCCGAACTTACGCAGCAGGGCTTCGGTCTTGAGAGTCTTCGCGTCGCCGATGATGACGGCCTTGCCGCCGCCCAGGTTGAGGCCCGAGATGGCAGCCTTGTAGGTCATGCCGCGCGAGAGGCGCAGCACGTCGTGCAGGGCCTCCTGGTCGCTGGCATAGTGCCACATGCGGGTGCCGCCCAGGGCCGGGCCCAGCACGGTGTTGTGAATGCCGATAATGGCCCGCAGGCCCGTCTCGTGGTCGTGGCAATACACGACCTGCTCGTGCTGGTGCTCAGCAATCTGGCCGAAAATATCGGCGGGGGCGAGGACTGAAGTCTCTACCATAATAAAGGGTGGGTGGGAAAATGGATGGAAGAAGTGTGGAGTACCTTTGGCTTGTAACGTAGGATTTTATTTCGCGAACAGCCCGCCAACAGCGGAACGTAACATTTAGGTGCCAAACGTTGCTTTAAGAGTGCTATTCGCGGCCTGAAATCCGCGTTACGGGTGCAAAAGTACCCCAATTTTTCCGATACGCCCTTCCATTTCCCGCCTCCGCCGTGCGCGCTCTCGCCTCCGTCAATCCCTTCATCTATCGCTACAAATGGCACTTCCTGGCGGGCGTGCTGTTCGTGGCGCTGAGCACGCTGTTGGCTATTTTTCCGGCACAGCTGGTGCGCTACGCCTTCGATTTGGTGAACGAGGGCATCGACCTCTACCACCTCTACGCCGGTACCCGGGCGCAGAGCGGCGTTTACGAGCTCTTCGGGCGCAACGTGCTGTTCTACGGGATGGTAATCATCCTGCTGGCCTTGCTACGGGGCATTTTCCTGTTTTTCATGCGCCAGACCCTGATTGTGATGTCGCGGCTCATCGAAAACGACCAGAAAAACCAGATTTACCTGCACTACCAGTCGCTGCCGCTGAGCTTCTATCGCCGCAACCGGGTGGGCGACCTCATGTCGCGCATCTCGGAGGACGTGAGCCGCGTGCGGATGTACCTGGGGCCGGCCATTATGTACTTCCTGCAGCTGGTGCTAATGTTCATCCTCATCGTGCCCCTGATGCTGATGGTGAACGTGAAGCTGACGCTCTACACGCTGCTGCCGCTGCCGGTGCTGTCGGTCAGCATCTTCTACATCAACAATGTAATTGAGAAGAAATCGGACGAAATCCAGAAGGCGCTGGCCAGCATGACCACCTTTGTGCAGGAATCCTTTTCGGGTATTCGGGTGCTGAAATCGTTCGTGCGGCAGCAGGATTCGCACGAGCAATTCACCAAATCGAGCAACGAGTACAAGAACAAATCCCTGAGCCTGAACTTTGTGAACGCGCTGTTTTTCCCGCTCATCATGTTCCTCATCGGCATCAGCACGCTGATTACGGTGTGGGTCGGCGGGCAGGAAGTCATCCGCGGCACTATCACCACCGGCACCATCGCCGAATTCCTGATTTACGTGAACCTGCTGACCTGGCCCGTGGCGGCGCTGGGCTGGACCAGCAGCCTCGTGCAGCGCGCCGAGGCCTCGCAGGCCCGCATCAACGAGTTTCTGCACCAGAAAACGGATATCGTTTCGCGCCGCAATGTGGAGCATAGCATGCAGGGCGACATCGTGTTCGACCACGTTTCCTTTACCTACCCCGACACCGGCATTGAGGCGCTGAAAGACGTGAGTTTCCGCATCCGGCCGGGTCAGACGCTGGCCGTCATCGGCAACACTGGCTCGGGCAAGAGTACCGTGGCCGCCCTCATCTGCCGCCTCTACGACGTCAGCCAGGGCAGCATCAGCATTGATGGCATCGACGTGCGCGACTATGCTTTACCAACATTGCGTGAGCAGATTGGCTACGTGCCGCAGGACGTGTTTCTATTCTCCGACAGCATTCGCAACAACATCAACTTCGGCCTCGACCAGCCCGATGAGGAGCGGATGCTGCAAGCCGCCCGCGACGCCGCCGTGTACGACAACATCGTGGCCTTCCCCGAAGGCTTCGATACGAAGGTAGGCGAGCGCGGCATCACACTCTCGGGCGGGCAGAAGCAGCGCGTGAGCATGGCCCGCGCCCTGGTGAAAGAGCCCAAAATCCTGATTCTGGACGACTCGCTCTCGGCCGTCGATACCAAAACCGAGAACACTATCCTAAGCAGCCTGCAGCGCATTATGGCCAACCGCAGCAGCGTCATTATCTCGCACCGCGTGTCATCAGTGAAGCTGGCCGATGAGATTCTTGTGCTCGATGATGGGCAGATTGTGCAGCACGGCACCCACGAGGTGCTGATGGCCGACGTAGCGGGGCTGTATCGGGCGCTGTATGAGCGGCAGCTGCAGACGGAGGAGGCTTAGATTTAAACCAGAACGTCATCCTGAGCCGAAGGCGAAAGGACCTCGCCCGCGCCTCGTGCGGTAGTAATCAAAAGTTACTACCACAGAGAAGCGGGCGAGGTCCTTTCGCTACGCTCAGGATGACGTTCTTTTATCTTCCGAAACCTTATTCTACCGTCACGCGGCGCATGCCGGTGCGGTCGCCCGCGGTGCAGCGCACCACGTAGGAGCCAGGCGACAACTGCTTGATATCAAGGGCAGCCGGCGTGGTTCCCACCATCATGGTGTAGGTAAGCAAAGGGCGGCCGCTCACGTCGTTTACTTCGATGCGCGTGGGGCCGGGGTTGTCAGTACGCACGGTCAGCTTGCCGGTAGCCGGGTTGATTTCCGCTTTGACTTTGAGGGCCGTAGGGTCGGCCGCCGGGGTCATGGGGGCGGGAGCGATGGCGGCGGGGCTGGCTTCCGTGGTAGTGGTGGCAGCCGGTTTGGTGGGCTGAGCCGGAGCTGCGCCACCGGGCAGGATGCTAGCCTGGGCGTGTGCGGCGGCCACGGGTAGTACAAATAGCAGGGCCAAAGCCAGTAGGGTACGTTGCATAATGGGGGCTACGATGGATGAGGCGGAATAGTAATTCGTTGCCGTAAAGTTACGGGGTTTCGGATAGTATGCCTTCACGTTGCCCTCATGCACATACTATGCCGCTTCGGCGTGGTGCAGCAGACTTTCGAGCTCGTCGGGGTAGCGCTTATCGAGGCGCAGGGCCAGGGTGCTCATGGCGGCGGTGCCGCCGTGGCGCAGACGGCGCAGCACGGCGGGCGTGTGCGCGGGCAGCAGCTTGTGGGGGTGCAATTGCTCAGCGAGTTGGTGGGCCATCTGCACCAGGCGGGGCAGGCCCATCAGCTGGCAGGTGGTGCCGAGGCGTAGCAGGCCCTGGCGCAGGGCAGCGGCATCGGCGCGGGTGCAGGCCACTTCCAGCAGAAACATCTCTTCGGGAAAGTGCGCGCAGAACAAGCGGGCCATGAGTACCACGTAGTTGGCATCGCCGCCGGCCACGTGGTCGAGGTAATCGAAGTCGATGAGGTGGGCGGCGCGGGGGCGGCGCGAAGCAGCAGGCAATGGGGCAGGACCAGCCATAGAAAGCAGAAAAAGGCCCGTCGCCGAGGTGGACAGGAGCTTAAAAGTACCGCCTCCCCTCTCCCCTTCGCAAGCCAGAAAGCCAGTATTTTGCACCATCTACCTGAAAATACCGCCCAGCCCGGACGCCCTTATCCGTGCCAGCCCGGAGGCCCGGGCTGAAAAAAATATTCCCATTCGGCTTGCACATCCTTCAAAAAAAGGCGTACCTTTGTCGCTCCAATTTCCAATCGGGGTGTAGCGTAGCCTGGTATCGCGCCAGCATGGGGTGCTGGAGGTCGTAGGTTCGAATCCTGCCACTCCGACGGAAGAGCAGCCGCTCTGGAAGCCCTCGAACTTCGGTTCGGGGGCTTTTTTCGGCCGCTGAATTGGATACTGAAACGGGTCGCCCCATCGGCCCGATTTCGGGGTGTAGCGCAGCCCGGTAGCGCGCGTCGTTCGGGACGACGAGGCCGTAGGTTCGAATCCTGCCACCCCGACCCGAGTACTGAAAAAAGCCCTTTCCTGCGTAGGAAAGGGCTTTTTTGTTTTTTCGGCGCCCGGATACTACCGACGGGGCGACGACGTTACAGGGCACGACAGCGTGCGTATTGCGCGTGGTACCTTTGAAGCTTTCTCACTTCTACCACATGAAAAAACTTCTTCTTTGGGCGGTATTGCTGAGCGCAGGCAGTGGCGGAGCGCAGGCGCAGACGGCCATCCCGGCCGGCACGGTGGCGCTGGGCGGGATGGTGGGCTACGCGCACTTCACCAACGACGAACCGCCGTCAGCTACTAGTGGAACTCTTTCTCACAGCTATAGTGAGAATCAGTTTCAATTCACGCCCAGCATCGGGTATTTTGTGGCCGACAACCTAGCCGTGGGGCTGGATTTGGGCTATCTGATAACGAAGCGGCGCTTCGACGGCGCCGGCGCTTCGAGCACCACGACGCCGAACGAGCAGCTGCGGGCCGGGGCTTACGTGCAGTATTACAAGATGCTGACGGCGCAGTTTGGCCTCGTGGGCACCCTGGGCGCGGGCTACCAGCACCGGGCTTCCGACGGCTACCGGGCCATCGACCCCAACGACCCGAACGTCAATGTCAAGAGCAACGGCTTTTACGCGCAGCTGACGCCCGGGCTAATCTTTTTTCCTACGCCGAAGCTGGGTATCAGCGCCTCGGTGGGCTACCTGGGCTACGAGCGCATGAAGCTCAAATCGGCTGACCGCACCGAAAGCGACCTGGGGGCCGCGTTTGGCTTCGACCAGCTGCTGTTTGGGGGCACGTATTATTTTGGCCGCTAGCCGGGTGGCATAGGCGGTGCAACTACCTAGGCACTACGGGTATCTTCTTTGAGCCGCCGCACTGGGGCGGCGGTGCTGATTCTCACCACTTCTTCCTTTTTTTCATGAACCTAAAAAACGCTCTTCTACTACTGACGCTGCTGGCGGGCACTACCTCCCTGGCGCAGGCGCAAACGGCTATTCCGGCGGGCACTACCTCGCTGGGCGGCAGCATCGGCTACAGCCGCCACACCGAAAGCCAGGGCCAGGACGTGGTTACCAGCCAGTTTCGGGTGGCGCCGAGCGCGGGCTTCTTCGTGGCCGACAACCTGGCCGTGGGTATCAACCTGAACTACAGCGCGGGCCGCACAACCATCAGCAACTACCCCGAGAACAATCTGGACGCGGCCACCTCCTTGCGGGTGGGGCCTTACGTGCAGTACTACAAGATGCTGAGTGAGCAGTTTGGCTTTCTCGGAACGCTCGGCGCGGGCTACCAGCGCAGCTTCACTCCTACTTATACCGACCCTGTTACCAGCCTCAACGTGACCCGTAGCGGCTATTATGCCAGCCTCACGCCGGGGGTCGTCTTCTTCCCGGTGCCCAAATTTGGTATCAGCGCCTCGGTAGGGTACCTGGGCTATGACCATGTGAACGTGCAGCCCAGCGCCAGCCAGACGGTCAGCAATTTCGGCGCCTCGTTCGGGCTCGACCAGCTCACGTTTGGCGGCACGTTTTATTTCGGCCGCTAGGTTTTTCTTCGCAGCAAGCTGAAAGGGCCCGGCAGTCAGCCGGGCCCTTTTTTATTTTACTTCGGCCCACACTTCGGCGGCATCGTTGGGCGCGAAGCGTTCGAAGTAGAAGCCGCGCTGCGTCAGCTTTTCGGCCGCGATAAACTCCTGGATGGCGGGGTACAGCTTGTCGGGCGCTAGCAGGTAGCCCACGCCGGCCACGCGGGCCACCACCACGCGCCGCTGGCTGGGCAGCACCCGGTAGCGCCAGCCGGTAGGCAGGGTCTGGGAGCTGTCGGCCACGGCCAGGCCCACGAAGGCGCGGATGGTGTCGTGGGCTTTTTCGGGGTTGTCGAAGTAAAGGTTGGCGAGGTCGCCGCGGAGCTGGCGGGCGTCCTGCACTTCCTTGGCGCGGCGGAACAGCGGGCCAAACTCGGCGGCCTGGGCCGGGCCGCGGAAGTACTGGCCGGCCAGCAGCACCGGCGGCGTATTGGTTTGGAGGCTGGTGGTGGCGCTGCGGAAGCCGCCCAGCCAGGCGTAGAAGCCGAGGCCGGCCAGGGTGA
The DNA here is from genome assembly GCF_030580865.1 of Hymenobacter aranciens. Taxonomy (GTDB): domain Bacteria; phylum Bacteroidota; class Bacteroidia; order Cytophagales; family Hymenobacteraceae; genus Hymenobacter; species Hymenobacter aranciens. Next base: position 145,744 of record NZ_JAUQSY010000001.1, on the reverse strand, counting down.
GCAGCAGAACGACGGGAAGGAAAAAACGCATGATAGAACCGGTATTTTAACTGTGCGCCAGGTACTGCATCTGGTACAGCTGGGCGTAGTAGCCATCGGGGCGGCGCAGCAGCTCGTCGTGGGTGCCCACTTCCTTGATTTCGCCCTTGTCGAGCACCACGATTTTGTCGGCCTTCTGAATGGTGCTGAGGCGGTGGGCAATGACCAGCGAAGTACGGCCCTGCATCAGCTTTTCGATGGCCTGTTGGATGAGCTCCTCCGTCTCGGAATCGACCGACGAAGTGGCTTCATCCAGCACGATAATGCTGGGCTGATACACCAGCGCCCGCACGAAGCTGATGAGCTGGCGCTGGCCCACGGAGAGCGTGGCGCCGCGCTCCATCACGGGGTAGTCGAGGGCCGCGGGCAGGCGCTCGATAAAGCGCCGGGCGCCCACGAGGTCGGCGGCTTCCCAGATTTGCGCGTCGGTGATTTCGCGGTTGCCGAGGGTGATGTTGTCGCGGATGGAGCCGGCGAAGAGAAACACGTCCTGCAGCACCACGCCAATCTGGCGGCGCAGGCGGCTGAGGTCGTAGTCGCGCAGGTCACGGTTGTCGAGGCAGATGCTGCCCTGCTGGATGTCGTAGAAGCGACTGAGCAGGTTGATAATGCTGGTTTTGCCGGCGCCGGTGGCGCCCACGAAAGCAATGGTCTGGCCGGGCTCGACGCGGAAGTTGATGTCCTTGAGCACCCACTCGGGCTCGTTAGCTTCGCTGACCTCACGGTTGTAGGCAAACCAGACGTGCTTGAATTCTACTTCGCCCGTCAATTGGCCGGGGTCGGCGTCGCCGGAGGTGGCCACCAGGCTTTTGTCATCGAGCAGTTTCAGCAACCGCTCGGTGCTCACCAAGCCCAGCTGCAGGGTATTGAACCGGTCGGCAATCTGCCGAATGGGACGGAAGAACAGCGCATTATACATGATGAAGGCAATGAGCGCGCCCTTCGAGATGGTGCCTTCAATCTGGCCTTGCGCGGCGTACCACACCAGTAGGCCCACGCCGATGGCGGCCAGCACTTCGGCCACCGGGAAGTAGATGCTGTAGTAGAGCACCGAGCGGATGTTAGCGTCGGTGTGCTCCTGGTTTATCTTTTTAAACTTCTGGAATTCGCGCTCCTCATTGTTGAAAATCTGCACCACGTTCATGCCCGTAAGGTGCTCCTGCACGAAGCTATTGAGCTTGGCCACGGCGTTGCGCACGTCCTGGAACGAGCCTTTGACCTTCTCCTTGAACACGTAGGTGCTGAACAAGAGCGGCGGAATCACAGAGAGGCTGATAAGCGTCAGGCGCCAGTCAATCCAGAACATGAAAGCCATGATGAACAGAATCTGCAGCACGTCGCCGGCCATGGCGGCCAGGCCTTCGCTGAAAACGTCGGACAGGGTTTCGACGTCGGATATGTTGCGGGTGACGAGCACGCCGATGGGCGTGCGGTCGAAGAACTGCAGCTTGAGGCCCAGCAGGTGGCGGTAGAGGTCGGTGCGGATATCGCGCACGATGTACTGGCCCAGCCAGCCGCCGTAGTAGGTCTGGAGGTAGCTCACGCCGGTGTTCACCACCAGCAGCACCAGCAGCAGGCCAAACTGCACGTTGAGCCCGCGCCAGTCGCCCTGCTCGATGTTGACATCGACCATGCGCTGGATGAGGAAGGGCCGTAGCGTGCCCAGCACGGCGGCGGCCACGGTGAGCAAAATCAGCCCGATAAACACGCGCCGGTAGGGCCGCACGTAGGCCAGCAGGCGGCGCAGCACGGCCCAGTCGAACACCTGACCGGCTTTGGAAGAATCAGCTTGGGGTTGCATGGGGGCAAAGGTCGGCAGGAACGCGGGAGTAGGCGGAGAAAAGTGGCCGAACATCGGTCCGCGCAGGTGCTCCTTGCTTCTACCATCTCCCTAATCCGGATGCACCTACCTTTGTCTACTGCCGCGGGCTCCGAGACGCCCTATTCCTGTTTTTGTATGATTCCTGACTCCTACGCGGCCCTTATTCCAACTAACGACCCGCAACGCCTGGCGGCCCTGCGCGCCTACAACCTGCTGAGTGGGCCCAACGACCCCGTGTTTGACGAGCTAGTACGGCTGACGGCGGTGCTGTTTGGGGTGCCCATTGCTCTGATTTCGCTGGTGGAGGAAGACCACGTGGCCTTCCGGGGCAACTACGGGCTGGACGGCATTACCCAAGTGGCGCGGCAGGACAGCATCTGCTCGGTGGCCGTGCTGCACGAGCATACCACGGTGTTCGAAAACCTGCACGCCGACCCGTGCCTGCTCACCAACCAGGCGGCGGCCCGGCAGCTTAACCTGGGCTTCTACGCCGGACACCCGCTGCATACGGCTGAGGGCTACAACATCGGGGCGCTGTGCGTGATAGGCCACCAGGCCCGCGCGATGTCGGCAGTGGAGCGCCAGCGGCTGGCGGCGCTGGCCGACGTGGTGATGCAGCTATTCGAACTCCGCGCCACCTTGCAGCAGCAGCCCGAGGCCGCCCGCGCCATGTGGCGCGCCGTGTATGCCCACATCGAAACCTCGCTGGCCCGCATTGATACCCTGCGTGAGTTGGGGAAGTGGGAAGTCTCGCCACAGACGCCCGAGGCCCACAGCTACCAACAATCCATCGACGATGAATTGTGGATGATAACGCACGCCCTCATCACGCAGATAAAGGCGGCCATTGCGCAGTTGAAACCGGCGGCGGAATAGCTCCGCCGCCGGTTCAGACCGGGCCACTTACACTTTGCAGAAGCTGTTCATATTGCTCGTCATTGAGGCAATAATCTCGTTGGTCTTGGCGTCGATGTCGGCCTGGAGCGGGTGAAACTCGGTACCGTTGAAGAAGCGGGCCACGGTGCCGGGGCCGGTGGGGCTGCCGTGGTCTTCGTCGATGGAGGTGCGCCAGCGCTCGGCGTGCGTGGCCCACTCCTGTTGGTCCACGAGAGCGGGGGCGACGAACCACACGTTCCAGGTGAGGGTGCTGCCGCTGCGCAGCATATTGCCGGAGGCGATGTTGAAGAGGTCCATCACCAGCTTGTTGAAGTCGTTGACGACGGGCGAAGTGGTTGGGATAGGGTCGCCGATGGCCACGCCGATGTTGCCCACACCCCAGGCCTCGGGGTGCAGGGCGAAGCTGGGGTTGGCAAAGGCCGGGTTCTGCCCGGCGCGCACCGGAAAGATGGGCTGCGCGGGGCTACCGGGGTCGTAAGTGGCCACGCGGATGGCATTGGCCTTACTGGCCGGGAAGGGCAGGCCGCAGTTGGCAAACATGGCCCAGAGCAGCTTCACGAACAGCGACTGGGTGGCGCTGGGGCTAAACCAGATTTTGGCCTCCACGGTCATGTCGGCGGCCAGGGCCTGCAGCGGGGTAGCCTCGTTGACCCAGCCGCGCTGGCCGGTCACGGTCACCTCCACGTTGAGGCAGCCGATGTTGGGAATCCAGATGCCCTGCTGCGGGCAGATGATGGAGTAGATGCGCCCCTCGTCGGTGTAGCCCACCCGCGAGATGTAGGGCGAGAACATCTGGAAGCAGCGGCTGCTCTCGAGGCCCGGCTGGGTGAGCCAGCTGAACTCGGGCCAGGCAATGCCCAGCTGCCGCTGCAGCAGCGGGATGTTGGCCAGATTGTCGAGCATCGGCAGCGACGACAAATCGGGCGTGGGATAGGCGAAGGCGGTGTTCGAAGTGGCGAAGCCACCGACCCAGCCGGGCACCACGGGAGCGGGAGAAGGGGTAATAACTGTCATGCAGGTAGGTGAGAAAAGCGGTGAATAATGATGGGGCAAAGCTCGGGAAGCCGAGCGACGCAAAAGCAGGTAGTTTTACCTGTTTTCATTATTCGTGCGCTTTTTTTTTGCGGCTGCTTTACCCGCAGCCCCAGTCTCCCTCCTACTGCGCAAGCTGGGTCATATTAAACCGGTCTGGCGTCGGTTCCGACCGATTCCAGACCGGTCCGGACCGATGTTGAACAACTCCTAACCGGTCGGTAATCACTTCCCGCATAATTTTCGCTCGGCGGCCAGAAGCCGGGGCGGTCAGCAGGCCGAACCCATTCAGCCCCCGCCTCTCCGCGCAAAATAAAATCCTGCGCTACAGCTCTTCCGGCGGCACCATCCCCTCCTCATATTCCACCCGGCTCAGGAAAAGTCCTTGCGCCGGCGCCGCCCCGCTGGCCTCCACCCGCCGCTGCGACCACAGCAGCTCCTGAAACTGGCGCGGCGTGAGCTTGCCGCGGCCCACCGTAAGCAGCGTGCCCACCACCAGCCGCACCATGCCCCGCACAAAGCGGTTGGCCCGGATGCGAAACACCCAACCACCCGGCGCCGGGTGCCAGCCCGCTTCGCTGCAGTAGCACACGTAGTGGTTTTCGCCCCCTTTCACCTTCGAAAAAGTGGTGAAATCAAACTGCCCAATCAGCCACGCCGCCGCCTCATTCATAGCCGCCACGTCCAGCGGCCGGTCCACGTACAGCGCGTGGTCGCGCCGGAAGGGGTCGGGCCGGGTCAGCACGAAGTAGTCGTAGGTGCGCTCTTCAGCCGAGAAACGGGCGTGGGCCGTATCTGCCACCGGGTGCAGCCGCAAGGGGGCAATATCCGTGGGCAAGGCCCGCCGCAGGCGGTACAGCAGCAGTTCCAGGTCCATACCCGCTGGCAGCTCCGCGTCGAAATGCGCCACCTGGTGGCTGGCGTGCACGCCGGTATCGGTGCGTCCGCTGCCCAGCACGTACACCGGCTGGCGCAGCACTTGGCTCAGGCAGCGGTCCAGTTCGGCCTGCACCGTCAGCGTGTTCGGCTGAATCTGCCAGCCGTGGTAGCGCGTGCCGTCGTAGGCGAGGTGAAGGAAGTAACGCATTTTTGGAGGAAGGAAGAAGGAAGAAGGAAGAAGGAAGAATTACCAACTGGTCAATTCTTCACTCCTCATTCTTCATTCCTCATTCAGTTTATACCTTCTCGTAAATCGTTGCAATGCCCTGCCCTACCCCAATGCACATCGCCGCTAGGCCGTAGCGCACGCCCTCACGGCGGCGCATCTCGTGCAGCAGCGTGGCCGTAATGCGGGCTCCGGAGCTGCCCAGCGGATGGCCTAGCGCAATAGAGCCCCCGTTCACGTTCACCTTGTCCATGTTCAGCCCCAGCTCGCGCACGCACACGATGGACTGCGCCGCAAACGCCTCGTTGAGCTCAATCAGGTCGATGTCGTCCAGCGTCAGCCCAGCGCGCTGCAGCACTTTCTGAATGGCCGGAATCGGCCCCAGGCCCATGAAGGCAGGGTCTACGCCGGCCACGGCCGAGGTTACCACCCGCGCCATCGGCGTCAGGTTGTAGCGGCTCACGGCGTCTTCGCTCGCCATTAGCACGGCCGCCGCGCCATCGTTGATGCCGGCCGAGTTGCCGGCTGTCACGGTGCCGTCGCCGGGCTGGAAGGCGGGTTTCAGGCTGGCCAGCTTCTCCAGCGTCGAGAAGCGCGGCTGCTCGTCGGTATCAAAGAGAGCCGTGTCCCCCTTCGGGTTCGGAATAAACACCGGCACAATCTCCTTGCGGAAGCGACCTTTCTCGAACGCCCGGGCGTACTTGCGCTGGCTTTCGAAGGCGAAAGCATCCTGCTCCTCGCGGCTCACGCTGTGGCGCTTGGCCACGTTTTCGGCCGTCTGCCCCATGGCGTAGGGGTAATGCATCTTGGTGAGCTTCGGGTTGATGAAGCGCCAGCCCAGCGTGGTATCGTGGGCCGTGAAGTCGCGGGCGAAGGCCGTTTCCGACTTCGCCATCACGAACGGCGCCCGGGTCATGCTCTCCGAGCCCCCGGCCAGATACACGTCGCCCTCGCCGCATTTGATGGCGCGGGCCGCATCCATAATGCTCTGCAAGCCCGAGCCGCAAAGGCGGTTCACGGTGTTGCCGGCGGCCGTGAGGGGCAGGCCGGCCAGCAGCGCGGCCATGCGGGCCACGTTGCGGTTGTCTTCGCCGGCCTGGTTGGCGGCGCCCATAATGACGTCCTCTACGGCATCCTTGTCTACGCTGGGATTGCGGCGCATCAGCTCGCGTAACACGTGCGCGGCCAGGTCATCGGGGCGGACGCTGCTCAGCGCGCCGCCAAATTTTCCAATCGGGGTGCGCACGGCATCCACGATGTAAGCAGTTCCCATTCGGTCTGGTTAAAAAGCAGGGTGACGGCGCAAGCGCCGGTTCAGAACTAAATTTGCCTCCGCCGCCTCTTGGGCGGAGTTTTCCACAACTACAAAGATGATACAAAGAATCCAAAGCGTGTTTTTGTTGCTGCTGGCGTTGGCCATGCTGAGCGTACTGGCCCTCCCCCTCTGGCACAAAGCCGACGGCCTCACCCACCAGGACCTCACCCTCACCGCCACCGGTTTCCAGGCCAAGGGCTGGGAGCTGCCCGCCGGCACCGGCCCCGTGTGGCTGATTGCCGTGCTGGCCGTGGCCTCAGCCGCCGTGGCCGTGTTCGAGATTTTCCAGTTTAAAAACCGTGCCCGCCAGCTCATGCTCGGCTCGCTCAACCTGTTGCTCATCGTAGCCACCATCGGCGCCATCTTCTACTTCAGCAGCAAGGGCGAGCAGCTCCTCAACGTAAAGCTGGCCGGCGAATACCTCTCCGGCACCTACCTCGTGCCGCTTACACTGCTGCTCAACCTGCTGGCCAGCCGCTTCATCCGCAGCGACGAGCGCCTCGTGCGCAACAGCTACGACCGGCTGCGCTAACGTGAGTAACGTGAAACTCTGTTTCCGCGACGAGTGTAGCGAGTTCTGACGTTTGCTAACGTGTGAAACTCGCTGCGCTCGTCGCGGAAACAGAGTTTCACGTTACATCCCCAACAGAAAGGGCTACCCCAATGGGTAGCCCTTTTTGCGTTCAATCAACCTCTCACTACGTTCTTAGCGCCCCACTGCCTTCCGTACCTCCTGCACGCTGCCATCAAACTGAAAGGCCTCATACACGCGGTAAAAATTCTGCGGGTCGGCCACCCGGGCGTAGGCGAACTTGGCTAGCTCCACCCGCGAGGCATCGAAGTCGAAACTGCGCAGCAGCCGCTGCAAATCCAGCGCGTAGAGGCTGGTTTGGCTCAGGGCATCTTTGGCCACCTCCAGCCGCGTCGATTCGAAGGAGCGCTGTTTCAGCGAAGCGGCTAACGCGTCCACGTCCTGCGGGCTCATCACATGGTAGCCGTTGGGGGCCACGTAGCGGCCATTGGGGTCGGCGGGGTAATTACCGTTCGGATAGCCGTTGTTGCCATATCCGCCGTTGGAATTGGGGTAGCCGGGAGCGGGAGGCGGCAGCGGCTGCCCATAGCCGGGCGCGTAGAGCGGCGTGGTGCCGGCGGCCCGCAGTTCGGGCGGCCGGCCGTTGCGCGTTACCAGCACGAAGCGGTTTTCGGCGGCGGGCTCCAGCCACACTTTGCTGCGCAGGCGCACCGTGCTGCGCCGGGGGCCGGGCAAGGCGAACTCGGCCCAGTGCTCGCCGGGCGTCAGCTGCTCCACGCGCAGTTCGCGCACGGGGCCGCGGGTCAGGGCCTGCCCATCGAGCGTCAGCCCAAAAAGCACGCCTTTATCGGAAGAAAAATACGCCGTAGCCAGCGGCGCCGCCAGCGCCGACCCAGCGGCCAGCCAGCTAAGAAGCAGAAAAACGAAGACCTTGTTCATGGCACGAAAGTAAGGAGAACAGAGCGCCGAAACAGGCGCCGGATTCGCGTTTTCCAAAAGCTGTGCCACGTTTGGCTACTGCAGTTTGGGGCACAAAAAAGCCCCCGCCGCACAAGGCGACGGGGGCTTTCCGGACGAGGGTTCAGCTACGCGAGCTTACTTGTCGATTTTGGTAATCTTGAACTCCGTGCGACGGTTGCGCTGGTATTCAGCTTCGTTCTTGGGAGCCTTTACAATCGGAACAGTCTCGCCGTAGCCTTTGGCCACGAGGCGGGTGCGGGCAATGCCTTTGCTGATGAGGTAAGCCACGGCCGACTCGGCGCGACGCTGCGACAGCTTCAGGTTGTAGGCGTCCTTACCGCGTTGGTCGGTGTGCGAGCGCAGCTCGATGGAGATGTTGGGGTTATCCACCAGCGTCTGTACCAGCGTATCGAGGCGCACGGCGGCGTCCGGACGGATATCAGCCTTATCGTAATCGTAGAAGATGTCTTTGATTTCGATGATGGTGTTCTTCTTGATTTTCGTCAAGGTGAGGCTCACCGGCAGCTTGATGTCGTTGTTCAGCTCGGGCAGCTGGTCCTGGGTCGGGATTTTGCCGATGGTGCTCGTGGTGGTACGAGCCATCAAATCCTGGCCGGGGCGCTCGGCGGTGAAGGTGTAGTTGGTCACCGTGTCGAGCTTGGCCGTGAACTTGCCATCGGGGCCGCTGGTAGCGCTGCTGCGCTGGCCGTTGCTACCCACAATGTTCACCGCCACGCCCGGCAGGGGCTGGGTGGCACCGGTTTGGGGGTCACGCTCCAGCACCGTACCATCGGCGTAGAAGGTGACCATTTTCTTGGGCTTCTTGGTGTATTTGTACAGGTCGTCCGACCCTTTGCCACCGGCGCGGTTCGAGCTGAACACGCCAACTTCGGCGCTGGTCGGCATGGGAGCGAAGTCGTCGGCAGGGCTGTTCACGTCGGCACCCAGGTTCACGGCTTTGCCGCCTTTCACCATGAAGATGTCGAGCTTGCCGTAGCCGGGGCGTCCGTCCGACGAGAAGTACAGCGTGCCATCGGGGGCCACGCCGGGGAAGTTGTCGTTACCCACCGAGTTCACGCCTTCGCCGAGGTTTTCGGCGGGCGAGAAACGGCCGTTCGGGCCCAGGGTAGCTTTGTAGATGTCGTTGCCACCAAGCGAGCCGGTTTTGCGGCCCGAGGCGAAGTAGAGCGTGGTGCCGTCCGGGGCGAACACCGGGGCAAAGTCATCGGCGCTACGGTCGTTGATGTTGGCCAGCACAGGCTCGCTCCACGTGCCCCCTTTGTTGTACGAAATCCAGAGGTCGACGCTCAACAGGCCGTTTTTGCTGACCTTGCTGCCGTCGTTCGAGCGGGCAAATACCACCGTCTTGCCGTCGGGCGTGTAGGTGGCGCTGGCTTCGTGCTTGGTAGCGGTGTTGAAAGGGCCTTCCAGCTTGCGGGCAGTGCCGCCGCTCATGCTGGCCGCGTCATCAAACTTGATGGCATAGAGGTCGAGGAAGTTCTCGCCGTTGCCTTCGTATTTCTTTCCTTCGCGGCCCGAGGCAAACACCAGTTCGCCGGTGCCCGGCATCATGGCGGCGCCGAAATCGGAGCTGGCCGTGTTCAGGGCGTCCAGCGCTACTACGTCGTAGCCGGCTTTGTTGCCAGTCACCGTTTTGCTGGCGGCGGCGTTTTTGGCTTCCGCCTCGGCCTTGGCGGCCAGGGTGCGGTTGCCGCCGCTCTGGGCATAGGTGGCAAACTGCTGGGCAGCTGCATCAAACTGCCCAGTGGCCTTCAGCGCTTCGGCGTAGTGGTAGCCCGCGTCGGCGTTCTTCACATTACCGTCGATGGCGGCCTTATAGAAAGGCTCGGCCAGCTCCAGGCGGTTGGAGAGACGGTAAGCCTCGCCAATGCGGTAGTTGGAAATGGCCGCGTTTTTACCTTTGGCTACGTCGGCTTTGTACAATTCGATGGCGGGTTCGTACTCGCCACGAGCGAATTTCTTGTCGCCTTTACTCATGCTGCCCGAGGAGGCACAGCCGCTAATCAGCGCGGCAGAGCCAGCCGCAGCGCAGACGAATAATAGTTTCCTCATAGGTGAATTGGGGTGGAGGGGAACGGGAAAAATCCCGCTTTAGGCGGTTTTGGGTTAGCAATAATACTACCTCGGCGCGGTACTTCCCTAAAAAGCCGTTATTTTCTTAGCGGGAAAAGTAGCGCGCCAGCCAGGTCTGTCCGGCCGGGGCCGGCCATTTCGCCTCAAGCTCACCTTTGGTTAGCAAGGTGTTATCGAAGTAAAAAGTGTCGGCCGTAAGCCGTCCTTCGGCTACGGCAGTGCGCAAATTACGATTTTCTAAAAGCCACACTTCGCCGTCGTTGAGGAAGGCCAGCCGCGACTTTTCGAGCAGCTCCACCCCTAGTTGAGCTTCGAGCTCGCGCACGAAGCGCACTGAGGCGTCGATGGAGCAACCACTTGCCCCGGCCACGCTTTCATCGAGCCCCAGCACCAGAAACTGCCGGTGCAGAAACTCGGCCGAAGCCAGCAGAGTGCGGCCATGACTGGTCCACTCTTCGGCAAAACTGGCCAGGGTGGGCAACACCGGAATTATCTCGTCCGGCGCCAGCGGCCGGCTGGCCTGGTAAATCCATACCCGCGCCGTGGGTGGCAGCTGGTCGAAGGAAACGTACATAAGTTGCAGGCTTTAGGCGTTGATACCTTCGGCCGAGGCAATGAGCTCGGCCAAATCGAACACCTGAACCTCGTTTTCCTTCTCCTTGTTTTTCACGCCATCGGCCATCATGGTCATGCAGAAGGGGCAGGCCACGGCAATGATGCTTCCCTGCAGGCCGTGCGGGCCGGGGGCGGCGCGCTCGGTTTCCACGCCGCGCAGGTTGTCGAGGGCTTCGGCCCGGCCGCTGAGGGTGGCCAGGGCTTCCTCGGCCCGCTCCACGTTGATGTCCTTTTTGCCGGGCTCGGGCTCTTTCCACATCTGGGCGCCACCGGCGCCGCAGCAGAGGCCATTGGCGCGACTGCGCTTCATTTCCACTAGGTCGGCGTCGAGGGCGGCCAGCACCTCGCGGGGGGCTTCGTAGATGCCGTTGGCGCGGCCCAGGTAGCAGCTGTCGTGGAAAGTGATGCGGCGGCCTTTGAAGCTTTCGCCGCCTTCGACGGCCACCTTACCATCGTTGATAAGCTGCTGGAGGTAAGTGCTGTGGTGAATTACCTCGTAGTTGCCGCCCAGCGCCGGGTACTCGTTCTTAATGGTGTTGAAGCAGTGCGGGCAGGCCGTCACGATTTTCTTGATGTTGTAGCCATTCAAGGTCGTGATATTCTGCATGGCCTGCATCTGAAACAGGAACTCATTGCCGGCGCGCTTGGCGGGGTCGCCGGTGCAGGATTCTTCGAGGCCCAGCACGGCGTATTTCACGCCCACGTGGTCGAGGATGCGCACAAAGGCACGGGTCACGCGCTTGTAGCGGTCGTCAAACGCCCCGGCACAGCCCACCCAGAACAGGATTTCGGGAGCTTCGTCGCGGGCCGCGAGGTCGGCCATCATGGGGACGGTAATCTGGCGCTTGGTGGGAGTTTCGGGAGTCATAATAGGTTCGGTTGTCATCCTGAGCTTTGCGAAGGACCTTATCACGCCTACGCTGCAATGAGTTAGTAAACCTGACGAAAGCGGCCGTGAGTAGATGCTTCCTTCGTCAGCATGACAGACGATTTAGGCGACGCTGGCTTTCTCCGCCACAAACAGCTCATCGGCCCAGTTAAACCGGTCCGAGGGTGAGAAAGCCCAGGGCGCGCCGTTGTTTTCGATATTGGAGAACATCACGTTCAACGAGTTGGGCGCGGCCGACTCTTCCAGCACCAGGAAGCGGCGCATCTCCACGATGCTTTCCAGGGGGTTGATGTTGACGGGGCAGCTTTCGACGCAGGCGTTGCAGGTGGTGCAGGCCCAGAGCTCTTCGGGCGTCACTTTACCGCGCAGCAGGGTGGCATTGGCGAGGTCGGTGATGGGCTCATGCTTGGCCTCCTCGCCGTACACGTTGGGGTGGAAAATGAGCGGCGAATTGTATTTCTCCTCCATCCGGTCGCGCGTGTCCATGATGATTTTGCGCGGCGAAAGCAGCTTGCCGGTGAGGTTGGCCGGGCACACCGAGGTGCAGCGGCCGCACTCGGTGCAGGAGTAGGCGTTGAGTAGCGAGGTCCAGGGAAGGTCTTCTACGTCTTTGGCGCCGAACGACGTGGGGGCCACAGCCGTCCCGTCGGGGTTGGTGACGGGGGCAGGCACCTCGTAGCTGGGGTCCATCATCGCCTTCACCTCGTGGGTGATGCTGTCAACGTTCGAAAACTGGCCCAGCGGCGTGAGGCGCGAAAACCACACGTTAGGGAACGAGATGATGATGTGGAAGTGCTTGGAGCTAGGCAGGTAATTCAGAAACAGCAGGATGCCGATGATGTGCAGCCACCACCCCAGGCGCTCCAAGGTGTGCAGCACTGTTACGTTGTCGGGCAGTAAGCCCACCAGCAGGCTGCTGATGGGAAAGGCACCGGGCAACTCCACGCCCTCCATCTGGTGCAGCTTCAGGTCCGAAGTGTTCATGAAGAACAGGGCTACCATCAGCGCCACTTCAATGTAAAGAATAACGTTGGCGTCGAGCTTGGGCCACATGCGCAGTTCCACGCCGGTGAAGCGCTGCACCGGCGGCTTGCGGTTGCGGCGCCACCAGAAGGCAGCCACGGCGATGATGACCAGGGCGCCCAGGATTTCATTGACGGCCATCAGCGCGTCGTACACCGGCCCGAGGAAGCTCAGCACGCGGTGCGTGTGGAACAGCCCGTCGATAATTATTTCAACTACCTCAATGTTAATCACCAGGAAGCCTACGTACACCACCAGGTGCAGCAGCGCGGGCGTGAGGCGCTTGAACATTTTTTGCTGCCCGAAAGCGACTAAAATCACTTTGCGCAGGCGCTCGGCGGGGTGGCCGCTCATGTCACGGTCGCGGCCGACGAGAACGTTGGCCCGGATTTTTCGGACCTGCCAGGCAAACAGGCCGAACGCCGCTATCAGCAGCAACAGAAAGAGGATGGATTGCAACATGCGCGTAAAGGTAGGAAGAACGGGTGGGAGGGGTTTAAGGGTGCAATTTAGTAGGCATGCCGAATACTTTGCGGTTTCCGGTAACAAAGTTGGCAACTTTTTTCAGGCAAATCCTTGCGTTGGCGGTTTGCGTGCTTACCTTTGCAGTCCCAAACCGCTACGGCTTGGGTGTACGGCAACATAGCTCAGTTGGTAGAGCACAGCACTGAAAATGCTGGTGTCGTTGGTTCGATTCCAACTGTTGCCACAAAAAAAGGCCTTCCTGTTAGCGGGAAGGCCTTTTTTATTGTTTCTTTTTCAGGGATTTACTCCCGCAGCCAGCGTGTCATGCGGGGGTATTCTTCGGTAGTGCTCAGGTCCATCCACACGAGCAGCGGCAGGCCCATGTTCTGGCCGGTGCGGAAGTTATTTATCAACCATTTGCTCTGGTTTCGATAGCCGTCGGGGTGAAAAACAACTTCTGCGGGCAGGCGCATGGCCAGGCAGGCGGCGTACGCCCAGAGATGGACGGCTAATTCGTCACCTTCTTTTTCCGGATTGTCTTCGGTGACGTTACCACCGAGGGCCGGCCGCTCGGCAGCGCGGGTGACGGCAATGTGACCGGCTTCGTGGACCACATCGCCAGGATAGAGCAGGCGCTGGCGGTCGAGGAGCAGGCGGCCTTCGTGGATGAGAATACCGGGGAGGAAAGTGTCGTCGCGCAGGGTGGTGTCTTCGACGACGATGCCGATTTCGGTTAAAAACGCCAGAATGGGCGGCAGCCAGGCGGTATCGGTGTGCGAAACAGGGGCGGGGGGCAGGGCAGAAGGTGAAATCATAGCCGGCAAGTTAACAAACAGGCTATTGATGGCCACTAGGCAATAGCACAGCGGCCGCCTGCTGCTCAAAAAACTCGTCGCACCAACGGCACACATTCTGCAGCTCGGCGGTGCGGGCGCGGGCGTGTTCCTCACTGATGCCCAGCGATTCGCCCATGCGCCAGGGCTCGCCCTGGTTGAGACGCTGCATGATTTCGGATTGGGAGGCGCGGAGCAGTACGTCGGCCACTTTTTCCTGGCGGGCGTCGCCAAGGGGGAATTTGGTGCCGGGGCAGCAGGGGTTGATTTTCCAGAGCTGGATGCTGATTTCCTGGGGCAGCTCGGTGCCGCCGAGGAAGCCCCGGGCGCCGGAGAGGATGGCGCAGAAATTATGCGTGGGGTCGCGCAGCCAGAGGTCGTTGGCAAAGGCGCGGCCGCGGGCCCAGTTGCCGCCCAGCCACATATCGTCGGTGGCGCCCCAGTAGCCCCAGCTCAGGCGCGGGGTGTCGAGCAGGTAGGTGTCCTTGTCGATGAGCGGGTCGTGGTCGTCGCCGTTCACGCCCCGGCTTTCAAATAAGTCAGCCAGTACCATGAGGCGCGAGCCCGCCAGCTTGTGAAAGCGGTCGATGCTGGCAATGTCGAAGCGGCTTACCCCTTTGGCAATGAGCAGGTCGAGGATGGCGGGCGTAAGCAGGTCGCCGTTGGTTTGGAGCATTACCTGGGTGCGGCCCTGGTATTTTTCCTGCACCGCGTCGAGGATGAGGTAGAGCTTGGCGCGGTCGGCGAGCGGCTCGCCGCCGGAGAGGATGAGGCGGTCGACCTGCGCGGGCAGGTTGCGGACGATGCGCAGGCAATCCTGGGCGCTGATGCGGGCGCCCTGGGGGCCCGAGTCGTTGTAGCAGTGGGCGCACTGGTCGTTGCAAAGCTGGGTGAACACCCAGTAGACGGACTCGCAGTGGTTGAAGTCGGTTTTCATAAACTCACGGACGGTTAGACTTCGACGCGTTGGGTGTTGGGTGTCAGAAAAATGCAAACCCGAAAACCCAACACCTGATACCAAACACCAACGTTCAATTCTCAGTCCTACTAATTGATTCCCAAAACCTCACTTCTTGCTGAATATTCGTCCGCGCATCCCGCACAAAATCAGCTTTCGACGCGAAGGTCGTCAATTGCCCTTGTTCCAAATACGCAAACCTGCTGCCCACCGTGAGGGCCTCGCGGCTGTCGTGAGTCACGAAGATGGCGGTCATCTGGTGCTGCTGGCGCACGCGCAGGAAGAGCTGCTGCATGTCGGCGCGGGTTTGGGCATCGAGGTTGCCGAAGGGCTCGTCGAGCAGCAGCAGGCGCGGGCGGATGATGAGGGCGCGGCCGAACGACACCCGCTGCCGCTGGCCGCCCGAGAGCTGATGCGGGGCTTTCTGGGCGTGTTCGCGGAGGTCGAGCTCATCGAGCAATTGATTGACTTGCTGCGTTATTTTGCCGTTGGCAACTTTTCGAATGCGCAGACCGAAGGCAATATTTTCGAACACCGTCAGGTGCGGGAAGAGCAGCGGCTCCTGGTAGAGGTACACCAACTGGCGCTGGTTGGGCGGCAGGGGGCGCAGGTCGTGGCCGGCGAGGTGCAGGGTCCCAGCATCGGGCGCTTCCAGGCCGGCGATGATTTTGAGGAGGGTGGTTTTGCCGCCGCCCGAGCGGCCCAGCACGGCCAGCACCTCGCCGGCGGGCAGCGTGAGGCTGACGTCGCGTAGTACCGACTGGGAGCCGAAGGATTTGGCGAGAGCGGAAACTTCGAGCATGGTATTGGTTCAGGAAAATATCTATAGCTCAGGCACAAAGAGATTGATGGCCGGGGTATCCCACAGTTCCGGCCTCGTACTACCCCGGCCGCCGCCACAGCGCCGTTCGATTGAGCCCCAGCAGCAGCGCTGGGGGCAGCACCAGCAGCAGCGAGGCCACGGCGGCCAGGGCCGTATTGGCTTCGCCCACGTAGCTGAATACCTGCACCGTGAGCGTGCGCACCTTGCCCACGCTAAGCACGTTGGTGAGCCCAAAGTCAAACCAGGCCAGCAGAAACGTCTGGAACAGCGTGGTGCGCAGCAGCGGCCAGGCCAACGGCAGCAGCACCCGCCCAAACGCCTGCCTCGCCGAGCAGCCCAGCGTGCGCGCCAGCTGCTCATACTCCCGGGCCTGCACCGACCAGAAGCTGCGCAGCAGCAGCGTGGCAAACGGCAGCGCCACCAGCAGCAAGCCCAGCACTACCCCGCCTCCCGAGCCCGACAACTGCAGCCGAATAATAAACGGCTGCACCAGCGTGGCCAGCAGCACCGGCGGCAGCGCATATGGCAGGTAGCTGGCCGCCTCCCACTGCCGGCTCCAGCGCGAGCGCGCCACCGCCCGCGCCACCCCGAAGCCGCCCGCCGTGGCCAGCAGCGCCACCGTGCCCGCCAGCAGCAGGCTGCGGCCCAGGCCCGCCAGCAGCTCGCTATCGGCCGCGCCCAGCGTGCGTAGCGCCGCCAGCGAGTAGGCGGGCGGCAGCGCCTGTGGGAAGTGCCAGCCCTGCGCCAGCGCCAGCAGCCCCAGCAGCCCAAACGGCAGCCCAAACAACAACATTAACAACCCGATAAGCAGCCTAGAGTGCATGGCGACGGGTCAGCTTAATCAATATCCCAATAAGCGCCAGCAGCCCCAGCGCCACCAGGAAGCCCGCCAGGTAGCCCATCGGCAGCTCGCGCAAATCGAACTGCTGCCGCGTGGCTACGAATACGGACAGCATCTGCGGATGCGGGCGGCCCAGCAGCAGCGGCACATCGTAGGCGCCCAGCGTGGCAATGAAGTTGAGCAGCAGCGTAGGCGCCGCCCGGCGCAACAGCAGCGGCACCGCCACCCGCCCCCGAAACTGGCCGGCGCTGGCCCCCAGCGTGCTGCTGAGCTGCCGCAGCTCGTCGAGCCGGCTTTCCTGGTAGATGGCCTGCAGCAGCAAGGTCAGAAATGGAAACGTGAGCAGCACCTGGGCCAGGATGATGCCCAGCCCGGCGCTGTCCTGCACCAGCTCGGGGAAGTCGGCCGGACTGCCAATCCACTCCAGGCCGTAGCTCAGCCGGGCCAGCCAGCCGGCGCCGCTCAACAGCTGAAACAAGCAGAACGCCAGCACCAGGGCCGGAAGTAGCAGCGGCACGTACAGCAGCCCCGGCAGCGGCCAGCGCCGCAGCGTGGGCTGCGCCCGTAGCACCAGGCTCAGGGCCAGGGCCACCGACACGCCCACCGACACCAGCGCCACCCAGGTGCTGAACAGCGCCGAGTACAGCAGCCCCGCATTCGCCCCCAGCGCCAGCCAGTAGCGTGGGGTGAAGCCCGCCGCCAGCGGCCCGGCCAGCCCCAGGCTGCCCAGCAGCGCATAGCCCAGCCCCGCCAGCGGCAGGCCCAGCACCAGCAAGCCGTAGCCACCGAGTAAGGTGGTCGAGAAAAACCGACGAATGTCTAAAGCCATATTCCTTACGAAAGTACAATTTCCACCTTACCTTCAAAGGCCCAACTGAGGGCGGCTTGAGCGAACCCACAACGAACCTTCCCCGAACCTTCCTCCTACCGGCTTCCTCGGAAAAGTATTATTCGGGCGGCTTACTTTTCCAGCACCTCGGTCCGAAAATCCTTGAACAGCCGCGTCATGTATTCCGGGTCGGGCTCGGGCAGGGCCAGGTTTTGGATGGTCTCGCGCCGGGGCGCGTAGCGCCGCGTGGGCAGCTGCTCGAACTGCCGCCGCTGCGCCGCCGGCAGCGCTGCCAGGTTCAGCACCGTGTGGTCGCCCCACACGTTGGGGTCCATCTTCTTCAATTGCGCCTCCGGCGAAATCAGAAAGTTGACCAGCAGCAGCGCCGCCTCGGGGTGGCGGGCGCCGCGCACGATGCCCAAGTAGTGCGAGTTCTGAATGGTGCCCGGCGCCGGCACGTAGGCCCGCGCCGTGGCCGGGAATACCCCCTGGTTGCGCTTGTTATCCACCTCGGCATCGTTGCAGGAGAAGGTAAACGCTACTTCGCCATTGGCAAAGAGCTGGTGCAGGGGCGCCAGCTGCTCGGGGAAGGTGCGCCCCTGTTTCCAGAAGTAGGGCTTGCTGGCGTTGAGCACCCGCCACAGCTCGCCCGACCACTTCCTGTACACCGCCTCGTCAAACTTGCCCTGAAACAGCGCCGGGTTGTCCGACAAACTTATCATCCACGATTTCAGCAAGGTCATGCCCGTAAACTCGTTCGGAATGGTGAACTGCCCGGGGTGCGCCCGCACGTAGGCCGGCAGCTCGGCAAACGAGCGCGGCGGCCGGCTCACCCGCGCCGAGTCGTAGATGACGGTAAACTGCACATTGCCCCAGGGGCACTCCATGCCCGCCACCGGCTGCTGAAAATCGGTGTTGATGAACGAGTTCTGCAAGTCGAGGTAGCGGGCGTTAGGCAGCTTGTCCACGAAGGGCCCGAGCAGCGCATCCACCTGCCGGAGCTGGTAAAACGTCTCGCCGTTTATCCACACCACGTCGGCCTCGCTATGCTGGCCGGCGGCTTGCTCGGCGGCCAGCGTCTGCACCAAGCCCGCGCCCTGGCCCGCCGCCAGCTGCAGGTCGATGCCGTAGCGGCGCTTCATTTCGGGCTTCACGTAGCCAGTCATGTAGCGGTTGATGAGCGGGTCGCCCTGCCACATCACCATGCTCACGGGCTGTTGGCGGCCGGCGTTTTCTACCTGCGCCCAGGGCTGGGCCAGCACCTGCTGCGGGGTGCGGGGCTGGTCGGCACTGCAGCCGGCCAGCAGGGTTAGGGTGAGGAGTTGGAGGAAGGTCTTTTTCATAAGTGAAGAGAGTTGACGCAATCGAGGAACCTCACCCCCTGACCCCCTCTCCTGCGGAGAGGGGGCACCGGTCATGCTGCTGTTGGAAATCGTCAGGCTCCCCCTCTCCGCAGGAGAGGGGGCCGGGGGGTGAGGTTGGCTACAGCGCATACCGCAGCCCAAACTGAAACTGCCGCGGCGCACTCGCATTGCGCCGCACGATGCCCGAGCCCGCCGGCCCCACCTGAATCTGGTTGCTCTGGGTGGCGTTGTTGGCGTAGCCGCTCAGGTTTTGGGTATTGAGCACGTTAAATACGTCGGCCGTCAGCTCCAGGCGGCTGGTTTTCTGGCCGAAGCGGAAGGTGTACTGCCCCCCCACGTCGAAGGTCTTCGACCAGGGCAGGCGGTCGCTGTTGCGGGCCTCGCCGGGGTAGCGGTCGGCGTTGCCCAGGTAGGCCGTGCTGAACGAGCTACCGTCGCCGTTGAGGTCGTTGGTGAGCACCGCCGGGTTGGTGCCGGGGATGGGGTAGCCGCCCGTCACGCGGTTCACCGGCTGGCCGCTTTGCAGTAGCGCCGCCAGCGTGAAGCGCAGGTTTTTAATCGGGTAGTAGCTGCCGATGGCGTTGATAACGTGCGTCCGGTCGTTGATGGAATTGGCAAATTCCGGCGCGTAGTTGTTGCCGTCGGCGGCGCGGAAGTTCACGTCCTCGGTGTCATTCTTGAGGTTCGAGAGCGTGTACGACACGCGGTAGCCCAGCTTGTCCTCGGCCGCATCCTTCTGCACGTTGAAGCTGGCCGCCACGTAGCGCGAGCGGCCCGCCGACTCAGTCATGATGATGTTGCGGGCCACGCCCATCAGCTTCTGGCCATCGATGGTGGCGCTGCCGTCGGCCGCGATGGGCACCGGGCGCGTCGCGTCAGCTTCGGCCGGGGTGCGCACCACTACGCTGTTGGGGTCGGTCTGCGGGTACTCCGACACGGCATTCACGTTGCGCAGCCGGAACAGGTCGTAGGAGCGGTTATACATCACGTCAACGTAGAAACGGGTTTTACTGCCCAGCTGGTACTGGTAGCCCAGCGTAGCCTGGTGCGAGTAAGGGTTCTGGTAGCCGTTAGGGTTCAGGATGCGGCGCTCGTAGCCGGGCACGCCCTCGCGCTGGGCCTGCAGGCTGGCCGCCGAGGGCCCCTGCAGGTAGCTCACGCCGCTGGCGCTGGCGCCCTGGTTGCCGTCGAAGGTGATGCGGTCGATGTTGGTATCGGCGGGCAGCTGGCCCAGGCGTACCAGCTCGCGCAGCTGCGCCTTATAGTCAGCCGAATTCGTATTCTGTTGTAAGGCATCACTGTACACGGTGTACAGAATCTTGTCGTAGAACAAGCCGTAGCCGCCGCGCAGGCTGCTACGGTCGGTCAGCTGCAGGTTGAAGCTGGCGCGGGGGGCCACGTTGTTGCGGTCGCCGTGCTCGGCGCCGCCTTCCGAAAGGTTGTCGTAGTCGTAGCGCAGGCCCAGGGTCAGGTTCAGGCGCTCGGTCACCGCCACTTGGTCTTCGAGGTAGATGTTGTACAGGTTCTGGGTGGTGCCAAAGGACGCCGGGCGCAGCTCCACGCCGAAGTAGTTCACCTGCACATCACCGGGAATATCGTTGATGCTCAGGCCCGGGCCCAGGTTGCGGTCGCGCAAGGCTTGCAGCTGGGCCGCCGTCAACTGC
This sequence comes from Hymenobacter aranciens, assembly GCF_030580865.1. Lineage (GTDB taxonomy): Bacteria > Bacteroidota > Bacteroidia > Cytophagales > Hymenobacteraceae > Hymenobacter > Hymenobacter aranciens. Next base: position 125,644 of record NZ_JAUQSY010000001.1, on the reverse strand, counting down.
ACCCCGTAGCTGCCATTGGGGTTGCCGCCGCCAAACAGCCGGTGCTGCGTGCTGATGAGCCCGAAGCCGCCCTTGAAGGTGTTGCGCCCCCGGCTCAGGGTGAATTTTTGCTGGAACTGCCATGTATTCTGGTGCGAATCGAACAAATAACCCGGGTGACCCAGTACGGCAATAGTCTGGCCGTCAGGGCCGCTCACGCTCACGTCGGGGCTGCCGGGGTTGTCGGCACGGGCGTAGTTCCAGCGAAAGCGGGCGTATTGCAGGTCGGTTTCAGAGGTGAAACGGTCGCCCACGTACACGTTCTGCATGGCAATGTTCACCGAATTACGGTCCTGCTTATTGCCGGTCGATGGGAAGGCCAGACCACCATCGAGCCCGCCGCCCTGGCGCTCGATGTTCACGATGCCCACGTTGGCCCGCAGCGAGGACGTAAACCGCTCGGTCCAGCGCTGGTCGAGCTTGCCCGAGAGGTAGGTGAAGTTGTTGCGGCCGCGCACGGTGGCGTCGATGCCCAGCGCGGGCGAGGTCAGCACGTTGTCCTTAAAGTCAAACGTTTGCTCGGCATTGAGGTAGTAGAAGGTTTTGTTTTTGACCAGCGCGCCGCCCACACCGAAGCCGAACTGCTGGCGCTGGAAGCCGCTCTTCACCTGGTTGCCCGATAGGTCGCGCTGGGCAAAGTCCGTCTTGCCGTCGATGCCCGGGCCGGGCCGGGTGAGGTAAAACACTTCCGCCGTCAGGTTATTGGAGCCCGACTTGGTGGTCACGTTTACGATGCCGTTGGCCGAGTTACCGAACTCGGTCGAAAAGTTGTTGGTCAGCACGTTCACGTTCTGGGCAAAGCCGGTGGGGATGGCGAAGCGCTGCCCGCCCAGGAAGTTCTCGTTGTTGTCGAGGCCGTCGATGAGGTAGTTGGTGTAAAGGCCGTTGGCGCCGTTGATGCTCACGTTGGGCGCTTCGGAGAAGAAGCCGGTGGCCTGGGTCACGTTGGGCAGGCGGTAGAGGGCGCGGGTCACGTCGCGGGCCTCAATGGGAATCTCGCGCAGCTCGCGGGCCGAGAGCTCGGCCGCCACCTCGGCGTTGCGGGTGTTAATGGTGGTGGCGCCGGAGGCGCTTACGGTCACCTCATTCAAGGCCTGGCGGCTAAGCAGGGGCAGTACCAGCGTCACGCTCGGGCTGGAGTTGGCGCGCAGCGTCAGGCCGGTTTCGCGCACGGCTTGGTACTGCTCGCTCACGGCCGTGCTCACGGCGTAGCTGCCGGCCGTGCTCAGGCCCCGGAAGCGGGCCTGGCCCTGGGCATTGGTGGCCTGCGAGGCGCTGAAACCGATGGCCGCGTTATCGAGCTGCACGGGCACGCCCACCACGGGCCGGCGGACGTTGTCGAACACCGACACCACCAAATCGACCTGTGCCCAGGCCGGGAGTCCGCTCAGCAAGAGCAGGAAAAAAAGAACCGCGGAAGAGAATAGCTTCTGCATAAATAAAAGAAAGTCAAACTGAAAAACATGCACAACCGCCCGGCCAACCAGGCTGCGCCCGCAGGCGGGCAGCTTGGTTGCCGGGTCGGCAAGTCCCGTGGTTTTTCAGGAGGCGGGGGGGCCGCGGTGCGGGCAGGTGGCTACGGCCAGCTGCCGGGCGAGGCGGCACCGCCGGGGCCGGGCGGCGGGCCGGCGGGCCGTGCGCAGACGGTGCAGCTGCCGGGCCAGGAGGCGCGCCAGGGGCTGGCGCAGGGCTTGGGCCAGGTCCTGCTCGTTGTCGATGTCGGCCAGGGTGGGGAGCAGCGCGACGACGGCGCCCTGCTGCCGCAGCCAGCCTTGCAGGGCGGCGCCCAGCTGGGCCGTTTGCCAGGGCAGGGCGGCCCAGGCGCCAGCTTCGAATAAGGCCCGCGACACGCCCAGCAAGTACACGCCGCCGTCGGTGGCGGGGCCGAGCACGGCGCCGTGGCGGCGCAGGGCCGCAACGGCCCGGCGCAGCAGCCCATCAGTTAGTTGCGGGCAGTCGTTGCCCATCACCAGCAGGTGCTCGTAGCCCTGGGCGAAGGCTTGCTGCAGGGCTGCGCTCAGGCGCTGGCCGAAGGTGGCGCCGCGCTGCTGCCGCGAATCGACGCACAGAAAGTCGACGCCGGCGGCTTGGGCGGTGGCCGTGGCGTGGGCAATGAGCCGGGCGGCAACGGCCGCATTGGCGGCTCGGGCGCCGTGGCTCACAAACTGCTTGTGCGCAGCCTCTTCGCCCGCCGAGCGGGTAAAAAGCAGGATGGCAACGGAGGCAGTAGTCGGGCTCAAACGCAGGTGGGCGCCGGGGTGGCGCTGGCTGAAGCAGCTTGGTTACTAACCCCGGCCATCGGGGCCGGGCATATAGCGGAGGGCGGCGAAATTGTGCCGCAAGGTACGGGAGGATTTGATTCGCGGATTGTGGGGCCAGCCACCGGGCAAACAACTTGTTGGCGGCCTGCTACCGGCCAACCGGTCGGACGGCGAGGGCGGCGGACCAGTGGGGCGGACTTCCGAAACAGCTTCTTATATTTGGCCACGCTTCACCTCTGCTGTTCTTTTACTTATGAAGAAAAAACTTACTCCTATGCTTCTGCTGGCCGCGAGTGGCCTGCTAGCGGGCCCGGTGGCCCAGGCCCAAACTACTTACGCCCCGGTAGCAGTCACGGGCTTTAATGCCGACGTGGTGGCCAATGGCAGCGGCACGGCTATTTCCTCCACTACCAATGACGTGGACGGGGGCGCGGTCAATAACCGGTTTTGCTTTATGGCACCCGATTTTGTGAATCCGGCGGGGGCTTCGCCGACGGTTTACCTGCCGGCAACGGGGCTGGTGACTAGTGTGAATAGCAGCACGCCGGGCCTCGCGTTTCAGCTGGCGCCATACACGGGCGATAATTCGCTGCGTATTCAGGGGGTGGGCACGGGGAGTTTGGCGCTTGGTAGTCCGCGCCGGGCGCAGGATGTGTACGTGCTGGCCGTGTCGGGCAACCAGGCCAGCACGGTGACCATGACGGTGAACTTTACTGATAACACCAGTGAGGTGTTTGCGGCCCAGACGGTGGCCGACTGGTTTGCGGGCAGCGGCTTTGCCATTCAGGGCATTGGGCGGGTGAACCGCGACAACAGTGCTATTCAGAACAATACGACCGACCCGCGCCTATATCAGCTGCGCCTGGCGTTGCCGGCGGCCAGCTACACCAAGCTGGTGCGGAGCGTGGATTTCAATAAGACCTCGACGACGGGGACGCTTAACGTGATGGCTATTAGTGTGACGGAGCCGCCGGCGCCGCTGCTCAACGATGAGCCTTGCGGAGCGGTGGCCCTTACTAACGCGACGGCGGCGAGCGGCACGACGGCGAATGCCACTACGAGCACGCAGAACGGCATTACGTTCCCCATCTGCACGCCGTCGGCGGCACCGAAGGATGTGTGGTTTAGCGTGGCGCCTAGTACTAATATACTGTCATTGAACCTGACGGGCGCGGCAGCGGGCATGGTGCGCCTGTACACGGCGCCCGATTGTGCCACGGGCAGCTTTGCGCTGGTGGGATGCCGGGCGGCGGCGGCCAGCAACGTGGGCTTCGCGGGGCCAGTAACGTTTACGGGGCTGACGCCGGGCACGACGTACTACATTTCGGTGAGCGGCTTCGGGAGTGCCGACCCGGGCGGGACGTTCAGCCTCACCGCCACCAGCGTGCTGGCCAGCCACCCCCAAGCCAATACCGAAGCCCTCGTACTGTACCCCAATCCCAGCCACGGCAGCGCGCTGACGCTGCGCCTGAGCGACGTGGTGGGCGCGGGGCAGGCTACGCTGGTGAACGGCCTGGGGCAGGTGGTGCGGCGCCTGGCGCTGAATAACACGGCCAGCGGCAGCTTGCTCACGCAAGGCCTGGCGGCGGGCGTTTACACGCTGCGCGTCGAAGCCGGGCCGCAGGTGCTGACCCGTAAAGTAGTGCTGGAATAAGCTGTTCCGAGTTGCTACTGTGTGCCAAGGCCGCTCCCGTTTGGGAGCGGCCTTTTTTTGTTCGATTGCCAGGGCCGGCTCGAAACTGCTTTTAAGTTTTTTTCAACTCTCAAAATCCAATCGTCAAGCTATGGGCGTAGGTGGGCCATCACCAAATACATCCTTTCATTTTTTTATTCCCATGAAAAAGACTCTGCTTTCCCTCGCTCTGTTTGCCCTGCTGGGCGCTTCGGCCACTACCGCCTCGGCTCAGGCCGCGATGACGCCCGGCACCGTGATGGTGGGCGGCGAGGCCATGTTTGCCAACAAGAATATCGTGGCGAATGCCGTGAACTCGAAAGACCATACGACGCTGGTGGCAGCCGTGAAAGCCGCCGGCCTGGTGGAAACGCTGCAGGGCAAAGGGCCTTTCACGGTGTTTGCGCCGGTGAACGATGCCTTTGAGAACCTGCCCACTGGCACCGTGGAGACGCTGCTGAAGCCGGAAAACAAGGCCACGCTGACCAAGGTGCTGACCTACCACGTGGTGGCGGGCAACATGACGGCCGATAAGATTATGGCCGCCATTAAGGCCGGCAACGGCAAGGCGACCCTGAAAACGGTGAGCGGCGGCACACTAACAGCCATGATGAACGGCCCGAAAAACGTGGTACTGACCGACGAGTCGGGCAATACGGCGTCGATTTCGACCTACGACGTGCTGCAGAGCAACGGCGTCATTCACGTCATCGACAAGGTGATGCTGCCGAAATAATTCTCACCGCTCCTTTTTCCACGAAAACAAACGACAACGCGCCGTCGGCTCCAGGGCCGGCGGCGCGTTGTCGTTAAGGGTGGCATCAGGGGCAGACGGTGGCCTGCTCGGCTTCGGCGTAAGTGTTGCCGAGCAGGGCGGCCTGGGTAAGGAATTCGCAGGCCATGGCGCGGTCGCCGGTTTGGCGGGCCAGGCAGCCCATCAGGTAGCGCACTTGGTCGTTGAGCGGGTCGGCGGCCATTACTTCGAGGTAGTCGGCGCGGGCGGCGGCGTAATAACTCAGTGCGGCCCGGGCAGAACCCCGCGCCTGCACGTAGCGCAGGGGCGGGCGCCGGCCACGCTGCTGGTATTGGCGCAGGCCCTGCTCCAGGTCGTGCAGGGCCTGGGGCTTTTGCTTTAAATCATACAGCCGAACGCGGCCCCGGGCCAGGTAGGCCAGGCTAAGGGTGGAATCGAGCACGATGGCCCGGCTGAACTGCTGCGCGGCAGCGGCAGGCCGGCCGAGGGCAAGTTCGCAGCGGCCCAGGCGGTAATGCATATCAGCCGCATCGCGGCGGGACGGATTTTCCCGCAGCAGGGCTTCAAAATCAGCCTTGGCGGCGGTGGGCTCGCGGCCCGCCAGCACCGCCAGCTCGGCGCGGCGCCGGATGGCCGGGCCGTAGCCGGGGCGGAAATAGAGGGTTTCCTCCATGAGGCTGGCGGCGATGCCCACCTCGCGTCGGGCGTAGGCGGCCAGGCCCTGGCGGTAGGCCTTGTAGGCGGAGTACCGGTCGAGCGCCGCCTTGGTGCCGAAGCCGAAGCCCAGCAGGCCCGCCAGCACGAGCAGGGTGAGCAGCCAGTCGCGGCGGTTGAAGCGCACGGGCTGGCGGGGCACGTAGTGGCGCTCGCGGCGGCCGGCGGGCGGGCGGGTGCGCAGGGGAGCGGTGGGCGGCGGCATGGGCACGCCGTAGACGTGCTGGTTGACGGGGCGCTGCTGCTGCTGGTGCTGCTGCTGGCGTCGCTGCTCCTCGGCGCGGCGGGCGGCCTGGGCGAGCTGGAAGTCGTAGCTAGCGCGGCGGCCGGGGTCGCTGAGGATGCCGTAGGCCACGGAGACGGCCTTGAACTGGTCTTCGTAGCGGGTGTCGCCGCCGTGTTTGTCGGGGTGGTAGCGCACCACCAGCTGCCGGTAGGCCCGCTTGATTTCGGCGGCGGGCGCGGTGGCGGCAACTCCCAGAATTTGGTAATGATTTTGGCTCACGCGGTGGCTACAAACACAAGACGACGGTACAAAAGTCAGACCCAGGCCGGGATTTTCCGTACAGACTTCGACGATTGGCGGCCCGCACCCGGTGGGGCGGCCGCCTTTTTTGCCCAACGTTACTTTTCGACTCTCAATTCCCGCGCCGTATGGCTAGCAACGACGACCCCTCTAAAACGCCCCACAACGACAGCTTTATCGGCAACCTGACCGGCTACCTCGATACCCGCATCGACATCGTGCGGCTGGAGGTGCAGCAGAAGGTGAAGGATATTTTCATCGGCACGGTGCACGGCGCCACGCTGGCCGTGCTGGGCCTGCTGGCCCTGGTATTTGTGAGCATCTTTGCCGGGCTGGCGCTCAATCATGTGCTCAATAGCTCGTTCTGGGGCTTCGGCATCGTGGCGGGCGTGTACGTGCTGCTGCTGGTGCTGGTGCTCATCGGGCTCGATAAGTCGGCCTTCCAGGGGCTGGCCGACAAGCTTTTCAAGGATACCATCTACAAATCAGACAAACGTCAAGCCTAGCCAGTTATGTCAGAATTGACCAATCCCCTGTTCGAGGAAGAAAAAGAGTTTCTGGAGCGCAAGAAGCTCGAGTACGAGCGCGCCCTGCGCGGCGACGTAGAGCAAATCAAGGACCAGTCGGTGCTGGTGGGCAAGGTGGCGCTGGTGGGCGTGGGCATCGCGGGCGGCATCTGGCTGCTCACGAAAGCCTTCGGCGGCAAGAAGCCCAAAAAGCGCCGCTTCGAGGGCCCCGAAAGCGCCGACCCGACCGACTTCGACCGCGACGCCGAGCCGGAATACTACACTGCCGGCAACGGCAAGCGCTACCCCAGCAAGAAGTACCAGCGCACGGCTAAGGACTCGGCCGAGGCCTTCATGGCCGCCGATACCGATGACTTTGGCTTCGGCCACAGCGCCACGCCGCCCTACGAGGCGGAGGCCGGCGAGGTGGAGGACCCGTTCCAGGATTTGCCTTACGATGACAGCCGCCGGCTGCCCTCGACGCATCATTTCGAAGACGAGCCGACCGACCACTACGAGCTGCTGACCGAGCGCAAGCCGAGCGTGGCTGTCTCCTTGTTATCAGACTTTTTGCAGTCTAATACGGGTAAGATGATTATTGCCCAGGCGGCGGCCCTGGCGATGGCCCTGGTGACGAAAAAACTCAATGAGTTTTTCCCGGCCGACAAAAATGCCGACCTTGCAACTTCTCCCGGCTACGCGCCCGCCCTTGGCGAGCCCGCGGCCGGCGCAACGCCAGCCCCGCCCACCCCGGATGCCATTCCCAGTAACCAGCTTCCTGTATGACGATTTGCGTCAGCGCCAGCAGGGCGGCCGCAAGTCGCTGGCCGTGCTGCTCGACCCTGACAACCTGACCGAGAGCAGCCTGCTGCACCTGCTGCGCCTGAGCGCGCAGCACCCGGTCGATTACTTTTTCGTGGGGGGCAGTCTGGTGCTGAGTTCGCACCAGGCTGCCCTCATTGCGTTGATTAAAGAGCACTCTTCGGTGCCGGTGCTGCTGTTCCCGAGCCACAGCATGCACCTCGAAGGGCCAGCCGATGGCATTCTGCTGCTGTCACTTATCTCGGGCCGTAATCCCGATTTCCTGATTGGGCAGCACGTGGTGGCCGCGCCGCGCCTGCGGGCCAGCGGCTACGAGCTGCTGCCCACCGGCTACATGCTGGTCGATTCGGGCCGGCCCACCACGGCCTCCTACATGAGCGGCACTACTCCCCTACCCCACAACAAGCCCAGTATCGCGGCGGCCACGGCCCTGGCCGGCGAGCAGCTCGGGCTGAAGCTGATGTATCTCGACGGCGGCAGTGGCGCGCAAAACCCCGTTTCAGCAGCCATGATTCGGGCGGTGCGGGAAATGGTGAGTGCGCCCATCATTGTGGGTGGCGGGCTGAATACGGGCGAGAAAATATACGCGGCGCTGGCGGCGGGGGCCGATGTGGTGGTGGTAGGCAACCACATTGAGGAGCGACCGGAGTTTCTGGCGGAGGCGGTGAATATGGTCCGCCACAGCGAGCGGCAGATTGCGCGGATTCTGGCTGACTAGCACTTAACAGAACGTCATCCTTTCGCTGCGCTCAGGATGACGTTCTGCTTTAACCCTCTTAGATATTCATCGCCGACTCGCGGCGGCGCATCTTGCCGGCCGGGATGCCAAACATCATCTTGAAGCGGCGGCAGAAGTAGGCGGTGTCCTTGTAGCCCACTTCCTTGCCGATGTCACGGATGCTTTTCTTGGTGGTGCGCAGCAGGAATACGGCGCGCTCCATGCGCTGGTACTCGATGTAGTCCTGCGGGTTGATGTTGGTCAGCATCTTGAAATACTGGCCCACGTAGTCCTCGCTCACGTTGGCCACGCCGCTGAGGATTTTGTTCGACAGGTCGCCGCCCAGGTTTTCCTTGATGTAGTTGAACAGGTCAATCAGGCGCGGGTCCTTGAAGTAGGTGCTGTTGGTGGCCAGCTGCTCCACGAACATGTTGTTGCGCAACACGTAGCGCACCACTTCCACCACGATGTTCTCGGTGTAGATGTTGATGAGCCGCTCGCGGCCGGGCAAATCCTGCAGGCTTTCCTCGACGGTGCGAATCACCAGGTTGGCGAGTTTCGACTGGCCGCTGATGAGGAAGGCGGGCACGTCGAGCGAGGCGAAGAAGTTCACCGAGTCGAAGACCTTGGCGTCGAAGCTCACGAAGCTGTGGCTTTCGTCGGAGTCGCCGATGAGGTCGATGTTCTCGTTGGAAGCGAAGAACTTATCCTTGTTGGTAATAAAGTCGTCGTTGCTAATGACGCGGTTCTTCACGTTGTCGCCGTAGGTGACGCGGGTGGAGCGGCCGCCGGGGATGAAGAGCATCTCGCCTTCCTCGACCAGCATATCGTCGTCGCCGAAGGTAATCCGGCCTTTGTGTAACAGAATCAGGTTGTTGCCTACGTCGTACGAGTTGCGCACGGTGAAGGGCTGGTGCAGCGTCAGGTTCTTCGCCTTGATGTAGCGCACGCCTAGCGACTCGATGACCTTGTTGTAATCTTCCATTGCTCAATGACCGAAAACGGCCTAATTAGTTCTTCCGAAAAGTTGGCTTATTACCAATCCCAATGCAATACAACATAATAAAATTCACAAAAACCAAAAACCCAGCCTTTTTTTGGCTGGGTTTTGTGCAATTGTTCTGAATTTTAGGCAATTCGGCTTACTTGAGAATTTCGCGGGAAATCACAATTTTCTGGATTTCGGAGGTTCCCTCGTAAATCTGGGTGATTTTGGCGTCGCGCATCATGCGCTCGACATGGTACTCTTTTACGAAGCCGTAGCCGCCGTGAATCTGCACGGCTTCGACGGCCGTGTCCATGGCCACCTTCGAGGCGAAGAGCTTGGCCATGGCGCCCGATTTGGCGTAGTCCTGGTGGGCGTCCTTGTCGGCGGCGGCCTGCAAGCAGAGCAGGCGGGCGGCGTCAATGTTGGTGGCCATGTCGGCCAGCTTGAACTGGATGGCTTGGTGCTGCGAAATCGGCACGCCGAAAGCTTTGCGCTCCTTGGCGTACTTCAGGCTGAGCTCCAGCGCGCCGGAGGCGATACCGAGGGCCTGCGAGGCAATGCCGATGCGGCCGCCGGCCAGCACCTGCATGGCGAACTTGAAGCCGAAGCCGTCTTCGCCGATGCGGTTTTCCTTGGGCACCTTCACGTCGGTAAACATCAGCGAGCAGGTGTCGGAGCCGCGGATACCGAGCTTATTCTCTTTGGGGCCGTGCTGGAAGCCTTCCATGCCCTTGTCGACAATGAGCACGTTGATACCGCGGTGCTTAAGCTCAGGGTTGGTTTGGGCCACCACGAGGTACACCGAGGCGGTGGTGCCGTTGGTAATCCAGTTTTTGGTGCCGTTGAGCAGGTAGTGGTCGCCTTTGTCTTCGGCGGTGGTGCGCTGGCTGGTGGCGTCGGAGCCGGCTTCGGGCTCGCTCAGGGCGAAGGCGCCGATGATTTCGCCGGAGCACAGGCGCGGCAGGTACTTCTGCTTCTGCTCTTCGGTACCGTATTTTTCGAGGCCCCAGCACACCAGCGAGTTATTCACGCTCATGATGACGGAGCAGGAGGCATCGACCTTGGAAATCTCCTCCATCGCCAGCACGTAGCTCACGGTGTCGAGGCCCGAGCCACCGTACTCGGGGCTTACCATCATGCCCATGAAACCCAGCTCGGCCATTTTCTTCACCTGCTCGGCGGGGAATTTCTGGTGCTCGTCGCGCTCGATGACGCCGGCCCAGAGCTCGGATTGGGCAAAGTCGCGGGCGGCATCGCGCACGGCCAGCTGTTCTTCGCTGAGTTGGAAAATGGAGGAAGCGGTTTCGGAGAGCATGTGGGTGGGGGGAAGAAAATGGATGGGACTACAAAAGTACGGCAGCGGGCGGCGGCGGGCAAACGCCTGAATGGCTTGGGCTGGCCATTCCGGACGCAGCTACGTTTAGCCAGCCATGAACCTGCTTTCCTTTTCCCGTTACGCGCTGGCGCTGCTCTTCGTGGGTGCCGGCATCCTGCACTTCGTGCGGCCGGGTATTTACCTGCGCATTATGCCGCCGTTTTTACCGTCGCCGCTGCTGCTGGTGTACCTGAGTGGCGCGGCCGAGGTGCTGGGCGGGCTGGGGCTATTGCTGCCCGCTACGAGGATTTTTGCAGGCTGGGGGTTATTGGCGCTGCTGGTGGCGGTGTTTCCGGCTAACGTATACATGGCCCTGATTCACGAGCGGCTGCATATTCCGGGCTGGGTGGCCTGGGGGCGGCTGCCGCTGCAGGTACCGCTGCTGTGGTGGGTGTGGTGGGCGGCTATCAGGGGCTAACCAGGATTGGCTACGCGCCGGGCCGGCGCAGGGCGCGGGCCAGCAGCTCGCCCTTGCTGTTGATGTGCAGCTTGGTGTACACGCTCTTGATGTGGCGGCGCACGGTGTTGAGGCTGATGCCGAGCTGGTCGGCGATGAGCTTGTAGCTCAGGCCCTGCTCGATGGCGTGCACCACCTGCACCTCGCGGGGCGTGAGCGACTGCTCCGGGTCGGCCACGGGCTGGAAGTACTTCACCACCTCGCGGGCTACGGCGGGGCTCATGCTGCTGCCGCCCTCGGCCACGGCCAGCAGGCCGGCCTTGAGGTCGGAGAGCGGCGTGGTTTTGAGGAAAAAGCCCACGGCCCCGGCGCACAGCGCCTGGAACACCCGGGCGGGGTCGCCCATGACGGCTGTCAGCAGCACCACGTCGGCCTGGGGCAGGCGCTGCTTGATGAGGCTCACGCCCTCGATGCCCGAGCGGCCGGGCAGGCCGATGTCGGAGAGCACCAGCCGGGGCGGGGTGGCCTCGTCGCCGATGCGGTCCAGAAATTCCTCGACCGAGCCCACCACCAGCCCGCACTGGAACTCGGGCTGGGTGCAGAGGTAGGTTTCGAGGCCCCGGCGCACGGCGGGCAGGTCTTCGATGATGGCGAGGTGCAGGGGCATGGGCTTAGGGCTGGAACACGACAAAGCTAAAGCCGCGGTCGGTGAGCGTGCCGGCGGGGTTGTAGGTGCGCACCAGCAGCCGGCCCGCTCCGGCCCCGCTGAAGCTGATGAAACCCGGCCCGTTGAAGAGCGTCAGCGACACGGCGGTGCTGCCGAAGTCGGCCGTGGCCAGCGGGCCGCTGAAGACGAGGGTATACTCGCCGGCGGTGGGGTGAGTGCTGGTCAGGGTCGCGTTGCCCGAAGCGTTGTAGAGGTTGTTGCTGCTATACACGTTGCCGTAGGCGGCGGCCAGCATATTGGCGGCGCCGGTGGCCGACGTCGTAACCTTACCCGGTACGTTTACCCGCCCGTCGCCGCGCAGCGTGAGCACGGTTTGGTCGGCGGCAGCATTGCCATCGTTGCCCAGCCGGAAATCGAGCTGACTCTGGCTGCTGACTCCCGTGGCGTAGGTGCCCAGGGCCAGCTCGGCGCTGGCGGGCCACTTGGTGCCGCTGGTGCCGGGGCGGGTCAGGCGCAGCTCGGTTTCGGTGCCGGTGTTGCTGCCGGTGAGGGCGGGGCCGGCCTGCACCTCCAGGGGCGCGGCCGGGGCGGTGGTGCCCAGGCCCACCCGGCCGGCTTCGTCGATGCGCAGGCCGGCGCTGCCGGGCGTAGTTCCCGGGCCCGCCTGCCCAACCAGCAGGTAATTGGCCAGATTCAGGCTCTGGGTAGCGGTGTGGTTGCCCAGATTGTCGCCCAGACCGCTGGCGGCCACGCTGCCCAGGTTGCCACTGCCATCGGTCGTCACTACCCCCGGCGTGCTCAGGCTGCGCAGGCGTACGCTGCCGGCCACGTCGAGCGTCGCCGTCGGGGTGGTCGTGCCGATGCCCACACTGCCGTCGCTGTCGGCGTACAGGGAAGCCACCGGCGGGTGGTAATACACTACAAACTTGAGGTCCCGGCTGGGTACGGCCGTAGTGCCATTGTAATAGCTGCCGCCGCTGTACACGTCGCTGCCACTCACCGGAAAACCGCTCAGATTGCCCGTCGTAAAGGAGTAAGTTCCTCCTGTGGGCACCCGCACAGCGGGACTAAAGGTGATGTGCGTAGTGCGGGAGAGGCTGTAGGTCACGGTCTGGGTTTGTAGCACGGTGCCACCCGGGTTGCCTTGGTAGAGGGTAAAGGTACTGGCACTATTTCCTCCAAACACATCGACCCCCGTGAGTAGCACCCCGGCTGGCAGCGTAAAGCTTTGGCCCGCGCCGCCGCCGCCCCCAGCGGTGAAACTGTTGTCGAGCTGACTGATTTGGCTGGCCGTGCTGCTTGTGCCGGTCAGGGCAAATGGGTTGCCGTTCTGCACCAGTACCGTGCTCTGGCTGAGGTCACCGCCCAGCTTCAGCTCGGTGCCGGTGGCCGTGAGGCCGCTGCCGGCGGTAGTGCTCTCGGGGGTGGGCATTGGCGTGGTGCCCAGCGTGCCGCTGGCATCGTTAGTGAGCAGGCCGGGGGACGTGAGGGTGCGCAGGCGCACCGGGCCGTTCACATCAAGGGTGGCGGTAGGGGCAGTGGTGCCGATACCCACGTTCACGGCCTCGGCGCCGGTGCCGCCCAGCACCAGGCTGTTGCTCTGACTCACCTTTGCTTTGTAGCCCAGGGCCCCGGCGTTGGTCAGGTTGCCGATGGTGGGGCCGGCCATATAGCCGAAAGCCCAGTTGTTGTTGCCCGTCGTGTTGCTTTGGCCGCTTTGAAAGCCACTAAACTGGTTGAAGTCTCCCGTTGTGTTGTTGTAGCCACTCAGCAGGCCGTCAAATAAGTTGGCTGAGCCGGTGGTATTGTTGTAGCCACTTTGAAAGCCGGTGAACTGGTTGCCGTTTCCGCTGGTAGTTCGATAGCCGCTCCGGTAGCCGCTGAAATAGTTATTGAACCCTGTGGTAGTGGCGTTTCCGGCCTGGTAGCCGATAAACTGGTTCATCGGGCCCGTGACGGCGGCCCCGGCCTGGTAGCCGATGAGCACGTTGTTGCGGGTAGTGTTCTGCCCGATGTTCAGTCCGCCGTCGGCGCGCACGCCCAGGCCCACCGCGCTGCCGATACTGGCGCCGGTGCCGGTGAGGGCGTTGCCTTGCAGGTTCAGGTCCTGAGTGGCGGCGTGGTTGCCCAGGTTGTCGCCGCCGCGGGCCTTGTCGGGCAGAAAAAGCCAGGCGCTGCCGCCGTAGTAGTAGAAGCCCGGGCGCGGGCCGGTCTGAAACACCAGCAGGCCGGTGGCGGGGCTGGCAATGGCCACCCGCGCCGCCGAGTCGAGGCGCGGGATGAGCAGGCCTTTGGTGGTGCTGCTCAGGTCGAGCACGGCCGAGGCATTGGGGGCGGCGGTGCCGATGCCCACGCTACCGCTCTGGGCCAAAGCAACTCCCGGGGCCAGCAGCAGGGCCGCCAGGGCGCCGGACAAGTACAGTGTTTTCATACTTACAAAGCACGACCCTGGCCTCACGCGGCGTAAGTACATCTTGATGTACTACGGCGCGGGCACTACCTACCCGGCCGCCGGGGCTGGCACGCGCACCCGCACCCCCCAGCCGGGCTGGCCGGGCACCGCGCCGTAGCCGGCCGCGAAGCTGCCGCCTACGGCTTCGGCACGGCTTTGCATGTTGCGCAGGCCGTGGCCGCTGGCGCGGGGTGGCTGGGCCGGGGCGGGGCCGTCGTCGGCCACGGTCAGCTGCAGCGCGGGGCCGTCGAAGGCCAGCGCCACGGCTACGTGCCGGGCAGCGCGGGCGTGCTTAGCAATGTTGTGCAGGGCTTCCTTGTAGATGAGGTAAAGCGTGCGGCGCATCTCCATGGGCAGGGTGCGGGCAGCCAGGGCGGGGTCGGCAGTGAGGGTCACGGACAGCTCGCCCTCGCCCAGCAGCTCGTGGGCGTAGTCGCGCATGCGGTCGGGCAGGCTGTGGCCGGCGTCGTTGTGGGCGTCGTAGCCCCATACCACGTCCTGCAGCTGGGCGGCGGCGGCGCGGCTGGTGGCGGCCACTTCCTGCAGCTGGGTTTGCTGCTCGGCCGGGGCGTAGAGGCCGGCACTGAGCAGGTTGGCCTGCATCGATATCTGCGTGAGCAGCCCACCCACCTCGTCGTGCAGGTCGGCCGAGAGGCGGTTACGCAGGGCTAGTTCGCGGCGCAACTGGCGACGGCGGTAGGCCCCGATGAGCAGTCCCGCGCCCGCCAGCACCACCACCGCCCCCAGCACAATGGCCAGCGTGAGCTGCTGCCGCCGCAACTGCAGCACCTCGCGCTCGCGCTGCAGGCGCAGCACGGCGGCCTCGGCCTGGTCCGTCTCGAAGGAAGTGCGCAGCAGCTCGGTCAGCTGCTGGTTGTCGAGGGTGCGTAGGGAATCCCGCAGGGTTTGCTGGCGGGCGAGGGCGGCGTAGGCGGCGGGGTAGTCATGGCGCTGCAGGGCCAGCTGCCGGCGCACGCCCCAGGCCCGGGCCTGCACGCTCAGGCTGGTGCTGGCGGCGGTAGTGGCCTGTTGGGCAGCCTCGTCGGCGGCGGCCCACTGCTGCTGCTGCACGTAGAACTCAGCCAGCGTCACCAAACTGCCGGCTAAGTAGTTGGCGGCGCCGTGGTGGCGCTGGGCTGCCACGGCCCGCAGCAGGTAGTAACGGGCCGAGTCGGGCTGGCGCAGGCGCTGGTGCACCTGGCCCAGCAGGCGCCAGGCCTCGGGCAGGTAGTGGGCCAGGTGGCTGCGCTGGGACAGGCGCTCGGAGATGCGCAGGCTGGTGAGGGCGGCCCGCAGGCTGTCGCGGGCCATCTGCACCTGAGCCAGGTACTGCCACGACGAAGCCAGCGACATCGTATCGCCGGCCGCGGCTTCCAGGGCCTTGCCGCGGCGGAAGTACTGCGCGGCCTCGGCCCAGCGCCGCTGCTTCACATACACCAAGCCCAGGTTGCCGAGCGTGGCCGACTCGGGGCCGGTGCTGCGCAGGCCGGGCGTGAGGCGCAGGGCCCGGAAGAAATTGGCCACGGCCGAGTCGTGGCGGTTTTGCCGATAGTAGATGAGGCCGGTCGAGTTCAGCACGTTGGCCTGCAGCTGGCGGTCGGCGGCGCCCAGGCGGGCGGCTTCGCGGTAGAGCACCAGCGCCGGGCCGGGCTGGCGCAGGTCGCCGAGGGCCATGCCGAGGTGGTAGCGCTGCGCGGCCTGCTCGGCGGCCGTGGCCGTGGCCAGCAGCGGGCCGGCCCGCTCCAGCAGGGG
This sequence comes from Hymenobacter aranciens, assembly GCF_030580865.1. Lineage (GTDB taxonomy): Bacteria > Bacteroidota > Bacteroidia > Cytophagales > Hymenobacteraceae > Hymenobacter > Hymenobacter aranciens. The sequence goes on along the minus strand of NZ_JAUQSY010000001.1, from coordinate 110,001 downwards.
CCGGGCAAGGGCTGGCTGCCCGGCCTCGCGGTAGAAGTCGCCCCGCAGGTCAAGGGCCAGGCCGGCCAGCACCGGCTCCTTCGCCTGGTAGGCGGCCTGCTCGGCGGCCACGCTGTAGCTCACCACGCCGGCCGAGTCGAAGGGCTGCAGGTAGGCCCGGCCGACGCGCAGCAGGGCGGCGGCGCGGGCCGCGCTGCCGGGCGGGGCAGCGGCCAGCACACTCCGCAGGCTGTCGGGCACCGGGGGGCGGGGCGCCGACTGTCCCCGGGCGCCCGCCGCCAGCAGCAGCAGCGCGAGGCTGTTTACCCAAAGCTTCCAGGCAGTCATAGGTGCAAAGTAACGGCCCGACTGCGGCATGGTTGCCCGCCCGGCCGCCCTCCTACCCTACTCCCACTTCACATCCAGCAGCCGCAGCTGCACGGTGCGGATGCCCCGGTACTCGTTCATCTCTACCGTGTAGCACACGTCAAACGGCTGGCCTTCGTTAATCTGCGGCAGGTAGTCGGCCAGGCCGAAGCCAATGGCGTCCAGCACCGGCCCCGTCTCGTCGGCGGGGATGATGCGCAGCTTCAAATGGTTCTGGCCCACTACGCGGGCGCTGCCGGGCACGGCCAGCACCCGCTGCGAGGCAAATACCGGGTTGGGGTTGCCGGGGCCGAAGGGCTCCATGCGGTGCAGCTCGGTGTAGAACTGCTCGGTGATGTGGCTGAGCGGCAGCGTGAGGGCTATATCGACGGGGCGCACCAGCTGCTCGGTGGTGAGGGTGGCGGCCACCACTTCCTCGAAGCGCTGCTGGAAGGCGGGCACGTTTTCCACCTTCAGCGTCAGGCCGGCGGCGGCGCGGTGGCCACCGAACTGCTCCAGCAGCGGGGCACAGGTTTCGAGGGCCGTGTGTATATCGAAGCCCGCCACCGAGCGGGCCGAGCCGGTGGCCTTGCCGTCGCGCATGGTCAGGATGACGGTGGGGCGGTAGTACTGGTCGAGGCAGCGGGAGGCCACGATGCCGAGCACGCCCTGGTGCCAGTCGGCCTTGTAGAGCACGGTGGCGGCGGCATCGCGCAGGGTGGGGCTGGCGGCGATGAGGTCGAGCGCCTCCTGGGTGGTGTGCTGGTCGGAGCCGCGGCGCTCGCGGTTCATCTGGTCCACCACTTCGGCGGTGTAGCGGGCCTCCTGCTGGTCGGGAGCCAGCAGCATGGCCACGGCGCGGCGGGCGTCGCCCATGCGCCCGGCGGCGTTGATGCGCGGCGCAAAGCCGAAGATGAGGCTGCTGATGCCCAGCGGTCCTTCGCGCAACGTGGCCAGCTCGCGCAGGGCGGCCAGGCCGGGGCGCAGTTGGTCGGCCTCCTCGTTGAAGCGGCGCAGGCCGTAGGCGGCCAGCACCCGGTTTTCGCCGGTGATGGGCACGATGTCGGCCGCGATGCTCACCGTCACGAGGTCGAGCAGGGCGTAGAGGCGCGCGGCTGGCAGGCCCAGGCGCTGGCCCAGCGCCTGCATCAGCTTGAAGCCCACGCCGCAGCCGCTGAGCTCCTTGTAGGGATACTCGCAGTCCTGGCGCTTGGGGTCGAGCACGGCCACGGCGGCGGGCAGCTCGTCGCCGGGCAGGTGGTGGTCGCAGATGATGAAGTCGACGCCGCGGCTGGCGGCGTAGGCCACCTGCTCGAGGGCCTTTACGCCGCAGTCGAGCGCCACGATGAGGGCGAAGCTGTTGTCGGCGGCGAAGTCAATTGCCTTCAGCGAGATGCCGTAACCCTCGGTGTAGCGGTCGGGGATGTAGTCGCGCAGGCGCTCTACGCCGAAGAGCGGCGTGAGGTAGCTCATCACCATGGCCACGGAGGTGATGCCGTCGACGTCGTAGTCGCCGAGCACCAGCACTTTCTCGCCGTCGGCGAGGGCCTGGGCGAGGCGCGTCACGGCGCGGTCCATGTCGCGCATCAGCAGGGGGTCGGGCAGGCGCTGGAGGTCGGGCTGAAAAAATTCGGCGGCGGCGGCGGGGGTATCAACGCCGCGCTGCACGAGCAGCTCGGCCACTTCCGGGCTCATGGGCAGGGCCTCGAGGAGGTCGTGCAGCTGGGCAGGGTTGGCAGACGGTAAGTAATTCCAGCGCTTGGCTGTGGATAAGGGCATACGGATGATGTCGAAATAGCTTCAAAAGTACGGATTAAACCCCGGGCGGCGGCCCGGAGTTTACCTTTGGGTTACCATCCGGCCATCTTTCCCGCTCATGCGCAAGCTTCGCGAGTTTTACCAGCAATACCGTCAGTACATTGGCACCGATGGGCTGATGTACCTCGTGTTCATCGTGGTGCTGGGGCTGCTGTTTGTGTTTTTTAAGTAGATGTGCTGATGGCGCGGGGCTCCAGCCCCGTGCCGATTACCTGCGGGCCTCTGGCCCGCGATGGCAGAACGATACGTGCATGAGTCGTGCTAGCGGGCGGGCCAGAGGCCCGCAGGTAGTAGGCACGGGCCAGAGGCCCGCGCCATCGGTATCATCAACATATTTCTGCCTGCCCTACCCTGTTTAGGCTACAGGGTTGATAATGGGTTTATGAGATGGCGGGGGCACCTTTGCATCCTCATTCATTACCTCCCCATGTCTGCTGTCACTCCTCCGCTGCTCGGGGCCGACGCCCCTCCTCCCGTGACGTTTCCGCTACGATTGGCCATCGTTGAAGACGACCTGACCGTGCGTTCGCTGTTGTGCGACTACCTATTTGACTGCGAGGAGTTCAGCTTTGCCATGGCCGTGGGCTCGGTGGAGGAGCTGTGGCGCGAGCTGGAACTGGGCCTGCCCCCGCAGCTGCTGCTGCTCGACCTTAGCCTCCCCGGCCAAAGCGGCCTGGCCGCCCTGCCCCGCCTGCAGGAGCGCCTGCCCGATACCAAAGTGCTGGTGCAAACCATGCACGACAACGCCGACACCGTGTTTCAGGCCCTGCGCGCCGGGGCGGCAGGCTACGTGGTGAAAAGCGCCACGCCCCTGCCCGCCTACCGCCAAGCGCTGCTCGAAGTGGCCCGCGGCGGTATTGCCATCAGTCCGGCTATCGCGGGCAAGGTGCTGGCGTACTTCACTCCCTCCCTCGCTCAGCAGCCCGATTTGCTGAGCGAGCGGGAGCGCCAGGTGCTGCAGGGTCTGGTTGATGGCCTGAGCGAAAAACAAGTGGCCGCCCGGCTCGACATTGCCTACGCCACGGTGCACATCCACGTGCGCCGCATTTACAAGAAGCTGCAGGTAAACAGCCGCGCCGAACTGCTGAGCCGCTACGCGCAGGGGAAGATGTAGTATAATAGAACGTCATGCTTCGCTACGCTCTGCATGACGTTCTATTATGCTCACGCCAACGGCTTGGGCACGCGCAGCAGCACCTGCCAGCGGCCCTCGGGCTGCGGGCCCGCCTGCAGCGTGCCGCCCACGGCGGCGGCCCGCGTTTGCATACTCCGCAGGCCCTGGCCGTTGGGGCCGGCTACCTCGGTGCGGGTTTCGTTTTCGATGCGTAGTAGCAGCTCTTTAGCATCAAGCTGCAGGCTGATGGCCAGCAGGCCGTGGCGCCGGCCGTGCCGCAGCGCATTGGTGAGGCCCTCTCGGCCAATCAGGTAGACCTGCTGGCGCACGGTGGCACGCAGGCGGGCGGCTAGCAACGAATCGGGCAGCGCCAGCTGCAGCTGCAGCTCCTGCTCGGTATCGCGGCGGATGACTTCCACGGTGGCCCGCAGGCGGTCGAGCAGCGCCTCGACGGTGTCGGCGGTGGTATCGACGCTCCAGATGATGTCGCGCACGGTGGCGGCGGCCGTGCGGCTTTCCTGCACCAGGGCCAGCAGCTGCGGGCTGCTGTGGCGGGCTTCGAGCAGCTCGGCCCGTAGCGTGACGCGGGTGAGCATGCTGCCCAGCTCGTCGTGCAGCTCGGCGGCCAGCTCGGCCCGCAGGGCCTGCTCGCGCTGCCGGCGGTAGCGCCACACGCCGGCCCCGGTCAGCACCAGGGCCAGCAGGCCGAGGCCCGCGCCCCCGGCCAGGTACTGGCGGTAGCGCAGGCGGTCCAGCTCGCCGCGCTGCTGCGCCAGCTGGCGGCGGGCCTTCTCGCCGGCCAGGTCGTAGCGGGCCTGGGCGGCCACGACGGCCTCCACGCGCTCGTGCGACAGGATGGTGTCGTGGATGGCCAGGTAGCGGGTGAGCGTGTCGAAGGCCGCAACCTGCCCCTGCGCGTGCATAATTTCGGCCAGCGTCTGCAGCGCCAATGCTTCCCGGTCCGGGTCGCCCAGCTTACGGGCCATTTGCAGGCTCACGAGGGCGTGTTGCCGGGCCAGTGGCAGGCGGTGCGTGTTCCGGTAAATCATTCAGGTCCACGTACTCATTGGCCATATTGCCAAGAATCAGCATCTGCCCTTGCGCTGCGGCCTGGTTTGGCTGGTCGGTTACGAAATACTGGCGGGCTTCCTCAAAGTGTTGCAGGGCCCGGCGGTGGTCGCCCAGGGCCGAGGCCACGTTGGCCAGGCCCACGTACCCAAAGCCGATGGTGGTCGGTAGCTTCTGCTGCTTGGCGAGAACTATGGAGGCCGTGAAGTAGCGTTGGGCAGCAGGATAATTGCCGCTGTTATAGTACATAGCGGCCAGGTTGCTCAGGTTCTTGGCTTCGTGCTTGCGGTAGCCGATGCGTTGGCCCAGGGCAATGGCCTGCTCGCCGTAGCCCTTGGCGGCGGCCAGGTCGGTTCTCGAAGCCAGCGCCCCGAGCTGGCTCAGCAGCAGCACCCGCATGGTGTCGGGGGTGCTGGGCCGCTTGAGCTGGGCAAGTAGACTGTCGTTGGGACCGTGCCGATAGTTTTTCCCCGCCCCCTGGCTCCAGGCCTGGAAACTGCCGGCCAGCAACAACACCCAGCAACCGAGGCGGACAAAGAAAGTAGACATGGGCAAGTGAAATAACATGTGTTGAGATGGTTGCTCAGGCCTACGCCCAGCATGCCCAGGGCCATCAGCACCCAGGTGGACCGCGCCCAGACCGGCAATGAGCTGCTGGTTGGCGGGCGGGGCTAGTATTTCGGAGGAAGCAGGTAATTGCTGGGCCATGCGTGACGCAGAAAAGATATTTGGGGAAGCTCAACCATAAAACTACTCAGTAACTCTGTCGTCAACCAAGCGGTTATTGCGCTTATTTAGAATAAAACTCAATTGCAGGAAGCTTACTTATGCAACAGGCCCACCTCCCTAGCCGGGAAATGGACCTGTGCTTCAAGCAGTCAAACCCGCTTATTCCACCACCACGCGCTTGGCGACGGGCTGGCCGTCGAGCGTCAGGCGCAGGGTGTACACCCCAGCCGCCAGGCCGTGCAGGTTCACCACCGTTTCGGCCGTGGGCAGCGCGAGCGAGCGCACGCGCTGGCCCAGGCTGTTGAGCAGCTCGGCGGTGGCCACTTTGGCGGCCGGGCGCAGCACCGTGAGCTGGCCGTGGGCGGGGTTGGGGTAGGCCAGCACCTGGGCTTCCAAAGCCGCGTTGGCCGAGGCCAGCGGCGCGGCGGCGGGCATCAGGTTCAGCCAGAAGCGGCCGGGCGCGGTGAAGCTGCTCATCGTGAAGGCGTAGCTGGCTCCGGCCGTCAGCACCGTGCGGGTGTTGGTCAGGTTATCGGCCAGCTCGGCGCGGGTGCCGGCGGGCAGATTGGCCAGCGCGGTGGCCGTGAAAGCGTACGCGCCCAGCGCGGGCACGCCCACCGTCAGCGGCACGGCCGTGGCCGTAGCGAAGTCGGCCCGGCCGTCGATGGCCAGGGCTTCGCCACCCGCCGCCAGCGCGGCTAGGTTCAGGCCGTGCGAGTTCGGCATCTTGGCCGCGTCGAAGGCAGCATCGACGCCGGCGGTGGCGCCGGCTTCGGCGTAGAGCGTGAGGTCGTCCGAGAGGTTGTTACCGGCCAGGGCCAGCGTGAGCTGCGGGCGCACATCGGCCGCGCTGCGGCGCACGGGCGCTTGCCGGGAGAAGCTCGTCACGCGGTTGGCGTTGGTGAGGGCGAGGCTGGCCGTGGTCTGGCCGGGGGTCATGCGCACCCAGAAGCCCTGGCTGCTGCCCACCAGCGCGTTGCCGCCTACGCCGTTGACGTAGCTGCGGAAGCCGCCGCCGTACTGGCTGCTGCTTTCGAACACGTACACCGCCGCGTCGAGGTTGGTACGCTGGCTGGCCTGCACGGTGCTGAAATCCAGCGGCGAGGCGTAGGGGTTACCGAAGAAAATCCAGTCGGCGGTACCGGCGGCGGTCGGCCGATTGGTGCCAAGGGTCGTGGCCGTCTGGAAGGCGGCCCCGGTGAAGCTCAGGGTGCTGGCCCCGGGCAGCTGCACGGTCCGGCCATTGCCTTGCGCTACGTTGTCCGTCAGGCTGGCGGGCGATATCCAGCCTTTATCGAAGTCCGATACGCTCGTAGCAGGCGAGAGGGCCACCTGGTCGACACTATACCGGTACACCGTGGGGAAAGGCGTCACCAGGCCTGGCGTGGTAGCCGTGTTATAGGCATCATTCACTACCTGGGCCGTGCCGCCCGAGGCGAAGGCAGCCACCGTTTGTCCATCTACGGGGACGGCCAAGTGGCGGTAGCCCAGGCCTGCGTTCTGGCTGCCGTCGATGTAGCGCTGCACGGTCACGTTGCCCGTGACCTGGCCGGTGCTGTAGTTGGCCAAGAGAGCCGTGCCGTTGGCATCCGAGAGCAGCGTCAGGGCCTGGCCGTTGGTGGCAATGCCCCCGGCGTTGAATATCTCCACTGCCCGCCGCACGGCCACCGCCTGCGAGAGCGTGAGCGTGCCCGTATCGGCTTTGCTTAGGTAGGCCACTTCGGCGGGCAGGCCCGCGCCGGTGATTTGCGAGCCGGGCCGGTCGTATAAGTAGAAAGCCTGGGGCGAGAAGGTGCGCGTGCCCGTCACCTGCACGCTGCCGGTGGCTCCGCTGGCGCTGATGCCGTCAGGCGAGCAAATGCTGATTTGGCTGTTGGCTTCGAGCACGAAGTTGCCCGAGCCGCTGATGGTGGCGCAGCCCGCGCCGCTGTTGTAGATGGTTTGCACCCGGCCGCCGGCCTGCACTTGCAGCGTGCCCAGCACTGTGATGTCGCCTTGCAGGAGGGCGCTGCCGCCGTTCTGCACCGTGATGTTCTGGTAGGTGCCCGGTGCTACGTTCTGCGGGGTGCTGATGACCAGCGAGGGAATGGCCGTCACGGTGAAGCTCACGCCGCTGGTGGTGCCACCGACGGTGGTCACGGTCACGTTGCCAGTGGTGGCGCCGGTGGGCACCACGGCCGTGAGGCTGGTGGCCGAGGTGAAGGTGACGCTGGTAGCGGCCGTGCCGTTGAAGCTGACGGTGCTGGTGCTGGTGAAGCCGGTGCCCGTGAGGATGATGCTGGCGCCTACCGGGCCGCTCGTGGGCGAGAGGCTGGTGAGGGTGGGCGCGGCCGCCTGGTTCAGGCGCACCGCTACCGAGGCGGCATTACTGGCCGTAAGCAGGTCGAGGTCGCCGTCGCCATCTACATCGGCGGTCACTACGGTGCGGGTGCCCCCGATGGCTACGGCAGTGCCGGCCGCGAAGCTGCCGCTGCTGCTGTTGCGCAGCACCGATACGGTGGCGCTCCCACCGTTGGCCGTGAGCAGGTCGAAGTCGCCATCACCGTCTATATCCCCCGCCGTTAGCGAGTAGGGCTGCACGCCCACGGTAATGGTGTTAGCGGGGTCGGCATCGCCCGTAAAAGTGCCGCTGCCATCGTTGAACCGCACCGACACAAAGCCCGGATTGCTGCCACCACCGAAGTTGCTGGTGGCAATGTCGCGGGTGCCATTGCCATCCACATCCACCGCCACTACCGCGTAGGGTAGGTTGCCCACGGGCACGGCGATGATAGTGGGGAAGCTGCCGTTGCCGTCGTTGAGGCGCACCGACACCGTGGCTGCTCCCCGGTTGGCCGTCAGGATGTCGAGGGCCCCGTCGCCGTTCATATCGGCGGCCACTACCGACTGCGGCAGGCCGCCCACCGCTACGTTGTTGGCCGGAACGGCTTGGCCCGAGAAGCCCCCGGTGCCATCGTTGAACCGCACGCTGACGCTACTACCAGCATAGTTGCCCGCCAGCAGGTCGAGGTCGCCGTCGCCATCCAGGTCGGCCGCTGCTACCGACTGGGGCGTGTTGCCGACGGGCACGTTGGTCGTGCCCGAGAAGCTGCCGCTGCCGTCGTTGAGCCGCACGGCTACCAGACCGGTCGAAGCACCGTTGGCCACCAGCAGGTCGAGGGCGCCATCGCCGTTCACGTCGGCCACCGTCATCACCAGGGCCGCGATGCCGATGCTCACGGTGCTGGTGGCGTAGGTGCCGTCGCCGTTGTTGAGGCGCACCGTCACCGAGTTAGCGCCGCCGCCCACGTTGGCCGCCAGAATGTCGAGGCGGCCGTCGCCGTTCACATCGGCGGCTACCACCGAGGCCGTGGCACTGGCCGTAGCGAGGTTGGGCTCGGTGGCCGGGGCCACGAAGGTGCCCGAGCCGCCCGTGGCCGCCGCCGTAAACTGGTAGACCTGCTTGCTGGCCGCCACGCTCGTGCCGCTGAGCACGGTGGCGGGCACCGTCACCTGCACGTTTTCGCCCGCCTGGAAGTCGTTGGCCGGGGCCACCGTGAGGGTGCTGCCGCTGGCCGTGGCGTTGCCGCCGCGCACCAGTTGCCCGCCGCGCTGCGCCGAGAACACGCGCACGTTGCCGGCCGTGGTGGCATCCAGTGCCTGGTCGAAGGTGAGGGTCACGTCGCTGCTGCGCGGGGCGGCAATGGCGTTGCGGGCCGGCGTACGGCTGCTCACGTTGAGCTGGGCCTGGCCGGCCAGCGGCAGCAGCAGGAGCCCGGTCAGGGCGGGGGTGCTGGCTTTCAGCAGAGAAGAGAGGTTGTTCATAGGCTTCGAAGTGAAGGGATGAAGTGAAAAGCGTACAAGTAGCTGGCAGCAACGAACGACCCGCCCCCGGTGGCACCGCCAGGCCTGCCCCACCGATTGCGGGCCGGCCCTCGTGGCAGGCCAGGCGCAGGGATACAACACCAGGCTTATCCCGCCTCACGCAATCAGCAGCTTAGCCATCCGGCACCGCGCAAGTTGTTCGTGCTGGCAAAAGTATCGGGTGAGTTTGCCCTTAAAAAAATCCAGCGTGTAGCCTAAACAGGGTATAGGCCGCATTTTTTTTATGTGAAGTCCTTGGCGCCTGTATTGCCCCAAGGTCCACTCGCTACCTGCCCGGCTACTATGCAAAAGGCCCGCCTCCGGGTCGGAGGCGGGCCTTTTGGAGCCTGTAAAGGGTGGTTATTCCACCACCACGCGCAGGGTAGCCGTTTCCTTCCCGGCCTGCAGGCGCAGGGCGTACACGCCCGCCGCCAGCCCGGCCGTGGCGTAAGTGGCCGTAGCTCCACAAGCTGATAGCGCCAGCGTGCGGGTGCTCACCACCTGGCCCAGCGCATTGAGCAGCGTGGCCGTGGCCTGCGAGGCGCCCGCCACCGCGGGCAGCAGCAGCGTGAACTGCTCGTGCGCCGGGTTGGGGTACACCAGCGCCTGGGCGGCCAGCGCGCCGGCGGCCGTGCTCAGCGGCGCAGCGGCGGGCGTCAGGTTCAGCCAGAAGCGGCCGGGAGCGGTGGTGCTGCTCATGGTGAAGGTGTAGCTGGTGCCGGCCGTCAGCGCGGTGCGGGTGTTGGTCTGGGTATCGACCAGCTCGGCGCGGGTGCTGGCGGGCAGGTTGCTGAGGGCGGCGGCCGTGAGGGAGTAGGCGCCCGGCGCGGGCACGCCCACCGTCAGCGGGATGGCCGTGGCCGTGGCAAAGGCGGCGCGGCCGTCGATGGCCAGGGCCTCGCCGGTAGCGGCTACAGCGGCCAGGTTCAGGCCGTGGGGGTTGGGCAGCTTGGCGGCGTCATACGAGCCGTCGAAGCCGGCCGTGGCCCCGGCCTGGGCGTAGAGCGTGAGGTCATCCGAGAGGCCGCCGCCGGCCAGGGCCAGCGTGAGCTGGGGGCGCTGGTCGGCCGCGCCCCGGCGTACGGGCGCCTGCCGGGTGTAGCTGGTCACGCGGTTCGTGTTACTGAGGTCAAGCTGGCCGAACGTCTGGCCCTGGCTGACGCGCATCCAGAAGGCCTGGGCGACGCCCACGAGCGGGTTGCCGCTGCCCACGCTGTTCACGTAGCTACGGTACTGCCCGCCATACTGGCTGGTGCTTTCCCACACGTACACGGCCGCGTCCAGGTTGGTGCGCTGGCTGGCCTGAATGGTGCTCAGGTCCAGCGGCGAGGGGTAGGGGTTGCCGAGGAAGTTCCAGCCAGCATCGGCCGCCGTGGCCCCGCTGGCGCGCTGCAACTGGATGAACCCAGTGCTGTTGCCCACTTGCCCGGTGAAGCTGAGCGTGCTGGCGCCCGGCAGCTGCACCGTGAAGCCCTGCGTGGCCAGGTTCGCGGCGGCGCTCAGGCTGCCGGGCGAGGCCCAGCCCTTGTCGAAGGCCGACAGGCTGGTGGCGGGCGAGGTAGCCAGGCGGCTCTGGTCGTAGTAGAACACGGTGGGGAAAGGTGTCACCAGGTTCGGGGTGGCCGAGGTGTTATAGGCCGGGTTCGCCACCTGCGCGGTGCCGCCCGAGGCGAAGGAGCCGATGGTCTGGCCCGTCGTGGGGGCGCTGAGGTGGCGGTAGCCCAGCCCGGGGTTCAGCGTAGGGTCGATGTAGCGCTGCACCGTCACGCTGGTGCCCGACACGACGCCGCTGCCCAGGTTGGCCACCAGGGCCGTGCCGCTGGCGTCGGAGAGCAGCGTCAGGGCCTGGCTGTTGAGGATGAGGCTGCCCGCGTTGAGCGTGAGTACCTGGCGGATGGCCAGGGCCTGCGAGAGGGTCAGGTTGCTGTTCTTGGTCGAGGTCAGGTTGCGCACGGTGGCGGGCAGGCCGCTGCCGGTGCTCTGCGCCGAGGGGCCGTCGTACACGTAGTTGGCATCCGTCGAGAAGCTGCGCGTGCCCGTCACCTGCACGTTGCCGGTGTTGCCGCTGGCGCTGATGCCCCCCGCCGAGCAGATGCTGAGCTGCGCGCCCGCCTCCAGCACGAAGCTGCCCGAGCCGCCGATGACGGCGCAGGTGCCGCTGCCAATGGTTTGCAAGAGGCCGCCGGCCTGCACCTGCGTGGTGCCCAGCACGGTGATATTGCCGGCGAGCAGGGCCCGGCCGCCGCTCTGCACCGTGATGTCCTGGTAGGTGCCGGCCGCCACGGTCTGCGTGGTGCTGATGACCAGTGAGGGGTAGGCGGCCGCAAACGGCTGGCTCAGGCTTTGGCTGCACGGCAGGGTCAGTACCACGTTGCCACTGGCAGCGGCCCCGGCGGGCACCACAAAAGTGAAGCCGGTGGCCGACAGGCCGGTGATAGTAGCCGCAGCGCCGTTCACGGTGAGGGCGGTGGCCCCGGCCAGGTTGGTGCCGGTGGCCGTTACGGTACTGCCCGGCGCGGCTGGGTTGGGGCTCAGGCTGGTGAGGGTGGCAGTGGGCGCGGCCGTCACGGTGATGGTGGCGGTGGCGGTGCTGGTGGCCCCGTTGGCATCGGTCACGGTGAGGGTGACGGTGGCCGGGGTGCCCACGTCGGCGCAGCCAAAGCTGGTGCGCGAGAGGCTCAAACCGCCGCCGCTGGCAAAGCCGCAGCTGGCGGTGCTGCCGTTGTTGACCTGGGCGGGCGTGAGCGTGGCCGTGCCGTTGGCGGCCAGGGCTAGCGTCACGTTCTGGGCCTGGGCCACGGGGGCAGTGCAGGGCAACGTCAGCCTGGCTATGTAGCCGGTGTTCCCGGCCTGGTCGGCTCCCGTGCTACCTAGTAAGGTTTGGCTACCGAAAGTAGCTCTTATACGGAAAGTACCTGCTACCAGCACGTCGCCAGAGGCCACTACTGCTACTGCCGAACCCTCATCAATGCCACTGCCACCGGCCCGCACTGCCCAGGTACAAGTGCCGGTAGCCGCGCCAAACCGAGCCACGCATGCATCGCCTGCACCAGCCGAGGTTAAAGCGGTAGGTGCCGGACTGGTGGGAAAGCTGATGGTATTGTTAAAATAGCCGGTCAGTACCGCATTGCCACTACCATCTGCTGCTACTGATGCCCCCAGTTCGTCGCCAGGGCCTCCGGCCCGGTTAGCCCAAGCGCACGCGCCGGTGGCAATCGCGTATTTAGCCACGAAGATATCGGTGCCGCCCGCCGAAGTGAGGCTGGTAGCAGCCGGGCTGGTAGCGAACGTAGCCGTGCTGCTAATTCCTCCCGTAATCAACACGCTACCATTGCCATCTTTGGCCACCGCATAGCCCGCATCGTTGCCGCTGCCTCCGGCTTGCACCACCCACGCGCAGGCACCGGTGGCCGCCCCAAACCGGGCCAGAAAGATGTCACCCTCACCAGCTGAGGTTTGGTTAAAAGCACCAAAGCTGGCCGTACTACCAAAGCCGCCCGTTACGATAGCATCCCCATTGCTGTCTGCGACGACGGCATAGCCAAAATCCCGAGTACTACCGCCAAACCGCACCGCCCAGGTGCAGGCTCCGGTGTTGCCATCAAATTTAGCTACAAAGCCATCATTGCTGCCTGCCGACGTCAGCACAGTAGCCGTAGGGCTGGTGGCGAAGGGAAGGGCGCCTCCGAATTGCCCCGTCACATACACATTGTTGGTGGCATCCACCCCCACGCCGTAGGTAAGGCTACCATCGGTACTTTCTGCGTTTACGGCCCATGTCCAAGTACCCGTAGTGCCTGAGAGCTTCGCGACGAACATATTGAGGCTACTGGCCGAAGTCAGGACAATCGGGCCAAATCTGGCCGTGTTGGAAAAATATCCTCCTATGATGACGTTATCATTACCGTCCAGGGCGATACTGTACCCTATCTCGTAACCATTACCGTCCACCTTCGTTGCCCACAGCCATGCGCCGGTGCTACCACTACGCTTCGCCACGAAAATGTCCTCGTTTCCAGCAGCGGTCAATACGATGCTGCCTAACACTAAGGTATTGGTAAAGTTCCCAACTACGTATTGGTTTCCAGCGGCGTCGGCCGTCATCTTATAGCAGAGCGACGAACCGCTATTCCGCGTTGGATTAAAGCTCACAGCATCGGTAAAGGTGGGGGTCTGCGCCAGCGCCAGCGTCGGCAGCAAAGCCAGCCACAAACTGGCCACTAACGCCCGGCCTAAATGAGCCAGGACTATGCTACCCACATAAGAGAAAAGGTGTTTCATAGAGATTTTGGTACCAGCAGCAGCAGGCGGTCTATTCAGCAGCCATGCTATTGCCCAATTTGATGCGATGAAAAAGTGAAAATAAACAACCAGAATGGCGCAAAGATAGATGCTGGTTTACAAGAGTCGGAATGGCCGGCGTACGCACGCCGGTACGTGCCACAGCAGCCTCATCAAGAGCGATGAGGCTGCTGTGGCAGGTCTTATCCAGGTGGTCATCGGGCAAGCAGCCCGGCAGCAGGCGGGTCGTTAGCTCAAATCCACCACGTAGTGCCCCACGTAGGCCGTGGCATTGCGCACCAGCAGCAGCGCGCCGCTGCCGTGCCCCACGCAAAAGGCCCGCCTCCGGGTGGAAGCGGGCCTTGCTCATTCGCATTGCGGTGCTGAATTACTCCACTACCACGCGCAGGGTAGCGGTTTCGGCGCCGGCCTGCAAGCGCAGGGCGTACACGCCCGCCGCCAGGCTGGTGGTGCTATAGGTGGCCGTGGCGCCGCCCGCCGTAAGGGGCAGCACGCGGGTGCTCACCACCTGGCCCAGGCTGTTGAGCAGCGTGGCCGTGGCCTGCGAGGCGCCCGCCACCGCGGGCAGCAGCAGCGTGAACTGCTCGTGCGCCGGGTTGGGGTACACCAGGGCCTGGGCGGCCAGCGCGCCGGCGGCCGTGCTTAGCGGCGCAGCGGCGGGCGTCAGGTTCAGCCAGAAGCGGCCGGGAGCGGTGGTGCTGCTCATGGTGAAGGTGTAGCTGGTGCCGGCCGTCAGCGCGGTGCGGGTGTTGGTCTGGGTATCGACCAGCTCGGCGCGGGTGTCAGCGGGCAGGTTGGCCAGGGTGGCGGCCGTGAGGGTGTAGGTGCCCGGCGCGGGCACGCCCACCGTCAGCGGAATGGCCGTGGTGGTGGCGAAGTCGGCCCGGCCGTCGATGGCCAGCGCTTGGCCGGTGGCGGCCAGCGCAGCCAGGTTCAGGCCGTGGGGGTTGGGCAGCTTGGCGGCGTCATACGAGCCGTCGAAGCCGGCGGTGGCCCCGGCCTCGGCATAGAGCGTCAGCTCGTCGGCCAAGCCGGCCCCGGCCAGGGCCAGCGTGAGCTGCGGGCGCGCATCGGCCGCGCCCCGGCGCACGGGGGCTTGCTGAGCGTAGCTGGTCACGCGGTTACTGTTGTTGAGAGTCAGTTGACCGCTGGTCTGGCCGGCACTCACGCGCATCCAGAAGGCCTGGCTGCTGCCGATGAGTGGGTTGCCGCCGCCCATACCGTTGACGTAGCTGCGGTACTGGCCGCCATAGCGCGAGGTACTCTCCCACACGTACACCGCCGCGTCCACGTTGGTACGCTGGCTGGCTTGCACGGTGCTCAGGTCCAGCGGCGAGGGATAGGGGTTGCCGATGAAGTTCCAGCCCGCGTCGGCGGCCGTGGCCCCGCTGGCGCGGCTCAGGGGTATCGACCCATTGCCGTTGCCCACCTGCCCCGTGAAGCTCAGCGTGCTGGCCCCCGGCAGCTGCAACGTGAACCCGCGAATGGCTATGGGCGCGGCGTCGGCAAGGCCGGTGGGCGACGCCCAGCCCTTGTCGAAGGCCGACAGGCTGGTGGCGGGCGAGGTAGCCAGGCGGGCCTGGTTGTAGTAGAGTACCGTGGGGAAGGGCGTGACCAAGTTGGGCGTGGCCGAGGTGTTGTAGGCCGGGTTCACCACCTGCGCGGTGCCGCCCGAGGCGAAGGAGCCGATGGTCTGGCCCGTCGTGGGGGCGCTGAGGTGGCGGTAGCCCAGCCCGGCGTTGCGCGAGCCGTCGATGTAGCGCTGCACAGTCACATTGCCCAGTATTGCGCCCTGGTCCAGACTGGCCACCAGGGCCGTGCCGCTGGCGTCGGAGAGCAGCGTCAGGGCTTGGCCGAAGGTGTTGAGGTCGCCCGCGTGAAGCGTGAGCACCTGGCGGATGCTCAGGGCCTGCGAGAGGGTCAGGGTGGTGGGGTTGGTCGAGCTCAGGTTGCGCACGGTAGCGGGCAGGCCGCTGCCGGTTACCTGGCCGCTCGGACCGTCATACACGTAGTCGGCTCCGGGCGAGAAGCTGCGTGCGCCCGTTACCCGCACCGCGCCGGTGCTGCCGCTGGCGCTGATGCCCCCCGCATCGCAGATGTGCAGTGTGGCCCCGGCATTCAGGGTGAAGCTGCCCGCGCCCGTCAGGGGCTGGCAATTGGTGGCGAGGCTGCCGCTGATGCTCACGGCGCTGTTCACCACCACGGCCCCGCTCAGGCTGGCAAAGCCGGTGCCGGTCACGGTGATGCTGTTATAGGTGCCGGCGGCCACGGGGGCGGCCGTAGTGCCGGTGCTGATAACCAGGTCGGGATAGGTGACGGTCACGGTGAACGTCAGCCCGTTCGAGGTGCCGTCGGGCGTGGTCACCGTCACGAGGCCGGTGGTGGCGCCGGCGGGCACCAGCACCGTCAGGCTGGTGGCGGTGTTGTTCGTAATGGTCGTCTGCGCGGTGCCGTTGAAGCTCACGCTGGTGGCCACGGCCAGGTTGGTGCCCGTGAGGGTGACGCTGGTGCCGATGGGGCCGCTGCCGGGGTTGATGGCCGTGAGCGTGGGCACGGCGCAGGCCGTGAGCACTACCGCGTTCGAGGGGTTCGAGGTGCTGCCGTCGAGGCTGGCCGTGACGGTGTAGCTGCCCGCCGTGCTCGTGACCAGCGGATTGGTGGTGCTGCCGCCCGGCGCGAAGGTGAACGTGGCTCCGCTTACGGCCGTGGGCACGTCGTTGCGGCTGCCGTCGGCGGTCAGCCGCGTCAGGCCGCCTACCAGCGCGCCACCGTAGCGGGCGAAGTCGCCCCCGACCAGTAGCTTGCCGTCGGCCTGCACCGCTACGGCATACACGGTGCTGCTGAAGCCCGTGCCGATGGTGGTAAAGCCCGTGTCGCGGCTGCCGTCGGTGTTGAGGCGGGCCATGCGGCCGGCGGCCACGCCCTGGTAGCCGCTAAAGTTGCCGACCGCCAGCACCTTGCCATCGGCTTGCAGGGCGAGGTGTTGCACGATATCGTTGAAGCCCGTGCCCACAGTAAAGCCCGCGTCGCGGCTACCGTCGGCATTCAGGCGCACGAGGCTGTTGGCCGCCGTGCCGCTGTAGCTGGTGAACTGGCCGCCGGCCAGCACCTTGCCATCGGCCTGCACTGCCAGGGTCAGGATGGTGTTGCCGAAGCCCGTGCCCGCTAGGGTGAAGCCCGCGTCGCGGCTGCCGTCGGCGTTGAGGCGCATGAGGCGGTTCTGGGTGCCGCCTTTGTACTGGGTAAACTGGCCGCCCACCAGCACCTTGCCGTCGGCCTGCACGGCAATGGCCGCCACGCTGCCGTTGAAGCCCGTGCCGATGCTGAAACCCGTGTCGCGGCTGCCGTCGGCGTTCAGGCGCACCAGCCGGTTGAGGCCAGACGTGTTGTTGAAATTGGAGTAGAGGCCGCCCACCAGCACCTTGCCGTCGGCCTGCAGGGCCACGGCGTACACGTCGCTGCTGAAGCCGGTGCCGATGTTGAAGCCCGTGTCGCGGCTGCCGTCGGCGTTCAGGCGGATGAGGCGGCCGGCCGCCACGCCGTCGTACTGGGTGAAGTTGCCGCCCACCAGCACCTTGCCGTCGGCCTGCACCGCCACGGTTTGCACCAGGTTGTTGAAGCCGCTGCCGACGTTGAAGCCCGTGTCGCGGCTGCCATCGGCGTTAAGGCGGATGAAGCGGCTGGCCGCTGTGCCCTGGTAGGTGGTAAAGCTGCCGCCCACCAGCACCTTGCCGTCGGCCTGCGCCACCACGGTCTGTACGTAGCCATCGAAGCCCGTGCCCGTGGCGAAGGCCGCCGTCGTAGCCGAGGCCGTGAGGGTGCGGGGCTGGCAGGCATCGAGCGGCCCGGCCGGGCTGAGCGTAGCCACCAGGTCGGTGCGGGGTGTGTAGGTGAAGTTGGTGCTGCTGCTTACGCTGGCACCGTTGTTGTCGGTGAGCGTGAGCGGGCCCGTGGCCGCCACCACCGGCACCCGCACCGTGAGGCTGGTGGCCGACTGGCTCACGAAGTTGGTGGTGAGCGTGCCCGTACCGAAGCGCACGCCGGTCACGACATCCAGGCCGGTGCCGGTGATGGTGACGGGGATGCCGGCCGGCCCGCTGGCCGGTGTGAAGCTGCTGATGGTGGACACCGGGGCAGTTACCGTGAATGGCAGCCCGTTGGTGGTGCCGTTGGGCGTGGTTACGGTGAGAGTGTAAGTGCCGGGGGACAGGCCGGCCGGCACCGCGATGCCGGTGATGCTGGTGGCGCTGGCCACCACATAGCCCGCCGGGGCGTTGGTGGCCGGGCCGCTGGCCGGGGTGAAGGTGATGGCCGCGGCGCCGCTCAATAAGGTGCCGGTGGCCGCGAAGGTGCTGCCGGCCGCCCCGCTGCTGGCCGAGAGGCTGCTGAGCGTAGGCAGGTCGAAGGCCACCCGGCCCAGGAAGTTGATAGTG
Source organism: Hymenobacter aranciens (assembly GCF_030580865.1). Taxonomy (GTDB): domain Bacteria; phylum Bacteroidota; class Bacteroidia; order Cytophagales; family Hymenobacteraceae; genus Hymenobacter; species Hymenobacter aranciens. The sequence continues at coordinate 92,349 of NZ_JAUQSY010000001.1, read as the reverse complement.
CTGCCGGCCGGGTTGACCAGGGTGATGCTGCCAAAGGCAGCAACGGGCACGATGCTGCCCCCGATATATACCGCACCCCTTGCGGCAGCAATGCCGTAGCCGAAATCAACGTTGTTGGCGCTGGCGCCGCTGCGTGCGCCGCCGTTGGCCAGACTCGTGCCCGTGTCGATGTAGCGCGCCACGAACAGGTCGGTGGTGTTCGTGGTGACCTGGGTGGTGCCCGCGATACGCGAGCCGGGACCGCTGACGAAGTAGCCCGTCACGTACACGTTGTTCACGCTCCCGGCGCTTTCTGCCGCAATGCCCAGGCCGGCATCGTTGCCGGTGGCGATGTCGGTGTTGCTGCCGCCGTCGCTGCGGGCGCCGCCGTCGGTCAGGCCCGTGCCCGCGTCGGTATACTTGGCCACAAATAGGTCGTTGCTGGTGCCAGTGCCGGCCAGCGTGGTGCCCGCAATGCTGGCGCCGGTGCCGCTGGTGAAGTAGCCCGTCACGTACACGCTGTTCACGCCCCCGGCGCTCACCGCCGCGATGCCCATACCCCGGTCTTCGTCGGCAGCACCGCCGCCGCTGCGGGCGCCGCCTTCGGCCAAGCCCGTACCCGCGTCGGTGTAGCGCGCCACGAACATATCGACATTGGCGCCGGTGTTGGCCAGCGTGCTGCCCGCAATGGTGGTGCTGGTGTTGCTGGCGAATGCGCCCGTTACGTACACGCTGGTGATGCCCCCGGCACGCACCGCCGCAATGCCGTTGCCGAACTCGCTGCTGATATTGTTACTGCTGCTGCTCAGGGCCCCGCCGTCGACCAAGCCCAGGCCGGCGTCGGTGTAGCGCGCCACAAACAGCTTGGTTCGGGTGGTAGGGCCAGACAGGACGCTGCCCGCAATGCTGGCAACGGTGGGGTCGTTGTTAAAATAGCCCGTTACGTACACGCTGGTGATGCCCCCGGCGCTTATCGCCGCAATGCCTTGGCCGCCATCGGAGCCGCCGCCACCGCCGCCTACAGCCCCGCCGCTCACCAGGCCTGCGCCCGCGTCGGTATAGCGCGCCACAAACAGGTCGGTGGTGCCGCCGTTGAAGACCAGCGGGCTGCCCGCGAAGCTGGCGGCGGAGCTCTGGAAGGAGCCCGTCACGTACACGCTGCTCACGCCCCCCACGTTGGCTACGGCAATGCCCAGGCCCCGGTCGTCGCTAGGGCCGCCACCGCTCACGGCGCTGGTGAAGGCGCCGGCCCTTGCATCCCACTTGGCCACAAACACATCGTAGCTGCCCACGCTCACCAGCCGGGTGAGGCCGAAGCCCACCGTGCCTTGGAAGATGCCCGTCACGTACACGTTGCCGGTGGCCGCGTCTACGGTCGTGGCCCTGGTCTCGGAGCTACCGCCCTGCAAGGGGCCTTCGACGTTGCCCCAGCTTGGGGTGGTCCCGGCGTCGGTCAGCTGCCCCAGCAGGGCCGAGTAGATGGGGGCCAGCCGCCGCTCCCCGCTGCCGAAGGTGCCCACGCCGGCGCCCACTACGCCGCCGACATACACGCTAGTGGTACCCCCGGCGGCGGCAATGCCGTAGCCGATGTCGGCACCGCTCCCACCGCCGCGCACAGCCCCGCCGCCGGTCAGGCCCGTGCCCGCATCGGTGTACTTGGCCACAAACACGTCGGTGTCGCTGTTGGTGCCGGGTAGCGAGGTGCCCGCGATGCTGGCGCTGGTAGTGCTGGCGCCGCTGGTGAAGTAGCCCGTCACGTACACGCTGGTGGTGGTGCCGGCGGTAATACCCAGACCTCGGTCGGCACCGCTGCCGCCGCCGCGCACAGCCCCGCCGCCGGTCAGGCCCGTGCCCGCATCGGTGTACTTGGCCACAAACACGTCGGTGCCGCTGCTGGTGCCGGGTAGCGAGGTGCCCGCGATGCTGGCGCTGGTAGTGCTGGCGCCGCTGGTGAAGTAGCCCGTCACGTATACGCTGGTGGTGGTGCCGACACTCACCGCCGCAATGCCCTGGCCCGAGTCGGTGCCGGGGCCGCCGCCGCGCACAGCCCCGGCGTTGGTCAGGTCCGTACCATCGTCGGTGTAGCGCGCCACAAACACGTCGGTACCGGTGGCGGTGTTGGTCAGGGGCGTGCCCGCAATGCTGACCCCGGTGCCGCTAACGAAATTGCCCGTCACGTACACGCTGGTGGTGGTGCCGGTGCTCACCGCCGCAATGCCCTGGCCCGAGTCGGTGCCGCTGCCCCCGCCGCTGCGGGCGCCGCCGTCGGTCAGGCCCGTGCCCGCGTCGGTGTACCTGGCCACGAACATATCGACACTGCTGCCGGTGCCGGGCAGGGTGGTGCCCGCGATGCTGGTACCGCCGCCGCTGCCTATTTGGCCCGTCACGTACACCGTGTTGGTTGTTCCGGCGCGCACTGCCGCAATGCCGTAGCCGATTTCCGAGCCGCTGCCCCCGCCGCTGCGGGCGCCGCCGCTAGTCAGGCCCGTGCCCGCGTCGGTATACCTGGCCACGAACATATCGACACTGCTGCCGGTGCCGGGCAGGGTGGTGCCCGCGATGCTGGCGCTGGTGCCGCTGGTGCCGCCGGCAATGAAGTAGCCCGTTACGTACACGCTGCTCACGCCCCCGGCACTCAGCACGGCAATGCCCAGGCCCCGGTCGTTGCCGGTAGCGCCACCGCCGCGCACGGCGCTGGTGAAGGCGCCGGCCGCCACATCCCACTTGGCTACAAAGAGGTCGTCGGCGCCCACGCTCACCAGCCTGGTGTTGCCGAAGGTGACCGTGCCGGTAAAGTAGCCCGTGCTGTAAACGTTGCCGGTGGCTGGGTCCACGGCCGTGGCCTGGGTGGTGGAGCTACCGCCGATGGTCGGCTCCACGTTGTTGCCGCTGGTGGCCAGCTGCCAGGAGGGTGTGGTTTGGGCCAGGGCCGGGCCAGCAGCGGCCAGCAGCCCGGTGGCCGCTAGCAGCGCCCGCCCAGGCCGCGCCAGCCCGGACAAGAAGGTAGCCGCCTGCCGGAGCAGAGGATAATTGTTGGACATAAAGAAACGTAAGGTGATTGGTTGGATAAGAAACACAGGCGGGCTCCCCGACCAGGAGAGCCCGCCGCGACGCAGCAATTCAAAGACTACGCCAAAGTTACTTGCCCGCCCGGCTATTGGCGTCCAATAGCCGGGCGGGCTGCTAATTGTCTTCGTGGCGCTATGGCTCAGCTCAAATCCACCACGTAGTGCCCCACGTAGGCCGTGGCATTGCGCACCAGCAGCAGCGCGCCGCTGCCGGGCAGCTCGGCCAGGGGCAGGGTCACGGGCGAGCCCTTGCTCACGAGCAGGGGCTCGGCGGGCGGGGGCGTCTGGCTGTCGTCGCCGCGGTAGAAGCACAGGTCGATGCTCTCCTTCACGGCCAGCTTCACCTTCGTGTATTTCTGCTGGGCGTCCAGCACGTCGAGTACCTGGTTGGTGTGGCGGGTGGCCACGCGGGCGGTGTAGTGGCCGGGGCGCGCACTCACCTGCACCTCAAAGTAGCGCGGGTTGAAGTACGTCAGCACCTGCATTTTGTCAGTCCGATAAAATACGCACAGCTCGTGCAGGTTGGCCGTAAGCTGCTCGGTGAGCCTGGGCAATAGCAATTGCCGGTCGGCAATGGCCTTTTGCGTGGCGTTGATTTGCTTTTGCTGGTTGCTGCGGGTTTCGGCAAAGGGTGTCAGGTCTTTCACGGTCTCCTCGTAGAAATCCTTCGGCAGGCTGCCTTTCTCGTCTTCCAGAATTTCGAGGTAGGTCCGCACGATGCCGGGCATGGTTTTCAGGTTGGCCGCATTGTAAGGCACCAGCTTGTTGGCGTACCACAGGTCGTAGAGCCGCTTGCGCAGCTCCGCGTCCTTCACCACGTAGCGGTTGCGCAGGGCACTCTCGTTTTCCCGAATGATTTTCATCACCTTATCATACTCCGCCTGCGTGAGCTCGCGGCCGCCGTGCTGCTGGGCCTGGCCCTTGCCGATGGCCGTTTCGCAGGTGGTAAGCTCCATGGCGAGGGCCTGCGTCTGGCTCTTGATGAGGGTGAGCCGGCCGTCGGGGTCGGCAATGTCCTGGAGCAGGGTATTGTGCTCCAAAAAGCCCGCCGAGGTGTCTTCAATGGGGCGATTGTCGTCCTTAAACAAGTCGCCGAGCAGGTATACGATTTTGCGCATCGTAATCGAGAGTGCTACTGCCGAAGCCATTTACCCTAAACAGCTGGTTAGCGGGGCCAAAGTAGTGCTTTTTTTGGTAAGGGCGAACTTTTCGAAATAAATTTCCCCTAAAAATCCTTTTTGAGCCTAACGCAAAACCTGTCAGTCGCTTGCAAAACGTTGCAGGCTGGCTTGGGTGAACTGTCAGGCCAGCGCCAAATTTTTAGGCATGGCCCGCCAGCCCTGCCAGACCACCCCGTAGTTTTTAGGGATGCTCCGCCAGAGCTGCCAGGCCATCCCGTAGTTTTTAGGGATGGCCTCCGAGGGCTGCCAGGCCATCCCGTAGTTTTTAGGGATGGGCCGCCAGAGCTGCCAGGCCATCCCGTAGTTTTTGGGAACAGGCGGTGCGAGCTGCCCGGCCACCCCTAAAAACAACGGGGCGACCAACCCGAGCAGGTTGGTCGCCCCGTTGTTTTTACCTGGTCGCTGCCCGCCCGGCCAACCTCATCCCCGGCCCCCTCTCCGGCGGAGAGGGGGAGCCTGACGACATACGAAAGGTGCATGACCGGTGCCCCCTCTCCCGAAGGGGAGGGGGTCAGGGGGTGGGGTTGAACGCCAGACCTCCCTCCCCTACTGCACCCCGTCGCCTCGCAGCTTCCGAAACCGCTTGCGCGCCTCCGCCCCATAAATACTGCCCGGGTACTTCGTAATCACCTGCTGATACAGCTCCTGGGCCTTGGCCTTGTCCTTCAAGTCCTCCTCCTGAATGCGGGCCGTCAGAAACAGGGCGTCGTCGCTCAGCACGTCCACTTTGGGGTTCAGCGTGATGCGCTCCAGCGTCGTCAGCGCCCCCGCGAAGTCGCCCGTCCGGCGCTGCAATTGCGCCTTCAGGTAGTAGGTATCGTAGCTGATGCTGTGGCCGGGGTACTTCAGCAGCAGCGCATCAAGCCCCGTGATGGCCGCCGCCAGCTTGTTCTGAAACACCAGCTCCTCCACCGCCGCGTAGGCCTTCAGCCCCAGCCCCAGGGTGTCCTCCACGGTGTTGTTCTGAATGAGCAGCGAAAGCTGCATGGCATCGTTGCTGATTTCGCGGGTCGTGGCCTCTTTCAGAATGTCGAGGTGGCTCTGCGCCAGCTTAAAGTCCCCCGCGAAGTAGCTCAGCCGGGCGTTGCGCAGCTTGGCCTCGTAGCCCAGCGGCGTCTCCTTGTGCGATTTCTCGACCTGCGAATACAGCAGCGTGGCCTCCCAGGGCTCGGCCTTGAGCAGGTACAAGTCGCCGAGGGTGATTTTGGCCTGGTCCACCACCTCGTCGCTGGCGCGGGGCATGGCCGTCACCTCTTCCAGCATGGTCATGGCCCGGGGCCGCTCGTCCAGCTGAAAAGCGTAGAGGTTGGCCAGGTTGCGCATCAGCGGGGCGGTGTCGGGCGTGCGGCCCAGCTCCGTCAGCAGGGCCTCGTATTCGGTGGCCAGGGCCCGCACTTTGGCCATATCCACCGGGTAGGTTTCGCGCACCTGGGCCTCGCGGGCCTGCAGCAGCCGCTGCCGCGCCGCGTTGCCATACGGCCCGGTCTTGTACTCCCGCACCACGTAGCCGAAGCCCTCGATGGCGCTTTCATAGTCCTTGTTCTGCTGCGCAATGCTGGCCAAATCCATCACCCGCGCCCCCTGGGTCTTGCCGCGCCTATCCAACGCCCGCGCCTGGATGAGGGCGCCCGCGAAGTCGCGCCGCTGCACCTGCAGCCACAGCAGCAGCTCCGAGTAGCTGGCCTGCTCGGGGTGCTCCTGGGTGGCCGTGAGCAGGAGCTTTTCCAGCGCATCAAAGTCTTTTTCCTCCTTGAGGGCGTTCTGCAGCATGTTGCGCACGAAGGGCAGCTGCTGCTCGTCGCGCTGCACCAGGCGCAGGGTTTCGGCCAGCAGCTTGGGCTGCTCGCCCGTCTGGGTATAGTGCTGAATGAGCTGCGGGGCGTATTCCGTCTCGTTCTTCGCCAGCTCGCGGCCCCGCAAATACGTTTTCTCAACCCAGGCCGGCAGCTCGCGCCGCCCAAACTCCGTGGCCACCGGCGCCACCTGGGCCGGGGTCAGCTGCGTGATTACTTTGGTCCACTGCTTCTCGGCCGCCGGGGCATCGCCGGCCGCCTGATACACCCCGCCCAGCAGCACTCCGAAGCCGCCCTCCTCGGGGTGCTGCTTCACGGCGCGCTTAGCCAGCTTTTCGGCCTCCTTGTAGCGCTTCAAGGCTTGCAGGGAGGCCAGGTACTCCGGGAAGATGGCGGGGCTCACCTGCTCCGCGCTTTTCAGCCGCGCAAACAGAAACACCGCCTTTTCGTGCTCGCCGCGCCGGGCGTAGTCGCGGGCCAGCGTGGTGCCTTCGGCGGGCACCGGGCCCTGGCCGGGCTGGGCCAGCAGCGGAGTAGTCAGCGAAAGAGCCGCGGCAAGGAATAAATAACGCATAGGAATCAGGGCAATGGGCCAGCGGGTAAACGTCGGCGTTGCGGTAGTTCGTTCATCGTCATCCGGCCCCAGGGCCAGCCCGACAAACAAAAAGGGCCGCCCCCGAAGGTACGGCCCTTTTCAATTTCCAGTCGAGGCAGCTTAGAAGAACTTCGAGCGGTTGTCTTTCACGTTGGCGTGCGCCTTGATGGCCTCGTAAATCTTGCCATCCTGCTGGCCGCTGCGCTGCTGCGTGAGCTGGGCGCGCAAAGCCTTGGCGTCGAAAGGCGTCGTGCTGGGCACCAGCGCCGTGGGCTCCACCACCAGCACGCCCTGCTCGCCCTCAATCGGGGCCGACTTCTGGCCCACCTTCAGCGCGAAGGCCTTGCCCACCGCCAGCGGCTCGAAGCCCACGTTCGGGATGCTGCCCTGGCCGAGCACCACGCCGTCGGCGGTGTTCACGAGGGCGGTGTTGCCGTATTTGGCGGCCATCTCGTCGAGCGTGCCGGTCTTGGGCAGCTTGGCGATGATTTGCTTGGCCTTCATTTCATTGCGCACCTGGGTGCTGAGCTCCTGGCGCAGGCCCTCCACGGTGGCGGTGCCCTTGCTGCGCTCGCCCGTCAGGGCCGCAATCACGTACTGGTCGCCGAGGTCATCAAACACCGGCGACACGTCGCCCACCTTGGCATCGGCCCCGGTCTGGTTGAAGCCCGCGCCGTAGGCCCAGCGCACGATGGAGCGGGCGTTCTGCAGGTTGTTCACGGCCCGCGCGGCGCGGTCGAGGTTCGCGGCTTCCTGCTTCTGCAGGGTTTTGTCTTTGGTTACGAGGGCGCGGAAGCTGGCGAGGTCGTTGGCTTCGCCTTTCAGCTGCTGGGCCTTGGCGTAGGCCACCTCGCGGGTTTCGTCGCTCGGGGTGATGGTCTTCTTCACCTCAGCCACCTGGTACTGCTGCTTGGTCGGCAGCGCGGTGATTTTGATGATGTGGTAGCCGAACTGCGTCTTCACCAGCGTGGGCAGCAGGCCCAGCGAGGAAGCGCCGAAAATGGCCTTCTCGAACTCGGGCACCATGCGGCCCTGGCCAAACCAGCCGAGGTCGCCGCCCTGGTCCTTGGTGCCGTCGGTGCCAAACTGCCGGGCCATGGCCGCGAAGTCGGCCCCACCTTTGATTTTATTCAGCAAGTCCTGCGCTTTGGCCTTGGCGGCGGCGTCAGCTTCCGGCGTAGTGCCGTCAGCTTTGATGAGGATGTGGCTGGCGCGGGCCGAGGCGGCCGTCCCGGCCTGCGTACCGGTTACTTTATACAGCGAGTAGGTGCCGTTTTCGGCAAATGGGCCGTACACCTGGCCCGCGGTCAGGGGCAGCTGCTTGCGCAGCTCCTCGGGCAGGGCGTCGGGCCCGCGGAAGGTTTTGTTGTAGGGCTGGTCCGAGTTGAGCTTCACGAACAGCGAATCGACCGGAGCCGAAGCAAACTGCTCGCTCAGCGTCGCCATCGTGGCCTTCACGGCGGCGCTGTCTTCCTTCGAGGCAATCACCGGGATGGTGATGTACTCGATGGTGCGGCCGTCCTCCACCTTGTACTTGCCCTTGTGGGCGTCGAGGTAGGCTTGCAGCTCGGCATCGCTGGGCTTCACCGTCGAGTCCGAAATCGTGCTGTAGGGCACGAACAGGTAGCGCAGGTTCAGCTTGGTATTCTGGTTTTCGTTGTAGCGCTTCAGCTCGGCGGTGGTCACGTACACCGAGTTTTTCAGCAGGGCATTGTATTTGTTGCCGAGGCGCTCGGCCGGCAGCTGGGCCTCGAAGTTGCGCCAGGCAGCCTGCTGCTCCGGGGGCATCTTGTCGAGGTTCTTGAGGTAGTCAATCAGCTTGGCTTTGTCGAACTGACCGGTGGCCTTGTCGGTGAAAGCCTGCTTGAGGCCGGCGTTGATGTTGTCGCCCTGCACCATGTCCACGAGCTCGTCGTCGCTCACGGTCAGCCCCAGCTTGTCCCACTCCTTCTGGAAGGCGATGCGGTACATGGTCTGGTTCCAGGCCTGGTCGCGCAGGTAGCCCATGGTCTGGTCGTCGGGCTGGCGGCCCTGCTGGGCCACGAAGGCCTGCTTGGCCTGCTCGAGGGCAGCGTTGTAGGTGTTGTAGTCGATTTTCTCGCCGGCCACTTCGCCCACGACCTGGTCGTCGCCGCGGAACAAATTGTTCTTGCCGCCCAGCAGGTCGCCGCCCACAATAAAGAGCAGCATGCCAATGGCCACGGTGCCTACCGCCCAGCCAGATTTTTCTCGAATCGTGTTAATTAAAGCCATTTACGTACGAAAGGAACCTATTCAGTATGGTCAAAAGAGGCGCAAAATAACCATAATTTAGCGGGCAATCAAAGTTTTGCCCCCTGCTATATCTGGTCGGGCCCCAAAAAATCTGCCTTTCGGGCAAACAATTCGGGTCCTTGCGCGGTGGGTGGGAGTTTAGTTAGCGTCGTTTTTTAGGTTTTTGGGAGCCCCCGGCGGGCCGGGGTTTATTCTTCGCCAGCTTGGCTTCCTGCGCGGCTACTTTGGCCGCCAGCGCCTCCTGCTGCCGCCAGTATAGCAAAGGCATCCAGCAGGTCATGGCCACCATAAACAGCCAGTAGTTGCGCTGCAGGTCGTTGTAGAAGATGGTTTGGTAGATACCAATCACCAGCGCCACAATGCCCAGCGAAAACAGCACCGTGCGCAAAAGATGTTTGTCGAATTTCATAGTTCTGGAAGGGCAGCTTATTGCCCGGCGCTCACCTTATCGAAAAAGCCGGTGGGCCGCGTGATGCGGTAGCGCGAAAAATCCTGGTTGGCGGTCAGGCCGTAGCCTTCCAGGCGCTCGGTGGGCGTTTCCACGTGCACCTTCATCGCCGAGTCGGTGTATATCTGCTGCTTGGCCTTGTCGAAGAACAGCTCCTCGGTGTTCATGCGCTGCTGCTGGGGCACGTTCACCACCCGCACATCGCCTCGCATGATGTAGAGGCTTTTCAGCTTGTCCACCTTGCCATATTTGGCGGTGAGGGTGTTCACCACGGTCTTGCCGTCGCCCTGGTAAAAGGTCACCACCATGCCCTTCGGATAAATCACGTCGCCGTTTTCGAACTGCTGCTCCAGCGGGGCCGTCAGCTTCAGCTTCAGCTTAGCCGAGTCGCTGAAGAGCGTACGCACGTTGGTGGTCTCCATCAGCGGGCCGGTGTAGGTTTGCAGCGGGCCGGTGGCCTTCTTGTCGTCGCAGCCCAGCAGCGCCAGCCCGGCCAGCAGCGGCCACCACTGCCCCACCCCTCCCAGCATCTGTGAAATCTGCATTTTCTGCAAAACCGGCGACTATTGGAGGCGGCGCTTCACAAACCAGCGGTTGTTCAGCGTCACGCCAAACTGCCCTTTGATGTAGTTCTCGCGCACGTTGCTGTTGCCGTTGCCCAGCACGTCCTGGTTGCCGCGCACGCCGTAGGTGAAGGCCAGCGACAGCGTGGTGGCATCCATGGGCGTAGCCGTAGGCAGCGGGAAGGCAAAGCCCCAGCTCACGGCGCGGTCGTACAGCACCTGGTTGCCGGGGCGGTAGGGCAGCTGCTGCGCACTCACGCCCACGCGGTAGCTCACGCGCTGGAAGTAGTGCTCCACCGAGCCCGGGTCGGGCGTCAGTTCGCCGCCCAGGCCCACGCGCCAGGTGTCGTTGAGCGGGGTACCAACCACGCCGAAGTTCGAGAACTTCGACCACTGCTGCTGCGCCACGTCGGCGCTGATGCTCCAGTTTTTGCCGTTGTCGAGGCTCAAGCCGCCCTGTACCATCGTCGGTAGCTTGCTGACCCCCTTGGCGTCCACAATGCCGGTGCTACTCAGGATGGCGCCGTTAGCGTCCTGTCGCTCCTGGTTGCTGGTGCGCAGGCCGCTCAAATCGGATGCGAAGCTGTACACGCCCGCCACGTTCAGGTTGAGCTTGCTATTGAGCTTCTGGCGGTAGTGTGCGGCGGCCCGGAAAGCAAAGTCGGAATACTTGGTGTGGTCGCGCTCCACAATCTTGTTGCTGGCCAAGCCGCCGGCGGGCTTCACGGTAGTGCCGGTAGTTTCGTCCACCGTTCCAAACACGTAGGAAGCCGTGAAGCCCAGGCTCAGGAACTTCGTGATGTGGTAGCCCTGCGCCAGGTAGGCTTCGGAAAGCGAGCCTGTGCCGAGGTACTGCTTTTGCGACTTGGTCCCGTCGGGCGCGCCGTCCACCAACTGCTCGACGTTCGACTCGTAATCGACCGTGCTCAGGGGTTTGAGGCCAACGGCGGCCGCCCATTTGCTGCTCAGCGGCACGGCTAAGGCTAAGTAGCCCAGGTTGCCGCTGCCGCTCCGGTTCGACGACGTGGCGTTGGAGATAGTTTTGTACTGCCCGGTGTAGCCCGCCTCGAAGGTGGTGCGGCCGGTGTAGTACAGCAGCGCGGGGTTCAGCTCGTTCACGTTCACCGCATTGGGTGCCGCCAGGCCTACGCCGCCCATACCCATCTGCCGCACGCCGCCCACGTTGCCGCTGAACTCGCCCAAACCCAGGCGGGAGTAGGGCGAATTGCCCAGCCCCTGGGCCTGCGCACCGCCCGCCAGCAAGATTGATAAACCAGCCAGCACCGCGCCTTTCACGTCCTTATTCGTCAACATTATAGGTTAAAATCCGATTTAGCCCCAGCAGCACTAGCTCGGGCACTACAAAGATACGCGCTACCAGCCGCGCTGCCAGAAAGGTGGCATCGCCGCCCGTCAGCACCACGCCCAGCGCCGGCCAGCGCCGCCGGTACTGCGCCACGAAGCCGTCGATTTCGGCCACCGTGCCGTTCACCACGCCACTCAGCATGGCGCCCCTAGTGGAGTCGCCAGTAAGGGAAACCGTTGCATCGCCCGTCGGCAGCTCCAGCAGCGGCAGCCGCCCGGTGAATTCGTGCAGGGCCCGCAGCCGCATGCGCAGCCCCGGCGCAATGCTGCCGCCGTGGTAGGTGCCGTCGGTCGTCACGAGGTCGATTTTCAGCGCCGTGCCGGCGTCAATAATCAGCGTGTCCTGCCCCGGCCGCAAGCTGGCCGCGCCCACGGCCGCCGCCAGTCGGTCGGCGCCCAGTGTGTGTGGCGTGGCGTAAACGTTTTTTAGGGGAATATTGGTTGTGCCCGGCACGAATTCCAGCACCCGACCCGGTAGCAGCTCCCGCAACTCGGCTACCGACAAAGCCGCTTCACCCGCCACCGACGCCACGATGAGCCGCTGCGGCTGCCAGCGCTGTACAAGTTCTCGCACCTGCCCGGCCTCCAGTCCAGTGGCCGTTTCGCGTATCAGGCCATCGGCGAAGCAGCCCGCCTTCACGGCCGTGTTACCAATATCGAGAACCAGTGAACGCATCAGGCAGAATGCAAGCACCCAGCCGCAAAGCGGCGGCACGTTGGTAGCTAAATCAGCTGTTTACCGGGTCAGAGCCGCAAAGCGGCGGCACATTTCACCAAGCAGAAGTGCCGCCGCTTTGCGGCTCTGGTAATTTCCAACCGATGGCTGAGCTACCAACGTGTCGCCGCTTTGCGGCTGGGGGGGGGATTACATGAAGTATTTCAGGCGAATAACCTCCTGCTCGGTCAGGAAGCGCCACTTGCCGCGGGGCAAGTCCTTCTTCGTGATACCGGCATACTGCACGCGGTCGAGCGCCACCACTTCGTAACCGAGGTGCTCGAAAATGCGGCGCACGATGCGGTTGCGGCCGATGTGAATTTCGATGCCCACGAAGTGCGCGTTGCCGGCCACCACGGCCACATCGTCCACTTCGGCCTTGCCGTCTTCCAGCTCCAGGCCTTCCGAAATCTGGCGCAGGTGGTCCTCCGTCAGCGGCTGGCTGAGCTCTACCTGATAGATTTTCTTGTTCTTATGCGAAGGGTGCGAGAGCTTCTGCGCCACCTCCCCATCGTTGGTAAAGAGCAGCAGGCCCGTCGTGTTGCGGTCGAGGCGGCCCACCGGGAAGATGCGCTCCTTCGACGAGCTGGCCACGAGGTCCATCACCGTGCGGCGGCCCTCGGGGTCTTCGGTGGTGGTGATGAAGTCCTTGGGCTTGTTCAGCAGCACGTACACCAGCTTCTCGCGGTTGAGGTTGGTTTTGCCGTACTGCACGGTGTCGCTGGGCTGCACTTTGTAGCCCATTTCGGTTACCACTTCGCCGTTCACTTTGATTTCGCCGGCCGCAATCAGCGCGTCGGCCTCGCGGCGCGAGCAGATGCCGGCGTTGGCGATGTAGCGGTTCAGACGCAGCTCGTCGGTACCGAAGTCGTCATCCTCCTCGCGGCGACGCTTGTTGCCGCGGTTTTTGTCAGCTTCGTAGTGCTTAAGGTTTTTGTAGTCGGGGGCCTCGCCGGGAACCTCGCCGTAGCGGGGCTTGTCGGCGCGGTTGTTTTGCTGCGTCAGGCGGCCTGTGGCCCGCTGCCCGGCATCGCTGCCGTAGCCGGTGCCCGAGCGCCGCACGCTCCGCTCCTGGGCCTTCAGCGCATCGCGCTGGGCCGAGAACGAGCTACGCGTCGGCGCTTCGGGCCGTGACGAGCCGCTGCGGGGCCGGTCGCCGCCCTGGTGGCGCGGGTTAAATTTCTCCTGCTTGCCAAACGCGCCGGGCGTAAACTTCCGCCCGAAAGCGGCGCGGTCGCCCTCATCGTCGCGCTCATAGCCCCCCGCACCGCGCTCCTCGCGGGGCTGCGGCGGGTTGGCCTCAAACGGCCGGGCTGAGCGAATCGGCCGGTTCGGCCCGGTTTCCTCGCTGCGCTGGAAGCCGCCTTCCTCCCGCGATTCGCGCGGCTCGCTCCGACCAAAGCCGGGGCTGAAGCTGCGCGCCGGCGCGCTTTCTTCGTTCGGATTCTGCTTCACGAATTTGCGGTTGCGCTCGCCGGGATTGCCGCGGGGCACGGCCTTCTCGCCATCGCGGCGGTATGGCTGGCCCGACCAGTTTTCGCGGGGCTTGTAGTCGCTTACCGGGCGGGCGTCCTCACGCGGCGCGTTGTTGCGCGGGGCGCGGTCGTCCTGGCTGCGGTCAAAACGGCCGTAACCGGTGCCGCTGCGCTGCTCCTTGCCAACGCGGGGCCGGTCGTCGCGGCGCTCGTAGGGCCGCTCAAACGGCCGCCCGCCCGCGCCCTGCTCGCGGCTGCCAAAGCTTTTGCCGCCGCCAAAGCCACCACTGCGCCCTTCCGGACGTGGGCCACCGAAGCTGCGCTTCTCGCCGCCTTCAAACTTTTTACCGCCAAAGCCGCCGTTGCTCGGCCGCCCGAATGCCCCGTTGGTAGCCGGGCGCCCGAAAGCGCCGTTCGTGGGCGGCCGGCCATTGCCAGGGCGGGCCGAGGAGTAGCCGCCGCGCTCGCCGCCCCGGTCATTGCCACCCCGTTCGCCGCCGCGCTCATTGCCGCGGCCGTAGCCGCCCGGTCCGCCGGCATCGCGGCCGCCGCGACGGTCCGCCTTATCATCCGAAAAATGCTTCTTACCCATGAGGAAGAGAATTTAAAAGTTGCCGTATCGCTACGGTAAATAATGTAAAAAAGTAGTCGGTAGTAAGCACCCAACAGCCGAACTTGGTTCCGTCCGACTACCGGTTGCTGACTACCGACTACTAAAAAGAGGCGTTGTTAGTCTTTGCGGGCCATTTTGGCCTCAATCGAATGCTGGGTGTGGGGCACGGCCCGCAGGCGCTCCTTCGGGATGAGCTTGCCGGTGCCGATGCACACGCCGTAGGTGCCGTTTTTGATGCGAACCTGGGCGTTTTCGAGCTGCTGGATGAACTTCATCTGGCGCGAGGCCAGCTGGTTCATGCTTTCCTTCTCAGCGGTTTCGGCGCCGTCTTCCAGCACTTTAGCCGAGGAGGCCGTCGTGTCGGTGCCCATGTCGTTGCTGCGGTTCAGCGTTTCCTTGATGAACGCCAGCTCCTTGCGGGCCGCCGCTAGTTTATCCTGGATGATGTGGTCGAACTCATTGAGGTCCTCCCGGGAATAGCGTACGTTTTCGTCGTTCATAAATGGAAAACAAAAAATGCGTTGAAGAGCAAGCCAGTGGCTGCGCGACAGTTGCCAGGCAACGCCGCGCTCGCCAAAATAGTTTATTGCCGCACTCGCTCTTTTGCACGAGGCCGGCAGCACAACTCCAGCCGCCCGCCTGATTTTGCGGCCGCAAAGTTACGCTATCGGCGCTGCTTTCGCTAGTGCAGCCGCAAAAGCACTTAAAAGCCTAACATTTGGATAGCTGCCACGGCCGCCTCCACGCCCTTGTTGCCGTGCTTGCCGCCCGCCCGGTCCAGGGCCTGCTCCAGGGTGTTGGTCGTCACGAGCCCGAAAATGACCGGCTTGTTATACTTCAGCCCGACGTGCGTAATGCCCTGTGCCACGGCGTGGTTGATGTAGTCGTCGTGCTTGGTTTCGCCCTGAATAACCACGCCCAGGCAAATCACGGCGTCGATTTCCTCGTGCTGAGCCAGCAGCTGCGCCCCCAGCGTCAACTCGAAGCTGCCGGGCACGGTGTTGCGGTAGATGTTTTTGGCCACCGCGCCGTGCTTGAGTAGCGTCTCGTACGCCCCCGCGCTGAGGACGTCGGTTATCTCGCGGTTCCATTCGGCCACCACCAGCCCAAAGCGTTTGTCGCTGATGTCGATAAAGTTAGAGGAATCGTAGCTGCTGAGGTTTTGTAACGAAGTTGCCATAAATCACGGATTTAAACTGATTGAGCTGATTTCGCAGAGGATGACGGCGGCGAGGAGTCAATCAGGGGTTAGGGATGGGCTCACAAAAGTAGATGGATAGGCCGGATGTTTAGCTTATTCACCGTAGCGCGGCTTTTGTAATCCGCGGGTCCGCGCATCTGGCCACTCAGCCTCGCGGATTACAAAATCCGCGCTACAACAAAAAAATTGCGCTTCCCCAAGGTTGGAGAAGCGCAATTCCTAATCAGCCTGAGCTGCGATTTATTTATCTAGACGAGCCTTGAACTGGCGAGCTTCGCCTACTTCCTGCGCCGTCGGATATTCCGTGATGATGCGGTTGTAGGCTTTCAGGGCGCCTTCGTTGTCCTTAGCGATTTCGCGGGCGCCGGCTTCTTTCAGCAGGTAGCCGGGCGAGAACTGCTCGTTGGCGTTGTGGTCGGCGGCTTTGGCGTAGAGGTCGGCAGCTTCTTTGGGGTTGTTCAGCTCCATCTGGGCGTCGCCCATTAGCGAGTAGGCGCGGCTCTGCACGAGGTAGTCGTCCGAGCTGAAGTCTTCGAGGTTGTCGAGGGCTTCTTTGAACTGTCCTTGTTTGAGGGCGGCCACACCGGCGTAGAAGTTGGCGAGGTTGCCGGCTTTGGTGCCGCCGTACTCATTGGCTACGGTGGCCAGGCCGGGGGCCTTACCGTCGCCTTTCATGGCTTGTTTCAGCGAATCGGATTCCCAATAATTCACAGCCTTGAACATCTGGGCCTGCGCCTGGGTGTCCTGGTTGTTGCGCCAGGTGTAGTAGCCGAAACCACCGACCACGGCTAGCACCACCACGGCCAGAATACCCAGCAACACGTTGCGGTTGTTGCGCACGAAGTCTTCCGACTGCGCCAGGCGCTCGGCCAGGGCATCGGGGTCTTCCAGCAGCGGGTTTTCGTACGACAGGTTTTCGGCCGGAGCCAGCGGGTCGGTCGAAACGACGGTCTGGGTGGTTTGCTGGCCCTGGCGGGCCTGCTGGCTTTTGCCAGTAAAGGGAATCTTAGACATTACGAATGGTCTTTCAGAAACGAAGCTTCCGGGCGGAAGCCGAAGCGGGTGGGCCGCTGGTTAGTCGTGGATGTAGGGATAGTTTTCTTGCACGTACACGTCCTTGTACAGCTCGTCGGGCGTGGGGTAAGGCGAGTTTTCGGCAAACTCCACCGACTCCTGCACCTGCGCCTTGATGCGCTCATCAATGGCGGCGAGGTCGGCCTCGCTGGCGAAGTTGTTCGTTAGGATGGTGTGGCGCACGGCCTCAATGGGGTCCTGGTTGCGGTACTCTTCCAGCTCTTCCTTGGTGCGGTACTTGGCGGGGTCGCTCATCGAGTGGCCCTTGTAGCGGTAGGTTTTTAGCTCAAGCAGCGTGGGGCCTTCGCCGGCGCGGGCGCGCTCGGCGGCGCGGGCCACGGCCTCGTGCACGTCCTCCGGCTTCATGGCATTCACCGGCTCCGAGGGCATGTCGTAGCTCAGACCGATTTTGTAGAGGTCGGTCACGTTCGAGGTACGCTGCACCGAGGTGCCCATAGCGTAGCCGTTGTTTTCAATCACGAAAATCACCGGCAGCTTCCACAGCATCGCCATGTTGAAGGCTTCGTGCAGGGCACCCTGGCGTACGGCGCCGTCGCCCATCGAGCACATGCAGAGCTTGCCCGTCTTGTTGTATTTTTCAGCGAAGGCAATACCAGCACCCATCGGCACCTGCGCGCCCACGATGCCGTGCCCGCCCATGAAGCCAACCTCCTTGTCGAACATGTGCATTGAGCCACCCTTACCTTTCGAGCAGCCGGTGGCTTTGGCAAACAGCTCGGCCATGATGGCATTGGGCGAGGTGCCCAGCGCCAGCGGGTGGGCGTGGTCGCGGTAAGCGGTGATGTATTTGTCGCCCTTCTCCAGCGCCGACACGGCGCCAGCTACGCAGGCCTCCTGGCCGATGTAGAGGTGGCAAAAGCCTTTGATTTTTTGCTGGCCGTAGAGCTGACCGGCCTTCTCCTCAAACTTGCGCATGAGCACCATTTGCTCGTACCACTGCAGGTAGGTTTCCTTGGGGAAAGAAGGGTTTTCAGTGGGCGTAGCGGCCACGGTTTCGCCCGCGTGGGGGTCGGCCTGGTCGGTGCCGGGCATCACAGGGTCGGGCTGCTGTACGGTGGGCACAGCAGCGGCCGCGCCATTCTTACCATTGGGTTGCGCCGGGGTTTCGGGAGCAGCTTTTACCTTCGTATCGGCCATAGCACTTGTTTATTTTCGCGTTGGGAGGGCGAAATTACGTAAAACTGCTGGCAATACCGAACCCAATGACCCTCGACTCCCTTCACTTGCTGTTTTTTAAGAATTACGACGAGGCAAACCTCCGTTTTTCGCCGGGTATCAACTGTTTTATTGGGGACAATGGCAGCGGCAAGACAAATTTGCTAGATGCCATTCACTATCTGTCGCTTACCAAGAGTGCCTTCACTCCTACCGATAGCCAAAGCATCAAGCAAGATGCTGATTTTTTTGTAGTTAAAGGCAAGTTTCAGGCCGATAGTTCCGCCTCCTCCGAAACCATTCAGGTAAGCCTGCGGGCCGGGCAAAAAAAAGCCCTCACCCACGACAAGCAGCCCTACGACCGCCTATCTGACCACATCGGAAAATATCCGGCCGTCCTCATTTCGCCCTACGATACCGACCTCATTCGTCAGAGCAGCGAGGAGCGCCGCAAGTATTTCGACAGCCTGCTCTCCCAACTCGACCACGAGTTCCTGGAGCAGCTTATCACCTACAACGCTCTGCTGCGCCAGCGCAACGCCGTACTCAAGCAGTCCAGCGGCAGCTCCCACGGTTTCGACCGCGACTACCTCCTGGCCCTCGACGAACAGTTAGCTCCCCTCGGCCAGCAGCTCACCGCTGCTCGCGCCACTTTCCTCACCGAGTTCACGCCCATCTTCCAGCGCCACTACCAGCAGCTTGCCGACGGCCGCGAAGCCGTCACCCTGACTTATAAAAGCCAGCTCCTCGACGCTGACTTCGCCCAGCTGCTCCGCGCCAACGAGCGCCGTGACCTTATTCTGCAGCGCAGCACCACTGGCCCCCACCGCGACGATTTCATTTTTCTAATGGAAGAGTTACCCGTCAAAAATTACGGCTCCCAGGGCCAGCAGAAATCCTTCGCTATTGCCCTCAAGCTGGCTCAGTTTGAAATTCTAGCTATTCGCCAGCAGCACAAACCCCTGCTCCTGCTCGATGACATCTTCGACCGCCTCGATGAAAAGCGCATCGCCCGTCTGCTCGAACTGGTAGCTAATGACACCTTCGGCCAGGTTTTCCTCACCGACACCAACCTCGCCCGCACCGACCTGGCGCTGACCCGCGTTAGTAGTGACATCTATCGTTTCAGGGTGCAGAGCGGCACGGTGGCACCGGTGTAGACAAGGCGTCTCACCAGTCTCGACCGGCTATTTGGGTAAGGCTGGATTTTGCCTTTGCAGACCGATTTCGCCTGCATGGTGAGCTACCTTTGTAGCTGCATTTTCCAGCTTGTCTCCGCCGCTCCAAAGTGGTTTTACAGTCTTGTGCCTTTCGCAGGCACGTGCCGGAGTTGCGCGTCAGCTTGCTACCCTGTTTCGTGAAAAAGCCCTCCTCCCCCATCAACTCCCGCCAGGGCGACATCATTCCATTGAAGGAAGGACTCGAAGCTTTGGTAAGGGCCTACCGCCTCCGCGGCAAGCTCAACGAGGTAACTGTGGTATCTAGTTGGGAGCGGGTGATGGGAAAAGCCGTGGCGCTAAAAACCCAGGAGGTATACGTCAATCAAGGGCGCCTCTTCGTGCGCCTGACGTCGGCTCCGCTCAAGCATGAGTTGGTAATGGCGAAGACCCGCGTGGCTGAGCTTATCAATGCGGAGGTGGGCGAAATGGTGATTAAGGAGGTAATTTTTCTATAGGTTGTACGGCGAAATTTGTGCGGCTATCCGTGGCCAACTTCCCTCCTGCCTCTCTCAATGCAATCCCAAAAAACAATTTCTTGGAAGTCGTCTTTCATCCTGTAGTAGGGAGCTGGCTTGGGCTAATTATTCTGGACGCATCAAGGCTTTTCTCTATGGCCAGTATATAATTCAGCTCCTAAGAGACCAAAAGGGTGGATTTTGAGCAGCATTCGTCTGAGCTGCGCCCTTATCTGTCATCAAGCACGGGAGCTGCACATGCACTTTTGCAGAGCTTTTTGGAAGATGCAAAACATATTATCTGGCACTTTTCGCAACTGTCCGAACACAAATGTTTCACGTGGAACATGTGTATCACTTCGGGCCGTACACTTTTAGGAGAAGCTCATTGTATGCTTCCAGCAGGGCAATATACTTCGTTTGGAGGGCCAGCAGCTGCTTAGTTGGGTCAGAATCGAACACTTGACTTGATGTTACACGCGATGTTACAGATGGTGTAACAACAGATTTTGTAACGGTATTCGTGAACGGCAAAACCGATTGTTGTATACTTGTAAAGTCATCCGAGAAGTCATGTCCGATAATTTCGCCGACCCGTTTTACGAAACCGTACTCGATTGTATCCTCTTTGAATTTACGGTAGATGGTTGGGCGTGTAATACCCATCTCCTCCACGATACGCGTGATGGAAATACCACTGCTTTTAATAGCTTCCTGCAGGATTTCGCCCTGATGTGGCATAAATGAGGTGTTACGAACTGTGGGTGCAAAGATGTAATGTGTATTCGTACAAACCAAATTTGTTCGAAAAAAATATTACACAAATTATTGTTACACGCGGCTGCAAATTACGGGCACCCGGTGTATCATTACACTCAATACACTGTTACATTACGCAGCCGATTTGCAAGCGTTACATGCATTGTAAATGAACACGCCGTATTATTGAGACAGTAGCAGGATTTTCAGCTAACAGCATAGGCACTGCATCACATAAGAAAGCCCTCCGCTTGCTTAGCGGAGGGCTTTCTTATGTGATGCAGTGCAGGCAGGTTCTATCGCGCCAGTAAGGCCAACAATTGGTCGGGATAATCGGTGGTAATACCATCCATGCCCCAGCCTAGCAAGCGTTGCATATCGTCAGGTTGGTTTACGGTCCAGGGTATAAGCTGTAGCGATGGATGTGCTGCGCGCACAGCTGTTACAGCTTCTAAATTGACTGTTCGAAAATCGGGGCCAAGGACGGTGGGAACAAAGCCGAGCTTTTTTACACTAGGCAGCCAGGCTTGGTCGGCTTCGAGCAGCAGACAAGTGGCTACTGCGGGCACGAGCCGCTGGGCGAGTTGTAGAATGCGGGGGTCGAAGCAAAGCAGGGTGGTGCGCGGGAGCACTTGGTACTCGTGGAGCACAGCCAGCACTAGTTCGACAAACTGGGCAGGGAACGGCTGGAAAATGCCGTCATGCGCAGGTTCGCTCTTTAGCTCGATGGAGTAGCCTACGGCAGGGCGACCTAGCTGCCGGGTGGCGATTTCAACGGTGGTCAGAACTTCACGCAGGAGCGGCTTATAAGCGGGCTCGTTTAATTGCGCAGGAAAATCGGAATGCTGCCGCTGGCCGCAATCGTAGCGCCGGATGGTGGCGTAGGGCAGCTGGTAGAGGTTGTGCTGGGTTTCGGTGCCGGGTGAGATTGGCTGGCCATCGGGCGTGAGGCAGATGGCAGAGGACATCCAAGGCTCATGCGAAACTACCACCTCGTGGTCGGCGGAAATGACGACATCCAGCTCCAGCACATCCACCCCGAGCTTTAGGGCGTGTAGGAAGGCGGGCAGAGTGTTTTCGGGGAGTAGGCCACGACAGCCACGGTGGCCATGCACCAATGGGCGGGAGTAAGAAAACATCGTCGATAGGGAAATGAGAAGACCTGAGGGTAAAAGCTGGGCAAATAATAGGAATTTTCACGCCAGCCTACGCAGAACGGCGACAAGCAGCTAGTAAAGCTCACTCTTTAAGGTAATTTTGTTGCCTCACAATTTTTCTTTCTCTTACAATGAAAAAGCTGTTGTTCCTCGTGGTATTGCTGGCGCTGGCTGCCGGAGGCTACTATTATTACCAAAGTCTGAAGCATGGCCCGAGCGGGGCATTAGCGCAGGCGGCGGCGGCCATTGAGACGCACGATATGGCCACGTTCGAGAAGTTTGTGGACGTGAACAGCGTCACGAACCACCTAGTGGATGATGTGGCTGGCCAGGGCTCGGCGGTGACTTCGCTGCTGCCGGGCGGGCAGTTGGCCATGGCGGGCGCCATGCGCTTGCTAAAGCCTACGCTGGCCAAGGCGGCCCACAAGGAGGTGCAGCGCTACGTGGAAACAGGCTCGTTGGAAGCGGCGGCAGCGGCTGCCCCGAAGCGGCTCGTGAACATTTCGCTGACCGGCCTGGCCAGCAAAATCGTGAGCCCGGAAAGCACTTTCAAGGGCATTAAGTATACCCGAGAAGAAGGCGACAATGCTTTCGTGGGCATTGAGGTTTCGCAGCCCAAGTACGATACCACGATGGTGATTGAGGCCAAAATGCGCCGCGTGGGCGACCATTGGCAGCTGAAGCAAATCACGAACACGGCGGAGCTGCTGCAACACGTGGCGGGGCTGGAGAAGCGTCGGCTGCTACAGCAGGACTAAGACTAAGCTAGGAAGTAAGGTCAGGCGGCAAAGAAAAGCGCCGCAGTCATTAGATGGCTGCGGCGCTTTTCTTTGAGGAAATCCGGACTACTTACGACCCGAGAACAGGAAATAGATGATGGAGCCAAGCACGGGGAAAAACCAGATGACAAGACCCCAAACGATTTTTTTGCCAACGGTCCAGTCCTGCTTCAGCAGGCTGATAACGGCCAGCACGGCCAGAATCAGGTACAGTACGCCGACGATGGACAGACTGCCGTTGTCATTATAGCGACTGCAGGAGGATACTACTGCCATCAAAGGCAACAACAGGGCCGCCAGGGGCAGGCAACGGGGGTGAGCAAGGAGATTACGCATGGAATTGTGAAAGAAAGTAAAAGGTAGCTTCCATACGCAAGCAAACGGAATTAAGATATAAAAAGCCGCATCTTACCTATTCAAACTGCTTAAAATCAGAATTTTGATTCAACATAAGCCTTGATTTGCAGGAAGAATAAGGGCAGGGAACTTGGCACCAGGATGATGGCGAGTACGAGCCCGAACAAGGCGCCGTAGAAGTGGGCGTCGTGGTTGATGTTGTCGCCGCCGCGCCGGCTCATCTGATGGGAGTAGGCCAGGTAGAGTACGGCCCATATGAAGCCGGGAATGCTCAGGTCGGGCAGCAGGGGAAAACCAATGCCGACGGTAGGGAAATAGAGGACGGCCGCGAAGATGATGGATGAGACACCTCCCGAAGCGCCCAGGCTGCGGTAGCCCCAATCGTGGCGGTGGCGGCGGTAGGTGGGCACATCTGACATCACAATGCCCCCGAGATAGAGCAGCAGAAAAGCCGCATTGCCGCCAAGTAAGCCAAACCTTGCTTCAAACAGCGTCAGCACAAACTGGCCGAAGGAGTAGAAGGCAATCATATTGAAGATGAGGTGGGCCCAATCGGCGTGGAGGAAGCCGGAGGTGAGAAAGCGGTACCACTGCCGCGAATCGCGGTTGATGGCGGCAGGCTGCATAATCCAGGCGTCCATGAATTCCTCGTTAGACCAAGCGTACATGGAAATGCCCACCGTGACGAGGGTGAGCAGCAGGACGAGGTTGAGTTGGATATCGGCCATTGGGTTAGCTTTCGCGCTCCATGAGCTGCAGGGTGAGGTGGCGCAGGGGGGCTTTGCGGGCTTCGGGCGCGGCTACGCGGTCGAGGTGCTGCAGGGCGGCCTGGAAGTAGGTTTCGATGAGGGTTTCGGTTTGGGCGCGGATGCGCAGCTCGTCGTAGACGGCGCGCACGGCGGCTATTTTGGCCTCGGCATCGGGCACGGGCTGGCCGATGTGCTGGCGTAGGATTTCCTGCTGCGTGAAGCTGGCCTGGGCCTGGGCGGTGAGCAGGAGGAAGGTTTTTTTGTCGGACAGGATGTCGCCGCCCACGCGCTTGCCGAAGGTGGCGGCATCGCCGTAGACATCGAGCAGGTCGTCGCGCAGCTGGAAGGCCACGCCGATGGCCGTGCCGAACTGGCGCAGGTGCTCAGCGTCGGCCTCGGGGGCGCCGGCGATGCGGGCGCCCAGCTCCAGCGCGAAGCCGAGCAGAACGGCCGTTTTCAGGCGAATCATGTCGAGGTACTGGGCGATGCTGACGGTGGTTTCCGTCTCGAAGTTCATGTCCCACTGCTGGCCTTCGCAGACCTCGGCGGCCGTCTGGCTGAAGCGGCGCAGGATGGCGGGCAGCAGTTCGGGCTTTAGGTCGAGGAACAGTTCGTAGGCGCGCACCAGCATCACGTCGCCGGAGAGGATGGCGGTGTTGGGGTTCCACTTTTCGTGCACCGTGGGCTGGCCGCGGCGCAGTGGGGCCTGGTCCATGAGGTCGTCGTGGAGCAGGGTGAAGTTGTGGAAGACCTCGGTGGCCAGGGCGGGCTTCACGGCGGGGCCGAGGTCGTCGGTGAAGAGGTAGGCCCCGAAGAGCGTCAGCTGGGGACGAATGCGTTTTCCGCCGAGGCCCATGATGTAGCGTAGCGGGTCGTAGAGGGTTTCCGGGGCCTGGCCGTAGTCGAGCACGGCGAGGGCGGCGGTGATGAGTTGGGGAAATTCCTGGGGAGTCATGCGGGGGCAAAGGTCGGAGGTAGCAGGCATGTTTGCCTTACGGCCTCCTACGAAGATTTGCCTTATGACCTCCCGCAGAAGACGCCGTGTTTTCGCAGAGGACGCAGAGGTCCTTTCAGCAAAAAGCCCCGCCGGATTACGGCGAGGCTTTTTCATTTTACAGACCAATTAGCGGCGGCGCTTGCCACCTTTGGCACTGTCGGGGCGGTAGCCACGGGGTTTGCCAGCGTCGCGGTGTTGGTCGCGGCCACGTTCTTTTTTATGCTCGGCATCGCGGCGCTTTTCCGATTCGGGGCGATTATCGACGAGGTCGAAGTCGATGGTCCGGTCGAGCAGGTTGGCCGATTTCACCACCACCTGCAGCTCGTCGCCGAACTGGATGATGCGCTTCGAGCCGCGGCCCACGATGCGGTAATTGTCCTTGTCGAGCTCGAAGGTGTCGCCGGGAATGTCGCTCAGGCGCACCATGCCCTCGCACTTGTTTTCCTCGATTTCGATGTACATGCCGCGCTCGTTGAAGCCCGACACCACGCCCTTGAACACGTTGCCGACCTCGTCCTGCATGAACTCGACCTGCTTGTATTTGATGCTGGCGCGCTCGGCGTTTGCGGCCAGCTTCTCGCGGTTTGAGGAGTGCTTGCACTCTTCCTCCACGGGCTCCACGTCCACGCTTTTACCGTTGTGGAGGTAGTGCTCCAGCAGGCGGTGGGCCATCATGTCGGGGTAGCGGCGGATGGGCGAGGTGAAGTGCGAGTAATGCGCAAACGCCAGCCCGAAGTGGCCTAGTGGCTCGGTGGTGTAGATGGCCTTGGCCATGGTGCGAATGGCCAAGCCCTGGATGACGTTCTGCTCGGGCTTGCCCACCACGGCCTCGCTGAGCTGGTTCAATTCCTTGCTCAGCTTTTTCGGGTTATTCAGGTCGAGGGTGTAGCCGAATTT
The DNA here is from genome assembly GCF_030580865.1 of Hymenobacter aranciens. Taxonomy (GTDB): domain Bacteria; phylum Bacteroidota; class Bacteroidia; order Cytophagales; family Hymenobacteraceae; genus Hymenobacter; species Hymenobacter aranciens. The sequence goes on along the minus strand of NZ_JAUQSY010000001.1, from coordinate 67,459 downwards.
CTGGGCGAAGAGGGCGAAGTTTTCGAGGCGCTCGGGCTCGGGCGCGTCGTGGGTGCGGTACACCATCGTGAGGCGCGGCTTGGTCTTTTTCTTGTTGAAGACGAACTCGGCCACCTTGCGATTGGCCAGCAGCATGAACTCCTCGATGAGCTTGTGCGCGTCCTTGCGCTCCTTCACGTACACGCCAAGCGGCTTGCCATTCTCGTCGAGCCGGAACTTCACTTCCTGGGTTTCGAAGCTGATGGCCCCGGCCCGGAAGCGGGCGGCGTGGATTTTTTTGGCGAGGTCGTTGAGCACATTCACCTCGCGGGTGAAGTCACTGTCGAGGCCTTCGATGCGCTCCTGGGCCTCCTCGTAGGTGAAGCGGCGGTCGGAGTGAATGATGGTTTTGCCGAACCATTCGTCGTGCAGCTTGCCGTTCTCGTCGATTTCAAATACGGCCGAAAAGGTCAGCTTGTCCTCGTGCGGGCGCAGCGAGCAGAGGCCGTTCGAGAGCCGCTCGGGCAGCATCGGGATGACGCGGTCCACGAGGTACACCGAGGTAGCGCGGTGCTTGCCTTCCTTCTCCAGGTCGGTGCCGAGGCGCACGTAGTGGGTCACGTCGGCGATGTGGACGCCGATTTCCCAGTGCCCGTTTTCGAGCTGCCGGATGCTTAGGGCATCGTCAAAATCCTTCGCGTTGTCGGGGTCAATTGTGAAGGTGGTGATGGGCCGGAAGTCGCGGCGGCGGCCAATTTCCTCCGCCGTGATGACGTCGGAAATGGCCTCGGCGTCGTCCTCCACCCCGGCCGGAAATTCGAAGGGCAGGCCGAACTCGGCCATGATGGCGTTTATCTCGGCCTCGTTGCCGCCGGCTGGGCCGAAGCTGCGCAGCACCTCGCCCACCGGCTGCCGGTGGTTGTCACTCGGGAACTCGGTAAGGCGCACCTGCACCTTGTCGCCGTGGCGGGCGCCGTTCAGGTTCTGCGGCGGGATGAAGGCCTCGAAATACACCTTGCGGTTGTCGGACTTCACGAAGCCGAGCGTGCCCTGCACCTGGAGTTGGCCCACAATTTCGGGCCGCTCGCGCTTGAGCACTTCCACCACATCGCCCACGGGGCGGCCGTCGCGGGAGCCGCGCAGACGCACCCGCACCACGTCGCCCTGCAAGGCAAACTTGAGCTGGTCGGTGAAGACGCGGATGTCGTCGCCCCCACCCTCGGGCACCACGAAGGCGAATTTGGGCGAAGCCAAATCAACGGTGCCGATGACGGTGTTGGCATCGCTGCGGCGGTCAATTCGGCCGCTATCGTCGGCGTGGTCGAAGCCTGCCGAGCGACGCCGGTGCACCACCGGGTCCTGGCCGAACTCAGCCTCTACGGGTCGGGCAGCTTTGCCCGGTTTCGGGCCGTTTTTGCTTGTTTTTTCGCCGCTCACGGCCGCTGCAATGGCGCTGGCCGACGCTGGGTCAGTCAGGCGGTATTCGTCGTTCTGAAGCAGCGTGATGACGTTGGAATGGCGCAGCTTCTTCAAATGGGCGAAGATTTCCTCGCGCTGCTGCTTGGTGGTGACGCCGAGGCGGCGCGAAAGCTGGCGATAGGCCAGCACTTTGTTCGGGTTGTCGATGAACACGCGCAGAACTTGCTCCTGGGAGATGAGCGCGGGCTCGGGCCGTTCGCGCGAGGCGCGGGCAGGCTTATTGGTATTAGGGGTACGCATGTAAAAGCTTGGTGCCGCCGGTAAGTGAATTGTCGCAGGCGGCGGGCGGGAAATTGAATCGGCCGGCGCACCGGCGGCGTTGCTAGAACGCGAGCCGGGCCGGGAAGTTATGGGCGGGCAAAACGCCCGTCATGCAGCGCGCAGCGAAGCATCTCGCGTGCGGCAGTAAATCAATCGTGCAGACGAGTTCGAGCGAGATGCTTCGCTGCGCGCTGCATGACGCCCTAGAGGGCCGTCGTTAGTGACCGGCCAGCCACGGCCGCCTCAATGTCGGCCAGACTGTCCTTGGGAATGGCGGCCAGCAGCCCACGGGTGTACTCATGCTGCGGATTGGCGTAAATCTCCGCTGCCGGGCCCTGCTCCACGATGCGCCCCTGGTGCATCACCAGCAGCCGGTCGCTCATAAACCGGGCCACGGAGAGGTCGTGGGTAATGAAGAGATAGGTGATGCCGAACTCGCGTTTGAGGTCGTTGAGCAGGTTCAGAACCTGCGCCTGCACCGACACGTCGAGGGCCGAAACGGACTCGTCGCAGACAATCAATTTGGGCTGCAAGGCCAGCGCCCGGGCAATGCAGATGCGCTGCCGCTGCCCGCCGCTGAACTCATGCGGGTAGCGCTCGAAGTGCTCGTCGCGCAGGCCCACGGTGCGCAGCAGCTCCAGCACGCGGGCCTTTTGCTCGCGGCGGCTGCCTCCCACGTTATGCACGCGCATCGGCTCCCAGATAGCCTCGCCCACCGTCAGCATGGGGTTGAGGGCAGCGTAGGGGTCCTGGAACACCAGCTGCAAATCGCGCCGACGGCGGCGCAAATCCTCGGCTGGCAGCTTCGCCAAATCTGTTCCCTCGAACAGAATGCGGCCCGCCGTTGGTTCCGTGAGGCGGAGCAGGGCGCGGCCGAGCGTGGTTTTGCCGCAGCCCGACTCGCCCACGAGGCCGATGGTTTCGCCGGGGTAAAGGGTGAAGCTGACGTTATCGACGGCGTGGACGTACTTCTTTGGCTGGAAGAGGCCGGTACGCTGGGGGAAGTAGACCTGGAGGTTTTCGACTTCTAGCAAGGGCCGCCCAGCGTCAACCTCACCCCCTGCCCCCCTCTCCCGCGGAGAGGGGGAGCCGAACGATTCGGAACTGTGCGTGACCGGCTCCCCCTCTCCCCCGGAGAGGTGGCCGGGGGGTGAGGCTACCCGTGGAACGCGTGAAACGGGATGTTCCACGGGGAACGTTTTGGAAGTGTCAGAATTATTGGCTAACTGTACAGCGGCCATTTCGGGCGACAATTCCGTAACTACCTCACTCGGCAAGGGTACCACCGGCGCGGGTTGCTCCAGCAATTCGCCCGCCTCGCCCTCCCGCATGAAATCGGCCACCACGGGCAGGCGTTTTTGGCCCACGGAGAGGCGCGGACGGCAGGCCAAAAGCCCTTTTGTGTAGGGATGACGCGGATTTTTGAAAATTTCCAGCACGGGGCCTTGTTCTACGACGCGGCCCCGGTACATAACCAGGATACGGTCGGCGATTTCGGCCACCACGCCCAAATCGTGGGTGATGAAGAGCACGGCGGTGTTGTGCTCACGGCGCAGGTCATCGATGAGGCGCAGCATGCGGGCCTGCACCGTCACGTCGAGGGCGGTGGTAGGCTCGTCGGCGATGAGCAGGGCGGGGCGGCAGGCCATGGCCATGGCAATCATCACGCGCTGCTTCTGGCCGCCGCTTATTTCGTGCGGGTAGCTGTCGAAAATGGCTTCCGGGCGCGGCAGTTGGGCTTCGGCGAATAGCTCGATGGTGCGCTGCTTCGCCTGGGCTTTGCTGAGGTCGGTGTGCAGGCGCAGGGCTTCCACCACCTGGTGCCCGCAGGTGTAGACGGGGTTCAGCGAGGTCATTGGCTCCTGAAAAATCATCCCGATATCGTTGCCGCGCACCTGGCGCAGCTGGTTATCGGACAGCGTCAGCAGGTCGGTTTCGCCGAGCTTTTCAGATTGAAACACGGCCTTCCCTCCTACCAGCCGGCCCGGCGGCATCGGAATCAGCCCCAGCAGCGCCAGCGAGGTTACCGACTTCCCCGAGCCCGACTCGCCCACAATAGCCAGCGTCTCGCCCCGATTGAGGGTAAACGAGACGCCCTCCACGGCCCGCGTGTTGCCCCGATGGCTGTGGAAGTCGATGGTGAGGTCGGAGACGGTGAGGAGCGGCTGGGGCATGGGCAGAAGAACAAGGGCGAAGATGGGGCTAAAAATCCGCCACTGCCTTACCGGAGAGGTCGGGGTGGCAGTGGCGGGCCGCCACTGCCTCGTCGGGGTGGTCGGAATGGCAGTGGCGGGCCGCCACTGTCGTTGCTACGAGGTCGGCATAAGAGTGGCGGCCCGCCACTGCTTCCCCAGACAGGTCGGGGTAGTAGTGGCGGGCCGCCGCTGTTATCTTAGCAAGTAAGGCAGACACGAAACTCACTTTAGGGAATTGAGTGCATCCTGCAAGTAGGCATATGTCAAGGGAGCGCGCTCCAAGAGTTGCGCCAAGCCAGTGCCGATGCCGTCTTCGGGAATAACAACGGCGCCACCAGCGGCCAAATGCTGCCGGACAGGCGCCAAATCCTCGTCAATCATCCGGCAGTTAGCCTCCAGCGTCTCATCGGTCCAGAAATCATCGTTTTTTAGCCGTGGGCGGCGTTTCGTGCGCACGCCGACGGCATTGGGCTCGCCGCGCATTTCGATGGCCTGGCCGCCCATTCCCCGGCGCTCCTCGTTGTCGCCAAACAGGTACAATGTGCCGGGATTAGCCTGCAAATCGGCCCGGTAAATCATTTTCTGTTTGGAAACCATGCGGAGAGCGGCTAGAATGTGAACTATGCCAGCGGGCCGGACGGCGTGAGCGGCTCCTCCCCTACCCTTGCGGCCGGTTCGTCAGCCGCCAGCGGCGCAGTTTCAGTCTTCACACCGGGCTGCACCTCTTCCTCGCGGAAAAAGCGGCTTTGATTGAGCAGAATCAGCGCTACGCCGATGAAGATGGACGAGTCGGCAATGTTGAAGATGGGCCACAGGGACACGTATTTCCCGCCCATCAGGGGCCAGTTCTGGGGCAGGAAGCCCTCGTAGATGTCGAGGTAGAGCATGTCGATGACCTGCCCGAAGAACCACGGCGTGGGCGAGCCAAAGGGCGCGTTGCCATAGAGTACGCCGTAGAAAATCGAGTCAATCAGGTTGCCCACGGCGCCGCCCAGAATCAGGGCCATGCAGGCCACGAAACCGGCCGCCGCGTGCTGCCGCACCAGCTTCACGATGTAGTAGCTCAATCCCCCCACGGCCAGCAGGCGGAAGCCCGTCAGCAGCAGCTTGCCGTAGGGTGGCGGCAGTTCCACGCCGAAGGCCATGCCGGGGTTCAGAGTGTAGTGCAGCTTGGCCCAGTCGCCAATGAGCTTGATTTCGCCGACCAGACCGGGCTGCATGTAGGCATGCACGGCCCATTTCGAGAGCTGGTCGATGGCAATGACCAAGAACGCCAGCAGAAAATATTTCAGCGGAGAATGGGCTTTGGCGGGAGAAACTAAGGTCATGGGCAAGGGCGCAACTCGCAGCGGGCGTAACCTCGACTGTTTGTGCTTTTTTGAACAGATTTTCTGAGGATTTGTACGTTCTACAACCTCGAAATAGATACTTTGTACTCTTTTGTACCCGACCAGTTTTTGAGACTGGTCGGGTACGTTTATTGTCAGCTTGTTGCGAGCTCCAGCTTCACGTCCACGTTGTAGTCGTCAAACTCCAGCACCGAGCCGCCGCTGACCTCCGGCGCGAAATCCAGCGCCAGGGCCTGCGTTTCGGTGCGGATGTAATCGCCAAACGCGGCCACGGCGGCCTGCAACTCCGGCTGCTGGTCGGCCAGCGTCACGCGGATTTTGTCCTGCACTTCGAGGCCGGAATCTTTGCGCAGGTTTTGCAGGCGGTTCACCAGCTCACGGGCCAGGCCCTCCTGGCGCAACTCGTCGGTGAGGCTCACGTCGAGGGCCACGGTAAGGGGGCCATCGGTAGCCACGAGCCAGCCGGGCAGGTCCTGGGTGCGTATTTCGACGTCGTCGGGGGCCAGCGTGTAGGCTTCGCCGTCGATTTCCACGGCTAGCCGGCCGGTTTTTTCGAGGGTGCTGATTTCGTCGGCCGTCATGGCCTGGATGCGGGCCCCCACGGCCTTCAGCTTCGGTCCGTACTGCTGGCCGAGGCGCTTAAAGTTGGGTTTCACTGACTTCACCAGCACGCCGCTGGCATCGTCGAGGAATTCGACGTGCTTCACGTTCACCTCGGCGCAGATAAGGTCTTCGACCTTGCCCACCTGCTCGCGGGTGTTTTCATCAAACACCGGCACCAGGATGCGCTGCAAAGGCTGGCGCACTTTCAGCACCGACTTCTTGCGCAGCGAGTGCGTGAGCGAGCTGATGCGCTGGGCCAGCTCCATGCGCGCTTCCAGCGCCGCGTCGATAAACGACGAATCGGCGGCTGCTAAGAGCGTCAAGTGCACCGATTCGACTCCTTCGCCGCCCGTGAGGTTACGGTACAGCCAATCGGCAAAAAACGGGGCAATCGGGGCCATCAGCTGGGCTACGGTGCGCAGGCACTCGTGCAGGGTTTCGAAGGCGGCGCGCTTGTCGGCCGTCAGCTCGCCCTTCCAGAAGCGGCGGCGCGAGAGGCGTACGTACCAGTTCGAGAGGTGGTCGGTGACGAAATCCTGGATGGCGCGGGCGGCGCGGGTGGGGTCGTAGGCGTCGAGATTTTCGCGCACCTCCCCCACCAGCGTTTGCAGCTTGCTCAACACCCAGCGGTCGAGCTCGCTGAGTTCGGCGCGGACGCTGCTCAGGCCGGCGGCGCGGAACTCGTCCAGGTTAGCGTAAAGCGCATAGAACGAGTAGGTATTGAACAGCGTGCCGAAGAAGCGGCGCTGCACTTCCACCACTCCTGCCGGGTCAAACTTGAGGTTATCCCACGGCGGGGCGTTGGCAATCATGTACCAGCGCGTGGCATCGGGGCCGAACTGCTGAATGGTGGCAAACGGGTCCACGGCGTTGCCGAGGCGCTTGCTCATCTTGTTGCCGTTCTTGTCGAGCACCAGGCCGTTGGCCATCACGTTCTTGAAGGCCACCGAGTCTTCCAGCATCACGGCCAGCGCGTGCAGGGTGAAAAACCAGCCGCGGGTTTGGTCCACGCCCTCGGCGATGAAGTCGGCCGGGAAATTTTTCTCGAAGATGTCCTTGTTTTCGAGCGGGTAATGCCACTGCGCGTAGGGCATGGCCCCGCTGTCGAACCACACGTCGATAAGGTCGGCCTCGCGGTACATGGGCTGGCCGCTAGGCGAAAGTAGGAAGATGTCATCGACGTAGGGCCGGTGCAAATCCGTCATCTCGCCGCTGGCGATGGGGTTGTGGGTCATCACCTCGGCGGCCACGGCCTTGTCGATTTCGGCGCTCAGCTCGGCGATGGAGCCGATGCAGATTTCCTCGGTGCCGTCCTGCGTGCGCCAGATGGGCAGCGGGGTGCCCCAGTAGCGCGAGCGGCTTAAGTTCCAGTCCACCAGGTTTTCGAGCCAGTTGCCGAAGCGGCCCGAGCCGGTGCTTTCCGGCTTCCAGTTGATGGTTTTGTTGAGCTCGATGAGCCGGTCTTTCACCGCTGTAGTCTTGATAAACCACGAGTCGAGCGGGTAGTAGAGCACGGGCTTGTCGGTGCGCCAGCAGTGCGGGTAGGTGTGCTCGTACTTCTCCACCTTGAAGGCGCGGTTCATCTCCTTGAGCTTGATGCTCAGGTCCACATCGAGGGTGCGGTAGCCGGCCTGGGTTTCGTCCTGGCCGTCGTAGTTTTTCACGTAGCGGCCCGCGAATTCGCCCATCTGGGGCACGTAGCGGCCGGTGCGGTCCACGATGGGGCCGAGCTTGCCCTCGGCGTCGGGCACGAGCAAGGCGGGCACGTCGGCCAGCTGCGCGGCCCGGAAGTCGTCGGCCCCGAAGGTGGGCGAGATGTGGACGATACCGGTACCGTCCTCGGTGGTCACGAAGTCGGCGGGGATGACGCGGAAGGCTTTTTCTTCGCCTTCAAACGCGGGGAAACCAGCTTCTTGACTGAAAAGACGTTCGTAACGGATACCGACGAGGTCGGCGCCGGTGAACTCGGCCTCTACGCGCCAAGGCAGCACCTTCTTGTCGCTCTCGGCATAATCGGCCAGCTCAAAGGCAGCGCCTTTTTCTGAGAAGTAGCGGCTTACCAATGCCTTCGCCAGCACCACGCGGATGGGCTGGTACGTGTAGGGATTGAACGTGTTTACCAGCACGTAAGGGATTTTCGGCCCTACCGCCAGCGCCGTGTTGGCCGCCAGCGTCCACGGTGTGGTCGTCCAAGCTAGGATAAACGTCTCGGCCGAGTCATCAGCACCTGCAAACAGCTTCGCCGACTTCTCATCCCGTAGCACCTTGAACTGCGCTACGATGGTGGTGTCCTTCACGTCCTTGTACGTGCCCGGCTGGTTCAGCTCGTGCGAGCTGAGGCCGGTTCCTGCCGCCGGCGAGTAGGGCTGAATGGTGTAGCCCTTGTAGAGGTAGCCCTTGTCGTAGAGCTGCTTGAGCAGCGCCCAACAGCTTTCAATGTATTCGGGCTCGAAGGTGACGTAGGGATTGTCGAGGTCGACCCAGTAGCCCATTTTCTCGGTCAGGTCGTCCCACTGCGCCTTGAAGCGCATGACGGTTTCGCGGCAGAGCTGGTTGTATTCCTCGACGCTGATTTTGTGGCCGATATCCTCCTTGGTAATGCCCAGTTCCTTTTCCACCTGCAGCTCCACGGGCAGGCCGTGGGTGTCCCAGCCGCCCTTGCGGGGCACCTGCTTGCCGAGCATGGTCTGGTAGCGGCAAAAAAGGTCTTTCACCGCCCGCGCCATCACGTGGTGGATACCGGGCGTGCCATTGGCCGAGGGCGGACCTTCGTAGAACACGAACGTGGGCTGGCCCTCGCGGCTGCTCACGCTCTTTTCAAAGATGTTATTCGCTTTCCACCAAGCCAGTACGTCTTCGCCGAGCTGGCCGTAATTGAGCGGTTGTTTGAATTCGGGGTATTTCATGAAAGTGGGGAGTATTCAGTAGTGAGTATTTAGTAGTGAGAAACACAGTGAGCAAAACGTTGTGCTTGTCTCTCTTCTTAATACTCAATACTTCCTACTAAATACTAAATAGAGTAATCGCCCTCGTAGTCCGAGGCTTTGTGCATTTTGTTGAAATCCTGGTCGTCGTCCTCGTCGTTGCTGTACCGCTCGTTGTATTGCTTGAGCCAGGCCGGGTTGGTGACGGCGTAGCTCTTGCTTTTTTCAAACGTCACGAGCAGCGAGGGCAGCAGAATAAGGTTCGAGAAGTTGGTTATCAACAACGACGCCGTCATTAACAATCCCAAAGCTTTGGTACCGCCAAATTCGCTGAAAGCAAAGATGCTGAAACCAACTAATAGCACGATACTCGTGTAAATCATGCTGGTGCCTGCCTCGCTGAGCGTCGTAGTGATGGCGTCGCGCACCCGCTGTCCGTTGGCCGCCATCTCCTGCTTGAATTTGGCCAGCAAGTGGATGGAATTGTCGCCGTCGATGCCCAGGGCGATGACGAAAATCAGCGCCGTGCTGGGCTTGAGCGGGATGTTGAAAAAACCCATCACGCCGGCCGTGAGCACGAGCGTTACAAAGTTGGGAACGAGGGCGTAGAAGACCGTTTTGAAGGAGCGAAACAGGATGAATACTACCAGCCCTACCAGCCCGAAGGCCCAGAATAGCGACTCCTTGAGGGTGTGAATGAGGTATTCGTTGCCCTGCGTGAAAATGATGGTGGTGCCGGTGGGCCGGATGGTAATGTTGCTGTCGTTGAAAATACGCGCCATGGCTGGGCGTATTTTGCTGTTCATCAGGGTATCGAGGTTATTCGAGCCAATATCGGCGATTTTGAGGCTGATGCGGGCTTTCTGCTGTTTTTCGTCAATGAAGGAGCGGAAGAACTTGCTGTCGGTGCCCACGCCGGCGCCTTTAGAGTTGACCAGCGTACTGAGGATGAAGTTCTTTTCGGAATTATCGGGCAGGCGGTAAAACTGCGGGTCGCCGTTGTAGAAGGCCTGGGTGGCGGCTTTGATGAAGGTGACGAGGCTGATAGGCGGGCTCAGCTCCGGCTGGGTGCGCAGGAACCGCTCGAACTGGTCGATTTTCTGCAGGTTCTTGAGGTTGAGCAAGCCCTTGGGCTTCTTCGTGACGACCTCAAACTCCAGCGGCATGACACCGTGGAAGTGCTTCTCGAAGAAGGACAAGTCGGAATTTACGGAGCTCTTTTTGGGCAGGTCGTCCACCATGTACGACACGGCTTCGATGCGCGAGATGCCGAAACCAGCAATGGCCACCATCACTAATCCGAGGATATACACCGTGGCGCGACGGTGCAGCACCAGGTGGTCGAAGAATTCGAGTAGCTTGGTAAGCGGCGCGGCATCAAGGTGTTCGAGTTGCTTGGGCGTGGGCGGCGGCAGGAAGGTGAAGGCCGCCGGAATGAGAATGAAGCTGATAACGAAAGCCGCAAAGATGTTGACCGTAGCCACCAGGCCAAACTGGAAGAGAATGGCAATATCGGTGAACGCGAAGACGATAAAGCCCACGGCGGTGGTCGTGTTATTCATCAGCGTCACGAGGCCGATTTTGCGCATCACGCGGGTCATGGCCAGCATCTGGTTGCCCGATTTGCGGAAATCGTAGTGGTAGCGGCTGAGCAGGTACGTGCAGTTGGGAATGCCGATAACCACGATAATACTCGGTATCAAGCCCGTGAGCAGGTTGATTTTAAACCCGAGCAAGACAATCGAGCCCACGCACCAGATGACGGTGACGCCCACCACCAAAAGCGGAAACACGATGGCCGACCAAGTGCGGAAAAACACTAGCAGCGTGATGCCGGTCACGAGCATGGCCAGGAAGGTGAAGAGCTTCATTTCGCCCGCCACCTTGCTGGTCATCGTGGAGCGCACGTAGGGCAGGCCCGCGTAGTGCAGATTGATGCCAGTTTTTTTCTCAAACTGCTGGGCATGACCCAGGATGTTGCCCATCACCGCCTGACGGCGCGAGGAATTGAGAAATTGCGGGTCCATGGTGACGGCCACGAGGGTGGCGCCGGTGGTAGTCGAAATCAGCTGGCCTTTGTAGAATTCCTGGCTGTTGACGATGCGCATCAGCGAATCCAGCTCGGCCTGGGTGCGGGGTGCGGTGGTGAATATGGGCTTGGCGACGAACTTGTTGGTAGCCGTGTCGCGCATGAGCTGCGGCAGCTTGCTGATACTCAAAACTCCGCTTACGCCCTGCACTTTACCGAGGTCATCGGCCAATTGCCGGAGCTGGTTGAAGTTCTGGAGCTTGTACACGGCGCTGTCCTGCATGCCGAGTACCAGCACGTTGCCATCCTCGCCAAACTGCTTTTTGAACTGCTGGAAATAAACCATTTCCGGGTCTTTCGGACTCACCACCTGGGCGAAGTCGTAGGTCATTTCTACGTCCTTGGCTTTCCAGGCCATGAACACGGTGATGACGGCCAGCAGCGCCACCAGCGTGCTGCGGAACCGGATAATGAATAAGGCGAGATTCTCCCACATAAAACCCTGCAAAAAGGCAAAGTTACGTAAGCGACGGGCGGAGGGCGGAATATGAGCGGTTACGGGCCATTTTTGGCTCCATTTGCGGGCCGGTAAAACAAAACCGCCCCCGGCGCTGGCCGGGGGCGGTTGAGCATTCTTAAGCGCGCGAACGACGCTTATTATTTTACTACGTCAAACCAACCTTTCCAGCTTTCACCGTTGGGGCTGGTCATGTGGTAGTAGTAGGTGCCGGCGGGCACATCGGCGCCACCCCAGCCGTCCACATAGTTGGTTTGCTCATATACTTTGCGGCCCCAGCGGTTGAATACCTGCAGGGTAACCGGGTCGGTCGAGACGTATGGCCGGAACGTGTCGTTCAGGCCGTCACCGTTGGGAGTTAACACGTTGGGCAAGCCGAGGGTACGCACGGGCAGCGTCAGCGTTTCTTCGCAGCCGGTGCCGTACAGGGCCGTCAGGGTAGCTTGGTAGGGCTGTGGGCGGGCGGTGGTGTACACGTGCGTCGGGTTAATATCGGTGCTAACGGGCGTGCCGTCGCCGAAATCCCACCGGTAGCCGGTGGCGCCGGTAGTGGTGTTCACGAAGCTAATGGGCTGATTGACCAGATTGGGCGCGCTGACGGTGGCGCCAATCACGGGGCGGCTGGGCACCCGCAGTTCCACAGTAGCTTGGCCTGAGCAGCCGTTAGCATCGGTAGCCACCACGGTGTAGCGCGTAGTGGCCGTGGGCGTGGCCGTAACGCTAGCACCGCTGGTGCCGCTGAGACCGGTGGACGGGCTCCACACATATGTCGAACCCGGACCAAAATCCGGGGCTGTGAGGGTAGTGCTGGCACCGGGGCATACCTCACGGTCGGGGCCGGCCGTTACCACCAGCGGGGCACGCACGTTCACCACTACCGTGTCGTAACCAATGCAGTTGAGAGCCGAAGGGATATTCACCTGCACTACGTAACGCGTGGTTACCGTGGGAGTAGCCACTACTGTGCGGCCAGTGGTAGTGTTCAGGCCCGCAGCGGGCGACCAAGTGTAAGTGGCACGGTTGCCGGCATCGGCCACAGTAATCGTGGTGCTGTAACCGGGGCACACCGACTTATCGGGGCCGGCGGCCGCACGCGGCAGGCCCGAGACGCGCACCGTATCGGTGAACGTGACGCTCTGCACGCAGCTGGTCGAGTCGTACACTGTCAGGCGCACGGTGTACTTGCCAGCGCTGGTGTAGGTGACCGTCGAGGTGCCGGCCGAGGTAGAAGTCTGGCCATTGCCAAAATCCCAGATGAAGCCCGTGCCGGCCTGCGACTGGCGGTTGAAGTAGAAGCGGGCGGGAGCACACTGCTCACGGACGGCGAGCTGCGGGAACGTGGTTTGTACCGACGAAGGGAAGAAGCTGGCATCCAGCTGCAACACGTCCATTTTGAAGGCTGCGTTGTTGTAGCCACCGCCATTGGTGCGCGACCAGGCGTTGGGCGTGGTGGTAATTGGCCCATTGCCGGAGCCCGTGCACATCGACTGGTAAATAATGCCTTTTTTGTCGAAGCGCGAGGTGCCACCGTCCACGTGGCAGTTGCCGTTGCCGAAATACGTGCCATACACCAAGCGGCTGCCATCGCCCGACAGCTGCCCGATGTAGAAGTAAGCGCTGATGCTGTTGGAAGAGTTGCCGGAGCCACCGGTAGCCTGCAGCGCATCCGGCGTTACGGGCATGTTGCCCTGCGACGTCCAGCCCGAGACCATAATCTGCCCGCAGTTATCTACCAGAAACGCCGTGGGCGACATGTTGGCCCCTGGACTTGGCCCCGTACCCGGTCCGTTGCCAATGACAGTGGACATCAGACTGGTAGTCAGTTGCGAGTTGAGCTTCTGAATAAACTGGCGGCTGCCAGCGTTGGAATACGCCCCCGGGGATACCGGGTAGGCACCATACGTCTGGCCGTAGGTATACACTTCGCCGCGGGCGTTGAGCTGTACGAAATGCGCCTGGTCATAGCTGCCGGTGCCGATGTAGGTGCTACGCACCAAGTCGTTGCCAGCCGGCGTGATGCGCGATACGAAGCCGTCAGCATCGCCGCCCTGGTAACTGGTGTGAAAACCACCGCTGCTGGTGCCGGTGCCGGGGAAATTGCGGCTCGTAGTGCCGCCACTCACAAACACAGTGCCCACGCTGTCAATCTGCACGGAGTATGCCACGTCGGCCCCGTTGCCGCCCAGGTAGCTGCTCCACACCAGGCCAGTCAGGCCCGGGTTCAGCTTCACAATCACCCCATCGGAAGCGCCGCCCCCGCTGGTGAGCTGGAAGGAGTTGCTGGTGGGGAAGTTGTTCGAAGCGGTGGCCGAGGCCACGTAGATATTGTTGCTGCGGTCCACCGTGACGTCGCCGCGGTAAGCATCGCCGTAGTTTTCCCACAGCGGCGTCGAGGTAATCACGCGGCCATCGGTGCCGGTGCCTCCCAGGTAGGTCGAGCCTACCAGGGCCGAGCCGGCAGTATTCAGTTTGGTGATGACGATGTCAGAGTCGCCGCCGCCAAAGGTGCGACGATAGCCGGTGGCCGATACCGGATAGTCATTAGAACCGGTCGACCCCAGAATAATCAGGTTGTTGTTCCGGTCTACCACCAGGCTGTGGGGATGGTCGTCCTCGTTGCCGCCTACGTAAGTGGCATACACCCGGCTGGCTGCCCCGATAACCTGCCGGGGGTCGTACTTGATGATACCCATGTCGGTACCACTGTTGTGGTTCATCTGGAAGGCCCCCATCGTGGTAGGGTAACCGGTACCAAACACGGTACCCCCAGCGTAGAGGTTGCCCAGCGAGTCGTAAGTAGCTGTGTAGCCGTAGTTGTTCGACGAGTTGGTGTAGGAAGAATACACCAGCACCGGGTCAATTACCAGCGGCAGCGCTTTGTTGTAGCCCTTGGCCAGGCTGAACGTGATGGTGTTGCCCGCGCCCAGAGCGTATTCGCAGCTCACGCGCTGGCGCCGCCCGCCAATCAGCTGATACGCATAGGGGCGCTGCTCCACCACCGTGCCCACGCTCGTGCCGATGTGCAGCGCGCCGTTCACTACCTGCAGCTTGGTCTGGCCATTGTAGCGCAGCTTGATGAGCTTGGCATCGGCGCCGGGCGCCACTTCAAAATCGTACTCCAGCACGCGCTCCTTGCTGTAGAAATGCAGGTCGATACCGGGGTACAGCGCCTGGTAGCGCACATCGGCGAAGCCGGGCACTTCGCTGGCCCAACGGCTCTGGTCGTTGCCCAGAAAGAAGTTGCTGTAGCCGGCCAATTTGTTTTCGCCGCGCACACTGGCCTGCTGGTTGGCCCCCACGAAAGTAGTGGAGTAGGCGTGCGCCTTAACCATTTGCTTGGCTGGCACTTCGGCTGCGTGATGGTGCAGTTCTTCTACTTGTTTGCCATCGTAGAGGGCGTGCACCAGCCGGCCCTGTTCCAGAAACAAGCGGCCGCTGGGCACATCGGCGGCAAAAAGCACCGGCTTTTCCCACTGCTTCTGGTTGGCCACAAATTCGAGCGCGGATGCCTCGGCTGGCTGCACCACTTTGGGGGGCGTGCCCGCCACTGCGGCTACGGAAGTCATACACAGACTTCCTAATAAGGTAATTTTCTTCATAGGTTGTAAAAGAGATGAGCAAAAGTTTAAAACGTGCACAACAATAAGCAAAAAGCTTACCGTTGCAAACACTTTTCTGGTTTGAGATGAAATTTAAATGAGTTTTCACGCGCAGTCAATCGGCCGTCCACTCTTTTAAAATATTTAGTTGACTCAAATTCCACTAGGCGAAAAATCATTAAATTCAGGTAGTAATCAACGATTTTCACTTAATCTAGCCAAGCAGGCTCCCGTTCAGTAGGGCGCTTAGGTTCGATTGCCTCAGCGTAGCGATGTTCCGAAAAATAGCTCCACCCTAAAACCATAAAGTGCCCCCGACCAGTTGGTCGGGGGCACTTTCTGCGGCTTGCCGAACGAGCGAGGGCTAGCGAACCACTTCCACCCAGCCTTTCCAGCTGTCGCCGCTCGTGTTCACAATGTAGTAGTAGTAGGTTCCGGCGGCGGCATCGGCGCCCCAGCCGTCCACGTAGTTGGCGTTTTCATATACCAGACGCCCCCAGCGGTTGAAAACCTGAATTTTAACTGATTCCGTAGTCACAAAAGGGCGGAACGTATCGTTCTTGCCATCGTTGTTGGGCGTGATGATGTTGGGCAGCGCGAAGCCGCGCACCGTTACCGGTACCACAATGGTTTCTTCGCAGTTAGCCGCGCCATAAATGGCCGTCAAGCGGGCCTGGAAGGGCACCGGCGACACCGTGGTGTAGGTATGGGTAGGGTTAATGTCGGTACTGGGGGCACTGTTATCCCCAAAGTCCCAGCGGTAACTGGTAGCGCCGGTCGAGGTGTTGGTGAAAGTAACCGGCTCGTTGATAATGTTAGCCGCGCTGACGGTAGCCGCCAGCGTGGGCCGGGTGGCCACGTTCACCTGCACCGAGTCGCGGCCCTGGCAGCCGTACTGGTTTTCCACCACTACGCGGTAGCGGATGCTGGCCGACGGCTGCACGCTCACGCTTTGGCCGCTGAGCGTGGGCTGGCCGGGGGCCGTCCAGATGTAGCGGGCGTTGGGGCCAGCGCTGGGCACGCTGAGCGTCACGGACGAGCCCGGGCAGATGTCGCGGGCGGGACCGGCGGCTACCACCACGCG
This sequence comes from Hymenobacter aranciens, assembly GCF_030580865.1. Lineage (GTDB taxonomy): Bacteria > Bacteroidota > Bacteroidia > Cytophagales > Hymenobacteraceae > Hymenobacter > Hymenobacter aranciens. The sequence continues at coordinate 51,440 of NZ_JAUQSY010000001.1, read as the reverse complement.
GTCAAGCACATGCACGGTCACGGTATCGGTCTCGGAGCAGCTGCCGGCGTTGGCGGGGGTGCTGGCCGTCACGGTATATTGCACGGTAGCAGCGGGCGTAATCGTAATGGCAGGGCCCGTCAGAGTAGGCAGGCCGGGCGCCGTCCAGGTGTAAATTACGTTTGGAGCTGCCGCATTCAGATTGTTGGCCGTAAGCGTAGTAGCCGAGCCGAAGCACACCAGCGCCCGCGAGGCCGGCGTTACCTGCGGCCGCGGCACGGCGTACACCACTACCGTGTCGACAGTTGTGCGGCTCTGGCCGCAGCCGTTGCTATTGGTCACGGTGAGGCGCACGGGGTAGCGGCCAGGCGCGGAGTAGGTAGCCGTGGCGTTATTGGCCAGCGTCGAAGTCTGGCCGTTGCCAAAGTCCCACAGCACGCCCGTGCCCACTACGGCGGGCCGGTTGAAGAAGAACTGGGCCGGCGCGCACTGCGAAGCCTGGCGCGTGCTGGCAGTGGCCGTCAGCGCGGGCACGAAGCTGGCATCCAGCGGCTCATTCAATACGCGTACCGTCACCGTATCGGTGGCCGAGCAGCCGCCCGCGCCACCCGGGGTGGCGAGCGTCACGGTGTATTTGGTGGTTGCGGTGGGCTGCACTGTGATGGTAGCGCCCGTTTGGGTGGGCTGGCCGGGGGCAGTCCAGGTGTAGGATACGTTGGGAGTACCGGCAGCTATATTGCTGGCAGACAGCGTAGCGGGATTGCCAATACAGATGGTTTGGCGCGAGCTGACCGCTACCCGGGGGGCGGGCACCGGGTACACCACCACGGTATCGATAGTAGTTACGCTTGGCAGGCAGCCATTGGTGTCAAACACCGTCAGGCTTACCGCGTAGCGTCCCGGGCTCGTGTAGGTAGTCGTGGCATTATTGGTTTGCGTGGAGGTCTGCCCATTACCAAAGTTCCACAGCACGCTGGTGCCCGTCGTTGAGGGACGGTTGAAGTAGAACTGGGCCGGAGAGCATAGGTCGGCCTGGCGCGTGGTGCTGGTGGCAGTAATGGCCGGTATAAAATTGGCATTCAGCTGCAGTACGTCAATTTTGAAAGCCCCATTATTGTAAGAGCCAGTGCCTTTGGTGCGCGACCAGGCATTGGGAGTAGTCTGGATAGCCCCGCTGCCCGTCCCCACGCACATGGCTTGGTAGATAACGCCCGACTTGTCGAAGCGCGAGGTTCCGCCATCGGCGTGGCAGCTGCCGTTGCCGAAATACGTGCCGTACACCAGCGTCTGGGCGTTGGCCGACAGCTGCATGATGTAGTGGTTGTCGCCCGAGGGGCCCGTTGCCTGGATAGCCCCGGCCGTTACGGGCAGGCCCGCAATCGTGCTTTCGCCCAGCGAAGTACCACCCCAGCCCGCGATGATAATCTGCCCGCAGTTATCCACCAAAAAGGCCGTGGGCGACAAACAATGGCTACCCGAAGCGCGCCCGCCGTTGCCTACCACGGTAGAGAAAACACTGGTCGTCAACGTCGGATTCAGCTTGTGGATAAACTGACGGCTGTTGGCGTTGGTATAAATGCCCGCCGAAACGGGATAGGCCCCCAGGGTCTGGCCGTAGGCATACACTTCGCCGCGCTTGTTCAGCTGCAGCAGATACGCCTGGTCGTAAGCCGAAGTACCCAGGTAGGTAGTGCGTACCAGGGCCGAGCCATCGGGAGCAATACGCGCCACGAAGCCATCAGTTCCGCCCTGGCTGGTAGCATGGTAGGCACCCGTAGTGCCGGGCAGGTTGGTACTGGTGGTGCCGCCGCTCACAAACACGTTGTTGATGCTGTCGAGCTGCACCGAGTAAACGGCATCGAGGCCCGAACCGCCGAGGTATGAGCTCCAGACCACGCTGGTCAGCGTGGCATTGAATTTCGACACCACGCCGTCGGCACCGCCCCCGCCCGAGGTGCGCTGGAAGGCCCCTACGGTAGTAGGATAGTTGGTCGACTGCGTGATAGCGGCGAGGTAGATGTTGTTGTTCCGGTCGATGGTAATATCGCCCCGGTAGGCATCACCATAGTTCTGGTTTAGCGTCCCGGATACCTGGCCATCAGCCGCAGTACCGCCGAAATAGGTGGAACCCACCAGCGCCGCGCCGGCAGGGTTCAGCTTGGTTATGGTGATATCTGACGCCCCTGAGCGGGTAGTGGCAATGGCGCCGGTGGTGGTCGGGAAATTCGCCGAGCTGGTGGTACCCAGAATGATGAGGTTGTTGTTGCCATCTACCACTAGGCTGTGCGGGTGGTCATCGGAGCCCCCGCCCAGGTATGTCGCGTACACCCGGCTGGCGGGCCCGGTAGCCGCGTTGGGGTTAAACTTCATGATGCCAATATCCTGCACCCCGGCAAACGTAGTGCTGTAAGCTCCTACCGTAGTGGGGTAACCAGCGCTGAACACCGTGCCGCCCGAGTACAGGTTGCCGGCGGCATCGTAGGTAGCGGTATAGCCGTAGTTGTTAGCGCTTGAGCCCGTGTAGGTAGCATACGACAATACGGGGTCAATGACTAGCGGCAGGGCTTTATTATACCCCTTGGGCAGGCTGAAGCGCACCGTGTTCCCACTGCCGATAGCATACTCACACGCAATTTTAATCCGCTTTCCATCAACCAGCTGGTAAGCGTAAGGCCGCTGCTCTACCACCGTACCTACGCTCGTGCCGATGTGCAGCGCGCCATCTACCAGGCGCAGGCTGGTTTGGCCATCGTAGCGCAGGGCGATGCGGCCGGCATCGGCGCCGGCCTTCACTTCGAAGTCGTACTCCAAAGCCAGCTCCTTGCTGTAAAAATGCAGGTCAATGCCCGGGTACAGTGCGGCATAGCGCACTTCGCCGTAGCCGGGCACGTTGCTGGCCCAACGGTTTTTATCATTCCCCAGAAAGTAGTTGCTGTAGCCGGGCAGCTGGCTTTCCCCTCCCACCCGCGCCTGCGGATTGGCACCCACAAACGTAGTAGCGTAGGCGTGGGCCTTGATGGACTGCCGGGTCGAAACCTCCCCCTTATGGTGGTGCAGCTCGTCGATTTGTCTGGCATCGTAGAGCGACTGCAGCAGGCGGCCACGCTCCAGGTACAGCCGCCCGCCCGGCACATCGGCCGCAAATAGCACGGGCTTTTCCCACTGCCGTTGGTTAGCCACAAATTCGACGGTCGGGCTTGGGGCCGGCCCCACCACCGTGGGCGTGTTTGCCAAGGCCGGAATTGCTACCAGGCCGAAACCTAGCTGCAAAAGGGTATTCATTCGCATAAGCGTTAGGAAATGATGTTAATTTTTAAAATTTTAACTTAAAAAAAGAAAACCAGCTGCAAGGATAAGCAAAAAGCTCACCACCACAGCTGGTTTTCGTCGAAAAGGTTCCTTTTCTTACTATTCCGGCAAAATCAGGCCGAAAGACCTATAGTTTTTCAAACACGCGACGGAAGCTCACCGCCTCACCGATGTAAGTCCGCAACTCGCTGATGGGCATCCGCGTCTGCTCGCGCGAGTCGCGGTGACGGACGGTCACGGTGTCATCTTCCAGCGTCTGACCATCTACCACGATGCAAAACGGGGTACCGATGAGGTCCTGCCGGGTGTAGCGCTTGCCGATGGCGTCGCGCTCCTCCGTCACCACCCGGAAGTCGAAGCGTAGCGCGTCGAAGATTTCCTGGGCCTTCTCGGGCATGCCGTCCTTGCGCACCAGCGGGAAAATGGCGGCCTTAATGGGCGCCACGGCCGGGTGCAGCTTCAGGAAAGTGCGGGTTTTGGTTTGCTGAGCTTCGCCCTCCCCTTCCGTGATGGTTTCTTCCTGGAAAGCCTCGCAGAGCGTGGCCAGGAACAGGCGGTCGGCGCCCACTGAGGTTTCGACCACGTAGGGCACGTAGTTGCCGTAGGGCTTGCCGGTGGCGGGGTCCACGTCGTTGTCGAAGTACTGCTGCTTCTTACGGCTAAGCTCCTGATGCTGGGTCAGGTCGAAGTCGGAGCGCGAGTGAATGCCCTCGATTTCCTTGAAGCCGAAGGGGAACTCAAACTCGATATCGACGGCGGCTTTGGCGTAGTGGGCCAGCTTGTCGTGGTCGTGGAAGCGCAGCTTGCTGGCGGGCAGGCCAATGGCCTCGTGGAAGCGGCGGCGGGCGGCTTTCCAGGTGTCGTACCACTCGCCTTCGGTGCCAGGGCGCACGAAGAACTGCATCTCCATCTGCTCGAACTCGCGCATCCGGAAGATGAACTGCCGGGCCACGATTTCATTGCGGAAAGCTTTGCCAATCTGGGCGATGCCGAACGGGATTTTCATCCGCGCCGACTTCTGCACGTTCAGGAAGTTCACGAAAATGCCCTGGGCGGTTTCGGGGCGCAGGTACACGGGCGGCGCGTCGGAGTCCACGGCCGAGCCCTGGGTGCTGAACATGAGGTTGAACTGCCGCACGTCGGTCCACTTGCAGGTGCCCGACACGGCGCACTTGATGTTTTCGCGGATGATGAGCTCTTTCACGCCGGCGAGGTCATTCTCGGTCAGCAGGCGGCCCATTTCGGCCGTCAGGGCAGCGCCGCGGGCGGGGTCGCCGGCGTTTTCGTACTCGGCGGCCTTTTCTTCGAGCAGCACGTCGGCGCGGTAGCGCTTCTTGCTGTCGAGATTGTCAATCATGGGGTCGTTGAAACCCGCGACGTGGCCCGAGGCCACCCAGGTGCGCGGCTCCATGAAGATGGCGGCGTCGAGGCCCACCACGTTGCCGTGCAGCTGGGTCATGGCTTCCCACCACAGGCGCTTGAGGTTGTTCTTGAGCTCCACGCCGTTGGGGCCGTAGTCGTACACGGCGGCCAGGCCGTCGTAAATCTCCGAGGACTGGAACACGAAGCCGTATTCCTTGGCGTGGGCGACGATGTCTTTAAGCTGGGTTGTTTCGATTCCGGGGTTCATAGGCACAAAGATAGACCCGCGCCGAACGGGTTTTCCACATCTTTTCCACCAGTTCAGCCGCTTTACCGTACGCAGGCACAATTTCGGATTATCGATTGCCAGTCGTTAGTTTACTGAAAATAAAACCCCTACCCCCCGTGGTCACAATTCCTTAACACGGCCTAGCCCGGCAATAGTCCTACCTTTGAGGCTGCATTACATCTAAATTTCCCCCAAAACCCGCTCTATATGTTTGGCTTGGAGCCGCACGTTTTACTGCTACTGGGCATCTGCCTGCTTGCAGCCTGTGCGTTTGAATTCGTCAACGGCTTTCACGACACGGCCAACGCCGTGGCGACCGTTATTTACACCAACACGCTGCGGCCCTGGGCCGCCGTGGTCTGGTCGGCTTTCTGGAACTTCATCGGCGTCTTCGCTGGTGGCATCGCGGTGGCCATGGGCATCGTGTACCTGCTGCCGGTGGAAAGCCTGGTGGACCAGAACGTGTACCACGGCATTGCTATGGTGGGCGCGCTCATCGTGGGCGCCATCATCTGGAATGTAGGCACCTGGTACTATGGCCTGCCGTCGTCCAGCTCGCACGCGCTTATCGGCTCGATTCTGGGCGTGGGCATTGCCTTCTCGCTGCTGCCGGGCACCAACGCGGCGGCTGTGAACTGGAGCAAGGCCGGCGAAACCGGCATTGCGCTGCTGGTGGGACCGCTGCTGGGCTTCTCGTTCACCATCCTGATGATGTTCATGCTCAAGCGCTTCGTGAAGAACAAATCCATCTTCAAGGAGCCGCACAAGCGCAAGCCGCCACCCCTCTGGATTCGCCTCATCCTCATTGCCACCTGCACGCTGGTGAGCTTCTTCCACGGCTCGAATGACGGGCAGAAGGGCGTGGGCCTCATCATGCTCATCCTCATCGGCATCGTGCCGGTGCATTTTGCGCTCGACAACAAGCTCAACCCGCTCGACCTGCGCGAGTCGCTGGGCAAGGTGGAGTACGTGATGAGCCGCGTGAACGTCAACGAGCTGAGCCCGAACGACCAGCAGATGCTGACGGACATCAAAACCCAGACCAACGACCTCGACCGCATCTTCGCCGGCAAAACCTCGGTGAACCAGCTGCCGCAGCAGGCGCGCTTCGATATTCGCCGCGACATCCTGCTGCTCGGCAACCGCGCCAAGAAGCTCATGGCGAGCGAAAAGCTCAGCCTCAGCACCGCCGACCGCGCCACCTACGAGGCGTCGATGAAGGACATGAAGAAATTCACCGACTACGCGCCCTGGTGGGTGCTGCTCATCGTGAGCCTGTCGCTGGCCTGCGGCACCATGATTGGCTGGCAGCGCATCGTGAAAACCATCGGCGAGCGCATCGGCAAGGAACACCTGACCTACGCACAGGGCGCCTCCTCCGAGCTGGTGGCGGCGGCCATGATTGGCGTGAGCACTGGCTTCGGCCTGCCGTCCTCTACTACGCACGTGCTGTCGTCGGCCATCGCCGGCTCGATGGTGGCCAACCGCGGCGTGAAAAACCTGAACCCCCAAATGGTGCGCAACATCGCCCTGGCCTGGGTGCTCACGCTGCCCGTGACGATGGTGCTGTCGGGCGGCTTATTTCTGCTTTTCCGCACTATTCTCGACTAAGCGCAGCCCCGCTGAAAACTAAAAAAGGCCGCCCCGATGGGCGGCCTTTTTCGTTTTGCTAAGCAATGGTTAGCAATGGGGCTTAAACGGCTAAAAAGCGGTTTAAACGGCCTTTTAGCCCGGCTTATCCACTTATCCACACGGAAAACGGCGGATTTTGTGGATAACTCCGGCTTACTTAGGCCACTGCACTTCGAGGTTATCGTCGATGAAAACGCCGAAATTGACGAACTGCAGCTCGCCTTCTTCGAAGTACAAATCAATCATGCCCTTCTCGTAGGAGAGGCGCACGGCGCCCTCTTCCATCGTCTCGATTTCGGCTTCCTTCTGGCCGTGGCGGGCCATGAGAGACTTGATTTCTTCGAGGCCCACACCGTAGATGGGCTCGCCGAAGAGGCGCATGCCGGGGTTGTCGGTTTCGATGCACGAGAGGCGGAAATCGTCCTCGCGGTCGAAGTAGAGCGAGAGCAGGTATTCGTCTTCGTGGTAGTTCCAGGCCTGGTGCTCGAACTCGTCGTCGTCTTCCGATTCCTCGATTTCCTCGGGCTCGCCCACGAGGGTTCGCACCTCGTCCATAGTGGCGCCGAACCGCAGCGGCCCCATGCCGATGCCCAGGATGATGTCGTTTTCCTCGATGCTGGAGGGTTGGGTTGGGTTCATTTTATTGAGCTATTGAAGGGTAATGGGCAAAAGTAGTTGCTTAATGGTTAATGATTAATGGTGAATGGTTGATAAGTGGGGATAAGTCGAGCCGGCGTGGGGAAAACCAGCGGCCTCCCCACTCATTAACCATTCACCATTAATCATTAACCATTACTTTCCGTATTTCTCCTGGAAGGCGGCTTTCTGCTTCACATATTCCGGGTGCACCTTGGCTTCGTCCCACTTTTTTTTGAAAATGGCGGCGGCTTCCACCTTATCCACATCGGGGTGGGTGGTGCGGGGGAGCTCGGCGCGGCCGTGGGCGCCGCTCTGGCCTTTTTTGTCGGCGGGCACGGGGCCGGCGTATTTTTTGCCGCCCTTGTGGTTGGCGTAGCGCCGGGCCCGGGTGAAGCCCATTTGCAGGAATTTGCGGGCCATGTCGGCCCCCACGAAATCGTGGTCCTTCAAATACGCCTCAAACAGGCCGTAAATCGTCGCCGAGGACTCCCGGGCCGCCGCGGCGTCCTTGAAGCGCCAGTGCGGCAAAATTTCGCCCTTGTAGGGCTGCACCAGCAGCACGCCCTGCTCGCCGATGCCCACGCGGTACAGCTCGGGGTGCTCCCGGAAATTGACGGTGTGGAAATCGAGGGTGTAATCGAACGGCATGGCGAGGGGCTTTTTTTCGGCGCAGCGGATTTTATACGCGGCGCCCCGGAAGGCGGCTTGAAAATTTCGGCCGGCCCATCAATTCTGGTTTGGCAGATTCAGAAAGCTTTTCGGCCGGGAAATCCTTTTTTGAATTTCCCCCGAGAAAAACCCTTGAATCGGGTTTTCCCCCAACTTAATTTTTTGTTGAAATCTTTTTTTAAAATCTCTTTTTGTTTTCCACCCATTAGGTCGGTTGATAAGTGGACAACCCTTGCAGCTTATCCACAGCGGGGATAACCTGGGGGAAACATCGGGGTTATGCACCCCCTATCCACAGGCATTGTGGAAAATAGTGTGCTGAAAAACAGAGTTTAAAATCGTTTTTCAACATGTCCCCACGCTTTCCACAAATCCACAATTCACACGTTTCCCCCATTGTGAACACCCGTTCTGCGAGGAGAAACTTATCCACGCTTATCCCCCGGCCAATTACCCTGTGCTGGCTGCCGCCGGGCCAAAAAAACTTTCCCCCGACTTATCCCCGCGCTGCCCACATGTTTCCCCCAGGTTATCCCCGCATTTCTCCCCAAGCCGAAATCCCTGTGGAAAAGCCGGTGGAAAACGCGTGAATTACCGGTGGATTACGGGCAAAAAAGGCCCTCAGTAACTGGAAACGCCGAAAAGTTATCCACTCGCCTGGCCCCAAGGCGTCTGCCTGCCCGCCGACAGCCCAGGCATCGCGTCGCCCGCAGCAGCGGTCGCGCCGGATGGGCCCCGACGCTCGTCGCTACCGTCCCGATACGCGTCGCCGACGTCCCGATGCCCGTCGCGGGCGTCCCGATGCCCGTCGCAGGCGTCCCGATACCCGTCGCGGGCTTCCCGAGTCACGTCGCCGACATCCCGACTCCCGTCGCGGCCGTCCCGACCCGCGCGCCGGGCTTCCCGATACCCGTCGCGTCCACCCCGACTCGCGTCAGGAACTCCGTTGGCCGTCGCCAACGAAAAAGCCCCGCTAGCGGCTGCCAGCGGGGCTTTTTAGCTAATTCAGGGAAATTAAAAGCTCAGCTTCTCCTCCACTTCCCAGTTGGCGCGCAGCTGCAGGGGCTTGGGGGCGAGGTACACCGGCTCGGCGGGCACGAGCAGGTTGGGGTCGCCGCCGTTCCAGCGGCCGTCGCCGTTGCGGTCGATGAGCACGCGCAGGCGGTAGGCGCCGGGCGTCACGTTTTCGAACTTGTAGCGGCCCTTGGGCGAGCGCAGGCTTTGCACTGGGTTAAGCTTATCGTCAAGCAGTTGGAGCTCGAAGTTTTTTTCCTGCGTGACGATGGGGCCCGACAAGGTGCCCGTGGGCGCTTCCTCCGACAGCGTCAGCCGCAGCGGCTTCAGCCCCAGCGACTGCCCGGTAATGGCCACGACGGCCGTACTGTCGAGCATGAGGTCAATCCGGTCCTTGGCCAGCGTGTTGAGCTGCACCGTCAGCAAGGTGCGGTCGGCGCTGAAAGTGCCGTCGGCGGGCAAGCGAAGCAGGCGGCGCTTCACCGAGTCTTCCACCAGCGTGCCGAAAGGCTGGCCCGCCGCCAGCCGCACCGGCACCGCGAACTTGAATTTGACCTGGCCCTGGCGGTACACGGTTTTGGGGCTGCCCTCTACCGCGTAGAGCGCCCCGGCGGCCACTTTCTTGGCCGTGGCCGCCGGCACCGGGAAGCGCAGGTTGAGGGTGTCGCGCACTACGTTGCCGGTGCTGTCGGCAGCCGTGAAGAGGTAGCGCCCATCGGTCACGGTCGGCGTTTTGAAAATCAGAACCGTCTTGCCTTTGTCGGTGATGGCCACGGCTTCGTTCACGGCGGCGCTGTCGGCCGCCGGCGGCAGGCGGTTCAGGCTGGCGCGCTGCACGCCTTCGTTCACGCTAATGCGCAGCACGTTGGGGCCGGGCTGCTGGCCGGTGGCCTGGGGCGGCCGGCGGTCGGGGCGGGTGAGCAGCAGCGGCACGGTAGGTACCACCGAGTCGCCACGGATGCTGACGGGTTCGGGCAGGTAGGCAATTTGCTCGCCGTCGTCGTAGCGGCCATTCTGGTTTTTGTCGGTCCAGGCGTAGAGCTTGTAGCGGCCGGTGCGCAGGAAGTTGAGCTGGTACTGGCCCTTTTTGTCGGTGCGCGTTAGGTAGTAGGGCTTGGCCTTGCGCACGCCGGCCGTGTCGGTCTCGCGGTAGAGGCCGATGGTCGCATCCTCCGCGGGCTGGCCCAGCAGTGGGTTGGTCACGGTGCCCTTCACCGCGCCCGAGTCGAGCACGGCACCGGTGCTGAAGCTCACAGAAGCATTTTTGGCGGGCAGGCTCTCAGTCACGTCCACGATGCCTTCCCGGAAATTGAAGGAATAAGTGGTGTTCGCGTCCAGCGGCTTGTCGAAAAGCAGCGTCACGGAGTTGCGGTCTTCGCGCAGCTTGTAAGGATTATCGGCCGGCAGCTGCGGGGTGATGAGCAGGTTTTTCTGCAGGTCCTTGGTTTGGATGTACTCCGAAAACACCATGCGCACGAAGCGCTGGCTCACGTTGCGGGCCGCACTATCGGGCGAGCTGCTGATGCGGCGCGGCGGCGTGGTGTCACGCGGGCCGCCGGTGGGCGGGGCCACGGCGGCGCAGCCCTCCAGCAGAGCAACGGAAGCAAGAAACACCAGCAGGTCAGCGCGAACGGACATTATAAAGCAAAAAAGTTGTAAGCGTAAGCACTACGATAACCGCGGCAATGCGAATCGTCAGCGGCCGGGTGAGTTTCTCCGTCGGTTCCGTTGGCGAGGCTAGTATTACCCGCGCCGTATCCGGCACCAGCCCGGTCACGGTCTTCTTCAAGGTATCCGCCACCGTCGCCGGTACGGGCACTTCAATCGGCATGGGCGGCGACACGGGCGTGAGCTGGGCCCGGGCGGGGAGCATCAGCAGCCCCAGGCCCAGCACCAGCCCGCACCGCATCCGCGCCCGCCGCATCAGGCCGCCGGGGTAGCGGCCGGCCGCCGCCGGGCCACGTAAATCAAGCTCGAATACTGCCCCTCGTGCTGCGCCGCGTACTGGTTCGACTTGTAGCCAGCTTTGAAAACTGCCAGCGGCCCGCCCGCCCGCTCGCCCCGCTGCTTCTCGCTGAGCATGCTCACATAGTAAGCGTCCAGCGCCATCGGCAGGGTTTTTTCGACTACCATCTTGTGCTTTTTGAGCAACTGGGTCATGGTTTTCGGCACGAAATGGTAGAGATGCCGGGGCACGTCGTAGGCTGCCCAGTGCTCGCGGTAGTGCTGCGCATCAAGGCTCTCCGCATTGGGCACCGCGATGAGGAGCACGCCGTCCGGCTTCAGTAGAGTCACCAACTGCGTCAGCGTTTCATTGAGCGTGTGCACATGCTCCAGCACGTGCCACAGCGTAATGGCATCGAACGAGCCGGCCTCAAACGAGGCCAGGCTCTCCTGCCCTACCGGCTGCCCCAGGCGCTGCGAAGCTTCTTCGCGGGCGCGGGCATTGGGCTCCAGCCCTGCCACCTGCCAGCCGTTGTTCTTTGCCGCCACCAGAAAGTGCCCCGTGCCGCAGCCGTAATCAAGCATTTTACCCCGACGCGGCGCCAATTTATTCAGCAGCGCCACCTTACGGCGCATCGTGAAAAACCGCGCCACCTTGTAGGCCTGATTGATAAAGCCCTGCGCCGCACTGTTGTGCGACACGTAGGCGTCCGACTCGTAGTAGCGCCCAATGTCGGCCGCCGCCGGCCGCGGGTTGGTAAACTGGAAGCTGCACGCCGCGCACTGCACGATGGCAAAGCTCTCTTGGCTCACCGTGTAATCCTGCACTACCAGCTTGTTTTTAAACTCCGTTTTGCCGCAAACCGGGCAGTGGTCCAATCGTTCGTAAGACACTCGTTTTGAATTATGAGTTTTGAATTATGAGTTTCGAATCAGGCTACGAGGCGGCAAGTTCGCCAACTCTCAACGCATAATTCAAAACCCCTAACTCACCTTCCCAGGTATACCATCAGCACCGACACGTCGGCCGGCGAGATGCCGCTGATGCGGCTGGCCTGCCCCAGCGTTTCGGGCTGAATTTTGAGCAATTTCTCCCGCGCCTCGTGGCTGAGCGCCGGCATTGCGCCATAGTCGAGCCGGCCGCGGATGGTGAATCCTTCCAGTTCCTGCATGCGGGCGGCCTGCTGCTGCTCCTTCACCAGGTAGGTTTCGTATTTGATGTTGATGACGGCCTGCTCCAGCGCCTCGGGGTGGAAGTCGGCCAGGGCCTCGGCCAGTGCGGGTAGGGCGCGGCGCAGGTCGGCCAGCTCCACGTTGGGGCGGCGCAGCAGGTTCACGGCGCGGGTTTTCTCGTGGATTTCGGCCGAGCCCAGCTCCGTCAGCAGCGGGTTGATGTCGGCGATTTCGACGGGGAAATTCTTCAGCAGCTCGGTGGCGGCGGCGGCTTGCTGTTCCTTCTCTTGCACGCGGGCCAGCCGCTCGTCGGAGGCCAGGCCCAGGGCATGGGCCAAGGGCGTCAGGCGCAGGTCGGCGTTGTCCTGGCGCAGCAGCAGGCGGTGCTCGGCCCGGCTCGTGAACATGCGGTAGGGCTCGTCGGTCCCTTTGTTTACTAGGTCATCAATGAGCACGCCGATGTAGGCCTCGCTGCGTTTCAGCACGAAGGGCTCCTTGCCGTGCACCTTGTTGTGGGCGTTGATGCCGGCCATGAGGCCCTGGCAGGCGGCCTCTTCGTAGCCGGTCGTGCCATTTATCTGCCCGGCAAAGTAGAGGTTCTGCACCGGCTTGGTTTCCAGCGTCAGGGCCAGCTGCGTGGGCGGGAAAAAGTCGTACTCGATGGCATAGCCGGGCCGGAACATCTTGGCCCGCTCGAAGCCCGCGATTTCGCGCAGGGCGCGGTACTGCACGTCCTCGGGCAGCGAGCTCGAAAAGCCGTTCACGTACACTTCCACCGTGCTCCAGCCCTCCGGCTCCACGAAAATCTGGTGCCGGTCCTTATCAGCGAAGCGGTTGATTTTGTCCTCCACGCTCGGGCAGTAGCGCGGCCCCAGCCCCTTGATGCGGCCCTGGAACATGGGCGACTTCTCGAAGCCCTCGCGCAGGATATCGTGCACCCGCTCGTTGGTGTAGGTGATGTAGCACGGCCGCTGTTGCACCAGCCGCGGCGTGTCGAGGTACGAGAATTTGCTCGGCTCGGCGTCGCCGCTCTGCTCCTCCATTTTGGAATAATCGAGGCTGCGGCCGTCCACGCGGGGCGGGGTGCCGGTTTTCATGCGCCCGGCTTCGAAGCCCAACTCTTTCAGCTGCTCCGTGAGGCCGGTGCTGCCCTTCTCGGCCGCCCGGCCACCGCCAAAGTTCTTCTCGCCGATGTGAATCAAACCATTGAGGAAAGTACCATTCGTCAGCACCACCGATTTGCCCCGAAACTCGATGCCGAGCTGCGTTTTCACGCCCACACAAACACCGTTTTCCACCAGCAGACCGGTCACGGCTTCCTGCCAGAAGTCTACGTTGGCAATGCCTTCTAGGGTCAGCCGCCAGTCTTCGGCGAAGCGCATGCGGTCGCTTTGGGCGCGCGGGCTCCACATGGCGGGGCCCTTCGAGCGGTTCAGCATCCGAAATTGAATCATGGTGCGGTCGGTGATGAGGCCCGACTGCCCGCCCAACGCGTCAATCTCGCGCACAATCTGGCCTTTAGCCACGCCGCCCATGGCGGGGTTGCACGACATCTGGGCGATGGTGTTCATGTTCATCGTCACCAGCAGCACCTTCGAGCCCAGGTTGGCGGCGGCGGCGGCGGCTTCGCAGCCCGCGTGCCCCGCTCCTACTACAATAACGTCGTATTCTTCCTGTTGAAACATAGTGTGGTAAGCTGTGGCAGGCCGTAAAAAGTTCGCTGGCCCGTCAAGCAACTGAGTATAATTCACAAAAATACGAAAGCCCGAGCCGATACAACGTGTAGGAGTGGGGCTTGCCTCCGCCCGCCGGGGCTGTGTCGATTATCTGCTTATTACCAAGCGTTCTGATAGCCGGGCGGGGGCGAGCCCCGCCCCTACTCCACCCGAAACCCCGGCGGCGCATAATCCCGCAGCAGCTCCGCCGACTGCTCCGCCACCGCCTTCCACGAAAACGGCAGCCAATACTGGCGCACGCAGTCAAACATCTCCGTGGCCACCGGGCAGGCAAACAGCTTATAGTCAAACTTCGGCACGCCCTGCACCAGATAACCGGGATAATAAAACGCCAGCTCCTGCTGCCGTGCATAGTCGATTTTCAGCAGCATCAAACACTTGCCCAGACTGTACTTGCGGTAAGCCGGGTCGTAAAAATTCATGATGCCGGCCAGCGTGCGCGCCCCGCAGTCAAAAATGCCCACGGCAATTAGCTTGCCCGCATCGCGTACTTCAATAACTTTGGTGTCAAATACATTATGCGTGCTATCAACTTCCAGCAGGAACGCCGCCACAGTAGGCGGCGCGTCGAAATCCATGCTACGGCGGTAGTCGGCGTAAAGCGCCTCGTATTCCTCCGTGAGTTGAAACGTGCGGTAAATCAGTTGAAACCGCTGCACCGAGCGCAACAGCCGGCGCTGCTCGGGACCGTACTGCACCTCGGCCAGACGCAGGCGCAGCCAATGCACCGTGTGCAGCCGCCCTTCGATGGGCAGAAACTGGCAGGTAAATAAATCCTGCTGCATGCGGTAGTAACCCCGCCCCAGGTAAAAATCCAGCATTTCGCCGCCGATGAAAGCGGGATTCGGAACAGCGGCCATGCTACAAAATCAGCTCACGGCAATGGATTTCTGCAGGCATACACTGTTGTCGTCGCCCGCGTATTGCCCGAAGTTAGAGATGTGAGCGTAGCCGCTTTTCTCATACAGCCGAATGGCTTCCGGCTGACGCTTACCCGTTTCGAGCACGCAGCTGTTGTAGCCCTCCTGCTGCGCCCACTGCTCCAGTTCCCGCAATACGGCTTGAGCGATGCCCTGCCCGCGCCGCTCCGGCCGCACGAACATGCGCTTGATTTCCACCGTGCCCGGCTCGTATTCCTTGAAGGCGCCGCAGCCCACGGGCTGACCGTCTGCGTAGGCCACTACGGCGTGTTTGATGTTGGTAATCTGATTGAACTGAGCGTAAAAGGCGTGGTCATCGCCATCGAGCACCCGTAGGTACTGGTCGAGCAAGACGACCAAGGCGCGAAAATCAACGTTTTCGGAGGAAGTACGAAGGAGTTGGAGCATAAGGCAGAACGTTTTACAAAATCGGCCGTCGCTTCAATTCCTTCAGCACCGCCCGGTGCAAAAATAAAAGCCGCCGCCGAACATGCGTCCGGCGGCGGCTTTCAGTAGAGAAATAGCTTAGAAAGTTCTAAGCGAGAGGCAGTAATCCTCCTTCTTGCGCATGGCCGTCTGGGCCAGCAAATCTTTGTCGTGGTAGCCCAACAGGTGCAGCACGCCGTGAATCATCACGCGGTGCAGCTCATCGCGGAACGAATGGCCTAACTCCTTGGCATTCTCGGCGACGCGCTCCACGCTGATGAAGATGTCGCCTTCGAGAATGTCCGAGTCGTCGGCGTTGTCGAAGGTGATGACGTCGGTGAGCGTGTCGTGGTCGAGGTACTCCACGTTGAGCTTGTGCAGGTATTCATCGGAGCAGAAGATGTACGTGAGCTGCACAATCTTATGCTCGTGGACGGCCGCGATGCGCTCAATCCAGGCAATGAGGTCTTCGGCGTCGCCGAGGGCAAACTCGGGCACGTCCTCCACCATGAACTCGATGCCGGGGGCCTCGTGGTGCAGGCCCTCGGGCGGAAAAGCGTCGTGGTGGGGAGGGTTGCTCATTGACTTAAGCGGCAAGCTGGTCGGTGGTGGTTTCTTCGTCGGCCGGGGCGGGCGCGAGCTGGAACGTCAGCTCCACCTTGCGGCCTTCCTTGCTGAATTCTACCTCATCGGCCAGATGGCGAATGAGAAAAATGCCGCGGCCACCGGGATTTTCGAGGTTTTCGGGAGCCGTGGGGTCGTCCAGGTTATCAAAGTTGAAGCCTGCGCCCTCGTCTTCAATCTCAAATTTGAGCACTTGGGGCTCCACGTAGAGCGACAGATACACGTTCTTGTCCTTGTCGAACTTGTTGCCGTGGCGAATGGCGTTGTTCACCGCTTCGGTCACGGCCACCATGATGTTGCCGTAGATATCGTCCTCAATCTGAAAGGTATCCTTGGAGTTGTCGATAAAGCTTTCGACGACGCGGATATTCTCAACGAGCGACGGAATCTGAATTTTTACCTGCTTCATAAGGTGTTTGGGTGAGGAAGGGCAGCTACAGTTCGGGCGGCAAAAGTAGGAATTTGCGGGGCAATGTGGGCGAAACATGAAAATCGGCTGAGAGAAACGGCCCCGGATTTCATACTTCGCTCGCCACTACAACGCTATTTCATCTTCTGAAAGTATTCGCCGACCTCGCGCTGGTAGTAGGGCGTGAGCGTCGGAGGAGTGGTACGCAACAGTTCGGTCTGGCGTTCTTTCGAGGCCTTGTATTTATCGAATGCGGGCGGAAAAACCGGCGGCTTATTCTGGGCCGCCTGCGCCTCGCGCTTGGTATCCTGGTCGCGCTCGCGGGCCGATTTCTCAACTTCCAGCATGCGCGTCAGAATCTGCTGCTGGCGCAGGATGGTTTCCTCCGTCAGCCGCTTGTTTACGAGGTCGGTTTCGGTTTGTTCCATCAATTTTTTAAGCTCGCCGGTGCCGCCACCACCCTGCTCGCCCTTACCGTCTTTGTTGCCCGGCTGGCCTTCCTTGCCCTCGTTGCCGTTGCGGCCGCCGCTGCTCTGGCCCTCGCCACCGGGCTTACCGCCGCCGGGCTTGCTGCCGCCCGGCTGCATCTTGTCCATCTGCTGCATGGCCTGGCGCAGCATCTGCTGCTGGGCGGCCATCTTAGCTAGCTCCTGCGACATCGCCCGGCCCGTTTTGCCGCTCTTGGAGAGCTGCTGAATCTGGTCGTTGAGCTGCTTTTGCAGCTGGCTCATGTTGCCGGGGCCGGGGCTGTTGCCGGGGCCTTTGCCCTTGCCTTTGCCCTTTTTCTTGCCGGGCTTGCCGTTGCCGTCCTTTGGCTGGCCCTTGCCTTCCTGAGCGTCCTGCTGCATCTGCTGCAAGGAGCTTTGCAGCATCAGCGCCAGGTTGTTGATACTGGTCATGGCCTGCTGCTGCGAGGCGGTGGCGCGGGGCACGTCGCGCTGCTTGATGTCGGTCATGGATTGCTCCATGCGGCCGTTCATCTCGCCTACCTCGCGGGTCACGAAGCTCTGAATTTTCGGCTCCCGCTTAGCCAGCGCGTATAAGGAGTCCTGGATAATCTGGGCGTCGTCGCGCAGCTTGCGCTGCGTTTGGCCCAATTGCACGAAGCGCGGGTCGGCCTGGTCTACCTGGCGGAAGTCCTTCATCAGCTTCTCCTGGTCGAAGCTTAGCGTCAGGAGGTTGTCCAGGATGTCGCGCAGGTCGTCGATGTTCTGCTGAGCCTGGTCGCTTTCCTGGTCGCTCATCTGGTCGCGCATTTTCTGCGCCATCTTTTTCATGCGCGAGGCGGCGCTTTGCTGCTTGCTGCCGGCCTTTTTGTTCTGGTTTTTGCTTAAGCTCTGCTGGCTTTCCTGCATGTCCTGGTCGGTCTGCTCCTGCTCGGGCTTCTGCTCGTCCATGCCGTTCTGGTTGTCGAGTTCCTTATCCATCTGCTTGAGGTCGGCCAGCTCCTTTTTCAGGTCCTCGAATTCCTTTTGCAGCTCGGCCTGCTCTTTTTTGAGCTCCTCATTCTTGGCCTTCTGGTCCTGGTTCGAGGCTTTGTTGTCGGGATTGTCCTTATCGTTCTTCTCGGTTTGCTCGGCCAGCTTTTCTTCCTTCTGGGCTAGCTCATCGAGCTTGTTGGCGGTGGCTTCGGCCTTTTGCTCCAGCTGCATCTGCTTGAACATTTCGAGGGCCCGGTCCAACTCCTTTTGCAAGGTATTCTCCTTGTTTTCGAGCTGTTGCAGCAGCTTCTGCATCTCGGCGTCGGGCTGCTTCTGCTCTTCCATCAGCTTTTTCAGCTTCTCGTAGAGCTTCTTGGTTTCGGGGTCCAGAATGTCGTTCATGAGCTTTTTCAGCTCCTCGGCCTTCTTCGCCAACTCCTCGCTTTTGGGGTCGAGCTGGTTCTGCTTGTCCTGCAGCTGCTCAAACATCTTTTGCATCTGCTGCACCTGCTGGTCAAGCTGCGCCTTTTGTTCCAGCATGTTTTCCAGCTGCTTGCGGTCCTGAAAGCTCATTTCCCGCTTGGTCTTCATCTTCTCCTGCGCCTTGGCCAGCTCACGCTCCAGCTTCTCGCTTTGCTTAGCGGCCTGGCTCATCTGGCTGGCTACCGACTGCGCCTGCGCATTCATTTCCTGCCGTAGCTCATTGCGACTAGGCAAGCGGAACTCGGCCGGGCGCGTGCGGCTGCTCTTCGGCCCGTGAATGCCGTCGTTGTCCCAGGCCTCCACGTAGTATTCCACGCGGTCGCCGGGCCGCAAGTTCAGCGCAGCGAGGTTCCAAGTGTAAGAATAAGTGCCATCCGAGCCGGTGGGCAGTGCCAGTGCCCGCTGGCCACTGGCTCCAACCTGCTGGTTGCGGCCGCGCTTCACGGTGTAGCGTAGCGCCAGTCGCGTTAGTCCATAATCATCACGCACGGTGCCGCCGAGGCCCAGATACCGCAGGCTAGCCGTGTCGGAGAAGGTTTCCAGCGTCAGCGCCGGGGCCAAATCGGGCACGGCAGTCAACTGGTAAGTAATCGGGTCGCGGTTAAGGCTAGCCGGGTTTTTCAGACGCAGCAGATAAGGCTGCGAGCGCAGCACCCGGCGCTCGGCCACGAAAGCATCATCATCGCCAGTAGCAGCCAGCGTTTCGTCGGGGTTTTGGAATACCAGCGCCAGCTCGTCGGTGGCGGCGGTGGCAAATTCCCAGCGCACCGTGCTGCCTTCCGGCACGGTCAGGTTGCCGCCGTTTTCGATGGTTTCGGTAGGCTTACCGGTGTAATTCGGATAGGTAATCTGCACCTTAAAGTCGCGCAGATTAGGCCGTTCCAGCACCGTAAGGCGGTATTCGGGCGAGCTAAAGCCCGCGCCTTGCAGCTGAAATTTCACATCCCCCTGCGGCTGCTCGAACACGTAGCGAAACTCATCGCCGCGCCCGGCTACCTTGCTCAGCCGCCGCGTGCCGCCATCGAAGGCAATGCTCATCTCGGCTGGCAGCGCATTACCCGCCACGCCCACATCCAAGGTAAAATCCTCGCCGCGAAACGCCGTCAGCTTCGGATTTTTAATCAAAAACTGGAACGGCGCGGGTGGCGAGTAGGTGCGCTGGTAGTGCCAGATGCGCTCGGTGCCCTGCCGCAAAAAACTCGGGAAAATGGCCAGCAGTCCCAGCAGCAGCACCAGCGGCACGGCGGCATATTTCCACAGCGGCTTGCTCTGCTGTTGAATATCAATGCCCTCGGCAAACGAAAACTTGCCCAGCTGCGCTGCCCGCTGCTCCAGACTAGCCGCGATGAGCGCATTATCCCGCGCCTGCCCTTGCAGCTGCAGGGCATTCAGCAGCCGGTCCTGCACTTCCGGAAACAGCTCCCCTACCCGGCGGGCGGCCTGCTCGTCGTCCAGCAGCCGGCGTAGATTCGTCAGCGCCGCCAGCGGCTGCCAAATCCAGCGCACGAAGCTGTACGCCAGCACGCCCAGGAAGCCGAACAGCAGTACGGCCCGCACCGCCGTGGGCAGGTACAGGAAATATTCGAGCAGGTTAAAAACCAGGAACAGGCTGAGCAGCAACCCACCCGCCACCAGCCCACCCCGCACGAGCAGGTTCAGGTAAAATTTACGCTTGAAGGCTTCCAGCTCCGTCCGCACCCGGCTCAGGGCCGGATACTCGCTTGCCGGAGCCATCCGCTCCATCACAACAGCCATAAGTTGAGTCTTAATCAAGCAAGATACATCAGCCCGGCGGGCTTGGTTCGGCAGTAGCGCGGACTTTGTAGTCCGCGAGTCAGGAGGTCGTTCAGACTCGCGGACTACAAAGTCCGCGCTACTGCATTTCCACCCAGGCCGGGCAGTGGTCCGAATGCACTGCATCGGGCAAAAGACCCGCCCCCGTCAAAAGAGGTTGCAATGCCTTATCCGCCAGCCAGTGGTCGAGGCGCCAGCCCACGTTGCGGCCACGCGAACCAGCGCGGTAGCTCCACCACGAGTAATGTCCCGGCGCGTCGCCGTGCTGGTGGCGGAAGGTGTCCAGAAAGCCATCGGTCATGATATCGGCAAACCATTGTCGCTCCTCGGGCGTGAAGCCGGGCGTGTTCTGGTTAGCCTTGGGATTGTGCAGGTCGATGGCCGTCGGGCAGCAGTTGAAATCGCCACCGATGAGCAACTGGTGGCCCTGCTGCCGCAACTCCGCCACGTACTTGCGGAAAAATTGCAGCCACTTTAGCTTGAAAGCCTGCCGCTCGGGGCTGCTGGTGCCGGAAGGCATGTAGGTATTCAGCACCGATACGTCGTTAAAATCCAGCCGTAGCACGCGGCCTTCGTCGTCGTAGCAGCTTTCGCCGCAGCCGTAGGCCACGTTGGTGGGCTCAATCTTGGTAAATGTAGCTACGCCGCTGTAACCCGGCTTTTGGGCCGGGTAGAGGTAGGCGCGGTAGCCCAGCGCCTCGAAGCCCGACACGTCGAGCGGCGTGTTGCCGGCCTTGATTTCCTGCACGCACAGCACGTCCGGCTGCTCCACGGCCAGCCAGTCGAGCAGGCCTTTACTCACGGCCGAGCGCAGGCCGTTGAGGTTGTAAGAGATGATTTTCATTGCCATTCGTCCTGCGCGAAATATTCCAGAATCTGCCACTTCAGCATTCGTTCCTGCTCCTTGATGCCCGCGAAGGGCACCGGCTTCAGCAGTTTGTAGTGCGGCCAGCCGTCTTCGTCGGTATGCTCCAGCTCGTAGTAGCCGCTAAGGCTAAATAGCTTGCAGGTAGCAATATGCATCAAATCCTGCTTCTGCTCTTTGGTAAAGTCAGCCACGCCCTGCCCCAATTCCTGCACGCCGATGAGCAGCAGCAGCGCGTTCATGTCGGGCTTTTTGCCGAAGCGGGCCTTCATCTCGTTCATGAACTGCCACCAGCGGGCCTCAAATTCTACTTCGGTGTGCTCTTCAGCACTGTCCGGGAAGTGATTTTCGCTCATGCGGCGGCCTCCGTTTTAAGGATTTCCCAGTATTCCACCGCCCGACGAAAGTGCGGAATGACGATGCTGCCACCGATGAGATTGGCAATGGCAAATACCTCGTACACTTCCTCATCCGTGAGCTTTTCCTCGAAACACTTGCCCAGGTGATACTTCACGCAGTCGTCGCAGCGCAGTACCAGCGAGCAGGCGAGGCCCAGCATTTCCTTGGTTTTCACGTCCACCGCGCCCTCCTGGTAGGCGTTGGTATCGAGGTTGAAAAACCGCTTGATAACCTTATTGTCGGCCGCCATGATTTTCTCATTCATGCGTTGCCGGTAATCATTAAATTCTGTTACTTGCGACATTATCAGCGACAAGCCTTAGCTTGCCGAATAAAAGTTGACTAAACTGACGCCTTAGCCACTGCCAGTGGCTGGCTCTTGCAAAGAAAGCAGGTTTGCCGGGGCAAAAGTTTCGGCCTGCTCCTCTCCTACCGTTTCACTGCTGCCTCCGTCTGCCCATGCTTCGCTCTCTACTTACCGATTTCTGGGGTTTGCTATTTCCCAGCATGTGCTTGGCCTGCCGTGAGCCGCTGGCGCGGGGCGAGCAGCACCTTTGCACCAGCTGCCGGGTCGAGCTGCCCTACACCGACTACCACCTGCTGCCGTCCGCCGAAAGCCCGTTGGGCCGCCGCTTCTGGGGCAAGCTGCCCATCAAGCACGCCCTGAGCTACCTGCGCTTTCTGCGCCACGGCCGGGTGCAGCACCTGCTGCACCAGCTTAAGTACCAGGGCCAGCGCGAGGTGGGCACCGCCCTGGGCCAGCTCTACGGCGCCGAGCTGTACGCCGCCGGACTGGCGGCCGATTTCGACCTTATCATCCCCGTGCCGTTGCACCGCTATAAGCTGGCCAAGCGCGGCTATAATCAGGCTGCCGTGTTTGCCGAAGGCCTGTCGCTGGGCCTGCAGGTTCCCTGGAATGTCACCGCCCTGCGCCGCGTGGCCAACACCGCCACCCAGACCAAGAAAAACCGCCTGCAGCGCTGGCTGAACGTGGCCGAAGTTTTCGAAGTGCACCAGCCGCAGGAAATAGCCGGCCGCCGCATTCTGGTGGTCGATGACGTGCTCACCACCGGCGCCACCCTCGAAGCCTGCGGCGCGGTGCTGCTGGCCGGCGGCGCGGCCGAAATCAGCTTTGCCACCATTGCCTGCGCCGATAGGTAGCCAGGAACAGCGGATGGCGAACGGCTAGGCCAGCTGGTAGATAAACTCTTCTATCACCGCCTGCCGGGCATTGGCGGAGCCTTAGAGTGCTTTGGAATGCTCGTTAAAAAGCACGGGGGAGAGGCGCTGAATCCTGCACCTCTCCCCCTTATACTTTAGCACTTGCTACTTCTTCGACTGCGCCATCACCCACTCGCGGATGGCTTCTTCCGTCTCCGGCGAGAAGTTGGCCTGGGGCTGGCCGTTGACG
Organism: Hymenobacter aranciens; assembly: GCF_030580865.1. Lineage (GTDB taxonomy): Bacteria > Bacteroidota > Bacteroidia > Cytophagales > Hymenobacteraceae > Hymenobacter > Hymenobacter aranciens. The sequence continues at coordinate 28,942 of NZ_JAUQSY010000001.1, read as the reverse complement.
ATGGGCCACTTGGTAGGGTCGGGCTGGAAGAGATGGTTGACGCCGGGCATTTTCTTTACCGTCACGGCTTTGTTGAGCTTGAGGCCGCGCTCCAGGGCGTCGAGGTTGGGCTCGGCGGCCACGCTGAGGTCGGCGGTGCCGTTGAGCAGCAGCACGGGGCAGCGCACGGCAGTGAGCTTCTCGGCAGGGTTGAAGGCCAGGTAGTAGCGGTAGCGGGCCGAGGTCATTTCGGCGGCGCTGGTCTGGGCCGAGGCATTGTCCATGGAGGCGTTGTTCTGCTTCAGCATGTTGGCCACGATGGCCTGGGCCTGGGAATTATCCGGCGTCTGGCGGATGATTTCAAACATGGCCTGCTGGCGCTTGGTAGCGGCCTCCACCTGGGCGGCGGCGGTGCCCACGGCCTTGAGAGCGGTGGCCTGCTGCTGAATAGCCAGGTCCTGCCCGGTGAGGCCGTAGGCGGCCAGCGTCACCACAAAGGCGGGGGGCAGGGGCTGGGTGGCGGTGAGCAGGGCCACGTTGCCGCCCTCGCCGTGGCCGATGAGGCCGAGGTGAGCGAGGTCGATTTCGGGGCGGGTGCGCAGGAAGTTGAGGCCGGCCTGGGCGTCGCTCACCAGCTCCAGGTTAGTGTTGGCGGCGGTGCCGGTCGATTTGCCCACGCCGCGGTCGTCGAAGCGCAGCACAGCGATGCCGCGGCGGGTGAGGTAGTCGGCCAGCTGGCCCATCGGGGCGAAGTCGCCCACGGTGCCGTCGCGGTCCTGTGAGCCGGCGTCACTGATTAGTACCACGGCCGGGAAGGGGCCGGCGCCGGCCGGGATGGTGAGCTGCCCGCCGAGGCGCACATTAGCCACCATGTTGCTGAAGGTCACTTCTTCCTCGCGGTAGGGCGGGGTGAGGCGCACGTTTTTGGCCGTCATGGCCGGCAGGGGGGCAAAGACCAGCGTGAGCGGCACTTTGTAGCCGGGCTGCTGCCACACGCCCACCATCTGCTTGCCATCGGCGGCTACTTTGCCGGTGAAGCGGCTGTTGGCTTCCTCGGCAATGAGGTTGACGGTGTCGGCTTTGATGTTCACCTTCACGGCCATGCGGCTCACTTTCTGGAGCGGCACGTCGAGGGTGGCAAAGTATTCGCCGCCGGTGAGCTTCACGAAGCGGAAAATCACTTCGAGCTGGCCGCCGGGCACTTTCAGCTGGCCTTTCCAGAGGCCATCGAGGGGCGGCAACTCAGCCGGGGCCTGGGTTTTAGTGGGGGGGGGCGTGGCCGCGTTGGCCGGGGCCGCCAGGGTTAAGCAAAACAATAAGCAGCCCAAGAGGCCGAAGTTGCGGAAAGCAGTAGTAGTCATAGCGAACGTAATACGCCGAAAGATACTGCAAAGCTAGGGGAGCAGCCAGCGGCGTAATTCGTAAAGTAGCAAAATAAATACCTTGCCAACATTGCGACTGGCGCCCCAAAAAGTAAAAAATCCCCGCAGCCAGCGCTATTCGGTCACAAAAATCCGCTTCACCCGCTCGCTCACGTTCGTGAGCAACTCGTAGGGAATGGTGCCGATGCGGCCAGCCAGCTCCTTTAAGTCCAATCCGGCGCCGAAGAGCACGGCTATATCCCCGGCGCGGGCTTCGGGGATGGCCGTCACGTCCACCATGCACATGTCCATCGCCACGGAGCCCACGATGGGCGCCCGCTGGCCGCGCACCAGCACCGTGCCCGCCCCGCTGCTGAAGCGGCGGTCGTAGCCATCGGCGTAGCCGATGGCCAGGGTGGCGATGCGGCGGTCGTGGGCGGTGGCGAGGCCGCGGCGGCCGTAGCCCACGGTGTGGCCGGCAGGCAGGGTTTTGATTTGGGAGATGGTGGTGCGCAGCTCGCTCACGGGGCGCAGGGCGTCGGGGGCGGCGGTGTCGCTGGCATCTACGCCGTAGAGGCCGATGCCGAGGCGCACCATGTCGAGCTGGGCCTCGGGGAAGCGCAGAATGCCGGCCGAGTTGAGGGCGTGGCGTAGCACGGGGCGGCCGAGGGCAGCCTGTAACGGGGCAGCCATGCGCGCGAAGGCGGCCAGCTGCTGGCGGGTGAAGTCATCGTGGGCGGGGTCGTCGGCGGCGGCCAGGTGGGTCATCAGGCTGGCCACGGGGAGCTGGTGCTCTTGCACCAACGCGGCCAGGGCGGGAATATCGGCTTCCTCGAAGCCCAGGCGGCGCATGCCAGTGTCGAGCTTTAAGTGTAAGGGTGGGAGGGTGGGAGGGTGGGAGGGTGGGAGGGTGGGGTTTTCGGGGTTGGGTATTGGGTATTGGGTATTGGGTGTGGGGGTGAAGGTGGCCAGGTAGTCCTGCAGGCGCTCGAAGGAGTAGATTTCGGGCTCCAGGCGGTAGCGGTGGAGCAGCTCGAAGGAGTCGGGCGCCGGGTTCATCACCATGATGGGCAGGCTGATGCCGGCCTCGCGCAGGGCCACGCCTTCGTCGGGATAGGCCACGGCGAGGTAGTCGGCGCGCTGAAACTCCAGCAGGCTGGCTACCTCGTAGGAGCCGCTGCCGTAGGCGAAGGCTTTCACCATCACCATGATTTTGGTGCCCGGGCGCAGGCCCTGGCGGTAGTAGTGGAAGTTGTGGGCCAGGGCATCGAGGTTCACTTCCAGCACCGTGCCGTGCTGCTGGGCCTGCAGGGCCGCCACGATGCGCTCGAAGCCGAAGGCGCGGGCGCCCTTGATGAGAATGGTTTGATTGGCGAAATCAAGCGGGTCGAGCTGCGCCAGAAAGGCCTCGGTACCGGGGTAGGTTTCAGTTAAAAGTTTTAAGTTAAAAGTTAAAAGGGCTGCTTCCGATGGTTCAATGGAAGACGGAGCGATAGGCTCCGTGTCAGCTGCCAAAGCTTGCTGGCTGGCTTCCACCGCTTCTTTTAATTCTTCACTTTTAACTTTTAACTTATTCAACTTAACCAGCTCCGGCCCGATGCCCACCAGCCGCGTCACGCCGTGCTGCTGCAACAGGGCCAGCACCTGCCCATACAGCACCGCCGGGGGCAGGCCCGATTCCAGCACGTCGCTCAGAATCACGGTGTGGCCACCCGGCCTTGCCTGCCGGGCCAGGGCGGCCAGCGCCAGGGCCAACCCGGCGAGGTCGTTGTTGTAGGCATCGTCGAGCAGGTAGCTGCTGTGGCGGCCCTGCTTCATTTCGAGGCGCATGGCCACCGGGTGCAGGCGGCTCAGGCGGCGCTGGATTTCGGCGGGCTCTACCCGGCGCTGCAGCAGCACGGCCAGGCAGTGCAGCACGTTCTGGCGGGTGGGGGCGTCGGGCAGCAGCACGCTGAAGGTGTAGCGGCGCCCGTCGTAGCTGGCCCCGATGCTGTTGGCCACGCCGGGCGCGGTATCGAGCAGCTCAAACTGCACGTCGGCCTCGGGGTGCTGCAGGCGCGTCCAGCTAAAGCCGGGCAGGGCCAGCCTGGCCACGGCGTGGCGCACGGCCAGCTGGTCGTGGCAGTAGAACAGCCGCTCGAAGCCCGGGCCCTGAAACAGCCGCAGCTTCTCGTGCAGCTTCTCGTCTTCGGAGGCAAAGCCGGCGTCGTGGGCCGGGCCGATGTTCGTGAACAGCCCCTCGGTGGGCTGAATGACGGCCGCCAGCCGCGCCATCTCGCCCACTTCCGAAATGCCGGCCTCGAAGATGCCCAGCGTGTGCCGGCCTGGCGTGAGCTCCCATACGCTCAGGGGCACGCCCACCTGCGAGTTGTAGGAGCGCGGCGAGCGGCAGATGGCCTCGTCGGGGGCCAGCAGCTGGGCCAGCCACTCCTTCACAATGGTCTTGCCATTGGAGCCCGTGATGGCCAGCACCGGCCCCCCAAACTGCGCCCGCCGGGCCGCCGCCAGCCCCTGCAGCGCCGCCAATGGGCTGGCCACTGCCAGCACCCCGGCCCCCGGGTAGGCGGCCAGCCCGCCGGGCAGCTCCACGCCGGCTTCTATAATAAACAGCCGCAAGCCCTGGGCGTAGGCGGCCGGCAGGTAGCGGTGGCCGTCGTGCCGGGGGCCGCGCAGGGCCACAAAGGCCGCGCCGGCCGGGGCGCCCACCCGGCGGCTGTCGAGCAGCAGGTGGCGCACTTCGGCAGCAGGGTCGGCAGGGGCTTGCAGCAGGGTGCCGCCCAGCAGGGCGGGGAGGTCGGGAAAGCGGAACATGGGGGCAAAGGTCGGGGGCGGATGCGCAAGCGCCCGCCCGGCGCAGGGCCGGGCGGGCGCGAAAGAGGAGCAGCAGGCCAGCGGGTCGAACCGATGCGAAATCACACCGGACCGGTCTGCCATCGGTCCGAACCGGTTTTATATCGGTCGGGACCGGTCGGGGACCGGTCCGGATAGGTCCGGCATCGGTCGGGACCGGTCCCAGACCGGTCCAAATAGGTCCGGGACCGGTCCCGACCGGTCCCGACCGGTCCCGAACCGGTCCAAATAGGTCCGGCATCGGTCCCGACCGGTCGGGGACCTATCCGCAGCCGTTAGGCGCTGGGTTTGGCTTTCTTCTCGGCGGTTTTGCGTTGGGGGTAGCGCTTTTTCATTTGCTGGCGGGCAGCCTGCACGGCGGCCGTTTCGCCGTTGTCGCGGTTGATGTCCTCGTACACGTCATCGGCCGTCACCATCATGTCGGAGCCGGCTATCTGGGCCGTCTGGGTCACCTTCTGCGCCAGCGGGGCCAGGCGGGCCCGCACCTGGCTCAGCTGGCCATACAAAACGACGTCCTTTTCAAACTCCGCCAGGTCGAAGCCCCGGCGGGTGAAGTTGATATCGGCCCGCACGGCATCCAGGGCGGCTTAGGCAAAGGGCAGCCCATCGAAGCCCAGGTTGCGCAGGCCCCGGCTTTCCTCGGGCGTGAGGGTGAGCAGCCAGGGCATCTTGCTTTCGATAAGGGTGATGGCCGCCAGCACAGCCTGCAGGTCCTCGTCGGAGAATTCTTCGGAAATACGGTTACCGTTTTTCATTGGTAATGAGGTGGGAATTGGGAGTGGGAAAAAAGAAAAAAATCGGGGGCTTTGGCTACGCCGACTGTTGGTTTGATCTGCGGGCCCCGCGCCCCCAATTTTCTCGTGCAGCTTAGCGCTTCACCTCGATTTGCTCGCGGCTCAGCACTTTCGTGCCATCCATGATATGGAGGTAATAGATGCCGATTGGCAACGTGCTCGTGTCGAGCTGTAGCGCCTGGGTCGTGAGCTTGCCACCGGTCCGCTCGCGGCTAGTGGCATCGAAGAGACGCACTGTGAGAGCGCTGCTGCGGTTGGCAACGGTGGGGCGTTCCACGGTGAGTGTGCCAGTGCTGGGATTAGGGTAAGCTCCGCCCGCTGTGCGGCAGCCGGTGCCTTGATGTGGAATAATTACCTGCCGGGTGGCCGAGGCATACATACCATCACCTTCGCAGGAGTTATTGACTCGCACTTCTACGTTCATCACTACATCGTTGCAGCCTGGCGCCGCCGGGTTATTAAACTTGAAGCGGTTGGTAGTTTCCAGCTGCACTACGCCATTGAGCAGCCAGGTGTAGTCGCTGACTGGGCCGGTTTGCGACGCCAGCACAGTGGTTTGCAGGCTAGCAACAGCGCCTGTCACACTGGTGATTGCAACGGTCGAGCGAGCGCTGACCTCCAGTTGCGAGCCTGGCCGGTTCCCGATTGAGAATGGAACCAGGCCACAGGGAGTATGCAGCGAGGCCGTCAGTACATAACTTCCTGCGACCGAGCCTGCCGTTAGCGAAAAGGTGCGCGTACCCCCAACAATGGAGGCCGTAGTGATGACGCCCGACGCGGCTGTAACCGTCCAGTCGACAACCGCCGTGGGCGGAGCGCCCGTGAGGGTGAAGGTGCCGATGCCACCGTTCACGCAAATAGCGCGTGGGCCAATAACAGTATACCCGGTATAGGGCGTACACTCCGTCTGACCACAAGCCTGTGGATTGGTATTGCCATTAAAAGGCCGCTGCATTTCGTTGAAAATCCATTGGCTGTTGCGGGCCGAGAATTGTAGATGAAGCAGGTTGTAGCGGTTGCTGGTGCTGCTCACTCTCTCCTGCGCGATATAGCGGGCCACACGCGGGGGGCTCGGATTATTAGTCGCGCTATTGATGTAGTTGGCGTAGGCCGTTGCGGGGCTAACGACGGCCACGTCAAGGGCACTATAGCTGGGCACAAAGCACACATCGCCATTATACAGGTTCGTGTTGAAGAAGACTTTGTAAATACTTGACAGCCCTAAATTAATGTTTTGGGTACAGGGTGCCAGTTCTGCCGGATTGGTGGTACCGCCGGGCAGGGTCTCGTAAGGCAAGGTGTTAGCTGGCGACAAGGCCGACTCATTAATAAGGTCTGCATAAAGAGGGATACACACCTTGAAAATGCCGCGCCCAAAGCACAGGTCGTAACGCAGATACACCTGTAGCCGGCTAACTATTGCCCGTGAGCCGTAGGCGGGCAGGCCGTAAGCTGCCCCATTCGCAAACACGTTAAAATTGGCCAGGATATTAAGCGGAGGTGGCAATACCGACAGGGGGCGCATGAAAAACTCGGCCCGGGTTGTTGTCAGGGTCACGCCGACCGGCGTGTTCTGTGGCTGGCCACACTGCGACCCGTCGCTGGTAGCCACGATTTCATAAGCTGGCCGGAGGGGGTCAGTAGAGGCAAAGTCAATTATCTGCCGGTATTGGCCATTCAGGAAGGGGTCGGGCCGAATGTCGCCCCGGGGATTATAGGCGTTCAGGATAGAAAGCTGCTGTGATGCCGGCTCATTCAAAATTCGCACAGCGGCCTTGGCAGTGCCACTGAAATCGGTGAGGGCCTGTCCGAAGATGCCCGGCACATCAAGTGCCCGCGACAGTGACTGCGTACCTACCGGGCTATAAGCACCGCGTTGCGGGCTGTCGTGCAACACCAGCAGTCGCACCTGCGGGTTTTCGTTGTTGCGCACCATCTGTGCCAGTCCGTAGCGCGAAACCAGCCCGCCCATCGATTGCCCCATCACCACATTTTGTTCTGTGCTGCCGGCTAAGGCCTTACGAGCATTCACCCAGCGCACTACTTCCTGAAAGGCCACCGCATTGCGACGAATGTCGTCGGTGTTGTGCTTAAAATCAATGTAGACTAGGTCGTACTGGCCGAGGTTGTGCAGCGCATCATTAAAATCGTAAGGCACCGGCTGGTTACTCACCCGGCCTAGAAAACTGTCGATGGTATTATTACCGTTGTCGCAAGCTACCAGGGAAGGGGCATCCTCGTTGAGAATGGTAAACACGTTGTACTGCTCAACAATAATAAACGGTTTAGTCATAGCCGTGTGTCCTCGGCCGTAACGGACCGATACGACCACCCCATCATGCGCCCCAGTGGCAGAATTAATAGGTAGGGTAATATCGTCGAGGGGACCATAGCGGGCTGCTACGTTCACCTGTAGTACTTCCAGGTCAAAATGGCTTTCGAGGCTAAAGCCAACGGCGGGCGGTGCTGCCGTTGGGGCGGCCGCTCCATTAGGAACTGCTTGACGCAATCCTGACCCTCCATTACCATATACCACCTTCACGCGAATATGCTTGTGGCCAGTGCTGGTGTAAGAAGTACCCACTGGCTGGTTCCAAGCGGCCGGTACATAGCCCCTGCCATCGTCAAAGTCTAGGTAGAGAGCTGATACAGCTGTGCCACTATTAGTAAGGTAAAGGTTGCGTCGGAATATAAACGAAGCAGTTCCCGTACGCGACACCGAATAGAGTGGGGCAGCAGCAAACAGCGTAGCGCTTTGATAGGGGCTTTGAGTACGCCCAGCTACGTCAAACAGCTGGTTATTCTGCATTCGGAGTAGATTTTTTTCCAAGGCATCGACTCTGACACGGTTATATGTCATGTACTGCACCGTAATGGGATTGGGCGCGCCAGCCGGACCTTGGCGCAGCGCATTGAGACGGCGGTTAAGCTCGGGCAGTAGGGGTAGGGTGTCAGTACCCGTCACACGGGCCGAAAAAATGGTGGCTCTAAGGTATCTAAACACATCTAAGTCGGTGCGGTTGCTATCGGTTAGCACTCCGTTGTAATGACGCAGCCCTAGCAGTTGCTCACCATATTCCTCTAGGTAGCTAGTAGGCACCTGTGTTTTATCAACGTTGGCAAATACGGTGTTGAGTTGTGTGCGTACGGCATCAGGCGCTTGGCCTCTTGCCATCAGGGTGAGCAGCAGAAGCACTGCTAGTAATGATGAGGAAAATCGGGTCATTTGATGAGAATAAATGATGCAAGTGGTAATGGATATCGCAGTTAGCAATCCTAAGCTGAGTAGAATAGCAAGTATGGTCCTACGATTTTAGACCTGCGGTAATAGGGTTAGGTTTATGAAAGATGAGAAGCCTGTTTTTTTTAGGTCATACAGTAGTTGTTCAGGAGTGAAAGCAGTATCTGGCACCTTGCCTACTCAACACAGTACTTGGGTTGAATAGCACAAAGATGCTTGCCATACATGCACTCAAAAAAGGAAACTATTGTGCTAAATGAGACAGTTGCCTTTTCTAATATGGTCGGGTTAAAAGGATGATGATTCTATAATAAATTATAAAAAACGCCCTGCTTATCTAACATCGTATTTGGCAAAAGCTCCTCATAAACTGGCTGCAAGAGGATTTTTGGGCGTCGTTCATGCTTTTCCAAAAACCGTTGATTTTATGACATCCGGTTTAGGCGTGTAGTAAACTTACATGTTTTATTAATAATATAACCAAAAAATATAAATTTAATTAATTGTGCATAAAAACAAAACAACTATATGCGTGCTTGGGCTTCCCGAATGATGTTCTACAGCTCTACCTCCACCACATAAAACACCCGCGCCGCCCGCCCCTCAAACTGCGCCGGAGCCAGGGCCTGGGGCAGCTGCTGCACCGCTTGCAGCAGGGCCGCGCCCAGGGCCGGGCGCGAGGCCAGCAGCAGCTGGGCCTGGGCGGGGCGGCCGGTTTCGTCCAGCTCCACGTAGGCTGCGGCGCTGCCCCGCAGGGCGGGCTGCTGCAGGCGCAGCTTATCGGTAAGGCGCTGGCTGAGCGCCGCCGCCGTGCCCGGCCCGGCCCCAAACACCGGCATAAAGTCGGCATAGGCCAGGGCCGGGGAGGTGGCCACACTGCCGAAATACACTGGCAGCACCACGCTGCGGGGGCCGCCGGGGGCCAGGGCCGGGCGCCAGCGGGGCATGGCGCGCAGCACTTGGTGCAGGGCGTTGACGGCGTCGGGGTTGGCCTTGAGGTCCGGGGGCGAGAGTAGGGGGGGGCAGTTTCCCAGAGGGGCTGGCCGGTGGCGGGGTGCAGGCCGAGGCGCACCAGAAAGCGGCCGTGCAGTTGGGGGTAGTCGGTGTGGCGGGTGCCCCAGGCCAGGTAGCGCCGCAGCGAGTCGGGGCCGAAGGGGAAGAACGGGCCCTCGTAGGGCTGCCCGCCCGGCACCGTGCCCTGCAACGGAAACACCACCGGCACCGTGAGGGCCACCCGCACCGGGCGCCCCTGCTGGCGCCCCGGCTGCTCCCAGGCGGGCAGGGCCGTCACCACCCGCAGGGCCTCGGCGTCGAGGCTGGGATGCAGGCGCTTGAGCACCTGGGCCTCCGTCACCCGCCCCTGCGGCGTGAGCACGAAGCGCACGAACACCCGCCCGCTCAGGCGCTGGTGCAGGGCCTCGGCCGGGTAGCGCAGGCTGCGCTGCAGGTAGTAGGGCAGCGAGTCGAGCCCGGCGCCGCGGAAGTCGGGCATCTGCTCCACGTAGTCGTAGGTGATTTCCGATTGGGCGCGGGTGGCGAGGGGTAGCAGCAGCGTCAGAAAGCTGGTGAGGGCGAGGCGAAAGGGCAGGGGCATAGGGCCGCAAGATAGTGCCTCGCGCCCTCACCCCACCCCCCGGCCCCCTCCCCTTCGGGAGAGGGGGGAGCCTGACGGATTTCTGACAAAAACACCATCGCGCAAGACCGGCTCTCCCTCTCCCGAAGGGGAGGGGGCCGGGGGTGGGGTGCTACACCAGCCCCCGCACCCGCTCGAAGCCCGTGCCCAGAATACCAGCATCATCAGCCCCCAGCCAGTCCTGCAGGATGGTGGCGTAGATGCCCCGGAAATCGACCTGATGGCGCAGGTCGCCCTGGTCGAGGTTGGCCAGGTCGGGGGCGGCGTTGAGGATGCCTTGCCGCCGCAGGCTGCCGCCGAGCAGCAGCACGTTGTTGGCGGTGCCATGGTCGGTGCCGTGGCTGGCATTCTGCCCCACCCGGCGGCCAAACTCCGAGAATACCAGCACGAGGGTGTTGGCCCATTCGCCGCTCTGCGCCAAGTCGGCGGCCAGGGCGGCGAGGCCGTCGGAAAGCTGGCCCAGCAGGCGGCCCTGCTGCTCCTGCTGCCGCACGTGGGTGTCGAAGCCCGCCAGGGCCAGGTAGTACACCCGCGACTCGACGCCGGAGTTTATCAGCTCGGCGGTGGTCTTCAAACTCTTGCCAAACTCGCCGGCCGGGTACGCCGTGGCCGACTGGTAGATGCGCGTTTTATCATACAGGTACTGGGCCGAGGACGTGGTCTCGGCCAGCGTTTGGTAGAGGTAATCAACCTGGGCGGCGTGGTGCTCGTGGGCGTGGTCGGCGAGGTGGGCGGCGGCTCCGGCTCGGCTTTGGGTCAGGCGGTGCAGCTTGGCGGGGTCTTTCAGGGCCAGGCCCTTGCGGGTTTGCCCTTTGAGGGCCAGGCTGAGGGTATCGTCCAGTTCCAAGGCATTGTAGGGGTGCGGGCAGTCGGCGCAGGCCGAGTCGAGGTAGCGGCCCAGCCAGCCCGTGCTCCAGGTCTGCTCGGCCGCCGAGCCCGTCTGCCAGATGTCCATCGAACGGAAGTGCGAGCGGTCGGGGTTGGGGTAGCCCACGCTGTTCAGCACCGCCACCTGGCCCTGGTCGTACAGCCCTTTCAGCCCCCGCATGGCCGGGTTAAAGCCCAAATCCTTATCCAAGGCCAGAATCCCGGCGCTTTCCTTGATGCCCAGCGTAGGCCGGGCCTGGTAATACAGCTCGTTCTTATACGGAATGATAGTGTTCAGCCCATCATTGCCCCCGCCCAGCTGCACCACGATGAGGCGGCGCCCCCGGGCATCGCGCAGCCGGGCCAGGCCGGGCCCGGCATCGAGGGCGTGGAGGAGCGTGGGAACGAGCAGCAAGCTGCTGGCCAGGGCGGAGGAACGGAGAAAGGTGCGGCGTTGCATAAGAAGTGGAAAAGTAGAACGATAAACTCCCCTCCCTGGAAAGGAGGGGATGTGAGCTGCGCTAAGCAGCGAACGGGGGTGGTTGAAACGGTCGCGCCGTCAGGGGCGGAACCTCACCCCCTGACCCCCTCTCCAAAAAAGAGGGGGCACCGGTCTTGCGCGGGTTAAGAAAACGAAGAATTGAAAGATGAGGGTAGTGGTGTTTAATTCTTAACTTTTAACTTAATCGTCAGGCTCCCCTCTCTTTTGGAAAGGGGGCCGGGGGTGAGGTTCCGCCCTACCGGCGCGACCGGCTCAACCACCCCCGTTCGCTGCTCAGCGCCGCTCACATCCCCTCCTTTCCAGGGAGGGGAGCTTGTCGTTCTATCCCACCGGTTCAACCATCCCCGTTCTCACGCCAACTGATACTCCGGCAGACTCAGCAGACCCACCAGCGTCACCTTCAGCCGCTCGGCCGGGGCGGCTTGCGCGGCGGCCTGCTGCACCAGCGCCAGGCTCTCGGCCCGCACCGGCACCTGCAGCAGGAAGCCGGCCAGCTGCCCGGCGGCGGGCGTGGCGCCCAGCAGCTTTTGCAGCGGGGCCAGCGGCAGGTGGGCCCGGGGGTTGAGGGAGAGCTTGCGCTCGGCACGGGTGAGGTTGGGCACCAGGTCGTCCTCATCCTGCTTCAGCGTCACGGCAAACTCGGCGTCTTTGAAGAGCACGGAGGGTAACTGCAGGCGCAGCAGTAGGGAAGAAGAGTCAATCCAGCTGCGGCCGCCGGGCCAGCCGGCCACGTTGGGCGGCATGAACAGGGTTTGACCCAGCGCCTTCTGGATGCCCAGCAGGGCGCGGTCGTCGTCGAGCTGCAGGTTGAGGGTACGGCGTAGGCCGGCCACCAGCTCCACCGGGCTCTTGAGGTGCGCGCCCACGTTGGCGGGGTCATAAAACCAGTCGGCGCCGAACAGGGCTTCGAGCAGGGCGGTGATGTCGTAGCCGCTTCGGCGGAAGCTGGTGGCCAGCGGTGCAATGTGGGCCGGATTGGGCACCTCGTTCACGAAAAAACAATACAGCTTAGTGGTGAGAAAGGTAGCCGCCGCCGGCTGCTCCAAGATGATGCGCAGCACGTCCTCGCCGGTGAAGTTGCCGGTGCGGCCGAGAAAGGTTTTCGGGCCATCGTCGTGCTGTTTGGGGCGAAACTGAAAGTTGCCCGCCGCATCGGCGCCCCAGCCGGTGAAGGCGCGGGCGGCTTCCTTCACGTCCTGCTCCGAGTAGTTGCCCCGGCCCAGGGTGAAAAGCTCCATCACCTCGCGGGCGAAGTTCTCGTTGGGGTGCTGCTTCTTGTTCTGCTGGTTGTTGAGAAACTGCAGCATGGCCGGCTCGCGGCTCACGGCCAGCAGCAGGTCGGGGAACTTGCCCAGGGCCAGGCGGCGGGTGGTGTTGTGCAGGCGCAGGGCGGCCTCGGGGCGGCGCACGCGGCAGGCAAAGTGCCCGTGCCAGAACAAAGTCATCTTCTCGCGCAGCTGGGCCGGGGAGCTGGCCATGCGGGCCAGCCAGCGCGAAGTCATCTGCTGGTAGGCAGTGCGTTCGGCGAGGTTGCGGGCCTTGCGCTGCTCGGGCGTCAGCTCGGCGCGGCGGGCGGCGGTGGGGCCGTCGGCGGTCACCATCGGGGTGCCTTCCTCGGCGAGCGGGGCCAGGATGGTAAGCGGCTCGTACTTCGCCGCGTCTTTCAGCAGCTGGCGCAGCGCCTGGCGGGGGCTGCGGCCGGCCGCCACATCCTGCGGGCGCGGGCCGAAACCGGCGCGCCAGTAGAGGTGCTGGAGCGGCAAGTTGGTTTTCATGGCGGGTTGGACGGCAGGAATGGGGCGATGGTTTAATCAGAACGTCATCCTGAGCCGACCGGAGGGAGGCGAAAGGACCTCGCCCGCGCCGGCTGCAGCAGTAATTTCCCCTGCTTGAATAGTCGGAATTACTACCACAAAGAAGCGGGCGAGGTCCTTTCGCCTCGCTGCGCTCCCCTCAGGATGACGTTCTTTTATCCCCTCGCCCGACCCTAAAACCGCGCTCCCAGCACCACCGTCTTCTTATACTCCCGTTTCTCCCCACCACTCGGCCGAAACAGCTCGATGTGCAGCACATAGTACCCCACGGCCGCCTTGCGGCCGCGCTCATCCAGCCCATCCCACTGCACGAAGCCATCCACGGGCAGGGTCTGGTTGCGCACGAGGTGGCGGGTGAGGCGGCCCAGGGCGTCGTACACCGTCACGGAGGCGGCGTAGCCGGGCTGGTCGAGGTGGTAGTTGAGGGTGGTGAAATCCTGCTGACCGTCGTCGTCGGGGGTGAAGACTTCGGGGGTGATGCTCAGCTCCTGGTTGCCGCCGATGGCATCCTGGGCTTGGGAGTTGGGGCGGCCGGGGGTGGCGTAGCCCACCGCGCCGGCGGCCGAGTGGAAGTTGCTGCCCAGGCTCGGCCCATTGGTGCGGATGCGCTCCAGCGACACCCCGTCCTGGGTCGAAAGCAAGCTCAGGTGCATGTCCTTATTATAGGCGAAGCGGTCGATTTCCAGGCCCTGCCCGGTGAAGAGCAGCACCGTGCCCGCATCGTCGGCGAAAGTGGGAAAGTCGCTCAATTCCAGCAGCTGCGCCACGTCGTGGCTGGTCGGGTACTCGGTTTGAATGATGGCTACGTCGGTGGTGAAGGCCAGGATTTCGCCCGGGGCCAGCACCATCGGGCCGGGGCTCAGGGGCACGGCATCCACCGAGCCGTCGGCGCGCTCGTTGCCCAGCTGCCAGTTCTGCAGGCTGATGTACTTCGTAGAGCGGTTGATGATTTCGGCAAAATCCACCGCGTTGGTGCGGGGGTTGAAGAGGATTTCGTTCACCACCACGTCGCCGGCCTGGGCCGCCTCCGGCAGCGCGAAGCTAGCCGACTGCAGGGCCCCGCTGGCGTTGCCGGCGCAGTCGGTGGCCGTTTGCACGCTCAGGGTAAACGACTGGCTGGCGGGCAGCGCGGCCGACAAAGTCAGCTCCACCTGCCGGAAATCGGGGGCCAGCGGCTGGGCGCTTATCACCGTGGGGCCGCCGACGCTCAGCGCGTAGCGGGTGGGGTTGGCGGCCCGGGCGCTGTCCAGCTTTTCGGAGAAGTAGAGGCGTAGCAGGCTGCCATCCACCGCCACGGCACGGAGCAGGGTGGGCGGGGCCTGGTCGGGGTTGTTGGCGCGCACGGAGTTCTGGCGGCCGGGGGTGCCGCCGCTGGCATCGGTGCTGGCGGCCCAGTTGTCGGCCCCGGCGCAGAGGTTGTCGGAGTCCTTCATTTCCAGGCTCCAGCCGCCGTCCTGCTTGCGCGGGTCGGCGTACCAGCCGTCGGAGTACGTCACTTCGAAGAGCGTGCGGCCGTCGCGGTTGCGCAGCACCAGCTGGTCGCCGCCGTTGGTGAGCGAGGGGAAGCTGGTGAGGGCAAATATCTTCACATTAAGCCCCGCAAACAGCCCGCCGCGGGTGCTGCCGCACACCACCGCGTACTGCCCCGGCCGCAGCCGCGCCGTGTCCGGAAATACGGCCTGACTGGTGGTGGAAGTTTTGCCCAGCCGCACGCCCCCCAGGTCGAGCACCTTGGTAGTCGAGCGGTTGTAGATTTCCAGGTATTCCGACTCCGGCAAGCCCACTACCGGTGACTCATCCGGGAAAATCTCAGTGATAACCAGCTCGCCCGCCAGCGGCGCCGAGGCTGGCTCCACGAAGCTCACCGTTTGCAAGGGCCCGCTGGCGTTGCCGGCGCAGTCGGTGGCGGTTTGCACCTGCACCACGGTGCGCTGGCTGCTGCTCAGCGGGGCGTCCAATATTAAATCAAGCTGCCGGAAAGCAGGCCCCACCGGGGCCACGCGCACGATGCCCGGGGCCGGGGCCGCCAGGGTGTAGCGGCTGGGGTTAGCGGCCGCCGTGCTGTCCAGCTTCTCCGAGAACGTGAGGCGCAGCGTGAACGGGTCGGGCAGCTCGGCGCGGAGCAGGGTGGGTGGGGCCTGGTCGGGGTTGTTGGCGCGCACGGAGTTCTGGCGGCCGGGGGTGCCACCGCTGGCATCGGTGCTGGCGGTCCAGTTGTCGGCCCCGGCGCAAATATTATCAGCGTCAATCATTTCCAGGCTCCAGCCGCCGTTCTTCTTCACCGCGTCGCGGTACCAGGTGTCGAAGTAATGCACCTCGAAAAGCACGTGGCCGTCGCGCCCGCGCAGCACCAGCTGGTCGCCGGCGTTGTTGAGCGTGGGGAAGTTGCTGACGCCATAGGTCTTGGCATTGAACGCCGCGAACTGCGCCACCCGCGTGCTACCGCACACGATGGCATACTGGCCCGGCAGCAATTTGGCGGTATCGGCAAACACGGCGCTGGTGGTGCTGCCGGTTTTGCCCAGCCGCACCCCGCGCAAGCTCAGTGCCTTGGTCGAGCGGTTGAATAGCTCGATATATTCTGACAGCGGCAGCCCTACTTGCGGCGTCTCATCGGCAAAAATCTCGCTGATAACCAGCTCTCCCGCCTGCGGCGTGCTGGCCGGCCCGCCAAAGCTGCTCAGCTGCGGCCCCACTGCCACGTTGCCAAAAAGGTCGGCCACGGTGAGCACTTCCAGGGTGTTGGTGGCCGCAAAATCGGCCCCGAAGGTAAGGCGCACCACGGCCGGATTCTGGGGCAGCACCTGGGCGGCAGTGGGCACGGCCCCGCTTTGCAGGCGGTAGTTCGTCGGCAGGGCGGCGCTGGCCGGGGCCACGGCTTCGTTGAACACCACATCGACCTGCCGGGCCGAGAGGGCCGCCGTGCTGACCAGCGTGGGCTCTTCGGCATCCGTCACCACAAAATCATCGAAGTAGAAGCTGCGGTTGTTGGCCGAGGAGTAGAGCAGCAGCACGCCGGCGGCCACGCTACGCTGGTGGGTGGCATCGGTGGGCGTGCTGGCCTCGGCCACGAAGCTGCGGCCGCCGGTGAGGTCGCGCTCCAGGGTCCACACGTTTTGCGGTGAGCGGGTTACGCGCACCCGCACCAGGTTATTGGTGGCGCTGGCCAGGGTGCCGTCCTGGCCGTCAATGATGATAGTGGCCGAGCGGGCCGAGTCTTTGCGGAACAGGCTGACCTCGTCGGCGGTGCCGCCGAGGCGCACGAAGTAGCCCTTGGTAGTGGTGTTGCGCAGGTCGGTTTGCGAAGCCATGAGCCACACGTCGGCCAGGTTGCCGGAGCTGGTGGCCAGGCGCAGGTTGGCCCAGAACTCCCAGGTGGTGCCGATACTGGCCTGGCAGGGCGCTACCAGCTGCAGGTAGGTGCCGGTAGTGGCCGGGCCGTTGCTTTGCAGCTGCTGGCTAGTTACCTGGAAGCTGGCAGCGTCGCCGGTCCAGGTAGGGTTGGCGGTGAAGTTGCCGTCGGTGAAGTCGTCGCGCAGCTGGGCCTGGCTGAAGAAGGGTAGAAGTAAAAGAAGCAGTAAAAGGTGTTTCATACAGCAAGATAGGGGCTGGTGGTAAAAGTCTATCATGCTGAACGCAGTGAAGTATCCTTTCGCACCGGAACGATTGAGTTACTGCGTCGTTGAGGCGTGAGTGGATGCTTCACTGCGTTTAGCATGACGTTCTTTTGGTTGTTTGCTAAACCACAAGGAGCTTTTCCAGCCTCCAAGTAACCCATTTCTAGCGACATTTGCAGCTACGTGCGCCGCAGAGGCTGCATTTCTTTTCTATCCTTGCTTCGTTTGATATGAAACTTGCTGTAGTGGGCGCCACCGGGCTGGTAGGCACTGAGATGTTGAAAGTGCTGGCTGAGCGTCACTTCCAGCTGGATGAGCTGCTGCCCGTGGCCTCGGCCCGGTCGGTGGGCCAGCTGGTGGAGTACCAGGGGCGCCAGTTTCCGGTGGTGAGCATGGAAGATGCTTTGGCCGCCGCGCCCGACATTGCCATTTTCTCCGCTGGGGGCTCGGTGAGTAAGGAGTTTGCCCCGCAGTTTGCCGCCATAGGCACCACGGTTATTGATAATTCCTCGGCTTGGCGCATGGACCCCAGCAAGAAGCTGGTGGTGCCCGAGCTCAACGCCCAGGAACTAACGGCCCAGGATAAAATCATTGCCAACCCCAACTGCTCGACCATTCAGATGGTGGTGGCCCTCAACGAGCTCCACCAGCGCTACAAAGTGCGCCGCATCGTGGTGAGCACCTACCAGAGCGTGACCGGCACCGGCAAAAAAGCCGTCGACCAGCTCATGCAGGAGCGCGCCGGCCAGCCGGCCAGCGCCCCCGCCTACCCGCACCCTATCGACCTCAACGTGCTGCCGCACATCGACGTGTTCGAGCCCAACGGCTACACCAAGGAGGAAATGAAGATGGTGAACGAAACCCGCAAAATCATGGGCGACGACAGCATCCGCGTCACCGCCACCTGCGTGCGCATCCCCGTGATGGGTGGCCACTCGGAGGCTATCAACGTGGAGTTTGCCGAAGAATTTGACGAGGCCGAGGTGCTGGAAATCCTGCGCCGCACCCCCGGCGTGGAGCTGGTGGACGACGTAGCCCAGAACCGCTACCCCATGCCCAAAGACAGCCGCGGCCGCGACGCCGTGCTGGTGGGCCGGGTGCGCCGCGATGCCACCCAGCCCCGCACCCTCAATATGTGGGTAGTGGCAGACAACCTGCGCAAAGGCGCGGCCACCAATGCCGTGCAGATTGCCGAGTATCTGGTGGCAATGGGCTTGGTGTAGGTAAAAGGGCGCTAAACGGCGGCCAGTTTCGTTATTTGCGAAACGCCTTCGCTACCCCCAATGCTACTGCTCCGCCTGCTTGCCAGCCTGTTGCTTCTAAGCCTGCTAACTCCAGCCTCCCAGGCCCAGACCCCCACCCTGCGCGGCCTCGTGCTCGATGCCGAAACCCGGCAGCCCATTCCCAACGCCCAGGTGGGCGTGGCCCGCAACCGCATCGGCACCAGTACCAACCTCGACGGCCGCTTTGCGCTGCCCATCCCGGCTGCTTACCGGCAGGAGACTTTGGAAGTGGCCCTGCTGGGCTACGAGCCTTACCGCCAGCTGCTGCCGGCGCTGCCCGGCCCGGAGCTGCGCATTTTGCTGAAATTGAAACCATCCAAGCTGGGGGAGGTGCAGGTGAGCGGCTCGGTGCTGGGCATTGTGCGCGAGGCCGTGGTGCGCATTCCGCAGAACTACCCGGTGCGGCCCACGCGGCTGGAGGGCTTTTTTCGGGAGTCGGACAACGACCAGCAGGACAACAAGTATCGCTACCTGGCCGAGGCGGTGCTGACGGTGCTCAAGGCGCCCTATACCGAGCCGAAGGACAACGGCGACATCGTTATCCGGCAGTCGCGCAAGGTCGATTTGGAGGAACCGACCAACTTTATCCGCTACAAGTGGTATGCCGGGCCGTTCATTCCGCACCGGATGGACTTCGTACACAACCGGCTGGATTTCATTAATGAGCGCGACTTCAAGGACTACGACTACAGGCTGACGGACTTGACGACTTACCTTGACCGGCCAGTGTATGTCATCCACTTCGGGCCGAAGGCGGGGAACAAACGGGCCAACTTCGAGGGGAAAATGTATATCGACCAGCAGAGCTACGTGTTTCTGGCGGCCGAGTGGAAACGCACCCCGGCTGGCATCCGCAACGAACTGGGTGGCCTGGATGCCGAGGAGCGCGCTTACCGCGTCGAATACCAGTCCTACGCCGGGCGTTGGCATGTGAAAAGCGTGTGGTACAATACCCTCGCCAAATCAGTGACCGGCAAGCCCATGCGCCACCTGGCCGAGTACCTGACCACGGCCATCGATACCGCGCAGGCCACCCAGCCGGGCTACACCGCCCGGGCGCAGTTCATGGATGTGTTTCTGGACAACCAAGTGCGCTACGACTCGGCCTTCTGGCAAAACCACCCCACGCTGCTGCCACCCGAGCAGCTGCGCCTGACCCTGCGCGACCGGGAGCGGCAATTGGCCGCCGAACAGCTGTTTACGCCCAAACCTGCGGAGCAGGCTTCCAGCTCGAAAAAAGCATTGTTTAACGTGCTCGACCGCCTGCGCCTCGGCTATATCGGCG
Source organism: Hymenobacter aranciens (assembly GCF_030580865.1). Taxonomy (GTDB): domain Bacteria; phylum Bacteroidota; class Bacteroidia; order Cytophagales; family Hymenobacteraceae; genus Hymenobacter; species Hymenobacter aranciens. Next base: position 9,716 of record NZ_JAUQSY010000001.1, on the reverse strand, counting down.
GCCTGCTGTGGGTCGACTCGCCGGGCGCCGACCTGCGGGTGGAGGTGGCGCCAGCCGGCTCGGCGTTTCGGGCGCTGGGGCAGGTGCGGGCGCCGCAGCAGCGGGTGGTCTTCTGGCGTGGCATCTCCTATCAGCTGGATGTGGTAAAGGGCCTCACTGTGCACTACGACAACCGCATCGCCTCCTGGAACTTCCGGGGCAACGGCTGGAGCGCCGGCGCTACCTACGAGGTGAACCTGCGCCCCCGGCACCGTCCCATCCTGCTGCGCGCGGGCCTCGACTACACCCGCCAGCGCCTGCGCTACGAGCTCGGCAACTTCGACAACCCCGACCGCGGCCTGCGCTTGGATGGCACGAAACTGGACGCCGACAACCTGCGCCTGGGCTTGCAGCAGCGCACCGACGCTTGGATGCCCCGCCTGGGCCTGGGCGTCGAGCTGTCGCACCGCATCGAGGCCGTGGCCGACCTGGGCTGGCTATTCGCCCAAAGCACCCGCGAGGAGCTGCACCTGGACGAGAAAAGCGGCTTCTTCCTTTCCCGCGACGATGCCGACGTACCGCTGGCTGCCGCCGGTGCCACCGTGCGCGTGAACGGCGAAGCGGCCGGCGTGCCCTGGCGGCTGGGGCGGCCGCTGCTCACGGTGGGCCTGCTGTACCGGCTGCGGTAGCTAATAGGCAACGAAACAGCTCGTTCGCGGGGTTTTTCGTATCTTCGGGGTTATTAGTTCTAACTAACCTCCTTACCGTGTCGAAGCAACGCTCTACCCCCTCCCGGCAGTCGAACTGGCTGGGTTTTTTCCTGCTGCTCCTGCTGCCGCTGCTGGCGGGGCGCGCCATGGCCCAGCAGCAGGCCCCGCCGCCCTGGCAGGCGGCCTTTGCTATTGGTAGCTCTCCGAACTCGTATGTCACAGCTGTAGCAACGGATAGTGTAGGCAACATGTATTTGGCAGGGTATTTTTCGGGTACCGCCCGATTTGGCTCTCTAACGCTGAATACTTCAGGCAATAGCGACGGCTTCATCGTGAAATGGTCTCCTTCAACCAATACGTTTGTGTGGGCCCAACGCTGGGGAGGTGCCAATCAGGATGAGGTATCGGCCATCGCCGTTCGCGGCCCCAACGTGTATCTGACGGGTACCGCCAATGGGTTTGGAGTGCAAGTAGGCACCCTGCCCGTGGTGAACTGCTCGCAGTCTGACATCATTGTCATTAAACTGGTGGATGCGGGCACCAGCAGCAGTTTCGCTTGGGCCTACCGTGCCGGCTCCGGCAGCGGCGACTACGGTTACAGTATTATTGCTACGGCCGATGCCGTGTACGTGGCCGGCTTCTCATCTAACGGCCATGTTTATTTCAATCCCCTCAACATTTTCTTTAACAATTCCTTTTATGGCACTGCCATCATCAAACTGGTGGACGAGGGCTCCAGTGCCCGGGTGGTATGGCTGCAGCAAGTGAGTGGCAACCGGTCGGCGTCTATCTACTCGATGGCGGCGGCACCGGGTGGAATCCTCTACGTGGCCGGTAGCACAACGAGTACATCGCTCGTCTTCGGAACTCAGACACTTACTAAGCCAGGTGGGCCGGATGACTCTTATGGCTTCGTGGCCAAGCTAGTAGACCAAGGTACAAGCAGCCAATGGGTCTGGGGGCAGGGTGCGGGCGGCAGCAACGGGAATACCTACCTACGGAGCGTGTGCACCGCCGGCAATGCCGTGTATACGGCGGGCGCCTTTACAAACAGCACCATCGGGGTGGGTGGGTTGACGCTGACCAACACGCCGGGAGCAGTACCCAGCCAGCAGCAGGATATTTTCCTGACAAAATTAACGGACACGGGTGGTAGTGCCGCCGTTACCTGGGTCCTGCCCATTGGCGGTAGCGGCCAGGACTCTTCGGGTGAACTCTTAGTAGATGGGTCGACACTTTACCTGTCTGGGGACTTTAATAACACGGTGTCTTTTGGCAGCCAAACTTATACCAGCGCGGGCCGGAGCGATGTATTCATTTCTCGCCTGACCGACACGGGTAGCGGTGCAGCATTTGTCTGGACTCAACAAGGAGGTGGCAGTGGTGGTGATGGCGTATATACCATGGCCCGACATGACTCCACATTGTATGTCGGCGGTTTGTTTGCGGGCTTTCAAGGCAACTCGGCTCGCTTTGGTCCTTTCGTCCTTACCAGCCCCATTGCTAGTACCGCTACCCGTACCTTTGGCTTTGCCGGGATATTAGGCACCAACGGCCGCAGCTTGCCCACGGCCGTGCGCTCCACCACCGCCAGCGCCGCCCTGGAGCTATACCCCAACCCGGCCCAGCAAACGGCGACGCTCACGCTCCCCGCCGCGCTGGCCGCCCACGGGGCCGAAGTCGTGCTGCTGAACGGGCTGGGCCAGGAAGTGCGCCGGGGCGCGGTGGCCCCGCAGGCGCGCCAGACTACGCTGTCGCTGGCGCAGCTGTCAGCCGGCATCTATACCGTGCAGGTGCAGGCCGGGGCGCAGGTGCTCACCAAGCGCCTCACCGTGCTGTAGGTGCTGCACCAGTGCTGTGAGTAACGCGAAACTCCGTTTCCGCGACGAGCGCAGCGAGTATCAGACGTCAGAAGACGATTGAACTCGCTGCGCTCGTCGCGGAAACGGAGTTTCGCGTTACTGGTCAAACCGCTCGCGCCAGCCTGCCCAGCCCTGCAGGCCGCCGGTGTGAATGGCCACCACCGTGCTACCCGCCGCCCAGCGCCCTTGCCGAATTAAATCCAGCACCCCAAACAGCATTTTGCTGGTATAAACCGGGTCAAGCAGCACGCTGTGCTGCGCCTGAAACTCGCGGATAAACGCCAGCAAATCGGCCGAGTGGCGGGCGTAGCCGCCGAAGTGGTAGCCGGTTTCGATGGTGTAATTCTCCAACTTCTGCCCCACGGCCTGCTGCGTCAGCGCATCCACTTCACCGCGCAGGAAGCCGCCATTTTTCAGCGCGGCTACGCCCAGGGCCTGCTGCTGCTCGCCCAGGCCACAGAGCAGGCCGGCCAGGGTGCCGCCGGTGCCTGCGGGCACCGCCAGCACATCGAAATCAGGAATTTGCTGGCGGATGTCGGCTACCAGCTCGGCGCAGCCGGGGAGGGCCAGGGCGTTGGTGCCGCCTTCGGGCAGCAGGTAGGCGGGGCCGTGTTGCTGAAGTAATTCGGCTTGAAAATCCGGTTCGGCGCGGCGGCGGTAGCTGGCGCGGTCAAGGTAATGCAGCTGCATGCCGTCGGCCACGGCCTGGGCCAGGGTGGGGTTGAGGGGCTGGGTTGCCTCGCCCCGAATGAGGCCGATGGTGCGCAGGCCGTGCTGGCGGCCGGCGGCGGCCACGGCGGCAATGTGGTTGGAGTAGGCGCCGCCGAAGGTGAGTAGCGTATCGTGGCGCTGCTGTCTGGCCGCCTGAAGATTGTATTTCAGCTTGCGCGCCTTGTTGTCGTCGTGCCAGAGCAGCAGGCGGCTGGGGTAAGGGGTTAGGATTTCCTGGAACTGGGACACGGCAGCGACTGAAATAAGTTAAAAGTTAAAAGTGAAGAGTTTAAAAGGTCGTCCTGCCTTCTAACTCTTCACTTTTAACTTTTAACTGACCGGGGTTTTAAGCGGTGGCTAGCGCCTCCTTCCGCCTCACCCCATATACCACTGCGCCCGCCACTACCAGCAGCAGCCCGATGCTGGAAGCCAGCGACACGCCATTGCCAATGGTGTATGCCTTGGGCTCAAACTTAAACTCCACCGTGTGGGCGCCGGCCGGCATGGGCATGGCCCGCAGCACGAAGTTGGCCCGCACGTGGGGCACCGGCTTACCGTCGAGGAAGGCCTGCCAGCCGGCGGCGTAATACACTTCGGAGAACACCACGAAGCCGGGGCGCAGCGCGTTGCAGCGGTAGGTGAGGGCGTCGGGCGAGTAGTTGGTGAGGGCGATGGTGGAGCCCTGCGGGTCGTAGGTGGCGGGCTTCACCTCGGGGAACTTGCTGGCATCCACCACGGCCGTGATGGCGGGGGTGAACTTATCGAGCGCCGCCATTTCCTCGTCGGGGTTCTGCACGGTTTTCACTTCGCTCACAAACCAGGCGTTGCCCAGGGCCTCGGGGTTGCGCTGCACCTGGGCGGGCTGGCCCTGCTGCTGGCTGGCAAACACGATGTAGCGGGTGTTGAGCATGTTGAGCACCTGCTGGTTGTTCTGCGCAATCTGGCGCTCAATAAGGTCCTGGTAACGGCGCAGCTTGGCGCCGTGGTAGCCGCCGATGCTCTTGTGGAAGTACGAGGTCTGGGCTTCGTTGAAGGGGTTGCCGGTATTGAGCACGCGGTAGCTCAGGTCCTTGTCCTGCAAAATCTGCTGGTCGGCGGGCGTGGGCTCGAAGCTCTCGGCGATAGTGCCGCGCTGGAAGCTGTCGGCGTTGAGGTAGCGCTTGTCGGCGCCCCAGAGGTCGATGAGCACCAGCGCCACCATGACGGCAGCGGCCGGGGCGGCGCCCAGCTTGCCCTTGCGGTGGAAATAGAGCACGCCCAGCGCGGCGCCCACGAAGAACAGCCCGCGCCAGATGTCGTTGCGCAGCAAGTCGGCGCGGTCGGCGCGCAGAGCCCCCAGCAGCTGCGGCGTGAAGCCGCTCTTGGTCAGCGAGGCATCGACGGGCGAGGCGAAGTCGAAGCCGAAGCTCAGCACCCAGGCCAGAATGAGAATACCGGTCGTTACCGCCCCGGCGTAGAGCACTTTGTTAGTTAAAAGTTGAGAGTTAAAAGTTTCTTCTGTAGTGCTGCCCGGCAAACCAGGTACTTTTAACTTTTCACTTTTAACTCCGCCTTGCAGCACCTTGCTCAAAGCCAGGGCGCCCAGCAGCGGCACGGCCAGCTGCGCAATCACCAGGCCCATGCTCACGGCGCGGAAGCTGCGGTAGCCGGGCAGGTAATCGAAAATCAAGTTGTTGAAGGTTTCGAAGTTCTTGCCCCAGGCCAGCAGCAGCGACAAAATGGTGCCGGCCAGCAGCCAGTAGCGCGTGCGCTTATCCACCACGAACAAGCCCAGGATGAACAGAAAGCCCATGACCACCCCCAGGTACACCGGGCCGGCCACGTAGCTTTGGTCGCCCCAGTAGGTGGGCATCTGGGCGAGGTATTCGGTGGGCAGGCCGGCCTTGGCGAGGTTCGAATCGGTGCCCAGCGGCATCGAGCTGCTACCGCCGTAGAAGTTGGGCACCAGCAAGGTCATGCTTTCGCCGATGCCGTAGCTGTAGGCAAAGGCGTAGTCGCGGTCCTGCTGGGCCTGGCTGGGCGCGGCGGCCTGGCCGGGGGCGGCGGGCAGGGCCTTCAGTTCCGAGGGCGAGCGGTTGCTGTACTTGCTGTATTCGTAGGTGGTGTAGAGGCGGCCGAAGCTCACGCCCAGGGCCAGGGCGCCGCCCACGGCCAGCAGCGCTACGCGCTGGGCAAAGGCCGGCAGCTGACCGGCGCGCACGGCGGCTACCAGTTCTACTACGCCAAAAATGGCCACCAGCAGCAGGAGGTAGTAGGTAATTTGGATGTGGTTGGCCCGCAGGTTCATGGCTAGGCCGAAGGTGAACAGCGCGGCGCCCAGCCACTTATTGCGGCGGAACGTGACCAGCAGGCCGCCCAGCACCAGCGGGGCGTAGGCCAGGGCGTAGCTCTTGGTGTTGTGCCCGGCCAGCAGAATGGCGAGGTTGTAGCTGGAAAAGCCCAGCGCCACCGCGCCCACCGTGGCCACCAGCGGGCGCACGCCCAGCGCCACCAGCAGCACGTAGCCGCACAGTAAGGCCAAAAACAGATTGGCCACTACTGGTGGCAAACCCACCGTCATGATTTTCTGGAGGTAGGGCGTGAGGTCGCCCGAGAAGTGCAGGCTGATGAGGTAGGCCGGCATGCCGCTGAACATGGAGTTGTTCCACAGCGCCTCCTTGCCGGTGGCCTTGGCGTATTCCTGGGCCTCGTGGGCGCCGCCCTGAAACTGGCTGATGTCGTGCTGAGCCAGGCTCTTGCCTTCCCACACGATGGGCGCGAAGTAGGCGCAGGCCAGCACCACGAAAAACAGCACCGCCAGCACGTGCGGCAGGGCCCGCTGCCACAGCGGCGCAGGCTTGGAGAGAGAAGCAGAGGTAACAGCAGCCATCGGGCGGAGTTAGGAGAAAGTCAAAACGGCCCCGAAGTTACGGCAGGGAGCGGGGAGGGCGGGAATGACGCGCGCGGGGGAGTGGGCGGGACGGGGTGGGGGGTAGGGTTTGAACAAGATAAAATGAAAATACCCTACACAGGATGTAGGGTATTTTTTATAAACTCTCAGAATAGCCTACACAGGCGTCGCCTTTAATAAGGATTCAGCCTGCCGCATAGATTCAAAACTCATCATTGGTACGAAAGTGCCAGTAGCATCTGCCAAATGTCTGTACTTTTGAGCTAATTAGCCCAACCTAGCTACTCAAGCCTGAAAGCCCTCATCACTACTCTCTATCTGTTATGCACTCTTCTACCCGTGCCTATTATGAGCTAATGTTTAGGAATCTGATTCACGAAAAACGAGGTGATGAATTCCAGGACTTTTTCTCGGATATTATGCAGTTGGCGCACGGTGGTGATTTCGTGCGGGTGCGGCCGTGGGGAAGAACAGGTGACCGAAAGAATGACGGTTACATCATCTCGACTAAAGAATTATTCCAAGTATATGCTCCTGCAGAGATGCAGGCTGCAGAAACTGTCCGTAAAATCAGAGAAGATTTTGCGGGGGCTGTTCACCATTGGAACGAGCACTTTACCAAATGGACGTTTGTGCATAACGCTTGGAAAGGGGTTCCACCTCATGTGTTAGATGTATTCCTAGAGTTGGAACAAAGTCATGCTGGAAAGCAACTTGTCCAGTTCACGCCGTACGATTTGCGAGAAATTGTCTTCTCGTTGCGTGACGAGGACATTGCGCTAGTGCTAGGGCCAGCCTTTGTGGCACCCGCGCCTTCTCAGATTAATATTGACGAAATTCGAGTTACATTAGAGCAGGTAGCACGCATCTTACCAGAGGTAACTGAGCCGATTAGCGAAGTAGACTATGGAAAGCTCGACGCAAATGGCCTAAGCAAGGGCAACCGCCGGCTTATTCTATGGGGCTATAGCGCGACCGAACGAATTGCAAGGTTCTTGGCAAACTATGCTTTTGACCCGGAGCTTGGCCAGAAAGTAGCCGCAACTTTACGGGCGGAATACCTCTGGCTGAAAGCTTCGCGGATGGACCCGGACGAAATTTTTGCTGCATTATTGGAGTTCGTATCAGCCCACCGCAAGCATTCGCCCGACGTGTCTATCGCCGTACTAGCGCACTTCTTTCAAACTTGTGACATCTTCGAGGCAGCCCACACGTTCAACGAGTAGCCATGATTCTTCCCTCCAAACATCTACCAGAAGACCGGGCGTTGCTTACCATCGGTGGCCAACTGCTCGGCTTGCTGGCGCGGCCCAAAACGATTTCCGTGTTGTGGGAAGAGTTCAGGGCCCGCCCTACCAACACCTCTCCCGTTTCATTCGATTGGTTTGTACTGTCCCTCGACCTGCTGGCCAGTATCGGAACCATAACCTTAGATGGCAATCGGATTGTCAGAAAAGCCTCGTGATTCACCGCATTACCAGCGACCTGCCCACCTTTAAACCAGTCGAACTACGGCCGGGGCTGAATATTATTGTCTCTGATAAGCTGGCCCAATCCAATGATGGGCAAACTCGCAACAAGTCCGGCAAGTCCAGCCTGCTTCAGCTCATTCATTTTCTCTTTGGCAAAGAAGGTGAAACAAACTCTCTTTTTCGCAAACCAGCACTAGAAGCTTATACCTTTTCGATAGAGTTCGACCTTAAAGGAGCCTTATTGCGCGTAAGCAGAAGTGGTGCATCCTTCCGGTGGCTGGATATTGAGTTGCTAACTGGCTCAACGGCTGCTTGGCCAATCGACCCGCTACAAGGCAAAGGCACTGCTAAGCTGGCCCATGATAAATGGCGCGGCATACTTGGTCTGGCAATGTTTGGGCTTGAGGAAAATCTGGGAGTTTATGGACCAACATTCGGCCAACTGTTTAGCTATTTTGTGCGGCGGGCTGAGAACGGAGGATTAGCCGAGCCTACCAAGCAGGCTTACCAACAGCAGCCAGCCGACGTGCGGGTAGGACTTTCCTACTTGTTGGGACTGGACTGGAAAATAAGTCAGGAGCGCGAGCAACTGCGGCAGGAAATAGCGGCAGCTCAGAAACTACAAAAGGTAGCCCGGGATGGAGGCTTGAAAAACGTGGTCGGCGACCCCAAGCAGATTTTTACCCAACTCACGCTTGCCCAAAAAGAAGTAGACCGGCTAAGTAAGGCCATTGCGGAGTTTCGCGTTCTGCAGGATTACGCAGAGCGGGAGCGGGAAGCCAACAACCTAACTCGCCGTATCAATGAACTCGCCGACGAGGCCGCCCAAAGCCGTTACTATGCCGATGAGTTGCGGCAGTCGCTACAGTCCGAGACCCCACCGGAAGTTTCGGACCTTGAACGCCTGTATGCAGAAGTAGGGTTAGTATTGCCCACCATCGTCAGAACGCGTTACGACGAAGTACGGCGCTTTCATGAATCCATTGTGCGTAACCGCCGGCTCTACCTGGAGGATGAGCTATCGGAGGCGGAAACTAAGGTTGAAAAGAACAAACAGGAAATTAGCACGCTTGATGGTCAGCGGAGCCAGATTATGCAACTGCTGCATACTCACGGTGCTTTGGAGCATCACACTCAACTCCAAATTCAGTTAGGGAAGGCTGTCGCCGTCGTAGAAAGCCTGAAACAAAACCAGAAACTGCTTGAAAATGCGGCCCAGCAGGTAGCTGAACTCAAAATCAAGCAGGGACAGTTGTTTTTACGTCTGCAAAGGGATTTAAGGGAAAATCAATCAGTAATCGCAGAAGCCGTACTAGCTTTTGAAGAGGCGTCGGAGGCCCTATACAATGATTTCGGTAATCTATCCATTTATGCGACAGAATCTGGGCCGAAGTTCGACATTACCATTCAGGGACAAAACAGCCGCGGCGTAAATAGCATGCAGGTGTTCTGCTTCGATATGATGCTGATGCGCGTGGCCGGGAAGCGTGGAATGACTCCAGGCTTTTTGGTACACGACAGTCACCTATTTGACCCGGTTGATGAGCGACAGAATGAGAAAGCATGGGCCTATGGGGCTGGGCTTGCTAAAAAAATCGGTTTTCAATACATTATTACCCTGAATTCCGACCAAATACCAGTTCCTCAAAACCGCTCAACTGAACTACCATTGGAGCAATACATTGTTGAGCCAAAACTAACGGACGATGACGGCGGCGGTCTGTTTGGGTTTGACTTCTATTGATAAACTCAACTTTCTGCAGAAAACGTTGTAGGGTATTTGGTGCAAAAGGGAGTGATAAACTACACCATCTGTAGGCTATTGCTGTATCTTGCGCCAAATACCCTACACCCATGCCCCGCCCGGCCCTCCCTTCCGACACCGCCGCTGCCGCCGTGCGCCAGCACTTCGGCCTGAGCCAGCAGGAGCTGGCCGCCTGGCTGGGCCTGAGCGAAGCCAGCGCCGGCCACCTCGAAACCGGGCGGCGCGGCCTCAGCCCCGCCACCGCCGAGGTCCTGGCTCCGCTGCTGCGGCAACTGCCCGCGCCCGGCCCGGCCGCCGGCCCCGCGCTACGGCTGGCCAGCGCCGCGC
>NZ_JAUQSY010000019.1 GCF_030580865.1 Hymenobacter aranciens | reverse complement strand
TTTTATGACCCCACTCGAATTTAAACAAGCAGCTTAACCTCTACTAACGACTGGCTTGCCGAATGGGGAAGCGTACAACGGCCCGCCGGGCGGAGTTGTAAGCAGCTCCGTCTGCTTAGCCGCCGATGGGAATAGCACCAAGGCCCCGCCCGACTTTTCGGGCGGGGCCTTTTGGCTTGTTGCCGGCAGCGGATGGCCCGGCGGGGCACCGTTGGTAGTGGTCGAAGCCCCATCAGGGGCAGACTGGCCAACGGCAGCAAGTATAATCACGCACCTGGCAGACTTTTAAATCCACGCACTGCCATCGACCAACTCAATCCAAAGCACTCATAAACCAACGTTTACCATCCGTTTCGACAGACCAAAAAAGGACATTACGCCCGCCGGCGCAGATTTGCCGGCGGCCGGCGGCGGCGCGTACTTCGCAGCATCATTCACCCCTTCACTCCTACCCCCCATGCGTTGCCTTGCTTTTCTCCTGTGCCTGCTCAGCGGCCCCGTAGTGGCCCAAACCACCCCAGCTAGCCTGCCGGCGCCCGTGGCAGTGCTGGCCCCGCCCACCGCCCGCACCGCCGCCGATACGGTGAAGGCGCTGCACCAGCTATTTAAGCGGCGGCGGCGCAACGGGGGCTACCTGGTGAGCGGCGCCATTGCCGCCGACCTGGTGCTGGCCGGCGTGTCGACCATCAGCGAGAACAACGAAAGCAAGGGCAGCAGCGGCGGGGGCGGCTACGGCAACATCGGGGGCAGCGGGCCGCTCCTGCAGTTCGGGATGGGCGGCTATGCACTGCTCTGGGGCGTGGCCCTGGCCCCGGTGGCGGGCGTGGGCGTGCAGCAGCTCATTGCTTATAGTCCCCGGCACGAGGCCAAGGTTATTGCCAGCTACGAGCGCACGCACCAGTTGCCGGCCCGCTGGCAGCGCCGGGTGCGCAAGCACCTGCGCTAAGCGGCCGGCCGGGACCGATAACCGGCCGCATCAGGAAACCGGTTGTAGTAGAGACGCAATATTTTGCGTCTCGTCGTTGAACGACACCTGAAAGATTCGCATGGCGCGGACGACGAGACGCAAAATATTGCGTCTCTACATTATACACCCTAGCCTTTACCCTAGAAAAGCCCGCCGCCTTTCAGCAGCGGGTTTTTTAATGAGCACATCGTGGCCTTACTCCACCACCAGCCGCGCCTGGTAGCGCACGGTGCCAGCCGTGGCGCGCAGCCAGTAGAGTCCCGGCGCGAGGCCGGCAGTAGTAATAGTGGTTTCGGGGCCGGTGATGGGCAGCGTGCGCAGCGGCTGGCCCAGGGCGTTGCTTAGCACCACGGCCGGGGGCAGGGCGGCGCCGGGCGCGAAGCGCAGGCGGGTAGCGGGCCCGGCGGGGTTGGGGGCCAGCTGCCAGCGGCCGGGCTGGCCGGCGCGGGTGGCGGTGGGCAGCGCAGCCAGTCGGGCCACAAAAAACTGGTTGGCCGCCGTGGCCGGGCCGCCCTGGGCCGTCCCAAACGTGAGCGGGCCGCTGGTCGAGAAACCCGTCAGGAACAGCTCGCCGCCGGGGGCGTGGGCCAGGCCGTGGGCCGTTTCCATAAGCAGGCCGCCGCCGGGGCGCACCCAGCGCAGGGTGCCGGCGGGGTCGTAGCTGAGCACCAGCGCATCGGTGCGGGTGCCGTTGCCCAGCGAGGTGGTGGGGCCGGTGGGCCAGGCAATGCTGCCCCGGAAGGTGGCGGCCAGGGCGGCGTTGCCCTGCGCATCGGCCACCAGGCTGGGGGCCTCGGCCACCGTGGCCACCCCGAAGGCTGTGCCGCTGCTGGCCGGGGGCTGGCGCAGCCACTGCCAGGTGCCGGCCGTGTCGAGCCGGGCCAGCAGCAGCTCGTTGCTCTGGGCCGGGGTGGTGGTCTGGAACGGGCCCATCTGCATGCCGCCGCGCAGCAAACCCACCGCGAAATACACCCCGCCGTGCTCGTCGGGGGCCACCTGGGGCTGGGCGCAGGTGATGTCTTCCATAAAGCGCACCCAGCGCAGCCGCCCGCTGGCCGAGTAGCGGGCCAGGTAGAGTGAGTATTGGTAGGGCCGCGCCGCCGCCACGCCGCCGAAGCTGGCGTTAGCATCGGGGCAGGACCCGGTGAGGTAGAAGTCGCCGTTGGCGGCCCGGCTGAAACCGCTGACATAGCCAGCGTTGGTCTGGCGCAGCAATTCGGTGGGCGGCGCGGCAGCCAGCGGGTTGTAGCGCAGCACGGCATCGGCCCCGCCGGCGTAGCTGACGGCCAGGTAGATGTTGCCCGCCGCATCGGTGCTCAGGGCGTGGCAGTCGGTGATGGTGGTGCTTAGCAGCTGCGGCAGGCTCACGTACCACTGCGGCGCCCCGGCGGCATCGAAGCTGGCCAGAAACGGCAGCTTGTCGGTGCCGGGGGTGCTGCGGCGCAGCACCGCGCCCGGCCCCAGCCGCACCGAGTCTTTGAACACACCCAGCGCCAGCAGGCCGCCCGCCGAGGCGTAGCGCAGGTGCGTAATGGCCGCATTGCCCCCCGTCAGGCTCCGCCGGAAGCGCACGGCACCCGTTGGCGAATAGCCCACCAGGGCCATATCGCCGAGCATCACGCCGTTGGTGGCGGCGCTGCGGTTGGCCTCGAAGCCCGCCACGGCCACGTTGCCGGCCGGGTCGGCCGCCGCGGGGTAGCGCGTGAGCTGGCTGTTAAAGGTCATGCTCACCGGCTCGGTGCGCACCCAGTCGAACTGCTGGGCCCGGGCCGGGGCCGCCAGCAGCAGCAGCAGCATTCCAGCACTGAGGACAAGGTTTTTCAGCAGCATAAAAGCGGAGCTTAGGGCAAGATGAACGGCAGTAGAAGTCGTTGGGGCAGGTAGTCCCGACGGCCTCCCCAAGCATCTCGGCCCTCCGCGCCCAAAGGTTGCCTGCCAGCTAGGAAGGCCACCGCCAAGTGGGCAATGCCTAAAAAAAATCAAATCGGAGAAAATCCGGTCGTTAACCCGAAACGTAGGACTATTCGAAGCGACAGTACTGCTTGCCACAACCGCCCGAATCTGCATTATAGCTCATCATTTTTAAAACATGAGCCGCATACCTTACATCCTGCCAATGCCTTACCTACAACAAAAAAATACACTCCCTGCCCGCCGCGGCCTAGCATATTTACTACTCGCGTAGTAATTTTACAGTAGTTTGCTGTTCTGCAATTTATATTCACTCTCTTCTTTTGTTACTATGAAACACTTCTTCTCGTTTGTTACCTTATTGCTGTTGGGCTGTCTGCCGCTGGCGAGTTACGCGGCCTGTTCGGGGCAGTTCGACGTGAGCTACCCTGACCGGACGGCCACCGGCGGCATCCGCACTACCCACTACAACTTTGGGCAGAATAACTCCAGTGCAAGCTTCTGCCCCGGCACCACGGGCAGTACGCAGCTCACGTTTTCGCCCAACGACGACGGTACCCTGCAGATTTCCTACGTCGTGGGTGGCGTGACGACGGTGCTGGTGCCGCTGCGCTCGACCACGTCCAACGCGGTGTATACCTACACGCTGCCCGCTTCCACCGCCCAAATCACCTACACCATTGCCACCACCGTGGCGTGCAGCAACGCCAAAAGCAGCACCCTCACCCTGGCCCTGGCCCCCACGCTAAGCCTGAACGCCAGCCTGCTGAAAGTATGCCAGGGCAACGCCGTAACGCTGACTGCCACCGGCTCGACCTCGGGCAGCTACACCTGGACGGCCCCGGGCATGACCAGCGTCACCACCACCGGCACCGTGGTAAACGGCGTGAATACCACGACCCTCTCGCGCACGCCCTCCGCCACCACCACCTACACCGTGACCACCGCCACGGCCTGCGGCACCACCACCTCGCAGCAAATCACCGTGACCGTGCCCACCCTCACGGCCAGCAGCAACCTGACCACCGTGTGCCCCACCGGGCAGGTAACCCTGACGGCCACCAGCAGTGAGCCCGGCACCACCTTCACCTGGTCGCAGGGCGGTAGTGCGGTGGGCAGCGGCGCCAGCATCACGGTCACGCCCGGCAGCACGGGCACCCTCACCTACCGCGTCACCTCCAACAACCCCTCGGGCTGCACCAACACCAGCTACGCCGAGGTGCCTGTGGCGGTGGTGGCCTCCACCGTCAGCGTCAATCAGCCCGAGTCAACCATCGATAAAGGCCAGTCGGTGACGCTGGTAGCCAGCAGCAACCTGTCGAATGCCACCTACAGCTGGCGCAGTGGCAGCACCAACGGTCCCATCGTGGGCTCGGCGGCCTCCTTCACGGCGGCACCGGAGTCCGGCACCACGTACTACGTCACGGCCGCCACCGGCAGCTGCTCGGCCACCGAGGCTGCCCGCGTCAATGTAAACGGCCCTCTTCCCGTGAAACTGAGCTGGTTTGAGGCGCGGGCCACGGCCACGGGCACCCGCCTGAGCTGGGCCACCGCCCAGGAAATCAATTGCGAATACTTCCGCGTTGAGCGCAGCGCCGACGGCCGCGAGTTCACGGCTCTGGGCAAGGTGGCCGGGGCCGGCACCACCGCCCAGCCCCGGCAGTACCAATACCTCGACGCCACCACCCGCCCCGCCCTGCGCTACTACCGCCTGGCCCAGGTCGATGTGGATGGCAACACGCACTACTCGCCGGTGCGGGTGGTGCAGGCCGACGAAAAAGCCTCCTTCCGCGCCCAGGTGTACCCCAATCCGCTCACCGCAGCCTCCACCCTGCAGCTCTCAACGGCCACCGCCGGCCCGGTTACCTGCACCCTCTTCGATGGGCTGGGCCGCGAGCTGCTCCACTACACCCTGACGGCCACCGCCGGCGAGCAGCAAGTGGCCCTGCCCGCGCTACCCGCCACGGCCAGCGGCCTGAGCTACCTGCTGGTGCGGCAGGGCACCGCGCAGCAGGTGCTGCGCCTGCAGCGGCCCTAAGGCCGGTAATACCTATTACACGCAAAACGCCCGCTACCGGAATGGTAGCGGGCGTTTTGCGTGTAATAGGGGCTGTTTGAGTTAGCCAGAACGTTGTAGAGACGCAATATTCTGCGTCTCTACAACGTTCTGACAGGCTGAAATTTAACTCAAGCAGCTTCTTAGCAATCGGCGCTTAGTCTTCCAGCGCTTCGGGCACCGCGTCGGCGCCTACCGGGGCATACACCTGCAGCTGGGCTTTGAGCTCCTTGCGGGCAATATGGATGCGGTTTTTGACGGTGCCGATGGGGATTTGCAGCTTCTCGGCAATCTCGAGGTACTTGTAGCCGATGTAGTACATCATGAACGGCGTGCGGTAATCGGTGCCGAGGCCGGCAATGGCCTCGTTGATGTCGCGCACCACAAAGTCGCTGGTAGCGCCGTTGTGGGTGATGTAGTTCTGGTCGGTGTTGAAGTACTGGAAATACTCGGTGCTGTCGATGTTCGAGCTGCGCTTCGTTATCTTGTTGTAGTTGTTGATAAACGTGTTGCGCATGATAGTGTACAGCCACGCCTTGAGGTTGGTGCCGGCCTTGAACTTGTCTTTGTTCAGGAGGGCTTTCAAGAGGGTTTCCTGCACTAAATCCTTCGCGTCGTCGGCGTCGCGGGTCAGGTTCATGGCCGCGGGCCGCAGGGTGAGGGAGATTTTCTGCACTTGCGAGGTGAATTCGAGCGAAGTCATGTTGTTTAGCTTTTCGTGGCAGATTGTTAAACAAATATACGCGCCGAATCGGAATTCGTGTACCTACCGCAATACTTTTTTTCGGGCAGGCCATTTCTTTCTGGTTGGCGCGACAAGGTACGCCACGGAACCCGGAAGGCTGCATGAATAAATTATGTTGTGGGATGGTGGGGGTGGTTGCAGGCCCGGCAAAACACTCTTTAAATGATTATAAAACAAGGTCAAACACAAATTTAGACACGTTATAAAAAAGCCGCAAAGCGGCGGCAGGTTAGTAGTTAAAACCCAATTCCGGAAGCGGCCAGCGCCGCGCCGCGGCGGCACTCCGCAGGCGTGAGTGCCGCCGCGGCGCGGCGCTGGTCTGGCAAAAAATCTTTTTTTCTACCAACGTGTCGCCGCTTCTCGGCTATTGTTCAACAAGAGGCGATGTAGCGACGCGACCCTTCGCGTCTCGGCGTTGAACGATGCCCGAACGATTTCCCTATCGGCGCAGCCGAAGAGACGCGAGGGGTCGCGTCGCTACACTTCGACGGCCGATTTTTCGACCAAGCCGATAAAATCGACCATCGTCAGCGGCACGGTGCAATTGTCGGGCAACTGCAGACCTTCCTGGCGCGTGAGCGGGCCGTAGAGCACCAGCTGCTTGTCAGGGCACAGGGCGGTGAGCTCCTGGGCGAGGGCGGCCACCCGCGCCCGCTCGGGCTGCGAGGTGAGCACGGTCACGAGCACGTCGGGGCCATACGCTTCGCATACTTCGGTGAGCTCGGCGGTGGGCATGTTCTGGCCCAGGTAGAGGGTGTGCTGGCCGCGGGCACGCAGCACGTAGTTCATCAGCAGCAGGGCCAGCTCGTGCATTTCGAGGGCGGGCAGAAAGAGCAGCCAGCGGCGGGTATCGGCAGTGGCGGGCACGGCGGGCAGGGCCTCGGTGGCAGCCAGCACCTTCTGGCGCAGCAGGTGCAGCAGCAGGTGCTCGTGGGCCGAGCTGATAGCCCGCGTGAGCCACAGCGTGCCAATACGTTGCAGCAAAGGATGCACGACGTGCAGCATCATCGCCTCGAAGCCCAGGCGCTTGGTCTTTTTACTCAGCAGGTAGTGCAGGCGCGGCTCGTCGAAGGCCAGCAGGGCGGTGAGCAGCATATTCACCTGCTCATTGTAGTCGCAGTTGGCCGAGTGGCAGCCGGCGCGCACGGAGGCCGTCAATTCCTCATCCGACAGACTGGCTACCTGCGAGATGCGCTGCCCCCGTCCGCAAAGCGTGGCCACGTTGAGCAGGCGGCGCAGGTCGTCGTCGCAGTATTTGCGGATGTTGGTGGCCGAGCGCACCGGGCGCAGCACGCCGTAGCGCTGCTCCCACATGCGGATGGTGTGCGCCTTGATGCCGGAAAGCTGTTCCAGCTCGCTGATGGAATAGCAGGACACGGTTTAAATGGGGTTGGTTAGGAAGTAGCGCCTAAAGTCCAAACCCCCTTTAGTTGTTTGCGGCGGCGGTTTTGCGCTCGCGCAACTGCTGCCGGGCCAGGGCCAGGTATTTGGGCGACACCCACAGCAGGCCAAACTCTACCGAGTGGTCGCGGCCCTGGGTTTTGTGGTGCATCTTGTGGGCCATGTTGAGGGCCCGTAGGTAGGCATTATCCGATTTTTTCCAGAAGCGCAAACGGCCGTGAATCAGCACATCATGCACAAAAAAATACACCGTGCCGTAGGCCGCGATGCCCACGCCCACCCAAAACCACCAGCGGGCGCCATTATCGCCGGTGATGAACAGCACGGCCGATAGGGCACCGTAAATCACAAAAAACCAGTCGTTGCGCTCAAAGGGCCGCGGGCTGGGGCGGATGTGATGCGAGCGGTGCAGCACCCACAAGGGCCCGTGCTGCACATATTTGTGCATAAACCAGGCCCAGAACTCCATGAAGGCGAAGGTGGCCAGAGTGATGCTGAGGGCGGCGAGGATGGGCATGTTGGGCTGAGTAGTGGAACAAAAATAAAGACCGTCATCCTGAGCCGCGCAGCGGCGAAAGGACCTCGCCCGCTTCGCTGCACGACCAAGACAGAACGACCATCGAATGATTGAAGTTACTGCCGCGACCGGCGCGGGTGAGGTCCTTTCGCGCCTGCGGCGCTCAGGATGACGTTCTTTTTTAACGCACTAACTGCGTTACCAGCTAATCTTCTCCTTGTTCAAAAACGCGCTGATGCCCCGGCGGCAATCTTCCGAGCCGCGGGCTTCGGCGTTGCTTTGGGCGGCGTAGCGGAGGCCGTCTTCGAGGGGCATTTCGGGCAGGCGGGCCAGCATTTCCTTAGTCACCTCCATGCTCTGGCCCGAGTTTTCGCGGCAGAGGCGTTCGGCGTAAGCCTGCACGGTGGCGGCCAGCCCCTCCTTGGTACTGAGGAAAGTGATGAGGCCCATGTCGAGGGCGGTTTGGGCGGGCACCACGTCGCCGCTGAGCAGCAGCTGCTTGGTGCGGGCCTCCCCTATCTTGCGGATGAGGAACACGCTGACGATGGCCGGCAGGAAGCCGATTTTCACTTCGGTGTAGCCGAATTTGGCCTCGGGCACGGCGAAAGAGATGTCGCAGATGGCGGCCAGGCCGCAGCCGCCCGCCAGGGCGTGGCCCTGCACCTGGCCGATGACGACTTTTTTGAGGGTATAAATCTGGTGGAAGAGCTGCATGAGGTGCGTCGAGTCCTCCAGGTTGTCGGTGTAGCCAAAGTTTTGCAGCTCCTGGATGTAACCCAGGTCGGCGCCGGCGCAGAATACGTCGCCCGCGGCGCGCAGCACGATGACTTTGCAGTTGGCGTCGTTTTCGGCGTATTCGAAGGCCTGTTTCAGTTCCGTTACCACGTCGGCATTCAGGGCGTTGCGCTTGTCGGGGCGGTTGAGGGTGACGTAGCCGACGCGGTTTTCGCAGGCGTATCGGATGTAGCGCAGGGCTTCGAGTTCGGGAGTCAGCAGGTTTTCCATAGAAGCAGAAACGGACGGATGGTAAGGAAATGATGCCCGCCGGGGGAAAATGGTGGCATCGGAGCGTAGGCAATTAACGCAAATTTGCGGCCGGCGGACTGATTTGTTCGCCCGACGCCGCTGCCGCATCGTCCAACGCTCGGCCAGACGCGGCCAAGGCGCCCTGCTGCCCTATTCGGTCTGATTCGTGGTCGGGGTTGCCCGGCCGCAGCCGGAAGGCCCCGCGCTCGGTCACGTCCCAGGTGCGTAACCCGTTCGCCTTCAATGCCGAATCGAGCCGGGCCACGTACCAGATTTTGCAAGACGAGTCAAATACCACGCGCACCCGCGGCCCAAATACGGCCGCAATGGTTTCGGGCTTAACGCGGGCGTTGCGGCGCAGCACCAGCACATCGAGCGGCGTGGGCTGCGTGGCCGAGGAAATACTATTCGAAACGAAGCCGAGGCGCAGGCCGCGCCACTGCGCCAGCACCACCGGGCCGGGCTTTTGCCAGAGCTTTTCATTCGCACTGTCGGCATCGGCGAGGCGGCGCACGGGCACGGTGCAGCCCAGCCAGCCGGGGCAGTAGCGCGTGCGTCGCGCCTGCCGCTGAATGATGCCCGGCAGCAGGCGGTAAGTGCGCTCGGTTTCGTTGAGCGGGATGCTGTCAGGCGTAATAAACTCGGCCGCCGCGCCCTGCCAGAAGCCGATGGCCGAGCGGCGCGGGATGCTGTACACGATGAATTCTTCTTCTTTAGCTACTTGCCGGGCCTCCAGCACCCGGCTGCCGCCGTAGCAGGCTGCCAGCACCGTCAGCCAGCGCATCCAGGCCAGGCGCTTGGTACCGGTCCACACCAGAAAGGTGCCGATGAGGCCGAAAATCAGCGCTGTTTGCAGGGCCGAGACGTGGATTTCGCGGATTACCCAGCTGTCGAACGTGCTGCTTATCCAGAAAATGACGGAGTTGAAACACCAGACCATCCATTCAAAAAGCCAGGCAATGGCGCGCGGCAGCCAGTCGAGCACCGCTCCTACAGCGGCGGGCAGCAGTGTGGCCACCGCCGTAGTTAGCCCCCAGGCTAGCAACAGCACTAGCCCTACGTACACAGCAATGGTAGAGATGGGTACGGCAATGAGGTTGGCAAACAAAAAGCTCAGCGGAAACTGGTGGAAGTAGTACAAGCTGAGCGAGCAAGTGGCCACCTGTGCCGCCAGCGACAGCGCTGTGGCCTGCCACACGAAGTCCCATAACCAGCCATTGGCCCGCCACCACCACTGCAGCGGCCGGGGCTGCCAGGGCCGCCGCCGCGCCCCGAACCACGCCTTTACGTTCAGCCAGGCCACGATTTTGGGTTGCAGATACACGATGCTCAACACGGCCAGAAACGAGAGCTGAAAGCCTACGTCAGTGAGGTAGAACGGATTCCACAGCAGGAGCAGGAACGCCGCGCAGGCCAGGGTGTTGAAGATGTTGGTTTGCCGCTCGCTCATCTGCCCAAAGGTGATGAGCGTGAACATGACCGTGGCCCGCATCACCGAGGCCGACAGGCCCGTGAGCACCGCGTAGCTCCAGATGACGGCTAGACCCAGCAGTGGGCCCCAGCGGTGAAAGTTGCGCGCGCGGCCAAACAGCCGCTGCAGCAGCCAGGTCATGGCCGTGAAGAGTAGCCCCACCTGCAGCCCCGACACGGCCATGATATGCGTGGTGCCGGTGGCAGTGTAGGCCTGCTTGGTTTCGTGGTCCACTTCATCCTGCTTGCCCAGTACCAGCGCCGAGGCAATGGCATACTCCCGCTGCTCCCTGATGTAGTGGCGAAAAACCCCATCGAGCACCGCCG
Source organism: Hymenobacter aranciens (assembly GCF_030580865.1). Classification (GTDB taxonomy): domain Bacteria; phylum Bacteroidota; class Bacteroidia; order Cytophagales; family Hymenobacteraceae; genus Hymenobacter; species Hymenobacter aranciens. The sequence goes on along the minus strand of NZ_JAUQSY010000019.1, from coordinate 109,326 downwards.
AGCTGCGCATACCAATGGCGATGAACACATTGTTTGGCGCCACGCCCAGAATGTGGTACTGGTCGGGGTGCACGTATTGCTGGTGGTACACCTGTCGGTACTCGAGGTAGCGCCGGTAGTCAAACTCGCCCGGGTTGAGGGGCGGCTTGCTGGGGTCGGGGTGACCACGAATCAGCCAGATTTGGCCGTAGCGCGGCTCGGCCACGCCCGAGTCGCGCGGCAGGGAAATGCGCACCTTGCCGGTGGCGGAGTGCCAACGGCCGGCCACGCGCACCTGTTCCACATCTATCGTGGTGGCGAAGGTCTTGGCGCGCACTACGGTGGCCTCGTCCACCACGGCTTTATAGGCCTCTATTCTAGTCCCGTAGCGGAACAGATGGTCGGCGCGCCGGGCCGCAATGCTGCGCTGGGTGATGGCCGCGCCCAGCACCACCAACAGGAGCAGCGTGCCCACGCCCACAAGGTCGGCATAGGCGGGCCGGCTCTGCCGGGCAGCCCACCATAGCAAGGGGACGGCCAGCAGGGCAAACAAGGCGGCGTAGGGCCAGATATCCGGCCAGGCGTCACCCCAATAGAGGTAGGTGACGATGCCCCCAATGAGCGCCGAAGTATAGCGCACGAAGGGGTAAGTTGCCCAGGTAATCATCTGGCAACGGGGTAGAAGGTGAAACGCTTTGGAAAGGAAGCTATTTCTAGGCCCGGAAGATAGGAGGATTTTTTTGGATTGAGCGGTTTAGGATTTCTTAAATTCTACTGTGGCCTCCCGCAGAAGGCGCAGTGTTGGCGCAGAGGGCGCAGCATGTTCTTTCTTAGGGAGGCCCTAACTTCGTAGTTATTCCTCGTTTACACTGCCGATGAGCTTTCTCCGCCGCCTCAAGCCCGCCTACGCCCTCTACAACATTTTCCAGCGTCGCCGCCTGATTCACAATGCGGTATTATACAAAAAACTAGGACTGAACAAGTCGTATTTCTCCCCCATTTCGAGCCGCGACTTCCGGAACCTGCCGGCCACGCCCGCCGGCAACGTCCCGGCACTGCCCGCCCGCCTGGTGCAAAGCGAGGCCTTTGCTGTGCTGCCCGCGGCGGCCCAGACTAGTTTGCTGGCGTTTGAGGATAATGGCTTTGCGGTGCTGCCGGGCTTTTTCCCGGCCGAGCGGGTGGCGGCAATGAATGCGGAAGTGGAGCGGCTGCTGAGCTCGGGCGAGGTGAAGTTTAAGTACCGCAACAAGCTGATGTTTGCTTTCCGGCATTCGGAAACGTTGCGGCAGGCGGCGCAGGACCCGCAGCTGCTAGAGTTGCTGTCGGCGCTGCTGGGGCACGAGGCGCGGCTGTTTCAGAGCATCAATTTCCTGAGCGGCAGCGAGCAGCACACGCATTCCGACAGCATTCACATGAGCACCTACCCGCTGGGCGGCCTCATCGCCGCCTGGGTGGCGCTGGATGATATTACATTGGAAAACGGGCCGTTGCACTACTTCCCCGGCAGCCACCAGCTGCCCTACTACCTCAATGCCGACTACGACAACGAGGGCAACGCTCTGCTCATCGGGGCCAAGGATTATTCAGAATACGAAGCCTTTATCGAGTCGCGGGTGCAGGCGCTAGGCTTGCAGAAGCAGATTTTCCTGGCCCGCAAGGGCGACATCTTCATCTGGCACGCCAACCTGCTGCACGGCGGCGAGGCGCACACCAACAAGGCTCTGACGCGCAAAAGCATGGTGCTGCACTACTTCAGCCCCGACCACATTTGCTACCACGAGGTGACGCAGCGACCGGCGCTACTGGGGTAATCGTTACCCCAGCACCATCTTGTAGTGCTGGATATCAGCCTCCACGAACATCTCCCCCACCTTGTGAAAACCGTGGCGCTCGTAGAAGCGCACGGCGCCTACCTGGGCATTCAGGTACACCGGCGCGGCCGGAAACTCTTGGAGCACATCGCGGAGCACGGCTTGCAGCAGGGCGGCTCCCACCTGTTGGTTGCGGTGCTCGGGCAGCACGGCGAAGCGCTCCAACTTGATGCCTTTGTCGGTTTCGCGCCAGCGGGCGGCCCCGGCGGGGGTGCCGTCGGCGAGGCGGGCGAGGTAGTGGCGGGCGTCGCGGCGGTCGTGCTCGTCGTATTCGAGGTCGAGGGGTACGCCTTGCTCGCCCACGAACACTTGCTCGCGGATGGTGAAGGCGGCGTCGAGGTCGCGCAGGTCGGTAACGCGGTGGGCAGTGGTCATGGTGCAAAGAAAACGCCCACGCGGGGCACAGGCGGAATTGTCCGGCCAGTGCCCCGCGTGGGCGGTCGGAATTCGGCTACTTGCTCACGCCCGTGAGGTGCAGGCCAGCCAGCCCAAACAGCACCAGTGCCAGGCAGCAGTATTGAAACATGCTGTACCGCTCGCCAAACCAATAGTAACCGATGGCCGCAATGAGCACGCTGCTCACCCCGGCAAAGGTGGTATTGGCAATGGTGACGTCCATATATTTCAGGGTGTACGACAGCGACACCAGGCCCATATTCAGCAGCAGCAGGCCCAAGGCCAGAAACCGCAGGTGGGTGGTGCCCTCGGCTTTGTTGAGGAAGGCAATACCCAGCGAGTCAAACACAATGGTCAGGGCCAGGTACAAATAGCGGAACTGCACGCGGAAAAGCTGAAAGGTTAAAAATAGCTTTGCAAGGTACCGCGGCGGCGCACGTCGAGCGTGGCGCAGTGGAAGGCGCCCATGAAGGGGAAATAGGCATCGAAGGAACAGGGAATGGGCTTGAAGCCCCAGTCCTTGAGGGCTTTGATAAGCGGCGTCTGGCCTTTTTCCACAATCACGCGCTCCTCGTCCAGCATCAGCACGTTGATGCTAATCCACTCGCTCACTACGCCGAGCGGGTCCTTGTTGGGCAGCGGGCGCGGGGCTTCCAGGATGTCCCAGCTTTTGAGGATGGGCGGCAATTTGTCCACGTCAATCCAGTCGGGGTTGATGAGGAGCTTGCCGGGGGCCAGGGGCATGAAGGTGGTGTCGATGTGGATGGCCTCGGGCGAGCGGTTCTGGATTTCGTGCACGCGGTAGCCGTCGCCGAGATGGCGCTGCAGCCAGAGCAGGCCGGCGCGGTTGGTCACGTTGCTGATTTGCATGAAGATGTCGCGGCCGCAGCGCACGCAGTCGGCGCCGTCGAACACGGGCTCAAACTCGGTGACGAGGTAGCGCATGGCTTCGTCGTCGGTGGGCACGGTGTAGTTGGCATCATACAGCGCATCAAGCAGCTGCGGCTTGGGCGCGGCCGACCATTTGGCGCCGCCGTGGAAGTATTCCTTGAACAGCGTGCGGTACGGGAAGGCCTCGAAGTAGCGGGCGCGGTCGGCCATCGGCGTTTCGATGATTTCGTTGCCGATGACCAAGAAGGGGTCGCGCGGGTTGGCGGCGCAGAAGCCCGACGACATCTGCCAGTCGGGCGTGGCGAAGGGCCGCGGGAAATTACCCCGGTCGACGTGCCGCACGCGCACGCCTTCGGTTTCGAGGATATGAATGAACTCGGCGCGGTCTTTCATCGCGGCCTTCACCATTTCAATCGGGTACGGGATGCCGCTGCCGCCGATTTTGCGCTCGATTTCCTTCCACTCGCCGGGCGGCACGGTCACTTCGTTGATGGTGGCCCAGTCGGGAAACATGGCGGCTTCGAGGCTGCCGACGATGACTTCCTCCAGCGGGTCCCACTCGTTGTGGGAGTTTACGGGGCAATTGAGGGTGGTGAGGGTATCGGCGGTAGCGGGGGCTGCCAGGATGTTAAATTCTTGCATACAGCGGGGAGGGTGGGAAGTAAGGATGCATTAACGGGTGGCTTCGGCTTTGGTGCCGAGCAGGTTTTCCAGGGCCTTGAGGCGTTCGGCCAGGCTGGCGGTTTCGGCCGTGGCCTGGGTTTGGAGGGTTTGCAGGGCGGCCTGCTGCTCGTCGAGGCGGCAGGTTTGCTGCTGGGTTTGCTGGCGCAGGGCGGCGTTTTGCTGTTCGAGCGCAGCTACTTTGCGGGCCAGCTCCTGGGTAGCGCTCACGTTGAGCATGGCCAGGGCCTCGTAGTCCACAGTGCGCACGTCGGCGTGCTCCAGGCCGAAGACGAATACCTTTTGGCTGGCCAGTTCCTTAGCGCCACGCACTACCAGCGTGCTAGCACTGGCGGCGCGGGCCACGATGGCTGTCAGCTCTTTCTGCTCGCCGATTAGCTTCACGCGCTGGCCCGCTTTCGCGGCTTCCGGCAGCGCATTAGGCAGCATCAGCACCAGCAGCGAGTCGCCTTCGCTCCGCACCTCTGAGGCCACGGCGTATACATCGGGCAGGAAACCGACGTGCTGGCTCACGGCCTGCGGGAAAATTTCTTCCACTTCCTGGGCAATGACTTTTTTGAACTGCCGGGCGCCGTACTGCGCCCGGTCGCGCATAGTGTAGTCGGTGATGCGAATTTTCTGGAGCAAGGCCAGGTCGGCAGCGCGGTCGCTGAGGCCGATGACGGTTTTGAGGCGGCGGTCGGAGGTGGCGTTGAACTCGGTGGCCAGCACCCGGCCGGTGGCGCGGATGCTCACCGGGCCGGTGTTGTTGGTGGCGTAGTTGACCTGACCGCCGCCGTTGAGGTAGCCATAGTTATAGTTGCCAGGCGTGACGACGCGCTGCACATCCAGCGGAAAACTGGGTGCGGTGGTACCAATACCTACATTGGTACCGCTGAAGGTCATATAATTGGTACCACTAAAGCCTGGGCCGTCGTTGAGTTTGAGCTTGTAGTTGTCGCCGGCATCCAGCCCAAAGGAGGCCCAGGCGTTGCCGGGCGAATGCACCACCAGATAGGGGCTGGCTTGGCGAATTTCCAGCGGGCCGTTGGGCAGGGCCGCATTGCTGAAACCCGTACCGATGCCGAGGCGGCCATCTTTAAGTATCATCTGCTGGCTACCACCACCGGCGTCGAACTGGTTGTCGCTGTGCGCGCCGCCGACGTACCAGGCAAAGGCTTCGCCAGAGCGGAAGTATTGCGTCCCCGTTTGAATGCCAATGCCATAATTCGTATTCCACAGTCCAATCATCTGTCGGGTAGCGGCGCCAAAGCTCAGGTTGCCCCGTACCAGCTCGCTGCCGTTCACGTCGAGCAGGGCTGCCGGGCTGGTGGTGCCAATGCCCACCCCGCCCGCACCTTTGGGCATCAGGTTTAGGCTCTGGTCGGCGTTGGAACCGGCCGCGTAGAGGGAATTATAGCCGATGCCCACGCCTTGCGTGCCGTTATAGTGGCGAAATTCCGCGCCGCCGGCGGCTTCATTGAAGTCGCCGGTCACGTACAGCGGGCGGCCCGAGGCGTGAGCGCCGATGCGGCCGGCAGTAGTTTGCACGTCGAGGCGGTTCTGGGGCAGGGCGTTGCCCGTGCCGATGCCCACCGAACCATTGGCTTCGATGCTCACGGTGGGCGTGGTGCCCGCGTCGTCGTCGGCATAAAAGCGTATGGGGGCGTTGTTGGTGACTAGGCGCAGGTAGGCCCCGTTCTGGCGCGAGTACAGGCCCAGGTCGGAGGTGCTGGTGATAGGCGCGCCGGCACGCTGAATGACGCCCGGCAGCAGCAGGCCGCCCGTACTGCTCAGGCCCAGGCCAGTGCTGCCGCCGTTGCCCACGAGTTGGTAAGTGCCGAGGTTGAGGTTTTGGGTGGCCGTGTGGTTGCCCAGGTTGTCGGCGCCGTTGGGTAGAGTAATGCTATTGCCACCGCTGATGCTCAGGCCCTGGCCACTTAGGCTCAGCGTCTGCGCGTCGGTGGGCAGAGCTTGAGCCACCAGGGTGCCACTGGCGTCGGTAGTCACCATGCGGGTGCCGGTGCCAGCCAGCCCGTCGATGCGGGCCGCGCCGGCTACGTGCAGCTTGGCCTGCGGGCTGCTGGTGCCCACCCCCAACCGGGTACCGGCATTGTCCCAGTACAGTTGCCCGGTGTTACCGGCCAGTTTCGCTCCGTCGCTGAAGATAACGCCGCCCGCCGCCTGCGAGGTGGTGGTATTATTGAGACTAATAGCGGGGGCTTCGGGCTGGAAGCTGAACGTGAGGCGGGCATAGCCGGCCCCGTTCTGGTAGCCCTGGGTGTGACTCACGTTAGTGGCCAGCGTCGGGTCGGTGTACGACGAGCCGCCGCCCGCGCCGGCGTTGCCGTGGCTCATGCCCCCGCCGTAATAGCCGCCCCCGCCGCCGGCAGCACCCCAACTGGTGCCGCCGGTCAGGCCGGCAGCTACGCCTGGGCCCGCCGGGCTCGAGCCGCAGTAGCAATACTGCTGCGGCGTGCCGCCATTCGTGCCGCCGGCCGTTTGGGTACCGCCGGTGGCGGGCACGCCCGTCGGGTTGCCCGCCGTGGGCACCAGCCCGTCGCCACCGGCGAGCCCCCCGCCGGGACCGCCCCGGGCGTAGTAGCCCGAGCCGCCGCCGCCGCCGGCCACCAGCACCCGGTTGGTCAGGGCCGTGCCGCCAATGCGGATGTCGGTGGCCCCACCGCCCGGTTCGCTACCGCGCCCCCCGCCGTTGTAGCCGCCGTCCTGGTAAAGCGTACTAGGATTGTAGCCCCGGTCGCCGCCTACTTCAATGGTCAGTACCTGGCCCGGCGTCACCGCCAGCGTGGCCTGGACGCGGCCACCCCGACCGCCCCGGTAGCAGTTGCTGCAATTGTCGATGGTGCGGCCCCGGGCCCCGGCCATGTCTACCTGCACGCTGGTTACGTTCGGCGGCACGGTCCAGGTCTGGGTGGTGCCGGTGAAGTTGAAAGTTACCGTTTGCGGACCGCTGGCTGGCAGGCTCTGCACGGGCTCGGCCCAGTAGAAGCCGTTCCAGGTGTTGAGCTTGCCCGCATCGGTATTATAGATGGTGAGGCCCGCTGCCGGGCTGGTGATGGCGTCGCGCTGCACGCTGGTTAGGCGCGGCGGCAGCAGACCCTTGTTAGTGGCCTTCACATCAAGTGCGGCCGAGGCATCGGGCGTAGGGGTGCCAATGCCTACCTGCGCTCTGGCCGCGGGGGCGACCAGCAGGCTCAGGCTCAGCAGGGCCAAGCGAAGGGTGGTTTTCATAAGCAGTAAGTGATAAGCACGTTGGAATCTGCTCAAAACTATCTGGGCTAGCAATACCATGGCAGAAAAAGCGTATGAACGGCGCGCTTTTGTGCATCAAGGGCAGCCGACGCGGCATGAGCGGCAGGGCAATGCTGCCTATGCTTACCCCATCCGCAGCCGCCGCTGCATTGCCCAAACAGCTGCAAATAGCGCTGGCAGCATCCCTGCTGCCCTCGTATCTTAGCCAGATGAATCTGCCTGTGGGCCGGTGGCTACCGGCAGTTTTACTTTGGTTGCTGTTGGGCTCGGCCCGGGCGCAGCCGGGAGGGGTGGTCGACAGCCTGCGCCAGCGCCTGGCCACCGCCCCGCCCGATACCAGCCGCGTGCTGCTGCTCGACGAACTGTGCTGGCAATTAAGCAGCTCCGACCTCAAGCAGGCCGCCGCCTACGGCCGCCAGGGGCTGGCCCTGGCCCGCCAGCTGCGCTACCGCACCGGCGAAATGAAGTGCCTCACCGACCTCGGCAACTGTGCCACCTACGCCAGCGACCACGCGGCCGGCACCCGCTACTTCCTGCAAGCCCTCAGTTTGGCCCAACAGGAACCTCAGCGACTCGATATCATGGGGTTTGCCTACAACGGTCTGGCCAATCTTAACGTGGACCAACTGGAATTTGCCGAGGCCCAGCGCAACCTCGAAAAGGCCCTGGCGCTCACCCAACGCACTCGCTCGGCCGCCGACCGCGCCCTGTTTGGCGGCAATCTGGCCAACGTGCTGCGCAACCGCAAGCAGTTTGCGGCGGCCGAGGTGCAGTTTCGGCAGGCCCTGCACCTCTACGACTCGCTGGGCAACCAGCTGGGCCGCGCCAGCTGCCTCACCAACATGGCCCAGATGGCCTACGACCAAATGCAGTTGCCTAAGGCGCGTAGCGCGGCTCAACGGGCCATTGCTGCCAGCCTTGTCATTGGTAATGACTACTATCTTGGTGTGAACAACGAGCTATTGGGCAATGTCGAGCGGATAGCCAGCAACCTGGCTGCGGCCGAAACTTATACCCGCCGCGGGCTCTTGTATGCGCAACGCACTGGCAACGCCGAAGTGGTAGCCAACTGCTACCACACCCTGGCAATGATTGAGGAGCAGCGCGGCAATTTCCGGCAGGCTTACGACTGGCAGCGCCACTACCAAACCGCCCACGACAGCCTGATAAACACCGGCAAAAATGCCGAAATCGCCAACCTGCGCGTGCAGTTCGACACCGAGCAGAAGGAAAGCCGCATCCGCGAGCTTACGCAGCAGGGCCAGGTGCAGCAGCTGCGGGCCGAGCGCCAGCAAAGCCGTTTCTACACCCTGCTGCTGGTGCTGCTGGGCGCGGCGGCCACGCTGGCCGCCGTCATCGGCCTCTATATCAAGCTGCGCCACAACCGGGCCGAGCTGCACGAGAAAAACCTAGCCCTCGAAGCCAGCACCCGCAGCAAAGACCGGCTTTATGCGCTCATTGCCCACGACTTACGCAGCCCCGTCATTTCCTTTGCCGGGGCGGCCGAGCTCATGGCCCACCACCTGCGCCGCGGCGCCGCCGACCAGGTGCAGCGCCTCACCGAGCACGTTCGCCAGTCGGCCCAAACCCTGCACCACCTGCTCGATAACCTGCTGGGCTGGGCCGTGGCCCAAACCGGCGAGCTCAGTTGCCGCCCCGAGCCGCTGCCCGCCGCCACCCTGCTCCGCGAATGCCTCGACCTCTACCAGCCCGCCGCCGAGGCCGCCGACGTGCAGCTGCACCTCACAGCCCCCGAGAAACTAGTGCTACACGCCGACCACAATATGGCCCACCTCATCCTGCGCAATCTCGTCGGCAACGCCTTGGAAGCCACGCCCCGGGGCGGCCATGTCAGCCTCAGCGCTACGCCCGTGCCGCACGCCCCCGGCTGGCTGCGCCTAGCCGTGACGGACACCGGCCCCGGCATGGCCCCCGCCCAGCTGGAAGCCCTACTGGCCCCCGACCGCCAGCCCCACGCGCCCGGCCGCCAGCGCGGCGGCGCGGGCCTGGGCCTGCTGCTCTGCCGCGCCTTCGCCGAGCGCCACGGCGGCCAGTTTGGCATCGATAGCGCCCCCGGCCAGGGCAGCACCGCCTGGGTGACGCTGCCGGCGCAGCAATGAGCAATGGGTACCTTTGCTTGCGTCTTGGTGTTGGCCTGCTCACAAAAAAGTGTTTCCGGCCAGCTGCTCATTGTTAATTGTCAATTGCTAATTGCGAAAATATGAGTCCAGTAAGAGTATTATTGGTTGAAGATGAGGTCGTTTTCAGCGAATTGCTGACCATGCATCTAGAGGACCTCGGCTACGAGGTGCTGGGCCCCTACCCCACCGCCGCCGAGGCGCAGCCGGTTTTCCATGCCCAGCAGCCTGATTTGTTATTATTCGACGTGGGCCTGCGCGGCGAAATCGATGGTATCGAACTGGCGCGCGAGCTACTAGCTGCGCAACCCACGCCGCTCATATTCATCACCGCCTTCACCGACCGCGAAACCTTCGACCGCGCCCGCACCGTGGCGCCTTCAGCCTACCTCAATAAGCCTTTCACCGCCCTCAGTGTGCAAAGCGCCGTGGAGCTGGCCCTGCAAAACTTCGTGCGCCCCGATGCCGCGGCGGAGCCTGACGATGAGCCCATTACCCACTGGGCCACCGACATGCTGGTGCGCGACGCCTTCTTCCTGAAAGAGCGCAACATGCTGGTGAAAGTGCGCCAGCAAGACGTACTCTGGATTGAGGCCGACGGCCGCTACAGCATGCTCGTGCGCGCCGGCGGCCGCAAGCACGCCTTGCGCATCACCCTGCGCGACCTGGCCGCCAGCCTGCCCCCAAGCTCCTTCGTGCAGGTCCACCGCTCGGTCATCATCAACGCCGACCACCTCGAACAAGTTGACCCCGTGGATGGTACCGTGACCGTCAGTGGCCACGCCCTGCCATTGGGCCGTTCGTATAAGGACCTGCTGCTGCGCCGCCTGCAGCAGGTAGGCGAAGGCTGAGTTTGACGGCAAGAACAAACTCCCCTCCTTTCCAAGGAGGGGATGTGAGCTGCGTTGAGCAGCGAACGGGGGTGGTTCGCCCGTCCGCGCCAATAGAACGACGCAGTAATTCTCTTGAAAGCCCAGGCGGCGCGACCGGGCCAACCACCCCCGTTTCAGCTACGCTGAAACATCCCCTCCTTTCCAAGGAGGGGAGTTTGACGTTCTAACATTCTTTCCCATGCTCGACCTCGTCATCGACGCCCGTGCCGCCGCCCTCTCCCCTGGTTTTGAGGTGCGCCGCATCCTGCCCTACCGCCTCAAGCGGATGCTCGGCCCGTTCATTTTCCTCGACCACGCCGGGCCGGTGAACGTGGCGCCGGAGTGCATGCCCGACCTCGACGTGCTGCCGCACCCGCACATCGGCCTGAGCACCGTGAGCTACCTGCTCGATGGCCAGGTGACGCACCGCGACAGCCTGGGCGTGGAGCAAATCATCCGTCCCGGCGAGGTAAACTGGATGACGGCGGGCTCCGGCATTGCTCATTCCGAGCGTTTTGAAGACCCCGCCCTACTGGCCGGCCACGCCCTCGAAATGCTGCAGACCTGGGTGGCCCTGCCCGAAAAAAATGAGGAAGACGCCCCCGCCTTCACCAATTACCAGCCCCACCAGCTCCCCGTTTTCACCGATACCGGCGTGTGGATGCGCCTCATCGCCGGCGATGCCTTCGGTTTAAAAAACGGCGTGCAAACTCACTCGCCACTGTTTTACCTGCACGTCGAGCTGCAGCCCGGCGGGCGCTTCGGTCTGCCGCGCGGCTACCCCGAGCGCGGCGCCTACGTGGCCAAGGGCCGCGTGGAGGTGAGTGGCCGCAGCTACGGCGCAGGCCAGCTGCTGGTGTTCACGGCCGGGGTCGACCCGGTTATCATTGCCCAGGAAACCAGTACGCTGATGCTGCTGGGCGGCGAGCCGTTGGGCGAGCGGTTCATCTGGTGGAACTTTGTGTCGTCGCGCCGCGAGCGTATCGAGCAAGCCAAGGCCGACTGGCAGGCGGGCCGTATCCTGTTGCCGCCCAACGACAATTCTGAGTTTGTGCCACTGCCGCAGGATAAGTCGCGCCCGGCGGGCACGGGTGGCAGCCCGGCCCCGCAGGCACTGTCGTAAGGTTGCTGGCCGGCTTTCTTAAGCTCACTGCCGAAACGACAAGCTGAATTCTGAGGCAGCAAGCTTGTATTTGTCGGGCTTTTCATAGCACTTTTTGCGCCGTTCATGCGCAAATTTTCGCATTTCATTACCCGGCATTTTCTAAACCGGCTTGGTAAGTGGACATTTGAAACGTGTTCTGGCAAACTGCCAGTGCCCGCCTAGCTTCAACTACTTTCTCAACCTTACTTTTTGCCGCCATGAAACACTTATTACTCCCCATCGCTGCCCTTACGCTAAGCAGCCTGGCCGCTCAGGCCCAGACGGCCATTACTCTCACACAAAGCAATTTTCCGGCTACCGCCACTGCTACCGACAGCTGGAACAACGCCCTGGCAACCAATGTGGCTGCCCCGGGCCTCGGCGCCAACCAGACCTGGAACTACGCCAGCCTGCAAGGCGTGGCGCCCGACGTGCGCAGCTACGCCGCCCCCGCCGCTGGCTCGCCCTTCCCCGCCGCCACCCGCACCGTCAACAGTTCGCTGACGCTGGGCGTCATCAACCTCAACCGCACTAGCTACCAACAGCTAAGCGCCAGCGGCCTTAGCAACCTGGGCCAGTCGAACCCCACCCAGCGCTACAGCCTGCAGCAGGTGACGGGTAGCAGCTCCGACTCACTCATCGTGCCGGCCCAATCTGCGACGGCCAATTACCAGATAGTCAGCTTTCCTTTCACCACCGGCTCGCGCCTACGCCAGACTTACCGCGTCGGCGTCATCGGCCGCGTGAAAGTGCCGGCCTTTTTCCTCAATAATGCGCCGATGCGCCTAGTTCAACGTATCGTGCGCGTCGACAGCGTGGCCGGTTGGGGCACCGTGCTGCTACCCGCTGCCAGTGGTGGCACCGCGAGCGTGCGCGCCCTGCTGGTGCGTCGCAAGTACGTGCAAACCGACAGTCTATACCTCAACGGCCAGCCCGCTCCCGCGGCCCTCGTGTCCGCCCTCAACCTGCAGCAGGGCCAGCAAACGGTGTACTACTCCGACTGGTTCTACCGCGAAAACTCGGGCCAGACGCTGCTGGAGCTTTACTATCCTAACGCCAGCTACCAGGCTCCCAATGAAATCTATTACTCTACTGAGGCTTCGCTGGTCAGTGCTACCCGCTCGGCCCTGACCCTCACCGGCATCAGCGCTTACCCCAACCCGTCGGCCAGCAATCAGCCGCTGCAGTTAGCCGCTCTCGATGGCCAACGCCAAACCGTTACGCTGACCGTGCGCGACGTACTAGGCCGCACCCTGGCTACTGGCACCGGCATCACCGGCCAGCCCACCAGCATCCTGAACGGCCTGCCCCACGGCAACTATCTGCTGGAAATCCGCACCGCCGACGGGCGCCAGGGCACCCAGCGCATCAGCGTCCAATAAGGCTGAATAAATCGCAAAAAAGCGGCTCGAAACCAGCTGGTTTCGGGCCGCTTTTTTGTGCCTGCGCTCCACTTATTTCAGCAGTTCGTGTAGCACCGTCTGCATCGAAAACGTGCGGTTGCCCGCCTCCTGAACGATGAGCGAACCGGGCGCATCGAGCACGGCGTCGGACACTTCCACGTTGCGGCGCACCGGCAGGCAGTGCAGAAATTTGGCGTTGTCAGTCAGCTCCATGTGCGCGGGCGTGAGCATCCAGGAGGGGTCGTTTTGCAGCACCTGACCGTAGTCCTGGTAGCTGCTCCAGTTCTTGGCCTGCACGTAGTCGGCGCCTTCGAGGGCCTTTTTCTGGTCGTATTCGATGCGGGCGCCCTTCGTGAATTTGGGGTCCAACTCGTAGCCCTCGGGGTGGGTGATGACGAAATCAACCCAGTCGATTTCCGAAAACCAGTCGGCGAAGGAGTTGGGCACGCACTGCGGCAGGGCGCGCACGTGCGGGGCCCAGGTCAGCACCACTTTCACGCGCTCCTTCTTCTTCGTCTCCGCCACCGTAATCAAATCGGCGAAGCTCTGCAGCGGGTGCAGCGTGGCGCTTTCGAGGCTGATGACGGGCACCGTGGCGTACTGCAAAATCTTGTTGAACACCACTTCGCCGTAGTCCTCAGCCTTGTCCTTGAGCGTCGGAAAGGTGCGCACGCCCAGCACGTCGCAGTATTGGCTCATCACCGCAATGGCATCCTTGATGTGCTCCTGGGTGCCGCCGTTCATCACCGCGCCGTCGGCCATTTCCAGGGTCCAGGAGTCGGCCCCGGCGTTGAGTACCCAGGCCTGCGCGCCCAGGTTATACGCCGCCTTCACCGAGCTCAGCCGCGTGCGCAAGCTGGGGTTGAAGAAGATAAGGCCCACGGTTTTGTTGCGCCCGATGTGCTGGTAGCCGTAGGGATTGGCCTTGATTTCGAGGGCTTGCTGGAGCAGGGCTTTATAGTCGCCGACGTCGGCGAAGGAGGTGAAGTTTTTCATTGAAAGTAGCGCGGACTTTGTGGTCCGCGATTGGATTGGTGTAGGCTACGATGTTGTCAGTTCTATTCCTTCATACCACGGAAACAGATGGTAGCCACAATGCTCCGTAAAAACTGCGACTTGCCGAAACTCTGGCGCTTCAATAGCAAAAGCATAATTGAATTCTACGTACGAATCATCTTCAAACCGAATTCGAACTATACCATCCGACACAAAATTCGAAGCACCAAGCTTACTATACTTTGTGTTTCCTTTGGCAATCAAATACTCCTGAAGCTTCAGTTTCCAGCGTTCCGGCAAATCTTCGTGGCGCATAATAATCAGGGTTCAAAAGTTACATCGCCCGATACTCACTCCAGCTCTTAATCTTCAAATCCTCCATCCGCAAGTTGCAGAATGCCTGCACGAACGCCGAGGCCAGTCGCGCATTAGTCAGCAGCGGGATGCCGAAGTCGATAGCGGTGCGGCGGATTTTGTAGTCGTTGTCGAGCTCGCCCTTCGAGAGGTTTTTAGGGATGTTGATGACGAGGTCGATTTTCTTCTCGCGCAGGTAGGTCAGCACGTTGGGTTCCTGGTGGTCGTCGGGCCAGAAGAGCAGGCTGCTGGGCACCCCGTTTTCGGCGAAGAAGCGGTGCGTGCCCTGGGTGGCGTAGATGAGGTAGCCGCGTTTCACCAGCAGTTCCACGGCCGAGAGCAGCGCCACCTTCGACTTGATGGGGCCGCCGGAAATAAGCACCGTTTTCGCCGGGATTTTGTAGCCCACGCTCAGCATCGATTTCAGCAGGGCTTCCTCGGCGGTGTCGCCCAGGCAGCCCACTTCGCCGGTGCTCACCATGTCCACGCGCAGCACCGGGTCGGCGCCGGGCAGGCGGGTGAAGGAGAACTGCGGGGCCTTCACGCCCACGAAGGGCAGGTCGTAGATGCGCTCGCTTTCGTCGCGGGCCACCGTCTTGCCCAGCAGCACCTGCGTGGCTTTGCGGACGAGGTTATTGCCCGAGATTTTCGACACAAAGGGGTAGCTGCGCGAGGCTCGGATATTGCACTCAATCACGCGGATGGCGCCGTCCTTTTCCAGGAACTGGATGTTGAACGGCCCGCTGATTTCGTAGCGCCGGGCTATTTTTTCGGCGATGATTTTGAGCTTGCGGATGGTGCCCACGTACACCTTCTGGGGCGGGTAATACATAGTAGCGTCGCCGGAATGCACCCCGGCAAACTCCACGTGCTCGGAAATGGCGTAGCTAACGATGTCGCCGTGGTCGGCCACCGCGTCCAGCTCGATTTCCTTGGCATCCTGAATGAATTCCGACACCACCACCGGATACTCAGCGCTCACTTCCTCGGCCGCTTTCAGGAACGCCTCCAGCTCAAAAGCATTGGATACTACGTTCATGGCCGCGCCCGACAGCACGTAGCTCGGCCGGATAAGCACCGGGTAGCCCACCTCGCTCACGAATTCGTGCATGGCCGCCAGCGAGGTCAGCTCGCGCCAGCGGGGCTGAGCAATACCCAGCTCATCCATAATGCTGCTGAATTTGTGGCGGTTCTCGGCCTCGTCGATGCGGGCCGGCGCGGTGCCCAGGATGGGCGCCTGCGCCTCGGCCAGCCGGGTGGCCAAGTTGTTCGGAATCTGCCCGCCGGTACTCAGAATCACGCCCTCGGGCTGCTCAAAGTCCAGAATATCCATCACCCGCTCGAAGCTCAGCTCCTCGAAGTACAGCCGGTCGCTGACGTCGTAGTCGGTCGAAACGGTTTCGGGGTTGTAGTTGATGATGATGGTTTTGTAGCCTTCCTCGGCGGCCGTCTGCACGGCCTGCACGCCGCACCAGTCGAACTCGACCGACGAACCGATGCGGTACACGCCCGAGCCCAGCACCACCACCGACTTGGCGGTTTCGGGCGCGAGGTCGTTTTCGGTGCCGTGGTAGGTGCTGTAGAGGTAGTTGGTTTTGGCCGGAAACTCGGCCGCCAGCGTGTCAATCTGTTTGATGACCGGCAGCACGCCCAGCGCCTTGCGGCGGGCCCGCACCAGCAGCTCGTCGGCCTTCACGTCGCCCTCGCCCAGTAGCTGCACGGCAATCTGCTGGTCGGAGAAGCCGGCCTTTTTGACCTCGCGCAGCAAGCTGGTTTCCAAACCGTCCAGGCCCGCGCCGCGCTGCGCCGCCAGCTGCTGGCCGAGCCGGAAAATGGTAAGCAAACGCTGCAAAAACCACAGGTCAATTCTCGTTAGCGCGTGGATTTGCTCAATGGTATAGCCCGCCTCAAACGCCAGATTAATGGCAAAAATCCGCTCCTCATTGGGCTCATTCAGCAGCTTGTCGATGGTGGCCACGTCCACGTTCTCGGGCCGGTTGGCTACGAAGCCGCGCTTGCCGGTGTCCAGCATCCGCAGGCCTTTCTGGATGGCTTCCTCGAAGGATTTGCCGATGGCCATGACCTCGCCTACACTTTTCATCGCGCTACCAATCTGCCGATTGACACCCGCAAACTTACCCAAATCCCAGCGCGGTAGCTTCACCACCACGTAGTCGAGCGCCGGCTCGAAAAAGGCCGAAGTCGTCTGCGTCACGCTGTTTTTCAGCTCGGCCAGCGAGTAGCCCAGGCTGAGCTTGGCCGCCACGAAGGCCAGCGGGTAGCCCGTCGCCTTCGAGGCCAGCGCCGAGGAGCGCGACAGCCGCGCATTCACCTCAATCACGCGGTAATCTTCCGAAACCGGGTCCAGCGCGTACTGAATGTTGCACTCGCCCACGATGCCCAGGTGGCGAATGGTCTTGATGCCGATGCTGCGCAGCTTGTGGTACTCGCGGTTGCTGAGCGTCTGCGACGGGGCCACCACGATGCTCTCGCCGGTGTGGATGCCGATGGGGTCGAAGTTTTCCATGTTGCAGACCGTGATGCAGTTGTCGTACTGGTCGCGCACTACTTCGTACTCCACTTCCTTCCAGCCCTTCAGCGATTCCTCCACCAGAATCTGGTCGGAAGTCGTGAAGGCTTTCACTGCCAGCGCCCGCAGTTCGTCCATGTTGTTGGCGAAGCCGCTGCCCAGCCCGCCCAGCGCAAACGCCGCCCGCACGATAATCGGAAAGCCTATTTTCTCCCCGGCGGCCAGCGCGTCGTCCAGCGTCGTCACCGCCACGCTGCGGGCCGACAGCACGCCAATCTGGTCGAGTTTATCCTTGAAAATATCCCGGTCCTCAGTATCGATGATGGCCTGCACCGGCGTACCCAACACCTGCACGCCATATTGCTCAAACACCCCCGCGCGATACAGCGCCACGGCGCAGTTCAGCGCCGTTTGCCCCCCGAAAGCTACCAGAATACCGTCAGGTTGCTCCTTTTTGATGACTTCCTCCACGAAGTAGGGCGTCACGGGCAGGAAATATACGTCATCGGCCATGCCCTCGGAGGTCTGGACGGTGGCGATGTTCGGGTTGATGAGGATGGTGCGGATACCTTCCTCTTTCAGCGCCTTGAGGGCCTGCGAGCCGGAATAATCGAACTCCCCGGCCTCGCCGATTTTGAGCGCGCCGGAACCAAGGATGAGGACTTTGTTGGGTTTGTTCATGGGCTGTAGAGACGCGACCCTTCGCGTCTCAAGTAGGTGCTGATGTTGGTATTGCTGTGCGTTAATTGAGCGCATCTGGCCGTTCAACTACCAGATGTCAAGGGTCACGTCGCTACATCGCAGCTTGTTTGTACTCCGCCACCGCCTGCAAAAATTCATCAAACAGAAACTCCGTATCCTCCGGCCCACCAGCTGCTTCGGGGTGAAACTGCGTCGAGAAAAACGGCTTGGTTTTGTGCTTAATGCCCTCGCAAGTACCGTCGTTCAGATTCTCAAACAGCATTTCCCACTCCGCCGGTAGCGTCGCCGGGTCCATTGCGAAGCCGTGGTTCTGGCTGGTAATGTAGCTGCGCTGCGTGCCGCTGAGCTTCACCGGCTGATTGTGGCTGCGGTGGCCGTATTTCAGCTTGAAGGTGTCGCCGCCCGCCGCCAGGCCCATGAGTTGCGAGCCTAGGCAGATGCCGAAAATGGGCTTGTCCTGGTTGAGGGCGGTTTGCAGGTGGGCGATGGTGGCGGTGCACATTTTGGGGTCGCCGGGGCCGTTGCTCAAGAACAGGCCGTCGTAGTCGAGTTGGCTATAATCGTAGTCCCAGGGCACTCGGATAAGCTCCACATCCCGGTTCAGGAAGCAACGGAGGATGTTAGTTTTGGTGCCGCAGTCCACGAGCACGATTTTGTGCTGGCCCTGGCCGTAGCGCGTCACTTCGGTGGGGCTCACCTGGGCCACGAGGTTGTCCTGGTTGGGGTCGTGCAGGGGCACGTCTTCTCCGGCCACGATTTTGCCTAGCATGGCGCCTTTTTCCCGTAGGATTTTGGTGAGCATGCGCGTATCCACACCGCAGATACCGGGGATGTCATACTCCTTCAACCAGTCGCCGAGGCTTTTGGCGGCGTTCCAGTGGCTGTGCTCTTCGGAGTAATAATTCACCACCAGCCCGGCAATGTGAATTTTATCCGACTCGAAAATCTGCGAAATCGACTCGTATAATTCCTCGCCGGGTACGCCGTAGTTGCCCACCATCGGGTAGGTAAGCACCAGAATCTGACCGGCGAACGACGGGTCGGTCAGGTTTTCGGGATAGCCGGTCATAGCCGTGCTGAACACAACTTCGCCGGCCGATGAAGTGAACGCGCCGAAGGATTGACCTTCTATTTCGGTACCGTCTTTGAGGATAAGTTTTACGGTTTGAGACATCTATCGTTCTGATTGTAGAGATGCAATATTTTGCGTCTCAATCGTTGCTGATGTTATTGTAAACTCGGATGTGCCTTTCAAAGCGAGTTGTTAAACAGTAAGGCTCAAAATATTGCGTTCCTATACCATTCTAGTCCAGCGCCGAAGCTTGCTGAATCACCTCTACCGGTTTTTCCGTCAGCGCATACAGCGCCTGCAAAAACCGGTCAACTTCCGGCTTGGTGATATTTAGCGGGGGCAACAGCCGTAGCACCGTGGGGTCTGAGGCATTGCCCACAAAAATGCGGTAATCCGTCAGCAATTTGTCGCGTACGTCCTTGATGGGGAAGTCGTATTTAATTCCCATCATCAACCCTCGGCCGCGGATTTCTTCCGCGCCGGCGTGGTTCTCCAAATCGGTGCGGAGGTAGTCGCCCATTGCCGCAGCATGCTGCACCAGCTTTTCTGTTTCAATGACTTCCAGCACCGCTAGCGCAGCCGCGCAGGCCAGATGGTTGCCCCCGAAAGTAGTGCCCAGCAAGCCGTAAGAAGCCTTCAACTCAGGTGAAATCAGAGTTGCGCCGATAGGAAAGCCATTGCCCATGCCCTTGGCTACCGAGATAATATCGGGTTTAATTCCGACGTGCTGGTGCGCGAAGAATTTACCACTCCGGCCATAGCCGCTTTGTACTTCGTCAGCAATTAACAGCACGCCGTACTGCTTACACAAAATCGCCAAGCTCTGCAGGAATTCATCGGAAGGCATAATTATACCACCCACGCCCTGAATTGGCTCAATAATTACTGAACATACGTCGCCGCCCTGCAATATCTTTTCTACCGCCGCCAAGTCATATTCCATAAAGGAAATGGCGTGGCCAGCATTGAAAGGTGCCACGATTTTAGGATTATCCGTCGCGGCCACTGCCCCTGAGGTGCGCCCATGAAACGCGCCTTTAAAGGCAATAACGCGTTTTTTACCGGTGTGGAAGGAGGCCAGTTTAAGCGCATTCTCGTTGGCCTCGGCTCCCGAGTTACACAGGAACAGCGCGTAGTCATCGTAGCCCGACACCTGGCCCAGCTTGTGCGCCAACTGCGTCTGAATTGGAATCTGCACCGAGTTGGAATAGAATCCGATATGTTGCAGCTGCTCCGTAAGCCGCTGCACGTAGTGCGGGTGGCTGTGGCCAATAGAAATCACGGCGTGACCGCCGTAAAAGTCCAGGTATTCCTGGCCTTTATCGTCCCAGAGTTTGGCTCCCAGTGCCCGCACGGGCGTGATGTCGACGAGCGGATAAACGTTGAAAAGCTCCATTAGAAAAGCACCGATTTAAGGTTGAGGCCTGTCGTTTCCGGCAGGCCAAAAACTAAATTCATATTCTGCACCGCCTGCCCCGACGCACCTTTCACCAGATTATCAATTGCCGAGGTAATTAATAATTGCTTGCCGATTTTCTGCACGTGCAGCAGGCATTTATTGGTATTGACAACCTGCTTGAGGTGGATTTCTTTCTCCGAAACTGTGGTAAATGGCGCCTCGGCGTAGTATTCCCGATACAGCTCCTGCGCCTCTTCCTGTGTTAAATCCGAAGGAGTGTAAACGCTGGCGAAAATGCCCCGCGAGAAATTGCCGCGGTAGGGAATAAAATGTACGTCAGCATCCAATTGCGGCTGCAATTGCATTAGGCTCTCCCCTATTTCACCCAAATGCTGGTGCGTAAAAGGCTTGTAAATGGACACATTATTAGTACGCCACGAAAAATGCACCGTTTCCGATAAGCTCTGCCCGGCCCCAGTTGAGCCGGTGATGGCCGAAACATGCACGTCATCCGTGAGTTTGCCAGCGGCAGCCAGCGGCAATAGTGCTAATTGAATTGCCGTGGCAAAACAGCCCGGATTAGCGATGCTTTGGGCCTGCTGAATGCGTACTTTATTTAATTCGGGCAAGCCATAAATAAACTCACGGTTGCCAAATTCCGCATCTGCCACCAACCGAAAATCATTGCTGAGGTCAATAATAGTGGTAGCTTCGGGCAGCGGGTGCTTTTCCAGCCACACTTTGGAATTGCCGTGGCCCAAACACAGAAATACCACGTCTTCATCACCCGCCAGCTCGGCGGTAAACAGCAATTCCGTGTCGCCCACCAAATCATCGTGCACCTGATACACTGGATTTCCGGCATTCGAAAAGCTGACAATAGCCGCCAGCTCCACAAACTCGTGGTGCAATAGAATCCGAATTAATTCGCCGGCCGTGTAGCCAGCCCCGCCCACAATACCAACCCTAATTTTCATCGTTGAGCGAGGAGTGAATGCGTAATTGGTTGCTGAAAATCTTGATGAAGCCTTTGGCGTCGCGTGAATCCCAGGCGTTGTTTTCCTCGCCGTAGGTGGCTACTTTCGAGCGCATCATGTCGTACTTGGAATCAACACCTTGCAGCTCGAACTGGTAGGGCTTCAAAGTCACGAACACTGTGCCCGATACGCGCTCCTGCGATGACTCCAGCAACGCTTCGAAGTCGCGCATCACCGGGTCGAGGTACTGGGCTTCGTGCAGCAGCGTGCCGTACCAGTTGGCCACATAGTCCTTGTGCAACTGCTGCCAGCGGCTCGACGTGTGCTTCTCCAGCAGGTGATGCGCCTTGATGAGAATCAGCGGCGCGGGGGCTTCGAAACCCACTCGTCCCTTGATACCCAAGATAGTATCGCCGACGTGCGTATCGCGCCCAATGGCGTATTGCCCGGCCAAATCATTAAGCACCTGAATGAGATTCACGGGATTGAGCCGCTCACCGTTCAGCGCCACCGGCTCACCTTTTTCGAAAGTG
Source organism: Hymenobacter aranciens (assembly GCF_030580865.1). Lineage (GTDB taxonomy): Bacteria > Bacteroidota > Bacteroidia > Cytophagales > Hymenobacteraceae > Hymenobacter > Hymenobacter aranciens. The sequence goes on along the minus strand of NZ_JAUQSY010000019.1, from coordinate 88,136 downwards.
ATTTCCACCGTAGCCGGCGCGGTACGGCTGAGCTGCGTGGGATAGGCCGACTCGGGTAGTGCCTGATGCGAGGTCAGCGTTTCGACGCCGCCCACACTGGTACCCCAGATGCCCTTGTTGATGGAGTATTTGGCTTTCTCCCAGCTCATTTCGAAGCCCTGTTTTTGCAGGTACTCAATCTCGGCCTGGCGCGAGAGGCGCAGGTCGCGGATGGGCGTAATGATTTCGGTGTTGGGCGCAATGACGGCGAAGGCCACGTCGAAACGTACCTGGTCGTTGCCGGCGCCGGTGCTGCCGTGGGCAATGTACTCGGCCCCGGTTTCGCGGGCGTACTCGGCAATGGCCAGCGACTGAAACATGCGCTCGGCACTCACACTCAGCGGGTACGTATCGTTTTTGAGGATATTCCCAAAAATGAGGTAGCGCAGGCACTGCTGGTAAAAGCGCTCCGTCACGTCGATAACCTGGTGCGTGGTTGAGCCCAACTCGTAGGCGCGCTTCTCGATGGCCGCCAGTTCTTCTACCGAAAAGCCGCCCGAGTTGACGATGACCGTATGCACTTCCAGACCCAGCTCGCGGGTAAGGTAAACTGCGCAGTACGAGGTGTCGAGACCGCCGCTGTAGGCGAGAACTACCTTCTTTTTTTGCTCCACTTTGAGGTGTTTAGGAATGAGGTTCGAGAATGTCGATAGTGGCCTGCACCTGGGCAGCGCGGCCGTATTCGTCGTCCAGCTTGTCGTAGACCATGCCAGTGCAGAGGCACATTTTGCGCTCGTTGTCCTGCAAAATCGGGTAGTTTTTGCAGCTGCCGCAGCCTTTCCAGAAGTCGTCGCTTTGGGTGAGCTCGGGGAAGGTGACGGGGCGGTAGCCCAGCTCGTTGTTGATTTTCATCACCGCCGCGCTGGTCGTGATGCCGAAGAGTTTAGCGGCCGGGTACTTGGTGCGCGACAGCTCAAACACCCGCTGCTTGATAGCGCGGCCGAGGCCCTCCTTGCGCAGCTCGGTGTTGACAATCAGGCCTGAATTGACGACAAACTTGGCGTCCTCGAAGGTTTCGATGTAGCAGAAGCCAGCCAGCTCATCGTCCACGAAGGCAATGATGGCATCGCCGTTCCGCATTTTTTTCACCACGTAGGCAGGGTCGCGCTTGGCGATACCCACGCCCCGCGCTTTGGCCGATTGCTCGTACCATTGGCATAAAGTTTCGGCGTGCCGCGCATCGGCGGCCGTCGCTACTCGAAGAAGCATGGCAAACTGGGAGGGGGAGGTGCCGGCCCATGGGGCAGCGGCGGAGTGTAAAAAACAGTCTGGACAGATGGGTACGGCTTCGAGCTATTGGCTCAAATACGAGGGCCCGAGGGCCCGGTTCCCGTGGTAACAAACTGATAAACTCAGAGCAAGTGGCTCAGGTGGGCTTCTGCCGGGGCGAAGTCCATCGCCGGTTGGCGGCTGCGTGCCACCCCCGGCGGGCGCTGTGAGCGCCTACACCTGTCGTCGAAGAAAAGCCAAAGCTTGCGTCATTCCTGCACTTGGCCGCCAGAGAAGGGCAACCGCTTTCTGAATTTTTGCGCAAAAGTACCCCGTTTGATAACCCACCGCAAGCATTTTGCTCAAAAATAATCTGGCGGGTCGGGAAGCTTTGCGGCCATTAAACAGGGAAAGAAGTGGTTTTTGTTTCAAATGCCCCAAAAAAATAATGCCGGATATTTGCTGCCCGGCCCTCTTCAAAGGGCTTTTTCCCCGTAGGCTTGTGCACATGAAAACTCCCTTGCACGTATTTAAAATTGGCGGCCACGTCTTGGATGACGAAACTTCGCTCCAACAATTTGCAGCCGCCTTTGCCCGGGTTGCAGGCCCAAAAATTCTCGTGCACGGCGGCGGCAAAGGCGCCAGCGAATTACTTCACAACCTGGGCATTGCCCCCCAGATGGTGCAGGGCCGCCGCATCACCGACGCGGCCACGCTTGATGTGGTAACAATGTTCTACGCCGGCAAAACCAACAAGCAACTCGTGGCCTTGCTGCAAGCCTCCAGCGTGCCAGCCCTGGGCTTGAGTGGGGCCGATGGCAACGCCATTCGGGCCAGCCGCCGGCCGGTGCGCGAAGTCGATTATGGCTTCGTGGGCGACCTCGCAGCCGGCAGCATCAATACCGACTTATTGCGGGGTCTGCTGAATATGAATCTCGTGCCGGTACTTTGCGCCATCACTCACGATGGCGCGGGCCAACTCCTGAATACCAACGCCGATACTATTGCCAGCGCCATTGCCCAGGCAATGGCCGGAAGCTACGCCGTAACGCTGCATTTCTGCTTCGAGAAAGACGGCGTGCTGGCCGATGCCAACGACGAACAGTCGGTGATTCGGCGCATTACCCCGGACGAATACGCGCAGTTGAAAGCTGACGGCGTTGTTTCGGCGGGCATGGTACCGAAACTGGATAATGCCTTTGCTGCGCTGACAGCCGGCGTAGAAGCGGCGGTAATTGAAAACGCGCTCAAAATCAACGAGCCAATCAAAACCGTATTATGCCGCAGCTAACCCAGCAGTGGAGTGAACTGGCTATTGAGCTCCTGCAAAGCCTCATTCGCACCCCTTCGTTTTCGCGGGAAGAGGCCGCAACGGCAGCATTGATTTTCAACTTTCTGACTGACCAGGGCACTCAACCTCAACGCCGCGGCAACAACGTTTGGGCGCGCTCGCGGCACTGGCAACCCAACCGCCCCACGGTGCTCCTGAACTCCCACCACGACACCGTGGAACCCGGCCCCAGCTGGACCACCGACCCGTTCGGCGCTACCCTCGACGGCGACCGGCTCACCGGCCTCGGCAGCAACGACGCGGGCGCCTCGGCGGTAGCGCTACTCGCAACGTTTCTCCATTTTGAACAAACTGGCGGCCTGCCGTTTAATCTCATCTGCGCCATCACGGCCGAGGAAGAAATTTCGGGCACGGGCGGCATCGCCAGCATCCTGCCGGAGCTGGGCCCTATTGACCTCGGCATTGTGGGCGAGCCCACCCAGATGGCGCTGGCCGTGGCCGAAAAAGGCCTCGTCGTCATCGACGGCACGGCGCACGGCCGTACCGGACACGCCGCCCGCGACGAAGGCGATAACGCTCTATATCGCGCCATCGCGGACATTGAAAAGCTGCGCAACTTCCATTTTGTCAACACCTCGCCCCTACTCGGCCCAGTAAAACTGACCGTGACGCAGATAGCCGCCGGCACCCAGCACAACGTGGTGCCCGACCGCTGCACGTTCGTGGTGGACGTGCGCACCAACGAGTGCTACTCCAATGCCGAAGTAGTAGAAATTCTGCAGCGCGAAGTGCTGTCAGAACTGATGCCGCGCTCGCTGCGGCTCAACTCCTCGGGCATTGCGCCCGGGCACCCGGTAGTGCAGCGAGCCCAGGCGCTGGGCTGGCGCTGCTTCGGCTCCCCTACCCTGTCGGACCAGGCTTTGCTATCCTTTGATACCGTGAAGATTGGCCCTGGTGATTCGGCCCGCTCGCACACGCCGGACGAGTATATCATGCTGAGCGAAATTCGAGCGGCTGTGTTGGGTTACATCGAATTACTGCGCGGTTTGTCGCTGTAAAGCTCTATTCTTGTTACGCCTGCTCCAGCGCGGCAATGTCGATTTTGTACATCTTCATCAGGGCCTGCATGCGCCGCTGCGACTGCTCGGGCGTAGTGTCGCGCAGGATTTCTCCCAGGTTGGCCGGCGTGATTTGCCACGACACGCCGAACCGGTCTTTCAGCCAGCCACAGTTGCCGGGCTGGCCGCCATCGGCCGTCAGGGCATCCCATAGCCGGTCGATTTCAGCCTGATTTTCACAGGCTACCGATAGCGAAACACCTTCCGCAAAGCTGAAGTACGAGCCGCCATTCAGCGCCACGTACTGCTGGCCCGCCAGCTTAAACGCCACCTTCATCACGGCGCCGGCGGGCATGGGCGCGCCCGGTGGATAGTGCGTGATTTTGGTGATTTTCGAGTTCTCAAATAAGCTTACGTAGAGCCTGACAGCTTCTTCCGCCTGGTCGTTGTAAGTAAGAAAAGTGGTGATTTTCTGCATGGCAGCGAGCTTTGGGTTTAAGAAAGGTGGTACTGCAAAGCTACTGGACTACCATTAAGATTTTCAGGGCCAAAAACGGCAAGCTGCTGGGGCAGTTACGCCAATATATTACCCGCATTTTACCCAGCCTACCCGGCATTGCTTGGGCCGGCGCCCTACTTTTGCACCCATGAAAATTTGGGAAAAGGGCATCGCCGTTGACAAAAAAATTGAGCAGTTCACCATCGGCCGCGACCGGGAGCTGGACATGTATCTGGCGCAATTCGATGTGCAGGCCTCCCGGGCCCAGGCCAACATGCTGGCCAAAGCAGGCCTACTTTCGGCCGCTGAAAACCAACAGCTTCAGCAGGGCCTGGGCGAACTGGCGGCGCAGATAACCAGTGGAGAGTTTGCTATTGGTGAGGACTTCGAGGACGTACACTCCAAAATTGAATTTTACCTGACTGAGAAGTTTGGCGACGCGGGCAAAAAAATACACACCGCCCGCTCACGCAACGACCAAGTGCTAACAGCACAGCAGCTTTTCCTGAAAGACTACACCGCCCGCGCCGCACGGCAGATGCTGGCCCTGGCCGACGTACTCCTACAGCAAGCTGAGACGCACAAAAACGCCCTCCTGCCTGGCTATACCCACTTTCAGGCCGCTATGCCCAGCAGCTTCGGCCTCTGGTTCGGCGCCTACGCCGAGCACCTGCTGCTGGACCTGCCCCTCTTCGAAGCCGCCCGCACCGTGGCCGACCAGAACCCGCTGGGCTCCGGCGCGGGCTTCGGCAGCAGCTTCCCCATCGACCGCGAAATGACCACCCGCGAATTGCACTTTGGCGCGGTGGCAGTGAGCAGCGTGGGCGCCCAGCTGCTGCGCGGTAAAACCGAGCGCACGGTAGCTTTTGCGGTGGCCGGCTTGGCCGCCACGCTGGGCAAAATGGCCTACGACCTGGTACTGTACAATAGCCAGGATATGGCCTTTGTGGAGCTGCCGGCTGCCTTCACCACCGGCTCCAGCATCATGCCGCACAAGAAAAACCCGGATGTGTTCGAGCTCATCCGGGCGCGCTGCAACACCCTGCAGGCTTTGCCAAACACGCTCATTCTTGCTACCAGCAACCTACCCAGCGGCTACCACCGCGACTTTCAGGTTCTGAAGGAAATCCTCTTCGAGCCGCTGGCCCAGCTGCTCGATATTCTGGACCTGCTGATTTTTGCTCTGCCCCAGCTCCGCGTGAAGCCCGACTTGCTGAACCAGGCCAAGTACGACACCGTGTTTACGGTCGAGAATATCAACGAATTAATTCAGCAGGGTGTGCCTTTCCGCACCGCCTACCAGCAAGTAGGCCAGGCCGTGAACGACGGCAGCTACATCCCGCAGCGCAAGTTTCAAACCACGCACCTGGGCAGCGTGCACAACCCCGGCTTGGCCGAAATCGGCGAGAAGCTGGCCGCCACCCGTCAGCGGCTGGAGTGGGCCAGGAATCCGTCGTCAGCCGCCGGCTAGGGGTAAGAACTGCGACCGACCTATAGCAAACGTATTCCAATCAGCCGCCTTAATATTGCCTGGCCGCATTTTACGTCATCCTGTTATGAACTGGAAACTTCTATTGGTCCTGCTGGCCAATTCCCTTCTGCGCCCGTCCATTAGTCCGGCGCAATCTACCCCAGCCATGTACAAGGAGGTGCTGGCGGCTCTTGAAAGCCAGCCCTTGGTAGTACTGCTCCGGGATGAAAGCCCCCAGGAGTTGCAGAAGCTGGCCAAAAGACCGACCGACTTGGCTCAGTACAAGGCCTCGGTAGCGCTCTACAATAGCCAAGTACAGCAGCTCATCCCCAAAATCTGGACGCTTTCGCCCGCCATCGAGTTTAAGTCGGAAGAGGAGCTGGAGGCTTTCAAAAAAAATAAACAGCAAGCCACACTGGTGCTTATGTACACGCAGCAGCGCTTGGGCTCGCTGGATAACATGAACCATACTTGGGGCGGTACGTACTCTGACACCAAATGGCTACTGGCCCTGATGGGCGGGCGGCGGGCGGTGTGGTCGCTATCTACGGTCATGCCGCCCCGCAGCGTGGCGGCTTACGATATAGTGTCGGGCCTGCGCAACCTGCAGCTGAAAGTGAAGGCCGCCAGAGCGACACCACCGTTGGATGAGCGGGCCGAAAGACAGGAATACAGCCAGCGCCTGCGCACGAAAACGCTGCTCATCGACCAAACCGGGCTGCCGGAAGGCCTCACCGAATCCGAGCTTCGGAAAATCTACCCTTATCCTTTTCAGCTGGTGACGGTCCCAGAAATTGAAACCGCCGTGCTGGCAGCCGACCCGCACTATGCCTACGTTGGTAACCTATCCAATACCGCGCGCATTGTGGATACAGCCGATGGCGCGCATTTGGCCGCGGTAGTGACCGAAGGGGACCCCCAATGGGGTAAGGACGTGTTCAAGCTGTTCGCCAAGCAGGTAAAATGAAGTCTGCGCGGCCGCCTTTTAACACAATTTAATCCCCTAGTTGCGGCCCACCGAACCCTGAGTAACCGCTCCTTCCAATTAGCGCAACTCCCCGATTTAGTGCCGCCCACGAGGAGCTTGACGGCACTCAGCATTACGCTATTGGCTTATTCGTCAGTTTACTACCGCCCCACTCAATTCCGCATGCCGCGCCGTTAGCCTGCCGCCTAATCCCCCCATCCGTTAGCTCCCCCAGGTGCCCCGAACCAGCCGTTCGGGGCACTCTTTTTTTGCCGCCGCCCGTACTGCCAGGCATGCCCCCGCCCCTCGCCCGCCCCGCCCTCACCCAGGGCCCCATTCTGAAATCCTTGCTCACCCTGGCCGGCCCCATCGTCCTCGGCAACCTCCTCCAAACCGGCTACCAGCTCGTCGACGCCTTCTGGGTGGGCCGCCTCGGGGCCAATGCCGTGGCCGCCGTCGCCGTCAGCTTCCCCATCAACTTCCTGCTCATGGCCCTGGGCTCCGGCTTTTCAGTGGCCGGCTCGGTGCTGGTAGCCCAGAACTTCGGCGCCCGCAAATTCGACACCGTCAACCACGTCGCCACCCAGGTTCTGGTGCTCGAAACCGCCCTCGCCCTGCTGCTCACCGCCGGCGCCTACTTCGCCTCCCCCCCGCTCCTGCACCTCATCGGCGTCGGCCCCGAAATCTTCGCCGAGGCCAACCAGTTCCAACGCGTCCTGTTCCTGGGCCTGGTCTTCAACTTCGGCTTCCTCATGTTCCAGGCCCTGATGCGCGGCGTGGGCGAAGTCCGCATCCCGCTCTACATCAACCTCGGCACCCTAGCCCTCAACTTCCTGCTCGACCCGCTCTTCGTCTACGGCTGGGGGCCGGTGCCCGCCTTCGGCGTGGCCGGCGCGGCCGTCGCCACCGTCTGCACGCAGGCGCTGTCGGTCAGCATTGGCGTAGGGGTGCTGCTGCGCGGCCGCTCGGGCATCACGCTCTCGTTCCGCCGCTTCCGCCCCGACTGGCCCCTCATCCGCCGCGCCTTCACCTTGGGCGTGCCTTCCTCCATCGACTTATCGGCCCGCGCCCTGGGCATGTCGGTGATGACGGTGCTGGCCACCGGCTTCGGCACCACCGTGCTGGCTACGTACGGCATCGGCACCCGCATTCTGGCGCTGGGCATCATCCCGGCGCTGGGCGTGTCGCTGGCCTGCTCCACCCTGGTAGCCCAGAATATCGGCGCCCGCAACGTGGCCCGCGCCGAGCGCACCGCCAACTACGCCATCGGCCTCAGCTTCGGCGGTCTGCTGCTGGTGAGCGCCGCCATCTACCTGGCCGCCACCCCGCTGGTGCGCTTCTTCCTGGCCGGCGACGAAGCCGTGACGCGCGACGCCGTCGAGTTTGTGCGAATTGCGGCCCTCAGCCTGTGCTTCACCGGCGTGCAGCAATCCATCTCGGGCGCCCTACGCGGAGCCGGGCACACGCTGGCGGCCATGCTGCTCACCATCATCGGCACCTGGGTGCTGCAGTTTCCGCTGGCCTGGTACCTGTCGAGCCGCACCGAACTGGGCTTTCGCGGCCTGTGGTGGTCGTTTGTCATTGCCAACGTGCTGGCCGCCACACTGGCGGGCCTGTGGTACCTGCGCGGCGACTGGAAACGCAACGCCCTCGCCGACGAGCTTCAAAAGCAGGCCGACTCCGCCGTTGCGCTGGAGGATAAGGTGGTATAGGGGCGCGCGGGCAGGCAAGCGGTAGCTCACCACATAGCATAGCTGGCATGCATGGCGCGCTGCATTCCGCTGTGCATCATGGTACGCGCCCGGCGGCTGATACCCACCGGTCGCCAGGGGATGACTCTCTTTCTGATTGCAGGTTTTTCAGCCATCCGCTGCTCACGCGCTAGCAGGGCTGCAGGCATTTCACGAACATATATTGGTTACTCATGCCGCGCTGGTGGTCGTTCACGACATTTTGTGGTGAAACATACCCTACCTGCTGTTTTTTTGCTAAAAAAATTCGGCCAATCTACCCATGTCACCTCTGAAAACAGCCGCATCACGAAAAACCGGGGCTGCCGGAGGCAGCATGTTCAGGCTATTGTAGCCTGTTATGCAAGGGTTCATCTTTGCAAAAGAATTCCCAAGCCCGACCTGTCACAGCCGGGACTTGTGCAAGGGTATTTTTACGGGGTTAGCAAAAAGGGTGTTTTTACTCTAGTATTGTCCAACTGCCCGCTATTCCTTTGTGCAATGCCCAGCGCTGACCAGCCAACGCCACCGAAATTGGCTGTACTTACTGATAAGTTAGCTTTTTTTAATAAAAAAACAAACAACGAAAGCGCGCTGATTCGGAATATTTCCCGACATTTGGGCGTCTCGCAGAATAGCATAACATTATAATTCCTTCCTTGCTACGCGTAGCGGAGCGGCCGTCCCCCCGGCATTGCCCCGACTGCCCCCGGTAAAGCCCACGATTTTCGACGGCTTTATTTTTCCAGTTACTAATAGAATTCTTCAATTGCCCGGCTGCATCCCGTTTCCAACGGCTTGCCGGAACTGAAGTGGCTATGGTGTCGCGCTGGAACTCCCCAAAAAAATCGATAATTCTCTTTTGGCATCGTGCCTGGGCTATGCTATGGCTTGCATGCTGCGCCTGCTTTTTCATTCGGCGCCAATGGTTGGCGCCGAGTTTTTTCACCCTTCATTTTTCACCTTTCACCTTCACTTTTTTTTATGGACGCTTTCTTAGGCGAAGTTCGTGCCGTCGGCTTCAATTTCGCGCCAATGAATTGGGCATTCTGCTCCGGGCAGCTAATGCCAATTAACCGGTACACCGCGCTGTTTTCCCTTCTGGGCACGGCCTATGGTGGCGATGGCAAGACCACCTTCGCGCTGCCTAACCTCAACGGCCAGGCCATCGTTGGCGTCGGCCAGGGGCCGGGGCTTTCCCCCTACGTACAGGGCGAGGTCACGGGCACCGAAAGCGTGACGTTGCTCACTGATACAATGCCGCCGCACCTGCACACGCTGGGTGGCAGCTTCTTAACTCAGGCCGAGGAGGGCGGCAGCACCGACCCGACCAATAACTTTCTGGCGGCTACTGCTGAAAACCAATACAACGAAAACGTGGGCACCGGCACCATGGGAGCCAACATGATAAAGGGCGCGGCCGGACCGGCCGGCGGCAACCAGCCGCATTCCAACATGATGCCTTCCCTCGCAATCAACTACATCATCTGCCTGAGCGGCATTTTTCCGCCGCGCTCTTAATTCTTCACCTTTTTCAGCCTTCTTTCACTCATGGATAACTACGTTGGAGAAATCCGCATCTTCGCCGGCAATTTCGCCCCTGAAAACTGGGTCTTTTGCAAAGGCCAGCTTCTGGCTATCAGCGAGTATGATGTATTGTACTCTCTCATCGGCACCACCTATGGCGGCGATGGGCAGACGACCTTTGCCGTGCCCAACCTGCAAAGCCGGGTAGTGGTGGGCCAGGGCCAGAGCGTGCAGGGTACCAGCTATCCCGTGGGCATGGCCGCCGGTGTGGAAGCGGTAACGGTCCTTGCTGCTCAACTGCCGTCGCACCAGCACCCGGTTCTCAATACCACCATCACCGCCATCACCGGCGGCACCGGCCAGACCAGTCCTGCCGGCGCTTTCTTCGGCGACCAAGGCGCCAGTGCCTACGCGACTACCAACTCGGGGCAGAAACTGAATGCCAGTGCCGTAACCGGCCAATCGAGCCCCGCGGGCGGCGGCCAGCCGCATAGCAACATTCAGCCCGTACTGGCGCTGAATTACATTATTGCTTTGCAAGGCATTTACCCGTCGTTCGACTAAACTCATCCTTCACGCTCATACTTTCTTACTCTAATCATGGAAAATTTTCTTGGTGAAATCCGCCTGATGGGCTTTGACCGCGCACCTAGAGGCTGGGCCTACTGCCAGGGCCAGACCCTGCCCATCAATCAGAATCAGGCCCTGTTTTCGCTGCTCGGCACGTCTTTTGGCGGCGATGGCGTTACCACATTTAAGCTGCCCGACCTGCGCGGCCGGGTAGCCGTGGGCCAGGGCAAGGCCCCCAGTGGGGCCGTATACAGCATGGGCCAGGCACTCGGGTCGGAAGGCGTAACTCTGACGACCAGCCAGATACCAGCACACAGCCACTCTTTTGCGGGTACGCTGAACATTGGTGGCGACGCCGAAATCAATAGCGCGGATAGTACCTTCCCCGCCACCACCATCAGCGACCCGGCCATCAATGCCTACACGGCGGGTACGCCCAATGCCAGCATGGGCGCGGCGCTGCAAGGCACGCTGAACCCAGCCGGCGGCAACCAGCCCCACGAAAATCGACAGCCTTTTATGGCGATGAACTACGCTATTGCCCTTACAGGCATTTTCCCATCGCGCGGCTAAGGCCTCGTGAACCAAGCCAGCCAAACCGCACTCCCCTAAGCACAGCTCAACTGCTATGGGCACGGTTTGGCTGGCTTTTTCTGCTATCCTATGCAAGTTGCTGTTATCATTAGTAGTGGACTGGGCTGGCCCGCCCTGCAGGCTCTGGCCGCCCAGGGTGGCGTGGCGGCCGTAGCCGTGCCCTACTGCGCCCCCGCGGCCGAAACCGAGCAGCTGGCGCAGCAAGTGGCTGCCCTGGGGCTGCCCGTGACGCGCCTGAGCCGGCCGCAGCTTAGCGCCGACCTCACCAGCTGGCTTGCTCCGCTGTCGGTGGCGGCCGTACTGGTCTTTACTATGCCCTGGCGCATTCCGGCGGCTGTGCTGGCGCTGCCGCCGCAGGGCTTTCTTAATTTTCACCTGGCGCCTTTGCCGGCCTACCGGGGCCCCGAGCCCCTCTTCTGGTTGCTGCGCAACGGCGAAACCACCGGGGCCGTGACCGTCCACCGGATGGATGCCGACTTCGACACGGGCCCCGTGGTGCTGGCCGAGTCGGTGCCCATCGGTCCCGCCGATACGCACGGCCTGCACCGGGCCCAGCTGGCCGGGCGGGCCGCCCCCGTGGCCCTGCGCCTGCTGGCCAGCCTGCGCGGCGAAGCCGCCCCCCTGACACCCATGGCCCAGGCCGAGGCACCGGCCCGCTATTGGCCGCGCCCCGGCCTGGCCGATGTGTGCGTGCAATGGGACGCGCCGGTGGTAACCATTGAGCGCCTGGTGCGCGCCACCAATCCCTGGAACCGCGGGGCGCTGACGACCCTGCGCGGGCAGCCCCTGCGCCTGCTGGCCGTGACGCCCCACCCCCACGCCGCCACCGGCCCCACCACCCCCGGCATGGTATTGCACGCCGACCCAACGACCGGCCTATGGGTAGCCTGCGGCACCGGCGAGGCCCTGCGCCTCGACATGGTAGCCCTCGACGAAGGCTATTTTACGGGCTTGCAGCTGCTACAATTGGGGGTAGGCACCGGCGAGATACTCGGCAGTAGTCCGCTGCCTGGCTAACAATTGGCTTTCTGGCATTTATCTTTACTTTTCTTTCTCTTACTGATTTTCTTTTTTTACTGACTGACTTACTTCTTTTCTCAACTAATTCTGATGGCATGAAATCACCACTATTACTTTGGCTACTGCTGTTATGCACCAGTAGCGGATGGGCCCAGCTCCCGACCAGCCAGTCGTTCGAGACGAACGAGACGGTCAACTATACCTCGAACGCGTTCGACCTGCGCGCGACTTCGAATATTCAATACTTCACCATTACAAACACCAATCCGCCCGTAAACCCGAACAATACGTCGAATGCTTCTTTCGGCAGCAATACCGACCCGATTGCTATTAGAACCGCGGATAACTCAGCAGTTTACCCAGGCAGGTTCTGGATTGCGGAAGGTGTGCGGGGTACTTCGAATACTCCCTCGTCCTATACTCGTAGCGCAGGCGTGGTGACGATGAACCCCGTCAATGCCAGCAGCTACACCAACATCGTGGTGACCGTGGCCCTGGCCGACCCCCATGGCCCCGGCTCTTTACACATCAACAATGGTGCTGCAACCGCTAGCACATTTAGCGCCGACGACAAGATAGAAATCCAGTACTCGACCAATGGTACTGATTTCACCACCATCGGCCGGTTTATAGGCAATGAAGCTACCAGCACTGGCGATATGGAGCAGGACGTTAACCTGAACGGCTCGGTATCGGACGAGACAGGGCCCACGCTGAACTACCGAATGACGGACTACATCTTCAGCGGTCCTACCGGGGTTGTTGGTTCGCCGGCTTCGCTGACGGTGCGCGTGGTGGTGGACCAGGGCGGCGGCCAGGAACTAGCATTCGACAACATCCGCATCACCGGCACGGCCAGCACGGTGCAGCCGCCCACGCTGAGCGATGCGCAGACGGCCACCATCAACTACAATGAAACCGACCCGGCCACGCAGATTACTTCGTCCATTACGGCGACTAACCCGGCGGGCACCACGCTCAGCGGCGCGACGGTGACCATCGGCAACGGCTTCGTCGCGTCGGAAGACGAGCTGAGCTTTACGCCCGTAACCGGCATCACCGGCACTTATGCGAATGGCACCCTCACCTTTTCGGGGGTGGCCCCAATAGCCGACTACGTGACGGTGCTGAAATCGGTGAAGTACCGCAACTCGAACCAGACGACGGCGAAGGGCGGCAACCGCTCGATTCAGTTTGTGGTGCAAAGTGGCGCTTCCAGCAGCTCGGGCGTGATTCGCAACGTGCTGGTGCGGGCCATTCTGGCTGGCGCGACCACCATACCTTACACGGAAGACTTCACGACCGATGGGGAGGGCATTCGCTACGGCTCGAACTGGTTTTTGGGCACCGGTAGCACCGGCACCGACTTTGCCTTCACCCGCACCAACGCTGCCACCTACAAGACGGGCGCAGTAACGTTCAGCAACATCAGCAATGCCTATTATTGGTACGGAGTGAACACCAACTCCACCCAGAACTCGGAACGCATTGGCCGGCTGGAAACCCGGCAGGTTGATGCGACCAGCTACAGCGCCCTGCACTTTCAGGTGCTGTTGGGGGCCGAGTCGGGCGCGAGCGCGCGGTGGCAGACCAGCGACTACTTTAAGATGTACTACCGCACGGGCGGCAGCAGCGGCACCTGGAAGCTGTTTGGCTCGTTCCGCGGCACTGCTACTACCACCAACGGCATTGGCGACCTGCGCCAGGATCGGACGGAGGACCTCGCCAGCCTGCCGGCCGTACCGGCCGGCACGGCTACGCTAAGCCCCGCGCTGACTAATTATGACTTCACGATACCAGCCGATGCCAACGGGCAGCAGGTTGACTTTAAGCTGGAGCTCTCCGGCGACGGTATTGACGCAGAGTTTGCCTTCGATAATATTCGGGTGACAGGCACGGCCAACACCGCGCCGACCATCAACAGCCAGACGCGCAGCGTGGCCGAGAACTCGGCCAACGGCACCAACGTAGGTGCAGCCATCACGGCCTCCGACGCCGATGGCAACACGCTGACCTACGCCATCACGGCCGGCAACACTGGCGGCGCTTTCGCCATCAACAGCGCCACGGGTCAGCTGACGGTAGCCAACTCGGCGGCCCTCAACTTCGAAGCTACCCCCGCCTACAGCCTGACGGTGCAGGTGACCGACAACGGCATCCCCGCCGCCAGCGCCTCGGCTACGGTGAACGTGAACGTGACCAACGTGAACGAAGCCCCGGGCGCCGTGACCGATGTGAACGCGGCCGCCAACACCGTGGCGGAGAATGCCGCCAACGGCAGCACGGTCGGCATCACGGCCTCGGCTACCGACCCGGAGGGCACGACGCTGAGCTACTCGCTGACCAATAACGCAGGCGGCCGCTTCGCCATCAATGCCTCGACGGGCGTGGTGACGGTGGCCAACGGCGCGTTGCTCGACTTTGAAACGAATACGTCGCACTCCATCACGGTGCAGGCGTCGGACGGCTCGCTGACCAGCTCGCAGAGCTTCACCATTGCCGTGACTAACGTGAACGAGGCCCCCGTGGCCAGCAACAATTCCTTTTCGGTGAACCAGAACAGCGGCGCCACGGTGCTGGACGTGCTGGCCAACGACTCGGACCCCGATGCCGGCACGACGCTGACGGTGACGGCCGTGACCCAGCCGGCCAACGGCACGGTGACGCTGACGGGCGGTGTGGTGCGCTTCACGCCCGCGGCGGGCTTCGCTGGCACCACCACGTTTACCTACACCATTTCGGATGGCAGCCTGACGTCGACCGCTACCGTGACCATGACGGTGAACGACGTGACTCCTCCCTCAGTGACCATCACTTCGTCGGCCGGGGGCAATGGCAGCACGACGGCGACTACGCCGGTGCCGTTCACGGTGACGTTCTCGGAGAGCGTGACGAACTTCGCGCAGAACGACCTGAACGTGACGGGCGGGGCCATCTCGGGCTTCTCGGGCTCGGGCACGACCTACACCTTTAGCGTGACGCCGGCCGGCAGCGGCAGCACCATCACGGTGAACATCGCCGCCAACCAGGCGCAGGATGCGGCCGGCAACGGCAATACGGTCGCCACGCAGTTCGGCATCACCTACCAGCAGCCGCTGGTGGCCACCAGCCAAAGCGTGACGGTGCAGCTCGACGCCAGCGGCAACGGCACCCTGGCTGCCAGCAGCGTGAACAACGGCAGCACCGGCCCTGGTGCGCTGACGTACACCATTCAGAAAATCGTCTACGGGCGGGTAGCCGAAAACAACACCCTGATGCTGACCACGCCCAGCGGCGCGAACTTCACGGCTATCCGCTTTGCCAGCTACGGCACGCCCACCAACGATGCCAACGGCAACTACCGCCTCGGTAGCTGCGACGCCGCCAACAGCGAGGCGACGGCCCAAAACTCGTTCGTCGGCCGCAGCACCGGCAGCATGGATGCCTCTAATACCTCTGCTACTAACAACAGCCCCGTCCTCGGCGACCCCTGCTCGGGCACGCCGAAAGCGCTGGCCGTGCAGGCTGCCTACTCGAACGATGCTGCCGCGCTAAGCTACAACTGCTCGGAGGCCAACAAAACCCAGTACGTGCTGCTGACCGTGAGCAACGGCACGACTACCAGCACCTCGGTAGCTCAGGTGACGGTGAACGCGCCGGCCACGGCTACCATCAGCAGCGTGAGCCCCAGCTCGGCGCTGCGCGGTGCTACCGTGACGGTGAGCGGCACGAACCTGAGCGGCGCCACCAGCCTGACGGTGGGCGGCGCGACGGCCACCATCAGCAGCCTGACGGCTACCGGCTTCACCTTTGTGGTGCCGGCTGCGGCGGCCAGCGGCTCGGGCACCATCTCGCTGACGGCTCCCTGCTCGCAAACCATTACCAGCGCCTTCACGGTGCAGAACCCCACCATCACGGTGGGCCCGGCCTCGCTGCCTGGCGGCACGCAGGGCGTGGCTTACAGCCAGGGCCTGTCAGCCTCGGGCGGGGAGGCTCCTTATACCTACGCCATCACCAGCGGGGCGCTGCCCAGCGGGTTGAGCCTGACGGGCAGCACGATTGCGGGCACGCCCACGACCAATGGGACGTTTAACTTCCGCGTGGCGGCGACTGACAACTCGGCGGCTCCTGGCCCCTTCAGCGGCTTCCGCGATTACACCCTGGTTATCGGCCAGGCCACTACGGCGGCCCCGGTGGTTACCACCCCGGCCAACGTGACGCTGACCAACGACAACACGCCGACCTACTCCGGCACGGCTCCGGCCGGCAGCACCGTAACGGTGTACGTGGACAACACGGCCATCGGCACCACCACGGCCACGGCCGGCGGCGCCTTCAGCCTGACGCAGCCCGTGGCCCTGGCCGACGGCACCCACGTGGTGAACGCCACGGCCCAAACCAGCGGCGCGCTGGTGAGCCCCGTGAGCAACACCAACGGCTTTACGGTGGACGCCACGCGCCCGACGGTAAGCATCAGCTCTTCGGCTAGCAACCCGACCAGCACCTCGCCGATTCCCTTCACGGTTACGTTCTCGGAAAGCGTGTCGGGCTTCGCAGTTGGCGACGTGACGGTAAGCAACGGCAGCATTTCGAGCATCTCGGGCGCGGGCACTACCTACACCTTTGATGTGACGCCTGCGGGCAGCGGCACCGTGACGGTGAGCGTACCGGCCAACGTGGTGCAGGACTTTGCCACCAACTTCAATACCGCCGCTACGCCGGTTAGCCTTACCTACACCCAGCCGCAGACGGCGACGCCGGTGGTGCTGACGCCCGCCAACGGCGACCGCACCAACGACAATACGCCGACCTACGGCGGCACGGCTGCGGCCGGTAGCAACATCGTTCTGTTCGTGGACGGTGCCTTTGCCGACACGACCTTTGCCAATGCCGCCGGCAACTGGCGCAAGACGGCGTTCGTCCCCCTGGCCGAGGGCTCGCACACGATATACGTGACGGCCCAGGCCAATGGCCAGTCGACCAGCCAGCCGTCGAATACGAACACTTTCATCGTGGACACGACGGCCCCGACCGTGACGCTGACCTCGACCAGCGGCGCCAGCGGCGGCACGGCGACGACCTCGCCGTTGAGCTTCACGGCGACGTTCTCGGAAAGCGTGACGGGCTTCGTGGCCGGCGACATCACGGTGACGAATGGCACGGTGACCAGCGGCCCGACGGGCAGCGGTACCACCTACACCCTCCAGGTGACGCCGACGACGCCGGGCACCGCCACCACCGTGACCGTGGCAGGCAACAGCGTGCAGGATGCGGCCGGCAACGGCAACTCGGCTTCGGTCACCTACGCGCTGACCTTCCAGGCGCCCACCATCACGGTGAGCCCGGCCTCGCTGCCGGGCGGCACGCAGGGCACGGCTTACAGCCAGACCTTGTCGGCCACGGGCGGCTCGGGTTCCTACACCTACGCCCTCACCGGGTCGGCGCCTTCGGGCCTGACGCTGTCGGGCAGCACGCTGTCGGGCACGCCCACGGCTAGCGGCACGTTTAACTTCACCATTACGGCTACCGACAACTCGGCGGCCCCCGGTCCCTACAGCGGCTCCCGCTCCTACTCCGTGACCATCGCGCCCGCCGTCGTAACCAGCGTAATCTGGAACGGCAGCGTGAGCACCGACTGGTTTACGGCCGGCAACTGGAGCCCGAACCAGGTGCCCACCGCGGCCATCAGCGCCACCATCCCGACTGCGCCCAGCGGCAACCGCTTCCCCGTTATCGCCGCCAATGCGGCCACGGCGGCGGCCAACAACGTGAGCATCGCCACGGGCGCCACGCTGAATATGACGGCTAACACGCTGAACGTGGCCGGCAACGTGACCAACAACGGCAGCTTCGTACCCACCGGCGGCACGGTGGCGCTGGGCGGCACTACCCTGAGCAACCTGCTGGGCTCGTCGCGCGTGCGCTTCTGGAACCTGACGGTGGGCGCCAACACCGCCCAACTCAGCACCTCGGCCGGCGCTTCGGTGCGCCGCCTGCTCACGCTGAACGGCAACCTGACGACCAACGGCAACGACTTCGTGACGGAGTCGGACGCGAATGGCACCGGCATGGTGTACAACAACGGCGGCGTTATCAGCGGCAACGTGACGGTGCAGCGCTACATCCTGCCGGGCAGCAATGCGGGCGCGGGCTACCGCCACATCTCGCCGCCGGTGAGCAACGCCACGGTGGCCAGCCTGGCCACGGGCAGCTTCTCGCCGGTGGTGAACCCGGCCTACAACACCTCGGCCACGCCGGGCTTCGTGACGCCCTTCCCCACGGTGTTTGGCTACGACGAGAGCCGCCTGGGCCTGGTGAACGACCAGGACTTCTTCAGCAAGGGCTACTACTCGCCGGCGGCGCTGAGCACGCCCCTGACCGTGGGCAAAGCCCTGGCGGCCAACCTGGCGGCGCAGCAGGCCTTCAGCTTCACGGGGCCGCAGAACAATGGTACCTACAGCCAGACGCTGAGCCGCGGCCCGGTGCGGGGCAACCCCGACCAGAGCGGCTGGCACCTGGTGGGCAACCCCTACCCCTCGCCCCTGAACTACTCGCTGGTGGCCGCGGCCGACCGCGTGAACATCGAAGGGGCCATCTACGTCTACGGCAGCGTGGACCAGTATAATGGCACCTTCCGCAGCTACGTGAACGGCGTGGGCGGCGACCCGCTGCTGGCCCTGGGCCAGGGCTTCTGGGTGCGGGTGGCGGCGGGCCAGACCAGCGGCTCGCTCACCTTCCGCAACTCGCAGCGCGTGACGAACTACGCGAACCCGGCCTACAACCGCACGAGCAGCACCCGCCCGCTGGTGCAGCTGGACCTGCAAGGCGCCAACCACGCCGACCCGCTCTACGTGTACTTCGAGCAGGGCGCTACTGCCGGCATGGACTCGGAGTTTGACGCCGTGAAAATGCCCAACACCCACGGCCTCAACCTGAGCGCCGTGGCCGGTGCCGCCGAGATGAGCATCAACGGCCTGCCGCTGCCCACGACCAACCTGACCGTGCCCCTGCAGGTGCGCGTGCCGGCTACCGGCACTTACACCTTGCACGCGGCCAGCATCGTGAACCTGCCCGCGGGCATGGTGGCTTACCTGCGCGACCTGCAAACGGGTGCCGTGCAGGACCTGAGCCAGCAGCCCGACTACACGTTCTCGCTGAACGCGGCCTATACCGGCCAGCGCTTCGAGCTGTTCTTCACGCCGCAGCGCGTGACGGGCGTGGCCCCGGCCAGCCTGAGCGCCCAGGTGGCGGTGTTCCCCAACCCGGCCCACAAGGCGGTGTTTGTGGAGCTGCCCGCTACGCTGAGCCGCTCGGCGGTGACGGTGACGCTGGTGGATGCCCTCGGCCGCTCGGTGCTGACGCAGAAGCTGACCGGTACCAGCACGCAGCTGTCGCTGGAAGGCGTGGCCGCCGGCGTGTACGCCGTGCGCCTGCAAACGGCCCAGGGCACGGTGACCAAGAAGCTGACGGTGGAGTAATTCGCCCGGAGCACTTCGGCTGATTGAAGAGGCGACCCCCGACTTTGCGCGTTGTGAAGTAGGGGGTCGTTTCTTTTTTCGGACCTTTTGCGGGTGGCTACTGCCGCCGGAATAATCATTACTAACGCTGAAATAATTACTACTTACACTGAAATAATTACTACTGACAGGCGCCTTACCAGGGTTTACCCTAAAATAATTACTAATGACGCTGAAATAATTACTACTCGCAGGCAAATAATGCCCGCTGGCACCCGACTAACTGCTGCTGACGGCGGCCTAATCGGGGCCGGGGGCGCGCTACTCCTTTCTCACTTCTTTTTTACCCTTACCCATGACTGACCGCGAACTCAATTTCCAAACCATGAGCCTGGCGACGCTGGGCTTGCTCACCGATACGCGCCCGCAGTGGGAGCCGCTTTATCCCAAAATGCTGCCCGACTTCGAGGCCCTGCAAACGGCGCTGGGCGTGACCGATGCCGCCGCGCAGAAACTGAGTGGCCTGAGCAGCGCGGGCTACGCCGATGCCAAGGACCTGGCCGAAATAGCCGCCCTGGATGCGGCCGTGCCGGTACTGCGCGGCCTGAAGGCGCTGCAGCTCGATAAGCCCCGGCCGGAGCTGGCGGAACTGGCCGCCCACACCCGCTCCAGCCTCGACGAGCTGCGGGGCTTGCCGCAGGTGGCGGCGCTGGAGGAGCTTTATAACCAGGCCCTGCCGCTGGCCAAGGAGCTAAAAGAGGAGCTGGTGACGGCCGACCATCTCAAAAAGCTGCACGATAAAACGGCCTTGTTTAAGCCCCTGCTGGGTACGCCGCGCCAGCAAACCACGGAGGGCTCGCGGGAGCGCGAGAAGGCCGTGGCCTCGCTGGGGGCCGCCCGCGCCGCCCTCAAACGCCTGGATGTGCGGGTGCCCAACCTGAGCGAGGCCCTGCCCGAGCTGGTGGCGCGCTACAAAAAGGCCCGGATGATAGTGGACGCCGGGCACGGGCCAACGGGAGATGCGCCGCAAGCGTAAGCACTGATGCTGAAGAAAAAGCCCCGGCCGCTCGCGCAGCCGGGGCTTTTTCGTTGTTTGGGGGCTACAAAAAGCAGACGAAAACGGGTCACAGCAGTTGTTTCAGGGGCTTTTTGCCTCAACCGAGGCGAAGAAACGACTGCCAGCGGTTCTGCCGCTGGCAGTCGAGCTCAACGAATGGCAGCTGGCGGGGGAGCTTTAGTATTCCAGCACGCGGGGCAGGCCGGCCAGCTCACGGCCAAGGAGGTAGTCTTCGAACCAGTCGGCTTCGGGAGCGCATTCCTGCTCCTGATTGCGGGGGAAGGGTACCCAGTGAAAGGCGCTCCAGGGCGGGGCAGGCTGCAGGCCGGTGTCGATGCGGAAGCGGTAGTCGGCGAAGGCCTGGGGCAGGGCGGCCAGCAGGCGCTGGCGGTGCAGGTGCTGGGCGGCCTCCACGATGGCGCGGCGCCAGTCGTCGTCGCCGTTGGTGGGCCAGATGAGCTCGGCTTTGCGCAGGTAGTCGAGGCTTTGGTGTACGCACTCGGCCACGCGCGACGAGCCGTAGTAATCGGCCCGGCGAAGGGCCTGGGTAAGCTCGCGGAGGCGCGCGGTGCCGGGGCCGGGGTCGAAGCGGCGGGCAAATTCGTAGAAGGCTTCGTCGTAGTCGGGTAGCAGGCGCTCGGCCGGGTCGGTGGCGAAGGTATCGTCGAGGCCATCGGGCCAGCTGGGGCTGGGGCGGCGGTCGCGGTACTCGGGGGGCGGGCCGTCGGGCCAGCGCTGGGCCAGGGAGTGGTCGATACCCAGGTGGCGGTAGTGCAGGTGCTGCTCGGCGCGCTGGTTGGAGTGCGTGGCGAAGGGGTAGCCGGCCGGGGCTCCGGTGCGGGCATCGTAGTAGGCATACCACTCGGGGTAGGGCTGGGCGTGGCGGTCGGGGGCGGTGCCGGTTTGCCGAGCTTGCCAATGGCGGCGCATGGCCTCGTAGTCTTGCCAGTCATCGACGGGCAGCTGGTGCTCGGGATGGAAGCCCACGGTGCGGCAGGCCCCACTGGCCAGGTAATCGACGAACAGCTCGTACTCGGCCTCGGTGATGGGCGGCAGCCAGGGGCAGGCATGCAGGTGCTGCTTCCACTTCTCGAATTGATACTCGTAGTAGATGCCGGGCAAGGAGATTTCGCCCGCCCGCCAGCGCACCTGCAGGTCGAAGAACTTCTTCTGCTGAATGTGAAACAGCCAATCGTAGGCCGCTTCGCCGGGGTTGGTGCTGGGGTCGAGCAGGGAGAAATTGAGTTGGTAAGGGCCATTGCGGCGGGCGTGCACGATGCGCTGGGCGTAGGCCAGCAGGAAGGCGGCGTGGTCCTGGGGGCGGTAGCGGGCCAGGTGGCGGAGGTAGCGCGGGTCGGTGGCCAGCTGGGCGGCCAGGGCCTGGGCGGCAGCCTCGTCGGCGTCTTCCCGGGCTACGCCTGGGAGGTTTTCGTTATCAAGCATGGACGGGATAAGCGCTTAAAAGTCGAAAGTTTGGGGCTCGCCGGCGAGGGCGCGGCCGGCCAGAATAAGGGCATTGTACTCCGCGCGCAGGGCCGCGTGGGCGGCTTTGGGGGCGGGGTCGGGATAGGGGTCGGGGTGGGGCTGGCCGGCGGCCCGGCGCTGCTGGTAGGCCGCAAACTCGTGGCGAATGGCGGCCTGCAGGCGGCGGCGGTAGTGCCCCAGCCAGGTGAGGTAGAGGGCCTGGCGGTAGTCGGCGTGGGGGGCCAGCGGCAGCCGCTCGGTAAGGGTGAGCAGCTCTTTTTCCAGCTGCTCGCCGCGGGTTTCGAGAAACTCCTCCGGGTCCCAGCCAAACGACATGATGCGGAACTTAACGGGCCACACCACCCGGAAATGCTGCTGGGTCTGGAGGTTTTCTTCTTCCAGCAGGGTGTAGATGACGTTCCAGTTGTCGGGGTCCAGGGGCAGCAGCTCCGCAGGGGCGGGCGGGGCCGGGGCCACGGCCGCCGGCGCAGGGGTGTCGGGCGGGGCGGCCGTTGGGGCGGCGGGTGGCTCCGAGAGCTGCTGCTGCTGCAGGGCGGCCGTGAGGTAGCGGTATTCGCGCACGCCGCGCAGGTTGGGCAGGTTGATGACCGGCAGCGGAGGCTGGTGGTACTCATCGCACCAGTTGTACCACAGCGGATAAGGAGTATTCCAGTTGTAGCTTTCCTGCAGGCTGTGCAGAGTATTGAGGTGGCCATCTTCGGCCAGCGAGCGGGCGGCGGTGAGGTAAGCCAGGTCGCCGTGGTCGAGCCGGCCGTAAACATTCAGCCAGAAGGGCTCGTGAAACTGCCAGTGGTCTATCTGATAGGGGATGTGGGGGTTGAGGTCTTCGCAATCCTCGGTCTCGAGGTAGGCGAGGTATTCCTCGACCTCGGCTTTGGTGATGGGTGGCAGCCAGGCGCACTCGTGAATGCGGTGGCCCCAGGAACCAAAATCGGCGGCGGTTTCGATGCCTTCGGCGCGCAGGTCGAGGGCATCGGCGCGCCACTGGCACTGCTGCACAAACAGCTTGCGCTGCTGAATCTGCCACAGGCGCTGAACGGCGGTGCGCGCCAGCTGGGCTTCGGCAGCCTGCTGCTGCTGCCAGGTGGCAACGCCTTCATTCAGCAGGCCGTCGCGCCAGTTCAGGTAGTTATGGAGAAAATTCTCCCCGTTGGCATAAAACTGGTCGAGGAAGGCTTGCACCTCCGGCTTTTTGCGCAGCTGCTTTTCGGTAAGGGCGCGTTTCTCGACGCGGGCGCGGTTGCGGCGGGCCGGCCGGGGCACGGCCGGCTTTTGTTCGGGTTGTTCTGACATACGTTGCTGAAAAAGGTGGAAGTAAGCAGCCGGGCAAGGGCTTATTTTTCAGGCAATGTAGCAGAGTTTGGGAACAATACCAATTTTCAGGACGAAGGGCCGCAAAAAGCCCCAACCGCAGGGCGGTCGGGGCGGTCGATGACGAGCTATGGCGGTGGTATTGCCCCGCTCCTACTCGGCTTTTTTGCCCAGCAGGTACTTCGTTTGCTTGAAGCTGTAGCCCAGGGCCAGCACCAGCCGCCCGGCGCTGGCGGGGTGGTCGGTGAGGGCCGTGTAGACGGGGAACTGCACGGCGGTATTGAGCGAGAAGTTGCGGTAGTACACGTCGAGGCCGGGGCCGAGCAGGGCGTTGTTCATTTCGTGCTCGTGGGTGAGGCGGCCTTCGAGCATTTCGCCGTCGGTGCGCTCGTAGAAGAGCTGGGCCGAGGGGTAGAGCTGCCAGTTGTCGCCCAGGGGCAGGCGGTAGAAGAGGTTGGCGAAGGCCGCCACGCTCGGGGCGAGGCTGTTGCGGTAGGTATTTTCGGAGGCCAGGCGGTAGCTGCCGTTGAGGCTCAGGCCGAGGCTGCGGTAGCTGCCGATGTAGTTGGCGTAGGCGAAGCCGTCGGTGGTGCCGGTGCCGGGCTGGCTGAGCATGGAGTAGCGCACGCCGCGGGCATTCTGGCGGGAGTAGTCGCCGGTGGGCAGCTTGAGGCCGCCGCCCACGATGAGGCGGCTCTGGATGCCGGCCGTTTCGATGTTGCGGATGAGGTGGAAGCCGGCAAATACCGTCACGTCGCCGAGGCCCGACACGTTGAGCTGCTGGCCGTTTATCTGCGAGGTGTTCATGACGTAGGGCACGAAGGCGTTGAGCTCGAGCCGGCGGGCCAGGAAGTACTTGGCCCGCAATTCCACTACGCGGAAGGCCTCGTAGTCGGTGGGGTCGTTCTGGTGGTTGTGCCGGTAGCCGGCATCCACCGAGTTGAGGCGGCGGGGCGTGAGCACCCCCACCCCGGCGGGGAAAAACTGCGGCTCCTGCCCCACCGTGCGGTAGGCGCTGAAGCTGCGGTAGCGGTGCATGAGGCTGATGCCGCTTTGGTTGTCGTAGGGCGTGATGCCCATGAAGCACCCGCAGATGTCGCAGGCGCGGGCGGCGGCGGGGAGCAGCAGTGCGGAGAGAAGAAGGAATTTGTTCATCGGCCCAATAGCTTCACCCCACCCCCCACCCCTCCCCTTCGGGAGAGGGGCGCCGGTTCTGCGCAGCTATGCGTCGTCAGGCTCCCCTCTTCCGAAGGGGAGGGGTGGGGGGTGGGGTGAATGGTTAGTTGGCGTGAATGTGGTCGATGCGGAACATCGACGCCGTGCCCGTGGTGGCGGCCGAGCTGCTGCCGCTGAGGTTGGTAGCCAGCTGGCTGGCGCCGGCGCCGGGCATGTGCACCATGGGCAGGGTGGCAAAGCTCACGTGGTCGGTGGCGGTGGCGCCGTTGAGCAACTGCAGCAGGTTCACGTTTAGGTGTACTTCCGGGGCGTGGTCGGCACGCACGGCCAGGGTGCCGCCCACGGGCCAGGTGGGGGCCACGGTGCGCAGCGAGTTGTTGGGCTCGGTGAAGCCGCCGAGGTGGTACGTCACCATGCCCGTCGTGCCGTCGGGCTTCTGCCAGCTGCCTTCCATCTTCAGGAAGATGTAGCCCTGATTCCAGTCCCAGTACATGCCGTTGGTGGTGGCCAGGGCGCCGGTTTGGGCGCCGGCGGTGTTGCGGGCGGCATCCACGCCCACCATGAAGGTGAGGCCGGTGTAGTCGCCGGCCGGAATATCTTTCAGGGTAAAGGCCTTGCCGCTGGAAGCCGCGTTGGGCGTGGCATCGGCCGAGAGCAGCACGTAGCTCTCGGGCACGGCGTACTCGCTGCCGTCGGCCTTTTGGAGCTTGAAGTTGGAGAGGATGTAGTTGAACTTCGACACTGTAAACCGCTCGGTGGCGGCGTTGGTGTAGGTGCCGGTCTTGAGCACCAGCGGCAAGCTGCCGACCACGTTTTCAACGTCGAAGGACACGGTGCCGACGCCGGTGGGCGTCGCCTGGTCATCGTCGTCTTTGCAGCCGCTCAGCAGCGCAGCGGCAGTCAGGAAAAGGGCAATAGCGGAATTGGTGATGAGTTTCATCAGGAAAAAGCAGTTCAGGAAAAAGAAGGGAATAGACGCGCCACGCCAGATGCCGGCACATAGCCCAGGCACCTCATGGCGGCACTCAAAGCCAGGACGCATCAGCAGTACCCGGCAACCAGCAACTTATGCCCGAACCGCGGGCGGATGGAATACGCCCCGCACCGGGGCAAACGCGTAGCACGAGCCCCGCAGCGCGGCAAAGCGCGGCGTAGGGGCAGGCCACTGCTGCGGCCGGCGCGGGACGAAGGCGGCCGCCGTGGGCAGCACCTCATACTTCACCTTTTCGGGGCCGGCGGGGGCTTTCTTCTCGGTTTCGGCGGCTTTGCGGAGCTTCTGAGCGAGGTAGCAGCGGCCGTTGCAATGCAGGCGGGGCCGGGCCTTGTTCACGCAGTAGAGCCGCGTGATGCGGGCTTTGTTCAGGGCATAGTCCACCACCAGCAACTCCCGCCCAAACGACTGGACGAGCATCAGCACCGCAAGGAAATAAGCCAGAAACCGGTTCAAGAAGACGACTGCTAAAGGGCTACAAAGGTAAGGTGAGGAGTTTTGAGTTATGAGTTAAAAGGGGTTTCGGCACTTCTCTAACTCAAAACTCATAATTCAAAGCTAATTCACGTACGGCGCTTCCAGCTGCTGGCCCATGCTACGCAGCGGCTTGGCCGTGAGGCGGCCGGTGAGGCGGGTGGTCAGGGCTGTGACCTCGCCGGTACTCAGCACCTCCAGCTCGCGCAGCCAGTGCAGGCGGCGCAGCTGCGGCTCGATGTAGCCCAGGGGGTTCACGCTGCCATACTCGCTACGCAAGTAGGCTTTGGTGCGCTGTTCCAGCGAGTTGGTGAAGGCGCGCAGCTCGGCGCGGTCGGTGTCGGCCAGCACCAGGTGCAGGCGCGAGGTGTGCAGAATCTGCCTGGTCCACCAGTGGCGCAGCCCGATACCAAACCAAGCCAGTACGCCGCCGCCTATCAGCAAAGCCCGCTGGTATAACGCATCGGCGGGCATCAACGGCCTGGTTGACAAAAGCCAGACGCAGGCGCCCAGCACCAGCGCCATGGTCACCACGCCCCAGGGAATCTGCCGGCGGCGCTCCAGGCGCAGGGGCAGCATTTCTTCGTAGGGCATTTCCATTTCCAGCGTCACGTGCCCGGTCACGTTGCGCTGGCACAGGTAGAGGCCGTGCGAGCGCAGGCCCAGCACGGTGCTGCGGAAAGGAAGTTTTTGTTGAAATACCATTGAAATTCATCCCCTGCCCTAAACATTAGGGCCGCTCCTACCCTACTGAAACGGCGAGGGCGTGAAGCACAATACAAAAATAACCACCATGAGCCAGCCCAGCACCTGCCGCCCCGCCGACAGCGGCCGCTCGTCGGGCGCCTGCGGGTGGTATACGCCGATGAAGCGCCCCACTATCAGGCCCATCAGCAGCCAGCCGGGGTTGCCGGTGAGCGTGGGCCAGGCGGTGGCACAGGCCAGTTGGGCCGCCCACACCGCCGCGCCCAGCAGCAGGCCCTGCCGGGGCCGGGGCAGCATCCGCCAGAACACCAGCGCCAGGTACCCCGCGTAGGGCAGGCCGCCGTAGAGCCAGGTTTGCCAGCCGTCGCGCAGCGAAAACAAGCCCAGCCCGGCGTAGAAGATGAAGCCGGTGAAGAGCAAGGGCACCAGCCGGTTGTAGCGCCGGAAGCCCAGCAGCCCGTAGAGGATGTGCCCGCCGTCGAACTGGCCCAGCGGCAGCAGGTTGAGGGCGGTGAAGAACAGCGCCATCAGCCCCGCCACCAGCACCGGGTAGTGCAGCAGCTCGTTGGGGTGCGGCAGGCGGGCGGGGTCGGCTAGGGCGTGTTCGAGCCCCTGGTAGAGCAGCGGCCGGGCCAGCACGAAGCCGCCCGCCGTGTCGGGGCCGTACACGTAGCGGGCGTAGTCGGCGCCGTACGGGGCGTAGTCGGGGTGGAAGCTGAAAAGGTAGTCGAGCGGCGGCAGGTGGGTAAAGCCGTACCCCAGCAGCAGCACGGCCACCACCAGACCCGCCAGCGGCCCGGCAATACCAATGTCAAAAAACTCGCGCCGCGAAAATATCTTGTCCTTAATCCGAATAATCGCCCCGAACGTGCCCAGTCCCAGCGGAAACGGGATGTAATACGGCAGCGTGGTGCGCACCCGGTGGTAGCGCGCCACGAAGTAGTGCCCGAACTCGTGCACCGTGAGCACACCCAAAAACGGCAGCGCAAACCACAGCCCGCGCGTCAGCTCGGCCCGCAGCAGCGCCGGGGGCCACTGAAAAATCTCCAGCGGCAGAAATTCCAGCGGCATCATCTGGGCGCTCGTGAGCCGCACGCCCGCCAGCGTGGTGGTAAACACCGTGACCAGCAGCAGCCCCAGGTGCACGGCCCAGGTGCGCCACACGGCCGCAGCCGGCCGCTCGTAGCGCCGGAAAGCGGCCTGCGCCTCGCGCAAGGTGGCAGGTTCGGTAGAAGAAGTAACGATTTCGGAGCCAGCGGGCTCAGACGGCGGGAACGTATTCGGCGGGAAAGACACGGAGGGCTTCGGGCAGCGCGGTAGTGAGGGTGTGGGGCGGGGTGAGGTACAGCACCTGCAGCCCCAGACGGCGGGCCGTGGCAATGTGCTGCGGACTGTCTTCGATGAATAACACGTCGGCCGGCTCCCAGTTCATTTCGCGCAGCACGTGCCGAAAAATCTCCCCGCCCGGCTTGCGCAGCCCCACTTCCTGCGAGTAAAACACGCGGTCGAGCACATCGGCAATGCCCTGCCGGAAGCCGTATTGCGTGGCCAGCTGCTGGTTTATCGCGCCGATGTGCAGCACGTTGGTATTGCTGAGCAGGGCCGTCTGGTGCCCGCGCCGCCGCAGCTCGCCGATGAGGGCCA
Source organism: Hymenobacter aranciens (assembly GCF_030580865.1). Lineage (GTDB taxonomy): Bacteria > Bacteroidota > Bacteroidia > Cytophagales > Hymenobacteraceae > Hymenobacter > Hymenobacter aranciens. Next base: position 59,882 of record NZ_JAUQSY010000019.1, on the reverse strand, counting down.
GCCGCTCGGCGGGCACGTCGAGCAGCATGGCGTGCCAGGCGGCGTCGAGGGCTTCGTCGCTGGCCTCCAGCTCGTAGCCCGCCCGTAGCCCGGCCCGGAACTCGGCGGGCGTGAGGTGCCCGGTTTCCAGCTGGTCAAACAACTCGGCCTGCTGCGCCTGGGTAAACTCGATGGCGCTGCCAGCGCGGCTCAGCTGCCGCATGGCCGCCAGCGTGCGGTCGTAATCAATATTGATGATAACGCCGCCGAAATCAAATAATAAGTGAGGAAGCATGAATGAATTATGGAAAAACTTTTTCTCATTTTCCGGCGGCTTTCGGGCAAAAACCTGGGGCCACCCACGAGAAATTTCCCCGCGAAGGTCGTACTTTTGCAGCGTCGGAGGTTTCCAGGCATGGCCGGGGTTTAAAGGTGAAAGAATAAACACCTCCGACAACGGGCCTATAGCTCAATCGGTTAGAGCAGCTGACTCATAATCAGCAGGTCACTGGTTCGATTCCAGTTGGGCCCACGAAACGGCCCCTCACGGTAGCGTGAGGGGCCATTTTACTTTTTGGACTACAAATCCGACTACAATTTATTGGCAGAAGCGAGCGCTGCTGACTTTAGAACCCTACCCATACCCGCTTCACCACGGTGTAGAACGGCATCCGGTTTTCGTGGGCCAGACCACCACCAGCCGGGCCGGAGTTGGGAGTATCGCCAGATGCTCCCGCGTTACCTGCACGGGTAACAAGCTGCCCAGGGCCGCCAAGCGTGTCCACGTTGGCCACCAGCGGGTGTGTGTGCTGGGGAATCTGCGACACTAACAGCGTGACCATTTCCACGCCGCCCGCGTCGCCGATGGCGTCATAATCTGCCCGGCCTGGGTCCAGCCCTACCGTTACCCGGCCCCGCAGGTCGGGTCGCCCACCCTGCCCATTGCAGAGTGCCCAGCCCCATGCTTCGGTGCCCACCAGTCCTACACCAGTGGCATCGTAGTTGGCGGGCACGTAGCTGCTAGCCGTTACCAGTTCCTGGGTTTCGCCGATAGTGCGCGTGGCCGCCTGCAAAACGTGCTTCCAGCGCTTGCCACCTTGTGCGGTGAAAGGCAGGAACTCCCCGCCCATGTAGCCCGCATTTGGGGCCACCAGTACGGCCGGACGCTCCCGAATGCAAGCCTTCGTGCCACCCGTTTCGTAGGGCCGTTCGTCAATAAAGTCGAAGCCGCCCCGCTGGAATTGCGCAGGCAGGGCCACATTGCTGGCGCCGTAAAAGCGCAGAAACTCCCCATCCAGGCACAGCAGGCCAGCGGCCACTGTGTAGGCGCCGGCCACGCCGCTCACTTGGCAGCCCGACACGATGAATGCGCCCCGGCCGGTGTAGGGGGCAAACATCACGGCGGCGGCTTCGTCCTGAAGCACCACCAAGTCATCATTGGCCAACGGGCGGCCACCGGTATCAAATTCGAGCTTTTTCATACGAAGCGAAGGGTATAGCGGCGCGTGGCCAGTTTGAAGTGTTGAATGCGGGCGTGGAGCTGGGTGGTGCGCTCAGCCGTGCGCAGCACCACCGGCACGCGCACGGTGAAATCGAGTTGGGTATTGTATTCGGCCTGGCTGTAGAGCCGCAGCCAGGGCGGCCCCTCCACGGCGAAGCGGGCGTACTTCTCGGGCTGGCCTTCACTGCGGAAGTTCAGGTACACCACTGGCAGCTCGGTGTCGCTGTTGCGAATGATGATGCGCCGGGCGCTGGGGTCGAATTGGTCATTCAGCGCCTGCTCAAACAGAATGGTTTGGCTGTTGTAGGCCAGCTCACGGCGCGTAGCATCGGCCTCCAGCAGAAACCGGGTGTAGAGCTGGCGAAGCGGGTGGAGCATGGCCTGAAGCCAAGCCACCAGCCGGGGCTTGCGCAGCAGCGCGGGCATCAGTTGCACCGCCAGGCGCTCAAAGTCGATAGGGCTATTGCTGGCCATCGGGCACGAAGGTTAAGGTGTCGAGTAAGGTCAGGCCGGGCGTGTCTTCGGGCACGATGTAGCCCGCCGCCGTTTCGTACACGCGGGGGATGGCCACCGGAGCGGCTACCCCTACGCGGGCGGCCACGCTCACCATCTCCACATCGCGCACCCCGGCCACGGCCTGGAGCGCATCCACCAGCTTGCTCACGTACACCTGCCCATCGAAGTCGAGCGCCGCCAGGTAGCCCTGCACCGCCGCCACGGCATTGGCTCGCACGGTGGCCAGCGGCAGCAGCGGGTCATAGTAGATGGTGCCCAGCACCAGCAGCCGGTCGGCTTCCCGGCTCACCACCTCCAGCCGGGTGCCCGCAAACTTCAGCCGGTCCATGTAGCCGCGCACCTGCACCAGCTCATCGTTGCTGAGCGCCGCCAGCGTACCCGCCGTGGCCCCGTCCTTAGCCACCTTCACGAAGAGCTTGCCCGTGCTGGCCTCCTTTGCCGTGGCCCGCGTCACGATGCGGGCACCAGTGCCCCCGTCGCCGTAGCCCGGCTTGCCACTGGGCAGTATCACCAGCTCATCATCGAGCTGAAATTCCAGCGCCCGGTCAGCATACCATAACGGTGTACCGGCAGGGGCGCGGGCAATGATGCCCGCCACCTCATCCCGGAAGCGGTCCAAGATGGTTTCAAAGGCCCAGATGCTGGCGGCCACCACGAACTCCATGAGCCGGTAGATGCTGGTGGCGCTGGGGCTGCTCAGCCCGGCCAGTTCAGCGCGGGCGGCGCGGGCGGCGGCCATTTCGGCCTGAATGGTTGCAATCGAACGGGCCATATTAAGCAGTCGTAAGCGTCAGGATTTTGCGGGGCGTGGTGGTTGGGTAGCCGGTGAGCAGTGGGCAGGGCCCGGTCTGGGCTGCCCGCAACGCGGCATAGGAGGAGCTGAGGGAAACCCCGTTACCGGAGCCATCGGTAAAGACGGGCGAGGCCACCGGCACCGGGGTGTCGAAATCGTGGCAGAAAGCGGTGGTGGCGGGGGTGATTTGCCCGTCCGCAATCAACGCCGCGTTCGGGCGGCGGTAGTTATCGCTGATTTGCTGTGCCGTGCGGGCTGTTTTCCACATCCGGAACTCATCCAGCTCGCCAAACAGGTTGCTGTTGGAGCGGTCACTATCAACGTTGCCGATGGAAAAGGCCGTGTTGGGCCGAATGGTCATCACAATGTCCGTCTGGTACACCTGCACGGCATTGATGTAGAAGCGCATCACCAGGTTTTCGTAGTCATGCACGAAAGCGAGGTGAAACCAGCCGCCCACCTTCACCACGCCGCTGCCCGTCTCGTAATCGACGCCGTTTTTGTAGTTCCGGAATCGGATTTTACCGCTGGCCAAAAACAGTAGGCTGAACGCATAGCTTTCGGAGCCGCTGCACAAGAAAATGTACTGGGCCAGGTTCCCGCTCCCGTAGCCGGGCGGATTGGCAAAGGCATTCACCTTCACCAGCGTTTCCAGGGTAAAGGTGTTGCCTACGTAGCTGGTCGTGGCGTTGGTGAGGTTCTGGAGAAAGTTCGGGAAGGCCAGCGCGTAGCCGGGCAGGCGCAGGCGTAGGGCAGCGGCCCCGAGTGTTAAAAGCCGTTGTGCCATTATGCGAGTGCCATCCGAAGTGGCCGATTATCCGAAGCGAAGTAGTAGAGATAGTTAGCGTCGTCGTACGTGGTGCCAGCCGGGATGCCCGTTAGCACCAGCGTACTGCTGTTGTAGGCTTTGGCGGTCCAGTTGGCCGCGTTGCTGAGCGCGGTCTGCTGGGCACCGGTGAGGGTGCCGGTGGCCAGCGCGGCCGGGTCGAGGTGGCTCATGTTGAGGCTGGCCGCCCGCACGTTCACGCTCAGCAGCCGGGTGCCGGTGTTGTAGGTCGCTGTGATAGTGCTGGTGGCCAAAATGGCTTGCAGCGCCGCATCCTTGGCCTGGTTGTCGGAGTAGCCGGCGGGCACGGTTGCCCAAAAGGTGTTCGTGCCGTTGGTGCTGAGGTATTTTCCATTTTGCCCCACTTGGTCGGGCACCGTCGCACCCGTGCCGATGGGAAAGCGACTCACCCAGCCGCCGGCCATTTTCTCAAACGCGGCCACGTTGTAGCGGAAATACCAGTCGCCGATGATGCCCAGCGCTGGGGCGGGTTCGCCCACGCCGCCCAGGATTTTGCTGCCATCGGCGCCCACCAGGTTGCCCAGCGCAATCCACTCCCCATCCAGCCAGGTCCACAGCGGCAAACCGCTCCCGATGCGGTCCAGGCACAGGTCGCCTTCGATGGCCTCAATATCCGGGCCGGGCCGGCTGCCATTCAGCTCCGCCACGAAGATGCGGTTGCCCCGCGTCATCGACTCCAGGTAGGCAATGGCTTCAATTTCCAGCGCTTCAAAAGCGCGGTGGTCTTCGGCCGTCGTCGGCCCGGCCGGGTCGCCGGCGCTACGGATTTTCAGGGGCAGCAGGTCGCTGAGCTGCTGCGAGTAGGGAGTAAGCGGCATAAGGCTGTGGGCTAAATCGTGAGGTAGTCGCCGGGAGCGTAGTCAAGGGTGTAGTCGCCGGGGCGGGGTGGCGGGACGCCGGCGGGCACGTCGCCCGTGTTGATGCGCTGCCCACGGCCGGCGAAGTAGCGGGCCACGTCCGGCAGGGCGGCGGCGCTGGCGGGTACCGGTAGCATAGCCCCGGGCGTTAGGGCGTCGGTGATGGCGAGCCCCGCCGCGTCGGCTAGGTCGAACAGGCTTTCGAGGCTGCCCAACTCCTGCACGGCCACATCGAGCAGCGACTGCCCGGCGGTGATGATGGTGTGGGTACTCATGGGCGCACAGCGTTAAGGACGGCGGCCGACAGGTCGGAGAGGTCCAGGGCCAGTACCTGGAAGCCGTCACGGGTGAATTGAATGGATGCCTCGCGGTTGAGGGCCGCCGCTTCCGCCGGCCCGAGTGGGGCGTTCAGGTAGCGGCGCAGGCCGATGCCCACCAATGGGTCGGCCTTCCACTCGCCTTGGTAGGTGTAGAACAGCAGGGCCAGGTGTTGGCTGTCGCTGGCACCCACGGCTAGGTCGCCGGCCTCGGTAAAAGCGAGGTCGTAGTCTGGGCCAAGTAACAGGTCGGTAGCGGCGGGCATGGTCAGGAGATGGTCGCGGTGGTAATGGTGCCGGTTTGAGTGGTGGCGCTGCCGGTCGTGGTCACGGTGCCCGTCACGGTGCCCGTGCGCATCATGTCGGCCATGATGCGCACCAGCTCGCGGGCGTAGTCGCGGCGCGATTGGCCGGGGTCAGTCGTTCGGGCGGCCATGTCATCGAGCAGGGCCAGCACGTCGGTTTCGGCTTGGGCGGTGTTGAGGGCCATCAGTTAAGAGGTGAATAGCGCGGCGGCGCGTTGGGCGATTCGTTGAATGGCAGGCAGGTTGATGGGCCTCCCGCTCGGGCCGCCGCTGGTAGGGACAGTGAGTTCCTCCAGAACGGCACACAAGTCGGCCCAGAGCTTGCCCGCGCTGTCGGTTTCGGTGGCGAGGGTGAACTGCTCCACCCGCGACACCCCCACCACCACGCAGTTGTTGGGGTCGTTGTCGATGAGGCCCACCAGCACGGGCGAGCCCTCCACGGGCCACAGGATGAAGCCGGTGGTGCTGCCGTCGTCCACGGCCCGCAGCTGCACGTCGAGCAGCTCGGCCGCCTCGTCATCGGCGGGCTTCACGTCGCACACGGCGCGGGTCTTATCCACGCGCAGCACCGTGCCGCCCACGACTTGCGTCGGGATGCGGCTATCAATGAGGCGGGTGAATACTTCGCGGGCGGTCATGCGCGGGGGCCTAGTTTGAGTTTGCGCCGCGAGCCATTCACCCCAAAGGTTTTGCTCACGCTGTCGATGTAGTAGGAGCCGGCCCGCTCGGGATAGTCGGGGTCGGTAATGGTGGCGATATCGCCGTGTTCGGCCGTGGGCAGGTTGAAGGAGGTCAGCCCGCCCCGGTAGCCGTCGAAGCGCAGGCGGCCCGCCTCCAACTCTACCCATTTCAGCAACTGGGCAGCAGTAAGGCCGGGCGGGCCGATGAGCGTGCGCAGCTCGCCCTTGCTGATACCGGCGCTGAGGGCCGTCACGCGGGCCGTGTTGTCGCCTTTCACCTTATTGGTTTTCACCACGCCCGAGGCATCCACCTGCACCTTCTTGCCATCGGGCTGGGTGCTGGTGGCGCGAAAGTGCAGGGCCACGTCGGCGGCATTGATATAGGCCAGGTCGCTGTCGATGATGTTCTGCCGGAAGCCGTAAGCGTGGGTTTTGGCCGTGGCCCTGTCGTAGGGCTTACCCGCTACCAGCACCCCGTCGCGGAAAAAGCAGTTGAGCCCAAAGAGCTTTTTAAGGTTGTCAAACACCTGCGCCCCGGTGGCCCGGTCAATCATGTACTTGCCCACGTCCAGCTTGCCCAGCTCCCGAATCTCGAACGTGAGGCTCGACTGGTCGCGGATATAGGTCAGCACCTCGCGCAACGTGACCGAATGCCACGATTTGCTTTTCAGGGTCTGCCGTTTCAGCGCCCACATCTGGTCTTCGCACTTGATTTGGAACGGGGTGCCCGGCTTCAACTCCGACACATAGCCCGTGAACTCGGTGCGCAACTGGCCGTCGTAGCCGTACTTAATTTCCACGGTGTCGCCCACGCTGATGAGGTCGGGCAGTGGGGTGCTGATGCCGGCGTGTAGCACGTTCAGGTTGCGGGGCAGGGTGATGGTGGCCGTATCGGTGAACTTCGCCCACGCGCTTTCTATCTCCACTTCGTGGACGATGGTAATGGGCTTGCGCCCACCAATCTGAATAGAAATGCCATCAACCAGGGAAAACATGGCTCAGAGGATTAATTCGATGGGGTCATCAGATAGACATTCCAGCTCGAAGGCTTGCAGGTTCACGAAGCCGTTCAGGCTCTCGAAGCGGGCGTTGCGGATAATCAGGCTGTTGATGCCGTACACGTCCTGCAGCCAGCCCGACACCGGCACGGCCACGCCCAGGTTGGCGAGCTGCTCCATCTCCTGCACCTCCGCCAGCGGGTAGGCGAAGCGGTTTTCGGCCGTGATGCTGGTGGCGAGGATGCCGCGGATGGTCACAGCGTAGTCGCCTTTGCCGATGTATTCCTTGACCGTGCCCTTGCGGCCGGTGATGGGGGTGGTGATGATGTTGAAAGGTTCGTCCACGCTCACCAGCGGGTCGAGTAGCGTCAGGCCGTAGAAGTCGCGGCGGGTATCGTTGCCCCCCACGGCCCCGAAATTCACCGCCACAAATACCGGCAGCCCGAACATATTGGTGTGACCATCGGGCGACTGGCCCAGGTTTTCAGGCGTCGCGTAGAAGCCATCGACGCCCTCCTGGCCCCGGTTGCCCGGCACCTGGTAGCGGCGCAGGCCCGAGTATCCAAAGGCTTCCAACGTGAGGGCGCGTAGGTCCACGGGCAGCGAAGCACTGCCGCCCAGGCCCCGGTTTACCTGGTCGGTGGACACGGCGAGTCCGCGCCCGGTCAGGCTATCTACGGCAGTGCTGGGGTTCAGTCCGTAGGGCATGGCTTAGGTCGAGGCTAGGGTGTTGAGGTCGTTGAACTCGGCCCGCATCCAGTCGCCGAACATGCCCGACACGTCGCGCGCGGCCTCCTGCGGGGTGCCGGCCGTGATGGTCGCATTCGGGAAGACGGTACCGACGTGCAGGTGAATGTTGGTAATGCCCTTGCCGCCCGCGCCGGACACGCCCCCGGCCGCCTTGCTGGCGGCGGCCGTCATCGCGGGCGCTTTTGCCCCGCCGGGTTTGGTGCCCCCATTCAGGAAGCTGCTGGCCGCGTCGCCGCTGGGCTTGTCGTTGCCGAACAGGTTCACCGGCTCGAAACCTTTGGCGTAGCCGTCGTTGAAGCCCTCAGCGGCCTTCATGCCCAGCTTTTCAAATTGGGTATCGCCGACGGCGTTCAGCGTCTGCATCAACCCATCCTTAATCTTGCCAAAGTCGCCCGTGAAAATGCCCTCAATGATGCCACCCACGCCGCCCAGGAACTTGCTGGCCGCCTCGGCAATACCCTTGAAGGCTGCCACGGCCCCCTCCCAAAGCCCGGCGAGAAACTTCTGCACGCGGGGGCTGGTGGCCAGCCACTCGCCGATGACTTTCACCACGCGGAAAACCTGTTTGTACACCTCGCCGATAAAGGTCGCAGCAATCTTAAGCACCGGGGACAGGTACTTAATGACGGTGGCCACCACGTTGAATACCGTATTCAGGATGTCGCCCGCCTCGCTGGTGCCAAAAATCTCGGTTTTGATGGCTTGGAATTCGTCAATCAGTGGCTGAATGGCATCCATCACCGGCTGAAACATCACCTTGATTTTATCGGTATTCTGCTGAATAAATTGCAGCAGCTCATTGCCCCCGTCCACGATAACGCCCATGGCCGGCAGCAGGGCCTCGCCCATCTTGCCGCCCATGTTCTGGGCAAAGCCCACCAGCGACGACCAGCGCCCAGCCACCGTCTGGCTCTGCTTGTCCATTAGGTTGCCCCACTTGCCGCCAGCGCCACCCAACTCATCGAAGGCTGTTTCCAGCATCGAGAAGCTGATTTTGCCCTCGCTGCCCATCTTTTTCACCTGGTCGGTGGTGACGCCCAACTGCCGGGCCAGCGAATCCATGACGGGAATGCCCGACTCGGTGAGCTGGTTGAGGTCTTCGCCCTGAATAACGCCTGAGAGCTTGTTCTTGCCGTAGATGCTCACCAACTCGCCAAAGTCCTTACCGGTGGCGCTGCTGATGTTGCCGAGCTTGGTCAGGATGGGGTTCAGGCTGCCGGCATCCTCGCCGAATGCCAGCAACTGGCGTCCTGCTGAAATTACCTGTTCATCATCGAAGGGGGTCAGGTTGGCAAACTTTTGCAAATCGGCAATGACGGCGTTGCCCTTCTCGGCTGAGCCGGTGAAGGTTTCGAACTGCACCCGCGTCTGCTCCATGGCAATGCCCATGCCGCCGATAGCCTTAGCCCCAGCCGCGATGCCAGCGGCCAATCCCAGCTTGCCCACCATGCCCATGATGCTGGACATACCTCCCTGCGCCTGGCTGGTATCAACGTTGAGCTTGTGCGGCTTCTCAACCTGCTGACTCAGGCTCTGCACCTGCCGAATGGCACTGGCCACCTTTGGCCCGAGCAAGTCTTCCAGCGTCAGGCGAAAATTCAGGTTTGCAGCGCTCATCGTTTATCTAAAATTCAGTAGGTTTGCTGGCTCACTTTACCATCTGCCACGATGCTGCTTGCTATTCTCATTCCCGGCCTGTCAATGATTGTCAATGGCCATTTTCTCAAGGGTATTATCTGCTTTATTCTACAGTTCACCCTCATTGGCTGGATTCCAGCTGCTATCTGGGGAGTGGCCTCGCGCAATCAGGATTTAGCCGAAAAGCGCCACCGGGAAACCCTGGCAGCGCTATCACAGGTGAGGCGTTAAGCAGAACTCACGAGTAGGGCCGGCGTGATACCGCGTATCTGGGGATTGCGCCGCAGCCAGTCGGCTTGCTGGAACTTCGCCCCGAACTCCTCATCACTGAGGCGCTCGGGGTGTGGGTCGTGCAGGAAATAGGAAATCAGAGCCGCCATCTTTTGCAGGTCGTCATCTTCGGGCTTGTCGCTGATGACCGGCGCGGCGGCTAGGCGTTTTTTACTTCGACCTCCAGCATCTTCAGCAGCGAGGACGCCGCGATGGCAGCCGCTACCTGCGCCGGGCTTTCGGCCTGCCCGGTGATTTTCAGCCGCTCGTCGCCGCCGATGTAGCAGTTTTGCAGCACGAACTCGCCGGCCTCCACAATCTTGTTGCTGGCCATTTTGGTTACCCCAAACGCCACCACGTTGCGGTTGGCTGGTTTGAGGTAGGCGGTGGCCACGTCGCCAGGGGCAACGGTGACCGAGATACTTTTAATTTCGCCGTGTTCCTGTTTCCAGGTGGTGATTTGCTCGGGGGTGGTGCTCATGATTTACAGACCTTCAATGTGAGAAACGACGAGGGGCAGTTCCACCTCGATATTGGTATCGCCGGTTTTGATTTCGCGCTTATTCTCGGTGAATTCCGCATTCATTATCGTGTGCGTAATCAGTTGATTACTCGCGTTCACGTAGGCTACCGGGATGGGGAAGGGCGGAATGTCGAGCAGCGAGCCGCCGGGAGGCAGGGCGGCCATGATGCGCTCCACCTCTTTCATTTCCAGCGTAATGCTGGCGTTGGGTTCGCGCTTGCCATAGCCCCGGCTTACCGGGTTCACGCCCGCGCCGTAGTTGTTGACTTTCTCCTGCTTGACGCCGTAGCTGATGGCGGTAATGCCGGCCACGGTCTGGCCCAGCAGTTGCAGCTTGATGCTGGCCCAGTCGTAGGCCCGGCCGTTGATTTGGGGAACGAAGTCCATAAGGCTTAGGAGAGTTTAGTGGAAAGGCCGAGGTCAACCGTAATCTGGCGAGCTACACCCGTGGGCACGATGCGCACCTTCACGGCCAGCTTGGAGTCGCTGATGACGTTCTGCGCGGGGTCGATGTACACCCCCAGGGCTGAGGCCTCGCCGGATTCCAATAGGGCCGCGTTCAGGGCCGTTTTGGCCTTGCCCTGCAACTCGCCGATGACCTGCGCCTGCAGGGTGCCGTCGGCATTCACCGGCAGCGGGCCGTTGAGGGCTGGCAGCAGGGCCGTGCGGCACACGCGGGCGGCCTTGTTGGTGGTGCGCACGTTTTCGAGTTGCGCGTAATCGCTGCTGACAACCGTGCAGGTGGGGGTGTCGGAGAAGTAGAAGCCGTCGAGGCCGGCGTGTTGCCGCACGACGATGAATCCCTTATCCGACAAGGCGCCCAGGTCGCCGGGCAGCAGCTCGCTTAAGGCTTTGCCGTTGCTCAGGCCCGCGTTCACGAAGCTGCCGTCGCCGGTCAGGTTAAACTTCTGCACCCAGGCAATCGACTCATTCACGCGGGCGGCCGAGATAGCGCCCAGGGCCGTGCCGATGGCAGGCTCGTTGGGCAGCAGCGTGTGGTCGGTGCCCGCTACCACGGCCACGTACTCGCTGCTCAGGGCGCGCAGGTTCGGGGCGGTGGTCAGGTCGGCGAGCAGGCTGTGGCCCGCCAGCAGCACCGCAACCGGGCGGTGCTGGTCGAATTCCTCGGCCGCCAGGGCCTGGGCCTTGGCGACGGTCGTCAGCACGTCAGCGTCAAGGCCGCCGGTAGTGACGGGTGTGTAGCCGCTGGCCGGGTTCAGGCAGACGGCGAGTTGCTTCACGCGGCCGTTGGCATTGCTGAGCAGGGCTTTCGCGCCACCGCCCAGGGTATGGTCGCAGATGTCGGCCATGGTCGCCGTGCGGGCCACGGCCATGAACAGCAGTACCGCGCCGGGGCTCAGGCGAAAGAACTCACTCAGGTGCCGGTAGGTCCTGGTGAAGTTGGTGGCGGTGGCCGTGATGCCGATGGCTTCAGCCGCCTGGATGCTGCGCAGCTCGTACACGGTGCCCAGCGTGAGCTTGCCGCTGATGGCCACGCCCTGGGTGATGAAGGCACTGATGCCGTCGTCGGTGGGCTGCTGCCGGCCGAGGCCGCCGGCTGCTTTGGTGATGGTAATATCGGGCAGGGCCATAGGTTAGGAGGCGGGTTGGTCGGTGGGGGAATCTTTGCAGGTCAGCTGCGCCACGAAGGCCGCAGTGGCGGCGATGGTGGCCACGGTTTTGAGCAGCGGCAGCCAGGCCTCGGGCGTGGCCGAATAGTTCAGGACGAACTCAGCCCCGCCGGCCACGATGATGGTGGCATTGCGCACCCGGCGCCAAAAGGCCGGGGTCGGGCCGGTAAAGCGGGCGAGTAGCGTTTTCATGCGGAGCGGGATTGACGGAAGCGAGCGATAAGGCCGATGAGGATGCCACACAGTAGCCAGCCGTAGGGCCAGGTGCGCGGGTCGTACCACACCAGCGGGGCGCAGTCGCAGGGCTTGAGGCGGGCCACCACGGCGCGGGCGGCGTGGGGCTGCCGGATTTCTTTGCGGGTAAGGCTGATTTGGTAGGCTGAGCCGGTGCGCCACACCTTGCCGCGCAGGCCCAGCGTGTCGAAGCAGAGCGTGTCCGGAAAGCGGGGCCGCTCGGTGCGCACGTATTGGAACACCTCGCGCACCGTCGCCCGGCGGCTGGCCGTGTCGAGGTGGGTTTCCAGTTTCTGCAGTAGCGAGTCGAGACGCAGGCTGTCGGTGTGTTCCCGGGCCGGGTTGGCGCGGTACACGAACTTGGTTTCGACGTGGACCTGGGGCACCGTGATGGTGTCGTGAATGGTCACCGTGTCGGCCGCGGCCAGCTCGGGATGCGCCGTCAGCAGCCGGCCCAACTGCCGCTCAGGCGAGGGCTCGAATAGCTTGCCGAGCTTGCAGCTGCTCAGGGCCAGGGAAGCGATGGCGAGAGTAAGAAGGATGCGCATAGCTTACTGGTCGATTGGTTGTTGGCGTTTGATGCCCAGGGCACCACGGATGGCGGCCACGTCCACGCGCACGGCGTTGATGCTTTCCAGCACGGCCGCCTGTTTGTCCTCGGTAGCTTTGAGGCGGGCGTTTATTTCGGCCTTGGTTTCCCGTGCATCAGCGAGGTGCTGCTCCAGAGTGGTTTCGGTGGCCGTCTGCCGGTGTTCGGTGTTGATGGCGTAGCCGAAAGCCGTGCCGCTGAGCGTCAGCGCCAGGCCCGCCACCCACTTCACCCAGTCCGCCGAAACGGTGTTGTTAGTCGTGCTCACGGCTTAGGAAATGGTCAGGGTGACGGTGCCAGCGGCCACGGCATCCTGCAGGCGCGGCAGCAGGCGGCTGAAAGCGTCGCGCGAGCGGCCCACGAAATCGGTTTTCTGGTCGAGGCCCACCAGCAGGCAGCCCTCCGTATCGGCCGAGGTGTTGCCCGAGTGGATGCGCACGCCGCAGTCGTCGATGCGGCGGCCGCCGAACTGGATGGCGCCGCCCGCCACGTTCACCAGCAGCGGCAGCCGCCGGCGGAAGCGGTTGCTGTAGGTGATGCGCACCTGGTACTTGCCGGTGGGAATGGCCGTTTTGCCCCACACCTTGGCCTGGCCGGGCTGGCGCACCACGTCCTCCAGCACGTAGCACTCAAACTTGCCATCCACGAATAGCTCGCCGATGGTGCTTTCCTCAGTAAAGGTGGTGCGTGTAAGGGTCAGGTGCATGGTGGTGGCAGGGGTAGAAAGGTTGTGAGGAATCTTAGGCAGTAGGCGTAGCCGGGGCCTCGTCTTCGAGCTCCTTGGCGTCCTCCTTGTAGGTGACTACCTTGCCTTTTTCGCCAGCGGCAGTCTTGGCGTGCTCCTTATTGAAGTAGTGGTCGCCGTTTTCCAGCACATGCACTTCTTTCAGGGCGGGACAGGCGTTGAAGGTGGCGCGGATGCCGGCTTTGTCGTTAATCTTGAGGGCCATGGTGATGAGGCTAAAACTGATTGGCTGTTGCCGCCAAAAGCGGCCACCCCGAAGAGTGCCCGCATTTGGGTGTTAGCTATTAGCTGTTAGCTTACAGCGTGTAGAGAGTCGTTTCGCCGCCGTAGCCGTAGTTCGTGTCGGCCTTGCAGAGCATCTTGATGAAGTAGAGTTCGCTGTTGGCCTGCAGGCGGGCGATTTGCACCGTGGCGTCGTCCTTCGAGTTGAGGCCGAACCACAGGTTGCTCGTCATGTCCGGGGCGCCCTTGGCCCAGAAGATGGTGTTGTCGGGCATGCCGAACAGGTACACCATCTGGCGGCCAGCGAAGCGCATCAGGCCAGCCATGGTGTTGTCGATGCCCTTGAAGCCGGCGGCGCGCTGGGCCCGTTCCCACAGCTGGGCCGTTTTGTAGCTCACGTACACCTTCAGGTTGGGGTCGTAGAGCACAGCAGCGGGCACGGTAGCCAGCGAGCGCTCCAACTCGCCCTCGATGTTGGAAACTGTCAGCACCACGGGCGAACTCACTTTCGGCACTTCGCTGTCGGCGATGGCGCGGGTGATGAGGCCGTCGAAATATTTCAGGTTGTTGGTGGTCACGGCGGTGTTACCGCGCATGATGGCACCGCCCAGCCACTGGTTGTGCTTCTTCATCACCTCCTGCAGAATCACCGATTCCACCGTGGCCGGCAGGCGCCGGTCGATGAGGGTAGGATTCAGGTTCACGGCCTCCCAGTGGTCCTCGAAGTCTCTGGGGTTGAACTCCTGGTAAATCATGTAGTCGTTGGGTTCCAGCACGCGGGCATCCACCGTGATGGTGCCCTTGCCGGTGCCCGAGCCGCCCGAAACGGGCGTGGGCACGCGGTCCTGGATGAAGTCGTCGCCCACGGTCATGCGCGGGATGGTGTACTTCTTTTTGATGCCGTCCTTGACCATGATGTGCCCACCCTGCACGATTTCGTTGCCGATGGCGGCCTTGACGATGAACGACGAAGCAACTTCGCCGGCGTAGGTGGTATCGTTAATTTGCAGTGCCATAGCAGCTACTTAGAGTTAAAAAGCGTGGGAGGTGAGACTATTTGCCCTTGTTGAGGTTGGCCTGCACCTCCAGCATGGCGCCGGCCGCGCTGAGCGGCGCCAGCTTGGTGCCGTCGGCGTGCGCCTCGATGACGGTGGTGAGCGACTGGCGGGCCGGCATTGCGTCGAGGATGGCCTTGGTGCTGGCCAGGTCGGCCGTGGCCAGCGTGGTGTAGGTGTCTTTCAGGCTGGCCGTGATTTTGCCCGTGCTGATGGCGCCGTCCACAAGGGCAGTTACCGCGTTGGCGGCGGCCGTGGCAGCGTTGGCGGTGGCCTGCTCCTCGAATGCCTTTAGCTTGTCCTCGGCCTCGGTGAGTTTGGTGGTCGCGTCGGCCACGGCGGCGCGGGCGTCTTCGGCGTCCTTTTTGAACTTGTCGCGCTCGGTGAAGGCGGCCGATACAGCCTGAGCCACGTCAGCGTCGGGCGAGGCGGCGGTAATGGTGGACAGCCCAGCGGCTGCCATGATGGGAAGGAGTAGGTTTTTCATGTTCGTGGGTTGGGGAAGCAATGCAGCGTAGTAGCCCACCAGCTCGGCGGTGGGCATGTCGGCCGGCGGGGCCAGGCCTTTTTTGTCGTCGTCCACGATGCCAGTGGCGAAGCCCAGGGCCACGGCCGTTTCGGCATCCATGTAGGTAGTGGCGGCCATCAGCTCGGCGCACTTCTCGACCGCCTGGCCCGAGGCCGACGCATACAGCTGGGCCATGCTGGCGTTGACGGCCTTCTGCTGGTTGATGGCGTTTTCCAGGTCGGCAATCCCGCCCGCCGCGCCGCTCGCGCAGTTGTGAATCATCAGCTTGGCGTGGGCTGAAATCAGCCGTTTGTTGCCCGCCATGAAGGGCAGGGTAGCAGCCGAGGCCACCAGCCCCACGCAGTAGGTGTCTACTTTCAGCGAGCTGGCTTTGAGTAGGTCGTACATCGTTTGGCCTTCCTGCCAGTCGCCGCCGCCGCTGTTGATGCGCACGGCCACGCGCTTTTCGCCCGTCGCCTCCGCCTCGGCCAGCTTCGCCCCAAATTCGGCCGCGCTCAGCCCCGCCCCGGTTGCCGGGTTGAAGCCAATAGCGGAATAAATCTGAAGGGTAGGGGTGGCCATGAGAGCAGCGTGTGAAAACGAATGCTCAAACTTATTACCCCCGCAAATCGGGTACTTTTCTTAGTCAGTAATAAGGGGAGTTTTCCCCCTTAATCGTAGTAAAAATTCCCCTTATTACTGAAAAGAATCCAGCACTACCTTGGCCGGCAAGTAGTTTTCCATCCTATTCTATTACCCTCATCCCTTCAACCTACTGAAAAGGGCCAAATGCCCGATTGTACTATGCCCAGCAACCCCAATACTGAACGCCAGGACAGCAAGCGCAACCGGAAGGTGATTCGCAAGCACATGCTTGCGTTCATCAAAGATGAGTTGCGCGCCCCCACCGTGCAGGAGCTGGTCGAGCTTACCGGGTTCTCGGATAAGACCATCAGCAAGCACCTGGAGCGCATCACGCTGGGCGACGGCAGCGCCAACCCGTTCCAAGCCCTGACGTCTGACGTGCTATTGAAGCTCTACGAGCGGGCCACGGGCTACTCGCACCCAGCGGTCAAGATTCTGGCCGTGTCGCAGGGCAAGGGCGAGCCCTCGGTGGTCGAGCGGCACGAGTACACCGAACACTACCCGCCTGACCCCACGGCCGTGAAGCTGTGGATGGCGCTGGTGGAGGGCATCACCGACAAGGCCGAGGTGAAGCACAGCGGCGAGATTGCCACACAGGCCCCGCCGGCCATTATCCAAGTCATTCGCCACCGCCCGACTGATGATAAGCCTGAGTGACCCGCAGTTCGACATTTTCGAGAGCCGGAAGCAGGTAAACCTCTTTCTGGCCGGGCAGGGCAGCGGGAAAACTCACCTCGCCGGAGTGATTTCGTACCTCTACCTGCAGAGCTTCCCGCGTATGCGCGGGCTCATCGCGGCCAACACCTACGCCCAGCTCACCCGCTCGACGCTGTTCCGCATCCGCGAAGTGTGGAAGCAGGAGTTCGGGGTAACCGAGTGGGACGACAAGAAGAAAACCGGGCACTACGTGGTGGGCAAGCGCCCGCCCAAGCACTTCACCACCTTCTACGAGTTCGACAGCTACAATAACATCATGAGCTTCAGTTGGGGCGCCGTGGTGTACATCGGCAGCCTCGACAACTATAAGGCCTTGGATGGCATGGAAATCTGCTGGGCCATGCTCGACGAAACCAAAGACACCAAGGAAGTGGCCGTGAAGGAGGTCATCGTGGGCCGCCTGCGCCAGCAGGGCATGTACGTGAACGAGCGCGGCGAGCTGGTGGGAGACCCCACGCCCGAGCCCTTCAACCCGCTCTATATCTTCACTTCCCCCGCGAAGGTGCCGTGGATTAATGAGTGGTTTTCGCTCGACCAGGTGCAGGACGAAATCAAGCGCACCATCTACACGCCGCCGAAATACTTCCGGCGCGAGGCGGGCAACAAGCTGGTGACCATCAGCGCCACCCACCTCAACGGGCACAACCTGCCGAGCAACTACATCAGCAACCAGTTCGCCAACATCAACATCGACAAACACGGCATGCTGATTTTCGGCGACCCGTTCAGCCGCACCGGGGGCGAGTTCTATAAGCAGTTCGACCGCAGCAAGCACGTCGGCAAGTATGCTCACCGCTACGACCCGAAGCTGCCGCTGCACCTGAGCTTCGACCAGAACGCCATTCCCTACAACACGTTGACCATTCATCAGCAGTACGGCACCACCGACGTGCAGCTGGCGGAAATCTGCCTGGAGAACCCCAACAACTCCACGAGTAAGGTGTGCGCGGCGTTCCTGAAATCGAAATTCGGGCAGCACGAGGGTGGGTTATTCATCTACGGCGACCCCTCGGGCAAGAAGCGCGACACCCGCAGCGAGGAAGGCACCAACGACTACTCCATCATCCTGAAGGAGCTGGCCCGGCTGCACCCGCAAAACCGGGTAGCCACCAAAGCGCCGCCGGTAGCGGTGCGAGGTCAGTGGATTACGGCCGTGCACGAGAAGCAGTTGGACGGGTTGGAATTCCTGATTGATGAAAGCTGCGTGCACACCATCGGCGACTACATCTACCTGAAGGAAGCGCCCGACGGCACCAAGCTCAAGGAGGAGGTGAAGGACGAAAATACCGGCATCCGCTACGAGAAGTTCGGCCACACCTCCGACGCCAACGACTACTACTACACCAGCGCCTTCAAGGAGCAATGGCGGCGCTTCCACAAGCCCGCCCCGGTGCTCATCGACTCGCTGCCCTCGGCCGGCCGGGTGCGCGCCAACAGCTATTAACAATTAACTATTACCCATGCCCTTCCTGACCGCCACCGACTACGGCCTGCAAATCCGCGACGAAATCCGGGGCCTGCTCACCGACGGCTCCGACCCGCTGCTGCAGGCGGCGGCCCTCGCCGCGCAGTCCGAGATGGAGAGCTACCTGCGCGGCCGCTTCGACGTGGAAGCCATCTTCACCCGCACGGGCGAGGAGCGCAGCCCCGTGGTGGTAATGTACCTGGTCGATATGGCCCTGTATCACCTGCACAGCCGCCAGAACCCGCGCAACGTGCCCCAGATTCGGCAGGACCGCTACGACAACGCCCTCAACTGGCTCAAGATGGCCCGCAAGGGCACCATCAGCACCGGCCTGCCGCTGGAGAATGTGACCCAGCCCGACGGCACCCCTGACCCCGATAACATCCTGCCGCGCGGCGGCTCCCTCCCCAAACTGACCAACGGCTACTAGCATGGGACTGATTGACACTTTCAAAAGCATCACCAACGCGGCCCGCGCCGGCTTCGCGGCCAACAAGCGCGGCGGTATCCTTTCGCAGTCGTTCCCGGTGCAGGTGCGCCGCATCCGCCAGGACGTGGGCAAGTGGCGCGCGGCCCTCGACAAAGCCGAGGCCGTGTTCTACCCCGACCGCGGCGACCTGCTGAACATCTACGCCGACGTGGTGCTGGACGCGCACCTGTCGAGCGTGCTGAGCACCCGCAAAATCAACGTGCTGGGCCGCCCGTTCAAGGTGGTGGATGCCGCCGGCAAGGAAAACCCGAAACTCACGAAGCTGCTGCAGCGGCCGTGGTTCCGGCAGGCCTGCGAGCTGGCCCTGGACAGTAAGTTTTGGGGGCATAGCCTGATGGAGTTCGGCACGCCCGTCGATGGCGAATTCCACAAGGTGAGCCTCATCGACCGGCAGTATGTGTTCCCGGAGGCGGGGCTGGTGCGCACGATGCCGGGCATGATTAACGGCACCGACTACCGCAACGACCCGCAATACGCGCCCTGGGTGCTGGAGGTGGGCAACCTGCGCGACCTCGGGCTGCTGGTGAAGGCCGCGCCCTACGTTATCTGGAAGAAGAACGTGCTCAGCGCCTGGGCCGACTTTACCGAGATGTTCGGCATGCCCTACCGCTCAGTGAGTGGCGACATGGACGCAGCCCAGATTCAGGCGGCCGAGAAGATGATGGCCGAGATGGGCCAGGCCGGCTATGGCATCTTCTCGGGCACCGAAATGAAAATTGACTTCATTGCCCCGAGCACCGGCAACGACAAGATTTACGACGGCTTCCTGGCCCGGGTGAACAGCGAGCTGAGCAAGCTGGTGCTGGGCCAGACCATGACCACCGACGACGGCAGCAGCCAGAGCCAGGCTAACGTCCACGAGCGCGTAGCCGATGCTTACACCCGCGACGATTCGACGTGGCTGGTCGACTGGGTGAATGAGGAGTTGCTGCCGTTCCTGCTAGTGCACGGCTATCCGCTGGCCGGGTATGCCTTCGTCTTCGATGAGTCG
This sequence comes from Hymenobacter aranciens, assembly GCF_030580865.1. Taxonomy (GTDB): domain Bacteria; phylum Bacteroidota; class Bacteroidia; order Cytophagales; family Hymenobacteraceae; genus Hymenobacter; species Hymenobacter aranciens. Next base: position 40,616 of record NZ_JAUQSY010000019.1, on the reverse strand, counting down.
GAAAACCTGGGCATCAAAGACCAATGGACCATCGTGGCAGGCATCCTGGAGAAGGGCTATAAGGTGCCGGCATCCTACCTGACCGAGCGCTTCGGCGTGCCGATTGAGGTGGAGGAAGCGGCTACTGAGGGCGCGGATGGTACCGCGAAGCCCGAAGCCCGGCCCATCCTAGGCTACCACATCGAGGAGGGCGTGGTGTCGCGCAACGAGGCCCGGGCGCAGCTGCTGCTACCAGCGGAGGATGACAGCGAGGCCACAGCACAGCAGAAGCTCAAGGGGCAGTTGTCGGTCATGCAGGCCGCCACGGCCGCCGGCGTGCCCCTGGCGCAGGCGCTGAAGCTGGCCGGGCTGGAGGGAGTAGTCGAGCTACCCCCTGCGCCTGCGCCGGGAAAGCCCCTGGGGACGCCGGCCCCGAGCCAACCGGCGGCAACAATAGCGGCAACGATGACGGCGCAGCTGGCGACGCTCTACGCCCGTAGCTGCTCCCGCTGCGGCGGGCACACCGCAGCCGTACAGGCCAGCAGCAAAGACGACGGCAAGCTCACCAAGCTGGTGAATGCCCTCATCAAAGCCACTCACGAGCGGGGCGACCTGTTCGACGGCACCATCGACCAGCCGCTCTACAGCTACCTGCGCAATCATTTAGAAGATGCCGTGCAGTTGGGCTTCGGGGCAGCTGACAAGAAGCTGCGCGGCTACCTGCTGGCCAACGTGCAGCGCTTCTCGGGCTTCAAAACCGCCGCCGTGCAGCGGGCCATGACGGAGAAGCTGACCGATGCCGGGGGCAACGTGCGGCCCTTCGCGGAGTTCCGCGAGGATGCGCTGGCCATCAACCAGCAGTACAACGTGGACTACCTGGCCACCGAGTACAACCAAGCCATTGCCAGCAGCCAGATGGCGGCCCGGTGGAGCGAGTTCGGCGGCGGGCCGCTGCGCTACGACACCGCCGGCGATGACCGGGTGCGCGAAGAGCATCAGGACCTCGACGGCATCACCCGGGCACAGGATGACCCGTTTTGGGACGACCACTACCCACCCCTCGACTGGGCCTGCCGGTGCAGCGTGACCGAAGTGGATGATGACGCCACCCTGAGCACCGACGAGCAGCTGGCCGGCCTACCGGAAGCGGCCAATGAATTCCGAGAAAACGTGGGCAAAACCGGGCGGATTTTCGGGGATGACCACCCGTATTATCAACTCAGCGCCGAGCAGGCGCGCCGTATCGAGGAGCAGCTATGAGCAACGGACTGGAGCAATTTGGCAAGGAGCTACGCAGCTACCTGAAAACGGTGCCCAAGCTGTTGGGCCGGGCGGTGGTGCAGGAGTCGGCCGATAACTTCCGCCGGCAGGGCTATGAGAACGACAGCGGCAGCGTGGTGCCCTGGGAGCCGAGGAAGCAGGTCGATATGAAGCCCGGCCGCAAGCGGAAGGACGGCAAGCGCGGGCCCCGGGTGCCCAACCCCCGGCAGCGGGCCATCCTCATCAAGACGGGCAAGCTGCGCCGCTCGGTGCGCATCGTCGCCACGACAGCCAACAGTGTGACCATCGGCAGCACGCAGGACTACGCCCAAGCCCAGCAGGAGGGGCTCGAGCATCTGCCGGCCCGTCCGTTCATCACCGTGGGCAAGTCGGTCAAGAGTAAAATCACCCGCACCATCACAAAAGACATCACCAAGCTACTGACGAAATGAGCAGCTTCGCTACCGTTTACCCACTACTCGCCGACCGTCTCGCCGCTGAAATTCCCGGCATTGGCTGGATTGACTTGGACCAAGGCCAACTCACGCCCGACGGCCAACTGCAGGAGTACGCCCTGCCGTTTCATGACGGCGTGGTGCTACTCGACTTCGACGAGGCCGACTGGCATGACATCGGGCAGGGCATCCAGCGCGGCGACGCCATTGTGCGCGTGACGCTCGCGGTACAGGTGGTGGCCGACAGCTACCAGTGCAGTTCGCAACGCAGCCAGGCCTTAGCAAAGCTGCAACTGCTGGGGGAGATTCACAAGGCGCTGCAGCACTTCGACGGTGGCGGCGACTTCGGGGCCCTGGTGCGCACCTACTCGCGGAAGGAGCAAAGCGAGCTGCCGGCCATCTGGCAGTACAGCATGGGCTACAAGGTGCTGCTCACCGATACCGAGGGCTACGACGGGGCCACCAGCACGGTGAGTGGATTGGAGCCGAGGCCGGAAGCGGCATTTGTGCTACCTTAAAGAGCATAAAAAAGCCCTGCCGGTGAGAGCAGGGCTTTGATAATAAGACAATGTGACAAGCTAGTGCTTGATTTGAATACGTTGGGTCGTCGACTTGCCGTCGAGGAGATACGTCACTGAGTACAGACCATCGGGCAGGTTCTGCACATCGACCTTATTCTGGGAGCTGTTGAGTACGGGCTTGCCCATTACGCTGCGGAACTCCACCTGCGTTGCTCCTGCGGGTAGCGTTAGGTAGTCGCTGGCAGGATTCGGGTAGGCTTGGGTGGGCAATAGAGTAGTCCCACTGGTGCTACTCCGATGGATTTCGCCGTAAATGCCGTCGTACCAGATGGTCACGGGCACAACCACGTCGTCGCAGCAGCCCGCCGGGTCGCGGAAGACACAGTAGATGGTCATGGTGCCTGGTCCGTTGCCAGTGGGTAGGGGAACGAAAGGCGAGGGCGTGGCGCGGCCTACGGCAATGCTGGTGCTGGAGTAGCTGCCATCAAGAGACCAGTTGTAGGGCCATCCCAACGGATTGGTGATGCTGAAGTCATAGTGGCAACGGTTGGTCAGGCAGTTATACTGCCCCCGAGTCTGCGTTATGGGGAAGTCAGTTGATTCAGGGCAAGTAGGCCTAATGGCAATGTTGCTGCTGAAGCTTTGAGGATTCGAGCAGTTCGTTCGTGTAGCAGTGACCGTCCCTATGATAGCAGTAGGCGATGAAGGGGTTGTTGTAAATGAGCTGCCTGTACCAGAGGAAGGGGTAAAGACGCCAGCCGGAGAGGTTTGCCAGGAGATATTATTATCCGGCGAAGTGCTAAAGGTGAGGGAACTTCCGGAGCAAGTAGCCGTCGGAGCCGTGAATGCGGATGGAGTACAACTTATACATCCTATTCCCAAGAAGATAGGGGCCGTGTTGATGGGCGTCATGTTAGGACGTAGAAGACCTTCTTCGTGATTACTTACATTGACCTTGGTCACCCAGCGGTTGCTAGCCGATGTACTTCGCGTGCCGGATAGACGGTCAGCGGGCATTACCTGAGATAAGTCCGGCACCTCCTCGTAATTGCCGTAGATATTGCAGGGATACTGACTGGAAGTGCAATCGGAGTCAGTGCAGTTATTGTACCGGATGAAGCCATCTGGTTGCTGCATGCTCCATGCTCCCAACAGACCGGTTACAGGCATGCTCATGCTTTGCACATCCGTGTACGATGTCCGTGCACCATTCCATATATGCACCTCATCAATAATTCCACTGAAGGAGTAGTCGGGGCTAGGATAGCCGAAATACAAGGGGGCGGTAGGCGACGACAGGTTTTCCGGGCCTAATGGCGCACCACTTGAAATCACCTGAGTCACCCCTACAGGCGCTCCATTGATGAAAATACCAAACCCTGATTCAGTCCGAGTAACAAGCACATTGTAGCACGCATCGTTAGCAAATATTGCATCGCTAGTGTAACGACTATATTTAGTTGCAATATTCATAGCGTTACCCTCCATGAATATTGCAAACCCGTCCTGAACTTCGACTTTATAGCCAACACCACCACTCAACCTGGTAATGGTGCCGTTAGCTTTGGTGAACAGCAGCATGGGACGATTGATGGTTGACGCGGGCATCTTAAATGCTAAGTCAATGGCGAAGTCATTAGTACCAAAATTCAGCTTGGGGCTACTGACCTTATCTTGCACAGTAACGTAATCGGTCGTACCGTTGAATTTCATTCCTTCTGTACATAGAAAGCTATTCTGGTTGTCGAAGCGAGGATTGCCACCGTGCACACAAGTCAGTAAGACGCAGTTAGTGCTAAGGGCCCCGAACACAGATACAGGCAGGCGCCGCTCATCTGGGGCGATGATAGCGTTCTTGTGAACGTATACTTCGCTTTTCGGCCCAAACATGACTCGGAAATACTCTGCCAGACCCAGGTATGCACCGCCATCTACGATAAACCGGCCATTCAGGTAGAGCTTGTCGCTATCCTGTCCCCGCAGGAGAGCTCCTTCACGAACATGAATCATTGATTTGGTTCCCACGCGTATTATTGGTGGTATGGATGCATTGGACAAAAGCATATAGGCACCCGCTTTTACCTTGGGTGTACTCGCTGTTATTGTCGTCTCAGGCAGATAATCATCGTGCGTACCCAGCACGAGAGCAGCCACGTCGTTTTCTGTCTTACCAATGGTGAAGGTTTCGTTTTCCAGCTCCAGCAAGTGTCCGGCTTTGAAGCCGGTATCGAGTGTCAGCTTCCCAGTATGCGCGCTGCCGCTGGTGATGAGGACGCTGCCAAAGGAATTGCGCCAGCCCTTGTTGATAGGTCCATCCGGGGTATTAGCCCAGCCCCCAATATTACCCATATCGGCATCGCGGATTTCGTTGTTGCCCTTGAAAATTACACCGCAGAACCGCGAAGTAGTACCGCTACCGGTCCAGCTTTGCTGAGGCTGCTCGGAGACCAGCTTATACCCCAGGTTGAATGTGTTGTCTTCGAAAATCACCCACTGGGCGGTGTCCTGAACGCCGTGCAGGTCGATATTGGCTAAGTTGAGATTACCCGCGTAAAACTCGCACCTAGTGAACCGTGTCTGAATGCATTTGCGGTAAAGCGCCAGCAGGAAGTTATCACCGCCCTCACTTATTATCGATGGATGCTTGCCTCCAGCTGCGTCGATGTAGGTATCGCTGATGCGGCAGTTAGTGAAGCGGGTGGCCCAGGCTGCGTCGACGGAACCATAGTAGCAGCCCTGTATCCGACCGACGATATCACAGTTCGTATAGGTGAAGTTTGGCCGGACCGTCCAGATAGCCGGACCGCCGCTATAGTTGTTGATAGTACAGCTATCAAACGAGACATTGCGGGCATGAAAGATGAAAGCCGGTTTTGAATCTGACAGCACGCCGCGGCCAAAGTTATCCTTAATATGGCACTTGCTGAAGCTTAGGTTAACTCCGTAGAAACCTCCCTCGGGCTCAATGTCAATACCAGCAGTAGGACCGTTGATAATGGGGAGAGCTGTCGAACCTGGCACTCCACGGCCGGTATGGCTGAAGGAGGAAGTAGTAGCTACCAAACCACAGCCCCCCGTCCACGACAATCCCTGCCGGGCGTTGTAGTCGAAGTGCGAATTAGTAATCCGGACGTTATCGCAATTAGCGGCCGTATCGGTGGGGGTGGGCGTATTCAAGGGGCTGTTCACCTGAATGCCGTCGCGCCCGAAGAACTTGCAGCTCACGTTATTGATGCGCACCCGACGGCATTTACCGAGGAAGATACCGTCGTTATCCAGTTGGTAGCCATGGTCAGAGTTCGTGGCTTTCCGTATGAAAGCCGGATTGTTGCCATTCACGTTAAGGTCGTGAATAACCACATTGCGACAGTTTTGTAAGTATATAAAGCATCCAACACTGTACGTTACGTTGTCGGCCGGGTCGATACCGAATTTTAAGCCGTCTATATACTTGATATAGGTGGTAACCCCAGGCATTCCGCTGTTGATGGTGAGTCCCGCGTATTGCAGGTTCTGCAGGTTGATGGCAATGGGGCTTTCACGGTCAACGTTAGCGTTGCCGACGTAGTAAGGGCTGGCGCTTCCCCCCGCGAGCGGTGGAATTACCAGGCGCCAAGTGATGGTCTGTGGAGCAACGTATGTGGGGGCGCTTGGACTAAGGGCATTGGCGGCCTGGATTTGGGTTAGCAGGTCGGTCACGGCGCTAATGAATGCGCTCTGCACGGAAGAAGTTGAGCTACCACCGGTCGTGCTGACCGTCACCGTGCGGGTAATCTGTGCCCAGGAGGATATGCTGGTCAGGCATAGAGCAAGCAGCCAGAGCGTCCGACTGATGCGTAATGTTTTTTTCATAGTTGAGAAAGAGAGTTAATGAGGAAAACAATGGAATAAACAGGTGTTTTTAGTGCGGCATAGGCGAGGGAAGGGTTAAAATGTGAGAGGGATAACTAGGTAACGGCTGACAACGAGGTTTATTACCTGAAAGTCAGATGTGCGGCAACCGTTGAGAGGACAAGATAAGAGAAGATTACGACAAGATCCTATACAGGGGCCTTCTCTTGTTTGTACAAGATATTTTCCACCGTCGTCATGCTGAGGTTGTATTCCTCGGCCAGCTGGCTGATGACGTACTCGCGGCTGAATTGCCGGGGGCGCGGTTTGTTGGTGTAACGGTCGTAGAAGGCGTTCCGAATCTTACGGTTGCGGTTCTCGGTATTGGCCTGCCGGGTCAGGGCTCCTGCTTGTGTCATGCTGCAGAGGTGAGGGGTAAATGGGGGGAAGTTTCTCGGAGGTTTATGCTACCGTGAAATTCCCTCTACTGCCTCAGCTAGGCAAGGAAATGCGGGTTTGTGTTAAGCTGCTCAGGGGCGGCCAGGAGCTGCCGTGGGTTGTGCCGCGTGTTACCCCTCCCCTACTCGGTTGGCTTGCGGGGGCCACAGGCGGGTACTACTAAAAAAAGCCCCGCCGGAATGGGCGGGGCTTCGAAGCAGAGAGTGTGAGATTCGAACTCACGGGCCAGTTTCCCGACCATAGCTTAGCAGGCTACTCCTTTAACCACTCGGGCAACTCTCTGGCTAGCGGAGGATGAGAGACTCGAACTCACAAGGGCGCAAACCCGGCAGTTTTCAAGAATGCTGCCTTACCAATTAGGCTAACCCTCCAGGGCAATGAAGTGTGGGAGTTGATGGAGTCGAACCACCCGAGTCTGAGACAGCTGATTTACAGTCAGCCCTGCTACCACTTACAGAATAAACTCCCCAAATAGGCGCCGGCCGATTGCCGACGACTTGCACACAGGGCAGGATTCGAACCTACGACCAACGGCTTTGGAGACCGCCGCTCTACCAACTGAGCTACCTGTGTCAACAATAAAAAACCCCGGCTGGTGGGCCGGGGTGCGCGTCGTTAAGAGGTCTACTCTTTAGGCAACAGGCATCCGGGCCTCGGGGGAGGTCGAATAATACCAGCTGCTGTAGAAGAAGAATTTCATAACTGGGGCAAATGTACGAAAGAAAATGAAAAAAGCTACAGGGCGACAAAAATGCAGGTCACGCGGGCGGGGCTCCTCCCCTACTCTTTGGGCGTACGGGGTTTGCGGGGTGGCTTGGATGGGGCCTGCGCCGGCTCGGCTGGCTGCCTCTGCAAGTCGGCGGTGATGGCAGCATCCTCCAGCGCGGCCAGCCGGGCGATAATGGATTGCTGCCGGCGGTTGCGGGCCTTTTGGCGCTGGGTGGCGCTGTGCTCGTGGTGCTGGAACAGCCCGAAAATGGCCTGCATGGCCTCGTTACTCAGCGCGAGCCGGGTAACCAGGATGCGGCCCCGCACCAGCTCGACGTGCTTGCCGAAGGGCACAGCGGGCCCCAGCTCCTCGGCGTACTCGGCAGCGGCCTCACGGGAGAGGCATGTTTCCAGCTGGAGGCGGTAGCCGCCCTCGGCTTCATCGCGGCGCACGGTGATGCGGCGGTTGTAGAGACGCTCGACGAGGACGTAGGCGAGGATGGGGCGGGGTGAGCGCATAAGCAGGACGGTTTCCTGCTTAACGCTGGGGAGCTGGAGTTTCGTATGCGGTGGCTATTCTACCGGTGTGGCATCCGAGATGCCCAGCGCCACGGTAGCGACGTAGCCCGGGGCTTCGGTCTTGAGCTAATTTATGAGCTGAGGCAAGTCATACTTGGCTAGAGCCTGCCGGATTGCATCACATACGCTACGCAGATACGCGCGATGCTTGACGATTGCCTCAGCGTATTCCTCCCGTAGTCGGCTGAAATCCTTTTGATTCTCTTTGTAGCTCCAGAGAACATTGTCTTTGCTACGCCGGTCTATTCCTTCTTCATAAAGTAGCTGCTCAATTTCGCCTCTGGCAATCATGATATTAACCATCTCTTTTTCCAACTGGATAATGCGCGGTATTTCAGAACCTTCGTCCTGCTCTAAGAGCCGACTGTTAAAGTACATGTAAGCGGCATTACGTTCTTTGGTCATCATGGCAGTGGTGGCAGCCTGCAACGACTCAAATGCTTTTCGGATATGGGCAAAATACTCATTGTCTTCTGCACCAGGCATACCAGCTATCAGCAGGATGCGTAAGCCGTCATACTGATTGATGAGTGCCACTATGCTGGCAATAAACGCTTCCCCAGCTTCAAGCTTTCGGACCAATAAGACTTTACTCAACTCATGCTTGTGGTCAGCCTGCCGCTGTTTTGCGTCTATGTTCTTAAGCCATGCGTTGCTCAAGAATGTGATGAGCACCACCAGCACCGCAGTTGCTGACGGTACTATGATAGGTAAGGCTAACTTCCAATCCATTTAATCCCTAGGCTAAGTTTGTGCAGCCAAGGTAAACAAAAAGCCCCGCGTTAGCAGGGCTTCTGGTTATTCTATCGGCTCGTACCCATGCCACCCCACCAGTAGCGGCACCAGTAGCAGGTAATCCGCCCGGCTCAGCAGCTGCGGCCCATTACCCCTCCCTCCTGCTGGCTGGCCCTGGTACCACTTCCGCACCTTGTAGGGCGTGATGCCTTGCAGGCGCTCGTAGTCGCCCCAGGGGATGGTGGCGTAGCGGGTGAGGTCGCCCGCGCCGGACTGGTCGCACCAAGTGCGCAGGTGGTCGAGCCAGGCCGGGGGGCAGGGGTCGGCGAGCTGGCGGCCGCGCCGGGCGGTGGCGGGCTCCATGCTACTTGACGATGCGCACCTTGCCGGGGGCATCCTTCAGCGCCCAGCACTCGAAGGTGTCGGGCTTGTAGCCGTGGATGATGCGGGCGGCCTCGACGCGCTGGGCCTGGGCGGTGGTGAGCTTGATGTTTTCCAGGCCCGGCACCTCGGCGGTGACGAAGCCGCGAAAGGTGGGGCCTTCAAAGGTGGCGTATTGCGGGAGCTGGCTCATGATGGGGCAAAGGTAATGCACCGCTTACGAATACACAACGTTTTTTGTTGTGTATTCATCCATTACTAATTACCCCCCAATACTTCCAAAATCCATTTTAAACAGATAACAGTGGTCGTCTGGCAACGAATAACCTTTAGTGTTATACTGAGCAGCGCTAGTATAGCATAATTGAATTTCTGGCCTACCCAATGCAAATATGCCTACCCCGACTGTCGATATTTTATTGTTAAGCGAAGCGATAACGACATTGTATCCAGGGTTGGCTTTTACTTGTGCAGCAATATCTTCCTTGGTTTGCCAAGGGTTTATGCAGGAAAAATCAAATGTACTCACTTTCTTTTCGGAGCCAGGCATTTTACTGTGTGTAAGCTGATTTACAGCATGAAAAGAGGGGTGTATTGACTCTGCTTTTCTTGCTACACCTAATGAGATTTGAGCGGGCTCAAAAAGGTCAATCAGCTTAAATGCTCTTTCAACTTCATATCCCAGAAGAATTATCAAATGGGTGTTTTTAGATGGTACAAACTCTCCTGAATACCCGAGAATAGTACGTATATCTTTAATGCCACGAGTCAGCCAAGTGTCGGCATTCTTTTCGTTGAAAGAATATGCTGAGGCAGCTGTATAAATAAAATTAAAATTGTATTTTTTCTTATTAAACAAGTCGTAAATCACTCTAATTAATATCAGAAGCGCTTCATGCGTAAATGATGTTATATCAACAAGAACATTTCTAGCATCATCATGCTCAAGATATGAAAGACCAGTAACTAAGTGGTCTGCTGTTATCAAGGGCTTGTCCATCATCAATGGAACATCTACAGCCTTGCTACCAAACAATGATTTAAGACGCATACGGTTATTATGCATCAAAAATTCCTGGTCTTGATTATAGCATACAAGAACTCTATTAACATTTTCAGCCCCAAGTGCCTCCGCTATGCATAAGCAACGAACTTCAAAGCTTACGGACACGACGAATAAATCAACCTTATGGCTGAATCGGCTAGCTACTTTTGAGAGAAGCAGTTTCCTAGCGGGCTTATTGTTGATTTCCGGGAGCAGATTCTCAGCTGGCTTATTCATCGTCGGTACTGAATAGATTACCTTGTTGAGGCTTCTTCACAGGTTCTGGAGAATCAATCCAAGACTTTTTCTTCTTGAACTGTGAAACAAAGTACTTTGGATTGGCTATTGCCGTCTTCAAGTCCTTATTTGTGATGAACAGGTAGCCTGCAAAACTTGTTGGAAGTAGCGAAAAGGCTGGAGCTAAACGTCGGTTAAGGACGTACCTTTTCGTCCTACCAGTACCTTCTTTATTGCCTATTGTTGCCTCTTGGAAGAACCCATACCTAACACCAAGCTTCAAAATTTCATTCACCTCTTTGTCCGGAGTGTCACTAAGTGCTATCGAGAATATCCGCCTCTGTGACCCATCAGAAAGAAGAACTGCTTGGAATGCACCGCCCATCGAATAGATGAGGTTTCTCAATTTAGCATTCTTTGTAAGATTAAGTTCTACCCCCTCTTCCTCTTGGTTTATCTCTTCGATTTTTTTGTTAAAATCGTTAAGAATGATTTCCTCAGAGTAGTTTCGGACAACCCTATTTTGAATAGACGGCTCTATAACAGTGTAATCTGTAGCCTTTGCGTCAGCAAGTTTTTCACTGTACATACGTGACGCTAACTCTAAGAAATGCCTAATGACTCCCGATGAGATATTGACAATTGATTTAAAGCCTGCATATCGATAAGTCATGCCGGACTTGCTCATCCCTCTCAGGGACTTAATGTACTCTGATGCTGCATATCTATAAGCTTTATCCGTGTCTCGCCCATTAGGCGTAACAATCTCACCTGAAATTATTCGGTCAGCAAACTCTTTAATCTTTGCTTCCTGTACTTTATCTACAGGAAAGAACTCCTCTGCTGTTTTGTTGATGCCAGCATTCTCGAGTCTTTTCTTGACAATTGCAGAAACTCGCTCTTTGTATTTGTCCTTACTGGACGTATAGATAGTTTCCGTATTTACTTCATTGTAATCATGAGGCGATTCTATAGGTATACCGCTTATGGTCTTAAAATTCACATAGTTCAACTGCGTTGATATCTTCAGACTAACATCAGCAGTCGTTCTATATGAAACCCAGGTATTTAATATAGTAGTTTGAGAAATATTTAGGTTGTCTGCATCATCTATTAAAAGGAAAATAGGTGCTTTGGGCATGAACTCAAGAGCCCGAAGTTCACAGAGTAATGGATATAAGAAGTCAAGATAGCCACAAATAGAGCCGGAGTATGGAGGAAAGCTGTTACTTATGAAAATCAATTTCCTGACATACTGAAGCACATCAAGGTAAAGGCCATCACAGATATCGGCCATTATTGCGAACATCTCAGGCGCATCTGCTCCTTCTGTCACAACAGGCATTGGGCCTGTGTAGCCAGAAGAAATAACTCTATTGAAAAACTTCTTTATGTATCTTGCGATGGCTCCTTTATGCTCATTGAATATGCTGTGTTTTTTAGACAGTTCAACAAGAAACGAAAAGACCTTGCCTGAAATATAAGACACCAGCAGGTGTTCATTCAATAAATACTTAGCGTGCTGGTCAATACGGCCTAAATCAATGAGATTGAGGCCAGTCTTTTTAACTGGTATATAAACGGAAAAGTAATTGTGTTGTGGTAGGGGTTGCTTAAGATTCAGCATCTGGCAATCAGGCAGCATAAATCGGAACATCATGCTTTTACCAGAACCCCTAGGGCCATGCAGAAAAGTATGGCCAGGGAGCCGAACCTGATTAAAGTCAGTAAACACATCGACAAATAAGTCGAACGCCTCTTGAGCAGAAATATCCTCAGGCGTCTGAACAGCAAACGGATTCACTGTAGGGTCTACGGTAGTTGACTTTTCAGACATGTTCTTGTATTTTTTTCTCGATCCTTTCCTTCAACGTAATTCCGTCGATTACTCTACCATCAATCATCAAGTCTTTACCACATAACTCTGATGGATGTTGTGCATGAAGTTTTGGATAGCCGCTTTCTTTCAATCGGTAATTAATCGGTTGGTGAACCTCTGAATCACCCATAAACTCAATTTGTACACTTATGGCGTTTATCTGCAACTCGGCAGGAAAATATCGCATGCAATAGAGGCATTCATGGTACATTTTAAATGTTCTATCTAGTATTTCATCCAACAGATACACTTTACTTTCTAGCTTCCCAAACTCTCTGGTTGCATCATCCGGAGAAAGATAAAAGCTTAGCTGCACTTCTTTAGCTTCTAGATTTACGTCAACAGATTTTAGAGCGAATGCATAAGCGTGAAACACTTCGCTTGGATGAGGTATACCACCTTCTCCCATTACGTACCTTGCTGCTCTAGTATAGTCATCGGCAAGCTCGTCCGCAAATCGTAAAAGTGCCGCTAGGAAGGGCATGTTGAACTTTTTACTTGCAAAGGGCCGAGGAACTAGTCTCGCTAGCTTATCCCTATCACCGGGAACAACCTCACCTCCATGTGCTTCTGCTATACTATAAATAAAAGCATTTTCCACACTATCAGCTCCAAGCTGCGCATTAAGAAGAGGTCTGGAAGCCTTCTCATGTCCCTTACGTCCTGTCCGAATATGACCGGCATCGTGGATATGTATGGCCGTTAAAAGCATATACACTTCATATCCGCTCAGCACATTAGAGCTATGGCCTAATAAGTCCCAGGCTCGCCGCATAACTGTTTGAATATGACCCGGGCCATGGTCTGTTAGAAAGCCTAGCCCTTTCTCAATATCAAGCACCATTGCCGCCTGATTGACAAATGGATGTACCTCATTGTTTAGATAGTCTGAGAAACTGGCATACCGTTTATAATAGCCTTTACTACTATTGGGGAAAGCTTCAGGTTCGCTTTTAGATTTTTCTTTTAAAATCTTCTCAAGTGCTTCCGCCATAAAATTACTTAGTAATATTACTTATAATAGCTTCAAATACAGCCTGAGCGAGTAGAGGTGGAACAGCGTTACCCACTTGTTGTTGTTGAAACCCTATACTGCCTTTGAACTCAAAGTTATCAGGAAAACTCTGCAACCGAGCAGCCTCACGCACAGAAAGGCCTCGGTGTTCTGTAGGGTGAATAAGCATATTTTTGCGGTAGTTGCCAATAACTATAGATGGGCGTTGGGCGTGCAGACGGTGGTATATGCCAGTATGACAACGCGAGTGGTCCTTATAGTTACTCATCAACTCAGTGGGGATATTCTCCCAATTACCACCCTGTGGAATATGCGGATAGCGTTTTAATACGCCGGTAGCATTTCGTGACACCAAGTGTCCAATACATTCCTGTAATTCGCCTCGAAGGGCTTGAGCATAAGAGGAAGGTTTCACCTTCCGATAAGGAAGTTTGTCATGGCTGGCACCTACTTCCAGTGATGGCAGGTCAGCGAAAGCCTCCGCTACAGTGACGGGTGGTAGCCCTGGCTCGGGTACTTGGACCTTGCGGCCATCAAGTGAAGCAATGGCAAAAAAGCGGTTACGCCGCTGAGGAATGCCAAAGTTAGCCGCGTTGAGTACCTGCGTAGTAACTGTATAACCTAAGTCCTCCAGTTCACCAATAACGGTTTGCAGGAACACGCCGTCAGCCGTTTCTGTAAAGCCTTTGACGTTTTCGAAAACTACCCAATCGGGTAGGGGGCTAAACATTTTGACAACCCGCAAAAATTCAGCGTAGAGCCAGTTATTATTGTTTTCGAGGGAGCGGGTTCGTTGGTTCGAGGTAGAGAAACCTTGACACGGCGGGCCACCGAATACCACTAGTGGTTCGTCGCGGGGTACATCGACTTGTTCCAAATGCCGAATGTCGTCAGCGAAGAGTTCTACATCAGGATGGTTGGCGCGGTAGGTGTGAGCCGCGTGTGGGTCATTCTCGACAGCAAAACGCACACGGACGCCAGCCTGTCGGGCGCCAACGCTCATACCACCGGCCCCAGAGAAGAGGTCAACACCTATCATGAAAACTGCATTTTTTATAAAAAACCCAAGCAACGGCTTTATCCATCCGAAACTTAACGCCTTTCCTTACATTAACCAAAATTAGTTTTCCACAAAAAGAAGCAGTCAGTTAAAGGCGAATTTTTGGACGGTCAAAAAACTCGTCAGCACGCCATATTGAACGTATTGATTGTCTAGCCACTGGTAAGTAACCTGCTCTCGCATCCAGGGCATAAAGCGTCAATAAATTTTTCGTAAAAAGGTCATTCTCACGGATGGCCTTTATTGTTACGGTATCATCATAAGCCACCACGCAGGCTACATTATGTAGCTGCTCCCACTTCCCCTCGGCCACCGGCCAGGCTATGACGCGCTGGCCTGAGTGCATGAGGGGCTCCATGCTGTCGCCATCCACCTCGAATACCACGGCTCCGGTGTAGCGCTCGGCCTCTTCTGGGGTTAACACTGTGAGGCGGACAGTATCAAATTGCTTAGGGCTTATCTCGACGCCTCCCATCCCGGTGAATGAGGCACGAGCCTTTACACTTACGAAGGGTAGTTCTACAAACGGTAAGTCCGATAGGAATCCTATTGCCTGCACATCGAATGGCGCATTTTCAGCTACTGGTTTAGAAGTGCCGAACATTTCGCCCTCTCCGTGTAGGAGATAGTCGAGTGATAAACCAAAGCGCTTTGATAAGGTAGCCGCATTCTCTGAACTGATGCGTCTGGTTCCTTTTTCATAACCACTCCAATGCTGCTGTAAAAAGCCCCCAGCTTCCGCAAAGGCACGCTTATTCTTAACCAGTCCGCGTTTTTTTAGCTCCTCAAAGGATTCTATTACGCGGTGTGTAAGAGTGGAATGAATAACCTCCGCCATTTTTATTAAATCTTTTTGGGGTTATTGGTTTGGAAATCTTAAACCAATTGGTTTAACTTTGCCGTACTTAACAGCACATAACCAAAGGTAGCCACATGCAAACCAACCCCAAACCTGAAAGCCTCGCCAAGCTCCTGCCGGAGGGCGAAGTTACACGCATGGCCCGCGAGGCTGGCGTATCGCTGGCTGCTGTCAGCAAGGCGCTTAAGCGGCAGCGCCCCGGCAACCGCTTCGTGCAAAAAGCACTGTGCATTGCCCGCGAAACCGGCACGCTCCAGGCGGCCCAGGACATTCAATCTCTTAAACCAGTCGCCTAGGCGGCATTCACTTTCATACCCTTTCACTCTTTCACACAACACCCCTATGAATTCCAAGAAGAACCCCAAGCCCCTCATTCCGCTGCTGGGGAGCCCCGTGAACAAGCGGGCGAAGCTCGACGTGTCGGAGGGCTTCAAGGAGGGCGACATGCTGGTGCTGACCGGCCGGGTGCTGAGCTTCCGGGCGGGCACGGTACTGCCGGTGCTGGGCTATTGCCTCGACATGGACGTGGACGGCACGCCCTACTGCCTGCGGGCCTACGTGCCGGGCAAGCGCACCACCTACGCCGGGCGGCAGGCCAGCCGCTTCCGCACGGCCCTGCAGCAAGAAGTCTGGTTCGGGGGCATGCGCTCGCTGTATTTCACCGAGCTGGACGTGACCGACCACGCCGAGGCGATTCGCCTGCAGCGCGAGACGGGGGCCATCGTCATCCCGATGTACGACTACGACCGCCTGGGCATCGACACCACCACCCAGAAAGCCGCCTAAGCGCCATGCAGCTCGACATCAAGAACGGCGTGGCCGAGCTGCGGCTCTCGAAGCCCAGCGAGCAGGAATTCCTGAACGTGGTGGGCCGGCAGTACGCCGACAGCCGGGCCGCCGCCGAGGTCGCCAACCGTACCTACCACATGGGCGGCACGCCCACGCCCGAGCGCGGCTACGACGACCGCCTGACGACGCGGCTGGGGCAGTGCGCCACTACCTGCTACAAGTACCTGGGCCTGTTCCCAGCCCCGGGCGGCCTGCGCCACGCCCGGCTGGGCAAGAAGTACCACGTCACCGAGCAGGACGTGCGGGACTTCGAGGCATTTCAGTCGGGTAGGCAGGCGGCGTAGGACAGCTGGTATTAGCGTCTTCAAAGCTCTCAATCCACGTTCGATTCCTAGCGCGACCGCACCCAAATATCTCGTTTTATTCCTCTACTTTTTTACTTCAATTTTACTCATGACAACCGACACTTTGACCGCCCCCACGACGGGCCGCAGCTTCTCCGACCTCGCCCGCGATTTGGGTGTAGCCGTCGCCCCCGCCACGGGTACCGCCCGCAAGTATGCCGCCACCCTGCCGGCCTCGCTGCCCACCACCGACGCCCCGGTGCCCGGCGTGGTGTACTCGACCACCAACTACGATTTGTTCCACCTGCTGCCCGAAAACCGGGCCGTGGACGCCAAGCACGTCCGCAAGCTGGTGGCGCAAATCACCAAGAAAAACCTGCTCCACATCAAGCCCATCGACGTGCAGGCCACTATGGGCATCATCGACGGCCAGCACCGCCTGGCGGCCGCCCGCGAGCTCGGCCTGCCGGTGTACTACCGCATTGCCCCCGACCTGAGCGAGCAGGACATTGCCACGCTCAACGTGGCCCAGAAGAACTGGCAGGGCGCCGACTACCTGCACTACTGGACCCAGAAAGGAAAACCCGACTACCAAGCCCTCACCGACTTTATGAACGCGCACCCCACCCTGAGCTTTTCCAACGCCCGCATGATGGTTTCGGGCTCGTCCAACAACCGCGCCGACGAGTTTCGGGACGGGGTATTCCGCGCCGCCAACCTCGACAAGGCCGAGGCCGTGGCGGGGCTCATCGAGCGCATCAAGGAAGAGGGTGATTTCAAGCACGCCTTCGACACCCGCTTCGTGGCCGCCGTGTACTACTGCGCCGCCTGCGTGGCCGGCTTCGAGCCAAGTGTGTTCCTGCACAAGATTCTGCTGAACCCCCGGGCCCTGAAGCCCTGCGCCACGCACAAGCTCTACCTGGAGCTGTTCAGCGAAATCTACAACTACCGCACAGCCGAGGCCAACCGGGTCCGCTTCGCCTAACGATGAAGACCCGCCGCGAACAGGATGCGCGCCACCGGGAAGTGGTGCGCGCCTACTACGAAACGGGGAACGAGGCGCTGCTGAACCCGATGCTGGCCGAGCTGCGGCCCCGGCTGGTGGATTTCTTCAAGGTGAAGGGCCCGCGTGATGCCGAGCTGATAGCCGACCTGACCCAGGACGCGCTGGCCCAGGCACTCAAAAGCCTGCACCGGAAGCTGTACACCGGCACGGGCTCGATGGCTTCGTGGCTGAACGAGATTGGCTGGCGGTGCTACATCGCGCACCTGAAGCGCAAGACCAACCTCATCACCCGCCCGGGCATGAATGAAGACCCCTTCCTGCTGCTGGCCCTCACCAACGAGGAGGGCGCAACAGTGGAGCCCGCCGAGGCAGCCCGCGCCGGGGCCCTGGTGATGGGCGCCACTGATGCCGTGCTGGACCTGGATGCCGACGCCCGCGCCGCCGTGGCGCTGCATTACTACCAGGGCCTGCCGGTGGCAGAGGCCGCCCAGCAGCTGGGCATCAGCGCCAACATGGTTCGGGTGCGCCTGCGCCGGGGCCTGGCTCAACTGCAAAGCTGGGCCAACACCCAGCCCCGACCCACGGCCGACACCTACGCCGCCGTGCGGCACCTCGACACCGGCCCGCTCTTTCAGGAGCCCGCCCTGCGCCTGGCCAGCTAGGCCCGTCTCCCATGAACGGCTACGACCTATCTGACCACTTCCGCGAGCTACGCCCCAGCTTTCGTTTCTCGTCCATCGAAGCCGACCTGTTTTACGAGCTGGTTGCTATCTGCAATAAGTTGCGCTGGCCTACCGAATTCCAATACTCAAACCCGCTTCTCTGTGCGACCCTCGGGGTTTCGGAGAAATCACTGATAAGTGCTCGCAACCGACTCAAGCAGGCAGGGCTATTGGATTTCACGTCAGGCCATAAGCGCAACCCCACAATATACCGCCTCATCGACCCCGATGCTTCCGCAATACCCTTACCTGAGGTAAGTAAAAACGGCAGTACAAGTGACAGTATAAGTGGCAGTATAAACGGCAGTAAAAGCGGCACCTCTATTAATAAGGAAAAAACGAAAAGGAAAACGAAACCCCAACCCCCGGCTGCCGCCGGGGCGGGTGAAGGAGCTTCTTTCGAGGATTTCTGGGAGCTGTTCGGCAAGAAGGAGGACCGCCACAAGTGCGAGCAGCGCTGGAAAGCCCTCTCCCCTGCCGACCAAGCCGCCGCCCTGGCCGCCGTGCCGGCCTACGTGGCAGCCAAGCCTGACCGGAAGTACCGCAAAAACCCGCTCACCTGGCTCAACGGCCGCTGCTGGCTGGATGAGGTCAGCAATCAGGCCGAGCGCCCTGCCCCGGTCATTTCCCCGGCCGCCCGGCCCGATTTCGACCCCGAGGCGCTGTTTTATCCCAGCCTGCAACCCGCCGAATCCGAACCCCTTAGCCACGTCGCCTAAGCCATGAACCTGCCCGACCCCCGAGCCCTCGAGGATGCCGGCTGGCAACTCGACTACGCCACCGAGCAGCTGGCTCCGCTGGTGGAACTGTTGGAGTTACGCTGCGCCGAGCCGCCCACCAACCCCGCCCACCGGGCACGCTGGGAGCAGAACGCCGCCCTGCTGCGGGCCCTGAAAATCTACACCGGCTCCGTGTCGGTCCTGCACGAGCTGGAAGCCCAGCAGGTGGGGGAAATGCGCAAGGAGATGACTGAAGCCCAGCTCCGCTACACGATGATGGGCGTGGAGCGCGACTACCTCAAGCAGGAGGTGCAGCAGCTCAACCAGCGCTACTACGACGTCCTCGACACCCTCATCGCCCTGCAAGACCGTCTCCCGCCTCTACCCGTCCCGCATGCACTCCCCGCATAGATTCAATCCCTTCGCCCAGCCGGCGGAGCCCGTTGCCGGTTCTGCTCCTCCCCGCCCGCTGAAGCCCGGCAAGTCAACCCTGAGCAACCCCGCCGACGCCTTGCTGCACCCGGCCGACGTGCTGGACGAGATGCGCCAGGCCTGGAACCGGCAGGACACCAACGGCTCGCCTACCCATTTCCCCAGCCTGCAGGGTACGTGGTCGTGGATGCCGGGCGAGGCCACGCTGGTCACCGGCTGGCCCGGCCACGGCAAAACCGAGCTGATGCTGCAACTCATGCTCACCAAGAGCGTGTACGACGGCTGGACCTGGGGCCTGGACTGCCCCGAGAACATGCCGGCCTGGAAGCTGGTACGCAAGCTGGTGCAGGCCTACGTGGGCCAGACCTGCCACCCCAAAAAGCGCCGCCTGAGCTTCGCCGAGTACGAAGCCGCCGCGGCCTGGGTGGTGCAGCACTTCCACATCGTCAACCCCCGCAAGGCCGGCCGGCTCGATGAGGTATTGCGGGTGATGCAGCACTGCGCCGTGACCCACAAAACCAAGGGCTTCCTGTTCGACCCCTGGAACACCCTCACCGACAACCTACGCGAATACGGCGGCCGCGACGACGAGATGCTCAAGCACCAGTTGGGCGCGTTGTGCGACTTCGCCGAGGACTACGACCAGTGCGCCGTCGTGTGTGCCCACCCCGCCGGCGTGGCCCGCACTACCGAGGGCAAGCTCAAGGTGCCCGACCAGTTCAGCGTGGCCCAGGGACGCATGTGGGCCAACAAGATTGACAACCTGCTGGTGGTGCACCGCCCGAGCTACGACGAAGACCCCACCGACAACGCCGTGGCCTTCCACGCCAAGAAAATCAAGGAGCAGCCCGAAACCGGCTTCCCGACTCCAGTTGACGGCATCACGCTCACCTACCAGCGTCACAGCTTCCGCTACCACGATGGCAAGCTGGGACACTCGCCCCTGGACCCCAAGGCCATCAACACCTACCGCCAGCACGGCACCAACTACCTCAAGGCCGACGAGCTACCGGCCGAATTCAGCCCCCACGGGCGGCCCATCACTTCCACCTCCCGCGACTTCACCGCATGAAACGCTACCCCAAAGGCCCCTCCGCGGCCACTCCCAAACTTCCCATGACCACGGCCAGCGGCACGGTCTTCCACATCGTGGACGGCAAGCGCCTGGGCGAAATCATGGTGCGGGGCTACAACCGCCACCTGCGCTGGGTGCGCCTGCACGTCGCCAACCGCTGGGGCCGCACGTCGCCCTACGCCACCCAGCGGGTGAAACGCCTCGACGTGCATAAGGCCGAGCTAACGACCTGCCTGGCCCCTTTCCGGAATATCCAGCACCTGCGCCTGGATACGCTGGCCGGCCTGTTGGACGACCCCGACTGCCTGCCCGCCATCCAGCGCGACACGCGCCTGCTGGACCAGGAAATGCGATGGACGGCCCAGGAATACTACCCGGCCTTCAACTGGCTCCAAGCCTTCAAACCCGGCTACTACGCCAGCTCACCCGAGCGGCAGGAGCAGTTGAACGCCCTCTACCTGCCCATCCAGACCAACCAGCGGCTGAAAGACCTACGCCTGCTCTACGACGACGGCCTGGCCGTGCTCAACTCTATGGCGGCCCTGCGGCCGGCTCACTTCCCCTTTCTCACTCCCTGATGCCACCCACTACCTCCAAGCCCTGCCGCTATGCCCACGCCCCGGCCTTCCTCGACAAAACCCGGGAGCGGGTAGTACTGGACCTGCCCAGGGAGCAGCTACCCCAGCTCCTGCAGTTCCTCACCCAGACCCTGAGCGCCCAGAAGTACACCTGACCGATTACCGTTTACCCCCATGCAGCTGAGCCTCGATTTCACTCGCCCCCGCCGGCCCTACCAGTACCACACCTGCGCCACGCTGCAGCGCCTGCGCCAGCTCCGCCCCCACCACACCGCGGCGGAGCTGGCCCGGCTGCTGGGCCTGCGCTCGGCCCGCCAGGTGCGCGACCTCTGCGCCGCCTACGGCATCCGCAAGCGCCGGCCCTAGGCGCCGACATTCCACTACCAACCCGCACTTTATGAACCTGACCTTGCGGCAACGCCTGGACAAACCCGCCCGGGATGGGCGCTGCTACGTCTTTCTGGACGTGACCTGGCCCAGGCACCGGGCCACCCTACCTACTGGCGTCAAGTGCCTGCCCGCGCACTTCCGCCCCGACAAGGCCCAACCAGTTTCCGCCAAAGACCTCGCCGCCGGCCACCTCAACGCCCGCCTGAATGCGCTAAAGGCCACCGTGCTCAAGGTGGCCGAGCGGGCCGTGGTCGAGGACGTGCCCCTGACGCCCGCCATGCTGCGCACGGCCACCAGCGCCCGGCGTGCCAAAACCAACTCCACATCGGTTACGGTAGCGCCGCCAGCCGTCACGCCCACCGAATTTTACGCCCGCTGGAAAGCCGACAACCCCGGGCAGACCTCCCACGGCGCCCGGCGCTACAAGCAGGTCGTAGACCACCTGCAAGCCTACCAGCCCGACTGGCCCGTGCTGGAGCTCACGCGCCCCGAGTTTCTGGGCTACCTCACGCACCTGGCTGGCCTGGGGCTGGTCGATGGCACGGTCAGCAAGCACGTCAAGTTTCTGCGCGAGTGCTTCCGGCTGGGCGGCCTGCCGGTGCCCGGCTGGCTGAAGCTGCAAACCCGCTACGGCCGCGCCCCGGCCCTGCGTGCCAAGGAACTGCAGCACCTGATTGCCTTATCCGACCTGCTGCCCGACTTAGCCATCGAGCGCGACCTGTTCGTGCTGCAAACCCTGCTCCTGCTGCGCGACTCCGACCTGCGCCAGCTGCGCCCCCACCACATCGAGCCCGTCCCGCTGCCGGGCTACGGCCCCGTGCCGGTAGCCACTTTCCGGCAGGCCAAAACCGGTGACGAGGTGCGCCTGCCCCTGCCACCGGCGGCCGCAGCCATCTGGGAACGCTACGCCGGCAAGCTCCCGATGCCCGTGCAGCAGGAGCGCAACCGCCGCATGAAGCATCTGGCCCGGGTAGCCCAACTGGAGCGCTCTTTCGTGCGAGTACAGTACGTGCAGGGCGAGCCCGTCGAGGAAATCATACCTTTGCACAAGGTCATCACCACGCACACGGCCCGCCACACCGGCGCCGACATGGTGATGCTCGGCTCGGGCGGCGATTCCAACCTCAAGGAAAAGGCGCTGGGGCACGCCGGCGTCTACGGCCACGATGCGCTGGAGCGCTACGGCCCGGCCCTGCTGCGCGCCTGGGAAGCCGTGTTGTCCAAACCAAAAATGGACAACAACTTTTCTGCTAATCCACCCGATTCAGCACCGGATGAGACCTACGTTTTACGCCCTGTACGCACAATAGGAGCGTATTCGCTACCACGGCTTACCAAATAGCCGATTCCAGTTGGGCCCACGAAACGGCCCCTCACGGTAGCGTGAGGGGCCGTTTTGCTTCCTCCATCTATCTTCGGGTCGCACTACCTCCTACCTTTCAATGCAGCGCCTGCTCCTCTCCTGCCTTCTCCTCACCGTTGTTGGCTGCACCCCGCCGCCTGCCGAGCGCAGCGAGGCCGAGCTCCGCCAGGAGTATGCCCAGAGCCGGCGGCAGCTGGCCGAGCGCGAGGGCAAGGAGTGGCGGCGCTACCTGCAGGAAAAGCTGCAGCACCGCAGCAACCTGCTGGGCCAGGTGGTGGTGGAGGGCAGCATCACCAGCACGGCCACAGCGGCCATTTATACCGACGTGGTGCTGCAGGTGACGTTTCAGGATGCCGAGGGCCGGGTGCTGCAGCAGTACGACACGCCCATCAAGGAGCCGATAGCGCCCGGCGCAGTGCGGCTGTTCAAAGAGAAGTATGCGGCGCCGAAGGGCACGTACAGCACCGGCTACGTCATTGCGGAGGCTGGCTTTACGGTGGCGCCGGAGCAGTAGCGCCCGGGCAAAGCCCTGCCCACGCGGGGAGTTTTGCCTGTCCACTCTATCTTCGAGCCTTTGAAGCTGTTTAGGAAGTCGTTTTCAACCGGTCCGACGCCCTAGGGCGTCGGACCGGTTGAAAACGACTTCCTAAACAGCTTCTTTGTTTTTACCCTACCCCCATGAAGCGTCTGCTACTTTCCCTTGCTTTCATCACTGCCGCCCTGGCGGCCCGGGCGCAGGTGTCGCCGCTGATTCGCCTCGTTAGCGCCGGCATTACCGTAGGCACCAGTGCGGCCCTGCAAAGCAAGGCCGGGCTACGGGACCAGTATGTGCCCCAGGCCAACTACCAAGGAATGACCTTCCCGCAAAAGCGCACGGCGCGCGGCAAGCTCAACAGCGGCCCGGGCAAACCGGAGATTCTGCAGGTGGAGGCGCTGCTGCAGCGCTGCTACACCACGCTCACAGCCGACCCACACGCCGAAGTGGTACCGGCCGAGCTGTACGAGACTATTCAGAAAACTCAGCAGCTCATCAATGAGCTGCGGCCGGAATGGGACACCGACCCCTACACCGAAGAGCTGGCTTTTTACCACGAGCAGGACCGCGCCCGCAAGCCGGGCAAGTAGGTGCCCGGCTTGCGGACGCGGTGGTGCGTAGCTTGCTGGCATGAACCGCTTTCTTACCGCCGGCATGGGGCTTTTACTACTCGGCAGCCGCCCAATCCAGGCGCAGGACTTACCGCCCATCACCCATACGCAGGTGATAGGCAAGCAGCTGGCGTATCAGATGAGCGAGCGGGCCTCGCGCCGCCCGGGTGCGCCCATCGTGGTATTTGAGGGCGGGGTGGGCGCGGGCACCGAGAACTTCGTTCCCCTGCTGCCGGGCCTTTCGGCGGCCGGCATTGCCTGGCTCACCTACGCCCGCCCCGGCCTGAGCGGCTCCGAGCCCGACCCCGACGTGCGCACCGATGCCGAGGTGGTGGCGCGCCTGCACGCCCTGCTGAAACGCGAGCGGATTGCCCCGCCGTACCTGCTGGTGGGGCATTCGCTGGGCGGGGCGCTGGTGCGCCTGTTTGCCGCTACCTATCCGGGCGAGGTGGCGGGCCTGGTGCTCATCGACCCTACCAATTTTATGCTCACGGCGGCCGACGATGAGCGTATTCGCCGGGAGTCGGGCAGCGCCCTGGGCTACCGGGCGGTGTTTACCACGATGCTGCGGCGCGGGGCCACCGACGCGGCTATTCCGGCCCATGTGCGCGGCGACCTGCTACGTGCGGCCGAGGCCAACCAGCCGGATTACTTTGGCGAGTATCAGTACCTGCCACCGCTGCCCGATGTGCCCGTGGCGGTGCTGCTGGCCTACAACAGCCCGGTGGAAGGCGGCGAAGCCGCCCTCTCGCGGGAGCTACAGCTGAACGAGCCCGCCTGGTCGGCCCAGGTAACGAAGTACCGCATCCAGGATTTTTCGGCGCTTATTGCCCGCAACCACCACAGTGTGCTGCAGCTGCTGCCGGGCTACGTACACGTCATCCACCATATGGACCCGGAACGGGTGCTGGGCGTCATCCGGGAGGTGTATCAGCATGCGCCGGCGGCCCGGTAGCCAGCCTGGGGGGTAGCTGGCCGGCAGGTCGATACTAATTTCAATCACAAGGTCACCAAGCAGTTGATGAAGGCTGAGGCTTAGGGGCGCAATCCGGCGGGGATGCCTGGAGTAATGGCAGCAGAAGCGTGTTTTGTGTACCTCGAAGCTAACTGGGCCGCCCGGTTGGCGAGGCGGCCGCACCCCTAATTTGCAGTACCTTCGTTGTCTGACTATTCCTGCCCCTTCCAGCTTATGAAAACCCTTTTGCCCGCCCTGTTGCTCACTACTCTGCTGGCCAGCTGTGCCAAAGACGATGCCCCTTCGCTGCTGGGCGAATGGCGCCCCCTCAGTGCCTACGCCGTGCACGAAGGCCCGCAGGCCATGCCGTCGGATACCATCCGCCTGCCCTTTGACACGCGCCTGCGGGTGAAGCTGCCCGTGGAAACGGCCAGCCCCAGCCTCACTGGCTACCACGTTATCACGGCTACCCGTTAAGAAACTGTTTTGCCAACAAAAAAACCCCGCCAACGCGGGGCTTTTTTGTTGTAAGGGCACTTGTCGCTACTCCACCAGCAACGGCTGGCTGCCGCCGCTGCTTAGCCGCAAGGTGTAGCGGCCAGGCGCCAGGCCCATCAGGCCCAGTTCGTGGCGGCCGGCGCCGGCCGGCAGCACGTAACGGCGCTGCACGCGGCCCAGGGCGTCGAGCAGCTCGGCCGTGGCGGGGTGGGCAGCCTCGGCCGGGGGCAGCCGCAGGGTAGCGCTGCCGTGAGCTGGGTTGGGGTAGAGGGTCAGCGGGGCAGTAGCGGTGGCAGGAGCAGTAGACGTAAGCAAGGCAGAGGTGTAAATGCCAAAGCAAGCGCTTACCCGGCTGCCATCGCCCACCATGAGAAACGCGCCACCGGCGCAGATGCGGTCGGTACCGATGGGCTGGAGGGCCATTACATAGGAAGTGAGTCCCGTGCCAACGGAAGCCCAGGCCGCACCATTCCAGCGGGCCAGGTGGCGCGCTGGAATGGCGCTGGCCGCCAGAAATGCACCTCCTGCATACAAGCTACCCTGACCATCAAAGGCCAGCGCCAGCACGGGATAGTTGACGCCCTGACCCAGGGTGCTCCAGGTGCTGCCGTTCCAGCGGGCCAGGTAGCCCGCCGGGGCCCCGCCCGCCTGGGTGAAGTAGCCGCCGGCATAGAGGTTGCCGGTGGCATCCAGTGTCAGGGCGCATACGCCGCCGTTGGTGCCGGCCCCCAGGGGCTGCCAGGTGGTACCGTTCCAGCGGGCCAGGTAGTTGGCGGGTACACCGCCCGCCTGCGTGAAATACCCCCCGGCATAGAGCACATTGTTGCGGTCAAGCAGCAGTGCATCTACCTCGTTGTTCATGCCGGTGCCCAGGGGGCTCCAGGTGCTGCCATTCCAGCGGGCCAGGTTGGCAGCGGCGGCCCCACCGGCCTGACTAAAGCGCCCCCCGACATAAAGATTCCCGTTGGCATCCAGCGCCAGGGCTTTCACTTCGGTATTGGTGCCGGTGCCCAGGGGGCTCCAGGTGCTGCCATTCCAGCGGGCAATGCGGCTGGCCGGCTGCCCACCGGCTTCCGTGAAAAATCCCCCGGCATAGAGGTTGCCGGCACCGTCCAGCACCAAGGCTTGCACCAGGCCATCGAGCCCCGTGCCCAGGGGCTGCCAGGCGGTGCCGTTCCAGCGGGCCACGTAGTTGGCATCGGGGTTTCCCCCGGCCTGCCGGAAATTGCCGCCGATGTATACATCGCCACTCCTGCCATCCACGGCCAAGGCATACACGATGCCCAGTAGGCCCGTGCCCAACGAGTTCCAGGTATTATCGTTCCAATGCGCTACGCGGCTGGCCACCGTGCTGCCCGCCAGGTCGAAGATACCGCCCACGAACACCTCCCCATTTGGTCGGACCGCCATGCTGTAGACTTTATTGTTGCAGCCCGCGCCCAGGGGGCTCCAGGTGGTGCCGGTCCAGCGGGCCAGGCGGTTGGCCACGCTTCCGCCGGCCTGCGTGAAGTCGCCGCCCAGTAGCAGCCCCCCGCGCTTGTCCGCCATCACGGTCCACACTTCATTGTTCAGCCCCGCCCCGAGCCCGCTCCAGGCGGTGCCATTCCAGCGGGCCACGTAGTTGGCCGCCACGCCGCTGGCCTGGGTAAAATTGCCGGCCGCGTACAGTACGCCAGTGCTGTCCAGCAACAGGCTGCGCACCCGGCTGTTCATGGTGCCTATCTGCGTCCAGCTGCTGCCATCGCAACTCGATACGAAGCCCTGCGCCACGCTCCCTTGCAGCATCACGCCCCCCGCGTACACCGTGCCACTGCTGTCGGCGGCCAGGGCCAGCACGGTGCTGGGTACGCCTGCGGGCAGGCCGTCCCAGGCCATGCCATTCCAGCGCGCCACGTATGGCGACGGCACGCTGCCGGCCTGGGTAAAGCTTCCCCCCACATACACGTTGCCGCGCCTATCGCAGGCCAGCGCAGTCACCAAGTTATTCAGGCTTGGGCCGAGTTGCACCCAGGTAGTGCCCGTCCAGCGGGCTAGGTAGCCGGTCGTCGGCCCCGAGGGCGCCGACACAATGCCCCCGGCATACAGGGTGCCGCTGCTGTCGATAGCCAAGGCGTTTGCCGGTCCCCGAAGCCCGGCGCTCATGTCGGCCCAGGCCGTGCCATCCCACCTCGCAGCGCACGAAGTGGATACTTGGCCGGAGACTGTCAAAATTCCTCCGGCATACACCTCCGTTCCTCGGCACACCAGCGCCTGCACCGGCCCGGCAATGCCCGGCGTACCAAACCCCGTCTGCCACCTTTCGTCGCCCGGGCCCTGCACCCGCCGGGTCTGCACCGGCCGAAACTGCGGCCGGTGAGCCCCAGCCATGCTCACCAGTTCGTAGCCGGCCGGGTTGAAAGAACCGCTAAGCCCCGGGCGCAACGTGCCATCGGGGGCCAGGGCTTCGGCCAGGGGGCGGCCGGTAGCGCTTGCTACGGGCGGAGTCGATTCGGCCAGTACCAATTGACTCAGCCCGCATAACCATACAAACAGGATGTAGAAAGAACGCATGAAGGCAGCCGACAATTGAAATGTGAGTAAAGTCCAAAAGTAAAGCGCGGCTGGCCAACGAATACGTTGCCCAGCCGCGCCTTCTACTTCGCGGTTCCTGAAAAACCCGACCGGTTACCCCAGCGCCGTCACGCCCGGCAGCTCCTTGCCTTCCATAAATTCCAGCAGCGCGCCGCCGCCGGTACTGATGTAGCTCACCCGCTCGCCGAAGCCCAGCTGCTGCACGGCCGCCGCCGAGTCGCCCCCGCCGATGAGCGAGTAGGCCCCGGCTTCGGTAGCCTCGGCAATGGCCTGCGCCACGAACTCGGTACCCACGGCGAAGTTCGACATCTCGAACACGCCCATCGGCCCGTTCCACAGGATGGTTTTCGAGTCGCGGATGATGCTGGCAAACACCTCGCGGCTTTCGGGGCCCAGGTCCAGCCCCATCCAGCCGGCCGGGATGTGGTGGTTGTCGGCCACGTCCACGTTGGCGTCGTTGGCGAACTTATCGGCAATGGTGCTGTCGGCGGGCAGCACCAGGTTTACACCCTTGGCTTTGGCTTTGGCGATGAGCTGTTTGGCCAGCTCTACCTTGTCGGCTTCCAGCAGCGAGCTGCCTACCTCGCCGCCCCCGGCCACCGCAAAGGTGTAGGCCATACCGCCCCCGATGAGCAGGTTGTCCACCTTGTCCAGCAGCTTCTCGATAATGAGAATCTTATCCGAAATCTTGGCCCCGCCCATGATGGCCGTGAACGGCCGCTCCGGCTTGTCGAGCACCTTCTGGGCGTTGTCGATTTCCGAAGCCAGCAGGTAGCCGCCCACGCGGTCGGCCGGCGCAAAGTTGGCCGCCATCACGGCCGTGGAGGCGTGGGCGCGGTGGGCCGTGCCGAAGGCGTCGTTCACGTACACGTCGCCCAGCCGAGCCAGCTTGCTGGCGAAGGCTAGGTCGCCGCCTTCTTCCTCTTTATAGAAGCGCAGGTTTTCGCACAGTAGCACCTCGCCCGGCTGCAGAGCCTGGGCCATTTGCACGGCGGCCTCGCTGGCCACGTCGGGAGCGAATTTCACTTCGCGACCGTACTCCTTGCTCAGCCGGTCCACGATGTGCGAGAGCGAATACTTGTCCTCGGGCCCGCCCTTGGGCCGCCCCAAGTGCGAAATCAGCACCACCGAGCCGCCGTCGTTGAGGATTTTGGCCACTGTGGGAGTAGCCGCCCGGATGCGGGTGTCGTCGGTGATGTGCAGGCTTTTATCCAGCGGCACGTTGAAGTCGACGCGCACCACGGCGCGCTTGCCGGCAAAGTTGTAGGTGTCGAGGGTGTTCATGGTTGGTGTGGTGGTATAAGGTCAGAGTTGAAAGTGCAAAGAACGTAAAACTCCCCTCCTTGGAAAGGAGGGGATGTTTTGCCGCAGGCAAAACGGGGGTGGTTGGCCCGCTCGCGCCGAAAGAACGACGGATGAGCGCGAAAGTTTGGGCAGTAACAGGGCGAAACGGAGTTCTACCGGCGCGAGCGGGCCAACCACCCCCGTTCGGCGCTCTTCGCGCCTCACATCCCCTCCTTTCCAAGGAGGGGAGCTTTGTTCTTGCGTCCTCGTTCTGCTCGTTCGGCGCTTCCCTGGCACTCGTTACCTTTGCACTCCTATTATGAGCATGAGAATCGGTATTTTCTTCGGTGGCCCTTCCCGCGAGCGGGAGATTTCCTTTGCGGGCGGCCGCACCGTCTTCGACAACCTGGACAAGGGCCTGTTTCAGCCCGTGCCCATCTTTGTCGACAGCCTGGGCAACTTCATTCTGCTCGACTGGCAGTTTATCTACAAGGGCACCATCCGCGACTTCTACCCCCCCGTGGAGGTGCTCCCCCCTACCCTGCACCCCGTGCAGGTGTACATCGAAAGTCTCGGCCCGCTCACCCACGAGCAAGAGTTTCACGCCATTGCCAAAGTGGGCCGCCAAGTGCAAATCAACGAATTGCCGTTGCTCATGGACTTCGCCTTCCTGGCCCTGCATGGCCCCGCTGGCGAAGATGGCTCCATCCAGGGCCTGCTGGAGTGGCTGGGCATTCCGTACTCCGGCTCCGGCATCCTGCCCTCGGCCTTCGGTATTGATAAAGTGGCCCAGAAGCGCCTGCTGAAGGCCACCGGCCACCCCACGCCGGATTTCCGCACCATCACGGCCGCCGAGTGGGACACGACGGACCACGCCGCCACCCTGGCCTACCTTAGCCGTGAGCTGGGTTTGCCGCTGGTGCTCAAGGCACCCCGCCAGGGCAGCAGCATCGGCGTGAGCATTCTCAAGGAGGCCAGTCTGGAGAAATTTGAAGCCGCCGTCGAGCGCAGCCTTTTCCGCAAAACCCTGACCCGCGCCGAGTGGCGGCGCCTGGGCGAGAAGGACCAGCTGACCTGGGTGCAGCACCTGACGGACATCCGCGAGGGCATCGGCCTGCCGGTGGTGCTCAACGACGAAACCGCCCCCATCTACCACCCCGAAACCCTGCTCTTCACCCTCAATGAGCGGTTCGAGACGGCCGAGGAAATCCGTCTGACCAACGTCGACGGCGAGACGCAGGTGCTGGTGGAGGCCTTCGTGGCCGGCCGCGAGTTCAGCTGCATCGTGGTGGAAGACCAGAACGGCCAGCCCCTGGCCCTGCCCCCCACCGAAATCGTGAAAGGCACCGAGGTGTTCGACTACCGCTCGAAGTACCTGCCCGGCCTGGCTCGCAAGGTCACCCCCATCGACCTGCCCGAGGCCGACATCCAGCGCATCCGCGAGGCCTGCGAGGAGATGTTCCGCACCTTTGGCTTTCAGGTGTATGCTCGTCTCGACGGCTTTGTGAGCCCGGACGGCCAGTTGTATCTGAACGACCCGAACACCACCTCGGGCATGCTGCCGGCCTCGTTCTTCTTCCACCAGGCCGCCGAAATCGGGCTCAACCCCAGTCAATTCCTCACCTTCCTCATCCGCACCTCGCTGGCGGCCCGGCACCGCGGCGGCTTGCGGCCCATCAAGCTGCAGCAGCTGCTGGCGCAGCTCGATACCGCCGTGGCCTCGCGCAAAAATGCCGATACCGAGCGCATCCGGGTGGCCGTCATCATGGGCGGCTACTCCTCCGAGCGGCACATCTCGGTGGAAAGCGGGCGGAATATTTATGAGAAGCTGGCCTCGTCGGTGAAGTACGCGCCGGTGCCGGTGTTCCTCACCGGCTCGGCCCAGGAGCACAAGCTCTACGTGCTGCCCATCAACGTGATGCTGAAGGATAACGCCGACGACATCAAAGAGAAAATCGAGCACGCCGAGGCCGGGCACGCCAGCCATCCCATCCTGGAGCGCATCCGGCGCGAGGCGGGCGGCATCACCAGCACCTACGCCGGGCAGGGTATCGCTGCGCCGCACCGCATCAGCTTCGCGGAACTGGGGCAAATGGCCGATGAAGTTTTCATCGCCCTGCACGGCCGCCCCGGCGAGGACGGCGCTCTGCAGGTGGAGCTCGAAAAGCTGGGCCTGCCCTATAATGGCTCGGGCGTGGCCAGCAGCAGCGTCACCATCAACAAATTCGAAACCAACAAGCGCCTGCGCGATGCTGGCCTGCGCGTGGCCGAGCACCGCATGGCCGACAAGCTGGCCTGGCAGGCCGACCCGGCCGCCTTCTACGCCGAGCTGGAGGCCCAGTTCCCTTACCCCTTCATCGCCAAGCCCGCCGACGACGGCTGCTCCTCGGCGGTGAAGAAAATCAAGACCCGCGCCGAACTGGAAGCCTTTGCGGAGCTGATTTTCCGCGAGCAGGAAGACCTGCTGCCCGCCCCCGCCGAGGTGCTGCACCTGGGCTTCAAGGAAGAATTTCCCCAGAAGGACGCCTTCTTGGTCGAAACCCTCATCAGCCGCGACGGCGCCCAACACTTCCTCGAAATCACGGGCGGCCTGCTCACCAGCTATGACGAAGACGGCCAGCTCGATATCGAAGTCTTTGAGGCCAGCGAGGCCCTGGCCACCGGCGAAGTGCTGAGTTTGGAAGAGAAATTCCTGGCCGGCGAGGGCCAGAACATTACCCCCGCCCGCTACGCCCCCGCCCCCGCCGAGCGCCAGCGCATCAGCAACGAAGTGAAAGCCGTGCTGCGCCGCGTGGCCGAAGTGCTCGATATCCAGGGGTACGCCCGCATCGACGCCTTCGTGCGGGTGCGCGCCGGCGGCGCCGTCGAGGTGCTCATCATCGAAGTAAACTCGCTGCCCGGCATGACGCCCGCCACCTGCATTTTCCACCAGACGGCCCTGGCCGGCTACACGCCCTACCAGTTCGTGGATAGGATTCTGGAGTTTGGCAAGCAGCGGCAGGCGAAAATCGGCTGAACGAAAAACTCCCCTCCTGCTAAGGAGGGGATGTTTTGCCGCAGGCAAAACGGGGGTGGTTAGGCCTCCCGCGCCGTTAGAGAGATAACAGCACGAATTACAAACCACTCCCGAACTTTACCACTCCCCTTCGGCGCAAACGGCGCGACCGGGCGAACCACCCCCGTTTCAGCTGCGCTGAAACATCCCCTCCTTGGAAAGGAGGGGAGTTGACGTTCTTCATACTCCCTATGTCCTTCTTCTCCGCCAACTCTCCGGCCGACGTTTTCAAGCACCTCGTCATCATTGGCGTGGCAGCCCTGCTGCTGGTGCTGGGCTTTTTCTACGTGTATCTGCCCATCACCACCCACCACGGCGAAACCATCACCGTGCCCAAGGTAACGGGCATGAAGCTGGCCGACCTCGAAGACTACCTCGACGAGCGCAACCTCGCCTACTTCGTCGATGACTCCAGCTACAACCCCAGCACCCAGCCCTTTACCGTGCTCACCCAGGACCCCGCGCCCGGCGAGAAAGTGAAGGAGGGCCGCAAAATATACCTGCAGGTGAGCATGAAAAACCCGCCGGTCATCAAAATGCCCAAGCTCACCGACGGCTCGGTGAAGAATGCCCAGCTCATCCTGCAGAGCTACGACCTCGTGGTGGGCCAGATTCAGCTCGTGCCCGACCTGGCCCAGAACGCCGTGCTCAAGCAGCTCGTGAACGGTAAGGAAATTGCGCCCGGCGCTCCCATTGCCAAAGGCACCAAGGTGGACCTGGTGGTGGGCGACGGCCAGGGCAACCAGGAATTTGCCGTACCCAACCTCGTAAACATGCCCGAGGATGAGGCCATTACCCTACTGGTAGGCCAGGGCCTGCAGGTGGGCGAAAAATTCCCGCAGCCCGCCGAGGCGGGCCAGACGCCCGGCACCGTGGTGCGCCAGCGCCCCGCCGCCGGCCCCGATGCCACCACCCGCACCGGCCAGCTCGTGGATTTGTGGATTGCCCAATAGCGTCGAGGGCAATTATTTCGAGTTCGGGCACGTTACAGGGCCCACAGGTTTTTGCATTTCGTATGACGCTACTCTTCCGCATCTGGCACCGTGGGGTGCTGCCCGCCTTGTTGCTGCTGGCCGGCAGCGCCGCCGCTCAGTCGATTGAAGTGCGCCCGCTGGGGGCCGACCCCGGCCGGGCCCGCTACGCCCCCACGGCCGCCAGCCGCGCCGACCAGCGCCGCACCACCGCCCTGAGCCTGCCATTTTTCGACGACTTCACCACGCCGCTGGAAGGCGCGCCCCGGGCCGACCTCTGGATGCAGGCCGGGGGCACGCTGGTCAGCAACCGCTTCGCTATCAACCCACCCACGCGGGGCGCCGTCACGTTCGACGGGCTGAAGGCCGATGGTACGGGCTACACCAATTTCCCCCCGAACGGCGGCTCGCCCTATTCAGCCACTGACACGTTGACCTCGCTGCCCATCGACCTGGCAGGCGCCTCGGCTGCCGACCAGATATTCCTGAGCTTCGCCTGGCAGGAAGGCAGCCTCATAGGCGCCCCGGCCAGCAGCACCAGCAGCAGCAACGTGAGCTTCGACCTGCAGTTTAAGGCCAGCAATGGCCGCTGGCTTTCGCCTACCGGCTGGCCGAAGCGGCCCGCGGGCAGTAACCGCCGGACCTTGCCCTTTCGCCAGGTGGTGCTGCCCATTGAGGCCGCTTACCTGCACGGCACGTTTCAGTTTCGCTTCATCGCCACCGGCCGCTCGGCCTATGCCGCCGACACCTGGAGTGTGGACTACGTACGCCTGGAAAACGGCCGCGGTCCCAATACCGCCACCGGCGCCCTCGCCGATACCGTCACGGCCGATGTAGCCACCAGCGCTGGTATTGACACCCTCTACCATGCCGGCCTCAGCAACCCGCTGCGGCACTACACGGCCATGCCCGTGTGGCAGTACAACGCCGCTGCGCCCGGCAGCGAGCTTAACCCGGAGCTGGGCATTAAGGCGCAGAACCTGAACCCGCCGCCGCCGCCGCTCCCCACGCAATGGTTGGGTACGGTGCGCGACTTGGGCACGGGCATCAATCTGGGTACCTGGGGCAATACCACGACCAACCTCACCACGCTGCCCGTGCGCGTCACCAACCTGGTGGGCGATGCCACGCAGGTGCCCATTCCGCTTACGCCCGAGGCCAAACGCCTGCGCTACACGCTGGTGCTGTCGTCGCAGGAAACGGATGCCCGCACCTTGCCTAACGATACCATCTTCCGCGATGTAACGTTGAGCAATTACTACGCCTACGACGATGGCACGCCCGAGTCGGCCATCAACTTCCCGGCCCTTGCCGTCGGTCAGCCTGGTTTTTTTGCCTACCGCTTCGTGGCCAATCAGGCCGACCAGGTGCAGGCGTTGCGGCTTTACCCGGTGTTCACGGCCGACCTTGCCACTCGCTCGGTCATCATCGGCGTGTGGGCTGATGACAATGGCCACCCGGCCAATACTGCTTTGGCTACGAAATCCTTTGCCATTAATTACCCGCTGCCCGCCGGCAGCCAATACGTCGAGTTGGCCTTCGACACGCCGGTGCCGGTGACGGGCACTTTCTACGTCGGTTACGGGCAGCCCAGCCAGGGCCGCATTCTCGAATACGGCCTGGACCGGAACACTCGCATCCCCCCGCAAACGCTTTGGAAATCAGTGTATGGCACATGGAGTGAGATAACCAGCGCCGACGTGGTAGCTGGCGCCCTGATGATGCAGCCCGTAATGAATAACAACGTCCTTTCGGCCACCACGCCCCCCGTGCGCGACGCGGCTGCCTTCCGCCTCTACCCCAACCCCAGCCGCGGCAGCGTCAGCATCGAAGGCCCGGCTTTTGCCCGCGCCACCGTGCTCGACGCCCTGGGCCGCACCGCCTGGGAGCAGCCCGCCGCCCAGGCCGGCCAGCGTCAGCTGGATCTGGGCGCACTGCCCAACGGCGTTTACATCGTGCGCCTGGCATTGCCTGATGGCAGCGTGGCCACCCGCCGCCTGGTTATCAGTCAGTAGTTTTTTTAAGCTGTTAGCTTTTTACAAGCTTTCCCAATGCAAAAGGCCCGCTACACAGTGTAGCGGGCCTTTTGCATTGGGAAAGCTATTCCCTCATGAAACAGGCTACTTAGCCGGCATCAGCACAGTATCAATAACGTGCGTCACGCCGTTGCTCGATACCACGTTGGGAATGGTCACGTTAGCCGTGCCACCTTTGGCATCGGTCAGCATCACCATGTTGCCTTTACGTTCTACCTGTAGCGTTTCGCCCTCCACAGTGGTCAGGGTCTGACCATCTTTGAGGTCGGAGGCCAATAGGCGGCCCGCCACCACATGGTACGTCAGGATTTTGGCCAGCATGGGCTGCATATCGGGCTGCAGCAAGTTGTTCAAAGCGCCACCGGGCAGCTTGTTGAAGGCGGCATCGGTGGGCGCGAATACGGTGAAAGGCCCGGCGCTTTTCAGCGTGGTTACGAGGTTAGCGGCTTTCACGGCGGCTACCAGCGTGGTGTGCTCTTTTGAGCCAGCAGCGTTGTCCACGATGTCTTTGTCGGGCCTCATCAGGGCACCGCCCACCATCACGCCTTTGCCACTCATGCCCGGGCCATCTTCGCGCGGCTTGGTGGTAGCTTTCATCTTGGCGCCGTCATCCGACTTGCCTTTAACTTTCATTTTACCATCGGCTTCAGCTTTGGTTTTCACCGTCATGCCTTTGGTAGTGGTTTTGGTTTTGTCGCCGTCGCTTTTGGTTTTCATGTCCTGCGCGAAACTGGGAGCGGCTACGGCAAAACTCAGGGCAAAAGCGGCGAAAAGAGGCTTGGTGTTCATGGTAATTCGGGAAAATGGAAAGAATAGTTGGCCTTGCTATACGGCCCCGCTCCCCTAAAGATGCTACCGCCCCTCGTTTCTATTCCATCTTATCAAACACCCATTCGTCACCCTCTCGCCGGAAACACACGCTCACCGGCGCCTGGCCCGGCGGTGTCAGTGGCACGCAGGCGTAGTCACTTTTAGCTTCCTGACTGGCCAGCAATTGGGCAGCCTGCTCGATAAGCTGGCGTTGGGCCTTGGCGGGCTGGGGCTGGTCGTTGACCCAGCTCAGCTTGCCATCAATTTGTACGAAGGGCATAATGAAAGATGCTTGAGAGAGCCGTAAAGAACGGAACTCCGGCCGTAATCCCGCGTAGGCAGCCGCAAGCCGCACTTGGCTGCTTTTCACATTTTGCTTCGTCCCACCATGCGCTATCTTGCTTTTTTCGCCCTCCTGCTCCTCACCAGCTGCGCCGTCGCCGACCGCCCCAGCAGCCCCACTGCCGGCGGCGCCGTGTTCGACGTGCCTGCTCTGCTGGGCCAGGACATTGACCAAGTTCGTTCCAGCCTGCTCGGCAAAACCCAGGGCCGCGCCGACGACCCCAACGCCCGCCAGTACCAGAGTGGCCCCACCGAGTGGACCAAAATATTCGCCCGCGACACGACCACGCTGCTCGTAAGCTTCAACTCCCAAACCCGTCAGGTCCACGACTTTTTTATTCGCACTGCCCACGGCGCCACCGCCGATTACACTCCTCTGCTCCAGCTTGCCAACGTACGCGACAACAACCGCCGCGTCCGCATCGAGCCCCTGAAAACCCAGTCCAGCCCGGTGCTCTACAGCGGCGTGCGCTTCAGCGCTAAGTAGTGTTGAAACCAACTACCCTGCATCTGCAACAAAAAAACCGCCTCAGCAGCTTGCCGGGGCGGTTTTTGAATTAAAAAAGTGGTCGCGCTAAGAATCGAACCACTTGATGAAACCCGATTGCTTCTGAGCAAAAAACAGCCTCTAGTAGCACGTGAAGGGGTTTTTCTTATTTCACTAGTCGGTTTGTGTCGGAAGACGGTCGGCTTGAAACGGCTTTATTGTACCCCCAGCTGTACCCCGGATTTTGTTGTTCTGTGTTACATTTGAAGCCGTAACCAACACTGCAAAACTATGGCAACTGTGTCGTTTCACCTAAAGGACCCCAAGGTCGACCGCCCAACGGCAATCTTCGCTTTCCTGGCCCACGAAGGCGGCCGCATCAAGGTGTACACGGGCTTAAGTATCCACCCCGCGAAGTGGGTTAAGGATGCCCAGCGGGCACAAGTTCGGGGGCGCGGGAACGAGGGAAACGGACACTTAAACGATGCTCTTGATACGGCTGAGACGAGCCTATTGGACTGCTACGGTCAATATCGCGCCGAAGGGCTGCTGCCAACAGCTTCTCAGTTGAAGGAAGCCATTGCCTCTGCTGCTCCTGACGCTTCACCGGGCACCACGACTACCGCTGGAATGCTGGAGTTATTTGCCGACTGGATAACCGGCCGCGCCCTTACCCATACGCCGAACACCCTTCGCACCTACCGCACAACCCTACGTCACCTGCGCGACCTGCAGGCCACGGGCAAGAGTATGCTGACCTTTCAGGCTGTTGGTACTGCGTTCGCCAAGCGCCTGGCCGAGTACCTGCTTACGCACCGTCAGCTCCGGGATACGGCTGTGCGCAAAAATTTGGTTATTCTTAAGTGCTTTCTGGGCTGGGCCAGTGAGCAGGGGTATCCAGTCAATCCGGAGTATAAAAAAATAAGCTGGCAGCGCCGGGAGCCTGATATTCTCACGCTCACCCGGGCCGAGGTAATGGCCCTGGCCACGTTGGACCTGACCCAGCACCGCCCCCTTGACAATGCCCGGGCCCTGTTTCTGCTGGGGGTCTACACGGGGCTGCGTTTTTCGGACGTTGCCGCCCTCCGCCCCGAGCACATTCAACCGGACCGCTTGCGACTGACGACCCAGAAAACGCGCACCACGCTTATTATACCCATCCGACCAGAAGCACGGCCACTACTGGAACGGGTAGTAGATGGCACTCTGCGCCCTTTGCCGAATCAGACATTGAATCGCTACCTGAAAGAGCTAGCGGCCCTGGCTGGCATCGAAACACTCACCGAGCGCATTCACTACGCTGGGGGCAAGCGTTACGCGCACACGGCACCCAAATACGAGTTCGTAACCACCCACACTGCCCGCCGAACCTTCGTAACGCTGGCGCTGGAGGACCAGCTCCGGCCCGAACTGATTATGAAAATCACCGGCCACAAAGACCTGAAGTCATTCAGCCGGTATGTGAACGTAACCGAGGATGCCGTGCTAACTGAATTTGCCCGCGTGTACGAGCCGGCCCGGGTGTAATAAAAGCGTTACTCTTCACATGACCGACGAAGAAATTACCCTTTATCGTGCGCGGCAGGATGCCGCTGTACTAGCGGTGGCTCGCCGGGTAGCTGCTGCTTTTGGCATTAAAAACACGGCTACCATGAGTTGGCAGGCGATGCATTGCCTTATGATGGATATCCGTACCGCTTGGTACGAAGAAGGTGGCGAGCGCGCCGACGACCTGTTCGAAACTCGCTTGCAGGAGCGTCACGCATATTTTGGGCGGCAGACACCTTTTCACAAAGACTTTGATGCGGCTTTTTACACGCAGGTGAGCAGCCGACCCCTGCACGATATTGAACCTTACTTGAGGGAATTCTGCGCCGCACACCCCGAACTTCAGGACAAGCTTGGCTATGGCTATCTGGCCGACATCCTGCGCGCCGCTGACGCGCTTAAGTCGCCAGCGGTGGGCCGGGCGCTTCGCTTGCTTGACCAACTTAAAAGCCGGGCGGCTCGGCAGGTCGCTGCGGAGCAAGCGCCAGCGGCGTCGGTCTTGGGCAACCCTTGCCTAGCGCCACTTACCCTTGAACTGGCTGATGAAATTGCCACGACGGTCGGGCTTATAAAACACGGCCGCTATATACTTGGCCCTAAGAAAAAGAGCGCCCTGATAGGATTTCACCGGGCCTTGTATGCTAGAGGACTGGTTACGGGTACCGTCGCTGAACTGAACGAATTCTTTGGTCAACGCTACGGCGTCGAAGTTCGCACGGTCCTTTACAAGCAAAAACTAGCTGCCGGGGACTACATGGCTCTAACGGCTGCCGAGCTTACCGCTCGCCGCCTGATGCCGAGCTAAGCCGACAAATAATAGATGATTTAGGCCGGGGATAGATTATCCGATAGATGGTCGCTTGCAGGCTGATTCGCTAGGACCCCACCTTTGTCCCACTTCGCTCACAACCCCGAAGTGCGATACCATGCAACAAGTCATTTTATCGGGTGTACTCTACACCCAACTACTGGAAGACCTCCGCGCCTTAGTGCGTGGGGAAGTCCAGAACACATTGGCCATCCCTTCCTCGAAGGAGCCTGAGGCCGAACAACTACTCACGGTGCGAGAAGCTGCCGCCATGCTCGACGTCTGCCTGCAGACCGTTCACGAGTGGAAGCGCAAAGGCCTGCTGTGCTACTACAAAATTGGGGGGCGCACTTACCTCAAGCGCCATGAGGTATTAGCGGCCTTGCAAGGCCAGCAGCGCACGGTAAAGACTGGCAGAAAAAGCCGCTAAATGTATGGCGCATATTCTGTAGCTCTCTACGGTTCGGCACCTACCCTAGCCCTCATTGCCTTGAGGCGCCCCAATCATCGCCTTTATCTCATGCTATCCCTCTTTCGGGCGCATGACCTGCTTCAGAATTCTGGCCTTTACGAGGCTTCAGCTCTGCAGTTCACTTTGAATCCATCATGGATTACATTAAACTCCTCAATCGCTTCTGGCAACGACACCGCGAAGCAAGCTTTACCCCCGCCGAAACGGCCCTATATTTTGCCTTGCTTGCTATATGCAACGGCCTCCGCTGGAAGAACCCCTTCCAACACTCCAATCAGCTGCTGTACGTCAGCCTAAACATTACCGAAAAAACGCTGATAGCCGCGCGGACTAAGCTTCAAAGCGCTGGTCTGCTTACTTATCAGCCAGGCCATAAGCGCTACCCCACCACCTACTGGCTGGCTACCCATGACCACCTACTAGGCGCTGATGATACCCTGGAAAATAGTCGTAGTAAACTCCAGTCTTTTCCGGTGTTGAGCGAGGGTTATGGGACTTGTCAGCTCCCCGATAGGCTGGAAAATACTGCCTCATCAGTAAAGAAAACTCGTTCTTCCTTATCAAACCAGACAGTCGGTCCGCGCACGACGACGGATGAACTGAGTGCTGATGATAGTCCCCTAGTGAATGCCGAGCACTTTGTTCGCATTCTGCGAGAAGGTAACTATGCGCACGTGGATATCGAAACCTACCGCCTGCAAATGCTCGCAACGGCTCGCGACAATACCCTAGCTCTATCCCTCCCCCGCTGGCGGAAATGGATTATCAGCTACCTGAACAATGACCGGGCAAAGGATGCGCTCCTGTTGGCCGCGCAAGCTAGTAGCTCCTCTCCCACTCTCCACGGCAGCATTGGCGACTTGCACGCCAAAGGCACTGTTCAGCAGCCTATCCTATGAAATCTGCCGACCAATCCTTACACCCTCTCAACGACCGCACACTTGAAGAGGCAGTACTCGGCGCAGCGCTGCTCGAAGCGCCAGCACTACGCATTATTCAGGAAAGTTTTGGCTCTCAGGTCGATATTTTTCACTTCCCAGCCCACCAGCATGTATACCGGGCTATCCTGGAACTACAGCGCAAGGGATTAGATGTTGACTTCGCAACCGTGGTCAATGAGCTGCAGAAAGCGGGCTGTACGCTTCCCCATTCGGCAAGCCAGTCGTTAGTAGAGGTTAAGCTGCTTGTTTAAATTCGAGTGGGGTCATAAAA
>NZ_JAUQSY010000018.1 GCF_030580865.1 Hymenobacter aranciens | reverse complement strand
CGGGCGCCCACCCGAACCACAACGCCAAACACCACCGCCGCAGCC
This sequence comes from Hymenobacter aranciens, assembly GCF_030580865.1. GTDB lineage: Bacteria > Bacteroidota > Bacteroidia > Cytophagales > Hymenobacteraceae > Hymenobacter > Hymenobacter aranciens. The sequence continues at coordinate 123,606 of NZ_JAUQSY010000018.1, read as the reverse complement.
GGCCCCACCCCCACCGCAACCCAAAAAAAATATTCTGGCCCGGGCCAAAATACTTACTAAGCCTACCGGAACCGAAGTATAAGTTTCCAACAGGGGTGGGCACGGCAGCTTCTTAAGTATTATCAATCCGCCTCACTTATTCTTAACAGAACTTGTTAAGTATTTCCGTTAGTAGCTCGAAATACTTAACATATCCAGGCCCTCGCCGACGCTCTATGCTTCACGTTATGAAAAACAAGAAATGGCGCTGGGGGCTGGGTGGGCTCCTCGGCAGCCTGCTCCTGCTTTTCCTGCTCGACCGCCTCTTCCCCCTGCCGCCCCCGCCGCAATACTCCCCCCTCGTCACGGCCGCCGACGGCTCGGTTCTCCACGCCTACCTCAACCCCACCCAGAAGTGGCGCATGAAAACCGAGCTGGCCGAGATTACGCCAGCTTTGCAGCAGGCCATTATCACGAAGGAGGACCGGTATTTCCGCTACCATTTTGGCGTGAATCCGGTGGCCATTGTGCAGGCGGCCGGGCGCAATCTGTTTGGCACTGGGCGCACCACCGGGGCCAGCACCATTACCATGCAGGTGGCCCGGCTGCTGGAGCCCAAGGAGCGCACCTTCAGCAGCAAGCTGGTGGAAATGGCCCGCGCCGTGCAGCTGGAAATGCACTACAGCAAGGCCGAAATCCTGCAGTTGTACCTGAACCTGGTGCCCTACGGCGGCAACATCGAGGGCGTGAAATCAGCGGCGCTGCTGTATTTCCAGCAGCCGCCCGACTACCTCTCGCTGGCCCAGACGGTGACGCTGGCCATCATCCCCAACCAGCCGCGCATCCTGGTGCTGGGCAAAAACAACGCAAAAATCCTGGCCGAGCGCAACCGCTGGCTGCGGGCATTCGGGCGCGAAAACCTATTCCCGAAACAAGACATCGAAGATGCCCTGGCCGAGCCGCTGGAGGCCCAGCGCCACGCCGCTCCCACGCTGGCCCCGCACCTGGCCCGGCGGCTAGTCACGCAGTATCCCGGCCAGCCCATCATCCATTCTACTTTGAAGCGCGGCCCCCAGACCAAGGCCGAAGACCTCACCCGCAACTACGTGCGCCGCCTGCACGAGCTGGGCATCGGCCAGGCCGCCGTGCTGGTGGTCAACAACCACACCCGCGCCGTGGAGGCCTACGTGGGCTCGGCCGATTTCCTGGACGCCGCCGGCCAGGGCCAGGTGGATGGCGTGCGGGCCGTGCGCTCGCCCGGCAGCACGCTCAAGCCCTTCCTTTACGGCTTGGCCATGGACCGCGGCCTTATCACCCCAAAAATGAAGCTGCCCGACGTGCCCGCCAATTTCAACGGCTTCCGCCCCGAAAACTTCGACAAAACCTGCGCCGGCGAAGTGACTGTGGAGCGGGCCCTGGTGTACTCGCTCAACATCCCCGCCGTACGCGTGCTGAACGACGTGGGCGTGTCGGCCCTGACTGACAAATTGCGGCAGGCTAATTTCCGGACCGTGGCCCGGCAGGCCCCACGGCTGGGCTTGAGCACCATCCTGGGCGGCTGCGGCGCCACGCTGGAGGAGTTGACGGGGCTGTATGCGGCGCTCGCCAATCAGGGAGAATATGCTCCGCTGAAGATGACGCAAGAGGATGGTATTGGGTCTTCGGTGTTGGGTGTTGGGGCTTCAAAAACAAATCCCAAAAACCCAATACCCAATACCCAATACCCAACACCTAACACCAAAAACCAAAAACCAAACTCTAAACTTTCTAATCCCACATCGGCGACTGGCGTTTCCCTCCTCTCCCCCGCCGCCGCCTTTTTAATCGGGGATATTTTGTCCCAGCGCATCCGCCCCGACCTCCCAGTGGGCTACGAAAACAGCATCCGCCTGCCCAAAATTGCCTGGAAAACCGGCACCAGCTACGGCCGCCGCGACGCCTGGAGCATCGGCTACAACAAGGACTATACCGTGGGCGTGTGGGTGGGCAACTTCAGCGGCCAGGGCAGCCCCGCCCTCACCGGCACCGACATTGCCACCCCCCTACTCTTCGACCTCTTCAACACTTTAGCCTACAACTCGCCCAACCGCTGGGATACCCCGCCCGCCAGCCTCGACTTCCGCCTGGTGTGCGCCGAAACCGGCCGCGTGCCCGGCGAGCACTGCCCCGACCAGCTCATCGACTACTACCTGCCCGGCCTCAGCACCGCCCGCCGCTGCGAGCACCAGCAGGAAGCCCTCATCTCGGCCGATGGCAACGTCAGCTACTGCCGCGCCTGCCTGCCCGAGGCCGGCTTCCGGCGCCAGCTATTTCCCAACCCGCTACCCGAAGTGCTGGCCTTCCGCGAAAGCCAGGGCCTGCCCGCCCAACGCCTGCCCCCGCACAACCCCACTTGCCGCCTCGTGCACGACACCGATGCGCCCGGCCAGGCCCTGGCCATCACCTCCCCCGCCGCCAATGCTGAGTACGTCCTCAGCCGCGGCGAAAAGCAGGAGTTGCTGCTCAGCTGCGCGGCCGGCAGCGAGGTGCGCCAGGTGTTCTGGTACGTCAACGACCGGTTTCTGCGCGCCGCCAGGGCCACCGAGCGGGTGTTTTTCCGCCCGCCCGGCGGGGCGGTAAAAATCTCCTGCGCCGACGACCACGGGCGCAACGTGGACGTGCAGGTGCTGGTGGAAGAACTGTGATGAGTGGTCGGGCGAATTCCGCGCAGCGGTTCGTCCGGCTACTCCCGCCAGCACGACCCGTGAGCCCAACCGGCGCAAAAGCCCCAGTGGCCGGACGAACCGCTGCGCGGAATTCGCCCGACCACCCCGCGCTTAACGTATGTTTGCACCAATTCCCCCCAATTGTATGAATAAACTAACCATCGGTAGTCTGGCTGAGTTGGAGCAGCACGTCGGCCAGGAGTTGGGCGTGTCGCCCTACCTCACCATCACGCAGGCGCAAATCAACCAGTTTGCCGCCGCCACCCTCGACAACCAGTGGATTCACACCGACCCGGCGCGGGCCGCGGCCGAGTCGCCCTTCGGCACTACCATCGCCCACGGCTACCTCACGCTGGCCATCCTGCCCTACCTCTGGCACGAAATCGCGACCATCCAAAACCTGAAAATGCAGGTCAACTACGAAATCGAGGCCCTGCGTTTCAACCAGGCCGTCACCGTCGATTCGGCCGTGCGCCTGCGGGCCAATATGCTGTCGGTAACTAACCTGCGCGGCATTGCCAAAACCCGCATCGGTGTGACGCTGGAAATTGAAGGGCAGAAGAAGCCGGCCTACACGGGCATTATCACCTTCCTCTACCACTTTCAGTAAGCTACCAGCCGCAACCGAAGGTCAGCGAAGCTAAAGCGGCGACACGTTGGTAGTTTACGAATATGAATAGTATGCCAGAGCCGCAAAGCGGCGGCACTTTCCGCCTGACGAAAGTGCCGCCACTTTGCGGCTCTGACTCTTCAAAATCGTTGGGTAGCTACCAACGTGACGCCGCTTTAGCTTCGCTGACCTTCGGTTGCGGCTAATCTTACGCTTCGGCTGCGGCCTCCGGCACCTCATCCCCGGCGTACACCGGCGCCATGTCCTTCTCCTCGTCCTCGGTAAACAACCGCGAGCGAATCAGAAACCGCACGCCCAGCGGAATTTCCAGCGAGAAGCTTGCGCCGCGTCCCTTCACCACGTCCACCGTCAGCTGCGTGTGCTGCCAGTACTCAAACTGACTGCGGCTCATGAAAAAATCGCAGCCGCAGATGCGGCCCAGCCACACGTCATTGCCCCCCACCCGGAACTCGCCCTTGGCAAAGCACATCGGCGAGGAGCCATCGCAGCAGCCCCCGCTCTGGTGAAACATGAGCGGGCCGTGCTCATCGCGAAGCAGGTCAATGGTAGCTTCGGCGGCGGTGGTGACGAGGACGCGGGGGGTGGGCATCTTTAAGTTGTTAGGATTAAAAACAATAGAACGTCATGCTGACGAAGGAAGCATCCTCTCACGCCAGGATAACTCATTCGTGAGAAGATGCTTCACTGCGTTCAGCATGACGTTCTTTTAACGTCAATTAATTCAGACACTGGCTTAAAAGAAGCCCAGCGCCTTCTCGCTGTAGCTGATGAGCATGTTCTTGTTCTGCCGGTAGTGCGCCAGCATCATCTTGTGGTTCTCGCGGCCAAAGCCCGAAGCCTTGTAGCCGCCGAAGGGAGCCCCGGCCGGGTAGTCGTGGTAGCAGTTCACCCACACGCGGCCAGCCTCAATGGCGCGGGGCACCTGGTACAGCTCGTGGGCGTCGCGCGTCCACACGCCGGCGCCGAGGCCGTAGAGGGTGTCGTTGGCAATGGCAATGGCTTCCTCGGTGGTTTTGAAGGTCGTAACCGACACCACCGGGCCGAAAATCTCCTCCTGGAAGATGCGCATCTTGTTATGCCCGCGGAACACGGTGGGCTGAATGTAGTAGCCCTCAGCCAGCGCGCCATCTTCCTGCGCGTAGGCCTCACCGCCGCACAGCACCTCGGCCCCTTCGGCTTTGCCGATTTCGAGGTAACTCAGGATTTTCTCGAACTGGTCGTTCGAGGCCTGGGCGCCCATCATGGTATTCATATCCATCGGGTTGCCCAGCTTGATGGCCTTCACCCGGGCAATGACGCGCTCGATAAATTCGTCGTAGATATCCTCGTGCACCAGCATCCGCGAGGGGCAGGTGCAGATTTCACCCTGGTTGAGGGCAAACATCACGGCGCCCTCAATGGCCTTGTCGAGGAAATCGTCGTCGGCATCCAGCACGCTCTTGAAGAAGATGTTGGGCGACTTTCCGCCCAGCTCCATCGTCACGGGGATGAGGTTTTCAGCGGCGTATTGCATGATGAGGCGGCCGGTGGTCGTCTCGCCCGTGAAGGAAGCCTTCTGAATACGCGACGACGAGGCCAGCGGCTTGCCCGCTTCCAGGCCGAAGCCGTTCACGACGTTAATCACGCCGGCGGGCACCAAATCCTCCAGCAGTTCCATCAGAATCATGATGCTGGCGGGGGTCTGCTCGGCCGGTTTCATCACTACCGTGCAGCCGGCCGCAATGGCCGGGGCCAGCTTCCAGGTGGCCATCAGCAGCGGGAAGTTCCAGGGAATAATCTGGCCAATCACGCCCAGTGGCTCGTTGATGTTCATTGATACCGTGCTGCTGTTCAGCTCCGTCACATTGCCCTCCTCGGCGCGGATTACGCTGGCGAAGTAGCGGAAGTGGTCCACTACCAGCGGCAGGTCGGCGTAGGTGGTTTCGCGGATGGCCTTGCCGTTTTCCACGCACTCCACAGCCGCCAGGTAGGCCAGGTTTTCCTCGATGCGGTTGGCAATTTTGTTGAGGATGTTGCTACGCTCGGTGGCCGAGGTCTTGCTCCAGGTGGCAAAGGCTTCGTGGGCGGCGTCGAGGGCCAGCTCGATGTCTTCCTTGGTGGAACGGGCTACTTTGGTGAAATTTTTCCCGTCGATGGGCGACGGATTGTCGAAATATTGCCCTTTAACCGGGGCTACCCATTTGCCACCGATGAAGTTGTCGTAGTGGGTTTTGAACTGGGGCCGGGCCACCACGGTGGTCGGCGCTTCGAGGGTCTCTGCCATAAGAAGTTGAATGTTTGAGTTGGGGTGAAATGAATAGGTCAAAGGTACCGGACCGACTTCCCCAAACGTCTCCACAATCGTTGCGATTCTTGTGCAGGATACTCGCAAAATTGCGGCAATGCCAAAGTTTTTTAAGGCAGAAATTAGCCTTTTTACCCGGCCTGACATTACCTTCGTGTCACCAATCAGGAATTTCCGACAACGTTACCGCAAACGTTTGGGGAATTCCAGGCTTTTTCCCAACCACACTGCTCTCGCAGCACCCGCGGCGACCTTCCCACCCACCGTTAGTTCTCTTCCCTTTTTAGCGGCGGCTTTTCCCACCCACCGCATCTACAGTTCTTCTTTCTAGAAAGCAAGCAGTACCGAACAGGTAGCAACCCGGCCAAACAGTAAGTGCAATTTCGCACTTATACTTGTGCCCCGGCCGCTACTCGTTCGGTATTGTTTGTTTGCATTTTCCCCGCTCCTCACTCGTGTAAGCGTATGCGTCCTGCCCACCTCCCGGCGCCGTTGGCCCTGCACCGCTACGACCACCTCGACACGCTGGTCGAAAACCGCACCGTGTACACGCTCGATGCCTTCGAGCTCAACGTGTTCGAAACGCACCAAGTGGCACGGCGCGTGCCGCTCAACCTGGGTAGCCTCGTGCTTACCACCATGCTGCGGGGCAAGAAAGTGATGCACCTGCCCAACCGCCCGGCCTTCGACTACCTGCCCGGCGAATCGGTAATCGTGGGCGAGGACAAGACGATGGAAATCGACTTTCCCGACGCCACCGAGGCCGCACCCACGCAGTGCCTGGCCGTGGCCATCCCGACGGAAACCATCCGCTACACCGTTGACCTGCTGAACGAACGCTACCCCAAGGCCGAGTCGCACTCGCCCTGGCAGCTGTGCGAGGCAGCCCACGCCCACCTCACCAACACCCCGGAGCTGACCGGCACCCTGGAGCGCCTCATTCAGCTTTCGCAGGCCACCGACGCCGCCAAGGACGTGCTGGCCGGCTTCACGCTCCAGGAATTGCTGGTGCGCCTGATGCAGACGCAGGCCCGGCAGCTCATCTTCCGCGACTACGCCCGGCACCTCACCACCCACCGCTTCGCCCACGTAGTCAGCTACATCAAGCAGCATCTCACCGAAAACCTGACGGTGGACAAGCTCAGCGGGCTGGCCTGCATGAGCAAGGCCACGTTCTTCCGCGTCTTCAAGCGCGAGTTTGGGATTACGCCAGTGGAGTATATCATCCGCGAGCGGCTGAGCGAGGCTAAGCGGCTGTTACGCCACCCCTTGGCGACGGTGGCGGACGTGTGTTTCCGGGTGGGCTTTAACAACGCCGGGTATTTCCAGGCGCTGTTTAAAAAGTACGAGGGCATGACGCCGGGGGCGTATAAGAAGGGACTTTTAGTCAATGGGTGAATGAGCAAAACGTCTTTTGCTCCATTCCGTCATTCGCTCATTCACCCATTGATTAAAACACCACGCTATACTGCTCGGCTGCCTGCACGCGGCGCTCTTCCGGCACTTCTACCTGGAGGATTTCGTGGACGTTGACGTAGATGCGGTCCGCAATCTGCGTCAGCGGTAAGTCGTTGCTATCCTTACCAAAAGGGTCTTCGATTTCGTCGCCAATCATCTCCACGCCCAGCAGCGCGTAGGCCCCGAACATGGTGACGGGAATCATCATGTACTGGTAGGTATCGAGCAGATTGAAGGGTAGGACGAGAATGAATATCATCACGAAAGCTTTGATAAAAAAGCTGTAGCTGAACGGGATGGGCGTACCCTTGATGCGCTCGCAGGCGCCGGCCACGTCGAGCAGAGCTTCGTGGTGGCGCTGCAGGGTGATGAGGTGCTCGGGCAACAGCACTTCGCGGCGCAGCAGCAGTTCGAAATGGGTTTGCAGGGCGGCGGCGATGCCGGAAGGCACGTGGCCTAATTGCTGCAGGCGGGTGAGGAAGCCAGGGGCGGTTTCGGCCAGCTTGTGGAACTTGACGCCTTCGCGCAGATGGCCGTCGAGGGCGATAGGGAAGTTGGTGATGAGGGCGGCGAGGTACTCGCGGTTGGCCTGGTCGTCGGGGGCCAGGCGGGCGTCGAGGAGCACGGCCAGGTTGCGGCAGTTGTTGACGAGTTGGCCCCAGAGGCGGCGGCCTTCGTAGAAACGGTCGTAGGCAGTGCTGGTGCGGAAGGAGAGCAACAGACTGAGCAGGATGCCCATGAAAGTAAAAAACTCCTTATCGACGCTGATGGGAATGTGCACCCAGTTCTGCTCGATAACGGCTACGGCCGTAGCATAGAGGCCCACCCATAGCACGCGCTTGAATACGCTACGGATGATGGCGGAATGCTTGAAGTGGCGGAAGGCTTCCCACCAGTCGCCGGATTTATAGACTATCATGGGCGAGTTGCAGCTGAATTGGTTCGGCAGCAAAACTACGGGAGCAGCGGTTGCTACGGGCATTTTGGGTGGCGGCGTGGTCGGTTTTGAGTCCCGGGCGGCCTTAGTAGGGGAAAGCGAACGGTAAGCCGATGAAACTACGCTTTTGGAAGGCGAAACCAGGTTTGGGAAGCGTTTTCGGCAGTTCCTGGCACAGCGCTTGTCAATAGTCTGGCAAGCGCTTATCAATTATCACCTGCTAATCATCAAAGACTTATCGGCCGATTGGCTTTCTTTTCACTCCTTTTTTTCCTCCTCATGAAAACGTCCCTGCTTTCGCTCGCCGCCGCGCTGCTGCTTGTTTCCAACGTTACCTTCGCCGCCGGCCCGCCTAATGACCGTCGCGCTGACAAGGAATCCAACTACGGCTATCCCAAAAACTACAAAGTGTCGGCCAAGGAAAGGGCCCGCTACGAAGCCGAACAGCGCAAGCTCGCCGAGCAGCAGCGCAAAATGGTGGAGCAGCAGCGCAAACAAGCTGAGCAGCAACGCAAGCTCGCTGACCGGCGCGACGACCGCGACTTCAACTTCGGCTATCCCAAAAACCACCAGGTAACGCCTCAGGAACGCGCCCGCTGGGAAGCCGCCCAGCGCAACGACCGTGACCGTCGCTAGGCCTTACGCCTTCATTTCGAGAAGTCTCGCCCCACCCGGCGGGGCTTTTTTGTGTCCTTCGGCCTGCTGCTGCGGCATTCGGCCCTGCGAACTCATTTATCGAAGCAACTATCGGCACAGTTGGGCGGTTGTTTTCCTCCACCCACCCCGTTTTCGTGTCGCAACCCTCGACGTCCTCCCCTCCTACCCTCACGCCCGGCCTGGTGTGGCTGATGGCCCTGACTTGCGGGCTGGTGGTGTGCAATATCTATTACAACCAGCCGCTGCTAGCAGCCATCGGCAGCACTTTTCACCTGCAACCCAGCACGGCTAGTCTGGTAGCCACGGCCACGCAGGTGGGCTACACGCTGGGCATGCTGTTCGTGGTGCCGCTGGGCGACATGCTGGAGCGCAAGCGGCTGATGCTATTGCTGCTGCTGGGCGCTACCGGCTGCTTGGCGCTGGCCTGGCGCGCCCCCACTTTCGCGGTGCTGGCCGGGGCGAGCGTGTTGCTGGGCATCACCTCGGCAGTGCCGCAGCTGCTGGTGCCGATGGCCGCACACCTCGCCCCACCCGCCGACCGGGGCCGGGTGGTGGGGCGCATCATGAGCGGGCTACTGCTGGGCATTCTGCTCTCGCGCACGGTGAGCGGCTACGTGGGCGTGCACCTGGGCTGGCGGGCCATGTTTGGCCTCGGGGCGGGGCTGATGCTGGGGCTCACGGCGGTACTGGCCTGGCGCTTGCCTACGGACCGGCCCAGTTTTTCGGGCTCTTATGGCACGCTGATGAAATCGCTGCTGACACTGGTGCGCGACTGGCCGGCGCTGCGGCGCTCGGCGCTCGTGGGCGGGTTCTTATTCGCTTCGTTCAGCGTGTTCTGGACTACGCTGGCGTTTTACCTGGAGAGCCCGGCTTATGGCTACGGCTCCGATGTGGCGGGCTTCTTCGGGCTGATTGGGGCGGTAGGGGCATTGGCGGCTTCCTGGGCGGGCAAGACGGCCGACATTAAAGGTCCTGATTATACCATCCGGCTGGGCATCGGGCTGGCGTTGCTGTCGTTTGCCGTGCTGGGCGTGACGGGCGGCTACCTACTGGGGCTGGTGGCGGGGGTTATCCTGCTCGACGTGGGCGTGCAGGGTGCCCACATTTCCAACCAGACTGCCATTTTCGCGCTGGTGCCCGAGGCCCGCAGCCGGCTTAACACGATGTATATGACTACCTATTTCGCCGGCGGCTCGCTGGGCTCGGTGCTGGGCGGGCTGGCCTGGATGCACGGCGGCTGGTGGGGCGTGTGCGCGCTGGGCGCGGCGCTGGCCGGGGCGGCCATGGCGGTGCAGCGGCTGGTGGGCAAGAGCTGACAGAAGTTAAAAGTTGAGAGTTAAAAATGAAAACCCTGACGTCGGCAAAGCGCCAGGGTTTTCATTTTTAACTCTCAACTTTTAACTTTTAATTCAGCCGTTTCAAACACTCCGCCAAACTCGTGCGCCAGTGCGGAATAGCCACGCCCAATCGTGCTTTGGCCTTGCTCTTGTCCATCACCGAATAGGCCGGGCGGGTTGCCTTCGTGGGGTATTCGCTGCTACGGATGGGCACCGTGCGCGTGGGCAGGCCACGGAGCTCGAAGATGGCCGTAGCGAAATCGTACCACGAAGTCAGGCCCTCGTTGCTGTAGTGGTAGAGGCCGTATTCCTGGCTTTGGGTTTCGATGAGGTGCAGCAGGCAGGCGGCCAGGTCGATGGCGTATGTGGGCGTGCCCACCTGGTCCCAAATGATGCGCAACTCCTCGCGCTCGGCGCCCAGCTTCAGCATGGTTTTCACGAAGTTGTTAGCAAATTCGGAGTACAGCCAACTGGTGCGCAGGATGAAATACTTGTCCGTGAGCGGCGGGATTACCTGCTCACCTTCGAGCTTGGTGAGGCCGTAGATGCCGAGAGGCTCGGTGGCATCGGTTTCGGTGAGGGGCTGGTTGCCGGTGCCGGCGAAGACGAAATCGGTGGAAATCTGCAGCAGCACGGCATCGTGCGCGGCGCAGAGGCGGGCCAGGTTTTCGACACCGTCGCGGTTAATGCGGCGGGCTAGCTCTACCTCGTCTTCGGCTTTGTCGACGGCCGTGTAAGCGGCACAGTTGATGACGTGGCTGGGCTGGTGCCGCTCGAACAGCGCTTGTAAGCTCTCGTTATTAAGGATATTACCTTCGGTTTCGGACAAGAAAATCAGGCCGGCAAAGTTTTTCTCCCGAGCCACGCGGGCCAGGCACTGGCCGAGTTGGCCGGCACCACCAAAAACGAGGGTCGTCCCCATAAGCTGCGAATACGAATTGCTGAATTGGGGCGCAAGTTAGCCCTCGGCCGCCGGTCCGCGCTTATTGGCAATGGGCACGAAGCGCGTTTCGCGGGGTTGCTTTTCGCTGAGGTATTTCCAGTAGCGTAGCGGCATGTGGCGGCGGTGCAGCTTCAGGTTTTTGCGCTCGGGGATGTTGACGTGGTCGAAATACGCCTGCCAGAGCAGCCGGAACAGGGGTTCACGCTCATCAAGCACGGTAGCGGAGACGGCGGCGGTTTTCGGGCCGGCATCCTGCTCAAAATGTACGACGTCGGTACGCGTGAGGTCGTAATAAAGCCCGTAGCGGCGGCGGCGGTCGTAAATCAGCCAGCGCTGGTCGGCGTAGCGCTTGGTGAAGTGGGCAGCGATGAGCGGCAGCACGTCGAAATCGGGCTCGATGGTGGAGTGGAACAGGCCGTCGGTGGTTTTCTCGAAGCGCACGAAGGCTTCCATGCGGTGCTTTTCGCGGTACATCTGCTGGGCCAGGCGCTGCACGCGGCGTACGTCGGCGTTGGCGTAGTTTTCGGCGATGTCGAGCGGCGAGCGCAAAGCCAAATCGACGTAGCGGAAGATGAGCAGCTCACGGTCGGACACTTCGCTCAGGAAGACGTGGTAGAGGCGGGTACGGGCCTCGGCGTCCATCGTTTTCAGGAGGCCCTCCCACACCCGGGCGGCCTGGATTTCGTCGGTAGCGCGGTGGGTAGCTTGGGTAAACAGGCCGCCCTGGGCCGTGGCTTCCAGCTGAATACTGTTGGGCGCCGCCCGCCAGTCGTAGATGGTGAAGAGCACCGTGAGCAGGCCTTCGAAGGAGCCGTCGTAAGTGTAGTCGAGCGGCGGAGCGCTGAGGATGGGCGCCGGCCGGCGGGCGGCCTGGGCGGCGCCGAGGGCGGTAGCGGAAGGGCGGCGAACGGGTTTCATACGACTACATACGGCGCGGGCCGCTTATAAATTTAACCTTGTGCTTACCTTTAAACCGACCACTCTCCTTCCCCCACTCAACCACCTAATTCCCATGAGCCCCGACCAACTCCTCGCCCCCCTGAAAGACGCCGACCGCCGCGAAATGGGCGGCGTCATCATCGACACCGTCCGCACCGGCAACTCGCGGGTGAAGCGCATTGTGTACCCGGCGGGCTTCCGCTGGTCGAAGAACCTGAAGCCGCTCATCGGCACCGAACTGTGTCAGCACGCGCACGTCGGCTTCCTGGCCAGCGGGCACCTCAACATTCAGTATGCCGATGGCGTGGTTGAGGAATTCATTGCGCCGCAGGTGGTGGCAATCGCGCCCGGCCACGACGGCTGGGTGGTGGGCGACGTGCCGGCTATTCTCATTCAGTTTGATTTTGAAGGCGAAACGGTAAGTCGGATGGGTTTGCAACGGTAATCTTCGATTCCGAGCCTTATGCTCACTACGCCGCCCGAAATAGCCCGCCTGCGCCTCCATAACCAGCTAATCAGCCATTCCCCCGCCCGCACGCCGGCCGAGGTAGTGGCCTGGCTGGGCGCGGTGCAGGCCCAGGATTTTGCCGGGGCCAAATGGTCGTTGGCTTTGCGCCTGCCCGGCGCCACCGAGGCCACCATCGACCAAGCCATTCGGGATAAAACCATCGTACGGACCTGGCCCATGCGCGGCACCCTGCACTTCGTGGCGGCGGCCGATGTGCGCTGGCTGCTGCCACTGCTGGCCCCGCGCATCGTGGCGCGCACGGCCGGCCGCTACCGGCAGTTGGAGCTGGATGAAGCCACCTTTGCCCGCAGCGCCGAGGTGCTGGGCCGTGCTCTCCAGGGCCAGCGCCGCCTGGCGCGCCCCGAAGTGTACGCCCTACTGGAGGCCAATGGCATCTCGCCCGCCGGGCAGCGCGGCATTCACATCATCGGCTACCTGGCGCAGACGGGCCTCCTCTGCGAGGGGCCGCGCGAGGGCGCCCAGCCCAGCTTTGCGCTGCTCGATGAGTGGGTGCCGCCCACCGCGCCGCTGGCCCGCGAGGAGGCTTTGGCGAAGCTGGCCCAACGCTACTTCACCAGTCACGGCCCGGCCACGCTGCCGGATTTTGTATGGTGGACGGGGCTGCCGGTGGGCGACGCCCGGCTGGCGCTGCAGCTGGCGCAAAGCGCCCTGACTTCGGTGACGATAGAGGGCAACACCTACTGGCTGGCTGATACGCTGCCGCCGCAGTTGCCGCCGCCGCAGGCCTACCTACTCCCGGGCTTCGATGAGTTGATGCTGGGCTACACCGACCGCAGCGCGGCACTGGCTCCGCAGCACCGGCCGCTGCTGAACCCTACCAATGGTGGCATCCTCAGCGCCACGATGGTGCTGGATGGACAGGTGGTGGGCACCTGGCGGCGCACACTGCGCAAAAAGGGCGTGACAGTAGAGTTGTCGCCGTTTGAGCCGCTGACGGCGGGGCAACGGGAGCTGCTGGAGCCAGCGTTGGCGCGGTATGCGGCTTACCTGGGGCGGCCGGTGGTGTGAGTGGCAGTACGAATTCCGCGTTGCGGTTCGTACTACCAATTAGTCGTTTGGTGCAGTTGTTCAACGGCAGAGTGGTAGAACGAACCGCAACGCGGAATTCGTACTGCCACGGCTTTACGCGGCCTGCTGCAGGGTCTCGACCACCTGCCGGGCGGCACGCGCATCATCATGCAGCTGCCGCACCAGCGGCATCAGCTCGCTGATGCGGCAGACGCAGGAGAGGCGAGCTACTTTGTTAGTAGCCATGGTGGTGGGTTGGGCTTGGCGGTGGGAGATTTTCATGACGGTGAAGAAGATGTCGTTTTGGATGCCGCCTAGCTCACTCGGCGGGTTGGTGGGGAGGTTGAGGAAGGAGGGTGACATTGAAATCGGAGGAGGTTTTTGGTATTGAGTGTTAGGCTTTAGGTGTTCGGCATCATTCTGAAAAATCCCCAATACCTAAAACCCAACACCTAACACCTTTTCATTAAGAAGCCTGGGCAAACAAGTCCAATTGCTGCGTGACCAGCGCCGAACGCACCGAACCGGCGCCGAACAGCACCTGGCGGCGGATGGCCTGCTCGTCCAATTCGCCCAGGGCGGGCTGGGCCATGCCGCGGCAGGTGAGGAAGAACTTAGCCCGTTTCAGCACCACGCCGAGCTGGCGCAGGGTTTCGAGGTCGATGCTGGCGAAGCGGCGGGCGGCCACGATGCGTTTGGCCGAGCGGGCGCCCACGCCGGGAATGCGCAGTATCATCTCGTAGTCGGCGGTGTTCACATCCACCGGGAAGACGTGGCGGTTGCGCAGGGCCCAGGCCAGCTTGGGGTCGATTTCGAGGTCGAGGTGGGGGTGGACGGGGTCGAGGATTTCGTCGGCGTGGAAGCCGTAGAAGCGCATGAGCCAGTCGGACTGGTAGAGGCGGTGCTCGCGGATGAGCGGGGGCTGGGTGACCTGGGGCAGGCGGGCGTCGTCGGTGACGGGCACGTAGCCGGAGTAGTACACGCGCTTGAGGCCGTAGCCTTGATAAAGCGAGTTAGACAACTGGATGATTTGCAGGTCCGTTTCGGGGCTGGCGCCGACGATGAGCTGGGTGGTCTGGCCGGCGGTGGCGAAGCTGGGCACTTTCAGGAAGAGCGACTTTTCTTCCTTGTTCTGGATGATGCCGTCGCTAATCTGCCGCATCGGGGTCAGGATTTCCTGGTAATTCTTTTCCGGGGCGAGGCTGGTGAGGGCCAGCTCGGAGGGCAGCTCGATGTTGACGCTGAGGCGGTCGGCGTAGAGGCCGGCTTCGTGGATGAGCTCCTGGCTGGCGCCGGGGATGGTTTTGACGTGGATGTAGCCGTTGAAATTGTGCTCGGTGCGCAGCTTGCGGACGATGCGCACGAGGCGCTCCATGGTATAGTCGGGGCTGGAGAAGATGCCGGAACTCAGGAACAGGCCTTCGATGTAGTTACGGCGGTAGAAGTTGATGGTGAGGTCCACGACTTCGTCCACCGTGAAGGCGGCGCGCTTGACGTCGTTGGAGCGGCGCGAGACGCAGTAGGCGCAGTCGAAGATGCAGTGGTTGGTGAGCAGGATTTTCAGGAGGCTCACGCAGCGGCCATCCTCGGTGTAGGAGTGGCAGATGCCCATGCCTTCGGCGTTGCCGAGGCCCTTGCTTTCGTTCTTGCGCTTGCCGCCGCTGCTGCTGCACGAGGCATCGTACTTGGCGGCGTCGGCTAAAATGCTTAGTTTTTCCTGAATGCGCTCGTTCATCGGGCTGAGGGCGGCTTTGAGGCCTTAAAGGTAAGAAACAGGCGGGGATTTTGTGCAAGGGGTTAAGCTAATTTTTTTAGAAAAAGTTCGGGAATGTGCTTTTAAGAACTGCTGGAATGACTAAAGAAAAAGAACGTCATCCTGAGCGACGCAGGAGCGAAAGGACCTCGCCCGCGCCGCATGCAGCAGTAACATGCAGCAGTAATTAATTACCACCCCAGCGAAGCGGGCGAGGTCCTTTCGCCTCCCTGCGGTCGGCTCAGGATGACGTTCTGATTTCGTCGTTCTGAGCCCCTCCCAACCTCTACCCTCTTCCTTTCCGTACCTTGCACCGGCCCCGCGCCTGCTTCTGATTTTAAATGTTTCGCTTCCGTTTTTTCTTCCTGCTGCTGC
The DNA here is from genome assembly GCF_030580865.1 of Hymenobacter aranciens. Classification (GTDB taxonomy): domain Bacteria; phylum Bacteroidota; class Bacteroidia; order Cytophagales; family Hymenobacteraceae; genus Hymenobacter; species Hymenobacter aranciens. Next base: position 108,071 of record NZ_JAUQSY010000018.1, on the reverse strand, counting down.
TGCTGACCCTGCCGGGGCTGGCCCGCCACGGCCGGGCGCAGGGGTTTGACCCGCGCGGGGCGGTGCCGCCCGACTCGCTGAAGGCCCGGGACGCGGTGCTGCCGGCGGCCCCGGTGCTGCGGCCCGATGCGCCCGACTCGCTGCGGCGGCAGTTTAACCAGGAGCGGATGCGGCTGCGGCTGCAGGCTTACGCGCGGCGCAAGACCATTATGGGGAAGGCGGTGGCGGCGATTTTCGACTTTTCGCCGCGCAGCAACGAGCAGGCGGGGTTGGACGTGGTGCTGCTCGACCGGCAGTTTGACAAGCACAACTTTAAGGTGGTGCGGCGGATTAACATCCGGCCCTACTCGGCGTTTGGGTATAGCCTGAACGACTCGCTGCGGCAGCCGCGCACGTTTCTGGAGCGGGCGGGCAATGCCCTGCACGTGCGCACCTCGAAGACGCGCATTCGGCAGGTGCTGACCTTCCGGCCCGGCGATGTGCTGCAGCCGCAGGATTTGACGGAGTCGGAACGCCTCTTGCGCCAGACGCCGGAGCTGCTGGATGCGCGGGTGCTGGTGAACGAGCGCACGAGCACGGCTGACAGCGTGGATTTGGAGGTGCTGACGACGGACGTGTTCAGCCTGACGGGTGGGGCGGAGCTGAGCAACGCCACGGCGGGGCGCATCACGCTGGGCGACCAGAATTTCCTGGGCTTTGGGCACCAGATTGACAATGCCTACACCTACGGGCGCAACCTGACGCCGAACAACGAGGGCGAGCAGGCGCAGCGCTGGGCGTACCAGGGGAGCTACACTGTTCCGTTCCGGCACTTTTTCCAGGCGCAGGCGCGGTATCTAAACGAGTATAACCAGGAGCGGGGCGGGGTGTCGGTGCGGCGCGACTTTTACTCGCCGACGACACGCTACGCGGGAGCTTTTTCGGCCGATTGGTACGATTTGATGATTGTGCCGGTGCTGCCGCCGCTGGGCGAGCCGCTGGTTTTTCAGCCGTTGCGCTACAATATTCAGGATGCGTGGGTGGGCCGCTCGATTCGGCTGCGCTCGTTTGATTTGGGGTATGAGAACCCGGGGCGGCTGATTGTGGCCTCGCGCCTTATTCGCACCACCTACCAGCGGGTGCCGGTGCTGGAGCCCAACCAGGGCCGGCCCTACTACAACGGCACGCTGCTGCTGGGCACGCTGGGCTACTCGGTGCGCCGCTACTACAAGGACCGGTACCTCTTCGGCTTCGGGCGCACGGAGGACGTGCCGACGGGCACGCTGGTAAGCGGCACGGTGGGCTACGAGTTTAACAACGTGACGCCGCGGCGCTACTTTGCGGGGCGGTTGGCCACGGGGGCGTTTTCGCCCACCCGGGGCTACCTCTACACGAGCGTGGAGCTGGGCGTGTACCAGCGCCTCGACCACACCCGCACCTGGGAGCAGGGCCTGCTGAGCACGGAGCTGACGGCCTTCACCCGGCTCTACCACCGGGGCAACTGGCAGTACCGGCACTTCCTGAGCAGCCGGGGCACCATCGGGCTGGACCGGCGGCCGGGCGAGGTGCTGCTGGGCGTGAGCGACGACCGGGGCATCCGGGGCTTCGCGCCCGACCCGGCCATCCGGGCCACGAGCCGCTTTGCCCTGAAGTACGAGACGGTGCTCTTTACGCCCTTGTCGCTGGTGGGCTTCCGGCTGGCGGGGGTGGTGTTTGCCGATGCGGCCTGGGTGACGGAGCGGCAGGGCGGCGGCTCGCCGTTTCACCAGGCGCCCTACACGGGCTTCGGGGTGGGGCTGCGGCTGCGTAACGAGTTCACGGCGTTTCGGACGTTCCAATTGCTGCTGGGCTTCTATCCCAAGGGGCTGCTGACGCCGAACGGGGTGCGCATGTTTGAGACGGCGCGCGAGGCGGTGCAGTTTTCGGACTTCGGGCTGGGGGCGCCGGGGGTGGGGGTGTATCAGTAAGCGGGGGCCCGGGCACTGGCAGTCAGCCGGAAAATAATCCGGCCGCGTGTCTGAGATTAGGTAAAATTACCGATGCGCGGTGACCATGCGCGTCCTCATCTTTGCCCCGAACCTTCTCACCCCCTTCCCGCCGCATGCCCATCGCCTACTCCCTTATCGACAACAAGCTCACCGCCGACCCCAACGACCTGCGGGCGCAGGTGCAAAGCGCGGGCACCGCCACCCTCGACGACCTGGCCAACGACGTGGTGCGGCCCGGCTCCACCGTCACCAAGGCCGAGTTTCTGGCCATGTACGAGGAGTTTAAGATGGCCGTCATCCACCGGGCCCAGCGCGGCGAGACTATCATCACCGACCTGTTTGTGCTGCGCCCCACCCTCACCGGCGTGTGGCGCGATGCCCACGATACCTTCGACCCGCAACGCCACCGCGGCCAGCTGCGCCTGGCGGCCGGCACGCTGCTGCGCCGGGCCGAAACCGAGCTGCGCTTCACCCTGGTAAGTCCCGCAGGCCTGACCGAGCCCCGCCCCGAGCGGGTAGAAGACCTGCTCAGCGAGGCCGTGAACGACACCCTGACCACCGGCACGCTGGCCCTGCTGCGCGGCACCCACCTCAAGCACGACCCCACCGACCCCGACCAGGGCCTGTTCTTAGTGCCGGCCACCGGCAGCAACGCCCCCGTGCGCGTGGACAAGGTGAAGAAAAACACGCCCTCGGAACAGCTCTTCCTGGTGCCCGCCACCCTCCCGGCCGGCACCTACCGGCTGGAAGTGCGTAACAAGCTGCGCGGCAGCAATACCCTGCGCACGGCCGCGCTGCCCGCCACCCTCACCATTGCCTAAGCGGGGCCCTTGCTTTACGCGGGTCGTATCCTTGCTTTGCAAGACCTGTGCAAAGCAAGGATACGACCCGCGTAAAGCAAAGCTACGTCTCGTGCAAAGCAAGGAAATCTCTCGGCTCATTCGAAATCGTACGCCGCGTTGCCCGCCAGCGGTGCTGCCCACGCGGCGTATAGCTCTGTAGCATCTTTGCTTTTGAAGGGCAAAACTAGCCGCAAGTACCATTCCCTGTTTTCTGCTTAACATTGCAGCGCTTTACCGCCGCCTTGTAGAGCACCAATTGACTGACACGTCTTTTAGCCTTTTTTCTTTTTTCCCCACACCTTGATGAAATCCATACTATTTACCCTTTTATTAGCGGTCGGCGTTAGTGCGAGCAGCTACGCCCAGATAGGCGAGCTAATAACCCTGGCTAAAATGGCCAAAGGGCCGTCAAAGGGTCCTAGCAAATCGAAGGAGCCCGTAAAGCCCAGCGATGGCATCACGAGCCCTATTCATACCAAGTATCTGGGTAAGCTGGTATTTGCCTCCACGGCCGAGGCTTTGGCCTTGCGCAACGAGCAGGAGGCGCAGTTCAGCAATTCGTTTACGCTGGGCCAGCCCATCTATTTCCGGGGCTACATGGAGAACAGCCTGTATAATATCGGCCGGGTCTTAGCTCCTGCCGCCGATATCCACGACCTCAACGGAGCTCTTTACCGAGTAGAATTTTACCTGGATGGAGCGCTGGCCTTGGCCACCAGAGAACGTTTGACGAGAAGAATTGAAGAAACCTCCGCTGCGGGCGCGCTGTCGTCGAAGGAGGCGCAGGACGGCAACGACGCTTTTCAGGAATTTCTGTCGAAGAACGAAGCCAAGCTCACGCCGGGCAGCCACGGAATCAAGGTGGTGATGCGGCCAGTAGTAGACCTCTTCAAGCAGCCGTCTGCGGAAGGCGAGCCCATCCTCACCGGCGAATTTGAGCTGAAAGTGGGCGCCAGCGCGGTAGACCCCAACGACACCAAGATGTGCATGCCCGCCGCCGGCATGAAAGACCCCAAGCTGGAGGCCACCGTCATGCAGACCTTTAAGGCCAAGGGCTGGCCCGAGAAGCCTTCTTCCGTCCGCATCACCAGCAAGGAGTGGAATATTGTGCGCAACGAGCTCACGGGTGCCATCACCAAGCGGACGCTGGTGGCCGCCATCAGCTCGACGCTGCCCAATGGCACCTGCCGCTACCAGAACTTCCTGTTTTCGCAAGCCTACAACGGGGCAGGCTACCAGCAGAGCATGTTTCTGGAAGGGGCGGGCTCAGACCAGGTAATACCCTGCGGCTGCCTGAAATAACACTTCTCAGCTACTGACTTCGTGCAAAGAGGGCCCCTGGAGGCCCTCTTTGTTTTTGTGGTAGGGTGGGCTCTACTTTACTCTTTGGGAGTTGTATTCCGAAAGTTATCTGCCGGAGAGTTGTACTCCCCGCCACCAGCTAGTGGCGCGGCCAATGCGGAGTGCATCTCCGAAAGAGCCGGTAGGCCCTTCCAGCGCTGCCCTCACGACTTGCTAACCCCAGTTGCGGGATAGCCGCGAAGCGGCGACATGTTGATAGTTTAAATGCAGGGTTAGGGACCCAAGCCGCGAAGCGGCGGCACGTTCACCAGGCAAACGTGCCGCCACTTCGCGGCTCGGGGTTCCCTGGCTCAGCTATTCTACCAACGTGGCGCCGCTTCGCGGCTATCCCGCAACTGGAGTTTGCTAGGCTATTGTAGCGGCCTGGCTATTACGCAGCAAGGCATTATCAACCGAAAACCGCCCCGCCCCGCTCAGAAACAACGCCGCGAAAATGCCCAGGTAGAGGTAGGCCAGCTCGCCGCTGTCGGCACCGGTGAGCGCGCCGTCGTGGCCCACGAAGAAAGCCACGGCCATGGTGATGGCCGCCACCAGCGCGGCAAAGCGCGTGAATAAGCCCACGATAAGCAAGGCCGCGCACACCAGCTCGCCGAAAACCGCCAGCCCGAGGCTGACGCCGGAGCTGAGGCCCAGGAAGCTAAGAAAGCCCTTGGAATACTCGTCGAAGTGCAGCAGCTTGGGCAGCCCGTGCAGCAGCAGCATCGGCAGGCCCGCCCAGAGGCGCAGCAGCAGCAGGCCGGCATCGGCGCTGCGGGGGATGAAGGAAAGGTGCAGGAGGTTTTTCATGGGGAGGGTGTATGCATCCGACAAAGTTCTGAAGTGCTGCTGGAGTTACACTCGCTAAGCGTAACAGCTAGCCGCTGATTTTTCCGAGGTGCACATTATGACAAATCCAGGTGAAGATTCCAGCTAGCGGCAACAGCCCCAGACCATAGGTAGCCGCCTGGCGGAAGTGCCCGGTGACTAGCTTCCACAGGAGCATTACGCCATTGACGACCATTCCCGCGCCTGACACATAGATGACGCCCATCAGCGGCATTAGGGCATCGTAGCTGCCCCATGTAGCCGCCATCATCAGCACACAGAAGACCAGCAGGCCCCACACGATGCCGTTTAGACGCAGCGCGCCAGCGTAAGAGTGCGACGAGGCAGATGTTTCAGACATAAAAGATGCGGTCAGAGAATATGGAATCTAGGGCAGTTTCTACCGTAGCACCTCCACCCAGCCCTTCCAGCTCTGCCCGGCGGCGGTGCTGAGGCGGTAGAAGTACACGCCGGGGGCGGCGTCGGGCCCCCAGCCGTCGGCGTAGTTGTCCTGCTCATACACCAGCCGGCCCCAGCGCGAGAATACCTGCAGGCGGGTGGGCTGCTGACTCACCAGCGCCCGGAAGGAGTCGTTGAGCCCGTCGTGGTTAGGGGTGATGACGTTGGGCAGCAGGAAGGGCTGGGCCAGCACGCTGGCCTGCTCGGCGCAGCCGCCGGGGCCGGTGGCCGTGACGGTGTAGGTGGTGGGCTGGGCGGGCGTGGCCGTCACCTCGGGGCCGGTGCTGGCGCTGAGGCCGGCGGCCGGGCTCCAGCTGAACGTGACGCCCGGCGCCGCGCTGGCGGCCGTGAGGCGGGTGCTGGCGCCGGGCGCGGTGGCCGGGTCGGCGGCCAGGCGCAGGCCGATGGCGGGGCGCACCAGCACGCGCACGGTGTCCTGCCGCAGGCAGTAGCCGGGGCCGGTGGTCGTCACGGTGTAGAGCGTGGAAGCGGCCGGCGTAGCAATGACCTCACGGCCCACCGGGGTGCTGAGGCCGGTGCCGGGCGTCCAGGTTTGGCTGAGGCCCAGCGGGGCGTCGGCCCGCAGCGTGACGGATGCCCCGGCGCAGACGACCTGGCGGGGGCTCACGGTGACGTTGGGGCGGGGCAGCACCGACACGCGCACCGAATCCTGACTTTGGCAGCCGTTGGGAGTGGTGGCGATGACGCGGTAGGTGGTGCTGGCGGCCGGCGCCGCCGTGATGCTGGCGCCGCCGGGGGCGCTGAGGCCGGCGGCCGGGCTCCACTGGAAGGTGGTGCCGGCGGGCAGGTTGTTGATGCGCAGGCCCACCCGGCCGCCGGTGCAGAGGGTGGTAGGTCCGTCGGGCACGATGACCGGCGCGGCCGGCACGGCCTGGATGTTGGCCGGGCAGATGGTCTGGTCGGACGTAGAGCCGCCCGTGGAGCCCACGAAGCCGAACCACACCGAGGGGTTGCCGCCGAAGATGGTGGCCACGAGGTTGCGCGGGTAGCTGAAGAGCTGGCGGCCGTCGTACTGGGCCGTAAGGGTTTGGGCGGCGGCGCTCCACTGGATGCGCAGGAGGTGGTCGGCGCAGTTGTTGAGCGTGGGCAATATCACCGGGGGCAACACGCCGCCGGGGTCGCCGTTGAGGGCGAGCATGGCGTGGGGCTGGGCGGGGTCGTTGTAGGGCGCGCCGGTGTTCTGGTAAAAATCGAGCTCAATGCCGACGGACTGGCTAAAGGCCCCATTGCCCCGATAGTAGCCGATGCTGCCGCCCTGCTCGGCGGTATTCACGTTGGGGCCGGCCCGGTGCAGCACAAACACGACGCCATCGGCCGGCCCGCACTGGTTGATGCCGAAGGTGAAGTCGAAGTCGTTGGTGAGGCTGATGGTCTGGTCGCTCCAGATGGAACCCTGAATATCCTGCGCCCCCTGCGCCGTGAGCCGGTAGCAGCCTGTGGCCGTGGGCGCGGCCGTGCCGTGCCGGGTGAAGCCGATTTGGCAGCTCTGGGCAGCGGCCGGGCGGGCGGCCAGCAGCAGCCCAAGCAGCAACAGCAGGCTATAGCAGGCGAAGCGGCGGAGTGGGTGGGATAAGGTAGAGTGTAATGGCATAGCGGGTAAAGGTAAGTAAATGCGGGGTTAGCCGCTGGCTGGCGCGCGTCTCTGACGCGCGCCAGCGGCGGGGCCAGCGCCAGCCGGCCGCGTATTTTCCCGACCTTTGCCCCGCTCCTACCCCCGCACTCTCCTACCCTCACGCCCTAACAACACCCCATGCCCAGCCTCCTCCTCGGCGATTACAACGACCTCGAAGTAGCCCGCGATACCAGCGTGGGCCTCTACCTCACCTCCGACGACGGCGACCTGCTGCTGCCCAACAAGTACGTGCCCGACGGCACCCGCGTGGGCGATGTGCTACGCGTGTTCGTGTACCGCGATTCCGAAGACCGGCTCATTGCCACCACCCTGGAGCCCTTCGCCACCGTCGATAGCTTCGCCGCCCTCACCGTGCGCGACCACGGCCCCGCCGGCGCGTTCCTCGACTGGGGCCTCGAAAAAGAGCTGCTGCTCCCCTACCGCAACCAGCGCCGCGACCTGCGCACCGGCGACCGCGTGCTGGTGTACGTGTACCTCGACGAGGAAAGCGACCGCCTGGTAGCCACCGCCAAGTGGAAGCCCTACCTCAGCAAAGACGCCTTCCCCGGCCATGTGGGCGACGAAGTGCGCCTGCTGGTGGCCGACGAGTCGGAGCTCGGCTACACCGTCATCGTGGACAACCGCCACCTCGGCATTCTCTATCATAATGAGGTGTTCCGCCCCCTGCGCATCGGCGAGGAGCTACCCGGCTTCGTGCGCGTCATCCGCCCCGATGGCAAGCTCGACCTGCGCCTGCAGCGCGCCGGCTACAGCGAGGTGGAAACGGCCACGGATACGCTATTGAAAGCCTTGAAGGCCGCGCCGAATGGCCGCCTGCCCATCGGCGACAAGAGCCTGGCCGAGGACGTTTACCGGCGGGTGGGCATGAGCAAGAAGGTGTTTAAAAAGGCGCTGGGTGCGCTGTTTAAGCAGGGGCTGGTGACACTGGAACCGGAGGCGACGACTCTGAAGTAGAACGAAAAACTCCCCTCCTGCCAAGGAGGGGATGTTGCGCTGAAAGCGCAACGGGGGTGGTTAGGCCTCCCGCGCCGTTAGAACGATGTTGTTAGCGCAAGTAAACCGGCCTTTCCAACTTTGAAACGAGTTGGGCGTTCAAGATTAAGCCCAGGCGGCGCGACCGGGCGAACCACCCCCGTTCGCTGCTCAGCGCAGCTCACATCCCCTCCTTTGGCTTCGCCGACCTTCGGTTCCAAGGAGGGGAGCTTGTCGTTCTATCATGAAAACCGCCCTCCTCGCTGGTGCTACCGGCCTCATCGGCTCCCAGCTGCTGCCGCTGCTACTGGCCTCCGACCGCTACTCGAAAGTGACCGTGGTGGGCCGGCGCGAGCTGCCGCTCAGCCACCCCAAGCTCACGCAAGTAGTTACTGGCCTGGACCGGCTGGAGTTGGTGCGCGAGCAGCTGGTGGCCGACGACGTGTACTGCTGCCTGGGCACCACCATGGCGCAGGCCGGCTCGAAGGAGGCGTTTTATAAAGTCGATTTTGGGTACGTGGTGACGCTGGCGGCGCTGACGAGTGCACCCGGGGCACAGTTTCTGGTAGTGAGCAGCCTGAATCCGGACCCGCAATCGATGTTTTACTACTCGCGGGTGAAGGGCGAGATGGAGGCGGCCGTGCGCAAGCTGGGCTTTCGGGCCATTCATATTTTCCGGCCCTCGCTGCTGCTGGGGCGCACCGAGAAGGTGCGCACGGGCGAGCAGGTGGCGAGCGTGGTGATGGCTGCCCTACGGCCGCTGCTAAGAGGGCCGCTACGCGAGTGGCGGGCCATTGAAGGCAGTGCGGTGGCGCGGGCCATGCTGCGCGCGGCGGCGGGCGAGAGTAGCGGCGTGCGGGTACATAGCTCGGCCGAAATGCAGTCCGCCAGCGAGGGGTGAAGCGCGGGTAGCCCAGCTTCTTTTTGGTGCTTGAAGGTACGTTTGACGACGGCCGGCTTCCTGCGAAGCCGGCCGTTTGCATTTACATCATACGGGAGCAAAAAGTGGCCTGACAGCCCCGGGAAGGCGGTTGGGCAAGCGCAACGCGCCGCCCCGCATCCGTGCCAGCCCGGAGGCGGCTGCCGGTAAAAAATGCGGGATAGCGCGGATTGCGCCCGGGTATAGCTTAGAAGCAATTTTACCCTCGCAAACCTGTGGGCTTTCGGGCCTGCCTCAACCCGTCACTTTTCAACATTTTTTTCTCACTCCCAACACCCCCGTTTTTTATGAAAAAGCTCGCCTCTTCCGTATTCGTTCTGCTGCTGACGGCAGCTGTTGCTCTCTCGGCCTCGGCCCAGACCATCCGCCGCGTGAGTGCCACCACCACCGGCACCAACATCTACGCCACCTTCGCTCTGGCCCAGACGGCCGCCACGCCTGGCGACATCATTCAGATGGAGCCCGGTGATTACGGTTTTGACATGACCATCAGCAAGAACGTAACCGTAGTGGGCCCCGGCTACTTTCTGGGCACAAGTCAAAACACCGGGCTGCAGGCCAACGCCCAACCAGCGATTGTGAACCTGCTGCACTTCACCACCGGCAGCACGGGAGCTTCCGTAGCCGGCATCACGGCCAGCAGCGCGGGATTCAGTGCCAGCGGCGTGACTATGCAGCGTTGCCACATCACCGGCGAAACTTATATTAACTACAACGGCGGGCTGATTAACAACGTCAACATCCGCCAGAACTACCTGGACGGCAACCTGCGCCACAACAACAGCACGGGCGGCACCAACCTCCTTATCAGCAATAACATCATCCTGGGTTATGTGTCGCTGAACGCCAACAGCAGCGGCGAGTTCCGCCAAAACGTGACCGGATTGCAGTACAGCACCTTTTCGCTGCAAAACTTCAACGTCATTAATAATTACATCGGCGCCTATTACACGCCGAGCTTCACCAACTGCACCGTAGCCTACAACGCCTTCTACAACACCGGCGTGCCCACGACCAATAACAACCAGAACAACGTGACCATCGCCAGCGTGTTCGCTAACAACAACCCGACCTTCGATGCCCACTGGCAGCTCAAGACCGGCACCAACGCCCTGCGCGGCACCGGCGAGAATGGCCTCGACATCGGCGCCTTCGCCGGCAACTCGCCCTACAAGCTGGGCGGCCTGCCCGCCATTCCGGCCATCTACCAGCTCTCGAACTCGGTGAATGGCAACACGCTGAACGTGAACATGAGCACCCGTTCGAACAACTAGGCAATAGCGTTTCTCACTTCACTCGCTATTCCATGAATATCATATTCACCCGCCGGACGGGCGCGCAACGGCGCGACCGGGCCGGCACCCCGCGCTGGCTGGCGCGGCTGGCGGCCCTCGGGGCGCTGGCCCTGGGATTGGGCACCCCGGCCCAGGCCCAGACGCTGCCCGTCACGAGCGGGCTCTACCGGCACTTCCGGGCCGATGCCGGGGTGAGCACCGACGGCAGCGGCAACGTGACCGTGTGGGCCGACCAGAGCCCCAACGCCACCACGGCCATTCAGTCGGGCAGCGCCCAGCGGCCGGCCCTCGTGGCCACCGGCCTGGGCAACAAGCCCACCCTGCGCTTCGACGGCGCCGACGATGTGTTGTCGCTGACGTCGAACGTGGATTTGACCAGCGGCGGGCTGTCCATCTTTGTGGTGGGCCGCAACGCCGTGCGCAAGAACTACAACGGTATTTTCCGCGTGGCCTCGGCCCTAACGGGCAATGCCGCCGGTATCGAAATCTACTGGCAGGCGGGCAGCAGCGGCTCGGGCAATGCCGAATACACGGCCAACCGCAGCAGCAGCGGCAGCGGCTACACGAACTACCTGGAGTCGGCGAATGCCGGGCCGGCCGCCCCGGCGCCGTACATCTACGGGATGGCGGCTGCGGGCACCACCTCGCGCGGCCAGGCCCTTAACGGCACCACCAGCAGCACCAACGGCGGCAGCGGCTCGTATTTGCCGGCCGTCAGCAGCCCGGCCTGGCTGGGCGTGGGCTACGCCGGCACCAGCAACGTGTACCTGAACGGCGACCTCTCGGAGGTTATCATCTACAACCGCGAGGTGACGACTGCCGAGCAAACGCAGATTGAAACCTACCTAAGCAACAAGTACAACATTGCCACGGCAGCCAATCCCACCCCGCTGACTTCGGGCTCGCCCGTGAGCAGCGGCCTGCGCCTGCACCTGGCCGCCGACCAGGGCCTCACCAGCAGCGGCGGCACCGTCACCGCCTGGGCCGACCTGAGCGGCAACGGCTTCGGCGTGGCCCAGGCTACGGCCGGGCAGTGCCCCGCCCTCACCAGCAATGCCGTGAACGGCAAGCCTGCCTTGAGCCTCGACGGCAACGACGACTGGCTGCAATCGACGGGCGCCGTGGACCTGCTGGCCGGGCAGACGAACTACACCTTCTTCGCCGTAACCAAGCCGGGCACGACCCAAAAGCAGTACGCCGACATCTTCGACTACTCGCACTCGGGCGGCAGCCGCTTCGTCATTCAGCAGGATGGCAACAGCACCAACACCTTTTATAACAACGGCGTAACGGCCGCCAACCAGGTGCTGCCCACGGCGGGCTTCAGCATCTTGGGCGGCACGTTTGCCAATGGCGGCACCGGCACGAGCCGCCTGAACGGCGGCAACGCGCTGTCGGGCCCGGCTTCGACCAACTCCTGGGCCACGCCGGCCAACTTCCGGGTGGGCAACTGGAGCCTCACAGGCCGCGAATTCAACGGCCAGATTGCCGAAGTGCTGGTATTTAACCGCGTGCTGACGGCCACCGAAATCGGGCAGGTGGAAACCTACCTGGGCTCGAAATACGCCATTGCCCTGGCCAGCACCGTGCCCACGCTGAGCAGCGTGACGCCCGCCCGCCACGCCCCCAGCGCGGCCCGCAGCAGCGACATCAGCCTGACGTTCTCAGCCGCTTTGAACAGCGCCTCGGCTTCGGCCACGGCGCTGAAAGTGTTTGGTAATTACAGCGGCCTGCGCGGCGCCAGCTACAGCGGCGGCGGCAGCAGCACGCTCACCATCAACCCCACCACGGACTTCCGGGCCGGCGAGCAGGTGAGCGTAACCGTGACCACGGCCGCCCAGAGCGACGCCAGCAACACCCCCCTGGGCCAGGGCTACGTGAGCCAGTTTGTGGCGGCCAGCGGTGCGGCCACGGGCACCTTCAGCGGCAGCACCAACCCCACGGCCAACCGCCCGGTGGGCGTGGCCGCCGCCGACTTCAACGGCGATGGCAACCCCGACCTGGTGGCGGCCAACTACCAGGGCGGCATGGCCTACTACCAGGGCAACGGCAATGGCGGCTTTGCCGCCGCCGTGCTCTACAATGCCGGCGCCCAGGTGCACTCCGTGGCCACCGGCGACCTCGACAACGACGGTGACGTGGACGTGGTGGCCGCCAACTACAGCGGCAGCAACGCCCTCATTTACCTCAACAACGGCAGCGGCACCTTCGTGGGCAGCACGGCGGCCGTGGGCGCCGGCCCCACCTGCGTGGCCCTGGGCGACGTGGACGGCGACGGCGACCTCGACCTGGTAACGGCCGGCTACTCGGCCAACACCGCCAGCATCCGCCTCAACAACGGCAGCGGCATATTTGCCGGCGGCAGCAACCTGAGCCTCGCGGCCATTGCCTTCAGTACCACGCTGGGCGACGTGGACAACGACGGCGACCTCGACCTGCTGGCTACGCGCTGGAACGGCGGCAACGCCTACCTCTACCTCAACAACGGCAGCGGCTCGTTTGGCCCCTCGGCCAGCACCACCATCGCCACCGGCACCAACCCCGGCTACGCCAGCTTCGGCGACCTCGACGGCGACGGCTTCCTCGATATCGTTATTCCGAACTACGGCTCCAACACCCTCACGGTGGCCTGGGGCAGCGGCACGGGCAGCTTCACCACGGCCAGCATCAGCGGCAGCTTCAGCAACCCCGTGAGCGCCATGCTGGGCGATGCCGACGGCGACGGCCGGCTCGACGTCGTGGTGTCGCAGTACAGTTCGGCCAACGCGCTGACGATTCGCAACCTGGGCGGCCGCACGTTTGCCACCCCGGTGAACGTGTCGGTGCAAACCAGCAGCTACTACGCCATCCTGGCCGACCTCAACAACGACGATGCCCTGGACCTGGTATCGGCCAACTACGGCGGCAACGGCGGCTACACTCTGAGCGTGCGCCTGAACACCAGCGTGGGCGTGCCCACCATCAGCAGCTTCGCCCCCGCCAGCGGCACCGTGGGCAGCACCGTAGTGGTGACGGGTACCAACCTGAACGCCATCACCAGCGTGACCATCAACGGGGTGGCCGCCACGACCTTCAGCACCAACTCGGGCGGCACGCAGCTGACCGTGACGGTACCCGCAGGCGCCAGCACCGGCCTTATCAGCGTGACCAACGCCTCGGGCACAGCTACCAGCAGCACCAGCTACACGGTATTGCCGGCCCCCACCATCAGCAGCTTCACGCCGACCAGCGCGGCGGCGGGCGCCACCGTCACCATCACCGGCACCAACCTGACGGGCGTGACGGGCGTGCTGTTTGGCGGCGTACCGGCGGCTTCATTTTCGGCCTCGTCGAACACCAGCCTGACGGCCACGCCGGCCGTGGGCGGCGCCTCGGGCGTGGTGACGCTGCTGTATGGCGGCAGCCAGAGCGTGAGCAGCGCGGCGCAGTTCAGCTTCCTGCTGCCCAACATCACCCGGGTGGAGTATTTCATTGATACCGACCCGGGCTTTGGCGCGGCTACGGCCCTGGCCATCACCCCAGGCGCCGATTTGAGCGGCCTGACGGCCAACATCAACGTGGGCAGCCTCACGACGGGCTTTCACGCCATCGGCTACCGTTCGCAGGATGCCAACGGCCAGTGGAGCATCACCACGCGCCGCACGTTCTACTTCGAGCCCAGCGCCGCGCAGGCCCTGGCCGAGGTGAACAAGGTGGAGTACTTCATCGACACCGACCCGGGCTTCGGTCTGGCCACCGACGTGCCCGTGACGGCCGCCACTGATATCAGCAACCTGTCGCTGAGCGTAAGCGTGGGTAGCCTGAGCACTGGCTTTCACTCCATCGGCTACCGCTCGCGCGATGCCAACGGCCAGTGGAGCCTGACCAATCGCAGGTCGTTCTACTTCGAGCCCACGGCCGCCCAAACGCTGGCTAACGTGAATAAAGTAGAGTATTTCGTGGACACTGACCCTGGCTTCGGCCTGGCGACGGATGTGCCGGTGACGGCCGCCACCGATATCAGCGGTATTGCCTACAACATCAACCTGGGCGCGCTGACGACGGGCTTCCACACCATCGGCACCCGCAGCCGCGACGCCAACGGGCAGTGGAGCCTCACCAGCCGCAAAAACTTCTACTACGAGCCCACGGCCGCCGCGCCGCTGGCCAACATCGACCGCATCGAGTATTTCCTCGATACCGACCCCGGCTTTGGCCTGGCCACGGCCGCCACCGGCTACGCTTCGCTCACCAACGTGCCAAACGTGAACCTGGCCATCGACCTGAGCAGCGCCAGCACCGGCTTCCACAGCCTGGGCATCCGCTCGCGCGATGCCGACGGCAAGTGGAGCCTCACCAACCGCCGCACCTTCTACTACGAGCCGACCATCATCTCGCTCGACCGCAACATCACGCGCATCGAGTATTACCTCGACACCGACCCGGGCTTCGGCCTGGCCACCGATGTGACGCCGGCTAACTCGCTCAGCTTCGATTTTCAGAACGTCGGCTTCCAGGTGAATCTGAGCAGCCTGAGCGCGGGCTTCCACACCCTGAACCTGCGCTCGAAAGACGACCAAAACAAGTGGAGCCTGACCAACCGCCGCACCTTCTACTACGAAGTGGTGGCTGCCCAGACCCTGCCCAATATCACGCGCATCGAGTATTATTTCGATACCGACCCGGGCTTTGGCTCGGCCACGGCCGCGAGCATCACCGCCGGGCCCGACCTGAACGGGGTGGGCATTCTGGCTGATGCCTCGGCCTTGGCCGATGGCACCCACCGCCTGTTCATCCGCTCGCAGGATGCCAGCGGCAAGTGGAGCCTGGTGAGCAACCTTACCTTCCTGAAAAGCGGCTGCGGCTCGTCGGCTAACATCGCCGCCAACCTGCCCACCGCCAACTACACGCAGAGCAGCGCCTGGAGCGGCTCGGCCCAATCGGTATTCAACGGCGGGGCCTGGAACGCCGGCGCTTACAGCGGTACCGTGCAGGTGGACATGACCACCCCGCGCCAGCTGACGCAGGTGCGCTACACGCCCGGCGCTTCGCCCACTACCAGCGCTACTTACACCATCCAGGTATCGTCGAACATGACCAACTGGACTACGGTGGACACGTACAGCACCACCGTAACGGCGGGCAGCAGCGTGGAGGTGGTGCGCACCCTGGCCGTGCCGCAAACCAACGTGCGCGGCCTGCGCCTGGTAGCCAGCACACCCAGCTCGTGGACGTCCATCTCGAACGTGGGCGCTTACGACTTCAACTGCAACGGCCCGGCCATCACCAGCTTCACGCCCACGGGCGGCGCGGCCGGCACCACGGTAAACATCGTGGGTACCAACCTGGCTGGCGTGACCAGCGTGAGCTTCAACGGCACGGCCGTGCCGGTGGCCAACATCACCAACAACACCGCCACCGGCCTGACGGTGGTGGCCCCGGCGGGCGGCACCAGCGGCCAGATTTGCCTGGTGGCCACGGCCGGCAGCACCTGCTCGGCCCAGAGCTTCCAGTACCCGCCCACAATTACCACCGGCACGGTGTCGCCGCAGAGCTTCTGCGCCAGCACCTACATTACGGTGCCCTTCAGCACCTTGCTGAGCGGCTACAATGCCGGCAACCAGTTCGGCTTCCAGCTGTCGGATGCCAGCGGCGTGTTCTCGAACGGCTCGCGCATCTACAACCAGAGCGTGTCGGTGGGCCCGAATGGCGGCTCGATTACCGACACGGTGGCTTTCCGCACCCCGGCCGGCAACGGCTACCGCGTGCGGGTGGTGAGCACCAACCCGGTCATCTACGGCACGCCGAACCCGGTGAATCTGACCATCCATCCCACCCCGGTGGCTACGGCCGCAGCCTCGGCTACCACGGTGGTGTATAACGGCAGCACCACGCTCACGGCCGGCCCCGCCGCCCAGAACAGCTACCAGTGGTACGTGCGCTACGCCAGCAACGGCGGCACGAGCTACGTGGGCAGTGGCGCTTCGCTGACTTTGAGCAACATGCAGCCCAGCCAGAGCGGCAAGTACTTCGTGTACGTGAGCAACTCGAACGGCTGCCAGGACTCGGCTTCGGTGCGGGTGACGGTGCAGCCCTCGGCCCAGCCGATTCTGGCCATCAGCCAGTTCGGCGGCTCGTATTGCGCGGGCAGCTCGAATATCTACTTCAGCTACGTGGTGCAGGGCAACTCCTTCCCGAGCGGCAACACCGTGACGGCCGAATTGTCGGACGCCAGCGGTTCCTTCACTTCGCCCACGGTGCTGGGCACGGTGCCCTTCGTGGGCCAGGGCACGGGCTCGTTCAACGTGACCCTGCCGAACACCCTGCTCCAGGGCAGCGCCTACCGCGTGCGCCTGACGGCCAGCACGCCCTTCGCCGCCGCTCCGGCTACGAACGGCACGAACCTGACCATCAACGCCCCGCCGCTGGCGGTGGCCGGCTCCAACTCACCGGTAGCCTACAACGGCACCATCCAGCTGACGGCCCAGACCGCCGGCCCCGGCGCCAGCTACCAGTGGTATGGCCCGAACTTCTACTCGACACAGCAGAACCCGACCATCAACAACGCCACCACGGCCCAGAACCAAGGCACGTATCAATTGGTGGTGACGCAGAACGGCTGCCAGAACCCGGCTACCACCACCGTGGTGGTGAGCCCCAGCTCGGCTCCGATTCTGACCCTGACGCAGTTTGGCGGCGGCCCCTTCTGCGCCGGCACTTCGACCCTGAATATTGGTTTCAACGTGACGGGCAACTCCTTCGGCGCGGGCAACCAGATTCAGGCGCAGCTGTCGGACGCCAGCGGCTCGTTTGGTGCCACCACGACCATCGGCACGGTGGCCTTCACCGGCCAGGGCAACGGCATCATCACGGTGGCTTTCCCGGCTGGCACCCCGGCCGGTAGCGGCTACCGCGTCCGCCTGGTGGGCACCAACCCGGGCGTGCCCAGCCAGACCGACAACGGCGCGAACCTGGTAATCAACGCCGCTCCGGTAGCTACCATCGTGAGCAACAACTCGCCGGTGGCCTACAGCGGCACCGTGACCCTGACGACCCAGGCCGTGAGCGGCGCCACCTACGTGTGGAGCGTGCCGGGCTTCGGCAACGTGAGCACGGGCAGCAGCCCCACGCTGAATTTCAACAACGCGACGCCTGCGAACAGCGGCACCTACACCGTGTACGTGACCGTGGCCGGCTGCAGCAGCAGCACCACGGCCAGCGTGACGGTGCTGCCGGCCGGGCAGCCCATTGTGGCCATCAGCCAGTTTGGCGGCTCGCTCTGCGCCGGCGCTTCGCTGAGCATCGGCTTCAATGTATCGGGCGCCAACCACAGCGGCAGCCTCGCGGCCGAGCTCTCGGATGCCAGCGGCAGCTTCGGCACGCCGGTGAGCATCGGCTCGGTAACTTTCAACGGCCAGGGCAACGGCTCGATTTCGGCCACCATCCCGGTGAGCACGGCGCAGGGCGGCCTGTACCGCATCCGCCTGACCTCGGGCGTGGCCATCACGGCCAACCCGGCCACCAACGGCTCGAACCTCAGCATCAGCGCCACGCCCATTGCCTCGGCCAGCTCCAACTCGCCGGTAGCGGCGGGCGGCACCATCAATCTGCTGGCTGCCACCACCCTGGCAGGCACCACCTACTCGTGGACCGGCCCGAACGGCTACTCGGCCCCGAACCAGCAGAACCCGAGCATCAACAACGCCACCAGCGCCAACGCCGGCACCTACGTGCTGACGACCTCGCTGGCCGGCTGCTCGACCCAAAGCACTGTGGCGGTGAGCGTGAACACGCCCAGCGCCACGCTGGCCACGGGCTCGTTCAGCGGCTCGTTCTGCCCCGGCTCCTTCGTGACGGTGCCTTTCACCGCCACGGGCTTCGATGCGGGCAACGTGTTCACGGCCCAGCTCTCCAGCGCCAGCGGCAGCTTCGCCTCGCCGGTGAATATCGGCGCGGTGAGTGGCGCTTCGGCCACCAGCATCAGCGCCCAGATTCCCGTGGGCACGGCAGCCGGCACCGGCTACCGCATCCGCGTGGTAGGCAGCTCGCCCGCCATGACCAGCAGCACCGACAATGGCGCGAACCTGACCGTGGGCGCCATCACCTTCGTGTGGACCGGCGCGGCCGGCACCGCTGACTGGTACAACGCCGCCAACTGGAGCTGCGGCCAGGTACCCACCAACACCAGCGTGGTTGTCATCCCCGGCACGGGCGTGACCATCTACCCCATCGTAACCGGCACCACCGCCGTGGCCCTGAACCTGACGGTGCAAGCCGGCGCCACCTTCACCGTGAACGGCACATTCAACCTCTACGGCAACGTGACGGTGAACGGCAGCTGGGTGGCCGGCAACAGCAGCAGCTGGCACTTCGCCGGCGGCGGCACGCACTACGTGTATGGCGGCAGCTACTTCTACGCCAACAACCTGTACATCGGCACGGGCAACACCCTCAACCTGACCAGCTACAACTCCAACTTCTACGTGAGCGGCGGCTGGTACAACGACGGTAGCTTCCTGGCGAATACGGGTGCGGCCTACAGCGTGATTTTCAACGGCAACGGCACGCAGTGCATCTGCGGGGGCAGCGCCACCACGTTCTACGGCGTGCAGGTGCTGAGCGGCGCGACGGTGAACCTGGGTATCGGCACCATCTTCCACGGCAACGTGGTGGTGGACGGCACCTTCAACGCCCTCACTTACGGCGTGACCTTCATGGGCACGGTGAGCCTGGGCGGGCAGTCTACCGGCACCAGCTACTTCCACACCATCACCATTGCCACCGGCGCGGTGGTGACGCTGGTGGACGACATCATCGTGCGCGGCGACTGGATTAACGACGGCCAGTTTACGGGTGGCACCTACTCGGTGACCTTCGGCGGCAACGTGCTCCAGATTATCGGCGGCACGCAGCTGACGAACTTCTACAACGTGGTCTTCCAGAACACCCTGGCCAGCGTGACCCTGCACCAGAACATCTACGTGCTGGGCTCGTTCGTGAACACCGGCACCTTTTACGGCTGGTACCTGAACGGCGGCGTAGTGAATGGCTACTACGTGCGCTTCGGCGGCTCGTCGGCCCAGGTGATTACGGCTAACACGACCACCTACTTCTATCACTTCTACGTGAGCAACACGGTGAGCGTGAGTTTGGCCACCAACATCCACGTGGCCGGTAACTTCTACCTCTACACCGGCGTCTTCAACCCCGCCACCTACACCATCAACTTCAACGGCACCGAGGGGCCGACGGTGGTGCAAACGGTGGGCTGCTACGCCAGCGGCGTGCTCAACTTCTACGGCTGGAACATCTTCAGCGGGGCCTACGTGCGCCTGCTGCACAATGCCACCTGGCTGGGCGGCTTCGTGAACAACGGCACCTTCTACGGCTACGACGTGGTGGGCGGCGTGTACACCTACTACACCAGCTACTTCGGCGGCACGGTGGCGCAGGTGCTTAGCGGCACTGGTTTCTACTACTTCGGCCACATCCGCATCGACAACAGCGTGGCGGGCGGCGTGACCTTCGGCTGCCCGGTGTATGTGCGCGGCAACTGGTACAACGGCGGCGTGTTCTTCTGCGGCACCAGCACGGTGTACTTCGACGGCACCGAGGCCCAGCTCATCGACGGCTCCACGGCCACGACCTTCTACCACGTCAACATCGGCAACACGGCCCTGGTGGGCGGCGTGAGCCTGGCCCAGGCCATCAACGTAACCGGCAACTGGCTGGGCATGGGTCGCTTCTTCGGCACCGGCTACCTCACCAGCTTCATCGGCTCGGCGCTGCAAACCATCAACTGCGGGGCGGCGGGCTACTTCGGCAATATGTTCATCGGCAACAACACCGGAGTGCGTTTGCTCACCGACATTCGCCTCGACGGCAACTGGGGCCACAACGGCGGCTTCCTGGCCAACGGCTACACGGTGTACTTCGTGGGTGGTTCGGGCACGCAGTTTATCGGCGGCACGGCGACTACGATTTTCCACCACCTCAACATTGCCTCGACGGCCACAGTGCAGCTCAACCGCACCATCACCCTCACCGGCAACTGGATTAACGACGGCTCGTTCCTGCACAACTCGCTGCTGGTGTACTTCAACGGCACCGTGGCACAGTACATCGGCGGCCTCGTGCCCACGACGTTCTATCACGTCACCTTCGGCACTACCGCCGTGGTGAACCTGCGGCAGAACATCTACGTGGTGGCCGATTTCCTGAACAACGGCGGCTTCTACGGCTACGATGGCACCACCGGCTACTGGGTACGCTTCAGCGGCTCAGCTACGCAGATTGTGAATGTGGGCCCAGGTGCTATCACCCGCTTCCACCACTTCTACGCCGACAACGCCGTGGCCGTGCAGCTGATGCAGAACGTGTACATCCGGGGTGATTTCTACCTCTACCGCGGGGTGTTCCAGCCCGGCACGTACACCTGCTACTTCAACGGCATCACGCAGAGCGTGGGCGGCGTTTCGGCTCTGACGTTCTTCGGCTGGGACATTGCTACCGGCTCGACCGTGACGCTGAACCAGCACACCACCCTGCTGGGTAACTTCGCCAACGCCGGCACCTTCCATTGCAGCAGCCCCTACGGCTTCACCTTCGGGGGCAGTATTGCGCAGGTTATCAGCGGTGCGGGCACTTTCAACTTCTGGCACGTCATCTGGGATAACGCGGCGGGCATCACTCTCAACCAGGACATCTTCGTGCTGGGCGACTGGACCAACCGCGGCGGCTTCCTGGCCAATGGGCACCTCGTGACCTTCAAAGGCACCGCCACGCAGTACATCGGCGGCTTGATTAACACGGTATTCCACCACCTGACCATCGAGAACGGGGCCACGGTGCAGATTAACCGCAACATCTCGCTGCTCGGCAACTGGCTCAACAACGGCTCGTTCCTGCACAACTCGCTGCTGGTGCTCTTCAACCACCAGACCGTGGCCCAGACCTGCGGCGGCACGAGCATCACGCGCTTCTACGACGTGACCTTCGCCAACCCGGTGAACGTAAGCCTCGACCACGACATTGATGTGGTGCACAACTTCATCAACAGCGGCGGCTTCTGCGGCTGCGGCCACCGCACCCGCTTCAACGGCACGGTGCCGCAGACCATCACCTGCACCTCGGGCCGGACGCACTTCCACGACATCACCTTCGACAACCTGCAGGGCGTGACGATGCTCGACGGCATCTACGTGAGCGGCCTGTGGGTGAACAACGGCGGTTTCCTCCACAACAACCAGCTGGTGATTTTCGACGGCACCGCCCTGCAAACCATCGGCGGCACCGCCGCACTGACGGCGTTCTACAACGTCGGCATCACCAACGCGGTGAACGTGCAGCTGCTGCACAACATCACGGTAGCCGGCTACTGGAACAACACCGGCATCTTCACCGGCAACGGCTTCCTGACCACCTTCAACGGCACGGCCAGCCAGACCATCACTACCGGGGCCCTGCCCGCCAAGACCACCTTCCACCACGTCACCTGGGCTAACCCCGTAGGCTGCGTGCTGGGCGGCGACCTCTACGTGACCGGCAACTGGCTCTGCAACGGCCCCTTCAACCCCGCTACCTGGACGGTGTACTTCAACGGTACCACGGCCCAGACCTGCGGCGGCTCGGCCCAGATTCGCTTCCACGGTATCAACGTGAGCAACACTACGGGCCTCACCTGCAATGGCCCCGTATACTTCACCGGCAACTTCGTGAACACCGGCCTCGTGAACTGCGGCACCTACCCCTGGTACTGCACCGGCACCTCGGCCCAGACCATCGGCGGCGTATCCACCACGCCCACGCGCTTCTACGACCTGGTGCTGCAAAACGCCAGCGGCGTCACGGCCACCGATAACTTCTTCCTGACCCACGTCCTCACCCTCAGCACCGGCAACCTGGCCTCCAACGGCCACCTCACCCTGGTGAGCAACGCCAGCGGCACCGCCATGGTGGTGAACCCCGTGGGCGGCGGCGAAGTAACCGGCGAAGCCACCATGGAACGCTTCATCACCGGCCTAGGCGGCTCGCCCGGCTACCGCCACTACGCCTCGCCCATGAAGCGCAGCGCCGGCAGCATCAGCACCACGGTGCAGGAGTTTGCCGACGACCTCCCGGTGTTCGAGCTGAACACGGCCTACAACACCGCCGGCAACTCGGTGACGCCCTTCCCCACCCTGTTTAAGTACGAGGAGCCGCGCCTGAGCAGCACCTTCAACAACTTCGACCGGGGCTGGATGGTGCCCACCGCTACCGAGGACCTGGAGCCGATGCGCGGCTACACCGCCCAAACCGATGCCACCACCACCGTGGACATCAAGGGCCTGCTGCAAAACGGCAACGTGACTACCAGCCTCACCCGCGGCAGCACCTCGGAAGCCGGCTGGCAGCTCATCGGCAACCCCTACCCCGCCCCGATGGACTGGGACGTAGTGCGCAACACCCCCGGCCTGCTCACCGGCATCGCCGACGCTATCTACGTGCACAAGCCCACCGGCCGCTACACGGGCTCCTACGCCAGCTACATCAACGGCCTCGGCCAGAACGGTGGTAGCAAGGACCTGGCCGCCATGCAGGGCTTCTTCGTGCGGGCCACCAGCGCCACGGCCAGCGTGAGCATGACCAACGCCGTGCGCGCCACCGCTTACGTGTCGCCCACCTTCAACCGCCCGGCCCCAACCAGCAATGGCGTAACTGCCCGCCCGGTGCTGCGCCTCGAAGCCCGCACCACTACCGGCCTCGCCGATGAAGCGGTTATCTACTTCGAGCCCGGCGCGGGCCTGGGCTTCTCGCCCCGGCACGATGCCTACAAGATGCAGCTCAACGGCGCCGGCCGCCCCAGCCTCTGGAGCCAGGCCGGCAGCGAAAGCTTCGCCATCAACGGCCTGCCCGAGATGAGCACCGAGCGCAGCATCCCGCTGGGCGTGCGCGTGAGCACCACCGGCCAGCACGAGCTGGTGCTCACCGACCTCTCCGACTTCCCCGCCGGCACGCAAGTGTGGCTGGAAGATACCGAGCTCGGCCGCCGCCAGAACCTCATCCTGAACGGCACCTACGCCTTCACCATGGACGCCCGCTTCGCCGGTCAGCGCTTCTACCTCAACTTCGTGGCCCCGCGCACCGCAGTGGTAATGAGCACGACCGCCAAGCTGGAAGCCGCCACCGCCCTCTACCCCAACCCGACCACCGGCCGGGCCACCGTAGAACTGAGCGGCCTGTGCGAGCAGGGCCCGGTCCGCATCGACGTGGTGAACACCCTGGGCCAGGTGCTGCTGCAACGCAGCGCCCAGCCCCGCCAGGGCATCATCGCCCAGGCCCTCGACCTGCGCGAGCTGCCCGCCGGTGTGTACAGCGTGCGCCTGCACGCCCAGGAAGGCACCGTGGTCAAACGCCTCGTGAAAGAATAGCCAAGTCCTTTCTTTCTGCAAAGCGAAAGCCCCGCCAGGTTCTGGCGGGGCTTTTTTGTGGACAAAAATGTAGGCGGTAGAACACCTACCAGCCCGGGCTTAAGCAATTATTCTATTCGCCTGCTAACAGTCGGGCCTTAGCTACGGGCTGGTGCGCCGCACCTGGGCAAAACGCCAGAAATACCGATGGTCCAAAACAGAAGCGGCACTGCTAACAACTCCTCACTCAGCGTTAATCCCTGGCTAGAAGTTGAAAAATTTATTTTCAAGCCACTAAAATTATTCGCGTTTTTCTGCAAGAACCAAAACTCGAATAACAATTTAACACCAAATAATTTAGCTTTAATGAGCCCGCTTAGAAAAGCATTATACTCAGGACAAATATGTGAATTACCAAGCAAAAAGAGCCGACTTAACTGTCTCAAAATCGGCCATTGTTTCCTTTTTTTTCCTCTCCGTCTCATAAGACATTTGCTACGCTCTTGCTGAATTGAGCATTAGCCCCCTTCCCTGGTTCCATCATTTTTCATAACCTGCTATTTTATAACAAAAAACAAGTATTCCACCGTGCAGCCATAACGTTCGTCTGTTCTGCAAAGCACCTTCCACCTCTAGCCCGTTTTTAGCATGTAGCACACCCCAAAACACCCCAACAACCATCTTTTAACCAGCATTTTATCAGCAATCCACTTCGACTGACAATTTGCGCCCGTTTTTTCTCACCATTCATGAACAAATTTTACCTACCTGGTAATGTCCGGCTCTTATGGCTGGCATTGTACTTCGCAGCACTGCTGCACCCTGGGTTAAGTTGGGCCCAGGACGCCCACTCCTTCCCGGAGTGCTACTGGCGGCCGGCCGACTCCACCGGCCTTAGCGCCCGGCCAGCCAATACGCCCGGCAATCCAGGGCCGGGAGGCCCCATGCAGATAGCTACTGGCACAATAAGCTGTGGGGCGCCCGAGGAAGCTGCCCCCGGCTACTACGTCAATCAGCTGCAAATCCCGAATATGCCGGTTAAAACTGTGCGGCTTGTTATTCACGTGCTCCAGAAAGACGACGGCACCGAAAACTGGCAGTCGCCGGCGCAGGATGGCGGAGCGCAGGAGGCCGTGTTGCGCGGCATAGTAACGGGCCTGGGCAACTGGGCCGGCGGGCCGGTACCGGGCGTCAACGGCATTTACCGCAAGCTGGACAACCGCCTGACGACGCCCACTGGCGGCTGGACCACGCCGGTTACCACCGCGCCCGCACCGCTCCAGGACACCCGCATCCAGTTTCAGGTGGCGCAGGTGCGCTACTACCGCGACACCTACGCCTGGAACATGTCGGAGGGCAGCACCCTCACCTGCCCCGGGGGAGGCACTGCCGGCAACTGCACCAGTTACCTGTATGACAAATACGTGGTGAATACCGTGGCCAACCCCGGCCAGCAGAATGCGATTCCGAACGATTTGGTGGATAACGCTATCCACGTTTTTACGGGGGAGCACCCCGGCGTGGGCACGCCCAACCTGGATGCCTACGGGGTGCCCGTGAACCGCTACCGCATGGGCGGCGTGGCTATGGGCACCCGCTGCATCATCCTACGCGGCTACTACTGGAATCTGTATAATCACCCGCTGATGGCGCCCAACACCGCCTTCAACCCCGACGACCCCAGCAACCCGAACAACGTGGCCAACCAGCAGGCGTCCTTCCGGGTGCTGCAGTGGAACCTGTCGCACGAACTGGGCCACTGCCTGGGCCTGGGCCACGCCTGGGGCACCGGGGCCACCTGCAGCTTCAGTGGTCCGGGCAATGGCCAGCAGGAGTCTAACAACATCATGGACTATCCGCTGCTGCCGGGGTATTCGCTGTCGCAGTGCCAGATTGGTATTATGCACAACCGGCTGAATGCCGGCGAGGTAATGCCGCCCGGCGTGGGGTATGCCACTTACCAGTTTCGGACGGACGCCGCCCAGGTGCGCGACCACTGCCAGCCGCTGGCTGGGCAAGACACCTACGTGAGCAGTTCGCAGACGTGGCGCACGGTGCACAACATGCGCGGTAACCTCCACGTGAAAAGCGGTGCTACCCTGATTGTGAGTTGCCGCCTGGGCTTTGCCGGCCCCACGGCCAAGATAATTGTGCACAAAGGGGGCCGCCTCATCCTGCGCGGGGCCGACATAGGCACGTACCGCACCAGCGACGCCTACGAATGCCCCAACGGCCTGCAGCTGTACCTGGGCGGCACCCCGGCCACGACACCCGCCGATGCCGACAACGCGGGGCTGATTCAGATTGAAGACCCGGCTAACCGCATCCTGTCGAACAACCCCGGGGCGCTCAAAGTGAAGCTGGCCAGCGGCGCTACGCTGCACATTCGTAGCAACGCCGACGTGCTGTTTGAGCAGGGGGTGCTGGAAACGATGCCCGGCAGCTACCTCTGCATTGAGCCCGGCGCCAGCCTGCGCTATGCCGGCAGTGGCACCCTGGCCATTAGCAGCGCCACCAACCTGGGCATCAGCCCCGATGTAACGGCGAACATCACCCTGAACCCAACTCCCACCTGCCAGGGCAACCTGTGCGACATCCAAAGTCAGGCGCTGCAGCTGACGTCGTCGGCCACCGGCGACCCGCTCAACGAGATATGCTCCGGCGATGCCGTCACCCTTACCCTGCGGGGCCTAGCCAACACCGCTTATACCTACCAGTGGTACCGCGATGGCAGCCTGCTGGCGGGAGCCACCAGCAGCACGCTCACCGAATCGCTCACCAACACCATTGTGTCGACGATGGGGGCTAGTGTGCAGGAATACAACTATACTTGCAAGGTAACTCCGCCCGGCTGCCCCAGTGTCAACCGCTCCATCCGTATTCGGGTGCGGCCGCTGGTCGACATGGTGGTCAATACCCCGACGCCGGTAGTGTGCCTGGTGGGCTCGGGCCCCGAGTATGCCACCGACGCCGATGGCGTGCCCTACTACATTCTGAAGGAGAATGTCGCCAATATTGATTTGGCCGCCAGTATCGCGCAGGCCAGCACTATCAATGGGAACGCCGTGGGGGGTACCACCAACTTCGCCTGGAGCGGCAGCCCCTATCTGGACCACAATACGTTTATTGCGGGCCACGGGCCGGGAACCAAGCTGCGCCTCGACGCCCTGCAACAACAGGGCGCGCAGCAGATTACGCTCACGTTGTGCGCCTGGCTGACCAGCTTCCAGGGAATTCCGGGCACGCCCTCGTACGGCAATAGCCGCGACCGCACGACCTGTCAGGTCTGCCGCGAGGTAACCCTGTACTTCTCCAATGGCTCCGATTTTACGGTGAAAGCCGAAGAGTCTTCGATTTGCGCGGGCGAAAGCACAGTGCTACACGCCGGTGGAGCCAGCAGCAACACCTTTACCTGGGAGCCCGGCAACCTGACCGGCTCGTCGGTGGTGGTAACGCCCGACGTGACGACCGAATACACCGTCACGGCCACCAACGGCAGCGGTTGCCAGTCACAACGGAAAGTAACGGTGAAGGTGCGGCCCGCCACCTGCGGCGACTGCGTGAAAAGCAGTCAGCTGATTATAATGGAAAAAGGCGACTACCACGGCGACCTGGAGTTTAAGAGCGGCTACACGTATCACTTCCCCATCGATACGTACTTCCACAACGGCCTCTTTGATGTGCAGCCCGGCGCAACGCTCACGTTTGACAAAGGGGTGTATCTGATAATCGGCGATGATGGCTTTCTGAACGTGCACCAGGGCACGCTGACGGCCAGCTGCGAGGCCATGTGGGGCGGCATTCTTATCAAGAGCTGGTATGGTATGCAGGCGGCGCACAGCGAAATCAGCCACGCCATTGACGGCATTGTGCTGGCCTTCGACCCCAGTGCCGCACCCGCGAACTCAGGGGCTCCTTACGGCCTCTCCCTCACCGACACGCGCTTTCTCAACAACCTGCAGAGTGTGATGCTGAAGGAGGGAGCCGGCGCAACGCCGGGCATTATTAACATCGTGGGCTGCACCTTCGACTCGGACCCGCACCAGATGCGTGCGCCTTACCACTACCGCACCCCCACCAAACAGTTTTGCAGCTGGCGCCACCTCAACCTGAATGGCGACCTGAGCTACTTACAGTTCAGCCACAATACCCTCAAGCACGCACTGTTTGGCGTATGGATGCCAGAGGGACAGGGCCTGAACTCCAGCAAAAACGTATTCTCCGACTGCTACGTGGCCGCCGCCTACAACTACGTCAACAAGCGGCCCAGCACCTGGACCGATAACGTCATTACGTTCCCGGTGCCCGACAATGCCTTCAGCCACCTGCCCTTGGATTTCGTGCGGGATGCGCTAGTCGAGGTAACGGCCCTGGAGGGCCCGCTCGGGCCGGTGCAGCCTAGCACCTGCTTTGGCATCTACGCGCAGGGCGACCCGCTGGTGGTGGAGCGCTGCCGCTTCGAGCAGACGCAGCAACCGTTTACGCTCTACCGCTACGCGGTGCCTTACCCGCAAACCGGGCTCTTTGCCCGCCCCGGCACCACCCTGGTGCGCAACAATCACTTTGAGCAGTTGTACCAGGGCTACCTGGCCCCGGCCGAGCAAGCCGATGGCGAGGTGCTGGGCAATACGTTCCTGGGCTGCCAGATTGGCCTGCGCTTCCAGCGCCAGGATGCCACCCTACCCACTGGCACGGCCGTGGTCGACTGCAACTCCTTCATGCGGCCCGCCGGTGTGGGGGGCGAGAGCTTTGGCATCTGGCGCGCACCGGGCATCTTCACGGCCCCCGGGCAGCCCCTCGAGCAGCTTGATTTCAGCTTCGAGCCGTCGGGAGCCCCAGGCATTCCTGGCACTATCCTTCGCCTGCAGCGCAATGCTTTCACGGGCAATAACTCGGGGAATAATAATGCGGCTACCGGTAGCACGTATTGGCACGTGTATAACAGCAGCGGTAATCCGCCGCTGAATTACGCTCGCTATGAGCAGGCGGCAACGGCTGTGCCCAACGACGCAGAAGACGACCATCTGGGCCCCGACAATCAGGTACAGGGAGCTTACACCGGCGCTACGTTCAACTCGTCGGTCACTTGCCTTACCACGCTTGGGTACACAACTGGCCTGCAGCGTGCGGCGGCTACGCTATCGACGTCCCGCGCCACCGTACCGGGCACTTACCTGACCCAGAATGTGCCTAATCCCTGCACAGGTACCACCACCATCAGCTACCGCACCACCGCTCCGGCCCGCCTGCTGGTGCGCGACGTAAGCGGCCGCCTCTGCCGCACCGAGCCTCTGGCGGCAGGCGAGCACACCCTGACGCTGGACCTGCGTACACTTCCGGCGGGGCTGTACATTTATACGCTGGAGGTAGCAGGGCGCTCCCTCGCTCATCATAAATTGCTCATTCAATGACCGGCGTCACGTTCCCGACCACAGCCCTCCGGGCTGCCCGGCTGCTGAGCCTGCCCCTGCTGCTTGCAGCAGGGGCACATGCGCAGCCTACACTCCTAGTCGAACGCGCCCAACCGTACTATTACCGCGCCGAGCCTAATTCCATTTCGTGGGGCGAGCTGTTTTCCTTCCCGCTACCCGGCCGGCGGTATGCGCACTGCGGCACGGCTAATAACATTAATCCCGCGCGACCTGCCCTGGCTCCGAGCGAATTTATGTTTTCGGTAACGACGGCGCAGGGCGACACGGTGCGCTACCGCCAGCTGGGGCGCAACACCGGCACCCGCGGCCAGGACTTTGCCAAAGGGGTGGTAGCCGAGCCCGACTACAGCCTCACCTACTTCGGCCTGTCCTACACCGCCCGCGCCGGCATCGCCGACTCGCTGGTGCTCGTGAACGTGGACACGCTGGGGCGGGCCCGCCAGCAGCACGCCTACCCGTGGGCGAACGTGAGCGACGTGGGCCACCTGCTGCGCACGGCCGACGGCTACCTGGCCCTGGTGAACTCGCTGGCGTTTCCCGGCACCAGCAGCTTTCCCAAGCCCGGCCTGTGGAAGCTCGACCGGCAAGGCCAGCTGCTGCGGCAGCACAGCTGGGCCAGCCGCGGCTACGGCGGCGTGGGCAACATTATGGACGTGATTGCCCACCCCGACGGCTCGTTGCTGGCCCTGGGCTACTGCGACGATGGCACCCCCTACACGCCCGGCCAGTCGACGCGCGGGCGCATGGACTACTACCTCGTGAAGCTGCGCCCCAGCGGCGACACCCTCTGGACCCGCCGGTTTGGCCAGCCCGGCGACGACGAGTATGGCCGCCGCCTGCGCCTGTGCCCCGACGGCACGCTGGCCATCCTCGGCGAGCGCTACCTGGGCACCGGCACCTCGCCCAAAGCCCAGGGCCAGGCCCTGCTCGTGGACACCCTGGGCCGCGTGAAGTGGACCAGCACCAGCAGCAACCCGCGCTTCAACCTGCCCTACTACCTGCTCCAGCCCCTGGCCAATGGCAATGTCGTCTTCGGTGGCTACGACATGGTGCCCATTCCCAACTCTACCTACTACACCATGCCAGGCTTGCTGGAGTGCCGCACGCCCACCGGCACGGCGGCGTGGCGCTACACGCATTTCTACCCCAATGCTATTTCCTCGCAGTGGTACTCGATGGTGAGCCACCCCGATGGCTCGGCCTATCTGGCCGGCAGCGTGTATGGCCCGGCCGGTACAGTACCGCCGAACTTCAACGCTTACTTCGCCACCTTTGGCGGGGTGGGCGTGCCCTATGTGCCCGACCTGTGCCGCACGCCGCCCACGGCCGCCTTCGCCCCCGCCCTGAGCGTGCGCGGCGACTCTGTGCTCGTGCTCGACCAGTCGATGCCCGGCCCCCGCTACGCCGAGCTCGTGGCCTGGCACTGGGACTTCGGCGACGGCACCACCTACGACGGCCCCACCCCGCCCTGGCACCGCTACGCCACCGCGCCCGGCCCCGGCCTGCAGGTCCGCCTGACCGTGACCAACAACCTCGGCTGCCAGCACACCCTGAGCCTGCTGCCCCTGGCCTCCCGCCCCCGGCAGCTGCAGGCCGGGCTCAGCCTCTACCCCAACCCCACGGCCACCGGCCGGGCCACTGTGGAGCTGAGCGGCCTGCGCGCGCAGGGTCCGGTGCAGATTGATGTGGTCAACACCCTGGGCCAGGTGCTGCTGCAGCGCAGCGCCCAGCCCCGCCAAGGCCTCATCGCTCAGGCCCTCGACCTGCGCGAGCTGCCCGCCGGCGTCTACAGCGTGCGCCTGCACGCCCAGGAAGGCACCGTGGTCAAACGCCTCGTGAAAGAATAGCCGCAAGTCCTTTCTTTCTGCAACAGAAAGCCCCGCCAGAACCTGGCGGGGCTTTTTTGTTGTAGCGCGGATTTTGTAATCCGCGAGTCCGAACGTTCTCACTCGCGGATTACAAAATCCGCGCTACTTCCGTCGGGGCGAAACCATGCCCGCGCCCGCGCCATTATCCACGGCCGTTAGTAGCTCCTGCATAGCTCGCTCCAAACGCTGAAATGACGGTGCCCGCCGCGCTTGCTCAAAATCCAGGTATTTGGTAAACTCGGCTTGGTGCAGCACTTCCTTATACTTCACCAAAGCTGGCATTCGCACCTCTAACTCTTTTTTAGCATTGCGCTTGCCTTCGGGGTTTTCCTCATAGCTGAGGCCATCTGGAAAGTGCGCCGACTGCGCCGCGATGCTCGCCAGGCTTGCCAGCAGCCACGCCTCGTATTCGCGGTAGGCAAACACAATAACCACCGGAAACGGCAGGGGCCGCAACGCAGCAATTTCTTCAGCCAATGCCGGGGCTTCTTCGCAAGGCAACTGGTCCTCCAAATCCAGCAGAATCAATGCACCATCGCAGCGCTTGCCCCGCAGGTGTTCAATGAAATCTGCTAGCCGACTGCGTAGCTTAGCCAAGCCCCACACTTTCATGGTATGCTTAGGTTCCACCTGCCACTCATAGCGCCCATATTCCTCATGTAGCAGCCGCCGCAGCAGAATCGGCGCGGCCTGAATGTCGCCCTCCCCTTCCACCAAAAGATGCAGCGTCGGCATACTCTACTCGGCTGAATCGTTGTCGGCCTGCCGCTGCAAGCCCTCCATGCGCAGCAGCTCTCCGGGCGTAAACAGCCGCTTGCGCACCGACTCCAGCTGCCCCGCATCGAGCGGGCCCACGCGGGTGGCGTCGCCCACCTTCTCCACCACCAGAAACGACTCGGCCGGCAGGTGGTCGAGCATGTCGGGGCTGTGCGTCGTCACCAGCACCTGGCTGCGCAGGCTGGCCTCGTCGAGCACGCCCGCCAGCACCGCCAGCGCCCCGGGGTGGATATTAGCCTCCGGCTCCTCAATACTGATAAACGGCTGGGCCGGTTCCTGGTACAGCGCCGCCAGCAGCCCCAGCATCCGAATGGTGCCGTCCGATTCCTGCCCGAGGTAGGAGGCGCGGGGCTTGGTAGGGTCGTCGGTGTGGTAAAGGAGTTTGGTGGCGAGGTAGCCGCCTACGGATTCTATTTCGATGGTATCAAAGCCTGCTACAGCTTGACGTAAGGCAAACTGCAAATCAGGCCAGTTCGATTCATCATAACGCTTTATTCGGCGTATTACCGCAGCCATATTACGCCCACTTTCGTCAAAAGGACTTTCCTTTAATATCTGCTGGGGCTGCCTTAAGTCAGTAGGATTTAATGTAAAAAAGCTACTATCAGTTATTTCTTCCACGAATCGGTTAACAGCTTCTCGGAATTTAGTCCACCATTTTACTTCTTTTTCAAGTAAATCTTGCTCTGTGAAGCTGTGCGATGACCTAACCTTAGCACCAAATAAGGACTTACTGAAATGGAATAGGTCTACAAGTTTAGTATCCCCTGATGGGGCATCTACTGATGGTGGCAAAAATCTTCTTTTCCCCAAATCAGCCACCCATTCTCCATCCCCCAATTTCCCCGAAACGACGTTCCCTTTCTTCAATATAGTAAGTTTGGGAAATTCGTCTTGCTCTGCCGAAAGAGCCAATGTCTGCTTTTCAGTATAGGCCTCGCCATAGGCTGATTTCTTTACTACAAACTCATATTTAAGCTGTACCACTGGACTTATACCAGTAGCAGAAAATTCAGGTTCCCCTGCTTCATCCACTCCATTAAACTCAACCTCAATATATTCTTTGAGGGAGAACGTCAGCCCAATCGTAATTCCCTCTCCCTCCGTCCCCCACCGCTGAATCACCCCCATCCCCTCCCTATCCATCACCGCCTGGTCGAGCCCGCGCGCAAACACGTCGCGCACGAAGCGCAGGGCATCCACCACGTTGCTTTTGCCCGAGCCGTTGGGGCCCACCAGCACGGTGAGGGGCGAGAGCGGAATATCCAGCTCCGCGATGCTGCGGAAATTCTTGACGCGCAGCCGCGTCAGGCGCATCGGCAATTCGCTGGGCTTGGGGGCGGTTTCGGGGGCTTGGGGCATGGGCGCAAATGTAGCCAATAACCGAAAAGGCCCCGCCTTACCGGCGGGGCCTTCCCGTTTCTTAGGGCTGCGGCTTGCTGCCCCCGCCGCCCGGGCGGTTAATTATCTTGGTGTAGCTCACAAACCGTTCCCACACCGCGTGCTTGGTTTTCGAGTTCTTGTAAGCCTTCAGCTGCTTGCGGATTTCCTTAATCAGGCTGGCGTTGCGGCGCAGCAGCGCCTCCAGTTTCTTGAGGTCGGTGCTGCCGGCCGTGCGGTTCACCTGCTGCTTCACCTGTTTCTTCTCGAAGCGGTCCAACAGCTTTTCCATCTCCGTCCGGTCT
Source organism: Hymenobacter aranciens (assembly GCF_030580865.1). GTDB lineage: Bacteria > Bacteroidota > Bacteroidia > Cytophagales > Hymenobacteraceae > Hymenobacter > Hymenobacter aranciens. The sequence continues at coordinate 74,647 of NZ_JAUQSY010000018.1, read as the reverse complement.
TCGGCCGAAAACTCGCGCTTGGCCACCTGGGTAGCGAAGGGCTCGGCCACCTTCAACAAATTGCGCAGAATAGTCGCGAAGCTCGCATCATCGGCCTCGTTGAGGTCGGTGCGGTTGATATTCACCTTGCCGGGTAGGTCGGTATCGGTATTAGCCTTGCTGGCGGCGTAGCCCTGCATGGCCCCCGCCAGCCGCTCGCCCAGGTTCTTGAGTTGTTTTTTCGAACTGGTTTTCTGCTCAGTAGCATCGTCCGTAGCCGTTTCCAGCAGCGTCTCCGCCAGCGGCGCTATCAGGAGAGTATTGGCGGCGTGCTCGTCGCGCAAGGGAGCAATATCCTCTTCCAGCGGCTCGTAATGGGGCTTGTCGTCGGCCAGGCCTTCCACCGTGGCCTTATCGCGCAGCACCAGACTATTCATGCGGTTATTTTCCATGACGTTTAGGATGTTAAATGAACGAGCCAAACGTAGGAAATTATTCGATAATATCCTAATGCGTCCCGAGGCCCGTCGCCCCCGTCCCGACACGCGTCGCGGGCCTCCCGATGCTCGTCGCCACCGTCCCGAGTCACGTCGCCGCCATCCCGACTCACGTCGCGCCCCTCCCGACACCCGTCGCGGCCGTCCCGACCCACGTCGCGGCCGTCCCGACTCGCGCGCCGGGCTCCCCGATACCCGTCGCGGCCTTCCCGATACCCGTCGCCGCCATCCCGAGTCACGTCGCGGGCTCCCCGATACGCGTCGCCGATTTCCCGATGCCCGTCGCCGCCGTTCCGACCCACGTCGCCCTTCGCCCGCGCCCTATAATCGGCAAAACGCAATCCTACCCCCACCAAAAAAGCCCCGCCACAGCGTGGCGGGGCTTTCCCAAACATACCGGTACGGAATCAGCAGCCCTCAGCTACCAGCGGCGGCCACCACCGCGCCAGCCGCCGTGGCCGTGGTAGCCCCCCCGGCGCGGGCCGCAGTAGCCCCCGCCATTGTAGTAGCGGGGCGGCGGCGGGGGCGCGTAGTACACCACCGGCGGCGGCGGCGGCGGGGCGTAGTACACCGGTGGCGGCGGGGGCGCGTAGTACACCACCGGCGGCGGAGGCGGCAGGCAGTGGCGCGGGCCGTAGCCATAGTAGCCACCGCCGCCCACCACCACCTGCACCTGGGCCGAGGCCCCGAAGCTGCCCAGCGCCAGCAAAGCCAGCGCACCAAGCATCGATTTGATGTGCATAAAAACAGGTCGATAAACCAAGTGAACGAATAGCGGGATAAGCCGCGCAGCCCTGGGCCCCGGGTTGTGCGCGCTTACGCAACGTGGCGGTTTTCAAGGAAAACTGCGCCCGCGTGTTGCTGCCGGGGGTGGGTTGGCAAACTTCGTTCCAGCTTGTGAGGCGCACAAAAAGAACGTCATCCTGAGCCGCGCAGCGGCGAAAGGACCTCGCCCGCTTCGTTGTGGTAGTAATTAATTACTGCTGCACGCGGCGTGGGCGAGGTCCTTTCGCCGCTGCGCGGCTCAGGATGACGTTCTGTTTCTATCGTTCTGGCAGGCCCCTACCGCTTCCGGTACTGCCCGTTCAGGTACGCCAGCACCGGCACCGTGATGTCCATATCCTTGCGGCCGTAGGCAATGGTGCCGCTGGGCGCGGCGATGAGAATCAGCTTGTAGCCGTTGGCTTTGCCGTAGGCTTCCACTTTCTTGTTCACGCTCTCCAGCACGGTTTGGGTCAGCTTGGCTTCTTCCTCCTGGGCCTGGCGGCCGATTTTCTCCTGCTGCATGCCGCTTTCCTGCTGCTGGGCCTGGAGCTTCTCTTCGGCGGCGGCGCGCTGCTCGGCGCTCATGCCGGGGGCCTGCTTCTGGTAGGCCTCCACGGCCGTGCGGAAGCTGCTGATGAGGGCCTGGTTCTGGCGCTCCCAGCCCTTGGCCTTGGCCTCAAATGAGCGGCGGGCATCCTTCATGCCCTGGTAGCCATCCAGCAGGCGACCCGACTCGATGTAGGCAATTTTCTCGCCGGCCACGGCTGGGGCGGCCGCCACCTCCGCCGCCGCCGTATCGGCCGACTCGGTTACCACGGTTTCTTCCTCGGCCACCGGCGCGGCGGCCGAATCGGCCGCTACCACGGCCGTCGGGGCAGTGGCTTTAGCCACCTTGGGCGCTTTCGTGGAGCTGAAATGCAAATAAAACAGCACGGCCACAGCAATGAACAAAACGGCATTGATGGCCAGTTGCAAGGGGTTTTTCATTGGGAAAATCAAGTGAGTAAAGCACAAAAGTACACCCGCCGTCCGGCTACGCCCGCGCGGCCCATTCGCGGCCCAGCAGGGCGTACTGGTACTCGTCGCACCACTCGCCCTTGTACCACCCATTCTGCCGAAAATGGCCCTCGCGGCGCAGCCCCAGCTGCTCCACCAGCCGCACGGCGGCCGCGTTGCGCACGTCCATATTCGCTATCACGCGGTGCAGCTCAAGGGTTTCAAAACAAAACCGTAGCAGGCCCCGCAAGGCCTCCTGCGCGTAGCCCTGCCCCTGAAACGCCGCGCTGAGCGTGATGCCGATTTCGGCCAGGCGCGGGTCGTGGCCGTCGAGGTGCAGGGCGCAGTCGCCCAGCAGCAAATCGTCCTCGGCGCGGGCAATACCGATTTGCACCCACTCGCCGGGCGGCGCCGGAATGGGTTGATTGGTCTGACTGGCAATGAAAGCCTCGGCCTGCGCTTCGGTGTAGGGTTCGAAGCCCTGGTAGCGGGCCACATTAGGGTCGGAGCGGTAGGCGAGGAAAGCAGGCAGGTCGGCGGGGCGCAGGGGGCGTAGCGTAAGGCGGGAAGTGAATAAGGTGAATGACATAAGCGGTAGCGCGGACTTTGGCTTCGCCGACCTTCGGTTGCAGTTCGCGAGTCTGAACGTTATCAATCGCGGACTACAAAGTCCGCGCTACTTCGGGCACCGCCACGTGCAGCAGGGCGTCGCCCTGGTTCACCACCGGCATGTGGTTCAGCCCAATCACGTAGCCGCTCACCGGCGATTCCAGCCGCACGGCCTGCTCGCCGTAAGGGTCGGCCACCGAGCCGTATATCTGGCCTTTTTCGAGGTACTGCCCGTTCTCAACGTGGGCCCGGAACAGCCCCGCGTAGCGCGCCCGCAGCCAGGTTTGGCGCCGGCACACGATGGTGGGGCGCGCCGGCGGCGGCCCCTCGGCCCCCATGCCCAGGTGGTGTAGCACCCGCAGCGTACCCGCCACCGCCTCCTCGATGCCGTGCTCATCCAGCCGCAGGCTTTCGCCGGTTTCGTACACGATAATGCGCTTGCCCCGCGCCTGTGCCGCCTCGCGCAATGACCCCGCCCGCAGGGCCGCGTGCAGCGTGAAGGGCGCCGCAAAGGCCGCCGCCAGCGCATCCGTCTCGGCATCGACGCCCAGTTGGCAGCGCACCTGCGGGAAGTTGGCCCGCGCCGCGCCGCCGGTATGAAAATCAATCCCGTAGTCAATCAGCGGCATAATCTCGCGCATGAAGCGGTGGGCCACCCGCCCCGCCAGCGAGCCCCGCGGGAAGCCCGGAAACGAGCGGTTCACATCCTTGCCATCGGGCACGTCGCGGCTGAAATTCAAAAAGCCGTAGATATTGAGAATGGGAATGGCGATGACGGTGCCCCGCGTAGGCTGCAGCAGCTCGCGCCGCACCATGCGCCGGATGGTTTCGATGCCGTTTACCTCGTCGCCGTGCATGCCGCCCATCAGTAGCAGCGTGGGGCCGGGCTCGTGGGCCCGCAGCACATGCACCGGCACGTCGATAACGGTGCCGGAGGGCAGCTTCGAAATCACGAGCCGCGTGAGTACCCGCTCGCCGGGCTGAATGGCGAGGCCGTTGAGGTGGATAGCGTCGGAATCGGGCATCGGCAGGGTGATAAGCCTGCAAGTAACAACGCCCGCCGTTAATCTACTGATAATACAGTTTTCGTGTGGGGGTGACGCTCCAGTAATAGAGCAGCTCGGCATTGGTGGCCGATTGCTGCGGGTCGGTCAAAGGCACCCACGACATTACCTTGCAATCGGCGGGCAGGCGCACTACTGGCGCTGGTGACTGCGCCAGCAGCTGCAGGCCGGCGCGCTCGCAATGGTTGTTTTCGCCGCGGTACCAGAGGTGATAATCGGCCCCGACGAAAACGCCCGTAAGCGCCAGCACGCCGCCCAGGTACCAGCGCCGGGCGCGGGCGGGCAGGTTGCCCAGCAGGTGCAGCGTCGAAACGCCGTAGGCCAGCAGCAGGCCCAGCAGCACCGGCAGCGCCGAGTCGTTGCGCACCAGGTAGTCGCGGTAGGGCCGATGGCCGCCCAGCGGCAGCAGCAGCAGGTAGAGCCCGGCAAACACCGCCATCCAGCGCAGCAGCTGGCGCACCCGCTGCCCCTCGGCCGTGGGCCGCGTGAAGCGCCGCACCAACTGCCCGTTCAGCACCACAAACAGCACCAGCAATGGCAGCCCGAGCTTGCCCGTCAGCGCATTCCAGATGCCCTGCGGCAGGCGCTGATACAGCGCGCCCAGGGTGTAGAGATGACTGTTCTCAGCATTGTTGCGCCCAATGAAGAGCGAGTAGGCGCACAGCGCCCCCAGCCACAAGCCCAGCCCCAGCGCCTGCCCCGACCACCACGCCGGCCACTGCCCGGTACGGTACCGCTGCGCGGCCCCCTGCCCAGCCATCAGTAGCCCCAGCACGGCCACGGCGGCCGTCACCACCGCCCCGTTGAAGGCCAGCACCACCGCCAGCATCGCCCATAGCCCAACCACCGGGGCTGGCAGCCGCAGCGGCTGCGCCCGACTAGCCGCCCGCCCAAACGGCAGCAGCCACAGCAGCAGCAAGGCCAGCGGAAAGGCGTAAAAGAAGGTGTAAGTCAGCGAACGGGAGAGAATGCCCATCTGCGCGCCGAAGCTGGTGAGCTGAAACAGCGGCGTGAGCAGGGCCGCCGTCAGCCAGCTACCGGCGCGGCCCAGCGTGGGCAGCAGCCGCCGCGCGTGAGCCGCCAGCAGCCCCAGCAGCAGGGCCTGCACGGCAGCATTGAACAGCGCGGCGGCCAGGTAAATGCTGTCGATGGGCGCGGCGACGGCCTGCAGCCAACGCGGCACCTGCCGCCAGTAGCCCACCATCGCCGCGTGAGCAAAAAACCGGTTGGGCGCCGCATAAACAGCGTTTTTGGAAAGCACGGCCCAGCCAAAAGGGTCGTGCAGCACGGGCTGGTACCACGCACTGGGCAACACAATCGCCGCCAGGTCGCCGTCGAGCGGCAGGTAATAGCTCTGGGCAAAAGTGTGCGCCAGGTCGAGCAGCACCAGCAGCACCAGCAGCCACGTCAGGTAGCGGTTCTTCATGGCCAGCCCCGCGAGCTAGCGCCCCTTCGGAATATCCGACTGCATATCCACGGCCTCCGGTCCTTTCTTCACCTTCTTCACCTTCTTTTTCACCGCCAGCGCCGCCGTGTAGTCGATAATGCGCCCGGCAATGTCCAGCGCCGTGGCCTTTTCGATGCCTTCCAGGCCCGGCGAGGAGTTCACTTCCAGCACCAGCGGGCCGCGGGCGCTTTGCAGCATATCCACACCCGCGATGCCCAGGCCCAGGGCCTTGGTGGCCAGCAGGGCGGCGGCTTTTTCGGCGCGGCTCAGCTTCACGAGGGTGCCGGTGCCGCCGCGGTGCAGGTTCGAGCGGAATTCGCCCTCCTTGCCCTGGCGCTTCATGGCCCCCACCACTTCGCCATTCACCACGAAGGCGCGCAGGTCGGCGCCCTTGCTTTCGGCGATGAACTCCTGCACGATGATGCGGGCCTTGAGGTTGTGGAAGGCTTCGATGACCGATTGGGCGGCTTTGGCGCTCTCGGCCAGCACCACGCCCAGGCCCTGCGTGCCTTCGAGCAGCTTGATGATGACCGGCGCGCCGCCCACCTGCTGAATCATGGCCGGCACGTCTTCGGAGTAGTTGGTGAAGGCGGTTTTGGGCATGCCCACGCCGGCGCGGCTCAGAATCTGCATCGAGCGCAGCTTGTCGCGCGAGCGCACAATGGCTTGGCTATCCACGGCCGTGCGCACTTTCATCATCTCAAACTGCCGCACCACGGCCGTGCCGTAGAACGTGACCGAGGCGCCGATGCGCGGGATGATGGCGTCGATGTCTTCCACGGGCTGGCCCTGGTAGATGATGCCCGGGCGGCCCTTCTCCAGCACCAGATTGCACTGCAGGTGGTCGAGCACCAGGGCCTCGTGGCCGCGCGCGGCGGCGGCTTCCACCAGCCGCTTGGTAGAGTACGATTTGGGCTCGCGGGATAGGATGGCCAGCTTCATTGGGTGGGGTGGGTGGTGGATGGGTGGGGGGCTCCGCCGCCCCAAAATTAGGTCAGGACGAACGGCGCCGCCCAGCGGCGCGTTCCTGCGCCCGGCGCGAAAGATTGCGCCGGGCCACGTCGACCACGAAGCGGCCCTGCCGCAACAGACTGCGACCCAGCAGTACGGGGTACTTCATGTCGGAGCGGTCGGAGAGCGAAAATTCGGCGGTAAAATCTTCGCCGTACAACCGCACCACCGCCCGGATGACGTAGCGCTCCTGCACCTCGCCGTTGCTGGAGCGGATGTCGCGCAGCCCGAAATCGGCAAATTCCAGGGGCTGGCCGTCGAAGCCGGGGTGGTCGGGGTCGAGCAGGCGCACGCACAGCACGGGGCGGCCCTGGGCGTCGGCCTCGGTGTGAATGTCGGTGCAGTGGATGGCGCTGGTATAGGCGCCGGTATCGACCTTGGCCTCTATCCCCACCAATGCAAAGGCAGGAAAGTCGACCAGCTCGCGGCGGCCAAGCAGTCGTTTAGGAGGGCGGGCAGCGGACATAAGGAGAAAGCGGGCTAATCGAGGGCTAAGCTACTGCATTTCTTTTTGCAGCACGGAGTTTCGTTGCTACGCTACCCGAACCGGGTACCGGCGGCCTGGTCGTCGACCCCAGCACTACTTAACGTATTAAGGTGACAACTGGCGGTATTAATGTATTAATTATACATATTGGCTACATGAGTCACCCAATCACTGGCAATAACAGCCTTATTGGTTACTTTATTCGCTGTATCAGCTACGTGCATAGCAACTTTGGTGGCCTCATTATCAATTTAGGCGGTACTAGCGGCCAAATTGAATGCACAAATAGCCACATCGGCGCCAGCACTAAACGTAATGGTTGTGCCAGCAGCCGTATTGGTTATTCCATCAGGCGTATTACTGACAGTGCCAGCTGCATTGGTGGCATCAGTATCCACATTGGTGCTGGCAGTAGCGGCACGGGCTTTTAGCGCGGCCCTTCCACCCGCAGCGTCAGGCACGAATCGGCCGCGTAGAGGTAGCGCCGGGCGATGAGGCGCCGGGCGCAAAGCCCGCTAGCGCCTGCCCGGTGGTAGACAGCACCAGCAGCGTCTCGTAATCGGCGGAGCATCAAGGGTTGTGGGTTGGGGCGCGCCGGAGCTGCCCAGGCGGCGCGCACGACTTCAACCACCCCCGTTTTTGCTGCGCAAAAACATCCCCTCCTCTTCTGAGGAGGGGAGTTTTCGTTCTTTTCGCTGCCCTAGCCGCCGTACGAAATCCGGTACACGGCGTCGTTCTGGTCGTCGCTCACCAGCAGCGAGCCGTCGGGCAGCACCAGCAGGCACACGGGGCGGCCCCAGGGCTGCTGGCCCTGTAGCCAGCCTTCAGCAAAGGGCTCGTAGCTCAGGGCTTTGGTGCCGGTGGCGTCGAGCTTCACCAGCATAATGCGGTAACCGCTTTTGCTGCTGCGGTTCCAGGAGCCGTGCTCGGGGATAAGAATCTGGTTGCGGTAGGCGGCCGGGAATTGCTTGCCGGTGTAGAACTTCATGCCCAGCGCGGCCACGTGCGGGCCCAGCTTGCGGGCGGGCTTCACGAAGTTGTCGGCCGACTGCCCGGGGCCAAAATCCGGGTCGGGCACGTCGCCAGCGAAGTAGTGCGGGAAGCCAAAGTGTAACCCGGCCTTGGGCGCCCGGTTGAGCTCGTCGGCGGGCTGGTCGTCGCCCATATTGTCGCGGCCGTTGTCAGTAAACCACAGCTCTTTCGTGACGGGGTGCCAGTCGAAACCAACCGTATTGCGTACGCCCCTGGCGTAGTTCTGGAAGCCCGTGCCGTCAGCCTTCAATCGGTTGATGGTGGCGTACACCGGCTTTTTGGGCTGGCAGGAGTTGCAGGGCGCGCCCACGGGCACGTAGAGCAGCCCATCCGGACCAAAAGCAATATAGCGCCAGCCATGCCACTCGTCGGCGGGTAGCTTGTCGTACACCACGCTGGGCTTCGGGGCCTTTTTCAGGTTCGCCGCGATGTTATCGAAGCGAATAATGCGGTTGATTTCGGCCACGTAAAGGCTGCCCTGGCGCAGGGCCACGCCGTTGGGGCTGTTGAGGCCTTTGGCGATGACGATGACCTCATCGGCCTTGCCGTCGTGGTTTTTATCGGGCAGCGCATACACCTTGCCCTGCTCCTTCGAGCCCACGTACACCGTGCCGTTGGCCCCCACGGCCAGTTCGCGGGCGCCGCTCACGCCCTGCGCGAAGTAGCTGATGCGGAAGCCTGCCGGCAGCTTGATTTTGGCTAGGTTGGCGTCGGCCACGGGGGCGGTGGGTGCAGGGCGGGCGGCCACGGCAGCGGCCAGCGCCAGCGTGGGCAGGCCGAGGGCGGCCAGCAGTCGGAAAGTATTCATGGCCTGCTAACCGGGGCGGGACAGGCAAGGTTACACAATAGTCAGCCTGACCGCCGTTTAGTGCACAGCGCGTACCAGCAGCCAGGGTGCAACGCGCTATCCTTGCCGCTCCCGCGTCAGCCGCTCGTATTCGCGCTCGGCCAAGCTCTGTTTGTTCCAGCCGCCGTAGGTGCGCACGCCCTGAAAAAACAGCCCGATGCCCCAGAATACGGTAGACCATACCGGCCAGGGCAGAGGGTCGTAGTGCCCGTGGTCGGTCACGCCCCAGATAAGCCACAGCAGGGCATTCACCGCGAGGTACGTAAACAGGTGCGACTTGAAGCGGGCGCGGCTTTTGGCCAGTTGCCAGAGTTGCGGGTCGCGGGCGGGGATGAGGTTCGTGGGTTCCATAAGAGAGGTATTTTGTGGTGGTTGATGATGTAAAACAGCACTTTTTCACCCCCCGGCCGCAAATTCCCGTTACCCAAGCCGCAACTTTTCTGGCTGAAACGCCGAAAACCGCTCCCTAAGCGTCCGCCTCTTATGCCCATTCCTCCCGATTCCCGCCTGCGCCTCGTGCAGGGCGACATTACCAGCCGCCCGGTCACGGCCATCGTCAATGCCGCCAATTCCAGCCTGCTCGGCGGGGGCGGCGTCGATGGGGCCATCCACCGCGCCGGCGGCCCCCAGATTCTGGAGGAGTGCCGGCATCTGCGCGAACGACTATACCCTTTAGGCCTGCCAACGGGCAAAGCTGTTGCCACTACCGGAGGGAAACTACCAGCAAAAGTCGTTATTCACACGGCAGGTCCAGTCTGGCACGGCGGCCATCAGCATGAGGCAGAGGAATTAGCTTCTTGTTATCAGAGTTGCTTGAAAATCGCAGCGGGCCGGCAGTCGGAGAGCGTCGCCTTTCCCGGTATCAGCACCGGCATCTACGGTTATCCCAAAAAAGAAGCCGCCGCCATTGCGGTGCGCGAGGTGCGGCAGTTTCTGAGCGAGAATGAGTTTCCGCAGGTGGTGGAGTTCGTGGTGTTTGACGATGAAAGCCGGCGAATTTACGAGCGGGAGTTGGCGTAAATGGGCGAAGTGGTCGGGCGAATTCCGCGCAGCGGTTCGTACTACCACTCTGACGTTGTTATGACCGCACAACCGCACCAAACGACAAAGTGGTAGCACGAACCGCTACGCGGAATTCGTACTACCACTCCCCTACTTCTTCTTAAACGGGCTCGGCACCAGCGTATGTCGCTCGTTCAGCGTGGCCTTGTCGGCCAGGTATTTCTCATAAATGCGCGGGTCAATTTTCTTGCGGTTGATGAAGAACAAGCCCGCATCAAAGCCGCGCCGGCGCACCCACTCATTCTCCACGTAGGCCACCAGCCGCTCCGAGAAGTAGTACGGCTGCACCGGCCGCCCGTAGCTGCCGGTGAAATACTGTTCGGCCTGCACTGGTGGGCGCTGGAAGCCGGGCCGCCCGCGCCGCAGCCGCTCCACGTCGCGCACCCAGCTGCCGTTGATGATGTTCATGGCCGGGTAAGGTGAAGGGTTGCCCCACATGACCTTTTTGCCCGGCCCGTTCACGTTGGCAAACCACGGCAGATTGGCCATGATGAAGCCCGAAAAGTAGGCGTACTCCAGCGGGCTGTACTTGCGCTCGCGGAAAATCAGGGTCACTTCACGCTTTTCCTGCCGCACCACCCGCCGGAACTCCCGCCGGAACGTCGGGTCCGAAAACAGCTGCTTGGCCTCCACAAAGTCGTTGAACAGCAGCCACAGGCCATTGTAGTGCACCGAGCCGTGCAGGTAGTTCACCACGTGGGGCATGCGCCGCTCCGGCCCATGCGGAATCTCGGGCAGCTGAGCCGACTTTTTCACCATGTCGGCCAGGAAATTGCCCACCTTGCGCAGAATTACCTCGTCGGCCTCGCAGTCGAGCCCCGGCGTGGGCGCGGTCCGAAACACCACGTTTTGCGGCCACACCGGGGCGGCGGTGTCGGGGTTGAGGCCAGTGGCCCAGGGGTGGGTTTTGCTCACCAGGCCGGCCGTGAGTTTCTGCACATGCCACAGGCGCAGCACGTGGTAGGCGCCCAGGGTGTTGTGCATAATATCGCCCCGGATGATGCTAATGAGGCCGGCGGTGTTGTAGCGAGCCCGGCGCCACCAGCTTTGGGGGGCGGGCGTAGCAGCGGCAGGTGGGTTTAGGTGGGCGTAGGCTTTCATAGGAGCAGGCCGTTAGCGGTTGTTTAAAGGTACGGCAAAACCGGCGGCCCCGGCCAGCCGCCGCCCAGCGCCTATCTTGCCTCGTCGTACGCCCTTTGCTTCCCTTACTGCCGCATGAGCACCCGGCTGAATAACCTGCGTTATTTCCTCTTTGCCCGGGTGTACGACCTGGCGCTGCGGCGCTTCTACCAGCCGCTGGTGCGCCAGCTGGTGGCAGCCGTCAATGCCCAGCCTGGCCGGCGCGTGCTGGAGGTAGGCGTGGGCACGGGCATCTCGCTGCCGTTTTATAATGCGCAGCGCAAGCACGTCACGGCCATCGACTGCTCGGCGCCGATGCTGCAGGCGGCGCGGGAAAAATCCGCCCAATTTACCACGCTGCCGCTTGACTTGCAGGAAGCTTCGGCCGAGGATTACGCCAGTCGGGCCGCTGACTATGAGCAGATTGTTTTTTGCAGCGTGCTCTCAGTGGTGCAGGAGCCCGCGCAGCTATTACAGGCCTATTACGAAGCCTTGCGGCCCGGCGGCCGGCTCTACCTGCTCAACCATTTCACGCCCGCCCACGGCCCGCTCCGGCTGGCCGACCGACTGCTGACGCCCATCGGCAAAATTCTGGGCTTCCGGAATTACTTCCCGCTCAGCGCCCTCACCGCCGGCCTGCAGCACCCCGAAATAACCACCCTCAAACCTGGCTACTGGAGCATCGTGCAAATCACCAAACCCCGGCCCCTGGCATGAAAAGCAAACGTCAGCTTTTGTTTACCTGCCTGCTGCCGCTGATGGTGGCGCTGGTGATTTACGTGCTGTTTCGCTCGCCCGACACCATCGTCAATAAGCTGATTTATTCACTACTGGCCATCGAGCCGCCCATGTGGCGGCTGCGCTACGGCCAGTGGCTGGTATACAATCTGCCCGGCGCGCTCTGGATGTACGCCTTCCTGTGGTTCGGCTCGTTCTCGCGCAGCCGCCTGCTCAGTTTGCTGCCGCTGGGCATGGCCCTGGGTATCGAACTGCTGCAACTCCTGCACATCACCGACGGCACTTTCGACATCCTTGACGTCGGCTTTTACCTGCTGGTATTGGCTATTTTCGCCGCGCTGGGTGGTTTCCGCTGGTGGGGCGGCCCAAAGCCCGTGCGCAGCCGCCGCCGCTCCATCACCTACAAAGCGTTGTTTATTTCGTTCATGGTCATTGTTATCCTCTCCGACGTATGGACCCGACCCTAGCCCCCGCGCCCTACCTCTCCATCATCATCCCCGCGCTCAACGAAGCCGAGGCTCTGACGACCACCCTGCCCCACCTGGTGGCCAACATCGGCACCGGCATCGCCTGCGAAATCCTGGTCTGCGACGGCGGCAGCACCGATGGCACTGCCGCCATCGCCCACACCCACGGGGCCCAACTGCTGCTGGCCCCGCGCCGGGGTCGCGCCGCCCAGCTCAACCACGGCGCCGAAAACGCCCGTGGCGAAGTGCTCTACTTCCTGCACGCCGACACGCTGCCACCCGCCAATTTCGGCCACATCATCCGCCGCGCCCTGGCGGCCGGGTTCCGCAGCGGCTGCTTTCGCCTGCGCTTCAACGTGCGGCACTGGGTGCTGCGCACCAGCAGCTGGGCCTCGCGCTTCAACGCCCCCCACTTTCAGTTCGGCGACCAAAGCCTCTTTGTGCAAGCCCGCCTCTTCCGCCGCCTCGGTCCCTTCAACGAGCAGCTGCTGCTGATGGAAGACGTCGAAATAGTCGACCGCATCAAGCGCCTCGCCCGCTTCGTGGTGCTGCCGCAGAGCGTCGTCACCTCGGCCCGCAAGTATCTGCAGCACGGGGTAGTACGCACCGAGTTTACGCACCTTGTGGTGCATACGATGTACGTGCTGCACCTGCCGCAGCCGGCCATTGCGCGGGTATATCGGCGGATGCTGAAGAAGAAGTGAGAACAAAGCTCCCCTCCTTGGAAAGGAGGGGATGTGAGCTGCGCTGAGCAGCGAACGGGGGTGGTTCGCCCGCTCGCGCCGTCAGAACAATACCCGAACGACGCAGTAATTCTTTATCCGAAGCAACAAAAGCCCAGGCGGCGCGACCGGGCGAACCACCCCCGTTTTGCCTGCGGCAAAACATCCCCTCCTTTCCAAGGAGGGGAATTGTCGTTCTAGCCCAGCACTACGTCCACCGCCTCAATGCGCTCCTGCACCTGGCGCATCAGCCACAGCGGCGTGCTGGTGGCCCCGCAGATACCCACGGTTTCGGCGCCCACAAACCATTCGTCCTCCACTTCGGCCTCGTTTTCCACGAAGTAGCTGCGCGAATTATGCTGCTGCACTACCGTGAACAGCGCCTTGCCGTTAGAGCTTTTGCGCCCGCTCACGAACACGATAACATCGTGCTCTACGGCAAACCGGGCCAGCTGCGGCTCGCGGTTGCTCACCTGCCGGCAGATGCTGTCGTTGGCGTCGAAGCTCTGCAAATCGCCGCCGGCGGCGGCGATGCGAGCCTCAATCAGCGCCTTCATTTTATAGAAGCCGGCCGTGCTTTTGGTGGTCTGGCTGAAGAGCGTGACGGGCCGCGCGAAGTCAATCTGGTCGAGGTCGGCCTCGTTCATCACGATGATGGCACGGTTGCCGGTCTGGCCGGTGAGGCCCGCTACTTCGGCGTGACCGGGCTGGCCGTAAATGACAATCTGGCCATCCTGGCGCGTGGTTGCGTCGAAGGCGTGCTTCACGCGGTTTTGCAGCTTCAGCACCACCGGGCAGGAGGCGTCAATCAGCTCCAGGTTGTTGCGCAGGGCCAGCTGGTAGGTTTCGGGCGGCTCGCCGTGGGCCCGGATGAGCACCTTCGAGTCGTGAATTTCGGCCAGCTGCTCGCGGTCGATGATACGCAGGCCCTGCTGGTGCAAGCGCTCCACCTCCATGCGGTTGTGCACGATATCGCCGAGGCAATACAGCGTGTTTTCGTGCGCCAGCTCGTCCTCGGCCATCTGAATGGCAAACTCGACGCCGAAGCAGTAACCGGAATTCTTATCAATCGTGACCTTCATGTTCCTACGTCAACACCGGGCCTGTGCGCCGGGTTGCAAAGGTACGAAAATGTTCAGGCGCTGGTCTTGCCCGCCCACGCGCCATACGTGGCAAAAAGCGCCGATGAGGCCCGGTCGAGCACAAAATCGACCTGCTCGCTGATGGTAATGTGCGTGGTATCCAGCAATACCGCATCCGCAGCCCGGCGCAATGGGCTCTCGGTGCGGGTCGAGTCGAGGTAATCGCGCTTGCGCAGGTTTTCGATAATATCAACCAGCTCCACGTGCTCGCCCTTGGCGGCCAGCTCTTCCTGCCGGCGGCGGGCCCGGATTTCCACTTCGGCCGTCATAAATACCTTCACCTCCGCATCGGGAAAAACGGTAGTGCCGATGTCGCGCCCATCCATCACCACACCGCGCTTGCGGCCCATGCGCTGCTGCTGCGCCACCATGGCGTGCCGCACCATCGGAATGCCCGACACCTCGCTTACGAGGTTGGAAATGCGCATTTGACGAATGTCGTCTTCGCGAATCTTACCGTTCAGGCACAGCTCATTGCGCCCGGTGGTGCGGTGGCGCTTAAAGCTGATGTGAATGTCGTGCAAAGCCTGCTCGATAGCCGCCATATCATCGAAGGCAATGCCGGCTTCGAGCAGATACAGCGTGACGCCGCGGTACATGGCGCCAGTGTCGACGTAAGCGTAATGCAGGGCGGCAGCTACGGCTTTGGCTGTCGTGCTTTTACCGCACGAAGAGTAGCCGTCAATGGCGATAACGAGTGGTTTCATATAACGACGCGGGAACGGCCATTGGCCCCGCAAGATTACGAAATCCAGCCCTTACGAGCGGCGGGTGGGGCCGCCAGCCGCGCCGGAACCGAGGCAAAAAACGTGGCAACGGACGCGCTTTCGCCCTCATTCAGCTGAGTATTCACCAGTTGGAAAGGATTGAAAAAAAATCGGTTCGCGATGCCCACGCCGGTGGTGCCGTCGCGCCCGGCGGCCCACTCGCCCCGGTAGGTCTGCACCAGGCACTGCCCCAGAAAACAGCCCAGCGCCATTACCACGCCCTCGCGCTCGGCGGCGGGCAGCTCCGCGCGCTGCACCTCGATGAAGCGGGCGAGGTGCGTGACGGCATCGGCGTTGAAGGCGGGGAGGTTGAGCTGCTGGCGCACCTGCTCGGCGGCGGTTTGCAGGGCGACTACTTGGGGAGAATCGGGCATAAGTTAGCGGGGATGGCGGGTAGCGTATTCGGCGAGGAGCTTGGCAATTCCCTCTTCGCTCATAATGGCATTACGCAGTTTTTTGGTCAGCACTTCATCGCCGGCCATTGCCAGCTTCAGGTGCTTACGGGCCTCACTGGTATTGGGCTGGAGCGTGAGCAGCGGCGCCGCATTGGCCGGCCGCAACAGGTACAAGGTCACCAGCTCTTCCTTAAAATAACCGTTGGGGGCGTCATTCAGGTTATCGAGAAGGGCCCCGGTGGCAATGCCGGCCGCGCCGCCCGAAATGCCCCGGAGTACGTACTTCATGGCCGGGTCCTGCACGCCGCGCAGCACTTCCATCACGCCCTGCACGCGGTACACTTCCAGGCCCGCGCCGGCCGGGCACACCTGCATCATGCCGTGGGTGTAGTGCGTCACCACGCCGTTCACCACCACGTCGTAGTTGCGGAGCGTGGCAAACGAGTCGGCGCCAATCACAAAGTTGCGGACCTCGGCGGCGGCGAGCTTTTTCGCCGGGGTGGTGTCGGTAGCGGCTATCAGCAGGTCGTTGTCGCTCACCAGGCAGAGCCGGCCGCGCAATTGCTGGCCGTTGGCCAGGCGGTAGCGCCCTTCCTGGTACACGATGGGCGTCGGCTTGGGCTTGGCGGAGCCGAACAGCGGTAGCGCCAGCAGCAAGGCGAGTAGGCTTACACGCAACATAAAAGCAGAACTAATGCGAATCGCACGGACACGGCGCATTGCCGTGCGCGGCGCGGCGCTTGTACATCTTGGTTTTCTTCTGCAGGCTTGTGCGGCGGGCGCAGCCGCTGCTGGCTGCTACCCCGAATATCACCGCCAGCAGCAGCAACACGGACACCATCTTTTTCACGACCACGGGGGTTTGTTTGCTCAAATATAAGTTCTTTGCGGGCCTGTAACCGGCCCGGGGCCGGTTTTATTGCCTCACTTCCGCGCCCATGCCCGCCTCTTTTACTCTCACGGCCAACGTTGTCGACATCTTTGCCCGTTCCATCCAGCCCGCCACCATTAGCGTGGTCGATGGCCATATCGCATCTATCACGCCCACCAGCGCGGCCGCAATCGACCCGGCCCTCCCCTACGCCCTGCCCGGTTTCGTCGATGCCCATGTGCACGTCGAAAGCTCATTGCTGGTGCCCAGCGAATTTGCCCGCCTGGCCGTGACGCACGGCACCGTGGCCACCGTAAGCGACCCGCACGAAATCGGCAACGTGCTGGGTGTGGCGGGCGTGGAGTACATGCTCGAAAACGCGGCTCACTCGCCCTTCAAGTTCTGCTTCGGCGCGCCGAGCTGCGTACCGGCCACGCCGTTCGAGACGGCCGGGGCCGAAATCACGGCTGCCGACATCGAAAGGCTGTTCGAAAACCCCAAAATCGGCTACCTGGCCGAGATGATGAACTGGCCCGGCGTGCTGCACCGCGACGCCGATGTAATGCAGAAAATTGCCCTGGCCCAGCAGGCCGGCCGCCCCGTCGACGGCCACGCCCCCGGCCTGCGCGGCACCGATGCCGCCCGCTACGCCAGCGCCGGCATCAGCACCGACCACGAGTGCTTCACCGCCGATGAGGCCCGCGACAAGCTGGCCGTGGGCATGAAAATCCTCATTCGCGAGGGCTCGGCGGCCCGCAATTTCGCCGCCCTTATCGAGCTGCTGCCCCAGCACTACCCCAACCTGATGTTCTGCTCCGACGACAAGCACCCCGATACGCTGGTGCTGGGCCACATCAACCAGCTGGTGCAGCGCGCCGTGGCCCTCGGCCAGGACGTATTCAGTGTGTTGCGCGTAGCCTGCGTCAATCCCGTGCATCACTACCGTCTGCCCGTCGGCCTGCTGCAAGTCGGTGACCCGGCGGATTTTATCGTCGTCCGGGGTTTGCAGGATTTCCAAGTGCTGCAAACCTATTTGAATGGCGAGCTGGTGGCCGAAAACGGCCAGTCGCGGCTGCCCGCTACATCCATCGAGGTGGTCAACAACTTCCATGCCCAACCCTTCACAGCGGCTGATTTTGCACTACCCGCCACCGGCCAACAGTCCATGCTACCCGTCATCGAATGCTTCGACGGCCAGCTCATTACCGCCCGCCTCAACCTGCCGGTGCCTGCCGAAAACGGCCTGCTGGTGCCCGACGCGGCCCAGGATATTCTCAAACTCACCGTCGTCAATCGCTACCAGCCGGGCGTGCCGCCCGCCGTAGCCTTCATCCGCGGCTTCGGCCTGAAACATGGCGCACTGGCCAGTAGTGTGGGACACGACTCACACAATATCACCGCCGTAGGCTGCGACGATGCGAGTCTGGCCCGGGCCGTGAATCTGGTGATTGAGGCCAAAGGCGGGCTGGCGGCCGTGGGGGCTGATGGCACGGAATTACTGCTGCCGCTGCCCGTGGCGGGCCTTATGTCAGACCAGGAAGGAACCCAAGTGGCAGCCGCTTACACGGCCGTGGATGCGCTGGCGAAGCAGTTGGGCTCGCCACTGGAAGCGCCGTTTATGACGCTGTCATTTATGGCCTTGCTGGTGATTCCCAGCCTTAAGCTTAGCGACAAGGGCTTGTTTGATGGGGAGGCGTTTCGGTTCGTGTAATAACCTACAAGACTGTGCTGACACCAGAACTGTCATGCTGAACGCAGTGAAGCATCCTCTCACGGCACAGCGATTTTGTTCGACCGCGATAGGATGCTTCACTGCGTTCAGCATGACAGCACATAAAAAAGCGCCCCGACTATCACTAGCCGGGGCGCTTTATGTTTTTGTTATTTCTGCTTACGCGGCCGACTGAAACCGCTTTTCCAGCAGTTTCTGCATCTTTTCTTCGGTCAGCGGCTTGGTCAGGTATTCTACGTTGGGGTACTCGGCCACGCGGGCGGTGTCGGCGCTGTGCATGGAGGTGGTGAGCACGGCCATCACGGTTTGCTCCTGCACGGGCTTGGGCAGGGCGCTGTAGAGCTGTAGGAATTCGAAGCCGGATACGCCGGGCATTTTCAAATCCACGAACACCAAATCGGGCTTGGGCGCGGCATCGGCGCCGTGCTCGCCCCAGATTTGCTCAAAGGCCTCGTCGGCCCGCGAAAAAGTGCTAACCTGCTCGGCCACGCCCAGCCGGCCCAACAGGCGGTTGTTAAGGAAACTCGTGGTTTCGTTATCATCCACCAGCACAATATGATTTAAGCTTGCTGACATAGCACCGGAATAGATTATGGGTGGCGTTGACTACGAAATTACTAAGGAATTTACAATTCCCCAAAGTTTGGCTTAGAGCCAACCCTGGGCACGCATCCAATCGTCGTTGTAGATTTTGCCCAGGTAGCGCGTGCCGTGGTCGGGCAGGATGATGACCATCGTGTCATCTTCTTTCAAATGCTCGCGGGCATATTCCAGCGCCCCGAAAACGGCCGAACCGCAGCTCCAGCCCACAAAAAGGCCTTCTTCCTTGGCCAGACGGCGCGTCATCACGGCCGCGTCCTCGTCGCGCACTTTGATGAACAGGTCAATCTGGTCGAAGTCCACATTCTTGGGCAGAATGTCTTCGCCGATGCCTTCGGTCTTGTAAGGGTAGATTTCGTTGTGGTCGAAAATCCCGGTTTCTTTATACTTTTTGAACACCGAGCCATAGGTGTCGAGGCCCACCGTCACGATGTTCGGGTTTTGCTCCTTGAGGTACTTGCTGGCCCCGCAGATAGTGCCGCCCGTGCCCACGCCGGCGGCGTAGTGGGTGATTTTGCCCTCGGTGCCGGTCCAGATTTCGGGGCCGGTGGTGGCGTAGTGGGCGGCGGCGTTCGAGAGGTTGTCGTACTGGTTGGGGTAGTAGGAATTGGGAGTTTCCTCGCTCAGGCGCTTGGCTACGGAGTAGTAGCTGCGCGGGTCTTCGGGCGCTACATCCACGGGGCAGACCACCACCTGGGCGCCCACGGCGCGCAGGATGTCCTGCTTTTCCTTGCTCTGCTTGTCGCTCATCACGAAGATGGTATTGTAGCCTTTGGCGATGGCGGCCAGGGCCAGGCCCATACCGGTGTTGCCGCTGGTACCTTCGATGATGGTGCCGCCGGGCTTGAGCAGACCCGCTTTTTCGGCATCCTCAATCATGCGGATGGCCATGCGGTCCTTCACCGAGTTGCCGGGGTTGAAATACTCCACTTTGGCCAGCACCGTGCCCTTGATGCCGTCGGTGACTTTATTGAGCTTGACGAGGGGAGTATGGCCGACGGCCTCAATGATGTGATTGTGGTACATGTGCGAATGCGGAAGCGGAAAATGAGTTGCAGGATGGGAATGGAAGACAAAGGTACGGGTTTTGGCGGGGTGCCTCTTGTCATGCTGAGCGCAGCGAAGCATCTTATCACGCCAGCACGACGCAGTAATTCAATCGTTCGGACGTGAGAGTATGCTTCGCTGCGCTCAGCATGACAGCTCTGGTATTATCCCATGCCGCCTTGCCCTCCCCCCAAAAAGCCCTACTTTTGCGGGCGGTACGGCCCTTCGGGCTGGCCCCTCCCCTTCTTCACCCCAAAAACACCCAAGAATGAGCGTTCTGGTTAATAAAGATTCCAAGGTTATCGTGCAGGGCTTCACCGGCTCGGAAGGTTCGTTCCACGCCGGCCAGATGATTGAGTACGGCACCAACGTGGTGGGCGGCGTGACCCCCGGCAAAGGCGGCACCCAACACCTCGACCGCCCGGTGTTCAACACCGTGGCCGATGCCGTGGCCGCCACGCAGGCCGACACCAGCATCATTTTCGTGCCCCCGGCTTTCGCGGCCGACGCCATCATGGAAGCGGCCGACGCGGGCATCAAGGTGATTGTGACCATCACGGAGGGCATCCCGACCAAGGACATGATTGCCGTGAAGCACTACCTGAAGGACCGTCCGGGCCTGACGATGATTGGCCCGAACTGCCCCGGCGTGATGACGGCCGGCGAGTGCAAAGTGGGCATCATGCCCGGCTTTATCTTCACCAAGGGCCGCGTGGGCATCGTGTCGAAATCGGGCACGCTGACTTACGAAGCCGTGGACCAGCTCACCAAAGCCGGCCTGGGCCAGACCACGGCCATCGGCATCGGCGGCGACCCCATCATCGGCACCACCACCAAGCAGGCGGTGGAGCTGCTCATGAACGACCCCGAGACGGAAGGCATCGTGATGATTGGCGAAATCGGCGGTGGCATGGAAGCCGAAGCGGCTCGTTGGATTAAGGAAACCGGCAACAAGAAGCCCGTGGTAGGCTTCATCGCCGGCCAGACGGCGCCTCCCGGCCGCCGCATGGGCCACGCCGGTGCCATTGTGGGCGGCGCGGATGATACCGCCGCGGCCAAAATGGCCATCATGCGTGAGTGCGGCATCCACGTGGTGGATTCGCCGGCCGAGATTGGCGAAACGATGCTGCGCGTGCTGGGCAGCAAGTAATTGTTGTTGTTGTTCGCCTGATAATACAAAAGCCCTGGCGCAAGCCAGGGCTTTTTTTGTGGCCGCTGCTACCGCTTTTTGAGCAAATCGGGGCGGAATACCAGGCCGCCGCTAAACAGAAATGAGGTAGGGGCCGTGCGCTTGTCGGAGGGGTCGTTGCGGTTGCCGGTGAGGGGCAGCGAGAAGCCACCCGTGAGCTGGAATTTCAGTGGTCCCCGACCAAAGCGCACGAAAGCCGAGGGCTCCAGAAAGGCGCGGTTGGTAGCGGTGAAGGAGCTGTCGTTGAGGGTCAGGCTTGAGTAGTCGACCACCGTGCCCCGCAGCGAAACGCCCGCCATGACGCGGCGCTCGGGGTGGGGCCAGGCGGCGTACACCTGCCCGTAGTAGCGCCGGTAGCTGGCCTGGTATTCGCCGGCATACACCGGAAACGGGAAGGGCAGCCAGGGCGAGGCTACTTCCACGTCTTCGGCGTGCAGGCGGGTGCTGGCAAAGCCCACGCCGCCCACCGCCGCCAGGTAGGCCGCCGACGTAGCCGTGGGGGCGCGGTAGTAGCCCAGCCCCAGCCCTCCCTGCCGGTGGTAGTCTTTGTAGGTGATGGTCTGGCCCTGGGTGGTATAGCTGCCATCGCTGCCCTGCATGGCCCCCTCGCCCACTACCAGCAGATGCGAGGTAGGAGCCCAGGCCACGGTGGCCTCGGGCGCAATGAGCATACGTAAGCTCAGGCTGGCTTCGACCTGGCCTTTTTCCAGTACCGGGGTGGCGGGCACGGTGGGCGCGTATACGGCGCAGCCGCCGAGGAGGCCGACACTGGCCACCAACCCTGAAAAACGATAAAAACCTTTGGGGTAGCGGGAAGGCATCAGAAGGATGGCTGGGATTGATACGGCTAGCAAGTTACTGGAAAACGGCTTAGTGCTTCTGTAGTGAGTAGCCGATGCCTACTACCCCTCCCCGATTGAACCGGGCCCGGAAGTCCACATCGTCGTAAGGCACGGGGTCGGTGCGGCCGGGCAGGCAGAAAGAAAGCCCGCCGCCCGCTTGCAAGTACCAGTGACTCTCGGCCAGCTCCCGGCCCAGCCAGCGCCGATAAGAGTAAAATAACTCGTGCCGCAATTGGCTATCGAGCGGAAGCGGGTACAGCGTGTAATCGCCCTGGCGATTCTGCGCACTGAGTTCGCTGAAATCTATCAGCGCCAGCCGGTAGCCGAAACCCATACCATGCCGGTGCAATTGCTTATTAAAGCTGATTTGCCCAAAATATTTCTGGTAGCGGGCATTGTAATTATTACTGAAGGCCAGAAAGATGCCGAACTCCGAAACGGTGCGCTCTACCTGGGCCGCCCCGAAGCCGCCAATCAGCTGGCCGCTCCAGCGCTCCCCCATCGGAAAATAAGTACCCGCGCCTACCTCGTATTGCAGCGTGCGGAGGCCGTCGCCGGGGTCGATAGCTGCAGAGTCAGTAAACAGCTTCGGGCGGCCGGTGGCGGCGGCTAGCAGCAGCAGGCTTTTGCAAGGCGAGTAGGCAGCCTGGAGCTCGGCCCGGCCGGTGCCTTGCAGCTGAAAGCTGACCTCACCTTCGCCCTGGGCCCGGATGATGGGCGCGTGCGGCGTCATGGGCGTGTAGATGGAGCAGGCGGCGCAGGCCAGCAGCAGACTGCTGGCGCTCAGCAGGCGGGTAAAGAGTCGGTTCATTCGGCGGGCGTTGGTAATTCGAACCGAAATACCGCGCCACTGCCGCTGCCGCCAAACCCATCTTTTTAATTCAGAGACTTTACTTACCGGCTATTTTTCAAAGCCGTGCGCTTGTCACCAGCGGCTTAGGTCTCCCTTTTTCCGACATTTCCGCTAGCTGCTTTGCAGCGGTATTCCGACAACCTAAAACCCCGCTTTCCCCTCGCCCAGGTTAATCACCAGCCCCAACTGAAATACCGAGTTGGCCGCCTTCAGGTAGTTGTTTTTGTGGAAGCCGATAATCTGGCCGCTCATTAATTGCAGCTGCACCGGGCCCACGAGCTGCGTGCGGGTGAAGGTGATGGGCTCGAAAAACATGTTGCCGATGCCGGGCTGCAGCTGGCCGTCGATGCGGAAATCGTGCAGCCGCAGGTAGCTCAGGCGCAGAGCCGCGCCGTAGGTGAGCGGAAAGTCATGGCGGAAAATGCGCAGGGTTTTCTGCTTTTTGCGGGCGAAGTTGACCTGGGCGAAGACCTTGGCAAGGTCGCCGTCGAGGGTGCGGGTGGTGCGCTGGGCTTCGTCGCGCTCAAGGCGGCGGGTATGGCCGCCGCCGGCCCCGCCGTACACTTCGAGCACCCGGCCATCGCGCAGGCGGGTGAAGTAGCCGAGGCTGGCTTCGCCGAAGTCGATGTCTTCGGTGCGGTCGGACTTCTGGCGGTGCAGCGAGGAGAAGGTGCCGGCGGCGGCCAGGTGGTTGGTGAAGGCGTAGGCACCCTGCAGGGCGAAGTTGGTGTGCTGGTTGGTGCTGAGGCTGCCGTAGAATTCGCCTTTCTGGGTGAGCATGGGGGCGTGCGGCGGCGGCGGGAAGTAGAGCGAGGCGCAGCCCGTGAGCAGGGGTAGCAGGAGCAACAGCAGGCGCAACGGGAGCTTCATAGGGGCAAAGGTCGGGAGGGATGGTGGCTGAATAACGGATGAGCGGGCAAAAAGAACATCATCCTGAGCTGACCGCAGGGAGGCGAAAGGACCTCGCCCGTTTCGCTGTGGTAGTATTTCCAATCGTTCAAAAGAAAACAATTACTACCCTAACGGCGCGGACGAGGTCCTTTCGCTGCGCTCAGGATGACGTTCTTTTTGCGTCCGCAAACAGCCGCTTCGCCCTCCCCTACCGTATGCAGGCTACTCCCTAACCTCCTCCTTATGCCCGCTACTTCCTTCGATGCCCTCATTATCGGTTCTGGCCAGGCCGGCACGCCGCTGGCTTACGCGCTGGCCGATGCCGGCCGCCGGGTGGCCATCATCGAAAGTGCCTCGCTGGGGGGCTCCTGCCTCAACTACGGCTGCGCGCCGACCAAGGCGCTGCTGGCCTCGGCGCAGCGGGCGCACCATGTGCGGACGGCCGGCGAGCTGGGCATCGAGCCAGGCCAGTGGCAGGTCGATTTCGCGGCCGTGATTGAACGGATGCACCGGCTGCGGCAGAACTCGCGCAACAGCATCGAGCGCAAGCTCACCAAGGACCGCGACGGCATCACGCTGCTGCGCGGCTGGGCGCGCTTCACGGCGCCGCACACGCTGGCGGTGGCGCTGCACGGCGGCGGCGAAGAGCTGGTGACGGCCCCGCTGGTGTTCATCAATACGGGCACCGGGCCGGCCGTGCCCGACATCGAGGGCCTCGAAGGCAGCGGCTACCTCACCAGCGACTCGCTGCTGCTGACCCTGACGGAGCAGCCGAAGCACCTGCTCATCATGGGCGGCAGCTACATCGGCGTCGAGTTTGGGCAGATGATGCGGCGGCTGGGCTGCCGCGTCAGCATCATCGACACCAAGCCGCGCCTCATGGCCCGCGAGGATGCCGACGTGAGCAAGCCGCTGCAGGAACTGCTCGAAGCCGAGGGCATCGAGCTGGTGTTAAGCGCCCAGGTGCGCCGCGTGACGCGCGGCACCGACGAGCAAATCACGCTCACCGTCGAAACCAAAGACGGCCCGCGCCACCTGCGCGGCTCGCACCTGCTGGTGGCCACCGGCCGCGTGCCCCACACCGCCGACCTGGGCTTGGAGCACACGGCCATCGAACTTGACAAAAAAGGTTACATCCAGGTAAACGAGCACCTGCAAACCGCCCAGCGCGGCGTGTATGCGCTGGGCGACGTGAAGGGCGGCCCGCAGTTTACGCACATCAGCTACGACGATTACCGCATCGTGCGCGACGCCATTTTGCACGGCAAGCAGCGCTCGGCCGAGGGCCGCCCCCTGCCCTACGTGGTGTTCACCGAGCCGCAACTGGGCCGCATCGGCCTCTCCAAAAACCAGGCGCGGGAGCAGAAAATCCCCTTCCGGGTGAGCCGGCTGCCGGCCCGCAACATCGGCCGGGCCAACGAGACGGGTCTCACCGAGGGCTTCGTGGAAGTGCTGGTGGGCGACGACGACCGTATTCTGGGGGCCAGTGTATTCTGCGAGCAGGGCGGCGAGATTATGACCATGTTTCAGTTGGCAATGGCGGGCGGCCTGCGCTACCCGCAGCTCGTGGACATGATTATTGCCCACCCCACCTGGGCCGAGGTGCTCAACAACGCCTTCCAACGGCTCAAGCCCGGGGAATAAACGCGCTTTCTTTGGGGCATGAAATCTATTGTTCTGCCCATAGTGGGTAGCTTGCTGGCACTGGCCGCCTGCCAACCCGCCGCCACCGATGCGCCGGCCACCACCGCCCCGGCGGAGGCGCCCGCAGCCGTATCCGCGCCACCGGCCCGGCCGCGCTTCGAGGGCACCTACGCGGCGACGGACACCACCTGCAACCTGTCGATAACCATCACACGGCGCGATACGAGCTACTTCTTTGCCTGCGACAGCCTGCGCGGGCCGGTGCGGGTGTGGCGCAACGCCACCGACTCCGACGTGGGCTTCGTCTTCGTGGGCCTGAAAAGCATCGAGCCGGAGGACGATGACATCAGCTGCGCCTGGCAGGATAGTATGCTGCTCATTCAGAACTACGGCAACGCCATGAACGAGTACCAGCGCTTCGACTGCGGCGATAAGTACCTGGAGCTGCGGCGGCAGTAGCTCGGTTAGAAATCGAAGTTGCGGGGCTCGCCCAGCAGCTCGCGGCCGTCGAGAATCTCATTGCGCCAGCGCAAGGGGTTGTTGGTATCGCGGTAGCGGCCCTCGGTGGCTTCGGGGTGGGCAATGCCCAGCTGCTCGCGGAGCAGGTATTCGTCGTACACCAAGGGCAGGTGGGCCAGCAATTGCTGGCGCTGACTTTCGACCACGGCCTGCCGGAGAGCGGCACGCCAGTTGGCCGCTTCTTTCAGGGGTACGGTATCGGCCGCTTCGAGCGATTTGAGGTATTCGAAATCCTCCACTACCTGCTTGTCCTCTGCTTCGCGGTCCTTCACCAGGGCATAGGCCGCTTTTTCGCGGCGCAGCTGCGCCGGTTCGTACGAGTCGATGAAGTCGTCCAGCAACTCTTCCATCTCCCACTGCGGCAGGTACTGGGGGCGCGGGTCGGGCGGCAGTGGGGGCAGCGGCGCGGCGGCCTGAACGGCCTCGTTGCGCGTCTGGCGGGCATCGGCCTCGGCCTGGCGGTAGCGCAGCTCGGCGGGGCGGCGCACATCGGGCAAGCTCAGGAGCATGCCGTTGCCGGTGCGCATGTTATGAAAATCGTACCAGGCCGGCGGATGGATGCCTTGGCGCTCGTGGTCGGGGGTTTCGCGGTCAAACTCCTGCTCGTAGAGCTTCATGGTGTCGTAGTCCTGCCAGCCGCGCGGGTCATACCAGGGGCCGCCGTTGCGGTCCATCACATCGTCGTCGAAGTCGGGGGCCAGGCGCACAAAATCGCAGTACATATCCAGCTCCTCGGGGGTGATGGGACCGGGCAGGGGGCAGTTTTCAATGGTGGCATCGTGCGCCTCAAAGTCGTAGCTGCAGTCTACTCCGGGCAGCGTGAGCAGGCCGGCGCGCCAGCGGCACTGCAGGTCGAAGAGCTTTTTGCGCTGAATGTCCCAGAGGCGGTCGTAGGCTAGCTCCCCAAAGCGCCGGGCGGCCTTTTCCTGGTTCGTTAGCTCGCGGGCCCCCTCCCACTGCCACATCCATTTCTCATGGCCATAGGTTTGGGCAAACATTTCGCGGATGCGGGGATGATAGTCGGCAAAGAACTCGTCGTACCGCGGATTGGTCAGAATATCCTGAGTGATTTCGGTGGCAGTGGGGGTGCTCATGCGAGAAAGAGGCTGGCGGGAATGAAGTGCTTAAAAATAAGCAGCGCGGGGGAAATACCGTGCTGCCCTGGCTTGGCATCAACAACCGGCTTTTATTTTTTAACCGGCAAAAAACCTCACTCGACGGTTCCGGGATGTCACTCGACGCGTCCGGAAGCCATCCGATGACCCCGGAACCTCGTCCGATGCATCCGGAAACCCATCCGATGGCTCCGGAAGCCGTCCGATGCATCCGGAACCTCATCCGATGGTCCCGGAAGGGCGTCCGATGGCTCCGGAACCTCATCCGATGGCTCCGGAACCTCATCCGATGCATCCGGAAGCCAGCCGATGGCCCCGGAGCTCCGTCCGATGGTTGCAGCCGCCAGCCGATGCTATCCGGCAAAGGCCCCGTTACCCGAGGCCTTGCATCGTTTTGATTTTGAAATAAAAGTGTATACTTGCGGCACATTTCCACTCTTAACTCCTTTACCGCTAATGGATGCCCTTGCCCTCCCCTTCAATTTCCGCATCAGCGAGCTGCTGCCCGTGGCCCGCCTGCTACGCGCCAGCTACCTGCGTGACCAAGCCGACTTCGTCGACCTGCTGCCCGACGACTACCAGCCCAAATTCCTGGCCGATTTCGACAAAGCCATCGAGAACGTCGGCAAGGTGGTGCGCAGCAGCACCAGCATCGCCCAGCGGCAGGTCGTCACCCAGCGCATCGAGGGCCTCGTGGATGCCCTGCCCCGCCTGCTCAACCGCCTCGAAGCACGGGTGCGCCGCGCCCAGGACCTCACGGTGGCGCCCAAGAAATTCGGCATCGAGGCCGTGCGCCGCGACCGCAACGACGACGAGCACGAGGGCCTGGCCGAAAGCCTGCGCACTCTGCTCCAGAACATCGAAGCCAACCAGGATGCCCTCACCGCCAAAGGCCTGACCGAGGAGGAAATCAAAGACCTGCAAACCCTCTACGATAACCTCACCACCGACCGCACCACCCAGGGCAGCAGCCTCAGCGACCAGCGCCTGCTCACGGCCGACAACGTGAAGCTGTTCACGACGCTCTACGGCTTCATCAAGGAGCTGCTGGAAGACGGCAAAAGCCTCTACAAAGACGGCGGCGACGCGAAGCTCAAGGACTACACGCTGCGCAAGGTGCTGCAGCAGGTGCGGCGGGAGCAGAAGGAAAGCGGGGAGGAAGGAGCGTAGGTTGGGTGGGCTGGAAATGGAAGCGGGCGCCCCGGTGGGGGCGCCCGCTTTTTGTTTTTGGTGGAACTGGACAGTTAAATTAGTTGGCCTTTCAACTCCTGCCATCGAGGTCCAAAGAGTGCCAAATCTTCTTGAGTCACGCTGTATACAGCGAGGGCTTCCTCTCTACCTAGCGTTCCTCTGGCTATAATATCTAGGGCAGACCATGTGCGGCTCTTACGTTCAGCAACAGTGCAGATAGGTTCTTCTTTTTGCATTATCATGTGGGTATCCGCTATCAAATGTGCAATCATGATATCAAGAGGCTAAGCCCAAATAGGTCTCGAATAGTTCGCGCTTCAATAAGTTTTGTAAATCTAACACTCCATTCCAATTTCTGCCTTTTAGTAACGCTTTGCCACCGGGAGAAGTTGCCAATTCACGCATTGGGAATGGTGTAGTAGCTGAGTTTACTGCGTAAAAGTCGGTAAAAATTTTGAAATGCAAAGCAGACTGTTCATATGTAATATCCCGATGAGCTCGACCTAACTCAATAATTTCAGCCACCTTTATTGGGTCAATTGCTTCAAAACCGTACAGTGCCCATGCGTAGCCGCCAATGGTTTTTCCAGCGAGCACCTCAATGTATTGGACGCCACTGGCAAGGTATTGTTTGTAAAAACCTTGCAATATAATTTTTGCTTTCCCTTGCCCTTGCAATCGCTCTGGCAAAGTAAACATATCATGAACAGCCACTTTAATCTGATTCCTAATCAATAGAGTTCGTTCTAGCAGGAAATCATATACTGAGCCTTCTCCTGCGACCCACTCCATACGGAACTCCTGCTGTTTCACTCCTGCTGCAATAGAGTCAAAGTACAAATCGTTTGACTTCGCAAAATCTGCTATAAAAACAACGAGCTCCAAAAAGTCAAATCCTGCAAAGTTCTCTACAAGATAGCTAGAGATTTCCTCTAGGTCGTCATTATCGAACACCACATCGTATTCGTGTTCGCAACGCATTAGTTGAGCGTTAGTCATAGTGGCATTACTAATATATTTTATAAAAACCCCGCGCCAGCCAAAGCCAACGCGGGGTTCTTTCGTTTAGATTGGCAAGCGCCAAGCTACTACATATTCTTCACAATCTCAGCGCCGAACTCCGAGCATTTGAGCAGCGTGGCGCCTTCCATCTGGCGTTCGAAGTCGTAGGTCACGCGCTTGCTGGCGATGGCCGCTTCGAGGCCCTTGTTGATGAGGGCGGCGGCTTCTTTCCAGCCCATGTACTCCAGCATCATCACCCCCGAGAGGATAACCGAGCCGGGGTTCACCTTGTCCTGGCCGGCGTATTTGGGGGCCGTGCCGTGGGTAGCCTCGAAGATGGCGTGGCCGGTGAGGTAGTTGATGTTGGCACCCGGCGCGATGCCGATGCCGCCCACGATGGCCGCCAGGGCGTCGGAGATGTAGTCGCCGTTGAGGTTCAGCGTCGCCACCACCGAGTAGTCGGCCGGGCGCAGCAGAATCTGCTGCAGGAAAGCATCGGCGATGCTGTCCTTGATGATGAGCTTGCCCTGCTCCTGCGCCTGCTTCTGCAGGGCATCGGCCACGGCCACGCCCTGCTTGGCCACGATTTTATCGTACTGCGCCCAGGTAAACACCTTCTGGCCAAATTCCTTCTCGGCCAGCTCGTAGCCCCAGGTTTTGAAGGCGCCTTCGGTGAATTTCATGATGTTGCCCTTGTGCACGATGGTCACACTCGGCAGCTTGTGGGCCAGGGCGTAGTTGATGGCCGCGCGCACGAGGCGCTCGGTGCCTTCCTTGCTCACCGGCTTGATGCCGAACGACGACGAATCGGGGAAGCGGATTTTCTTCACGCCCATCTCGTCCTGCAGGAATTCCAGCATTTTCTGGGCCTGCGGCGTGCCGTTCATGTACTCGATGCCGGCGTAGATGTCCTCCGTGTTTTCGCGGAAGATGACCATGTTGGTCAGCTCCGGGTGCTTCACCGGCGAGGGCACGCCGTTGTAGTAGCGCACCGGGCGCACGCAGGAGTATAAATCCAGTTCCTGGCGCAGGGCCACGTTCAGCGAGCGGATGCCGCCGCCCACGGGCGTCGTCAGCGGCCCCTTGATGCCCACGAGGTAGTCGCGGAAGGCGTCGAGGGTTTCGGCGGGCAGCCAGTTGTTCAGGTTTTTATAGGCTTTCTCACCGGCCAGCACTTCCTTCCACATCAGCTGCTTTTTGCCACCGTAGGCTTTCTCCACGGCCGCATCGAACACGAGTTTGGAAGCACGCCAAATGTCCGGACCAATGCCGTCGCCCTCGATGAAGGGGATGGTAGGTTTGTCCGGAACGTTCAGCTTGCCATTTTTAATGGTGATTTTCTGCTCTGCCATGTTACAAAGGGTGTTAAAATCGATAAATGTCATCCTGAGCGCAGCGAAGGACCTTATCGCGTCAGGGTGGGTTTAAAAAAAATCAACTCAGCGCAGGGATGATAAGGTGCTTCGTTGCGCTCAGCATGACAAGGGTGGGATGGGTTCTCGTTAGTAGCCGAATATCTCTTTCAGCGTCAGTTGTTGCACCGGCCCGTATTTGGCCAGCTCCTTGAAGTTGAGCCGGTCCTTCGAGCCAATCACCAGGATGGTCTGGTTCTGGCCCTTCACCTTGGCCGTCTGGAATTTCTGCAATTCGGCAAACGTCATATTCTGGGTCCGGTCGTACACGTCGCGGCGCACATCGTAGTCGAGGCCCAGGCGGCGGGCGCGCTCGTAGCTCATCAGCACGTCGCTCTTGGTGATGCGCTCGGTGCTGATGCTGTTGCGGATGGCGTTTTTGGCGATGGCCAGGTTGGCCTCGGCCACCGGCATCTCGGTCAGCAGGGCCTCCATACCGGCCATGGCCTCGGGCAGCTTGTCGCTCTGCGTGCCGATGTAGCTGAGAATGTAGTTCGAGCGGCCCAGCTTATCGGCATTCGCGTAGCGCGATGAGGCCGAGTAGGCTAGCGCCTTGCTCTCGCGTAGGTCCTGAAATACGATGCTGCCCATGCCGCCGCCGAAGTACTCATTGTAGAGCGCCACGGTAGGCACCAGCTCCTTATCGTACATGTCGCCCTTGGTCAGGAACAGGATTTCCGCCTGCACCATGTTGTAGTCCACCCAGTACACCTTGCGCCCCAGGGGCTGCTCGGCGTATTCCTTGGCGGCGGGCACGGCGGCCAGCGTGGCGGGGGTTTTGTGCTCGGCTTTCAGCACGTCCAGCAAACCCGGACGGGCCACGGCAGCCAGCGACTGCCCGGCCTTCTCCGCCGCATCAATCGGGGCGGCGCTGCCCGTCAGCTGCCGCGGACCGTAGTACAGCACGCGGTGCTGATAAGTCGGCAGCTTCTTCACGAGGGCCGTGAGCTGCTCGGGCTTCAGGGCCTTCAGCTCCTTCTCGCTCAGCTCGTTGGTGAAGGGGTTTTTCGGGCCGTACTTAGCGAAGTTCACCATCGCCTGGCTCAGAATCACCTGCTTGCTCAGCTTGGCGTCCTGCCGGGCCTTGAGGGTGCCGGCCACCATGTTTTTCAGGGCCTCGGCATCGGGGCGCGGGTTGTTCAGCAACTGCTCAAACAGGCGCAGGGCCGGCTCCAGGTTGCTGTCGAGGCCGCTCAGACTCACAAAAATGCGGTCGGGCCCGCTGTTCACGCTAAAGGCACAGCCCAGCTTATAAAACTCCTGCTGCAGCTGGGCGGCCGAGTAGTTCCCGGTGCCCAGGTACTGCAGGTAGTCGGTGGCCAGCCCCCAGCGCGGGTCGTTGTTGGTGCCAATGTCGAGCAGGTAATACAGATTGAAGAGCCCGTTTTCCTTGTTCTGGGTGTAGAGCACTGGCAGCCCTGGCTTGAGCGCAGTTTCCTGAATGTCTTTCTTATAATCGACGAACACCGGCTGCAGTTCCGTGGCAGGCAAGGCTGTCAACTCCTTGTAGTAGGCCGACGACGTCTCGCGGTTGGCCGGCACCGGCGTGATGGCGGGTTTCACCACCTTCACCGTGTTGGGGTCTTTACCCGTGCGCTTGAAGATGGCCGCGTAGTTCTGCCCGAAGTTGTCGTTGGCAAACTTCACCACGTCGGCTTTGGTAATGCGACCGAAATCGTCCTGCTGCTTCAGGTAGTCCGCCCAGCTGACGCGCTCGATGAAGGCCTCGTACAGAGCGCTGGCGCGGGCCACGTTGCTTTCGTAGCCCTTGGTACGCTCCAGCTTGTCGTTGTTGATAATGGCGGGCACCAGCCAGTCGGGGAAGTCGCCCTTTTTCACTTTGTCCAGCTCGGCCAGCAACAAGGCTTTCACGTCTTCGAGCTTCTGGCCCTGCCGGGGCGTGCCATACATCACGAAGGTCGAATAGTCGTTGTTGGCATCGAGGAACGACGCGGCCTGCAATACTTTCTGCTGCTGGTTCAGGTCGAGGTCGATGAGGCCGGCCTGGCCGTTGGTCAGCACGCGGTCCAGCATTTTCAGCAGCAGGCCGTCGCGGGTGGTGCGGCCCGGCAGGCGGTAGCCCAGCATCACGTTTTCCGACTGCGGCCCGAGGATTTCCTTCGTCACGGGCGCCGTAATCGGCTTCTCCACCGGCGCGTTGAAGGCCGGCACCGGCTTCTGCTGCCATGAGCCGAAATACTTGTCGATAAGCCGGATGGTCTGGTCGTAGTCCAGGTCGCCGCTCAAACACAGGGCCACGTTGTTCGGCACGTAATACGCGCTGAAATACTTCTTAATCTCGGTGATGGAGGGATTTTGCAGGTGCTCAATCGTGCCAATGGTCGTCTGCGTGCCGTAGGGGTGCGTGGGGTACAGCACCGCGCCCATCGTCTCAAACTCCTTGCTGAAATCGTTGTCGAGCCCCCGGTTTTTCTCCTCGTATACGGCCTCTAGCTCGGTGTGGAACAGGCGCGGCACCATCTCGCGGAACCGCTCGCTCTCGGTAGCAGCCCAGCGCTCCAGCTGGTTGCTCGGAATGTCTTCCTGGTACACGGTCTCCTCGTTCGAGGTGTGGGCATTGATACCCTTGCCCCCGATGGCGCCCATGATTTTATCGAACTCATTCGGCACCGCGTACTTCGCCGCCACGCCCGAAATAGAGTCAATCTGGTGGTAGGTGCGCTTGCGGGCGGCCGGGTCGTTGCGCTGGCTGCGGTACACTTCGTAGAGCGCCTCGATTTTATCGAGCTGCTCTTTTTCCTTAGTCCAGTCCTGCGTGCCCAGCTTCGAGGTGCCCTTGAACACCATGTGCTCCAGGTAGTGCGCTAGGCCAGTGGCATCGGCGGGGTCGTTCTTCGAGCCGGCGCGCACGGCCACGTAGGTCTGGATGCGCGGGGCGTCGTCGTAGTCCGACAAGTACACCGTCAGGCCGTTGTCCAGATGGTAGATACGGGCCTGCAGCGGGTCGCCGGGCACCGTTTCGTACTTGTATTCTTTCGGCGCGGCGGGGGGCGCAGGAGCGGGAGCGGATGCAGAAGTTGCGGTAGCAACCGGCTTACTCGACTGGCATTGCGTGGTGATGCCAAGCGCCGCCAGGGCCGGGAACAGCAACAAAAAAGGTTTTTTCACGAAGGGTACGGGCGGGAAGCTAATGCGGAAAACAGAAAGGCAAAGGTAGTTGGCTGATAGGGGAATAAAAAACAAATTTTAGCCCTATCTTGCCGGGTTATTCTCCGCGCTTCCATTTAACGGCTTTCCCTGCTCCTGGCCTACGCCTCGCCCACGCGACGCGCGCCTAAAAGTCGGATTCCAGCCCCAGGCGTTGCTTGGCTTCGAGCAGAGCCGGGAATTTTTCGGCCAGATACTCGAATTTATCCGAAGCCGTGTAGAGCTTTTTGGCCGACGGCGCGGCCACCGCCATGCTCACCTGCACATTGAGGCGCGGGTGTTTGGCACGCCGCCGCAGCTCCCCCAGAAACTCGGTGCGGATTTCGTTAAACAGGTCCACCTGAATAGGGTTATCCACCTCCAGCTCAATCAGATGTTCCTCGTTAGCACTCACCGGCCGGTTAAGCAGGAAGTACTCGCTCATGCGTTCCTGGGCCCGGCGCTCGTTGGCAATTTCGAGCCAAACGCGCTGCAATAGGGCCGCATCAATTGGTCCCACGGGGCCGATATGAACCTGGGGTTCGTCCACGGCGCTGGTACTAGCGGCAGCAGCCACACTGTGGTTTTTCAGGCTCGGCAGGCCGGGCAGCTTAGCGCCCAGGTTCGGAATTTTGGCGAAAGCCGGGGCGGGCGCGGTCTTTGGTTGCGAGTCCGGCTCCAGCCCTTCCATACTCGGCGCACCGATTTCGACGTGCGGCAGCGTGTCACGCATTTGGTGCCGCTCGGTGATGGCGGCAGCGGGCTCGGCTTCGATGCTGGGCGTGTCGTGCAGTTCTTCCACGCCGTTTTCGACGGGCAGGGGTTCGGGGCCATCGGCGGGCGGCGGGGCCGAAACCAGGGTGGTAGGCTGGCGGGGTGGCGGCGGAGTATTCGGTGTTAGGTGTTGGGTATTGGGTATTGGGGCGTGTCCATTAACTGGCACGTGCCCGTTTACCGCTCCTCCCCCATTGCCGTTTACGTCGCTAGTTTTTTTTTTAGCCTCGCCACCGGCGGGTTGCAACTCGCGCACAAACTGCACGGCCCCATTCAGATAAGCCAGCTTCATCAAGGCCAGCTCAACGTGCAGGCGCTGGTTTTTGGCTTGCTTGAATTCCCGGTCGCACTGGCTGATGAGGTTCAGGGCCGAGAGGACGAAAGCCAGCGGCGCGTCTTTCGCCTGCTGCACGTATTTCTGCTTGATGCCGTCCGACACTTCCAGCAGCTGCACCGTCACGGGGTCTTTGCACACGAGCAGGCCGCGCAGGTGCTCGGCGGTGCCCACTACGAAGTTGTGCAGGTCGAAGCCTTGCTGCATCACCTCATCCAGCAGCAGCAGGGCGGCCGAGAGGTTTTCGGTCAGCAGGCTGTCGATGAGGCGGAAGTAGTAGCTGTAATCAAGGATGTGCAGGTTCTGCACCACGTCTTTGTAGGCGAGGTGGTTGCCTGAGAAGGTCACCATCTGGTCGAACATCGACAGGGCGTCGCGCAGGCCGCCGTCAGCCTTCTGGGCCAGCAAGTGCAGGGCATCGTCGTCGGCCGTTACGTTCTCACTCGTAGCCACGTAGCGCAGGTGCTGGCGCATGTCCTCCACCCGGATGCGGCTGAAATCGAAGATTTGGCAGCGCGACAGGATGGTGGGGATAATCTTGTGCCGCTCGGTGGTGGCGAGGATGAAAATGGCGTAGCTCGGCGGTTCCTCCAGCGTCTTCAGAAAGGCGTTGAAGGCCGCGTTGGAGAGCATGTGCACCTCGTCGATGATGTAGATTTTGTAGCGGCTGCCGGCCTGCGGGGCGTAGCGCACCTGCTCCACCAGCGAGCGAATGTCTTCCACCGAGTTATTCGAGGCAGCGTCGAGCTCGTGCACGTTGAACGACGCGTTTTCCTGGAACGCTACGCACGACGGACACTGCCCGCAGGCCTCGGTTTCGGCCGAGAGGTTGGTGCAGTTTATCGTCTTGGCCAGGATGCGGGCGCAGGTGGTTTTGCCCACGCCGCGCGGCCCGCAAAACAGAAATGCCTGGGCCAGATGCTGGCTCTGAATGGCATTCTGCAAAGTGGTGGTGACGTGCTGCTGCCCCACCACGCTGCGAAACGTGGCCGGGCGGTACTTACGGGCCGAAACGACAAAATTCTCCATAAAATCTACCGACAAAGTTACCTCACAACCCAGCGCAGGCGCAACCGAAAAGAAGGTACACCAGGGAAACATTCCGGCCGGCGCTTGCGTTTCCTAAATCCCGCGTACCTTCGCGGCCCGCTTGGGAAACCCGGCGGAACTTGTTCTTTCTCATTTGGGGCTGACCGGAATTGACAGCTTGTGCATGTCGCGGGTAAGCGTGCCGGGAGGTGGTGGAATCTCCCGTTAAAAAATCTACCAAACAACAACCGGCGACTATTCGTACGCCATGGCTGCCTAGTTTAGAATTAGGTAATGCCATCGTTCCGCCTGGGTAAGCTTTTACACCTGGGAGTTCGGAGCGTCGTAAGTAGAAGATAGTCTGCGAGGAGTGGTGACTCGCAGGCGAAACCCAACTGCCAATACGGGAACACCAAAGGCCTGATGTGCGCCCGGGGTTCCCCGACAATCCAAGCATAGATACGCACGTAGAAAGCACGACGGCTTCCTTGTCTGGACCAGGGTTCAAGATTCGGACCTCCCCCCCGGTGACGGCGGGGTAATAAAGCGGATGAATTCAGGGAAAGCTACGTCGGACACGGTGTCCGATATGCCAATCCTGAGCCAAGCCCGTCGTACACGACGGGAAGGTGCAGAGACTACCTGAGGGCTACAGCGCCCTTCATAACAGGCCAGAGCGTCCGCCTTCTGCCCCGGCAGAAGAAGAGATAGTCCATGCCAGCGGGAAACCGTTGGAATACAACAAAAAGCGAATCCCTGCAGCTCCACCATCTTTGAAAGCTCATTGCCTTTGGCAATGAGCTTTTTTTGTTTTATTTTTGACAATGCAGCAACCACTTAGCGTTGCGTGTACGCATTGCCAAAACATCTTCCACATGCGTCCGGCCGAGCACCAACGGAGCCTGAAGCTGGGGCGGCGCATGTTCTGCTCACGTTCCTGTGCTGGGCGGAGCAATCAACGAAATCTGCCACCGGCGGGAAACCCGGCAGCCTATTCAATCAAACAGCATGCTGCGAATAGGAAAGACAAATACAGCGGGTTGCGGGAGCATTTACGCCACTGCCGACGGCGTGACAAGGAAACAACTATTAGTCTGGATGATTTATTAGCGCAATGGCAGCATCAGCAAGGCCACTGCCCTTTTACCGGTATTGAGCTACAACATCCGGAATACATTGGCCGCAATGATGTGTTTCGCAACGCTTTGCTGGACCGTATTGACCCGAGCTTGGGTTATGTACTGGGGAACATACAGTCTGTAAGCATGGCTATTAACTACGCGAAAAGCACTTTGTCACAGACTGAAATGGTCGATTTATGTAAGCTTATCGCCCGGTATCGGCAGTCGAAAGTGTAGTATGCATCAGACTGGGTTTAGGGCGTTCACCAACCAAGTTGTTTCTGTTCGCGTAAAGTCTGGCAGCGGCTAGCATGCTGCATTCTTCTGTCCACTTTCCCTTCCCGTTATGAAATCGTCTTCCTTCCTGCTGGCCGCGCTGCTCACCCTGGGCACCGGCAGCGTCGCCTTCGCCCAAACCTCGCCGCCACAGTCGGCGCCTCCCACTTCCGTTACCAACACGCCGACGACCGTGCCCGGCACTCGCGCTACTACCGAAAACGGTAAGATTGCCACCACGCCCGATGGGGCGAATATCAGCAACAACCGCGACCGGCTGTCGTCGGGCACGGGCACGCCGGCTACTATGGCTGCCGACAATGCCGCCGAGCGCAGCGCCAAGCAGGCTGAGCGCAAGGCCCGCAAAGGCAAAATGAAATCTAAGTAAAATGCCAACCCTGGCATAGGCAAACGCGTAAACGCATTGCCTTTAAACTTCTGGGAAACCGGCTGTTTCTTCGTGAGGCAGCCGGTTTTTTCGTTTCCACTCCTTCCTCCTTCTTCCTGTCATGAAATTTCTTCCATTACTAGCCGGGCTGCTGCTGAGCGCCGCCGCCCAGGCCCAGTCGATACCATTCGACCCTTCGGCCCCCGTGCGGGGCGGTAGTCAGGGCCAGACTAACATCCCGCCCGTCAACCCCGCTCTCAACCAGAGCACCATTCAGGGGCCGCCTGAGGTGCAGCGCACGCCCACCAACCGCGACGCTCAACCCAGCCGCATCAGCACCGACCAAAGCGGGATGCCGGCAGGCACGCCGGAGCAGTCGCCCACGGCCGTGCCTGATGTGCGCGAGCAGCCCATTATCCGCCAGAGCGGCCGCCGCCAATCGACTGACGTGGTGCCCAGCCGCGACCGACGCGGCAAAAATAACGGCCTGCCGCAAGACAACCGTTAGACCTCCTGTTATCAATCAAAAGCGCCGCCTGAGCAATTGCTCAGGCGGCGCTTTTGCGTTCAGAGTGGCGTTATTTTTTGCCGGCGTGGGCCAGCAGGTCGCCGCCGTGGCGGCGGAGCAGGTCGGCCAACTCGCGCAGGCTTTTCTTGAGGTCGTCGGGGGCCTGATTGCTGACCTGGCTGGTTTGGTCGCCCAGCATGCTTAGCGACTGGCCAATGGCCGAAGCATTGAGCACACCACTGGTGAGCAGGGACTGCAGGTTACCAATTTCGCGGGCAATATCCTGCAAGCCAGGTAGACCACTTTGCAGAAACTGCTGCTGCCAGGTTTCGGTGTTGTCCATAGCCGAGCCCAGGGGCAGGCTAGTGAGGCCGTTTTTGAGGGCGGCGATAGTGGCGTTGAGGTGGTCGGAGGTCATGGGGTGGGGTGGGTGGATTAACAGATGGGAGATGGTATTTTTGAGTTAAGGGCTAATTGGCAGAGGCTTTTACAACCCGTTTGGCTTTCGGTTTACCGTCGGATAAGCTCAACGGCGGTACGGGCAGATTGGGAGCGGAGGCAGCCAGGCCCAGCTCGCGCAGGATGGCGACGGCTTGGAGGGCGCTGACTTCCTTATTCTTTATTTCCAGCATGATGTCCATGTCCAGTCCTTGCAGCTGGGCCAGAAAATCACGGAATAATTCTTCTACGATTTTATCAGTGTGCTTGCCCTTGCGCTCACCGAGCGCCTGGGAGCTGTAATCCATCATCGGCACGCCGTCGTGGGCCAGGTTCCAGGTGCCGGCGGCCAGGTGCAAGGCATCGGTCATGGACTCGCCGTGGTTGAGGCACTCGTGGTGGAAATTGTCGAAAAGGATGGGTACGCCAGTGAGCTGGTGCAGGCGCAGGCAGTCGCGCAGGCTGAACAGCCGGTCGTCGTTCTCTACTACCAGCCGCACTTTCACCGCTTCGGGCAGCGTAGCATGCACGGTGGCAAAGCGGCTGATGGCCAAGTCACGGTCGCCGTACAAGCCGCCGACGTGAATCTGCAGCTTAGCCGTGCTGTCGAGCTCCATCAAATCGAACATCGAGCCCTGATACACCAGCTCGGCAATGCTGCGCTGCACGATGCCAGAGTCGGGCGAGTTCAGCACTACGAACTGGTCGGGGTGGAAGCTGACGCGCAGGTTGTTGGCCTTGATGTAGTCGCCCAGGGCCTTAAACTCAGCTTTGAAATGTGACTGCCAGGGGAAGGTGTTGATTTCGTGCGAACCGAAAGGCACAATGCCCGAGCCCATCCGAAAAAACAGTAAGCCCTGGCTGACATTCCACTCCAGCATGCGGCGCACGCAGGCCAGGTTATTGGCTACGCTGGCAATGAGCCGCTCCTCAGAATAAAAAGCCAGCCGGAAGGTGGAGGCGGCGGTGCAGTCCATCGCCTCGTTCACGCAGGGATACCCGATTTTCATGCGTGGGCTTACGGCTAACTTCAATTAGCAGTTATCAATTAACAATGAGTAATGTTTCGCCACACCCGTCGAGTGGAGAATTGTTCATTGTTAATCGCTCATTGCCAATTGTTCTTACCGGTCATAGCCCCGGTTATCCTTGAAGGCCTTATTATATTTGGCCCGGGCCTGCCGGGCTTTCTCGGCGCGCTCGGCGGCCTCGATTTCCTCCATCTTGCGGCGCTGCTTCCCTTCGCGCGAAAACTGGTCGTAGAGTAAGCTCACGGGGCTGGCGATGGTGGGCACCGGCTTTTTGGGCGCCGCCGAATCGACGGCAAAGAGCGGTTTGGGCTTGGGTGGGCGCTTCACGCCGCTCACCACGGGCGGCTTGGGGCGCTTGATGTTGCGCAGGGCCCGGTTGATGACGGCGCGGTCGGGGCGGTCGGCGGTTACCTGCACTTCGCCTAGCTGCACGCTGTCGCGCTGCAGCTTGATTTGCACCACCAGCTGCGAAAGGGCGGTGCCGCGCAAGGGCATCTGCAGGGTTTTGTAGCCGAGGGCGCGGAAGAGTAGCGTGTCAGTCCGCTCTGCTTCGATGAGAAACTCGCCGGTGGGGCCGCTCACCACGCCGCGCTTGGTGCGCTGCACCTGCACCGTGGCGCCGGGGATGGGCAACCGCGAGCTGGCTTCGGTGATGTTGCCGCTGATGCGCGTCTGGGCCTGGGCTGGCCGGGCCAGCAGGCTCAGCAAGGCCCCAACAAGCAATAAGGCAGCGCGTTGCCCGTTAAAATTCAGAGTATAACTCAACAAAACACCTTGACGCATCAATCGTCTTAAACGCAAACCGGTCACAAAGTAGCTCAATAATGAGGCAAAAAAAGGCCCGCACGTTGCAAGTGCGGGCCTCTAAACGACTAAGCTGCCGATTTCATCGGCCAGTGCCTGG
Source organism: Hymenobacter aranciens (assembly GCF_030580865.1). Classification (GTDB taxonomy): domain Bacteria; phylum Bacteroidota; class Bacteroidia; order Cytophagales; family Hymenobacteraceae; genus Hymenobacter; species Hymenobacter aranciens. Next base: position 34,643 of record NZ_JAUQSY010000018.1, on the reverse strand, counting down.
TTATTTCATTTTGCTCTTGTCGCCGTCGGCAGTTTTCACTTTCACCGTGCCGTCTTCTTTCACTTTGAGCTTATTGCCAGCGGCGTCTTTGGCTTTCAGCTTGCCGCCGTCGGCCATCATGGCCGAGTTGTCGGTGGTGGTCGAAGTGGTGGTTTCTTCAGTGGTCGTGGTCATGGTGCCGCTGTTGGCATCGGTGCTACTCATGTCCGTCGATGACGAGGTGTTGGCAGCATCGTCCATGTAGTTGCTCTCGTCGTAGGTCGAGCGGCTCGACTCATACGACTGGTACTGCGTGGGGTCGGTGAAGACGGATTTGAATTCGGTGTCCGTTTCCATCGCTGCTTCGCGCATAGCGGCAGCCATACCAGTGGTGTCGGTGGTGTATTTGGTGCGCATCTCGTTCATACGCTTGCCGCGGTTCACATAGATGGTGCGGATTTTGGTTTTCGTGGCCTCGTCGGTGATTTTCATGTCGGCCACCATTTTATCGGCAATGCGCTGGGCGCGGGCCTCCACCATAGCATCCATATCGGCGGCCGAAGTGGTGGTCGTGGTGGTGGCATCGGGCGTGGTGGTGGTTACCTCGGTGGTTTTTTCCTGCGAACAGGAAGCCAGCGACAGAGCCGTGGCGGCCACAGCTAAAGCAAGGAAGTTTTTCATGGGTGTTTTAGGGAAAGAAAAGAAGGGAATAAAATGGCTCGCATTAAGCGGTTTTAATACAAGCCTGCCGCCGCTTTACGGCAATGGCTGAGCTGTGGTTACCCTCCTGCTTTTTCCACCGTTTTTTTACCCCCGCCGTAGCTCAAACAGCGTGATTTCGGGCAGAAAACCCACCCGGCCCGGGTAGCCCAGGTAGCCCAGACCCACGTTCACATACAGCTTCTGCCGGCCCGCCGCGTAGAGGCCCGCCCACTGTTTGTACACGTATTGCACCGGGCTCCATTTCAGGAACTGCAGGTTGACACCGAACTGCATGCCGTGGGTGTGGCCGCTCAGGGTCAGGTCGATGTCGGGATAGTTCAGGATGTGGGTTTCCCAGTACGAGGGGTCGTGCGAGAGCAGAATCTTGAACGGGGCGCGGCCGCTGGCGGCATGGGCGCGGGGCAGGTTGCCGTAGGTGTGGAAGTTGGCGTGCGAGCTGCTGTTCTGGATGCCCAGGATGGCAATCTGCTCGCCGCCGCGCTCGATGAAACGGGTGGCGTCGTTGAGCAGCGTCCAGCCCATATTGGCGTGGTTCTGCATCAGGCGGTCGAGGTTGGCCTGCTTTTCGGCGACGCTTTCCCACTGCACGTAGTCGGCATAATCGTGGTTGCCGAGGGTGGAGAGGATGGGCAGCTTCGACTGGATTTTGCGGAGCGTGGGGATGTGCGGCTCCACTTCGGTGGCGAGGTTATTTACCAGGTCACCAGTCATTACCACAAGGTCGGCGCCCTGTTTGTTAATCATGGCCACGGCCCGCTCCAATGGCTCCGAGGAGGTGAAGCTACCGGTGTGCAAATCCGAAATCTGCACCAGCTTGAAGCCGTCGAAGGCCGCCGGCAGGTTGGGGTATTTCAGCACCACGCGGCGTACCTGGTAGTCGGTGGCACCCTTCACCATGCCCCACAGCAGGGCGATGAACGGGATGGAACCCAGCGCCAGCGCCAGCTTGGCAAAGAACTCGCTGCGCGGAATAGGCACACCCGGCCCGCCGCCCGGCGGGCGCGACAGCCAGCCGTAGCTCCAGCGCCCCAGCCGCGTCAGGTCTTCAAAGAGCAGCGGAATGAGAATGACCAGCTTGGCCGCCACCAGCAGTAGCGGCAAACTCATCAGGTAGCCCTTGGTGATGGCACTGCCGCTGTGCCGCGTGGCCCCGGCCCAGATGGCCACCGCCCACATTATCACCGTCAGCACCCAGTAGCCCAGCAATAACAGCCGCCGCGTGCCCGGCGTGGCGTGCTGCGTGAGCGTCCGCACCGAGAAGTACCCATAAATTTCGGCTAGCAGCACAACGGCCAGAATGGCCCACAAAAACACTGGATTTCGCATAATGGCAAGTAAAACGCGCCCGGCGGCTTTTAGTTAAAGCCGAGCCGGCGGCCACACCAGACGCAATGAGACAGATTTTGCTTTAGCTTTCGGGCTCATTTAATCATAAAGCACATGGACTCACCTGACCAACTGGCCGAAGAACCCGCCTATTCCGTACCCACCTCCTTCGGCATTAAAAGCTGGGCCGAGGAAGACCGGCCCCGCGAAAAGCTCATGGCCAAGGGCCGCGCCGCCCTCTCCGATGCCGAGCTGCTGGCCATTCTCATCGGCTCCGGCACCACCAAGCTGTCGGCCGTGGATGTGGGAATGCTCATGCTGAAAGCTGTTGATAATGACCTCAACGAGCTGGCCCGCCAGAGCGTGAAGCAGCTCTGCCGTCACCCCGGCATCGGCGAGGCTAAGGCTATTACGGTGGTGGCCGCGCTGGAGCTGGGCCGCCGCCGCAAGGAGGCCGACGCGCCCGCCAAAGTTACCATCACCTGTTCGCGGGACATTTACAATGCCATCCGCCCGCACCTCATGGATTTACCGCACGAGGAATTCTGGGTCGTCATCCTGAACCGGGCCAACGTAGTGATGCGCAAAATCGCCATCAGCCAGGGAGGCGTGGCCGGCACCGTGGCCGACCCCAAGATGATTTTCAAAGAAGCCCTGGAAAACCTCGCCAGCAGCCTCATTCTGGTGCACAATCACCCCAGCGGCAACCGCCAACCCAGCGCCGCCGACATTGCCCTGACCAAAAAGCTGAAATCGGCCGGGCAGTTTCTGGATTTGCCCATTCTCGACCATTTGATTTACACTGACAACGGCTATTACAGCTTCGCCGACGAAGGCATGCTCTAGGCGCCGGTTATCTGCCTCATTCAGCGTGTTCTTCCGACTACCAATGCCCGTCAAAAGTGTGCTGACTACGTTGCTGTTGGCTGCGGTGAGCTTGTTGCCGGCCCGGGCCCAGCTGGCATTGCAGGCCGTCCCGGTGCAACTGCAGAATAATCTGTCTTTCACGCTGCAAATCCCCCGGGGGCACGACTTGAGCGTAGCCGCGCAGGGGCTGGAGCGACCTCGTTTTTTTGCCCGGGCGCCCGACGGCCGGCTGTTCGTCACCGACCTGCACAACCGCGAGGACAACTCGCGGGGCCGGGTGCTGCTACTGGATGGCTGGGACGAAGCCCAGCACCGCTTTGCGCGGGTGCTGCCTTTCATGGAGAATCTGCGTAATCCGAACCAGATTGTATTTCACACCGCCAACGGCAAAAGCTACCTCTACGTGGCTGAAACGCACCAGCTAACGATGTTCGACTACGTGCCCGGCTCCCTGCAGCCGACTGGTCCGGGCAAAGTCATTGCCCGGTTTCCGGCTTATGGGCTGAGCTACAAGTACGGCGGCTGGCACCTCACGCGCAGCCTGACTATTCATGACAACAAACTGTACGTCAGCATCGGCAGCAGCTGCAATGCCTGCCGGGAAAAGGAAGCGTTTCGCGCCTGCATTGTACAAATGAACCTCGACGGCAGCGGGGCGCAGCTCTACGCCACCGGCCTGCGCAACGCGGTGGGCCTGCACTGGGTAGGCAGCACCCTGTGGGCCACCAACATGGGCCGCGACGGTCTGGGCCCCGACGACCCTCAGGACGTGCTGACCACCATCCGGCCCCGGGGCTACTACGGCTGGCCCTACTTCTACCAGCAGCGCCAGCGCATCAAGGCCGACGAATACTTCGAAGACTCGGCCCGCACGGCCTTGCCCTCGGTGGAGCGGCCGGGTTTGTGCGGTTTCGCGGCGCACTCGGCCCCGCTGGGGTTGTGCTACCTCCGGCAGTATGCCGATACGCTGCTCGACCGGCACCTGCTGGTAGCTTTGCACGGCAGCACCACCGTCAGCCGGCAGCGCGGCAACGAAGTGGTGCTGATAACCGGCCGCGATACCTACGTGCCCGTGCTCACCGGCTTCCTGCAGGGCAACACCGAGGCGCAGCGCTACGGCCGCCCCTGCGATGTGCTGCAATGGAATGCGCGCACGCTTTTGATAAGCGACGATAAAAACGGCGTGATTTACTGTCTCTGGAAAAAATAGCGGCGCCCCCCGACCATTGGCGCCCCCCTGTCTATGTTGAAAAAACTGCTGCTTGTCGCTGCCTTACTGGGCATTATAATTTATTTTATTCGGGAAGCAATTCCCTCATCTGCGGTCTATTTGGCCAGTATTAATAAGCTGCGCCGCGAGAAAAACACCGCGTTCCGCACCTCGCCGGAATCGCCCATTCCGGACGCTCAGCGCGCCCGGTTCGACAGCCTGAAATATTACCCGGCCGCGCCAGAATTCGCTTTTGCCGCCGCCATCACTCGCAATCCCAACCCCGATACGGTTATTATCCAAACCTCTACCAATGAGGCGGTGCCCTATCTGCGCTGGGGCCTGGCCACGTTCGAGCTGGCGGACGAGCCGCAGAAGCTGACCCTGTTCCGCAAAGCCAACGGCGCCGATTCTACCTTGTTTATTCCCTTCACCGACCTCAGCAACGGCCGCGAAACCTACGGCGGCGGCCGCTACCTCGACGTAGCCCGCCCGAAAGCCGACGTTAGTGAAATCGAGCTGGATTTCAACCAGGCTTACAATCCGTATTGCGCTTATAATGATGAGTACAGCTGCCCGGTGCCCCCGGCTGAAAACCGTTTATCGGTAATTATTCCGGCCGGGGAAAAGTCGTTTCACGACTGAGGCCGCAATTCCCGCAAATCGAGCTCGAAACCGGGCAGCACCTCACCGCCGCTCAGCTTATTGTCAAATCCTTTAACGGTTTCAAACGCTTGTTCGGGCCGGTACACGTAAGCAGTTTCCGTTTCATTATCAATCAGAAAACCCAACCGTACGCCATTGCGCAACCACTGCTGCATTTTGGCCTGTAGGGTTTTGATGCGGTCGGAGGGAGATTTAACCTCAATAACGAAATCAGGGCAGAGGTGTGGGAATTTCTTTAATTCGGTTGCTGGCACTGCGGCCAGCCGTTCGGCACTCACCCACGAGGCATCGGGCGAAAGCACTGCACCGTCAGGCAACGTATACCCGACGGATGATTCTAATACTCGGCCCAAGCGCAGACGGCGCTGCCAGATTGATAAATCAGTGTAAGCTTGCCCACTGCTAAAACTTGATTCAAACCCAGCCGGAGGCATAATAATTATTTCGTTATCAGCGCTACGCTCCACGCGCAGCTCAGGATTTTCCTGGCAAAAGCGGAAAAAGTCTTCATCGCTGAAGCCCTCCACTAATGAACCACGCAGCACGGTGGCTTCGCCGAATTCAGGTAGTTTCGTCATCAGAGCAAGTATTTAGGATTGGGCTAATGTACGACAATAGCCGGTCTTTTGTCGTTCCGCGCCGCCGTACCTTTGCAGGAATGCCGACTAACGGGCAACTGCCCGCTACCAACCGGCCTCCGACCTTATGCGCATCTCATTCGATTGGCTTAAAACCCTAATTTCTATCGACCAACCCGCGCCCGCCATTGGCGCGCTGCTCACCGCCTCCGGCCTCGAAGTAGAAAGCCTGGAGGAGCTGGAAGGCACGCCCGGCGGCCTGCGCGGCGTGGTGCTGGGCACGGTGCTCACCTGCGAGCGCCACCCCGACGCCGACAAGCTCAGCCTGACCACCGTGGACGTGGGCGACGACACCCCGCGCCAGATTGTGTGCGGCGCCCCCAACGTAGCCGCCGGCCAGCGCGTGGTGGTGGCCCTCGAAGGCGCCACGCTCCACCCCAGCAGCGGCGAGCCCTTCAAAATCAAGAAGTCCAAGATTCGCGGCGCCGCCTCCGAGGGCATGATTTGCGCCGAGGACGAAATCGGCCTGGGCAACTCCCACGCCGGCATCATGGTGCTGGATACCGACTTGCCCAACGGCACACCCGCCGCCGACTACTTCGGCCTGGGCTCCGATACGGTGTTTGAAATCGGCCTTACGCCCAACCGGGCTGATGCCGCCTCGCACTACGGCGTGGCCCGCGAGCTGCGGGCGCTGCTGGGGCAGCCCTGCCATTTGCCGGAGGTGAGCGGCTTCACTGCGCCCACGGCGGCTCCAGCTAATGCCATTGAGGTTGTTATTGAGGATGAGGGTGCCGCACCGCGCTACGCCGGCCTGCTGCTGGAAAACGTGCAGGTAGGCGCTTCGCCCGAGTGGCTGCAGCGCCGCCTGCGCAGCATCGGCCTCTCCCCCATCAACAACGTGGTGGACGTGACCAACTTCGTACTGCACGAGTTGGGCCAGCCGCTACACGCCTTCGACGCCGACCAGATTGCGGGCAATAAAATCCGCGTGAAGCGTGCCACGGCCGACGAGAAATTCGTGACGCTGGATGGCCTTGAGCGCAGCCTAAAAGCGGAGGATTTGGTGATTACCGACGCCAACGGCCAGCCGCTGGCCCTGGCGGGCGTGTTCGGTGGCAAAACCTCCGGCGTAAGCGAGGGCACCACCCGCGTGCTGCTCGAAAGCGCTTATTTCAGCCCCGCCGTAGTGCGCAAAACTGCCCAGACGCACCAACTGAAAACCGACGCTTCGTTCCGCTTCGAGCGCGGCACCGACCCGAACATGGTGCCCGTGGCGCTGCAGCGGGCGGCGCTGCTGCTGCAGGAAGTGGCGGGTGCTACTATAGCCGCACCGGTGGTGGACGTGTACCCCACGCCCATCGCGCCCACTACGGTGCGCCTGCGCCTCTCGCGGGTGGACCGGCTGATTGGCCAGCACATCGAACCCGCTCGCATCCGGCAGATTCTGACGGACCTGGAAATCGACATTGCCGAGCAAAGCAGTGACGAGTGGCTGCTCACGGTGCCTGCCTTCAAGGTGGACGTGACCCGCGAAGCCGACGTAATTGAGGAAATCCTGCGCATCTACGGCTACAACAACGTGGCTCTGAAACCGCATAATTCGGCCTCGTATCTGGCCCAGTTCCCAAACCCTGACCCGGAAGTGACGCGGGTGAAAATTGCCGCGCTACTCAGCGGGCAGGGCTATTCGGAAATCCTGACCAACTCGCTCACCAACTCGCAATACTTCGAGAAAGATGGCGAACAGGACGCGTCGCTGGTGCGGATTCTGAACTACAACAGCATCGACCTGAACATCATGCGACCGACGCTGCTGTATTCAGGCCTAGAAACCATTCGGCACAACATCAACCGGCGGCAGCGCGACCTGAAGCTCTACGAATTCGGCAAAACTTACCACCAGAACGAGAACGGCAAATACCAGGAAAAGAACAAGCTGGTAATTTACCTGACCGGCAACGCCAGCGGCGAAACCTGGCAGCAGAAATCGGAGAAGGCGGCGTTCCACGACCTGGCCGGCGCGGTGCAACAGGTGCTGGCGGCGCTGGGCTTCGGCGGAGCGGCTTCGCAGCCGGTGCAGCACCCGTACCTGGCCGGTGGGCTGGCGCTGCTGGTGCATAATCAGCCGCTGGCGCAGTTCGGGGCCGTGTCGCCCTCGGTGCTGAAGCAGTTGGATGTGACGCAGCCCGTATGGTACGCCGAGCTGGACTGGGACGGTCTGGTGCGCAAGTACAAGCCCACGCTGGCCGCCCGCGAGCTGTCGAAGTTCCCGGAGGTGCGCCGCGACTTGTCGCTGGTGGTAGATAAAACCGTGACTTTCGACCAATTGCAGCAGATTGCCCGGCGCACGGAGAAGAAACTCCTGCAGAGTATCAACGTGTTCGACGTGTACGAAGGCCCGAACCTGGGCGAAGGCAAGAAGTCGTACTCGGTGAGCTTCACCCTGCAGGATTTCACCCAAACGCTGAGCGAGCAAGCTATTGAACAAACCATGCAGAAGCTGATTGGGCAGTTCGAGAAGCAGGCCGGCGCGCTGATTCGGAAGTAAGGACCGCTTGGCAGTTCATTCAGTCGGCATTTTTCGGCCGCTATTACGGCACCCGAATGACGGATGAGTGAATTGCCGACGGCTCTGCTTACCTTCACCCAAAAAATATTTTCCCCGTGGCCTCCTCCCAACAGCTTGCGCAACTCGACCGCCTGGAGCGGCAGGTGACTGCTTTAGTAACTGCCTATCAGCAGGTGCGCGAGGAGCTGGCTGATGCCACCACCACCGTGCAGCAGCTACGGGCCGACGTGCGCGAGCGGGACCGGCAATTGAAAGAGCGCCAAAACCAAGAAAATATTGTTAAACTTGTCCAAACCATAGCTGGGGAACCCACCCACGCCAACGAGCTTAAACATCGCCTGAACGAATACATCCGCGAACTGGATAAATGCCTTGCCTATTTGAGGGAATAAGCTAGAAATCTCACCTACATTACCCCTACTCATCACTGAATGACGGAGATACCCATCAAGATTCGCATCGCTGACCGCGACTATCCCATGCGCGTGGACGTGCAGGATGAGGAGCGTCTGCGCCTGGCCGGACGGCTGCTGGGCGAGAAGCTGCGCGAATTTCGGGAAGGCTACGGCATTCAGGACAAACAGGACCTTCTGGCTATGGTGGCGCTCGCTACGATGGCCGACCAATTGAAGGTAAGCATGGAAAAAGACGGCACCGACGCGGCGCTGACTGAGCGACTGGCCCGCCTCGACGGGCTGCTTGCAGGCGTGGTGCAACGAGTGGCGTAAGCCGCCCGACGCACTGCATATAGACTCTTTGGCCCGGTTTCGGGCGGGTGCGGCAACCGGCCGCGCCGCCGAAACCAGGAGTGAAAACGTTTCCGGACGCTGTGGTTTTTTAATTCATTTCAAAAAACCATCTTAATGTCCTCTATCATTTTATACTGTCTGCTCGCGGCAGTGGTGGCCCTGGCGGCCGGCTACTTCCTCGGCAAACAGTTGGCCGGCAAAGCCCGGCAAGACCACGAAGGCGCGGCCGAAGCGCGCGCCCAACAAATTCTGCGTGAGGCAGAAGAAAAAGGTAACCGCCTGCGCGACGAGAAAATCAAGCAGGCCGACGAGCGGCTCGAACAGTCGAAAAACAAGTTCAAGAACCTGCGCAACGAGTTTGACCAGGAAAGCCGCCGCCTGAAGCAGGCCCTCGACCAAGAGCTGAGCGAGCGCCGCCAAGGCGTAGCCGAGCAGGAACACAGCATCAAGCTGCTCACCGACACCACCCAGCGCCAGCTGGAGCAGCTCCAGAAAAAGGAAACTGACCTGGAGCGCGCCCGCGAGAAAAACCAGACCGACACGCAAGCCCTGCGCGACAAGCTGGAAAGCCAGGCCGAACAGCGCCGCCTCGCCCACGAGGAAAAAATGGCGGAGCTGGAAGAGAAGCAGTTGGAGGCCGAAACGCAGATTCACGCCGTGCAGCGTCAGCTCGAAACCGTTGCCAACCTCACGGCCGAAGAGGCCCGCGAGCAGCTGGTGGATTCGCTGAAAAACGAGGCCCAGATTCAGGCCAGCTCCTACATCAAAGACACGGTGGCGCAGGCTAAACTGACGGCCACTAAGGATGCCAAGAAGATTGTGCTGGAAACCATTCAGCGCACCGCCTCGGAGCACGCTATTGAAAACTGCGTATCGGTGTTCAACATTGAGAGCGACGATATTAAGGGTAAGATTATCGGCCGCGAAGGTCGGAACATCCGCGCTCTGGAAGCCGCTACGGGTGTCGAAATAATCGTTGATGATACGCCGGAGGCCATCATCATCTCGGGCTTCGACCCGGTGCGGCGCGAAATTGCCCGCCTCTCGCTGCACTTGCTGGTGAAGGACGGCCGTATTCACCCGGCCCGCGTGGAAGAAATCGTGGCCAAAACAACCAAGAAAATCGAGGAAGAAATTGTCGAAATCGGCGAAAAAACCATCATTGACCTCGGCATCCACGGCCTGCATCCGGAGCTGATTAAGATGGTGGGCCGCATGCGGTTCCGCTCGTCGTACGGTCAGAACCTGCTGCAGCACAGCCGCGAAGTGGCTAACCTTTGTGCCACTATGGCCGCCGAGATGGGCCTCGACGTGAAGAAGGCCAAGCGCGCGGGCCTGCTGCACGACATCGGCAAGGTGAGCACCGAGGAGCCCGAGCTGCCCCACGCCATCCTGGGTATGGAAATGGCCAAGAAGTGGAAGGAGCACCCCGACGTAGTGAATGCCATTGGCGCCCACCACGACGAAATCGAGATGACGGCCATGATTTCGCCGCTCGTGCAGGCCTGCGACGCCATTTCGGGTTCGCGCCCCGGCGCCCGCCGCGAGATGATGGAGAGCTACATCAAACGCCTTAAACAGCTGGAGGAAACCGCCAACGGCTTCAAGGGTGTCAATCAGTGTTTTGCCATCCAGGCCGGCCGCGAGCTGCGCGTGATGGTGGACGCCGAGAACGTGACCGACGAGCGCGCCAGCGAGCTGAGCTACGAAATCTCGCAGAAGATTGAGAAAGAGATGCAATATCCCGGTCAGATTAAGATTACCGTGATTCGGGAAATGCGGGCCGTGGCTTACGCGAAGTAAGTCTTTGCTTAATTCCTTTGCTAAGAAAGCCTCCGTAGCCCTTGCTGCGGAGGCTTTTTCAGTTAAAGTACTTAGCTTTATCGGGCTTATTTCTACCCGATGAAATACCTTTTACTTATTCTGGTGGCGCTGGGCCTCGGCAGTTGCACCGTGTATGCGCCCATGCAGTGTGCTGCGCCTAATATCCGCGACAAAGGCGAGGTAGAAGTAGCGGCCACGTTGAACGCCAATTTTCGGGCGGAAGGAGCAGTCACCTATTCGCCCGTGAAACATGTGCTGGTGCGGGCGGCGGGCGGGTTCCGCAACAACTTTCCGGGCGATACGGCGACGGATACCACCTTTTTCCGAATCCGGCAATACGAGGTGGCGGCGGGTGGCTACTGGTGCCCCCAGCCGCATCTGGTAGTGGGTATTTTGGGCGGCTATGGCCAGGCACACAACCGCCGGGGCTTTGTTGGCAGCAACGGTTGGTTCGGCCCCGACTTAACCATTGATGAGCGATGGCGCATTTATGATGCTCGTTATCACACTATTTTTGGCGAAGGCTTTGCTGTCTACCAAGGCCGGGTGCTGGGCGGTGGTGGGGCGCTACGCATCACCGATGTGCAATTCGACGAACTAACCAATCGAGATATTCCGGTTGGCTTAGGCTCGATGTTGCGGGTAGAGCCGATGGGTTTTATCCGGTTCAATGCGACGAAAAGCGCGGGTAATTTCTTGTATGTGCAGATTGCGTCGGGCGTTTCATGGACCTCCGACAATGGACGGCGCGGCGATGTTCACGTTGAAAATGTTCGGGAAGGCAACCTGAAGGTGGCCGTGAGCCTGTTGTTCTATCCGCATCAATTGTGGCGGTAGTAAGCGCCTGCCCGCCGTAACTTTGTGGGCATGTTGGAAATATCGCAGCGCGGGCAAGCCATGCCGGTTTCACCCTTTCGGAAGTTGGCCCCTTATGCCGAAGCCGCTAAGGCCCAGGGCAAAACAGTTTATCACCTCAACATCGGGCAACCGGATATCCAGACGCCCCCGCAGCTGCTCGAAGCCGTGCAGCGGGCGCACATTGGCGTGTTGGGCTACAGCCACGGGGCGGGCACCGAGAGCTACCGCCGCAAGCTGGCCGCTTACTACCAGCGGACCGGCATTCCGGCGCAGTTTGAGGATGTTATGGTGACGACGGCGGGCAGCGAAGCCATCCTGTTTGCCTTCCTGACCTGTTTGAACCCGGGGGATGAGTTGATTGTGGCCGAACCGTTTTACGGCACCTATACGGCTTTCGCCATCGCGGCCGGGGTGAAGATTGTAACCGTGACGGCGCATATCGAAGACGGCTTTGCGCTGCCGCCGCTGGCTGATTTCGAGGCCGTGATTAGCCCCCGCACCAAGGCTATTCTGCTTTGCAGCCCCAGCAACCCCACCGGCTACGTGTACCGGCGCGACGAGCTGGAAGCCCTGCTCGGCCTCTGCCAAAAGCATGATTTATACCTGCTTTCGGACGAAGCCTACCGCGAATACTGCTACGACGGGGCCACCGCTACCAGCGCCCTTAGCCTGCCCGGCAGCGAGCAGCATGTGGTGGTGATGGACACCATTTCGAAGCGCTACAGCGCCTGCGGAGCCCGCATCGGCGCGCTCGTCACGCGCAACCAGCAGGTGTGGACGGCCGCCTTCCGCTTCGCCCAGATGCGCATCAGTCCGCCCGGCCTGGGCATGCTGCTGGGCGAAGCCGCCGCCGAGCTGCCCCCCTCCTACTTCGACGAAACCCGGGCCGAGTACCAGGCCCGCCGCGACCTTACCGTGCGTCACCTGCGGGCCATGCCCGGCGTGAGCTGCCCGGTGCCCGGCGGCGCGTTCTACGTCATCGCCCGCCTGCCGGTGGACGATGCGCAGCTCTTCGGCCAGTGGCTGCTGGAGGAGTTTTCGCACGAAAACCAGACGCTGATGCTTTCGCCGGCCAATGGCTTTTACCAGACGCCGGGGCTGGGGCAGCAGGAAGTACGCTTGGCATACGTGCTCAATCAGCGCGATTTGGAGGCGGCGATGGTGTGTTTAGCAGAGGCGCTGAAGGTGTACCCGGGTCGGGTGGAACTTGCTGAGGTGCAGCTATCCGAAGCTCATGCTTCTTAGGCTCTTTTTTTCATAAACACGAAAAAGCCCCGACGAAACAATTCGCCGGGGCTTTCTCATTTTGCTAGCTATCAGGCTACTTTGTCGGCTTCTGCTCCTGCTTTTGCAGGGGGCTGGCGTTGCGCTGCTGCTGCATCGGGTTCTGCGGCTGGCGGGCGTTGTTGCCGGCAGCGCGGCCCTGTTCGAATAGCTCGAAGCGCGAGGGGGCGGGCTGGCGCGGAAAGGCGTTGTTGCCAAGGTCGGTGTCGGCGGTTTCGAGGTAGGGGTCGAGTACGAAGCTGATGACGGGCTTGCTGGTGACGAGGACTTTGCTCACCTGCTCGTTGTTTTTGCGCCAGATTTCGGCCGGGATGTTCTGGACTTCCTGCGTGCCGTCGTCGTACGTCAGCTGGATGACGACGGGCATCACCAGGCCGCCTACGTTGCGCAGGCTGAGCTCGTAGAAGTGCAGGTTGTCGCTGAGGCGCTGCTGCTGGGCGGGGCTCAGGGTTTTGAGGTAGTCGAAGTACTGCTGCTTGTCGGCCTCGGTCACGGCCAGGGGGTCGTAGCTGTTGTAGAAATCCTTGAGCTCGGGCTTTTCATCCACCAGGGTTTGCTTGATTTCCTGGGCGTTGCGCTGCTGCGAGAGGGTTTGGGGCTCGGCGGCGCGCTGCTTTTGCTGGCGGGTTTTCTCTACGCCGGGGTTGCGGGTGTCGATGTTGAAGTAGCGCACGCCGTCGAGGGCGAGGTCGCAGCGGTCGGTGGTGTAGAACCAGCCGCGCCAGAACCAGTCGAGGTCCACGGCCGAGGCGTCTTCCATGGTGCGGAAAAAGTCGGCGGGCTCGGGGTGCTTGTAGGCCCAGCGCTGGGCGTAGGTTTTGAAGGCGTAGTCGAACAGCTCGCGGCCCATCACCGTTTCGCGCAGGATGTTGAGGGCGGTGGCGGGCTTGCCGTAGGCGTTGTTGCCGAACTGCAGCAGCGACTCCGAGTTGGTCATAATCGGCACCTGCAGGGTCTTATCGGTGCGCATGTACTCCACGATGTTCTTCGGCTCGCCGCGGCGGCTGGGGTAATCGCGCTGCCACTCCTGCTCCGTCAAATATTGGCAGAAGGTGTTGAGGCCCTCGTCCATCCAGGTCCACTGCCGCTCGTCGGAGTTGATAATCATCGGGAAGAAGTTGTGGCCCACTTCGTGAATAATCACCGAAATCATCCCGTACTTCCGGTCGGCGGTGTAGGTGCCGTCCTTCTCGGGGCGGCCGCCGTTGAAGCAAATCATCGGGTACTCCATGCCGCCCACCGGGCCGTGCACCGAAATAGCCACCGGGTAAGCATAGGGAATGGTGAATTTCGAGTACGTTTTGATGGTGTGGGCCACCACCTCGGTCGAATACTGGCCCCACAGCGGGTTGCCTTCCTTCGGGTAGTAGCTCATGCACATGACCGGCTTGCCGCTTTGCATAATCTGCATGGCATCCCAGATGAACTTGCGCGAGCTGGCCCAGGCGAAGTCGCGCACGTTTTTGGCAGCGAAATTCCAGGTTTTGGTGCCCTTGGCGCGGCTGCTTTCGTTGCGCGTGGCCTCGTCCTGTGTCACGACGAGAATAGGCTTCTTCGCATTCTTGGCCTGGTTGAGGCGGCTCATCTGGGTGGAAGTCAGCACCTGGCTGGCGTTCTGCAGGGTGCCAGTGGCGCCTACTACGTGGTCGGCGGGGGCGGTGATGCTCACTTTGTAGTCGCCGAAGGGCAGGGTGAACTCGCCGTTACCCAGAAACTGCTTGTGCTGCCAGCCCTTGGCATCGTGGTACACGGCCATGCGGGGGTAAAACTGCGCAATCTCATAAAGGTAGTTCTGGTCTTCCGGGAAGTACTCGTAGCCGCTGCGCTGGCCGTTTTTCAGTTGGTCGTTGATGTTGTAGCGCCACTTCACGCCGAAGCTCACCTTCTGCTTGGGCCGCAGGGGCGTGGGCAGGTCGATGCGCATCATGGTGTGGTTGATGGTGTACTTCAGGGGCTGGCCGCTGGCGCTGGTCACGGCCTCGATTTTGAAGCCGCCGTCGAAGTTCTTCTCCACCAGGTTTTCCACGGCCTGGAAGGGCAGCTTGCCGCCCTCAATCTGCATGACCTGGGTGGCGGTGGTCATCGAGTTTTTGTCCAGGATGTTCTGGTCGAGCTGCACCCAGAGGTAGGGCAGCACGTCGGGCGAGAGGTTGGTGTAGGTGATGGTTTCGCTGCCGCTGATGGCCTGCTTGGCGTCGTCCAGCGTCACCTTGATGGCGTAGTCGGCGCGCTGCTGCCAGTACTGGTGGCCGGGGGCGCCGCTGGCGGTGCGGTAGGTGTTGGGGGTGGGCAGCAGGGTTTCGAGCTGGGCAAATTTGTCGGTGCCCGAGTTGGTGGTTTGAGCCCGGGTGGGCAGCGTGGCGGCGGCCAGCACCCCCAGGGTAACGAATAGCGAACGAATCATAGAAAACAAGCAAGCAGAATGCCCGGCCAGGGGGCGGAAGTGTAAAAGTCGGGATTTTATGGGTAACCGTTGCGGCGGGCATACCAGCGGGTGGGCGCGGCCGTTACCTTTGCCCGTATTTTCCACCTGCTTCTTTTTATGTTCAAACGCTTACTCGTCCTTCTGTGCGGTCTATTGTCAGTGGCTGCGCACGCCCAGACGGCCCCGGTAGCCCCCGCCGCCCCGGCCGCTACCCCACCCGCCCCCTTCGAACTGACGCAGGGTCGCCGCGATACGCTGGGAGCCCTCACCAGCTTGTTTGAGCGGCGGCGGCGCGGGGGCAAGGTGTGGGTGGGCATCGGGGCGGGCGGCATTCTGGCGCTGCTACGCGTGGTGGCTAACCCGAATACTACCACCGTCAACGGCGTGCAGACCAGCAGCGAGGTCGATGGCGGGGCCGTGGCCGTGGTGGGCCTGGGCTTTGTGGCCCTGCCAGCGGCCATCGGCATTGGCAAGCTGGCGCGCTTCAGCGAGAAAAAGGAAAACGAAGTGGACCGCGCTTACCGCAGCGGCCAGCCGCTGCCCCGCGCCATGGCCCGGCGGCTTACGCGGGAGGATTTCAAGAAATAGCCCGGCCGATTTCAGATGCTTTTTTCATTTCGATTGCTGTGCCTGGCGCTGCTGCTGGCCGCTACCAGCCGGGCCATGGCCCAAACGACGCCCGCCCCGCTCCCGCCGGCCCGGACGCTGGGCTACGAAAACATGACCCGCGCTGATACCGCCCGCGCCGTGCGGCGACTCTTCAAAAGCCGGCGCGGGGGCGGCGTGGGCTGGCTGGCCCTGGGCACGGCGGGCGTGGCGGGCTCTACCCTCCCCGCTTTGCAAAGTACCAGCGCCGGCGTGTGGACGCCCGGCGTGGTCATCAGCTCGGGCTTTCTGCTCATCGGACTCAACAAAACCATTCAGTTTCGGCGGGGCCGCGAGCGGCGGGTGCTGCGCGAGCTGGCCGCTACCGGCCACCTGCGCCCCAGCGTGCTGCGCCGCCTGCGAGGGAAGTTTGAAGTGGTGAAAGGCGCCGCTTCCGACTACAACCCGCTGCTGGCCGAAGGCATTGCCCCACCGCCGGTGCTGGCGGCCCTTAGCCCCGAGCAGCGGCAGGAAAAAGCCCGCGCCGACACCTTGCGCGCCATCACGCGGCTGTTTGAGCGCCACCAGCGCAACGGCAAGGCCTGGGCCTACGCGGGCGGCACCGGCGGCACGCTGGCGCTGGCCCGGCTGGCCCTGGGCACCAGCACCGCCAACAGCCGCCCGGTCACGGCCGGCGGGCTGGCGGTAGGGGCCGGCGTGGGCATTGTGCTGCCACTGGCCATCAGCCTGTACCACTTCACGGCTTACAGTGAAGAAAAGCAGGACGAAGCCGAGCGCAACTACCGCGCCGGCCAGCCCCTGCCCAAAGCCATCCGGCGCCACCTCCGCAAAAAGGACCTGCAACCCTACGACTAGGCAACTACCCGGGCAGCAGCGGGGCCAAAACCTGCCATTGTGGCAGCAAAACACTCGCCGACCCCGGTTGCCGACTACCGTATTGTCATGAAAACGTGTTTAGTAGGGCTGCCGATGTGTTTAGCAGGCCCGGTTACTACTTTAGGAAGGCTGTTTTCTTCTTTCGCACGAGCAGATGCGACTTCACAAGCCCGGGCCGGGTCGATGGCACAACTGTCCTCCACTGTAGCACCCGAAGCGACGATTTTCGCTCTTGTCGCTTGTTACATCGCATTTCTTTTACACTATTCGAGATAAGGCGGTTGTAAATAGCCGGGCTTGTCGTATGTTTGGGCACAGTTTTCATCTCTCACCTCCTAAACCTTAACGCAATGCCTACTCCTAACGAACCCAAAACCCGGCAATCCGGCATTTCTGATGCCGACCTGGTGGCCGATGGCCGCCGCCTGCTCGTGGCCGCCCGCCGCGACCTGCCCCTGCTCACCGACGACGGCGTGGACGCCGACCGTCTCGATAAGCTCGAAAAGGATATCAAAGCCTTTGAACTGCTGCCTTCCGACACGGTGGACGAAGCCACCCAGGCCGCCGAAACCCAGGTGCGCGACGCGGCCGTGAACACCCTGCAGGACGCCATCCGGGCCGTGGCCGGGCCGGTCATCGACGTGTACGGGCTGAAATCGCCCCGCTACCGGGCCCTGGGCATCGTCGATTTGGAGGGCAAGAACGACGCCGAGCTGCTGCGCGCCGCCACCGACTGCCACGCCGCCGGCACCCGCCTGCTCACCGATGCCGACGTGGTGCGCGAGGGCCTCACCCTGGACAAGCTGGCCGCCATCGGCCCGGCCCGTCAGGCGCTGGTGGACGTGCTCGACCAGCGCACCCGGCTGCAGGAGCAGCGCTCGCTCAACGCCCAGGCCCGCGTGCGTGCCCACAACCCGCTCAACGACGAAATCACGCGCATCCAGGGCAAGTGTCAGCGCAAGTTTCGGGGCACCGACTCCGCCCGCTACGACGACTACGTGCGCCAGAGCGCGCCCGGCAACCCCGACGGCGAGAGCCCGGTGAAGCCGCCGCAGTAGGTAGCTTTTAGCCTTAAAAAGCCCCGCTGGCCTGGTGCCGGCGGGGCTTCTTCGCGTGGGGCAGGCTCGCTCAAAAATCGAAATCTTCGGGTTCGCCCAGCAGCCGCCGGCCTTTCAGAATTTGCTTTTTCATGAATTTCGCGGCCCGGAACTTCGACTCGTACTCCGTGAGCGGCGGGTGGGCAATGCCCAGGCGTTGCCGCGTCAGGTATTCGTCGTACACCACCGGCAGGGCCTCCAGCAGGCGCTGGCGGCGGTAGTTGGCCGCCGCGCGCAGGATGGCCTGCCGCCAGTCGGCGTGCGCCTCGATAGGAATCAGGTCTTCGTGGGCATTCTGCAGGGTTTCGAGGGCTTCTTCGAGGCCGCTCACGTTGTGGTTTTTGTTGGCCTGCTGGTAGGCGGCAAACAGGCGCTGCACCTTCCCCGGCTCAAACTGCGCGGCAAATTCCAGGGTGCGGGCGTCCTGCTCGGCGTAGCTCAGGCGCGGGCGGGGGTCGGGCGGAGTGGCCGCCTGGGCGGCCGCGTGCTCGGCCCGGGCTTTTTCCCGCTTGGCCCGAAAGGCCTCCCGCGCAACCTTCAAGTACCGCTCTTCCTTGGTCCCGCGCACATCGGGCAGGCTCATGAGCACTGCCGTGCCGCACCGGGCGTTATGGAAATGGTACCACTCGGGCATGGTCATGCCCCCGTCGGTTTTATCGAGGTACTCGTCCCGGTATTCCTCGTAATTCTGCCAGTCAACGAAGTCGTTACCTTCCACATCATCCTCAAAGTCGGTAGTAGTGGCCACGAACTGGCAGTACAGCTCAAACTCCTCAGCCGTGATGGGCTCCAGAAACGGACAACGGTAGATGAAGCTGTCGCTGCCCCAATCTTCAAATTCGGCGCTCACGTCGATGCCCGGCACAGTCACCTGCTCGGCCCGCCAGCGGCACTGCAAGTCAAACAGTTTCTTCTGCTGAATATCCCACAGCCGCTCGTAAGCGGCATCGGTGTATTCGGTGATGCGCTCCTGCAGCCAGCGCGTCGAGCTGTCGCCGTAGCGCAGCACCCGCCCCTTCTCCAGCGCGTAGTGGCGGATAAAGTCGCCGATGCTGTCGGGGTGAAACTGCTCCAGCCAGGGGCGGTAGCGCGGGTTGGTGCGCAGGTCGTCGATAAAAGCATCCACCTGCCGGGCCTGTGCCTGCTCTTCGTCGGCGCGCTCCTGCAGGAAGGCATAGGGGGTTACCTCGGGCAGCGGGGGCAGCGCCGCATCGTCGGGGGCGTCAGCGGGGGGAAGGTCGTCGGCATTCATACAGCTAGCAGCGAAGGAGAAAGCCAAATGTATGCAAGCCGGCCTGTTGCCACCAAATCGGCAGAGACACTTCCACAGAAAAAGCCCCGCCAGCTAAACGCCAGCGGAGCTTTCCCATTCAAAACCAAACGGAATTACACCGCCGGCATCTCTACATTCTCAAACCGCACCACCCCATCTTCCAGCACCGCTTCCACCACGGTATCCTTGCTCACATTCCCGGATAGAATCTCCTTGGAAAGCTCATTCAGCACCAACCGCTGCAGCACCCGCTTCAGCGGCCGGGCCCCGAACTGTGGGTCGAAGCCCTGCTCGCCCAGGAAGTCGAGCACCTCGTCGGTCGCCTCCAGGCTGATGCCGGCCTCGCGCAGCCGCTGCTGAATCTGCCGGAACTGGATGTCCACGATGCGGCGGATTTCGCGGCGCTTGAGCGGCTGGAACATCACGATTTCGTCAATCCGGTTAAGGAACTCGGGGCGCATGTGCTGCTTGAGGCGCTCCACCACTTCGTCGCGGGTGCGGTCCACCACTTCGTCGTGGTTGTATTCGTTCAGCTCCTTGAAATTGCGCTGAATGATGTCGGCCCCCGTGTTCGAGGTCATGATGATGATGGTGTTCTTGAAGTTCGCCACCCGGCCCTTGTTGTCGGTGAGGCGGCCGTCATCCAGCACCTGTAGCAGGATGTTGAACACGTCGGGGTGGGCTTTCTCAATCTCATCGAGCAGCACCACCGAGTAGGGCTTGCGGCGCACGGCCTCCGTGAGCTGCCCGCCCTCGTCGTAGCCCACGTAGCCGGGAGGCGCCCCGATGAGCCGCGACACCGCGTGCCGCTCCTGGAACTCGCTCATGTCGATGCGCACCATCGCATTCTCGTCGTTGAAGAGGTACTCGGCCAGGGCCTTGGCCAATTCCGTCTTACCCACGCCCGTCGTACCCAGGAAAATAAACGAGCCGATGGGCCGCTTGGGGTCCTGCAAGCCGGCGCGGGAGCGGCGCACGGCATCCGAGATGGCCGCGATGGCCTCGGCCTGCCCTGCTACTCGTTTGCCCAGCTCGGCTTCGAGGGCCAGCAGCTTGTCGCGGTCCGATTGCAGCATCTTGCTCACCGGGATGCCGGTCCACTTGGCCACCACCTCGGCAATGTCCTCGCTGGTCACCACTTCCTGGAGCATGCCGCCGCCGTCCTTATTGGCGTTGGCCTCATCCTGCAGAGTTTTCAGCTTCTGCTCGGCTTCCTGGATTTTACCGTAGCGCAATTCCGCCACCCGACCGTAATCGCCCTGGCGCTCGGCCTGCTCGGCTTCGGTTTTGAAGCGCTCGATGTTTTCCTTCTCGGTCTGGATGCCGGTCAGCACCGACTTCTCGCCTTCCCACTTGGCCTTCAGGGCGTCGCGGCGCTCGTTCAGCTCGGCCAAATCCTTGCTCAGCACGGCCTCGCGGTCGTGGTTTTCCTCGCGCCGGATGGCCTCGCGCTCAATCTCCAGCTGCATGATGCGGCGCTGTACCTCGTCCAGCTCCACGGGCATGGAGTTCAGCTCGATGCGCAGCTTGGCCGCCGCCTCGTCCATCAGGTCGATAGCCTTGTCGGGCAAAAACCGGTCGGTGATGTAGCGGCTGCTCAGCTCCACGGCCGCAATCACGGCGTCGTCGGTGATGCGCACGCCGTGGTGCAGCTCATACTTCTCCTTGATGCCGCGCAGGATGCTGATGGCGTCGGGCACGCTCGGCTCGTCCACCAGCACGGCCTGGAAGCGGCGCTCCAGGGCCTTGTCTTTCTCGATGTACTTCTGGTACTCCTTGAGCGTGGTGGCCCCGATGGCGTGCAACTCGCCCCGCGCCAGGGCGGGCTTGAGCAGGTTGGCCGCGTCCATGGCGCCCTCCCCGCCCCCGCCGGCCCCAATCAGGGTGTGGATTTCGTCGATGAAGAGCACAATCTGGCCCTCCGAGTCGGTCACTTCCTTAATCACGGCCTTGAGGCGCTCCTCAAACTCGCCCTTGTACTTGGCCCCGGCCACGAGCAAACCCAGGTCGAGGCTCATCAGGGTTTTGTCCTTGAGGTTCTCGGGCACGTCGCCGGCCACGATGCGCTGGGCCAGGCCCTCGGCGATGGCGGTTTTGCCCACGCCGGGCTCGCCCAGCAGCACGGGGTTGTTCTTGGTGCGGCGGCTCAGTATCTGCAGCACCCGGCGGATTTCCTCGTCGCGCCCAATCACGGGGTCCATCTTGCCGGTTTTCACCCGCTCGTTCAGGTTGATGGCGTAGCGGTTGAGGCTCTGGTACTGGTCTTCGGCGCTCTGGCTGGTCACCTTGCGCCCGCCGCGCAGCTCCTGGATGGCGGCCTGCAAGTCCTTCTCGGTAAAGCCCACGTCCTTGAGCAGCGTGGCGGCCGCGTCCTTGCCGCCGAGCAGCCCCAGCAGCAGGTGTTCCACGGCCACAAACTCGTCGCCCATGCTCTTCATGGCCGCATTAGCGCGCTGCACGGCGGCCGCGGCGTCGTTGGCGAGGTAGGGCGAGCCGCCGCTCACGCGCGGGTACCCGGCCACCAGGGCATCGAGCCGCTGCGTGAGCAGCGCCTGGTTCACGCCCAGCTTCTTGGCCAGGAAGGGCAGCACGCTCTCGTCGGTCTGAAACAGGCCCTTCAGCAGGTGCCCCGTCTCGATGGCCTGCTGCTGGTTGGCGCCGGCCAGCTCCGTGGCTTTCTGCACGGCCTCCTGCGCCTTGATGGTGAAATTTTTAAAGTCCATTGGTTGCTAAGTGCTTGGTGGGTGCTTCGCGGTGGGCGAAGGGTTCTACGCAGGGCGTAGCAAATGGGGTGCGAGAGGGGAGTTTCGGACTTTTTGGCTTTATTATGTGCCTTACAGAGTTTGAGCAAAAGACAAAATGACGCGAAGGCTGTTCTGTTGAAGAGTCTAGATGAGAACTTTTTTCAAGTGTAAGTTCATACTACCTTTGCAGAGAATATCCAAGCCTAATCATGAATGTTATACTGAACCGAATCGGCCCTATCGCCAAAGCTAACATCAGTTTAGATAAACGTTTTTATGTATTTGTTGGATACAACAATAGTGGAAAAACATACGCATCTTATGCATTGTGGTCTTTGTATGCCACTCAAAGAAGGAGATATATTCATAACACAAAATCTACTCCTATAAGCTTTCCCGATTTCGCAGGAAATAATATTGAGGTACCTATTACCACAGAGAAGATTTCTCAGGTGGCTTCGGATTACAGTAAAAACCTAAGCCTAGGTTTAAGCAATATCTTTAATGTATCTCCTGACAATCCAGCTTTTAAGAAAGCTAGAATCACCTTGACAGGTGATTACGAAAAAGAGTGGTTAAAATCAAGACACAAAGTCTTATTTGGAAAAAGCTTTCAAGACAAAACTAGCAATCAATATATCCTCGAAAAAAAATCAGGTGAAGCGAATTTTATTTTGAGTGAAACCCCATTCATTGACGCCCCTAACAGCAAAATATTTGGTTCGCTAAAATTCACATTAACGAGTGCGATGCTTGGCAATCTTAAAGAGTCAGTAACTGATATAGTAGATTTCACTATACAGGAAACTTTATTCCGATTTCACCACACCCCATTTTTTCTGCCTGCAAACAGAATTTTCTTCCCATCTTATTTCAAGTATATATACAGCACCGAGGCGAAGGAATTTCAATCCGTTAGAAGACAGTTCCGTTACACAAATGAACTAGACTTAGATGCTATTAGTGAGTACCCTCATACCGAGCCTGTAAACCAATTGATTGAAGCTATTTCCTCTTTACCTAGATTACAGGCTCGAACTCAATATAGTGACTTATTGCTCGAGTTGGAAGAGATAATATCAGGTCAACTTACATTCTCACAAAAAGAAGGAATCGCACCCATTGATTTTAAATTAAGACTAGACGGAGGCGATGACATAGATATGTATTTAGCAAGTTCCTCAAGCAATCAGCTAAGCCTACTTTACCTTTATTTCAAATATTGGGCAACCCCAGATTACAATTTTTTAATTATTGATGAGCCAGAAGAAAATCTACATCCAAAAAATCAAATAAAAGTCGCTAATATATTAATAAACTTCGCCAATAGAGGGACCAATAAAGTGCTCATCACTACACATAGTCCACTTGTCGCCGAGACAATCAATAACAACATGTTTCTCTCTTATCTTAAAGAGAAACAGTCTTTGCAAGCTACCGATTATCCTAACAAGGATTATATAACAGAAAACGCTCTAAAGAGCAAAGCATATGGGGTTTATTTCTTTTCTGACGGCCAAGTTAGCGAATACAAGCCTGACGATTATGGGGTGTATTTCAGAGATTTCGTTCAGGAAGAATCCAAGATTCGAGAAACTTCCGATTTTCTGCGTCACAAGATTTCATCTTTAAAAAATAAGCATGATTAGCCCGTTCTTAGAAAACAGAAACTTTGTTAAGGATGCTTTGCAGACGTTCAGGGTTTTTGAAGCAATTGAAGACTCTGAATATCAAATCAGAGAGAAGAGGGCTAATCAGCCCGGCAATCTTAAATTGATAAATATTGAAGGCATTCCATTTTCTAAAAAATCATCTATAACAAATATCTGGTCGTTTGACTTTGAGATAGAGGATAAATTATTTTATACACCAAAATGTAGTAAGGTAGAAAAAGGGCTTATTGTATTTTCAAAAAAAGAAGCGTATGTTATACTGATAGAGATGAAAAGCAAACTATATGGAAGTGGTGATGACGGACTACTAAAGATTGAGGATAAGTTAAGGGATTCCTTAAGCAAGCTTTCCCTTTTTGCTACACCTTTTATATTCAACGAGAGGCACTCTTACATAAAAAGGGTGAATTTCTTTTTTCTAATAGCGTTTAATACTGAGCATGTAACTCAGCAAGCGAATGCCGATATTAACATTAAAAAGTACCAACTATATCCTGCTTTTTTAGCTTCTAAAGAGGGCAAAAGCAAAAGTTTAATTCTGAGAGACTATTTTGGCCAAACATTTAATATTGAAATTATGTTTATTGAAAACAAGGGGAGAGAAAAGGAAGAGTTGGAAATTAATTTAGATGACATAATAAACAGCCCTGAATTCTCCGAAGCCAAGACTCATGAATTTACGTGTCCTTAGCCTTATTAACAGCAGTCTTGAATGCTGGTAAAGCCACATATTGACACTGTGCTAACGGGCCGCTGGCAACAGCCGAAAAAAGTATCTCCAAGCCATTCAGCTTGGAGATACCCAGGGTTTACAGGAACTGGAGCAGTTAATCACCCAGCAGCTACGCCTGCTGGACTGAGCGGCCTTCGCGCCGCTGCTGGTCGTACAGCTCACTAAGCCGCTCCTCCGAAACTGTCTGGTTTTCCAGTGCCATCGAGGCATACACGGAGCGCACAATATTGGCTTTCACCACCGCAGGGTCGCGGAATTGGCGGTATCGGTCGCGGAGTTTCATAGAAGTAGCAGCAAGAGTAGGCTCAACGAAGATACACTGCTGCCGGTTTGCCCTCACTCCCCCACCTTCCTTACCAACACCCCAGCCTCGCCGCCGCCCCCCACAAACTGCCCCATCAGATACGTCGCCGTCTCCGGCCCCATGTCCGCCCGCGTCAGCACCGTCACCTGCCCGGCCGGGCAGGTCTGCGGCGTCGTCGGCGACCCGTCGGCCTGGGCCAGCCACAGGCGCAGGTCGTGCCCGCTGCGGTTTTCCACCGTGAAGGTATACGCCGCCCCGTAGACCTTGCGCAGCAGCCGGGCCGGCTGCCCATCCGCCAGCCGCACCTCAAAGCGCTGAATGATGCGCGGTTTCGACGTATCGCGCTGCTGCTTCGGCAGCACCTTGCGGCGCTTGTTGGCATCGGCAAACGCCTTTGCCAGCGACTTCCACCGCTTGTCCTTCTGCGTCGCCAGGCTAGCCGTCAGTTGCTTCATAATTGTCAGCTGCCCGCGCAGGCCGGTAAATAGCGCCGGCAATTCCAGCGTCGCCAGCCGGGTGCTGCCGTGGGCGGCCGTCTTGTCCACGTCGGCCTTCTCAAAATCCTTCGCCGCCGCCTCGGGCGCGTCAATCAGCTCCTTGGTCAGCCAGTACTTCGTGCGCACGTCTTCGGGCAGCGCCCGCACGGTCTTCACCAGGGCGCGCACGGCCAGCACGTCCTCATCGGCTTCGCCGTAGCGCACGTCGGCGTACGACAAACTCAGCTTCTGCTTGAGCTCCAGGTTGCCCTTCACCAGCGCGTAGGGCACGGCGCGCTGCGAGAGGGCATCCGCCGAGCGGGCCATCAGCTCGCGGGCGCTGTCTTTGCCCGTGGCGTTGGGGGCCGTGTCGGTCCCCTGCAGCCCGGCCTTTTCACGAATAGCCGTGACGTAGTCGCCCCGCTGCTCGTGCGCCTCTTTCAGGGGTTCAAAACTGTCAATCAAATCCTGAAACGGGACCAAATCAATGCCGACCTGCTCGGCGCTGTTGAGGGTGGCGGTGTCGGGAGCATCCATGGTTATGGGGTAGGACTTTTGGTGGGTAAGTAAATGAAGACCGGAAAGATAAAGAGTTTTCCAAAAAACAACGCTATGCTTCCCGCAGTCGGTATAAAACCTTCTTTTTTTCACCAAGTAAGCGCCCGTGGGCATCAGGTAAAGGCCCGTGGCGCGTAGGTAAGCGGCCTTGGGCACCAGGTAAGCCTCCGTGGCTTCCAAGTAAGGCTCCGTGATGCCTGGGTAAGGCTCCGTGGGCCCTAGGTAAGGGCTCGTGATGCCTAGGTAAGCGCCCGTGGGCCCTAGGTAAGGGCCCGTGATACCTAGGTAAGCCCGCTGCACACTTAGGTAAGCCTATTCCACCCGCCGCCGCCCCGCCCCCGTACACCCACCCGGCCCCCTTGGCCTCCCCTCACCCCCGCCCCATGCCCACCTTCACCGTCGAACGCCTCACCTTCCAGCACCTCGCCGCCCTGCCCGCCGCCTGGCAGCCCGCCGACTACCTCGCCCTGCTCACCGCCCTCGACTTCGACCAGCCCGAAGCCATCCCCCCCGCCGAGCTCCAGGAAATGACCCATATGGCCCTCACCGACTTAGAGCCCGCCGCCGCCGCCCAGGTCGTCCTCACCCACCTCTTCGCCGGGCAGCTCACCCCCGGCCAAATCGACCAGCTCGCCCACCAGATGCAAACCGAAAAGCTCTGGGAAGAAAACCCCAAAATGGAGCTTCACCAGGGCTTTTTCAACGCCACCCAGCTCCTCTACCTCGCCTTCAACGGCAAATTCCCCCACCCCCAGGCCGTAGAATTCCAGGTCAAAATCACCGCCCAACAGGCAGCCGACCTCGCTCTGCTGGAACAAGACCCCGCCCCCACCCTACTCCGCCTGCTCGCCCCCGGCCTCTCCGACCGCGCCCTGCTCCACCGCCTCTTCGACACCCAATTAGCCGGAGCCGACTTCCCCGAAGCCCCCGCCATCCTCTGGCAGCTCACCCCCAGCGACCAAACCGAAACCAGCGTCGTTTTCGACATCATCAGCTCCGACTACTGGCTCGAAGACTTCAAGTACGCCGACACCTATCAGGCCACCCTGCCCACCGCCTAGGGCCCCGGCTTATTTCACCAGCCTCACCCAGCGGCTGCCCGCCGCGTCATCGGCCACGCGTAGGCCATACACCCCGGCGGGCCAGCTGCGCACATCCAGTTGCACGGCGCCCCCGGGGCCAGCGGTAGCCGCCAGCGGCACCGCCCGGCCCAGCGCATCGTAGGCCCGCACCTGCGGCGGGCGCAGCCCCGGGCCCGCCCGCAGCACCACCGTAGCCGCCTCCCCCACGGGGTTAGGAAAAATGCTGACCGACGCGGGCCCCCCGGCCGGCACCGCCACCAGCCCCAGCCGGCTCAGCCGGTACCGCCGCAGAAACCGCCACACCTCCCGGCTGGCGCTGATGTCGCGGTTCACCACGTCGGTGCTGCTGGGTGGTCCACCCGGCCACACGTGGCCGCGGTTAAGCACGCGGAAATGCTCCACCACCGCCCCCACGCGCGGGCCGCGCCGCACGCTGTGCTCGGCCGTGGTGTTGTCGGTGGGGTCGATATCGGGCACCGCCGTCACCACCGGCACCGGGTTGCAGCCATTCGCCTGCACCCAGTAATTCAGCACCGTGGGGATAGAGACAAACCAGCTCCCGCCGGTATAGGTCACGTTGGTATCACCGGTACCGTGGATTTCCAGCACCGGCATCGGGTGCGCCGACCGGCAGGTGCCAGGCTGGCCAGTTTCCATGCTGCCGCACACCGAGGCCACGGCCGCCACGCGTGCCCCCAGGTGGCAAGCCAGCTCGTAGCTCATGAAGCCGCCGTTGCTGTAGCCGGCGCTGTAGAGGCGGTCGGGGTCCATCGTATAGCGCTGGGCCAGCGTATCAAAAAGCGCCGCGAGAAACGCCACGTCATCCGGCCCGCCGCTCTGGTTCCAGGCATTCCAGTAGAGGTAGCTGGTGCCCGGGTCAATGGTGCCATTCGGATGCACAATCAGAAAGCCCGCCGTATCGGCAATGGCGCGAAAGTCGCCGTAACGCTCCTGGCTGAGATTATTCGAGCCATAGCACTGCAGGTTAAACAGCAGCGGCGTAGCGCGGCCGGGCTGGTAGCTCGGCGGCACGTACAGCCGGTAATCGCGCACGCGCCCCCCGGCCCGGATGCTGCCGGTGAGGGTGGTGCCGCTTTGCGCCTGGGCAGTGAAGACCAGCAGACACAGACAAAGCTGGAAAAGCTGTTTCATGCTGCAAGTAAACGCATCCTTACCCACCGACACTGTCATGCTGACGAAGGAAGCATCCTCTCACGCCACAACAAGTCGTTGAAACGTAGAAGGATGCTTCCTTCGTCAGCATGACAGAGGGCTTACTTCGCCACCGCCACCCGCCAAATTTTACCACCCGCATCGTCGGCCACCAGCAGTGAGCCGTCGGGCAACGTAGCCACGCCCACCGGCCGGCCATATGCCTCCTCGTCATTCCCCACCAAGAAGCCCGTTAGAAAATCTTCCGGCTTCCCGGGCTTGCCGTTAGCGAAGGGCACAAACATGACCTTGTAGCCCGAGAATTTCGAGCGGTTCCACGAGCCGTGCTCGCCGATGAAGGCACCATTGTGGTACTTAGTCGGGAAGGCAGTTTTGTCATAAAAAGCCAGCCCCAGCGCCGCCACGTGGGGCTCCAGCGGCACGTCGGGCACAATGGCCTTGGCCACCAGCTCCGGATGCTCACCTTTGCGGCGCGGGTCGATATTCTGACCGAAATACGAGTAGGGCCAGCCGTAGAAACCGCCTTCCTGCACGCTGGTGAAGTAGTCCGGCACCAGCTCGTCACCCAGCTCATCCCGTTCATTCACCACCGTCCACAGCTGGCCCGTAGTGGGCTGAAAGCCCAGGCCGATGGGGTTGCGCAGGCCGCTGGCATAAATTTTCTCGCCCGAGCCGTCGGGATTAATCTGCAGCACGTTGGCGCGGCGCACCTCATTTTCCGCGCCGTGTTCCTGCACATTGGAGCCCGAGCCCACGGTTACGAAAATCGTGGCATTATTGCGGGCCGCCAGCAGGTTGCGGGTCCAGTGATTATTGTAGCCACCTTCGGGCAAATCGAGGATTTTCTGGCCGGGCTTGGTGAGCTTGGTCTGGCCGGTTTCGTAGGGGTAGCGGCGCACTTCGGCCGTGCCGCCCACGTAGAAATACTGGTTAAGCTGCAACATGCCGAAGGGCTGCTTGGGGCTGTTCGCCTTGTCCAGAAACACTTCGCGTACTTCGGGCTTGCCGTCCTTGTCGGCATCGCGCAGCAGCGTGATGCGGTCGGCGCTGGTAGCCCGCAGCGACTTCGACTTGTCAAGGTTCAAGGCGGCCGCAATTTCCTTAGCCGTGCCCTTGGGCAAGGTATTGGCCTCGGCCACAAATACGTCGCCATTACCCCCTACATAAATCCAGCGCGGGCTGGTGAGGTTGCCAGCGTATTCCGTCACGGTAAAGCCGGCGGGGGCTACCGGCATTTTCCCAGCAGGCCAGCCAATTACCTTCACGCGCTTGGTGGTCGACTTGGTTTCGTAGGGTGCGGGCAGCTTGACCCTTTGGGCGTCGGGCGTTTCGACAGTTTGGGCGGGGGTATCGGCTTGGGCGACGGCTTTTTCCTTTTTGCTGGGGCCAGAACAGGCGGCCAGCAAGCCTAGTGCAGCCAGAAAAGCAGTGGGTTTGGAAAACATAGGATAAATAAAAAAGCTGCCCGGCTCAGTGCCCGGCAGCTTTTTTACTTTTTTGAAGGAGTTTGGTTGTCTCCGCTTATAACTGCCCGAAGTTCAGCGCCAGAATCAGCACAATACCCACCACCATCAGAATCAAATACGTTTCTACGGCACCGGTCTGCACGTAGCGCAACAAGTGGCCGCCGCCCGTGACGATGCGGCCAAAGCCGTTCACGATGGGGTCGATAACGCCCTGCTCGACGAAGCGGTAGAGGCCGCGCGACAGGCCCATAATGGAACGCACGAAGAGTGTATCGTAGAGCTCATCCACGTAGTATTTGTGGTACACCAGGCTTTCGAGGCCCGAGCGCTGGGCGTCCTCCTCGGCCGGGCGCTGGGCGCGGGCCACGTAGATGACGTAAGCCAGGATGATGCCCAGTACGCCGGCCGCTACCGAGAAGCCCATCAGCATCAGCTCGGTGCCGTGGTCGATGTGCTCGGCGAAGGCTGCCGGGTTGATTTTCTTCGAATACGTGAAGAGCGGGGCCAGGAAGTCGCTCAGGTAAGCTTTGCCCAGGAACATCGGCGCATTCATGAAGCCGCCCACGGCCGCCAGCACGGCCAGGATGATGAGCGGCAGCGTCATGGTAGCGGGCGACTCGTGGAGGTGGTGCTTCTGCTCCTCGGTACCACGGAACTCGCCGAAGAACGTGAGAAACAGCAGGCGGAACATGTAGAATGCTGTCAGGAAGGCCGTGAACAGGCCCATAGCCCACAGCGCTTTGTTGTGCTCGTAGGCGTGGGCCAGGATTTCATCTTTCGAGAAGAAGCCGGCGAAAGGCGGGATGCCGGCAATGGCCAGGCAGCCGATGAAGAAAGTGATGAACGTGATGGGCAGCGCCTTGCGCAGGCCTCCCATGCGGCGCATGTCCTGCTCGTTGCTCATGGCGTGGATAACCGAACCGGCTCCGAGGAACATCAGGGCTTTGAAGAAGGCGTGGGTGAGTACGTGGAAAAACGACGAGGTGTAACCCATCACGCCCAGCGCCAGGAACATATAGCCCAGCTGCGACACCGTGGAGTAAGCCAGTACCTTCTTAATATCGTTCTGCGCCAGGCCAATGGTGGCGGCAAACAGCGCCGTGGCGGCGCCCACAATGGCCACCACTTCCAGCGTATGCGGCGCGAGGGTAAACAGCACGTTGGAGCGCAACACCATGTAGATACCCGCCGTTACCATGGTAGCGGCGTGGATGAGGGCCGATACCGGCGTAGGGCCGGCCATGGCGTCGGGCAGCCAGGTGTAGAGCGGCAGCTGGGCCGATTTACCCATCGCGCCCACGAACAGCAGCAGGGTGATGAAGGTGCACACGCCCACGCCGTAGGTGCCAAACTGCCCGAGGCTGGCTTTTTGGAACACTTCGGCGTACTGCACCGAGTTAAAAGTCAGGTAAATCAGGAAGATGCCAAGCAGGAAGCCCAGGTCACCCACGCGGTTGATGATGAATGCTTTCTTGGCGGCGTTGTTGTAGCTGGTGTTCTTGTTCCAGAAGCCGATGAGCAGGTAGGAGCACAGCCCCACGCCTTCCCAGCCGATGAAGAGGATGACGAAGTTGGCGCCCATTACCAGCAGCAGCATACTGAAAACGAACAAGTTCAGAAAACTAAAGAACTTGCCCACGTTTTCGTCGTGGTGCATGTAGCCGATGCTGTAGACGTGGATGAGGAAGCCCACGCCCGTGACGAGCAGCAGCATAATCAGCGAGAGCTGGTCAATCTGGTAGCTGAAGGGAATTTGCAGCGAGCCCACCGAAATCCAGTCGAACAGCTGGACGGTATACTGGTACTCGAAATTCAAAAACAGCGTGAGCGACAATAGGAACGACCCCAGCACGGTGGCGCTGCCCAGCAGGCCGGCCACGGTGCCGGAGAGGCGCTTATTAAGCAAGCCATTCAGCAGGAAGCCCAGGAAGGGCAGTAGCGGAATGAGGACGTAGAAAATCGTCGGGTACGGGGCGTTGGCGCCGGGAAGTACAGTTTCCATTCGGAGGGTGAATGGGTGAATGGGTGATTGGGTGAATGAGGCAAGCTGAAAAGCGATTCACCCAATCATCCATTTACCATTTAAGGCGGCTAAGCAGGTTGACGTCAGTATTCTGGAAGTTGCGGTAAATCATAACGATAATACCCAGGCCGACGGCTACTTCGGCGGCGGCCACAGCCATGATGAAGAACACGAACACCTGCGCATTGGCATCGGCCCGGTAGGCCGAGAAAGCGGTGAGTAGGACGTTGACAGCATTCAGCATCAACTCAATGCACATGAAGATGATGATGGCATTGCGCCGAATGAGCACGCCCGTAACGCCGATGGCAAACAGAGCCGTGGCGAAAAAGACGTAATACTGCAGCGGAACGGTGCGAATGACTTCCGGAATCGAGGTTTCCATGCGAGGGAGAACGGGGTGAGCCGGGCGCTACCCGGTCGGACTTAGCAGGCAAAGTTATTCTGAAAATACAGAAAACCCCGTTGGGGCAAGCAAATTGGTGCTCTAATGGTGGCACTAAATCCATTAAACCAAGCCAGAACGTATGCCACAAAAATCCAACTTGCCCTACGCGTAGAAAAGCCCATCAAATTGCACTTTTTGAATTTTAGATAAAATTCATGAAGATTAAAATGGTCTAAATAATCAGTTGTGGGGTCTGAATAAACCTTGATTTTCGAACATTCTGTTTGTTTGGCCCGATATTTTCTTTGTACTCCGGCTAAAAATCCGCAATTTTGTATTGTATTTTACTCACTTAACTACCTACTCCGTGAGAACATCACTTCTACTATTTTTACTGTTTTTATGCAGTCTTGCCACTAGTGCCCAGAGTGGTAACTTATACACTTTCAACGGCGGAGGCACTTCGGGCAACTGGAACGCAGCTTTTACCTGGACGACCGACCCAACCGGCTCGACCAGCGTGGGGGCTCGGGTGCCAGTCAGTGGCGACAACGTATTTATTACCAACAGCTTTGTAGCTCAGTTAACGGCGAACGAAACCACCATTACCGGGCTGACCATCACGGTGCAGCGCGGCGGTACGCTCGACCTGGGCACCTTTGGCTTCACCAACCCACTGACGCGACTGGCGGGGCAGGGCACGCTGCGCATCGGGCAGGCGTACTTCCCGGCGGTTACGACCAACGATTTTGACGACCCGAACACGGGCACGGTGGAATTTTACAACTGGGCCACTACGCCCAGCGTGCTGCCCCAACCGGGCTCAAACACTTATAACAACCTGCGGCTGCTGAACACCACCAGCACTGCCTACGAAGCCCGCCTTGACGCCAACCTGACCGTGAGCGGCACGCTAAGCCTGGCCCGCTCGGGCAGCGGCGGCGTAACGCTGAACTTCGGCCAGACGGCCGCCGACCGTACCTTCACAGTGAACGGCGACGTGAACGTGGGCGTGGGTAACACGGTGGGCATCACGGCCGGTGTGACCGGCGCGCACCTCTGGAACGTGGGTGGCAGCCTGATTAACAACGGCACCATTAACCTGCACAACAACAACGGGGTGAACGACAATGAGCGCGTGCTGCTGCGCTTCACGGGCACTACCGACGCTAACTTTGTGTGCAATGGCCCTACGGACCTGAGCCGCCTGCAGGTGAGCAAAGGCTCGGGCAGCCGCGCTACTCTGAACACCACGGCCAACGGCAACAACCTCCGTCTGAATTATTTCGGCTCGGCCGACCTGGTTATCCTGAGCGGCGGCACGCTGAAGCTGGGCCCCAACATTGTGCTGCCCCGCCTGAGCAATATCACGGGCAACAACTATGATATCGGCACCACGTCGAGCAGCCCGGGGCTGTGGGTGGCGGGCGCCGACGTGCGCAACAACAACTCTAATGCTCTGGTAGTCTACGGCTCGTTTCGCATCAGTGGGGGTATTTTCCAGAGCAATGGCTCGGAAGGCGCGGTAATTCGCGAAGACGGGCAATACCTGATTGAGGGCGGCACGACGACGGTGACCAAGTTCCGGCCTTCGAACACGTCGATTAACCACCGGGGTAGCTTTACGATGACGGGCGGCGTGTTTGAGGCCATCGGCACGAGCAGCGACCCGGACTACGCTCGCTTCTCGGTGCCGTTCCGCACGCAGTCGTTCCGGATGACGGGCGGTACGATTCGCATTGCCAACCCGGTGACGACCAACGGCGGCGGCCTGCACATCGGCGTGAATCCGGACAACGCCATCGTTTCGGGCGGCGTGATTGAGGTGAACCTGCCTTCGTCGAACGTCAACTTTGTTATTCTGAGCACGGCGCCGCTGTGGGACCTGAACATTCAGAAGCCGGTAGCGGGTGGCACGAGCAAGGCCACGTTTGGCAACCTGACGGTTACGCCGGCCTACAGTAGTGCGGCGACCCTGACGGCCCAGCCGCTGGTAGTGCAGCGCAACCTGACGCTGGTAACCGGCAACTCCCCTACCCTCGACGCCAACACCCAGAACGTGACGGTGCAGGGCGACTTCACCATCAACAGCGGCACTACTTATACGCCGACCACCAACACGACCTTCTTTACGGGGGCCAACAACCAGCTCTTCACCAACAGCGGCACCATCGCGGGCAACCTCAATAACCTGACGATGAACAAGACGGCCGGCACGCTGCAGCTGAATGGCGCGGCCACGACCTTCACCGTGAACGCCACGTTGAGCCTGCTCAACGGCGTGCTGTTTGACGGCGGCAAGGTGCTGAGCGTGGTGGGCAACATCATCAACTCGGCCTCGCACACCAGCGCGGGCGGCTCGGGCAACATTACGCTGAGCGGCAACGGCAGCCAGACCATCGGCGGCACCGGCAGCGGTGTATTCGGCAACCTCGTGCTGAACTCGACGGCGGCAGCCGGCGCGGTGGGCGCTACCCTCGTGGCGGAGCAGAGCGTGGCCAGCACCCTCACGCTGACCAGCAACAACCTGCTCGACATCGGCATCTACCGCTTGTCGCTGACCGACATCAGCCCCACGGCGCTGGTGGCGGGCGCGGGCGGCTTCTCGACCACCCGCATGATTCGGACGGCCGGCAACCAGAGCGACGGCGGCCTGCGCAAAACCTACGGCGGCGTGAACGGCTTCACCTTCGCGGTGGGCACGGCTGGCAAATACACCCCCGCCACCATCACCCTGAACGCCGCGCCCCAGGCTTACGGCCGCGTGAGCGTGAGCCCGGCCGCCGTGCGCGACCCCTTCGTGACCGGCCCCAACGCCCTGAACTACTACTGGAAAGTGCGGAGCGTGGACTTCGGCACCATTGCGGCCGGCGGCGTGAGCCTGAGCTTCACGATGCTGAACACCGACGCCGTCGGCACCCTGACCAGCTACGTGCCCGGCCGCTACATCCCCACCACCTGGACCAGCACCAACAACGTGAACCAGGTAGTGGAAGGCGCCACCACGTCGGTGATTCAATTCCCGAACGTGGGCTACTTCGACGGCGAGTACACGGCCGGCGAATCGACGGTATTCGGGCCGGTGACGGCCTACTATAGCATCCGCAGCG
>NZ_JAUQSY010000017.1 GCF_030580865.1 Hymenobacter aranciens | reverse complement strand
TTCATCCTGAGCCAGGATCAAACTCTCCATTGTAAAATTTTCTACACCCTAGCGTACTAGGGCTGATGTCGAGTGCTGACCTTGCTCACAAATTGACGTTAATCGTTTAATTCGTTTCGCTTAGTTATTTAACTTGCTGTTTTTCCGAAGAAAGCGAGCAAGTGAAACACTTACTATTTTGTTTGTTTCCGTCATTCAAAGAACGTGTGCGACTTCCAATCGAAGTAGCAATGTGGGCTGCGATTCAACCCTTTCTCGTTGCGATTGCAGCGCCCTGTTTTATTTGGGAGTGCAAAGGTAAGAGGTTTATTTTACTTTCCAAACTTAAGGCGAAAAATTTTCAGTGTTTTTCGTTTCAGCTTTTCAAGCGATTCGCTTCCTATTGAAGCGGGGTGCAAAGGTAGTAAACTTTTTCGACTTTCAAAACTCGGAGTGAAAATTTTTGAAGATTTTCGTCGTTGTTCTTAAAGTCTGTCGCTACCTATTGTAGCAAGTTTACTAGGGCAACAAACTGAAAAAGTGTTTGTTGTTTTGCTCTTTCGAACACCCTTGTTTTATTTGGGAGTGCAAAGGTAGCGGTATTTTTTGACTTTCCAAGTTTCAGGCGAAAAATTTTTTAGAATTTTTCGTGTCGCTTTTCAAGTCTGGCCGCCTCCTGTTGAAGCGGGGTGCAAAGGTACGGGGACTTTTTTGACTTTCGCAACAGCGGCGGAAAATAAATTTTCGTGGGCTGCTGGGGTGGCACGGGTAGCTAGACAGACTGGCTAACCGGGAAGTTCCCTCCTACTTGCGTTTTTCCTGAAACGTGGGTTTCGGGTGTTTCCCGTGGGCCGGTTGCCGTTTGGGACTGCAAAGATAGGAGGACTTTTTGAGCGGGCAAGGGCTGGTTTACGAAATTTCTTTGCGGCGGGTTGTAAGTATCTGAGGGTGGAGAGGAAATTTTTACATCTTTTCTCTCCACCCTGTTTTTTCAGTACTGCTCCAGCTCTTCTTCCAAATCCCTTCTTAATTCATCAAGGCTGACAATGAAACCGGTTTTGCCATTGACTGAGAACACATTGACGAGGAAACTGTCTTGCTCTAGTAATAACAGCTACTCGAGAGGGAGGCTTTTCACCTGGCAATCCTGCCACTCCCCTATCACATTACTTTCAGCATAGCTAGCGGCGGGCCATATTGATACTAGGGTTTTGCCGTCTGCATCAGCTGTTGCCCAAGTACCGTCTCTGTATACAAGGGTGTATGCTTACTCGAAGTCGGCGACCTTCTTTGTAGTGTATTGGTAGCGGTCGAACGGTGGCAAGGCGGATACCTTTTCCATTTCGACCTTATTGGGCTTGAAATCCATTTTCGGAATCAGCTGATTTGAATGGTGCTTACCCGGTCGGGACCCACGCTGACGATGCGGACGGGGACTTGCAGCTCCTTTTCCAGGAAAGCCAGGTAGTCTTGCAAGGGGGCGGGAAAGGCGGTAGCTTCGGTGATATCTGTTAGGTTAGTGGCCCAGCCGGGGAGGGTGAGGTACTCGGGGGTGACGAGGTGGAGCTGGCCGGGGTCGGGCAGGTGGGGGGTGGTTTCGCCGCTGGGGAGGCGGTAGTGGGTGCAGGCTTGGATTTCATGGAAGTCGTCGAGGACGTCGGCCTTCATGAGGTGGAGCTCGGTGACGCCGTTGAGCATGATGGCGTAGCGGAGGGCGGGCAGGTCTATCCAGCCGGTGCGGCGGGGACGGCCGGTGGTGGAGCCGAACTCGCGGCCGGCCTGGCGGATTTGCTCGCCGACTTCGTCATTCAGCTCCGTGGGGAAGGGGCCGCTGCCGACGCGCGTGCAATAGGCTTTGGTGATGCCGTAGACCTTGTCGATGTGCTGGGGGGCGATGCCGAGGCCGGTGCAGGCGCCGGCGGCGATGGTGCTGCTGGAGGTGACGTAGGGGTAGGTGCCGAAGTCGATGTCGAGCATGGCCCCCTGGGCGCCTTCGGCAAGGACGCGCTTGCCCTGGCGGAGGAGGTCGTTGAGCAGAAACTCGGTATCGGTGAGCTGGAGGGTGCGCAGGAAGGCGACGGCGGCGAAGAAATCGGCTTCGAGGGCTTCGATTTCCAACTCCTTATTATAATGGGCCGCGATGGCGGCGTGCTGGGCGACGGCTTTCTGGTAGTGCTCTTCGAAATCGGGGAGCAGGATGTGGCCCACGCGCAGGCCGGTGCGGCCGATTTTGTCCTGGTAGGTGGGGCCGATGCCTTTGAGGGTGCTACCGATTTTGGAGGTGCCGCGGGAGTCTTCGTTGAGGCGGTCGAGGGCGCGGTGGCTGGGGAGGATGAGTTGGGCCTTCTTGGAGATGTAGAGGTTCTGGGCCCAGTCTACTCCCCTATCGGTGAGTTTTTGGAGCTCCTGGCGAAAGACGACGGGGTCGAGGACGACGCCGTTGCCGACGACGTTGAGGATATGGGGGTGGAAAATACCGCTCGGGACCTGGTGCAGGACGTGCTTCTGGCCGTTGAAGTGGAGGGTGTGGCCGGCGTTGGGGCCACCCTGGAAGCGGGCGACTACGTCGTAGGTGGGGGCGAGGACATCGACGATTTTTCCTTTTCCTTCGTCGCCCCATTGGAGGCCGATTAGTACGTCTACGGGCATGTTCTGATGGTTGGCCTCACCCCCCGGCCCCCTCTCCGGGGGAGAGGGGGAGCCTGACGAAGATGGGTTTCTATTTGGTATTAAGTTGAAATGGTTGTGCTATTGGGTCGTGCTGCCGTGATAAGATGCTTCGCTTTGCTCAGCATGACAGACGGACAAAAAAATAGCCGCCCTATTGGGCGGCTGGGGTGAGTTGCTGGCGGGCGGCTTCTTCGGTCGGAGCGACGGCGAAGATGTTATTGAGCTTCGTGAGGGCCAGCATTTTTTTGGGGTGGTCGGCGGGGTTGATGAGGACCATCTCGCCGCCGCGGCTGCGGAACTTAGTGAGTAGCGAAACGAGAATGCCGATGCCGGTGGAGTTGATGTAGCGGATTTCGGAGAGGTCGACGGCGCAGTTGGTGATGGACTCGCCGAGGTGGTCGTTCACCGACTGGAGGAGCAGCTGGGTGTCGGGGCTGCCGATGAGGTCGCCGGCGAGGTGGACGAAGAGGATGTTGTCCTGAACAGTGCTGGTGGTGGTCATTGGCGAAATCGTCCTGACGGTGAAACCCCACCCCCAGCCCCTCCCCGATGGGGAGGGGAGCCGGACGGAATTTTGCAGGCTTCTTTATGGAAGTTAGAAGTAGCTTATTTAGAATGCGCTTCGCCGCTGGCGGCTTTGGCGCGGCAGTCGCCGCAGATGCCGTAGAGGTTCAAAGAGTGGTGCAAGATATGGAAGTTTAGCAAGTCGCCCACCATGGTCTGGATGCCGTGGATGCGGGGGTCGCAGAACTCCACGACTTTATGGCATTCGGTGCAGATGACGTGGTCGTGCTGGCGGTAGCCGTAGCTCTTTTCGTACTGGGCGAGGTTACGGCCAAACTGGTGCTTGCTGACGAGGCCCTGCTCAACCAGGAGGTCGAGGGTGTTGTAAACGGTTGCGCGGCTGACCTGCAGGCCGCGCTCCTTCATGCCGGCGTAGAGCTCCTCCACATCGAAGTGGCCGCCGCGGGTGTAGATTTCTTCGAGGATGGCGTAGCGCTCGGCGGTTTTGCGGAGGCCTTTGTTTTCGAGGTGGGCGGTGAAGAGCTTCTTGACTTCGTCGAGCTTCTCGGTGTTGAGCGGGGCCTGGGCGGCGGCGCTGGGGGTGTGGCGGGCGGCGTGGCCGTCGTCGGACGAGCCGCCGGCGTGGTTGATGGTGGGGAGGATGGACTTGGACACGACGTAAAATTACAACGGCGGGAGTTAGGCGGGGTGAGGTGGTAACGCCGCCCTCCCGGGATACGTGCCCCTCCCCTGCCCGGACAGTTTGCATTATCCGAATTTTCTTTTGCCTTGCAGCGCTAATGCTTCTGTTTATCAGGAATAGTAGCGCCTTTTTCTCACCATTTTACCCTTCTCACTCATGCCTAAAGGCAACAACTATCCGGCCGTCGTAGAAGCGGCCAAAGCAACTGCCGCCGCCGACGCGTTTAAGAAGGCGGCGGAAGCCCTCAATTTCATTCCCAACCTGGGCCCCGACGTGAAAACGTCGGCCACCATAACGCCCGAGCGCCTGCCCCTGGCCGACCTGGCGGTGCAGGCCGCCACCGAAGCGCCCGACGTGATGCGCAAGGGCTTTAAGCTGGACGTGCTACAGGCCAAGC
Organism: Hymenobacter aranciens; assembly: GCF_030580865.1. GTDB lineage: Bacteria > Bacteroidota > Bacteroidia > Cytophagales > Hymenobacteraceae > Hymenobacter > Hymenobacter aranciens. Next base: position 125,284 of record NZ_JAUQSY010000017.1, on the reverse strand, counting down.
TGGTGGTCTATCGGGTGCTGGCCGATTTGCTGAGCAAGCTCGAACCCATCATGAAGCGCCTGCAGAATGCCCTGAACGTGCTGGGCTCGGATATCCGGTTCATCGTGGATAACATCCACGAGGATATTGAGAAAGATAATGGCGAAACGCAGGATTTGGGGGAGCTGCGCACCAAGATTAACGCGTACTACAAGCGTCCCGGGGGCGGGGGCGGCAGCAAGCCCAAGCCGTAATTGTCTTTTTAGGGCTTGACTATCACCCAAACGGCCTTCGCTAAGCTTATTTGGAGCTTAGCGAAGGCCGTTTGGGTGATAGCCAGGCCCTGTACAGGCTTAGCGAAGCCGGTTAAGGTCTTCGCTAAGCCTGTTTGGGTGATAAGGAAGCTTACTAAAGGCTTAGCGAAGACCTTTTCGGTCTTTGCTAAGCCTTTAAAGACATAAATTTCCTTCTAAAAGCCAATTCCCTACTTCGTATCGAACCGCTCGACCTGCAGCACGCCCTGCACCTTGCTCAGGCGTTGCGTGAGCTTGTCGAGGTGGTCGGTATCGTTGACGAATACCAGAATCTGCCCGTCGAAAAAGCCGTCGTTGGCGTCGATGGTAATGGAGCGCATGTTGACTTTAAGCGCGTTGGAGATGATGCGCGTGATGTCGTTGACGATGCCCACGCGGTCGGAGCCCCGCAGGCGGATGCCGGCCAGGAAGGACAGCTCCGACTGGGCCGTCCACTTGGCGCGGATGATGCGGTTGCCGTAGTTCGACATCAAATCGACGGCGCGGGGGCAGCTGGTGCGGTGGATGATGATGCCCTGGTCGGTTTCGAAGCCGAACACGTCGTCGCCGGGGATGGGGTTGCAGCAGCGGGCCACGCTGTAGTTGAACTTGTCGGTGTGCTCGCCCACCACCAGCATGTCGGGGCGCACACCGCGGATTTTCTGCACTTCCTCGTCGAAGGTTTTGGGCTCGAGCATGGCGGGCAGCTTCACGTCGGCGGTGAAGAGCGAGTCGCGGATGTCGCGGCCATCGAGCTGGCCCATGGCCAGGCGGTAGTAGAATTCCTGGGCCGTGGCCACGTTGAAGTAAGCCAGCAGACGGTTGAAATTCTCCTGCGTGAAGGGCACGCCGATGAGCTCCATGCGCTTGGTGAGGATGAAGCGGCCGTCTTCGGCCTTGGCGCGGCGGTCGTCGCGGATGAAATCGCGGATTTTGGCCCGGGCCTTGGGCGTGATGACATAATTGAACCACTCGGCCGTGGGCCGCTGCTTGTGCGAAGTCAGGATTTCGACCTGGTCGCCGTTGCGCAGCTGGTAGCTGAAGGGCTCCAGCTTCTGGTTCACCTTGGCCCCAAGGCAGTGCAGGCCGATTTCGGAGTGGATTTCGAAGGCAAAGTCCAGCGCCGTAGCCTTGTCGGGCAGAATCACCAGCTTGCCCTTCGGCGTAAAGGCGTACACCTCCTTCACGAAGAGGTTCTGCCGGAACTCCTCCATGAACTCGATGGCGCTGGAATTGTTGGTTTCCAGCATTTCGCGCACGCGGTTCACCCAGTCTTCGAGCGAGCTTTCGGGCTGAATGCTGCCGGTATCCTTGTATTTCCAGTGGGCGGCGTAGCCCTTCTCGGCAATGTCGTCCATGCGCCGCGAGCGGATTTGCACCTCCACCCACTGGCCGGTGCGGCTCATGACGGTGGTGTGCAGGCTCTCGTAGCCGTTGGCTTTGGGCGTGCTCACCCAGTCGCGCAGGCGGTCGGGGTTGGGCTGGTAGAAGTCGGTCACGATGGAGTACACCTGCCAGCAGGCAGCCTTTTCCTGCTCCGGCGGCACGTCCAGAATCACCCGGATGGCAAACAAGTCATACACCTCATCGAAGGTGATGTTCTGCTTTTTAATCTTTTTGAGCACCGAGTAAATGCTCTTCGGCCGCCCTTTTATTTCGAAATCGAAGCCCTGCGCCTTCAATTCCTCCTCAATCGGGTGGGTGAACTCCTTGATAAAGCGGTTGCGGGCCCCCTGGCTCTGCTTGATGCGCGAACGGATGTCGTTATAAACCTCGGTATCAGTAAACTTGAGGTACAAATCCTCCAGCTCACTCTTGATGGCGTAGAGGCCCAGCCGGTGGGCCAGCGGTGCGTAGAGGTACAGCGTTTCGGAGGCAATTTTTAGCTGCTTGTGGCGCGGCATCGAGTCGAGCGTCCGCATGTTGTGCAGGCGGTCGGCGATTTTGATGAGAATCACGCGCACATCCTCGCTCAGCGTGAGCAGCATCTTGCGGAAGTTCTCAGCCTGCTCGGACGTACCGTAGTCGAAGACGCCCGAGATTTTAGTGAGGCCGTCGATGATGCGCATCACCTTGGTGCCGAAGTCGCGCTCGATATCGGACAGCTCGGTCGGCGTGTCCTCCACCACGTCGTGCAGCAGCGCCGCCACGATGCTGGTGGTACCCAGCCCGATTTCCTCCACCGCAATCTGGGCCACGGCCAGCGGGTGCAGAATGTAGGGCTCGCCCGATTTACGGCGCATCTCCTTGTGCGCCTCCAGGCTTTGGTTGAAGGCCTTCTTAATCAGCTTGGGGTCGCCATCCTTAAGGTAAGGCTTGGCGGTGCGGAGCAGGCGGCGGTAGTGACGCAGGATTTCCTGGCGTTCCGCTTCGAGGTCAATTACGGGAGGCATAGTGCGGCAATTAACGAAGGACGCGGGGAAAAAGTGGTTTTTAGTTGTTGAGCGCGCGAAAAAAGAACGTCATCCTGAGGTAGCGAAAGGACCTCGCCCGCGCTGGTAGCAGCAGTAATTCTCTTCAAATAGACGATTAGAATTTACCACCACAGCGAAGCGGGCGAGGTCCTTTCGCTGCGCTCAGGATGACGTTCTTTTTTGTGCATTTGCTCGTTCTTTCCACCAATCTTTGATTTTGCCCCGCAAGTCCTTACCTTTGCGGGCCCGTAGCAAACGGCCCCCGGGAATGTCACGCGGATGTGGCGAAATTGGTAGACGTGCCAGACTTAGGATCTGGTGCCGCAAGGCGTGTGGGTTCGAGTCCCTCCATCCGCACTTTTAGTGTTTGCTATGAGCCCTCAGCTTTGCGGTTGGGGGTTTCTTTTTACCACCTTAACCCGTTGAGCACCAGCAAAAGGCTTGGGCTCATTTTTCCCACGAATGAACATTACGCTCGACCGCAACGAGGCGCAGCACACCGGCCTGCTGACCGTGCACCTGACCGAAGCCGACTACGGCCCCGCCGTAGAAAGCCAGCTGAAAGACTACGCCAAGCGCGCCCAGATTAAGGGTTTCCGCCCCGGCAAAGTGCCGTTTGGCATGGTGAAGAAAATGTACGGCAAAGGCATTCTGGCCGACGAGCTCAACAAAGTGCTCGGCAAAGCCGTGGACGGCTACATCAAGGAAAACAACATGAAGCTGCTCGGCGAGCCCCTGCCGGTAGCTAACAACGTGGACATTGAAAACGAGAAGGAGTTCGACTTCCAGTTTGAGCTGGGTTTGCTGTCGGACTTTGAGCTGCCGGCCGATGTGAACGTGGACCTGCACAAGGTGAGCCTCGACGACGACACCGTGGCCCAGACCAACGAGCAGATTAGCCGTCAGTTTGGCGAAACCACCAACCCCGAGACTTCCGAGGCTGGCGACTACCTGCTGGGCAAGCTGAAAAAAGCGGATGAGGAAGGCGAAGGCCGTCCCGTACTGCTGCCCATCAACAAAGTGAAGGAAGGTCAGGACAAATTCGTGGGCGTGAAAGCCGACGACGTGGTGACCTTCGACCTGAGCAAGGCTTTTGGCGACGCCAAGGCAATTGCCGGCTTCACCGGCCTGAGCAAAAAGGAAGCGGAAGAAGTGAGCGGCGACTACACCTTCACGGTGGAGAAAATCAACCGCACGGCTGCTCCTGAAATGAACCAGGAGCTGTTCGACAAAGTATTTGGCCCCGAGGCTGTTTCGAGCCAGGAGGAGTTCGATGCTAAAATCCGGGAAGTTATCCAGGACAACTACAACCGCGAAGCCGAAGGCTCGCTGAACAACCGCCTCGTGGAGACGCTGGTGAACAGCGTGAACGTGGCTATTCCGCAGGAATTCTTCAAGAAGTGGCTGGTGCGTGCCAACGAGGGCAAACTGACGCCCGAAATGGTGGAAGAGCACTACGAAGACTACGAGAAGGAGCTCAAGTGGAGCCTCATCCGTAACAAAGTGGTGGAGGATGCCGGCCTGAAAGTGAGCTACGACGAAGTGCTCGACCGCGCCATGGGCAAATTCGCCAGCCAGTTCGGCATGGCCAACATGCCCGAGGAGCTGCGCGAGTCGATGCGCAAATTTGCCGACGAGCAGCTGCGCCGCGAGGATGGCAAGCAGTACGTGCAGGAGTATGAAGCCATTCTGGCAGAGAAAGTGCTCGAAAATCTGCGCGGCAAAGTTGTTGTTAATGACAAGCCGGTAACGGCCGAAGAATTCCGCGACCTGCACAGCTAAGCCTGCGCCGGTTTGAATTAAAAAGCCCTTACTTTCGCGAGTAAGGGCTTTTTTTGTTGTCACAACATTTCGGGTTCTTTCGCGTCTTGTTATCCAAACAACCCGCGCCAGCTGCCGCCGGCGCTACAATTCACCTCCATGCTGAATAAAGAAGAATTTCGCAAGTTTGCCGTGAAGGGCCAGGGCCTGAACGGTTTGGGCGTTGACCAATACATCAACCACGTTGAAGGCCAGCTGCGCTCGGGCATGATGATACCCAGCAACATGACCCGCTCGGTAATCGAGGAGCGGCCCCAGAATTTCCGGGAAATCGACGTGTTCTCGCGCCTGATTATGGACCGCATCGTGTTTCTGGGCACGGCCGTGGACGACTACATCGCCAACATCCTGACGGCGCAGATGCTCTTCCTGGAGTCGGCCGACTCGAAGAAGGACATCCTGCTGTATATCAACTCGCCCGGTGGCTCGGTGTACGCCGGCCTGGGTATTTACGACACCATGCAGTACGTGAACCCCGACGTGGCCACCATCTGCACCGGCCTGGCCGCCTCGATGGGCGCCGTGCTGCTGGCGGGTGGTGCGCCGAATAAGCGTTCGGCCCTTCCCCACTCCCGCGTGATGATTCACCAGCCCTCGGGCGGCGCGCAAGGCCAATCGACGGACATTGAAATCACGGCCCGCGAAATTCTGAAGCTCAAGAAGGAGCTGTATGACATTTTGGCGAAGCACACCGGCAAAACCTACCAGGAAATCTACGACAACTCGGAGCGCGACTACTGGATGCGCGCCGATGAGGCCAAGGAGTACGGCCTGATTGATGAGGTGCTGGAGAAGAAGAAATAAATCACTGATTTTCGGCTGGTTTATCTGATTTCGCTGATTGTTTTTTTGTGAAAATGCCCCTGCTTTGCGGCAGGGGCATTTTTTTGTTCAGGGAGCAAACAGAATGAATTTGAAGCTACCGTTTATTCGGTTGAAGTTTCCCTGGAACGTGTTGATATAAATTACACCATTGGCACCGCCGGAAGTAGTTACGAAATCGGTGGTATTAATAGCGTTGGGGACAGGTGTGGCAATTACGAAGGCATCGCTGAGGTCGACTCCGCTCAGATGTGGGAAGGTGAGCGTGTAGGCTCCTGGCAAACCGGGAGTGGTGGTGACCGTGAAATTCTCGGATGAGCTGGAAACAGCCAGGGCGAAGGCGTTGCTAACCAGTCCGTAACCCGTAGCCAGCATATTATGTGCGCCCGTGCTGGGCGTACGCACTTCTTTGGTACGCACGGCTCCCCGCGTCACATCTAGTGCCAGGCCGCTACCATTCTGAGTGATAACGGCGGCCGGAACGGTGCCATTGGCGGTGGCGCGTAGGGCGTTGCCGGTGGTGGCCGTGGTTACTACCCCTACCCCATCGGTGGCTTGGGCGCGGATGGCGTAGCCATTGTTAGCTCCAGTATTGGAGACAATGGCCTGAATGGCATAGCCGCTTTCGGTTTCGGCGTACACGCCGGTACCATCTAGGGCGAAGGCGTCGACACCGCGGCCGCCGCTGCCGTCGGCGGTGCCGCTGACGCCGTAGCCGCCGTTGCCAGCGATGCCGAGCACGCCGTAGCCGTTGCCAGCAGCGGTGCCGCGCACGCCGGTGGCGTAGCCGCCCGTGTTGGCGTTGGCCCCGATGAGGGCGGCGCTGGTGGCAGTGTTGGCATCGGCGCGGGCGGTGCCGGCTACGCTGAGTTTTTCGGGCACGGTGGTGGTGCCGATGCCCACGTTGCCGCCGTTATCGTTGAGATACACGTTGCTGGTGGCCTTGCCGCCGCGCAGGTAGGTATCTTCGGCGGTGGAGTAGTTGAAGTGCGAAGTGCGGGTGCTGCCCCAGAAGGCGGCGGTGCCGTCGGTGGCGGTGCCGCGGCGCACTTCGAAGGTGGCGGCGGGGCCGGCGGTGCCGATGCCGACCCGGCCGCTGCCGAGAATGCGCATAAGCTCGGTGCCGTTACCGTTTTTGCCACTGGCGAAGAAGGCGTGGGCGTCGCCGGTATTGCCGACGTGGTAGTTGAGCTGCCCGCTACTGATGCCGAAACCGTAGTGGCTGGTAGTGCTGCCGCCATCCCAGAGGGTGATTTTGGGCTCGATGGTGCTGGGGGTGATGCTGAGGCGCGTGAGCGGCGTGGCCGCGCTGCCGATACTCACGTTGCCGGTATAGCCGTTGGCGGCGGTGCCCGAGGGCGAGGGCATGAAAGTAAACGTTTTGGCGTGCAGCTGCATGAGGTCATCGGCATTCGCTTCGCCGATGGCTACGTAGTCGCCGTCGCCGAATTTTAAAAACCGGTCGCCGCTGCTGCTCCAGCTGAGGTTGGTGCCCACTTTCACGTCGCCGATGACGTGTAAGGCTTCGGCGGGGCCGGTGGTGCCGATGCCGACGCGACCAGCGTTGCTGACGCTCAGGCCAGTGCTGCCGGGGCTGGCGGCGGTGCCGCCCACCAGTAGCTTGTCGGTGAGGTTGATATTCTGGGTAGCGATGTGGTTGCCCATATTATCCCCGGCCGGGCTGAGGAACACCCAGGCGGCCGGGCTACCGGCGTAGTACCAGAAGCCGGTTTGGCTACCACCGCTGGCAGTGCCATCGGTTTGGTACACCATCAGGCCTTGCGGGGGCGAGGTGATGGCGGTGCGTTGCGCGGCCGTGAGGCGCGGGATGAGCAGGCCTTTATCAGCGGCACTTATTTCGAGGGCGGCTTTGGTGCTGGGAGTAGCGGTGCCGATGCCGACGCTCTGAGCATGAAGCAATGTGGGTAGCAGCGCCAGCGTTGCAGCCAACAGCAAACAGGGATTGGACAGGTGTTGCATAGTGAGAGATTGAGCGTTGAGATACTCAAAGCTCGCCCGCGCGACTATTCGGTTCCTAGCACTAATGGGTGAACGACACCACGTAATTGGCGAACGGCAAACGGCTCTACAACACGACCGTAAATACGCTGCCCCGTCCCGGCTCCGACGCCACCGTGAGCACGCCGCCCAGCTTCTCCACAAACTCTTGCGTGAGGCGCAAGCCGAGGCCGTGAGCGGGGTCGCCAGCGGCGGGCTTAGCACCTTCAGCGGAAAGCAGTTGCGCCAGCTGCGCGGCATCCATGCCGGGGCCGGTGTCGCTCACGCGCAGGGTCAGGCGGCTGTCTGGCCCGGCTTCGGCGCTTAGGCTGACTTTGCCGCTCTCGGGCGTGAATTTAATAGCATTCTGCGCGAGGTTGCGGAGGATGACACGCAGGAAATTGGGGTCGGTTTGATAATGCAGCTTGGGTGGGCAGTTCATTGTCAACTGAATGCTTTTTCTTTGAGCAAGTGGCTCGTATAAAGCCGTTAGCTCCTGCAGGGTGGGCAGTATGGCCACGTCTTCGGCTACTGGGTCGAGGTGGTCGAGTTGGTCTTTCGACCAGGCCAGCAGCTCCTCCATTGTGTCGAGCAGGTCGCGGGTGGTTTGGCGCAGGTGGGCGGTTTGCTGCTGGCGCGTGACTTCGTCGAGCAGGTCGGGCGCTTCCTGGATGATTTCCAGCAGCTGGAAGAGGTTGCCGACAGGGGCGCGCAGGTCGTGGCTGATGATGGAGAAGAGCTTGGCTTTCGTTTGGTTGGCTTCGGCCAGTTGGGCGTTGCTACGGTTGAGGCGATGGTTCAGGCCCGCCAGCTCTTCGTTTTGGCGGGCCAGTTGGGCGGCGGTGCGCTGGCGCTGGCGTAGCAGCAGGCCAATCAGCCCCAGCACCAGTAGCAGGGCCGCCACGCCGGTCAGGGCGAGGTATTTGGCGCGGCGCTGGCTGGCGGCTTCGGCAACGCGAAGGCGGTTTTCGTTATTCAGCACCTTGATTTGCTGTTGCTTGTCGCGGTTCTGGTAGCGCGCTTCCATCTCGGCCATGGCTTTTTGGCCGGTGGCGGCGTGGGCTGAATCGAGCAGCGTGGCCGACAATTCACGCAGGCGGTAGGCTTCGGCGTAGTTGCCGGTAGCGGCTTCGGCCTGAGCTAGGCGGCGGGCGATGGGTTCAAGCCGGTCGTTGCTCTGGAGCTGCAGGGCCAACGTGTAGGCTTGGCGCAAGTAGGCACGAGCAGGGGCGAAATCGCGGGCGCGCAAAGCCAGGTCGCCGGCGAAATAGTAGGCCTGGGCGCGGCCATCTACATCGCCTGAACTGGTGAAGCTAGCGAGTGCCCGCTGGCTGTAGCGCCTGGCCTCGGCCAGCTTACCTTGCTGGGCCAGCACCGAGCTCAATTCCGAATAGAGGTAGCCGGCAGCATTAGGGTCGGGGTTAGCAGCCAAGTAGCGCAGGCCGATGTCATACTGCATTTTAGCCGAATCGAGCTGGCCCATTTCGCGGTAGGTTTTGGCAATCATCGCGTGCAGCTCGGGCATGGTGGCGCGCATGGTGGGGTCTTTACGCAGCTCCAGCAAGCCCTCGTAGCGGTAGCGCAAGGCTTGGCGGTACTGCTGCTGCAGATAGAATAGCTCACCCACATTGGCCAGCGCAATGCCCAGCGCGGCCGGCCGGTCGGGCCGCTGCCGCCGAAACGCCAGAATAGCCAGCCGATGCCGCAAGGCGCGGGCATACTGGCCGTCGTTCTGGTAATACTCGGCCAGAAAATCATCCAGATTTAAGCGAGCCTGGCTATTCGGTTTGGTGTGCGGATATATTTTCAGTAGCCGACTGCGTAGGTTTCGGGCCGAATCGGGTTGAGCCTGTTTGTCGTACACGGTGTGCAGGTAGCCCCCCGCCTGGGTGAACTGTGGCGTGTTATCAATCTTTAAACTCAGGCGCATACTCTGCCGCAGCAGCGAGGCGGCGCTGTCGAGGCGGCCCAACTCGTAGTAGCTGATGCCCGCAAACAGGCTGTGCTGGGCCTTCAGGGTGTCGTCTTGCGCCCGTTCATCGGCTTGGATGGCACGCAGGAAGACGGGCAGACCGACACGGTTGAAATCCTGGTTTTTGAGGTGCTTGTCCACTTCTACCTCCAGGCGCTGCGCTTCGGCGTGGGCCGATTGGGCACGGGCTGGTTGCGTCAGCACTATGGCAATGAAGGCACCCAGCCACTTCCAATTTCTGAGCTTTTTCACGTCGGTATTGCCTGGTACTCCGACAATATTAGCGCCTAGCGGCAGAAAAAGATTAGCGTGTTCTGTCGGCCTCCCGCAGAGAGCGCAGTGGTGGCGCAGAAGACGCAGAGGCAGAGCTGCTCAATGCGCCTCGCGCAGCGCTTCGGCCAGCTTCTGGCGGTAGGTGCGGCCTACGGGCAGCGCGGTGCCGCCCACGATGAGCTCGGAGCCGGTCAGGCGGTTCACCTTGTCCAGGGCTACGGCGAAGGTGCGGTGAATGCGGACGAAGCGCAAGGGCGGCAGCTGCTCGCAGAGGTGCTTCAGATTCAGCAGCGTGAGGTAGCGGCGGCGGGTAGTGTGGATTTTGGTGTAATTGTCCAGCGCCTCCAGATACACAATGTCCTGCACCGGCACGCGGCTGGTTTCGTAGCCTTCGCGGATGTTTAGGAACTCGGCCCCGACGTGCAGCTCGTATAGGGCCGCCTTGTGGCGCAGGGCCTGATGCTCCAGCAGCCGGGCAGCCACGCGGGCAAAACGCTCATCGGTCAAGGGCTTCACAATGTAGTCGAAGGCCGCAGCTTCGATGCTGTCGAGGGCGTATTCGGGGTGGGAGGTGATGAAGACGGCCAGCGGCGGCTGGGGCAGGCTTTTGTAGTAGGCCATGCCGTTGTCGGCCCCCATTTCGATGTCCAGAAACAGCACGTCGGGCGGCGCGGGCAGGGCGGCCGTCATCTCGGCCACGCTGGCAAACTGGCCCAGCAGCTGCAGGCCAGCGTGTTGGCGCAGGGCTTTTACCACGGCCAGGCGCGGCAGCAGTTCGTCGTCGAGCACGGCGCAGGTGAGCGGCGGCGGCGCGGTAGTGGGCTCAACGGGTCGCGAGGTGATGAACATGACTTGCAAGATAACGCGCCAGCCCGCCAATCTGGCAGCCACTGCCCCGCGCAACCGTGCCAGCAGCCTTAGAACTTGGCCGTCAGGCCGACTTTCAGGAAACTCTGGTCGTAGCCGACTTCGCCAAAGGCCCCGATATTATCGGTGAAGAAATAGCGCCCGCCCGCAAAAATTCCGGTCACAAAATCATTGTAGCTACTAGAGCTAAGAGCTTCGAAATAATCTCCTTCGTAAGAAGTACTGCCGTGACGAATGCCGATTCCAACCCCGCCATAAGCATCAAACTCCGGGGTAACCGGATAGTGGAACGCTCCGCGCACCGTCACGAGGATGTCGCGGTACTTAATCTTGTCGCCGCCGCCGAGGTCGTAGCTGGCGCCCTGGTAGCCCACAAACCCGCCGATGCCCAGAATGCCCGGCCCAATCGTCCGGATACCCCGCTCATACGAGATGCTAAGCGCGGGCGACACCGACGAGCTACCGCCAAAATAGCCCCCCCCAAAGCTGTACACACTGCCAATGCCGATGCCCAGATTCAGGGCGTTGGTGCCTTCCTTGAAGGGACCGGTGCGGGCGGCGCGGCTGGCTCGCGGCGCGGCTTCGGCCGGAGCGGGGGCGGGCGCCGGGGCCGGCGCGGCGGCTGGCTTGGGAGCGGCAACAGGCTTGGTCGTCGTGGTTTTGGTAGTGGTTTTCGTGGTGGTGGCCGGCGCTTTCGTGGCGGGCTTGGTGGTGGTTTTGACCGTGGTTTTGGTGGTCGTTTGGGCGGTGGCGCTGCCCAGGGTCAGCCCGAGCAGAGCAACAACCAGGGCGAGACGAGAAGTGGTGGCTTCCATTAGCTACGCGGGAGTTGATTGAATAGAAAATTTTACAAATATAGCGGGCAACACTAAAGCCGAACCAGCTCTACGCGGCGGTTTTTGGCTTTGCCGGCATCGGTGGCGTTGTCGGCCACGGGCTTGGTCTGGCCGAAACCCTGGGCTTTGAGGCGGTCGGCGGCGATGCCCTGGGCGCTGAGCGTGGCCACCACCGTGCGGGCGCGGGCTTCGGAAAGCTGCTGGTTGTGGGCGGCGGTACCAGCGTTGTCGGTGTGGCCGTCCACGGAGAGCTTCAGGTCGGGGTTTTGGGCCAGCAGGCTGATAATTTGAGCAATGCTGGCCTGGGCGTCGGGCTTGAGGGTGGCCTGGTCGGTGTCGAAGTTGAGGTACACGGCCACGTGGCCGGTGGCGTCGAGGGCCTTTTTCATCTCGGCGGCGGGCAACACGGAGGCCTCCATGGGCAGGGCTTTTTTCTCCACCACGGTCAGCCAGTAGTTTTCGGGCGTGTTGCCGTAGGCCTGGTAGGCTTCCACCCAGATTTCCTTGTCGGGTGTGCGCAGCATGTACACGCCCGATTTTTCGTGGGGCAGCATGTTGTAGCGGGCCCGGTGGCGCGGCTCTTCATACTTGAGCTTGAGGTCGGCCATTTTTTCGCCCGGGCCCTCAAACACCGTCACGCCGCCGAGGTCTTTGACCAGCTTTTCGTAGGTTTTCTGCACCTGGAAGAACGAGGCCGAAGTGCCCTTGGCGTACATCGTGCGTAGCCGCCCCTCGACGGGGATGATTTTGGCGCCATCGAAAAACTCGTAGCGGTCGAAGTTGGCGTCCTTATTGAACTCGCGCAGCGAATTGCCGGGCTCCGTTTTCTCGTCCACCTTCACGTAGCCATCCAGCAGGCTGAAGAAGGGAAACGCGCCCAGTGTGGGCGTTACCACGGGCGCCGTGGCGGGGTCGAAACCGGCCGGGGCAGTGGGAGCGGCGGGGGCTGGCGTAGCGGCAACCGGCTCGGCAGCCGGGGCAGCGGCCACCGGCGCCGGCGTAGCGGCGGGCGGCGGCGCGACCGTCTCATTGGTCTTTTTATCGGAGGAGCAGGCCGCCGTCAGCAATAACAGGCCGACGACGGGCAAAACGGGCAGGCGAAGCATAGCTAAAAGGAGTTGAGAAACTAGCGGGACGATGGCGGGACGAGGACGAGCCCCGGCCCTGCTTCTAAAAGAATATCAGGTCGTGCACATCGAATGTGCCGTTGGTCAGCTGCTTGGTGGTGGCAGTCTGCCCGCTGGGCGGCAAAGTGCTGCCCGTGAAGCTGAAAGTACCCTGAATGCGCTTGGCAGCGGCATCGTAGCTCGTCACCACTACCTGCCCCACGGTCGTGCCGGCATTGGGCATGTACTGCGAATAGTAAAACGGCCCGCCCAGCCCATTTTCCGAATAGCTGGCGAGGCTGGTGCCAATGGTAGCATCGTAGTCAGCTTTCAGTAAGTAAGTACCCGCCCCGTTGAACTTTATCAGCGTGATAATGATAATACTGCCCTGGCTCATTGTGCCGCGCAGCACCAGTCGGGCCGGGGCATCCTCCGGGTCGGAGCTGCTGAGGCGCGTACCGTTCACCACCCCTATATCACCCGTCGCGTCGAAAGCCGGGCTGCCGGCCACGGTGGCTTTTATGAAGGAATTGCCGGTCGGATTGGGGTCGGGCGTGGGCGAATCGGAGTCTTTTTTGCCGCAGCCCACGAGGAACAGGACCGACAGGCAAAGGGTGCAAAACGTTTTCATGAGCAGCATTTTATAGGTTAATTATTGTACGTCGGTCGAAGTACGGGTCACCCAGAACTTGCCGTTGGTGACGGTCAGCGGCACGCGGGTGGCGTTGTTATAAAGCGTGCCCGAGAAGGTGCCTTCGATGCGGCCTTTGTTGGCGCCGTACTTGGTGATGGTGGTTTGGCCACCGGCCGGGGTACCGGCCGCCAGGAAACACACGTATTTCAGCGTCTCACCATTACGCACCACGTTGAGGTAGATGGTATTGCGAGAATAGTCGAGATTGAGACTGTTTTCCCAGGCGCGGGTGACGGGTGCGGCAGGGCCTTGTACAATCACGCCCCAGTAGTTCTGGCCGTCTTCGCTGGCCTTGGCGCTGTTCACGGCGCACAGCGTGAATTGCCGGGCACTGGCAAACACACCCTCGCCATCGGGCGCGCCAGCGCGTGAGGCGGTCTGGCTGAAAGCGTAGTTAGTGAAGCCGTCGCCGTTGAGGGTAGCCGATACTTCGCCGATAGTATCGGCGCTGGGTGTGGGACTGTCGTCGCTATCGTCGCTGCAGCTGGTGAGGGCGACGGCAAAAGCGAGTGGCAACAAGCAGGCAAGCAGGTGCAGGGGGTGGGCAAAGCGTTTCATAGGGAAAGGGCTGGAATGGTGGAGAATGAGAGATTGATGAGAGATTAATGACTAAGTAGTTGCGTAGCGTACCAGTGCCCAATCCATAAGGGTGGGTGCGGCAGCATCAACTGGACAATGTCCGACCACCCGAAAGCCCAGGCGCTGAAAAAAAGGCAGTTGGGCAGCCTCGGCAGTAGCCGTGTAGCAGGGCTGCCGGGTGGCCTGCCGGGCGGCCAGCGTGGCCAGCAACAGCCGCCGCCCCACGCCCCGGCCCCGCGCCGCCGGATGCACCGCCAGCACCAGCAGGCGCTGGTGAGGCAGGGGCGCACTGTGCTGGTGCAGCCAGCCCGTGGCCATCAGCCAGGTCTGCAGGCGCTGGTAACCAGCTATTCCCAGGCGCCAGGCCGCACCGGGCAGCAGCCCGGCGCGCAGCAGACGCCCCAACGTGGCCCGCACCCGCCCCGGCAGCCACAGGGCCAGCGCCGTACGCTCGGGGCTGGCATACACGGCCCCGTAGCGCAGGCCGAAGCGCAGCAACCCACGCAGCAGCCATGCCACCGACAACCCCGGCGCCACCGCCCGCAGGTAGGCCCATAGTGGGTAGTCGGCCAGCGCCGCCTCCAGCAGCTCGGTAGCCCAGGCCAGGTCGGCCACGTTGAGGCGCTGGGCCGGCACGGCGGCAGGGGAAACAGAAAAAACAGGGGCGCTTGACATGGCCGGGGGCGGGCAGCAAATCCGGTGAGTTTGTGTTTGCAAAACACGGATTTGCGGTGGGCGGCAGCCATGCCATTTTGTTGCAAAAAGCTTAGGACAAAGCCTTAGGCGTTGCAAAAGGCTTCGTTTTTGTTGCGCGGCGCCGAAAATGCAGGGGCGGGTCTTACCCTCGCCTGGCAAAACCTCACCGTCAAAAAGAACGGCACAACCGATTCGGACGGGACAAGCCCCACCCCTACCACCAGTTTTTACTTTGTTCTTCTAAACTGCGTCCCCCTTCCCCACCGCGCTTGGTGGGTAGCCAAATTGCTTGGAGAAGGCCGTCGAGAAATGGTTGGGGCTGCTGAAGCCCACCTGGTACGCCACCTCGGCCACCGTGCCCACCCGCGCCTGCAGCAGCGCCAGCGCCCGCAGCAGCCGGGTTTGCCGGATGCAGTCGCCGGGCGACTGCCCGGTGATTGCCTTGAGCTTGCGGTGCAGCTGCGTCCGGCTGAGGCCGATTTCCTGGCCCAACTGGTCCACGCCAAATTCCTCATCGTCGAGGTGCTGAAGAATAAGCTCGTTCAGGCGGTTCAGGAATTTCTGGTCGGCCGAAGGCAACGCGGCCACGGCGGCGACGTGGGCCGCCAATGGGTCGGGAACGGCGGGCGCTGGTTCGGCAGCAGTGAGTGGTTCTTCGACGGGTAAAGCTGGCTGCAATGCCGTTTCGACCCGCGCCCGCACCTGTTGGCGCAGCGTCAGCAGGTTGCGCACCTGGGCCCGCAGCTCGCGCGGGGCGAAGGGCTTGGCCAGAAAGCTGTCGGCCCCGGTTTCGAGGCCTTCGAGGCGCGCATCGGGGCCTGACTTGGCCGTGAGCAGTACCACCGGGATATGGCTGGTGGCTGGGTCAGCCTTGAGTTGGGCACACACTTGGTAGCCGTCGAGGCCAGGCATCATCACGTCGCTCACCACCAGGTCGGGCACTTCAGCCTGGGCCAAACCTATGCCGGCTGTGCCATCGGCAGCCAACAGCAGGCGGTAGCCCACTGCCGCCAGCGTGGCGCGAATGAACTCCCGAATTTCGGCACTGTCTTCGATAACCAGCACTAAATCAGCCTCAGCATTTACGCCAGCAGCCTCGGCGGGCCCATATTCAGCATCGGCCAGCAGTTCGGCTACGGCGCCTTCTACCACCGACACCGGGCCCACCATTGGCATGGGGATTTCGGCCACCGGCCGCAGCCCAACCGGCAGCCACACCGTGAAGTGGGCTCCGGCACCGGGCGTGCTGCTGGCCGCCACGGTACCACCGTGCAACTCCGTGAGCTCACGCACCAGTGCCAGCCCGATGCCGGTGCCCGTGCGCAACGGGCCAGCGACAGGAGCGGTGGCCTGATAGAAACGGTCAAATAAATGTGGTAAATCGGCCGCGGCAATGCCTACGCCACTGTCCTGCACCATAATGCTGACGCCTCCCAGCGGAGCAGCAACCGTAGCGACCGTGCTCGTTGCCAGCACCCGCACCTCGCCCCCATTCGGTGTGAAGCGCAAGGCATTAGCCAGCAAATTGGTCAGAATATCCTCCAACTTGGCTTCGTCAAATACCAGCGGCAGCTCTGCCGCCGCCTCAAAGTGCAAGTTGATTCCCCGGCTTGCGGCCAACGGTTCGAATGCCGCCACCAATTGCCGCACCGTGCGGGCCACATCGCCGGAGGTGGGCAGCAGGCGCAGGGCCCCCGCTTCCAGCTTGCTCAAATCCAGCAGGCGGTTGATAAGAGTAAGCAGCCGTTGGGCGTTGCGGAGTACCATCCCGCCCTGCTCGCGCACTACGGCATCGGCGGGCTCGGTGGCCAGCATCTCGGCGGGCCCCAGAATGAGCGTGAGCGGAGTGCGCAGCTCGTGGCTTACGTTGGTGAAGAAGTCAGTTTTGACTCGGTCCAGCTCCTGCAGGTGCAGCAGCGCCTGCCGCTCCAGCTGTCGTTCGGCGCGTTGCCGCTCGCGGGCTTTGGTGTTGGCCAGTACCACGTACATCCCCAAGCCCAGACTGCTTGCATACAGCACGTAAGCCCACCAGGCACGCCACCACGGCGGCCGCACCTGAAAGCTGAAGGCCACGGGCTCCCGGTTCCAAATGCCTTCGTTGTTAGCCGCTTTTACCTCAAACGTGTAGCTGCCGGACGGCAGGTTGGTGTAGGTGGCGGCAGTAGTCGTCACGGGCCCCCGCCAGGTTTCATCGAACCCCCGCAGCCGGTACTGGTAGCGCACTTTGGCGGGGTTGGTCAAGCTCACACCCACGTACTCAAAGGCCAGGTTATTCAGCCGATAGGGCAGCACCAGCGCCGTCGTCAGCGTCGTGTCGCGGAAAGCCACGCGCAGGCCGGTGAGCTGCGTTTGGGGCGCCACACGGTTGGCATGGGCGCGGGCGGGGTCGTAGTGCATCAGGCCGTTCACGGTACCAATCCATAGTTGGCCTGCCTGGTCCGGAATCACGGCGTTCTGATTGGTTTCCAGACCTGCGAAACCCTCGGCCGGGCCGTAGCTCACGGCCCGGCGGGTAGCAATAGTGAAGCAGTCGAGGCCCCGGTTGGTGCCCAGCCACACGTGCCCGGCGCTGTCGCACTGGGCAAAATAGGGATTGAGCGTTTGCAGGCCGGTTTCGAGCCCGAAGGCCTGCAAATACCCCGTGCCGGGCTCGTAGCGCAGCAGCCCGGCCCCGATGCTGCCCAGCCACAGATTCCCTTGTTGGTCTTCGCTAATTGAACCCACGCTCAACCGCCCCTCCCGGCCATCGACGCGGCGAAAGGTGTCGTGCTCGGTATCAACCAAAATCAGGCCCGCCTCATCCGAACCCAGCCATAGCCGGCCCGCGTGGTCTCGAAACACTTTCCAGAAACTACTGCTACCCAGCGCACTATTTTCATCATTAAAATTGCGAAAGCTCCCGCTAGCCGGGTCGAACACCGTCACGCCGCCCTGCCGCGTGGCTAGCCAGACGCGCCCGCGCCGGTCTTCGGCCATGCTGGCGATGCGCTGACCGCGCACGCCCGGCTTCTGGTTAAACGAAGTCCAGCGCTGCGTACCAGGGTCGTAGCGCAAGGCTCCTTCGCCCTGCGTACCCACCCAGATGCCGCCGCGCCGGTCGCGCAGCAGGCTCCGCACGAAGTGCCCGCCCAGCCCGCCCGGCAGCGGCACCGGCCGGAAGGGCCGGCCGCTGGCCGCAGCCGTGTTCAGCGCCACCAGCCCGGCCCGGGTGCCTACCCAGTAGGTGGTTAGCCCGATTTTCAAGACACTATGCACCTCGTTGTCAGGCAGTCCCTCGGCGGGCGCGTATTGCGTAAACCGCTCATCGGCCAAGTGCTGCCCCAGCCCGTTGTCGTCCACTATCCACAGGCTGCCCTCGCGGTCTTCCAGCAGGTCGTGAGCCTGCTCGCTGTCGAAATTGCGCTGCCCGGCAAAGCACACGAAGCGGCGCTGCCCGCGCTGCGCCCGGCACAAGCCGCCGCCGGTAGCCACCCACACCTGCCCGGTGCGGTCCTGCACTACGTTGAGCACTTGGTTACTACACAGCCCATCGCTGACGTCGTAACGCTGAATCTGCCAGGGCTGCCCCTTTGCCCGGCAGTTCAGGCGCAGCAGGCCATTGGCGGTGGCACACCAAGCCAGCGTGTCGCCGACGCAGTGAAAGCCGTTGACCGCCGTTCGATTCGGCGAAGCGGGCAAGGCTTGTGTCTTTAAACCCACCGCCACTAACCCGCCCGCGGTAGCGGCCCACAATTGCCCGCCCGGCCCGGGCTTCACGCAGCTTACCGAATCGCTGGGCAGGCCTTGCCCCCGGCCAAAACGCGTCAGCAGCGTATCGCGGGGCCCGCACTGTAGCCGCCACAGGCCCTGGCCCGCCGTGGCTACCCAAATTATCTGGCTGGAAGCGCAGTAGATGCTTCGCACGTGGGCCGGTAGATGCAACCCACGCAGCCGGCAGGGATGCACGCGCCCTTCGCGCAGCCACGATACGCCGCCGTATTCGTGACCCAGCCAGATAGTGCCGTCGGGGGCCGGGGCCACCGCCCGCACGTGGTTGTCGGGCAGGTGATGCCGGCCGTCGTAAGTTCGAAATTCCTGCCCGTTGAAAACACAGACCCCGCCCTGCGTTCCTGCCCAGAGCTGCCCGCGACCATCCTGACAGATAGCGTACACCATGGTTTGCGGCAGGCCGTTGGCGGTAGTGTAGCGGCGCAGGGCCAGCGTCTGGGCCGAGGTTACATTACTTAACAGCAGCAGCAGCACCCAACAGTTTCGCCAACTACCTGAGCACAAAACAAACGCACGCATTATCAGCTTAGATTATGCAACGGATAGCTAAAGTTCAGTATCGAAAGTACGAATCAAAACCGGACAACTACGTGTTGAAGCCGTTCGACCAAACAAGCTGCCATCGGCTGTGGCGTTGCCCGGTGGTCGTGTCGTATCTTCGTAGCCGTTTTCTTTAAAAAACGCTTTCCCCCGCCCAGCCTCGCCCAATGCCCGAAATCACCTGTTCCTTTTGCAACAAGCCCAAGCGCGACGTTTCCGTGATGATATCGGGTATCAATGCCCACATCTGCGAGAAATGCGTGGGGCAGGCCCAACATATTCTGGCTGAGGAAGCAAAAATGCAAAGCGCCGCCAACCAGCCGCGCTTTAATCTCATCAAGCCCCGCGCCATTAAGCAACACCTCGACCAGTATGTAGTGGGGCAGGACGAAGCCAAGCGCGTGATGTCGGTGGCGGTGTACAACCACTACAAGCGCCTGATGCAGAAGCCCCAGGAGGATGAGGTGTATATTGAAAAGTCCAACATCATCATGGTGGGCGAAACCGGCACCGGTAAAACCTTCCTGGCCCGCATGCTGGCCAAAATCCTGCAAGTACCCTTTTGCATCGCCGATGCCACGGTGCTGACGGAGGCCGGCTACGTGGGTGAAGACGTGGAAAGCATCCTCACCCGCTTGCTGCAAGCCGCTGACTATAACCTCGAAGCGGCTGAGCGCGGCATCGTGTACATCGACGAAATCGATAAAATTGCGCGCAAGAGCGACAACCCCAGCATCACCCGCGACGTGAGCGGCGAGGGCGTGCAGCAGGCCCTGCTGAAGCTACTCGAAGGCACCGCCATCAACGTGCCGCCGCAGGGCGGCCGCAAGCACCCCGAGCAGAAAATGATTTCGGTGAACACCGAAAACATCCTCTTCATCTGCGGCGGCGCCTTCAGCGGCCTCGACCGCATCATCAAGAGCCGCCTGAATACCAAGCCGATGGGTTTTGCCAAAACGAACCTCGACGAGCAGGTAGACACGCAGAATTTCCTGCGCTACGTGTCGGCGCAGGACATCAAGAGCTTCGGCCTCATCCCCGAGCTCATCGGCCGCCTGCCGGTGCTTACGCACCTCAACCCACTGGACAAGAGCACGCTAAGACTCATCCTCACCGAGCCCAAAAACTCGCTGGTGCGGCAATACAAGCGCCTGTTCGGCATGGAGAACATCGACCTGCACTTCACCGATGAGGCGCTGGAGTACATCGTGGAGAAGGCCGACGAGTACCGCCTCGGCGCCCGCGGCCTGCGCTCCATCTGCGAGAGCATCATGACGGATGCCATGTTTGAGATGCCCTCCGAAATTGGGGCTGATGAGTTGACTATCAACCTGAGCTACGCGCGCAGCAAGTTTGAGAAGTCGCCTTTGCGGCACATGCGGGCGGCGTAAGCCCCCGACTCCTTTCCAAAAGAAAGGTGAGCCTGACGAGTACCATAAATTAGTTGAAAAGCAGAAAAGCCATTGCGATGCAATGGCTTTTCTGCTTTTGTCAGAGCATAACCGGCTCCTCTCTCTAGCGGATTCGACGGCGAGGTTTACGCCGTCAAATAATTTACCATCAGTTCCGCCGCTTTGCGGGCCGCCTGCTGCTGCCCCAGCTTTGCCCGGATTTCGGCGTAGCCGGCTTTCATCTGCGCCATGTACTCCTTGTCGTCAAACAGGTGGCGGAGCTCATCCATCACGTTGCGGGCCGTGAACTCGCCCTGAATCAACTCTTTCACTACCTCGCGGCCGGCGATTAGGTTGACCAACGAAATGTACGGCACCTTGATAACGGCCTTGCCGATGGCATACGTGATGGCGCTGGTGCGGTAGCACACGATTTGTGGCACGTCGAACAGCGCGGTTTCGAGTGTGGCGGTGCCGCTGGTAACCAGCGCCGCCTTGGCATGGCTCAGCAGGTCGAAGGTTTCTTCGAAAATGAATTTGATGCCGTTACGCTCAAAGTGCTGGTAGTAGGTACGCTCCAGGTTACTCACGCCCGCTACCACAAACTGGTATTCCTGGAAAGCGGGCAGAATGGCAATCATCTCGTGCAGCATCTCCTCGATTTCCTGCTTGCGCGAACCCGGCAGCACGGCAATGATGGGTCGGTCAGGACTCAGACCGTTGCGCTCCAGAAAGTTGGGCGTGGGCTGGAATTCGGCCACGGCGTCGGCGGTAGGGTTGCCGGTGTAGTCGGCATCGTAGCCGAAACGCTGGTAAAATTCCTTTTCGAAGGGCAGGATGAGGAACATCTTGTCCACGCGTTCCTTCACTTTCTCGACGCGGCCCTGGTTCCAGGCCCAGATTTTGGGCGAGATGTAGTAGAACACTTTGATGCCGTGCTCCTTGGCAAACTTTGCCACGCGCAGGTTGAAGCCGGCATAATCGACCAGGATGAGCACGTCGGGCTTGTATTTCAGCAAGTCCTGCTCGCATTCCTTGAGGTAGCCGCGCATCTTGAGAATGCTGGTGGCAGCCTCCCAGAATCCCATGATGGCCAAATCCTTATAATGATGCACCAGCTCGCCGCCCTGCTCCTGCATCATGTCGCCGCCCCAGTAGCGAAACTGGGCGGCGGGGTCCTGCACCTTGAGCTCGCGCATAAGGTGAGCCGAGTGGAAGTCGCCCGACCGTTCGCCGGCAATGAGGTAGTATTTCATGTGTTTAAGTTATGAATTATGAGTTTTGAGTTACGAGTTATGAATTTGCAACAGCTGTTTTGAGCGGCACTGCCAACTCACAATTCATAACTCACAATTCATAACTCATCCTCCG
The DNA here is from genome assembly GCF_030580865.1 of Hymenobacter aranciens. GTDB lineage: Bacteria > Bacteroidota > Bacteroidia > Cytophagales > Hymenobacteraceae > Hymenobacter > Hymenobacter aranciens. The sequence continues at coordinate 103,864 of NZ_JAUQSY010000017.1, read as the reverse complement.
TAGTATTCCACGAAGTTGCGCGGCGTTTCGTAGAGCTTTACGCAGTGCAGCTTAGCCGGGGTAATGGCGGGCAGCTCGCGCTCCAGAATCTGCCAAAAGGCGACGGCCAAGTTTTCGGTGCTGGCCATCTGGCCGGCCATGAAAGGCACGTCGAGGTTGAGGTTTTTGTGGTCGACCTGGTCGATGACGTGGCGCTTGATGAGGTCGGACAAGGCCTTGAGGTCTACGACGAAACCGGTATCGGGGTCGGGGGTGCCCTTCACCGTCACGATGAGTTCGTAGTTGTGGCCGTGCCAGTTGGTATTGGCGCAGGGCCCGAACACTTCGCGGTTGCGCTCCTCGCTCCACTTGGGATTGTAGAGCTTGTGGGCGGCGTTGAAATGTTCCTGGCGGCTGATGTATATCATTCGGGTAGCTGTTAGCCTTTAGCGGCTAGCTGTTAGCTTTTACTGGTGAAGCGCTAGCAGTCAATAGAGCAGCTAGCAGCTAACCGCTAAAGGCTAACAGCTAAGAAGTTTTTCGCAGCAAATATACGAAGAAGGGTACCCCGAAGAGGGCCGTAACCAGCCCCACGGGCAGCCCGGCCGGCGGATAAAGCAACCGCGCCAGCAGGTCGCAGGCCAGCAGGAAGGCTCCACCCAGCACCGCGCAAAACAACACATTGAAGCGCCCCGTGGCGCCCAGCAGCCCCCGCGTGAGATGCGGAACCAGCAGACCCACAAAGCCTACCGGACCGCACAGCGCTACCACGCCCCCGGTGAGGCCAGCAGCCAGCAACACCAGCAGCCAGCGCCGCCGCGCTACGGGCAGGCCCAGGGCGGCGGCCCGCTCCTCGCCCAGTAGCAGCAGGTTGAGGTCCTTTTGCAGGAAAGCCAATAAAACAAGACTCAACAACAAGGCAATGGCCGGATACGGCAGCACATCCCAGCCCGCCCGCTCGAAGCTGCCGAACGCCCAGAATACCACCGTGCGCAAGCTTCCCTCGGGCCTTGCCAGAAAGGTGAGCAGGCTGCCCAGGGCCGTGGCCAGCGCCCCCACCGCCACTCCCGCCAGCAGCAGCGGCGCGGGCAGAATGCGCCCCCGCCGGGTGCCGATGGCCACTACTACCAGCGTGGCAGCCAGGGCCCCCAGCAGCGCCGCCAGCGGTGGCAGGTAGAGCCCGGCCAGCGTGAGCGAAGGCACCAGCACGTAAGCCGCAATGGCCCCCAGCGAGGCGCCGGAGGCCGTACCAAGTAAATAAGGGTCGGCCAGCGGGTTATTGACCAATGTTTGCAGCAGGTAGCCGCTTACGGAAAGGCTGGCGCCGGCCAGCAGCGCCAGCAGCAGCCGCGGCAGCCGGAGCTGCAGGAGCACGAGTTGAGCGGGGTCGTCGGGGTTGTAGTGCAGAAAGGTATTCAGAATAAACTCGTAGCTGGTGGCATAGCTGCCCACCCGCAGGCCCAGCACCAGCAGCAGGACGAGACTCGTCCCCAGCAATGCCCAAATCAAGGTGTTACGCGGGCGCATCAACGGGAAGACTTGACTGGGGAGCGAGGAATGGATTTCTCGACAATCTGCCGCAGTTCGCGCACCGATTCTACTACGCGGGGGCCGGGCCGTTCCATCAGGTCGCCGGTGATGGGGTAGATACTGTGGGTTTTATAAGCGTTGATACGGCGTAGCTCGGGGTAGTTTTTGAAAAACGTGCTGTCGAGCTTTTCGAAGCTGCCGCCCAGCAAAATATCGGGGTTGAGCTTGAGGATATATTCTCGGGTGAGCGCCGGGAAGGGTTGGGCGAAGGTTTCGGTGACGGCATTCTGGCCGCCAGCCAGGCGGATTTGGTCGGTAAACAGCGTGTTCTGGCCGTAGCAATAAATAGGGTCTTGCCATGTGATGGCCAGCACTTTAGATAGCGTAGCAATTGGAGCTCTTGCCGAATCAGGCAGGGTCTTCAACTCCTGGCGCAATGAATCCGTCAGGCGCTTTGCCTGAGTTGGTCGACTTACCAAAACGCCCAGCCGGTCAATTCCTGCAAAAACATCCTCCACCCGCCGATACCGCTGGTAATACACCGGAATGCCCAGTTGCTGCAGCCGCTGCGCATCGTCGGGCGAGGTCATGCCTTCGACGGTAAAAATAACGTCGGGCTTCAGGGCCACCAGCTTTTCGAGGTCGAGCGGGTAGTTGTTGACGACGGGCTTGCGGAGGGCGGCGGCGGGGTAGTTGTCGTTGGGCGTGCGGGCAATGATGGTGGCAGTATCGGCCACCGCGAAGAGCATTTCGGTCATGCTCGGGGCCAGACCGATGACGCGGCGCGGGTGCGCGGGCAGCGTGAGCAGGCGGCCGAGGTCGTCGGTCACCTGCACGGTGGCGGGCGTTTGGGAGGCGGGTTTGTCGGGCTGGCAGGCGACTAACAGGGCCAGCAGGGGCCCGAGAAGAATGCGACGCATGGGGCAAAGGTAGCCCGGGCCGGGGCGGCCGGTTTCGGCCATTGAAGCCAACTTTTCGTTCTGTTCTACCTTTACGCTTCTAAACGCCCCGCATATGATAGTCGTCACTGGGGCGGCCGGCTTTATTGCCAGCTGCCTGGTTTCCCGCCTCAACGCCGCCAATTTCAACGACATCGTTGTGGTGGACAATTTTGCCGTCGAGAAAAAACTCCCCAACCTGCACGGCAAAAAGCTGCGCGAGTACGTGGACCGCAACGAGTTTTTCGACTGGCTCGATGACAACCACGAGCAGGTCGAATTCATTTTCCACCTCGGCGCCCGCACCGATACCACCGAGCAGGACCGCGCCGTGCTTGACCTGCTCAACCTCAACTACAGCAAGCAGATGTGGCAGGCCTGCGTGCGCTATCAGCTGCCGCTGGTGTACGCTTCCTCGGCGGCCACCTACGGCGACGGCACCCTCGGCTACACCGATACTGAGGAGGCGCTGTTCCCCCTCTACCGCCCGCTTAACCCCTACGGCGACTCGAAAAACGACTTCGACAACTGGGCGCTGCAGCAGGAAGAGAAGCCGTATTTCTGGGCCGGCCTGAAATTCTTCAACGTGTATGGCCCCAACGAGTACCACAAGGGTCGCATGGCGTCAGTTATCATGCACGCCTTCAATCAGATTCAGCAGCATGGCTCGATGGTGCTCTTCAAATCGCATAACCCCGACTACACCGACGGCGGGCAGATGCGTGACTTCGTGTACGTGAAGGATGTGGTGGAAGTGTGCTATTTCCTGCTACATAATCGCACGCACTCCGGTATTTACAACCTGGGCAGCGGGCAGGCGCGCACTTTCCTCGATTTGGCGCTCAACACCTTCAATGCCCTGGGGCGCACGGCCGATATTCGCTTCATCGACACGCCGGAGGATATTCGGGATAAGTATCAGTATTTCACCGAGGCGGCGATGGGCAAGCTGCGCAGCATCGGCTACGACCGGCCGTTTACCTCGCTGGAGGACGGAATTACGGATTACGTGCAGCAGTATCTGGTGCCGGGCAGCTATTATTAACCGTTTGTCATGCTGAACGTAGTGAAGCATCCTTTCACGCTGGAACGACGCAGTAGTCCATCGTTTCGGCGCGAGAGGATGCTTCACTGCGTTCAGCATGACACGTTCTTTAGCCCTATCCATCTGTGAATAAAACGGCTACCCATCCTGTCATTACTATCGTCGGTGCGGGCTTTGCCGGCACGGCGCTGGCGCTGCAGCTGCGGCGCGAGCTGCCGCAAGCCGTTATTCACCTCGTGGAGCCGCGCCCGGTGCCGGGGCCGGGGCTGGCCTATTCCGGGCAGCGGCCGGAGCATCTGCTCAACGTGCGCCCCCGCTCGCTGAGCTTGTATGCCGACCTGCCCGAGCACTTTGCCGAATGGCTGCGCGGGCAGCCTGAAGCCGCGCCTGCGCTACCGGAATTTGCCACCCGCGCCACCTACGGCCGCTATCTGCTGGAGGAATTGGGGGCCGGGCTTATGGCTTCGCAAAAAGCTGAGGCGGGAGTTCATTGGTACCCGACTACGGCAGTGGCAACTTCAGCTACTGCCAATGGCCGCGTGGTTGAGTTAGCCGACGGCAACGCCATTCACAGCCAATTCGTGGTGCTGGCGCTGGGCAATTTCCCGCCGCCCCCGCCCGTTGGCTCAGGCACCGGTTACCTGAAACATCCCGCTTATCACGCCGCCCCCTGGAACCCGGACACCTTAAGCAATATCGGAGCTGCCGAATCGGTAATACTCATCGGCTCGGGCCTGACGGCGGTGGATGTGCTGCTGACCTTGCGTCGGCAGGGCCACCGCGCGCCGGTGGCGGTAGTGGCCCGCCACGGCCGCTGGCCCGCCGCGCACGGCCCGGCGGAAGCGACTTATCCCGATTTTTATCCGGAACTGGCCGCTAAAACGAACGTGGCGGATACCTTGGCCGTGTTGCGGCAACACCTGCGACAGGCGGCCGCGCAAGGCATCGATTGGCGGCCGGTGCTCGATTCGCTACGGCCGCACCTCGGCCGCATCTGGGCGAACTGGCCATTGGCGGAACAGCGGCGCTTTTTGCGGCATCTGGCAGGGCGCTGGTCGGTGGCGCGGCATCGCAGCCCGCCGCAAAATGCGGCTGCCATTGCCGAAATGCTGGCCAATGGACAAGTACAGCTGCACATCGGTCGCATCAGCGAAATCAAACCTGACAGCGACCGGCTGCAAGTATGCGTGCAGCATGGGCCAGCAGCTGGTCAATGGCTGGCGGCGCAACACGTCATTTGCTGCACCGGGCCGCTGCTCGACTATAGCCGTATCGACACTCCACTGGTGCGCAGCCTGCGCGAAACCGGCGAGCTGACTCCTGACCTCCTGGGGCTGGGACTGCAAACCGATGCGCACGGCGCCTTGCTGGCCACCGATGGGCAGCCCTCGCCTACCCTGTTCACCCTCGGCCCCAGTCGCCGGCCAGCCTATTTCGAATCGACGGCGGTACCGGAAATCCGGCAGCAAGCCGCCGCGCTGGCGGCAGAACTGGCCCGGCGGGCAACTGAAAACCGCTAGGCGGCCAGCCGCTCCGGCGTGGGGTAGAGCGGCAACACGGGCGTATCGTCGGCAAAAAATGAGGCCGCCGCCGAAACAGCCGGACGCGGAGCGGGCGCAGTTTCATCGGCGTGGCGGCGCAGGGCGCGCATCAGCAGATATTTATACTTTTCGGCATCGGCCAGGGCCTGGTCGATGGCTTGCACGGCAGCCTCATACGCCACCACCGGCTGCAATTCACGGCGCGGGCGGCGGGCTTCGAAAACGTGATTCTGGAGGTATTCGGCGGCAGTTTTCATGGCGGACAAATTAGTGGCAGCCAGCACGTCTGGCTTCGTGATTCAAACGCCGAAAATGGCTTTTTCATTCACTCCAGAGCCGTTTTTTCCGGCATTTTGGCTCTTCGGCCAGCCGTTTGTCTGCCGCTGATTCTACGCGCCGATACGCAGCACTATTTTGCCGAACTGCTCGCCTTTTTTCAGCCTGCGCAGGGCGGCTTCGGTTTCGGCCAGCGGGAAAACTTCGTCCAACACGGGCACGATTTTGTGCTTTGTCACCAACGCCAGCATCTCGGCAAAATCCTGTTCCGTACCCATCGTGGAGCCCAGGATGTTGAGCTGTTTCCAGAACACGCGGGCGGGCGGCAGCTGCGGAATGGCGCCCAGCGTGCCGCCGTAGAACACGATGCGCCCACCCGGCGCAGCGGCTTCGAGCAGGGCGTTGAAGGCTGGGCCGGCGGCGCTGTCGATGATGACGTCGAAGGGGCCGCCGGCTTGTTTTACCAGCGTGGCGGCCCAGTTTTCTTCCTTGTAGCTAATGCTGCCGCGCACGCTCAGCGCCTGGGCGCGGGCCAGCTTGTCGGCGCTGCCGGAGGTTACCCACACCTCGGCGCCCTGGGCCAGGCAGAGCTGCGCAGCCGTCAGCGCCACCCCGCCGCCGATGCCGGTGATGAGCACCCGCTCGCCGGGCTGCACCTGGGCGCGGGTGAAGGCTGCCCGGTAAGCCGTGAGGCCGGCCAGCGGCAGGGCCGCCCCCTGCTCGAAGCTGAGATGCGCCGGCAAGGGCAGCACGTAACGCGCAGGACGGACAATGTATTCGGCGAAGGTGCCATCATCGGGCATGCCGAGCACACGGAAGCTTTTGCCTTGTGCCCGAGGATTATCACCCCAATCAACGCCGGGGTAAATCAGCACCTTAGTGCCGATAATCGGGGTTTCGGCCGGCACGTCTGCCCCGTGGGTTGCTACCGTGCCCGCGCCGTCGGCCCCCAGGATGCTGGGCAGGCGCATACCACCGTACTGACCTTTCTGAATCCAGACGTCGCGGTGGTTGAGGGCGGCGGCGTAGAGCTTCACCAGCACCTCGCCCGGCTGCGGGCTGGGCGTGGGCACTTCGCTGAGGCTGACGGGCTGGTGGACGGCGTGGAGTTGGATGGCTTGCATGAGAGGAAGAATTTGAAGGAAACCGGGAGTACAAAAGAACGTCATCCTGAGCGTAGCGAAAGGACCTCGCCCGCGTCGTTGGGGTAGTAATTAAATTACTGCTGCATGCGGCGCGGGCGAGGTCCTTTCGCTACGCTCAGGATGACGTTCTTTCGGCGCCCATGCTCTGCACTTTCAGCCCGAACAACACCAGCGGCCCGGCTACGAACAAACCGGTTATCAGCCCGCCGACGTGCGCGGCATTGTCCACGTTACTACCCGTCAGCCCCGAAATCAGACTACTCAAAACCAAATACATAACCAAACCCAACATGGCCTTGCGGTCTGACTTATCGAGGGCAATGCGCTTGCTCACCAGCAGCGCCAGCAGCATGCCGTAAAGGGCAAAGATGGCGCCGCTGGCCCCCACCGAGTTCACATCGTAATCATGGTACCAGATGCTGGTCAGGCTGGCCCCGATGCCCCCGATGAAGTAGCCCAGCAGCAAGCGCCAGCCGCCGATACGCGCTTCGATGAGCACGCCCAACAGCCAGAGCGAAAACATATTGAGCAGCAGGTGCGCCGTGCCACCGTGCACGAACAACGCCGTGACCAGCCGCCAGGGCTGCCCGTGCAGCGTGAGCGGCGCGTAGTTGGAGCCCCAGCGCACGAGGTCCAGGCCGCTGGGGTCGGAGGCCGACACGCCGTTGAGCACCATCAGAAACATTACTAGCAGATTGAGCTGCAGCAGGATGGGCGTGGCGAAGAACTTGCGCGAGGGCACGAACATATCGCGCAGCACCTGGCCCCAGGTTTCGGCGGGGGGCGGGGTGGTGGGCGGGGCAGGCAGCGGCGGCTCGGGCAGCAGGCCGCGGCGCTTGAGCTCGGCTACGGCGGCGGCGCCCACGGGCGGCGGGTAGCGGCCGGCGTGCTGGGCCAGGTAGAGCAGCTCGGCCTCGGTCTTTTGGGCGAAGAGCTGGGCGGCCAGCGCGGCCGTGGAGCCGGGCGGCGGGCCAGCAGCAGCAGCGGCAGAATCGGGTGAAGTCGGTGCTTCCATGCCAGATTGGGCGTCAAGGAGCGGGCCAGCTTCGGGCATCGGCCACTTTGCCAGTACGGCGGAACGGCTACAGCCGGACGTGCCGCTCCCGCACGCGGTAGGGCTGTTTGGTGGCGGGTGATACTTTAATAAGGCCCGCCAATAAGTCCTGCGTATCGGCCTCGCGCTCGTTTACTTCCGCGGCGGGCATGGGCGTGCCGGTGGCCAGCTGCTTCGACAGTCCTTTCAGGCCCTCCTGCTCCTGCGTGGCCACGCGGGTCATGCGGTCGTAGTGGTCGGCCATCGTCGGGCCAAATTTGTAGCCGTACACGGTGGCCTTGCGCCAGTCGTTCCAGGCGGCGCGCACCAGCTCGACCTGCGCGGGCAGAAAGGTGTTTTTGGGGTCGGCTTGGGCTTTATTTTGAATGTATTCGCTTAGCAATTGGGCCGTCCAGAAACGCTTGCTTAGCTCGCGGTACTGGCTTAATTCCTGGGCAGTCTTTTTTTCGCTAGCGGGCACTTTGCGCAGCTGCTCGGCAATGCATTCCTCCACGGCGGCATCGTAAACGGGCAGCGGCGAGCTGGGGGCGACGGCAAGGGTCAGCGTCGTATCGGCGGCGGTTTTAGTTTCGGCGGCCGTCGGAGCAGCCGGGTTACTCTGCCCATAATTGGCTACCCACCAGGTGCCGCCCAGCAGGGCTGCCACTCCCAATGCAATCCAGAGGCCGCGCCGGCCGCCGGGAGCGGGCGCAAACTCCGGGTCTTCGGCGAGCGGAGCCACGTAGGGCGCGGGCGCAATGCCCCGCCGCCGTAGCTCCTGGCTGGCAGCCTGCACCAGCTCGGGATGGTAGTAGCCGGGGTTCTGGGTGAAGAACAGCAGCTCGTCGGTGGTTTTCTGGTGAAAGGCGTCGGGCGCCATAGAAAATGTGATGAAGAAGGTAGAACCGAAGAAAGGCGCAAGCCAGTGAAGCATCTCGTCCCAGGCGGACATCGCGCTTCGGCGGCAAGTAACAACGTATTTTCAAAAACGTCGCCCTCAACCAGCTCCGGCCGGCGCCGTACAGCTACCAGCGGCTTCGGCCGCACCTCATTCCTCCCTCCTAATTCTTCCCTCCCATGCCCGACCCGCAGGAAAACCCCACCGACCCCCGGCCCGACCAGGCCACCACCGGCAACGCTGCCCCTGACACCCAAACCGACCGCCCCGAGGAGCAAAGCCCCGACCAGGCGCCCGCCAGCAAGCCCACCCAAGCCACCGAAAGCCAACCGGATAAAACCACCAGCACTCAGCAAAACATGGGCGACGGCGCCGGCATCCGCGGCGACTATGGCGACGCCAGCCAGACCAACGGTCTGGAAGGCGGGCCGGATGAAACCGAAACAGATACGGAGCTGACGGGCTCGTAAGAACGATAACTCCCCTCCTTGGAAAGGAGGGGATGTGAGCGCCGAAGAGGCGCGAACGGGGGTGGTTGAACCGTCAGAACGACGCAGTAATTCTCTTTCGGCAGCTATTGAATGCGGCCGGATTTGCAACTTGACTGAAAGCCCAACCGGCGCTAACGGCGCGACCGGGCGAACCACCCCCGTTTTCGCTACGCGAAAACATCCCCTCCTTTCCAAGGAGGGGAGTTGTCGTGCTGCCGGCAGCATCGGGCGTAATTTGCAGGAATTTTCGCGCTGCTGAACCTTATTAATGCCCCGTTTTCTCGCTTCCGGTTGGTTTTTCCTTTTGTTATTACTTGGCCTGACCAGCCCGCCCGCCGCCGCCCAAACCGAGGCCGATAGCGCCGAAACCGACGTGGTGCCGCCCAAGCGCGAGCTGCGCGCCATTTGGATTGCCACCGTGGCCAACATCGACTGGCCCCTGCAGCGCAACCAGACGCCCACCCAATACCGCCGCGACTACCAGAAGCTGCTCGATGTGGCCCAGGGCGCGGGTATCAACGCCGTGTTTGTGCAAATCCGGCCGGTGTCAGATGCCTTCTATAAGTCTGACTTAGAACCCTGGAGCAAGTACCTCACCAACCAGCAGGGCAAGGCCCCGGCCGATGGGCAGGACCCGCTGCCCTTCCTCATCAACGAGGCGCACCGGCGCGGCATGGAGTTTCACGCCTGGTTTAACCCCTACCGGGCCACGATGGACTCGGTGCGCCGCACGCTGGCCGCCAGCCACCCGCTGAAGCGCCACCCGGAGTGGTTTATCAAGTACAACGGGCAGTACCTCTACAACCCCGGCATGCCCGAGGTGCGCGAGCATATCACCAAGGTAATCATGGATGTAGTGCGGCGCTACGACATCGACGCGGTGCATTTCGACGACTATTTTTACCCCTACCCCGAAGCGGGCCAAACCCTACACGACGAAGCCGCCTACCGCGACTACAACCCCGACAGCATCCCCAAGCTGGCCGACTGGCGGCGGCGCAACGTGGACATTCTCATCCACGACCTGCACGACAGCATCCAGACGGCCAAGCGCTGGGTGAAATTCGGCATTTCGCCCTTCGGCGTGTGGATGAACAAGTCGAAGGATTTCCCCGAGGGCTCGGCCACCCGCGCCGGGCAGCCCAGCTACGCCAACCTCTACGCCGACACCCGCGGCTGGCTGCAAAAAGGCTGGATTGACTACATCGTGCCGCAGCTCTACTGGAGCACCAATTTCCGCCTCTGCCCCTACCCCGTGCTGGTGGACTGGTGGGCCAAAAACCGCTTTGACCGCCACCTCTACATCGGCCACGGCATGTACCGGATGCTCGAAAGCACCCGCTCCGACACCACCTGGCGCAACCCGCGCGAGCTGCCCCGGCAGGTGCGCCTCAACCGCTCGTATAATGGCGAAGTGGCAGGCAGCGTGTTCTTCTCGGCCCGCTCACTGGTCAAAAACCCGCTGGGCACCACCGACTCGCTGCGCCGCGACCTCTTCCTGAACCCCGCGCTGGTGCCCACCATGCCCTGGAAAGACGCCATGCCGCCCGCGCCCGTGGCCCAAGCCCTGCTCAACCGCGCCAATGCCCAAATCACCCTCACCTGGCAGCCCGGCCCCGCCGCCCCCGACGGCGACCTCGCCGCCTACTACGCCCTCTACCGCTTCGACGCCGACGAAACCGTGACGCCCGACGACCCGCGCAACATCATGGCCCTGCCCCGCCCCGCGCCCGGCCAAGCCGCAGTATTCGTGGATACTACCGCCGTGCCCGGCCAGGGCTACGCCTACTACATCACGGCCCTCGACCGCCTGCACAACGAAAGCCGCCCCGTGCGCCTCTTCACCAGCGGGCAGCTGCCGATGGAGGTGGTGCAAGCCAGCGCGCCGCCGGTGGCCGTGGCCACCACGCAGCTGCCGCCAGCGGTGGAGCCCGAAGCCGCCACCCCTTCGGAAGCCGAATTGGTGAAAATCAAGGTGAAGGAGGCTGAGGTGAAGGCCAAAGCCAAGCCGAAGAAGAAGCGCGGGTTCTTCGGGCGGCTGTTTGGCGGCGACTAAACGGCCGTGTCCCATTATTGAACCGGATTCCCTAGCAGTTCCCTCGTTTAGCGCCCTTTCATGTCAGCACCTGCCCAATACTGGTACTTCCTCATCAGTGGACATTTCGACGAACTTACCGGGGTAATAGGCAATTTTTATGCCTACGGGCAACACTGCGGCGAAGCGCTGGAAAATGCTCTGCAAGCTGCTGCTCAAGAATGCGGCTTCAATAGCCCATCAGCGAGCGAGGCCGCCCGGCTGGATACACTTGAAGACTTCGAGGAGCCCGACGACCTGGTTGCGCTCACCAGCAATGTATTCAGGTCGGCGGAAAACTATTCTTATCCGCTCGACACCGTCGAGCATGAGTTTATTGCGCCCACTGGCATCATCAAGTCTACGGAAGATGGGGAGTTTGATTATGAGCTGATAAAGAACTGTTTCATGGCATACAAAAGCGGTGAAACCGGGGCTTATGAATTTGAACTGGTTGCGGATAAAAGCCGGCTTATCAACACGTTTTTGCAAGCAGTTCAGTTTGTTTTGAATCCTGCACAGTTGTCGGTGATTATCAGGGGGCACTGGGAAGGCCAGAAGAGCGAGCTATGGTCCAAGCCACTAACTCAGTCTGACGATAATAATCCGGCAACTTTTTGGGAAGAGCAGTGCTCAAATCTTCTTGAAAACGGCTTTGTTGACTGCCTTATTTCGTGGCCGCAACATGAAACCAAACTCACGCTGGATGAGCACAAAAAAATCACCTTTCATACCCTCGACGAGTCTGTTTTCAATGATTTTGGCCAACGGATTCTTGCGTTGGATTTTGAGCAGGTAACGGAGCAATACGGCTTGGACTTCGGTTATTATCACTGGCACTACCGGCCAGCCGACAGCCTGGATGCGCCCGAGCTGCGGGTGCTGCTTCTGGATGCTGGCTTTCGCTTTGAGAAAAGCTGGGAGGATGAACCGACGGAGGAATTACCTGATTCCGAATAGCTAAGGAACGCCGCTACGCCGCCACTACCTTACTGTACTTGTTGCGATACTCCAGCGGCGACACACCCGTGATTTTCTTGAATATGCTGCGAAAGGCCTTCGTATCGGAGTAGCCCACCGAATACATCACCTCATTCACGTTGTCGCGGGAGGTTTCGAGGCTCATCTTGGCGGCCTCAATCTTCACGCGCTGAATGTATTCGATGGCCGTGTTGAACGTGGCTTTCTTGAAGCGCCGCTCAAAGTTGCGGCGGCTGAGGTAAGTCAGCGCCGCCAGCTCCTCCACCGAGATACGCTGCTGGAAATTGGTTTCGATGAACCGCTGGGCCTTCTTAATAGGCTCGTCCTCGTGCTCTTTGAGGCCGCTGAACATGGTGAAGGGCGACTGGCTGTGGCGGCCAATATCAATCTGGAATACCTTGGCGCAGAGCACGGCCAACTCGCGGCCCACGTATTTCTCCACTAGGTACAGCATCAGGTTAAGGTAGGAATAGGCGCCGCCGCTGGAGTAGATGCCGTGGGCATCGGTCACTACCTTTTCGGCCACCAGCTCCACCTGCGGGTACATCGCCCGGAAGGCATCGGCCGCCAGCCAGTGGGTGGCGCACTGGCGGCCATCGACCAGGCCCGTGGCGGCCAGTAGGAAAGCCCCCAGGCACAGGCTGGCTACCTCGGCCCCGGCGGCGTGCTGCCGGTTTATCCAGGCCAGGGTGGCGTGGTTGAGGGCCACGGCCTGGGCCAGGTCGCCGTGCGGGGCGGGAATGATGATGAGGTCGGTCTGAAAATCCTCGTCGATAGTGCGGGCGGCGTGCAGCGTGTACAGACCATTAGTAAACGTCTGGGACTTTTGCAGGCCTACCAACTCCACTTTAAAAGCCGGATTTTTGCCCATACCAGCCAGAAAATCATTTACCTGAGTAAGTACCTTGTGCGGGCCTTCGATGCTGCCCACCACCACATCGCCGGCGGGTAGCAGAATGGATACGTGCTTCATGGCTTAAACTTACTAAAAAATGTCGCATTCGACCCCGTATCCGGCCGCATTCAGCCCACCCGGCTTGCTAAATCGGTTAGTAATTTTGTCGGACAATTCCGCTCCTGCTTCACCACTCCCTTTTCTTGCCTCATGAGTCCCAAAACCCTCAACATCCTGTACTGGTCGCTGACCATTCTCTTTGCCTTGCTGATGCTAATGGACGGCGGCGCCGGGCTGGCGCAGGAAGTCCACGGCCAGGAATCGATGCGCCTGCTCGGCTATCCGCTCTATATCATGTACATCATGGGGGCGGCCAAGGTGCTGGGCGCGGCGGCGCTGCTGCAACCCTGGTTTCGCACGGTGAAGGAATGGGCCTACGCGGGCTTTGCCTTCAATTTCATCGGGGCGGCGGCTTCGCAGGTGCTGGCGGGCGCGGGCTGGGGCATGGCCGTGCCCGCGCTGGTGATGTTGGCGGTGCTGCTGCTCATTTACTTTCTCTGGAAAAAGCACGAAGCAGCGCGGACTGTGTAGTCTGCGATTGCACCAATATGCTCTGACTCGCGGACTACACAGTCCGCGCTACTAACCCCCAATCCCCTTTTTCACCCATGAAAACGCCCCAACTCAACCCCTACCTCAATTTCAACGGCACCTGCCGCGAGGCCATGACTTTCTACCAGGCCTGCCTGGGCGGCGAATTGATGCTGCAGGCCGTGGCCGAGTCGCCGGCGGCCAGCCACCTGCCGGCCGCCGACCAGAACGGCATCATTCACTCGGTGCTGACGGTGAGCGAGACGCTGATGCTCTTCGCCTCCGACGTGATGGGCGGCCCCCCCGCCGTGGCCGACAACAGCTCGGTGCAGCTGTGCCTGAACTGCCACAGCGAAGAGCAAATCGACGCGGTATTCTCCAAGCTGGGCGAGGGCGGCACCGTGACCCAGCCGCTGGAAGTGATGTTCTGGGGCGGTAAGTACGGCGCCCTCACCGACCGGTTCGGCAAGCAGTGGCTGTTTAATTTCCAGGCCGGCGAGCAGCAGTAAAGTCCTTTATTTCAACCATAATCATGCGCAAAGTAATTGTCGCCGAATTCGTCTCGCTGGATGGCGTGATGGAAAACCCCGCCTGGACCGCCCCCTACTGGGACGATGACCTGGCCGCTGCCCAAAGCGAGCTGATGTACGGCTGCGGTGCCCTGCTGCTGGGCCGCGTCACCTACCAGGGCTTCGCCGAGGCCTGGCCGAAGATGGAAGGCCAGCCCGGCGCCGACCAGATGAACAGCATCCCCAAATACGTGGCTACCACCACCCTCACCGAGCCCACCTGGAACGCGCAGTTTATCCAGGGCGAGGTGGCCGAGGCCGTGCGGGCCCTCAAAGCCCAGCCCGGTCCCGACTTGCTGGTGTACGGCAGCGCCGAGCTGCTCGACACCCTGCGCCGCAACGACCTCGTGGACGTGTACCGCCTGATGGTGTACCCGGTGGTGCTGGGCAAGGGCAAAAAGCTCTTCCAGGAAGGCGACACGCTAAGCAAGTTCCGCCTGCTCGACAGCAAGCCCACCGGCTCCGGCGTGCTGATTCTCACCTACGGCCGCGACGCGGCGACCACTTCCAATTCTCCCCAAATTAATCCCTCCACCAATGGGTAAGCTCGTACTATTCATGCACATCAGCCTGGACGGGCTGGTGGCCGGACCCAACGGCGAGATGGACTGGATACGCATCTCGGATGAGCTGTTCGAGTATTCGGACCGGCAAACGGCGCAGTCGAGCACGGCTTTGTACGGCCGCGTGACCTACCAGATGATGGAGGCCTACTGGCCCACGGCCGCCGAGCAGCCCGGCGCCAGCCGGCACGACATCACGCACGCAAGCTGGTATAAGCAGGCGCCGAAAGTGGTGTTGTCCACGACCCTGCCGGATTCGGCGCAGCCGAACGTGCGCATCATCCGCGACAATGTGGCTGCCGAAGTTCAGCAGCTCAAGCAGGAAACCGAGCAGGACATTGTCATTTTCGGCAGCCCCGGGGCCGCGCATTCGCTGCTGGCGGCCAATCTTGTGGACGAGTTTCGGCTGTTTGTGAACCCGGTGATACTACGCGACGGCATCCCGCTGTTCGACGGCTCGCAGCCGGCGCTGCAGCTGCAGCTGCTCGAAGCCGTTACGCTTAGCAGCGGCGTGCAGGGCCTGCACTACCGCCGAATAGCAGAGGCGTAAGTGCCCGAACAACGGTTAGCTATATTGGGGCCGGCCCGGCACTGCGGTTGCAGCGCCGGGCCGGCCTTACTTTAGGGCCATTTCCATCCTACTTATGCCTGCTGTTCCGGCCCCGCGCCTCGTTTCGCTCGATGTTTTCCGCGGCCTCACCGTGGCGCTGATGCTGCTGGTGAACCACCCCGGCGACTGGGGCCACATCTACGCCCCGCTGGCCCACGCCGAGTGGCACGGCTGCACGCTGGCCGACTTGGTGTTCCCGTTTTTCCTGTTCATCGTGGGCGTGAGCATCGCCTTTGCGCTGCGAAAAACAACTCCTGCCCTACCACCCCCATACCATCCTACCCTACTAAAAATCTGGCGGCGCACGGCCGTGCTGGCGGGCCTGGGCCTGTTCGCCTCCACCTGGCTTGATTTCGACCTCGGCACGCTGCGCATCCCGGGTGTGCTGGTGCGCATTGCGCTGGTGTATGGCCTGAGCGTGACGATTTTCCTGCTGACTTCCTGGCGCACGCAGGCGGCGCTGGTGGCGGCCCTGCTCATCGGCTATGCGGTGCTGCTGCAGGTGCTGCCGGTGCCCGGTTTCGGTCCGGCCAACCTGGCGCCCGCCACCAACCTGGGTGCCTGGCTCGACCGCCTGGTGTTCGGCGAAAATCACCTCTGGAAGGAAAGCCGCACCTGGGACCCCGAAGGCCTGTTGGGCACCCTGCCGGCGCTGGCCACCGGCCTGCTGGGCGGGCTGGCCGGGCAGTGGCTGCGCTGGCAGGCGCTGACGGCCCGGAACCGCGCCGTCGGCTTGCTGATAATCGGGGCCGCGCTTAGCCTGGCCGGAATAGTCTGGAACCAGTGGTTTCCCATCAACAAAAGCCTGTGGACGAGCTCCTACGTGCTATTCACCGGCGGGCTGGCGGCGCTGGTGCTGGGCGGCCTCTACTGGCTCTGCGATGTGCGCGGCCAGCGCCGCTGGGCCCCGCCCTTCCAGGCGCTGGGGGTGAATGCGCTGGCGGCATTTTTCGGCTCCAGCATCCTGGCGCGCACGCTCAACCGGGTGCCTATCGGGGAGCTCGGGGTGAAGGATTTTCTGTACCAGCGGGGCATTGCGCCGTGGTTTGTGGAGCCGAAAATGGCCTCGCTGGCGGGGGCGCTGGTGTGCCTGCTCATCTGGTGGGTGGTGCTGGGCGGGCTGTACCGGCGCGGCTGGGTGTGGCGGGCCTAGGTAGTACCTTCGTGGCCGAGGGGCCGGCGGCGGCGGGCCCGTTTTTTTGTTAAGAACAGACGGCGAAGGGTTTTCGGCTACGGCCGAAACGAACAGGGAACGGGGTGCAAAGCCCCGACAGACGCGCTACTGTAAGTACCGGCCGGCCCCACGGGGCGGGCGCGGGTTGCCAACGAGGTCCATTGCTCCCACTGCGGGGCGAGAAGGACGGCAAACCGGGTATGAGTCAGGAGACCTGCCTTTCGCTTGCTGGTGCTGCCTTCGCGCCATGAGGCCCGCATCAGGTTTGGCTTACGCTGGTTTTCAGTGCGTCGCGGCTATTCAGTCGGGGCCGGAAGGTCGTGCGTGCGCCAGAACCGGAAGTGCGGGTACCGGATGGCACGGGGGTGATTTTCAACCGTCACTTTCCCCTAAAACCATGTCGCTTTCCCTGGAAGAGAAAATCGCCCAATCGGAAACCCGGATTTTCAAAGCCGTTTTTCCCAACGCTACCAACCACTACGACACCCTCTTTGGCGGCACCACGCTGCACATGATGGACGAGGTGGCCTTCATCGCGGCCACGCGCTTTAGCCGGCTGCGCATGGTCACGGTATCGTCCGACAAGGTTGATTTTACGCATCCTATCCCCGGCGGCACGCTGGTCGAACTCATCGGGCGGGTGGTGCGGGTGGGCAACACCAGCCTGCAGGTGCGCGTCGAGCTGTTTATCGAACAGATGTACACCGAGGGCCGGCTGCTGGCCGTGACGGGCAGCTTCACCTTCGTGGCCGTGGACGAGCAGCGCCGGCCGGTGCGCATCCTGGCTGAACCGGCGACGGCATAAATTGCCGAACTTGCGGGTCGTTTTATGCGAATGACTTTATGAAAATCCTCATCATCGGCGGCGGCAACATGGGCCTCACCTACGGCCGTAGCTTCGTGCGCGCCCACATCACTTCGCGGCTCGACTTGCGGCTGCTGGCCCGCTCGCCCGAGCGGGTGCCGGCCCTGGCCCTGCACGACATCGGCACGGTGTGGGGCACGCCCGGCGAGTGCGTGCCGGGGGCCGACATCATCATCCTGGCCGTGAAACCGCAGGATTCGGCCGCGCTGTTTGCCTCGCTCGGCGGGCTGGTGCAGCCGTCGCAGCTCGTCATCAGCATCATGGCCGGGGTGCGGATTGACACCATCCGGCAGGCGCTGGGCACGCCCAAAATCATCCGGGCCATGCCCAATCTGCCGTCGCAGATTGGCATGGGCATGACGGCCTTCACCAGCACCGACGAGGTGACCCGCGCCGAGCTAGTGCAGGTGCAAAACCTGCTTTCGACCACCGGCAAAACCGTGTACGTGGATGACGAAAGCGCCATCGACGCCAGCACGGCCATCTCGGGCAGCGGCCCGGCCTACGTGTATTACTGCATGGGCGCCCTCATGGACGCGGCCGCCCAGATGGGCTTCGCCCCCGCCGAGGCCGAACTGCTGGTGAGCCAGACTTTCCGCGGCGCGGTGGAATTGTACTCCCAATCGGGCCTGAGCTGCGCGGAGTGGATTGCCAAAGTGGCCTCTAAGGGCGGCACGACTGAGGCGGCGCTCAAGGCCTTTGGGGCGGGCGCGGTGCGCGAGGGCCTGATGGCGGGCGCTGGGGCCGCGCGCGACCGGGCCGAGGAGTTGGGCAAATAATTCATTGTTTCTTAATAACAACCGGTTTTAAGCCACCATATTTACCAGCAAGGCTAGTCCTGCCCGCAAAAGGCCCCGTTCGCTTAGCTGCGAACGGGGCTTTTTATCTTATTACATACTTGATGCTCAAATAAATGCCGGCACGCAAAAAGCCGTTCTGACTACCGCCCACAGTTGGGACGGGTAAAATATTATGCGCCCTGCTTCGTCCATCAGGAATGCCGCAGATGGCCTGGGCACAACGTATCCAAACTGAGTTGCCACCGTTAAAACGATAACCGTCCGGCTCCGGGCGGTTGGCCGTCGCGCCTTTCTCAGCTCACCTTCACCACACACAAAGCCATTTATGCCAACAACTTACTTTTATTCGGCCTGGCTGCGAAGGATTCTTCTGCTACCTCTGGCACTGCTGAGTGCGGCTGGCCTCACTGGCTGCGAGCTGTTCGAATTCAGCCCCAACGAAATCCGCACCACCGAGGAATACCACGACCTGACCCGCAAAAACCTGGACGCCCTGGCCGAGCGGCCAGTGCCGGGCAACGGCGATACGCTGCGCTTCATCTTCACCGGCGACCCGCAACGCTTTTATGCCGAGGCGGACGAGCTGGTAGCCAGCGTTAACCAGCAGCGCGACATTGCCTTCGTGGCTATTGCGGGCGACATTTCCGACTTTGGTTTGATTCGGGAGTTTCGCTGGGTGCACGACAAGATGCGGCGCCTGCATGTGCCTTATCTGACGGTTATCGGCAACCACGACCACGCCGCCAACGGCCGCCAGAGCTACCAGGAAGTGTTTGGCCCGCTCAACTATAGCTTCCGCTACGCCGGCACCCAGTTTGTGCTGGTGAACACCAACGGCCGCGAGTACGATTTCAATGGTCAAGTGCCGGACGTGGGCTGGCTGCACAGCCAGCTGGCCGATACCGTGGGCGTGCGCCGCCAAGTGGTAATGAGCCACGTGCCGCCGATGGACGAGGACTTCGACCATCAGCTGGAAAAGCCTTACGTAGCGGCGCTGGCATCATCCCCCCTGGTGATGATGCAGCTCAACGGCCACCGCCACGGTTTCAGCGAAACCTGGCCCTACGAGGGCGCAATTCCCTACATCAACTCGGCCAGCTTTCAGAAAAACCGCTACCTCATTATCAGCCTGTGGGGTAAGCGGGAGTTCAAGCTCGAAACTGTTTACTTCTAATGCGCTACCTGTTTTTTATCTTGACGATATTGGCCGGACTGGTGGCCCCGGCCCACGCCCAACCGGGGCGGCCCGACAGCCTGCACCGGCGCTCGTGGCTGCTGCCGCATCACGTCATCGGGCAGTTTGCGGGCGGCCAGGGAATGGCTACGGTGGGCCTGGGCTACACCTCGCGGCGGCGGCTCGACCTGGACCTGCTGGCGGGCTACGTGCCTCGCCGATATAGCATTACGCCCATGGGCATCTTCACGGCCAAGGCCACCTACTCGCCCTGGCTGGTGAGCCTGGGGCAGTCGCGCTGGCAGCTGCGCCCGCTGTCGGCAGGCGGCATGCTGAGCTACACGGCCAGCAAAGGCTTCAACAAAACCTGGGACGACAAGTACAGCACCGGCTACTACTGGTGGTCGGCACACACGCGCATCGGGGGCTTCGTGGGCGGGCGGCTGGCTTACCGGCTATCGAACCAGTCCGGCCGCCCGGCGCGCTTCATCTCAGCCTATTACGAGCTGGGCACCAACGACCTGTATCTGGTCAGCATCTGGCACAACATCGGCCATCTGCCCCTGCGCAGCATTCTGACGCTGGGCGTGGGCGTGAAAGTGGATTTGTTTTAGCCACTGGCCGGGGATTTGGAAGCAGGCTAATGAGGTAGCCCGCCACAAAAAAAAGCCCCGGGTGCCGCCGATACCCCGCCGATTTACGTACTTCGCAGTCCCAAACCCCTCCATTTCGATTTTATGAACCTCTTTTCCCGCGCTACGCTGGCCCTGCTGCTGGGCACGGCCGCCCTCACGTCCTGCGATTATGGCTACAGCCCCGGCGCTAACCAGGTGCGCACCGATTTCACCCACGCCCCCAAGTGGCGCAACGAGGACGTGAACCGCGACAGCATCAACTACAAGCAGCGCACTACCACGCCCAGCGGCGAAGGCTCGGCCACGGCCATCCAGAACGGCAGCGTAGACGATAAGCTGAACTCGGCCCCCGGCAACGACCCCGGCGCTACCGCCAGCGGCCAGCCTCTGCCGCCCGCCGGCACGCCCGGCGAAGGCGTGGCCGAGCGCCCCACCGAGTCGGGCGAGTAGCACCAAGTTGGCGGGCTGGAGAATTAACGCCAGCCGCGAAGCGGCGCCACGATGGTAGCCACCGCCAGCCCCGCAAACTATACAGAGCCGCAAAGCGGCGGCACTTTCTCTCCAAGGAAGAAGTGCCGCCGCTTTGCGGCTCTGTTCTGTTATGCCTGATTTTCTACCACCGTAGCGCCGCTTCGCGGCTGGCGGTGTCCCACTTCACTAACCTGCTAATTCACTACTCCCACTACTCCGCATTGCGGATGCGCAGCGCCCAGGTATTCATCTTGCGCTCCAGCACTTCTAGCGGCAGCATGCCATCCTTGAGCAGCTCGTCGTGGAAGGCGCGCAGGTCGAACCGGGGGCCCAGCTGCAGGCGGTAGCGGTCGCGCAGCTCCTGAATTTTGAGCTGGCCCACCTTGTAGGCCAGGGCCTGGCCGGGCAGGGCCATGTAGCGCTCCACCTCGGCCGCGGCGTTGGCCTCGCTGATGGGCACGTTGTCGAGCAGATATTTAATGGCTTGGTCGCGGGTGAGGCGGCGGGCGTGCAGGCCCACATCTACCACCAGGCGGGCGGCGCGCAGCATTTCGGTGCCCAGGGCACCCAGGCGCTGGTTGGGGTCGGTGTAGAGGCCCAGCTCGTCGCCCAGGCTTTCACAGTAGAGCGCCCAGCCCTCGCCCATGGCGCTGTAGCTGCCAAAACGCCGGAACTTAGGCAACTCGGTATTCTCCTGTTGTAGCGACACCTGGTAGTGATGCCCGGGAATGGCCTCGTGCAGAAACAGGGCCTCCATGGCCGGGTTGGCCACGGTATTATAAGAGTTGGCATCGGCGATGGGCACGTAGAAAATGCCGGGCCAAGACGCATCAGCGGCCCCGCGCGAGTACTGCGCCGGGGCCGCCGTGCGGTGCGCCTCCAGTCCGCGCACCTCGAAACCAGTGCGCGGCATGCGGCCAAAATACTGCGGCAGCTGCGGGGCAATGCGCGCCTGAATGGCCCGGAAAGCCGCCAGCACTTCGGCGTCGGTTTTGAAGGGCTGAAACTGCGGGGCCGTATTCACAAACGAGAAATACTGCGTCAGGCTGCCCCGAAAGGCTATTTGCCGCTTCACCCGCTCCATCTCGGCCCGAATGCGCCGCACCTCGGCCAGCCCGGTTTCGTAGATGTCGGCCGGGCTGCGGTCGGTGGTAGTCCAGTAGTGCACCGAGTAGATGTAGCGCGCCGGGGCGCCCGGCAACGCCGCCAGGCCGCTGGTGAGGCGGGCGCGGGGCAGGTATTCTTTTTCCAGAAAATCGGCCAGGCGCTGGTAGGGGGCGCCCACATCGGCGGGCAGCTGGCGCTGGAAGGCAGCCGTGAGGCGCTGCCGCTCGGCCACCGGTATGCGGACCGGAAATCGCTGCACTGGCCCGTAAAACAAGCTCTTGCTGGCATCGGTGAAGGCCAGACTGCGGAATTGCGGCACCATTTTCAGCACCAGCGCGCGGGGTAGCACCACGCCGGCCCGCAGCCCCCGCCGGAAATTGTTGATGGCCGAGTCGGTCCAGGCCGGAAAGCCGCGCAGGCGCAGCAACCAGCGCTCGTAGTCTTGCGTGGTGCGGAAGGGCTGCGGGCCGCCGCCCGGCCCCAGCTGCGCCAGCGCCAGCGGCACCCCGCTCATCATCAGCGGCGAGCCGCCTAATGATGAGAGCGGCATCATCCAGTTGTTGAGCTGCAGGCCCGCCAGGTCGGTTTGCAGTCGGTAGCGGAACGTGTCGTAGCTGACGCGCTCCTGGTCGGAGAGCGTGCCCCGGTCGAAGCGGCGCAGCTGGCCGAGCGAGCGTTGGTAAAACTGCCGCAGCGTATCGCGGAAGGCCTGGGTCTGGTCGTTGGGCAGCAGGTAGTCGTAGCGGTGGTCGCCCTGGCCGGTGGCCTGCAGCGGAAACAGCTGGTTGCTACGCTCCCAATAGCGCTCAAACAGCGCCGCCAGCTGCGCCGACTGGGTGTAGCCCTGCGGCCGGGGCCGCCGCGGCTGTGCCACCACCGAGGAAGCACCAACTAGTACCAGCAGAAATAAGGTAAGGACGCGAAGACTCATAAGCTACCGGATAGGCGAAACGTAAGCCCGCCGGAATAGTTGGGATATATTAGATGAGGAACGAGATAAGCCGAACGTCATCCTGAGCGCAGCGAAAGGACCTCGCCCGCTTCGCTGTGGTGGTAATTCTAATCGGTGAAACAGTTTCAATTACTGCCGCGACTGGCGCGGGCGAGGTCCTTTCGCTTCCCTTCGGTCAGCTCAGGATGACGTTCGGTTTAGCTCGTTCTTACTGCCGGGCCGCCCAGGCGTCCATCTTGCGCTCCAGCACGGCCAGGGGCATAGCCCCATCCTTCAGCAACTCGTCATGAAAATTACTGAGCGAGAACTTGCTGCCCAGCTGCTTTTCGTACCGCGCCCGCAGCTCGCGGATTTTCAGCGCGCCAATTTTATAGCTCAGGGCCTGGCCGGGGATGGCCATGTAGCGCTCGATGGCCGAGGTGGCGTCGGGCTTATCCAGGGGCAGGTTGGCCAGCATGTAGTCGATGGCCTGCTCGCGGGTCATGTTGCGGGAGTGCAGGCCGGTGTCCACCACTAGGCGCACGGCGCGCAGCATCTCGTCGTTGAGGGCGCCCATGCGCTGGTAGGGGTCGGTGTAGAGGCCCAGCTCCGGGCCCAGGCTTTCGCAGTAGAGGGCCCAGCCCTCATCGTAGGCACCGTAGCCGCTGAAGCGCTGGAAGGCTGGCAGGCTGGTATTCTCCTGCTGCAGCGAAATCTGGTAGTGGTGGCCAGGAATGGCTTCGTGCAGAAACAGCGACTCCATGCCCGTGGTCACGTTGAACTTGGTGGCGTCGGGGATGGGCACGTAGAAGATGCCCGGCCGCGTGCCATCGGGGTTACCTCGCATGTACTCGGCCGAGGCCGAGGCCTGGCGGAACTCCTCGGTGCGGCGGATTTCGAAGGGCGTTTTGGGCACCCGGCCGAACATCTTCTTCAGTTTCGGGTCGATGGTCTTCTGGGTGTTGCGGAAGAAATCCAGCACCTCCTCGACCGTTTTGAAGGGCATCAGCCTGGGGTCCTTGCGCAGCGAGGCGAAGAAGGCCGGCAGGTCGCCCTGGAAGCCGACTTTGGCTTTCACCTGCTCCATTTCCTGGCGCAGGCGGGCTACTTCCTTGAGGCCGGTCTGGTAAATCTGGTCGGGCGTCTGGTCGGTGGTGGTCCAGTAGCCGGCCAGGTACTTGTACACCTCCGGCCCCTGCGGTAGCGTACCGATGCCGCTCGTGGGGCGCGACTTGGGCAGGTATTCCTTTTCCAGGAAATCGGCCAGGCGGCGGTAGGCCGGCACGATGTCTTTCAGGATAACTTCCTGGTAGGTTGAGGCCAGGCGCTTGCGGTCGGCCACCGAAAAGTCCTTCGGGAATTTCTCGATGGGCTGGTAGTAGATGGA
Source organism: Hymenobacter aranciens (assembly GCF_030580865.1). Classification (GTDB taxonomy): domain Bacteria; phylum Bacteroidota; class Bacteroidia; order Cytophagales; family Hymenobacteraceae; genus Hymenobacter; species Hymenobacter aranciens. Next base: position 80,161 of record NZ_JAUQSY010000017.1, on the reverse strand, counting down.
CTTGGCCGCGTCGCTCACCAGAATATCCTCACCGCGCAGCTGGGGCAGCATCTTCACCACCAGGGCGCGGGGCAGCACCACACCGGCCGCCATGCCACGCCGGAAGTTAGCAATAGCCGAGTCGGTCCACGCCGGGTAGCCGCGCACGCGGCCCAGCCAGTTGTCGTAGTCCTGCACCGTCTTGAAGGGCTGGGCGCCCTCGCCCGAGCCGTACTGCGGCAGCGTGAGTGGCAGGCCCCAGAACTGGTTGCTGGGTATCATCCAGGTGTTGAACTTTAGCCCGGCCAGGCGCTGCTTCAAATCATAGGTGAAAATATCGTAGCTGATTTTCTCGCTGTCGCTGAGCTTTTCGCGGTCAATTTTACTGACCTGGAAGAGGTAGTCTGTGTATGTAGCGCGCAACGTGTCACGGAAGGCCCTGGTCTGGTCGTTGGGCAGCTGGTCGTTGAAGCGGTTGTCGCCCTGCGCGGTGGCCGAGAGCGGGTCGAGCCGCGACTGCTTTTCCCAGAAGCTAGCAAACAGGGCCGACATATCTTTGCCGGTGCCGGTGCAGTCTAAGCCAACCCCACAAGGAATCAGCTTCTCGTTAGTACCAGTGGAGGTAGTTTTTTCCTGATTGCAGGCCGTCAGAAGGCCAGCTGCCGCCAGCCCGGCGAGAATAATCTTGTTCATGGGCCGCAAGGTATGTACGGAGCGCCTATCGGGCCCGGCTCCACAGCCCCAATGCCCACCGCCGGGCCGATTTTAGGCGCCGGTTTTGCCGCAGAGGCCGTGTGAGCACTTACACGGGCTTGCGGAGCTTCGCCCAGGCCCGTGTGAGTGCCCGGCCTGAAAAAAGCCGGGGCCGGCACGGTACTGCTACCATGCCGGCCCCGGCGGGTTGATTGCCAAGGGCAATTCTTACATCTGGGTGAGGCGGCCGGTGGCAATGCGGCCGAGCTGCGAGGCTACCTGCTCGCTGGTTTTGCCCTGCACCTGGCCGTTGACGGTGATGATGAGGGTCTGGCCCTTGTCGCGCACGTAGAGGCTGCGGTCAGCATCGTCGTAGTAGGCATTCTGGCCGATGCTGGCCATGTCCATGGTTTTGTGGCCGCCATTGCGGGCCATATCGCGGGCGTCGGCGTACATGCCTTCCGAGGCCAGCTTGATATTCACGATAGGGGCGCCGTTGGGGTCGTCGCTCGGCACGAAGCTGGTGACGGTGGTAGCGGTAGCGGCCGTCGAGTCGGAGCCCGCCTGCAGCACCACCGACTTGCCGATGATGCCCGACACTTCGGCCGGGGTGAGGATATCCCGGGCCGAACGCACGCTGGGGATGGTGCTCATGTCGGTCGGGGTGGTCGTCGTCGTGGTGGCCGTTGCAGTGCCGGCGGAGTCCGTTTCGGCGGTGCGGGCGCAACTGCTGCCTAGCAGCAGAATAGCCAGCGACAGCGGCAGGGCCGAGGCGCGCAGAAAGGAAGCGGAGAGAGAAGAAGGGGTAAGCATGAGTGAAAAAAGTGTTTGGTAAGACATAGCTAGAGGCGTGACTCGGGCGCAAAAGCTACCGCCGAGCTCGCCGGGGTTGAAAGGGTGTACGCGAAAGTATTAGAATGTGGCTAAGCCGGCCGGTCATTTTTAGCTAAAAATGCCTTTTTTTGTCGATAGAACGGCATTTTCCAGGAAAATTACCGAGGTAATCCGGGCGTAGTACCGGCTATTGGGCAGGTCTTATTAAGTCAGAAGCCTCTTCGGGCGCGGCAGCGGCGAGGCGCGCCACGGCCAGCCGGCCCAGCTCCGGGGCCAGGCGGTGGCGCGGCCGCTCCCGAATGGGGCGCGGCATGCCGATAACCAGTGTGCGCCCCGGCAGTTGCACGTAGAGGTCGCCGTGGTCGTCGTCGTAGTAGGCCTCGTGGCCCAGGCCGGTCACGGGCAGCACATCGCGGCGCTTGAGGTCGTTGCCGGCCTGCACCACCCGGAAGGCCGCCGCTGGCCGAAACGACACCTGCACCACGGCCTCGGCGCTGGCGCCGCCACTGTCTTCCACAAACATGCAGGCGGCGCCCTGGCTTTGCTGCCGCACCGGCCGCCCGGTGAGGCTGGCCACCTCGCGGGGCGTGAGCAGGCGGCAGGTTTCGGTGTTGAGCACGGCGGCCGAGTCGGGCTGCACGGTGCTGGCGCGCAGCCGCCCGCCCGTGGATAGCTCGGTGGGGGCGCCGCCGCAGGACGCCAGCAGCAGGGTGGCGCCGAGACCAAACCCGAATAGGCCGGGCCGACGGAAAAAAGCAGGAGTTTGCATGGCCGGCAGGAAAATGGCTGGCGCGCGTCTCCGACGCGTGCCGACTGGGTTCGAGTCTCAGACTCGTTAATAGAACATTTTTCAAGCAGTCGTTCGGGCTAGCGAGCCAGAGGCTCGAACCCAGCCGGCACGCGTCGGAGACGCGCGCCAGCAAAAGATACTACGGGCCGGCGCAAAAAAAGGAAACGCCGCGCCTGCTTCACGCGGGGCAAAGCGGTACTTTCGCAGAAAAAAACGCCTCCATTTTGCGCACCTTCTGTTTTCGTTTAGGATTTCTGTTTCTGCTCATCGGCCCGCTGCTGGCCTCGGCCCAGCAGCGGCCGGCCGGCCCGGTGCGGCGCCTCGCCCTGCCCCGCGTGGAGGCCGCGCGCCGGGAAGCGGCCCGGCGCCTGGCCGCCCGCAAGCCGCAGCCCCTTGCCCCGGCCTTCACGCAGTACCTGCACTCGCGCTGGGTGGATAGCCTGATGCGCGTGCTCACGCCCGACCAGCGGGCGGCGCAGCTATTTATGGTGGCCGCGTACTCCAACCGCAAGCGCATCGACGAAGACTCGGTTTCGGCACTCATTCAGCAGTATGGCATCGGGGGGCTGATATTTTTCCAGGGCGGGCCGGGCCGGCAGGCACAGCTGCTCAACCGCTACCAAAGCCAGAGCCGCGTGCCGCTGCTGGTGGCCATGGATGCCGAGTGGGGCGTGGGCATGCGCTTGGATAGCGTGCTGAAATTCCCGTTTCAGTCAAGCATCGGCGGGCTGCGCGACACGATGCTGATTTACGACATGGGCCGCGAGGTGGCCCGGCAGTTCCGGCGGCTGGGCATGCACGTTAACTTCGCCCCGGTGGTGGACGTGAGCAACAACCCCCTCAACCCCGTGACCGGCTACCGCTCGTGGAGCGACGACCCGGCCACCGTGGCGCGCCTCGGCGGCCTCTACATGCGCGGCATGCAGGACGCCGGCATCCTGGCCGTGGCCAAACATTTCCCCGGCCACGGCGACGTGGACGTGGACTCGCACCTGGCCCTGCCCACCCTGCGCGCCGACCGCGGCCGGCTCGATTCCATCGAGCTGCCGCCCTTCCGGCGGCTCATCCGCGGCGGCATCGGCGGCATGATGGTGGCCCACCTCAACATCCCGGCGCTCGATACGGCCGGTGTACCCAGCACCCTGGCGCGGCCCATCGTGACGGGCCTGCTGCGCGACGAGCTGAAGTTCAACGGCCTCATCTTCACCGATGCCATGAACATGGGCGGCGTCATCAGCAAGTTCCCGCCCGGCGAGGCCGATGTGCGCGCCCTGCTGGCCGGCAACGACATCCTCGAATTCAGCAAAAACGTGCCGCTGGCCCTGCGCATGGTGCGCGCCGCCGTGGATAGCGGCCGCATCTCGCAGCAGGAAATCGACCAGCACTGCCGCCGCGTGCTGGCCCTCAAGCAGTGGGCGGGGCTGAATAAGTACCAGCCCATCAGCTCGCAAAACCTGGTGGCCGACCTCAACCCGCCCCACGCCCAATACCTCAACCACCGCCTCACGGAGCTGAGCCTGACGGTGCTGCGCAACGACAAGAAGCTGCTACCCCTGCGCCAGCTCGACTCCTTGCGCATTGCCACGCTCATCATCGGCGGCACGCCGGCCGATACGGTGGAGTTTCAGCGGGCTGTGGCCGACTACGCGCCGGCCGCGCACTTCCACCTGCCCGCCGCCCCTTCGCTGGATGACATGGTGGACTTGCGGGCCAAGCTGTTCGGCTACAATACTATTCTGGTCGGTTTCCAGGATTTGAGCCGCAAGCCGGCCACTAATTTCGGCATCACGCCCGAGGCCAATGCCCTGCTGCGCGAGCTCGTGAAGCCGGGGCAGCAGGTGGTAGTCACGGTGTTTGGCTCGGCCTACGCGGTGCCCAAGCTGCGCGATATCAACCAGGCGGGCGCGGTCATCCTGGCCTACCAGGAAAGCGCCAACGCCCAGCAGCTGGCGGCGCAGCTCATCTTCGGCGGCATCGGGGCCAGCGGGAAACTACCGCTGGCTTTGTCAGAAAAAATGCCCGCCGGCTTCGGCCTGAAAACCGAGGGCGGCCTGCGCCTGCGCTACGCCAACCCCGAAGACGTGGGCCTCGACAACCGCCTCGAAGCCCGGGTGGACAGCCTCGTGGGCCGGGCCCTGGCCACCCAGGCCACGCCGGGCGCACAGGTGCTCATTGCCCGGCGCGGCACGGTGGTACTGCGCAAAAGCTACGGCAACCAAACTTACGCTGGCTTCGCCGCTAATGAGGAATTGGGAAGGAGGAATGAAGAATTGAATAAGAGGAAGGCAAAAAGCACGACGGCTAATTCTTCATTCCTCCTTCCCAATTCCTCATTCTCCGCCCCCCGCCCCGTGCGCAACACCGACGTGTACGACCTGGCTTCGCTGACCAAAGTACTGGCTGCCACACCCGCCCTGATGCAGCTGCAGGCAGCGGGCAAATTCAGTCCCGACAGCACGCTGGGGCAGTATTTCCCAACCCTGCGCAAAACCAACAAGGCCAGCCTAAAGCTGCGCGACGTGCTGGCCCACCAGGCCGGGTTGAAAGCGTTTATTCCCTTCTGGCAGGACCTCACCAATAAAAAGGGCGAGCTGCGCCACCGCTACGTGCACACCGATTCGTCGGCCCGCTTCCCGCTGCCGGTGGCTGCGGGGCTGTGGGGCAGCCGCCGGCTGCCGGAAATCATTGTGGCGAAAATCGGGGAATCGGCGCTGAATGAGAAGCCGGGCTACGTGTATTCGGACTTGTCGTTTTACCTCTACCCGCAGCTGGTGAAGGCCCGCACCGGGCTGACGTTTGAGGAGTATGTGCAACGCAACATCTACCGGCCGCTAGGGGCCAGCACGCTGGGCTTCCGGCCCAAAAACCTGTTTGCGCCCGGCCGCATCGTGCCCACGGAATACGATTCGACCTTCCGCCGCCAGCTGCTGAATGGCACCGTGGACGACGAAGGCGCAGCCCTGCTGGGCGGCATCTCGGGCCACGCCGGCCTCTTCGGCACCGCCAACGACGTGGCTAAGCTGGCCCAGACCTACGCCTGGAACGGCCGCTACGGCGGCCGCCAACTCTTTGCCGAAAACGTGCTGGCCGAATATACCCGCTGCCAGTTTTGCCCCCAGAACCGGCGCGGGCTGGGTTTCGACCGGCAGGCCACGCCGCCGGTGGGCAATACGGCCAAGGGCGCTTCGGGCCGCAGCTTCGGGCACGCGGGCTTCACGGGGACTTATTTCTGGGTCGACCCGGCCACGGAGCTGGTGGTGGTGGTGCTCACCAACCGGGTGCATCCTTCCCGGCACAACAACAAGCTGAGTCAGCTGAACTTGCGGACGGATATTCAGCAAGTGGCAGTTGAGAGTATAAAATGATTCACTGGACGGATAATCACCGCTATCGGCTTAGAGTTAGACAGCTAAATTCTGGATTTTCCTCCTACCTCACAACTATTTTACAATGAGAACGCGCTATTATCTGCTATCGGCTATTGGAGCTATCTTATTAGACAGCTGCGATGTCCCAGGTCCGCAGTATCGGCTTTCAGCCGAACAGCTGGCTTGGCAGCCTTACCGCATCGGCGAAGTGCTGCGATTCGGGCACGCACAGGATGGACGGGTACGTAGCTACCGGATTGCCAGCGTTGATAGTAGAATGGATGGGGCACGGGGCGTATATTTCTCAGGGCGGCCAGGATACGAGCGCATTACCGTGAAGACGCAACGATTGGATACGACGTTTTACTACTATAATTCTGCCCCGGGCCAGCCGCTCGATTCAGCTCTTTTTCAGACGATGGCCCTCGACCTGTATCTATATGCACCCGAGGGTGGTACCCCGCAACTGCAGGCGCAATACGGTTGGGATTACAGTGTATTCAGTAGAAGTCTGCCATTGGATTCTGCTATCGCTGGGGCAACTTGGAATTACCCGACTCTAAGGATTCTACCTTCCGTAACGCTAGGAGGCATTGATTATGCCCAAACCATCTGGCAGGCCCTAGACTACGGCAATCAGCAAAGCTCACGCCGCTACAAGCTTATTCGCCAGCTGTATTATGCTAAGGGCAAGGGCGTAGTAGCCTTTGAAGAAGACGGCACGGGCCTCTGGTACCGCCTGCCGTAGCACGGAAAAACTTACTGCTTGACCGTAGTGGTTTTTGTGGTAGCGCGCACCGTACCGCCGCTGGTGGTTTTGCGGGAGATGCTGCCCTTGTGCCGCACAGGCGCCGGGTCGGTGGATTTACGCCGGGTGACGGAGCTGCTGGTAACGCTTTTGCTGGAGTGGCTCATGCTGGAGCCGGCGGGGCTGCCAATGGTGACGCTGCTGCCGGCGGGGCCGCTCACGGTGCCGGGGGTGGTTTGGGCCAAGGCCTGACCGGACAGGCTGATTACGCCGAGCAGGACGGCCAGAAGAAGTGACTTTTGCATGGTGCTGATTATTGAAGCAGGTTGAGCTTGGTGCTGCCTGGCTATACGTAAGCAGCCGCCCGATGGTCGGTTGTTAACTTGCTAGGGGGCGCAGCTGCACAGCACTTCGCGGCGGACCGGGCTGGGTTGGTAATCGGGCTGCGACACTTCTTTCATATACACCACTTCGAGCTGGCGCAGCGGTGGGTGGGCGGGGTTTTCGTGCCAGATGCGCAGCAGGTAGTTGCAGTAGTAGGGTCGCATCCAGGCGTTGCTCACGAAGAGGTAGTTCTCGGAGTATTTGCGCCACCGGTCGTTGCGAAACAGTGCCACTACAGAACGCGGCTTGGCGTAGCTGACGGGGCGGCCCTGGCGGTTGAGGTCGAGCACTTTGCCCGTCTTCGTGGTGCCTTCGAGGATGTACCAGCCGTCGTCCTTAAACACCACCGGCGCAAACATGCCCCAGTGCTGGTCGATGCGAAACAGGTAGCCCAGCCAGCGGGCAGGCTCGCGCATCAGCCACCGCGGGGTGGTGAGGATACCGTCGAGATTCCACCAGCACACGTAGGCTAACAGCCCCAGCACCAGCCCCTCGCGGCTGGCGCGCAGCAGGCGGCGCGGGCCGGCGCCCCAGTCGTGCCGCTGCTCCAGATGCAGCCGCCACGGTAGCTGCCAGGCGGGCAGCCGGGGGCGCCAGGCGCGCAGGCGCTGCATGGGCAGCTGGCCGCGCCGGGCCAGCCAGTCGAGCGCCGGGGGCGGCAGCAGGCCGAGCGTTGAAACAATGTTAATCAGCCAGAACAGCCCCACGAACAGCGTGAGGCTGATGCCCAGGTGAAACAGCAACGTGAGCCCCACAAAGGCCAGCCGCCACCAGCGCACGCCCACCGGAATGAACAGCAAAATGGGCAGCCCCAGCTCTAGGTACCAAGTGGCGAAGGTGAGCGTGCGCAGCAGCTCGGGGTGCGGGTAGAGCAGACGGCCCAGCGGCAGCAGCACCTGGTCGAGGCTGAGGGCGTAGTAGAGCGCGGTGCCCTCGGTGGTCCACTCGGGTCCGGATTTGAGCAGGGCCGTACACCAGTACAGCAGCGCAATCTGCACTACGTAGGCCAGGGTGGCGGCGCTGCAGTAGCCGGTGGTTTCGGGTGGCGGCAGCAGGCGCGCATCGCGCGAGTACAGGCGGCCCCAGGGCAGGAAAATGCCCCAGAAAAGCAGCATCCGCAGCAGGTCGTCGCCGCCCTGCCCCACGAGGGGGTTGCGGTTTTGCAGCGACACCAGCAGCACCCACGAGGCCACCGTGGCCAGCCGGGTGTGGTAGCCCAGCAGCAGCGCCACCGCCACCGCTGCTGCCATGCCGAACAGCAGCGCCTGCACCTGCCACAAGCCGCTCACTACGTGGAAGGAAAACTGGTAGGGTGTCCATAGTCTCTCCAGCAGCACCGGCACCGGCAGCACCCCCATATTAGCATAAAACGCCTCCAAATCGGTGCTGCGAATGCCCAAGTCGAGCAGCAGCAGCAGGGCCACGCCCATGCGCAGCAGTGCCAGTGCGCGCAGGTCGAGGGTAAAGGGGCGCTTGAGCCAGGTAAAGAGAACTGCCATGCAAGATAAATTTTAGCACGATGGCCGCGCCACGGCTACCATCCCCCAAGAAAGAAGGCGAAAAAGCAGACCGGCCAACCGGTTTTGCTTTTTCGCCTTCTTTCTTGTCTACTAAGCGCTTTAGCGGGTGGTAGTGCCGCTGGTGGTGCCCGAAGTGGTCATGCCGGTGGTGCTACCCGAAGTGGTGGTGCGGCGGCCTGCCGTAGTGCTGCCAGCCGTGGTAGTACGCCGACGGCCCGAAGTGGTGCTACCGGCCGTGGTCATGCCGGTAGTACTGCCGGTGGTGGTCATCCCGGTGGTGCTGCCGGCCGTAGTCATACCCGTAGTACCGGCGGTGGTCCCCATGGTCGTGGTACCAGCGGTAGTACCCGCCGTAGTACCCATCGTGGTAGTGCCGGCCGTGGTGCCCATTGTAGTAGAGCCAGCGGTGGTCATACCGGTAGTGCCCGCAGTAGTAACCTGGGCCGAAGCAGTTGCGGTGTTCAGCAGGCCGAACAGCGCGAGCGCCGCAGCGCAGAATGCAGTCTTTTTCATAGTAAAGTAGCGGTGGAAATAATGTGGTGGAAGGAAACCACCTGGCGGCCAACCGGCTTTCAGGTGGCCCTTCTATACGGGCAGCGGCGACGGTTTGCTGCCTTTTAACACCGAATTAATTGGTATTTTGCTCGTGATAAATACGTAGAACCCATCAATTACCAGCGCCGCCCGCCAACTCTTCGTCGTTGCCAGCGGTTACACCTGGGTCAGTGCAGCCGGGCGTTTCCCACCGCTCAACTACTGGCCAGAGGCCGCGTATTACCGGCCTCCCCTTTCCGTTTCCAGCTATGCCTTCCAGTCCGGCCACTATTCTCTTCGACGGCGTGTGCAACCTCTGCAACGGCTTCGTACAGTTCGTCATCCGGCACGACCGACAGCGACGGTTCCACTTCGCGGCCCTGCAGTCGGAGGCTGCCCGGGCCCTGCTGGCCCGCCACGGCCAGCCCCTCCCCGCCCCCGAGCCCGACTCGGTGGTGCTAGTCGAAAACGGGCGCGTGTACACGCATTCGGAGGCCATTTTGCATATTGCGGCGGGGCTGGGCGGCTGGTGGCGGGCGCTGGCCCTGGGCCGGGTGCTGCCCCGCCCCCTGCGCGATGCTGCTTACCGCTGGGTGGCCCGGCACCGCTACCAGTGGTTTGGCCGCCAGAATAGTTGCATGCTGCCCACGCCGGATTTGAAGGCCCGGTTTTTATAATTGCTCGCTTGGGAAAACCTCACCCCCAGCCTCTCTCCAAAAGAGAGGGGAGCCAACCGCAAGGTGCATTTCCGGTGCCCTCTCTCTTTTGGGAATGCGCATCAAGCATTCTTCGGGGGTCAGGGGGTGAGGTTTTTCCAGGCGAGATACCACACATCACTCTCAAAGCCCCACCTTTACCGCATGGCTCCATCTCCTGACAATCAGCCCAGTCGCTTCCGCCGCCTGCTGGGGGCAGTGGGCCGGGTGGCGGCGCTACCGGTGCGCGGGGCGGGCTACCTCGTTCGCTCGGGGCAGGCGCACCAGCATTTTTTCCTGCCGGTGCTCAACGGCGCCCTCGGCGACCAGCTGGCCGCCCGCCACGACCCGCGCGCCATCCAGCTGAGCTTCCGGCGGGCGGGCCGCGACGTGCCCGTGGCCGAGCTGGCCCTCAGCGAGCCCCGGCAGAAAACGGTGGTGTTCATCCACGGCCTGATGGGCGACGAGCTTATCTGGCAAACCGGCTTCCAGGATGGGCCCGGCAGCCGCCGCTACGGCCCCCGCCTGGCCGAAGATGCGCGCGTGCGCACCCTCTACCTGCGCTACAACACCGGCCTGCACCTCTCCGAAAACGGCCGCGCCCTGCACGCCCTGCTCAGCGAGCTGGTGGCCACTTATCCTGAGGCCATCGGCGAGCTGGTGCTCATCGGCCACAGCATGGGCGGGCTCATTATCCGCTCGGCCGGACATTATGCTTCGCGGAGTTATGAGTTAGGAATTATGAGTTATGAATTGGCAAACGTGCCCGACTCCACCACTCACAACTCAAAACTCACAACTCATAACTCTAGCTGGCTACCCCACCTCCGCTCCGTCTTCATGCTGGGCACCCCCAACGACGGCTCGTGGCTGGAGCAGAACAGCCACTTCACCGAGCGGCTGCTCAATCGTATCAACGTCTTCCCCACGCGCTTCCTGAGCCGGGCGCTTAACAAACGCAGCAACGGTATCAAGGACTTACGCCAGGCCATTCTGGTGGATGAGGACTGGCAGGACGCCCACGCCACCGACCTGCTGCCGCCGCGCACCGAGGTGCCGCCGCTGCCCGGCGTGGCCTACCACGTGCTGCTGGGCTCGTGGCTGCGCACCACGCTGCCCACGGCCGTGCGCGAGTATTTCGGCGATGGGCTGGTAGGCACCGGCAGCGCCCGCGGCAGCGTGTTCGGGGCCGAGGCGAAGCTGCCGTCGGGGACGACGGTGCGGAGCGCGGTGTTTGCGCAGCAGCACCACGGCGGCCTGCTCAATCATCCGGAAGTGTATCAGTACCTGAAGCTTCATTTGTAGCGGTTGCGGTTTAAAGCGAATGTAGGGGCGGGGCTTGGTTACGCCCCTACATCCTAAGCCCAAAATTTTTCCTAAAAAAAGCAGGAATGAGGCAACGGTGAATTCCGAAGCCGAGTCAAGGCGAACAGAAAGCAACGGGACAGCAGTAGCCGCCCGCTTTAGCCCACCTCTGATTCACCATTCTCATTTCTCTTTTTACATGCAAAAACTTCTTCGCTTCGCCGCCGCCGTCATCGCCGTGCACGGCCTGCTCACGGCTGCCCCGGCCCAGGCCCAAACTACCACATTTGCCAACGGCAACTTCGAAACCTGGAGCAACCGCAACGCCACGCAGGCCCCCGACAACTGGCTGACTACCGACGACATCTTTGGGCAATTTCTCCCCATTCCGTTCAGCTTCGGCAGCGTGACGCGCACCACCGACAGCCACGGCGGCGCCTACGCCGTGAAGCTGGAAACCGTGACGATGCCCGGCCGCGGCGATACCATTCCGGGCGCGCTGATGCTGGGCACCCAGCTGGAAGCCTTCCGTCTGGGTTTGCCGGGCGGTATCCCTTTCACCAGCCGCCCGCAGGAGCTGCAGTTCTACTACAAGCTCACCGGCGCCCACGCCGCCGACGACTCGGCCCAGGTGCTGGTGACGCTGACGCGCTTCGTGAATGGGGCCATCGAGCCCATTGCCGTGGGCGAGCCGCTGGTGCTGGCGCCCGCCGCCACCTACACCCTGGCCACGGTGCCGCTGACGTACATCTCGTCCGACGCGCCCGATTCGCTGCAAATTGCCTTCACCAACACCGTAGTGAACCTGCCGCACCCCGGCACCGCGCTCTACATCGACGACGTGAGCCTGCGCGGCACCGCCCTGGCCACCCGCACCAAAGTGGCGTCGGACCTGCGCATCTACCCCAACCCCAGCACCTCGGGCATCTTCGAACTCAGCACCGCCGAGGCCGCCCTGCTCACTGCCCCGCTCAGCGTGTGCGATGCCACCGGCCGGGTGGTATTGCGTGAAGACAAAGCCCGCGCCACCGCCAACCGCCGTATTGATTTGAGTGGCCGCCCGGCGGGAATTTATTCCCTGCAGCTAAGCACCAGCAAGGGCGTGGTGACGCGCAAGCTGGTGGTGCAGTAGCCATTCAGTGCCCATAATAAATGAAAGCGGCGCTTCCGGTGGAGGCGCCGCTTTTATTAGGATAGTTCAGATGGTCAGCTTCCGCCGCAGCTCCTGCACGGCGTCGGGCAGCTCGGGGTGGCGGCGGCTCTGGCCTTTCCGGCGGGCCAGCACGTCGGCCAGCTCGGTGATGAATTCCAGGGAGTCGTCGAGCGGCGCGATGAGGAAGCTGCGCAGGCGGCGGCCGTCGCTGAGGGTGATGCGCAGGGTGCCGAAGGGATGGTGGCAGCCCGCATCGGGCAGGCCGGGGGCGTAGGTTTGGGCCAGGGCCTGCAGATGCTCCAGCTCGGCGGCGGGCACCAGGTACACGGGCTCGGCGCGGTAGCCGGGGGCCAGGGCCAGCTTTTCATCCAGCGCCGAGGCGTAAGTGCACATAAACAGGCCGAACACCGGCTCCGTTTCAGGGCCGATGTGCGACACTTTGAGGAAGGGCCGGTTCTGGTCCTGCGCCCATGCGCGGGGCCGGCAGCCGAGCAAGCCACCGAGCACCAGCAGCAACACAACTATTCTCATTAGGTAGAATGGGAATCGGCAAATTGCCGGGCCGACCGCCGGGAACTACGCGCCGAGCTGGAACACCAGCTGGCCGAAATCCTGCGCTACTACCCACGCCCCCAAAGCGCCGGCAGCAGTAGCGGGCTCGAAGGTAGCAGTTTGCTCGTTCACCAGCTCCGCATCGGGGCAGCCGTGCAACACCACGCGGTAGCGCCGGAAGGCCGGCTGGTAGTCGCCGTCGATGGTTTGGGTGAGCGTCAGCGTTTTCTCGGTGCCCAGCACCGTGAAGCGGCGGGTGGTTTGCTGGCCTTCCTGGTAGCCGTAGCCCTCGCCGCCGTCGTCGTAAAGCACGCTGTCGGCGGTACCGTTTTTATAGTAGACGTGCAGGGTTAGCTCTTCCACCACTTTTTCGCCCACGTATTGCATCACCGGCTGCATGGGCAGCACGGCGCCGGCTTTCACGAACAGCGGGATGCGGTCGAGCGGGGCGTGGGCCCACACTTCGGCGCCGCCGGTTTTGGGCTCGTCGGTCCAGTAGTAGTACCAGTCGCCGCGGGGCAGGTACATCCAGCGGCCATCGGTGCCGGGCGAGGTGATGGGGCACACCAGCAGGTGGTCGCCGAGGCCGAATTCGGCCATGCGCAGGTAGGTTTCGGTGTCGCTCTGGTCGAGGAAGGTGAGCGGGCGCAGCATGGGCGTGCCCTTCGTAACGTACTGCCAGAACGTGGTGTACATGTATGGCAGCAGCTGGTAGCGCAGCTCGATAAACTGCCGGGCCACGCTGGTGTAGGGCTCGCCGAAGCTCCAGGGCTCCTGGTCGCCGTGGTCGCCGGAGCTGTGGGTGCGGAAGAACGGGTGAAAAGCTCCCAAGGCAATCCAGCGGGCGTAAAGCTCGCCGCTGGGCGTATCTACGAAGCCGCCGATGTCGCTGCCGATGAAGCTGAAACCCGAGATACTCAGGCGCTGGCACTGGATGTTGGCCAGCCAGAGGTGTTCCCAGGAGGCGATGTTGTCGCCGGTCCAGCCCGAGGAGTAGCGCTGGCCGCCGCTGTAGGTGCTGCGCGTGATGGTGAAGGGCCGGTCGGGGTACGAAAAGCGCTTCACGCCCTCGGCCGTGGCGCGGGCCATCTGCATGCCGTAGATGTTGTGGGCTTTGAGGTGGGAGGCCGAAAGGCCTTCGTAATCAAAGCGTACGTCGGGCGGGAAGGTACCTTTCTCGAACACGGCCGGCTCGTTCATGTCGTTCCAGACCCCCTTCACGCCTATTTCGCCAATCAATTCCTTGAACAAGCCGGCCCACCATTCGCGCACCTGCGGCCTGGTGTAGTCGGGGAAGTTGCAGAGGCCGGGCCACACCGAGCCTTTCATCAGCGGGCCATCGCCGCGCCGGCAGAAAAAGTCGCCCGCAATGCCTTCCTGGTAAACGGAATAGTTCGGGTCGACTTTGATGCCGGGGTCGATGATGACGACGGTCTTGAAGCCGTCGGCCGCCAGCTCCTGCACCATGCGCTTGGGCTCGGGGAAGTGCGCTTTGCTCCAGGTGAAGCAGCGGTAGCCCTCCATGTAGTCGATATCCAGGTAGATAGCGTCGCAGGGAATCTCGCGCTCGCGCAGGCCGCGGGCAATTTCCTTCACGTTGCTTTCGGGGAAGTAGCTCCACTTGCACTGGTGGTAGCCGAGCGTCCAGAGCGGGGGCAGCTCGGGCGGGCAGGTGAGCAGGGTGTATTCCTGGGCGACTTCCATCAGGGTGGGGCCGTAGATGAAATAGTAGTTCATCTCGCCGCCCTGGGCCCAGAAGCTGGTGACGTCGGCCCGCTCGGCGGCGAAGTCGAAGCTGGCTTTGAACGTATTGTCGAAGAAAATACCGTGGGCGCTGCGCTGGTGCAGCACGTGGTAGAAGGGGATATTTTTGTAGAGCGGGTCGGTACCCTTCTGGTAGCCGTAGGTGTCGGAGCCCCAGTTGGTGAAGCGCTTACCGCGCAGGTTCATGTTGTCGGGCTTGTCGCCGAGGCCGTAGTAGTGCACGCCGGCGGGCACCTGCTTGCTCATCTTCACGATGTCGTTGCCGGTGTCGTCGTTGTATTCCCAGTGGAAGCCCTTTTCGTCCTCGGTGAGGACGGTGCCGGAGCGGTCGAGCACGCGGGTGCGCAGGTTTTCCTTCTGAATGAGGCAGATGAGCCGGCCGGTGGTGAGGCGGTAATGGTCGTCCTTCTCGGTGAATTCCAGAAAGGCCGGTTTGGCCTTAGCGAAAGCCTCGGTGGGCACGGCGTAGCTGAAATCGGGCTCCAGGGGCGTGTCGGTGAGGTAGCGGAAGCGCAGGATTTTGTCGCTCAGCACGTAGAGGGCCAGCCGCACGCCGTTCTGGCAGGTAAAAACGAAGCGGTTGCCGTCCTGCACGGCGCGCAGCACCGGGCCGGGGTAGTGCTCCTGGCCACTTTTGGCGGCCAGGTCGTTTATCATGTAGTTAAGTTCGTTGGCCGTGGATGCCATAGGAGGAAATTCTTGAGGGAGGGGGCCGAAAGGACCGGAAACCGGCGGCGACTAATCGTTCACCATACCGAATAAGCGTGCAAAATAACCTTTTCGGCGCGTATCGGTCCTCTTCGGGGCGGCTAGTTTTCGGCCACTGGTTGCGTGGGCGGCGCGAACGGCGCATCTTTGCCGCCGAGCTTCGCCGCTTTGCGTACACCGGTTTTTCTGCCCATGACTCAGCCTGCCCCTTCCCTACTCGTGCTGGCCTGGGACGACGCCGACCCCGGCGCGCACCCGGTCGCTGCGCCCCCTACCCTGCCCGTATTGCGCCAACTCGCTGCCCACCAGCAGCTGCTGGCCGTGCTGCCCGAGCTCCCCGCCGAGGTGCAAACCACCGAGTATCAGGCCGAGGTGGCGACCCAGCAGCACGAGGAAGCAACTGCAACGTTAGCCGCTGCTGAAACGGCCACAACTGCCACGCCAGCCACTATAGAGGCCGCGCCCGCGCTGCATCCCGAAGCCGACCACTCCTTCGGCACGGTGCTGCTGCCGCTGCCCGGCGCTGAAACGCCGGTGTCGGCTTCGCGCATCATCGGACTGGCCGAACTGGCGGGGCCGACGGTTTTCGTGCCCGCGCCCCTCCCACTGCCCGCCACGGAAGCCAGTGAATTACCCGCGGCCCCGGCTGCCACTCCCGTTGCAGGCGCGGCCCCGACGCTACCAAGCCCGACTTCTCCCAATCCCACGCTGCTGCCGGCACGGCTACCCGCGCCGCTGGCCGCGTTCGTCCACACCGCCCCGCGCCCCGCGCAGCCGTGGACGGCGCCGGCCGCGCCCTATCTGGGCAGCAGCCAGCCGCCCAGCCCGCCCGAAACCATCGGCAGTGCCGAAGCCGCCGATTTGCAGGGCGCTGCTGCCATTGAGCTGCCCCTTGCCACGCCCGAAGCGGCGGCAATTGAAGGCGCTTCCGATTCGCTGACGGATACGGCGGTGGTCAGGCATCCGTCCTTTTCCATAGCGACCACTGTATCAAGTGCCATTCCTGCCGCAATGGGCCGCGATGCCGAGGAAACTGCTTTATCCTTCAACGAAACCCCGGCCAGCACTGCCAACGGCGCCGCCGAGCTTACCGCCAGCGCCCCCGAGCCCGAAGCCGATGCTTTCGCCCAAACCTCGGCCGAAATCGGCCCCGAGGAAGCCGCCGACCTCTACGCGCCCGAGGACAACCTGACGCTGGCGCCGGAGGAAGTTGATTCCAGCCTGCCCGCCCCGCCGCTGCCCGATGCACCCGAGCGCGCCTCGCTCACCCAGGCCCTGCACGCGCTGCACCGCATGGCCCCGGAGCCCGAACCGGAATTGCCGCCCGCCATCGACCTGGCGGCGGCAGATTTGATTGAGCCCGAGCCACTACCGGCCACCGCGCCGGCGCCCGTGCCGCTGTCCGACAACCTGCACTACCGCATTATTCAGTACGCCCGCTTTGCCACCCACGTAGCGGCGGAGCAGCCCGAGCAATTCGGCGCCATCTACGCCCCCAACTGGCCCACCTGGCTGGCGGCGCTCGAAATTCGCTACCGCAGCCGGCGGCCGCTGGTGCTGCACGTTACGGAGCTGGCGGCCGCCACGGCCGCGCCCGCCGAGCGCGGCTGGCGGCTGGAGCTGGAGCGCTACGCTATCCGCCGGGCCCACACCATTTTACTGGCTACCGATGCCCTGCGGCGGCAGCTGCTGCGCCACTACGGCCACCCGCCCGGCCGCCTGCGCGTCATCGCCCCCGATGATGAGCCGGGCATCAACGCCATTCTGGCCAAAATTGGCACGGTGGCTGATTTTTAGCTTTTCTTTGCCCTTATGAATCCCTCCGACGAGCCCGAAATTACCTTTGAACACGAATTTGAAGCCCAGCTCGAAGCCGATGACGGCGACATCGGCGGCGTGTTTGTGGTGGTGCCCTACTCCGTGACGGAGGCCTACGGCACGCGCGGCCGGGTGCCCATTCGCGCCACTTTCGATGGCTTCCCATACCAGGGCAGCCTCACGCCGCTGGGCGACGGCCACCACGGCATCCTGGTGCTCAAGCAGATTCGCCGGGCGGTGGATAAGACCGTGGGCGACATCGTGCACGTGGCGCTGA
Source organism: Hymenobacter aranciens (assembly GCF_030580865.1). Classification (GTDB taxonomy): domain Bacteria; phylum Bacteroidota; class Bacteroidia; order Cytophagales; family Hymenobacteraceae; genus Hymenobacter; species Hymenobacter aranciens. Next base: position 63,039 of record NZ_JAUQSY010000017.1, on the reverse strand, counting down.
GCCGCGACACCGCCGAGCGCAAAATCACCCCGCCCGACGACTTGGCCGCCGCGCTGGCCGCCGCGCCCGCCGCCGCAAAATATTTCGACAAGCTGGCCTTCAGCCATCAGCGCGACTACGTGCGCTGGCTGGAGGGCGCCAAAAAGCCCGAGACGCGGGCTAAACGCTTAGCCGAGACGGTAGCGCGCCTGGCGCAGGGCCGTAAGCGGGCGTAGGCGCAACAGTGGTTAATAACAAACGTCGGCGGTGAATACCACCGAGTACTTTTTCATGGATTTATCTGGCTGCCTGACCAGTATCACCGCCTTTATTTCCCGGCATTCAAACTTATTCGGTGAAAAAAGCCTGAATACGTAGACCTCCGCTCCTGTCCTATAGGCCACAGACTCCCGCGCATTCATCGTTTTAGCGGCCGGGAGAGAATCACTTACCAATCTGGCATCCCAAGTAACGGCCAAAGTGCCCGGTTTCGACTCTTTCGTGGGAATCACCACCAGCTTGGCTAGAAAGTCACCGTTGGCCAGCCAGACAGCTTCGCCTGTTTTGGAATTCATCATGAACCGACGCTCCACAAAAGCCTCTTTCACGGCGAATGAGAATCCACTGGCATCCGTAATACTAGCTGGCTCCATGTGGTACGTTGCCAGGAGCATGCCGTCCTTTTTGGAGTAAGCGCTGGATTCGCAGGTGACTTCAAGCATCTGCTGGGAGCCGGCGCAGGAGCCTAGCGTGAGCAGTAGTAGCGCTTTTAGGTACTTCATCGGCTGGCTGAGTTTCAGCCTAAATGCTTCGTTATGGTGATTAGACGGTGGTAAGCACCAGCGCCGTGCGGTTGGGCAGGTACACGCTCAGCCGCGGCGCCTCCACCGTGCCGCCGCCCCCCAGTGTGTCGTATATCACTGCCTTATCCAGCCGGTCGAAGCCGCCGAAAGCCGCATCATCAGTCGAAAGCAACAGCTGGTACTGGCCCGTGGCGGGCACGGGGAAGTTGTAGTCGGGCAGGCTGGTTTCGGGGTTGAAATTGAAAAGGAAGGTGAGGCCGCCGCGGGTGAAAGCCAGCACGTTGTTAACTTCGTCGTGATTTAATAATTGCGCGGCAGGGGCGGCCAGCAGGTGCTGCTGGCGGGCCAGCTGCGTCAGGGCCTTGTCGAAGGCGCCGAGGAAGTGGAACTTGAGGCCGGGATTGTCGGCGAGGCTCCACTGGCGGCGGGCGTACTGGTAGCTCCAGTCGTTGCCGGCCCGGGGGAAGTCGACCCACTCGGGGTGGCCGAACTCGTTGCCGATGAAATTGAGGTAGGCTTCGCCGCCGGCGGCGAGGGTTATCAGGCGAATCATCTTGTGGAGCGCCAGGGCGCGCGCGGCTTCGGGCGCGGGGTCGTCGGCGTTCATGTGCGCATAGATGGCCGAATCGAAGAGCCATTGGGCGAGGGTTTTGTCGCCGACGAGGGCCTGGTCGTGGCTTTCGGCGTAGGCCACGGTTTTTTCGCCGGGGCGGCGGTTGGTGAGCGTGTGCCAGAGGTCGCCGAGGGGCCAGTGCTCGTCGGGCGTGTGCTTGAGCAGCTTAATCCAGTAGTCGGGGATGCCCATGGCGAGGCGGTAATCGAAGCCCACGCCGCCTTCCTTAATGGGGCGGCAAAGGCCGGGCAGGCCGCTCATGTCTTCGGCAATGAGCAGGGCGTCGGCTTTGAGCTCGTGGACCAGGGTGGTGGCCAGCATGAGGTAGAGAATGGCGTCCTCATCAGCTCCGGGGCCGAAGTACTGCTCGTAATCCATGAAGGCCACGCCTTCGCCGTGGTGGTGGTAGAGCATGCTCGTGACGCCGTCGAAGCGGAAACCGTCGAAGTGAAACTCGTCGAGCCAGTAGCGCAGGTTGCTGAGCAGGAAGCGCTGCACTTCGGGGCGACCGTAGTCGAAGAGCTTGGAGTCCCAGCCGGGGTGGTTGCCGCGCTCGCCCTGGTGGAAGTAGAGGTTGCCGCTGCCGTCGAAGTCGGCGAGGCCCTCGGCTTCGTTTTTCACGGCGTGGGAATGCACGATGTCGAGCAGCACGGCGATGCCGCGGCGGTGCGCCTCATTGATGAGGTGCTTGAGGTCTTCGGGGGTGCCGAAGCGGGAGCTGGCGGCAAAGAAATTGGCCACGTGGTAGCCGAAGGAGCCGTAGTACGGGTGCTCCATCACAGCCATGAGCTGCACGCAGTTGTAGCCGTCGGCCGCGATGCGCGGGAGGATGTTATCGGCAAACTCGCGGTATGTGCCCACGCGGTGCTCCTCGGTGGCCATGCCCACGTGGGCCTCGTAGATGAGCGGCTCGGGCACGGCCTTCTTGACGCGGAATTTCTGGTCGGTCCACTGGAAGGGCTCGGCGGGCTGCCAGTGCTGGGCGGCAAAATCCTTGGTGTTGTCGTCCTGCACGGCGCGGCGCAGGGCGGCGGGCAGCCGGTCTTTGCCCTGGCCGTGGGCCACGACGTGCACTTTGTAGCGGCTGCCGTGGGCCAGGCGCGGCTGCCCATCAACATCGGGCAGGAAAACTTCCCACACGCCGAACTCCAGCGGCTGCAGGGGGTCGGCGGCGCGGTTCCAGAAGTTGAAATCACCTATTAAATAGAGCGCCTCGGCGCCGGGGGCCCACTCGCGGTACACGAGGCCGCCGCGCCCGGCATCGTAGTAGAGGCCGAGTTGCTGGTGGGCGGTGGCGTAATTAGCGAGGGAGCCGTGGTACTGCTCGATTTCGGTCAGGCGGGCTTTATAGCGCTCCTGGCGCAGCAGCAGCACGGGCTCGAAGGGCTGGAGCCAGGCGTCATTTTTGGTGAGGGCGAGCTTAGGGGCGGCGGGCTTTTTCTTCGGGGGCATGACGAGAGACGGGTTGGGACTCAAATGTAGGGCAAGGCAAGCGCTACTACGCACTACGGGGCGCGACTGTATAGAAGTATGCCCCGCCCGACGTTTCTTTGCCAAATGAAAACCAAACTGCTGGCTTTACCCCTGGCACTTTTACTGGCTTGCGCGGGCGAGCGGTCCGTGACGTCGTCGGGCCGGGCTTTTGAATCGAACCTGGCGATGGCGCTGCCCAAGACGAGCGCGCCCGTGACCACACGCTACGCCATGGTGGTGTCGGCGCACCCCGAGGCCTCGCGGGTGGGCACGCTGGTGCTGCAGCGCGGCGGCAATGCCTACGACGCGGCCGTGGCCGTGCAGCTGGCCCTGGCCGTGGTGCTGCCCGCCGCCGGCAACATCGGCGGCGGCGGCTTCCTGGTGTACCTCGACCGCAACGGCACCGCCGGCGCGCTCGACTTCCGGGAGCGGGCCCCTCTGGCGGCTTCCAAGAATATGTACCTCGACAAGGCCGGCAACGTGATGCCGGACCTGAGCACCACCGGGCCGCTGGCCGTGGGCACTCCCGGCACCGTGGCCGGCATGGTGGCCCTGCACAAGCGCCTGGGTAAGCTCTCGTGGCCCTCGCTGGTGCAGCCGGCGGTGGCGCTGGCGCGCCGGGGCTTCGCCCTCACAGCCCGCGAGGCCGAGGGGCTCAACCGCGTGCAGCTCGACCTGTATAAGCAAAACGTCGGCAGCACGCCGGCCTACCTGCGCTCGGGCGGCTGGAAGGCCGGCGACACCCTGCGCCTGCCCGAGCTGGCCACGACGCTGGAGCGCATCCGCGACCAGGGCCGTGTCGGCTTCTACAAGGGCGAGACAGCCCGCCTGCTCACCACCGCTATGGAAAAGCACGGCGGCCTCCTCACCCAGGCCGACCTCGATGGCTACACGGCCCGCTGGCGGGCGCCCCTGCGCGGGCGCTACCGCGAGTACGAGGTCATTTCGATGCCGCCGCCCAGTTCCGGCGGGGTGGCCCTCATGCAGATGCTGCAGATGCTGGAGCCTGTAGACATGGTGCGCTACGGCTACCACTCGCCCCTGGCCACCCACTACCTCACCGAGGTAGAGCGCCGCGCCTACGCCGACCGCGCCACCTACCTCGGCGACCCCGACTTTGGCCGCGTGCCGCTGGCCAGGCTGCTCGACATCGACTACAACCGCCACCGTGCCGGCAGCATCAAGCCCAACGGCCGGGCCACGCCCAGCCGCGAGGTGACGGCGGGCGAGGGCATCCCCGGTTACGAAAGCACCGAGACCACCCACTACAGCATTGTCGATGCCTACGGCAATGCCGTGAGCTGCACCACTACCCTCAACGGTGGCTACGGCAGCCGCGTGGTGGTGCCGGGCGCCGGCTTCCTGCTCAATAATGAGATGGACGATTTTTCGGTGAAGCCCGGCGTGCCCAACGCCTACGGGCTGGTGGGCGGCACCGCCAACGCCATTGCGCCGGGCAAGCGCATGCTTTCTTCGATGACGCCCACCATCCTCACGCGCAACAATAAGCTGGCGATGGTGGTGGGCACGCCCGGCGGCAGCACCATCATCACGAGCGTGCTGCAGGCCATCGTGGGCATTGTCGACTACGGGCTGAACGCCCAGCAGGCCGTGGCCGCCCCGCGCCTGCACCACCAGTGGCTGCCCGACCTCATCGACGTGGAGGCCGGCGCCCTCACCCCCGCTGCCCAGGACACCCTGCGCCGCCGCGGCTACCAGCTCAACCCGCGCCAGCCCTGGGGCCGGGTGGACCTTATTCGGGTGCTGCCCGATGGCCGCCTGGAGGGCGGGGCCGACCCGCGCGGCGACGACACGGCCCTCGGCTACTAGCGCGCCCGCACCATGGGCCGCGCTTCTGTGCTTCGCCGCGTTGCGGCACCGCTCCTGCTTTTCCTGTTGATTAGCACGGCGCTGCCGGGCCTGGTGCGGGCCCAATCAACTGCCCTTCCACCCCTCGACTACCCACTGCGCGAGGTGCTGGAATTGCGCATCACGCCGCTGCCGCCGGGCGGGCTGCTGCCGGTGCGCCACGGCAACTGGTGGGGCTTTGCCGATACCACGGGGCGCTGGATAATTACGCCTTCGCTGGTGGCGGGGGTGCTGTTTCCGCCGGCGGGGCTGCTGCAGGTGCAGGGGCTGCTGGCCGAAGACCGGGAGGAAGCCGAGACGCTGCGCGACCGTTACCAGTCGCGGGGCACTCCTCTGGACGACTATTGGGAGGACACGCCCCGGCCCCGCGCGTTTCTGAACGCCGCCGGCGAGCTGCTGCGCGTGACGGCCGCCGAGGCTGCCGTGCTGCTGCCCGATGGCCGCCTGCGGGCCGTGCCCCGCCGCGAGGTGCGCGCCGGGCAAGTGGAGCTACTGACCGTGAGCGACCTGGGCCTCGTGGAAAACCCGTACGCCCGGGGGCAGGCCCGCAGCTTCGTGACGCGGCCGCTGCTGGCGGGGCGCGCCGAGGCCCGGCGGGTGCCCGGCGATACGCACCCGCCGCCGGGCCTGCGCCGCCTGCAGGGCGAGGCCGCCCGCCTGCACACCACCGAGCGCACCTCATTCGAAACTTTGGGCAGAGGGCGCTACACCATTCGCCGCAGCACCCGGCAGTTTGCCGAGCGGGTCAAATATAGGCATAGCCGCCGCGAGGAGCAGGGCTGGGAGGACGAGGAGGGGCCGGTGATGCTGCTCAACCGCCGGGGGCGCCCCCTGACGGCGGCGGCGTACCAGGATATCAGCGATTTCCGGGGCCGGCTGGCCGTGCTGTACCGCTATGCCCCCGACGGCTACCGGCGCATGACCGATACCGTGGGCTACCTGGGTTTGCTGACCCGGCGCGGCCGCGTGCTGCTGCCACCCACCAACGCTGGGGTGCAGTTGTGGCCCCACCACCGGGCGCTGGTGACCCGCCAGCACCGTATCACGACTTATAATTCCGACCCTGGCATTGTGCGGCGCGGCATCGTGAACCGCCACGGTCGCTGGCTGCTGCCGCCGCAGCCTAGTCTCAGTCTGCCGGATGCGGCGGGCTACCTGCGGCGCCGGTGCGGGCGGGCGGCGGGCGATACGGTGGTGGAATTTCTGACCGGGCGGGGCCGGCCGGCGTTTCCGAAGCTGCCCGCGCTGCGGCAGGCCTCGGCCTTTGCTCACGGCCGGGCCTGGGTGCGGACGGATGCCGGGCCGGGCTTGCTCAGCACGGCCGGGCGCTGGGTGGTGAGGCCGGGGCAGTATGAGCAGCTGCTGTTTATGGGCGACTATTACACGAAGGAATTCCACGAGCGCGACCACCAGAACGTGCGCTTCGAGCCAACGCGCTTTGTGCGCGACAACCTGCACGTGCCCCACCCGCCCGGCTACCAGGAGGAGGAGCATTACTCCGACACGGCCTACGCCGTGGTGCGGCAGCAGGGCCGCTACGGCCTGCTGCGCCTGGCTACGGGCCAACTCCTAGTGCCCTGCCGCTACGACGAAATCACTTACTGGGACGGCCGCTACGGCAGCGCCCGCCGCGAGGGGCACGATTACGTGCTGCGAGCCCGCGACGGCCACGAGCTGCTGCCCGGCCGCTACCGGGGCGAGTCGTACTCCTTTGCGGGCCAGCCGCCGCGCCTGCACATCTACCCCGACCCCGACCACTGGCTGGTGGCCGATACCAGCGGCCACCCCCTGACGCCGGCGCTACGGCGGGCGCCCGGGGGCCGCAGCTTTCTGACCCCCGAGGGCCTGGCCGAGGTGCAGGTGGCCGACCACGCCGGCCAGCCCTGCTACGCCTGGGTGGTGGCCGCCACCGGGCTGCCCGCCTTTGCCGCCGACGACTGCCCCGCCATCACGTATTCGGGCCAGACGCCGTGGTTTCATACCCGCTACACCAGCTACGGCGCCCACGATAAGGGCGTGGTGCCCAGTGGAGCCTACGTGCGCTGGCTGCCGCACGGCGAGCGGCGCCTGTTGCATGTGCGCAACGGTCAGCTGGTGGACCTCACCGGCCATAGCTACTATGATTTGGAGCAGCTGGCCGGCGGCTGGCACTTCGCGCTTAATGACGACAGCCAGGAATTGCTGATTTCGCCCACCGGGCAGGAATACGTGGCCCCCAAGGGCCACCACTGGAACCGCCACTTTCACCTGCCGGGCAACGTGGTGCCCTTTGCCAACGGCACGGCCGCCGCCGTGGAGGGCCTCCGCAGCGAGCTCGTGCTCATTGGCCCCGAGGGCGGCCTCGTCACCCGCGGGGGGCGGGCGCTGGAGGGCGCCCGGGGACGCAAGCGGCGCCAGAACTAGGCGGCGCGGGCAATCTAACATCTTTATGCGATGCACAGCGGGCGGCGCGGGCCCGACCTTTGCCCCATGCTACCCATTGCCATTATCGAAGACCAGCCGGAGCTGCGCGCCGCCCTGGCCGACTACCTCTGCCAGCAGCCCGAGTTCCGCTGCGTGCTGGTGGTGGGCTCGGTGGAGGAATTTCTGGCGGGCGCGAGTGCCGTCAACCCTACCCCGCAGCTGATTCTGAGTGATATTGGGCTGCCGGGGCGCTCCGGCATCGAGGGGCTGCCGCTCATTCGGCAGCGGCTGCCGCAGGCGCAGGTGATTATGCTGAGCGTATTTAATGATGCGGAGCGGGTGGTGGCGGCGCTGCGGGCCGGGGCCGTCGGTTATCTGGAGAAAGACACCCTACCGGCGCAGGTGAAGGAGGCGCTGCTGCAGGTGGCCGCCGGGGGCTCGCCCATGAGCCCCGGCGTGGCGCGGCAGGTGGTGCGGTTTTTTCAGCCCGCGCCCAGCCAGCAGCCGCAGGAGGCGCTCACGCCCCGCGAGCAGGAGGTGGTGCGGGCCATTGAGGATGGGCTGAGCTACAAGCTGGTGGCCAAGCGGCTTTTTATCAGCGTGGATACGGTGCGGGCGCATATTCGGAGCGTGTACCGCAAGCTGGAGGTGAACAGCAAGGCCGACATCCTGCGCCGGGCCGGGCGGCAGGGGCCCGCGTAGGATGCTGGGGGTGATGCGCAAAACGCGGCGGCCCGGTTACATTTGGCTTATGCAGAAAATTCGACTGTCGGCGGTTGTACCAGCCCTGCGGCGCGGCCTGCTGGCGGCGCTGCTGCTCGTGGCCGGGCGGGCGTGGGGGCAGTCGCCGCATTTGCGGCAGCAGTGGGCGCTACTGGAGCAGCAGCCGGCCGGCAGCCCGGGCCGGGTGCGGGCATTGTGGCACCTGGCCTGGGAGAGCGAGCTGCCGCCCGAGCGGCAGGACTCGCTGGCGGCGCTGGCCACGGCGGCGGGACGGCGCCTGGGCACCCCGGCCGACACGCTACCAGGAGCGGTGTGGACGGCGCGGCGGCTGGTGTACGCCGGGCAGATGGCGCCGGCCGAGGCGCGGCTGCGGGCGCTGCTGCCCGCCGCCCGGCAACTGCCCGACCCGTGGCTGCGGGTGCAAGTGCTGCTGCTGCTGGCCCGCAACCATTGGGGTACGGCCACCCACGCCCGCGCCGAAACCTATTTGCAGCAAGCCTGGGCGCTGGTGCGGCGCCAACCCGACCCGGCGCTACGCGCCCGCGTGGCCTGGCTGCTGGGCACGTTCTACGTGGACAGCGGCACGGCGCTGGAATGGTTCTTTCGGAGCCTGCCGCTGGCCGAGCGGGCCGGCGACCAGGCCCTGCTGGTGAATATTCTGGGCAGTATCGGCTACCATTACCAGGAATTAAGGGGCCTGGACCAGGCGCAACTGTACTACGAGCGGGCGCTGGCCCTGGCGCGGGGCCTGCACAGCCCGCCCATCCTGTGCCGGGCGCTGGTGGTGAGCAGCGGACTGCTGGTGGCACGCGGCGAGCTGGCGCTGGCGCGGCGGCAATACCGGGAGGCGAGTACGCTGGCGACGCTGCGCAACACCCAATTCACCATCGCCAACAACCTGGCGACGGTGTACCAGCTGAGCAGTATGCCCGACTCGGCCTTGCACTACGCCCGGCAGGCGCGGGGACTAGCGCAGAGCCTATACGACACGTATTTGAATTATAGCACGCTGGCGCACCTCTTTCTGGAAACGAAACAGCTCGACAGCGCCCGCGTGTATGGGCAGCGGGCCTACGCGCAACACCCGCCCGACACCCTGCAGCTGGCCATGCGCGACCTGTGCGAGGTATTGGCCCGCACCCACGCCGGGCTGGGCGAGTGGCGGCCCGCCTACGTGTTTCAGCGGCGCCTGCAGGCTTACCGCGACTCCCTGAGCAGCGCCACCATGCGCGCGCGGGCCGATGTGGCCCAGCAGCGCTACACGCTGGAGCAATTGCAACTGCGCGACCAGGAGCTGGCCCGCCTGCGGCGGCAGCGCACGCTGACGCTGACTGCCGCTGCGGCCCTGCTGGGGCTCGCATTGACCGTGGGCGGGGTGCTGCTGGTGCGGCGGCGGCAGGCCCGCCGCCTGGAAGCCCTGCGCACCAGGCTGGCCGCCGACCTGCACGACGACGTGGGGGCCCTGCTCACCCAGCTGGCCTTCGACACGGCCGTGCTGCAGGGGCAGCCCGACACCGGAGCCGACCAGCAGCCCCGGCTGGCGCGTATGGCCACGGCCAGCCAGCAGGCCGTGCGGCAGCTGCGGGAGGTGGTGTGGAGCATCGACAGCCGCCACGACTCCTTTGCCAGCCTGCTCGACCGCCTGCGCGACTACGCCCACGAGGTGCTGCCCCCGGCTGGGGTGGAAGTGGACTTTCGGGCGGCACCCGAGCTGTATGCGCGGCAGCTGGCGGCCCCGGCGCGGCAGGGGCTCTACCTTATTTATAAGGAGGCGCTGCACAATCTGGTGAAGCACGCCCGCGCCACGGAGGCGACCATCCGGCTGGGGGCCGTGGGCCGGGCGCTGGAGCTGACCGTGGACGACGACGGGCCCAGTGCGCCCCCCGCCACCCTGCCCCGGCACCACGGGCTCGACAACATGGCCCGGCGCGCCCGCGAGCTGGGCGGGCACATGGCCTACGAGGCCGCCCCCGGCGGCACCGGCTGGCGCGTGCGCCTGACGCTACCGTTGGGCTAGGCAAGCGGCAATAAATAGCATACCTATGCGATGCGCGGGATGGCCGGGGCGAGGAATTTTGGGGCCGTAATACCTCCCCTTACTCTGCTGCTTATGCAACTCCGTTACCCGCTGCGCCGGCTGCTGCCGGCGCTGCTGCTGGCCCTGCCCCTGGCGGCCCGCGCCCAAACGCCCGGCGTGGGCATTGGCACCACCGCGCCCGATGCCTCGGCCGCCCTCGACATTGTGAGCTCCAGCAAGGGCGCCCTGCTGCCCCGCGTGGCGGCGGCTAGTTCCATTGCCAGCCCGGCCACGGGGCTGCTTGTGTTTCAAACCAACGCCCCGGCCGGCTTTTACTTCAATGCCGGTACGCCCGCCGCCCCCAGCTGGCAGCAGCTGGCCACGGCGGCGGGCGCGGCCGTGACGGCCAGCAACGGCCTCACCAAAACCGGGGCCGACATTGCCCTGGGCGGCACCCTCACCCAGCCCACCACCCTCGACCAGGGCAGCAACGCCCTGGGCCTGACCGGCGCCGGCAACCTGGGCGTGGGCACGGCCAGCCCCGGCGCCCGCCTCGACGTGGTGGGCTCGCTGCGGGTAGGCCAGGCCGGGCAAATTGCCCAACTCGTGTCCGATGGCAGCGTCGGCGGCCAGACCAGCATCGGGCAGAGCTTTACGCTGCCGGTAGGCGCCACCATTACCCAGGTCAACCTGTATTCGGCCACGAGCAGTCCCACCAGCACCACGCTGAAAATCTACCAGGGCGCGGGCCTGACGGGCACCGAGCTGGCCTCGCAGGCCGTGACGCTGCAGGCCGGCGGGCCCGCCGGCCTGCAGGCCTCGCCCCTGGTGCTGACGACGCCCCTGGCCGTGGCGGCGGGCACCTACACGCTGGCCGTGCAGGGCGGGCCGCTGGCCCTGGCCACCAACGGCACCAACCCCTACGCGGGCGGCATGCAGTATGGCACCACCACGGGGCCCCGCCCCGCCAGCGACCTCAAGTTTGCGGTGTACTATACCCTGGGCAGCACGCCGGCCGCCACGCTCTACGCAGATGGCGGGCGCGTGGGCGTGGGCACCGAGGCCCCCACCGCCACCCTCGACGTGGACGGGGCTACCCGCCTGCGCGGGCTGAGCACGGCCGGCTACGTGACCACCGATGCCCAGGGCAACCTGGGCAGCGCGGCCGCCCCCGCCATCCCTACCAGTGCCGACTACGTGCAGAACCAGACCACCACCGCCCAGCCCGGCGGCTTCCGGGTGAGCGGCGCCGGCACGGTGGGCGGGCTGCTGACGGTGGGCGACGGAGCCGCCATCACGGGGGCTACCACCATCAACACCACGGGCCCGGCTACCACTGCCATCGGCAGCAATAGCAATGCCACGAACCTGGCCAGCTCGGTGGTAACGATTGGCACCACCAGCTACGCCACGACGACGACCATCGGGGCGGGCTTGGGCAGCACCACCAACATCGGCAGCGGGGTCAGCAGCAACACCACCATCGGCGGCCGGAACACCACCACCATCATCGGCAACGGTGGCACCACCACCATTGGCAACGAGGTCAGCAGCCTTATTACCATTGGCAGCAGCGGCGGCAGCACCACCATTGGCAGCGGCGGTGGCTTCACCAACATTGGCAGCGGCGGCGGCTTCACCACCATCGGCAACAGTGGCGTCACCATCATCGGCAATGGCAACACCAGTGCCACCGACATAGGCGGCGGCGGCAACAGCGCTATCAGCATCGGCAGTGGCGCCTTCAGCAACACCACTATCAGCGGCGGCAACGGCAGCAACACCGCCATTGGGGCCGGCGCGGCCAGCGGGCCGGTCATCATCGGGCGCACGGGCGGCGTGGTGAAGGTAGTCACGCTGGCCCCGCTGCAGCAGGTCGTGACCGATGCCAGCGGCAACCTCAGCAGCCAGCCCGCGCCCGCCCTGCCCACCGGCGCCGACTTCGTGCGAAACCAGGCCACTGCCGACCAGAACGGCAGCTTCCGCCTCAGCGGCACCGGGGCCCTGGGCGGCAACCTGGGCGTGGGTAGCACCGCCGCGCCGGCCCAGCGCCTGACGGTGGTGAGCCCCGACAACGTGGCCAGCACCGACATCGTGAAAGTAACTTCCCTCAACGGCGCTTCGGGCGTGAGCCTGGGCTATTTTGGGCTGCGCGCCAGCGGCAGCAACCCCAACGACCGGCTCACGCTCGATGCCAAGGGCACCGGCCCCATCTTGCTGGGCACCGATGGCGGCACCGGCAACGTGGGCGTGGGCACCAGCAGCCCCGGCCAGAAGCTCGACGTGAGCGGCAACACCAACGTGAGCGGCAGCAGCTACGTGGGCGGCAACGTGGGCATCGGCACCAGCAGCCCCAGCACCCGCCTGAGCATTTCGCCCAGCACCACCGAGGCCAAAATCACCCTCTACGACACCGGCAACGCCACCGACCACTACGGCTTCGGCGTGAGCGGCGGGCAGCTCAACTACCACGTGCTGAGCAGCAGCGACCAGCACGTCTTCTACGCCAAGGGCCGCAACGGCAGCGGCGGCGGCGCCATCGAGCTGCTGCGCATTCAGGGCAACGGCCGCGTGGGCATCGGCACCAGCAGCCCGGCCCAGACGCTCGACGTGGCCGGCAACGCCACCGTGAGCGGGCGCGTGGGCATCGGTGTGGCTAGCCCCGTGGCCCCACTGCACGTGAGCGGCGGCGTCTCGGTGGCCGCCAGCGGCACGAAAGCCTATTTCTTCCAGGGCAGCACTGGCTTGAGCGGCGACGCCAGCACCAGCGCCCGCGCCGTGGCGGCCTACTTTACGGGCGGGCAGGTGTTTGTGAATGATTATATCGTGGCCGGCGCCCTCAACGTGACCAGTGACCGCCGCATCAAGCGCGTCATCGGCCTCTCGGACCGGGCCGCCGACCTGGCCTTATTAAATAAGGTGCGCATCACGGACTACACCTACATCGACCAGCACGCCAACACCGATAAGGTGGTGAAAAAGGTCATTGCCCAGGAGGTACAGGAGCTGCTGCCGGCCGCCGTCAGCCAGAGCCGCCAGGCCATTCCCAATGTGTACGCTCGCGCTGCCCGCGTCAGCTTTGCCGATGGGGTTATTACCCTCGTCACCACCCGGCCCCACGAGCTGCCCGCCACCGGTGGCACGCTGCGCCTCTACACGCCCCAGAACCAGGAGCTCACCGTGGCCGCCACCGTGCTCGACGCCCACACCGTGCGCTTTGCCAGCGCCGAGCCGCACGCCGACGGCCTGTTTGTGTACGGCAAATACGTCGATGATTTCCTGAGCGTGGACTACGACGCCCTCACCACCCTCAACGTGAGTGCCACCCAGGAGCTGGCCCGCAAAGTGGAGGCCCTGGAGCAACGCAACGCCACGCTGGAGGCCCGCGCCGCCGCCAGCGATGCCCGCGCCACGGCCGACCACGCCGCCCTGCAAACCCTGCAGCAGCAAGTGGCCCGCCTGCTGGACGAGGCCCCGGCCCCCGCCCAGGCCCGGCGCTAGGCCAACTGGGCGGCCGGCAATAAATAGCATACCTATGCGATGCGCGGCATGGCCGGGGCGGGGAACTTTGGGGCCGCAATACCTCCCCTTATTCCGCTGCTTATGCAACTCCCTTACCCTTTGCGCCGGCTGCTGCCCGCGCTGCTGCTGGCCCTGCCCCTGGTGGCCCGCGCCCAAACGCCCGGCGTGGGCATCGGCACCACCGCGCCCGATGCCTCGGCCGCGCTCGACATTGTGAGCAGCAGCAAGGGCGCGCTGCTGCCCCGCGTGGCGGCGGCTAGTGCCATTGCCAGCCCAGCTACCGGCCTCATTGTGTTTCAAACCAACGCCCCGGCCGGCTTTTACTACAATGTCGGCACGCCCACGGCCCCCAGCTGGCAGCAGATTGCGACGGCGGCAGGCGCGGCCATCACGGCCAGCAACGGCTTGAGCAAAACCGGCCAAAATATTGCCCTCGGTGGGACGCTGGCCCAGAACACGACCATCGACCAAGGTACTAACAACCTGCTGCTGACCGGCACGGGCAACCTGGGCGTGGGCACGAGCAGTCCCACGGCCCGCCTTACAGTAGCCCAAACCTTGCGCGTGGACAACACCGGTACGTCGCTCTATCAGACTGGTCAAAGTGCTTCCAACGGCGCGTTCTTTCGGCTCAATACGCAAACCTTTATGCTGGCCGTGGGCACCGTCATTCGCCAGATTGACGTGTACGCTAATGGCGGCACGGGCACCTTTGAAGTGTTTAAGGGGCTGCCGGGCGGGACGGCCTTGTCATCGCAAACGGTAACGTACACATCGGACTACGGCCTGACCACGGTGGCGCTGGCAACCCCGGTAACTGTGACAGCGCCCGGAGTGTATTCGTTTCGGGCGGGCAACGCCGACTACGTGGCCTTCTCCAGCACTAACACTTATGCTGGTGGGCAGGCGTACAGTAACGCTGGCAGTTCCTATGCCAACTACGATTTAAAGTTTGCAGTGTACTACGACGGGCCCAGCGATGCCACGTTTTACGCCGCACCGAGCACGGTTGGCATCAACACGAGCAGCCCCACGGCGGCCCTCGACGTGGCCGGCAGCACCCGCCTGCGCGGCCTGCCCACGGCCGGCGTGGTGACCACCGACGCCCAGGGCAACCTGAGCAGCAGCTCGGCCACGGCGGCCTTCGGCAGCAGCTTTATTCAGAACACGACCACCGCGCAGGCCGGGGCCAGCTTTAACATCGCCGGCAGCGGCACGGTGGGCAGCGGGCTCACCGTGAGCGGCCCGACGAACATCAACACTGGCAACGGCACCACCACCATCGGTGGCTTTGGCAGCACGACCACCATCGGCAGCTCCGGCTTCACCCGTATCGGCGATAACGCTGGCGGCACCAGCATTGGCAGCCCGGGCAACACGACCACCATCGGCAACGGCGGCTTTGTGCGCATTGGCGGCAGCGGTGGCGGCACCAGCATCGACGGTGCCACCTCCATCGGCGAGGACAACAACAGCGCGACCTTCATCGGCACGGGCAGCGGTAGCGGCGCGGTCACCATCGGGCGCAGCGGCGGCACCGTGCAGGTGAAAAGCCTGCCCACGGCCGGCGTGGTGACCACCGACGCCAACGGCACCCTCAGCAGCAGTAGCAGCGTGGGCGCGGCCGACGCCACCACGGCCAGCAACGGCCTCACCCGCACCGGCCAGGACGTGGCCCTGGGCGGCACCCTCACCCAGAACACTACCGTAACACTAGGCAGCAGCAGCCTGAGCGTGCTCGGCAATTCGGCCACGTTGCAAATCAGCCAGCCCGTGGGCAACGGCAGAATGAATGCCAACCAGTCTACTGGTGTAGGCCAGAGCTTCACGCTGCCCGCCGGGGCCCGAATTACGCAGGTCGATGTATACGTAGCGCAGTTTTCACTTCCGCCGAGCGGCAGCGGCACGCTCACGCTGTACCAGGGAGACGGGACGGGCGGCGCGGTGCTGGCCACGCAGGCGGCCACCTACGCGGCCTACCCGGCCGTGAGCAGCCTGGTGCTGGCTACGCCCGTGGTGGTGGGCGCGGCGGGCAGCTATTCGTTTAGCCTGGGCAGCAGCATGCCGTTTATCATGTCGGGCAACAATGTGTACGCGGGGGGCACGGCGTATGCTGGTGCCACAGCCTTGGCGTTAAATGACTTGCGCTTCACGGTGTACTATACCACGCCTACGTTGCCGGTGCTGTATGCGGGCACCAGCAGCAACGTGGGCGTGGGCACCAGCAGCCCCACAGCCCAGCTCGACGTGGACGGCAGCACCCGCCTGCGCGGCCTCACCACGGCCGGCCTCGTCACCACCGACGCCAGCGGCAACCTCAGCAGCAGCGATGGCGGCGACAGCTTCATCCAGAACCAAACCGCCGCCGACCAGAGCGGCAGCTTCCGCCTCACGGGCAGCGGGGCGCTGGGCGGCAGCCTGGCCCTGGGCAGCACCGCCGCCCCCGCCCAGCGCCTGAGCATCACCAGCGCCGACAACACGGCCAGCACCGACATCGTGAAGGTGACCTCGCTCAACGGCGCCTCGGGCGTGAGCCTGGGCTACTTCGGCCTGCGCGCCAGCGGCAGCAACGCCAACGACCGGCTCACGCTCGACGCCAAGGGCACGGGCGACATCCTGCTGGGCACGGGCGGTGGCAACGGCAACGTGGGCATCGGCACCAGCAGCCCCGCCCAGAAGCTTGACGTGAGCGGCAGCGCCGCCGTGAGCGCCAACCTGGGCATCGGCACCAGCAGCCCCGGCAGCCGCCTGAGCATCTCGCCCGCCAGCACCGAAGCCAAGATTACCCTCTTTGAGAGCGGCGGCACCGACCACTACGGCTTCGGGGTGAGCGGCGGGCAGCTCAACTACCACGTGCTGAGCACCAGCGACCAGCACGTCTTCTGGGCCAAGGGCCGCAACGCCAGCACCGGCAGCGTGGAGCTCATGCGCATTCAGGGCAACGGCCGGGTGGGCATCGGCACCAGCAGCCCGGCCCAAACCCTCGACGTGGCCGGCTCGGCCACCGTGAGCGGGCGCGTGGGCATCGGCGTGAGCAGCCCCGTGGCCCCGCTGCACGTGAGCGGCAACGCCTCGGTGGCCGCCAGCGGGACGAAAGTCTACTTCTTCCAGGGCAGCGGCACCGCCCTGGGCACCGACGCCAGCACCGCCGCCCGCGCCGTGGCGGCCTACTTCACCGGCGGGCAGGTGTTTGTCAACGACTACATCGTGGCCGGGGCCCTGAACGTGACCAGCGACCGCCGCATCAAGCGCGTCATCGGCCTCTCCGACCGCGCCGCCGACCTGGCCCTGCTCAACCGGGTGCGCATCACCGACTACACCTACATCGACCAGCACGCCAACACCGACAAGGTCGTCAAGAAAGTCATTGCCCAGGAAGTGCAGCAGCTGCTGCCGGCCGCCGTCAGCCAGAGCCGCCAGGCCATTCCCAACGTCTACGAGCGCGCCGCCCGCGTGCGCTTCGCCGACGGGCACATCACGCTCACCACCAGCAAGCCCCACGAGCTGCCCACCGCCGGCGGCACGCTGCGCCTCTACACCCCCGCCAACCAGGAGTTGCGCGTGGCCGCCACCGTGCTCGACGCCCACACCGTGCGCTTTGCCAGCACCGAGGCGCACGCCGACGGGCTGTTTGTGTACGGCAAGTACGTCGATGACTTCCTGAGCGTGGACTACGACGCCCTCACCACCCTCAACGTGAGCGCCACCCAGGAGCTGGCCCGGCAGGTGGCAGCCCTGCAAGCCGACAACGCCCGCCTACAAGCCGCCGCCACCCAGGCCGCGGCCGACCATGCCGACCTACAAACCCTGAAAGAGCAAATGGCCCGCCTGCTGGGCGAGGCCCCGGCCCCGGCCCAGGCCCGGCGCTAGCCTGCGGAAGCGCATGGTAGCGTATCGCATACATATGCGATGCGCGGCATAGCCGGGCCGGGGAACTTTGGGGCCGCAACTACTCCCCATCCCCTGCTGCTTATGCAACTTCGTTACTCCCTGCGCCGGCTGCTGCCGGCGCTGCTGCTGGCCCTGCCCCTGGCCGCCCGCGCCCAAACGCCCGGCGTAGGCATCGGCACCACTGCCCCCGATGCCTCGGCCGCCCTCGACATTGTGAGCAGCAGCAAGGGCGCCCTGCTGCCCCGCGTGGCGGCGGCTAGTGCCATTGCCAGCCCGGCTACCGGCCTCATTGTGTTTCAAACCAACGCCCCGGCCGGCTTTTACTACAACGCCGGCACGCCGGCCGCGCCGAGCTGGCAGCAGCTGGCCACGGCGGCGGGCGCGGCCGTCACGGCCGGCAACGGCCTCACCAAAACCGGCCAGAACATTGCCCTGGGCGGCGCCCTCAGCCAGAATACCACCCTCGGCCTCAATGGCAACAGCCTGGAGGTGAATGGGGCGACGGTATCGCAGCAAATTGCGCAGCTGACTACCGACAACACCACCGGTACGGTCGCGCCCGGGGGCTTGGGCCAGAGCTTTCAGCTGCCGGCCGGAGCCACCGTGCGGCGGGTGGATGTGTATGGAGCGGGCAGCGGCACCTTTCGGCTGTTTAGCGGCACGCCGAGCGGCTCCGTGCTGGCGACGCAGGCCGTGAGCTACACCCCCAACCAGGGCCTGACGAGCGTGGTGCTGACCACGCCCGTGACGGTGGGCGCAGCGGGCACCTATTCGTTTCAGACCGGCAGCTCGGGGGGGTTTGCCATCGCTGAGAGCGGCGGCTACTCCGGCGGCACGGCCTACCTGGGCGCGAACAGCGTCAATAGCTGGGATTTGAAGTTCGCGGTGTACTACACCACGCCCACCGGCACGGCGCTGTACGCCAGCAGCAGCGGCGGGGTGGGCCTGGGTACCAACGCGCCCACGGCCACCCTCGACGTGGCCGGCAGCACCCGCCTGCGCGGCCTGCCCACGGCCGGCGTGGTGACCACCGATGCCCAGGGCAACCTGAGCAGCAGCAGCACCAGCGGCAGCTTCGTGCTCAACCAGGGCGCCACCGACCAGCCGGGCGAGTTCCGCCTGACCGGCCTGGGCCGGGCGGGCTCGCTGCTGGCCACTGGCAACGCCTCCATCAACACCCAGGGCGCGCACCTGCAGTGGAACCGCAGCGGCGGCAACGGCGAAACCTGGCTGCTGAACCAGAAGGGCGGTGGCACCAGCAACGCGGGCATCCGCTTCGGCAAGAGCGACCAGGCTGACAACATCACCGAGTTTGGCCGCTTCATCGACAATGGCTTTCTGGGCCTCGGCGACTTCACCAACTACGGCGATACCCCGCTCACGCGCCTGAGCATCACGCCCGGCATCACCGAGGCCAAGATTACGCTGTACGATGGGGGCTTCCCCTACAATCACTTTGGCTTCGGGGTGAGCCCCGGGCAGCTCAACTACCACGTCGACGTGCCGGCGTCCAACCATGTCTTTTACGCCGAGGGCAAGAACGGCAACGGCACCGAGCTCATGCGCATCCAGGGCAACGGCCGGGTGGGCATTGGCACCACCACGGCCAGCGGCGCCCCCACGGCCCTGCTCGACGTGAACGGCAGCACCCGCCTGCGCGGCCTCACCACGGCCGGCCTCGTCACCACCGACGCCAGCGGCAACCTGGGCAGCACCACCACCGTGGGTGCGGCCGACGCCACCACGGCCAGCAACGGCCTCACCCGCACCGGCCAGGATGTGCAGCTCGGCGGCACCCTCAGCGGGGCCACCACCCTGGCGCAGGCGGGCTACGCCCTGGGCCTGACCGGCGGCAACCTGGGCGTGGGCACGGCCACCCCCGGCCAGCGCCTGAGCGTGGTGAGCACCGACAACACCGCCAGCACCGACATCGTGAAAGTGACCTCGCAGAACCTGGCCTCGGGCGTGAGCCTGGGCTACTACGGCCTGCGCGCCAGCGGCAGCAACCCCAACGACCCGCTGACCCTCGACAGCAAGGGCAGCGGCCCGCTGCTGCTCAACACCGGCGGCAGCACCGGCAACGTGGGCATCGGCACCACCGCGCCCAACACGCGCCTGAGCATCACGCCCGGCAGCGTCGAGGCCAAGATTACCCTCTTCGACGGCGGCAGCACGGCGGCGCACTACGGCTTCGGCATCAGCGGCGGGCAGCTCAACTACCACGTGCAGGCGGCCACTGCCCAGCACGTGTTTTATGCCGGGGGCAAGAACGGCGACGGCACCGAGCTGCTGCGCATCCAGGGCGATGGCAACGTGGGCATTGGCACCACGGCGGCCAGCGGGGCACCCACCCAAAAGCTCGACGTGAACGGCAACGTGCGCGTGCGTACCCTGGGCCCGGGCGTGGTGAGCGCCAGCGCCAACGGCACCCTCAGCAGCAGCGACGGCAGCGGCAGCTTTGTGCTCAACCAAAGCGCCACCGACCAAACGGCTAACTTCCGCATCAGCGGCACCGGCGCCGTGGGCGGCAACCTGGGCATCGGTACTACCGCGCCCAACTACCGCCTCGACCTGGGCCCCGGCTACGGCAGCTCGGCCACCGACGCGGCCACCAAGAAGCTGGCCGTGTACAACGGCGCCGCCGGCACCGACTTCTACGGCCTGGGCGTGAGCGGCGGCTACCTGCACCTGTTTGCCGGGGCCACCAGCACGGGCGCCCCCGCCCTGAGCATCAGCAACGGCGGCAGCGTGGGCGTGGGCACCAGCAGCCCCCGCGGCCGGCTCGACGTGGCCGGCAGCGGCGACAGCTACCTCGTGGCCAACCCCAACAACGGCGGCAGCCAGAACGTGTACCTGCCCGGCAGCCTGTTTCTGGCGCCCTTCAGCGGTACCAGCGGTACGGCCTACGTGCAGGCCCGCGTGCCCAACCCCGGCAGCAGCACCAACCTGGCCCTGACGCTACGCACCACCAACAGCGGTGCCCTGCTGGACGCCCTGCAACTGAAGGCCGACGGGGCGGTTATCTTGCCCGCGCTGGGCGGCAGCGGCACCCGCGTAGTGGTGGCCGACAACAACGGTACCCTCAGCGCGACGCAGGCGCTACCCTCCGCCTCGACCTTCGTGCAGAACCAGAGCGCGACGGACCAGGCTGCCAGCTTCCGCATCGGCGGTGACGGGGCCATTGCCGGCCGGCTGGGGCTGGGCACCACGACGCCCAGTGCGCGACTCTCCGTGGCCGGCGATGTGCTGGTACAGGGTACCAACACAGCGTCGGTGACGCAAACCAATGCCATCGACAACCGTTACGCGACGAGATATCTGGCCACTTATGTCTATACCGGCCAGACGTTCACCTTGCCAACTGCCGGCGCGCTGACGCGTCTTACCGTGCAGACCGGCAACACCACAGCTTATCCCTCGCAGCTGCGCATTTTCAATGGCTCGACGCTGGTGTATACGCAAAGCGTCTCGGTGGGGCCCGGCCTCAACACCTTCACCATTAACACGCCCGTAGCCCTGCCGGCCGGCCAGCATTTCTTCGAGTTTTTCTACCAGGGCCCCTCCAACGACACCAACCTGCTGCGGCAGATGGACGACACCTATGCTGGGGGCTACTCTACTTATGATTTCGGCAGCGGCCCGCAAAGCACGGGCCTAGACCTGTACTTTCGCCTGGAATATACCACGACGACCACTACCGCCGTGCCGTCCCTCGTCGTCACGACGAACGGCCGCGTGGGCGTGGGTACTAGCAGCCCCGGCCACCCGCTCACTATTCTGGCCGATGGCAGCGCCAACGGCGCCCTGCTGGGCTTGTACGACAACTACGGTACCGACAAGTATAACTTCAGCCTGGCCGGCGGCGGGCTCAACCTGAGCGAGAGCAACGTGGCGGGCGGCCGCCTCTTCGTGCAAGCCACCTCGGGCAACGTGGGCATCGGCACCACCACGCCGGCCTACAAGCTCGACGTGAACGGCATGATTCGCGGGGCCAACGTGTCGCCCTCCGACCGCCGCCTCAAGCAGGACATTCGCCCGCTGGGCCCTACGCTGGCGCAGCTGCTACAGCTGCACGGCGCCCGCTACCGCTGGAATGCCCTGGGCGTGGCCCGCGGCGGCGAGGCCGGCCGCGCGCAAATCGGCCTCATTGCCCAGGAGGTGGAGGCGCTGTACCCCGAGCTGGTGAGCACCGACGCCGAGGGCTACAAGGCCGTGAACTACGCCCAGCTGACGCCGGTGCTGCTGGAGGCCATCCGGGAATTGAAGGCCGACAACGACGCCCTGCGCGCCGACGCCGCCACCGACCACGCCGCCCTGCAAACCCTGCAGCAGCAAATGGCCCGCCTGCTGGGCGAGGCCCCGGCCGGCACCCAGGCCCGGCGCTAGGGCGGGCGGCCCGGCGGGCGCATATCGCATGGGTATGCGAGGCGCGGCGGGAACGACGGGAGTAACTTTGTGGTTGCACTTATCCTCCTTACGCTTCTGTTTATGCACAATCGTTACTTTCGGCGGCGCTGGCTGCTGCCGGCGCTGCTGGCCCTGCCCCTGGCGGCCCGCGCCCAAACCGGCGTCACCATCGGGGCCACCACCGCGCCCGATGCCTCGGCCGCGCTCGATATTGTGAGCTCAAGCAAGGGCCTGCTGCTGCCCCGCCTGACGGCGGCGGCCCGCCTCGGCATTGCCAACCCGGCGGCCGGGCTGCTGGTGTACCAGACCAACGCGCCCACCAGCGGGGTGGGCAGCGGCACCACGCCCGGCTTCTACTACAACGCCGGCACGGCCACGGCCGCCCGGTGGCAGCGCCTCACCGACAACAACGGCGTGAGCTACGACCCCGCCACCGGCCTGCAGGTGGGACCCACCACGCCCACCACCACCACGCTAAGCCCTTACAACGCTCTCGGCGGAAACGAGTCGCCGTTTAACGGCAGCAACAACAGCCGACGGGTGGCTTCCTACATTCCGGCCAGCGTGCTGCTAGGGGCCGGCGTGAACCCCAACCTGCTGCTGACGGCCCTGGGCGTAACCGTGACAACGAAGGCCAGCACGGCCCCGTTTACCAACTTCACGCTGCAGCTGGCCAATGCGCCCAGCAACCCGGTCGGCAGCACGACCGATGGGGGCCTGGTGATGACCACCGTGTACACGGGCACCATCAGCACGGTGGGGGGGCTGAACACGATTCCGTTCACGACGCCCTTTAAGTGGGACGGCGTGAGCGGGCTCTACGTGCAGTCGTGCTTTGTGAACACTGCCGCCGTGGGGGCTGATGTTATCTAGGCTACGGGGGCGGGCGCGAACTCGACGCAGTGGGTGGCCGGCGCCGCCGTGTGCGGCACCAATTATACGCTCAGCAGCTCGGCTATTCCCTTGCTCACCCTCACGCAGGGCGGGGCCTACACCCTGCCGGCAGGCGCGGGCCAGCCCGGCCAGGTGCTCACGCAGCAGGCTGGGGGCGCGGTGCGCTTTCAGGACCCGCAGTGGACGCAGAACGGCGCGGCTCTCTACCCCAGCACGCCGGGCAGCAACATCGGCATCGACACCTCCACGCCCAACGCTCGCCTGAGCATCTCGCCCACTACCACCGAGCCCAAGCTCACCCTCTTTGACGGGGGCAGCCGGCTGGCCCACTACGGCCTGGGCGTGAGCGGCAGCCAGCTCAACTACCACGTGCTGACCAGCAGCGACCGGCACGTGTTTTATGCCAAAGGCCGCAACGGCGATGGCACCGAGCTGCTGCGCATTCAGGGCGACGGCAACGTGGGCATCGACATGGGCGGAGCTGCGCCCGGCGCCCGCCTCGACGTGCGCGGCGGCGTGCTGGCCGGCGGCTCCAACGGCGTGGGCGCCCAGGGCGCCCACCTGCAATGGAACCGCAGCGGCGGCGAGGGCGAAACCTGGCTTATCAACAACCTGGGCTTGGGCAACGCCGCCGTCAGCGGCATCCGCTTCGGGGGGGCCACCACCGGCAGCACCACCACCGTCACGGAGTGGGCGCGCTTCCTGACCAACGGCAACCTGGGCCTGGGCACCACCACGCCCGGTGCCCGCCTGGAGGTGGCGGGCCAGGTGAAGATTACCGGCGGCGCGCCCGGCCCCGGCAAGGTGCTCACCTCCGACGGCAGCGGCCTGGCCACCTGGGAAAGCGTGGCCGGCGCCGCCGCCACGAACTTCGTGCAAAACCAAACCGCTGCCGCGCAGGCCGCCAGCTTCCGCATCGGCGGCAGCGGGCGCATCGACGGCGAAAACCAGGGCCTGCTAGTGGATGCCGGGGGCGCGGCCCGCGTGGGTCTGATGAAGTACGCCGGCCACGAGGCCGGCCTGTGGCGCGCGGCGGGGCAGGACTTCGAGATTGGTCGCACCGACGTGAGCGACCTGACCACCACGCCCACCACCTACACCACCGATGTGTACGTGGACGGTACCGGCAACGTGGGCATTGGCACGGGCACCGCCGCCGCCGCCCGCCTGCACGTGGCCGGCACGGCCGGCACGAGCAACGTGCGCCTCGAAAGCCTGGGCGGCACCGGCACCCGCCTCGTGACGGCCGACGCCAGCGGCAACCTGGGCAGCAGCACGTCCACGGCGGCCTTCGGCAACGAGTTTATTCGCAACTCGGGCACTGTGCAGGCCGGCGCCGTCTTCAACATTGGCGGCGGGGGCGTGGTGGGCGGCTCGCTCACGGCCAATGGCGGGCTCAACGTCACGGGCCCTACGTTTATCAACAACACGGGCACGGGCACCACGCTGGTGGGCAACTCGTCGAGCGGGGCAGTGTCTGTTACCGGCTCCTCGGTGTCGTTGGTCAGCGGCGTCAATAGCCTGAGCCTCAACACCAGCAACAACACCCTTTTCGGCGGCGCCAACAGCATCAGTTTGCTCACACCCGGCGGGGGCGCGCTGAGCATGGGCAGCACGGGCGTCAATTTGAGTAGTCCCAATGGCAACCTTCTTATAGGCACCGGCAATACCATAGCCCTGGGCAACGCCAACGGCACGCTGAACATCAACGGCACCAGCATGTCGCTGAGCAGTGCCCGGGGTATGCTGAACATCGGCAGCAACTGGTCGGCCAGCAGCCAGGGGGCAATAAGCTTCATCAGCAACGCCGGCACCAGCTTCTACAGCTCGGGGGCTTTCGACATCCTCAGCACGGGCGGTTTCACCCTCAATAGCTCCTCCGGAACCACCATCACGGCCGGCCCCAACTCCCTGACCGTCCTCAACAATGGCGTGGGCGTGGGCACCACCGCCCCCACCAGCACCCTGCACACCACCGGCACGGTGGCCGTGGGCGTCACGAATGGCCTGGCCGGCAGCCCCAGCCCCGGCGTGGCCCTCACCGCCACCGCCTACAACGGCCTGAGCCCCAGCGGCACCAACAGCCACTACCAACTGCCCAACCCCACTACCTGCGTGGGCCGCGTGTATTACCTGCGCAACAACAGCAGCAGCGAAATGGCCACCCTTCACACCGCCGGCGGCCTGCTCTTCGATGGCGGTGACGCCACGGGCGTAACTGGCTACGGTCTGAGCCCCAGCGGCAGCAGCAAAACCGTCACCGTCATTTCCGACGGCACCAACTGGACCGTGCTGCGTAGCGGCAACTAGCCCCGGCCGCCCGGCCCGGCCCTCTGCAGGCCCGATGGCCTTTTACGACAATGCCACACGCCGCTCCCGGCTTCGGGAGCGGCGTTTTTGTGCCCGCTGGGGCCGATTGTCGGATACGCCTACCCAGTTGGACAATGCCGGCCGGCGGGTCTATCCAAAAAAAGAATAAAAAAATAACGCGCGGCTATTGCAAAACCGAAACGCGCCCCTATATTTGGCCCGTTGACCGCTAACAGGCAGGCCGTTGGGCCTGCCCTGGCAGCGCTCGGCCCTGCCCGCAGGCCCGTCAGGCCCCCGGCGGGTGGCGCGGGGCAAACGGCCCGGCGTGGGAGCCCTGGTGTGCCCTCTGGCATTGGTCTTGCGCCACGCCAGAATAATCTTGTGTAGCGCAGCACTGGTATTGCGTCATACTATAGCACTGTTGCGTGGCACAGCACTGGTTTTACGCGGCGTACTATCGATTTTATGCGGCGCAATATTAATGTTACGCGGCGCAGCATTGGTGTTGCGCCGCGCAGTAGTGCAGTTGCGTGGCGTAGCACTGCTGCTATGCCGCCTACGAATGCGCTGCCAAGGCTCCGCAACCCTGACAGGCTGCCAACCAGCCATGCCGGCTATGCCAGCTGGCGCAGCAACCGCCGTGCTATTCTTTCTGGATTTCACCTTCACCTTTTTTCTTTTTTTCCAATGCAAACTCAATTTTACCTCCCCAACGGCGATGAAGAGCGCAAAACCTGGCTCGACAACTTCGCGGCGAAGCTGCCGCTGTACAGCAGTAAATACGGCATCACGCCCGAAACCATGAAGGACGTGCAGCTCGGGCAGCTCTGGTGGGCGGCCATTCTGGACTACCAGTCGCAGTTTACGCACTTCGGCAACACCATCACGGCGTTTAAGACGGCGCTGCGCAATGGCCTCGATGCCGGGGCCACCCTGAGCGCCCTCACCGTGCCCACCCCCACCCTGCCCGCCGAGCAGCCCCAGCCCGGCATCTTTGCCCTGGTGAGCAACATTGCCACCACCATCAAGAACAACCCGAAATATTCGGTGGCCGACGGCAACGACCTCGGCATTGAGGGCACGCCGCTGCCCAAGCCCAACCCCAGCAGTCTCGTGCCCGACCTGAGCGTGGTGCGCGGCAGCGGCGGCCACCCCGAGCTGAAGTGGCACAAGTACAACATGCCCCTGCTCGACATCTGCGTGGACCGCACCGACGGCCAGGGCTGGCAAAAGCTCGACACCAGCGACCAGACCCGCTACACCGACACCCACGCACTGCCCGCCGCCGGCACCGCCGTGGTGTGGCGCTACAAGGCCATCTACAAGCAGAAGGGCGCCCAGGTGGGCCAGTGGTGCGAGCCCGTGCTCGTGGCCGTGATGGGCTAGCCCCGGGCCACGCGCTGCCCCCCCTTGCCCGGCCGGCCGCTCCCCGTGGGGGCGGCCGGTTTTGGTGGGGGGCGGCTGCTAATATAGCATAGGTATGCGAGGCGCGGCGGGGGCTGGGGGCCGAACTTTGGGGCGGGAAGGGCTGTTGCGGTCGGGCTTCGCAGGCCCCGCAGCACCTTTGTAACCTGTGTAGTTGGAAGCATTTCCCTGCTGTATTCTTTTGCCGATGCGCTACTTCTCCTCTGTGGCTCTGCGCCGCCTCGTGTTACTCCTTGTGCCGGCCGCCTTGCCGCTGCTGGCCCAGGCCCAGGCCCCCACCGTGGGCACCCCCAGCCCCGGCAGCGGCGCGCAGGGCAGCACCTTTACCCTGTCGGGCACCGTCTTGACCGCCACGCGCAGCGTGCGCCTGGGCGGGCAGCCCGCCGCCTTTGTCGTCAACTCGTCTACGCGGCTCACCGTGACCGTGCCGCGCGGCGCCAGCACCCACAAGGTGAGTGTGAGCACCCCCGGCGGCACCGTCCTGAGCGCAGCGGCCTTCGGCGTGGACAAGGCCAATAGCTACAGCTTTCCGCTGGTCACGGCCAACTTCAGCGGCCTTGACGTGGGCACCGACTCGGCTCCCACCGTTACCGACATCGACGGCGACGGCCTGCTTGACCTGCTCGTGGGCAAGACCGACGGCACCCTGAACCGCTACGAGCAACCGGCGGCCAATGCCACTACGTTTGCGCTGGTCACGGCCAACTTCAACGGCATCGACGTGGGCGACTTTTCGACCCCCGCCGTCACCGACATCGACGGCGACGGGCTGCTCGACTTGCTCGTGGGCGAGTACGACGGCAACCTGAACCGCTACGAGCAGACGGCCCCCAACTCTACCTCTTTTGCCCTGGTTACGGCCAGCTTCAACGGCATCGACGTGGTCACTTACGCAGCCCCTGCCGTCACCGACCTCGATGGCGACGGCCTGCTCGACTTGCTCGTGGGCCGCGCCGACGGCACCATCAGCCACTACGAGCAAACGGCGGCCAACGGCGGCACCTTCACCCTGGTCACGGCCAGCTTCAACAGCATTGACGTGGGCGAGTATTCGACCCCCACTGTCGTCGACCTCGATGGCGACGGGCTGCTCGATATGCTGGTGGGCGAGGGCTATGGCAAGCTGAGCCACTACGAGCAAACGGCGGCCAACGCCACCACCTTTGTCCTGGTCACGGCCAGCTTCAGTGCCATTAATGTGGGCTTTAACGCGGCTCCCACTGTCACCGACCTCGACGGCGACGGCCGGCTCGACCTGCTCGTGGGCAAGACCGACGGCTCCCTGAACCACTACGAGCAGGCCCTGCCCGTGCCCACTATCACCAGCCTCAGCCCCGGCAATGGCTCGCAGGGCAGCACCTTCACCCTCACCGGCACCAACCTGGGCGGCTACCTGAGCACCGCCACCAGTGTGCGCCTGGGCGGGCAGCCCGCCGCCTTCGCCGTCAACTCCGCCACGCAGCTCACCGTGACCGTGCCGCCCGGCGCCAGCACCCACCGGGTGAGTGTGAGCACCCCCGGCGGCACGGCCCTGAGCACGGCGGCCTTCGGTGTGGACAAGGCCAACAGCTATAACTTCCCGCTGGTCACGAACAGCTTCAACGGCATCAACGTGAGCGCTTACTCGGCCCCCACCTTCACTGACCTGGATGGCGACGGCCTGCTCGATATGCTGGTGGGCAAGAACGCCGGCACCATCAGCCACTACGAGCAGACGGCGGCCAACGCCCTCACCTTCGCCCTGGTCACGGCCAGCTTCAACGGCATTGACGTGGGCGTCGAATCAATCCCCACCGTCACCGACCTCGATGGCGACGGCCTGCTCGATATGCTGGTGGGTGAGTACGACGGCACCCTGAAGCACTACGAGCAGACGGCCGCCAATGCCACTACCTTCGCCCTGGTCACAACTAGTTTCAGCGGCATCGACGTGGGCGGCCAATCAGCCCCTGCCGTCACCGACCTCGACGGCGACGGCCTGCTCGACCTGCTCGTGGGTGAGTACGACGGTAATGTGAACCACTACGAGCAGACGGTGGCCAACGGCGGCACCTTCGCCCTGGTCACGGACAGCTTCAACAGCATCGGCGTGACCCGTAATTCGACGCTCACCGTCGCTGACCTCGACGGCGACGGCCTGCTCAACCTGCTCGTGGGCAAGTTCGACGGCAGCATGGCCCACTACGAGCAGACGGCGGCCAACAGCCTCACCTTTGCCCAGGTCGCGTCCAACTTCAACGGCATTGACGTGGGCTCTAACGCGAAGCCCACCCTCACTGACCTCGACGGCGACGGCCTGCTCGATATGGTGGTGGGCGAGCTCGACGGCACCCTCAACCACTACGAGCAGGCCGCGCCCGTGCCCACCATCACGGGCCTGGCGCCCGGCAGCGGCCCGCAGGGCAGCACCTTCACCCTCACGGGCACCAACCTGAGCGGCTACCTGAGCACCGCCACCAGCGTGCGCCTGGGCGGGCAGCCCGCCGCCTTCGCCGTCAATTCCGCCACCCAGCTCACCGTGACCGTGCCGCCCGGCGCCAGCACCCACCGGGTGAGCGTGAGCACCCCCGGCGGCTTGGCCCTGAGCACGGCGGCCTTCGGCGTGGACAAGGCCAACAGCTACAACTTTCCGCTGGTCACGGCGGGCTTTAGCGGCATCACCGCCGGCACTTACTCGGCCCCCACCGTCACCGACCTCGACGGTGACGGCCTGCTCGACCTGCTCGTGGGTAAGCTTGACGGAACCCTGAGCCACTACGAGCAGACGGCGGCCAATGCCCCTACCTTCGGCTTGGTCACGAACACCTTCAACAGCATCGACGTGGGCTTTTATTCGGCCCCCACCTTCACTGACCTGGATGGCGACGGCCTGCTCGACCTACTCGTGGGCAAGCTCGACGGCAGCATGGCCCACTACGAGCAGACGGTGGCCAACGGCGGCACCTTCGCGCTGGCCACGGCCAGCTTCAACACCATTGACGTGGGCGACCGTTCGGCCCCTACCCTCACCGACCTCGATGGCGACGGCCTGCTCGACCTGCTGGTGGGCAAGTATAGCGGCCAGGTGAGCCACTACGAGCAGACGGTGGCCAACGGCGGCACCTTCGCGCTGGTCACGGCCAGCTTCGGCGGCATCAGCGTGAGCACCAACTCGACGCTCACCGTCGCCGACCTCGACGGCGACGGCCTGCTCGATATGCTGGTGGGTAGGTACGACGGCAGCATCGTCCACTCCGAGCAGACGGCCGCCAATGGGCTCACCTTTGCCCTGGTCACGACCTTCTTCAACAGCATCGGCGTGGGCAACCTCTCGGCTCCCACCCTCACCGACCTCGATGGCGACGGCCTGCTCGATTTGCTCGTGGGCGAGCAGGACGGCACCCTCAACCACTACGAGCAGGCCCCGCCCGTGCCCACCATCACGGGCCTCGCGCCCGGCAGCGGCCCGCAGGGCAGCACCTTTGTGCTCACCGGCACCAACCTGAGCGGCTATCTGAGCACCGCCACCAGCGTGCGCCTGGGCGGGCAGCCCGCCGCCTTCGCCGTCAATTCCGCCACCCAGCTCACCGTGACCGTGCCGCCCGGCAGCAGCACCCATAAGGTGAGCGTGAGCACCCCCAGCGGCACGGCCCTGAGCGCGGCGGCCTTTGGCGTGCTCAAGGCCAATAGCTACAACTTTCCGCTGGTTACGAACAGCTTCAATAGCACCAGCGTGGGCAGCTTATCGGTCCCTGCCTTTACCGACCTCGACGGCGACGGCCTGCTCGACCTGCTCGTGGGAAGGAGCACCGGCACCCTGGTCCACTACGAGCAGACGGCGGCCAACGTCACGACGTTTACCCTGGTCACGGCCAGCTTCAACGGCATCGACGTGGGTAGCTACGCGGCCCCCACCTTCACCGACCTCGACGGCGACGGGCTGCTCGACTTGCTCGTGGGCAATGACGCCGGCACCCTGAGCCACTACGAGCAGACGGTGGCCAACGGCCTCACCTTCGCCCTGGTCGCGGCCAGCTTTAACAGCATCGACGTGGGCGACACTTCGAACCCCACCGTCACCGACCTCGACGGCGACGGCCTGCTCGACCTGCTCGTGGGTAAGCTCGACGGCAGCATCAGCCACTACGAGCAGATGGCGGCCAACGGCCCTACCTTCGCCCTGGTTACGGCCAGCTTCAATACGATTGACGTGGGCAACAACTCAGCCCCCACCCTCACCGACCTCGACGGCGACGGCTTGCTCGATATGCTGGTGGGCAAGCGAGACGGCACCCTGAGCCACTACGAGCAGACGGCGGCCAACGGCCTCTCCTTCGCCCTGGTCACGGCCGGCTTCAACGGCATCTACGTGGGCTTTTATGCGGCCCCCACCCTCACCGACCTCGACGGCGACGGCCTGCTCGACCTGCTCGTGGGCGAGAACGACGGCAACCTGAACCACTACGAGCAGGCCGCGCCCGTGCCCACCATCACGGGCCTCGCGCCCGGCAGTGGCCCGCAGGGCAGCACCTTCACCGTCACCGGCACCAACCTGGGCGGCTACCTGAGCACCACCCGCAGCGTGCGCCTGGGCGGGCAGCCCGCCGCCTTCGTGGTGAACTCCGCCACGCAGCTCACCGTGACTGTGCCGCGCGGCAGCAGCACCCACAAGGTGAGCGTGAGCACCCCCGGCGGCACCGCCCTGAGCACGGCGGCCTTTGGCGTGGACAAGGCCAATAGCTATGTCTTCCCGTTGGTTTCGGCCGGCTTCAACACTATTGACGTGGGCAGCCTATCGGCCCCCACCGTTGCCGACCTCGACGGCGACGGCCTGCTCGATATGCTGGTGGGCACGCTCGACGGCACCATCAGCCACTACGAGCAGACGGCCGCCAACGGCCTCGCCTTCGGCCTGGTCACGGCCAGCTTCAACAGCATCGACGTAGGCACCGACGCAGCCCCCACCTTTACCGACCTCGACGGCGACGGCCTGCTCGATATGCTCGTGGGTAGAGGCGACGGGGCCATCAGCCACTACGAGCAGACGGCGGCCAACGCCCCTACCTTCGGCCTGCTCACCAACACCTTCAACAGCCTTAACGTGGGCAACTATGCCAATCCTACCGTCACCGACCTCGACGGCGACGGCCTGCTCGACCTGCTCGTGGGCAAGCTCGACGGCACCCTCAGCCACTACGAGCAGACGGCGGCCAACGGCCTCGCCTTCGGCCTGGTCACGGCCAGCTTCAATGGCCTTGACGTAGGCATCGACTCGGCTCCCACCGTCACCGACCTCGACGGCGATGGCCTACTCGATATGCTGGTGGGCAAGCTCGACGGGGCCATCGGCCACTACGAGCAGACGGCGGCCAACGGCCTCACCTTCGCCCTGGTTACGGCCAGCTTCAATGGCCTCGACGTGGGGTCCGAATCGGCCCCCACTCTCACCGACCTCGACGGCGATGGCCTACTCGATATGCTCGTGGGCACGCTCGACGGCAACCTCAATCACTACGAGCAGGTGCCGCGGCCCACCCTCACGGCCCTGAGCACGGCGGCCGAGCTGCCCGGCCAGGCCGTGGTGCTCACCGGCACGGGCTTCACCAGCGGCAGCACCGTCAGCTTCGGGGGTGTGGCGGCCAGCAGCGTCACGTTCACCTCGCCCACCAGCCTCACGGCGGTGGTGCCGGTGGGCGCGGCGGCCGGTAGCAGTGCCATTGTGGTAGCCAATGCGGGCGTGGGCAGCCTCAGCAGCCCCGCCTTCGAGGTGTTGCAGGTGTACCGTAGCGCCGCCGCCAGCGGCTGCCTCAGCACCGAGCCGCTCACCCTCAGCGGCACGGGCGGCGCAGGCGCCTGGCGCTACCTGCGCCTGCCCGCCGGCCAGGGCGGGGCCGTGGTGGCCGCCATCGAAGACACCCGCAACCTGGGCACCGTGACGGCCGGCGTGCTGGCCCTGGGCACCGGCACCACCGCCGCCGTGCGCCGCGACGGCCGCGCCAGCCGCGCCTACCTCGACCGCAACTTCTACCTCACCGCCACCAACGCCAGCTTCCCCGGCCAGACCGTGCGCGTGCGTTTCTTCGGCCTCAGCAGCGAGCTCAGCCGCCTCAGCGCCGCCGATGCCAACGCCACGCTGGCCACTCTCAACGCCAGCCAGTACGACGGCACCAACGTGAACTGCACCCTGACCGACAACGACCCCGCCGGCCAGCGCCGCCTGCTGCCCGCTCCCGCCACCGTGCTGAGCGGCACCGACTGGTTCACGGCCCAGGTGAGCGTGACCGACCACTTCTCGGAGTTCTACCTCACCGGGGCCAGCAGCCCGCTGCCCGTCGAGCTCAGCACCTTCACGGCCGCGGCCGAGGGCCCCGCCGCCCGCCTGCGCTGGGCCACGGCCAGCGAGCAGCACAGCGCCCGCTTCGACATCGAGCGCAGCCCCGACGGGAAGCAGTTCGAAAAGATTGGCGAGGTCAAAGCGCAGGGCAGCACGGCCCGCCCCACGGCCTACACCTTCCTCGATTCCACCATTCCACTAACCCACCACTCCACCACCTACTACCGCCTGCGGCAGGTGGATGTAGACGGCACCGCTAGCTACTCGCCGGTGCGCGTGGTGGCCGGGCCCACACCGGCGGCGGCCCTGTCGCTCACCCCCAACCCCACCCGCAGCGCCACCACCGCCGCCGGCCTGCCCGCCGGGGCCCCGGTGCAAGTGCTCGACGCGCTGGGCCGGGTGCTGCTCACCGCCACGGCCGATGCCAGCGGCACGGCCCGGCTGGCCCTGCCCAGCGGGCTGGCGGCCGGCGTGTACGTGGTGCGCAGCGGCAGCCAGGCCCGGCGCCTGGTGGTGGAGTAGCCCCGCGCCGAGGGGGCTGGCGGCTCCCTCGGTTCCGGTACGCTACCACATATTCATGTGATAGGATACCGGGGGCGTACCGGGTATTTTTGCGGGGGCCACATCTGGCGTGGCTTCCTGCTTATGCCTCTCTCCTCCTCCGTGCTGCGCCGGCTGCTGCCCGCGCTGCTGCTGGCCCTGCCGCTGGCCATTCGTGCCCAGTCGGGCGTCACCATCGGCGCCGCCGCCGCGCCCGATGCCTCGGCCGCGCTCGACATTATCAGTACCAGCAAAGGCGTGCTGCTGCCCCGCGTGGCCTCAGCGGCCAGCATTGCCAGCCCCGCCACCGGGCTGCTGGTGTACCAGACGGGCGCGCCGGCCGGCTTCTATTATAATAGCGGCACGCCCGGCGCCCCCGCCTGGCTCCAGCTCAACCCCGTGGGCGGCCCCGGCGACCACCTCGGCAACCACACGGCCACCCAGAACGTGCACCTGGGCAGCAATGCCCTGACGGGCACCGGCGCGAGCATTGCGGGCGTGGGCGTGGGCGTGCGCGCCGATGGCGGGCTGAACATCGGGCAGCACACCACCGGCCAGAACGTGTATGTGGGCTACCAGAGCGGGGCGGCCGTCAGTAGCGGCAGCTTCAACACCTTCGTGGGCCGCAGTAGCGGCCAGAGCAACACCACCGGCAGCGCCAACACCTTTGCCGGGCGCGGCAGCGGCCGCAGCAACACCACCGGCTCCGACAATACCTTCGTGGGCGCCAGCAGCGGCGAGCGCAACACCACCGGCACCAACAACACCTTTGTGGGCAGCAACAGCGGCGGCAACAACACCACGGGCGTCAGCAACACCTTCACTGGCTACGGCAGCGGCCTCAGCAACACCACCGCCGAGGGCAACACCTTCAACGGCAGCGGCAGCGGCACGGCCACCACCACGGGCAGCTTCAACACCTTTGTTGGCGCGGGCAGCGGCGAGGCCAACACCACCGGCAACAGCAACACCTTTGGCGGCTACGGCAGCGGCCTGAGCAACACCACCGGCGTGGCCAACACCTTTCTGGGCACCAACAGCGGGGCCAGCACCACCACCGGCAGCCACAATACCTTCACCGGTGCCAGCAGCGGCTACGCCAACACCACGGGCTTCAATAACACCTTTAGCGGTTTCAGCAGCGGCACCGTCAATACCACCGGCAACAACAATACCTTCACCGGCTACGGCAGTGGGGCCAGCACCAGCACCGGCACCGGCAATACCTTCAGCGGCAGCGCCAGCGGCCAGGCCAACACCACCGGCAGCAACAATACCTTCGACGGCTTCAGTAGTGGCACGGCCAACACCACCGGCAACAACAATACCTTCCTCGGCACCAACAGCGGCGCGGCCAACACCACCGCCGGCAACAACACCTTCCTCGGCCGCAACAGCGGCGAAACCAACACCACCGGCAGCGGCAATACCTTTGCCGGCACCAACAGCGGCCAGGCCAATACCACCGGCTTCAGCAACACCTTCCTCGGCAGCAACAGCGGCCAGGTCAACACCACCGGCCAGCGCAACACCTTCACGGGCAGCCAAAGCGGCCTGAGCAACACCACCGGCAACCAGAATACCTTCACCGGCTACCAGAGCGGGCAGTTCAACACCACCGGCGGGGCCAATACCTTCACCGGCTACACCAGCGGCCAAAGCAACACCACCGGCGGCAGCAACACCTTCAGCGGCTGGCAGAGTGGCTTTAGCAACACCACCGGCGCCAGCAACACCTTCACCGGCAGCCAAAGCGGCCTCGGCAACGGCTCCGGCAATTTCAACACCTTCACCGGCCGCAGCAGCGGCGAAGGCAACAGTAGCGGCTCCAACAATACCTTCACCGGCTACCAGAGTGGCCAGAGCAACAGCAGCGGCAGCGACAATACCTTCAGCGGCTACCAGAGCGGCCTGAACAACACCGCCGGCAGCAACAATACCTTCACCGGCATCAACAGCGGCCAAACCAACACCACCGGCCTCAACAACACCTTTAGCGGGGCCAACGCCGGCCTCGACAACACCAGCGGCCAGCACAATACCTTCACCGGGGCCTATAGCGGCCAGAACAACACCATCGGCGACCAGAATACCTTCACCGGCACCAGCAGCGGCAACGCCAACACCACCGGCGAGTACAACACCTTCACCGGTTTCTCCAGCGGCGAGGCCAACACCACCGGCAACTTCAACACCTTCAGCGGCCACAGCAGCGGCGAAGGCAACACCACCGGCTCCAACAATACCTTCAGCGGCTACCAGAGCGGCGACGCCAACACCACCGCCAGCAACAACACCTTTGCCGGCCAGAACAGCGGCGGGGCCACCACCACCGGCGGCGGCAACACCTTCATCGGCCGCAGCACCGGCGACACCAACACCACCGGCACCAACAACACCTGCCTCGGCAACGGCGCCGACGTGAGCACCGCCAACCTCACCAACGCCACGGCCATCGGCAACGGCGCCACCGTCAGCGCCAGCAACAAAATCCGCCTCGGCAACAGCGCCGTCACCGTCGTCGAAGGCCCCGTGGCCTACTCCGTGGCTTCCGATGCCCGCTTCAAGTATGAAGTGCAGGCCAACGTGCCCGGCCTGGCATTCATCCGCCAGCTGCGCCCCGTCACCTACCGCTTCGACCACGCCCGCCTCGCCGCCTTCGAGCGCAGCGGCACGCTCACGGCCTTCACCCCCGACAGCAGCGCCACCCTCCAAACCGGCTTCCTGGCGCAGGACGTGGAGCGCGCCGCCCGCACCCTCGGCTACCACTTCGACGGCGTGCACCACCCCGCCACCACCCACGACCACTACACCGTCAGCTACTCCCAGTTCGTGATGCCCCTCGTGCAAGCCGTGCAGGAGCAGCAACAGCAAATAGAAGCCCTGCAAGCCCAGAACGCCGCCCTGCAACGCACCGTCGAAACCCTGCAGCGCCAAACCGCCCAGTCCGCTGCCGACCACGCCGCCCTGCTCACCCTGCAGCAGCAGCTGCGCCGCCTCGAAGCCGGCCAGGCCCAAGCCAGCCAGTAGCGGCGGCGCCCAGCCCCAATGCCAAACGGCCCGCGCCTCCTCTGTGGAAGCGCGGGCCGTTTGCAGTAAAACCCGGGCGGCTTAGTGCTCGAGCGGCTGCGGGGCCTTGGCCACGAAGCGCAGGTTGCCGGCGGCGGCGATAAGCTTCTGGCTCAGCTCACGCAGCTTGTCGCCGGTGCCCTCGAAGGTGTGAATGCCGGCGGCGGCCACGGCAGTTTGCTCGCCCAGACGCTGCATGGTTTCGGCGGCGGCGGCGATGTTGTTGCTGCGGAACTGCAGGGCCAGCTGGTCCAGCTCGGCAGCCATGGCGCGGCTGCTGCTGGTATCGGCCGAGCGCAGCACCTGCAGCCAGCCGTCAATCTGGTCGAGCCCGCGGCTCGAATCACCCAGAAAGCCGGAGTTCACGGCGTTGAACAAGGACAGGATGCTGGCTTCGGCTTGGGAAATGTAGCTCATGTGATAAATGAGGAATGAAGAATGAAGAATCGGGGGAGACGTGCGACAACGCCGTCTGGTCAATCAGGCTGTAAAAGTACGAAGCAGAACAAACCGCGGCCATGCAATTCTACATTCCTCCTTCTTCATTCCTCATTCAGGCTCGCCTCATTCGCCCCCGGGGTGCATTTCCCACACGTCGGGGTGGTTGTAATTCACCACAATCACCGAAAACGGGTGCGGCTCGCCCTCGCGCTTCTCGATGCGGATGGCCCCGGCGTCGCGCAGCTTGTTAATGAGGTCGCGGCGCTCCCAGTCGGGCAGCTCGGGTAGGGCATCGGTCAGCAAACGCATAAAGGGACCCAGCCACAGCTCCGACACGCGGCGCTGCTGCTTGAGCTCCAGCTTGCTAAACTCGCCCAGCATCAGTTCCAGCACCCGGTGCTCGTGCTCGCGGATGAGGCGCTTGGGCGGCGCAAACGGCACCGGCTCGTCGGGTGTCGTGATGGGCCGGTTGCTGGCCATGGTGGGCACATACGGCCGCGGCGTGCTCGAAATAGTGTTGACAATGGAGCTGGTGAGCGGCGGGTAACCGGGCGGGGCCGTGTTCACCGGGCCCGGCTCGCGGGCTTCACCATTTTCGTCTTCCGTTGTTTCACCATTCTCATCGGTAGCGGCGGCAGCGGCCTGGCTGGCCCGCAGAGCCAGCGCAATAGGGTTGGGTGCGCCGGCCATGCCGTGCTCGCGCAGGCGGCGGCTGTCTTCCAGCTGCTTGGCCCTATCGAGGCGGCGCTGCTCCAGCGCCGTCACCGTCTCCTCGGAGAGCAAATCGCGGGCATCGAAGAAGTGCTGCGGCAGCAGGTTTTGCAGCAAGTCGCCGGAAGTAGCCTCGCGGAACCCCGCCACAATCACCTGCCGGGCCTGCCGGCGCAGGTGTTGCAGCATGGGAATGTAGTCGCGGTCGCCCCCCAGCAGGACGAACGTCCCAATGTCCTTCCGGGTGTAGAGAATTTCCAGCGCGTCGATGCAGAGCTGCATGTCGGCGGCATTCTTATGGTCGGTGCCCAGCACGTTGCGGGTGCTCACTCCTACTAAGTACAGCGCGCCCTGCGGGGCCGAGGGCATGCGCTCGAAGTCGGCGTAGGCATTCATTACCAGGCAGTCGTTGCCTTGTTCGGCCAGGCGCTCACGCAGCTTGCGCACCAGCTCCAGGGTGTAGTCGTTTAGGTCGGGGGGGTCATGAAAGTGATTTTTTAAGAAATAATAGACGTTTTCAAAATCAATGAAAACGGCGGCGTAGGGGGAAGCTGCTGTTTTGTTTGACATATGGCAAATGTACAAGACTTGCGCAAAGCTGAGGCATAACAAAGTGCGAAAACAGGTAAAAACACCCTTGTGCGGTAACGGAATCCTTTTATGGAATCCTATTTCGGCCCGCCGCGCCCGCCCCGCAACCGGCGGAGTGCGGCGTTCGGGCGTAATTTGCTGCCTCCTGTTTTGGCTGTGCTTTCTATGAATTCCCGACGTTCGCGTTTTTTCCCCTCTTCCTTCCTCCTTCTGGGTCTGCCCGCGCTGCTGCTGGCCGCCCCCGCTCAGGCCCAGCGCGCCGGTGATGGCCCGCCGGCGAATGACCCATTTGGCAAGCGCGTGGTGCCGGCGCGGGTAGTGCCGGGCGGGCGGTATCAGTCGCACAGCAACAACGGCCTTGACCTGACTATCAAAGCCAGTGATGGTAGCACGCTACGAGTAAGCCCCAAAGATGCTGGCGTAGTAAAGGTGGAATACTTTGCGCCGGGTCGCCCGACGCTGGCCGACCCCTCTATCAGTGTGCCGACGTTGAGCGCCCGGGAAAGCGCAGATAGGATGGCGGATAGAATGGAGGAAGCCGCCGACCGAGTACGTGAGGACGAAAGCAGTACGCGCCCAGCCGCGGGCCAAACGGTGCTGCGGCTCGACCTAGGCAGTGGCTTGGTAGCTGCCGTTCGTAAGAACCCGCTTCGCGTCAGCATTCTGCAAGGCAAGGACACGCTACTGGCCGAAGCCGCCAGCCCCTACCGTACCCAAGCCGCCGCCCCCACCCCGGCCACCACGCCCGCCCCCGGCGGCACGGCTGTGAAGTTCCGCCTGCAGCCCGGCGAGGCGCTGTATGGCACCGGCTCGCGCGCCCTGCCGCTCGACCGGCGCGGCTACCGGCTCGACCTCTACAACCAGGCCCACTACGGCTCCCAGAATGGCGAGCCCAACCTCAACATCACCCTGCCGGTGGTGCTCAGCAGCCGCGGCTACCTGCTGCTGTTCGACCATCACACCGCCGGCTACCTCGACCTGGGCAAGACGGACAAGAACACCCTCGAATACGGCGGCGAAAACCTGAACTCGCTCTGCTACTACGTGGTGACGGGTAAAAACCAGGCCGAAATCCTGGACCGCTACACGGCCCTGACGGGCCGGCAGCCACTGCCGCCGCGCTGGGCCCTGGGCCTCATCCAGAGCCGCTTCGGCTACAAGACCGACACTGAGATGTACAACGTGGCCAGCCGCATGCGCCGCGAAGGCTTCCCGCTCGATGCGCTGGTGCTCGACTTGTTCTGGTTTGGCGGCACTAAGCAGCAGGGCGACCTGGAGTGGTACAAACCGGGCTTCCCCGACCCCGTGGGCATGATGGCCAAGCTGAAAAAGGACGGCGTGAACACCATCCTCATCTCGGAGCCCTACGTGATGCGCACCTCGCGCAACGACTCGACCGTGCGCACCCAAGGCCTGATTGGCACGGACAAAGCCGGCAAGCCCTTCACCGTCGGCTCGTTTTGGGCGGGGCCCGCCAGCATCCTCGACGTATTCAAGCCCAGCGCCCGCTCCTGGCTGTGGGGCTACTACAAAAAGCTGCACGACCAGGGCGTAGCCGGCTGGTGGAGCGACCTCGGCGAGCCCGAAAACCACCCCGAGGCCATGCAACACGCTTGGGGCCCCACCCGCCAGGTGCACAACGCCTACGGCCAGGAATGGGCCGGCATCTTCACCGAAAACTACGCCAAGGAATACCCCAACGAGCGGCTCTTCAACCTGGCCCGCTCGGGCTGGGCCGGTTTGCAACGCAACTCGGTATTTCCCTGGAGCGGCGACATCAACCGCTCGTGGAGCGGCCTGCAGGCCCAGGTGCCCGGCATGCTGGGTATGGGCCAGGCGGGAGTGGGCTACATGCACTCCGATGCCGGCGGCTTCTGCGTGGGCGCCGTCGACCCCGAGCTTTACACCCGCTGGCTGCAGATGGCCAGCCTCTGCCCCATCATGCGCCCCCACGGCGAAGGTGTGCCGCCTGAGCCCTACTGGTTTCCCAATCCGTATAAGAGTGCCGTGCGCGATGCGGCGCACCTGCGCTACGAGCTGCACCCCTACCTCTACACGCTGGCCTGGGAGAATACGACCAAGGGCACTCCACTGGCGCGGACGATGGATTATGAGAGGCCTTATAGTTTGAGTAACGGTACGGAAGGTGGTGTTGGGTCTTCGGTGTTGGGTGTTGGGTCTTTGGAAAAAACGAATCCTGCCCTAACACCTAACACCAAATACCCAACATCCAGCACCCAGCTTCCCAACGACCAATATCTGCTCGGTCCCAACCTCCTGGTCGCCCCCATCCTGCACCCCAGCCAGCGCCGCCGCAACGTGGAGCTGCCGGCCGGCGCCTGGATTGACTTCTACACCAACCAAACTTACCGGGGCGGCCGTACGGCCGGCATCCCCGCGCCGCTGGCCCGTACGCCCCTGCTGGTAAAAGCCGGCGCCTTCGTGCCGATGACGCCTTACCAGCCCAGCACCGCCCTCTATCGCCCCGATACGCTGCTCGTGCGCTACTACCCCGACCCACGGGTGGGCGAGTCGGAATTCACGATGTATGAGGACGATGGCCACTCGGCCCAGGCCCTGGCGAAGAAGGAATACGAGACGCTGACCATGCGCGGCTTCTGGGGCCGCGACCAGACCGACGTGCTCCTGAGCAGCGACGGCGACTACCCCGGCCAGCCGGTGTTCCGGCTCCTGAAGCTGCTGGTGCAGCGCGTGGCGGCCCCGCCCACGGCCGTGTTTCTCGACGGCCAGCTGGCCCCCGCCGAAGGCTGGAGCTACAGCGCCGAGCGCCGCGAGCTCGACATTCATTTCCTGATGAATGCGGGCACCGCCGTGAGCATTCGCGGGTTGAAAATCGACACCAGCTCCCGCCGCGACGACGACCCCGACGCCTTGACCCTGGAAGCGCCCAACGACCGCACTTTCGGGCCGAATGGCACTACGCTGCACTACACCATCCATCAGGCTAATCGGGCGGCTGATACGCAGCTGCGCATCACCGACAGTCAGGGCCGGGTGGTATTCACCGCCCCGCTGGCCGACGCGCCGGGCGCCCACACCCTGCGCTGGGACGCCCGCAACGCCGCCCCCGGTGTGTACGTGGCCGAAACCGCCGGCCAGCACCAGCGTTTAATTGTGACGCCGTAACCTCCTCCTCGCCATGCTTCCGCTGCTCACTTCGCGCCTGCTCCTCCGCCCCATCGAAGCCGACGACGCACCCGGCATGTTCCTGCTCGATTCGGACCCGCTGGTGCACCGCTACCTGGGCGGCATCGGCGGAGCGGTAGTGCACGAGCTGAACCAGAGCGTGGCCACCATCGACTTCATTCAGAACCAGTACCGCGAGAACGGGCTGGGCCGCTGGGCGGTATTGCACCGTGAGACCGGCGAGTTTATGGGTTGGGCCGGGCTGAAGCTGGTGACCGACGAGGTGAACGGCCGCCGCGATTTCTACGACCTGGGCTACCGCTTCCGGCCCGAGTTCTGGGGCCAAGGCTACGGCTACGAGGCCGCCCAGGCCTGGTACAATCGGGGCTTTAATGAATTGGAATTGCCCTCCCTTTGTGCCTACGCCGACGTGGAAAACCTGGCGTCCTGCCGCATTCTGGAAAAAATCGGCCTGCAGCGGGGCAATATTTTCATGGAAGGCGGCACCCGCTGCCGGTGGTTTGAGCGCAAGCGGCCGGGGCTAAGCCAATAGAACGTCATATAGAACGTCATCCTGAGCGCAGCGAAAGGACCTCGCCCGCGCCGGTCGCGGCAGTTAATGATTACTACCACAGAGAAGCGGGCGAGGTCCTTTCGCCTGCGGCTCAGGATGACGTTCTATTGCACCATGCGCGCCCATTTACTTTTCCCACTGCTGGCCCTGGCCGCCTGCCAACCCGCTGTAAAAGAAGCTGCCACCTGTCCGCCCGTGCCAGCGCCCTTCACCATCCGGCACCCGGCGTGGGCCACCCACGCCACGCTCTACCAGATAAACGTGCGCCAGTACACCCCGGAAGGCACTTTCCGGGCGGTGGAAAAGCACCTCGACCGGCTCGACAGCATGGGCGTGGGTATCCTGTGGCTGATGCCGGTGCAGCCCATTGGGGTGAAAAACCGCAAGGGCACGCTGGGCAGCCAGTATTCGGTGCGCGACTACCGGGCCGTGAACCCCGAGTTTGGCACGATGGCCGACCTCAAGCACCTGATTGGCGAGGCGCACCGGCGCAAAATGCACGTCATTCTGGACTGGGTGGCCAACCACACCAGCTGGGACAACGCCCTCATCGAGCAGCACCCCGACTGGTACACCCGCGGCCCCAAGGGCGAGCTGGTGCCGCCCGTGAGCGACTGGCAGGACGTGGTGGACCTCGACTACTCCCGGCCCGCCCTGCGCCGGTACATGACCGAAAGCATGGTCTTTTGGGTGAAGGAAGCGGGGTTCGACGGCTTCCGGGCCGACGTGGCGGGCATGGTGCCGACGGAGTTCTGGGACGCCACCCGCGCCGAACTGGAGAAAATCAAGCCCGTTTTCATGCTGGCCGAGTGGGACGAATTGCACGACCCGCCCTTCCTGCCCAAAGGCGTGTTTACGCCAAACACGCACCTGCTCGAAAAGGCCTTCGACTCGAACTACGCCCTGCGCCTGCACTACCTCATCGACAGCATCGCCCAAGGCAAAAAAACCACCGCCGCCCTACCCCGCTACTTCGCCGACGAGCGCCGGATGTACCCGGCCGGCGTGCAGCTGATGAACTTCACCAGCAGCCACGACGTGAACTCCTGGGACAACCCCGAAAGCCTGCGCTACGGCCCGAACGTGCAGCCCCTGGCCGTGCTCACGACCCTGCTGCCCGGCATCCCGATGGTGTACAGCGGCCAGGAAGCGGCCTCGCCCAAGAAGCTGCGTTTCTTCGACAAAGACACCATTAACTGGAACGGCTACCCGCTGCAGAGCTTCTACACCACGCTCTTGCAGCTCAAAAAGCGCCACCCGGCCCTGGCGGCCTACGACCCCTGCGTAGAGTTCCGGCTGCTGCCCACGGCGGCCGGCGTGGTGGCTTTCGAGCGCCGCAAAGGCCCGGCGGCCGTCTTCACCGCCCTCAACCTGACCGACGCGCCCCAGACCGTGACCGCACCGGCCCCGCCCGCGCCCTACGAAGACGTATTCACCCCAAAGGGCGTGAAGCCCGGCGCCCAGCAGCTGACGGTGGAGCCCCACGGCTGGCGGGTGCTAAGCACTGCCGAATGAGCCGGAAAAACGGCAAAATCGCGCCGAAAAATACCCAGAACCGGGTATTGTGAAGCAGAGGGACGAGCCGGACTTTTGTACGGCAACCTTTCCCTCTTCTTTATGAAAAAACGTT
Organism: Hymenobacter aranciens; assembly: GCF_030580865.1. Lineage (GTDB taxonomy): Bacteria > Bacteroidota > Bacteroidia > Cytophagales > Hymenobacteraceae > Hymenobacter > Hymenobacter aranciens. The sequence goes on along the minus strand of NZ_JAUQSY010000017.1, from coordinate 19,694 downwards.
CCTCTCCCTCAGCAATATGGCTGGTACTGCTGCTGGCACTGGCCGGCCTGGTGCCCGCCGCTGCCCAAACGCCCACGTACATCACCAGCGGCACGGCCAGCCTGCCCATCACGTTTAAGGGCCGGGTGTACTACAGCACCGGCAGCGAGGTATGGAGCACCGATGGCACTCCCGCCGGCACGAGCGTATTCAGCGCCGTGCCCCAGGTATCGCTCACGCTGTTCTGGCACCCGCTTATTGTCTTCAACGGCCGGCTTTACTTTAGCTACAACGACCCCACGGTGGGCGAAGAGCTGTGGAGCACCGACGGCACCACGGCCGGCACCCGGCTGGTGAAGGACATTTACCCCGGCGGGGCGCTCTACTCGCGCAACGACGGCAGCCCGGTAGACCCGGTGATAGCCGGCAACCGGCTATTTTTTAAAGCCATGGATAGTGGCACGCCCAGCTCGGGCAACAAGGAGCTGTGGAGCACCGACGGCACCACGGCCGGCACCGTGAAGCTGACCAACGCCAACTCGCCGCGGGTGCATCTCAACGCCGACGACACGGAAGTGCTCAACGGCAAGCTCATCTTTCGGATAGAGCAAAGCAACAACGACGCTGAGGTGTGGGCCAGCGACGGCACCCCGGCCGGCACCGTGAAGCTGACGACCACGCCGGGCAACCGCTACTCCATCACGCGCGACATGCAGACGTATGGCAACTACGTGTATTTCACGCACCATACCACCGCCGCCGGCCACCAGCTGTGGCGCACCAACGGCACCCCGGCCGGCACCCAGCTGTTTTTCACCGCCCCGGGCGGCGACGGCTACCCCGACCACTTCAATTTGATTAACAACCGCCTGGTGTTCTCCACTTACATCAACAACTCGCGCAAGCTGTGGCATACCGATGGCACCACGGCCGGCACCCAGCAGTTGGCCGACGTGGAGCCCTACGTGGGCGCCAAGGAGTTTACGCTGTTTAACGGGCGCTATTATTTTGCCGGCGTGCGCGATGCGTTTATGCCCGGCTCGGCCGGCAGCGAGCTGTGGGCGACGGACGGCACCACGGCCGGCACCCAGCTGGTGAAAGACCTGAACCCGGGCTCGGGCTCGGGTATTCCGGACCTGTTTAAGGTGGCAGGCACCCAGCTTTTCTTCACGGCCGTGACGGCTGCCAGCGGCCGCGAGCTGTGGGTGACCGACGGCACCGCCGCCAACACCCGGCAAATCAGCGAAATTGGCCCGGGCAACACCGACGGCTACGCTTTCGACCTGTTTCGCTTCAACAATAAAGTAGTCTTTACGGGCCGGCCTGCTACGAGCAACTACCAGCTGTATGAAAGCGACGGCACCACCGCCGGCACCCGCCTACTGGCCCCCGCCAATGCCACCACCACCTTCGGCACCCTCACCAGCGCCAACGGGCCGTATTCGGGCCCCGAGCGACTCTTCGGCACCGGCACCGACGTTTTCTTCTCGGCCAGATTCACGAATAGCCATGACCTTTACCGCCTGGGCAGCGGCACGTTTGCCCCCCTGGCCACGCGGGCAGCCGCGCCGCTGAATGCGGTGACGGCTTACCCCAACCCGCTGGCTGGCACCCTCCACCTGCGCTGGACGGGCACTGCCGCCAGCGCCGGCCCGCTCACGGCCACCCTGTTTGACGCCCTGGGCCGGCCGTGCCTGACGGCTCCTTGGGCCAGCGCCACCCAGCCCCTGACGCTGCCGCTACCCCAGCTGGCAGCTGGCATCTATTGGCTGGAGCTGCGCGATGCCAGCGGCCTGCGGGCCCGCCAGCGCCTGGTGCAGCCGTAGTCTTAGCGCGCCAGTAGCGGCTTCCGGACGAGCAGCCCCGGCAGCACGGCACCATGGTGCCGTGCTGCCGGGGCTTTGCTGTTGGGCTGGCCGGGCCGGCTCCTGACCTCAACCCCCGGGGCAACATCCTTGCCCCAAACGCGGTATTGGCAGGGGTTCGTCTATCCGCGGGCCTGCCCACATGCTCTTTCTCGCCACCGATATCCAGCCGTTCGACTGGCAACGCTTTTTTATTTCCAACGACGCGCCGCCGCTGTTTCTGCTCGAAATCGTGTTGCGCTGCTTCATTGGCTACCTGCTGGTGCTGGCGGCGCTGCGGGTGTCGGGCCGGCGCGGGGTGCGGCAGTTGTCGCTCTTCGAGCTGAGTATTCTGCTGGCGCTGGGCTCGGCCGCCGGCGACGTAATGGTGTACCACGACCTGCCGGTACTCTACGCGGCCGTAGCCATTGCCGTCATCATGGGGCTGTACTGGCTGTTTAACCGCCTCACGGAGTGGTTCCCGAAGTTCGGCGACTGGCTGGAGGGCGTGCCGGTGTGCCTGGTGGCCGATGGCCGCGTGCAACACCAGGCGCTTGACGAGCAGAACCTGACGCAGAAAGAATTATTCGGCCAACTCCGACAGCTTCAGGTAGAGCACCTGGGGCAGGTGCGCCGCGCCTACATCGAAGCCACTGGCCACGTCACAGCCTTTTTCTACGAGGATGCCGACGTGCGGCCCGGCCTCATCATTCTGCCCGACGTGCTACGTAAGCCGCTCGCCAGTATTACCGATAGTGGCGACTACGCCTGCACCCGCTGCGGCTACGTGGGCCACTGGCACCCGGCCCCGCGCCAGGAGTGCCCCGTGTGCGGCAACGCCTGCTGGCTGCCCGCCTGCCGCACGCGCCGCATTGCGTAAGGCCCAACTTTCGGCGGCCCCTGCCGGTTGGTACTGCTGGATTTTTTCCTTTTCGCATGTCCGCTCCCTTCGATACTAACCAGCTCAACACCCTCATTCGCACGCGCCGTAGCGTGTTCATCACGCAGTTTGTGCCCGGCAAAGTCATTCCGGATGACCTCATCTGGCAGCTGCTCGAAAACGCCAACTGGGCCCCCAGCCACAAGCAGTCGGAGCCCTGGCGCTTCACCGTTTTCACCGGCGCGGGGCTGGAAAAGCTGGCCATTTTCCAGGCCGAACTGTACAAGGAGCTGGCGGGCGAGCGGTTCCAGCAGGGCAAGTACAACAAGCTGCGTAACAACCCGCCGCAATGCTCGCACGTCGTCGCCATTGCCATGAAGCGCACGGCCGTGCGCCTGCCCGAAATCGAGGAAATCGAGGCCGTGGCCTGCGCCGTGCAAAACCTGCACCTCACTGCCCACGCCTACGGCCTGGGCGGCTACTGGAGCAGCGGCGGCGTGACCTACGACGAGCCGGCCAAGGAATTCTTCGGCCTCGGGCCCGACGACCGGCTGCTGGGCTTCTTCCAGCTGGGCTACGTGGAGGTGCCCTCGGATGCGGGCAAGCGCGGGCCGGTGCAGGAAAAGACGGTGTGGGTGCGGGAGTAAGCAGACCGTCATAAAAGCACGTCATCCTGAGCTGACCGCAGGGAAGCGAAAGGACCTCGCCCGCTTCGTTGTGGTGGTAACTCTAATCGTTCGGCTGAAAAAAATTACTGCTGCGACTGGCGCGGGCGAGGTCCTTTCGCTTCCCTTCGGTCAGCTCAGGATGACGTTCTGTTATAACGTTCTTTTACCTCCACCCTCCCCATGCTTCTCCGCCTCCACCACCTCGCCATCATCACGTCCGATTACGCGGCTGCCAAACGCTTCTACACCGACGTGCTGGGCCTCGAAATCCTGGCCGAAACCTACCGCGCCGAACGCGACTCCTACAAGCTCGACCTGGCCCTGAACGGCCAGTACCTCATTGAGCTGTTTTCCTTCCCCAGCCCGCCGCCGCGCCCCAGCTACCCCGAGGCCGCCGGCCTGCGCCACCTGGCCTTTGCCGTGGCCGACCTGCCCGCCGCCCTGCAACGCCTCGATGCCCACGGCGTACGCTACGAGCCCATCCGCGTGGATGAGCTCACCGGCCGCCGCTTCACCTTCTTCACCGACCCCGACGGCCTGCCGCTGGAGTTTTACGAAATCTGAACCCCCAATTTTTAATTAGTAATTCTTCATTTTTAATTACCCCCAATGGCAACTACCCGTGAACTGGGCCACTCCGGCCTGCACCTGGTGCCGCTCGTGCTGGGCGGCAACGTCTTCGGCTGGACGGCCGACGAGCAAACCTCCTTCGCCGTGCTCGACGCCTTCGTGGCCGGCGGCGGCAACGCCATCGACACGGCCGACTCGTACTCGACCTGGGTGCCCGGCCACGCGGGCGGCGGGCAGTCCGAAACCATCATCGGCAAGTGGCTGAAGCAGCGCGGCCGCCGCGACGACGTGCTCATCCTCACCAAAGTGGGCTCCGAGCTGCACCCCGGCGACAAAGGCCTCGCCAAAGCCCGCATCAGGCGCGCCGTGGAAGACTCGCTGCGCCGCCTGCAAACCGACTACATCGACCTCTACCAGTCGCACAAAGACGACCTGAGCCTGCCCGTCACGGAACCCCTCGAAGCCTACGCCGAGCTGCTGAAAGAGGGTAAAATCCGCGCCATCGGCGCCTCCAATTTCGCCCCCGACCGCCTACAGGCTGCCCTCGACGCCGCCCACACCCAGGGCCTGCCCCGCTACGAAAGCCTGCAGCCCGAATACAACCTCTACGACCGCGCCGACTTCGAGCAAAACCTGCTGCCCATCGTGCAGCAGAGCGGCATCGGCGTCATCCCCTACTACGGCCTGGCCGCCGGCTTCCTCACCGGCAAGTACCGCAGCCAGCACGATTTGCAGAAAAGCCCCCGCGGCGGCGGCATTGGCCAGAAATACCTCAACGAGAAAGGCCAAAAGCTGCTCACGGCCCTGGATGCCGTGGCCGACACGCACTCGGCCACGCTCGCGCAAGTGGCGCTGGCCTGGCTGATGCAGGCGCCCGGCATCACGGCGCCCATTGCCAGCGCCACCAGCCCCGGCCAAGTGACGGAGCTGCTGGAAGCGACGGAATTGCTGCTGACGGCCGAGGACGTGGCGGCCCTGCAGGCGGTATAGCTTTCATTCAACCGCCTGTCATGCTGACGAAGGAAGCATCCTCTCACGCCAGACTCATTCGTGCGTGATAAGATGCTTCCTTCGTCAGCATGACAGGCGAATTTCGCTTAACCGCCATGCCACCCAAGCTCCGCGAATGGGCCGCCCGCTACCTGCCCGCCGAGGCCCTTTCGCTGGCGGCCACTCTGGGCGCGGCGGCGCTGGTGTGGCAAGCCACCGGCCGGGGTGCCCCCGCCGCCCTGGCCGCCACCTGGGCCGGCAACCTGGCCTTCTTCGGCACCATCATCGGGCGCGATGTGTGGCGGGCGCGCCCTCTCAGCTGGGCCCGCGCCGGCCGCGTGGCGCGGGCGCTGCTCGTGGAATTCGGCCTGGCCGAGGTGCTCGACAGCTTTTTCATCCGCCCCGCCCTGCTCTACTACGTGCCGCGCTGGCTGGGCCATTTCGGCTGGGGTGTGGTGCTGGCTAAGTTCGCGGCCGATGTCACGTTTTACGTGCCGGCCATCATCGGCTACGAGTTCAGCCGGCGGCGGGGGCCGGGCCGGCGGTAGCGTTGCATACGTCCTTATCCTGGTCGCACCCTTCCCGGGCCTAGTCGCAAGCGTCCCAAGCCAGCTCGCAGCCGTCTTTGTCGAAGTTGCAAGCGTCTTTGCCGCGCTCGCAACCGTCCCGGCGCAAGTCGCAAGCGTCTTTTTCCAGCTCGCAACCGTCCCGGCCCAAGTCGCAAGCATCTTTTTCCAGCTCGCACCCTTCCCGGCCCGGCTCGCAACGCAGGCCCTTATCCCGCACAGCCCCCGCCAACGGTTGCAAATCATCCAATAATTCACTACGTTTGGCCTACCGGCCGACGTGGTTGTCGGCCTCCACTTTCATCCCTTCTCACCAATGGACGACCGTCAACTTAACCAATACCGCATGGGCGAAACCCTCGACCAGTTTCTCGCCCAGCGCGACCTCTCGGCCAGCGAAGAGGCCACGGCCGAAGCCGCCGACGTGCGCGCCGCCTTCGGCCTGCTCAAAGAGAGCGTGGGCCAGGGCACCACCTCCACCAAGGAAAACACCCAGGACGCCGGCGCCGCCGAAACCAAGCTCCTCCAACTGCTGCCCGCCCTGCTCGGCTCGCTGCGCTCGGTGGCCCGCAAGCTCCCCCTCACCGACGACGACCGCCCCGCCCTGCTCGCCCGGGCCACCATCTCGGCCAAACAGCTCGACAAGCTGCGCCCTGCCCCCCTGCGCGACGTCGTCGGGCGCCTGCTCCAGGACGCCACCACCTACCAGAAGCCGCTCCAGAAATATGGCTACTCCGATGCCGTCCACACCATCGTCACCAACGCCTACAACGACTTCGCCGCCACCGTCGGCACCACCCGCACCCTCCAAAAGGGCAACCAAAGCATCCACCGCAGCACCGACGAGCTGCTCCTCGATTTCATGAAACAGTGCTACGAGCTCGACGACCCCATGGAAATCTTCCGCGTGCTCGACAACGACCTCTACCGCGACTACCGCGCCGCCCGCAAAGTGGGCAAGAGCGGCGGCGGGAAAAAGAAGGACGACGAAGCCGGCCAGTAAGCCAGCGTTCAACAAAAAAGCCCCAAACGAATCGATTTGGGGCTTTTTTGTCGCTCATTCTTTCTTAATCACCAGTTGGGCGTAGGTAAAGCGCCGGGGTGAATACGTCTCGCCTTCCGGCGTACAGCGCTCCTGCTTCAGGTAAATAAGCGCATCGCTAACCCAGAAAAACTCCGCAGGCTCCCAAGTGGCAGGGCGCAGCTCCCACAGCAGCGTCATTTTGCCATTCGTTTTTCTGAAGAGTTGCATTCCATTAGGCATCATCGAATACACCAGCCCCTGCGAGCCCGTCAGAATCAGAGCCCGATTGGGCGAATAATCCGGTGGGCTGAATAAGTGAATGATGTTACCGTTCTGCTCCACAATAAGCCACTCCGAGCTTTCGTAATACTGCACTTGGATGCAGTGCTGCTGCAGGGCTGCACTAAATCCCTGGTACTCGTACGTCACATCACCGACCTCATTGTTGGCAATCACTTTATCCCGGAACACTTTGTTGCCAGTGGCAGTCGGAATCACCAGGCAACCGTTCTTTTTCCGAACAGGATGCGTTATTTTTTCGGCCGCTTTCTTCCCAGTGGCCGCCCTTTTCTCAGCCTGCGCGTACACCGCCGCCGAAATCCGGCTGATGCTGACGGGCGGTGGTTTTGGGCCGGCTGCCCCCAGTAGCAGGGCCGACAGCACAAAAAGCAGCAGTACGTTTTTCACGATAGTATTCACTCAGTAATGATGCCCGCAAGATAAGCCCGCCCCATCTTTGCACCCATGCCCGACCCTGCCGCCCCGCTCCCCTACCTCGTTTTCGATTTCGATTCCACCTTCACCCAGGTCGAAGGCCTCGATGAATTAGCCGAAATTGCCCTCCACGGCCTGCCCAACCAGGCCGAAGTAGTCGGCCAGATTCGCGCCCTCACCGACCGCGGCATGAGCGGCGAGCTCAACTTTCAGGACTCGCTGGCCCAGCGCCTGGCCATCCTCGGCGCCCACCGCCGCCACCTGGAGCCGCTAGTGGAGCGCCTCAAGGGCAAAGTCAGCGAAAGTATCCGTCGCAACGGTGACTTCTTCCGGCAGTTTGCCGACCGGATTTACGTCGTCAGCAGCGGCTTCCGCGAGTTCATCGAGCCCGTCGTAGCCGAGTTCGGCATCGTCCCGAGCCACGTCCTCGCCAACACCTTTACCTTCGACGCCGACGGCCGCATCACCGGTGCCGACCAAACCAACGTGCTCAGCCGCAATGGCGGCAAAATTCTTCAGCTTAAAGCCCTCGACCTGCCCGGCCCGGTGTACGTGCTCGGCGACGGCTACACCGACTACCAAATCCGCGAAGCTGGCCTCGCCAACCGGTTCTACGCCTACACCGAGAACGTTAGCCGCCCCAGCGTGGTGGCCCAGGCCGACGAAGTTCTCCCCACTTTCGACGAATTTTTATACCAATTAAAACTTCCGATGACGCTTTCATACCCCAAGAACCGCATCAAAGTCCTGCTCCTCGAAAACCCCGACGCCCGTGCCGCCGAGCTCTTCCGCGCCGAAGGCTACCAGGTGGAGGAAGTGCGGGGCGGGCTCGACGAAGACGAGCTCATCGAGCGCATCGAGGGCGTGAGCATCCTCGGCATCCGCTCCAAAACCCAGGTGACGGAGCGCGTGCTCGCCGCCGCCAACCGTCTCATCAGCATCGGCGCCTTCTGCATCGGCACCAACCAGATAGCCCTCGACGAGGCCATGAGCCGCGGCATCGCCGTCTTCAACGCGCCCTTCTCCAACACCCGCTCGGTGGTCGAATTGACGCTGGGTGAAATCATCGTGCTGGCCCGCCGCATCCCCGAGAAAAACCCCAAGATGCACCAGGGCACCTGGGACAAATCGGCCAGCGGCGCCTTCGAAATCCGGGGCAAAACGCTGGGCATCGTGGGCTACGGCAACATCGGCTCGCAGCTTTCGGTAGTGTCCGAGGCGCTTGGCCTGAAAGTTTTGTACTACGACATCGCCGAAAAGCTCCAGCTCGGCAACGCCGTGAAATGCAAAACCCTGGAGGAGCTGCTGAAACAGTCCGACATCGTGACGCTGCACATCGACGGCCGCCCCGACAACAAAAACTTCATTGGCAGCAAGGAGCTGGCTCAGATGAAGCCCGGCGCCCTGCTGCTCAACAACGCCCGCGGCCACGTCGTGGACGTGCCGGCCCTGGCCGCCGCGCTGCGCTCGGGCCACCTCGGCGGCGCCGCCGTCGACGTGTTCCCCTACGAGCCCAAAACCAACGACGAGCCCTTCGAAACCGAGCTGCGCGGCCTGCCCAACGTCATTCTCACGCCACACATCGGCGGCAGCACGGCCGAGGCCCAGCGCAATATCGCCGAGTTTGTGCCCGAGCGTATCATGCAGTACATCAACACCGGCAACACCCAGCAGAGCGTCAACTTCCCCAACATCCAGCTGCCCCTGCAGCAGGCCCACCGCCTCATCCACATCCACGCCAACGTGCCCGGCGTGCTGGCCAAAATCAACAACGTGCTGGCCGCCCACCACGTCAACATCCTCGGCCAGTACCTGAAAACCAACGAGCAAATCGGCTACGTCATCACCGACATCAACAAGGAATACGACCAGGACGTGATTCAGGCCCTGCGCGAGGTGGAGCACACCATTAAGTTTCGGGTGCTGTATTAAGCCCTTGGCGGGCAGCGCAGCAGCTTGCTACCGCAGGACGAATACGGGCGTCCGGCTCGTGTATAGTTCGCCGTTGCGCAGGCGGTAGCGGAGCACGAACTGTTGCGGCCCCGCCAGCGCGGGCAGCTGCTGCAGGCGGAGCGCCAGGTCGGCGGGCCGCTGCCGGTCGCGTGGCGGTGCTACCGGCAGCGGCTCGCCCGTGTTGTCGGCAACCAGCAAATCGTTGAGCAGGGCGCCCGCCGGGTGGGCGGCATCGTAGGCGTACACCGTGCGCACCGTCACCGAATCCAGCTCCTCGGTGGTGCCCTCGTAGCCGGGTATCGGCGAGGGCGGGCAGGCGTAGGCGGCGGGCAACCAGCCGGCGCGGGCCGGGCTACTGCCGTAGTACCTCACCTGCAGCTGCAGTGCCAGCCGCAGCTCGCTGGTGGCCACGGTATCGCCGGCCGCTATAGGCTGGTTTCCGGCATTGCGGAGCGGCGCCAGCGCAACGCCCTGCACGTCGAAAAACCGGGGCGCGGAAGCAACCTGGCAGTCATCTTCACCGATGCAGCCCTCCAGCAGGGCGGCCGCCGGCGCACCAGCCAGCAAGAGCGACAAAAGCAGCGTTTTTTTCATTTGAGTGGTAGATGATGGAGAAAAAGTGCCCGCCGGGTCGGCCAGCGGTTGAGAGCAGCAGTACAAGCGCACCTCACCCGTCTCACGTTGGCCAAAGTTCGCTTCTGACGTTCAAAAAGCTACCGTCCCTGCAGCTCTGCCGGCAGCTCCAGCACTGCGCTCAGCGGCACCGCCCGCACTTCGGCCGCCGGAATGCTGGCCTTCAAATCGGCCTGCACCTCGCCTATCACGCGTAGCGCAGTAGGCATTGGGCACTTGTGCTTTTGCATAATGTAGGCAATGGCCAGGCCCAGCCACTGGTCGGCCACCTGCTGCAGCTGCAGCAGCTCCGCGTCGGGAAAGTCGCGCAGTTGCGGCTGGCGGGCCAGCCGGTCGTCTTCCTCCAGGTGCAGGCGCACTACGTTCATCAGGAGGCTGAACACGGTTTTGTCGCGGCGGAGCTGGCGGGCGCGGGGGGCGGCGGGCATGGATGGAAGGAAGTTGTGGGAAAGCGGCAAAGATAGAGCAAGCCCTACCTGGTTTAGGGCATAAACAGTCCATTGTGATGCTGCAGATATCGCCTGGCCGGTTGGTCGAGCAGGTTTTTAGGCAATACTTGTAGTGGCTGCTTATCAAACTTATAATACTCTTTCCCATTCTGAAACTCTTCCCGAATACGGCTGCTCACATGCACGGTGCGGTCGTCGGCATCGATGGTCAGGTAGTGTCGGTCAAAGAGTTTATGCAGGTCGGACCGCAGGAGCAGGCCATTACCTAATGAGTTGGGGCCGGCCTGGGAGAAGGGTTGGATATGCGCTGCTTCCAGCACAGGCAGCGTTTTCTCGCCCGAAATGGCGCATTTTTTATCATAGGCCTGCGTCACTAGCGCTTTGAACGCCCCTTGGCCGATACGTACTTTGGTCAGCGCTTCGCGGTAAATCCCAGGTGCTTCCAGCACCAGCGAGTCGGTAGCCAGTTCCTGCAGAAACGGGCTTTGCTGGTAGCGCAGCATGGTGGCGCTCACGTCGGCCCACAGCTTGCCGCCCACTGCCTCGCTGGTGTTGTACACCTTGCCTGTCACAATAGAATTACCCCAACTCTCCGGCGCGGGTATCCAATCGGGCTGGCGGAAAAAGATGGGAGCCGTCAGCACCAGGCAGCCAATCACCGGGTTAGCTTCGGCCGGCTTCTGGCTGGCGGCGCGATACTTCCGAATAACCTGCGCAAAGTCAGCATAGTCGCTATACCCATTGCGGGGGCCAAACATTTCCCAGGCAGTAGTCAGCGGCAAATCAATCTGGTTGGTGAAGAAGCCGACGCCCGCGATGCAATGGAACGGCTTCTTGAGTTTCAGCAGAAACGGCGCGCCCGATGGCACGGCGCCAAATCGGTTGCCACCCCCCAGCGGCTTCCAGAAATTCACGTCTTCCCGCGGCTCTTGGCGCAGGAAATCAAACCAGCCTTTATCGGTAACTCCGACGTAGAAATTCATAGTTAAAAGGCAAAAGGTTATTGATTTCGCTCGGCCAGCAGCGCATCATACCGCGCCTTGAGCTCATCGTACTGCCGCACTTTCTCGGCAAACTGCTCCAGCACCTGCAACAGCCGCTGCTCGCAGTCGATGGGAGCCGGCCGCTCGTAGCTAGCCGCTGGCTCGGCCACCACAGACGCTGTATCGGGCCTCAGTTCCGGAAAGTAGGCCGCCAAATCAAGCCCGATGGCCGCGCCCACCTGCCGCAGAAAGGCCGGCGACAGATTAGCCACCTCGTAGCGGCGGTACAGGTTGGAGCGCGACATGCCCAGGTCGCGGGCCAGTTGCGTCTGGTTGATGCCGTTGCGGCTGATGATATCGGATAGGATTTGCCCCCGGTGTGGTGCGGCCATGACCTTGTGTAGTTGGGTGGGACAAAAGTCAGACAGCTTCCGGCGCATTCCCAGGCCGTTTTTCGGGCTAATCGGGGACATTGAACCATGATTTACCCGCCATATGTCGCATATTTGTCCTGCAAGTGTGCCTTATGGAACAGTCCTCCCCGCGTCTACCCGACAATCCCATCCTCAACAACCCTTACCTGGAGCCGGCCCGCCACTACGGCACCGACCTGGAGGGCAACCTCGACTACGACATTATTGAGAAGGGCCGACGGCTGTTCGTACCCGACGTGCAGGTGGTGCCCGGCAAGCAGCAAGGGCAGAAAGAGGTGTTTGCCTTCAACGAAGCCGCCGCGGCCTACGGCACGCACCTCATCAACCTGGTGCGCAAGGAAGTAGCGCAGTGGCGCACCACCAGCTACCCCGATACCACCCGCGTGACGCGGGAGCTGCTGACGTACTGGTTTCTCGACCACAGCGACTCGCCCCGGAAAAAGCTCTTTTTCGCCCAGCGTGAGGCGGTGGAAACCGCCATCTGGCTTAATGAAGTAGCCGCCCGCTCCAATGCCGGCACCCATATTCTCAACCAGCTGCGCCAGGGCCAGCAAAGCGTATCGGGCCAGGCGGCCGACCACCTGCCGCGCATTGCCTTCAAGATGGCTACCGGCTCCGGCAAAACCGTGGTGATGGCCGCCCTCATCCTCTACCACTACCTCAACCGCCGCCAGTACCGGCAGGACGTGCGCTTCGCCGACTACTTCCTGCTTGTGGCGCCGGGCGTCACCATCCGCGACCGGCTGGGCGTGCTACGCGTGGATACGACGGGTAATTACCACACTGCCACCGACTATTACCACGAGCGCCTGCTGGTGCCGCCGGCCTACGAAGACTGGCTTCGGGGGCTGAATGACCGCATCGTCATCGCTAATTACCACCAGTTTGAGCCGCGCACACTGCAGGGCAATAAGCGCGGAGTGTTCGATGGCAAGATTGGCGTGGATGGCAAAAAGCAGGAGGAATACGAAGACTACGCCCAGGTATTCCGGCGCCTGCTGAGCGGCTTCCGGCCCGGCAGCCGCCTGCTGGTGCTCAACGACGAGGCCCACCATTGCTACCTGCCGCAGGTAGCGCTCGGCAAAAAGAAAAAAGCTGCCGATGACGAAGCCGATGGCGACGAAAACGCCCGCGCTGCCGTGTGGTTCAGCGGCCTGCGCGAGCTGAGCCAGCGCTTCCAGCTTACGGCGGTGTACGACTTGTCGGCCACGCCCTACTACCTCACCGGCTCGGGCTACCGGCCCTACACGCTGTTTCCGTGGATTGTGACGGACTTTGGGCTGGTGGAAGCCATCGAGAGCGGGCTGGTGAAAATCCCCTACCTGCCCGAAAAAGACGACACCCAGGCGCTGGACATGCCCGTGCTGCGCAACCTCTACGAGCACGTGAAAGACCACCTGCCCAAGATGGGCAAGGCCACCGAGCGCCGCACCAAGGGCGAGGCCTACGTGGAGAAAAAGCCCGACCTGCCCCAACTGCTGACGGCCGCGCTGGAGTCGCTGGTGGCGCATTATGAGGACTTTGACAAGAACATCCGCACCCGTAGCGAGCAGCGGGCCGACTTGTTTACGGCCCCACCGGTGCTCATTGTGGTGTGCAACAACACCGGTGTATCGAAGGAAGTGTACAAGCACATTGCCGGCTATGAGTACCCCGACCCGCAGCACGGCCGCACGGTGGTGCGCGGGCACCACGACATCTTCTCGAACTATGCCCTCGACAACGCGGCCAAGCGCCGCCCGCCCACGCTGCTCATCGACTCCGACGCGCTGGAAAACAGCGGGCAGGTAAACGAGGAATTCCGCCGCGTATTCCAGGATGAAATCCAGCAGTTTCGACAGGAATACCGCCGCCTCTACCCCGCCCGCTCGGCCGACGACCTCAGCGACGCCGACCTGCTGCGCGAGGTGGTGAACACTGTGGGCCGCCCCGGCAAGCTCGGCGCCCACATTCGCTGCGTGGTGAGCGTGAGCATGCTCACCGAAGGCTGGGACGCCAACACCGTGACGCACATCCTGGGCTTGCGGGCCTTTGGCTCGCAGCTGCTGTGCGAGCAGGTGGCCGGCCGCGCCCTGCGCCGCCGCTCCTACGAGCTGCAGGGCTACGACACCAAAGGCCAGCCGACCAACAGCCGGGCCAGGGACGTGACCTACCGATTCCCGCCCGAGTACGCCCGCATCATTGGCATTCCCTTCAAGGCTTTCCGGCGGGGCGGCGGGGCTACGGGCGGCATCACCGGGGCCGATACCATCGTGATTCGCAGCGTGCCGGAGCGTGAGCACCTGGCCCTCAGTTTCCCCAACCTGACGGGCTACCGCGAGGAAATTCCGGTGGGCGAGCTGCAAGCGGACTTTGCCAAGGCCGGCAAGTTTGAGCTCGACTATTCTAAAATTCCGACCCACACGGTGCTGGGCACCGCCTTCTCAGCCGAAACCGAGGAAATCACCCTGAAAAGCCAGGAGGAGCTGCGCGATAATGAGGTGTTCTACGACCTCACCAGCAAGGTTATCCGCCACCATTTCACCGACCTCGATAAACAGCCGCTGCTACATTACTTCGCGCCGGTGCGCCGCATCGTGGAGCAGTGGTACCACGAGTGCCTCACGCTGGCCCACCAGACCGACCCGGCCTTTAAGCGGCTGGTGGTGCGCTGGGATGCCCGGCAGGTGGCGCACCACATTCACCAGGCCATCGTGGTGAGCCAGCCGGCGGCCGAGCGCCGCATCCGCCCGGCCCAGAACCACTACAACCCGCGCGGCAGCACCCGCTACGTGCAGGGCCAGACCACCCGGCCGGTGTTTGCCACCACCAAAAGCCCCGTCAACTACGTGGTGGCCGATACCCAGAGCTGGGAGCAAATCTGCGCCAAGACCTTAGAGGACCTGCCACAGGTGCTCAGCTACGTCAAAAACGCTTTTCTCAACTTCCAGATTCCCTACCTCAAGGATGGCCGCGAGGCCAACTACCTGCCTGATTTCCTGGCCCGCGTGCGCAGCAAAAACGGCCAGACCGTGAACCTCATCATTGAAGTAACGGGCATGGCCCGCGACAAGCAGGCCAAGAAGCTCTACACCGAGCACTACTGGCTGCCCGCCGTGAACGAGCACCTCGCCGCCCTCGGCTTGCCCGCCGACGAGCCCTGGGCCTTCGTGGAAATCAGCGAGGATGAGAAATATTTCCGCAACCAGCTGGTGGCGAAGCTTGACGCCCTGTAATCCCATGAACGACGCCACTGCCTACCACCACCGCGACCAGCGCGCCCTCATCCCGGCCGAAACCGAGGCCGGCGCCGAGCAAATCAACCCCAAGGTTCAAAACCACCCCACCAAAGTGCTCGAAAAAGACCCCATCATCCACCGCGGCCAGGACCCGCACCTGAACTGGCTGGGCAAGTACGACCACGACGAGCCCGACCAGCGCCCCGACTACCTCAACGTTGATATCCGCTCGCTCTACCGCCACGAGCATGTGCGCCCCGAGGCCCTCATGCAGCGCCTCTACCAGCAGCGCCAAACCGGTACGCCCGCCCAGCTCGACCTCTTCGGCCCCAGCTACCAAGACATAGATGAACTCGACAAGCCCCTAAGCTACTACCAACACCACGCCGACTGGGAAAACCGCCTCATCCTCGGCGACTCATTGGCCGTGATGACCTCCCTGCTCGAACGCGAAGGCCTCAACGGTCAGGTGCAGATGGTGTACCTCGACCCGCCCTACGGCATCAAGTACGGCTCGAACTGGCAAATCAAGCTCAACAATCGCACCGTGCAGGACGGTAAGGACGAACACCTGTCGTCCGAGCCCGAGCAAATCAAGGCCTTTCGTGACACCTGGGAACTGGGCATCCACTCCTACCTCAGCTATTTGCGCAACCGGCTGTTGGTGGCAAAGGAGTTGTTGACGGAATCAGGCTCGTGCTTCGTGCAGATTTCGGATGAGAACGTGCATCTGGTGCGGAACCTAATGGACGAGGTGTTTGGGAGTGAGAATTTTGTGAGCTTAATAACACTCAAAAAGACCACGGGCGCCGGAAGTCCGATGGGAGGAACTGACGTGTTGCCATCCATCAATGATTATCTGGTTTGGTACTGCCGAAAAATCCAACATGTTAAGTACAATCAACTCTACTCCGCACGGGCTGGCGAAGGTTGGGTTAATTACAACTACGTCCGTTTAGTCGATGGAACTCACCGCAGGATGACTACCGCTGAATCCCATGATTGGAAGAAGCTACCAGTAGGGTCTTCTGTTTATCGCAGGGACAATTTAACATCGTCTTCCTCCAGTGGCGACGCCTCAAAACCATTTGAATTTGAGGGGACATTATACTCTCCTGGTAACGGCGGTTGGAAGACCTCACATTCAGGTCTACGGAAGCTTGCTCAAGTTGGAAGATTGGAGTCATATGGACGAACACTAAGCTACCGCCGCTTCACGAGCGACTTCCCCTACTTCAGACTAACCAATTTATGGGACGATGTGTTGACTGGAGGATACGCTGAAGACCGACATTATGTAGTGCAAACGACAACAAAGGTCATCCAGCGCTGTATGCTCATGTGCACCGACCCCGGCGACCTCGTGCTCGACCCCACCTGCGGCAGCGGCACCACCGCCTACGTAGCCGAGCAGTGGGGCCGCCGCTGGATTACCATCGACACCTCGCGCATTGCACTCAACATCGCCAAAACGCGGCTGATGACGGCCGCTTTCCCCTACTACAAGCTATACGACGACGGCGGGCAGGACCTGCGCCAGGGCTTCATCTACAAGGAAGTACCGCACATCACCCTGAAGAGCCTGGCCAACGACGAGCCGCCCAGCACCGAAAAGCTCTACGACCAGCCCGAGGAAGACAAGAAACGCCTACGCGTGGCTGGCCCCTTCACCGTCGAAACCCTGCAAAGCCTCAACCCGGTAGCGCCCGAGGAGCTGGAAGCCGCCACCACCCCGCCCGAGGAGCTGGAAAGCCAGCAGCAGTTTGAGCAGCGGGTGTTTGCGGGCCTCACGGCCGCCGGCATCCGCAACGGGGCCAAGGGCGAGCAGGCGGTGTTTCTGCGCGTGGAGGCACGGGCCTCGCCCGCCTTGCCGGCCGAGGGCTTCTGGCGCGACGGCGAGGGCCGCGAGCGCAAGGCCTACTTCCTGCTGGGCCCGCGCTTTGGCACCGTAAGCAAAAGCCAGGTAAACGAAGCCGTGCGCGAGTGCCGCCAGCTCGGCGACGCCGACTGGCTGGTTATCCTGGGCTTTGCCTTCGACGACAGCATCGAAAACCGTGAGCAAACCTTCTCGGCCGGCACCTTCCAGGTGACGCGGGTACGCATCGGCGAAGACTTATTGCAGGAGGGCCTGCTGAAAAAGGACAAGAAAGCCGCTTCCTTCGTCACCATCGGCGAGCCCGAAATTGCCGTGGTGCCCGCCGAAGCACCCGAGGGGGCTACCGGCCCGCATGTGTGCGTGGAGGTGCGCGGCCTCGACATCTGGGACCCCATCAACAACCGCCTGGCCGCCCGCTCCGTCGAAGACCTGGCCTACTGGATGCTCGACGATGACTACGACGGCTCCAACTTCATCGTGCGCCAAGTGTTTTTCTGCGGCGGCGAGAAAACCGAGTTCAAAAAGTGGCGTCAGAAGCTTGATACCCAAGCCAGCGCCACCGCCAAGCGCCAGGCCGAAGCCACCCTGCGCGTGGAACTCGACGAGGACGCCTGGGCCCGACTCTATGGCTTCCGCTCGCACCCCATCCGACGGCAGCTGGGCCGGCGGCTGGCGGTGCGCGTCATCAGTCAGTTTGGCGAGGAAAGCACACGGGTGCTGACGCTGTAAATTATTCAAACGCCCGTAACGCAAAAGGCCGGTTCCGCGCTGCGGAACCGGCCTTTTGCGTTAGCATTCACTTTCCTACCGCTTGCTCACCCGCTGCGTGAGCGTGCTGGCGGCCGTGCTCACCCGCAGCACGTAGCTGCCAGGGGCTAGGCTGGCGGGCAAAGCCAGAGCTTGGGGCGCCGCGCCAAGCGCCAGCTGGCTGCTAAATACCATCTGACCAGTCAGCGAAAGCAGCTCTACTTTGGCGGCCTGCAGCTCGCTGCCGGCGGGCAGGGCCACGTTCAATTCCGAGGCGAAGGGGTTCGGGTACACTTCCAGCTTGCTGCTAGCGAGGGCGCTGGCACTGCGGCTCACGCTGGCTACTGGCGAGTAGCTGGTGGTGCCGTCCAGGTCTTCCTGGCGCAGGCGGTAGTAGCGGGTGCCAGCCTGAAGGGCGGCGGCCGAGGCATCGAGGTAGCGGTAGCTGCTGGGGGCGCTGGTAGTGCCAGCGGCAGCTTGCTCGGCAATTGCGGTGAAGGTTTTGCCATCCATCGAGCGCTCTACTACGAAACGGGCGCTGTTCTTTTCCTGAGCGGTAGCCCAGTTGAGTTGGATGCCGGTGGCGGCGGCTTTGGCAATGAAGCTGGTGAGTTCCACGGGCAGCGGCGAGAGCGGGGCGGCGGCGGCTTGCTCGTAGCGGCGCAGGTCGCCGGTGGCGCTGCCCATCAGCACATCGAGCTGGCCGTCGCCGTCGATATCGGTGATGGTGGGGGCGGCGTAGGTGCCCACGTCGATGGTGCCGTTGCTGTCGGCCAGGTTGCCGATGAGGATGAAAGTGGTTGAGTTCACGGCCGTTTGCTCGTAGCGCACGATGTTGCCGTTGTAGTTGCCGATGAGCAGGTCGAGCAGGCCATCGCCGTCGAAGTCAATCACCTGGGGCTTCGACACGGTGCCCACATCAATGGTGCTGAACGTGGTGGCGGTGGCCGAAGCCTTGCCCATCAGGTTGCCCTTGGGCGTGAAGGTAGCGGCGTTCACGGCCGTTTGCTCGTATCGCACGATAGTGCCATCGTTGTCGCCCACCAGCATGTCGAGCAGGCCGTTGCCGTCGAGGTCGGTAAAGCTGGGGCGGGGGAAGTCGGCGGTGCCGATGGCCGCGAACGTGCCGGGGGCAGTAGCCGTGTTGGCCGTCAGGGCGCCCTTAGCGGTGAAGGTGTACGCGCCGATAGCCGTTTGCTCGTAGCGCAGCAGCTGGCGGCCGGTGCCGGTGCCCACTATCAGGTCGAGCAGGCCGTTGCCGTCGAGGTCGGTCACGGCGGGCTTGGCGTAGTTGGTTACTTTGATGGCCGCGCCGCCGGCGGTGAGCACCGTGCCGGTGGTGGCAAAGGCGCCGTTGGCCACCGTTTGCTCGTAGGCCGTGATGTTGCCGTTGGCGTCGCCCATCAGCAGGTCAATCAGACCATCGTTGTCGAGGTCGGTAGCGTAGGGGGTGGAGTAGCCACCAGCCGCCGTGATGCCTGCCACCATCGTGGTAGTGCCCGTGGAACCAGCCGACGACGAGCGGCTCACCAGGAAGCGCGCGGCACTTAACGCGGTGCCTTTTAAGGTAGTGCCGGTGTAAGTGGTCACGCGCAGCTTGCCGCTGCTGGCAGCCGCCGGGATGCGCACCGTCAGCGCAGTGCCGGTTTTCAGCGTCACGGGCACGGCCTGGCCGTTGAGCATCACAGTGGTAGTAGTGGCCGACAGGTTGGTGCCCGAAATCACCACCGACGTGCCGCTGGGGCCCACCGTGGGCGTGAAGCCGGTGATGGTAGGCGCCTGGGCCAGCACCAGGGCCGGCAGCAGGCCGATGGTGCCGAGCAGCGCCAGGCGGCGGGAGGAAGAAGCCAGAAGTTCGCGGGAAATAGTCATCTCAACGGGGTGGCGGAAAGGCCTTAGAAAGAAAGGTAGGAGCATCAACAACAATGCTTTTCGCTGTTGACAATACAAAATTACCTGCCTCTTCTACCCTACCCGGGCGCTTTCCGACCAGTCTGGTCGCCGCCCCGTTGAATTGGGTTATTTTCCCAGCGAATGGTATGCACGCATACTAAGTCAGTGCTCGCTGCCTTCAGCAAAAAGCCAGGCGCGGGCGAGGCGGGGGGGAGGTTCCCGGGGGGGGCGGGCGCGGCCCGGGTTTTGCCGGGGGGGAGGGGTGGGCTCTGC
>NZ_JAUQSY010000016.1 GCF_030580865.1 Hymenobacter aranciens | reverse complement strand
CACCTGGACCAGCACCAACAACGTGAACCAGGTAGTGGAAGGCGCCACCACGTCGGTGATTCAATTCCCGAACGTGGGCTACTTCGACGGCGAGTACACGGCCGGCGAATCGACGGTATTCGGGCCGGTGACGGCCTACTATAGCATCCGCAGCGGCAACTGGGAAGACACCAACCCGGCCACTACGCCCTGGAGCACGGTGAGCCACAGCGGCGCGGCGGCTACCACCACGCCCGGCGCCGGCAACCCGGTGTTCATCGGCGATGCGGCGACTAACCTGACGCACGTAGTAACCGTGACGACCAACAACGCCGTATCGGGCAGCCTGCAGATTGACAAGGGCGCCACGCTCGACGTGCAAACCCTGACCGGCCACAACTTCGGCTCGCTGCCGGATGCCGTGGTGGGCGGCTCGGGCCGGCTGCGGATTTCGTCGGCCACCGGCACGGCGCAGTTCCCGGGCGGTGATTTCGGCGGCTTCCTCTCGGCTACGGGCGGCACGGTGGAGTACTACACCAGCGGCAGCCAGGACTTTACTATTCCTTTGACTTCGTTTACGGGCCAGAGCCTGGGCACTTACCGCAACCTGTGGCTGAACCCGGGTGCGGGCCAGCTTATCACCCTGCCGGCCCGCGACCTACGCATGTACAACCGCCTGCGGGTGGGTAATCTGGCCGGCTTCACCGGCCTGGCGCTACTGAGCAGCGGCACCAACGGCAACCTGACCGTGGACAGCCTGCTGAGCGTGGAGCGCGGCACCTTCCGCTACCCCAACGGCACGTTGCGCAGCATCATCGCCAACCGCGGCGTGCAGGTGAACAGCGGCGCCACCTTCGACGCCAACGGCGTTGGGGCGGCCGTGGCCAACACCCTGCGCATTACCAACGACCTGCTGAACAACGGCACGGTGGACTTCAACAACACCGGCAAAACGGTGGCCGTGACCTTTACGGGCGCCGCCAATGCCGCCCTCACCGGCACCAACGGCAGCGCCACCACCACCCTGGCCACGATGACCGTGGACAAAGGCACCAACCAAACCCCGGTGCTGACCGTGGACGTGGCCGGCACCCTGACCACGCCCACCAACAGCTGGCTGACCCTGACCCGCGGCACCCTGCGCTACGCCAAGCCCGGCTCGACGCTGACCATCCACGACGCGGCCTCGGCCTACAACATCCCCGAAGCCGCCGCCCTGACCGTGGACGCCAGCGCGGCCGTGGTGACCGTGGCCACGGGCAACGACGTGAACTCGGACCTGATGCTGGGCGGCCGCCTGAACGTGCTGAACGGCACCATCAACGTGGGCGACCCCAGCCTGACGGCCGCCACCGCCGGCAACGACATCGAGTATGCCAGCGCGGGCTTCCCGACCATCACCGTGACCAACGGCACGTTGCGCGTGAACGGCCAGGTGCGTCGCAACAACTCCAACACCGCCGGCTCGCTGCACTTCGACCAGAGCGGCGGCCTGGTGGACATTTACGGCCTCGCCGCTACCGGCACCGGCAACCAGCGCGGCTTATTTGAGGTGCTGAACGTGGGCAGCATCTTCCGCCAGAGCGGCGGTACGCTGGCTTTGCACCGCTCGAACGGCAACCCGACCGTGGTGGCCGACCTGTACCTCGTACCCGACTCGACCAGCGTAACCGGCGGCGTGGTAGCCCTGGGCACGGCAGGCTCAACCCTGGGCGACGTGACGGTGAACGTGGACAGCACCGTGCCGCTCTACGACCTGCGCGTGGAGCCCAGCACCACCGGCAACGTAAACACCGGCCGCCTCGTGGCCGACGCCCTGACCCTGAAAGGCAGCCTGAGCATCAGCAACGACTTCGCGGTCTTCAACGCCAACGGCCTGGGCCTGAACATTGCCCAGAACCTGAACAACGGCAACTCCTCGACCAGCACCAGCCTGACGGGCGGCGGCTTCCGCCCCGGCGTGGCTACCCAGACGACCACCTTCACTGGCGGCATCGTGAACCAGCAGCTCACCGGCACCGGCGTGGCGGGCACCAACCTGACCGTTTTCGGCAACTTGGTGCTCAACAACGCCCAGACTGCCGGCAACCTGACTCTGCAAGCCAACCGCAACGTGCGCGTGGGCGGCGTGCTGACCCTGACCCGCGGCACCCTGGCCGACAACGGCCAGACCATTACGGCCCTCGGCGACGTGCTGAACTCGGCCACCCACGCCAGCACCGGCAGCGGCGCCATCGTGCTGGGTATCGGCGGCACTTCGCTGCTCAACCAGAACGTGGGCGGCAACGGCACCGGCAAATTCGGCAACCTGACGCTGAACAACGCCAACGGCGCCACGGCCACCGCCAACCAGGAGGTGACCGGCGTGCTGACCCTGACGGCGGGCGTCTTCACCATCGGCTCGCAGCTGCTGTACCTCAGCAATACCGCCAACGGCGCCATCGTGGGGGCCAGCTCGACGCGCTACATCCGCACCAACGGCATCGTGGCCGACCTCGGCCTGCGTAAGGCTTACCCCAGCGGCGCCGGCGACTTCACCTTCCCGGTGGGCGTGGCGGCCAAGTACACCCCGGCCCGCTTCAACGTGACGGCCAACACGGCGGCCGGCGCCATCACGGTGCGGCCCATCAACACGGCCCACCCCTCCACCACCGACCCGGCCAACACCGAGCTGAACTACTACTGGAAAGTAAGCCGCACCGGCTTCAGCGGCCTCACCGTGACGCACACCTACACCTACCTCGTGGGCGACGTGCAGGGCACCGAGAGCAGCTACGTGACCGGCCGCTTCCTGAACACCGCCTGGACGCCGGTGGGCGGCACCTCGGGCACCGTGAACGCCACGGCCCACACCCTCACCCTGACGGGCGTGAACTACCTCAGCGGCGACTACACCGGCGGCTACACCGCCGAGTTCGGCATCGTGCCCACCTTCTACAGCCGCACGGCCACGGCCGGCCTGCCGGGCGGGGCCAACTGGGACCTGGCGTCGTCGTGGACGCTCAACGCGGATGGCTCGGACGCCCCGATTGCGCTGCCCAGCACTTTCCCCACGGCCGCTAACCCGACCGTGATTCTGCCCGGCCACCAGATTAACGCCAACGGCAGCAGCCGCGGCACGGCCCAGCTGGAGCTGAACGGCATCCTGGACCTGGGCGCCGGCGCGGCCAACAACTTCAACACCGTGACCGGCACCGGCACGCTGCGCATCGGCTCGGCGCTGTTTCCGGCTGGCAACTACGCGGCTTTCGTGGCCAGCACCGGCGGCACCGTGGACTACTCGGCCGCCGTGCTGCTGCCGGCCCGCGATACCTATAACAACCTGCTACTGTCGGGCGGCAACTCAAAAACCCTGAGCAACCTCGACCTGACCATCAACGGCCAGCTGACGGTGACGGCGGGCACGGCAGCCACCAACATCACCAGCCAGAACCTGACCCTGACCTCCGGCACGCTGGGCTTCGTGAACAACGGCACCTTCGTGCTCAACGATGGTAACCTGAGCATTGCGGCCGGGCTGAACAACACCGGCAGCCTGAACCTGGGCCGCGGCACGGTGGGCATCGGCACCACGCTGAGCAACACCGGCACGCTGCTGGCCAATACCGGCGCCATCACGGTGAGCGGCAGCCTGAGCAACGGCCCGGGCGGCACCTTCTCGGCTACCGACGCCCCCATCGCGGTGGGCACCAGCTTCAGCAACACCGGCACCTTCAACGGCGGCACGGCCACGCTGAGCAGCGGCACCACCTTCACCAACGGCAGCGGCGGCACCTTCGTGGCGGGCACCGGCGACATCATCGCCGGCACCACCTTCACCAATGCGGGCACCTACACCGCCGCCACCAACCTGCTGCGCGTGAACGGCAACTACGTCAACTCCGGCACCTTCAATGCCGGGGCCAGCAGCACGCTCGACATCTACAGCAGCTTCACCAACTCCGGCACCTTTAATGCCGGCACCAGCCTGGTGCGCTTCCTGTCGGGGGCATCCTCCACCGTGAACGGCGCCACTACCTTCTACAACCTGCAGAAGCTGGGCACCGGCGCCCGCACCATCAACGCCGATATGACGGTGACCAACATCCTGACGCTGCAAAACGGCTTCTTTATCACGGGCCCGAACACGATTTTCCTGACCAATACCGCCACGCAGCCCATCGTGGGCACCAGCTCTACGGCCTACGTGCAGGGCCGCCTGGCCATCAGCTTCCCCAACACGGCCAGCATGGGCCGCGAATTCCCGGTGGGCGCCAACAGCCAGTACCGCCCCGTCACCATTCGCCAGGAGGCTACGGGCTCGAATCCGGTGGTGCTGGTGGAGGTGATTCCGGTGCAGCCCACGGGCAGCATCGACCCCTCGCTGTCGAACCTTTCGCGGGCCCGCTACTACCGCGTGTTCCTACTCGCGGGCACTATTGGCAGCCCCACGGTGCAGCTCAGCTTCAACACCGAGGGCCTGCTGGATGAGTTCGTGAACGTGCCCGGCAACCTGCGCATTGCCCGCAGCACCGCCGCCACCGGCCCCTGGACCAACGAAGGCGGCTCGGGTGTGTACTCGCCGGCTTTCCCGCGCGGCTACGCCGTGTCGGGCGCCACCAGCATCACCAATAACTCGCTCTTCACCCTGGCCTCGACCAATAGCGTGGACAACCCCCTGCCCGTGGAGCTGACCCGCTTCACGGCCACGGCCCAGGCCAGCAGCGTGGCCACCGCCTGGAGCACCGCCAGCGAGAAAAACAGCGCCTACTTCGAGGTCGAGCGCTCGGCCGACGGCCGCACGTTCACGCCCATCGGCCGGGTGGAAGCCGCCGGCTTCAGCTCGACGCCGCGCAGCTACTCGCTACGCGATGCCCAGCCCCTGCCCGGCCTGAGCTACTACCGCCTACGCCTCGTGGATGCCGATGCTACCTTCAGCTACTCGCCGGTGGTGGCGGTGCGCTTCACCGGTAAGGCCGATGCGCCCACCGTGGTGGCCTACCCCAACCCCAGCCAGGGCTCCGGCTTCCGCCTGGCGGCTACCAACCTGCCCGCCGGCCGCGCCACGGTGCTGCTGACGGATGCCTTCGGCCGCCGCGTGGGCCAGCAGGTGGTGGACTTCACCGCCGCCGATGTAGCCGTGCCGCTGGCCCAGCCCCTGCCCGCCGGCCTCTACGTGCTGACGGTGCAAACCAGCGCCGGCAGCTTCGTGCAGAAGCTGGTGGTGGAGTAAACGGGTTCAGTTGCTTGATTTGAAAAGCGCCCGGGCAGTTTGCCCGGGCGCTTTTTTTATTGGCTGCTCCCAGCACGTAATGGGGTTTGCTAAACACGTAATGGGCTTTACTAAAGAGGTGTTAAAAACGGACAGCTAAACCACTGGCAACCTACCAACAAACCTGTCATTTTGGCCCTTTTTGGCGTGTTTGAGAATAGGTAGAATTACCGATGCGCACCCCCTATTGCAAATGGTAGCTTTGCCCCGTACTTTTTCTCACCATCTCACCCCAAACCCCTTACCACCATGCCCAAAACCAAGCTCAAGCTCTTCGGCCGCAAGTTTCAGAACTGGCTGCTGTTCCTCGTCGTGTCGCGGCAGGATTTGAAGTCCATCCTCGGCTACACCCTGCAGGCGCTGCTGAACGACGGCGACCTGTGGCAGAAGAAAATCGACATTATCCAGCCGCTCTACGACGACTTCGACGCCGGCCTCACCGGCAAGGCGGGGGCCCTGGCCGGGCAGGGCCAGCAAACGCTGCTGGCCGAAACGGCCTACCGCCTCGTGAAGCAGTTTATGAAAAACGCCTACAAGGTGAACTTTGCCTCGCTGGAAGTAAAAGCCCCGGATGTGTTCAAGCTGTTTTTCCCGCAGGGGCGCACGCAGTTTTCCAGCGCCTCGCGCCGGGAGCTGGGCACCATCTTCGGCACCTTCGTGGAAACCCTGACGGCGAACAAAGGCAAGGTGCCCGAGGGCGCGGCCCTGCTGGCCGATGCCAACGCGCTGCTGGAAGGGTTTAAAACCGCCCGCCAGACGCAGGACAAACGCAAGAAGCAGGTGAAAACCGCCGGCACCGACCTGGTCAAAGACGAAACGGATGTGCTGGTGGAGCTCTTCGGCGTGTATGCCGCCCTGCTGGCCCACTACTACAAAACCCCGGAGCGCGTGGCCGACTACTTCGACTTCTCGGTGCTGCCGCCCTCCTACCATAAGTCCGACGCCGACGACGCGGAAACACCTTCGGAAAGCCAGCCGGTCTGAAAAACGTTTTTCAGGCACCTTCGAAAAGCTACGACGTCTGAAAAACGTTTTTCAGACACCCTGGCAATTCGAAGGTGCCTGAAAAACGTTTTACAAGGTACTTCAAAAAGCCAGGGGCTCTGAAAAACGTTTTTCAGAGCCCCTGGCTTTTTGAAGGTGTCTGAAAAATGTAAATCCTATATAAGGCCAGCCCCGGGCGGCTCCGCATGGCGGGGCCGCCCGGAGTGCGTTTGGGGCAGGTCGGGAACGGGCTTTGTAGGGACCGGATAAGTGAAATGCCCGCTACTGCCGCGCTCCTGCGGCCGACGCCGCCGGCCGAGCCGCCCCGTAACGCGGCGGCCCTGCTATCTTGCCGGCTCACCCGCATGTATTCCCTGATGGCTTCCCTCCTCGCCCAGTTTGAGCACCTGCTCACGCAACTAGCTACGAATCCCCGCATCGAATTACTGGAAGAGAAGTTCAGCTATGTGCCTAATCCCGCGCTTGAGTTAGCCGATGCGGCCGCCTTTCAGTTGAGCAAATATGGCTTTGTAGTGCCGGAAGCAGGGTGGGAGTTGTTTTTCAGCATGTACGGCGAGGGCATGGACATTGCCTGGGTAAGCCACCCGGACCCCAGCCACCCGGCCCTGGCCGACCCGCTCGTGGGCAGCCTCAACATGGTGACCATCGGCATGAGCGTCAGCCACCGAAAGTACCGGCTGCAGATGGACGTGCCCGAGCCGGGCGCCGAACACGCCAGCTACTTCGACAACAGCGGCCACCAGGACACGGTGCTGCCCACCATGCTGCTCTACGACCGCGCCCAGCGCCAGCTGCTGGGCCTCTACGCCTTCCTGCGCCCCGAGCTGGTGAAGCTCGACCTCGACCTGGCCCAGTACGCCGCCGCCGCCCTGGCCTGGCACGGCGCCTACGGCTGGCAGCTGCTCTACTGCGACCTGGAGGAGTTCGAGGGCCTGCCGCTATACCTGCGCCGGGAGGTGTACCGCCTCAAAGACGCCCTGCCCCGCCTGTTTCCCGACGCCGACTGGTCCATCATCGAAGCCAAGCGGGCGTACTTCGACACCGAGTTGGCCGCCTGAGCGGCGCCCTGATAACCCTGCTTCTTCCCCCCACCCCCGTACCCCTCATGGAAAACTTTTCTCTGCAGATGCAGGAATACATCGGCCGGCTGGCCGCTAATCCCCGGATAGAGTTGTGCTACCGGGAATCGGATTATAATGCCCAGCCGGCAAGCTGGCTTGCCCGACTAGCAGCATTCTTTGAGGAAGAATATGGCTTTGCCATCCCGCCCGACGACTGGGGGCTGTTTTCGCTGGACGAGATTATTCACGTCATCTGGACGCACAAACCGGGGCTCGAACTGCCGGGCGGCTACGACTATTTCGACGGTAGCATTGACCTGAACGCCATTGGAGCCACTGTGCGCGACCCAGGCAACAAGCTGCAAATGAGTGCCTATGACCCGTTGAAGGAATACGCCCGGTATTTCGACATGGCCTCGCCGCTGGACACGGGCATCCCGACGATGCTGCTCTACGACGAAGCCGCGCGCGCGTACAAGGGGCTGGCCGTGTTCCTGCGCCCCGAAATCGTGCCCATCGAACTCACGCCCGGCGAGTACGTGCGCAAAGCCCTGGCCTGGCACGGGGCCCGCAACTGGCAGCTGCTCTACTGCTCGCTCGAGGACTTCAAGCGTCTGGATATGGTTGACCGCCGCCAGGTGTACGATTTGCCCCGGCTGCTGCCCTTCCTGTTTCCCGACGACGACTGGTCCATTATCGACACCAGGCGGGCGTATTTCGATACCGAGCACGACGCCTGAAGGACTGGCTGCGGAACCCAATTCCGCAAGCGCAGCAGTCGCGCACAAAAGTGCCCTCCTGTAGCCGGGAGGGCACTTTTTTGTAGCGGTTGGGGGCTAAGTATCCGTTGACGCGGCGGGCGCGCCGAAAAAAACTCAGCTTGCCTATCGTACGAATACGATAAGAGTATTACCTTTGCCATCGTAAACATACGATAAGCCCTGCCCCATGGCCCACGCCAAACGTTCCGAATTCACCGAGGCCGAGCAGCAGCTGGCGGCCGTGGCCAAGGCCCTGAGCCACCCGGCGCGGGTGGCCATTGTGCGGCTGCTGGCCGCCCGCAACGCCTGCGTGTGCGGCGAGCTGGTGAGCGAGCTGCCCTTGTCGCAGAGCACCGTGTCGCAGCACCTCAAGGAGCTCAGGGCGGCCGGGCTGGTGCAGGGCGAAATCAGCGGGCCGCGCACCTGCTACTGCTTGGCCCCGGCGGGCTGGGAGCTGGCCCGGCGGCTGTGGGGCGAGCTGCTGGCCGCCCTGCCGCCTGAGGCTTCTTCCTGTGATTGTTAGTTTCTCTTCTTCTTTTCCCTCCTTCCCCATGACCATTGCCGAACTGAAAACCGCCCTGCCCACACTCGACGCCGTGAACTTCCGCCTGCCCGACGGCACGTACCTGCCCGCGCACTTCCACGTCACGGAGGTAGGGCTGGTCAATAAGCACTTCATCGACTGCGGCGGCACCGAGCGCCGCGAAACCGCCGCCAACTTCCAGCTCTGGGAGGCCGGCGACTACGACCACCGCCTGGCCCCGCAGAAGTTCCTGCACATCCTGCGGCTGTCGGAGAAAATCCTGGGGCCGGATGAGAGCCTGCCCATCGAAGTGGAGTACCAGCAGGCCACCATCGGCAAGTTCGGGCTCGATTTCGACGGGCGCGACTTCGTGCTTACCCTCAAGCAAACCGCCTGCCTGGCCTCGGATGCCTGCGGCATCCCGGCCGTGGCGCTGCCGCAATTGCCGGTGCTGGCCTGCGCGCCGGGCGGCGGGTGCTGCTAGGCGTTCCAGACCATTCCGACGGCCATGACCATTGCCTTTTTCTCCGACATTCACGGCAACCTGCCGGCCCTGCACGCCGTGCTGGCCGACCTCGACCAGCGCCGGCCCGACATGGTATTCTGCCTCGGCGACCTGGTGGGCTACGCGCCCTGGCCTAACGAGGTGGTTAATGAAATCCGCCGCCGCGGCATCCCCACCCTGGCCGGCAACTACGACCAGGGCATCGGCCTCGCCTCGTCGGATTGCGGCTGCGCCTACCAGACCGACGCCGACAAAGCCCTGGGCGCCCAAAGCATTGCCTTCACCAACCAGGTCATCGGCCCCGAGGAGCGCCGCTACCTGCGCCTGCTGCCCAAGCACCTGCGCCTCGACTTTCAGGACGAGCCCTGCACGCTGAGCCTATTGATGGTACACGGCTCGCCGCGCCGCATTAACCAGTATTTGTTTGAAGACTTCCCCGAAGGCAGCTTCAACCGCCTGCTGGCCGAGGCCGGGGCCGACGTGCTGCTCTTCGGCCACACCCACAAGCCCTACCACCGCGCCTTGCCTTACCAGACGGCAACCGGCGAAACCCGCTACCGCCACGCCCTCAACCTGGGCTCCGTGGGCAAGCCCAAGGACGGCGACCCGCGCGCCGCCTACCTCCTGCTGCACCTCGACGAAAACACCACCCTCGCCGACCCGCACAGCCTGCGCGCCGAGCTGGTGCGCGTGCCCTACGACGTGGAGCAGGCCGCCCGCGCCGTGGAGGCCTCGCCCCTGCCCAACGAATACGCCGACATGCTCCGCCGTGCCTACTAAGCCCCTGCCAGCGCCGCCCGCCCCCGCCGCGCTGGCTGCCCGCCGGCTCTCGGCCCTCGACCGCGGCCTCACGCTGTGGATATTTTTGGCCATGGCGCTGGGCGTGGCCCTGGGCTACTTCGTGCCCCGCGTGAGCGAGGCGGTCAACTACTTCACCGTGGGCAGCGTGAACGTGCCGCTGGCCTTGGGCCTTATCGTGATGATGTACCCGCCGCTGGCCCGGGTGAAGTATGAGCAGCTACCGGCCGTGTTCCGGCAAAAGCGGCTCATCGGCCTCTCGCTGCTGCTCAACTGGGTAGTGGGGCCGCTGCTGATGTTTGGGCTGGCGGCCTGGCTGCTGCCCCGGCACCCCGCCTACTTCACCGGCCTGTTGCTGATTGGGCTGGCCCGCTGCATTGCCATGGTGCTGGTGTGGAACGACCTGGCCGACGGCAGCCGCGAGTACGCCGCCGGGCTGGTGGCGCTCAACTCCATCTTCCAGCTGCTCTTCTACCCGGTGCTGGCCTGGTTGCTGCTCACGGTGCTGCCGCCGCTGCTGGGCCTGCGCGGCACCACCGTAGCCGTGGGCATGGCCGACGTGGCGCCGAGCGTGGCGCTGTACCTGGGGCTGCCGTTGGCGGCGGGCTTTGCGTCGCGCTGGGGCCTGCGCCGCTGGCGCGGCGCGGCCTGGTACGAACAGGTGTTTCTGCCGGCCATCGGGCCACTCACGCTGGTGGCCTTGCTGTTTACCATCGTCGTTATGTTCAGCTTGCAGGGGCAAAACCTGGTGCGCATTCCGCTGGATGTGCTGCGCATTGCCCTGCCGCTGGGCTTGTATTTCGGGCTGATGTTTTTCCTGAGCTTCGGGCTAGGCAAGTGGCTGGGCGCGCCCTACGCCGAAAACACCGCCCTGGCCTTCACCGCTACCGGCAACAACTTCGAGCTGGCCATTGCCGTGGCCATCGGAGTATTCGGGCTGCACTCGGGGCAGGCCTTTGCGGGCGTGGTGGGCCCGCTCATCGAAGTGCCGGCCCTTATCTTATTAGTGAATGCCGCCCGCTGGCTGCGCCGCCGGCTGTACGCTGTTTCCTAATTCTCTCCTCTTTATGGAAATCCAACCCCTGCTCCCCGCCCACTGGCCCGCCGTGCGCGCCATCTACGAAGAAGGCATTGCCACCGGCCTGGCCACCTTCGAAACCACCGCCCCCGCCTGGGAAGCCTGGGACCAGGCCCACCTGCCCCACTGCCGCCTGGTGGCCACCGCAGCCGATGGCCAGGTGCTGGGCTGGGCCGCCCTCACGCCCGTGTCGGGCCGTTGCGTGTATGCCGGCGTGGCCGAGGTGAGCGTGTACGTGGCCGCCGCCGCCCGGGGGCAGGGCGTGGGCCGGCAGCTGCTGGCCGCCCTGGTCGAGGCCTCCGAGCAGCAGGGCCTCTGGACCTTGCAGGCCGGCATCTTCGAAAACAACGACGCCAGCCTGCGCCTGCATGCCGCCGAGGGCTTCCGTACGGTAGGCCGGCGCGAGCGCATCGGGCAGCTGCGCGGCGAGTGGCGCAACACGGTGCTGCTGGAGCGGCGCAGTGCGGTGGTGGGGGCGGTGTAGTAAGTATGGCTGGCGCTGCTGTACTCGCTGCGCATCGTGAGTAGCGCGGGCACCGTGGTGCGGCGGCTGGCGGTAGAGTAGCAGCCCGCTGCGAGAAATATAGCAAAAGCGGCCCCGCTACGGGGCCGCTTTTTATTTGTTGTTACTTCGGGTAAAATATTCCGGGAATCTCCGCGTCTGCGCAGTCAGTTTAGGAATTCCGAATGACCCTGTCCCTCCCCCACCCCCTTACGCCCCCGATGAGCACGGCCCAGCAAGACCGTCAGATTGCCGAAGCCGTGCGGCAGCAGCGGCCCCGGCTGCTGCAGTTCATCCGCCGGCGCATCCCCGACGAAGCCGAGGCCGAAGACCTGCTGCAGGACGTCTTCGCCGAGCTCGTCGAAAGCTACCGCCTGCTCAAGCCCGTGGAGCAGGCCGCGGCCTGGCTCTTCCGCGTGGCCCGCAACCGCATCACCGACCTCTACCGCCGCAAGCGCCCCGTGAGCCTCGAAGAAGCCTTCGGCAGCGCCGAGGCCAACGACGACGGCGAGGGCCTTATGCTGGCCGACCTGCTGCCCGCCGCCACCGACTCGCCCGAAAACCGCCTGCTGCGTGAAACCCTCATGGAAGCCCTCAGCGAAGCCCTGGCTGAGCTGCCCGCCAACCAGCGCGAGGTATTCGTGTGGCACGAGCTGGAGGATAAGTCCTTCAACGACATGGTGGCCGA
Organism: Hymenobacter aranciens; assembly: GCF_030580865.1. Classification (GTDB taxonomy): domain Bacteria; phylum Bacteroidota; class Bacteroidia; order Cytophagales; family Hymenobacteraceae; genus Hymenobacter; species Hymenobacter aranciens. The sequence continues at coordinate 143,929 of NZ_JAUQSY010000016.1, read as the reverse complement.
AACGGGGGTACCGCTCAAAACGCTTATTTCGCGCAAGCATTACGCGGTGAAGCACCTTAGAAAAAGGTTGCAGACATTGTATGATGAGCTGTTTACGGAGTAGGTGTTAGGTGTTAGGTGTTAGGTGTTAGGTGTTAGGTGTTAGGTGTTAGGTGTTAGGTAGCGTACGAATCCCAAGACCAAAAACCCAACACCAAATACCCAAAAACCTAACACCAAATACCCAAAAACCTAACACCAAAAGCCGAGAGCCAGCCGCGCCAAGTGCAGGTACTTCCTTTATTTGTCTCTTCTTCCCACCCCGATTTTTATCCTTTATCATGAACCGTAAATTCTGGCTGCTGCGCGGCCTTCGCTTCGCTTTCTTCGCCGCCTTATTCATTGCCGCGCTGGGCTTCGGCACCATGTATTTGTGGAACTGGCTGATGCCGGACCTCTTCAAGCTGCCCCAAATCAACCTGCTCCAGGCCTACGGGCTGCTGCTGCTGGGGCGCCTGCTGTTCGGCTTCAAGCCCGGCGGCAACAAGCGCGAGTGGGCCCGCCACTACAAGATGAAGCAGCACATGGCCGAGCGCATGAGCAAGCTCAGCACCGAGGAAAAAGAGAAATTCCGCCAGCAGATGCGCGACCGCTGCAGTGCCGCCTGGGGCCGCCCCCGCCCCGCCGATAGCACCCCGGCCGAAGCCAGCGCGTAGCCGTTTCATAACGCCCGGCAGCGGCACTTTTGTTTGCCTTTCCCCGTTAAGCCAGCCCCGGAACCACCCGTTCCGGGGCTTTTTCGTATTCCATTCTGGGCTGGTCGGCGGGCCCGCAGTTATTCGTCCTTTTCTCCTACCGCTATGTTGCACACTTCGACTCTTCTGGGGGCTGTCCTGCTCAGCTTCGGCCTGACCACAGCGGTCCTGGCCCAGCCCAATACTCATACCATCCCCACCCCCGCCCGCTCCCACGCCAAAGCCGCCGATGGGCATACCATCTCCCTGCGTGGGCAGATTGTGGGGCCCGAGGGGCCGCTGCCCGGCGCCATCGTCGCCCTCAAGGGTGGCACCCATTCGGCCATCACCAATTCCAACGGCATGTTTTTGCTCAACGTGCCGGCCGGGGCGCCGCTGCCGGCCATCGTTAGCTTCGCCGGCTTCGAGGATGAGGAAATCACCATCGACCCCAACACCCAGGATGCCACCCTGCGGCTCACCACGGCCCACCCCATCAAGGTGAAGCGCAAGCAAAGCCTGAAAGCCTACATGAAAACTGCCCACAAGCAGGCCCGGCGCGAGTCGCGGGCGTTGAAATAGACAGTGAGTTATGCGTTAATTAAGTATGCGTTTTGAGCTGGTGCTTACAGGTAGCATAACTCATGACTTTTAGTAAAGCCCCGGGGCAACGGCCTCGGGGTTTTCTGCATCAAAGGGGGCAGAACAATCTACTCCATTCTCTCAATGGTACCATTTCCCATGAAAACTACCACCTTCTTTCTGCTCCTCGGTCTGTCGTTTTGCTCGCTGCCCGGCCGCGCCACCCCGCCCACTGCTCCCACCGATACCCTGCTTACGGCCGCGCCCGGACGGGTGTTCTTCGGCACGGTGCGCGGGCCGCAGGGGGCCCTGCCCGGCGCCACCGTGTGGCTGGCCCACACCCGCACCATCGCCGTAGCCGATGCCAACGGGCAGTTTGCCCTGCCCCTGCCCGAAGGCCTGAGCCAGGTAGAAGTAACCTGCGCCTACGCCGGCCTCGAAGCCGAAGTGCTGACCCTGGATGCCAACGCGCCCGCCCCGACGCTGCAGCTGTTGCGCCCCGCTCCCGTAGCGCCCGCCCACCTGGGCACCAACCTGCGCACGCCCTACGAACTGCTGAAGCAACGGGTGCAGCGCGTTACGAAGTAGCACAATAGCGCGGACTCTGTAGTCCGCAAAAGCAAGCGTTTCCACTCGCGGACTACAAAGTCCGCGCTACTACTCAGCCCCGGCCCGCTACGGCCGGGGCTTTTTGCGGCGTTCCTTCGCCGGGCATAAAGTCGCCATTGGCCGGGCCGGGGCTGGACTTGAACGAAGAAAAGCATAGCGCCCGGGAGCTAAAGCTAGGTTTGTATCATCAAAACACACCGCCGCTTTTACGCCCCTCTTTTATGCGCAAGTTCGTACTCCTGACCCTGACTACTGCTTTCACGGCCACCCTGTTTGCCGCTCCGCTGGCGCAGGCCCGGCATGCGCTGGCCGGCAGCACGCCCGTGGTTGCCGCTACTACCGAGCCTACGGCTCCCGCCACCACGGTCATTCGCGGCAAGGTGGTGAGCCCGGCGGGCATCCTGCCCGGGGCGGTTGTCAAGCTCCGGAGCACGCAGCAACTAGCGGTGGCCAATGCCGAGGGCGAGTTTCAGCTGGCGGTGCTTGCGGATGGTGGGCCGCAAGTGGCCACGGTGAGCTTCGCCGGTTTCGAAGACGAGGAAATCATCCTCAATCCCAGTGAGGCCGGCACCAAAGTGTCGCTGGCCAAGGTTCACTTCATCAAAGTGAAGCGCAACCAAAGCCTGAAAGTGTACATGAAAACCGCCCGCAAGCAGTCGCGCAAGGCCTCGCGCTCGGTGCGGCGGTAAGAACGAAGCGGTAGTACGAACCAAAGGTCGGCGGAGCCAATTCCCCGCAGGGGTTCGTACTACCGCTTAGACGTTGTTATAACTGCTAGCTAATGGTGCTAACGGCAAAGTGGTAGTACGAACCCCTGCGGGGAATTGGCTCCGCCGACCTTTGGTTCGTACTACCACTTTGTTCTTTTACAAGCTCACCTTCTTGCTGTTGTCGGCCAGCACGCGGTCTACCAGCTCGTTATACGGGTCGATGGCCGCCCGCTCGGGCAGCCTGGGCACCACGAATTGCAGCTTGTTGGTGCCGGCGTGCAGGCGGCGCTTGGTGAGCAGCAGCGGGGCTACCAGCTTCTGCTGGCCGTCGGGCTGCTCGGGGAAGATGGCCAGGGGCAGGTAGTCGTTGAGCGGCGCGGGGCGCTCGGTGCCGAGGCTGTCGGCCACCAGCTTCTTGCTCTCGATGGTGAGGCTGACCTGGTACTGGCCGTTGGGCAATTTCTTGGCGGTGGCGTCGGTGAGGCGGTTTTCGTAGAGCGTGATGCGGTCGAAAAGGTCAGTGACGAGGCCTTGCAACGAGTCGGGCGTGACGGCCCGGAACTCCTGCACCAGCTGCGGGGCGGTGCTGTAGGGCGCGGTTTCGTAGGCGTGCTTTTGCAGGAAATTGTGGAGGGCTTTATTGACGTTGGCCTCGCCGATGTAGTCCTGCAGGGCGTACATCACGCCCGAACCCTTGCGGTAGTGGATGTAGCCCTGGTTTTCAACCTTCACCAGCGGCACCTCCTTTTTGCGCTCGAAAGCGCGGCCGCTGAGGTAGCTGTTCATCTCATATTTCAGGAACTTGCCCATGTTGTTGGCGCCGTAGCGCTGCTTCATCACCATCAGGGCTGAGTACTGGGCCATGGTTTCGACGAGCATCGTCTCGCCCTGCACGTTGGCGCCGGCAATCTGGTGGCCCCACCACTGGTGCGCCATCTCGTGGGCCGTCACGTAGAAGGGGTAGTCCACATCCTCGGGGTCGTCGGGGTTGACCTTGGCAATGAAGCCGATGCTCTCGGAGAAGGGAATGGTGCCCGCGAAGCTCTGGGCAAAGCTTGCGTATTTCGGAAACTCCACGATGCGCACCTGCGAGTGCTGGTAGGGGCTGAAATTGGCGGTGTAGTATTCGAACGACGCCTTCACGGCCTCAGCCATGCGCTTGAGGTTATACTCGTGGCCCTTCTGGTAGTAGATTTCGATGGGCACCGTGCGGTGGCCGGCGGTGTCGGTCCAGGCATCCTTATATACTTCGTACCGACCCGAGAGGAAGGTGTAGAAGTTGAGCATGGGCTGCTCCATCTTGTAGTGGAAGTAGCGGCGGTCGTTGGAGGTCCACGTTTTCAGGAGGCGGCCGGGGGCGATGGCCGTCTGGTCGGGGCTGGTGCTCACCACGGCCTCGAAGCGAATCCAGTCGGCGTCCTGGCTCAAGCCCATGTTCTGGCGGGCGGCCATATCGGTGGCGGGGCGGGCGCGGTCTTTAGGCTTGAGCTTGTTGCGCTTGCGCACGTCATCGTCGCCGAGCTCGCCGCCCTCGTTGTAGCCGATGCCGGGCAGGTATTGCGAGTTGAAGAACGTGCCGTTCTGCACGATGTCGGTGTTGGAGCCGGAATTGGGGAAGCCCTGCTCGCGGTAGTCGAGCACCAGGTCGAGGCGCAGGGAGTCGCCGGCGGCCAGGGGCTGGGCCAGCCGGTAGAGACGCAGGTGCGAGGTGGTATCGTTGATAACCAGCGTGGCCGGGCGGCCCAGCGCCAGCTGGCGCACGCGGGGCGCGGCGGCAAACACCACCACGATGGAATCGAGCGGGCGGGCGTGCTTGTTTTTCAGCCAGTAGTAGCCGGCGAGGTGCACGCCCCGGGTTTCGGGGTAGATGTCGGCTTTGAGGTTGACTTCGGTGATGCGCGGCTGGGCCACGTCCTTGAGGCGGCGGTACTGCTGCTCGTAGGCCAGCTGGCGTTTTTCCTGCACCTTGGGCGTTACGTACTCGTTCTGCACGTTGGTGTTGTAGAAAATAAAGCTGCCGGTAACGAGCATCGTGAGGCCACCCAGGGCCAGGGCCGTCCAGGCCGGGCGGCCCCAGCGGCGGCGGGCCTCGGTGAGGCGGCCGCTGAAGCGGGCTTCGGTGCCGCGCTGCCAGAGAAGGTTAGCTACCAGGGCCAGCAGCACGGCGCCCGCCGCCCAGTAGAGCTTAAACCAGCCGAAGCCCCACAGGAAATGCCCGTAACCGTTGATATCGGAGTAGCTCACGCCCGGGTCGCCGCCGTAGTCGAGCAGCTTGTGGGTGAGGCCGAGCTGGCTTTTGAAAATGTTCGAGAGGTAGTACACCACCATCACGAAGTGGCCGAGGTACTTGTTGTTTACCAGCACCTGCACCAGCATAGCCAGCACGCAGATGAGCAGAAAATCAGGCAGCTGCACCACGAACAGGGATTCCAGGTACAGGCCCGGCTCGTAGTGGAAGTAGCCTTTCACGGTTTGCAGCAGCAGGCCGCAGGCCATCACCACGGCCAGCAGCACCACCTGAATGAGGCCCAGGGCGGTGAGCTTGCTCAGGAAGGGCACCCAGTTGGGCACGGGCAGGGCGTCGGTAATCTGGGCCACGCCGGCGTCGCGCTCGCGCCACACCAGCTCGCCCGAGTAGTAGGTGATGATAATGAGGATGAAGAGCGAGAAGTTGCCGCTCAGCACGCCCACCATTTCGTTGGTGACGGGGTAGGTTTCGGTGTCGTACATCTTGCCCACCTGCCAGCCCACGGTGAGCGTGAAGATGACGCCCGCGCCCACGATGGCCGCGAAGTACACGCTGCGCACGATGCTGCGAAACTCCAGCTTAGTGAGGCTCCACCACTGCCGGCCGCTCATGGCGCCGCTGAAGAGCTGGCTGACGCGGGGCAGCACCAGCCGGCCGCCCATGCCGGCCACGGCGGTGGGCAGGTCAAGCGCGGCTTCGGCGCGCTTGGCTTTCGAAGGCGCCTTATCGGCGGCGAAGGCCGAGAAGCGGAAGCGGGCGTAGCAGAAGGCCAGCAGCCCGAGCGCGAAGGCCAGCCACACGGCGCGGTTCAGCACCAGATAGTGGCTGAGCGGCAGCAGGCGGGTGTTCTTTTCGGCGGCCGTCCAGTAGCGCGCCGTGTAAGTAAAGGCCGCCCGGCCAAAGCCGTCGATGGCCGAGGCCAGCGTCTCACTGTCGAGGTCGCGGATAAAGGACTGCGACATCAGCGAGAGCATCAGCAGCAGCACCGAGCCGATGTAGATGCTCAACACGTTGCGCGTGAGCGTGGCCAGGGTGAAAAAGATGGCGCCCGTCAGCAGCAGGTTGGGCAGCACCAGCAGCACGAAGGGCCAGAGGTAAGAGCTGAGGTGGAAGGGCCCGACCTTGTCGGCCTCCACGCCCGGCAGCAGCGCGCCAATCCAGCTGCCCAGCATGAGCCCGCTGAATATCAAAGCGCAAATAACGAACGAGCCCCAGAAGCGCCCGCCCAGGTAGCCCGCCTTGGTGATGGGCGTGGTGTAGAACAGCGAGTAGGTGCGGTGCTCAAAGTCGCGGTACACGGGGTTGCCCATCACGGCCGAGGTGATGAGCATGCCGAACATGCTCAGGGCCATGAGCGTGCCGGCGGTGGAGTGCGGCGAGTTGATGAACACCCGGCCGCCGTCGCCGCCCAGGCTGACGTTGACGCCGGAGCCAAAGATGCCGCCGGCGGCGGCCGTGAGCAGGCCCGCCATGAGCGTCATGAGGATGAAGTATATCCACGTAGCCGGGCGGCGGATGCGGTATTTTAATTCGAAGAGAAATATGGGTAAGAACATGATGCAGGAATTTGAAGTGAGAGTTTGCAGCCGGTTCACCCCACCCCCCGGCCCCCTCCCCTTCGGGAGAGGGGGAGCCTGACGATGCCAGAACAGGCAGTAGATGCTCCCCCTCTCCCGAAGGGGAGGGGGCCAGGGGGGTGGGGTTAGCGCCGCTCGCTAATCTGCGCGAAATACACGTCCTCCAAATCCGGCTTCACTTCCTCGAAACCGGCCTCCGGCTTCGTATCACTCAGCACGTGCACAATGGTTTGCCCGGCAAACAAGCGCGAGCTGATAACGTGGTGCTGCGCCTGCACGGCGGCCACCTCGTCTTTGCTCACCAGCTTACGCCACACCTGACCGCGCAGCTGCTCCATCACCGAGAGCGGGTCGCCCGTCAGGCGCACCTGGCCCTGGCTGATGATGGCCATGTGGCGGCAGAGGTCGGTTACGTCGCTCACAATGTGGGTACTGAGGATGACGATGATGTTCTCGCCAATCTCGCTCAGCAGGTTGTGGAAACGGTTACGCTCGGCGGGGTCGAGGCCGGCGGTGGGTTCGTCCACGATGATGAGGCGGGGGTTGCCGAGCAGGGCCTGGGCAATGCCGAAGCGCTGCTTCATGCCGCCGGAGTAGCCGCCCAGGTTTTTCTTGCGGGCGTTCCAGAGGTTGGTTTGCTGCAGCAGGGCTTCCACTATCTCCTTGCGCTCCTTGTTGTTGGCAATGCCTTTGAGCACGGCGAGGTGGTCGAGCAGCTCTTCAGCCGATACGCGGGGGTACACGCCGAACTCCTGGGGCAGGTAGCCCAGCACACGGCGCACGGCATCCTTGTCTTCCAGCACGTTCAGCTCATCGAGCATGATGGAGCCGGTGTCGGCATCCTGCAGCGTGGCGATGGTGCGCATGAGCGAGCTTTTGCCCGCGCCGTTGGGCCCGAGCAGGCCAAACATGCCCGTGGGGATGGTCAGATTGACGTTTTGCAGGGCCCGGGTGCCGTTGGCGTAGGTCTTGCTAAGATTGGTAATGGTGAGCGGCATAGGTGAGGTGAGAAGGTGTAAAAGCGTAGAGAAATAGCCGGGCGAATGATGCAGCCGGCAGGGCTATAGTTGCCCGTAAGGTAGCGCTTGCCTAATGATTTTGTGCCGCAACAATGATTGTGAAAGACTACGGCAGTCGTAATAGCACCTGGTATTTAAGATGATTTGGCACAAACACAAAGCAGTTTGACATAAACTCAATTGTGTTTGATGCAAACTCAATCGTGTTTGGCGTAAACTCAATCGTGTTTGGCGTAAACTCAATTGTGTTTACACCAAACACAAAGCAAACGGAAGCTAACGCAAGGCAAATAGCAGTCATTTGCCTTGCGTTAGCTTCCGTTTGCCTTGAAATTTTAACAAGTCACTACTCCACGGTCAGCTTCGTGCTGTAGGTTTCGCTATCGAGGCTCAGGCGCAGCACGTAGAGGCCCGGCCGGAGCGTGCTCGCTGCCGCCCCCAGCGGCAGTACCGAAGCGCCCGCCGGGTAGCGGCGGCCGGGCAGGCGCAGCACCTCACGGCCCAGCAAATCGGTGAGACTCACCTGCACCTGGGCGCTAGTGGGCAGGTCGAACTGCACGGCGGTTGCGGCAGTGAGTGGGTTGGGGAATACGCGGATGCTGCGCTGCGCCAGGGCCGCCTGCGTACTCAGCACCTCGCAGATGTTTAGCTTGTCGAAGTATAGCGGGTTGTCGGCCACGGCGGCATCGTGGGTGGCGGTGAAGCGCACTTTGAAGTGGGGGCTCTGGCGGTAGGCGGGCGCAATGGGCAGCTGCAGCCTGCGCCAGTCGGCGGGCGTGGCCGGGGCGGCGTTGCGCGAGTAGGCGGTACCGGTCAGGTTGAGCTGCGCGTTGTCGTAAGTGGCCACGTCGGTCCAGGTGGTGCCGCAGTCGAGACTGACGGCCACGGTCAGCGCCACGTTGGCGGCGGCCGAGGCCGCACCGTAGAATTCACTGAAGCTCAGCACCGGGTTGTTGAGGGCGCGCAGGTCGATGTTGGGCGTGATGAGCGTGCTGGTGGCCGTGCCGAAGCCGCCGGTGAGGGCGCGGTTGGGCACCCAGAGGTAGGCACTGCCATCGGCGGCCGCCACGGTGGCCGAGGCCTGGCGGCGCACCCAGCCGTTGCCGGGCGCCTGGTTGGTCGCGCTTTCGAAGCGCGTGGCGTAGTTGCGCTGCGTGGGGGCCGGGTAGTAGTTGGGGAAAGTGGTGTAGGGCTCAAACGACTCGGCCAGCGGGGCCACTTCGCCCGAGCTGGCGCCGCTTACCTGGATGAGCTGGCTGAAGGTAGTGGGAGCGCTGCTGCCCAATGCGTTGCTCACTGTCAGGCTCACGTCGTAGAAGCCGGCCGTGGGGTAGGTTACCGTGGGTGCGGCGGCGGTGGAAGTGGCCGGCGTGCCGCCCGGGAACGACCAGCTGTACGTGAGGGCCGTGCCGGGCGCCACGTTGTACGACTGGTCGTGAAACGTCACGGCCGCGTTCTCGCACAGCACCGTCTGGCTGGGGTAGAACTGCGCCACCGGCGGGCAGGCCGGGGCTACGTAGCCATCGTTGGTGCCGGTAGCCAGCAGGTTGGCGGGGGTCGCAACCTGGGTGCGTATGGTCTGGAGCACGTTGCGCATCAGCGTGCGCTGGCCCTGGGTAAACATGGTGGAGCAACCCGAGTAGTCCATGTAATTCTGCACGTTGGTTACCGGGCCGCAGGGCGCATACGTCAGGTTGCAAGTGGTACTGCCATCGGTGGGCGGGGTGTCGGCCACGTAGTCGGTGTCGGTGCAATTGCCGCTGCTCACGTAGCTGCTGCCCCAGGTGTGCAGCAGGCCAAAGTGGTGGCCAATTTCGTGGGTGGCCACGCGCCGCAGGGCGTTGGCCGGGCTACTGGTGCCCAAGTTGCCGAAGTAGTCGTGGCGCACCACCAGGCCATCCATCGGGCCCGCCGCCATCTGGGGCAAAGGCGAGTAGCCGCCGATGGTGCCGCTCAGGCCTGGCACTACAATGGCATTCACCACCCAGATGTTGAGGTAGCGCTGCGTGTCCCAGCTCACGAGGTTTTGCAGGCGGCCCGAGAAATCATCCACCACCAGCCCCGGGGCGTAGTGCCGGGTGATGCCCGTGGTGCAGCCGCCGCTGGGGTCCAGCCGGGCCAGCCGAAACCGGAAGCCAACGGCCGCCGCCAGCGGCTGAAACAGCGGGCTAGTGCTGGCCGTGTCGGCGTTCTGCTTCTGGTAATCAATGTTGAGCAGCTCAATGGCCGAGGCAATCTGGGCATCCGAAATGTTATCGGCCCCATCGGCATGAATGACGTGGACGACCACCGGAATGGTCACATCGGCCGCCGCCGTGGTGCTGCGCTGTTGCGCCGCGCCCATCGTTGCCAGGCGCTGGTAGAGCGCGTGCTGGGCAGCGCGGGCCTCGGGGTGTTGGGCCAGGTAGCGCTCCTGCACCACCTCGGTACCGCAGACGTGGTGAGCAGCAGCGGGCGCAGTGGTTTGAGCGCCGGCCAGCAGGGTGCTCAGGCCGCAGACGGCGGCGAAAAGAACGGAGGTTAGTTTTTTCAGCATGGTGAAGGTTGAAAAGACAGTAAGACAAATCAGTAGCCGGCCAGCGAGTTGGGCGCTTGATGCGACTTCAGCGGACATAGTTGCCCAGAAGGCGCCGGCCAGCGGGCTTTCTTGGGAGTTATTCGTAAGATGAGCGGGCGCTTACTTGCCGGTTTCCAGGGCCTTGATGGCGGCTTCCTCGGCGGCGGTGGCGGCTACCACGTTGCCCTCATTCCAGTAGGGCCGCTGGTAGCTGGTGCCGCGCTGGTAGAGCGTGCCGTCGTACTGCTCCTTGCGGGGAATGGGCGCGGGGTTGTTCAACAAGCTGCGCACCAGCATGTCGCTCGTGAAGGCGTAGCGCGTCAGCACGCCGTCCTTGGTCACATCCATGAAGTACTCAAAACGCACGAAGCTGGGGTAGAGCCGGCCGTTGTGCTCGCGGTAATCGGTGCGCTGGCGGTATTGCGTGAGCTGGGCCTTGGTGCCAAACAGGCTGAGGCCGAACAGGTACTGCTGTAAGTTTTTCGGCACCTCACTCTCGATATGCTGAATGGTGAGCGTGCGGCGGTCGATGCGCACAATGGCCTGGCGCAGGTGGTCCTGCTCGTGGGTGGCGGGGGTGCAGCGCACTTCGTAGTAGGGCGCTTCGGCCGCACCGGCGGGCGTTTCGAGCAGCACGTAGGTGTAGAGCTTGAACTTCGTGCTGTCGAGGAAAGGATTGTGGTAGAGCGGGTCATAAAAGGCCCCTATTTTATCCACGCTCACCGGGTTGGGAATGGCTGCCGCCGCATCCTGCTTGCTCAGCGCCAGCTGGCCGGCGCGCGACTGCTGCACCCGCGCCTGCACCTGCGGGCTGCGCGGCCGGCGCGGGTTGCCTTCGATGTAGTAGTCCACCAGCGCATCGGCAAACTTGGCTACCTGGCCGTTGTAGTTGGTAAACTCGCGGTAGTAGGCCTGCAAACCCAACGGGCTGGCCAGCCGGGCCGTCGTGTTGCGCACGGCCTGCCGCAGCAGGGCGTCGGGCTTCAGGGCCGTCACCACCACTTCCTGCAGGGTATAGCTCTGGGGCTGCAGGCGCAGGATGAGCGGCATGGGCAGCGCCCGGGCGGCCAGCGTGAGCGGGGCGTAGCCCAGGGCCTGCACCCGCACGCTATCGGTGCCGGCGGGCAGTTCCAGCCGGAAGCTGCCTTCGATGTTTGATACCGTGCCGCCCGGGCGGCCGGGCACGGCCAGCGTGGCAAACGGCACGGGCAATTGCGTGCGGGCATCAATCACGGTGCCGCTGAGCGGGGCGGTGGGCTGGGCCAGGGCGGCCGTAGCAAGCAGCAGGCTGGCCAGCAGCATATAGCTAACGGAGCGCAGCAGCACATAGCTAACGGAGCGCAGCAGCACGAGGGACAGATGAATCTTCATAGTGAGAAGCAAAACAGGTGCGTTGGTTTGATGGCTCAAAGGTCTGAAGCCGGCGCGGCATGCGCTATTTTTAGTGACCTTTACGCGGCAGAAAATGACCAACGCCCACTCCCGGCGGACCAACGCGGTTCGTCATTTCAGTTTGCGGCCAGCGGGAACCCGGCAATACTTTTGCAGCATGAAAATCAATCGTTTTTGGCGAAACCGGGTGCTGCGGCACCTGCTGGGCTGGCTGCTGCTGGTAAGCATCATCGCGGCGATGTTTCTGGCGGTGCTGCCGGCGGCCAAAGCCGAGGAAATGCTGCGCAGCATCCCGCTGCACCTGGCGCTGCTGGCCGTGCCCATCTACTTGCATTTCTGGGTACTGGGCCGCTTGCTGGAGCAGCGCCGCTACGGCCGCTACGCGCTGGCCACGCTGGGCATCGTGCTGTTTGGCACCCTGCTCGATGCCTTTTTCGACTCGCCGCGCATCACGGTCATTGGCAACGACGAAGTGTATGACCTGTCCGATTTTGCAAATGCGTCCACCGGTATTCTCTTCGCCCTGTTGGTTACCACGGTTATCCGCTACACCCGCCGCGGCATCATCAGTCATTTCCAGATGCAAAAGCTCCGCGCCCTGCAGCTCGAAACCGAGCTCAGCCTGCTCAAGGCGCAGGTCAACCAGCACTTCCTGTTCAATACCCTCAACAACCTCTACGGCCTCAGCCTCACCGCCCCCGCGCAAATGCCCGAGGCGCTGCTGCAGCTGGCCGGCCTCATGCGCTACCAGCTCGACAGCTCGCGCCAAAACACCGTGACCGTGGGGACAGAGGCCGAATATCTGGCCAACTACATCGGCCTCGAAAAACTGCGCCTGCGCAGCAACACCCAGGTCGAATTCACCACCGACCTCCCCTACCCCGACCGCCCGCTGGCCCCGCTGCTGCTGCTGCCCTTAGTAGAAAACTGCTTCAAGCACGCCATCGGCCCCAGCGGCGAAAATACCATTCGCATTCAACTCAGCCAGAGCGACGTGGGCCTCACCCTGCGCACCGACAACAGCGTGCCGCCGCACTTCCGCCCCGCGCCCTCGGGCCTGGGGCTGCCTAACTTGCGGGCGCGGCTGGACCAGTTTTATCCCGGAAATCGGCACCAGTTTACGGTAGAGGCTACCGAAGCACATTACCAGGCTACGCTAGCGCTGGTACTGTAAAGCTGATTGTTGGGTGTTGGGTGTTGGGTGTTGGGTGTTGGGCGTTGGGCGTTGGGTATTGGGTGTTGGGTGTTGGGTGTTGGGTGTTGGGTGTTGGGAATCAATTTTTAATTTTTAATTCATAATTTTTAATTCCAATGCCCGCTCCGCTCCGCTGTCTACTGGTTGATGATGAACCGCTGGCCCACACCGTCATGCGGACGTACCTCGACCGGCTGCCCGCCCTGGCCATCTGGGCCGGCAGCTGCTACGGGGCCATCGAGGCCCTCACGTTTTTGCAGACTACACCCGTCGACGTGCTGTTTCTGGACGTGGACATGCCCGAGCTCACTGGCCTGGAGCTGCTGCGCGCCCTGCCGCAGCCGCCGGCCGTAGTGCTCTGCACCGCCCACGCCGCCCACGCCCTCGATGCGTTCGACCTTGGCGTGGTTGACTACCTGCTGAAGCCCATTCGATTTGAGCGGTTTATTAAAACCATCAACCGGCTGCACGCGGGCCATATTGCGACCCCGGCCCCGGCAGTTGCGCCGGCTCTACCAGTGCCCACCCCCACTCCCGCCGAGCCCGCTACCGATTCTATTTTCCTGAAGACCGACGCCGGCACCGAGCGGGTGCGGCTGGCCGATTTGTGCTTCGTGGAAGGCTACGGCAATTTCGTGAAGTGCCACCTGGCCTCGGGCCGCGTGCTGCTCACCGCCGAGACGATGAAGCAGATGGAAAGCCAGCTGGCCAGCGCCCGGTTTCTGCGCGTCCACAAGTCGTACCTGGTGAATCTGGCCAGCGTGGAGCGCCTGAGAGGCAACGTGCTGCGCGTAGGCGGCGCCGAGGTGCCGGTGGGCAACACCTACCGGCAGGACGTGCTGCGGGCGTTGAAGTAACCCCAGCCCCCTCCCCTTCGGGAGAGGGGGAGCCTGACGATTTTCAATTGAAAACAATACTGCGCATGATTGGCTCCCCCTCTCCCGAAGGGGAGGGGGCTGGGGGGTGGGGTGCGCTACTGTCCACCGCCCTGGCGGCCGCCGCCGCCCTTCACGTCGTCGTTGCGAATCTGCTTGCGCTGCTTGCCTTGCTGCTCTTGCCCGAAGCGGTAGTTGAACGACACCCGAAAGCTGCGCTGGTACGCTCGAAACTCGTTGTTTTCGCTGAAGAAAGGCGTATCGAGACGGTTTTGATAAGCCCAGTAGCTGTTGAAGGGGTTGGCCACGTTCAGCGTCAGGTCGGCCTTCTTCTTGAGCAGCTGCTTTTTCACCGCAAAGCCGTAGAACAGGTTGGCGGGGCCGCGGCCCTGCAAATCGGGCATCGGCAACGAGCCGAAGGCGAAGGCACTGAGGGTAAAATCTTTGGGCAGGCGGTAGGAGCTGTTCAGGTTGAGGCCGCCAGTGAAACCCTCGCGGCGAATGCCCAGCGCCGGGCTGCGGCGGGTGATGTACTGCACGTCGGGCCCGCCGCTGATGTCCCACTTGGGCAGGGGCTTGGCCGAGAAATACACGTTGAACTGGTAGTAAGCGTTGGCCGCCACGTTGCGGAAAGTGCTTTCCGTCACGCCCGCCGAGTCGGAAGGAATGGTGACCTGCTCAATGGCATTGTTGGTACGGCGGGCCGACAGCGACATATTCAGCGACACACTCTTGACCATCGTATTGTAGCTCAGTTCGTAGGAGTCCGTTAGCTCGGGGTCGAGGTTGGGGTTGCCGTAGTTGATGTTCGATGGGTCGGCGCGGTTGACGAAGGGGTTGAGGAAGTCGATGTACGGCCGGGTGATGCGGCGGCTGTAGGCCGCGCGCACGCTGGTGGTGTCGTTGAAGGCGTATTGCGCGCTGCCGTTGGGCAATACCGAGATAAAGTCACGGGCAAAGCCGGTTTCGGTGGTGCGGAAGTTGGCTTTCAGGTCGGTGCGCTCGGCGCGGGTGCCCAGGCTCAGGTTCAGCTTCTTGCCCAGCTTAAAGGAGTAGATACCGTAAAGCGCCTGCACGTTCTGGTCGTAATCGAAGTCGGTGGCCCGGCGTAGCGAGCGGCCAAAACCAGTATCGGTGGCCGCCGTGAGCGTGTCCACGTCGGCGTTGGAGCCGGTGTTGCGGAAAATGGCTTTGGCGCCAAATTCCAGCGTCTGGTCTTTGCCCAGGGGCTGCACGTAGTCGGTTTGCAGGGTGATTTCGTGGCCGGGCTGGCGGCCGCGGCTGCGCTCGGTGTAGTCGGGGCGGCCTGTCAGGGCATCGGGCAAGCGGTTGTAATACTGGTCGAAATCGTAGCCGAAGGTGCTGCCGTTGGTCGAATACTGGCCTAGCACGCTCCACTCGCGGCGGGGCTGCTTAAAGGTGCGCGTGTAAGTGGCGGTCAGGTCGGCGTTGGTGCCGCTAAATACATTGACGGCGCGTCGGCTGAAGAGGCTGCCCGTGCCATCAGCCAGCACGGTCTGGTTGAGCGGGGTTTGCTTGTTGTCGCCGGCATAGTGGTTGAAGGTGCCGGCCAGGCTGAAGCTGTGGTGCTCGGCAGGGTCGAAGTCGAGGCCCATCGTCACGTACTGCCAGCCGCCTTGATTGTCGCCTTCGCTGCGCTGCGTCACGCGGCTTTGCAGGTTGCCGGCGGCGTCGAAGCTGGTGCGGTTGCGCTGGAACTCCATGGGGTTGTACCAGTTGCCCACGCTGGCCGACGAGGTGAAGCCAAACTTGCCCTGCCGGAAGTTCAGTCCGGCCTCCAGGCCCCGGTTGCGGTTGCCGCCGAAGGCATTCACGTTGCCGTTCAGCTTCTGGTTCACGCCCTTTTTCAGCACGATGTTGATGATGCCCGCCGTGCCTTCGCCGTCGTACTTGGCCGGCGGCGTGGTGATGACCTCCACGCTCTGAATGTTTTCGGCCGGAATGCTTTTTAGGGCATCCTTGAGGTTCGCCGCCATGGTGGGCGAGGGCTTATTATTAATCAGCACCTTGAAATTGGCCGAGCCGCGCATGGTCACGTTACCTTCGCCGTCGACGGCCAGCAGGGGGGCTTTGCGCAGCACGTCCTGGGCGTTGCCGCCGGCGTTGGTGGCGTCCTGGGCGGCGTTGTACACGAGGCGGTCGGGGCGCACTTCCACCACTGGCTTGGTGCCCACTACCACGGCTTCGCCCAGTTGCTGGGTGGCCCCGGCCAGCCGGATGGAGCCCACCTTGGTGTCGTCGCCGGCGCTTACGGTGATATTGCGACTTTGCGTAGTGAAGCCGACGAAGCTGATTTGCAGGCGGTAGTTACCGGCCGCTACTTTACTGATGCTGAAGCGGCCCTGCTCATCGGCGGCCACGCCGGTCACGGGCGTGTTGTCGGTAGTGGCGGCGGGCAGCAGGGCCACGGTGGCGTAGGGCACGGGCTCCTTTTTCAATGAATCGAGCACCACGCCGCTGATGCTGCCCAGCGAAGCCACCGGCGCGGCCGTGGCGGTGCCTTGAGCGTGAGAGGACATCGGCCAGGAGGCCAGCAGTAGCGCCAAAAGCAGCAGTGAGCAGATAGAAGTTAGGCGCATGATGAAGGAGTAAAGCAGCGAAATTCGGGCTATGGATGCTGGGGCACGGTCAAACGTTGCCTTTGGCCAGATTATTTTATTTGACATGGCCGGTTAGCGCTGGGCGGGTTCGTAGGTCATGCGCAGCTGCCCGGTGTCGCCGGTCACGTCCAGCTCCAGCACGGCCTGCTTCGTTCCCAGGTTGATAAGCCGGGCGGTGGAGCCGGCCGCAAACTTCAGGCGGGCGGTGGCGCCGGGGGCCAGCGTGCCGCGCCCAATGGCTGGCCCTGTGCGGGGCTCTTCGCGCACTGCTACCGGCACGGGGCCCACGTTCCGGCCCTGCACGGTGAAGGCGCCGGGCTGGCCGCCGCCCAGCAGAAACTGTTTGCCCGCATCGATGAGCAGGTGCGAGTGGAGGGTGGCGGGGGCCGCCGCCAGGCTCAGGCTGGCGAGGGCGGCAAGGAGGAGGTTTTTCATGGGTAATGGGGGTGAGGAAAAAGAATGGCCCAAAGGTCTTTTTCCAGCCCACGCCCGTCGCCCCATATCCCGAATTGGGACGTCCCAAGTTATGATTTGGGCCGCGCCACCTCGTTGGGCGGGTGGCCCATTAGCTTCTTGAACACCCGGTTAAAGGTTGATTTAGAATTGAAACCACAATCCAGCGCCACGCCAATCAGCGAGTAGTGGGCAAAGCGCGGGTCGGCCAGCCGGGCGGCGGCGGCCCGCACCCGGTAGCTGTTCACGAAGTCGTTGAAGTTTTGTCCGCAGCCCGCGTTGATGGTGCGCGAGAGCTGGGCCGGGGCCGCTTTGAGGCGGTGCGCGAGCTCGGTCAGGCTGAGCTCGGGCTCCAGCCAGGGCTGCTCGGTGGCCATTAAAGTCAGCAGCTTTTCGCGCAGGGCCAGCAGCTCGGGCGTTAGCTCGGCGGCGGCAACGGGAGCCGGCGCAAGGGCCGCCGCAGCGGCCGCCGGCGCGGCCTCCACCGCCAGCACAACGGGCGGCAGCTCCGCCGCCGGCGGCACGGGGGCCGGGGCGGCATCGAAGCGCAGCGGGCTGCTGGCGGCGGCGTAGTTGGCCTGAATGCCCACCACGATGAGCCCGTAAATCAGCCCGCCGCGCAGGGCGAAGAAGTTCCAGGCTTCGTCGTAGCTGAACGGCCCCAGCACGGCATCCAAGCCGGTATAGAGCAGATTCAACCCCAGCCAGGTGAGCTGCAGCAGCAGCAGCTGGCGCAGGCCCGAGAAGCGCAGCCGCTCGGGGTCCGAGAAGTTGTCGTCGAGGTAGCGGCGGTAGCGGCGGTAGTCGGCCAGCATGCGCAGGCCGTAGCCCAGCAGCAGCGCGTAGCCCAGCAGCGCCAGCGGCGTGCTCAGGGCATCGAGGGCCACGGCGGCGGGCCCTTTGGTGCCGTAGTGCTCCGGCAGGGGCTGCCCGCGCAGGCCGCGCAGCCAAAGCAGGTCGTAGAGGGCGGCGGCCCCGAACAAGGCCAGCTGCGCCAGGCCCGGCCCCAGGTGCCGCCGCAGCGGCCGCAGCCGGAATTCCTGATTGGTGAGGCTGCGGAAATACAGATAGTATGCCGGGCCCAGGGCCAGTCCCAGCTGCCAGGGCACGTAAAACATGGTGGTGGAGTAGCCGTCGTGACTGTCGTACCAGCCGGCGTAGCCCAGCATCCACTGCGCCACGTTCAGCGTGGGCAGCAGGATGAGCAGGGCCAGCAGCCCGTCGGTGGGGGTGCCGCGCCGCCATCCCCGCCCCAGCAGCCACAGCGCCGCCACCAGGCCGGGCATCACGAAGGGCAGCAGTAAGGAGCTGCGCAGGCCGAAGCTGAATAACATGGCCGCGAAAGTACGCGCCGTTTGCTGGTTGCGGGCCGGGGCCGGCCTGGTTTGCGCCGATGCGGCCCTGCGCTTATCTTTACTTTTTCGTAACACTCCGCCGGCCATGAACATCCTCCGCCACGTCAACCTCAACCGCATCTTCTTTGTGGACATTGAAACCGTGTCGGGCCACGCCACGCACGGCGAGCTGTCGGAGGTGCATTCGCTGCTGTGGGAGAAATTCTGCTCGAAACGGCACTCCAAGGAGCTCGAAGCCGGCCAGACCCACGCCGAGCTCTACCCCAACGCCGGCCTCTACGCCGAGTTCGGCAAGATTGTGTGCATCTCGGTGGGCTTCTTCCGCTACCTGCCCGACAATACCCTGGAGTTCCGCACCAAGTCCTTTGCCGACGACGATGAGTGCGTGGTGCTGCGCGGCTTCCGGCAGTTTCTGGACCGCTACCAGCCCTACGGCCCGGCCCGCTACGCCAAGCTGGAAGCCGCCACGCCCGACGGCCACTTCCTCTGCGCCCACAACGGCCGCGAGTTCGACTACGGCTACCTGGGCCGCCGCATGCTCATCTGCGGCCAGAGCATCCCGCCCATGCTCGACGTGGCCGGCTTCAAGCCCTGGGAACTGCCCCACCTGCTCGACACGATGGACCTCTGGAAGTTCGGCGACAACAAGGGCTTCATCAGCCTGCCGCTGCTGGCGGGGGTCTTCAACATCCCCTCCCCTAAAGACGACATCGACGGCTCGCAGGTGGGCCACACCTACTGGGTCGAGAAAGACCTGGCCCGCATCAAAACCTACTGCGAGAAAGATGTGCTGACCACGGCCCGCGTGTACCTGCATTTCAACGGCATGCAGGATTTGTGGCCGCTGGTGCAGCACACCTCGGCCACGGCCGCCGTCGATTCGATGATGCGCGTGGTGTAGTATGTTTTACGACATCTATGGCCTTTCGCTGGAGCGCAACTCGGCTACTGTCGAGCGTTTTCTGGCTCGTTTCTGCTGGCGCGCGGGCCTCGAGCCACTGACAGATACATTCTTACAGGTCTGGCCTCGTGAGAAATATCCGACTGTCCCAATGGTTGAGCTTGACATACATTCCATCGCCGAATTAACGGACTACGCCGAGCGTAATCCAACCCACGGCTTCAATTTCTACACGCAGGTCGCACTACGTTCCGATATCAAGACCGTTATTATCAAATTCACCTACGACGCAAAGGTGGTATTTGGGATTTCTATCACGGATTGGGGCGACAATTATTCCCAAGCTCACGCGATAGAAAAGGAAATCAGAGAAATTACCCAGGCATATAAGAGTTACATCTCCTTAGAATATCCTCCTGCTGACGATGAGGAAGAGTTCGATGAAGACATGATTGTGTGGCCATACGAGCCTGATAACTGCACGTAGGTGCAACGTTACTCCACCACAATCCACGGCTCCCCCGCCACATACGCCCGCAGTTCCCCAAACGACTCCAGCACCAGCCCATGCCGGGCAAACAGGGCCCGCGCCTCGTCCTCGGCCGGGCCGGGCGTCACGCACACCAGCAGGCCACCCGAGGTCTGGGGGTCGCAGAGGTAGTGTTTCTGCTCGGCCGTTAGCTCGCTCACTTTGTGGCCGTAGCTCTGGAAGTTGCGTATGGTGCCGCCGGGCACGGCGCCTTGCTGCAAGTACGTGTCGGCCGCGGCAATGCGCGGCACCCGGGAGTAGTCGATGACGGCCTGCAGGCGGCTGCCTTCGCACACCTCGGCCAGGTGGCCGAGCAGGCCGAAGCCGGTGACGTCGGTCATGGCCGTGATGCCGGCGATGGCGCCCAGCTCGGCGCCTATCTTGTTGAGCTGGCGCATCTGGGCCGGGGCTACGTCGGCATCGGCGGGGCTGAGCAGGCCGCGCTTCTGGGCGGTGCTGAGGATGCCCACGCCCAGCGGCTTGGTGAGGTAGAGGCGGCTGCCGGCGGTGGCCGTGTCGTTGCGCTTGAGGTTGGATTCATTAACCAAACCCGTCACGGCCAGCCCGAAAATGGGCTCGGGCGAGTCGATGCTATGGCCGCCGGCCAGCGGGATGCCCGCCTCGGCGCAGATGGCGCGGGCGCCTTCCGTGACGCGGGCCGCCACCTCGGGGGCCAGCTTGTCGATGGGCCAGCCCAGCACGGCAATGGCCAGCAGCGGCCGCCCGCCCATGGCATACACGTCGGAAATGGCATTGGCCGAGGCGATGCGCCCGAAGTCGAAGGCATCGTCGACGATGGGCATGAAGAAGTCGGTGGTGCTGATGACGCACTGGCCATCCGGGCCCGGCAGGCGGTACACGGCGGCATCGTCGCGGCTGCCGTTGCCCACCAGCAGGTTTTCGTAGTTGGGTTGCGGCAGGTTGCTGTGCAGGATTTTATCGAGCACACCGGGCGCGATTTTGCAGCCGCAGCCCGCGCCGTGGGAGTATTGGGTGAGGCGGATTTCGGGGGTGGAGGTGGTTTCGGGATTCATGGGTTAAATCGTTAGCAGTTAATCAGCCCCAACCAAGAGTCAGCCAAGCTAAAGCGGCGACATGCGGGTAGTGTGGGCAAACCCCAACGGGGTTTCGTAACCTAGCCCAGGGTTGGCGGAGCCTACCCTGGGACAAAGAAAGCTCCCGTACGAAGAACCCCAACGGGGTTCCGTAGCTTACCGGGAGAGTCTACGGAACCCCGTTGGGGTTCATCCGTTGGCTTCTCAAACAATCCAGGGTAGGCTGCGCCAACCCTGAACTAGATTATGGAACCCCGTTGGGGTTCAGTCCTGCGCAGCTTCACTTTCATTGGATGGCAGCTTGCCTCACCAGCGCCGCATTAGCTACCGCATCGGTCCCCTCAGCCACTACCGTCACAGCCTGGCGCCCCTCCAGTCCATACGCATACGTCTTGTCATAATACCCCAGCACCAACTCCACCATCTTCGGAATATCCTCCTCGGCAATAGCGCCCAGCGCCTCTTTGGTCACCAGTCCGCCCAGCCGCTTGCGCAGCTTCAGCACGGCCGCGGCCAGGGCCCCGGCATCGTAGCGGCCGTAGTCGGCAGCGAGGTAGGCCACGCGAGCGGCGCGGGGCACGTCGAGCACCAGCAGCGGGGCGGCCTGCATCTGAGCGTAGAGGGCGGCGGGCAGGTGCACGCTGCCGATGGTGCGGCTTTCGTCCTCTACCCAGATGGGTTGGTCGGTGGGCAAAGCGGCCAGGGCGGCGGCGAGGTTGTTTTCGAACTGCTCCTGAGTGGGCTGCGGCGGCTGGCCCAGTCCGCCGAAGGCCGAGCCCTGGTGGTGGGCTAGCTGCTCGAGGTCGAGCACGGGCTGGCCCTGGGCAGCCAGGGCGTGGAGCACGGCGGTTTTGCCGCTGCCGGTGGCGCCGCCCAGCACGCGCAGCTGGCGCGGGGCGGCCAGTTCGGCCAGCACCCACTGGCGGTAGTCTTTGTAGCCTTTGTCGAGCAAGTTGACTTGCAGGCCCGCCAGTTCCAGCAGCCACTGCACGGCGCCGCTGCGCATGCCGCCGCGCCAGCAGTGTAGGCGCACCTCCTGGCCGGGAGCGAGTTGGCGGGCCTGTTCGGCCATCGTGCGCAGCTTGGGGCCGAAGAAATCGAGGCCCAGCAGCACGGCTTTGTCGGGGCTCACCTGCTTGTACATCGTGCCGATGCGGGCGCGCTCCTCATCCGTGAACAGTGGCAGGCTGATGGCGCCGGGGATGTGGCCCTGGGCGTATTCGGCCGGGGCGCGCACGTCAAGGATGGGGCCGGCGGTGGTGCCGAGGAAGTCGGTAATCGGGTGGCGGGGCATAGGAAGTCAAACTTACGGCATCGACTGTCATGCTGAACGCAGCGAAGCATCCTATCAAGCTCGAACGACGCAGTAATTAAGTTGTTCTGCCCTGAGAGGATGCTTCCTTCGTCAGCATGACAGACAGGCGTTACCTTTCGGGTATGAATTACTCGTCTCTTCGTCGGCCCCTGTTGCTGGGGCTACTGGCGCTGCCCGCCGCCCCCGTTGTTGCCCAGAACCCCTCCGCCAATGGTGCCGCTTTCGTGCGCGACAGCCTCGCCAGCTACGTGCAGCGCGGCCTCAAGCTCTGGAACATCCCCGGCCTGGCCGTGACGGTGGTGAAGGACGGTCAGGTGGTCGTCAGCCAGGGCTTTGGCACCAAGGAAGCAGGCAAGGCCGCGCCCGTCGATGGCAATACGCTCTTTCTCATCGCCTCCAATTCCAAGCTCTTCACCGGCACGGCCATCTCGCAATTGCAGGAGGAAGGCAAGCTGAAGCTCGATGACCCGGTGCGCAAGTATCTGCCCGATTTCCGCCTCTACGACTCCACCAGCACCCGGCTGGTGAGCGTGCGCGACATCCTGAGCCACCGCCTGGGCACCAAGACTTTTCAGGGCGACTTTACCTTCTGGGATTCCAACCTCAGCCGGGCCGACATCATCCGGCGGGTGCGGCTGCTGAAGCCCACGCAGCCCTTCCGCCAGAACTATGGCTACTGCAACGCCGGCTTCCTGGCGGCCGGCGAAATTATCCCCGTCGTGAACAGCGGCCAGACCTGGGAAAGCTGGGTGCAGCAGCGCCTGCTCACGCCGCTGGGCATGAGCAACACCTATCCCCTCACCACTGGCGCCGCCCAGCGGCCCAACGTGGCCCTGCCCTACACCAACGCCTTCGGCCCACTCACCCGGGTGCCGTTTGACGAGGTCGATAACTTCGGCCCGGCGGCCAGTATGGTGTCGAACGTGAATGACCTCGGCCACTGGCTGCGCTTCCAGCTCGATAGCGGCAAGTATCAGGGGCAACGGGTGTTACCCTGGGCCACGCTGCGCCGCACCCGCGAGGGCAACACCCTCAGCGGCACCAGCAAATCGCCGATTTTTCCCAGCCATTTCCGCACCTATGGCCTGGGCGTATTCGCCGCCGACTACAACGGCCGCCAAATCTACTGGCACACCGGCGGCGCTAATGGCTTCGTCACCAACGTCTGCTTCGTGCCCGAGGAAAGCCTGGGCCTGGCCGTACTCACCAACCAGGACAACCAGAGCTTTTTCGAAGCCCTGCGCTACCAGCTGCTGGATGCCTACCTGGGCGTGCCCTACGTGGACCGCAGCCGCCAACTCTACAAGCTGGGCCAGCCCGGCCGCGACGAAACCGCCCGCGACATAGCCGCCCAGGCCACCCGCGTAGCCAAAAAGAACAAGCTCCCCCGCAAGCTCGCGGCCTACGCCGGCAGCTACGAGCACCCGCTCTACGGCCCCATTACGGTAGCAGCGCAGGGCAAGCAGCAGCTGCTCATTCGTTTCAGCCACCACCCCAAGCTCATAGCCACGCTCGACTACATGGACGGTGAGCAGTTCCGCTGCACCTACTCCAACGCGGCTTATGGGATTTTTCCGGCCATCTTCGCGGTGGAGAATGGGGCGGTGAAGACATTGGAAATCCGGGTGAATGATGGGCTGGAGCAGGACCCGTATTTGTTTAGTCGGCAGTAATTGGGGGTATGAGAGAACGAAGCTCCCCTCCTTGGAAAGGAGGGGATGTGAGGCGCGAAGAGCGCCGAACGGGGGTGGTTCGCCCGTCCGCGCCGTTAGAACAAGGCAGTAATTCTGCTTTTGGATTCCTGCGTCGTGCTGCCTGAGCCCCAAATAATATTCGAAAGCCCAGCCGGCGCGGACGGGCGAACCACCCCCGTTTTGCCTGCGGCAAAACATCCCCTCCTTTCCAAGGAGGGGAGTTGCGCCCTCCCCCGCTTCTACTTTATCACATCTCCTCCCTCCTACTTTATCAGCTCCGCTACCTGCGCCCGCATACGCTTCAGCGACTCGCGGGCAAACTTGCGCTGCAACATGCGCCCGAACAGCCGGAAGCCCAGCCAGTAGAACGGATTGCGGATGCTGCCCGTCTGCGACATGGCGTGGACGCGGAACTGCACCGTACCGGTTGCCAGGTTTTTGTGAATGGTGAAATCAATCTGGCCGCGCTCGAAGTGGCCTTCGAGGGTGCGGTAGCCGTAGCCCCACACCCGCTCGGGGCCGGCGGGCGTGTCGCGACTGGCCTCATTGGTGACGCCGCTCACGCGCACGCCAAACCAGAATTTAAAGCCCAGAAACTGCGCCCGCAGCAGCATGATGCGCTTTTCGAGCGGGCCGTCGGGCGCGAAGATGCCGGTGATAAGGTCGGGGGGCGGGAAGGAGTAGCGGCGCAGCACCTCCTGGGCCGCGGCGAAGGAGCCGTGCGCGGCGGGCGGACCGGGCGCCTCGGCGGGCAGGTCGGTGGCGTAGTCGTCGATGCGCCAGCCGTTTTCGGCGTTGTACTCGTTCTGGCGGGTGGTGTCGTAGTTGTAGTCGGCGTGGGTGTAGGCGTCGAGCTGGGCGCGGTGCTGCTCCCAGAGCGGCGGGGCGGTGGTAGGCTGACTCATGAGCGGGATTGTTGGGAATGGCCGCCTTCGTCAATATGCTGGGTTTCGACGGTTACCGGGCCCAGGGCCTGGCCGCCGGCCGCCTCGGCCACGCGGTGGCAGAACTCGGTCCAGGTGGCCTCCTGCATCAGCTTGCCGCCGCCCAGCGTGTCGTACACGAAGGCTACCAGCCCATCGCGCGAGCGGGCCCGGGAGCTGATTTCGAACCGCAGCACATCGGGGGCGGCGTCGAGGTAATGGGCCTCGAAGCGGATGTGACCGGCCTCGGGGTGGCCCTCCAGGGTTACGAACTCGAAGGACGTGGGGCCGGCCTCGGTCACGCGCACGCAGCCGTTCCAGGGGCCCAGGATGGCAATGTGAAACTCGTCGCCGACCCGCAGCAGGCCGCTGGCGCCGCCCTTGCGCTCGAAGTCGGCCAGCAGCTCGGGCGAGAACTTCGGCAGCTCGCTCTGCACCTGCGCCATCAGCTCCAGGGGCGTCAGGCGCGGCCGGGCCAGGTCGACAAAGTAGCGGCGCTCCAGCCAGGAGCCGGAGCCGTCGGCGGCGGTTTGCTCGGCGTGGGCCATGTTTTGAGTTATGAGTTGAGAATTATGAGTTGTGAGTTGGTAACCGCAAACCCTGGTTGCGTATACGCCCCACCAAGGCAGAAGATGCTATAGCCGAGCTTGCTCCTGCTCAGGCATCGCGGCGGCGAATTTCAAAGTAGAAGTCCCAGGCTTGTTAGCGCGGTTAGCCGAAATGTCTCATCACCCCAACTCAAAACTCATAATTTCTAACTCATAACTCAAAAAAATGGCTTACTACCGCCCGCCCGGCCCCCCGCCCGACCCCATTCTGGTAAGCCAGCTCACCGCCCAGCAGCAGGAGCTGCGGCAGCGCCTGCGCCACGAGCCCCTGCCGCAGGAGCCGCGCCTCATCGGGGGCTGCGACTCGTCGTTTCCCACGCCCGACACCATTTTGTCGGTGTTCGTGGTGCTGGAATTTCCGTCGCTGCAGCTGGTGGAGAAGGTGTACAACTACGGCCCCGTGGACATGCCCTACGTGCCCGGCTTTCTCTCCTTCCGCGAGGCACCCAACGTCATTCACGCCTTCGCCAAGCTCCAGCATAAGCCCGACGTGATTATGGTGGATGGCCACGGCATTGCCCACCCGCGCCGCATGGGCATCGCGGCCCACCTCGGCGTGCTGCTCGATATGCCCACCTTCGGCGTGGCCAAGCAGAAGCTGACTGGCAAATTCACCGAGCCCGCCCCCGAAAAAGGCCATATAGAGCCCCTCACCGATGCCAAGACCGGCGAGCTCATCGGCCAGGTAATCCGCAGCAAAGACAAGGTGCTGCCGCTCTTCGTGAGCCCCGGCCACCGCTGCGACCAGGCCACCGCCACGCGGCTCACCCTGGCCTGCCTGAAAGGCTATAAGCTGCCGGAACCCACCCGCCTGGCCGACCACTGGGCCGAGGAATTTAAGCGCGAAGTGCGGTGAAGCGCACCCTGCGCCTAACGGGCGGGCAGCTGCACGCCGCGCATTGCCCGCTGCAAGGTATCCAGGCTTTCGGCGGCGGCGGCGGGCAGCGCCAGCAACCCGGCCACCGATTCCAATACGGCCCGTTGGCCGTCGGCCTCGCCCAGCACGCCCGCGTCCAGCGGCTGCTGTTGCGACTTACTGAGTTTCTGCCCCCGCCCATCCGTCAACAGCGGGTGATGAAAGAATTGCACCCGGGGCGTATTAAAAAGCGCCGTTTCAGTTAGCTGCGCGGCCAGCCAGAGCTGGGCGGCGGTGCTGGGCAGCAAGTCCTGCCCGCGCACGATGAGCGTGGTGCCGAGCCGCAAATCATCCACCACCGAGGCCAGCTGGTAGGCCGCCACGCCGTCCTTTTTGCGGATGATAAAGTCGGGCAGCTGCGCAGCCAGCGGCACCGTGAGCGAGCCCTGCCAGCCGTCGGAGAAGTGAATTTGGGTGCCGGACGGCACCGGCACGCGCCAGGCGGCACCCGGTGTATCGAGCGGCACCGCAGATGCCTGCGGATTGGTGCGCGAGCGCACGTCGGCCTGCACCAGCCCGGGCTGCTGGCTGAGGCGGCGCAGGACGGCGTTGTAGTCGGGCAGGTGCAGCAGCTGCGAGTAGTGGCGCAAGAAGTCGTCGGGGCCGCTGGGGCCGTGGTCGTAGTCGATGCCCAGCCAGTCGATAACGCGGAAGATATTGTCCAGGTACGGCCGGCGCAGGCGGGCGCGGTCGAGGTCGTCGATGCGCAGGTACAGGCGGCCGCCGGCCCGGCGCGTGAGCAGCCAAGTGAGCACGAAGTTCACCGCATTGCCGAGGTGCAGAAAGCCGCTGGGCGTGGGCGCCAGCCGCGCCACCGGGACGGACGATTGAAGCATCAGCAAATAAAGTAGGCCAGCCCAAAAGTACGCCCCAAGCCTTCGACAACCCGCTCTGCAACCATTTTAGCCGGAGCCGGGTCCTGCCCAAAACCCTTGTACTTTAGTGCGCCCGTTTGGCCGCCCCGCTGCGGTTGCGCCTGCTCCCTTAAATCAACTCCATGCGTCAACTTTACTTATTCTGCCTGAGTCTGGCCCTGGCCGGCTGCATCGGCAATGCGGACTCCATATCGCCGGTTATGTCCGTGTCCTACGTGCCCCGGCTCATGGCCCGCGAGCAGCTCGAAAGCGCTGCTGTCGGGCTGCCGCCCCAGGCGCTGCACCACCCCGGCAAAATCTTCATCAGCAACCGCTACTTATTTGTGAATGAGCAGTACCAGGGCATTCATATCTTCGACAACGCCGACCCCGCCCACCCCAAAGCCGTGCAGTTCCTGCGCATCCCTGGCAACGTGGACCTGGCCGTGCGCGGCTCGCTGCTTTACGCCGACAGCGGCCCCGACCTGGTAACGTTCGACATCAGCGACCCCGCCCAGGCGCGCGTCGCCGGCCGCACCCGCAACGCCCTGCCCGAACTCAGCCCGCCCATCCTCGGCATGCCCCTGCCCACTGCCTATCAACCCGCCAACCGCCCCGCCAACACGGTCATCGTGGGCTGGGACAAACGCTAAGCCATGCCAGCCAATCTTTTCTCCCGCCTGAGCGGCCTGCTGGGCCTCACGCTATTGCTCGGCAGCAGCGGCTGCAACAGCGCCGACTCGGCCTCGCCCGTCGGCGGCAACTCGGCCAACCCCAGCGGCCAGGCCGGCTCCATGGCTCGTTTCGCCATCATGGGCAACACCCTCTACGCCGTCGATGAAACCCACCTGCGCACCTTCGACTTGAGCAACCCCAGCACGCCCGCCCCCGGCCCGGTCGTGAGCGTGGGCACCGGCGTCGAAACCATCTTCCCCCAGGCGCCTTACCTCTTCATCGGGAGCCAGACGGGCATGTTCGTCTTCGATACCACGCCCGCCACCCCGCGCTTAGTGGGCACCTACACCCACGCCGTCAGCTGCGACCCCGTGGTGGTGGCCGGCCAGTACGCTTACGTGACCCTGCGCAACGACGGCCCCTGCACGCGCGGCCTCAATCAGCTCGACGTGGTGGATTTGCAGGATTTGAGCCGCCCGCAGCTGGCCCAGTCCTACCCCCTCACCAAGCCCTACGGCCTGGGTGCCGACAGCTCCCAGCTGTTCGTGTGCGACAACGGCATCAAGGTTTTCGATACCAGCCAGGCCCCCACCCTGCGCCTGCTCCAGTCGTTCAACCTCGCCGCCACCGACGTCATTGCCCACCGCGGCGTGCTGCTCATCACCGGCGCCGACGGCCTCTACCAGTACCGCTACACCGCCGCCGGCGCCGGCAACCTGACCCAGCTCAGCCGCATTCCGGTGGTGCCCAACTAATGAGCCAGCTGCGTTTTATCCGGCGCGGGGCCGGGCTCCTGGCCACGCTGCTGGCCCTGAGCCCGGCCCCCACCCGCGCCCAGATAGCCCCCGATTCGGCCCGGCTGGCGCTCAAGCTGGCCGTTGTGCCATTGTTTGAGGCTACCTACGAGCTGCAGGCCGAATACCGGCTGGCCCGGCAGTTCAGTCTCACGCTGTCCCCCCGGCTGCTTTCGGGCACCGTGCCGGCCTCCGTCTCGAAAGTCGCCAGCGAAGCCGGCGACCAAGTCAGCGGCCACGGCCTCAGCCTCGGTACCCGCTTCTACGTGCCCAACTCGGGGGCCGAAGGCGCCATGCTGGCGGGCCTGTACTTCGGCCTGCAGGCTGATTACTACCGCCTCCGCCTAAGCTACCAAGCCGAAACCTGGGGCCAAGACCTAGGCCCCGACGGCCTCCTCTACTACACCTACCGCTACCGCGAGGGCCGCGAAAACATCACCCGCTACGGCGGCACGGCCATCATCGGCTACCAGTGCCAGGTTATTCATCCCCGGCTGCGGCTCGATGCTTCGTCCAGCCTCAGCCGCCTCCGCAGCACCTCCGACGGCGTCAACCTAAACCGCTACGACGCTTCGGATTCCGACTACGGCTACTCCGGCAACTTCTGGAGCCTGGGCCTGGGACTGGGATTTGTGCTGAAATAGCCGTTACAGCTCCCAGGCTGCCTGCTGCAGCACCACGCGGTAGCCATCGGAGTCTTCGAAAGTGAGGCCCAGCTGGTCCCAGTAAGGATTGTAAGCCGGCACGGGTGCGAAACCGGCGGCCACCATGCGCTGCACGGCGGCCTGCCACTCGGCGGCATCGGGCAGGTAGAAAACCAGCAGATTATCAGCCGTGGGCGCCCGCCCGACGCGGTGGCCGGGCTGGTGCGTAAACTCCAGGTGGTAAGGCGCCTGCGGGTGGCCGAGCATGATGCCGTCGAAGCCATTGTGGGCCGTGAAGGCGGTGAGCTGCTGCAAACCCAGCCCGGCGCAGTAGAATGGCAGCAGGGCGGGCAGGTTGTCGGTGGGGCGGGCTACGCGGAGCTTGGGGATGGTCATGGGCACCAGTAAAAACCATTAGGTAGCTATTAAACCTTACGGCCGCGCAAAGGTCTGGCTTCTATCATTGGCTTTCAAAAACGGTTTATGCGTCGCGCTCTACTTCTGCTTTTCCTGTTGTTGCCCGGGCTGGCTCGGCTGGCCCCGGCCCAAACCGCCCCCCTCTACTTCCCGCCCCTCACAGGCCCCACCTGGGCCACCACTTCGCCCGCCAGCCTCGGCTGGTGCCAAACGCCCCTCGACTCGCTGCTCGCCTACGCCGGCCGCCAGCACACCGATGCCCTGCTCATCCTCAAAGACGGCCGCCTGGTAGTCGAACATTACTACGGCACCTACACCGCCGACTCGGTGCACTACTGGGCCTCGGCCGGCAAGTCCCTTACCGCCACCCTCGTCGGCTTGGCCCAGCAGGATGGCCTCCTGCGCCTCACCGACAGCACCTCCCGCTTCCTCGGCCGGGGCTGGACCAACGCCACGCCCGCCCAGGAAGGCCGCATCACCATCCAGCACCAGCTCACGATGACCAGCGGCCTCCAGGATGCGCCCCCCGCCCCCTGCGACAACGAAAGCACCACCCCCGGCTGCCTGCTCTATCTCGCCCCGCCCGCCAGCCGCTGGGCCTACCACACCGGCGCCTACCGCACCCTGCAGGACGTGCTGGTGCAGGCCAGCGGCGCCAACAGCATCTCCGCCTACACCAACCAGCGCCTCGGCAACCGCATCGGCATGACTGGCCTGTGGGTCAACGATGTATATTTCAGCAAAGCCCGCTCGATGGCCCGCTTCGGCCTCTTCATCCTGGCCCGCGGCACTTGGAACGGCACCCCCATCCTTACCGACACCGCCTACTTCCGGGCCATGACCACGCCCTCCCAGCCGCTCAACCCCAGCTACGGCTACCTCTGGTGGCTCAACGGCCAGCCCAGCTACCGCCTGCCGGGCCTGCAGGTCAGCTTCCCCGGCCCGCTCACGCCCTCGGCCCCGGCGGATATGATTGCCGCCCTCGGCAAGAACGACCAGAAAATCTACGTCGTGCCCAGCCTCGGCCTCGTCGTCGTCCGGCAGGGCGCGTCGGCCGGCGCCCCCCGCCTCGCCCTCTCCTCCTTCGATACCGAGCTCTGGACGCGCATCATGGCCCTCTACTGCCGCCCCACGGCCACGGCCGCGGCGCTGGCGCCGGCCAGCTTCCAGGCCTTTCCCAACCCGGCCACCGATTTTCTTACCCTGCGCCAGCCCTCGGGCACCGCCACCGTGCGCCTGCTCGATGCCCTGGGCCGCGAGCTCCGCCGCCAGCCCACCCCAACGCCCGAAACCACTCTGTCGGTGGCCGCGCTGGCCCCCGGCCTCTACACCGCCCAGTGGCTCGAGGCCAGCGGCCGCCTGCTGGCCACCCGCAAAGTAGCGCGGACTTTGTAGTCCGCGAGTCTGAACAATTCAACTCGCAGACTTACGAAGTCCGCGCTCCAACCACTTAATTTCTCTTCAATTTCGGACCCTTACCCCGTAGTGCGTAAGTTTGCAGCCTAATTCGTGGGTAGACTCATCTTACCCGCAACGCGCCCAACCCGCTCGTTCATGCTGACTGCTGTACTGCTTTTCCTTCCTTTGGCCGCCGCTTTGCTGCTGCATTTCACCAAAGGAGGCACCGCCCGCGCCCTGGCGCTCGGCGCTTCCCTCGTCGAATTTGCCCTCGCGGCCTACGCCGCCGTGCAATACAAGCTGCAGGGCGCCGCCGGTTTCGACCTCAACTACGCCTGGATTCCTTCCTTCGGCATCAATTTCCACGTCGGGATGGACGGCCTCAGCCTCTTGCTGGTGCTGCTCACCACCTTCCTGGTGCCTATCATCCTGCTCACGGCCTTCAAGCACGACTACCACAACCCCTCGGCCTTCTACGCCCTGGTGCTGTTCATGCAAACCGGCCTTATCGGCGTTTTCACCTCGCTCGATGCCTTCCTGTTCTACTTCTTCTGGGAAGTGGCCCTCATTCCCATCTACTTCCTGGCCGGCGTGTGGGGCCAGAGCGAGCGGCGCATTCAGGTCACGTTCAAGTTTTTCCTCTACACCATCGTCGGCTCGCTCTTTATGCTCGCCGGCTTCGTGTACCTGTACCTGCAAACCGGCCCCGCCACCGGCAGCCTCGCCCTGCACTCCTCCGAGCTCTCGGCGTTCTACAACCTGAAGCTCAGCGCCGCCGAGCAATCCTGGCTGTTCTGGCTGATTTTCGCGGCCTTCGCGGTGAAGATGCCCATCTTCCCCTTCCACACCTGGCAGCCCGACACCTACACCGAGTCGCCCACGCCCGCTACCATGCTGCTCTCCGGCATCATGCTGAAAATGGGCGTTTACGGGGCCATGCGCTGGCTGCTGCCTGTCGTGCCGCTCGGCGTCAGCCAGTGGGGTAAAGTCGTCATGATTCTCGCCGTCATCGGCATCCTCTACGGCGCCATCATCGCCATCCGGCAGCGCGACGTCAAGCGCCTCATTGCTTATTCCTCGCTCTCGCACGTGGGCCTGATGGCCGCCGGCCTCTTCTCCCTCACCCAAATCGGCCTGCAGGGCACCGTCGTCCAGATGCTGGCCCACGGCGTCAACGTCGTCGGCATGTTCTTCATCGCCGACGCCCTCGAACGCCGCACCGGCACCCGCCTCATCGCCGACCTCGGCGGCCTCACCCGCCGCACCCCGGTGCTCACCGTCTGCTTCCTCGTGATGCTGCTCAGCACCGTGGCCCTGCCCCTCACCGGCGGCTTCGTGGGCGAGTTCCTGCTGCTGGCCGGCGTCTATCAATACAACGCCTGGCTGGGCGCGGTAGCGGCTCTCACCATCATCTTCTCGGCCGTGTACCTGCTGCGCATGTTCCAGCGCGTCATGCTCGGCCCCGACTCCGCCCACTCCGAAACCATCACCGACCTCACCGGCGGCGAGCTGCTCATCATGGTGCCGCTCATCGCGCTGGTGTTCTGGCTGGGCCTGTTTCCCAACTCCTTCCTGCACATCTCCGAGCCCGCCATCCAGCAGCTGCTCACGCTGGCCGGCCGCTAAGTCTGAGCGGTTAGCTAAGAGCGGTTAGCTGTTAGCTTCCTTCCTAATGCCTTCAGCCAAAAAGCTAACAGCTAGCCGCTCTTAGCTAACAGCTAAACAACATGACTTCCATTATTCTCCTCTCCGTCTTCGGCATCATCAATTTGTTCCTGGGGTTCCTGCGCTCCAACAAGCTGCTGCTGCCGCTGGTCATGCTCGCGCTGCTGGTCGTGTTCGGAGTCAACCTGCTCGACTGGAACCAGGGCAGCCCGCTGTTCTACAACATGCTGGTGGTCGATAACTACTTGGTGGCTTTCACCGGCATTGTGGTGCTTACGGCCCTGGTGCTCATCCCCTTCTCGCGCAGCTACGTGAAGACCGGCGAGCCCAATCTGGCCGAATACTACTCGCTGCTGCTGTTCTCCCTCGTCGGCGCCATCATGATGATTGGCTACGACCACCTCATCATGCTCTTCGTGGGCATCGAAATCCTCAGCATCAGCATGTACGTGCTGGCCGGCTCCGACAAGCGTAATGTCCGCTCCAACGAAGCTGCCCTCAAGTATTTCCTCATGGGCGCCTTCGCCACCGGCATCCTGCTCTTCGGCATGGCACTGCTCTACGGTGCCACCGGCACATTCCACGTCTCGGCCATCGGCACCGCCGTCGCCGAGCCCGCCAACGCCAGCCTGCTGCCCATGCTCCACATAGGCATCCTGCTGATGATTATCGGCCTCGGCTTCAAAGTCTCCGCCGCCCCCTTCCACTTCTGGACGCCCGACGTGTACGAAGGCACCCCCACCTTCTTCACCGCCTTCATGAGCACGGTGGTCAAAACGGCCGGTTTCGCCGCCTTCCTCAAGCTGCTGGCCCAGGCCCTGCCCGCTGCCCAAGGCTTCTGGATGCCCACCATCGTCGCCATGTGCGCCCTCACGCTGCTGCTAGGCAACATCGGCGCCGCCTCCCAGACCAGCGCTAAGCGCATGCTGGCCTACTCCAGCGTGTCGCACGCCGGCTACCTGCTCATCGGCTTGGTAGGCACTAATGGTCAGCTGTTCGGCTCGCCCGCTGCCAGCGGCATCTTCTTCTACTCGCTGTCTTATTCCATCGCCACCGTCCTCTCCTTCGGCGTCCTCAAACTGGTGGGCGACCAGCGCGGCCGCGAGGACTACGCCGGCCTCAACGGCCTGGCCAAGCAAAACCCGCTACTGGCCTTCGCGCTCACCGTGAGCATGCTGTCGCTGGCTGGCATTCCGCTCACCGGCGGCTTCTTCGGCAAGTTTTTCATCTTCGCGGCGGCCGTTGAGCACGGCGCCATCGGCCTCGTGGTGTTCGCCGTGGTAATGAGCATGGTGAGCATCTACTACTACCTCAAGCCCGTCATCGCCATGTACCTGCAGCCGGCCGACGAAACCTCGGCGCCCATCGAAGTAGATGGCGTGCAGCGCCTGACGCTGATAGTGCTGGCCCTGCTGACCATTGCGCTGGGCACCATTGCCCCCATGTTTATGAGCGGGCTGCTATAATGCTTCACCGATTTGCTTTAAACGCAAAAGAGCGGCCTCATCGGCCGCTCTTTTGCGTTTAATAATGTCGCCTGAGTCTTACTTCCCCGGCTTCTCCTGCCGCTGCGACGACGCCCGCACAAACAAATCGGGCTGCAGCACGATGTGGCGCGGCGCAAAATGCTGTCCCTGCTCCTCCATTATCTGCAGCAATAATTTAGTGGCCGAGCGGCCCATCAGCTCGCAGTGCTGGTCGATGGAAGTCAGCTTGGGTTCCGTCAGGCGCGAGAACAATTCGTTACTGAAACCGGCCAGGCCGATGTCTTCCGGCACGCGCAGCCCCCGTTCCTTCACCGTTTCCAGCACGCCCACCAGCGTAAAGTCGCTGGCCGAGAACACGGCATCGGGCGGCTCGGGCAGGGCTAGCAGCTGCTTCATTCCGTCGGTGCCGTCTTCCATTTTCATGTCGCAGATATAAATCAGCTCTTCCAGCACGGGCAGGCCGTGCTCGCGCAGGGCATCTTCGTAACCCTGGCGGCGGTGCTTGTAGATGTTGAGGTGCTGCGGGCCGCCGAAATGCGCAATGCGGCGGTAACCCTGCTCCAGCAGGTGCCTGGTGGCGCGGTAGCCGCCGGCACGGTCGTCGAGCACCACGGCATTCACGTCGTGCCCTTCGAGAATGCGGTCGAAAAAAACCAGCGGAATGTCACGCTTACGGATTTTTTCGAAGTGCCGGAACTCCCGTGTCGTGCGCGACAGCGACACCAGGATGCCCTCCACCTGCGCATTCATCATCGTTTCGATGTTCTCGCGCTCGTGGGCCACGTCTTCGTTCGACTGGCAGATGAGGACGTGATAACCGGCCTTGCTGGCCGCAGCTTCAATACCCTTCACCACCTGCGAAAAGAAATTGCCGTCGATGTGCGGCACGATGACGCCCAGCATGCGGCTACGGCCCCGGCGCAACCCGGCCGCCAGGCTGTTGGGCTGGTAGCCAAGCTTATTGGCTAGCTCCACTACCCGTTTGGTAGTAGCGTCGCTGATGGTGCTGTGCCCATTGAGCGCCCGCGACACCGTCGAAACGGAGATGTTGAGCTGCTGGGCGAGGTCGGTAATAGAGGCGCGTTTCTTAGCCACGGAAAAGAACGGAAAGAAGCAATGGCCAGCCCGCAATACGGGCAAATTCCACTGCAGCGGATGCAAAGAGTCGTGCAAATATTGCATAACACGGCATTATTATTTGCAAAGCACGCCCAAATGCACCGCTTATGCAAACGTTTGCGCAAATCAATAAAAGCTCCTACCTTGCGGTCCGGTATAGCCTTCGTTTGGCCGATTAATACCTCAATCCCGTACTATGGGGCCGCTAAGTCGCTGACATTCTCACCATTTTTGGTGCGATGGCAGTCTATGGCCACGGCGGCTGGCCGGCACTTGTCGTTCTGTTCCACAATCGTTTCTCTTCGCCACCTTTCTTGCATGGCTGTTGCTTCTTTTTCCCGGCCCACTACTCTCTCCTCGCCGCCGGTGGCCGTGCTCTTCGGCCATACGCCCGGGGGCACGCTGGTTCACTTATTTACCCTGCAAAATCACTGCGGCATGCAGGCCACCATCAGCACCCTCGGCGGCACCCTGACGAGCCTGCTGGTGCCCGACAAGCATGGCCAGCCGGGTGATGTGGTGCTGGGTTTCGATACGTTGGCAGGCTATACCAGCGAGCTGTTTGTACAGGAAAACACTTACTTCGGCGCCATCATTGGCCGCTACGGCAACCGCATTGCCAAGGGCCGGTTTACGCTCGACGGCCGGCCTTACCAGCTTCCCATCAATAACGTCCCCAACTCCTTACACGGCGGCCCGCTGGGCTTCGACAAGCAGGTTTGGCAGGCGACGCCCGACATTTCGGCCGATGGACCCACGCTGACGCTGACCTACCTAAGCCTAGACGGCGAGGAAGGCTACCCCGGCAACCTGACCGTGCAGGTGGTGTACACGCTGACCGAAGACAACAGCCTGCGCCTCGACTACTCGGCCACCACCGACCAGCCGACGGTGCTCAACCTGACGAGTCACAGCTACTTCAACCTGGCCCTGGGCAGCGCGCCGACGATACTAGACCACATCCTGACCCTGCCCGCCGACCAGTTTACGCCCGTTGATGACACCCTGATTCCGACCGGCGAGTTGAAGGACGTAAAAGGTACACCGTTTGATTTCACCACCCCCCACGCCATCGGTGAACGGATTGGGCAGGTACCCGGCGGCTACGACCACAACTGGGTGCTGGCCAACCAGCACCGCCCGCAGCCGGAGTTGGCCGCCAGCGTGTATGAGCCCATCTCGGGTCGTACGATGGACGTGTACACCGACCAACCCGGCGTGCAATGCTACACCGGCAACTTCCTGAAGGGCAACCTCGGGGGTAAAGATGGCGTGACCTACGGCCAACATGCCGGCTTCTGCCTCGAAACCCAGCATTTTCCCGATTCGCCCAACCAGCCGCAGTTTCCCAGCACGGTGCTGCGGCCCGGCGAAACCTTCCGCTCGACGACAGAATACCGCTTTGGCGTGCGGCAGTAAGCATGTCTGCAGGACCTATGCTGCTCAAACGAACTTCCCTCCTCCTGGCCCTACTGGGCGGCAGCCTGCACTACGCCCGGGCCACCGTGCGCCTGCCGCGCTTCGTGGCCGACCACATGGTGTTGCAGCGCGATGCGCCAGTGCCGCTCTGGGGCTGGGCCGAGGCCGGGGAAACGGTGACAGTGACGTTTAAAGGCCAGACCTATAAAGCCACGCCTACCCCCGGCACCGGGCGCTGGCAGGTGAGCTTGCCCCCGCAACCAGCTGGCGGACCTTACGAATTGACCATCAAAGGCCAGAATACCATGACCTTGCGCGATGTGCTGT
This sequence comes from Hymenobacter aranciens, assembly GCF_030580865.1. Classification (GTDB taxonomy): domain Bacteria; phylum Bacteroidota; class Bacteroidia; order Cytophagales; family Hymenobacteraceae; genus Hymenobacter; species Hymenobacter aranciens. The sequence goes on along the minus strand of NZ_JAUQSY010000016.1, from coordinate 107,283 downwards.
TCGGCGACGTGTGGCTGGCATCGGGCCAGTCGAATATGGAGTGGCCGGTGCGCGACGCGGTGAATGGGAAGCAGGAAGTCGCGGCAGCTAATTATCCCCAAATCCGGCTGCTGAATGTGGATAACACCGCGACTTTCAGCCCGCAAGTGGATATTCGTAGCGCGGCGGGCTGGCAGGTATGCGGGCCGGGGCCGGTGGCGGGGTTTTCGGCGGTGGCTTATTTTTTTGGCCGCGATTTATTTGGCAAGCATCACGTTCCCATTGGCCTGATTGGCAGCGAATGGGGTGGCACGCCCGCCGAGGCCTGGACCAGTGCCGCCGCCCTGCGCCCCCTAGCCGATTTCGATTCTACGCTCGACGAGCTGGCCACCCAAACCGGTAGCGCCGAAGCCGTCAGCAGCTACTATGCCGCCCGGGAAGCCGCCTTCCAGGCCGGGCTGCTGGCCCGCGACCAGGGCCGCCGCACCGGCCCCACGGGCTGGTGGGCCTCCCCTGCTTTCGATGCCCGCGCCTGGGCTACGATGCCGCTGCCCGGCCACTGGGAAAACCCGCCTGCCTCCGCCGAACTGCGCAACTTCGATGGCATCATCTGGTTGCGGCGCGAGGTAGAGCTGAGCGCCGCCGAGGCCCGGCAGCCCGCCGTGCTGCACCTGGGCCAGATTGACGATGTGGACTCGGTGTGGGTGAACGGGGTGCCCGTGGGCGGCCTCAGCGGCTGGGACATCTACCGGCGCTACGTGGTGCCCGCCCACGCCTTGCGTCCCGGCCGCAACGTGCTGGCCGTGCGCGTGACCGACTACCAGCGTGGCGGCGGCATCGCCGGCCCGCCCGACAGCCTGCGGCTCGACGTGGCTGGTCGCCGGCTACCGCTGGCCGGCGCCTGGCCCTACCATATCGGACTCGATTTAAGCGCCTTGCCCACCGCCGAGCGGCAAATGCTGGTTCCCTACCGCCAGCCGACGTTGCTCTATAATGGCATGATTGCGCCCCTGGTCGGCCTGGGTTTGAAGGGCGTTATCTGGTACCAGGGCGAGGATAATGCGGCCCGCGCCGCGCAGTACCGCACGCTGTTTCCGACGCTTATCCGCAGCTGGCGCACGGCCTGGGGGCGGCCCGATTTGCCGTTTTTATTCGTGCAGCTGGCTAATTTTCAACCCGACCAGCCCCAACCCGCCAACTACGAATGGGCTGAGCTACGCGAAGCCCAGGCCCGCGCGCTAGCCCTGCCACACACCGGCATGGCCGTGGCTATCGACCTGGGCGACCGCGACGACATTCATCCCCGCAACAAGCAGGAAGTAGGCCACCGCCTGGCGCTGGCCGCCGCCCGCGTGGCTTATGGCGATACCAGAATCGTCAGCCAGGGCCCCACGCCCGGCGTGCTCAAAACGGCGGGCAACACCCTGCGTCTGCCATTGCAAGCCAATGGTAGCAGCCTGTTATTCAAAGGGTCTGCCGGCGCTACTCCCAGCTTCGCCATTGCCGGAGCCGACCGCAAATTCTACTGGGCTACGGTCCGGTTCGAAGGCAGTACGCTGGTGCTATCGAGCCCCCAGGTGCCAGCCCCGGTGGCCGTACGCTACGCTTGGGGCAATAGTCCGTTTCCCAGCCTTTATAATCGCCAAGGCTTGCCCGCCGCCCCTTTCCGCACCGACGACTGGCCGGGGCTGACGGAAGGCAGGCAATAGGTTTGCATTAAAAATCGTGGACAGTCTGCTTTAGCTGGTCAAAGCGCGGAGGCTCGTTGCGGCAGTGATGGCGGCTATGCAAACGTTTGCCAGTTACCTAGGGCTAGCGGTTATTCACGACTTCCCTTTAATACAATGCAGGTTGCGGTAACTCTATTATGAAATCAGAGTAAAGCTGCCGCAGCGAATGGCAGAAATTTGAATCCAGAGCCTTAACGTTTGTGCAAACGTTTGCATTTATAGTTAACCCGCCCTAATTTAGCTGCCGGATTAGGTGAAGCGAATAGCTACCCGGAGGATTACCGTTAAAAGGCGGCTGGTTAACGAACCGTTTTTTACAGGCGTAGCAGCCCGCTGGTCCTAACTCCGATTTTACTGCTATTAATTAATTCTTAGCTGATGCAACAACTTTACCCGATTCTGCGCGGCGCGCTACTCCTGCTGGCTCTGCCGCTGGCTGCTCAGGCCCAAACCCGGGGCATTGGCATCGGCACGAGCAACCCGGTGGGGGCCCTCCAGATTGAGCAGGCTTTCACCAGCGCCAACCCGGCGCTGCTGTTGCTGCGCACGACCAATGGCACCGCCACCACCGGCCCGGCCATTGATTTTCAAACGTATGCACCTGCATCGGCTACCAACAGCGCCGCCCGCATCCAGGCCCTCGACCCGGGCGCTTACACGGCCGACCTGGCCTTTTCGCTACGTAACCCCGGGGCCGAAGCCAACGCGCTGGTGGAGCGCCTGCGCATTGCCAACACCGGCAACGTGGGCGTCGGCTCGAACAACCCCAGAGCCCTGCTGCACCTGGAGCGTGGTACCACCGGGGCCAACCCGACGCTGCTGTTGCTGCGCAGCACCAACGGCGCCGGCGGTGGCGGAGCAGCGCTTGATTTTCAGAATTATGACACGGGCAACGACGGTCCAGGCGCCCGGCTGCTCGTCACCGATGCGGTGAATTACAGCTCCGACGTCGCTTTCCTAACCCGCATTCCCGGCGCCGGCAACAACGCCCTGGCCGAGCGCCTGCGCATCCTCAGCGACGGCAAGGTGAACATCGGGGCCGGAGCCACGCCCACGGCCACGCTGGACGTGAATGGCAGCACCCGCCTGCGCGGCCTAAGCACCGCCGGCATCGTCACCACCACCGCCAACGGTACCCTGAGCAGCGCTACCGCCGCCAGCCTCGACGCCACCACGGCCGGCAGTGGCCTCACCCGCGCCGGCACCAACATCACTCTGGGCGGCACGGCGTTGAGTGCCAATACCACCATTCCCACCGGCGGCTTCAGCCTAAGCATCGAAGGCACGGGCAACGTGGCTATCGGAGGGAGCGCGGCCCCTACCAGCACGCTGCAAGTGAATGGCTCGACGGCCGTAGCCGTGGGCAACGGCTTGGTAGGCAACCCAACCGGCACGCCGCTCGGCAACGTGGGCTACGCCGGCCTCTCGCCGGCCAGCGGCAATGATTACTACCTGCTGCCGGACGCCACCACCTGCACCGGCCGCATCTATTACATCCGCAACAACAGTTCCTCCAACATTGCCTACCTGGGTACGGCGGGGGGGGCCATTTTCGAAGGCAGCGCCACAAATGCTTCTTCCACACCCTACTTCATGCAAGCCAGCGGCCCCACCAAAACCGTGACGGTAATATCGGACGGCGCCAACTGGACTTTGCTCAAGGCCCAGTAGCCAAACGCCTCGGAACAGGCCGTTTGCGACACTTTGCTGGCTTGCTTATCAAAAATTTATTCCCTCGTTTTCTTCTTCCCTCCTGATGCGCTATTCTTTATTCAGCTGGTTGTTTGTTGCTTTGCTTGCTGCCCCGGCGGCACAGGCGCAAAACCCGGTTACGGCTGGTAACCCCATTGTCAACAGCCCCCGCGACCTGGCCGACCCCGAGATGAATTTCTTCGCGGGCCGCTACTACATGTACCCGACCACGTTGCAGGGCTCGCAGTTTCACGCCTACTCCTCGACCGACCTTACCAACTGGAGCGACGAGGGGGTGATATTTGACTTGGCCGTGGACTGCAGCTGGGCCCGTGCCAACGGCTGGGCGCCCTCGGTAGTGTTTCGCAACAACCAGTATTACTTCTACTACTCGGCCAACAGCAAGATTGGCGTGGCCAGCGGCCCCACCCCCACCGGGCCCTTCACCGACCTGGGCCAGCCCTTCATCGGCTCCGACCCGATTACGGTGGATATCATTGACCCGATGGTGTTTGTGGACGACGACGGCCAAGCCTACATGTACTACGGCGGCTCGAATGGCAGCCGCCTGGCCATGCGCCGGCTCGACCCCAGCATGAATGCCTTCGACGGTAGCCCGGCCCAGAACATCACCCCGCCCAACTACACCGAGGCCCCCTACCTGGTGAAGCGCAACGGCGTGTATTACATGACCTACTCGAACGGCAACTACCGCAACGGCACCTACAACGTGCAGTATTCGACCAGCACCAGCCCCACCGGCCCCTGGACCTACGGCGGCCAGATTCTGTCGAGCGACCAGCAGCGCACCGGGCCGGGCCACGCCTCCATCACGCGGGTGCCGGGCTGCGACCAGTACTACATGACCTACCACCGCTACGAGCCCGGCGCCACCGTGCGCAGCCTGTGCATCGACCGGCTCAACTTCGAGAGCGACGGCCGCATTCAGCGCGTGAATATGACAACGTATGGCGTGCGCCCGGTGCTGCCCGGCGGCCCCTGCACGGCCGGCAACGTGCTATCGGGCGGCGTGTACAAGCTCACCCACAAAGGCACCAACCAATGCCTGGAAGTGCTGAATAACAGCACCGCCGCCGGGGCCCGCGTGCAGCAGGGCCCCGACAACGGCAGCGCCGCCCAGCGCTGGCGCCTCAGCCTGGAGCCCGATGGCCGCTACAACCTCACCCACGAGGGCACCACCCAGGCCTTGCAGCCGGTGGGCGGCACCAGCACTGGCACGCCCTTATTGGAGCAAAACACTGCCGGCACCGCCGATGCCCAGCGCTGGCAGCTCCAGGCCCTGACCGACGGCTATTATAAAATCACCCTCAAAGGCACCGGCCTGTGTGTGGAAGCTACCGGCACCACGGCCGGCGCCGATGTGCGCATAGCCCCCGACAACGGCAGCGACGCCCAGCGCTGGCAGCTGGACATCAGCCAGGTATCGGTCATTTCGGGCCGCACCTACAAGCTAATGCACAAAAGCACCGAGCAAGTGCTGGAAGTGGAAAACAACAGCCCGGTGCGCGGCACCAACGTGCAGCAGAACTTCGACCTGGGCACCAGCGGTCAGCGCTGGGTGATAACCCAGGAAACCGGCGGCAGCTACAAGCTGACCCACAAAAATGCCCTCGACCCGACTTCTAACCGGCCCCAGTGCCTCGATGTGGAGAACAACAGCTCCAGCAACAACGCCAACGTGCAGCAGTACGACGACAACGGCGCCACCGCCCAGCGTTGGGTGATTACGCGCACTGACAACGAATACGTTAAGCTGACCCACGAAGGCACCAACCAATGCCTCGACGTGCTCTACAACAGCGCCGAGCCGCGGGTGGACGTAGCCCAGTACGAAGACAACGGCAACGACGCCCAGCGCTGGCGCCTGGAGCTGATTTCGGACGCGCCGGCCACGCCGACTGCCGTGCAGCCGGGCGTAGCTCCGGCGGCTGGCCTGGCCGTGCAGGCTTATCCCAACCCCTTTGTGGAACAGCTCACTGCCCAGGTATCTACACTGAAAGCCGGTCCGGCCCAGGTAGAGCTGATTGACCCGCTTGGCCGCGTGGTAAGCACTCAGCCGGTGCAGCTGCAGGCCGGGGCGCAGGAAGTGCCCCTGGCTTGCCCCGCCGGCGCGACCGGGCTCTACCTGCTGCGCGTGCGGCAGGGGCAGCAGCAGGTCCAAGCCAAGCTGATGCGCTAAATAACAACCCACTGACTCATCAAGCAACCTTCATTTTTTCATTCAAAACCCCACCTTATGCTCATGTTTAAACCACTACCCTCCCCGGCGTTGCGGGCCCTGCTGGCCGCCGGGCTGCTGACGGGCGCCGCACTGCCGGCTGCTGCCCAGACCAATAATACCAATCCCATTCTGCCCGTTGGCGCTAACAACAGCTATACCAGCCAGTACGGCGACCCCGACATGCAATATTTCGGGGGCAACTACCGCATATACCCCTCGGCGCTGGCGGCCACGCCGAAGCAGTTTTTCGTGTTCAGCTCGCCCGACATGATGAACTTCGTGGCCAGCGCCACGCCGGTGTTCGACCTCGGCCCCAACTGCTCCTGGGAAAGCGCCAACGCGCAGGGCACCGCCCCGTCGCTGGTGCTGGCCAATGGTACTTACTACCTGTACTTTGCCGCCGATGGCAAAATCGGGGTAGCCACCAGCAGCAGCCCCACCGGCCCCTTCACCGACAGCGGTGCGCCGCTGCTCACCACCGACCCCAACGCGCCGGTGCTCGGCGACCCGGCCGTATTCGTGGACCCCGACGGCACGCCTTACCTGTTTTACGGCGGTGGCGGGCGCCTGGTAGTGCGGCAGCTGGCGACTAACATGACATCGTTCGTCGGCAACTCGCAGAACATCACCCCCAGCAACTACGCCGACGCCCCCAGCGTGGTGAAGCGCGCTAATACCTACTACCTGACCTACGGCAGCGGCGACCGCACCCTGGGCACCTATAACACCCAGTACGCCACTGCCCCCTCGGTGCAGGGTCCCTGGACATTCCGCCACCAGCTCATCTACAACAACGAGCACAGCGGCCCCGGCAGCGGCTCGATGTTCAAGATGCCCGGCTGCGACGAGTATTACTTCACGTACCAGCGCTTCGACAACAACGTGACAAACCACCGGGGCGTGTGCCTCGACCACCTCACCTTCGAGGGCGACGGCACGCTGCAGATTCTGGCCATGACCAATTACAGCGTGGATGCCCGCCCGCTGGTGACCGTGTGCAACGAGGGGACGCTGCTCTCGGGCGCCGTGTACCGCATCAGCAGCAAGGCCGCACCGGCCCGCCGCCTCGAAATCGAAAACAACAGCACTGCTGACGGCGCTCGCATTCAGCTGGCTAATGAGAATGGAGCCGATACCCGCCAGCGCTGGATGGTGACGCAGGACGTGGGCGGCAGCTACCGCCTCAATCACGCCGGCGTTGCCAACCGGGTTTCGCTGACTGGCGCGGCCGGGGCGCTAGCCACTCAGGGCACCAACGCCGCCGTTGATGCGCAACGCTTTGTGATGGAAGCCGTGGATGGCGGCTTCTACAAAATCCGCCTCCGCAACACCCAGCAGGTGCTGGAAGCCGCCGGCACCACAGCCGGTTCCAACGTGCGCCTGGCTCCCGAGAACGGCACCGACGCCCAGCGCTGGAAGCTCGACGTGCAATCGGTGGGCATCGTATCGGGCGGCACTTACAAAATCACCCACAAGGGCACCAACCAGTGCATGGAAGTGCCGCTGAACCTATATGACCGCGGCGCCCAGATTAGCCAGTATTTCGACAACGGCAACGACGCGCAGCGCTGGATTATCACCCTCGACGCGGCGACTAATGCCTATAAGCTCACCCACCGCGGCGCGCTCGACCCCACTTCTAACCTGCCGCAGTGTCTGGAAGTGCCCAACAACAGCAACGCCAGCCCCGTGCGCCTGCAACAGTACGACGATAACGGCAGCCCCGCCCAGCGTTGGCTGATTACCAACACCGACCTCATTTACAGCAAGCTGATTCACTACGGCACCACCAATCCGCAAAAAGTGGCCGACGTGGACTACGGCAGCACTAACCCCGGCACCTACATTCAGCAGCGCGACGACAACCCCGACGGTGTGGACGCCCAGCGCTGGACCTTCCAGCTGCAGTACGACGCCCGCCTGACCCTGCCCACCAAGGCCGCTGCCGCTCTGGCCGCCGGCCTCGAGCTGTACCCCAATCCCGCCCAGCGCCAGCTGAGCGTGCACTACACGCCCGCCCAAACCGGCAGCTTCGCCCTGGAAGTGCTCGACGTGCAAGGCCGCCGCGTGGCCCAGCTGCCCGGCCGCCCCGGCACGCAAGGCCTTACTCAGCAGCAGACGCTGGACGTGTCGGCCCTGGCGGCCGGCGTGTACACCGTGCGCCTGACGGGCCCGGCTACCGTGGCTACCCAAAAGCTCGTAGTGGTGCAGTAAACCCGCATCCTGGCTTAAAAGGCCCCGCTGACTCTGCAGTCGGCGGGGCCTTTTTTATTAACCGTCCCAAACAAAAGCAAACGTTTGCACAATTTCTTGTAATACAGTTTGCTCGTGTTGGCTATCTGTTGCCCCAGTGCTGCGTTATTTCACCGGTTATCCATCAGCCATACAGTCGTTTAAATGCGTTTCCCTTATTTCATCCCCATTATTCTCGTTCCGCTTGCTTTCAGGGTGATTCTGTGCTAAAATCCGTCAGCACAGGACAACAGCCATTCAATAGCCGAAACAATTGTATACAGCCGGCCGAATCGGCTAATGAGTGCATTTCCACAACTTATTCGCCCTTCAAAACGATTTTTTTTTGAAGCCGCTAAGCTGCTTCTCACCAACTGCTTCCGCAGTCTTTTAATGCTATAAAACAACCTAACAGCAAGCCACTTGCAGCTCAAACAAATTGCCATTATTTATTTTCTGCCGCTCTGCTGCCACTGGGCGCCGAGTACTGCTTTTATTTTTTTGCTGGTCGTTTGTGCAAACGTTTGCGCAAAAGTGCTTACTTCGCAGTTCCATTTACTTTACCCCACCCAATATGAAAAAGATGCTACCCCCGCCAAGGCAGCTTTTGCTACCAGCATTGGCGTGCTGCCTGCCTTTGGTTGTAGCAGCAGTTGCCCCGGCAATGGCTGCTCCCTTACCAGCCACCAGCACTTCCCGCCCGGCGCAGGTTATCAGCGGCCGCGTGACGGATGAGAAAGGCGCAGGCCTGCCCGGCGTGAGCATATTAGTGGTTGGTACCACCACGGGCACCAGCACCAATTCCGAAGGGCAGTTCAGCCTCGATGTTCCGGCCGGCTCCGTGCTGGCCTTCAGCTACGTGGGCTACGTGACGCAAAATGTGACGGTAGGCTCGGAAGCCACCATCAACGTGCAGCTGCTGGAGGACATGCAGAAGCTGAACGAAGTGGTAGTAGTAGGCTACCTCACCCAGAAGCGCGAAGACGTGACGGGCTCGGTGGTTACGGTAAGCGCCGTGGACGTGAAGCGAGCTCCGGTCGCTACGCTGGGCGAAGCCATTCAGGGCCGGGTACCCGGCGTGGCAGTGTCTACTTCCGGTACGCCCGGCCAGGCCTCGGTGGTGAACATCCGGGGGGTGGGCTCGCTCGGTAGCAACAGCCAGCCCTTGTATGTAATAGATGGGCTGTGGACCGATAACCTGCGTGACTTCAATCCCCAGGATGCCGAAAGCGTGCAGGTGCTAAAGGACGCCGCCTCGCTGGCCCCCTACGGCTCGCGCGGGGCCAACGGCGTTATCATCATCACCACCAAGCGCGGCAAGGTGGGCGCCCCGGCCATTACCATAAACGTGTACGGCGGCGTGCAGGATATCGTGAAGCGCTACAACTTGGCCAACTCTCAACAGTGGGCCGACGTCACTAATCAGGCATACGACAACTCCGGCCTAGCTCGTCAGCCCTTTGCCAATGTTCTGCCGCTTGATGCCGACTCAGCGGTTATTAATACCGACTGGCAGGACGCACTTATCAAGCAAGGCTCAGTGCAGAGCTACGACCTGGGTGTGAGCGGCGGCGGGGCCGGTCAAAACGGCGGCTCGTCTAACTACAACATCAGCGGAGGCTACTTCAAGCAAATCGGCACCATTGTGGGGCCGAAGTTTGAGCGCTATAGCGCTCGCATAAACAGCGGCTTCAATGCCGGTAAGCTGCGGGTAGGCGAAAGCCTGCTGCTGACCCGCACCAACCAAACCCGCGTGAATGGCCTGCCATTTATCGATGTGGTGCGGATGCTGCCTGTGACGCCGGTGTATGACCCCACGCAGCAGGGCGGCTATGGCCTGAGCACCCCCAACGCGGTATCGTACGGTACTAATCCTGTGGGAGCTCAGAAAATCCTGGACAATACCGGCACCTCCAACCGGGTGCAGGGCAGTCTGTTCGGCGAATATACTATCCTGCCTTGGCTGCGCTATCGTCTCAACCTAGCGGTGGAGTACCATGGCTACCACGACCAGGAAAAGCGCCAGTACGGCCAACTTCGCTACGTGGGCGACGACGCTCTGGGAGCCCGCTCGTATTATGCCGAAAACCAAGGCAATGAGCTGTTTGGCATGGCTGAAAACACCCTCACCTTCGACAAAAGCTTCGATAAGCACAACATAACGGCAGTGGCCGGCTATAGCCAGCAGCGCTTCCGTGCGGAGTTCACCCGCGGCCGCAACAACGAGTATGGGCAGGGGCCGGTGTACTACTGGTCACTCGATGCCGGCTCATCCAGCCCGCAGGTGGCAGGCTCGGCGTTTATCAACAGCAAACGCTCGTTCTTCGGCCAACTCACTTACGACTACGACCAGCGCTACCTCGTGACGGCGGCGTACCGCAACGATGCCTCATCGCGCTTTGCGCCGGGCAGACGTGCTGGCAACTTCGGTGCGGCCTCGGTAGGCTGGCGCGTCTCGCGCGAAAAGTTTTTTGAGGGCGTGAGTGCCATCAGCGACCTGAAGGTGCGGGCATCCTACGGGCAACTCGGTAATGAAAACATCGGCGGGGCCTACGGCGGTTCCTACCGCTACCAGGGCTTCATCAACCCGAACGTAAACTACCCGTTTGGCAGCAGCCAAGCCCTGGCTAACGGCTCGCTGCAAACCAACTTCGGTAGCCCGGGCATTACCTGGGAAACCCGCCGGACCACCAACGTCGGCCTGGACCTGGGCTTTCTGGAAAACCGTCTGACTTTGGGCGCCGACTACTACATTTCCAACACGACCGATGCCCTCGTGAACCCGGGCATCGCGCTGTCCTTCGGCAACGAGGGCGACAATCCTTACCAGGCCATCGGCGAGATTCGCAACACCGGGTTTGATTTTCTGCTCGGCTATAACGAAAACCGTGGCGCCTTCAAGTACGGCATCAACGCCAACTTGTCGACGGTGAAAAATGAGGTGATTGACCTGGGAAATTCCGGCAATTCGGCCAACTTCTTCCAGGGCGGCCCCAGCGGCGTAACCCGCACGGAGAAAGGCTACGAAATCGGCTCATTCTATCTCTACCAGTTCGATGGCGTGTACCAGACCGGCGACACCGACATTCCGGCTGGCCTTCGGCCCGGCGATGCCCGCTACAAAGACCTGGACGGCGATGGCTTGATTACGGCCGACAAAGACCGTGCCCACGTGGGCCGGGTGTTTCCCCAGTTCACCTACGGCCTGAACTTGACGGCGAGCTACGCCAACTTCGACCTAGCGGCTTTCTTCCAAGGCATTCAGGGCAACGATGTGTTTAACAACACCAAGTACTGGCTGGAGCGCACCGACCAGACCGGCAACCACACAGCCGACTACCGGCCCTGGACAGCAGAAAACCCCAGCACCACCACGCCCCGGGCGGTAGTGGCCAGCGACCAACAAGGCTTCGATAACACTTCGGCCAACAACAACTCGCGGGTAAACTCGGACCGTTGGCTGGAGGATGGCTCGTACATGCGTCTGAAAAACCTTCAGATAGGCTATACCCTGCCGCAGTCGCTCACCGACCGGCTCAAGGCTGTCAGCCGTCTGCGGATTTACGCCTCAGGCCAGAACGTATTCACCGTCACCAACTACAGCGGCTACGACCCCGAAACGGTGGGTGGCCTCGATGGTGCTTTGGTGCGTGGTCTCGATGAGGGCAGCTACCCCAACGTGCGCACCTTCACGCTGGGCCTGCAAATCGGCTTGTAAGGCTGGCTTGTTTCACCTTTTCTATTCGACTTTATCCCATGAAATATAACGCATTCAAACGCTGGGCCGTGGCCGGCGGCCTGCTAATGGCAGCTACTGCCTGCGAGCGCGACCTGCTCGACCAGGTGAACCCTAACTTGGCCACCACCGAATCGTTCTGGACCAACAGCAACGATGCCATCAAGGGCATTAATGCCACGTACAGTGGCCTGCAGAAACTGGGTACCTACCGGCGCTGGCTTAATTTTGCCTTCGATATCCGGGACGACGTCGGCTTCAGCCAAAGCCCCTGGAACGAGTTGCGCGACTGGACCCGCTTTGCCGTAGGCAACTACGACTTTGAGGTGAATTTCAACGTGTATGCCGACCACTACCGAGCGATTTTCCGCTGCAACCAGGTTATTGACAACGTACCTAAGATTACGGGGATGGATGCCGCCCTGCAAAAGCGCGTCGTGGCCGAAGCCCGCTTCATCCGGGCCCTGTGCTACTATAATCTGGTGACCCTCTACGGTAACGTACCGCTACGCACCACCGCCAGCACTGACCTGAGCATACTTCCTCCCCAGGCCACTGAAGCCCAGGCTTGGGAGTTGATTATAAGCGACCTGACCACAGCTCAGGCCGACTTGCCTGCCAGTTACACCGGTAACGACATTGGCCGCGCTACGTCGGGCGCCGCCACCACGCTGCTGGGCAAGGCCCACATGCAGAACCGCCGTTGGGCCGAGGCCTCAGCGGAGTTTGGCAAAATAATCTTGTCGGGGAGCTATAATCTAGCTGGCAGCTACACTGATAACTTCCGCCACACCTCCGAAAATAACATTGAGTCAATTTTTGAGGTGCAGTTCAGCGATGTCAATACCGGCGACGACGGCGACAACGTGAACGCGCTGGAGAGCGGACAACGCTCGCAGTTTTTTGGCCCGCCAGTGCTGCCGGGTGAGCCGGGCCTGGGCTTCACCGATGGCGAAGTACGGCCGTGGGTGGTGAACGAGTTTCTGACCGAAGAAAACAACGACGGCGAACGGGACCTGCGCTTGGCAGCCACCGTGTTTTACAACCGTGCCGACCAAACGCAGTTCCCCAGCACAATTCCGGCCGACAACAGTCCGGTGCCGCTGGTGTACGGGCAGACCTACCCGGTGCGCTTTGGCAGCAACTCCAACAATCTGCGCCGCGTGTACTGGCGTAAGTACCAGACCGATTACTACCGGCAGTTCGAGGACTTCAATTCGCCCATCAACCAGCGCGTGATGCGTTTTGCCGACGTGCTGCTGCTGCAGGCCGAAGCCCTGAACGAGCAAGGCCAAACGGGTGCTGCCATTCCGCTGATTAATCGCGTACGACGCCGCGCCAACATGCCCAACCTGCAGGCCAGTAATTTCAATCAGGCCAGCCTGCGCACCCAAATCATGCACGAGCGCGTGACCGAGTTGACCGGCGAGGGTACCCGTTGGTTCGACCTCAAGCGCTGGGGCCTGCTGGACAACCAGGCCGGCGTGGATATGCTTAAGACGCACGACGACGACTTCAACAACTTCGTAGTGGGCCGGTCCAGCCTATTGCCGCTTCCTCAGACCGAGGTAGACTTGGCCCGACTGCAACAAAACCCTAACTGGTAGGTACAATGGCCGCTTTTGGCATAGTTTGAAAGCAGCAGACTTCTTAAAAAGGGCCCCGGCAGTTTGTCGGGGCCCTTTTTATAGAGGGGTACGCCAATGGCGTATTTCCCTAACTTTAACCTTGGTCTATGCTGCCTGTTCCGGTCCGTTTTGCAGTCGTGGTGTCGTCGTTGGCGAGCCTGTTGGGATGTACCAAAGAGGCCATCCCTACCTTGCAGCCCGCGGTTCCTACTCCGGCGGCTACCACCTTCACCAATCCGCTGCTCAGTAGCGGGCCCGACCCGTGGGTGGCGCAGAAGGACGGCTTTTACTACTTCGTGGCCACGAACGACCGCAACCTGACGATTCGCAAAACGGCGAAAATGTCGGAGCTCGGCACGGCCTACAGCACCGTAGTGTGGACGCCCGCCGCCAGCGGCGGCAACGTGCGCCACCTGTGGGCCCCGGAGCTGTACTGGCTTGATGGCAAGTGGTACCTCTACTATACGGCTGGCTCCAGCACGGGCGGCTGCTGCGCCAGCCAGCGCCTCTGGGTGCTCGAAAACCCCAGCCCCGACCCCACCACTGGCACCTGGACCGAAAAGGGCCAGTTGCTGAGCGCTGGTCACGACTATTCGGCCATCGACGCCACCGTGCTGGAGCTAGGCAGCCAGCGCTACCTACTGTGGTGCGGCGTCGAAAGCACGACCAACAGCGAGGGCCGCCTCTACATTTCGGCCCTGCGCAACCCTTGGACGCTCACCGGCCCGCGCACCGAAATCAGCCGGCCCACCTACGACTGGGAGCGCAAGGGCCCGCCCACTAACGAAGGCCCCGAAGTGCTGCAGCACAATGGCCGCACCTTCGTGACCTACTCGGCCAGCCACTGCATGACCGACGACTACGCCCTAGGCTTGCTCACGCTTACCGGCTCCGACCCGCTTGATGCGGCCTCCTGGACCAAGTCGGCCCGGCCGGTATTCACCCAAAACCCCACTGGCAAGGCTTTCGGGCCGGGCCACAACGGCTTTTTCAAGTCGAAGGACGGAACTCAGGATTGGCTGCTTTACCACGCCAACTCCCTCGCTGGCCAAGGCTGCGGCGATTTGCGCAGCCCGCGCATCCAACCCATCACCTGGCGCGCCGATGGCACGCCCGACTTTGGCGTGCCGGCGGCGGTAGGCCAGCCATTGCCCCGGCCGGCCGGCGAGTGAGGCTCCGTAAAAAACCTCGCGGCCGGAAACCAATTGCCGCCGCTGCCCCTTAGCAATACGTCTTACTAAACCTTTCCTTTTCTATGACATCTGCTTCCTTCCACCGCTCGCGTATGCTGGCGCCGCTGCTGCTGCTGGGTTTGCTGGCCTGCAAGAAAGAATCGGGCACCACCGCTCCGATAACGCCCACCAATCCGACCACGCCGGCCACCACTTTTACCAACCCGCTGCTCGGCAATACCGCTGGCCCCGACCCGTGGGTGTACCAGAAGGATGGCACTTACTACTACATGGCCACGACCGGCAACAACGTCACGATTCGCAAAACGGCGAAGATGTCGGAGCTCGGGTCGTCCCCTAGCTACCCGGTATGGTCGCCCCTGGCCACCGGAGACAATAGCCGCGACGTGTGGGCACCCGAACTGCATTACCTCGACGGCAAGTGGTACATCTACTACACGGCTGGCCCCGGCAATTGCTGCGACGGGCAGAAATCGTGGGTGCTGGAAAACAGTAACCCCGACCCCACCAGGGGCGGTTGGGTTGAAAAGGGCCGCATCATCAGTCCGGGGGCCGACTACTGGGCCATCGACGGCACAGTGGCCGAGATAAACGGGCAGCGCTACTACATCTGGTCGGGCCAGAGCGGCCCCATCGGCAACAACACCGACAACGAGCAACGCCTCTACATTTCGGCCATGCGCAACCCCTGGACCCTCGACGGCGCACGCACCGAGCTCAGCCGCCCCACCCTCAGCTGGGAGCGCAACGGTTACCCCAAGGTGAACGAAGCCCCGCAGATTTTGCAGCGCGACGGCAAAACCTTCCTCATCTATTCGGCCAGCCACTGCAGCTCCGACGACTACGCTTTGGGCCAGCTCACACTCACCGGCACCAACCCGCTCGATGCCGCTTCTTGGACCAAGCTGCAAACCCCGGTATTCACGAAAAGTGCAGCCAGCCGCGCCTACGGGCCCGGCCACAACGGCTTCTTTAAGTCGAAGGACGGCACGCAGGACTGGATAATCTACCACGCCAACAACGACCCCGGCCAGGGCTGCGGCGGCGCCCGCAAGCCGCGCATGCAGCAGTTCACCTGGAACGCCGACGGCTCGCCCAACTTCGGCTCGCCCGTGGCCATCGGCACGCCCATTACCCGGCCTGCCGGCGAGTAAGCACTGCTAATCGTTGCTTGTTAAATCAACCGTCAGGCCGTTATGCTGCACCCAGCGTAACGGCCTGAATTTTATCCGCTCACCTTTTATGAACATTCCCGCTACTTTCCGCTGCTTGCCGCTGCTGGTGCTGCTCGGCGCGGCCCCGCTGTTGGCCGTGGCCCAGGGCAAGGCCAAAACCAAGCTGAAACCCGCCAAAGCCCCAGCCCAAGCCACAACCGCAGCTTCAGTGCCCCCCGCCATTGCCAACCCCGTGCTGGCCGGCGACTACCCCGACCCCTCGGTAACTAAAATCGGCAATACCTACTGGGCCACGGCTACTACCTCGAACTGGGGGCCCACGTTTCCACTGCTGAAATCGAGCAACCTGACCGACTGGCAGCTGGTGGGCCACGTGTTTCCGGGCGAGCGGCCGGCCTGGGCCGACTACTACTTCTGGGCCCCGGAAATCAGCCAGGACGGTGGGCGCACCTACGTGTACTACACTGCTCACAAGCGCGGTGGCAACCTGAGCGTGGGCGTGGCCAGCGCCGACCGCCCCGAGGGCCCCTACCGCGACCACGGCCCGCTGGTGGGCCAGCCCGACGGCTCCATCGACGGCTTCCCCATGCGCGACGAAAAGGGCCAGCTGTACCTGGTGTGGAAGGAAGACGGCAACAGCCAGAACAAGCCCACCCCCATCTGGGCTCAAGCCCTGAACGCCGACCGCACCGCCCTCACCGGTGAGAAAACCGAGCTGTTCCGCAACACCGAGCCCTGGGAGGGCAACCTCGTGGAGGGACCCAGCATTGTGCGGCACGACGGGTACTTCTATATGTTTTATGCCGCTAACGGCTGCTGCGGCAGCGGCTGCACCTACGCCACCGGCGTGGCCCGCGCGCGCCAGCTGCTGGGCCCCTGGGAGAAGTATTCCCAAAACCCTATCCTCACCAAAAACGACACCTGGACCTGCCCCGGCCACGGCACCGCCGTGGAGCGCAACGGCCGCTGGTATATGCTCTACCACGCTTACCAGACCGGCAGCTTCGAGAATGTGGGCCGGCAGGGCGTGCTGGGCGAGTTCACCTGGAATAAAGCCGGCTGGCCCGAATTCCTGAATAACCACACTACCCCCGCCGCCGTGGCCAAAGCAGCCCCGGCCGCCGCTACTGTTGACGAATTTGCCACCGCTACCCTGGCCCCCACCTGGCAGTGGCCGGTGGAAGAAAAGCCGAATTTCGCCCTGAAAAGCGGACAGCTACAGCTAACCGCCCGCGCTACCCCGGGCGGCGCCGCACTGGGCTGGCCCACCACCACGGCCAACTACACCGCCACCACCACGCTGCTCAACCCTCAGGCGTTGCCCGCCGGCACCCGGGCCGGCCTGGCCGCCCACGGCGACCCCAACAACCTGCTGGCCCTCACCGTGAGCGGCGCCAAGCTGCAGCTCTGGGAGCGCCGCGCTGGCAAAGACAACCTGCTAAGCGAAACCGCCCTGCCTTCTGCCGCCAGCACCATCCAGCTGCGCCTGCAAACCCAGGCCGGCAACCAATACCGCTTCGCCTGGAGCACCGACGGCCGCGCCTGGACACCCATGCTGCCCAACGACGCCGCTACCAACGGCCAGTTCCTCCCGCCCTGGGACCGGGGCGTGCGCGTGGGGCTGGTAGCCCAAGGGGCTACTCCGGCCTTGGCCAGCTTCGAGCGTTTTGAGCTGGTAAATAAATAGCGCTTCCGGCTTTCCAAACGCCGGGCCTGAACGCAAAAAAGGGCTTCCCAGTGCTGGGAAGCCCTTTTTTGTTGCGGAGCAAGAGAACCTAGTCGCGGATGAAGCGGGCAGTAGCTACTTCACCGGTTTTGGTGCGCGTCTGGAGCAGGTACATGCCGGCGGGTAGCTGGTGCAGCTCCAGGGTAGCGGCGCCGGCGGCTACGCTGGTGCGGTACACCACCTGGCCCAGAGCGTTGAGCACGGTGAGCTCGGCGGCCGGGGCGCTGGTCAGGGTCACCTGCAGGCGGCCGTCGTGGGTCGGGTTGGGGTACACGTGCAGGGCCGCGTTGGCTTGCTGACGGGCGGTGCCGGTTACCACCAGGGCGGCCGAGGGCGCCGAGGCGCAGCCGGCGGCGTTGGTTACCACCACTGTGTAGGAGCCCAGCTGAGCGACCGAGTTTATCACGTAGGTCTGGCTGGTGGCGCCGGGCACGGCCGTGCCGCCGAGGTACCACTGGTAGCCGCTGCCCGCGCTGGCGGTAAGCGTGGTAGTAGTGGCGTTGTTGTAAGTCGGCGTTACCGTCGGCGTGGCCGGGGCGGCTTCGATGGTCACGGCCGAGGTAGCCGTGGTCACGGCACAGCCGTTGGCAGCAGCCAGCGTGTTGGTCACGGTGTAGGTGCCGGCCGTGCTGGTAGTCGGGTTGATAACGCCCGTGGCCGGGTCAATTACCAGGCCCGTCGTGGACGAGTAAGTGCCAGCGGTGCTGCCCGTGCCCAGCGTGGGCGCTACGGTAGCCGTAGCACCGGCGCAGATAGTTGCCGTAGGGTAGCTGAAGGCTGCCACCGGCGCGGCGGTGATGGTGATGGTCTGCGGCGCGCTGCCGCAGCCGGCGCTGGCGGTGTAGGTTACGGCGTAGGTGCCGGGCGTCGAGGTAGCCAGGTTGATGGCGCCGGTAGCGGCATCCAGGGTCAGGCCCGTGGCGGGCACTACCGAGTAAGTACCGCCGGCCGTGCCAGTCAGGGCCAGCACGGGGTTGGTGCCGCTCTGGCAATACGTGGTAGCATTGTAGCTGAAGCCGGTGTTGCAGGGCGCGGCCGAGTAGTCCACGAGCTGCATAATCCAGCGCTGGGCATCGTTGCCGTTATCGTCGTATTGCGCCACCCGGGTGCCCAGGTTGGCGTTACCAAACTGCACCTCAAGGCACTTGGGCGGGTTGCTGGTGCCGCGGTGGGTCAGCTTCACGTAGTCGAGGCCGGTGTAGTCGATAATCCAGCGCTGGGCATCGTTGCCGTTGTCGTCGTACTGCTGCACGTTAACCGGGTCGTTGCGGTTGCTGGGCACCTCCAGGCACTGCGGCAGGTTAGAAGTCGGGTCGATGGCGTTGCGGTGCGTCAGCTTGTAGCTGGTTTTGGCCGCATCGTAGCCCAGAATCCAGCGCTGGGCGTCGTTGCCATTGTCGAAATACTGGCCAATCCCGGCACCGCGGTTCGGGCTGTTGTTGTCCACGTCCATCGCCAGGATGGTGCCTTTGTGGATGAGCTTATATACCGCACCATCCTGAATCGGCATGCTCATCACCTCCAGCTTCCAGCGCTGGGCATCGTTGCCGTTATCGTCGTAAAGCTGCACATCGGCGCCGGCGGCCCCGCTGTTCGAAGCCACTTCGAGGGCCCGCGTAGTGCCTTTGAGGGTGATTTTGTAGTAGCCGTCGCTCATGGCCTCCAGCTGCCAGCGCTGGCGGTTGTCGTTGGCCTGGGCGTTCTGCTCCAGCAGGGCGCCGTTGGCCTGGCTGCCACCCACGGTTTGTAGGTTTTGGGTAGTACCCTCGTGCTGCAGGTCGAAGAAGCCATCCGAACGGCGGGTAATCAACCAGCGCTGAGCGGTCGAGCCGTTGTCGGCCTGCTGGCGCACGCGGGCACCGGCGGTGCTGCTATTGTTATCCACGTCGAGGCGCATCGCCGTGCCCTTGTGCGTGAGGCGGTACACGGCGCCCGATACGATGCGGTCGCCCGAGCAGGCGCCCGGCACCCGCGCCGCTACGGCGTAGGTGGTGCCTTTGATTTCAGGAATGCTGCCGTCGGTTTCCATCAGCAAGCGGTCGAGGCACACGGCGCGGTTGGCGGTGTTGCGGCCGATAAACGCCTGGTAGCAGAAGTAGTATTCATCGCAGCCCGGCAGCTGAAACACCGAGGCGCTGCCCATGCCCTGGTTGTCGTCGCCATAGGTCAGGCGGCTGCGGAACGTGAACGGGCCCGCAGCGGCCGGAGCCGTAGCGTACTGCGTATTGAAACCGTTGCTGTTGCGATTGTCGCTGCTGTAGAACAGGTAGTACTGGCCGTCGCGCTTCAGCACGTGCGGGGCTTCGCCGTAGTTGGTGGGCGTAATCACGTTGGAGGTGGTGCCGCCCAGCGTGGTCATGTTGGCAGCCAGCGGGCGCTCTACCAGCACGCCGTTGGCGCCGTAGTAGAGGTGGGCCGTAGTACCGTCCACCATCACGGCCGGCATGCCCAGCGTGGGGGCGTTGGCGTCGGTGCTCACCAGCGGCGCGCCGCTATCCACGAACGGGCCGGTGGCGCTGGTGCTGGTGGCTACCCCGATTTTGCCATCGGCGGCAAAGTACAGGTAGTACGTGTTGTTAGAAAATACCACGGCCGGGCCCGCCACCGTAGCCGAGGCGCCGGCCCAGGTCACGTTGGTCAGGTCCAGCACCGGCCCGCTGCCGGCGGTAAAGCCCAACAGGTTAGGCGACGAATACACCGCCAGCTGCCGGCCGGCGGCGCCGGGCGCCACCGCATAAATGCGGTAGCTGCCCCCGAAATAATGCATGTCGGGGTCGGCCGTGCCCTGCGGCAGCACCGGGTTTGAGTTGTTGGTTTGGGCGAAGGCCCGGCCGATGGTGCCGAAATTTAGCAGGCCCGTCAGCAACACCATCAGAGCCAGCAGAGCTGACGACTGATGGCGCGTCTTACCCTTTTTGGTAAGCAAAGGTAACGCTTCTCTCATGTTGAATGGGAATTTTGGTTGAGGAATAGATGATTAAGGCTTAAACTTAGCTCGCCGGCGGAATGCGAACGATGATTTCCGGCCGCTAAAGTAAGCACTTTTTCGCTTCATGCAAACGTTTGCGTCATCACGCAGCTAAATACGCCAACCGGTGACGTATTTGTGACCCGTCTACTGGCTGCGGCAAGTCACCATTTAGACTAGTGTTGCGTGGCAACTGTCCGTTAGCCATTATTTATCCTCAAGGCTACAGCCGACTACTTAATCCAGCGCCCGTCATGCACTTTGCGGGCAGCCGATGACCAGCGGGCCGACTGCTGCAAGTGCAAACGTTTGCGTTTTTCCCGACTTGTTCCCATCTTTGAGCATTCCGGTCGGATGGCCCCGGGCTTTTTGCCACACTCCTCCGCAGCCCTGGCGCACCGGGTTGCCTGCCGGGCCGGCCTGTTCCGATTGGTGCAGCCTCACTTTGTCACTTCCTTTTTCCTCTTTTATGAGCTCTCGTCGCGAATTTATTAAGGGTAGTCTCACTGGCCTGGCCCTGCTGGCCGTGCCGCCCAGCACCTTTGCCGCCGCCCGCAGCTACACCAACCCGGTGGTAGCCCAAAACTTCCCCGACCCGTTCGTGCTGCGGCACAATAAGAAGTATTACGCCTTCGCCACCACCGGCCAGGGCCGCATGCCCGACGGCCGCATCTTCGCCCTGATGAGCTCCGACGACCTGGTGAACTGGAAGCCGCTGGGCGGCGCCCTCACGCCCCCGGCCGGCACCGAAAAAGCCGACTTCTGGGCGCCCGAAGTGGTGGAGCACGAGGGCACCTTTTATATGTATTACTCGCGGGGCGGTGGTGCCATTGCGGCCGAAGTGGGCCACCAGCTGCACGTGGCCACCAGTACCAAGCCCGAAGGCCCCTACACCGAAGTGGCCGCGCTGCCCGTGCCCGGCAGTCAGTTTACCATTGACGCGCATGCTTTTAAAGACACTGACGGCCAGTGGTACCTGCTCTACGCCCGCGATTTCACCGACACCGACGACGGCTACTACCCCGGCACCGGCCTGGTGATTGACCGCCTCGTGAGCATGACGCAGCTGGCCAACGAAAGCCGTACCGTGCTGCGCGCCCGCCACAAGTGGACGCTCTTCGAAGCCAACCGTCTGATGCCGCTCTACGGCAACCGCACTTTCCCGCAGTGGCACACCATGGAAGGGCCGTTCGTGCGCCGCCACGAGGGCAAATACTACTGCTTCTTCAGCGGCGCCAACTTCCTGACCGACCGTTACGGCGTGGATTACTGCGTGGCCGACCACATCATGGGCCCCTACGCCGACTCCGGCTCCGATGCCGGGGCGCGGGTGCTGCACTCAGTGGCAGGCAAGGTGCGCGGGCCAGGCCACCACTCCCACATCATGGGCCCCGACGGCAAAACCGAATACCTCGTGTACCACGCCTGGAACAAGGAAATGACCGAGCGCCAGCTGTGCATCGATAAGCTGAACTGGACCAAGCAGGGGCCGCGCTGCCAGGGCCCGACTTACACGCCACAGCCAATACCAGCTTAGCAGTCATTGCCCTCTGTCTCTACATCCATGACCTATTCAGTTTCCCGGCTCGTTCTGTTGATTATGGTCCTCGGAGCAGGCCCGGGAGATGTCGCACAGGCGCAACAGCCGCCCCGCACATTCAGTAACCCGCTACAAACCAACGGCCCCGACCCGTGGGTAATTAGCCAGGGCGGCTATTACTACTACACCAATACCACTGGCAACAACCTCCAGCTTTGGAAATCAAGGAAGCTAAGTGAGGTGGCCAGCACCAAACCTGTCGTGGTGTGGACGCCCCCCGCCACCGGCCCCAACTCAACCCAAATCTGGGCGCCGGAGCTGCATTTCTTGGATGGCAAGTGGTATATCTACTACACGGCCAGCGACAAAGCGGCGGTCGATGACGCTCACCGCTACGTGTTTGTGCTGGAGAATGCCAGCCCAGACCCCACCACTGGCACCTGGGTCGACAAGGGCAAAGTGAACACCAAATACTCTGGCCTCGATGGGACGGTATTCGAGCACGGCGGCCAGCGCTACTTCGTGTATTCGGCCTACATCGGGCCGCAGAGCACGCTGGCCATTGCGCCGATGAAAACCCCGTGGACATTGGACGCCAGTAAGGAAGCTACGATTGCCACGCCCACCTACGCTTGGGAAAAAGGCGGCGGGCGTCAGATTCTGGAAGGGCCGGAGTTTTTGCCTGGCAGGCAAGGCCAGCTGTTTATTGTGTACTCGGCCAGTGCCTGCTGGGATGACAATTATGCGCTGGGTATGCTCACGGCCCAGGCCAGTAGCAACTTGCTGAAACCCGAGTCGTGGACCAAGGCGGCGCAGCCGGTGTTCCATTCCTCCGCGGCGAATGGCGTGTGGGGTCCGGACCACAACAGCTTCACGAAGTCGCCCGACGGGCGCGAGGACTGGCTGGTGTACCACGCCAAAGCAGCGGCCGACGGCAAGTGCGAAGGCCGCAGCTCGCGCATGCAGAAGTTCGGCTGGAACGCCGACGGCACGCCCAATTTCGGCGCGCCGGTGACGCTGACGGCACCGCAGGCCCGGCCCTCGGGCGAGTAGCCTTTTTACTAAGTCATTCTTTTTTTACAACTATTTTGCTCGCATGAAAAAGCTGTTGCTTCCTCTGCTGCTGCTGGCCGCTACCAGCACGTTTGCCCAGAAAACCAAGATTAAAACCAAGGGCGGCGACGCCACGGCTACCGTAGCCGGCCAGCGCTGGTCGGCCGAGAAGGCTAACTCCTGGTACAAGACCCATAAGTGGATGAGCGGGGCCAACTTCACCCCCAGCACGGCCATCAACCAGCTGGAAATGTGGCAGGCCAGCACCTTCGACCCCACCACCATCGACCGCGAGCTCGGCTGGGCCGAGGGCATCGGCTTCAATACGATGCGCGTATTTCTGCACAGCTTGGCCTGGCAGCAGGACCAGGCGGGCTTCAAGAAGCGCATGAACGATTATCTCGCCATTGCCGACAAGCACCACATTCAGACTATCTTCGTGTTCTTCGATGACTGCTGGAACAAGGAGGCGAAAATCGGCACCCAGCCGGCGCCCAAAACCGGCATTCACAACTCGGGCTGGGTGCAGGACCCCGGCGACCCAGCCTCGCGCGACTCGGCCACCTTCGTGAAATTGAAGCCCTACGTGACCGACGTACTGACCAGCTTCGCCCACGATAAGCGCATCGCTTTCTGGGACTTATATAACGAACCCGGCAACAGTGGCAAGAATAATTCTTCGTTGCCGCTGGTGCGCAACACCTTCGCCTGGGCCCGCGCCGTGAACCCCGACCAGCCCCTGAGCATGGGCTTGTGGAACTGGGGCTTTATCGAACTGAACACCTACCAAGCGCTGAACTCTGACATCATCACCTACCACAACTACGACGATACGCAGGCCCACCAGCGCGTCATCGAGCTACTGAAAACCCACGGCCGCCCCATGATTTGCACCGAGTACATGGCCCGCCCGCGCAACTCGCGCTTCGTCAACATCTTTCCGCTGCTGAAAAAGGAAAACATCGGCGCCATCAACTGGGGCCTGGTGGATGGCAAAACCAACACGAAGTATCAGTGGGATGTGCCCTTGGCCGACGGCGGCGAGCCCGGCGAGTGGTTCCACGAGGTGTTTCGCAAAGATGGCACGCCCTACCATCAGGACGAAACCGACCTGATTCGCAAAACGAACGGGAAATAGATTTTCTGGTCCCCCGGCAGCCGTGCCGGGGGACTTCTTTTGGTCTTTCTGAGCTATGAAACGTATTTCCTCCCTGCTGCTTCTGCTGGCCGCGCTGCTGACCACGCCGGGCTACGCGCAGCCAAAAACCGACGCCACCTTCACCAACCCGCTGCTGCCCGCCGGGGCCGACCCGTGGAGCATTTACCACGATGGCTATTACTATTACACCCACACCACCGGCAATAACATCACGCTCTGGAAAACCAAGTCCCTGAGCCAGTTGAAAACCGTGCCCAGCAAGGTGGTGTGGACGCCGCCCACCACCGGCCCCAACTCCCGCGAAATCTGGGCGCCTGAGTTGCACCGTCTCAACGGCAAGTGGTACCTCTACTACGCCGCCGACGCGGGCACCAACCAGACGCACCGCCTCTGGGTACTGGAAAACAGCTCGGCCGACCCGCTGCAGGGCACCTGGACCGACAAAGGCCAGATAAAAGACCCGACGAACAAGTGGGCAATCGACGGCTCGGTGTTCGAGCACCAGAAGCAGCTGTACTTCGTGTGGTCGGGCTGGGAGGGCGACGCGAACGGCCGCCAGAACATCTTCTTGGCCAAGATGAAGAATCCCTGGACTATTGAAGGCGAACGGGTTCGCGTATCGACGCCCACCTTTGGCTGGGAGAAAAACGGCGACCTCAACAACCCCCAGGACCCCGCCCACGTGGACGTAAACGAAGGCCCGGAAGTGCTACGCCACGGCAACAAGCTCTACCTCATCTACTCAGCCAGCGGCTGCTGGACCGACTTCTACTCGCTGGGTATGCTCACGGCCGACGCCAGCAGCGACCTGCTACAAGCCAGCTCCTGGACGAAGTCGCCGCAACCGATTTTCCAGCAGGATGCGGCGAATAAAGTGTACGCGCCCGGCCACAACTCCTTCTTCAAGTCGCCGGATGGTCAGCAGGACTGGATTCTCTACCACGCCAATGACGAGCCCGGCCAGGGCTGCGGCCGCTTCCGCTCGCCCCGCGCCCAGCCCTTCACCTGGAACCCCGATGGCACGCCCAACTTTGGAAAGCCGGTAGCGCCCGGGCAGCCGCTGGCGCGGCCGTCGGGGGAATAGAAACTGCCATGCTGAACGCAGTGAAGCATCCTTTCACGTTAGAACAAATCGTTCCAGCGTGAAAAGATGCTTCACTGCGTTCAGCATGACAGACAGTTATTTCACCGCCGTTTTATAATGCTCCTCCGACTGCGCCCGCAGTCGCTCGGCCGCCCATTCCGGCGTCACGTCGCGCTGCGGGTTAGCCAGCATTTCGTAGCCTACCATGAATTTCTTCACCGTAGCCGAGCGGAGCAGCGGCGGATAGAAGTGCATGTGCAGGTGCCATTCCAGGTGTTCCTCGCCATCGGTAGGCCGCTGGTGCAGGCCGGCCGAATACGGGAAAGAGAGTTGAAACAGGTTGTCGTAGCGAATGGTAAGGCGGCGTAGCGCATCAGCAAAGGCATCCTTTTCCGCGTCCGTCAGCTGCTCGATAGACGTAACGTGGCGGCGCGGCAGTAGCAGCGTCTCGAAAGGCCAGGTGGCCCAGAAGGGGACCAGCACCACGAAATGCTCGTTTTCCAGCACCACCCTCGTTTTCTCCTCCAGCTCGGTGACGAGGTAGTCAGTCAACAGGCTGCGACCGTGCTCTTTCCAGTAAGACGCCTGCTGCACGCTTTCCTTGGCGGGCTCTACCGGCACCGTGCCCTGGGCCCAAATCTGGCCGTGCGGATGCGGGTTCGAGCAGCCCATTATCTGGCCTTTGTTCTCGAAAATCTGCACGTAGTTGATGTCCTCACGGGCCCCGATTTCGAGGTATTCCCGGGTCCATACCTCCACCACGTTGCGGATTTCGGCCGCGCTCATCTCCGGCAACGTCAAATCGTGGCGCGGCGAAAAGCAGATAACGCGGGCCAAGCCGGTTTCCGATTCGGCCTGGAGCAGGCCGCGGTGCAGGCCGCCAGCAGGCACGTCGAGCTGCAGGGCGGCGAAGTCGTTGTCGAAAACGAACGTGCTCGCATACTGCGGGTTCACCGAGCCGTTGGCGCGGGTGTTACCAGGGCAGAGGTAACAGGTAGGGTCGTATTCCGGCCGTTGTTCGGCCTCGGGCGGCTCCTGCTGGCCCTGCCAGGGCCGCAGGGCCCGGTGCGGCGATACCAGAATCCAGTCGCCGGTGAGGGCGTTGAGGCGGCGGTGCGAATGTTGCGCGGTATCAAACATATAACTAAGCAGATTGCGTGACAGGCTCTAACTCACTGACGCCGCCGACAATACTAGTCTGGTAAGTTTCCAGGCCGCGGCGGTAGAAGCTCAGAAAAGCGGCGCTGGTAGTGGCCACGAAAGCAGCAACATGCTCAGCCTCTACCAGATTGATAGTACAGCCACCAAAGCCGCCACCCATCATGCGGGAGCCCAGCACACCAGTCTGCCCTTGAGCAATTTCTACCAGTTTATCCAGCTCGGGGCAGCTCACTTCGTAGTTGTCGCGCAGACCGGCGTGACTGCCGTACATCAACTGACCAAAAGCCGACATATCATTAGCTGCCAGCGCCTCACAAGCTGCTACTACCCGGGCATTTTCCTGTACCACGTACAGGCAGCGGCGGTACACCACGTCACCCAGCTCGGCGCGATGCGCTTCAATCTGCTCCTCAGTCGCATCGCGCAGGCTCTGCACAGCCGGGTAATGCCGCTGCAGCAGCGCCACGCCGCGCTCGCACTCCTGTCGGCGGGTGTTGTATTCGGAGTCGGCCAGCGCGTGCTTCACCCCCGAATTGCACAGTACCAGGTGATAGTGGCTGACATCGAAGGGGAAATACGTGTATTCGGTCGAGCGACAATCCAGCCGCACCACCTGACCGGGCCGGCCGAACAGGCTGGCAAACTGGTCCATCAGCCCACACTGCACGCCGGCGTAGGTGTGCTCGGCTTTCTGGGCCATGCGGGCCAGCTTCATGCGGTCGAAATTGGTTTGCAACAACTCATTCAGGCCGAAAGCCAGCCCACACTCCACGGCCGCCGATGACGACAGGCCCGCTCCCATCGGAATAGTACCGCCGAACACGCAGTCGAAGCCCGGTACCACTACCCCGGCGTCCCGAAACTGCGCCGCCACGCCCAGCAGGTAGTTGGCCCACTGCGTCTGCGAAGGCTTGATTTCGCCCACCGGAATTTCTACGGCTTCGTCATTATCAAAAGCAAACAGGCGAATTACATCTTTCTTATTGAGGCCAATAGCAAACGTAATTTCCTTGTCGATAGCGGCGGGCAGCACAAACCCGTTGTTATAATCGGTGTGCTCACCGATGAGGTTGACCCGGCCGGGGGCCCGCACTAAAAGCGGCGAATAGCCAAAGCGCTGCTGAAATGCGTCGGCAATAGCGAGAGCAAGCATAGATACAGGGTGGAAAGGAGGAAGAGAAATAATACGTGCTGAAAAGAAAAGCGGAGAAATCAGGGGTTAAAAGTGGTATAAATTTACCAAAGATGCAAACGTTTGCACAAACCCACAGCGGAAGTTTACGCCTAACCGATTTTCAAATGATAATGAGCTGATGCGTAAAAGATTTATAAGCAGGTTTAAAATGCCGCACTGAGTCTGTCCGCCGCAAAATATTTCTGGCAAATTAATTTATGAAACGTGCAATCGTTTGCATAAAAGCGCTTATTTCGCATCTGCATTGCCGCTACTGGTGGTCGTAGCACCAGTATTATTTCCATCACTCCACTTAACTGGGCGGTATTCTGACCCTTTTAAGACATTTTTCCCACTCCCGCTTTACCTATGCCCTTCACTCCCACCCTCCGCCTGTGCGCCGGCAGCCTGACCGGCCTGCTCCTGCTCGCCAGCTGCGAATCGAAGCCCACCGCCACGCAGGAAACCACGGCTACCACCACGGCCGCCGACTCGACGCAAGCGGCAGCTCCCACGGCCGCCTCGTTTGGCAAAACCACCGACGGCGCCGAGGTGCAGCTGTTCACGCTCGCCAATAAAGCGGGGATGAAGGCCACTATCACCAACTACGGCGGCATCGTGACCAGCCTGCTGGTGCCCGACAAAGCCGGCCAGTTGGGCGACGTGGTATTGGGTTACGACAATCTGACTGATTATCAAAAAGATTCACCCTACTTCGGTGCCCTGATTGGCCGTTACGGCAACCGCATCGCCAAGGGCAAATTCACGCTCGACGGCAAAGCCTACCAGGTACCGGTGAACAACGGCCCCAACTCGCTGCATGGCGGCCTGCGCGGCTTCGACAAGCGCGTGTGGCAGGCCACGCCCGGCACCTCGGCCGACGGCCCCACGCTGACGCTAACCTACCTGAGCAAGGACGGCGAAGAAGGCTACCCCGGCAACCTCACTACCACGGTGGTATACACGCTGACCAACGACAATGCCCTGCGCCTCGATTACACGGCCACTACCGACAAGCCAACCGTCGTTAACCTCACCAACCACAGTTACTTCAACCTGGCCCACAGCACAGCCAAGGACATTCTGGGCCACATTGTGACGCTGAATGCCGACAAGTTCACGCCCGTTGATAATACGCTGATTCCGACCGGTGAACTGAAAGACGTAAAAGGCACGCCGTTCGACTTCACCGCGCCGCACGCCATCGGCGAGCGCATCGCGCAGGTGCCCGGCGCGGCCCCCGGCGGCTACGACCACAACTGGGTGCTGAACGGCGCAGGCCTACGCGTGGCCGCCACCGTGTTTGAGCCCACCACGGGCCGCACCATTGAAGTGAGCACCGACCAGCCGGGATTGCAGTTCTACTCCGGCAACTTCCTCGACGGCAAGCAGAAAGGCAAGGGCAGCACGGTGTACAACCAGCACTACGGCTTCTGCATGGAAACCCAGCACTTCCCCGATTCGCCCAACCAGGCCAAGTTCCCCAGCACGGTGCTGCGGCCCGGCGAGAACTTCCATTCGACGACGATTTACAAGTTCGGCGTCCGCAAATAACCGCTGGCCCCTGCCCTACCGAACCGGGCGGGGGCCTTCTGTTTAACTACTTCCAAGGTCTTAACTTATGCGCAACGGACTTACTACGTTCGATTTACTCGTCTTTTTATTCTACATCATCGGCGTATCGGGCTACGGCTACTACATCTACAAGCGCAAGCAGTCGGCGCAGCTCGACTCGAAAGACTACTTCCTGGCCGAGGGCTCGCTGACGTGGTGGGCCATCGGGGCCAGCATGATTGCCTCCAACATCTCGGCCGAGCAATTCATCGGCGCTTCCGGCGCCGGCTTTGCCCAGGGCATCGCCGTGGCGGCCTACGAGTGGGTGGCGGCCATCGTGCTGGTATTCGTAGCGGTGTTCTTCATGCCCATCTACCTGAAGCAGAAGATTTACACCATGCCGCAGTTTCTGGAACAGCGCTACAACAGCACGCTGAGCCTGATTATGAGCGTATTTTGGCTGTTTCTGTACATTCTGGTCAACCTGACGGTTATTCTCTACCTTGGCGCGCTGGCTATCAACAACCTGGTGGGCACTACCGATGGGGGCACCTTCCACCTGATTCTCATCGGGCTGGCGGTATCGGCGGTGCTGATTACGCTGGGCGGCATGAAAGTAGTGGGCTACACCGACGTTATCCAGGTAACGGTGTTGCTGCTGGGCGGCCTGGCTACCAGCTACCTGGCCCTCACGCTGGTGGGTGAGAAATTTGGGCTGGGCCCGAATGCCGTGGCCGGTTTCGGCGCCATGCTCGATTCGGCGCAGGACCACTTCCACCTTATTTTCCCCAAGCCCACGGCCGAATCCACGCAACCTGAAATCAGCCGCTACCTGGCTTTGCCAGGCCTGGCAATGTACGCCGGTGGCCAGTGGGTAGCCAACCTAAACTATTGGGGCTGTAACCAATACATCACCCAGCGCGCCCTGGGGGCCGACCTCAAGACGGCCCGCTCGGGCATCCTGTTTGCCGCTTCGCTCAAGCTGCTGATGCCGCTGGTAGTGGTGGTGCCGGGCATTGCGGCCTACGTGCTGCACCAGCACGGCAGCCTGCAGGCGGAAATGAGCGTCGGCGGCGCGCTGAAAGCCGACAACGCCTACTCGGCCATCCTTTCCTTCCTGCCTAATGGCCTGAAAGGCTTGTCGCTGGCGGCCCTCACGGCGGCCATCATGGCCTCGCTGGCCGGTAAGGTCAACTCGATTTCGACCATCTTCACGCTCGACATCTACAAGCGCTACCTGCGCCCCAACGCTTCCGAAACGCAGCTGGTGGTGGTGGGCCGCCTTACGGTGCTGCTGGCCATGCTGTTGGCTGTGCTCTTCACCTGGGAAGATTTGCTCGGCGTGGGCGGCGAAGGCGGCTTCACCTTCGTGCAGAAATACACCGGTTACATTTCGCCCGGCATCGTGGCGGTGTTCCTGCTGGGCATGTTCTGGAAGCGCACCACGGCCACGGCGGGCATCGCCGGCATCCTGGCCGGCTTCAGTTTCTCGCTGCTGTTCAACGATTTTGCCCCGCGCCTGTTCGGTCCCGAAACGCTGCTGTACTCGGCTTTCAAAAACGCCGACGGCGTGTATGAAATCCCTTTCCTGGTAAGCATGGGTTTGTCGTTCTTCTTCACTACCATTCTAATGGTGGTGCTGAGCCTAGCCGGCCCGGCCATCAACCCAAAAGCCATTCCGCTGGAGCCAGGCCAGTTCCGCGTCAAGCCCGCGCAGATTATGCAGATTGTGCTGCTGCTGCTGGTTATCTCGGCACTGTATATTAAGTTCTGGTAGCCTGTTTTTGGCAGGTTTATAACATAAAGCCCGGCTTCTGCACCAGAAACCGGGCTTCATGTTTTCCAAATCATTTTGCTATCTAGCAGTTTGTTACGCTAATAATAACGCACATCAAACCGCCCATCTGAAAGGGTAACTACTCTGGTTGTCGTATCGTTAGTGCTTCGCAGCCGGGCCGAAAAAGTACCGGCGATGATGTGTTGCATTGTGTCGAGGGAAGTGATAGTCAGCGTGGCCGTGCTGCCATTGGCCCGCGAGCTGTAAACTCTGTAGTTCTCCATAAATTCCAGCTCTCGGGAAATATGGCTGCTAGTCGTCACATCCGGCCGGGGATTGAACTGATAGGTACCAACTTGGACCAAGGTATCGAGTGTGATGCGCAACGACTCGTCTACGTCCTTCGCCTCTTGACGAGCCTGCAGGTAGAAATTCCCAAAGCGGCTACGGTAGGCCCGTAAATTATTGCCGTACAGCGTCGAATCGTAATTGTATTCCCCATAGCTGCGCCATATCCGGCCGCCGGTTACGAAGCCAATAACGTTAGCTCCGCGCTGCGTAGCCGGAGGTAATTTGAAGGTAGGGGCTGGCTGCTGCAGACACTTGGTCATACTCATCAACGGCAGCAACAGGAGTAGGCGCAGGGCTTTCAATAGACGGTGGACAGCTAACGATAACTGGAATAGTATTTACCCTAAAGTTAACACCTGCGAGCTATTGCAGCTTGGCAGCTGGCTTGCCTTAACGATACTAATGCTAGTGCCGGCGCTTGTTGAAGTCGCCAAACATAATCCAGTCTTCCCATATTTTTCGGCCGGGCAGCACCTTGCCGCGCAGGTAGCGCTCCATCATCAGGCCCGCCGCCGGGGCCGCCGAGGTGCCGCCGAAACCGGAGTTTTCGATGAACACGGCAATGGCGATTTTGGGGTCTTCGACCGGCGCGAAGGCGGCGAAGGTGGCGTGGTCGGCGCCGTGGGGATTTTGCACGGTGCCGGTTTTACCGGCCACCGAAATGCCGTATTGCGCCAGCGAAGCATATTCGGCGGTGCCGCCGCGGCCGTCCACCACCTCGCGCATACCGGGAATGATGTATTTGAACAGCGCCGTATCGACGGCCGTGTAATGCTTCTCCCGGAACTGCGGCAGCGGGCCGCCGTTGCCGATGCCGCGCACAAAATGCGGCGTGTAATACCAGCCGCGGTTGGCAATAGTCGCCATCAGGTTAGCCATTTGCAGGCCGGTAATGCCGATTTCGCCCTGCCCGATGCTTAGTGAGTACACCGTGCGGTACACCCAGCGGTGGTAGCCGAGGCGCTTGTCGTAGTAGTCGGGCGAGGGAATGAGGCCGCGCTTTTCCTGGCTCATGTCCACGCCCAGCTTCTCGCCCAGGCCGAAGGATTTAACCATTTTCTGCCACTGCCCCAGGCCCAGGCGGGCGTCTTCGAACTTGTTTTTGCTCTGCCCGCGCAGCACCGCCGCCCGCATCACCTGGTAGAAGTACGGGTTGCAGCTGTTCTTGATGGCAATGCTGGCATTGATGGGAGCCTCGTGGCGGTGCGTACACTTCACCAGCTTCCAGTTGCACTCGAAGGGCGTGTTGGGCGTCACCACCCGCAACTGTAAGGCCACCAGCTCATTCACCAGCTTGAATACTGACCCCGGCGGGTAGGTGGCCTGCAAGGGCCGGTTGAATAAGGGCCGGTCGGGGTTATTCAGCAGGGCCATGTAGCGGTTGCCCGAGCCCTTGCCCGTCAGCAAGTTCGGCTCGAAGCGCGGGGCGGAGATGAACGCCAGGATTTCGCCCGTCTTGGGGTCCAGCGCCACGATAGAGCCGCGCCGGCCCGCCAGCAGCTTCTCGCCATAGGCCTGCAAATCAGCATCGATGCTCAAATGCAAATCCTGCCCGGCCACCGAGAGCGTATCGAACTCGCCTTCGCGAAAGCTGCCTTTTTCGATGCCGCGCACGTTCACCATCTTGTACTGCACGCCGCGCCGCCCCATCAGCGTCTGCTCGTAAAACGACTCCAGCCCGGTGATGCCGATGTTGTCGCCGGGCACGTATTTGGCGTACTTGGGCTTTTCCAGGAAGGCCGGCGTGATGGCTCCCACGTAGCCCAGGGCGTGAGCTAAGTTACTGGTTTTGTAAGCCCGCGCCATGCGCGCTTTCACGTAGAAACCGGGAAACTCAATCAGGTTTTCCTCAATGGCGGCTTTGTCGGGCGTGCTTAGGTTTTGCAGCACCGGCGAGGCTTTCACGCGGGAGTAGGCTTTGGCCGCTTTCAGGCTGGCGCGCAGCTCGTCCTGCGGTAACTGCAGCAGCTGGCACAATCGCATGGTATCAAGCCCTTTTACCTCGCGGGGCACCACCATAAGGTCATACACGGGCGTGTTCTGCACCAGCAGCTGGTCCTTGCGGTCGTAGATGAGGCCGCGGAAGGGAATCTGCACGATGCGCTGCAGGGTGTTGCGGTCGGCGGCCAGCTTGTAGGTATCGTCCAGCACCTGCATGTAAAACAAGCGCCCCGCAAACAGCAGTGCCACGGCCAGGAAAATGCCCTGCACGACGTATTTGCGGCCTTCGAGGTATTGCACGTTGAGAATTATGAATTATAAGTTATGAATTATAAACTGCGAAAAGAGCCTTTTCGTGCATGGACTACAAGCTGTCGACACTATACCCGAACGGCCAACTCATAATTCATAACTTATAATTCATAATTTCCCTACTGCCGCCCCCGCCGCACCGGGAAAAACAGCAGCTGCACAATCAGCAGCGCGAGGCTGGTAAACAGCACGCTGGTCAAAATCTTTCCCAGCGTCTGGCCAAAATGCTGGAAGCTGCCCAGTTCCAGCACGAAAAACGTGACGTGGTGAATGAGCACCAGCAGCAGCAGGTACACCGCAAACCACTGCCAGCCCATCTGGTGCACGTTCACCGAGTCCTGGGCGTCGTAGCCGTCGCGGGGCGTAAGCAGGCGCAGCACCCAGGGGCGCAGGTAGCCCAGCAGCAGCGCCGCCGCCGCATGCAACCCGCCGGTGTCGTAGAAAATATCCATCGTCAGCCCCATCACGAACGACAGCAGCAGTTGCACCACGATGGGTGTGCCCAAGGGCAAAAACAGCAGAAAGCCCAGGTAAAAAAAGCACCAGCCCAAATCAAACAGCACCAGCCGGCTGATAAGCAGCACATGCACCACAGCGTATATCGCAAAGCGAATCAGCTGAATGGCAACCGTTCCTAGCTCTTTCATTGCTTGCCCTCCCCTTCCGGCTTAATGCCCGTGCCGGCTTCCAGCGTGTCGCGCTCGGCCTTGGCGCGGGGCCGCACCACGTACACGTAAGTAAGGCGCGTGAAATCGACGCCCAGCCGCACCCGCACCGTCCAGAAGTTCTTGTCCGGCTCCTTAATAAACGACTCGACCTTGCCAATAAACAACCCTTCCGGAAAAATGGAATTGTAGCCGGAGGTAATAATGGTGTCGCCGCGCAGCACCTTGTTCTGGCGCGGAATGTAGTCGAGCAGGGCCACGGTGGGGTCGTCGCCGGGCCAGTGTACGCTTCCCACCGTGCCGTCACGCTTTATTTTGGCCGTCACCAACACTTTAGAGTGCAGTATGCTGGCTACCGTGGCGTAGTGCTCGCTCACCACTTTCACCCGGCCCACCACGCCATTGCTGGCCACCACGCCCTGCCCGGCCTGCACGCCGTTGGCCGAGCCCACGTTCAGCGTCAGGTAGTTGTCCACGTTGCGCAAGGTCCCATTAATAACGCGCGCCGGGATGAGCGGATACGCCGGGTCGAGGGCCGCCAGCTTCTGCAGCGCCAGCACCACGGTATCGGGCCGGGCGGCCGGGCGGCGGTAGCGCGGCCGGTGCAGCGAATCGGCCGGGTCGGGCGGTATCTGCACCGAGTCGGCCTCGCGGCCGGTGGTGTCGGGGCGGAAAAGCTGCTGGCGCAAACCGGCATTTTCGGCCAGTAGCGCCTGGTTTTGCTCGGCCAGGTGGAAGTAGTCGGTCACCTGCGTGCGGCGGGCCAGCAGCATGCCCGCGTAGGTATTGGCCGAGTTGAAGAAGGCCGCCCGCTGGTACGAGCTATTGGTAACGTACAGATACAGGCTGATTATCTGCAATAAGCTAAACACCAGCACCCCGCGAAATCGAAACAGGAAGAGGAATAAATTCCGCACGGGTGGTTAATAATTGTGATTTTCAAAGAACATGTTATGCTGAACGCAGTGAAGCATCTTCTCACGCTAAAACGATGAATTACTGCGTCGTTCTACGGTGACAAGATGCTTCACTGCGTTCAGCATGACACGTTCTTTTTTGTCAATGCTCAAGCCTTACGTCAGCAGCACGCCCCGGTAGGCCGGAATGTCCTTGATGGCCTTGCCCGTGCCACGTACCACGGCGCGCAGCGGGTCTTCGGCAATGTGAATAGGCAGCTTGGTCTTAGCCGCCAGGCGCTTATCGAGCCCGCGCAGCAGGGCGCCGCCGCCGGTGAGGTGAATGCCATTCTCGTAAATGTCGGCCGACAGCTCGGGCGGCGAGATTTCGAGCGCTTTCAGCACGGCTTCCTCGATTTTGGCCACCGACTTATCCAGCGCAATGGCAATTTCGGAGAACGTGACGCGGATAACTTTCGGAATACCAGTCATCAAATCGCGGCCGCGCACCTCGTAGTCGGCCGGCGGGTTGTCGAGCTCGGTCAGGGCCGCGCCCACTTCGATTTTGATACGCTCGGCCGAGCGCTCGCCGATGAGCAGGTTGTGCTGCCGACGCATGTAGTCGAGAATGTCTTGGTTGAAGACGTCGCCGGCCGTCTTAATCGACTGGTCGCACACGATGCCCGACAGCGCGATAACGGCAATTTCGGTGGTGCCGCCTCCGATGTCAATTATCATCGAGCCAACGGGTTGCTGCACGTCAATCCCAATCCCAATGGCCGCTGCCATCGGCTCCTGAATCATCCACACTTCCTTGGCCCCGGCGTGCTCGGCCGAGTCCCGTACGGCGCGTTTCTCCACCTCGGTGATGCCCGAGGGGATGCAAATCACCATGCGGTGCGAGGGCTGAAACAGGCGCGACTTGTTGTCAATCAGCTTAATCAAACCCTTAATCATTTCCTCGGCGGCGTGGAAGTCGGCGATAACGCCGTCCTTCAGGGGCCGGATGGTTTTGATGTTATCGTGGGTTTTCTCGTGCATCTGCTGGGCCTTGCTGCCGACAGCAATCACCTTGTTGGTGGTGCGGTCTTTGGCAATGATGCTCGGCTCATCCACCACGATTTTGTCGTTGTGAATGATGAGCGTATTGGCCGTGCCCAGGTCGATGGCGATGTCGCTGGTCAGGAAATTGAAGAAACCCATAGGGTTGAGGGATTAATAGCGGATAGGCCGTGGTGGTCGGCGCAAAATAATGGGCAAAGGTACGGCAGGATTAACTCCCCTCCTTTTCAAGGAGGGGATGTTGCGCTGCAAGCGCAACGGGGGTGGTTAGGCGTCGGCAGGGCTTTCGCGCAAATCGAATTGATTACTGCGTCGTTCTGACGGCGCGGTCCCGCCTAACCACCCCCGTTCGGCGCTCTTCGCGCCTCACATCCCCTCCTTGAAAAGGAGGGGAGTTTGTCGTTCTAGTGCTTAAAGTGTCGCACGCCCGTCAGCACCATGGCCATGCCCAGGTCGTCGGCGGCTTTGATGCTGTCGGCGTCCTTTATGGAGCCGCCGGGCTGCACCACGGCGCGGATACCGGCGGCGCCCGCAATTTCCACGCAGTCGGGGAAGGGGAAGAAGGCGTCAGAGGCCATCACGGCGCCGTGCAGGTCGAAGCCGAAGCTGGCGGCCTTCTCGATGGCCTGGCGCAAGGCGTCCACGCGCGAGGTCTGGCCGACACCGGAGGCCAGCAGCTGGCCGGCGCGGGCCAGCACGATGGTGTTGCTCTTGGTGTGCTTGCAGATTTTGAGGGCGAACTCCAGAGCGGCCGTTTCCTCGGCCGTGGGGGCCGATTGGGTGACGGTGCGGAACTCGGCCGCGCCTTCCACTACGCGGTCGAAATCCTGCTCGATGAAGCCGTTGAGCAGGGTTTTCACTTGCTTTTGCGGAAACTCGACGGGCTTCTGCAGCAGCAGGATGCGGTTTTTCTTGCTCTGCAGCACCGGCAGGGCATCGGCGGCGAAGCCGGGCGCAATCAGCACTTCGAAGAACAGCTTGTTGAGCTCTTCGGCGGTGGTCACATCCACTTCCTTGTTCACGATGATAACGCCGCCGAAGGCCGACACGGGGTCGCAGGCCAGGGCGTTGGCATAGGCCTCGTGGAGGGTGGCGGCCTGGGCCACGCCGCAGGCGTTGGTGTGCTTGAGGATGGCGCAGGCGGGCTCACCGTCGGTGAACTCGGCCATCAGGGCCACGGCGGCGTCCACGTCCACGAGGTTGTTGTAGCTGAGCTGCTTGCCGTGCAGCTGGTCGAAGAGAGCAGTGAGGTCGCCATAGAAAGTGCCGGCCTGGTGGGGGTTTTCGCCGTAGCGCAGGGGGGTACCGGGCTGTTGGCTGAGGCGCAGCTGAGTGCCGGCCACGGCGGTGTCCTGGCTGACGTATTTGAAAATCTCGGTGTCGTAGTGGCTGGTGGCAGCGAAGGCTGCTGCCGCGTAGTGACGGCGGTCGTCGAGGTCGGTGCTGGCGTTTTTGGCGCTCAGCAGCTCGGTGACGGCGGCGTACTGGTCGCGGCTGCTCACTACCAGCACGTCGCGGTAGTTTTTGGCGGCGGCGCGCAGCAGCGAAATGCCGCCGATGTCGATTTTCTCAATCACGTCGGCCTCGGGGGCGCCGCTGGCTACGGTTTCCTCGAAGGGGTAAAGGTCGACTACTACCAGGTCGATGGGCGGGATGCCGTGCGCAGCGGCCTGAGCCAGGTCAGCGTCTTCGTGGCGGCGGTGCAGGATGCCGCCGAATACTTTGGGATGCAGGGTTTTCACGCGGCCACCGAATACCTCAGGGAAGCCGGTGAGGCTTTCCACGGCCACCACTTCGGCGCCTTCATCTTCCAGAAATTTCTGCGTGCCGCCGGTCGAGTACAGCGTGACGCCGTGCTGCTTGAGCAGCTGCACCAGCGGGGCCAGACGGTCTTTGTGATACACGGAAAGCAGGGCGGCACGAATGGGGCGTTGCGACATAATCGGCGGGGAAAAAGCGGGGCGAAATTGCCGGCCACAAAGGTAGGCCCGACCCTGGGGCGGGGCCAAGCGCCCGCCCGGTTAATTCGGATATTCCGGCGGTTTTAAAAGCCCGGCTTTAACCCCAGCGCTGATGGCACAGTATAGCAAGGTTCCCGTCACTCCCCTCCCCCGCATGGTCGCCGACTTATCCGCCAATCCAGCTTTTCCGCCCGAACCGCTGCCCGCCACCGTCCCCGGCACCCCGGCGGCCGAAGCCGCGGGTGCCCGGCTGGCTCCGCAGCTGTTTGCGCTGGCCGCCGCCACGGATGCCGTCGGCGGGTTTCCAACTCAGGAGTTTGACCTGCTGCGCGCCGCCGGCCTGCTCACGGCCACGCTTCCGGCCGACCTGGGCGGCGCAGGCCTCGACACGCCCGCCGCTACCGGGCCACTACTGGAGCTGCTGCGCCACATCGGGCGCGGCAATCTGGCGGTGGGACGTATTTACGAAGGCCATTTGAACGCGCTGCTGCTCATCCAGCAGTTTGGCAGCGCGGCGCAGGTGGCGCGGGCGGCGGCCGATGCCCGGGCCGGGCATTTGTTCGGCGTGTGGAATACCGAGAATCCGGCGCAAGGCGTGCAGCTGGAGGCTTTGCCGGACGGGCGTTACCGCCTGCATGGGGCCAAGACATTTGCCTCGGGCGCGGGGCATGTTAGCCGCCCGCTCATTACTGGGGCCTTGCCCGAGGGGCAGGGCTGGCAGCTGTTCGTGCTGGATGCGGAGGCGCAACCGCCCGTGCTCGACCGCTCTTTCTGGCGGCCGCTGGGGATGCGGGCCTCGGCCAGCTTCCGGGCTGATTTGGCGGAGCTGGAGCTGGCGGCCGACGCGCTTATCGGCCCGGCTAACGAGTATTACCGCCAGCCGTGGTTTAGCGGCGGGGCCATTCGCTTCGCGGCGGTGCAACTGGGCGGGGCCGAGGCGGTGTTTGACGAAACGCGGCGCTTCCTGCGCAGCCTGGGCCGGCTCGACGACCCTTACCAGCGCCAGCGCCTGGGCGAAATGGCCATCCTGCTGGAAAGCGGGCGGCACTGGCTACGCGGCGCGGCCCAGCAGGCCGCTGCCCAGGCCCCGGCCGAAGCCACCGTGGCCTACGCCAACATGACCCGCACGGCCATCGAAACCATCTGCCTCGATATGCTGCGGCTGGCCGAGCGCTGCGTGGGCGCCCGCGGCCTGCTCCAGCCCGAGCCCTTCGAGCGCCTGCACCGCGACCTGACGCACTACCTGCGCCAGCCCGCGCCCGATGCAGCCCTGGCTGACGTGGGCCGCTTCGTGCTGGAACACGCGGAGCCGGCCAACCAGCTGTGGTAGCCCGTGCCAATTTCTGCTGGCGCGCGTCTCCGACGCGTGCCGACTGGCTTCGAGTCTCTGACTCGGCGCCAGAACGACCTACCGGACGAGCCGCTCAGAATAACGAGCCGGAGGCTCGAACCCAATCGGCACGCGTCGGAGACGCGCGCCAGCTACATATCATATCATACGCTTTTGACCGCTTTCGCCGACCTTCCACTTCGCTCCGCCGACTACGCGGCTCAGTTTGGCCCTACCGTCGTCGTTATCCCCCACCCCGACGATGAGGCGCTGGGCTGCGGCGGCCTGCTGGCGCTGCTGGCCCAGGCCGGCCAGCCGGTGCACCCAGTGCTGGTGAGCGACGGCACGATGTCGCACCCGCGCTCCCGCTTGTTTTCGCCCGAGGCCCGCCGGGCCGTGCGCGAGGGCGAGCTGCGCCACTCGCTAAGCCTGCTGGGCGTCGACGCCCACGAGCCGCTGTGCCTGCGACTGCCCGATGGCCAGGTGCCCGCCGAGGGGCAGCCCGGCTTTACCGAAGCGGTGAAACGGCTGCGCACCTTTTTAGAAGAAACCCAGCCCGCCACCGTGCTGGCGCCCTGGCGCCGCGACCCCCACCCCGACCACCGCGCCAGCAGCCAGCTGGTGCAGGCGGCGCTGGCGCAGCTGCCCGCCCCGCCCCACCGCCTCGAATACGTGGTGTGGGCCTGGGAGCGCGCCGCCCCCGCCGACCTGCCCCAGCCCGCCGACGGCGTGCGTGGCTTCCGGCTCGATATTGGGGCCGCGCTGCCGCAGAAGCAGCGCGCCATTCGTGCGCATCGCTCGCAGCTGGCGCCCGGCATTTTCACCGACGATGCCAACGGATTTCTGCTGTATCCGGAAATGCTGGCTCATTTTCAGCAGCCTTACGAAGTTTATTTTGAAGCCCTATCTGATGAACGAGAACCAGCCCAATAGCCTGCCGCCCGAGTATTTCGACCACGTGTACGCGGCCAACGCCGACCCCTGGCACTTCGAAACCAGCGCCTACGAGCACGGCAAATACGCCGCTACCCTGGCCGCCCTGCCCCGGCCGCACTACGCCGAGGCGTTCGAAATCGGCTGCTCGCTGGGGGTGCTCACGGCGCAGCTGGCGCCGCGCTGCGGCCACCTGCTGGCCGTGGATGTAAGCGAAACGGCCTTGTTCAAGGCCCGGCAGCGCTGCGCGGGCTTGCCGCAGGTCGAAATCCGGCGAATGCAGGTGCCCGAGGAGTTTCCGCCGCAGCCGTTCGACTTGATTCTGGTGTCGGAAGTGGGCTATTACTGGGCCCCGGCCGACCTGGAGAAGGCCACCCGGCTGCTCATCGACGCCCTGCCCAGCGGCGGCCAGCTCGTGCTGGTGCACTGGACGCCCCCGGTGCACGACTACCCGCTGACGGGCGACGAAGTGCACGCGCATTTTCTAAACCAAGCCGGCGAAACCGGCCCGCTCCGCCACCTCAGCGGGCAACGGCACGACACCTACCGGCTCGACGTGCTGGAGAAACGCTAACCCCACGCATTACTCGCTTTCGGGCGGCAGGGTATCAAGCAAAGCCTGCAAGCGCGCTTCTTCGCTTTCGAGGGCTTCGGCCCGCAGCACCCGCAGGGCCTGGGCGGTGCGGTCGTAAGCCCGCAGCTGGGATTCCGTGTCCTGGGCCAGCCAGTCGAGCCAGCGCTGGCGGCGAGCTTCGCGGGCTTCATCGCGCAGGCTGTCCGGGAAGCCCGGGTCGGCACGCAGGGCGGGCAGCAGCTGCTGCCGGGCCAGGGCCTGGGCCAGCTTGCGGCTGGCCCGCGCTATTTCGAGCCGCACCCGGTGGGCCTGCAGCTTGCATTCCAGCATTCGCAGCCGTAGCGGCCCCACCTGCAGGGGGCCGCCGGGGGCGGCCGGGTCGAGCACCTCGGCCAGCGACAGAGGTTCATCGGCTGGCCACAGGCGCCGGGCCCGGTAGGCCGGGTCGTTAAGCACGGCCGGTGGCACCTTGCCACACAGGTGGACCAGGTACAGATTGGGCAGCATCGGCAGGCTGTGCCGGTCGCTGGCGTAGCCGGCCAGCTGGTCGCGGCTCACCCCGAGGTAACCGGCTAGGTCTACCTGAGTCAGGCCGAGGTATTGAACAAGGCGGGCAATAGAATGGTCGGGGCGATACATGGATGGGCGGGGATTACCACAACTTTTTCTACAAATAAAATTTGTGGCACTCGATACCACAAATTTTTATCAACAGAAAATTTGTGGTAAACCATAACACAAATTTTTCCACAAATAAAATTTGTGGCAACCCCAGCCCCAGCGGTAAAGGCAATCAGCGCGCCCTATTGCCCTACGCCCGGGCCAGCAGCAGGCGCAAGCCTGCCAGGGCCAGCGACAGCGGCTGCAGCGCAATGGTGTCGCCAGCGGCGCGGCGTGCCGCCAGCACGTCTTCCCACAACTGGCCAAAAGGGGCCGCCTGACCCAACAAGGCCGTTAGCTCAGGCAAGCCTATCCGCAGTGCCTGCGCCAGGGCGGCATCCAGCGTTGCGCGGCCCGCCCACACGGCCCGCAGCTGGCGGCGCGCCCGCCACAGGGCGGCCAGCTGCGCCGGACACTCCACCAGCGGCTCGGCCTGCTGCTGGTGCAGCGTGGCCCACTGCCGCAGTTGCCACGACAAGCCCACTTCCACCCGCCCCTCGTGCCGGCCCGAGGTGACGACGCGCACCGCCGGGCAGTGCCGCAGGGGCACGTCGTGCCGCCGCAGGGCCTGCCACAGGGCCTCGTCCTCGAGGTAGCGCACGTCGGGCAGGCCGCCCACGCGGCGGTAGGCCCGCGCCGTAAGGGCCAGGCTGGCGCCAAAGTGCTGGTGGTGGCGGGGCCAGGGGTCGGCCGGGTCGGGGTCGAGCCGGCTTTCGAGCTGGGCGCGGAGCAGGTGGTAGGCGGCGTCGCGCAGCTGGGTGCGGCGCACAGTCGGGCAAACGTTCAGCTCATCGGCCAGCGTCAGGATGCGGCCGCCCACGGCTTCGGCCCCGGCGGCAACGGCGGCCAGATTAGCCGCCAGCCAATTGGGCGCCACCTGGGTGTCGGCATCGGTGCTGAGGATGAGGCCGGCGGGCTGGCCTACCAGCTCCAGGCGGGCGCCGGCCTCGTCCATGAGCAGGCGGCGGGCCCGCCCGACGTGGGCCTGGGCCGGCGGCAGGCACAGCTCGGCCACGTGGAGCGACAGCTGCGGGTAGCGGCGGGCTTGGGCGCGCACTACTTCGGCGGTGGCGTCGTGGCAATTGTTGGCCAGCACGATAATCTCAAACGAATTGACGGGCCAGGGCTGGCCGTGCCGGTCGAGTTGGGCCGCCAGCGCTGCCAGGGTGGCGGGCAGGCCGGCCGCTTCATCCTTGGCGGGGATGATGACGCAGGCCTGCAAGGCGCGGTGCGGTGGCGGCAGCTGGGCCCGCAGGCTGGTGGCGGCGTCGTCTCTCAGCGGCGCAGCTTCAGCAACGGCCAGCGCCGGAGCAGCCCCGGTCCCGGCCTGGGAAATATGAAAACGGGCAGGCGTAGCGTGGTTCATGCGCCATTCAGTACGCGCTGCATTCTCAAAGGATAAAGCCGAGCTTGCGCACCGAAACTTCCTACCCTGCGCATAAAAAAAAGTCCTTGTACTTACGCACAAGGACTTCCGAACGTGTTCAAACAGCT
The DNA here is from genome assembly GCF_030580865.1 of Hymenobacter aranciens. Taxonomy (GTDB): domain Bacteria; phylum Bacteroidota; class Bacteroidia; order Cytophagales; family Hymenobacteraceae; genus Hymenobacter; species Hymenobacter aranciens. The sequence goes on along the minus strand of NZ_JAUQSY010000016.1, from coordinate 64,301 downwards.
GGCCTTAAAAAGCCTCGCCGATGGCAAAGTACAGCGCCGCCGGGCTATCGGTACCCACGGCGTAGTCGAGGCGCAGGTTCACGCGGTTGGCGCGGCTACGCTGGAAGTGGCGGTTCACGCCGTTCTCAACCGGGCGAATGAAGTGGAAGCGCACCCCCAGCCCCCCGGCACCCTTGAGGCCGTCGCTAGTGAAATCGTTGAACTTGTAGGCCGTTTCGCCAATGCCACCGAAGGCGGCCACGTCGAAGCGCCAGAACAGGTACTGCCGCAGCTCGGCTTCTACCACGGCCAGTTGCCGGTCGCGGAAGCGCTGCTCGTAGAGGCCACGCATCACGTTGGCGCTGTTGTAGAGCGTGCCGCCCAGGTTGGCCCCGATGCCGGCCAGCTCGCGGAAGGGCACGTCGCCGGAGTGAAACTGGCCCAGCGCGTGCAAGGCCAGAATGGTTTTGGTGGAGCCAAACAGCGGCTGGAAGTGCCGGGCATCGACCTGGTAGCGGGTGAAGTTAAAATCGGAGCCTAAGCCTTTGCCGTTGAAAGTCGCGCTCAGGTCGAGGTAGCTGCCGGTATAGGAGGCCAGGGCCACGTCGCGCGAGTCGTACGTAACCACCGGCCCGAGGCCCGACACCGTGGTGCCACGCCGCTCCCGCTCGCTCACCCGCGGGTCGAGGGCGAAGAAGTTAGTCGCGCCGTTTTCCGCCGCCTTATCGTAGCGGATGTCGCTGACGTCGGTGAGGCGGTACTGCGCCCCGGCAAACCAGTCTTTGGCCACGCGCTTCTGAATCCGCTGATTGACGATGAAGAGCTTGTATTTCTGCTCCGACTCGTTTTCTTTCTTATTGTCGTTGCCCACGCCGTAGTAAAACAGCCCCAGGTCGTAAGCACTGATTTCGCCAGCCAGGTAAAACTTCTCGCCCGGCGTGTACACCGTGTGCGTGAGCTGCAGCAGCGACTGGCTTTCGGTGGTGGTCCAGTACTGCGCCCGGATGAGCGACGAGCGCGTGGTGGTGTCGCTCACGTCCTTGCCCAGCGGGCCGCTCAGCAGCAAGCCCAGCCCGTAGCCCAGCCCGGTTTCTTCCTGGTAAAAGACGACCGGGATGGGCAGCAGCTTCAGCCGCGGCGGCAAACCCAGAATCTTGGTTGATTTGATGCCGAGCGGCGCCGGCGCAGCAATAGCGGAGGCAGCGGTAACGGGTTCCGTTGGTTCGGAAGCGGCCGGGCCCTGGGCGGCGGCACTGCTGGCCACCCCCAGCAAGGTGGCGGCCAAATAAAAGAAGCGCATGGGAAGCGGGAAATGGATAAGTAGAGTGCGGTATCAACGGATTCCGCCGCCCTACGGTTGGCCGCCGCCCCCCAAACCTTTATTCTTCCAGCAGCAGCCGCTTCACCACGCGGTCGCGGCCGAGGTGGTCTTCCACGATGGCGGCGGCGTCATTGGGCCGCACGTTGCCATACACCGTGCCCTCCGGATACACGATAAGCGCGGCGCCCGGGCCCTTTTTGCACTGCTTGCACAGGTCGAGGCAATTGCAGGTCTGCACCCGCACGCGCTGCTTTTCGCCGCCGGTAAAGAGCTTTTTCAGGCCCTGAATTTTCAGCTCCTTCTTCAGGGCCTTAGCCACGTCGTCGCCCACGCCCGATTTCTGATTGGTGCAAACGAACAGGCGGCGGGTCTGGGACATGGTGAAGTAGTGAGGTGGTGAAATGGTGAGTTTAGGTGGTAAGGCGGTGAATATCGACAGAACAACAAACCCGCCATCTCACTATTTCACCACCTCACTACTATTCTCCCTGCCAGCGGCGGTTTTGCAGCTTATACGCCGCCAATTCCCGGTTCGACCACAGGGTTTGGTAAATCTGCTGGTCGTGGACCAATTGCGGGTCTTTTTCCATGAAGCCGAGCAACTGTTGCAGCAGTTCCACCGCCTCTTCCTTGATGAAGTAGAACATCCAGTTGTCGAGGCGGCGCATGCTCACCAGGCCGGCGTTTTTGAGGTAGGCCAGCTGGCGCGAGGTTTTTGTTTGCGTAAAATCGAGCACCTGCTCCAGGTCGGCCACCACCATTTCGCGGTTGCGCAGCAGCAAGTGTAGGATGCGGACGCGGCTATCGTCGCCCAGAGCCTTAAAAAGTTGTTGCCCGAACGCAACCGTGAAATGTTTCAAGCGCATCTAGTGTCTGGAACCCGGCGCTGAGCCGGGGCTCTTCTGGCCGCCAAAGGTACGGCCGGCCCGGGGCCTTGCCCCGTATATTTGTACTTCTGCCCCGTGATTATGTCCGCTTTACTGTATCTGCGTCGTTGTTCCTGGTGTGTTATCCTGCTGATAGTAGGCGGACTGTTGCTGGCCGCGCCCGCGGCCCAGGCCCAGGGCAAGCGTAAAGTAGTGCAGTTCACGGGCATCGTGGCCAGCGGCGACAGCCTGTTGGGCGTGCCCGGCGCCACCGTGTACGTGCCCAAAGCCGGCCGCGGCACCAGCTCCAACGCCTACGGCTACTTCTCGCTGGCCGTGCTGGCCGGCGACAGCGTGGTGGTCCGCTCGCTGGGCTACGCGCCCCAAACGGTAGTTATTCCCGAAGATTACCAGCGCCAGAGCTACTCCGTCATCGTGCAACTGCGCGAAGATGCCACCGTGCTGCCCGAGGTGCGCGTGTTTCCCTACGCCACCGAGCGCGACTTCAAAAAGGCCTTCCTGGCCCTACGCATGCCCACCGAGCGCGGCTCGGCAGCCGCCGACAACCTCAACGAGCAGCTCATGCGCCGCATCTTCAACTCGCAGCCGATGGGTGCCGTGGCCAATTACCGCCAAACCATGAGCACCCAGCAGATGGAATACGACCGCCGCATGGGCATGGGCCCTAGCCAGTATTCCAACAACCCGCTGCTCAATCCCTTCAGCTGGCTGCAGCTCATTCAGCAGGTCAAGAAGGGCGAGTTTAAGAAAAAGGCCAGCGACGACGACTATTAAGCCAGCCCGGGTACAACCCTGACGGGTAGTTTGCGGTTAAGAAGAGTGGACATTTCTTCTTCCGAATGGATACCAATCTTCCGGTTTCGTCGCAGCCGCGCGTAGTTATCGTGGGCTGTGGTTTTGGCGGCCTGCGCCTGGCCCAACAGCTGCGCAAAGCCCCCGTGCAAGTAGTAGTTATCGACCGTAACAACTACCACAACTTTCAGCCGCTGCTGTATCAGGTAGCTACCGGCGCGCTGGAGGCCGACAGCATTGCCTACCCCATCCGCAAGATTTTCACGGGCCAGAAGAACTTCTTCTACCGCATGGCCGATGTGCAGCGCATCGACTCGGCCAGCAACACGGTCGTTACCAGCGTTGGCGACATTCGCTACGACTACCTGGTGCTGGCCACCGGCTCGCTCACCAATTTCTTCGGCCTAGAAAGCATCGAGCGCAACGCCATGCAAATCAAGAGCATTCCCAATGCTCTGAACCTGCGCAGCTTCATTTTCCAGAACTTCGAAAAAGCCCTGCTCACCGAAGACCCGGCCGAAAAACAGGCGCTGCTGAACATCGTGGTGGTGGGCGGCGGCCCCACGGGCGTCGAAATCAGCGGCTCGCTGGCCGAGATGCGCCGCAGCGTGCTGCCGAAGGACTACCCCGAGCTGAACCTCAAGAACATGCAAGTGTACCTGGTGGAAGCCGGCCCGGCCCTGCTGGGCCCCATGTCGAAGGCCTCGCAGGACGACGCCAAGCGCTACATGGACGAGCTGGGCGTGCGCGTGCTGCTCAACACCTCCATCAAGCGCTACGAGGACAGCCGCGCCTACTATTCTGACACTGATTTCATTCGAACCGAAAATCTGGTGTGGGCCGCCGGCGTGAACGGCGCCGAAGTGCCCGGCCTGCCCGTCGAGGCCATCACCCGCAACAAGCGCATCACGGTGAACAGCTGGAACCAGGTGCCGGGCCTGCCCAACGTCTTCGCTATCGGCGACGTGGCCTTCATGACCACCGACGACATGCCCAAGGGTCTGCCCATGCTGGCCCCCGTAGCCCAGCAGCACGCCGACCAGCTCGCCGCCAACCTCCAGCGCCTACTGCGCGGCGAATCACCGCAGGATTTCAAGTATTTCAACAAGGGCTCAATGGCCATCGTGAGCCGCAACAAAGCCGTGGTAGACCTGCCCAAAGATGTGCATTTCCGCGGCTTCTTCGGCTGGCTCACCTGGCTGTTCGTTCACCTGATGACGCTGGTAGGCTTCCGCAATAAAGTAGTGGCGCTCATCGACTGGGCCTTCAGCTATTTCAGCACCGACCAGGCCCTGCGGCTCATCATCCGTCCCTTCAGCCGCAAGGATATGAAGGATGACCAGGGCAAGAAAAGCGCGGAGCACCGCACGGCCACGACGGAGTATAACCCGACGCCGCCGGCTATTCAGGTATAACTTGCTGAACGCAGTGAAGCATCTTATCACGTTAGAACCAATTGTTCCGGCGTGATAAGATGCTTCACTGCGTTCAGCATGACAGGCTATTCCGCCAGCACCGTCGTTTCCGGCCCGGCCACTACCGTCTGCATCTCGTCCGGCGACAGATATTGCTGCGCCAGCTCGCGCAAGGTTTCCGCATCGGTGTGCTCGATGTCGTGCACATACCGGTCGTAGTAGTCGGCCGGCAGGCCCAGAAACACGAGCGTTTTGTACTTGTCGCACTGCTCAAACACCGTTGACAGCTCGTTGGCGAATTTGCCAAGGATGTAGTTCTTCACCGTCGTCAGTTCCTCCGCAGGAATCAGTTCCTCCTGCAGGCGGCGCAGTTCCAGGTTGATTTCGCGGATGGCCAGCTCGGCGCTTTCGCCATTCACGTCGGTGCCGATGACGAGCACGGCGGCGTGCTCGCGGGGCTGCACGCTGGCATAGATACCGTAGGTCAGGCCCTTGTCTTCGCGGATATTTTTCATCAGCCGCGAGCCGAAGTAGCCGCCCAGCACTTTCACCAGCAGTTGCAGGCGGTGCGTGTCGGTGTGGTGCGGCATGGGCCAGCGGCGGCCCAAGCGCAGGGAGGCCTGCAGGCTGCCGGGCACGGGCACCTGCACCGTCAGGGCCTCGCGCTCGAAGTCGCGAGCGGCCTCAGCGTCGCTGCCGGTTTCCAGCGCGGTTTCGCGGGTGGTAGTGCCAAAGGCCTCGGCCACCAGCGGCTGCAGCTCGGCCACGTCGCCGCAGAGGAAAATCTCGGCGTTGCCGAAGCTGTAAGCCGCGTGGTGGAAGTCGCGGGCTTCCTCGGCCGTCAGAGCCTCGAAGGCGGGGCTGTCGAAAGGGCGGCCATAGGGTTTATCGGCACCGAACAGCAGCTCGTTGAACCGCTCGGAGGCGAGGTAGCTGGTTTTCTGACGCTCCACGCGCACGTTTTGCGTGGTGCGCTTTTTCAGCTGGGCCAGCTCGTCGGCCGGGAAGGCGGGGTTGGCCAGTACATCCGTCACGAGCGGCAGCAGTGTGGGCAGGTGGCGCGTAAGGCAATACAGCGTGAGCGTCGAGCGGTCGAGGCCGGCGTCGCATTCCAGCGAGGCACCGTAGAAAGCCACTTCGTCGGCAATCTGGCGGGCGCTGCGGGTAGTGGTGCCTTCCAGCAGCATCCGGGCCGTGAGCATGGCCAGGCCGGGGCGCGGCTCCACCGTTTTACCGGCCCGGAACACGGCCTGCAGGCGCACCACGGGCTGTGCGGCATTGGCCAGCACATGCAGGCGCGCCCCGCTGGGCAATACCGACACAGCAGTAGGGGGTAACGTTACGCGGGCCAGAGGCTGAATGGGGGGAGCAAGCGTACGGTTGAGCATAATTTTCTGAGAGTAGTCGATACAAGGTAGTCAGTAGTTGGATTTCCGCTAAAAAGTAGTCGGTAGCCAAACAATTGTCTGACTACCGACTATCTGATACTGGCTACCCTAAAATTAGTTCGTTGGCACGTCGCCGCTGGTGCCACCGGCGCCGTTTTCGTCAAACGCTTCGGCCAGCTTGTTGAAGTTGAAGTGCAGCGACACGCGGATAGTCTGGGCCAGCGGGTTGGCGCGCGAGTTGGGCACGAGGTAGGCACCGTCGATGCCAAACACGTTGAAGCGCACGCCCAGACCCATGCTTACGTACTGACGGTCACCTTTAGTGGGGTGTTCGTAGAAGTAGCCCACGCGGGCCATAAGCAGGTCATTGTAAGTATATTCGAGGCCAGCCGAGAGGTTGATTTCACGCATCTCCTCCTTAAAGCCCCCCTGCGCATCGCTGAACGAACTGAAGATGCCGTTCACAATGGATTTCTGGGCAATTTCCACGTTGCGGTCCCGGATGCGCTCCAGCTGTTCCTGACGGGCTGTGCCGGTCAGCACTTCCTCTTCGTAATAAGGCGAGGGCACCAGCAGCTTGGTAGCGTCGATGGCCAGCGTGATTTTATTGTACTGGTCAATCTCACGGGTGAGAGCCGTGCCGAGCTTCAGCGTAGTAGGCAAGAAGCTGGGGTTGGTGGCATCGGTGTAAGTTATTTTGTTACCGATGTTTAGAATCGACAGGCCGAAACCCAGGTTGTAAAGACCGGTGCCGATGGTGGCGTCCTTGTTGTAGTACGCGCCCAGGTCGACGGCAGCGGCGTTGCCAGGGCGGGCATCGTTACCCGTGCTGCTGCCGGTGAGGTTTGAGCGGATATAACGAGCCGATACACCCACGCCAAAATTGTCAGTCAGCTTCTGGCCGTAGGATACCGTAACGGAATATTCCTTGGGATTGAACAAGCCATTGGCCTGGTTCTGAGCCGTGCGGTATTCAATTTCGCCGAGGTCGAAATACATCAGCGACACGCCCAGCGCTGAGCGGGTGCCCACTTTACCGTAGCCGGACAGGTAGGCCAGGCCCATGTCGTCGGTCACGTTGCGCAGCCAGGGCGCGTAGGAAGGCGAGAAGGCGAACTTGGTGGGCACAAAGCCCAGCTTGCCCGCATTGAAGTAAGCGCCGTTGGCGTCGGGCGAGGTGGCCACTCCAGCTTCGCCCAAGGCCGCAGCCCGCGAGTCGGGAGCCAAGGTGAGGATGGGTACTGCCGTAGTAATGGTAGTAATAGGACTCTGAGCCTGAGCGCTAAGGGCGGCCACTGAAAGGCCTGCCACCAGTGCCCCGCGCGACCGGGAAAACAAAGACTGCATAGAAAGGGAAATGAGGGCTACATACAGCCCGGGCACAAAGAAAAGCGGATTTTAGTTCAGGATGACGAGCTTCTCGAATTTTGAAGCCGTGCCGTTACCAGGCGAACGTACGCTAACCCGGTAAATATAGACGCCGCGAGCGAGCTGGTCGTCGTATTCATCACGACCATTCCAGGTGAGGCCTTTTTGATGGGCCTCACTGCCAAACACCGTACTACGCAGCGTACGCACGAGCTTACCGGCTACGGTAAATATTTGCACCTGCACATCGAGGTCGTCGCCGGCCCGGTTGTGGTCAAACATGAAAGTGGTGTTGCCCGCAAACGGGTTCGGATAGTTCAGCACGTGGTTGATGGCCAGTTGCTCATTGTGCGATACTACGAATTCAATCTCCTTCTCGGACGAGTTGTTATACGTGTCCCAGGCTTTTACGCGCAGCACGTGGGGCCCCAGCGTCAGGTTCTTGAACAGGTACTTGACCCGACCGGAAGTAAAGTCATCGACTTTCGACACGTAGCTATCGTTGAGAATCACCACCTTCACGGGGTCATTATCAAGGGTGGCCGTAATCTCGTGGCCGATGCCGGCGCCGGTGGTATTGATGCCATTTTCGTCGCTCAGGTCGCCAAGCAGCGTGGTGTTCTGGGCCGTAGTGCCGCCGAACACGAACGACTCGTCATCCATAAACAAGCCAATAACAGGCGGCGCGTTGTCGCCGCTACCGGTGCCGCTGCCGCCTATCACGGTGCCTCGGTAGCCGTGGGCATCGATATGCTGGGTGGGGTCAAAGGCGTACAGGCTGGCCTTGCCCAGGCCCGGGCTGTAGTTGATATCCCTGGGTACCACAAACGTAACCGTATAGTGCCCATTGATAACGGTGGCCTGACCGCCGTACACCACGCTTTCCTGCACCTTGATATCCTGCGGGGCATCGCCTGGCATATTGGTCCGGGAATATTCGTCGCCAAAGGTTCTCGAAATAGTCGGCTTATCGAAAATCGTAATCTGGGCTGTGCCGTTGAAGGTGGTGTTCACGTTACCGTTGAGGTCGAGCACGCGGCCTTTGAGCCGCACTTGCGTCAGCGCCTTTAAGGTGTCGCTGACTACCCAGGCCATTGCGCCGTTGCGGGTCTGGTGGCGGCTGATGGTGTCGAGCGTTACGGTTTGCTCAGGGTACGCCAGCACCATGCTGGGGTCGGCCAGCAGGGTGTAATTGCGGTTGTTGGTCCCGCCGCCCGTGTAATCGTTCTTACTCAGCATTGTGATAGTGGCAATGCTGGGGTGGCGATTACTTATACGTTGAAACAGACGATTGTAGAAAGCCTTGTTGAGGCCGGCATTCAGGCTGGCATCGACCACACGGGTGGTGGTAAACAAGCCGACGGCGCCGCCCTGTATATTGTCGGTCAGCACCTGCTCGCCCGCCGACACGATATCGGGGCTGTCGTAGGTGCTAAAGTCGCAGGTACCCGTCACCATAAAGGCCAGGTTGTTCGGGTTCTGCAGGGCCATCACGGAGGCATTGGTCACAATCTGCTCATCGGTCAGGCCCTTGGGGCCGCCGTGGCCCAGATAGTTGATTACCAGAGAGCCTTGCTCAAACGAGGCGTCAATAGCCTTCATGGCCTCTGGCGAGCGCTGCCCGGCAGCCACACTTACCTGCGGATACATATCGAGGTAAGCCTTGTGGATATTGTACACCGGATACGTCGTCTGAATACGGCTGGCAATTTCATCGGAGCCGGAGAGGCCATTGGTCTGCTCCAGGGCAAAAATGCCGCCGTCACCATCGTCACTGGTCAGGGTCACGCGGTTGCGCCACTTACCGAATGAAGCGGTAGCATCGTAGCCAAGGAGCTTGGTTACCATCTCCTCGGCATGTACAGCCGAACGGGGATTATCAACGGGCGTGCGGATGGGCAGACGGCCAACGCCAATATCCTGATACTCATTAAAGCCCGCCACCGGCTCGGCCCACTCGCCCTCGTGGTCGTCCAGGAAACCGAAATAGTCGTCGGAAGAATAGCTTTTGCGGTCTTCGCCGGTGAGCGAGTAGAAGGGCACGAACGACTCACGCGACTCGTAAGTCGGCACATAGTTCTGGTTGTAGCGGTCGAAATCAGCCGTGTTCTTAAACGGCACCCGCTGCGCCCACCACGCTGGCTCCGCTGTCTTGTCGTTCATCGGGTCCGATTTATAGTCGTACGAAGCATCGCCGAACAGCAGCAGAAACAGATGCTTGCCGGCCGGGGCACGGTCATATACCTGCTTCATCAGGTCGCGGATAGCTGTCACATCCTGCCCGCCCGAGCTGTATTCGTTATATACTTCGTTGGTTGTCACCACGGCCACCTGCAGGTTGTTGTGCGTGCGGCGGTGATTGGCCAGCCGCTCGGCCTGCGCCTTGAAGGCCGGGTAGGTCACGATTACCATATCCAGCAAGCCGTTGCTGTTCAGAGCGTGCAAGTCCTGGTTAGCTACCCGGCCGAAGCTGCGCACGGTTTTCAGGGTGCCGTTGGGGCGGAAGGCCACGTACTCCCGCACCGAATCGGTGAGGGCCCAAAACTCGCCCGTGGCGGCATCGAACTGCGGCGCCCGGGCGTTGCGCGGGTTGGTTACGTCCCACACGACGGCGTCGGTGGCATTGCTCAGCACAAAGCGGCTAATAGCCTGCGGTACAATGTTATCCAGCGAACGAAACTCCTGCTGCGCCCCGCTCAGCCGGAGTTGGCGCTGCGCGGTTATTTCCAGGTAATCGAGGTAGGCGTTGGCATTGCTACCCGAGTTATATGTCATCCCGATTTGCAGGGAATTGCCATACCCGGCTGGTACCGAGGCCTGAAAAGTATTAGTAGTAGGCATTGCTACCGGGCAGTAGCCGCAGGTTTGCGTAGGGGCCAGCGTTTGGGTGCCCAGCGGCGCCCCATTCAGGGTGAGCTGAAAGGCAGTGCTTAGTGTCGCCGTCGATACTGCTGCCGACTTCACGTGTAGGGTCGAACCTACCACCAAATCGGGTACATCACTAAACGTAAAGTTCTTTGCCGTGCCCGAGCTGAAGCCATCCCCCACCCATTCGCGCCCCGAATAGAGCAGGTTGGCAAGGTCGTGCTCGTAAAAATACCGGTCGGTGAAGGTGGTGATGCTGGGTTCGCTGCCGGTGGTGGCCGGGCGGGCCATGGGGCTTACGCGGCGGCCGTTTGGCGTGTCGCCTACGGTAATAAAGTAGTAAGTAGTATCGCAGTAGATATTGTTGCGGTGCTGAAAGGTGCCGTTGGTGTACTGCCAGGTGTGAGCGCCGGGCGAGTAGAATAGCAGAGAGCTGCTGGCATCGAAAGTATTGCCGGCATTACCTACAAACATCACAGCATTCTCGGCTAAGTCGTCGGGGCGATAGGTAGAGTTGAGCTGCGGCAGAATGCCCATCGAGTTGCCATACACTTTGATGCGGCGCTGGTCGATGCCTTGAACGTTAACACCCATTGTGCGCAAGGTGTTGAAATCCAGCTTGTATATACCACTTTCGGCCACTCCAATCTTAAACCATTCACCGGTTTTCAGCACCGAGCCGGCAGCATGGCCGCGGGCTCGGCCACCCCGGGCCGCTACGGCGGTGGGCGAATAGACGTAGTCGAACGACACCAGGCGCTCAGGCTGGCCGGTCTGGCTATTGCGGCGCACCGTACCCAGGCTCAGGTGCGTGATGGGCTGCTTCATTTCGGTGCCCGAACGCAACGTGGGCGTGGGTCCGGCGGGCAGCTTACTGAGACTAAAAAGCTTGGCTTCCTCGGCCGGGAAAGGTTCGTAAACCGTATTGGTCAGCTGGCCATCGAGTACGTTGCCCGTCAGGCGCAGCGAAAACATCCCTACCTGGTCATCCAGATTGTAGTAAGCCCCGGCGAAGGTGGGCACGCGCTGTTTGCGGCTGTTGCGGCTGGGTACTTCCGTGGTGCCGCCCCACTTGATGACGCCGTGCGCGGTGGTGCCGCCCGACTGCGCCCGCACCGGAGCCATTGTCGTGGTGGTAAATCCCGCAAGCGCAAGCAGAAGGAAAAGATAACGCATACACGTAAAAATTAGGGAAAACAGACGGCGAGCCAGGCCGAGGCAGTGGCCCCGCAACACCGGGACCAAGCCGGGGGTTCAACCCGGCAGCGGCTTCTTCAACTGCTTTTCCCGGTAATTATTGTTCGGTGAGCTCGCAAAAAATCAGCGGTTGACGGGCTTGGGAATCGAAAACAGCACGTATATCAGTACCACCAGTGGCACTGCGGCCGCCTGTAGCACCAGCAATAATCCTGCCGCCACCAGCACAAACAAAAAACGGCGCCGATTGTCGGCCCAGCGCAGATTCTTAAACTTGAGGGCAAATAGCGGCAGTTCGGCCACTAGCAGGCCCGACAGCAGCACCGTGAGCGCTACTAACACCCAAGGATTTAAAATAAACGGCGCAATTCCGAACTGGTCGTTTTCCAGAATGAGCGGCAGCGAGGCCACTACCAGCGTGCAGGCCGGCGTGGGCAGGCCAATGAAAGAGGTCGTCTGGCGGGTATCGTTGTTGAACTTGGCCAGCCGTAGCGCCGAAAAAATGGTGACCAGGAAGGCGAAGAATGGCAAGGCATCCATCGGGCCGGGCAGCACCATCGCGAAGTGGCTTCCGGGGTTGGGGGCCACTATCTGCGTCTGCATCAGCAGTTGAAACAGGATGGCACCCGGCACCACGCCAAACGACACCATATCGGCCAGCGAATCCAGGTCCTTGCCGATAGCCGACGACACCCGCAGGGCCCGCGCCAGCAGGCCGTCGAAGAAGTCGGCCACGGCGGCAGCGCCCACGAAGTAGGCACCCACATCGAGACGCCCGGCGAAGATGAACGTCAGCGCCAGACACCCGCACAGCAGGTTCAGGCAGGTTACGGCATTGGGAATACTGCGCTTGAGCATTAATTCAGAGATAAAAACGAGAAGGAAAACCGCTGCAGCCCGGGGCCGGAGTTTTCTGATTCACGACAGATTAAGCAAGAAAAGGATTGGCCTGCCGCTCGAAGCCGATGGTAGTAGCAGGTCCGTGGCCAGGGTATACCGTGGTGGCGTCAGGCAAGGTCAGCAGCTCGGTTTCGATACTACGGAGCAACGTGGCGTGGTCGCCGCCGGGCAAGTCGGTGCGGCCGATGCTTTGGCGAAACAGCACGTCGCCACCGATGACCGTGGCCGTGGGCGCGTGGTAAAACACCACGTGGCCCGCCGAATGCCCCGGCGTAAAGCGCACTTCCAGCTCTGTATGGCCAAAGCGGACGGCCTGGCCGGCCGCCAGTTCGCCGGTGGGCTCGGCAGGCTGATAGGCCGCAAATCCATAGGGCGTGGCGTAAAGCGGCACTGCGTGCAGGGTGGGCAAATCGAGCGGGTGCAGCAGATAAGGAGTGTCCGGCCAGGCACTCAGCACGAAGTAGTTGCCCAGCACATGGTCGATGTGGGCGTGGGTGTTGAGCAGCAATTTTACCGTCAGCTTATTGGCTTCGATGTACTGGCGTAGCTGCTGTTGCTCGGCGGGGCTGTAGCAGCCGGGGTCCACAATGGCGCACTCCCGGCTGGCCTCATCAATCAGTAAGTAAGTATTTTCGGAAAACGCGTTGAAGGTAAACCCGACGACTTTCATTCGAACCAGAACCAATGAGCAAAGCGGAAAGGTACGGGAAAAATGGAGGAGCCACCACAGCCGGAAGCAGAGAAGCCTAAAACCACAAAAGCATAATTTGTTAACTGCCAAAGTTTAATATCAAAAAATAATCGACGCAACGATAGTAGCTTACCACTTCCGTATCGTGCGGCCAGCCGACTATTTCCCCTTCCGGCTCTTACCTTGCCACTCATGACTGACTGTGACTTTCTGGTGGTGGGCCACGGCCTGGCGGGCGCCACGCTGGCCTACGTACTCCGCCAGCGCGGCTACCGCGTGCTGGTATTCGACCCCGGGCAGGCCGATTCGGCCTCCAACGTGGCGGCTGGCCTCATCAACCCGGTGGCCGGCAAACGCTTCGCCCTCACTTGGAACGCCAATGAACTGCTGCCTGCCGCCGCCAGCTTCTACCGCGAGCTGGAACAGTGCTTTGGCCAGCAGTTTTTCTTCGAGGCGCCCATTTTCAAGATATTTGGTTCGCTCGACGAGCAAAGCGCGCTGCTGACCCGTAGCCCTGACCACCCTTGGGGCGACTACGTGGCCAGCCTCGCAACCACCGACCCCGGCCTGCCCGGCGTGCAGGCGCCGCTGGGCGGGGCCTGGCTGCGGCACGGCGGCCACGTACTGGTGCGCGAGCTGCTGGCCGCCCTGGCCGCCCAGGGCGAGCGCGAGGGCTGGCTGTGGCGCGAAACTTTTGATTGGACCAAGCTCGTTACCGACCCGACCGGTGCCAGGTATGCGGGGCGGGTGCAGGCCCGGCATGTTATCTGTTGCGAAGGCGCGGCGGCCACGCAAAATCCTTATTTCAACTGGCTACCCCTCACCCCTAATCAGGGTGAGGTGCTGGATGTGGAATGCGCGGGCCTGAGTTCGGCGCAGGTGCTCAACCGGGGCGCCTATGTGGTACCGGTGGGAGGCGGACGGTTTCGGGTGGGCGCTACCTACCGCTGGCCACCGTTTGCCGATGGGCCAACTGAGACCGCACGGCAGGAGCTGAGCGGGCGACTGGCGGCCATCACCGAGCAGCCGTTTGCCGTAGTGGGGCAGCGGGCGGGCGTGCGCCCGGCCGTGCGCGACCGCAAGCCGCTGCTGGGACCGCACCCCACGGTGCCCAGCCTCAGCTTCGGCGGGGGCTACGGCTCGAAGGGTGTGCTGCTGGCCCCGCGCCTGGCCGGGCTGCTGGCCGATTGGCTGGAAGGCAAAGCCGAGCTTTGGCCCGAAGTGGACCTGCGGCGCTACGCGGCGCTGTACCGCCCGGCCGCCGGCTCATAATTTTTTTCGTCGTACGTTGTTCTTTCGTTGCCCGAAGTTTGTTGCGAGAATCCCGGCCCGCGCTGGAACCGCCTCGCGTGATTGCCCGGCCGCTTACTGCCTTCGTTTTTCGTATGATTTTTTCTTTTTCCTCGAAGCTGCGACTTGGCGCGGCCCTGCTCACGGCCCTCACACTGGCACCGACGGCCCGCGCCCAAACCGCCCAGGAGCCCTTCGGCCGGGTACGGATTCAGTATAAGCGCTTCAACTGGAATCAGCTCGCCACCCAGAACTTCACGGTATACTATTACGATGGTGGCGAAGCCAATGCCCGCCACACTGCCGAGTTTGCCGAAAAGGAGCTGCAGCGCATCACGGCGCTCATCGGGTACTATCCCTACTCGAAAACGACGCTGCTGCTCTATAACTCGGTAGGCGACCTGCGCCAGAGCAACATAGGCCTTAACTCGGACCAGCAGGTGACCGGCGGCGAGTCGGTGCTGACGCGCATGAGCAAGGTGCAGATTGCCTTCACCGGCCAGCAAACTGAGTTTAAGCGTGAGCTCAGCACGCAGATTACCAGCGTGCTGCTCAACGACATGATGTACGGAGGCTCGTTGAAGGAAGTGCTGCAAAGCAGCTACCTACTGCGGCTGCCCGACTGGTTTATCGGTGGTGCTTCGGCCTATGCCGCCGAGGGCTGGAGCGTTGACATGGACGGCTACATGCGCGACATGACCCGACAGTACCCCAGCGGTAACCGCACCGCGCCGTTTTTTCTGCGCGACCCCAAGCTGGCCGGCCAGAGCATCTGGAACTACGTGGCCGAGCGCTACGGCTACACTTCCATTCAGAACATTCTGAACCTGACGCGAATTACGCGCGACATTGAGGTCGGTATTAGTTCATCGCTGAATGTGCCGTTCAAGGTATTTCTGCGCGACTGGCTGACGTACTACCGCGACCTGAATGGGGCGCCCACCGCCACCCTGGTACTGCCCGACGACCAATTCCGGCGCAGCGGGCGCAACCGCCGCAACGCCACCTTCTCGCAGCCCGTTCTGAGCCCTAATGGCCAGCAGGTAGCCTACGCCGTGAACGACCGCGGCCGCTACCGCGTGCTGGTGGCCAACCGCGACGGCTCGAAGCGCCACACCATCCGCCGGGGCGGCTACAAAACCCCTGACCAGCAAGTAGAAGTGCGCCTTCCCGCCTTGGCCTGGCGCAACAACGCGCAAGTAGCAGTGGCTGAGATGAGCCGTGGCAAAATGGCTCTGCAGCTGCGCGAAGCCAGCGGACGCGGGCTGCTGCGCCGGGTAGCCGGCGCGTTCCGCCGCCCTGCCTCGCTCTTTGCCGCTTACGACCAGGTACTGAGCCTGAGCTATTCGCCCGATGGAAAATCATTGGTGTTTAGCGCGGTGCGCAACGGACAAAACGATTTGTACTTACTGCGGGCCGGCAGCAGCCGCGCCGAGCAACTGACCAATGACCTGTTTGATGACGTGCAGCCGGTATTTTTGCCCGGCGGCCAAGGCATCGTCTTTGGCTCCAACCGCTACCTCGACTCGACGGGACGGGCACGGCCGGCTACGTTCCCTAACGTGGTGAATAACTACGACTTGTTTCTCTACCACCTCGACGAGCGGCCCATTCCGGTGGAAACGCTGGTGAGCACCATCTCGAACGAGCTGCGACCCCGCGCTATTTCCGACGATGAGATTGTGTACCTGGGCGAAGAGAGCGGCGTGCGCGCCCTTTACCGCTATTCGCTGAAAACAAAGCAGCGGACGCTGCTCAGCAGTTTTCTACTCAACGTCAACGACTTCGACTACAACGCCACCACCCAGGCGCTGGCCCTGGTATCGCCGTTTCAGGGGCGCGATTTGCTGTACGTGTACCCGGAGTTCGCCTCCCCTACCCCAGCCCTGACCAAAACTGCCCGCCAGCAAACCCTAGAAGACCGCTCGGCCCCTAAACCCGCGCCCAAACCGGCCACGAAGTCAACCGCAGTTGCAGTTGATACAGCAAAAGCACGCAGTACCACGCCGCGCCGCCCGGCCAGTAATACGGTAAACACCAGCAACTACCAGTTTGAGGAAGACGAACCGGCCCCCGCTGCTGCCCGCCGCCGCCGCGATGTGGTCGCCGCTGCTCCCAAGGCGGCCGAAACCCCGCAGCTGACCGGCCCTTTCCGCAACGACCCGCGCTTTATGGTCGATAATATTTCGACGGCGCTCCACCTCGACCCGCTACTGGGGCTGGGCCTCCAGTTTCGGGCCAACCTGACTGATGTACTCGAAAATCAGCGCATTGACGCAGGCTTGTTTGGGTCGATAGATTTGCGCAGCAGCAACGTTACGGCCTCCTACACCAATTATACCCGCCGCTACGATTGGAGTATTGCCTACCAGAAGCAGGCATATTTCTTCGACTTCAACAACGGCTCGACGCGCTTCCGCTTTGGGCGGCACGAAATCGCACCCACGATTTCGTACCCGCTCACGCACAATCTGAGCGTGCGCGGCGGTCCACGCTACGTCAACCTCGCTCGCACCCGCACCAATGACGTAACCGCCACTAGCGACGAGACGCAGAATTACCTCGGGTTTGCCGGCGAGCTGGTATTCGATAATTCTATTACCACGGGTGTCAATATGATGTCGGGTACGCGAATGAAAGCCTCAATCACCAGCCTCGACAACCTGGGCGCGGGCCAGGGCTTCTCCAAATTTGTCATCGACCTTCGTCATTATCAGCGCCTGCACCGCTCGCTGGTGTGGGCCAACCGGGTGAGTTTCGGCCATTTTTTCGGCCCGCGCCGGCTCGAAGACATGCCTAAGTTTCGCCTGGGTGGCATGGACGACTGGCTGAACGCCGAATATTCCGAGCCGCGCCTGCCCAACGATGCTACTCCCGACCCGACCGGCATCTTCTATCAGCAATTTGTGACCAACCTGCGCGGCTTCGACTACAGCGCCGTGAGCGGCTCCAGCTATCTGTTGTTCAACAGCGAGTTGCGCTTTCCCATTGTGCAGTATTTTTCGCGGCGGCCCATTTATTCCGGCTTTTTCCGCAACCTGCAGCTCACCGGCTTCTTCGACGCGGGCAATGCGTATTCCGGCGGCAATCCATTCGTGAGTCAGTCCACAAAATTTGGCGCGGGCTCGTTCTTTGGCAATGTTTCGGGCTACGGTCTGCCGTTTCTCATTGGGTACGGCGGCGGACTTCGCACCACAATGCTAGGCTTTTATATCAAAGCTGACGTAGCCTGGGGCCAGGAAGACTACGTGGTGAAGTCGCCCAAATTCTACGTCTCGCTGGGCTACGATTTTTAAATCATCACCTGCCGCCAATTTCATAATTCAAGCAGCAGTGCTTCTGGCCGCGGCCGGGAGCACTGTTTTTTTGGCCGTGCAGGGCGGGTTCGGTCGTATCTTTGCGGCTTGATTTACGCCTCGTAGCCGTGCCCTTGCTCCACGAAATATCCACTCTGCTAGCCAAAGACTTCCGCCTGGAATGGCGGCAGCGGGCGGCGTTGGGCGGGCTGCTGCTCTACGTGGGCAGCACGGTGTTCGTGAGCTTCTTGAGCTTCAGTTTGCGCGGCGGCACGCCCCCGGCCCCGGCCTGGAATGCGCTGTTCTGGGTTATCCTGCTGTTTGCGGCCGTCAATGCGGTGGCCAAAGGCTTCATGCAGGAAAGCGCCGGGCAGCGGCTCTACTACTACACGCTGGTGCGGCCGCAGGCCGTTATTCTGGCCAAAATGCTTTATAATGCCCTGCTATTGTTAATCGTAGCCTTGCTGGGTCTGCTGCTCTACACCATCTTCCTTGGTAATCCCATCCAGGATATCAGCTTGTTTCTGGCCAACCTAGTGCTGGGCGCAGTAGGTTTTGCCACCACGCTCACGCTGGTGTCGGGCATTGCGGCCAAGGCGGGCGGCAATGGCGCCACGCTTATGGCCGTGCTGGGTTTCCCGGTAATGGTACCCATGCTGCTGCTGCTCATCAAGGTCAGCAAAAACGCGCTCGATGGGCTCGACTGGAGTGTAAGCCAGGGCTCGGTGCTCACGCTGGTGGCCCTGAACATGATAGTAGCGGCGACTTCGTACTTGTTATTTCCCTTTTTGTGGCGCGGCTAATCCCGTGGCTTTGTGAGCGATGAAAAAAAACTGGTGGAAAGGCGTAACGGTGTTACTATTGCTGTACACGGCCATCGCGGGGTTTCTGCTGCCGGTGCCGCGGCTGGCGGTGCTGCACGAATCCATTCGTAATCTGTATTTCCACGTGCCCATGTGGTTCGGGATGATTGTCATCCTCGGCACTTCGGTATTCCGCTCGATGCAGTACCTGCGGCAGCCCTCGCCCCGGCTCGACGTGCTGGCTCACGAATCGGCCAAAACCGGCATTCTGATGGGCGTGCTGGGCTTGGCTACCGGCAGCCTCTGGGCCAAATACACCTGGGGCGCCTGGTGGACGCCCGACCCGCGCCTCAACGGCGCCGCCGTGGCCATGCTCATCTACGGCGCCTACTTGGTGCTGCGCGGCTCGTTCCGCGACGAGCAGCAGCGCGCCCGCATCTCGGCTATTTACAACATCTTCGCCTTCGCGGCGGCTATTCCGTTGCTCTTCGTGCTGCCACGTCTCAGCGGTCCCTCGCTGCACCCCGGCCAAACCGGCAACCCCGGCTTCAGCTCCTACGACCTTGATAGCACCATGCGGCTCGTGTTTTACCCCGCCGTGCTGGGCTGGATTCTTTTCGCCTTCTGGCTCACGCAGGTGAGCAGCCGGCTGACCTTTTTGCAATTGAAATCGGATGAAAACTAACGTTCTGCGCCAGCTGGCGCTTGTGTTGCTCCTCGTAGTGAGCTCGGTAGCCGCTGCCTGGGCTCAAACAGAAACCGATGCGCCCGAAATGGCCGACGCCCTGCGCCAAGACGGCAAAATATACGTGGTAGTAGTCGCCGTGGCCATCATCGTGGCCGGCATGTTGGTCTATCTGATATCCCTCGACCGCAAGGTGAGCCGCCTCGAAAAAGAAATCAAACCCTGACCCTGGCAAAACGGCACCCCAACAGCAGAAAAGCTGTTGCCCGATTTGAAGGTCAGCTCCCCCCAAAGCCAGCCCGCGTAGCGGGCGTATCCGTCTCATCTGTTAAATCTGTTTGAATCTGCGGTCTATGAAGAAGGCTCATATTTTTGCCATTGCCATCATCGCCATTGCGGCGGCCATTATCCTCAGCACTACTGCCGATGCCAGCGTGTACGTGGGCTTTGGCGAGGCCCGGCAGCGGGCGGCCGAGGGCAACACCACCAAAGTACACGTGGTGGGCAAGCTGCCGCGCGATACCCAGAACAAGCCCGTCGGCTTGCAATACGACCCGATGCTGGACCCCAATTACTTCGCTTTCACGCTCGTTGATACCAACAAGGTGGCCCAGCGCGTGGTGTACAACAATCCCAAGCCGCAGGACTTTGACAAATCGGAGCAGGTAGTGATTACGGGCTGTATGAAAGGCGACATCTTCATGGCCGACAACATTTTGCTGAAGTGCCCTAGCAAGTATGTGAAGAAAGACCTGAACGCGGCTGATGGCGCTACGGCAGCGCGCTAAATGCCCATAGTGCGGAGGCTTTTAGTCCTTTTGCTGTGGTGGAGCGCCCTGGCGGCCACAGCCCAAGTTGCCAACGACAACATTGACAGTCGGCGGGTGTTGCAGCTGGAGGAAACAGTAACTTCCTCAACCACCGGCTGCACCGTGCAGCGTGCGTGCGTGGATGAACGTCTGACCGGCAAGTGCATTGAGTACCACAACGACCAGTGGTTCGAGTTTACGCCTCCGGCGCCGGGTCGCTATTTTGTCAATATCGGTGGCCAGAAATGCCGTGACATTCGTGGCGTGCAGCTGGTAGTGCTCGCCGGCC
Source organism: Hymenobacter aranciens (assembly GCF_030580865.1). GTDB lineage: Bacteria > Bacteroidota > Bacteroidia > Cytophagales > Hymenobacteraceae > Hymenobacter > Hymenobacter aranciens. Next base: position 44,326 of record NZ_JAUQSY010000016.1, on the reverse strand, counting down.
AGCCTTGCCAGCCGGCCACTTACCAAGTGCTGAGTTGCACTTCCCTGGGCATGCAGGATGATGTGTTTGTCGAATTGAACCTACCACGGGCGGGCCAATCCTACTTGCTGAATGTGGACGGCTATCTGAAGGATTTCTGCCAGTTTACCCTGCAAGTCAGCCACCAGGCAAGCGGAATACCTGCGCTGTCATTGCCCACTACACCATCCGTCGCACCTGCGCTTTCTGCACGAATTGTTACCCTGAGTTGGCAGCTACCCGATTCATTGGGCACAGCAACCAGCTTTCGGGTTCTGCGCCACGAGCAGCACGACTTTCGGAGCCAGGTCCGCAGCATTCTGCCCGTCGGCCGCGATACCTACGGCACACCCCTCCCCGATTACAATACGACCGACACGCTGACGGCCGCTGGCTTGTACTGCTATCAGATTACAACTGATACTCAGCCGCCCGTGCTGCTTCAGCAGCGCTGGGTAGCTTTCGAGCGGCCCATTTCTGCCCAGACGCCCCTTGCCGCAACTGCCACCTACCTGGAACTACCCCTGCGGAACTACCCGCGTAATTCAAACCTGTCGGTAGTTATTTCCGACCCGCAGAGCGGACGCGTTCTAACGCACCGCCAGCTGGTCAATCAGCCCGGCAATGCGCGGCAGGCTCAGTTGCCCGCCGCGCCCTGGCAAGCTGCGGGCCTCCAGAAAATAGCCGTTGAAATTACTTGCCACCCACCCCGGGGGCGCTTTTTTACCGACCATTTGCTGCTCGACGTGCCGCCTCCGGCGGCTGGGCGGTAATTTTGCGCTTTATTCCTAGCTTATGAATTTACTTATCGGCAATCTGGGCCACGTCGGCGTCATCGTCGCCTTCGCGGCAGCGCTGGTGGCGGCTTACAGCTACTTCCAGGCCGCGCGCGGCCGCGCCCTGGGCGACGTTCATGCCGGCTGGCTACGCCTGGCCCGCGGGGCATTTTTTGTACACGGGCTGGCGGTGCTGCTGGTAGTGGGCGCGCTGTTCAACATCATTCACGCTCACCGCTACGAATATTACTACGCCTGGAGCCACAGCTCCAACCACTTGCCGGTGCACTACATGATTTCCTGCTTCTGGGAAGGCCAGGAAGGCTCGTTTCTGCTCTGGATTTTCTGGCACGTCGTGCTGGGCTTGTGCGTGATGCGCTTCAACCGCCGCTGGGAGGCCCCGGTGATGGCAATCTTCAGCGCCGTACAGATGTTCCTGGTTTCCATGATTCTGGGGGTTGTGCTGGGCAACGTCAAAATCGGCTCCTCGCCCTTCATCCTGCTGCGCGACTTCATGGTCGACCTGCCGGTTTTCAAGATGAACCCCGACTTCGTACCCAAGGACGGTACCGGCCTCAACCCGCTGCTGCAGAACTACTGGATGGTGATTCACCCGCCCACGCTGTTCCTCGGCTTTGCCCTCACGCTGGTACCTTTCGCCTTCGCCATTGCCGGCCTCTGGAAAAAAGAGCTGACAGCTTGGGTGAAACCCGCGATTCCGTGGACGCTCGTTGGCGGCGGCGTGCTGGGTGTGGGGGTGATGATGGGTGCCTACTGGGCCTACGAAACACTGAATTTCGGCGGCTACTGGAACTGGGACCCGGTCGAAAACGCCGTGTACATTCCTTGGCTGGTGCTGGTAGCCAGCCTGCACGGCCTGCTGCTGTGGCAGAAGCGCCGCACGGGTTTGCGCACCTCTTTTACACTGGTTATCACCACGTTCATTCTTATCCTTTACGCTACTTTCCTCACCCGGAGCGGAGTGCTGGGCAATGCCTCGGTCCACTCATTCACCGATTTGGGCTTATCGGGCCAGCTGCTAATTTACCTCGGCGCCTTTACCGTGCTGGCGCTGGCGCTGCTGCTGTCGCGCTGGAAATCCATCCCGGTTTCGCCCAAAGAGTTGACGATGTACCAGCCTGAACTTTGGGTATTCGTGGGCGCTACGGTGCTGTGCCTGGGAGCGTTTCAGGTGCTGGCTACTACCAGCATTCCGGTGTATAACGCCTTGCTGGGCCTCGTGGGCATCAAGTCGAACATGGCCCTGCCGGCCGACCAGATTGCGCACTACACCAAGGCGCAGCTGTGGATGGGCGTGGCGGTGGCTTTCTTCTCGGGCCTGGCCCAAATCATGTGGTGGCAGCGCAACGATAAGAACACGCTTATCGGCTCGCTTACGCCCCCGGCCCTGCTGGCGATGTTAGGAACGGCGCTGGTTATCCTGCTGTTGCGCTACAATAAGCTCACCATTTCAGCGCCCTACGTGGTGCTGCTGCTAACAGCCCTGTTCGGCGTGCTGGCCAACTTCGGCACCATTTTCACGCTGCTGCGGCGGCGTATTCAACTGTCGGGCGGCGCGGTGGCTCACTTGGGTATCGGGCTGATGCTGCTAGGTATTCTGGCTTCGGCGGGCTATTCCAACATCATCTCGCGCAACGTGTCGGGCATGGTGTACTCCCGCGAGTTCACCGAGGAGCTGAACCGCGACAACGTGCTGCTGTGGCGCAACGAAGCCGCCCGCATGCAGAACTACGACGTGACCTACACCGGCCAATACTTTGAGGCGCCGGGCGTGCCGGGCTACATCAATAAGCAACTCCTGTTCCCCACCGACGACGAGTACAAGGCCATTGCCCGCGGCCCCATCGCCACCGATGGTAAAACTTACTACAAAACCGGCGACACCCTCGAAATTTCGCCCGAAAACACCTACTACCGCGTCAATTACAAGGACCGCGAATCGGGCGAGCAGTTCGTGCTCTACCCCCGCGCCCAGGTGAATGAAGAAATGGGCGGCCTGCTGGCTTCGCCAGCCATCAAGCAGTTCGCGGGCCACGACATCTACTCGCACATCAGCTCGGTGCTCGACCCGCGCAAGGAGCGCGAATGGAGCACGCCCACCGAGCACACGCTGAGCGTGGGCGATACCATTTTCCTCAACGACTATTTCGCCGTGTTCCGGGCCGTGGAGCCGGCCCACGAGGTAGCCGGCCTCGGCTTGCAGAAAGGCGACCTGGCCCTGCAAGCCGACATGATAGTATCGGGCGAGCGGCGGCAGTATCATGCGCATCCGGTATTCGTGGTGCGCAACCGCCTTATCGGCCGCGTGCCCGACGAAGTCGACGACCTTGGTGTACGTATCACCCTCAATAGCATCGACCCGGAGAAAGGCGAATTCCGCTTTGGCGTCAGCACCACGCAGAAAGATTACATCATCCTGAAAGCCACTGAAAAACCTTTCATCAATTTACTCTGGAGCGGCACGCTACTCATGGGCCTGGGCTTTTTCATGAGCTTGCGCCAGCGCAACCGCCGTGAGCAAAACGGCGCGTTACCAGCCGAAGAAGCGACCGAGGTTTTGCAGCCCCTGCAGCAGTCGATAGCCTGAACTGCTAAATAACAGCTGGAAGCTGGCCTGGCTGCGAGTAAAGCGTAACGCTTTACTCGCGGCCAGGCCAGCTTTTTTACTGCCTTCGCTAACTGGTCCGACGCTCTAGGCGCCTAACCAATTAGCCCTTTGCTTCGAATGGACTTGCCTACGTTCTCATGTAAACTGGTCCGACATCCTAGGAGTCCAGCCCGATTTGCATGTGAGCGTAAACAGGCCCTGCCCCTATCTGTACGAGCCGTAGTCAGGTAAAAAGCTTACAGCAACCAGCAACACAAAAAAGGGCCGCCCAATGGGCGGCCCTTTTGGCTTGCGAAATGCGGCCGGAGCTTTATTTCACAATGGAGATTTGCTGCACCGAGTACTCGTTGCCGTTCTTCACTTTCAGGGTGTAGATACCCGAAGCCAGCGAAGTCAAGTTGAGCGAGTTGGTGAAGTTATCCTTGGCTTTGCCCGTGTACACGGTCTGACCCAGCATGTTGGTTACTTCCACGTTCAGGCCTTGCGTAGCATTGGCGCCACGCACTTCCAGGTTGAACTGACCCGAAGCCGAGGGGTTCGGGTACACAGTCAGGGCGCGGGTGAGGGCGGCCGACGAGGACAGCACCTGCGTTACCGTCAGGTCGTCAACGGCCAGGAAGAACTTATCGGCGGCGCTGGTAGCATGGAAACCAATGTAGTACGTGCCCGTAGTGGCCGGCGTGATATCAGTCACACCCGTAGCAGCAGCGTAAGCCGGATTGCTAATAGCCGTGTTGGTATAGATGGTAGTAGTCTGACCAGCAGGCGTAGCAGCCGCGCCATACTTCACTTCGAGGCCCTCGAGATAAGTCGTACCACCAGCCGAACGCAGGGAGAAGCCTACGCGGTAAGCACGGCCTGCCGTCATTAGCATTGCCGGCGAGAAGAACCAATCATTGGCACCCGTAACGCCGTCTTCATTGAAGAAATACACCATTGCATTACCAGTGCCACCATTACCGATGGGCAGGTTAGGGTTACCCTGAGTCGGAACAGTAGCACGAGGCTCCCAGGTATTATCATCGTTGTTCACGTCAGCCACGGTGATGCCGCAGGGCAGCGACTGGCCAACGGTAATCGTGTTGAAATCCTGCGTGTAAGGATAAGTGGTGATGATGGGCGGCGTGCAGGGCGTGCACACTGCAATGGGACCAGCCAGAGCGCTACGGTCGGTAGCACCACAAATGGTGCGCATATATACGTCGTAGCAGGTAGCGCCGGTCAGACCAGTCAGCGTGTAAGGCGAGGTCGTGAAGGCGGGCGAAGTAGTACCAGCCGTAGCGGGGTTGAAGCCCGTAGGTCCATACACCAGTTCGTAGCCCGAAGCGTTGGCCGGACCATTAAAGGTGAAGGTAGCCGAGTTGGGTGTAGCAGTTGAGGTGATGCTATTCGGCGTCGGGCACGTAGCAGGAGACGTGGTTACGGCCTCCAGCATATACTTATAAACGTTCGTCGGGTTAGGAGCAGTCGTCGTGTTTAGCGCAATTTGCGGAGTGCTAGGCACACCATTGACAATCTGCCCACCGTAGAAAGTATCCGGGCGGTTCGGGTTTTCGGATTGCACCCCCATCGGGAAAACGCTCGCGGTGCTGGGGTTGGTCGAAGTGACATGTACCATGCCAATCAGCACATCGCCAACCGGTGCCGATACCGGAGCCGTCATCTGGAAAGTATGTACGGTTTCTACATCGGCAGCCGTCACTACAAAGTTGGCCGAGCGGCCCAGCAGTGCACCAGTAGTGGCATCCAATACCACTCCGTAGAGCGTTTCGCCTACCGTACTACGCTGCGAGTTCGTCGGGGGGTTGGGGTCAGCATCGCCAATGTAGGCATTTACTGCCGTGATATCGCGCGGGGTGACGAAATTGATTTTTGCGGCGAAATACCTCGTGATAGTAGGTGCGCCACCAAAAGACGACAGCGACGGCTCATTGGGGGTAATGAACGACGTCGTGGTCGGGTCGGTCACCATAATCATGCTGGCCGCATCGTTGGTCGGGTTACCGTCGCCAGCTATCGAAGTAGTCACCGTTACGGTATTGTTCCCTTGGTTAGGAACCTCTACGCCCGTAAATACTACTACCGCTGTAGCCCCAACTGCCAGCGAGCCTACCACTTGCGGGGCAGCCGTGAAAGTATTGGCACCGCTCACGGTTAGTGTAGCCGTCACGTTGTTCAGTGCAGACGTGCCAGCATTGCGAATTCGGGCCTGAATGGTAGCCGGTTGACCAGCGGTTACCACCAGTTTGTTGTAGCCATACACTATACTGGTGGCAGCATCGGTAGGCACCGGAATGTTGAAGCTGAACGTGCGGCCCGGGTCAGGCACAACTTGGCCGCCAGTCAGAATCGGAGCGCGGCGGATGTTCACACCGTTCGATTCTGCCAAGTAGGGACCTTGCTGGAAAGTCGTTTGGTTCCAAGGAACGTTTGAAGGCTTAATGGCCGTGATTGCCTGGTTGGTAGCCGTACCGGAGCCCTTGATACCTACCGTCACAAAATTGGCATTATTAACGGTAGTGGTAGCTGGCGTAGCAGTACCGTACACGAAGTCAATCTGGCTGGTGGTTTCGTACAGCTTCACCTGGAAGCTGAAGTTGGCGTACTGCTTGTCGATGTTGGCAGCACCCGAAGCGGCAGGCCGAGCTTTGTCGCTCACGTTTTTCCACTGAATAGTCAGCACGCGGCCTGGAGCTGTGCCACTCACCGACATGCGGTATTCCGGGGTGCTAGAACCAGCTTCCAGGTCGGTATTGAAGGGCAGAATAACGTTGGTTTCGGCCGAATTCAGCGGGCCACCCGTAGCTACATCCTGCGCGAAGGACGAGAAGAACGGAGCCACCGGAGCAGCCGTCCCCAGCTTGATGAAACCGTTGGTATTGAGCACGAAGTCGGTATACGTCGCGCCGTTATACACGAAGTTGAACCCGAAGCTCTGTGCCGCCGAGTTGGCGTCATCGAAGTTTGCCGTGGTAATCACGGTGCCGGTGGTACCCAGGTCGGTGTAGGTACCGGCCCGGTTGGTTACGTTAGGAGCCGTGTACGGCAGAGCTTGGCCGTAGGCAGCCCCGGTGCCGCCAGCCAGCAAGGCCAGCAGCGCGAGGTTCCTCAAGCGGGGCGTCGTAAGGCCCGCCCGATTGTAGGAGTTTGTCATGTGGTAAAAAAAATGGGGTTAGAAAGTGGAGAGAATTGTGAACGTTATGCTCCCAAACCAGCACCAGCAGCTAGTGGTTAACTGGGCCGAATCTGGCTTTGAAAGGACTAAGATGCTAAATTTCCGCTAAACGGACGGCCGATGCCCCCCAGCGGTACTGCCTAAAGACCGACCATCCCGGCCATTTTACCGACCAATACGCTCCGAAAGCAGGCTGGTTTTCTTCACCGAAATTTGCGCAATGACCAATTTTTCCACCTTTCCGTTGCGTGTGGGCCTGGTGGGCAGCGGCCGCGTCGCCACGCAGCTGGCCCCGGCACTGGTGGCCGCCGGCCACCACATTCCTTTTGTGTGGAGCCGCACGCTGGCCGGTGCCGAGGCGCTAGCCGCCCGCCTGCCCGCCGCCGAAACGCTGGCTGCTCCCGACGCCTTGCTCCCGCCCGCCGATGTGTATTTGCTGGCCCTCACCGATGCGGCCGTGACTCCTGCTCTGGCCGCGTTGCGCTGGCCCGCCGGCGCCCTGGTAGCCCACACGGCCGGCGCCCTGCCGCTCAGTATTTTCGCGCAGCAGCCTGCCGTGCGCGGCGGCGTGTTCTACCCGCTGCAAACCTTCAGTCCCGGCCGCGCTATCGACTGGCCCACAGTACCGCTCGGCATCGAAGCTGCTGATGTGGCGGGCGAGGCGACGCTGCTCGCCTTGGCGCAGAGCCTTAGCCGGCACGTATTTCCGCTGGCCTCAGGGCCGCGGCTACAATTGCACGTAGCCGCCGTGTTTGCCAACAATTTCACCAACCACCTGTTGGGCATTGCCGATACCCTCTTGAATGAGGCTGGTTTACCAGCTACGCTGCTGGCCCCGCTGGTGCGCGAAACAGTAGCCAAAGCTCTCGCTAACCCGCCCTTCACGGTGCAAACCGGGCCGGCCGTGCGACACGATGCGCCCACGCTGGCGGCCCACCACACGGCGCTGGTGGCGCACCCGGCCTGGCAGGCCTTGTATGCGCAGCTCACGGCCAGCATTCAGGCGCAGCTTTGATGCCGGAAGCGGGAGGGTTACCTTTGCACCTTCAATTTTTGCGAATCTTTTAGTTAGTATTTTGTCTGCCACCACCATCACCTTCCAGTTTAGCGACGGGCAGCCGGCCCAGACCCACGTAGCGGCCGCCGGCGAATCGGTGCTCGACGTGGCCCTCAACAACGGCATTCAGCTCCAGCACAACTGCGGCGGCGTGTGCGGCTGCAGCACCTGCCACGTCTACATCGACAAGGGCGGCGACGACCTGCCCGAAATCAGCGACAAGGAAGAAGACTTCATCGACCGCGCCGTGAACCCGCGCCTCAACTCCCGCCTCGCCTGCCAGTGCGTACTCAATGCCGGTATGCAGGTGGCGGTCACGATTCCCAAACAGGACTTCCTCGGCCATTAGGCCGGGAGTTATGAGTCAAGAATTATGAGTTTTAGTAGTGTTGGGCAGCCAGCTACTCAAGCCATAAATCAGCTTTTTGTCAACTCATAATTCATAACTTATAATTCATAACTCCACCCCATGAACCATTTCGAGCCGCCCATCAAGTGGGCCGACCACGAAGACGTTGCCATGGCCCTATACGAGAAGTTCGGCGACGACTTCACCGAGGCCAAAATCTACCGTATCCGCTTCACCGATTTGCTGGAGTGGATACTCACGCTGCCCAATTTTGAGGGCACCCGCGAGCAGGCCACCGAAGGCCACCTGGAGCAAATTCAGGCTAAGTGGGTGTACGAATGGCGCGATAATCAATAGCGCGGCGCTGAACATTTCGGCCCGACGGCCCGTAAAGCAGCCCCACGGCGGTACGCGAGTGCCGCCGCAGGTTTTTCTGGCTACCCTTTACCCGGCCGTTCATTTTTTTCCTTTCTTTCCATGAAAACGGGAACTGTTAAATTTTACAACGAAGCCAAAGGTTATGGCTTCATCACCGACGAGACGACTAAAGAAGACTTTTTCGTGCACGTAACCGGCCTTAATGGCCTGGACATTCAGCAAAACGACCGGGTAGAGTTTGAAACGCAGGAAGGCCGCAAGGGCATCAATGCCGTGAACGTGCGCAAGATTTAACGCTGGCACACTCTTCTACGAAAGACGATAAGCCTTCCTTCGGGAAGGCTTTTTTTGTGGCTGGCGCAGTCGGCCCCGCACTTTGTCCGACCTTTGCGGCACCAGCTTCCTGCCGCCATGTCCAGTTTGCCGCCGTCTGCCACCCTGCCCCCTGCGCCCGACAAGCGCGGCGGCCTGGTGCGGGCCCTGCCCGGCCTGGTGCGCTGGCCCAACCTGGCCATGATGCTGCTGTGCATGGTGCTGGTGCGCGTGGGCCTGCTGCTGCCCGCAGTGCCGCTACGCGAGTCGCTGCTGAATTGGCGGTTTGGCGCATTGGTGCTGTCGGCGCTGCTGGTGGCGGCCGCCGGCTACATCATCAACGACTATTACGACGTTAAAATCGACGCCATCAACCGGCCCGACCGGCTGGTGGTGGGCCGGGTGCTGCGCCGCCGCAAGGCCATGCTGGCGCACCTGGTAATGAGCGGTGTTGGGGTGCTGCTAGCGGGTTGGCTGCATCCGATGCTGGGCGTGGTTACGCTCGGGTCGGCGCTACTGCTGTGGGGGTATTCCGCTCGCTTCAAACGCATTGCGCTGGCTGGTAACGCCAGCATCGCCACCCTCACGGCCGCGCTGGTTTTACTGCCCGAGCTTCAATTGCAGCTAGCCCGCCACGACAGCACCAGCATCGTGTGGCCTTATGCTCTAGCTGCCTTCTTGCTCACGATGGTGCGCGAAATCGTGAAGGACGTGGAGGATATGCGCGGCGACGCCCAGCACGGCTGCCGCACCCTGCCGCTGGTGTGGGGCATGGCCCGCACCAAATGGGTGACGGGCGTGTTTCTGGGCAGCTTGGCGCTGCTGGTGACCGTGGCGGTGGTCCGGCTGCTGCTGGGCGCGCACTGGCTGCTGGCACTGTGGCTGCTTGTGCTGGTGCTGGGGCCAATGGCGCAGTTGGGCTACCTAATGTTCAAAGCCGACCGGCGGCGGCATTTCCGGCAGCTTAGCGCCTGGTGCAAAGGCATTATGCTGGCGGGCGTGCTGAGCATGCTGCTGGCTGGCAATCTGTAACGAAGCTAAAAATTGAGAGTTATGAGTTAAACCCTCCTTTTGCTTCCCGACTTTTAACTGATAACTCTCAACTTTTAACCGTCCTTGAAAACCTACCGCCACTTATTCTTCGACCTAGACCACACGCTGTGGGATTTTGAGAAAAACGCCGACGAGACGCTGCGCACGCTGTTCGACCTGCATCAGTTAGGGCGTTATGATTTTTCGGTTGAGCGGTTTATCGAACGCTACAGCGAGGTAAACCATGCCCTCTGGCGCCTGTACCAGAATGGCAAGCTGAGTCAGCAGCAACTGCGTGACATCCGTTTCGTGCGCACGCTCACCAAGCTGGGCGTGCCCGAAGCTGAAATTCCAGCCGAAATCTCCCGGCAGTTCACCGACATTCTGCCGCAAAAGGCGGCCGTTTTTCCATTCACGTTCGAGGTGCTCGATTATCTGCGACCGAAGTACGAGATGCACCTCATCACCAATGGGTTCAAGGATATTCAATACATTAAGCTAGCCTCATCGGGCCTCACGGACTACTTCGGCGAAACCATTACCTCCGAGTGCAGCGGCTTCCTCAAGCCCGACCCACGCATGTTTGCCCACGCTCTGCAGTTGACGGGCGCCAGCGCCGAAACCAGCCTCATGATTGGCGACAACCTCGAATGCGACGTGCTGGGCGCCTATAATGCGGGTATCGACCAAGTGTATTTCAACGTGGACCGGCGGCGGCACTTTGCCGAAACCACCTATGAAATCAGCTGTTTGAGCGAGCTAAAGAACATCCTCTAAAGCCTTAAAGATGGTACGACTAATCGGCCTCGCTGGCAAGCGCGGCAGCGGCAAAGACACCGTAGCCCGCCTGTTGCGTCAGTTTCAGCCGGAGCGCGACTGGCAAATCCGTTCCTTCGGTGACGCCATTAAGTCGGTGTGCGCCAGCTTGGCCGGTGAAACCACCGAGCCCTACTACACCCAGCGCGGCAAGGCCGAGCTGCTGCCCATCTTCGGCCGCACCCGGGGCGAAATGCTCCAGCAGGTGGGCCAGGCCCTGCGCGTGTGGGAACCCAACATCTGGGTCGATGCCTTCTTCGCGCAGCTGCCACCCGAGGCCTTCGTGCTGGTGCCCGACGTGCGCTTTCCCGGCGAAGCCGACCCCATCCGCGCCCGCGGCGGCCTCATGCTGCGCCTCGAAGGCGACCCGCTCCGCCAGCGCGGCGACGGCACCCGCGACGACAATCACCCCAGCGAAATCGCCCTCGACGATTACGCGCACTACGATATGGTGCTGCACAATACCGGCTCCCTGGCCGACCTGCGCTGGCAGGTGCAGGCGCTGCTGCAGCGGCTCTAGCCCGGCGCCGTTTCTACCTTTGTCCCTCCCACCCTCACACCCCCATTCCCTCCTAACCTATTCCCATGGCTAACGGCTTTTTCAACGTCCCGACCCCGATTAACGAACCCGTCAAAGGCTACGCGCCCGGCTCCAAGGAGCGGCAGGAACTCCAGCAGCAGCTCAAAAGCCTGCACGGAACCGAGGCGGATATCCCCATGCACATCGGCGGACAGCAGGTGCGCACCGGCAACCTCAAGCGCATCAGCCCACCGCACGACCACCAGCGCACCATCGGCCACTTCCACTACGGCGATGCCAGCCATGTAAATCAAGCCATTGAGGCCGCCTTGGCCGCCCGCACCGCCTGGGCCGAAATGCCCTGGGAGCACCGCGCCTCCATTTTCCTGAAGGCCGCCGACCTGCTGGCCGGCCCCTACCGCGCCCGCATTAACGCGGCCACCATGCTGGCCCAGAGCAAAAACGCCTTCCAGGCCGAAATCGACGCCGCCTGCGAGCTTATTGACTTCTTCCGCTTCAACGTGCACTTCATGCGCCAGGTGTACGAGCAGCAGCCCGAGAGCCTGCCCGGCATGTGGAACCGCCTGGAGCAGCGCCCGCTGGAAGGCTTCGTATTCGCCCTCACGCCCTTCAACTTCACGTCCATCGCCGCCAACCTGCCCTCGTCGGTAGCCATGATGGGCAACGTGGTGGTCTGGAAACCCGCCGACACCCAGGTTTACTCGGCCCAGGTGCTGATGGAGTTGTTCGAGGAAGCCGGCGTGCCCGCTGGCGTCATCAACCTGATTTACGCCGACGGCCCCGTGGTGGGCGACGTCGTGTTTAAGCATCCCGACTTCGCCGGCATCCACTTCACCGGTTCCACCAAAGTTTTCCAGACCATCTGGCAGGAAATCGGTCAGAACATCCACCGCTACAAATCCTACCCCCGCATCGTGGGCGAAACCGGCGGCAAGGACTTCATCCTCGCCCACCCCTCGGCCCACGCCAAAGCCGTGGCCGTGGGCATCAGCCGCGGCGCGTTTGAGTACCAAGGCCAGAAATGCTCGGCCGCCTCGCGCGTGTACCTGCCTTCCAACCTCGCCGATGAAATTCTCGGTTACGTGAAGGAAGACCTCGCCTCCTTCAAAATGGGAGACGTGGAAGATTTCGGCAACTTCATCAACGCCGTCATCAGCGAAGTTTCCTTCGACAAGCTCGCCAAGTACATCGACGGCGCCAAGGCCGACCCCAACGCCGAAATCATCGCCGGCGGCAGTTACGACAAGTCGAAAGGCTACTTCATCGAGCCCACCGTCATCCTCGCCAAAGACCCGAAATACATCACGATGTGCGACGAATTGTTCGGCCCCGTTGTGACGGTTTACGTCTACGACGCCGACAAATTCGAAGAAACCCTGGAACTGGTAGACTCGACGTCGCCCTACGCCCTCACCGGCGCCATCTTCTCGCAGGACCGCTACGCCATCGACCTGGCCTCGAAGAAGCTGGTGCACGCCGCCGGCAACTTCTACATCAACGACAAGCCCACCGGTGCCGTGGTCGGCCAGCAGCCCTTCGGCGGTGCCCGTGCCTCCGGCACCAACGACAAGGCTGGCTCCATCCTCAACCTGCTCCGCTGGGTGTCGCCCCGCGCCATCAAGGAAACTTTCGTGCCCGTCACGGATTACCGCTACCCCTTCCTGGGCTCCGAGCCGAAGGAGGACTTGAACCGTGACAAAGGGCTATAAAAGCCTAAAGCCCTGACAATAAAAAGCCGAGCCTGAAACAGACTCGGCTTTTTATTGTCAGATTAAACTGCTGCCGTAAGGAATCATTGGCTCGTGCGATATGATGCGCAACGGAGCAATGTTGGTATCCTCATAAATCTCGGCTACGGTCAGGTTGATATTCAAGTCCGGAATAAGCAGGGTATCCTCCGCTTCCACCAGTGGTGTGAAGCTCCAGATATCTCCTACCTCTCGCCGATACCATTCTACCAGCCAAGACGTTTGCGACACCAACAGGTAATGCTGCAACGACGGCAACTGCTTGTACTGATTAAATTTTTTACCGCGGTCGTATTCTGCCGTGGACGGCGACAGCACTTCGACCAGTAGCACCGGGGCCCGCATAGTCAGGTCGGCCTGCCGGTCGGCCGGGTCGCAGCTTACCATCACATCCGGGTAAGTGTAGTGGCGGCCTTCCTGCACTGCTAACTGCACCGCTTCTATCACTACTTTGCACGGGCGGCCACGCAAAGCCAGTTTGAATGCCGCAAAGCAATTACCTGCCAGCGCATTGTGCGGAATGCTGGCACCGGCCATGGCAAAGACTTCGCCATTAAAAAACTCATGCTTGTCCTCACTCTGCGCTTCCAGTGCAAAGTATTCCTCCACTGTATAGTGGCGCGACTGGGCTCCTAGCTGTTCCATACGTTGTGGCTTTTCAATCAAAGATACTCGTAAAGGCTCCAAAAGCGCCCTCGAATTGCACCCCAAGCCCGTAGGCGCTACCTTTGCCCTTCAGCGCCCGTAGGCGCGTTCGCCACTAACCTGACTGCTATGTTACTAGCTGTTCCTGCTGCCAATTACCAGCCCTCCGACTACCTGCCCATCGTCATCCAGTTCGGATTGGCGCTGGCCTTCGTAGCCTTTTCCATGATTGCCTCCCACCTCATCGGTCCGCGCCGCAAGTCGCGGGTGAAGGATGAGGCTTTCGAGTGCGGCATCGAGTCGGTGGGCAACGCCCGTACCCCGATTTCGGTGAAGTACTTTCTCACGGCCATCCTGTTCGTGCTGTTCGATGTCGAGGTTATTTTCATGTATCCCTGGGCGGTAAATTTCCGCCAGCTGGGCACGGCGGGCTTCGTCGAGATGTTGCTCTTCATGGCGCTGCTACTGGCCGGCTTCGGCTACGTGCTCAAAAAGGGCATTCTGCGCTGGAACGAAGAGCCCGCCCGCCAAACTTTCGCGCCGAAGCCGTTGTTGGAAAACCGGCCGGCTCCCGTGGCCGAAGCTGCTTAATTCGCTACTACTATGGCTGATAATAGAGTTCCTGAAATCAAAACCGTGGACGCGCCCGATGGCGTGGAAGGCGCTGGCTTCTTCGCCACCTCGCTGGAGAAAGTGGTGGGCATTGCCCGCGCCAACTCTCTCTGGCCCTTGCCCTTCGCCACCTCCTGCTGCGGTATCGAGTTCATGGCTACCATGGGCTCGCACTACGATATCTCCCGCTTCGGCTCGGAGCGCCCCAGCTTCTCGCCCCGCCAGGCCGATTTGTTGATGGTGATGGGCACCATTGCCAAGAAGATGGCCCCCATCGTGAAGCAGGTGTACGAGCAGATGGCCGAGCCCCGCTGGGTGCTGGCAATGGGTGCCTGCGCTTCGTCGGGCGGTATTTTCGATACCTATTCGGTGCTACAGGGCATCGACCGCATCATCCCGGTCGATGTGTATGTGCCCGGCTGCCCGCCCCGCCCCGAGCAAGTGCTCGACGGCCTGATGCGCGTGCAGGACCTCGCCAAAAACGAATCGATGCGTCGCCGCAACTCGCCCGAGTATCAGGCGCTGCTGGCGTCGTATAATATCAAATAATTCTGGCTGTTAGCTAGTAGCTGTTAGCTGTTAGCTCCCTTTTGGGGGAGTTGCTCAGTTGAAAAGCTAACAGCTAACAGCTACTAGCTAACAGCTAAACGAATGGCTGACCCCACCAAAGAAGAATCGCCGGCCGCCCAGGAAGCGGCCGTGGCCGAAGACCCGATAAAGGCCCAGAACGCCAAGATTCTGGACCTGCTGCACCGCCTGTTTGGCCACACGGCCTTCACCGACGTGCACGAGCCCTACGGTATGCTCACGGTGACGACTACCCGCGAACGGATTCACGACATCGTGGCGGGCCTGCAGCAGGACCAGGAATTTAAATTCCACTTCCTGACCACGATGTGCGGCATCCATTACCCAGACCATAAGGACCGGGAACTGGGCATGATTTACATGCTGCACAGCCTGGTGCATAACATCCGGCTGCGCATCAAAATCTTCTTCCCCATCGCCGACCCGGTGGTGCCGACGTTGACCGACCTTTACAACGCCGCCAACTGGATGGAGCGGGAGGCTTATGATTTTTACGGCGTTATCTTCACTGGTCACCCCAATTTGATTCGGATTCTGAACGTGGAGGATATGGATTACCATCCGATGCGCAAGGAATACCCGCTGGAGGATGGTACCCGGGAGGACAAGACTGATTTGTTTTTTGGACGATAATCTATTTGTCATGCTGACGAAGGAAGCATCTTATCACGGCCGCTTTCGTCAGAAATAAGAAATCCCAGCGGCGCGAACGTGATAAGATGCTTCGCAAGCTCAGCATGACGTAGTTACCATGACAGTAAACGACGCCCTCGCCGGCACTCATAAAATTCAGCAGGAGGCGGCCGCCCAGCGGCACGACCAGGTTACGCCGCACCTGCTCAACGACTTCAGCCAGGAACTGACGACCCTGAACCTGGGGCCGACGCACCCGGCCACGCACGGCATTTTCCAGAACATCCTGCAGATGGACGGGGAGCGCATCGTGTCGGGCGTGCCCACCATTGGCTACATCCACCGCGCTTTCGAGAAAATTGCCGAGCGCCGCCCCTTCTACCAGATTACGCCGCTGACGGACCGCATGAACTACTGTTCGTCGCCCATCAACAACATGGGCTGGCACATGACGGTGGAGAAGCTGCTGGGCGTGACCGTGCCCAAACGCGCGCAATACATGCGCGTGATTATGATGGAGTTGGCGCGCATCACTGACCACTTGATTTGCAACAGCATCTTGGGCGTAGACTCGGGAGCCTTCACCGGCTTCCTCTACGTGATGCAGGAGCGCGAGAAAGTCTACGAAATCTATGAGGAGGTTTGCGGCTCGCGCCTGACCACCAACATGGGCCGCGTGGGTGGCATGGAGCGCGATTTCACCCCTGTGGCACTGCAAAAGTTGCGTGATTGGCTCAAGACCTTCCCGGCCGTAATGGAGGAGTTTGAGCGGCTGATGACCCGCAATCGCATTTTCGTGGACCGCATTGTGAATGTGGGCGCTATCTCGGCCGAAAAAGCTTTGAATTATGGTTTTACCGGCCCTAACCTCCGGGCGGCGGGCATCGATTACGACGTGCGGGTGATGAACCCTTACTCCAGCTACGAGGATTTCGATTTTGAAATTCCGGTGGGCACCAAAGGTGACACTTACGACCGTTTCCTGGTGCGCAATGCCGAAATCTGGCAGAGCCTGCGCATCATCAACCAAGCGTTGGACAACCTGCCCGAAGGCCCTTTCCACGCCGATGCGCCGCACTACTATCTGCCTCCCAAACAGGCGGTGTATAAGAACATGGAGGCTCTGATTTACCACTTCAAAATCATCATGGGTGAGATTGAAGCACCTGTCGGAGAAGTATATCACTCCGTGGAGGGTGGCAATGGGGAGCTGGGCTTCTACCTGATTTCGGACGGGGGCCGCACGCCCTACCGCCTGCATTTCCGCCGCCCCTGCTTTATTTATTACCAAGCCTACACCGAGATGGTGGTAGGCGAAACGCTGTCCGACGCCATCCTGACGCTGAGTTCGATGAACGTAATTGCGGGCGAGCTCGACGCATAACTTAGGCTATTGAATCTGACTGATATGGAATCGACGACCGCCACCGCCAAGCCGCAGTTTTCGCCGGCCGCTCAGGCTGAAATCAAGCGCCTGCTGACGCACTACCCGGAGGACCGCAGCAAATCGGCCTTGCTGCCCATTCTGCACATCGCCCAGGCCGAGTTTGGCGGCTGGGTGAGCCCGCAGGTGCAGGACCTGGTAGCCGAAACGCTGAACATTAAGCCAATTGAGGTGTACGAGGTGGCGACGTTCTACACCATGTTCAATCTCAAGCCGGTGGGCAAGCATGTGCTGGAAATCTGCCGCACCGGCCCCTGCATGTTGCGCGGCTCCGACGAGCTGACCGAGCACTTGGAGCGCATCACCAGCGCCAAGATAGGCCAGACTTCGCCCGACGGTATGTTCTCCCTGAAAGAAGTGGAGTGCCTGGCTGCCTGCGGCTTTGCCCCCATCGTGCAGGTGCGCGAGAAATACTACGAGCAGCTCGACACACCGGAAGCGGTAGACGGGATGCTCAATGAGTTACGTAACTTGGTGCACCGGCCCATTTTGCCGTGGGAGGAAACGGGGTTGCCGACTTCAATCGCTAATAACCAGAGCCATGGACGAACGGGACAAGGATTTGCCACTAGTAGTTTCGGAAATTCTGATTGAAATGCACGACATGAAATCCGCACTCAATAGAATGGCTGAAATTATGCTCCTGCAGCAGCAGGAGACTAACAAACGCTTTGACATGCTGATGGAAGCCGACCGTGCTAATACAACAATGCTTATCAATGCTTTCAGAGAAGAAGGATTGGCTACTCGCTCGCGACTCGACAGCATCGAAAACCGCCTTGAACGCCTAGAGAACCGATAGATGGGACGCAAGCTATTAACCGAACATATCAACGTTGCAGGCATCGACACCTTCGACGTGTACCGCCAGCACGGCGGTTACCGCTCCGTGGAGAAGGCGCTGAAAATGACGCCCGACGAAGTGGTGGAAGAAGTGAAGAAGTCGGGCCTGCGCGGGCGCGGCGGCGCGGGCTTCCCCACGGGCATGAAGTGGAGCTTCCTGGCCAAGCCGGAGGGCGTGCCGCGCTACCTCGTTTGCAACGCCGACGAATCGGAGCCCGGCACCTTCAAGGACCGGCAGCTAATGAGCAAGCTGCCGCACCTGCTCATTGAGGGCATGATTACCAGCTCTTATGCACTGGGGGCTAACACTTCGTACATCTACATCCGGGGTGAACTCTTGTACGTGCTGCGCATCCTGGAGAAAGCCATTGCCGAGGCGTATGCCAAGGGCTACCTGGGCAAAAATATCCTCGGCTCGGGCTACGACCTTGACTTGCACGTGCATCCTGGCGGCGGGGCCTACATCTGCGGCGAGGAAACGGCGCTGCTGGAATCGCTGGAAGGCAAGCGTGGCAACCCGCGCAATAAGCCGCCGTTCCCGGCCGTGCAGGGGCTGTACGCCCGCCCCACGGTGGTGAACAATGTGGAAAGTATCTGCGCCGTGGTGCCCATCGTGAACGATGGCGGCGATGAATACGCCAAAATCGGCGTGGGCAAAAGCACTGGCACCAAGCTGATTTCGGCCTGCGGCCACCTCAACAAGCCGGGTATCTACGAAATCGAGTTGGGCGTGCCGGTGGAGGAATTCATCTACTCCGACGAGTACTGCGGCGGCATCTGGAAAGGCCGTGATTTGAAGGCCGTGGTGGCGGGCGGCTCCTCGGTGCCGATTCTGCCCAAAGACCTGATTCTGAAAACCGCCGCCGGTGAAAACCGGCTGATGACCTACGAGTCGCTCAGCGACGGCGGCTTCGTGACCGGCACCATGTTGGGCTCGGGCGGCTTCATTGCGATGGACGAAACGACGTGCATCGTGCGCAACACCTGGAATTTCAGCCGCTTCTACCATCACGAAAGCTGCGGCCAATGCTCGCCCTGCCGCGAAGGCACCGGCTGGATGGAAAAAGTACTGCACCGCCTGGAGTACGGCCACGGCTCGATGCACGACATCGACCTGCTGGTGAGCGTGGCCAAGCAAATCGAAGGCAATACCATCTGCCCGCTGGGCGAAGCGGCGGCTTGGCCAGTGGCCGCTGCGGTGCGCCACTTCCGCCACGAGTTTGAGTGGCACGTGACCAATCCGAAAGAAGCTACGGCACCGGGCGCGGCGTATCGCGGCGCGGCCGTATTAGCGTAATAGAACGTGCCATAAAAGAACGTCATGCTGAACGTAGTGAACCGAAGGTCGGCGCAACCAAGCATCTCGCCTGCTAGAGTAATTCATTCACTACCACACGCAAGATGCTACGCTCTGCATGACCGACAAAAGTTTAATCTGATACGATAATGGCTAAAATTACTTTCGACGGCATTGAGGTAGAGGTTCCCGACGGAACCACCATCCTCAACGCGGCGCGCAAAATCGGCGGCGGCGTGGTGCCGCCCGCCATGTGCTACTACACCCCTTTGAAGGGCAGCGGCGGCAAGTGCCGCGCCTGCCTGGTGAAGGTGTCGGCCGGCTCGGCTAAGGACCCGCGCCCGATGCCCAAGCTGGTAGCCTCGTGCGTGACGCCTGTGCAGGACGGTATGGTGGTGGAAAACACCACCAACCCCCAGGTGCTCGACGTGCGCAAGGGCATCGTGGAAATGCTGCTCATCAACCACCCGCTCGACTGCCCGGTGTGCGACCAGGCCGGCGAATGCGACCTGCAAAACTTTGCTTTCGAGCACGGTGTGAGCACCACCCGCTACGAGGAAGAGCGCCGCACGTTCGACAAAATCGACATCGGCCCGCTCATCCAGCTGCACATGACGCGCTGCATCCTGTGCTACCGCTGCGTGTACACGGCCAACCAGATTACCGATAACCGTGTGCACGGCGTGCTGGGCCGCGGCGATGCCGCCGAAATTGGCACCTACATAGAGAACGTTATCGACAATGACTTCTCCGGCAACGTTATCGACGTGTGCCCGGTAGGCGCCCTCACCGACAAAACCTTCCGCTTCAAGTCGCGCGTGTGGTTCACGAAGCCCGTGAATGCTCACCGCAACTGCAGCCACGAGAAGTGCAACGGCCACGTAACCCTTTGGTATAAAGGTGCCGATGTACTGCGCGTAACCGCCCGCAAGGACGAGTACGGCGAGGTGAAGGAGTGGATTTGCAACGAGTGTCGCTTCGACAAAAAGGAAACTTCGGATTGGACTATCGAAGGTCCGGCGCAAATCGAGCGCTCCTCGGTCATCTCGGCCAACCACTACGAGTTGCCGGTTATCAACCCGCAGGTGATTGCCGACATGCCCGAAAGCGTGGTGCGCGAGCTCGAACAGAATCCGCCGCTGAAACTGGGCGGTTTTAATGGTTAAATAAGAACGTCATGCTGACGAAGGAAGCATCTTATCACGGCTACTTCGTCAGAAACAAGTAATTCGAGCGACGCGAACGTGATAAGATGCTTCGCGGCGCTCAGCATGACACCAACATTATGTCTCTCGAAACCCTGGGCTGGCAAGGCCTCGTTATTCTGGCAGTATTCGGCCTTTCGCTGCTGATTGCCACCTACTGCACCTACGCCGAGCGCGTGATTGCCGCCTTCCTGCAGGACCGCGTGGGGCCCGACCGCGCCGGCCCCTACGGCCTGCTGCAGCCGCTGGCCGATGCCGTGAAGATGTTTACGAAGGAAGAATTCTTCCCCGGCGGTGCCAACAAGGCGCTATTCATCTTCGGCCCCTGCCTGGCCATGGTCACGGCCCTGATGTCGTCGGCCGTCATTCCCTTCGGCAACAAGCTCACTTTCGGCGACACCATCGTGTGGCTGCAAGGCATTGAAATCAACGTCGGGATGCTCTACGTGTTCGGCATCGTGTCGCTGGGCGTGTACGGGCTGATGATTGGCGGCTGGGCTTCTAACAACAAGTTCTCGCTGCTGGGCGCCGTGCGCGCCGCCTCGCAAAACATTAGCTACGAGCTGGCGATGGGCTTGGCTTTGATTGCCGTGCTCATGATGTCGGGCACCCTCTCCCTGCGCGAAATCACCCTGCAACAATCCGTCGCCGGCGAGTGGCACTTCTGGAATATCGTGAAGCAACCGCTGGGCTTCATCATCTTCTGCACCTGCGCCTTCGCCGAAACCAACCGCACGCCTTTCGACCTGCCCGAGTGCGAAGCCGAGCTCATCGGCGGCTACCATACCGAGTATAGCTCGATGAAGCTGGGCCTCTACCTTTTCTCGGAGTACATCAACATCTTCGTGGCTTCGGCCGTGATGAGCGTGCTTTACTTCGGGGGCTTCAACTTCCCCTTCCAGTACGAGCTGCGCGAGTGGCTGATTTCCAACCAGGGCGTTGGTACCGACATGGCCCAGAACATCATCACCGGCCTCGGCACGGTGGCGCTGTTCGGTAAAATCTTCGCTTTCATCTTCTTCTTTATGTGGGTGCGCTGGACGCTGCCGCGCTTCCGCTACGACCAGCTGATGCGCCTGGGCTGGTCCATTCTCATCCCGCTAGCCATTTTCAACATCCTGCTCACCGGCGGGCTGATTACCTTTGGCGTGATTAAATAGAGCTTATGCAATCCCTTAGCAACCGCGCCAAGCAAGTCGAAAAGAAGCCTTTCACGCTGGCGGAGCGGGCCTACCTGCCGGCCATTTTCCAGGGCTTGTCCATCACGATGCGGCACTTCTTCATGAAGAAGGCCACTATCCGCTACCCCGAGGAAACGCGCCCCTTCTCCCCCGTTTTCCGCGGCCTGCACGTGCTCAAGCGCGACGAAGCCGGCCGCGAGCGCTGCACCGCCTGTGGCCTCTGCGCCGTGGCCTGCCCAGCCGAAGCCATCACGATGGTAGCCGGCGAGCGCAAGAAGGGCGAAGAAAACCTCTACCGCGAGGAGAAATACGCCATCAGCTACGAAATCAATATGCTGCGCTGCATTTTCTGCGGCCTCTGCGAAGAGGCGTGCCCGAAGGCAGCCGTGTACCTGCAGGCCGACAAGATGGCTCCGCCGCGCTACGAGCGCGACGAGTTCATCTACGGCAAGGACCGGCTCGTGGAGCCGGTGTCGCCGGATGCGCGCTCGAAGCGCGGCATTCAGCTCACGGATGAGCAGGCGGTGAAGCTGCGCGCGCAGTTGGCGTAATTTTTCGCCTGTCATGCTGACGAAGGAAGCATCTTATCACGGCCGCCTTCAGCAGTATTATTAAATCAATCGGCGCTGGCGTGATAAGATTCTTCGCTGCGCTCAGAATGACAGTTCTATGTCCCTCTTTCTCTTCCTCGCTTTCGTAGCCCTGCTCAGCGCCCTCGGCGTGGTGTTCGCCAAGAACCCGGTGCACAGCGTGCTGTTCCTGATTCTGACGTTCTTCACCCTTTCGGGCCACTACCTGCTGCTGAATGCGCAGTTCTTGGCTGCGGTGAACATCATCGTCTACGCCGGGGCCATCATGGTGCTGTTCCTGTTCGTGATTATGTTCCTGAATTTGAACGAGGACACCGAGCCGCACAAGCCGGCGCTGGCCAAGTTTGCGGCGGCCATTGCGGGCGGCTCGCTGCTGCTCATCATGGTGGCGGCGCTGCGCCACGTGCAGCCCGATGGCGTGAACCCCGCCACGTTTGATTCGCAAATCGGCATGGTAGACCGGCTGGGCATGGTGCTGTTCCGGCAATACGCGCTGCCGTTCGAGTTGGCTTCCATCCTGCT
This sequence comes from Hymenobacter aranciens, assembly GCF_030580865.1. Classification (GTDB taxonomy): domain Bacteria; phylum Bacteroidota; class Bacteroidia; order Cytophagales; family Hymenobacteraceae; genus Hymenobacter; species Hymenobacter aranciens. Next base: position 21,935 of record NZ_JAUQSY010000016.1, on the reverse strand, counting down.
GCTGGCGGCCATGGTGGGCTCGGTGATGCTGGGCAAACGCGAGACGGGCGAGCGGAATTTCTAAGTCCTTGTTTCGTTGAGAAACGGAAGCGGCTCCTGATGCATCAGGGGCCGCTTTTCTATTCACCGAATTAGATTTTCTAAATCGTTCTGGTCGCGGGGCCGACCGGCGGCCCGTTTGGCCTGCAATAAATGCTGGTAGTGGATGAGTCGAACTAATAATCCATCCTGTTCTACTTCTGCGGCCGCAGCAAATGCCTCGGCAAACTCCAGACCCTTCAACTGGGTAATGATGTCGATAGCAACTGGCGGCCGACCAAAGGTAAATACATCCATCGCCGGGTTGTGTAGAAAATTGTGGGCCGTCATATCGAACACCGGCATACCGAAACTGTGAAATGCTCGCACCAGACGCTCGTAGTTATCGGCCGACTTTTCTACCCACAAATCAAGGTCGCCAGTGGTACGGCTGTAGCCGTGCATGATAACCGAGTAGCCGCCGACCAGTACATAACGCACCTCATGTAGCCGCAGGGCACGCAGAAAATCCTGAAAATCCAGGTTGAACAGGTTACCCATTGCGCTGAATGTGCTGGCGCGTGGCGAAGGCGGTGCGGTCGAGCCGGGGCGGATTGTCCAAGTCGTAACCGTAGGCCACGCTGTTAAGGTAGGCGGCGGCCCGCAGCCGCTCGGCCATCGTGGCGGGCTGATGATTGGCGTGGTACTGCGCATTTTCGGCGTGGGTGCCGGCGTGGTGAGCAGTGCGGTCGAGACGGAATTCCATTGTCGTAAATTTATGGCCTTATGACAGTTTCAGCTAAGAAAACGCTTTTCATCATGTTTTGGCTAGCAGTAGCCATTAACATTATTAGCTTGGTAGTTCTGCGCTCAGGGGAGTCAGAACTTGCCAGCGGTATACCTATTGCGAGTATAGTCTTGGGCCGAGCAATTGCTTTTTTGCTACTCCCGTTGTTAACACTAGGCCTCATGCGGTTAGTGAGTTATTTCATAAAACGTCCTATCAAACAGGAAACAGCTATTATGTGGCTTTTATGGGTGGTTGTCTGCGTAGTCAGTACGTGGAGTTACCTGAGATAAACAGAAGACACAAAAGCGGCGACTGATTCCCCAGTCGCCGCTTTCCGTTTCTACACAATTTTAGCTTTCTTATAGCTTGCTAAAAGCTCTTTCACCTTATACACTGGTCCTTTCAGCGAAGACAAGCTGACCCAATCTAACTGTTGCCGTGTGCGGCTGTCGAGTATGGCTAGTACTTCAACACTACCCGACTTGTAAGAGGAAGAAGTACGATATTCAATGAGAACCTGCTGCCACAGCAATGTGCCCAATTTAGGAGTCCAAATTCCTTCAGGACCAAATTGCAAAACAGCGCCTTTGGCATTCACTGTACGCCAACCGAGCCATAAGAACACGCCAGCAACAGCCAGCATAAATACAGCTGATGATTCTGTTGCCCGATTACCGACGAGGCCAATAACAGTTATAAGCAGAAACCCTACCCCCATCAGCAAAGCGAAGTAACCATGCCAACGGACATTATAAAATGCATACGGGTAGGGTTGCGGCTCCATACTGCTACTACCTCCCTACCACCGCCGTGGCAATGCTCAACTCCTTGAGCTGCGCATCGGCAATCGGCGAGGGCGAGTCAATCATCACATCCCGGCCGGAGTTGTTTTTGGGGAAGGCGATGAAGTCGCGGATGGAATCGGAGCCGCCGAAGAGGGAGCAGAGGCGGTCGAAGCCGAAGGCGAGGCCGCCGTGGGGCGGGGCGCCGTACTCGAAGGCGTCGAGCAGGAAGCCGAACTGGGCCTGGGCTTCTTCGGGCGAGAAACCCAATAGCTCGAACATGCGGGCCTGCACCGTGCGGTCGTGGATGCGGATGGAGCCACCGCCGATTTCGACGCCGTTGATGACGAGGTCGTAGGCGTTGGCGCGGGCCTGGCCGATGGTGGCGGGGTTGTCGAGCAGGGCCAGGTCTTCGGGCTTGGGCGAGGTGAAGGGGTGGTGCATGGCAAAGTACCGGCCTTCTTCTTCGAGGAATTCGAGGAGCGGGAAATCGACCACCCAGAGCGGGGCGAAGGTGTTGGGGTCGCGCAGGCCGAGGCGGCGGCCCATTTCGAGGCGCAGCTCGCTGGCGGCTTTGCGGGTGCGGGTGGCGGGGCCGGCCAGCAGCAGCAGCAGGTCGCCGGGGTTGCCGAGCAGGGCTTCGCGCCACTTCTGCAGCTCTTCCTGCGAGTAGAATTTATCAACGGAGGATTTCACGGTTCCGTCGGCCTCGACGCGGGCGTAGACGAGGCCGGTGGCGCCGATTTGCGGGCGCTTGACCCACTCGGTGAGCTCGTCAATCTGCTTGCGGGTGTAGGGGGCGCAGTTGTGGGCGTTGATGCCCAGCACCAGCTCGGCGCTGTCGAACACGGGGAAGCCCTGGCCCTGGGCGGTGGCGGTGAGGTCGGTGAGCTCCATGCCGAAGCGCACGTCGGGCTTGTCGTTGCCGAAGCGGCGCATGGCCTCGGCGTAGGTCATGCGGGGCACTTCGGTGAGCTCCATCTGCTTGACTTCCTTAAACAAGTAGCGGATGAGGCCCTCGAACACGTTGAGAATATCCTCCTGCTCGACGAAGGCCATTTCGCAGTCAATCTGCGTGAATTCGGGCTGGCGGTCGGCGCGCAGGTCTTCGTCGCGGAAGCACTTTACAATCTGGAAGTAGCGGTCGAAGCCGGCTACCATCAGCAGCTGCTTGAAGGTTTGGGGGCTCTGGGGCAGGGCGTAGAACTCGCCGGGGTTCATGCGGGAGGGCACCACGAAGTCGCGGGCGCCTTCGGGGGTGCTTTTGATGAGCACGGGGGTTTCGACTTCGATGAAATCCTGGCCGTCGAGGAAGCGGCGGGTGGCCTGGGCCACGCGGTGGCGCAGCTCGAGGTTGCGGCGCACGGGGTTGCGGCGCAGGTCGAGGTAGCGGTACTTCATGCGCAGGTCGTCGCCGCCGTCGGTGTCGTCCTGGATGAGGAAGGGCGGCAGCTTGGCGGGGTTCAGCACCTCCAGCTGCTCGACGCGGATTTCGATTTCGCCGGTCGGGATGTGCAGGTTTTTGGAGTAGCGCTCAGCCACTTTGCCGGTCACGCTAATCACGAACTCGCGGCCCAGCTCGCGAGCCACGGCGCGCACTTCGTCGCTTTCCACGCCTTCTTCGAGGGCCAGCTGGGTGAGGCCGTAGCGGTCGCGCAGGTCAATCCAAAGGATGCCGCCCTTGTCACGGGTGAGCTGCACCCAGCCGCAGAGGGTGACGGTTTGGCCAATGTGTTCCGGGCGCAATTCGCCGCAGGTGTGGGTACGTAACATACGGTATCGGGATTTTTGGCAAAGTTAGGCCGTAGGCGGGGGCGTTCCGCACGGTTTTCGGGCCTCCCGAAACATAGTGTTTTGATTTTTCAGAGGCATGTGCGAATGTACAGGTGTCTGAAAAACGTTTTTCAGAGGCATGTACCAATGTGTAGGTGCCTGAAAAACGGTTTTCAGACACCTGGGCGAATGTATGGGTGCTTGAAAAACGTTTTTCAGGCACCTCGACCAATGTATAGGCCTCTGAAAAACGTTTTTCGGCTCTTTTCGGTAAACCGACGCCGGCTATTTTGGCACGGCGCATGCAAAGAGCCCCGGCAAGTCCGTTCCTTTGTCTTCTTCAACCCCTCCCCTCGCCATGAAATTTTTCCCCACGCTCGCTTTGGCCGCCGCTTTGCTGGCCGCCGGTACCGCCCAGGCCCAAACCAAAGTCAAGACCAAAGCCAAAACCTCGACCGGCACCTCGGTGAAAGCCAAAGCCGAGCCCGGCGCCGTGACCCTCGACGGCCCGGTGAAGCGCATCGAAACCTTGTCGGGCATCGACGTGTACCCCAAGTCGAAATCGAACAGCGTCATGCTGAGCTTCTCGCAGCAGTTCACCAAGCCCGGCACGCTGGTGATGACGGATTATAAAAACAAGGTCATTTACCGCACCGACCTCGACCCGGCCACCTACACCGGCGCGCCGGTGGACTTGGGAAAAATCCCGGCTGGCACCTACCTGGTCGAAGCCAAAATCGACAACTACGTGTACTGGAAGAAGGTCCGCATCAAGTACCCCACCAGCCGCTAAAGCCTCGTGCCTCGCCCCTGAAGGGCGGGGCATTGTTTTTTTTGTTGCGTTGTTTTGTACCCATGAAAGTTAAAATCCTGCCGTTTTTGCTGGTGCTGCTGGCCCTGATGGCCTTCGCGCCCAAGCCCAAGCTCACCGCCACCAAGCTGGCCCCGAACCTGACGGTGGGCGTGCCCGCCACCTTCGTAGCCATGCCCGACGCTGGCATTGCCGTGAAATACCCGGCCCCGCGCAAGCCCCTGGCTGTGTACACCAACCCGGCGGGCCGCGTCGATTTCAGCGTGGGCACCCGCCCTACCACCTTCGAAAGCATGGACTACGGGGTGCTCATCAAGATTTACAAGTCCAGCATCCAGCGGCTGTATTCGAAAGTTGAGTTTCTGAAAGAAGACATCCGCACGGTGAACAAGCGCGATTTCATTTTCTTCGAATTCGTGTCGACCGTGACGGATAGCAAGCGCAGCGGGCAGCTGGCGCCCATCAAGAAATACCAGATGGTGCAGTATGCCATCGACAAGCAGCAGGTGTACATTTTTACGTTTGATGCGCCCGCTGAGGAGCAGGCCCAGTGGCAGGCAACCGCGCAGGCGGTGATGGATGGGATTGTGCTGAAGTAGTACCTATCATGCTGAACGCAGTGAAGCATCCTCTCACGCCACAACGAGGCAGTAACTCAATCGTTCCGGCGCGAGAGGATGCTTCACTGCGTTCAGCATGACAACAGATTTTTCCGATACGTATTTCATGCGCCAGGCCCTGCTGGAGGCCCAACAAGCGCTGGCCGAGGAAGAAATTCCCATCGGCGCCGTCGTGGTGTTAGATAATAAAATCATCGGCCGGGGCCACAACCAGACCGAGCGCCTGCGCGACGTGACAGCCCACGCCGAAATGCTGGCCCTAACGGCCGCCGCCAACCACGTCGGTAATAAATACCTGGCCGGGGCTACGCTTTACGTTACCGTGGAGCCCTGCGTGATGTGCGCCGGGGCCAGCTACTGGGCCCAGGTGGCGCGGGTGGTGTTCGGGGCCGAGGAATTGAAGGTGGGTTTTCGGCGCTTTGGCCATTTATTACACCCCCGCACCAAGCTGCTGGGCGGCGTATTGGCCGACGAATGCGTGGCGCTAATGCGCGATTTCTTCGCTTTAAAGCGGAAATAATTTACTTTTGACTGCCCGACAGCTTAACCCTACAGGCCAGCCGCCGGTTATACTCCTACCCTTCCCTTTCAACAACCATCCCCAAACACCTCTCTTATTATGGCTTTTGAACTCCCCGCCCTCCCCTACGCCTACGACGCCTTGGAACCTCACTTCGACGCGAAGACGATGGAAATCCACCATTCGAAGCACCACCAGGCCTACGTAACCAACCTCAACAACGCCATTGCCGGCACCGAGATGGAAGGGCAGTCGCTGGAGGAAATCCTGCACAACATTGCCAAAGCCCCAGCCGCGGTGCGCAACAACGGCGGCGGCCACTGGAACCACTCGCTGTTCTGGACCGTGCTCTCGCCCACCGGCGGCGGCGAGCCCACCGGGGCCGTCGGCGAAGCCATCACCAAGACCTTCGGCAGCTACGAGAAATTCAAGGAAGAATTCACCAAAGCCGCCACCACGCGCTTCGGCTCGGGCTGGGCCTGGCTCTGCAAGCAGGCCGATGGCTCGGTGCAAATCTGCTCGACCCCCAACCAGGACAACCCGCTGATGCCCGACCAGGGCTGCAAAGGCATCCCCGTACTGGGCCTCGACGTGTGGGAGCACGCCTACTACCTGCACTACCAGAACCGTCGCCCCGACTACATCGCCGCGTTCTACAATCTCATCAACTGGGATGAGGTGAACCGCCGCTTCGCGGAGGCTACGCCGATGTAAGGCTTCGTTTTTTTTTATTTTAAGAAGGCCCGTTTCCGTGAGGAGACGGGCCTTTTTTCGTCTGTCATGCTGAGCGTAACGAAGCATCCTATCGCGCCGGAACGACGCAGTAACTCAATCGTCTGGGCGTGAGAAGATGCTTCGCTGCGCTCAGCATGACAGTGCCGCAAAAACAATCCGTGTACCTACAGACTTTACCAGCGCATTTCAATCAACCTTTAAAAATGTCGAACCAAACCTTCGCCCCCGCCAAGCTGGGCAACCTGACCCTCGCCAACCACCTCGTGATGGCCCCCATGACGCGCTGCCGCGCCCTCGGCGGCGTGCCCAACGAGCTGATGGCCGAGTACTACCGCCAGCGCGCCACCGCCGGCCTCATCATCACCGAAGGCACCTCGCCCGCCGCCGACGGCATGGGCTACGCCCGCATGCCCGGCCTCTACAACCAGGAGCAGGTCACCAACTGGCAGCGCGTGACCGAAACCGTGCACCACCACGGCGGCCACATCTTCGTGCAATTGATGCACGCCGGCCGCATCTTCCACGCCCACAACCTGCCCGAAGGCGCCCAGGGCGTTGCCCCCTCCGCCATCGCCGCCGCCGGCGACATGTGGACCGACCAGGCCCAGATGCAGCCCAACGGTACCCCCCGCGCCCTGCAAACCGAGGAACTGGGCCGCGTCCTCGGCGAATTCGTAGCAAGCGCCAAGCTGGCCATCGAAGCCGGCTTCGACGGCGTGGAGCTGCACGGCGCCAACGGCTACCTGCTGGAACAATTCCTGAGCCCCCACTCCAACCAGCGCACCGACGACTACGGCGGCAGTGTAAAAAACCGCGCCCGCTTCGTGCTCGAAGTAGCCCGGGCCGTGGCCGAAGCCATCGGCGCCGAGCGCACCGGCATCCGCCTCTCACCCTGGGGCGTGGCCTCCGATATGCCGCACTACCCCGAAATCGACGAAACCTACGCCTACCTGGCCGAGGAGCTGCAGAAGCTCAACCTCGTGTACGTACACCTCGTGGACCACTCCAGCATGGGCGCTCCGGCCGTGCCCGCCGAAACGGTAGCCACCTTCCGCGCCAAGTTCACCAACACGCTCATCCTGGCCGGCGGCTACAATACCGTCGCCGCCATCGAAGGTGCCCTGGCTGGCCAGGCCGACCTCGTGGCCATCGGCCGTCCCTTCCTCGCTAACCCCGACCTAGTGGAACGCCTGCAAACCGGTGCCGCGCTGGCGCAGCCCGATTTCGCCACCTTCTACGCCCCCGGCCCCAACGGCTGGGCCGACGGCTACACCGATTACCCCACGGCCAACGGCCAGCCAGCGGGAACGTTTGCACCCGACTATCAGGCGTAGGCAATTGCCACGGTTTTTTCAAAAGCCCCTGTGCCCACGCGCAGGGGCTTTTTTATTTATCTTTGACGTTCACGGCCCCGGCCGACTTTATTATTTATCCTCTCCTGCTTTCGCATGAATACGAAGCTGCGCCTTACCATCCTGAGCTTTTTACAGTTTTTTATCTGGGGCTCGTGGCTGATAACCATTGGCGCCTACTGGTTTCAAACCAAGCAATGGTCGGGCGCGCAGTTTGGCGCCATTTTCTCCACCATGGGCATCGCGTCCATCTTCATGCCCTCGCTCATGGGCATCGTGGCCGATAAGTTTGTGAATGCCGAGAAGCTCTACGGTTTGCTGCACCTACTGGGCGGCATCACCCTGTGCACCATCCCGTTGGTCAACGACCCCAACACGTTCTTCTGGGTCATCCTGCTGAACATGATTTTCTACATGCCCACGCTGGCGCTGTCCATCGCCGTGTCGTATTCCATCCTGAAGCGCCAGGGGCTCGACGTAGTGAAGGACTACCCGCCCATTCGCGTGTGGGGTACTATCGGCTTCATCGTGGCCATGTGGACCGTGAGCCTGCTCGGCATCGAAAAGTCGGCCAGCCAGTTTTACGTAGCGGCCGGGGCAGCTTTTGTGTTGGGAATCTATTCGTTCACGCTGCCCGCCTGCCCACCCACCCAGCAGAAAACCGACAGCCAGAAACTCGGCGAAATTCTGGGCCTGAAATCATTTGCGCTGCTGCGCGACCGTAAGATGCTTACCTTCTTCCTGTTTGCGCTGCTGCTCGGCGCCGCCCTGCAGCTCACCAATGCCTACGGCGACACCTTCCTGCACGACTTCGACAAAGTACCGGCTTACAAAGACACGCTGGCCGTGAAATACCCGGCCATCATCATGTCCATCTCGCAGATTTCGGAAACGCTGTTCATTCTGGCCATTCCGTTCTTCCTGCGCCGTTTCGGCATCAAGCAGGTGATGCTGTTTAGCATGATTGCCTGGGTACTGCGCTTCGGTTTGCTGGCCTACGGCACCCCCGATAACCCTGGTATCTGGCTGATTGTGCTCTCCTGCATCGTCTACGGCATGGCCTTCGACTTCTTCAACATCTCGGGCTCGCTGTTCGTCGAAACGCAGACGGCCCCCAGCATCCGCGCCAGTGCCCAGGGCTTGTTTATGATGATGACCAACGGCTTTGGCGCCGTGCTCGGCAGCTCCATCAGCGGCATCGTCATTCAGCAGTACTTCACCGCTGCCGACGGCACTAAGGACTGGCACGGCATCTGGCTGTGCTTCGCAGCCTACGCATTGGTTATTGCGGTGCTGTTCGTACTTATTTTCAAGCACAAACACACCAAGCAGGAGTTCGATGGCGCCTACCCCGACGAGGCCGTGCTATCAGTAGAGCAGGCGTAGCGCAAGCCCGGCAGTATAAAAAAGGCACAAAAAAAGTCAGCCTTTGGGCCTAATCAAAAAGCCCGCTCAACACCTAGGTTGAGCGGGCTTTTTGATTGATTTCGCGGAATAAAACTCCGCGTTACGGCTTATTTGCCGAAGAAGAACTTGCCTTCGATTTCGGCATTCTCGTCCGAGTCCGAGCCGTGCACAGCGTTGGCTTCGATGCTCTTGGCATATTTTTTCCGGATGGTGCCGTCTTCGGCGTTAGCCGGGTTGGTGGCGCCGATGAGGGTGCGGAAATCAGCCACGGCGTTGTCCTTCTCGAGGATGGCGGCTACGATGGGGCCGCTCGACATGTACTTCACGAGGTCGCCGTAGAAGGGACGCTCTTTGTGCACGGCGTAGAATTCGCCGGCGCGCTCCGGGGTTAGTTCAACTTTCTGAAGCTCAACGATGCGGAAGCCGCCTTGCTCAATCATGCCGAGGATGCCACCAATGTGGTTGTCCTTCGTGGCATCGGGCTTAATCATCGTGAACGTGCGGTTTGTGGCCATTTTTTGGGAGTCTTATTAAAAAGAAGTTGAGGGTAATTTCGCCACAAAAGTAGTAGATAACGAGCGGCCCGCGTTCGGCGAGTGCCGGGCCCCGTTGGCCGGGTTTTGGAGAACCTTTCGGGGGGGCGCCGTTGTTGGGAACGGATTTCTTCCGACTTTTGCGCCCCGGTTTTATTTCTAACCGCCCGGAGCTTAGTTGTATTCTTAGGTCATTTACGTAGTCAATGTCCACTCCCATATCCGCGCTGCAGGCTTTGCTGGCGCAGCCGCAGCAGGTTGTTATCACCACGCACCACAAGCCCGACGCCGACGCGCTGGGCTCTTCCCTGGCCTGGGCCGGCTACCTCAAGCAGCGGGGCCACCACGTCACGGTGGTAGCGCCGTCGGATTACCCGGCCTTCCTCAACTGGATGGAGGGCAACGACGAGGTCGTCATCTACGAAAAGCGCCAGAACGACGCCCAGGTCCGGGACCTCTTTCACCGCGCCGACGTTATCTGCTGCCTCGATTTCAGCTGCCTGAACCGCATCAACGAGCTCGGCGACTACGTGCGCAGCTCACCGGCCGTGAAGGTGCTCGTTGACCACCACCAGCAGCCTGAGAACTTCGCCGACATCAGCTTTTCGCAACCCAAGGCGGCGGCAACGGCCGAGATGATTTTTGAAATCATCCGCGACCTCGGCGACCAGGACTTGATTACCAAAGAAATGGGCGAATGCCTCTACGCCGGTATCATGACCGACACGGGCTCGTTCCGCCACCCCAGCACCTCGCGCAACGTCCACCTCATCATCGCCGAGCTGCTCAAGGTCAACATCGACCTCTCGGCCGTACACCGCCGCATCTACGACTCGCACTCCGAAATCCGCCTGCGCTTCCTGGGCTACGTGCTGAAGGACAAGCTAGTGGTAAACCGTAAGTACAACACGGCATACATTGCCATCTCGCAGGAAGAGCTGCGCGAGTACCAGAGCAAAACCGGTGATACCGAGGGCCTGGTGAACTACGCGCTGAGCATCGAGGGCATCGTGTTTGCGGCTGTTTTCATCGACCGCGGCGTGGCCGTCAAAATTTCTTTCCGCTCGGTGGGCGACTTCTCGGTAAGCGACTTTTCGCGCCGGCATTTCGACGGCGGCGGGCACCACAACGCTTCCGGCGGCATCAGCTACCAGACTTTGGATGAGACGGTGGACCGCTTTCTGAGCATTCTGCCCGAGTACCAGGAGCAGCTGACGGGCGCGCCGCTGGCGGTTGCGCCCCCCGTGGCGTAACTTTGCGACATTCTTGTTTTTTCCCTTCTTTTTACTTCATGCTTTTTTCCTCCCGCCCTGCGCGGCAGTTGGCCCTGGCGGCCGGGCTGCTGGGCTTCGCAACCCTGACGGCCTGTAACAAAGGCGATGGCGAATTTGCTAAAACCAAATCCGGCATCGAATACAAAATCTACAAAAAAGAAGGCGGCAAGTACGTTTTCAAAAGCGTAGCCAACGGCATCGACCCGACGTTCAAGAGCCGCATCGGTAAGTTCCTGACCGGCCATCTCTCCTACCGTACCGGCAAAGACTCGGTGCTGGAAGATACCCGCAAGAAAATCGGCGCCCCCGTGCCTCTGCCTCTGATGGAGCTCAAGCAGATGGGCGGCCCCGAGGAAGCCTTCTCCCTGCTGCAGCCCGGCGACAGCGGCGTGTTCCGCTTCTCGGCCGACTCGCTCTTCAAAGGCCCCGGCCGCCCCGTGCCCGGCTACCTCAAAAAGGCTGGCAACGTGGTGGTCATGACTCTGGCTACCGACAAGCTGGTGGAAGAGAAAGAAGCCCAAGCCATGCAGCAGGACCTGCAGCAGAAAATGATGGCCAAGCAGCAGCAGGAAATGATGTCCTACGCTGCCGAGCAGCTGAAAAAGGACGACGTAGTGCTGCAGGACTACATCAAGAAAAACAACCTGACGGTGAAGAAAACCCCGTCGGGCATGTACTATCAGATTCTGAAAGCCGGCACTGGCACCAACGCCAAGCCCGGCCAGAAGGTAAGCGTAAACTATACCGGCACGCTACTGAGCGGCAAGGAGTTCGACTCGTCGGCCAAAGCCGGCAAGCCATTCGAATTCCCGCTGGGCCAGGGCCAGGTGATTCCGGGTTGGGACGAGGGCATTGCCCTGCTCAACAAGGGCAGTCGCGCCATCCTGCTGATTCCCTCGACCTTGGCTTACGGCCAGCGCGGAGCGGGCGCCGACATTCCGGCCGACTCGCCCCTGCGCTTCGAAGTGGAATTGGTTGACGTGAAGTAGTGTTGCACAGTCCGGCCGGGTGGCCGGCCGGACGTCTCTCTAAAGGACAATCCGGCCGGTTACTCGGCCGGATTGTCTATTTTTACCCCTAAGATGATGAAACGCACGTTGTTTTCTTTCCCGGCCCTGAAGGCATTATTTTTCCTGGTGCTGGCCGTGCCGGCCTTCTGGAGCTGCAACACCGAAACGGCTTACATGAAGTCGATACGCGAGCAGACGGAAGCCTATAAGATTATCGACAACGATACCATTCAGAACTATATCCGTCGCAACGGTTACGTCAACAGCGCGCAGACCACCGCTACCGGCCTGTCCATCGTGACGCTGACGGCGGGCCCGGCTACCGGCACCGCCGTCACGGCAGGCAAGCAGGTGCGGGTGAAATACGTCGGCCGCTTTCTGAACAATAGCTACAACAACACGCTGTTTCCTCCTGGTGGTATCTTCGAAAACTCTTCGGAAAATCATTCGACCTGCGGCTGCGCAGTTTTCACCGGTGGGGTAGCCTCGCCTTTTGGCGCGGGCTTCAGCGAAGGCCTGCTGACGATGCGCGAAGGCGACCGCAAACTACTGCTGATTCCCTCGCGCTTGGCCTTTAGCACTGCCGGTCAGGTTAATGCCACCAACACGGGCTATACCATTCCCCCGAATGCCGTGCTGTCATTCGACATTGAGGTTCTCGACGTTCTATAATCTTTACCTGTGCAACGACCAGCCCTTCTGCGTCTGCTATCGGTGTGGCGTCTGACGGCGCTGGCTGGCGTGGTATGGTTCGGTGCCCCAGACGGCCTGCGCGCACAGGATGTTGCCAAGCCTGCGGTGCCCGGCGTTCCCACTGCTCCACCACCCGCTGCCGACACCGCAAAGCTGGCAACGCAGCAAACGCCCGGCGGCGTACGCTACGTGTTTCATGTGCGCGGCACCGGCCCCACGGCCCAGCCCGGCAGCCGGGTAGCGGTGCGCTACACCGGCTTTTTGCCCGATGGCCATGCCTTCGACGCTACGGCTGCTTCGGGTGGCCCGCTACGGTTTCGGGTAGCGCGCGGCGAGGTAATTCCCGGCTGGGATGAGCTGTTGCAGGTGCTGCCCGCCGGCTCGCGGGTGCGGGCCTGGATTCCGGCCCACATGGCCTACGGTGCCAAAGGCTTTACGGACCTCGATAATGAGCAGATTTTCGTTATTCCGCCCGATACGGAACTGGTGTTTGAGTTGTACGTCGTGAGTGTGCGCTAGGGTGTTGGCCCGGCCGTCCGGCATTTTACTTTGCTTTTTCGATGCGTTTTTCTCTTTTCTGTGGTAGCCTGCTTGCGCTGGGTATTGCCAGCGAGGCCGTCGCCCAAACGGCAACTGCCGAATTCCAACGGACGCCTTCGGGCATCGAATACCGCCTGTTCCGCCGCGACAAAGCCGGCAAATTCAAGCCCCGCCCGCTCAATCCGCCCGGTGATGCGCCCTACGCCAGTCGGGTCGGTAAGCTTCTCACCACCCACTTTCAGTACCTCAATGGCCGCGACTCGGTGCTCATCGACTCGCGCCGGATGGGGCCGCTGGCCCAGCCCTTCCCCCTGATGGCCCAGCCGACGCCCGGCAGCATCGAAGAGGGTATGAGTTTCCTACTGCCCGGCGACAGCGCCGTGTTTCGCTTCCAGGCCGACTCGGTGTTTAAGAAAACTTTCCATCAGCCCGTGCCGGCGTTCATCGCCAAACGCGGCAATATGTTCGTAGCCGCTTTCCGGGCTTTTGAGCTGACTTCGGAGGAAGAAATAAAAGCCAAGCTGGTGGCCAAGGACGAAGCCCAGATTCTGGCTTATCTAAAAAGCCGTAAGGCCACGGCCAAAAAAACGCCCGGCGGCACATACTACCTCGTCACGCGTCCCGGCACCGGCCCTTTGCCCCAGCCTGGCCAAACGGTGAGCGTGCTCTACCGGGGTACTATTCTCAGCACCGGCGCCGAGTTCGACGCCTCGGTTAAGCACGGCAACGTTCCCTTCGAATTTGTGCTGGGCCGCCGCCAAGTAATCCAGGGCTGGGACCAGGGCGTGGCGATGCTGCCGAAGGGCAGTAAAGCCGTGCTGTACATCCCTTCGGCGCTGGGCTACGGCGCCCGGGGCTCGGGGCCCAATATTCCGCCGAATTCGGTGCTCCGCTTCGAAGTTGAAGTCACCGACATCAAGTAATAACGAAGAAGGCCGCTGGAATCCAGCGGCCTTCTTCGTTATTATTTGCACTGTACCCAAACGGCTATTCCGCCAGCACTTCCGACAAAATATCCAGCGAGCGGATTTCGCCCATCTGCTCCACGTGCAGCTGGTAGTAGCGAATGACTACACTCAGCAACTCGCGGCGCACGCGGCCATTGGGAATAGTGCTCTGGAACGGGTTGCCCAGCAGCTCATCAAAATAGCCTTCGAACTCGCGCAACCGCAGCGTGGGCGGACTGCTGACGCCGTAGCTCGTCGGCGCACTGCCCGCCATAATCACCTGGTCCACCAGCTCGCCGCCCGTGCTCACCCCGAAGCCCAGGTAGCCCGCCAGGTGCAGCAGAAAAATCAGCGCAAAGTTCTCCGTGCCGGTTTCCTGCTGGTCGAAAGCCAGCATGGTGTCGTGTAGAAAATTAAACAGCGGCTCGTTGGGCTCTTCTTCGCGCACGGCCCGCGATACGACTTCCGACAGCAGCAGCACCACGCTGCTTTTCTGCACATCGTAAGGCAGCGTCTGGAATGGCTCAGCGCAACGGTATTCCGACAGGCGCGAGAGGGTACTGCTGCCCTTGGGCGTATAGGCCACCAAATCGAGCAGCGTAAAGGACTGAAACAAGGCGATGCGACCCGGCGGCTTGGCCTTGCGCACGCTATTCACCACGTAGCTCTGCACGCCCAGCCGCTCGGTGTAGATGCGGGCAATGATGCTCGTTTCGCGGTATTTCAGGTAGCTGAGGACAATGCCCCGGGTTTTAACTAGCATATTTATTAAACGGTTAGCTTATGACTGTTAGCTATTGGCTTTTTTCGAACGAAAGCTAACAGCTGATAGCTCCCAGCTAACCGCTTTATTATTTGCTCAGTACCGCCACCTTGCTTACACAGGTATTGCCACCATCCGCATCCGACGACAGGACCAGATACACGCCGGAGCGCACGCGCTGACCATTGGCATCGGTCATGTTCCAGGTGAGGGTGCCGCCGGTGGCCGTGGTGGCATACACCAGGTGGCCAGCCACGTCCGTAATTTTTACCAGTGCATTGTTAGCCAAACCCGAAACGCCTACTACACCAGTATAATCCGGCCGCACGGGATTGGGCGAAACCTTGGTGCAGTTGGGTTTGCCTTCGGTTATCGTGGCCGAGCCGCGGTACGATACCACACCGCCGTCGGTAGACACCCATACATCGCCGGTGCGGTCGTTCACAGCCACATCCACAATGCGGTTGGAGGGCAGCGGACTATTATCGGTGGTGAAGTGCAGCAGCGCCTCGTTAGCATCGGCGCTGAACAGCCAGAGCCCTTCGTCGGTACCAAACCATTTGCGATTGGCACCATCGACGGCCATTGCCCGCACCGCTGTGTTCCAGAGCGCCGGAAAGCCGGCGCCTTCGCCGCGGGTAACGTTGGGCGTCAGAAAGCTTACTTCAGATAGGAAGGCCCCTCCCGGCCCGCTTAGCCGGGCTACCCCCAGCAGCGTGGCCGCCCAGATATCGCCCGTCTGGTCTTTCACAATATCATACACTTCGTTGCTCGGCAGGCCATCGGCCGAGGAAAAGTGCTTCGTCTGGTTGCTAACCGGGTCTACGGCAATGATGCCCGGCGCGGCGGAAGTGCCGTCTGTCTTGCGCGACACTGATGCCCACACGAAGCCATTGTCATCCAGCGCCAGGCGGTCAAGAATCTGCATTCCTTCCCGAAAAGCGGTAGGTGAAGTCAGGGTAGGCGGCGAAGTGCTGGGGTCCAGCCTGAATAAACCCGAGGTCTGCTGCAAGCCGTGCCGATTGGTTAGCCAGATGCTGCCATCAGCGGCCGTGGCAAGGTCGCCGATATAGCACGTTTTATCATCCGGCCCGGTAGTGGCATTCTTCAGGATGCTGTTCCTGGCATCGAATACTTCGTAGTTTCCTACGCCATTCCACCTCACCAGCCCGTCGCCGTAGCTTCCGATGTACAGGGTGCTGCCATCGAGCGTGCGGGCGCCGCGCAC
Source organism: Hymenobacter aranciens (assembly GCF_030580865.1). Taxonomy (GTDB): domain Bacteria; phylum Bacteroidota; class Bacteroidia; order Cytophagales; family Hymenobacteraceae; genus Hymenobacter; species Hymenobacter aranciens. The sequence goes on along the minus strand of NZ_JAUQSY010000016.1, from coordinate 6,139 downwards.
AAAATCGCGTAGCTGCGGCAAATCGGTAGCCGAAGGCAAGGACTGGCGCGTGTAATTGGTCCATTGCCCAAGCGCGTATTCGTAAAATGCTCCGCCCGAGCCCTGTGGGGCATAACGGTCACTATAAAGGCCGGCAAATACATCAACTGTATTACTACGCGAATCGGCCAGGATGCTGAATCCCAGGCGCCCCTGCGGACCATTAGGTTGGAATAACTCTACCGTCGGCGCAGGGCCTGGCACAATATGCCGGAATCCCAGATTGTAGTCGGCGATGTAGTAGCTGCCATCGTCGGCCCGTAAGCCGTCGTAGGTGCGTATGCCCGCCGTGCTCTTCGGAATCAGCACAGTTTGTGAAAAGCTGCCATCACTACCCCGGGATAGCAACTGAACATCTGCATTTTCCCCCAACAAAAGCAACCCTGTAGCAATAGTGCGCAGCTTAAACAAATTGCCGCCATACCCTGCGAAAAGCCAGGTACCGCCAGCCGGGGAATTCTGCCGCGGTGCGTAAGCATATACTACTCCTTCCGGATACGAGCCGGCGTATACGGTGCCGTTCAGTGTAGCCAGTATGTGTCGTGGCCGGCTGCCAGCGGCCGGCATTTTCGTCCAGTTACGGTAGTCAAGCAGGTTGACGGAGCTGCTCAATCGCCCCCGCAGCAGGCCTTCCGAAGTTGACACAAACAGGGTATCGTGCGCAGTAGTAACCGAATACGTTTGCACCTGCGCTCCATTGGCGCCAATAGTGCTGTAAGTGTCCGCAATTTCCAGCTTGGTCAGATTCACTACCACCAAGCCAAAATCGGTAGCGATGTACGCCCGGTCACCCAGCACCTTTACCTGGTTTACATTGCGGGTACCCGAAATGGCTTTTCGGGCCACATCATTCAGGTTCCGGACTTTCCCATTGGGCTGAATAATGTCAATGTTGTTGTTGCGGTACACCACCACGGTTTGCTTCGTAGCCGGGTCGTAGTCAAGCCCGGCTACGTTCACATCGCTCAGTCCATCGCGGCGCGACAGCATGTGTGTTGTGTTCTGCGCTTTATCCAGAAAATAGAATGAGCTTTCGGTGCCTACGTATATGCGGTCGCCGGCATCGGCCAAGTATAGCGGCCGGTTGGCGGGCAAGTGGAGTTGCCAGTCGCCGTAGCCTACGCTCTGCGCCCGGACCATACCGCTCAGCAGCACCAGCGAAAGAAAAAAACAAAAGCTGCGAAAGACGTGCGTCATAGCCAAAAAGAAAACCCCTAAAAACAAATTACCGCCGAAGCGTAGCGTTCTAACAACGCCAACAGTGGCTATTTAGTGCGTGGCCGCCGCCTGAATACTAGCCGGCTGCTTGGCTTGCATGCCCGCCAGAAAGCACGGCCGGCAGCGCGCTTCATACGAATCGGTTTCGCCCAGTAGCACTTGGCTTTCGCTGGCTGCAATGCGGTAGGAATAGGAAGCTATTTCGCCGCAGCACACGCACACGGCGTGCACTTTGGTCACAAACTCGGCCGTGGCCAGCAGCGCCGGAATCGGGCCGAAAGGCCGGCCCAGGTAATCCATATCCAACCCGGCTACCACTACGCGCACACCATTGTTGGCCAACTGCTCACACACCTCTACCAGCGAGCTGTCGAAGAACTGGGCCTCATCAATGCCCACTACATCCGACCCGGCCGCCAGTAGCAGAATTTCGGCCGGCAGCGCCACTGGCGTCGAGCGGATGCTATTGGCATTGTGCGACACCACATCTTCGGCGTGGTAGCGGGTATCTAGCGCGGGTTTAAAAATCTCAACCTGCTGCCGGGCAATGCGGGCGCGGGTCAGCCGCCGAATAAGTTCTTCGGTTTTGCCCGAAAACATCGAGCCGCACACCACTTCAATCCAGCCCCGGTGGGGCGCATGGTGGCGGTTGCCAACGCGGGGTTCAATAAACAAAGTGAATACGGAGTTGAGGTGGTTTTGAACCCTAAAGTTAAGTACCAAGCCGGCAGGATGCCAGCCTTGTTCTCGACTACGAAGGCCTACTTACGCTCACTCAGCATCTTGCTTTGTTATTCATACTGCACGTGTGGCAGCTTGGTGGCTTCGGGCACGCGCGCCAGCAATTCGCCCGTCAGCAGACGGGCCTGGCAGGTCAGCCGCTCATCGGGCCGGAGCCGCCCGGCGGTGTTGTAGCGACGTTCAGCTTCGGTGAGGGGCGCCAGGTTTTCGCCGCCTGCCAGCACCTGCACCCGGCAGGTAGTGCAGCGGCCTTTGGCCCCGCAGGCGTGGCGCCAGTCGAAGCCCGCGGCCTGCAGCGCGGCCAGTAGCGTGGTTTCGGGCGGGGTTTCGATAACGGCGCCGGGCAAATTTTGAACGGTCAGGAGGGGCATTTATGCCTAACTTCGGCCATTGAAACCGGCCTTTCTTATGCAAGACAAATATAGCCTCGCCAAGTGCGAGCAATACGGTCGCCGCCTCGCGGCCCGGCTCTGCGACCAGCACTTTGCCTCCCAGCCCGATGCCAGCCTCGACGGCCCGGCTATCCTGAAATTTACTCCCGTCCGGCAACTCAATCTGCTGGTGATGCGCCAGCTTCTGCAGCAGTGGCAGAGCGAAACAGCCCGCCTGCGCAGCCCTTATTTCGATTTTGAAGCGCCCGCCGTGCAGGCGGCCCTCACGCAGTTTATGAACGTGTTGTCGCGCCATATGCGGCTCGACCGCGTCGCCTTCGAGCCGCTGCTGGCCCGCGCCGCCGCTGATACGCTGCTCATCGTGGCCGACCCTATTGGCACTTTCGAGCGTCTGCTTCTCGGCAACACCACCCAGCCCACCAGCGCGCAGTTGCGCGACAACCTGCGCTACTTCGATATCGACAAAGATTTTTTCACGGGTTTCATCGACAGCCTGCCGCCGTCTCCGGAGCTCACGCCCGAATTCCTGCATCACCGCTTCGAACTCTACCACGCTGCCAATTATAAGGCCCACCAGCCCATGCAACGGCTGGTAGCCACGCTCAGCAGCCTGCTGCCCCTTACCGAAGCCGACCTGCGCGAGGATGGTCCGGTATCCGCTGCTTCAGCCCCGGCTACCATCGTCGAAAAGCCCACCGCCCCAGCGCCGCCAGCCAGCGCGCCAGTTGTTCCAACTCCTCCTCCGATGCCAGTCAGCCCGCCGCCTGCTCCGGTTTCGGAACCAGTAATTGCGCCGGTAGCCGAGCCGGCTCCAGCTATTCCCACTTTCGTTGAGCCCAAGCCTACCGTAACGCCCCAGCCCACCCAGGAGCCCACCGATGCCATCCCGCTCCACGAAAAGCTCAAAGCATCTCAACCCGCCGCTGCCCCGCTCGCCGAAACGCTCCGGGCCGGCACCGCCTCCTTCACCGAGCGTAGCGCCCCCAAGGTAGAAACCCTGCGCGAAGCTATTTCCATCAACCAGCGCTTCAGCTTCATCAACGAGTTGTTCAACGGCGAAAACATGGAATACCACGCCGCCATCCAGCACCTCGACTCGCTGCCCACGGCCGAAGAAGCCCGCACCTACGTCACTTCCGACCTCGCCAGCCGCTACGGCTGGAACAACAACCGCAAGGAAGAACACGTCAATAAGCTCCTGAAGCTCATCGAGCGGAAGTTCGCCTAAGCCCGCGCTATCGTGCAGCTGTTTGCTCCCGGCACCCGTAGCCGCCGCTGGTTTCTGCCCTGGTGTCTGGCCATGGCCCTGTTGGCCAATCTGGCCTACCCCATGTACGTGCACTACGATTTCTCGCACTCGCTCGATACCCGCGGCTATCTCCGCATGGCCACCGGCCGCTTCGATAGCGTAAGCGTCACCCGCCGCTACCGGATACTGGTGCCTGCCGCCGCGGCCATCGTAGCCGCGCCCGTCGCTAAGGTGTACGGCCACATCTGGCCCCAGCGCCCGGCCGGTCTCTGGCCCCTACGCTTCGCGTTCTACCTTGTCAATTGCATACTGCTGGCCGCCGCCGCTGCCACCTGGTTCAACACCGCCCGCCTCAGCGGCGCCCCGGCCGAAGCCGCTGCGCTAGCTATGCTGGCCGTCCTCTCCAGCCGCTGGGCCGAATACGGGGCGGGCCTTCCCCTCACCGACAGTTTATACCTATTAATCTTTGGCTTAAGCTACTACGCCTGCCGTCGCGGCTCCGGTGCTGGCTGGGCCATTGCTCTCAGCCTGCTCCTCGGCCCCTTAGCCAAAGAATCCTTCGTCTTTTTACTACCGTGGATTTTCTGGTTTGGCCGCCCCGCCCTGTCGTGGCCCAAACAAGCCATAGCGCTAATTATCGGCTGCCTGACGCTAGCTCTAACGCATCACTACATCGACCGCAGCATCGCCGCCGCCTCCACCGAAACCGTTTCCAACGCGCTAAATCACCTGGAGAACATCCGCTATTCCCTGCACCGGGCCGCTTCTCCAAAAGGCATTGGCGAGTTACTGAGCATCTTTGGCTTCTTCACGCTCATCCCCGCATTTGCTTTTTTTCTCAAGAAAAGCCGAACCAGCACCTCATTATCAATAGCTTCTGAAGGGTTCAACTTTCTAAAAAGCGCCGACTTCTGGTTTGTAGCTATTGTCGCAATACACATGCTACTGTCCGGCGACTTAGGCCGCATGGGGTATTTAGCCGCCCCTCTTTTCGTAGTCCTCCTAGCTAATTCCCTCAAGAATTGGCGCCCCTTGCTACAAAGCTAGTACCGCTACGCAGCTTCCAGCCATTATCGCAGCAAATCCTGCTTCCGATAAGCATCAATTGCCAGCAAGCTAAACAACAACACGGTAAACGACCACAGCGACGACCCACCGTAGCTGAAGAATGGCAACGGTATGCCCACTACCGGAGCCAGCCCCATCGTCATGCCCATATTCACCGTCATGTGGAAGAATAATATACTGGCCACACAGTACCCATACGTCCGCCCAAACACGGATTTCTGCCGCTCCGCCACATACACTATCCGCCACAACAATGTCAGATAAAGCCCAATTACCACGGCACTCCCCAGCCAGCCAAACTCCTCCCCTATCGTACAAAATATAAAGTCAGTACTCTGCTCAGGCACAAAGTCAAATTTAGTCTGAGTCCCCTGCAAAAACCCCTTGCCTAAAAATCCGCCCGACCCAAGCGCAATCTTGCTCTGCGTCACATTCCACCCCTTCCCCAGTGGGTCAGCCGATGGATTAATCAACACCTCAATCCGCTGCCGCTGGTGTTGCTGCAACACATTATTATAGAAAAAATCTACCCCCAGCACCATTCCTATCACCGTCGCCCACACTCCCACTGAAAGCGGTAGAAAGTGCCGAAACACCCTCCGATTCGCAACAAAAACCCCCAATAGCACCGCTGTAAAAAAGCCAATCAGCCACAACTTAGGCACCAGCAGTGCCAGTAGTAGGATAACTCCCGCTGCCGCCAGCAATAACAAAATCAAAGGCGACATGCCCTCCCGAAAATAAGCCAGCAGCAGCGCTCCAAAAACCAACGCCTGCCCCGACTCATTCGACGCAACTATTAGTAGTGGTGGCAACAACGTTATACCTGCCAGCACCAGCTGGTCACGCCAATTCTGGTACCGCAAATTAATCCCCGCCATAAATCGCGAAGCCGCCAAAGCTGTAGTAAACTTGGCAAATTCCGCCGGTTGCAACCGCACCGGCCCCAGCTCCAGCCACGACCTCGACCCCGCAATCGGCCGAGCCACAAACATAGTAATCAGCAGCAGCACCACCATCCCGCCATACAGAATATAAGCCAACGTATCGTAGGCCTTATAATCCAACACCAACAGCACCACTATCAACACAACCGCTGTTCCAATCCACAGCAACTGCTTAAACCAATTGAAAGTCATCAACTGGTCAAAGCTCAAAGACGAAAGAGGGTTAGCCGGAGCATCCGGCGAATAGCTCGATGCATAAATCGACAGCCACCCCAGCCCGACCAATATCACATACAATAACACCGTTGGCCAATCAATACTTCGGCTATACCGTGCAGGAGTTGCTTGATTCATCGCGTTAAACTTAACCCCAAACTATACCTATCCACAGCTTCAGCAATAACTAGCAGCCCTGGCGCGGAGACTGGTGTAAAAGCAAACAGCCTGCCGCTGGTAAAAGCGGCAGGCTGTACGTGTAAAAGGTT
>NZ_JAUQSY010000015.1 GCF_030580865.1 Hymenobacter aranciens | reverse complement strand
GACCCGCACAGGACTTCCCTGTGCGGGTCGGCCGCGCCTGGCTTTTTGCTGGAGCAGACGGTTGGCTTTTGCCGGAAGTCCTACTTTTTCGAGCCCTGTGCGCTCAGCAAAGCGTTGTATTTCTCCACCATCTCGATGTAGAGCCCGTAAACGTGGAGCAGCTTATTCTTATAGTCCTCCACGGTTTCGAGCGAATAGCCCGCGATGGGTTCCGCCACCAAGCCAGAAGTGGACAACTCCTTGAAATCCTGCCCAAAATCGTAGTAGATGGCGCGCCCTACCTGCTTGATGAATTCGAATTCCAGGTTGGGGTCTTCGAAGCGGCGGTAGAGGGTGGGCCGGCTAATGCCCAGCACCTTGTGTAAGCGACTAAGTTTCATGCCGCTGCGGCGCACGGCTTCGGCTACTATCTCCCCTCGGTGTTGTGTACTCATGGATTGGCGAAATTTTGTTACAAATGTGGCAAAACTTCAGTCTCTTACGCGCTGCACTCTTGCATCTATTTCATTCTGAAAAACTGACAAAAATAACAGCAAAGTAAATTTATTAGTTTATCCCCGGCTCTTCGCTCTCGGCACAACGCTCAGAATCGGTCCGCTGCCAGCAGCATTGAGCGTATTTAAACCCATTACTTTGCCAGTTCAGTGCATCCTTTCGAGTTACACCTGGCTACTATGTTCCTCACAACTCCCCGGCATCCGGCGTTCGAGCGGGCCTGCCGGCACCAGCGGGTCAGGCCGCCGCTGGTGCCGGCAGGCCCGGGCCACAGCGCTAACTGGCTCACGCCGGGCAAAGTGCTACGCGGGCTACAGCCGGTCGCGCACCTGACGCAGCACGCGCTCCACCTCGTTGCGGGTAGCGTAGCTGGTGCCGATGTGGTTGTTGTTGAAGAAGGTGAAGGCTACTAGGCGGCCGCTTTTGGTGCGGATATACCCGCAGAGGTTGAGGTCGTGGGTGAGGGTGCCGGTTTTGGCCCAGGCCCAGGGCTTGCCGGCCTCGGTGTAGCGCTTGCGCAGGGTGCCCTGGCCGCCGCCGGCCGCCAGCAGGCTTAGCAGGCGCGGCTCGGGCACTTCCTGGTGCAGGCGGCAGAGCAGGGCGGTCATGGCGCGGGGCGTGAGCAGGTTGAGGCGCGAAAGGCCCGAGCCATCGACCCACTCGGGGCGGTCGGGCAGGAAGTTGAGGACGTCCTTCTGGGCCTGCCGGATGACGCGGCTGGTGCTCAGCGAATCGCGGAAGCCCACGCGGGTGCTGCACATGAGCAGCAGCTGCTCGGCCAGGAAGTTGTCGCTCACGCGCAGCATGCGGCGATAGAGCGAGTCGGCGGGCAGGCCGCGCAGGGTGCGGATGGAGTCGCGCCCCGGGCGCGGGTGCCAGGCGCCGGCTACCACCCGGCGGCGCAGGGTGTCGCCGAGCAGGCGCAGCATCAGGGCGCGGCTGGTGCGGAAGGGCGTTTCATCGACCCACTTTTTGCTAGAAGGCAGTACGTAGAAGAAGTTTTCGAGGGGCACGCGGCGCACGTGGGCGTCGGGGTCGGGGTTGGCGGCGCGCACTTCGGGCGTGGCGGCCGAGGCCAGCGGGGCAAAGGCCCGGGGCAGCACTCGCAGCCGCTCGGGGGTAGCGGGGTGGGCTTTGGTGCGGGCCGTGGCGGGGGTGTGGTAGAAGCGCACAGTGTGGCCGTAGATGGGAAAGGCCCCGCGCTCGGGCTGGAAGTAATAGTTGTAGTCGTCCCAGGCCCAGCTGGGGCCGTAGGCGGGCGGGGTGGGCAGCTCGTTGTACACGAGTAATTTCTCGGGCCGGCGGGCCAGGAAGTCGTAGGCCCAGCGTGAGGGCACGTCGCCGTGCAGAAAGGTGGGGTCGCCGGTGCCCTGGAAAAACAGGGTGTCGTTGCGCGAGAAGTAGCGCAGGCTGGGCAGCGAGTCGGGCAGCAAGTGCAGGCCGGTGTAGAAGCTGAGCAGCTTCATGGTGCTGGCGGGCACGAAGTACTGCCGCTCGTGGTAGCCGAAGAAGGGCCGGGCGCTGTCGGCATAAGCCAGGCTGAGGCCCACGGCGTGGCGGCTGAGCGTGGGAGAAGTCGTGAGCAGCGAATCGAGCCAGGGCAGCGGCGTGGCGGCCGTGATGATGGGGGCGGGCGGGGTTTCGGCCGGGGCCTGGCCCTGGGCGCAGCGAGATAGCAAGGCCGCGCCGAGCAGCAGCGGCCAGAGGAAAACGGAGTGGAGTCGGTTGGGCATTTCTGGGGGCAACTTACGGCAGAAAGCCCCCAGTTGGTGGCGCATGCGAGTAAAATCATGACCAAGAGGCTGGCAGGCAGCCAGCCTGACCATGCTGGGCCCAGCCCTGATAATTGGCCCTGACACTTCCGACGAAACCCTCCATACGCTCGCCCAAATAGGCAAAATGCCCGACTTAGCAAATAAATAATTTGGCCCACACGTGAGAATAGTACAATTCTAACCTCGCCGCGATGCGGCTGACTACCACCCGTCAAAACCTCCCTAAACGCGGTTTTCACGCGGCCGGCCCCGCCCGGCCATCCTTTGATAATACAACCCTATCTTATACCCAAAGCATCGATTCACAGCTAATTAGTGTTAATTTTGTGTATCCTTCAACAGCTTCATCTACCTCTTCTTGCTATGCAACAGCAGTACAGTCGCTCACGCTTTCACCATCTACTATTTGCACTATTTTTTCTCAGCAGCGCGCTGCTCACGCAAACGGCAGTAGCCCAGAACCAAAACCCGGGCACCTATAATTTCGGTAAGATTACCCGCACCTACAACAGCGTGGCCAACAGCACCGGGGCCGTGCCCACGCTCATCGGCAGCACCGACGAGGGCTATTATAACAACCTGCCCCTGGGCTTCACCTTTCGCTACGCCGGGGTGGACTACACCACGGCGGCGGCCAGCACCAATGGCTGGCTGACCCTGGGCCAGAACCTAAGCGACGCCGCCCCCGCCAACAACCTGGCCACCGGCGCCGTGCGGCCGGTGCTGGCCCCGCTCTGGGACGACCTGGAGATGAACGCCGGGGGCTTCTACTACCTCACCCAGGGCTCGGCGCCCAACCGCGTGTTTGTGGCCGAGTGGAACAATGTGCGCTGGGGCAAGAACTCGCAGGCCGGACTGGGCACGCTGTCGGCCCAGCTGCGGCTGTACGAGGGCTCGAACCGCATTGAGTTTGCTTACCGCCAGGGCACGGCCCCGCTTAACGCGCCCAGCGCCAGCATCGGGCTGGCGGGCGTAGGCGCGGGCAACTTCGTGTCGCTGAATGGCACGGGGGCTACCCCCGCCTTCAGCACCACCGCCGAAACGACTACTCTGGATACCAAGCCGGCCACGGGCCAGCTTTACTCCTTCACTCCTTCGTCGCCCAACTCGACCAGCACCAGTCTGGCCAGCTACACCACCGGCGCTACCAGCGGCACCTACGGCTCGTTGCAGCCCAACACGCCCCTGAGCGGCGGCACCGACGACGATGGCTACTACAACGGCCTGCCCATCGGCTTCTCGTTTCAGCTGGGGGGCCTGAACTATACCACCCTCTCGGCCAGCACCAACGGCTGGCTGCTGCTGGGGCAGAACATCCCCAACGCGGTGGGGCAGTATGGCTACGTCAACGACCTCGACGGGGGCGAGGGCCTCGATGGCGGGGCCAACGGCGGCCTCTACCCGGTGCTGGCCCCGCTCTGGGACGACCTGACGATGGGCAGCGGCGCCTTTTACTACTTCACCAGCGGCTCGGCCCCCAACCGGGTATTTACGGCCGAGTGGTACAACGCCAAGTGGAACTACCAGGCCTCCAACCCGGCCATCTCGTTCCAGGTGCGGCTCTACGAGGGCTCGAACCGCATTGAATACAGCTACCGCCAGGAGGCGGGGACCCTCACCAACCCCACGGCCAGCATTGGCCTGAGCCTGGGCGCGGGTAGCGGCAACTTTCTGTCGCTGAACGGCAGTGGCACCGCGCCCACCAGCAGCTACACCGCCGAAACCGCCACCATCAGCACCAAGCCGGCCACCGGGCAGGTGTATGCGTTTGCGCCCACGGTATTTGCCAGCAGCGCGGGCACCTTTACCAGCCTGGCCGGCAACGGCAGCAGCACCACCGCCACCCGCACCGGCACCGTGGACGAGGGCGCCTACAACAGCCTGCCGCTGGGCTTCAGCTTCCAGTATGCCGGCAGCACCTACACCACGGTGTCGGCCAGTACCAACGGCTGGCTGACCTTCGGCCAGGACATCACCGACTACGCGCCCACTAACGACCTGGCCGCCACTACCGGCGCCCTGCGCCCGCTGCTGGCCCCGCTCTGGGACGATTTGAGCATGCAGGGCGGCAACGTGTATTACCAGACCACCGGCACGGCGCCCAACCGGGTATTTACCGTGGAGTGGACCAACGCCCGCTGGTCGAAGGCAGCGACCAACTCGGTGGTTAGCTTTCAGGTGAAGCTCTACGAGGCCGACAGCCACCTCGACTACGTGTACCGCCGCGATGCCGTGGCGCCCGCCTCGGCGTCGGGCTCGGTAGGCCTGAGCCTGGCGCCGGGCTCGTTCCTGAGCCTGGCCAACACCAGCGCCACCCCTACCACCAGCACCAGCGCCAGCACCAACAACCTGACCGGCCGCCCCACCAGCGGGCAAGTCTACACTTTCTACCGCCTCAACATGGCCCTGACGGCCAGCAACAGCACCTACACCAACGGCATCCCGCTGAGCGGGGGCACCAGCGACGACGGCTACTACAACGGCCTGCCCATCGGCTTCTCGTTTAATTACGCCACCGGCGACCACACCACGGTGTCGGTATCGACCAACGGCTGGCTGACCTTCGGCCAGAACATCACCAACTCGACCCCCACCAACAACCTGAGCACCGGCGGCCTGCGCCCGCTGCTGGCCCCGCTCTGGGACGACCTCAGCATGGCCCAGGGCAGCGTGTATTACCAGACCACCGGCACGGCGCCCTACCGGGTGTTTACGGTGGAGTGGTACAACGCGCTGTGGGAGAAAGGCGCCGCTGCTCCCACGCTCTCGTTTGAGGTGAAGCTCTACGAAACCTCGAACCGCATCGAGTTTGTGTATCGCCCCGAGGCGGGCACCCAGACCCTGGCCTCGCAGTCGGCCTCCATTGGCATTGCGGGCACGGCCACCGGCGCCGGCAATTTCCTTGCCCTGAACAACACCAGCACCACTGCCACGGCCGCCAACGACGCTGCCCCTACCACCCTGAGCGGCCGCCCGGCCAACGCCCAGATTTACGGCTTCTCGCCCGGCACCATCAACCCGCTGCCGGTGCGCCTGGTCAGCTTCGTGGGCCAGGCCCAGGGCCTCGATGCCGAGCTACGCTGGCAAACGGCCCAGGAACTCAACAACGACCACTTCGAGCTGGAACGCTCCCGCGACGGCCGCGCCTTCGAAACCGTGGCCCGCATTGCCGGGGCCGGCACCAGCGCCCAGCCCCGCGCCTACCGCCACCTCGACGCCCGCGCCCTGCTGCCCGGCCGCCCCAGCTACTACCGCCTGCGCCAGGTAGACCGCGACGGCACCGCCAGCTACTCGGCGGTCGTCACCCTCACGGCCGGCGAAACCGCCGCCCTGCAGCTCTACCCCAACCCCGCCCATAGCCAGGTGCAACTGCTGAATGCCGCCGGCGAGACGGCCCAGCTCCGCGACCTCAGCGGCCGCCTACTACGCTCCTTTGCCACCGCGCAGCCGCTGGAGCTGAGCGGGCTGGCGGCCGGGGTGTACGTGGTGCAGTGCGCCGGCCGCACGGTAAAGCTGGTGGTAGAATAAATCAGCGGCTAGTAAGAATAAATGGCCGGGGCCGAAAATACTTACTACCCCCTAGTAAGTATTTTCGGCCCCGGCCATTTATTCTTACTACACCCGTCCTATGTTCAGCGCGGCCCCGTCCAGTAAAGGACGGGGCCGCTTTTTTACCCGCCCCGCCGTAGCTTCGCGCCATGCTCCAACGCCTGCACCTCCGCAATTTTACCGTCTTTGAAGATGCCGAATTTGCCTTTGGCTCGGGGCTGAATGTGATTGTGGGGGCCAATGGGACGGGGAAAAGCCATGTGCTGAAGGCGGGATACAGCTTAGACTATCATCTTCTAGAAAAAGTAAGAAGTCTGGAAGAGCTAGAAGTACGTTTCACAAGAAGAGGCTTACAGTCTTTGTTTTTGGACGATAAGCTGCGAAACGTTTTTCAACCAAATCCATTCTTACCCTCTGTACTTATTCGTCGTAAGCCTGAGACAGTCGAGGCTGAAATCTCTGCAGACACAGTGCATGATGGCTGGCATGAAAATACTTCCATCACCATCACAGAAACCGAGTCGATAGAATCTGGTATTAAACCACTACCTCCGGGTGGGCATAAGAATTTTCCAGACCCTGTCTTCATTCCTGCTAAAGAAGTATTGACAATGGGTTGGCTCTCGTTCTTATACGACCGCCGCGAAATCCCCATTGACCAGACCTACCCCGACCTGCTGCGCCTGCTCATGGGCCCGCCCCTGCGCCAGCCCGAACCGGCCGACATCGTCGCCCACCTTCAAAATCTGCTCGGCGGCAAGGTGGAGGAAGAAGGCGGCCACTTCTACCTGGCCGCGCCCAACCAGCCGCGCATGGAGATGAACCTCGTGGCCGAGGGCCTGCGCAAGTTTGCCACCCTCTACAAGCTGCTCGCCAACGGCACCCTCACGCCCGACACCACCCTGTTTTGGGACGAGCCGGAGGCCAACCTCAACCCCGCCCTGCTGCGCGAGCTGGCCGCCGTGCTGGCCCAGCTGGCGCGGGCGGGCTTCCAGGTTATTCTGGCTACGCACAGCCTGTTTTTGCTGAAGGAGCTGCATATTCTGGCCCAGCAGGAGGCTACGCCAGTGCGCTACTTCGGGCTGAGTGCCCAACCTGGCGAAGCGACCACCGTGGTCATGGCCGACAACCTGGAGCTGCTGCCCGACATAGTAGCTCTGGATGCCGAATTGGAGCAGTCCGACCGTTTTCAGCAAGTATTAGATAAGGAAGATGCCGACCGCCGTTGAGAAAGGCATCAGCCTGGATTTCCCTACTGGCTGGGAAGTGGTGAAGTACGACGGCGACACGCAGGCCGATAATGCCAGCTTCTACCGCCAGCGCATTGAGCACAAAGTTCAGCATGTGCGCGGCGTAGACGTAGTAGCTTACGCCACCGCACCCACCGAACGGCTGCTCCTGATTGAAATCAAAGATTACCGCACTGGCAGCGCCCCGGCTGAGCACCGCGTGGCCGCACTACGCCAAACGGTGCTGCAAAAAGCGCTCAACACCCTCAGCGGCCTTTATGCCGCCGTGCGCGTGCAGGATACCGAGTTGCAGCTAGTGGTTAACTGGCGGCGACTGCGGTTGCCTGTTCAGGTGGTGCTGTTTCTGGAACGCCCCCCGCTGCCAGTGGCTCCTACTGATACGGCCCAGAAATTCCGCCGCCAGAATCCGCAAAGCGCCGCAGAAAATCTGTTTCTGGACCTCACCGCAGACCTTGCCGCCCTAGGGCTGGATTTTATATTGCGCAGCACTACTACTATGCAACCCCACGATGGCTGGACGGGGCGGCTTGTCATCTCAGCAACTTAGACGCAGGTTGTGGTAAGAATAAATGGGGGCGGGCAAAAATACTTACTAGAGGTTAGTAAGTATTTTTGCCCGCCCCCATTTATTCTTACTACGCCCATGCCCCGCCCCGCCGCCTACTCCGATACCCTCTTGGCCCGCGTGCGCCGCCACTACGGCCTTAGCCAAGCCGAGCTAGCCGCCCTGTTGGGCCTGAGCGGCGCCCAGCTCAGCCGCCTCGAAGCCGGGCAGCAGGGCTACAGCCCCGCGCTGCGGGAGCGCCTGGGCCCCTTCCTGCTGGCCCTGCCCCCCGCCGCCGAGGCCAGCGCCCGGCACCTGGCCGAGGCCCAGGCCGAGGCCGCCAGCCTGCTGCCCCCGCCCCCGCCCGGCCCCGTTGAGGCCGGCCTGCTGGAGCGCCGCCGCGCCGCCTGCCTGCACGAAGCCCGCACCCTGCGCTGGCGGCTGCGCCACCTGCCCGCCCAGGCCGCCGTGGCCGCCCGCTGGGCCCAGGCCATGCCCGCGCTACTGGCCGACCTGCCGCCCGCCCCGCCCGAGGCCACCACCGCCGAGGCGGCACGCCTGCGCTACGTGCATGCCTGGCTGGCCACGGTGCCCCTGGCCCTGGATGCCGGGCAGCTGGCCGAGTGGCACCTCGGCTATGCAAGGGCCCAGGCGCTGGAAGCCGAGGCCGCCGCCCTGGCTACTGTGCTGGCCAGCTAGTTGGCGCCCAAAATAAAATCGGGTAAAAAGGAGTTATTTTAAAAATTGCGTCTATATTTGGCCGTCAACTTTTTTTTTCAACCCTTTTTCACTTTTTACCCTTATGCCAGCCAACGTAAATCTTCTCAAAACCCGCGCTGAGTGCGACGAGGCCCTGGCCAGTCTCACCCGCGAAAAGGCTTCCTACGACCGTAGCGAGTACAACGACACCTACGCCGACAACGCGGCGGCCTACACGGCCAGCACCAACGCCAAGAAGCTCGCCAAGGCCGAGGCCGACGTCGTGCGCTACACCGCCGACGTGGCCCGCACCGACATCTCCGCCACCGAGCTCAACGCCGCCAAACGCTCGCTCATCGACGCCAAAGCCCGCCGCGAAAAGCTGCAGCTCAGCGACCCCGCCGCCACCGGCCCCGCCGCCTACCTCGGCGAAGTAAACGACGACCAGACCGATAAGCAGCTGGAGGTGCTGCAAGGGGCTATCGACGACGTGACGGCCCACAAAGACACCCTATCGGCCTGATTTTACTTATCGATTAGCTATTAGTTACTAGACCAAACAGCCTTTTTCCCCCACTACATCTGGAATGCCCCCGGCCCCTGGCCGGGGGCGTTTTTTTGGGGGGGGCTGGCGCGCGTTTAGCGCCGCAGGCGCGTAACTCGGGCCGACTATCATGGGAGGCTGAGCCGCCCCCGCCCGCGCAAAAGGAACGTTCTGCTGCGAGGCGCAGCCTCGCCCGAATGTTCGGCCCGAGTTACGCGCCTGCGGCGCTAAACGCGCGCCAGCCGGGCCAGCCGGGCTACCGGCTCACCCCGTCGATGGTCAGCCCTAGCAGGGTCCAGTTGGCGGGGTCGGCGGTGGCGGGGCCCCGGTACTGCAGCTCCACCAGGTAGGGCACGGGCTCGTAGCCGTGCCGGACCTGCGGCATGCGCATAAACAAGCCCTCCACCACGAAGTGGCCCGTGCTGTCTTCGCGCACCCGGTGGCCCATGCGGTGAAACGAGATGGTATCCGTGCGCTGCAGCTTCTCGATGAGAATGGCTTCGGCCCGCTCAAAGGCATCGCTCTTGCTGGCGCTTTCTTCCCACACCGTGCCCGTGAGCTGGCAATAGAGTTCAATGCCCATGCCGGCCAGGACAATGGTGACCGGGATGGCGACGAATAGCGCCCCCAGGAAGAGAAACGCACGGGTGGCAGGCGTCATGGCAGGTCGGTTAGCTTAGTGTTCAATGTGCCGCACCTTGGCCTCGTCCAAATCCAATTGGGCCTCCTGCTGCCGCAGCACCTCGTCCTCGAACTGGTTGCGGCGGCGCAGGCCCTGCAGCTCCTCGCGCTGCACGCCGAGCACGTCGAGCAGCACCTCGTGGTAGCGGCGCAGGGCCTCGCGCTGCGCGTCGCTTTCCTCGATGTTGTCGAGGGTGCGGGTGGTGAGCTCCACCTCGGTGCTCATGCGCTGGTGCAGGCGGGCCACCAGCTCGTTGGCGGCCATGTCGGGGGCGTACTGCTGTTTCAGGTGGGCCACGGCGGCCCGGCGGATGTGCAGACGGATACCCGCCTCCTGCTCGGCCAGGGGCGTGGCGTCGTCGTTCTCGCCCACCTTGGTGAAGCGAATCAGCCAGGGCAGCGTGAGCCCCTGAAACACCAGCGTGACGAGAATCACGATGAAGGTGATGAACAGAATGAGGCTGCGCATCGGGAAGGGCTGGCCATTCTCCAGCAGCAGCGGCACTGATAGCGCCGAGGCCAGCGACACCACCCCGCGCATGCCGGCCCAGCCAATCACCAGCGGCCCCTGCCAGCCGGGGTTGCGCTCGGTGGCGCGCACGTTGTAACTCCACCAGCGCGGCAGAAACGTGGCCGGGTACATCCACAGCAGCCGGATGGCAATCACGAGCCCGCTAATGATGAGACCGTAGGTAATGGCCTCCTGCAAGGAATAGTGCCCCCGCAGCCCCGCCACCGCCTGCGGCAGCTGCAGCCCGATGAGAATAAACACCAGCCCGTTAAAGATAAACCCAATGCTGGCCCACACGCTGTTCGACTGAATGCGGGTATTAGCATCGAACACCTGGTGCGAGTGGTACGACATAAACAAGCCCCCGCTCACCACCGCCAGCACCCCCGAAAAGTGGAATTCCTCGGCCACGAGGTACATCACGTAGGGCGCCATCAGCGTGAGCGCCGTGTTGATGCTGGGCGTGGTGGGCAGGTGCTTATGAATAAGATAAAACCCAAACCCGATGGCCACCCCAATCACAATGCCCATGCCGCTGGCCAGCAAAAAGCTGGTGGCCGCCTGCTGCCACACAAAACTGCCCGACACCACCGCCGCCAGCGCAAACCGAAACACAATCAGCGACGAGGCGTCGTTAATCAAACTCTCCCCCTCCAGAATGGCCGTAATCCGCTTGGGCACCCGAATGCCCTTCAGCACCGAGGTAGCCGCCACCGCATCGGGCGGCGAAATGATGCCCCCCAGCAAAAAACCCAGCCCGAGCGTAAACCCCGGAATCAACGCCTTCGACACGTAAGCCACGATAGTCGAAGTGAAAAACACCAGCCCAAACGCCAGCAGCCCAATGGCCCGCTTCCACTTCCAGAACTCGTGCCACGAGGTGTACCAGGCCGCCTCATACAGCAGCGGCGGCAGGAAAATCAGAAAAATCAAATTCGGGTCGATAAACAGCGGCGCCTGCTTGGGAATAAAGCCCAGCCCCAGCCCCCCCAGCACCAGAAAGATGGGGTACGACACGCGCAGCTTCTGCGCCAGCATCACCAGCAGCAGCACGGCAAAGAGCAGAACGATAATGAGCAGAAGGCTTTCGTGGAGCATAGCGAGGGCGGAGAGTGTTTGGGGCAGGCAGGGCGAAAACTCCCCTCCTGCCAAGGAGGGGATGTGAGCGCCGAAGAGGCGCGAACGGGGGTGGTTAGGCCGTCCGCGCCGTTAGGGGCGGTAAAGAACCAGCGGCACGGCGCAGCTTGGCCCGGCAAAGAACGGCCACCCGTAAATATTTACCAACCCTAGCGGCACCTGACGGCGCGACCGGGCGAACCACCCCCGTTCGGCGCTCTTCGCGCCTCACATCCCCTCCTTTCCAAGGAGGGGAGTTTTCGCCCTCCCCGGCACAGATTTTTTCCCATTCCAATTCTGGGCACCGTAACTTTGACTCCCGTCATGCCCGAACGCTCCACCCCCTCCCCCAGCGCGTCGGCCGCGAAGTATATCTTCGTCACCGGCGGCGTCACTTCTTCACTCGGTAAAGGAATTATTTCCGCCTCGCTGGCCAAGCTTTTGCAGGCCAGAGGTTTCCGGGTCACCATTCAGAAGTTCGACCCTTACATCAACATCGACCCCGGCACCCTCAACCCCTACGAGCACGGCGAGTGCTATGTGACTGACGACGGGGCCGAAACCGACCTCGACCTGGGCCACTACGAGCGGTTCCTGAACACGCCCACCTCGCAGGCCAACAACGTCACCACGGGCCGCATCTACGACACCGTCATCCGCCGCGAGCGCGAAGGGGCCTTTCTCGGCAAAACGGTGCAGGTCGTGCCCCACATCACCGACGAAATCAAGCGCCGCATGCTGCTGCTGGGCCAGAACGGCCAGTTCGACGTGGTCATCACCGAAATCGGCGGCTGCATCGGCGACATCGAGAGCCTGCCCTTCGTGGAGGCCGTGCGCCAGCTCCGCTGGGAGCTGGCCGACTCTGATTCGCTGGTCATTCACCTCACGCTGCTGCCCTATCTGAAAGCAGCCGGCGAGCTCAAAACCAAGCCCACGCAGCACTCGGTGCGCGACTTGCGCGAGGCCGGCCTGCAGCCCGACATCCTGGTGTGCCGCTCCGAGCACCCCATCCCGATGGAGATGCGCCGCAAAATTGCGCTGTTCTGCAACGTTAAAATCAACTCCGTCATCGAAAGCCTCGACGCCGACAGCATCTACTCGGTGCCGCTGCTCATGCGCAAAGAAGGCCTGGATGAGCGCGTTATCAAGCGCCTGAAACTGACCGGCGGCGCCACCAACCCCGACCTCGAAGCCTGGAAAGACTTCCTCGGCAAGCTCAAAAACCCCACCGAGGAAGTGACCATCGCCCTGGTCGGCAAGTATGTGGAGCTGCCCGACGCCTACAAGTCCATTAACGAAGCCTTCGTGCACGCCGGCGCCGCCAACGAGTGCAAAGTGACTCTGCGCAGCATTCAGAGCGAGCATATTACGCCCGGCAACGTGGCCGAGCTGCTGCACGGCGTCGATGGCGTGCTGGTGGCTCCCGGCTTCGGCGAGCGTGGCTTCGAGGGCAAAATCAACGCCGTGCGCTACGTGCGGGAAAACAACATTCCCTTCTTCGGCATCTGCCTGGGCATGCAGGTGGCCGTGGTGGAGTTTGCCCGCCACGTGCTGGCTTTGCAGGACGCCAACTCGACCGAGATGGACGCCCTGACGCCCAACCCCGTCATCGCCATGATGGAGGAGCAGAAAAACATCACCCAGAAAGGCGGCACCATGCGCCTCGGCGCCTACGCCTGCGACCTCAAGCGCGGCTCGCGCGCGGCCAAAGCCTACGGCCGTAACCACATCAGCGAGCGCCACCGCCACCGCTACGAGTTTAATAACCAGTACCTGGAGCAGTTCGAGGCCGCTGGCCTCGTAGCCTCCGGCACCAACCCCGATACCGGGCTGGTAGAGGTGATTGAGCTGCCGAATCACCCTTGGTTCGTGGCCGGGCAGTTTCACCCCGAACTCAAGAGCACCGTGGAGACGCCGCACCCGCTGTTTTCGCGCTTTGTGCGGGCGGCCATTCAGCACCGGAAGGGGTAGCGCGTTTGCGCAGAATGTTGCATATTTGTGCAACTTCTGCTGAGCAGCAGTAGTTAAACTCCCAAGCAGGACAGGTCATCGGACCTGCCCTGCCGGCTTAGGTTACTTATGTAGCAGCACGTACGTGCTGGCTGCAATCAATAACCACCGCCCAAGCTGCATCAGCAGCCTGACCGGGAGCCTGACAGTGATTACTACGTAATCACCGTCGTCGTTTGGTTTTTTCTCCATGGTTTCTAAGATTATGGGGAGAAAGAATCACCCACTTCGAAGCCCGTGGCGCCAACCACGGGCTTCGCCTTTTTCAGCCGAAGCTGAAAAAAGGAGCGTGGTCGGCGGGAGACTACCGCACGATACAGCAAAGCTACACTTTGGTATCAAATAAATGAGCGAGCTATTCGTCATAGCCGAACGGGCGGCCGAAAATAGCTTTACCGCGCAGCCCCGCTCCTACCGTACCTTTGCCCTTTCGCAACCCTAACAAGTAATGGACAGAAACCAAGCAACCGGCCTTTTTCTAATTGCGGCCTTGCTCATCGTGTATTTGTTCTTCTTCAGCCCGAAGAAGGACGAGAAAGTCACCGGCAAACAGCCCGCCGCCACCGAAGCCGCCAAAACGCCCGCCGCTCCAGCTCCCGCCCCCGGCTTCGCTACTGAAGCGCCGCTCGACTCGGCCGCCGGCCCGGTGCGCGATGATATTCAGCTGAAAAACGCCAACCTGACGGTTAATTTCTCGACCCGCGGCGGCCGCATCACGGCCGTGCGGCTGAACAAGTACAAGACCTTCTTCGGCCAGCCCCTGGACTTGCTCGACGCTCAGAGCGCCCGGCTCGATACCCGCTTCCGCACCATTGATGGGAAGACGGTGAAGTTTTCAGATTTGAATTTCACCGCCAGCGAACTGGCCGGCGGCTCGCAGCTGACCTTCACGGCGCCCGTAGCGGGCGGCCAGGTAGTACAGACGTACACCTTGCCCCAGGACAGCTACGAGCTGAAATACAACCTGAAGCTGAACGGCCTCGCCGGCCGCGTGGCCCAGGAGCCGCTCACGTTCACCTTCAACGACCAGGTACGCCAGACCGAGCAGGATGCCAAGCAAAACCGCAACCACTCGACCATCAACTTCAGCTACGCCAGCGGCAAAAACGACGCCCTGGCCGAAGCCAGCGAAAACCCCGAAGTCACGACCCTGAGCGAGCCCACCCGCTGGGTGGCCCACAAGCACGACTTCTTCGTGGCCGGCTTCATCGCCGACAGCCAGCCCTTCAGCGGCGGCACCCTGAACGCGGCGGCCGACATGGCCGACTCGGCCAAGTACATCAAGCGTATGGGCTCGCTGGTGCAGCTGCCGGTGGCCGACGTGACCAGCGCCGCCGGGGGCAACTACCGCTACTTCTTCGGCCCCAACTCCTTCAATTTGCTCAAGGAAGTAGCGCCCGAATTCGACCGCAACGTGTACCTCGGCTGGGGCTTGTTCCGCTGGATGAACCGCTTCGTAGTGCTGCCGGTGTTCCACCTGCTGGAAGGCTTTATCTCGTCCTACGGCATCATCATCGCGCTGCTGGTATTGCTCATCAAGCTGGTTACCTGGCCGCTGACGTACAAAACCTACGAAAGCCAGGCCCGCATGAAAGTGCTGAAGCCGGAGCTCGACCAGCTCAAGGAAAAGCACGGCGACGACCAGGTGAAAGTGCAGCAGGAAACCATGAAGCTGTACCAGGAATTTGGAGTCAGCCCCTTAAGTGGCTGCGTACCCACGCTGCTCACCATCCCGATTCTGTTCGCGATGTTCCAGTTCTTCCCGAATGCTATTGAGCTGCGCCAGCAGTCATTCCTCTGGGCCAAAGACTTGAGCAGCTACGACGTGTTCATTAAGCTGCCCTTCTACGTGAAATGGTACGGCGACCACGTGTCGCTGTTCACGCTGCTCATGACAGCCTCGACGCTGGTGATGACCTGGCAGAGCAACCAGATGAACACCGCCATGCAGGGCCCGATGAAGTTCTACAGCTACCTGATGCCCATCATCTTCCTGTTTGTGCTCAACAGCTTCGCCTCGGGCCTCACCTGGTACTACTTCGTGTCGAACGTCATCACCTTCGCCCAGCAGGCCCTCACCCGCAGCTTCGTGGATGAAACCAAAATCCGCGCCCAGCTCGAAGCCAACAAGGTGAAGAACAAGGATAAGAAGCCCGGCGGCTTCCAGGCCCGCATCGCCGAGGCGATGAAGGCGGCGCAGGAAAAAGAAGCCCAGGCGAAGAAAAAATAAGCCCGCGAAGTATGCTGGCCGTGAAGCGGCCACCCGAAACCCACTGGCATGGTTTTCGGGTGGCCGTTTTCGTTTTCCTACCTTTCGCCTCCCAACACTTCTCTTCCATGCGCCTCCTCCTGCATCCGCTGCTGGCCCTCACGCTAGCCCTCACCGTGCCCGCCTGCGCCCAAAAGGCCAACACCAAGAAAGCCGAAAAAGCCGCCGCCGAGGCCAAGACCGCCACTCCGGTGCTCACCTTCGAGCGCACCTCCTGCTTCGGCCGCTGCCCGGCCTACAAGGCCCAGGTATTTGCCGATGGCCGCGTGGCCTACTCCGGCTACCGCGACGTGCCCGTGACCGGCGACAAGGAATTTCGCCTCTCGGCCGCTGCCGTAGCCGAGATGCAGCGCCAGGCCAAGGAAATCCACTTCGACCAGCTGAAAGACAAGTACTCGCACTACACCACCGACCTTCCCAGCACCATCGTAGCCGTGCAGCAGCCTAATGGACAGCTCAAGACCGTAGTAGTGGAAGAAGAAGCGCCGGATGAGCTGATGGGTTACATCAACTACCTGCGCGGGCAGTTCGACCCGCTGGTCGGGCTGGCGTCTGACCGCTAATCCTTGCGCACCCGCTCCAGCAGCAGCTGGTTCATCGGATTCGCCTTCAACCCGCGTACATTGTTCTGCGTCAGCCGCACCACCTGGTCGTAATAGAGCGGAATCACGGGGCTTTCGGCCACCACAATCCGGTCCATGGCCTGATACAAAGCTGTCCGCTTCGCCAAATCAATCTCGCGCCGCGCTGCATCGTACAGCTTATCGTAGGCCGCGCTTTTGAAGTGCGTTTTATCCGGCCCGGCCGGGCTGAAATTGGGGCTATAGAACAGGGACAGGTAGTTTTCAGCATCGGGGTAATCCCCCAGCCAGCTGCCGGCGAAAAAGGCGGCCCGGCCGCCGCTCACCAGCTCCTGCTGCGTGGCCGACTGGTTGATATCAATCTGTACCTGAATGCCCGCATCGGCCCAGTTTTTCTGCAGGTACTCGCTGATAGCCTTACGTTCCGCCACCGTACTCAGACGCAGGCGCAACGGCCGGCCCGGCTCGTAACCTGCCTCACGTAGCAGCTGCCGCGCCTTCTGCGGCTGGTAAGAATAACCCGGCACTTCCTTTTCGGAAAACGACGGCAGCGCGTCCGGCACGAACCCCGAGGTACCCGGCTTACCTACGTGGTTGAGGACGTAGGCCAGCAGCTCGGGCTTATTTAAAGCATATTGCAGCGCCTGGCGCACTCGCACGTCGCGCAGGGCGCGGCCCTGCACGGCCTGCTCACCGCTGAGGTTGGCTGAGTCGAGCTGAATGCCGAGGTATTCGGTGTTCAAATAAGGCGCTTTCTGCACCACGAAGCGGCCCTGGAAGTCGGCGCGAATGGTGCCGTCAGTGTTCATCACGAGGTCGCGGGAGCCTTCGCGAATGCCCGACAGAAAATCCAGCTTGCCCTGCAAGAACGTGAGAAACTCCGTTTTGCGGTCCACAATGAAGCTGATGGCCACAGCATCCAGATACGGCAAGGGCCGGCCTTTCTCATCGCGCCGCCAGTAGCCGGGGTTGCGGTGGTAGAGCAGCACGTTACCTTCGTCCCAGAGCTTGAATTGAAATGGCCCGGTGCCCACCGGATGCTCCCGAAAATCCTTGCCGTACTTTTCCACTGCCTCATGCGGCACCACGAAGGCGTAGGGCATCGTCAGAATGCCCAGGAAGGGAATGAACGGCTCCCTGAGGTGAATGCGCAGTGTCGAGTCGTTGGCGGCCACGAAGCAGGTGTCGCTGATTTCACCTTCCTTGTTTTCCAATACTTTACCCCGAAAAATCCAGCCGCCGGGGCTGGCCGTGGGTTTATCCAGCAGTCTTTTAAAGGAGTACACAAAATCGGCCGCCGTAATGGTGCGGCCCTGCCCGCCGGGGAAGGCTTCGCTGGGGTGAAAGCGCACGTTGGGGCGCAGCACGAAGGTGTACGTCAGACCGTCGGGCGAAATCTGGTAGCGGCGGGCCAGGGCCGGCGCGGGCGTCAGGGTCGAGTCGAGCTCCAGCAGGCCGTTGTAGAGCTGGCTCACGGCCCAGCTATTGGCCTGGTTGCGGGCAAAAGCGGGGTCGAGCGAGGTAAGGGCCTCGGGCTGATTGTAGCGGAATACGCGGCGCTCGTCGGCGGCCGGGCGGGCGGCGTCGTGGCAGGCGGCCAGGGCCAGCGGCAGCGCCAACGGGGCCAACTGCTTAGGAAAATACCGGGCCCAACGAGCCAAAAAAGGGGCCATGCGAACAGGGAAAGAATGTATCTTTGTACGTACAATGCTACGGCAAAAAGTTTCTGGTTCCGCGTTTTCTGCCCATCAGCTGTTTCTTCTTCACCCGGCCCCAGCAACCATAAGTTAAGACATATCAGACCCATGGGAAAAATTATCGCGGTAGCTAACCAAAAAGGCGGCGTCGGCAAAACGACCACGGCTATTAACCTTGCGGCTTCGCTGGCGGCGCTCGACTACCGGACCCTGCTCGTGGACGCCGACCCCCAGGCCAATGCCACCTCGGGCGTGGGCTACGACCCCAAGGATATCCAGAACAGCATCTACGAGAGCATGGTGGACGGCATCAATGCCCAGGATATTATTCTGCCCACCAACGTGCTGCCCCACCTCGACCTCATGCCCTCCCACATCGACCTGGTGGGCGCCGAGGTGGAAATGATAAACCTGCCCAACCGCGAGGAAAAGATGAAGGAGGTGCTGCGCCCGCTCATCGACCAGTACGATTTCATCATCATCGACTGCTCCCCTTCGCTGGGCCTCATCACCGTCAACGCCCTTACGGCGGCACACTCGGTCATCATCCCGGTGCAGTGCGAGTACTTCGCCCTCGAAGGCCTCGGCAAGCTGCTCAACACCATCAAAATCATCCAGAGCCGCCTCAACACGGAGCTGGAAATCGAGGGTATCCTCCTGACGATGTACGACGTGCGCCTGCGCCTGAGCAACCAGGTAGTGGAAGAAGTACGCATGCACTTCCAGCAGCTGGCCTTCGATACCATCATCCCGCGCAACGTGAAGCTGAGCGAGTCGCCGAGCTTCGGCATCCCGGCCATCCTGCACGATGCCGAGAGCAAAGGCTCGCTGAGCTACCTCAACCTGGCCCGTGAAATCGTGGAGAAAAACACGGTGGAGATGCGGCCGGAGGAAGCGGCTGAGGGCGAGGCAGCGTAACTTTTTCTCTTATGCTTATGCTCACCTCATCAGCTCACCCTCTGATTGGCATTGACCCCGAAATTCGGTTCGGGCGGGTGTGTCTTATCGGCACCCGCATTGCCGTGGAGGATGTGCTGGGCTGGTTGGGCAACAGGATGTCGTTTGCCGACATCATCGAGGATTTTCCTGAATTGAGCGAGGAACAGATTCTCGCGTGCCTGCGGTATGCGGCTGACCGGCAGCGCCACACGCAGTTAGTGGCCTGATGAAACTGCTATGCCCTTAAACTGGAGATTTTCAGACGATGTACCTTTTAATGGCCCTTCTTCCGAAACGTCGGCTGAGAGAGCAATTCGTTGGGAAGGACTGAAACAGCAAGTAAGTCCCGGCACACCAGTTTCTGGCCGGGTATTTATTCAAGCTCCTTTCGGGGTCTTTTTCGATGCTGGTTTAGGTTTTTCATTACTATTAGAAATTCTAGATTTTGGCTTCCCGGGGATTATTTTCCCCGACGATTATCCGGCACTCGATAGTATAATAACAGGTGAAGTGGCCGGTTTTAGAGACGACAATAAGCAGATTGCGGTGGTAAAAGACTACGCTGCAATCTTTAACCCAGACCTTTCTGAGCGGCTGCGCTATCAGGAGGAAGGGCGCTTGCCAGACCATCCGCTAATCAGCATCCATCCGAAAGTTCGCTTAGGTTACGCCTGCCTGATTGGCACTTCAATAAGTGTTATTGATGTGCTGGACCACTTAGCCGGCTCTTTAAGCTTCGATAGCGCTATCAGTACTTTCCCCGGGCTTACGAAGCAAATGATTCGGGCCTGCTTGCAATACGCTTCTGACCGCGAGAAACACATTCGGCCCGCTGGGTGGTAAGTTCGATGAACTTCGTAGCTTGCCCTTCGCCCAAGAATCCGTAATTTTGACTTTCGGCTGCCCCGCACCTTTTAGCCCAGCCGACGGACCATGCCTGTAGACAAGAACGAAGAGAAATTGCAAGCGGCGCTGGCTGCGGCCGCGGCGGTGAAACGCAAGAGCGGCCTGGGCCGGGGCCTCAACGCCCTGATTGAAGGCAGCTACGAGAAAAAAGGCGACCGCGTGGTGAACACCGGCGGCAGCCTGGTGCCGCACCCGGTAAACTCCGTGGGCCTGATTCCGGTGGACCAGATTGAGGCCAATCCCTACCAGCCGCGCACGCACTTCGACCAGGAAGCCCTGGCCGAACTAGCCGACAGCATTAAAATTCAAGGGATTATTCAGCCCGTGACGGTGCGGCAGATGGGCCCGCAGGCCTACCAGCTCATCTCGGGCGAGCGGCGCCTGCAGGCCTCCAAACTGGCGGGCTTGGAGAACATCCCAGCCTACATCCGCAAGGCCGACGACCAGCAGATGCTGGAAATGGCCCTGATTGAGAACATTCAGCGCGAAAACCTGAATGCCATCGAAATTGCCCTCAGCTACCAGCGCCTGCTGAGCGAGTGCAACCTGCGCCAGGAAGACCTGGGCGAGCGGGTGGGCAAAAACCGCTCGACCGTGACCAACTACCTGCGCCTGCTGAAGCTGCCGCCCGACATCCAAATCGGCCTGCGCGACACCGAAATCAGCATGGGCCACGCCCGCGCCCTCATCACCATCGAAGACCCCAAGCAGCAGGTGGAATTGTTCCGCCGCATCATTGCCGAGGACATGTCGGTGCGCCGGGTGGAGGACATTGTGCGCAACGGCTATGGCCGCACCACCACCGAAAACGGCGCCACCAACACCACCCGCGAGCTGACGCCCCCAGTGGTGCCGGTGGCCGAAATCCGCCGCACCGAGCGCAGCCTGGCCGAGTGGTTTGGCTCGAAGGTGCAGGTGCGCCCCGGGCCGAAGGGCAACGGCGAAATCAAGATTTCCTTTGATTCGGTGGAGGATATGCAGCGCATTCTGCACATTCTGCAACCCTCGGCCTAACGTGCAGGTCCAGTACCAGGAGTTAAAAGGTGAGCGTTAAAAGTTGAATCCGGCACCCGACTGGCTTTTAACTTTTAACGCTCACCTTTTAGCTGCCATACTTACCCGGTCTATTTCTCGTTACTGGCTTCATGATACTGAATCTATTTGCTAAAATCAGTGGGCTGCTGCTACTGGTGCTGCTAGCGGCGCCAGCCTGGGCCCAAACGCCGCTGAACCCGAACCAACCGTTCGGTACGCAGCCGTTCGGTACGCAGTCGCAAACGCAGATGACCGATACGGCCGGTGGCCGCGCCCTTACCCGCCCGCTCACAAAAGAAGAGAAGCGCTCCAAAATAGCCGCCGACTCGGCCAAGCGCACCGAGCGGCTGTTTGGCCTGCGCCTCACGCGGCCAGCCAAGGCGGGGCTGCTGGCGGTGGTGCTGCCCGGCGCCGGGCAGATTTACAACCGCCGCTGGTGGAAGCTGCCGCTGGTGTATGGCGCGCTGGGTGGCGTTATTGCTGGCGAGGTATTTTACCAGCGCCGGTTCAGTGAGTATAAGCGCGCCTTCAATCTCATCGCAGAAAGGAAGGATACTATTGGTGGCGAGCTGCTAGGTCCCCGGGCACGTCTGGAGCGCAGCCCGGAGGCCCTGCAAAGTGGTATCGTATTCTACCGCGGCTACCGCGACGTGTTTTACCTCTACATCGGGCTGGCCTACGGGATGCAGATTCTGGACGCGGTGGTGGATGCCCACCTGCGCGAGTTCGACGTGAGCGACGACCTGGCCCTGAGTTGGGACCCGGCGCTGCTGCCCATTCCGGGCCAGACTTCGCGGCCCACGGCGCCCGGGCTTTCCTTTACCCTGCGAGTGAAATGAATGATTATTGGTTGATGATTAGTGATTAATTGGCTTTCTTCGCTTTACAAAAAAACCTGCCGACCACGAACTATTAACCATTAATCACTAACCACTAATCATTAAAAAGAGTGAATATTCTCCTTGTCGGCTACGGCAAAATGGGCCAGGCCATTGCGGCGCAGGCCACGCAGCGCGGGCACCACGTGGCCGGCATCGTTGATTCGGCGGCCGGCGCGGCGCGCATTACTGACTTTACCCCCACCACGGTGGACGTGGCCATTGAGTTTACGCACCCTGACTCGGCCTTTGCCAATGTGCAGGACTGCCTGCGGCAGGGGCTGCCGGTGGTGTGCGGCTCGACGGGCTGGCTGCACCATTTTGAGGAGGCCCAGGCGCTGACCCAGGAGCTGGACGGCAGCTTGTTCTACGCTTCCAACTACAGCGTGGGCGTGAATTTGTTCTTTCACTTCAACGAGTATATGGCGGCCAAAATGCAGCAGTTTGGCGGCTACGACGTGAGCGTGCGCGAAATCCACCACATCCACAAAGTAGACCAGCCCAGCGGCACGGCCCTCACGGCGGCTGAGGGGATTCTGCGGCATTTCACCGACAAAATCACCTGGCGCAACGCCCCGGCCGAAAGCCCGCAGGAGCTGGCGGTGCTCTCGGAGCGCGCGGGCGAAGTGGTGGGCACGCACATCGTGCGCTACACGTCGGGCGTGGATACGCTGGAGCTGAAGCACGAGGCGCACAGCCGCACGGGCTTTGCGCAGGGCGCGCTGCTGGCGGCCGAGTGGCTGCCGGGCCGCCGGGGCGTATTCGGCATGAACGACTTATTAGGACTGTAATTCCTGGAATCAGGTGTTTGGTATTGGGTTTTTGGTATTCGGGCTTCGCCTTATGCTACTGCCAGAAACCTAACACCAAAAACCCAACACCTAATGCCGAAAACCAGAAACTTTTTCGGAATTTTGACTTTTCGCTTCTAAGGGCGTCCGCCCTTTTCTTTCATGGCCCTGTTTAATTTCAAACGCCGCGACCCCAACGCCCCACCGCCCCCGCCCAAGACGAAAACCCGCGAGTGGGTCGATTCGCTGCTCTTCGCTATCATCGCGGCCACGCTCATTCGCTGGGCCACGTTTGAGGCCTACACCATCCCCACGCCGTCGATGGAAAACTCGCTGCTGGTGGGCGACTACCTGTTCGTGAGCAAGCTGCACTACGGGCCCATCACCCCACAGACGCCTTTGCAGGTGCCGCTGTCGCACCAGACGGTGCCCATCTTCGGCTTCAAGAGCTACTCCGAGCTCATTCAGCTGCCTACCTGGCGGCTGCCGGGCTTTTCGGAGGTGAAGCGCAACGACGTGGTGGTGTTTCACGTGCCCTGGGAGCTGCAGTACCCGGCCGATTTGCGCACCAACTACATCAAGCGTTGCGTGGCCATTGCCGGCGACGAGATTCAAATCAAGGGCCAGCAGCTGTACGTGAACGGCCAGCCGGCCGTGAACCCGCCCGGCCTGCAAACCCGCTACTACGTGCAGACGACCGAGGATAACGACGAGGTAAAGAAGTTTTTCCGCGAGCACGGCGTGGTGGAATATCAGAACCTGGTGGACGGCTCGCCCCTGCTGCAGCCCAGCCCACGCTTCGTGAACGAGCCCCTGGGCTACGGCTACGAAATTGACTGCACCGCGGCCACGGCCGAGGCGCTGCGCAAGCTGCCCTACGTGAAGGGCGTGGTGGCCGAAACCATTCCGGCTGGCCAGCCGGAGTACGACGGCGGCCTGGCCGTGTTCCCCGACAACCCTGACCACCCCACCACCAGCAGTGTCTTCCGCCCCAGCCTAGCCGGCCTGCGCCACTGGAACAAGGACAACTACGGTCCCATCCACTTGCCCAAGGAAGGCGAAACCATCCAGCTCACCCCGCAGAATGCGGCGCTGTACTACAAGGTCATCAAGCGCTACGAGCTGCTGCACGACAGCATCACCTTCGACATCCGCAACGGCAACGACTTTACGGTGCTGCAAAACGGCAAGCCCCTCACCAGCTACACCTTCAAGCAGAACTACTACTTCATGATGGGCGACAACCGCCACAACTCCGAGGACTCGCGCTTCTGGGGCTTCGTGCCCGAAGACCACCTCGTGGGCAAGGCCGTGCTCATCTGGTTTTCGATGGACCCCTTCGGCGAAGGCGTCCACAAAGTGCGCTGGAACCGGCTGTTTAACATCATTCACTAAGCATCTGTCATGCTGAATGCAGTGAAGCATCTTCTCACGCCAGAGCCATTCGTTCCAGCGTGAGAGGATGCTTCACTGCGTTCAGCATGACATGTTCTTTATCACCACTTAATCGGTGTCAGCCCCTGCTTTTCGAGCCAGGCGTTGGTCTGGCTGAAGGGCTTGCTGCCGAAGAAGCCCCGGTCGGCGGCCATGGGCGAAGGGTGCACGGCTTTCAGGATAAGGTGCTTGCGGGCGTCGATGAGCTCCGACTTCTTGCCCGCGTAGGCCCCCCAGAGGATGAACACGACGTGCTCACGGCCTTCGGACACCTTGCGGATAACGGCGTCGGTAAATTCTTCCCAGCCCTTTTTCTGGTGCGAGCCGGGCTCGCCCGAGCGCACGGTGAGCGTGGCGTTGAGCAGCAGCACGCCCTGCCGGGCCCAGCGGTCGAGGTTGCCGTTGGGCGGCGGCGGGGTGCCGGGGATGTCGCTCTGCAACTCCTTGAAGATGTTGTGCAGCGAGGGCGGCGTGCGCTGGCCGTCCTGCACCGAAAACGAGAGGCCGTGGGCCTGCCCCTTGCCGTGGTAGGGGTCCTGCCCCAGGATGACGACCTTGACCTTATCAAACGGGCAGGCGTCGAAGGCGTGGAAGATGCTGGGGCCGGGCGGAAACACCGTAGCCGTGGCGTACTCCCCCTTCACGAAGGCGATGAGGCGCTGGAAGTATGGTTTTTCGAATTCGTCGGCGAGCACGGGCCGCCAGCTTTCGGCTATCTTTACCATCGGGTTATGCAGGAAAAATAATTGGGCAGCTTTGGCGTTAGGGCGCTGTCTCGGCGCAAAACTAATTTCGGCGGGGCTCAGTTACCTTCATAGCTGCTTTCCGCGTCTCTTTTTATGCCCACTACGACTACGCAGGGCGTTACCGTTTCGGTTACGACCAATTATTTGCCCGACTATTCCAGCCCCGCGCAGGAGCACTTCGTCTTTGCGTATAAAATTGATATTCGCAACGACAGCCCGCACACCGTGAAGCTGCTGCGCCGCCACTGGTACATCCACGATGCCGGCGGCGAGGTGCGCGAGGTGGAGGGCGAGGGCGTGGTGGGCCGCCAGCCCGTGCTCGAGCCCGGTGAGTCGCACCACTACGTGAGCGGCTGCAACCTCAAATCCGGGATGGGTAAGATGCACGGCACCTACCTCATGGAGCGCCTCGGCAACGGCCAGCACTTCCAGGTCGACATTCCGGAGTTTACCCTGATGGTGCCGTACCGTCTGAATTAGGGATTGATGGTAGTTGATGGCGCGGGGCTCTGCCCCGTGCCAACTATTCGCGGGCCTCGGGCCCGCAACGTCAGAACGACCCACTATTGCGCAGTCCCGCGCCAGCCAGAGGCCGGCCACTAGTCGGCCCGGGGCAGAGCCCCGCGCCATCGGCGAGTACTTTTGTAGCTCACGCTACGCTACGCCTTGTTTCAACTTCTCGCTTACCTCCGTTTCTGGCTGCGCTCGGGCAATGCCCACGGCCTGCATTCCCCGTTTGTGTTCGGGCTTTACACCTCGGTTATCCGCCACACGGGCCGCTTCGGCGCCTTCGAGCGCATCGAGCAGCAGCGGCAGGCTCTGCTGCAAAGCCCCGAAACCATCACCGTCACCGATTTCGGGGCGGGCTCGCACACCGGCGCGGGGCAGCAGCGCCGCGTGGCGGCCATTGCCCGCACGGCGGCCAAGCCGGCGTGGCTGGCGCAGTTGCTGTTCCGGCTGGTCAATCATTTCCGCCCCGCCACCATCCTGGAGCTGGGCACTTCGCTGGGCCTCACCACCGCCTACCTCGCCGCGCCCGATTCGCGGCACCGCGTCGTCACCTTCGAGGGCTGCCCTAACGTGGCGGCCGTGGCCCGCGAAACCTTTGAGAAGCTGGAACTGCGCAACGTGAAGCTGGTGGAGGGCAACCTGGACGAAACCCTGGCTCCTACCCTGGCCAGCTTAGCGGCGCCGGTCGATTTTGTGTTCTTCGACGGCAACCACCGCTACGAGCCCACACTGCGCTACTTCGAGCAGTGCCTGACGCGGGCCCACGAGCACAGCGTATTCGTGTTCGACGATATTCACTGGTCGGCGGAGATGGAGCGGGCCTGGGAGGCCATCAAGGCCCACCCGCAGGTGCTGGTTACCGTCGATTTGTTTTATATCGGGCTGGTGTTCTTTCGGACGAATCAACCCAAGCAGCACTTCTGGCTGCGGGCCTGAGGCTGGCTACAAGGGTTGCGCTAGCTGCTTGTGCAATAAAAACTCCCGGGCAGATGGCGTCGCATTGCGCATGGCGACAATGAATTCGGCCAGCCGCCCGGCGTTAATGCGGACGCTTCCCAAAGAAATGTTCAGTTCCTGAAATCCCAGTTCTTTGCTGAATCGAGCCATACTGCGGCCCCATTTACCCTTGTGTTGCGAAGGCTCAAATGCTTCGTCAACTACCAGACAAATAAATTGCTGACCGTGTATTTCAGCCAAATACACGTCTTGGATAATTTCCCAGTTGATAAATGACTGGTGGGTAGTGCGGTCAAAAATCCCGACTTCGTTGATAATTATCTGAGGTCGCCGGTCCAGCATGGTATAGATGCTGATGGGGATGCCCAGCCCGAAAAAACCGATATTGAGCCAAGCCACCCAACGGGGTGCGTCCGGATGGTTTAGCAGAAAAACGCCCATCGCCACGAAGGCCGCGCAGCCCAGCAGGAGCAACGCGGCCTTGCGGCGCGACTTATAAATTCGGATTTCCGGGATGGCAGCCACGAGCAAACGGCTAGGCGTCCAGCCCCTGCGGATTAATATCCCCGCTGTCGCGCACGGCATCGCGTATCCGCGTCAGCTTTTCCAGCAGGCGCTGCAGCTGGTCGAGGGGCAGCATGTTGGCCCCGTCCGACAGCGCGGTGGCGGGCGTCGGGTGGGTTTCGATGAACAGGCCGTCGGCGCCCACGGCGATGGCGGCCTTGGCAATGGTTTCGATGAGGGCGGGCTGGCCGCCGGTCACGCCGGAGCTTTGGTTGGGGCGCTGCAGGGAGTGCGTCACGTCCATCACCACGGGCACGCCGAAGCTGCGCATGGCGGGCAGGTTGCGGAAATCGACTACGAGGTCGGAGTAGCCGAAGGAGTTGCCGCGGTCCGTCAGAATAACGTGCGGGTTGCCCGACTGCTGGATTTTGTCCACGGCCCACTGCATGGCCTCGCCGTTGAGAAACTGGCCTTTTTTCACGTTCACCACCTTGCCGGTTTTGGCGGCGGCGATGAGCAAATCGGTCTGCCGGCACAGGAAGGCCGGGATTTGCAGCACATCGACGTACTCGGCGGCAAAGGCCGCCTCGCCCGACTCGTGGATGTCCGTCACGGTAGGCACGCCGATTTCGCGCCCTACTTTCTGCAGGATGCGCAGGGCCGTCTCGTCGCCGATGCCGGTGAAGGAATCGAGGCGCGAGCGGTTGGCCTTGCGGTAGGACCCCTTGAAGATGTAGGGTATCTGGAGCTTGTCGGTCATGGCCTTCACCTTTTCGGCGATGCGCAGGGCCATGTCTTCCCCCTCGATGACGCAGGGGCCGGCCATGAGGAAAAACTGGCCGGAATTGGTGTGGCGGAAATGCGGGAGGGCGTTGGCGAGGGAAGTGAGCATAGGAAGCAATGAGGAAACGCGACAGCGCTTATTTCTTTTTCAAATTGATAAACAGCTCCCGCCCCTGCCGGGGCTTGAGCGAATTATACGCCGTATCGAAGTGCACGAACTCGAAATACGGCGCGAAGTATTCGATATACTCCTCGCGGCTGCCGCCAAACGGCGGCTCGGCTTTATTCTCAAACTGCGTATCGAAGAGCAGGCCGGCAAGGGTGCCGCCGGGCCGCAGCAAGGCCGCGCACTGCCGGGCATACGCCGGCCGCAGCGCGGGGTCGATGGCGCAGAAAAACGTTTGCTCGATGATGTAGTCGAGCTTGCCTTCGGCGGGCAGCTCGAAAAAGTCGCTGAGCAGCAGGTGGTCGGCGGGAAAGGCGGGCACGCGCAGGGCCAGGGCGGTGATGGCCTCGGGCGCGAAGTCGGCTACGAACACATTGCGGAAGCCGCGGCGGTGCAGGTACTCGGCCTCGTAGCCGCGGCCGGCGCCGGGGATGAGGATGCGCGGCTGGGTAGCCACGTCGAGTTGGTCGAAGTATTCCTGCAGCGGCGGGGTGACGCCGTGGGCGTCCCAGCCGTCGCGGCCGGCTTCGTAGCGGCCCTGCCAGTAGTCGTCGTCGAGGGGAGGGATAACCGTTTCCATGCGTCGAAAGTATAACGAGGACTTGCGCGGAACGCAAAGTCCGCTATTTTTACGCCCAAAGGTACGCCTTACCCTGCGGTAAGGATAACCCAAATTCCCGCTTTTTTCTCGTCAACTTTCACTGCATGGACCCGAACGAAAATCCCCAACCCCGCTCAAACAGCCGCGTTTTACTCTGGGTGGCCCTGGTACTGGTGCTGCTCGGCATCAACGGGGTGCTCTTCTACCTCAACCAGCAGAAAGGCCAGCAAAACGAGGAACTCACCACCGAGGTGAAAGCCAAGGACAGCAAGCTGCAGGAGCAAATCAAGCAGTACGAAGCCCTGAAAGCCGATTTCGAGCGCCAAAGCCAAGAACTGCAGGCCCTGGGCCTCAACAACGACTCGCTGCAGGCGCGCATCGCCAGCGTCAACGCCGACCTGCTGAAACTCCGCTCTTTCCGGGCCGGCAGCTTCTCCATCGCCCAGCAGCAGATGTTTAAGCAGCGCGCCCAGAACCTGGAAGGCCAGCTCCGCAAAAAGGACGAGGACATTGCCCAGTTGAAGAAGGACAACGAAACCCTCTACACCGAAACCACGACCCTCAAGGAGCGCCAGAACAAGCTGACCGACACCATCAGCACGATGGCCAAAACCAACCAGGAGCTTTCGGATAAAGTAACCGTGGCCTCCCGCCTGCAGGCCGAAAACATCAAAATCGCCGTGCTCAATTCCAAGGACAAGGAGAAGGACGACGACAAGGACGAGTTCAAGGCCAAGAAGGTGGAGAAGGTGAAAGTGACCTTCAACTTGGCCCGCAACGACGTGTCGCCGAAGGAAACCAAGAGCATCTACCTGCGCATTCTGGAGCCCGACGGCGCGGCCCTCTACAACCTGAGCACCGGCGGCGGCACCTTCACCGTGGACGGGCAGGAGTCGTTCTACACCCAGAAGCAGGACGTGGTGTTCGACAACACCAAGCAGCCCATTCAGTTCACCTACGCCAAGGGCGCCGAGTATAAAAAGGGCGTGCACACGGTGGAAGTGTATGAAGGCGG
This sequence comes from Hymenobacter aranciens, assembly GCF_030580865.1. GTDB lineage: Bacteria > Bacteroidota > Bacteroidia > Cytophagales > Hymenobacteraceae > Hymenobacter > Hymenobacter aranciens. The sequence continues at coordinate 127,114 of NZ_JAUQSY010000015.1, read as the reverse complement.
CGCCATGATGGGCAAGACAACGTTTACCCTGAAGTAAGGATGGAACGGATTTTTGGTCGTTTCGCTTCTTAGCGGGTCCATTCTCTATTTTCTATCTGGTTAAAGAAAAAGCCACTCTTGCGAGTGGCTTTTTCTTTTTCAGAAAGTTCGGTTTCACTCTATTGCCAGCCGCTGGCTGAAGCTACCACCTTGTAATATGTACAATCCGACGGGTAGTCCGTGCAGGTCGAGGGTTGTTTCTAGGGTAGCCGGGGCGGGATAGCGGCGCACAGCGCGGCCCTGCGCATCGCAGAGAGTGAGGGGCGTGGGTGCCAAGCCAGCGGGCAGGCGCAGGGCGGTGGTGCTATGGGCGGGGTTGGGGTAAAGTTGCGCGAGTGCCGTGCGGGGCGAGGTGGTGGCGGTGAGGGTCGGGTCGGTGAGGGAGGCCAAGAAGCCGACGCTATTAGCGATGCCGCTGGGGTTAGTCAGCGTATTGGTGCCGAAGCTTATCGTACGACTACTAAAAGAACCCGCCACATACACACTGGTGCCGCTCACGGCCAATGCTTCGGCATAATCGTTACCAATGCCGCCGACCTGCTGCGCCCACACGAAGTTGCTGGTGCTGCCTGCGTCGGTCAGTTTGGTCACAAACATGTCGTAAAGACCTGTATTGGTCAGGGTGGCGGCACCAAAGCTGGCCGTGGGACTAGAGAACGCACCTGCCACGTACACATTGGTACTGCTCACAGCCAGCGCCATAACTTGGTCTCTGCCCGCTCCTCCAGCCTGCTGCGCCCACACGAAGTTGCTGGTGCTGCCTGCGTCGGTCAGCTTGGTAACAAACATGTCGTAAAGACCTGTATTGGTTAGGGTGGCGGCACCAAAGCTGGCCGTTGGACTAGAGAATGCCCCTGCCGCATACACACTGGTACCGCTCACGGCCAGTTCGCTGGCGCCGTCGTAGCCCATACCTCCAGCCTGCTGCGCCCACACGAAGTTGCTGGTGCTGCCTGCGTCGGTCAGCTTGGCTACGAATACGTCAGAAGTGGCTGCAGTAGCATCTGTATTGGTCAGAGTAGTGTCACCAAAGCTGGCAGTGGGGCTATAAAAATCTCCAGCTACGTACACGCTGCTGCCACTCACGGCCAGCCCGATAACTTGGTCATAGTTGGAACCCCCAGCCTGCTGCGCCCACACGAAATTGCTGGTGCTGCCTACGTCGGTCAGCTTGGCCACGAATACGTCAGAAGTGGGTGCAGTAGCGTCTGTATTGGTCAGGGTGGTGGCACCAAAGCTGGCAGTGGGACTGAAAAATGCCCCCGCCACGTACACGCTGCTACCACTCACAGCCAATGCTCTGGCATTGTCGTGGCTCGTACCCCCAGCCTGCTGCGCCCATACGAAGCTGCCCGCGTCGGTCAGCTTCGTCACAAATACATCACTATAGTAACCCATATTGCTCAGAGTGGTGGCACCAAAGCTGACGGAGCCCCTAAAAGAACCCGCCACATACACACTGGTGCCGCTCACGGCCAATGCTTCGATATAATCATCCCCAATGCCGCCGACCTGCTGCACCCACATAAACTGGTTGCTGGCGAGATTGAACTTGGCCACGAACGCATCCTGGTTTCCGTGGCTGGTCAGCATAATGTTGCCTACCATTATGTTTACTGAAAACCCCCCAGCCAGATACACGTTACCGGCCGCATCGACAGCTGTGGCTTGTACCGACCCATATTCAAGTGACGCCATCGCCTGCGCCGACTGCCAAGCCGGCGTCTGGGCCACTGATGGGAGGCTCCCGGCCGCAAAGAGAAGCGCCAGTAGCACGCGCACCAGCGCGGCGGGAAATGGGAAGGAGGAAAGGTTGAACATAGAAAATGAAGCTAAGGCGGTACGTTGTTTATAGAGTGCCACAAAAGTACCGAAGTGAGTCACTAAAAAGGTCTGCCGAAGCGGGCCCTTTCACAAACTCATTTGTAAGCTAACACTCACACCGTCTTCTCAAACTCATCCAGCTGCTTCAGCGTGGCCGTGATGTTCTCGGTAAAGAGCGTCACTACTGCCCCTTCCGGCGCGGTGGCCAGGATGTGGTCGATAGCGTCGGGCTCGTTTTCGATGTAGGTGATGGGTAGGTCGGGCTTATCGAGGCGCAGGCCGCGCTCCATGATGTCGCGGAGCTGCTGGGCGGTTTTGCCGCGCAGGTCGCGGTCCTGGCGCAGAATCACCTCGTCGAAGATGCGGCCGGCGATGCGGGCGAAGCCCAGCGTATCTTCGTCGCGGCGGTCGCCGAGGCCGGAGACTACGCCGATTTTACGGGTGGCCGTGGTGGCGTTCATGAAGTCGGCAAACTTGGTGATGCCGGCCGTGTTGTGCGCGTAATCCACGATGACTTCGAACTTCGGAAACTTGTAGGAGTTCATGCGGCCCGGCGTCTTGGCGCCCGAGGGCACGAAGGTGCGGAAAGCCGTCTTAATGTCGTCCTTATCGAAGCCCGAGAGGTAGCCCGCCAGCGCGGCGGCCAGGCAGTTCTCAATGTTGAAGCCCGCCCGGCCCCCGAAGGTCACCGGGAACTCGGCGGCGCGGTCGATGCGCAGCTTGTAGCTGTTACGGTAGATGGTGATGTAGCCTTCCTCATACACCGCGGCCACGCCGCCGGCCTCCACGTGGTCCTGAATGCGGCGGCTCTTTTCGTTCATGCTGAACAGGGCCACGCGGCAGTCGAGGTTGTGGGCCATGCCATACACCAGGTCGTCGTCGGCGTTGAGCACGGCCCAGCCGCCTTTGCGCACCGTGCGGGGCAGCACGCCCTTCACGGCGGCCATTTCCTCCACGGTGTAGATGTCGCGGAGGCCCAGGTGGTCGGCGGCCACGTTGGTTACCACCGCAATATCGCATGTATGAAAGCCCAGGCCCGAGCGCAACATGCCGCCGCGGGCGGTTTCGAGCACCGCGTAGTTCACAGTCGGGTCTTTCAGCACAAACTCGGCGCTGACGCTGCCGGTGCAGTCGCCCTTTTCGAGCTGCACGCCCTGGATGTAGATGCCGTCGGTGGTAGTGAAGCCGACCTTGTAGCCCTTGCTGGCCACCAGGTGCGCGATGAGGCGCGTGGTGGTGGTTTTGCCGTTGGTGCCCGTCACGGCGATGATGGGAATGCGGGCCGTGGCCCCGCGCGGAAACAGCATATCCACCACCGGGGCGGCCACGTTGCGCGGCAGCCCCTCGGCCGGCGAGATGTGCATCCGGAAGCCCGGCGCGGCGTTCACTTCAATCACCGCGCCGCGGCTTTCATTCAGCGGCACGGCAATATCCGTCGCCATCAAATCAATCCCGCAAATGTCGAGGCCCACGATGCCCGCCACGCGCTCGGCCAGTAGCACGTTATACGGGTGCATGATATCGGTCACGTCGGAGGCGGTGCCGCCGGTGCTGATGTTAGCCGTGCTTTTCAGGTACATCGTCTCGCCCGCCGGCAGTACCGAGTCCAGGCTCAGCCCCTTGTTGCTCAGAATGTCGAGCGTGTGCTTGTCGGCCTTGATGCTGGTGAGCACTTTCTCGTGGCCCACGCCCCGGCGCGGGTCCTCGTTCACCTTGTCGATGAGTTGCTGAATGGTGCTCGTGCCATCGCCCGTCACGGCGGCCGGCGTGCGCTTGGCGGCGGCAATGAGCTTGCCGTTCACTACCAGCAGGCGGAAGTCGAAGCCCTCGATAAACTGCTCCACAATCACGGCGCGGGAGTACTCCTTGGCCGCCTGCAGGCCCGCCACGGCATCTTCCCAGTTGGTGATGCGAATGGTAGCGCCCTTGCCGTGGTTGCCGTCGAGCGGCTTGGTCACGATGGGAAAGCCCAACTCGTCAATGGCATCGCGCAGCCCATCTTCCGAATACACCGTGGTGCCGCGCGGCACCGGCACGCCCGCATCCTTGAGCATGGCCTTGGTGCGGTTCTTGTTGCCAGCCACTTCCACCCCCGCGTGCGAGGTGAGGCTGGTGGTGGTGGCCCAGATGCGCTTCTGGTTCACCCCATAACCCAGCTGGATGATGTTGCTGTTTTTGAGCTGGATGTAGGGAATGTTGCGGGAGGCTGCTTCGGCCACAATGCTGTAGGTGCTGGGGCCGAAAAACTCGTCTTCGCGGATTTCGTGCAGCTCGGCGATGATGGGGGCAATATTGACCTCCTCGCCTTTACAGACGGCCTCCACAATGTCCACGGCGGCCTCCAGCGCCCGGCGGCCGGCCCGCTCCTCCTGGTAGGCAAACACCACGTACTCTACGCCTTCCTCCCGCGCGGGGTACGACTTGCCCCAGAACACCGGCATGGCGGCCTGCCGCTGTAGCTCCAGCGCCACGTGCTGAATAACGTGGCCCAGCGGCTCGCCGTCTTCCAGCTGCTCCAGGGTCAGGGGCGGGTGCTTGGCGGCCTGCTTGCCGCTCTGCCCGGCCGGGTGCGCCGAGCCGATTTGCGGAAACAGCGCCATCAGCCGCTCCGGCAGCCCGGGTATTGCGTTGGACCACTGGCCCGCGAACTCGCCCAGGGCGACTTTGGCAACAATCAGCTTGTAGTGTTTCACGGACCAGTAGCTCGGTCCGCGCATGGTACGCAGGTCAACAATTTTCATAAAAGAGCGAAAGGGGAAAAAGGCATTGGCGGTGCCGCACCCGCAGGTTTGCAGCTTGGGGATGTAATGTAGGCACAACGCTACCGAAAACCCAAAGCGAACTGGGTTTTCGCAAAGAAAAAGCCCCGGCTGCCAGTGGGCAGCCGGGGCTTTTTCCGTTCCGTCAAACTATTACGCCGCCAGCAGCTCCTCCTCCCGGTAGCAGTCCCAAAAGCCGTTATTGAGCCCGTATACATTAATACGAATCACCAGCCCGCTTTCCGGCTCGCGCTCCTTAATCTGCCCACGCCAGATAATCTGCCCCGGCACGCTGGCCACCGGTTGCACCGCCTTCCCCAGCTCAAACGCGAACGCGCTGGCTGTCCGGAATGCCACCAACGGCTCGGCGGCTACCGATTCTGCGGCCACTACCGGCGCGACCGTTGGCACGCAGGCCTGTTCGTGCCAGGCCATAAGGTCGCCGCAGTGGGCACACACGGCCTCCGCCTCAGCGCCGCCATCCGTAACGGCGTCGTCGTAAATAGGGTCCAGGGCTTCGGCCGCGTCCTGCGGCTCGTCGAGCATCACGATGTATCGGGCCATGATTTTTTACTGAAAATTGAAATCCCCCCGCAAACACAGGGTTTACAGGGGGATTCCAGCAATAGTTGAGGTGACGAGCGGATTCGAACCGCTGTAGGAGGTTTTGCAGACCTCTACCTAGCCACTCGGTCACGTCACCCGGTAGTGGTCTTTGGGAGCGCAAAGGTAGGGAATGCGGCGGGAGTGGGCAAGCATTCTCTAGCTTTTTTGGCTTAGGCTATTCGTGAAAACATGAAAAAAAACTGTCATGCTGAACGTAGTGAAGCATCCTCTCACGCCTCAACGACGCAGTAACCCAATCGTTCTAACCTGACAGGATGCTTCACTGCGTTCAGCATGACAGTTCTTTTTGCTTCTTTAGAACATAAAAAAGCCCCCGACCTTCCGGCCGGGGGCTTTCTCATTCTTCAGGCGAAGGGCTGAAATTACTCAGCCGAGTCGCTGGCGGCTTTGCGCTCAGCGCCAGCCATCTGGTCGCGCAGGGCGCTCAGGGCGTCGAGGTCACCGAGGGTCGACTTTTCGTCCGACTTCTTCAGGTCGCTCAGCTTGCCTTCGCCTTGGGCGGCACCACCGGCGGCGGGCTTCTTCTTGAACTTCGAGTTGCGGTTGTCGTCCTCGGCCGCAGCTTCTTTGCTGAAGCTGGCGGTGTGCGACAGCACAATGCGACGGTCATCCTTCGAGAACTCGGTCACGCGGAAGTCCAGCGCTTCGCCGTTTTCGGCTACGCTGCCATCCTCCTTGGTGAGGCCTTTCGGGTAAGCGAAGCCTTCGATGCCGTAGGGCAGCTCCAGCACGGCGCCACGCTCCGATTTCTCGGTGATGGTGGCCTTGTGCACCGAGCCCGGCGTGAATACCGTAGCGAAGGTATCCCAGGGGTTCTCTTCCAGCTGCTTGTGGCCCAGGGCCAGGCGACGGGCGCCCAGGTCCAGCTCCAACACAACCACGTCGAGCTTGTCGCCAACTTTAACGACTTCCGAGGGGTGCTTGATTTTCTTGGTCCAGCTCAGGTCCGACACGTGCACGAGGCCGTCCACACCTTCTTCCAGCTCTACGAACAGGCCGAAGTTGGTCAGGTTACGCACGGTGCCGCTGTGCTTGGTGCCCACGGCGTATTTGCCAGCGAAGTCCTCGCGGGTCCACGGGTCTTCGGTCAGCTGCTTGATGCCCAGGCTCATCTTGCGGTCTTCGCGGTCGAGCGTCAGAATCTGCGCTTCTACCGTGTCGCCCTGCTTGATGAAGTCCTGCGGGTTGCGCAGGTGCTGGCTCCAGCTCATTTCCGACACGTGGATGAGGCCTTCTACGCCCGGTACCACTTCCATGAAAGCGCCGTAGTCGGCCACGTTCACGATGCGGCCCGATACTTTGGAGCCCGGCTGCAGGTCGGCCGGCAGCGAATCCCACGGGTGGGGCGTCAGCTGCTTCAGGCCGAGGCTGATACGCTTCTTGGCTTCGTCGAAGTCCAGCACCACGATGTTCAGTTTCTGGTCCAGCGTCAGCACTTCGCTCGGGTGCGCGATGCGGCCCCACGAGATGTCGGTGATGTGCAGCAGACCATCGACACCGCCGAGGTCGATGAACACGCCGAAGTTGGTCATGTTCTTGATGTTGCCTTCCAGAATCTGACCTTTTTCGAGGTTGTTCAGGATGGCTTCGCGCTGCTGCTCGAGGTCTTTCTCGATGAGCACTTTGTGCGAAACGACCACGTTGTCGAAAGCGGAGTTGATTTTCACCACCTTCACTTCCATGCGACGGCCAACATAAATGTCGAAGTCGCGGATGGGCTTCACGTCGATTTGCGAGCCGGGCAGGAAGGCCTCGACACCGTCGAGCTCCATGATGAGGCCGCCTTTGGTGCGACGCTTCACTACGCCTTCCAGAACCGTATCCAGTTCCAGTGCGTCGTAGATAGCTTTCCAGGCTTGCTTGATTTTGGCTTTCTTACGGCTCAGGATGAGCTGGCCGTTAGCATCTTCCTGATCTTCGATGAATACCTCCACCTCGTCACCGATTTTCAGGTCGGGCAGGTCGCGGAATTCGGTCAGCGACACGAGGCCGTCCGACTTGAAGCCGATGTTCAGGATAACGTCGCGGTCGGTGATACCAACTACGGTGCCCGTTACCACTTCTTCTTCCTGCACGGTCGTCAATGTACCACCGTACATTTCTTCCATGCGGGCACGCTCGTCGGCCGAGTAATTACCGCCGAAGCCGCTGGCTCCCACGTTGTCCCAGTCGAAATTGTCAACTAATTCAGTTGCCATAAATGTTTGGTTGAACTCCTATTTTTGAACGCCGCCGCCGGAGTTCGGGCTGCGACGCGGATAAGGTTGATGCGCTTGTTCTTAGCCGAACAAGGCCCGTCGCCTTGACGGGGGTGCAAAGGTACGCTTTTTCAGGGAGTTTTGGAAGTAGAGCGTGTAACATTTCAGCTACACATTTCCAATGTTGGCTTTTCTGTGAAGCCCTTATCACCTATCCCCAAAACTTTGCCGAAGAAAAAGTTGCTAATTGCAGATATTGGTAGTTCACGTTTTCGGCTACGCTTATTAATTACCCAGCCATTAGCTAAGGCCCTTTCACCATAGCTCTGTGCATTACCCACAACCGAATTGGCAGCGCGTTTATTTGGGATATTTGTTTCGGCCTTGTATCTCAAGGCCTGATTAATAGAGTTGTAAATTATTCCGTAAATCTGAGAAGTAGAATAATCCCTTAATAAAGCGCTAAAAACTGTCTTTGTTTTTTCCCCAGCTGGAGAATCTGTTTTTAAAAGCGCTTCAACACTATACGTCAGGTCTTGTAACACCTCTTCAAGCGCATTTTTTTGCCACATCCTGAATTTATCATCAGACGAGGCTTCCATAATACTCGGATTCATAATGAGGTCCATCAAAGGGACTTTATTCATGCCATCCTTATATAAATTGAGTTCCCAAGTTACTTTATCCGGATGATAATAGAAGTTACCATCTCCCTTTTGTCCGTATGATGAGAAATGTGATACCGGGCTTATCAAGAGAATAGGCGCCTCTTTCGTTAGAGAATGTATTATCTCATTCGTAAATGAGTCTGTGGGGGCAACAGATGAATGCATTTTTTCAAAGGGCAATAGAAGACTATAATCCTCTGAAATTCCAGCTCTGAGTACTGCGCCTAGATATACCTTCTGCTCAAAGGTAAGTGTATCGTAATCTACGGCATCTGGCCGATTAGCTTCCAAAATTTCAGCAAATCGAGCAGCAACAATTTGCTTTTTGGCCGCCTCTTGTTCTGCCTGCTCTATAGCAGCTTGATGCGCTATTTGACGGCACCCATTACAGTTACAATATCCCTGCAGTTTATGGTCACACCTTATACAGAAGACTGGGTTAGCATACCGTGAACTTTTTGAACTGTATGCCTCTACCACCTGCCCTCCACAGTATCCACACACCTGCGGCAAGATTTTAGGAGGGAAAGCTTTAACTAATTGAGAAGGCAAAACATCGATGTTGTATCTGCTAATTAAAGCTGCAATACTTTCTCCAGCATAGTATTCTTTTATGAGATTCTCAATTTCGTTCTGGCTTAAATGCTTCAGCTTTTCTGACATGGGTAAGACGAGTAATTTTTATTTTTCAGACTGTTTTAGCGACAAATTTATCGTAATTCGGCGTCTTGTCAGGATTTAAAGCATTCTGAAATGCTAGCTCAGTTATGAGCTTTATGAAAGAGGTAATGCTCGGTTCTCAGACGTGCATTCTGAAATGCTAGCTCAGTTATGAGCCGTGCGCAGATGTTCACGTAGCCAGTCGTGCATGGTTTCGGCGGTCCAGCCCTGTTCGTTCCACTGCTCACCAACTAATTGAGTGGCGCGCTCGGCATAGTACAAACCTATCAGGTGGCGAATATCGGCCACCTCTTCGGGCGAAACGGGTCGGCCAAGCAGCACCGCCAATTCTTGCGCATCGGCCGTGCCGGGGGCGGCTTGTTTAGCAGTCAGGCTCGCTAGGATAAGCTGCTGCGCCTCAGCCGCACTTAGGTTAAAGGAATCAGGAAGTTCCACAACAAGGCTTTTCATAATCAATCACGTTAGCATCTACAGGAACGAAAGTTACGGCTTTTAATGCCAATGCGTGACGCAAGAAATTGAGTAAGCTCTCTCCACAACCGCCCGCCCGCACTTTCCCGTATTGCCTGGAAACCTTTACCCAAAACTCTTCCCATACATGAGCTACATCAAAGCCGCCACCGACGCCCACGGCGAATCCATCAACCTGTTTTACGAAGACTGGGGACAGGGCGACCCCGTAGTGCTAATTCACGGCTGGCCGCTCGACCACACCATGTGGGAGCACCAGGCCATTGCCCTGGCTGAGGCCGGTTTGCGCGTCATTGCCTACGACCGGCGCGGGTTTGGGAAGTCGTCGCGGCCCTGGGATGGCTATAATTACGACACCTTTGCGGCTGATTTGAATGCCGTGATTACGGAGCTGAACCTGAGCAATGTGACGCTGGTGGGCTTCTCGATGGGTGGCGGCGAAATTGCCCGCTACCTCGGCACCTACGGCAGCAGCAAGGTGGCGCGCGCCGTGTATATCAGCGCCGTGACGCCCTATATGCTGAAGACCGACGACAACCCCGAGGGCGTGCCGCAGGAGATTTTCGACGGCATTCTGGCGGGCCTGAAAAAGGACCGGTTCGACTTCCTGCAGACCTTCGGCAAGGATTTCTACGGCGTGGGAATGCTGAGCAAGCCGGTGAGCGACGCGGCGCTACAATGGAACCAGACCGTGGTGTCGCTGGCTTCGCCGAAGGCTACTTACGACTGCGTGAAGGCCTTCTCCAGCACCGACTTCCGGGCCGACCTCGCCAAGGCGGCCGACGTGCCGACGCTCATCATCCACGGCGACGCGGATAAGACGGTGCCGATTGCGGCCAGCGGCGAGCGGGTAGCGAAGATGCTGCCGAACGCGCAGTATAAAGTATATGAGGGCGAGCCGCACGGGCTGTTCTTCACTTCGAAAGATGAGCTGAGCCGCGACTTGCTGGCGTTTATCGGCAAGTAGGTTCTGCCTTTGAAACGGGAAAGCCCCGCTCGGTTATCGGGCGGGGCTTTTTTGTGCTGGCGTTGGCCTCCCGCAGAGGACGCAGAGGGTTGCGCAGAGGGCGCAGAAGCAGTTACGAGTTGGTGGGCGGCAGGAGCACGCTTTGCAGCTCCTTCATTGGGACGAAGACGTGGATTTCGCCCTGGGCGTAGGAGGCTATTTCGTAGGGCGTGTACACGAACACGGCGCCGCCGCTGGTGAGGTAGAAGTTGTGCGTGACGGGCATCTGCTTCACGAACAGCGTTTGGTCGAGGGCCTCGGTGGCGGGGATGCGCAGGGTGCGGCGCACGGCGCGGTCGAGGATGGGGCTGAGCTGGGTTTCGGCGGCGGGGCGGAAGACGTCGGCGAAGCGCAGGCGCTGGCCGGTGCGGGTGTTGTAGGTGGCTACGATGGTGCCGTAGCTGCCGTGGGCGCCGCCGGTGAAGCTATAGTTGTAGAGGCCGAGGCTGAGGAGTGAGGCCTGATTCCAGAGCACGTAGGCGGCTTGCTGGCTTTCGTGGCGCAGGGCGTAAGCGGGCGTTTCTTCGCCTTGCAGGCTGGCGGCGTCTTCGCGGTAGTCTTTGGTGAAGTGCTGGTTCCACTGCTGCCATTGTTGCTCGGGCTGCACTACGGGCTGGTTGGCGAGGGTGTCGCCGTGCAGGTCGCGCAGGATGTTAGCGGTGAGGGCAGCGGGGGCCTGGGCGGGCAGCAGCACTTGCAGGCTCAGGTGGGCGTGGGGCGAATTGGCCTTGCCCGGATAAGCGGCCACGGAATCGTTGAACTGGCGCACGCGCAGCGCTACGCTACCAGCGGGCTGGGCCTGGCGCAGGCGCACGGGCTGGCCCGCGATGGTACCCGTGAGCAGCGGGCCCTGTTGGTACAGCTGCCACATGGGGCCAGAGTGGTTTTCGCCCAGGTGCTCGTAGCTGATATCCTCAAAGACCAGACTATCGGCGGCGCTCAGGCGGCGGACCAGCTGGAAGGGCTGGCCGCTGGCATCGGCGTAGCTGGCGTAGGTACCGTTGAGCTCGGTGTCGCCGGAGTTGGGGCTGCGCACGAGGTGCAGCGTGAGGCTGTCGGTGGTGCCGGGCAGCAGGCCGCGGTAGATGCGGTAGGAGGCGCCGGGAGAATCTGCCGGGGCAGCAGGGTCCGACACGGTGGCCGGAGCTTCGGGCGGCGCGGTGGTCGTCGTATCGGTTTTGGTATCGGCGTGGCAGGCGGCCAGCAGGGCCAGCGGCAGCAAAAGAAGCAGGCGGTTCATAGGGTGCAAGAAACGACAACGGGAGGAATCTGGCACGGCTGAGGGCCGGTACGCAGATTCCTCCCGTTGGTGGGAAAGGCAATTATGGGGGCTTACGCCATCTGGCCCATCTGGCGCAGGAAGGCCACGTGCGAGACTACGGCCGAGCGGGTGCGGGTGTAGTTGGTGTACTTGACATCGAACTCCTGGCACACCTGCTGCACAATCTTGCTGATGGCAGGATAGTGCACGTGCGAGATTTTGGGAAACAAGTGGTGCTCAATCTGAAAGTTGAGGCCGCCCACGAGCCAGCTAACCAGCCGGTTATCGGTGGCAAAGTTGGCCGTGGTGCGCACCTGGTGGATGGCCCATTCGTCTTCGAGCTTGTTGGTAACGGCGTGGGGCACGGGGAAGGCCGTTTCCTCCACCGTGTGGGCGAGCTGGAACACGATGCTGAGCACGAAACCGGCCACGGCGGCCGAGAGCACGAAGCCCGTGAGCCAGGGCAGGAACCCAACCATATAGATGGGCAGGGCCACGTAGAGCACCAGATTCAAGGCCTTGAAGCCCCAGAACACGAGGTGGTCGCTGGTATCCATGGGGCGCAGGGGGGCAGCGCCAATTTGACGCTTGAAGTACTTCTGGTAGTCCATCACGAAAATCCAGGAGATGTACAGCATGCAGTACAGAAACCAGAAGTAGAGGTGCTGGAAGCGGTGCAGGCGGTAGCGGGGCTGCTCGGCCGTCATGCGCATGAAGGGCCGGATGTCGATATCGTCGTCGTGGCCCTCGATGTTGGTGTAGGTGTGGTGGATGAGGTTGTGCTTGGCATTCCACATGTAGCTGCTGCCGCCCATCACGTTGAGGGTGAAGGAGGCTACTTTGTTGAGCCAGGGGTGGTTGGAAAAGCTGCCGTGGGCGCCGTCGTGCATCACGTTGAAGCCGATGCCGGCGATGCTGCAGCCCAGCACCACGCATTCGAGCAGGGCCCAGGCGGTGGGCGGCGTGAAGAACACGAGGTGGGTATAGAGCGCCACCACGGCACCGATGAGAATCACGGCCTTCACCACGATGCGGAAGTCTCCGGTCGTTTGCCGACCCGATTCCTCGAAATACTGATTGATTCTGGTACGAAGCTCAGTATGAAACGAGCGGGTAGCTGCAAACTTGGGGAGGGCCATAAATGATTGGGGACGGGGGATTCCGACAAAGATACCCCTCCCAACGTGGTGCCACTAAAGTTCGTTTGACTTTAACCGGGATTTAACCCAGGTAGGCGTGCCAGTTCTGGTCGAGGGTGCCCGCCGAGAGCTTCAGGAAGCCGGTGAGCGTAGGCTTGCGCGGCTGCTGGCGGATGGTGAGGCCGGCCTCGTTGGGCGTGCGTTGGCCCTTGGCGTGGTTGCAGCGGGCACAGGCCGTCAGCAGGTTAGTCCAGGAAGACTCGCCGCCGCGCGAACGGGGCTGCACGTGGTCCAAGGTCAGGTTCTTGCCCGAGCCGCAGTACTGGCACTCGAAGTGGTCGCGCTTGAAAATATTATGGCGGCTGAGGGCAATTCCCTTGTAGGGAACGCGCACGTAGCGCTGCAAACGGATGATGCTGGGCTTGGGATAGTCGCGCGAAATGGTGCGCATGGTGCCGTGGTCGGACTTGGCGACCATCTCAGCTTTATCGAGGAAAAGCAGCACGAAGGCTTTCTGCACGCTGCAGAGGGTGATGGCGGTATAGTCGCCATTCAGCACTAATACTTTTTGGTCCATACGCGCTCAAACAAACTAACCTGCCGAAAGCTAAGCTTTTCTAGCCACATAAACAAGAGCGTTGAGCTTAAGTTCAGCCGCCGGATGCCAAAAACCCAGCGGGCGGGCTCCGGGGAGCCTATCCGCTGGGTTTAAGAATGTATGACGCGGGTGGGTGCCGTCGGCGCCGACGGGCGTTTAGCAGGCCGCTAGCGCGCGCTTCTCCGACGCGTGCTGACTGGGTTCGAGCCTCAGGCTCGTTCGTCGGAACGATGCGCTGGGCAGGTCGTTCTACCAGCGAGTCGGAGACTCGAACCCAGTCGGCACGCGTCGGAGACGCGCGCCAGCAGGACCGACGGGCCGGCCCCTACCCTATTTCACGAAGCGCCGGGGAGCCTGGGTCTGGCCGTCGACGGTCAGCAGCAGGGTGTAGACGCCGCTGCGCAGGGCCGCTACGTCGAGGCTTTCGGCGCTGGCGGGGCCGCGGGCCACGGTCTGGCCCCAGGCGTCGAGCACCTGGTAGGTGCTGTTGCTGAGGCTGCGGGTGGCGCGCAGGTAGAGGCGGTCGGTGGCGGGGTTGGGGTAGAGCTCGATGTGCTCGGCGCTGGCGGCTACGTCGCCGGAGGTGGCGGCGCGGGCGCCGGCGGCTTTGCTGATGCGCACGTAGTTGAGGTTGTATCCTCCCGTTTGGGCGTAGATGCCGAAGTTGTAGGTGCCGGCGTTGATGGTGGCGGTTTTGGACACGGTGGTCCAGGTCTGCCAGCCGCCGGTGCCGGGGATGGTGGTGTTGCCGAACTGGATGGCGCCGGCGTTGAGGTCGGCGGAGATGGTGCCGCCGCTGGCGCCGCTGGCCACGCGGTACTCAATGGTGTAGGTGCCGGTGCTGGGGAAGGTGATGTTGTTCCACACGAGGTAGTCGCCCGGGTCGATGTAGCCCATGTTCTGGCCGCCGCCGGCGTCGGTGCAGGTTTCCACGGTCATGCCGTTGTTGACGCTGGCGGCTTCGGCCTGCAGGGTGAGGCTAAAGGCGGCGCTGGCAGTTTGCACGCGCAGGGAGGTGGTTTTGTCATTCCAGTTGCCGGCGCCGAGGGCGTTGTTCACCAGGCAGCTGTTGCTGCTGCTCACGGTGAGGGACGCGCCGCTGAAGTTGTCGTTTTCGTAGAGTACCACCTGGTAGCCGCCGTTCACCTGCAGCGACGACACGTCGTCGTTCAGAATGCCGCGGGCCTGCAGGGCGGCCAGGTTGTAGTCGCCGAGGGGCAGGCTCACGGCTGCACCGGTGTAGTTGCAGTCCTTATACACGGTGGCCACGCCGCCGCCCCCGGCGGGCGCATTGCCCGAGATGCTGTAGGTGCCCAGCGAGCCGTAGTCGGAGTAGCCGTCGGTGGCGGGGTTGCCGGAGCTGGTGCCGTCAATCTGCAGGTAGTAGGTGCCGGCGCCGAGGCTGGCGCTGAAGCTCACGTTGAGGTTGCCGCCGCCGCCGGCGTCGTAGGTGCCGATGAGGCCGCCGCCGCTGTTGAAGAGGCGGGCCACGATGTCGAGGTTGCCGTAGCGGCCCACGGTGTTGACGCTCATATTCAGCGTGCCGCCGGCGGTGCTGAAGCTGAAGTAGTCCTGGTCGGCGGTGCGCTCGATGAAGCCGTTGCCGGCGAGGTTGTTGCCGTTGCGGGCCAGGGCGGTGGCGCCGCTGATGGCCCCGCTGTGGTCGTCGTTGCGGTAGCCCACGTTGTAGGTGGCGCTGGCCATGATGGCCAGGTCGTCCTCGGTATTGTTGGCGAAGTTGTACTCGCCGCGGCTCCAGTGGGTCACGGGCTTGTAGTAGCCGGCGCCCATGATGGGCGCCCAAGCGCCGCTATTATCCTGGCCGGTGTAGTAGCCTTCGTTGGGGGTGGTGCGGCCGTCGTGGCCCAGGCCCAGGGTGTGGCCTACTTCGTGGGAGGCCGCTTCGCCGCCCGACTTGGGGTCGCTCATAAACACCCAGCAGGGCGTGTTGTCGTTCCAGCGGAACGAGCCGATGTAGGCGATGCCGCCCGCGCCCGAGGCGATGGTGCTGCCGCTGCCGGGCGAGATGACGCAGCGCATGCGCATGGTCAGGGGGTACGAGTTGTACACGTTCTCGTCGGTGGTCACGTTCATGCTGAAGGGGCGGAAGTCCTCGCTCACCAGCTCCCACATAGCCTGCACGTTGGCGTCGGTCATGTTGGCCGAGGGGGCGTTGTAGGCGTTGCCGTTGTTCCAGCCGGTGCCGGCGGGCAGGGCGTAGCCGTCGGTGTCGAGCAGGATGCAGCCGCGGGCGCCGGGGAAGCTCTGCAGCGATACCACGGCCAGGCGCTGGGCGGTGCTGCCCTTCACGATGGGCAGGGGCTGGTCGTCGAGGGGCCGGTTGTAGCCGATGCAGATAACTTTGTCGATAGCCACGGGCTGCACGAAGGCGTTGCCCCGGGCATCGGCCATGTACTGCCAGGCCTGCTTGCTCTGGCGCAGCACGATGTTGCCTTCCACGGTATTGCCCTCGACGCGCAGCATGAACGACGAACCGGCCACGCCGGGGATTTCGCCCACTACATACTCGCTGGTGGCCGACAGCGCATCGTGGTAGTTAACCTTGCCGGTGAAGGCCTGGGTGGGCGACACCCGGAGCATAACCGTGGGGGCGCTGCGCTGGGCGGCGCCCACCTGGGTTTCGAGCTGGCGGGCCAGGGCCTGGGTGGTGCCGAGCGGGTAGCTGGCGGCCCCCACCGGGTTGACGGGGCGGCCTTGCTGGGCCTGGGCGCCGAGCCCGCTCAGGAGCAGGGCCGCGCTCAGGCCGTAGGAATACAGACTTTTCATAAGGGTTGTGGTGAGAGGTGTGGGTTGGTGGGAATAAATGATGAAAGAAAACCGGCCCCGATGGCGCCATCGGGGAAGCGGGTAGCGGCAAGCGGCGGCTCCGGAGGGAGGCCTGCGCGGGCCGACGGTAATCACGCGTCGGGAGCGGGCGGGCGGGGAGCCATCGAGGGGTGCAAGCTAAGCGGCGGCGGCCAACCAAAAAAGCCCCGCTGCCTCGGCCGGGGGCGGCGGGAGGGCGGGGTTAAGCGCCTATTGCACACGCGGGCGGGGCCGGGCAAAGGCCTGTGCTATGCTGGTGGCGGGCGGCGGCGGGGATAAAAAACAATGGAGCGGGGGGAAGATTTTTCCGTCGGTCCCGCGCACCCCACCCCCCGGCCCCCCGCCGCTTGATGCGCGGAATCCTTCGGGAGAGGGGGAGCCTGACGATTCTATACTGCGCATAACCGGTGCCCCCTCTCCCGAAGGATTCCGCGCATCAAGCGGCGGGGGGCCGGGGGGTGGGGTGCGCGGGACTGCGCCTCCCTACCCCGGCAGGCACGCCTCCACCCCGAAGCCCCCGGTGCCCGGCGCCACGGTGAGGCTCCCTCCTACTGCCTCGGCCCGCTGCCGCATGCTGTTCAGCCCCTGGCCCCCGGCCCGACCCACCGGCGCGGGGCCGGGGGCATCGTCCTGCACGGCCAGGCAGAGCTGGCCCGCAGCGTTTACCCACAGCCGCACCGTGACCTGGGTGGCGTGGCGGGCGTGCTTCACGGCGTTGTGCAGGCACTCCTTATAGATAAGGTAAAGCTGCTGGCTGACTTCCTGGCCGGGCTGGGCGGCGGCGGCCTCCGGGCTCACCCCGAAGTCGATGGCCAGGTTGGCCGGGGGCAGCACCTCGTAGGCGTGGTCGCGCATGTGGGTCAGCATCTCGGGCCAGGTGGCGTTGCTGGCGTGCAGGCCCCACACCACGTCGGCCATCTGACGGGCGGCGCGGCGGCTGGTGTCGCGCAGGCGCTCCAGCCGGGCCAGGGTTTGGGCGGGGGTGGCGGTGCTGCTTTCGCGCAGCAGGTCGCTTTGCAGGGTTATCTGGGTAAGCAGGTTGCCCACGTCGTCGTGCAGGTCGGCAGCCAGGCGGGTGCGCAGAGCAATGGCGGCCTGGGTGCGCTGCTGCTGCTGGTGGCGGCGATACTGCCAGAACGTGCCACCGCCCAGCAGCAGCAGCAGCGCGACCAGGGCCCCGGTCCCCAAGCGTTCCTGGCGCTGGCGCAGGTGGGCCAGCTCGCGCTGCTGGGCGCTGAGGCGGCGGTCTTTACGCAGGTCGCGGATAGTGGCCTGCTGCCCCTGCATGTCATAGCGGGTTTGGGCATCGGCCAGGGCCTTGGTGCGCTCAGCGGTTTGCAGGTGCTGGCTCAGGAGCAGGTAGCTCAGCAGGGTGTCGTAGGCGGCGGGGTGGCCCAGGCGGTGCAGCACCTCGGCCAGGTTGCCCAAGGCTACTTGCAGGGGCTGTTGCTGGCGGCTGGCCCGGCCCACCCGTACGGCCTGCCGGGCGTAGTACTCTTGCTGGCGCAGGTCGGCCAGTTCGGTGGGGGCATAGCGCATGGTGAGGCTGTTGAGCAGCGTTATTTCGGCATACTGGTCGTTGGAGCGGCGGGCAAGGGCCAGCGCCTGGTGCAGCAGCAGCACCGCCGAATCGGGGCGGCCGGCGCGGGCCAGCTCGTCGGCAATGCCGGCCAGGGCGGCCAGGCGAACCTGGCCGAAGGCATCATTCTGGCCCTGGGTGCGGGCCAGCACCTGCCGAAAGGTGCGCAGGGCCGCGGCGCGCTGGCCCAGCGCCAGCTGCTCGTTAGCCATGTTGGCACGAGCGGAGAGCTCGCAGCGCAGGCAGGGGGGCATCAGCAGCCGAAAGGTGGAGTCAGCCTGCTGGTAGTACTGCAGGGCGCGGGCGTGGTCGCCGGCGAGCACGGCCACGGTGCCCAGGGCCTGCAACGACGAGCCCATGCCCTCACGGTTGCCGAGGTGGCGGAACAGACGCAGCGCCGCCAGGGTCTTGGTCTGGGAAGTGAGGGCATCGTTGCTGGCCGTAGCAATGCTACCCTGCATCAGCAGGGCGTTGGCTTCGCCCTGGCGGTAGCCCACGCGGCGGGCCAGGCTGAGGGCGAGGTCCACGTAGCGGTGGGCCTGGGTGGGGTCGGTTACCTGGGCAAAGCGGGCGAGGTTGTTGAGGTAGAGCACGCGCAGCGTATCGGGCAGGTCGGGGCGGCGCAGCGCGGCCTGGAAGGCTTCGGCGGTGGCGGGCAGCGGCGTGGACGGGGCGGCGACGGCCGGAACCGGCGGGGCAAGGGGGCCGGGGCGCTGCTGGGCGCGGGTGGGCGCCGCCAGTAGTACCAGCAGGACCAGCAGCAAGTAGCGTAGCGGGGGCATCGGGAGCAGTAGCAGCAGAGAAACAGGTATGCACTACAACATTACAACACGAAAGCCCAACCCGGCAAGGGGATGAGCGTTCGCACACTACAGAACCGTACCTTTCCAGCTGACTTAGAGTACCCGGCGCTTCACAGCGGCACTCAGCTGCGTGCAGCCGGCGGTGGTGATGGCCAGCACCCGAATCCAGGCCACGCGCCCCGACTCCAGCGTGAGCTTCTGGCGCAGCCGGGTGCCGCCGGTGCAAAAGCGGTACTCGTCGTCGGCGGGCTGCTCATCCCCGTAGGCCACAAACCATACCAGGGCGGTGAAGTCGCCGAAGGGTTCGCACACAAGGTCGAGCTCGCCCTCCTGCTCGCCGGTAGGTTTCTGGAGCACTGGGGCGTCTAGGCTGGGCCGGTTGGCGGTTTCGCGGCTGGGGTCGAGGCCGAGCAGCTCAATGTTGACCTTGTTATTATAGGCCACGTCGGTGCGGTTGGCCCAGTCGCGGTAGGCGCCGAATACTTGGTCGAAGCGGGTTTCGGCGGCCTCCTGCTGGGCGTAGGCTACCTTGCTTTTGCCCTGGGTGGCGCCGTGGGCTTTCACCAGGTCGTCGAGAGCCTCCTGCATCTCGGCCTGGGTGTAATCGTATGTTTTGGGGAATTTACCGGCACTGGCTTCGTACATCGGCAGGATGTAGATGCCTTTGGTAATCTTTTGCGCCACGGGCATGCTCGACAGCGGCAACACGGCAAGTAAGGGTCGGCTCATACGGGTATCAGAAAAAAAAGTGAGAGGTAAACGACTGACAGGCGGCCACCTGCCGTTTCGGGGGCCAAAATACACAGAAATTTGCAAACTGAGCTATTGCCGGCACGTGATGCAGACAGTATTTTTCACATCGGCAGCGGGATGGCCGGCTGGCGGCTGGTCAAAAACAGGCAACAGCCACCTGCTTAGGCTACTAGCATCGCGCTCGGAGCGCCTGCCGGTACGCCGGAGCCCGGCCGGCACGCAAGTGGCCCCCGCCGCCACTCCCCGGGGCCCATCGGAGGCCGCGCCGGGCCCGGCGCGGCCAAAAAATCGGAAAAACCGGCGGCGATGGGCCCGGCGGGGGCGCGCAGGGGGCCCAACGTGGCGCGGCCGGGCCCATCGTGCTACGTGACGGGCCCGGCGCGGTCTAAAAATCGGAAAAAACTGGCAGCGATGGGCCCGGCGTGGGCGCGCAGGGGACCAAACGTGGCGTGGCTGGGCCGCTGCTTGCCCGCGCCGGGCCCATCGCGGATAGTATTCGGGAAGCAGTACGCTGTTACCGAACTACGCGAGCCACGACAACCGCCACGCCGGCGTCCAACAAAAAGCCCCCGGCCACGAGGGCCGGGGGCTGTTGCTGGAAGGGGACTACCGCACCTCACCGGGCGGCGAGGGAGCAGCCAGGGCCGAGGCCGGGCTTAGAGCTCGCGGGTCCAGGCGCCGCCCACGAACACGAAGCGGGCCGTGGTACCGTTCGGAATGCTCACGGTGCCGAAGCCGTAGCTCACGGGCAGTGCCTGCGCATCGGTGTTGGCGATGTATACGAGCTGGCCTTCGGCCGCGCCGGTGTTGCTGAGAGCCACGGTGCCGTTGGTAGCGCTGCCGTTGTCGGTGTAGCGGTGAATGGCCGCCGTCACGGTGAGGGAAGCATTGGCCGTGGGTGCCGTCACGGCCGCCGCCGTGCTCAGCACCACCCGACCGCTGGTCTGGGTGATGGCACCACCGATGGTGGCCCCGCCGGTGGCCGTGAGCAGGCCGCCCACCGTGCCGGTGCCCGCCACGCGGAAGCCGCCGGCCTGGTCGGTGGCCGTCTGGTTCTGGATGAAACCCGCCGTAGTGGCTGCCGTCGTTTGGGTGGTGCCGTCGGGGAAGATGAGGCCGTTGCCGGCGGTGGCAATGCGGATGTTGCCGCCCGTCACGTCCAGGCGCTGGCCGGCGCCGCCGCCAATGCCCACGTTGCCGGTGCCGGTGATGCGCATCAGTTCCGCCGACGTGGCGGCGTCGCTGCCGCTGAAGAAGACGTGGCTGTCGGCGGTAGTGCCCACCTGGTAGCGCAGGGTGTTGCCGTTGATGCCGAAGCCGAAGTACTGGTTGTCATTGTTGGCGTTTTCATATAACACGATACGGCGGTTGTTCAGCACGTTGGCCAATTGCAGGGCGGCGTTGGGGGCGGTGGTACCGATGCCCACGTTGCCCGTGATGTTGGTGATGCCGCCGGGGCGGCCCAGGTTCACCGTGCCGCTGGTGGTGCCCAGGTTGGTGGTGCCGGGCACGGTTAGGCTACCGGCCGTAAAGAGGCCGTTCATGCTCACGCTGCCGGTGCCGTTGATGCGAAACAGCTCGGTCGAGGCCGTGGCACTGTTGCCGCTGAAGAAGACGTGGTTGTCGCCGGCGTTGGCCACCTGGTAGCGCAGGGTGTTGTTGTTGATGCCGAAGCCTAAGAACTGGTGGTCGTTGTTGGCAGCGTCATACAACACGATGCGGCGGCTGGCGATGACGTTGGCCAGTTGCAGGGCGGCGTTAGTGGTGGTGGTACCGATGCCCACGTTGCCCGTGATGAAGGCATTGCCCCCGATGGTGCCGTTGCCGCTGATGTTGAAATTGCCAGCTTGCTGCGCGGTGCCGTTCTGGATGAAGTTACCGCCAGAGGTCGCCGTGGTTTGGGTGGTGCCGTCGGGGAAGATGAGGCCGCTACCGACGCTGCTGATTTTGATGCTGCCGCCCGTCACGTCGAGCTTCTGGCCGGGCGTGGCGGTACCGATGCCCACGTTGCCGTTGTTGGCAATGCTCAGGCGGTTGTTGTAGTTGGTGAAGAAGTCGATGCCCGACTGGTTGCCGCCGGCGGTGCGCTTGCTGGCGATGCCCTCGCCGCTTCCGCTGCCCCCAAAGCGCAGTCCGCTGGCTATCGCACCATTGTTGGCGCCGTTGGCATCCACTGTCAGGTCGGTGCCCACCTGCTCGCTCCCAGTGATAGAGCTGTTGCCGCTCACCACGCTGCTGCCGCCTACCAGGCTGTTGCCGCTCATGCTGATGTTGCCGCGCACGTCGAGCTTCTGGCCAGGGGCATCGGTGCCGATGCCCACGTTGCCGGCACCGGTAATGCTCATGCGGTTGTTGTAGCCGGTGAAGAAGTCGAGGCCATTGACGTTGCCGCCGGCGGTGCGCTTGCTGGCCAGGCCCTCGCCACTGCCGAGGCCGCCAAAGCGCAGCCCGCTGGCCAGCGTGCCAGCGTTGGCGTTGTTGGCATCCACCGCCAGGTCGGTGCCTATCTGCCCAGCCCCGGTCACGAAGCTGTTGCCGCCGACGGTGCTGCTGCCGGTCACGGCGATGCTGCCGCCCACGGCGCTGTTGCCGCTCACGTTGGTATTGCCCTGCACGTCGAGAGCTTGGCTGGGGGCGAGGGTACCGATGCCCACGTTGGGGCCCACCACGTTCAGGCGGGGCGTATAGCCCGTGTAGAGGCTCAGGCCGCTCTGGCCCGGGCCGGCCGTGCGCCGGCTGCCGATGCCCTCGCCGCTGCCGCCGCCGCCGAAGCGGATGCCGCTGACTATCGTGCCATTGTTGGCGCCGTTGGCATCCACTATCAGGTCGGTGCCCACCTGCTCATAGCCGGTCACGAAGCTGTTGCCGCTCACCACTTCGCTGCCGCCTACGAGGTTGTTGCCGGTCATGCTGATGTTGCCGCGCACGTCGAGCTTCTGGGTGGGGGCGTCGGTGCCGATGCCCACGTTGCCGCTATTAGCAATGCTCAGGCGGTTGGTGAAAGCGGTGTAGAAGTCGAGGCCCGCCTGGTTGCCGCCGGTGGTGCGCTTGCTGGCTAGGCCCTCGCCACTACCGATGCCGCCAAAGCGCAGCCCGCTGGCTATCGAGCCGGTGTTGGTGCCGCTGGCATCTACCCCGAGGTCGGTACCTACCTGCCCATACCCGGTCACGAGGCTGTTACCCCCCACTACGTTGCTGCCCCCCACTACGTTGTTGCCGCCCACGTTGGCGTTGCCGCTCACGCTGCTGTTGCCGCGGACGTCGAGCTTCTGGCCAGGGGTGTCGGTGCCGATGCCCACGTTGCCGCCGTTGCTGACGGACAGGCGGGGGGTGAAGTTGGTGAAGAAGTCGAGGCCATTGACGTTGCCGCCGGCGGTACGCTTGCTGGCAATGCCCTCGCCACTACCCATGCCGCCAAAGCGTAGCCCGCTGGCTATCGAGCCGGTGTTGGTGCCGCTGGCATCTACCCCGAGGTCGGTACCCGCCTGCAGGACGCCGCCCGCCACCCCGTTGCCGCTGATGTTGAAGTTGCTGGTGGGCTGCTGGGCGGTGGTATTCTGAATGAAGTTGGCACCCGTGGACGTTACGGCCGCCGTGGTCTGGGTGGTGCCATCGGGGAAGATAAGCCCCTGCCCCGTGGTGCCGATACGGATGCTGCCGCCCGTCACGTCGAGCCGCTGGGTGGGCGTGCTGGTGCCGATGCCCACGTTGGCGCCGGGGCCGCCGCTGCTGCTGCCGCCGATGGTCATCAGGGCGGTGCCGGCTACGTTGGGCGTGTTCTGGCTCGACGTGTTGGCAATGGTCAAGGCGCCGGTGCTGTTATAGAGCGACACATGGGCCACGCCGTTGCGGAGCAGCTTCAGTTCCGAGCCGGTCACGTTGCCCCCGCCCATCTGCGCACTGTAGCCGCCGGTCGGCAGCACGTCCAGCGGCGCCAGCGGGGCCGTCGTGCCGATGCCCACGCTGCCGCCCACGGTGCTGTTGCCACTCACCGCTGCATTGCCGCCTACGAGGTTGTTACCGCTCACGCTGCTATTGCCCCGCACGTCAAGCGCCTGGGTAGGCGCGTTGGTGCCGATGCCCACGTTGTTACCGAAGCCGCCGCTGCTGTTGCCGCCGATGGTCATTAGCGTGGTGCCGGCCACGTTGGGCGCGGTTTGGCTGGAAGTGTTAGCAATGGTCAGCGCCCCGGTGTTGTTATAGAGCGACACGTGGGCCGCCCCACTGCGCACCAGCTTCAGTTCCGAGCCGGTGACGTTGCCCCCAGCCAGGAGCACGTTCTGGCCGCCGGCCGGCAGCACGTCCAGCGGCGCCAGCGGGCTGGTCGTGCCGATGCCCACGCGGCCCGTGCCGGAGAAGGAGAGGTTGTTTCCGTTCAGGGGCACTTCGGTGGCACCGGCGAGGGCGGTGCCGCCCAGCCCAATGGTGTTGCCGGTTTTGGAGAGGCCGTTGCCGGCCGCGATGGCCGCCCCGGCGGCGGTGGCAATCTGCTGCCACTGCCCGCCCACGTAGTAATAGAAGCCCGCCGGGGCCCCCGTTTGAAACACAATCAGGCCGGTGGCGGGGTTGGCCACAGCCGCCGCCGAGGCCACCCGGGGCAGCAGCGCCCCCTTGGTGGTGCTGATGATGTCGAGCGCCGCCGATGGGTCGGGCGCCGTAGTAGCGCCGATGGTGACGCCCGTTTGGGCCATTGCCTGGTAGGTACCCGGCAGCAGCAGGCCCAGCAGCACCGCCAGCCGGCGCTTGCAGAAAGGGTAAGAGTTGTTCATAAAAGAGAAGTAGTGTTCCCGCAGCAGTCAGTTCTCTGAGAGTGCTGCAAAGGTCGGCCCGGCCCGCATGCGGCGGTATGGCATAAAGATGTTGATTTTGGGGTGGGACGGGGCAGTAAGCGGGTGCGCCTTCGCGGCCCGTGCGCCCTCCCGGCCGGCCGCTGACCCGTGCCGGCAGCGCAGCCGGGACGGCACGGCGCCGCGCCGGCCAGCGGCCGGGGCCAGCGGGCACCCTCCTGCCCTAGTGCTGCTGCCGCCGCAGTGCGTGGGCCATCAACTCGCCCTTCGAGTTCACCTGCAGCTTGCGGTACACCGCCCGGATGTGGTTGCGCACCGTGTCGAGGCTGATGTGGTGCCGGTCGGCGATGAGCTTGTAGCTCAACCCGTCCTCGATGCCCCGCACCACCTCCAGCTCCCGCGCCGTGAGGGGCTCGGTGCTGCGCGCAGCGGCCGCCTGCTGCACCGGCCGCGCCGCCATGCGCTGAAAGGCCTGCACCACGTGCCGGGCCACGCCGGGGCTCATCGGCGAGCCGCCCGCCGCCACCTGCAGCAGGTGCTCCTTGAGCTGCACCAGCGGGGTGTTCTTTAACAGGTAGCCCACAGCGCCCGCGCACAGGGCTTCGTACACCCGCTCGGCATCGGCATACACGCTCAGCATGAGCACCTGGGCTCCGGGCAGCCGCGCGTGTATCAGCGGCAGCCCCTCGATGCCCGTGCGGCCGGGCAGGCCGATGTCGGAGAGAATAAGCTGGGGCGGCTCGGCCACCGTGTCGAGCCCGCTGAGGAAGGCTTCCATCGAGTCCACCACCAGCTCGCAGCGGAACTCGGGCTGCTCGCACAGGTACTCACTCAGCGCCTCCCGGATGGGGGCCTGGTCTTCGATAATCGCCAGCGAGAAGGTTTGCATGGGGCAAAGGTCGGCCTCTTACCCACGCGGCGGTATGGCATGAAGATGTTGATTTCGGGGGCCTACTCCGGCAGCACCCGCTTGATGAGGCGCAGCTTGTGCGTGTAGCGACCCCAGCCCCGGTTATAGATGCCGTTGTGGTCGAGCGTGTCGATGCGCACCTCGCCGTGGGCGTGCAGTATCTGGCCGTCTTCTATCACCAGGCCCACGTGCACGATGCGCCCCTCGGCATTGTCGAAGAAGGCGAGGTCGCCGGGCCGGGCCTGGGCCACGAAATGCACCGGCCGGCCGTGGTCAATCTGCTGCCGGGCATCGCGCGGCAGCTGGATACCCACCAGCCCGTAGAGCTGCTGCACCAGCCCCGAACAGTCGAGCCCAAACACGCTCTTGCCGCCCCACACGTAGGGCGCCTTGAGGTACATCAGGGCCGTTTTGCGCAGCAGGGTGGCCTGCCGGGCAGCATCGGGCGCGGCAGTGGGGTTGGTGGCCGTGCCGTTGAAGAAGAACTTCTGCTCCCCCACCCGCACGTTCATCCCGTCGAAGAACGGCAGGCGGCAGCCCAGGGTCAGCGGAATTTTGGTGGTGGCGTCGCTCACGGCCTGCACCACGTCGAGGGCGCGGGGGTGGTCCTGCGCGCCCCAGGCCGTATAGTATTCCGGGCTCACGGGGGTGTGCTGCTTCACGTCAATCCAGCCCAGGTAGTTATCGGCGGCCAGCTGCACCTGCACCCAGCTGCCCTGCGTGAGCAGGATAAGGTAGCACTCGCCAAAAAGCAGCTCGGTAACCAGCTCGGCCTTGTCGGAAGGCTCGGCGCGGACGGGGACGGCGCTCAGGGCGCAGATGCCAGGGTTCAAGGGGGAAACAAAAAGAAGTTAGGCTACAAATGTAGGCAGAAGCGGTATTAGTGTTGGGTGTTGGGTATTGGGTGTTGGGTATTGGGTATTGGGTATTAGGATACTCGTTTCACCCAACACCCAACACCCAACACCCAACACCCAACACCCAACACCCAACACCCAACACCCAACACCCAACTCCCAACACCCAACTCCCAACTCCCAACTCCCAACACCTACATCCGCTCCATATCCCGCCGCTGGGCCTTTTCCTTGAGGTCGTTGCGCTTGTCATAGAGCTTCTTGCCCTGAGCCAGGGCTATTTCAATCTTGGCGAAGCCCCGGTCATTCACGAACATGCGCAACGGGACGATGGTGAGGCCCTGGTCCTGGCTTTTGCCGGCCAGCTGCTTGAGCTCGCGCTTGGTGAGCAGCAGCTTGCGGTCGCGCATGGGGTCGTGGTTGTTGTAGGTGCCCTGCTTGTAGGGCGCAATGCGCAGCTGGTGAATCCAGAGGTCGCCGCGGTGGTCGAAGGTGCAGAAGCCGTCGGTCAGGTTCACCTCCCCGGCGCGGATGCTCTTTATTTCAGTGCCTTGCAGCATCACGCCCGCGTCGTACTTGGCCAGGAAGGAGTATTCGTGGCTGGCGCGGCGGTTTTTGATGTTGATAAAGTCGGGCTTGTCGTCTTTTTTGGTAGCCATGGCTTTGGGGTATGAGGGTGGGAGGGTATGGGTGCAGGAGTTTTGCAGGTTTGGGGGAAGACTTAGGGAGAATGAATATCCTGCCTTCCTCCTACCCTCACACCTTCCTACCCCCATACCCTACTCCCGGCGGGCATATACGCTGTGCCACTGATTCTGGTACACGCGCTGGTAGCGGCCGATGCGGGCCGGGGCCGTTTCGGGCACCAAGTACACGTGGTTGCGGCGACGGTGGTCGGTCACCACGTAGGCCACCGAGTCGCGGGCCGCGAGGTCGAAGAATTGGGGCAGCGACAGCTTGTTGTCGTAATCGCTGGCATTAAGGTAAGCGTAATAAGTGAGGCTGTGAATGCGGTAGTTGGCTTCCTGCCCAAAGAAGAAATCGAGCGGCCCGATAATGCGCGTGCCGTGGCGCGGCATGTAGCGGGCCAGGCGGGCATTCTCCACCTCGGGGCGAATGTAGGTCTGATTTTCCCGAAGCAGGTAATAGGTGCGCAAGCCCGCTCCCACCGGGTACAGCAGCAGTAGCGCCTGCAGCCAGCGGCGGCGTGCGCGGGATAGCCCGGCTGCCCGCTCCGTTACCCGCTCCACCACCACGATGATGAGGAAGGGCACGAACAGCAGGAAATAAAACGCCGAGTTGCTCTTGGTAAGCACCCAGAACACGCCCAGCAGCAGCAGCAGGTACAGCGTGGCCGCACTCAGCGGCGTGCGCCGCCCCTGCCAGGTGAGGGCCACCGTGCCCAGCGCGAGTACCGTCAGGAAAGTCTCGCCCTCGCTGTGCAGAAAGACGTGGTGATACCCCGCCATCACCGCCAGTTTAGACCACCAGTGCAGGTTGCTCTGCATCTCGGGGAAGTGCCCGAACTGGTAGAGAAACAAGGCAAACTGGCCCTCGAACACGCTCTCCAGCGCATAAAGGCTAACCGTGAGCCCGCCCGCCAGCCCAAATACAAAGGCCGCGCCCCAGCCCCGCCGCAGCAGCAGCCACAGCCCGCCCGCCCCCAGAAACACCAGCCCGTTGAGGGTGCTCAGCGCCGCCAGCCCGCCCGCCAGCCCCGCCAGCGCCAGCCGCCCCGCCCGCGCCCCCGGTGCCCGTAGCAGCATAAAGGAAGTCAACCCAAAGCTCATGCTCATCGTCTCGGGCCGCCCGTCGAAGCCAAACTGCATCAGCCCGCCGCAGCCCAGGTACAGCACGGCCGCCAGCCAGCGCGCCTCGGCGGTGCTACGGCGGAAGTAGCGCAGCAGCAGCAGTAAGCCCACTAGCCAGAAAATCAAAGCGGTGCTTTTGGCCACGTACGTACCGCTGCCAAACACGGCCATCAGTCCGGCCTGAAAGTATACGAACAGCTTATGGGTAATGAACTGGTGTTCCTCGGCCCGGTTGAGCCCCCGGAAGAATTCGGAATGCACGTGCCCGTCGCGCAGCAGCCAGTAGCTCTGCTCGGCCATCCAGGCATCGTCGAAGTGTACGATGCGGCCATAGAGCGTGGCAGCGAAGGCCAGCAGCAACAGCACCGCCAGCACATAGTAGTAGCGGGCAGAGAACAGGCGAAAAGCGGAAGAGTCGGGCACGGGGCACGAAATTAGGCACAACTGCACCGGCAGTCCGTGTACCGCGAATTGGAAATCTCGGGGTACACGGGCTGCCAGCCCTAGCTCAGCTTCAGCCGCGGGTCGGGGCTCACCAGCTGCGTGGCCACGTCCCCGGCCTCAAACTGGAAGTGCGCCGTCATGGCCACCATCGCCGCATTGTCGGTGCAAAAGGCAAACTCCGGAATAAACACCTCCCAGCCCTGCACCGCCGCCTCCTGCTGCAAGGCCGTGCGCAGGCCCGAGTTGGCCGCCACGCCGCCAGCCAGCGCCACCTGCGTCAGGCCCGTATCAGCCGCCGCGCGGCGCAGCTGCTTCAGCAACGTCGCCACGATAGTATGCTGAATGCCCGCGCACAGGTCGGCCAGATTTTCGGCGATGAACTCCGGATTCTTAGCCGTTTCCTTTTTCAGAAAGTACAGCACCGCCGTTTTCAGACCGCTGAAGGAGAAATCGTAGCCCGGCATGGCCCCCACCGGAAACGCAAACCGCGTCGGGTCGCCCTGCCGGGCCAGGCGGTCGAGGTGCGGGCCGCCGGGGTAGGGCAAGCCCAGCAGCTTGGCCGTCTTGTCGAAGGCTTCGCCCGCCGCGTCGTCGATGGTCTGGCCCAGAATTTCCATTTGCAGCGCCGAATGCACCCGCACCAGCTGCGTGTGCCCGCCGCTCACCGTGAGGCAGAGGAAGGGGAACGTGGGCTTGGGGTCGCGCAGGAAATGGGCCAAGATGTGCGCCCGCATGTGGTTGACGGCCAACAGCGGCTTATCCAGCGCCAGGGCCAGCGTTTTGGCAAACATACCGCCGACCAGCAGGGAACCCAGCAGGCCCGGGCCCTGCGTCACGGCCACGGCGTCAAGGTCATCCTTAGTAATGCCGGCCTCGCGCAAGGCGGCCGTTACCACCGGCAGCAGGTGCTGCTGGTGCGCCCGCGAAGCCAGTTCGGGCACCACACCGCCGTACTGCTCGTGTACTTTCTGGGTGGCTACCACGTTGCTGAGCAGCTCGCCGCCGGCCAGCACGGCTGCGCCGGTGTCGTCGCAGGATGATTCGATGGCGAGAATAATGGGATGAGCAGGCATAAATTAACAGGAGAAAGAGCAGGCCACTACTGGCGTCGGCAACGGCCGAAAGGCCAGCTTGGTCGATGAAATCCGCCGCCCGGTCTGGCACGGCGAACCACAAAGTTCGGGCGGCTGTCTTACTCATCCACTCAACCTCGGCCGGGCGGCATACGTTTCCCTGGCGCGGTAATTGGTTTAACCCATTAAAATGCCGCAACTTTGCGGATTCAACGGTATTTTGCTGTTGGTTTTCTACCTCGTTGTTCGGTGCGTCGCGTCTTCTCCATCCTGCTAAAAGTGCTGCTGAGCCTCGTGCTGCTGCTGGTGCTGCTGGTAGTGGGGGCGCTGGTAGCCTTGCGCATACCCAGCGTACAGACGCGCCTGGCCCACGAGGCTACCACCGTGCTCACCCGCAAGCTGGGCCAGCAGGTCACGATTGAGCGGGTCGATGTGCGCCCCTTCTCCCGGGTGCTACTCGACGGTGTGCGGGTACTCGACCGCGCCGGGGGCGAGCTGTTCAGCATCGGGCGGGCCGATGCGGATATTGCGCTTTTCTCGGTTTTCGACCCCAGCCACCTGCACATCGGCAAGCTCACACTGGAAGAGCCCCGCTTCGAGCTAAAAAACCTGGCCGGCCAGCCCGATTCTACTACCCTCGACCAGTTCATTTCATCAGTAAAGCGGCTGATGGGGCCTTCAACAGACACTACTAAGTCGAGCTTCGATTTCAAGATTAAAGACGTGAGTATCCGCAATGGTCACTTCGCCATTGAGGAGGTGGGCGACCCACTGGAGCCCTACTACGGCCGTAGTATCGACTACGACCACCTGGTGGCCGACAGCATCTACGCCGACATCACCAACCTGCACATTGGCGACACCCTGAGCGCCCACCTCGACCACCTGCACGCCGTCGAAACCCCGTCGCAGACGCAGCTACGCGAAATCACGGCCGACATTCAGTACCACGAGCATTTCTGGGAATTCAAGAACCTGAACCTGCGCGTGGGCCGCAGCCAGGTGAAAGACTACGTGCGCTTTGACTACCGTACGTTCAGCAATTTCACCGACTACAATGACTCGATGAAAACCACCGCGCGGCTGCGCGGCTCGCGGGTGTATTCGGACGACATTGCCAAGTTTGCCCCCCAGCTCAAGGACTTGCACGAAACAGTGCTCATCTCCGGCGACGCCGAAGGCTACGTGCGCGATTTCAAGGTCAATAACCTCGACGTGCGCTACGGCACCGGCACGCACATCGTGGCCAAGCATGCCTATGCCGATGGCCTCCCCGACTACCGCAAAACCCTCATCGACTTGCGCTTGCTGCCCTCGGTGGTCGAAACCCGCGACCTGCGCCGCTGGCTGCCCGCCTCGGCCAACGAGGTGGTGAGCAAGCTGGGCCGCGTGAAGCTGCAAGGCCAGGTGATGGGCTTTTATAGCGACTTCGTGGCCAACGCCAGCTTCGAAACCGCCCTCGGCAACGTGACGACGGACGTTAACCTCAAGACCAAAACCGACCTCACCCATGCCGCTTACTCCGGCACGGTACGCAGCAACAACTTTCAGCTGGGCAAATTCTTAGGCGACGAAAGCGTTATCCGCGATGTGACGCTGAACGGCCGCGTGAATGGGGTCGGCTTTCTGCCGCCCGACGCCCGGGGCAACGCCAACGTTACGGCCCAGCGCATCTGGCTCAATGGCTACCGCTACCAAAACGTTAGCTTCAACGGTGCCTTCGCTTACAACGACTTTCGGGGTAAGGTGAGCATCAACGACCCCAACGTCCGGCTGTCGGCCGCTGGGCACGTCAACCTCAGCCGCGCCCACCAAGTGGTGGATTTGCGCGCCACCATCGCCAAAGCCGATTTACGCGCCCTCAAGCTTACAAATCAGAATTTCACCGTAGCCACTACGGCCAATGTGCAGCTAAAAGGCGTGGAGCTCGATTCGCTGACCGGCTATGCCTACCTGCGCAGGTCGCGCTTCACCATGGATGGCCGCGTGCTCACGCTGGACACGCTGGACGTGGTGAGCACCCGCAATCGCCGCAACGAGCGCCGCGTGACCGTGCGCTCCGAAGCCGTGGATGCCAGCGTGAGCGGCATCTTCAACACTTCCGACGTAGTGCGCGATGTACGGACGCTCATCACCGAGTATGAGCTTAACTTTGAGAGTAATGACGTGGCCACGGCCGAGTATTACCGTAAGAAGCTGCAGCGGCCCTTGCCAGTGTACCAAGTCGACTTGCAGCTCAACCTGAAGCGCGCCAACCCGGTGCTGGCCCTATTCGTGCCGGAGTTGCGGATATCGGATAACAGCAAGCTCGACGGCTCGTTCCGCAACGGCGAAACGTCGATTTTTCAGTTTGGCGGCCATCTCGACAGCTTACGCTATGGAAATATCCAAACAGTTGACAACGAAATAGATTTTCTGACTTCCAAGCTGCCTTATCAGCCCGAAATCCTGGCCCAGGCCAGCGTGACCTCGGCGCGGCAGGTGCTGCCTGGGCTGGGGCGCACCGAGAAATTCGTGGTCGAAGGCGTGTGGGACCAGAATCATATCAACTTTTCAACTTCGCTGGCCCAGACCGGCACCACTAACCGGGCTACCATCAACGGGGCGCTGGCCTTTCTACCACGCATGGTAGAAATTGTTTTTCAGCGCTCTACAGTCAATCTACTGGATAAGGAATGGACCATCGCAGCCGATAACTCGGTGCGGATTTCGGACTACGGCCGCGAGTTCGACGTGACCAACCTGACCTTCAGCAACGGCAAGCAGTTTGTAGGTGCTCAGGGATTTATCTCGGGCGATGCTACCAAGCAGCCGCTGGAGCTGACGGTAAAAGACTTCGAGCTGGCCAACATCAACAGCCTGACCGGTCAGCGCCTGAGTGGCCGCGTGAATGCCCATGGCACGGTGGCGGGCGTGTACGGCCCATTGATGATTAACAGCACTTTGAGCGTCGATTCGCTGATTTACGATGGTACGCTCATCGGGCAGGTGGCCGGGCGCGGCGACTGGGACAACCGCGCCGGCAAGCTGCTGCTCAACCTTGATGTGGCCCGCAACGGGCAGTCGGTGCTGACCGTACTCGGCGACCTCGCCCCCAACGACCCCATCAACCAGTTCAACATCACCGGCAAGCTCAACGATGCGCCTATCGTGCTGGCACAGCCCTTTTTAGGCTCGTTGTTCAGCAACCTGGGCGGCACCGGCCGCGGCGAGCTGCGGCTGACGGGCAAGTTTGCCAGCCCCAACCTAGTGGGGGGCATCGATGTGAGCAACGGCCGGCTCACGTTTGATTATCTGAAGACTACCTATACGTTTGCCGACCGCATCAACTTCACGATGACCAGCATCGACTTCCGCAACGTGAAGCTGCGCGATGCGCTGGGCAACACGGGTACTGTGGACGGTGTCGTCCGGCACCGCGGTTTCAACGATATGAGTCTGGAAATTGCGGCTAATTTCCGTAAGCTCCAGGTGCTTAATACTACCCGCCGCGACAACGACATGTATTTCGGTACTGCCTATGCTACTGGTACCGCCCGCATAACCGGCCCTACCAACGACCTCAACGTAGTAGTGCGGGCTAGTAGCGAGGCAGGCACGCGTTTGTCGCTACCCTTCGATAACGCCGCCAAAGCCGAGAAAGCCGGCTACATTAAGTTCGTGAACAATAACACGGCCGATACCGTGGTGCGCAAGAAAGCCATACCACTGGCCGCGCAGGACAAGGTCGATTTGTCCGGCATCCGCCTGGACATGAACCTGACGGTGACGCCGGAAGCTTATCTGGAAATTCTGCTCGACGAAAGCACCGGCGACGTCATTCGCGGCTCGGCCGCCGGCCAACTGCGCATGAGCATCGATACCCGGGGCGAATTTAATATGTATGGGCAGGTGGAAATCGTGCGCGGCGCCTACAATTTCACCTTGCAAGGCCTGGTAAACAAGGAGTTCGTCGTCCGCCCCGGCGGCATCATCACCTGGAATGGCGACCCGCTGGCCGGCGAGATGAACGTGACGGCCACCTACACCCAGCGCACCTCGCTGGCGCCCGTCATCTACGGCGGCACTACTTCTTCGGGCAATGGGGCCGTGGTGCCCGTAACGGCTGTGATGACTCTGTCTGGCCCGCTACTGCTACCCACCATCAAGCTGGGCTTGGAATTCAACGATGCGCCCGGCACCCTACAGGGCGACTTGGCTGCTTTCACCACCGCTATTCGCAACGATGAGCAGGAGCTAAACCGCCAGGTTTTCAGCTTACTGGTATTCAAGCAACTGTCTCCGCTCGGCTCCTTCAACCAAATTTCCATCCGGGGACAGGACAATACCGTGGGTAATAGCCTGGGCCAGATTTTGAGCACGCAGCTGGGGCTGCTGACCTCGCAGATTGACCAGAACCTGGAAATTGACTTCAATATCAACGGTCTGACATCGGAGCAGCTCCAGGCCTTGCAGGTGCGGCTGAGCTACTCTTTTTTGAACGGCCGCCTGCGCGTAACGCGCGAAGGCGGCTTCACCAACAATAACGCACTCAATAACAATACCATTACTCCAGGCACCACGTCTAGCACTACCGGACAGAATGCACTTCTGGGCGACCTCAGCCTGGAGTATTTCCTACGAGCCGACGGTAAGTTCCGCGTCAAGCTCCGCTACGAAACCACGCCCCGCGACCTGCAAACGGTAAACCAGCCCCGTGCTGGCATTTCGCTACTGCATACTGAGCAGTTTAACACCTTTGGCGAGCTGTTTAGCCGTAAAAACCCCAAGCGCCGCGAGCGCAACACCATGAAGGCCCGCGAAAGCGGCAAGGAACGCCTGACGGTGGATGAAGACCCACGCACACCACTGTGATTCAATTAATAATGAGCAATTGGCAATGAGCAATTGACCGGCTTACTAGACGCCTGTTTTTATCGTTTGCGCTAGATTGCCAATTGCTCATTGCCAATTGCTCATTACCAGGAGTACCTTTGCCAAAATATGGCCGCCCCCACTCACCCTTCCACCCGCAAGAAAAAGCTAGGCTCCTACCCTACTTTGCTCGTGGTGTTCAGCATTACGCTGGCGCTGGTAGTTATTGGGCTATTCGGGTTACTGCTGCTACACGCCCACAAGCTCAGCGAGGTAGTACGCGAAAATCTGGAGGTGCAGGTGTACCTCGACCGTGACCTGCCCGAAACCGAGCTGTTGCGCCTGCAGCAGGACCTCGGCCAGCAGCCCTACGTGGCGGAGAAAAACGGCCGCCCGCAAATCCGCTTCGTAAGTAAGGAAGAAGGCGCCCGCCAGTTGCTGCAGAGCACCGGTGAAGATTTTCGCCAATTTCTGAGCGACAATCCATTGCGTGATGCTTACGTTCTAAAAATAAAGCCCGAATACACCGACACCATGCACCTGCACCAGCTCGACCGCTCGCTGGCGACCGAGCGGGGCGTGTTTGAGGTACAGTACCCGCAAAACCTGTTTGCCAGCATCAACGAAAACCTAACGCGGGTGAGTCTGGTGCTGCTGGGCTTTGCGGCGGTGCTCGTGTTTGTGGTAGTGATACTGATTAACAACACTATCAAGCTGGCGCTTTACTCCCAGCGTTTCCTGATTCGCTCCATGCAGCTGGTGGGGGCAACCCGGATGTTCATTCAGGGTCCTTTCCTGCGCCGGGCTACCTGGCAGGGCTTGGCCAGTGGCGTGGTAGCGGCGCTGATACTGGTAGCGCTGTTGCAATACGCCTACCTGGAAGTGAAAGAGTTGGAGCTCCTACGCGACGACCTGCGCATCGGTCTGCTGCTGCTGGCCGTGGTGGGCGTAGGCGTGGGTATTGGCTTCCTCAGCTCGGCCCGTGCCGTAAGTAAGTATTTGAAAATGTCGCTCGACGACCTGTACTAATCAATTAACAATGAATGATTAGCAATGAACAATCAGTAGTCGGCTGTCGACTTACCACTTCCCAAATTGTTCGTTGATACCCATTGCTCATTGTTAATTGCTCATTGTTAATTGTTAAAATGAATCCTACTCCTCCCGCTCCCCGCTTCGCCTTTGGGCCGCGCAACTTTCGCCTGATGTGGATTGGGCTGGCCCTGCTGGCTATTGGCTTCATCACCATGATGTTTGGCGACAAGGAAAACTACGGTGAAGACTTCGTGGGTATCACCCTGGGGCCGCTGCTACTCGTCATTGGTTTCGGTATCGAATTCGCTGCCATCATGGTGCGCGATAAAAACCTGGTCGTAACAGCTCCGATTTCTGCACCGGTTGCTCCGACCAGTGGCATTACGCCGCCGCCAGTGGCTCCGGTAGTAGCGCCTACTCCGGCCCCCGCTCCGACCTACAAGCGCCCGTAAGTACCCGGCATGACGTATTGGCAAGCTTTGCTTCTCGCTATTGTAGAAGGCATTACTGAATTTCTGCCGGTATCCAGCACCGGGCACATGATTATCAGCTCGGCGCTGCTGGGCATTCCGGTTACCACGTTTACCAAACTCTACCTGGTAGTTATTCAGCTGGGAGCCATCCTATCGGTGCTGGTAGTGTACTGGCGTCGCTTTTTCCAAAGTTTTGACTTCTACCTCAAGCTGTTGGTGGCGTTTCTGCCGATTGTAGTAATTGGGTTGCTGCTGAAAAAACACATCGACCAGTTGCTGGAATCAGTGGCTACGGTGGGCGCTATGCTGCTGCTCGGTGGCGTGGTGCTGATATTCATCGACCGCCTGTTTCCGCAGCAAAAGCCGCAGGAAGGCGGACATCCGGTAACCACGCCCAGCTTTCGGGAAGCCCTGATAATCGGGTTGTTTCAGTGCATTGCCATTGTGCCAGGTATTAGTCGCTCGGCCGCTACCATCATTGGCGGCCTCACCCAGAAGCTCACCCGGCAGGCTGCCGCCGAGTTTGCCTTCTTCCTGGCCATGCCCACCATGACGGCGGCGGCGGCCAAGGATTTATACGACTACTACAAGGAAGCGCACGCGAAAGGAATTGAGCTAAGCAACTTATTTTCGGGCCATGAAATAAAGCTACTGCTGCTTGGCAACGTGGTAGCTTTTGTGGTGGCGCTGCTGGCTATCCGGCTGTTTGTGGGCTTCGTGTCGAAGTATGGCTTCCGGGCCTTTGGTATCTACCGCGTCATCGTGGGCGGCCTGCTGCTGCTGATGCTGGGCTTTGGCATTGATTTAAAACTGGTTTAACAAAGAAGCTGTTGGCTAATAGCAGCTAGCTATTAGCGGGGCCAATACCGTATGCAAGAAGCTAACAGCCATCTGCTATCCGCTAAAAACCTGGACGAAGGTGTCGTGCTGCTGCTCGACAAGCCGCTGACCTGGACCTCGTTCGACGTGGTGCGCAAGGTCAAAAACACCTTACGGGTGAAGAAAATCGGCCACGCCGGCACGCTCGACCCGCTGGCGACCGGCCTGCTCATTCTTTGCACGGGCAAGAAAACCAAGGAAATCGACCAGATTCAGGCTCAGGAGAAAGAATACACTGGCACCATCCGGCTGGGCGAAACCACCCCCAGCTTCGACCTCGAAACGGCCGTGGACCAAACCCGTCCTTACAAGCACCTCACCGAGGAGCAGATTCAGGAAGCCACCCTACCGTTTGTGGGCCGTATTGAGCAGACGCCGCCACTGTTTTCGGCCGTTAAAATTGACGGCAAGCGGGCCTACGAGCTGGCGCGCCAGGGTCAGGAAGCTGAAATCAAATCCAAAACTGTCGAAATAAAAGCTTTCGAGCTGACTCGCATCGCCCTGCCAGACATTGACTTCCGCGTGGTGTGCTCCAAAGGCACCTACATCCGCAGCCTAGCCCGCGACCTGGGCGAGGCACTGGGCTGCGGCGGCCATCTCACCAAGCTGGTCCGTACGCGCATTGGCCAATATCAGCTGGCCGACGCCTTCAGCATTGCCGCCATTGAGGCTCTGCGGCCGCCTCGTCCCGAAGGCGCTGGCCCGGCGCGCCCGGAGCGCCGCCCGGAGGCCCGCGCCGGCCTCGACTTTTACGCCGCCAACCACGCCGCGCCAGCCGCTCCGGCGGCCGAAGATACCCCAGCCGACTAACTTGCTGCTTTCGCTTTAGCTGCGCCCTATGCTCGTCATCCGCGACCCCGCTGATTTTCCGCTGCTTCAGAATGCCGTCGTCACCAGCGGTACCTTTGATGGGGTGCACGTGGGGCATCAGCGCATTTTGCAGCGGCTGCACGAGGTGGCGCAGGCCAGCGGCGGGCCGTCGGTGGTGATTACCTACTGGCCGCACCCGCGACTGGTGCTCGGGCCGCCACCCACGCATCCTGAACTGCTGGCCTTGCAACTGCTCAACACGCTGGAGGAGCGCATTGCCAAACTAGCCGAGTTTGGGGTCGACTACCTGCTGATTGTACCCTTCACGAAGGATTTTGCCAGCTGGACTTCGGAGCAATATATTCAGCAGCTGCTGATTGACACTGTAGGGGCCCGGCGCTTGGTCATTGGTTACGACCACCGCTTTGGCAAAAACCGCGAGGGCGGGTTTGACTATCTCAGCCAGCACGCCGAACGCTACGGCTTCACGGTGGAGGAAATTCCCCGCGAAGATGTAGACGCCGTAGGAGTGAGTAGCACCCGCATTCGCCGGGCCCTGCTTGAGGGCGACATCGCTACCGCCAACCGCTACCTCGGCTATCAGTACCCGCTCACCGGGCGGGTGGTACATGGGCAGAAGCTCGGCCGCACCATCGGCTACCCCACTGCCAACCTGGAGATTGACGAGCCGCTGAAACTGGTGCCGGCGCAAGGAATCTACGCAGTGTGGGCCACCACGGCAGCGGGCACGCGCCATCCGGCCATGCTCAGCATTGGTGTGCGGCCAACCATTGGCGACGATTTGGCCCAGACCATCGAAGTCAATCTGCTGGATTTTGAAGGTGACCTGTACGACCAGTCGCTAACGCTGGAGTTTGTAGCCTGGCTGCGGGGCGAGGAAAAATACGACGGTTTGGACGCGTTAACGGCCCAATTGGCGTTAGATGCGCAAGCCACGCGGGCGGCGCTGGCGTAACTTGCACTTTTCTTATTTACTATCCTCCGGCAAATGAAATTATTTCGGCTGTTTCTGGTGATGATTGGCTTGGTAGCTATCAACTACGTAGCCCAGGCCCAGGGTAAAATAACCGGTGTAGCGCTCGATTCGGTGACCCGCGAGCCGCTGGCCTTCGCCAGCGTGTTTCTGGCCAATACCACTCAGGGCGAAACAACTACCGACGTTGGCAAATTTGAGTTCAAGCGCGTGCCACCCGGCACTTACGATTTGGTGGGCTCCTACGTAGGCTACCGCCTGGGCAAACAGAGCGTAACCGTGACGGCGGGCGGCACCCAGCAAGTTACGGTGCTGCTGGCCCCTACCGGCAACCAGCTGGCGGAAGTAGTAGTGCAGCCTGAGCCCAACAAGCCCGAGGAATATCAGGAATTCAGTAAGCTATTCCTGGGCGGCAGCACCTTCTCCGAGCAGTGCCACATCACGAACCCCGACGACGTGCGTGTGCTATATGATGCAGAGGACGATGAACTCTCGGCCCGCGCCAAAAACTACGCCCAGATTGAGAACGACGCCTTGGGTTACCGCCTGAAATACTACGGCTTGGAGTTCAACTACGATAAGGGTAGCCGCTCGGTATCGTACTACGGCCAGCCGGTGTTCGAGGAAATGAAGCCCCGTGATGAGGCTCAGCGCAAGCTTTGGGAAGCCAACCGCCTCATTGCCTACAAAGGCTCGTTTATGCACTTTCTGCGCAGCGTGTACCGCAACCGTCTGCGCACCGAGGGCTTTATGGCTCAGCAGGTCCGCGTTATTATCAACAACCGCTACGGCCAGACCGACAGCCTGCGCCGCATGCTGCTCGAGCGCCACCCTGACGGCAGCAACCTCACCAAAGCCGAAAAGGATTCACTGTCACTGTGGAGTCGTTCGGCCCCCATCTACGCTACGCTCAACCCCGCCGCCCTGCCCATCGACAGTATTCGCCGGGCTTCCGCCGATGGAAAGCGTGTGTATCTGCGTTTTACCGGCGAATTGCAAGTAACTTACTTTGGTGAGGCCCCCGACCCCAAGTACGGCAAACCGATGTCGTCACTCGGCACGCCGCCCAAGGGCACCACGTATCCGGCCAAGCGGCAGGTGTCGCGGCTGCGGCTGCAGGGCAAGCAGGCCGAAATTCAGGCCGACGGCTCGCTGCTCAACCCGCTCGATGTATCGAACGGTGAATATTGGGGTTTTGAGAAAATTGGTGAATTTTTGCCTTTCGATTACACGCCGCCCACCCCGGCCACTGGTGCCTCCTCCTCCCCTCCCACCCGCCCATGATAACCAAAACCGTATCTGACGCCACCGCCGCCCTCGAAGGCATTGCCGATGGCATGACCCTGATGCTCGGGGGCTTCGGCCTCTGCGGCATCCCCGAAAACTCCATCCAGGAGCTGCTACGCCTTGGCGTAAAAAACCTGACCTGCATCAGCAACAACGCCGGCGTCGATGATTTCGGCATTGGCCTGCTGCTGCAAACCAAGCAGGTGAAAAAGATGATTTCCAGCTATGTAGGCGAAAATGCCGAGTTTGAGCGCCAGCTCCTGAACGGCGAGCTGGAAGTAGAATTGATTCCGCAGGGCACACTGGCCGAGCGCTGCCGGGCCGGCGGCGCGGGCATCCCGGCCTTCTACACCCCGGCCGGCTACGGCACCGAAGTGGGCGAGGGCAAGGAAAGCCGCGAATTCAACGGCAAAATGTACCTGCTGGAAACCGCTTTACACGCCGATTTTGCCTTCGTGAAAGCCTGGCGCGGCGATACCGCCGGCAACCTTATCTACAAAGGCACCGCCCGCAATTTTAACCCGATGATGGCTACCGCCGGCAAAATTACGGTGGCCGAAGTGGAAGAGCTGGTGCCTGCCGGCGAGCTGGACCCCAACGAGATACACACGCCGGGCATTTTTGTGCAGCGCATTTTCGAAGGGAAGAATTACGAGAAGCGAATTGAACAACGTACGGTGCGGCAGGGGTAACTAACTGTCATGCTGACGAAGGAAGCATCTTATCACGAGGGCAAAAATTTGCCTCGCGCTTTGCTTCGTCAGAAATAGTATTCACTGCGGCGCTGGCGTGATAAGATGCTTCGCTCCGCTCAGCATGACACACTAATGCTCACCAAAAATCAAATTGCGCAACGCATCGCGCAGGAAGTAAAAGACAACTCCTACGTCAACCTCGGCATCGGCATTCCCACGCTGGTAGCCAACTACATCCCGGCGGGTATCAACGTTGAGTTGCAGTCCGAAAACGGGCTGCTCGGCATGGGCCCCTTCCCCACCGAAGCTGAAGTGGACCCCGACCTCATCAACGCTGGCAAGCAGACCGTGACTACGCTGCCCGGCTCCAGCATCTTCTCCTCGGCCGATTCGTTCGGTATGATTCGCGGCGAGCACGTCGATTTGACTATCCTCGGCGCGATGGAAGTATCGGAGCGCGGCGACATTGCCAACTGGAAGATTCCCGGCAAGATGGTGAAAGGTATGGGCGGTGCAATGGACCTCGTGGCCTCGGCCAAAAACATTATCGTGGCCATGCAGCACGTGGCCAAAGATGGCAGCAGCAAGCTACTGTCCGACTGTACCTTGCCCATCACCGGTCTGCGTTGCGTGAAGAAAATTGTGACTGAGCTGGCCGTGCTCGACGTGACGCCCGACGGCTTCGTATTGCGTGAGCGCGCCCCGGGCGTGACCGTGGAGCAGATTCGGGCGGCCACGGCCGGTAAACTGGTGGTGCCCACCGAGGAAATTCCGGAGATGACCTTCTAGGCGCTTGCCCGGCGTGGTGACGGGTGTATCTTCGGGAAAATTTCTTTTGACCTTATATGCGCCAATACTTTTACTCCTTGTTTGCCACCGCGCTGGGCCTGGCCGCTGTGCCAGCTATAGGGCAGGTGTCGCCCATCATTGACCGCACCGATATGCCGGTGCCCCTCGATACCCTGCGCCTCAGCGTGGCCGGGCCTATCCTGCCTGCAGGTACGCCCCCCCTCACGCAGCGCGGCGCCAACCAAACCTGGAACTACAGCGCTCTGACCGCCAATTCGCAACGCGTGGCGCGGTTTGTGGCGGTCAATACCCTGCCCGCATTCTACCAGCTTTCTTTCGGGGCACTGGGTGGGAGTAATCGCGCCACCGTGGCTTCGCCGCAGGCATTCCCATTGCCTGCCAATGCGCCCGTTGCGCTGCCATTCACCGACCCCTACCAATTCTACAACACCTCGGCGGCAGGGACGGCGAATCAGTCGTTCCGCTCGGTTGGCTTTGGGGCTACGGTAACGGGCGGCTTGCAGGTGCCCGTCACGTATGCCAGCCAGGCGCAACAGGATGTCATTTACCGCCTTCCGCTGAGCTTTGCCAGCGCAGCCGACTCCAGCAACTCCTTTTTCAGCATCAGTGTGCCCGGCACCGGGTACCTTAGCCAGCGGCGCAAGCGCGTGAACCGGCCCGATGCCTGGGGCACGCTCACGACGCCCTTCGGCACTTTCCAGACGGTGCGGGTGGTAACCCGACTGCTCGACCACGACAGCCTGGCCTTCGGCGCTATCCCGGGCACGGCCATCAACCCTCCGCTGACCCGCGAGTATAAGTGGCTGGCCAAAACCCATCATGTGCCGCTGCTCACTATCACTACCCAACAAGTGCTAGGTATTGAAACAATTACCGGCGTTGAGTACCGCGACATTTACCGCCGCATCATCCGCACGGGCACCCGCGACGCGGCTACCGATGCGGTGCTGACGGCCTACCCCAACCCTTCGTCTGTCGGCAATGAGCTCATGCTGACAGTGCCAGCTGGTAGCGGTGAGCTCACCGTGTCGGCTACCGATTTGGCGGGCCGCCGGCTATTCAGCCGCCAGCTAAATGGCAACTCGGGCCTCATCCTGCTGGAACCGAAGCTACTGGGTAATTTCCACGGCATGGCGCTACTGACCGTAACCACGGCCCACGGTACGGCCACGCGGCGCATTGTGCGGCAGTAAAACTCCAGCCGAATAATCTCCGCATTGGTCTGGCAGGTAACTTCTGCGCCCGTTTTGCAGTTTGCAATTGAGTTAGCAAACCCCGCTGGCACTTGTTGGCGGGGTTTTTCATGATAAATACGCTGAATTTCTATGGCTTCTTCTCCCACTCCCGGCGGCTCGCACGCCAAAAAGCAAACCCTCCCCGGTCTGCCCCAGACGGCCGATTTGGTAGCTCCTCCCGTTGAGCCTCTGCACCGTCTGGTACTGCGCACCTTGCGTCGTAACGACTTTAAAGCAGTGAAAGGCATCATGGATAAGGTGTATTCCAACATGGAAGGCTCCTGGTCGCAGGATGAGTACAACAACCTGATTCGCAAGTTTCCCGAAGGTCAGATTGGAATTGAGGACAACGGTCTGCTGGTAGCTGCCGCCTTAGCCATCATTGTGGATTACAGTCGTTTCGGCGACAAACACACGTATACCAAAATCACCGGCAACGGCAAGTTTGACACTCACGATGCGGACGGTGATACGCTGTATGGCGTCGATGTATTCGTTGACCCCGACTACCGCAACCTGCGCTTGGGCCGCCGCCTCTATGATGCTCGTAAGGAGCTGTGCGAGAACCTAAACCTGCGCGCCATGGTAGCTGGCGGGCGTATTCCCGGCTACGCTGCCTACGCCAACGAGCTGACGCCCGCCAAGTACGTGGAAATGGTGCGCAATAAGGAAATCACCGACCCGATTCTGACTTTCCAGCTGTCGAATGACTTCTACGTGCGCAAAATCATCCGCGGCTATCTACCTTACGACTCTGAAAGTAAGGCCTATGCCACCCTTCTGGAGTGGATTAACGTGTATTACGACGAGGAATCCGACAAGCTCATCGGCAACCAGAAGTCCAACGTGCGCATTGGCATTGTACAGTGGCAGATGCGAGCTACCCAAAGCCTGGAAGACTTTTTTCAGCAGATAGAGTTTTTCGTGGATACGGTAAGCGGCTACAAGGCTGACTGCGTACTGTTTCCGGAGTTTTTCAATGCGCCTATGATGGCCCTGACCAATGAGCAGTCGCCCTCGATGGCCATTCGCTCAATGGCAGCTTACACCGAGCCCATCAAAACCAAGATGATGGAACTGGCGGTGAGCTACAACATCAACGTCATTGCCGGCTCGATGCCACTTTATGATGATGGTAAGTTATACAACGTAAGCTATTTGTGCCGACGCGATGGCACGGTAGATGAGCAGTATAAGCTGCACGTGACGCCCGATGAGGCCAGCTATTGGGGCATGCGCGGGGGCGACAAGCTGCGCACATTTGACACGGATTTTGGTAAAATCGGCATCCTCATCTGCTACGATGTGGAATTCCCGGAGCTATCGCGCATGCTGAGTGACGAAGGCATGAAAATCCTATTCGTCCCCTTCTGGACCGATACCAAGAATGCCTACCAACGGGTACGCCTCTGCGCGCAGGCCCGGGCCATTGAAAATGAGTGCTATGTGGCCATCACGGGCTCGGTGGGCAACCTGCCGCGCGTCGAAAACATGGATATTCAGTACTCGCAGTCGGCGGTGTTCAGCCCTTCCGACTTCGCGTTCCCCCACGATGCCATTGTGGCCGAGGCGACGCCGAACACGGAGATGACCCTCATTGCCGACCTCGACCTTGACCTGCTGAAAGACCTGAATACCAGCGGAGCCGTGCGCAACCTACGCGACCGCCGCAAGGACCTGTACTCGGTGAGCTGGGTGAAGAAAACCGAGCGCGACGATGAGCTGCTGGAGCAGGGTACCGAGCGCCAGCCCAAAACCAGCAGCCGCCGCAAGGCCGTGGCAGCGGGATAAAGTGGCATTTTTTGATTTGAGAAGATTTTTCAGGTTAATAAAAAACTCTGGCTGCGCGACTTGCGGCCAGAGTTTTTTCTTTTACCTTAGTTCCGCCAACCTACTCAACTCTGCT
This sequence comes from Hymenobacter aranciens, assembly GCF_030580865.1. GTDB lineage: Bacteria > Bacteroidota > Bacteroidia > Cytophagales > Hymenobacteraceae > Hymenobacter > Hymenobacter aranciens. The sequence continues at coordinate 83,022 of NZ_JAUQSY010000015.1, read as the reverse complement.
ATGCATCTTACTTTTACCTGTTGCTTGTTACTTCTGTTGAGCATCATTCGGCCGGCGGCCGCTCAAGTCATGTATGCGTTGCATATGCCGACTGACTATCGAGCTTTTTACGTGTTGTCGTTTGATATCACCACTCCTAATCAAATATATGGCCAGCACCAAGTTACAGGACTAGGACGTTTTGACCTGATTGGGCTGGAGGTGCAGCCTGGTACGGGGCGGCTATATGGCTTTGGCCTGAATGGTCAGGTGCAGCTATTCGAAGTGAATCCAACAACCGGGGCGGCCACTCCTATCGGTACACCCATAAGTTTACCTGGTATTTCCGATTTTAATGGGTTCTGTTTCGACCCTGTCAGCGGTGATATTCGTGTCATTACCACACAGGGCACTAACTACCGCCTCAGTCCCGTCGATGGTACGCTGCTGGGCACCGACGCGCCGGTTCAGTACGCCGCTAATGACCCTAATGCCGGGCAGGTAGTGGGTATTCATTCGCTGGCGTTCGACATTAATCAGGCAGGTGCTTCGACAGTTCGTTTGTTCGGCCTCGATTACTTGAACAGCCGCCTTGTTACGCTCGACAATCCTGCCGATGGCACACTACGTAGCCTTGGCAACTTAGGCGTTGATTTGTCAATGAGCGGGGGGACGCTTTCGGCTCTTGCCATTGGCAATGATGCAAATGGCCAACGCACTTTTTACATGGTCCGGTCTGAGTTGGTCGGCTCGATGAGTGGTTCTTTTGGCATGCCTAGTTTGTACTCCGTGAACGCTACTACCGGACAGGCTGCATTGCTGGGACCAATACTGGGAGGAATGTATGTCTTCGACCTGGCAATTCCCAATACAATCATCAGTGCCAGCCGCGACCGGATTAACCTGGTCCGCGACATTGCCGTGGCGCCCAACCCGGCGCAGGGAAGTACCAGCCTGCAGTTCAATCTATCCCGCCCTAGTCAGACTGAACTGACCGTGTTTGACAATCTGGGCCGCACCGTAGCCACCGTGCAGGCCAGCCTCCCGAGCGGCACTAATTCGCTGCGTTGGGATGCGGGAACGGCCCGGCCGGGTCTGTACCTGTTGCGGCTGGCCGTGAACGGACAGCCAGCGGCCACACGCCGGGTAGTGGTAGAATAACAATTTGATTACCTAAGCTTCTAAACTTGCTACTGCGTGGCCAAGTAGGCGTGGTCGCGCAACACAGTATCCAGAAAAGGTTGGTCGGGCAGGTCGGTCTGAATCCCGGTAAGCGCTTTTACTTTAGCGGATACTTCGTTTATCAGCAGGTAGTTGCCGTTCAAAGTAGCCCGGTGTAGCAGCTGGCGGATGGTGGCTACGTCGTGGTCGGCGAGCAGGGCAGCCTGGGGGAATACTACCTGGTAGCCACTGTTGGCCAGCTGCATACCCAGCGGCACGGCCTGCGGCCTGGGGCGTACGCTCACGACGGTGGTACCGGCGGCCATGTCGCCCAGGCGCTGGCCCTTGCTGCTCACGGCAATGGTGATGATGGCTACCAGACCACTAAACAAGCTTACGTCGATAAGCCGTAATAACCAGCGTAACAGGTAGTCACCCAAGCGCGGGGCAGTACCATCGAGGCGCACCACGCGGATATCGCGCGCTTTTTTACCGAGGCTCTGACCGTTGAAAAAAACCTCACACAGCAGGTCATAAAACACGTAGGGAATACCCGCTATAATGAATACAATGGTGATGGCAACGTTATCATTGATTTTCAGCAGCACCACCAGCAGCGTGCAGGCAGCCACCCAAGCCCCGATAATCAGATAATCGACGAGGGCGGCCACGATGCGCTCGCCGAGGCCAGCGACTTCGTATTCAAGCGTGACGTTTTGGGTAGTGTGAACGCGGATGGTGCTCATGCAGCAGGGCAGGGAGTGAAAAAGAGCCGAAAAATACGGCAGCCACCATGGAACTACCAAGGCCCGATTTGGTTGGACGGGCGGCGCTTGCCTGCCTACCTTTAGGGCTTCAAGTCTTTCCCATGCGAGAAGCCGTTTTTTTGCGTCAGAATGAGGAGCGTTGGCAGCAGTACGAGCGCACGCCGGCCCGCAACCCCGACGAGTTGGCCGCCCGCTTCGTGGCCCTGACCGACGATTTGGCTTATGCCCAGACGTTTTACCCGCAGTCGCCCACCACGGCATACCTTAATACGCTGGCCGGCAAGCTGCATCAGCGCCTCTACGCCAACAAACGCGAGGGCACCCAGCGCTTCGGCCATTTCTGGGTCGTAGAACTGCCGCTGCTGGTGGCCCGGCACCACCGCACGCTGGCGGTAGCAGCAGTTATATTTCTTGTATTCTGCCTGGTAGGCGCTTTGTCGGCGGCCTATGATGACTCCTTTGTGCGGGTGGTGATGGGCGATGGATACGTCGACCGCACCATTGCCAACATCCGCAAAGGCGACCCGATGGCCGTGTACAAAGGCGAGGATGAAACCGTAATGTTCCTGGGTATCACCGCCAACAACGTTAAGGTGGCCTTATTTACGTATGCGCTGGGCAGCACGGCCGGCCTGGGTACCATCTATATGCTGTTTGCCAACGGGGTTATGCTGGGGGCTTTCCAGTATTTTTTCTACCAATACCACGTGCTGCAGGCCTCGGTGCTCACCATCTGGATTCACGGCACGCTGGAAATTTCGGCTATCGTGCTGGCTGGCGGCGCGGGGCTGGTGATGGCGCGGGGCTTGCTGTTTCCGGGCACCTACAGCCGCTCCGAAGCCTTTCGCGCCGCCGCCCGCGACGGCCTGAAGCTGGCCATTGGGTTGGTGCCGGTGTTTGTGGTGGCGGGCTTCCTGGAAGGCTTCGTGACGCGCCACACCGAAATGCCCGTGCTGGCCAGCCTGAGTATCATTGGTCTGTCGGCAGTATTTATCATCTGGTATTTTGTAGTTTACCCAATCCGGTTGACGCGGCGACTACGCGAAAGCAGCCCGGACAATAACGCCCGTCGGGCAGAGCTGGTCGAGTTTGGCAACTCGCCGGCATAAGCCATTCACCAGCAGAATTATTTTCCGTCATTTTGGCCAAGACGCCTGGAACCAGACAAAAAACCTGAACCATACATTCAGCAATGAAACTGACTTTTACCCACGAAAGTGACTTCCGCCGCGAGCGGGACTTCAGCACGAAAATCAACGCCACGTTTGAGTTTATCGGCTCCCAGTTTCGGCCGCTGCTGAAGAGCCTGGCGTATTTTGTGCTGCCGGGGGCTTTGCTCTCGGGCATTGGCATGGGGCTGATGTTTGGCAATATCACGTCGATGGCCCCCAAGGCGGGCAGCAGCGGAGCGCCCGATGTCAACACCAGCACAGTTATCAGCGCGGTATCGGGCACCGGCCTGTTTATTTTGGGCATTACGGTAGCCGTGTTGTTGCTGATTAGCACCGCATACGGCTACGTGCGAGTGCGGCTAGCGACGCCGCCTGACGAGGAAGTGCAGCCAGCGCAGGTGTGGGCAGCCGTGCGTGCGCGGCTGGGCCGCATGCTGCTGAGCTGGCTGGTATTCGCCGGCATCGGCATTCTGATAATGGGTGGTATCGGCGCTGTGTCGTTTGGAATGATTAATGCGGCCGCAAGTGGCAACGACTTTGGCGCGGCGTTTTCTGTGTTCGGCATATTCTTCTTGGTTGTGCTGGTATTCATGTGGATTGGCACCACGCTGTCGCTTTATTTCCCCATCCTTCTGATTGAGGACGTCAGCATCGGCACGGCCCTGCGGCGGAGCTTTTATCTGGTGCAGGGCAAATGGTGGTCGACGTTTGGCTTGTTGATGATTTCCAGCATGATTCAGTCGTTTATTACCTATATTTTCGCCATTCCGATGTACGGTATCATCTTCGCGCAGGCGCTGAAAGTGCCGGGCCTTACCTCGCCCGTTATCAGCATCATCACCACTAGCTTTTACACGATAGGTCTGACATTTACTTACGTCATTCCACTGTTTGCCATTATGTTTCAGTATTTCAACCTGGTAGAGCGCAAAGAAGGTACCGGCCTGCGCCAGCTGGTGGATAGCCTGGGGCAGACCGCCGCCCCCGAGGTGAGCGGCACCTACTACCGCCCCGACGAGGAGGGCGAATACTAAACAATGCGCCCCCGTACTTTCGACAATATGATTCACGGTTGCGGCCAGCGGCATCACCGCCAAAAGCTCCTGCGAGCCAGCCTGCTATGCTGTGCCTTGGGGCTGGCAATGCCACTAGCCCGGGCTGCGCAGACCGACACCTTAGCCGTCAGCACCCTGGCTGAAGACCGGGAGGCCCCCACCCAAACCTTGCCCGTTGACCGTAGCACTACCCTGCCGCCGCGCCGGGCCGATGCCGAACGGCTCCGGGAGCTGGCCGCCCAGCGCGAGTTTCAATACCGCGAGGCGAAGACGGAATTGAGCTTCTGGGAGCGGTTCTGGAACTGGCTGTGGGAGTGGCTAGGCAAAATTTCGTCCACCAAGCAAGGCCGTACCACCTGGAAATATGGTTTTTACGCAGCACTCGCCGGCATTCTGGTATTTGCCGTGCTCAAGCTGCTGCAAGTGGACATCGGGGGCGTTTTTGGCCGCAAGCCGCGCCGCAGCACCTTGCCCTACGATGTGACAGGCGAGAATATTCACGAAGTTGATTTTCCCACCCGCATTGCCGAAGCGGAGGCAGCCGGCGACTTCCGGCTGGCCACGCGCCTGGGCTACCTCGCCATACTGAAAACCCTCACCGACCAGGGCTTAATCAACTGGCAACCCGACAAAACCAACCAGACGTACTTGCACGAGCTTAGCAATGGCGCGTTGCGCAATAGCTTCCGCGAAGCCACCCGGCAATTTGAGTACGTGTGGTATGGCGAGCTGCCGCTCACTGCCGCCCTCTACCAGCAGGTGCGCGCCGACCAGCGTGCCGTAACTGCGCCGCTCAACGGCCGCCGCCCTTCTACTCTCGCCCCCACCGCCTGATGCCCCGGATTTCGACTTTTCGCCTGTATCTGTTGGGGATAGCGCTGCTGTTTGCGGGCTACGTGGTGGTGGAGTACAACCGCCCCAAGCCGGTAGACTGGAAGCCGACGTACATCAACAAGGATAAAATTCCCTACGGCACGTTTGTACTCTTCGACCAACTGCCCCAGCTGCTTGGCACCGACTTGATTGACGTGGTGCGCCAGCCCATCTACAGCCAGCTCACCGGCCGCGGCCTGGAAGAGGCAATGGCCGAAGCCCTGGCCGCCGAGCCCGATTCGGCCGCCGAGGTAGCCGCGGCCGACTCCGCCAACGCCAACCCCGGCGGCGTGGAAGAAGACGCGGACGAGGCCGCCGCCACCATTGCCAGCGTGGAGTTTCCGGTGCGGCCCGAGCATGCCAATTACTTGTTTGTCAACGAGAGCTTCGAAGCCAGCGCTCTCGATGCGCGGGCACTTATGAAATACGTGGCCGTTGGCAACGACGCTTTCATCGCGGCCGAGCATCTGGGCAACTACCGGAGCGTGCTGGCCGACAGCCTCGGCGTACACACCCGCCTGGCGGAACGAGCCGAGTACACCGGCCCCAAAACCTTCGTTCTTCCCGACTCCGTCACGCTGCACTTTACCAACCCGGCCCTGGCCGCCGCCCGCTACCGCCTGCCCGGCACCATCGCCGACCGCCGCTTGCTGATTGACTCAGGCCGCGTGGGCAATACGCTGGCTACGGACGAGCAGGGCCGCGCCGTGTACGTGCGAATCGACCACGGCCTGGGGCATTTTTACATTTGCGCGGTGCCGCGGGCTTTCACCAATTATTACCTGTTGCGGCCCCGCACGCAGAGCTTTGCAGCGGCGGCGCTGGCTTATCTGCCCGCCCGGCAGGCCTGGTGGGATGAGTTTCAGAAGCAGGGTCCCATTGGCGAGCAGTCGCTGCTGCGGGTGCTGCTGGCCCACGATGCCCTACGGGCCGCGTACTACCTCTCGCTGCTGGGCACGCTGCTGTTTGTGGTGGTGTATGCCCGGCGGCGGCAGCGCATCATTCCCACCATCAAGCCTTTGCCTAATACTACGCTGCTTTTTACCCGCACCGTGGCCGGGCTCTACCGCCAGGGCAGCAACCATGCGCTGATTGCGGAGAAAAAAGTCGGCTTATTCCTTGATTTTCTGCGCACCCGCTTCCACGAAGCCAGCCCCGACCTGAGCGACGAGGACTTCCGTGAGCGACTAAGCCAGAAGGCCGGCCTGCCCCGCTCCCGCGTGGATGAGCTGCTGCGGCTGGTCAACTTTGCCCGCACCGCCCCGCAGCTCAACGACCAGCAGCTGCTCCGCCTCAGCCGGGCGCTGAGCGACTTCCGCCGCGAATCGCGCTAACTTTCCGGCTCATGCTCACGCTCCCCCACTTGCAGCTGCTCATCAAGTACCATTGGCGTGCCGAACGGTTTGCCCGCGAGGCCAGTGCCGCAGAAAAAGACCTGATGAATGAACTCGACTGGACACAGTTGGCCGAGCTGCTGACTGACTTGCAACTATATCATCAACAATTACTTTCTAAAGACTACGCCCGTCAAGTGCTCCATCGCCTGCTGGCGACCTGTGCCGACGAGGCCACTGCCCAAACCTTTATCGGCTACGCTGGCACGCTCGTGCCCGGTAACTAATGCCGCCGCCCTTCAATTCTGACATGGAACCCGAAAACACTCTCCCAACCCCGGAAAACCCAGCGCCCGCCGCGCCCGAAACAGCCGAGGTTTCCTTCGCCCCCCGCACCAATTTTGCCCGCCTCACGGCCCGCACCGAGGCCATCCGGCAGGAAATCGGCAAAATTATCGTGGGCCAGCAGGATTTGCTGGAACTGCTGCTCACCGCCCTGCTAGCCGACGGCCACGTGCTGCTGGAAGGCGTGCCCGGCGTAGCCAAAACCCTGATGGCAAAGCTACTGGCTCGCACGCTGGAAGTGCCCTTCAGCCGCATTCAATTCACGCCCGACCTCATGCCGTCGGACGTGCTGGGCACTTCGGTATTCCAGCAGAGCAAGTCTGACTTCGAGTTCCGGCCCGGTCCCATTTTCGCCAGCGTGGTGCTGATTGACGAAATCAACCGCGCCCCGGCAAAAACGCAAGCGGCTCTGTTTGAGGTGATGGAGGAACGCACCGTGACCCAGGACGGCACCACCTACCGCATGACCGAGCCTTTCCTGGTGCTGGCCACCCAAAACCCCGTGGAGCAGGAAGGTACCTACCGCCTGCCCGAGGCCCAGCTCGACCGTTTCCTCTTCAAGCTGCACGTGGGCTACCCGACTACGGCCGAGGAAGTGCAGATTCTGCAGGGCCACCACGTCGGTTTCGGCGGCACCGACCTCAATGTGGTGCAGCCCATTCTCTCGGCGGCCGACCTGCAGGCCCTGCGCCAGCAGGTGCGCGAGCAGCGCGTGGAAGTCAATATCCTGGAATACATCGCCAAAATCGTGGGCCAAACCCGCGCTCACAAGGCCCTGTACCTGGGCGCTTCGCCCCGCGCCTCGCTGGCGTTGCTGAATGGCGCCAAGGCCCTGGCCGCCCTGCGCGGTCGCGACTTCGTGACGCCGGAGGACGTGCAGTTCCTGGCGCCGAGCGTGTTGCGCCACCGCATCATGCTCACGCCGGAGCGCGAGATGGAAGGCGGCACGCCGGATGAGGTGGTGAAGCAGATTATCCAGACTATCGAGGTACCACGGTAGAAAGTTAAAAGTTGAGAGTTAAAAGTTAAAACAGCATGACGGCTGAAAACACAGTTCTTTTTAAGAGCTACGCTTTCGCTCAGCGGATTGTCAAACTGTATAAGCTTTTACTCAAGCAGAAACAGCCACGTGCTTTAGCAGAACAGCTTCTACGTAGCGGTACTTCTATCGGAGCCAATATTGAGGAAGCTACTGGTGGGTTTTCTAGGCGTGATTTTGCCGCCAAGTGTAGCATTGCTTACAAAGAAGCTCGCGAAACACATTATTGGCTGCGACTCTTACGCGACACCGAATGCCTTGATATCCGTTTAGCTGATTCATTGATTGGTAATGCTGAAGAGTTAAAAAGGATGCTGGCTGCCATCATTTTATCTACCCGCAATGAGGATATAAGTCAAGTTAAAGAAAATGAGCCACCCTTTTCAACTTTTAACTGATAACTTTTAACTTCACATTTTGTCCATTTTCCTCACGCAACGCTTTTTCCTGACCCTCGTCGCCCTCATCGTGGGCTTCGTGGTGGCCTTTTTCCTACCCTGGCTGCTGGGACCGATGTACATCAGCCTGGGTGCGCTGACGGTGCTTACGCTGCTGGATGCCCTGCTGCTGTATGCGCCAGTAAAAGGCCAGCTCAACCCGGTATTCGGCCGGCGCGTGCTGGGCGACAAGCTGGCCAACGGCTCGGAAAACGACGTGCGGATTTTTCTCGAAAACCACTACCGCTTCCCGGTGCGCACGGAGACGATTGACGAGATTCCGCACCAGTTTCAGCGGCGCGATGTGCTGTTCAAAACCGCCATTGGCGCCGGCGAAACGCAGGTGATTCACTACCAGCTGCGGCCGGTGAAGCGCGGGGAGTATGAGTTTGGGGCGCTGAATGTGTACGCGGCTTCGCCGCTGGGGCTGCTGCGGCGGCGCTTCCGCTACGAGCAGGGGCGCGTGGTGCCGGTGTACCCGTCGTTTCTGCAGATGCGGCAATACGAGCTGCTGGCCATCCACAACCGGCTGACGGAAGTGGGCGTCAAGCGCATCCGTCGCGTGGGGCACAGCATGGAGTTTGAGCAAATCCGGCCCTACGTGCCCGGCGACGACCCGCGCAGCATCAACTGGAAAGCCACGGCCCGGCGCAGCGGCACCGGCGCCGCCGACGCGCTGGTGGTGAACCACTTTCAGGACGAGCGGGCCCAGCAGGTATATTGCCTTATCGACAAAGGCCGGGTGATGCGCATGCCTTTCGACGGGCTAAGCCTGCTCGACTACGCTATCAATGCCACGCTGGTGGTGAGCAATATCGCGCTGCTCAAGCACGACAAGGCGGGCCTGGTCACGTTCTCGAACCGGCCTGGCGCCGTGCTGGCCGCCGACCGCCGCCCTGGCCACCTGCTAAAGCTGCTGGAAATCCTCTACCGCCAGAAAACCAGGTACCTCGAAACCGATTTCGAGCTACTCTACGCCACCGTGCGGGCCAAAATCAAGCAGCGCAGCCTGCTGATTCTCTTCACCAACTTCGAAACCCTGCACAGTATGCAGCGGCAGTTGCCTTACCTGCGCCGCCTGAGCAAGGACCATTTGCTGCTGGTGGTATTCTTCGAAAACACCGAGCTGCGCACCTACCTCGACACGCCGGCCAGCTCGACCGAGGACGTGTACAACCAAACCATCGCCGAGAAATTTGCGCAGGAAAAGCGGCAAATTGTACTCGAATTGCAGCGCTACGGCATCTACTCGCTGCTCACGGCACCGCAGGATTTGACGGTGAATACCATTAATAAGTATCTGGAATTTAAAGCCCGGGGATTAATATGACAGATTTCACGCAGAGGTTCGCCAAGGTCAACGCCGCGGTTCGCAAAGGTCTTCAAAGCATCTTCAGCGCACCTCGGCGGCTTTCCCCGGCGCGCCTCGGCGGAAATTTTTTTCTGCTCTGCCTGCTTTTTTCCTGCTCGGCCAAGGCGCACAACCTGCTGCCCGCGCCCACGGAAATGAGTTGGGGCAAGGGCCGCCTGAACCTGAAAACCCAGTTGCGCCTGGAGCTGCCCGCCACTGCCGACTCCAACCTGCGCAAAGCCGCCGAACAGGCCCTCACTTTCATTCAGGGACCAGGCAAGCCGGTCAGCGGGCCGCTGCTGCAGATTCGCTACGGCCGCGTGGGCTTGCCGGAAAAACTTGACGAAGAGCGCTATTCGCTGCGCGTGACGCCGATGGGCGTGAGCATCGATGCGCCGACCAGTCTGGGGGTGCTGCGGGCGCTGGCGACCTTGCGCCAACTGCCCGTTACCGAAAAAAAGCTGCGCTACCTGCCCGAGGTTGACATTCGGGACCAGCCGCGCTTTGCCTGGCGCGGGCTGCTGATGGACGCGGCCCGGCACTTCATGCCGCTGCCCGTCATCAAGCGCAACCTGGACGGCATGGCGGCAGTGAAGCTCAACGTGCTGCACTGGCACTTGTGCGACGACCAGGGCTGGCGGGTGGAAAGCCGCCTGTTTCCGCGCCTGCACACGGTGGCCGGCGCCAACGGCTACTACACCCAGGCCGAGGTGCGCGAGGTGGTGCGCTACGCGGCGGCGCGGGGCATTCGGGTAGTGCCGGAGTTCGACCTACCGGGGCACGCCGGGGCGCTGGTGACGGCTTATCCGCGCTTGGCCAGCAACGACTCCGTCAAGACCCTGCCGGTGCGCTGGGGCGTGCTCAACATTGCCATCGACCCCACCCGCGAATCGACTTACACCATGCTCGATTCGCTGCTGACGGAGATGAGCGGGCTGTTCCCTGACCCCTATTTCCATGTGGGCGGCGATGAGAATGACGGGCGGCAATGGCGGCGCAACCCGCGCATTGTGAGCTTTATGCGCGAGCATCGCATGTTTAAGGCCGACAGCCAGACTGTGGACAAGCACCGGCTGCAAACGTATTTCAACCGTCGCATTCTGCCCACGCTGCAGCGCAATGGGAAAATTATGGTGGGCTGGGATGAAATTCTGGGGGCCGACTTGCCCAAGGAAGTAGTTATCCAGAGCTGGAGCGGCAAGAAGGGCGTGACCCAGGCCGTGCAGCTGGGCCACCCCACCATCCTGTCAAACGGTTATTACATCGACCTTAACTTCCCGGCCGCCACGCATTACACCAACGACCCGCTGCCGGCGGGCACCACCCTCACGCCGGAGCAGCAGCGGTTGGTGCTGGGTGGCGAGGCCACCATGTGGGCCGAATTTGCCGATTCGGTGATGGTGGACTCGCGCATCTGGCCGCGGGCGGCGGCGGTGGCCGAGCGGCTGTGGTCGGCGCAGGCGGCTACGCAGGACGTGCCCGACATGTACCGGCGGCTGAACGTCGTCTCGGTCGAACTGGACCGGCTGGGCCTGCGCCACCGCCGGGTACCGCCGCTGCTGCTGCAGCAAATGGCCGTGCCCTTCGATGCCGCACCATTGCGCACGCTGGCCGAGGTGCTGGAGCCGGTGAAGGAGTACAAGCGCCATTTCCAGGGCTTTAAATACACCACCGAAACGCCGCTCAACCGGCTGGTCGATGCCGCACCGGCTGAGTCAGAAGTGGCGCGGCGCTTTGCGATGCTCGTGGATAGCGTGGTGGCGGGCGGCGGGCCGTTGCAGACGGGCGCCGGGCGGCAACGACAGCTAATGAGCTTGCGGACGCAACTGCTACTGTGGCAGGCCAACGAAACCAGCCTGACGCCGATACTGGCCCTCAACCCGGCTTTGGGCGAGTATGCGCCGCTGTCGAGCCGCCTCACGGCCGTCTCGAAGCTGCTGCTGGAGCGCCTGGTGCAGCTGGAAAAAGGACAGACGGCCCCCGCAAGATGGGTAGCGGGCGCCAAGGCCACCTTGGATGACGCGCAGAAACCGGCCGGGCAAGCAGAGCTGGCTATTGTGAAGGCGGCGCGTAAGCTGGCGGGGATATAAGGCTAGCGCGAACCGTAGGTTGCCGTCAGGCAAGCTCCAGCTGCCCCGCTAGCCTACCTTTGTGCTATGAAAACTGCCCTTACCCGCGCCCTGGCCTCGCTTGATTTCACGGCCATTGACTTCGAAACTGCCAACGAGCAGCGCGCCAGCGCCTGCGCTGTGGGGGTGGTGCGGGTACGCGGCGGCCAGATTGTGGAGGCTTACGAAACCCTGCTGCGCCCCCGCGAGCTGCGCGTGGATTGGCGTAACTACCAGGTGCATGGCATTGCGCTGGAGCAGCTGCGCGACGCGCCGACGCTGGCCGAAATATGGCCCGAGCTCCTGCCCTACCTGCACGAGCAGGCGGTGGTGGCGCACAACTCGGCCTTCGATGTGAGCGTGCTCGAATACAGCTGCCGCGATTTTGGGGTGCCCATTCCGTCGTTTCACAGTTTGTGCTCGGTAAAGCTGGCCAAGGCCGTGTGGCCGCAGCTGGGCAGCCACCGGCTCAATGTCTTAGCCGATTACTTCCAGCTGGAGCTCGACCACCACGACGCCCTGAGCGACGCCCGCGCCTGCGCTGAAATCACGGTGCGGGCCTTCCGGGCGGGGGTGGAGCTGCCGCTGTGTTTCAAGCAGCGCGAGCTGACGGCGGGCCTGGCCCGACGCCTGGGACAGAGCGTGCGGCGGCGCTAGTTGGCGGCCGGGGCGGGGAAATGCTCCTGGATTACCTGGCTGATTTTTTCCTGCGTGAGCGGCTTGCTCAGGAAGCCGGCAATGGGCAGCTGCTCCATGCGCTGCACATCCTGCGGGTGCAACGATGTGGTAAGCACCACGATAACGACGCGCTGCTGGCAGTCGAGCGGCAACTGCTCGTAGGCGGCCAGAAATTCGAAACCGTCCATGACGGGCATTTTCACGTCCAGCAACAGCAGGGCGGGCGTGGCGACGGGCGCCGCCTGCCGGCAGCGGTCCAGCAAGAGGCTGAGGGCCTGCTGACCATCCTGTGCTACTTCGATTACATCGGTAACGGCCAAGCGTTCCAGCAGCTTACGATTGAGGTAGTTGGTGGTTGGGTCGTCGTCGACGAGCAGGACAGAGGAGAGCTTTTGCATGAAACGGCCGACTACCTCTCTGGTGAACGCAGTAAGGGGGTCAGGCTGACAATACGTACTTCACGCAAAAAGGTAGGTAATTAACGCGGAAAAAAGATTGAAAAAGTGGAGCCTTCGCCCAATGCACTGTCCACGACGATGTAGCCGCCGGCGTTGCCCACCATTTTCTTCACCATGTAGAGCCCGATACCGGACCCTTCGACGTGGGTATGGAAGCGCTGGAACATGCTGAATATCCGCGGCTGCTGCGCCGCCGTGATGCCGAGGCCGTTGTCCGCCACAAGCAGGGCGGTGTAGTCGGCGCCGGGGCGGCAGGTGATGCGTATTTCGGGGTGGCGGTCGGGGTGGCGGTATTTGAGGGCGTTGCTGACGAGGTTGTAGATGATGGAGCGCAGATTCTTGACGGAGAAGGACACGGTGGGGCAGGCCTCGACGTCGACCAGCAGCGTGGCGCTGGTTTCGGCCAGCATCGGCGCCAGGTCGAGGCGCACGTCGCGGATGACGTCGGCCAGGCGCACGGGCTCGGGGTGGTAGTCCTGGGCTTGCTGCACCCGCGAGACGTCGGTGAGGTGGCCGATGGTAGTGCGGAAACGGTCCACGGCGCCCTGCATGAGGTCCAGAATCATATTGACATCGCCGGGACGGTTGGTGGGCGGCAGCTCGGCGAGGAGGGTGTGCAGCAGGCCTTCGATGTTGGTAATGGGCGCTTTGAGGTCGTGGCTGGCGGTGTAGACGAAGGTATCGAGGTCGGCGTTGGTGCGGGTGAGGCGGTTGTTGGTGCTGCCGAGCTCGTCATTGGAAGCCTGCAGCTCCTCGTTGGTGGCGGCCAGCTCTTCGTTGATGACGGCCAGCTCTTCGTTGAGCTCCTGCACCTGGCGGCGGGCCAGCACCTGCTCCGTTACGTCGTTGGCCACTACTATCACGCTGGTAAAGCGGCCATCGGGCTGGCGCAGCGGCTGGTAGACGAAGTCGTAGAAGCCGGTTTCGCCGGGCTGGTGCTGGGCCGTCTTTATTTCGCGCTCGTGGGCCACGAAGGGCACGCCGGTGCGCCGCACCTCGTCGAGCAGCTCGCGCAGGCCCTGGCCGCCAAGCTCGGGCAGGGCCTCGAAAAACGGCTGGCCGACCACTTGCGCGGGCGAGTAGCCCAGGAGGGCGCCCATTTCTGAGTTGAGGACCTCCAGCTGATACTCCTCGCCTTCGAACACGCAGATGGCCACCGGGGCCTGCTCGAACAGGTCGTTGAGCTGGCGCTGCTGCTGGGCGCGCTGCTGGCGGGCCAGGGTCTGGCCGGTGACGTCGTAGGCAAAGACGGAGATGCCGACGACGGCGCCGGCTTCGCGGAAGGGCTGGTAGGTGAAGTTGAAATAGAACGTGCGGGGCGGCTGGCCGTCAGGCTGGGCTACGCTGAGGGGCAGCTCGTTGCCGTAGTAGGTTTCGCCGGTCTGGTACACGCGGTCGAGCAGGGCCACGAAGCCTTGCTCGCTGGATTCGGGCTGCATTTCGGCGATGGTGCGGCCGTGCATGCGGCGGTCGGGGAAGAGCTGCTGGTAGGCTTCGTTGAAGTATTCCATGCGGTGCTCGGGGCCGCGCAGGATGGCCAGCGCGGCCGGGGTTTGCTCGAACACCTGGTAGTAGGTTTCGCGCTCCTGCACGAGGCGCTGGGCGCTGGCGAGCAGCTCGGCTTGCAGGGCTTCGTTGCGCAGGCGGGCCTGCACCGAGGACGTCACCTCAAACACAAACACTAGCAGGCCATCAATCTGGCCGGCTTCGTCGTAGCGGGCCTGCTGGATGAAGTTGAAATACCGGTCTTCGACCACCCCGTCCTCGGGGCGGGTAAACTGGACGAGTTCCTCCTGCTCCTCGTTGGTGCGGCCGCTGGCATACACCCGGCGCAGCATGGCGTACACGGGCTGGTCGGCGATTTCGGGCATGGCCGCCAGGATGGGCAGGCCCTGGAGCTGGCGGGTCGGGAAAATCTGCTGGTAGCCGGGGTTTACCAGCTCAAACACCATCTCCGGCCCGTCGAGAATGCAGATGCCGGCCGGGGCCTGCATGAAGAAGCGTTCGAGGCGGGCGCGCTGGCGCTCGGCTTCGGCCTGGGCCTGCTGGGCCGAGCGGGTGCGCTCGGCGACGCGGGCTTCGAGGGCTTCGTTGGTGCGGGCCAGCTCGTCGTTGAGGAGCTGGGTTTGCTGGCGGGCCACTACCTGCGGGGTTACTTCGTAGGCGAAGACGAGGATGCCGTCGATGGTGCCCTGGGCGTCGCGGCGGGCCTGGTAGGTGAAGTTGTAGTAGCGCTTTTCGAGGTTCTGCAGGCCTTCGTTGTGGTGGTCGAGCTGCACGAGCATCTCGGTGGCGAAGAAGGGTTCGCCGGTTTGGTAGACGCGGTCGAGCAGGGCGAAGATGGGCTGGCCGGCCAGCTCGGGCATGGCTTCGGCAATGGGCTTGCCGATGATGGGCCGGTCGCCGACCAGGGCCTGGTAGGGCGGATTGACGAACTGGAAGACGTGCTGCGGGCCGTCGAAGATGCAAATCATGGCCGGGGCCTGCTCGAACATGCGGTAGAGCTGCTGGCGCTGGCGCTCGGCCTCGGCCCAGGCGGCGCGCTCGCGGGCCTGGCTCTCGCGCAGGGCGTGCTCGGCGGCGGTGCGGTCGTGGTCGGCGGTGTCGGTGAAGCTCACCACCAGCTGCCCGCCGCTGCGCCGGGCGGCGAGGTGGAAGTAGTTGTCGAGGCCGTCGTGCTGGTAGTTGACGTTGTAGCGGCCGGCCTCGCCGCTCAGGAAGGTGTCGCGGTAGAAGGCGAAAATGCCGGCCTCGATGGCGCTCGGGTAGAGCGTGAGGAAGGTATCGGTGGGGCGCTCGGGCAGGGCCAGCATGCGCTGGGCGCTGGGGTTGAGGTAGTCATAGGCGAGGTCGCGGATGGTGCGGCCGTCGGCGGCGTACACGGGCCGGAACAGGATGACGCCGGTCAGCGACACGTCGAGCAGGGCGGTTAGCAGGTCGTCGTCAGAGGAAGCGGCGGGAGTGGGCACGGACGTCATAGCTGAGCGGTAGGCAAGGCGAGTTGTAAAACTACGACGGGGCTGGTAGTTGGCGGGGGTCGGTTGAGCGTTGTATTGGCCGGTTGAGTGTTGTATGGGTCGGTTGGGCGGTGGCAGGCACAGGTTGGGTGGTGGCAACGGTGCGCATGCGTTGGATTGACAAAGTTGGGCCGTGGCAACGTCCGGTTGGGCGGTGGCGGCGGCAGTTGGGCCGTGGGAATGAGAAGTTGGGCGGTGGCGGCAGCGGTTGGGCGGTGGCACCGAAAAGGAGGGCCGTGGCCGCGCTGCCCACGGGTTGTACAGCCTGGTTGGGCAGTGGAAACCGGCGGCAACTTAAAAAAGAGGACAGTGCAAGCGGTTGCCGTTTGGTTATACTGCAACTTTCTGTACATTAGCCCACGAATTTCCCACCTTTACCTTCTGTTTTTATGAAGAATGACCTCATTGAGTCGCGCAATCGACGCGACAACTCGCTCCTCGGCTTTCTGAACAGCAAGCTGGGCCGCTACACCGACATCGAAACGGATGTGGCCCCGCTTCGGGCCCGCCTGGCTGCCAACCAAACCAAGGTGAACGGCGTGGTGCAGCAAGTGCTGGGAGCCGATGCCACTGACAGCAGCGGGCGCACGCGCGGCCTGCGCGGGCAGCTCACCGACATCCTGTTGCGCCTGATACGCGGCTTGCGGGCGGAGGGCCTCAGCACCAATAATACGGACTTGATTGCACGCCTGCCCGACCGTCCGAGCGCGCTGCGGCGGCACCTGGGCGGCACCACGTTTGCTGAGGAGGCGCGCCGCCTGCTCGACCTGGGCGCGCCGCTGGCCGAGGCGTTGGTGAGGCGCCGCTACCCCCAGGCGCTGAACGCGCAGGCCGAGGGCTTACTGAAGCAGTACAATGACTCACTGGTAGACGGCCGCGAAACCGACAACGACGGCAGCACCGGCCGCCAGATGCTGGAGCGGCTGATTAAGGACAATGAGCGGATTAAGAAGGCGCTGGCGGTGTTCTTCGCGCTGTATCAGGACGATGAGGACGAGGCCGACGTGTACGACTTGTTTCGGGCGGCGGCCAAGGTGGTGCGGCGCGGGGGGCAGGAGGGGCCGCGGGAGACGCCGGGGGCGTAGAGCGAAGGAAGTGGTTGCAATGCAGCCACTTCCTTTTTTGTTTAATCCATTTTACTTACACAGCATATGGAATTCCTAGAACAAAAACTCTTTTCAGCTGGCGGCACATACAATCCTACTTTTTTCAAAATGCATGTTGGATGCGACAATTCTTTAGATGATTTGGCCAACCTAACAGATATTGAACTCTGTTTTTACTTCCACGAGTACATCCATTTTTTGCAAAACACAACAACAACTTATGGACTACTTCATTCATGCATAATCATCAACTACATCAAATACGCCAATGAAGTCGTAAGGAATAGCACATCTTCCGAGTTCAATGTCCCCATTGAGCCCATTAGCGACTTGTATGGCATTAGATTCAACCTTGATTCTTATAGTGTTTACCAAGGCATGTCCCATAACATTGGCTCCATTTCTTCTAATCAAATACAGGATATCAATCGAGTAGATTCTATTGTTCCTGACCCAATGAATCTAGGGAATTGTCTTAAAAAAATTCAAGTCACCTTTAGTAACAGTAACGAGCCTTATGACTTTGGAGCGACATGCATAATGGAAAGCATGGCTTACATAGCAGAGGACTTAATGTTCCCAAGTCTTATTGGTGTAAACAATTTTCTTTATAACTCAGCCGAACTTGTAACGCAAAAAATATATCCACAACTTACTGTAGACCGACTAAATGTATTTGCCCTTTGTGAGGTCAGCCTTATGATGTATCACCCTGCACTTGCATTCTTTGACATATTATACCTCATGAAAAATGAAAATTTTATACCATCATCACCTAGAGAAGTCTATAATTTCTTAGCTAGAATTAAAATCACCCACGAAGGCAAAGAAAAAGACGCCGTTCAACTTCTTATTGATACTGGAAATAAAGCAAGACAGTATTTACAAGATTTATTTACCGCCGACATTTTTGACAATAATAGACAATGGGCTAATTTATTAATTTATAATGCTGTCAGTGTTAGACTGAACAGGTACTTTTTTTTGATTGACCTATTACAAGCGGGCGACTTAAGGAACAATAATCATTTTGCTGATTTGCTCAATATTATTGGCTCTCCTATAACCACGAATAATTCTGACGACATGTTTTTTCATTTGGGTGATACATCAGAAATACCCGCTCTAAATTCAAAAACAATAAGAGTTGACCTTTTCTGGGCACTTCATCAGATATACTTATTATTCTTGGGAAAACAAAGGTCATGTAAGATGCGAGTATTCTGTAGTGAGATGTGTAATGAGAAGGGAATTCCCGATTACACAGACACTAGGTGCATAGAAAATCCATGGGAAAGAAGCTCTGATAAAGAATTATGCGCTTATGGCCAAATTTGGAAAATGTGGGGACTTACTGGAAAAGTACCTGTATTCCCAACAGCCTAAAACAGCACCGCCACCTGCATGCGGCCGGTGTGCACAATCTTCACCCCATTGGCCTTACGGCCGTCGTAGGCCACGGTGATGTTGAGGCCGTTGCTGAGGCGCTGCTCCACGTTGAGGTTCCAGGTGTAGTTGGCGCCGGGGCGTAGGGCGTTGAGGATTTCGAGGCCCACGACGGAGTTTTGCTCGCCCACGAAGGTGACGCCGGCGTAGCGGGCGGTGGCCGTGATGGTGCGCTTGCCCACCTGGCTAAGGCGGGCTTCGAGGCCCAGCTCGTCGAAGGTGCCGCGGGTGCCCGTGGTGTCTTCGGCGTAGGTGTTGCGCTTGGTGGTGTGCAGGTAGGTGGCGGTGAGGCGCAGGGCCGTGACGGGCTGGTAGCTGATTTCGGGCTGGGCGGTGTAGAGCAGCAGGCGGTAGTTGCGGGTGGCCAGGTAGGTGCTGGCCGCCTCGCGGATTTCGCGGGTGCCGGTGAGGCGGCCGGTGAAGGTGGTGGACAGCGTGCGCCGCACCAGCAAACTTTGGGTGGTGAAGTTGCGCAAATCGGAGCCCTGCGAGAGCAGCGTTTTCTGCTGGTTTTGCTGCAAGGTCAGCTCCGAGCCGAAGATGGGATTGGAGCGGTTGAAGTAAAGCGTATTGCGAAAGAGCTGATTAAACGCCAGCAGCTGGTCCGATTCCTTGTCATAGCTCAAGGGGTTGAGGCGCGAGGTGAGGTCGGTATCAGTGGTGCGGCGGTCGACGGTGATGCTGGTGAGGGTGGCGAAGCGCGAGGCGGCGGCCTTCCAGCCCCCGGCTTCGCGCCAGCCGCGCGGGGCGGCCGTGGTGAGGCGGTAGCTGAGGCGGTTGGTGAAGGCCAGCACGTAATCGGCGGTGGTGAGGTACACTTTGATGTAGGTGCGGAACTGCGCGTCAGCGGTTTGGGCCTCGAAGAACTCTTCTTTTTGCTGGCGGCCGTCGCCGTTGGTGTCCACGTAGTAGTGGGTGCCCTGGCCGGCGGGCACGGCCAGGAAGGAGTAGTCGCGCTTTTGCTCGCGGCCGGTGGCCACGCTGTAGGTCAGCTCCGAGCGAATCTGGTTTTGCAGCAGCCCCACGTTGTAGCTAAGTTGGCCGAGCACGGTGCGGGCGCGGGCCGAGTCGCGGGCCGCGAGGTCGCGGTAAGTGGCCAGCAGGCGAATATCCTGGGTTTTGCCGATGCGCGAGGCCAGGGTACCCTGCCAGGTCTGGGCCTCGCCGCGCAGGGCCAGGGCGGTTTGCTCGGCGGTGGGGGCCTGGTCGCGGCGGTAGCTGTAATCGAGGCGGAAGCTGGTGCGGGCCGAGTCGCGGCTTTCGATGAACACGTTGTGCTCGTCGAAGTAATTGGCCGAGCGCACGGTGTCGCTGCGGGCAGCCTGCACGCGGTTTTTGTCGAAGCGGTAGGTGTAGCCGGGCACGATGCGGCCGCTCACGAAGCGGCCGGTGGCCTCGCCCCGGGCCCAGTCGGAGTGGAAGCGTCCGGCCTCCGAATTGAGCAGAAACAGCGAGCCGCGCAGCTCCAGGTTGCCCAGCTTCTGGGCGCCGTCGAGCCAGTGCTGCAGGCCGTTTACCTCGCCGGGGCGGAAGCGGCGGCTCAGGCGGTAGTTGAAACTGTTGTTGGCATCCTTTACCACGCCCACGCTGAAGTTTAGGATATTGTCTTCGCGGGCGGTGGTGCCGGTGGTGGTGCTGGTCGTGCTCCAGTTGCGGTCGAATTCGATGTCGCGGTAACGGTCGATGGGCGCGAATTTTTCGGTCGTGTACTCGTAATCGAGCGTCGAGCGCAGGCGGTAGTTTTTCAGCAGGCCGATGCCGCGGATGCGCCTATCCTGCATGGCATAGCCCACGCGCACGGCGCTGCCCTGGTCGGCAGCGTCCGAAAACCGGTTGCGCTCCAGCCGCGAGCCGGCCGCATCCACGAATACCGTCGTGCTGCTGTCTACCCGGAAGCTCACGCCGCCCGCCACCATGCGCTTGAGCAGCGGCGTGGGGATGCGGCGCACCGGCCGGTAGCGGCCCAGGTTGGGGCCCACGTAGCTGTACACGCGGCCGTTCACGTTCAGCTCGGTCGTGCTTAGCTCGTAGTCGCCCAGGCCCTGCCCCACGTCGGTGAAGCGCACGTTGTAGACGTCCCGCGTCGAGTCGGGCGGGTAGGTGAAAGCCTTCGTGACCGGGTCCTGGTTATACTGCACTACGGTGCGGTTATAAGCGCCCAGCTCGCCACCGGCCGTTTCGGCCACGCCCACGTTGCCGGCCCGGCGCAGCACCACGCGGTCGGTGTCGTTGAGGTTGAGGTTGGTGGCGTTGTCGGGGTTGTCGGCCTCCTGGTAGAAATTGGCGCGCACGCTCAGCCGGTTCTGCTGCTGGTAGTGGCTGATGGCGTAGAGCGAGCGGGCGTAGTTGAGGTCGGAATACTCGAAATCGACCTTCAGGCGCGAGTTGCGGGTGATGAGGTGGCGCGGCGTGAAGGTCACCTCGGCCAGGTTGTAGTCGATGGTGTAGTCGGCGTCGAAGCCCCGGGTTTGCAGGCGGCCGTCGAGGTACACCTTCTCCGAGTTGGCCAGCACGATGATAAACTGCTCGCCATTGGGCCCGGTCAGGCGGTAGGGCCCCTGCACGTTCTCGATGGGCGCAATGTCGATGCTGGCAAACTTGCCCTTGGCCACGCCGCCCGCCACCGTGGTGGAGGAGCGCCATTTGCCGAACACCGAGTTGATGGTGTTGCTGCGCAGCGGCGCGCCCGCCCCGGCGGCACCGGGCACGGCGGCGCTGGTTTCGCTTTTTTCGCCTAGGCCGCCGGTGCCGCCCAGGGGGCGGTTGGGGTCCGTGAGCTGGGGCTGGCTCACGGCGGGCGGGTTCAGCGACGAGGGCGCGGTGGTGCTGCCGGGCGTCATCACCAGGCCGTTTTGCAGGAACGTGTTGTTCGCTACGCCCTGCGTAGCGCCTCCGCCCAGGCCCAGGATGGGCGGCCCGAAGTTGGCCTCGGCCGCCGCGCCCTGGATGTTTTTGTAATAGCGCAGGAAGTAGTCGGGCTTGTTGCGCAGCACCACGTCGCCGGCCGTCAGGTTCCAGGTCGGGTTGATGAGCGTGATATATATTCTATCGAACTGCTGCAGGCTCTGGGTATTGCCCTCCGGCTGGAAGGGCACGCTCTGGTCCGAAATAGCCGCCGTGAGCTGGATGTTATCCGAGAGCTTGCCCTCCAGCTGCAGGTTCAGGGCCGAGTTCACGAACACGTTCTGCGTATTGCCGAAGCTGATGCCCCGCGCCAGGTTACCCGTTTTGCTGATGCCCGGCGTGCTCAGAATCTGCTCCTTTACCGAGAAATCTTCCATCGTAAACACGCGTCGGCCGAAGTCGAGGCTGTCAATCAGACTCTGGGGCCGGCGGTAGCGTGGAGCGGTGAGGCGCAGAGGCAGCACCCGGTAGCAGAGCAGTACCGAATCAATTTTATCGCCGTTGCGCAGGAACTGGTAGCGGTCGGTGCGCGGGTCGTAAGCCACCGAGCGGCCATTGGCCGTCACCGACGAGGGCACGATGGTCAGGGAATCGGTGAGGGCAAAGCTGGTGGTGTCACGGCCGGGCGTCAGGCGCAGGTAGCGGCAGCGACGGGTGCTGGGCGGCGCGGTTTCGGCCAAGGCGGCGGGTTTCTGCTGCGCCCGGGCTGGTTCGGCTAGCATCGTCAGTGCCGCGATGAGCAGGCCCACGAAGGGGAAGCACAGACGGTAGCGACGAATCATGCAGTAAAGGTCGGGAACGGCAGGGCCACAACGCAGCGAAGGGGCTTTTCGTGCCCGCGCAATTAGTGGGCCGGGGGTTAACTTTACGTATCACCCTAGCCGTTTGCTATGACAGTCGCTACCCGTCGTCAGTTCGACTTAGACCGGACTTTCTCTTATGCCAACATGCTAAAGTGGCAACAGTTGCACCAGGTGGTGTTGTCAACTATTACCAATATCATACGCCAGTATCTTAAGGGCAGTATCGGTCAGGCATTTGTTGCTCCCTTCGATGTACGCCTGACCACCAACGGCGGCAACAGCGACCAGCAGATTACCACCGTCGTGCAACCTGACATTTTCGTAGTGTGCGACCGCAGCAAGCTTGACGACCGTGGCTGCCTGGGTGCGCCCGACTGGATTGTAGAAATCGTGTCGCCGGGCAATACCAGCCGCGATACCAAAACTAAGTTCGACCTCTATGAGGAAAGCGGCGTAAGCGAATACTGGATAGTGTATCCGGGCTTAAAATCGGTGGCCATTTACGTACTTGACAATGGGCAATACCGTCTATCGGCCGAGTACGCTGAGCCCGGCCCGGTGCCCGTGGCTACGCTGCCAGGTCTGGCGCTGGAATGGGAAGAAATATTTGCTGAATAAGGCCTTATCCTGCCAGCGGCAGCTCAATAAAAAACGTCGTCCCCTCCCCCACTACCGTCTCAAACCATATTTTGCCGCCGGCGCTTTCGATGCCGCGCTTGGCCACCGCCAGCCCGATGCCGGAGCCGCTTTCCTTGGTGGTGAAATTGGGCACGAATACTTTTTCCTGCACTTCCTCGGGAATGCCGGCGCCGTTGTCGCGGATGGTGACGCGCACACTGCCCGCGCCCACCGTCTCCAGCGCCACCGCAATGTGCGGAATCCGGTCGGCGGGCACGGCCTGCCGGGCATTGATAAGCAGGTTGTTGAAAGTGCGCACCAGCAGGTTTTCATCAGCAAAGACGACGTAGCGGCAGGTATCGGCATCGTCGGGCAGGCTCAAATCCAGGGAGCCGTCGGCGGCGTCGGGCTGGTGCAGGCCGGTGCAGCGCCGCAGGATGGGCGCCACGTCGAGGCGCTCGGGACGCATGGTGGGCAGGTTGGTGAAGGTGCTGAAGCTGGTGGCAATGTCGCTCAGCACGTCGATTTGGGTGATGAGCGTTTGAGAAATGCGGCCGATGAGCTCCTCGGCGTTGGGGCGGCGCTCGTTGATGGCTTTCTGTAAGAACTGGAGGCTCAGCTTCATGGGCGTGAGCGGATTCTTGATTTCGTGGGCTACCTGCCGGGCCATTTCGCGCCAGGCAGCTTCTTTTTCCTGGGCGGCCAGCTCTTGCTTGCTGGCCTCGAGCTTGGTAAGCATAGTATTGTACTCGCGCACCAGCAGGCCGATTTCGTCATCGGAGGATTGGTAGGTCAACAGCTCGTTTTCGCCCGTTAGGGTGGTGTGGGTCAGCTTCTCGGCGATGAGCTTGAGGGGGGCCGTGAGCTGCCGGGCCGCCACAAAAGCCAGCCCCAGGAACAGCAGAAACAGCAGTGTGAAGATGTTAAGAATAGTCGTAAACAGTTCCGTCAGCTTGGTATTCAACTCTTTCTCCGAGTCGAAAAACGGAATCCCCACGTAGCCGACAATGGGGCCAGTAGCGGCCGCCGACTCGTCGGCAGTGCCGGGCAGCTCGGCCAGCACAGCGGCAGTGCTTGAATCGGCCGCTGCGGCGGCACCGCCCGACTGTCCGCGAATCAGCCCCGCCACGCTGCCGCTGGAGGCACGAAGCGGCAGGTACAAGGCATTGAATGACAAAGAACCCGCCTGCTCCGTGAGCAGGGCCCGCTGCTGGCCGCGCTCGCGCAGGGCCACCACGGCCTGAGGGTTTAGCAGCGGCCCCAGCAGGCCCGCCTCGAAAATGAGCGGCTGGCTGCTGGCCAGGAGTTCGCCGCGCGCATCGTATAAGTTCAGGTCGGTCTCGGTGAGTGTGGCCACGTTGCGCACCACGCTCAACAGGCGCGACTGGCGGGTCGAGTCGCCCAGCAGGTTCTGGCGGCGGCGCAGGCTTTCGAGGGCCAACTGGCCGCGGCGCTCGTAGGCTTTGGCCAAGTCGCGCTGGTAGGCGGCAATAAGCTGGCTGGCCGTGGCCACGCTCACCACCAGTAGCGGAATCACAATGCCCGCGTTGAGCAGCAGCTGAATACGGGTGCTGAAATTGAGCCGGAGCCGCCGGGCTTCCGAGCCGCGCACCAGCAGATACAAGCTGCTCAGCAGCAGCCAGAAAATTGCCCCCGACAGAAACTGGAAGGAAAAATTGGCCAGCCAATCCGCCAAAGAGTAAGTGGCCGTCGTCACCACCACCGTGCGGCCGGCCGAGCCGCGCACGGCCAGGTGATGGAAGCCATTTACCACCACGCCGCCACTGTAGAGGCGCGGCTCCTGCAAGCGCGCCGGCATAAAGTCATTACCGTAATCGAAATCGCCTTCGCTGTACACCAGCTGGCCGTGGTCGTAGCCCGCGTAGCTGAGCTGGGTAGCCATGCCGGGTTCGGAGAACTTTTGGTCAACCAACAATTCCGGCAATACGCTGTAAGCGCTTAGCTTCTTCAGAGTCAACTCCACGCGCACCGTGCCCAGCACCGGACCGACGCCGCCCGCCGGGGCCCCCACCGTGGCCAGCGCCAGGTAGCGCCGCGAGCTAAACGAATTAGCCGAGCGTAGCAGGTAGATGCCGGGCTGGTCAGTTTGGGTGGCATTTTTTTGCAAATAAGCCTGCAAGGCCGCCAGCGAGGGGGTGCGCTCACCACGACCAAGGGGTTGGCCGGCCGCATCGTAGAGGCTGATGCTGCTTTCGTATTTGTCGAAATAAGCGCCGAGGTACTGCCGGGCCACGCGCCGCCGGATATTCTCCGGTTGGCTGAACGCGCTGAGCAAGGAACGCCGAACAAACGGGTCAGCGGCAATTTCCTGAATTCGCTCGCCCAGCAGAAACTCGCCCTGGAGGTCATTATCAACCAACAAGTTACTGGCAATTTGCTGCTTATCGAGCAGCAGCTGCTTTTCAAAGTGCCCGTACAGCGCCAGCGCCCCCGTGGCCGAGGCCAGCGCCAACAGCAGCACCAGCAGCACCGACGTCTGGTAATTGCCCGCCGTGGGGGCCGCTTGCAGCCCCACAGCCCGTACCAGCGCCGCAAACAACAGCAACACCCCCAGCAGCAATACCCACGGCTGCCCTAGGGTGAGGCCCAGCGCCAGCGCCAGCAGCGCCGCCAGCCCTGGTCCCAGCAGCAGTGCCCGGCGCGACAAATGCTGCAGCACCGCACCCGTCAGTTGAGTTAATAGAAATAAGGCTGTTAGATACGCCCCGGTATGCAGCAGCACCGCCAGGGCCAGCCCCAGCCGAAAGCCCGTTACCTGAATGCTGCGCGTCACGTCCAGGCTAAGCTGCGTGCTGCTGAAGGCGTCGGAATAATACGAAAACAACGAGGCCAGTAATCCGCAAAATGCAGCGCCGATACCTACCAATGCCAAGGCCTGCCCCGGCAACGTACGCGGTGCCCGCACCCGGGCCAGCACGCGAAAATGCCCCCACAGCAGCACCAGTCCATACGCCAGCAGTAGGGCTAGCAAGGAGTTTAGCAGTAAGTCGCCCAGCGACGGCGCCCACAACGAAACCGCATACACCCGGGGGTCAAACAGCGGCAGCTCGATAAATGAGTACGGTAGCCCCAGATACAGCAGCACTCCTCGAAGCAGCCCCAAGGGCAGCACCAGCGCCGCCACGGCTGCTACTCCCCGACCAGCCAGCCACCAGCGGCGCGCCAGCAGCAGCCAGCCGGCTGCATACAGCACTATCCCCAGCACCAGCAGCGCCAGCGGCACGTATTGCCCGGTCAGCGGGTTAGGCTGCAAGCGCCTGATGGAAAACAGGTAGCGCCCATCGGCGGCTTCGAAGCGCGGTAAGTTACGGGCGGCGCTGTCGGTTACCACTTTCAATTCCAGGCCGCGAAACAGCGACTCGGCCCCACCATCGCGCAGGTAGCGGTTGTTGATGCCGTAGTGCCGCTTCAGCGGCACGTACGTCAGCACCAGGTAGCGCCCGGCCATGCGCCGCAACAACAGAAATTCCCCGAAGGCATTTTTCACCATCCGCTCAGCCGCCGGGCCGCTGGTAGCGTCGTTCTCCGGCCGCAGCGTAGCATCAGACCAATAGCGCAACTGCCCGTTTTCGAATACGAACGTGGGGTAGGTACTACGGGCCAGCAGCGGGCCAAAAGCGTACTTACCCTGGGCTAGCTGGGCGGCCACGGTATCGGCATCGCGGCGGGCGGTGGCTTCGGCAGTGCGCACCAGCTGTTGCAGGCGCGTCACGTCGGTGCGCTGCACCACGCCCGGGTTCTGGCCGTAGCGGCCGGTGAGATAACCACCGGCGAAGCATAGCAAAGCGGCCATCAGCAAGGCTAATGGTCCCCAACGCCGCGCAGGTAGTAGGTCGCTCACTCGAAACACGTAAACTGAAGCGCAACAAAAATGCCGCCAATTGGCGGCATTTGCGGCTTTTTGCCGAATTATTCTGCGGGCCGACGGTTAGGCTTTCGCCGTTTTCGGGTGCGTGCGACGATACCAGAAATAGCCCACTGCGCCCATCAGCACATACGGAATGCTCATCATATAGAGAATACCCTTGTTGAGGCCGGTTACGTCGTAGTCGTCCTTTTCGGCGCGGGCAGCTTCCACTTGCGTCTTGCACATCACGCACTGGGCTTGCGAAGCCATTGGCAGCAGGCTGAGCAGCAGAGCAATAGCCAGAGTAAAAAATCCGAGGAGCGTGTGCTTTTTCATAGGTAATGGAACACGTTTTAAGTGGTTAAGTTCGCCGCTTAAGTGTAGTAGGGCGAAATCATAAAGTACACGATAACCCCAGTCACCGACACATAGAGCCACACCGGAAAGGTCCAGCGGGCAATGCGTTTATGCTTGGTGTACTGGCCGGTAAGGGCGAAGTATAGCGTAAAAAGCACCAGTGCTACCGTTACCACTGCCAGGCTGATGTGCGTCAGCAGTAGAAAGAAATAGACCAACCGGATGGTGCCAACGCCGCCAAAATGAGTGCTAGGTACTTGCGAATGGTAGGCCACGTACGACAGCAGGAAAAGCGCGCCAAAGGCGAAAGCTGTGCCCATCATGGCACGGTGTGCCAGCACATTTTTCTGCCTGATGAAATAGAAACCCGTCAGCAGGCACACAGCAGTCAGCGAATTGAGTACGGCATTCACAGCCGGCAGAAACTTCACCTGTGCTCCCGGAATGCGGAAGGTTTCGGGGAAATAGTAAAGCACGGCCACCAGCAGCGGCACCACCGCGCCCAGCACGCCCATAATGATTTTGTAGCGGGTATAATCGGCCGGGTCCAGTACCGGCGGGCGCAGTTGTTCAGTGGGGGTGCTCATAATCGTAGAGTTGCACAGTAATTTCAGTTAGCAGCCGGTCGATATCACGGCCGTCGCGGCCGTCGTAGATGCCGCGCACCCGGCGCTGGCGGTCGACCAGCAGCAGGCGGCCGGCGGGCACGTTGGCGGTGTACACGGCACCAGGCAGGCGCTTGGGGTCGGCAGTGAGGCGGAACTCCTGTTTCAGCAGCTGCTGCAGGGTATCAGCATTGGCGGTAAGGAAAAACCACTTGCCCGCGATGGTACCATACTGCTCGGCCAGCTTGGTGAGCGCAGTAGCAGGCGGGGCGGTGGTCACGAAAGTGACGAGGCGCACTTCCGGCTCGTGGCGGAATTTCTCCTGCACCCGCAGCAGCTCGCGCGCTACCAAAGGGCTGGCCGCATCGTCGCTGTAGAACTGGGCCACGTAGAGGCCGCGGCCCAACTCGTCGCTGCTCACGGCCCGGCCGGCGGAGGAGCGCAGCCGAAACGGGGCGACCTGGTGAAAAACAGTATCGCGCCGCCACTTACCCACCACTTGCGTCGAATCGACGCGGTCGGGCAGGTAAGTGGGCAGCGCGTAACGGTTTGTGCCAAAGCGGTACAGGAACAAAAAGGCCAGTACCGGCACCAGTAGCAAAAGGCCCAGCAACAGGGTTTGGCGGGGCCGCATCGATTAGCTAAACATGTGGGCCAGCACCTCGCCGATGGCCGAGCCTTCGGTGATGAGGGCTACCAGCAGCCATATCAGCAGCGAGGTAGGCACCAAAATGGTCCAGATGAGCCCCTTCGTCTCATGCTTCAAGTGCATGAACTCGGCCACGATGAAGAAGGCCTTGAAGATGGTGAGGATGATGAAGATGGTATTGCGAGCCGTGCCCGCGTTCATGAAGAACACGAACACGAACTCCAGGGCCGTGATGCCCACCAGCACCCAGAAAGTTTTCCAAATCCAGCCGGTGTTGGGTTTGGCGATTTCGCCAGGGGCGAGGTCGTGGTCAGTAGTTGCGTGAGCAGCCATAAAAATGTCATTCTGAGCGCAGCGAAGAATCTAATCCCGTTTGCGCCGTTAGAGGTTAGTTGAGCTGAAATATCGGAGCGTGATAAGATGCTTCGTTCCTCAGCATGACAGGATTAAACCAAGTAGAAGAAGGTGAACACGAACACCCACACCAGGTCCACAAAGTGCCAGTAGAGGCCGATTTTCTCAACCATTTCGTAGTGGCCGCGCTTGTGGAAAGTGCCGTTGGTGGTGGCGATGAAGCACCAGATGAGCAGGCAGACGCCCGAGAATACGTGCGTGCCGTGGAAACCAGTGATGAAGAAGAACAGGTCGGCGAAGAGCACCGGGCCGTACTGATTTACGGCCAGATTGGCGCCGTGAACCACGGAGCCGTCGGCCATCGTCAGGCCTTTCTCGGTACCGTGGATGAAGTGGGTCCACTCCCAGGCCTGGCTACCGAGGAAGGTAGCGCCGAAGAGGATGGTCCAGAGCAGCCATTTCTGTACGTCGGCTTTGTCCATGCGGTGGCCGGCTTCTACGGCCAGCACCATGGTTACCGAGCTGAAAATGAGAATCATCGTCATCAAGGCCACGAATGCCAGCGGCAAATCGACGCCGTGCAGGCCGGGGAAAGCATTGAAAACCTGGTCGGGCACGGGCCACCAGCGCGTGCTAGCGAAGAACTTACCGGGACCGGCAAACACTTCGTGCTTGTGGCGGATGAAGCCGTAGGTAGTCAGGAAGGCGGCGAAGGTGAAGGCATCCGAGAGCAGGAAGAACCACATCATGAGCTTGCCGTAGCTCGCTTTGAAGGGTTCGTTGCCGCCGTCCCAGGTGCCGGTGCGCGGCGCATCGAGGGTAGCGGTAGCAGAGGGGGCGTGGTGGGCCATAGAAGACAGCAAAAGGGCGTTTTAGTGGTTCAAAAGTAGGAACAAATACAGGTACAACCAAAGGCCGCCCAGGAAGTGCCAGTACAAGGTAGCGTTGCCAATGGAGAGCATGGCACGCGAATGCACCTGATACTTAACGGTACGCAGCAGCACAACGGCCACAAAAACCAGTCCCGTAATCAGGTGAAAAGCGTGCACGCCCATGAGCACGTATACGAAAGAGCCGGAAGGATTGGCATCGGCGCCGCCGAAAAAGGTGCGCCCGGCCACCAAGTCACCCCAACTGATAAACTGCCCGGCGAGGAAGGCCAGGCCCAACGCCAAGGTCAGCATAAGGCCGATTTTTACGCGGCTCAGCTCGTCTTTTTTGGCCGAAAACCAGGCCCACTGCATGGTGGCGCTGCTCAGGGCAATGATGATGGAATTGATGAGCAGCGAGGCCGGCAGGTCGAACTCGCGCCAGTTGCCCTCGTCGCGCCGCACAATGTAGCCGCTGGTGAAGGCAGCAAACATCATCACGATGCTGAAGATGAGTAGAATCAGGATAACGCGCTTCGGGTGCCAGCCAAGGCCGACTTCTTTTTCGGACAGGATTTCGGGATTCATAGGATAGTCAAATGAGTAATGAACAACTGGCAATGAGCAATGAACGGGAGGCGTTGAAACAAAAGAATACTTATTGCCAATTGTTCATTACTCATTGATTATAACTTATCCAGCACCAGCGCAATCTGCACAATCGGCAGATACAAAAAAGAGGCAAACATGATACTCAGTGCCGCCTTGCGCGACTGCCGCCGCATGAGCTGCACCGTGAGCAGGAAAAACAGCACGCCGCACACCACCGCCACCAGCGCCGACCATTTGCCGGAAATGTTGAACACCAGCGGCAGCAGGCTGAGCGGAATGAGCAGCAGCGTATAAGTCATTATTTGAAACGCCGTGCGCAGGTCACGGTTCCCCGGCGAGGGCAGCATTTTGAAGCCCGCCCGCTTATAGTCCTCGTCGGCTACCCAGGCAATGGCCCAGAAGTGCGGAAACTGCCACATAAACTGAATGCCGAACAGCACCCAGGCCTCCACGCCGATGTAGCCCATGGCTGCTACCCAGCCAATCAGCGGCGGTAGCCCGCCCGGAATGGCCCCGACGGCCACGCAAACGGGCGAAATCGTCTTGAGCGGCGTGTAAATGAAGCCGTAGAGAATAAGCGACAGCAGCGACAGCGCGGCAGTGAGCGGGTTGAAACAGTAAGCCAGCAAAGCCAGGCCCGTTACCCCCAAAAGCACGCAAAAAACCCAGGCTTCGGCGGGCGAGATGATACCGAGCGGCAGCGGACGCCTGGCGGTGCGGTTCATCAGCTTATCCAGCTCCTTTTCGTGGATTTGGTTGATGATGTTGGCCGAGCCCGTTACGAGCAAGCCACCTATCAGCACCAACGCCGCCTGCAGCCAGCTGAAATCCCGCGCCCCGAGCATGTAGCCGATGGCGCTGGAAAACGCCACCGTGAGCGAAAGCCGGAATTTAAGCAGCTGAAAATAGGCGCGGGCCTTACTCATCAAGGATGGGGCTAGGGAAATCAATTGGGCCAGGGCCAAACCGGGCTGCAAAGTTACGCAACAACGCGTTGGGGGGCACCCTGCGAATCGGGCATTTGTGAGGCTTTTCGCAGCTCACCCACGCCCAGCAGCAGCAGGAACTGCGTACCGAAAATGATGGTGGCTAGCGTGAGGTGAATGGGCTGTACGGCTGCGGGCAGGGCGAACCCAGCCAGGATGAAACCGGCGAGGATTTCCAGCGCAATAAGGCTCATAGTAGCTCCAACCAGTCGCTGCAGACGCCGTTGGGCCAGTTGCCACACCTGGTAGCCGACGTACACGTTTGCCAGCAGCACAATGGCCGAGAAGGTACGGTGCCAGTTGAATACGTGGCCCAGGCGGGCAATCCAGTTTTCGCGGCCAGTGTAGCCCACCGCCGCCGACACCATGTCGATTTCTTCCCGCACCTGCGTACCGAGCAGAATCTGCACGAAAGTCAGCAGCAGCAGCACCCAGATGCCGAATTGCAGACCGGTGTAGGATTGGGGCGCATGGGCCGGTATTGATGGCTGAAAAGCGGGCACAGTATTTCCTCTCCCACACCGCGCCCGGTCTACCGCGTAGAGCAGGATGGCCACAATCACCAAGGCCAGCGCCATGTGAATGGTCACCATCACCGGCAGCAGGTTGGTTGATACTACCAATGAGCCCAGCCAGCCCTGCACACCCGTCAAAATGAACGAGGCAAAGGCCAGCCAGAAAATCGTCGCGTCGCGCCGCCAGTACGGCAAGGCAAACACAACGGTCAGAAACACGAAAATCCCAATCAGCGCGCCCAGCAGTCGGTTCACGTATTCAATCCAAGTTTTGACGGGGTTGAAGTCGGTTTCGATGTACTGCGTGGGGTGATTAAAAATCTCGCCCGCCACCTGCTTGAAGCCGAGCTTTTGCAGGGTGCGCGCCAGCTTCTGGTTTTTGGCCACGCGCTGGGCGGTGTATACTTCCTTGTAGTTGGCCGGTAGCTGGCTGATGTGCGTGGGCGGCACCCAGGTGCCGAAGCACTTGGGCCAGTCGGGGCAGCCCATGCCGGAGCCGGTGCTGCGCACGATGCCGCCGACCAGGATTAGAAGGTAAACCGCCCCGACCGTCAGCAGGCCCACGAAGCGGAAACGTCGAACAGCAGCGTCTTGCATTGTTCTTCAAAAAAGGCGGTGTTGGCTACAAAACCGCCGGGTAGTAAATGAAAGCGGGCCGCCGGTCAGGCGGCCCGCTTCGGGACTTTGTCAGGCAATTACTTAGTCAACCACTTCCTGCTCGTAGGGCAGGTTCGACGACTGCGTTTGCGAATACGGGACGGTTTGCGGGATGAAATCCGCTTCCGAACCGGGCTTGCTGTAGTCGTAGGGCCAGCGGTACACGGCGGGGATTTCGCCGGGCCAGTTGCCGTGGCCGGGCTCGATGGGCGTGGTCCACTCCAGCGTGGTCGAGTTCCAGGGGTTCTCGGTGGCACGACGGCCACGGAAGATGCTGTAGAAGAAGTTGAACACGAACACGAACTGCGCGAAGAACGCCAGGATGGCGGCCACCGAGATGAACTTGTTCATATCAGCAAATTGCGAGAAGGCGTCGAAGCCCGTCCAGGCGTAGTAGCGGCGGGGGAAACCGGCGATACCCACGTAGTGCATCGGCATAAACACGAGGTACACACCCGCGAACGTCAGCCAGAAGTGGATGTAGCCGAGCTTCTCGTCCATCATGCGGCCGAACATCTTCGGGAACCAGTGATACACGCCGCAGAACAGACCGAAGAAGGCCGAGCTACCCATTACTAAGTGGAAGTGAGCTACCACGAAGTAGGTGTTGTGCATCTGAATGTCCAGCGTAGCGTTGCCGAGGATAATCCCCGTCAGACCACCCGAAATGAACAGCGACACGAAGCCGATGGCGAACAGCATGGCGGCCGAGAAGCGGATGTTACCGCGCCAGAGAGTGGCCAGCCAGTTGAACACCTTCACGCCCGAAGGCACGGCGATAATAAGCGTCAGGAACATGAAGACCGAGCCGAGGAAGGGGTTCATGCCGGTCACGAACATGTGGTGAGCCCACACAACGAACGACAGCAGCGAGATGCCAATCAGTGAGCCAATCATGGCGCGGTAACCGAAGATGGGCTTGCGGGCGTTGGTAGCCAGTACTTCCGACACCATACCCATGGCGGGCATAATTACGATGTATACCTCCGGGTGACCCAGGAACCAGAACAAGTGCTGGAACAAGACCGGCGAACCGCCCTGGTTGCTCAGCGCCTGCCCGGCAATATAGATGTCCGACAGGAAGAACGAGGTACCGAACGAGCGGTCGAAAATCAGCAGTAGCGCGGCCGAGAACAATACCGGGAACGACAGAATGCCGAGGATAGCCGTCAGGAAGAAGGCCCAGATGGTGAGCGGCAACTTGCTCATGCTCATGCCGCGGGTGCGCAAGTTGATAACCGTAGTCACGTAGTTCACGCCACCCAGCAGCTGCGACACGATAAACAGCGCCATACTCACGAGCCACATCGTCATGCCGGCGCCCGAGCCGGGCATGGCTTGTGGCAGAGCCGACAGTGGCGGGTAAATCGTCCAGCCAGCCGAAGCCGGGCCGGTTTCGAGAAACAGCGACCAGAACATCACCACGCTCGACAGGAAGAAGAACCAGTACGAAAGCATGTTCATGAAGCCCGAAGCCATATCGCGCGCTCCTACCTGCAACGGAATCAGGAAGTTCGAGAACGTCCCCGACAGACCAGCCGTCAGCACGAAGAACACCATGATGGTGCCGTGCATCGTCACCAGCGCGAGGTAAAACTCGGGGTTCAGCTTGCCGGCGTCAATCCAGTGGCCGAGCAGCGGTTTGAGCCAGTCCAGCGTGGCCTCGGGCCAGCCGAGCTGCAGACGGAACAGGCTCGACAGCGTACCGCCGATGATGGCCCACAGCATCCCCGTGATGAGGAACTGCCGGGCAATCATTTTGTGGTCCTGGCTGAAAACGTACTTCCACAGCCAGTGCTGGTCGTGGTGCTCGTGGTCGTGCTCGTCGTGGTGCAGGTGGTCGGCGTGCTCGGTGTGAGGCACGGGTACCGCTCCAATACCACCCTGGGCATCTACCGCGGGCGAAAGATTGGGTTTATTAGTGTCCATATCTACCTTAATTGCGCGTTAAATTCCCTTAGTGAGACATGCTGGCCAGCGGAGCCGCCGGCTGTTCAGCCGCTTCTACCTGAGCCGCGGCGGGAGCCATCGTGGCGGGCTTGTTCTTGAAAGACGCCAGCACGTCGGGGTTTTGTTCCGAGAAAGACTTCTGGGCGGCGTACCAGTTTTGGTAGTCATCCGGCTCATCCACCACGATTTTCAGTTTCATGGCGAAGTGACCGCGGCCGCATATCTGGTTGCAGGCCAGCTCATAGTCGAACTTGGGGTTGCCCAGCTTGGCGCGCATCTCGTCGGTCGTCGTAGTCGGGGTGAACCAGAAGCGGGTCGGCATGCCCGGCACGGCGTACATCTGCACCCGGAAGTGCGGCATGTACACGGCGTGCAGTACGTCGCGCGAGCGGATTTTGATGAGCACCGGCACGCCTTTCGGAACGTGTACTTCACCAGCAGTAAAGTCATCGAGGGCTGACTTATCAGTTAGGTCGAAGCCGAATTCATTGGTGGCGTCAATAAGGCGGTAGTTTACTACGCCCAGTTTCATGTCGCGGCCGGGGTAGCGCACCAGCCAGTTGAACTGCTTGCCCATCACTTCCAGCACAACCGACTCTTTGGGGGCCGGGCCAGTGATGCGGGTCCAGGCTTTCCAACCAGCGAAAATCAGCGCGGCCATTACGACGGCCGGGATGATAGTCCACACCACCTCAATCGTGTTGTTGTGCGAGAAGAAGTAAGCACGACGGCCTTCTTTATGCTGATATTTATACGAATACCAGAATAGCAGGGCTTGGGTAATCACAAAAGCCACACCAATCACCGCCATCGTAATCCAGAACATCCGCTCCATGGCGTGGCCGTGGATGGAGGCAATGGGGGGATTCATCTTGTTGAAGTTCTCAGCAAACGAGTAGGCGAACCACGCGCCGCCGCCCACGAGAAACACAATGAACAATACAGCGTTTACGCTGTTGCTCATGCCGATATCGCGGGTAAACGAACCGGAAAAAATGGAAGTCAGGGTTTGCAGGCGAAACAGCAGGCCGAATACGACCAGCAGTAACACCAACACCAGTACAATGGTAAGAGCAGTCATCTTGTATTAAGTTTAGTGCTTGATGCTTAGTGCTTGGCGCTTACCGCTGATGGTTATCAGCCGCTATGCACCAAGCACCAGGCACTAATTGAATTACGTAGTGTGGTGGACGCTCTCGTCCAGGAAGGGGTGATGAATCGGAACCAGCGAGGCGGCAGCCAGACGACGCGTCATCAGCAGCATGAAGCTACCAGCGAAGATGGCAAAGATGCCAATTTCGATGAGGAAGCCGCTGTTGCCTTGCAGCGTGGCAGGCATCAGCATCAGGTAGAAGTCCGACCAGTGGCCCAGCAGAATGGCGATGCAGACAATCTTCAGCATAATCATCTGGCGCTTCGCATCGCGCGTCATCAGCGCGAGGAAGGGAAACACGAAGTTGATGATGAGGTTGAAGAAGAATAGGCCGGTATAGTGGCCATTGTAGCCGCCGAGGCGCTGGTTGAAGTACACTGCTTCCTCAGGCAGGTTGGCGTACCAAATCAGCATGAACTGGGCGAACCATACGTAGGTCCAGAAGATGCTGAAACCAAACATCAGCTTGCCGAGGTCGTGGAAGTGCCCGGCCGACAAAAACTTCAGGTAGCCGTTCTGCTTCAGGAAAATGGCCGTCAGCGTGATACCGGCAATGCCAGAGACCCACCACGAGGCGAATACGTACCAGCCGAACATGGTGCTGTACCAGTGCGTGTCAACCGACATTACCCAGTCCCAGGCGGCCATCGACGAAGTCACGGCGAACAGCACAAGGAAAAGTGCAGCTACAGTAATGCTTTTGTGGAAGTAAGCCGTACCACCATTCAGGTCTTCGGCCAGCGAAATCTTACGCAGACGCTCCGAGAAGAACCACCAGATGGCCAGATAAACCACCATGCGAATCAGGTAGAACGGCAGGTTCAGGAAGCCGCTTTTACCGGCAATGATGTGGTCGTAGTTCGGGCTTCCTTTGTCCATGATACCCTCGTGGGTCCAGTGGAAAATATCAGCCTTGCCAACGAAGAACACAATCAGCATGATAACCGCACCGGGCAGCAACCAGGCACTAAATGCCGAAGCAATGCGCTTCACCAGCACCGACCAGCCAGCGTAGGCTACGTATTGAATTGCGAGGAATACGGTACCAACTACCGAGATACCAACCAGGTATAGGTTGCTGTGCCAGAGGCTAACCAGCACACGTTTCACCCAGATGGGGTTGCCCTCATGATGAGCGCCGCCGTGAGCAGCCGCAGCAGCATGGCCAGCCGCCGCATGGTGTTCCTCGCCCCAGCCCATGAAGGAGGCGACGAGGCCCAGAATCAGCACCAGTACACCGGCTCCGATAATGGTAAAGAAGGTTTTACGCGCGCCGTCGGTTACTACCAGGTGCTCAGCCGTCGCGCTTTCGTGATGCGTTAGAGTTGCCATAGTTTAGTTCGCGGTGCCGTTGTGTCCTTTGGTATTGCCCTGACCGGGCGTTTCGGAAGCCGTATTTGCGCCAGCTTGGCTGGTCGGCGTCAGGCCATTGCTAGCGGTGCTGGCGGTGTCGCTGGCCGTAGTCGTAGGCCCGGCTTTAATCATGTCTGCCACGCCATCAGCGCCTTTGCCCAATTGCAGAGCGCGCACGTACATGGCAATTTTCCAGCGCTCGTTGGGGTTCACCTGCGAGCCATGCGGCATCATGCGGCCTTTGCCCCACTGAATAACGTGGTAGATGTGGCCGTCGTTCATGGTTTTGTAGGCACCGGTCGAATAGTTCGGCACCCCCTTGAACTTCGCCCCTACTGCACCCTGGCCATCCCCAGCTTCACCGTGGCAGTGCTGGCAGTAGCGCGAGTAGAGCAGCTTACCTTCTTCCAGATTATCCTTTGAATAGGCGTAAGGCTGACGCAGCACGCGCTCGGCAATTTTCACGCTGTCCTTAGGAATGTGCGTGTAGTAGTTGAGCTTACCACGCGGCACGGTGCCGGTAGCCGGCGTGCGCTGGTTGATGCCGAAGGCGTTAATGGTATTGTAGCCGGTCTGACGCAGCGGCTCGTACGGGATAGACTCGTACATCTCCGGCGCGTATTCCAGGCCGGGGTCGTTTTGGTCCCGCGTACAGGACGAAGCCAGTCCGAGGGACAGCAGCAGCGCCGACACGCGCAAACTCAGGTTCAGCGGATGCATCATTACTATTCGGTCATTTCTTTTTGGTTGACCTCCGAAGCGCCGTTATCGCGCAGCAGTTGAGTCAGCCGGGGGAGTTGCGAGCTGGTTTCGTCCAGCTCGATGGCCATAACGAACTTGTCGTCGGTAGCGCGCACGTCCATCACCTTGGTTTTCCAGCGCGGGTACAGGCTGGTGATGAGGAAGAACGTAAACGACATGCCGTGGCAGGTGAAGAACACCGTCAGCTCGAACGACACCGGGATGAAGGCGGGCAGCGCGATGTGCGGCTTACCACCGATAATCATCGGCCAGTCGAAGCCCAGCATGTAAATCTGCATCCACAGCGCGAAGCTCAGGCCGGTGAGGCCGTAGAAGAAGGCGGCGATGGGCAGGCGCGAGCGTTCAATGCCCAGCGCGTCGTCAATCCCGTGGACGGGATAGGGCGAAAACACATCGTAGATTTTCACGCCGGCAGCGCGAATGTTTTCGATGGCGTGCAGAAGAACATCTTCGTCCTCGAAGATGCCGAGGGCATAGCGCTTAGTCATGCTGGTTGTAGGTTACGGGAGCCGAGGCAGGAACACCGGGGGTGACAGGATGAGCCGGCGCGTGGCCGTGCCCGTGACCATGGCCGCCGGTATAGGTCGGGCCATTGTCCACGGTGTATTTCAGGATGGTCTTCACTTCGGCCATGTTAATCACGGGGAAGAACTTGGCGAAGAGCAGGAACAGGGTGAAGAATAGCCCCAGCGTACCCACGTAGATGCCGATGTCGATGATGGAAGGCGAGAACATCACCCAGCCCGACGGAATGTATTCGCGGTGCAGCGAAGTCACGATGATTACAAAGCGCTCGAACCACATCCCGATGTTCACGATAATCGACAGGATGAACGTGAGCGGAATGCTGTAGCGCACGCGGCGGAACCACACCAGCTGCGGCGTAATCACGTTGCAGGTCATCATCGAGGCGTACGCCCACCAGTACGGGCCGGTCGCGCGGTTGATAAAGGCGTACTGCTCGAACTCTACCTGCGAGTACCAGGCGATAAAGAACTCCGTGATGTAAGCCACGCCCACGATGGAGCCGGTAATCATCATGATTTTGTTCATCAGCGCGATGTGCTCCAGCGTGATGTAGTCTTCGAGGCGGAACACGACGCGGGTGATAAGCATCAACGTCAGTACCATGGCGAAGCCTGAAAAGATAGCACCGGCCACGAAGTAGGGCGGGAAGATGGTGGTGTGCCAGCCCGGTACCACCGAGGTGGCAAAGTCCATCGATACGATGGTGTGTACCGAGAGTACCAGCGGGGTCGAAACGCCGGCCAGAATCAGCGACACAGTTTCGTAGCGCGACCAGGCTTTGGCTGAGCCTTTCCAGCCCAGGCTGAGCATCGAGTAAGCCACTTTGGCGATGGGGCCCTTGGCACGGTCGCGGATGGTGGCGAAGTCGGGCACAAGGCCGATGTACCAGAAAACCAGCGATACCGAGAAGTAGGTCGAGATGGCGAACACGTCCCAGAGCAGGGGCGAGTTGAAGTTAGCCCAGAGCGAGCCGTAGGTGTTTTGCAGCGGCAATACCCAGAAGGCCATCCAGGGGCGGCCCATGTGCAGCACCGGGAACATGGCGGCGCAGATTACGGCGAAGATGGTCATGGCCTCAGCTGCCCGGTTGATGGAGCTCCGCCATTTCTGACGGAACAGCAGCAGTACGGCCGAGATGAGCGTACCGGCGTGACCGATACCGACCCACCACACGAAGTTGGTGATGTCCCAGG
Source organism: Hymenobacter aranciens (assembly GCF_030580865.1). Taxonomy (GTDB): domain Bacteria; phylum Bacteroidota; class Bacteroidia; order Cytophagales; family Hymenobacteraceae; genus Hymenobacter; species Hymenobacter aranciens. The sequence continues at coordinate 43,960 of NZ_JAUQSY010000015.1, read as the reverse complement.
CCCAGCCTACGGTTTTGTTCAGGCCCCACTCGCCGATGCCGTACCACAGCGTGCGGTACACTGAGTAGAAGAAAACACCAAGGAAAAACAAGGCCACGCCGAAAGCCATCATCCAGCGGATGTTCGGCTTGGCTTCTACCTGGTAGCAGATATCCGCGGTTACGTCGTGGTACGTTTTGCCCCCGGTTACGAGCGGCTCACGTACGGCTGATATGTGTTGCATAAGAACTACTAAAGTCGTGGGTGCTTGGGACGTGGGCGGCCCTGCCTTCCTAACTTATTGATTAAGCTTCTTTTTCTTCGGGGAAAAACTCGGATGCGGCGTTACGAATCTTGGTCAGATACGTGATGTTCGGCTGCACGTTGATGGTGTCGAGGGCGTGGAAGGCGCGCTCGCCGTCCTCGCGCTTCAGCAGCTTGCTGATGCGGCTCTCGGGGTCGCGCATATCGCCAAACACGATGGCTTCGGTGGGGCACGACTGAGCGCAGGCCGTCACCACTTCACCATCCATCGGACGACGCTTCTGCTTCTTGGCTTCGAGCTTGCCGAGCTGAATGCGCTGCACGCACATCGAGCATTTTTCCATCACGCCGCGGGCGCGCACCGTCACGTCCGGGTTCAGCACCATGCGGCCGAGGTCGGTGAACATGTGGCCGTTCACGTTCTCAAACTTCTCGTTCGAGTAGTACGAGAACCAGTTGAAGCGACGCACTTTGTACGGGCAGTTGTTGGCGCAGTAGCGGGTACCCACGCAACGGTTGTAGGTCATCTGGTTCAGACCTTCCGAGCTGTGCGTGGTAGCCAGTACCGGGCACACCGTTTCGCAGGGCGCGTGGTTGCAGTGCTGGCACATCATCGGCTGGAAGATAACCTGCGGATTTTCCGAGGGGTCTTCCATGGCGGCGTAGGTCGCCAGCTTGCCTTTTTCGTCGAAGTCGGTGCGGTGAGCATCCGAGGAATAGTAGCGGTCGATGCGCATCCAGTGCATCTCGCGGCGGTTGATAACCTCCTGCTTGCCCACTACGGCCACGTTATTCTCGGTCTGGCACCCAATCACGCACGAGCCGCAGCCAATGCACGAATTGAGGTCAATGGCCATACCCCAGTGGTGGTTGTTGTACTGATAGTCTTGCCACAGCGAAACCTTGCTGGGTTTCTCCGCGCCGTCCGGCGTGACAATCGTCTCGTACTCCGTGACCTTTTTGGGGTCTTTAATGTAATTCGCCAGCGAGTTTTCCTGCACCACCTGGCTCCGGTCCATGATGGTGTGGTGCGTCTGCGTCTGGGCAATGGGTGAGTTGGCGCCGGTTTTGTCCAGCGTCACCGTAGCAATACCCATGAACGGGGCAGCATTAGCGCCCACTTTGTCGCCTACTTTACCTGCCATCTCACGGCCGTAGCCGAGGGCGATGCTGACGGTGCCATTGGCCTGGCCGGGCTGAATCAGGACGGGCAGCTCGATGGTCTTACCATTGCCCGTTACCTTAATTACGTCGCCCTGCTCCCACTTCTGCTCAACGGCCATTTTGCGCGGCACGGCGAGGTAGTTGCCCCAAGTAGCTTTCGATACCGGGTCGGGCAGCTCTTGCAGGAAAGGGTTGTTCGACTCGAAGCCCGCGGCACCAAGGCCTACTTTCTCATAAACAGTTAGTTCAATGCCACTGCCTTTGGCACTGCCCAGTTGGCCCAGTGCTTCGGCAGCGCTCATAGCGGCGGCGCTCGGAGCGGGAGCGGCGGCCAGGGCCGTGCCCATTGCTACGCCGTCGTGTACGGCTTTGTCCCAGGCGGCATTGAAATTGCCGCCCAGCACATTGCGCCAGCCGTTACGCACGTAGTTGTAATACGTCGTATTGTTGCCGGCCCAGCGGAGCAGGGTTTCCTGCGCTTGGCGGGTCGAGAACAGCGGGGTGATGGCGGGCTGCGCGAGGCTCAGAAAGCCGCGCTTGGGCTCGAAGTCATTCCACGACTCCAGCCAGTGATGGTCGGGAGCGGCGTACTGGCAGAGGCTGCCGGTTTCGTCCAGCCGGTCGTTGAACGAGATGGACAGACCCAGTTTCGGGATGGCGGCTTTCAGCTTCTCCCCCATCGGGTGGCTGAACACTGGGTTGGCGTGGTAAAAAATCACGCCGCCGATACGGCCGCCGATGATATCTTCTACCAGCGCATTCATGCGGGCGTCGTCACCCTGACGCACCATGCTCGGCGCGGCCAGGTCTACGGTGGTGCCTACGTTGCCCAGCGTCTGGTTGATAGCGGCTACCAGTGTTTGCACGGCCGGGTCGTTCGAGCCCGAAACCACGAGGCTGGCGCCGCGATTGGCTTGCAGGTCGCTGATGGCCTTGGTCAGCTTGGGGTTGCTATAGCTGCTTGAGCCGCCACCGGCGATGCCATTGTACAATGCAGCAGCCACAGCACCCAGCTCCGAAGGCTTCACCGGCACGCGCACGTCGGCGTTGGAGCCGGTAAGCGACATAGCGGTTTCAAACTGGTAGTGGCGCGACATGGTCCGCTTCTCGCTGCTCACCTTGCGGGTGGTAGCGTACTGACGGGCAAACTCCACCGGCGAAATCCAGGTGCCGAGGAAGTCGGCGCCGAGGCTTACGATGACGTTGGCGCGCTCGAAGTTGTAGCTCGGCAGCACGCCGCTGTTGGCTTGCAGCAGGCCGCTAGCCGATTGCGCATCGTACATGACGTGCGAGGTGCCGGGGTAGCGGTTGGCAAACTCGGCGATGGCGCGTTTGGTGCTCGGGCTGATGATGGTGGGCGACACGATGGCAATACGGCCAGCGCTACCCAGTTTGCTCATTACTTCACGGTCAAGCGCTTCCGGCGTCGATTTCTGCCCTTTGATGGCGAAATGCTGCAAACGGCCACCATCGTACAGGTTCAGCACGGCGGCCTGGGCGCGGGCCGAGAGGCCACCGCGGGTGATGGGCGACTCGGGGTTACCCTCCAGCTTGATGGGCCGACCGTCGCGGTTTTTCACCAGCACGGCGTTGTAGTCGGCGCCGTTGAAGTACGTCGAGGCGTAGAAGTTGGCGATGGACGGGTCAACTTCTTCCGGCTTGTTGAGGTACGGAATGGCCTTGCGCACGGGGGCTTCGCAGGAAGCCAGCGCGGCGGCGGCGACGCCAAAACCCATCAGCTTCAGGAAGTCGCGGCGCGGGGCTGCCGTCGGGTCGCTGCTGGGATGCAGGTCCTTCATCGGTGCAAACTCCGAGAAGGCAGTTTGCAGAAATTCCGGTGAATTCTCCAGCTCCTCAATTCCTTTCCAGTACTTCATTGTCGGGGACTTAGGGACTTGGGTGCTTTCGCGCTGGCAAGGCCAGGGCGCGCGGCCCATAAGTAATATAAGTAGGCTAAAACTTTTGCAAAGAGGGTGGTAAGGTTGAAAACGAAGCGTTATCGGGTGACCGGCAGGCGCTTCGTTTTCGGAAGTCCTAACCGTTTAGTAGTGGCACTTCGAGCACTCGGTACCGCCGTTCGACGATACGGTGAAGGGAGCACCGGCATTTTTCGAGTCGTGCAGCTTCACGAGGGCATCGTAGTAGCCGTTGCCTTTAGTGTTGAGCGGTGTTTCGCGGTGGCAGTTGATGCACCAGCCCATGGTGAGGGCCGAGTATTGGTACACCACGTCCATTTTCTCGATGGGACCGTGGCAGGTCTGGCACTCGAGACCGCCCACCTGGGTGTGCTGCGAGTGGTTGAAGTAAGCGAGGTCGGGCAGGTTGTGGATACGTACCCACTGCACCGGCTGCTTGCGCTCGATGGCGCGGTAGATTTTCTTGATTTCGGGCGACTCCGTCTTAATCTGCGAGTGGCAGTTCATACAGATGTTGGCCGAGGGAATGTTGGCCGACTTGCTCTTGTACACCGAAGTGTGGCAATAGGCGCAATTGATTTGATGCTCGCCGGCGTGCAGCTTGTGCGAGAAGGCAATCGGCTGGGTGGGTTGGTAACCCTGGGTCAGGCCCACGGCCATTACTTGTTGTACGCCTTCATAGAGCAGCACCAGCGCAAACACGGTACCCACGATGCCGCGCAACACGGGCGAGCGGTAGATTTTGCTCCAGTCGGTGCGCTGCTCCAGCACTTCCACGTCGCGGCCGTTGAGGTCTTTGCGACCACGCAGCACGTCGCGCATCAGGTTGCCGATGATGACGAGGGTCACAACCAGCACAATCAGCACTACTACGAGGACGATGAGGAGGATGTCAACGTATTTGGCAGCGCCGCCTTCGTCGGCTTTAGGGCTGTTTTCGGTGGTAACACCGCCAGGCGTTTCAGCTTGTTTAGTGCCGCCTTCTGCCGATTTGACATAAGCGAAAATGCTGGTAATCTCCTTGTCCGTGAGGGCGAAGCTGGGCATCTGCTGCTTCTGGTACTCATTGAAAAGTTTCACAGCATAAGCGTCGCCGCTGGCAACTACTTTGCTCGAGTTCTTCACCCAAGGGATGAGCCAGGAGATAGGACGGCGCTTTTCAACGCCGGCGAGGGCAGGCCCCACCACTTTATCATTCACCGCGTGGCACTGGGCGCAGTTGCCCTTGAAAAGGGCATCGCCGGCCGAAATGGCGGCGGCATCGCCACCACCCGTAGCGGGCGCAGCGCCATCCGTGGCACCGGGGGTAACACCTTCTTTGCTTACGGCCTGCGCATCCTGGGCCGAGGCCTGATAGGTGCCGGCAAAGGTCAGAAACAGGGCTAGTAACAGATGAGGTAGTACGCGGAGTCGAGGGCTACTCATAGTCGAAACAGACAGGGAAAACAGAACGCAGGGGTATTTCAAGGCCACAAATGTAGGGCAGGAATCGCGGGCAGCAAAAGCGGAGGAGGCTTTTTTGGCACTCTAATGGCTCTGCGGGGCTTATTTAGAAAAAGGATAAATAAGCGCAAAAGCTATGTTCAGCCTCATGCGGCCAGTTTACTCCTTAGTATATGGCTGCAGAGACCTGAAAAATAACGTCGGTGGCACTTAGGCTAAGGGGGTTGCGGAGGCGGTAGCGGCGCCGGGAAAGCCGTGTACGGACTAATATCTAATCAGGACTTGGCAATCTGCCCGAAAGTCAGTACCTTTGCGCCCCAATCAAATTTTTCACCCCCATATTTTCACCCCGTCGTAATGGAAGTAAGAAATTACGAGACGGTCTTCATTCTGACTCCCGTGTTGAACGAGAGCCAAGTGCAAGAGACGGTCGAGAAGTTCACCCAGGTGCTTAAGGAAAATAGCGCCGACATTCTTTCTACTGAGGCTTGGGGCCTGCGCAAGCTGGCTTACCCGATTCAGAAGAAATCCACTGGCTACTACTTCGTAGTCGAGTTTACCGCCGAAAGTGGTGCCGTTATCAACACGCTGGAGCTCGCGTTCCGTCGTGACGAGCGGGTTATCCGCTTCCTGACCACGGTGCTCGACAAACACGCAGTGGCCTACAACCAGCGTCGTCGCAACGGCGAAATGAATCAGCAGAAAGCTGCGAAAGAAGAGGCCGTAGCTCAATAATCTATTCTGACATGGCAACTACTAACAACCGCAACAACAACGACCGCAACGCTGGCAACAAGCCGGTGGACACGCGCAAGAAGTACTGCCGCTTCAAGAAAAACGGCATCAAGTACGTGGATTACAAAGACCCGAACTTCCTGCTGAAGTTCGTGAACGAGCAAGGCCGCGTGCTGCCCCGTCGCCTGACGGGCACCAGCCTGAAGTTCCAGCGCAAAGTGACCCAGGCCGTGGCCAAAGCCCGCCACCTAGCACTGATGCCGTACGTAACCGACGCTCTGAAATAAATTATGAATTTTGACTTTTGAGTTAAAAGTCTCGTTTAGACGGGCTTTCTAATTCATAATTCATAATTCAAAACTCATAATTCCCCTACAGACATGGAAGTTATCCTCAAAGACGACGTTAAGAACCTCGGGTTCAAAAACGACCAGGTGACGGTGAAGCCGGGCTACGGCCGCAACTACCTGTTGCCGCAAGGCCTGGCGATGCTGGCCGACAAAACGAACAAGAAAATCGTAGCCGAGAACGTGCGTCAAGCCGCTCACAAGGCAGATAAAATCAAAGGCGACGCCCAAGCCATTGCCGACCAAATCGGTGACATGGTGCTGGAGCTGCGCGCCAAAGTAGGCGAAAGCGGCAAAATTTTCGGCCGCGTGACCACGCTGCAACTCGCTGAGGCTCTGAAAGCCAAAGGCGTGGAGGTGGACCGCAAGCGTCTGTCGTTTGACCAGGAGCCTTCGGCTGCCGGCGACTACACCGCTACGGCGCAGCTGCACAAAGAAGTGAAACACACGGTTAATTTCCGCGTGGTAGGCGAGTAGTTTTCGCTGCACTTGATGTTACAAAAAGCCCTGCCTGCTGGTAGGGCTTTTTGCTTTATTGGCGTTGCCGCCGCGCTGGCGGCTATTTTTGCCCTGATGTTTAGAACTGAGCTTACGATTGCGCCTTCGGCGCAGCAATTTTCGCGCACGGCCCGCGTGCTGACTATAGGTTCCTGCTTTGCGGAGAGCATTGGCGCCCGCCTAGCGGCTAATAAGGTAGAAACGCTGGCTAACCCGTTTGGCACGGTGTTTCAGCCGTTGATACTGGGGCAGTTGCTACGGGCCGCCGCCGGGGAGGAAATGGATTGGCAGCAGCACATTACCGAGGCGCGCGGGCGCTGGCAGAGCTACGATTTGCACAGTAGCATCGGAGCGGCTTCGCCGGTGGAGTTGTTGCAGTACATTCAGCAGCTGGCGCAGCAGGTGGGCGACTTTGTGCGCCGGGCCGACTTGGTGGTGCTGACGCTGGGCACGGCCTGGGCCTACCGCCTGCGCGAAACCGGTGAGCTGGTGAATAATTGCCACAAGCAGCCGGCTGACTTATTTCATAAGGAATTATTGACGCCCGATGAGATTATCAATGCGCTGGCCGAGACGCACGCTTACTTGCGGCGTATTAATCCGGAGCTAAAATTTGTGCTGACGATAAGCCCGGTGCGGCATATTAAGGACACGCTGCCGCTGAATGCGGTGAGCAAGTCGGTGCTGCGGGTGGCTTGTCATTATTTGAGCGAGCTGCTGCCGGGCGTGGCGTATTTCCCGGCGTTTGAGCTGCTGATGGACGACTTGCGGGACTACCGCTTTTATGCCTCGGACATGCTGCATCCATCGGAAGTGGCGGAGGACTACATCTGGGACAAGTTTGCGCGGACGTATTTCGACGTGGACTTTGGGCGTTTTCGCAAGGAGTGGGCGTCGGTACGGCAGTCGCTGACGCACCGGCCTTTGCACGACGGCGCGCCGGAGCACCGGCAGTTTCTGGAGGCTACGCGCGAGCGGCTGCAGCGGCTGGCCGGGCAGCAGGTGGATGTGGCGGCGGAATTGCAGGACGTGGAGCAGCGCATTGCGGCTTTGCCGGTGCCGCTGGTGATTGTGGAGCCGGAAATTGAGGACGACGGCGAGGAGCGGATTGACGTGGGCGGCGTGGAAACGGCGCGGGAAATAGCGACGGAGGCTGATGCGACACTGCAGGTGGCGACTGAAACGGTAGTGGCTGCAACGCCGCCGGCCCGCTTGTCGCCGGAAGAATTCCGCAGCCAGCGCAACCGCGACCGTGACCGGCGTGGGCGCAACGACCGGCGCAATCGCGACGAGCGGGCACTACAGCCTACGCCTGCCGTTGAAGCCGCAGAAGTTGCTTCGGCACAATTTGAAGTAGAGGAAGAAGCAGTTGAAACTACCCAGCCACTGGAATTAGCGGAAGACACTGCTTCGGCTTTCCAGGTGCTCGGCCTGGGCATGCCGAGTGCAGCCCAGACGACGGTAGATGCCAGCCCGGTATTGCCGGACAACCAGCCGAAGAAGAAAAAGCGGCGCAGCCGCGGCGGGGCCAAGCGCACAGCCCGCAAGCATGCGGCTCGCTTGGCGGCAGAAGGCATACCGGCCGATGGCATCGTGGCGGACGCAACGGTAGTTGGAACAACTGAGGAAGTTGTGGATTTTGCTACCCCGACTTCAGCAATTGAGATGGTGGAGCCGGTAGCGGCTGTGGAACTGCCGGAGGCGGCGCAATCGGTGACGACGGTGGCGGAGACGCTGCCCGAAGTGCCGACCACTACGATTGGCATACCGGATGCTAATCCGCAGTGGAACAGCCGCCGGGAGGGTAAAAAGTCGACGGTTATTCAGAAATCGACGCCCGTGAAACGGGGCGGACGGCGCGTGCTGTTCAATACGCCGGCAGTGGCGGATAGCTCAATAGTAGAGGCGGCGCCAGTAGTAGCACCGCCGCTGCCGGAATTGCCCGCAGTGCCCACGATAGTGGCGACGCCGGAGCTGCCGGTTATCGAAATGAGTGTGACAGAGACGGAGGCCCTGGGCGGTGCTGCACCAGCGACCGTAGCGCCCCCCACTGCCCAGAAAAGCCGCAACCGTAACCGGGGCAAGGGCAACAAGCCCGCCGTGGCAACGGCAGTGCCGGAAGCAGCCGCCGCAACCGTAGCGGTAACGGACACGCCGCCAGCCACGCCGGCCTTCCTAGAGACTCCGGCAAGCCCGAAGCCCGGCGACAACGCCGCCCCCCCCGCCCCGGCAGCAACCCGGCGCAAGGCCCCGAAGAAACCAGCTGTCCCGGTAGCTCCCGCAGTAGCCGCTGCGCCAGCGCCCGAGCCAGCCACAGCAGCAACGCCCGCCCCAGTGAACACAACGCCTGCACCAGCAGCGGAAATGCCGGCCGCCAAGCCCGCCAGGGTGCGGCCCTCACGCAGCAAGGTGCAGGCAGTGTCCGCCACCCCGGCCGAACCGGTAGCAACGGAGCCCGCCGCCCCTCCCCTGCCGGCTGCCCCGGCCCGCCCCAGCCGCAGCCGGGCGGCCAAACCGGCAGTAGCGTCACCAATAGAGCCAGCTATAGAGGCCCCGGCCAAACCCAGGGCCAAAGTAGCGCCGAAAACATCGGCCGCTACCAAGCCAGTCGCGACGAAGCCCAAACCGGCTGGCAAGACAACCAAAAAAGCGTAATCAACTTATACCGAAACCCGGCCGATGTGGCCGGGTTTCTTGTTTCCGCTCCACATCACCTTGCCCTTATGGCCTCCGACATGCACCCCAACCGCCTGGCAAACGAAACCAGCCCCTACTTGCTCCAGCACGCCCACAATCCTGTCGACTGGTACCCCTGGGGCGAGGAGGCGTTGGCCCGCGCCAGGGACGAGCAGAAGCCTATCCTCGTGAGTATCGGCTATGCCGCCTGCCACTGGTGCCACGTCATGGAGCGCGAGTCGTTTGAGAACGCTGCCGTGGCGGCGGTGATGAATGAATACTTCGTCTGCATCAAGGTGGACCGGGAGGAGCGGCCCGACGTGGACCAGGTTTACATGGATGCCGTGCAGGCCATGGGCGTGGGCGGGGGCTGGCCGCTCAATGTCTTTCTCACCGCCGAGGCCAAGCCGTTTTACGGCGGCACTTATTTCCCCCAGGGCAACTGGACCAAGCTGCTCGAAAACATCGGCCAGGCTTATGCCGGCGAGCACCGCGCCGAGCTTCTCCAATCGGCGGAGCGCTTCGCCCAGGCTGTGGGGCGCAGCGAGCTGGAGAAGTATAGCGGGCATGTGAAGCTGGATGACACGCCACAAACCACCGCCGATGCTGGCCCGGCCGGCGTGAGCGATGAAGAATTCAGGCTCCTCGTCTACAACCTCGGGGTGAAGTTCGACCGGCAGTTTGGCGGCATGGACCGGGCGCCGAAGTTTCCCATGCCCAGCATCTGGAAGTTTTTGCTGCGCGGCCATGCCATCAGTGGTAGCCCGCGTTTGCTGGAGCAAACCGTGCTCACGCTGCGCGAAATAGCCTGGGGCGGCATCTACGACCAGGCGCATGGCGGCTTTGCCCGCTACGCGGTGGATGAGGAATGGCTGGTGCCCCACTTTGAGAAGATGCTCTACGACAACGGCCAGCTCATCAGCCTCTACGCGGAGGCTTTTCAGGTGACCGGCGAGCAGTTGTTCCGGGACGTGGTGTACGATACCATTGAATTCGTCCGCCTGGAGCTGACCAATGCGGAGGGCGGCTTCTATTCCTCGCTCGATGCCGACAGTGAGGGTGAAGAGGGCAAGTTTTACGTCTTCACCAAGGCCGAATTGCGCGAAATCCTGGGGGATGAGGAGCCCTTGTTCAGTGATTATTACAACTGCACGGCTGCCGGCAACTGGGAGCACGGCCGCAACATCCTGCACCGCCGCCAAACCGACGCCGACTTTGCCGCCGCCCACCAGCTCAGCCCCGAGGCCGTGCCCGCGCTGGTCGAAAACTGGAAGCACCACATCATGCTGGCCCGCGTGGGCCGCATCCGGCCAGGGCTCGACGACAAAATCCTGACCGGCTGGAACGCCCTCATGCTGCAGGGTCTCTGCGACGCCTACCGCGCCTTCAACGAGCCGGAGTTTCTGGTGATGGCCGAGCGCAACGCGCGCTTTATCCAACGCACCCTGCGCAATGGCCCCCAGCTTTACCGCACCGCCAAGAATGGCAAGGCCAGTATCAGCGGCTTCCTGGAAGATTACGCGCTGGTTATCCAGGCGTTCGTGAGCTTGTACGAGGTTAGCTTCAACGACAGCTACCTGCACGAGGCGCGCGCCCTGACGGACTACGTGCTGGCCCACTTCTTCGACCCCGCCGAGCAGCAATTCTTCTTCACCGACGCCAGCGCCGAGCCGCTCATTGCCCGCAAGAAGGAGCTGTTCGACAACGTCATCCCCAGCTCCAACTCGGTGATGGCGCACAACCTCCACCGCCTCGGCCGCCACTTCGAAAACGCGGAATACCGCGACCTCGCCCTGGCCATGCTGGCCCGGGTGCGCCCGCTTGTGGTCAAAGAGCCGCAGCACCTCAGCAACTGGGCCTCGCTCTACGCCGCCGTGCTGCGCCCCGGGGCCGAAATTGCCATCGTCGGCCCCGAGGCCGATGAGCTCCGGGCCGACATCAGCCAGCGCTTCCTGCCCGACGCCGTGCTCGCGGGCACCGAAACCGGCAGCGACCTGCCCCTGCTGCGCCTGCACCGTCTGCCGGCGGATAATCGCACCGCCATCCACGTGTGCCGACACCACGCCTGCCTCGCCCCGGTGCATACCGCCGCCGAGGCCCTGGCCGCCCTCTAAAACGGCCTTCCGTACGGGCTTCTCAACAAAAAAGAGCCGGGCATTGCCCGGCTCCTTTCCATGAGTTGCAACAGTTAAATCTTAATCAAGCACCACTTTGCGGCTCACCACGCCCGCGCCCGCCACGATGCGCAAGGTGTAGAGGCCGGCGGCCAGCTTTTCGGTGGGCAGGCGCTGCTCGGAGCTGCCGGCGGGCACCGCCGTGTGCAGTACCTCCTGCCCCAGGGCGTTGAGGAGCACCGCGGTGCCGTGGGTGGGCAGGCTGCTCAGGCGCATAGTCAGCGGGGCGCCGTGGCTGGGGTTGGGGAAGAGGTGCAGGACGTCGGCAGCCAGGGTGTGGCGGGTGCCGAGCATCACATCGTAGAACGAGAGGCCGAAGGTGCCCGGCGTATCGCCCGTGGCGTAGCCACTCACGGCCACATAGTAGCGCTGGCCGGGAATAAGGTTCGGCACGCTAAAGGGCGCAACAACCGTATTGGCCGCCCCACTGCCTTCGCAATGCACAAGCGTGAACGGGCCGGCCGCACAGTCGGGGGCCGAGAAGATGCGCACCATGCCGGCGGCTGCACCCGTCACGACAAAGCGAAGCAGGCCGCCCGCATAGTCCACCGTAAACCACACATCCTGCAGAGCAGTGGCTGGCGAGCAGCCAGCCCCCCCCACGCCCGGCTGGGTGCTGGTAGTGGCCCCCACATTGGTGCCATTTATTACGATGAGAGGCTGCGTATTGGGCGATATCGGCAGCACGGTGGCCCCACAGGGCTCATCGTTGGCCGGCACGGGCGGCACGGTGCCCGTAGTGAAGCACTCCGGGCCCACCCAGGCACTGCTGCCGCCCACGGGGGCAGGGCACACCTGGCGCACGTAGTAGCAGTAGCTGGTAGCGGGCGTGAGGCCGCCGAGCGTGGTGGCGGGGCCACTGAGGCCGGCCACCACGGTGCCGGTGCCCAGCGTGAAGCCCGCCGCGCCATACTCCACGTCGTAGGTAGTGCCGATGAGCGGGGCGCCGCCCGGCGTCCAGCGGAGGGCGGCGGTGGTGGCCGTGACGGCCCCGGTGGTCACGGCCGTGGGCACGGGGCACCCCACGGCGGCCGTGGTCGTAAAGCACACCGGCCCCACCAGCGCGCTGGTATTGCCGGCCACGGGGCACAGCTGCTGCACGTAGAAGCAGTAGTTGGTGCCCGGCGTGAGGCTGGCGAGCGTCACAGTGGGCGAGATGAGGCCCACGATGTACGTGCCGGCAGTCAGCGGGTCGAAGCCCTGCGGCCCGTACACCACTGTGTAGGTGGCCCCGGTGGGCGGCGTGCCCCCGGGCGTCCAGCTCAGGTCGGCCCCGCCGGGGGTGATGTTGGCCGTGGTCAGGGCCGTGGGGTCGGCGCAGGTGGGCATGGGCGACGTCACGCACACGGCGAGGTTGCCGGTCGTGCGGTTGTTCAGGCTCCACACCCGAATGTAGAGCACCTCGCCCGGCGTGCGGCCCGTGAGCTGCAGCAGCGACTTCAGGTTGCCGCCGCCGTCGTCGTTGCAGTTCACCAGGCTCAGGCTGGCGCAGGTGCCGGCATACACGGCCAGGCCGGTGTCGCCCACGTCGTTGGTGGCGGCCAGCACGGTTTGCACCGTGAGGGTGCCCGAGGCCGGCACGGTGGTTTTAAACCAGATGTCGCCGCCGGTGTAGACGGCGCAGCCCGGCGCGGGCACGCCGGGGCTGGCCGTGGCGCCCAGGTTGCTGCCCGTGGCGGGGCTGGTGCAGGTGCTGCCGTATTGCACGGGCACCTCAATGGCCCCGGCGCAGTTGTCGTTGGCGGGGGCGGGGGGCGCGGGCGTCACGCAGATGGTGATGGCCGCCTGCGCGCCCGTCGGGGGGGCCAGGTCGACCCCGTACACCCGCACGTAGTAGGTCTGGCCGGCGGTGAGGCCGCCCACCAGGTGCGTCACGGGCGTGGGGCTGCGCTGCAAGTTGCAGAAGATGGTGCTGAGGGTGCCGCAGGTGCCGCTCAGCACCTCCACGGTGGCCGCGAGGCGGGCCTCTACCGTCACGTTCTGGCTGGTGCCGCCGGCCACGAAGCTATACCACACATCGGGGGCGTTGCCGTTGCCGCCGACGCAGGTGCTGCTGGGCGCCAGGCTCTGCGTGGCGTTGGCCAGCGTGCCCGCGGTGGGCGTGCAAGTGGCCCCCACGGCCAGCGGCACGGCGGCGGCGCACTCATCGTTGGCGGGGGGCACGGGGCCGGGCTGCACGCACAGCGTGAAGGTGGCATTGAGGGGCGCCGGCTGCACGTTGGAGCTCGAATACACCCGCATGTAGTAGGTGTTGCCCACCGTGAGGCCGCCCACCAGCACGGTGTTGTTTGGGGTCATGTTCATGGCGGTGCACACGAGGCTGCCGCCTCCGCCGCAGGGGCCGGTGCGCACGTCGAGCACGGCCATAAAGCGGGCATTCAGGGTCACGAGCTGCGTCACGCCACTCGCCACGAAGCGATACCACACATCCTGGGCCAGCACGGCGTTGCCGCAGTTGGCGCTGGGGCTCAGGCTTTGCGAGGCGGCCTCCACGGTGCCGCTCACGGGGCTGGCGCAGCTGGTGGTCACGGGCACGGGCACGGCCTGGGCGCACTCGTCGTTGGCCGGGGGCGTGGGGGCCGGGTTGATGCACAGCGTGAAGGTCGAATTGGCCGTCGTGGGCGGGTTATTAGTGCCCGAGTAGATGCGGATGTAGTACGTCTGGCCGGTGGTGAGGCCCCCGGCCACCGTGCCGGTGGCCGCGTTGGCCTGAATGAAGTTGCAGAACACGCTGCTGGAGCTGGCGCAGGTGCCGCTGCGCACCTCCAGCACGGCTGCAAACCGCGAGGTGAGCGTGATGAGCTGCGCCGGGGCCGCCGCCACGAAACTATACCACACATCGTTGGCCGCGGCCGTGCCACCGCCGCAGCCGGCCGTGCCGGGCAGGCTCTGGGTGGCGCCGGCCACCGTGCCGTTGGTCGAAGTGGCACAGCTTTGCACCACCGGCACCGGCACGGCCGTGGCACACTCGTCGTTGGCCGCCGCCACGGGGCCCGCCGTCAGGCAAATGGTGAAGTTGGCCTGCGTGCCGGTGGGCTGAATGTTGGTGCTGGGGTAGAGGCGCAGGTAGTAGGCCTGCCCGGTGCTCAGGCCGGTCACCACCAGCGGCGTATTGGTAAACACGGTGCCGCAGAACACGCTGCTGGAGCTGGCACAGCTGCCCGAGCGCACATCTACCACCCCCCCGAAGGTCGAAGCCAGGTTCACGGTCTGGGTGGCGCCCGTGGCCACAAAGGCATACCACACGTCGCGGGCAATGGTGACGTTGCCGCAGCCCGTGGTGGGCGGCAGGCTCTGGCCCACGGTGAGGTAGGTGCCGGCGGTGGGGTTGGCGCAGGTGCTGCTCACCGGCAGGGCAATGGCGCCGGCGCACTCGTCGTTGGTGGGGGGCGTGGGGCCGGTGCTCAGGCACACCGTGAAGGTGGGCGTGGGGGGCGTGGCAGCGCTGTTGGCGTACAAGCGCAGGAAGTAGGTCTGCCCGCTCGTCAGGCCGGTCAGCACGGCCGTCTGGTTATTAAACACCGTGGTGCACGACACGCTGCTGGAGCTGGCACAAGTGCCCGAGCGCACTTCCAGCACCGCCACAAACAGGCCCGTGAAGGCCAGGTTCTGCGTTGCGCCATTGGCCACGAAGCTATACCACACATCGTTGGCCGTGGCCACGTTGCCGCAGCCCGTCACGGCCGCCAGGCTTTGCGAGGCATTGGCCACGGTGCCGGCCGTGGGCGTGCCGCAGGTGGCCCCCACCGCCAAAGGCACGGCCTGGGCGCAGTTGTCGTTGGCCGGGCCCACCGGGGGCGGGCCCAGGCACAGCGTAAAGCCGCTGTTGGCGCCCGTGGGCTGCTGGCCGCTGGCATACACCCGCAGGTAGTACGGCTGCCCGGCCGTGAGGCCGCTGATGATGCGCGGCTGGTTGCCGAAGCCCACCGCACAATACACGCTGGTGCTGCTGGCGCAGGTGCCGGCGCGCACATCCACCGCCAGCTGGAAGTTGGCCGTGGTGGTTAGCAGCTGGGTAGCGCCCGTGGCCACGAAGCTGTACCACACATCGGTGACGGTGGCCAGCGTGCCGCAGCCCGTGGTGGGGGCCAGGCTCTGGGTGGCGTTTTCGAGGGAGCCGCCCATGGGGTTGCAGGTGGCACTCACCAGCAGGGGGCGGGCTCCGGCACACTCGTCGTTGGCCGGGGCCAGCGGGGTGCGGGCACAGAGGCCAATGGGCCCCACCACGTTGCCCCCAAACTCCCACACGCGCACATACAGCACCTCGCCGGGCGTGCGCCCGGTGGCCGTGTACAGGGAGTAGCCGGTGCCGCCCCCGCCGTCGTCGTCGCAGCCCACCAGGCTCAGGTTAGCGCAGCTGCCGCTGTACACGGCGAGGCCCGTATCGTTAATGGGGCTGCCCGAGGCGGGCGCCACGGTCTGCACGGTCACGCTGCCGGAGGCCGGCACGGTCACTTTAAACCAGATATCGCCGCCCACATACTGGCCGCAGCCCGGCACGGGCACCCCGGCGCTGGCCCCGGCGCCGGTGTTGTCGCCCACGGTCAGGGCGCCGCACATGCCGTTGGCCTGCACCGGCACGTCGATAGCCCCGGCGCAATCATCATTCACCGGCACGGCCGTGCTGGCCCCCGGCGCAATGCACAGGGCAAAGGTGCTGTTGATGCCCGCGGGCGGGGTGGCCGCCGTGGCATACACGCGCAGCAGATACGACTGCCCTACCGTGAGGCCGGGCACCGTGGTGGGGTTGGTGTTGCCCTGAAACACCTGGGCGCAGAACACGCTGGTGGTGGCGGCACAGTCGCCCGAGCGAATGTCCATGATGGCCGCAAAGCGCGGCGCCAGGGTGATGAGCTGGCTGGCCCCGGTGGCCACAAAGGAGTACCACACGTCGTTGGCCGCCGTCACGTTGAAGCCGCAGCCCGTGGTGGGGGCCACGCTCTGGGTAGCGCCGGCCACGCTGCCGTTTACGGGGATGGCACAGTTGGCACTCACGGCCACGGGCACGGCCTGGGCGCAGTCGTCGTTGGTTTGGGCCCAGGCGGCACTACTACTAAGGAGTAGTAGCAGGCCCAGCCAGCGCTTGCCGGCGCCCGCCCAGCGTTGAACAGTAGGTAAGAGTTGCTGCATGTGAAAAAGAGGGTTTAGGTAAGAAGAAAGCACGCTTCGCCCGGCTACCACTCAAGCAGATAGGCAGCCAAAACGACCTTTTGCACCCAGCAAAAACACCGCCATTCTTCCCGCTTTTTTTCGTCTTCTCCCAAAAAGTTCCCCACTCAGCCCCAATTACCAAAATAATGTACGGCCGGCCCCGCGCCGGCCGCATCTGCCTGCCCCTGCGCCCCTGCTTTCCCCCGGGTGTCCCCGCGTGTTCAGGCTATGCCCGCATCCCTACGCCCGGTGCCCCCCCCTTCTGCCGCTTAGCCTCCCCCAGGGCGGCCCCGGCAGGCCGCAGGCGGCGCGGCGCGCGCTCCCCGCAGCGTTGTGCGGGGCGGCGCCCGGCGTTGCAGCCCCCCGCGCCCGGCTTTCCTTCCTCCCGTAGCGGCAGGGCGCCCACCCGGCTCCGGTTACTGGCCACCGCGCCGCACAACGCAGGCTTCGCGGGTGGCATGTTGGCCGCCGCGGCTGCCGTGTTATTCTCCGCGGGTGCCGTGTTATCCGCCGCGGGTGGCGTGTTGGCCTCCGCGGGTACCGTGTTGGCCTCCGCGGGTGGCGTGTTGGCCTCCGCGGGTGGCGTGTTGGCCTCCGCGGATGGCATGTTGGCCTCCGCGGAGTGGCATTTTGCGCCAATCAGCGAAAAAAAGTGGGTTTTCGGCTAAAAATAATTTGAAAACAGGTGTTTTTACGGGGGTATTTTTAAGAAACCTGTCTTTGCTTTGCAGCTCACCAATTTTTTTTCAGTTTATGAGTACCACCACTACTACCACCATACCGCACGATGTTATCGTGCAGCGGGCCTACGACTTCTACGCCCTGGGCGTGCTGCGGCAGACCACGCTGGCCGGGGCCGACAACCAGCTCACCATGGGCTGGTTTGCAGACCTCAAAACCAAGACCGATGCGGCGGTGCTGCTGCCCAGCTACGCCCAGCTGCGCGCGGCCGACTCGCAGTTTACCGTGCAGCGCAACGCCCACATCAAGGAGGCCCGGGGGCTGATGCAGGACCTGTTTTACTACGCCAAAAAGGCCTATCCGCAGGACACTGCCCCCGACGAATACTTCGGCCACAGCAAGTACACCCGGGCGGGCTCCAACCCCGTGGAGGTGCTGAAGGTGATGCAAAGCGCCGTGGCCGCCCTGACCACCCGCTACGACGCGCTGCTGAACGGGGGCATGGCGAAAGAGAAGCTCGACCGCCTGATAGGGCTCACCGGGCTGGCCCAGACCGACACCACCAGCCAGCGCGTGGCCGAAGGCACCACCAGCGTGGCTACCAGCAACACGGGCCGCGAATTTGAGGAGCTCTGGAACCTCTGCCGCCTCGTGGCCGAGGCCGCCGTGGTGGCCTACCGCACCGATGCCGTGCAGCGCCGCCTGTTTCTGCTCTACCCCGACGGCCCCGAGGAGCGCAGCCTCACCCTGCAGCCCGGCACCGGGGCCGCCCCCACCATCAAGGCCCTCGTGCTCGATAGCATGCTCTCGGCCGGCCGCCGCCTGAGCATCACCATCGAGGCGCCCGGCGGCCCGGTGCGCGTGCTGCTGCACAACCCGGCCATGCCCTACTCGCCCGACGGCGGCACCGCCCTCGCCGCCACCGACAAGAACAAGCCGCACCGCTGCAAGGCCGCCAGCCTGGGCTGGGTGCAGGCCGGCGACCAGGAGCTGGTGGTTATCAACGACACTGCCGCCAAAGTGTGCCTCAAAATCCGGGTGCTGGAGGTGGGTGAGTAGCAAGTTACCGGCGCGGTGCCGTGCGCCCCCCCCCCTGGCCTCCTCCCCTTCGGGAGAGGGGGAGCCAGGGTGGCGCCTATGGCCGGCAGGCAGGCCCCTGTCGGCAACCGATAGGCTCCCCCTCTCCCAAAGGGGAGGGGGCCGGGGGGTGGGGTGCGCGGCACCGTGCCCCTCGCGGCTAAAAGCCCCGCCCCGGCGGGGCTTTTTCGTGGCCCCGCCGCCAGACGTATCTTTACTATTCCTACTTGCCCCCGCGTTTTGACCCTCGCCCTCGATTTTATCTCCGACCAGCAGACGCCCACCGCCGACCGCGTCACGCTGTTTGTCGATGTCATTCTACCGCTGCCCCTGCCCCGCCTCTACACCTACCGCGTGCCCTTCGAGCTGAACGATAGAGTCGTCATCGGGGGCCGGGTCATCGTGCAGTTTGGCGCCAAGAAAACCCTGAGCTGCATTGTGGCTGCCGTGCACGAGCAGGCGCCCAAAGAGTACCAGGCCAAGTACATTCTGGAGTTTATCGACGACGCCCCGGTCGTCACCCAGCCCCAGCTCAAGCTCTTCCGCTGGATGGCGGAGTATTATCTGTGTACCCTCGGCGAGGTCATCAACGCCGCCCTGCCCTCAGCCCTCAAGCTTAGCTCCGAAAGCCGCATCCAGCTGCACCCGGCCTTCGAAAGGGACACCAATGAGTACCCCATGACCAGCCAGGAAGACAAAATCCTGGACGCGCTGGGCGCTTTGGAGGACGCCAAGTCGCTCACGTTTACCGAAGTCGGCGACCTGCTGGGCGTGGCCTCCTTCCACAAGGTCATCAAGTCGCTGATGCACAAGGAAGCCATCTTCCTCTTCGAGCACACCGCCGATAAGTACTCGCCCAAGGTGCTCAAGAAGGTGCGCCTGCACGGCCGGCACCTCACCGAAAGCAATCTGGAGCGCCTGTTTGAGGATTTGACGTCGAAGCCCAAGCAATTGGACGTGCTCATGAAGTACCTCCAGCGCGTGCCCGTGTATCAGGACGAGCATGCCAACCACCGGGGCCTCGAAAAAGCCTACCTCACGAGCAGTCCGCACCTCTCGCCCTCGGCCGTCAACACCCTCATCAAGAACGGCATCCTCGAGCAGTTCGACCAGATAGTAAGTAGGTTCCCGATGGACGAAAACCCCATCGCGCACATCCAGTTTGAGCTCAGCGAAAGCCAGACCGCGGCCCGCGACGAGATAATGACCTACTTCGGCGAGAAGGATATCGTCCTGTTGCATGGCGTGACGGGCTCCGGCAAAACCGAGATTTACATCGACCTGATAAGGCAGGCCCTCGACGGCGGCGGGCAGGTGCTGTACCTGCTGCCCGAAATCGCCCTCACCACCCAGATAGTCACCCGCCTGCTCCGGGTGTTCGGCTCGCGCCTGGGCATCTACCACTCCAAGTTCTCGGACAATGAGCGCGTGGAAGTGTGGAACGGCGTGCTCTCCGGGCGGTTCCAGGTGGTAATTGGGGTACGCTCGGCGGTGTTCCTGCCGTTCGATAACCTGGGCTTGCTTATCGTGGACGAGGAACACGAGTCCTCCTACAAGCAATACGAGCCCGCCCCCCGCTACAATGCCCGCGAAGTGGCCCTGATGATGGGCAATTTCCAGGGCGCCAAGGTGCTGCTGGGCTCGGCCACCCCCGCCGTCGAAACCTACTACCAGGCCAAACAGGGCCGCTACGGCCTCGTCACGCTCAGCAAGCGCTTCGGCGAAGCCGGCATGCCCGACATCGAGCTCATCGACACCCGCAAGCAGCGCGAGCAGAAGACGATGCACAACCATTTCTCCGCCGATTTGCTCGGGGAGATTGAGCGCAAGCTCGGGGCCAAGGAACAGGTCATTTTGTTCCAGAACCGCCGCGGCTACGCCCCCGTGGTGGCCTGCCAGGACTGCGGCTGGATTCCCAAGTGCAACAACTGCGCCGTCAGCCTCTCCTATCACAAGCACTCGCACGAGCTACGCTGCCACTACTGCGGCTACCACGAAAGCATGGTGACCAAATGCCCCGCCTGCGGCTCCCGCGCCGTGAAAACGGTGGGCTTCGGCACCGAAAAGATTGAGGACGACCTCAAAATCATGCTCCCGCAAGCCAGCGTGCAGCGCATGGACCTCGACACCACCCGCGCCAAAAACGCCTACCAGCAAATCATCAGCGACTTCGAGAAGCAGGTGACCAACGTGCTGGTCGGCACCCAGATGGTGACCAAGGGCCTCGACTTCGCCAACGTCAGCCTCGTCGGCATCATCAACGCCGACAGCATTATTCACTACCCCGACTTCCGCGCGCACGAGCGGGCCTACCAGATGTTTGTGCAAGTGAGCGGCCGGGCGGGCCGCAAAGGCAAAAAGGGCAAGGTGCTCATCCAAACCTCCGACCCCACGCAGGTCATCTTCGACAAAGTCATCCGCAACGACTACCTCGAGTTCTACAACTACGAAATCATGCAGCGGCAGGAGCACGGCTACCCGCCCTTCATGCGCATCATCAAAATGACGGTGAAGCACATGGAGCAGGGCCTCTGCGAGCAAGCCGCCATCGCCCTCACCGGCGAGCTCGTCGACCGCCTCGGCCGCGCCGCCGTGCTCGGCCCCGAAGCCCCCTACATCTTCCGCATCCGCAACTTCTACATCCAGGAAATCACCATCAAGCTCGACCGCGCCCACACCGTGCTCAAGCACGCCAAGCTGATGATTACCGAAGCCATGGACGCCGTGAAGGACCAGAAGGAGTTCCGCCAGGCCCGCCTCGTGCCCGACGTGGACCCCATGTAGCCCACCCGCGCGGCGCTTCACAAAAAAATCCCCGGCCGCAAGCGCAGCCGGGGATTTTTGGTAGCTAACGAGGGCAGCCTAGATGTTATCGAGCAGCCACAGCACGATGAAGATGAGGCCAATGATGGCGATGATGGCGCCAATGAGCCCGAAGATGCTGTTTACCCGGCTAAAGAGCGAGATGATGAGGCCAATCAGAATGAGGATGATGCCGGTGCGCAGGTTGCCGCTCACCTTCTGGGTCTTGGCCACGTCCAGCTTCTCCTTAAATTGGGTAACGCCGCTGGCTTTGCTCATCATTTTGATGGCTTTGCTGGCCGCGAAGCGCTGCACGCGGGTCATCTTGGCGGGCGCCGTGGGCGTGCTGATGGCGGCAGTGCTGCCCAGCGCTGCCGGGGCGGCGGCCGTGGCTGCCGGGATAGTCGCGGCGGGCGACGATACTTCGGCTACGTTCGAAGTAGAGGGCGTAGCCTCGGCCGGGGCCGCTGCTACGGCGGGTTTGGGAGCGGCAACGGCGGCCTCGGTGGGGGCAGCGGCCACCTCAGTGGGCGCAACGGCCGGCTTGGGGGCCGGGGCGGGCGTGGCTACGCGGGTGCTGCCCAGGTAGGAGGCGCCTTGCGGCAGCATGGCGTACTCAGCGCGGTTGCAGCTGCCCAGGGTGAGGGCGCAGGCCGCCGCTACGAGCAGCGAGGAGAAGGAGGAAAACAGGTTTTTCATCGGCGAGATGAGGTAAGTGGGTAAGTAAAACAGGAGCATCTACGGCAGAAACGCGACGGGAGCGAACATTTGGCTATTTTTTTATGTCTGATGCGGTTTTGGCAATGGCGGCGCGGCCCGCATCTTTGCCGGGCGCGGGGCTGAACGCGGGGCGCCCTATTGTTGTTAAACCCGCCAGATGTGCGTACTTGCAACCCCTATGATAGTATCTCTTCGGACCTGGAGCGTGGCGGCGGCCTGTGGCGGCATGGCTTTCCTGGCCAGCAACTGCACCCAGATACCCACCGAAACCCGCCCTTCGCCCCTGGCGGAGGGCCGCATGGCCCGCCGGGCCTTGCCCGATAGCGCCGGCTACCTCGACGCCCCGCCCCGCGACCCCAACGGCATCGCCCGCTACTACCAGGGCCGGCAGATTGCCCACGTGATGGGCCACGAGGGGGCCGACTGGCTCGAACGCAACGGCCGCCGCCAGGAGGAAGGCACCGACCTGCTTATCAAGGAGCTCAAGCTCAAGCCCACCGACGTGGTGGCCGACATTGGCGCGGGCACCGGCTTCTTCTCCTTCCAGCTGGCCCAGAAAGTCCCCCAGGGCCAGGTGCTGGCCGTGGACATTCAGCCCGAGATGATTGCCGCCCTCAGCGCTAACAAGGCCAAACGCAAAGCCCCCAACGTGCGCCCCGTGCTCGGCACCACCACCGACCCGCACCTCCCCGCCGACAGCGTCGATTTGGTGCTCATCGTCGACGCCTACCACGAGTTTGACCACCCCCGCGAGATGGGCCAGGCCATCGCCCGGGCCCTGAAGCCCGGCACCGGCCGCCTCGCCCTGGTCGAGTACCGCGCCGAGGATATGAACGTGCCCATCAAGCGCATCCACAAGATGAGCGTGGCCCAGGTGCAGAAGGAAATGACCGCCATCGGGCTGGAATTGGTGCAGAATGTGAGCTCACTGCCGCAGCAGCACTTGCTGTTGTTTAAAAGGAAGTAAGCCAAGCGCGGCTTCTACCCGACCTTTGCGGGCATGAACCCCGACCCGCGCCAGCTTTCTATCCACGATTTCACCTACGACCTCCCCGCGGAGCGCATTGCCCCCGAACCGCTGCCCGACCGCGCCGCCAGCCGCCTGCTGGTGAGCCGCCACGGCGCCATCACCGATAAAAGCTTCCGGGAGCTGCCCGCCGAGCTGCCCGCCGGTGCCCTGCTCATCTTCAACGATACCAGGGTGGTGCGCGCCCGGCTGCTCACGCGCCGCCCCAGCGGCGGGCAAGTCGAGTTGTTCTGCCTGGAGCCGGTGGCGCCGCACCGCGCCATCGAGCCCGCCATGCAGCAAACCGGCGAGTGCGTCTGGAAATGCCTCGTGGGCAACGGCAAGCGCTGGAAAAGCGGCCCGGTGCTGCTGGACTTCAAAGCCCAAGGCCAGCCCGCCACCCTCACGGCCGAGCGGCTGGAGCAGGGCGAGGGCTTTTCGCTTATCCGCTTCCGCTGGGAGCCCGCCGCGCTGCCCTTTGCCGAGGTGCTGCGCGGCGCCGGCCACCTGCCCCTCCCCCCCTATCTCAACCGCGCCGATACCGACGTGGACGCCGTGCGCTACCAGACCGTGTATGCTGCCCACGAGGGCGCCGTGGCTGCCCCCACCGCCGGCCTGCACTTCACTCCCGAAATCCTGACCGAACTAGCGGATAAGGGCTTCCAGACCGGCCACGTCACGCTGCACGTGGGCGCCGGCACCTTCCAGCCGGTGAAGGCCGACCAGATGGCCGGCCACGCCATGCACGGCGAGCCGTTCGTGGTGACGGCCGCGCTACTGCGGCAACTGCTGGCGCAGCACCGGGCCGGGCAGCCCATCATTGCGGTGGGCACCACCAGTTTGCGCACGCTGGAAAGTCTGTACTGGCTGGGCGTGTATGTGCTGCACCAGTTTGAGGAAGACACGTTCCACTTCGAACTGCTGCATGTAGCGCAGTGGCAGCCCTACGAAACCACTGCCGACGTGCCCACCACCGAGGCGCTGGAGGCCCTGTTGCGCTACCTGGAGCTGCTGGCTACCGACGACGAATTGCACGCCACCACGCAGCTGCTCATTGCGCCCGGCTACCACTTCCGGGTGGTTACGGGGCTGGTCACCAACTTCCACCAGCCCGAAAGCACCCTGCTGCTGCTGGTGGCCGCCCTGGTAGGCCCGGGCTGGCGCGGCATCTATGAGCACGCACTGGCGCGGGGCTACCGCTTCCTGAGCTACGGCGACAGCTCACTGCTGCTGCCCTGATGATTATACTTTCGCACAACCCGGCACGAGTCGGCGCGTACAAGGCGCATCCTTTCCGAAGAATTTTCCCTCTGAAATCATGAAAAAAGCAACTCTGCTCCTCGCCCTTTGCGCTTTCGCCTTTGCCGCCAACGCCCAAACCACGCCCACCACGGACGTAGACCGCCGCGCCAACGGCACCGTTAAAACGACCACCACCAACCCCGACGGCTCGGAAGTGACCGTGAAATCGGGCCGCACCAACACCGGCGAAGTAATTGCAGCCGGCGAGCGCGGCACCAAGAAAGCCGCCCGCAAAACCGGCAGCGCCGTGAAAAAAGGCGCCCGCAAAACCAAAACCGCCGTGCAGCGCGGCTCGAACAAAGTAGCCGAAAAGGCGAAAGACGTAGCTGACTAGAATTCCTCCTTCCTTTCCATTCCAGCCCAAAAGCCTCGCCGATTTCGGCGAGGCTTTTCTGTTTTTTCAAATAACCGGAGCTTACAGCAGCCCGATATTCCCTGCCTCCAGCTCCCAATTGGGCTCGGTTTCCAGCGGTTTCTCGTGCAGTTCATGCAGTACCTTTTCGGCCACGCCGTGGCCGAAGATGCTCAGGCCGGCATTGAGCACGGCCAGGGCCAGGGTGCCGGCGCCCAGCCACTCGCGGGTGGGGCGGCCCCGGTCTTTGAGCGAGCCGGCCCAATGGACCATGCTGGCCCCGGTGCCCACGAGCACCAGGCCCGCCGGGGCAAAAATCAGCCATTTGGTTTTGTGCGTCATAACGGGGGAGCGGGGAAATAGAATGATGGGGTAAAGATGCTACCGTATTTTTGACGGACGGGTTGCGGCGCAGCTATAACCGGGCGGACCGCCCGGCGGTTGCTAATGCCTGAGTTGAGAATGAGTTGCTTTGCTGCGCCGCCCCTCTCCCGCGCCGTGCTTTAATCCCATAATTTTATTATGTCGCCCTACGAACAGCTGTTGCACCTGGCCTTTCACGCGCCCAACGACGTGCGCTACTACCTCACGCCCCCGGCCCGGCAGGCCTACGACCGGTTTCGGCGGGCGCCGCGGCCCGAGCAGCCGTTTTACTTCGAGCAGGTGCGGCTGGGGCTGGCGCTTAGCTTGCTCAAGCTCTTCTCCGACCTCGGCGACAACCACGACGCCCGCGCCCTGCTCGACGTGCTGCACCGCGCCCTCAACGACAGCAACTCGCCCGAAGACATCGACCGCATCATTGGCCGCGAGGCCAGGCTGTTTGACCGGCTGTATGACAATCTGTACGTGAACGACGAGGGCGAGGAGCTGATGAACCTCTTCGGCCGTACGCTGGAGGCCGATGCCCCGCAGGTGCTGGAAGAAATAGCGCTGGAGGGCGTGGCGCTGGCGCGCACGCTCGATTTTACGCGGGAGGAGGACGAAGAATAAGCAGCCGGGGAGGGCGAAACTACCCTCCTTGGAAAGGAGGGGATGTGAGCGCCGAAGAGGCGCGAACGGGGGTGGTTCGCCCGGTCGCGCCGATAGAACGACGCGGTAATTCGCTTACTCGAAAGCCCAACCGGCGCGGACGACTTCAATCACCCCCGTTTTGCCTGCGGCAAAACATCTCCTTCTTTCCAAGGAGGGGAGTTTTTCGTTCAACTTCCCCGCCTACCCTCACGCCCTTACTTCCCCTTCCGCTCCTACCTTTACACCCGCATGAAGCCTACCATCCATTACCTCACTACGGCCGCCGCTATTGCCGAGGCGGCTGCCCACTTTGCCACTCTGCCGCGCATCGGCATCGATTTGGAGTTTGACGACATGCGCTACCGCTACGGGCGGCACTTGGCTTTGGTGCAGGTGTTCGACGGGCGCGAGGTGTATCTGATTGACCCGCTGCCGCTGGAGCCGCACATGGCCGAGGGGCTGGAGCCGCTGTTCAAGGTGCTGCGCGACCCGGCCGTGGCTAAGGTGTTTCACTCCTGCAAGTCGGATATTCTGCTGCTCGACGAGCTGTTTGGCGTGCATTGCCGCAATATCGTGGACACTAGCGTGCAGTTTACGATGCTGGCGGCCGAGGACAACAACATCTCGCTGGGCCGGCTTATCAGCTCCGAAATGGGCTTCGAGGTGGACAAGGGCGAGCAGAAATCGAACTGGCTGAAGCGCCCGCTGACCGAAGCGCAGAAGGAATACGCCGCCAACGACGTGCTCTACCTCTTCGAGCTGACCGACAAGCTGACGGCCCGCCTCACCGAGCTGAACCGCGTGCACTGGGCCGAGCAGGAAAACCAGGCCCTGGAAGACGTGCGCTACGGCCGCGACGACCTGCGCCCCTGGACGCGCAACGCCACGAAATTCAAAATCACCCCCGACGAATTGCCCCTCTACCGCGAGCTGTACAAGCTGCGCGAGAAGCTGGCCAAGGAAATCGACCGCCCGCCCTACCACGTCATCAGCAACGACAAGCTGGCCGAGCTGGCGCGCCACCCCATCACCACCGCCAACCAGCTGCGGGCCGCTAATGGCCTGCACCCCGAGCTGAAGCGCGCGCCCTACGCCGCGCAGTTCCTGGACATCACCAACGTCGACCACGACCCCGAGCCGCCGCTGCCGCCCGAGCAGCGCCGCTTCCCGTTCCGTCGCCGGCTGCATGGCCCGGCGGCGGCCCGTGCCGAGGCTCGCGAAACCCTGCTGCTGGCCCTCAAAACCCACCTCGCCACCGACCACGGCCCGGTGATGGCTAACATGGTGCTCAGTAACCGTATTATTGCCGAAATCATCGAGCAGGGCGCCGATGCGGTGCTGCGGCCCTGGCAGCAGCAGCTCATCAGTCACACGGCCGACAACCACGGCGTGGATTACGGGTCGGTGCGGGCGCCGTTTGCGTAAGACTATCTGAGGCTAGCTTTAGCTTGTGGCGGAGTTGGGTATTTGGTGTTGGGTTTTAGGTGTTCGGTGTCAGGATAAACAATCCCAACACCGAACACCTAAAACCCAACACCAAATACCCAATTTCAGTAAAACCGCTGCGCAACATCCCACTATGCCCCGCTTCCTCCTCCCACTTGGGGCCATATTTTTGGTACTATTAGGCGCCATTAGCTTCGCCACTTGGCACCTGCTGTACCGGGCCAACGTGGCCGAACTGCCCGAAGGCCCGGCCTACCTCTACATCCGCACCGGCACGGGCTTCAGGGCAGTGCAGGACTCGCTGGCGCGCCACGGGCTGCTGCAGCGCCCAGGCACCTTCGAAACAGTGGCCGCCTGGCGCGACTACCCGCAGCACCTCAAGCCCGGCCGCTACCGCCTCGACCCCGGCCTGGGCAACCTCGACCTACTGAAAATGCTCGAAGCCGGCCGCCAGGACACCGTGCGCTTCGAGCTCAAGCCCTTTCACTACCTCGAAGACCTGCCCCGCCGCGTGAGCCGGCAGCTCGAAACCGACTCATTTAAGCTGCAGCTGTTGCTGGATGACAATGCCGGCCTGCGCGCCCGCTACGGCCTCGACACGGCCACGGTGCGCACGATGTTCATCCCCGGCCAATACCGGCTGCTGTGGAATACCTCGGCCCGGCAGCTGCTCGATTCGGTGGCCTCCCGGCACCGCCGCTTCTGGAGCAGCCGGCGCCGGCAGCAGGCCGACTCCGTGGGCCTCACGCCGGTGCAGGTGAGCGTGCTGGCCAGCATCGTGCAGCGCGAAACGGCCCAGCCTGCCGACAAGCCCCGCATTGCGGCCGTGTACCTCAACCGCCTGCGGCGCGGCCAGCCCCTGCAGGCCGACCCCACGCTGCTCTGGCCCCTGCACGGCCTGGGCACCCGCAAGCGCGTGCTCAACGTGGACAAAAAAGTCGATTCGCCCTACAACACCTACCGGCACAAGGGCCTGCCGCCCGGCCCCATCACCACGCCCTTCCCCGGCAGCCTCGACGCGGTGCTGCGTCCGGCCCGGTCCAACGACCTCTTCTTCTGCGCCCGGCCCGATGGCAGCGGCTTTTCCGATTTTGCCGAGACGTACAAGGAGCACAAGCAGAACGCCCGGCGCTACTGGCACTACCTCGACAGTTTGAAAATTAAGCGCTAAGGCCCGCTAAAAGGCCCGTCGCCCAGGCGGGCAACGGGCCTTCAGGGGCGCTTTAGCGGGGCGTGGCCGGGGCCTTATTCCACCACGAGGCGCTTGAGGATAGTGCCCTGGCTGGTAGCCAGGCGCAGCGTGTACACGCCGGTGGGCAGGCCCAGCAGGCGCAGCTCGGCGTGGGTGGTGCTGGCAGCGGCGGGTAGCGCCTGCTGGCGCACCAGCTGGCCCAGACTATTGTAAAGCAGCAGCGTGCTGCCCTGGCGGCTCAGCCCGGCGGGCACCAGCAGCGTGGCGGTGGCGTGGGCCGGGTTCGGAAACAGTTGCACTTGGGCACTGAGCGCGGCGCGGCTGGCCAGCGGCGTGCTGAAGGCCGTGCTGGCCGACGTGGCCGTGCCGGCCGGGCAGTTCGAGGTAACCGTCACGGTATAGGCGGTGCCGGGCGTGAGGCCAGCCAGCGTGAGCGGCGAGGTGCTGCCCGTGACCGTGCTCAGGGCCCCGGTGCCCCCCACGGGCGTGGCCGTGGCCGTAAACGAGCCCGTAGCCACGGCGGCGGCCGGCAGCACGAAGCTCACGGTGGCCGTCGAATCGGCGCGGGGCACTACGGCCAGCTGCTGGGGAGGCAGGCAGGGCAGCGCCACGCAGCCGATAGTCAGCCCATACTGGTCGAGCCGGTTGCGGCTGGTGGGGCTGATGAGGATGTAGTACGTCGAGTCGGCCACGCTGCGGAAGCCTACCGTGGTGCCGTAGCTACCCGGGCAGATGGTCTGATTCGCAGTGTAGGCCCGGCTGCCTACGCACACCAGACTGTCGCAACGGCCCATGTACACATGAATGGCAGTCGAGTTGTTGACGACGGTATGGGGGTGGCAGGTGCTCACCACCACGCTGTCGCCGGTGCCCGTAAGGCGGTAGTACACTGGCCCGCCCTGCCCGGCTATCCCAATGCTCAGCGGGGCCGAGCCGCAGGTAGGCCCGTTCAGGGGCGCGCCGATGCCGGTGGCTCCGAGGGTGTTCGTGCCCAGCACGGTCTGGCCGCAGCCCACGGGCACGGCGTTGGTACAGCGGTCGTTGGCCGGGGGCAGCAGGTTATTGGTAGTGAAGGTGCGGCTCTGGGTGATGCTGCCGTCGCCGTTGCCGCAGTCGGCACTGAGGAGCACCTGGTAGGTGGTGTTCGGAAACAAATTGCGCAGCAGAATGGGTGCCGTGGCGGGCGCCGGCGTGAGTACCGTGAGGGAGCCCGTGAGCGGGCCGTAGGCCACGCTGTAGCTGCCGGCGCCGGGAGTGGGCACAAAGTTGATTTCAGCCTCTGTATCGGTGGTGCGGATGGTCAGGTTGGTGGGCTGGGGGCAGCTGGGCGTGCTGGTGAGGCAAAGCGTAAACTGGTTCATGGGCGGCTGTACAGGATACGAAGGCCCATTGGCGCGGCCCACCTGCACGTAGTACTGGGTGCTGGGCGTCAGGGCAGCTAGGTCGAGCACCAGGGTCTGGCTGTTGTCGCCGTAGGCACAGCCCACGATACTGAAGGGACCAGCCACGCCGGTGGAACTGCGCAGCACTTGCAGCACGCCATACTCCGTGCTGGTGAGCGTGAGGCGGGCGGCGGTGCTGCCGGGGCCGCTGGCCGGGGTGGTGAAGGTGTACCATACGTCGCGCAGGAAGCCGTTTCCGGTGCCGCATACGTAGGCGGGCCAGCCATTGAGCGGGCTGCGGGTGGCCAAGCCGATGAGGCCGCTCACCTCGGTGCAGGTGGCGGCCAGCGTGAGCGGCAGCGCCCCGGCGGGCTCGTCGTTGGTAATGAGCGTTTCAAACCTCAGCACCAGCGGCGGGCTGAAGCTGCCGCCGCAGTCGCCGGTCAGGCTCAGGGTGTAGGGGCGGCCGGGCAGCAGGCCGGTGAAGGTGTAGGGCAGGCTGGCGGCCGGGATGGTCACGGTTTGGGGGGCGCTGCCCTGGGCCGTGTAGGTAACGCGCAAGGCGGTTTGGTTGGGGCGCAGGGTGGCGTTGAGCACGGCGCTGGTGGTGGTGCGGCCGGTTATGCTCACGGCCGTGGGCTCGAGGCAGCCGGGGATGGCGGCGGCGCAGATGGTAAACGTCCGGTAATAATTATTGCCGTAGTACGCCTGGTCATCGACACGCACCAGGTAGCTGGTGGCGGGCGGCAGACCGGTCAAGTCGAGCGGCGGCGTCAGGCTGCCGGGGGCCGGCGCGCGGATGCAGCCCACGAGGGCGCCCACCACCCCAGGGCTGGTTCCGCTGTACACGAGCAGGCGGCCGGCAGCCAGGCCGGTAGTAGTGAGGCGCAGGCTGTGCGGGCCGGCGGTGCCGGGCGTAGTGAAGCGGTACCACACGTCGAAGCCAAAGGCCGTGACCGACGGCACGCAACTGCCGCTGGTGTAGGCCGGCAGGCTGACCGTGGTGGCTTCGGTGGTGCCCGTGACGGGCGTGCAGGTGGGGCCAATGGGCAGCTGCACGGCCCCGGCCGGGTTGTCGTTGAGTTGCGGCGTGAAGAACGTGTAGCTCAGCTGCGCGCTTTGGGTGCTGCTGCAGTTGGCCTGCAGCGTGACGCGGTATTAAGTGCCCGGCGTGAGGCCCGTAAACGGCACCGGCGAGGCCGTGGGGGTGAACGTGGTGGCCGGGCCGCCGCTGGGCGTCAGGGTCACGGTATAGTTGCTCACGGCGCCGCTGCCGGGCACAAACGTGAGCTCGCCGCTGGTAGACGACGTGGCCTGCACCCGCACGCTGGTGGGGTTGCTGCAGGCCGGGGGCTCGCTGAGGCAGAGCGTGAAGGGGCCCGGCGTAACGCCGTAATCAGGAAAGGCCTGCACCTGCACGTAGTAGGTGGTGGCGGGCGTGAGCCCGGTGACGATGATGGGCGGCTTCGTGGCCGTGGGCACGTTGGCCACGGGCAGGCAGCGCAACTCCTGCAGCGGCCCGGTGGGCACGCCGGCAAACACCCGCGCCATCGAGGCCCCGGCCCCGTCGAGGGTGAGCTGCACGGCTGTGCTGCTCAGGCCCGTGGCCGGGGTCGTGAACTTGTACCACACATCAACCATGTTGCGGGGATAGCCGCCGCAGGTGGGGCTGAGCTGCGCGAAGCCCAGGTTCCAGTATTCCGAATTGATGGCCCCGAGGGCGGTGGCCGCAAACGGCTGGCAGGTGGCGTTGATGGGAACGGCGAAGGCCCCGGCGGGGTCGTCGTTGAGCAGCGTGGTGATGAACCTGCCCTTCACCGAGCGCACCGAGGCACCGGTCGCGCCGCAGTCCTGGGTCACGTAAAAGTCGTAGTTGGTGTAGGCCGTCAGGCCGCTCACCGGCACCGAGCGGCCGGTGGCCGGCAGGGTCTGGTAGGTGTTCGCGCCCGCGCTGGGCTGCGTGGGGTCGAAGCCGGCCGGGCCCACCTGCACGGTGTAGCTGCCGGGCGCCGCCTGGTTCGCAAACCAGCTGAGCTGGCCGGTGGTGCCCGTCAGGCGCGTGGCCTGGAGGCCGTAGGGCGTGGCGCAGGTGCGCGGCGCACCCGGCGTGAAGGTATATACCAGGCCCAGCGGCGGGGCCGTCAGGTTGTCGTAGGGCAGGGTGGCGGCGTTGCTGAGGCCGGGAGTGCTGGCCGGCCAGGTGCCGGTGCGGTTCACAAAGTCGTTGCCATTGGGCCCGCGCAGGCCCACCTGCACGCCCGCCGTCACAATGCGGTTGGCGGGGGCGCACTGGTAGTGGTACTCCACGGCACTGCTGCCCTCGTGCAGGCGCAGCTGGAAGTTGAGGTGCCGGCCGGTTTCGTTGTAAAAGTGAAAGTTTTTCCACTGCACCACAAACTCCCGGCTGGGGGCGGTGCCCAGCGTCTGGTAGCGCAATTCGGCCAGGTAGCCAGGGTCGTGGGTATTGCCCTGCAGGTCGGCCCCGATGGCGGCCAGGGCCGCCGCAAACGGCGTGGTCGAAGTCAGCACCAGCCGGTTGTTGCCGTCGGGGTCGGCAAAGCTGAGGTAGCCGTTGCAGTTCAGCACGAAGCCCGTGTAGGCAGTGCCGTTGATGCTGAACGGAAACGGGATGGTGCCCGCCGGCAGCCGCCAAGCCGCGTCGTCGAGCGTGGCGGCCCCGAAGAGGGCGTTGTAAGTGGCCGTGCCTACCACCGTGCCGCCGGTCAGCGGGACGTAGGGCCGGCTGCTTTGGCTGAAGGTGTACTCGGCCACCTGAGCCACGGCGGGCCGAACCAGCAGCAGCGCCAGCGTGAGCAGGCCACCCAGCCAACGGCCCCACCAAAGTTGGAGTGAATAGCGGTGTTTCATAAATGAGAGTGGCGGGAGAAACAAATTCTACGCATACTCTAAACCAAGTAGTTGTAGCATCGGGTTGGCGTAAGCAATGTCGCAACGCAAGCTAGTAGGAAAATTCTCACAGTCAAAAAAAATAGCCTCACTTAGTCCCGGGATTCCAGCTCCCACGGCAACAGGTTTTCGGAGATTCGCCCAAACGTACAGGAACGTCCGGAGCCACCTCTAAAATCTAGCAATCAATTAGTAGATTGAATTAGGGGCGCCGATTGCTGCTTCAACCAGCACCCCCATTACTCAATAACCAGGCGCTTGGTGACCGTGCCGGCCGCCGTGCGCACCTGCAGGCTATACACGCCTGCCGCCAGCCCCCGCAGGTCCAGCTCGGTGCGGGCGGCAGTGCCCAGGGCGGGCTGCTGCACCACCTGCCCCAGGCTGTTGCGGAGCCCGCAGCTGGTGCCGGGGCCGCGCAGGGCGGCGGGCAGCTCCAGGGTGGCCGTGGCGTGGGCGGGGTTGGGATAGAGTTGCACCTGCGCCGCCAGGCTGGGCGGCGCGGTGGTCAGCGGCCCGCAGCTAGTGGTGAGCACAAAGTCGGGCAGGAAGCCGGAGCGGCTATTCACCAGCACGTAGTAAGTCTGCCCCTGCTGCGCGGCAAACGTGACAGCCTCATAAGCCTGACCCGTACACGCCGCATCCACGGCACTCACAGCCAGGCAGCTTAGCGCGCCGCAGCTGCCCGTGAAGGCCGCCAGCTGAATGCTCATGTACTGCGGCCCGGTGAGGGTGTGGCAGGAGCGCACCGTTACCAGCTGGTTGGTGCCCTGCACCACGTACCACACGCCGGCCCCGCCCAGCTGGCCCCCGGCGCAGGCCGTGGCCGGTTCGCCGGTGGTGGTGGCGGCGGTGAGGGTGCCCGTCAGCGACTGCCCACAGGGCAGCGGCAGGGCCCCGGCGCACAGGTCGTTGGGCGGCGGGCCGGCCGTGCGGAAGCGCAGGCTGTCGGGCAGGCTGTAGCCGCTGGCGCCGCAGTTGCTACGAATGCGCACGGTGTAGTTGGTGGCCGGCCGCAGGCCGGTCAGCGTCACGGGCGAGGCCGTAGGCGCGGGCGTCCACACCTGCAGGGGCACCCCGGGGGCATAGTAGCTTACTTCGTAGCTCGCGGGGGTGCCACTGAGGCCCGGCACCCGCCAGCTCAGGCTGGCGGTAGTGGTGGTGAGGTTGGCCACGCTCAGGCTCACGGGCTGGTCGCAGGTGATAAGCGGCGGGTGACTGACGCAAATGGTAAAGAGCGGGTCGGTGCTACTAAACTCCTGCCGCACGCGCACATAGTAAGTGGTGCTGGCCAGCAGGCCCGCCAGGTCGAGGTGCGGGCTGGTGCGGGTGTTGGGCGAGCAGCTCACGAACGTGAACGGCCCCGCCGCCCCACCGGCCGAACTGGCTACCACCACCACAAAGCCGCCCGCGCCGTTCAGCGTGAGGCGGGCAGCGGTGCTGCCGGGCCCGGTAGCCGCAGTGGTAAACTGGTACCACACATCGGGCAAAGTAGAGTTGCTGACGCACACCGACGTGAGGGCCGCGGCCGAGGCCGTGGCGCCGTTGCTGGTGCCGGCCGTGGGCTGGCAGGTGGCCGTAAGGGGCAGGGTGATGGCGCCGGCAGGCTCATCGTTTGGCACCCGGGTGGTGAAGGTGCGGGTGATAACCGCACTCTGCCCCGCCGCGCCGCAACTGGCCTGCAGCGTAAGGGTGTAGGTGGTGCCCGGTATGAGGTTGGTTAGTGGCACCGGCGAGGCCGTAGGCGCGGGCGCAATGGTGGTGGTGGGGCCACCGGCGGGCGTCAGCGTCACGAGGTAGCTCCCGGGGCTGCCGGTGCTGGCCGTAAAGCTCAGGCTGGCCGAAGTGGCGGTCAGGCTGCCCACGGCCACGTTCAGCGGGTCGCCACAGCCGCTGGGGTACGTGGCGCAGATGGTAAACGGCGCGGCGGCCGTGCTGCCGGCCACCCGCACGTAGTAGGTGGTGCCGGGCGTCAGGCCCCCGTAGTTCAGCGGCACCAGCGAGCCCCCGCTGAAACTGGACACGCAGGCCAGTGTGGTCAGCGGCCCCGCCGCCCCATTGGCGGCACTGAACAGCATCAGCTTGCGCGCCCCGCCGCCCGTGGCCAGCAGGCGCACGGTCTGGCTGCCGGGGCCGGTGGCAGCGGTGGTGAAGGTATACCACACGTCATTGGTCAGCGGCACGTTGTTGCAGCTGGTTATGCCGGTTTGCGGAGCCCAGCCGTTGGGCGTGGTGTTGGTGGCGCCCAGAGTGGTGCCGGCGGTAGGCGTGCAGGTGGCACTCAGGGGGATGGCTACGGCGCCTACCGGGTCGTCGTTCACCAGCAGCGTCCGGAACGTCCCCTTGGGGTCGGAGATAACCGAGTTGCCGGCCGCGCCGCCGCAGTTCTGGGTCAGGTAATAATCGTACTCACTGAAAGCCAGCAGGCCGCGCACCGTGAACGTGGTATCGCCGGCCGGCACGCTCACCGTGGTGCCGGCCGTGGGCACCGCTGGGTTGAAGCCCGCCGGGCCGTAGCGCAGCGTGAACGGCCCCTGCCCCCCGGCCACCCGCCAGCTCAGACGCGCCGAGCTGTTGCTGATGCTGTCGGCCTGCAGGCTGAACGGCCGCGGGCAAGGCTCCGGCGTGGGCGGCGAGTACGTAAACACCAAGCCGTTGGCCGGAGCGCTGTTGCTTTGCAGCAGCACCTCAGCCAGCCGCGAAGTACCGGCCGTGGTGGTGTTCCAGAACCCCGTGCGGTTCACAAAATCAGTGTTGGAAGAGCCCCGCAGCCCTACCTGCGCCGAGGAATTGTTGGGCGACTGGCAGCTGCCGTACACGAAGTCGATGACGTTGGTCGTCTCGTGCAGCCACACCTGGAAGTTAGACATCCCGGCGCCATCAGCGTTGTACATGTCTTTCCATTGCAGCACAAATGTGCGGTTGGGCGCCGTGCCCAGGGTTTGGTAGCGCAGCTCGGCCCAGGGACCGGTGAAGCTGGCCCCCCCACCCAGATTAGTAGCCATTGGGGCCACCGCGCCATCGTAGGCCGTGGGCTCCGAAATGGGGTCGTACCACCAGGGCGGGTAGGTGCCGCCCACCTGGTACTGCAGCGGCGGCACCGGCCCGAAGGTGAGGTAGCCGCTGTTGTGCATGTAACACCCAGTATAGGTGCGGGCATTGAATACAAAGGGAAATGGAATGGTGCCATCGGCCAGGCGGAAGGCCTTGCCGCCGGTGCTGTTAGGCAGCGAGCTCAGGGCCACCAGCGTGCTGCCCGCGCCCAGGGGCGCATAAGTGCCCGTGCGCTGGCTGAAGGTGTAGCGGGCCACCTGGGCCCGCCCGGCGTGAGCCAGCAGCAGCAGCAGCACCCAGCTCAGGTGCCAGCCGCGCCGCAGCAGCTTGGGTAGTAGTTGTTTCATATAGCAAGCAGATGAAAGATTCCAGGCCGGGCACTTTTTGCCCAGCCGGCGCAAGCTAGCGCCTAAATTGTAAAAGCCAACCATCCGGCGGGCGTCCGCCCGCGGCCATCGGCGCTTAGCAGCAATATTCTATCCCAGCGCAGTGGTAGCGGCGGGGCGGGCGGCCAGCACATTGGGCCGGCGGCACAGGAGCTGCTGGGGCCGAAGAAGCAACAACGCTCCCACCAGAACCAGCAAAAAGCTGCCGGCCAGGGGCCGGCAGCTTTTGCAGGGTAGCTCCGAGGTTAGTTTCGGGAGATTTTCTGGTTGACGGTACGCTCCGAAGTCACTAGCTTCAGGGTATAGATACCGCTGGGGAGCTGCGGGCGGGGCTTCCAGGTAACGGTCTGTTTTTCGGCA
Organism: Hymenobacter aranciens; assembly: GCF_030580865.1. Taxonomy (GTDB): domain Bacteria; phylum Bacteroidota; class Bacteroidia; order Cytophagales; family Hymenobacteraceae; genus Hymenobacter; species Hymenobacter aranciens. The sequence goes on along the minus strand of NZ_JAUQSY010000015.1, from coordinate 7,938 downwards.
CCTTTATTCACGGGCAGCTCGTCAATTGTGCGGCCCAGCGGGTCTACTACCTGCAGCTGCCGGGCGGCTTCGCCCTTGTGCAGCTGCAGCTCCACCGTCACGGCCTCTGCCGAGGGGTTGGGGTAGGCCTGCAGCGGCTGCGACGTGGCGGCTGGGCGCAGCGGCGTGAAGCCCACATTGCCCGGCACTTCTTTGGTCAGCTTAAACGACAGCTGGCTGGCTTTATCGTCCACAAAAAGGTGGGTCAGATACGTTTTGGCCAAGTGGCGGCCAGCAATGCTGGGCGTGTGCTGGTTACCCACAAATTGCCGGTTAACCGAGTTGTAGGCCTGTGCGATGCTCGTGCCGCCGAAGGGCGTAATGGGTTTGCCCCCAATCAGCGTGTTGGCCCACACATCCTCCTCCCCGTCGCCACCGAGGCCGCCCGAAGTAATTTTGTGGTAGTTAAGCCCGGTCCAGCTCACCACGTAGTGGCCTTCTTTGCCCATTTCCTCAGCGAAGTAGCTTACCACGGGCTCCTTGGCTACCCGCTTCCGCAAGTTCGTGTACGACTGGCAACCCCCAACGTAAAAATTCTGGTCGGGCAGGCTGACGAGGGTAGAGCCCTGCCGGAACTGCCCGTTATCCTTGCCGTAGTTACGCACTTCGTACATGTTCTCGAAGCACCCGTAGCTGTGCATATCCAGCACCACTTCTACATCCTCCCACCGCGTGTTGTCGAGGTTGGGGATGGCGGCAATGCGCGGCGAGCCCCGCCACGAGAGCGAGGGGTTCAGGCTCCACTCCTTCGCATCTACCCGCACCAGCTCCGGAACCCTGCCTTCGCCGCGCTCTTTGCACACGTTGTACTGCGTCTGAATGACGTCGAGGCTATCCACGATGCTGAAGTTGCCACGCCCGTCCACGAAGTGGCGGATGAAGGTGGTAGATACGATGGGCGGGTTCCGCTCGGCGTCTTCGGTTTCGGAAATAGCCACGTCGGGGCGCAGCGTCTGCTCAAACAAGCCCGTCGGCGGGTCGATAACCGGCACCCCGGTCTGGGTGCCTAGCTGGGGCTCGGGGGAGTAATAGCACTTACCGATGATGCCGGTATTAATCCAGCTGCCTGCCAGATACGAGCGCCCGAAGGTAACCGTTTGCGTAAAGCTGTAGGTCGGAAAATCGGCCGAGCTAACCGTCACCGTGGTCTGGCTGTCCTGGCTTTGCTGCCACACGATGGCTGTCATGCCGAGCTCGTTGGCGTCGATATTGGGCGAGGTATGCCGCCGGTTCGGGCTGCCCAGTGGCAGGGGCCCACTCACCAGGTTGAAATCACTCGCCCCGTCCCACTCGAAAATAAACAGCACCGTCTGGCCACCATTCCCCAGCGCGTTGCTGATGCAAACGACGTTGGCAAACAACCGGTCGCCCCGATACGCCATCACAACGTCCGGGTCCGACAGGGAGCCCGGCAGCGGCGTGGTACCGTGGACGCCGAAGTTAGGGTCGCTCCACGACAGGGTGACGTTCCCGACGGCATCGTCCCAGGTCATTGCCTGCAGTATATCGCCTGAGTTGCGCTCGATGATGGCATCCGTGCCGGTATGCACATACGTTGCATTGGCGGGGGCACCATTATCCGGCTGTTGGTCGGGAGTAGTGGCATAAATTCCGACCGGAATCTGGGCCCAGGCCGGGGCAGTTCCTGCCAATGAGAGCAATGCTGCCCCTAACAGGCAGTAAGTAAAAGACTTTTTCATGAAGTTGGTTTGGTGAGAAATTCCTGGATTCAACGAAATGGCTTTTTGGAGCCGGGGCGAAGCGTATCGCCGGGGTGGCTCGCGGGCCCTGCCGCGCCTGTTGGGACTACATCATTGGCAAACAAATTAGAATAAAACCATTGCAGGCCGTTACCCGCAGCAACCACCGCCCATTCCGCCACGAGATGGACAAGGCTGCTACAACATCGGGCCCGAAAGCAATGCAAGGTTCCACCCGTTTCGTCGCCAGAAAAAGGAAACTTCGGCCACAAATGAGACAAGTACTATCACGGCTTTTAGTATCATTTTAAGAATAATCCCATAACCAAAAGTACCCTGACGATACTGCCAGGGCACTTTGCTCTTCCCAAGTTTTTGCAGAAAAAACGAATAAAGCGACAGCGGAGGCCCGTTTTTTTTGTTTGCTGGCTAGCCCAAAGTGCCCTGGCTGCCTAATCAGGCAGGGCACCCGGTTACCCGCAAGGATATTTACAGGGGGTAAAATCAGCTTTCTGCTTTTTCGCAAATGCGTTTAGGATTTTTTCCACAACGCTTTCACAGGGTTTTCGGGGCTTTTCTGTGGCCGCAGGGTCGTAGGCGTCAAATTTTCCGCCCAGCCCTCGCGCGCTGACACCCCTGACAATGGCGCAGAATGCTGGCCCGCAACCTGGTTTAGTGCAGCACGACGACTTTCATCACGCCTAACAATTGCTGTTGGTGCAGCAGGCGGGCCACGGATACGCCAGCGGCTAGTTCGGCTACTGAGCTACGCCACTCGCTGCCCGCCAGGGCAGAAGTACGTATCGGTCGGCCGGTAGCTACCTCCACCAACTCCACCTGCGTACCCGCAGGTATCGTCCCCGTGACGCGTAGTGTGACTTTAACTGTGGCCGGGTTCGGTACCGCTGCTAGCTGCAAGAGGCCTGCTTTGGTCGTCCGCGTTTTTGGCCGGGTTGAGGCAGGCTTGGCGGCGATACTGGGAGCGGTGCTGCAGCACAGCACAAATGGCCCGCGCCCGCCCACCACGCGCCAGCTCAGGTGGGCCGAATGGTTACTGATGCTGTAGGCCGCCAGGCTGAAAGGCCGTGGGCAGGGCTCCGAATTGAAAGCGGAAGGAAACAGCGCCGCCGGCCAGCCAAAAGGCCCAGCCGACGGCGCTGTTGTTCAGCGAGCTTAGCGCCACCGGCGTGCTGCCGGAGCCCAGCGGCACAGGTGCCCTGGCTTTGCGCAAAGGCTAACGCGTTACCTGGGCGCGGACGGGCAGGGCCAGCCCCAGCCTCAGGAGCAGGGCCGCCAGTACCACCGAGAAAAGTATTTCATAAGCCCAGTAGAGATGAAATAAATGACTCGCTGCTGCCTGGGCAGCGGGGTGTTTGGACAGCATGTAGCACGGCGGATTACTCCACCACCAGGCGCTTCACCAGCGCCCCCTGCGCCGTGCGCAGGTGCAGGCTGTACACGCCCGCCGGCAGGCCGCTCAGGGCCAGCTCGGCGCGGTGGGCACTGGCGGACAGCGGCTGCTGCCGCACGGGCTGCCCCAGGGCGTTGTAAATCACCAGCGGGCCGGCGGCGCGGAGGTCGGCGGGCAACTCCAGGGTGGCGCTGGCGTGGGCGGGGTTGGGGTACAGCAGCACCTGGGTGGCCAGGCTGGACTGCGTAGCCAATATGCAGCTGGTGTTCAGGATAAAGTCGGGTGTGCCCAGGCCAGGGCTGTTGACCAGCAGGTAGTAGCTCTGCCCTGCCTGCGTGGGGAAGGTGACCGTGTGGAAGGCCTGGCCCAGGCAGGCGGGGTCGATGCCGCCCTGGGCGTGGCACTGCATGGTCCCGCAGGTGCCGCTGAAGACCAGCAGCTGAATCTGGTCCTGAAACTGCGGGTCGGCGAAGGTGTTGCAGGTGCGCACGGTCATCTGGTCGCCGGTGCCGGCAATGCGGTACCACACGCCGGGGCCGGCGCGGCGCACGTTGGGGCAGGTGGTGGCTTCGCCGATGCTGGTGGCGCCCACGCAGCTGCCCAGCACGCTCTGGCCGCAGCTCAGGAGCTGGGCGTTGGCGCAAAGGTCGTTGGCGGGGGCGCCGGCGGTGCGGAAGCGCAGGCTGTCGGGGGTGCTGGAGCCAGCGGTGCCGGCGCAGTTGGTGCGCAGGCGCACAGTGTAGTAGGTGGCGGGCGTGAGGCCCGTGAGCGTGGCGGGGCTGGCGGCGGGGGCCGGCGTCAGGGTTTGGCGGGGGCCGCCCTGGGCGGTGTACACCAGCTCGTAGTTCTGGGGGGTGCCGTTGAGGCCAGGGTTGAGCCAGTTGATGGTGGCGCCAGTGGTGGTGATGGCAGTGGCCGTGAGGCCCGTCGGCGCATCGCAGGTGATGATGGGCACCGCCGTGGCGCAAATGGTGTAGTTGCCCGAGATATTCCCCGTGTAGAAGCGCACCTGCACGTAGTAAGTGGTGCTGGGGCTGAGGCTTGTCACGTCCAGAAACGGCACGGTGCGGGTATTCGGGTTACAGTTCTCGAAGGTGAAGGGGCCGGCCGCTCCGCCGGCCGAGCGCATCACCAGCAGGTTATAGCCTTCGGCGCTGTTTATGGTGAGGCGCACGGCGGTGCTGGTGGGGCCGGTGGCGGCCGTGGTGAAGGTGTACCAGGCATCCTCATTGCGCGAGTTGGTACACGGCGAGGTCACGCGGATATTCGAGTCGGAGGCGCCGAGGGTGGTGCCGGCGGTGGGCTGGCAGGTGGGGTTCACTGGCAGGGCCTGGGCCGTGGCGGGCTCGTCGTTGAAAATACCCGTCACGAACACGCGGCGCAGCACAGCGCTCTGGCCGGTGCTGCCGCAGTTGGCCTGCAGCGTGGCGGTGTAGCGGGTGCCGGGCGTGAGGCCGGTGAGAGCAATGGGCGCGCTGGTGGGCGCGGGCGTGAGCGTAGTGGTGGGGCCGCCGTCGGGCGTGAGCGTGACGGTGTAGCTGGCGGGGCTGCCGGTGCTGGGCGTGAAGCTGAGGCTGGCCGTGGTGGGCGTGATGTTGACCACGTTCGGGTTCAGCGGGTCGCCGCAGCCCGCCGGCACGCTGGCGCACACCGTGAAGGCGCCCTTATTGGAGGTGCCGGCGGCAATGCGCACGTAATAGGTGGTGCTGGCCGTGAGGTTGCCCATGACGAGGTTGCGCGAGCTGCCGGTGGTGGTGCAGGCCAGCATCTGGAGGGGGCCGGCGCCCCCGGCGGGGCCGGCCGCCAGCACGCTCAGCCGCGCGGCGCCGGTGCCGCTGGCCTGCAGCCGCACCGTCTGGCTGCCCGGCCCAGTGGCATCGGTGGTGAAGCTATACCAGAGGTCGAAGACGTAGTTGCCGGGGTTGTTGCAGTTGTTGGGGTTGGGGGTGTTGCCGGGGGCCCAGCCGTTGGGCGTGGTGTTGGTGGCCTCGGTGTTGTCGCCGGCCGTGGGCACGCAGGTGGCGCCTAGCGGCAGGGCAATGGCCCCGCTGGGGTTGTCGTTCACCAGCAGCGTGCGGAAGGTGCCTTTGGGGTTCGAAAACACCGAGGTGCCGACCGCGCCGCCGCAGTTTTGCTGCAAGTAAAAGTCGTAGTTGGTAAAGCTGCTCAGTCCCGTGAGGTGGTAGGTCGAGTCGCCGGCCGGCACGCTCACCGTGACGCCCGCCGTGGCCACGCTGGGGTCGAAGCCCAGGGGGCCGTAGCGCAGGGTGTAGGGCCCGGTGCCGCCGGCCACGCGCCAGCTCAGGCGGGCGCTGGTGGGCTCCAGGCTGTCGGCCACCAGGGCGAAGGGCCGCGGGCAGGGCTCGGGGGCTGGCGGCGTGTAGGTATATACCAGCCCGGCCGGACTGTTGCCGGCCTGCGGCAGCAGCTCGTCGAGGGGGCTGGTGCCGGCCCGGCTGGCGGCCCAGGTGCCGGTGCGGTTGGCAAAATCCTGGGGCGTGGTGCCGCGCAGCCCCACCTGCGCCCGGTCCCAGGTGCCCGGCACAATGTTCGTGTAGGCAAAGGCCCCGTAGGCAAACTCAATGACGCCAGTGGTTTCGTGCAGCCGCAGCTGGAAGGCGAAGGGCCCCGACGAAGCGTTGTACATCCGGTCCCACTGCACCACAAAGGTGCGGGCCGGGGCCGTGCCCAGCGTCTGGTAGCTCACCTCGGCCCAGGGCCCGCTTTGCGTCGCCCCGGCGGCCAGGTTGCTGGCCAGGGGCGCAATGGCCCCATCGTAGGGCGTGGGCTCCGAGAGGGGGTCAAAGGGCAGCGGGGGCGTGTCTAGCACGGGTGGCACCAGCCCGAGCGTGAGGTAGCCCTTCAGGTGCAGGTAGCCATTGGTATAACGGCGCCCGTTGTACGGAAACGGAAACGGAATAGCGCCTGCGGGCAGCCGGAAAATCGTACCCGTTACCTGCTGGCCGTCGATGGCCACGGTGCGCCCCGCGCCCAGCGGCACGTAGGTGCCCGGCGCCTGGCTGAAGGTATAGCGGTTGACCTGCGCCCGGCCGGCGTGCGCCAGTAGCAGCAGGCAAAGCAGGCCCAGGGCCCGCCAGCCGCGCGGCATCGTAGAGTAGAAGTTTGACATGAGTAAGAGGAAGTAAGGTGAGAATGAGTGGGCAAGATAATAGGGTTTTGGAAATTGTGCCGGTACCGGTGCCCAGACATTGCAGAACGGTCGGAATAGCAGTGGCACCGGTGCCGGGCCACTACCGAACATTCTGTAAGTGCTTGGCACCGGTGCCGGGCCACTACCGAACATTCCGCAGGTCATCGGCACCGGTGCCGGGCCACTACCAAACGTTCTGTAAGCCGTCGGCACCGGTGCCGGCACTTTAGGCATTCGCATCGGTCGAGCCAGTGTCAGCTGACTTATTCTTAGCCGCCCGTTTCTCGGCTCGCGTAGCGTTGCGCACCGGTATCAGCGCATAATTAAAATACGCCCGGGCCTGCTCCGGCGTGGCCCAGTACTCGCCCAGGGCCTTGCAGTGGGCCTGCCCTTTCACTTTTTTCCTTTCTCCTGCCCACTTCACGCATTGATAACCCTGACCCTAGCCGCCGCGTGCGTACTTTTGTCTTCTGTTTCCGCCATACTGCTTTTATGCGTCGTTCTTTTCTCGTTCTTTCCCTCGTTTCCTCTTCGTTGGCCGCCGCGGCCAGCGGCTTCGACAATGGTGCGCAGGGCGCCCGCATTCTGGGCCTGGGCGGCGCCAGCACGGCCTACGCCGGCAGCATTGCCGCCATCTACACTAACCCCGGCCTGCTGGGCCAGTGGGCCGACACGGTGCAGCGCACCCACTTCAGCCTGGGCGGGCTGGCGCAGTCGCGCCGCTCGTCGTTCGTGAGCCTCGAATCTTTCGGGCGCACCGACCAGGAGCTAAGCATTCAGCCCGGCGGCTACCTCTACGCTACCCACACCATCAGCAAAAAGCTAGCCGTGGGCCTGGCCCTCAACACCCCCTACGGCTACCACACCCAGTGGCCCAGCACCTGGGACGGCCGCTCGGTGGTGCAGGAAAGCCAGCTCAGCACTTACTCGGCGCAGCCCACGGTGGCCTATAAGCTGGGCGACAACTTCAGCATCGGCGCGGGCCTCGTCTACACCTACGGCCGCTACGAGCAGACGCGCGCCTTGGGCCAGTTCGACGACCGCAGCGCCCAGGCCCACTACAAATCCTCGGGCTCGGGCCTGGGGTTCACGGGCGGCATCTACGGCCGCACCGGCGACAATCTGGCTTTCGGCATCAGCTTCCGCTCGCCGGTGAAGCTGAAGATGGACGGCGGCACGGCCACCTACGCCAACATCCCGGCCCGCGACGCGGCCCTCTACCCCGCCAGCGCCGGCCTCAGCACCCGCCTCACGCTGCCCAGCCAGCTCTCGGTGGGCTTGTCGGATAAAATCACCAAAAACCTGCTGCTCACCTTCGACTTCACCCTCAGCGGCTGGAGCACCCTCGACTCGCTCAACCTCGACATTGCCGCCAGCGGCACCGTGCCCGCCAGCCGCGTAGTAGCCAAGCGCGGCTACGAAGACGCCCTGGCCTTCCGCATCGGGGCCGAATACCAGGCGGGCACCAAGCTCACCATTCTGGGCGGCGTGTACTACGACGAATCGCCGGTGCGCGACGAGTATATCACCCCCGAGTTTGTGGATGCCAACCGCATCGGCGGCTCGCTGGGCCTCGTGTACCAGCTCGCCCCGAAGCTGGCCCTGGAGGGCGCCTACAGCTTCGGCTACGGCCAGGA
>NZ_JAUQSY010000014.1 GCF_030580865.1 Hymenobacter aranciens | reverse complement strand
GCCCTGGGGGACGTGGACCACGACGGGGACCTGGACCTGGTCGTGGGCAACCAGGGGGCCAACACGGCCAGCGTGCGTGTGAATAACGGCTCGGCCGCCTTCACGGTGCCGGTCTCGACGCCGGAGGTAGCCCTGGCGGGCGGGCCGTACGACGTGGCTTTGGGCGACCTCGATAATGACGGGGATTTGGACCTCTTGACGGCCAACTACGGCCAGGCCACCGTCAGCGTGCGCCTGAACGAAATCCCGACCATTGTGTCGCTGAACCCGACGCAGGGACCAGTAGGCTCGACCCTGAGCATTACCGGCAAGTACCTGCAGGGGACGACGGTGGTTGCCTTCACCGGCACCAGTGGCAACACGGTTACCACGGGCTTTACCATCAACGCTGCGGGCACCCAGATTACGGGTATCGTAGTGCCGAACGGGGCGCAGACCGGTGTGATAACCATCACGACTCCGTATGGACAGTACAGCAGCACTGTGACCTTCACAGTCTGCCGTCCGGTGGCTATTGCCCAGAACGTGACCGTGACCCTGGACGCCAACGGCATCGCTACGGTGCTGGCGGCCGACGTGAACAACGGCAGCACGGCCAACTGCGGCTTTGCGACGACCAACGCGCTGAGCGTGTCGCCGAGTAGCTTCACCTGTGCCAACCTGGGCGCCAATACGGTAACCCTGACCGTGACCGATGCTAGCGGTACTACCAGTACGGCTACGGCCACGGTGACGGTAACCGTGCCGGCGGCCACCACCTCGACCACCTGGACGGGGGGGGTGAACAACGACTGGAACAACTGCGCCAACTGGAGCTACGGCCTGGTGCCCTCGACGCTCATCAGCGCCACGCTGCCGGCTTCGCTGTCGCGTTATCCGGTACTCACTACTGGCACGGCCAATGTCAAGGACCTGACCATTGCCACCGGCGCCAGCCTGACGAGCAACGGCACCGCGACCCTGCAGGTGAGTGGTGACTTTGCCAACAACGGCACGGCCACCTTCGACGGGCCGGTATCGTTCGTGGGCAGTGCCGCCACCCAGGCCCTGGGCGGCAGCAGCAGCACCGCCTTCACCACGGTGACGGTGAACAAAGCCAGCGGCACGAAAGTGGAGCTGGGCCGCGACCTGGCCATTGGCACGAGCCTGACGCTGACCAGCGGCACGCTCCTGACTACGGGCAGCCACAAAGTGGTGCTGGCCAACACGGCCACCATCACCGAATCGGAAACGAGCTACGTGACGGGCACCGTGGAAACCACCCGCACCCTGAGCACCGCCGGCACGGGCAGCAGCTTCGGCGGCATCGGCGTCACGCTGACGCCCGCCGCCAGCAGCCCCGCCCTGCCGGGCAGCACGCTGGTACGCCGCATCACCGGCTCGCCGGTGACGGGGGTGAACAGCAACCAGAGCATCGGGCGCGTGTTCGACATCATCCCGACGGTGGACGCGAACCTGAATCTGACCATGGTGTTCAACTACTTCGACCACGAGCTGAACAGCATCAGCGAGTCGCGCCTCAAGCTCTTCAAATCGGAGAATGGCATGACCGGCCCCTGGGCCCGGGTAGATGGTGCCACGATGGATGCTTCGGCCAACACCGTGACGCGGGCGGGCATTGCCAAGCTGTCGGTTTGGACCCTCGGCAACGCGGATGCGCCGCTCCCGGTAGAGCTGACCGACTTCACGGCCAAGGCGCAAGCTGCCGCCGTGCTCCTGACCTGGAATACGGCCTCGGAGAAGAACAACGACCGCTTCGAAGTAGAGCGCAGCCTCGATGGCCGCCGCTTTACCAAGATTGACGAGGTAACCGGGCAGGGCACCAAAGCCACCCCGACAGCCTACACGCGCCTGGATGAAAAACTCCCCGGCGAAACCAAGACCCTCTACTACCGCCTGCGGCAGGTAGATACTGACGGTACGGCTACTTATTCGCCGGTGCGGGTGGTAACACTCACCCCGCGGGCGGCAGCCTTCACCGTATTCCCGACCGTGCTGACCGATGGCATCGTGCACTACACCTACACCGGCCCGGCCCTGACCGACGCCACGATGGATGTGTACAGCATGAACGGCCAGCTGGTGCAGCACCGGGTAGGCGCCGTGGCCGGTTCCGGCTCCCTGGCTCTGCCTGGCCTGACCACGGGCTGGTACGTGGTGCGCCTGCGCACTGCTACTGGTACCTACACTGCCCGGGTCTACCAGCCGTAAGCAGTATTGACGCAATTGGGAGGGCACATCCTCCCGTTGTAACTCGAAAAAGGGTTGGCCATTGGCCAGCCCTTTTTTTGTGCCCCGGAGGCCCGGCCATAGTGCTGGTGGGGCGTAGGGCCTGTGAACAGCTGCTGTTTTGTAGCGCGAAACTCCGTTTCCGCGACGAGCGCAGCGAGTTCCAGGCGTCCACAAACGTTAGAACTCGCTGCGCTCGTCGCGGAAACGGAGTTTCGCGCTACTTTTTCGCTTACTGTCCACACAGCTTAAAAGCTGCCTGAGTCAAACTGAGGGCAGAAAGCGGACGCCAGCTTCGCATGACGTTCAAAGTGGTTTTCGACCATTTTTCCTGCCTGCTCCCAGTGGCCGGTAGCGCCTGAGTTATCAGGGTGATAAAGCCCCCGCCCGGTGTTGGGGTAACTGGTTTAGCAGTTGGGGCTAGCATAACTGCAGTTGAAGGTAAATATCCAGCAGCGCTTGCTGATTAGCCGCAATTTTGTGCCCACTTATAGCTAGTATTTCCACAACATATCCGCTACTTCACAGGCAGCCGGGTGCACTGGTTGCCTAACGTGGGCGGGGTGATGACCAGGCTGGCGGGCTTTCCAGCCGTCATCACCACCACATCTGCCTGTTGCGCCCGGGGATTTCCTGTCCCGGAGCCGTTTTGAAAATAAGCTTCAGCGGCGCTAATCAGCCGGATAGTTTGCTGGTATTCTTTATTCTATGTCACCTCGTTTTTGCTTCATTGTGCTCGGCGGCGTCTCGCTTGGACTCGCAACGACGGCCCGGGCGCAATCCCCGGGCATCACCGCCCTGAGTCCGCTGCCCAACGGCCGGGCCGTAGCGCGCACGACCCCGGTCACGGTCAGCTTCGGCGGGCCGCCGGCCGCCGGCGAGGCCCGGGCGCTTAGCGTGTACTCAGCCCAGCGGGGTGGTCTGCGCACGCACGGCGCCGCCGTGCTGCAGAGTGGCCGCACCCTGAGCTTCGTGCCGGGGGCCGAAGAGTTTTTGCCCGGCGAAACCGTGTTCACTACCATTAGCGCTCCTGCCGGTAGGGCCCGGGTGTACCAGTTTACCGTGGCTACGGGCGGCCCGGGCCGGGGCAGCTTTGCCTACCCCGATAGCGCCGCTACCGTGGCCGTGGGCCGCACCCCTAACGGCATGGCCGTGGGCGACGTGGACAACGACGGCGACCTGGACGTGCTAACGGCCAACTTCGGCCCCAACACCGTCAGCCTGCGCCTCAACAACGGCCTGGGCCGCTACGGGGGCGACACGGAGATACCCGTCGGCACGGGTCCCATCGGCCTGGTGCTGGCCGATGTGGACCGCGACGGCGACCTCGACCTGCTCACGACCAACTACACGGCCAACAGCGTGACCGTGTGCCGCAACGACGGCGCGGGCCGTTTCGGCGCCGGCACGGAGGTGGCCGTAGGCGCTATTCCGACCGGCCTGACCCTGGGCGACGTGGACGGCGACGGCGACCTCGACCTTCTGACGGCCAACTACGGCCCGGGCTCCGCCATTCGGCGGGGCACCGGCACGGGCACCACCGTCAGCCTTCGCCTCAACAATGGTACGGGCGCTTTCGGCGGCGGCACCGAAGTAACCGTGGGCGCCGGTCCCTGTGGGATAACGCTGGCCGACGTGGACAACGACGGCGACCTCGACCTGCTGGCCACTAATTCCAACGGCGGCACGGTGAGCATCCGGCCGAACAACGGCGCGGGCAGCTTCGGCAGCGGGGCCGAAGTAAGCGTCGGCTTCAACCCGCGCAACGTAGTAGCCGCCGACGTGGACGCCGATGGCGACCTCGACCTGGTGGTGGCCAACGCCGGCAGCGGCACCGTGAGCGTGCGCCTCAACGGCGGCACCGGCAGCTTTGCCGGCGGCTCCGACGTGAGCGTGGACCCCAACCCCCGGGCCGTGGCCGTGGGCGACGTGGACGCCGATGGCGACCTCGACCTGCTGACGGCCAATGCCAGCAGCAACACTGCCAGTGTGCGGCTCAATAACGGCGCGGGCCTGTTCAGCCCCAACCCCGACCTGGGCGTGAGCAGCAACCCCTGCGCCGACTATCCGGCCAGCCTGGCCCTGGGCGACGTAGACCACGACGGCGACCTCGACCTGCTGCTGGTGAACCCCTACGGCCCGGGCGTGAGCATACACCTCAACCAGCCGGCCCGCACCATCACCAGCGTCAGCAGCCTGCAAACGGCTGTAGGGGCTACCTGCAGCATCACCGGCACCGGCCTGGCCGAGGCCACCGCCGTCACGTTTGCCGGCACCAGCGGCAACGCCGTGACCACCGGCTTCACGGCCGCCGCCGACGGCACCCGGATACTGAATGTGGTGGTGCCCCCCGGGGCCCGCACCGGCCCGCTGGTCGTGACCACGCCCTACGGCTCGGCCACCAGCCGGCAGCCCCTCACGGTGTGCCGGCCCGAAGCCCTAACCCAGAACGTGCGGCTGCTGCTGGATGCCAGCGGCCAGGCCACCCTCGACGTGCGGCAGGTAGACAAGGGCAGCCAGGCCAACTGCGGCCTCGCCGAAGAAGGGGCCCTGCGCCTCTCCAAAACCAGCTTTACCTGTGCCGATATGGGCGATAACAGCGTCCGCTTTACCGTGACCGACCGCATCGGCACCACCAGCACGGCCACGGTAACGGTGACGGTGGCCCCGCCCACTGCCCAAACCAGCGCCGTGTGGACCGGCCAGGTCAGCGCCGAATGGGCCGACTGCGCCAACTGGCGCCACGGCCTGCGGCCTTCGCTGACCACCAGCGCCGTGCTGCCGGCGGGCCTGGGCCGCTACCCGGCCCTGACCACCGGCACCGCCACCACCAAAGACCTGACCATTGCCGCCGGGGCCACGTTGACCAGTACCAACGGCGCCACCCTGCACATCGGCGGCAATTTCAATAACAATGGCCGGGCCTCGCTCAAGGGAGCCATCATTTTTGGGAATGATGCTACCTCCCAGGACGACCCCGGCACCCTACCAGCCAGTCCGGCGGCCGATGGGTCCGCCACCGGCCGCGTCCTCCCGGAGCCTGTCGGGCACCAGGAGCCCAGCGGCCAGCAACCTGGCAATTGAGCTTGCTTGGTTAGTTTAACCAACTGTTGAGTGAGAAAAAAAATGTTGCATACAGATGGAAAGGCCCACCGGCATCCGGTGGGTTTTTTTGTGGGGGTAGGATAGCGTCTGCCACGGGCTACGCGGTAGCCAGGCGAGTAACAGAAAGTGTAGAGCAGGAAAAAAATACCAGCGCCAACTCTACCACGTTGTAGAGGAAACCTGATTTTTTTTGGCTGGCTCTACCACGTTGTAGAGTAACTGGAAAAAAGTTCTGCTTTCTCTACGTTACTACTGTGCTTATGCCTGGCGCAACTTATTCTACCACCCTAGCCGCTGACGTAAGGGCCCATTTTGGCCTGACGCAGGCCGAGCTGGCCGCCTACCTGGGCGTCAGCCCCGGGCAGGTGGCCCACCTGGAAGCCGGCCGCCGCCAGGCAGCCGTGTACCCCAACCTGCGCCTGACTAGGCTCGCCCAGTTGCTGCCTCCTCCCGAAGGCACCGGGGCAGTGGCACCGGCTTCGAGCGTTGCGCTACGGGTTGCCCCGGCAGTTCAGCTACTGCTGGAGCCGGCAGGTGGGCCCGCTCTGCTAGCCGTGGCCCTGCGCCGCCGCCAGCGCCAGTGCATTACCCAGATGACACTGCTGGGCCACGCCATTCAAGGCTTGCAGCAACGCATCGGCCGGCACGAGCGCCGCCGCTGGGCCACGGCCGTATTGGCAACGCTGCTTGCTCCTGAGCCGGGCACTCCCTTCCTGGTCAGCCCTGCCGAGCAGCTGCATATTCAAAAGTGGCTGGCAACGCTTGAAGCCGTGCGGCTCAAGGAGGCAGGGCTGTACCCGGGCTGGGCCACCACCCTGACCCTACAGCTGGTAAGGCGGGCCGCCCTCGAAGCTGAGGCTACCACACTAGCGGGCGTGTTGTCCATTCAGACCGTTGCGCAAACGTAAGATTTCCAGGCTACGTGAACTGGATAAACGAGTGAAGCCCGGACCGTCAGAGTCCAGGCTTCATTATAATGTTAAATAGAACGGGTATTATACGTTGCGGAGCTCTTTTTTAGACTGTCGGCGTGCCGTTTTGAGGTACGATTCCAGACGCTGCTCACGCCTCACTTTGATGGTTTGCGGTTTCTTGATTTCAATGACGGGGTCCGGTGCCTCAATAGACAGGATTACCATTTCATCAGCAAAGCCGGCAAAGCTAACTGTAGCCTCCTGCGGGGTGCCGTCAGCGGGCAGTAATATGCTGAATTCTCCGGCAGCATTGCTTACGCAACGCTGTTTGGTGGTCGTCAGCTCCACAATAGCTCCCGGCAGTATACCAACCGGACTAGTAATATGACCTCGCAACAGCGATAAGCCAGCTGCGTCGCTACGACTGGTAGAACCCGACTCGTAGCCCATACCGGTAACAAAGCTGGGGGTAGATTGGGCAAAGGCACCCGTAGAAAATAAAATGGCAAATAGGGCCGCAGCAGCGGTCAGAAGCAATGGCTTACGCATCGGTCTTAGCAGAGCAAAAAGGATTTTTTAATGCGCTGCAAAACTACCGCTAACAGCCGTGGCAAGGGAATATCCTCGTTCAACGAAGGCACTTTCTCGGTTAACGGATGCTTTTTGCCGACCATCCAATATTTGCTGGGCCGCCATCGTTACCAGCATACTGGCTACTGTTTTAGCTGCTGCTTACAAGACTTGCCATTACCGCTTACTTATTAACCTTAGTTTTTATCCATAGCCTAAGGGTATAAACTGTTTAAAAATTTTATTCGTCCAAACAATAAAAAAAAGATGCTGCGTTATTAGGGTGTATTCACCATTTTTTAACCCTTTTAACCTTTTTAAGATGGCTTACCCCGTTAACCTATTGACCAGTGTTGCTGATTGTAACACTGTGTTGGAACATGCTCAACGCGAATTGCGTGACCTGACTGTTCGCGAAACGGTACTCAACGCCCAAGGCGACCGTACTAGCGAAAGTGCTACCGATATTTCAGCTGACTTGGCTGCTCAAGAAGCGGTTATTGCCGCACTGACGCCTGTAGTGCCCACCTTGCCGGAAGGTGGCAAGGCTCGTTTTAATACCGAGGGCGACCTGCGGCGGGCAACTCAACGCCGTGACAACCTCAAGGCTAGTCAACAAGCTCGTGGTCCTGTAGCTGCTCTTGACCGGGCGCTTGATTTACGGCAGGTGCAAGCACAGATTGCCGAAGTTAATATCTTCATTTCTGAAGTTACTGCACGTAAGGTAGTTCTTGTAGCTTGAGTGATGTAACTGAATAAAAAATCCCCTTGGTGATTAGCCAAGGGGATTTTTTTTAGTGCGTTCAACAGATACTAGCCCGCCCCCAACCGCCGCCGCAACATTGCATCCACTACCTCAAACAACCGGCGTGGCTCGTAGGTCCGCCACGGCAAGTCATCCAAGTCACCGCCAAAATTGATGTAGCTGTCAAGGTTGTACTGCCGCATTTCGCGCAGCACGTGCTCCTGGAAGTTGACGCCGGCAATCCAGCCATCTTCTACTTCCTCAAACCACTCGGCGTAGTATTCGTCGTCGGAGCCGTGGAAGTTAAACACGTTCTCACCCACGAGGATAAATTTGCGGATACCCTCGTGCACCATCACGTCGATAAGGTTGCGCTTGAGCTCCATGACGTCGTTCTCGATGGCGTCGTTCCACTCGCCGATGAATTCGAGAATGCCGATGCCGTCGTCGTAATCGACGAAGAGGATTTTGCAGAACAGCGTGTCGGACCCCAGACTATCCCACTGCGGGTGAATATAGTAGCCGTAAATGGTATTGGTGAAGGTCTCTAAGCTGTTTTCGGCTTCGAAGAGCGGCGAGCGCGGGTCCTCAGAGGCTGAATACTGGTCAATCCAGTTGTAGTGCGGTTCGATGGTGTGCATGGGCAGTGGCGCCTAGTGTGGCCGGCGCGTATCTGAAACGCCAATTCGGCCGAATCGTTCGGCTGAAAAAGCAAGCATTTCGGGCACAAGCTGAAGCAAATTCTATGACGCTAGGCGCGCGCCGCCAAAGCCGCCCGTACGCTGCCATGCTGCCGTAGCAGCGCCGCCGCTTCGGCTTCGCTCACGCCCAACTCATCCATCAGCATCCGCTCGCCGCGGGCCACCAGCTTTTCGTTGGAGAGTTGCATGTCTACCATTTTATTGCCCTTCACCCGGCCCAGGCGCACGAAGGTGGCGGTAGTGAGCATGTTGAGCACCAGCTTCTGCGCCGTGCCGGCCTTGAGGCGCGTGCTGCCGGTCACGAACTCCGGTCCCGTCACTACTTCTACCGGAAACTCGGCCGCTGCCGCTACGGCCGAGCCCGCGTTGCACACGATGCAGCCGGTGGCCAGCCCTGCCGCCCGCGCTGCCTGCAAACCGCCGATGACGTAAGGCGTGCGGCCCGAGGCGGCAATGCCCACCAGCACATCTTTCTCGCTGATATTGTGTTCCTGCAAATCGAGCCAGGCTTGCTCAGCATCATCCTCCGCGCCCTCCACGGCCTGCCGGATGGCGGTGTCGCCGCCCGCGATGATGCCCACCACCAGCCCGGCCGGCACGCCAAACGTGGGCGGGCACTCCGAAGCATCCACCACGCCCAGCCGCCCGCTGGTGCCCGCGCCGATGTAGAACAGCCGACCCCCAGCCTGCAGCCGCGCCACGGTGGCTTCTACCAACTGCTCAAGCTGCGGCAGGGCCTGCTGCACGGCCAGCGGCACCGTCTGGTCGAGCTGGTTCATGCCGGCCAGCAGCTGGGCGGTGGGCAGCGTTTCGAGGTCGTTGTAGTCGGAAGGGCTTTCGGTAGTCATTAGTTACACTAATCGGCCAATAATCGGGAAGTTATCAAATACGTTTGCCGTGTGCGGCGCGTCCTTTTCCAGCTCCCGGGTCAAGTCCTGCCCGGCCCAGTGCTCATAGTGGTTGCCGCGCCGCCAGAGCCGCGAGCGGCTCACGTCGTAAATATCCCCGCGAAAGGCCACCCAGATTTCGTCGCGGTCCTGGCCGTTGCGCAGGGCGAGCTGGTTTTTGGTGTAGGTGGGTAACGTTTCCATTAGCCTAAAAGGGCCTGCAGGCGAATCCAGCGCTGCGGCAAATCACCTTGCGAAGCGTGCAGATAATCCTCATACGTACAGGGAATCACGCGCTTATTCTCGCTGTCGCCGAGGCTTTCCACTTCCATCCACCACTTCTCGGCGCGGCGCGACTTGTAGAATACCAGCTTGTCGGGGTTGCCGGGCAGCACCACCGTGTAGGTGAGGAAGCGGAAGGTGCCGAAGCCCGTTTCGGGGCGGCGGTGGTAGAAGCCCTCCACGAAATACCAGAGCATGGTGGCCAGCGTGGCGGCGGCCAGGCCCTGCGGGTCGTGGTCGGCCCGGTAACCATAGAGGCCGAAGGAGCTGAGCTGCGCATTATGCCCGGCGTACCAGCAGAGCTGGGTAGCGTCTTCGTTGCTGAGGCCAAATGGGTTAGCCGGTTGGTAACCCGGCGCATCCTGCCAGCGGATGGCGGCCAAATCCACGCTCATAAAATCGGCCTGCCGGATGAGCGGCTCGGCCAGCCGCTTATCGGCTCGGATTTCGCCCACGCTCATCGTTTCGAAGTGCAGCTTTTCCAGCGCCACCAGGATTTCGGGCGGCGTGAGGTATTGCTGGTGAGCTAAGTGAGCAATGCTGAATACGAAATTGGGCTCATGCACCAGCATCCGGCGCAGGTGGCTGTCCTCGGCGGGGGCGGTGGAGTTGGGCTCGGCCATATCGGGCCGGGCATCCACCACGGCGAAGCTGATGGGGCGGTCCAATGACTCGTAGGCCAGAAACTGGCCGTAATCAAGGTCGTGACTGCCGCCGATGAGCAGCGGCACGGTACCGGCATCGAGCAGGGCCCCAATGATTTCGCGCAGGCGCTGGTAGGTGTCTTCGAGGCTGAGGCCGGGGCGCAGGTTGCCGAGGTCGACCAAGCGTACGATACCGGTGCCTTTTTGAAGCTGATAGAAGCGCTGGCGCACGAGGTCGGTGCCGGGGCGCTCGGAGGCGGGTGAGCCGGCAGCGCTGCCACGCCACTCGTCGAGGCCGATGAGGGCGAGGTCGGCGCCGCGCCAGTCGGGGAACGTTTCGGTGAAGCGGCTGACGTAGGCCGCCAGCGTGGACGGCACGGGCGAAACGGGCGTCAACGTTTCCGGCAGCGGGTCAAAAAACAGGGCCAGATTCATTGGAATGCAGAAAGCAGTGGGCCAAATTTACGCAGAAACCAGCGCCAAAGCGGCATTTTTATTGATTTCGGTGGCCCGCCGACAACCTTCCCGGCGGACCTACGAAAAAGGCTCAGCTGTACCGTATTTGGAATAGCTCCAAAAAAAGCTCTTTATTTAGGCTGAAATTCACTCGTTCCGCCTTAGCCCACCCATCCTTATGGACGTTCGCCGCTCCTTCGACATCCTGACGCACCAGATTGCCACCGCGCCCAAATCTGATGCCCTCGCCGCCAAAATCGATGGCCAATGGATACCCATTTCCAGCCAGCAGGTGCAGGACCAGGCCAATCTCGTTAGCCTCGGCCTTGTCAGCCTGGGCCTCAAGCGCGGCGATAAAGTGGCCATCATCAGCATGAACCGTCCCGAGTGGCTGCTCGCCGACTTCGGCATCGCCCAAATCGGCGCCACCAGCGTGCCGATGTATCCCAGCATCACGGTTGAGGATTACAAGTACATCTTCACCGATGCCGGCGTGCGGGCCGTATTCGTGGCCGATAAGAAGCTGTTCGATAAAGTAAAAGAGGCCACTGTCGGGCTCGACATTCCGGCCGAAAACATCTTCACTTTTGATAAAATCGACGGAGCCCGCCACTTCGGCGAACTGCTGGAGTTGGGCAAGAAAGGCAAAGCCGCCGACCTCGAACCCCTTAAAGCCGCCGTCGAGCCCGACGATTTGCTGACGCTCATCTACACCAGCGGCACCACCGGCAATCCGAAAGGCGTGATGCTCAGCCATGACAATATTCTGAGCAACTGCCGGGGCTCGCAACGCTTCGTACCCG
This sequence comes from Hymenobacter aranciens, assembly GCF_030580865.1. GTDB lineage: Bacteria > Bacteroidota > Bacteroidia > Cytophagales > Hymenobacteraceae > Hymenobacter > Hymenobacter aranciens. The sequence goes on along the minus strand of NZ_JAUQSY010000014.1, from coordinate 148,780 downwards.
TTAACAAGGATGATAAAGCGCTGAGTTTCCTGCCGCTGTGCCACATTTTCGAGCGCATGGTGACGTACCTCTACATGATAAACAGCGTGAGCATTTATTACGCGGAGAGCATGGAAACCATCGCCGACAACCTGCGTGAAGTGCACCCGAGCATTTTCACCACCGTACCGCGCCTACTGGAGAAAGTGTATGATAAAATCGTCGCCAAAGGCCACGAGCAAACCGGTATCAAGCACAGTCTCTTCTTCTGGGCCCTGGATTTGGGCTTGAAATACGATACCCAGAAAGACCAGGGCTTCTTCTACAACACGCAGCTAGCGCTGGCCAATAAGCTTATTTTCAACAAATGGCGCGAGGCGCTGGGCGGCAACCTGCGCTGCATCGTGAGCGGCGGCGGAGCCCTGCAGCCGCGCCTGGCCCGCGTGTTCTGGGCCGCCCAGATTCGGGTGATGGAGGGCTACGGCCTCACCGAAACCTCGCCCGTGATTGCCGTGGGCGGCTTCGAGCCGGAGAACAACATGATTGGCACCGTGGGCCCGCTCATCGACAACATGGAGGTGAAAATTGCCCAGGACGGCGAGATTCTGACCAAATCGGCCTCGGTGATGAAGGGCTACTACAACAAGCCCGAGCTCACGGCCGAGACGATTGACGCGGATGGCTGGTTCCATACCGGCGACATCGGCGAATTTGTGAACGGCAAGTTTCTCAAAATCACCGACCGCAAGAAGGAAATGTTCAAGACTTCGGGCGGCAAGTATATTGCTCCGCAAGTCATTGAAGGCAAACTCAAGGAAGACCCGCTCATCGAACAGGTGATGGTGGTGGGCGCCGACCAGAAATTCCCCGGGGCCTTGATTATCCCATCTTTCTCCGACCTGAAAGGCTGGTGTAAGCGCAATGGCGTGCCCGACGCACCCAATGCCGAACTCGTTAAAAACGAGAAAGTAGTAGAGCACTACGAAGGCCTGGTGAAGAAGTACAACCAGAGCTTCGCGCAATGGGAGCAGGTGAAGAAAATTGCCCTGCTGCCGGAACTGTGGACGGTGGAAAGCGGCGAAATGACGCCGACCATGAAAGTGAAGCGCAAGGTGATTTCGGAGAACAACAAGGATATCATCGAGAGCCTGTACAATACAGATTCGCGGCGATAGTAAGTTGGAATCACGGCGATTACGAGTGGTAGCACGAATTCCCCGCAGGGGTTCGTACTACCACTTTGTCGTTATTATAGCCTAGTAAGCGGCTAAGTGGTAGTATGAACTCCTGCGGGGAATTCGTGCTACCACCGCAGGCAGTATAAAATTTCTGCTTTCGGCAAAGTAGTATGCAAGCCTAATAAATTTCTTCGTAAGTTTACCGCACTTTCAACCACTGCATGAAACCAGAAGAAACCGTCGATTACAACATTAAAGTGGCCTGGCACGCCATTTCGCGCATGTACAATGTGCAGGCGGCCCAGAACGACATCACCACCAGCATCGGCTTCGTGCTGCTGAACATCGACCAGGATAATGGCACGCCCGCCACGAAAATAGCGCCTTTGCTGGGCCTAGAAACCCGCTCACTGACGCGCATCCTGCGCAGTATGGAGGACAAAGGGCTGATTTATAAACAGGGCGACACAGTGGATAAACGCTCGGTGCGGATTTTCCTGACGCCGCTGGGGCTGGAGAAAAAGGAAGTGTCGCGGCAAACGGTGCGTCATTTTAACTTGAAAATCAAGGAGAAAATACCGCAGAGTCAGCTGGATGTTTTCTTTAAAGTGGCGGGGCAGATTACGGGGATGATTGAGGGGAAGACGCTTTTTGAAGACTTTGAACTACGGCCGCGCCGTGAGGGGGCTAAGTAATTATTTATCGTTCAACGAAACGCGAAGCAGAGCTTCGCGCTACATCTTATGAACCGAACCATCAAGAAAGTTGCCGTGCTGGGCTCCGGCGTCATGGGCTCGCGCATTGCGTGCCATTTCGCCAACATCGGCGTGCAGGTGCTGCTGCTCGACATCGCGCCGAGGGAGCTGCTGCCTGACGAGGAAAAGAAGGGCCTGAAGCTGGAGACCCCGGCCGTGCGCAACCGCATTGTGAACAATGCGCTGCAGGCTGCAATCGTTTCCAATCCTTCGCCGCTGTACCGCAAGGCCGACGCCCGGCTCATCAAAACCGGCAACTTCGACGACAACCTGAAGGACATCGCGGGCTGCGACTGGACTATTGAGGTAGTCGTGGAACGGCTGGATATCAAGAAGTCGATTTACGAGAAGGTGGAGCAGTTCCGCAAGAAGGGTACGCTCATCACCTCCAATACTTCGGGTATTCCCATTCATTTGCTGGCTGAAGGTCGCTCGGACGACTTCCGGCAGCACTTCGCCGGCACGCACTTCTTCAACCCGCCGCGCTACCTCAGGCTGCTGGAAATCATCCCGACGGCCGAGACGAAGCCGGAGGTGCTGGATTTCCTGCAACACTACGGCGACCTGTTCCTCGGTAAAACCGTGGTGCTGGCCAAGGACACGCCCGGCTTCATCGCCAACCGCGTGGGCGTGTGGGCCTTGCTCGATGCCATGCAAACCATGCAGAAGCTGGGCTTGACGGTGGAAGAAACCGACAAGCTCACCGGGCCGGTGATTGGCCACGCTAAGTCTGCCACGCTGCGCACTTCCGACGTGGTAGGCCTCGACACGACTATCAACGTAGCCAACGGCTTGGCCCAGGGCTTGCCGGATGATGAGGCCAGGGACGTATTCGTGCTGCCCGATTTCGTCAAGAAAATGGGCGAGAGCAAATGGCTGGGCGACAAAACCGGCCAGGGCTTTTATAAGAAAGTGAAGGGCACCGACGGCAAGTCGGAAATCCACGCCCTCGACCTGAACACGCTGGAATACAAGCCCAGTCAGAAGGTGAAATTCGCCACGCTGGAAACCACCAAGACCATCGAGAAGCTGGCCGACCGGTTCAAAGTGCTGGTGGCGGGCAAGGACAAAGCGGGCGAGTTCTACCGCCTGAGCTTCGGCGGCCTCTTCGCCTACGTGAGCAACCGGGTGCCGGAAATCTCGGACCAGCTGTATAAGATTGACGACGCCCTGCGCGCCGGTTTCGGCTGGGAGCTGGGGCCGTTCGAAACCTGGGACGCGCTGGGCGTGCAAGCCGGCGTGGACCTGGCGAAAGCGGCCGGTCGCAGCGTAGCAGCGTGGGTGGAGGAAATGCTGGCCGCCGGCAATTCGACATTCTACAAAGTCGAAGACGGCGTACGCAAGTTCTACGACCAGGCCAGCCAGAGCTACCGGGCCATCCCGGGCGTGGAAAACTTCATCATCCTCGACAATCTGCGCACCAGCGGTAAAGTGCTGTGGAAGAATCCCGGCGCTTCGATTATCGACCTTGGCGACGGCATCCTGAACGTGGAATTCCATTCGAAAATGAATTCGATGGGCTCCGACGTTATTCAGGGGCTGCTGAAGGGTATTGAGATGGCCGAAGCGGGCTACCGCGGCCTAGTGGTGGGCAACGACGCGCCGAATTTCTCGGCCGGAGCCAACCTCGGGCTGGTGTACATGCAGGCGCTGGAGCAGGATTTCGACGAGCTGAACCTGATGATTGGGCAGTTCCAGAACGCCATGATGCGGATGCGTTACAGCAGCATCCCGGTGGTGGGCACGCCGCACGGCCTCACCCTGGGCGGCGGCTGCGAACTCAACCTGCACTGCGACCGCGTGGTAGCGGCCGCCGAAACCTACATGGGCCTCGTCGAATTCGGTGTGGGCCTCATCCCCGGCGGCGGCGGCACCAAGGAAATGACCCTGCGCACGGCCCTCAAATACGAAGAAGGTGAGCCCGAGCTGAACCTGCTGCGCAACACCTACATGACCATCAGCACGGCCAAGGTTTCGACCTCCGCCGCCGAGGCGTTCGACCTGGGCTTCCTGCGCCGGGGCGACGAAATCGTGGTGAATTCGAACCGCGTCATCGCCCAGGCCAAGGCCGCCGCGCTGGAGCTGGCCGACGCCGGCTACACCCAGCCCACGCCCCGCACCAACATCAAAGTGCACGGCAAGGGCGCGCTGGCGATGTTCAAAACCGGCGTATTTGCCATGAAGGAAGGCAAGTACATTTCGGAGCACGACCAGAAAATCGCCGACAAGCTGGCTTACGTGATGTGCGGCGGCGACTTGAGCGCGCCCACGGAGGTGAGCGAGCAGTATTTGCTGGATTTGGAGCGCGAGGCGTTTCTGAGTCTGACTGGGGAGCGCAAGACGCTGGAGCGGATTCAAAGCATCCTCACGACTGGTAAGCCGCTTCGCAATTAATCGTTTGTCATGCTGACGAAGGAAGCATCTTATCACGGCGACCTTCGTCAGAACCAACTTCTTAAATCGAGCGGCGCGAACGTGATAAGATGCTTCGCGTTGCTCAGCATGACAGAATTAACATCATGACCCAACAAGCCTATATCGTTGCCGGCTACCGCACGGCCGTCGGCAAAGCCCCGCGCGGCGGCTTCCGCTTCACCCGTCCCGACGACCTCGCTGCCGAGGTTATCAAGCACCTTGTAAAGTCCGTGCCCGCGCTCGACCCGAGCCGCGTCGACGACGTCATCGTGGGCAATGCCGTGCCCGAGGCCGAGCAGGGCCTGCAGATGGGCCGCCTCATCTCGCTGCTGGCGCTGCCCATCAACGTGCCCGGCCTCATCGTGAACCGCTACTGCGGCTCGGGCGTCGAAACCATTGCCATGGCCGTGGGCAAAATCACGGCCGGCATGGCCGACTGCATTATCGCGGGCGGCACCGAGAGCATGAGCATGGTGCCCACCGTGGGCTGGAAAACCGTGCCCAACTACAAGCTCGCCCTCGAACACCCCGACTACTACATGGGCATGGGCCTCACCGCCGAAGCCGTGGCCAACGACTACGGTATCAGCCGCCAGGACCAGGACGAGTTCAGCTACCACTCGCACCAGAAGGCCATCAAGGCCATCGCGGCCGGCAAGTTTGCCAAGAGCATCGTGCCCATCACGGTGGAGGAAACCTACGTCGACGCGGCCAGCGGCAAGAAGAAAACCCGCTCCTACGTGGTAGATACCGACGAAGGACCCCGCGCCGACACCTCCATCGAAGCCCTGGCCCGCCTCAAGCCCGTGTTTGCCGCCAATGGCACCGTGACGGCCGGCAACTCCTCCCAAACCTCCGACGGCGCGGCCTTCGTGCTGGTGATGAGCGAGCGCATGGTGAAGGAGCTGAACCTCGAACCCATTGCCCGCATGGTCACCTATGCCACCGAGGGCGTCGACCCGCGCATCATGGGCATGGGCCCCATCAAGGCCGTGCCCAAGGCCCTGAAACAGGCCGGTATGAAGCTCGACGACCTCGACCTCATCGAGCTCAACGAAGCCTTCGCCTCCCAGAGCATCGCCGTAGCCCGCGAGTTGAATATCAACCTGGACAAGCTCAACGTGAACGGCGGCGCTATCGCGCTGGGCCACCCGCTGGGCTGCTCGGGCGCCAAGCTCTCCATCCAGCTCTTCGACGAGCTGCGCGAGCGCGGCCAGAAATACGGCATGGTGACGGCCTGCGTCGGCGGTGGCCAGGGCGTGGCCGGGATTTATGAGTTGCTGAAGTAATTGTCATGCTGACGAAGGAAGCATCTTATCACGGCCGAACGAACCCGTTAATGCGTGAGAGGATGCTTCCTTCGTCAGCATGACAAACGCTAGCTGAATATGAAAAAACGACTTCGCAAGAAACTTCATTTAGGCGAGTTTCAGGAAATGTGTTTTGCCGTTCGGCTTACGTTTGCCTCGCCAGAGGAAAGTACAGAAGGAGATGCCTTTTGGTACAAACCAGTAACTGCTGTAGAAGCGAATAATCTGCTGATTCTCGGAATGGCTGATGACTTTTGTATCATGACTGACTTCTACAAAATGCCTGATGGTTTGTGGAAGACAGCGACTGAAAATGACCGACATTTTATGAAGGATTGGTTGGAACGACAACCAGAAGTTCAGTCTTTCACTGTAGGGCCATTGGCGAATGCTTGGCGTATAATTCCGCAGGATTAGCCAACCTGAAAACCGAACCAACCCCGTAGTTGCGGGGTTTTCTTTTCAATAAATAGTAGGCGTGCCTAACAAATTCGCTTAAAACCCTTACCTTTCACACTCTCTTTAAACCTTCACGTTACCGCATCATGGAAGCCACGCAACATGCCGTTAAAGGCGGCGAATTCATTATCAAAGCCACCGAGGCTCAGGACGTTTTCACGCCTGCCGACTTCAACGAGGAGCAGAACATGATGTACCAGACCTGTCTGGACTTCGTGCAAACCGAGGTACAGCCGCTGCTCGAGCGCCTCGACAACCACGAGGAGGGCCTCATGCGCGGGCTGATGGAAAAGGCCGGGCAGCTCGGCCTGTTCGGGGTGAGCGTGCCGGAAACCTACGGTGGGCTCGACATGGACTTTCCCACCGCCCTGCGCGTAACCGAGGGCGTGGGCGGCGGGCACTCGTTCCCGGTGGCGTTTGCGGCGCACACGGGCATCGCGCTGCTGCCCATCCTGTTTTTCGGCACCGAGGCGCAGAAAGCCAAGTACCTGCCCGGCCTCACCAACGGCGAGCTGATGGGGGCCTACTGCCTCACCGAGCCCGGCAGCGGCTCCGACGCGCTGGGGGCCAAAACCAAAGCCGTGCTCAACGCCGAGGGCACGCACTACGTGCTCAACGGCCAGAAAATGTGGATTACCAACGCCGGCTTTGCCGATGTGTTCATTGTCTTCGCGCAGATTGACGGCGACAAGTTCACCGGCTTCATCGTGGAGAAAAACACGCCCGGCCTGAGCCTCGGCAACGAGGAGCATAAGATGGGCATCAAAGGCTCCTCGACGCGGCAGGTGTTTCTGAGCGACGCGCTGGTGCCCAAGGAAAACGTGCTGGGCGAGATTGGCAAGGGCCACCTTATTGCCTTCAACGTGCTGAATATCGGCCGCATTAAGCTGGCGGCGGCCTGCCTGGGTGCTACCAAGATGGCTGCTTCGCTGAGCGTGAAATATGCTAATGAGCGGGTGCAGTTCAAGCTGCCGATTTCGAAATTCGGGGCCATCCGCCACAAATTGGCCGAGCAGGCCATCCGCATCTACGCGGTGGAGTCGGCTATTTACCGGGCGGGCATGGACATTTACCACACCGAGCAGCAGCTGCTGGCAGAGGGCAAGGGCCACAACGAGGCGCTGCTGGGCGCGGCCCGCGAGTTTGCCGTGGAGTGCGCTATTCTGAAGGTGGAGGGCTCGGAAGTGCTTGACTACGTGACCGACGAGGGTGTGCAAATTTACGGCGGCTACGGCTTCTCGGCCGATTACCCGATGGACCGCGCTTACCGTGACTCGCGCATCAACCGCATTTTCGAAGGCACCAACGAAATCAACCGCATGCTGGCGGTGGATATGATTCTGAAAAAGGGTCTCAAAGGGGAAATCGACCTGATGGGCCCGGCCCAGGCGGTGCAGCAGGAGCTGCTGGCCATCCCGGGCTTCGGCGAGAGCGACGACACGCCCTTCGCGGCCGAGAAGAAAATCATCGCCAACCTCAAAAAGGCGGTGCTGATGGTGGCCGGCACGGCCGTGCAGAAGTACATGAACTCGCTCGCCAAGGAGCAGGAAGTGCTGATGAACATTGCCGACATGGCCATCAAAACCTACATCGCCGAAAGCACGCTGCTGCGCGTGGAAAAGGAAATCGCCGCCAAGGGCGAAGAAACCCTGAGCCGCGAACTGGACATGGCCCGCGTGTACCTCTACGACGCGGTGGACATTGTGGAGAAGGCGGGTAAAGATGCCATCGCCAGCATGGCTGAGGGCGACGAGCAGCGCCTGCTGGCCATGGGCCTCAAGCGCTTTACCAAAGCCGAGCTGTTTAACAGCAAGGAAGCGCGCCGTCGCATCGCGGCGGGGCTGATTGAAGCCAACGAATACATCTATTAAGTGCCTGTGATTCCGAGCGAAATGAGGAATCTGAGCTATGAAGGAAGAGGGCTGCTCCGGTTGGGGCAGCCTTTTTTTTGTTGAGAAAAGAAAAAAGTTAATTACCGGAGAAGCCTTTTAGCAACCGCACTGGTCTGAGAGAAAAGCACGGCGCGGCCGCCCGACTTTCTTCTTTGCCATCCCACTTTTTTCTTTCACATGAAAAAGCTTACTCTCTTTCTCGTTCTGCTGACAGCCTTATTTGGGCTCAAGCTGGCCGCCAAGGCCCAAACCTGCTTGCCACCGACTGGCGTGGCGGTGACGACACCGAATGGCAACACCGCCGTGGTCAACTTCAACCCAGTGGCAGGGGCGGCCAGCTACACCGTGCGCTACTGGTGGGCGATGGACAGCACCGCCGCTGGCGCCCAAACCATGACCGTGACGGCGCCGCCGGCTACCATCAGCGGCCTGCAATATCCGGCCTACCGCGTGACGGTGACCAGCAACTGCACGGCTACGACTGGCGCTACCTCGTCGCCGGTGACGTTCCAGTTTCCGTGGTCGACCTGCGGCACGCCTGACAGCGTACGAGCTCAAACCACCGGGGCGACTACGGCCCGGGTGTATTTCCGCCTCGTGAGCGGAGCTACGCACTACTACGCACAGTGCATGGTAGCTGGTACGAACACGGTGGTGGCCACCGGTAACTCCACCTCGCACCTGATTTACCTTACCGGGCTGCAGCCCGGCACCGCCTACGTTGTGCGGGTATATGCCGTTTGCGCTGGCGGCATGTCGCCGCTGTCGGCTGGCGCCGGCTTCAGCACCAGCGGGGGAACCACCCCCACGGTCTGCGACAGTGTGCGCAATCTGCGTGTGTCATCTATTACCAGTACTTCGGCTCTGGTGTCGTTTACGGGAGCGGCTGGTGCTGGCAGCTACACGGTGCAGTACGGCACTGCTGGTACCACTGTCTCTAACACGGTAACTACCGTTTCGACCTCGCTGACTCTGACGGGCCTGCAGGCGGGCCAGACGTACTGGGTGCGGGTGCGTACCAATTGCATCGTCGCCACGGCTGGCCCGGTAGGCACTACCTTCCAGACATCGGGCCCCGCCGCTCCCTGCGGTGCCGTGACCAACGTGCTCGTGACCGCCACCAGCGACTCGACGGCCACCGTGAGCTTCACGCCGGGCCAGAACAACACCAGCTTCCACATCACCTACCACTTGGCCAACGACTCGACCCGCTGGGTGAATACCAACGCTTCGCCGGTGACCATTGCCGGGCTCATTCCGGGCAATACCTATTACATCCAGGTAACCAGCCTCTGCGGCACGGGCACCGGCACGGTGTACACCGGCGGCAGCAACCTGACTTTCGGCTTCCGCGGCACGACTGCCCTGGCTACCCGCGCCGCCCTGGGTGCCGGCAGCATCACTGCCTACCCCAACCCCGCGCACCGCGCCGTGAGCCTGACGCTGCCCGCCGTGCCCGGCGCCAGCAAGGCGCAGGTGACGCTGCTCAATGCCGTGGGCCAGCAGGTGCGCAGCAGCAGCGTGACGCTGGGCAGCAGCACCACCCGCGCCGAACTCGACTTGACGGGCGTGGCGCCCGGCCTCTACACGGTGCGGGTGCTGGCTGGCGGGCAGGCCGCCAGCCAGCGTCTGGTGGTAGAATAAACCAGTTAGGTTGACTTAAAGCAAAAGCCCCGATTCGAGCAGAATCGGGGCTTTTTAGTTGGTGACTGTTGCAGCCTTAAAACTTCAAACCCAAATCGAGTGCGAAGACGTTGTTTTTGATGCTGACGTCTTCACCAAATTCACCTTTGCGCTCATCGCCAAAATAGCTGTCGAGGTTGATGAGGCCGCGGTGGTAGCTGATGCCGGCAAAGGTTTTGGTGCTCTTGCCCAGCTGATACTCGGCCCCGATACTAACGAGGGCGTTGGCATCGAAGAAGAAAACGTGCTTGAGAGCGGTGGTTTCGTTGAGCGTACCGGGGTCGATGTAGCGCTTTTCTCCGTCGATGCGGGCACCGATGGGCGCGGCGATGGTGCCGCCCACCTGAAAGTAGAGCCGGATATCGGGGGCTACCTCATTGGTAAAGAGTTTTACCGTGACGGGCAGCTCCAGGTACTGAATGCCCATCTGCTTTTTGATGGTGGTGCCAAGCAGGTTGGGGTCGCTGTAGGAAAACTCACCGCTTTTGCCCGTCAGCCACAAGCCGGTGCTAAAGGCCGCATTTTCGCCGAAGAAATAATCGACTACCAGGCCCCCGCCGAGGCCGATACGGCCACTTTCGTTTTTGAAGTTGAACTCGGACGGCGCATCCGTGCGGAAATAATTGATGGAGGGCGAGAGCTTGAGGCCCAGCTCAACCTGGGCCGAAGCGGCGCTGCTGGCGGCGGCCAGCGCAGCGAATGTGAGGAGGAGTTTTTTCATAAAGGCGGAGAAAGCGGCAGGGTGCCGTGCCGGCCGAGGCGCCGGTTGTGGCTAAATTTACGCGAAACTAGAGCGAAGAGTGAACAATCCCCGTTTTTTTAAGCCGCTGGCGCTGGCCTTGGCCCTCGGCCTGGGCCTCAGCCTGACGGCCTGCCGCGACCAGGACGGCGCCTGCCGCCCCGATGCCGCCGCCGATGCGCCCGCCGTGGCACTATCCCTGCAACGCCTGGAAACACCTTTTTTTCAGCTGAAAAACCCGGGTGAGGCGGAGCAGTTCATGCGCCAGCACCCGCTGCTGGCGCGCTACTACCTGCAGCGCCAGCCCGGCAACGAGGCCGCCCTGGCCAACGCCCTGGCCCAGCTGGCTGCCAGCCCCGAGCTAGCCAGGCTTAAAGCTCAAACAGCCACCGCCTTCGGCGACAGCACCGCACTACGCAAAGACCTGGGCGAGCTGATGCGCCGGGTGCATTACTACTTTCCTGATTTTAAGGTCCCGCAGGCCTACACCTACGTCAGCGGCTTCCAGGGCAAGGATATTTACGTGAGCGACAGCCTGCTGGTGCTGAGCCTCGACTGGTTTGCCGGCCCCCAGGCCAGCTACCGGCCCGACCTGCCGCACTACATGCTGCGCCGCTACACGCCCGACCACCTGCTGCCCACGCTAGCCACCACTATGGCCAGCAAATACAACAAGCACGAGCTAACCGCCAACACCACCCTCGACGCGATGGTAAACAGCGGCAAGGCGCTGTACTTCACCAGCCAGGTGCTGCCCTGCACGCCCGATTCGCTGATAATGGGCTTCACGGCCAAGGAGATGGCCGGTGTGGAAGCCAACGAAGGTAAAGTGTGGGGCCACTTTCTGGAGAAAAACCTACTCTTTGCCACCACGCCCTTTCTCATCCAGAAGTACGTGAGCGAGCGGCCCAACGTGCCCGAAATCGACCGCACTGCGCCCGGCCGCATCGGGCAGTGGGTAGGCCTGCAAATCGTGCGCAAGTACATGGCCGAGCACCCCAGCGTGACCCTGCCCCAGCTGATGGCCGAGAAAAATGCCCAGAAGCTGCTGAACGACTCGCATTACCGCCCGGTGAGGAATTAATAATTAACAATTAATAACTAATGGTTTGGGGGTGACGCTTTGTTGCTGGCTGACTACACATTATTGATTATTAATTAAAAAAGCCATGCACATCGCCGTTTTCAGCCAGTACCATACCAACCCCGATTGCCCGGCCACCAGCCGGCACTACGCGCTCTTGGAGCACCTGGCGAAAACCCACCGCGTGACCCTGCTCACCACCGACGCCTGGGCCGGGCAGCGGCTGACGCAGCAGTTTCCCTGGGTGCCGGCCGGGGTGGAGGCGCGGGTAGCCAAAGTGCATTACGACAATAAGATGGGCCCCGCCCGCCGGGCGCTGGCCTTCGTGCAATACGCCGCCTGGGCCGTGCGCGAAGGCTTGAAGCTGGACCGGCCCGCCGTTATCTGGGGCATCAGCACGCCGCTGACGGCGGCCTGGGCGGCGGCGCGGGTGGCCCGGCGGCTCGGTGTGCCGTGGGTGTTTGAAGTGCAGGATTTATGGCCGTCGTTTCCCATTGCGATGGGTGCCGTGCCGACGGCGCTTGCCCGGCGCGAGCTTTTTAAGCTGGAGAAACGGCTGTATGACAGCGCTGCGCACATCATGCCCTTATCGCCAGACATGAGTAGCTACGTGACGAATCTGGGCATTGCGTTGAAAAAAGTCACGACTATTCTCAACGGTACTGACCTGGAACTTGCTGCCCGCGCCACACCTGCAGCGGTGGAAGCCTTGCGGCAAGAGCAGGGCCTCGCAGGCAAGCGCGTGGTGCTATATGCCGGCACCTTCGGCCGGGCCAACGACATTACGACGCTGGTGGCGGCGGCCGAAAAAATGGTGGAAGCCGACTCTGAAGTGGTATGGCTATTCCTAGGCCACGGCTTTCATGCACCGCTGATTGCGGCGGCGGCGGCGCGCTGGCCGGGGCGCATTCGCGTGGTGGGCGGGCAGCCGCGACACGCGGTGTTCGCGTGGTTTGGACTGGCCGATGTGTCGGTGGTGTCGTTTCTGGACATGCCGGTGCTGGATACCAACTCGCCGGCCAAGCTGTATGACTCGCTGGCGGTGGGTACGCCGGTGGTGGTGACCAACCGGGGCTGGACGAAGGCGCTGGTGGAGCGGGAGCACTGCGGCTGGTACGTGCCCGCCGGCGATGCGCCCGCGCTGGCCGCCCGGCTACGCGAGGCGTTGCAGCAGCCTGGCTTACTGCACGAAATGGGCGCGCGCGGCCGTCAGCTGGCCCGCCGCGAATTTGACCGGCAAACCCTGGCCGCTACCATGCAGCGCATTTTGGAGCAAGCCGCGCTGACCGGCCAAGGCCGCTAATCCTTAATCGGCACCATGCTGGCGGCCTTGCCAAAGGTCTTCTCAAAATAAGCGCAGCTGGGGGCCAGGGGGCAGATGTTGCACTTCGGCGTGCGGGCTACGCAGATGTAGCGGCCGTGCAGAATAAGCCAGTGGTGGGCCTTGGCAATCAGCTCGGTGGGGATGTATTTCACCAGCTCCTTCTCCACGGCCAGCGGGGTGGTGGCCGTTTTCGGCACCAGGCCAATGCGGTGCGACACGCGGAAAACGTGGGTATCGACCGCCATGGCGGGCTGATTGTAAATGACGGAGGCCACTACGTTGGCCGTTTTGCGGCCGACGCCGGGCAGCTTCTGCAGCTCCTCAATCTGGCTGGGCACTTCGCTGTTGAAGTCGTTGGTGAGCATGCGGCCTAGGCCGGCGAGGTGCTTGGCTTTGTTATTGGGGTAGGAGACGCTGCGGATGAAGGGGAAAATCTCCTCCGGGGCGGCGGCGCCGAGGTGGGCGGGGGTGGGAAATTGCTCCAGCAGCGCGGGCATCACCAGGTTCACGCGCTTGTCGGTGCACTGGGCCGAGAGCACGACGGCCACGATGAGCTCGTAGGGGTTGCCGTAGTGCAACTCGGTTTCGGGCTCGGGGAAATTGGTAGTGAAGTAGGCGAGGAAGTAGCGGAAACGTTCGGCGCGGCGCATGGATGGGAGGGAGGGCATTGCAACTGACCACAAAGAACGTCATGCTGAACGTTGGTACTGTCATGCTGAACGCAGTGAAGCATCTCGCCGGTGATGGTAAACCCTATTCAAAGGAATTACTACCACCGGCGAGATGCTTCACTGCGTTCAGCATGACGTTCTTTGGGAGGTCAGCTTAGGCACAAGGCTACCCGGCCCGCCGCTTGGAGCTGAGCGGGCGCAGGAACAGCCAGGGGGCTAGGACTTGGATAAAAAGGTACGCGAGTAGCGTAAAATTGCCTCGGAGGTTTCGGGCTTCGGGTCCCGACGTACGCCGTCGAGGGCCCGTTGAGCCAAAAGGAGGTCGGCGCAGGTGGCGGCCAAGTCCGGGTCGTGCTGCAATGCCTCCTCTACCTCGCGCTGCCTTTCAGGAGGCAATTCGTTGTAGACGTACTGCAGGAGGGTCGAATAGGGTAAGGTTTGTATCATACAAACGGGAATTTGCGGCGATTTTTTTCCGCAGGTTAACCAGGGCGTAGCGCATGCGCCCGAGCGCGGTGTTGATGCTGACGCCGGTAGCGTCGGCAATTTCCTGAAACGTCATGTCGCCGAAATGGCGCATGAGCAGCACTTCCTTCTGCGGGGCGGGAAGTTCCTCTATTAACTCCCGAAGGCGCGCGTAGGTTTCCTCGCGGGCTAGCAGGTCGTCGGGGTTCTCGTCCGTGATGGAAAGGGAGTTCAGCAGCGGCGCATTGTCGTCGATGCTATCATGGGGGCGGGCTTTGTGGCGCCGGTAGGCGTCGATGGCCATGTTGTGCGCAATGCGGCAAATCCAGGGGCCGAACTTGTTTTCCTCGTTGTAGCGCCCGCCCTTGAGGGTGTGGATGGCCTTGATGAAGGTATCCTGCAGCAGGTCCTCGGCCAGGTCTTCATCGCGGACGATGAGGAGGATAGTTGTGAACACACGGCTCCGGTGCCGCTCCAGGAGTTGGGCGAAAGCGGATTCCTGACCACTCAGGTAAAGGGCGATGAGCTGGGAGTCGCTCGGCAGCATGCGGTCCATAAAGGCTACGGGATAAGAGGAACGTAGAGCTTTAGGCCATAGTATGCGACTGCCGGAAAAAAGTGGGGGAGATGACTAGCCGTAGCGACTACTTCGTGCTAGTAATAGGCCAAATGTATGGTATCAAACGGGCCTTACGCAAGAGGGGGAAGGGAAAAAAGCGCAACTTTTTTTTGGGGGTTGCACGAAAACCGCTTAAAAGTTCAATGGAGGCGGTTTTTGACAAAATCTTATTCAAAACTTTTTTTTCATTCCGGCTTCATTTTATTCGATGAGCTGGCCAAAATTGTCGCCAAACCCCCTGCAAAAACCTAGCCAGCGAGCCAGGCATAGGCGGCCGCTTCATCGATAAAAGTGGCTTGCTGGTGGGTGTGGAAAGTGGCCTTGGTCGGGGCTTCGGCGCCGGGGGCATCGGCCAGCTGCGCGGCCCGCAGGGGTGAGATGAGGAAGGCAATGCGCACGGGCGCGGCGTAGCGATGCGCGAGCTGCGGCAGAAATACCTGCTCGACCCAGCGGTTCACGTCGGGCGTGGCCAGCTCCTCGCGGCGGCGCAGGTCGAGCAGCCAGCAACAGCAGCCGCAGGCGTCGGCGGCGGCCAGGATGGCCTGGTAGCCGGCCTGCAGCTCTACGGGCGTGATTTCGCGCTGCCAGCGGGCCACAATGGCCGGCAGGTCGGGGCGGTTGAGGATGTCCAGGCCGTGGTCGGTCATGGCGGCGGGGGGAGAAGCGGGGACTGGTGGAACGGAAAGCCGGAGCGCGGGCCGAAGGTTTGGCCCAGCCGCCGGCCCCGGGGCGCCGTACTTTTGTGCCATGCCTGACGACCTGCCCGCCGACCCAACTACCGCCACCCCTCATGACCCTTACGCAGCCTTGCGCCTGCCGGATTTTCGGCGCTACGTTTCGACCCGGGTATTATTAACGGTGGCTACGCGGGTGCAGGGCCTGGTGGTAAGCTGGCAAATCTTCCACCTCACCAAGGACCCGCTGGCGCTGGGGCTCATCGGGCTGGCCGAGGCGGTGCCCAGCATCGTGGTGTCGCTGTACGCGGGGTACGTGGCCGACTCGGTGCGGCGCAAGAACATCGTGGTGGCGGCGCAGGCGCTGCTGCTGCTGTGCGCGGTGGCGCTGGCGGTGTTGGCCAGTCCGCTAGGCATCGGGCTGCTGGCGAAAGACTCGCTGTACACCCTGCCGCTGTACGCGGTGATTTTCGTGAGCGGCATTGCGCGGGGCTTTATGGGGCCGGCCATGTTCTCGTTTATGCCGCAGCTGCTGCCCGAGCGGAGCCTGCTGTCGAATGCCGTGACCTGGAGCAGCACCACCTACCAGGCCTCGGCGGTGCTGGGGCCGGCGGTGGGGGGCTTTCTGATTGCCAAGCTGGGCGTGGCCGATTCGTATATCGTGAGCACGGTGCTGCTGGCGCTGTGTTTGGTGCAGTTTGCGCGCATTGCGGGGCGGCCCCTGCCGCCGATGGAAGGAGAGAAGCTGAACCTGACCGACAGCGTGCTGAGCGGCATGCGCTTTATCTTCTCCAACCAGCTGGTGCTGGCGGCCTTGTCGCTGGATATGTTTGCCGTGCTCTTTGGGGGGGCGGTGGCGCTGCTGCCGGTGTTTGCCTCCGATATTCTGAAGGTGGGGGCCACGGGCTTCGGGCAGCTGGAGGCCGCGCCGGCGGTGGGCTCGGTGCTGATGGCCGTGTACCTGACGTATTACCCCATGCGCAAGTACGCGGGGCGCAAGCTGCTGTGGGCGGTGGCGGGCTTTGGGGCGGCCACTATTGGCTTTGCCTTGTCGTCCAATTTTATTCTGTCGCTGTTCCTGCTGTTCCTCACGGGCGTCTTCGATTCGGTGTCCGTCATCGTGCGCTCGACGCTCATTCATACCTACACGCCGGAGTACATGAAGGGCCGGGTGTCGGCGGTGAATAACATCTTTATCGGAAGCAGCAACGAAATAGGCGCTTTCGAAAGTGGAGCGGCGGCCAGGCTGATGGGCATCCGGCCATCGGTGGTATTCGGGGGGCTGATGACGATGCTGGTGGTGGCCGTCACGGCCTGGAAGGCGGATAAGCTGCGGCGGCTGGAGGGCGGGGCGAGTAAGTAGAAAGGACGTTCTGGCGTCAACCCCACCCCCCGGCCCCCTCCCCTTCGGGAGAGGGGGAGCCTGACGATTCCCATCCGCGCATGACCGGCTCCCCCTCTCCCGAAGGGGAGGGGGCCGGGGGGTGGGGTGAACGGTTGTGTAGAAACTCCCGCCCTTATACACAAGGCTACCTGTGCTATAACCACCAGCGGGCAACCCGCCGCCACCTTTGCAGCAGCATTCGGGAAAGCAAAACCGACCCTGGTCCGGACTTATCCACCCGCGTTATCCCCCGAATGTGGATAAATTAACCTTGCCGCGCCTACGGTCAACCCGACCTTTGTGCGTCCTATCGGCAAGCCCTTGCCGCTGCTTATGAAACAAACGTTAAAAACCACCGGGCGCGTGCTACTGAGCGCGGCCGCCCTGCTGGCCGCGCCCGCCGCCCTGCGCGCCCAAACCGAACCGCCCACTGCCACCCCGCGCCCGGCCCCGGCCGGCACGGTGCGCCTCACGGGCACGCTACGCGATGCCGCTACCGGCGAGCCGCTCATCGGGGCCAGCGTGGCGGTGAAGGAGCTGAGCCTGGGCGCAACGGCCGATGAGCGCGGCCAGTACGTGCTCGATGTGCCCCGGGGACGGCACACGCTCACCTTTAGCTTCGTGGGCTTTGCCCCGCAGGAGCAGACGCTGGACCTGACCGGCCCGCGCACGCTCTCCATCAAGCTCAAGGCCCAGGGCGTGCAAACCGACGAAGTGGTGGTGACCGGCCGCCGCCCCGATGCCAACGTGCGCAGCACCGAAACCGGCGTGGCCCGGCTCGACATCCGCGAGATAAAGCTGGTGCCCGCGCTGATGGGCGAAGTGGACGTGGTGCGCGGCATCCAGCTGCTGCCGGGCGTGAGCACGGTGGGGGAGGGGGCCACCGGCTTCAACGTGCGCGGCGGCGGCATCGACCAGAACCTCATTCTGATGGACGAGGCGCCGGTGTACAATTCATCGCACTTGTTTGGGCTCTTTTCGGTGTTCAACCCCGATGCGGTGCGCGATGTGAAGCTTATCAAGGGCGGCATTCCGGCGGCGTATGGCGGGCGGCTGTCTTCCTTGCTTGATATTCGGATGAAGGACGGTAACGCGGAGAAGCTGGCCGTGAACGGCGGCATCGGGCTTATCAGCAGCCGGCTGGCGGTGGAGGCGCCCATTGTCAAGGATAAAAGCTCGTTTATCGTGACCGGGCGCAGGTCGTATGCCGACTTATTTCTGCTGGCCGTGCCCGAGCAGCGCGACAACAAAGCCTACTTCTACGACCTTTCGCTGAAAGCCAATTACACCCTGGGGGAGAAGGACCGGCTCTTTCTCTCGGGCTACTA
Organism: Hymenobacter aranciens; assembly: GCF_030580865.1. Classification (GTDB taxonomy): domain Bacteria; phylum Bacteroidota; class Bacteroidia; order Cytophagales; family Hymenobacteraceae; genus Hymenobacter; species Hymenobacter aranciens. The sequence goes on along the minus strand of NZ_JAUQSY010000014.1, from coordinate 130,821 downwards.
TGGCCGCGACGTCTTCGCCTTTGGTGATTTCTTTCAGAACAACTACGGCAACAAGACGGGCACGCTCCGCTGGAACCACGTCTTCAGCCCCAGGCTATTACTCAACGTCTCGGCCCTCGGCAGTCAGTATGACTACAGCCTGGGCGTGCCTTCGGGCAGCTTCGGCTTCGAGTGGAACGCCAACATTACGGATTACAGCTTAAAGGCCGACCTGGAGTTCTTCCAAACCGCCACCAGCACGCTGCGCGCCGGGGTGAGCGGCATTTATTACACCTTCGAGCCCGGGCACGTAAAGCCTGCCGTGAGCACGTCCATCTTCCGCGAATTGGAATTGCAGCCGCAAAAAGCTACGGAGTGGGCCGCGTATGTCGATGAGGAGGTACAATTGAGCCCGGCCGTGGCCGTGCAGGTGGGCTTGCGGGCCTCGATGTTTGAGAACCGCAGCTCCGGAATGTTCTACGACTACGTGGGCGAGCTGGGCCGCCAGCTCACTCCGGTTAATGGCCGGGAGTACCGCGACGGCCCGGCCGCCCGCTACCCCAACCTGGAGCCCCGCGCCTCGGCCCGTCTGGCGCTGAGCGAAGACGCCTCCCTCAAGGCCAGCTACAACCGGATGGTGCAGTACATCCACCTCATCTCTAACACCACCGCCGCCACGCCCCTCGACGTGTGGATGCCCAGCACCCGCAACATCAAGCCCGAGAAAGCCGACCAAATCAGCCTCGGCTACTTCCGCAACTTCGACCACAATCAATACGAGACGTCCATCGAAGTTTTCGGCAAGACGATGAGCAACCAGATTGACTACATCAACGGCGCCAACGTCTTCCTCAACCCCAACATGGAGGCCGAGCTGCTCTACGGCCAGGGCCGCGCCTATGGCGTGGAGCTCTACGTGAAGAAAGCCACCGGCCGCTTCAACGGCTGGCTGAGCTACACCCTGAGCCGCTCGGAGCGCCAGATTGACGGCCTGAACCAGAACAAGTGGTACGCCAATAAGTACGACAAAACCCACTACCTGAGCCTCGTCGGTATCTTCGAGTACAGCCCGCGCCTCACCTTCTCGGCCACCTTCAACTACAGCACCGGCGTGGCTACCACTTACCCCGACGGCCGCTTCACCTACCAGGGCCTCGTGGTGCCGCACGTCGGCAACGACGCCCGCAACAACTCCCGCGTGCCCGCCTACCACCGCCTCGACCTGGGGGCCACCCTCAAAGGGAAGCCCCACCCCGAGCGCCGCTGGCAGGGCTCCTGGACGTTCAGCATCTATAATGTGTACGCCCGCCGCAATGCCTACGGCATCTTCTTCCGCCAGAACGAGGACCGCCCCCGCGAAACCGAAGCCGTGCGACTGGCCGTCTTCGGGTCGCTGATACCCAGCGCTACGTATAATTTCAGCTTCTGAGACTGCGTCGCGCTACCTGGCGGTGGCGATGCCACTCCCTTTCTGGCCGGATGCCTTGGCAACGATTATATTGAGCTCCAACATAACCGTTTCAGACGTCAACATAACCGTTTCGAACGTCAACATAACCGTTTCGGACGTCAGCATAACCGTTTCCGAGCTTCCCACGGTTATGTTGAAGCCAGGCATAACCGTTTTCAACCGCCTACTGCTGGCTCGTCCTACACTGGCACTATCGGTACCCGGCCGTGCTAGTGCCACCCGGCCCATTCCTCTTATCGTTCCGCTTCCCGCTTTCGCTATGACCAAACCCACCCTTGCGCTGCTGGCCGCCCTGGCCACGCTCAGCCTCAGCTCCTGCCTCGACGTGGTGAACATCGACACGCCCGAGAGCCCCGCCCTGCTGGCCGTGGAGGGCCAGATTACCGATGAAGCCCGCCCGGCCACGGTTGGCCTGACGCTCACCCAGGGCTACTTCAACCAGGCCGCGCCGACCACGGTATCGGGCGCCCTGCTGGTACTTACGGACGACCTTGGCGCCGTGGACACCCTGCGCGAAACCGCCCCCGGCCGCTACGTGGGCCGCGGCACCGTGCGCGGCCGCACCGGCGGCTCCTACGTGCTGCGCCTCACCGCCCTGGGCCAGACCTACGAGGCTGTAACCGAGATTCGTCGTACGCCGCCCATCGACAGTGTGCGGCTGGTGCGCAAAGACCAGCCCCCGCGCTTCGAGCCGGGCTTGTACGCCATTTACTACGGCCCCGAGCTACCGGGCGTGGGCGACTACGTGCGCATCCGGACCTGGCAGAACGACACCCTGGCCAACGACCCCGGCGACCTAAGAGTGTTTTCGGATGAGCTGGTCGACGGTAACTACCTCGGGGATATTCCGCTGAACGATGACCCCCTGCGCAGCGGCGAGAAGGTAAAAGTGGAAATGACGAGCATCACGCGCGACTATTATTACTACCTCAACGAGATGTTTACGCAGATAAACAACGTGGGCCTCTTCGCCACCACGCCGGCCAACGTGCGCACCAACGTGCGCAACGTGGTAGCCGGCACCAATCAGGTAGCGGTAGGCTACTTCGCGGGCTTCACCGTGCGGCAGGATTCGGTGGTGGTGCCCTAAGCTCCCCTGGTCAGCACCTCACCCACCGGCGCCCCGGTGCGGCGGCCCTCCCTGCTGGGGAAGGGGCCGCTGCGCCGGGGCGCCGTGGTGTGCAGGAGGGTGCCGGCACCGGCCGCCGGGGCGGGCAGGGGCGGGTTATCACATGATTATGTCATAGTGAACTGGTGAAATACCCGAAAGTGGGTATTGCAAACGGCGGTAATATAGTATTCCTTTGCGGCGGCGAAAGCCCCGATGCTATTTCCGCTTGGAATGGTACTATCATTCTGGGTGGCGAATGTCGGCAGGCCCCTGGTTAGCAATGTCATCATCTCCCCAACCTTCATAACTCTCTCCCTTATGAAAAAACCTCTGCTCACCTTTCGGGGCCGCGCTACTAGTAGCTGCGGGCTCTTTGCCCCTGGCCGGCCGCTGGCGCTGGCCGGGCGCTGGCTGCTGACTGCGGTGCTGGCTGCGGCCGGCGTAGGTGCGCCCGTGCGGGCGCAGGGGCTGTTGCCCAGCAACATTCAAACCAACGGGCCGGTGTACACCACGCTCCGCAACGGCTCGACCCAGTACGTGGGGGGCTCGTTTAGCGAGCTCACGTACCGGCTGCCCAACCTGGCGCAGGTGGCCGTCGGCAGCGGGGCCGTCAACCTGACCTTCCCCACGGCCAACGGCACGGTCACTAAAATCATCGCCGACGGCGTGGGCGGCTACTACGTGGCCGGCAGTTTCACCCAGCTGGGCGGGGTGGCTCGTACCAACCTGGCGCACGTACTGGCCAGCAACGCCGTGGACCCGGCCTTCGACCCGGCGCCCAACAGCACCGTGGAAACCCTGGCCCTGAGCGGCACGGCCACCAGCGGCACCTTATATGTAGGCGGGGCCTTTACGCAGCTGGCCAGCGTGTCGCGCAACTACCTGGGCGCGGTGAACGCGGCCACCGGGGCCATCGTGGCGGGCTTCGCGCCCAATCCCAACAACGTGGTGTACGCGCTCAATCTGACCGGCGGCGTGCTGTATGCGGGTGGCTATTTCAGTTCCATCGGGAACCTGAGCCAGCGCTACCTGGCCGCGCTGAACACCAGCACCGGCGCCGCCACGCGCACGGCCAGCCCCGACAACTACGTGGCCAGCCTGGCCGCCGACGGCGCGGGCGGCGTGTTCGTGGGCGGCAGCTTTGGCAACCTGGGCTACCAGATAGACCGGCTGACGCAGCTGCACACCGGCACCGGCGCGGTCAACCTGGCCTTTCCGAACACCAACGGCACCATCAGCCAGCTACTGCCCGACGGCGCGGGCGGCTGGTACGCCGGCGGCAGCTTCTCGCAGATTGGCGGCGTGAGCCGCAGCAACCTGGCCCACATCCTGGCCAACAATACCGTGGACCCGGCCTTCGACCCGGCGCCCAACAGCACCGTGGACGCCCTGGCCCTGAGCGGCACCGCCACCAGCGGTACCTTATATGTAGGCGGGCAGTTTACGCAGCTGGCCAGCGTGGCGCGCAACTACCTGGGGGCGGTGAGCGCAGCCACGGGCGCCATCGTGCCGGGCTTCGTGCCGAACCCCAATAACGTGGTGTATGCGCTGAGCCTGACGGGCGGTGTGCTGTATGCGGGCGGGTACTTCGGCTCCATCGGGGGCCTGAGCCAGCGCTACATCGCCGCGCTCAATACCAGCACCGGCGTGGCTACGCGCACCGCCAGCCCCGACAACTACGTGGGCGCCCTGGCCGCCGATGGCGCGGGCGGCGTGTTTGCCGGGGGCAGCTTCGGCAACGTTGGCTACCGGGCCGACAACCTGGGGCTGGTAAGCACCAGCACCGGCACCTTGTCGCTGGCTTTCCCCACCACCAACGGCATGGTGCGGCGCATCGTGGCCGACGGCGCGGGCGGCTGGTACGTGGGTGGCAGCTTCACGCAGATTGGCGGCGTGAGCCGCAGCAACCTGGCCCACGTCTTGGCCAATAACACCATCGACCCCGCCTTCGCGCCCGACCCCAACAGCACCGTGGAGTCCCTGGCCCTGAGCGGCACGGCCGCCAGCGGTACCTTATATGTAGGCGGACAGTTTTCGCAGCTGGGCGGCAGCGCCCGCAGCTACCTGGGCGCCGTGAATGCCACCACCGGGGCGCTGGTGGCGGGCTTTGCCCCGGCCCCCAGCTACATTGTGTATGCCCTGCACCTGACCGGCGGCCTGCTGTATGCCGGCGGCGGCTTCGGCACCATCGGCGGCCTGGAGCAGCGCTACGTGGCCGCCCTGAACCCCGGCACCGGCGCCGCCACCCGCACCGCCAGCCCCGACGGCTACGTGTACAGCCTGACGGCCGACGGCGCGGGCGGCGTGTTTGCCGGCGGCGGCTTCAACAACATCGGCTACCGCTCCGACAACCTGGCCCTGGTGAGCACCAGCACCGGCACGCCCACGCTGGCCTTCCCCACCACCAACGGCTACGTGCGGCGCATTGTGGCTGATGGCACCGGCGGCTGGTACGTGGGCGGCGGCTTCTCGCAAATAGGCGGCGTGGCCCGGGCCAACCTGGCCCACGTATTGGCCAACAACACCATCGACCCCGCCTTCGCACCCGACCCCAACGCCTACGTGGAGTCGCTGGTGCTCACGGGCGGCGTGCTGTACGTGGGCGGCGCCTTCAACCAGATGGCCGGCACCCCGCGCAACTACCTGGCGGCCGTGGACGCTGCCAATGGCGCCCTGGTTGCCAGCTTCAACCCCGCCCCCAGCTACATCGTGTATTCGCTGGTGACGGATGGCGTGACGCTCTACGCCGCCGGTGGCTTCACCACGATGGGCGGGCAGCCGCGCAACCACGCGGCGGCCATCGCCCTGGCCACGAGTGCCCTCACGGCCTACAATCCCAACGTGAACGGCTACGTGTATAGCCAGGCCCTGGAGGGCAGCACCGTGTACCTGGGTGGCGGCTTCTCGCAGATTGGCGGGCAGGGCCGGGCCAACCTGGGCGCCGTGGACAAAGGCACCGGCGCCGTGGTGGCCACCTTCAATCCCGGCGCCGACAGCGAGGTGTCGGAGCTGCTGCGCGAGGGCACGACCCTGTACGTGGGCGGCAACTTCACCACCCTGAGCGGCGCGACCCGCAACCGCATCGGCGCGGTGAGCACCGGCACCGGCGCCGCCACCACCTTCAACCCCAACGCCAACAACCGCGTGTACGCCCTGGCCTCCGACGGTACCAACTTGTACGTAGGCGGCAACTTCAGCACCATCGGCGGGCAGAGCCAGTCGCTGGCCGCTTTCAGCCTCAGCACCGGCGCCATGACGAGCTTCGACGCCGGCAACAACGCCAACGTGTATGCCCTGGCCACCAGCGGCGGCAGCCTGGCCCTGGGCGGCACTTTTAATTACCTGAGCACCGGCGCCCGGCAGAACCTGTTTCAGGTGAGCGCGGGGGGCCTGGCCACGGCCTTCAACCCCGGCGTGAATGGGGAGGTGAACGAGTTGCTGCGCGACGGCACTACCTTATATGTGGGCGGTAGCTACAGCACGCTGGGCGGCGCGCCGCGCAACTACATCGGGGCGGTGAGCACGGCCGGGGCCGGCACCGTCACGGCCTTCAACCCCGGCGCCAACGCGCGCGTGTACGGGCTGGCCTCGGATGGTACGAACCTGTACGTGGGCGGCAACTTCAGCACCATCGGCGGGCAGAGCCAGTCGCTGGCGGCTTTCAGCCTCAGCACCGGCGCCATCACCAGCTTCAACGCCGGCAACAACGCCAACGTGTACGCCATCGCCGCCAACGGCGGCAACCTGGCGCTGGGTGGCACCTTCTCGTACTTCACCGGCGCGGCCCGGCAAAACCTGTTTCAGCTGGCCGCCGCCGGCACCTACACCGCCTTCAACCCCGGCGCCGATGGCACCGTGACCAGCCTGCTGCGCGACGGCACCACGCTGTACGTGGCAGGCTCGTTCTCCACCCTGGGTGGCCTCACGCGCACCCGCCTCGGGGCCGTAAACACCAGCACCGGCGCCGTCACGGCCTTCGTGCCCAACCCCAACAGCACCGTTAATTCGCTGGCCTCGGATGGCACCACCTTGTACGTGGGCGGCAGCTTCAGCACCATTGCCGGGCAGCCCCGGCCTTACCTGGCGGGCTTCACCCTGAATACGGGCGCCCTCACCAGCCTGGCCCCCAGCCTGAATACCACCGTGAACACCGTGGCCGTGAGCGGCACGGCTCTCACGCTGAGTGGCTCGTTCAGCTACCTCACCACGGCCGCCCGGCAGGGCCTGTTTCAGCTCAGCGCCGATGGCACTTACACCTCCTTCAACCCCGGCGCCGACGGCGCCGTGAACGGTCTGCTGCGCGACGGCAGCACGCTCTACGCCTACGGCTCCTTCAACACCCTGGGCGGCCTCACCCGCACCCGTCTGGGGGCGGTAGATACCGGCACCGGCGCCGCCACGGCCTTCAACCCCAGCCCCAACAGCACGGTGCACACCATCGCCACTGATGGCACCACGCTGTATGCGGGCGGCAGCTTCAGCACCATCGCCGGCCAGAGCCGCGCTTACGCCGCCGGCTTCACCCTGGGCACGGGCGCCCTCACGAGCTTCAACCCCGGCCCCAACACCACGGTAAACGCCCTGAATGCCAGCGGCAGCGCCGTGGTGCTGGGCGGCTCCTTCAGCACCCTGCGGGCGTACGGCATCAATAACCTCTTTGCCTACAACGTGAACACCGGGCAGATACTGACCGGCTTCCAGCCCAACCCGGCGGGCGGGCAGGTGGAGGCCCTGGCCCTGGCCGGCAACACCTTATATGTAGGCGGCACGTTCACCAGCCTCGACGGCGCGGGCCGCCTGCGCCTGGGCGCGGTGAACGCCACGAGCGGCGTGGTCACGGCCTTTAATCCTGGCCTTAACAGCACGGTCCACATTCTGAAAACAGATGGCAGCACGCTCTACGTCGGCGGTTCGTTTACCGCCGTGGGCGCTACCACGCGCAACTATCTGGCGTCTTTCACCACCGCCACCGGCGCCCTCACGGCCTTCAACCCTGGCGCCAACAACGCCGTGTACAACCTGGCCCTCGACGGCCCGACTCTGTACGTGGGCGGGCAGTTTACCACCCTGGGCGGCTCGGCCCGCAGCTACCTGGGCGCCGTGAATGCCTCCTCGGGCGCGCTGACCTCCTTCGCGCCCAACCCCAACAGCACCGTGCACGCCCTGGCCCAGAACGCCAGCAACCTCTACGTGGGCGGCTCCTTCACCACCCTCGACGGCCAGCCGCGCGCCTACATCGGGGCGCTGAGCAAAACCACCGGCGCCGCCACTTCCTGGACGTCCAACACCAACAGCACGGTGTACGACATCGACGCCAGCGCCGACTTCGTGACGATGACCGGCCAGTTCTCGCAGGTGAATGGCTTATCGGCCAGCTACCTGGCCGCCGTGACGGCCGCCACCGGCAGCCTCATCACCCTGCCCGGCCTCAACGGCTACGGCTACGCCCTGACGCTTTCCAACGACACGCTGGTGGTGGGCGGCAGCTTCAGCACTGCGGGCGGTGTGGGCCGCGACAACCTGGCTACCTTCAAGATGGTGGCGCCGCCCACCATCCTCTCCTTCACCCCGGCCAGTGGGCCGGTGGGCACGGTGGTCACCATCACCGGGGCTAATCTGAACGGGCTGCAGGGCGTGAGCTTTAATAACGTACCGGCCGTTACGTTTACGGCCGGCTTGGCTACCAGCGTCACGGCCACGGTGCCGGCCGGCGCCAGCACCGGTCCCATCCGCGTCACCACTACCGGCGGCGTGGCTACGTCGAACACTTCGTTTGTGCTCACGGCGCCGGTGCCCACCATCAGCAGCTTCACGCCCAGCTCGGGCAGCGGCGGCACCTCGGTTACCATCACGGGCACCGGCTTCAGCGGCGCCACCACGGTGCAGTTCAACGGCACTAACGCGCCGTTCTCCGTCACCAACGCCACCACCATCGCTACCAGCGTGCCCGTAACGGCCACCACCGGCACTATCTCGGTGACCACGCCGGGCGGCACGGCCACCAGCGCCACGGTGTTCACGGTAGGCTCGGCCCCGTCGGATTTGACAGTGAGCACGACCACGACCATCCCGGCCGGCGTGTATAACAACGTGACTGTGACCGGCACCGGCAACGGCACGCTGGCCGGCAACATCACCGTGGCCGGCACCCTCACGGTGCAAACCGGCGGCAGCCTCGCCGATGGCTGCTTCGCCATTGGCGGGCCGGGCGGCTTCGTGCTGGCGGCCGGCGCCACGCTGCGCATCTGCAGCCCGGCCGGCCTGAGTGCCAGCGGCAGCACCGGCGCCTTGCAGGTGACGGGCCCCCGCACCTTCAGCCCCGACGCCAGCTACGTCTACAACGGCAGCGGCGCCCAGATTACCGGCGCCGGTCTGCCCGCCCAGGCCCTGGGCCTGACCATCATCAACGCTGCCAACGTGACCCTGACCCAGCCCCTGGCCGTGAAGGAAACCGTGCGCCTGACCACCGGCAGCCTGCTGCTCAACGGCCAGCCCCTGACGCTGCTGAGCAGCGCCGCCGGCACCGCCCTGGTGTGGAACGAGGGCAGCGGCACGGTGCAGGGCGCCACCGGCACCATGCAGCGCTACATCGACGCCAGCGGCAACACCGGCACCGGCGGCTACCGCATGTACAGCGCCCCGGTAACGGGCTCCACGGTGGCCGACCTGGCCACCAATACCGGCTTCACGCCGGTAGTGAACCCGGCCTACAACACCGCCGCCCTGCCCGGCAACCTGAGCGTGTACCCCACCGTGTTCGGCTACAACGAAAGCCGCCTGGCCACGCCCACCAGCAACTACTCGGCTTTCGACCAGGGCTACTTCTCACCTAACTCTTTGAGCGACGCCCTGACCGTAGGCCGCGGCTACACCGTGCAAATCGGCAACCAGCAGCTGGTGGATTTCACCGGTACCTTCAACAACGGGGCCCAGACCATCAGCGGCCTTACCCGGGGCACGCAGGCCGAAGCCGGCTGGCACCTGGTGGGCAACCCGTACCCCTCGCCGCTGGACTGGGGCACCGTCTCGGGTGCCGCGCTCAACAGCGTCGATGCGGCCGTGTATGTGTTCCAGAGCACGGCCGGCTACGTGGGGCGCTACCGCTCTTTCGTGAATGGGGTAGGGGCTGGCACCGGCCTCATTCCGGCCGGGCAGGGCTTCTTCGTGCGCTCCAGCACGCCCGGCACCACCGGCAGCATCAGCCTGAATAACAGCAACCGCAGCACCATCTACGCCGGCCAGCCCCAGTTCCAGCGCAGCACCGGCGACACCCGGCCCCTGCTGCACCTGGTGCTGCAAGCCGCCGGCGGCGCTGATACCGACGACGCTTTCGTGTACTTCGAAGCCGGGGCCACCAACCCCTACACCGGCCAGCACGACGCCTACAAGCTGCCCAATTCCAACGGCCTCTACCTCTCTACGGTAGCCGCCCCCGTGCCCGGCACGCCCGACATGCCCCTCTCGGTAGACGGCCGCGCCCCCCTCGCCGGCACCGCCGACGAAGTGGTGCCGCTGTGGGTGAGTCCGCCCGCCGCCGGCACCTTCACCATCACCGCCGCCGAGCTGCTGAACTTCGGCCCGGCCGGCACCACGGTGTTCCTGCGCGACGCCCTCACGGGCAGCTTCATCAACCTGGCTGCCCAGGCCAGCTACACCTTCAGCATCGCGGCCAATGAGCCGTATGCCGGGCGCTTCAGCGTGGTGTTCCGCCCGGCGGGCAGTCCGCTGGCGACGCGCCCGCAGCTGGCCGGTGCCCTCGTGAGCCTCTACCCCAACCCGACGGCGCACACCGCCGGTGCGGCCGTGACGCTCAGCGTGACGGGCTTGCCCGCCAATGTCCGGCAGCTGCAGGTGAGCGTGCTTAATGCCGTGGGGCAGCGCGTGAGCCAGCTCTTGGTGCCCGCCACCACGGCGGCCACCGGCACGGCGGCGCACGCCACGCTGCCGGTGCAGGGGCTGGCGGCTGGCATCTACTTGGTGCGCATCCAGGCCGAGGGCAGCAATGGTCAACTCACCCACCGGCTGGTGGTGGAATAAGCAACGGTGGGCTGCCGCCGCCCGGCGGCGGCCCGCTTCGCTATTCCATTCACTTACCTTCTTAATGTTTTTGTCATGAAACATTTATTCGACTTTGCGCGCCGGCTGGGGCTGCTGGTTATTCTGATTTCCTTCGCGCTGAGTGCCGTGGCGCAGCTGCCCGGCAACGGCGGCAGCACCGGCGGCCCGCCCGGCGGCAATGGCTCGGGCGGCACCGGCACGCCCGGCGGCCCCGGCAACGGCGGCACCACCGGCGGCCCCCCCGGTCCCAATGCCACCATGCCCAGCATCAGCGGCTTCACGCCGGCCAGCGGCCCCATCGGCACCGTCGTCACGGTGACGGGTAGCAACCTGACCGGCGCCACCGCCGTGGCCATCAATGGCGTGAATGCCCCGGTGTTCACCGTCGGCTCGGCCACGCAGCTGACCGTAACGGTGCCCACCGGCGCCACCACCGGCCAGATTGCCGTCACCACGGCCAGCGGCACGGCGCTCAGCACCAACAGCTTCGTGGTGCTCGTGCCGCCCACCATCAGCAGCTTCACGCCCACCAGCGGGGCCGTGGGCACCAGCGTCACCCTTACCGGCACCGGCTTCACCGGGGCCACGGCCGTGGCGTTCAACGGCACGGCGGCTACCACCTTCACCGTAGTTTCGGCCACCAGCATCACGGCCACCGTGCCGGCCAGCGCCAGCACCGGCCCGCTGACGGTGACTACGCCCAGCGGCACCGGTACCAGCGCCAGCAGCTTTACGGTGCTGACGGCGCCCACTATCAGCAGCTTCACGCCCACCAGCGGCCCGGCCGGCACCAGCGTCACCCTCACCGGCACCAATCTGGGCGGGGCCACCAGCGTCACCTTCGGGGGTGTGGCGGCTACGGGGTCCATCACCGGCAACACGGCTACCAGCCTGACGGTGGCCGCCCCGGCCGGCGCGCCCACGGGCCCCATCTGCGTGACCACGGCGCAGGGCACGGGCTGCTCGGCAAGCAATTATACCTTCCCGCTCATCATCACCACGGGCGCGGTATCGCCGACCAGCTTCTGTGCCGGGGCTACCATCACGGTACCTTTCACTACCAGCATGGCCGGCTACGGGCCGGGCAACGCGTTCCAGCTGCAGCTCTCGGATGCCAGCGGGGTGTTCAGCAGCGGCAATCCTTTGTTTGGCACGCTGATTTCGTCGGGCTCGGCGGGCGGTACGCTGTCGGGCACGGTGCCCAACACCATAGCCGGCGGCACCGGCTACCGCGTGCGCGTGGTAGCCTCGGACCCCGCCACCGTGGGCACGGCCAATGCCACCGACCTGACTATTAATACGACGCCCGTCAGCCAGGCCGGCGGCCCGGCCTCGGTGCCCTACGGCAGCACCATCGCCCTGACGCTGACTCCCACTTACGCCGGCGCCACCTACGCCTGGAGCGGGCCGCTGGGCTTTAGCTCGAACCTGCAAAACCCCACCGTGCCCAGCAATACCAACGTGGGCGTGAACCGCTACACCTGCCTGGTGACGCTGGGCGGCTGCTCCTTCAGCAGCTTCGTGGACGTGACGGTGCAGGCCGCCACCGCGCCGTTACTGAGTCTCACGGCTTTCGCGGGGCCGCTGTGCCCGGCCACGGCTTTCGCCATGACTTTCAACGTGGCAGGGGTAGGCTTTGCGGCCGGCAATACCATCACGGCGCAGCTTTCCGATGCCAGCGGCTCGTTTGCCAGCCCCATGGCTATTGGCACGGTGGCGTTTAGCGGCCTGGGCAACGGCACGATTTCGGGTACGCTGCCGGCTGCCACGGCGGGCACCAGCGGCTACCGCATCCGGCTGGTAGGCAGCAACCCCGCCGCCACCAGCAACACCAACGGCAGCGACCTGACCGTGACGGCCCCGCCCGCGGTAACGCTGGCCGCGCTGGCGCCCGTGTGCATCAACTCCGCCGCCTTCACCCTGACGGGCGGCTCGCCGGCCGGCGGCACCTACCGCGTCGATGGCACGGTGGCGGGCTCCTTCAACCCCGCCGCGGCGGGCGTGGGCACCTACACCATCACCTACACTTACACGGCTGGCACCAGCTGCTCGGCCACTGCTACCCGCACGCTCGAAGTGCGCGCCCTGCCCACCGTGACGCTGGCGGCGCAGGCCCCGCGCTGCTACCAGGCCGCCGCCTTCACCCTGACGGGCGGCAGCCCGGCCGGCGGCACCTACAGCGGCCCCGGCGTGAGCAGCGGGCAGTTCAACGCCACCACGGCGGGCGTGGGCACCCACACCATCACCTACACCTACGCCGATGGCGCGGGCTGCTCCAGCACCGCTACCCAGCCGCTGCCGGTGCTGCCGCTGCCCACGTTCAGTGCCTCGGCCACCAGCACCTGCACCGGCCAGCCGGTGACCCTCACGGTGAGCAACGCCGGCCCGGGCGCCAGCTACCTCTGGAGCCCGGGCGGCGAAACCACGGCCAGCATCTCGCCCGCGCCCACGGTGGCCACCACTTACTCGGTGGTAGTGACGAATGCGGCCGGCTGCACCTATCCGTTCAGCCAGGCCGTCAGCATCAACCCGGCCACGGCGGCGCCGGGCGTGGTCAGCCAGATGCAGCCCATTGATGGCTCCAATGGGCTCAGTCTGCCCATCACGTTCACGTGGTCGCCGGGTGGCAACACCAGCACCTACGACCTCTACGTGTGGCCAGCCAGCGGCACCCAGCCCGCCACACCCACCGCCAGCGGGCTCACCAATCTGCAGTACACTTTCAACGGCTCAATTCCTTACGGGGCGCAGTACCGCTGGCGCGTGGTGGCCCGCAATGCCTGCTTCGCCACGCCGGGGCCGGTGTTCGCCTTCGGCCTGCGCGAGCTGCCAGACTTGCGGGTGAGCTTCATCCAAAACCCCGATACCGTGTACGCCGGCCAGACCATGCAGATGAGCTGGAACGTGACCAACACCGGCCTGGGCAGCACCCTGGCCCAGCAGTGGCGCGACGACGTGTGGCTGAGCCAGGATTCGGTGTTCAATACCGACACCGCCATCCGGGTGGGCGACTGGGGCAACACCACCTTCCTGCAGCCCAACGGCACCTACATCACCAACGCCACCTTCACCGTGCCGTACTCGCAGGCCGGTTATTACTACGTGTTTGTGCGGGCCAATGCCAACGGGCAGCTGCTCGAAACCGACTACCTCAACAACCGCCGCCGCTCGCCCAAGCGCACGCTGATGATAGTACCGCAGACGCCGGATTTCTCGCTCGAAAACTTCGTGTCGCCGCCCGACCCCTCGGTGGGCTACACCGACGTGCAGCTGCGCTACCGCGTGTACAACCGCGGGCCGGTGACGGTGACCGTGCCGCGCTTCGATGAGTTCTTCATCTCGCCCGATACCATTCTCAACATCAGCCAGAACACCGGCCGCCTGTCGCTGGGGCCGAACGCCATTTCGCTGAGCCGCCAGCGCGTGACCGACACGCTGGCCACCAATGAATTCTACGACCGCATCGTGAGCGTACGCATTCCGCACACTGAGTTCGGCACGCGCTACTTCTACGCCTACACCGATACCGACAACGTGGTGTTTGAAACCGCCAGCACCAACAACGTGAACTCACCGGAGCCGGTGCAAATCATCCTGCGTCCGCCGGCCGACTTGCAGCCCATCGCCCTCACGGCCCCAAGCAACGCCCTGGCCGGCAATTCATTCACCGTGACCTGGGACGTAAAAAACGGCGGCCTGAACGCGCCCGTGCCCGAGGAACGGTACTGGTCCGACCAGTTCTGGCTGTGCCCCTCGGCGACGTTTGACCCCGGCACGGCCATTGCCGTGGGCAGCACCAGCGTATTCGGCGGCGACACGCTGGCCGTGAACCACCACTACCGCCGCACCGTGACGCTGAACATCCCCAACGGCATTTCGGGCAACTACTACGTGTATGGCTACGCCGACTACGTGAGCGGCTCGACGCGCGGTAACGTGTTCGAATACAACTTCGAAAACAACAACCTGCGCCGCTCGGCCCAGCCCGTGGCCGTGGGCCTCACCTACGCCGACCTGCAGCCCACCGCCTTCACCGGCCCGGCCGATGTGGATGCCTTCCAGACCTTCACGGTGAACTACACCGTCCGCAACAACAGCGGGGCGGTGGGTGCCGCCGGCGGCACCTGGACCGATGCCATCTACCTGGTAACGCCGGGCGGCGGGCCCAACTGCCTGCTGCTGGGCACCGCCACCCGCATCGGTCCGCTGGCCGTGGGCGCGAGCTACTCGGGTTCGATGACGCTAACCATTCCGCGCAGCGTGACGCCCGGCAACTACGAGCTGCTGCTGCACACCGACAGTGGCAACTCGGTGTACGAGTTCAACTTCGAGAACAACAACGAGCGCCGCCACGCCTTCACCTACCACTACTCCGACGACCTGCGCCTAACCGTACTCAGCACCACTGGCACGGCCTTCTCGGGCCAGACCATCGGCCTGAGCTGGAGCGTGGACAACCAGGGCGCCTTCCGCACCCTGGCCACCGGCTGGCAGGACCAGTTTTTCCTCTCCACCGACGCCACGCTCGACAACAGCGACCTGCTGCTGAGCGGCGTGACGCGCAACGGCGACCTGGCCGTGGGCAGCAGCTACAACGGCACCGTGACCGTGCGCCTGCCCCACGGCCTGCAGGGCAATTTCTTCGTCATCGGCAAGGCCGGCGTGCCCGACGGGCGCGGCTACTGCAACAGCAACGTGTCGAGCGTGTTGGTGGACACCAATCCGGGCAACAACTTCCGCAGCACGGCGCTGCCCATCACCCTCACGCCGCCCGCCGACCTGCTGCCCACCACCTACACCCTGCCCACCGACGTAGTGGCCGGCCAGCAGGTGACGGTGCCCTTCACCATCCGCAACCAGGGCGTGGGCGCCACGCTGGAAGGCGACTGGGACGACGCCATTTACCTCAGCACCTCGCCTTCGGTGAACGGCGCCATTCGCATCGGCACCTACCGCCACGCGGGCACGCTGGGCGCGGGCGCCAGCTACTCGGTGGCGCTGCCAGTGACCATTCCGGCTTATTTGTCGGGCAACTACTACATTTTCCTGGTGGCCGACCAGTCGGGCGTGAACGGCTACTACCCCACGCAGCTCTGGGGCGGGGCCATTCAGTACGGCACGGTGTATGAGCACCAGCAGGAGCTCAACAACGTGGTGCAGGGCAACATCCTCATCCGCGTGCCCGAGCCGGCCGACCTAGTGGTAACCAGCGTAACCCTCCCCGCCAACCGCGTGCTCGGCCAGACCATGACCGTGCACTACCAGGTGCGCAACCAGGGCATCAACCCCGCCGTGGGCCAGCTGAAAGACGGCCTCTACCTCAGTCAGGACGCCACGATGGACGGGGCGGTAGACCAGCTCTTTGCCTCGCGCACCCAGAACGTGGCCATTGCCCCCAGCCAGACCATCAACGGGGTGGTGCGCTCGCGCCTGCAGGGCATCCTGCCCGGCAATTACCACGGGCTGATGGCCACCAACCTCTTCAACGACATCTACGAAGGGCCGGTGAGCAGCCCGGCGGCCAACAACAACATCACCGACGCCGGCAACCTGCTCAGCCTGGGCGTGAACACGCTGCCGCTGCGCACCCCCACCAGCTTCCCGCTGATGGCCGACTCGATAGTGTATTACCGCGTGACGCCCGGCGCCAACAAGGACATGGTGCTGACTCTGACCAGCACCCAGAGCCTGGGTCAGAACGAGATGTACGTGGCCTACAACCGCGTGCCTACCGCCGCCGACTACGACTTCATCTACCTCAACCAGGTGAGTACGAGCCAGGAAATCCTGGTGCCCACCACCGGCGCCGGCCCCTACTACGTGCTGGTGAAAACGCCCTACGCCTACCCGAGCCTGCAAACCGCCACGCTCTACGCCGATACGCTGGGCTTCCAGGTGCGCAGCATCGCGGCCAACCGGGTAGGGCAGGGGCGCGTGACCACCCAGGTGCTGGGCGCCGGCTTCCGCCGCACGCCGGCCACGCGCTTCTTCCTCACCAAGGGTCTCGACCCCACCATCCGGGCCGAGGCGCAGGTGCTGCGCTTCCGCAACAGCACGGAGGTGACCCTGCGCTGGCGCCTCGACACGCTGAGCGTGGGCGTGTATAACGTGGTGGCCGCCAACGGCGCCGTCCGCGTGCAGCTCACCGATGGCCTGACCGTGGAAACCGCCCGGCCGCTCGACGTGGACTTTGCCACCATTATCCCCCAGACCATCCGGGCGGGGGCCAATGGCAACTGGACCTACTTCCTGCAGAACAACTCGAACCTCGACGTGCCCTACTGGGAGTTCCAGTATGACCTGCCGCCGGGCCTGAACCCCGTCATCACCCACACGCCCAACGTGCGCAAGAAGTCGGACTTCACCAACGCGGCGGCCAGCGCCACCCCGCGCAACCGCCTCGACGACGGCCTGACCGAAGTGCTGCCCTTCATCGCCCAGGATTTGCGCCCCGGCGAAATCATCCAGGTGAACCTGCGCCTGACGGCCAATCTCGCTGTGAATCAATTTCTGCCGGTGGTGTGGAACCAGGCCGCCCTCACCGAGGAATGGTACACCCGCCAGACGCTCGACCACATTGCCCGCTACCGCGCCGCCGTGCTGGCCGCCCCGGCCCAGTACCCGGCCGGCGTGGCCTCGCTGGCCGCCAGCGCCAGCGCCTGGACCGACAGCCTGACCCGCTACTACACCCGTCTGGGCTTGGTAGATACCACTTGGCTGCGCCTGAATCCGCAGACCGGCTACACGGCCCGCTCGGTGGATATTGCCATTCCCGGCGGCATGTGCGGCACCACGGGCGTCACGGAATGCGTGCGGCCCTTCCGCCCCAACCCGTTCGACGGCAACACTTACCCGCCCGCACTGGTGGGCTGCGCCGACTCCATTGTCTTCACTTACAAGGGCCGCGGGCTGTCGTGCACGCTGGTGGTGGGTTCGGCCGACCCCAACCTGATAGTGGGCCCCAACGGCGTGGGCACCCGCAAGATGGTGGGGGTGCAAACCCCGCTCAACTATCAGGTGCAGTTTGAAAACGACCCCGCGCTGGCCACCGCGCCGGCCCAGGTGGTGCGCGTGACCGTGCCGCTGGGCCCGGCCTCCGACCCGCGCACCTTCCGCCTCGGCAGCTTCGGCTGGGACACGCTCACCTTCCAGGTGCCGGCCAATTCCTCGACCTACTCGGCCACGCTCGACATGCCCGACTCGCTGGGCTACGACGTGCGCGTGCTGGGCACCGTGGACGTGGTGGGCCGCCAGCTCATCTGGCGTCTCGAAACCATCGACCCCGCCACCGGGGTGGCCCCGCTCGACCCTAACAAGGGCTTCCTGGCCCTCAACGACAGCACCGGCCGCGGCCAAGGCTTCCTGAACTACATCATCCAGGGCAGCGCCACGGCCGCCACCGGCGATACGCTGGCCGCCCAGGCCAGCATCGTGTTCGACGTGAATCCGCCCATCGCCACCAACCGCTGGGTGAATATCCTCGACGCCGGCGTGCCGGTGAGTCAGGTGAATACCCTGCCCGCCACCCAGCCCGGCAACGTGGTGAGCCTCACCTGGACTGCCAGCGACGACGCGGGCGGCTCGGGCCTGCGGGCCTTCGATATCTACGCCAGTCAGGACGGCGGGGCCTTCACGCGGGTGGCGCAGGACGTGCCCGGCCTGAGCTACACCTTCACCGGCCTGCCCAACACGCACTACGACTTCTTCACCCTGGCCGTGGACAGCACCGACAACCGCGAGGCCCTCAAAACGGTGGCCGAAGCCGGCATCACGCTCGGCTCGGTGCTGCCCGACCTGGTGGTGAGCGCGCTGCAAACCCTGCCCGGCGGCAGCTACCGCAACGTCACCATCACCGGCACGCTGCACCTCAGTGCCGACCTGCTCGTGACCGGTACCCTCACCGTGCAGAGCGGCGGCGTGCTGAGCACCCTGGCCCCCGGCGGCGCGGCCTGCGCCGCCATCACCGGCGCGGGTAATTTCGTGCTGGCGGCCGGCGGCACCCTGCGCATCTGCGATGCGGCGGGCATCAGCGCCAGCGGCGCGACGGGCAGTATCCAGCTCAGCGGCACCCGCAGCTTTAGTGATGATGCTACTTACGTGTACGACGGCCTGGCGCCCCAGCAAACTGGCGCGGGCCTGCCCGACACCGTGCGCAACCTCCGCAACGTGAGCCAGCCGCTGACCCTGACGCAGCCCGTGGCCGTGGCCCAGGTGCTCGAAGTGAATGCCAACTTCAGTACTAACAGCCAGGCGCTGACGCTGCTGTCCTCCGCCGCCGGCACAGCGCTGGTGGCCTACAACGGCACCACCAACCCCACTATGACCGGCCCGGCCACCGTGCAGCGCTGGATTGACCCCAGCCAGAACGCCGGGGCCGGCTACCGCCACTATTCGTCGCCGGTGCTCAACGCGCCGTTCGCCGATTTGCAGACCCCCGGCTTCGTCCCCACGCTCACCACCAGCTACAACACCAGCGCCACACCGGGCAACGTGACGCCCTTCCCCACGGTGTTCGGCTACGACGAGGCACGGATTCCGGGCAGCGTGGCCACCGGTTTCTCGGCCTTCGATAAGGGCTGGGAGGTGCCCACCACCAGCACGCTCACCCTGGGCCGCGGCTACACCGTGAACATCCCGGCCTCCGAAAAAGTGGACTTCGTGGGCGCGCTCAACAACGCCCCCGTGAGCCTGCCGCTGAGCTTCACGCCCAGCGCCGAGGCCGGCTGGCACCTGGTGGGCAACCCCTTCGCCGCGCCGCTCGACTGGAGCCTGGTAACGCGGCCGGCCGGCCTCGATGCGGCGCTCTACGTGTTTGGCAGCACCGGGCAATACACCGGCCAATACCGCAGCTACGTGAACGGCGTGGGCCTGGGCAGCCCCGTGGTGCCCAGCGGCCAAGGCTTCTTCGTGCGCGCCTCGGCCCCGGCCACGCTCATCCTCAATAACTCGCACCGCATCCGCGAGTTCCGCACCACCGACCCCGCCTTCCAGCGCAGCACCGCCGACCTCCGGCCGCAGCTGCACCTGAGTTTGCGCGGCAGCACCGGCCCCGCCGATGATGCCTACCTCTACGCCGAAGTCGGGGCCAGCCCCGCCGTGGAAAGCGCCTTCGACGCCGTGAAGCTGGCCAACCCCAGCGGCCTCAACCTGGGCTCGCTGGTGGGCAATGAGGCGTTGGCCATCAATGGCCTGGCCCCGGCTCAATTGGCCGCCACCACCAGCATCCCGCTGCAAGTGGGCGTGCCGGCGGTAGGTGCCTACACGCTGACGGCCGCCGGGCTGCTAAACTGGCCCGCCACCACCGCCGTGGAGCTCTACGACGCCCTCACCGGCCAGCGCACCGACCTGCGCCAGCAGCCCGCCTACGCCTTCACGGTGAGCGCGGCCACGCTGAACAGCGCCACCGGCCGCTTCTGGCTGAACCTGGCGCCGGCGGCACCGCTCGGCACCGCCCCGGCCTTCTCAGCCGCCACGGTGCAGCTCTTCCCCAACCCGGCGCACCAGCAGGTGCGGGTGCTGCTGCCGGCCACGGCCGGCAGCGCCACGGTGCAAGCCGAACTGCTCAACAGCCTGGGCCAGCGGGTGACGCAAACGGCGGTGGCCCTGCAGCCGGCCGGCACCAGCTTCCTGCTGCCGCTCGACGGGCTGGCGGCTGGGGTGTACACGCTGCGCCTGCACGCGGGCGCCACGATTGTGACCAAGCGACTGGTAGTCGAATAGCATCCCGACTGCTTTGTGAACAGGAGAGGCCCCGGCAATTTGCCGGGGCTTCTTTTTTGAGAGGCTAACTCCTTATTTATTGCGCTGAATGCCGTGCATCCTAGCCAGCAGCCCGACCTTTGCCCGCTCATGCATACCCTCGAACAACTCCGCGCCGGCCAGCTCGCCGGGGCCACCCGCCTCGACCTCAGCGAAAACCTCACTGAGTTTCCCCGCGAAATCTTCGCTCTGGCCGATACCCTCGAAATCCTCAACCTGAGCGGCAACGCCCTTACTGCGCTGCCCGATGATTTTGCCCGGCTGCACCAGCTACGCATCCTCTTTTGCTCCGATAATCTGTTTGAGGAGCTGCCCGCCGTGCTGGGCCAGTGCGAGAATCTTACCATGATTGGCTTCAAGGCCAACCGCATCCACACCCTGCCCGCCGCCGCGCTGCCGCCCCGGCTGCGCTGGCTCATTCTCACCGACAACCAGCTTACCAGCCTGCCGCCCGAGCTGGGCCACTGCCAGCACCTGCAGAAGCTGATGCTGGCCGGCAACCGCCTCGCCGCCCTGCCTTCCGAAATGGCCCAGCTGCACCAGTTGGAGCTGCTGCGCCTGGCGGCCAACCAGCTCACCGAGCTGCCGGCCTGGCTGTTCACGCTGCCGCGCCTGGCCTGGCTGGCGTATGCCGGCAACCCCCTCGATGCCGGGGCCGAGGCCGCCACGGTGGCGCGCCACCCGGTGCCCGCCATTCCCTGGGCCGGGCTCACGCTGGGGCGCCTGCTGGGCGAGGGCGCTTCCGGCATCATCCACCAAGCGGTTTGGGAGCCTGCCGCTGGGGCCGTGCCCCAGCCCGTGGCCGTGAAGCTCTTCAAAGGGGCCGTGACCAGCGACGGCTTGCCCGCCAGCGAGATGGATGCCTGCATCGGCGCCGGCCCGCATCCCAATCTGATTGCGGTGCAGGGGCGCGTTAGCGAGCATCCGGTGGGCGCGCCGGGCCTGGTGATGGAATTAATTGACCCCGTCTTCCAAAACCTGGCGGGGCCGCCCAGCTTCGTCACCTGCACCCGCGACGTGTACGCGGCCGGCACCACTTTCACCCTGCCCGCGCTGCTGAAGCTGGCCCACGGCGTGGCCAGCGCCGTAGCGCACTTGCACAAGCAGGGCATCACGCACGGCGACCTTTACGCCCATAATATCCTGCACCTGCCTGATGGCACGGTCCTGCTGGGCGACTTCGGGGCCGCCAGCTTCTTCCCGCCCGATGACGTAGCCACCGCTACGGCCCTGGCCCGGCTGGAAGCCCGCGCCTTCGGCCACCTGCTGGGCGAGCTGCTGGCCCGCTGCCCCGCGCTGGAGGCGGTGCCCGCCGTGGCCGCCAGCCTGCAGCTGCTGCACGCCGCCTGCCTGCACGCCGAGCCCGCCGCCCGCCCTGGCTTCGCCGCGCTGACGCAGCAGTTGGCCGCGCTGGCGGCCGCGCCAAACCCGTCCGCCGCCGGGTAAAAATCAGGGCTGGCCCGGATGGCGCCGTATGGCCCGGAGCCAGAGCTTTGCGGGATGAAGCTGAATCCTTGCCTAGCCCTTGTGGCCGCTTTCGCCTTGGCCCTGGCTGCCCGGCCGGCAGCCGTTGCCCAACCCACCGCCGCGCTGGTGCCCACGGTGTTGCTCGACGAGCGGTTTGCCGATAACAGCAACAGCTGGATTGTGGGCTCCGACGACACCGGCGACAGCAAAATCGACACCCTGGCCGGCACCTATACGCTGCGGCGCCCACCGGAAGGCGGCAGCTTCATCACTCAAACCCTGGGCGTTAATTACGATGCCGATTTCAGTATCGATGTCGAACTGCGGGGCACCGGCGGCCTGGTGTGGGGCTACACCAAAGGCTCCTACAACACCCTGGAGCTAACCGCCGCCGGCCAGTGGCTGGCCAAGCGCGTGCTGAACTCCACCGCTACCACCCTAAAGCAAGGTGCCCTGACCGCGCCCGCCGACTGGCACCGCCTGCGCGTAGCCCGCGTAGTCAATGAGCTGCAAATAAGCGTTGATGACAAGCTGGTGCATCAGCAGGCCTGGGAGGCCCCGGCCGGGAAAAAGGTTGGTTTTGTGGCCCGGGGGCCGGGGGGCGAGCTGGTGCTGCGGCGGCTGCGGGTGCAGCACCGGGCGGCCCCTATTCAGCTGGCGCCCAACCTGCCGGCCGGCCTCAAGCGTGAGCGCCTAGGCCCGCCCGTGAGCGACCCCGCGCTGGCCGACGTAGGCCCGGTGGTATCGGCCGATGGCAAGCGAATCTTCTTTCACCGGGTTATCAGCAAGGTAAGCACCGTGAATGCTAACGTCTCAGATAAGGACGTGTACCTGACCGAGCGCCGCCCCGACGGTAGCTGGGGCCCGGCGCAGTCGCTGGGCCGCCCCATCAATAACGAAGCCAGCAACGCCCCCGCCTGGACCTCGCCCGACGGCCGCGAGCTGCTGCTCATCAGCCGCTACAATGCCGACGGCAGCTACTTGTCCAGAAGCGGCTTGTCGCGCAGCCGCCAGCAGCCCGACGGCTCGTGGAGCATCCCCGAAGTAGCCGTCGAGCGCAAGTCCGATTTCCCGGGCCAGCGGGTCAGCTACACGTTTGATGCGGGCAGCACCCTGCGGGTGTATTCCAAGCAGCTGGACAGCCGCGAGTCGCCGAACTCCGATTTGTACGTCGAGTTTCGGCAGCCCGACGGCTCCTACGGCCCGGCCCGGGCGCTGGGCCCTGTGCTCAACACCCCGCTCAAGGACATCAGCCCCTTCCTGGCGCCCGATGGCGTGACGCTCTACTTCGCCTCCAACGGCCATCCCGGCTACGGCCACCTCGACATCTTCGTCAGCCGCCGCCTCGACGACTCCTGGACCAGCTGGAGCCCGCCCCTCAACCTGGGCCCGGCCGTGAACACCAACGGCGACGAAAGCTTTTTCACGCTGGCCGCCGCCGGCGACTACGCCTACTTCAGCGCCACCGGCCCGGCCGGCAACCTCGACCTCTACCGCATCGCATTGCCGCCCGCCCTGGCCCCCAAAGCCACCCGCCTGGTGCGCGGCCGGGTGCTCAACGCCCGCACCGGCGAGCCCATCGGCGGGGCCGACATTGCCTACGAGCAGCTGCCCGGCGGGCAGGCCGCCGGCACCGTGGCTGCCGCCCTGGGCACGGGCCGCTACAAGATAGTGCTGCCGGCGGGACGCCAGTTCGGCTTCCGCGCCTCGGCCGCCGTCTACCTTTCGGTGAACGAAAACGTGGACCTGACCAGCCTGACTCGCTACGGCGAAGTAGAGCAGGACTTGCTGCTGCTGCCGCTAATGGCCCCGGTGGCGGCCTTGGCGGCGGCGCCCGTGCAGCTGGCCGGCGGCACCGCCCCCGCCGCCGTGCCGGGGCAGGTGAAGAGCGTGGCGGTGCCCGCCCCCAAAGTCCCCGTCGAGGAAAAAATCACCCTCAACAACCTGTTTTTCGTGCAGTCGCAGCCCAAGCTGTTGCCCGCTTCCTTCCCCGAGCTCAACCGCCTGGCCCAGACCCTGCGCGAGCACCCCGGCCTGCGCCTGCGCCTCGAAGGCCACACCGACAATGTGGGCGACGACAAGAACCCCCGCCCCAACCAGTTCCTGTCGGAGCAGCGCGCCGAGGCCGTGCGCAACTACCTGCTAGGCCAGGGTATTGCCGCCGAGCGTCTTAGCACGGCTGGCTACGGCGGCAGCCGTCCCGCCGTGCCCAATACCACCGAAGCCAGCCGCCGCCGCAACCGCCGTGTGGAGTGCGTGGTGCTGGCCCGCTAAGCCCGCGCCGGTAACCCTGCCCCAACCAAAGCCCCGCCCACCCCGGTAGGGGAGGGGAGGGGAGAAGCGTGAGCCTACCGGATGCCCCCTCAGGTGGTACCGGCGGGCAACGCTTGGCCGCGATTTGCAGTTATGGAGAGTAAGACAGGGCTACTGACGATGCTTCGCCGGGGCTTGCTGTCGTGTCTCCTTAAAATTGCGGCGTCCTCCGATGGTACAATTTGCAAGCTCAGCCATGGAAGCCGGCGGGGCGTGGCAACTGGTAATTCGGTATAATGTTTTGGGCTCGTTAACCAGGCTTATTTCAAGGTATGAATTTATGCTGGGAAACGCCGTGGATGAAAATTCAGCTTTCGTTGGTGATTTCTGCTGCAAAATCAATAAGCCCGCTTGAGCGCAGCCACAAACATGGAAAAACGGAGGTGGCATTAAAATGAAATTAACGCCGATTTTGGCTATGAAATGCCAAAAAAAAGTCGTATCTATGGGGGCTGGATTACCGTTTTAGCAATTTTATGCCCTCCCAACGGGCATTCAGCGCCCCCCTTAACCTTCCCCATTTCTTTCTTTATTTTATGCAAAACTCTCTACGCAACTCTGCCCGCTGGCCCTTGGCCTGGGCGGTGCTGCTGGCTGTGCTCACGCTGGGCCGGGCGCAGGGCCAAACCGTTACCATCGGGTCCACGGCGGTGCCAGTGGTAAGTCCGGCCACCAGCTCGTACCTCTACGGGCCGTTTTACCGCTCGGCCACCACGTCGGTGTTCGACTATTCGCGCTACGCCCATCTGTACCGCGCCTCGGAGCTGAACCTGCCCGCCGGCGCTGTTATCACGGAACTGGCCTGGTTGAAATCGACTGCCGCCGAGCTTACCGGCAGCAACACGTTCTCGGTGCTGATGAACAACACCGCTCTTACGACCCTGCCCTCACCCCAAACCTGGACTACGCTCAGCAGCGGGGCCACACCCGTGTATACCAACACTAACCAGCAAGTAACCGGCGCTGCCGGCTCCTACTTTGTGGTAACGCTGAACCAACCCTTCGTGTACCAGGGCGGCAACCTGCTCATCCTCACCGACCACGTGAAGCGCGGGGCGGCCACGGCCGCTATCAACTTCGTAACCAACCCGGCTACCGGCCAGGCGCTGGGCTACGCTTCCAACCTGGCGGCTACCGCCGCTTCCAACCTGACCACTACCTACGGCAACCGCCGTCCCACGCTGCGCATTACCTACGCGCCGGGCGGGCCCTGCGTGTCGCCGCCCCTGGCCGGTGCTGCCGTGGCTGAGCCCGATACGCTGTGCGCCGGCGCCGGCACCACGGTATTCCTGACCGGCGCCAGCTATGGTCAGGGCCAGACCTATCAATACGAGCAGTCGACGGACGGTGTAAACTACACCGACATCCCCGGCGCTACTTCCTTCTCTTACACCACGCCGGCGCTGTCGGGGCCGCGCTTCTACCGCGCCCGCACCACCTGCGGCGGGCAGTCGGCTACGTCCACGCCCGTGCGCGTGTTCGTGAATGCGCCCACCTACGCCCCCCTGCCGGTAGCCGAGAGCTTCGAGAACGTGTGGCAAAGCGTGTGCGGCATCCGCGACGCGCCTTCGCCCAGCTGGCGCACCACGCCCGTGGTGGGCAACAACGCCTGGCGCCGCTTCGACGACCCCGCCGGGGCCAACTGGACCAGCCCCACCTTTGGCGGCTACACGCCGCAGGCCAGCCAGGGGCGCTTCTCAGCCCGCTTCCACTCCTACATTGCCACGGCCGGCCTGGAGGGCATCATGGATTTGTACGTGGACATGAGCGCGCCCGGCACCAAGGAGCTGACGTTTGACCACATCAACACCAACGGCACCGACTCGCTGTTCGTACAGATTTCGACCGACGGCGGCGCTACCTTCGGCCCGCGGCTGATTCGTCTGGGCAGCCGGGCTACCACTACCTTCCGCAGCGAAAGCCTGCCGCTGACCCTGACATCGCCCACCACGGTGATACGCTTCCTGGCCCGCAGCGACAACGGCACGACCGACATCGGCCTCGACAACGTGAACATTGCCGTCACTTCGTCGTGCCTGGCGCCGGGCGGTGTGCAAATTTCGGCCACCACCAGCGACAGTGGCACCGTGACCTTCTCCGGCGCGGGTGGACCCTACACAATTGAGTACGGTCCGACGGGCTTCACGCCCGGCAGCGGCACCACCATTTCGGGCGTCACGGGCTCGCCCTACACCATCGGTACGCTGGCGGCCTACACCACCTACGATGTGTACGTTACCCAGGTGTGCGCCAGCGGCCAGACCGGCACCTCGTCGGTAGTTACCTTCACCACGCGCATCGGCAATGACAACTGCGCCACGGCCATTCCGCTGACGCCGGGCGCCAACTGCAACCCGGTGGCCGGCTCGGTGTTCCAGGCCTCGGCTTCGGCCACGGCGGCCTGCACCCCCACCACCGGCACGCCGGATGACGACGTATGGTACTCCTTCGTGGCCACGGCCACGGCCCACGACATCCGGCTGGCCGAAGGCGTGGGCTTCGATGGCGCCCTGCAATTGTACGGCGGCACCTGCGGCACCCTCATGAGCCGCCAGTGCCTCGATGCCACCGCCGCCAACGGCGTGGAAGTAATGGCCGCTACCGGCCTGACGGTTGGTAGCACCTATTATATCCGGGTGTACTCGTCGGGTACGGCCGTGCCCACGGCCGCCAACGGCACCTTCCTGATTTGCGTGACGGCCCCGGCCGGCATCCCCACCAACAACGAATGCGCCAATGCTCTGGCCGTGACGCCGGGCGCGGTGTGCTCGCCCATTCTGGGCACCACCTTCCGCTCGACGGCCAGTGCCAGCGTGCCGGTGTGCTCGCCCGCCCTCGGTACCCCCGACGATGACGTGTGGTACTCCTTCGTGGCCACGCGCACCTCGCACGACGTGACGATGGACGAATACACCGGCTTCGACGGCGTGCTGCAGGTGCTGAGTGGCAGCTGCGGCAGCCTCACCAGTGTGCAATGCGCCGACCAGAGCCTTGCCGGCGGTGTTGAAACCCTGCGTGTGGGCGGCCTTACCGTGGGCCAGACCTATTACATCCGCATCTACTCGTTTGCCAACGCCGCTCCCACGGCCAGCAACAGCAACTTCACGCTGTGCGTGACGAACTCGCCCACGCCGCCCGCCAACGATGACTGCGCCGGCGCCATTGAGCTGCCCGTGCAGCTGGGCGTCACGAGCTGCACCACGCCGCTCATCGGCACCAACGTGGGGGCTTCGGGCTCGGCCGGTGCGCCGGCGCCAGCCAACTGCACCACGCCTACGTCGGGTGTCGCCAACTACCAGGGCGGCGATGTGTGGTTTAAAATAACCGTGCCCCTGGCCGGCCAGCTGAACCTCGAAACCGGCGCCCTCGTGGGCAGCACTATCACCGACACCGGCATGGCGCTGTACTCGGGCACCTGCGGCGCCCTGACCCAGATTGAGTGCGACGACAACGATGCAACTGGCAACTTCTCGCTCATCAACGCCACTGGCCTCACGCCCGGGGCCATCCTCTACCTGCGGGTGTGGGAAGTGGGCAACGACGTGGAAGGCGGCTTCACGGTGTGCGCCACCGCTCCGGCCACCTGCATCGAGCCCGCCGCGCCGGGTGCCGACAACATCGCCGCGACCTCAGCCGACCTCACCTGGGGCGGCGCGGCCATCACCGGCGAGAGCTTCAAGGTGGAATATGGCCCGACGGGCTTTGTGCCCGGCACCGGTACCATCCTGCTGGGCCTCACCAATAACCTGACCTCGCTGACGGGCCTGACGCCCGATACCGAGTACTGCTTCTACGTGACCAAGCAGTGCGGTGGCACCCAGGGCGACAGCCCGACGGCTGGCCCCATCTGCTTCCGCACCCGTGTGGCCGTGCCCACCAACGACGAGCCCTGTGGTGCCGTGGCCCTCACCGTGGCCCCGGCCGGCACTGCCCCCACCCTGGTAAACAGCTCCAACGTGGGTGCCACCGCCAGCCTCGACAACGACATCATTGTGCCGGCCTGCTCGCCGGCCAGCAACCCCACCGACGTGTGGTTTGAGTTCACGGCCCCCGGCGGCTCGGTGGATGTAACCGTGACCGGCAACCCGGCCGGCATGATGCGCGTGTTCAGCGGCACCGACTGCACGGGCTCCTTCACGCAGCTGGGCTGCCGCGGCCTGGGCAGCAACCAGGCAGCGGGCACCCTCACCGTGAGCGGCCTCGTGCCGGGCCAGCGCTACTTTGTGGCCGTGTCGGGCTACGGCTCGGGTGATACGCCCGGCGCCTTCGCCGTGGGGGTGGCCTCCACCATCCTGAGCAGCCGCGCCGGCCTGCCCGGCAGCGCCCTGCGCGTGTACCCGAACCCCAGCAGCACCGGCCAGCTGACCGTGGCCCTGCAGGGGGCCGGCACTGCCACCCGCGCCCAGGCCACCCTGCTCAATATGCTGGGCCAGCCCGTGCTCACCGAAACGCTGACTCTGCACGGCGGCACCGCCGTGCAGACCGTGAGCGTGAAAGGCCTGGCTACCGGCCTCTATACCCTGCAGTTGCGCGTGGGCGATGCCCTCATCAGCCGCAAAGTGATACTGCAATAACCGCTGGTAAAAAGGGTTGGCCACATGGTCAGCCCTTTTTATTGTGGCGGCCCGGCGGAACCGGAAGCAGCTGAAATAGCTTGCACGGGTGATTTAGCTCATTGATTGTCAAAAAATACCCTGCCATGCGGGGGCGCCTGGCGCCAAGCGTGGCAAGTAGTACGTTTTTACTTTTTTATTCCCCCACTTTTACTTCTTACTTCATGCAAACAATTACTCCGCAGCGGATGCGGGCCTGGCTGAGCCGGGCGGCATCCGGACGCTCGGTGGTGATAGGGCGGCAGGGGCTGCTGGGACTGGTGCTGCTGCTGAGCAGCTTCGCCGCCCACGCCCTCAACGGCACCTACACCATCAACAAGAACGCGGCCGCCAGCGGCACGAACTACGTGTCGTTTGCGACGGCCATGGCGGCCCTGAACGGCTCGACCAACACCGGCAACGTAACCTTCAACGTGGTGGCGGGCAGCGGCTCCTACAACGAGCAGGTCGTTATTCCGGCCTACACGCCGGGAGCGTTTACCACCACCATCAACGGTAACGGTAACACGCTGACCTTCGCCACTACCAGCACGAACATGTACGTGCTGTCGTTTGCCACGGGCACCTCGAAGGTGACGGTGAATAACCTGACCGTGACCAACACTGCTATTACCACCACTACCGTGGGTGGCATTGGCATTCTGGGGGCTTCGAGCAACAATACGGTATCAGGCTGTACGGTAAACATTCCGCTCACTGCTACCGGCTCTACGTCGGGGGGCATCCACATTGGCGCTTCGGCTACTTCGGGTACTACGGGTGGCACGGCCAGCAACAATACCATCACGGGCAATACCGTGACCGGTGGCTACTACGGCCTGCTGGCTTACGGTACTTCGGCCGGCGTAACGGCGGGCAACTGCATCAACAACGTGTTTACGAACAACGTGGTGCGCGAAGTGTATGCCTACCAATGCTACGCAGTGCAGCAGACG
The DNA here is from genome assembly GCF_030580865.1 of Hymenobacter aranciens. GTDB lineage: Bacteria > Bacteroidota > Bacteroidia > Cytophagales > Hymenobacteraceae > Hymenobacter > Hymenobacter aranciens. The sequence goes on along the minus strand of NZ_JAUQSY010000014.1, from coordinate 101,115 downwards.
AATCCGCGCTTCATCAGCAACGACGTCAGCCGCCCGGCCCGTACCAACTCGACCATCACTTACCTGGTGCAAATGGGCACGGGCACCACCGGGGCGCGGATTGAAAAGAACGTGTTTCACAACATGTTTGATGGGATGACGGCCAACGCCTCATCGCTGTATGGCCTGTATGCCAGCGTGGCGGCCACGGCGGCCGCCCCGAACGAGTACATCAACAACGTGCTGCACAGCCTGGGCGGCACCGGTACGCAGTACCTCATGTACCTGGGTGGCAACTACACCCGCTTCTACAACAATACCATCGTATCGGACAACACCACGGCCAGCACCAGCACCACCTACGGGGTGTACCAGGTTACGGCGGGCCCGAACGCGGAGGTGTATAACAACAACATCGTCATCACCCGCGCTGGCACCGGTACCAAGTATGCCTACTACGGCAGCTCGACCCCGACCGGCGTTTCCGACTACAACAACCTGTACGTGAGCGGCACCAACGCCAATGTGGGCTACTACAGCAGCACCGCCCGCCCCACGCTGGCCGATTGGCAGAGTGCCAGTGGCCTGGATGCCAACAGCAAAAGTGCCGACCCGCTCTTCGTGAGCAGCACCGACTACCACCCCACCAATGGCGTCCTCAACAACGTAGGCAACCCCAACATTGCCGGCCCCGGCAAGCGGGTGACCGACGACCAGGCCGGCGTAGCACGCTCGGCTACGCCCGACATCGGGGCCTATGAGTTTAGCGGCCCGCCGAACGACGTGCAGGTGCTGGCCCTGACGGCCCCGGCAGCTCCCACCACCAGCGGCCCTAAAACCGTGACGGTACAGCTGCAAAACAATGGCAGCGCTGCGCTCACCTCCGTGACGGTGCAGTACACGCTGAACGGTGGCACGGCCGTGTCGCAGGCCTTCACCGGCCTCAACATCGCGCCGGCCGCCACGGGTACCGTGTCGTTTACGACGCAGGCCACGCTGGTGAGCGGAGGCAATGCCTTCGTGGTGACGGCCAGCCTGCCCAACGGCAGCGCCGACCCCACGCCAACCAATAACGTGCTGAACACAACGGTGTACACGTCGCTGAGCGGCAACTACACCATCAACCAGTCGGCCGCCGCCAGCAGCACCAACTTCGTGAGCTTCACGGCAGCAGCTACGGCCCTGAACAATGGCGGCGTGAGCGGCCCCGTGAACATCAGCGTGCTGAACGGTCCTTACACCGAGCAGTTTGCCCTGGGCGACATCGTCGGCACCAGCGCCACCAACCGCGTGACGGTGGATGGCGGCGCCAGCAAGCAGACGCTGAACTACACGGGAGTAGTAGCCCAGCCAGCCGCAGTGCAGCTCAACGGCAGCGACTACGTAACCATCAGCAACCTGACCATCGACGTATCGGGCGGCGCTACTTACGGCATTGCCGTGCACATGGTGGGCGGCACCACCGGCAACCGCATTCTCAACAACGTGCTGCGCGCCCCGGCCACGGCTACCTCCAGCACTGCCAATGCCGGCGTGGCCGTCAGCGGCTCGCTGACTTCGGCCTCTTCGGCCAGCAGCGCCACCGACCTGTGGGTGAACGGCAATACCATTACGGGCGGCTACTACGGCGTGATTGTGACGGGCACCGCCACCACCGGCATACTCACGGGCTTGCAGGTGAACAACAACACCGTGAGCAACTTCTACCTCTACGGTGTGGATGTGGAAGTGAGCGACGGGGCCAGCATCGTGGGCAACGACATCAGCCGCGTAACCCGCACCGGGCTGTCGACCTTCTACGGTATCTACATCACCGGCGTCACGCAGAACGCGCGCATCGAGCGCAACCGGATTCACGACACCTTTACGGCTGCTGCCGCCTCCACCAGTGCGGCCTATGGCATCTATTTTGTTTCGGCCGATGCCATTCCGGGCGAAAGCAACCAGGTGGTGAATAATCTGCTGTATAATTTCAACAACAGCGGCAACGCCCCCGTCTACGGGCTCTACAACTCCGGCTCCAACTACGTGCAGTACTACCACAACACGGTGGTGCTCGACAACACGGCCAGCACTTCGACGGCCTTAGCCTACGGCTTCTACCAGACCGTGCAGGCTGATGGCATTGAGCTTAAGAACAACATCATTGACGTGGCGCAAGGCGGCACCGGCAATCGGGTGGCGCTGTTCTTCAATACTACTACTCCGACGCCCTCCAACATCACGTCGGATTACAACGACCTGTACGTGGGCTCGGGCACCAACTTTTACACCGGCTCCTACAGTGGCATCTTGTATGCCACGCTGGCCGACTGGAAGACGGCCGGCGGCCCCGGTGCGCCCGACCCCGGCATCTACGACCAGAACAGCGTGCAGGCTGACCCCAGCTTTGTGGGCGCCACGCTGGTGCCCTCCTCGGCCGTGCTGAACGGTGCCGGCGATGCCACCCTGGGAGCGATAGTACCCAAAGACTTTACCAACACCACCAACCGCACCAGCCCGCCCGACATCGGGGCGTATGAGTTCACGCCGCCCTCGGCCGACGTGGCCCTGACGGCCTTCGTATCGCCGGTGCCGCCGGTGGGAGCGGGCCCACGCACGGTGGCCGTGACGGTGCAGAACAACGGTGGCACCACGCTCACCAGCGTACGCCTGGTATACACCCTGAACGGCGGCACTGCCGTGACGCAGAACTTCACCGGCCTCAGCATTGCCTCGGGCAGCAGCACCACGGTTACCTTCTCGGCGGCCAACAACGTGACGCTGGTGGTGGGCAACAACACGCTGAACGTGACGGCCTCGCTGCCTAACGGCTTCACCGATGCCAATGCCAGCGACAACACCATTTCGGAGTCGTTCCGCACGGCGCTGGCCGCCGGCACCTACACCATCAATAGCGGCGCCCCCACAACGGCCCTGAACGGCACCGGCACCAACTTCCAGAACTTCGCCGATGTGTCGACGGTGCTCAACGAAGGCGGCATTGCCGGCAGCGTTATCTTCAACGTGGTGGCCGGCAGCGGACCCTACAACGAGCAGTTTATTGTGGGCGAAGTGGCCGGCACCAGCAGCACCAGCACCATCACCATCAACGGTAATGGCCGCACGCTGACTTCGGGCGCTACCACCGCCAGCACGACCGCCCTGGGCGTGCTGAACCTGAACGGTACCGACTGGGTGACGATAAACAACCTCACCGTGGCCGCGACGGCTACGGCTACCGCGGCCGGTATCCGCCTGACCAATGCCGCCGACAACAACACCATCAACGGCTGCACCATCACGGTGAACCCCGCCGCTACGGCGAGTACCACGGCTGGCATTACCGCCAGCAGCGGCACCACGGTAACGGCGGTGGGTAATGCGGCCAACAACCTGGCCATTACCAATAACACGATATCGGGGGGCTACTACGGTGTGTTCATCACGGGCCCCAGCGCCGCCAGCCGCAGCACCGGCCTGACGGTGAGCGGCAATACCCTGCGCGATGTGTATAGCTACAACATCGACATCGAAAACCAGGAGAACCCGCAAATCATCGATAACGATGTGAGCCGCCCGACCCGCGGCAGCGCGGCAGCCGGCAATACCGTGACTACCTTCTACGGCATCTACCTGAGCGGTGTGGGCGGAGCCGATGTGGAGCGTAACCGCATCCACGACCCGTTCACCGGCATCCCGACCTCGACCAGCGCGGCTTACGGCCTGTACTTTACCGGCAGCGATGGAGCGGCCGGTGCCGAGAACGATGTAGTGAATAACCTCATCTACAACTTCAACGGTTCGGGTACGGAGTACGGTATCTACAACAGCGCCTCGGACTACTGCCGCTACTACCATAACTCGATTTCGCTCGACAACGCGGCTTCGACGGCTACTTCGACCTACACCACCCGTGGTTTTTACCAAACCGCTCTGGCGACGAACATTGAGTTCGTGAACAACATCGTGAGCCTGACCCGCACCGGGACCAACGTGAAGCACGCCCTGTACTTCAATACTGCTACCTCGGGCATTTACTCGGACTACAATGACCTGTATGGTACCGGCAGCTTCAGCACGGGCTACTACAATGCCACCAGCTATGCCACGCTGGCTAACTGGAAAACCGCCAACAGCAACGCCTACGACCAGAACAGCGTGCAGGCCGACCCCCTCTTCGCGGCGCCGACTACTGGCAACCTGCGGCCCTCGGCCTCGGCCGTGAATAACGCGGGCATTGCCTATGTGCTCACCCGCACGCCCACCGACTTCACCGGCGTGACCCGCAACGCGACCGCGCCCGACCCCGGCGCCTACGAGTTTACACCCTCGCCGACCGACCTGGCCCTGGTGGCCCTGCTGGCGCCGCTGGATGGCCAAAGCTGCTACGGCATCGCCGATACGGTAATCGTGACGGTGCGCAACGTGGGCACCGTGGCCCTGAACTTTGCCAACACCCCGGCTGCCATCTCGGTAGCCATCAGCGGGGCGGGCACGGCTACGCTCACGGGCAGCATCACGACCGGCACGCTGGCCCCCGGCGCCACCCAGAACGTGACCCTGGCCCAGACGGCCAACCTGAATGCGACCGGGACTTACACCCTCACGCCCTCGGTGACGATTGCCGGCGACGGCAACCCCGGCAACAACACCCTGACGCCGGCCCCGACCGTGACGTCGGTGGCGCCCACGGCGGGCACGCTCTCGCCGAATGCGGCTACGGCCTGCTACAGCCAGGGCCAGCTGCTGAGCCTGACGGGCTCGGCCAACGGTACTATCCAGTTCCAGTCGTCGACGACCAGCGCCAGCGCGGGCTTCACCGACATTGCCGGCGCTACCTCGGCCACCTACACCACGCAGCCGACTACCCAAACGACCTACTACCGCGCCCAGGTGCGCTGCGGCAACAACGTGGCTACTTCCAACGTGGCTACCATCTCGATTGACAACCCGCAGCCCGCCAGCGCCACGGCCGGCGGCACGGTGTGCGAAGGCAATACGACGACCATCACGGTAACGAAAACGGCTGCTCAGACGGCAGCCCGCCTCTACACGGCGGCCAGCGGCGGTACGGCCCTGACGCCGACCAACGTGGCTGGCAACGTGTACACCTTCACGACGCCGACGCTGACCGCCGGCACCACCAACTTCTACGCCGCGGGCGTAACGGGTGGTGTTGACATGGTGGGTCCGGCTACGAACACGGCCATCGGCACGGCTGGCGGGGGCTCTAACACCACCTACGCGATGGTGTTTGATGTGCAGTCCCCCACGACGCTGAATGGCGTGTACGTGTACCCGACCGTGGCCGGTACGTTCGTCATCAACTACAAGAACTCGGCGGGCACCCTGCTGCAAACCGTGACGCCCACCTTTACGGCAGCCCAGTTGAACGTGAAAACCTACGTGCCGCTGAACTTTAACCTGGTGGCTGGTACCGGCCAGCAACTGGAGCACGTTTCGACCGGCAGCACGGCCTCGGCCTACCGCAACACCAGCGGGGCGGTGTATCCGTTCGTGAGCACCTCCGGCAACGTGAGCATTACTGGCAACACCTTCAGCAGCGGGGCGGCTTACTACTATTACTTCTACGACTGGCAGCTGACCGGCGAGTGCGAAGGCAGCCGCGTGGCCGTGCCCGTGAATGCCACGGCCGCCCCGGCCTTTGCCGTGACGCCGAGCACCACGCAGCCCATCTGTGCTGGTTCGAGCGTGACTGTGACGGCTACGGCCGATGCGTTCTACAACAACTTCGTGTACACGGCCAGCCCCAGCGGCAGCAGCGCCGGCATCAGCCAGCCCAGCACGGCTTCGGCCAACGCTACGCTGACGCCCACCGTGACCACGACCTATACCGTGACGGCCAACAGCACCACGGGCGGCGCGGGCTCGTGCCAGGCCATCCGCACCTTCACCATCACGGTGAACCCGGCGCCGGTGGTGACCCTGACCGGGCCCAGCACCACGGTGTGCACCGGCACCCCGGCTACCCTCACGGCCCGCAATGCCGAAGACGGCGACCCGACGGTGTTCCGCATCACTGAAGTGATGATAAACCGCTCTGGTACGGCCACGCTGGGCACGGTGCCGAGCTACATTCCGAGCACGGCCGAGACGATTGTTGAAATCAGCAACCTGGGCAGCGTGGCAGTTGATGCCGGCGGCCTGACGCTGGACGGCTACTATCTGGCCGGCGCTGGCAATACCGGCGTATTGAACACGAGCATTACCTTCCCGGCCAATACCATCGTGCCGGTTGGTGGCGTGCTGACGGTAGGAAAAACCACGAGTGCAGGCACTGGCACCCCGAACTCGCCGACTGACCGATTCTTCTTCTCGACCAACGTGACGGGCATCGACTACCAGTCGACGGCCAGCACGGGCTATGTGCTGCGGTCGGGAAGCACTATCGTTGACGTAGCTGCGTTGAACGGCGCCTTGTTCCCGGCCAGTTCCAACGTGACGGCAGCCGACTTTAGCGGCACCATTCCTTCGACCAGCGGTATTTCGGGCGTTATCCGCTCGGCTTCGGTCGACAACAACACGGCGGCCAACTTCTCGCTGGCTACTGCGGCGGCCCCGCAAACGCTGGGCGTGTTCAACACAGCGGCTAACTACGCTACGCTAAGCGGCAGCGCCACCAACCCGAACTACAGCTACAGCTACTCGGCCAGCCCCAGCACCGGCACCTTCGCCAATGCTTCGGCCCAGAGTACCACGTTTACGCCCAGCGCGGGTGGCACCTACACCATCTCGCTGCTGACGACGAACCTGACCACCAACTGCACCACCACCAGCACGGTGACGCTGACGACGGGCACCTCGACCCTGAGCGGCAACCAGCCCACGGTGAGCGGCACGTACTGCGACCTGACCATCACGGGCACGGCCACGCTGAGCGGCCCCGTGACGGTGAACGGCACCCTGACCCTGGCCACCGGCGCTTCGCTGAACACCAACTGCCAGACCATCGGTGGCAGCGGCTCCTTCGTGATGCAGCCCGGCACTACGCTGAGCGTGTGCGACCCGGCCGGCCTCACGCTGACCGGCGCCAACGGCCCCATTCAGGTGGCCGGCACGCGCAGCTTCAGCGCCGATGCTAACTACATCTACAACGGTACGCTGGCCCAGGTGACCGGCGCGGGCCTGCCCGCCACGGTGCGCAGCCTCACGGTGAACAACCCGGCCGGCGTGACCCAGACCCAGGCCCTGAGCGTGGTGCAGCTGCTGACGCTGACCAACGGCAACCTGGCCACCGGCAGCCAGCCGCTGACGCTGCTGAGCAGCGCCGCCGGCACGGCCGTGGTGGTGAACACCAACGGCGTGGTAACGGGCACGGCCACGGTGCAGCGCTGGATTAACCCCAGCGTGAACCCGGGCCTGGGCTACCGCCACTACTCGGCCCCGGTGACGGGCTCGACGGTGGGCGACCTGCAAACCAGTGGCTTTGTGCCGGTGGTGAACCCGGCCTACAACACCTCGGCCCAGCCGGGCTTCGTGACGCCCTTCCCCACGGTGTATGGCTACGATGAGAACCGCATCGCCACTACGACCAGCAACTTCTCGGACTTCAACAAGGGCTGGGTGTCGCCCGCGGCGCTCAGCGATGCGCTGACCGTGACCAAGGGCTACACCGTGAACATCGCCGCCAGCGAGCTGGTCGACTTCAACGGCACGCTCAACAACGACACCATCATGGCCTCGGGCCTGACGCACGGCCCGTCGGCAGAGGCCGGCTGGCACCTGCTCGGCAACCCCTACCCGTCGCCCATCAACTGGAACGCGCTGGCGGCTTCGGATTTCACCAACCTCGACCAGAGCGTGTACGTGTACCGCTCGACGGGCCAGTACACGGGCCAGTATGTGTCGTTTGTGAACAACATCGGCGGGGCGCAGGAAATTGCAACCGGTCAGGGCTTCTTCGTGCGGGCCACCCAGCCCGGCGCCGGCAGCCTGCGCCTGACCAATGCCATCCGGACGACCACCTACAGCAACTCGCCGGCCTTCTACCGCTCCAACGATACGCGGCCGCTGGTGCAGCTCGACCTGAGCAGCGCTACCAGCACCGACCCGCTGTATGTGTACTTCCAGGCGGGCGCTACGGCCGACCAGGATGTGGCCTTCGACGCCGTGAAGCTGCCTAACACCGACGGCCTCAACCTGAGTGCCGTGGCCGGCCTGCACAACCTGAGCATCGACGGCTTGCCGCTGCTGGGTACGCAGGCCGTGGTGGTGCCGCTGTTCGTGGGCTCGCCCGCGGCCGGCACCTACACCCTGACGGCGGCGCAGCTGAAGAACTTCACGCCGGGCACGGCCGTGGAGCTGCGCGATGCCCTGACGGGCACCACGACGCTGCTGACGCCGGGCGCCAGCTACCAGTGCACGCTGCCCGCCGGTACCATCGGCGGCCGCTTCACGCTGGTGTTCCGCCCGGCTGCCGTGCTGGCCAGCCAGGCCAGCCTCGACGCCGCTCTGGTGAGCCTGTACCCGAACCCGGCACACGGCCGCTTCACGCTGCAGCTGCCCCCGGTGGGCGGCGTGAGCAAGGTGCAGGCCACGCTCCTCAACGCCCTCGGGCAGGTGATGACGGTGCGCACGCTGCCGATGTCGGCCCACGGCGCGACCAGCGAATTCGTCACCACGGAGCTGGCTCCGGGCGTGTACTCGCTGACGGTGAAAGCCGGCGCGCTGACGGTGACCAAGCGCGTGGTTATTGAGTAGCGATTATGGAGTAGTCGGTAGTCGGACGTCGTCGGGCTACTGACTACCGGCTACCAGCTTCATTGGAAAAGCCCCGGCCTTGGCCGGGGCTTTTTTTGTGGGTGGGAGGGAAGGGGACGATTACGCGAGTCAGGCGTCGCACTGCACGAGTCGGGTGTCGCGCTGCACGAGTCGGGTATCGCGCTGCACGAGTCGGGTATCGCGCTGCACGAGTCGGGTATCGCGCTGCGCGAGTCGGGTATCGCGCTACGTGAGTCAGGTATCGCGCTACGTGAGTCGGGCGTCGCGCTGCGTGAGTCGGGCATCAGGCTGCGGGAGGGGGGGAGGGGGCTGCCGGAGCCGGGCGGGGCGGCGAGGTGGGGCAGGGGCGGGCAACGGGAAAAACAGCCCTGGCCGGCTGCTGCGCTACTCTGGCGTGTGCTGCTGACCATCAGGCTGCTGCCGGCAACATATTTTTTGGTAGCGATACCGTGGTGGGTAGATGCCAGGTAATGAAAAATTCGTTTACTTGCCGCTGCATTGGCCGGGCCGGTGCGGGCTTGTTTTACTTTTTTTCTTACCAAATACTCATGAAAAACGACGAAGACGATTTTTTGAAGATGGCGGAAGGAGAACATACCTTTCTGCTGGGCGACGGGGCCCCGCTGGGCAACGCGGTGCCGCGCCTGCAAAAGGCGATTACGGAGCTGGGCCTGCGCATCGGGGCGGCCCGGCAGCAGGGGCAGGGCCAGAAGCCGGGCACGGCCACCATTACCCAAACCCGCGACGAGCTGAAGACGGCGACCATCCGGCCCGCCTCGGTGCTGCGCCGGCAGATTGGACTGGTGTGTACGGATGCGCTGGTGCTGCAAGCGCTGAAGCCGACCGTGAAGGATATGGAGAAGGGACCCGATAAGGACTACCTGGACTACTTGCAGGTGCTGGTGGATACGCCGCCGACGCTGGATGCCAAGGCGCTGCAGGAGGTGGGCTACGATGAGACGGTGCGCGACGGCCTGGCTACCCAGCTCGAAACGCTGCAGAATACGGCCGGGGCCACCCGGCAGCAACAGAGCAAGCAGACGACGGCGACGGCGCAGTTTGGCCCGGCGCTGACGGCCGTGCGCGAGTGGCTGGACAAGGAGCTGGACCCGCTGGTGGAGGGCCAGGAGCTGGCGTTTCCGAAGCTGGTGACGCGCTACCTGGAGTTGCGCCGCATTCAGCACACGGCGGGGGCGCGGCGGCCCAAGGTGCTGCGCGGCACCACGCACTTCGGCATCCCGGAGGTGGTGATTCGCCGCGATAAGGTGACCATTGCGGCGGGCACGCTGCGCAACAAGAGCGGCAAGGGCACCCTGCTGCGCTACTACCTGGCCGACACGCCCGACGCGCTGCCCACCGACGGCCGCGGCCGGGTGGTGAAGTACCGCGAAAGCCCCTACATCGCCGACCTGAGCACGCTGGGGCCGGACCCGAACGCGCCCTTCCTGCTGGTGCTGCAGGAGCGGCAGGGTGGGCCGGGCGAGTACCGGCTGGAATACACCCCGAGCGGGGATACTATCTAGCGCCAGCGCCCGGCTGGTGCGGGAATGGGAAGCCCCGGCTGCGATGTGCGGCCGGGGCTTTTTCACTAATGTCGAATAGGATGAAAAAAAAGGGGGCCGCGCAAGCGGCCCCAAGGAGTCCTACTGCCAGAATAATCTGGTGTCAGACCAGTGCAAAAACAATGGAAAGCGCTGGGAGTAGGTTCGGCCAGGGTTTAGGGCGGGGAAGAACGGGGAAGCCTCAGCGGCGATGGGCGGCTGAGGCTTTTTAGCTTTACTTTCCGGCTATTAATCCCGCCTATACCATGGACACCAACAGAATTTTCAACTACTACCGCCACGCTTTCGGCAAGCTCAACCGCGACACTAAAAACGGGGGCGCTCCACATAAGCCTGTTCTGTTGCTGAGTGTCCTGCATGAGTACGCAATGGGACGGATAACTACGAATCAGGTGATGATAACGCCTGAGCTAACCCGGACCTTTTCCAATTACTGGAATGCGCTGGTGACGACAGGCCATAACAAGCTTTTTGCTTTGCCATTTTACCACTTGTCGAATGAGAAAGGCGGCTGGTGGCGCCTGCATCCTATGCCTGGCTGTGAGGTTTGGGTGCAAAATGGGGGCTCGATGCGCAGCTTTGTCAACCTGTCGGCGGCGGTAGCTTATGCGGAGCTTGACGTCAATTTAACGGCGTTGCTCATTCAGCCTAACACCCGGCAGGAATTGCGGCAGCAGTTGTTGGATAGCTACTTTCTAGGGCAGGCGGTGCCCTTTGTTGCCGACGACAGCGCGAGCTACGTAAAAAAGTTGGAGAGTGAAATCGTGAATGAGAACCAAGCGGAATATCAGGCGACAATGCAAGAGCTGCGGGTTGAAGCAGAAACCCCAATGGCGCAAAAGGCAGAGCCGGAGAAATATGCCATCGAAGTGTATAACAGGGGCACTGTATTCCGCCGTGAGATTTTGAAGCTCTACCACGATACTTGCTGCATTTCCGGCTTGCACGTAGCGGCGACGTTCAGTATCACAATGGTTGATGCCTGCCACATCAAGCCCTTTGCGCTGGGCTTTGATAATACGCTAACCAATGGCATTGCCCTTTGCCCAAATCTACATAGAGCTTTTGACCGTGGCCTGCTGACCGTGGATGCCAACTACCGCGTCGTGTTTTCCTCTGCCTTCACCGAGAACGCCAACAGCTCATTTCAGCTTCGGCAGTTGGAAGGAGTGGAACTGATGTTGCCGGCGCAACATCGGCCGTCGTTGGAGGCGTTTGCCTGGCACCGGCAGCAGGTGTTTCATTCTTGAGAGTTGCCACAAGCATTAGACAGATAGTGCTTCTTTGTGCATAAACTTCCTTGCCCATTTCCGGATGATTTGCTTCCAAAAATTTGTTGAGAAACCCACAACTCAAACTCTTTACTTGTGGCGCTTCTATCGCGCTTTAATTCGCGAATGCTTTTGCGCCAAGCTCCGTACTTGGCGCACTTTCGGTCGTTTTTGATTTCCGATGTCGGTTTCATTGTTACTGGTGTTTAGATTCACCGGTAACTAGGGGTGAGTTGGTATCTTGCGCCACTCCTTGCGCCAAATTCTCCTTCCCCGGCCACCACTCCGGCCGCTGCGGCAGCCGCATCTGCTGCCCCTGAAACTGCCGGCTGCCGTAGCCGGTGCCGCCGAGCTCGCGGAAGTCGGCGACGACGTGGAAGAGGCGGCGAGACTGCCTGGTTAATTCCGCCTCCGCCCCGTGTTCCCGCAGCGCCTGCACGGCTTTTTCGGTGTACTCTTCCAGGTCCTTTTCCACGATGACGTGCTTTGGGGCGGTCGATTCTTCGAGCATCCGGAGGGCGTGGTCGTATTCGGCAAACAGGCGGCGGTCGGCGGTTATCTTGCTGCGGTTGTGCTGTGGATGCTGCCCTCGGCGATGCCTTCGAGCACGGCCAGCAGCAGGGCGGGCTACCTCTGCAACGACAACCTGCTGCGCCGCTACCGCCAGAACCCCGACGGTTTACTCAAGGCGATGGAAACCCTCATTAATGACCTGCCCAACGGCGGTTAGTACCCCAGGCGCACCATAGCCTTCGGGCCCGACGGCATGCTCTACCTCTCGGTGGGCAGCAAGTACGATGACTGCAAGGAGGCCAACAAGGAAATGGCCTCGATGCTGCAGCGCGCCCCGGCCGTTTGGTCGGGGCGCGCTTGGTTTTGGCGATAATTGAGAAGCCAGGGCAACGCCTGAAGCAGATTTTTGGTCTTGTGGAATTAGTAATTTTTTCGCTGATTTTCCTTGAACTCTCGCAAACTCATTTCCGCTTCAGTGGTAGCGAGGTATTGCAAATCCGCAGAAAAAACGTGGAATCATCAACATTAGAATCGGATTAGAATGCTGATTATTGGTATTTTCTGAAAAAAAAGGCGTAACTATGAAATGTGCTTTATGGTGAAACCGGCCAATCGGGTTGCTTTTGCTTTTCCCCCATTATTACCATTTTCGTATGCGTGAACGCACTTTACTAATTTACCCTTCGGGTAACGAAAACCACCAGTCGGGCCGCTTGCGCCGCCTCGGCCGCTGGCTGAGTCTGGCCCTGCTGGCCCTGAGTGGCCCGGCCGCATTTGCCCAGCTTTCGGGCACCTACACCATCAACAGCGCCCTGCCCACGGGCGGCACCAACTACGCCAGCTTCGGGGCGGCGGCGACGGCCCTGGCCACGGGCGTGAGCGGCCCCGTTACCTTCAACGTGAGCGGCGGGCCTTATACCGAGCAGCTGGCGCTGTCGGCCATCAGCGGCGCCAGCGCTACCAACCGCATCACTTTCAACGGCAACGGGCGCACCATTCGGTTTGGCTCCAGCACCACCGGCTCGCGGGCCGTAGTGGCCCTCAATGGCGCCGACTACGTGACCATCGACAGCCTCAACATCGACGCCACCAACGGCGGTACGCCTGGCACCTACGGCTGGGGCGTACACCTGACCGGCCAGGCCGACAACAACATTGTGCGCCGCAGCACGATAACTACGTCAACCAGCGCTACTACTACCAATTACGCGGGTATCGTAGTAAGCGGCAGCGCCTCCACGGCCACCACCACCGGCAACAACGCCAACAACCTGCTGCTGGAGCGCAACACCATCATCGGGGGCTACTACGGCGTGACGCTGATAGGCTCTTCGGCCTCGCGTGGCGCAGGCAACGTGCTGCGGAATAACATTATCCGCAACTTTTATTACTACGGCGTGTACGACTCGTACCAGAACGGCGTGCTGCTGAGCGGCAACGACCTGAGCCGCCCCAACCGCGGCGATGCCGGCACCGGCTACGGCCTCTACGTGTATTACAACACCGGCGGGCGCGTCGAGAACAACCGCCTGCACGACTTCTACACCGCCAGCCCGACTTCGACCCTGGCCTTTTACGGCGTCTACCTGTACTATTCCGACGGTACTTCGGGCGCCCCCATCGAAGTGGTGAACAACCAGATTCATCACGACAAGGGCGCGGGTGTTGCCTATGGCCTCTATAACTACTACTCTGATTTTGTGAATCACTACCACAATACGGTAGTGTTCGACAACCCCGCCCAGGCCACCGGCAACGTGCGGGCCGCCTACATCTACAACTCGAACAGCGTAGCGCTGCGCAACAACATTCTCTACAATACGCAGCCGTCGAGCTCGGGCTCGTTTGCCTACTATAACTACGCCACGGCCACCTACACCGGCCAAAGCTCAAACTACAACGACCTTTACGTGGCCCCGGGCGGCTACATCGGCTACTCGGGCACCTCTACCGCAGCCACGACGGGCGCCACCACGCTGGCCGCCTGGCAAAACCAGGGCTTCGACCAGAACTCGGTGTCGGCGAACCCTATCTTCGTCAATGCCGCAGCCAACAACCTGACCCCCACGGCGGCGGCCGTCAACGCGGCGGGCACCACGACCACCCTCGCCACCGTGCCCCGCGATGCCAACGGCACCACCCGCACCAGCCCGCCCGACCTCGGCGCCCTGGAATTTACGCCCGCTACCAACGACGTGGGCCTCGTGCGCATCGATTCGCCCACGGCCCCGGTAGGCGTCGGCAGCGCCCCGGTTAGCATTACCTTGCTGAACAACGGCATTTCACCCCTCACCACGGTGCAGGTGCAGTACGTGCTCAATAACGGCACGCCCGTCACGCAGGTACTCACCCTGAGCCCGGCCCTGGCCTCGGGCGCCAGCCGCACGGTATCGTTCACCACGCCCGCCACGCTCGTATCGGGTATCAATACGCTCAGCATCAGTGTCAGCGCCCCCAACGGCGCCGCCGACCCTACCCCGAGCAACAACACGCTGTCGGCCACCTTCTACACCGCCCTGGCGGGGGTATATACCATCGACAAAACCCTGCCGACGAGCGGCCGCAACTTCGCCAGCTTCACCGATGCTGCCGCGGCGCTGAATAGCTCGGGCATTGCAGCCTCGGTACGCTTTAACGTGCTGAATGGGCCTTACAACGAGCAATTTAGCCTGGGCGTGGTGGCCGGCGTGAGTGCCACCGATACCATTGGGGTAGATGGCGGCGCCAGCAAGCAGACGCTACGCTACTCGGGCACGGTATCGCAGCCGGCGGCCGTGCTGCTCAACGGCACCGACTACGTAACGCTGAACAACCTGACCATCGACGTGTCGGCCGGTGCTACCTACGGCGTAGGCGTGCATCTGGTGGGCCAGGCCAATAATAACCGCATCAGCAACAGCGTAATTGTGGGCACTACCACCGCTACTTCCGCCACGGCTAATTCGGCCATCGCGACGAGCGGTAGCGTCACTTCGGGCACCAGTGCCGGTGATGCCAACAACCTGCGCATCGAAAACAACGTGCTGAGCGGCGGCTACTACTGCCTGCGCGTGAACGGCCTCAGCACCGCCAGCCCTGGTACGGGCCTGCGCATCATCGGCAACGAAGTGCGGGACTTTTACTTCTACGGCGTGTATCTCAGCAACAGTAGTGGTCCGCGCATCCTGGCGAACAACGTGCACCGGCCGGTGCGCAGCACCACCACTTTCTATGGCATCTATCTGACGGGCGTGGTGGGCGCGAACGTGGAGCGCAACCGCATCCACGACCCATTTGGCACCAATACGGCCTCTACCTCGGCCTCTTATGCCTTCTACCTGACGGCCAGCGACGCCACCGCTGCCGCGCCGAACGACTTCGTAAACAATGCCGTGTATAGCTTCAATAGCAACGGCACGGAGTACGGGGTGTATAATACCAGCTCGGACTACATGCGCTTATTCCACAATACAATTGTACTCGACAATGCCAATGCCGGCGGCACCGGCATCAGCTACGGCTTCTACCAGACGACGGCTGCCACGGGCATTGATATTCGCAACAACCTTTTCAGCATCACGCGCGGCGGCACGGCTGCCCGCTACGCCCTGTACTTTGTGACGACGACCTCGGGCATTACTTCGAACTACAACGACCTGCACATCGGCGCCGGCACGAACTACTACACCGGCCGCTTTGGCACCGTCAACTACGCTACGCTGGCCAACTGGCGCACTGCCAACAGCGGCGCCTATGATGCGAACAGCTTGCAGGAAAATCCTCTGTTTGTGGCCGCCGCCACCGGCAACCTCGAGCCGACGGCCGTGATTCTGAACGGCGCGGGCACGCCCGCGCTGCTCACCCGCGTGCCCACCGACCTCGTGGGTACCGCCCGCACCGGTGCGCCCGACCCCGGCGCCGTTGAGTTCACGCCCGTGAGCAACGACGTGGCCG
The DNA here is from genome assembly GCF_030580865.1 of Hymenobacter aranciens. Taxonomy (GTDB): domain Bacteria; phylum Bacteroidota; class Bacteroidia; order Cytophagales; family Hymenobacteraceae; genus Hymenobacter; species Hymenobacter aranciens. The sequence continues at coordinate 85,133 of NZ_JAUQSY010000014.1, read as the reverse complement.
TGGTCAGCATCGATGCCCCCACGGCCACGGCCACCCCTGGCATCAACCCCGTAACCGTGACCATCCGCAATGGTGGTACGGCCGTGCTTACGGCCGTGACCCTGAGCTACGTAGTAGATAGCGGCACGCCCGTCTCGCAGAACTTCACCGGCCTCACGCTGGCGGCGGGCGCTACGCAGCAGCTCACTTTCACCAACGGCTTCACGGTGGCCAGCGGCCCCCACACCCTCACCGTGACGGGCAGCCTGCCCAACGGGGCCGCCGACGGCAATGCTACCAACAACAGCCAGACCATCAGCTTTAACCAGCCCACGCCCGACAACGACGAACCCTGCACCGCCATTGGCATCAGCAGCACGCCCGTAGCTGGTTCCAACAGCGGCGCCAGCGCCAGCCAGCAAACCGGCATCGTGCTGCCTTCGTGCTCACCTGCCGCCGCGCCCAAAGATGTGTGGTTCAGCTTCACGCCCACTACGCCCGACCTTGGCCTGAACATCGCCGGTTCGGCTGCCGGCATGGTGCGCGTGTTCACGTCGCCCGACTGCGCGGCTGGTCCGTTCACGCAGGTGTTCTGCCAGAGCAGCGGCGCCAACAATGCCGGCGTGGGCAACGTGACCCTGACCGGCCTCGCCGTGGGCCAGCGCTACTACGTGGCCATCTCGGGCTTCGGCAGCTCCGATACCGAGGGGGCCTTCACCATCAGCACTACCGTGGTTACCGGCACCCGCCACGCCGCCAACTACCTGCTGACCGTGTTCCCGAACCCCAGCAATACCGGTCAGCTCACGTTGCGCCTAGCCGGCTCGGCCGCCGGCACCGGCACCGCCGAGTTGCTCAACGCCCTGGGCCAGTCGGTGCTGCGCCAGCCCCTGAGCGGCGCCGAAGCCGAGCTGAGCACCCGCGGCCTGGCCGCGGGCCTCTACACGCTGCAAGTGCGCGCCGGCGGGCAGGTGATGACCCGCAAAGTAGTGCTGCAATAAGTCACTTCTGGTTTAGCAGCCAGCTGTAAATTGAAAAGGCCCCGCCATTGGCGGGGCCTTTTTTGTAGGGCGAAAGGGAGGCGTTAGTCGCAGCGCACGTAAGGCCGCAGCTTCTCCAAATCAGCTTCTTTTAAAAACGCAATCTGTTTCAAATCAGCCACCGTTTTGAACGGCCCGTGCTGATTCCGGTACGCCACAATGGCCCGTGCCAGCGGCTTGCGGATGCAGGGGTGAAAGCACATCTCATCAAAAGTGGCCGAGTTGATGGGCACCTGTTTTGGCACGAAGCCGGGCGCTACAAAGGTGTATTTCTGCACGCTATCCACCAAATCCGGCGCCTCTTTAAACGACCAGATGTCGTTCAACTGCTTCTCATTGATAAAGCCGCCCAGCAGGTTTCGCTCCTTCACCACCGCCAGCGCCTTCCAGCGCCCGATGCCCCGAATCTGCATCAGCTGCGTGGTATCGGCGGTATTTAAATCGAACGGCTGCAGGTTGCGCGGCTTGCGCACGAAGCGGCTGGGCGCCCCGTCCTGTCCGGCAGCAGTGCCATTTTTAGCGAAGGGCTCGCCGCGCCGGGACGCCTCCTCCGGCAACTGCATAAACGGCGCCAGTCGCTGATACACCGAGTCTTCTAGTCCGTACATCTTTCTGATTTTGGCCTTGTCCTTAAAGCCGCCGGCGGCCTCCTTATACTTCACCATGCGCTGGGCCACGAAATGCGGCACACCCCGCGCCTCCCAGCCTTCGGTCGTCAGCGCATTGGGGTCGAAAGGCGTCAGCGGCACCCGCGCCACGCTGGGATAGCGGCTGCTTTGGCCGTTGCGCTGCGGGTAGCGGCCGGTCAGGGCCGCGTTGCTCATGCGGTGCTCGTGCAGCGAGGCCACCAGCTGGTCGAGGCCCTGCTGGTCGGCAGCGGGCAGGTAGGTGACGAGCTGCGGGCGCCATAGCAGGGGGCCGAGCAAAAAGAACAACGCCAAGAGTAGCAGTAGTATCAGGCCCCGGGCTTCGGCGCGCGAGTAGCCCAGGTAGCGGCGGGTCCAGCGTAGCAGGCCGCGGTCGGTCCAGTGGGCGCGGGAGGGTGGGGGAGGAGCGGGTGAAACAGCCATTGGTTTTCGTTAAATAGTTGACAATAAAAAAGGCGGAGCTTGCGCCCCGCCTCAATAATACAAAAACGTCTCGAATTTTACTGTGCCGGCAGGCTCAGCAGGTAGCCGATGGTGAAGTTGGCATCCCAGTCAAATACAAATTGCTGACAGCCGGTGCCTTCGGCAATAGCCTTGTAAATATTCAGCCCGGCCTTCGACTTGGCGTTGTCGAGCTGGTAGGCGTCGGCCGCTTTCAGCACCGTAAAACGCTCCTTGCCGTTGCGCACCTGCTTGGCCAGCTCAAACGGCACACCGCCGATAATAAAGCAGGTCTGGCGCAGGGCGGCGGGCACCTGCTGGGCTTTCTCCTTCACCTGCGTGGCTACCACTTCGTCGCTGCTACCGTTCTGGAAATACTTGGCGCCGAAGGTTTCCACCGATTTCGGCGTGCCGCCTGTCAGCCACGAAATCTTGGTGTTGCCCGAGCCAATGTCCGTCACAAATGCCTTATCCGCATACGAGGGCGGCAGCACCGAGCGCAGCCCCAAAATGCCTTCTTTTTCCGGCGTCACGGTGTTCACCACGTAGTTCAGGCTCTTGAGGGCTTTGATAATCTTACCCGTATTCTCAGCCTTGAGAGCACCCGAGCTCACCACGAAGTGAATATCGCGCCCGGCCACGCCAAAATCCAACATTTGCCCGATGTACGCTTTCAGGCCGCGGCGAACGTCGTCGTCCGAAGCCATGTTTTCCAGCACCAGGCTGTTGCCAAATTCGGCCTTTTCCATCTTCCAGTTGCGGTCCTTATCGATACGCACGATAAACGAGTTGAAGCCGCTGGCTCCCAGCTCTACTACACCTTTCAGCTTACCATTCACCGGCACCGGGGCTTCGTAGGCGAAAGCCTGCGTGCTGCCAGCCGCTGTCGAAGCGGCCGGTGAGTTATTGTCAACTACGGCATTGCCGGGCTCGGTGGCAATCTGGGTGTTGGCCGAAGTGGTAGCTGGCGCCGCCAGCTTGTCGCCCGCGAAGTAGCGGAAGCCGAAATACACGGCCGCCACCACGATAAGCGTGATAATGAGCCGGCCGGCGAGGGTTATGCGTTGCATGTGAGAGTTGGGGGTGTTTGGTGTTTGTAATTTAGAACGTCATCCTGAGCGCAGCGAAAGGACCTCGCCCGCTTCTCTGTGGTAGTAATTTCTTTCAGTTGAATGATTGGGATTACTGCTGCAGGCGGCGCGGGTGAGGTCCTTTCGCTGCGCTCAGGATGACGTTCTTTTTGTTCAGAAAATCAGTTCAGCAAATCCCGGTAGCCCGCGTCCTTGGCCGGAAACTCCTCCGTGCCGCGCGCGCTCAGCGTGGTACCTTCCGATTTGGCATCCAGGTTCACTAGCTTGATATCGCCGCGATTGTAGGCGTCCAGCATGGCTGCGCCCTTGTCCGAGAGCACGCCGTTCTGCACGTCCACCGAGTTGATGAAGTCCATCGACAAATCCATGGCGCGCTTCATTTCGCCCAGCTTCTGGCTCATGTCGTCCTGGATGTATTCCATCGACTCGTCGAAGTAAAACTTCTTGTCCGGGTCGCCCTTGAAGATGCTTACGGCCGTGCGCAGGGCGCTGGAGCTTTCCTTCACAATCTTGTATTCCACCTCCTTGAGGCGCACCTTGATTTCGGTTTCCTTGATGATGTAGTCGGCGCTGGTGTTCACTTTCTCCATGAAAGCCAGCACCATCTTGATGTTGCGCTGCAGCGGCAGCAGCTTCTCGTTCATCTGCTGCAGGCCCGCGCCTTCGATGGTAGCCAACTGCGCCGCTTCCTTCATGCCGGGGCGCTGGGTGGCCAGGCTGCTGGCCTTGTTGGCCTCGGCAAATTTCTGCTTGATTTCCTCGTTGTTCTCGTTGATTTTCTTGTTCAGCTTCACCATCTGCCCGGCCAGGGTATCAATCTGGCCTTGCATTTTCTGGCGCTTCTGCTTGAGGTCCTCGATGTAGATTTTGAGGATGGCAATCGGGTCAAGCTGAATAACGAGGCCCGTAATCTTGCGCATCAGCGTCTTAAACAGGAAGAAGAGCCCCGTGCGAATGTCGCGGCTCGTGACCAGGAAAATGACCAGCGCCAACGCCCCCAGCAGGAACATCAGGTGCAGCGTATTCCGGGCCACGTCAATGAGAAACTTCACAATCTCATTGTAGTAATAGAGCCCGGTGCCGAACAGGCCGGCCACTACGACCAGCCCCAGCAGCCCCTCGGGCCGCGACCAAAACGAGCGCCGCTCCGCCTCGGTGGAGCCGCCTAGCTGTGAAAAATCAGGAGTTGCCATAATGGGAGTTAAAAGTTTTAAGTTAAAAGTTAAAAGTGCGGTAGGTCTTAAAACGAAAGGATTTTAACTTTTCATTTTTAACTTTTAACTCTATTTCAGATACTGCCCAATCTTGGCCACGTCGTCCTTAATCTGCTGCGTAAAGTGCCCATACGTCGCCTCGTAATTCTGCCGGTTCTGCGTCAGCTTGCCGCTCTGGTCCTTGATTTCGCCGCCAATAGCCTTCAGCCGCTCCGTATTGGTGACGATGCGCTGCTGGATTTCGGCCAGCTGCCTAGTCAGGGTTTCGTTATCGGCCTGCAGCTGGGTTAGCTCTTTTTCTAGGCCGCCCACCCGCTCATTGATGGCGGCCTCTACGCTTTTATTGAAAGAGTCACGGTCGGCCGCCAGCGAGTTCAGATATTGGTTGGCCGCATTGGTGAGCACCGTCACATCAGGCGCGCCGCCCATGGCCTTAAAGCTAGCCCAGGCTGCCTGAAACTGCTTGTCCTCGCTCAGCCCCAGGCCCGCCAGCCCGCGCAGGGCTTCGCGGAACTCGAAGTAATCGGGACCGGGCAGGTTGCTTTTGGCCAGCACGTTGGCAAAATGCTCCGCAAACTTGGCGTCGATGGAGCCGGGCGGGAGCGGAGCGGGCTGCGGGGCCGCCGGCGCACCCGTTGGCGTGGTGGCCGCTGGCGACGGCCCAGGTTCGGCATCCTTGATGAAAAAGCTCAGGATTTTGTGGCCGAGGTTATCCGATTCGGGCATAAGCGGGGCTAAGGGAAGGGAAAACGGTAGCAATGTTACTACGCTGGCGCCAATTTTAGCCGGACTGCTATACCAAAATAGCTACCCGGCGCGCCAATAACGGCGACTTGGCCCGCCGGGATGCCGGGCACGGCTCCGCCGGCCGTAATTTCGTAGCCGCAGCGGCTTCCGCCGAAACCTTCCGACCCCCGCCCGCTGTTCATCTGGCTATGCCCAAAAAAGACGCTCTGCAAGTGGCCGCCCCCGCGGCCGACCCGATTGATAACCTCGACCCCCGCGAATTTATTCTCATTAAAAACGCTCGGGTTCACAATCTTAAAAACCTGAGCGTGGCGCTGCCGCGCAACCAGTTCATCGTCGTCACGGGCTTGTCGGGCTCGGGTAAGTCGTCGCTGGCTTTTGATACCTTGTACGCTGAAGGCCAGCGCATGTACGTGGAAAGCCTGAGCAGCTACGCCCGGCAGTTCCTGGGCCGCATGGACAAGCCCGACGTGGACTACATCCGCGGCATCTCGCCGGCCATTGCCATCGAGCAGAAGGTCAGTATCAAGAACAACCGCTCGACCGTCGGCACCAGCACCGAGATTTACGACTACCTCAAGCTGCTCTACGCCCGGGTGGGCCGCACGTATTCGCCCGTCAGCGGCGAGCAGGTGCGCAAGGACAACGTGGCCGACGTGGTGGACTTCTTGGCCAAGCTGCCCGAGGGCACCCGCGCCATGATTCTGGCCCCGCTGACGCCCACCGAAAAAGGCCGCCCCATGAGCAAGGAGCTGGACCTGCTGCTGCAAAAAGGCTACAGCCGCGTAGTGGTGGAGGGCGAAATGGCCCAAATCGAAGACCTGCTCGCCGAAGGCCAGCCCGAGGTAAAAGGCGACGTGTTCATTATGATTGACCGCGCCGTGCTGCGGCCCGACGATGAAGACCTGCTGTTCCGCCTCTCCGACTCGGTGCAAACCGCATTTTTCGAAGGCCACGGCACCTGCCTGGTGAAGCTCGACGACGAGACGCGCACCTTCTCCGACAAGTTTGAGCTCGACGGCATCGTTTTTGAAGAGCCCAGCGTCAACTTCTTCTCTTTCAACAATCCCTACGGCGCCTGCCATACCTGCGAAGGCTTCGGCTCAGTGCTGGGCATTGATGAAGACCTCGTTATTCCCGACAAAAGCCTGACGGTGTACGAAGGCGCCATCGCGCCCTGGCGCACCGAAAAGCAGGGCGAATGGCTGAAGCCGCTGCTCAAGAATGGTATTCGCTTCGACTTTCCCATTCACCGCCCCTACAGCGAGTTGAGCGAGGCCGAGCAGCGCCTGCTCTGGACGGGCAATAAGCACTTCCAGGGCCTCAACGACTACTTCAAGTGGGTGAGCGAGCAAACCCACAAAATCCAGTACCGGGTGCTGCAAAGCCGTTACCGCGGCCGCACCACCTGCCCCGATTGCCGCGGCACCCGCCTGCGCAAAGACGCGCAGTACGTGAAAATTGACGGCCGCAGCATTGCCGATGTGGTGCTGCTGCCCATCTCGGAGGCGGAGGAATTTTTTCACAATATGAACCTGAGCGAGCACGAGGCCAAAGTGGCCGAGCGTCTCGTGACGGAAATCACCAACCGTCTGAGCTACCTCAACCGCGTTGGCCTGGGCTACCTGACCTTGAACCGCTTGAGCAACACGCTCAGCGGCGGCGAAAGCCAGCGCATTTCGTTGGCTACCTCGCTGGGCTCGGCGCTGGTGGGCTCGATGTACGTGCTCGATGAGCCCAGCATCGGCCTGCACCCCAAGGATGCCGAGCAGCTCATCGGCGTGCTGCGCTCGCTGCAAAAGCTGGGCAATACCGTGGTAGTGGTGGAGCACGAGGAGAAGATGATGGAGGCGGCCGACCAGATTATCGACATCGGCCCCGAGGCCGGCAGCGGCGGCGGCAACCTGATGTTCCAGGGCAGCTACGCCGAGCTGCTGCGCGATACCGAAACCTACACCGGCCAGTATCTGAGCGGCAAAATGGAGGTGAGCATGCCCAAAGTGCGCCGCCCTTGGCGCAACGCCCTGGAGCTGACCGGCGCCCGCGAAAACAACCTTAAGAATGTGAGCGTCAAATTCCCGCTGGGCGTGATGACGGTGGTGACGGGCGTATCGGGCTCGGGCAAATCGACGCTCGTCAAGCGCATCCTGGCGCCGGCGCTGATGAAGCAACTGGGCGGCGGCGCGGGCGAAAGCACCGGCAAGTTCGACAAGCTGACGGGCGTGCAGGGTCAGGTGTCGCACGTCGAATTCGTGGACCAGAACCCCATCGGCAAGTCGTCGCGCTCGAACCCGGTGACGTACGTGAAAGCTTACGACCAGATTCGCAGCCTCTTTGCCGACCAGGCGTTGGCCAAGGCGCGGGGCTACAAGCCCTCGCACTTCTCCTTCAACGTGGAGGGCGGGCGCTGCGAGGTGTGCCAGGGCGAGGGCCAGGTGAAAATCGAGATGCAGTTCATGGCCGACATTTACCTGACCTGTGAAAGCTGCGGCGGCCGGAAATTCAAGCAGGACATTCTGGAAGTCAAATTTCAGGACAAGAGCATTGACGAGGTGCTGGAGCTGACGGTTTCTGATGCCGTCGAGTTCTTCAAAACCCAGCCCAAAGTAGCCGAGCGCCTGAAACCGCTCGACGACGTGGGCCTGGGCTACATCCGCCTCGGGCAGTCGGCCAACACGCTCTCGGGCGGCGAGGCCCAGCGCGTGAAGCTCGCCAGCTTCCTTACTAAAGGCGCTTTGCTGCAGCACGATAAAATCCTGTTCATCTTCGATGAGCCCAGCACCGGCCTGCACTTTCACGACATCAGCAAGCTGCTCACGGCCCTCAACGCGCTGGTGGAGCAGGGCAACTCGGTGCTCATCATCGAGCACAACATGGATATCGTGAAGTGCGCCGACTGGATTATCGACATGGGCCCGGAAGGCGGCCTCAACGGTGGGCATCTGCTGTTTGAAGGCACGCCCGAGGAGTTGGTCAAGCTCAAGGATACCAATCATACAGCCCGCTTCCTGGCCGAGAAGGTGTAGCTTTGCCGTATTCACTTTAATAGTACGAATATGAAACGACTAACTATACTCCTTGCCGTAATCGCGCTGTCTCTGCAAACCGCGCATGCGCAGATTAACCTGAACAGCGGGCTGTTGGGGCGTTTCCCTTTCGATGGCAATTCTGTCGACGTAAGTGGGAACATGGGTAGCTCAACTGACTACAGTGTGACTTACGCCGCTGATGCACGCGGCCAGGCCAACGGCGCCCTGCGGCTGAATGGGGCGGGCAGGGTAGACATTACGCCCGACGGCTTACTGGATTTTGGCACGACGGGTAGCTTCAGCTTTTCGGTGGCGTTCCGCACGCTGTCGTCGGGTACCCAGTCGTTTTTCACCAACCGCGGCAATATGACCGCAGGAACCAGTAATGCCTGGCCCGTGGGCTGGCGGCTGGGCTTCGATAATACCCAGGTTGGCAAGGTGTATCTGGATTTGTTTGGGTTTTTGCCCAACACCAATGCCAGCCTGGGGCTGGCCACCCAAGCCTCATTCAACGACGGGCTGTGGCACACCGCCGCCATCACCGTGAACCGGAGCACACAGCAAATCAGGATTTATGTGGATGGGGCCGCCCAGGCGCTGACCTATGTGTCCACTAACCCTACGTATGGTAACGTTACCGGCACGGTGTTTCAGTACGGCCAGCAGTTAGCCGCCACGATGAGCCTCAATCCGGGGTATGCCAATGGGGTGCTTGTGAATAGTTTTGGCGTCAGCCTGAACGGTAGCCTCGATGAGGCCCGGTTCTACAACCGGGTGCTGAGTGTAGCGGAGGTGCAGAGCCTGTCTTCGCTGGTGCTGGCCACCAAAGCTACCGAAGCGAGCGCTGCTATTCAGATATTTCCCAACCCCGCAGCGGCCGGGCGGTTCACGGTGAAGCTGCCGGCCGCAGCGTCCGCTCCGCGTCTGAGGGTGTACACGCTGATAGGGCAGCAGGTGCAACCAATTGTAAAACAAGTTGCTCCGCAGGAAATACAGGTTGCCGGCCTGCAGGCCGGACTTTACATGGTTCGGGTCGAGGGGGCGGGCCAGCCATTTTCCCGTTGGCTTCGCGTCGAGTAGCAGCGGGCTTGGGAGAAATTAAACGAAAGGTCGTAAGCTGCTCCATTGAACTAACCCGGTTCGACCAAGCCTAAACCTTCCGACCGGGGAAAGGCTGGTATTAGTCGACCCAGTGAGTTAATCCGTACCCCGGCTGACATGCGTAAGTGTAGCCCGCGCTATACTTGTACTTCTTCTATGATTCCAAATCCCACCCCGCCCGACCATTACGCCGCCCCCGACCTTCGCCCAATCGGCCGGTTGTGGCGCCTGATAACACTGTTGGCCATTTTGGCTAACATTGTTTTAGCTTATCTGTCCAATACCGGTGCCTTTAATGGGCAAAGCATGGGTGAAGTATCGGCCAAGTACCCGACGCTGCTCACGCCGGCGGGCTATGCCTTCAGTATCTGGGGGCTGATTTACCTAGGGATGGTGGCGTACGGCATCTGGCAGCTACTGCCGGCGCAGCGCAAATTGTCGCTACCCGATGCGGTGGCCCAGCCCCTCACGCTGGCCAACCTGGGCAGTGCTGCCTGGGTGGTGTTGTTTGCCTACGAGCAGATTTTGCTCAGCCTGGGCGTGATGTTGTTGGTACTGGTATCGCTGATAGTGGCTTACGGGCGGGCCCGCCGCCGGGTGCTGGTAGATGCCGCCCCGGCTTGGGTGAGCGTACCACTGGCCATCTATCTGGGCTGGATTTCGGTGGCGGCCACTATCAATATTATTATTGGCCTGCAAAATGTCGGTCTGGCATTCAGTGGTGGTATCCCGGTATTGCTGGCTTATGTGTTGATAATTCTTATAGTGGTGCTGGCCCTGATAATGAGCCGCGCCTTCAGTGCCATCGTCTTTGCCCTCACGGTGGCTTGGGCACTAGTGGGCATCTGGGTAGTGCAGCTGCGCGAAATACCGGAGCTGGGCTGGACGGCTCTGGCCGGGGCCGTGGTGGCAATAGTGGGCGGCAGTGCAATGGCCCGCAACGGTAAGAAAAAGGCTCCATGGGAAATAGCCGCCGAAGCCGCCGCCGCCGCCGAGGCCGAAATAGTAGCCGCCCGCCTGGCCGCCGAAAAAGAGCGCGCCGGCGAATAAAGTCCATCGGGTAGGTGGCCCCGCGTTTGCCTGTTAGCTTTGTGGCGCTAATTCTTCACGACTTTAACCGCCCTCGCTTATGCGCCAACACCTCGTTGCCGGCAACTGGAAAATGAACATGACGTACCAGGATGGCCTTGCCCTGGTATCAGAAATCACCAACATGGTGGCCGACGAAGTGAGCGGCCCGCAGGCGCCGCAAGTGGTTATCTGCCCGCCGTTTCCCTTTCTCCATAGTGTGGGCAAGCTGCTGCCGCAGGGCTCGCGCTTCTACCTGGGTGCTCAGAATTGCCACCAGAAGGAAGGCGGCGCCTTTACCGGCGAAATCTCGCCCAAAATGCTGGCCTCGGTGGGCTGCGAATACGTGATTCTGGGCCATTCGGAGCGCCGCCAGTACTTTGGCGAAGACGATGAGCTGCTGAGCCAGAAGCTGAAAGCTGCTCTGGCCGCGGGCCTCACGCCCATCTTCTGCATCGGCGAAAGCCTCGAAACCCGCGAGGCCGACGAAACTTTCGATTTCCTGGCCAAACAGCTCAAGGACGGCCTGTTTCACCTCAGCAATGAGGAGTTCGACAAGGTGGTTATTGCCTACGAGCCCATTTGGGCCATCGGCACCGGCCGCACGGCCAGCAGCGCCCAGGCGCAGGAGGTGCACGCCTTTATCCGCGAGCAGATTGCCCGCGCCTACGACGCCGAAGCCGCCCAAAATACCACCATCCTCTACGGCGGCTCGGCCAACGCCCAGAATGCCCGCGAGCTGTTCGCGCAGCCCGACGTTGACGGCGGCCTCATCGGCGGCGCCTCGCTGAAGTCGCGCGACTTCACGGAAATCATCAAATCATTCTAGGAGTTATGAGTTTTAAATTATGAGTTATGAGTTGTAAAACTGGGCTGATTTATGCTTTGTCAGCGTTGCCCTCAACTCATAACTCTTAACTCATAATTCATAACTCATTATCATGTTTTCCTTCCTGCTTTCCGCGCTACTTGCCTTCGCTCCGGCTCCTGCAGCAACTACCGTTGCCGTGCCCGCCGTGGCCCCGGCCGGCTCCTACGACCCCTGCAAAATCTTCGGCTCGGTATACCTCGAAACCGACCCGCGGCGGCGTGGTAACTGCTTTGGCGTGGTGTACATAGAGCCGGAAGAAGCGTTTGCTAACCTCATCGTTTTCAAGGAAAACAACAAGCTGTTTGCCGACAAGGCGGGCCTGTGGGCCGAAGCGCCCAACCGCGAATTTGCCGACTATGCACTATTCGTGACCACCGACCGGGGGCAGGCCGATTTTTCCATTCATTACACCACCGTGCGCTCGTTTGCGGGCTGCAAAAACTGACTTGAGTTATGAGTTACGAGTTATGAATTATGAGTTTCAGGTGGGCTAATCCGGCCTGACAAACTCTGGTTTTCAACTCATAATTCATAACTCGTAACTCATAACTCACAAAGTGGATTTCATTGAAGTAACCGTACTGGCTCCGGCCGAGCTGTCTGATATTCTCATTGCCGAGCTGGCCGAAGTAGGCTTCGATACCTTCGAAGAAAACGACGCCGGCTTCTGTGCTTACACCACAGAGGACGTGTTCAATCCCGACGCGGTGGCCGAAATCATGAGCCGCTACGAGGCGCAGGGCGAGTTGAATTACTCGCACCGCATCATCACCCGCCAAAACTGGAATGCCGAGTGGGAGAAGAACTTTCAGCCGCTGGTAATTGCTGAGCGGGTGTCGGTGCGGGCGCCGTTCCATCCCAAGCCCGAGGGCGTGGAGCACGACATCGTCATCATGCCGCGCATGTCGTTTGGCACCGGCCACCACGAAACTACCGCGTTGATGATTGAAAACCAGCTCGACGTGGACCACCGCGGCAAGCGCGTGCTCGACATGGGCTGCGGCACGGGCATTCTGGCCATCATGGCCGAGATGCTGGGCGCCCGCCAGGTACTGGCCGTGGATGTGGAGCCCTGGACCGTGGAAAACGCCCGCGACAACGCCGCCGAAAACAACTGCCGCACGATAGAGTGCCGCCTGGGCGGCGTCGAAACCCTGGCCGACGAAGCGCCTTTCGACCTCATTCTGGCCAACATCAACCGCAACGTGCTGCTCGAAGATATGCACGAGTACGCGCGCCTGCTGCCCAGCGGCAAGCCGATTCTGTTCAGCGGTTTTTATGAGGAGGATTTGGAGAAAATCACCGCCGAGGCCGAGCGGCAGGGGCTGATGTACCAGCGCCACCGCACGCTGCGCAGCTGGGTATCGGCGCTGTATTTGAAGGCGTAAAGGGCATAAGAACGTCATCCTGAGCGTAGCGCTCAGGATGACGTTCTTTTACTGACGTTCTTGCTTACTTCCACTTGCTGAAATACGCGTCGAACCCCTCGCGGTAGCCGTCGCTCACCGGCAGCGTCTCGCCCTTAATCTGCACCGTGCCGCGCCCTACGGCCTGAATGTGATTTAGCCCCACGATATAGGAGCGGTGAATGCGCATGAATTGCCGGCTGGGCAGCTTTTCCTCCATCGAGCGCAGGCTGGTGAGCGAGAGCAAGGGGCGCGGCTGACTGACCAGGTGCACCTTCACGTAGTCTTTCAGCCCTTCGACGTAGAGGATATCGTTGAAAGCCACGCGTACCAGCTGGTATTCAACTTTTAAATACAGGTAATCCTCCATTGGCTCGGGCCCGGCGGGGGCGGGCACGGACACCGGCGCCGCGGGCGCACTGACGGCCCCGGTCCTGAGCTCGAAAAATGCTTTGGCCTTGAGCGCGGCGCGCAGAAACTCCTCGTAGTTGAAGGGTTTGAGCAGGTAATCAAGCGCATCGACCCGGAAGCCTTCGAGCGCGTACTGATTGAAGGCGGTGGTGAAGATGACGCGCTGCTGGCCCGACTGGATGACCCGCGCCAGCTCGAGGCCGCTGAGGTCGGGCATTTTGATGTCGAGGAAGAGCAATTGCACGTCGGGCTGCTCGTGCAGGGCGCGCAGGGCGGCCACGGCGCTTTCGTAGCGGCCCACCAGCTTCAGGAAAGGCGTTTGCTGGATGAAGGAGCATACCAAGCCCAGGGCCAGCGGCTCGTCATCGACGGCGATGCAGTTGATTACGACGGGAGTAGATTCAGGCTGAGACATACTTCGTATTCGCCGGCGGCGGTGTGCGGGTTGATGGTGAGGGAGTGCTGGTTGGGGTAGAGCAGGTCGAGGCGGCGCTTGGTGTTGGTGAGGCCGATGCCGCCGGGCTCGTCGTCCTCGTCGTCGGCGCGCTCAGGGAAAAGCGTGTTGCGCACGACCAGCTCGATAGACGTTTCGGTGGGCTGGCGCAGGCTGATGGAAATGGTGCTGGGGCTGGTGGCGCTCACGCCGTGCTTGAAGGCGTTTTCGACAAAGGTCAGCACAATCATGGGGGCGATGGGCTGGTCGGGGCGCGGCGGGTCGGGCGCGTCGAGGCGCACGGTGACGCGGCTGCTCAGGCGCAGGTGCATGAGCTCAATGTAGTCGCGCATGAAGCTGATTTCCTGGCTCAGGCGGGTGTGGCCGGCGGGCGTTTCGTAGAGCACGTAGCGCATCATGCGCGAGAGCCGGTGCAGCGCGGCGCGGGCCTGCTCGCCGTCGATGTGCGTGAGGGCGTAGATGTTGTTGAGCGTGTTGAAGAAGAAGTGCGGGTTGATTTGGGCTTTCAGCAGGCTCAGCTCGGTGGCTACCTGCTGGCGCTCCAATTCGAGGCGGCTTTCGGCGTCGCGCTGGGCTTTTTGCATGGCGGCGATGCTGCTGGCGATGCCCAGCACCATGAGCGACAGCAGCAGCACGCCGGGGTTGAAAAAGCCGCCGCCTTCTTCCTCGGGGCCCTGCAGGTGGGGGCGGGGCGCGCACCAGGGATTGGGTGGGTTGAGGGCGGCCTCGCGGGCGCGGGCCACCAGTTCGGGCACGTGCAGGCGCTGCTCCACTTGCTGGTGCGCCCCCAGCACCAGCAGCACGGCGCCGGCATTCACGGCCGCGTAGCTGAGCAGGCGGCGGCGCTGCAGCAGGCGCGGGGCCGCCCAGGCCACGTTCAGGTAAAACACGCCCGCCAGCAGGGCAAACACCACCGCCTGCTTGAGCCAGAACTCAGGGGGCTTGGGGCCGGGGTAGTCGGGCTGCTGGGCAATGAGCAGCACCGCTACCAAGCCCCAGACCAGGGCGTGCAGCAGCCACGTAGAGGCAGAGCGCAGGAAAGTGAGGGGCACGAGGAAAGGAGAAAGAACTGGTTGCGAAGCTACGCTGGCGGCGGCGGTCCGGCGGCGCCAAACCGCCCGGCGGGCTAGGCGCGTCGCCCAGCTCGCCCGCTGACCCGACGTGGCCGTAGCGGCGGCTTCAGCCGCCCGCTGGCGGGGCATTGGGCGGCTGAAGCCGGGAAACGGGCGGCGCCGCGCGGCAGCTAGTCGATTGGAGTTGCCAAAGGAGGGGAAAGCTGGCAAATTTGGGAAAGCACAAAAGCTGCGGTTTTGCGGCACTGCCCCTGCCCACGCATTTGCTCATGGCCTACTCCGTACTCGTTCGCTTGCTGGCTTTAGTGCTGGCTGCCGGCATGTTGCTGCTGGTAGCATGTCAGCGCGAGGTAGAAAGCCCGGCCACCGATGGCGGCTTCAGCGCCCTGCCCCTCAGCGCCCCCGCGCCCGCCGACAACCCCAGCAGCCCCGCCAAGCTGGCGCTGGGCCGGGCGCTGTTCTGGGACCCCGTGCTCTCGGCCGGGCGCGACGTGAGCTGCGCCAGCTGCCACCACCCGGCCAGCGGCTACGCCGACGGCCTCGACCTGGCCGTGGGCGTGAACGGCCAGGGCCTGGGCAGCGCCCGGCACTTCCGCTCGCCCAATACTATTCCCTTCGGCCAGCGCAACACACCTACGCTGCTGAATGTGGCTTTCAACGGTATAGCCCCCGATGGCACTTGCCAGCCCGCCGCCGCGCCCATGTTCTGGGACGAGCGGGCACGGTCGCTCGAAAGCCAGGCGTTACGGCCTTTGCTTGCGCTGGAGGAAATGCGCGGCCCCGTCTGGACCAAAGCCGGGGCGCTGGATTCCATTGTGGCCCGGCTGCGCGGCATTGCGGAATACGGCCCGCTATTTAAAGCCGCTTTTGGCGACGATGCCGCTATCGACTCCATCAACCTGGGCCGGGCGCTGGCCTGCTTCGAGCGCAGCCTCATGAACGCCGACACGCCTTTCGACCAGTACCTGCGCGGGGATAAGTCCGCGCTTAGCGCCGAGCAGCAGCGTGGCCTCACCGCCTTTGTGCAGAGCGGCTGCGCCAAATGCCACACCGGCCCCATGCTCAGCGACTACCAAACCCACGTGCTGGGGGTGGTTGATAACGAGAAGAATGTCGCCTCCGATGCCGGGCAGGGCGGCAGCTACGCCTTCCGCACGCCCAGTCTGCGCAACCTGGCCGCCACCGCGCCCTACATGCACAGTGGCAAGCTGGCCAACCTGCCCGCCGTGCTGCGCTTCTACGACCCCGGCCGCGGCCAGGCGCCGCCACTCAACGCTCACGTAACCCGCAGCCAGCGCGACCCGCTGCTGCCCACCCGCGTGACCGACCCCGAGGCCATCATTGCCTTCCTGGGCGCGCTCAACAGCAGCAGCTTCGATAAAACGGTGCCCGCCCGGGTGCCCAGCGGCCTGCCGGTGGGCGGCAATCTGTAAATGGATGTTGCCGGCCCGTGGGTCGGATTTTTTTAACCCTTTAATTCTTTGTTCTTATGCGTACTACCTTTCTTCGTCTGGGCTTCGGCCTGCTGCTGCTGGCGGGCCTCGGCCAGGCCCTGAGCTCCTGCCAGCCTACCGACGTGCGGCCCAGTGGCAAGCACGGCGGCTGCGGCACTTCCACTACGCCGGCCGATACAACCACGACCGGCGGTAATAGCTAGAAGGTTAACGGTGAAGAGTTAAAACAACAGGATTTTAACTCTTCACCGTTAAATTTTAACTTCACAAAATGCGGCTGCGCAATTCGTATTATCTTCACTAAACCACCGTTCTTATCGCCCTATCCTACGCGTCTAATTCTTACTCCTGCAACGTTATGTCTGCCCCCGTATTCAGCCGGTTTACTGGTCTGCTATTGCTTTTGCTGTTGATTGTGGGCCGTGCCTCGGCTACGCACATTGTGGGCGGCGAGCTGGATTTGCAGCACCGCAGCGGCAGCCAGTATACGCTGACGCTGAACCTGTATTTTGACGACATCTATGGCAACACGGGGGCGCTCGACCGGGAAATGCAGGCCAGCATTTTCGATAAAGCCACCGACGCCCGCAAAACCAACCTGATACTGCCGCTCACGAGCAACACGTTTGTAGATTATACCGACCCGGCCTGTGCCGTGGGCACGCTGCGCACCCGCAAGCTGGTCTACCGAACCACCGTCACGCTGGCCCCGGCGGTTTATAATAGTCCGCAGGGCTACTACGTTGCCATCGAGCGCTGCTGCCGCAACGTTTCAATTTCCAACATTCGCAGCCCCGGCGCGGCCGCGCAGACCTTCTACCTGGAATTTCCGCCCGTGACGCGCAACGGCCAGCCATTCATCGATTCGACCCCGCAGATTTTTCCGCCCCTGAGCGACTATGCCTGCCTGGGCGACCTGTTTTACTACGACTTCGGCGGCACTGATGAGGACGGCGACTCGCTGGTGTATGACATGGTGACGCCGCTGAACGGGTACTCCACCGCGGCTGACCCGGCCCCGCCTGCCGCGCCCGCGCCCTACCGTCTGGTAAACTGGAACGCGGGCCTGGGCACGGCCAACCAGATTCCCGGCTCGCCACCGCTGGGTATCGACCGCCAGACCGGGCGGCTCACGGTGCGGCCGTCCAGTATTGGTTTGTTTGTGTTTGGGGTGCGCTGCGCGGAATACCGGGCGGGCGTGAAAATAGGGGAGACGCGCCGCGACTTCCAGCTTTACGTGCTGAACTGCCCGCGCAATGCCACCCCCTCGATGGTGGTGTCGGCGGGCGCGGGCACCTACCGCCCGGGCCGCGACACGCTGCGCCTGAAGCTGGGCGGCAACCGCTGCCTGACCATCAAAACCACCGACCCCGACCCTAGCACGCGCCTCAGAATCAGTACCCACGCTGTCAATTTTACCGGCCTGGCCACCAGCTTCACCAGCAGCAGCACTGGCAGCATCCGCACCCCCGGTATGCCCGACACGCTGACCACCACGCTGTGCTTCCCCGACTGCGCCGAAACCAACGGCCAGGTGTATCTGCTCGATGTGATAGTGGCCGACAACGGTTGCAGCCTGCCCAAGCGCGACACCGTGCGGGTGGCTTTCACGGCCGATTCGGGCGGCAATATTGCGCCCGTACTCAGCAGCACCTTCGGCGCCACGGGCGATACGCTGGAGGTGCACGTAGCCGCCGGCGCCACCTTCACCGGCACGCTTACGGGTACTGATGTCGATGTCAACCCGCTGGTATTAAGTTCGGGGCAAAACTTTAATCTGGCCCAGGCGGGCATGACTTTTACCGCCCAGAACGGCACCGGGCAGGCCAGCGGCAGCTTCCGCTGGCAGCCCACCTGCCAGACCCTGCGCCCCGCCGACGGCCTGCTGGTCAGCTTTCAGCTTACGGAAAACGGCGTGTGCCAGCCCAAGCCGCAAACCCAGATAGTGCGCTTCAGGGTGATACTGCCGCCCAATGCGCCGCCGGTGCTCTCCAGCACCTTCGCCAGCCAGCCCCCGGCCGATACCGACACGCTGGTGGTGCGCGTGCGGATAAACGAAGTGTACGACGCCACCCTCACCGGCACCGATGCCGACCCCGACCCGCTCACGCTCACGGCCACCCAGGATTTTGACCTGGCGGCGGCGGGCATGGAGTTTGGCGCCCAGAATGGCCTCAGTCTCGCCAGTGGCACGTTCCGCTGGCGGCCCACCTGCCAGACCCTGCGCCGTGACGAGGGGCTGCTGATGCGCTTCCAGCTCGCCGAAAACGGCGTGTGCCAGCCGCTGCCGCAGTCGCAGCTGGTGCGCTTCGTGGCGGTGGTGCCGCAGGACACCGTGGCCTTCCGCCCGCCCAACGTCATCACCCCCAACAGCGACGGCCTGAACGACTACTTCACGCTGCCCGCCCCGCCCGCCGACCTCTGCGAATCGCGCTTTGCCGGGGTGCAGATATTCTCGCGCTGGGGACAGCAGGTGTACCAGTCGGGCGAGCGCAGCTTCCGCTGGGGCGGCGCCGGGCTGGCGGGCACTTACTACTATCTCATTACCTACACCGACGGCCGCCGCCTCAAAGGCTGGCTGGACGTGCTGCCGTAACGTGTTTAGTATTGAGTAGATAGGGTTGAGTGGTGAGTATTCAAAAGGATGCCAACCCTATTGCTCACTACTTGCTCTCACTACTCGATACCACCTACTCAATACTAAATGAAACTCAAACCCACTATTGCCCTCAGCGCCGCCGGGCTGCTCTTCAACCCTGCCACCGGCGACTCCTTCTCGGCCAACCCGGTGGCGCTCGAAATCCTGGGCTTGCTGCGGGAAGACGCCGCTCCGGAGGCCGCCAAAACCGCCGTGCTGGCCCGCTACGAGGTGGAGGCCCACCAGCTCGACAAGGATTGGGACGACCTCGTGGCCCAGCTGCGCCAGCACGATTTGCTCGACTCTTGAACCCCGCCCGCCCCCGCCTCACCGTGGCCCTCACCGGCCTCAATGCCGTGGACAGTCCCGGCCCCGGCGTGGCCGTGGCCCGCGCCCTGCGCGAAAGCCCCGCCTACGACGTGCGCCTCATCGGCCTGAGCTACGAGGCGCTGGAGCCCGGCATCTACCTGCCCGATTTGTTCGCCCGCAGCTACCAGCTGCCTTATCCCTCGGCCGGCACGGCAGCACTACGGACGCGCCTGCTCGAAATCCACGAGCGCGAGCAGCTCGACGTCATCATCCCCAATTTCGACGCCGAGCTCTACAACTTCGGCCGGCTGGCCCCGGAGCTGGCGGCGCACGGCATTCACACCTTTTTGCCCACGGCGGCCCAGCTCGAAATGCGCGACAAGCTCAACCTGGCCGCTTTCGGGGCCGAACATGGCTTGCAAGTGCCGGCCGACATGCGCCTCTTTGGAGTAGCTGATATTCCCAAAGCCGCCGCCCAACTGGGCTGGCCGCTGGTGCTGAAGGGCCGCTACTACGACGCCACCGTGTGCCACACCCCGGCCCAGGCCGAGCAGGCGTTCTGGCAGCTGCAGGCCCGCTGGGGCGCGCCGGTGCTGGCCCAGCAGTTCGTGGCCGGGCAGGAAATCAACGTGGCCGGGCTGGCCGACGGGCGCGGCGGGCTGCTCTCGGCCGTGCCCATGCGCAAGCTCTTCATCACCGACAAGGGCAAGGCCTGGGCCGGCATCACCATCGCCGACGACGCGCTGCCCGCCCTGGCCCGCCGCTTTGCCGCCGCCACCCGCTGGCGCGGCGGCTTCGAGCTGGAGCTGATGCGCACGGCCGCGGGCGAGCTGTTCATCATGGAAATCAACCCGCGCTTCCCAGCCTGGATTTACCTGGCGGTGGGAGCGGGGCACAACCAGCCCGCTGCCCTGCTGCAGCTGGCGCGGGGGGAGGCGGTAAGTGATTTCAATGAGTACGCGGTGGGGAAGATGTTCGTGCGCTACGCCTGGGATTTGGTGGTGGATAATGCGGATTTTCAGCAGATGGCGAGCGTGGGAGAACTTTGATAGAAAACCTGTCATGCTGAACGCAGTGAAGCATCCTTTCACGCCAGCCCGACGCAGTAATTAAAATCTACTGAATAGCCACCCTGATAATCGTTCTGCCGTGAAAAGATGCTTCACTGCGTTCAGCATGACAGTAGTATGAAACTCCCCTACGAGCGGCCCCATATCCGCAAGCTCACGGCCGGGCCGCCCAGCAAGTTCGGGCCCCGCCCCGGCCAGCAGCCCGTAACCGAGCTCGACGGCGTGCCCGTGACGGCCTTGGCCGCGCGCTACGGCTCGCCGCTGTTCGTGCTGAGCGAGCGGCAGCTGCGCCGCAACTACCAGGCCGCCGTGCGGGCCTTTGGCACGCGCTACCCGCAGGTGCAGCTGGCCTGGTCCTATAAAACCAATTACCTCAATGCCGTGTGCCGCGTCTTCCACCAGGAGGGCGCCTGGGCCGAGGTCGTCTCGGGCTTCGAGCTGGAAAAGGCGCTGGGCAACGGCGTGCCCGGCCACCAGATTCTCTTCAACGGCCCCGGCAAGCGCCGCGCCGATTTGCTCCGCGCCGCCGAAGTCGATGCCGTCATCCACCTCGACCACGCCGACGAGCTGCACCTGCTGCTGGAGCTGGCCGCCGGCCTGCCGCAGCGCCCCCGCGTGGCCCTGCGCATCAACCTCGACGCCGGCACCTTCCCGCAGTGGGACCGGTTCGGCTTCAACCTCGAAAACGGCCAGGCCTGGCAGGCGATAGAGCGCCTGGCCGCCGCCGCCGACCGGGTCGAATTAATCGGCCTGCACTGCCACATCGGCACCTTCGTGCTGCAGCCGGCGGCCTACGGGGTGGCCGCCGGCAAGCTGGCGGCCCTGGCCCAGCGTTGCGCCCGCGAGCTGCAGGCCCCCATCCAGTACCTCGACCTGGGCGGCGGCTTCCCCTCTACCAACACCCTCAAAGGCGCCTACCTCCCCGGCCCCGACACCGTGCCGCCCCTCG
The DNA here is from genome assembly GCF_030580865.1 of Hymenobacter aranciens. GTDB lineage: Bacteria > Bacteroidota > Bacteroidia > Cytophagales > Hymenobacteraceae > Hymenobacter > Hymenobacter aranciens. Next base: position 64,141 of record NZ_JAUQSY010000014.1, on the reverse strand, counting down.
ACGACTACGCCGAGGCCATCACCCAGGCCCTGCTCGGCGCCGGTTTCCGCCCCGACGAGCTGCCCCTGCTCATCCTCGAAGCCGGGCGGGTGCTGGTGGATGACGCCGGCTCCCTGCTGGGCTCGGTGCTGGCCACCAAGCGCCTCGCCGACGGCCGCCGCGCCACCATCGTGGACTTCGGCGTGAACCTGCTTTTCACCTCCTACTGGTACGACCACCTTATCAGCCCCACCCGCGACTACTCGCCCCAAACCGAAACCACCGTCCTCTACGGCCCGCTCTGCATGAACATCGACGTGCTGCGCGAGGCCGTCAGCCTGCCGCTGCTGGCCCCCGGCGACCTGCTGGTGGTGCACAAAGTGGGGGCGTATAATATGAGCCAGTGGCAGCAGTTTATCACCCTGCGGCCGAATGTGGTGCTGATTGATATGCAAGGCGAAGTGCATGTGGTGCGCGAGGCCGAGACGCTGGCGTATCTGCAGCAATTAGAAAAGGTGCCGGGGCACCTGCGCTGAAAATCCAGAACGTCATCCTGAGCTGACCGAAGGGAAGCGAAAGGACCTCGCCCGCGCCGCGTGCAGCAGTAATCACTACCAGTTGAAATTACCACCACAACGAAGCGGGCGAGGTCCTTTCGCTTCCCTTCGGTCAGCTCAGGATGACGTTCTAAATACAACGTTCTTGTGAAATCCTTCCTCCACGCCGTCCTTCACAGCTACAGCCTGCTGTTCTTCTCGCAGCATCGGGGCTTCGCGCTGCTGCTGCTGCTGGCCACCTTCGCCCAGCCCTGGGCGGGGCTGGCGGGGCTGGGCGCGGCCGCCCTGGCCGTGGGCACGGCCCGCCTCGCCGGCTTCAACCAGGAGCTGACCGACCTCGGCGCCTACAGCTTCAACGCCCTGCTGGTGGGCCTCTGCCTGAGCGCCCTCTACCAGCCCGGCTGGGGCCTGCTGGGTTTGATAGGGGTGGGCGCCCTGCTGGCGCTGCTGCTGAGCGTGGCGCTGGGCGGCTGGCTGGGCGGGCGCGGCCTGCCGCCGCTGTCGCTGCCCTTCGTGGCGGTGCTGTGGCTGCTGCTGCCGGTGGCCGCCCGCCTGCCGCAGCTCGGCCTGAGCGAGCGCGGCATCTACTGGCTCAACGACGTGTACGCCCTGGGCGGCGCGCCGCTCGTATCGGCCGCGCGCTGGGTAGGGGAGTGGGCCTGGCCGCCGCTGCTGGGCACCTACCTGCGGGCCCTGAGCTCGGTGCTGCTGCAGGACAGCGCCGCCGCCGGGCTGCTGGTGGCGCTGGGGCTGCTGTGGCACTCGCGCATTGCCTTCACTTTGTCGGGGCTGGCGTTTGGGGGGGCGTATGGGCTGGCGCTGCTCACCGGCACGCTGCCGGGCGAGTCCGAAACCTATAATCTGGGGGCCAACTACATCATGACGGCCCTGGCCGTGGGCGGCGTGTTCGTCATCCCCTCGGCGGGCTCGTATGCCCTGGCGCTGGGCAGCGTGCCGCTCACCGCCGTGCTGCTCGCGGGGCTCAGCACGCTGCTGGGCCGGGCGGGGCTGTCGGTGTTTTCGCTGCCATTTTGCCTGGGCGCGCTGCTGGTACTTTACGCTCTGCTGCTGCGCGAGCGGCCCCGGCCGGGCCTCGTGCTCACGCCCGTGCAGCGCTACTCGCCCGAGCGCAACCTCTACGCCTACCACACCGACCGCATCCGGCTGCAACATCAGTTGTACCTGCCGCTCACCCTGCCCTTCCTGGGCGAGTGGCGCTGCTCGCAGGGCTACGACGACGCCAACCCCACCCACCAGGGCGACTGGGGCCAGGCCCTCGACTTCGTGATAACCGACGCCGACGGCCGCACCTATGCCGGCGCCGGCCTCACCCTCACCGACTACTACGCCTACAACAAGCCCGTCCTGGCCCCCGCCGACGGCGTGGTCGAAGAAGTCGTCCAACACATTGAGAATAACCCCATCGGTGAAGTAAACCTGCGCCAGAACTGGGGCAACACCGTCGTGCTGCGCCACGCCCCCGGCCTCTACACCCAGCTCTCGCACCTGCGCCCCCACTCCGTGCCCCTCAAGCCCGGCGACGCCGTGCGCCGCGGCGACCTCGTCGGCTACTGCGGCAGCTCGGGCCGCTCGCCCGAGCCGCATCTGCACTTCCAGGTGCAGGCCACGCCCTTCGTGGGCTCGCGTACGCTGGCCTATCCGCTGGCCTATTTTCTGGCAAAAGCCGCTTCGGCAACACCAGTTGGCCTTCCCAAACGGCACTTGGCTTCGCCAAACGGCACTTGGCATAGCCCAAACGCTATTCTTGCTCCTGAAACGGCATTCGACATAGCCGAAACACTATTCGAGCCAGGCCAAACACCTCTTGGCGGAGGCAAAACACCATCCGACCTTGCCCAAACGGCACTTGACCGACCCCAAACACCATTCGGCATTACCAAAACACCTCCCGACTTTACAAAAACATCACTTGGCGGAAGCCAAACACCATTCGGCGGAAGCCAAACACCATTCGGGGAAGACAAAACACCCCTTGGCGGCGGCAAAACACCATTCGAGCGAAGCAAAACACCCTTCGACCATGCCCTAACACTCCTTGGCATCATCGAACCACCATTGGGCTTCCCCTCTGCCCACGGAGCGCGGCCCGCTACCCCCCAGCTGCGCCACTTCGCCGTGCCCGCCGCCGGCGACGCCGTGAGCCCGCCCACCCCCAACCGCCCCCTCAGCCAGGCCCTGCGCCTGTCCCCCGGCACCGTGCTGCAGGTGCAGCAAACCCATTCACCCATCCACCCATCCACCCATTCACCTATTGAAAGCTGGGAAGTCTTCACTGACGCCTACAACCTGCGCTACCTCCGCTGCCAGCGCACCGGCGCCGTGGCCTACTTCGAAAGCGACGACGCCGTCTTCTACTGCATCGCCTATTACGGCCCCGAAACCGCCTGGCTCTACGCCTTCTACCTGGCCGCCTACCGCGTCCCGCTCATTCAGCCCACCCCCGCCGAAACCCGCGACGTGCTGCCCCTCTCCGTGCTGCGCAACCCCCTCTTGAAAGCCGCCCAGGACCTGCTGGCGCCCTTCCACCGCTTCGTGCAGCCCACTTTCTGCCTGCGCCCGGCCCCGCCCGAAGGCCGCCGCCAGTGCCTGCGCAGCCGCGCCACCGTGCGCGCCTTCGGCCGCGAGCAGCTGCTGCAGGCAGCCGAATTACAAATCCACGACGGCCGCCTGGCCAGCCTGCGCCTCACGCGCAATGGCGCAGAATGCACCCTCACCTTCAGCCCCGGCGGCGCATGAGAAACATCTGCGCCCTGCTGCTGCTCCTGCTGCTGGCCCGCCCCGCCGCCGCCCAGCGCCTGCTCGATTTCACCTACACCGACAGCCTCACCCACGCCCTGCTAACCCAGCACCGCTGGCAAGCCCTCGACTCGGTGGGCCGCGCCGCCCTGCGCCTCGGCGTCGACTACCCCACCCTGCGCCGCCGCCTTGGGCTGGCCGGGCAGCTGCGCGGCCGCCCCGCCCGGGCCCTGCGCCACTACGCCGCCGCCCTGCGCGACAACGCCGCCGACACCCTCGCCCGCACCGGCCTCGCGCTGGCCTACCTCGCGCTGGGCCAGCGCGAGCTGGCCGCCGCCGTCGCCCCCGGCCTGCGCGACTCGCTGCGCCAGCGCTGGCACCTCGGCGCCCGCCAGCTGGTCAGTTCGGCCGACGTCGAGCTCAGCGGCCAGACCACCACCAGCCGCTTCCGCGGCAACGCCGGCTACGCCCGCCTGGGCCTCGGCAGCCGCCTCAGCTCCCACCTCAGCCTGCTGCAGAGCCTCAGCTACTACGGCCAGCACGTCGAGCTGCTGCGCTTCGACCAGGGCCGCCCCCGCTCGCAGGACTACAGCGTGCGCCAGGGCGAATACGCCGCCCTGCTCGGCTACCAGCTCGACGCCCGCTGGCGCGCCAAGCTCGGCTACCACTACCTGCACAGCTACTTCGGCACTGCGTTTTACCCCGGCCACCTCGGCCTGGCCGCCCTGCACTATACCCGCCCCTACTGGCAGGCCCAGGCCAGTGCCTACGCCGGCCGCCTCACCGCCGAGCCCGTAGCCCAAACCAGCCTGCGCCTCGTCGCCTACCCGCTGGGCAACCTTAAATTGTACCCCTTCGGGCAGTTCAACGTGGTGTTTTCGCAGGGCCGCCGCTACCCCAACTACCAGCTCGGCCTGGGCACCCAGCTGCGCCGCTGGCTCTGGCTGGAGGCCTACGGCAGCGCCGGCCGCGTGCCCGTGCTGGCCGAGGCCGACGGCACCTACGTCTACAACCTGCTCGACCCGCTAGGGCGCCGCGCCGGGGCCAGTTTGCATATCTTGTTGCCGCATTCGCTGTTGCTGCGCCTGCACTATTTGGCTGAGCAGCGCTACCAATACGCCACCCCCGGCACCTACAACCTGTTTTCGCTCACTACTTCGCTCGCATGGACCTGGTAAAGCCCGCCCTCGTTGCCGCCGCCCTGCTGCTGGCCGCGCCCGCCCCGGCCCAAACCGACCTCTCGGCCGCCTTCGCCACCAGCTACGCCGCCGAAACCAAGGGCGACTACGCCGACGCCATCGCGCCCCTGCGCACCACCTACACCGGCACCTACGAGCAGAATCTGCGCCTCGGCTGGCTCTACTTCCTGGGTAAAAACTACACCACCTCGGCCAGCTACTACCAGAAGGCCGTCGAGCAACGCCCCTACGCCATCGAGCCCAAGTTCGGCCTCATCAAGCCGCTCAACGCCCTGGCCCAGGTCGAGAAAATGCTGGCCCTCTACACCGACATCCTCAAAATAGACCCCCAGAACACCCAGGCCAACTACTGGACCGGCGTCATCTTCCTCAACCGCAAAGCCTACGACAAAGCCGCCCGCTACTTCGAGCGCGTCGTCAACCTCTACCCCTTCGACTACGACACCAACCTCTCCCTGGCCTGGACCTACCTCAACCTGGGTAAGAAACCCGAAGCCAAAGCCCTCTACACGAAAGTGCTGCTCATCCGCCCCGGCGACGCCACCGCCCTGGCCGGCCTGAAAAAGCTGTAGGGGAGGAGGGAACAGGAACAAAAAAAAGAACGTCATCCTGAGCCGACCGCAGGGAGGCGAAAGGACCTCGCCCGCTTCTTTGGGGTAGTAATTCCAATCGTTTTAACGAAAAGAAATTACGGCTGCATGTGGCGCGGGCGAGGTCCTTCCGCCTGCGCTACGCTACGGCTCAGGATGACGTGCTGGTTCGACCAATCCCCCCAATCCACCCGACGAATCCTCCAATCCCAGTTTCACCGACCCAATTCTCCCATTAGTGGCCCCCACTTCCCAGCCATCCACTCTTCCTTGACGTGGGCATTGAAATAAACCATCTTCAAGTCGTCACCCCGCTGGCCCTGAGCCGCCGGCCCGGTGAACGGCTCATTTGTTCGGTTCGTTTCACTTCACAGCCCCTTTGCCATGAAAGCGTTGATGTTTGGTTTCCTCGTCCTTATTGCCCTCTTAGCCGCCCGCCCCGCCGCCGCGCATTCCGAACCCGAACGCGCCGTGCCCGGCCAGCCCCTTGCCGCCGCGCCCCGCCCGCTGCTGCGCTTCCTCATCAACATGCTGGAGCTGCCCGACCAGCAGGCGCTGCAGGTGGAGCAGGCCCTCAAGCGCCACCCCGCCAAAATCACCACCGCCGCCGAGCTCACCGCCGCCCTCCGCTCCGTGCTCACGCCCGGGCAGCTCACCCGCCTGCACGCCCTGCACCCCGAAGCTGAATTGCAGGACGAGTTGCGATATCTGGCCACATTATACTAACTTTGCAGCCCAGCCGTTAGTGCGTTCACCGGTTAAAAAGGGGGCGTTGGCCGTGTTAAAAATACATCCTGTCGATTTAAAGCTACCCGAAGCAGCCCGATAGGCTAATTTTGTGTCATTCTCCAGCGGCTGATACCGCAACGGACAAAGAAATTAAGTAAACGCTGGCACTGAAAGCCACGTTACAAAGGAAAACGGGTTTGGTGAGAGATTCCCGGAGGCCGGCTGCTAATCACAGTCGGCCTCAACTTTTTTAGGGCGGATTGTAATGTACCAGTCCGACGCCGTAGGCGTCCGACTGGTTGCCGGCTGTCCGGTATTCAGCCTATAAGCCTATTCGAAAGCGCTGATGATAACCGGTCCGACGCCGTAGGCGTCGGACCGGGACAGCGGCTTGGTGTTGAATGAAATGCCCGCCAGCCGCGTTGGCAAGCGTACGGATGGCCCCGGCCCGGCGGCCATAATGTGCCGACTATTCCCGAAATTGTAGCCCTAACGCGGCCGACCACCCCGGCTGTGTCCCCGAAATTGTTCTCTATGAAGCGTTTTGCTGTTGCGATAGTGTGGTTGAGTGCCCTGATGAGCGGCGTGTTGCCGGCCTCGGCCCAAACCACGCCACCGCCCACGGCGGCCCCGGCCGGGGCTAAGGCCCCGCCGCCCGCCGCCACCAAGTACACCGGCAAGCTCGCCACCGACCCGGCCAAGTACATCGACGATGTGCAGCTGATGATGGCCACCACCAACAACGCTGCCGCCAAAAGCAGCGCCGCCAAGCTCAAGGAGCTTTGGGGCAGCAACCGCCTCACGGCCTCGCAGCAGGCGCGCATCATCGCCATTTCGCAAACCATGCTCACCAAGAAGTTCCGGCCGCGGCCGCACTTCGAAGCCATGTTCACGGCCATCGTGGGCGGGGCCAACGTGGCCAAGCTCAGCGACCAGCAGATGGACCAGTACCTCGACGTGCTGAACCAGACCCTGGACAAGGAAGCCGTAACCGAAACCGAGAAATTCCTGACCAGCAGCAGCCGCTTCCTCTCCACCGGCTACCTCTACCGCTCGGGCTTCAACTCCTTACGCTCGATTGGCGGCACGGTGTCGTTCACGTACTCGGCCATCACGGCGCCCGAGGGAAGCTTCGATTTTGGCAGCCCCACGCCGGCACCGAAGAAGGAAGAGGAAATTCCGGCCGCGCCCAAACCGACCCCAAAACCGGCGGCCAAGCCCGCCCCCAAGCCCGTGGCCAAGAAAGCCGCGCCCAAAAAAGCCAGCAGCGGCTGGGATACGGCCGACCTGTGGTCGTCACCCTCGGGCGGCGGCTGGGGCGACGACGACGGCTGGGGCACGCCCGTAAAAAAGAAAGCCCCGGCCAAGCCCGCCGCCAAAGCCCCCGCCAAAACGGCGGCCAAAACCCCCGCCGCCAAAGCCGCCGACCCGGTAGTAAGCAAGGCCGACTTCGACGCCAGCTCCGGGTTCGACTCCGGCTCCGGGTCGTCGGGTGGCGGCTTCGAGGCGCCATCGCCCTACGAAAACTACTACGCGCCGCCGGCCCGCGGCGCGGTGATGGTGATTAAGGACGCCGACCTGTTTATGGCCACGGCCGGCGACTCGGTGTTTATCCGCAAGGTGAGCGGCTCGGTGGTGCCCAATTCCAACCGCTTCATCGGCACCAGCGGGCAGATGACCTGGAACATCAAGGGCGACCCGGTGACGGCCGACTTCGCCGGCTTCGACTTCGACATGGGCAAGCCCGAGTTTTCGGCCCAGCCCATGACGCTGACCTACCCGGCCCTGCTGGAAGCCCCCGTGAAGGGCGCCTTGAGCTACAAAAGCACCCGCAAAAAGCCCGGTGCGGCCGACAACGGCTACCCCCGTTTCATCTCGCTGACCAATAACGCCCGCATCAAAACACTGGGCGACAACATTAAGTACACCGGCGGCCTGACGCTGGCGGGCAGCCGCATGCTCAGCGCGGCGCTCGATATGTCGCCCTCCACCGTGACGGTGAGCATGGACGGCAAGCCGAAGTTTAAGGCCGCCTCGAAGGCTTACGTGCTGGGCGACTCGCTCATCACGGCCACTCGCGCCAGCGTGGTTATTTACGAGGGGGCCAAGGATTCCATCACCCACCCGGGCGCCTTGTTCAAGTACGAAAAGGGTAAGAAGCGCCTCAAGCTGCTGCGCGAGGAGGGCATGTACAAGAACACGCCCTACATCGACTCCTACCACCAGCTCGACATCAATACCGAGATGCTGACCTGGGACCTGCAGAAGCCCGAGGTGGAATTCTCGGTGCTGTCGGCCAAAAACCAGCAGACCGCCAACTTCGAGAGCCGCGACTTCTTCACCAACACCCGCTACCAGCAGCTCAAGAGCATCAACAAGTTTCACCCGCTGCAGATGCTGGCGGGCTACCTCACCGACCACGGCGGTGGCAAAACGGCCAACATCAAGCAGATTAACGAGGCTACCCAGATTTCGGAGGCCAACCTGGCCACGGCCATGGCCGGCCTGGCCCGCGACGGCTACGTGACCTGGAACGGCCAGACCGGCGACGTGACCATGCTGCCCAAGGGCGCGCACTACGTGGCCTCGGCCCGCAACAAGCAGGACTACGACCACATCGCCATCAAGTCGCTGTCGGGCTCGGGCAAAAATGCCACGCTCAACCTCAACACCAACGAACTGCTGGTGCGCGGGGTCGACCGCTTCAACTTCTCCGACGACTCGGCTACCGTGTTCGTGCAGCCCGACAGCGGGCGCATCCGCATTCAGCAAAACCGCAACATCGATTTCAGCGGCCTGGTGGTGGCTTCGGCCATGCGCTTCAAGGGGCGCGAATTCAAGTTCGACTACAAGGGCTTTTACGTGGACATGATGAAAATCGACTCCATCGTGATTCGCAGCCCCAATAAGAAAGCTGCCAAGGGCGACACTAAAACCGCCGACTTTGCCCTCACCAACAAGGGCAAGGTGTCGGAGGGCCGCCTGTACATCAACGACCCCAAAAACAAGTCGGGCCGCAAGAAAAAGCCCAACTTCCCGTCGTTCGACTCGAAAAGCGGAGCCAACGTGTACTTCGGCAAGCAGGACGTGCTGGGCGGCGCCTACGACTCGACGATGGTGTTCGACATTCCGCCCTTCAAGCTCGACTCGCTCAACGGCATCGGCAAAACGGCCTCGGGCTTTGATGGTACGTTTAAGAGCGGCGGGATTTTGCCCGACATCAAAACCAAGCTCACGACGCAGCCCGACGGCTCGCTGGGCTTTGTGTACGATATTCCGAAGGAAGGCTTCCCGCTGTATAAGGGTCGGGGCCGCGCCACGGGTAAGGTGAGGCTCGACGGCAAGGGCCTGCAGGTGGATGGCAAGGTGACTTACGGCTCGGGCACCTTCGATTCGGACCAGTTTGTGTTCTACCGCGACTCGGTGGTGGCCATCGGCAAGACCGGCAACATCGCGGCCAAGACCGGGCCGGGCGTCGACATCCCCAAAATGGTGCTGCCGGCCGGCTACGCCATGAACTGGAACGTGCGCCAGGACTCGATGTACCTGACCACGCCCGCCAGCGGCGAGGCCGTGAAGCTGTACGAAAACGCGGCCGCCAAAACGGCCTACACTTTCAAGGGCACGGCCCTGCTCACGTCGAAGGGCGCGGGCGGCTCAGGGCGCCTGGATGGCCCGCAGTCGTTCATCAAGTCGCCCGACATGACGTTTAAGACCGACAGCTACTCGGGCAAGCAGGCCACGCTGGCCATTAAGTCGGCCGAGGCCAACAAGCCCGCCCTGACGGCCAACAACGTGTCGTTCGACTACGACATGAAGAAGGGCGTGGCCGACTTCAACGGCGAGGAGGGCCGCAAGTCGAACATCGACCTGCCGTACTCGCAGTTTAAGACCAGCCTGAGCGGCGGGCGCTGGGACTTCAAGAAGAAGCGCGTGGAGCTGAAGCGCGCCTCGGCCGCCGACTCGTCGAGCGCCTACTTTTACTCTACTAACCCCAACCAGGAAGGCCTGAAATTCAAGGCGGCTACCGGGGTGTACGACCTCGCCAAGTACCGCCTCGAAGCCAGCGGGGTGCCCTACGTGGCCTCGGCTGACGCCTGGATTATTCCCGACTCGGGCCGCGTGAGCGTGCTGGCGAAGGGCGAATTGAAGCCCTTCAAAAACGCCAAGGTGCAGCTCGACTCGCTGGCCAAGTTCCACCAGCTTTACAAGGGCAACATCAAGGTGCTGTCGAAAAAGGCCTTCACCGGCGACGCGCAGTATAGCTTCAAGACCGTGCGCGGCTCCTACGACATCAAGTTCGGCGGCTTCGAGTCGGACTCCAGCGCCTTTGTGGATAAGAAGGGCAAGCCGGTCAAAATTGACCCCGAGAACCCGCCGGCCGTGGCTACCGTGGCCACCGGCGTGGTGGACGGCAAGAACCCCTTCCAGCTGGCGCCGCGCATCGGCTACCGGGGCGACGTGAAGCTGAACTCGCAGCGCCGCGGCCTCATCTTCGACGGCCAGGTGCAGCTGCAGTTTGGCAAGAGCCGGGCCAATGCCGAATGGTTTGCCGTGAAGGATTCTATCGACCCCAAGAACATCAGCCTGACTTTGCGCGACCCCAAGGCCGAGGACGGCACGCCGCTCCTGACCGGCCTCTACGTGTCCGACGTGTCGAACAAGGTGTATCCACTCTACGTGTCGACGCTGCCCAATAGCACCGACTTCCCGCTGTTCTCGGTAGATGGTGAGCTGCGCTACGACGACCGCAAGGGCATCTTTACCATCTCGCGGCACGATGCCTACGACCCCAACATCTACGACGGGGCCGTGCTGACGTACTCCGACTCGACCAGCCAGCTGGGCTTCCGCGGGCCGATGAGCTTCATCAAGGGCACCAAGGACTACAAGATGGTGGGCAGCGGCGTGGGCACCGCCAACCCCGATAGCGCCCGCTACAACGCCGATGTGCTGCTGGGTATCGACATCAACATGCCCGGCAAGGCCATCGACGCGATGGGCTCGGAGCTGGCCAGCATCACTAAAAACTCGCCCGAGGCGCTCGATGGCGGCACCAACGAGCTCTACAAGCTGGGCGAGTTTCTGGGCTCGAAAGGCGTGGAGGCCTACACCATGCGCAAGGGCCAGACCGCGGAGCCGCTGATGAAGCTCTCGCCTAAATTCAGCCATACGATTTTGCTGAGCAAGGTGAATCTGCGCTGGAGCGAGAAAAACCGGGCCTGGTACTCGGTAGGCCAGCTGGGGCTGGCGGGCGTGGGCAAAACCCCCCTCAACGCCCTGGTGGACGGCTACGTGGAAATCAAGCGCGACAACGCCGCCGACTGGGTCGAAATCTACATCGAGGCCGAGCCGCAGGTGTGGTACTACATTAAGTACTCGAACAACCTGCTGCTGGCGAAGTCGCAAAACGACGTGTTCGACGCCGAGCTGGGCAAAACCAAGGGCGATTACAACACTGCCACCACCTACGGTGCCTACCTGGGCGAATTCACCGACGTGGACAATTTCCGCTCGCACTTTCAGCGCGACTACCTGGGCCAGAGCGGCAAGCTGGCGGCCCGCCCGGCCGCCCCGCCCAAGTCGGACGAGCCCGGCGTGGATGCCGCCGGTGGCAAGAAAAAGAAGAAGGGCAAGAACGACGACCCCTTCGGCTCGGGCGAAGTGACGGACCCGAACGCGCCGCCCGCCGACGCGCCCACCGAAGCCACTACTTCCTCCAAAAAGAAGAAGAAGGCCAAGGATAACGACCCCTTCGGCGGTGGCGAAATCACCGACCCCACGGCCCCCGCGCCCGTGGCCGAGGAGCCCGCCAAGAAGAAAAAGGCGAAGGATGCCGACGCCGCTACCACCGAGCCTAGCGCCGATGCCCCCACCGACGCCCCCGTCGAAGCGCCTTCCAAAAAGAAGAAGAAAGCCAAGGACGACGACCCCTTCGGCGGTGGTGAAATAACCGACCCCACGGCCGCCCCGGCCGAGGAACCGGTGAAAAAAGTGAAGACCAAGGACAAGCCCGCCGATAACCCGGCGCCGACTCCGGCCCCCGCTACGCCTGCGCCCGCCACCCCGGCTCCGGCCACGCCCGACCCGGCCACCACCGAGCCCGGCGCCGCCCCGGCCACCGACAAAAAGGAGGAAGAGCACCTGAAGAAGGAAGCTGCCGCCGCCGCCAAGGAAGCCGAAAAAGCCGCCGCCGCCGCCAAAAAGGAGGAGGAGAAAGCGGCCGCCGCCGCCGCCAAAGAAGCCGAACGCCTCAAGAAAGAGGAGGAGAAGCAGAAGAAGGAGGAGGAGAAGAAGAAGAAAGAAGCCGAAAACGACCCCTTCGGCGGCGGCTGATAGCACGACAAGCTCCCCTCCTTGGAAAGGAGGGGAGTTTTCGCGTAGCGAAAACGGGGGTGGTTCGCCCGGTCGCGCCGTTTGCGCATTCATGTGCCATTTGGCGCTTATTTGCGGCCTTATTCGCTATTCCCGTTTCCCCCGCGAGTCGTTCCAGCGGCGCGACCGGTTCAACCACCCCCGTTCGCTGCTCAGCGCAGCTCACATCCCCTCCTTTCCAAGGAGGGGAGTTTTCGTTCTAATTTCATGCTTCTTCTGATACCCACCCTCCTCCTGGCCTACCTGCTCGGCTCCATCCCCACGGCGCTGTGGGTGGGCCGCTGGTTTTTCGATTTAAAAGACATCCGCGAGCACGGCTCGGGCAATGCCGGGGCCACCAATACCTTCCGGGTGCTGGGCAAAAAAGCGGGCTCCTTCGTGCTGCTGGTGGATGCCCTGAAGGGCTTCGTGGCGGCCTACGGGCTGCCGCATTGGCTGATAAACCACGACGCGAGCCTGGCGCCCTACCTGGTGTTTGTGCAGCTGGCCTGCGGGGCGCTGGCGGTGGTGGGGCACATCTACCCGGTGTTTGCGCAGTTTCGGGGGGGCAAGGGCGTGGCCACCATCCTGGGCATGATGCTGGGCGTGGCCCCGGCCACGGTGGGCGTGTGCATTCTGGTATTTCTGCTCATGCTAAGCATCTGGCGCTACGTGTCGCTGAGCAGCATGACGGCGGGCGTGGCCTTCGCGCTGCTGCAGCTGCTGCCGGGCACGCCGTTCTATCCCCGGCAATACCCGGGCTTCATGATTGGCTTCGGCTTCGTGCTGGCGGGGCTGCTTATTTACACCCACCGGGCTAATATCGGGCGGCTGCGGAGTGGCACCGAGAGCAGGGTGCCGCTGTGGGGGAAGAAGTAGAGGGTTTGCTAGTAGTTGGGCAAGTGGCGGCGGTGCCACCGCAGCATTTGACGGCTTTTGCGTGCCGATAGGGGGCGGTAATGCTCTTCCAGACCAGTGAAAGGATAAGCCATTTGCATAAGTAGCCTTGAGCCCCGACGCTCTAGCAAATAGACTTTTTGGGTGCCACTGGGCATCCGGCTGCTTTGGGGGCGTAGTGAGATGGTATATTCCCGGTTGTCACCGGGCATGGTGGCGAAGGTGACCTTCTCGTAGCTGAGGTAGTGTGCCCGGATGCTGTCGCCGGCAGTTGGGGTATAGTTCAAGTACGCCTGCCCGTCCATATTCGTAGCGGTGCTGACGTCCGGATGCGTCGTGCTGCTAATACTTGTGCCAGGCAGTCCTTCCTGGTTGCCTTCATCCAGCACCCGCACCCGGATACCGGTGAGCCGCCCTGGGATAGGTGCAATGGTGTCGATACGGATGGGTAGGGGAGGCTTCGTCCAGGTGTCAAATTGCAAAATGAGGCTGTCGCCAGCCAGTTGAAACGTGCCGCCTCCGTACCGCCCCCTGTCGTTGTGATAAACAAAACGCCCATTGTTAAACCAAAAGAAATCCGAGTGCATCCAGAACTCCGCTTTGCCTTGTTCGGTGATAAAGCCGCCTTGTAGCGGCTGAGCCTGCCCGTGGAAGAGGAGTAGAAAAGTTGCGGCCAGCAACAGAAGTATCGAGCGCATAATTTGGTAAGGAAAGACCAGGCGGAAACAGGATGCCGAATGCTTCGAAATTCCTTAGACGCAGGCGCAAGTAGGCGAATTATCTTGCTGCGTAAATGAAGCAAGCTGAGTTGCGACATTTTTGCTTGCGACACGCAGCAGCAGTTTGCCATTTGGTTGGGGCAGGCCCGTTCCAGCATTGCCGAGAGCGAAACGGGTCGCCGCCCTCCTTCCATCCGGGAGGGCTACTGGGAGCGCAGCCGCCGCCTTACCTTGGCGGCTATCGGTAAAGCCCTCGACCCCCTTACCGGCGACTCGCTACCCGGCCTGCCGCCGCTGCCACCCCTGCCGCCCGCTGCCCAGCCGCTGCAGGACCGCGTGCGCGACTGCCGCCACCGCATCCGCAACCTGCAATACGACTTGGCCGACATGCAGGAAAAGGCCAAACCTTACGAGGCCCGCCGAGCCGCCCTGCCCACCCTGCTGCCCTGGACCGGCCCCGACCCAAGCCCCGACCTGGCCGCCGCCTGGCTCGACCTTTTTGAAAAGGAAGCCGAGGTGGCGCTGCTCTATACCTGCGGCGCCGGCCCCCAGCGTCTGCTCCAGGCCCGCATTGCCGGGCTCGAGCGCGAGTGCGAGCTACTGGAAGAACTGCTGGCCCCGTTGCCGCCCGCGCCGTAACTTCCGGGTATGCGCTACTTACTCGCCATCCTGGCACTGCTGCTGACGCTGCCCGCCCGCGCCCAGCGCCTCGACACGCCCCTGGCCGAGCCGCCGGCGGGCTTCCACTGGCAGCCGCTGCCCGAGGCGCGGGCCGCCCTGCTGCTGCCCGACGGCTGGTATTTCCGGCCCGAGGTGCAGAAAAACAACCTCACCTACTACCTCACGCAGGACCAGATGGGGGAGAGCGGGCAGTACCAGGCCGGGCTGTCGCTGCACGTAGTGCGCCGGGCCAAGAAATACACCAGGCTGCCCGCCCCCGCCTACGCCGAGCGGCTGATGCTGCGCGCCGGCTTCGGCCAGGGCCAGCGGCAGCAGGAGCAGGGCCACCGCACCGAGGGGCCGCTTGCGCTGCGCTGGGTGCGCTACCGCGAAGCCCTGCCCGACGCCGAGCCGCGCATGGTGTATCAGTTGGCAATGGCCAATGGCAAAACCGATACGCTGTACCTGCTGGTATTTGAAGGCCCGGAAAAGGAGTGGGCCGAGCTGTGGCCGCTGGGCCAAACAATGGTGCGCGAGCTGACGCTGGATTCGAAGTTGTAGGGGCGAAAGTAGCTGGCCGTAGTCTGAAGGGAGCGTAGCGACCGTGACTGCTGGCCGAGGAGTGGGGTGAGTTTGTAACTCACGGCCGCGCAGCGGCCATCTGGCCCCGCGCCGAAAGCCCCGCCGCGAGCTTGCCGCTACGCGGCAGAGAGTCTGGAGACTCCCGCCACTTACCGGTCAGCAGCCACGGTCGCGGCGCTCCCTTCAGACTGCGGCCAGCGGCCGCGCCGTATTTTTACCCCACCCAACACCTCCAAACCTCCCAAAAATGGCCCAGCCCACCTACCTCACCGACCACCAGGCCCGCTTTCTCGAAGAGCTGAAAGACTGGCTGCGCATCCCCAGCGTCTCGGCCGACCCCAAGTTTCACGGCGACGTGCTGAAAGCCGCCGACTACCTCAAAGCCCGCCTCGAAGCCGCCGGCGTGCAGGATGTGGAGCTGTGCCCCACCGCCGGCAACCCCATTGTGTATGGCGAATACCGCGCCGGCGACGACAAGCCCACCGTGCTCGTGTACGGCCACTACGACGTGCAGCCCGCCGACCCCTACGAGCTCTGGACCTCGCCGCCCTTCGAGCCGGTGATTAAAGACGAAAAAATCTACGCCCGCGGCGCCTGCGACGACAAAGGCCAGGTGTACATGCACGTGGCGGCCTTCGAGATGATGATGCGCGACGGCCAGGGCGGCGTGCCCTGCAACATCAAGTTCATGTTCGAAGGCGAGGAGGAAATCGGCTCCGTGAACCTGGAGCTGTTCGTGCGCGCCAACCGCGACAAGCTGCGCGCCGACGTGCTGCTGCTCTCCGACACCGGCATCATCGCCAACGACGTGCCCAGTATCGAAGTGGGCCTGCGCGGCCTCAGCTACCACGAGGTGGAGGTGACCGGTCCCGGCCGCGACCTGCACTCGGGCCTCTACGGCGGCGCCGTGCAAAACCCCATCAACGCCCTCTGCGAGATGATTGCCAGCCTGCACGATGCCAACGGCCATATCACCATCCCCGGCTTCTACGACAACGTGGCCGTGCTCTCGGACGACGAGCGCACCGAGCTGAATAAGGCGCCCTACAACGACGACGAGTTCAAGCAAAGCATCGGCCTGCCCGACACCTACGGCGAGAAAGGCTACACCACCATCGAGCGCACCAGCATCCGCCCCACGCTTGATGTGAACGGCATCTGGGGCGGCTACACCGGCGAAGGCGCCAAAACCGTCATTGCCTCCAAGGCCTTCGCCAAAATCTCGATGCGCCTGGTGCCCCACCAGACCAGCGACGAAATCAGCCAGCTGTTCCAAAAGCACTTCGAAAGCATCGCCCCGCAGGGCGTCGTCGTGAAAGTGAAGCCCCACCACGGCGGCGAGCCCGTCGTCACGCCCACCGACTCGGTGGCCTACAAAGCCGCCGCCGACGCCATGGAAACCACCTTTGGCAAGCGCCCCATTCCCACGCGGGGCGGTGGCTCCATCCCCATCGTGGCCATGTTCAAAAATGAGCTGCAGCTCGACGCCGTCATGCTCGGCTTCGGCCTCGACTCCGACGCCATTCACTCGCCCAACGAGCACTTCGGCGTCTTCAACTTCCTGAAGGGCATCGAAACCATCCCGCACTTCTACCGCAACTACGCGGCGGCCGAAAGCCGCTAACGACAACGGCCGGGGCACATAGCCCCGGCCGTTTTTTTTGGCCTGCCGGTCTGGTCTGGCTACTACTTACCGCCCAGCAGCGGGAAGCTCACCGACAGGAAATACGCGTCGTTGCGGTGGTTGGGCTGGTAGCTGCCGCGGCCGCCCGATGCTTCGGGCGCCACCGTTTTGTAGGCATTGGTAATCCCCACATCGTAGCGCAGGCCAATGGCGATGCCATCCGCGTTGCGGTAGCCAATACCCAGCAGGAAGCCCGCATCCAGGGTGCGGAAGCTGGATTTGAGGTCGGCCTCGGTATCGCTCTGCCTGGCCGCGAGCAGGGCACTCACGCGCGGGCCGGCTTCCAGAAACCAGGCCTGCTTGCCGGTCACGCCGTCGAAGTAGCGCCGGGCGAGCAGGGGAACGTCGATGTAGCGCAGCCGCAAATCAGGAATCTGCATGTCGCGGTCGTACGAAGAGCCCTTTTCGGCATACAGCACTTCGGGGTGAAAGGTCCAGGTATCGCTCAGGTGCACATCGGCCATCAGGCCCGCGTGCACGCCCGGGCGGTACTGTGCCTTTTGCCCGGTGGTGGCGTCGGCGCCCATGAAGCGGCTGGCCATGGGGCCCAGCGTGAGGCCCAGCAGCAAACCCGGTCGGCGGGTGCTATCGGCGGCGGGAGCGGTGGGGCTGGCAGCAGCAAGGGTTTGGGCGCCGGCGGCCCCGGTGCTGCCCGCCAGCAGGGCCAGAAGGAGGAGAGAATGTTTCATTACACAATAAAAACCAGCCGCCACGCGGCAATCCGGCTACAAAGCTAGCGCCGGAACGCACAACGCGCCCGGTTTCAAGCTGGAAACCGGGCGTGCGGGCCTTGAAGCGGTTTGGGCAATGGCCGCTTCAGTAAGCAATACTGGCTTAGCGCCCGCCAAACGAATACGTGAGGTAGAGCTGAAAAGCGCTGTTGCGGCGGCGCAATTCCAGGGTGCCAATGCTGGTTTCGGCCGACGGAGTGTTATTGACAAAGCCGCCGTTGTAGCGCAGACCGATGCCCGGCCCGGCTTTGCGCTGGTACCCCAGGCCCACCAGGTAGCCAAAATCAAAGTCGTTGAAGTTATTTTTGATGTCGTTGCTAAAGCTGCCGGCCTTGCCACTAGCAGCCAGCAACACCCCTACCTGCGGCCCGGCTTCAAAAAACAGCCCGTCGGCATTGACGTGAAAGGCCAGCGGAATGTCTAGGTAATGCAGCCGCTGCCGAACGTCTTCGTTGATGTCGTACTTGGTGCCTTTCTGCGAGTAGATGATTTCGGGCTGGAAGGCAAAAAGCTTCGTGAGGCCGATGTTGACAAAGCCTCCGGCGTGGAAGCCAAACAACCCTTTTAAATTATCGGCATCTTCGCCGACGTATGACGAGTAGGTGCCGCCTGCCTTCAGGCCCAGCGAGATATTGCGTTGAGCCTGCGCGGCACCGCTCAGGCCCGCCAGCAGGGCCAGGGTAAAAATCGTTTTTTTCATAAGAAGAACAGCCGTGGTATGGCCGGCAAAGCTACGCCCGGGGCGGGCTGGCGCCCAAAAAAAGGCCCGGCCTCCGCAGGGGAGGCCGGGCTTTTTAAGAAGGGGGAGGGCAAATTACTTGCCGCCGAACATGTAACCTACCGACAGTTGGAAGGCACTGTTGCGGGCTTTCGCTTGTACCGAGGTACCGAGCACGTCAACTTCTTTGTACACGTTGGTGATGCCGCCGTTGTAGCGCAGGCCGAAGTTCAGGCCGCTTTCCAGTTGGTAGCCCAGGCCGGCAGCGTAGCCGAAATCGAAGGTGTTGAACGCTTCTTTGGTATCTGTGTCTTCAGCTTTACTGCTCACGAGCAAGCCAAACTGCGGGCCCAGCTCGAAGAACAGGCCGCTGCCGTTGTCGCCGGTGTTCACCTTTACCATCACCGGTACGTCAACGTAATTCTGGTTCAACTTCACGGTTTCGCCGCTTTCCTTGCCCTGCGCACCTTTCTGCGAGAACAGCACTTCCGGCTGAATCGAGAACATATCGTTAACGGCGAAGTTGGCTACGGCCCCAACCAGGAAACCGACTTTGTTGTCGCTATCGTCGCTTACGTCGTCACCCATGAAATTGGTGAGCGTAGCGCCGGCCTTCACGCCGAAGGTAGCCTGGGCCTGAGCCGTGGCCGAAATGCCGGCCAACAGGCCGAGCGAGAGAAGAACTTTTTTCATACGGGAAGAAAAAAAGTGAAAATTTGATGAATGACGCGACAAAGCTAAGAAGTAATTTTAGTTTGTTATTAAAACGGAATTAGAAATTTCAATAGTGCGCACAAAAAAAGCCCGGTTTCCGCGAGGGAAACCGGGCTTTTTCGGATTAAGAGCGCAAGGTTTACTTGCTGCCGAATTCGTAGCCAACTACAAAGTTGAACGAGCGGGTGCGCACTTGGTCGAAGCCGTCATCGTCCTTACCAACGCTGTTGATGCCGCCGTTGAAGCGCAGACCCAGGCTCAGCCCCTCGGTGAGGTAGTAGCCCAGGCCAGCCGCGTAGCCAAACTGGAAGCGTTGCAATTGGTCGGTTTCGATGCTGCCTTTGTCTTCACCGCCAAGCTTGGCCGACAACAGGTAGCCCACTTGCGGGCCAGCTTCCACATAGAACCCGCCGGTGCGGTACTTCACGAAGATGGGCAGGTCGACGTAGTGCAGGTCGAGGCGCACCGAGGTGTCATCGTACTGCGTGCCTTTCAGGTTGTAAAGCAGCTCGGGCTGAATCGACACATTTTCCGACAAGGGGAAATTTGCTGTGAGGCCGCCCAGGCCGCCGAGGGCATAGGTTAGGCCGTCGGTGTTGTCGCCGCTCAACGTGTTAGCCGAGATGCCAGCGCGAATACCGATACGGGCACCGTCTTGAGCCTGAGCAGCGCCAGCGACGCCAGCCAGAAGAACGAGAGAAAGGATAACCTTTTTCATGAGAAAATGGAAAAAATAGAAATGGGGTATGAAAAAACAGGATTGATTTGGAGCAGGAGTCCGGGCTTATAGCGTAAAGCTCTAGTGCAGGGTTGCCAAAATTGTGTACGAAATCCGTGGTCGCGCCGGGGCGAGAGCTTAATGCTTATTTTTGGGGCTGTTCTGTAGGAATATGCATCTGATAAATAAGTATGAAGATTGGATGAAGCTCGGGTTAATGGCGGGCTTGCTGGTTGGCAAGGTCGCCGTGGCGCGGGCCCAAGAAGCCGCCCCGCCCATGCCCCTGGTGGTAGGTGCGTATGCACAGAGTAGCTTCATCATGGCGCACACCCCGGCCATCAGGCACCTGGTCAATTCGCACCCGACGGGCTTCGAAATCAACCTGCAGCGCCAGACTACCGGCGGCGCCGACTGGCACGGCTGGTATAAGTTTCCGAAGCTGGGGCTGGCGCTGGTGTACTACGACTTTCACAATCCCACGCTGGGCTACGCCTTTGCGGCCAGTCCCTACATCAGCAAGACGTTTTCGCGCAATGCCCGGCACGACCTGAGCTTCCGGCTGGGCGCCGGCCTGGCCTACCTCACCAACCCCTACGACCAGCAGACGAACCACAAAAACAGTATTGCCAGCTCGGCCATCAACGCCACGCTGCAAATGCGCCTGGAGTACGACCGCGCCATTACGCCGCACCTGGGGCTGCTGGTGGGCCTGGGGCTCAACCACTATTCCAACGGGGCCACCTCGCGCCCCAATTTCGGCGTGAACCTGCCCACGCTGCTGCTGGGCCTCAACTACCACCAGCAGCGGCCCACTACGTTCGTCAACACATTTGCGGCTGCACCCACCGAAGTCGGTCACAACTTCGTGAACCTGAGCACTAGCATAGGCTTCGTGCAGCGCAACGCCGGCGACCACACCAAGTACCTCGTCAACTCGGTGACGGCTGCCGTGGGCCGCCGGGTCAACCGCAAATCGAACCTGCTGCTGGGCGTCGAGGGCTTCTACGACCGTAGCCTGACGGCCAATCTCAACGACACCACCCGCGCCGGCGTGACCAAGCCCGATGTGAAAAAAGCGGGCGTATTTGTGGGGCACGAGCTGCTATTCGGGCGGCTGGCTTTCGTGTCGCACCTGGGATTTTACGTCTACGCGCCCTACAAATCGAGCACGCCCTACTACGAGCGGCTGGGGCTGAAATACCATTTCACCGACCTGCTGTTCGGCGCCGTCGATTTGAAAATTCACCGCGGCGCGGCTGACGTTATCGAGTTCAAGGCCGGGGTAAAATTATAGGCTGCCTGCCGCCCCGGTGGCAGATTCAGCAGTCCTGCATCAGCCGGATGCATTGTATAACAGTGCTTTGATAAGTAACCGGACGAGCCGCTACGCGGAATTCGCCTGGTTACTTACCAAGTACTCGTTTATTTCCCGTACCAGCCCTGGCCCTTCATACACAAACCCCGTGTACACCTGCACCAGCGCCGCGCCCGCCGCCAGCTTGTCCAGTGCATCCTGTGCCGAATGGATGCCACCCGAGCCAATGATGGGTAAGCCGCCGTCGGATTTGCGGTGCAGGTAGCGTACCACTTCAGTGGCCCGCTCGCGCAAGGGCTTGCCGCTGAGCCCTCCCGCGCCCAGGGCCGTAACCTGGGCCGCCGGCGTCAGCAGCCCTTCGCGGCTGATGGTCGTGTTGGTGGCCACGAGGCCGCTGAGCTTGGTTTCACGGGCTATTTCCAGAATGTCGTCGAGCTGCGAATTCGTCAGGTCGGGGGCGATTTTCAGGAGTAGCGGGCGTGGCTGGGGGCGGCGCCGGTTGCGCTCCTGCACCTGCTGTAGGATATCAATCAGCGGCTTTTTATCCTGCAACTCCCGCAGGCCCGGTGTGTTGGGCGAGCTCACGTTTACCACGAAATAGTCGACCACCCCGGCCAGTGCCTCGAAGCCAGCCACGTAATCCTGCGCCGCCAGCTCGTTGGGCGTGTACTTGTTTTTGCCGATGTTGCCGCCGATGATAAGCTGCCGGTTGCGCCGCCGGGCCAGGCGCTGGGCCACCACCTCGGCCCCGTCGTTGTTGAACCCCATGCGGTTGAGCAGCGCCTCGTCCTGCGGCAGCCGGAACAGGCGCGGCGCCGGGTTGCCGGGCTGCGGCCGGGGCGTCACGGTCCCGATTTCCACGAAGCCAAAGCCCAGCAGCGCCAGCTCATCGGTGAGTACCGCGTTTTTGTCGAGCCCGGCGGCCAGGCCCACGGGGTTGGGGAATTTCAGGCCGAACACCTCGCGCTCCAGGCTGGGATGCTGGTAGTTGTAGAGGTTTTTTAGAACGGCTTTCGCACCCGGCAGCGTAGCCATGCGCCGCAGGTTGTCGAAAACGAAATGGTGGGCGCGCTCGGCGTCGAGTTGGAATAGGAGGGGTTTGAGGAGGGATTTATACACTGCCTGCCCGTTGCGCCTGTTCGCTGGCCTGTACTTGGCTAATCACACCGGGAAGCTCTAGCAGTAGCGGCGGTACATCGTTAATAACCGAGTCCCAGATATCGGCCAACTCTACCCGAAAATATTCATGAGCTACAAAATTGCGTAGGCTTCGTGCTCCCAGCCAGTCAATTTGCGGAAACAACTGCTTGGTAGCATTGGAGATATGATTCGCGGCTTCCCCAATCACCATAAATCGGCGCATTGCTACATCGTGTGCGTCTTCATCGGCCAAGAAATCAGTTAATGAAAGCCCGGCCATCCGGCGGCTAATGCGCTCGGCTGCTTCCAACATGTGTTGCAGCCGCGTAGAATCAAGCTGCTTGCTCATAAACAGTACGTAAGTCAGGTTCTATATGCGGTTGAGAAAACGGAGACAGCGCTGTCCCCAAATCTATGCTGATACCTAGGCGCTGCTCTAATTCTTCTTGGTAGCGCCCCAAATCGAATAGCGACAGCCGACGACCCGGTATCCGGCTCAGCAGCACATCCAAATCCGACTCTGCCGTAGCCTCGCCCCGTGCATACGAGCCAAATACCTGCACGCGCTGCACCGGCTTATCGGCGAAATACTCGGCCAGCACCTGCTGGATGTAATCAAGCGAATGAGGAAGCTGTGGCATGCTACAAAGTACGGAAAAATTACCCTGCCCAGCCCTCTCTATCCAGCGAGCGGTACTGAATAGCCTCGGCCAGGTGTTGAATTTCAATAGCCTCGCTACCGGCCAGGTCGGCAATGGTGCGGGCCACTTTCAGAATACGGTCGTAGGCGCGGGCCGAGAGGCCGAGGCGCTCCATGGCGGTTTTGAGCAGCAGGCGGCCGGCCGGGCTTATCTCGCAGATATCCTTCACCATCTGCGGCGGCATCATGGCGTTGGAGTGAATGTCGGCGTAGTCCTTGAAGCGCGTTTCCTGCACCTGCCGGGCTTTGTCGACGCGCAGTTGAATGTCGGCGCTGGTTTCCGATTTGCGCGTTTCCGTCATCTGGTCGAAGGTCACGGGCGTTACCTCCACGTGCAGGTCAATACGGTCGAGCAGCGGGCCGCTCACCTTGTTCAGGTACTTCTGCACCACGCCCGGACCGCAAACACATTCTTTTTCAGGATGGTTGTAGTAGCCGCAGGGGCACGGATTCATACTGGCTATCAACATAAAGTTTGCGGGAAACTCAATGCTCACCTTGGCCCGCGAAATGGTGACGCGGCGCTCTTCCAGCGGCTGGCGCATCACCTCCAGCACGGTGCGCTTGAACTCCGGCAGCTCGTCCAGAAACAGCACGCCGTTGTGCGCCAGCGAGATTTCGCCGGGCTGCGGGTTGCCGCCGCCGCCCACCAGCGCCACGTCCGATATAGTGTGGTGTGGGGCGCGGAAGGGCCGGGTGCTCAGCAGCCCGCCGCCGGCCAGCTTACCCGCTACCGAATGAATTTTAGTGGTTTCCAGCGCCTCCTGCATCGTGAGGGGCGGCAGGATGCTGGGCAGGCGCTTGGCCAGCATGGTTTTGCCCGCGCCGGGCGGGCCAATCATTATCACGTTGTGGCCACCGGCGGCAGCTATTTCCAGAGCGCGCTTGATGTTTTCCTGGCCCTGCACGTCGGCAAAATCGGCGGTGTATTTATTGACGGAGTGCTGGAACAGGTCGCGGGTATCGACCTTGGTGGGCTTGATTTCCTGGCGGCCTTCGAAGAAGTCGATGGCTTCCTGCATCGAACCCACGGCAATCACGTCCAGGTTGTTGACGATGGCGGCCTCCTCCGCATTTTCCTTCGGCAGCAAAATTCCCTTGAAGCCTTCCTTACGGGCCTGAATGGCAATGGGCAACACCCCGCGAATGGGCCGCAGCTCGCCATCCAAAGCCATTTCGCCCATGATGATGTAGTCGCTCAGGTTATCCGCATTCAGCTGCTGCGAGGCGTGCAGAATGCCCAGCGCGATGGGCAAATCGTAGGCCGCGCCTTCCTTGCGGATGTCGGCCGGAGCCATGTTTACCACCACTTTGGTGCGCGGCATCCGGTAGCCGCGAAACTTCAGCGCTGCCTCGATGCGCTGCTGACTTTCCTTGATGGCATTGTCGGGCAGGCCCACCACGTAGAAGTTCGTGCCCGCCGTCACCACCACCTCGATGGTGATGGTGTAGGCGTTGACGCCCTGCACGGCCGAGCCGAAGGTTTTGGTGAGCATGGTAGAGAGGGTGAGACGTTGAGAAGTGAGAATTGAGATATGATACTCCCCGCAAACCTACTACACAGACGTTAATGTCTCAACTCTCAATCACCAGCTTCTCAATCAGCATAATCATGATGTGAATGGCCTTGATGTGGACCTCCTGAATGCGGTCGGCGTAGCCGAAGTGCGGCACCCGGATTTCTACGTCGCTCAAGGCGGCCAGCTTGCCGCCGTCCTTGCCGGTGAGGCTGACCACGCGCACGCCGGCGGCGCGGGCGGCTTCGGCGGCGTTGAGGATGTTGGGCGAGTTGCCGCTGGTGCTGATGGCCAGCAGCACGTCGCCGGGGCGGCCGAGGGCTTCGACGAAGCGACTGAAAACGAAGTCAAAGCCGAAATCGTTGGCCACGCAGGTCATGTGCGAGGCTTCGGTGAGGGCAATGGCGGCGAGGGCCCGGCGGTTCTGGCGGTAGCGGCCCGAGAGCTCTTCGGCGAAGTGCTGGGCGTCGCAGAGGCTGCCGCCGTTGCCGCAGGTCAGCACTTTGCCCCCAGCCTTGAGGCTGTCGGCGACGAGCTCGGCGGCCTGGGCGATGGCGGCCAGGTTGGCGGGCGCGGCCAGAAAAGTGTCGAGCACGGCGCGGGCTTCGCTGAGTTCGGCGCGGATGAGGTCGGTGAGCGGGGCTTGGTCGGGCACGCGGGGGAGGGGAGAAGGGGATATGAAACGGCCGGAAATCAGAAGCTGATTTCCGGCCGGACAAAGTTAAACAACTTGGTCGGTGGGTGGCGGCAGGGGGCGGCCCAGGTCGGCGTCGGGATACACGGGGCGGGTGGGCAGCGCCGGGTCGGTGCGGAGCTGGCCGTCGTAGAGCTTCGCCTTGAGCTCGTTGATTTTGTTCTCGTTCTGCGTCACGGTGCGGCGCAGCATGGTGCTGTCGAGGTTTTCGGTGATGAGGTGCAGGCCCAGCACCAGCACGCCAATCCAGGCCAGAACCTGGAAGAAGTCGCGCTCCTTGAGGATGTTGACGGGATTGAAGTTGCCCAGGGCGGTTTCGAAGTCGGCCATGGTGGCCCGCACGGCCGGCACGAGCAGGAACAGCAAAGCGAGGAGCAGGTAAACCATCACCACGATGGTGACGATGCGTTTGAGGGCGAGCATGACGGGAGGGTTTTGGTTAGGAGCGAAAGTTATACGGTAGAGCCGAAAGAACGTGTACCCCGACCTTCGGTTCGGGGTACACGTTCTACGGCAGCACGCCGTTGCTCTGCATGGAGCTCAGGCGCTGGTAGAGGCCGCCGTCGCGGCGCACGAGGTCGTCGTGCGTGCCGCGTTCCACGATGCGGCCCTGCTGCAGCACGATGATTTCGTCGGCGTGCTGCACGGTGCTCAGGCGGTGAGCGATGACGAGCGAAGTGCGATTTTGCATGAGGCGCTGCAGGGCTTCCTGCACCAGCTTTTCACTTTCGGTATCGAGGGCCGAGGTGGCTTCGTCGAGGATGAGGATGGGTGGGTTGCGCAGGATGGCGCGGGCAATGCTCAGCCGCTGGCGCTGCCCGCCCGAGAGGCGTGAGCCCCGGTCGCCAATCATGGTGTGATACCCTTCGGGGCTGGCCTCGATGAATTCGTGGGCGTTGGCAATTTTGGCGGCTTCGATGACTTCTTCTTCAGTGGCTTCGGTGTTGAAGCGAATGTTGTTGAGAATCGTGTCGTTGAAGAGAATGCTTTCCTGGGTCACGATGCCCATCTGGTCGCGCAGCGAGTGCAGGGTGCTGTCGCGCATGTCATGGCCGTCGATGCTGATGCGGCCCTGGGTGGGGTCGTAGAAGCGGGGGAGCAGGTCGGCGAGGGTGCTTTTGCCGCCGCCGCTGGGGCCCACCAGTGCCACGGTGTGGCCTTTGCGGATGGTCAGGTTGATGTCGTGCAGCACGTCCTTGTCGCCGTAGCTGAAGCTCAGGTTCTCGAACCTGATTTCGTGCGCGAAGGGTGGCAGCACAGTAGCGTCGGGCCGGTCGCGGATGGCCGGCTCGGTGTCGATAATCGAGAGCACCCGCTCGCCGGCCACCAGGCCGCGCTGGATGTTGCCGAACGACGACGACAGCGCCTTGGCCGGCGTGAGCACCTGCGAAAACAGCACGATGTAGGCAATGAACGACGAGCCGTCGAGGTTCGACTGCCCGCTCAGGATGAGTGAGCCGCCGAAGTACAGCAGCCCCGCCACCACCATCACGCCCGCAAACTCGGAGAAGGGCGAGGCCAGGTCGCGGGTGTTATCGATGCGGCGCGAGGTGCGGGCATACAAATCGTTCTGCTCCTCAAACTTGCCCGTGATGTAGGCCTGGGCATTGAAGGCCTTCACCACCCGGATGCCGCCCAGCGTCTCGTCAATCACCGACAGCATCGAGCCGAGGGTGCTCTGGCTGGTTTTGGCCTGCTGCCGCAGCCGCTTGCTGAGCATGGCAATGATGCCGCCCGACACGGGCAGCAGAATCAGGGTGAAAAACGTGAGCGGCACCGACATGTAAAACAGCACCGCGAAGTAGCCGAAAATGGTGAGCGGCTCGCGGATGACGGCCTGCAGGGTGTTGACCACCGAGATTTCCACCTCCTGCACGTCGCTGGTGAAGCGCGACATCAGGTCGCCCTTTCGTTCATTAGCAAAGTAGCCCAGCTGCAGGCCGATGATGCGGTGGTACAACTGCCGCCGCAGGTTGCGAATCACCCGGGCCCGCACCCGCGCCACCAGCCGCAGGCTGAGGTAGCGAAACACGTTGCTGAAAAATACCGACGCCACCAGGATGAGGCACACGAAAGTGAGCGCCCCGGTTTTGCCGTAGGTGTTGATAACCTGCACGAAGTAGTAGTTGAACGTGCCGGTGATGTAGTCCAGCGACACGGCGAACTTCGGCAACTGTGCCGGGGCGTTGGTCTGCGCGGTGCCAGTTTTGTCGAACAGCACGTTCAGCAGCGGGATAATCAGGGCAAAGTTGCCGATGCTGAAGAAGATGCCCAGAATAGTATACAGGAGATAGAGCGGCAGGAAGTCGAGGTACGGCTTGGCGTAGCTCAGAATCCGCAAATAAATTTTCATATGCTAGGCAGGACGCCGGAACCCGGCAATTACTTCAATCGGCCCCACGATGTGCTGGAGCCGGTTGTTATGCTGACGAAGGAAGCATCCCCGCGCGCAATAGGTGTTCTGGCGTGAGAGGATGCTTCCTTCGTCAGCATGACAGACGATTAAAACTCGTGCAGGCGCTGCGCAATGTTCCAGCGCAAAGCCAGCGAGGCGTAAATTTCGTTGCCGTCCAGACCTGGGGTTTGCTCGTAGCTGCGGTGACGGGCAATGAATTTGGCATCGACAAACAGGTTGAGGCGCGGCTGGTAGGTGGCGGTGAAATCGGCGTGGAGTAGCTTGGTTTTGTTGCCCTGGCCGGTCGTGTTGCCGTATTCCATCGGGCGAGTGGTGTAGGGCAACAGCACGTTGCCCCCGTAGTTCTCGATTGGCATGTCAGGGGCAGACTGGAAATCCAGGCCCTGCACGGAATAAAACGCCTTGCCCACCAGCATCAGGCGGGGGAGGGGCTGGTAGCTGAGCACGCCCAGAAACTCGGTCAGGTTGGCGCCCATGGGGTGGGCCAGGGGCTGCTGGTAGTGCTGGTAGTTGGTGTATTCGTTTTCGTGCTGGTAGGTGTAGGGGCGGATGTAGTTGAATTCCAACTGCAGGTCGAGGTTGCGCAGGCCGGCCACGTCGATGTACTTCCCGCCCAGCTGCACGGCCTGCTTGTTGGCCCACCAGCCGTTGCCGGCCCGGATTTCGCTCAGCTTAAACTCGTCCAGCACCAGCTGGCCGTAGAGCTGCCCGCGGTGCTTGATGTTCCACTTGAAATCCATCCCCAGCAGCGCGTTATCGGTCGAGCCCACGTTTTGCTCGATGGCGCGGTAAAAAATCACCGGGTTGAAATATTGCAGCTCCAGCCCGCGCCCCGGCCCGCCGGATACTTCCGACTCGAACACGCCGATGTTGAAGTTGTCGGTCACGTCGAAGCTCAGGTGGTGCATCGCCAGGTACTTCTTTGGGTACAAAGTATCGAGGCCGTCGAGGCTGCGGCGGGCGGTGAGCTCGGCGAAGAGGTTCTGGTAGTTAAATTTCCAGATGCGGGTGTTGAGCTTGAGGAAGAAGTACGGCGCTGAGTAGTCGCTCAGAATGAGCGAGCGGTAGCCGTTGCCGATGAAGTTGCGGTCGTGGGCCAGCTGCACGTTGATGTGCTTGGTGGCCGCGTAGGTGATGCCGCCCCGCGCCGTAAAGAAGTCGTAGGCGTTGCCGCCCACGGTTTTGAAAAACTTCCAATAGCCCTCGTGCGGCACGATGCCGTCGCGCAGCACCCGCTCCTGCACGTAGCTGGGCACCTGCTGCTGGTTATCGGCTAGGAAGGTGTAGAAGCCCAGCCGCTGGTCGATGGTGCCTTCGATTTGCACGCCCCGGGTGTTCACGTACACGAGGTTGTCGGTGTCGTTGTCCTTGCCGGCCGAGAGCAGCAGCACCGGGTTCACGCGCAGCTTGAAGTCGGGGTTGCTGACGTGAAACAGGTCGGTCTGGTCGCGGTAGAAATACTTCAGGAAGGGCTTCGGGCTGCGGTTGAGGCTGTCGCCGGCCGGCGAGTTGGTCCAGTTGTCCTTCAGCAGGTATTCGGCGTTGAACATGTCGGCCCGCGAGAGCGGCGCGCTGTTGCCGCCCACCAGCATGCGCTCGCCCAGCCGCGCCACGGCCGCCCGCGTGTAGGGCCGGGTACTGGTGTGCGGGTCTTGCAGCGAATCGGGCCCGTATTTGATGGCGTAGCGGTCGATGAGCCGGTAGGTATCGGCGTCGAGCGGCACGTAGTTGGCGCCCTGGGTGGTTTGGGCGAAGCTCTGGCTGGTGAGCAAACCCAGGGCCGCGAAGAGGAGCAGTTTTTTCATGGCGAAGCAGCAGATTTCCGCCGCCGATGGCCGGCCCAAACGGTTATCCAACAACAAACCTACGCCAGCCGCCGTTGGCACCGCCGGGCCGGGCGCCCGGGCGGTTCGGCGTTTTGGTGCCAATTTGTGTATTATTTCAGGTAGTCGGGAAGTAAAACCAGCGCCGGCCCGTCATCCCACTACCCCATCCCGATTACCTGCCTGCTTATGTCCGTTCCCGAATCGACTGCTCCCGCCTCCGCCGCCGACGAGCCCACCGCCCACATCCACGTGGTGTGCGCCGAGCCCAGCATCGCCAACCACTTCCTGGCCGAGCTGCGCGACAAAGACATCCAGAAGGACAGCCTGCGCTTCCGCCGCAACCTCCAGCGCCTGGGCGAAATCATCGCCTACCGCATCAGCACGCACCTGAGCTACACCGACCAGACCATCCAGACGCCCCTGGCCGAAACCACCGGCAAGCTCCTGCACGACTTCCCGGTGCTGGCCACCGTGCTGCGCGCCGGCCTGCCCTTCCACCAGGGCTTCCTCAATTATTTCGACCAAAGCCCCAGTGCCTTCGTGGCCGCCTACCGCATCGAGGGCACGGCCCAGGTGCAGGTGCAGGTCGACTACCTCTCGGCCCCGCGCCTCGATGAGCGCGTGCTCGTGCTCGTCGACCCCATGCTGGCTACCGGCAAGAGCCTCGTGCAAACCTACCGCGCCATGCTACGCTTCGGCATGCCGCGGCAGGTGCACATTGCCGCCGTCATCGCCTCGCCCGAGGGCTTGGCCTACGTGGCCCGCGAAATTCCGGAGGCGAATTTGTGGGTGGCCGCTATTGATGAGAAGCTGAATGAGCATGCTTATATCATCCCCGGCCTGGGCGATGCGGGCGATTTGGCGTTTGGCAGTAAGCTGTAAAAACAGCCTGTCATGCTGAGCGTAGCGAAGCATCCTCTCGCGCCGGAACGACGCAGTAATTCATAAAATACTGCGCCAGCTTCTGCGTCAGTGACGTTGTTCGGGTTTCGTTCCATCAAGATAAGATACTTCGCTGCGCTCAGCATGACAGAACCGCCGAACCAAACCGCCCCGTCTTAACTTTACACCGCGTCCACCCCCTCCACGCGCCACCCACCTTGCTAGACGACAAACCCTTGCTGCAACTCGCCCTGAAGTATGCCGCCGTGTTCCTGCTCAGCACGGTGAAATTTCTCGGCGGCCCCATCCTCGGCACCACGGCGAAGCTCAATTTCTGGCTGACCCTACTGCTCACCATTGCCGGCATGATGACCACCGTGGTCATCATTTCGGGCGTGGGCCGGGTGTGGCTCAAGCACCGGCAGAAACAGCGCCGCCTGCGCCGCGAGCCCATCTTCTCGCGTCGCTCGCGCAACATCATCAAGGTGTTCCAGAAGTTCGGTATGGGTGGCATTGCCTTCCTCACTCCGATATTGCTGAGCCCCGTGGGCGGCACCGTAGTGGCCACGCTGCTGGGCGTGCCCCGGCCCCGCATCCTGCTGCACATGCTGTGGAGCGCCGTGCTCTGGGGCACGATTATCTCGTTTGCCAGCGCCAAGTTTGGGCACTTGCTGCACCATTAATAGCTGGCCGGAGCGTTCGGACGAGTTCCCGGAGCGATAGAATGACTCCCGGAATGTTCGGATGACTTCCCGGGGCGTTCGGATACGTTCCCGGAACGTTCGGACGAGGTTCCGGGGCGTTCGGCTGCCCTTCCGGAACGTTCAGATGCGTTCCCGGAGCGTTCGGATGGCTTCCGGAACGTTCGGATGCGTTTCCGGGGCGTTCGGATAGCTCCCGGAGCCGTCGAGTGCCCTCCCGGAACCGTCGAGTGAGGTTTTTTGCTTGTTAAACCAAATTACCGCCCGCGCCGCCGCAGCGCCTTCGCGCCCGGGGCCGACGCGCCCTTCTTGCCGGGGTTGGCCTTGGCGCCCTTGCCGCTTTTCTTGCGGCCCGGCTCAAACACCTTGCCCGTGCGCTTGTCGATGGTTTCGCCCGGCTTAATCCACTCCTTGCGCTCGTGGAAGGCGCCCTTAAACTCGGGGTCCAGCTTCTTGCGGCGCTCGTCCAGCTCGCGGCTCATCTTCTGCTGCTCCTCGAAGGGCGTGGGGGCAATCACCACCTCTTCGGGGATGTCCAACTGCTCGATGGTTTGCTGAATAAGGTCCTCAATCTCGGTGATGTGCACCATCTCGGCCTCGTTGGCGAAGGTGATGGCCGCGCCGGTGTGCTGCGCCCGGCCCGTGCGCCCGATGCGGTGCACGTAGTCGTCGTGAATCAGCGGCACATCGAAATTAATCACGTGGCTCACCTGCGGCACATCGATGCCGCGGGCGGCCACGTCGGTAGCCACCAGGTAGCGCACCTCCCCGGCCCGGAACGAATCCATGCTGTTCATGCGCGCATTCTGGCCCTTGTTGCCGTGTATCACGCGCACCTCGCCCACGGGCGCCTTGCGCTCCAGGAAATGGGCCACCTGGTCGGCGTGCTCCTTGGTGCGGGTGAAGATGAGCACCCGCGTCATGGTGTCGGCGTCGCGGTGCAGCAGGTGGTGCAGCAGGTTAATCTTGGTGAGCGAGTTGGGCACCTGGTACAAGGTCTGGTGAATCGTCTGGGCCGAGCGGGCCGGCGGTGTCACCTCCACCCGCACCGGAAACTCCAGAAACTCCTCGCTCAGAATCGTCACCCGCTCCGGCATGGTAGCCGAGAACAGCACGTTCTGCCGCTTGCGCGGAATGATTTCCAGGATTTTGCGAATCTGGGGCATGAAGCCCATGTCCATCATCTTGTCGGCCTCGTCCAGCACCAGCGTCTTCAGGTCCTTTAGCACCAGGTCGCCCTTCAAATAGATTTCCATCAGCCGCCCCGGCGTGGCAATAAGAATATCCAGCCCCTGCGCAATGGTTTCAATCTGCGTCTTGGGCCCCAGCCCGCCGTAGATGGCGAAGATGCGCAAATCGGTATAAACCGCCAGCTTTTTCAGGTGATTCTCAATCTGAATGGCCAGCTCGCGGGTAGGGGCGAGGATGAGGGCGCGCGGGTGCTGGCCCTGCGCGTACTTCACTTTCATCAGCAAGGGCAGGCCGAAGGCGGCCGTTTTGCCAGTGCCGGTTTGGGCAATGCCTAGCACGTCGTGCCCCGCCAGCAGCAGCGGAATGGTTTGCTCCTGCACCGGCGTGGGCTCGGTGAAGCCCGAATCGGCCACGGCATTGAGCAGTTGTTTATTCAGTTTAAAGTCGTTGAATGACGGGGCAGCATTGGGTTCCATGCTGCAAAGGTCGGGCAGATTTGGTGCGCGGGCGCCGGGGCTGCGTGGTAGTACGAATTCCCCGTAGGGGTTCGTACTACCACTCTGACGTTGAACGAATGCCAAAAGGCCAGTCGACAAAGTGGTAGTACGAACCCCTGCGGGGAATTTGTACTACCACCTAAGCCCAGCGTGTTAGCTACCACCCAAACCTTTTCTTCCGTCACCTTCTCCGCTAAACTTTCGTAGAAATGTTGCTTGGTTTGGCCCCGACCTGTTATCTTTGCAGCACCAAACCACACATGGTAGATATAGCTCAGCTGGTTAGAGCGTCGGATTGTGATTCCGAAGGTCGTGGGTTCGAGCCCCATTATTTACCCACCGAAAAAGTCCCCGGCTCCGGTCTGGGGACTTTTTTTATTCCCAACTTAGTTGTCGGCATTCTGATAACTTACCGTTTCACAACTCCTCATTTTAGCGCATGAGCCTGCTCATCATCGGCACCGTCGCCTTCGACGCCATTGAAACGCCCTTCGGCAAAACCGACAAAATCATCGGCGGCGCCGCCACCTTCATTGGCCTGTCGGCTTCCTATTCCACCAAGCCCGTGAAGCTGGTGGCCGTGGTGGGCGACGACTTCCCGCAGGCCGACATCCTGACGCTCGAAGAGCACGGCATCGACACCGAAGGCCTGCAAATCAAGCAGGGCGAGAAGTCGTTCTTCTGGTCGGGCAAGTACTCGCAGGACCTCAACTCCCGCGACACGCTCATCACGGAACTGAATGTGCTGGCCGATTTCGACCCCATCATCCCCGATGCCTACCAGGACTGCAAATACCTCATGCTGGGCAACCTGACGCCCGCCATTCAGCGCCTCGTCATTCAGCGCCTGGTGAACCGGCCCAAGCTCATCGTGATGGACACCATGAACTTCTGGATGGACATTGCCCTGGAGGAGCTCAAGGAAACCATCGAAATGGTGGACGTGCTGACCATCAACGATGAGGAAGCCCGGCAGCTCAGCGGCGAATATTCGCTGGTGAAAGCCGCCCGCAAAATCCAGGAGATGGGCCCGAAATTCCTCATCATCAAGAAGGGTGAGCACGGCGCATTGCTGTTCCACAAAAACAAGATTTTTTTCGCCCCGGCCCTGCCACTGGAAGAAGTATTCGACCCCACCGGCGCCGGCGACACCTTCGCGGGCGGCTTCATCGGCCACCTCGCCGCCACCGACGACATCAGCTTCGAAAACATGAAGCGTGCTGTGATTCACGGCTCAGCCATGGCCTCGTTCTGCGTGGAGAAATTCGGCACCGAGCGGCTGCTGAATTTGACGCAGGAGGAAATTGAGGCCCGCGAGGCGCAGTTTGGCGAGCTGGTGAAAGTGCTGCCGGTGACGGCCGTACTGCCGGCGTAAGCAGTTCTTGCGAAAAGTTAAAAGTTGAGAGTTAAAAGTTAAAAAGCAGCTTGATACTGGGTTTAACTTTTAACTCTCAACTTTTAACTGACCAAGCTTTGACAACGTTTTTGGGTGGAAAGGGGTACAACGTACTATCCTTTCCACCCAAAACTGTTTTCAGCCATGTCGAAGCACCAAGACGACCTCGCCAACGATAAGACGTCGGTGAACCCGAACGCCAATACCAAGAAAAAAAGCACCCAGGTGCAGAGCCCGAATACGATGGATGTGTCGGCCCACGGCAACACCACCGATGGCAACAGCGTCGGCCACGGCGTGGACAACATCCGCAGCAACCCGAACGGCAACCGGCCCATGTCGGTGAGCGGCGGCAAAGGCCCCGGCAAACAGGGCGACTAAGTTCAGAACCATATCAGACCCAAAAATCCCTGTCGGAATTATCCGACAGGGATTTTTGCATTTAGGCAAAACTGCGGGCGCCAGTACGCCATTTACCGGCGAGAAAGCGGGTATTCGCGCTGAAAAGCCTGTTTTCTGCCATGCTTGTCCAACTATCACCGGCCTATTTGCGAGCAATCTGTTGCTGGCTGATGCTGCTTGGCGGCGGGCTGCTGGCGGGGCGCGTCCAGGCGCAGCGCGTGGAAGTGTTGCCCGATAAGGTGCTGGGGCAGGTGGCTATCCGGTCGGTCAGCAGCGACCAGCTGAGCTTTGCCTGGGTGGCGGCGCGGCAGGGCGTGTTTCGCTACGATGGCCGGCAGCTGTTGCCGCTCAATCAATTGGTGCGGCGCGGACCGAAATTGAGTGGCGGCGGCCACCGGGTGGTGGTCGATTCGGCAGGTACTGTATGGGTTGGGATGGACGATGGACTCTACGCCTTTGTGCCCGCCACCGGCGAGCTGCGCAAGGTGGCGCTGCCCGCGCTACGCGCCAGCAATTACCTCGTCAATGCGCTGCTGCTGGACCATAACCAGCTGTGGATTGGCCGGGGGCTCGACCCGGTGCAGGTGCTGCGCCTCAATGTGCGCGCCCCGGAGCGGCCCGCTCAGGTGATGTGGCAATATCCGAAGGGCTACGCTATTGGGTTGGAGCTTGATTCGCTGGGGCGGCCTTTGTTTATCAGCAGCATCCATAGCTGGCGGCTGCATGCGAACGGCCAGGTGGCGCCGGTGGCCGGCTACCGGCCCGGCCACCAGCTCAGCAAGGCCGATGGCACGAGCTTACGGGTGGCGGTGAGCACCCGGCTGCCGCTGCCGCACGGGCATCTGGTGCTGGGAGATAGTGCCTTGTATGAGCAGCAGCCGAGTAGCGCGCCGCGCGTGGTGGCCCGGTGGACGTTTCCGCGCCGGCGTACGCCCGCCGTGCCCCGCAACGACGTGCTGGAGCTGGACAGCACCTGGTACTGGCCGGGCGAAGGGGAGATGCTGGCGCTGTCGATTCGCCGGTCGAGGCAGGTGCCGGTCATTCGGCATTTGCCGTTGCCGCAGGGCCGGGAGTGGGACTTGCAGCTGCGCTTCAACCGCGACCGGACGGGCTTCTGGGCCTTCGATGCCGGGGTGGCGGGGGCCATTCAGCTGCGGCCGCGAAGCATGCCGGCGGTGGCGCTGCCGGTGGCCGGCAACCAGGCCCTCAGTACACGCAGCATCAACCGTTTGCCCAATGGCCGCCTGCTGGTGGGCAGCTACGCTGGCACCTTCACGCAGGCCGCTGATAGTCCACTGGCCCGGCTGCGGCGCTGGCCGGGTATCACTTTTGCTTACACCTGGTTTTCAACCCTGCGGTTGCCCGATAAGCGCCTGTTGATTGCCAATGAGCACGGCCGTTTTGAGGTGCTGACGAATGGTCTGGTAGAGGAAATCTGCTGGGAGGGTCCGCACCCGAATCTGACGGCGCAGGCCAGTTTCTGCCTGCTGCGCGACCGCGCCGGGCAGCTCTGGGGCGGCGGGCAGGCCGGACTTTTCCTGCTCGATGCGCAGCACCTGACGCGGGTGCGCTACCGCGAAGGCGACGCCAAGTGGCCGCTACACCATTGCGAGATTGAGGACATTGCCGAAGGCCAGCCGGGTGAATTGTGGCTGGCTACCAACCAGGGCCTTTACCGCTTGCGCCCCGCCACGGGCGAGCTGCGCCACTACGGCCCCACCGAGCCCGCGCCCTATAACTTGCCCACCAACGCAGCTTCGACGCGACGTTCAACGCGGGCGGCGCGGGCTTCGTGAACCCGGTGAATGCCTTGCAGCAGCTGCCCGATGGCAAAATACTGGCGGCCGGCTACTTCAACAGCTTCAACGGCAGCACGACTATTTCGCGCCTGCTGCTGCGCCTGAATGCCGACGGCTCGCTCGACAACACGTTCAACGCGGGCGGCTCGGGCTTTAATAGCGGCTTTAGTCCTTCGGTAGTGAGTCTGGCGCGGCTGGCCGATGGCCGTATCCTGGCCGGGGGCTCGTTCACGAATTTCAACGGCGGCAGCGTGGCCCAGAGCCTGGCCCCGCTGAATGCCGACGGCACTCTCAACACCACGGCCAACCCCACGCCGGTGAGCGGCGCGAGCTTCGTGTTTTCGCCCGGCGGCAGCACCACCAACCCGCTCACGACCAGTACGGCGGACGAGTATTCGGTGGTGGCCAGCTTCGGCGGCTTGAGCTCGGCCCAGTCGAATACGGTGGTGGTGGCCGCCTGCCCGATGCCGACTATCAGTAGCTTGTCGCCGTCGGCGGGGCCAACGGGCACCAGCGTCACCATCACGGGCACCGACCTGGCTACTGCCACCAGCGTGGTGCTTGGCGGCGCCTCGGCCAGCTTCACGGTGAACTCAACTACCAGCATCACCTTCACCGTACCCGCCGGGGCCAGCTCCGGCAACGTGAGCGTAACCACGCCCGGCGGCACCAGCAGCGGGCTGTTGTTCACCGTGGCCAACGACCTGGTGGTGAGCACCGGCACCCTGGCTTCGCCCGTCCCGATTACGGCGGGTACCTACAACAGCATCACCGTAACCGGCACTGGCAACGCCCGCCTGAATGGCAACGTAACGGTGCTGAGTGCCACCACGGTGCAGAGCGGTGGCAGCTTCGATGCGGTGTTTGGCACCATCAGTGGCGCGGGCAGCTTCACGCTGGCCGATGGGGCCACGCTCATTACCTGGCACCCACAGGGCATTACGCAGAGCGGCAGCACCGGCACCGTGCAGGTGAGCGGCACCCGCAGCTTCAGCCCGGGGGCCACGTACACGTATAATTCGGCGGCTGGGACGCAGATAACCGGCACCGGCCTGCCCGCCACGGTGCGCAACCTTGCCAAGCTCGGCCAGTTCAGGCTGACGCTGAGCCAGCCCCTGGCCGTGCGGCAGCTGCTGAGCGTGGAAGGCAACGGTAACCTTCTGCTGAACGGCCAGGCCCTAACCCTGCTCTCGGATGCCACGGGCACGGCCTTGGTGGTAAACAGCAGCACTGGCATCGTGACGGGCGGCACGGCTACCGTGCAGCGCTACCTCGACCCCAGCCTGAACCCCGGCCCGGGCTACCGCCACTACAGCTCGCCGGTGAGCGGCAACACCCTGGCCGACCTGGGCACGGGCACCTTCACGCCTACCTTCAACCCCAGCTATAACACCGCCGCCGACCCGGCCAACGTAGCCCCCTTTCCCACGGTGTTCGGCTACGACCAGAGTCGCCTGAGCACGGCTACCAACCCGCTCAGCACCTTCGACAAAGGCTGGTATGCGCCCGCCGCCACCGACCTGATGGCCGGCAGCACCGGCTATACCGTGCACCTGCCCGCCAGCGAGAAAGTGGATTTCACGGGCACGCTGCGCACCGGCAACTACCCCATGAGCCTGAGCCGCAACACCGATGCCACGGCTGCCGACGCCGGCTGGGCCCTGGTGGGCAACCCTTACCCGGCCCCCCTCGACTGGAGCCTCGTGGCCCCGGCCGACCGCAGCGGGCTCGATGCCAGCATGTACGTCTTCGAAAGCACCGGCCGCTACACCGGGCAGTACCGCAGCTACGTGAACGGCGTGGGCAACACCTCGCCGCTCATCGGTACGGCGCAGGGCTTCTTCGTGCGCGTGAGCAGCGGGCAGAGCAGCGGCACGCTCACCTTCCGCAACGCACAGCGCATCACCAGCTACGGCACGCAGGTGCCCATGCGGCGCGGCGCCGCCGATACGCGCCCGCAGCTTCAGCTCATGCTGGCTGGAAACGGCCTTTCGGATGCCTTCTACCTCTACGCCGAAGCGGGCGCGACGCCCGCGCTCGATGCGCAGTTTGACGCCGCCAAGCTGGCCAATACGCACGGCCTGAACCTGGCCTCGCTGGCGGCGGGCGGGCAGCAGCTGGCCATTGATGGGCGGGCCGATTTTGCCACGGCTACCGCCATTCCGCTCTTTGTGGGCGTGCCCGCTTTGGGCCAATACACCCTCACGGCCGCTAGCCTGACGAACCTGCCCGCTGGCACCCGCGCCGAGCTGGTGGACAACCTGACCGGCACGCGCACTCTGCTCACGGCGGGCACCAACTACGCCTTCACGATGAGTAGCTTCACCGCCCCCGGCCGCTTCTGGCTAAACCTGACGCCCGCCGCTGCCCCGCTGGCTACGGCCGCCGCGCTCGACGCGCAGGTGCTGGTCTACCCCAACCCCGCTCACGGTCAGCTAACTGTGCTGCGCCCGGCCGCCAAAATGGCCACGGCCGAGTTGCTCAGCAGCCTGGGCCAGCGCGTGCGCTCTTTGCCGCTGCCCACCGCCGAAACCACCATGAACCTGCACGGCCTGGCGGCGGGCGTGTACACCCTGCGCCTGACGCTCGACGGCCAGCCCGTCACCAAGCGCGTGGTCATCGAGTAGGCTTTTCTCATCTGCCTGCA
Organism: Hymenobacter aranciens; assembly: GCF_030580865.1. Lineage (GTDB taxonomy): Bacteria > Bacteroidota > Bacteroidia > Cytophagales > Hymenobacteraceae > Hymenobacter > Hymenobacter aranciens. Next base: position 25,430 of record NZ_JAUQSY010000014.1, on the reverse strand, counting down.
AAACCAACGGCCTTGCTGCGAAAGTGGCGAGGCCGTTGTGCTTTCGGCGCGGCCGTACCCCCTGACCCTCGCTCCAAAAGAGAAGAGGCACCGGTTTTCGCAGGCGGCAGGCTCCCCTCTCTTTGGGAGAGGGGCCGGGGGTGAGGTTTGGCCGCACCGCGCTGTCAGAGTGCAACTACCGCAACTCCAACTCCTGCAGCTGCTTCAGCGCCGTACGCCCGTTCTCATACCGCTCGGCCCCGCAATACACAAAATCCTGGTCAAAGCTGCTAATGAAGTTCGCATTGAGCGCCGTAGCCCGATTCACCCGAATGAACTGCTCGCGCAAGGGGGCCGGCAGCAGTTGGTCGAGCACGTAGGTGAGCGAGCCGCGCACGGCGTGGCTCAGGCGCAGGGCGGGGGCCCGCAGCGTCACGTAGTTTTTGCCGGCTTCGAGGCTGGCCACCTCGCGCCAATAGAGCTTGACGGTGTGCAGGCCGTTTTTGACGAAGAAATAATCGGGCGCTTCGGCCGGGGCGGCGCTGGGGGCGGGCAGGGGCGCGGGCTGGCGGCTGATGTTGCGCTCAATGGCCGTTTGGATGGCCGCAAACAGCGTGGCCGAGTTCACCGGCTTGATGAGGTAGCCGCTGGGCTGCAGGCGCGTGGCTTGCCGGATGGTATCAAGGTCGGAATACGCCGTGAGGAAGATGAACGGCGTGCTGCCGAGCTGCGCGGCCAGGGCCAGCCCGTTGTGGGCGGGGTCGGGGCTACTGAGGTTGATGTCGAGCAGCACGAGGTCGGGCGTGTGCTGCTGGAAGGCCTGTTGTGCCTCGGCGTAGGTGTAGCAGGTGGCCGCCACGGCGTAGCCCAGGTCTTCAAGGCTCAGGCGCAGGTTTTCGGCAATCAGGGCTTCGTCCTCGACGATAAGCAGGGTGATGTTAGACTCCATTTGCAGACGGAATGCAGAGCTCGTACTGGTAAGCGTTGGTAGGGGAGGTGTGGAGCGTGGCCCCGAGCTGCCGGCTCAGGAGCGTAATAATCTGACTGCCGAGGCCCGAGGAGCCGTGGGCGGCGAGTGTGGCCGCCGGACCATTGTCGAAATATTCAATGCAGACCTGACCGGGCTTGTTTTTCACGCGCACGCTCACCTCCAGCAGCCCATCGGCCGTGCCGGCATACTTGATGGAGTTCGTCACCCATTCATTCAGGATGAGCGAGAGGGCAAAGTAGTTGTTGGTGGGCAGATGCAGTTCCTCCGTGACGAGGTGCGTGACTACCTGCTTGTCATTGGCCAGGCAGCTCACCACCGTTGAAATCAGGGTTTTCAGATACGCACCCAAATCCAGGCCCTGCGGGTTGCTCAAGAGTTGATTGTGTAGGGCCGCGATGCTTTCCACGCGCAGCCGCGCCGCTTGCAGCTGCTCAATCACTTCCTCGTTATCGGTGCGGCGCTCCTGCATCTGCAGCAGGCTGAAAATCATGTGCAGGTTATTCTTCACGCGGTGCTGAATTTCCTTGTTCAGCAGCTCCACTTGCGCCACCTTGTCGTCCAGCGCTTGGTTCACCAGCGCCAGCCGCGCCGACTGCGCCCGCGAGCGCCGTCCCTGCCGGTAGAGGTAGAAGCTGAGCAGGCTGATGATGCCCAGCGCCGCGCTCAGTCCCCCGATGGCCCGGCTGCGGGCGGCCCGGACCCTGGCCTCGGCCTGCTCCTGGCGGCGCTCGCTCTCGACCAGCGCCTGGCGCAAATCGGTTATGCCGCCGCCGTGGTTGAGCGAGTCGGTGATTTGCTGGTTTAGATGCAGGTAGTTGAACGCCAGCTCGTGGCGGCGGGCGGCGGCGTAGAGCTGCGCCAGGTTGTCGCTGTAATACTGGCGGTCGAAGGTATTGGTGGCGTGCTCATAAACCTGACGCAGCGAGTCGAGGTAGGGCGAGGCGGGACGGTGGTGGTGCAGCACCTCCAGGCGGGCCTGGGTGAGGTAGTAATGGTAGAGGTAGTCGTAGGTGGCGGGGTCGTTGCGCACCCAGGCGCGGCGCGTGAGTTGGCGCAACACCGTGTCGGCCAGCGCGTAGTTGCGCACCTGGCTGCTGATGAGGGCCATTTCGACGATGAAGCCCAGCTCGCGGCGCACCGAATCGGGGAGGGGGCGCAGTTCGCGGTGCAGCTGGCGCAGGGCCTGCACGGTGCGCAGGCTGTCGGGCACTTTGTCGTAGGCGTGGGCCACGAGGTGGCGCAGGTGGTAGTAGCGCTCGCGCTGCCCCGGCTGGTGCCGCAGCAGGTCGGCGGCCTGCTGGTAGTAGCGGATAGTCTGCTGGGGCTCCTTGTTCCAGGCGTCGTAGATGCGGCCTTTAGCAAACACGGCATTGGCCAGCAGCAGGGTATCGCCCGAGCGGTCGGCCAGGGCCTGGGCGCTATCATAGTACACCAGGGCGTGGGCGAAGCTGTCGTAGCTGGCCTTCTGGGCATACACCGAGTCGCCGGCGTGCAGCAGGGCCGCGAAGCGGGCACGCAGCTGCGACTCGCTGGGCTGGGTGCGCGGCGACTGCGGCTGGCAGGTCGCCAGTAACAGCAGAAGCAGGGAAAGCCCGAAGCCGCGCCAGCAAGCCAAAATCAGGGAAAACACAACGGGAATACAGTAAGTAACTCAAGTTGCGGATTAGCCGCAAAGCGGCGAAACGTTGGTAGCTGGCTGTGGACTGACGTACCCAGAGCCGCAAAGCGGCGGCACTTTTCTAGCGTGAGTGCCGCCGCTTTGCGGCTCTGGGGTCGCTAAACCCTGTTTAAACTACCAACGTGTAGCCGCTTTGCGGCTGGTTCGCAACGTGAGTTAAGCAATAAGCTTCAAAGGTAGGGGCGGCCCCGCCCTGGCAGCAACTTCCCGAGCCTCAGAAAAGCCGGGCTTCGTGCTCAAAGCCGCCACCTTAAGCCGCCGACCTCAAAAAAACCGGCCTTCATCCTCAACAGGCTTGCCCAAACTACCGGCCAGAGCGTGGTTTGTGGATGCAGCGGCCGGGTGGCCGTCGTGGCTTTTTTCTCACCCTCATTTTTTCTCGCATGACCATTCTGAACCCAACCGAAGCCGCCGGGCTCAACCCCAAAAACCTCGACCCGACCCCGGCCATCGACACCGACGAGGCCAGCCGCCGCATGGCCTGCGCCCTCAAAGACCTGCGCACCAGCTTCGATGCGCCCCTCACCGACTACCGCTTTGCCGTGCTGCGCAAGCCTTTCCGGGGCTACCGGGCGGGCACGCCGGTGGCCGAGTGCCACACGGCCACCGGCCAGTACCTGGCAGTGTTTGATGAGTTTGAGCTGGGCCAGGGCCGCCTGCAGCCCGCCGTGCAGGCCACCGGCAACTACCGTCCCAAGCCGATTCTGCTGGGCAATCCGGTCGTCGCGTTTTTTGCGAAAGAGGTAGGCAAAATGCTGTTCAAAAGCGCCGTCGACTATATCTTTCAGGACGATGACGACACGGCGACCAGGGCCGAAATGGGCCGGATGAAAGACGAGCTCAAGGATTTCATGGTCGAAATCCAGTACGACAACATCGAAAACGACCTGATTGGTATCCGGGCCTGGCTGATGGACACCTACCAGCCGCAAGCCAAGAGCTTTCGGGAGGGCGGAAGAGTGCGGGTGGCGGAGCTGCACGATGGCCTGATGAAGCGGCAGGCCAAGCTGCAACAAGTATCGGCCGTGATGGTGAAGCGCATCAAAGACAACGAGCTCAAGGACTGTACCTACCGGGTGCGCTCGAAGGTGCTGCTGCACACGCTGGTGTATGGCATGCGCACCGTGCTGATGGCCGAGCTGGTGGGCTGGCGTGAGCTGCTGGCCAAAACCGACCCCGACTACAACCCCCAGAACCTGCGCACCGAGCTGCGCGAGTTTGTGGACCTTCACACCGGCAAAAGCGAACACTACCTCAGCACGCTCTGGGAAGCCCGCCGCAACTTCATCTCGGACCTGAAATCTGGTAGCGAGGTATATCATAGCTCGGGCATGGATGTGCCTTCCACCGTATCGAAATGGTGGGGCTGGAAGGATGAGTTCGAATCGGGCAACCAGCAGGATTCTTTCCGGGGCTCGAAGCTGAACGACCAGCAGAGCTACAACGACAACAGCCTCAAGGAGGCCGACCGTAAAGCCAGCGAGGAAAAAGCCCGGCAACAGGCTGAGAAGAACCGCAATAACCACATCGAGGACGTGCGCCGCATCTTCGACGAAAACGTGCGCGAGCTCATGCAGGATGTCATCACCAGCGCCCGGGCCCGCGCAACCAGCGTGGGAGCCTGAGTAGCCTTTCAAGCTTATAGCTGGCAGTTCCTCCGCAATGCGACTCTTTTCCTCTTCGCCCGAGCCGGGCAGCGGCTGGCTGTGGCTGGCCTGCGCCAGCGGGCTGGCGGCCGTTAGTGCCCTGCTGCTAGCCCTGGCCTAGTCGGGCTAAGAATGAGTGCTTTGGTGCTTACTTTGCCGCGTCTGGCCCAGGGTTGGGTCATTCAGCTCTTTTCTCTTTCTCACCTTCTCAAAAAGTTACCCGCATGACCTCCTTTAGCAAGCTGCACAAGCTGCAGCGCCAACAGATTTTTGCGCCCGCCCCGGCCGCGCCCGAGGCACCCCGCGCCGGCAAAATAGCCCTGCGCGCGGCCCCCACGCCGCCCGTGCCGCTGTTGGTGCAGGGCCAAGGCACGTTCATCTTCAAGCACCGCGACCAGCCGGCCGCCGCCGAGCCCACGCCGCTGGCCGTGGCGTTTCGCACCGAAGCCGGCCAGGAGCTGGCGCGGCTCGACCTGGATGCCGCCGGCAGCCGCCTCACGGTGGGCGGGCGCGAGGTGGCCGCCAGCCCCCAAAGCCTCGTGGTAGACGGCTACGCCTACTACTGGCTGAGCCTCGACTACGGCAACGGCTGGCTGCGCTTCGGCCTCGGCGAAGCCCGGCTCGAAACCGAGGTGCTGCACTACCAGCTGACCAAAGAGGAGCGCAAAGCCTGCCGCGAAGTCACCCAACTGCACCTGGGCCCGGCCGTGGAGAAAATGCGCCTGCTGCGCGACCCCATCGTGACCACGGTGCCGCTGGAGGTGCGCGGCACCGAGCGGCTGACGATGGACGACATCGCCCGCAACCGCTACCTGCCGCAGGCCGCCCTGCCCCCGGCCTGCCGCCAGCTCTACGACACCATCGCCGGCCCCAACTTCGTGCTCGACGCCGACGACTTCCCGGAGCTGTCGCAGGCCATCAAGTACAGCATCGAAACGCCCGGCTGCTGGTGCTTCGAGAAGCTGGCCGACAAGCAGAAAACGGCCCCGCGCCAGCATCAGGTGTATCTGCGCATCACGCTGGGGCACAACGGGGGCGAGTCGCCGGGTATTCCGTTCGTGATGGAAATCTGGCCGCCGCAGTGCTTCTCAGCCATCCACCAGCACGCGGGCGCCAATGCCGTCATCCGGGTGCTACACGGGCGTATCCACGTAACGATGTTTCCGTACCTGCGGCCCGCACCGGTGCTGCTGGAAGAGCAGCCCGCCGTGCTGCCCGAAGCTGCCTTCGCCTTTGGCGAGCGCAGCTTTGAGCAGGGGGCCATCACCTGGATTAGCCCGCTGCTCAACCAGATTCACCGCCTGCGCAACCCCGAGCCGCTGGGGGCGCAGCCCTGCATCACCATTCAGTGCTACCAGTACGACGAGGACGACGCCGGGCACTACCCCTTCTTCGACTACGACCGCGACGAAAGCCTGCACCAGTTCGAGCCCGACTCGGACATGGATTTCGTGGCCTTCAAGGCGCAGATGCGCCGCGAGTGGCTGGCCCGGCCGGTGCCGGCGGGCTAGCACCGGGGCTGCCGACACTGCCACGTAAGTAGAGTTGTCCGGAATAAAAACGACTGTAAAAATAACGGACAAGCTGCGGAAGTAGGATTGTCCGTTATTTTTACAGTCGTTCTTATTCCGGACAACTTTGCGTATGGCCCGTCGTGCCCGTCCTTCGTTGCACTTGCTGGCCCGCGTGCGGGCCTGGCTGGGCCTGCGCCAGCAGGAGCTGGCCCTCTACCTGGGCGTGAGCCCCGACCTGGTGCGGCGCATCGAAAGCGGTGAACGGGCCTTCACGCTGCCCGTGCGCGAGGCCGTGCTGCCGCTGCTGCCCCACCTGCCCCCCGAAGGTACTGCCCTGGATGCCGCCCCGCCCGTGGCCCTGCCACCCGCCACCCCCGCCCCCGAGGTGGCCGCCCTCGACCTGCGCCGCCGCGAGTGCCGCCAGCAGGCCGCCCGCCTGCGCCTGCAGGCCGAGGCCCTGGCCCGGCAGGCCCAGGTGGCCGCCCGCTGGGCCACCGCCCTGCCCGCCCTGCTGGCCGCCGTGTCCGCCGCCGACCCCGAACGCGCCACCTGGCTGCGCGACTGGCTTACGCGCCAAGCCCGCCCGCTGCCCCCGGAGGCCGCCACCCGCTACCATCTGCTGCGCGCCCGCGCCACCGCCCTGGAGGCCGAGGCCGCCGCCCTGGCTGAGGTGATTGCCGATTCAGTAGCGCGGACTTTGTAGTCCGCGAGTGGAAACGTTCCTACTCGCGGACTACAAAGTCCGCGCTACAAGCGCTCCTGCCTCCGGGCTGGCACGGACTGTAAAATCAGGGTTTTAGGGTATTGCGGCGGCCGGGTGCCGACGTCAATCTTTGCGGTGAATCAATCACCCCTTAACTCCACTACCCCTGATGGACTACTCCTCCCTCAAGACCCGCGAAGAATGTGACCTGGCCAAGGCCGAAGTCGAGTTTGAGCGCCGCACCTACGCCAACCGCGACGAAGATGCTGACATTGCCGACGTGCGCGCCGGCCGCACCCAGGCCAGCACCACCAGCCAGCTGGCCAAAGTCGAGGCCCGAATAGCCTCGGCCAATGCCGTGCTGGCCGCCCCCGGCATCGACGCCGAGCTGCAGGAAACCACCACCGACGAGCTGGCCGCCCTGCAGGTGCAGCGCACCCGGCTGGTGAAGCGCCAGCGCCAGAGCAGCGGCCTGGCCCGCTTCCTGGCCGCCGTCGATGCCGAGCAGGTGGCTGCCCAGGTGGCCACGCTCACCACCATCATTGCGGGCATCGACGCCCACCGGGCCACGCTGCCGGCCTAGCCGCCGCCCGAAAGACCCTGAAAAGCCGCTTCTCCTGACCGGGAAGCGGCTTTTTTGCGTCCCGACCTCAAGAATAGCGGCCTTTAGCCTCAATTCAGTTGCCGACCCGGCTACGGCCGGCCACCTTTGCCTCCCTCAACGCCTTACGCCCGGCCTGCGCCGGGCGTTTCGTGTGTTATCGCCTCCTGCTTATTCTCATACACTTTATACTCCTGCTCTTTTTCACCCCCATGAAAAAACACGTTCTCCCGCTGGCTACCCTGGGCCTGCTGCTGGCGGCAGCCCCGGCCACCCAGGCCCAAACTACCCCGCACAACTTCGGCCTGGGCACCACTGCCCCCGATGCCTCGGCCGTGCTCGACGTGAGCAGCACCACGCGCGGCCTACTGGTGCCGCGCATGAGCGCGGCCCAGCGCGGCCTCATTGCCAGCCCCGCCACCGGCCTGCTGGTGTATCAGCTCGACGGCACGCCCGGCTTCTACGCCTACAACGGCACGGCCTGGGCCGCCCTGGGCGGCAGCGGCAGCGCGGGCGCAACGGGCCAGAGCGCGCTGGTACGCACCACCGCCGAAGCGGCGGGCGCGAACTGCGCCACCGGCGGCACCAAAATAGAGAGCGGCCGCGATACCGACGGCGACGGCAGCCTCGACGCCTCGGAAGTAACCGCCACCCGCTACGTGTGCAACGGCGCGGCTGGCAGCGCGGGCAGCGCGGGCACGGCGGGTAGCCCCGGCGCGGCAGGCACGGCCGGCCGCCTAGCCCTGGTACGCACCACTACCGAAGCAGCAGGCACCAACTGCGCCACCGGCGGCACCCGCGTCGATGCCGGCCAGGACGCGAACAGCAACGGCACCCTTGATGCTAGCGAAATCACCAGCACCCGCTACGTGTGCAACGGCGCGGCCGGGGCCAAAGGCCTCACGGGCGACCCCGGCGACCCCGGCACGGCCGGCACGGCGGGCAGCAAAGGCGCCAAAGGCGACCCCGGCGACCCCGGCACGGCCGGCACGGCGGGCCTGAAGGGTACTACCGGCGACCCTGCCCCCGGCCTGCCCACCGGCGGCACCCCCGGCCAAGTGCTGGCCAAAGTGGATGCCACCGACTACAACACCGCGTGGACGACCCTCGTGGCGGCCAGCACCTCGGTGCAGCTGCGGGCCGACAAGACCGGAGGCACCGGCGAAACCGTGGCCAAACAGGATGCCACTACGCCCACCACCATTGCCTTCAACAACGTGCTGACTACGCCTACGCTGGGTACTTGGGATGGCAGCACCTATACCGTGGGCGCGGGCGGGGCCGGGGCCTACCTCATTCAGGCAGGGCTGCTGGCTCCCAACTCTACCAATACTACTGGTACGCCAACGGGCCGCTCGCTTGGCTTCAATATGCTGGTGGAGGTAAACAACGCCACCTACGGCAGCACCGCAGGCGGCGTGTACTACAGCGCCCTCATCAACAGCAACAACCAAAACACCCCCACCGGCACCCGCGTGCGGGGCGAGCTGTACAAGGTGGTGTTTCTGAACGAGGGCGACACCTTCAAAGTCCGGGCCGTGTGCAACAACACCGACACGGGCACCAGCGTCACGTTCACGCCGCCCCCCATCACGCCCAGCGCCGCCAGCTACCTCACGGTCACGAAGCTGAACTAAGGGGCCCTTCTTTACTATGCACACTGCCATGTCTTACTCGATGAAATCTGTTCCGGGACTTGCCCCGCTACGCCGCTGGCTGCTGCCCGCGCTGCTGCTAGCCGCCACCGCCGCCCACGCCCAAACCAACGTGGGCATGGGCACCACCACCCCGCACCCCTCGGCTGTGCTCGACGTGAGCAGCACCACCCAAGGCGTGCTCACCCCGCGCCTGAGCGCTGCCCAGCGCGCGGCCATCGCCGCGCCCGCTACCGGCCTGCTCGTGTACCAAACCGACGGCAGCACCCCCGGCTTCTACTTCTACAACGGCACGGCGTGGGCCGCCCTCAGCAGCCCCGGCGCGGCGGGTACGGCGGGCCGCAACGCCGTGGTGCGCACCACGGCCGAGGCGGCGGGCACCAACTGCGCCACGGGCGGCACCCGCATCGACACGGGCCAAGACGCGAACAACAACGGCAGCCTCGACGCGGCCGAAATCGCCAGCACCCGCTACGTGTGCAACGGCGCGGCCGGCACCACGGGCAGCGCCGGGAGCGCGGGCGCGGCAGGCCCCGACGGGGCCACCGCCCTCGTGCGCACCACGGCCGAAGCGGCGGGCGCGAACTGCGCCACCGGCGGCACCCGCGTGGACAGCGGCCGCGACCTGAACGGCGACGGCACCCTCAGCGCCGGCGAGGTAACGGCCACCAGCTACGTGTGCAGCGGCGCAGCCGGCACCACCGGGGCCAAGGGCGACAAGGGCACGACCGGCACCGCCGGCACGACCGGCACCACCGGGGCCAAAGGCGACAAAGGCGACCCCGGCGCGGCCGGCACCGCCGGCACGGCCGGGGCCAAGGGCGATACCGGCCCCAGCGTGGCCACCGGCGGCACGGCGGGCCAGCGCCTGACCAAGGCCAGCGCCACCAACTACGACACCCAGTGGAGCACGGCCGCCAGCGGCAGCAGCGGCCTGTCGGTGCAGCTGCGGGCCAACAAGGTGGGCGGCACGGGCGAAAACCTGCCTACTTCCACTTACACGGGCAGCAATCCGGCCGTTACCATTGCCTTCAACAACGTGCTGGCCGCCCCCACGCTGGGCACGTGGGACGGCAGCACCTACACCGTGGGCGCGGGCGGGGCCGGGCTGTACCTGATTCAAGCCGCCGCGCTGGCCCCCGACAACAGCTCCCCCACCAACACCATATCGCCCAACCTGCTGGTGCAGGTGAACGGCACGGCCTACGGCAGCACCACGGGCAGCTATTACTACGGCATCTATCCGGTAGTTGGCACCTCGCCGCCCGCCGGCATCAAGGCGCGGGGCGAAGTCAGCAAGACCGTGTACCTGAACGCGGGCGACACCTTCCGCATTCAGGGCATCAGCGCCAACTCGGCCAGCGCCACCTCGGCCCTGAGCACCACGGCGGCCAGCAATATCCTAGTGGTGAAGCTGAACTAAGGACTTGGGTTTTTTATGCACGACGTATCATTTTCTTTGATGAAACCGCTTCTTTTATCCACCGCCGCGCTCCGCCGCTGCCTGCTGCCCGCGCTGCTGCTGGGGGCGGCCAGCGCCGCTAGCGCCCAAGCCCTGTCCAACGTGGGCGTGGGCACCACCGCCCCCGATGCCTCGGCCATGCTCGACGTGAGCAGCACCACGCAGGGGCTGCTGCTGCCCCGCCTCACGGCGGCCCAGCGCAACGCCATTGCCAGCCCCGCTACGGGCCTGCTGCTGTACCAAACCGACGGCAGCGCAGGCTTCTACTTCTACGACGGCAACGTGTGGGCCGCCCTTGGCAGCGCGGGCAGCCCCGGCCCGGCGGGCGCGGCGGGCCTGAATGCCCTCGTGCGCACCACGGCCGAGGCGGCGGGTACCAACTGCGCCACGGGCGGCACCAAGGTGGAAAGCGGCCAAGACACGAACAATAACGGCAGCCTCGACGCGGCCGAAGTAACCACCACCCGCTACGTGTGCAATGGCGCCGCCGGGGCCCCGGGCAGCGCCGGGAGTGCCGGAGCAGCAGGCGCGGCGGGCCTGAATGCCCTCGTGCGCACCACGGCCGAGGCGGCGGGGGCCAACTGCGCCACCGGCGGCACCAAAGTGGAAAGCGGCCAAGACACGAACAATAACGGCAGCCTCGACGCGGCCGAAATAACCGCCACCCGCTACGTGTGCAATGGCGCCGCCGGCACCACCGGGGCCAAGGGCGACAAAGGTGATACCGGCACGGCGGGCACGGCGGGTAGCATCGGCACCAAGGGCGACAAAGGCGATGCTGGCACGGCCGGCACCGCCGGCAGCACCGGGGCCAAGGGCGATACCGGCGTGGGCGTGCCCACGGGCGGCACGGCGGGCCAAATCCTGACCAAAGTGAACGCCACCGACTACAACACTCAATGGAGCAGCCCCAGCGCCGGGGCCGCCAGCAGCGTGAGCGTGCAGCTACGGGCCAACAAGGTGGGCGGCAGCGGCGAAACCTTGCCCGCTGCTACCTCCACTACCGCCCCCACCATCACCTTCAACAACGTGCTGACCACGCCCACGCTGGGCACCTGGGACGGCACTACCTACACCGTGGGCACAAGCGGCGCGGGCCTCTACCTCGTGCAGGCCAATATCCTCACCCCCGACGCGGCCACCCCCACCCAAACCGTCAGCGCCAACCTCGTGCTGGAAGTGAACAACGCGGGCTACGGCAGCAACGCGGGCAACGTGTACTACGGCCTCTACACCTCGCTCAATGTCTTCACCCCGGCGGGCACCAAGGGCCGGGGCGAGTTCAGCCGGGCGGTGTACTTGAATGCGGGCGACAGCTTTAAGATACGCGGCACCAGCAGCACCGGCAGCTTGGCTACGCAGCCCATTTCCACGGTGGCGGCCAGCTACCTCGCGGTGCTCAAGCTCAATTAAGGGCAGGCGGGCGCTTTTCATTTTTAACTCTCTTCCCCATGCAAGCATTCACTCCTGATTTTCGCCCGTGGCTGGCGGGCCTTGGCCTGCTGCTGTCCGCCCCGCTGGCCGCCTCGGCCCAGGTGCTGACCAACAACGGCGGCACCCTGTTCGTGAACACCGGCGGCGTGCTCACCGTGAACGGCGGCTTGGCCCAGACCGGCCCGGCCCTGCTGCGCACCGCCGGCGCGGCCACCGTCAGCGGCGACTACACCGGCGCCGCCGCCGCCACCCTCGACCTGAGCAGCGGCCTGCTCGACGTGGCCGGCGACGTGGCCCACCAGGGCCCCACGGCCGGCACCACCGGCACGCTGCGCCTCTCGGGCAGCGCCGCCCAAACCCTGAACACCGCCGGCGGCACCGTGCCCAACCTGACCGTAGACAAGCCCAGCGGCACCGCCACCCTCAGCGGCCCCGTGCGAGTGCGCGAGGTGCTGACCATGGCTGACGCGGGCAACCTCGCCACCAACGGCCAGGCCCTGACGCTGCTCTCCGATGCCACCGGCACCGCCTTGCTGGCCAATACCGGCACCGGAACCGTGGCGGGTAACCTGACTGTGCAGCGCTACATTGCCGGCGACCGCAACCCCGGCTTGGGCTACCGCCACCTGGCCGCCCCCGTGGCGGGCCAGGCTGTGGCCGCCTTCGGCTCGGGTGGTACGGCGCTGGTGGTCAACCCGGCCTACAACACCGCCGCCAGCCCCGGCACCGTCATGCCCTTCCCCACGGTATTTGCTTACGACCAGGCCCGGCTAGCTACCTCGCCGGCTACCACTTATCCGGCTTTCGACAAGGGCTGGGTGTCGCCGGCGACGACCGGCGCGGCGGCCCCGGTGGGCACGCAGGGCTTCACGGTGCAGCTGCCCGGGGCCAGCACGCTGCGCTTCGGCGGCGCCGCCACGCAGCAGGGCAGCGTGGTGCTGCCGATGAGCCGCAACAGCGGCGCCACGGCGGCCGATGCGGGCTGGAACCTGGTGGGCAACCCCTATGCCTCGCCGCTGGACCTGAGCACCGTTACGGCCGCCCAGCGCACTAGCCTCGACGCGGCCGTGTATGTGTTCGAGAGCACCAGCCAGTACGGCGGGCAGTACCGTAGCTACGTTAACGGTCTGGGGAGTGGTAACCCGCTGCTGGGCAGTAGCCAAGGCTTTTGGATGCGCGTGAGCGCGGGCCAGACCAGCGGCTCGCTGACCCTGACCAACGCCAACCGCGTGACGGACTACGCCCAGCAGGCGCCCGTGCGCCGCAGCACCGGCGATACGCGGCCGCGCCTGACGCTGGCCCTGGCCGGCGCAAACCTCCGCGACGAGCTGTACCTCTACGCCCAGGCCGGGGCCACGGCGGGCACCGACGGCGAGTTCGATGCTACCAAACTGCCTAACCCGCACGGCTTAAACCTGGCCTCGCTCGCGGCCAGCGGGCAGCAGCTGGCCATCGACGGCCGGGCCGATTTCACTTCGGCCACCAGCATTCCGCTGTTCGTGGGCGTGCCGGCCGCCGGGCAGTACACCCTCACGGCCGCCGCACTGGCTAACCTGGCCAGCACTCGTGTGGAGCTGGTAGACAACCTGACCAACACCCGCACCCCGCTTACGGGCGGCACGAGCTACGCCTTCACGATGAGCGCGACCACCGCCCCCGGTCGCTTCTGGCTGAACCTGACGCCCGCCGCCGCGCCGCTGGCCACCGCTGCCGCGCTCGATACGCAGGTGCTAGCTTATCCCAACCCCGCCCACGGCCAGCTGACGGTGCTGCGCCCAGCGGCCACAGTGGCCACGGGCGAATTGCTCAACAGCCTGGGCCAGCGCGTGCGTACCCTCACGCTGCCCACGGCCGAAACGACGGTGAACCTGCCCGGCTTGGCCACGGGCGTGTACACCCTGCGCCTGACGCTCGACGGCCACCCCGTCACGAAGCGTATAGTGGTCGAGTAAGCTGCGACCCGCTGGAGGGTGCACCCGCCTGCAGTTGGAGAGCCGCAGTAACAGAAGCATCCCAGGCGGAAGTAGCTGAAATCACTTTCTGCAAAAAGCAAAAATCCCTGGCGCGTCCTGCGCCGGGGATTTTTGCTAATAACAACTCCGCGAAACCTCTTTTTACCTCGCGAAACCTTGCGCTCAAAACTCCCAGCCCAGCCACTTCGCAAACCCCGTCCGCTGCGCCTCATCGGCCTCGCTTAATTTCCGCACCCCATAATAAGGCCCAAACGTGCGTCCCGGTTCCGCCGTCAACTGCACCGTCCGTAGCTTGTTCTGCCGCAAGATGGTCAACTCATACGTCGGGGCCTGCGCCGTGAGCAGCAGCAGCGCATTCGGAATCTCGCGCACCCCATCCACCGCCACAATCTCATCGTCCACGCTCAGCACCGCCTCGGCCGGCGAGCCGGGCCAGCAATAGGCTACGTTGGTGCGGTCGGCCTTGGGTGCCACCCGCAGGCCGAACACCCGCTCCGCCTCACTCGGGTTTTCCGCAGTCACCAGCTGGCAGCCCACCGTGCGCAGCACCTTGTCCAGCGCCCCCGCCAGCGGCTCCAGTCCGTAAATAAACTTGTCGAAGTAGGCCTGCATGTCGCGCCCCGCTACCTCGCTCACAATGCGCTGGTAATCGGCTTCCGTGTAGCCGATGCCGGTCTTGCCAAATTCCTCATACAGCCGCCGCATCACATCGTCCAGGCTGCGCGCGTGGCCCGACAGCTGCCGCAAAGTCAAATCCAGAATCAGCGCCGCCAGCGCACCCTTGTGGTACACGCTCACTTTGCGGTCGGGCACGCCGGGCTTGTAGCCGTCCAGCCACAAATCCATGCTGGCATCGGCCAGCGAGAGGTTGTCGCCGCCCGCGTCGGCGTAGTGCTTGTGCAGCACCGTATTCAGCTCCTCAAAATACTGGCTTGGCGTGCGTACGTGGCTGCGCGCCAGCAGGTATTCACCATAATAAGTAGTAATGCCTTCGGCAATGAAACAAGTGCGGAAATAGTTTTCGCGGCTGTAATCATAAGGCTGCATCTCGGCCGGGCGGATGCTCTTGATGTTCCAGGTATGGAACAATTCGTGGCAGCTCACCCCCAGCAATTCCTTGTACAAGCTGTCCTGCATCAATTGCTCAGCCGGGCCCAGCACAATCACCGTTGAGTTGTTATGCTCCACCCCGTGGTAGTGCTTGTAAGGCAAAAACTGGTTCAGGAAATGATACTCCGCCACCGGAAACCCGCCAAACAGCTGTACCTGCTCCTCCGAAAACGCCTTGAAGTCGGCCACCAGCTTGGGCCAATTTAGCTTGGCCTCGCCCTGCGCCCACACGTGGTGCGGCACGCCACCGGCTTCGTACTCGTGGTGTACCAGCGTGGGGCTGGCAATGAGCGGCGAATCGGCCAGTTGGTCGAAGTTTTTAGCATTGAGCGTGTGCGGTGCCGTCTGCGGCAGCCCGCAAGCCACCTGCCAGCTTTCCGGTACCGCCAGCGTAAGCTCACATTCCTCTTCCTGCCGCCCCTCGGCATACATAAAGCACTGCACCGGGTTCAGATACAGCTGCGTCTCATCGAGCCAGGAGCCGCCGGCGTCCATCTGGTGGGCGTAGAAATTGTAGCGCATCCGCACCGTGCGGCCCGCCGCGTCAGCCACCGTCCAGCGGTCCTTGGTGGTTTTGCGGTAGGGGAGGGGCTGGCCGGTTGCGGCGTCGCTGATTTCGACCTTCTGGATTTTCTGCGCGAAGTTTTGCAGCTCGTAGCGACCGGGGCGCCAGGCGGGTAGCTGCAATTCTATAGGCGCGGTGGCCTCGGCTGCCACCGTCAGCGTCATTTCAATTTGCAGGTAAAACGTGAGCGGGTTGGAGTAGGAAACGCGGTAATTAATCATCGCAGGCGGGAGGTAAATGACGCGGTAAAGCTAGCCGGATTCCCCTAAAATACGGCGCCGAGTTGCTGCCGAATGACTTAGCCTTTACCAAAAGGATAGAATTTCTCGCGTCAAGCCCTTGTGATTCTTGCGCCAAACCCGTACCTTTGCCGGCCCAAGTCGAAACTTTGCCCTTAACAATATGAAACGTACCTTCCAACCTTCGCAGCGTAAGCGTCGCAACAAGCACGGCTTCCGCGAGCGCATGGCCTCCGCCAATGGCCGCAACGTACTAGCCCGCCGTCGTGCCAAAGGCCGCAAGCGCCTCACCGTATCTGACGAAGGCCGTCACAAGCGCTAGAACTTTAGCTGTTAGCCGCTAGCGCTTCGCTAAAGGCTTGCAGGTAGCCGCATTGCGGTGGCAGGTTGGTTTCTGGTTTTGCCAGAAATAAACCGCTACGGCAATGCGGCTTCGCTATTTACACCCCTCCCAACCGTGACTGAGCTACCCGCGGCCAGCCCCCCGCCCCCAGCCCGAAAATACACTTTCCCCAAAGAGGAGCACCTGTGCCGCAAAAAGCTCATCGACGAGCTATTCAGCAAGCAGAGTGCTTCGTTTGGGGTGTATCCGCTGCGCATTATCTGGACGAAAAGCGAGGAAAAAAACACCGCTACGCCGCAGGTGCTCATCAGCGTGAGCAAGCGCGGCTTCAAGCGGGCCGTGGACCGCAACCGCCTCAAGCGGCTGATTCGGGAAGCGTATCGGTTAAATAAATATCGGCTCCTGGAGCAACCGGAAGGCCATTCGGTGGCTCTTTTGGGTATTATCTACACGGGGAAAGAAAAAAGTCCGCTCGCGTTGGTGGAAAAAAAATTAATTTCCGCCTTCCATCGTTTATCGAGCGCGCCGGTTGAAGCATCTACTGCGCCCCCCGCTGCGTAGATTCGCCTTCCCGCTACCTTCTCTATGACTATCCGCAAAAAACTGCTGACTGGCCTCGTCCTGGGCAGCGCTGCCCTGGTTTCGTTCCGGGCTGCTTCCGACAGCGAGCGATACTTCGAAATTGCCAAGAACCTCGACATTTTCGCCACGCTCTTCAAGGAGGTGAACACGTATTACGTGGACGAAGTCACCCCCGCCAAGCTGGTGAAGACGGGCATCGACGCCATGCTCAAGTCGCTGGACCCCTACACGAACTACATCCCGGAGGATGACATTGAGGACTTTCGCACCCTCACCACCGGCCAGTACGGTGGCATCGGCGCAGTGGTGGTGAAGCGCAACGGCAAAACCGTGGTGCAAAGCGCCTACGAAGGCTACCCGGCCCAGAAAGCCGGCCTGCTCCCGGGAGATGAAATCCTGGACATCAACGGCGTGGTGGTCGATAAAAAGTCGAACTCCGATATCAGCAAGCTGCTCAAGGGCCAGGCCAACTCGGTGGTGAAGCTGATGGTGACGCGCTACGGCCAGGACAAGCCGGTGCAAATCGACATCACCCGCGATAAAATTCAGGTCGAAAACGTGCCCTACACCGGCATGATTTCCAATGAAGTGGGCTACTTCCAACTCGGCGGCTTCACCGTGGACGCGGGCAAGGAGGTGCGCGCCGCCGTGACCAAGCTCAAGGAGCAGGGGGCGAAGAAAATCGTTTTCGACATCCGCGATAACCCCGGCGGGCTGCTCAACGAGGCCGTCAACATCTCCAATCTGTTTGTGGACAAAGGGCTGGACGTGGTGAGCACCAAGGGCAAAGTAACCGAGTGGAATAAAACCTACAAAGCCCTCGATGCCCCGCTCGATACCCAGATTCCCATTGCCATCATCACGAGCAACCGCTCGGCCTCGGCCTCGGAAATCGTGTCGGGCGTGCTGCAGGACTACGACCGGGCCGTGCTGGTGGGCGAGCGCACCTTCGGCAAGGGCCTCGTGCAGGCCACCCGCCCGCTGAGCTACAACTCGCAGCTCAAGGTGACCACGGCTAAGTACTACATTCCCAGCGGCCGCTGCATTCAGGAAATTGACTACTCGCACCGCGCCGAGGACGGCACGCTGGGCAAGTTCCCCGATTCTCTGCGCACGGCCTTCAAAACCCAGGCCGGCCGCACCGTGTACGACGGCGGCGGTGTGGCCCCCGACGTGGAAGTGGCCGAGCGCGAAATCGCCGACATCACCCGCGTGCTGCTCCAGAAAAGCTACCTCTTCGACTACGCTACGCGCTTCCGCTCCGAGCACTCCAGCATTCCGCCCGCCAAGGAGTTCAAGCTCTCCGAGGTCGAGTACCAGAAGTTCGTGACCTACCTGCAGGGCAAGAACATCAACTACAGCACCGATGCCGAGAAGGCCCTCACCGACCTCAGCAAGAAGGTGAAGGACGAGAAGCACTACGACGACGTGAAGCTGGAGCTCGAAGCCATGCGCAAGAAGATGACCACCAACAAGGCCAACGACCTGCAGCGCTTCAAGCCCGAAATCAAGGAGTTGCTGGAGCAGGAAATTGCCTCGCGCTACTACTTCGAGAAGGGCCGCACCGAAGCCGGCTTCGACGACGACCCCAACATCATCGCCGCCGTGGCCGTGCTCAACGACCCCAACCGCTACGCCGCGCTGCTGAAGCCCACCGGGCAGGCTGCGAGTGCGCGGAAGTCGGCGGGGACGAAGTAACTTTAAGGCTCAAGACTTTTTGTTATGACTGCCGACCAACGCCTCGACCAACTCGAACCGCTCGTTGCACAAACGCTGGCGGTGGCTGACCGCCACACGGCGCAGCTTAATCAAGCTAACAACCAACTTACTCAGGTTACTGGCCAACTCAATCAGATTGTCAATCAACTCAACCAGGTTGCCAGCTTGGGCTCGCAACAGAGCGACAACACCGGATTTCTACTGCAAGAACTCGCAGAAGTGAAGCAAGAGGTAGGCGAAATCAAGCAAGCAGTAAGTGTGCTGATAGAGGGACAGGGCGCACTCACCAGCGAGGTAACGATGATGAGTGCACGGCTTAGTACTTTGGAAACTACGGTAATGGTTACGAATATGAAGGTCACCAATCTTGATGGTAAAATGGACCGGATGATTGAGCTGTTAAGTGGAAGCAAGTAGAAGCATGCTACGCTACTAGCGCGAAAGTCGGCGGGAGCGAAGTAATTTTGAACTGCCTTACCAAGAAAGCAGGTGCTGTGAGGTACCTGCTTTTTTATTTGCTTATGGAATTCATCGAGCCTTGGACGGCAATTGCAGAAAGCATAGGCTCCACTTTCGTCAATGAGTTACAGCAGGAGTTGCCTGCTGAATCGATGCTCTACGGTTGTCAGGTGAAAGCAATAGCTCAGCGGATTGATTGCGACGACGTGCTTTTCAGCCTGGACGGTAGTAGTCAATTAGCCGTTGTGCATCTCACTTGGAGCGGGAAAAGTGAGCAGCACCCTTGGCCATCCACCGAGTTATTTACTGACGAGTACGAATTTCAACTGAAGCGCATGCTTCCTGATGCGGAAGCTTATAATTAGACCATTGGCACAGTCCCTCCTCCTCTCCCTCGAAACCTCCTCGCCCATCTGCTCCATTGCGCTGCACCGCGTGGCCGATGGGGCCCTGCTCGGCCAGTCGGAACTGCGGCTGGAAAAGTCGCACTCCAGCCACCTCACGGTGCTCATCGAGCAGCTGCTGGCCAACACCGGCCACCGTGCCGTCGACCTCGCCGCCGTGGCTGTGAGCGACGGGCCGGGCTCCTATACCGGCCTGCGCATCGGCGGGGCGGCGGCCAAGGGGCTGTGCTTCGCGCTTGATATTCCGCTTGTGGCCGTGAGCACGCTGCAGGCGCTGGCGCACCAGGTAGCCACCGCTACTGCCCGGCCCGAGGCCTGGCTCTACTGCCCGATGCTCGACGCCCGGCGGCAGGAAGTGTACGCCGCCCTCTACCGCGCCGACGGGCAGGAGGTGCTGCCGCCCGCCCCCCTCATCCTCGACGCCGACACGCTGGCCGAACAAATGGCGGGGCACTCGTTGTTATTCTTCGGCTCGGGGGCGGCTAAGTTTCGGGCGTTGCGGCCAGAGGCGGCGGCCGCGGCGTTTCTCGATGGCGTGATGCCCTCAGCGGTGGCCGTGGGGGCGCTGGGGCTGGAGCTGTTTCGGAAGGAGCAGTTTCAGGACGTGGCGTACTACGAGCCGTTTTATTTGAAAGAAGTGTACACGACGACGCCGAAAGCGAAGTAAAACAGAACGTCATCCTGAGCGCAGCGAAAGGACCTCGCCCGCGCCGGTCGCGCTAGTAAATAGTTACTTCTGCAACGAAGCGGGCGAGGTCCTTTCGCTGCGCTCAGGATGACGTTCTAATTTACCGTTCTTATGGAACCCCTATTCACGAACCGCGTGGCCAATTCCGGCCTTGTTACCCTCAACCTCGAAGACTACCTCCACCCCGGCGAGCGGGTGCTGTACGACATCAAGGACAACCTCTTCCACGGCCTGATGCTGCGCGAAAAGGACTTCCGCGAGTTCATCAAAACCCACGACTGGACCCAGTACGCCGGTCAGAACGTCGCCATCATCTGCTCGGCCGATGCCATTGTGCCCACCTGGGCCTACATGCTGCTGGCGTCGAAACTACAGGGCCAGGCCCACCACTACGTATTCGGCGACCTGGCCGCGCTCGAACAATCGCTGTTTGAAACCGCCATTGCTACCCTCAACCCGGCCGATTACCAGGATGCCAGGCTGGTGATAAAAGGCTGCGGCGACAAGCCCGTGCCCACCTTCGCCTACGTGGCCATCATGCAGAAGCTGCTGCCGGTGGCGGCCAGCATCATGTATGGCGAGCCGTGCAGCACGGTGCCGCTGTATAAGCGGCCGAAGGTAGCGGCTGCGGTTTCGGAGTAGTCCAAAGAAGCTTCGGAATAGCCCAAAGAAGGTTCGGAGATGTCCGAAGAAGCTTCGGAGATGCGCAAAGACATGGCGGGGCCCACCCGAGAAGTTCGCATCTTTGCGCTATGCCCGAAACTGCCAGTCCCTACAAAATCTCCTTTCTCACCGGCGCGGCCATCGTGGTGGCCAACATGGTCGGCACGGGCGTCTTCACCAGTCTCGGCTTCCAGGTGCTGGGCATCAGCAGCCCCTTCGCGCTGCTGATGCTATGGCTGGTGGGCGGCCTTGTGGCCCTCTGCGGAGCCGTGAGCTACGGCGAACTGGCGGCCGCCATGCCCCGCTCGGGGGGCGAGTATCACTACCTCAGCCAGATATACCATCCGGCGCTGGGATTTCTGTCGGGCTGGGTATCGGCCACGGTAGGCTTTGCGGCTCCTACCGCGCTGGCCGCGCTGGCCTTGGGCGAATACGCCAAAAGCGTGTGGCCCGCGCTCGAACCTCGTAACTTATCCATCGCCGTGGTGCTGGGGCTCACGCTCATTCACGGCCTGAGCACCCGCGCCGGCAGCCGCCTGCAGGTGCTGGTGACGGTGCTGAAAGTGCTGGTGCTGGTGGCCTTCATCGGGGCCGGGCTGCTGGTAGGGGAGGGGCAGCCCCTGCGCCTGCTGCCCGCCACGGCCGACTGGCAGGCCCTGCTCACCCCCGCCTTCGCCGTGAGCCTCGTGTATGTGAGCTACGCCTACTCGGGCTGGAACGCCGCCGCCTACCTCACCGGCGAAATCCACAACCCACAGCGCAACCTCTCGCGCATCCTGTTGGCCGGTACCGGGCTGGTCCTCCTCTTATATGTGGGGCTGAACTACGTGTTCCTCCGCTCCACCCCGCTGGAAGGGTTGAAAGGCCAGCTCGAAGTCGGCTTCGTGGCTGCCACCTCGCTGTTCGGCCCCACCGTGGGCCGCCTCATGGGTGGCGTCATCGCCGTACTGCTGGTGTCCACCATTAGCTCCATGATTTTCGCCGGCCCGCGCATCGTCCAAACGATGGGGGAGGACCTGCCCGCCCTCGGTTTTCTCGCTCACAAAAGCCCGGCGGGCATTCCCGTGCGCGCCCTGCTGCTCCAAACCGTCATCACTTTGGCGTTTATTCTGAAGCCCAGTTTCAAGGAAGTACTGGTGTACGCGGGCTTTGTGTTGAATCTATTTACCTTCCTCACCGTGCTCGGTGTATTCGTGCTGCGCTGGCGCCGGCCCGAGCTGGTGCGCCCCTACCGGGCCTGGGGCTACCCGGTCACGCCACTGCTTTTCCTGCTCCTGAGCGGTTGGACGCTTTTTTTCATCCTGCGCGATAAGCCGTATGAGTCGCTCTACGGCCTGCTCACGCTAGGTGTCGGCGCACTGGTATACTTCGTCGCCCGCCACCTCGGCCGCCCCGCCGCTGCCCAAAGCTGAGCTAGTCCCGTACTTTGCACCCGTCATCACGCACTCCTTAGTATAGTATGCACCTCCGTTCTGCCGCGCTGCGGCTGCTCCCCGTCGCCCTGCTGGCCCTGGCCGCCTGCAATTCCGAGTCCAGCAAAACCACCACGGTCACCGAAACCGAGACTTCAGCGAAGCCCGCGGCTGCGCCTGCTACTGCCGATACCGTAGCCGCCGCCCCCAGCGCAGCCGCCCCAACCGAGCCCGCTGCCACCCCCGCGCCCGACACCGCCGACGTGCAGAACATCGCCGCCTACCTCGGCGGCCAGCGCCCCAGCGCCCAATCCGACCTGCTGCACCTCACCGAGCAGCCCGCCTGGCAAGCCTTCGCCAAGGACCAGAACAAAAGCTGGCAGAAGTACACCGCCACCCACACCGCGCCCATGACTAAATGGGCCGCCACCGAACTCGACTCCGTCCAGCAAAACAGCCCCACCATCTTCTACCCCTTCAGCGGCCCCGATTTTCTGAACGTCGTCACGATGTTCCCCCGCAGCGAAACCTACGTCATGATTGGCCTCGAGCCCGTCGGCAGCGCCCCCGCCCGCAGCTCCCTGCAAAATCCCAAGCTCTTCCCGGCCATCAAGTCCTCGCTCTGGTCGGTGCTGAACTTTAGTTTTTTCCGCACCAACGACATGGCCGTGGACCTGAAATCCGTCGAACTCGACGGGGCCGTACCGCTCATCATGCTCTTCGCCGCCCGCACCGGTCACCAAATCCTTTCGGTGCGCCCCGTGAAAATCGATGCCGCCGGCCAACTCCAGGACGCCGCCACGCCCGATTCGGCCCAGGCTACCACCGTCAACCAAAGGTCAGCGTTAGCTAAGCCCATCCCCGGTGCCGAAATAAAGCTCCGCGCCCCCGACGGCCACGCCCAAACCATCTACTACTTCTCGGCCGACCTCAGCGACGCCAAACTCGGTCGCAACCCGGCCCCGCTCACCTTCGTGCGCAGCCTCGGCCCCCTCACCACTTACCTGAAGTCGGCCAGCTACCTCATGCACAAAAGCTACTTCAATCAGGTTCGCCGCACCGTGCTCCGCCGCAGCCGCTACCTTCTGCAGGACGATTCCGGCATCGCCATGAAGTATTTCCAAAAGGGCGCCTGGAACTTCACCCACTACGGCACCTACCGCCGCCCCATCAACCTCTTCGCCAAGCACTACCAGCCTGAGCTTACCGCCGCCTATAAAGACAGCGTCAACAAAGCCCGCCCGCTCCCCTTCGGCACCGGCTACAACTGGCGCCAAACCGACAGCAACCTCATGCTCGCCAAACGCCGCATCCCGCTGGCCGATTAACGCGCACCTATTATATAAGGTATCAACTCGGGTCGTGATGGCAACATCAGGGCCCGTTTCCTTTTCCGCTATTCTATGAAAACCTCGCTCAATCCCGCCCGCCTTCTTTCCATACTATTAATAGGAGTGACCCTAGCCGCCGTGTTCCTGAGCGAAGCCCGTCAGGTTTCCCCTGTGCGCAGTGCCGGGGGAGGGGAGGAGAGGCTAAGTCAAACTGACTCCCCACTCCTCGATTCCTTGCTCCACACTACTTCTCTATTAAGGAGAGTAGCCGACAATTCCCAGTACGAGCTGCAAATCATCTACACCCAAATCAACCGCGACCTCCAGAGCCGGCCCACCTTCACCCAGCACACCTACCACCTCAACTCGCGCCAGTACTTTAACCCCGCCAGTCTCGTCAAGCTCCCCGTCTGCCTCTTGTCTTTAGAAAAGCTCAACGACCTCAAAAAGCCCAACCTCACCCGCCGCAGCATCATGGCCACCGGCACTGCCTTCCGCTGCCAGACCGCCGTCCCCTTCGCCACCCCCGCCGACTCCGACCGCACCGCCACCGTCGGCAACTACATCAAGCGAATGCTCCTCGTCAGCGACAACGTCGCCTACAACCGCCTCTACGAATTCCTCGGCCAGCGCCCCCTCAACCAGCGCCTCCACCAGCTCGGCTACCCCAACGCCCGCATCACCCGCCGCTTCGCCCCCTGCGACACCGCCGCCAACCGCCACACCAACCCCATCACCTTCTTCACCGCAACCAAGGATACCATCTACCATCAGCCCCCCCAAACCAACCCCACTCCTTATAGTAGTCCCCTCGGCCCCGTCCGCAAAGGCCGCGCCTACCAGGCTGGTGGCCGCATCATCCGCGAGCCCTACGATTTCACCACCGCCAACCACCTCCCCCTTGCCGACATCACCGCCCTCCTCCGCCTCGCCCTCTTCCCCGAAACCATCCCCGCCCCCCAGCGCCCCCACCTCACTCCCCAGGATTACGCCTTCCTCCGCCGCTACCTCCACGCCACCCCCCACGAGTCCGGCTTCAGCCTTTATAAAAGCCAAGCCTATTTCGACGCCTACAAAAAATACCTCTACTACGGCCGCAACCCCGACCGCCCCCACGAGAAAGCCCTTCGCATCTACAACATCGTCGGCATGTCCCACGGCTACCTCGCCGATGTCGCCTACTTCGCCGACTCCCTCCACCAGTCCGAATTCCTCATCAGCGCCGTCCTCTACCTCAACCAGGACGGCATCATCAACGACGGTGCCTACGAATACGACACCATCGGCCAGCCATTCCTCGCCCAATTAGGCACCCAAATCCGCCAATACGAAGCCCAGCGCCCCCGCCCCACCCGCCCCAACCTCACCGAATTCTTCGCCCCCGAACTCATCCGCTGAAACCTTTTCACATTTCTCCTAAAAATAACCCGCTGACAAATAGCGCTGAGCCGCCCGCTCAGTCAAAAAAGCCTTCTAATCCCCCACAAATTCCACCCCCAGTCTTGGAATCCCCAAAACAACTCACTACTTTTGCACTCCCAAATCGAAAGGACGAGGGCGAAAGACAAACCGGATTCCAAAAGAAATTTTGAAAATCCTTGTCAATTCGAAAAAGGCTCGTACCTTTGCACCCCGCTTCAACAGGAGGCGGCCAGACTTGAAAAGCGACACGAAAAATTCTAAAAATTTTTCGCCCGAAACTTGGAAAGTCAAAAAATACCGCTACCTTTGCACTCCCAAATAAAACAAGAGTGTTCGAAAGAGCAAAACAACAAACACTTTTTTAGTTTGTTATCCTAGTAAACTCACTACAATAGGTAGTGACGAACTTTAAGAACAACGACGAAAATCTTCAAAAATTTTCACTCCGAGTTTTGAAAGTCGAAAAAGTTTACTACCTTTGTACCCCGCTTCAATAGGAGGCGAATCACTCGAAAAGCTGAAACGAAAAACACTAAAAATTTTTCGCCTAACGTTTGGAAAGTAAAATAAACCTCGTACCTTTGCACTCCCAAATACAACGGGCCGCTGCAATCGCAACGAGAAAGGGCTGAATCGCAGCCCACACTGCCACTTCAACTGGAAGTCGCACAAGTTCTTTGAATGACTGGAAAAGACAAATGGTAAGGTTTGTTTTAAGCAATTAAAACAAACCGACAACAAGCGTAACATTTAATTAAACTCGTCAATACGAGTCGGATTAGCACTCGACATCAGCCCTAGTACGCTAGGGTGTAGAAAATTTTACAATGGAGAGTTTGATCCTGGCTCAGGATGAA
>NZ_JAUQSY010000013.1 GCF_030580865.1 Hymenobacter aranciens | reverse complement strand
GCACGGGGAAGTACTATCAGGAGGAGACGGCGGAGTTTGAGCGGACCGTGGACGCGCTGCTGAAGGAGTAGAGCCGCGTGTCATGCTGACGAAGGAAGCATCCTATCGCGTTCTAACGAAATCGTTGCGGCGTGAGAGGATGCTTCCTTCGTCAGCATGACAGACGGCGCGGGCGGGTTTTGGTGAGCAAAACATGAAGATATTATCACCCCACAAGCCCGGTCTTAGCCTCCCTGCCGCATTTTTCGTAAGCGAAAAAACCAAGTACCCAAAACCCTCTTTTCTTCTTTCACCCGATGAAAAACATCCTTGTTCCGACCGACTTTTCTGCCGAGGCGCACCATGCCTACCAGGTGGCGCAACAGCTGGCCAAGCAAACCGGCGGCTCCATTACCCTGCTGCACGTGCTGGAAACGCCCGATGCCATGACGGCCAATTTCAGCGCCTACGGCGGGCCCACCAACGGCGCTGACCTGCCCAATGCCCAGGGCATCGACGCGATTTACACCATCAAGCTGATGGAGGCTACCAAGCGCCGTATGCACGCCCTGGTAGCCGAGGCCGACGGGGTGCCAGTGACCGACGCGGTGGAGGTAGCCCGCATCGGCGATGGCATTCTGCAGGCCATCGAGCGGCATGGCATCGACCTGGTGGTGATGGGCGCGCAGGGCCACGGCGCGATGGAGCACTTCTTCGTGGGCTCGAACACCGAGCGGCTGATTCGGCTGGCGCCCTGCCCGGTGCTCACGGTGAAGCACCAGCAGGATGGTTTCGCGGTGCGCAACATCGTGTTTCCGTCGGACTTTACCGGCGAATCGGCCGGGGCCATCAACGGCCTGCGCCAGGTGGCGGCGGCCTTCCCACAGGCGCAGCTGCATCTGCTGCACGTGGCCTCGGGCTCGGATGGCTCGGCCGCCCGAAGCCACATTCAGGCCTTTGCCGACCAGGCCCAACTTCCGAATGTGCAGGCCGACGTGGTCAATGCCGACAGCACCTCGGCGGGCATTGAGGAGTTTGCCAAGCGCGTCGGGGCC
Organism: Hymenobacter aranciens; assembly: GCF_030580865.1. GTDB lineage: Bacteria > Bacteroidota > Bacteroidia > Cytophagales > Hymenobacteraceae > Hymenobacter > Hymenobacter aranciens. The sequence continues at coordinate 159,937 of NZ_JAUQSY010000013.1, read as the reverse complement.
GACTTGATTGTTATTCCCACCCACGCCCGCACTGGCCTCAGCGGCTTCTTCAACACCAGCATTGCCGAGACAGTGGCCACCCACGCCTTCCCACCGGTGCTTACATACCATCTGCAATAAGCTGAAGATACACAAGGGCATTTCTGATAAAGCCCTGCCGTCATTCACTAATAGTGAATGACGGCAGGGCTTTATCGTTGTATCGTTTCCACTAGGGGATGTTCACAAAATAATACTCGGTGTATTATCACCACTGGTGGCTGTTCATAAAACAACAGTGGGTGTATAGCCACCACCGGTGCCGGTCCCTAAAAGAAAATCCGGTGTATTGTGGCCACCGTTGCCGGTCCATAAAAGAATATCTGGTGTATCGTTACCACTGGTGGCTGTGCATAAACCAGCGGCGGCTGTATCATATCTGCCGCAGCCGGACCCGGAAATCCGTCTTCGGCCGTAGCGTAATCATGGGCTGCGTGATGATGGTAGGCGGCGCGGCGGGCCAAGTAATGTCGAAGCGCCGCACCAGCTCCAGGGTCACGAGCTGCATTTCGGTGAGGGCGAACTGCATGCCCACGCACAGACGCGGGCCGCCGCCGAAGGGCGCGTAGGTGTAGGGGGCCTGCTGCCTAAGCGCCTCGGGGGCAAAGCGCAGGGGCTGAAAGGTGAGCGGCGCGGGCCAGTGCTTGGGGTCGTGGTGCAGGCCGTGGAGGTAGAGCGAAAACATGGTGCCCTTGGCGATGCGCCGGCCCTGGTACTCGTCGTCGGCCAGGGCCACGCGGTCGAGCATCCAGGCGGGCGGGTAGAGGCGCATGGTTTCCTGCACCGCCCAGAGGGCCCGGCCCAGCTGCGGCAGCTCGGCGAAGCTGGGTTTGGCGGTACCCAGCGTAGTGTGAGCTTCCTGGCGAATGAGCGCCGCTTCTTCGGGGTGCCCGGCCAGCAGGTAGAGCAGCCAGCTGAGGGCGTTGGCGCTGGTTTCGTGGCCAGCCACCACCAGGATGAGGGCTTCGTCGACGACGCGCTCCAGCGGCATGGGCTCGCCGGTGTCCTCGTAGCGGGCGTCGAGCAGCATTTGCAGCAGGTCGTCGGGCGGCGGGGTGCCGGCGGCGTTGGCCTGCTGGCGCTGGCTGATGTAGCGGGCCAGCAGGGCGCGCAGCTCGGCCGCCTGCGCATCGTGTTTCCGATATTGGCCCGAAAGCTTAAACCACGGCCGCTTGTAGGGCTGCCGGATGGTGCGGGTGTAGAACTCTTGGATGCTGGTGAGCAGCCCGGAGGCGCGCTGCAAATCATCCTCGGCCAGGGCCGTACTGAACACCGAGCGGGCAATGATGCGAAAGGTGAGCTGCGTCATCAGCGCGTGGGCTTCCACATCGATGAAGCCGCCCGCTGCCCCGGCCTGGGCCACCAGCGGCGCCAGCGTTTCTTCGATAATCTCCTGCATCAGCCCGGTGAGGCCCGCCACCCGCTGCCGGTGAAAGCCCGGCTGAATGAGCCGGCGCTGCCGCAGCCAGTCGGCGCCCTCGTTGGTGAGCAGACCGTGGCCCACGTAGCGCGCGAAGCCCCGCGTAAAGGGCGACTTGGCGTAATTCCGGTTATTCTTCTGCAGGATGTGCTGCACCAGGCCCGGCTCGCGGGTGAGAATGGTGTGGCGCACCCCGCCGATGAACATCTCGATGGTGTCGCCAAAGTCGTTGAGCATGCCATCGAGCGTGGGCAGCAAATCGGTAGCCCCACCCAGCGAGCGGCGCACCGACTGCCAGCGGGGCACCCGCGGCAGGGGCGCCAGTTCAGAATCGGCCATACAAGGTAAGTAACACGAGGGCGGCCACCGTCAGCCGCCCTGCCAAGATACTATCGGACGCGCCGGGCCTATCTTTTTCTGCCGCCGCTGCGTACACCCGGGCAGGCCCGCCGGGCCGTCCCACCCCTCTTTCTTTCACCAAACCAACTCCCTCCCGCTTATGTGGATTCAACAAAGCTCCAGCCTGCCCGCCTCGCTGTCCGACCTGCAGGGCCGCGCCGTCGGCCTCAAGTTTGAGTGCAACCAGTGCCACACCGAAGTCTTCACCGACCTCATCGGCGTGCCCGCCGTGAATGACGAAGCCGACTCCTCGGAGCACGCCGCCAACCACGAAATCGAAGAAATCAAGTGCCCCGGCTGCCACATGACCCACCAGATTGAGGTCGACAGCACCTTTGATGGCGTGACGTTCAAAGTGAGCGAGGTGGCCGGCGACAAGGTCAGCTACCAGGTGGCGGAATAACGCCTTCTGTCATGCTGAACGCAGTGAAGCATCTTATCACGCCGAAACGATTTGTTCGGCCACGATAGGATGCTTCATTGCGTTCAGCATGACAGAAGTCTACTTCTCCCGCTCAATCGTGTAGTTAATCAGCTGCTCTAGCGAAGTCCGGCTCGGCGAATCCGGAAACGTGTACAGAATGGCCAGCGCCTCGTCGCGGTACTGCTTCATCACGCCGATGGCGTAATCGAGCCCGCCCGACTGCTTCACGAACTCAATCACCGCCTGCACCCGGTCGCGGCGGCCTTCGTTGTTTTTCACGTTGAAAATGACTTTCCGCTTCTCCAGCCAGCTGGCTTTGGACAGCGCGTGAATCAGCGGCAGCGTCATCTTTTTCTCCTTGATGTCGATGCCCACCGGCTTGCCGATTTCCTCGGTGCCATAGTCAAACAAATCGTCCTTGATTTGAAAGGCAATACCCACTTTCTCGCCAAACAAGCGGGCCCGCTCAATGGTCTCCTTGTCGGCCCCGGTCGAAGAAGCACCCACCGCCGTGCAGGAAGCAATGAGTGAGGCCGTCTTCTGGCGGATAATCTCGAAATACACGTCCTCGGTGATGTCGAGGCGGCGGGCTTTCTCAATCTGCAGCAGTTCGCCTTCGCTAAGCTCGCGCACGGCGTTGCTCACGATTTTGAGCAGGTCGTAGTCGTCGTTTTCGAGCGACAGCAGCAGGCCGCGCGACAGCAGATAGTCGCCCACGAGCACGGCAATTTTATTCTTCCACAGCGCATTGATGGAGAAGAAGCCGCGGCGGTAGTTCGACTCATCCACCACGTCGTCGTGCACCAGCGTGGCGGTGTGCAGCAGCTCAATCAGCGCCGCCCCGCGGAAGGATGCTTCGGGCAGCGGCGCGGTGGGGTCGGCGGCGGTGATGTGGGCCGTCAGGAAGACGAACATCGGGCGAATCTGCTTGCCCTTGCGCTTCACGATGTAGCCCATTATCTTGTCGAGCAGCAGCACCTTGGTGCGCATCGACTGCCGAAACTTGTGCTCGAACTCTTCCATCTCGGCCGCAATGGGGGCCTGAATCTGGGCGAGGGAAATAGAGGGGGAAACGGGCATTACGGGCGCAATGATACGGCGGGAATGGCGAAGGCCGAACAGAATGAAACTCCCCTCCTGCCAAGGAGGGGGTGTTTTGCCGCAAGCAAAACAGGGGTGGTTAGGCCGCCCACGCCGTCTGGGTAGGGTTAGAACAATCAACCAAGGCTGTTGGTCTGGAAATCGGTATCCTCTTCGGCAAAAAAGCCCTGCCGACCACTAACCACCCCAGCCAGGCCTGCGGCTTGGCATCCCCTCCTTGAAAAGGAGGGGAGTTTGTCGTTCTGCCTACCTTCGCGCCATGCTTACCCACGCTGCTTTCGTCCTCACTGGCCCCGCTCACGGCCGCCGCTTCGCCGCCGACGCCACCTATGAAACTACCGGCCAAGCCAAGCCGGTTATCGTGTTTGTGCACGGTTTCAAAGGTTTCAAGGACTGGGGGCACTTCCCGCTGGTGGCCGACTACTTCGCCGGCGAAGGCTTCGTGTGCGTAAAGCTCAATCTCTCGCACAACGGTATGGTAATAGATGGCTGCGGCGACCTGGAAGACCTCGACGCCTTCGGCCGCAACAATTTCAGCATCGAGCTCGACGACCTCGGGCAGCTCCTCGACGCGCTGCACGCACCCGGCACCACGCCCGTGCCCGCCGCCGAAATGAACCTCACGCGCCTCTACCTCGTGGGCCACAGCCGCGGCGGCGGCCTCGTGCTGCTGAAAGCCGCCGAAGACCCGCGCATCAAAGCCGTGACTACCTGGGCCGCCGTGGCCGATTTCGACCAGCGCTGGCCCGCCGCGTTCATGGACGAGTGGCAGCGCACGGGCCGCATTCACGTACCCAATGCCCGCACCGGCCAGCAGCTGCCGCTCGACTACCAGATTGTGGAAGATTACGTTGCGCACCGCGCGCGCCTCGATATTCCGCACAACGTGCGCCGCAAGCTGAAGCAGCCGCTGCTGCTCATCCACGGCGACCAGGACGAAACCGTGGCCGTAGCCGCCGCCCACGCCCTGCACGAGCTCAAGCCCGATGCCGAGCTGCTGCTCGTGCCGGGTGCCACGCACATGTTTGGCGGCGCCCACCCCTGGAACAATACGGACTTGCCGCAGCCTGCCCGCTACATTGCGGAACAAACGGCCGCCTTCTTCCACCGCCAGCTATGAACACGACCGTCGCCTACTTACTTCTCGGCAGCAACCTCGGCGACCGGGCCGCGCATTTGCAGGCCGGCCGGGCCCGGCTGGCCCTCAGCGTCGGCGAATTGATAGCCGAGTCGGCCATCTACGAAACCGCCGCCTGGGGGCGCGAGGACCAGCCCGCTTTTCTAAATCAGGCTATTGCCCTGCGCACGACGCTGACCGTGGGGCAACTGCTGACACAGTGCCTGGCTGCCGAGCACGAGGCCGGCCGCGAGCGCCACGAGCGCTGGGGCAGCCGCACGCTCGACGTGGATATTCTGCTCTTCGGCAACCACATTATCGAGCAGCCCGGCCTCATCGTGCCCCATGCCCGGCTGGCCGAGCGGCGCTTCGCCCTCACGCCGCTGGTGGATATTGCCGGCGTGGTGCAGCATCCGCTTTACCAGCAAAACATTGCCGAGCTGCTGGCCGAGTGCCCCGACCACTTAGCCGTGCGGCGCTGGGAAGAATAGCTACTGCGTGGCGCTGATGGTGGGCAATTGGCGCAGATTCTGCGCGTTGGTACAAGCCCGGCCCGCCGAGTATACCAGCCAGATTCCTAATACAGAAATTAGGAGCCACCGGGCGGCCTTTGTGCGCGGCACTGGCAGAGAACTCATCACCAGTAGTACCAGCGGGCCGAATATGACGCTGGCGTACCGCTCGGCGTCGTAGAGGCCTGCAGCGCTGCGGGTGAAGGTGGTGGCAATTAAGATTAACAGCAGGAAGCTGAATAAGCTGGCCCACAACAGGCGAGGCAAGAGCCCAGCCGCAGGCCGCGTCACCGCCATTGGTGGGTGTTGGCGCGGCCAGCTGGTGGCCAGCACCAAAATCAACCCAATACCCCAACCCACCGGCGCCCCAGCCCCGTACCAGCTGGCCCGCACCGGCAGCAGCCAGCGCAGCAGCACAAACCCATAATCGGCCATCGAGCTGAAAAATTGCGCCCAGCCCCGGTTAATCTGGTACACGCTGGGCGCCGCCAGCAGCAGCGCATAGTAGTGCCACAGCAAACCACCCAGCGCACTCAGGCCCAGATGGACTACGACTCCGGGTCGAAGCCGCGGGTGTTTGACCGCCGCCAGCAACAGCCCCGCTCCCACCCCGACCAGCAGGAAAAAGCCAATGGTACGCTGCAAAGGCAGCAAGCCAGCCGCCAGCGTAGCCACCGCCAGCCAGCTATTTCGCGTGGTGTGCAGCCATTGGTATAGCGCGGCTGCATACGCGGCAAACAGCAGCGTAAACACCGCTTCACCCCACACGAACTTGCTCACTACCAAACCCGGCGTCCCCAACGCCAGCGCCCAGGGTAATACCCAGGTCCGCGCTTCAGGCAGCAATTTCCGGCCCAGCCAGCTCCAGCCCAGCAGACTGCCCAGCAGGCAGGCGCCGTGCAACAGCCGCAGTCCCATCAGGTTGCCCACTACCGCCACCAGCACCGGGTACAGCGGCGGCCAGTAGCGGTAGGCCGAGCCATCGGGGTGCAACAGGCGGCCCACCTCCCGCAGGCTGCGGGCCGCGTGCAGGTAGTAAGTCGAGTCGGCAGTGCCGGCCAGGCCGGGGCCGGAGGCGTAGGCAAACAAGGCTAATTGCACCAGCCCGGCCAGCCCCACCGACCACGCAAACCACTGGCGGGATGAAAGCTGCCGCTCCGTCAGCCGCACCGTTAGGCCGAGGCTACGGTAGCCGTGGGCACAATTTTCTTCACCAGGCCCTGCAATACCTTACCGGGGCCGCACTCCACGAAATCGGTGGCGCCGTCGGCAGCCATTTGCTGCACCAGCTGCGTCCAGCGCACGGGAGCCGTCAGCTGGGCCAGCAGGTTGGCTTTGATTTCGTCGGGGTTGGTGTGCGGGCGGGCATCCACGTTCTGGTACACCGGGCACAGGGCTTCGCCAAAAGCCGTCTTTTCGATAGCCTCGGCCAGTGCGGCAGCGGCGCTCTGCATCAGCGGCGAGTGGAAGGCGCCGCCCACGGGCAGTGGCAGGGCGCGCTTGGCTCCGGCGGCTTTCAGCGCCTCGCAGGCCTGGGCAATGCCGGTAGTCGAGCCCGAGATAACGAGCTGGCCGGGGCAGTTATAGTTGGCGGCCACTACCACGTTGCCGCCATCGGTGATTTCCTGGCACACGCGCTCCACTGTAGCATCATCCAGCCCCAGAATGGCGGCCATCGTGCCGGGCTGCTCCTCGCAGGCCGCCTGCATGGCCTGGGCCCGGCGCGCCACCAGCGCCAGCGCATCCTCGAAGCGCAGCACCCCGGCCGCCACCAGCGCCGAGAACTCACCCAGCGAGTGGCCGGCCACCATGATGGGGCGGGCATCGGGCGTGGCCGCAAACTGCGCCACCGAATGCACAAAAATGGCAGGCTGCGTCACGTCGGTCCGGCGCAGGTCATCGTCCGAACCGCCGAACATGATGTCGGTCAGGCTAAACCCCAGGATGTCGTTGGCTTGGGTAAGCAGGCGGGCGGCTTCAGGATGTTGCTCAAAAAGCTCGCGGGCCATGCCCGGAAACTGGCTGCCCTGACCGGGAAAAACGAAGGCGCGGTTGGCCATAAAAGTGCTGTTTAAGGGTATCGGGTTAGGAATTGGAGTGCGCAAAAGTAAGCCGGCCGGGAGTCTTGCCCCATAAAAAAACGCGGTAAGCCAAATGGCTCACCGCGTTTCCGGTTGTTTTCGCTGGTTACGCTTTATCAACGCAACACTTCTACCCAGCCTTTGTAGGTGCGCTTGGTGTTGTTGTTGTCGGCAAACTCTACCTCGGCCTGGTAGAAATACACACCGTCAACCACCTTATTGCTGCTGTTGCCAACTTCACCCGCTGGGCCACCGCCGTCCCAGTTGATAAAGATTTCGGCATTGGTGGTGTTCTCAAATACCTTCACGCCCCAGCGGTTGAAGGCCGTGAAATGCACGCGCCGTAGCGGGCTGCTGTTTTTGGGACGGAATGTATCGTTCTTGCCATCACCGTTGGGGGTGAATATATTAGGCAGCACGAAGAATACGCAGTTGTCTTGGCAGGCTTCGTTGCTAAGGTTACTGCGTACGCCGTACTGGTCCACCGCTTGCACTTGGTAGCAGCCGCCCGAAAAGTCGAGGCTGCGGTGCGTATAGCTGGTCTGGCTAACCGAGTCGATAAGCGTGTACGGCCCTGCGTTGCCAGCGCGGTAGAAAATACGGTAGTAGCTGGCTTCGGCCTTGCAGCCGGCGGGCGAATTGCCCAGCGTCCAGCGCAAATTGTTGCTGTAGCGCATACTAGCCGTCGGGAATTCCTGCAGTGCCGCCAGACTGTCGCAGTTAGTAGGCACTAAAGTCAGAATGGGGTCGCAGGGCACGTCGGTGAGCACCACGCAACGCTCCTGGCTTTTGTTGAGCAGCGACGTGAGGTAGTTCACACCGGGGTAGCGGCCATCCGTCTGCACGTAGTAGCAGTATTCCTCCTGCTTGCGCAGGCTGGGGTCGCGGTCTACGTAGGTACCACCGGTAGCCGTACCTTGCGCCGTACCAATCTGCACGAACGCGCCGCCCGGGCTCCGCCGGTAAATAGTAGTCGGCTGCTGGGGCAGCGAGTTGTCCCAGGGCACGTCGTATCTCCAGTTTACGGTGATAGTACTAGTCAGCCCGTTAGGTATTATCGAGGTGCGTACACTGCTGGCCACCGGCCCATTCTCCACCACCTCGCGGCCGCTGGGGGTCGAGAAGAACTCCAGCTTGTAGATATACTGCACGTCCTGGGTGTTGAGACCGGTGTCAGTCAGCATCGTATCATCGAGGGTGGTGAGCGTGCGCACCGGCACAAACACCGTGGGCGAAGTGCTCTGACTGCGCAATATGCGGTAGCCCAGCGGCGCCGCAAAGGGGGCACCGTTGCCGGGGTCGGGTTTAGTCCAGCGCACATCAATGCGGCCATTGGTGGCGTTAGTCTGGGTTATATCCACGTTTTTCAGCAGCGCCTGCCGACCGGCAAACGTCACGCAGGCCTCGGCCGAGGCTAGGCTTTCGCCGCCAGCAGGTAGCTGGAAGTCGGCATAAATGCGGTAGCAGTACGTTTTGCCACGGACCAGCCCCTGCGCTACATTCGCGGAGTTGAGGTTAGTATCGACAAACGACATCGTGGCCGCCGTCACCGTGCCGATGCGCACGTACCCTGAACTGGCCGGGATACCCGTTTCGCAGGGTCCCGGCGTAGTGCCGGCAGCACCCTCACGGCGGTAGATGTAAAGGTTGCGGGCGTTGTTGCAGGTGTACCGGTCCCAGGTCAGCAGGGCGGAGTTGAGGCCACCCACCACGCTGGCAGAGGCCTGCACATTTTGCGGTGCTGGCCCAACCACCCGAATGTTCCAGGTCCTGACGTCCACCAGCACGGGGTCGCCGGGCGAGGCCGGCGTATCCTGTGCCTTAAATACCACTTGGTGCGGCAATCGGGCCACGTCGTTGCATTCCGTCCTCCACACAAATTCGCCCCGGGCCTGCGGCGGGCCGGCAGAGCCCTGGGTGAAAGTAGCGGGCGGCAGCATTCCACCGTAAGCAAACAGCTGAATAGCAGTCTGCCCCTGGTAGCCCGGCTCCGTTCCGTCCACTGCCGTCACAACGCCGCGCACGACATCGCCGGCCACTACGCACACATCAGCTGGCACCGTCAGCTCGGGCCGGAGGTTAAGCGTGTTCCGCACGATAATCTGCATGTCGCGAACAACTTCGCCAATTTGCCGGATACCTGTTGCCGAACGCCGCCATTCCTCCACCTTGAAGGCGATGTTGTAATAGCCCGCCAGTATCGGTGCGTTCCAGGTAATCTGGCCCGTAACAGCATCCTGCACAAAAACGGCTGGGGCGCCTGGCACCCCGACAGGTATCCCGTTGTAGGCTACCTGCACCGGGTTGGTAGCCCCACTAATCTGAGGGTCGTTGGGGTAGCGATAATTGGTGCAGGAGACTGGCACAGGACGGTTATTCCCCCCGCCCGATATCAGCGTACCAGCTACTCCCAATGGCACTTGCTGACAATTTATCAACTTATAAGACAACGAGTCCCCATCGGCATCGGAGCCAGCCGGATTATGCAAAAACACCTGTCTGATGCCCGCCTTGTCAAAGGCTGGCGCATTGAGCACCGGCGACTGATTCAATCCCAGCGCAGGGTCTATCCGGACAGTCGTGCTGATGTAAAACGTCTGATTATTGGAATCCGTCATGTTGCGGATACCCTGGTTCCGGTTTTCCCCGATGAAGCTCACTTTAAACTCGCGGGCCGAAGGAAAAGTATGCTCAAACAGGTAGACGTTCAAGCCAGTATCGGGTGAGCTGGGAATCGGAATGGCATTCGTGGTTGTACGCCGGATGTGCTCCTGCGCTGTCCCGTCCCCGAAGAAAATGGTCACCTCATCCTGCGTCACCAACTGACCATTCAACCCGACCAAGTCAGTGTACAGCGTCAGCTTAAAGAATATTCGGCGGGGGTTTGCGCCCGTCGTATCGACGCGGGCCTGAATATCCCCGGCCCGGATGTGCGAGGCCTCAGCCGTGTTAGGCAGTAAGCCCAGCATTACCCACAAAGTCAGGGCTAATAGCGGCAGTTGCCCCACGGCCCGCCCCCAGCGTAAAAAGAACAGTTTCATACCAGCGAGTACAAGAAAAACGAGAAGCAGAGCCCCAGCCGCCAGAGCCGCCGCAAGCTACCTAATATCCTAACATCTTTTCGGGCCTGAGAGTTGTCCCTCACACCGCAATAGCCTTAACGATGCCCGCGGTAGATAGATTCACCACGGTGGCTAAAGGTTTATTTAAATTCAGTCTAAGTAACGAAATGTGATTTTTCTGGCTTGGTTAGCGGTCCGACTGTACCTTTGAGCCCTATTTCAACCCAGTTTGGCTCCTTTATGAGTTGGTTTACGAAAACCTTTACCAGTAGCATCGGCCGCAAGATTATCATGTCCATCACGGGCTTGTTCTTGTGCTCCTTTCTGGTCATTCACCTTGTCGGCAATTTGCAGCTTTTCAAGCACGACAACGGGGCGGCATTTAATATCTATTCGCACTTCATGGGTACCAACCCCATTATCCGCACCATCGAATGGGTGCTGGTGCTGGGTTTTGGCTTCCACATCTACGAAGCCATTGCCCTGACGGGCAAGAACAAAAAGGCCCGGGGCACCGGCTACGTGGTCAATCATTCGGAGCAGAATTCGGAGTGGACTTCGCGCAATATGGGCCTGCTGGGCACAGTGATTCTGGTGTTCCTCATCGTCCATTTGTACAATTTCTTTTGGCGCGCCCGCTTCGGCGAACTCGACCCGGATATCAACAACAACGATGACCTGTACACGCTGGTGGTAAGCTCGTTCCAGCAGTGGTGGTACGTGGCGCTGTATGTGCTGGCGCAGGTGTCGCTGGGCTACCACCTGTGGCACGGCTTCCGCTCGGCGTTTCAGACGCTAGGGCTGAACCACCGCAAGTACACGCCGGTTATTAAGGCGGTAGGCTACGGCTTCGCGGTGATTGTGTCGGCGACGTTTGCCGCCATGCCGCTGTACTTCTTCCTCGGTTTAGACAAAATCCAGTAATTCAATGAGCAATTAGTAGTTAACAATGTGTAATGACGGACTGCTGTTTTGGCGCCTTCGCTTCGCTTATTGCTTAATTATGATTGTTCATTGCTCATTGTCAATTGCTAATTGATTTCCTCCCGTATGTTTCCGGATTCCAAGATTCCCGAAGGCTCGATAGCCGAGAAATGGGACAAGCACAAGTTCAACGTTAAGCTCGTCAACCCCGCCAACAAGCGGAAGTACGACATCATCGTGGTAGGTACCGGCCTCGCTGGTGGCGCCGCCGCTGCTTCGCTGGCCGAGCTGGGCTATAACGTAAAAGCCTTTACGTACCACGACTCGCCGCGCCGGGCGCACTCCATTGCCGCTCAAGGTGGTATCAACGCCGCCAAGAACTACCAGAACGACGGTGACTCGGTGTACCGTCTCTTTTACGACACCGTAAAAGGCGGCGACTACCGCGCCCGCGAAGCCAATGTGTACCGCTTGGCCCAAGTGTCGGTGAACATCATTGACCAGTGCGTGGCGCAGGGCGTGCCCTTCGCCCGCGAGTACGGCGGGCTGTTGGCTAACCGTTCCTTCGGGGGCGCGCAGGTGAGCCGCACGTTCTACGCCCGGGGCCAGACCGGACAGCAGCTGCTGCTGGGCGCCTACTCGGCCCTGAGCCGGCAGATTAGCTACGGCAAAGTGAAGATGTACACCCGCTCGGAGTTGCTCGATGTGGTGGTGATTGACGGGCAGGCGCGTGGCATCGTGACGCGCAACCTGGTGAACGGCAAGATTGAAAGTCACACGGCCCACGCCGTGGTGCTGGCTACCGGCGGCTACGGCAACGTGTTTTACCTGAGCACCAACGCCAAGTATTGCAATGTGACGGCCGCCTGGCGGGCCCACAAGAAAGGTGCCTATTTCGCCAATCCCTGCTTCACGCAGATTCACCCAACCTGCATTCCGGTATCGGGTGATTACCAGTCGAAACTGACGCTGATGTCGGAGTCGCTGCGCAATGATGGCCGCGTGTGGGTGCCCAAGACGGTGGAAATGGCCGAGCGTTTGCGCAAGGGCGAGATTCACGTTAATGACATTAAAGAAGAGGAGCGCGACTACTTCCTGGAGCGCAAGTACCCCGCCTTCGGCAACCTGGTACCGCGCGACGTGGCTTCGCGCAATGCCAAGCAGATGTGCGACGAAGGTCGTGGTGTGGGCAGCAGCGGTCTGGCCGTGTACCTGGACTTTGCCGACGTGATTAAGCGCATTGGCGAGGAGGCGGTTAGCCAGAAGTATGGCAACCTCTTCGACATGTACGCCAAAATCACCGACGAGAATCCGTACAAGCAGCCGATGCGGATTTACCCGGCAGTACACTACACCATGGGCGGCCTGTGGGTTGATTACAACCTGCAAACCACCATCCCCGGCCTGTACGCTACGGGCGAGTGCAACTTCTCGGACCACGGGGCTAACCGCCTCGGGGCCTCGGCGCTGATGCAGGGGTTGGCGGATGGATACTTCGTGATTCCGTACACTATCGGTGACTACCTGGCGAAGACGCCGGCTAAGCTGGAGGATTCCAATAAAGTGGCCATCAATGCGCAGCACCCGGCCTTTGTAGCGGCGGAGCAGGAAGTGCGCGACCGCACGGCCAAGTTCTTGGCGATGCGCGGCAACCGGACGCCGGACGAGTTCCATAAGGCGCTGGGCCACATTATGTGGGAGTATTGCGGCATGGCCCGCAATGCGAAGGGGCTGACGTTTGCCAAAGCCGAAATTCAGAAGCTGCGCCGGGAGTTCTGGCAGGACCTGAAGTTGGTGGGCAGCGGCGAGGAAATGAACCAGGCGCTGGAGAAAGCCGGCCGCGTGGCCGATTTCCTGGAACTGGGCGAGCTGATGGTGGACGATGCGCTGAACCGCAACGAAAGCTGCGGCGGCCACTTCCGCGAGGAATACCAGGACGAGAAGGGCGAAGCCCAGCGCGACGACGAAAACTACGCCTACGTGGCCGCCTGGGAGTTTATGGGCGACAACCAGCCCGAGCGGCTCAACAAAGAACCGCTGGTGTTTGAAAACGTGAAGCTGTCGAAACGCAGCTACGAATAATATTTTGAGTTATGAGTTATGAGTTAAAAGTTATGTGTTAACCCCATAACCTAACTCATAACTTTTAACTCATAACTCATAACTAACTAAGCTATGGCCGGCTCCAATCCCAACGCCAAACCGATGAACCTGACCCTGAACGTATGGCGGCAGCCAAACCGCGACGCGCAGGGGCAGATTGTGGAGTATAAAGTGAAGGACATTTCGCCTGATATGTCGTTCCTGGAAATGCTCGACGTGCTGAACGAAGACCTGCTGCACCAAGGGCAGGACCCGGTAGCATTTGACCACGACTGCCGCGAGGGCATTTGCGGCTCGTGCGACCTGTTTATCAACGGCCGCTCGCACGGGCCGGAGAAGGGAACGACGACCTGCCAGCTCCACATGCGCAAGTTTAGTGATGGGGATACCATCACGATTGAGCCCTGGCGCGCCCACGCCTTCCCGGTGAACAAGGACTTGAGCGTAGACCGTTCGGCGTTTGACCGCATTATTCAGGCGGGGGGCTACGTGAATGTGAACACCGGCGGGGCGCCGGATGGCAACGAAATTCCGATTCCGAAGGACATTGCAGACCGGGCGTTTGAGGCCGCCACCTGCATTGGCTGCGGCGCTTGCGTGGCGGCTTGCAAGAATGCTTCGGCGATGCTGTTTGTATCAGCTAAGGTGTCGCAGCTGGCTTTACTGCCGCAGGGGCAAGTGGAGCGCAAGACCCGCGTGGAGAACATGGTGGCCCAGATGGACATCGAGGGCTTCGGCGCCTGCACGAACATTGGCTCGTGCGCGGCGGAGTGCCCGGTGGGTATTTCGCTGGAGAATATTGCGATGTTGAACCGGGAGTTCCTGGCGGCGAAGGCTACTTCGAATAATCTGGCATAATAAGCCTGATTATTAACGATAAAAGAGGCGCGGCTGTTAGGCCACGCCTCTTTTGTTTTAACCGCTACCCTGGCCCGCCTCGTACTTTTGCCGCATGCCCCTCCCCTCGCGCCGCCTGCTGCTGCTTTACTCGATTCTGCTGGTAGATATCGTGGTGGCGGCGGCCGTGGGGCCGGTGGTGCCGGAGTTTGTGCGTGGGCTGTCGCGGCCGGAGTTGTGGCTGGCAGTGGGCACGGGAGTGTTTCTGGGGGTACAGCTGTTTTCGGCACCGCTGCTGGGGCGGCTGAGCGATGGATACGGGCGGCGGCCCATCTTTATTTTTTCGGCTTTAGGCACGCTGCTGGCCAATGGCCTGTTGCTGCCCATCAGGACGGGGCTGTACTTCGTGAACCGGGTTTCGGACGGGGCTACGAACGGGATGTACGCCACGGTGAACTCGGCGCTGACGGATTTGTCGCCGCCGGAGCGGCTGTTTCGCAACCTGGGGCTGGCGGGCAGCATTATGTCGCTGGGCTTCGTGCTGGGGCCGATGCTGTCGGGCCTGCTGCTGACGGCGCTCGACGTGCCGCCGGCCCAGCAGGCCACCTACGTCATCCGGCTGGCGGTGGTGCTAGCGGCGCTGAACGTGCTGCTAAGCTGGTGGCTGCCCGAAACCCACCCGCAGCACGGCGGCGTGCGCGGGGCCGAATTGCGCGCCGAACTGGCCCGCACCCTCAATCCGCTCACTCTTTGGGCGCGGCTGCAGGCCAAGGAGGCCACCAATCCCGGCATCCAGCGCATTGTGCTGACCCAGCTGGCCCTCACGCTGGCGTTGGGGTGCTATTTCTACTTCGTGCCCTACATCAGCCTGGGGGCGCTGCGCATGGATGCGCGGGCTATTTCGTACTTCTTCATCTTTTTCGGGGCCTTGAGCGTGGTGTTCAACTACGTCTTTTTCTCGTTGCTGGCCGACCGGATTGACCAGCAACGGGCCATCTTCTGGCTGGCGGCGCTGGGGGTGCCGGTGCTGCTTGCCTACGGGCTGGTGGGCGGCTCGCAGCCTTTGCTTTATGGCATTGTGGTGTTTGACTGCCTGACGTTTTCGCTTATTCCGGGGCTGCTGGGCGGGCTGCTGGCCCGGCGCACCACCGAGGCCGACCGGGGCGAGGTATTTGGGCTAAGCCAGGCGTTTCAGGGGCTGGCCAGCTTCGCCACGACGCTGGTTTATGGGACCTTGTCCGTACTGGATTTGCGGCTGCCCTGGGGGTGGTTTGCTCTATGCCTGGCGGTGGTCGCGTGGCTGAGCCGGCCGAAGTAAAAGGGCTATTGCCCCGCGCAAAGCCGCTGGTTGAACACAAGAAAGCCCGCTGGCAGCTATGCCAGCGGGCTTTTTATTCAGGCGAAAGCTACAACTAGCTCAGCGAAGCCGAGTGGGCTTTCATGATTTGACGGGCCTGGGCCAGGTTGGTGTCTTTCGAGTTCACGGCCAGGTAGATGAATTTGTCACCAGTGGGCGACAGTTTCAGCAGGTGCAGCTGGTCGGTGAGGGTCAGGAGGATATCCTGCAGGGTCTGGTTCAGCTTCAGGGCCTGGATGGCTTTCAGCTTCGACTTCACCACTTCGGTGTTGTAGGCAGCGGCGGTTTCGATGTCGAAATCGGCGATGTTGGCGTGCGAAGCCAGGGGCATACCGGTTTCAGTTTCAACTACGGCAACGGCTACCAAGGTGGGGAGGTCGGACAGGATGCCTTTTACGGTGTCTTTGGGAGACATAAAAAAATTAAGAAGGGGGTGTGAAAAAAATGTGGTTTTTAAAAACTATGGGTCAGTTGGCGTGACGCCGCATTATTTCTTTCGCGATTCCGAGGTTGGCATCGGCCATGCGCACAGCCAGGAAGCAGTACCACTCGCCGTTGTGCAGCGGGCGCAGGTGGTGCAGCTGGTCGTCGAGCATCAGGGTGCTGTCGAGCAGCTCGCCGCCGGGCCAGGCCCTTTTATCCAGCGCCTCGTTCATCGTGCGCATGATTTTCGCATAGCGCAGGCTGATATGGTTGGGGTTGTACTCTTTGCGGGAAGTGTAGGAGGCCAGCATCTTACCCGTAGCCAGCTCCACTACGCAGGCCATGAGCAACTCGGGCAGGTCGGCAAGCAGGCCTTCCAGAACGGTCTGGGCCTGACGGCCGTTTTCATCGGCAGTGGCCACGGTTATTTTTTTGACTTGCAGGCGGTTCAAAAACGAAAATATCATGGGTAGAAACAGCACAAAGCAACCGCTGGTGGAAAAGCAGGATTGCCGGGCAAGCGACTACTGGTCCGGCCGGCAATGGCCGGCCCAGTAGCTGCTCCCCTACCCCAGCGGCAAAGGCGCTGCGAAGGTAAGGACCAGGCGGCTTAGAACTGCCACCAATGGCGCTTCAGCTTCGGAGCATCGGCGCGGGGCAGCAGGGTCACGGTTTGCGTGCCGTGGCCATTCACCAGTACGTTCTCATCGCCGTAGCCACCGTAGCCAAACTGCAGGTTGGCAGAACGATTGGCAGGCACTACCATCGTGTAGCTTCCCGAAGCATCGGTGCTCACACCGCGGCCGCTGCGCTTGTCGAGCACGGTAGCGCCGATGAGCGGACGGCCGTTTTCGTCCAGAATGCGGCCGCTCACGGTGGTCATAGCCACGGTGCTTTCGGCGCTTTCGAGGTTAGCGGGCGTTTCGGCAGCAATGGTGGTGTCGGTGGGCAGGTTGGTGCTGGCGAAAGCCGCGCCACCAATCAGCGCCGCTACTACCAGCAAACCACCAGCACGCTGCCGGAAACGAGCCGGCTGGGTGCGGATGAGGTCGAACTGGTTTTGCAGCCAGCCCACCGGGCGCACGTCGTGGCCTTTGGCTTGCAGGGCATGGAAGCGCTGGTACGCTTCGCCACCTTTGCTGGGGTTGGCTTTGAAGTACGCGTCGACCAGCTCGGTATTTCTACCCGAGAGGTCACCGCGCAGATACGCATCCCGGAAGCCCGGCAGTAGGTCGCCGGTCTGGGGATGGAAAGGGTGTGTTGTTAATGCCATTGTTGTGAAAAAAAGTGTAGGATAATTGGGGGAGCTAAGGGGAGACGAGCGAAGTATCAGAAAGTTGTCCTAGCGCAATCGTGATACAAACGTACTTGAGGGAACCCGGCGCACCATACAGGATTCGTTGAACCGGGATTAATTCCCTGCCAACGACATTTTATGACTGGCTAAAAAAGTAAGCGCCGCAAGGGTTTCCCCATACGGCGCTTATAATTTGTTGTTATGGATGAGCTACCAGTTTGTTGCTACGGATAAGCCTATTAAATATCGATTAAAACCCAGGAGTGAGCGCCAAACCAATCAGGTTAGTATTCGTTGCTCGTGCCCTCTCACCATGTCTGGCGGGTCCTACTTCGCCAGGCGCACACGCACACCGGCCATCCACCAGCGGCCGGGCATCTGAGCGCCCAGCAGGTCGGCGTAGCTTTCGTCGAACAGGTTTTGGACCTGCGCGGTGGCCCAGAGGCGCTCGGGCAGCAGGGCCAGCTCGGCGCGGGCGTTGACGACGGTGTAGCTGGGCGTGAGCGTACTGCTGATAATACGAGGCGAGGGTGTGGTGGCCTGCGGGCTGCGCTGTTTCCATACGCCGCCCAGGGAGAAATTGCCCCAGCGGCTAGTAAAGGCCACATTGCCCGATACCAGATGCTTTGGCAAATTGGCCAAATACTGCGACACGATGGATTCGGCGTTTTGTACCCGTAGGTAGGTGTAGCCTACCTGGGCATCAAGCCGCATGTTAGAACTAAAGCTATAAGCCGTAGACACTTCCGTTTCCACTCCCTGCGTAGTCACGTCAAACAGGTTTTGAGCGAAGGCGTAGGTGGCAGTAGGATTGAGGTTGGGGCGGCCAGTGGTTTCCTGTATTGTGCTGCCGGTGGCGGCCACGTAGTCAATCAGATTCTGGCCCTGGCGGCGGAAATACGTAGTGTGCAGCGTGAGAAAAGGCAACGGCAGGTAATCGAGACCGGCCTCGTAATTCATAGTGCGCTCGGCCTGCAAGTCGGGGTTGCCTATCCGTACACCGGAGCTTAGTGGGCCAGGGGCCAGATAGTTGTTGTAGCGCTCGGTGAAATCGGCGGCCCGAATGGCCCGCCCGATGCCGGCCCGCACGGTGAGGTGCTCGCCTAGGGTTTGGCTAGCATTGAGTTGCGGCAGGAACTCAGTACCATAGGCGCGGTCGTGGTCGAGGCGCAGGCTGCCGGTGAGATTGAGACCCGCATAGGGAGTGACGGCGGCCACAGCGAAAGCACCGACGTGCCAAACGTCATGCTGGCCCCGGTCGGAGCTACGAATCTCGCGGCGGTCGGCTTGCCCGCCCAGCGTCAGCCGTACTTTATCAGATAGACGCTGCTGGTGTTGCAGTTGCACGTTGAAGTAGTGCATGAGGTGGTCGGCGGGCACGCTGGCTGGCGTGAAGCGGAATACGTCGGTGCTGGTGGTGCCTACCACCTGTACCTCAGTGCGGGCGCGCTCGTTCCATTCGTAGCGCAGCTGGCCCTGGTACCAGTCGCGGCTGGTAGTTTCGCGGGCCTGGTCGGCGGTGCTGGTGGTGTAGAAATACTGGGCGTTGAAGTCGCGCTGGTCGAAGCTGGCGCGGGCGGCGGCGCTGAGCCTGGCCGTAATTTCGGCTGCGGCCGAGATGGAGTAGGTGTTAGCCGCCAGGTCGTTGCGCTGGGTACTGGGCGCCGGGCGCCGCTGGCCGTCGGTGCTGTTGTTGAGCACGCCGCCGGCCAGGCGCAGGCCCTTATGCTGGCCGTAGAAGCCGGCGTTGGTCGATTTCAGGTTCCACTCGCCGGCCAGGAAAGTGGCCTGGGCCTCCATTGTGTCGGGGCGGTGGGTGGCGGCAAAAGTCTTGGTAACGATGTTGATGAAGCCGCCCACGGCATCGGGGCCGTAGAGGGCGGCGCCGGGGCCGCGCACGATTTCAATCTGCTCAATCTCGGCCGGGGTGATGGGCAGGTAGCCCGCGAAGTGGCCGGTGAGCGGGTCGTTGAGACGCATCCCGTCGAGCAACAGCAACACCTGGTTGAAGGTCGAGCCGCGCATCGTGATGTCGGCCTGGGCGCCGAAGCTGCCGCGGCTTTGCACCTCCAGGGCGGGCATGAGGCGCAGCAAATCGTCGAGCGAGGTGACGGGGTAGCGCGAGAGGGCGGCACCGGGCACCACGGTCACATAGCGGCCGGTCTGGCCCGCCACCTGGCCCAGGCGGGTGGCATACACGGTTACTTCGGTGAGCTGCCGGGTGCTGTCGGCGGGCGTTTGGGCGAGGGTGGGCAGCGTAGTGAGGGCGGCAAGGCCAGTCAGTACCAGTGGACGCATACAAAGGGCACGAGCCGGAGCCCGCTTTTAGGAAAATGGAGGGCGAAAACGGGGGCAAACTTACGCCCCAGCGCCCTGCCAAGCCGGACGGTGGCCCGAACTTTCGGCCACCTCAGCTGTCATTAAGCTGGCCGTAACGACTTTTGTATTCCATTCTCCGCTTCCTCTATTTTGATTACCGTCCTCATCGGCACCAACCGGCCCCGCTCCCGCGCCGGGCACCTGGCCCGGCTCTACGCCTCCATTCTCGCCGAGCTAGGTACCGAGCATCAGCTGCTGGACCTCGCCGAGCTGCCCGCCGACTTCACCACCACCGCCCTCTACCACAATGTGGGCAAGCACGATGACTTCAACCGCCTCGCCACCAAGCTAGCCGCTAGTGAAAAGGTTGTGTTTATCATTCCCGAGTACAACGCCTCTTTTCCGGGCGTGCTGAAGGCCTTCATCGACGGCCTGGCCTACCCCGGCGGCCTGCGCCATAAAAAGGCCGCCCTGGTGGGCTTGAGCAGCGGCGGGCAGGGCGGCCTGCTGCCCATGGCCCACCTCACCGACGTGCTGATGTATCTCGGCACGGCCGTGCTGCCGCAGCGCGTGCGCCTGCCGTTTGCTGACAAGTCGCTGACGCTGGAGGGTGAATTGACGGACGCGTTCGCGGTGCAACTATTGAGGGAACAGGCAGCCGCGCTGTTGGCGTTCTGAGAGCGTGTACCCCGAATTTCCAATTCGGGGTACACGCTCTAACGGCCGGCGGGCTTATTTTTACACCATGAAGCACTGGCTGCTGTTCGGATTATTACTCAGCCTCGGGCTCACCAGCTGCCACGACGACGCGGACGCGCCCACCATCGAGCCCATTCCTGGCGCGGAGCTGCCCAGCAACTTCCCGCCCGCGGTGTACGGCCCCGAGCAGAACCCGCCCGACCGCGCCACCTTCGAGCTGGGCCGCTCCTTGTTCTACGACCCGCAGCTGTCGCGCGACGGCAAGGTATCTTGCGGCTCTTGCCACCAGCAGTTTGCGGCCTTTTCGCAGGCTGGGCACACCCTGAGCCACGGCGTGGATGGCCGCCTGGGTACCCGCAACTCTCCGGCCCTGCAAAACCTGCGCTGGAAGCCCAGCTTCATGTGGGACGGCGGCGCCCATCATATCGAGAACCAGCCCATTGCCCCGCTCATGAACCCGGTGGAAATGGACGAAACGATGAACGGCGTGCTGGCGAAGCTCAACGCGAACGCGGGCTACCAAAAGCGTTTCGCGGCTATTTACAAGAGGTCGCCCATCGACTCGTACCAGCTGCTGCGGGCGCTGGCGCAGTTCACGGCGGCGCTCACATCCAGCAACTCGCGCTACGACCATTACGTGCGCCACGAAGCTGGCGGCACCCTCGATGCGGCCGAGCTGCGCGGGCTGGCGCTGGTGCAGGCCAAATGCGCCAGCTGCCACGCCACCGACCTGTTCACCGACGAAACTTTCCGCAACAACGGCCTCAGCAGCAGCTTCCCACTCGATTCGGGCCGGGCGCACATCACGGGCTTGCCTGCCGATGTGGGCCTCTTCAAAGTGCCCTCGCTGCGCAACGTGGCCCTGACGCCGCCCTACATGCACGATGGCCGGTTTGCCTCGCTGGCGCAGGTGCTGGCGCATTACGACCACGGTGTGCTGGCCTCCCCCACCCTCGATGCGGCGCTGCGCCCGGCGGGCGGACGGCTGGGCATTGCGCTCACGGCACTGGAGCAGCAGGATATTATTGCCTTCCTGCAAACGCTGACGGACCAGGAATTTATCAGCAA
Organism: Hymenobacter aranciens; assembly: GCF_030580865.1. Classification (GTDB taxonomy): domain Bacteria; phylum Bacteroidota; class Bacteroidia; order Cytophagales; family Hymenobacteraceae; genus Hymenobacter; species Hymenobacter aranciens. The sequence goes on along the minus strand of NZ_JAUQSY010000013.1, from coordinate 138,755 downwards.
CAAGCAGCTGGCCGAGCAGCCCTGATTCTGCCAGCGCAGGCAGTTGAACAGGGGGCTGAATTGGCCGATAAATTTCCGGAACTAGCCGATAATTTTGGCTGCTAAGCAGCCGGAAGCGCCGGAACTTTATTGACTACCTTCTGATAATACAATTACAACCTTGCCTGACGGGGCCCTGGGCGTGGGTAGCCACTTTTTTTTTGCAATTTTGTAGTAGTAAAGCCGGGCTTGCCGCAGGTTTCGGTCGGCGGCCGGGCGCTACATCTGGTTGCTGTTCACCTCTAGTTAATTGTTTTATTGATGCTACCCCTACCCTGCTTTCGCTCTACCGCGTGGCGCCCGCTCCTGGCGCTGATTTTTGGGCTGCTAATGAGCCGGACCACAGCCCAGGCCCAGGGCTGGACCGGCTTGGCCACCAGCAACTACAGCGGCACCAACGGCCTGTACTGGAACCCTTCCAGCATCGCCGACTCGCGCCACAAGTTCTACATCAACCTGGCCGGGGCCGACGTCAATTTCTACAACGACTACCTGGAGCTGGCCATGCCCTACACGCCCTGGCAGCTGGTGCGCGGCAAGGTGGGCAATGAATACCGCGACGGCAGCGGCAACGTGGTGTTTCAGCGCGACTACCTGCGCGAGACGGTGAACGGCCGCAGCAAGTTTGCCACCCTCAGCGCCGAGGCGCGGTTGCCTTCGTTCTTTATTTCGCTGGGGCCCAAGCAGAGCATCGCGTTTTCGAGCCGGGTGCGGGGCTTCGCGCAGGCCGTGAACGTGAGCGAGCCGCTGGCCCGCCTGGGTCGCTACGGCCTAGGCGAGGCGCAAGCCCTGGGCCTCACCGACCAGGTGCTAACCGACAACAGCTTCAACGTAAGCGTAAACGGTTTCCACGAATTTGCATTGAGCTACGCGCTGGCCACCACCGAAAACACCGACCATTTTATCAAAGCCGGGGTGACGCTGAAGTACCTCGTGGGCCTGGGCAGCGGCTACGTCAACAACCAGGGCGCGCAGTACCAAGTGTATAACGAGGATAGCATTCAGGTGCGCGACCGCCAGATGACCTACGGCACTACCGACTACGAATACTACCGCCGCGACGACTTCAAGGTGGGCGACTTCTACGGCCAGAACCGCCTGGGCCGCGGCTTTGGCGGCGACATTGGCGTGACCTACGAGTGGCGGCCCAAAGCCAGCACCTACAACTACAGCATGGACGGAGAGATGATTACCGACCATACGGCTAATAAGTACCGCCTCAAGGCCGGCCTGGCGCTGGTGGACCTCGGCGGCATCGTGTACAACAACAAGGATTACGTGCGCCAGACCGGCCTCACCAGCACCGGCACGGTGCAGCTGGGCTCGCTCGATACCATCCGCTACCGCAGCCTGGCTGACCTCGACAACACCGTGCAGCGGCTGGTCAACATTAACTCGAAAACCAAGCAGTTTACCAGCGTGCTACCGGCGGCCCTGAACCTGACGGCCGACTACCGCTTCCGCGAGCACCTCTACGTGGGCGCCGCCTGGCGGCAGAACCTGGTGCCGGCCCGCACCATCGGCAGCCGCGCCGCGAGCAGCGTGGCTCTTATTCCGCGCCTCGAATTTAGCCAGGCCGAGCTGAGCGTCCCGCTGATGCTGGCTAACAACTACGACAAGTTTCAGGTGGGTGCCATGGTGCGGCTGGGGCCGCTCACGGTGGGCTCCGACAACCTGGGTGGCATCTTCGGCGCCACCACCATCACGGGCTACGATGTGTACGCCTCGCTGGGCTTTGGGCTCGATAAGAAAAAGCCCAAGGACAAAGACAAGGATGGCGTGAGCGACAAGCTCGACAAGTGCCCCACCGTGAAGGGCACCTGGGAATTCCGCGGCTGCCCCGACCGCGACGGCGACCACGTGCAGGACAAGGACGACCTTTGCCCCGACGTGCCCGGCCTCGTGAAATTCAAAGGCTGCCCCGATACCGACAAGGACGGCGTGCAGGACAGCGAGGACCTCTGCCCTACCGAGCCCGGCCCCGTGGCCCTGCAGGGCTGCCCCGACCTCGACGGCGACGGCGTGGCCGACAAGGACGATAAGTGCCCCGAAGACCCCGGCGTGGTAGCCCTGCAAGGCTGTCCCGACCGCGACGGCGACGGCATCACCGATGCCGACGACAAGTGCCCCGACAACGCCGGCCCCGCCGAGCACCAGGGCTGCCCCGACACCGACGGCGACGGCACCTTCGACCCCGACGACAAGTGCCCCGCCGTGGCCGGCCCCGCCGACAACCAGGGCTGCCCCTACGTCGACACCGACCTCGACGGCACCTTCGACCACCTCGACGGCTGCCCCGCCGTGGCCGGCCCCGCCGAAAACAAAGGTTGCCCCTGGCCCGATACCGATGCCGACGGCACCCCCGACAACAAGGACCTGTGCCCCAAAACCCCCGGCCCGAAAACCAACAACGGCTGCCCGGTGCTCAAAAAGGCCGAGCAGAAAATCATTGCCACAGCCTTCGCCAACCTGGAGTTCCTGACCGGCAAGGACGTGATTCGCACCAAGTCGTACGCCTCGCTCAATGCCCTGGCCAAGCTGCTGCAGGCCAAGCCGGAGTTTCGCCTGCGCCTGAGCGGCCACACCGACAACGTAGGCAAGCCCGCCGCCAACCTGCTGCTCTCGCAGAAGCGCGCCGAAGCCGTGAAGCGCTACCTCACCAAGCGCGGCGTCCCCACTGAGCGCATCATGGCCGAGTGGTTTGGCCAGACCAAGCCGAAGGCCAGCAACAAAACGGCCGCCGGCCGGGCCCGCAATAGAAGGGTCGAGATGAAGGTGCTGTTTGAGTAAGCACCGGCCGTCAACCTCACCCCCTGCCCCCTCTCCCAAAAAGAGGGGGCACCGGTTCGGCTCAGAGTCATTCGATAGCCAATAGAAAATAGCCAATAGAAAGTAAAAAAGCCTGTCAAATGACAGGCTTTTTTATTGAACCCTTTTACACAAATTAGCTTCGCGCAAAACCAGTACCCCTCTTTTTTGGGAGAGGGGGTCAGGGGGTGAGGTGTTCCGCCTGCGCCTCCTGCGGCGACGGAACATTCCGCCGCGCCAACCTCCTGAACACCGGCCGCAGCCCAAAATAAAGCCCCACCGCCAGCGGCCCCGCCGCCAGCGCCCACAGTGCCAGCGCCCCCACCTGCGCCCGCCACAGCAGGCTCAGGGCCCCGCGCCAGTCGTGGCTGAAGAGATACTTGATGCGGGCAAACGTCAGGCCCCGGGCATCGACGCTGCCCATCAAAATAGCCCCCTGCCGCAGGGCCGGCAGCAGAATCAGGAGCTGCAAGGGACTCATCAGGTGCCCCACCAGCTGCATGGCAGCCACATTGAGCCGCAGCCGCAGGGCCGTGAAGGCGGCCAGCGGCGTAGTCACGCCCCACGACGGCACCAGCCCGATAATGGCGCCCAGGGCCACCGTGAGGGCCAGCTGCTCGGGCGCCAGGCCCTGCTTGAGCAGGTTGAGGAAAGGCTGCACCACGCGGCGGCGCAGCCAGCCGCCGGCAGGCGCGGGCGGCGGAAGAGAAGAATCGGACATGTAGGGAACGGCGCGGGAGCAGGGCGCGTATCTTCGCCCACTGCCGGCTCCGCGCCGAATAAGGTATAATTCATGGCAAAAGTAACCCCGCCCGCCGAGCTGCCGGGCCCTTGGTGGCGCGAGCTGCCCATTCTGCTGCACCGCGCCGGCCGCGAGCTGGGCGCCGCCGACCCCTTGCGGCTGGGCGCGGCCACGGCGTTTTTCACCTCGTTTGCCCTGCCGCCCATCCTCATCATCCTCATTGCGGTGCTGGGCTCACTCTACTCGGCCTCGCTGGTGCGCCTCATGCTGCTCACCAAAATCAGCAACCTGCTGGGCGCCCCGGCCGCTGGCCTGGTGGCCCAGATTGTGCACAACGTGGCCTCGCCCGACCGCAGCCACCTCGTCACGGTGCTGGGCTTCGTATTTCTGCTTTTCATCGCTACCACGCTCTTTACCATCATTCAGCACTCGCTCAATCAGCTTTGGCACGTACGGCCCCGGCGCAGTGCCGGGCAGGTGTCGTTGGCCCTGCGTGAGCGGGCGCGGGCGCTGGGCATTTTGCTGGCTACGGCGCTGCTGTCCATTCTGGCCTTCACGGCCGATGCGGCGCTCAACGTCTTCGCCGGCCTTATCGAGGACTTCGACGCTACCTTCGTGTATTACCTCGTGCGGGGGCTCAATGCGCTGGTAGGCTGGCTGATTCTGGCCACCTGGTTTGGGCTCACCTTTCGTACGCTGAGTCTGGCAAAGGTACCCTGGCGGGCCGTCACGCGCGGGGCGGCGCTCACGGCGCTACTCATCAGCCTGGGCGAGTTTGTGTTGGGCAAAGTGCTGGTAGCGCAGGATTTGGGGCCGGTGTATGGGCCGGCCTCCAGCCTGGTGCTGGTGCTGCTGTTCGTGTTCTACTCGGCCATGATATTCTACTTCGGCGCTGCCTTCACCAAGGCCTACGCCCACCGCATCGGGCTCGATATCCGGCCCAAGAAGTCGGCCGTGCGCTACCGGCTGGTGAACGTGGAGGACGAGGAACCGGCAGCCGGCAAACGCAAAAAACGTCCCGACCTGGTGGGGATGCCTACTCGTCCGGACGAGTGAGCATCCCCACCGAGTCGGGATGCCTATCGATGCGGACGAGTGCCCACCCCCACCGGGTCGGGATGCCTATCGATGCGGACGAGTGAGCATCCCGACCAGGTGGGGATGCCTATCGACGCGGACCGGGTGCCATCCCGACCTAGTCGGGATGCCTGTCGATGCGGACCGGGTGCCATCCCGACCGGGTTAGCCCTTCCGACCAAAAGGCAACGGGCGCAATAGCGGTACCTTTGCCCCGTGCAAACTCCTGACTCCCCCGCCGCCTCCCCTTTCGCCGCCTTCGGCCTCGCCCCCGCCCTGCTGGCCGGGCTGGCCGATTTGAGCTTCACCGAGCCCACCCCGGTGCAAACCCTGGTGCTGCCCGCCGTGCTCGACGGCCAGGACGTGGCCGGGCAGGCCCCCACCGGCTCGGGCAAAACCGCCGCTTACGGCCTGGCCATCCTCCAGCAAGTCGACGTGGCTCTGCCGCAGGTGCAGGCCATCGTGCTGGTGCCCGCCCGCGAGCTGGTGCTGCAGGTGCGCGACGCCATCAAGAGCCTCGGCAAGCACCTGCCCAACCTGCGCGTGGCCGGCTACTACGGCGGCCACGCCATGCGCGACGAGGTGAAAGGCATGCAGGAACACCAGCTGCCGCACATCATCGTGGCCACGCCCGGCCGCCTGCTCGACCACCTCGAGCGCCGCACCTTCATCCCGAACCAGATTAAGAGCCTGGTGCTTGACGAGGCCGACAAGCTGCTCGACCTGGGCTTCCAGGAGGAAATGGCCACCATCATCAGCCGCTTGCCACGCCGCCGGCAGACGCTGTTGTTCTCGGCCACTATGCCCGATAAGGTGCTGAACCTGGTGCGCGAGCACCTCACCAAGCCCCGCGTGATGAACGCCGGCGGGGAGCAGGAAGGCAGCCGCCTGCCCGAAAACCTCACCATCCACGGCCACCTGCTAGCCGCCGAAAACCAGAAGCCCGCCGCCCTCTATCACCTCGTGAGCCAGCCCGAGGCCGGCAAAAGCCTCATCTTCGCTAACACCCGCGACCGGGTGGAGGAGCTGGCCCGCTTCCTGCGCGGCCGGGGCCTGCTGGCCGACGCCCTGCACGGCAAAATGCTGCAGCCCGAGCGCGACAAGGCCATGCTGAAGCTGCGCAACGGCTCCATCCACATCCTGGTGGCCACCGACGTAGCCGCTCGCGGCCTCGACATCAACGACCTCGGCACGGTGGTGCAGTTCGACCCGCCCCACGATGCCGACACCTTCCAGCACCGCGCCGGGCGCACGGCCCGCGCCGGGGCCACCGGCACCGCCCACCTGCTGCTCACCACGCCCGAGCAGCACAAAATCCAGCCCTGGCCCGTGACCAGCAGCGTGCAGTGGGCCCGCCTCACGCCCCCGCCCCTGCCGGCCGCCCTGCCCAAGCCCCCGCGCCCGAGCACCGTCACGCTGCACGTGTCGGCCGGCAAGCGTGAGAAAATCAGCCGCGGCGACTTGGCCGGCGCCTTCGTCAGCCTCGGCGGCCTGGAGCGCGAAGCCGTGGGCCGCATCGAGGTGTTCGACCACTACAGCTTCGTAGCCGTGCCCGAAGAAGTAGCTGCTGAGGTGCAAGCCCGCATGGACGGCGCCAAGGTAAAGGGCAAGAAGGTGAAGGTGGCCGTGGTGCGGTAAGCACGTGTACCCCGACCTTCGGTTCGGGGTACACGTGCTGATTTCTTCCATACGCTACATGCAAATCCTTTTCATCTGCAGCCAGAACAAGTGGCGCAGCCTTACCGCCGAAGGCCTCTTCGACGACCACCCATACTACGAAGCCCGCTCAGCCGGCACCGAGCCCGGCGCGCGGGTGCGCGTCACGGCCGGCCACCTGGGCTGGGCCGAGGTCATTTTCGTGATGGAGCGCCGCCACGCCGACCGCCTGCGCGAGAAGTTCGCCGCCGAGCTGCGCGGCAAACCGCTCATCATCCTGCGCATTCCCGATAAATATCAGTTTGGCGATGTTCAGCTCATTGCCCTGCTGTGCGAGCGGCTGAGCCCACACTTGCCCTTACTTCCGGCAGAAAATTAATAGCCTATGCTGCTTCGTTTACTTTTGCTACTGTTCTTTTCGTGTATCACTTTCGGCAGCCTTGCCCAAGTGTACGAGCCGGGCTGGCTGGTGCGCAGCAACGGCGACACGCTGCGCGGCGAGATAGAAAATGGCTTCTGGCGGGAGCCGCCGCCGTTTATTCACTACCGGGCCACGGCCGGCAGTGCCAGCCAGCTGTTTCAGCCGCGGCAGCTGCGGGCGGTGCAGTTCACCGGCGGGCGCTACTTCCGCTACCTGGCCCTGCCCGTCGACCACGCCGCCCACACCCACCTCGACCGCCTCGAGCGGGGCCTGCACTATGATGTACAAACCGACTCGCTGCTGGCCGAGGTGCTGGTCGAAGGCCACCTCAGCCTGCTGCGGGTGCGGTTGCCGAGCGCCACGCACTACTTCCTGCTGCAGCCCGGCCATCCCGTGCTGGAGCTGAGCGAGCGGCAGTACCTGCGGCAGCTGGCCACCGGCTCCTGGGCCACCGCCGACGGCAACAACTACCGCGGCCAGCTGGGCACCTACTTCGGCACCTGCCCGGCGGCCTTCGCCGCGCTGCAACACACCGCTTTCACGGCCGACGACCTAACCGCCGTGGTGCTCACTTACAACGAGCAGTGTACTCCTGCCCGCCAGGCCGGCCGCCACTGGGTGGCCCAGGCCAGTCCCCGCCGCCGCATGGCGCTACGGGGCGGCGTGCTGGCCGGGGGACGCTACCATCACATTCCCAACCTGGGTGTGCCTGCCGCCGTGCCCTGCGTCGATTGCGGTCTGCATCCTTTCGCAGGCCTCTACGCCGACCTGCTGCAGCCGGGCCGCGTCAGCGCCTTCACCGGCGAATTCAGCCTGCAGCGATTTCAGAGTCAGGGGTTCCAGTTCTTTGGCCCGCCTACCTTTCAGTACCGCGCCTGGCTGGGCACGGCCCGGCTGGGGGTGCGTTTTTTATATCCGCTGCCACGCGAGCAGCAGGTGCTTTTCGGCTTCGGCTACGAGCTGGCCTGGGTGCTGGCTCCCGTGGTGACGGCCGGCACAGCTACCGCTGACGAGCTTAAGAGCCAAGAGTATGCGCCGCCCGCGCTGCTGCCTCACTTCGTGCTGGGCTGGCGGCAGCAGCGCCTCACCATCAGCGCCGATGCCCAGCTGTATAACGTTGAAGGTGGGGGCGACTTCAGCCAGCGACTATTTGGCACGGGCTACGCGCTGCGTCTGGCCACAGCTTACCGCCTGGGCCGCAATCCCGATGCCCCGAAGCAGCCAACCTCCGCCGCCGGCGGCCGTTAAAGCCGCCCATGCCCTATTTCGTTTCGCTGGCCGTGCTGGCCGCCATCGTCTACGCTTTCTACCGCTACGCCACCGCCGACTCACGTCTGCGCGCGGCCGCGCTGGCCCAGGAGTTTCCGGCCGCCTGGCGAACTATTCTTAGTGAACGGGTAGCCTTCTATCTGGCTCTGAATGAGCCTGAAAAACAGCATTTCGAGCGGCAGGTGCAGTTGTTCCTGGCCGCCACGCGCATCACCGGCATTCAGACCGAAGTCGATGACGCCACCCGGCTGCTGGTCGCCGCCTCGGCCCTGATTCCTATCTTTGGCTTCCGCGACTGGGAGTATCGCAACCTGGGCGAGGTGCTCATCGTGCCCGACGCCTGGCAGCTCGCCAACGACCCTGGTAAGGAGCTGCGTCCGCTGCAGGGCACCTTGCTCGGCTCGGTGCAAGGCTTTCAGAACCACCACTACATGCGCCTTTCCAAAGCCTCGCTCGAACAAGGCTTCCGCGACGGCCTCGACCGCCAGAATGTGGGCGTCCACGAATTTGCCCACCTGCTCGACGAAGCCGATGGCGAAATTGATGGTATCCCCAAGGCCACCCTCCCGCCCGAACTGCTCCGCCCCTGGGCCGAGGTAATGCAGCGCGAAATTGCCGCCATCCGGGCCGGCAAATCCGAAATCAACGACTACGCCGGCACCAACGAAGCCGAGTTTTTCGCCGTCGTCACCGAGTATTTTTTCGAAAAGCCCGAGGCCCTGCAGGAGCATCACCCCGAGCTCTACGACCTCCTCAGCCGCGCCTTCCGGCAAAACCCCAAGAAGCGCTTCCTGGGCTTAGCCGTGGACCCGCGCGAGTGGCTCAAGCGCCTGCGCAGCCGCGGCAAGCTCGGCCGCAACTCGCCCTGCCCCTGCGGCAGCGGCCGCAAGTACAAGGACTGCCATTTGCTGACGGGTGACATGATAAAGTGAGGAGCTAAAAAGATGTCATGCTGAACATTCCGCGCATCAAGCGGTGATGAAGCATCTGGCTTGTGATAGCAAACCCTAACAATTAGGATTGCTTACGACGTTGACGAGGTCCTTTCGTTACGCTCAGGATGACGTTCTGTTTGTTCTTACTTCGCCTGCTGCGACACCCAGTCGCGCACCGCCTCCAGCATCGCCGGCGCAATAATCGGCTCCGATTTCTGCCCATCGGCGCTAGCCAGCAGCTGCGCCGCCGGCGCCTGAAACTGGTGATTGACACCTAGCAACCGGCGGACCGTCAGCTTCTTATTGTTCTTCAGGCCTTTCTCCAGCGCCGCCAGGTTCGGCTCGGCTTCCACCTCGATATCGTCGGTGCCCTGCAGCAGCAGCACGGGGCACTGCACCTTGCCTAGCTCCAGGCGCGGGTCGAAACGCACGAAGGAGCGGTTCCAGGGCGAGGTAAAATCGACGGCCCGCGTGCGCAGCACGGCGGGGTTTTCGTCGGGGTAGCGCTGGCGCAGCATGTTCACCACAATAGCTTGGGCCTGGTCGTTACCAGGGGTTTGCTTCACAATTTCGAGCATCGAGCGGCGAAACTTTAGCATGGCCTCGGCCTGCTTGCGGTCCTCATTACGCATCTTCAATTGCTGCTGCCCTAGGTAAGTTTCTATCTGGGCGGCGTTGGAGCCGGAGGCGCGCAGCTTCTCAGCCTGCACCAGGATTTCCCGTTTCATTTTGCGGCGGGCCACGCCAGCCTGGGCCGTATCCGCGGGGTTCACGGGCTCGGGTTGGCGGGCCAGCAGCTCCTGCCCCATCAGGCCCGAGGCGGCCAGCGTAATCACGAAGTTGGGCGCCAGCGGCTGCCCGGCGGCCAGCAGCGCCACGTTGCCGCCCTCGCCGTGTCCAATCAGCCCAATGTGCGCCGGGTCGATGCTCGACTGCGTGCGCAGGTAGGCCAGCCCGGCCTGGGCGTCCTGTACGCGGTCGGCGGTAGTAGTGGTGGCAGTGCTGCCGCCCGACTGGCCCACGCCGCGGTCGTCGAGCCGCAGCACCGCAATGCCGTAGCGCGACAAGTAGTTAGCCAAGCCGCCAAACAGCCGGTAGTGGCCCACGGTGGCGTCGCGGTCCTGCATCCCCAGGTCCGACAGCAGCACCACGGCCGGAAATGGCCCGTCGCCATCCGGAATGGTAAGGCTGCCGCCCAGCGCTATTTTCTCCGGGCCACTGGCGAGCTTCACCGGCTCGGTGCGGTAGGTGCTGACGAACAGCGGCGCGGTGGTCGGGTCGGTTCCTTCCGGCGCCTCGGCCCCGGCGGCCGTGGCCCGCACCAGCGTCAGCGGGGCTTTGAAACCCGTCTGCCGCCACTTGCCGCGCAGCTCGCTGCCATCCACCGAGCGGCGGCAGGTAAAGCGGCACTCCGCCGTGGCCGCAAAAAATTCCACCGAGTCGCCCCGCAGCGTCACCGTCATGGGGTAGCGGGCCATTTTCTTCACCGGCAGCAGTAGCTCGGCCGTGGGCCGGCCCGCCGTCGCTTCCTGCACCGTAATCTGAATGGGCTGGGCGCCGCCGGGCACCGCCAGCGGCCCCTTCCAGGTGCCCGCCAGGCCAGTGCCGCCTTTCGGGGCCTGCGCCAAAGTCCAACCGGGCAGCAGCCAGATAAGCAACACAATACCCGCCAGGGAGAGTAGGTTTTTCATTACTGCAAAAGCTATTCGCCCCCGGCGCCGGGTAGGGTTTCGGGAACTATACACGTTTGGGAAAGGAGCCCCAAATTACAGCAAAACCTTGTCGATAACGTGAACCACCCCATTGGTGCACTGCACGTCGGGAATAACCATGTTGGCCGGTGCAGTGTTGCCGGGGCCCTTCACCGTCAGTGTGCCGTTATTGAACGGCCCCAGTTGCAACTGCGCGCCGCCGAAGGCCGGAACGGCCGTATTTTCCGGCAGTTCCGAGGTGAATTTGTCGCCCAGCAGCAAGTTGGTTCCCGCGTTATTATACAGTACATGATTAGCCAGGATGCCCGTCAGCACCGCCACATCCATCTGGTTGATGGCGTCGATGCTGGGAATACCGGCATCCTTGAAAGCCTGGTCGGTAGGCGCAAATACCGTGTAGTTGTTGCCGGGCTGCGACAGCAGCCCCTGCAGATTGCAATGCAGCACGGCCGCTACCAGAAACGTCAGCTCGGGCTTCACAAATGCGCCACCCGATTGCAAAGCAACGGCCGACTCTACCACATTGCCCCCCGTAGCCAGCAATACCTTGTCAATTACGTGCACCACGCCATTGGCCGCCTTCACATCGGTAGCCAGAATTTTCGAGCCGTTCACATACAGGTCGTTGCCGCGCTTGATGTAGCGCCGGGTCAGGCCCGACAGCGCCGAGGGCGAGCTGCCACCCGGCTGCAGGCTGCTGCCGGGCAGCAATCCTCCCGCCACGTGGTACAATAGCGTGTTCGTGAGAAACGGTTTCTGCAGGGCATCCAAATCGGCCGCCTGCACCAAACCCAGCCGCGCAAACGCGGCATTAGTCGGCGCAAACACGGTATAGTTGCCCGCCGGGTCATTTAGATTTTTATTGGATAGAACAATGGCCACATCACCCCGAATGGCAGCATCTTCCAATACCTGGAAATCCGGGTTGGCCACGGCGATGCTGGCAATCGACGGGGCTTCGTCGTCTTTCTTATCGCAGGCAGTCAGGAAAGCCAGGCTCAAGCACAGGCCAAGCACTTTGCTTATGAAAAAGTAATTCATGGGATTACGGCAAAAAAGAGCAGCCCACTGCTGCTCTAGGTAAAATGAGCCATGAAGTAACGAAATTTTTCTCGCTTCGGATTGCGCTCCCATAAATCCGATTACCGACGACCTTACGTACGTCTGCCGATTCTCATTTTGGGAACCGCTCGCATTTTATGTTTTTTGGAAAAATCCAATGCTGCGCCGTAGCTTGGTATCCGCTTCTGCAAACCAGTAGTTCCTTATGGCTCATACGTACTCTTCGCTCAGCCTGCTGAGCCTAGCTCTCAGCTTCTCCTTTGCGGCTCACAGCCAAAGCATCGTGGGCGGCTTCATGGCCGGCAAGGGCCACGGCTCGGTCGTTATTTCGGGTACTACCGAGCAATACCACAACGTATTCCTGGTACCGGAAAAGGTTGATGGCGTGCCGATTTTCAACGAAATCCGCATCAACTCGCTCAATCTGTACGCCACCTACGGCATCACCGACAAGATTGACGTCATCGTCACCCTGCCCTACATCCGCTCCGAGGGTCAGGCGAATATCCGCGCCTTCACTACGGGTAACTACACCAATTCCCGCGAAGGTCTGCAGGATATCACCGGCGCCCTCAAGTTCAAAAGCTATTCCAAAGAACTAGGCAACAGCATTCTCGACGTGATGGGCGTCGTGGGCGTGAGCACGCCCGCCAGCAATTACCAGTCGAACACTGGTCTCGAGTACATTATCGCCATCGGCAACCGCGCCACTAAAGTAGCCGCCTCAGGCCTGTTGCACCTCAAAACTGTGTCGGGCGTATTTGTGACCGGGCAGGCGGGCTATAGCCTACGTAGCGGCCGCGTACCCAACGCTTTCATCAGCGAGGGCAAAGTTGGCTACGCCGGCCCCAAAACCTACATCGATGCCTACGTCTCGGTCCAGAAATCAAACGGCGGCACCGACGTCATCCAACCCGGCTTCGACGGCTTTTTCCCCGCCACACGCGTTGATTATGTACGCATTGGCGCCAGTGCCTTCCGCCCCATCGCCAAGGGCCTCGGCCTCACGTTGGGCGTGAGCCGCTACGTAGCCGGCCGCAACCTCGGCCAATCGACGGGCTTTTCGGCTGGTATTGCGTATAATATATAATAGTAAATCAACGTTCTGCAGGACTATTTTTTCTTATTTATAAGCGGTGGTAGGCGTGCTACCGCTTATTTTTTGCTCTTTCAGATGCCCTGTAGCAGCCGCGCCAGTTCTTGGTTGCCCACCCAGCCCTGGCTTTCCCGCATTGCAATTAGCAGGTACTTCTTTGCTTCCTCCAGCGAGGCAGCTTCTCCCTTCACGTAGGCGCCCTTCCACGGACTTTTATCGGCCGGCAGTAAATACTCAACATAATACTCTTGTGCCCCGGCACTTACAACGATAATAAACCAGCTGGACTCCCAATTGCTGGCATTCTGGATAACCAGCCGGGCAAGAGAAGTCAAGCCCCACAACTGAGTTTCCTTAAACATCTCATTTACCATTGCCAAGAAGCGTAGCATATTTTCGGCTACGTCCTGAGAATGAGAATTCCCCTCACCAATTTGAACGTAGAATTGCTCCAACGTCGCGCTAGGTTGGTCGACACTACGTGTAATTGGCATTTGCTATAAGTTACTTAATAATTTGCCTCCGAAGCCGGTAAATCAATCAGAATAAACTGCGCGTCCTTCGAGGCGCGGATTTGCACTACGTCGTCGCCCGTCATGCGCGCCTGGTCGTTGGGGTTGAGGGCCGTTCCGTTCACTACGAGGTTGCCTTCCTTCACGTAGATGAAAGTCAGGCGAATGGGAAAGGTTTTGAATTCGATATCCTTGCCTTCGTCCAAGTTGGCCCAGTAAATGGTGCTGTTGGAATTCATGTACACCACGTCTTCCAGCACTTTCTGGCCTGTCACTAGAGGCACCAGCTTGTTTTTGTCGCCACCGAGGAAGCCCAGGTCTTTCTGCTCGTAGCTGGGTGCCAGGCCGCGCTGGCTGGGAATGAACCACAACTGGTAAAGGTGCAGAGGCTTGTCCTGCCGATTCATCTCGGAATGCGCCAGGCCGGTGCCGGCCGTCATGCGCTGCACCTCGCCGGCCTTGATGGTGGTTTTGTTACCCATCGTATCCTGGTGCGTAATTTCGCCGTCAAGCACCAGCGTCACGATTTCCATCTCAGAATGAGGATGCTGCGGAAAGCCCGACTGCGCCGCAATGTTGTCATCGTTGAACACTCGGAGCGGGCCGAAGTGCATGTTGCCGCGGTCGAAATAATCGGCGAACGAAAACAGGAAGTAGCTATTCAGCCACGCGGCGGGGGCAGCATGGTGACGGTCGGCAGCGGGAATATAGGTGAGCATGGGATGGCGGGGGATAGAGTCAGGCCGCATACGCGGCGCTGCGGCCCGAAGTTAAGTAAGCTGCGGTAAATACGTACTAATTCGCCTCGACTAAGGCCTTTTTGACGTTGGAATTTCGCACCACAGAACAACAAAGCCCTCCCGTGGGTACGGAAGGGCTTCATCGGCAATGCCCGAAAGGAACATTGCCTTACGCTTTACGCAGCATGGCCACCTGCTGCTGCAAGTCGAGTACGAGGCTGGCTACGCGCTCCAGTGACAAATCGGCAATGGGAAACGTACTACTGATGTAGCTCTTGGCTTCCCAGATTTCCAACACGTCGTTGGCGTTGATGTCGTAGGGCGAATACTGTTGGTTGTCGGAGTGTAGGGCAAACATGGCGTTCTGGCGCAGTTTGTTATACACACGCTTGAACACGATGCCGTCGCGGTTGCTCACCACGATGCAGGGGGTGCCATCCTTCAGCGTCTGCCACTCATCCACATAGCGGCCCACGATGACAGTGCCGCTGGCAATGGGCAGCATCGAGTCGCCGGAGATTTCGAAGGCACGGTAGGTGCCCGTGGGGGGCAGCATCGGCAGCCGGAATTTGGGCAGCACCTCCAGGTACTCGGGGTCGGCGTAGCCGTTGAGGTAGCCGGCGGCGGCCTTCTGGGGCACCCACTCGATGTTCTCGTTCTGGTCTTTATCGACCGTCAGGGCCAGGATGCGGAGCTTGCCGCCGGCCGGGCTGGGCTCGGTGGGCTCGTCGTCGCCACCTTCGGCCACGGGAACCAGCTGGCGCATGCTGGCGGCGGCCTTCGCATTTTTGCGCTTGCTGAAGTCAGTGGTCACCAGTTGGTCGAGCGAAATGCCGAACAGACGGGCCATATTGACGAGGGTGCTGAGCCGGGGCTCAGCGCGGCCTTCTTCGTACGCACCTACGAGAGAGCGTTTGATGCCGAGCTTGTCGGCCATCTGGGCTTGCGTGAGGGCCAGCTCGCGGCGCCAGAATTTGAGGTTCGTGTTAATCATTAGCGGGGCGGGAGTCGAAAGGTGGGCGTAGGTATCAACGCAGTTTCGGCTCGTGAAGTTAGCAACAGCGACGCAAAGTTACTAATTCATTTAGCTAATAATTTTGTGCGGGCCGTTTTAGCGCCGGGCTACGGGCTTTTCGGCCCACCATTCTTCGTTGCTCCAGTAGCCGTCCCAGCCCACGCGGGTGTATTTGGGATTGATTTCGACGCTGCGTCCACCGAATTCAAAATCCTGCAACACTTGATAGGTCACGGCCATGCCGTTCTTTACCAGCACGTCGATGGCCGCGCCGGTGCGGGCGTCGGTCCAGGTGCCATTGAGCAGAAAACCGCCGTGGCGGGTGGCAGCATTGGTGGTGCGGGTAACCAGCTGCAGGCGGCCGTTAGCGTCGCGGGCCAGGTCCACGGCCAGCTTGCCGCGGAAAGTGCCGTAGGCTTCGTCGGTAGGTTTGGCTTTTTCGCGTAGCACAAACTCGCCGGTGGCAGTGTAGAGTTGGCCCTGGTCGGTGGTCAGGTCAACGGCATCGGCGGCGCTGGCCTTGCGGATAGCACTGAGCGTGAAGGTGCCGCTGAAAGAGCGCACGATGCTGTAGCGCCGGTCTTTGCCCTGCACGTGGTAGAGGGCGGGGTTTTTCTCGTCGCGCTGCACGCTGGTGAACACCAGCTCCAGGCGCCGGTAGCCGTAGCCGAAAAAGCCGTTGTGTACTTTATCGTCGTTGCTGCCGCTGCCCATGCGCCAGAGCGGCGCCAGGTTGAACCTGGCCAGCGCGGCCGTGCCTTCCGTAGGCGCAGTGGCCGGTGGGGTGCTGGTTTTGACGGGCGGGGTGCTATTGGGGCGGGCGGCCACGAACAACACCGGCAGGGTGAGCAACAATAGTTTGTACTGCATACGACCAAAGATAAGTAATTGAAAGCATAGGCCACTAAGCGAGGAGCAACCTATTTCGTACTCTAACGGCTGCGTTAGAATTTTGGTATTACAGATTTAAAGAAGCCTTGGGCGAGTCGGCCCACCACTCCTCGTTTTCCCAGAACTCGGGCCAGCCCAGCTTGACGTATTTGGGATTGATGACCATTTCCCGCTCGCCGATGTTGAATTCGGGCAATACCTGCTCGGCCACGTAGGAAAAGTTCTCAACCCATTGCACCGGGTAGGTTTGCTGGGTCTTGTTATTAGTCCAAGTTCCATCGTACCACACGCCGCCACCATGGGAGCCGCTGTTAACTTTACGCCAGTCCGTTTCTAGCCGACCATAGTCACCTCGTTTCCAGTCAATGGCCAGCTTACCCCGGAACACGCCTGCGCCACGATGAGTCGAATCTTCACGTAGTTCGAAGGAGCCTATCGTCGTGTACAGCGCCGACTCGTTCCTGAGCTCAATGCCTTGTTCGCGCTGGGCGGCTATTTCCTTGGCCGTGTATAATGGTTGTTCAACAGTCTGGCCAACGGTGAATTCTCCCACAAATGGGGTAATAATTTTCTTATAGCGACTCAGGCCCTGCAGATGATAAAGGGCCGGATTGGCAGTGTCGCGCCACACCCGCGTCATGGCCATTTCGATGCGGTAGTGCGTGGGCCCAAAAAAACCATTCTGAGCATGGTTATCATAGTCTGCCTCATCTGAATGGACCGTCTGGAGCAGCGACGAAAAATCAGGATTTTGCAGGGATTTAACTTCCTCGGCCTGCCCGGACGGCTCTGGTCTGTCCGCAGTCTGTCTGGCCGCCTCCGGCCGAGCGGTTTTCACCAGCGGAGCATCGGCTACCGTCTTGGTCGGTGGTGAGTGATGCTGACAGCTGGCCGCCAGGCCTGCCAAAATGAGGATTCCCAATAAGGTCTTCATACCGCCAATTTAGGAGTTAATTTCTGGATTAGCTGCCGCAGGAAATACCGCCCCAGCCCCAACTCCAGCAGCACCTCCATTACAATCAGATTGCCGACCCACGACAGCCACGTTACGGTCAGGTAGGTCTCAATCGGCTTGGTTTCGAAGAGGTAATACATCAAATAGCTCTCGCCGCGCAATGCCAGCGCGGCCAGCGTCACGGCGTAGGAGCGCAGCATCCAGTCGACATGCAGGGGCCACTGCCGCTGCCGGGCGGCGCGGTAGGCGCGCCAGGTAGTCAGCCACCACACCAGGCATTGCAGGGTGAAGCCGACCTGCGCTACCAGCCCGCCATTGGCAAAGTAAGCCAGAATGAGGCCCGATGGCGCGGCTAAACCCAGAATACCAATAATGTACATCTTGCCCAGACGGCGATGCAGCAACGCCCCCCGGGCCGCGATGAAAGGCAGAAACTGCAGCAAACCCACCACCAGCACCACCAGGCTGGTGGTGATGTGGACGTAAAAACCCAGCCGGAAAATCGGGCTGTCGTTGGTTTCCTCGCTCTTGGTAGTGAGGAAGTAAATGCCTTTCTCGAAGCTCAGGTAGGGGTAGGTTTTCGTGGCCATGAGCGCCGCGAAGGCGGCCACGACGAGGGCGAAAATCAGGAGCGGCAGGCGGGCCAGCAGCGGGCGAGCTTGGGAAGGCATAAAAAGCAGCAGCGCCCCGGCGAAAAGTCCGGCCGGGGCGCTGCGAATGTAACGCGGAAAGCTGCTGGTTTCGTGTGGCGGGCGCGGGGCTTAGCCCTGCCGGCGCTTGTGGTACTGCAGCGCCAGCCGCAGCTGGAAATAGTCGTATTTCTCGCGCAGGTGGTCGAACAAATCGCGCAGCAAGGGGCTGGAACCCAGCTGCGCATGGGCCGTCAGAATTTCGGCCAGCTGCGTGTCAGACAGAAAATCGTGCAGGCGCAGGTCGTAGCCCTGGGCGTAGAGGCGCTCCAGGTGCTGGCGGATAGTGCTGACGGCCATGCCGCGCTGCTCGGCAATCTGCTCGGGCGTAAGGCCCTGACGGTGCAGCTGGAAGGTGGTGTTTTCGGACTCGTTGCTGGGCCGGTCGGCCGCCTTAGCGGCGGCGGAGCGGGGAGCGGGGCTGAAGTCGTCGGAAAACGGCGGGGGCAGGTCGGCCTCGGCCGGGACGGCGCGGGGCGGGGCGTGCTCCAGGATGAGCTTGATAAAGGCTTCGCCGTAGGTTTCAAATTTCTTCATGCCCACGCCCGATACGGCCAGCATGGCCATGCGGCTGGTGGGCTGCTCGAGGGCCATAGCCTGCAGCGTGGCATCGGTGAAAACGACGTAGGGCGGCACGCCCTGCTCATCGGCAATCTGCTTGCGAAGCTTGCGCAGGTGCTCGAAAAGGCGAGCTTCGGGGGTGCCGGCCACGGTGCTGGCGGCTTCGGCGGCAGCGGCTTTTTTGGCGCGGGAGCCTTTTTCAGCCTTCTCGGTGGGCTGGAATTTCTTGAGCGACACCGGCAGTTGGCCTTTCAGCACCTGCTGGCCGCGCTCGGTGATTTTCAGGGCGTAGCCTTCTTCGTAAGCAATGTAGAAGAGGCCGTCGTTGAGCATCTGGTGCAGGTAGCTGTACCAGTCCAGGTAAGGCAGGTCGGAGCCAGCGCCGTAGGTTTTAATCTGGTCGTAGCCGCCGCTGAGCACGGCTTGGTTGCGCATGCCGCGTAGGATATCAATCAGCAGATTGATAGCTGGTTTCTCGCGGCTGCGGAAGGCGGCCGAGAGGGCTTTCTGGGCGATGAGCGTGCCGTCGAAAGTGGTGGGCGGGTTGCGGCAGATGTCGCAGTTGCCGCAGTCACGGCCCAGGTCTTCGGAGAAGTAGTGCAGCAGGATACGGCGGCGGCAGCTGGCGGCCTCGGCAAACTGTTGCATGCGCTCGAGCTTGGCGGTGTTGAGCTGGGCCTGACGGGCGGGCACGTCTTTGGTGACCATCTCGCGCATCTGCATCACGTCGGCGAAGCTGTAGAACAGCAGGGCGGTAGCGGGCGTACCGTCGCGCCCGGCGCGACCGATTTCCTGGTAGTAGCCTTCGATGTTCTTGGGCAGGTTGTAGTGGATTACCCAGCGCACGTTGCTCTTGTCGATGCCCATGCCGAAGGCAATGGTGGCCACAATCACCTGCAAATCATCCTGCAAAAATTTCTCCTGCACGCTGGCGCGCTGGTTGGGCGTCATACCAGCGTGATAATAGCTGGCTTTCAAACCCTTTTGCTGGAGCTTGCCCGCCAGCGTTTCGCACTGCTTGCGCGAGAGGCAGTAGATGATACCCGCTTCGTTGGGGTGGCGGGCCATAAAATCGATAACGCCATCGACGCGGTTCTGGCCAGGGCGCACGATGAGGTTGATATTGGGCCGGTCGAAGCTCGACAGAAAGACCTTGGGCTGCTGCAGGCTGAGCTGCGTAATAATGTCGCGCTTGGTGAGGCGGTCGGCCGTGGCCGTGAGGGCGATGATGGGCGTACTGGGGAAGTGCGTCCGCAGGGCCCCGAGCTGCGTGTATTCGGGCCGGAAATCGTGGCCCCAGCTTGAAATACAGTGTGCCTCGTCGATGGCGAAAAGGCTGATGTTAATGCGGTTCAGAAACACCAAGAAGCCGTCGCTGAGCAGCTTTTCGGGGCTCACGTAGAGTAGCTTGAGGTGGCCGCTGAGGGCAGCGCGGGCTACGTCGTTGGCTTCATTCTGGCCCACGCTGCTGTTGATGTAGGCGGCGGGAATACCGTTGGCTTTCAGGGCTTCCACCTGGTCCTTCATCAGGGCAATGAGAGGCGACACGACGACGCAGGTGCCGGCCGACACGACGGCCGGAATCTGGAAGCAGATGGATTTGCCGCCGCCAGTGGGCATGAGCACCACCGTGTCTTTGCCGCCGAGGATGTTCTCGATAATATCGGCCTGCATGGGCCGGAAATTGTCGTAGCCGTAGTAGCGTTTGAGGGCCTGGCGGGCGGCGGTGAGGGCGGGGGTAGCGAGTTCGGGCATGGCGTCAACCTCACCCCCCGGCCCCCTCTCCTGCGGAGAGGGGGAGCCTGACGATTCTGACGACTCGTGCTGGCGGGGAGTGCTTTGTAAATGTTCTTCGATAGTGGCTAGTACCTGCGGCAGGTGGTGCAGGACCTGGGAGTTAGTAAAACGCAGTTCGCGGTATCCTAATTCCGTTAGCATAAAGGTACGACCCTGGTCGTACTCGGCCTGCTCGGGGGTGAGGTGAACTTCGCCGTCGAGCTCGATGGTGAGCTTGGCGGCCACGCAGATAAAATCAACGATAAAAAAGCCGATGGCGTGCTGGCGACGAAACTTTGCGCCCAACTTATTGCCTCGCAAGTGCTGCCAGAGTCGGTTTTCGGCGGGCGTGGGGGCTTTGCGGTTTTCGCGGGCGTAAGCTTTCAGCCGCTCGTCCCAAGTACGGGGGTCGGTGGTGTAGATGTGCTCCTGCGGGCCGCTGAGTTTGGGCGGAGTCTTCATGTGGGCAAGGTATCACCGCCGGGTGTCAACCTCACCCCCTGACCCCCTCTCCAAAAAAGAGGGGGCACCGGTTTTGCTCCTGACAAGTTTGTCTTTGGAATCGTCCTCACGAACCGGTGCCCCCTCTTTTTTGGAGAGGGGGTCAGGGGGTGAGGTCCGCGGGGCCGGGTTTCCGCTTCGACCCTTGATACAGCTCATACTTCAGCAACCTACAGTCAATCGGCCCATTAAACAGCGGAATCCGCCGCGCCGTCTTCAGCCCGATGCTTTTGGCTGCCTCCAGGTTGCCGGTAAATACAAACGCATCGTAGCCCTGGAAATTCGTTTTCAGCGTGTCACCGATGGTCTTGTAGAGCCCGGCCATCTGGGCTTCCTCCCCTATCCGCTCGCCGTAGGGCGGGTTGGTGATGATGACGCCGGGGGGCTGGTTGGCAGGTGGCACGGCGTCTTTCACGTCGCGCACCGAGAGGCGGATGCACTCGTCGAGGCCGGCGGCTTCGATGTTCAGGGCGGCCTGCTCTATGACTTTGGGGTCGAGGTCCGAGCCTGCCAAATACGCCTGGGGCTCTTCGATGCGCAGGCTTTGGGCCTCTTCGCGCAGGGTCTGCCAGAGGTCGGCGTCGAAGTCGTACCAGTTTTCGAAGCCGAACTTACCTTGGTGGAACAAACCGGGTGCGATGCGCTGGGCCATCATGCCGGCCTCGGTGAGGATAGTGGCGGAGCCGCACAGGGGGTCGAGGAGGGGCTTTTTGCCGTCCCAGCCGGAGAGGAGCACGAGGCCGGCGGCCAGCACTTCGTTCAGGGGGGCGTCGTTGGTGGCCTGGCGGTAGCCGCGGCGGTGCAGCGAGTCGCCGGCCGCGTCCATGCTCAGGATGACTTCGTTTTCGAGCATCCGCAGGTGCAGGCGCACGTCGGGGTTGCGCACGTCCACGCTGGGCCGCTCGCCGGTGCGGGCGCGGAACTGGTCGACGATGGCATCCTTGGTGAGTTGGGCCACGAAGAGGCTGTGCTCGAAGGTGGACTTATGCACCACGGCGGTGATGGCGAAGGTCTGGCCGGGGCCGAGGTAGTCCTGCCAGTCGATGCGGCCGACTTCGCGGTAGAGGGCTTTTTCGTCGGGCGCGTAGAAGGCGGCGAAGGGACGCAACAGGCGCATGGCCAGCCGGCTCCAGAGCACGGTGCGGTACATCAGCTGCTGGTCGCCGATGAACTCGACGGCGCGGCTGCCCACGTGGGTGATGTCGGCCCCGAGGTCGTAGAGCTCGTCGGCGAGCAGTTCTTCCAGGCCGAACTGGGTGGTGGCGGTAAGATGCATAGGATGGCAAAGGTCGGTACGGATATGCGCCCCACAACTACGATTAATTTCGTACTATTGGGTAATCATTGGCCTGCGCAGCCTGGCTTCGCGAATTGCCGGGACGTTCCCACCATTTATCACAACTCATGAAGAAACTGGCTCTCTTGCTTATGGCCTTGTTGCCGCTGACACTGCAGGCGCAGACGAAACCCGCAGCTACGATTCCATTCGTACTGGAAAGCAACGTCATTTACTTCTACTGCAAGGTAAATACCACCGACAGCCTGAAGTTTTTGTTCGATACCGGGGCCGATGGCTCGGTACTCAACGAAACGGCCACCGCCCGGATTCAACTAAAGCGCACCGGCACTTCTTTGAACGTGGGCTCGAACGGCAGCAACACCGTGAGCCAGAGCGACGGCAACTCGGTCAGCTTTGGCGGTATCTTGAAGGATAACGTGTCGCTGACCATCATTCCCTATGGCACCGACAGCTTCGACGGCGTGTTCGGCACCAACCTGATGCATGGCTACGTTATCGAGGTCGATTACCACAAAAAAGAACTGCGATTCTACGCCGATGGCAGCTACCACAACGACCTGAGCAGCTACGCCCGCTGCAAGCTGCATTTCGTAGCGGGCTACCCGACCATCCAGAGTTCCATAGTGGCCAACGGCCGGCGCTACTCGGGCCGGTTTGGGCTGGATACGGGGGCTGATAATGTGCTGACGGTGGCCGCCCCCTTCGTGCGCAAGCACGGCCTGACGACCAAGCTACCGCGGATAGGCACCGCGACTTCACAGGGCTCCGATGGCTCCAGCTACGTCACGCCCATTGCGCTGGCTCCCGAGATGTACGTAGGCAAAAAGCACTTCTACCGGATTCCCGTCGAACTGTCACAGTCGGCGGAGGGCATCGACGCCAGCACGGACAAGGCCGGTTTCTGGGGCAACGGCTTTTTGAAGCGGTTTAACGCCGTGTGGGATTTCAAGAACCACTACCTCTACCTGAAGCCGAATAACAACCTGTACACGGAGCTTTAACCAGCCAGCTTTGGGTTAGCTACGCGGACCGTAGAGCTCGTCGGCGAGCAGTTCTTCCAGGCCGAACTGGGTGGTGGCGGTAAGGTGCATAGTTGGGCAAAGGTCGGTACCAGAAAGGCGTTTGGCTAATTCTGTGCAGGAACTATTAGTACAACTTCACCTACTGTCACTCACAAACTATATTTACACGAATCTACAACATACAGGAAACTGCGACATACTGAAGCTACACATAGTTGTTCCGGCAACAAACCAAATTATGACAATTAAATACGCAACCTATAATGCCTACTACACGGATTCTACCGGGCGAATAGCTGTAATTATTAAGAATGACTTCCAGCTTTTATCTGTAGAAATTGAAGGCGTAAAATTTGAAGGCTATGGCTTTAATAATTTGTCAATAATTGACAAGCCGAGCTACTCGCAAGAGCAGTTGCAACGATTTACACTACTGCCAATACAGGTCTCGAATCCCGATGATAATACAACTTATATCGACGAGGAGTTAAGCAACTTCTCGCTCGAGTTCGTGATTCCTCAGCTTGTTATTGATGTAGTCACCAGTCATGCATTTAGCGCCGACTTGCTGATGAACTACAGTTTAAATTCAACTGATGAGAGTTTTGTAATCACCCTACCGCTTGCTGGCGTAGTTTATACAGGACGTGGCGGCTGGATTGAAACTGCCTTTGACCAGATTCATAATCAATTCGCGGGCAAGTATCGGTTTAAAAACTGCTACGGCTGCATATACGGTGATTACAGCGTGTACGGGAATGACAGTTTTGGTACCATGCTTTGCTTTGCAAACCAAAAGCAGGAGTACCGTGCAACGAGTGACAAAGCAGGTTATATGGACTTGGCTCCGCCGCGCGGCGCAGTTCAGGAGATTTACTGCTGTTCGGATTATGAAATCAGGCGCAAAGGAGTAGGGTATCGGGACTGATTTTTCTGCGCTCATTCCCCGCCGGCCCCGCAATGGCCGGCTTTTTTGTACCTTCCGCCCTCGTATGGCTACTCCTGTTTCTGCTGCTTCGGCGGCCTCCCCTGCTGCTGCGCCGGCCCGCTCCTACGCCGGCCCCATGCTGCTGATGACGACGCTGTTCTTCCTCTTCGGCGCGGTCACCAATTTCAACGACGTGCTTATGCCCTACCTCAAGGACGTGTGCCAGCTGACGGATTTGCAGTCGTCGGCGGTGCAGTCGGCCTTCTTCGGGGCGTACTTTCTGATGTCATTGCCCGCCGGGCGCATCCTGGAGAAGCTGGGCTACCAGCGTGGCATCGTGGTGGGGCTGCTGGTGATGGCGGGCGGGGCGCTGCTGTTCATCCCGGCGGCCGATACGCGGGCCTTCGGGCTGTTTCTGACGGCGCTGGCGGTGCTGGGGGCGGGCGTGACGCTGCTGCAGGTGGCGGCCAACCCCTACGTGAGCGTGCTGGGCCCGGCCCGGGGTGCGGCGGCGCGGGTGAGCGTGGTGGGCGTGGCTAACAACTTCGGTGGCAGCCTCTCGCCGCTGGTGGGTGGGTTGGTGCTCTTCGGCGGCTCGGTGGCGCTGAAGGCGCGGCTGGCGGCCCTGCCCCTGGCCCAGCGCCTGAGCGAGGAAAGCCAGCTGGTGAAGGCGCCCTACCTGGGGCTGGCCATCTTCCTGGTGCTGCTGGCGGGCGTGTTCTTCTTCCTCGTGAAGCTGCCCGACATCGAGAGCATCCCGGAGGAGCAGACGCTGGAGCACCGCCCGGTGGCGGCCAGCCGCCGCTCGGCCCTCGATTTTCCGCACCTGGTGCTGGGCGTGGGGGCCATTTTCGTGTACGTGGGTGTGGAGGTGGGTTTGGGCTCGTTCCTCATCCGCTACGGCGAGGCGCAGGGGATTACCCAGCTCTCGGCCTTCACCCAGAGCCTGGTGCGGGGGCTGAACGTGGCCACCAACTACGTGGGCGTGCTCTTCGGCCAGACGCCGGCGCCCATCGACACCACGGCGGGCTTCACGAAGGCCGTGGGGGCAGTGCTGGTGGCCTCGTACTGGTTTGGCTCGCTGGTGGGCCGGGTGCTGGGCATCCCACTGCTGCTGCGCTTTCACAACCGGGCGCTGCTGGTGGCGGTGTGCGCGGCGGGCGTAGCGCTGGTGGGCGCCAGCATCGGCAGCCAGGGCGAAACGGCGCTGTGGCTCATCGTGCTCTGCGGGCTGATGAACTCCATCATGTGGCCGGTTATCTTCCCGCTGGCCATCACGGGGCTGGGGCCGTTCACGAAGCAGGGCTCGTCGTACCTGATTATGGCCATCGTGGGCGGGGCGCTGATTCCGCCGCTGATGGGCTGGCTGGCCACGCACGGCGGCGGGCTGCGGGTGGCGTTTGGGGTGCCGGCGCTGTGCTATCTGTACCTGCTGTATTATGCGCTGAGCGGGTACCGGGTGCGGTAGGCGCGTTACCTTCGCGGTATGCTAGAAACCCTGCGCATTCAGAACTTCAAGTCGTGGCAAGACACGGGGGATATTGCCTTTGGCAGCCTCACCGGCTTCTTCGGCACCAACTCGTCGGGCAAATCCAGCCTGCTGCAATTCCTGCTCATGCTCAAGCAGACGGTGGAGTCGTCGGATAGGGAGCAGATTTTAGATTTGGGTGATAATACATCTTATGTAGAATTAGGGACGATACATGATATCCTACACAAGCACAAGATTCCAGAAGAATTATCGTTTTTAATTAATTGGCGACCTATCCGTACTTTTGAAGCGGTAGATTACAATAAGCTTAACGGTAAACCAATTGTAACTTCAAATTACATATCTTTTGCATCAACAATTAAGCAAACTGCTGACAATACGCAGTTGATTAGCTTTACCTACCAAGTTGGACCGGTCGAAGTAGGAATAAGAGCGGTTCCTACTCCAAAAAGCTTTGTACCGCAGTACAAATTGATATTGAAAGGCCTCGGTAAGAAGACCGCTAAAAGGCAACACATCTTTTCCCGTACCACCAAATTTTATGGATTTCCCGGGGACTTCTATCAGGATTTAGGTTCGACTGATTTAGTTTATAGGTTGTTGTTCGAGATTGAAAATCTCTTTTCCACCTTCTTCTATTTAGGGCCTCTTCGGGAGTATCCAAGTCGGTTATACATATGGGGTGGTGGCAAGCCTAATGGGGTAGGTAATCGTGGTGAACGAGCAGTAGCAGCAATGTTGGCTTCACGCCAAATGCACTCAACTATTGACATGGGCCCCGGCCAGCCCAAGCGCACCGTCGAAGAACACGTGGCGCACTGGCTGAAAGAGCTAGGCCTGATTTACTCCTTCAAAGTGCAGCCCATTGCGCCGAACCGCAAGGAGTACGAGGTGCGCATTCAGCGCACGGCCGAGTCGGCGAGCGTGTTTCTGACCGATGTGGGCTTCGGGGTGTCGCAGATACTGCCGGTGCTGGTGCTGCTGTTTTACGTGCCCGAGGGCAGCACCGTGATACTGGAGCAGCCCGAGATACACCTGCACCCGGCGGTGCAGGCGGGGCTGGCCGACGTGTTTATCGACGCCATCAAGCGGCGGCGGCTGCAGATTGTACTCGAAAGCCACAGCGAGCACCTGTTGCAGCGGCTGCAGCGGCGCATGGCCGAAGAGGTCATTGACACCGAGGCCGTGAAGCTCTATTTCACGGCCATCAAGGAAGGGCGCTCGGAGCTGACGGCGCTGGACCTGGACGAGTACGGCAACATCCGGAACTGGCCGGAAGGCTTTTTTGGCGACACGCTGGGCGAGGCGGCGGCCATGATGGAGGCCGAAATGAAGCGCCGGATGCAGGCGCAGCAGCCGTAGCCGATGTACTACCTCATCGATACCAACGTGCCGCTGGCGGCCAACGGCAAGTCGAGCGCCGAACCGGCTTGTATGCGGGCCGCAGCAGCACGGTTGCGGCAACTGCAACTTTCCGAAATTCTGGTGCTGGACGACGGGTTTCTGATTCTAAAGGAATATCAGAACAAGCTTAGCCCGAGTGGGCAGCCGGGAGTGGGCGATGCCTTTTACTTGTGGGCTCTGCGCAACCGCAGCAACTCACGCCATTGCGAGCTGGTGACGCTGGAAATGGCCGAAGATGGCGGCTTTGCGGCGTTTCCTACCAGGCCGGAGTTGGCGGCATTCGATTTGTCAGACCGCAAGTTTGTAGCCGCTGCCCTCACCCACCCGGCCCGGCCGCCGGTAGTGAATGCCACCGACTCGGACTGGCATCATCACCGCGAAGCCTTGGCCCAGCAGGGGGTGCGAATTGAGTTCCTGTGCCCGGCAGAAATGGACCGGCCGCGCCGTTAAACCAAACAGGCCCGCCCCAATAGGGCGGGCCTGCCAATGACAACAAGCGGACATAGTAGCGTCCGCCCCCGGACATAGGTACGTCCGCCTGCGGACGCGCCTATGTCCGCTTAGCCGCGCTTGCGGGTGGCGCGGGCTTTCGACTCTTCCGACGGTCCGACGCGCTTAAAGTCGGCCTGTTGCATGGCCTGGGCGAAGAGCTTGCCGGGGCGGAACACCACTTTCACATTGTTGATGAGGCCCACAACAAACTCTTTTTCGCTAGCGGCTCCATCACTTTGCAGGCTCACGGCAAAGGAGCCGAAGTCGCCGCAGCGCACGATGCGGCCCTCGGCCAGCTCGCGGGGCACGGTCTGAAACAGGGCTTCGAGCACGGCCATCACGTCGACGGTGCTCACGGTGCTCATCTCATTAATGCGGCCGGCGAGGCCGCGCGTGGTAGTGTCGCCGGTGGAGCGGGCCACGGCGTAAAACTTTTTGGGGTCGGTGGGCTTGCCGGGGTTGCCGCGCTCAGCCAGGGAATACTCAATGGGCATCAGTGAAAACAGTTAAAAGTGAGCCCGAAATGTAGGACTTATTTTTAACTCTTTCGCTTTATTCCGTTTCTTTTTTCTTAGCGTTTACGGCGCGCCCAGTCAGCATCATACCTTGCCCCGCCGAACAGGTAAAGCATCAGCGCCCGCGAGTAGCGGAAGACGAGCGGCGTGGCCAGCAGCATCACGCCCGTCACGACGGCGATGTACACCCAGGTATCGGGGTCGCCGGCTAGGAAATAGAGCAGCAAGCCCACGATGACGACCACCGCCACGGCAAAGCCCGAGCTGATGTACATGGCCCCGAAGTAGAAGCCCGGCTCGGGCTCGTAGCTCTGGCCGCAGACGGGGCACTGCTTGAGCATGTCGCTGAAATGCAGGCTGGCAGCCGGGTGCGTGAACAGCGGGGCCTGGTGGCAGCGCGGGCAGCGCAGGGCCAGGAGGGCGAGGGTAGATGATTCGATGGGTTCCATAGGGAGGGCGAAGGTACGGGGCAGGCAACCCGGCGGGGGAGCTACGGCGTCAGGGCAGTAGCGCGAACTTTGTAGTTCGCGTCCCCGCGCCACGCGCCAGTTCAACGACTTTAACGGCGCGGGAACGCGAACTACAAAGCTCGCGCTACTGCCCGCCCTTAAGCTTACTCTGTTCCATGCGTCTTCGTTATCTGTTTTTCCTGTTGCTGCTGGGCAGTGCCACCGCCCGGGCCCAATCTACCACCGCGCCCGACTGGCTGCGCGCCCAGGTGCTCGACTGCCCCGGCAGCGCCACCGCCACCGGCCTGCTCACCGATGCCAGTGGCAACGCCTACCTCACCGGCATCTTCAACCAGACGCTGGCGCTGGGGCCCGGCACCACTTTCGCCGCCACTGGGCTGCAGGACAGCTACCTGGCCAAGTACGCCCCCGGCGGCGGGCTGCTGTGGGGCCTGCACCTGGCCGGGGCCGCCTACACCGTGGCGCACGACGTGGTGAGCGACGCCCAGGGCAACGTGTACGTGGGCGGCTCCTTCACCCAGCGCATGAGCCTGGGCGGCTTGTCGCTCAACAACCCGCAGGGCGACACCTTCCTGTTTCTGGCCAAAATCAACGCCCAGGGGCAGCCGCAGTGGCTGCGGCAGCTGGGCGGCGGCAATGGCGTCATCAGCTCGGGCATGGGGCTCGATGCGGCGGGCAATGCCTACTTCACGGGCACCTTCAGCGGCAGCATGGTGCTGGGCAGCACCACGCTGGTGGTGGCCGGCCCGCCGGGCGCGGTGGCCTCGGATGTGTTTCTGGCCAGGTTTGATGCGCAGGGGCAGCTGGCTTGGGCCCGGCAGGGCGGGCACGAAACGCCCTCGGGCGTCGGCAACTACTACCAATACGCCCCGCACCTCCTGGTGAGCCCGGCCGGCGCCTGCTACCTCACCTGGACCAGCACGCCCGGCGCGGGCGGCTTCGGCAGCCTGCCCCTGCCCGCCACGCCCGGCGAGAACGACGCCGTGGTAGTGAAATACGACGCCCAGGGCACGCCCGCCTGGGTGTTCTCGGAAGGCGGGGCCGGCAACGACCTTGCCAACCGCGCCGTGCTCGACGGCACCGGCCAGCTGCTGGTGACGGGCAGCTACGAGGGCCTGGCCAGCTTCGGCCCCGCTACCCTGAGCTCGACCGACCGGGGCGGCCTGCTGCTGGCCCTCGACGAAGCCACCGGCCGCGTGAACTGGGCCCGGGAGCTGGCCTCCACCGCCACGCTCTACGGCCCCGCCACCAGCGGCCTGACGGTAGACGCGGCCGGCAACAGCTACGTGGCCGCCATCCTCATCGGCGATGCCCTGGTGGACGGCGTGAGCTTCCTGCCGGGCGGCAGCAGCTCGCGCGACGGCCTGGTGCTGAGCTTCACGCCGCAGGGCCGCCTGCGCTGGGGCCAGCAGGCCGACGGCCCCGGCGACGAGCTGCCCGGCCACCTGGCCTGGCTGCCCAACGGCGAGCTGCTGCTGGCCGGCGACCTCAACGGCACCGGCCGCTTCGGTGCCCACACCGTCAGCAGCAACCCCACCTCGGCCCAGAACCCGGTGGCCTACCTCACCAATCCCTTCCTGGCCCGGCTGGGGCAATTGCCCACCACCACCCGCCCGGGGCAGGCGGCCGCGCCGCTGGCGGTGTACCCCAACCCCGTGGCGCGGGGGGCGGCGCTGCAGCTGCCGCCGCTGCCGGCCGGCACGCAGGTGGTGGTGAGCGACGCGCTGGGGCGGCAGGTGTGGCAGGGCCCACGGCTGGCAGTGCCCGGCGCGCCGGGCGTGTACATCGTGCAGGCCCTGGCCCCCGATGGGCGGCAGTGGCGCAGCCGGCTGGTGGTGGAGTAATGGGATGGGTGCGAGGGGCTGGCGCGCGTCTCCGACGCGCGCCAGCCCCTCGCACTCCATCGGCAAAACGCCGCCATTGGCCGCCGCAGGGGGATTTCTTAACCGGCGCGCAACGCGAAATCCATTTGCGCGCCGGACCTTTGTAGTTCGTGCGTGAACCCGGCTTTTAGAGTTCGGGTTTGGGCCGGTGCTCTTATCCCCCATCCATTCTCCTTTATGCGCGCAATGCTTACGCGTTGGCTGTGCCTCGGCAGCAGCTTGTTTACCCTGACTACGGCGCTGGCTGGCCCGCCCGCCACCGCTCCCCTTCCCGCCGACCCGCACCCGCTGCGCTTCGTGCCCAACCGGCAGCAGTGGGAGGCGCCGGTGCTGTTTGCGGCGGACATTCCGGCCGGGCGGCTGTTTCTGGAGAAAAACCGCCTGCTGGTGGCCCGCTACGACGTCCGCGCCGCCGACGAGCGCCACCACCACCGGGGCCGCGGCGCCAAGCTGGCCGTGCCGGCCCACGCCTACGCCGTGAACTTTGTGGGGGCCAACGCCAAGCCTGCCGTGCGCGGCGAGCAGCCCACCGGCGAGCACCTCAACTACTTCCTGGGCAACGACCGCCGCCGCTGGGCCACCGACGTGCCGGCCTTCACCGACGTGCGCTACCAGCAGCTCTACCCCGGCACCGATTTGCGCTTTTACTCACGCGGCCCGGTGATGGAGTACGACTTCGAGCTGGCCGCCGGGGCCGACGCCCGCCGCATTCAGCTGAAGTATGAGGGCCAGCAAAGCCTGCGCGTGGTGGATGGCGCCCTGCAGATTGAAACCAGCGTGGGCCGCGTGACCGAGCAGCAGCCCTTTGCCTACCAGCTCGTGCACGGCCGCCGCGTGGCCGTGCCCTGCCACTACGTGCTGGGCAAAGGCAACGTGGTGAGCTTCGGCCTGCCCAAAGGCTACAACAAGGCCTTGCCCCTCGTCATCGACCCGGTGCTGGTGTACTCCACCTATTCCGGCGCCACGGCCGCGCTGAACTGGGGCTACACCGCCTGCCCCGACACGGCCGGCAACCTCTACGCCGCCAGCGTTAACTTCTCGGCCGGCTACCCCACCACCACGGGCGCCTACGACGCCAGCTTCAACGGCGGCAACACCGACATTGTCATCAGCAAATACAACCCCAACGCTACCACCGGCGCCAGCAGCCTCGTGTACGCCACCTACCTGGGCGGCGGCGGCAGCAACTCGGCCGACGAGTACCCGCACAGCCTCGTGACCAACGACGCGGGCGAGCTGGTTATCCTGGGTAGCACCGATGCCAGCAACTACCCCACCACCACCGGCGCCTACGACCGCGCCCTGGGCGGCACTACCGACCTGGTGGTGTCGCGCCTGAGCGCGGGCGGCAACCAGCTGCTGGCCTCCACCTACGTGGGCGGCACCGGCATCGACGGGCGCATGGACCAGAGCTTGGCCCTCTACGAGAACTTCGGCGACGACCTGCGCGGCGACGTGATTCTGGACCGCGCCGGCAACGTGTACTTCACCTCGGTGAGCCGCTCGACCAACTACCCCAGCACCGGCGGCTTCCAGACGGCCCGCGGCGGCGCTTCCGATGCCGTGGTCACCAAGCTCAACCCGGGCCTCACGGCCCTGGTGTGGAGCAGCTACCTGGGCGGCACCGGCAACGAGTCGGGCTACAGCATCCAGCTCGACAGCCTCAACGGCGTGTTTGTGGCCGGCGGCACCACCAGCACCAACTTCCCCCGCACCACCGGCGGCCTCAATGCCACCAGCCGCGGCGGCGCGGCCGATGGCTTCGTGGCCCACATCAGCCCCGATGGCAGCCAGGTAGTGCAGGCCACCTACCTCGGCACCAATGCCTACGACCAGGCCTTCTTTGTGCAGCTCGACCGCCAGGGCGCGGTGTACGTGCTGGGCCAGACCAAGGGCGCCTACCCCGTGACGGCCGGCATCTACCGCAACGCCAACAGCCGGCAGTTCATCCATAAGCTGAGTTACGGGCTCAATGCGACGGCTTTCTCCACCGTCATCGGCAACGGGGGCGGTAGCCAGGTGCCCAACATCTCGCCCACGGCGTTTCTGGTCGACAACTGCGGCCAGATTCTGCTCTCGGGCTGGGGGGCGGCCAACATCGCCGGCCTGCCCACCACGCCCGACGCCATTCGGGTGCAGGTGCCCAACAGCACTTCCGGCAGCCCCAACGACAACGTCAACAATACTTACGGCTACCTCTACCTGATGCAGCTCTCGCCCGGCGCCCGGCGCCTGGTGTACGGCAGCTACTTCGGCTCCGGCACCACGCACGTGGATGGCGGCACCTCGCGCTTTGATAAGAAAGGTATTATCTACCAGGCCATCTGCGTGCGCTTCCAAAGCAACGGCAACCTGGCCCCGGCCATCACCACCACCCCCAACGCCTTCGCCCGCACCCAGACCGGCACCACCCGCCAGACCACCAGCGCGGCCTTCAAGATGGACATCCTGCGCCTGAACGCCGACTTCACCCCGGCCGCCAACGGCGCGCCCAACGTGCGCACCGGCTGCGCTCCGCTCACGGTGAACTTTAGCCGCCCCAACGCCAATGCCAACGGCACCACCTGGGACTTCGGCAACGGCCAGACCAGCACCCAGGCTAACAACGTGAGCACCGTGTACACCACGCCCGGCACCTACACCGTGCGCCTCACCGCCTACGACTCTACCGCCTGCACGCCCAGCGTGAGCACCACCGCCACCATCGTCGTGCGCGGGCTGGCCAAAATCAGCGTCGGCCCCGACCGCACCCTTTGCCCCGGCAGCAGCGCCACGCTCACGGTAGCTAATGCCCCGGTTTCGGCCAACTACGTCATCAACTGGACGCCCGCTACCGGCCTGAGCAGCACCACCGGCTTCCAGGTGACGGCCACGCCCGCCGCCACCACCACCTACATCGTAACCCTGACCGAGCTGGGCACCAACGGCTGCGAAAGCAAGGATACTGTGACCGTGAACGTGAGCAACCAGCTCAACGTGAGTGTGCCCACCCCTGCCCCCATCTGCGCCGGCAGCAGCACCACCCTCACCGTGCCCGATGCCGGCCCCGGCGCCACCTACCTCTGGAGCCCGGCCACCGGCCTCAGCGCCACCAACACCCGCAGCGTGACGGCCACCCCCACCGCCACCACCACCTACACCGTGACCGTGGCCACGCCCGGCGGCTGCACCGGCACGGCCACTACCACCGTAGCGGTGCAGCAGGCCGTGGCACTGTTCCCCCAGGCCATCATCGACCCCACCACGGTGGGGCTGGTGACCTTCTCCACCGTTCCAGGCACGGCGCCGGGGCTGCAAAGCCTGCGCTGGGACTTCGGCGACGGCCAGACCAGCACCGACGTCGCCCCCACGCACATCTACGCCGCCCCCGGCTCCTACACCGTGCGCCTCACCAGCATCTACGAGCTGGGGTGCACCGCCGACACGACTGCCAGCTTCCTCATCCTGCCCGTTGTGCCCACCAAGATTCCGAACATCATCACCCCCAACCACGACGGCCTCAACGACGACTTCTTCCCACAGCGTGACAGCCGCCGGCCCGATGCCGCCAACCTGGAAATCTACAACCGCTGGGGCCGCAAGGTGTATGAGGAGAAGGGCTACACGCGCGGCTGGGGCACCAGCGACGGAGTAGCCCCCGGCCTTTACTACTACCACCTGTATACCCCCAACGACAGCTGGACCGGCTGGCTCGAAGTGGTGAAGTAGGCTTCCCCCACCTCGAACAATTGCAGAAGGACGGTCCGCACGGGCCGTCCTTTTTTGCTACCGGCCGTTCGGCATCACCACAGTGCTGTGCGGCTGCTGCCCACCCGTGCCCACGTGCCGGGCACGGGTGGGCAGCACGTGGGCACGGGTGGGCAGCACGTGGGTACGGTTGCAAACCACGTGGGCACGGGTGCAAACCACGTGGGTACGGGTGCGAACCTCGTGGGCACGGGTGCGAACCACGTGGGCACGGGTGGGCAGCACGTGGGCACGGGTGCGAACCACGTGGGCACGGGTGGGCAGCACGTGGGCACGGGTGGGCAGCACGTGGGCACGGGTGGGCAGCACGTGATAACGGGTGGGCAGCACATGATAACGGCTGCCCATAAACTGGGCAGCCGTGGTCGGTACGGGATTATCCCTTCTGAAGAAAGGCAGCAGCAGCTACGCTGCCCCGCCGGACTACTCCGGGCGCAGCGTGCGGCTGCCGGCGTAGTAATACAGTTCGGCCCGGGCCTTCTCGTAGCTGGCCCGCATGCTCTCCTGCTTGAGGCGCAGGTCGATGAGCTTGCTCTCGCGGGTATTGATGAGGAAGATGGTGCTCTCGCCCAGCTCAAACTTCTGGAGCTCGGCGCGCAGCAGCAGGCGCTGGTTGGCAATGGTCTGGGCCTGCACCTCCAGCTGGCGCTCGTAAGCCTTCAACGTGTTGTAAATGGCGTTCACCTGGTTGGTGATGGTGCGGCGCTGCTGCTGCTGCTCCAGGGCCGCGTCGAGCACCTTGAGGCGGGCCTGCTGCAGCTTGCCGCGCTCCTTGCGCAGGAAGAGCGGGAAGGCAAAGTCCACCCCCAGCTTGTAGTTGTCGCGCCCAAAGGCGTAGTACGAAGGCACCTCCGAGCGGTAAAAGTCGCCCCGGCTGAGCAGGTAGCCGCTCACGTTGAGCGTGGGCTTCAGCAGCTCGCGCCGGTAGCTCTCCTCAATGCGCAGCTGCCGCACCTTGGCGTCGAGCTTGATGAGCGTGGGGTGCTGGTTGCTGGCCAAATCGCGCAGGCGGGCAAACTCCACCGAGTCGACCACGGGCATGGGCGGGCGCTGGGGCACCGCGTAGGCCGGCAGCTCCACCGGCTGGCTATCCTTGTTCCAGAGGTAGTTGGAGAGCAGCAGGAAGTTGTTCTGCTGCTCTACCACTTGCTGCTGCATCTGCACGATGCGGTCCTGCACGGTTATCTGGGCCTCCACCGAGTCGATGGGCGCCTGGTCGCCAAGCAGCGCCCGCCGGCTGATGCCCTGGAAGCGCGTCTGGGCCAGGGCCACGCCCTCCTCGATGAGCAGCGTTTGCTGGTAGGCAAAGTACCAGTTCCAGTAGGCCTTCTGGGCATCGAGCCACACCTCGTTAATCAGCTTCACGCGGTCGGCCTCGGCGGCGGTCTGCATCCAGCGGGCCTGCCGCAGGTCGTTGCGGCGGGCATCAATCAGCAGCCCCTGCCCCAGCGGCACCGACAGGCCCGCTATGGCCAGCCCCCCCTGCGGCGTGCGGTGCTCGGGGTTCACGTAGGTGCCCACCATCCGGTCGTAACCCACCTTGAGGTCGATGCCGCCCGGCCAGATGGGCACCTTGAGCTCGTTGGCCCAGTTGTTATAGTAGTCCGTCCCGCCGAAGAGCTTGCGGTCAAACCCTGAGCCCAGCTTAGGGTCGAAGCCGCCGCGGGCCTCCAGCACCTGCGCCCGGCCCACGTCGCTGAGCAGCTGGGCCTGCTTCACGATGGGGTGGCTGGTAAAGACCAGCTCGGCCAAATCCAGCAGGGCGAAGACGTGGGCGGTATCAGCCGGCGGGCGGTCCTGGGCCAGCTGCTGCGTCTGCACCGGCGCGGGCTCCAGGCCCGGCTTCTGGGTGGGCAGGCGGGGGTCCTGAGCGCGGGCGCTTCCGATGCTGAGCAGCAGCAATAGCCCGGCCGTCAGCAGACGGCGCGCCCTGGGTTGCACGGCAAAGGCTTGAATACTCCTCATACGTCTCTATTTCTTATCCGCTTTCACCGGCGAGCCCTCCTCCGGCGCCTCCTGCAGGCTGGGCGGGAAGCCGTTGAGCTGCCGCCAGATTTCATACCACACCGGCACCGAGTCGAGAATCACCCAGCCGTACACGCCCGAGCCCAGACGCAGCTGGGCAGGCCAGCCGTGCTCGCTCTCGTGGTGGTCGTTGGGGCGCACCAGCAGGCGGTACTTGCCGTTGGGGCTGTTCACCACGTCAATCACCGTCACGGTGCCGCCAAAGGTGCCCACCGCCACCGAGGGCCAGCCCGAAAACTGCAGCGCCGGCCAGCCGTCGAACTGCAGCCGCACCTGCCGCCCCCGCTGAATCAGCGGCACGTCCATCGGCCGCACGTAGAGCTCGGCCGCCAGCACCGGCGCCTCCGGCTGCAGCGTGGCAATGGATTCGCCCTCCTTAATCGTCTCGCCGATACCGGCTTTCAGCGTCCGCACCACGTAGCCCGTCTGGGGCGCGCGCACCACGTACAGCCCCCGGCGCACGCCCACGTTGGCAATTTTATTACGCGTGATGGCTACCTCGCCCTCCGAGCTGGCCTTGCTCGACACCGCCGAGCTGCGGTCCGACTCGGCCTTGGCCAGGTCCTGCTGGTACTTGGCCCGCAGGTTGGCCAGCTCGATAACGGCGTTGGCCAGCGACTGCTGCGAGTTGAGCAGCTTGTTGCGCTGGGCCGTCACCTTGGCCCGGTCCTCCTGCAGCTTGAGGCGGCGGGTTTCAATGTCCGTCAGCGAGAACAGGCCGTTCTTGTAGCCCTCCTCGTAGCGCGCCAGCCGGTTCTGAGCAATCTGGAAAAAGTTGGTCACCGCCACCAGGTCGGCGCTGTCGATGCGCACCGTGTTGCGGGCCTGGGTCACGCGGTTGCGGGCCGCGTCGAGCTGCACCTGCAGCGTGGTGCTCAGGGCCCGCATCTGGTGGTCGGTGGCTTCTATTTTGGCGTCGTAGGCCCGCACGTTGCCTTCCTTGGCCGCCAGCTGCTCGCGCAGGCGCTCGGGCAGGTTGGGGTCGAAGTACTCGTCCTTTATTTCGGAGATAGTCAGGACGGTATCGCCCGCCTGCACCAACTGGCCCTCGCGCACGTGCCAGTGCTCGATGCGGCCCGCAATCTGGTTTTGCACCGTCTGAGGGCGGTCCTGCGGGCGCAGCGTGGTCAGGCTACCGCTGCCCTGAATGGTCTGCCGCCAGGGCAGGAAAAGTATCACAATGAACACCAGCGCAATGGCGATGGTCACGCGGGCCAGCCGCCGGCCCCCGCGGTGGTCAATCAGCTCCTTGCACGACTGCTGCGGCTCGTTTTCCCATACCTCCGGGGCTACGCTCTGGTTGGATATGTTAAGCATGATACACGTCGGTCTTTTCGGTTTCTTCCATCGGCAGGTCGGTCACGGCCCCCAGCTTCTCCACGCCCGTCAGCACATCAAACACGGTGCTGATGCCCGCCACCAGCTTCTCAATCGAGGCGCTGATTTGCACGATAAGCACCTCGGCGGCCACGAATTGCCCCAGCGTCATCTGCCGCGACACCACGAACAGCGTGCCAGCAATCAGCAGCCCGCCGGTGATGAGCGTGCGCACGGCCACCGACCACCAGTAGTACTGCTTCAGCACCCGGAAGTGGGCGTTGCGGGCGTGCAGGTACTCGGCCGTCAGCTCGTCGGTGCGCACCAGCGCGCGCTTGCGCTCCAGCGCGCTCCCACGAAAGTTCGGCAGCTGGCCCGCCACCTGTTCCAGCCAGTCCACCACCTCATACTTGTGCGCCGATTCGTCGATGCTCGTGCGCAGGGCGCGGCGGTAGCTCATCACGTACACCACTATCATCATCAGGATGATAAACAGCCCCAGCCCAATAAAAACCGGGTGGTAGAACGACAGCACCAGCACCCCGAACACAATCTGAAACCCCGCAAACACCAGGTCAATGAGCAGCTTGGTCAGGCCCTTCTGCACGGTCAGAATGTCGAAAAAGCGGTTCACCAGCTCGGGTGGGTTTTCGTCCTCCAGCATTTCGGGCTTGATGCGCGGCAGGCGGTAGGCAAACTCAATGGCCGCTTTGGCGAAGAGGCGCTGCTCGACGGCCTCGACCAGCGTCATCTGGCCCACCAGCAGGATGCCGCCCAGCAGCACGCCCAGCACCACTACCCCAATGAGAATGTAGGTGTTGCTGAACACGGCGCCGGTCGACACCATATTGAATACGGCCTGCGTGCCCAGCGGCAGCGACAGGCTGATAAGCCCCGTGACGATGGCGTAGTAAAAGATGTAGCGAATCGTTTCCCGCTCCGTGTCAAGCATGCGCGTGAGGCGCTGCCAGGGCGTGGGCGGGGGTAAGGCTAATTTAGTTTTTGAGGCCATGCAGGTGCCAATAAAGAGAAATCGTGAGCCGAATGGTTGCGCTTACGAGCGGTGCGGGATAAAAGCTCGACCATAGCGAAAATGCCGCCAGGTACCAATACCCGGCGCAGCAGTTGCATAGTTACCCGAACCAAAAGACCCGCAAGCTTTTGCGCCATCCAGTCAAACCCAATCCCAGGGATTGTGAAGCTTTGCGAAAGTGATTTTTTGGTGAAGTTACCACCTTAAACGCCCAAAAGGCAAGCTTTTAATACCCTTTTCATGCTGCTTTAACCCTGTTTTCATGCGTACTACCGCAGCAAAAAGCCGCGCTTTCCGGAATGGAAGCACGGCCTTTGCCCATTAAGTTCTGGGAAACGAGCCTAGCCTTTGCGGGCCTTGTCGAAGTTCGTGTTGGCCTGATTCCAGTTCACCACGTTCCAGAAAGCGGCCACATAGTCCGGCCGCTTGTTCTGGTATTTGAGGTAGTAGGCGTGCTCCCACACGTCGAGGCCCAGCACCGGGGTGCCGCGCTCAATACCCGGCACATCCATCAGCGGGCTGTCCTGGTTGGGCGTCGAAGAAATAAAGAGCTTGCCTGCTTTATTAAGGCTGAGCCAGGCCCAGCCGGAGCCGAAGCGCCCAGCGGCGGCCTTACCGAATTCCTCCTTGAACTTCTCAAACGAGCCGAAGTCCTTGGTGATGGCCGCCGCCAGCGCGCCCGTGGGCTGCCCGCCGCCGGATTTCGACAGCAGCGGCCAGAAGAACGAGTGATTCCAGTGCCCGCCGGCGTTGTTGCGCACGGCGTCGGGCTGCTTGCTGGCGCTGCCCACCAGCTGCTCCAACGTCATCTTTTCCTGGGGTTTGCCCACCACCGCGTCGTTGAGCTTCGATACGTAGGTTTTGTGATGCGCGTCGTGGTGGATTTCCATGGTGCGGGCATCGATGTGCGGTTCCAGCGCGTCGAAGGCGTAGGGCAGCGGCGGCAGCGTAAACGGGCCGTCGGCAATGGGCGTGGCGCGGGCCTCGCGCAGAAACCGCTCGTCCTTGGCGCGGGCCAGCAGGGCGGGGCTTACCAGAGTGCCGAGGGCCAGGGCGAAGGTATTGCGCAGGAAATCACGTTTGAGCATGAACGTATTAGTTTAGGGAGTGAAGGAAGCAGGAAATACGTAGTTGGGCCCGCTGGCGTTGACCGGGCGGCGGCGTAGCAAGTCAACCCGAACGGGCGGAGGTTGTTTTATGGCAGCGCCCGCCGCCTAAATCCCCAGCGCAAACGTCTCGCCCTTCCCCTTCAGCGACGACTGCCGGATAATCAAGTCGCCGGAAATCACGAAGGTGCGCGGCTGGAAATTCTCCTGCTGCTGCACCTGCTCCAGAAACAGCCGGGCCGTCTGCTGCCCAATGCGGTACGGGTGTAAATCAACGGTCGTCAGCCCCGGCTCAATCATGGCGGCCATAAACTCATCGCCGAAGCCGGCCACCGCCACATCCTGGGGCACGCGCACGCCGCGCTTCTTCAGCGCCACCAGCAGGTCGAAGGCATTTGTATAGTTGACGGCAAAAATGGCGTCGGGCGGCTCCGGCAGCGCCAGCCAGGTATCCAGCGTTGCCACCGCTTCCTCGGTTTGGAACTCAATGTGCGCCTCGTATTCGGGCCGCAACGGCAGCTGGTAGCGCTTCAGCGCGTGCTGGTAGCCGGCCAGGCGGTTGCGGCTGATGAGCAGCTCGGCCGGCCCGGCCAGGATGGCCACCCGCCGCGCCCCCTGCTGAATGAGGTGCTCGGTGACGGTGAACGCGCCATTCCAGTCATCCAGAATGACTTTGGCGCTGTCCACCTCGTTGCTCACGCGGTCGAAGTGAATGACCGGAATGCCCCGGCAAGCCGGCGGCTTCACGTGGTCGAAGTTCTTGGTTTCGCGCGAGTGGCAGATGAGAAGGCCATCTACCTGGCTGGCTACCAAGGCCTGCACGTTGCTCACCTCGGTCTGGTACGATTCCTTCGACTGGCAAATCATTACCCGGTAGCCCGCCTCGGTGGCTACCGACTGGATACCACTGACCACGGTGGCAAAAAACGGCCGCTCAATGTCGGGGATAATAACGCCAATGGTATGCGTTTCACGATTCTTAAGACTTTGAGCCAGCAGGTTAGGATGGTAGTCGAGCTGCCGGGCGGCGTCTACAATGGCCTGCCGGGTGACGGGACTGATATCGACGTGCCCGTTCAGCGCCCGCGATACCGTGGATGGCGCCACGCCCACCGCCTTGGCAATGTCGCCGATGGTGGTCTGGGCCCGGCGCTTGGGTGTGGGCTCGGTTCTTTCGGCCGTGAAATGGTAGCTGCAGGCCTTGCAGAAATACCGCTGCCGCCCGCGCACGAACCCCGCCTTCAGCACCGGCTCGGTGAGCTGGCATTTGACGCAGCTTATCACGATAAATTGTATTTAAAGCAGACCATGAGCCAGGAGTAGTGGAGAGTGAAAGAACGTCCAGGCAATTGGACTTGCACCGGGGCCAAAACTTTTTTTGGGGAATTTATCGGAAAAATAACTATCGGCAACGTTTTCGGAAACGTTGCCGATAGTTATTCTGCTAATCCGCTGAAAATGGGCCGTTTTTTTCAGTTGCGATTACCAAATCATGTTCTACTTTCGACACCAAGTCCGCTGAATCATTCTCCGGGCACGTTTGCAGTCGGTCGGCACAAGCACCGGCAGCAGCACTTGAAAAATTGCACTTTTTATTGTCGCGTTCATGCTACATACGATGCGCTGGTTTGGGCCCCACGACCCGGTTTCGCTGTTCGACATCCGGCAGGCCGGCTGCACAGGCGTGGTAAGCGCGCTACACCAGCTGCCCGTGGGCGCCGTGTGGCCGGTAGCGGAAATCCGGGCCCGCCAGCAGCAGATTGAGGCCGATAATGCCACGCACACGCCCTTGCACTGGGCCGTGGTAGAAAGCCTGCCCGTGCACGAGGCCATCAAGAAAGGCTTGCCCAGCCGCGAAGGCTACATTGCTACTTATCAAGAATCACTACGCAACCTGGCGGCTTGCGGCCTGCGCACGGTGTGCTACAATTTCATGCCCGTGCTGGACTGGTCGCGCACCAACCTGAGCTACGAAATGCCGGACGGTTCCCGTGCGCTACGATTTGTGTGGCAGGACTTTGCTGTCTTCGACCTCTGCATTCTGCAGCGCCCCGGCGCCGAGGCCGACTACGAGCCCGCCGTGGCCGAAGCCGCCCGGCAGCAGCACGCCGCCATGAGCGCCGAGGAAATTGCCGGCCTCACTAATACCATCCTGCTGGGCCTGCCCGGCTCCGAAGAAGCCTTTGAGCTGACTGGTTTTCAGAGCTTACTGAACGAGTACGCTACCATCGACGAGACGACGCTCCGGGCCAACCTGCACTACTTCATTCAGCAAGTGGCCCCGGTGGCTGCCGAGGTCGGCATTAATCTTTGCATTCACCCCGACGACCCGCCCTTTCCGCTGCTGGGTTTGCCCCGCGTGCTGAGCACGGCGGACGATGTTGCCGCCCTGTTAGCCGCCTGCGACGTGCCGGCTAACGGCCTCACGTTCTGCACCGGTTCTTTGGGCGTACGGGCGGATAACAACCTGGCAGCCATTGCCCGCCGCTTCGGCTCACGCATCCACTTTATCCACCTGCGAGCCACGAAGCGCGAGGAAAACCCGCGCAATTTCCACGAAGCCGACCACCTCGCGGGCGACGTGGACATGTACGCCGTGGTGCGCGAGCTGCTGCTGGAAGAGCAGCGCCGCGCCGCTAGTGGCCAGGGCGCCAGCGCCATTCCCATGCGCCCCGACCACGGCCACCAGATGCTCGACGACCTGCACAAGAAATCCTACCCCGGCTACTCCGCCATCGGCCGCCTGCGCGGGCTGGCAGAGCTGCGCGGGCTGGAATATGCCATCCGACGCGAACTGACAGCCAGCGCAGCATCAGTAAATCAACCGTTTGTACTAACCGAACCCGCCTAAGGCCTTCTACTCCGATTCCCACCTCAATGCTACTCCGTTTCACCTTCTTCTTCCTGCTACTACTCGCCGCCGCCATGCAGCCCAGCGTGGCCGACGACGGCTACCGCCTGTGGCTGAAGTATGACCGGGTGGCCGATGCGAGCCTGCGGGCGCAGTATCAGGCTTCGGCCCAGTTCATTGTGGCCGAGGGTCAGGACGTGGTGTTGCGCACGGCCGCCGCCGAATTGCAGCGCGGCCTGCAGGGCCTGCTGGACCAGTCGGTACCGGTACTGAACCAGGCGGAGAAAAATAGCACAAAACGCGGGATAATTCTTCGCATTGACCCGACTGCAAACGTTTCGGCGCAAACGAATACCGCAAACGTTTCGGGAAAGAAGAAAACCAACTCAGCTTCCGCAGCAAAAGGCAGCCCCGAGGGCTTCCAAATCGCAACGCAGGGCGGCAATCTGGTGGTTTCGGGGCGTAGCGGGGCGGCGTTGCTGTACGGCGTGTTTGCGCTGCTGCGGCAGTTGCAGACGCGGCAGCCGCTGGCCAATCTGGCGCTGACGAGCAGCCCACGCATTCAGTATCGGCTATTAAACCATTGGGATAATCCTAATGGCACCGTGGAGCGCGGCTACGCCGGCTCGTCCATCTGGAAATGGCAGGAGCTGCCCGAGCGTATCGACCCGCGCTACGAGGATTACGCCCGCGCCAATGCCTCCATCGGCATCAACGGCGTGGTGCTTAACAACGTGAATGCCAGCGCCCGCTACCTCACGCCGGAGTATCTGCGCAAGGTGGCCGCCGTGGCGGGCGTGCTACGGCCGTATGGCATTCGGGTGTATTTGTCTGTGCTGTGGGCCGCGCCGAAAGTCATTGGCGGCCTGACGACTTCTGACCCGCTCAACCCGCAGGTGCAGCAGTGGTGGGCCCACCGCACGGACGAGATTTACAAGACCATTCCCGACTTCGGCGGCTTCCTGGTGAAGGCCAACTCGGAGGGTGAGCCAGGCCCGCAGGACTACGGCCGCAACCACGCCGACGGCGCCAACATGCTGGCCCGTGCCCTCGGCCAGCACGACGGCGCGGTGATGTGGCGGGCCTTTGTGTACCAGGCCGGTAGCGGCGACCGGTTCAAGCAGGCCTACGAGGAATTCCAGCCGCTCGACGGCAAATTTGCCCCCAAAGTGCTGGTGCAGGTGAAGAACGGACCAATTGATTTTCAAGCCCGCGAGCCGTTTCACCCGCTGTTCGGCGCTATGCCGCGCACCCCGCTGATGCTGGAGGTGCAGCTGACGCAGGAGTACCTGGGCTTTGCTACGCACCTCGTGTATCTGGGCCCGCTCATCAAGGAGTGCCTGATGGCTGATACTTACGCCAAAGGTCCCGGCTCGACGGTGGCCAAAGTGGTGGACGGCAGCCTCGAAAACCACGCCGTGAGCGGCATCGCGGGCGTGGCCAACATCGGCGCCGACCGCAACTGGACCGGCCACCCGGTGGGCCAGGCCAACTGGTACGCCTTCGGCCGCCTGGCCTGGGACCATACGCTCAGCCCCGCCGCCATCGCTGAGGAATGGACCCGCATGACGCTGACCCAGGAGCCCGCCGCCGTGCGCAGCATCACGCAGGTGCTCAACGAGTCGCGCAGCATCTACGTGCGCTACACCACGCCGCTGGGTTTGCACCACATCATGGGCCAGAATCTGCACTACGGTCCCGAGCCCTGGCTGACCAAAAGCGCCCGGCCCGACTGGACCGCCATTTATTACCACCGGGCCGACTCCGTGGGCCTGGGTTTCGACCGCACCGCTATGGGCTCCAACGCGCTGGCCCTCTACGCCCCCGCCCTGCGACAGCGCTGGGGTAGCCCGGCCACCTGCCCGCCCGATTTCCTGCTCTGGTTTCACCACCTGCCCTGGGGCCAGAAGCTGAGCACCGGCCGCCCGCTCTGGGATGAGCTCTGCACCCGCTACTACACCGGCGCCGATTCGGTGCTCTGGATGCAGCGGCAGTGGGCCGCCGTGCAGCCCGCCGTGGATGCCGAGCTGCACGCCGACGTGGCGGCCCGCCTGCAGGTGCAGCACCGCGAAGCCCTCTGGTGGCGCGACGCCTGCGTGCTCTACTTCCAGACTTTTTCGCGGCGGCCCATCCCCGCCCCGTTCCCCAAGCCAATCCGCTCGCTGGCCGAAATCAAGGAGCAGGTTGCCATCTACCAACTACGCTAACAAACCTTTATCATGACTTCTGCTGAACGACTCACCGCCACCATCCTGCAACCCGACGGCCAGGCCGCCAACCCGTTTTCGCTGGAGGGCCAACTGGCGCTCATCACCGGGGGCGGCACCGGCATCGGCCTGGAAATAGCCCGCTGCATGGCCACGGCCGGCGCTACGGTCATCATCACCGGGCGGCGTGAGGAGGTGCTGCGGGAGGCCGTGGCCGAGCTCGGTCCGATGGCGCACTACCTCGCCAACGACGTGGGCGACCTGGAGTCGCTCGAAGGGCTGGTGGCGGAGATTGAGACGACTTACGGCCCGCTCGACATCCTGGTAAACAACGCCGGGGTG
Organism: Hymenobacter aranciens; assembly: GCF_030580865.1. Lineage (GTDB taxonomy): Bacteria > Bacteroidota > Bacteroidia > Cytophagales > Hymenobacteraceae > Hymenobacter > Hymenobacter aranciens. The sequence continues at coordinate 94,164 of NZ_JAUQSY010000013.1, read as the reverse complement.
AATATGAAAAAGCCCGCCCTCGACGTGACCGATGAGGAGTTTAACCGCATCATTCACACCAACCTGAGTGCCGTATTTGCCCTCACCCGGGTGTGCGCCAAACGGATGGTGGCCCGCAAGCGTGGGGTCATCCTGATGATTTCGTCGATGGCGGCCTACTACGGCATCGACCGCGTGGTGGCCTACGCGGCCTCCAAGTCGGCAGTGGAGGGCATGGTGAAAGTGCTGGCCTCGGAGTTTTCGAAAGATAACGTGCGGGTGAATGCCATCGCGCCGGGCTTTATCGAAACCGAGATGAGCCGCACGGCCATGAACTCGGACCCCGACCGCCGCGACCGCGCCATGCGCCGCACCCCGATGGGCAAATTCGGTCAGCCCCAGGATATTGGCCTGGCCGCCGTGTTCCTCGCCTCGGAGGCCGCCGGCTATATCACCGGGGCCTCGCTGCCCGTGGACGGCGGCAACTCCATCGGCTTTTAGGGCCGCTTTCCCGCATTTTTTCCCACTACACAAACCTCCAAAACCCACTCAACACCATGCAAAAACGTTTATCTAATCTCGCGCTCCGCCGGGTTCGGCAATGGGCGCAACTACTGGCAGCGGTGCTGCTGCTGGCGGGCAGTCTGCGGCCGGGCACGGCCTGGGCGCAGAGCCGCAGCGTGGCGGGCACCGTCACCGATGCCAAGGGCGAGGGCGTGCCCGGCGTCACAGTTATCGTGAAGGGCACGACCGTGGGCACCGGCACCGACGCTACCGGCAACTACACCCTGAGCGTGCCCGACGGGCAAAACACGCTGGTGTTTAGCTCGGTGGGCTTTCAGAAAAAGGAAGTTGCCATCGGCACTTCCGGCCGCGTGGATGCCCAGCTGACCGCCGAAACCCAGGCCCTGGACGAAGTGCAGGTGGTGGGTTACGGCAGCCAGAAAAAAAGCCAGGTGACGGGCGCCATTTCATCAGTCGATGAAAAAGCCCTGCGCGATGTGCCGGTAGCCAACGTGGGCCAGGCCCTGCAGGGCCGCGCGGCCGGCGTCACGATTTCGAGCGCCACTTCCTCACCGGGCCAGACGCCGGTTATCCGCATCCGCGGCAACCGCTCGTTTTCCGGTTCCAACGACCCGCTGCTGGTGGTGGACGGCGTGCCCTACGACGGCAGCCTCAACGACCTGAACCCCGACGACATCAGCGGTGTGGAAGTGCTGAAAGACGCCTCATCCACCGCTATTTACGGGGCCCGGGGCGCCAACGGCGTCATCCTGGTTTCGACCAAGCGCGGCAAAACCGGCGCGGCCCGCGTGACCTACAACGGCTACTACGGCCAGAAGGAAGCCTACGGCCGCTACGACCTGATGAACGGCGCCGAGTACTACGAGTACCGCAAGCAGGCCTACCTGGCCGCCAACCCCAGCTTCGACCCCAACAACACCGGCACCTCCTTCCTGACTGCCGACGAGCGCGCCAACTACGCCGCCGGCAAGAGCTTTGACTACCAGGATGCTTTCTACCAGAAAGGCCACATCCAGAACCACTCGCTGGGCCTCAGCGGCGGCACCGAGCAGACGCAGTACTCGGCCTCGCTGGGCTACTACGACGAGACGGGCATTGTGCCGGTGCAGCGCATCCGGCGCTATACCTTGCGCGGCACCCTCGACCAGCAGATTAGCAAGCGCATCAAGGTGGGATTCAATACGCTGAACTCGTTCACGAACCACGACGACCCGACCATCAACATCATGAACTCGATACTGGTGGTGAGCCCGCTGGCTTCGCCATACGATGCCAGCGGCATTCCGATTCTGTATCCGAACACCGACCAATCGCAGCCTAACGCGCTGGGCCTCTACGCTCCTAATGCGCACAAGGAGCAGCGCCGCCGCCTGCGCACCTTCAACAGCCTCTACGGTCAGGTAAACATCCTGCCGGGCCTCGACTACCGCCTCAACGTGGGCCTCGACGCCCGCAACGAGAACTACGGCTACTTCTACGCCTCGCAGACGCCCCAGCGCGGCGGCGGCTTCAACCAGGCCGGCCAGTCGACCAACCTGGCCTTCAACCTGCTGGCCGAGAACATCCTGACCTACAACCGCACCTTTGCCGAGAAGCACGAGTTGAACCTGACCGGCCTCTACAGCGCCCAGCAGTACCGCGTAGACGGCTTCGGCGGCGCGGTGCAAAACACCTTGGCTAATAACCAGTTCGACAATAACCTGGGCACCGGCACGCCGATTGGCGTGAACAACCCGACCCAGCCGGTGAAGTGGACCATCCTCTCCTACATGGGCCGCGCCAACTACTCATTCGACAACCGCTACTCGGCCACCGTTACGGTGCGCGTCGATGGCTCGTCGCGCCTGGCGCCGGGCAACAAGTACAAGGCTTTTCCCTCAGCCGCCGTGGCCTGGAACATTGCCAATGAGTCGTTTATCCGCGATGCGGAGTGGCTCGACAACCTGAAGCTGCGCGCCAGCCTGGGCCGCGTGGGCAGCACCGCCGTGAACCCCTACCAGACCCTGGGCTCGCTGCAATCGAGCCTGGGCAATGGCTACTATAACTACGGCAGTACCGGCGCGGCCGGCGTGGTAGCCAACACCATCCCCAACCCCAACCTGGGCTGGGAATACACCACCACCACCAACTTCGGCTTGGATTTCGGCTTCTTCAAAAACCGCATCACGGGTAGCGTGGAAGTGTACCAGCAGCGCACCAGCGACCTGCTGCTGCCCGACGCCCTACCCACCGCTACCGGCTATAACTCGTTCACCCGCAACGGCGGCCAGACCCAGAACCGCGGCCTCGAAGTAACCTTGACCACGGCCAACATCCGCGCCAAAAGCGCCAGCGGCTTCGAGTGGAGCACCGACTGGAACTTCACCATGAACCGCGAGAAGGTGCTGTCGCTGGACCTCCAGGACGAGAACGGCAAGGAGCTGGATGACATTGGCAACCAGCGTTTCATCGGCCAGCCGCTGTACGTGTTCTACGGCTACAAGAAAGTCGGCATCTGGCAGACCGGCGAGGAAACTGCCGCGGCGGCGGCCGGCAGCCGCGTGGGCCAGATTAAGATTGAAGACCTCAATAACGACGGCAAAATCACGGCCGCCGACCGCCAGATTATTGGCTCGCGCCAGCCCAAGTTCGAGGCCGGGATGACCCAGCGCTTCCGCTTCAAAGGCTTCGACCTGACCGCCGTGGGCATGACCCGCGTGGGCGCCACCATCGTCGACCCGCTGCTGTACGCCGGCACCTACTTCACCACCTTCGACTCGCGCCGCAACCAGGTGAACCTGGACTACTGGACGCCCCAGAACCCGACCAACGAATTTCCGCAGCCCCGCCAGGGCGCCGACCTGCCCGCCAACTACCAGACGCTTGCTTACCAGAGCGGTACGTTCGTCAAAATCCGTAGCATCGACCTGGGCTACACCCTGCCCACGGGCTGGGCCAAGAAGGCCTTCCTGAGTTCGGCCCGCATCTACCTGCAGGTGCAGAACCCCTGGATTTGGTCGTCGGTGAAGTTCTACCAGAACAACCAGGCCATCGACCCGGACGCGCTGTCGTACTCCACGCGCTTTAACTCGAGCAGCGTGGGCAACGTCGAATTCACTGATGGCGACCCGAATACGCTGAATCCGGGCGCCACCTCGCGCGGGGTGAACTACCCCGTCACCCGCTCCTACATCGTGGGCGTGAACCTGGCTTTTTAACTTAAATGCGGCCTTTGTGACTGGCCGGATGAGTGGTTGCAGCAATTCTGAATTAGCTCCCGCCATTCGGCCAGTCCGCCGCTCACCCCATTCAAAAACAGCTCTTTCGAGATGAAAAAGTTATTCTTACTAACCCTGGGCCTGTCGGCGATGCTGACCCTGACGGGCTGCGAAAAGGACATTCTGGACGAGCAGCCCGAATCGGTGCTGGTGCCCTCGTTTCTGAGTACGCCGCAGGGCCTGGAGGCCGGCCTCACCGGTTCCTACGCCGGCCTGCGCACCTACTACGGCAGCAGCGAGGAAACCATTTTTATGTGCGTGGCGGGCACCGACGAGTTCACGACCGGCATCTTCTCGCCGAGCGGGCTCGACGACTACGCCACCGGCCTGCTGATTCCGACGGCCGCCGCCCCCACCAACGTGTGGGGCAACCTCTACCGTTACGTGAATAACGTGAACGGGGTCATTCAGTACGCGGCCAGCGTGCAGGGCCTCAGCACGGCCCGAATTGAGCAAATTAAGGCCGAAGCGAAAGTGCTGCGGGCGCAGTATTACTTCCTGCTGGTGCAAACCTACGGCGACGTGCCGCTGATGCTGAAGTTTGTGGACGCGCCCACCAAGGACGTAGTCCGGGCGCCGCAGGCCGAAGTGTATCAGGCTATTATTCAGGACCTGACCGACGCCTTGGGCGCCATCGCCGACAAGCCAGCCCAGCCCGGCCGCGTGACCCGCGCCACGGCCCTGCACCTGCTGGCCAAGGTGCACCTGACCCGCGCCACCCACCCCGCCAAGCAGGCCACCGACTATGCCGATGCAGCTAAGTTTGCCAAGGAGCTGATTGACAACCAGACGCGCTACAGCGTGGGCCTCGACGCGCTGAGCGCCGTGCACCGCGAGGGCAACGAAAACGGCAAGGAAGTGCTGATGAACGTGCAGTTTAACGGCGACGCCACCTTCACCCAGACCGACCCTTTCAACTACACCGGCACCAATCTGTTTGGCTGGATGTGGGGCAGCCGCTACGACCTGTTGCCCAACATGGTACGCGACATTCCCAACATGCGCCCCTACGCCCGGTTCTGCCCCACCGAGTACCTGCTCAACTCCTTTGTCATGCCCGGCGAAAGCGGCCCCACGCTGCGCTCGACCGACGCGCGCTTCGGCACCTGGTGGACCACGACGTACTTCGTGAACCGCCCGGGCAACAACGGTGGCTCGACCGCCGCCGTGGTGGGCGACACCTCGGTATGGTACCCGGGCTACGAACTGTCGGCCGCCCGCCTGGCCCAGATTGCGGCCCGCCGCCCGGCGCCGTTCCGCGCCATCCCGCCCAGCCAGTACACCCGCGAGTTTTACCCGCGCATGAAAAAGTACGACTGCCTGAACCGCAGCGCCGTGAACTCGCCCTCGACCCGCCCGTTCATTGTGTACCGTCTGGCCGAAACCTACCTCATTGCCGCTGAGGCATTTTACTACCTCGGCAACACCGACCAGGCCCGCGATTACATCAACGTCATCCGCGAGCGCGCCGCCGCCCCCGGCAAAGCTGCCGACATGCGCATCACCGCCGCCGCCCTCACGCCCACGTTCTTCCTCGAAGAGCGCACCCGCGAGCTGACCGGCGAAATGGTGCGCTGGTTCGACCTGAAACGCACCGGCACGCTGGTGTCGCGCGTGCGCAGCCTGTCGCCCGCCGTGGCCTCGCGCACCTACGGCGTGTATGGCTCGGCCGCCGCGGCTAATATCCAGGACTTCCACACTCTCCGACCCATCCCGCAGCAGGAAGTTGACCGCAGCAGCGGCAAAATCACGCAGAATATGGGCTACAACTAAGCTATGAATGGACGTCCGCCGGACATGCTCCGGTAGTCCGGCGGACTGCTCCATTGCCCGTATCGGGCCATTTTTCAACCTGCTATTCCCCCTTTCGCCTTGAAGCTTATCCATCTACTAAGCAGTATTTTGCTAACCGGCCTGCTTGGGCTGACTGCTGTGGGCACCCGCGCCCAAAGCAGCCTGCCCCGCCTCGTCAAAACCGGTAACAGCACGCAGCTGCTGGTCGATGGTAAACCCTTCTTCATATTGGGCGGCGAGCTGGGCAATTCCACCGCCTCCAGCACCGTCTACATGCAGTCCGTGTGGCCCAAGCTGAAGGCCATGCACCTGAACACGGTCATCGCGCCGGTGTACTGGGAGCTTATGGAGCCAACGGAGGGCAAGTTCGATTTCACGCTGGTGGACGACCTGCTGCGCGACGCCCGCAAGCACCAGATGAAGCTGGTACTGTTGTGGTTCGGCGCCTGGAAAAACAGTATGTCGTGCTACGCCCCGGCCTGGGTAAAGACTGACTTAAAGCGCTTTCCCCGGGTGGAAGATGACCACGGCGTGCCGCAGGAAATCATGACGCCCTTCGAGCCGCGCAACCTCGAAATCGACCAGAAAGCTTTTGTGCGGCTGATGCAGCACCTCAAGGAAGTGGATGGCCAGCACACCGTTATCACGGTGCAGGTGGAGAATGAAATCGGCATGCTGCCCACCGCCCGCAGCTACGACCCGCTAGCCAATGCGGCTTTCAAACAACAAGTTCCGGCGCAACTGCTGAGCTACCTGCAGCGCGAAAAGAAGAACCTGAAACCCGAGTTTGCCGCCGTCTGGCAGAAGCAGGGCGCCAAAACCAAGGGCAGCTGGGAAGAAGTTTTCGGCAAAAGCCTGGCTGCCGACGAGGTTTTTATGGCCTGGCACTACGCCACGTTCACTAACGCCCTGACCGTGGCCGGCAAGGCTGCCTACCCCCTACCGATGTACGTGAACGCGGCCCTGAACCGGCCCGGCGTGCCGCCCGGCAAGTACCCCAGCGCCGGCCCCCTCCCCCACCTCATGGACGTGTGGCTGGCCGGCGCCCCGGCCCTCGACATGCTGGCCCCTGACTTCTACAACCCCAATTTCGAGCATTGGAGCGACCTCTACACCCGCGGCGGCAACCCGCTCTTTATCCCCGAGCATCGTTTTGAGGACGGTGTGGATGCCAAGGCTTTCTTCGCCTTCGGCCACTACAACTGCCTCGCCTTCTCGCCTTTCGCTATCGAAGGCAGCGACACCCTGAAAGGCGCCCCCATCGGCAAAGCCTACGAGCTGCTGCAACAGATAACGCCGTTGCTGGGCAAGTACCAACCCGCCGGGCAGGTGCGCGGCTTCCTGCTGCAAAAGGACTCGGCCGCCCGCACCACCACGCTCGGCGACTACCGCTTCACCGCCCGGCACGAGTACACACTGGGCTGGTCATTGGGCGCCAAAAAGGCCGACTGGAGCCCCGGCGGCGGCCTGCTCATCGCCGTGGCGCCCGACGAGTTTTACCTCGTGGGCACCGGTCTGGTAGTCACTTGCGAGCCGCTCGCCAAGGGCAAGCGCGCCGGCTATATCAGCGTGGACGAAGGTCATTTCGAAAGCGAAAAATGGGTGCCCGGCCGCCGCCTGAACGGCGACCAGGACCACCAGGGCCGCCACGTGCGCGTGGCCGGCGGCGAGTACAGCATTCAGCACATCAAGCTCTACACTTACTAAATCATGATTTTCAGCGACAACAATATGGAGCGACTGCGTCGGCCGCTCGGGGGCATCCCCGGGCTGGCGGCGCTGGCCTGCCTGTTGCTGCTGGCCCCGGAAGCTGCCGCGACGGTGCGCCTCCCCCGCCTGGTGAGTGACGGCATGGTGCTGCAACGCGATGCCGAGGTAAACGTGTGGGGCTGGGCCACGCCCGGCGAAAGCCTGACGCTGCGCTTCCGGGGCAAAACCTACCGCGCCACCGCCGATGCGGCCGGCCGCTGGAGCATCCCGCTGGCCCGGCAGTCGGCCGGCGGGCCGTTTGAGCTGAGCATTAAGGCCAGCAACGAGCTGACGGTAAAAGACATTCTGGTGGGCGACGTATGGCTGTGCTCGGGCCAGTCGAACATGGAACTGCCCATGCGCCGCGTGCGCGACAAGTACCCCGAAGTCATTGCCCAGGCCGCCAACCCGCGCATCCGGCAGTTTGCGGTGCCCTTGCGCTACGAATTCCGTCGCCCACTGACCGACGTTAGCGGGGGCCGCTGGCTGGCCGCCGACCCGCAAACGGTGCTCGATTTCACCGCCGTCGGCTACTTCTTCGCCCGGGAAATCAGCGCCCAATACCAGGTGCCCGTCGGCCTAATACGCAATGCCGTAGGTGGCTCCCCCGCCGAAGCCTGGCTGAGCGCCGGGGCGTTGAAACAGTTTCCAAAATACGAGCAGCAAAGCGCGCCTTACCAGGACAGCGCTTTGGTTGCCAGCATTAAGCAGCGCGAAAACGCCGCCGTAACCGACTGGTATAAGCAGCTGCACCGCGCCGACCTGGGCGAAGCGCCCGGCCAAACGAGATGGTCGTCCCCCGGCTACGACGCCAGCGGCTGGGCCACGATGAACGTGCCCGGCTACTGGGCCGACCAAACGCCCCTGGGCGCGGTGAACGGCGTGGTCTGGTTTCGCAAGGAAATTGACCTGCCGGCCACCCTAGCGGGCCAGCCCGGCCGCCTGGAGTTGGGCACGCTGGTGGATGCGGACTCGACTTACTTCAACGGCCAGCTGGTGGGCACAACCGGATATCAATACCCGCCGCGCAAGTACGACTTCGGGCCGGGCGTGCTCAAAGCGGGGAAGAACATCATCACGGTGCGCCTCATCAGCAACTCGGGACGCGGCGGCTTTACGCTTGACAAGAATTACCAGCTCACGGCTGGCGGCCAGACGCTGGACTTGCGCGGTGCTTGGCAATACCGGTTGGGCGCCACGTTGCCGCTCACGCCCGCTACCACCACGTTCCATTACCAGCCCGGCGGGCTTTACAACGGCCTGATTGCGCCGCTGCTGCCCTACGCGCTGAAAGGCGTGCTGTGGTATCAGGGCGAGTCGAATACCAAGAACCCGGCCGACTACCAGGCACTGATGACCAGCCTCATTGCCGACTGGCGGACGCAGTTTCAGCAGCCCAAGCTGCCCTTCCTCTACGTGCAGCTGGCCAACTTCATGGCCGCCAAAAAGGAGCCCGGCGAAAGCAGCTGGGCCGCCGTGCGCGACGCCCAGCGCCGCCTGCTGGCCCTGCCGCACACCGGCATGGCCGTCATCACCGACACAGGCGAGTGGAACGACATTCACCCCCTCGACAAGCAGACTGTGGGCCACCGCCTGGCCCTGGCCGCCCGCCAGGTGGCGTATGGCGACCAGCAGGTGGTAGCCGCCGGACCGCTCTACCATTCGACCCAAACCACTGGCAATAAAATCGTTCTGCAATTTTCTAATCCCGCCAATGGTCTGCTGACCAAAGGCAACGCCCCACTAGCCGGCTTCACCATCGCCGGGGCCGACCGCCGCTTCGTGCCCGCCCAGGCCCGCATTGAAAAAGATAAAATCCTGGTCTGGAGCGACCAAGTGCCCACGCCCGTAGCCGTGCGCTACGCCTGGGCCGACAATCCCACCGACTCCAATCTCACTAACCGCGAGGGACTACCCGCCTCGCCATTCCGCACCGATGACTTTTAATTCCCGCAAGCTCCTCCCCGCGTTGGCCCTGCTCGCGCTGAGCCTTACGCCCGCCGCCCAGGCCCAGACCACGCCCGTGTTCCGCGACCCGCGCCAGCCGCTCGATGCCCGCGTCAAAGACCTGATTTCGAAGCTGACGCTGGCTGAAAAGGCCGACCAACTGATGCACGATACCCACGCCATCGAGCGCCTGGGCGTGCCGGCCTACAACTGGTGGAATGAGGCCCTGCACGGCGTGGGCCGGGCCGGGCAGGCCACGGTGTTTCCACAGGCCATCGGCCTGGGTGCCAGCTTCGACGACGGCCTGGCCCTGCGTGTGTCAACGGCCATTTCGGACGAGGCCCGGGCCATGTACAACGTGGCCGCCGCCCAGAATCACCGCCTGCGCTACGGCGGCCTCACCTTCTGGACGCCCAACATCAACATCTTCCGCGACCCGCGCTGGGGCCGGGGCCAGGAAACCTACGGCGAAGACCCCTACCTGACCTCGCGCCTGGGCGTGGCCTTCGTGCGCGGCCTGCAAGGCCCTGACCCGCAGCACCTAAAAGTGGCAGCCTGCGCCAAGCACTTCGCCGTGCACAGCGGCCCCGAGCGCCTGCGCCACGAGTTCAACGCCCAGGCCACGCCCCACGACCTGCGCGAAACCTACCTGCCCGCCTTCCAGGCGCTGGTGCAGGAGGCCAAGGTGGAGGCCGTAATGTGCGCCTACAACAGCACCAACGGCGAGCCCTGCTGCGCCAATAAGTACCTGCTGCGCGACGTGTTGCGCACCGAGTGGGGCTTCCAGGGCCACGTCGTGAGCGATTGCTGGGCCATCACCGACTTCTACCAGGGCCACAAGGTGGTGAAAACGCCCGCCCAGGCCGCCGCCCTCGCCCTGAAAAGCGGCGTCAGCCTCGATTGCGGCAACGAATACCCCCACCTGCCCGAGGCCGTGAAACAGGGCCTGGTGAAAGAAAGTCAGCTCGATAGCGCCCTCACGGTGCTGCTGCGCACCCGCTTCCGCCTGGGCCTCTTCGACCCGCAGGGCAGTTCGCCCTACGACAACATCCCAGCCTCCACGGTGAATAGCCCCGAACACCGCGCCTTGGCCCGCGAGGCCGCCCAAAAATCAATGGTGCTGCTGAAAAACAACGGCGTGCTGCCCCTGCGCAATAACCTGCCAATGTATTTCGTGACCGGCCCCAACGCCGGCAACCTGGAGGCCCTGATTGGCAACTACTACGGCGTCAATTCCAGCATGAGCACCATCCTGGAGGGGCTGGTGGGCGGCGTAGCCCCCGGCAGCCAAATCCAGTACCGCCAGGGCACCCTGCTCGACCGCGCCAACCAGAACCCCATCGACTGGGCCACCGACGTGGCGCACGAGGCCGATGTAACCTTCGTGGTGCTGGGCATCAACGGTTTGATTGAGGGTGAAGAGGGCGAGTCGATTTCTTCCACCACCTACGGCGACCGCATCGATTACAACCTGCCCCAGAACCAGCTCGACTACCTCAAAAAGCTGCGCAAGGACAATACCAAGAAAATCGTGACTATCATCACCGGCGGCTCGCCCATGAACCTCAGCGAAGTACACGAGTTGTCCGACGCCGTGCTGCTGGCCTGGTACCCCGGCGAGGAAGGCGGCAACGCCGTGGCTGACTTGGTGTTCGGCAAAGTTTCGCCCTCGGGCCGCCTGCCCCTCACCTTCCCCATGAGCCTCGCCCAGCTGCCCGCCTACGAAAGCTACGGCATGAAAGGCCGCACCTACCGCTACCAGGAATCGGAACCGATGTACCCTTTCGGCTTCGGCTTGAGCTACACCAAATTCGCTTACAGCAACCTCAGGCTCTCGGCTCCGAAAGTGGCTAAGAACAAGCCAGTAGAAGTCACCGCCACCATCACTAACTCCGGCCCCGTGGCCGGCGACGAAGTAGTGCAACTCTACCTCCAGCACTCGGCCACCAAGGGCATCGAAGCTCCGCTTTTCGCCCTCAAAGGCTTCCGCCGCGTGAGCCTCGCGCCGGGCGCCAGCACCACCGTCAAGTTCACCCTCACGCCCGAGCAGCTGGCGCTGATTGATGCCCAAGGCAAGAACGTGGCCCCCACCGGCCCGGTGAAGGTATGGGTGGGCGGTTCGCTGCCCAGCGCCCGTAGCACGGCTCTGGGGGTCAGCCCGATGGCTTCGGCTACGCTGGTAGTTAAATAACCCCACCCCCCGGCCCACGCCGCTTGATGCGCGGAATCCTTCGGGAGAGGGGAGCCTGACGATTTTTTAGAAAAGCCTAACCGCGCATGACCGGCTACCCTCTCCCGAAGGGGAGGGGCCGGGGGTGGGGTTGAACGCAAGCACGATAATCAAATTATAAACCCATGAACCCCAACCCAATCGGCCGTTACCGCTGGGTGGTGGTGGCGCTGCTCTTCTTCGCCACCACCATCAACTACCTCGACCGGCAGGTTATCGGGCTCATCAAGCCCGTGCTGGAGCAGCGCTTTGCCTGGACCGAAACCGACTACAGCCACATCGTGGTGGCGTTTTCGGTGGCCTACGCGGTGGGCTTGCTGCTGTTTGGCAAAATCATCAGCCGTCTCGGCACGAAGCATGGCTACACTATCTCGCTGGTAGTATGGAGTGTGGCGGCGGTGGCGCACGCCGCCGTGGGCAGCACTTTCGGCTTTGGGGCGGTGCGGGCGCTGCTGGGCCTGGGCGAGGCCGGCAATTTCCCGGCCGCCATCACGGCCGTGGCCGAGTGGTTTCCGAAGAAAGAGCGGGCCCTGGCCACCGGCATTTTCAACTCGGGCGCCAACGTGGGCGCCGTGGTGGCGCCCATTATGGTGCCCTGGCTGCTGGGCGCTTACGGCTGGGAGGAAGCCTTTATTATCACCGGGGCCATTGGCTTCGTGTGGCTGGTTTTCTGGCTGATTTACTACGAAATTCCCAGCCGGCAGGCACGGCTTTCGGCCGCCGAGTTCGCTTACATTCACAGTGACAACGAAGTCGAAGAATCTCAGGGAAAATCCTTTAGCTGGGCCGCGCTGTTGCGCCTGCGGCAAACCTGGGTGTACATCACTGGCAAGTTTCTGACCGACCCAATCTGGTGGTTTTTCCTCTTCTGGCTACCCTCCTACTTCGCCACCACGTTCAACCTCGATTTGAAAAAGCCGAACCTGCCATTGGTTATCGTGTACACGGCCACCACAGTGGGTAGCATCGGCGGCGGCTACTTGTCGTCGTACCTCATCAAGCGCGGCTGGCCGGTGGCGCGGGCGCGCAAGGCCGCCATGCTGAGCTTCGCGCTGCTGGTAGTGCCCATCGTGGCGGCGCGTTACGCCACTGGTATCTGGCCGGCGGTGGCGCTCATCAGCCTCGCGGCAGCGGCCCACCAGGCCTGGAGCGCCAATATGTTCACGCTGGCCTCCGACATGTTTCCGAAGCAGTCGGTGAGCTCGGTGATTGGGCTGGGCGGCATGGCGGGCTCCATTGGCAGCCTGTTGTTTCCGCTGCTGGTGGGCTATTTGCTCGACCTCTACAAAAGCCAGGGCGACCTGCTGGGCGGCTACAATCTGATTTTCAGTTTCTGCGGCTTCTCCTACCTGCTGGCCTGGGCCCTGATGCACTGGCTGTCGCCCCGGCTGCAGCCGGTGCCAACCGCCCCGCAACCCCAAGCCATTTCCGTTCTCGTCTAATAAACCTCTCTACCACCATGAAATACCTCCTTGGCTACGACATCGGTAGCTCCTCCATCAAAGCCGCGCTGCTGGATGCCGACACCGGCCGCTGCGTGGCCGCCGCCACCTCACCGCGCCAGGAAATGGCCATGCAGGTACCCCAGCCCGGCTGGGCCGAGCAAGACCCCGAGCGTTGGTGGCAGGAAGTGGTGAATGCCACCGCCGAGCTCCGCGCCGCCCACGACTTCGACCCCGCCCAGCTGGCCGGCATCGGCATAACTTACCAGATGCATGGGCTGGTGCTCATCGGCCACGACGGCCAGGTGCTGCGCCCCGCTATCATCTGGTGCGACAGCCGGGCCGTAGGCCTTGGCAATCAGGCCTTCGAGGCCCTGGGCGAAGCGCATTGCCTCGAAAATTTCCTGAATTCGCCCGGCAATTTCACCGCCTCCAAGCTGATGTGGGTGCAGGAAAACGAGCCCGAGGTGTACGCCCAAATCCACAAAATCCAGCTGCCCGGCGACTACATCGCCTTCCGCCTCACCGGCCAGCTTCAAACCACCGTGTCGGGCCTCTCGGAGGGCGTGTTCTGGAATTTTAAGGAGCAGGCCATTGCCCAGGAATTACTTGACTACTACGGTATCAGCCCCGCGCTGCTGCCCGAAGTGGTGGATACTTTCGCCGTGCAGGCCCGCCTGAGCGCCACCGCCGCCCACGAGCTGGGCCTCGCCGAAGGCACGCCCGTGAGCTACCGCGCCGGCGACCAGCCCAACAATGCCTTCTCCCTCAATGTGCTGCAGCCAGGCGAAATCGCCGCCACCGCCGGCACTTCGGGCGTGGTGTACGGTATCACCGAGGCCCCTACTTCCGACCCGCACTCGCGGGTGAATGCCTTCGTGCACGTCAACCACACCGCCGCCGCGCCGCGCAACGGCGTGCTGATGTGCATGAACGGCACCGGCATCCTCAACAGCTGGTTGCGCCGGATGGTGGGCGAGCTGCCCTACGACGAGATGAACCGCCTGGCCGCTGAGGCACCCATCGGCGCCGGGGGCCTGCTGTTCCTGCCCTTCGGCAATGGCGCCGAGCGCATCCTCGAAAACCGCCCCACCGACGCCGAGCTGCTGGGCCTAAACTTCAACATTCACAGCCGCGCCCACCTGCTGCGCGCCGGGCAGGAAGGCATCGTTTTCGCCCTCATCTACGGCCTGGAAATCATGCGCCAAATGGGCGTGCAGGTGACTACCGTGCGCGCCGGCCGCGCCAACATGTTCCTGAGCCCGGTCTTCCGCGAGGCCTTCGTGAACACCGGCAACGTGACCCTGGAGCTCTACGACACCGACGCCGCCCAGGGCGCGGCGCGCGGCGCGGGCGTCGGGGCGGGCGTGTTTGCCAGCCCGGCCGAGGCCTTCGGTGGGCTGGAGCGCATCCTCACGCTGGCGCCCGAGCCGGAATTGCAGGCGCAGTACCAGGTGGCCTATCAGCACTGGAAACAGGCCTTTAGTAAGACCCTATACAATAGGCATGAGGCTGTAGACGCTGTTCCGGCGAAAAGTCTACTGTCTCATGTCTAACATCTAACGTCTCAAAAATCAATAACATCCATTTCATCTTCCCCGACTTATGTCAACGAGCACGCTCTCCAAAACCGAATTCTTCACCGGCATCGACGTTATTCAATTCGAAGGCCGCGAATCCGATAACCCACTGGCGTTTAAATGGTACAACGCCGACCGCCTCGTGGCTGGCAAAACCATGAAGGAGCACCTGCGCTTCGCCACGGCTTACTGGCACACCTTCGTGGGCAACGGCGGCGACCCTTTCGGCCCCGGCACCAAGCAGTTTGCCTGGGACGCCCACCACGAGGCCATCGGCCGCGCCAGGGACAAAATGGACGCTGCGTTCGAGTTTTTTACCAAGCTCGGCACGCCCTACTACTGCTTCCACGACGTTGACCTGGTGGACGAAGGCAATTCGCTGGCCGAGTACGAGCGCAACCTGCGCGCCATCGTCGAATACGCCCGCGAGCACCAGAATGCCAGCGGCATCAAGCTGCTCTGGGGCACGGCCAACGTATTTTCGAACCCGCGCTACATGAACGGCGCCAGCACCAACCCCGACTTCCAAGTGCTGGCCCACGCTGGCACTCAGGTGCTCAATGCCATCGACGCCACCATTGCCCTGGATGGCGAAAACTACGTGTTCTGGGGTGGCCGCGAGGGCTACATGACACTGCTAAACACCAACATGAAGCGTGAGCAGGAGCACATGGCCCGCTTCCTGACCATGGCCCGCGACTACGCCCGCCGCCAGGGCTTCACCGGCAAGTTCTTCATCGAGCCCAAGCCCGCCGAGCCCACCAAGCACCAGTATGATTTCGACGCCGCCACCGTCATCGGTTTCCTGAAGGCCCACGGCCTCGAAAACGACTTCATGCTGAACCTCGAAGTAAACCACGCCACGCTGGCCGGCCACACCTTCCAGCACGAGCTGCAGGTGGCGGCCGATGCGGGTCTGCTCGGCAGCATCGACGCCAACCGCGGCGACTACCAGAACGGCTGGGATACCGACCAGTTTCCCAACAATTTAAACGAGATAACCGAGTCGATGCTCATCATCCTCGAGCACGGCGGCATCACCCAGGGCGGCATCAACTTCGACGCCAAAACCCGCCGCAATTCAACCGATTTGGAGGACATTTTCATTGCCCACATCGCCGGCATGGACACCTTCGCCCGCGCCCTCGTCACGGCCGACGCCATCCTCGAAAAATCGGCCTACCGCAAATTCCGCCAGGAGCGCTACGCCTCCTTCGACTCGGGCGAGGGCGCGGCCTTCGCCAAGGGCCAGCTCACGCTGGAAGATTTGCGCCGCATTGCCCACGCCAGCGGCGAGCCCGTGCAGCGCAGCGGCAAGCAGGAGTGGCTGGAAAGCCTTATCAACCAATACATTTAATATTCTAAAACAGACCCGGCCGGCCGCCGAATGGTGGGAACAAGAAATCGGCTGGCCGGGAATGTTTTGCCGCTCGCGTTGAGCGGTAGCTTTTAATTCCGTTCTTCGCGTCAGCCATTCACAGGCGTGGCCCCAATCGATTTATGCAGCACCAGTTAGCGACCCTCGACTACGTCGTCTTTTTTATCTACTTCCTCATCGTATCGGGCTACGGTATATGGATTTACCGCCGCAAAACCGGGCACGACGGCACGATGGAAGGCGACTCAAAGGACTATTTCCTGGCCGAGGGCTCCCTGACGTGGTGGGCCATCGGCTCGTCGCTCATTGCCTCCAACATCTCGGCTGAGCAGTTCGTGGGCATGTCGGGCTCGGGCTTCAAAATGGGCCTGGCCATCGCCACCTACGAGTGGATGGCCGCCCTCACGCTCATTATCGTGGCAGTGTTTTTCATCCCGGTTTACCTGAAAAACCGCATTGCCACCATGCCGCAGTTTCTGCACCAGCGCTACAACGGTACGGTGGCTATGATAATGGCCATCTTCTGGTTGGCCCTCTACGTGGTGGTCAACCTGACCTCGATTCTCTACCTCGGCGCCATCGCCGTGAGCAGCATCGCCGGGCTCGACCTCAACTTCTGCCTCTACGCGCTGGCGGCCTTCGCCGTCATCATCACCCTGGGCGGCATGAAGGTTATCGGTTTCACCGACGTTATCCAAGTGTTCTTCCTGATTCTGGGCGGTTTGGCTACTACTTATCTGGCCCTTAACCTGGTAGCCGAGCACAACGGCCAGTCGGGCGTGCTCAACGGCCTCTCGCTGATGACCAGCCAGGCCAACGACCACTTCCACATGATTCTGGCCCGCGAAAATCCCAGCTACAACGCCCTGCCGGGCCTCACGGTGCTGCTCGGTGGGATGTGGATTGTGAACCTAAACTACTGGGGCTGCAATCAATACATCACCCAGCGCGCCCTTGGCGCCGACCTGCCCACCGCCCGCTCGGGCCTGCTTTTCGCCGCTTTCCTCAAGCTGCTCATGCCCGTGATTGTGGTGTTGCCCGGCATTGCCGCCTACGTGCTCTACAAGCAGGACGTGTTCGGCGCCACCGAGTTCGGCGAAGGCGCCAACCTGAACCCCGACCGCGCCTACCCGGTGCTGCTCAACATTCTGCCCGTGGGTTTGAAGGGCTTGTCCTTCGCCGCGCTCACGGCGGCTGTGGTAGCCTCGCTGGCCGGCAAGGCCAACAGCATCGCCACGATTTTCACCCTCGACGTGTACCAGAAAATCTTCAACCGCGAGGCCTCGGAAAAGCAGCTCGTGCGGGTGGGCAAAATTGCCGTGGTGGTGGCCATGCTGCTGGGCGTGGTCATTGCGCCGCACCTGGGCATCGACAAAAAGGGTGGTTTTGAGTTCATTCAGGAGTACACGGGCTTCGTATCGCCGGGCATTTTTGCCATGTTCATCCTGGGTTTCTTCTGGAAAAAGACGACCTCTGCGGCGGCTATGTTTGCCACCATTGGCGGGTTTATGCTCTCGGTTTTCTTTAAGTTCCTGCCCGGCCTGACCGACCTTTCCTTCCTGGCCCCCCTCGGCTTCGCAGTGCCCAATGAGGCCGGCGTTTACGAAATTCCCTTCCTCGACCGCATGGGCTTCGTGTTCGTGCTCTGCATCATCGTGATGGTCATTATCAGCCTGCTACAAACCAGCCGCGGCGTGAAAACCAACGGTCTGGAAGTCGATGCCAGCATGTTCCGCCCGCAGCGCAGCTTCGTGATTGGCTCCATAGCCATCCTTGTCATCCTTACTACGTTGTACACGCTGTACTGGTAGCGCTTAGCACCCGGTAGCGCAAGCTGCTGGCAGCGGATAACTCACGCATTTCCTTCGATGAATAACCTCCCATTGAAAATGGTTGGGCTGCTGTTTGCGGCCCTGATTGTAGGCGGCAGCCAGCCAGTGGCAGTTGATAAAGGCCTGAAAGACTACTACCAAGCCTACTTTCCTATCGGCGTAGCCGTGTCGCCGCAGGCCTTGCAAGACCCGGCAGAATCAGCCCTCATCCGCCAGCAGTTCAACAGCTTGACGCCGGAAAATGACATGAAGATGGGCCCCATCCATCCCGAGGAAAACCGCTACAACTGGGGCCCGGCCGACGCCATCGTAAGCTATGCCCAAACCCATCAGCTGCGCGTGCGCGGCCACGCCCTCTGCTGGCACGAGCAGACGCCACCGTGGCTGTTTAAGGACACGGCGAGCAATCCGGCAAACAAAGCACTGTTGCTCAAACACCTGCACGACCATATCGACGCCGTAGTGAAGCGCTACAAGGGCAAAATCTACGCTTGGGACGTGGTAAACGAAGCCATTGCCGACGACAGCACGCAGCTGCTGCGCAACTCGGAATGGCTGCAAATCTGCGGTCCGGAGTTCATTGCCGAGGCCTTCCGCTACGCCCACGCGGCCGACCCGCAGGCCGTTCTTTTTTACAACGACTACAACACCGAGCGGCCCGAGAAGCGGGAACGTATCTATAAGCTGCTCAAACAGCTGAAAGACGACAACGTACCCATTCATGGCGTCGGACTGCAGGGCCACTGGTCGCTGCAGGAACCCACGGAAAAGGAACTGCGCACGGCCATTGAACGCTTTGCCTCGCTGGGCTTGAAGGTGCAGATTACGGAGCTGGACGTGTCGATATACCCCTGGGAAAAGAACAAGCGCGAAAAGCGCCCGGGCGAATCGGACGCTTACTCGGCCGAAGCGGAGCAGCGGCAGGCGGCGCAGTACAAAATGTTTTTCAAAGTGTTCCGGGATTACAAAGACGTGCTGACAGGCATCACCTTCTGGAACATCTCCGACAAATACACCTGGCTGGATACCTACCCGGTGCCGGGCCGCAAGAATTACCCGCTGCTGTTTGACCAGCAGCAGAAGCCTAAAAAGGCTTACTGGGAAGTGGTAAAATTCTAGCTCTTATCAATTTGGTTACACGCCATGAAAACGCTGAAAGCCTATTCGCTATTGCTGATACTGGTGCTGCTAGCAAGCGGCATGAGCTTGGCTCAAAGTAAATCATTGACGAAAAAACCGGGGGATTTTATCCTAGCAGCCAAAGGCAAAGCAGCCACTATCTACGCCAGCGCCAGCGACTGGCCGGGCGTGCTCCGCGCCGCCCACGACCTGCAGGCCGACGTGCAGCGCGTGACCAAAATTCAACCGGTATTCAGTATCGAAAAACCGGCCGGAATCGAAATTGTAATCATCGGTACATTAGGCAAAAGTCTGCTCATCGACCAGCTGGTGCAACAGCAGAAGCTGGATGTAACGGGCATAGCCGGCAAGTGGGAAACCTTTGTGCGCCAAGTGGTGGAGCAGCCCATGCCCGGTGTGGCGCGGGCGCTGGTGATTGCCGGCAGCGACAAGCGCGGCACGATTTACGGCATCTACGACCTCTCGCAGCAGATTGGCGTGTCGCCGTGGTACTGGTGGGCCGATGTGCCGGTGCAGCCGCAAAGTACGCTGCTCATCTCCCCTACCCGCCACTCGCTGGGCGAGCCGGCGGTGAAGTACCGGGGCATTTTTCTGAACGACGAAGCCCCGGCGCTGAGCGGCTGGGCAAAGGAGAAATTCGGCGGCATCAACTCGCAGATGTACGGCCATGTATTTGAGCTGATTCTGCGCCTGAAGGGCAATTATCTGTGGCCCGCCATGTGGGGCAACGCCTTCAACGACGACGACCGGCGCAGCCCCGCGCTGGCCGACGAATACGGCATCGTGATGGGCACATCCCACCACGAGCCCATGCAGCGCGCCCAGCAGGAGTGGAAACGCTACGGCCACGGCCCCTGGAACTACCAGACCAACGACACCACCCTGCGCCGCTTCTGGCGCCAGGGAATCAGCAACATGGGCACCCGCGAGAGCATCGTGACGCTGGCCATGCGCGGCGACGGCGACGAGCCCATGAGCGAGGAAAACAACATTGCCCTGCTCGAGAAAATTGTCAACGACCAGCGCCAGATTCTGGCCGAAGAAACCCACCGGTCCGCCGACCAGACGCCCCAGCTCTGGACGCTCTACAAGGAGGTGCAAGACTACTACGACCGCGGCATGCGCGTGCCCGACGACGTGACCCTGCTGCTCTGCGACGACAACTGGGGCAACCTGCGCCGCCTGCCCAAGCTCGACGACCAACCTCGGCGCGGCGGTTACGGCATCTATTACCACTTCGACTACGTGGGCGCCCCGCGCAACTACAAATGGCTTAACACCAATCCGCTGCCCCGCATCTGGGAGCAGATGCACCTGGCCCACGAGTACGGCGCCAAGCAGATTTGGATTGTGAACGTGGGCGACCTCAAGCCGATGGAGCTGCCCATCAGCTTCTTTCTCGACTACGCCTGGAACCCGGCGGCCATCCCGGCCGAAGGCGTGGCGGCCTACACCCGGCGCTGGACCGCCCGGCAATTCGGCCCGCAACACGCAGCCGACATTGCCGACATTTTGGCTAAATACGCCAAGTACAACGCCCGCCGCAAGCCGGAACTGCTCACGGCTGACACCTACAGCCTGCTCAATTTCAACGAGTGGGCCACCGTGGCTGCCGATTACAACGCGCTGTTAAGCCGCGCTGAGGCCATTAACCAGCAGTTACCTGCCGCTGCCCGCGACGCCTATTTCGAGCTGGTACTCCACCCGGTGCAGGCTTGCGCCAACCTCAACGAGCTGTACTATACTGTGGCTCTGAACCACGCCGCCGCCAAAAACGGGCAGGCCAACACCGCCGCACTGGCTGCCCGCGCCAAAGCGCTGTATGCAAAGGACGCCGAAATTAAAAACCACTATCACAGCCTACTGGGCGGAAAGTGGGACCACATGATGGACCAAACGCACATTGGCTACACCAGCTGGCAGCAGCCCGATGAGGATAAGATGCCGGAAGTCTTTCTGCAGCCGACCGGCACTCCAGTTGCTCCACCATCAGCTACGCTGTCAGCAAATTATATTGCGCTGGAAGCCGAGCACTACAGCCGGGCCGTCACCGCCGGCCCTATCGTCTGGCAGCACCTGCCCGACTTGGGCCGCACCCTGGGGGCCATGACGACTTTTCCGGTCACGGCCGCGCCCACAACTGCGCCGGGCGGCAGCAGCCCGCACCTGGAGTATCGCATTACGCTGGCTCAGAGCGGCCCGGTGACAGTCAGCGCCTACCTCGCGCCCACGCTGGACTTCACCAACAGCGGCGGCCTGCGCTATGCGGTGTCTGTCGACGACGAAGCGCCGCAGGTGGTGAACCTGCACACGGGGCTGGCCGTGGATTACGTCAACCAGCTCTGGAATAAGGCGGTGGCAGAGAATATCTTTCTCAAAACCACGCAGCACCCGGCTGTAGCAGCCGGTTCGCACATCCTCAAATTCTGGCGCGTAGACCCCGGCGTGGTGCTCGAAAAGCTGGTGGTGAGTCAGGGACCGCTTCCAACCAGCTACCTCGGGCCGCCTGCGGGTGATAATCGCAAGCCAGGCAACGCCACCACACCCGAGCGCCGCGCTAAGTGAGCAGCAGATATGCCTGCCCCGGAACGACACCCGCAGGACTAGCAGCCCCAAAAGAAAAAAAGCCACGTTTCTAATTAGAAACGTGGCTTTTAGCAGAGGGGAAGGGATTCGAACCCTCGATAAGCTTGAGACCTATACACACTTTCCAGGCGTGCTCCTTCGACCACTCGGACACCCCTCTGGGTCGTGGTTTGTGGGGCAAAGATACGCCGTGGCGGTGAGATGGTGAAATGGTGAAGTGGTGATTTTTGGCTTATTACGCTTGCCGGAAGCCTCAACGCCTCAAAGTCACCACTCAGGGCGTGATTTCGCCGCGCAAATCCTGCATCAGCAGGCGGCGCGTGTCGGCCGCATTGCGGCCCAGGCCCAGCACAAACATGAGCTTCGTCACGGCCGCCTCGGTGGTGATATCGTCGCCGCCGATGATGCCGAGGTCGCGGAAATGGGCGCTGGTTTCGTAGAGGCCCTGCACCACGCGGCCCTCCTCGCACTGGCTCACGTTGAGCAGCCACACGCCGCGCTGCCGGGCTTCGGCCAGCGCCGCGATAAACCACGGCGTGGTAGGCGCGTTGCCTGAGCCATAGGTTTCTACCACGCAGCCGCGTAGGTTGGGCACACCCAGCACGGCCCGCACTACGGCCTCCGTGATGCCCGGAAACAGGGGCAGCACGGCCACGCCGGTTTCCAGCGTTTCGTGGATGCGCAGGCGGGCGGCGGGCAGCAGACGAATGCTTTTGTCGGCGAAATCGAGGCCGATGCCGGCGCGGGCCAGCGGCGGGTAGTTCTCGCTTTTGAAGGCCGCAAACTGCTGGCTCTCGACCTTCTTGGCCCGCGTGCCGCGAATAAGCACGTCGTTGAAAAACACGCACACCTCGGGCACCCGCACCGTGCCGGCGCGCGGGTGGCGGGCGGCGGCAATTTCGAGCGCCGAAATAAGGTTGCGCTGGGCATCGGAGCGGGAGCGGCCAGCCGGCACCTGGGCGCCGGTAAACACCACGGGCTTGCCCAGATTTTCAAGCAAATAGCTGAGCGCGGCGGCCGAATAGGCCATCGTATCGGTGCCGTGCAGAATGACGAAGCCGTCAAAATCGGCGTAGTGCCGGCCGATGAGCTGGGCCAGGAACAGCCAGTCGGCGGGCGTGACGTTGCTGCTGTCGAAGGGCTCGGGCAGCGAGAGCAGCGTGAGGTGGTGGGGGAAGCGCTGCAGGTCGGGCATCTTGTGCTCGATGCGCTCGAACTGCATGGGTACCAGCTCGCCGGCGTGGTTCACGGTCATGCCGATGGTGCCGCCGGTATAGAGGATAAGCAGGCGCAGGGTGGCGGGGTCGGCCGCGTCGGCGCGGGTGGGCAGGCTCAGCAGGGGCAGATTGTCGGCTTCGGGAGACATGCCGCAAGGTAGCGCCGCCGCGCCTTATGCCTTGCCGACCCCAAACAAAAATGCCGGGCAGGGCCCGGCACCTTTGCGTCCATTTTCCATTTCTATTTCCATTTTCACATACGTTTCCGCAACCCTTTTCGGGAGCGAGGCACAGAAAAGCGAGCTTTTCATCGGCCTTTGATTATGACAATGATAGGTAGATAATCGGAGAAAAAAAACGCCCGGCAAAATATTTATTTCCACAATCGTTACCGGTAACGATTGTGGGGGATAAAATAATTACTTTCTCCCCAAAAACCTCACTCCCCGTGTGTTTTTTCGTACTGCTTTTGAATTTTCCGCCTCTTTGTTTGCGATGAATCCCGATTTCTCCCCTACCCCGGCCCCCACCGATATTATCCTCATTGGTGCCGGCATCATGAGCGCCACGCTCGGCATGATGCTGAAAGAACTACAGCCCGATTTGCGCATCACCATCATCGAGCGCCTCGACGTGGCGGCCGCCGAAAGCTCCGACGCCTGGAACAACGCCGGCACCGGCCACTCTGCCTTTTGCGAGCTGAATTACACCCCCGAACGGCCCGACGGCTCCATCGATATCAGCAAGGCCATCGGCATTGCCGAGTCGTTTGAGGTATCGAAGCAGTTCTGGGCTTACCTGGCGCAGCAGTACCAGGTGAAGGAGTTGGGCCGCTTCATCAACCACATCGACCACATGAGCTTCGTGTGGGGCGATGACAACGTGGAATATCTGCGTAAGCGCCACGCCGCGCTCACGCAGTCGCCGCTGTTCGCGGGTATGGAGCATTCCACTGATTCGCAGCAGATTCGCGGCTGGGTGCCGCTGGTGATGGAAGGCCGCCCGCCCGGCCAGACGGTGGCCGCCACGCGCATGGCGCTGGGTACCGATGTAAACTTTGGCTCGCTCACGCGGGGCATGTTTACGCTGCTGCAGGACATGCCGGGCGTCACTTTTTACTTCAACCACGAGGTGGAAAGCCTGAAGCGCAAAAACGGCGGCTGGCGCGTGAAGGCTAAGCAACGCGTGAACGACGAGGAGCTAAAAATCGACGGTAAATTCGTGTTTATCGGCGCGGGCGGCGGCTCGCTGCCGCTGCTCGAAAAATCCGATATTCCCGAAGCCGAGGGCTTCGGGGGCTTCCCGGTGAGCGGGCAGTGGCTGCGCTGCACCAATCGCGAAGTAATTGAGCGCCACGACGCCAAAGTGTACGGCAAGGCGGCCGTGGGCTCGCCGCCCATGTCGGTACCCCACCTCGATACGCGCATGATAAACGGGCAGCGCGAGCTGCTGTTTGGGCCCTACGCGGGCTTTAGCACCAAGTTTCTGAAGCAGGGCTCGTTTCTGGATTTGCCGCTGTCCATCCGGCTGGGCAACATGCGACCGATGCTCATTGCGGGTTGGAAAAACATCCCGCTCACCCGTTACCTCATCAACCAGGTGCGGCAGACGGACGCCGACCGGCTGGCCGCCCTGCGCGAGTATATGCCTAACGCTCACCCCGAAGACTGGGAGCTGGCCATGGCCGGACAGCGCGTGCAGGTTATCAAAAAGGACGACAAGGAAGGCGGCGTACTCGAATTCGGCACCGAGGTGGTGAGTGCAGCCGATGGTTCGCTGGCGGCGTTGCTGGGGGCCTCGCCGGGCGCATCTACGGCCGTCAGCATTATGATTAGCCTTATTCAGCGCTGCTTTCCGGAGCAGGCAGCCTGGCCCGAGTGGCAGGAGAAATGGCGGCGCATGATTCCCTCGTTCGGCCAGTCGCTCAACGACAACCCGGCCTTGCTGGCCGAGGTTCGCAGCTTCACGCACGAGGTGTTGGGGCTGAATGTGGCGCCGGTAGCGAACAAATAGCTGCGGTTGGGCTTAGGTTTGCAATCCGAATTTTTCGGGCCGGTGGCCTTGCGCGGTAGCAAGGCGGCCGGCCCCTCCTTTTTCCCCGCCAATGATTCGCCTCGAGCCCTTCACCCCCGACGATTTCAACCAGCTCATCGAGTGGATTAACGACGAGCGGCTGATGAAAGAATGGTCGGGCTCACTGTTCTCGTTTCCACTAACGGAGGAATCGCTGGTGTGGTACCTGGAAGGCGCTAACGACTTCACCCGGCCCGAGGTGTTTGTGTATAAGGCCATTGATAGCAAAACCGAAACCGTGGTGGGCCACATTTCGCTGGGCAGCATCAGCCAGCGCGACAACTCCGGGCGCATCACGAGGGTGCTAGTGGGCAGCCAGGCCGAGCGCGGCCGGGGCATCTGCGCCAAGATGATAAAGGCGCTGCTCCGGGTGGGCTTCGAGGAATTGAAGCTGCACCGTATCAGCCTGGGAGTCTATACGTTTAATGAGGCCGCCATTCGCTGCTACCTCAAGGCGGGCTTTCAGCAGGAGGGCATTATGCGCGACGTGGCCCGGCACGGCGACGAATACTGGAGCCTAGTGGAAATGGGTATTCTGGAAGACGAGTGGCGGGCCATGCAAGCGCCCAGCGCGCCCAGCGAGACGACCTGCTGTTAGCGGAAACTGCAATAATTAAACACAAAAAAGCCCGGCCAGTGGCCGGGCTTTTCTATACCTGAAGGTTAACTCAGATGTTGAGCTTCACCAGCTTCATGCCGAGCTGGTTTTTCTTTTTGTAGTAGTCGGCAATCATCACGTAGCCCGGTTTGGCGGGGTACAGGTAGGAGTAGTTGGCATCGCTGGTCATGTCGATTTTATCGACGGCATACTTGCCG
Source organism: Hymenobacter aranciens (assembly GCF_030580865.1). GTDB lineage: Bacteria > Bacteroidota > Bacteroidia > Cytophagales > Hymenobacteraceae > Hymenobacter > Hymenobacter aranciens. The sequence continues at coordinate 68,619 of NZ_JAUQSY010000013.1, read as the reverse complement.
TTGTTGCCAAAGGCAATGTCGCCGATGACGCGCTTCGTGGCGGCGCCTTTCTCCTTGTCGAAGTTGATATACACGGCGTTGAACTGCGTATTGGCGTCGTTTTTCTGCAGGAACTGGTAGTCGAAATCACCCTGCATCTTCATGATGTGGCCAATGATGCCGGCGCTCATGTAGCTGGACCCGGCGGGCAGCGTGGCCGTCGAGGGGTCTTTGGCGTAGAATTTCACGCCGGTCAGCTTGCCCTGGGGGTCAATCTCATACACGAAGAGGTTGCCGATTTTGCCTTTGGTGACGTTGGCGCCGCGGCCGCCCAGGGCGGTCATGGCGATGCCCAGGCCGTCGCCCACCACTTTGTACTGCTCCGAAACGATATAAACCTTGCCGTCGGCGCCCTTCGTGATGGAGTGCGTGTAGTTCACGTAGTTGTCTTCGAGGCTGGGCTTGGCCTCGGCCGGCATCAGGGATGCCACTTCGCGCTGCCAGCCGTAATTTTTGGTGCTCACCACCTTGCCCTGCTCGTTGAAGCGCTTGATGTAGAAGCCCAGGCTTTTGTTTACGAAGGGCTTATCGTCGGGCTTGTAGTATTCGCCCACGGCCACGAACTCGCGTTTCTCGGGGTCGAAGGAAAACGAGCTGAGTGACAGCTGCTCGGTTTTGCTGGTTTCAACGGGCTGGTCGAGCACCTTTTTGCCCGTGGCGACGTCGAACGCTACCATCGACGCATTGATTGTGCGCGACATCAGGCCGTCTCGGCGCATCATCATGCCCAACAGGTACTTATCGCTGGCTTCGGTGATGCCCACGGTTTCGTACTGCTTCGAGTTTTCGGGCGAGGTCACGCGCCATTTCATTTGCAGCTTGTCGTCGTACATCGCCAGCGTGTAGCCTTTCATCAGGCCGGTGTAGCCGTTGCGCACGAAGCCCTGGCCGGGCACCGGAAACAAACTCATACCGCTGCCCATCATGCCGCCAGCGGAAGGGTCTTCGAGCTTCTGCTGATTGGCAATCATCATTTTGTCGCCCTTCGTCAGTTCGCCGATTACCTTGGTGCCCAGCTTTTTCAGGCTGGTGTCGTAGGTTTCGAGCTCCAGGGTTTCGTCCTTCGAGTTGAAGAAGTAAAAGGCGAAAGCCGAGCCGTTGAAGCTGTTGTCGAGCAGCGTGAAGCGGCCGGATGGCTTCTGCACCGTCACGTTGGAGACTTTCGCCAGGTCCTGGTCGTAGAAGTCGAGCAGGTAGTTGTCGTTTTTGCGGTCGGCTTTGTCGCCGCGGCCAAACATGAGGTAGCCTTTGACCTCATTGCCAGCATAAATGGGCGACAAGGCCGAATGGCGCATGTTCTGGATGCCGTCCACGGTTTTGGTTTGGGCCGATGCCGCGGCGACGGCAAGGGCGAAGACGGCCGTCAGGGCCGAATGCTTGGTAAAAAACATGAAGTAAAGGTTTGAAAGATAAATGGGTGGATTGGTGGAATGATAAATTGGTGGAGTGGGGAGTTGTGACAGCTTTTCGCTAGCGGCGCACTGCCTTAGCAGGCGCCGGGAACAATAGCTTATCGAATTTGCCGCCGGAATATTGTTTCTGGTACTGCTCTTTGAGCACGACGGCGGCGGTAGCTTCACTGGTCAGCGAGGTGCTGGCGTAGCGGGCGGCCAGGGCGTATTCGTCGGCGGGCGCGGCGGGGGCGGCGCCCGTTGCCTGGGCAAAGCAGGTGCTGAGGCCCCGGAAATCGTCGTAGCTCAGGCCGTGCAGCACGTGAATCAACTCGTTGAAATTTTTCGGGTTGCGGGTTGATTTATTCGATACTACTTCGCTGTAGGTGTGGTCCTGCAGGTGCTGGCGCAACTCGTACAAGCTCAACTGCACTACCGAGTGCAGGTAGGCGTTGCCGGGCTGCTGAGGCAGCAGCAGCAGCGCCTCAAACAGGGCGTGGTCGTAGCAATCATAGTCAAACCAGCTTTGAATGACCTCCAGCCGGCTGACGTATCGGATGCGCGCAAACTCAGGCGAGCTGGCTGGCTGCGGACCCTCGGCCACCCGGCCCTGCGCCAGCGTGTGCAGGAAGCGCATGCGCTTGGCGCAGTCGGGGTGCGATTTGAGCGTGTCGGTAGTTTCCAAGGCCGTAGCCGTCTTTTGCACCGTGAAGATGGACGTAGGCTTGTCCGGCACCGGCGCGAAGGTTTTGGGGAAATCGGCGCAGCTGAAGTAACTGGCCAGCGGCAGCGAGGCCGTGGTTTCGGGCTCGTCGATGGTATCGAGCAGCTGCAGGGCGCGGTAGGCCTGCGGGGCGTCGTAGGTGGTGCGGGCCAGCAGCACGTAGCCCAGCGAATCGGCCTGCTTTTCGTGGCGGCGGCGGTGATAGTTGGTGTTCAGGGAAAAGCCCAGGGCGAGGGCCTTTATCTGGGAGCTGATGTTGTACTCCGAGTCGATGATGCGCCGGATTTCGCGCTTCATGTCCTTGCTGTGCAGCGTGGTGAGGTGTTCGTGCAAGCCATTTTCCATGTGGTGGCAGGCCACGTGTGCCAGTTCGTGGCACAGGATGAAGGCGAGCTGGCTTTCATTTTCGAGGCGCGGCAGCAAACCCACGTTGAGCATCACGATGCCGTTGCCCACGGCGTGGGCGTTGGGCTCGGGGTTACGGGTGAGCACCAGCCGGGTGCCGGCAGGCAGTTGCGGATTGGCCTTTAGAATACGGGCAAATACCTGCTGCACAAAGGGCTCTATCACAGGGTCGAGCAGGGCCGAGTAGCGAATGGAGTTGTACACGTCGCGGGCGGCCTCCTGCACCACCTGGCGGTAGTGGTCGCGGTAGGCGCTGTTGCCTTCTTTGGGCAGCGCGAAGTAGGTTTTCACGGCCGCACGCTGGGTTGCAGCCAGCTGCGCCACGCGCAACGTATCCTTCGAGTAGTACGGCAGGTAGTCGGGCGCCTGAGCGGCAGCCCGGAACACGCTGCCAGTGCCCAGCAACAGCACGAACAACAGGCGCAACGCAAGAGTAAACCCAGACGGGCAGCAAAAAGGCAGGGGCAGGCGCATAATCGGCTCAAAGCTAGCCAGCGTTTCGGCCATAATCCTAGCGCACTGCCTTTTTTTAGCAGTTGGTTTTGGCTATTCTATCCGGCCTAGTCGTTGCTTTCGCCGGAGTTGCGTATAGCCCACGAACTATTGTGGTGCTACATGACGCTTTATGCCATTTTATTACTGTTGATTGGCGTAGCCATCCTGGGAGTGGCCTGGCTGCCCTCGCTGCTGGAAAAGTACCCGCTGTCGTACCCCATTCTGTACATCGGGCTGGGGATGTTAGCCTTTATCCTGCCCTTCCCTTTCCCCAACACCGACCCCAGCCAGCACCAGGCCATCGCCACGCATCTCACTGAGCTGTGCGTGATTGTGGCGCTCACCGGCACGGGTCTTAAAATCGACCACCGGTTTTCGTGGCGCACCTGGGCTACGCCGTTGCGACTGGTGGGCATCCTGATGGTGCTCTCGATTGCGGTGCTGGCGGTATTAGGCTGGTGGCTGGTGGCGCTGGCCCCGGCTTCGGCTCTGCTGCTGGCTTCCAGCCTCGCCCCTACCGACCCCGTACTGGCCGGCGACGTGCAGATAAAACTCGGCAAGCCCGACGAGGGCCACGAAGACCCCGTGCGCTTCGCCCTCACCGGCGAGGCAGGGCTTAATGATGGCCTGGCGTTTCCGTTTGTGCTGCTGGCTATTGCCTTGCTGCCCGGGTCTCTGTCGCTGGGCGAAGTGCTGCTGCACTGGCTGTGGAAGGATTTGCTGTACCGCCTGGTGGTGGGGCTGGCGGCCGGCTGGCTGTCGGGGCAGCTGCTGGCCTACCTCATTTTCAAGCTGCCCGCCAAGATGCAGCTCAAGCCGGCCGGCTACGGCTTTGTGGCGCTGGCTATCACGCTCATCAGCTATGCGGGCACCGAGCTGCTGCACGGCTATGGCTTCCTGGCCGTGTTCATTGCCGCCATCACGGTGCGCAGCAAGGAACGGAAGCACGAGTATCACAAGCAGATGCATACGTTTTCGGACCAGCTCGAGCGCCTGTTTATCGTGGTGATTCTGACTTGTCTCGGCGCCGCCATTGCCGGCGGTTTGCTGCGCGCCCTCACCTGGCAGGGGGCAGCGCTGGGCCTGCTGCTGGTGCTGGTGGTGCGGCCGGCCCTGGGCATGCTCACGCTACTGGGCTCGCGCCTGTCGATAACCGAGCGCTGGGTGATTTCGGGTTTCGGCATCCGCGGTATCGGTTCGCTGTTTTACATCGCATTTGCGCTGCAACACGCTCATTTTCCGCAGGCCCGGCAGCTGTGGGCCATCACGGGGTTCGTGGTGCTGGTTTCGATAGTGCTGCACGGGGTGCTTGCCACACCCGTCATGACCTGGCTCGACCGCCGGCTTGGCCGCCCCGTAGAAACCGTGAGCGACCAGTCTGGGCCGGAGGAGGCAAAGTAGAAACAACCCATTGCGTATGAAGAAAGTGAGCGAACTGCTACACCAGCTTTTTGAGAATTTCCCGGAGGTTCTGACCACGCTGGGCGTGCTGGCAGGGGGCCTGTTGGGCGGCTTTTTGGTGAAAGTCATCCTGTTTGCCCTGCTGCGGGCGTACTGCCGCCGCAAGCCGGGGGCGGTGCTGGCGCCGTCGGTGGCCCGGCACCTGGGGCGGGCTACGGCGTTTTTTCTGCCGGTGCTGGTGCTGTCGCTGGTGCTGCCGCTGGCTCCGCTGGGGCCGGCGGCCCGCGAGGTGATGCGCCGCATTCTGGAAATCAGCCTTATCAGCACCTTTGCCTGGGTGCTGGCGCGGTCCCTGCGCGTGGCGCAGGACGTGGTGCGGCACCACTACCAGATTGAGCAGGCCGATAACCTCCGGGTGCGCAAGCTGCTCACGCAGCTGCAGTTCGTGCAAAAGGTGGTGCTGTCGCTCATCATTCTGTTTGCCATCGGCCTTATTTTGATGAGCTTTGCTACGGTGCGTAAACTCGGGGCCGGGCTGCTCACCTCGGCCGGCATTCTGAGCGTAATTGTGGGCCTGGCGGCGCAGCGCTCCATCAGCAACTTCTTGGCGGGCTTCCAGATTGCCTTCACCCAGCCCATCCGCATCGACGATGTGCTGGTGGTGGAGGGCGAGTGGGGCCGCGTGGAGGAAATCACCTTCACCTATGTGGTGGTGCGCATCTGGGACGAGCGGCGGCTGGTGCTGCCGCTCAACTACTTCATCGAAAAGCCCTTTCAGAACTGGTCGCGCACTACCTCGCAGCTTATCGGCACGGTGTTTCTGTACGTCGATTACACGCTGCCCGTGGAGGCCGTGCGCCAGGAGCTGCAGCACTTCGTGGCCCAGCAGCCGCTGTGGGACCAGCGCGTGTGCGCCCTGCAAGTCACCGATTCGAAGGAGAAAACGATGGAGCTGCGCCTGCTCGTGAGTGCGGCCGACGCCGGCCGGGCCTTCGATTTGCGCTGCGCCGTGCGCGAGCACCTGGTCGGTTTCATTCAGCGGCACTACCCCACGGCCCTGCCCCGCACGCGCCTGGATGGCCCTACTACAGTCGGCTAACCGCCGCAAAGCGGCTGGTCAGGTTTATAAATTCTTCGCTGGCAAAAATACCTCCGCCAGCATGCAGCGCACGCTGCCACCGCCGATGGTTTCGATGGTGGGGATGGGCAGCGGCAGCATCTCGCAGTAGCGTTCGAGCAGGGTGCGCTGCTCCGGCGCCAGGGCCTCGAAGGCACTTTGCGACATGGCCAGCAGCTCGCGGCCGGTGGCGGGCTGCAGGGTGAGCATGTTGCCCACGAAGCGCGCCACCTGGGCTAGCGTGATGGGGATAAGCTCGTGGCCGGTGCGGCGCAACGACTCCGCCACGGCCTGCTGTTCGGCTTCGTTGCGAATGCTTTCCAGGCACACAACGGCGAATTCGGCCCCGATGCAGAGCATCACATTGGTGTGGTAGATGGCCTGGCCCTGGGCATCGGTGGCGTGAAACACCAGCGGCCGGTAGTCGAGCAGCCCGGCCACTTCGCCCAGCAGGCCGGCATCGGTGCGGGGCGAGAGGCAGGCGTAGGCAATGCAGTGCCGATGGTCGAAAATGATGCTGCCGGTGCCTTCCAGGAAGTGGTTTTCGGCTTCGTGGCCCGAGAAATCAACGATTTCGCGCAGCTGAAACTGCTGGGATAACGTTTCCAGCACATCGGCGCGCCGCTCGGGGCGGCGGTTGGGGGCATGCAGTGGGTAGAGCAGCGCCCGGCCATCGGCGTGGGTGCTCAGCCAGTTGTTGGGGAAGATGGCGTCGGGCTTGGGCGGCGCGGGCGTATCCTCCACCACCAGCACGTTTACCTGGCGGGCGCGCAGCTGGTGCACCACGTTATCGAACTCGGTGCAGGCTCGCCGGTGAATTTCATCGGCACTCAGGCCGGCTAGTAAACGCTGAAAATGATTGGAGGCCGCCGTCTCTGCATTGAAGGCAAAGCGGGCGGGCCGGACCAGCAAAACGGTACGGGCAGACTGCATAGGGAAGGGGGTAGAAACGCAAAGATGCGCGGCCCCGGGCCCATATGCGGCATGCGGAGCGCAGAAAAGCAGCCGCGCACGCCCAAATAACATCCACCGCGTCTTTGCCAAGCAGATAGAATAGCCCCGCTCAAGCCAGCAGCCCCACTCCTACTAACTCCTCGGTGGCTTCCCACAGTTGCCGTACGTTGGCGGGGGTGTTGAAAGAGTGCCGCACGGCCACCGGCTTTTTATCCGAGAAATACCCGCCGCTGACGTCGGCCACGCGGGCATCGGTCGCCAGGTAAATGCTGGTTTGGGCGCCCTCCTCGGCGGTGCGCAGGAAGGGCCGGGCCAGCTGAATGAGCCGCGCCAGCCAGTTGCCCGACTGCCCGCCGAACCCGCTGGCAATGACGCCCGGATGCAGCGCATTGGTAGTGACGTTGGCGATGCCGTGGGCGCGCAGCCGCCGGGCCAGCTCCTGGGTGAAGAGGATGTTGAAGAGCTTGGTATTAGCATACACCCGGGCGGCGCCGTAGTGGCGTTCGGCCTGCAAGTCGTCGAGCTGCGGGCGGGCCAGGTGGTAGGCTTCGGAAGCCACGTTGACGATGCGGGCGGCGGGGCTCTGGCGCAGTTTGTCGAGGAGCAGGGCCGTAAGCAGAAACGGGCCGAGGTAGTTGGTAGCCAGCCCCAGCTCGTAGCCGTCGGGTGAGGTCTGGCGCCGGGCGTCGAGGATGAGGCCGGCGTTGTTTAGCAGCACGTCGAGGCGCGGGTAGCGGGCGTTGAACTGGGCGGCGGCGTAGCGCACCTGCCCCAGGTCGGCGAGGTCGGCCAGCAGCACCTCGGCGGGCGCGGCGCCGGGCAGGGCGGCAATTTCGGCCTGCACGGCAGCGGCTTTGTCGGCGCTGCGGGCCAGCAGCACCACGCAGTAGCCGCGCCGGGCCAGCTCGATAGCCGTGACGCGGCCGATGCCGGACGTGGCCCCGGTAATCAGGGCGATGGGCGCAGAATAATCACTCATAAGAAAAGACGATAGCAGCCGGTTAAACGTAATACCTCCCAAAATGCTTTACCCGGGGCCTTGCTCGCCCCCATCCCCTACCTACGTATGAAAGCGCTACTGTTGATTGACATTCAAACTGATTTTCTGCCCGGCGGCCGGTTGGCCGTGCCCGACGGCGACGCCATTCTGCCGCTGGTCAACGCCTTGCAGCCGCACTTCGACCTCGTGGTGGCCACCCAGGACTGGCACCCGCCGGGCCACCACAGCTTTGCCAGCAGCCACCCCGGCCGGCAGGTGTTCGAGCAAATCGAGCTGCACGGCCTGCCCCAGACCCTCTGGCCCGACCACTGCGAGCAGGGCCGCCCCGGCGCCGAGCTGGCCCCCGCCCTGCACCTGGAGGCCGTGGAGGCTATTTTCCGCAAGGGCACCAGCGTGGACATCGACAGCTACAGCGCCTTTTTCGACAACGGCCACCGCAAAAGCACCGGCCTGGCCGACTACCTGCGCGGCCGCGGCGTGACGCAGGTGTACCTGGCCGGCCTGGCTGCCGACTACTGCGTGTACTTCTCGGCCCTCGATGCGCTGGCCGAAGGCTTTGCCACCACCGTCATCACCGATGCCACCCGGGCCATCAGCGCCGAGGGCTTTGCCGCCGCCCAGGCCGATTTGCGGGCTAAAGGCGGGCATCTTTGCACGGCCGCCGAGTGCATCGGCCGCCTTTCCGGGCAGTAAGCCGGTTTCAGCACTTCCGCCGAACCGGCCCCCGCACCCGTTGAATACCCTTCCGGAAGCGTTGGCAAGCTTCCGGAACGATTGGCAAGCTTCCGGATGCGTTGGACGAGCTTCCGGGACGATTGGCAAGCTTCCGGAGGCGTTGGCGGACTTCCGGAGGCGTTGGCGGCGTTCCCGGGACGATTGGCAAGCTTCCGGAGGCATTGGCGGGCTTTCCGGAGGCGTTGGCTGAGTTTCCGGAACCGTTGGCGGGCTTCCGGAGGCGTTGGACGCGTTTCCGGAACGATTGGCGAGCTTCCGGAACGATTGGCGGGCGTCCCGGAAGCGTTGGAGGCAGTTCCGGAACGATTGGCGGGGTTTCCGGGGCCGTTGACGAGCGCGCCGGGGGCGTCGGAAACGCCTGCCCGGCGCGGGCCGTAAGCACGGGCAGCCGTTGGCCTACCTTATGAAAATCGAACCCCGCAGCACCACGCCCGGCTGGCAGCTCAGCTTCTACCGCGTCATTTTCGAGTCGGACACCCGGGCCGGGCGGCTCTTCGACGCGGCCCTGCTGGTAGCCATCGTGCTGAGCGTGCTCACGGTGATGCTCGACAGCGTGCGCAGCATCACGGCGCAGTACGGGCCCTACCTGCGGGCGGTGGAGTGGTTTTTCACCCTGCTGTTTATCGTCGAGTACGGGCTGCGGCTGCTGGTGGTGCGGCGGCCGCTGGCCTACGCCTTCAGCTTGCTGGGCATTATTGATTTTCTGGCCATTGTGCCCACGGTGGCGGCGCTGGCGCTGGCCAGCAGCCGGTATCTGCTGGTCATTCGCATCCTGCGGCTGCTGCGGGTATTCCGCATTTTCAAGCTGGGCCGCTTCATGGGCGAGGGCGAGTTTATCGTGGCCGCGCTCAAGGCCAGCCGCTTCAAAATCTTCGTTTTTCTCACGGCCGTGTTCACGCTGGCCACGGTGGTTGGGGCTCTGATGTACGTGGTAGAAGGCGGCCAGCACGGCTTCACCAGCATTCCGAAAAGCATCTATTGGGCCATCGTGACGGTGACCACGGTGGGCTACGGCGACATTTCGCCCGTCTCGATAGCGGGTCAGACCCTGGCCTCCCTGCTCATGATTATGGGCTACGCCATCATTGCCGTACCCACCGGCATCGTGTCGGCCCAGATGGTGCTGCCCAACGGGGCGGGGGCGGCCCCGGCGTATAAGCAGGCCGCCTGCGCACACTGCCAGGCCACCGGCCACCGGCCCGAGGCGGCGTTTTGCTGGCAGTGCGGGGAACGTTTAAGTTAAACGTAAAAACCCTGACCTCTAGCAGAAGTCAGGGTTTTTACGTTTAACTTAAAGCCTTATTCTTTCAGCAGCTTGGCACTCGTGGTGCCGAGGGCCGTGCGCAGTTCCAGCAGATAAATGCCGGGGGCCACGTGCAGCGGCAGCGTGTAGCGGGCGGCGTCGGAGCCGGGTTTCACTTCGCGGGTGAGCACCACGGCGCCCAGGCTGTTGAGCAGGCGCAGGGTGGCGGGCTGGCCAGCGGCGCGGCTCACCTCTACTTCCACCTCGGTGCCGGTAGCCGGATTGCCGAGGATGGCCAGCCGCGGGCCGGTGGCCGACTGCCCGTTGCGCACACCCGCGATGGTGCCGCAGACGGTGGGCACGTCCAGCGACCAGTCGGCCGCCGTGAGGCCCACGAAGCGGGCGGTGTGGCCGTTGCCCGAGCCGTCGATGGCCGCCAGGGCGGGCGAGTCGTTGCAGCGCCAGTAGCCGGCCAGGCCGGCCATCGAGGCCGGGGGCACGTTGCAGGCGTTGGCGGCTATTTCGGCCGGCGTCAGGGCGCGGGTCCAGGCGCGCATCTCGTCGAGCCAGCCGTCCAGGATGCGGGGGCTGGAGTTGTTGCGGCCCAGCGAGAACGGCGCATTAGCCACCGGAAAGCCAATGGCCCCGAACGAGGCATCCTGCACGCCATTGATGTAGAGGCGCATCGTGCGGCCATCGTAGGTGGCCGCGATATGGTACCAGGTACCGGCCGTGAGGCGCGTTGCCGAAGTCACCTTGCGCGTGGCATTGGCCACCTGCAGCACAAACTGCACCTGGTTGGCGTCGATTCCGGCATCGCCCAGGCGCAGCAGCGCGGTGTTGCTGCCGCCATCCTCCATGCCCAGCAGGCTGGAGATGTAGGGGTTGGTAACCTTAAACGTGTTGGCTTTCACCCAGCACTCCAGGCTCAGCCCCGAGCCATTGCCCAGGTCGATGGTACCCGCCTCGGCATACTTGCTGCTGCCGTCGAGGCGCAACGAGGTGTTGCGGCCGGCCGGCGGCGCGGTGGTCACGGTGATGTAGCTGGTGCGGGTGAGCGAGTCGCGGCCGGTGGCGTTTTCGGCCCGCAGCTTCACGGCATAGGTGCCGGCCGTGGCGTAGGTTACGGTGGGATGCACGGCGGTGCTGCTGGCGGGCGTGCCGCCGTCAAAGGTCCAGGTGAAGGACGTGGCGCCAACGGAGGCGTTGGCCAGTTGCACCGGCTGGCCGGTCAGCACGGTAGTGCTGTTGGCGGTGAAGGCGGCCGTGGGGCGGCTCGGAGCGATGGTGCCGTTGTAAATCCGCAGGTTGCCCAGGTTGGTGCGGAAGCTGGCTACGGCCGTGGCCGAGGTAGCCTGCACCCCCACAATGGCCAGCTCGCGCCCAGCGGCGAGGCCCGTCAGCGTGTAGCTCGTCGTCGTCCAGAGCGTATCCGTCACGGCGGGCAAATCAAACAGTGTCGGGTTGTTAAGGTCGTCGCTGAAATACAAAGCCAGCTTGGCGTTGCTGGGACCGGCAGTGGCAGCTTTGTACGTTACATCCACGCTCACCGAGTTCTGCAAGGTGAGCTTGGTTTGGTAGAGCTTTACAGTGGCCGTGGCCCCGGCGGCCAGCGAGCCGGCCAGCGCCACCGAGTTGCCGCCGTACCAGGCGCGGTTAAAATCGAAGCCCACACTCACGGTGCTGGCGCCGGTTTTGGCCCACTGCCACGAGGGCAGCAGCCGCTGCTGGGCCATGTTCGTCCACTCGTGGGCCACGACCACGCCATTGTTGGCGAATATTTTGCCCTGGCCCACGCAGAAGTTGGTTTCGAAGGGCAGCGTATTGATGGCGCTGCGCACGGGCACGAAATGGCCGAAGCCCTTCCAGCCGCTGGCGTCGGCGGTGGTCACGTCGTAGTCGTTGCCCGCAAACAGCCGCTGCTCGGCGCGGTAGAAATTGACGTAGTCGCCGGCGTCGTTGTTGAAGTTGGTGAGGCCCGAGTTGAAGGTGATGTTGGGCGCAAATACGGCCAGCGAGGTGCGGGGCTGGGCGGGGTTGGCGTTGGTGTAGTAGTTATCGAGCCAGGTGGTTTGGTTAAACAGCTGCTGAGGGTTGCGGCCGGGCCACACATCGGCGCCGGTGTATACGTCGAAGGGGCTTCGGCCCAAGCTGTTGGCAGTAGCCACGGCCGTATTGAACGTAGTAGCGCCCTGCCAGAAGTAGTTGGTGAAAATGGCGTCGCTCACGCGGGCGGTGCCGTCCTGCAGCAGCGGGGCGTTGGCAGTGTTCAGCGTATTCTGGTACGCAATGCGGCCGTTGGGCAGCATCGAGTCGTACCAGTGAATTTCCATGCCAGCCGGCTTAATGGCCTGCAGGCGCTTGAGCAGGTTCATCAGCTCGGTGGCCTGGGTGGCGGTCAGCTGCGATTCTTCGTTGAAAAACCAGCCGTCGAAGCCGTAGTAGTTGGCCACGTCCACCAGCTTCTGCGCCCCGATGTAGTTGCCGGCGGCATCGCGCTGCAGCAGGGTATTAAAGCCGGCCGCATCGGTGAAGATGGTACCGATAATCTTGACGCCGTTGCGGTGGGCGGCCTCGGTCCAGGGCCGGCACGGGATGCCGACGGGGCTGGCAAACCACGTCAATACGTCGATGTACTGCCAGTGGGTGAAGTTGTAGAGGTTGAAGCGGGGCTGCTCGTTGAGGTAGCCCACGAAGTTGTTCATTCCATCGGGGCACCAGTTCACCTTCGCGCTGAAGCTCTGGTTGGGGTTGAGCTGGGCGGCGAGCGAGTTCTGGCGGGTGGCCAGGGGCACGGTGCTCACGTTAGCGGGCAGGGCGGTGGCGCCGGTGCTCGTCCAGGCCATCAGCTGGGCGGGCGTGAGGGTGGTGTACTGCGCCGCCGGCTCCAGCTGGGCCTGGGCGGTGAAGGCAGTGGCCAGCAGCAACAGCAGCCAGCCCCGGAAGTAGGAGTGTTTCACTAAAGAAATATTGGGTGGTAAAACGTGCCTCAAGTTACGCCGCCGCTGGCGAATGGAGCCTGCGCAGTAGCGCCAGCAGCTCCTGCTGGGTGCTGCGGGTTTTGTCTTTGGCATACCAGGTGTGCAGGGCCGTGGCGAGGTCTTCGTAAGGCAGGTGCTGGTTTTTGAGCTCCCAATACAGCGTTTGGGCAATAACCGGGCGGGGGCCCCATTCGGCAACTTCAATCAACGTATCCGCCGCCAGCACCACCAGCTTCGGGATGGCCCGACCGCCCCGCGTAAGGTAGCGGTCCATGAGGTCGGGGTTCTCATCGCGCAGCAGGTAGTGCGTGCGAATGCGGCCGCCGCTGGCCCGGGCCACAGCCTCCAGCACGGGCACTATTTGGGCCGCATCACCGCACCAGCCCTCGGTGATGACGAGCCACTCGTAGTGGCCGGGCACCTGGGCCGCTGCCGTGGCCAGCTCCGGCAGCAGCTTGGTAGTTTTGTCGAGGCGCTCCATGCGCTGCACGTTCAGCTGGGTGTAGTGCGTGAGGGACTCTGACTGATTGGGGCCGGTGGTGCGGCCTTCGGCCAACAGGTTATCAATAAGTTGGCGGTAGGTGGCGTAGGAATAGGCCGCGGCCAGCCGGGCGGGCGTCAAAACGGGTTCAGCAGTCATAGAAACAGATTGGTAAGCGGCTAAACAAAGAAACGGCTGTTTGGTCTTCTCGTACACGCCCACTGTTTCTAGCTTTGCACTTATGCGTACCTCCTCCCTCCTGCCGCTGCTGGCGCTGGCCGCCACGTTTGCCGCCTGCCAGCCCGCCGCCACCGAAACCACCACCGACAACCCCACCACGGAAGCCGCGCCGCCAGCCGCCGCCCCCTCCACAGCCGTGACCGACCACGCCGCAGCCCGCGCCGCCGTGGCCCGCTACCTCCAGGGCCAGCCCGACGCCCAGCTCTACGTCGTCGACTCGGCCCGCGTGGTGGATGTGGACACGCACTGGCAGGTGCTGGTGCCCCGCACCGACTGGGCCAAGCGCATGCCCAACCGCGCCCGCTTCGAGGTGGATAAGGTGAACGGCATGGTGCAGAGCCTGCCGGTGAAATAAGTTATGAGTTTTGAATTATGAGTTATGAGTTGCCCTGTTAAAAACTCATAACTCGTAATTCAAAACTCATAACTCACTCAGCTTTTACCGTGGCCCCGCGTGCCACCAGCGCCCGGCCCAGCAACCAGTTGCGCAGCAGTGCATCGTCGGCCGATATTTTGCCCAGCACCCGGTAGTTCGATACCAGCGCCTCGCTGCCCTCAGCCGCTTCGCGCACCACGGTCCCGGGGTCGAGGTAAGTGGAATGCACCATCTGCACGGCGCCGCCCTCGCGCACCCGCAGGAAGGCCACGTGGAAATCGAGCCCCACCACGTAGAGGCCCGGGCCCTGCTGCCGCACCTGCTGCACAAAGTCCGTCCGGCTCAGGCCCCGGTAGCGGTGGATGTGGGTTTCAGTGCACAGGTTTTTGATGATGGTTTCGGAGGTTTGCTTGGCCAGCAGGGTGCGCTGCAGGCGCAGGCCGGCGTGGTGCAAAGTGGTGGTAACGAAGTAGCCGCAGGCAATGCTTCCCTGGCGCGGCTCCCAGGTCTGGCCGTAGAACTCCCAGGCGGTGCCCTCCCAGGCCGGGAAGATGGTGCTGTCCAGCGCCGTCAGGAATAGCGTGCGCGCCTCGGCCAGCCGGGCGGCCCGGGCGGCGGGTGTGGTGGCCCGCTTGTAGCGCGCCGCCAGCCGCTGCCGCCGCGCCTCAAAGTGGTGCAGCGTGGCCCGGTACACCGGGGCCGAGTACGGCGCGGGCGTCAGCGGCGGGTTGGCGGGGGCCTCGGCGGGCGGTGTCTGGGCGAGGCAACCGCGCAGGCTGGTCATCAGCAGCAAACTGAGCGAAAACAGGAGTTTCATGCGAGAAGCCGGCGGGACGAATGCCCCGACGGCCCGGCCATAACGGCGGCAGCCAGTACATTTATTGTTAGCTGGCCCTGGTTTTTTTTCGGTTGGGCAACCGGGGCCGGCTGGCGCCCCTACTTTCTCTTACCCTTACTCCTTCCTCTCTTATGTCGTTTGGTGGCTTTATCGTTTCGCTGGTGGCCTTGGTGGTGCTGGTGCTTCTCACGTTTTTTGGCCTGCAGTGGCTGCACGTTGGCGTCGGCAGCTTGATTGACTGGCTGGTGGGCGTGGCTATTGTGTGGTGGCTAGCCGTGGTGACCATTTTGCCCTGGAACACGCACTTCGCCGCCCTCGACGTGCTGGAGGAGGCCCGCATCTCCCGCGAAAACGGCATTGCCGTGCCCGAAGAATCGGTGGCCTACGCCCGGCGGCTGGCCTCGCGCTTCAAGTGGCTGGCCATTGCGCTGCACCTGGGTACGGCGCTGCTGCTGTTTGTGCTGGCACGGCTACAGCTGGTGGCGGTGGGCTACCCGGCGGCCATCGCGGCGCTGGCCCTCACCTTCGCCCGCCCGGCCCAGCGGGCCTACGAGCACCTCAGCAGCCGTTTGCGCAACATGGTCCAGCAGTTTCAGTACCCCCGCGAAGATGTGATGGAGCTGCGCACCCGCGTGCAGGAGCTCGAAAGCCAAACGGAGTCCCTATGCTACGCGCTCGACGAAAGCAACGAGGACTCGCAGGCCGCCGCCCGGCAGCGCCTGCTCAACGCCCTGCAAAACCGCCTTACCCAACTCGACAACCAACTCGACGAGCTTACCCGCCGCAACGCCCGCGAGCACGAGGCCCTGACCCGTCAGACCACTACCGAAATCGCCAAGCTCTCCGAAGATGCCCGCTTCCTTAACCAGGTGCGCGAGCTGATTCGCTTCGTGCGGGAAGCGTGAAAATGAGTTATGAGTTACGAATTATGAGTTTTGAGTTGATTGAACGCTCAACTCAAAACTCATAATTCGTAACTCATAACTCTTTACAGTTTCTTCGTCAGCAGCAGGCCGCTGTAGGCGTAGCCGTTGGCGTTGACGCCCTGGATGGGCACGAGCGAGGCGCCCATTTTCTCACCGGTTTTGTGGAGCTGGGGCACCAGGATGCCCAGGCCGGCACCCACGGTGTAGCCCACGAGGTTGTCGGTGAGGAAGTGCTTGCCGGCCTTGATGCGCGAATAAGCCACAAAGGCCGGCACGGCGGCCGCGGCCGTCCACACGAAGGCCTCGCCCTGGTAGCCGGGGTTGAAGTCGTGCATGGCCTTGGCGGCGAAGAAGGTGGCGGCGGCGGTGTGGGCCGTGTGGCCGGCAAAGAACGAGTTGGTGGCAATTTTGCCGCCGCGGCCACTGCCGCCCTCCGTGCCGTAGAGGTAAGGCCGGTAGCGGGTGGTGGTGCCCACGCTCATCGTGAAGAGGGCATCGGCGCCCAGCACGGTTTGCACGTAGAGGCCCAGCATCTGGCCGTAGCGGCCGCGCACGTTATCGTTGAGGGCCAGCAGGGCGGGGGCAATTACCAGCGTGGGATAGCAGCCCAGGTCGCTGGCCAGCTGCCAGTCGTCGCTGTACCAGCCGGCCGACCATCGGTCGATTTTCGGCACGTCGTTTTTGTTGAGCAGGGCTTGCCCGGCCTCATTCAGGCCACTCTTCTGCTGCACTAGGTAGAGGCCCAGACCGCTGAGTAGGCCCTCGCCGAGGATAATGGAGCCGTCGACGGCAAAGCTGGTTTTGTAAGGCGAGGGGGCTTTTTGGGCCTGGGTGGCGGGGGCGCTACCCAGCGCGAGGGTGGCCGTGAGAGCGAAGGGAAGAAGTTTTTTCATGGGGAAATGGGTAAGTAGCGGTTCAACGGATGAGCAAACGGCAAGGTTAGGCCCCCGGCTTTCGGGCGGCTGAATGCGGGGCTTGGTCGGTGAAAGGCAGCTCTTGGTAGAGCGCCGGGAATACGGCGCGGGGCCGGGCAGTTATCAGGCACCGGACTTGCATTCAGGCTGGGCCGGCTGCTTCACTTTCTACTCCTTTATCCGATGAAAACTCCTTCCCTGCTCCTACTTGCAATAGCGTTTTTCGGCACTGTTTCGAGTGCTTCGGCCCAGTTTAGCCTGCCCAAAATCGGGGGCTTCTCACTGCCCACGACCATCAAGACCACCAGGAAAACCACGACGACCACGACCTCGAAAGTAAGCAGTACCGAGGCGGCCAGCGGGCTCAAGGAGGCGCTTATTCAGGGCATCACCAAGGGCGCCGACCAGGCGTCGAAAGTAGACGGCTTTAATCTGAATAGCCTGATTCGCATTCCTTTTCCGCCCGATGCGCAGAAGGTGGCCACGACTTTGCGCCGCATTGGGCTGGGCAGCCAAGTCGATAAGTTTGAGCTGTCGCTGAACCGCGGGGCCGAGGATGCGGCCCAGAAAGCGAAGCCGATTTTCCTGTCGGCGGTTAAGAGCCTGACGTTTTCGGACGTGTGGAATATCCTGACGGGACAGAAGGACGCCGCCACGCAGTACCTCAAGCGCACCACTACGGCGCAGCTTACTACGGCCTTCCAGCCCATCATCCAGCAGAGCCTTGATAAGGTAGGCGCCACGCGCTACTACTCCGATTTGAGCACCCGCTACAATATGATTCCGCTGGTGACGCCCGTGGAAACGGACCTTAATAAATACGCTACCGGCAAGGCCATCGATGGACTATTTGTGCTGGTGGCGCAGGAGGAGGCCAACATTCGGGAGAATCCGGTGGCGCGGACGACGGCGCTGCTGCGCAAGGTGTTTGGCGGGTAGTAGTGCGGAATTGGTATTCCGCGAGTAAAGACGTTTGGACGCGCGGAATACCAATTCCGCGCGTCTGTCCGGATAACCTTTCGGGCGATTGCCGGGTAACAGGCGCGTCAGCCTATTACCCGGCAATTTCTTTTTCCTGATGACTCCCTCCTCCCCTATTTCCTCTCCCGCTCCTATCGCACTGGCCGGCGCAACCGGCGCCCTGGGTTTGCTCATTGCCCACTACCTGCGCCAGCGCGGGGGCACGGTGCGCGCCTTGGTACGCCCCGAAAGCGCCCACAGGGCCGAAGCCGAGTCGCTGCGGCTGCAAGGGGTGGAAATTGTGGAGGTTGACTTGGACAACGTGAGCGAGCTGACGCGGGCCTGCGCGGGCGCTGGCTGCGTGGTGTCGGCCTTGTCGGGGCTGCGCGGGATTATCGTGGAGGCGCAGACGCGGTTGCTGGAAGCGGCCGTGGCGGCGGGCGTACCGCGCTTTATTCCGTCGGATTTTTCGGCCGAGTTTGCGGATTTGCCGGAGGGCGCGAACCGGAACTTTGACTTGCGGCGGGAGTTTCAGGAGCGGCTGGATGCGGCGCCGATTCGGGCGACTTCGATTCTTAATGGCATGTTTACGGACTTGCTGACGGGGCAGGCGCCAGTGGTGCTGAGTGGGCCGCGCCGCGTGGTGTATTGGGGCGACGCCGACCAGCCGCTGGACTTTACGACTATGCGCAACACGGCCGAGTACACGGCGGCCGCGGCGCTGGATGCGGATACGCCGCGCACCCTGCGCATTGCGGGCGAGGTGGCTACCATTCGGGACCTGCGGCGGGCGGCCAGCGAGGCTACGGGACAGGACTACAAGCTGCTGCGGGTGGGCGGCCTGGGGCTGCTGGGCGGCATGATTAAGGTGACGCGGGCCCTGATGCCGGCCCACGACGAGGTGTTTCCGCCGTGGCAGGGGATGCAATACCTGCACAACATGCTGAGCGGGCAGGCCAAGCTGCGGGAGCCACTGGACAATGACCGGTACCCGGGCATCCGATGGACGACGGTGCGGGAGGTACTGGCTTGAGTTATGAGTTATGAATTAAGAATTATGAGTTTTGAGTTGGGGTTAAAGCGGCTGGGGCTGCATTTTAGAACCCGACTCAAAACTCATAATTCTTAACTCATAACTTTTAGTTGTATTTATGCAGGCATGAAACACCTGCTTCTGACCGGCCTGCTGGCTGCGGCGCTGCCGCTGACGGCTTTTGCGCAAAAGACTTCGGTTAAACCAACCGCCCCGGCCCGGGCGGGCAACCCGGTTTTCCCGGGCTGGTATGCCGACCCGGAGGCCGTTATCTTCGACAAGACGTACTGGATTTACCCGACTTATTCGGCGGCGTTTGACGAGCAGGTGTACTTCGATGCGTTTTCGTCGCCCGACTTGGTGCACTGGACGAAGCACCCGCGCATTGTGGACACGGCCAGCGTGAAGTGGGCGCGGCGGGCACTGTGGGCGCCGGCCGTGGTGCGGAAGGATGGGAAATACTACCTGTTTTTCGGGGCCAATGATGTGCACAAGGGCGAGGTGGGCGGCATCGGGGTGGCGGTGGCGGCGCGGCCGGAGGGGCCTTTCAAGGACTACCTGGGGAAGCCGCTGGTGGGCACGATTGAGAACGGGGCGCAGCCGATTGACCAGTATGTGTTTCAGGATAAGGACGGGCAGTACTACCTGTTTTATGGGGGGTGGTCGCACTGCAACGTGGCGCGGCTGAAGCCGGATTTTACGGGGCTGCTGCCCTTTCCGGACGGCTCGACTTTTAAGGAAATCACGCCCGAGCACTATGTGGAGGGGCCGACGATGTTCCGGCGCGGGGGACGGTATTACTTCATGTGGTCGGAGGGCGACTGGGGCAAGCCGGACTACTCGGTGGCGTATGCCGTGGCCGATTCGCCGCTGGGGCCGTTCCGGCGGGTGGGCAAGGTGCTGCAGCAGGACGCGGCGGTGGCTACCGGGGCGGGGCATCACTCGGTGATACAGGTGCCAGGCACGGAGGACTGGTATATTGTGTACCACCGGCGGCCGTTGGATAACAAGGGCCGCGACCACCGGGTGACGTGCATCGACCGGCTGGAATTTGACAAGGCGGGGCTGATTCGGCCGGTGAAGATTACCAACGAGGGCGTGGCGGCGCGGAAGCTGTAGCGACTTTAGGGAGTAAAAAAGCCCCGCCGGAGGCTCCTTTGCGAGCATCTGGCGGGGCTTTTCAGGTTGTAGAGACGCAACATGCTGCGGCTCTACCCCGTGCTATTCGGCCTTCTCGGCCAGCTTTTCGAGGCGCTTGAGGGTTTCCTGCGAGAGGCCGTGCTGGCGGGCTACTTCGAGGCGGGCGGCGCCGGTGAGGGTGGGGTCGGCGAGGGCTTCGGTGTAGGCTTTGAAGGCCCAGGTTTCGCCGTGGATGTTGGCGGCGAGGATGGCGGCATCGTCGTGGCCGGTGAGGGTGGCCCCGGCGTCCATGAAGGCGCGGTAGAGCTTGCCCTTGACGGTGGTGCTGGTTTCGCGCTCGCTGCCGGCCTGGGTAAGGTAGGTATTGAGCTGGCCGGCAAACTGCTGGCTCTGGCTGACAAGCTGCTTGTAGTAGCCGCGCAGCTCGGCGTCCTGGCTGTGCTCGACGGCGCGCTCGTAGCCGGCCACGCGGTCGTTGACGAAGAGCAGGAGCTCGTGCAGGGCTTCGGCGGGGGCGCTGGGGGTGGCGGTGCCCAGGGTTTTGGCTTTGCGGCTGAGCAGCAGGCCGACGCCGAAGGCGAGCAGGGCGCCGCCCACTACTTTCTGGACGGTGCTGGCTTTGCCGATGCCGCCGAGCAGGCCGCCGAGGGTGCCGGAGCGGCGGGCGTAGCGGGCGGGCTGGGTGTTGCGGGCGTAGTGGTCGGCGGCGGCGCGGGAGGTTTGGTAGGGGTCCATAGGTTGGGATGGGGAAGTGGAAAGGAAGAACTACCGGGGCTTACGGGGCGGGAGGTGATTTCGCCGGAAAAAACTTACCGGCGGCGGGCTGTGGTTGAGGTTGTTTTCAGGCCGGGGGCAGCTGGGGGCGCAGGGCGGCGGCCAGCGCGTCGGCGCTGAATTGCAGGGGTATCAGCTCGCCGGTGGGCAGCTGGATGGTGGTGGTGTAGAAGGTGGCCCACAGGGAGGTTTCGGCGCGGAGCGGGCCCAAAGCGGCCCAGGGAATGAGCACCGGCGGATGCCCGGCCCGGAAGAAAAACAGCACCGCCAGCCCCAGCCCCTGCGGCGACACGCTGGCGCGCACGGCATTTTTGTAGCGCACGCCGCCCACAGTGGCCTGCCCCAGCCCGAACGACTGGCCGGGTGGGTGCGTGGTGGCCAGATAATGGGTGGCGAGCTGGCGCCAGGCCTGCCGGGCAATGAGCTGGCAGATAAGGCACCAGAAGCCGACGAAGAGGAACGGAGCGAGGGGGATGAGGAGGAGTTTGTAGGGCATGGCGGGGGCTATACGGGGGACGGGTGGGCGGGGCTGCGCACCTGCCCCGAGCTGTGCGCACCCCCTTTTGGCCTGCGCACCCCCCTTTTGGCCTGCGCACCCCCCTTTTGGCCTGCGCACCCCCCTTTTGGCCTGCGCACCCTCCCTGGAGCGATTCGCGGGTACCATGTGGCGCTGCGCACCTCCCTTGGAGGCTGCGCGGGTACCTTGCGGGACTGCGCACCCCCCTTTTGCGCTGCGCGGGTACCCTGGGCGGCTGCGCGGGTACCATGCGGAGCTGCGCACCTCCCTTTTGGGCTGCGCACCTTCCCTGGAGCGCTTCGCGGGGCCCATGCGGGGCGGCGCGGGTATCAGGGGTTGTTTCGCGGAGTGCTGGTTGAGGTTGCCGGATTATTATCTACATTTGGCACCCGTCTGCAATGGTGCGGCGGGTAGTAATGAATGGATTATGAGTACTGCCAAGTTGCCGGTGCGCCAGTTTCGGTGCCGGATTGAGGAATTGGGGCCGCTGGACCAGATGGTGCGGGCCATGTTTATGACCAACAAGGCGGATTATGCCAAGGCGTCGCCCGATTATGCCGACCCGGATTTTCTCAAGGGTTGGGATGAGAAGCAGGAGGCTTTTGAGAAGCTGGTGCCGACGACGGCCCGCCGGGCGACCGACACGGAGGTGACGGCGGCCATGACGACGGTGGCTAAGAGCCTGCGCGAACCGCTGAACTTCCTGAACATCCGACTAAACCGGGTGGCGAAGGATAAGTCGCTGACGGTGGCAGTGGATAAATTCGGCGTGGTGGAGGTGCGGAACGAAATCACGACTTCCGACATGGAGGGCTTGGATGGGGCGCTGAAATATCTGATTCAAATGCTACAAACGCCGCAAAACCTGACGGTGCTCACGGCCCAAGGCCACACGGACACGGATACGCAGGCGTTTATTGATGCGCGCCAGCAGGTGCGGGACTTCAATACGGCCCAGAACAGCAACCAAAACTCGGCCCTGGAGCTGACGGAGGACAACATCAAGGCGGGTAATGCGCTGTGGGAATACGTGGCGGAGGTGCTGGAGACCGGGCGGCTGCTGTATAAGGAGAGCCAGCCGAAGAAGGCGCGCACGTTTACACTGGCCACGCTGATGAAGCGGATTCGGCGCGAGCAGGGGAATGGTGGCGGAGATGGTGGGGAGGAATAATTAGTTAGCCCAAGTGGCGGAGTAGCCGCAAAGCGGCGGCACGTTGGTAGTTTATATCGGTAGCTGCTATACCCAGAGCCGCAAAGCGGCGGCACATTGCAACGGACGGAAGTGCCGCCGCTTTGCGGCTCTGGTTGCTAAAACCGGTTCGAGCTACCAACATGTCGCCGCTTCGCGGCTGTTCCGCTACTTGGATTAATTAATTCCTGGAAATAAATAGAAACGGCCTCGCTGCGAGTTGCAGCGGGGCCGTTTCTATTTATTATTATCGGTGCGCGAATTATTATTTCGGCGCGGACGACGAGACGCAAAATATTGCGTCTCTACATTCCCTACAGCTTGACGCCTTGGGCGGCCATTGCCTGCTCCTGTTTGGCCTGGTTGGCGAGGTATTCGGCGTGCTGGGCTTCGGTGCGCGTGGTGCCCAGGCGGGTGAGGTGGGCGCGGAGCTGGTCGGCGGGCAGGTCGTTGCAGTAGATGGGGCCACCGGGCTGCTGCCGCCACGACTCGCGCAGGCTGCCGCCGTCGACGGCGTCGAAGCCGAGGGCTTCGACGAGGACGCTTACTTGCTGCTTGGCGGCGGCATCGTCGGCGGCGATGGGCAGGGCCACGCGGCCGGGGGTGCCGGCGGGCTGGCCGGGGGCGGCGAGGTGGTCGGCGAGGATGTTGTTGAAAGCTTTGACCACGGGGCGGCCCAGGTGCTGCTGCACCCACTCGCTTTCGGTGAGGTCGCCGGTTTCGAGTTCGGGGATTTGGCCGTCGCGCAGCAGCGGGTAGTAGTTGCTGGTGTCGATGACGGGCACGTCGGCGGCGACGTTGGCAAACAGGTCGCGGGGTAGGTCGGGGATGTTTTTCAGGGGGATAGTAACGACGATGAGCTCGCCGTGGCGGGCGGCTTCGGCGGCCGTCACGGGGGTGGCGCCGGTTTTCTGGGCGAGGTCGGTGAGGGTTTCGGGGCCGCGGGAGTTGGCGATGTACACCGTGTGGCCGAGGCGGGTGAGCCGCCCGGCGAGGGCGCTGCCGATGTGGCCGGCGCCGATGATTCCTATTTTCATGTTTAACTGGTTCCGTGCGGCGGCGACGTGCTGCCGTGGGGAGGTAAACAGTGGGGGGCGGGGGTTTGGTTTTTTTGGTAAAAGGAAGGGCCCCGCTGCGGGGTACAGCGGGGCCTTATCTTATTTTTCAGTTTTTCCACTGGGTGGCGCGGAATCTTTTCCAATTACGCTGCCGATTCATGATAGTGGAATTGCTGGTTTCAAAGCCATGCGGGAAGCAGAAGGAACACTCCTTCTTGCACGAAACTGTACGTGCCAGCTGGACATTCGAGACTTTAGGCGGAAAGGCCACGAATGCTTCATTTGCTTCGTGGCCAAAGGCTTTTTCAAGTTGTTTAACTCGTTTCATGGGGCTTTAGGTTGGTACCTAAAGCGGGGTGCCTTTTGCGATGGAGGAAAGGAAAAACATGAGACAATAAATTAATTAGGGCAGTTGTGTCACATCATATGGGTCCAGCACCACCAATCCTGCTACACTTCGAAAGTCTCCAACGTTGCGGGTAAGCAGAGGCAACCCGTGCGCCAGCGCGGTGGCGGCGATAATAGCATCTGGCAGCTTCACGCGATGCTGTTGACGCAGGCGAATAGTTTGTTGGATGACGGGCTCGGCTAGTGGCAGTTCTATGCAGCTGTCGATAAACTGCTGTAGCGCGGCTGCTTCTGTTGCGCTACCCGGCCGTATCAATAATTCGATGCGGTTGATGACGGATAAATACCCATAGCCGCTATCAACCAGATGCACCAGCCATTGTAAGCTCAACGGAGGTAATGAACCCCGTTGGAAATCGATGACAGCATTCGTGTCAATTAAAACTCCCGCTCCCATTCGTTACGCATTTCGGCTACCTCCTTCAGCATCCGCTCGCTCGTTTTGGGCGAGAGCGTACCGATTAGGCTGGCAATGGAAGTTTTGCGCGGGGCGGCTATTTCAGTATTCGACAGGACGCGCAGAATATGCAGGGCCTCTAGTTGCCGCAACAACTCGTAGGCTTGCTCACTCAGGGGTTCAACGAGGATAGGCGACATGATAGTAGTGGTTTTATTACTCTAAGATAGGCAAGTAACAGGTGGGATAGCGGAATTGGTGCCGAAACAGTGCTTACAGTAATCAGAGTTGGACTTTACTGCTTGCCATTTCTTTCACTTTTTTTGCTGGGTCTACCAACAATCGGGAAGAAACATGCTTCGCTACTTCTCCTGCCATATCGGGTAAGCAGCAGGCAGTCCGAAAGCGCACATTAGCGGAACGATGCTGGCTGAACTCAAGCCAAAGGCTGAGCAAATCCGGATGGTCTTTGCTCAGCCTTCGTAACCAGTTTGCCGCCTGCTCCCACACGCCTGAACCGCCTGCTTCAAACACTTCTGAAATGACCGCGCGCAACTCTATCAATGCAATTCTCTGTTCTAACAGGTCATGGATAGCATCCGTTAGCTTTTCAGCCAGCGCGACATTTTTTCCCCTATGACATACTGAACTGCACAAGCCTTCTCATGCTCTCTGCCAAATGTAAACATGGTATAAAGACTTGTGCGGTTCTTCTGGCCATATTAAGTTTCTAGACGTTCAGGCTCGGAATATTCGCCCCGCGCTCCCGCGCCACGTCCTGGGCCAGCTCGTAGCCTGCGTCGGCGTGGCGGAAGATGCCCATGCCGGGGTCGGTGGTGAGGACGCGGCGGAGGCGCTCGGCTTTTTCGGGGGTGCCAGTGGCGACGATGACCATGCCGGAGTGGGTGGAGTTGCCGATGCCCACGCCGCCGCCGTTGTGCAGGCTCACCCAGTCGGCACCGCTGGCGCAGTTGGCCAGGGCGTTGAGCAGGGGCCAGTCGGCCACGGCATCGGAGCCGTCCTTCATGCCTTCGGTTTCGCGGTTGGGGCTGGCCACGGAGCCGCAGTCGAGGTGGTCGCGGCCGATGACGATGGGGGCCGAGACTTCGCCGCGGGCCACGAGGTCGTTGATGACGAGGCTGAACTTCTCGCGCTCGCCGTAGCCGAGCCAGCACACGCGGGCGGGCAGGCCGATGAATGGAACTTTGGCCTGGGCTTTTTCAATCCAGCGGGCCAGGAGCTTATCCTCGGGGAAAGTTTCGAGCAGGGCGCGGTCGATGCGCAGGATGTCCTGGGGGTCGCCGCTGAGGGCGGCCCAGCGGAAGGGGCCCTTGCCCTCGCAGAACAGCGGGCGGATATAGCCGGGCACGAAGCCGGGGTAGAGGAACTGGCCGTTTTCGTCGCGCACCTGGAGGCCACCTTTTTCGGCCTGGCCGCGCAGGTTGTTGCCGTAGTCGACGGCGATGGTGCCGCGCTCCTGCATGTCGAGCATGGCCTGGCAGTGCTTGACGATGGACGCCAGAGCCTGCTTTTTAAACTCCTCGGGGTTGGCGGCGCGCAGGGCTAATACTTCATTGATGTCGCCTTCGGGGAGGTAGTCCATCAGGTCGTGGGCCGAGGTTTGGTCGGTCACGATGTCGGCTTTGAAATTGCGTTCCAGCAACTGGGGCAGCACGGTGGCGGCGTTGCCGGTGAGGCCGATGGACCAGGCCCGGCCTTCGGCTTTGGCCTGCTCGCAGAGCTCCAGGGCGTGGTCGAGGTCGCGGGCCTGCTCGTCGACGTAGCCTTCGCGCACTTTCTGCTTCACGCGCTCGTCGATGGGCTCGATGACGAGGCAGACGCCGTCGTTCATGGTGACGGCCAGGGGCTGGGCGCCGCTCATGCCGCCGAGGCCGGCCGTGACGGTGACGGTGTGTTTCAGGGTGCCGCCGAAGTGCTGGGTGGCCATGGCCCCGAAGGTTTCGTAGGTGCCCTGCAGGATGCCCTGGGTGGCGATGTAAATCCAGGAGCCGGCGGTCATCTGGCCGTACATCATCAGGCCTTTGCGGTCGAGCTCGTCAAAGTATTCCTGGGTGCTCCAGGCGGGCACGAGGTTGGAATTGGCGATGAGTACGCGCGGGGCGTGGGGCCAGGTGCGGAGCACGCCCACGGCCTTGCCCGATTGCACGAGCAGGGTTTCGTCGGCTTCGAGCTCCTTGAGGCTTTTGACGATGGTTTGGAATTCCTTCCAGTTGCGGGCGGCGCGGCCGGCGCCGCCGTACACGATGAGCTCGTCGTAGACCAGCGACACGGCGGGGTCGAGGTTGTTTTCGAGCATGCGCAGGGCGGCTTCGGCCTCCCAGGTTTTGCAGCGCAGGGTGGTGCCGTGGGCGGCTTTCACGGTTTCGGCGGGCTTGTACTCGTAGTACATGGGCCGTTTGCCGTCGGCCTGGCGTTCAACCTCACCCCCCGGCCCCCTCTCCTGCGGGGAGGGGGAGCCTGACGATAAGGACGTGGCTTCGAGGTTGAGTTCGGGAGTGGCGATTTCGTTCGGGAGGGACATGAAAAATAGTTAGGATTGGGTGGGATGGCAAGTTAGCGCACAGCCGGGAAAGGTAACCTTGGGCGGGGTGGGGCGGTATGGTATAGACTGACTTTTTCTTTCCCTTTTATGGCGACTGATTATAAACCCATCGACTGCGGCTTTCACGACGAGCTGGAAGCGGCGGCGACGCTGCGGCGGCACGTGTTGCTGCAATATTTCAGCGACTTGCACGAATTGCGGGTGGAGTCGGTAGTTATCCGCGACCTTGGAATCCGTGACAAGGCGGAGTATGCGCAGCTCAGCAACGGCGAGGAAGCGCGGCTGGACCGCATTATGCGGCTGGATGAGAAGATTGCGCCGCAGTATAAGGAGTACCCGGACTTTAGCTGCGGGTGTTGAGTCGCCCGTCTTGCGCCCGTCTGTCATGCTGACGAAGGAAGCATCCTATCACGTCTACAAAGCCAAAAAGAACGTCATGCTAAAGACAGCAAAGCATTTCCCTCGGTGAAACGATTGATTTACTGCGTCGTTTCGGCGTGAGAGAATGCTTCCTTCGTCAGCATGACAGGATAAACAAACCACCAATCCCACCACTATGGACCAAGTAGCCCCCGGCGTCACCCAATTGCGCATTCAGCGCTTTGTGAACGTCTATTTCATTGAAACCGGCCAGCCCGGCGAATGGGTACTCATCGACACCGGCCTGCCCGGCAGCGCCCGCACCATCGGCGCGGCGGCGGCCGAGAAGTTTGGCGACGACAGCCGCCCCAAGGCCATTATCCTCACCCACGGCCACCTCGACCATGTGGGCTCGGCTAAGGAACTGGCTTTGCGCTGGCAGGTGCCCGTGCTGGTGCATCCGCTGGAGCTGCCCTACGTGACCGGGCAGGCGCAGTATCCGCCCCGCGACCCCACCGTGGGCGGTTCGCTGGCGTTTATGGCGCGCTTCTTTCCCAAGGAGTTGCCCAATCTGCGCGAGGCTGCTCAGGCCATTTCGACGGATGATGACAGCGTGCCCTACCTGCCCGGCTGGCGCTGGTTGCACGTGCCCGGCCACGCACCCGGCCAGCTGGCTTTCTTCCGCGAGTCGGATAAAACGCTCATCGGCGCCGACGCCTTCGCCACCTGCCACCACGACTCGGTGCCGGCCATTCTGCTGGCCATTCCGAAAATCAGCCGCGCCGGCACGCCCTTTAATTACGACTGGGAAGCCAGTCGTGACTCGGTGCGCCGCCTGGCTGACCTGCAGCCCGAAAACATCGGCTGCGGGCATGGGCCAGTAATGCGCGGCCCCGCTGCCACCGAGCAGTTGCGCCAACTGGCCGATAATTACCCCATCCCTGAGCACGGCCGCTACGTGACCGAGCCCGCCCGTACCGACGCCAGCGGCGTGGAGTTTTTGCCCCCACCGCCACCCGACAAGCTCCCGGTGCAGGCGGCCGCCATTGGCGCGGGGCTGCTGGTGGCCGGAGCGGCGTGGTTTCTGCTCGGCGGCAAGCGTAAGCCGTCGTTTGCGCGCGGCACGACGCCGAAAGTGCCAGATTACACACGGCGCGGGGTGGGTGATTAGTAGCGCGAACTTTCCGACCTTTGCCTGGCGGCTCTGTCGGCCGCTTTGCTATTCGTGAAAACCCGCTTTTTCGTCCTGTTAGCCGCTACGGCTGGCATATTCAGTCTGCAAGCCTGCGTTACAGCTTCGGCCCCAACGCCCGCTCAGACGCGCCCCGCCACCGTAGCGGCCAAGCCGGAATACTTCGAAGCCAACCAGCTCAAAGCCTTCTACAACATCTACCGCTACACAGCCTACACCGTGTACGACCTCACCACCGACGAGCCGCCCACCCAGGTACAGGGTGTGGGCGGCTCGCTCACCTTCCGCCCCGATGGTAGCTACGAGAAGCGTCTCACCATCAGCCGCACCAGTGGCAGCATGAGCTTCAATCAGGACGGCAAATTCACCATCAAAGGCGACAGCATCCGCTTCGCTTTTACCGATAAAAAGGGCGCCGATGTGCAGCTTGGCACTTATCAGTTCGACCCGCAGCGGCAGATGCTTACCATCACCATTTCCGGCTATCCGGCGGGCAATAAGGGTGTGTATGAGTTGACGACGCAGCCAGCGAAGGAGTAGGACAGTAGCGCATATTTTGCCGCCCCCGCCGCTGCTCGCTAACTTGCAGCCCGTTTCGGCGTCACTCTCCCACCCCGGCCGCCGAAATGGCTCATTGCTAATTGTTAACTGTTAATTGAATTCCCTATGGGACGCGCGTTTGAATTCCGTAAAGGCCGCAAAATGAAGCGCTGGGATAGAATGTCGAAAGACTTCACCCGCATCGGCAAAGAAATTGTGATGGCCGTGAAAGAAGGCGGCTCGAACCCCGATGCCAACTCCCGCCTGCGCACGGCCATGCAAAACGCCAAAGGCGTAAACATGCCCAAAGACCGCGTGGAAGCCGCCATCAAGCGCGCCACCGGCAAAGACGAAAAAGACTACGCCGAAGTAGTTTACGAAGGCTACGGTCCCCACGGCATCGCCATCGTGGTCGAAACCGCCACCGACAACCCCACCCGCACCGTTTCGAACGTGCGCATGTACTTCAACCGCGGCAACGGCGCCCTGGGCACCGCCGGCAGCAGCGACTACACTTTCACCCGCAAAGGCGTGTTCAAGCTCGCCGCCGAGGGCCTCGACCGCGACGAGCTGGAGCTGGAACTCATCGACTTCGGCGCCGAAGACGTGTACGAAACCCAGGAAGAAGACGAGCACGGTGCTGAGCACAAATACATCGTGGTCGAAGGCGGCTTCTCCGATTTCGGCCAGCTTCAGAAAGCCATCGAAGCCAAGGGCCTGAATGTAGTGAGCGCCACCCTGCAGCGCGTGCCAAATACCACCGTCGCCCTTACCGACGAGCAGGCCGAGGAGGTCGAAAAGCTCATCGAGAAATTCGAGGAAGACGAAGACGTGCAGGCCGTGTACCACACGATGGGCTAAGCTGCCAATTGCTTCTTCAACACAACGACCGGATGCTGCCTGCGTCCGGTCGTTGTGTTTGAGGGTGTTGCTTAACCTTGTTGCCAGTTCTGCTCTCCTCGCTTGGTAGAAAGTATCACGTGTCTCCTTCTTCACCAGCCCCACTCCAGCGCCAATATTTCCCCGCCCTCACCGGCCTGCGGGCGCTGGCGGCGTGGCTGGTGTTTTTCCATCATTACCCTTTCGGAGCCTTACCCACGGCCGGCCCGGCCCGTGCCCTGCGTTACATCGTAAGCGAGTTTCATGGGCTGCCGCTGCTGCTGCTACTCAGCGGCTTTCTCATTGCCCTGCGCTACGATGTCGGCACCGGCAGCTTCCGGCCGCAAGGCGGCTGGCGGCACTATTTGCAAAACCGCTTCGCCCGTATCTACCCGCTCTTCGCGCTACTGACGCTGGCTACTTTCGTACTGCTGCGGCACTGGCACTCGCCTTACGCCACGCCTGGCGTGCTGCTCCTCAATTTGAGCTTGTTGCGTAGCTTTTTTAGCGACTTTTTATTCATCGGCATTGGCCCGGCTTGGTCGCTTACGCTGCTCGAATGCTTCTATCTGGTCGCCCCGCTTCTACTGGGTTTGCGCGCCCGAGGCCTACCACTGTGGGTGCAACCGCTGCTACTGCTGGTATTGGGCCTGGGGCTGGTGGTATTGCTGGCCCCGCTAGGTTGGCACGGCTTGTTCGGCTCGGTGCCGTTCATGCTGTCTTACACCTTTCTGGGGCATAGCTTGGAATTCTTTGTGGGTGTATGGCTGGCAAGCCGTTATCGTGCCGGGCGCTTAGCTGAACAAAACGGCTCTGGGCGCACGATTGGCGGTGTGGTGGCCTGGATAGCCACCACCGTAGCCCTGGCAGCGGGGCAGGCTTTCCTGCCCCGCTCCTCTGAGCAGCCGCTGGTTTTGTTGCTGAACCTGGTGGCACTCCCGCTGGCAGGCGGTCTATTTTTTGCGGGCTTACTCAGCGAAAACACTACGCTGCGGCGGCTACTCAGCAGCAGGATAATACAGCACTTAGGGCGCAATTCCTACGCCTTTTACCTGCTACACGCCGGGCCACTGTCGTTCTGGGTATACGAGCGGTTGCCGGATTCCTGGCCGCTGCGGCTGCTGGCGGTGCAGGTGGTGTCGCTGGTGATGTACCGGCTGGTGGAGGAGCCACTGGGGCGCTGGCTGCGGCCGCCAAAGCTACCTTCACATTCTGTAGACCATTAGGAACTGATATACAAAGTTCCTTTCAAAGATTATGCGTAGTTTAGCGTAGTATTAACAACTCACCGAACGGCAAAATGGTACTGGATATTACTAAAATAGAAAAGGCAACTAATTCCATTGCTACCGATTTAGATGCTCTTCTGAATTCTCAGTGCAAAATCAAGGATTCGCTGTTGCATTTCTCTGATGGCAAAAATCTTAAAGGCGATGAATTAACTGGCTGGCTCGGAGAAATCTTTGCAAAAATATTGTTCAATGGTACACTTGTAGATGAAAGCCATGAGCATGACTTTATTGTACCGACCAGCGATGAAAAGTATGCTGTTAAAGCAAGAAAGGGGAAAAATAAGGGATGGAATATCACAAGTGCCATCAGCAAAATAGAGGGGGGAGATTGCCCAGACTTTTTGCTTTTTATCCACTTCGACACCAAGTACTCGATAGAAAGCATTTGGAAATACAACTGGAAAGAAATTCTTGCAGAAAAAAGGTTCAAACCTAAAAAGGTTAGAGGCGAAGGAAATAGATGGTATTTCCAGGTTACGCCTACCAAAGACAAAGCCCGACTTGTCTATTCAAGAAAAACATAGAGCTACATTATAAGCACTACATCAATTAAAAGGGCGCTGCTGAATACTTCAGCAGCGCCCTTTTAATTGGCAGTTGGATTTTACTTAATCTACATTGTCATGCAGAAACCGGTTATCCCCCAGCAACTCATTATCATCTGATAAGTTAAACCGGGAAATATTTTGTGCCGAGCTGGGCACCACCGTATCCAGCTTCACCTGGCGGCGCAGGTAAGCCGGCGTGTCATACTGGCTAACAGCCTCCGGTGGCAGGCCGTGACTGAGCTCCTGCAAGCGGCGGCGGCGCTCCATCGCGTGAGCATCGAGGCCCGGGCGAGGGCGAGGCTCAGGCGTAGCGGCCGGGCTACCGGTCACCAGCACCGGCTCGCCGGGCGCCCCGGCGGGAATACCGGCCAGCGGCGGAGCCGTGTTGGCAGCCGGGCCGTCGAGGCTGAATGTGACGCGGGCGGGTTCCGGTGTGCCGAAGCTGGGCACGAAGGGAGCGTTAGGGTTATTGGAAGCTGGAGCAGCCTGGGTTTCCGGGGCCGTGGCGGCGGGTGCGGCCGTAACAATGGGCTCGGTAGCAGTGCTGCCTTTAGGCGTGGCAATGGAGTGCGCGTCGCGGGCGAAGCCGGTGGCAATTACCGTCACGCGGATGCTCTGGCCCAGCGAGTCGTCCACGCCGTGGCCGAAAATCATCTCGGCGTCCTGCCCGGCTTTTTCCTGGATGTACTCGGTAATTTCCGTCAGCTCATCCATTTCCAGCTCATGCTCGGTGCCCGACATGATGCTCAGCAGAATGCGCTGGGCGCCGTGGATGTCGGTGTTGTTGAGCAGCGGCGAATTCAGCGCTTCCTCGGCGGCGCGGCGGGCGCGGTTTTCGCCATCAGTGATGCTGCTGCCCATTACGGCGGCGCCCGAGTCTTTCATGGTCGTTTTCACGTCCTCAAAGTCCACGTTCACGTCGCTGGTCACGGTAATGATTTCGGCAATGGACTTGGCCGCCGTTGTCAGCACGGTGTCAGCCTTAGCGAAGGCCGCGCCCATCGTCAGGTTACCGTAAATCTGCGGCAGCTTATCATTGAGAATCACCAGGATGGTGTCGCAATACTCGCTCAGTTCCTTGATGCCAGTCTGGGCCTGCTCGCGCTTCTTCTTGCCTTCAAACATGAAGGGGGCGGTTACAATGCCGACCGTCAGAATACCCAATTCCTGAGCCACTTGCGCAATAACGGGGGCCGCACCGGTACCGGTACCACCGCCCATCCCGGCGGTGATAAACAGCATCTTGGTGCCCTGGTTGAGCAACTCGCGAATTTGCTCCTTGCTCTCAAGGGCAGCCTGCCGACCGCGCTCAGGCTTGGCGCCCGCGCCGAGGCCTTCCGTCAGGTCCACCCCAATCTGGAGCTTGTTGGGTACGGTGGAGCTTTGCAGAGCCTGGTGGTCAGTGTTGCAGATAATAAACTCTACATCCTTGATACCCTGCTTGTACATGTGCTTCACGGCATTGGAGCCGCCGCCGCCCACGCCAATCACCTTGATGATGGATTTATTCTGCGCTGGAACTTCGAATTTGTAATTCATAAAGGGGAGCTATGAATTATGAGTTATGAACTATGAGTTGTGAGTTTAGTCGGCACCTAAATTTAAGGCCAGCTTCTCATAACTCATAATTCATAATTCATAACTAATCACTAGTAGGATTTATCGTCGTAATCGTCAATCAGCAGTCCCTTGGTACGGCTGAGGATATTCTTGAAAAACTCACCGGCTTTGCTCGGCTGTTTGGGCTTGGCCGGCTCGGGGGCCGGAGCGGGCGTGGTAGCGGGACGGCTTTCGGCTACCGGCGTGGGGATGGCGGGGGCCACCGGCGCCTGGTAGGCGGGCTGCTGGTAAGCGGCGGCCGGCTGGTAGGCCGGATACACCTCTTCCTCGTAGCTGGGGCGGGCGGTGCGCTCGTCGAGCGAGTGGTAGCCCGTCAGCACGAGGCCTACGGTGGTGGCGTACATCGGCGATTTCACCGCTTCGATGCGGCTCTTGCCAAGGTGCTGGTTGGGGTAGCCGATGCGCGTGTCGAGGCCGGTGATGTACTCAGTGAGCTGCTCCAGGTTCTGGAGCTGCGAGCCGCCGCCGGTGAGCACAATGCCCGCCGACAGCTTGTCGTGCAGGCCCATGCGGTAGATTTCGGCGTACACCAGCTCCATGATTTCCGACATGCGGGCCTCAATGATATAGGCGAGGTTTTTCAGCGACACCTCCTTGGGCGGACGGTTGGGCAGGCCGGGGATGCTCACGATTTCGTAGTCGCTGGCTTCCTCGGCAATGGCCTTGCCGAACTTCACTTTGAGCTGTTCGGCCTGGCCAGGCGCGACGTTGCAGCCCTGGCGGATGTCCTGCGTGATGATGTTGCCGCCGAAGGGCAGCACCGCCGCGTGGCGGATGATGCCATCTTTGAAAACTGCTAAATCGGTGGTACCGCCGCCGATGTCAATCAACGCCACGCCGGCCTCCTTCTCCTCGTCGGAGAGGATAGACATGCTGCTAGCCAGCGGTTCCAGGATGAGGTCGGCAATTTCGAGCCCGGCCTTGGTCACGCATTTGTTGATGTTGTTGATGGCCGTGCTCTGCGCCGTGATGATATGGAAGTTGCCTTCCAGGCGCACGCCTTCGTAGCCTACGGGGTCGACAATGCCGCCCTCGTAGTCCACTTTGTAGTCCTGCGGCATCACGTGAATAATCTGCGAACCGGGCTGGGTTACAAGGCGGTACATATCCTGCGTGAGGCGGTTCACGTCGTCCGGGCCGATGGTATCGGCCGAGTTGCGGGTGATGCTGCCGTTGTGCTGCAGGCTCTTGATGTGCTGGCCGGCAATGCCCACGTTCACCACGCCAATGCTGATACCGGACTGCTCCTCGGCCTGCCGGATGGCACGTTTGATGGCGTCAACAGTCTTGTCGATGTTCAGTACGATGCCCCGGGAGACGCCTTCCGACACGGCTTTGCCCATGCCGAGAATTTCCAATTTACCGAATTCGTTTTTGCGACCCACGAGGGCGCAAATTTTTGTGGTGCCGATGTCGAGCCCGACGACGATTTTGTCTTGTTGCATGATGACGGTGCTGGCGAGCGAAAGGGGGAAGCGTAAATTTTTAGTATATTGCTAAAAAACCAATTGGTTATTAGCCAGCAAGTTGTTACTCGCAAATTATTTGATTTTGGTATTCCACGTTCACGCGGTGGTAGGTATCCCAACCCAGGACAGACGGAATTTGACGGTAAAATACCATAAGCTTGGCAAATTTCTCAGAAATATTTTCGGGCTGCCCAAATTCGACCCGTTGGTCGCCCACTTGCTGGGTGAAGGAAAGCCTGCCGCTGGGCTCAATAAACACCTCCGAAACCTGGGCCCGCCAGAAGGGATGTTCATCTACGTAGCGCAGAAAATCAAGATACCGCCGGCCGAGGCTATCCCGGAAAAATCCATTTGGCAGGCTGCCGCCGCCGGGCCGCGAAACGGTGGCTACACGAGCGGTGTAGAGCGGCGAAAGCGGCAGCGAGCGGCCTTCGGCATCGACGTAATTATCCAATCGGGTATCGGGATGTACGAGGCGGGCGATGGGCCGGTTCTGGCGCACGTCGGCGTGGAGGTTGCCGGCGAGGTCGCGGTACACCTGGGCTTCGCGCACGAAGGGATGGGCCTTGAGCCGGGCTTCGAGCTCGCGCAGGCGCGGGCCTTCGGGGCGGGTGCCGAGCACGGGCTCCTTGCCGCCCTTGGTGAGCAGGGCCGTCACGCCGCGCTCGCTGATGAAGTAATTGTCGATGTCGTTGGCAATGTTCACCGTCACCTCCCCTACCGGCCGGCTGGCCTGCCGCACGGCCGCAAACACGCCCAGGCTGCCCAGCACGAGCAGGCAGACGAAAGCGACGAGAAGATTACGGATGGTACGGTCCATTCGGGGAATGAGTGAGATGGTGAAATAGTGATTTTTTTAACTGTCGTGCGGACAGTTAGGACCACCGTGCAGTGAGGAGCTGTTTCAATTGCGGAACCAGCGTATCAATGTCGCCCGCGCCAACGGTAGCCAGCACGTCGAAATCGTCATTCTGTGCGCCAGCCAGCACCTGTTCTTTAGTTTGAATGGATTTATGAGGTGCGGTAATATCCGCCAGCAGCATGTCGGAAGTCACACCCGGTAAGGGCTTTTCGCGGGCGGGGTAAATATCCAACAAAATTACCTCATCCGCAATACTTAAGCTCTCCGAAAAGCCGGCGGCAAAGTCGCGGGTACGCGTGAAGAGGTGCGGCTGGAACACCACGCGCAGCCGCTTGTTTGGATAGAGCTTGCGCACGGAGCGCAGGAAGGCTTCGATTTCGCGGGGATGGTGGGCGTAATCGTCCAGATACACCTTGTCGTCAGCCGTGACGATGAACTCGAAACGACGCTTTACGCCCCGATAAGCGGCGACGGCGGCACTAAGTTTTTCGGGCGCCACACCTTGTAGCTGCGCCACAGCGGCGGCGGCCAGCATGTTTTCGACGTTGTGGTAGCCGGGCACGGCCAGTTGCAAATCGGCTACGATGCCCTGCGGGCCGTGCAGGTCGAAGTGAAAGCGGTGGCCCTCGGCGCTGATGTTGGCGGCGTACAGCTCAGGGCCCTGGTCGGGGCTAAGGCCGTAGCGAATGACGCGCGTGCCGACGGGCACGGCTGCGGCCACGCTGGGGTGGGCGGTGTGGTTTAGCAACAGGGTGCCTCCGGGCTTGATTTGGGCTACGAACTGGCGGAACGACTCTACCAGGGCCGATTGGTCGCCGTAGATGTCGAGATGGTCGGCGTCGGTACTGGTAACGATGGCGATGTCGGGGTGCAGGGTGAGGAAGCTGCGGTCGTATTCGTCGGCTTCGACGACGATGGGGGCCTCGGGGGTGGCTGGCAGCAGCAGGTTGCTGCCCAGGTTGACGGCAATACCGCCCAGGAAAGCGCCGCAGTCAAGGCCCGCGTGGTGCAGCAGGTGGGCTACCATGCTGCTGGTGGTCGTCTTACCGTGGGTGCCGGCTACGGCGATGGTGTAGCGGCCCTGCGTGAGCACCCCCAGCACCTGGCTGCGCTTGCGAATGTCGTAGCCCTGCTCGCGCAGCCAGGCCCACTCCAAGCTCTCGGCCGGGATGGCGGGCGTGAGCACGACCAGCGTTTGGCTGCGGTTTTCGCGGACGGCGGTGGGGATGTTCTCCACGGCATCGGCGTAGTGCACGGCGATACCTTCGGCCTGCAGCGCCAGCGTGAGGGGCGTTTCGGTTTTATCGTAGCCGCTCACCTGGTGGCCGTTGGCCTGAAACCAGCGGGCCAGGGCCGACATGCCGATGCCGCCGATGCCGAGAAAGAAAACGTAGGGGAACTGGTTCATAACTAACTGTCATGCTGACGAAGGAAGCATCTTATCACGCCGGAACCTGTCGGGCAGTGCTAACCTGATAAGATGCTTCCTTCGTCAGTATGACGTTCTAATTTAATTTTTAATTAATCCCAACAGTTCGTCCACAATGGTAGTTGTAGCATCCGGTTTGGCCAGCTCGCGCACGCGCTGGCTGAGCTGCTGCTGACGCTGTGGGTCGGCCAGCAGGCGCAGAGTTTCGTCGTAGAGGCGGGTGGGCGCGTGTTCGTCGGTGATGAGCACGGCGGCGCCTTTGCCGACCAGGGCGAGGGCGTTTTTGGTTTGGTGGTCTTCGGCTACGTTGGGCGAGGGCACCAGGATGCTGGCCTTGCCGGTGAGGCAGAGCTCCGACACGGAGAGGGCGCCGGCGCGGCTCACGACTACGTCGGCGGCGGCGTAGGCCAGGTCCATGCGCTGGATGAATTCGAGGGCGTGGAGGCCATCGGCGGCGTAGGCGGCGGTTTGCTGCCGGGCTTCGGGGAAGTAGAGCTTGCCGGTTTGCCAGAGCAGCTGCACGCCGGCTTCGCGCAGGCGCGGCAGAGCGGCGGCGGTGGCCTGGTTGAGAGTGCGGGCGCCCAGGCTGCCCCCGATGACGAGCAGCACCGGCTTATCCGGGTTCAGGCCGAAGAAGGCCAGGGCCTCGGCGCGGTTGCCGTGGGCAATTTCGGTGCGCACGGGGTTGCCGGTAAGCACGAGCTTGGCCTTGGGGAAGAACTTCTCCATGCCATCGTAGGCCACGCAGATTTTGCTGACGCGCTTTGCCAGCAACTTGTTTACCAGGCCAGCGTATGAATTTTGTTCCTGAATGAGCGAAGGGATGGCGCGCGAAGTGGCGGCCAGCAGCACCGGGGCGGAGGCGTAGCCGCCTACACCCACCACGGCATCGGGCCGGAATTCCTGGATGAGCTTGCCGGCCATGCGCACCGAGCGAAACACCCGCACCGGGAAGAGCAGGTTTTTGGGCGTCAGGCGACGTTGCAGTCCGGTGATGTCGAGGCCCACGATTTTGTAGCCGGCCTCGGGCACGCGGGTCATTTCCATGCGGCCGTTGGCCCCCACGAAGAGGATTTCGGCGTCGGGCAGGCGGCGGCGCAGTTCGTTGGCAATGGCCACGGCCGGGAAGATGTGCCCGCCCGTGCCGCCGCCAGAGATGATGAAACGTAGAGGTTTGGGTTGCATAAAATCAGCTATTAAGCATACGCCGTGCGCTTGCTCGGGATGCGGGCCGTATCGGCCGGCTCACCCGTCATGGGGCGCACTTCCCGCTCGCCCCGACTCACGGCCAGGATAATACCGATGCTGATACCGGTGAAAATGAGTGAAGTGCCGCCCATGCTCAGCAACGGCAGCGGCAAACCGGTGATGGGCCCGAGCCCGACGGACACGCCCATATTCACCAAAGCCTGCAGGACCAGGCTGAAACTCAGCCCCGCCGACAGCAAACCGCCGAATGCCCCGTGGCTGTTCATCACCGTTTTCAGGCCGCGATAGAGAAAGGCTAGGTACAGTAGCAGCACCGTGAGGCCGCCGATAAGACCGTATTCCTCAATGATAATGGCGTAGATAAAGTCGGAATACGGGTGAGGCAGAATGTTGCGCTCGGTGCTCTTGCCG
Organism: Hymenobacter aranciens; assembly: GCF_030580865.1. Taxonomy (GTDB): domain Bacteria; phylum Bacteroidota; class Bacteroidia; order Cytophagales; family Hymenobacteraceae; genus Hymenobacter; species Hymenobacter aranciens. Next base: position 30,509 of record NZ_JAUQSY010000013.1, on the reverse strand, counting down.
GGGCCTTTGCCGGCCACGCCGCCGGTGGCAATGGCGATGTAGCTGTGTTCCAGCTGAAAGGGTGTTTTCTTGGTTTTGTCAGTGAAATTGGTAATGCGAGAAACGAAGGTGCCCATGCGCTGCCCGGCGGCCAGTGCCCCACCACCCAGCACCACGAAAATGCCCACCATCAGCAGCATATGCCGTAGCGGCACCCGACCAATGAACATCAGCAGCATACAGGTGGCGAACAGCAGCAGCGCCGTGGAGGCGTTACTTAGAATAATTAATCCGCAAATAACACCCACCCAAATCATTACCGGTAGCAGGGTCGACTTGAAATCGTTCAGGTACTGCTGGCGGCGGCTGAGCATGCTGGCCAAGTGCGAAATCAAGGCCAGCTTGGCCAGGTCGGAGGGTTGAAAGGTCTGATTGATAACGGGAATTGTCATCCAGCGGGAGGCCCCGTTAATGTCGCCGCCCATGAAGAAAGTGAATAACAGCATCGGCACCGACAACAGCAGGGCGTACAGCGACAGCCGTGAATACTGCCGGTAGTCGATTCGGTGGGCCAGCCACATACATACCAAACCCATGAAAATCAGCCCGGAGTGCTTGAACAGCAGCGCTTCCGTATTGCCGTTCATCTTCTTGTAAGCTAGCGTGCCCGTGGCCGAATACACCACCGCAATGCTGATAAATGAGAACAGCAGCACAATGGCCCACAGGATGGGGTCACCTTTGAGGTTGCGTTGCAGCCAGATTTTTACATTTTCCATAGACCGCAGATTTAAACAGATTTAACAGATGCAACCGCTACGCGGGCTGGCTTTTTTGAGACGGGAATTACTGTTGTAATGCTTGGACTTCGGCAGCAAATTGGCGGCCGCGGTCTTCGTAGTTTTTGAACAGGTCGAAGCTGGCGCAGCAGGGCGAGAGCAGCACCACGTCGCCGGGGGCGGCGAGGGCGGCGGCGCGCTGCACGGCGGCGGCCATGCTACGGGTTTCTTCCAGTTGAGGCACGAGCGGGCTGAAGGTAGTTTTGAGCTTTTCGTTGTCGACGCCCAGGCACACTAAGGCTTTCACCCGCGTCTCGGCCAGGTGCAGCAAGCTGCTGTAGTCGTTGCCTTTATCAGCGCCGCCGGCAATCCAGACGATGGGCTGACGGATGCCGTCGAGGGCAAACCAAGCGGCTTCCACGTTGGTGGCCTTGCTATCGTTGATGAACTTGACGCCGTTGATTTCGGCCACCAGCCGCAGGCGGTGGTCAGCGTTTTGGAAAGTGGCGAGGCCGGCTTCAATCTGCCGGGCGCTGAGGCCGGCAAGGCGGGCGGCGAGCACGGCGGCCAGGGTATTCTGCTTGTTGTGCTGGCCGATAAGCGGTGATTGTGCGGTGTCGATTTCCACTGAATTGTCCTGCTCCAGGTCGGGGGCGAGCGTGGTGCAGAGGCGGGTTTCGGTGGTGAAGTAGGCAGCCCGGAAGCTGTCGGCGTGCCGATGCAGGCTGAAGGGCAGCTGGTTGGTTTCCAGGAAGGCCGACTGGAAGTAGCGGCCGGTCACGGCATCGTCGGCGTTGTAGATGAAGTGGCCGTCGCTGTCGAGGTTGCGGGCGATGCGCAGCTTGGCTTCGGCGTATTTCGCCAGCGAGTAGTCGTAGCGGTCGAGATGGTCAGGGGTGATGTTGAGCAGCACGGCTATCCAGGGCTGGAAGTCGTGGGTGTCATCGAGCTGGAAGGAACTCAACTCCAGCACGTAGTAGTCGAACTTATCTTCGATTACCTGCTCGGCCAGCGAGTAGCCCACGTTGCCGGCCAGGCCCACGTTGAGGCCGGCGCTTTTCAGCAGGTGGTAAGTGAGCAGCGTGGTGGTCGTCTTGCCGTTGGTGCCGGTGATGCAGATGCTTTTAGCCTTCGTGTAACGCCCGGCAAACTCGATTTCGGATATAATTGGCGTGCCTTGTGCCCACAGCTGCTGGATGATGGGCGCTTTTTCGGGGATGCCAGGGCTTTTGACGACCTCGTCGGCTTGCAGGATTTTATCCGCCGTGTGCTGATTTTCTTCGAATTCGATGCCGGCGCGGGTGAGCTTTTCCTTATAAGCGTCCTGGATGGGGCCACGGTCGGACACGAACACGGCGTGGCCTTTGGCTTGTGCCAGTAGCGCGGCTCCGACGCCGCTTTCGGCTGCTCCTAAGATGACAATGTTCATAGTATTCCGTAACCGCAGAGGACGCAGAGGTTTTCGCAGAAGAAGCGCAGAGCTCAGCGGCCCTTCTGCGAAAACCTCTGCGTCTTCTGCGGTGAATAAATTTAACGCAGCTTCAAGGTAACCAAAGTAATAACCGCCAGCATAATCCCTACAATCCAAAACCGCGACACGATTTTGGATTCGTGGTAGCCCAGCTTCTGGTAGTGGTGGTGCAGCGGCGACATCCGCAGCAGGCGCCGCCCTTCGCCGTACTTGCGCTTGGTGTACTTAAACCAAGTCACCTGCACCACAACCGACAGGTTTTCAATAATGAACACGCCGCACAGAATCGGAATCAGCAGTTCCTTGCGCACGATGAGGGCCAGCACCGTGATAATGCCGCCCAACGCCAGCGAGCCCGTGTCGCCCATGAAAACCTGCGCCGGGAAGGAATTATACCACAGAAACCCGATGCAGGCTCCTACGAACGCAGTACAGAAAATGACCAGCTCGCCGGAGTCGGGAATGAACATGACATCCAGATAATCAGCCAGCAAGGCATTGCCACTCACGAAGGCGAAAATGGCCAGCGTGACGCCGATAATGGCCGAGGTGCCCGCCGCCAGCCCATCGAGGCCGTCGGTGAGGTTGGCGCCATTGGAGATGGCTGTGATGAGGAAAATGACGATGGGAATGTAGAGCACGCTGTAGAGGCCGTTGAACATGTCGCCGGCCGTGGCGAAGAGGTCGCCGTAGTTCAACTCGTTGTTTTTCATGAACGGCACTGTCGTAATCATCAGATGCACATCGCGGTATATTTTGCTGGCGTCAATCTCCGACCAGGTATTATCGGGCAGCAGGTATTGACGGATGGTGATTTCGTTGCTAAAAAACAGTACCCAGCCCACCGTGATGCCCAAGCCCACCTGCCCCAGAATTTTGAAGCGCCCGCTCAGGCCTTCCTTGTTCTTGCGGAACACCTTGATGTAATCGTCCAGGAAGCCAATCAGCCCCAGCCACACCGTGCTCAAAATCATGAGAATGATGTATATATTACGCAGGCGGGCAAACAGCAGCACTGGCACCAGAATGGCCAGCAGAATAATGAGCCCGCCCATCGTGGGCGTACCTTTTTTATCAAGCTGCCCTTGCAGGCCGAGGTCGCGGATGTCCTCCCCTACCTGCTTGCGTTGCAGGATGCGGATGAGCCGGTGCCCAAACGTCTGGGCGATGAGCAGCGACACCACGATGGCCAGCGCCGCCCGAAAGGTCGTGTACTGAAACACGCCCAGGCCCGGGATATGAAAGTGTTCGTGGAGGTAACGGAAGAGGTAATAAAGCATTCGATAGGTTCTTATTTGCCTGGTTCAGCAAAAATTTCGGCCAGCACGCGCCGGTCGTCGAAAGGAGTTTTCACGCCCTGAATTTCCTGGTAGGTTTCGTGGCCCTTGCCTGCCACCAGGATAATAGCATCGGGCTCGGCCATTGCTACGGCGGCCCGGATGGCGGCGCGGCGCTCGGTCACAGTCTGCACCTTACCCTTATCGGCAGCGCTCACGCCGGCCTGCATTTGGGCCAGAATTTCCAGTGGGTCTTCGAAGCGCGGATTGTCGGACGTCAGGATGACGGCGTCGGACATGCGGGCGGCCAGGTTGGCCATCACGGGCCGCTTGGCGGCGTCGCGGTTGCCGCCGCAGCCTACCACGGTGATGAGCTGTTGCTCGGGCCGGCGGATGTCGTGGATGGTCTGGAGCACGTTTTCCAGCGCGTCGGGCGTGTGGGCGTAGTCTACGATGCCGGTGAGATGTACGGCACCGGGGGCCACCACGGGCTCGAAGCGGCCGGGCGCGGTGTTGAGGCCCGAGAGGATAGTGAGAACTTCCAGCGGCTCCTCGCCCAGCAGCACGGCTGCGCCGTACACGGCCAACAGATTGTAGGCGTTGAAGATGCCGATGAGGCGAAACTGCACCTCGTGGCCATCGATGTCGAGGTGCAGGCCGTGCACTTCGTTGTCGATGAGGCGGGCGCGGAAGGTGGCGGCCCCGCGCAGCGAGTAGGTTTCGCGGCGGGCGGCGGTGTTTTGCAGCATCACCGGGCCGCGCTTGTCGTCGGCGTTGGTGAGGGCGAAGGCGGTTTTGGGCAGCGCGTCGAAGAAGCCTTTTTTGGCCTTCAGGTAGTTGTCGAAGGTGCCGTGGTAGTCGAGGTGGTCGTGGGTGAGATTGGTGAAGATGCCGCCCGCGAAGCGCAGCCCGGTGATGCGGTGCTGGGCCACGGCGTGGCTGCTCACCTCCATGCAGGCGTGGGTGCAGCCGGCGGCCACCATGCGGGCCAGCAGCGCATTCAGCCGGATGGCGTCGGGCGTGGTGTGCGTGCTCGGAATTATCTCTTCGTCAATCTGATTCTGCACCGTGCTGAGCAGGCCGGCGTGGTAGCCTAGCTCGCGCAGCAGCTTGTGCAGCAGCGTGGCGCAGGTGGTTTTGCCGTTGGTGCCGGTCACGCCGATGAGCGTGAGCTGGCGCGAGGGATGGCCGTGGAAGGCCGCTGCCATGTGGGCCAGCGCGGCGGCACTGTCGGCCACCTGCACGTAGGCCGTGGCCGGGTTCAGCTCGGCCGGCAGCTCTTCGCAGATGATGGCCGCCGCGCCCTGCTCCACGGCTTTGGCGATGAACTTGTGCCCATCGGTAGCCGTGCCGCGCAGGGCGCAGAAGGCCAGGCCCGGCGCCGCCTCGCGCGAGTCGAGCGTGAGGCCGGTGATGGCCACGTCGGTCGGCCCGTGCTGGGTGAGCACGTCCACGTCGGTAAGTAAGGAAAAGAGAGGCAGGGAAATCATATTTTATTCTACCAGAACGTCATGCTGACGAAGGAAGCATCTTATCAGGTAAGCACGTCACACTTGATTACGTGATTATGCTGACGTGACAGGATGCTTCCTTCGTCAGCATGACGTTCTATTTTAGGCTAATCTTTTGCAAACTAAGCCCGGCGAACCGGGGGCTTCTCCGTCGCCGGAGTCTTGTCCGACTCGGCGGGCTTTTTAGCTTTCTTTTTATCCGTTTTCGGCTTGTCCGTTTTGGCTTTATCCGAAGGCTTTTCGGCACTCGCCTTCTCCGTCGATTTCGCCTTTGCCGTCGTTTTAGCTTTGGAATCAGGCTTGCCGGCCGAGGCTGCTGGCTTAGTGGCCGAACTAGCTTTCGCCCCGCCAGCCGCCGCTTTCGTCGCCGAGCGCCGCAAGGCTTCGCCATCCATCGGCACCAGCAGCTTATTCTCTTCCAGGTCGGTATGCTCCGGCTCCGGCAGGGCCTTGGGCGCTTCCAGGCGCGGACCACTCTCGGCCAGCACCAGCCCAATGACCTCACCTTTATTAATAGGCGAATTCACGGCCAGCGACTGCTGACGCACCCGGCCCGTACCAATGGCGCGCACCTTCAGCCCCCGGTTTTCGAGCAGAAACAGGGCATCGCGCAGCGTCAGCCCGCGCACGTTGGGCACCCGGCCGGCGCGCACCGGGTTCACTACCAGCGACACCGTGCGGGCGTGAAAAGCGGTATCGGAAGCGCCGCGCACCCATTCCTCGCCGCCGGTAGCCAGGGTTTTGCCCGACAAGCCCAGCTTGTCGCACACCAGCGCGATTTCCTCGTGCATGCCGGCGCGCACCAGCGGCACGTGGCTTTTGTTGAGGCGGGCTTTGGCCAGCAGCGGGCGCTGGCTCAGCAGGTCGCGGGCCATGCACTTGTCGGCTACCTCGCGGAACACCGGCGCGGCCACGTCGGCCCCGTAGATGCGGCCCTTGCTGGGCGAATCGACCACCACGATGCACGAATACTTCGGCTTATCGGCCGGGAAATAGCCGCAGAAACTGGTGGAATACGTCTTAGTGTATTGCCCGTTCTTGAATTTCCAGGCCGTGCCGGTTTTGCCCGCAATGGTGTAATCCTTCGGCCGGATGCTGCGGGCGGTGCCCACCATCACCACGCCTTCCATCATCGATTTCACCTTGCGCAGCGTTTCCTCCGAGCAGATTTTGGGGTTCAGCACCTTGGCCTCGTTGCGTTGAATAACCTGGTCGGCCTGCTTGATTTCCTTCACGATGATGGGCTGGATTTTCACCCCGCCATTTGCCACGGCGTTGTAAAAGGCCAGCGTTTGCAGCGGCGCCAGCTTCAGCTCGTAGCCGATGCTCATTGTCGACAGCGAGGTGCGGCTCCAGCTCTTGTCCTGCGGGTCTTTCACGTAGGGCTTGGCCTCGCCCGTCATCTGGAAACCCAGCGGCTTGTCGAGTCCAAATTTTTTCAGGTAGTTGGTGTATTCGTTGGGGTTGCCCGAAAAATTCTCCTGAATCAGCCGCGCCACGCCGATATTCGACGACTTCTCGAACACCTGCTGCACCGTGATGCGCCCGTAGCCGTGCGAGTCCGACTTCACGGCCCCGCCCACCAGCATCCGGCCGTTGCCGGTTTCCACCACGTCATCGAGCGTGATGTTGGGCCGGGCCTCAAACAGCGCCATCATCGAGGCCAGTTTGAAGGTCGAGCCTGGCTCGGTGCGGCCCTGGTCGGCAAAGGCGTAGTTGTAATCCTCCTTGTAGGTGTCGTCGTCGGCCTTGCCCAGGTTGGCCACGGCCTTGATTTCGCCGGTGGCTACCTCCATCAGAATCACGCAACCGTATTCAGCGTTGTTGTTTACCAATGACTTGTACAGGGCATTCTCGGCCACGTCCTGCAGGTTGATGTCGAGCGTCGTTTTCACGTCGTAGCCCGGCAGGGGCTTCACCTCGGTGCCGTCGTACACCGGTTTCATGCCGCCCGGCACGCGCTCAAACAGTGCCTCACCCGCCTTGCCGGCCAAATCCTTTTGGAAGGTGTACTCCAGGCCCGCGCCGTTCTTGTCTTCGTTGATGAAGCCCACGGTGCGCTGCGCCAGCCCGCCAAAGGGCCGGAACCGCTTGTCCACCTTCTCGAAAATGGCCCCGCCCCGGTTACGCTTCTCGCGGAAGATGGGCCATTTAGCCAGCATCTTCTTTTCCTGGAAGTTAATCTGCCGCGAGTTCAGGCGGATGTAGCGCACCACCGGGTCTTTGGCCCGGTAGGCGTTGGTAAGTCGGCGCTTATACTCCTGCATCGTCCGGTCGCCAAAGAAGTTTGACAGGTGCCAGGCCAGCGAGTCGATGCCCGCCCGAAACTTGTCGGCTTCCACCACGCCCGGGTCCCAAGCCACCCGGTAGAAGGGCAGCGAGGTGGCCATGATGCTCTCGTTGTCGGAGTAGATATTGCCCCGCGTAGCCGGTACCGGTTGCGAGGTGATACGCCGTTCCTGCTCCAGGGCCCGCCACTTGGCGCCCTCCTGAAACTGAATGCGGGTAGCTTTCCAGAAAATGGCGCAGGAAAACAAGGCCACTCCCAGAAAAGCCAGTCGCACCCGGGTGACAATTGACTGTTTGACGCTGCCTTTCATCGTGTAGTATGCTTACTGCGCTGGCTGTCAGTACTTTTAGCCTTGTGCTGTTTTGTACTCCCGACTGTACCTTTTTGTGCCGATTTCTTGCTGTCGGGCTTTTTCTTGCTGCTGGCTTTCGCGCTGTTTTTCGGCTTGCTTACCGCTTTCTTTTTGGTCGATTTAGCCTTGTCGCCAACCGCCTTGCTCGACCGGCCCGTAGCCAAGGCCCGCCGCACCGCGTTGCTGCGCGCTGCTACGGCGGCGGTGTCGCCGTCCAGCTCCTGTGGCGGGGCGCCGATGATTTCCGGGCCATCATCCTCATCGCCAGCGGCCAAACGGCGTTGTCGCCCCGCCAGCGAGTCGGCAATGTGCGCGGCGATGGAATCACGAGCGGCGCGGGCCGACAGCGTATCAGCCGTGAGCACCGGCATGAGCTCCAGCTCGGCCGCATCGAGGTGGCCAGCGGGCACGGTGATGCGGAAGGGTGGCGACGAGCTTTCGACCAGCCCGAAGGCTGCTACTTTGCGGGCTACCTCGCTTTGCTTGCTGGCCTCCATGTAGTCCGATTTCAGCGTCGTGTAGTCGGCCCGCAGGTCTTCCGTTTCCTGCTTCAGGCGCATGATATTGCGGTTCATGCGGTTGCCATAGTGCGTGTTGCCGATGTAGAGCAGGGTCAGCAGCATCACGAACAGCAGGTGTGGCAGGTAATGCACCGGCAAACCCTCCCGGAAAAGGCCATCCACGCTCGTCAGCCGGTCGAGCAGCGAGAAGATGCTCCAACTGCTACGAGGCGCGCGTTCAGGCTGTTCCTCAACCTCTACCGGGGTCGGACGCTCCTTTTTGTGCTTCTTTTCCTTCACAGCCAGCGGCTCCGGCTCGGGCACGACAATGGGCGCGGGCGCCACCTCCGGCTCCGGCGCGCTCACCGGTCGGGGCACGTTGGCCCGGCGCGGTGCACCGTTCGGACGGAAAGTGTTAGCGGCCATTCTTCAGGTAAAAGTTAAAAGTTGGGAGTTAAAAGACTGCGGCCTGACTATCGGCTTGAGTGGTAAAGTTGGGGGGGGGGTTGTGATACAAGATGTTAAAACCAACGATGCTGAAGTTATTTCAACCTTTAACTTGTCACTTTTAACTCGCTTAATTCCTCACCGCAACCCGCAATTTAGCACTGCGGGCGCGGCTGTTCAGGGCAATTTCCTCAGCCGAGGCCTCTTCCGGCTTGCGGTTGAGGGCCTCAAACGGCTTGGTTTCATTGCCAAAAAAGTCCTTTTCCACCTCGCCGAAAAACTTGCCCTTGCCAATGAAATTCTTCACCAGCCGGTCTTCGAGCGAGTGGTAGCTCATCACCACCAGGCGGCCGCCGGGGCGGAGCACGTCGGCCGTTTGCAGCAGCATTTCCTGCAGGGCCTGCATTTCCTGGTTTACCTCAATACGCAGCGCCTGAAACACTTGCGCCAGGTATTTATTTTCTTTGCCGCGCGGGGTGCAGGGCTCGATGGCTTTTTTGAGCTCGGCGATGGTAGCCAGCGGGCGGCCCCGGCGGGCGGCTACTACGGTTTGAGCCAGGGTGCGGGCGTTGGTCACTTCGCCGTACATGCCGAAGATGCGGTGCAGGTCTTTGTCGGAGTAGTCGTTGAGCACGTCGGCGGCGGTGAGGTCGCCAGCGGGGTCCATGCGCATGTCGAGCGGGCCGTCGAAGCGGGTGCTGAAGCCGCGCTCGGGCGTGTCGAACTGGTGCGAGCTCACGCCGAGGTCGGCCAGCAGGCCGTCCACGGGCAGGGCGGCGCGCTGCTGTAGCTCAGCGACTAAGTCGCGAAAATTAGCCCGAATGAAGGTGAACTGCGGGCGGGCCAGCTTGTCGGCTTCGGCCTCGGCATCAGCATCCTGGTCGAAGCTGTAGAGATGGCCATCGGTCAGCTTTTCGAGGATGCGGGCCGAGTGGCCGCCGCCGCCGAAGGTGACATCCACGTAGCGGCCACCGGGCTTCAGGTCGAGCGCGGCGAGGCATTCGGCCAGCATCACCGGGCGGTGGTAGGCGGTATCGTTGAGGTACTCGCTCATGCGGCCAGGCCGCTGAGCGGCGTTTCGACGGATAAAAACTTCTGTGCCAGCTTCGAGAAGCTCTGCTGGTCTTTGATGAGGAACTCGTCGTAGCGGGCCGGGTCCCACACTTCGCAGCGGTTGCCAAGGCCCACGATGATGGCTTCCTTTTCGATGCCGGCGTAGCGCAGCATGGTGCGCGGCAGCATGAAGCGCCCAATGCTGTCGAGCTCCACCTCGGTCATGCCCCGGAAGAAGTTGCGCTGAAACTGCCGGTATTCCTCGTTAAACTCGTCCAGCGCCATCACTTTCTCGTGAATCACGCGCCAGGCCGACTGCGGGTAGAGCACCAGGCAGGGCTCGAAGCCCCGCACCAAAACCAGCTGATTACCCGATTCTTCGGGCAGGTTTCCCTTCACCTTCGACGGCAGTACGAGCCGCCCTTTCGGGTCGAGCTTGCATTCGTATTCGCCGGAGAGCAGGTGCATGGTGAAGGGGGATTTTCGAGGGGCTATAACAAAAGTACAGCTTGCTTTTCGAAAAGCAACCACGATTTACCATTTTCTACCACAAACTTAAAATTGGCTTTTTTGCAGGTGTTGGCACGACCTAGCGGGCCGCTGGCTGGCAGGCAAAGACGAAAGGGTGAGCGAGGTACAATCGTTTTTTTTGCAGCATCTTTACTCCGTCTGAGCGCACTGTATTACTGACGATTTTATGCCTTTACCGGTACCTTTCTCTTTGCCACTGGCCGGCGGCCGGAATATCTTCGGCACGGCTGCGGCAGTGCGCGGGCTGCTGGCCGGGCTTTTGCTGAGCGCAACGGCTCCCGCCCGGGCGCAGGCTCCCACTGTGACGTCGGTAACTCCGCCGCGCAATTCAACGGCCGTAGCCGTTAGCAGTGTGGTCAGACCCGGCTTTTCGCAGGCGATAACGGCGGCTTCGGCCGCTACGCTGCGCGTGTATGGCAACCAGCTGGGGGGCGTGCGGGCCGGCAGTCTGACGGGCGGCGGCTCGACGCTGTTGACCTTTACGCCCACCCGGAGCTTTGGCAGCGGTGAGCTGGTGAGCGTCAGCCTGCCGGCGACGCTCACGAACGCCAGCGGCGTGGGTATCCGGCCGCAGGTGTACCAGTTTCGGACGGCTGCCAGCGGCACCGGCCGCGGCTTCTTCATCGATTCGACGGTGGTGGGCGTTACCAATTCGCGCGACCAGGTACTGGCTGATGTCGACAACGATGGCGACCTGGACCTACTGACGACCGGCGGCCTGTTTGGGGCCGTCACGTACCGCAACGACGGTACCGGGCGGTTTTCGTTTTACATTAACTCGGTGGTAGGCAGTGCGCCGGGCGGCCTGGCCGTCGGCGATTTCAACCAGGACGGCTACCTGGACATTGTGGCGGGCGATGCCGACAATGCGGCCATCTCCATTTGCCTCAACGACGGAACCGGACGGTTTGGGGTGCTGGGCCTGGGCGGACAGATTCTGCCCGTGGGGCTGCGCCCGGTGAGCGTGACCGTGGGCGACGTGGATGCTGATGGCGACCTCGACGTGGTGACGGCCAACCGCGACGGCAACTCGGCCAGCGTGCGCCTGAACAACGGAGCGGGCTATTTTCTAGCCAGCGTGGACGTAGCAGTGGGCACCCGGCCCAGCGCAGTGGCCCTGAGCGATGTGGACGGCGACGGCGACCTCGACCTGCTCGTGTCGAACGAAGGCAGCAACTCCGTAACCGTGCGGCTGAACTCGGGTAGCGGCCAGTTTAGCGGGGGCTCCACGGTGAGTGTGGGAGCGGGCCCAACCGAGCTGGTGGTGGCCGACATCAACAACGACCGGCTACCCGACCTGCTGACGGCCAACGGCAGCGGCGGGTCGTGGAGTATCCGCCGCAACATTGCGGCGGGCGTTTTTTCCAGCACTGGCACCACTGTAAGCCTGCCCACGGGCAGCACGCCCACCGGCCTGGCGGCCGCCGACGTAGATGCCGATGGCGACCTTGATGTAGTAATTGCCCAAGGCACCGGCGGCCAGGTGCTGACCTACCTCAACAACGCAGCCGGCACGTTTACCGCGCAGGTAGGCTCGGTGCAGCTGGTAACGCCCGGCTGGCCCACGGCATCCGAAGCCATGGGCGTGACGCTGGGCGACGTGGACGGCGACGGCGACCTCGACCTGATAACGGCCAATCATCTTAGCAACAGTGTAGTGCTGGTGCGCAATGGCGCCACGCCCGCCATGCCCACACTGGCGGGCTTCACGCCCGCGGCAGGCGTTATCGGGGCCACTGTCACCATCACGGGCAGCCATCTTGGGACCACCCTGAACGTGAGTTTCAATGGCGTACCGGCCACCAGCTTCACGGTGGTATCGGCGACGCAGCTGACGGCCGTGGTGCCCGCTGGCGCCACTTCCGGGCCGGTGGTGGTGACTACCCAGGGTGGGTCCGTCACCTCGGCTACCGCGTTTCAGGTGGTGCCTCCGCTGACGGTGACGGCCTGGCAGCCCGCCCGCAATGCCCCCACCGTGAACCGCACCAGCGCGGTGCAGGTGACGTGCAGCGCGCCCATTGAGGCGGCTTCGGCCACTGCCACGGGCGGGCTGGCCGTGTTTTCGGCGCTGCGGCAGGGCCGGCGCCCGGGCACCCTCACCGGTGGGGGCACCGCCACGCTGGCCTTCCAGCCAACTCAGCCCTTTGGGGTGGGCGAATGGGTGAGCGTGAGCACGCGCGCCAACCTGCGCGGCACCAGCGGCGCGGTGCTGAACGGGCAGACGATGCAGTTTATTACGGCTACCGGGGGCACGGGCGAAGGCTTTTTTGGCCCCGCCACCACCCGCAGTATGCCGGGCGTAGCCACCATGAGTCAAACCATTACCGCCGACCTTGACGGCGATGACAACCTGGACCTGATTACCAGCACCGCCACGGGCCTGACGGTGCGCCCCGGCCAGGGCACCAACGGCTTTGGGCCGGGTGTGAGCGTGAGCCTGGCGGGCGGCACGGGCACGCTACTGGTGGGCGACCTCGACGGAGACGCTGACCTCGACGTGGTGGCGGGGGCCCGCGACCCGCTCAATCCGTACACCTATCTGTTTATCAACATCAACGGCTCCCTAATCCTCACCCAGACCCTGACGCAGGTAGCCCCGATGGCACTGGGCGACGTGGATGCCGACGGCGACCTGGACCTGCTAGCCAGAAGTGCCGGCTACTACTATCTGAAGCTGTGCCGCAACCTGGGCACGGGCACTTTGGCAACGCCTACCGATGCCGGCCCAACCGGCCTGGCTACCACGCCGTCGTTTGCCCTCGGCGACTGCAACAATGATGGGAAGCTGGATGTGGTGCTGCTCGGCAATACATTCAGTCAGAATCGTTACCTGAGGATATTACTTGGCGACGGACAGGGGCAGTTTGACTCTCTCGGCCAGGGGCTGTTGCGCCTGGGTGCCATCCAAAGCTTGGCGTTGGGCGACTTCGACAACGATGGTGACCTCGACATCGTCATTGCCGACCCGGCAAGTAGCCTGACCGTAGTCCTCAACGACGGTAGCGGCTCGCTGAATAGCAACGGTGTCAGCACCAGCACCGTCACCATTCCGCCCTCGGGCATGAGTGCAGCCTCGCCACCTACTACCGTAAGCGTGGCCGATGTGGACGGCGACGGCGACCTCGACTTGCTGACTGGCCAGAGCGTTGCGGGCAAAGGAGGCATTGCAGTGTTGCTGAATAATGGCCAGGGGCAGTTTCAGCCTTCGCCCAACACGCCGTATGCCGTGGGAGCCCTCAGCACCTCGCCCCACCTGCTGCTGGCCGACTTCGACGGCGACCTCGACTTGGATGCGCTGGTATCGGATGCCACGAACGGGCAGGATTACCTGTGCTGGAACAGCCCCCGCCCCCGCCCGCTCTTCACGGCCTTTATGCCGGCCTTGGCGCCGGTGGGCCGCCTGATACTGGTAGCGGGGCGGTATTTCAGCCAGGCCTCGGAAGTGCGGTTCAACGGCACGGTCGCCCCGTCGTTTCAGGTAGTCAGCGACTCGCTGCTGCGGGTGACGGTGCCCGTGGGCGCCACTACTGGGCTGGTCGACGTTACGACGCCCATGGGCCGGGGCACTTCGGCCACGGCTTTCGTCGTGACGCCTACGGTAACCATTGTGCGCCAGACGCCTGCCGCGATGGCCGTAAATGCCCCCACCGGCAGCAGCCTCAGCCTGACGTTCAGCCAGCCGGTGACGGCAGCCGCCGCCGACATCCGCGTGTTTGGCGACCTGCGCCAGGGACTGCGCACCGGCACGCTCAGCGGCAACGGCAGCCCGACGCTCACCTTCACCCCCACGCAGCCTTTCGCGCCCAATGAGCAGGTGAGTGTGTCGCTGGGCAGCGGCATTGCCACGCCGAGCGGGCCGCTGGCGGGCCAGGTGCTGCCGCAGGGCAACAGCTTTCGGGCAGCCGCCCCGGGCCCGGGCACTGCGGCCAACTTTGGGCCGCCCACGCGCATCGGCAATTCCCGGCAGGCGCCGTATGCCGCGCCGGGCGACCTCGACGGCGATGGCGACCTGGACTTTGTGAGCCTGAGCAGCACTGAGTTGCGCACGTATGAAAACCGCGGGGCGGCGGGCATGGTGCTGGTGCAAACCCTGCCGTTTACGCACACGCCCAGCGCTATCCAGCTGGCCGACATTGACAATGACTCTGACTTGGACGTGATTTCTACCTACCGGGATTTCATCACGGGCGGTGGCTTCGACGGGGGGATGTTTAGCTATACCAATGATGGCAATGGCCGGCTGACGGCCGCCAGCTCCCTGCAGCAGCAGCTCGGCGGCATCGGCGGCGTCGCCCTGGCCGATTTGGACAATGACGGCGACCTCGACATGGTGCTGCCGACGAACCTGCGCGACTCGACGAACGTGCGCCTGAACGACGGCCACGGCAACTTCAAAAACCACGCGCGCCTGCTGCCGAACCCAGGCAACAGTACGTTCTACCTGAATACCGTGGTAATCGGGGATATCGACGGCGATGGCGACCTAGATATCGTCGCCGCCGAGCCTTATCTGGCGGGGATATACACGTTCTTGAACGATGGTGCCGCTAATTTCAGCCCGGCCCGGGTGTTCAGGGGCGGGGGCAGCCTGACGGACCTGACCCTGACGGACTTCGACCAGGATGGCGACCTCGACCTGCTGGGCTATTGGGATACAACTTCTTTTAACGCCATATCCCTCATTTACAACGACGGCACTGGCGATTTTGGCCGCACGCCTCTCACCAACTTTACGGTGGCCCCGGAAACAAAGCTCCTGAAAATGGGCGACGTGGACGGCGATGGCGACCTCGACATCCTCACGACGCACAACAACTGGTCATCGGGGCTGCCCATCGCCATGCGCTGGTACCTGAATACGAACGGCATCATCTCGCCGGCAAACAGCCTGACGTTCGCGCTGCAGGGCTGGGCCCTGGCCACGGCCGACTTCGACGGCGACGGCAGCCTCGACCTGCTGGCCAGCTACAACGGCGACAGCCAGGTAACGGCCGGGCTGTTCACGATACTTAACCGGCCCGCGGCGCCCACGCTCACCGCCTTCAGCCCGGCTACGGCCGTCGCGGGCAGTACCATTACCCTGACGGGCACCAACTTCGGCAGCACCAGCAGCGTGCTGATTGGCGGAGTGGCGGCCACGTTCGTGGTGGTATCGGCTACGCAGCTGACGGTGGTGGTGCCCGCGCTGGCCAGCACGGGCACGGTGCAGGTAATCACCCCGGGCGGCAGTGCCACGGCCCCGGGTCAGCTGCAGCTGCCCGGCCCCACCCTGGCGGGCTTCACGCCGCCGGCGGGGGCGCCCGGCCGGCTGGTCACCCTTCAGGGCACTTACCTGGGCGGGGCCACGCAGGTGCAGTTCAACGGAGTGGCGGCCAGCAGCTTCACGGTAGTTTCGGCCACCGAGGTGCAGGCCGTGGTGCCCGGCAATGCCACCACCGGCCGCCTGACGGTGATAACACCCAGCGGGTTGGCTACCTCGGTCGACAGCTTCCACGTCCGGCCCTCGACGATGGTGACCAGCGCCCAGCCGGGCTACAACGCCAACCAGGTGCCCGTGGGGACCAATCTGCAATTCAACTTCTCGGCAGCCCTGGGAGCCACGCTGCCCGATGGCCCCCGCGTATTCAGCGCCCTCCGCCAGGGCCGGCGCACGGGCACGGTGACGGGCGCCGGCACAACCACCCTGCGCTTCGACCCCACGTTGGACTTTGCCCCCGGCGAGCTGATAAACGTGAGCACGCCCGCGCCCTTATTCGACCAGAACAGCGACCCCGTGCGGGGCCAGGTGCAGCAGTTTCGAACGGCCACCGGCGGCACCGGCCGCGGCTTCTTCGTGGCGCACGACAGCCTGATGCTACCCAACAACCTCCCGACGCTGGGCACGTCGCTGGTGGCCGACTTCGACAACGATTCTTACCCCGATTTGCTGGCCGTGACGGGCAGCGGCAACAGCGCGCGCCTGCGGCGCGGTACGCCCACGGGCTGGTTTGACATGGCTGCCGCGGCCTCCCGGGCGCTGGAGCCCCGCACGGTGAGTGAGATACTGGCGGCCGACCTGGACGGCGACGGCGACCTGGATGTTATCACCAAATCGAAGCCCTCCTACTCGGTTTACGGCCAGCAGCGCTCTGCTATCGGTTTGAACTACAACGATGGAACGGGCAACTTTGCGCAGCGCGACACCCTGGAGTGCCGCAGCTGGCCGGGCACGCTGCAAGTAGGCGACCTCAACGCGGACGGCTACCTCGACTTCGTGGGCGGCTGGAACAACGATTCCATTGCCATTGGCTTCACCAACGGCCAGGGCCGGGTAGCGCGGCTGGCCTTCCGGCCGGTGCCGGGCTCCATGAAAGGAGTGGCCCTGGGCGACCTGGACAACGACGGCGACCTGGACCTGGTAGGTAGTGATTTCACGGGTGGCTCGCGCCTGTACCTGAACGATGGCGCGGCCAATTTCAGCCCCGGCCAGCAGCTGGCCGGCCCCAGCCAGCTCATTACAACGCTGCTGGCCGATTTTGACAACGACGGCCTGCTGGATGTGGTGCAGTTGGGGACGGCCAGCTTCGGCGCAGCAACCGGCCAGCTGGCCCTGTGGCGCAACCAGCGCAGCAGCTTCACTGTCATCCGCTCAACCTTGCCCGTGGCACCGAGCACGGCCGTGGTGGGCGACGTCAATGCCGACGGCCTGCTTGATATCGTGGTGCTGATGGCTTCCTCGCAGCGCCTGCCCAACTGCCTGGTGCTGCTCAACGGCGGGGCCGCTGGCTTTTCGCAGCAGCTGTTTCGCCTGGCCCCGGGCCTGGACCTCTCTTCCCTGCAGCTCACCGACCTGGATGGCGATGCCGACCTCGACCTGAGCGCCATGGCGAGCTGGCCCGCCGATATCCTCATCACCGCTCGGAATGAGGCCCGCCTGCCGACGGCTACCGCTGCGCCGGCCACTGGCGCGCCAGCCGATGTGCTGTACCCTAACCCGGCTCGCAGTGCCGTGACGTGGCGCGGCCAGGTCACGGTCGGCCAGCCGGTTACGCTGCAGCTTCTGAATTCGCTGGGGCAGGTGGTTAGCCAGCAAACCCTGCCGGCCGCCGCCGCCCCCGAGCGGCAGGCGCGGCTGCCGGTGCAGGGCTTGGCCGCCGGCTTTTACACCGTTCGGGTAACGAATCCGGGGCAGGTTTCCCGCCTGTTGCGCCTCATTGTTGAATAATAAACCGCCGCTGATTCACAAAAAACAACACTCCCGGCACTTTGCTTTTGGGTGGTCGGTTGCCTTGCTGCCGGCCCCGCTCCGCCCGGACTTTGTACGTTTAAAGCCAGCTGCTGTACGCACAGCTGCTGGCCTTGTCCGTACCTTTGCAGTGATGAAACGCCCCCTCTCCCACCGTCTGCTCAGCTTGTGCCTGGCCGCGCTGGTGCTCGCCGCCTCGGTGGGCCTCACGGTGCAGCGACACACCTGCCGCATCAGCGGGCGCAGCAAGGTGAGCGTGGGGCTGCCGGGCGCAGCACGGGCGCTGACCGGTTGCGCGGGCGAGCTGCCCACGCGGGTGAAGAGTGACTGCTGCGACTTCAGCAAGCACCACCACAAGCTGAGCGCCCCGGCGCACGACGTAGTAAGCGCCAAAGTGCTGCCGCCGCCGCTGCTGGCCGCGTGGCTGCCGGCGCTGGCCTGGCCGCGCCCGGCCAATGCTGCTAAGCTCCCCGGCGTGGCGGCCGAGCGCTGGTTTGCGGCCGACTCGTCGCCGCCGCCCCTGGGCGGACGGGCCCTGCTCACCTGGGCTTGTACCCTGGTAGTCTAGGTTTTTCTGGCAGAGAAGGCAGCCGCACGCGCTGCCGGGCCGAGTGGGCGGGTAGCCCGCTGGCATTTCTGACAGTATGCCTAACTTACCAATACTATGGACTTTTTGCGCGGGCCTCGCCCGCTGCCTTTTATACTGCTGCTGAGCATCCTGCCGCTGCTGGGCCAAGCCCAGAGCAGCCTCATCGAGCCCGTGCGGGGCCTCGTGACCGAGGCGGGCAAAACCTCGCCCCTGCCCGGCGCCATCGTGCGCTGGCTGCCCGATGCTGCCACTGATAACGCGGGCCCCGTGGCCACCACCGACGCCAGCGGCGGCTTCGTGCTGCCGCGCCCGGCGCGGGCGGCCTCGCGGCTGGTGGTGCAGGCCCTGGGCTACCGGGCCGATACGCTGGCCGTGGCTCCCTCCGGCGCACCCTACCTGCGGGTGGCTTTGCGTGCGGGTAGTGAGCTGAATGAAGTGGTGGTGACGGACCGGGCGCCCGCTTATTCCTCGCTCACGCCCACCAATACCCAGCTCATCACGGCCCGCGACCTCACCAAATCGGCCTGCTGCAACCTGGCCGAGAGCTTCGAAACCAACGCCGCCGTAGAGGTGACGACCTCCGACGCCGTGTCGGGTGCCAAGCAGATTCAGCTGCTGGGCCTCGACGGCTCCTACTCGCTGCTGACCGTGGACAACCAGCCGGCCCTGCGCGGGCTGGCCGCGCCCTACCGCCTCGGCTACCTGGCCGGGCCCTGGATTGAGGGCATCGAAATTATCAAGGGCACGGGCTCGGTGGTGAATGGCTACGAGGCCATTTCGGGCCAGGTGAACGTGAAGCTGAAAGAACCCGAGAATACCGACCAGCTGCTGTTTAACGCCTACGGCAACGACCTCGGCAAATTCGACGTGAACCTCAACAGCTCGGCGCGCATCAGCCCGAAATGGAGCACCGTGCTGCTGCTGCACACCGACCACCTGGGCCGCCGGGTGGACCGCAACCAGGACGGCTTTCTCGACTTGCCGCTCGCTACGCAGTACAATGCCTTTAATAAGTGGAAGTACAAATCCACCCGCGGCATCGTGAGCGAAGTGGGCCTGGGAGCGCTGCGCGAAACCCGGCAGGGCGGGCAAATGAATTTCCGCGAGAGCGAGGCCAACGCCTTCGCCACCAGCTACGGTACTACGCAGACGACCACCCGCTACACCGGTTACGCCAAAACTTCCTACACCTGGCCCACCCGCCCCTTCCAGAGCCTGGGCTTGCTGCTGAGCGGCACCGACCACGACTTCACCTCGGCCTATTCCTACGGCACGCCCGACCGGCTGCGCACCGTGCGCCGCTACGATGGCACGCAGCGCACCGGCCTCGGCACGTTGCTCTTTCAGAGCGTGCTGGGCAATACGGCGCACGTGTACCGCGCCGGGCTGAGCTTTCTGTATGATGATTACCGGGAGGTTTTCGACGACGGCCGCCGCTACACTACCGAAAGTCCGACCGACTTGGCCGCCCGCCTGCACCGCAACCGCCAGGAGCGGGTGCCCGGGGCTTTTGCCGAATATACTTACCAGAACAGCCACAACCTGACCGTGGTAGCCGGCTTCCGGGCCGACCGCCACAACCTCTACGGCTGGCAGTACACGCCCCGGCTCAACGTGAAGTTTGACCCGGCCAAGAATACGGTATTGCGGGTGTCGGCCGGGCGCGGCTTCCGCGTGGCCAACCCGATTGCCGATAACGCCTCGCTGCTGGTGAGTGCCCGGGAGTTTCTCATTGGCAATAACCTGCAGCCCGAGCGCGCCTGGAACCTGGGCGGCAGCGCCACGCAATACTTTACACTGCTGGGGCACTCGGCCACGTTCGTGGTTGACTACTACCACACTGAGTTCGACAACCAGGTGGTGGTAGACATGTACACCGCGCCCACCACGCTCATGATTGACAACCTGCCGGCGGGCGGCCGCTCCTTTGCCCGCAGCCTGCAAACCGAGCTGCAGGCCGAGCCGCTGAAAGGCCTGCACGTGAAAGCCGCCTACAAATACCTCGACGTGCGCACGACCTACGAAAACCAGCTGCTCCCCAGGCCCCTCACCCCCAACCACCGCGCCTTCCTGAACCTGGGCTACGCCACGGCTTTCGACAAGTGGCGGGGCGACCTGACGGTGCAGTGGTTCGGGCAGCGGCCAGTGGCGCACATCGACCATCCGCACCAGCACGGCAGCGGCCAGGAATACGTGCCGGCTACCACGCCCCGCTTCGCGCTGCTCAACCTACAGGCTACCCGCGCCTTCCGACGGCTGGAGGTGTACGCGGGCGTGGAGAATCTGACCGACTACCGCCAGCCTAATCCCATTGACGGAGCGGCCGCGCCGTTCGGCCAGACTTTCGATGCGGCCATGGTGTGGGGGCCGGTGTATGGCCGGCTGACGTATGCCGGGCTGCGCTATCGGATTGAGTAGGTGTTAGGTGTTAGGTGTTAGGTGTTAGGTGTTAGGTGTTAGGTGTTAGGTAACATACGAGCCCCAATACCAAAACAAATACCTAACACCTAATTTTTCCGGCCACATTTTTGTTAATTCACTTCCAAAATCAACCTCAACCATGAAATTCCTCCTCGCTTCCCTCCTCTCCTTCTTCGCGCTCGTGGCCCAGGCCCAAACCAAGCCCGGCACCGAAACGGTGAAATTCAAAACCTCGGCCGTGTGCGATATGTGCAAGACGCGCATTGAAAAAAGCATGGCCTATACCAAAGGCGTGCAAAGCTCCTCGCTCGACGTGGCCTCGCAGGTGCTGACCGTCAATTACTCGCCGGCTAAAACTGATGTGGCCGCCCTACGCGCCGCCGTGCAAAAGACCGGCTACGACGCCGACGAAGCCACGGCCGAAGCCAAGGCTTACGACCGGCTACCAGAGTGCTGCAAGAAAACCAACAAAGTGCACTAAGTGCAAAGGCTTGACGAATGAAAAAGGCCACCCGATGGGTGGCCTTTTTCATTCGTCAAGCCTTTGTCTGCCACAGCCGCCACCAGGGCAGGTAGGGCTGGTCGTGGTGTTCGTAGTGGTAGCCAAAAAAATAGCAGCTCACAAAGGCCCACACGTGGTGCCGCAGCTGGCTGCGCGACTTGTGCGGGTTGTCGGCCGCGTGCTCGCCCCGGTGCGGCAGGTAAGTGCCGAAGAAAAACAGCTGCAGCGTGGCCAGCACGGCCGGTATCATCCAGAAAGCAATGACGTTGGCCTGCGGAAAGCACAGCTTGAGGACATTGTAGGTCACGGCCATCAGCAGCACCTGCCACCACGTCACGTAGTGCCAGGCGAAGCGCAGAAACCACAGCAAGAAGCTCTGGTGCTCCCCATCGTGAAAATCGGGGTCGTCGGCGGTGCCGACGTGGCGGTGGTGGGCGTGGTGCTTGGCCACCTGCCCGGGAAACCAGTTGTAGGCAAACAACAGCGCCGCCACGGTACCGATGGCATTGTTGAGGCGCTTATGGGGGCTCACCACGCCGTGCATAGCGTCGTGGGCGGTGATGTAGAGGCCGGTGTAAAGATGCATCTGGCCCAGCGCCAGCAGGTAGGGCGCGGGGCTGCGCCAGTTGGGCTCGTAGAAAGCCAGCAGAAACGTTAGCAGGCCCGCCCAGGCGCCAATCACCAGCAGCGCAACGGCTACCCCTTTGCCGTTGAGCGGCTGCGGTTTTATGCGGGGGCTGGCAGTAGCGACGTTCAAAATTTCAGCACTCAAAAGCTAATGGCTGGCAGCTATTAGCTAACCGCTAGTTTTAAAAAGACAACAACCGGTCGCGCACTTGTTCCATCAGCCACATGGGGGTGCTGGTGGCTCCGCAGATACCCACCGACTGCCCGGGCGCAAACCACTCACGCTGAATTTCATCTACGTTGGAAACAAAGTGCGTTTGCGGGTTGGTGGCTTTGCACACCTGGTAGAGCACCCGGCCGTTGGAGCTTTTGGTGCCCGACACGAACAGTATCTGGTCGTACTGGGTGGCGAAGCGGCGCAAATCCTTGTCGCGGTTGCTCACCTGGCGGCAGATGGTGTCGTTGGCGTTTACCTGGTGGCCGCGGGTTTGCAGCTCATTCTTAATATTGTAGAAGCTGTCGGTGCTCTTGGTGGTCTGGCTGTAGAGGGTGATGTTTTCGGGCAGCTCGTGGCGCAGCAGCTCATCGAGGTTTTCGAAGACGACGGCCTCGCCGCCGGTCTGGCCCAGCAGGCCCACTACTTCGGCGTGGCCGTGCTTGCCGTAGATGTAGATTTTATCCTTGCGGTCGAAGCTGGCCTTGATGCGGTTTTGCAGCTTGAGCACCACCGGGCAGCTGGCGTCGATGAGGGTTAGGTTGTTGGCCAGGGCCATCTGGTAGGTGGCGGGCGGCTCGCCGTGGGCCCGGATGAGTACGGCCTCGTCGCGCAGCTCGGCCAGCCGCTCGTGGCAGATGATGCGCAAGCCCCGGGCTTCGAGGCGCTGCACTTCCTCGTCGTTGTGCACGATATCGCCCAGGCAGTAGAGGTAGCCCTGCTCGTCGAGCAGGTCTTCGGCCATCTGGATGGCGTAAATCACGCCAAAGCAGAAGCCGGAGTTAGGGTCGATTCGAACGCTGAGTGCCAGGGAAGCCATACGACCACATTAACTACAGTTTAGCTAGGAAGGTTACGCGTAGAACCTGCCTGGCGCTTTACGGCGTGTAAAATCGGAAATAATTTTGACTTCGCGGCCTAGCCGGCCACTTTGTTGAGCTGCTGCGCCTCAGCCTCGCTCACGTGGCCGCGCTCCACCAGGTAGCGCCGCACGAAGTTGAACGCCTCCGCATCGAGCCCCGAGGCGGGGTGCTCCAGGGCCGCCCGCAGCAGCAGGGCCTTGTCTTCTTCGACGTGCTTGCTCATGCCCAGGAAGGATGGCAGATTGCTCTCGACCGAGAAGCGCAGGAAGCGAACTTCCGCATTATCAGGCGCCAGGCTCACGGCCTGCTCGAAGGAGCGGTTGGCCTGCTGGATGAACGTCAGCTTGTCAAACATCGACGCGTCGCGGGCGCGAATGGCTTCGGCAGCACCTTTGTAGGCCATTACCACGGCATCGTGGCCCTTGTAGTCGGCCAGCTGCTTGTAGAGCTTTTCGGCGGCGGCTTTGTCGGAGGAGGCTTTGGCGAACTGCTGGCGCAGGGCGGCGGGGTTGAAATGAGAATCCACGGAGATGGGCAGGGGGGAAATGGTGCGGGCGCGGTTCTCGGATACTTCCGGCAGCGCGTCGGCACACAGTAATAAGGAAAGCGAAAGCAGGCTCTTCATACCAACCATTACGGACAAAGCTACAGAACGTGTAGCCCGAATTTTCAATTCGGGCTACACGTTCTAAATACTCGCCAGCCGGTACCGGAAATACGAACCCAGCAGCAGCAGCAGCTTGGTGTTATTCGGCACCCGCACCCGCTCGCCCAGAATGCGGCTGGCCGACAGCTTTTTAATCTTGTAAAACAGCTTCAGATAATACACATAGGCCAGGTACACGCCGAGCTTCGCCGAGCGCGGCAGCTGCTGAATGCCCGCGTAGGCCGCCTCAAAATCGGCCTTGATATCGGCTTCGATTTCCTGCTTCGTGGCATCATTGAAGCGCTGGTAAACGACGCCGGGGAAGTACACCCGGCCCCGCTCCTCATAGTCGGAGCGGATGTCGCGCAGGAAATTCACTTTCTGGAAGGCCGCGCCCAGCCGGCAGGCGGGCTCGCGCAGCCGCTCGAACAGCGCTGCGTCGCCGTGGCAGAAGATGCGCAGGCACATCAGGCCCACTACTTCGGCCGAGCCGTAGATGTACTCTTTGTATAAGTCGGCGTGGTAGTTATGGTCTTCTAAGTCCAGCTCCATGCTGTGCAGGAAGGCATCGATGAATTCGCGGTCGATACCGTATTCGCGCACTACCTGCTGGAAGGCGTGCAGCACAGGATTCAGGCTGAGGCCGAGGTCGATGGCCTCGTAGGTCTGGCGACGGAAATCGGCCAGCAGGGCGGCTTTGTCGTGCTGGTGGAAGGTGTCCACGATTTCATCGGCCCAGCGCACGAAGCCATACACGGCGTACACCGGCAGGTGCAGCCGCGGCTCCAGCGTGCGAATGCCGAGCGTGAACGAGGTACTGTAGCGACTGGTGATGAGCTTGCTACAGGCCAGGCTGGTATCGGTGAATAGTTGTTCGTGGTCCACGGAGTGAATTATGAGTTTTGAATTATGGGTTTTAAGTTATGAATTGGGTAGAGCGGCGCAAATAATGCCCACTCATAATTCATAACTCAAAACTCATAACTCTTTCAGTACCTCCCCTGCCACCACCTGCCCCGAGATGAGTGAGGGCGGCACGCCGGGGCCGGGCACAGTCAATTGGCCGGTAAAGTACAAATTGTTGAGCTTTTTGCTTTTCAGGGTGGGCTTGAGGATGGCCGTTTGGCGCAGGGTGTTGGCCAGGCCGTAGGCGTTGCCCTTGAAGCTGTGGTAGTCGGCCACGAAATCGCGGTGGGCGTAGCTGCGCTTGAACACCACCGCGTCGCGGATGGAGTGGCCGCAGTGCTTTTCGAGGCGGTCCATCAGCATGTTGTAGTAGCGCTCGCGGGTGGCTTCGTCGTCCGTGAGGTCGGGGGCTACCGGGATGAGCAGGAAGAGGTTTTCCTGGCCTTCGGGGGCGACGCTGGAGTCGGTTTTGCTCGGCACGGAGGCATAGAACAGCGGGCGCGTGGGCCACTGCGGCTGCTCGTAAATCTCGTGGGCGTGGCGGGCGAAGTCCTCGTCGAAGAACAGATTGTGGTGGCGCAGCTTGTCGAGCTTTTTATTGACGCCCAGGTAAAATAGCAGCGACGACGGGGCCATGGTGCGCGAATCCCAGTACGCGGGCGAGTAGTGGCGGTGCTCGGGCTGGAGCACCTGCTGCTCGATGTGGTGGTAGTCGGCCCCGGCCACCACGGCCGCGGCCGGCCAGAAGCCGGCGGCGGTGCGCACGCCGGTGCTGCGGCCGTGCTCGACTACAATCTCGGTTACTTCCTGGCTGTACTTGATTTCCACGCCCAGCTCTTCGGCCAGGCTCACCATGCCTTCCACGATTTTGTGCATGCCGCCCCGGGGGTACCAGGTGCCCAGCGCCAGGTCGGCGTAGTTCATCAGGGAGTAGAGGGCGGGGGTGTTTTCGGAAGTGGCACCGAGAAATAGGATGGGAAACTCCACCAATTCCAGCAGGCGCGAATCCTTGAAAAAGCGGCGCACATGCTTGTGCATGCTTTGCAGCACGTCCATGCGCAGCATGTCGAGCAATAATTTGGGCTCGGCAAACTCCAGCAGCGAGCGGCTGGGGGCGTACACCAGGCGGTTGATGCCGACTTCGTACTTATAGGCCGCCTGCCGCAGAAACTCGTCGAGCCGGGCGGCGCTGCCGGGCTCGTAGCGCTCGAACAGCGCCCGCAGGCCGGCCATGCTGGCGGGGATGTCCACCGCTTCGGGGCCTTTGAAGATGACCTGGTACGAGGGGTCGAGGCGGATAAGGTCGTAGTAGTCGCTGACTTTCTTGCCGAAGCGGGCGAAGTATTTGTCGAACACGTCGGGCATCCAGTACCAGCTCGGGCCCATGTCGAAGGTGAAGCCCTGGGCGCGGAACACCCGCGCCCGGCCGCCGGGGCCGTCGTTTTTTTCGAGAATCGTGACGCGCCAGCCGGCCTGGGCCAGCGTGGTGGCGGCCGCCAGTCCGGCAAAGCCGGCCCCGATAACGACGGCGCGGCGGGTAGAGGGTTCAGTCATGCTGCGCAAAATAGCGGCGCCGGCGGGGTTTTGGTTGCGGGCCGGGGGAATTTATCTGTCGCGGCGGGCGGGCCGAGCCTGTAGGCGGGCTTCCAGTCAGGTGGTTGCCGGCGCGGGCGGGCAGGTGATTTTATCCGCCCGCAGGCGCTGCCAACGGTTGAGCCAGCGGTACGTACAAACGGAGCCGGTCCGGCCTCTTTCGCCGCCGTCGCCCGCTCTCTCATCATGGCCAAATCAATCAAGGCAATCAAGTGCCCGCACTGCGGCAGCACGCAGAAAACCGAAGTGCGCCCCGACGTCTTCCGCTGCGAGGGCTGCGGCACCGAGTACTTCCTCGACAACGACGACATCAACGTCAACTACACCGTGCGGCAGGAGCCCCTGGGCACGCCCGGCCAGCCGCCTGTCAAGCGGGCCGTAATAGTGGCCGGGCTGGCGGCGGTAGTCATGTTCGGGTTCGTGCTGTTGCGGCTGCTGTTCAGCTCCAGCTCTTCGCCCACGCCGGGCAGCTACTCCGTGACCACGGCCGACGAGGAAGAGGATTACACGAAGAAATTCAACTTCTCCTCGCGCGAGACGCTGCTATACCTGGCCCCCTCGCAAAAGCCCGTGCTGCTGCAAATCGGCACCCGCAACTACTACCGCGTGACCAAGGACAGCGCCTACGCCGTGTTTCGGGATGCGACGACGGGCACGGTGCTGAAAAGCGTGCCGCTCAACGTGCCCCCCGGCACCAGCTCCTTCCCCGATTTCGACCTCAAGCACTTCTACAACGGCGAGCTGTACCTGGTGGCCAACAAAATGGCGGTGTACCGGGTCGACAAGGCCAATTATTCCTTCAAGGATGTCACCAAAACGCTGTTCCAGGGGCAGTCGGAGCTAGCCAGCGGCGTGGCCACCGTGGAGGCCGGCGACAACGACTACGGCGACTACTTCAGCGTGTTCACCAATGATGGGCGCAACATGATGTTCTTCCCGCTCATCAACAAGGTCTATTCCAAGGACAATTTCTACGACGCCCGCTACGGCTTCAACAACCTGCAGCCCAACAGCCCCACCGCCACCGGCTTTATCTTCAGCCGCCGCAGCACCTCGTACCCGGAAGATAAAATCCAGCTCATCAAGTACCAGTACCGCCACAACCTGGGCGGGGCCCAGAGCCTCCCCCACTTCGAGTGGAGCGACGACTATGGCGGCTCGGGCATCTTCACCGACGCCGACCCGCACGTCAAGCGCCTCATCACGCCCTACGAGAAAAAAGGTGCCCGCCTGCTGTCGTACGCCGACTTCACGCCCGGCCGCCTCTACTTCGAGCCCCACCTGCTGTACTCGGATAAAGAGTACGTGCTGATTAGCTTCAAGCCCACAGCCGCGCCCAGCGCCCGGCCCGCGGTGCAGTGCCTGCGGGCCGATACGGGCGCCATCGTCTTCACCCAGCCGCTGGAGGAAGGCAACAGCCCCGACGATGCCGTGCGCTACCCCGGTGGCTTCGCGCTGCACGATGGGGATGAGACGTACACCATCAGCCTGGACGGCAAGCTGACGAAGAATCCGAAGCCGGTGTAACGGGTAACCTCACCCCCCGCCAGAACGACAACCTAAGCTCCCCATCCCATGCCTTTCAACTTCTTTCGCAACCAGCTGGCTTCCGTCATCGAGTGGGCCAACCCGCAGCCGGGCGTGCTGCTGCACAAGTTCCCCTCCGAGCACGACGAGCTCAAGGATGCCAGCAAGCTCATCATCGGTCCCGGCCAGGGCGCCATCCTGGTGTACGAGGGCCGCGTGACCGACGAGCTGACCGAGGAGGGAATCTACAATCTCGACACCGCCAACATTCCCTTCGTCACCACGCTGCTGAAGCTGCGCACGGGCTTCGAGAGCGAGCACAAGGTGCGGGTGTACTTCTTCCGCCGTGCCGAGGTGGTGAACCAGGCCTGGGGCACGCCCATGCCCATCAAGTACCTCGACCCGGTGTACCAGATTCCGGTGGAGCTGGGGGCCAACGGCAACTTCTCGTTCCGGCTGGCCGATGCCGGGCTGTTTTTCCGCGAGATAGCCGGGCAGCAGGACGAGTACACCACCCCGCAGGCCAAGGCCTTGCTGCAAAGCCGCCTGCCGCAGGTGCTGGCCACGCAGCTGGCCGTGGCGCAGTTCTCTTACCAGCAGATTGACGCCCAGCTCGGCTCGCTCTCGGCCGAATTGCGCGAGCTGCTGGCGCCCGATTTTGCCCAACTGGGCATCGAGCTGACCGACTTCCGCATCAGCGGCACCGTGTTCGACGCGGCCACCCAGCAGCGCATCGGCCGCGTGTCCGACGTGATAGCCGACACCCAGGCCGCCGCCGCCGGGGGCCTCGCCTATCCCGAGCTGGAGCGCCTCAAAGCCCTGCGCGACGCCGCCCGCAACGAGGGCGGCCTGGCGGGCGCGGGCCTGGCCCTGGGCGCCGGCGCCGAGCTGGGCCGCGTCTTCGCCAGCGAGAAAGACCAGCAGCTGGCCGCCCCCGCCGCCGGGGCCGACCCCGTGCAGCAGCTCCAGAAGCTCAAGCTGCTGCTCACCGAGGGCATCATCACGCAGGAAGAATTCGACACCAAGAAAAAGCCCTGGCTCGACCAGCTCTAAGCCGCCATGAAACAACTACTCGGAGCGGCCATCGTGCTGCTGGGCCTGGCCCTTACTACCTTACTGGTGCTGCGCATCTGGGGCATCGTGCCCGTGAGCCTCCCTACCCTGCTACGTAGCGGCACCACGCTGGCCGTGCTGGCGGGGGCCGTGGTGGTGCTGCTCATCGTGTGGGGCTTCTTCTTCGTGAACCCGGCGAAGGGCTACGACCAGCGCGAGGGGAATCGGGCGCATCCGCAGGAATAATACGGTAGCACGCAGCAGCGCGAACTTTGTAATTCGCGTCCCTGCGCCATTCGAATCGTTGAACCGGCGCGGGGACGCGAACTACAAAGTTCGCGCTACTGCCATGCCCATCTTCCCCACGCAATACTCCGTCCTCGCGGCCGCCGCCCTTACTGCCCACGTCGCCGAGCACTACGCCTTGCCGCTGACCACCGGCCGCCTGCTGCTGCACGGCGTCAGCGACACCTACCGCCTCGACAGCCCCGCCACGCCCTACATCCTTAAAGTGTACCGCGCCGCTCACCGCTCGGAGGCCGAAATCCGCGGCGAAGTGGAGCTGCTGCGGCACCTGCAGGCCGGCGGCAGCCGGGTGGCCCCGCCCCTGCCCGACCGCCACGGCCACTACCTCCAGCGCTTCGAGGCCGCCGAGGGCCCGCGCTTCGGCGTGCTGTTTGCCTTCGCCCCCGGCCAGAACGTGTTTGACCTGAGCGACGCGCAAATCCGGGCCACCGCCCACGAGATGGCCCGCCTGCACCAGCGCACGGCCGGCCTCGCGCTCACCCACCCGCGCCCCGTCTACGATGCGGCCCGCACCATCGAGCAGCCCCTGCAGCAGCTGGCCCCGGTGTTTGCGGCCCAGGGCTACCCCGAGGGCCACGCCTGGCTCGTGGCAACCGCCGCCCGCACCGAAGCCCAGCTGGCCGCCCTGGCGCCCGCCAGCTTCAGCACCGGCTACTGCCACTTCGATTTCCTGCCCAAGAACTTCCACTTCGACACCCACGACCAGCCCACGTTTTTCGACTTCGATTTCGCGGGTACCGGCTACCTGGCCTACGACGTGATGACCTTCTTCGCCCACTACTTCCTGCACACCCTCACCCGGCGCATCCCCGCCGCCGAGGCCGCGCAGGCCCGCCAGCTCTTCGTGGCCGCCTACCGCGAAATCCGCCCACTGACGGACGCCGAGCTGGCGGCCATCCCGGCGCTGGGCTTCCGCTGGTGGCTGTTCTTCCTGGCCTACGCCGCCGAGCATTTCGAGGACTGGTCGAATAGCTTTTTCAGCCCGCGCTATGTGCGGGAGCGGGTGGGGCTCATTCGGCAGTGGGTGGAGGTGGAGGGTGGAATGAGAGAGTAAAGCCCGGTGAGCTACTTTTGTCTCACCGCACGGTTATTCCACCTCACCACACGGCTGCCCCTGAAAAGGTGAAGCCCTCGGTACAGGAATACCAAGGGCTTCGGGAAGTAGGTGGTCGTACACCTTAACTCCCTGCCAAGATGAGAACGGTTCGTGCGGTGAAGCTACGGAGGAAATCCGTGTTTCGTAAACCTCCAGAAACCGAAAAAGGGTTGCCGGCTCTGGCTTATGCAAGAGGCAATACGGGCAGCCCTGGCGGCTGCCGTGCGCCACTTGATGGGTTAGCGGTTGCAAGGGTCCGGGCCGGGAGGCGCGGGCCCTTGTTTTTTACACATCCGTATCAGTATTACTAATAACATCTGCCAGTCGCTCCGCCTGCTCCAGTATTAAGTCAACCATGCGGCAGTTGGTGTAGCTGGCAGATGAGGTGAATGATACGTAATAAACCAACTCACTTAAACTAGGGGCTAGGCTTGTTACTTAGAGTTCAAATCACCTCAAAGAGGCTTTTATCATCAGCAATTCTAGCAGCATCTGCTGGTAATCGGATGTCTAGGATAACCGTGCGAATGTCATAACTACTAGCTACTGATTGAGTCTGACTGCTCAATAGTTTATGTAATGCTGGCAAATCCTCTTTACTAGGCGGCCTTTTATCATAGGCTCCGTAATGCCAGCCTATCAAATAGATTCCATGCTTGTAGGATTGGTCGGTTTGTACGCTTCCCTAAGGAATGAGCCAGTTGTAAGTAGAGAAAGCCGTAACTTTCACTACCTGACGACTGACAAATGA
>NZ_JAUQSY010000012.1 GCF_030580865.1 Hymenobacter aranciens | reverse complement strand
ACAATGATTATGGCGAGCACTGGTTCGATAACTGGGATTTGCGTGAGATGCGTCGGGAGCAAGCGGCGGCATTAGGGTTGGATGAAACCGAATTGCTCATTATCGACCCCGAGCGTTTTGAGAATGGCAAGGATGGTCCTTGTCATAGTGCGGAAGAACGAGCTTTATTTTGGAGAGATGTTTTGATTTCCTTACAACTGAGCAACGAAACGCTCTTCTGCGAAGCTCGCCGTCACAACAATGAACGGGAGGAATCCGATGAAGATTTTTTACCTGATTTAGAAACACGCATCGTAGCGGTCGGCAGCGGCCTGCTGCCGTGGCATCACTAAAACACGAACAACTAAATGACCCTCGAACAAACCCAGCAGACCGTGGACCAGTGGATAACCACCACCGGCGTGCGCTATTTCAACGAACTGACGAACATGGCCATGCTCACCGAGGAGGTGGGCGAAGTGGCCCGCATCATTGCCCGGCAGTATGGCGAGCAGTCGTTCAAAGAATCGGATAAGAACAAGGACCTTGGCGACGAGCTGGCCGACGTGCTGTTCGTGCTCATTTGCCTGGCCAACCAGACGGGGGTGAACCTGACGGAGGCGCTGGCGCGCAACCTGGCTAAGAAGACGCAGCGCGACAGCCAGCGGCACCAGCAGAATGAGAAGCTGCGGGGGCCGGAAGCAGGCTAAATATCGCCGACACGCTAGTTGTTCTAAAAGATATCCTACTCGGGGGCGCTGACACGCTGCTCGGGGCCGCAGATGTCCTACTCGGCATTGAAGATATCCTACTCGGGGATGTGGAATTAGAGTCAGGTGTTTACCAATCGGTCTTCGTGCCAGCGGGGGAGCACGGTGGCGTAGCGGTCGATTTGGAGGCAGAAGTCGAAGTCCTTGCTGGCTTCGAGGGAGTTGAGGCGGCGGACATGGGACGACTGGAGCAGGTAGGCGGCGAGGTCGGGCCTGGCCTGCTGCCAGAGGTGCAGGCCGGCCAGGGCGGCATCGGAGCTGCGGACGTCGAAATCGGCTTGCAGGGCCTCGGCGAGGGCACCGGCAAAGACGGTGTCTTCGAGGCAAAACTGGCCTTTCCAGCCGGCGCAGACGATGAGCACGTCGCGGCCCTCGCGGCGGGCGAACTCGGCCACGGCGCTCAGGTTGAGGAAGGCGCCGACGACAATGGCGGCGGCGGCGCGGGAGCGCTGCAGGGCCAGAGTGCCGTTGGTGGTGCTGATGGTGAGAGCGCGACCCCGCACGGGCCGGGCGTCGTCGAGGAAGCCGAAGGGGGAGTTGCCGAGGTCGAAGCCTTCGGCGGGGAGGCCGTCGCGCTCGGCGGCGGTGAGGCAGCCGTGCTGCTGGCCCAGGGCGCGGCACTCCTCGAGGGTGGCGACGGGAAAAACCTCCGTTACGCCGGCGGCCATCGCCGTGACGATGGTGCTGGTGGCGCGGAGGATGTCGACGATGACGGCGGTTTGGCCTTCGAGCGGGTAGAGATGGAGTAGCTCGGGGGAGAAGCAGATGTCGAGTTTGGGCACTTTTTTAGTTAAAAGTTAAAAGTTGAGAGTTAAAAGCCAGCATAGTGCCCGGAAGTTGAGCAGCCTGATTTTTTAACTCTCAACTTTTAACTTTTAACTCTACTCGGCGCCTTTCGTCAGCGGCAGCTTGTGGATGGTGGCGGGCAAATTCTTGCCGCGAATCTGCACGAAAATCTGGGTACCGGGGGCGGCGAATTCGGTTTTGACGTAGCCCATGCCGATGCCTTTGCTGAGGCTGGGCGACTGGGTGCCGCTGGTGACGTCGCCGATTTTCTGGCCTTCGGCATCTACCAGCTCGTAGTGGCCGCGGGGGATGCCGGGGCCGTCCATGATGAAGCCAACCAGCTTTTTCTGCACGCCGGCCTCTTTTTGCTTTTTGAGGGCTTCGGAGTTGGTGAAGTCCTTGGTGAACTTGGTAATCCAGCCCAGGCCGGCTTCGAGGGGCGAGGTGGTGTCGTCGATGTCGTTGCCGTAGAGGGCGAAACCCATTTCGAGGCGCAGGGTGTCGCGGGCGCCGAGGCCGATGGGCTTGATGCCGTACTCCTGGCCGGCCAGCATGATTTTGTCCCAGACCTGGGTGGCGTGCTCGTTGGGGATGTAGAGCTCGAAGCCGCCCGCGCCGGTGTAGCCGGTGGCCGAGATAATGACGTCGGGCGCGCCGGCGAAGGTGCCCTGCACGAAGGAATAGTAGGGGATGCTGGCCAGGTCGACATCGGTGAGCGACTGGAGGGCGGCGGCGGCCTTGGGGCCCTGCACGGCGAAGAGGCTGGTGCGGTCGGAAATGTCTTCCATCTCGACCCCCTCGGTGTTGTGCTGCTTAATCCAGTTCCAGTCTTTCTCGATGTTGGAGGCGTTTACCACCAGCAGGTAATCCTCATCGGCGAGCTTGTAGACGAGCAGGTCGTCCACGATGCCGCCGTCGTTGTTTGGGAGGCAGCTGTACTGGGCTTTGCCGTCGGCGAGCTTGCTGGCGTCGTTGCTGGTGACACGCTGGATGAGGTCGAGGGCCTGGGGGCCGCGCAGCCGGAACTCGCCCATGTGCGACACGTCGAAGATGCCCACGGCCCGGCGCACGGTGTGGTGCTCGTCGAGGTCGGAGGAGTAGCGCACGGGCATGTCGTAGCCGGCGAAGGGCACCATTTTGGCGCCCAGCTGGCGGTGGGTATCGTTGAGAGTGACGGTTTTGAGGGGAGCGGTGCTCATGAGGTGGATTGGGGAGGTGGTGGGTTTGGGGGCAAAGGTCGGGAGAAAAAGCCTGTCATGCTGAACGCGGTTCTGTCATGCTGAACGCAGTGAAGCATCCTCTCACGGCCGAACGATTGGGTTACTGCGTCGTTCAAATGTGAAAAGATGCTTCACTGCGTTCAGCATGACAGGCGGATTTTACACCCGCTCCATCCAGCCGTGCGCATCGGCGGCGCGGCCGGTACGGATGGCTTCCAGCTCGGCGCCCACGCGGCGGCAAAAGCCTTCGTCGCTGAGGGCGGGCAGGTCGTAATCCTGGCCCTGGTAACCGATGGTGGCAATGGGCGCGATGGTGGCGGCCGTGCCCACGCCGAAGGCTTCCTGCAACTCGCCGGCTTCGATGGCGGCGAGGATTTCGCGGCCGCTTACCTTGCGCTCCTCTACCGGCAGGCCCCAGTCGCGGGCCAGCTGCAGCACGCTGCGGCGGGTGATGCCGTCGAGGATGGAGGTGCTTAGGGCCGGCGTGATAACGCGGCCGTTGATGACGAAGAGGATGTTCATCGTGCCCGACTCCTCGACGTACTCGTGCTCGGTGGCGTCGGTCCAGATGAGGTTGTGGTAGCCGGCATCGACGGCCAGCTTGGTGGGCAGCATGGCGGCGCCGTAGTTGCCGGCGTTTTTGGCATAGCCCGCCCCGCCCTCCACCGAGCGCACGTACTTCTGCTCGAAGCGGCTGCGCAGGGGCTTGGTGTAGTAGGGGTTGGTGGGGCAGGTGAAAATCATGAACCGGTAGTTCGTGGACGGCCGCACGCCAATGAAGCCGTCGGTGGCGAACATGAAGGGCCGGATGTAGAGGGCGCAGCCCTGCTGGCCGGGCACCCACTCCGAGTCGAGGCGCACCAGCTCGCGCAGGCCGTTCATGAATAAATCCTCGGGGATGGTGGGCATGCACATGCGCTCGGCCGAGGCGTTGAGGCGGGCCCAGTTGTCGCGGGCGCGGAACAAAGCCACGCCGCCATCGGCCTGGCGGTAGGCCTTCATACCCTCAAAAATGGCCTGGCCATAGTGCAGGGCCGAGGTGGCGGGGCTCACGCTCATGTCGCCGTAGGGCAGTATCTGCGGCTCCTGCCACTCGCCGTCGACGTAATCAACGGTAAGCATGTGGTCGGAAAACACCTTGCCGAATTCAATATTATTCATATCGACCTCGCTCAACCGCGAGGCGGTCGTGCGCTGAGTGCGAATGGGGAGAATGTCAGTCATGACCGGAAAATGGAGATAAGAAAATGGGTGGGCGGGATGAGTACGAAGGTACGGAAAATGGGCGCGTTGCTGGGTGGAAGCTCTGTCATCCTGAGCGCAGCGAAGGACCTTATCACGGCCGAACGATTGAGTTACTGCATCGTTCCAAACGCAATAAGGTCCTTCGCTGCGCTCAGGATGACAGGTTTTAACCTTTGCGTTACAACCGCGCCTTCCAGGTCACTTCTTCCACGCCCAGCTCCTGGGCCATAGCCCGGCTCAGCACGAACAGGTAATCGGACAGCCGGTTCAGATACACGGCCACCAATTCAGCCACGAAGGACTCTTCGCCGAGATGAATCACCAGCCGCTCGGCGCGGCGGCACACGCAGCGGGCTACGTGGGCGTGGCTCACGGCGGGGTGCCCGCCGGGCAGGATGAAGGCACGGAGCTCGGGCAGGTCGGCGTTCATGCTATCCATCTCCTCCTCCAGCAAGGTCACGTCGGCTTCGTGCAGGTCGGGCAGCTTCATGCGCGACTTCTCGGGGTCGGCCGCCAGGGCCGAGCCGATGGTGAAGAGGCGGTCCTGAATTTCCTTGAGCAGGGGGCGACGGGCGGCATTCACGTCCTGGTCGCGCACGAGGCCCACGTGGGCGTTGAGCTCATCGACGGTGCCGTAGCACTCGATGCGTAGGCTGCTCTTGGGCACGCGGGTGCCGCCGATGAGGGAAGTGAGGCCTTTGTCGCCGGTTTTGGTGTAGATTTTCATGGAGTGGGTGGGAGAGCGATAAGCTCCCCTCCTTGAAAAGGAGGGGATGTTGCGCCACAGGCGCAACGGGGGTGGTTGAACCGGTCGCGCCGGCTGGGCTTTCGTGAAGCCGACTAACAAGATTTCCTTACAAAGGGATTACTGCCTTGTTCAGACGGCGCGACCGGTTCAACCACCCCCGTTCGCGCCTCTTCGGCGCTCACATCCCCTCCTTTCCAAGGAGGGGAGTTTCGTTCTAACTTATCAGCGTAACGTGCTGGTTGATTTCATCCGTCTCCACCAACCCGTCGCGCAGGCGCACGATGCGGTGGGCGAAATTGGCGATATCCTCTTCGTGCGTCACCATAATAATGGTGTTGCCTTTGGCGTACAGTTCCTCAAACAGGCGCATGATTTCGTGGCTGGTTTTAGAATCGAGGGCACCGGTAGGCTCGTCGGCCAGGAGCACGCTGGGGTTGTTGACGAGGGCACGGGCGATGGCCACGCGCTGGCGCTGGCCGCCCGACAGCTCATTGGGGCGGTGCTGGGCGCGGTCGGCCAAGCCCACGGAGCGCAGGCTTTCGAGGGCGCGCTCGGTGCGCTCGCGCTTGCTGAGGCCGGCGTAGATGAGCGGCAGGGCCACGTTGTCGAGGGCCGAGGCGCGCGGGAGCAGGTTGAAGCTCTGGAAGATGAAGCCGATTTCCTTGTTGCGGATTTCGGCCAGCTGGTTGTCGCTCATGTGGCTCACGTCGTTCCCATTCAGGATGTAGCGGCCGCCGCTGGGCGTGTCGAGGCAGCCCACGATGTTCATCAGCGTCGATTTGCCCGAGCCCGAGGGCCCCATGAACGCCACGTACTCGCCCCGCCGGATGTTGATGCTGACCGAGCGCAGGGCGTGGATTTCCTCCGTGCCCATCACGTAGGTTTTGGAAATACCGGTCGTTTCGATGACGTTGGAATTCATGGCAACGGAAGAAGGCAAAGGGAAATGCGCTGCGAAGTAAGTACAAAGCACGGCAGACCGCACCCGGGCCGCCTAGCTAACGCTTGGGCAGCCCGCCGGAAATCA
Source organism: Hymenobacter aranciens (assembly GCF_030580865.1). Taxonomy (GTDB): domain Bacteria; phylum Bacteroidota; class Bacteroidia; order Cytophagales; family Hymenobacteraceae; genus Hymenobacter; species Hymenobacter aranciens. The sequence goes on along the minus strand of NZ_JAUQSY010000012.1, from coordinate 173,093 downwards.
ACGGGTTTCGAAAGCGTCAGCGGCAGCAGCGCGGGCGGCGCGGTGCTGGGCGTAAGTAGCTTGCAAGGCCGCAAAGTCGGCGGCGGGCAGCTGTTGTTGCAGCTGGGCCATGGCTTCGGTAGCGTAGTCGGTGAGGCCGGCATCGGCGGCGGCCAGCACGTAGGCGCGCAGCAACGGCAGGGAGACGGGATTTTCGTCAAGGCCCAGGCGCAGGGCCTCGTAGGCGGCGGGGTAGTTGCGACGCTGGGTGTAGAAGCGGCCCGCCGCCAGCACGGCCGTTTCGTTGAACGGCGCTTCGCGCAGAAGGCGTTGGTAGAGCTTGGTGGCTTGCCCGGGCTTTTGCTGCTCGGCCTGTCGGGCCTGGGCTAGCAGGGCCGTGCCAGCTACCGGAGCAGCCGGTGCTGCCGGCATATTTCCCGTCGCCATGGCCTGCGCCAAGGCCTGCGCCGCCGGGTGCAAGGTCGAATCGGGGGCGGCCTGCAGGCGGGCCAGCACGGCGCGGGCCGAATCGGGTTGCCCGGTGCGGGCCAGCGCGTAGGCGCGGCCAAGGTTGGCGGACGGGACGCCGTGCGCCGCCGCCAGGGCAAACTGCCGGGCGGCCGTGCCAAACTGTCCCTGCTGCAGCTGCCAGATACCGAATAGCTGCTGGTAGTAGGCAGCCGTGGCACTGCTGCCCGCCGCCAGCGGGGCCAGCGTGAGGCGGGCGGCCTGCTCCTGCCCTACCGCGTGCAAGGTCAGGGCCTGTAAAAACACCAGCTGCTCGTAATAGGGCTCGTTGGCGGGCTGCTTGTTCAGGCGCGTCAGAGTAGGCAGCAGGGTGGCGCGGCGCTGGCGCACGCCCAGCAGCGCCGCGTGGTAAAGCTGGGCAAAGCTGGCATTGTCGAGGTCGGTCAGCGAAGCGAAGCCGGTGGGAGCGGCCGGGCGCTGCTGGTTTTGCAGCAGCGCCCGCAGCAGCTGGTTGCTGGTCAGGGCAGGTTCGTTGGCCAGGGCTGCGTGGCTGGATAGCGTAGCGGCTTCCGTAAGCAAGCCCTGCTGCAGCAGAAACGCCAACTGATTGGTACGACTGGCATAATTACCCGGCGCCAGGGCCTCGGCCCGGTCGAGGTAATGAGCTACCGAGTCGGTGAGGGTAGTTTGGGTGAAGCGCTGGGCGAGGTCGTTGGCCAGGGCCTCGCTACGCGGGTTGTCTTGCAGGCCTTCGCGCAACACGTCCAGCGCCTGAAACAGGTCTTCCTTGTCGCCGAGCAGCGCACCTAGGCGCAGCGATACCCGCTCATCAGGCCCCCGTTGCAGGCCGCGGTCCAGGGCTTTCAGCTCGTTGCGGCGCTGCTGCCGGAAGCGGTAGAGCGCCGCCCGGCCCAGTTGCGCCTTGCGGTTGCTGCGGTAGAGCACGTCGCCGCTTTCGGCGTAGTAGCGCTCGGCCAGCACGGCCAGGGCCAGGTCGTCAGGGTTGGCCTCGCTTTGCTGCCGGGCCAAGTCGCCAAAGTTGTTGTACTGCCCGGCCAGCGCCTGGTTTGCCAGCGGCCAGCCCGCCCGCAGCTGCAGCAGCCCAATACCCACCACCCCCATGATATACACCGTGTAGAACGGCAGCCGGCGCGGCTCAAACACTACCCGGTACACCTTCAGCTTCTGGCTGATGAGGGGCAGGAAATTAATGAGAATGTAGAGCAGAAAGGCCGCGCCCAGCAGCAGCAGCGCCACGGTCGTCAGCTCGCGGGCGGCGTCCAGCAGCGGCGTGTTGGCGGTGGCGAAGGCGTAGGCCAGTGCGCCCGCAGCGGCAGCCAGCAGCGCGGGGTAAAGTTGGTCGGCCCCGGCGCGGTAAGGCAGCCAGCTGGCGTAGCTGGGGGCGCGCTGGCGCAAGCCCAGGCCGCCGGCCAGCACCGCCGGCAGCAGCAGCACCAGCGGGTCGAGGCGCAGGCCGGGCAGAATGGTCATCTGCCCGTCGTTCCACCACAGCCAGAATAAGGTACCCAGGTACAGCAGACTGGACGTCAGGAACACGCCCAGTCCGAAGCGGCTGGCAGGCTGCTCGGCTTGCGTATTCAGCCACAACAGGATACGCACGTTTTCGATGGCCACCCACAGCACCACCAGCAGCACCAGCACCGCACCGGCCAGCGTGCCCGCCGCCGCCAGGTGCAGCACAGTCTCGTGGAGGGGCAGCGCGCTCCGGGTCAGTAGCAGCGCACTCAGCGCCGCCACCAGCACGCCCAGCAACAGCCAGCGTCGGCCCAACTGCACGCTTTCGCCAAAAGCCTGCAGCGCATAGGCCCCGCCCAGCAGCAGCCCCAGCGCAAGGTACAGAAAGAGTTGTTCGTGCCCCTCGAAAATGCGCAGCGAGGCGGTATCCAGCGACATCCACAAAAACACCACCGGCCCCATACCGATGGCAAACGGAATGCGGCTCAGCGTACTGGCCACGGCCAGCCAGCCCGTCAGGGCCAGCGCCAGCAGCGTCAGGAAGATGCCCGCCGCCACCGGCTGCGTGAGCGGCCCACCGAGGTCGTGCGTGAGACTCACAATAAAGCCGCTCACCTGCACCGGCAGCTGCACCGCGCCCAGCGGCAACTGCTCCAGCGTCAGCGGCACCGTCTCCAGGTGGGGCACCTGGCGCAAAGGCAGGGTAGCCGCCTCGCCGGTAAAATAATAGAAGCCGGCCAGCCCCACGGCCAATACCGCCAGACTGGCCAGCACCAGCGCCCAGGCGCCGGGGCGCTGCATTGCACTATTTATCACGCGCTATTCCAATACTTTGGGCACCCGGAAATAGTCCGAATCCTTGCGCGGCGCGTTGCGCAGGCCATCCTGGTGGCTCACGGTGTTGCGGGCCTCGTCGTCGCGCAGCACGTTGATTTCCTGGCTTAGGTGCACCAGCGGCTCCACGCCCGTCGTGTCAATATTTTCGAGCTGAGCCACGAAATCGAGGATGTTGTTGAGGTCGCCGAGCATCTGCTGCTCGCGGCTCTGGTCAAATTCGAGGCGGGACAGGTGTGCCAGCCCGCGCAGGGTGCCAATATCGGTGCTCATTTCTTTTGAGTTAGGAATTACGAGTTATGAATTATGAGTTGGAAGGCCGGGGCGGTTTCACCGTTATCATGCCCGAAAACGTCGACTTGCCTATACCGCATCGGCGGGCGCTTCGCCGCGCCAGACATTGGCTTGGGGCTTAACGGCGCCTTCGGGCAAAAAGTCTCCGGTGAGCAGCTCGGCCACGCGCTGCTTCAGGGCCGGAATGTCTTCCAGCGTCAGCCCGGTGGTGGGAATGGGGTCGTGAAAAACGATTTTCAGCCGGTGGTAGCGCACCCGCAGCTTGCCTTTCACGTCGGGCATAAACATGTGGTTCAGCGGCATACCCACCGGCACGATGGGCACTCCCGCTTCAATGGCCATTTGGAACGCACCATCGTGAAACGGCAGCAGCTGCGCGCCCGGCGTGGTTGAAATGCGGCCTTCCGGAAAAATGGCGATGCTGTTGCCGGCCTTCAGGGTGCGCTTGGCGGCCACCATAGCCCGGCCGCGGCTCACGGCGCTGCCGCGGTCCACGGTCACGTACACGCTGCCGAAAATGGGGCCCCACACCGGCACTTTCGCCAGCGAAGCCTTGCCCATCATATTCAGGAAGCCGGGAATACTTCTGAACATCACCAGAATATCAATGTACGAGCCGTGGTTAGCCACATACACGCAGGGGCGCGGCAGCGGCGCCTTGCTGGGCCGCACCACTTCTACCGGCACGCCCCACATGAAGATGGAAAAAACCGACCATAGCCGGTTGATTTTCGGGATTATCCAGCGCCACGACGGCACCTTGCTGGCCACCCATTGTATCGGAAACGTTACCAGAAACGGAAAGATAAACCACCAGGTAGCCCAGGCAGTATAAATCCCCCGGCCGATAAAACGAAGAAGTTGGCGCATGACTGCAAAGGTAGGTTATGAGAGTAAGAAGGCAGAAAGCACCTTTGCCCTTACCCCCTCTTATCCTCATACCCTATTTTCCTCTCCCTGCCAGCACCTTTTCCGCCTTCAGCAGCCCCGCCACGCTCACGCCATCAGTAATGCGGTCGTCCATCACCATTTGCACGGCTTCGGCCAGCGGCAGCTTCCAGAGGCGCAGGTCTTCGGTTTCTTCGGGCTCGGTGTCGCCGGCTTCCAGGTCTTCGGCCAGGAATACAAAGCCCTCTTCGTCAGTTACCGAGTTGGATGTGTGCAGGCGGGCAATGCGCGTCCAGCGGCGGGCACTCAGGCCGGTTTCTTCCTTGAGCTCGCGCTGGGCCGATTCCAGAATGTCGAGTTCTACCAGACCGCCGCCCATTGGAATTTCCCAGCTGTATTCGTTAAGGGGGTAGCGGTACTGGCCCACCAGCCAGGTATTTCCCTCGGCATCGATGGGTACGATACCCAAGGCTTTGTTTTTCATCGTTACCACGCCGTAGATGCCGCGTCCGCCGGCAGGGTTCAGCACCTGGTCTTCGCGCACCGAAATCCAGGGGTTGTGGTATTTCACCTCCGAGCTGAGCGTTTGCCAGGGGTTGTAAGTTTCATCGAAATCGGACGTGCGGGGGTTTACCATATAAATGTTGCAGCGGGCTAAAAGGCCACGCAGCATACAAAAATACAGGTGGGCAGGGGCGCAATTGTGCTCCATTAGCCGTTTTATCAGCTCCATCCGTCGTCTTTCTGGCCTTGTTGGACGGGAGAAACCATTAATTAGTCCAAAACTTATTGGTATGTTTCGCCGCAGTCGAGTAATTTTGAGACATAAGTAAACCCCGCACGGGCTGGAAATGTGGAAAGGAAGGACCTCTCGTGCGGCGGCGTTCTGGGTAGCAGCGGTGGGGTAGACACCTCTGCGACCAGAGCCGCCACTTTAAGGTCGTTGTCTTCGGATGACGGCCTTTTCTGTTTTTGGGCCGATTGACACGAGCTGCGGGCCGCCGTCCTAACCCTGCTTTGGGCTCCCGCGTACCACGGAGTATTCCGGCCGTTTATTTCCCGGCCGTCCCTTCCACACCATGGCACAGTCCAAAGCCAACACTCCCGACAACGAACACGACCCGCTCTTCAACCTCAAGCACGCCCAGGCCGAGGCTGAGCTGGAGCAGCACACTCAGGGTCTCGGCCCCGTCACCAACGAATACGTGAGCACCGACGAAGACGCCGAACTCGACGAAGGCCCGCGCGACAGCCAGGGCCAGCGCCGCGGCGAAACCGACCCCAGCGACGAAGGCAGCACCGCCGGCCGCCATTAGGGCCAATGAACAAGCAGGAATGAACAATGGGCAATGCAAAGGCTGATTCTACCTTTGCATTGCCCATTGTTCATTCCTAGTTGTTCATTGCCCATTGTTAATTGCCTCCCACACCGGCCAGCCCCTCGAAGCCGGCCTCGATGAAGCCGGGCGCGGCTGTCTGGCCGGGCCGGTTTTCGCGGCGGCCGTCATTCTGCCGCCCGATTTTGCCCCGCGCTTTCTCAACGACTCCAAAAAACTCAGTGAGCGGCGGCGCGACACCTTACGTCAGGAAATCTGCGACGAAGCCATCGCCTGGGCCGTCGCCGAGGCCTCGCCGGCCGAAATTGCTGCCATCAACATCGCCCAGGCCAGCTACCTGGCCATGCACCGTGCCGTGGAAGCTCTGAAAATCAAACCAACTCACTTGGTAGTCGACGGCAACCGCTTCCGCCCACTCGCGGGTTTCGAGCACACCTGCATCGTGCGTGGCGATGGCGTTTACCGCAACATTGCCGCCGCCTCCATCCTCGCCAAGACCTTCCGCGACGAGCACATGCGCCAGCTGGCCGCTGCGCACCCGCACTACGGCTGGGAGCAGAATGCGGGCTACCCCACGGCCGTGCACCGCGCCGCCATCCGCGAGCACGGTCCCTGCGAGCACCACCGCATGGGCTTCCGGCTGCTGTAAAGCAGCAATCAGTCCTTCATCTTAATCAAGTCCAGAAACAAGCTGAAACCATCGACGCTGGTACCGCCTTCGCCGAAGCTTTCAAAGCTCAGGGGCTTGATGATGTAGCCGCTCACGGCGAGCTGCTGGGCCTTGAGACGGTCCGACTCCAGGTCGGAAGTGGTCATGATAAATATGTTCAGGCCTACAAACTCAGGGTCGGAGCGCAGAACTTCCAGCAGTTCCAGGCCATTCATGCGGGGCATGTTGATGTCGAGCATCACGAGGCTGGGCTTGGCAATTTTGGGCTCGCCGCCTTCGCCACGCAACAGCTTGAGGGCTTCGCGGCCGTTGCGGGCATGAATGAGTGGTACGTTGATGTTCTGGCGACGCAACTCACGCTGCACGTTCATGACATCCATTTGGTCGTCTTCGACCAGCAGGATGCTGGGTGCGGAATGGTCTGAGGGCATAGAGAAAGGTAAAGAGCGGCGGTATCAGGCCGCAAGAAAGCATATATCAGGCAGACGAACCCGCTGGCCCGGCCGCCACCGCGTGCCCGTTAGTAGCAACCGTCTTCTGCACCAACGGTTTTTTGGGCCAGGTAAAGATGAATTTAGCCCCCTGTCCCTCGGCCGATTTCACGCCGATGGTGCCACCCTGCCGCTCCACTATTTTTTTCACGATGGCCAGTCCCACGCCCGTACTCTCGAACGTATCGCGCTCCACCAGGGTCTGGAAAATCACAAAAATCCGCTCGTGGTATTCGGGGTCGATGCCGGGACCATCATCAGCTACCGAAAACAAATAGTAGTCGCCCGCATCGTCGCAGCCGATGCGAACGGTGCCGGTTTCGGGGTGGTCGTGGTATTTGATGGCATTGCTTATCAGGTTGGTGAATACCTGCTGCAGCTGCACGACATTGGTATTGAGCGTCGGCAAAAAGAAGGGTAATTCCACCTCAAAGCCCGGCGGCGGGTTGAGCGAATCGATAATTTCGCGTAGCAGAGTGCGTACAAACACCGTTTCGTTGGCCTGCTCCACCCGGCCCACCCGCGCCAGCTCCAGAATGCCGGTGATGAGGTTTTCCATGCGGTGCACCCGCTGCCGCATCATCCCCAGAAACTCCTGAATAGTAGGCGAAAGCTGTTCGCGCCCAATATCTTCCTCAATCCAGCGCGAGGCGCTTTCAATACCCCGCAGCGGCGCTTTGAGGTCATGCGATACCACGTAGGCGAACTGGTCGAGTTCGCGGTTGCGGTTCTCGAGTTGGGCAATGTTGTTGCCCACAGTGCGGGCCATCACGTTCAGGGCGGTGGTCAGCTCGCTTACTTCGTCTTCTTCAGTGTCTTCTATCTGAGTCTCGTAGTCGCCACCAGCCAAGCGGCGGGCCAGTTCCAGCATGCCACTCAGGCGGCGGGCCAGCAGCCGCACAATATATACGGCCCACAGCAAACCCAATATCAGCGCTGTGCCGGCCACTGCTGCCGATAGCCACTGTGCCTGCTGAATGCTGCTGTTCAGCTTCTCGCGCAACTGCTGGCGGTTAGCAGTTTCACGCTTGTCGAAGGTGCCCAGCAGCCGGCGCACATTGTCCATCACCTGCTTCCCGGCTAGGCCCTCGGCCAGGCGGCGGTGCGGCATACCCTCAAAACCAGCCTGGCGCGGAATGCGCTGACGGGCCGTGCGCTTTTCACTGATTAGCAGGTGCGAATAATTAGACCACTGTTGAAACATGCGCTGGCTTTTCTCCACCAGCTCCACTTGCTCCGCATCGTCGGCCACTAAGCTCCGCAATTCGGCAAAACCGCCAACCAAATCCCGCTCACCATTGTAATAAGGTTCCAGTGCCTGCTCATTGCCGATAAGCAGGTAGCCGCGGAAACCCGTTTCCATATCAATCACCCCGCGCAGCAGCGCATTACCCTGGTGCGATACCTGCTGTGAAGATTCTACCGCCAGTGAATTGCGCAGTACCTGCCCGGCCAGTTGATAATAGATAGCCACTACCACCGCAAACAAAGCAAGCAGCAGCACGAATCCAGCAAATAGCTTGGTTGTAAGGTTTATTTTCATCTGAATAGTAGCGCTTAGGCACGCCACCGCTAGGCATCGGTACGCAGCCGCCTCTCAATGGTTCGAAACGACTATGTATCAGCTTGAGCCTGCCAGCAATATTAGGGAGCTGTTGCGCCAGCTAAGGAAGAATTGGGTACTTTCGCGTTTTACGCTGGCTGCAGCCTTGCGAGGCTCTACCACTTTTTCACTGCCAGCTTCATTTTTCTCTCACCCATGACCCAAGACCAGATTAAGGACTTGAAGGGCCGCGCCGAGGCCCTGAGGAGGTATCTTTGACTACGATACCCGCAAAGAACAAGTAACGGCCGCCGAAGCCGAAACCCTCTCCCCTACTTTCTGGGACGACTCGAAGGCTGCCGAAGCCAAACTCAAGGAAATCAAAGGCATTAAAACCTGGACTGACGACTACGAGGCTGTGCAGCAGGCCGTGGGCGACGTCGAGGTGCTGTTTGATTTCTACAAGGAAGGCGAAGCCAGTGAAGCCGAAATCCAGGCCGAGTACGATGCCACCCAGGCCAAGGTAGAGGCTCTGGAATTCAAGCGCATGCTCTCGGATGAGGAAGACCAGCTCGCGGCCATCGTCGAGATAAACCCCGGCGCCGGCGGCACCGAAAGTCAGGATTGGGCCGAAATGCTCATGCGCATGTACATCATGTGGGGCGAAAGCCACGGCTTCACGGTGCGGCAGGTGAGCTACCAGCCCGGCGAGGGTGCGGGCATCAAGTCGGCCTCGCTCGAAATCGACGGTCCGTTTGCCTATGGCTACCTCAAAAGCGAAATCGGCGTGCACCGGCTCGTGCGCATGTCACCCTTCGACAGCAGCGGGCGGCGGCATACCTCGTTTGCCTCGGTGTTTGCCTATCCGGTGGTCGATGACACGATTAACATTGAAATCAACCCCGCCGACATCAGCTGGGATACCTTCCGGGCCGGCGGCGCGGGTGGGCAGAACGTGAACAAGGTGGAAACTGCCGTGCGCCTCACGCACGCGCCCTCCGGCATCATCATCGCCGTCCAGATTGAGCGGAGCCAGCTCATGAACAAGGAGCACGCCCTGCGGATGCTCAAGTCGCGCCTCTATCAGATTGAAATGGACAAGCGTCATGCCGAGCGCGACAAAGTGGAAGCCACCAAAAAGCGCATCGATTTCGGCTCGCAGATTCGCAACTACGTACTGCATCCCTACAAGCTTATTAAGGACCTGCGCACTGGTATCGAGCGCACCGATGTGCAAAATGTGCTGGATGGCGACCTTGACGAGTACATCAAGGGCTTTTTGATGCAGAACTAGGGACGCGATGTATTTTTTGTTTACTTTTCGGTTGTTTCACTGAAAAAGGCGTACGGGTTGACCTCCGCTTGCGGCCACCAAAAGTTGTTCTTTTTTGAACTGTACAACTTTTCTTTTTTCCTTTTTAAGGATTATTCAATTTTGTCGGCTTGCATAATAACTGAATCGGCTTTTTTGCCCTATACTTGCCACCTTCATCTAATTCTCCACTACTTTTTCCCATTTTCACTCACCAAATTTTTTTTCTAATGAAAAAATCCCTATTCATGATTCTGTTTCTGATTACGGTGCTGTTGCAGCAGGCCGTAGCGCAGGACAGAACCGTATCGGGCCGGGTACTAGACCGGACCACTAACGAAGGGTTGCCCGGGGCAACCATTCTGGTAAGAGGCACCAGCATCGGCACGGCAGCCGGGGCCGATGGTTCGTTTTCGCTCACCGTACCGGCGACGGCTACTGAGCTGGATGTTCGCTCGGTAGGATACACTAGTATCGTCCAAGCCATTACTGATGGGGTAATGACCATTGCGCTGGCCACTGATTCGCGTCAGTTGAACGAGGTAGTCGTTACCGGTTACGGTGGCTCGCAGGATGTGAAAGACATCACAGGTTCCATTGGACAGGTAAAGGAAGAAAAGCTGCTACTCCAACCGGTGCAGAGCTTCGACCAGGCCCTGACCGGCCGCGTGGCCGGGGTGCAGATTAACACCTCGGGCGGCGCACTGGCCGACCAGACCGCCATCCGTATCCGTGGGGCCAACTCCATCAGCGGCAGCTCACAACCGCTCGTCGTAGTAGACGGTGTGCCGATTAACACCCGCGACAATGCCAACGTTTTCAACAGCGGCAACGGTACGCGCTATAATCCTCTAGCTGACATCAACCCTAATGACATTCAGAGCGTGGAAGTGCTGAAGGATGCTTCGGCTGCCGCCATCTACGGTTCGCGCGCTGCCAGCGGCGTACTGCTCATCACCACCAAGCGGGGCCGCAACGGCCAGAACCGCATCAACTTCAACTCTTACATTGGTTTCCAGAACCCGGTACGTACGCCGGATTTACTTGGTGCCGATGATTTCATTGCCATCAACAATGAAAAGGCTGCCAACTCCCGTGCCGGTGGCAACAGCGGCGGGGTTGGTAACACGGCTATTCCGGCTACTATTGCCGGCTACCCCGACCTGAATGGCGACGGCCAGCCCGACCGGGTAGAAACCGATTGGACCAAGGAGATTTTCCGCACCGGTTCGATGCAGAACTACCAGCTCTCGATGTCGGGTGGTAACGATAAAGCCACCTACTACGGTGCCGGCGACTGGACTGACCAGAAAGGCATTATCAGCAACAACCGTCTGCGTCGGGGCTCGTTCCGACTCAACCTGGACGTAACCCCCAAAACCTGGCTGAAAAGCGGCATCAGCGCCAGCTATGCGCGCGCCCTGAACAACGGGGTACTGACGGACGGCTACCTTGCAGGTGCCACCGTATCCGGCTACAATGCTCCACCGAACGTACCGGTGTACAATGCCAACGGCTCGTATTACCTGAACACCGCTGGCAACCTGGGCAATGGAGGCAACAATATTTCTTACATCCTCAACAACTACAACCACCCTCGTGCGGTACTCGACCTGCAGCGCAACGACAACACCTCGCAGCGCACCATCGCCAACGGGTATCTGACCGCGCTGCCGCTGCCAGGCCTGAGCCTGACTTCGCGCTATGGCATCGACTACATGCGCAACTTCGAGCACCAGTACAGCAGCCCAGTAATTTCGGGTCTGGGCCGGGCTTTCGGGCCGGGCACCGGCTTGGTGCAGGACAACGACCTAGAGCGTACGCAGTGGAACTGGCAGAACTACGCCAACTACGATAAGACCTTCGGCGAAAGCCACAACGTCAACCTGACGGTTGGTCTGGAATACCAAGAGGAGCAAGAGCGTCAGACCTACACGCCTGCTGCTGACTTCGCCGACCCCAAATTCAAGGAAATTCTGGACGGCCTGTTTGCTTCCGAGCTGTCGGGCGGCGGTACGCGCTTTGCCCGGGGCTTTGCCTCGTACTTCGCCCGGGCCAACTATAACTTCGCCAACCGCTACTACGCCTCGTTCACCATCCGTCGCGATGGCTCGTCGGTATTTGGTACCGACAATCAGTACGGCATCTTCCCCGGCGGCTCCATCGGCTGGCGTATTTCGGAAGAAAGCTTCCTGAAAAACCTCAACACGGCTAACCGTCTGTCGGACCTGAAGCTGCGCGCCAGCTACGGCCAAGTAGGTAACTCTAATCTGGGTGGCAACGCCTCGAATGGTTACGGCGCGTACGCTTCCGGCACCCTGATTGGCGGTGGCCAATACGCCAATGTTAACGGTTTCAGCCTAAGCCAGGTGGGCAACTCCGGCCTGGAATGGGAAACGTCGAAGAAGCTTGACGTCGGCCTTGATGTGGCGTTTTTCAACAACCGCATCTCGATGACCGTTGACTACTTCAACAACCAAATCAGCGGCCTGCTGCTGGCAGCTCCTACCCTGCGCTTCCTAGGCTTGCCCAACTCGTCGGTTAACCGCAACGTGGGTGAGATGTACAACCGCGGTGTCGAGCTCAGCATCAACACCCAGACCCTGCGTCTGGAGAACGGCTTCCAGTGGAACACCAACTTCAACGCCACCTGGATTCGCAACCGGGTAACGGCCCTGGCTACGCCCAACGATATCATCGCCGGGGTGCAGCGCGCCAGCGTCGACCGTCCGCTGTCGGTTTACTACCTGCCTGAGTGGGCTGGGGTTAACCCAGCTAACGGCAACGCCCAATTCTATGCCGCCGATGGCAGCATCAAGCAGTATGACGCCGCCTACTCCGCCAATGGCACCACTACGGCTGGTCGCTGGCTGAACGCAGCTGGCGAGCCGACCACGGCCATCGGCACGGCCGATTACAAATATCAGGGCGACAAATCCGGCTATCCAACCTGGTTTGGTGGCTTCGACAACACCTTCTCCTTCAAAGGTGTTGAGTTGGGCATCTTCATGCAGTACAGCGGTGGCAACTACATCTACAACTCGACGCGCGCAGGCCTGATGACCAATTACCTCAACAACAACATTGAGGAAATTAAGGACCGCTGGACCGCTCCCGGCCAGAACACTGACGTTCCGAAACTGGTGTTGCGCGACAACGTATCGACTCAGGCTTCGACGCGCTGGCTGGAAAAAGGCGACTTCCTGCGTCTGCGTCAGGTAAGCCTCGGTTACAACCTACCCCAGGCGCTGAGCAGCCGCCTGGGCCTCTACAGCCTCCGCATCTACGGCTTGGTACAGAACCTGTATACCTTCACGGGCTACAAAGGCACCGACCCGGAAGTAAACTCGAACCGTAACTCGGTAACCGACGCCCTCGGCTACGGTGCCAGCAGCATTGGCTATGGCATCGACAACCGCTCGGTACCGCAGCCGCGCAGCTTTACTTTCGGCATCAACGTAGGTATTTAACTTAGACAACAACTTCATCATGTCAACCTATTCTTCTAACCTACTGAAGCGGCTTTTACTGGGCACGATGCTGCTTGGCAGCATCTCGGCCTGTGAAGTCATTACTCAGGACCCCCCGATTGCCCTAACGCCCGACCAAGCGTTTGGTGATGCTGACCGCATTGGCAAATCGGCTGTCGGCATGTACGACGGGCTACAGAATCTGGAATTTCTGGGTGGTCGCGCCCTCATCTATGGTGACGTTCGCAGCGACGACACTGCGCTGTCGCCTTATTTCAACACGGTGGCCGACCCGGCTGCGCTTCTGGCCAACAACGCCTATGCCCGTGACGCCTGGACAGGAGGTTACCGTACCATTTTCGGGGTAAACTACTTCCTAGACCGTCTGGCGGAGAACACCGGCAAGACCACGGCAGCTCTGGAAGCCCAGTATATCGCTGAAGGCAAGTACATCCGCGCCCTCACGTACTTCCACCTATTGAACCTGTATGCACAGCCGTATAATTTTACGGCCAATGCTTCTCACCCTGGCCTTCCCATGCCGCTGAAGGCATCTGCCGATGTAGTGCAGGCCTTTGCGCCTGAGCAGCAACTGGCTCGCTCTTCGGTAGCAGAGGTATACACCCAAATCATCAAAGACCTGACGGAGTCGATTGCGGGCCTGCCCGAAACCTCTACCGACGACTTTGCCCGGGTTGGCCGCGCTACCAAAGACGCCTCACGGGCCCTGCTGTCACGGGTATACCTATACCAAGGTAACTATACCGCCGCCGCGGCTAGTGCTGCCGAGATTATCAATGGTGGTCGCCACTCGCTTGAAGCCAGCCCCGCTACGCCATTCACCGATGGCTCGTACAACAGCAACACAGAGTCTATTTTCTCGGTGGCGCACAATACGGCTGACAACCCCAATACGAACAACGCCCTAGGCCAACACTATGGCCCTGACAACCGAGCCGATATTTGGGTAACTCCCTACGCCCGCATTGACGCCAGCCTGTTTCCAGCAACCGACCTTCGCCGCACGGAACTGCTGACTTCAGAGGGCAATATCCCAGCGGCAACCGAGCGGGTATATACCTTGAAGTACTCTAACTCTTCGTTCGACTACGCTCCCATTTCGCGTTATGCCGAAGTGTTGCTCAACCGCGCCGAAGCGCTGGCGCAGCTCGATGCCGGTGTAAGCGGTGATGCCATCACGCTGCTTAACCAAGTACGTGACCGCTCAAACCCTACTGCTGCTCCAGCTTATGCCGCAACGGATTTTGCGGATAAACAAGCGTTGATTGATGCTATCCTGCTTGAGCGCCGTCTTGAATTGGCTTTTGAAGGCCATCGCTACTACGACTTGCTGCGTTACCGCCGGAACCCGCCGCGGGTAAATTACGGCGAAGACAAGGCTGTTTTCCCCATCCCGCTGATTGACCTACAGCAAGACCCTAACCTGGTTCCAAACCCTGGTTATTAAGCTGTTTGCCAACTAAAAAAAATCCCCGTCCGAAAAATCGAACGGGGATTTTTTTAGTTTACCATAAATACATATTTCAAATTACTTATTATACATACCTAGAATACCCTTGGCAAACTGAATAACTGGCATTAAAAAGCATTCTCCGATGCTGGATTTAAAATCATGCCCGACGACTCGCCTCGCAAGCGCTGTAACAACGCCCTGGGTGAAATTTAATTTATCCTACTCGTGTGCATTTTCCCGGTGAAAAGCATCTGTTAAAGTGTCTGCTACTTCTAGCCCAGGCTAGCTGCTGCCGGGTTTTTACAATTTTTGCCGTAATTTGGCCGACGGGTCACGCCTACATTAGGAGCGCCATTTGCCATTTCCACCCATTTTAAGTTCTTTTTTCAATCACCCATCTTTAAATTTCAATGAAAAGACCCCTACTGTTGAGTCTGCTGCTGATGCTGGCTCTAGTCGGACGCGTCTGGGCCCAGAACCGTACGGTTTCGGGCCGCGTCATCGACAAATCAACGAATGAAGGCTTGCCCGGTGTAAGCGTTATTGTGAAGGGTACCACCAATGGTACTGCTACCAACGCCGACGGCCAGTATTCGCTTGCTGTACCAGCTGATGCGGCTACGCTGCAATTCAAGTATCTGGGCTACGTGACTGTAGAGCGTCCCATCGGCGGCTCGAATACGATTGACGCTGGCTTGGACGTTGATACCAAGCAGCTGAATGAGGTAGTAGTAACTGCCCTCGGGGTACCGCGCGAGAAGCGCGCACTGGGCTACGCTACATCGGAAATTAAATCGGACCAAGTGGTTCAGAAGTCAGAGCCTGACGTTCTGCGCGCTATTTCGGGTAAAGTTCCGGGGGTTGCTATCACCAGTTCGAGTGGCATTCCCGGTTCTTCGTCGCGTATCACCATCCGTGGTAACTCATCGCTGCTGGGCAATAACCAGCCGCTATTTGTTGTGGATGGCGTGCCATACGACAACTCGCAGACGGACTCGGAGAGTTCACTGGTACGGGGCGCTGGTTATTCCAGTCGTACTGCCGATATCGACCCCAACAACATTGCTGACATCCAAATTCTGAAAGGTGCTGCTGCTGCTGCTCTTTATGGTTCGCGAGCTGCCGGCGGGGTAGTAGTGATTACGACCAAAACCGGCAGCGGCCAGCGCGGAGCCAAAGGTGTGCAGATTGGCTATAGCACTGGCTATGCTTTCGAAAAGATTGCTGCTCTACCCGAATACCAGAACTCGTACGGTAACGGCGCCAACTTCACTGGCCCGTATGTTGCTAACGGCTCGTGGGGACCACGGTTCGGCAGTGCCCAAGCTCCTACGGTATTGCCTCACCCACAGGCAGGCAACGTTAATCTGGGTATTCCGATTACGGCTACTATTCCGTACCAAGCTTACCCGAATAACGTAAAAGACTTCTTCAACACAGGTCACGTATTCGAAAACTCTGTCTCGCTGACTGGCACGGGTGACAATGCAACGTTCTCGACCATTATTTCGCGCGCTGATAACCGCGGCATTATTCCAAACTCGTTTTTCACCCGTAACAACGTGAGTGCCGGGGGTTCGGGCAAGTTCAACAAATTCACCGTTTCGGGTTCAGTAGGTTACACTAACTCTGCCCAGCAGGGCCCCCAACTGGGTGCTAACAATGCTGTAGGCAACGCAACTGCTTTCGCTCGTACGCTCTTCCTGCCGCGTAACCTTGACCTACAGGGACTGCCTTATATCGACCCGGTCACCAAGCAATCCTATTTTGCCTGGCTTAGCGCCAACAACCCGGTGGATAACCCCATCTGGAGCACCGAAAACAACACCTACGTATCGCGGGTAGACCGCGTGACGGGTAGCGCCAGCCTTAGTTACGCTTTCAAAGATTGGCTGACCCTGAGCTACACTGGTGGTATCAATACGTATACGGATAACCGTCGTACGACGGTACGTCCAGGCTCTATCGGCTATGGTGGCGTTGGTAACGTACTGGAGGACAACATACAAAACACCGAATTGGAGCAGACACTGCTCTTGACATTCAACAAAAACCTGACTGAAGATATCAGCCTGCGCGCCTCGATTGGTCAGAACATTAACCAGCGCCAGCAAAGCTGGCTCGCATACCAAGGTAGCGGCATCGTGGTATTCGGCATCGATAACATCGAAAACACGACCGACAAAAACACCAACGGCTACGATTACTTTAAACGCCGCCTGATGGGTGTGCTGGGCGACCTGACGATAGGTTACCAAGACTGGGCTTTCGTTACGGCCACGGCCCGTAACGACTGGTCGTCGACGTTGAATAAGGGTGGAGTAGTTGGGCAAAGTGGCCGCTCGTTCTTCTACCCGAGCATTAGCGGTTCGATAGTTGTCAACGAAGCCCTGAAGCTCGATGCCCCTTGGCTGTCGCTAGCTAAGGCCCGCGTCGCCTATGCACGCGTAGGTCGCGATGCGCCCCCCTACACGGCTGGTCCGACGCGTTACATTATCAACCCGGCCTTCGGCAACCCCAGCCAGAAGCTGGGTAACGAGTTCCCTTTTGACAATGGTCAAACTAGTACTGCTGTTACTGGCCTCGGCCTTTACAACTCCATTGGCAACCCTGCGCTGACGCCGGAATTCACGAATGAGCTGGAAGTTGGCACCGACCTCAACTTTTTCAAGAACCGCATCTCGATTAGCGCTTCGTATTACGACCGTCGCTCGACCGACCAGATTGCTACGGTGTCTCTGCCCTACTCCACGGGCTTCGGTGGCCTGACGACTAACTTCGGCGAGGTATCTAACAAAGGCTTCGAAGTAGCTTTCAACGCCATTCCCGTAGACACGCGCGGTTTCCGCTGGAGCAGCACTGCTAACTTCACCCGCAACAAAAACAAAGTCGAAAGCCTGACGGCTGGTCTCGACCAGCTTTCTTTCGGCTCGGGCTTCTTGGGTGGTATTCAATCTATCCTGAAGCCTGGACAGGATTATGGCGTATTCTATGGCACGCGTGCCGCCCGTTATACTGCTCCTGATGGTAAAACCTACCGTCTCATCAACCCGACTGATGGCCGTATGATTGAGGACCCAAACCCGACCATCATTGGCAACCCGAATCCCAAATTCCTGCTGAGCTTCATTAACCAGTTCACCTACAAAAATTTCACCCTGAATACGCTGATTGACTGGCGCCAGGGCGGTGATTTGTATTCCACCACGATACAGTCGTACTTGGGCCGTGGCGTAACCAAGGACACTGAAGACCGTGAACGTCTGGTTATCATGGATGGCATTATCGGCGACCCGACGACCCGCCTGCCAGTGCTGACCGACCAGAACAACCCCAGCAGCTTCGTGCAAAACTCAACGGCCATTTCGTTGAACGATTACTACTTCGGTGTTGGTTCTGCAGCTGTTAACTCGGTTGATGAAGTGTCGGTGTATGATGCTACAACTATTCGTCTGCGCGAAATCACGCTGGGCTATGACCTGCCTAAGAACCTGCTCAACAAGACTCCTTTCGGCTTGATTAACATTTCGCTGTCAGCTCGCAACCTGTACTGGTATTCGCCCAACATTCCGAAGTATACCAACTTTGACCCCGAAACCAGCACCTTTGGCGCCAGCAACCAGCAAGGCTTCGAATACACCAATGCTCCAACGACCCGTCGATATGGTGTAAACCTCCGTGTTAACTTCTAATCCTGCATCTTCGCTTTCCATGAAATTTCGTCATATTCCTCCTTATCTGGCAGCGCTGGGCTTATTAATGGCTGCCCCAGGTTGCAAAGACTTCTACGACGTTAACGTCGACCCGATTCACCCTACTGCAGCGGAGCCGCAACAATTGCTACCCGTTGTTCAGCTAGCAATGTCCACTCACTTGGGTTTCAACATCCAGGGCTTGGGGCAACCGGCCGCAGCTTTGGTGCAGCAACTGTCTAATGGCCGTGGTACTGGTGCTTATCAGCAGGAGTCCGACTCATTCCAATCGTCTTGGAATGGTTTGTACTCCGACATGCTGGCCAACAACGAGCAGCTAATTACGCAGGCGACGGCCGCTGAGCAGTGGGGCTATGTGGGCATTGCCAAAATTCAGAAGGCCTACGTGTTCAGCCAACTGGTTGACGCCTTTGGCAGCGTCCCATACTCGCAAGCGCTAAAAGGCGTGGCCAACCGTGCTCCCCGCTTTGACCGCGATGCTGACATCTACAACGGCGAAGCGTCGTTGGGCATCCAAAGTCTTTTCAGTCTGATTGATGAAGGCATTGCTGACCTAGACCGTCCTAATGCTAGCGTGCCGTCATCTACTGGTGGCGACATCATTTACAAAGGCAATAAGCAGAACTGGCAGGCCTTGGGCCGGTCGCTGAAGCTGAAGCTCTACAACCAGATTCGGAAAACGACCGATGTCAGTGCTTCTGTACGTACGCTACTCGGCCAGCAACTGCTGACTTCTAACTCCGATTTCGAGTTGAAGTACGGGACTTCGACGCAGCCGGAAAATCGTCATATCGGCTTCCTTTCTGACTACGTAAATAGTGGTCGCGAAAATCAAATCGGGCGGTACTTCTATCTGTTGATGAAGTACGGTAATGGGTTTGAATATGCAGCTCCTGTTGCAACTCCTTATGCTGACCCGCGGATTCCGTATTACTTCTACCGCCAAAGCAACCCCAGCTACAGCACGTCCCTGTACGACTACCAGGATAGAAACAATCCTAGCTTCGTCACGACTCGCTTAGGCAGCCGTGGTCCGGCAGCGAGTGCTGGCAACGCGGGTGACCGTACCCTGCCGGGCTTGTACCCTTATGCTGGGCGCTACGATGATGGGAAGTTTGGTCTTGCCACAGGCACTTCGGCCTCAGGGGCAGGCACTCAGCGCTTCATCACCTATTTCACTCAGAAATTTACCGAGGCTGAGTTGCAGCTGATGGTATTGAATAATGAGTCTGCCGCTCAGACCGCTTATCTGGAAGGTGTTAAAGCGGCGTTTGCTAAAGTCAACGCTTTGGCTACTGGAACGGGAGCCCCTTCATTCACTCAGAATGACTCGGTTAGTGCTGAGTTGTTTGGTGGTAGCTACACACGCACCCGCAATGGCACGACGACGACGACAACGCGCACTGGTTACTATAACGACCTGTTTACCACACGTAATGGCCAAGCCACGACGCAGGAGCAGAAGCTACAGGCTATTATGGAGCAGAAGTATATCGCCAGCTTCGGCATGACACTGGACGTGTACACTGACTTCCGCCGGACGCACTATCCATTGCTGCCCGTACCGGAAACCTCGCAGGCAAACACTGCGCTGGGGCTGTTCGATGACCAGGACGGTCAAACTGTCGGCACGGGCCAGCCTTTCCCGCGCCGCCTTTTCTACCCGCTGGACGACCTGATTTCTAACACCAATCCGGACGCTCCGAAGGCACAGGTTCCGTATTCGCTGACCGACAACAATTACCGTATCTTCTGGGACCGCTAGTCCATGTCCATGCTCAATACCGCAAATTCCATGAAAAAAGCACTCATCGGGCTGTTGCTACTTGCATCGGCCTCGGCTGCGTTTACCTCCTGCAAAGACGAGGACAAAGACCCCCAGCCTTCGGTAGTTAGCGTACCTTTGTTCTTTCCTACGCTCACCACTGACAGTGACACGGTACTGAACCTTCAGCGTACCCGCGCCAGTGATAACGCGCTGGCTAACTTGCCTAACCCCACACGGCCTCAGATTAAATTCACGATTAACATCACTGACCAGCGTGACGTGAAAATCAAGGCCGTGCAGGTGTACAAAAGCTACCGGGCAACCTCTGGCGCTTCATTAGGGCCTCGTATTCTGGCTGGTGAGTACCCTACTTTCCCCACTACGGTTGAATACAACAGCCAGGAAATCCTGACAGGGCTGCTCAGTTATACCCCCCCTACCCCCCCGGATACAGTGGGAACTGTTCGTCCTATCAAGGGTGCTACGGCTAGCGCTAACAATACTGTTTTCTCTGGTAGCACTATCCTGTTTACGTTCGAGTACGTGCTGGAAGATGGCCGCCACATCATCTTGACTCCAGTGAATAAAATCAACGCGAGGCTTCAGGGCTCGACTGACCCGTTCAAAACTTACGAGGTAGTGACGGGTACGCAGACTAATGCTCCTTACGCACTACCCATCGTAGTCCGCAACTAGGCAGGGTATGATGAATAAAAAGCCCCAGCGGTGCTGGGGCTTTTTTTATGTTTTGGGGTCGGTCGACTCACAAAATATATTGACTCAAATCGCGGTTTTTCACCATGTCGCTGAGCCGCTCGTCTACCAGCTCGGCGGTGATTTGCAGGTGAGCGTGGGGACCGATTTTGTCGGGCACGTCGAAGAGCAAATCGTTGAGCAGGCGGCTCATGACGGTGTGCAGGCGGCGGGCACCGATGTTCTCGATTTCACTATTTACCTCGAAGGCAATTTCGGCGACGCGGTCGAGGGCGGCGGGGTCGAAGGTGAGCTCCACATCTTCGGCTTGCAGCAGGGCCTGGTATTGCTTGGTGAGGGCGTTTTTGGGGTCCTGCAGGATGCGAACGAAGTCGGCCTTGGTGAGGCTCTGGAGCTCGACGCGGATGGGGAAGCGGCCCTGGAGTTCGGGTATGAGGTCGCTGGGCTTGGCGACGTGGAAGGCGCCGGCGGCGATGAAGAGGATGTGGTCGGTGTTGACGATGCCGTACTTGGTGTTGACGGCGGAGCCTTCGACGATGGGGAGCAGGTCGCGCTGCACGCCCTGGCGGCTCACGTCGGGGCCGCTGCTCTTGCCGCTGCCGCTGGTGGCTACTTTATCGATTTCATCGATGAAGATGATGCCGGCGTTTTCGGCCTGGCGGATGGCTTCGTCCCTGACGTCGTCCATGTCGATGAGCTTGGCGGCTTCTTCGTCCAATAAGAGGCGGCGGGCTTCGGCCACAGTGACTTTGCGCTTGCGGCTGCGCTTGGGCATCATGTTGCCGAGCATGTCCTGCAGGCCGGAGAGTGAGGCCTCGTCCATGCCGCCAGGGGCACCCATGATGCCGACGCTGGGGCCGGGTTGCTGCACATTGATTTCGATTTTGCGCTCGTCCATTTCGCCGTTGCGGATTTTCTCGCGGAACCGCTCGCGGGTGCGCTCGTTGAGCTCGTGGTCGGCGGTGGGCACTTCGTCCCCTCCCCCACCGCCGAAGCCGACGCCGGGCTTACTGCCGGCCGGCGCGGTGATGGGCGGGATGAGGGCGTCGAGAATGATTTCTTCGACGGCCTGGGCGGCTTGGGCTTTGACGGCTTCCTGGCGGCGGGCTTTGACGCGGTTGACGCTTTGCTCGGCGAGGTCGCGGACCATGCTTTCGACGTCGCGGCCGACATAGCCGACTTCGGTGAACTTGCTGGCTTCGACTTTGACGAAGGGGGCGTCGGCGAGGTGGGCGAGGCGGCGGGCAATTTCGGTTTTGCCCACGCCGGTGGCCCCAATCATGAGGATATTGTTGGGCACGATTTCGGCCTGCATGGCGGCGGGAGCGTGCAGGCGGCGCCAGCGGTTGCGCAGGGCGATGGCCACGTAGCGCTTGGCTTCGTGCTGGCCGATGATGTATTTGTCAAGCTCGGCCACGATTTGGGCCGGGGTGAGGAAGGAGTCGTTGAGCATTCGGGGATGGGATGGTAAGAAGAACGTCATCCTGAGCTGACCGAAGGGAAGCGAAAGGACCTCGCCCGCTTCTCTGTGGTGGTGACTTTAATCGTTAAAACGAAAAGAAATTACCATCCCAACGAAGCGGGCGAGGTCCTTTCGCTTCCCTTCGGTCAGCTCAGGATGACGTTTTGTTTTGACGTTCTAATTTGACGCAGGTTGCTCGGCTTTCTTTTTAAAGAGCGAATCGAGGTTGCGCGCCAGCGTGAAATACTCGCTGGAGCCGGCGGCTTGCAATACGGCGTGGGTGTAATCGAGCTGGAAGCCGGCGATTTTGAGCATGGCGCCGAAGCTGAGGCCGGCGCTGCCGCTGGTGTTGACCAGGGCGAGCTCGCGGCGCTGGAGGTGGTTGTAGCCCACGCGCAGGTGGAGGTTTTGGCCCAGAAGGAGGGCGGCGCTGGCGGTGAAATGGCGGGCGAGGTTGTCACCGAAGCTGCGCTTCTGTTTGATTTCCTCGTTGTTTTCATCGAGGGAGCCGCGAGCGTTGGGGTCGATGTACTGGATGTCCCACTGCTGGAGGTGGTGGGCGGTGAGGGAGAAGCGCACCGGCATATGGGCGGGCTTGATGGTGGCGCCGAGCTGCACGTCGAGGGGCAGGTCGCCGCGGGAGGTGCCGGGGTAGGGCGAGAACTGGTAGCCGGCGTTTTTCACGGCCAGGCCCACGGTAAAGTCTTCGGTGGGGTGCTTGTAGACGACGCCGGCATCGACGACGCCGGCGGTGGAGCGGCTGCCAGCAATGCTCGACATGGCAAACTTGAGGGTGGCGCCGTAGGTGAATTTGCCTTTGGTGTAGGCGTCGGTGACGCTGAGGGTGTACTCGTTGGGGTTGAAGGTGCCGAGGCTGTTGCCGGCGGGGTCGTAGCTTTCGAGGTCGCCGTAGCTGAAGTAGTTGACGCCGATGCCGAGGCGGCCGAGCTTCTGGGTGTTGAAGACATAGGCGGCGGTGCTTTGGCGCATCTGGCTGACGTAGGCGATGTAGCTGATGGCCAAGCGGCCGTCCATGTCGGCGTTGACGAGGGCGGGGTTGGCGAAGAGCATTAGCGGGTCGTCGTTGCGGTTCGACACGTTAGTGCCGCCGAGGGCGGCCTGCTGGGCGCTGGCGGGCAAATCGAGGAAGGGGAACACCTTGCTGCCGCCCAGCTGCTGCGCGGCGGCGGGCAGCGTCGTCATCATTGCCAGTGAAAAACCCAGGCCGAGAATCCGGTGTGCGAAAAGCTGCTTCATACGGTTAAAGATACGGCCGGGCGGCCGCTTGTTCGGGCTCAGAACGGCGGAAGGGGCGTTTTCGTGCGCGGCGGAAGCCCTGATTTGCTCGACTGCCTCACGAGGGTGCTCGACGGCGTCTCGGATATGCTGGACGGTCCCTCGGACGTGCTGGACAACGTCTCGGGCTTGCTGGACGGTCCCTCGGAGGTGATGGACAATATCTCGGACATGCTAGACTGCTCCTCGGACATGCTGGACAGCCCCACGAGGGCGCTCGACTACGCCACGTGCGTGCTCGACGGCCTCGCGGGGCTGCTGGACAGAATTTCGACAGACCTACTGCACCTCCACGCTGGGGCCCACGGCAGGCGCGGGCTCGTCGCGCACGGGGAGCTTCTGGGGGTGGGGCACTAGTTCATCCAACAAAGCCACGCGCAGCACGTCGTCCACTCTATCAGCATAGTGGATGGTGAGGCCTTTGAGGTAGTCGGGCTCGATTTCCTCGATATCCTTGCGGTTTTTGGGGCAGAGGATGATGTCGGTCATGCCGGCGCGGCGGGCGGCGAGGAGCTTTTCCTTGATGCCGCCGACGGGCAGGACTTTGCCGCGCAGGGTGATTTCGCCGGTCATGGCCAGCTTGGCGCGCACGCGGCGCTGGGTGTAGGCCGAGGCGATGCTGGTGAAGATGGCGATGCCGGCGCTGGGGCCGTCCTTGGGCACGGCGCCCTCGGGGAAGTGAATGTGGAGGTCGTACTGCTCGAAGAGGCGGAAGTCGATGCCGATTTCATCGGCCCGCGAGCGCAGGTAGCTGAGGGCGGTGATGGCGGATTCCTTCATCACGTCGCCGAGCTGGCCGGAGAGGGTGAGCTTGCCGCGGCCCCGGCTGAGCAGGCTTTCGACGAAGAGAATGTCGCCGCCCACAGAGGTCCAGGCCAGACCGGTGACGACGCCGGCGGTGTCGTTGTCCTGGTACTGGTCGCGGTCGAAGATGGGGGCGCCCAGGATTTTACGCACTTCGGTGGGCTCCATGGTGGCGGGCAGGTCTTCCTTGCTGGCTTTGCGGCGGGCGAGGTTGCGGGTGAGGGCCGCGAGCTTACGCTCGAGGTTGCGGACGCCGCTTTCGCGGGTGTAGTCGTCGGCCACGCGGTGCAGGGCGGGGTCGGTGATTTTGACTTCCGTTTCGCCCAGGCCGTGCTCGCGGAGCTGCTTGGGCCAGAGGTGCTTTTTGGCAATCTGGACTTTCTCCTCCTGGGTGTAGCCGGTGAGGTCAATGATTTCCATGCGGTCGCGCAAGGCGGGCTGGATGGTATCGAGCGAGTTGGCGGTGGCGATGAAGAGGACTTTGCTCAAGTCGTATTCGACTTCGAGGTAGTTGTCCACGAAGGTGGAGTTCTGCTCCGGGTCGAGCACTTCGAGCAGGGCCGAGCTGGGGTCGCCGCGGAAGTCGGAGCTCACCTTGTCGATTTCGTCGAGGATGATGACGGGGTTGGAGGCGCCGGCTTTTTTGATTTGGGCGATGATGCGGCCGGGCATGGCGCCGACGTAGGTTTTGCGGTGGCCGCGGATTTCGGCCTCGTCGCGCACGCCGCCGAGGCTCATGCGCACGTATTTGCGGCCCAGGGCGGTGGCGATGCTACGGCCGAGGCTGGTTTTGCCCACGCCGGGGGGGCCGTAGAGGCAGAGAATGGGCGCCTTGAGGTCCTGCTTGAGCTTGAGCACGGCCAGGTACTCAATGATGCGCTCCTTGACCTTTTCGATGCCGAAGTGGTCGGCGTCGAGGATTTTTTTGGTTTGCTTGAGGTTGAATTTGTCCTTGGTGTACTCGCCCCAGGGCAGGTCGAGCAGGAACTCGACGTAGTTCATGCTCACGGCGAAATCGGGGGCCATGGGGCTGGTGCGGGCCAGCTTTTCCATCTCCTTTTTGAAGTGCAGGGCCACGGCCTCGGGCCACTGCTTGGTGAGGGCGCGGGCGCGGAGGCGGTCGACGTCCTGCTCGGGGCCGTCGTGGCCGAGCTCATCCTGCAGGGTTTTGAGCTGCTGGCGCAGGAAGTATTCGCGCTGCTGGGCGTCGATGCCGGTGTGGGTTTTGGCCCGGATGTCGTGCTTGATTTCCAGCAATTCAGCTTGGCTGAGCAGGGCTTCGAGGAGCTGGTGGGCTTGCTGGACGGGGTCGGCCTGTTCGAGCAGCTTCTGCTTGGCGGGCACGTCGAGCTGCACGTTGGACGAGAGGAAGTGCGTCAGAAAGGCCGGCGACTGTATGCCGTCGAGCATGGCGCGGGCTTCGACGGGGATTTCGGGGCTTAGCTCCAGGACTTTCGTGGCGGCCTCGCGCAGGGCCTGCAGCAGACCGAACTCGCCGGGCACGTCGGGGTTGAGGGAGTTTTCCTCGAAGTAGCGGACGCGGGCGGTGAGCTGCGGCTCGTAGCTCAATTCTTCTTCGAGCTGGAAGCGCACCTGGCCCTGGAGGATGATGGTGATGTGGCCGTCGGGCTGTTCGAGGAGCTTGAGGATGCGGGCGAGGGTGCCCACGGGGTATAATTCCTCGAGGTTCGGCTCGCTGATGTCGGGCGAGAGCTGGGCCACTACGCCGAGCAATTTGTCGGCGGCGTGGACTTTGCGCACCAGCTTGATGCTCTTTTTGCGGGTGACGGTGACGGGCAGCACCACGCCGGGAAAGAGGACGGTGTTGCGCACCGGCAGCAGCGGCAGCGTGGCAGGCGCGTCGTCGCCGCTGAGCAGGTGGTCGGGGTCGGCGGCCATGATGGCAATGGCTTCGGGCTGAGCGGAGTCGCCCAAAAGGTGAGCCGGGCGAACCGCCGAGCGGGAAGAAACAGACAGATGAGGCATAAGAGAGGGTAAGCCAGAAACGGCCGGGCGGGTGCCATAGTGGCAGCCAGCCGCTGGTCGGAATACGGAAACGCCGTGCGTTCGCCGGATAATGCTACGGCGACAAGGGCCGTGCCACTCGTTGCAATCCGCCAAAGCGGCGGCCTGCAACGAGTAGCGCGGGTTTAAAGATACGCGCTGGCCTGATTTTTGGGATTTACAGCAGTAAAGAGCGGTAAATTTGCCATCCTAAACGCTTTCTTTCCTACTGCGGCGGCTAAAATTGCAAATTTGTTGGCAACTTGCAGCCTTATTACCTACTTCACTTCGTTTTATGCTCACCGGGTCACGTTGCCGCTTGCTGCTGTTGCCACTGCTGATGCTGCTGGGAATGGCTACGGCGCCCACCGCCCAGGCCCAGCGCCGCCCCGTGAAGCGCACGCCGGCAGCCGCTTCGCCCTCGGCCGATACGACCAGCGGCGGGGCCTCGGCCTCCCCTACCCTCAAGGTAAATAAGGCGGCCAGCAAGCCCGCCATAGCCCCGGGCACTTATAAAGTACAGGGTCTCAACCAGCGCATCGTGCGCAAGCTGCGCCTGCGGCCGGATGGCACGCCGGATTTTGTGTACATCAACCGGCGGCCGTATTTCGAGGATAAAAAGAGCCTCAAGCTCATCGCCAAAGCCGAGAAGCGCCAGAACTACCGCGAAGCCCGCGTGCTGCTGGAGAAGTACGTGGCGCAATTCGGCATCGAGAATTTCTACCGCAATACCAATCTGCTGTGGCACCTTGGCCAGCTCTTCGAGCGCGATAGCAACCAGGTGGAGAAGGCCAAAGCCTATTACCGCCTGGCCCTCAAGCACCACCGCACCGATATCAAGAAGGTACAGCTGTACTACGACTCGCTGGAGCAGAAGGACACCGACCTGTACGTGCCGCTGAAAACGTACTATGAGTTGGTGGAGTACCGCAAGAATCTCAACACCTTCCACCCGCCCAAGGGCGTGTACACGAGCATGGGCGACGCCGTGAACAGCAAGGCGCCTGACTACGGCCCGGCGCTGGCCGGCAACGACTCGGTGATGCTGTTCAGCAGCAAGCGCAAGCGCCGCGGCGTGACGTCGCAGGTGGATGAGGACTTGTACATGTCGCGCCGCGAGGGCGTCAGCTGGGCCGATGCCGTGCCGCTGCCAAAGCCCATCAACTCGCCTTATAATGAGGGCTCGGCCTGCCTGAGCAAGGACGGGCGAACCATCATTTTTGCCCGCTGCGAGTGCCCCGGCTGCGGTGGCAACTGCGACCTTTACACCGCCAGCATGGGCAAAGACGGCAAGTGGGGCGCGCCCAAAAGCCTCGGTCCCACCGTCAATTCGCCGGCCTGGGATTCGCAGCCCACCTTCTCCCAAACCGGCGACACGCTGTACTTCGCCTCCGACCGGCTGGGCGGCTTCGGGCTGAGCGACATTTACTTTACCCGCAAGCTGAAAAACGGGCAGTGGAGCCCGGCCGAAAACCTGGGACCCATCGTGAACACCCGCGAGAGTGAGGTAAGCCCGTTTTATCACCCACTTTACCACGTGCTGTATTTCAGCTCGCGGGGGCAGCTGCTGAACTTTGGTGACTTCGACATTTACAAAACCTACCGCGTGCTGGGCCGCTGGCAGGAGCCCAAAAACATTGGTCCGCTGGTGAATGGCAAAGGTTCGGAGTACTACTTCACCATCGACCGCGAAAGTAAAAACCTGTACTACGCCCGCTCGGAAGCCACCGAGATGCAGAATCTGGACCTCTTCTCCTTTCCATTGCCGATGGAGGCCCAGCCGCTGGCCACTACCAAGGTGGAGGGTACGCTGATTGACTCCGTGTCGCAGAAGCCGCTGAATGGCATCGTCAGCATCATCGATACCGACAACGGGATTGAGGTAGCCAGCAAGTACATCCGGCCCGACGGCACGTTTGATTTTGAGCTGATTGAGGGCTCGCACTACGCGCTGATGATTCAGAGCCCGGACTTCTTCTCGGTTGATAAGCAGTTTGCGCTGAAGGGCGACACGGTGATGACGCTGCTCACGAACAGCATCGACTATAAGCTGCCGCTGATTTTCAAGAACATTGAGTTTGAAGCAGGGAAGTCGACTATTCTGACGGCCATGCAACCGACGCTTGACCGCATTGCACTGTTTCTCGTCGACCATCCCACATTCCGCCTCAGCATTGCGGGCCACACCGACAGCAGCGGCGACCCCGACGTGAATGAGAAGCTCTCGCAGGACCGCGCCGAGGAAATCCGACGCTACATTGAGCGTAAGGGCAAGCTGGGTAACAGTCGCATCGAGAGCTTCGGCTACGGCTCCACCAAACCGCTTAAGGATGAAATGAGTGAGGCCGATGCCAAAGTAAACCGCCGGGTTGAGTTCAAGCTCATCAAGCCCGATGATGACAAAGCCGCCCCCGCCGGCGGCGGCGCCGATGGCGGCGGTGAGTGGAAGTAGCGGCGCTGCTACAAGAAGTCCCACCACACCTCGCGATGCGCCGGGCCGCCTAGTGCGTAAGGCTCGCCGATGCGGGGCACCGTCACGGTTAGGCCGAGTTTGTCAGCCTGGGGCAACAGCAGTTTAATGGGCTCATTCCACGGATGGTAGCCAAGCGTAAACTTGGCCCAATGCACTGGCAATAAAGTATGCGCGCGCAGGTCAATAGCGGCCTGCGCAGTTTCGTGCGGCAGGGTGTGGATGGTCTGCCAGAGCTCGTTGTACTGCCCGTTTTCGAGGATGGCCAAATCGAACGGCCCATACTGCTCGCCGATGGCCTTGAAATGGCTGCCGTAGCCACTGTCGCCGCCGATGAACAGGCGCACGCCCGCCACGTCCAGCACGTAGGAGGTCCACAGCGTTTGCTGCGGCGCCAGGCTGCGGCCCGACATGTGCTGCGCGGGCGTAGCCGTGAGCTGGACGCCGGGCACGGGCGTGGCGTGGTCGCCCCAGTTTAGCTCGGTTAGCCGCCCGGCAGCCCAGCCCCAGTGGCGGAAATGGGCCGCCACGCCTAGCGGCAGCACCACGTGCCGCACCCGGCCGCGCAGCTGGTTGATGGTGGCGTAGTCGAGGTGGTCGTAGTGGTCGTGAGTGATAATAAGCACGTCAATCGGCGGCAGGTCGGCCACCTGGTAATCATTGGCGCCGGCAAACGCCCGCACCGAGCCCGGAATGGGCGAGGCATTGCCGCTGAAAACGGGGTCAACCAGTAAGTTGAGTTCGCCGGCCTTGATGAGGTAGGACGAATGACCGAACCAGATGACTGTGGGTTGTTCGAAAGCTGGGCTCCGTAAATCGGTGCGTACCGAAGGGATGGGTTGCGAGGGCCGCACCGACTTGGGGCGGCGCCAGAAGCCCAGCATCAACTCGCGCACCGACATATCGCCCACCCGGTATGCCACCCCGCCCAGGTTCTGGAATTTGCGGTTGTGATAGTTAGCAAGGCTTGCAAACTGGGCCAGTTGCTCGGGCGCGGGGCTTTTACCCAGGATTTTCATAGAATGCGAACGCAGATTTTGTGGCCCCGCAGACGCGCCGGGCCGCCCGATATTTTACCCGCCGCTACTGCACCGCCAGCACGCTTAGCTTCTTGCCATTGAATACGGTTTCCTCCCCGGCTCGCAGTCCCTTGAGGGCCAGCGCCACCGGCGCGGCCGCCGATACGGCAAAGTACTCCTGCCCCTCCACCACCAGCTTCCCGGCGCTGATGCCGAGGTAAAACCAGCCCATACTGGTGTGCACCAGCGCGCCGGGGCGCACGGTGTCGCAGGCTGCGTCAGGGCTGATGCGCAGCAGCTCGGCCTGCAATTGCTGGGCCTGCTGCAGCTGGGCGGCGTTGCGGTCGCGCTCGGCGTTGGCCATTTCGCGGCCGGTTTCATACTTGTCGCCGGCGCTGCTCTTGGTTTCAGAGCTCGAGGATTCCTGGGCGGCCTGCATGGCGGTGCGGGCGGCGGCCATGCGCTGCTCGACAAAGGCGAGGCAGGCAGCGTGGAGAGCGGGTTTGATTAGCTGGTCTGGGCTTGCCATGTGATTTCGGGTGAGATATCGGGTTGCCAATTCACCAGCATATGTCCCAGTTGGTTAAGCGAACCCGCTTCGGCAGTTATTGAAAACTCAAGTTTGACTCTGTGCGGATTGGCAGCATTATTATCGGTGATGACGCGCAATGCGGTATGGCCTTGCCAGTCATAGCAGTAAGCTTCGAAGCGTATTGAATTGTGATACATGCCATAAAAACCGGCATCAAATACCAGAACTTCATCCACATTCCTGGGAAAGATAATAAGCTGCTTCCCAAAATCTTTCCAAGCAGCGTCGTGCATATAAAGATGCACCTGTGTCTCTAGACTCTGGCTTGCGATAGTGACGTCAATAGTACCGTCTCCTTCATAATCTAGATTAGCAGCAAACACCACCGTTCCTGTTACCATTTGATTTTAAGCCGTTAATGACTCCATTGTTACTTTCACTTTCTCTACCCACTGCGCATCCTCCGGCCGCACCACCAGCACCCGAAAGCCATGCCGCTCGCCTTCCAGCCATACGCCTTCCGCGTCATCAATCAATAAGTCAATACCGAAGCTCGGCGGGTGCTTGGAGCAGCGGGCCTGCGCTTCGCGGCCGTGCCGCTGCTGGTTAACGATGCCATCGAGCCGGATGCCGTGCAGCCAGAACAGCCGCCGAATATGCCAGGCGCTGCGGTGCGAAGTAGTGTACACCCACACTTCCCAACCCTGCTGGCGGCAGTGCGCGGCTGCTTCTACAATGCCTTGACGCAGGCCTTCAGGGCGCAATAACCAAGCCCAGAATTTGCGGTGGGGAAGTGCCAGCGGAAATTCATAGCCGCAGCGAATGAGCGTATTATCGAGGTCGAAGGCGATGCGCATGCGTAAGAGGCTACTGCAACAAACCCTCAGCCAGCGCCCGGTCGTTGCTCAGGCGCGGCACCTTATTCTGCCCACCCAGCTTGCCTTGGCTTTTCATGTAGCGCTGAAATGCGCCGGCTGGCAGCGCCGTGAGCTGCAACGAAACCAGAATACTACCCTGCCGCAAGTCGTTGTAATAAGTATTGCGGCGGCGCAGCGCCCCGTCCAGTTTCTCGCCAAACGCCGCTACATCCTGCGGCGGGCGGCCAAACTCCACCAGCCACTCGTGGCGCGAGGGCGTCGCCGGGTCGCTGCTCACCAGTGGGGCCACGGTGAATTCGGTGACCTCCACTCCCGGAAACTGCGTCATCACTTCGCGTAGCGCCTGCTCCACTTCTTCGCCGATAACATGCTCGCCAAAAGCCGATAAAAAGTGCTTGATGCGCCCCGTCACCACCACCCGGTGCGGGTGCAAGTCGACGAAGCGCACGGTATCGCCCAGCGAATAGGCCCAAAGGCCGGCGTTGCTGGTCAGCACGATGGCGTAGTTCTTATCTAGCTCCACGTCGGCGATGCTGAGGCGGGGAGGGTTTTCGTCAAAAAACCGCTCAGCGGGAATGAATTCGAAGAAAATGCCGCTACTGAGCAGCAGCAGCAGGCCGGGGTTGCCGGGCTGGTCCTGGAAGGCCAGGAAGCCCTCGGAGGCGGGGAAGGTTTCGAGGCTATCGACGGGGCGGCCGATGCTTTCGAAGAGCTTGGCGCGGTAGGGCCCGAAGTTGACGCCGCCGTACACGAACAGGTTGAAATTCGGGAAGATGTCCTTGATGGGCCGGCCGGTAATAGCAATGAGCTTGTCGAAATACATCTGCACCCAGGGCGGAATGCCCGAAATCAGCCGCAGGTCTTCGGGCAGGGTTTCTTCCACAATATGGTCGAGCTTGGTTTCCCAGTCTTCGATGATGTTGGTCTGAAACGTGGGCAGTTGGTTACGGCGCAGGTAGCCGGGCACGTGGTGGTTGGCAATGCCGGAGAGGCGGCCGGTATGGATGCCGTGGTGGGTTTCCAGGGCCGGCGAGCCCGACAGGAAAATCAGCTTGCCATCCAGAAACTCACTGCGGCCGGTGCGCTGCACGTAGTGCAAAAGCGCATCCTTAGCGCCATTGATGTGGTTGGGAATGCTGGCTTTGGTGATGGGAATGTACTTGGTGCCGGAGGTGGTGCCGCTGGTTTTGGCTAGGTACAGCGGGCGGCCGGGCCAGAGCACGTCGGCTTCGCCGGCCTGGGTGCGGTCGAAGTACGATTTCAGGCCTTCGTAGTCGCGCACGGGCACCTGCCGGGCCAGGTCGGCGGGGGTTTGGATGCGGCCCAGCTCGTGCGCCCGGCCGAAGGCGGTGCCAGCGGCGGTGGCTGTGAGTTGGCGGAGCAGCGCCAGCTGCGTGGCTTCGGGGCGGCGCTGCCACTGCTGGTAGCGGCTCACGACGTAGGCCGCCAGCGGGCGGCTAAGGGCAGATTTTATTCCCATTCGATTGGCAAAAGCAGCCGTTCATCGGCGCATAAAGGTACCTTCGCCCTACGAAACCGGCCCTGGCCTAAACCAAATGGCCCGGGTCACGTTTCGATTTCCACCATCTATCCCAACCACAACACCCCCATGATTAACCAACGTGGCAAAGCCGTCTGGAACGGCGACATCAAAGGCAGCGGCGTCATCAGCACCCAAAGCGGCACCGTCGAGGCGCCTTATTCCGTAGGCACCCGCTTCGAAGGCCAGAAGGGCACCAACCCCGAGGAGCTCATCGGGGCGGCCCACGCCGGCTGCTACACCATGTTCCTGACCAGCATGCTCACCAAAGCCGGCTACCAGACGGAGCAAATCAATACCGAATCGAAAGTAACCCTTGATACCAGCGGCGACGTTCCCAAAGTAGTTAAAATCCATATCACTACCGAGGGCAAAGTGAGTGGCATCTCGGCTGATGAATTTCAGAAGCAAGCCGAAAACGCCAAAGAAAACTGCCCCATCTCGGTCCTGCTCAGCGCCGTGCCCGAGATGACGCTGGAAGCGAAACTTTCGTAGAGTTATGAGTTAAAAATCATGAGTTATGAGTTGGTATCGGTTCGTCCGGCCAACTCATAACTCATAATTTTTAACTCATAACTCGTCCTTACCTTTGTCCCATGCCTGCACCCACTACCCGCATTCGCCTTCGCCCGGCCAACTCTTCCCGCGTCAACTTCTGGGGTCAACTGGCCATCGGCACCGGCTGGATTTTATACGCCCTGTTCTCAATGGAGCGCGACAGTGATACCTTACATGGCCCGCTCTGGTACACGCACTGGCTGGTGTTGCTCTTCGGCGTTATCTACCTGGGCTACGTACTGATTCACAACGCACCAGTTTTCGGCACCCAGAGCTACCTGGAATTTACGCCCGGCTACATCGTGCATAAAGCCGGCCTGTTCCGCCCCAAGCAGGTGTTTCCCACCGAAAATATGTCGGCGCTGGAGCTCGACCCGCAGCTGCTGCGCGTGCGCCAGAAAGACGGCGAAATCTATTCGCTTAGCCGCCGGCAGGTGAAGGGCAAGCGCCGCAAAGCCCAGTTCCGGGCCAAGCTGCAGGAGTTTGCCGCCCAGCACGGCGTGGAGCTGAAAGACAGCTCCAACCCCGCGAAATAAAAAAGAAAGCCGGCTTAGCAGCCGGCTTTCTTTTTTATTCTACTTCTTTATTCTACTTCGCGAATTTCTTCCGTAGCTCGTCCACCTGCTCGCGGAATTTCTTATCCGAATCCACCAAGTCCGACACCGTTTGCACCGAGTGCATTACGGTGGTGTGGTCGCGACCACCAAAGTGGAAGCCAATGGTTTTCAGCGTGTGGCTGGTGTGGTGCTTGGCGAAGTACATAGCCACCTGCCGGGCCGTCACGACTTCTTTCTTGCGGGTTTTGTCCTTCAGCAAATCTACGGAAATGCCGAAATATGCCGCCACGGTCTTCTGGATAAAGTCGAGGTTTACCTCGGCCTCTACTTCTTCGATGATGTGGCGCAGGGCCTGTTTCACCATCTCCAGGTCAATGTCGCGGCGCGAGAGGCTACTCTGGGCCACTAGCGAGGCAATGACGCCTTCGAGCTCGCGCACGTTGGTATGCACGGAGTTAGCCAGGTAATCTACCACGTGGGGCGGCGGAATGTCGATGCCGTCCTGGTCCATCTTGTTGCGGATGATGGCCACGCGGGTTTCGAAATCGGGGCTTTGCACGTCGGCCGTCAGGCCCCATTTGAAGCGGTTCAGCAGCCGGTCTTCCAGGCCCTGCAGGTCTTTGGGCGGCCGGTCGGAGGTCATCACAATCTGCTTACCCGACTGGTGCAAGTGATTGAAGATGTGGAAGAACATCTCCTGCGTCTTGCCCTTGTTGGCCAGAAACTGGACGTCGTCCAGAATCAGCGCATCGACCTGCAGGTAGAAGTTGGCAAACTCCTGCACGGCGGTACGCTGCACGCTGTCGATGAACTGGTTGGTAAACTTTTCGGCCGATACGTAGAGGACAAAACGCTCCGGCGCCGTGGCCTTGATGTGGTTGCCGATGGCCTGCACGAGGTGCGTTTTGCCCAAGCCCACACCGCCGTACACCATCAGGGGGTTAAAGGAAGTAGTGCCGGGCTTGTTAGCTACCGCAAGGCCGGCCGAGCGGGCCAGCCGGTTGCAGTCGCCTTCAATGTAGTTATCAAAGGTATAGGAGCCGTTGAGCTGCGAAGGCACGAGGTTGCCATCCATGGGCTTCACCGACTCGAAGGGGTTGCGGGGCACCGCAAACGTGGTTTGCGCGCCCGGCGCGGCGCGGCGCGTGTCGGCCGAGGAGACGTAGCGGGCGGCTGCGGCCCGGCCACTGCCGGCCAGCGGGTTGCCCATGGGAGCCGACGGCGGCGTGGGGTGCGCCACGGCGGGCGTATCGTGCGGGTCGGGGGCGGCGGCCTTGCGGGTGGTGGGCAGGTGCAGGGTGCGGGGGCGGGCCTGCTCATTGCCCTGGTCTACCACTACACTGTATTCGAGGCGGCCTTCGCGGCCGAGTTCCTGGTAGAGGGCGCGGCGCAGCTCGTCCACGTAATGCTCCTCCAGCCAGTCGTAGAAATACGCGCTGGGCACCTGAATGGTGAGCACGTTACCCTTGAGCTCAACCGGGATGATGGGCCGGAACCAGGTCTTGAAGCTCTGCTCGCCGATTTCTGCCGCGATGGTGCGCAAGCAACCAGCCCAAACCGTGCGAAAATCCTTGAGCATGATGGCGATACAACAACCACCGGCAACCCGCCGGGAGCAAAAACACGATAGAATACGCCGGTGAACGACCGGCCGTTTGGTTTTGGGGGGTACAAAATTGTGGAAAACTCCGCAGTAAAAAAAGTCCCCCGGCTATTGTTTTTGTCCTGCTTTTAACAGGCCCTTAACATACGTCGCGCACGGGCACCACGGCCGCCCCGGCTAGGCCCGGGCGCTTGCTGCCGGGCGCAAATTCGTAGTCGAGCCGCCCCAGGTTGATGCCCGACCAGCCTACTTGGTTAATCAGGGTTTTGTGCCCGCCGGGGCCTTCGATGGCTTCCGGCTTTTCCAGAAAGGTATGGGTGTGCCCGCCTAGAATCAGGTCGATGCCGGCAACCTCGGCGGCCAGCTTCAGGTCGTGGATTTTGTTGGGCGAGTTGTCGAACTTGTAGCCCAGGTGCGAAAGGCAGATGACGAGGTCGCAGCGCTCGGGGCCGCGCAGCTGCGTCACCATCTTCCGGGCCGTTTCTACTGGGTCGAGGTACACAGTTTCGCCGAAGTTGCGCTCGCTCACCAGGCCCGCCAACTCAATGCCCAAGCCGAAAACGCCGATGCGGACGCCCTGCTTCTCAAACACTTTGTAGGGTTGAAAGCGGCCCGCAAGCGCGGTTTTCGAGAAGTCGTAGTTGGCAATCAGGAACGGGAAATTGGCGTGGGGCAGCTGGCGCTGCAGGCCTTCGAGGCCGTTGTCAAAATCGTGGTTGCCGAGCGTGGTGGCGTCGTAGCCCATCTGGCTCATGAGCTTGTATTCCAGTTCGCCACCGAAGAAATTGAAGTACGGCGTGCCCTGAAACACGTCGCCGGAGTCGAGCAGCAACACGTTAGCTTCCTTGGCCCGGATTTCCTTGATGAGAGCCGCCCGGCGGGCCGCGCCGCCCATGCCGGCCCACTGCCCACTGCCCTCGGGGAAAGGCTCGATGCGCGAATGTACATCGTTGGTGTGCAGAATGGTAAGCTTGATGGGCGCTTTAGCTACACCGGCTACGGCGGCGGTGGTGGCGAGGCTGCCGAGGGCGGTGAGGCCGGCGGTACCCAGCACGGAATTACGGAGGAAGCTGCGACGATTCATTTCTTGAGTTATGAGTTTTGAATTATAAGTTATGAATCATAAGACTGAGCAAGCGTACCGTTTAACAACAGCTAACAGCTTCACCCCAACTCATAATTCATAACTTATAACTCATAATTATTCAATTGGCCTTCACCCGGCCATCAACCTTCCCTTCTACGGGCTTGCCTTCCTTGGTGAGCAGGCGGATGTGGTCGGCAATGGCATTGCGGAGCAGGATGTTGGTGTGGCGGGGCGTGATAGACTTGAAGAACACCATGTTGTCGCCGCCGCTGGCGAGGTAGTCGGAAATGGCAATGGGCCAGAGCCGCTCCTGGTTGACGTCGAACAGCTGGTCGCCGATTTTGATGTCTTTGGGCATGCCGTCGAAGGTGACGGTGTAGGTGGCGCCGGAAATACCCATTTTGATGCGGGCGGCGTAGTCGAAGAGCTGCTGCACAACGGGGCCGGGCGCGTCGAGCACCACGATTTCATTTTCGAAGGGCATGAGCTCGAAGATGTTGCCCATCGTGACGGGGCCGGCGGGCAGGGCCGAGCGCAGGCCGCCGTTGGTCATCACGCCCAGCGCGACGGGCTGGCCCAGGGCCTGGCTGGCGCGGGTGCGCTGCAGGTCGGCCACGAAATTGCCGAGCGGCGACTCGCCGGGGTTTTTGCGGATTTCGGTGGGGGCCTGGCCCAGCACCTCGGTCATCTGGGCCGTCACTTTGTCGTGGTAGGGCGCGATGAGGGCGGCAATGACGGGGTCCTCGGCCTGGGTTTTACTAACCCCTTGGCTGGTAGTCGGTACAAAGTGGGCCGTGGCCGTGTAGGGCGCGCGCTGGCAGGCCGTGGCCAGGACCAGCAGCACGAGTAGCGCGCCCCGGCGATAGCGCAATGAATCAAACAGGACCATGCTTAGGGTAGGTGACGAGTTATTATTTAAACAAGGTGTATCCCAAAAGGCCTTGCACAGTCGTGTTGTTCGTACTGACACGCCCATTCGTGACGAAGTCGGAGATAAGACCTTTAGTCTGCTCATAGCGCAGCTGCGCGGTAAAATGATGACCGGATGCCTGATGAAGCTGCACGCCTAGTCCGACCAGCCACCCTCCTTCGTATTCAGTACCGGGCTTGAACAACGGTTTCGTTTCGGGGGGATAATTATAGGGCGCGGCGTAGTAGGTGACATATTCATTGCGGTGTTGCTTTAGCACCAGCTTAAAAGTGCCGCCAGCTTCTACGAAGGGGCGCAAACGTCCCCGGCCAACTTCGTAACGCAGCACCAGGGGTGTGCGCAGCGTACTGATTTCGTAGGCCATTGTGTAGCGGGCATCGCTGGGCGGGCTGCCCGGGCGGGCGGTTTCGGCCCCGGTGTAGCTGCTGCGTTGATACAGCACGCCCACATATCCCCAGAGGCGCGGGCTCAGCCGGCGGGAATTATACCCCAACTGCAGCCCGGCAATGGGTGATGCCGCCGCCCGCAGTGAGGTGTTCAGATAAGCAATTGTCGAGATGTGGCTCAATTGCAGCTGCTGGCTCATGCCAATTCCGGCCACCACATCGAGCCGGGTAGATACATTACGTTCTGACAGTTGAGCAACCGCAGTAGCCGGAGCCACACAGGCGTTGTATTGCTGCACGATACGGGTGAAGGCATCTTCGCTGAAACCAAGTTTCGGCACTTTGGCCGTCACGGCCGGGCAATCGGCAAAGGCCACCGTCAGCGTTTGCTGATATTGCTTGATTACCTGTGTAAATGCCTGGCCATTTACTTCTACCCGGCGCTGCAGCTGGACTAGCTCCGCCAGCGGCTTGCTCATGCTGGGAAAAGGCGGCTGCAGCTGTAGAAAGAAATGGCCCTTGCCCTCGTTATCCAGCCCGTAGAGCAGCGACGCCTTGCCCGCCACCAGCACTTCCATGAAGCGCAGCACAGTTACCGAATCGGTTTCGGTGCGGGCCAGGCGGGCCCGCCGAAACGCCGGGCCCGCGCTCAGGCCGTAGCCTAGTAGCTGGTTGGGCTCAAAAGAGGTAGCTGGTGCCGTCGGGCTGGTCCGAAACACACATTCGCGCTGAGCCCGCTGCTTGCCCTGCTGCCGCACCTGCCCCCGGGCGGTGTCGCCGGCGGGGCGAATGAGGTAGCCGGGCTGGAAATCGTCCTGGGCCTGGGCTTGGGCCGGCCGGCCCAACAGCAGTAACACAAAGCCTAGCATGCCCAGGTGTAGTTTATTCGGCATTGTATGGATTAGTGGCGGGATAATTCGAACCACGAAGATAAGACAGCCGCTGCGGCCGGGTGTCGGGCGGTGGCTGGCCGGGTTCCCGGCCCCGGCGGTATCTTTCGGTCCGTTTTGTTCCCGCCTCATGTCTGATACGTCTGCCGCTGCGCCCGTTTCCTTTTCCGAATTTCCGGCCGTGACCACGGCCGAGTGGCAGGCCCGCCTCACTCGCGACCTCAAGGGCCAGGACCCCGCCACGCTGCGCTGGCCCCTGCCCGACGGCTTCGCGCTGGAGCCCTTTTACCACCGGGAGGCCCTGGCCACGCTGCCCCACGAGCCCCAACCCCTGGGCCACCCGCTCACGCCCTGGCTCAACGTGCCCACCCTGCACGTGCCCGCCGACACCGACGGCCACCCCCAAATAGCCCAGGCCGCCGAGGCCCTGCTGAAAGGCGCCGACGGCATTCATTTCGAGCTGGCTACCACCGGCAGCTTCGACGTGGCGTACCTGGCGGCCACGCTGCCGCTGGCCAGCACCTTCGTTGCCTACACCGTCACCGAGGGGCCCGACAAGCTCCTGACCAGCCTCATCACCAACGCGCCCGGCACGGCCCTGCGCGGCTTTCTGCGCTTCTGCCCCAGCGGCGAGCCCGAGGGCGCCGAAGGCTCGCTCTACCAAAGCACCCTGCGGCGCTGCGTGGTGCTCACCCGCGCCATGCCCGACTTCCGGGCCCTGGCCATCAACGGCGCCTACTTTGGCAACCGCGGCTCCACCCCTACCCAGCAGGTGGCCTTTAGCCTGAACACGGCCGCCGCGCTGCTCAGCGAGCTGCCGAATGCGGAAGTGTCGCTGGAAGAAGTAGCCCGGACGATGCACGTGCACCTGGCCATTCTGCCCATCTACTTCCAGCAGATTGCCAAGCTGCGGGCCTTCCGCCGGCTGTGGGCCACGCTGCTGCACGCCTTCGGGCTGCCGACCGAGGTGGCCCGGGAGCTGCGCCTGCACGCCGTCACTTCTACCTGGACGCTCACCACCCTCGACCCGCACACCAACCTGCTGCGCCACACCACCGAGGCCATGAGCGCCGTGCTCGGCGGGGCCGACTCCTTGAGCGTGGCCCCCTTCGATGCGCTGTTTGCCGAGCCCAACGACTTCTCGGCCCGGCTGGCGCGCAACCTCTCCATCATGCTGCGCGAGGAAAGCCACCTGGGCCAGGTGCAGGACCCGGCCGCTGGCTCCTACTACATCGAAACCTTCACCGACCAGCTGGCCCGCGAGGCCTGGACCACCTTCCAGCGCCTGGAGGCGGCCGGCGGCCTGCCTAAGGTGCGCGGCCAGATGCTGGAGGAAATCCGCGAAACGGCCAACGCCACATTTCGCCGCATTGCCAGCGGCCAGCAGGTGGTGGTGGGCACCAACAAATTCCAGAACCGCGACGAGCACTTCAGCTTCCACCCCAAGAAGCTGCTGCGCTCGGCCACCTTCGACACCACCCGGGCGGCTTACCCCACCGAGGTGCTGCGCCTGGCCACGGCCATGCACTTCGAGCGCCGCGAGCGCAAGAGCAAGCGCGCCGCCGTGGTGCTGCTGGGCGCCAATACCAACCAGATTATCCTCGACAATTTCCTGCGCACCCTGAATCAGGAGGAGCAGCCCGAAATTGCCGCCAGCCACCCGGCCGGCACGCTGTCGCTGCTGTTTTCCTCGCCCGAGGAGGCCACGCTGATGTACGCCACGCCCGAGCAGTTCCGCAAGTTTGCCCGCTTCATCTTCCAGATTCCGAACGACAAGCAGCACTTCATTCCGCCGGTGCTGCTCACCTCCGACCTCGCCACCATGCAGGAGGCCGTGCGGGTATTCGGCTTTCAGGAAATGAAGGTGCAGGGGTATTCGACGGAGGAAGTTTTGGCCCGTTTACAAGGAAGGTAACCGGAGAAAACAGAACGTCATCCTGAGCGACGAAGGAGCGAAAGGACCTCGCCCGCGCCGGTTGCAGCACTAATTAATTACTACCCCAACGAAGCGGGCGAGGTCCTTTCGCCTCCCTTCGGTCGGCTCAGGATGACGTTCTTTTCTGACCGCCTCCGCCCCCTTTCCCATGCGTCCCGACTTCTCCACCATCCCCTACAACGCCGCCCACCCCGCCGCCCCGGCGGCGGCCACCACGGCGCCCACCCTTACCCCCGAGGGCATCGACCTGAAGCCTACCTACACGGCTGCCGATGTGGCCAACCTCGACCACCTGGGCTTCGGCGCGGGGCAGGCGCCCTACCTGCGCGGGCCCTACGCCAGCATGTACGTGCAGAATCCCTGGACCATCCGGCAGTACGCGGGCTTCAGCACGGCCGAGGAATCGAACGCCTTTTACCGGCGCAACCTGGCGGGCGGGCAGAAGGGCCTGAGCGTGGCCTTTGACCTGGCCACCCACCGGGGCTACGACTCGGACCATCCCCGCGTGGTGGGCGACGTGGGCAAGGCCGGCGTGGCCATCGACTCGGTGGAGGACATGAAAATCCTCTTCGACCAGATTCCTCTGGACCAGATGTCGGTGTCGATGACCATGAACGGGGCGGTGCTGCCGGTGCTGGCCTTTTACATCGTGGCGGCCGAGGAGCAGGGCGTGGGGCCCGAGAAACTGGCGGGCACCATTCAGAACGACATTCTGAAGGAGTTCATGGTGCGCAACACCTACATCTACCCGCCCCTGCCGAGCATGCGCATCATCGCCGATATTTTCAGCTACACGGCGGCACACATGCCCAAGTTCAACTCGATTTCTATCTCGGGCTACCACATGCAGGAGGCCGGCGCCACCGCCGACCTGGAGCTGGCCTACACCTTGGCCGACGGCCTCGAATACGTGCGCGCCGGCCTGGCGGCGGGCATGAAAATCGATGAGTTCGCCCCGCGCCTGTCGTTTTTCTGGGCCATCGGCATGAACCACTTCATGGAAATTGCCAAGCTGCGCGCCGGCCGCCTGCTGTGGGCCAAGCTCATTCAGCAGTTCAACCCCGCCAACCCTAAGAGCCTGGCCCTGCGCACGCACTGCCAGACTTCGGGCTACTCCCTCACCGAGCAGGACCCCTTCAACAACGTGGCCCGCACGGCCATTGAGGCGCTGGCGGCCGCGCTGGGCGGCACCCAAAGCCTGCACACCAACGCCCTCGACGAGGCCATTGCCCTGCCTACCGACTTCTCGGCCCGCATTGCCCGCAACACCCAGCTCTACCTCCAGCACGAAACCGACATCACCCGCGTGGTGGACCCCTGGGGCGGCTCCTACTACGTCGAAACCCTCACCCACGAGCTGGCTAACAAGGCGTGGGCCCTCATCCAGGAGGTGGAGGAGTTGGGCGGCATGGCCAAGGCCATCGAAACCGGCCTGCCCAAGCTGCGCATCGAGGAGGCTGCCGCCCGCAAGCAGGCCCGCATCGACTCGGGCAAGGAAATCATCGTGGGCGTAAATAAATACCGCCCCTCCGAAGAGCAGGAAATTGAGGTGCTCGACATCGACAACGATGCCGTGCGCGAAAGCCAGGTGGCGCGGCTGAAGCAGATTCGGGCCACGCGCGATGAGGCGGCGGTGCAGGCGGCCCTCAAAGCCCTCACCGAAGCCGCCGGGGAGAATTATGAGTTAAAAGTTATGAGTTATGAGTTGGAAGGAGCAGCCGCCAGCGCCTCACCCGAGCCAACTCATAACTCAAAACTCATAACTCATAACTTACTCGCCCTGGCCGTCACCGCCGCCCGCCACCGCGCCACCCTGGGCGAAATCTCCGATGCCCTCGAAGCCGTGTATGGCCGCCACCAGGCCACCACGC
The DNA here is from genome assembly GCF_030580865.1 of Hymenobacter aranciens. Classification (GTDB taxonomy): domain Bacteria; phylum Bacteroidota; class Bacteroidia; order Cytophagales; family Hymenobacteraceae; genus Hymenobacter; species Hymenobacter aranciens. The sequence continues at coordinate 130,838 of NZ_JAUQSY010000012.1, read as the reverse complement.
GCACCGTCTCGGGCGTGTATAGCAGCGAAATGGACTACGACCAGGAATTTGCCAACGCCCGCGCTGCCGCCGAGGACTTCGCGGCCCGCGAAGGCCGCCGCCCCCGCATGATGGTGGCCAAAATGGGCCAGGACGGCCACGACCGCGGCGCCAAAATCATCGCCACCAGCTTCGCCGACGTGGGCTTCGACGTGGACATTGCCCCCCTCTTCCAAACCCCCGCCGAAGTAGCCCGCCAGGCCGCCGAAAACGACGTGCACGTGGTGGGCGTGAGCAGCCTCGCCGCCGGCCACAAAACCCTGCTGCCCCAGCTCCTGGCCGAGCTCCGGGAGCTGGGCCGCCCCGATATTCTGGTCATCGCCGGCGGGGTGATTCCGGCCCAGGACTACCAGTTTCTGTACGAGGCCGGGGTGGCCGGCGTGTACGGCCCCGGCACGGTGATAGCGCGGGCGGCGCAGGAGATACTGGGGAAGCTGGGGGAGTAGTTAATGGGGACCAAAATGCAGTTGAGCACATCCTCTTTTCCGTTCGAAGTTTCAACCACCGACGACCAGGAACTGCCTTACCAGTTGCTAGCCAAGTTTGACGAGCCGGCGCTAGCCGCATACCGTGCCCTTTCTGACAAGTACAGCCGAGAAGACTACCGGGTGTCATTGGTCGATGCAACCGTTCTCATCATTGAAGACCGAGCCGCCGAACTGCTAGGCAGCTTGGAATTTGACGAGGAAGGCTATTGGCTGGATATGTATGTTGAAACTGAAGCGGCGCTTCAGCTTTTTATCTCGGCCATCTGCCCCGTTTTTCAAGACCCTGCGCTGCTTGAAACATACATTCGGCGGGTAGCAGATGGATACAAATACTAGCTCGACACCTTCGACAAGCGGCCCGCCCCACCCGGCGGGCCGCTTGCGTTTTAACTTGGCGGTGAAATAGCCTTCTCTTCGCCCGCCGCCATGTCGCTCTTCACCACCCTCGACCACCTCAAAGCCGACCTCGACGCCCTGCGCCCCCTCGCGCCGGAGCAGGAGCAGCGGGTGCTGCAAAAGTTTCGGCTGGAATGGAACTACAACTCCAACGCCATCGAGGGCAACTCGCTGACGCTGGGCGAAACCCGCTCGCTGCTGCTGCACGGCCTCACGGCGGCCGGCAAGCCCATGCGCGACCACCTCGACATCAAGGGGCACAACGAGGCCGTGCTGTGGCTCGAAGATTTCGTGCGCGACGACCGGCCGTTGACGGAGCAATTCATTCGGGGCATGCACGAGGTGCTGCTGGGCGAAGCCTACTATGCGCCTGCCCAAACCGCCACCGGCCAATCGACCCGCAAGATGATTGTGCCCGGCCAATACAAGCAGCAGCCCAACAACGTGCTCACCGCTACCGGCGAGATGTTTTACTTCGCCAGCCCCGAGGAAACTCCGGCGCGCATGATGGACCTCGTGGACTGGTACCGGCAGGAAGAAGCCGCTCCTACGATGCACCCCGTGGCCCTGGCCGCTGAGTTTCATTACCGCTTCGTGCGCATTCACCCCTTCGACGATGGCAACGGCCGCATGTCGCGCCTGCTGATGAATCTTATTCTCATGCGCCACGGCTACCCGATGACCGTCATCCAGGCCACCGACCGCAACCGCTACCTCGCCGCCCTCGCCGCCGCCGATGCCGGCGACCCCGAGCCTTTCCTGCGCTTCATCATCGAAAACGTGGAAGCCGGCCTGCGGCTGATGATTCGCGCCGCCAAAGGCGAATCCATTGACGAGCCCGACGACCTGGACAAGAAGCTGGCGCTACTGAAAAAGCAGGTGTTGATGCGGGAGGACGTAGTCACAATGACTTGGAACACGGAAACGCAGACTATTATATGGGACAAGCTAATAGAATTTTGGCTTACAGACCTAATGTCTGAATTGGTAAGGTTTGATGAGCTCTTTTTGAGAACAGAGATACTATTTTCATATCCTGACCTTACGCCTAAAAGAATAACACATAATGATACACCAACAGAAAAACGCTTTATTTCTAATGCAAATCGAAAGTTTGACGGGGCTATAACCATTGCGAAGGAAGCAATGTCAACTGAACCTAAGCAATTACTCACTGAATGCAGGTTTTCTGTTTATTGGTTAGAATTCAGAATACTTGAAAAGATGTTCAATTTCCACATCTCGCTTGAACTTGAATTTGACAGACACGGATTTGATGCCTTTTACAATATCGTGCAAACAGGTGTTCGTAACCCCAATAGTGCTAACAGAAAAAATTTACTTAATAGCTTGTACAAGCCCGAATACGACCTTGCCTACATCAAAGCCCTCAACCACCAGCTCGCCACCAAAGTCTACGACTTCATCGCCGCCAAGGTAGCCGAAGCCGACTCCCCCCCCAGCTAAGCCCCCGGCCCGCCCCACCCGGCGGGCCGGTTGCCTTCCGCCCCCCGCCCCCGCCGCTTCTAGGGCGGTTGGCGCCGCCTCTACCCCTCTTCCCGCCATCTCTCCGCCCCTTAACGCCATCTCTAAGCTCGTTAACGCTGGCGGGAAGAAGCGTAGAGATGGCGTTAAGGGGCGTAGAGATGGCGTTAACGAGCTTAGAGATGGCGTTAACAGACGTAGAGACGGCGCTAACGGGCGGAGAGACGACGGGAAGAGGGGTAGAGATGGGCAGGGTTTGGAGAGTTGGGAAATAAGCGCTACTATTGCTGCTGTATTTTCTCACCCAAACCCCTTACGCTCATGGCAGATGAACAACCCCTGAACCGAATTTACGGCGGTTCTGACGACGATATGCGGCAGCGCCAGCGCACCATGCGCCAGCACTACCTCGACAATGCGGACACGTTCGCCTCTTTCAACCCCGAAGTCTTCACCGACGACTACGCCGCCAAATGGGAAGCCGCCCAGGAAGCCGCCGAAACGGCCGACTCGGCCACGGTGCGCGCCGGCACCCTCAAGGAGGATACCCAGGAGGTAAAGGCCGAGATGGAAAAGGCCCGCAAGCTGGTGCAGCGCCTGTTTTACACCGTGGGCCAGGCCTGGCCAAAGAATGTGGGCCGCCTGAACCAGTACGGCAAAAACCGCTACGAGCGCGACCGCGACAGCCACGACGGCATGATAACCCTGCTCGACCTGGCCCACGACGCCGCCAGCCGCCCCGCCGATGCGCTGCAACTAGCCAAGTACGGCTGGAAGGACACCGACACCAAAGACCTCGACGCCCAGGGCGAGGCCCTCACCACCGCCAACACCACCCAGGAAAGCCAGAAAGGCACCGGCGTGGAGCAGGGCCAGGGCTACATCGGCCAGCAGAATGCCCTCTACCGCTTCGGCCAGCAGGCCAGCCTGGGCTCCAAGACGCTGTTTGCCGACGACTTTGCCAAGCGCCAGCTCTTCGACCTGAGCCCGCCCGACGGCGACGACGACGAAGACCACGAGCTCACCGTGCAGCCCGGCCGGCAGAAAAGCGTGCTCTTCACCACGCCCCTCGATGGCGTGGCCGGCCTGCGCCTGCTGCTGAGCAAGCCCCGGCCCGGCATGCAGGCCGAAGTGGGCCGCGTGCGCCAGGCCGACCAAACGCCCTCCGAGGTGGTGGCCCTGGTGCCCGAGCAGCGCAGCCGCGACGTGCTGGCCGCCGACCTCGGCCCCGCCGGCCAGTACCTGGTGGTGCGCAACACCGGCGCGCACCCCGTGCGCGTGGTGCTGCGGGTGCTGGAAGACTAAGCCTGCGGTAGGCAATGGCGTGGTCGTACGAATTCCCCGCAGGGGTTCGTACGACCACTTTGTCGTTAGAGCCGCTTGTTCAACGTCAGAGTGGTCGTACGAACCCCTGCGGGGAATTCGTACGACCACCCCGTGTTACTCCTTCACGAAGCGCCGCACCTGCCGGCCGGTGGGCGTGTGCAGCACCGCCAGGTAGCTGCCGGCCGGCAGCCCGGCCAGGGGCAGCGTGGTGGTGGCGGTGGCCAGCGTGTGCTGCGCCACGGGGCGGCCCAGGGCATCGCAGAGGGTGAGGCTGGCCCCGGCGGGGCCGCTGATGGTGAGCGGCCCGCTGGCGCGGGTGGGAAAGACCTCGAACGCGGCGGCCGCCGCCGGGGTGGCGGCCAGGGGCCGGCCGCTGGCGTTGGGCGTGAGGGTGAGCTCGGAGAAGGCCAGGCGGCCGCCCTGGGTGGCGCTGGTGCTCACGTCCTGCACGTAGGCGCCGGCGGCGAAGCGCACGGGCAGGGTTTTCCAGGGCGTGGGCACCAGCACCGACCAGCTCACGGTGCCGGCGGCCGAGGGCGGCGGCAGGCTGGGGTCGGGGGTGGCATCGGCGCAGCTGGCGGCCACGTAGATGCGGTTGCCGTCGGTGCGCAGCTTGTAGACCAGCTTTTTGGTGAGGGCCACGTTGGTAAACAGCGTTTGCTGCACCGTGCCGGTGTTGCCGCTGGTGGTGCCCTTCACCACGATGAATAGTTGGCCGTTGCGGACGTGCAGCATCACGAAGGGGGCGCTGCTGTAGTCGGTCACGACGCCGTTTTCGGTCACCTTGCCGCCGTGAATCTGGCCGATGATGATGTCGCCGGTGCTGGGCGGATACTGCAGCACCTGGGCGCGGGCAAAGAGCGTACCGCCGCGGTTGATGCGCCAGCCGCCATTCTCCAGCAGCTCGGTGCGCGGGTGGTCGGAGCCCGCGCCGGGCGAGGTGGTGGCCCCGTTGCTGGGGCACCAGAACTGCACGGTGGGCGTGGTGCCGGCCACGGTTTTGAAATACGAGGTGTGGGCATAGCCCGCCACCAGCTGGCTATTGCCGATGCTGATGGCCGCGCCGGTGGTGCCGCCGTTGCTATCCACGGGCAGCGTGAGCTTCCAGCTGCTCAGGTCGAGCACCTGATGGGGCGTTTGGGCAGGCGCCAGCGTGGCGCCCGCCAGGCCGAGGGCCAGGAGGGTAAGGGTTTTCATGCGCGCATGAACGGAGGTTGGGTGGGAAAAAAGCAAGGGTATCGGCCGCAAGTGTACACCCCGGCGCCCCTCGTTGTCAAGCCAATGCCCTAATGTTATGCCTTGATTTTCAAGACAACGTTACCGGTAACGTTATCTTGGGAAAAATAAAGTTGGAGGGGGTGGGTGCCCTGTCATGCTGAACGCAGTGAAGCATCTTATCAGGTTCGAACGAAATCGTTGAGGCGTGAGCGGATGCTTCACTGCGTTCAGCATGACAGGCGTTTTCATATCTTGCCCCATTACTTCCCTTTGCGTCGCGCCATGTTCCTCCTCGCCCAAGTCCTCATTGGCCTCGTCATCCTCATTCACGGCTACATCGTGTGGCTGGAGATGTTTGCCTGGACCACCCACGGCCCCCAGGTCTTCCGCTCGCTGCGGCCCGAATTGTTTCCGCCCACCAAAACCCTGGCCGGCAACCAGGGGCTGTATAATGGCTTTCTGGTGGCCGGGCTGGTGTGGGCTTTGCTGATTGCGGACCCCGCGTGGCAGCGCCACGTGGCCACGTTTTTCCTGGGCTGCGTGGCGGTGGCGGGGCTGTATGGGGCGGCCACGGCGGGCCGGCGCATTTTGCTGGTGCAGACGGTGCCGGCGGCGCTGGCGCTGGCGGCCGTGTGGTTGAGTATGCGCTAAGCGGGCCGGCGGGGTTATTTTTGGGCTGTGAACCCCTCCCCTGTCCAGTATTTCCGCAACGCGGCGGCCGTTATTTCCTACGCGCCCGCTGGCTACATCCGCCTCGAATGGCAGCCCGTGGCCAGCACCGCCACCGAGCTGCGCGCCATCTACGAGCACGTGGTGCGGGCCATGCAGCACCACCACGCCACGGCCCTGATGACCATCCATCACCAGCGCCCGCCCATGCCGCCCGAGGTGCAAGCCTGGCTGGCCGAGGAATGGCTGCCCCGCGCCGTGCGCGAGGTGGGCTACGGCCGCTGCGCCATCGTGGAGGCCGCCACGCCCCTGAGCCGCCTGGCCGCCCGCGCCGTGGGCGCCAACGTGACCGGCCGGCTCAACTACCAGTATTTCGACTCCGAAACGGCCGCCGATGCCTGGCTGCGCGGCTGATTACGTTCTTTGTTCTACTTCTCCTTTTCCCCAATGCGTACTTCTACCCTGCTGCTCGTCAGCCTCGGCGGGCTGCTCACGGCCTGCACCCCCGTTGCCAAGCTGGTGTTCGGCATCAAAAACCCCCGCCCCGAAACCCCGGCTACGGCCACGGCCTTTGTGCAGCAGGAGCTGCACGTGCCCACCGAGCGCACGTTTCTGGCCACCACGGCCCTGTATGCCACCCCCGGCAGCGACTCGCTGCTCTACCCCGCCCCCGGCGAGGCCCCCGGGGCCAAAGCGCCGGGCAGCGGCCGGCTTTACATCCCCATCCTGATGGCCTTCGATGGCGACGGGCGAGGCATCCGGGCCACCTTCACCGGGCAGTGCGCCACCGGCCACCCCAACCGCGTGCGCGCCGGCCTCGAGCAGTTGCCCGCCTCCTTCACGCCGGGTCTGAACCTGGCGCCGCCCGCGCTGGGCGCCTACAAGCTCAACGCCGATTTCAACTCCGTGGCCCCCTATTTCACCCGCGCCGACGGCCAGCCGCTGCGCTTCGAAACCGTGCGCAACGGCAGCCAGGCCTACATCGGCGTGTTCGGGGCCAAGTTTATGCCCAAAATAACCCAGAAGCTGCTGCGCCAGGCCGAGGAAACCGCCCGCCTGCGGCCCGACCTGCGCGTGACCATTCTGTATTTCAACTGCGACTTCACGCCCGAGTCCTACGCCGTGGCCGACAGCAAGAAGAAACCGAAATAGCCCGCCGCCGGGAACACCGGGCCAGTTAGCGGTTACGGTAGCTCACTGTTGATTCTAACCCGCATGAGCTACCCCCACGCCGTTACCCTCGCCATCTCCGACGGCACCCAGGCCCAGGCCTACACCGCTTTCCCCGACACGCCCAAGGCCCCGCGCCCGGGCATCATCTTGCTGCAGGAAGCCTTTGGCGTGAACCCGCACATCCGCAGCGTGGCCGACCGGCTGGCCCGGGCCGGCTACGTCGTCATCGCCCCCGAGCTGTACCACCGCACCGCCGCCCCCGGCCAGGAGTGGGCCTACAGCGACATTGCCAGCGCCATGCCCCATATGCAGGCCGCCACCGAAGAAAACCTCACCGCCGACCTGCAGGCCGCTCACGCCTGGCTGCTGGCCCAGGACACGGTGCTGAAAGATAAAATCGGCGCCATCGGCTTCTGCCTGGGTGGCCGGGTGGCGTTTCTGGCCAATGCCGTGCTGCCGCTGGCCGCCGCCGTGAGCTATTACGGCGGCCGCACCCACACGCTGGCCGACCGCGCCAAGGACCTGCACGCGCCGCACCTCTTCTTCTGGGGCGGGCTCGATACGCACATTCCCACCGAGCAGCGCGCGGAGGTGATTGCCGCCGTCGAGGCGGCCGGCAAGCCCTACATCAACACGGTTATTTCCTACGCCGAGCACGGGTTTAACTGCGATGCCCGGGCCAGCTACCACCCCGAAGCAGCGGCCGAGGCCTGGGCGCTGACGCTGGCGTTTCTGGGGCAGAAGCTGGGGTAGTGTTAGGTGTTAGGTGTTAGGTGTTAGGTGTTAGGTGTTAGGTGTTAGGTGTTAGGTGTTAGGTGTTAGGTGTTAGGGAACGTACGAGCCCCAATACCAAAAACCTAACACCCAAAACATATCCTGCCAATCATTTTTTTTGCCTTGTTTTTATGGACCTCCAACTCACCAACAAACTGGCCCTCGTCACGGGCTCCACGGCCGGCATCGGGCTGGCCATTGCCCGGCGCCTGGCTGCCGAGGGCGCCCGCGTCATCATCACCGGCCGCACCGAGGCCCGTCTGGCCGAGGCCAGGGCCGCCATTCTCCAGGAAACCCCGCAGGCTGAAGTGCGCGGCGTGGCCGTCGATTTCGGCCAGGCCGACGAAGTGACGAACTTGCTGAAAGAGGTGCCCCGCGTCGATATCCTCGTCAACAACGTGGGCATCTTCGAGCCCAAGCCCTTCGCCGAAATCCCCGACGAAGACTGGCTGCGCTTCTTCGAGGTGAACGTGCTGAGCGGCGTGCGCCTCGCCCGCCAGTATTTCCCGCTGATGCTGGCCCAGAACTGGGGCCGAATTCTGTTTATTTCGAGCGAATCGGCACTGCAGATTCCGCAGGAGATGATTCACTACGGCACCACCAAAACCGCCCAATTGGCCGTGGCCCGCGGCCTGGCCGAGCTTACGGCCGGCACCGCCGTCACCGTCAACTCGGTGCTGCCCGGCCCCACGGCCTCCGAGGGCGTCGAGGAGTTCCTCAAAAAGCTGGCCGGCGACGGCAAAACCCGCGAGGAAGCCGAGGCCGACTTTTTCGCCCACGCCCGGCCGTCGTCGCTGCTCAAGCGCTTCATCACGCCCGAAGAAATTGCCAACATGGTGGCATATTTGAGCAGCCCGCTGGCGGCCGCCACCAACGGCGCTTCGGTGCTGGTAGATGGCGGGGTGGTGCGGAGTATTTAAATCAGCAGAACGCAGGTAAAAAGAACGTCATCCTTTCGCCTTCGGCTCAGGATGACGTTCTTTTTACCTGCGTTCTGATTTTATCGTTCGGCTACTCCCCTTCCGGCGGGGCGCCGCCCAGCAGGGCCCAGGCTTCCTCGTTGCCCTGCTGGCCGGCCAGGTGCAGGGCCGTCAGGCGGCGGTTATCCATGATGGACTTGTCGGCGCCGGCTTCCACGAGCAGCTTCACGAGTTCGTTGCGCCCGAAAAGGGTGGCAAACATCAGCGCCGTGCCGCCGTTGCCGTTCTGCAGGTTCAGGTCGGCGCCGTGGGCGATGAGCAGGCGGGCCAGCTCAGCGTAGCCTTTGAAGCTGACGCCCATCAGGGCCGAGTTGCCGGTGCTGTCCTGGATGTTGGGGTCGGCCCCGGCGGCGAGCAGAAACTGGGCGGCATCCTGGTGGTCGTCGTAGGTGGCGAGGATGAGAGGCGTGAAGCCTTTCGGGTTCTGGGTATTGAGGTCGAGGCCGCTGGCGAGCAGTTCGCGCAGGGCGGGCACATCGCCGCGGCGGGCGGCGTCGAAGAGCAGGTCGGTAGGCTGGGCGGAGGTGAAGGACATGTAGTCGAATTAGGGATTTATGAGCGAATAAGAGCTAGCGTTGAACGTCATACTCATCTGACGTTCTTTCTGGTCAATACCACAGCAGGATAACCAGCGCCACCACGGCTAGCAGCACGGCCGCGGCGGCCGTGTTGATGTACGTTTCGGCCGGTCGCCCGGGCCATGACCCGATGGCCGTCACGAGCAGCAGCAACAGCGGCAGCGGCGCAAAGTTGCCGTAAATATTGCCCCCGCTGGGCTGGAAGGGCTCGGCATCGGTGGGCACCTGCACCCGGCGCACCACGCCCAGCAAGGGCGTTTGCCAGACGGTGATGACCTCCCGCAGCTGCACACGGTGGCCGATGGCCCCCACCAGCTCAAACTGCGTGTGCCGCGTCACGATGCGCATGGTGGGGTGCGGGTCGTTGCGGTAGGCCGACACAGCGGTGGCCTGCTTGCGCACTACCAGCTCGCCAGGCAGCTGCCGCAGCGGCAGGGCCCAGTCGAGGAACAGCAGCAGGCAGCCGGCCAGCAGGGCCAGGTTGATGCTGCGGGCTACGCGGGCGTAGCGTAGCAGGCGGCGTTCCTGCGCTTCGCGGGCCAGCTGCTGAGGGTCGGGCTCTTCGCGCAGCAGCTGGTCGTAGGCCAGGCGGCGGCGGGGGTTGAGCAGGATTTGCTGGGCGGTTTCGAGTTCTTCGAGGCGGGTTTGGGCGTGGCGGTCGCGGCGCACGAGGCGCAGCAGGCGGGCGCGCTGCCGCTGATAGGCCGCCCCGATTTCGGTGGGCGAGGCGGTGGGCGGAAGGCCCAGGAAACGATAGTAATTCTGCATGAGTAACTGCCGAATGAGTGCTGCAAAATAACGCCGCGCGGCTATTTTCCGTGCGCCAGCTCGTGGCGCACCCGGCTCAAACTCTCGGGCGTGATGCCGAGGTAGGCCGCAATGAGCCGCTGCGGCAGCCGCCGGGCCAGTGTGGGGTAGGTAGCCAGGAAATCGAGGTAGCGGGTGCGGGCCGGGGCACTCAGCAGCAGCACCAGCCGCTGCTGCATGGCGTGGATGCGGTTCTGGAGGGCATCGAGGGCCACCTGGGGGTTGCGCAAACTGGGCAGCTGGGGCAACTGGTAATAAAGCTGGTCGAAAAGCAGCACCTCGGAATCCTCCACGGCATCGATGGCGAACAGGGCGGGCGTGTGGTGCGTGAGGCTGTGCTGGTCGGCCACCCACCACTGCTCGGGGGCAAACTGCAGGACGTGCTCCCGGCCTTGGGCATCGACCACGAAAGCCCGCAGGCAGCCCTGCGCCACGAAGGCGCCGTGCCGGGCCACCTCGCCGGCCGGGTGTAGCAGCTCGCCCCGCCGCAGCCGGCGCGGGCGGAACAGCTGCCGCAGGGCCGCGCACTCGGCTTCGCTCAAAGTCACGAGGGGGCGGAAAAAAGCTTCGAGGGCGGCGTAGGGGTCGGTAGTCATGCGGCGGGGGAATTTCTTACCATACATCAAGGTACGGGCGCGAATGTTGAGGGAACTTTGTAGAGTGGCCGGACGCCCCCCTGCGGGGAATTCGCCCGACCACTCCCCCGACCCATGCACCGCCGCCATTTCCTCACCGCCCTGCCCCTCCTTGCTATGAATCTCTCCCAGCTCCACGCTCAGGCCACTGCCTACGCCCGCACGGCCCCCATGCCGGTCCTTTTCATCGGCCACGGCTCGCCGATGAATGCCCTGGAGGATAATCCCTTCACCCGCATGCTGCGCCAGCTGGGCACCGAGCTGCGCCAGCACCAGCAGCCCAACGCCATCCTCGTGGTATCGGCGCACTGGCTCACGCGGGGCACCTTCGTCACCACCAATCAGCAGCCCAAAACCATCCACGATTTCGGCGGCTTCCCGCAGGCGCTGTTCGATATGCGGTACCCGGCGCCGGGCTCGCCGGCCCTGGCGCAGTCCATCCTGGAGCACGTGCACGACGTGCACGGCGCCGCCGACTGGGGCCTCGACCACGGCACCTGGACGGTGCTGCACCACCTCTACCCCGCGGCCAATATCCCCGTTGTGCAGCTCAGCCTTGACTACGCGAAGCCCCTGGCCTGGCACTTCGACTTTGCCCGGCAGCTGCAGTTCCTGCGCGAGCGCGGCGTACTCATCATCGGCAGCGGCAACTTGGTGCACAACCTGCGCCTGAGCATGCCCAAGCTCATGGCCGGCGACGACTCGCCCTACGCCTGGGCTACCGAGTTCGACGAGTGGATTAAGGCCAGGCTCCTCAACGGCGATTACCGCGCCCTCACCGACTACGCCGCCACCGGCCCCGCCGGCCCCCTCGCCGTGCCCACCCCCGACCACTACCTGCCCGCCCTCTACCCCCTGGGCCTGGCTGGGAAGAATGAGCCCATCAAGCAGCTCTTCGAGGAGGTGAACTACGGCGGGCTGAGCATGCGCACGTTTATGATTGGGTAGGCCGGCTACGCTTCGGCAATACAGCGCCTCACAGCCGAATACTTCCGTCCAAGCGCTATTATTTTCGGCGGCCGGCCCCTGGGGGCCGGCCGCCGAGCTTGTTTACGGGGTGAACGGCGTTTGACGCGCCTGCAAGGCCATTCGGCCAGTAAAACCCGCCACTCGCCGACGAAAACGCACCACTCGCCGGTTGTGGCGCACCGTTAGCGAGCGGCCGGGGGTTGCCAGCGCGGCCCCCGAAGTAATTTCGTGAAGGTCGGTTTTGCCTTTCTCCTGCCCGCTTACGCCTTGGACCCTGCTCTACTCCCTGCCAACGACACCGAACGCCTGCACACGCTGGCCAAGTTTCAGCTGCTCGACGCCCGCTCCGAACGGATTCTGGACGAGGTAGTAACCATCGCTGCGCGCCTCTTCCGGGTGTCGAACGCCATGCTGTCGATAATCGAGGAAAACACGGTGCTGCTCAAGGCACCCTACAACCTGCCCATGCGCATTGAGCGCATTCCGCGCCACCAAAGCTTATGCGCGGCCACCATCCTGGAAGAAGGCCCCGTGGTGTTCGAAGACTTACAAGTGAAAAGCAGCCCGCTCATTGATACCTCACTGATTGCCGAGCTCGGCCTGCACTTCTACGCCGGCCAGAACCTGCGCTCGATGGAAGGCCACAACCTGGGCTCGCTCTGCATCCTGGACGGCCCACCGCGCCAGTTTTCGCCCGCCGAGCGCACCCTGCTCACGCACCTCGGCGGCGTGGTGATGGCGCTGCTGGAGCTGCGCCGCGTGCTCGGCCTCACCGCCGATTCGTCGTTTAAGCTCTGGCAGCCCATCTACGACATCATCGGCACGCTGCTGCGCCGCCTCGAAAACGTGGCCGACCTGGCCGCCACCCTCGACGCCCCCGGCCCCTATTCCCTGCCCGACCACCTGGCGCGGGATGCCTCGGGGCTGGCGCACATCGTGGAAATCCACGTGCGGGCGGCGGTGGCGCGGGTGTAGGACAAGGCAAAAACAGCACGTCATCCTGAGCCGCAGGCGAAAGGACCTCGCCCGCTTCGTTGGGGTAGTAATTAATTACTGCCGCACGAGGCACGGGCGAGGTCCTTTCGCTGCGCTCAGGATGACGTTCTTGTTATTCCCCTACTCCTTCAGCAGCCGCTGGCTGAAGGTGCCAGCGGTGCCCTGCACCCGCACCAGGTAGGTGCCGGTAGCGAGGCCACTCACATCCAGGGAGTGCAATTGGCCGGCGGCCAGCGCGGGGCTAAGCACGGTGCGGCCGGTGGCATCGAGCACCAGCACCTGGTAGGTGCCGGCGGGCAGCTCGCGCAGGTCAAGCGTGGTGCTGCGAGTGGCGGGGCTGGGATATAGCGCGATGGCGGGCACCACGGCTTCGGGGTTGAAGCGCACGGCCTGCACTGGCGAGTAGCTGGCGCTGCCATCGGTATCGACCTGGCGCAGGCGGTAGTAGAGCACGGCGCCCAGGCGGGCGGCGCGGGCATCGGTGAGGGCGTAGGCCGTGGGGCTGGCTTTGCTGCCCTGGCCTTTCACTTCGGCGATTTTCTCGAAACGGCGGCCGTCGAGGCTGCGCTCCACGTCGAAGTGGTCGTTGTTTTTCTCCGACGCGGTGCGCCAGCTCAGCTGGGCATCGAGGTTGCGCACGGCCTGGGCGGTGAAGGCGGTGAGCTCCACCGGCAGCGGGGCGGGCGTGGTGACGGTGTAGATGGCCAGCACCGAGGGCGCCCCGGTGAGGTCGAACAGACCGTAGGTAACCACGGCCGACATGTTGCTGACGTAAGGCAGCGAGGGCACGAAGGTCACGTTGCCGTTCAGCGCCGCATCGACCGTGAACGTGCCGCGGGCCACCGTGAAGCTGAGCTGCTGGCCGGGCGTGGCGGGGTCGAGGTCGAGCGTGGTGGGGTCGAGGCCGTTCACATCAGTGTCGTTGGCCAGGATGTTGGTGGTGATGCTGCTGCCCACGGGCGTGGTGGCGGCATCGGCCACCGTGAGCGGGCCCACCCGCACCGTGATGGTGACGGCATTGGACGAGGCGCCCACGGCATCCTGCACGGTGTAGGTGATGATGCTGGTATCGGTGTAGTTGGTGAAGGGCGTGAAGGTCACGTTGCCGCTATTGTCCACGGTGTAGGTGCCTTCGCCGGCCACGGTGCGGGTGGCGTCGCGGGCCACGGTGCTGGGGTCGAGGTCGAGGGTACTGCCCACCAGGGCCGCTTCGGGGTCCGAGTCGTTGCTGAGCACGTTGAAGCTGAGGCTACTGTTGGGGCGCATGGCCACGTTGTCGGCCACGGCGGTGGGGGCCACGTTCTGGGTCGTTACCGTGATGGTGGCGACGGTAGAAGCAGCGCCCGTCTGGTCGAGCAGCACGTAGCTGATGGTGGCCACCCGGCCGCTGGCGAAAGGCGCGGCCGGCGTGAAGGTCACGGTGCCGTTGTTGCTACCGGGCAGCGCGAAGGTGCCGTAGGTGACGCCGCCCACCACCACGGTGCGGGTGGTCTGGCGGCCGGCCGTGGCCGGGTCGAGGTCGATGGTCGTCAGGTCGAGGCCGTTCGAGTCGATGTCGTTACCCACCAGGTCGAGGGTCACGGCGGTGTTCGAGGGCGTGGTGGCGGCGTCGTTCACCGTGAGCGGGCCCACGCGCACCGTGATGGTGCCGGGCGAGGTGCTGGTCTGGCCGCTGTTGTCGTTGATGAGGTATTGCAGGGTGGCCGTGCCGGTGTAGTTGAGCACCGGCGTGAAGGTCACGAGGCCGGCATTATCCACCGTCCAGGAGCCTTCGCCGAAGACCGTGCGGCTGGTTTCGCGCGGGGCGGTGGCCGGGTTCAAATCCACGCTGGCCACGTCGATGGCGCCGTCGGGGTCCACGTCATTGGTGGTCACGTTGAAGCTCACGGCGGTGTTGGCGGGCGTCTGGGCGGCGTCGGCGTTGGCCGTGGGCGGCGTGTTGGTCGAGGTCACGGTGAGCATGGCCACGCTGGAGGGCGCGCCGGTCACGTCGTTCACGGTGTAGCTCACGGTGCTCACCAGGCCGCCGGTGAAGGGCGCGATGGGCGTGAACGTGACCACGCCGGCGTTGCTCACGGTGAAGGTGCCGCCGGTGCCGGGCATGGTGGTCTGGCGGCCGGCGGTGGCCGGGTCGAGGTCCACTGTCGCGGCATCGAGGCCGTTCACGTCGGTGTCGTTGTTGAGCACGCTCACGCTCACGGCGGCGTTGGAGGCGCGGCTGGCGCCGTCGCCCACCGTCAGCGGGCCCACGTTCACGGTGATGGTGGCCGTGTTCGAGACGCGGGCCGTGGCATCCTGTACGTTGTAGGTGATGGAGCTGGAGCCGGTGAAGTTGGCCGCCGGGGCGAAGCTAATCAGCCCGTTGTTGGCCGCGTTCAGCGTAAACACGCCCTGGCCGGTCACGGTGAGAGTGGTCTGGCGGCCGTTCACGGCCGGGTTAAGGTCAGTGGTGGCGTTGTTGATGGTCGACTCGTTGTCGGTATCGTTGGCCGTGATGTTGAAGCTGACGCTGGTATTCGGCGGCGTCACGGCCACATCGTTCACGGCCACCGGGGCGGCGTTGGTGGTGGTCAGCGTCACGGTGCCGGCGTTCGAGATGGCGCCCAGCACGTCGTTCACGGTGTAGGTGAGCGTGGTAGTGCCGTTCAGATAGCCCGACACCGGCACGAAGGTCACGTTGCCGGCATTATCCACCGTAAAGGTGCCGCGGCCGCTCACGCTGAAGCTGGTCTGGCGGCCGGCCGTGGCCGGGTCCAGGTCCACCGTCGCCAGGTTGAGGCCATCCACGTCGATATCATTGGCCGTGATGCTGAAGGTGGGCGAGGTGCTGTAGGCAAAGCTCACGGCATCGGCAATGGCGCGGGGGCCCACCACCACGTTGATAGCGGCCACGATGGAAGGCGCGCCGGTGTTGTCGTTCACAATGTAGGTGTTCGACGACGTACCCGTAAAGTTCGATGATGGCGTGAAGGTCACGCGGCCGGCCGTATTTACCGAGTACGTGCCCTGCCCGCTGATGAAGCGACTGGTCTGGCGGCCGCTGGTGGTCAGGTCGAGGTCCACCGAGTTGGCGTTGATGCCGTCCACGTCCGAGTCGTTGGTTAGAATGGTGATGTTGCGGGCCGTATTGGGCAGCACGAAGGCGGCATCGTCGGCCGTCAGCGGGCCCAAATCCACCCGAATGCTGGCCTGGTTCGACGTGACGCCGGCCGCGTCGTTCACGGTGTAGGATATGATGGTGCTGCCGGTGAAGCCGGTTACCGGCGTAAACGTTACCACGCCCAGCGCGCTCACGGCGAAGTCGCCCTGGCCCGCCATGGTCAGCGTGTTCTGGATGCCGGCGGTAGCGGGGTCAAGGTCTACCGAGGCCACGTTGATGGTCGTATTGCCGTCGGCGTCAGTATCGTTGGTGGTCACGTTGAACGAGGTAGCGGCGTTGGGCGCGGCGCGGCGCGTGTCGGCCACGGCCACCGGCGCATTGCTGATGAGCGTGAGCGTGTAAGTAGCCACGTTGCTCAGCGCCGGACCTGGGTACGTGGCGCTCAGCGCGCCGGCGTTGTCGGTCAGCACGTAGCTCACGGTAGTCACGCCCAGCGTAGTGGCGCCCGCCAGCGGGGTAAAGGTGACGACGCCGGCATCGTTAGCGGCAAACGTACCTACCTGCGTGGCGCCAATAAAAGCCGGCATCGATACCTGGCGGCCGGCCGTGGCCGGGTCGAGGTCGAGCGTGGTGGGGCGCAGGCCCTGGCTGTCGTTGTCGTTGGCCGTTACGGTGAAGGTGCGCGATACATTGTAGCGCACCGAGGCCGCGTCGTTCACGGCAGTCGGCCCCACATTGATGGAGATGATGCCGCTGCTGGCCGGGAAATTCGGGTTGGAGGTGTAGCCCGACGCATCCTGCACCGTGTAGCCGATGGTCGTCACGCTGGTGTAGTTGCTGATGGGCGTGTAGGTCAGGTTGCCCAGGTTGTCCACCACGAAGTCGCCGCGGCCGGCCACGGTCAGCGTCGTCTGCTGGCCGGGGGTGGCGGGGTCCAGGTCCACGGTCCCGGGCACGATGGTGGCGTTGCCGTCGGCATCGGTGTCGTTGGCGATGATGTTGAAGGTGATGGGCGTGTTCGAGGGCGTGGTGCGCAAGTCGTTGTTCGCCACCGGGGCCGAAGCCGCCAGGATGGTAAACGTGAGCACGCCCGTGCTGGAAATGGCGCCGGTGTTATCAACTACCGTGTAGTTCAGCGTGGCAGTGCTGGAGCCCGCCGGCACCGAAGCCGCCGGCGTGAAGGTCACCACGCCCGCCGCATCCACGGTAAACGTGCCGCGGTTGTTCACCGCGAAGCTGTTCTGGCGGCCGGTGGTGCCGGGGTTCAAATCCACGGTGGCTTCGTCGAGGCCGTCCACGTCCACGTCATTGGCCAGAATAGCCACCACGGTGGGCACGTTGCGCGGACCATTGGCGGCGTCGGCCACGGCATTCGGGCCCACGTGTACCGTGATGGTGGCGGCGTTGGAAGTGCGCGGGCCGGGCGTGGCCAGGTTGTCATCTACCGTGTAGGTAATGACGCTGTTACCCGTGAAGCCCGCCACCGGCGTGAAGCGCACCGAGCCCGCCGGAATGGTGGGCGTGCCCGACACGGCAAACGTGCCCTCGCCCGCCACCGTGAAGGTGGTCTGGCGCCCGGCCGTGGCCGGGTCGAGGTCGATGCTGGCGGTGTTGATAGTCGCGCCGCCGGTGGGCTGGATATCGTTGCTGGTCACGTTAAAAGTAACGGCCGTGAGGTAAGGCGTGAAGGCCTCGTCGTCCACGGCAATCGGGGCACCGTTGTCGGTGATATTCACCGTGATGGTAGCCACGTTGGAAGTAGCCCCGGTCAGGTCATTAATGGTGTAGGTGATGGTGGCCGTGCCCGTCGCCGTGGGCGAGCTGGGCGTGAAGGTGACCACGCCGGTGCTGGCATTGAGGCTGAAAGTGCCCAGGCCCACCACTACGTTGCTCTGCTGCAGGCCCGGCGTGGCGGGGTCCAGGTCCACGGTCGTCAGGTCGAGGCCGTTGGCGTCCACGTCGTTGCCGGGCGCGTTCACACTCACGGCCACGCCGGGCAGCGTCTGGCTGGTATTGTCGGTGGCGCGCGGGCCCACGCGCACCGTCAGGGTGGCGATGTTCGACAGACCGCCGATGGCATCGCGCACCCGGTAGTTGATGGTGGAGGTACCGGTGTAGTTGGTCGAGGGGATGAAGCGCACCGTGCCGGCGGGCTGGCCCACGGTCGTGAAGGTGCCCTGGCCGGTCACGCTGCGGCTGGTCTGGGTGCCGCTGGTGGCGGGGTCTAGGTCGATGGTTGTGCCGTCAATGGTGCCGTCGGGGTCCGAGTCGTTGGCCGTGACGGGGATGAACACGGCCGTGTTGGGCGGCGTCTGGGCGTCGTCGGCCACGGCCACGGGCGCCTGGTTCAGCACCACCGTCACCACGAAAGCGCCCACCGTCGAAGGTGCGCCGGTGGCGTCGTTCACAGTGTATTCTACGCTGCTCGTGCCCACGAAAGCCGCTACCGGCGTGAAGGTTACGTTGCCGGAGCTACTCACGGTGTACGTACCCTGCCCGGCCACCGTGAAGGTAGTCTGGCGGCCCGCCGTAGCGGGGTCCAGGTCAACTGAGTTCACGGCCAGACCGTTGGCGTCGGTGTCGTTGGTCGTCACGTTGAACACCACCGCTACGTTCTGGAAAGTAGTCGCGGCATCGTCGGCCGTCTGCGGGCCCACCCGGGCCGTGAGCGTGCCCACGCCGGAGGTGGCGCCGGTGGCGTCGAGCACCGTGTAGCTGGTGGTGCTGGTGCCGGTGTAGCCCGCCACGGGTGTAAAGGTGACGGTGCCGCTGGCATCGACCGAGTAAGCGCCGGCAGCCACGCTCAGCGTGGTCTGGGTGCCGGCCGTGGCCGGGTCCAGGTCCACCGAGGTGGCGTCGATACCGTTGGCGTCCACGTCGTTGGCCAGCACGTTCACCGAAGCCGAGCTGCCGGGCACGATGTTAAAGGCGTCGGCCGCAGTCAGCGGGCCCACGCGCACGGCGATGGTGGCGACGTTCGAAACGCCGGTGCTGTTGTCTTCAATGGTGTAGGTAGCGGTAGCCGTACCAGTGTAGCCGGCCACGGGCACGAAGGTCACGTTGCCCGCATTGTCGGCCGTGAAAGTACCTACGCCGCTGATGGTGCGGGTAATCTGGCGGCCGGTGGTGGCGGGGTCCAGGTCGAGGGTGTTCAGCACGAGCGTGCCGTCCGAGTCGGTATCGTTGGCCGTCACCGAGAAGGTCACGCTGGTGGCGGGCGGGGTCTGGGCGTCGTCGGCCTGGGCCACGGGTACCACGTTGGGCGTCAACACCGTCACGGCGAGCGAACCCACGGCCGAAGTGGCGCCCGTCAGGTCGCGCACGGTGTAGCTCAGCGTACTGGTGCCGAGGTAGCCGGGCTCCGGCGTGAAGGTGACGCTGCCGGTATTATCCACGGCGAAGGCGCCCTGGCCGGCGATGCTGTAGCTGGTCTGGATGCCGGCCGTGGCCGGGTCGAGGTCCACGCTGGTGATGTCGAGGCCGTCCTCGTCCACGTCGTTGGCCAGCACATCCACGGCCACGCTGGTGTTGGGCAGGGTGTTGGCGGCATCGGCCAGGGCCCGCGGGCCCACCCGCACCGTAATGCTGGCCGGGTTCGAACTCACGCCGCTGTTGTCGAGCACGAGGTAGCTGATGGTGGCCGTGCCGGTATAGGTGGCGCTGGCCGGCGCCCACTGCACGTTGCCGGTGGTGCCGCTGGTCGTGAAAGTCCCCAGCGTCACGCCGCCCACGATGTACGTGAACGTGGTCTGCCGGCCGCTGGTGGCCGGGTCCAGGTCCACCGAGTTCAGGTTCAGGGTACCATCGGCGTCGGTATCGTTGGCCGTCACCGAGAAGATTAGCGTCTGGTTGGGGATGACGTTCACCACGTCGGCATTGGCCACCGGGGCGGTGTTGGTGGTCGTCACGCTCAGGCTCACCACGTTCGAGGGCGCCCCGAAGTTGTCGCGCACCAGGTAGCTGATGGTGGCCGTCAGCCCCGCCGTGTAGGGCGTCGAGGGCGTGAAGGTGATGAGGCCGGTGGCCGGGTCGAGCGAAAACGTGCCCCGGTTAACGACCGTGACGGCCGATTGCTGCCCAGCCGTAGCGGGGTCAAGGTCAATGGAATTCACCGCTAATCCGTCCACGTCGCTGTCATTGGCCAGCACGCTGAATGTCGTAGGCGCGCTCGACGACACGTTGGCCGCGTCGAGCACCGCCAGCGGCCCCACCCGCACCGCCAGCGTGGCCGTGTTCGAGGTGGTGCCCGACATATTCTGCACCGTGTAGCTCACGCTCCCCGTGCCGGTGAAGTTGCTAGCCGGCGTAAAGCGCACCGAGCCCGCCGGTTGCCCCACAGTGGTGAAAGCGCCCTGCCCGCTTACCGTAATCGAGGTTTGCACGCCGGCCGTACCGGGGTCCAGGTCCACGGTGCTGGCGTTGAGGTTGCCGCCGGGGTCCACGTCGTTGGCCGTCACGGCCGCTACTACGGTGGTGTTGGAGGCCGTCAGCACCACGTCGTTCACCGCAATCGGGGTCGAGTTGGAAGTCGTGACCGTGAAAGTCGTTGCGTTGGAAGTCGCGCCGGTCTGGTCCTGCACGGTGTAGCTGGTGGCCGTGCTGCCCACGTAGCCGCTGCTGGGCACGAAGGTGATATTGCCTGCATTATCCACCGTAAAAGTGCCCTGCCCGGTTACGGTGCGCGTCGTCTGGCGACCGGCGGTGCTGGGGTCCAGGTCCACCGTCGCCACATTGATGCCGTTCACGTCGGTATCGTTGGTGAGCACGTTCACCGTCACATTGGCGGTGGGGGTGGTAGCGGCGGCATCGCTCACGGCCAGCGGCCCCACGTGCACCGTCACCGTGGCCGAGTTCGACACGGTGTTGTCGTTATCCTGCACGTTGTAAGTCAATGACGACGAGCCCGTATAGTTGGTATTAGGCGTAAACGTCAGGTTGCCCGCGTTATCCACCGAGTACGAACCCTGGCCGCTCACCGTACGGGTCGTCTGCCGGCCCGCCGCAATGGGGTCCAGGTCCAGCGTCGTCAGCACCAGCGAGCCGTCCGAGTCGCTGTCGTTGGCTGATATCGAGAATGTAATGCTCGTGTTGGAAGGCGTGTAAGCCACGTCGGCCACGGCTGCGGGCGGCACGTTCACCGTCGTCACGGTGAAGGTCGTTACGTTCGAAGTAGCGCCGGTGGCGTCCTGCACCACGTAGCTCGCCACCGCCGTCAGCCCCACCGAGTAAGGCATCGAAGGCGTAAAGGTTACGTTGCCGGCATCGTCGCAGGCAAAGCTGCCGCCCGTCACGGCCAGGGTGGTCTGGCGGCCCGCCAGGCCGGGGTTGAGGTCGAGCGTGGCCGGCGCCAGGCCGTTCACGTCGGTGTCGTTGTCGAGCACGTTCACCGTAGCGGCCAGGTTGCGCGGGGTGGTCGCGGCATCCACCACGGCCAGCGGCCCCACGTTCACGGTCACCGTAGCGATATTGGAAACCAAGGCCGTATTATCCTGAATAGTATAGCTTAACGTGGACGTACCGGTGTAGTTGCTGCCCGGCGTGAAGGTCAGGTTGCCGGCGTCGTCTACCGAGTAAGTACCCTGGCCATTCACCACGCGGCTGGTCTGGCGCCCGCTGGTGGCGGGGTCCAGGTCCACGCTGGCTAAATTGATAGTGGCGTTACCGTCGGCATCGGTGTCGTTGGCCGTGATGGAAAACGTCACCGCCGCGTTCGAAGGCGTGTTGCGGGTATCATTGTTGGCCACCGGGGCGGCGGCGTAAGCGCTGGCACTAAGCAGTAGGCTTATAAAAAGTAGTATTGTTTTCATGTACAAAAAGATTAGCTTTAATCACGGTTTTATCACAAAAAAAGGCTCCCCAGAAAGCTGAGCGCCCTTTTCTAATTGCAAAAATCCTGTTTGGCGCAAGTTTTATCAGCCCGGCGGTGAAAACCCGCCTCAAATTCTCACCATTTCACAATCCGGCAGCAAATATCCGAAGGAAGCCAAGATATTGACTCATGTTTTTTCATACTACCTCATTACCATTGCGCTAATTATCGTCCACCCAGACAAATACTAATTCACAAATTAACGCGGGCCCCTTACTTGCTACAATACCCGTTTCCGGGTATTTTTTACGGCGCGCGGCACTTCTGCCCCCCTAACAGAGCCTTTGCGTTAAGCGCTTACCGCTCTTTGCGAAACTGATTTTTTAAGGATTTGAATTTATCCAAAAATAAGGCAGCCATTCAGCCCTTCTACATAAGCGCTACCTTTGCCCGGCTATTTATGGGTTACCCGGTTATGTCTGATTTTGCTTTTTCTACCACCACTATTGCCTTGCTGGGCGCCACTGGTTCCATCGGTACCCAGACGCTGGAGGTGCTGCGGGCCCACCCCGGTCGCTTTCGGGTGGCCGTGCTCACGGCGCAGCGGCAGTGGGAGCTGCTGGTGCAGCAGGCCCGCGAGTTTCGGCCCGCCGTGGTGGTTATCGGCGATGAAAGCTTGCTCGCCAACGTGCGCGACGCCCTCGCCAGCCAGTCCGAAACCAGCGTGCAGGCCGGCCCCGCCGCCCTCGCCGAGGCCGTGACCCGCCCCGAGGTGGACGTGGTGCTCACGGCCCTGGTGGGCTACGCCGGGCTGCTGCCCACGGTGGCGGCCATCCGGGCGGGCAAAACCATTGCCCTGGCCAACAAGGAAACCCTAGTAGTGGCCGGCCAGCTTATCACCGACCTGGCCCGGCAGCACAGCGTGCGCCTGCTGCCCGTCGATTCGGAGCACTCGGCCATTTTCCAGTGCCTGGTGGGCGAGGAGCAGAACCCGGTGGAGAAAATCATCCTCACGGCCTCGGGCGGGCCCTTCCGCGGCCGCTCGGCCCCGGAAATGGAGCGCGTCACCAAAGCCCAGGCCCTGAAACACCCCAACTGGGACATGGGCGCCAAAATCACCATCGACTCGGCTTCGCTGATGAACAAGGGCCTGGAGGTGATTGAGGCCAAATGGCTGTTTGGCCTCCGCGACGACCAGATTGACGTGGTGGTGCATCCGCAAAGCATCGTGCACTCGCTGGTGCAGTTCGAGGACGGCTCATTGAAAGCACAACTGGGCCTGCCGGATATGAAGCTGCCCATCCAGTACGCCCTGGGCTACCCGCAGCGGCTGGCGAATCAGTTTCCGCGCTTTTCCTTTCTCGACTACCCCACGCTTACCTTCGAGGCGCCCGACCGGGTGGCTTTCCCCAACCTGGAGCTGGCCTTCGGGGCCATGCGCCGAGGCGGCAACGCTGCCTGCATCCTCAACGCGGCCAATGAAATAGCCGTGGCCGCATTTTTGCGGGAACAAATTGGCTTCCGCCAGATGTCGGACCTCGTGGCCGACTGCCTGGCGCGGGTGTCGTACCTTGCAACCCCGCTACTGGACGATTTGGTGGCCACTGATGCGGAGGCGCGCCGCGAAGCTAGTGGGTTAATTAAAAATTATGAATTAAAATTTAAAAATTGATGCTGAAGGGTTTCCCAGCCCCTCTGCCCCATTTTTTGATTGTCGATTCCGCTAATTTTTAATTTTTAATTTTTAATTCTTAATTCAATTCCATTTCCTTGGAAATTCTGACCATGATAGGCCAGCTGCTGCTGGGTCTGTCGCTGCTCGTGGGCTTACACGAATTCGGGCACTTCTTCTTTGCCAAGCTTTTCAAGATTCGCGTCGATAAGTTTTACATCTTTTTCGACTTCCTTTTCCCACTGCCTAACGTCGCCAACTTCGCCCTGTTCAAAAAGAAAGTGGGCGAGACTGAATACGGCATCGGCTGGTTTCCGCTGGGCGGCTACGTGCAGATTCACGGCATGGTGGACGAAACGCAAGACGCCGAGGCCCTGGCCGGCCCCCCGCAGCCCGACGAGTTCCGGGCCAAACCGGCCTGGCAGCGCCTGCTGGTGATGCTGGGCGGCATCATCATGAATATCATCACGGGCATCATCATTTTTGCGGCCCTCACTTTCAAGTACGGCGAGAGTTACCTGCCGGCCTCGGAGGCCCGCTTCGGCGTGCTGCCCAACGGGCTGGGCCGCGAAATTGGCTTCCGCACCGGCGACAAGATTGTGAAGATTAACGGCCGACCGTTTGACGAGTTCAACCAAGTGATGAGCCCGGATGTCATCCTGGGCTCGAATGGCTACTACACTGTAGAGCGTAACGGTCAGCTCATTGACCTCAATATCCCCAACAACCTCATGGACCGGCTGGCTAAGCAGGGCGACAGCCTGTTTGTGCTGCCGCGCGCGCCCTTCTCGGTGGGCCGGGTGGTGGCGGGCTCGCCCGCCTTAAAGGCCGGCCTGCAGCCCGGCGACCGCATCACGGCCGTGGGCAGCACGCCCATTCAGTATTTTGATGAGCTGCAAAAGGCGCTGCAGGTGTACAAGGGCAAAACCACGCCCTTGAGCGTGCAGCGCGGCGGCCAGACGCTCACACTGCCGGTGGCCATTAGCAGCGGCGGCAAAATCGGCTTCGAGCAGAAGCCCGATTTGAAATTCAGCACCCGGCAGTTCAGCTTGGCGGGCGCTATTCCGGCGGGCACCAAGCAGGCATTTGGCATCATCACGGCGCAGGGCAAGGCCATTGGCAAGATTATCACCGGCCAGGCCTCAGCCTCCGAAAGCCTCGGCGGCCCCGTCGAAATTGCCCAGCAGTACGGCGGGCAGTGGGACTGGCTGCGCTTCTGGACCCTCACGGGCTCGCTGAGCATGGTGCTGGCGTTTATGAACCTGCTGCCGGTGCCGGCGCTCGATGGCGGTCACGTCGTGTTCCTGCTCTACGAGATGATTCTGCGCCGCAAGCCCTCGGATAAGTTCATGGAGGGCGCCCAACGCGTGGGTACGTTCCTGATTCTGGGTTTGATGGCCTACGTACTTATCTTTAAGCAGATAATGAAGCTGTTTTAATTCCTTCTTCGGGTAATGGAGTGAGGGGGTGATGAAGCGAAGAGGTTTGTGGCCTTTTCACTTCATCACCCCCTCCCCTCTTCACTTCATCACGTCCCTATGCGTTTTCTCTCACTCGCCGCCGCGCTGGTGCTGCTGGCCTTCACGGCCCGCGCCTGGCACGCCTACCACGCCACCCTGACGGAGCTGCGCTACAACCCTGGCCAGAAACAGCTGGAGCTGGCTATCAAGGTCTTCACCGACGACTTTGAGCTGGCCCTCTCCAAGGGCCAGGCCACGCCGGTGTCGCTGGCTGAGCCGGGGCCACGCCCCCAAATCCTCACTGCCGCTTACCTCAACCGCACGCTACAGTTGAAGACGCCCGGGGGCCAGGCGCTGCCGCTGAAATACATCGGCATGGAAAAGGAAAAGGATGCCTACTGGCTGTATTGCAAAGCGACGCTGCCCCGCACCATGGGCGGCGTGCAGATTAAGCAAACCATGCTGCTGGAAACCTTTGCCGACCAGAGCAACATTGTGAACATTGCGGCGGGCAGCAAAGCCAGCAGCGCCATTTTCCGGCGCGGACACGAGGAGGAAATGGTAACGTGGTAATTTGTAGCGCGAACTACAACCGAAGGTCAGCGAAGCTAAAGTTTGCGCTACATCACGCCACCGCGTTGCGCAAATACTCGCAGAAAGGCACCAGCTCCTTGAAAGCCGCCAGCACGTAGGCCCGGAAATCGGGCTGGGTGAGGGCTTCCTGGTCGCTGAGCTGGTGGCTGACGATGTAGTTTTTAAACTTCAGCAGGTCGATATCGGGGTGATTTTTGGGGTAGCCCCGGGGCGGGCGCTTGAGGGGCTCGCCGCTGAGGTCGGGGAAGAAATACTGGAAGTTGACGTCGGCCAGCAGGTCGCGGAAAGCGTCGGCATCGTAGTCGATTTCCTGGCGGATGGCGGCTATCTGGGCTTTGTCGGGCTGGTAGAAGCCGCCGGCAATCAGAGTCTGACCCTGAGGGCCGAGTTGGACGTAGTACGCCGGCGCGTCCACGTCTTTGCCGGGGCTGGCGGTGAAATAGGCCGAGAAGTGCGTTTTGTAGGGCGCCTTGTTGTGGCTGAACCGCACGTCGCGGTGCAGGCGAAAGATGCTTTTGCGGCCCTCGGGGCCAGCCAGCACGGGGTCGAGCCGGCGGAGCTCCTCAAACCAGTAATCGACATCGGCTTCGAACTGCGTGCGCAGCTGCTGGTAGCTGGCTTTGTGGTCGTTGAACCAGTCGCGCTGGTTGTGGTCGGCCAGGTCGGCAAGGAAGGAATAGAGCGGCTTGAGCTGCATGCGGGAAACGACAATGGGATGAAAAGACGTGGGGACAGACTGGTTGGTTGAGCGCCGGTCACTTTTTTTTACCTGAAAGATGGTTGCGCTAAAATAGAACACTATCTTGCACCGTTAGGAGAGCCTCATCTTTTATTCGCGCTCTTTTTCGCATGTTACTTCGTTTCGTTTGTGGAGTGCTTCTGGGTCTGTCGGCCTGCTCCTCCGCGTCTCCGGCTCAGGATACGCCGCCGCCCACGCTGCGGATTTCGCCCTCCTCTACCTTCTGGCAGGAGCAGCTGCGCTTCGAGCGGGTGCGCAATGCCCGGAAGGTGGCCGGCCCCCGGGTGGCCGCGCTGCTGCAGCGCCACTACCTGAACCCCGAGAAGCTGGAAATCTTTCTGCGCCACATCAAAACCGACTCGACGCTGGAGGTGTGGGGCCGCAACCAGGGCGCGGGCCCGTTTGAACTGCTGAAGAAGTACCCACTGGCGGCCATGTCGGGCACGCTGGGGCCCAAGCGCCAGTCGGGCGACTACCAGGTGCCCGAGGGATTCTACCACATCGACCGGTTTAATCCGCAGAGCCTGTTTCATATGTCGTTGGGGCTGAACTACCCGAATGAAGCCGACCGCGCCCTGGGCGAGCCCAACCCCGGCGGCGACATCTTCATTCACGGCTCCGACGTGACCATCGGCTGCCTGCCCATCACCGACCCCTGCATCCGGGAGCTGTACCTGCTGGCGGTGGCGGCGCGGGCCTCAGGGCAACTGAGTATTCCGGTGCATATTTTTCCGTTTCCGCTTACCCAGAAGGAATTGGCGCGCCATCCTGGACCGCACCAGGCCTTCTGGCGCGGGCTGCTGCCGGGCTACACCTACTTTGAGCAGCACCACGAGCTGACGCCGGAGCTGCTGGCGGGACGGTAGGGAGTTATGAGTTTTGAATTATGAGTTACGGGTTGTCTTTCTGAGAATTCACAACTCATAATTCAAAACTCATAACTCCCGGCCTCGTCGTCGGCACGGTTTTTTCGTTTAGCCGAGCAAAACCTGACTTCCGGCTTTCCATGAAACGCTTCTTTTTCCTTTTTCTCCTGCTGCCGCTGAGCTTCCTCGGCCGCGCCCAGCGGCCCAACGACCTGTGGTACTTCGGCCAGCAGGCCGGCCTGCGCTTCGACTCGACGGGCACGCCCAGCCCGCTCAACGACGGCAAGATGAGCACCTACGAGGGCTGCGCCGTGGCCACCACCAGCCGCGGCGAGCTGCTCTTCTACACCAACGGCGAAACCGTGTGGAACCGCGCCCACCGCCCCATGCCCAACGGCACCAAGCTGATGGGCGCGGGCAGCAGCACGCAGTCGGCCCTCATCGTGCCCGACCCTGGCTCGGGCAACATCTTCTACATCTTCACGGTGGCGCCGCAGGGCACCGGCAACGGCCTGCGCTACTCCATCGTGGACATGACCCGCCAGGACGGCCTCGGCGACCTGCCCCGCGTGAACGCCCTGCTGATGACGCCCGTGGCCGAAAAGCTGGCCGCCGTGCGCCACGCCAACGGCCGCGACGTGTGGGTGCTGGCCCACCGCTGGAACTCCAACGCCTTCGTGGCCTACCTTGTGACGGCCGACGGCGTGAGCTCGGGCAAGCCCGTGAGTAGCAACGTGGGCAGCATGAATGCCGGCCCTGGCCGCAACGCCATCGGGGCCCTCAAGTTCTCGCCTGACGGCACCAAAGTAGCCGCCGCCCTCTGGAAAGAAACCAACCGTTTTGAAGTCTACGACTTCGACCGGGCCACCGGCAAGGTGAGCAAGCCGCGCGGCTTCGGTCCCTACCCCGAGGCCTACGGCGTCGAGTTTTCGCCCGACAGCCGCCTGCTCTACGGCTCCTGCAACGGCCTGGGCGGCGGCGAAACGCAGGTCTGGCAGTTCGACCTGAGCAAGAAAGACGGCGCCCCGGTGCTGGTAGGCAAGTCGAAAAACCGCAAAATCGGCGCCATCCAGCGCGGGCCCAACGGCCGCCTCTACGT
Organism: Hymenobacter aranciens; assembly: GCF_030580865.1. GTDB lineage: Bacteria > Bacteroidota > Bacteroidia > Cytophagales > Hymenobacteraceae > Hymenobacter > Hymenobacter aranciens. Next base: position 102,966 of record NZ_JAUQSY010000012.1, on the reverse strand, counting down.
GGCCCGCGAAGACAATGCCAACCTGGGCGTTATCGAGCAGCCCAACGAGCTGGGCAAGGCGTGTAAGTATGTGGACGAGGGCGTGAAGCTGGGCGGCCGCCGCAGCAAGCTGGGCCTGCCGGCGTTTGTGGTGCTGCCGTAAGTAACGCCAAACAAGAACGTCATCCTGAGCTGACCGAAGGGAAGCGAAAGGACCTCGTCCGCGCCGCTGTGGCAGTAATTTCTAACCGTTTGCACGATTGGAGTTACTACCACAACGGCGCGGACGAGGTCCTTTCGCTGCGCTCAGGATGACGTTCTTTTTAGTGACGTTCTGGTTGCGCCAAACGAGTACCTACTTATCCGAACCAAACTTAAACCGCAGCAGGCCAAAGGCCACCGAGGTGTAAGGCGAGCTTTCGCTGAACAGGCCCACCATATCGCGCGAGCTGATGCCGGCCTCCCAGCTGCTGGTGACGAAGGTGACGCCTAGCGGCAGGCTGGCGCCGTAGCCGGCGCCGCCGGTGACGCCCGAGCTCAGGCGCAGCCAGCTCACGGGCTTGTAATCGACGCCCAGGCCCACGAAGGAGCTGGTGAGGTTGCCGGCCACTTTGTTGAGCGGCACGGTCACGTCGACGCCAGCCTCGAACAGCTCGCTGATGCGGATGCCGGCGCCGGTGCGCAGCTTGGTGGGCAGGGCGCCGTTGCGCTCCTTATTGGGTTCGTAGGTGAAGGAGTTGTCGTCGCGGTCAAACTGGTTGGCTAGTTCCTCAAACACGTTGTAGCTGTCCACGCCGTTTGATTTGGTCTCTTTCAAGTCTTGGTCGTAGGCCGTCAGCACGTTGCCGTCCCAGGTCATCTTGCCCATGTCCACTACCGACACGCCCAGGCGCAGCATTTTGCCTACCTCGGCCGCTAGGCCGATATCCACGCCGTGGCCGCTGCCCACGGTGCTCAGGCCCGAGCCGCTTTTGTAATTGAAGTCGGTGGCCGTGCTCAAGTCGCCGTAATTGACTTTAAAGGCTGGCGACAGGGCATTGTAGCCGTAAAACGTGCCGTCTTCGATACGAATATCGGCGATGCCCAGGCCCTGAATGTAGCGGTAGCCTAAGCCGGCCGACAGCTTCAGGCCCTCTTTGTCGAGCACTTGAATGCCGTAGGCAATGTTGAATTCGCTGGTAATGGTGCCCTGCATGTTGGTGCCCGCCAGCGCCACCGATACCTTTGGCGCATTGCCGACGCTGTAGTTTTCGTAGATGTCGGCGTCTTTGCCGTTCACGATGATGTCGGCCGCCGTGCGGTTGAGGGCCACGTGTACGCCCGAGCGCATGCGGTGGCTCACGGCCACGCCGCCCAAGCCGTTGGGCAGGGCAATGGCGAAGCCCAGCGTGGTCACGTCCACGTTGGCGTTGAGGGTATTTTCGCTGGTGAGGGCGTCTACCAACTCCACGCGGCCAGCGGGCGTAATGGGGTCTTCGGACTGGTAAATGAGCTTCTTGAACAGCGTCTTGTTCAACGACTGCGAGGCCACGCCGATACCGGTTTCGCCGATGGTGAGGGCGCCCTTGTGGTTGGTTTTGCGGCCCAGGTTGGCAGGGTTGATGCCGATAACCTGATAGTCGGTGGCGAAGGTGTTGATGACGCCGCCCCGGCCGGTGGCCGAGAAGTTGCTCAGCTCATTCTGAGCGCGTGAAACGAACGGCACGGCCAGCAGGGCAGCCACCGGCAGCAAACGTAAGGATGTGTTCATGAAAAACGAAAAAGGTGATTGGCGCACTAGACCGCAAAGAAAACCGCCCGCCGAGGCTGGGCCGAACTGGGTCGGCCAGCCGCTCGTTTTCAACGACCAGTTGGCGTCATTTCCGCCTTCGCGGCAATTACGCCCGTTCTTTGCTCCCGCAAGCTAGCGCCAAAAACTCTATATCCCGTGCCGCCGACCCGATTTTCTGCCGCCGAATACGCCGCCGGAGTGCTGGCCGGCAACCGCGTAGCCCTGAGCCGGGCCATCACGCTGGTCGAAAGCACCCTGCCCAGCGACCAGGCCCTGGCCCAGCAGGTGCTGCAAACCGTGCTGCCCCACACCGGCCGCGCCCTGCGCCTGGGCATCACTGGTGTGCCCGGCGTGGGCAAAAGCACCTTCATCGAAGCGCTGGGCCTACACGTAGTGGAGCAGCTAGGTAAGAAGCTGGCCGTATTGGCCGTGGACCCCAGCAGCCCCCGTGGCGGCGGCAGTATTCTGGGCGACAAAACCCGCATGCCGCAGCTGGCCGCGCACGCCCACGCCTTCATCCGTCCCTCCCCTTCCAGCGGCAGCCTGGGCGGAGTGGCGCGGGCTACGCGGGAGGCGTTGCTGCTGTGCGAAGCGGCCGGCCACGAGGTTATTTTCGTCGAAACCGTGGGCGTGGGCCAGTCCGAAACCACCGTCCACGGCCTGGTCGATTTTTTCCTGCTGCTCATGCTGGCCGGGGCCGGCGACGAGCTGCAGGGCCTCAAGCGCGGCATCATGGAAATGGCCGACGCCCTGCTCATCACCAAAGCCGACCAGGGCAACGAAACCGCCGCCCGCCGCGCCCGCCGCGAGTACCAGAATGCCCTGCACCTCTTTCCGCCCGCCGCCTCGGGCTGGTACCCGCCGGTGCTGCTCACCTCCGCCGTGGCGGGCACCGGCATCGCGGAGGTGTGGGAAATGCTGGAAAATTATCAAGCACAAACCCAGGCCAACGGCTTCTGGCAGGAGCGCCGCCGCCAGCAGCAGCTGCAGTGGCTGCACCAGAGCATCCGGCAGGCGCTGGAAAGCCGCTTCTACGGCGAGCCCGGGGTGCGGGAGCGGCTGCCGGCCATTCAGCAGGCCGTGGCAGCGGGCGAGATGACGCCCTTTGCAGCGGCGCAGGAGCTGCTCGGGTTGTAGCGCGAAGTTCCAGCTTCGCGCATCGTTGAACGAAATTGTTGAATCGGCCCAGCCGGCGCGACCGAAACGCGAAGTTGGGACTTCGCGCTACTCCGCTATCACCTGCACCGCCCGCCGGCCGCCGGCCCGCACCCGCAGCCACTGCTGCAGCCGCTGCTGCTCGGCGGCCGGCAGCGGCTGCGCCACGCGCAGGCTCACTACCACCGTGGTATCGGCCTGGAGCGAGTCGGTGGCGGGGCGCAGCAGCTGGCTCAGGCCCAGCTGGCGCACGCTGGGGTGCTCGGCCTGCACTTCGCGCAGCAGCTGCGGGGCGGCGGGCAGGCCGGTGGCGGCGGGGTTGTCGGCGGCGGCCAGGGTTTGCTGCAGCTCAGTGAGGCGGGCATCGTAGCCGGCCAGGGTCTGGGCGTTGCGGTCGCGCAGGTCGGCCAGCAGGCCGCTGCGCAGGTCGCGCATATCGGCCGAATCGAGCTGGCCCAGGCCTTGGCGGATGGTCAGCTGCGTGTCGTCGGGCAGGCGGTAGCGCGGCAGGCGGGCCCGCACGGTGCGCAGCTGCGCGGCCGACAGCGGCCGGCCGGCCAGCAGGATGTTAATGCGGTGCGGGTCGGGCTCGATGCGGCGCGTGACCACGTAGCTGCCCGGCTGGCGCAGCTCGGCATCCAGAAACTGCTCGGCATTGTGCGTAAACAACGTGCGCCGCACAATGCGCGCCGCCAGCCACACGCTGGGCACCGCCGTAAGCAAGGCCACCACCCAGATGAGCAGCCGCACCCGCCGCGCCCGCACGGCATCGGCAAACTCGAAGCTGGGCAGCGGCAGAATGCGCGCCACCAGAAACGTGGACAGGATGATAAACACGCAGTTGATGCTAAACAGGTAGAACGCGCCCAGCACAAACTTCCAGTTGCCGGTGGCCAGGCCGTAGCCCGCCGTGCACAGCGGCGGCAGCAGCGCCGTGGCAATGGCTACGCCCGGCACCACGTTGCCGCGCTCGCGCCGGGTGAAGCCGATGGCCCCCGCCGCCCCGCCAAACAAGGCAATGAGCACGTCCCACACCGTAGGCGTGGTGCGAGCCAGCAGCTCCGAGCCGGTGTCGGCCAGCGGCGTGAGTAGAAAATACCCGGCCGAGGCCAGCAAACTGATGCCCGCCGCCACCGCCAGGTTTTTCAGCCCCCGCCACATCAGCCCCACGTTCACCGTGGCCACCCCAAAGCCGATGCCCACAATCGGCCCCATGAGCGGCGAAATCAGCATGGCCCCGGTAATGGCGGCCGTGGAGTTGATATTCAGCCCCACCGAGGCAATCAGAATCGCAAACAGCAGCACCCAGGCGTTGGTCCCGCGAAACGTGATGCCCTCCTCCACATCGGCCAGAATTTCGGCCGGCTCAGCCATGTCGCGGGTCAGGTCAAAGCGCCACCGCAGCCCGCGCCAGATTGGATTTTCCATGGCCGGGCTTACGCCCCGGCCCGCCCCGGCGTTGTCCCGCCTCACCGACATGCTGTCCGGCATCATCGACACGTCGTCCCGCCTCACCGACACGTCGTCCCGCCTCACCGACACGCTGTCCACGGCTTCTGACACGTCGTCCCGCCTCACCGACACGTTTGCCAGCCCCGCTACGCCCGCCGATGCGGCCGCAGCGTCAGGTAATCGAGATAGTAGAGCACCTTCACCGACAGCGAATTATTGTGTGGCGTCACCAGCGTACCGCTCAGGTTGTCGAAGTACAATGGGGTGGCCCGGTCGGCCGCATCCTCCGTAGCGGCGGCGTTTTTCCACACCACGCTCACCTGCGAGCCGGGCGCAAACCACCAGCTGAACACCGCATCCACGTTAAAGGCGTTGTAGGCCGTGTCGCGGTTGCGGCCGTAGGCGGCCGGAGTTTCGCGCCCGCCCGGCTGCAGGGTGCTGAAATCGCGGTAATGCACGTGGCTGGTGTAGTGCCGCGTGCGAATGCTGAACGACATCCGGTTCGTGAACACGTAGCTCATGCTCACCGTGTTTTCTATCGTCGTCACCCGCCGCCGCCCCAGCAGAATCTGGTCCAGAAACGGCTCATCCAGCGGCTCGCTGCTATCCAGCCCCCCGTTCACGTAGCCAATCTGGTTGATGGAGCGGTTATACGACAGATTATAGCGGAACGTCAACTGGTTGCTCACCCGGTAGCGCGGCGAAAAGCCCAGCCCGATACCACGCCGCCCGCTCCGGTCGCCGTCGGCAGCGTACTCCCGAATACCCGCATTGACATCAAAAGCCAGCTTCTTGCGGTAGTCGCTCGACACGAAACCGCCGATATTAAACGAGCCCGGCACATCCACGAAATATTCCCCCAGCTTCTCGGTGCGCGGCTCAAAATAATCGTGCCGCCCCGGCACCGCGTCAAAGTTGAAGCCTGTCGTAATAAAGCTCTTGGTGAAGGTCGTATTAGCTCCGCCGTAGAGGCTGGCATCGGAGTAGCGCGTGGGCCGGAACAAGCTACGCTCATTCACCCCCAACCAGGTATACAGGTTGTTCACCTTCCAGAACGGCTGGTACTTATTATAACTAACCTGCGCGCTCTGGCTGATTTCGTTGTTGTTAAACAGCAGCCCCAAATCGTTCGGATTGTAGGTATCCGACACCAAACTGTGGCTCACGTTCCAGGTCAGGTTGCCGCTGATTTTGCCCACGCTGACGCTGTATTTCATGCCGTCGCGCTCCTGCACTGGCCCCGTCTCCTCGAAGCCCTGCCCGCGCCGCCGCGAGTACACGATGGAGCCGTCCACGGCGTAGGCGTTGGCCTTGTTGGCGAAGCGGAAGAGCCCGCCGGTCACGTTGGCGTCGAAGGTGCTGCCGGCGCGGGTCACGTTGGTGTTTACGAGGCTCACGTAGGAGTTATTTTTTAGGCTCTGGTCGAGCACTACGATGTTGTAATTGGTCAGCGGCTGGGTGATGATTTCGCGCTCCCGCCCGCTGGTCGAGTCGCGCAGCGTGGCGTACATCTCCCGGCTCAGGGCGTTGAAGACGCCCACGCCCAGGCCCTTGCTGGTACGGCCCGATACTTTGGTGGCATTCACCAGCAAGCTCACGTCCGGGTTTTTGGTGATATACTCGCCTGGTTTTCGGCGGTTGTCCACGCCGTAGTAGCCGATGGGCGTGGCCCCCACCCGGCGCGAGTAAAACAAATTACCCTTGTTAAACAGCTCGGTACCTTCGGTAAAAAACGCCCGGTTTTCATTGTACTGCACCTCGAAAGGCGTCAGGTTCAGCACCCGGTTGTCGCTCTGCGTCTGGCCGAAGTCGGGCACCAGGGTGGCATCGAGCGTGAAGCTTTCGTTGATGCCCCACTTCACGTCGGCCCCGCCGTTGAAGCGGCGGGTGGTGTTGGGCACGCCCTCCACGTTGTAGGGATAGTGGTCGAGGTAGGCACTCACGTAAGGCGTGAGCGAGAGGCGCAGCGGCGGCTTCACGTTGCGCAGGCCGGTCAGCTCACCCCACTGGTTCACGAAGCCATCCACCGCCGGCCGCACCTCGTTCCAGAAGAAGCCCTGGTTGTCGCGCTTGCGCTGCCGCATGAAGTTCAGCCCCCACAGCTGCTCGTCCTTCTGACTGAAGCGCAGGGCCGAATACGGAATGCGCAGCTCGGCCACCCAGTCGGTGCCGCGCAGGGCGGTGCGCGAGTCCCACACCGCGTTCCAGCTGAAATCCTCGCCCCCGGCGGGCGAGTAGCGGGCATCCATCTGCACCCCGGCCGGCGTGATGAAGAAGCCGTAGCCATTCAGCTTGTCGCGGTAAGTATCGAAGAACACGCCGAAGAAATCGGTGTTGCCGAAGCCGTCCCGCTCGCCCATCTCGCGCAGGATGGAGTCGGGGCTCACGTCGTGCATCACGGCGCCAATGTACAGGTTGGCATCATCATACAGCACCCGCACTTCCGTGGGGTGCGTCTCGTGGGGCCCGGGGTTGGGGCGGTTCTGAATGAAGTCGGTGGCCACCGGCGCCTGCTGCCAGCTGGCCTCGTCGAGTGCCCCGTCCAGCTTGATAGCCTCGGTGATGCGCAAAGCCGCCAGCTGCCGCTTGGGCGCGGGCACGGCCGCCGGCGCGGCCTGCCCATTGGCCCGCAGCATTGCTCCCGCATGCAGGAGCAGCAAAATCAACAGGCACTTCGATAGGTGGATGATAGAAGGCACGCGGGTGAGAGAAAAAGCCATAAGAAAAGGTGCCGTGAATGATGAAGAAAGCGGGGGGCTAGTTGCCCGCCTGGGCGAAAAAAAAGCGGGCCGCAAACCCGGTTTCGGTTTGCGGCCCGCCGAGGCGCGGGCGGAGGCCGGCGCGGCTAGTCGTTTTCCGAAAAGTTGATATCGATGCGCGACTTGCTGCCTTTGCCGTCTCTCGGGATACCCAGCAGCTTGCGGTATTTATCGGCCGTAGCAGCGGGTTGCTTCTTGCCGTTCACGGTCATGCCATCGGCACTCAGCGAGAAGCGCATGGCCTTGTCGTTCTTGCCAATCAGGCCGTCGGCACGCAGGGCCTCCCGCACTTTGCCCGAGTTGTCGCGCGGGGGCGTGGGTGGCATGGGCGGCGCCACGGGAGCCACCGGCGCTACCGGAACCTGCCCCACCCGAGGGGCCCGCGGCGCGCGGGGCGGACGGGGTGCCCGGGGCGGCGTGGGCATATTGTCAGCACCATTCCGTTCCAGCTCCTGCAGCTCGCGCTGCGCTTCCTGGATGCGTTCCTGAATTTCGCGGCGGCGCTCGCGCACTTCTTCGGCGCGCTCGCGAGCTTCCTCGGCGCGGTCATCGGCGTCCTGCCGGGCGTCTTCCAGAATGAGGTCACGGCCATCGTTAGCCTGGCGGCGGGCATCCTCAGCGCGGCGACGAGCATCTTCAACCCGCACGCGGGCATCTTCGGTACGAACGCGAGCATCCTCAATCCGGACGCGGGCATCTTCAGCACGGACGCGGGCGTCCTCAGCTTCAGTACGGTTTAAGTTGCGCAGGCCGCGCTGAATTTCCCGGCGTTCCGTCGTGCTGAGGTTGGGATTCCGCAGGGCCGATTCCAGGCCTCGCCGGGCTTCCTCCAGACCCTGGTTAGCGGCTTGCAAACCCAGGTTCAGGCTCAGGCCGCCTAAGGTTACAGCATTGTCGGCCAGCCGGTTTAGGGAGGCTTCGTCAAATTCGAAGTGGAAGTTGCGCGGGCCGTTGTAGGTAGCGGCGTCGGGCGTCACATACACGTAGGAGCGGTTCGACTTCTCCAGTTTCTTGCCAGCCTTTTCCAGCTTGCGCTCCAGCTTTTCATTGAAGGTATCAGAGAAGTTGAACGAGAACTCACGGCGGCCGGCGGGCGTGGGTGGCACGGTCAGCACCGTCACCTGCGGCTGCTTTTTCAAGCCTTTGCCCGGCTTGCCCACTTCCACCGGCTGGCCGTTCACCGTCAGGTTGGTAACGCGGCCCTTCTTGTCCTTCTCGATAACTACGGTGCCAGGCGCCGGGTGCGGCCCGCGCTGAATAACCACCTGCCGCTGCTTGCGCCGCCGGGGCGGGTCCTGGTCGTCTTTCGAGTTGTCGCTTTGGTTGTTCACAACCTCATTGGCGCCAACCGGGGCCGCCGCTTGCTGCCCCTGCAACTCCGCCATATCTTCATCGCTGAAAGCCAGGTCCGCCTTGATTTCCGGGGTATTGAGGCCGCCGGCCATCGTGCGGGCCGTAGTCGTGGCCGAAGTCGAAGTTGTCGTTTTCACGAGCTTCGTCGTGTCGCCAGGCATCCCTGATTTGCTGGCCGAGCTTAGCCCGTACAGCCGCAGCGGGTTCGACTTGGCCAGCACGGCGCTGCCGCCCAGCATGCCCAAGCCAGCCAGCACCAGCACGGCGGCCATCAGGCCCTCGCCCCAGGTGGGCGCGGCGGGGCGGCGCTGCACCAGGCGGCGCACCCGGCCCAGCAGCGAGCCCCGGCCGCCCACGGCTGCCAGCGCCAGGCGCGGGGCCGTCGGGATTACTGCGCTTTGGCTCCACTCGGCCAGGGCGGTGAGGGCGCGGGCCAGCCGCAGCGGGTCGCCGCCCACGAGGGCCGTGGCGGTGTCATCGCAGCAGTTTTCGCGCTCGGCCCGCAGGCAGTTGGCCATAAACCACACCGCCGGATGGTAGAAAAACAGGGCCTCGGCCACCGTTTGTAGCAGGTTCACGAGGTAGTCGCGGCGCAAAACGTGCGCCAGCTCATGGGCCAGAATAGCTTCCAGGCAAGCCGGCGACAGGCCCGCCACCGCGCCCAGCGGCAGCAGAATCACGGGCCGCACGTGGCCCACCACCAGCGGCACCTGCACCAGCGCCGATTCCAGCAGCGCCACCGGCCGCTTCAGGCCGCCGCGCTCGGCCAGCGCCGCCAGCTTGGCCTGCCAGGCTTCGCCCAGCGGGCGCACCCGGTAACGCTTCAGGCGCTGCACGTAGAGCAGGCCGCCCACCATCCGTAAGCTCATGGCCAGCAAGCCCAATAGCCAGGCCAGCACCAGCAGCGGCATATTGCGCTCGAAGTAGCGCACGGTGGCCGTCAGCCAGGCCGGCACGCGGGTTGGCGCGCTGGCGGCCTGCGCGGTTGCAGCAGTTGCAGCAGCTGCAACCACGGCGTAGTGGCTTTTCGCCGCTACTGTGGCACGGGGCGCGGCAGCCGAGGCCACCGTGGCCACTTCATTAACTGGCAACAAGGTAGTGGTAGCAGGCACAAAATAGTACCGGCCAAACGTGAGCCCGGCCGCCAGCACCATGCCGCCCAGCGCCAGGGCCGAAGCCAGGTAGCGCAGTTCGGCGCGGTGGCGGCGCAGTAGCAGCAGGGCGCCGCCCAGCACGGCGGCCAGCAGCGCACCCTGCCACAGCGAGTGCAATAAGGTCCAGCCCAGGGCCCGCGTCAGCACGGGCGAAAAGAAATTATCCAGCGTGCTCATCGTCTTCGGCGGGGTTAGAGGTGGAGTTTTGGATTTCAATGTCGTTCAGCAGCCGGCGAATCTGGGCCAGCTCGTCGTCCGAGGTTTTGCGGCTGCCCAGGGCCTGCATCACCAGCTTCAGGGCCGAGCCGCCGAAGGTGGCATCCACGAACTTATCGAGCAGCAGCCCTTGTGTTTCCTGCTCGCGCACGGCGGCCCGGTACACATGGCTACGGTCGGCGTCGTCGCGCCGCACGAGGCCTTTCTCCAGCATCAGCTGCAGAATCTTGAGCGTGGTGGTGTAGCCGACTTCGGCCTGCCGACGCTGCCCAAGCAGGTCGTTGATGGCCCGCACGGTGGCCGGCCCGTGCTGCCAGAGCACGTGTAGGATTTCCAATTCGGAATCCGTAGGTTTGGGGGACGGAGCTTTACTCATAGCGAATGCGCTGCGGTTGGTACGAATGATTTCGTAGTACAACGCAAAGGTGCTACGAACAGATTCGTAGTTGCAAGACTTATCTACGAAATAATTCGTAACAAAGCCTAACAGACTGTTTTTCTGAAAAATAATTTTCAGAAAAATTTCTGTCTGCTTTATCCAGAGCCGGCTAAATACTGATTTGGGCGGCTGTTCATGTCAGCTAGCGCCGCCGCTTCAGCGTCACCCGCGAGCGCTGGCAGATGCCGCCCAGCGGCGGCTGAAATTTCGAAACGCTGATTTTGACCTTGCTCACGTGCGGCATCTCGGCCATAATCCGGTTGAGAATGCGGTTGGCCACGTGCTCCAGCAGCCGGGCCGGGATGGCCATTTCCTCGGCCACTAGGCGGTAGAGCACTACGTAATTCACCGTTTTGGGCAGGGCATCCGACTGCCCAGCTTCCTGTAAATCAGCCTTCACGTACAGGTCCACGCCGTACTTGTTGCCCAGCTTCTGCTCTTCATCATAATAGCCGTGAAAAGCGAAAAATTCCATGCCTTCGAGTGCAACCTGGTCCATGTGGTGAGGTGGTAAAGTGGTGAGATAGTGAGTTTGCCCAGGAAATTCGACAGCGCTTTATTCCGCAAGCCGTACCACGTAGGCGCACAAAAAAAGCCTGCCCCAAAGGACAGGCTTTTTCAGCAAACTGAAGCCATTCACAAAATCCGACGAATCCGAAAAATCCGCTTAATCCGTGGTCTAGATTTCGTCAAAGAATGATTTCTCAGTCGCGGCTACCGGCTCGACGGCCGGCGCGGCAGCAACAGGGGCTACCGGCTCAACTACCGGCGCGGCAGCCACTTCAGCTGCCATAGCCGGGCCGCTGGGCTGGCCGGGGTGCGTGGGCGGCACGGGCGGCGCAATCTCGGGGTGGTCGGGCATAATTGGCCGAATGTCCGGCGCGGGCGGCTCCACGCGGGGCGGGGCGGGGTCGGGCACCTGCGAGGGTGCGGGCGGGTCGATGTGCGGGGCGGGCGAGATGCCGGGGTTTTCGGCCGGGGCTTCGGGGCGCTCGATTTCGGGCTCGGGCGTCTGGGCCGGGGCGCCGGGGTCGGGCTGCTGGCCGGGCTTGGGGTTGTAGGCCGTAGGAACTTCGGGTTGCGGCTTCAATTCAGTAGCGCGCAACGGAGCTTCTGGCAGCGGAGTGGGCACTACCACGGGGGCCGGGGTGGGGCGGGCGGGAGCGGTGAGGGTGGGCATGGGCTCAGTAATTTCAGGGGCCGATTCCTTCGGCCGCTCCACCTTTACGCTGGCGGCCCGCGAAAGGATGGCTGCCGTGCCGCCACCGGGGCGCGAGCGGGCTTTATCTACCTTTTCCAACGCATCGGAAGCCAGGTTGTGCAGGTCGCGCACGAGGCTGTCGAGGTGCTGCTCGAGGCGCTGGCACTCCTGGCCCAGGCCGCCTACTTCGCGCTGCATGTCGGCCACGGCTTTTTCGGCCTGCTGGTAGGCTTCGTCCACGATGCCGCGGGCGCGCTGACGGGCCTCATTCACCAGCTGCTCGGCCTGAAACTGGGCTTCGCGCACGCGCAGGTCGGCGTCGCGCTGGGCCTGCTCGGTGATGCTGGTGCTGGTGTCCTCGGCCGTTTTGAGGGTGCGGTAGAGGCTGCTTTCCACTTCGCGCATTTTCTGCACGTCGTGCTGGGCGTGCTCCAGCTTGAGGCGCAGCTCGCGGTTTTCGTCGCTCATGCGCTCCCAGTGCTGCGACACAGTGGTCAGGAAGGCCTGCACTTCGTCTTTGTCGACCCCACGAAAGGATTTCTCAAAGGTTTTCTGGCGAATATCTAAAGCAGTCAGCTTCATGGTTTTTTAGCTGTTAGCTAATAGCTGCTAGCTGTTAGCTTTTTTGTTATTTAGTCAGGAGCTCAGAAAGAAAGCTAACAGCTAGCAGCTATTAGCTAACAGCTCCTATTTGCCATACGGCCAGGCTGCGGTCGTCGCTACACGAAACTAAGCGGTTTTCGACGCCCGGCCAAACCAATTTGTTCACCGACGTGCCGTGGCCGGCGTGGCGCACGCGGTCGAGCACCTTCAGCAGCTCCAGCGTAGCGGCGTCCCAGAGCTTGATGTTTTTATCGAGGCTGCACGAGGCCAGGTAACGGCCATCGGGACTAAAGGCCAGGTGGTTGATGGTGTACATGTGGGCCGGCACCGTTTGCGTCAGCTGGTAGCCAGCGGCCACGTCCCAGCTCCGAATCTGGGCATCGCGGCCGGCCGTGAGCAGGCGTTGGCCACTCACGTCATACGCCACCGAGAACACCGAGTTGGTGCTTTCGCCCAGCGTGTATTTCACCGCCAGCGAATCGAGGTCGAGAATGCGGGTGAAGGTGTCGGAGCTGCCCACGGCCAGTTCGCTCCGGCTTTCGTGCAGGGCCAGGGTGCGCAGGCTTTTGGTGGCGAGGCGCAGCAGGTTTTCAATCTGGAAATCCGGCAGCCGCAGCACGGCCAGCGTTCCATCGCCCAGCGCCACGTACAGCCGCTGCCGGCTGGCCGAATGCACCATATCGAAAATAGCCACCGGCGGCAGGGCCGTAGCGTGCGCCAGCTGCTTGTTCTGTAAATCAAGCGCCTGGATGCCCTGGAAGTTATGGCCCAGCACCAGCAATTCCAGCTCGGGCAAGTGGCGCAGGGCGTACACCGAATTCTCGACGCGGGCCAGCAGCTCGCCGTCGCGGGTGGGGTCGGCGGCATCCCAGGCCACCACCATTCCATCCGCGCTGCTCGAATAAATGGTACTCCCCGCGCCCAGTGTGAGGCCGTACACGGCATCGCGGTGGCCGGTGAGGGCGGCAATTTTAGTAACAGTGGGGCGGGCAGCGGCAGACATAATGCGGGCGCAAAGGTAGCTTCGCACCAGCGCCGGTGGTTAGTTTTTCATCGCGCGGCCCGTGGTTTCATGCCCCTGCACTCCGTTCAGCACCTCTCCCCCACCGCCATATTGGGCCTCTGGCACCTCACCGAGCCTCCCGAAGCACTGTGGCCGCTGCTGCCGCCCGCCTACCGGGCGCTGATTCCGCCCACGGCGGGTCCCACGCGGCAGGCGCACTGGCTGGGCGTGCGGGCGCTGGCCCACGCGCTGGTGGAGCAGTTACTGCCTTCTTCTGAATCGAATAACCTTATCATTCAGAACGATGCCGAAGGCCGCCCGTGGCTGACGGGCACGCCACAGCCGCTGGAAATCTCACTGTCGCACTCCGGCGAGTGGGCGGCGGCGATAATCAGCACCAGCGGCCGGGCGGGTATCGACATCGAAATAGTGCGCGACAAAGCCCGACGGCTGGCCAGCATGTTTTTATCCGATGACGAAATGGCCGCCGCGGCCGCCCTGCCCGAGGCCAGCGCCACCCAGCGCTACAGCCTGCTCTGGAGCGCCAAGGAAACGCTTTACAAGCTGGCGGCCCGGCCCGGCCTCATCTTCGCTGAGCAGCTGTTGCTGGACGTGGCCGCTGTCCAAACGCCCTTGCCCGATACTTCCGCCGCGCCTTTGCAACTATCTGCTACGCTGTGGGTATCCGACGAAGATATACGGCACTGCATTTGCTATTCCGAACCGGCCCCAGGGTATGTGCTCACGTACTGCCACGCGGCTGAATAGCCGCTCCCGCCGGTTTCCTGATTTTTTGCCCTACCTTCCCCTCATGTCCGCTCGCCGCCTCTCCATTATTGCCGCCGTTGCCCTGCTTGCCGCCGTGTGGGCAGGCGGTAGCGCCCGCGCCCAGTCCATCGCCGATTTCACCCTCAAAACCGCCGCCAACGCCGACGTCAGCCTGAAAAGCTACAACGGCAGTAAGGCCATAGTTGTGGTTTTCCTGAACCCGGCCTGCGCCTTTTCGCGGCTCTATCAGCAGCGGCTGGCCTCCATCAGCAATACCTACCGCAGTCAGGGCGTGCAGTTCCTGTTCGTCAACGTGCCCATCAACCTCGACGCGCCCGGCACCGCCACGCCCGGCGAGGTCGAACTGCCTACCCTCACCGATGCCACCTCGCAGGTGAGCACGCTGCTGGGCGTGAGCAAAACGGCCGAGGCCGTGGTACTGCAACCCGCGGGCGGCAGCTTTGCCGTGCGCTACCGCGGGGCCATCGACGACAACCCGCAGGTGCCCGGCAATGTGCAACAGCGCTACCTCCAGCAGGTGCTCGATAACGTGCTGGCCGGCCGCCCCGCTGGCGTGGAGGGCAAGCGCGCCGCCGGGTGTCTGATTAAGCGGTAGGGTTTAATAAAAGCACGTCATCCTGAGCCGCAGGCGAAAGGACCTCGCCCGCTTCTCTGTAGGAGTAATTTCTTCTCGTTTGAACGATTAGAGTTACCACCACAACGAAGCGGGCGAGGTCCTTTCGCTGCGCTCAGGATGACGTGCTTTTTTGTCTGCTCTACTCCAGAATATTCAGCAACACGCCCACCTCCGCCGCCTTACTCGGCTCCTGCAGCTTCTCGAAGCTGAGCTGCAGGTTGCGCATGGCCCGGCGCACGATGTCGATATTCTCGCAGGGCTCGAAGAAAATGGGGTTTGGGCTGAGGTTGAGCTGGCTGATGTAGTGCTCGATATCGGTGCGCGAGAGCACCAGCCCCCGGTTGTAGCAGTTGATGTAGAACGGCTCGGCGCCCGGCAGCTCGGGCCGGAAGGTGAGCACGAACAGGTTGGGCAGATTGACACCGAACACGGGCAAATGCAGCCGCTGCGCCACCAGCAGGTAAATGACGCACAAAGCCAACGGGTTGCCTCGCTTGGTTTCAATCACGCGCTGCAGCATCGAATTGGCCGGCGAGTGAAAATGTTGGGTGTTGGCAGCAAACTTGTGCGCCCGAAACAGCACGTGGTTGAGTGCCTGCACTTGGTCGGCGGGGTGCATTTCGGGGCGCAGCAGCGTCCACACCTCGAAGCGGAGCTGCTCGATGGCGCGGTTCAGGGCCTGCAGGTCGGCGTCGGGGTATTGGTAGGTATTGAGCAGCCACATGCCTTCGAGCAGGTCGGTGCCGCCGGCCTCGCGCCATACGCGCAGGCGCTGCTGCAGGCCCTCAAACTGCAGGTGGTGAATCAAATCCTCTAGGCGCTGCTGCTGCTGGGCATCCAGGGTTTCCTCCCAGCTTTCCTCCAGAAATGGAATGATGCTCTCGCCCAGGTTCTGGATTTCGCCCTGAATCTGGGGCGCGATTTCCGGGTCGTCGAGCAGCGAGATGAGGGCTTTTATTTCTTTGTTGGTCATTCTGAAAATCGGCGCCCGCACAGGTTGCGGGGCCGAATTTAACACGCGAAGGGGGCGTTTGGGTTTCGGGGCTGGCTTTATTATGGCTTTAAATGGAACGTCATCCTGAGCGTAGCGAAAGGACCTCGCCCACGCCGTTGGAATAGTAATTGATTACTACCACAGAGAGGCGGGCGAGGTCCTTTCGGCTGCGCCTCAGGATGACATTATGCTACCGAAACAAATTCGTCTTTGCCACTTCCAGCAGCTCGCTGCCGCGGCCGTTCATTAAGGCCTTCAGCGCATACAGCCCAAACCCGGCCGCCTGCTTGGCCTCAATGGTAGGCGGCATGCTCAACTCCTGCCGCTTCACTACGGCATCGACCACCACGGGCCCGGGGTGCGCCAGCGCCTCGCGCAACACGCTTTCCAATTGCGCCGGGTCGCCCACCCGGAGCCCCTTAATACCCGCTGCCTCGGCCAATTGCCCAAAGTCGGGATTATCCAGCTCGGTGCCGTATTCCAGCGTGGCGACGGCTTTCATTTCCAGCTCCACGAAGCTCAGGGCCGAGTTGTTGAAGATGATGATTTTGACGGGAATTTTATGCTGGCGCAAAGTCAATAACTCGCTCAGCAGCATGGCAAAGCCGCCATCGCCACACATGGCAATGACTTGCCGGCCCGGATAAGCCAGCGCCGCGCCGTAGCCCTGCGACAGCGCATTGGCCATGCTGCCGTGCACAAAGGAGCCTATCAGGCGGCGGCGCCCGTTCATCTGCAGATAGCGGGCGGCCCAGATGGTGGGCGTGCCCACGTCGCAGGTGAAAATGGCATCTTCGGCGGCCAGCTCGTTGAGCAGGCGGGCCACGTGCTGCGGGTGCAGGCTGGTGTCGCCGGCCTCGCCGGTGGCCAGCTCGGCGAGGTGCTGGTCGTCGGCGCGGTGGCGCTGCTGGGCCGCTTGCAGGTGCTCGTCGTCGGTGCGGGGCGTGAGCTGCGGTAGCAGCAGGCGTAGGGTGGCCGCCACGTCGCCCCCGAGGCCGATTTCGACGCGAGTGCGGCGGCCGATGTTCTGCGGGCGGTTATCGACCTGCACCACACGGGCGTTTTCGGGGTAAAACTGGCGGTACGGAAAGTCGGTGCCCAGCATCAGGATGGCGTCGGCATCCATCAGGGCGTGGTAGCCGGCGGGCATGCCCAGCAGGCCGCTCAGACCCACGTCGTAAGGGTTTTGCGGCTCCACGAATTCCTTGCCGCGCAGGGCGTGCACCACGGGCGCCTGCAGCTTCCCGGCCACTTGCAGCAGCTCGGCGTGCGCTTCGGCGCAGCCGATGCCGGCCAGGATGGTCACCTTTTCGCAGCTGTTGAGCAGCTGCGCGGCCTGGCGCACGTCGGCTTCGGCGGGCACCAGCTGGCTGCGGCGCCGGAGGATAGGCAGGCGCACTTCGGGCGCCTCAGTTTTGAGGTGCGAAACGTCGCCGGGAATGACGACGACGGCCACGCCGCCCTGCCCCAGCGCCGCCGCCACGGCGCTTTCCATCACCCGCACGGCCTGGGCAGGCACTGAAATCACTTCGCAATAATGGCTGCATTCCTGAAACAGCCGCTCGGGGTGGGTTTCCTGAAAGTAGCTCGTTCCAATTTCCTCGCTCGGAATCTGGGCGGCGATGGCCAGCACCGGCACGCGCGAGCGGTGGCAGTCGTACAAACCGTTAATAAGATGCGTATTGCCCGGCCCGCAGGAGCCGGCGCACACGGCCAAATCGCCGGTGAGGTGGGCCTCGGCGCCGGCGGCAAAGGCGCCGCCTTCCTCGTGCCGCACGGCAATGAATTCGATGCCCTCGGTGGTACGGATGGCGTCGGTGACGCCGTTGAGCGAGTCGCCCACGACGCCGAAGACGCGCTTGACGCCAGCGGCCACGAGGGTGTTGACGATGATTTCGGAAACGGATTTTTGGGACATACGGCCGCGGAATAGTTTTCGGGGCTGTACGCAGGAATGCCCGGCGGGGGCCAGCCGCCGGGCATTCCTTCACTTGCGGTTCACGCCGCTTAGTCCTGCTGCGAGGGCAGCCGCTCCTGGCCCGGCGGCACGGCGCGGTGCGAGAACTTATAGGTCACCGCCAGCACCAGATTGTTCTTGGCAGCCGTGTTTTGCAGGATAAACTGGCCGTCGGCGGTCTTGTAGTTGTAGTTGGCCTGGTTGACGTAGCCCAACTGCGCGATGAGGTGCTTCGTGAACTGGTAGCCGACGCCGCCATACACGCGGTTACGCTCAAACACTGGGCCGCGGGGGTTGAGAAAAATCTCGTCGTAGGCCGAGAGGAAGAGCGTGCCGGTGGTGATGGTCTTTTTATTGAGCGGAAAAAAGGCGTTGAGCCGGTAGCGGAAGCGCTGGCGGAAGCTGCTGCTGTCGTCGCGGAAGCTGAACCAGCGCTGCTCGATGCGGTAGCGGTGCTCCAGCTTGAGGCGTTTCGAGTACTGGGTGAGCACGAGCTGCTCCCAGAGGCGCTTTTCGGTATTGAGCGGACCGGCGTCGAGGTCTTTGTAGTCGGAGGTGGAGTAGCGGCCGCCGCCCACTAGGAAGGTGAAGTTGGGGTCGATGTCGAAGCTGACGCCGCCCTTGAGCTCGTAGTAGAAAAACTGTCGGGCCAGGGCGTTGGAGCGGCCCTGGGCTTCGACGTAGCCGCCCCAGCGGTGCTCGGTGCTGCCCGGCAGCTGGGCCGTCAGGATGACCCAGCTGCCCCAGGGCTGCACAGGGTTGAGGGGGGCCTGAGCGCGGGCCGACGGGGCCGCGCCCACCAAAGCCAGCAGCAGGGCGCCAGCCAAAATGGTCTTGTTCATCCTTGACAATCAGGTGGCCGGGCAACTCAGCCGGCCGGGAGTGCAAAGATACCAGCCCGGCCAGCGCGTAACATTGAGTTAACACAATGATAACACGGCGCCCCTGCTAATAACTGTCATCCTGAGCGCAGCGAAGGACCTTCTCACGTTGAAACGATGCAGTAGATTCAGCCATGAGAAGGTCCTTCGCTGCGCTCAGAATGACAGGTCTTTTAATCTGCTGCCTCCGGCAGCTTGCGCAGGATTTTATAATCGATATAAAACGTGCCAAACGGCACTAGACACGCCAGCAGCACCTTCCAGGTAGTTTCCGAGAATTTCCAGCGCTGCTCTACTCCTACGCTCAGCGTTTTGATGATGAACAGCAGGAACAGCAGCCCGTGAATCGGCCCCAGGCTCCGCACCAGGGCGGGGTTGCCGTAGAGGTGCTTCAGGGGCACGGCCACGCCGAGCAGCAGCAACAGCGACAGGCCTTCCAGCAGGCCGATGAGGCGCAGTTGGCGGACGTTGGAAGTGAGCAAGCTCATATCAAAAAGCACGGAAGAGGGCCCGCCCCGCCAGCGGCGAAAACGGCCAGGGAATAAACAACAGGATGAGCAGCAGGGCCGCGCCGTACCACCGCAGCAGCGTGCCAAACTGCGCCCGCGCCGTAGCCCGCCGCCGGGCCAGCGCCGAGCCGATGGTGACCACCACAATGGCCCCCAGCATCAGCAGCGGGTGCAGGACGCTGAAAAAGGCCGCGTCGAGCGCAAAGCCGCTTTGCCGGAGCACGGCGAAATTGGCCCGCACCACGGGGCTGCTGAGGTAGAGGGCCATGCCCAGCAGCAGCTGGAGGTGCGCCAGGGTAGCCGTCCAGTGCCGCACGGCGTTGTCGGCGGGGCTAAAGGGGGCGCCGCTGGTGTAGCCGCGCCAGGCGCGCCACAGGGCGTAGAGCAAGCTCAGCAGCACCAGCCAGCGGACGGCCGAGTGCAGCGAGAGGATGGTAGCGTACATGAAAACCGGGGCGTTGAGAAGTCCCGCAAAGGTCCGGCCCCGCCCCCGCTACCGGCTAGGACGCAGGCGGCCGGTTTCAGGACGTTTCAATCCGCCGCCGGAATTCCAGCGGGGTGAGGCCTTCGTATTTCCTGAACAGTCGGCTGAAGTAGGAGGCGTCGACCAAACCCACGTCGGCGGCCACGTCGGCCACCGAGCGGTGGCTGTGGTGCAGCAGCACTTTTGCTTCCAGAATGATGGTTTCGTCAATCCAGCGGCCGGGCGACTTGCCGGTGCTGGCTTTCACGGCCTTGTTCAAATGATTAGGTGAGACGTGCAGCTGGGCGGCGTAGGCGGCCACGCGGTGCTCCTGCCGGAACTGCGCCAGCAGCCGCTCCCGAAACTGGTTGGCCAGCTGCGCGGCCCGGCCCCCGGCGGCCGGGGCGGGCTGGTAAGCGCGGTTCAGCTCACACAGGAGCGCCGCCAGATAGGCTTGCAGCAAGCCCACGGCGGCCAGCCCGCCGGCGGCGTACTCGGCGCGCAGCTTTTCCAGCAGGGGCCGGACGGATGCGGCCACGCCGCTGCTGGCCGGGAAGTACGGCGCGCCCCACACCCGCAGAAAATCAAACTCCCCCGGCAGCGCTCCATGCGTGATGCGGCCCTGGAAAAAATCGGGGTGGAAGCTGCACAGGTAGCCCGCGTGCGGGGCCACCTCCCCAAAGGCCAGCACCTGCCCGGCGGGCACCAGCAGGCAGTCGCCGGGGCTCAGCACGTAGGTTTCGTGGCCCACGCTCATGCGGCCAGCGCCCGCGGTGAGCAGCAGCAGCAGGTGGGCGCTGGTGCGGGTGGGCGGCACGGGCAGGCGCATCAGCTGGTACATTTCCTCCAATCGCACGGCGAAAAAGCGCTCGAAGCCGGGGTGCAGCAGCGCCGGCGCGGCGGCCGGCTGCACGTAGGCGCGGTGGAAGGCAGCCGTGTCGTGGGTGAGGATGGGGGGCATGGTGTAAAGATGAGCAAACCGCCCATTATCCAAGCTGTTTTGTTTGGGTTCCCATCAGCCGCTATATAGCCTGCGCTAGCAGCGAACCGCCGAGCAGTGTATTTTTTATCCGCATAATGGGGGCGAAGTAACAAGGTTTATACTCTTCGAAAAGGCCACGTCGCAAACGTCACTCAAAAAACCGGCCCCGCCCCCCGGCAGTACCAATCTGCGGGAGCGGGGCCGGTTTTCGAGCCAGTCAAAAAGGCTTAGTAGCTTTCCTTGAGCACCCCAAACTTGCGGCGCTCGGCCTTATACGTCTTGGGATAGTTGGCCTGCAGCAGCAGCAGGATGGCCACGAAAATAGCTTCGGCTTCCTGGCGGTACTGGTTTTTGTCGCCTACTTCCGTCGCACGGATGCCCTTGTCCTTTTCCAGTTGCCCTTGCAGTTGATTGTACTCGTCCGAAATCTGCTTCCAGAAAGCGTGGCCGTATTTGCCTTCCTTGAGGCCGTGTTCGGGCCGGGCCAGGGCCTTCACCAGCTTGAGCAGGGCCTTGGCGCGCTTGCCCCGGTCGTGGGGCAGGGTGTATTCGCTGCCAATTTTCTCAATACCGAACTCGCCATAATACGGCTTGCCATCGTTCTCCTCGTCGTAGCGCAGAGCCAAGGCCTTGCGCACGTATTTCAGCTTCCCCTCTTCTTTGCTCCCGTCAATCATCTTGTCCAACTCGCCCAGACGGCGCGACTGCGGGGTGATACTGTCGCCGGCTTCGCCGGTAGAGCGCAGGCTTTCGCGCAGTTGGGTAGCTAAGGTGCTGGCTTTGCTCTGCGTAGTCCACTCCAGCGTAAGCTGGGGGCGCAGGCCCCACTCGGCCGTCATCAGGTCAAATGCTTCGGAGAATTCCTGGTCCCCCTCGGGTATATTGCGGCTTTTGGCGCGCGTGGGCTGGGTTGAGTCGCTGGTCGGCTTAGTTGGCTCCATGTAGTTGATGTGGTTAAGGTTAAAGGAACGGTACTGCGCCGCCAAAGTAAAAAGAAAATTTCACATTTCCGTTGCCTTATTCGCCTGCCACCCAGCCCTTCTCCGGCCCCTGAACCGCTCATTTCCCGAAAGCCCCGGTCGCGCACAGCGGCCGCCCTGTTCGGAGAATGAAAACGCCCGCCGCCGTGCGCGGCCGCCCCTTCGGGAAATGAAAACGCCCGCCGCCATGCGCGGCGGGCGTTTTCGGAAAATGAAAAGGGCTGCCGCAGTGCGCGGCAGCCCTTTTCATTTTCCAAACGCATGGCCGGCCCCCGGGCAGCCCGGGCGCCACCTGCCGCCTAGTTGGTCGAGATTTCCTCGCCAATCTCATCGCGCAGCACTTTCTTGGCCTGGGGTAGCGTCACGGCGTTGCTGGGCAGGGCGCAGTTCTCGTTCTGCAGCTCGGGCAGGGGCTTTTCCTTCACGGCGTTGGCCACCACGCCCACCAGCGGCACAAAGGCCAGGCCCTTCTTGGTAGCCGAGGCCTTCAGGCCGATGCTGGCCGTGCTGACGCGGCCGGTGAGCGGAATTTTGGGCGACGTGTACACTAGGCTGCCGCGAAACTGCGGGTCGCCCTGGTCGGAGTAGGTGCCCGCAAACACCGATGTGATGATTTCGAAGAAGATGACGCTCTTGCCCACCTTCGCCGGGTCCATTTCCAGGTACTTCAGCATGCCCGGCGAGCCCTTCTCGCTGTTGCCTTCGTAGAGCTCGCCGGGGCGGGTGCCCCGGTCCTGGTTAAACTTCTCAATCAGCCCCGTGCGCGTGATGGTGCCGTAGCCTTTGCCGGCAAACTTGGCCCGGATGTTTTCCACATCGGCCCGGCTGTACTCGGTGCGGTCCACGTATTCCAGCTGCAGCTTGTTTTTCAGGTCGTAGCTGCCCGCAATGATGTTGACCCGGAAATGGTCGCACATGTCGAGCGAGTTGAAAAACGGGTACACCAGCGTCATCTCATCAAAGCCGTAGCAGTTGATCTCCTTCACCTGCTTGCCGTTGATGTAAAAGCCGGCGTAATGGGGGGCTTCCTCGTCGGCCGGCGCGGCGGCCGCTACGGGCACGGCGGCCGACGCCGTGAGGGTTTGGGGGACCGGGGTGGTTTGGGCGCACACCGGCGTCAGTACGGCGGCCGCGAGCGCGGCCGTAAGGTAAAATTGCTTCATGTAAGCAGGATGGGTGGGTGGTTGATAAAGCTCTCTACTTTCAGAAAAAAGACGGCCGCTGTTTCGAGAATAAGTCCGGCACTACGGCGCACAAAGCGCCACGCGGCAAAGCTACTAGCTTTCTGCGCATCACCAAAAAAAGTTTTTCACGGGTGGTGCCCGCCCCGCTGCGGGCCACCGCCGGCCGCCGCTTGCTTTGTCGGGGGCTGGCGGGGTTTAGCCGGCCGGCGGCATGTCTTCGGGCGGCACGGCCACTATCTGCCCGCCGCGCGAGATGATGACCGGGCTCTGCTTGTATTTCTTGAAGGCCAGCAGGGCGCGGTAGGCCTCGGCGAGGCCCTGCTGCACCTGCTGGCTGAATCTGGCCGTTTCGGCCTGCGCTTGTTCTTGCTTAGACATAATTCTACTGATAGGATTGCAACATATCGTCAGGAGTTCGCACAACTCTTCCGGTTGGAAATGCTTCCAGAAACTGACGCCCCACGGTTTCATCCCGAAACTTCAGCAGCGTAAAGGTGCCATCAAAGGCTACTATTTCGATTTCAGAACCAGCGAGCTGAAACGCCTCCGGTTCGGACCAGATGCGGCGGTTGCCATCGGCATACGGCACCTCTTCGGGCGGTACAGCCGGAATATCACCCACGACTCCACAGAAAACACCCCACACTACTTGCATGTCCCAGCCCACAAAGGCTTCGTAAAACGTTTTACCCGGCACCACACTATAATACGGCGCCGCATCGTAGGACTGTGCCTGCCAGGTTTCAATCAGGGGCGAATACTTCCCCCAGCATCGCAGGTCAGTTACCAGCCAGTTTAGCTGTTCCACCTGCTGCCGGAGTGGCGGCAGCAGTTCGCTCAAGTAGCTCTGGTAGCCTTCTTGCAAAATGATGGTCATGGGCTATTCGCCGGCTTGCTTCAGAACGGTTTGCATCAGGGCCGCACTCAGCCGAAAGTTAGTAGCCGCAATTGCCTCCAGTAGCGGCCGGAGGGCCGCCACGTGCCCTTTTTGTTTTGCCCGCAGCAAGATACCCAGCGTGCCCGTGGTGTCCAGTTGTAGCTGTTGCGCCACCGCGCGGCCACGCCGTTCGTCAATGATAAGCAGGCTGTCGGGCTGCTCCAGAGCCAGCGCAATGGCGCTGGCTTCGCCCCGGTCCAGCGTCAGGGCCAGCAGCTGCACCTGGCGCGGGTTCTGCACCGCCGTCACTCGTAGCCAGGCCGGCAGGGGTAAGCCGTACTCTTTGGCCACCACGTCCGTCACCATCACTTGGCCAAACAGCTGCCGCAAAAGGTCTAGCGCCCCGATATTCTGTAGCAGAATCAGGCAGCTGGCATCAGCTATTACGACGGGCGGCATTCTCTACGTCTTTTAATAGCTCCTCTTCCGTCAGGTCGAACAGCGCCACGCCGTAGTTGCCCAGCAGCTCCATAAAGGTGCGCTTGCTATAGCCCGCCAGCTCCGCCGCCTGCCCCAGTGAGAGGTCGCCCCGCTCGTAGAGGCGCGTGGCTAGCAGCATGGCCGCCTCCTTCGGGTCGAGGGTCAGCGAATCGGGCACCTCTAAGGTTAGCGTTTTCATACAGGAAAGCGTTGGTGACTTTTAAAAGTACGGGGCGGGGGCTAAAAGTTCGAACTCGCGGCAGTCGAGCAGGCCCGGCAGCAGGGCGTAGGCGGCGGTGGTTTTGCCCGCGCCATTGCAGCCGGCCAGGAGGTAGAGGGTGGTCATGGGTAAAACCAATAATCAGCGAGCTTATCCCCCTGAAAAACTTTTTGCCATTCGGCTAAAGAAATGGCTGTCTCTTCAGTTTCATCATCAAATATTATCCAGCCGCCAGTAAGCTCTGACAACTCTTTTAGTTGCTGAATCTGCTGCTCATCGACGAAGGTGCGTCCATACTTAGCCGGTCCCGTCTGCACAATATGCCATAGTACATGCTCTAACCCATCCAGCCATTCAGCGCACCATCCCTCTTCCGAGATGTCGCTCATCAGGTCACGTAGTCTTTGTTGGTCGGGAGTTAGCCACATAGCTCAACACTGCTTTAGAAGATGACCAATTTTAGTCCTCACACCTGAATAACCCCCACATTATACGCCTTCTCAATGGGCGCATGGTTGGCCGCCGCAATGCCCTCCGATAGCACTTTGCGCGTTTCCAGCGGGTCAATCACGGCATCGACCCAGAGGCGGGCCGCCGCGTAGTAGGGCGAGAGCTGCTCGTCGTAGCGGGCCTTGATGCGGTCGAGGAGTTCCTTTTCGGCCTCGGGGGTGATGACTTCGCCTTTGGCCTTGAGCGAGGCCACCTGAATTTGCAGCAGCGTGTTGGCCGCCGCCGCGCCGCTCATCACGGCCAGCTGGGCGGTGGGCCAGGCCACTATCAGGCGCGGGTCGTAGGCCTTGCCGCACATGGCGTAGTTGCCGGCCCCGTAGCTGTTGCCCACTATCACCGTGAACTTAGGTACCACCGAATTACTCATGGCATTCACCATCTTGGCGCCGTCTTTGATGATGCCGCCTTGCTCGCTCTGGCTGCCCACCATGAAGCCCGACACGTCGTGCAGAAACACCAGCGGGATGCGCTTCTGGTTGCAGTTCATGATGAAGCGGGCCGCCTTGTCGGCCGAGTCGGAGTAGATGACGCCGCCCATCTGCATGCCGGTTTTCTTGCTCTTCACGATTTTGCGCTGGTTGGCCACGATACCCACCGCCCAGCCGTCGATGCGCGCCAGCCCGCAAATCAGCGTCTGGCCGTAGAGGTCCTTGTAGGGCTCAAACTCGGAGTTGTCCACCAGCCGGTTGATGATGTCCATCATGTCGTAGGGCTTCACCCGGTCCGACGGGAGCAGGCCGTAGATTTCCTGCTCATTCAGCTTCGGCGCGGCCGGTGCGGCGCGGTGAAAGCCGGCGGTGGGGTGCCCGCCCATCTTGTCGAAGATGTTGCGGATGTGCGTCAGGCACTCCTCGTCGGTGTCGAACTTATAATCAGTAACGCCCGAGATTTCGGAGTGCATGCTCGCCCCGCCCAGCGCCTCGTTGTCGATGCTCTCGCCGATGGCCGACTTCACCAGGTACGAGCCCGCCAGAAACACCGAGCCCGTGCCGTTCACAATCATCGCCTCGTCGCTCATGATGGGCAGGTAGGCCCCACCCGCCACGCACGGCCCCATGATGGCCGAAATCTGCACGATGCCCATGCTGCTCATCACCGCATTGTTGCGGAAGATGCGTCCGAAGTGCTCCTTGTCGGGGAAAATCTCGTCCTGCATGGGCAGGTACACCCCCGCCGAATCGACGAGGTAGATGATGGGCAGCTTGTTTTCGATGCTGATTTCCTGGGCCCGCAGGTTTTTCTTGGCCGTGATGGGAAACCAGGCCCCCGCCTTCACGGTGGCGTCATTGGCCACCACGATGCATTGCCGCCCCTGCACGTAACCGATAACGACGACCACGCCGCCGCCCGGGCAGCCGCCCTCGCTGGCGTACATCCCCTCCCCCGCAAAGGCCCCGATTTCGACTTGGCCTGCTCCTTTATCCAGCAAGAAGTCAATCCGCTCGCGGGCCGTCAGCTTGCCCTTGGCCTTGTGGGCTTCGATGCGCTTGGGGCCACCGCCGAGGGCCACTTTGGCGAGTTTCTGGCGCAGGTTAAAGCTGAGTTGCTTGAGTTGGTCTTCGTTGCGGTTGAATTCGAGGTTCATGGGTGGGAAATGGGTGGGGTGGGGAAATGGAAGCGTAAAAATAGAACGTCATCCTGAGCGCAGCGAAAGGACCTCGCCCGCTTCGTTGGGGGAGTAATCAATTACTGCTGCACGCGGCGCGGGCGAGGTCCTTTCGGCGCTCCGCGCCTCAGGATGACGTTCTGGTTTAGTCGTTCAAACCAACAAAAAAATCCGCCCGGAGGCGGATTTCAAAGGTAAGAACAAGCCCGCCAAGCGGCGCGGGCTAGCGCTTTTCTACTTTCTTTTCTTCTTTGATGACCGTGCCATCCGGCTTCTTGGTGACTTCGGTTTTCTCCTTATCCTTGGTGCCGCCGAACACCGAGAAGTGCACGTAGCGCCGGGGGTTATCGTTGATGTCGGTAAAGAGCGAGTTAGCCGTAGTCACGGTCGTGTTCAGGTTCACGTAGAGCGAGCTGTCGTTGAGTAGCTTGTTGAGGGAGCCATTGGGGTCGTTCAATGACTTATTCAGCCCCGCCATGGCGCCCTGGGTTTCGGCCAGGGTCGAGTTGAGGCGGCGCAGGGCCGGGCCCACCGGCGCGCTTTTCAGCGAGTCCGACAACTCATCAAAGTTCACCACAATCTTATCGAGCTTGGCGCTGGTGTTGTTGAGGCTGCGCGTGAGCTTGGCCATATTGCCGGTGATGGCGGCAATGTTGGCCTGGTTGGCCACAATGAGGGCCTGCAGGGCCTCGGCACTCTGGCGGGCACCCAGCAGCGTGCCCGCAATGTTGGTCTGGGCATCCTTGTTGAGCATGGCGTTGAGGTTGCCCAGCGTAGCGCCCACGGTATCGAGCACCGGCAGGGCCCGAGCCTGAAAGATATCGGCGATGTTCACGTCCGACACCGCTTTCAGCTCCTCGCCGCCCGTGTAGAGCTTCGTGCTTTTGCCCAGCTTCAGCGAGATGGTTTTAGAGCCCAGCAGCGAGCCCACGATGGTAGCCACCGAAGAGTCGCCCACGGCTATATCCTTGCGGATTTCGAGGCCGATGTGCACCATGTTGTTCTTCTCGGGCTGCAGCTTCACGCTGTTTACCTGGCCCACGGGCACGCCATTCAATACGACCACCGTGCCGGCGGTGAGGCCGGTCGCACTCGGGTAAGTAGCGTAAAAGGTGCGGTCGGACGAGAAAATATTGCTGCCTTTCAGAAAATTATAGCCGAAAATGAGCAACGCAATGGCCACAATGGCCAGCAGGGCTACTTTTATTTCTTTAGACACGGTCGGTGTTGGGTAAGAGGGTAAGTGGTATGCGGGCAGGAGGGGAAAGTCGGATGAGGCGTTAAAGGTTAGGCGAAAAAGGAAGCCGAATGTTTTATTTTCATTCATCTCCCGCCCGCGCATCCCTCCTACCCTCTTGAATCTACCCCCCTTCCAGCTCGCGCTTGTAGTCGCGGAAGGCGCGGTAGATGCCTGCCGCCATATACGATTGATTGGTCTTATCGTTCAGATAGCGCTCCTCGGCCGCATTGGTGAGGAAGCCTGCCTCGATGAGCACCGAGGGCATGGTCGATTTCCAGAGCACGATGAAGCCGGCCTGTTTCACACCGCGGCTGCTGCGCCCCACGGTGGTCCGAAACTGCTTGTCGATGCGCTGGGCCAGGCGCAGGCTGTTGGTGACGTAGGCCGACTGGAACAGCGAAAACAGGATGTGGCTCTGGGGCGAGTGCGGGTCGAAGCCATTGTAGCGCTTCTTGTAGTCATCTTCCTGGAGGATAACGGCATTTTCGCGCTTGGCCACGTTCAGGTTGGCGTCGGTTTTGTGCGGGCCCATGGTCCACACCTCAGTGCCGTGGCCGCCGCCGCTGGCCGCGTTGCAATGCACCGAGATGAACAGGTCGGCGTGGTTGCGGTTGGCAATGGCCGAGCGCTCGTCGAGCTTCACAAACACGTCGGTTTTGCGGGTGTACACCACTTTCACGCCGGGCATGTTCTGCTGAATCTGCTTGCCCAGGGCCAGCACGATGCCCAGGGCCACGTCGGCCTCGTGGGCTTTCGCGCCCGAGCAGCCAATGTCTTTGCCGCCATGGCCGGCATCGAGCACCACGGTGCGCAGGCGGTATTTGGTGGGCGAGGCGCGGCTGGCGGGGGCTTCGTCGTCGGCGTCGTTGGTTTGGCGCAGCAGCTCGTCCACGGCGGCGGTGTCGGGCACGGCGGGTTTGGCCTGGCGGCCCGAGTCGGGCAGAGGCGTCTGGCTGCCGCCTAATAAAAAGCTGAGCGCAAGCAACCAACTGCCCATTATGCGGCTCCTGCATGCAGCAGTTCGCCGCTGACCCGTACCCAAGGCAATAATCCGCACGATGTTCGTTGAAGGGGCGGCAGCGACCTGCTACCTTTGTATAAGCCCCAAAATTAGAAAGAAAATTAACCGTTACCTTACCTTGCCTATTCTGATAGCTACCCTTCAGCGAATCGGCGAAAAGCTATTATTGGTGAAAAAGATGCGTGGGACCGGGCTTTTGCTGCTAGTGCTGATGCTGTTGGCCGGCGCCGCGCGGGCCCAGACCACCCCGCGCGCCGATACTACCTACACCCCGGCCAACGCTCCGGCCGTGAAGCCCGCGCCGGCCCGCGACGCCCAGCGCGCCGGCAGCGCCCCTACCCCACCGGTGCGCTACATGTCGCCCGACCCGCGCGACCCCATGGGGCCGCCCCCGCCCGGTGCCATCAACCCCGGTCAGCCGCGCGTGCCCGGCACTTCGCACAAGCCCGTGCCCGACACGCTGGCCAAAGCCCTGCCCGGCGATACCCTGGGCGTGGTGCGCGGCACCGGCGACTCGCTCAACGTGACGGCCCGCCGTAAAGGCCAGATTGAGAGCACAGTAAAATACGTGGCCAAGGACTCCATTCAGTTTGACGTGACGGCGAAAGTGGCCCGGCTGTTCAGCAAGGCCAAGGTCGATTACGGCGACATTAATCTGACCGCCGCCCTCATCACCGTGAACTACGGCCTCAACACCGTATTTGCGGAGGGCCAGCTCGATACGCTAAAAAACCGGGTGGTGGACAAACCCGTGTTCAAGCAAAGCGCCGACACCTACACGGCCGGCAAAATTGCCTATAACTTCAAAACCAAGAAGGGTAAAATCACCGAGGCCGTGACCCAGCAGGGCGAGGGCTACGTGAGTGCCGAAACCATCAAACGCCTGCCCAGCAACGAGCTCTACGGCCAGAACGGCCGATACACCACCTGCAACCTGGAGCACCCGCACTTCTACATTCAGGCCAGCAAAATGAAGGTGATACCCGGCGAGAAAGTCGTGACCGGGCCTTTCAACCTAGTCATCGGCGACGTGCCGACGCCGCTGGGCTTCCTGTTCGGCTTTTTCCCCACGCCCAAGAAAGGCCGGGGCTCGGGGCTGCTGATTCCGACCTTCGGGCAGGCGGCCGACCGGGGCTATTTCCTGACCAACGGGGGCTATTACTTCGCGCCCAACGACTACATCGGGGTGCGCCTGACGGGTGACGTATACGCCGGCAACGGCCAGGACTTTGGCGGCTGGGGCGGCACGGCCGACATCCAGTACCTGAAGCGCTACACTTACAATGGCAACTTCAACTTCCGCTTCACCGACCGGCCCAGCACCCAGCTGATACAGCAAACCGGCGTGTCGACCGGCACTGAGTACGTGCGCCCGGCCTCGGCCCAGACCTTCTGGCTGGGCTGGAACCACACGCCGGTGCCCAAGCCGGGCGGCGGGCGCTTCTCGGCCAGCGTGAACGCGGGCAGCACCAGCTACAACCGCCAGAACAGCATCGACGCCCGGCGCTACCTCACGCCGTCGTTCACGTCCAATATCAGCTACTCGAAGCAGTTGCGCAACCTGCCCATCAACTACAGCGTGCGCCTGGGCCAGACGCAGAACACCCTGACGGGGGCCATGAACTTCACCCTGCCCGACATTGCCGTGCAGGTGGCCCGCCAATACCCCTACCAGTGGCTGGGCATCGAGCCGAAAGGCCGCTTCTACGAGCAGTTCTCCATCACCTACAGTCTGGCAGCTCAGAACCAGATAAGTAATATTGTAACGGCGCGGCAGCTGGACGGCGGCAGCTTGCCGCTGCTGGGCGGCACCACCACCGAGCGCCGCATTCCCATCAGCTTTGCCACGCTGGGCGAGCTGATGCGCAATGCCCAGAACGGCGCCCAGCACCAGTTTGGCATCGTGCTGGGCTCTTACACGGTGGCTAAGCACTTCAAGCTGAATCCCAGCGTGAACTACGGCGAAACCTGGTATGCCCAAAGCTTGGTCTACGACTTTAAAAAAGAGGCGCAGGCCTTTCGCATCGATACGGTGCGGGGCTTCAACCGGGCTTACAGCTACTCGGCGGGCCTGAGCATAAATACCGCCATTTATGGTACGTTGGTGCGCAAGGGGACGCGTAAGATTCAGGCCATCCGGCATAAGCTCACCCCCAGCCTTAACTACAGCTACTCGCCCAACCTTAGCAATGTCCCCAACACTTACACTAACCTGAATTTCAGCGACCGGCGGGCCGCGCAGTATATCACCAACGACCGCTACCTGAGCAACTACACCGGTTTCGTATATGGCACACCGGGTGGCAATGAGGTCAGCTCACTGTCGTTTTCACTGCAAAACGCGGTGGAAATGAAGGTCCGCAACCAGAACGATACCACCGGCACTAATCCCTTCAAAAAGGTCAGCCTCATTGACGGCTTTGATTTCAGCATCGGCTACAACCTGGCGGCCGACTCGCTGCGCCTATCGCCGCTCTCCGTAACGTTCCGCAACCAGCTGCTGCAGAAGCTCAACATCCAGGCCAGCGCCAGCTTCGAGCCTTATCAGCGCGACAGCCTCGGCCGCACCATCAACCGCTACCTCTTCGAGCAGGACCGCCGCCGCATCGCGCGCCTGGCCTCGGCCAACCTGGGCCTCTCGTACGCTTTCAACCCTACCACCGGCAACAAGAAAAGCACTATCCCGCGCCAGGTGGCCCCCACCAACGACCCTACGCTGGGCACGCCCGGCCCGCAGGCCTTCTATGCCGATTACGTGGATTTCGAAATTCCCTGGGAGCTGTCGGCCACCTTCAACGCCTCGTACTCAACAAATACTGCTCCGTTACGTCGTAACCAAGAAGCAATTACCCCGCTGCTGCGCACAGCGTCGATGGGCCTCACGGGTTCCATCAAGCTGACGCCCAACCTGCGCCTGAGCTCGCAGCTGAACTACGATTTCGTCTCGAAAAACATTGTGTATCCCACCATCACCTTCTTCCGCGACCTGCACTGCTGGCAGATTTCGGGGATGTGGATTCCGCTGGGCCAGACGCGCGGCTACAACTTCACCATCGCCGCCAAGAGCAGCCTGCTGCAAGACCTGAAGCTCAACCGCAACCGCCTACAACAGTATCAGTAGCAAGCAGGTAAAGGCCTAAATTTCACCTACAAAGGGGCTGGCCCTTCGCCGGGCGCGGGGTCGTGCTCCTGCTGATGCTGGAGCCAGGCTAACCCGGCATCGCGGGTTTCAAAAAACGCCAGATGCAGGTCGTAGGCGGCACAAATTTGCTGCAACTGCTCAATCGCCGGGTCGTGCGCGTAGTCGTTCTGCGCCGCCATGATGTAGGCAATGAAGAGCGGATGCCCCAGCGAACGCACGGCGTGCGGCGCAAAAGTGTGCGCGTACCACTGGTAAATGTCGTCGGAATAACGCACTCGGTGGCTCAAATCGACCAGCCAGAAGCGGCAGCGGTTCTGCACGCGGGCCACTGCCAGCAAGTCGCCGTAGTCATTACGGGCGCTTTCGTTTGTCGCCGTTTGCAGCCACTGAGCCGTCAAAATGCTTTCGCCGGGCTCGTGCAGGATTTGAAAGGATGACTTGTTGAACACTGAAGACGCGTACGAAAGGGGCCGCGGTAATTATAGTTTACAAAGAAATCTTCTAACCATTGGATTTACAGAATTTTACTAAGCAAACAAGTATTTACCACGTTGAAACACGTATTTTTTACATGTACGTACACGCTCGGGGCTAAGGTTTGGAAGCTGAACAATTATTAAGGTTCATGCCAAAATGTTTTGTAGCCGGCTTCAGGGTTTGGGCAGGCGCACGGCCCGGTAGGCGGCCGCTTTGCCGAAAGCGGCCTTCAAATCGTCGAGCAAGGCGCGGCTGCTGAGACGTTTGGGATTAGGGTCAAGCACGGTGCCGTCTTCGGCAATGAGCACGAAGGAGGGCAAGGTTTCGATGTCGTAAGACTGGCGCACTTTGGGCCGGGCCTTGGCGGGCACTACGGCGGGCTCTACCGAGGGCGCGGTGGCGGTGCCGGCGGGCAGCTTCTTGTTGGCGCCTTCATCGAAAGCCGCGCTCACGAATACAATAGGCTTACCGGCAAACTGTTTCACCACTTCCTTGAGGTAGGGCAGTTCGCGCTGGCTGAGCGGCAGGCGGCTGTCCCAGAACATGACGTACACCAGCCGGCCGCGGTACACGGCCAGCCGCAGGCTGTCGCCCTCGGCGGTGCGCAGCGGCAGCGGCGGCGCGGGCGTACCAATGGCCATTTCCTTGTGCGCCTCAAGGTCGCGGCGCAATAGGGCCAGCCAGGCGGGCGGGGCCTGAGCGCTGGCAGCATAGTCAGCCAGCATGGCTGTGGCGTGGTCGTAGTGCCCGAAACGGAAGGTTTCGAGCAGCACCCGTCCCAGGATAATGGGCCGCATGGCCCCTTTGAACGTGCGGGCCGCCAGCTGATAACACGCCGGGTAGTAGCCGGGGTCGCTGAGCGGCTTGCCCTCGGCGCGCACCTGGTAGTGCACGTAATTGAGCATAAATTCCTGAGCTTCGGGGCTGGTGGGGGCATTTTCGGGACCGGGCACGATGGCCGCGTCACGAGTGAAATCGTAGAAACCGGGCGTGAGCTGCAGGCGGCTGCCAGTGCTTACCACCTGCTCACGCAGGTCAGGATAGGTTAGTCGGTCGTTGGCATACAGGCAGTTGATTTCGGCCTCGGCGAAAGCCGCGAACGTGGATGTGAAGGCTTCGGGGCCGCCAGCCGATTTATACTCCTTGAGCTGCTGCTTGCGCCGGTAGTCCAGAAAGGATATGAATGGGGCTTCGTAGAGCTCGATGTTTTCGGGCAATACCTGAAAGCCTTCGTTGTTGGCGAATTTGTTCTCGGCCTCGGTGAGATAGTTGTTGGCATTGGCGGCGGCCTTGTGCGCAGCACCGTCGGCCGACTGGAATTTCAGGCTCGTATTCAGCTCCTCGCCTTTGAATTTGAGTTGCAGCGCATCGCCCGGCTCCAGGAAGACGGACGTTTCGGCGTCGCCGTAGCTGAGCTCGGTCAGCACGGGTGCCGTCACCGGCACCTGCAGCTGGAAATCGCCCTTGGGACTAAGGCGGGCGCTGATGGTCTGCTCCTTGTAATCGAGCGGCTGCGGGTGCCAGCGCAGGTGAATGGAATCGGCCGTGGGCTTGCTGACGCGCCCGCTGAGGGTGGCCCCCCCTTGTGCCGTAGCCGGTTCGGCTGTCAGCAGGCCCACCGCCCCAATAATATAGAATAGAAGCCCGCGCATGGTAATTATCGGAAAAAGAAGTAACCGGCTATACCCGGCAGGTGGCGCAGGGGTTGCGCCCTGCGGGCGCTGTTAAGGAGGCTATTTACCTTCGGGGCGGTCTGGCGCGGCCCGGGCTACTGCGTGCGCACCGCTCTTTTACCCTCACTCTGAGCCATTTGAGGACCTACGACGAGTTGCGCGCCATCATGGCGGGCCACGAGGCACTCATTGCTGCGCCACCTCCCCACGCTACAGCAGAGAAAATGCAGTTTGTCATTCAAGCAGGGAATACACTCGTTGAACGGCTCAAAAACGTCGTTCATCCTAATTTGGCTTTTCCATGCTGCGGCAGGCTGCAATTTCGGGCAACTTTTCTCCGCCCCGCTATGGAAACCAGCTCACTTCGCATTCTCCTGGTCGAAGACGACCGCAACGTGGCCGCAGCGCTGGAAACCTGCCTACGCGAGGCTGGCCACGAAGTGCTGGCCGTAGAAGCCCGCGGCGACATTACTCTCACCGCCACGCGGTTATTGCAGCCCGACGTGGTAGTGCTCAACGTGCAGCTGCGCGGGCCCCTCGACGGCCACGCCGTGGTCACGGCCCTGCGTCAATCAGTGCCCACGCCGGTGCCAGTGGTGTTCGTAGCCACCTCGGCCGAGCTGCCGGCCGCGCGCGACCTGCAGCAGCTGGCGCCACTGGCCATTCTGGCCGGGCAGGGTACCGGCGTCAACCTACAGCGCGCCCTGGCCTCGGCCCTGAGCTTCGCCTAGTCTATGCACCAAGGCGCTGCTTCAAGCGCGCTAGCAGCTGTTCGGCAGTAGCTTGCGGCGCATTCATCCAGAAAACCGGCAGTTTTCAGCGTGGGTATCGGCACCACGGTACCCAGCCCGACTATCCTGCTTGCCCTCACCGCCACCGCCAATGGTCTGCTCCCATTCCGCTTGAGCCAGACGCAGCAAACGACGCTCACCTCAACCCAGAATCTGGGCGCGGCCCAGGCGGCCCGGCTCATCTTCCACACGCGCTCCGATGCGAACCGAGCGGCACCGTCCAGATGCTGGTCTTGCGCGCGGCATCATGGTAGCCAATGCCTATGCGTCGGCCGCCAACTAGGCGAAGGTGCGCCTGGCAACTACCGCGCCTACAGTCTCATCGCCGGCCCCACAACCTTCTATATCAGCGCAATCCAGTAGATAAGCTAAGGTGGGGCGGGCGCGTTTCAACATTTATTGCCAGCTTTGCCGCCGCATTCCGCCCCGAACCTACGCCGCCCGGCCATGTCTCAGCACAAAGAAGTAAAGCTCGTCACCACCCACCAGCTGCTGGCTATGAAGCAGCGGCAGGAAAAAATCTCCATGCTCACGGCCTACGATTTTTCGATGGCCCAGATTCTGGACGGCGCGGGCGTGGACGTGCTGCTCGTCGGCGACTCGGCCTCCAACGTGATGGCCGGCCACGAAACCACCCTGCCCATCACCCTCGACCAGATGATATACCACGCCCAGAGCGTGGTACGCGCCGTGAAGCGCGCCTTCGTGGTGGTTGATTTGCCCTTCGGTTCCTACCAGGGCAACTCCTCCGAGGCCCTGCGCTCAGCCATCCGCATCATGAAGGAAAGCGGCGGCCACGGCATCAAAGTAGAAGGTGGCGCCGAGATTAAAGACAGCATCATCCGCATTCTCACGGCTGGCATTCCGGTGATGGGCCACCTCGGCCTCACCCCGCAAAGCATCTATAAATTTGGCACTTACACCGTACGCGCCAAAGAAGAGGCCGAGGCCCAGAAGCTCATCGAAGACGCCCGTCTGCTGGAGGAAATCGGCTGCTTCGCCATCGTGCTGGAGAAGATTCCGGCCGCCCTGGCCAAGCGCGTCGCCGAGGAGCTGACGATTCCCGTCATCGGCATCGGCGCCGGGCCGGGCGTGGATGGCCAGGTGCTGGTAGTGCATGATTTGCTGGGTATCACCAAAGAGTTCAAGCCGCGCTTCCTGCGCCGCTACGCTGATTTACACACCATCATGACGGAAGCGGTGCAGCACTACGTGGCCGATGTGAAGAGCCGCGATTTCCCGACTGATGCTGAAGGATATTAGGCGTTACTATGCCAGAGCAAAGGGGGAAATATTACGTCTTACCGTGTGAAGGCGCGCAAATTCAGCAAATTCGCTTCGGCGGAATCATCCGTCTGGATTTTGATTTCTCAGGTAGAAATCATCTGACCCTGATTGGAAAATTTCAAATCAGAAATTACACGGAGACATTCGAACTGCAGCCGGATTCCAAAGAAGCGCTGCTTTTCTTTTATAACTTGTATGCCACCGGCATTCTTATTGAGGAAGCTAAGGCGGATAAGGACGGCCGGTTGTTTCTCACCTTCAGCAACAAAATTGAATTGGTAATGGAGGAAGCCTCTGAATGCTGGGAATTTTCCGGACCTAGCAAACAAAAGCCTTATCATGTTGCCTCTATCAGTGGCGGCTTGGGTTATTTAGATTCTTGGGTTATTTAGATTTCTGATAATGACAAGGCTGCTACTATAGTTTCTACCAGTTCAACTCTCGCCTCAACACATTTCTACCCCGTGCGTACCTTTGCCCCATTACGCAGGGGCGCCGGCTGAGTGTGGTCCTTTAGCGACGTACGGCAGCCCAACGGGCGCCGGCTCGCCCCTGCCATCGTTTATTCCGCCCGATTCCGCCGCGTGAACCGCCCCAATCTTTGGTCGGAACAGAAGGAAATTCTGTTCGAAGACAACCACTTGCTCGTCATTAACAAGCCCGCCGGCATTCTGGTGCAGGGCGATGCCACCGGCGACGAGCCGCTCTCCAAGAAAGCCGCCGAGTACCTGCGCTTCAAGTATAAGAAACCCGGCGAGGCCTTCGTGGGCGTGTGCCACCGCATCGACCGGCCGGTGAGCGGCGTGGTCATTCTGGCCAAAACCAGCAAGGCCCTGAGCCGCCTGAACGAGATGTTCCGGGACGATAAAATCCAGAAAACCTACCTCGCCCTCACCGGCAAGCCGCCGGTGCCGGAAAGCGGCACGCTGGTGCACTGGCTGGTGAAAGACACGGTGCGCAACGTCACCAAAGCCTACTCTGAAAAGCACAGCCAGGGCCTGCGCTCGGAGCTAAAATACGAGTTGTTGGGCCCTGCCGGCAATCGTTACCTAGTGCAAGTGAACCCGGTAACGGGCCGCCCGCACCAGATTCGGGTGCAGCTGGCGACGGGCCTGAACACGCCCATCGTGGGCGACGTGAAGTACGGTTTCATTGCCCCGCTGCCCGACGTGAGCATTGCCCTGCACGCCCGGCAACTGCAGCTGCAACACCCCGTGACGAAGGAACTGATGACCTTCGTGGCCCCTCTGCCCGACGCCCCGCACTGGGACGCGGCGCGGGCCATCGTTGGTTGATATTCATCAGGCGGCCAAAGTTCTGAGAGTTGACTAGTGTCGTCTTTCGGGTATTTAATATGCTGACCTGGTGACTACTGCTCGGCACCAGCAACAGTTTGAGCCGTATCAACTGCCTTGATAGCAGTGTACAACATTTTGGCCTTGCCTTCCGGCCGCCTGCTGCGGTCCGTAATTTTGTGACGCCCCGCCGTTGAACCATCCTCGCGGCATTTCGCTTTTGCGGGCAATTCACTTAGTTACCGCCTCATGGCCATTCTCGTTTTCTTCGTTGCGCACTACTACTTGTCGCTGTTTACGCAGACGTTCTATCTGCACCGCTACGCCGCGCACAAGATGTTCACGATGAACAAGTTTTGGGAGAAGTTCTTCTTCCTTTTCACTTACATCTGCCAGGGCAGCTCGTTCCTGTCGCCGCGGGC
This sequence comes from Hymenobacter aranciens, assembly GCF_030580865.1. Lineage (GTDB taxonomy): Bacteria > Bacteroidota > Bacteroidia > Cytophagales > Hymenobacteraceae > Hymenobacter > Hymenobacter aranciens. The sequence continues at coordinate 65,485 of NZ_JAUQSY010000012.1, read as the reverse complement.
CTACGCGCTGCTGCACCGCATGCACCACGCCTTCTCCGACACGGAGCTGGACCCGCACTCGCCGCTCTTTTCGAACAATGCGTTCGATATGATGTGGAAAACCAAGACTATCTACAACGATGTGCTCAATCACAAGCACGAGCTGTCCAAGCGCTTTGAGGGCGATATTCCAGAGTGGTCACTCATTGAGAACATCGGCGACAAATGGTACTCCCGCCTGGGCTGGGGGGCCGCTTACGTGATTTTCTACATCAATTTCGCCACGGCCTGGTGGCAGTATCTGCTGCTACCCATTCACTTCCTGATGGGTCCTATTCACGGCGCCATTGTAAACTGGGGCGGCCACAAATACGGCTACCAGAACTTTGACAACAAAGACCATAGCAAGAACACGCTGGCGCTGGATTTCCTGGCTTTCGGTGAGCTGTTCCAGAACAATCACCACAAGCTGCCGATGCGCGTGAATTTCGGCGTGAAGTGGTGGGAGTTTGACCCGACCTACGTGGCTATCTGGACCTTGGACAAGGCGCGGATTATCAAAATCAAGCGCAAGACCATGAACCTGAATAAGGTGGCCAAGCCCAAGCAGCAAAAAGAAGCCATTGCGGCGTAAGCTCTGCCTGTCATCCTGAGCATGCCGCGCATCAAGCGGCGACGAAGGACCTTCTCACCCTCGAACAGTTTCGTTCAGGCGTGAGAAGGTCCTTCGCTTTACCCAGGATGACAGTTCTGAATACCAGTTTTATTTTGTGAACGGCATTTCCGAACTAACTGAAATTCCCGTACCTTTGCACTCCCAAATTTTTGGGAACTAACCAGACGCACGAGCTGCGTCGCTCAACCAACCCCGGTTTATGGCAGTTAAAATCCGCCTCGCCCGCCGTGGCCGCAAGAAGGCCGCAATGTACGACATCGTAGTAGCCGACAGCCGCTCGCCCCGCGACGGCCGCTTCATCGAGAAGCTCGGTACCTACAACCCCAACACCAACCCCGCCACCATCAACTACGACGCCGACCGCGCGTTCCACTGGATGATGACCGGCGCCCAGCCCACCGACACGGTGCGCGCCATGCTCAGCTACCGCGGCGTGCTCATGCGCCGTCACCTGCAGCTGGGTGTTGACAAAGGTGCCATCACGCAAGAAGTTGCCGACCAGCGCTTCAACGACTGGAAAGCCGAGAAAGACGCCAAAATCGAAGGCAAGCGCACTGGCTTGGTTGACGCCAAAGCCGATGCCCGCAAAGCTGCGCTGGCCGCCGAAACCAAGGTGAAAGAAGCCCGCGCCGAGGCCATCCGTCAGCGCGAAGCTGCTGCCCTGGCCGCTGCTACGCCGGCTCCGGCCGCTGAGGAGGCTGCTACCGAGGAAGCCGCTCCGGCTACCGAAGAAGCTGCTGCCGAGTAGTTCGCTGGCACTTCCTAACCATATTGTTTGGGAGCTGTGGGCCGCGGGCCGGCAGCTCCCAAACTTTTTTTAGCCCCTTCTTATGCTGCTCGACGAAACCTACCAACTCGGCTACATCGTGAAAACCCACGGCCTGCGCGGCCACGTGGCCGCCGAGTTCGACGTGGACGACCCCACGGCCTACAAAAAGCTCAAAACGGTGTACCTGTCTTTCCCCGCCGCGCCTGCCAAGCTGCAGGCCCACGCGGTGGAAAAACTCCAGTTTCAGCACGGTACCCGCGTGCTGCTCAAGCTCAAAGGCATCGACCGCATCGAAGAAGCAGAGCCCCTGCGCGGCGCCCAACTCTACCTGCCCCTAGCCGAACTGCCCGAGCTGGAAGACGACCAGTTCTATTTCCACGACGTTATGGGCTTTACCGTAGTGGATGAAAAAATGGGCGAGCTGGGCGTAGTCGAAAACTTCTACGAGCTGCCGCAGCAGGACGTGCTGGCCATGCGCTACCAGGGTCAGGAAGTGCTTATCCCCGTAGTAGATGAGTTGGTAACCCACGCCGACATGGCCGAGCGCAAAGTGTTCGTCAACCTCCCCGAGGGCCTGCTTGACGTGTACCTGAAGCCGTCTTCGCGCGATAAAGACGAGCCCGACGAATTCGACGAGCCGTAAGCATGCGTATAGACATCCTCACCTGCCTGCCCGAGCTGCTGGTCAGCCCTTTCGCCCATTCCATTGTGAAGCGGGCGCAGGACAAAGGCCTGGTCGAAATCCACGTGCACCAGCTGCGCGAGCGAGCCATCAACAAGCACGGGCAGATTGACGACTACGTGTTTGGCGGTGGCGCGGGCATGGTGTTGCGCGTCGAGCCCATCGCGGCCTGGCTGGATGAGTTGCAGGCCCAGCGTACCTACGACGCCGTCATCTACCTTACGCCCGACGGCGAAACCCTGCGCCAGCCGCTGGCCAACCGGCTGTCACTGAAGCAAAATATTATCATGCTCTGCGGCCACTACAAGGGCATCGACGAGCGTATTCGCCAAACGTACATCACCCACGAAATCAGCGTGGGCGACTACGTGCTGAGTGGCGGCGAGCTGGGCGCGGCCATCCTCACCGATGCCGTGGTGCGGCTGCTGCCCGGCGTGCTGGGCAACGAGGAATCGGCGCTAAGCGACTCATTCCAGGATGATTTGCTGGCCCCGCCGGTGTACACCCGCCCGGCCGAATGGCGCGGGCTGCCGGTACCCGAAATCCTGCTTTCCGGCAATACGCCGCTGATTGAGGAATGGCGGCACGAGCAGGCGCTGGAGCGCACCCGCACCCGCCGGCCCGATTTGCTGACGTAAAGTAAACTTTAGCTTATGCAGCTTAGCCCGCTGGCTACATAAGCTAAAGTATGTGTTACAAACCACTTGCTATCCTGCCCGCAATTCCCTATCTTTGCGGTCCGTTTCGTAAAATAAAATCTCTGGCGGCGGCGCCGCCTTTCGTAATTTCCCTAGTCATGAGCGTACTACTCGACTTTATCAACGCTGAAGGCCAAGAGCGCCGCGCCAGCTTCCCGGACTTCGCCGCTGGCGATACGGTGAACGTACACGTTAAAATCCGCGAAGGCAACAAGGAGCGTATCCAGCAGTTCCAGGGCGTGGTGCTGCAGCGCCGCAACCCTTCGAGCAACGGCGAAACCTTCACCGTGCGCAAGATTTCGAACCAGATTGGTACCGAGCGTATCTTCCCCCTGCTGTCGCCCAACATCGAGAAAATCGAGGTAGTGCGTCGCGGTAAAGTACGTCGCGCCCGTCTGTTCTACCTGCGCGGCCTGTCGGGCAAACAAGCTCGTATCAAAGAGCGTCGTTTGAACGCTGTGAAAGCTGCCTAAGCTTTCGCTTCAAGCAAATAAAAAAGCCGGCTCTTCCTCGCGGAAGAGCCGGCTTTTTTTGTGGTAGCCGCTAACGGCTACGCCTTAGTGCGACGACATATCCTGCGGCAGGTTGCCACTGGGGGCCGCGCTGCCGTGGCGCAGCTGTTGGGCCACGCCAGTCAGCACTTCGCCCAGCTTTTCGACGCGGGAGGCGGTGTTGCCTTCGGCGAAATTGGCGGCCTGGGTGGTGTTCTGGCCCATACGGGTGAGCAGGTCGGCGATGGTGCTCAGGTCGAGGGTGCCGCTGCCGAAGTGGGCTTTCAGGGCCTGCAGGTCTACCACGAGCTCGTGGAAGGCCGGATTGTTGGCCGCTTTCAACTCTTCAATCCAGCGCTGAAACTGGTTGTCGAGGCCGGCGCGGCTGGCGGCTTCGCCGAGGTCGCCGGTGAGGAGCTTGATGGTGCCGTCGAGGTGGGTTTGGTGATGAACTTCTTTGGTTTCCATAGGAATGGGTGGGTAAGCGGATGATTTATCAGCCAACGCAGGAACCACACCCGAGGTTGGCGCAGAAAGCAAAAAGCCCCGGCAGCGCAATGCTGCCGGGGCTTTTCAGTGGTCTGCTTTTGCAGACTACTCAATCTTATTCATGCGCTCCTTCACAGCTTCCAGGGCCACGCGCATGTTCACAATGTCGGCGCGGGCTGCTTCCTGCTCCTTGAGGTTCAGGTCAATCTGGTTGTTGTATTGCAGGAGTTCGGCGGCGTTGGCGGCCAGCATCTGCTGGATTTCAATTTTGCGGGCCTTGTTCTTCTCGATGTCCTTCTTGATGTTGTTGGCTTTCTCGATAACGGCCATGTGGTTGTTCTGCGAGGCCACCAGGGCGCGCTCCGATTCCGAAATCTGGGCCACGAGGTCTTCGCGGTACATCATGCGAGAGAAATCTTTCAGGTATTTCTCGGCCGATTTCCACTGCACAGGGGTGGCATCTTTGCCCAGGTAGGCGTTGCCAAGGTCGATGCTCCACCATACGGTGGTGCCGGTGGTGGAGGCATCCACCTTGCTGATGATTTTGATGGGCGTGGGCGCGATGTCCTCAATCACGACGCCGTCGACGGTGATAACGCCCTTGTTGTTTTTGACTTTGCTGCCAAATTTCTCGTTCAGCTGTTTCAGCCAGGAGGCTTCGACACGCTTGTTATCAAGCTGGATGCTAACGCGCTGACCTTTGCGGGGCACACCGTTGATGGTCAGGTCAGCCTCGTCCACCGGGGACTTCTGGGCGTAGCCACTAAAGGCGGCCAGGCAAAAAAGGAGGAGCAGGAGTAGGCTTCGTTTCATTACGGGAACTGATGGGGAGAGCATGCAAAAAGGGGGGCGGGAAAATACGGAGGCAAAAGTACCTCTTTCCGGCTTTTCAAATTTAGGCCCTTTCTGGGGCGCGGGACAATAGAAAACTGTTTTTTTTTGCTGAAAGCCCGTTTTTGTTGGTTAATTCATACTACAACCGGCTTACTTACCACTAAATAGCGGGCTTGAATATTTTCTCCTGCAATTTCATACGTGGTGCAACAAAGGCCCGGCCGGAGGAGTTGTAGCAACCCTATGCCAGTTACCGTCTGTCGCTCCGAGCATTTCAACGCCGCCCACCGCCTGCACAACCCGGCCTGGACCGATGAGCAGAACCAACGCGTGTTTGGCCTTTGCAACAGCCCCAACTACCACGGCCATAATTACAACCTGACCGTGCGCCTGACCGGCGAAGTGGATGCGGAAACGGGCTACGTATATGATATGAAGCGTCTGAGCACGCTCATCAAGCGCGAGGTGCTCGACCGCTTCGACCACCGCAACCTGAACCTGGACACGGACGATTTCCGCGCCCTCAACCCCACGGCCGAGAATATTGCCGTCGTCATCTGGCGGCGGCTGCGTCCGCATCTGGATGCCGGGCTGGCCCTTTCCGTCACGCTCCACGAGACGGACCGTAATTTTGTGGAATATCATGGATAATTCTTTGCCCGGCGCGGGCACCGACGGGCACCTGCCCGCCGGCCTGCGCACTCCCCTGCGCCCCGACGCTTTTGTTAAAACCGACGCCGAAAAGATTGCGGCCATCGCGCCACACTTCGCCGCCATCATGCAGGAGCTGGGACTCGACCTGACGGACGACAGCCTGGCGGGCACCCCGCAGCGGGTGGCCAAAATGTACGTGCAGGAGTGGTTTAAGGGGCTTAATCCGGAGCACCGGCCCGAAGTGAAGCTGTTTGAGAACCGCTACCAGTACCAGCAGCTGCTGGTGGAGCGCGACATCACGCTGTTTTCGTGCTGCGAGCATCATTTTGTGCCCATCGTGGGCAAGGCGCACGTGGCCTACCTACCGGCCGGGCACGTGGTGGGCCTCAGCAAGCTCAACCGGGTGGTGCAGCACTACGCCCGCCGCCCGCAGGTGCAGGAGCGCCTCACGCGGCAGATTTCAGAAGAGCTGAAGCAAAGTTTGGGGACGGAGGATGTGGCGGTGCTCATCGAAGCCGACCACTTGTGCGTGATGAGCCGCGGCGTGAATGACACGAGCAGTTCGACGCTGACGAGTGAGTACAGCGGGCGCTTTGCGACAGATGCGGCGCTGCGGGGGGAGTTTTTAAGACAAATTGGGAAGTAGCGTGGACTTTGTAGTCCGCGAGTCAGAACGTTATCACTCGCGGACTGCAAAGTCCGCGCTACTGTGCGGCTGACTTACCTTTGCGGGCTTTCTTCATCTTCTTCGCATGTCCCGCAAAGTCCTCATCACCGGTGGCACCGGCCTCATCGGTACCCGCCTGGCCGAAATGCTTATCGATAGTGGCTACGAAGTGGCTTTGCTGAGCCGCGAGCCGGCCAAGAGCAGCCACTTCCGCAGCTTCCGCTGGGACCCCTCGGGCGGCGGCATCGACCCCTTGGCGGTGCCGTATGCTGACTATATCGTGAACCTGGCCGGCAGCAGCGTGAGCGACGGCAAATGGACCGACGAGCGCAAGAAGGAAATCATGACCAGCCGCCTGGGCGGGCTGGCGCTGCTGCGCCGCGAGCTGGCCAAGCCCGGCCACCACGTGCGGGCGGTGATTTCGGCCTCGGCCATCGGGGTGTATGGCGACGCGGGCGACGCGCTGGTGACCGAGGAAACCCCGCCCGGCGTGCCTACCGACGACTTCCTGGCCGACGTGGCCCATCAGTGGGAGCTGGCGGCCGAGCCTATTGCCACGGAGCTGGGCATCCGACTGGTGATTCCGCGCATTGGCGTCGTATTGAGCACGGAGGGCGGCGCGCTGCCGCAGATGGCGCGGCCGGTGAAGCTGGGCGCGGGCGCGGCGCTAGGCAGCGGCAAGCAGTACATGTCCTGGATTCACCTCGATGATATTTGCCGCCTGTTCATTGCCATGCTGGAGGATGAGCACTGGCGCGGCACCTACAACGCCGTGGCCCCGAACCCGGTGACGAATGCCGACTTTACGAAGGTGCTGGCCGAGGTGCTGCACCGGCCGCTGCTGCTGCCCAAGGTGCCGGCCTTCGGCCTGAAGCTGGCGCTGGGCGAGATGAGCGACATCGTGCTGGCCTCGCAGCGGGTGAGCGCGGCCAAGGTGCTGGCGCGGGGCTTCCGGTTTGAGTTTCCGGAGCTAAGCGGGGCGCTGGAATCTTTTTATGAGAAGGAGTAGGTAATGCGGTACTTCGCCGCTACTGCGCGCCTAGCGCCCGTCCAGCTGCTATCGGGAGGGGAGCGGGGGGCTGTTTGCGCGAATATGCTAATGGCTAGCGCAGAAGGGATGGTCATGTTTTTTTCGACCGCGTTGCCCAGGCAAACAGCCAAGCTTAAATCGGTTGTTTGCCCGCCTTGCAATCGAAGAACGCAGCTATGCGGCGGCTTGGGAGAGCACGCTTTGTCATTCGGCAATTTATTGTCATAAAAATTGGTTATGTTTGGCAAAATTTTACCATACAACCCAAACTCATGGCTCAACACTTACGCTTCCTTACGGTCCTTTTAGTTCTCAGCGGCTTGTGGCTGGCTGGTTGTGGCAGCTCCGATAAAGACGATATTCCGGCGCCAAACACTACATTAACTGAGCGTACGGCCTTTCTGACCCAGGCTACCTGGATACAAACCGGCTCGACAACTACGGATATCAAAGATGGGGTTCCGACGCGTTACAACTTATTTCCATATGCTCCGCTGTGTTTGCGCGATAACACGATGATGTTCCATCCGGACAAGACGTATGATTCTGATGAGGGCCAGACTCGCTGCGACTCAACTGCTTCACAAACCATAAACACGGGCACCTGGGCATTTAAACCTGATGGCTCCGAGCTTATCATCACGAGCAAACAAGGTAATGTAGCGCACTGGAAAGTCGTAAAGTTTACTGCTACGCAGCACGTGTTAACTCGTACGGCCCCGGTACCCAGCTTAGGGATAACCCGGATTGATACCGTGTCCTATCGTGCATTGTAACAGAGGCAGCGTGAGGCCGCGCTGGGTGTCGGTGGTGGGGTGGCGCAGGCAGGCATCGGGCAACAGCTGGCCGAGGCGGGCGGCTTCGTGGCCCTGGGCAAAGAGGGTGTCGTAGGGCTGACGCAAGGGGGAGGTACTGCGCTGGGGTTGCTTAAAGCCCCTGACAAACAACCGAATATTGGCAACAAGTCGTGAAAAAGCGCCGGCAAGCCGTGGATTGCCGGCGGCAAGGCATGAGGAAGCCTTGGCAAGCCGTGGATAAACGCCAATGAGGGGTGAATCATCGGTGGCAAGGGGGGCGGAAGCCGACGCAAGGCGTGGAATGAAGCCGGCAAGGGGTGCGGAGGCGACGGCAAGGTGTGAGTCGGCGGCGGCAAGGGCCAGGGAAGCGAGCGCAAGGCGTGCGAAGCTGCCGGCAGGGGTGGGAGGTGGTGGGTAAGGCAGCGTAAACCAGCAGTCAACTGTATTTTGCGTTGGCTTACCTAATTCTTGTCAGCACATGACCAACCTGCACGCCGCCTTTGCCGCTTATGTAAAGCAAAATATTTGGCCGGAATTTAAGCAACTAGGCTATAAGAAGTCTGGCAATAATTTCCGCTTTTACAACTCGTCAGGGTGGGGCAAGATGCTGCAATTCCAGTTTTCTCATTGGAACTCGGAGCAGGAAGCAAGATTCACCGTCAATGTGAGCTTTTACTTACCAGAAGTAGCTCAGTACCTGTTAAAGCGTGAGCCTGGAGCCACATTTTCAGAGCATATCTGCATTGTGCGTAAGCGACTAGGCAACCTAAAACCCGCAAAACGGGATGAGTGGTATACCATTCAGGAAGGCGTAGACCCTACGCCAGTATTTGCACAGTTAAGCGCAGATATTACGCAGTATGCCCTGCCTTTTCTGGCAACCGTTGATAGCCAGGAGGACATATTTTCCATTCTGGCAGGCGGCTATAAGTCATACTACATTCCGGCCCAAATCAACGCTATGTACCGAGCGGGCTACCACGAAGCTGCTATTCGAATGTTAGCTGACGATTTAGCCAGAACTAACCTGAACGAACACTATCAAGCTACTCTACTGAAACTAGCACAGGAGCTAGGGATTCAACTTGCGGCCTGAGTTGGTTACTACCGCCCCTTGAGGCTATCCGGCACCCCGCCCCCATTGTTCATGCGCTCCAGCAGGTCGTCGGCGGCCACAGTATCGATGTCGCGGCGGCGGGGGCGGTAGTCGGCGGTGAGGCAGTTGGTTTTCTTGCTGATTTTGCCGGGGGCCTTGGGGAAGTGGCCGTAGGTGTAGCCCAGCTTTTTATCTAAATAAACCTTCTCCATGTAGCGGCCGAAGATGGGCAGGGCCATGCGGCCGCCCTCGCCCTGCTGCGAGCGGAAGAAGTGGATGCTGCGGTCTTCGCCGCCCACCCACACGCCGGTCATGAGGTCTTTGGTCATGCCCATGTACCAGCCGTCGGAGTAGTTGGAGGTGGTGCCGGTTTTGCCGCCGATTTGGTTGTCGTTGTGCCAGAGGTCGGGATAATCCCAGAGGCCTTGGGAGGTACCGCCGGGCTCCTCCATGCCGCCGCGCAGCATGTAGGTCATCAGCCAGGCGGTTTCGGGCGAGATGGCGCGGTGCTGCTTGGGGTCGAACTGGGCGATGACGTTGCCGTTGCGGTCTTCGATGCGGGTGATGATGCGCGGCTCGGAGCGGAAGCCGTTGTTGAGGAAGGTGCCGTAGGCGTTGACCATCTCGTACACGCTCACGTCGCCGGCCGAGCCCAGGCCGATGCTGGGCACCGGCAGCAAGGGGCTGGTGATGCCGACTTTGTGGGCGTACTTGGCCACGTTTTCCCAGCCTACTTTCTCGGTGAGCTGGGCCGTCACGGAGTTCACCGAGCGGGCCATAGCGTGGCGCAGGGTCATGTTGATGCCGGTGAACTCGCGGGTCACGTTGTCGGGCTCCCACTGCATGGGCTTGCCGTCTTCGACGTAGTTGATGGTCACGCGCTGGTCGCGGATGCGGTCGCAGGGCGAGTAGCCGTTGTCGAGGGCCGTGAGGTACACGAAGGGCTTGAAAGTGGAGCCGGCCTGGCGGCGGCCCTGCTTCACGTGGTCGTACTGGAAGAAGCGGTAGTCGAGCCCGCCCACCCAGGCCTTGATATAGCCGGTGAAGGGGTCCATGCTCATCATACCGGCCTGCAGGAAGTGCTTGTAGTAGGCCAGCGAATCGAGCGGCGACATGACGAGGGTGGTGTCGTTGTCGTCTTTTTTCCAGGTGAATACCTTCATCGGCCGCTTGGTATTCAGGGCTTCTTCGAGCTTCGCCGGGTCGTTTTTGTAGCGGGCGGCCAGGGTTTTGTAGGCCTCGGTGCGCTTCATCTGGGTGGCGATGAAGTCGGGGATTTCGTCGCCTTTTTCGTCCACCCAGGGCTGCTTGCCCTTGTTGCGCCAGAAGTTGTCGAAGCTGCGCTGCAGGGCCTTCATGCGCTCGTGCAGGGCAGCCTCGGCGTGCTCCTGCATGCGCGAGTCGATGGTGGTGTACACGCGCAGGCCGTCGCGGTAGAGGTCGTAGCCGTTGGCCTCGCACCACTTATTAGCCGCCTGACTGATGGCCGAGCGGAAGTAGGTTTCGGGGCCGTCGATGTGCTTTTCGACCTGGTATTTCAGGACAATGGGCTGGGGCTGCAGCCGTTTGGCCTCGGCCTCGGTGATGACGCCGGCCTGGGCCATGCGGTCGAGCACCACGTTGCGGCGCTTGCGGGAGGCTTCGGGGTGGAAGCGCGGGTTGTAGGCGGTGGGGTTGTTGAGCACGCCCACGAGGGTGGCCACCTGCTCGGTGTTGAGGCTGTCGGGCGAGGTGCTGAAGTAGGTTTTGGCCGCCACCTTGATGCCGTAGGCTTTCGAGCCGTACTCCACGGTATTCAGGTACATGCGCAGGATTTCCTCCTTCGTGTAGCGCTCTTCGAGCTCTACGGCGGTCAGCCATTCCTTGGTTTTGGCCACGATGAGACTTACGCCGGGGATGTAGCCGAGGCCGCCGCGGGTTTCGCCGCGCCGGGTATTGTAGAGGTTCTTGGCCAGCTGCTGGGTGAGCGTGGAGCCGCCACGCTTGTCGCCACGCAGGTTGGAATACACGGCGCCCACCAGCGAGGTGGCGTCGATGCCGGAGTGCTCGTAGAAGCGCACGTCCTCGGTGGCTACCAGCGCCTTGATGAGCATGGGCGACATCTTATTCAGCGTCACCGGCACCCGGTTTTCGCGGAAATACTTGCCGATGAGCACGCCGTCGGCGGTGAAGAGCTGCGAGGGCTGCTCGACTTTGGGGTCTTCCAGCTCGGCCAGGCTCGGCGACTTACCGAAGAGGAACATGAAGTTGGTGCTCACCATAAAAGGATACACCAGAAAGAAAATCACCCCTACCACGAAAGCCACCCAGGCCCAGCGGACTAACCGGCGCGGCCAGCGGCTTTGCGGGGCTGGCTTTTTGGGGGCAGAGCGGGGGGAGGTCGGCGGGTTGGAATCGGCCATGCGAAGGCAGCAGAGTGGAAACGGGGCAAATATACCAGCGGCCGGGGGCCGGGGCATTTTAACACCGGGCAGGGCGGTTTGATTTCACCTTACTGCCGGCCCCGGGCAGCGGCGATGGCGTGGTGGTGCACATTGCGCCGCGCCTTGGCCCGTTGGCGCTGCCAGCGCCAGCCGATTTCGAGCAAGGCGGTGATAATAATGGCCAGGCCCACGAAATAGCTCCAGTACATAAACCGCACCTGCCCTTTCGTGGCGTGTTCAAATTCGCCGAACAAGAGCAGGCCCCAGGCCTCGTCAATCAGGGTAAAAATCCAGACGATGACGGCCAGGCGGCGGGGCGGGCGGCCCAGTACCAGGTGCCAGTGCAGCAGGTAGAGCACCACGCCCGGCAGCGCCGTGAGCAGCGCCAGCGGCACGGCTTTCACCAGCGGCAAGCCCAGAAAAATGATGGTCAGCGTTTCTTTGGCGACCTGCAGGGCGGCTAGGCCGCGGCCGATGCGCGAGAGCTTCGGCAGCGAGGGCAGCGGGTGGTGGTGGGAATGAGGCATGGCGCGGGCGCAATGGGAGAGAACAAAGCGCTGGCAATATACTCAGTAGCGGCGCGTCAGCATGCGGCTGGCCTGGCAGCGCCAGGTGAGCACGACGACGAGCAGGCCGGTGAGCGAGTCGAGCAGCAGGAATTCGGGCCGCTGAAAGCGCAGAAACAGCCCCAGCCCAATAGCCAGCCACCAGAAGCCCAGCAGGTAGCACAGCGTGGCGTAGCGGGCCCGCCGCTGCCACAGCTGCCCGAAAGCCACTGCAATAATTGCCGACACAAACAGCAGCAGCCAGCCTGCGAGGAAGGTGAGAAACGCCATTTCGGGCGCATACGTCAGCTCGAACTGCTGCATGGTGAAGGCGGGCGCGAAAAAGGCACCGCCCGTCAGCGCCAGCTCGGCGAGGAGCGCGAGGAACAATACCCAGAGAAGCAGCGTGTGGGCCATGACGCAAGGCAGCAGTGAATAGAGCCGCCAAGCTAATCAATGGCATTCGAAGAATCACAATTTCAATTTAAAAATTGAGCACTGGCTTGAAAAAGCTGAACACCGCCAACGCCAGCAATACAATTCCGGGCAGCACGGCAGCTACCGTGGCCCCCAGCAGCCCCAACCGGAGCAGCAGGGCCATCCAGCGCGGGCCCGGGTAGGCAGCCAGCCAGCGCCAGAGCAGGTGCAGCGTTTGCCCGATGGCCGCCAGCATCAGCAGGCACCAGGCCGTAAACAGCCAGCGTTCCGCGGGTTTTGGGTCGGTCCAGAGCTCGCGGCCGAAGCACAAGCACAGCAGGCAGCCCAGGCCGGCTGCCCCGGTGAGCCATAGCGCGGGCGGCGGCACCGGCCAGCTGGGAAACAGGCGGCGAAGCAGGGAGGTAGCGGGTTTCATGAGAGAGAGATGGTACGAGCCGGAAATGGCCCTTACTCCACGGTTTCAGCGGCGGGCTGATTGATAAGCAGGTCAGCCAGCCCGCCGCAACAGATGACGACGCCCAACAAGTAGAGCGGTTCCCAGTGTTCGAGCGGCGTGCTCATTTCTCCGCCGGAACTGTGCGGGTGGTCGCAGTAAAACATTATCAGGCAGAGCAATTCGTGGAGCAGGCTCAGCGCCCAGAGCACCATCGTCGCCGTCGGGTCGCCGGTGCGGCGCAGGAGCTTCCAGCGCAGGTAATATAGGATGAGGCCGGGAATGCCAATTCCTCCCAAGATGCCGAAGAAGAGGTAGCCATTGCCAAGAAACAGCAGAATATTTGCTGTGTCTTTGAGTTGCTGGGCTAGGGCCAGCCCGCGCTGCAGGACGCTGCGACGCGGCAGCTCCTGATGATTAACAGCAGCCATAACTAACTGGAAATTTGAGAATTGCTACTGCCGCGACCACAGCAGCATGGTTTGCACCAGGGCCAGCAGCAGCAGGGCGCCCAGCACCAGCGCGCCCGGCAGCACGCCGCGCAGCAGCCGCATGCGCCGCACCAAGGGCGAAGGGGCCCGCTCCTGCCAGGTAAGCAGCACGCCCAGCGCTGCCACGTCGCCGGCGCAGAAGAGGATTCCTAGAAGAGTAAAGCCGAATTGAGAGAGGGATTCCATAAGAAGAAGTTGAGAAGTGAATTGACAGCTTACTGCCTGACTAAAAGTGTAAACCAGGATTAGGGTCGCCCACTGCCAACAGGGTACAGAGCAGCAGCACGAGGTTCAGACAGCCCCAGCAGCCGTGGAGCAGCAGTTGAAAAAGGCACCATAGACAGGCTATTACTTCGATGCCAGCCGGGGCCTTTGTGGGGCCGGCGCTGGCGGGCTTAAACAGCGACAGCCCCTGCCTGAATGCCAGCCACTGCCCGAGCAGCAGGGCCGGGGTAAGCACTACCAGCAAGCCGCTGGTGCCGCAGGAAACACACATGGCATCAGCCCGTTCGACAATGAGATACCAGAGCCCGCCGCAGGCCAGCACACAGGCCGCAACGCCGGCCAGGCTGCGCCCGAGCCACTGGGCCAGATTGGCGGGCGGCGCGCCAGCGAATGAGTTACTCATGCGGTGGCAGTGCTTCAGCGGTTTGATAAGCAGCCCAGGTCAGGCTTTGCCAGTCGGGGCGGGCAGCGTGGTGGGCTTGCCAGTCGCGGATGGCCATATCGAGGCGGGCCAGGGCGGCGGCATTGTCGATGCTGGTGACGTTGCCGTTTTCATCCTCCACGTTGAGTTGCCGGGCTTCGGCGATGACGGCGCGACGGGCCTGCAGCACGGGCAGCACGCGGCCGGGCATGTCGAGCAGGAAGCCGATGTCGAGGCTGGGGAAGCGGCGCTGCAGGTTGTAGCCGGCAATCCAGGGCTCCCAGTTGCCGGCGGCCAGGGCCAGCAATACCGCGTACACCGCCAGCGAGTTGAGGCGAATGAGCGAGTAGGCCGAGCGACGCTGCCATATTTTGAGCAGCACCGTAGCCAGCCCGAAAAACACCAGCACCAGGAAGAAGCACACGCCGATACGCTTGTAGGCAATGCCGCTGTGCCAGATGTAGTAGTAGTTGCGCAGCCCCACCGAAATGGCCAGTACCGCGTTTTGCAGCACCCACACCGTGGCACCCCAGCGCAGCCAGGGCAGGCCGGGCTGGTAGAAATTGAGGTTGCGGCGGAAAAACCACAGCACGATGCCCATCGCCAGCAGAATGCTGAAAATAAGCACGTACGTACCCTCGTGTACGAATTGCGCAAGGTCGAAATTGGCCTTGGGCACGAAGCCGAACCACAGCCAGTTGATGTCGATGGCGTTGACGACCAGCAGCAGCAGATTCACGAGCCCGAACACGGCCCCGGCAGCCAGAAACTCCTTGCGCAAATCGAGCGTGCGGAAGTTCTTGGCGGAAAAATCGGGCCGCCGCACGCCGAACGAAGCCACCCTATCGCGCTGCCGCCGAATGAATTCGCCGAAGCGCGACTCGTGGTCGGCGAAGTAGTGCACCGGTACCACCACCAGCGCCCCGGCTGTGAGCAAAAAGCCCAGCGCGAAAAACAGCAGATGCGCGAACGATATGTCGGGAATGAGTAGCAACAGCCAATCCATCAGCTTAGCCATTACCTTATAGCTCAGCATGTCGTAGCGCGGGTTGGCCATCGCAAACAGCAGGTGGAAGCCCACCAGCACCGCCAGCGGCACCAGCAGCAACCGGGCGTAGAACCAGCCCCGGCGCAGGCCCGCGCCGCTTTGCCGGGGCGCCCGCAGCCCGCGCAGCACCCGCGGCCCGGCCTGCAGCCAGTTGGCACCCGCTGTGAGCACGGCGTAGAGCACCAGTTTCAGGTGCGGCTGGTTGACGTAACCCAGCAGCATGGCCAGCGAGGCCAGCGTGGCCAGGCCCGCCGCGCCCGAGCCGTACACCGCCACCATCGCGGCGCTGAACAGGCTGCCCGCCACCGCCAGCCAGAAATAGCCCGAGCGCCGCGCCGCCGCATGGCGCGGCAGCAGGTACAACTGCGCCGCCACCACAAAAATCGTAAACACCAGCACGTTCAGGCCCGTGCCTTCGAGCCAGAACAGCCAGTCGAACAGCAGCGCGCCGAGCGGCAGCAGTAGTTTTTGGGCGGCCGTGAGGGGCAGCGGGGCGGGTTGGGCGGGAGTGGCCGACGGCCAGGCGGCCGCGCCGGGTTGGAAAGCAGGATTCATTATTAAAGAACTTTGTGTTTCAAAGTTTAAAGACAAAAAAGAGATTTATCGCTGGTAATGGGTGAGTTGAAGGTCGTCCGCCATAATCAGCCGGTAGCCCTGCAGGTCCGCAAAGTCGGCGGTTTGCTGCATGCGCTCCACTTGGGCATATTCGGCCGCAATGGCGGCGCCGAAGCGCCACAGCCCGAAGCCCCCGGCCCGGAACGTGCGGCGGCTGGCCAGGTACACCACCAGCGCCGTACCCGCCATCAGGCCGCGGTAGGCCTGCCGCCACAGCCAGGTGCTGAGCGGGTTGCGGCCAGCCGTCAGCTGCCGCACGGCCAGGCAGTGAAAGGCCAGGTGCATTTCCTCGTCGTGCAGGATGCGCTGGCAGATGTCGCGCAGCAGCCCCGAGTTAGTAGCCTGGCCCAGCGCCTGATAGTAGATGGTCGCCACCACTTCGGCCGTCAGAATCACCTGCACCATATGGCCCAGGCCCAGCGGCCGCCCCAGGTGCCGGAACACCTCGTGCAGCCAGTGCGCCCGCAGGCGCGGGATGCCCTGCTGGTCCATGAAGCCGCCCAGCATCTCGGCATGACCTTCTTCTTCCTGAATGAACAGGCGCATGGCCGGCGCGTAGTCGGGCGCGGCCCAGCGCTGGGCCAGGGCCAGCAGGTGGTCGCCGCCGGTGCCCTCGCCGCGCTGGAAGGTTTGCAGCGAAGCGCGCACGGCGCGGTGCTCGGCCGGGGTGAGGCGGTAGGCCTCGGCCCAGGGCAGGGCGGCGCGGTGGCGGCGGTTAGCCTGGAAATAGGTTTTGACGTCGGTGAAGGTCATGATATATTGGCGGTTAGGCAAGGCTGCATTTTTCAATTTGTAAACCAGCTGGATTCGTTCGTGCCGCCAGAAATAAATCCTAACGCCCCCAGCAACAAAAGCAAGCTGAATAATTGGAACAGGCCAAGAACAGCCATCCAAACCCTGGCAACCAGCTCCAATAGCCATTCATCAGTACCCGCCCCCCATGAGCCGGCAAACCCTTTCCACCACAGCAGCACATGAGCAATAGCCGCACTACCAATCAGCAGTTCCCAAGCCAATACACTGTATGGCAAGGTGATGTTCCGCAGGCTCACCAGCACCATGCTGTTGAGGAAAGTCCAGCCACCCAGAATGCTTAGCGTCCAGCCGAAACTTCCAGCCAGCCACTGCCCAGGGGTAAGCGTTTCGTTTGACCGTGTATTCATGGCTTGTTGGGAGGGCGACCCGGCCATTTTATTCATTGCAATACTGGCAGCGGCAGCAGCATTTCTGAGGCCGCCGGCGTCGTCGGCCCCTCCCCCACCCCGGTCCGTGGCTCGGTGCCGCGCACCTTGCTCAGGATGGCTTCGAGCAGCGGGCGCATCGAGTGCAGGTGGCGCGACTTTATCATGAAATTCCAGAGCGGCTCGAATTTTTTCCAGCCGCCGGCGTAGGCGAAGTGCTTGAGCTGGTGGCGCAGCGTGTCGTGGGCGAGGCTGGCCTTGGTGATGTTGGTCCAGGAGTAGAAGTCGCGGTAGGCCTGGTCGTAGCCGGCTTTCAGCTGCTCGGCGGTGAGGTGTGGGCCGGGCCGGTGCACCACGGTGCGGGTGTCGTACTCGTTCCAGCGGCGGTGCAGCAGGCGGCCCTGCCGCTCCATCTCGCCGTAGAAAGCCGTGCCGGGGTAAGGCGTGGCAATGTGGAAGGTAGCCGTGGTAATGCCCTGCTGCACACCCCACTCCACGGTGCGGCTGAACACGTCGGGCCCGTCATCATCGAGTCCGAACACGAAGCTGCCGTTCACCATGATGCCCAAATCGTGCAGCCGGCGGATGGCGGCCGCGTAGTCGCGGCCCAGGTTCTGGGGCTTGTTGCTGGCTTTCAGGTTGGCCGGGCTCAGCGTTTCGAAGCCCACGAACAAGCTGCGCAGCCCGGCGCGGGCGCCCTTCTCCAGCAGGCCATTGTCGCGCAGAATGCTATCGACCGTGGCGGCGCCCTGAAACAGCCGCCCCATGCCGCGCATGCCCTCAAACAAGCCGCTGGCAAAGCGCACGTTGCCCAGCAGGTGGTCGTCGAGAAAATACAGGTGCCGGCCCGGCAGGCGGTTTATTTCGGCCAGCGCATCGTCCACGGACTGGGTGTAAAACGACTTGCCGCCCTCAAAAAACGCATCCTTGTAGCAGAAGTCACAGTGGTGCGGGCAGCCCCGCGTCACCACGATGGAGTTGGGTACCAAGTACAGCTCGCGCTTAATCAAGTCGCGGCGGATGGGCGGCACGCCCACCAGCGTGCGCCCGGCGCCCGACACGTAGCGCGGCTGCGCCCGTCCCGCCCGCCACTCGGCCAGGAAGGTCGGAAACGTCTCCTCGCCTGGCCCCAGGAAGATGCTGTCGGCGTGCGGCGCGGCCTCCTCGGGCAGGCTGGTCACGTGCAGGCCGCCCAGGCATACGTAGCTGCCCCGGGCCCGGTAGTGGTCGGCCAGGGCGTAGGCCCGGAAGGCATTGGTGATGTACACCTGAATGATAACCAGGTCGGGAGTATCGTCCAGCCGTAGCGCTTCGACGTGCTC
The DNA here is from genome assembly GCF_030580865.1 of Hymenobacter aranciens. Lineage (GTDB taxonomy): Bacteria > Bacteroidota > Bacteroidia > Cytophagales > Hymenobacteraceae > Hymenobacter > Hymenobacter aranciens. The sequence goes on along the minus strand of NZ_JAUQSY010000012.1, from coordinate 47,481 downwards.
ATCCTGCAAATCCGCCTCCCAGTCGGCGGGCAGGTAAGCGGCCAGCGTGGCCAGCCCCAGCGGCGGAAACAGCGAATACTTGATGGGCCGCCAATACGGGTTGGTGGCTTCGGTGAGCGCGGGCAGGATGAATTTGACGTGCATAATAAAGAACTTTGTGTTTCAAAGCATGAGAGTCAAAAAAAAGCGCCAGCAACTGCGCCCACCGAAAAACCGGCGTTTCAAACGACAACCTTTACCTTACTTCAACTTTATTTTTTTAAATCAACTACTTATGGTCGTAACAGCTTTTCCAGTGCCGCTAGGTGCTCCTGAAAAGCAGCCTTGCCCTCGGCCGTGGCGTTGTACGTCGTATTGGGTTTTTTGCCAATGAACTGCTTGCTCACCAGCACGTAGCCCGCTTTTTCCAGCGCCGCGACGTGGCTGGCCAGGTTGCCGTCGGTGAGGTCGAGCACTTCCTTGAGGTCGTTGAAACTCACCGACTCGTTGGCCAGCAGCACGGCCATCACGCCCAGCCGCACGCGGTGGTCAAACGCTTTGTTGAGAGTGTGGATGAGGTGTTTCACGAGTCGGCAGGCCGCGGGGGCAAAGTTAGGACGTGGGGCCGGCCGTTTCGGCCCGCTCGTAGCGGTTATACATCAGCAGGCCGTAGCCAATATGGCCCAGCCCGAAGCCCAGGGCGAAGAAAACCAACCCCCAGCCCGGCTGCAGCATGGCCACCAGCCCCAGCCCTATCTGCGTGATACCCAGCCAGCGAATCTCATCCAGCGTGTACTTGCTGGCATTCAGTAGCGCCAGGCCATAGAACACCAGCATGCCCGGCACCACCATGCCCGCGTCGCCGCCCAGGTAGAGGCGCAGGCAAAACAGCCCGCCCGTCACCAGCGGCAGCGCCAGCGCCACAAACAAGCGCCTGGTGATGCTGCTCCACAGCGACTGTCCGTGCCGGTGCGTGCGCCGCCAGGTGAAGTACACCGCCAGCAGCAGCGCCCCGCCCAGCACCACGCCCGCCAGCAGCAGCAGGAAGGGCAGCGCCGCCCAGCGCTCGGCCGCCGAGCCGTTGATGAGGTGGATGTAGCCCGCCGGGTAGTGGTCCTGCAAATAGAAATGCCCGGCGGCGGCCCCCAGCAGGCCCACCACGCCCGCCCCTACCCCACTCAGCCCCGAGAGCGACAAAAAGCGCGAGCTGCGCTCCATGATGGCGCGGATTTCGGTGAGCTGAGCGAGTGGGTCGGGCGTGGCGGCGGGCTTCATAGGGAGCGAAGTGCTTTGTGCTGCAAAGTTAGAGGAAATTCTTTTAGCTTCGCAAAAAAATACTGATGAATTCCCGACCTGCCCCCACTTTTCTTCGTGCGACACTCTTGTGGTTGCTTACGGTAGTGCTTGGAACCTTTGGCATCTGTATCTGGCTAAGCATAGTACCAACTGGGGATGTACTGGCTGTACCGGAAATAGCTCCGCTTTACGGCTATTTTGCTGGCTTCTTTTCGCTACCAGTTATTCCGGCAGCATACTTCATTTTTCGATGGATAAGCGGTTTCGATGAATTCGTTGACCGCTTGATAAGTGCGTTGTTCTGGTTAACTGTGTTTTTTTTAGTGCCAATGCTTTTCCTGACAAGCGGTGACTTTGGCAGCATCTGGCGCGACGCTTCCTCCCGGCCCGTGTGGGCATACTTACCGGCAGCATGGCTGGCGGGGTTGTGGCTCTACTGGCCCTGGTTACGCTCCACCTCAACCGCTACCACCTGACACAATGCCGCCTCTCGTTCGTCAATGGCTGCTTACACTGCTGCTCGGCAGCATCTTCTATGCCGGCTACCACCGCGTAGTGCATTTCAGCGACTGGTGCTACCTGGGCACATCCACGTTTTTTGCCGCCGGGTCGTCCTACCTCGTCATTCCATTGAATGGCTGGCTGCTACGGCAGTTGGCTGCTAGCTCTTGGCCGGCTATTGGCCGCTGGTTGGCGCTGTTGGGTGGCACGCTGGCGCTGTTTGCCTTGGCCAACCTGCTGGTATTGCCGCTCCTGTCGTGGCCGGGGCCGGGCAGCACCTGGCCCTGGGGCGTGGCGGCGCTGCTGGTAGCACCACTTGTGCATCGACAATTGTTGTCGGCCCCCCAGCCGCAATAGCTTTCCGGCGCCGACCTGCGTATGCGGGCTGCATGCGCCCACGTTTGTTCGAGTTTGAGGATTTACCCTGGTTTCCGGCCGTCATTCGCTCGGGCATGATGGATTACCTGCGCTTTATGATTTCGGCGCTGCGTATCTATCAGCCCATTGTGCCACTACTGGCCGAGGCCCTGCGCCGTAGTGGGCAGTGCCAGCTGCTGGAGCTGGGCGCCGGCAGCGGCGGCGGCACCGAAACGCTGTGGCGGGCGCTGCGCACCGAGGGATTCCCGCAGCTGCGCATTACGCTCACCGACCTCTACCCCCAGCCCGCCGCCTGGGCCGACCTTGCCGTGCACACGCACCACGCCATTGGTCACGAAAGCCGGCCGGTTAATGCGTTGCGGGTACCCAGGGAGTTAGTCGGCTTCCGGGTTATTTTCTCGGCCTTTCATCACTTTGCGCCGCGCGCCGCCGAAAGCCTGCTGCACGACGCCGTGCAGGCGGGCACGGGCATCGGCATATTTGAAGGAGCAGGCCGGCGCTGGTGGGAATACGCCGCCGCCTGGACCGTGCTACCCCTGGCGCAGCTGCTGCTGACGCCTTTCTTCCAACCATTTCGCTTTAGCCGACTGGTTTTTACCTATTTGCTACCCATCATTCCGCTCTGCACCATCTGGGATGGCACCGTGTCGCTGCTGCGGCTGTATTCGGAAGCCGAGCTGCTGGCGCTGGCCCGGCGGGCCGACGACACCGAAAAATTTGCCTGGCAGGTGGGCAAAAAGCGCCACCGCTGGGGCGCCGAAGTCAGCTACCTCATCGGCTGGCCCAAGTAGCCCCACCTTTGCACCATGCTAGCTGCTTACCGCCGGTCGCTGCCACTGCTGCGCATCCCATTTTCGCTGTATCTGATGCCCGTGTTCTGGTTTGGGCTAAGTGCCCTGCCCGGGCCGTGGGCGGCGGGGCGGGCGGCGGCCGTGTTCGTGGTGTTGCACTTATTTGCCTACCCCGCCTCCAACGGCTACAACTCCTTCTACGATAAGGACGAAGACAGTATCGGCGGCCTTAAGACCCCGCCCAAAGTCACGCCTGAGCTGCTGCACCTCGTGCGGCTTTTCGATGCGTTGGCCGGGCTGGGGGCGCTGCTGATTTCGCCGGTTTTTGCGGCCCTGCTGGTTATTTACCTGCTAGTTTCCAAAGCCTACAGCTACGACGGCATCCGGCTCAAAAAGTACCCACTGCTCAGCACGCTGGTGGTGGTGATATTCCAGGGCGCCTTCACGTTTTTGATGACTCAGGTGGGCGTGGGCGCTACCGTGCCGCAGCTGCTGGAGCCTACCAACCTGCTGCTGGCGCTAGTGAGCAGCTTGTTTTTGTGCGGCTCCTATCCTCTCACGCAGGTATATCAGCACCAGGAAGATGCTCGCCGTGGCGACCGTACCCTAAGCCTGCGGCTGGGCATTCGGGGCACGTTCGTGTTCGCGGCTGTCGGGCTGCTGGCGGGGGCCGCTACCCTGGCCCTGGCCCACTGGCTGCGGCAGGATGCGCGGGCTATTCTCATTTTTCTGGTGGCCACCGGGCCAGTGGTAGCCTTATTTATCCGCTGGGCCTGGCAGGTATGGCATAATCCCACAGCGGCCGACTTTGAGCACACCATGCGTATGAATCAAGTATCATCATTGTGCTTGAGTAGCGCCTTTATCGCGCAGCTGTTACTGACTACCTGACTGAACTTTACCCAAAAATTCAAGGTTGACACACAGGTATTTTCAGCCGTACTTGAGCCTTTTATCCTGCACCACCCGAAACAATCGTCGCTATTGCCGCAGTTGTAGTGGTCTCACGGCCCGATTCCCAGAAATAGACAGCCCATTTATCATCCAAAACTGCGTCAAGCCACTTTTTCTTGGTACTATTCCGGTTTTGACACTTACCCTACTGCGGTTTTTTAGCTAAAATGGGCTATATTTCGCCTTCGTTTGCTTGGCTCGCCCAATTGAGGGCAACTTTACCTCACCCTTCTTGAAACAAACTTTACCTTTCATTCTGCATTATGGTCAATTTACCAGACGGTACACTCTCTTTCCAAACTGCACCCTCGACTTTGCTCATGCCTAATACTGTCGTTGTTCAGGCGCGGCCAGCTAAAGCCAACCGGTTTCGTCAGCTATGGAAGTTTAGGAAATGGCTGGGGGCTACGGCGGCATTGGTGCTGCTGGCCTTTATCAGCTACTGTAATGTTGACCGCACCCTCACCGATGAGGACCGGCAGTACATTCACCTCTACCTGCCTGGCGTACCCGAAGGCATTGCTCCCACGCTAAGCTTCGAAGAGCAAATTCGCCTGATTGAGCATGCTCAACAGGCCGTGCATAAGCGCACTACCGGCTGGGAAGGAATTCCCGAAGGGCAGCCGCGCGAGCCCAAGCAGCTCTACCTCGGCCGCACCGGCATGTGCTATGACCGCAGCCGGGTGCTGGAAAAAATCTTTACCTACCTGGGGTTTCCCAACCGCCACCTGGCGATGTTTGAGCGCGAGCCCAACGTGCACGCCTACACCACCATCCTGCTACACCACGTTTCGAGCCACGCCATTTCGGAAGTCAAGACCAAAAAAGGCTGGCTCATGGTCGACTCCAACACCCTCTGGCTGAGCCTCAACGACGACTACCAGCCCGTTTCTATGCCGCAGCTGCAGCAGCGCTACAAACACGGCGAAACCATTCACTGGGCCAACCCCATCGTCACGGAGTTCGACAACTTCTACAACAGCCGCTGCATTGCCCTCTACGGGCTGTATTCGCGGCACGGCCGCTTTTATCCGCCCTACGTTTCGGGCATTCCCGACTACCGTGTGCGCGGGCTGCTCTATAATTTTGAGCAGGTCGGCGACTAGCTGCCGCTTTATTTTTCCGATAACAAAAAGCCCCGCGCCGATAGTCGACGCGGGGCTTTTTTTGGCCTGACGAGTGGCAGCTTAGCCGTTCATCGCCAGCAGGAATTCTTCGTTGTCGCGGGTGCCTTTGATACGGTCCTTGAGGAATTCCATGGCCTCGGTGGCCGTCATGTCCGACATGAACTTGCGCAGCACCCACACCCGGTTTAGCTCGTCCTTGCTCATGAGCAGGTCTTCGCGGCGGGTGCCGGAGGCCGGAATGTCGATGGCCGGGAACACGCGCTTGTTGGCCAGCTTGCGGTCGAGCTGCAATTCCATGTTGCCGGTGCCCTTGAATTCCTCGAAAATCACCTCATCCATCTTCGAGCCCGTGTCGATGAGGGCCGTGGCGATGATGGTGAGCGAGCCCGGCCCTTCGATGTTGCGGGCGGCGCCGAAGAAGCGCTTGGGCTTTTGCAGCGCCCCGGCGTCGATACCCCCCGAAAGGATGCGCGACGAGCTGGGCTGCACGGTATTATAAGCCCGGGCCAGGCGGGTGATGGAGTCGAGCAGAATCACTACGTCGTGCCCGCACTCCACGAGGCGGCGGGCTTTGTCGAGGGCCATCTGCGCGATTTTCACGTGGCGGTCGGCCGTTTCGTCGAAGGTCGAGCTGAGCACTTCGGCCTTCACGGTGCGAGCCATGTCGGTTACTTCCTCCGGGCGCTCGTCGATGAGCAGCACCATGAGGTACACCTCGGGGTGGTTTTCGGCGATGGAGTTAGCAATTTCCTGCAGCAGGACGGTTTTACCGGTCTTGGGCTGGGCCACGATGAGGCCACGCTGGCCCTTGCCGATGGGCGCAAACAAATCGAGCACGCGGGTGCTAATCTGCGTGGGCTTGCTGGTAAGTTTCAGCTTCTCATCGGCGAAGAGCGGAGTGAGGTGGCTGAAGGGCACCCGGTCGCGGACTTCCTCCACGCTGCGGCCGTTCATGCTTTCCACGTTCACGAGGGCGAAGTATTTTTCGCCTTCGCGCGGTGGGCGAATGGTGCACACCACCGTGTCGCCGGCTTTCAGCGCAAACTGTTTCACCTGCTGCGTCGACACAAAAATATCGTCGGGCGAGGCCAGATAATTATAGAAGGGCGAGCGCAGGAAGCCGTAGCCGCCGTCGGGCATCAGCTCGAAGGTGCCGTGGCCGGGCACCACCATATCGAGCTCCTGGCGCTGCGGACGCGGCTGGTTTTGCTGCTGCTGAGGCTGTTCACCGCCGTTTTGCTGGCGGCGCTCCTGCCGTTCCCGGTCGCGCTGGGCAAACCGGTCTTCGCGGCTCGCGCGGGGCTGGCCGTCCTGAGCGGGGCTGCCTTCGGCGCGGGGGGCGTCGTTGCGGGGCTGGTCGTTGGGGCGCGGCTCGCGGGGGGCGTCGTTGCGGGGCTGGTCGTTGCGGCGCTCGCGGCCATCGCGGGGCTGGTCGTTGCGCCGTTGGCCATCGCGGCCGTCCCGGGGTTGGTCGCGGCCGTCGCGCTGGTCGCGGTTGTCGCGCTCAAAACGGTCGGCGCGGCTTTCGCGGCGCGGCTCCATATCGGCCTGGCCTACGCCCGAACCAAAATCGGAGCGGGGCTCGGCCGCTTCGGCAGGAGCGGCGGCCTGGGCGGCAGCTTCGGCGGCACGGGCTTCGTAGTTGATGGGGCGGCCGGCGCGGTCCACACGTTCGCGGCGCTCGCGGCGGGGCTGGTTGTTATCGGTAGCGGCGTCGGCCGCCAAGGTTTCCGAAGCATCGGCCGTTTCAGGAGCGGAAGCTTCAGGAGCAGCAACCGGCGCAGCCACTTCGATGGGGGCAACTACAGCAGCCGCCATTTCAATGGGCTCGACAAACTGCGGAGCGGCTGGGGTTTCCGGCTGCGGCGTAGCGGGCGTTTCAACAGCGGCCGCCGCAGCGGGGCGCGGAGCGCGGGCCGGCCGAATGGGCCGGGCGGCAGGCGTAGCCGGGGCGGCAGGCGTAGCAGCAACGGGAGCATCGGCAGTAGGCGGCCCTACATCACTGAAAGGCTGCTCAATGACAGGGACGGCAGGCCGGCGGGACTGGTTGCGCGGCGCGGCTTTGGCGGGCGCTACTGGCCGCTGACTGGCGGCGGGCTTGACCGCCGGAGCCGGCTGGGCGGGCTCGTCGGAGGGCACCGGCACGTTGGGGTTGAGGGCCTGCTGGTCGAGGATTTTGTAAATCAGCTCCTGCTTGGTGAGCTTTTTAAAATTGCCCACGTTCATGCGCTCGGCAATTTCCTTGAGGTCGGACAGCAGCCGGTCCTTCAACTCGTTAATGGTGTACATACAGGGAATAAGGGGGAAACATCGTCGGGAAGCGGCGCAACGGGCGCCGGGGCGGTTGACGCAACACGAGGGGAATGGGGGAGGCCGGGACCCGGCCGGGCTGCGCTAAAACATTCGCAGCAAGCGCCTACTGCCACTCGGCAGCTTCGGGCGCAACACGCTAAAACAGTAAAAAAGGGCTGAACAGGACCGCGGAAAAACGCAAATCAGGCGGGTCGCTAGCGGAGGCTAAGCCCCGCCGGACCGGCCCCGACGGCCAGTTGCTTGCGCAATGTTAGCGCATTACGGCCAAACTGCCAAATTAGATGTGCCTGGAAAGGGGCAAAAGCGCCTTCCCGGGCCAAATTAACTGGTGACGTGCGGCGCACCGGGGCCGCAAGTCCTACCTTTGCCCTAGTTTACACGCATCTTTCTCATGCTGCAAGTTTCCGTCATCAAAGAGCAAACCGACCGCGTGCTGGCCGGCCTTGCCAAAAAACACTACAAAACCGCCGCGGCCGATGTGGCCGCCATCCTCGACCTCGACCAACGCCGCCGCCAGCTCCAGACCTCGCACGACTCGGCCCAGGCCGAGGCCAACGACCTGGCCCGCCAAATCGGCCAGCTGATGAAAAGCGGCGACAAAGCCGGCGCCGAAACCCTCAAGGCCCGCACCGCCGAGCTCAAGCAGCATACCAAAACCGCCTCCGAAGAATTGGCCCAGGTGGAACACGAGCAGCAGCAACTCCTCTACAAGCTGCCCAACCTGCCTCACGCCAGCGTGCCCGAAGGCCGCTCGGCCGCCGACAACGAGGTGGTGCGCGAAGGCGGCCAGAAACCCGCGCTACCCGCCGATGCCCAGCCCCACTGGGAGTTGATTAAGAAATACGACATCATCGACTTCGACCTCGGCATCAAAATCACCGGCGCGGGCTTCCCGGTGTACAAAAACCAGGGCGCCCGCCTGCAGCGCGCGCTTATCAACTTCTTTCTCGACGAGGCCCGCGACGCCGGCTACACCGAAATCCAGCCACCCATCCTGGTGAACGAGGCCAGCGGCTACGGCACCGGCCAACTCCCTGACAAAGAAGGCCAGATGTACCACGACGCGCAGGACAACCTGTACCTGATTCCAACCTCGGAGGTGCCCATCACCAACCTGTACCGCGACGAAATCATCGCGACGGACAAGCTGCCCATCAAGAACACCGGCTACACGCCCTGCTTCCGCCGCGAGGCTGGCTCGTGGGGCGCCGACGTGCGCGGGCTGAACCGCCTGCACCAGTTCGACAAGGTGGAAATCGTGCAAATCACGGAGCCCGAGCGCAGCTACGAAGCGCTGGATGGCATGGTGGCCCACATCGAAAACCTGCTGCAGAAGCTGGAGCTACCCTACCGCGTGCTGCGCCTCTGCGGCGGCGACATGAGCTTCACCTCGGCCCTGACCTACGACCTGGAGGTGTGGAGCGCCGCCCAGGGCCGCTGGCTCGAAGTGAGCTCGGCCTCGAACTTTGAGACCTACCAGGCCAACCGCCTCAAGTGCCGCTACCGCGCCGAGGGTGGCAAAACGCAATTGCTGCACACGCTGAATGGCTCGGCACTGGCGCTGCCGCGCATCGTGGCCGCGCTGCTGGAAAATAACCAGACCAGCGACGGCATTAACCTGCCGGCGGTGCTGCACTCGTACTGCGGGTTTAGCAAGATTGGGTAAGTTTGCCGTTCTCTAATCAGCAATCTTCAGTATGCATTACCAGGAGCAAGTAGAAAAAGTACTGGGTACTCATCAGCATTCTAGCTTACGAACCTGTTTTGACCCTTATGCTCATGAATGGAGTGAAACCACATTGCCTCAGAAAGCTGCTATCCTCCATAAATGCGTAACTGCAGGGCTAAGCATAGAGCACTTGGTTCGTGAGTATCAGTTTGAATACAGTGAATTAAAAGGGGCATACGCTGTAGAAGACACTCACATAGCACTTGCTGCCATTCTTAATCATGTGTTCTTGGCTGCAAATGCTGAAAATCCATTTTTAAAGTAAAACAGAATTCACAAGAAGGCCCGGCTAAGTAGTTAGCCGGGCCTTTTGCGTGTTTTACAACTTTCCCAAAACCTGCCGTTACTTTGGGTCAACGCACGGGATACACCTCGCCAACGCGGTTGCCTATAAACGGCGAACCCCCGGCGTTAGGCGACGCCAGGGGTTCAGGAAGAAGGTGGTTACACACCTAAATCCGTACTCAAATGGAAAAGGACCGTGTGAAATCGGAAGTCAGGTTCAAACTTGATTTCCGAATACCCGAAGGGCTGGTCAAATGGCTCTTTTGGTTTCTAGTGAGCGGTGGAGCCTTATCGGCCGCCGAACACTGGATTAAGTAGGGTAAGGGGCTGGGCCGCGAGGTTCGGCCCCTTATTTTTTGATGTTGACGCTGCCAGTTGCAACGACTTTCGTTGCAAATATACACCAACTGGCCAGCAATAGTTGCGCTCTTATTGGTGGCAGTCCACCTTATTGCGTTACTGGCTACGCCTCCGGCTTCACATCCGCCGGCTCGGTGTCATTCACAATATAATCGTCAAATTTCCGGGCATTGGTCTGCGCATACAGCGCCTTGCCGGTGCCGCAGATGTCCATCAGCTCGGCGTAGAGGGCGTTGGCGGCCCGGATGCGGGCATCGGCGGCCTCGCCGCGGGCGGTTTCGGCGTCCTGCTGCTCGCCGAGGCGGGTGAGGAAGGTGGCGTTGCGGGTTTCGAGCTCGGTAAGCAGGTCGGCGGTGAGGCCTTTGGCGGCGTACTTGTCCAGGCTGGCGCGGCCCACGCGCACGGCGCGGATGATGCCGAGGTGTAGGTCGCCCTCGCTGGCGTTGTCGAGGCCGGCGGTGCCAAACTTCTTGTAGCCCGAGGTGCTGGGCTTGTCGACGGTGCCCACGATGCCCATCACGATTTGCAGCTGGGTGATGAGGTCGCGCTGCGCGGCGTCCTTGCGGTCGGTAGCCTCCTGCTTGGTTTGGTCGAGCTCGCCGTCGGTGGGCAGCGCGGTGAAATCGGTAATCTGGCCTTTAAAATCGGTGATGCGCTTGAGCGGGATGCCGCGCCCCTCCAGCTCTTTTGCATCACGCACCATGAAAAGCTGCTTTTCGAAACTAACCGTGACCAGGTCGCTTTGCGACATGTTAAAATCGGCAACAATCGGAACCTCACGCATGACTACAATCCAGTAAAAAAAGAAAGACACAACCCCCTAGGGGCTAGCACTTCACTCGAAGCACGGGCCGAATATAGGGAGTTGTTTTCATTTTTCACCACCCCCGGCCCAAAGGCCGGCCGGTAGCCATCAAACTGGCGCCGGCAGGTCGTAAAGGCCTAGCGGCCATTATCCCGCCCCCAGCGGGAGCTTACGCAAGAATAGCGGGTGGTTTCGATGGCCCACCGGGAGCTTTCAAACGCTCAGCGGGTGACATGAAACGGTCAGCGGGAGCACTTTCCCGGCGTTTGATAGCACTTTTCCGACTTTCTACGGCACCAGGGACCTGATGCTAGTATTCGGCAAAGGCCTCGTCCACGAAGCACCACAGCCAGCGCTCACCCGGCTGGGCCGAGGCAATAACAGGATGTTGCGTGGCCTGAAAATGCCGGGTAGCATGCTTGTTTTTCGAGTCGTCGCAGCAGCCCACGTGGCCGCAGGCCTGGCACACGCGCAGGTGCACCCAGGTGTCGCCCAGAGCCACGCACTCGGCGCAAACCTGGGTGGTGGCGGGGCGGATTTCGGTGAGGGCCGCGAGGTGCTGGCAGAGCTTGGGGTTCATGGCAAAAGCGGGGGTAAGCGAGCTTGCAATATAGCGCCGCCGGTCCGGCCCGGGTTCGGCGATGTAGGCCGCGGTTGCGTATCGACTAGCTCACGCTCTGTTTCTCGTTCGTATGTGGGTTGTTTTTTCGTTGGTGGCGGCGCTGTTGGCCGCCGTGGTGGTTACGCTGTCGAAGGTGGGCGTAAAGAACCTGGAATCCAGTGTGGTGTTTGCCGTGCAGTCGGTGCTGATAGTGGCCGTGGCCTGGGGCGTGGTGGCCTGGCAGGGGCACCTGAAGCAGGTGGGCGAAATCGACCGGCGCACCTGGGTGTTTCTCATCGCGGCGGGGGTGCTTACCTGCGCCTCGTCGCTGTTTTCGTTTCAGGCCCTCAAGCTGGGGCAGGCCTCGCGCACCTCGTCGTTCGACAAGATTTCGCTGGTCTTTTCCATCCTGCTGGCCGTGTTTTTTCTGAAGGAAAAAGTAACCTGGCAGGTGATTCTGGGCGCGGCCCTGATGGCGGGCGGGGCCCTGCTCATTGCCTTCACGCGGGAGGCGAAGTAAGGCGAACCGCAGGTCGGCGTTACACGCTGGGCCAGACCCGGTCCAGCTGCTGCTCCTGCATGCACCGGAAATGCCCCTGCGGGCACTTGGCAAAGCCGATTTTGGAGCAGGGCCGGCAGGGCAGCCCCAGCACCTCCAGCTTCTCAAACTCGGTCCGAAACGGATACATGCCGAACTCGGGCACTGTATTGCCCCACACGCTGTAAATCAACTTGCCAAAGGCGGCCGCAATGTGCATCAGGCCCGTGTCGTGGCTCACCACGAAGCTGGCCTGCCGCAGCAGCGAGGCCGACTGATGCAGCGAGTAGCGCCCGCAGCCGTTTTCAATGGGCGAATGGGTGAATGGGCGAATGGGTGAATGAGCAGCTACGTCCTTCATAGCAGCCAGTATTGCCTCGGCCACCGGCGCATCTTCGGGGCCGCCGAGCAGCATGAGGGGGCGCGGGGCCAGGCGCTGGCACAGCTCCACCAGCTTGGCCAGCGGCAGGCGCTTGGTGGCGTGCTGCGCGCCGATGGCCACGGCCACGTAGCCGGGGTGGAAGGCGGGCGGCAGGGTTTTTACGTCCACCTCCTGGCCTTCGGGGATGAAATAGTCAAGCCCCTGGCCATCGTCCCGCACGCCCAGCGGCGCGGCGGCCGCCAGGTAGCGCTGCACGATATGCACGTCGGGCAGGCGGTTGATTTTCAGATTTACCAGCAGCCACTTCGGCCAGTTCAGCTTGTCGAAGCTACTCGATTTCACCCCCAGCCGCAGCTTGATGAGGCGGGTGCGCAGGTTGTTGTGCAGGTCGACGATGAAGTCGAACTGCTCGGCTTTCAGCTCGCTTACCAGGTCGTTCAGGCTGCCGGTCAGGCAATGCACTTTGGCCACGTAGGGGTTGGGCTCCAGCAGGCCCCGGTAGCCGGGCTTGGTGGCTACGTGCACGGCCGCGCCCGGCAGCTGCTGCGCCAGCGCCCGCAGCACCGGCGTGGTCAGCACGATGTCGCCGATGGAGGAAAAGCGGAGGACGAGGATTTTCATGAGAACGAAACTCCCCTCCTTTTCAAGGAGGGGACGCCAAGCCGCAGGCTTGGCTGGGGTGGTTGGACGTCGGCAGGGCTCACACGCCGATAGGAAATTAATTACTCATACAAACGAGCTCTAACGGCGCGACCGGGCGAACCACCCCCGTTTTCGCTACGCGAAAACATCCCCTCCTTTCCAAGGAGGGGAGTTTTCGTTCTCTCATGCTCTACCCAAACAACGACTCCTTAAACTCCAGCGGCGGCTTGATGCCCGCCTTGCGCTGCTCAAAATACGCCGCCACCTCGTCCACCGACTTTGCGTTGAAGGTCATCTCCTTGGTGAGGTGGCCTTTGCGGCCCATCAGCACGCCGTAGCGCATGTCGGCGTAGCCGTCGGTGTGGTGGGCGTCGGGGTTGATGCTCAGCTGCACGCCCTGGTCGAGGGCGTAGCGCACCCAGCGCCAGTCGAGGTCGAGGCGCCAGGGGTTGGCGTTGATTTCGATGATAACCTGGTGCTTGGCGCAGGCGTCGATGACGGCTTTGTAGTTGATGGGGTAGCCCTGGCGGCGCAGCAGCAGGCGGCCGGTGGGGTGGCCCAGCATGGTGCAGTAGGGGTTTTCGATGGCCCGCAGCAGGCGGTTGGTGGCCTTCTGCTCGTCCATTTTCAGGTTCGAGTGGATGGAGGCCACGATGAAATCGAAGCTCGCCAGCACCTCGGCGGGGTAGTCGAGGGCGCCATCGCTGAGGATGTCGCTTTCGATGCCCTTGAAGATGCGGAAGGGCGCCAATTCGGCGTTCAGCTTGTCGATTTCCTGGTGCTGCTGGCGCACCCGCTCCACGCTGAGGCCGTTGGCATAATGGGCGGCCTGCGAGTGGTCGCAGATGCCCAGGTACTCGTAGCCGTGGTCGCGCAGCCAGGTGGCCATTTCGCGCAGTGTGTGGTTGCCGTCGGAGTAGGTGCTGTGGTTGTGCAGCGAGCCGCGCAGGTCGGCGTCCTCCAGCAGGTGCGGGAGCTTTTTGTCGGCGGCCAGGCCGATTTCGCCCAGTCCCTCACGCAATTCAGGCACGATAAATTGCAGGCCGGCGCGTTCATACAGCGCCTCTTCCTGCTGGAATTTCTCGCGCCGCGCCAGCTGCCGCAGCGTGGCGGATTGCGCCAGCGGCTCGTCCAGATGCCCCTCGGCAGCCGAGTTCAAAAACACCTCGGTGGCAAAGTTTTCGGGCTGCACCAGCAGCACCTCCACCCCTACCCCGGAGTCGGTGGCGGTGCCGCGCCAGGCCCAGGGGCCCGAGCGGCGCGGGTCGGCCAGCAGGCCGGCCGAGGCATTGAGCAGCGCGTGTACCGGCGCGGGGTTGGCGGTAGCGGCCACCAGGCGCACGGTTTCCACGGTTTCGAGGCGGCGGCGCAGCTCGCCGGCGATGGCCACCTGGTCGGTGCGCAGGGTTTCGCGCAGGCGGGCGGCCAGCGCTTCGGCCAGGTTTTCGGCCTGCGGATAGAGCAGCTTACCCTTGCTCTGGCCCGCAAATTCCAGGGCTTCGAGGATGGCGTCCTGCGTCTTTTTACCAAAGCCTTTGAGCTTGCTCACCTGGTCGGTTTCGGCGGCTTCGCGCAGGGCCTCGGGGGTTTCGATGCCCAGCTCGCGCCACAAAGCGCGCACTTTCTTGGGGCCGATGCCTTTGATGTTCAGCAGCTCGACCACGCCGGGCGGGGTGATTTCGAGCAGGCGCTGCAGGTCCGAGAACGTGCCGGTATCGAGCAGCTCGGCCACCTTGGCGGCGGCGGTTTTGCTCAGGCCGGTGCGGTCGGGCAGGCCGGCGCGCTCCACCTCGGCCACCGGGAAGCTCAGGGCGTCGAGGGCGTTGGCCGTGCCTTCGATGGCGCGGATTTTGAACGGGTTTTCATCGTGCAGCTCCATGAGCTGGGCGGCCAGCTTGAAGGCCCGGGTAAGGTCGCGGTTGTCCACTTGCGAAAAGGCTTTAGGAAAAACGAAAGTACGGCCGGGCGTAGCTTAGCCACGTAAAACCAGCGGGGCCAGCCCGAAAAAAGCGGGCGCCCCGCCCACCCGACAGGGCCCTTTTACGTTGCGCCACCCTCTTTGCTTCGTGCTTATGTTTTACCCCTCCGCCAAACTCCTGCTGCTGCCGCTGGCGCTGCTAGCGGCCTGTCAGGCTACTGATTCCAAGCCCGTGGTTTCTTCCCTGAAAGCCCTGGAAGGCACCTGGCTGAACGCGCACGAGGAAAACCGGGGCGACACCCTCGTGTATCGCCCCAACACCTACAAATTTCCGCCGGCGCGGGGCCGCACGGGCTTCGCCATCGAGCCCTACGGCCGCTTCACGCAGTACGACATTGCCCCCACCGACGGCCTCGAAGGCCGCGACGGCACCTGGACCGCCACCGGCCCGCACCGCCTGCGTATTCATCTGGAAGACGGCGGCACGCCCGACTATACGCTGGAAGTAATTTCTTTGAAGGGCAAGGTGCTGACCGTGCGGCAGCAGCGGCCCTGACTTCATCCGGCCTTCATGCCAGCCCGGGAGCTTTGCTGAATCCGCTGAACGCAACGGCATTGCCGGCCGTTAGCGGAACATCACACAATTCTTTTTCGCATGGCATTTGGTGCTGCTATCATCCGTTTCCGGGCTGTTGTTTTGGGGTTGATGCTGCTGGCGCTGGCTCCGGCGCGCCCGGGCATCGCGGCCGTTCAACTTCTTCCCCCAGCCGCCGAAGTGCCCACCGGCTGGCTCGGCGACCTGAGCGCGGCCCAGGCGCAGGCGCGGGCTACCAACCGGCCGTTGCTGGTCGTGTTTTCGGGTTCCGACTGGTGCAAGCCCTGCATCATGTATGAGCAAGAGGTTTTTGCGCAGCCCGACTTTATGGCTTTCGCTAAAGACCGGCTGGTGCTGGCGCACTTCGATTTTCCGCGCCTGAAGAAAAACCAGCCCAGCGCCGCCCAGCTCAAGCTCAACGAAGCCGCTGCCGCCCAGCTCAACCGGGCGGGTGATTTTCCGCTGGTCGTCATCATCTCGCCCGAGGGCAAGGTGCTGGCCAAAACCGGCTACCTGGCCGGTGGCCCGGCCGCCTTCACGGCGTATCTGAAGCAGGTGGTTCCGACGCTGCCGTAATTTCTCGCCCGCCTTGACTGCTTTCCCTAACTATCAGCTTTGGAGCCGGCTACGGCCGGTGGGCGCCTATGTCCTGGCCGCCCTGCTACTGCTTGGGAGCCGCCCGACGCCGGCCAGCCCCCCGGTGGCCCACAGCTACACCCGCAGCGCCCACCTGATGGGTTCGCGCTTCACGTTCACGGTAGTAGCGGCCGACGACTCGGCCGGGCAGCGGGCCCTGCGCGCCAGTCTGGCCGAAGTGCGGCGCATCGACCACCTGATGTCGTTCTGGGATTCTACCTCGCAGATTACCCGCATCAACCGCGCGGCGGGCCTGCGCCCGGTGGCGGTCGATGCCGAAACCTTCGAGCTCATTCAGCGCACCATACGGCTGTCGCAGCTCAGTGACGGGGCCTTCGACATCACTTTTGCCAGCGCCGACAAGCTCTATAAATTTGACCGGCAGACCCACCCGGCACTACCCGATTCGGCGCTGGTGCGGGCCTCGGTGCGGCGCATCGGCTGGCAGAAAATCCAGCTCGACGCCCGGGCGCACACGGTTTTTCTGCCCGAAAAAGGGATGCGCATCAATCTGGCGGGCATCCTGCAGGGCTACGGCATCCGGCGGGCGCGGGCGGTGCTCGACGGGCTGGGCATCCGGGGCGGCCTGCTCAACGGCTCGGGCGACATTCTGTGCTGGGGCCGGCAGGCCGACGGCTCGCTCTGGCGCGTGGCCATCGGCGACCCTGACCACCCGCGCAGCGTGGCCGCCTGGATTGACGTGACCGACGTGGCTGTGGTGACGGCCGGCAACTACGAGCAGTATTTCACGGTGGGCGGCACCGTGTACGGCCACATTATCAACCCGCGCACGGGCTACCCGTCGGTGGGTTTGCGCTCGGTCACCATCGTGTGCCCCGATGTGGAGCTGGCCGACGGCCTCGATGAAGTCGTGTTCGTAAAAGGTCCTGAAGCCGGCCTGGCCTTCATCAACCGCCTGCAGAATGTGGCCTGCACGCTGATTACCGACGACAACCGCACGCTCGTATCGAACGGCATGGCGCTCAAGTATTACCACGGCCCCGCCGCCGCCCAACGTCCCTGACTTTTATGCCAATTCCCTTTTCTAAACGGCTAGTAGCGGCGCTGGCGCTGGCCGGCGGCTTGGCGCTACCGGGCTGCGTGTCGGTGGCTGCCTACCAGAAAGCCTACCTGAACGACGAGGACATGAAGCTGGCCAGCAAGCCGGTGGAAGCGCCCGAAACCAACTTCGAAAGCTACCGCGAGGGCGCCGGCGGGGCCAACGGCGGCAAAGTAGGCGGCGGCTGCGGCTGCAATTAATTTTGAGTATCGCAGTATGAAGGCCTTTTTCGCTACCCTTATCCTGCTGAGCGGGCTGGCCATGCAGGCCCGGGCCCAAACCCAGCCCGGCACCACGCTCAGCCCCAACCGCATCGATGGCTACGGGGCACCCCTGGGGCCGCCGGTGCCGGTGAGCCGCGCCGCCGAGCCCGCCACCATCGACATCATCGGCGGTTATTATCAGCAGGATGGCAGCCACGGGGCCGTGGAGGGCGGCCGTGGCACCCAGCAGCTCACCGACGTGCCCCCGGCCATCATCGTGAACGTGCCCCTCGACACGGTGAGCCGGCTGTCGGCCAACGTGGGCGCCGATTTTTACGCCTCGGCCTCGACGGATAGGATTGATTTTGCGCTCAGTACGCCGTCCAGCCACGACGTGCGCTACCACGGCGACTTCGGCTACAGCCGCGAGCAGCGGACCAAAGGCCGCCTGTGGGGCGTGGGCGCGGGCGTATCGAAAGAATACGACTACTTCTCGACCAACGTCACGGCCTCCTTCGCCAAAACCTCGCGCGATGGCAACCGCCAGCTCAGCGTGGCCGGCCAGGTGTTTTTCGACCAGGTGACGCTGATTGCGCCATTGGAGCTGCGCACCAACGGCCGCAAGGAAAACGGCACTGATACCCGCCAGACCTACAACTTCACGGCCACGTATTCGCAGGTAATAAGCAAGCGCCTGCAGCTGGCCGTCAACGCCGAGCTGGTGTCGCAGAACGGACTGCTGAGCACGCCGTTCCACCGGGTGTATTTCTACGACAACCCCACGCCCAACCCGGCGCCCGCGGCCCCTACCGACTTCGCGGCCACGGCCCCTTCGGCCCCCAAGGCCGAGCTGCTGCCGCGCACCCGCCTCAAGTACCCGGTGAGCTTGCGGCTGAACTACTACGCCACCGACCTGGTGCAGCTGCGCGCTTTTTACCGTTTCTATAACGACAATTTTGGCATCGTGGCCCACACCCTGGAAGTGGAGCTGCCGGTGAAAGTGACGCCGTTTTTCGTGCTCTACCCCTTCTACCGCTACCACACCCAGATAGCCTCCCGGTATTTCGCGCCTTACCTGGGCCATTCGATTAACGATGAATACTATACCTCCGACTACGACCTGTCGGCCTTCGCGGCCAACAAGCTGGGCCTGGGCCTGCGCTACTCCCCGGTGTATGGCATCGGGCGCTTCCGGGTGCCGGGCAAAACCACCCAGGGTCTCCCCCACGTCATGCGCTTCCGGTCGGTAGACCTGCGCTACGCGCACTACCAGCAAACCGGGGCCAGCCGCTACGCCACCGCCGACCGGGCCGACCTGATTGCCAACATCGTAAGCTTCGACCTGGGCTTTAGTCTGTAATCTTTACCCCGACTACGTTCGGGATTTATTTCCTTTGCGGTGTGCAAATGCGGCCGGCCGGCATCTATGCCAGTGCCGGCCGTTTCCGTCTGCCTCCTGCTGTTTTCTATTTCCCCCTCCCCTCCCTTGAATCACTGGCTCGTTAAATCGGAACCCGAAGCGTACTCCTGGACCGTCTTCGTACAGGACAACGGCACCGCCTGGACCGGCGTGCGCAACTACCAGGCCCGCAACAATCTCAACCTCATGCAGCCCGGCGACCTCGTGCTTTACTACCACAGCGTGAGCGAGAAAGCCGTGGTGGGCGTGGCCGAAGTAGCCGCCCCCGCCGCCCCCGACACCACCGCCGAGCCCGGCTCGCCCTGGGTAGCCGTGCAGCTGCGCCCGCTGCAGCCCCTGGCCCGCCCCGTGCCGCTGGCCGCCCTCAAGGCCGATGCACGGCTGCAGCAGCTGGGACTCATCCGGCAGTCGCGGCTGTCGGTGACGCCCGTGCGGCCCGAGGAATTCGATGCCATTGTGGAACTAGGCAGCGGGGCCGATGTTGGCTGAAAAGAAATGACCTGAAGCGGCGTTTTCCCGTAATTACCGACTATTGGCCTACCTTGTATAAGAAGAGGCTTTTCGGCTCATCATCTGTTGTTTTCCTTAAATTCCGGGGTATGAAACCTTGCTACTACCTACTCTTGCTGCTGCTGCGCCCGGCACTGCTGTGGGCGCAGGTACCGGCCAGCTCCCCGCCCGATGCGCCCATTCAGACGGCCCGCACCGAACTGCCCCTGAGCAACAGCAGCAGCGAGGCGCACGTGCAGCCCCTGCCCGCCGACAGCAGCGTGGTGGTACTGCTGGGCCGCGACAAGCCATTTACCAGCAAGACCAGCTACTTCTTTCAGCGCTACAACCGCGAGCTGCAGCTGACGCAGGAAACCGAAGTAGCCGTGCCCGACGAATTCAGCTTTGCCCGCATGTGCGCCGAGGGCACGGTGGTATACGCCCTGTTTTCGTCGCGCGTCACGCCCGGGCGGCTGTGGGCCGCCGCTTACAGCGGCGTGCTGGGGCAGGTGCACATCCAGCAGTTCGACACCAAGCTGAGCCGCGAGATAGTCGAGCTCAAAGCGCTTGACGGGCGGCTGTTTGCCACGGTAGTGCTGGCCGACCAGTCGCACGTCACGGCCCTGTTGCTGGAGGTGGCCACCGGCCGCATGCAGTATCTGGCGGCCGTGTACGAGCCGGCGCCCACGCAGTTCACTTTCGTGGCCAATGCGGCGGCCGGCCGCGCCGAATACGTGCTGAGCCAAACCAACGGCCGCAAAAGCCGTCTGCAGCTTAAGCAGCTCTCCGACCGTGGCCAGCTCATTCATTCCGAGTTCATTCAGACCGAGAGCGAGCGCAGTCTCATCACGGCCCAAATCAGTCCGCCGCAGGATACCACCGCCCGCCTGCTGATGGGCACCTACTCGCTGCGCGACCCTACGTACGCCCAGGGCCTCTTTGCCACCGACTTAACGCAGGGCAATGGCCCCAAGGCGCCGCTCCGCTTCTACGACTTTCTGCGGCTCAAGCACTTTTTCGATTACCTCAAGCCCGCCCGGCAGGCCCGGCTGCGCGCCCGCGTCGAGCGCCGCCTGGCCAAAACGCTGCCTCCCCTGCGCTGGCACTACCGCCTGCTGCTGCACGAGCTGCGCCCGCAGGCCGATGGCAGCTATGTACTGGTAGCTGAGGTATATTACCCGCACTACCGCTACAACAACTACGGTGGTTTCGGCCCCATTGGCTCGGCGGGCTACAGCCCTTCGCCCTTCAGCTACTCCAACTCCCGCGTGTTCGACGGCTACCAGACCACCCACGTGCTGGTGTGCGGCTTCGACCGCCAGGGTACCCTGCAGTGGGACAATACTTTCGTGGTGGACAACCTGCGCCGCTACGAGCTCGAAGAAGCCGTGCGCCTGCAAACCCTGCCCGACGGTCGGCTCGTACTGGCCTACATCGACGAGGACAAGCTACGCTACAAAGTAGTGAACCGCGCCGAGCACTCGCCTAACGACCTGCAGGTGCCCATCCAAACCGCCCCCGTGGGCACCGTCGAAAAAGTGGCCGATACCAGCAATGCCGATTTGCAGCCCTGGTTTGGTAGCCGCTTCGTAGCCAGCGGCTACCAGCGTCTGCGTACCAACCGCGGGCCGGAGCGGGAGGTGTTTTTTCTGAACGCCGTGGCGTTTTAAAACAACCCAATGGCCGGAATGGAGTAAACCCCATTCTACTTTTGCGCCATGACTATGCTTTCCAAACTCCGCTTACCCGCTCTGCTTCTGTTGGTGCTGCTGGCTGCCTGCCGCGCTGGAGGCCCCAGCACGCCGGCCCGCACGGTGGCTTCCTTTTTCTCGAAATACGAAGGCCGCGACGGCTTCAAAACCGCCGACTGGTCGGCCGACTTGCTCGACCGGCTGGCGCTGGTGAAGGCCGCCAAACTCCTCGGTGGCACCGACTTTACCGATGGCATCACCGGCATTCGCTCGGCCCGCGTCATTGGCTTCGCCCCGGTTACGGCTTCGGCCCGGGCCCTCTCGCGCGAAGGCCTGCGGGCCGAAGCCACTGGCATTCTGCAGAATGAAAAGTACGAGCCGCTGGTTAACACTTCGTCCAGCGACGGCGGCTACCAGGTTTCGGTACGCGGCTCCGGCGATAAGATTTCGGAGTTCGCCGCCATCGGCCAGTTGCCCGATGTAGCGGATTCCTTTGTGCTGGTGTCGGTGAATGGGAATTTCACCCGCTCGCAGGTACAGGCTCTGACGAAGTACCTGCCGCAAATTCTGCGCGCTACGGCCAAGTAGCTGTCCTGCTGAACGCAGCGAAGCGTCCTTTCACGCCGGAACAGGTCGTTCCGACATGAAAGGACGCTTCGCTGTGTTCAGCAGGGTATATCCTTACTTCTTCATCAGCCGCTCAATGTCATCCGCCAGCAGCGGAATGTCGGCCATCAAATCCTCATTCCCGCTCGCCGTCAGCAGAATATCATTCTCCAGGCGAATGCCCAGGTTTTCCTCGGGAATGTATATGCCGGGCTCGCAGGTGTACACCATGCCCGCCTCAAACTTGCGGTATTTGGCGCCCACGTCGTGCACGTCGAGCCCCAGGTAATGGCTGGTGCCGTGCATGAAATACTTCTTGTAGAGCGGCGCTTCGGGGTCCTGGTTTTTCACGTCGTCGGCCCGCAGCAGGTCGAGCTTGATGAGCTCTCCGGTCATTTTTTCGCCCACGCTTTTGTGGTAGGCTTCGATTTCGTTGCCGGCTACGAGCTGGGTTTTGGCGTAGTTCATCACGCTCAAAACAGCCTCGTACACATCGCGCTGACGCTGCGAAAACCTGCCATTCACCGGGATGGAGCGCGAGAGGTCGGCCGCGTAGTTGGCGTACTCGGCACCGAAGTCGAGCAGCAGCACGTCGCCGTCCTGGCACTGCCGGTCGTTGCTGACGTAGTGCAGGATAGTGGCGCTTTTGCCCGAGGCAATGATGCTGCCGTAAGCCGGCCCGCGGCTGCGGCTGCGCACAAATTCGTGCAGGATTTCGGCCTCAATCTCAAACTCCCACACACCCGGCTGCACGAAGCCCAGCAGCCGCCGAAACGCCTGCCCCGTGATGCGGCAGGCCTCGCGCATCAGCCGGATTTCCTCCGGGCTCTTGATGGCGCGCAGCTGGTGCAGCAGCGGCGCGGCCCGGCGGTACTGGTGCAGCGGGTATTGCGCCTGCAACTGTTTGATGAAGCGGGCATCGCGCGTTTCGACTTCCACCACCGAGCGGATGTGCTCGTTGGTGTTGAGGTACACGTACTCGGCCTCGTTCATCAGCGCCGCGAGTACCGCCGGCAGGCTGTCGAGCCACATAATGGTTTGCACGCCCGACTGGGCGCGGGCCTCATCCTTGGTCAGCTTGTAGCCTTCCCAGATGAGGATGTGGTCGGAAGTTTCGCGCAGAAACAGGATTTCGCGGTACTTCTCCAGCCGCGCCTCGGGGCAGATAAGCAGGACGCTTTCCTCCTGGTCGACGCCGGAGAGGTAAAACAGGTCGTTGTTCTGGCGGAAGGCCATCGTGCCGTCAGCATTGGTCGGCATGATGTCGTTGGCCTGGAAAATAGCCAGCGAATTGGGTTTCAGCAGCTCGCGGAAGCGGCGACGATTTTCAATAAACAGCTCAGGGGCAATGGGGCCGTAGCGCATGGAAAAGGGGATTGTTGGGAGTTGCAAGTTAAGCGTTGGCGCCGGGCCGGGGGGCCATTTCCTCTACCAGGTCCTTTCAGCTCATCGGCAATAGCACTGTCACCCAGAAGCCTGGCCCGGCAGCCTCGTATTTTACCAGCCCTCCTACGGCCCGCGCCCGCGCCTGCATATTGCGCAAGCCATTCCCGCCCGAACTCAGCGCATCAGTGGTCGTACCATCGCCATTATCACGCACCTGCAGCTGAAGCTGATTTTTTAACCTGGCTAAACGAATGGTAACCAGCGTGGCACCATGAGCATGCTTCACCGTATTGTGCAGCGCTTCCTTGTAGATAAGGTACAGCGCCTGCCGCGTTTCGAGGGGCAGCGTCAGGGCTTCCAGCCCCGGCTCGGTGGCAAAATCCACTTCAATACTACTGGCCGACAGCACTTCGTGGGCGTGCTCGCGCAGGCGGTCGAGCAGGCCGGCCAACTCGTTGTTACCGATATCGGCTTGCAGGCCCCACACCACGTCGCTCATCTGGCGCACAGCGGTGCGGCTGGCTTCGGCCATGTGCGTCAGGTACTGCGCCTGCTGGTCGGGGCCGTACACGCCCTGGCTGAGCAGCTCGCTCTGCAGGCTGATTTGGGTGAGCAGTGAGCCCACGTCGTCGTGCAAATCGGCAGCAATGCGTTGCCGCAGGGCCGCTTCCTGGCTTTTCTGGCGCCGCCGGTAAAGCCGCACTCCACCGATAACCAGCAACGCTAAACCAACACTCAACGTTGCTATAATTAGCTGATTACGATTACGCCGCTGGCCGGCCACAAGTTCCGTGATGCGGCGCTGCTGCTCCAGGCTGCGGATTCTGGCCTGTTGCTCGGCCCGGTCGAAGCGGGCCTGGGCTTCGGCCACGGCCTCGGTGCGTTCCTGGTCGAAGATGGTATCGCGCAGGGCCACGTAGCGGTTCAGGCTGTCGAAGGCACCGGGCTGGCCTTGCTGGTGCAGGGCCAGAGCCAGCACGTGCAGGTCGTCGGCCACGCTCACGTAGTCGCCCAGCTCCCGGTTCAGGCGCAAGGCCTGCTCGGCGTAGCTGCGGGCGGCCGCGGGTTGACGCTGCTGCAGGCTGATTTCCGCCAATCTGCTCAAGGCCAAAGCCTCCACCGCTACGCTCTGAATGCTGCGCGCCAGGCGAATAGACTCCCGCCAGCTGGCTTTGGCCGAGTCGGGCTGGTGCTGGTCGGCCTGCACCAGCCCGAGCTGGTTGAGCAGCCGGGCTTTCATGCTCACATCGGTAGTGGGCTGCACCAGGGCCAGGGCCTGCCGCACCAGCGGCGCGGCTTGGCTGGTCTTTTCTTCGTCAAGGTAGTGGTTGGCAATATTATGCAGCACCAGGGCCAGGCCGCGCACGTTGGGCGGCTGGCAGGCGGCGTAGGCCACCCGGGCCTGCTGGTTGTAAGCAAAGGCGCCCTCTTCGTTGCCCAGCGCCCGCGCCACGCTGCCCAGGCCCAGGTAAGCATGGCCAATCAGCAGCTGGCTGCGGGCCTGCCGGGCGGCCCGCAAAGTTTGCTCAAATAACTGCTGAGCACCCTCATAATCATTAGAATAATACAGCGCCGCCGCCAGATTGTTGCAGGCCTGCGCCTCCCCCAGCCGAAAGCCAATGCGCCGGGCCAGCCGCAGGGCCCGCTCGCCGTAGTAGCGGGCGCTGTCGAGGTCGGTTTTGGCCAGCTGCCGGGTGATGCTGGCGTACAGGCGCACCCGAACCGTATCGGCCAGGCCCGGGCGGCGGGCCAGGGTTTTCAGCGAGTCGAGCGCGGGCAAGGTGGCAGCGCCAGCCGCACCTTGCAGCAGACAGGTTACCAATGTTATAGCCAGAAACCGCCAGCAGAGCCTCATCAGATAAAAAGTGCGGAGAAAACCGCCGGGCTAAAGCTACAATTTTATCGTGCGAATTCAGCCTGCTCTGAATATTAACCCGCCTGCCGTGCCATGCGCGCCATGATTTCGCTTTTGCTGTTCACCTCCAGCTTGCGATACACGGTGCGAATGTGCGAGCGCACCGTATCGAGACTGATACCCAGGCGGTCGGCAATGAGCTTGTAGCTCAGGCCATCTTCAATGCCCTGCACGATTTGCAGCTCGCGCGAGCTCAGCGCCTTACTGACATCCTGCACCGGCCGGAAATGCTGCACCACGTGCCGCGCCACGCTCGGGCTCATCGGCGAGCCGCCGGCCGCCACCTGCAGCAGGTTTTCCTTTAGCAAAGTCAGCGGCGTGTTCTTCACCAGATACCCTACTGCGCCGGCGCATAAGGCCTGGAAAACGCGGGCTGCATCGTTATAAACGCTGATTAGCAGCACTTCCGTCTGCGGCAGCTGCTGGCGGATGTGCTTCACGCCCTCAATGCCCGACAGCCCACCGGGTAGCCCGATATCCGACAGCACTACCTTGGGCGCTTCCGCCAACTCGGGCAGCCGGGCCAGAAAATCCTCCACCGAGGCGCACACCAGCACCACCCGAAACTCGGGCTGCGCCGTCAGATAAGCGGCGTAGGCCTCGCGGATAGCGGGCTGGTCTTCAATGATGGCGAGGCTGAGCATACGGCAAAGGTACCGTGCTCCCGGGAGGTGGTCAATAGCACGAAGATGTTAGTGTCCACCCAAAAAAGCGGCCCCGCCAGAGCTGCTTGCTCCGGCGGGGCCGCTTGCAATTGAGGCTGATACCTAGGCCGTAACCTGGGCATCCAGCTTTTGGGCGAGCACGTGCTTGGGCACGGCGCCTACTTGCTTGTCCACAATCTGGCCGTCTTTGAACACCAGCAGCGTAGGGATGCTGCGGATGCCGAATTTCATGCTGGTCTGCGGGTTGGCGTCCACGTCGACTTTGCCGATGATGGCTTTGCCTTCGTATTCGCCGGCCAGTTCTTCCACTACCGGGCCTACCATGCGGCAGGGGCCGCACCACTCGGCCCAGAAGTCTACCAGCACGGGCTTGCCGGAATTGATGATTTCTTCGAAGTTAGCATCGGTGATTTCGATGGCTTTATGTCCCATAACAATTTGGGTTTAATGGTTTCGGGGTGTGAGTTCCTACTACGTAATCGCGGCGCGAAGGTAGTAGTAGGCGTCTGAAACAACGGCGGGGGAGGAAAGTTCAGACGCTTGTCATGCTGACGAAGGAAGCATCCTCTCACGCCGCAACGATTGAGTTACTGCATCGTTGCGGCGTGAGAGGATACTTCCTTCGTCAGCATGACAGATGGGCGCGTTCTGCCTGACAGGCAAGCCTTAAATCAACGTACACACGTCCATCTCCATCTCCTTCATCTTGTCGATGAACTGCTTGGGCTCGATGGTAAAGCGCCGCGAGAACATATCCACCGACAAATGCTCGTGCGGCTCGGCAAACTGGATTTCGAGCCGTTTGCGCCCGGGGGCCGACTCGATGGCTTCTTCCAGCCGGTCGAGCATGGGGCTGGTGACGGTGCGCAGGTCGAGGCGTACGCGCACGCCCTTGCTGCGCTTTTCGGCTACCTCGGCCAGGGGCTCCATGGTGAGGATGCGCAGGTCCCACTGGTCCTGGGTGTGGCGGCGCAACTCCTGCTTGAGCTTCACGAACATGGGCGGCACCTGGTCGTTGGGGTAGTTGCGCGGGTTGATGAGGGGCGCAAACTTGGTATAGTCGTCGCGGAACAGGGCGGGGCTGATGCTGCTCTCGTAGTCTTCGAGGGTGAAGGTGGCGAAGGGCTGGCCGTTTTTGGTGGTCTTGAACATCACGTTGGTGATGAGGCCGGCCACCAGCATTTCCTTGTTTTTGATTTCGTCCACCTTTTCCAGGCCGCAGGTGCAGTAGGCATCGAGCTCCAGCTTGTAGCTGTCGAGCGGGTGGCCCGAGAGGTAGAAACCAACGACTTCCTTCTCGCGGCGCAGCTGCTCGGTTTTGCTCCAGGGGTCCATTTCGTGGATTTTGGGCAGCGGCGCGGCCACCGCGCCGAAGGCCCCGGCCCCGAACAAGCTGTGCTGGGCCGACTCCTTGGCCGCCTGGTGCTGCTGGCCCAGCTGCATGGCTTTTTCGATGAGGTTGCGGTCGCCCTGCGGGGCCTCCACGTAGAGGCGGCGGTGCTTGCCGAAGTCATCAAAAGCGCCGGCCTGGGCCAGGCTTTCGAAGGTTTTCTTGTTGACGGTGCGCAGGTTGACGCGCTTGGCGAAGTCGAAAATGTCCTGGTAGGGGCCGCTTTTCTCGCGCTCTTCCACCATGCTTTCCACGGCCAGCTCGCCCGCGCCCTTCACGGCAGCCATGCCGAAGCGGATTTTGCCCTCCTGGTTGACGTTGAATTTCAAGAGGCTTTCGTTCACGTCGGGGCCGAGCACGGGCACGCCCTGCTTGCGGGCTTCCTCGATGAAGAAGGTCACCTTCTTGATGTCGCCCATGTTGTTGGTGAGCACGGCGGCCATGTACTCGGCGGGGTAATTGGCTTTCAGGTAGCCAGTCTGGTAGGCTACCACGGAGTAGGCGGCGGAGTGCGAGCGGTTGAAGCCGTACTCGGCGAATTTCTCCATCACGTCGAAGACTTCGTTGGCCTTCTTGGCGGGGATATCGTGCAGGTCCTTGGCGCCTTTGGTGAACTTTTCGCGTTCCAGGGCCATCTTTTTCATGTCCTTTTTACCCATGGCGCGGCGCAGCAAGTCGGCGCCGCCGAGGGAGTAGCCGGCCAGAATCTGCGCGGTTTGCATAATCTGCTCCTGGTACACCATGATGCCCTGGCTGTACTCCAAGATGGGCTTCAGCAGCTCGTGGGGGTACTCCACTTCCTCGCGGCCGTGCTTGCGGTTGATGAAGTTCGGGATGAACTGCATCGGGCCGGGGCGGTAGAGGGCGTTCATGGCAATCAGGTCCTCGATGTTGGTCGGCTTGAGGTCCTTGAGGTACTGACGCATGCCCTCGGACTCGAACTGGAACGTGCCGATGGTATCGCCGCGCTGGTAAAGGGCGTAGGTTTTCTCGTCGTCGAGCGGGATGTCGTCGATGTCGATTTTTACGCCGTGGTTGCGCTCGATGAGGCGCAGGGCATCGACGATGATAGTCAGGGTTTTTAGCCCCAGGAAGTCCATCTTGAGCATCCCGGCGCTTTCGATAACCTTGCCGTCGAACTGCGTGACGAGCAGGTCCGAGTCCTTGGAGGTCGAGACGGGGATGTAGTTCGTGATGTCGTCGGGCGCGATGATGACGCCGGCGGCGTGGATGCCGGTGTTGCGCACCGAGCCTTCGAGCTGGGTGGCGAGGCGCAGAATGTAGCCTTTCAGGTTCTCCGGCGACTCATCGCGGCGGATGAAGTCGAGTTCCTGGTTTTCGGCGAAGGCGCCGGCCAGGGTGGTGCCGGGCTTGTCGGGCACCATCTTGGTGAGGTCGTTGGTCTGGGGCAGGGGAAGCTCCATGGCGCGGGCCACGTCCTTGATGCTGGACTTGGCGGCCATCGTGCCGAAGGTAATAATCTGGGCGACTTGGGTTTTGCCGTATTTGCCCACCACGTAGTCGATGACGCGCTGGCGGTTCACGTCGTCAAAGTCGATATCGATATCGGGCATGCTCACGCGCTCTGGGTTGAGGAAGCGTTCGAAGAGCAGGCTGTATTTAATCGGGTCGATGTTGGTGATGCCCACGCAGTAGGCCACGGCCGAGCCGGCGGCCGAACCCCGGCCAGGGCCCACGGCCACGCCCATTTCGCGGCCCTTGTTGATGAAGTCCTGGGTGATGAGGAAGTAGCCGGCGAAGCCCATCGTCTGGATGATGCGCAGCTCGTAGTCAAGGCGTTCCTCGATTTCGGGGGTGCGCTCGGAGTAGCGCGGGGGCTTGGTCATCGTCACGATGCCCTTGCCGGCGCTGGGGCCGAAGGCGCCCACGTAGGTCAGCTCGCGCAGGAACTCGTCGGCGTTGGCGAAGGCGGCCGGGATGGGGAAGTTGGGAAGCAGAATGTCGCGGGCCAGCTTCGGGGGCGTGATTTTATCGACAATCTCGTTGGTGTTATCCACGCTGTCGGGCACGTCCTTGAACAGCTCGTTCATCTGCGCCTGCGTCTTGAAGAAGAACTGGTCGTTGGCGAAGCCGAAGCGGGTGTGGGGCTTGGGCTTCTGCAGTTCCTCATCGATGCGGCGGAGCTGCTTCTGGGCGTTTTCGTCGCGGCCGTGGGTGGCGCGCAGGTTGTCGAGCAGGTCGTAGTGGACCTGGCCGTTGCTGGTGAGCAGAGTGTAGTAGTTAGTGCGGATGTCGCCGACGGGGATGCTGTGCTCCTCGCCGGTGTTCACGCACAGCAGCAGGTCGTGGGCGGCGTAATCGGTTTGGTCGACGTAGTGCGAGTCGTTGGTGCAGATGACCTTGACGTTGTACTTCTTGGCCAGGCGCAGCAGCACCTGGTTCACGTCTTCCTGGCTTTTGCCGGTGCCGTCGAAGTTCATCAACCCGTGGCGCTGGATTTCGATGTAGTAGTCCTCGCCGAAGAGGTCGAGCCACCACTTCAGCTTTTCCTCGGCCGCGGCTTCGCTTTCGAAGAGAATGGCCTGCGGAATCTCGGCGCCGATGCAGCAGCTGGTGGCGATGAGGCCCTGGTGGTAGCGCTCAATCAGCTCCTTGTCGACGCGCGGGAACTTGGAGTACTGGCCCTCGATGAAGCTCAGCGAGCAGAGCTTGGCCAGGTTGTGGTAGCCGGCCTGGTCCTTGGCGAGCAGCAGCTGGTGGTAGCGGTTGTCCTTTTCGCCCTTTTCGCGGCTGAAGGCTTTCTTGTGCCGGTCTTCTACCATGTAGAACTCGCAGCCTACGATGGGCTTGACGTTGTACTTGTTGGCCTCGGCCACGAAGTTGAACGCCCCGAACATGTTGCCGTGGTCGGTGAGGGCCACGGCGGGCATCTCGTCCTTCTGGGCTTTTTTCATGAGGGCCGCGATGCTGGCCTGGCCGTCGAGGAGCGAGTACTGGGTGTGCGAGTGGAGGTGGGAGAAAACGGGCATCTTCTTTTTAATTAATAATTAGTAATTAACAATTACTAATTAGCTGGCGGCAGTAGGTAAAGATACCGCCGGGCGGGGGGCTTTGGCAAACCCTTTTTAGTGGGCTACTGATTCCCTGGCTGCTCTGAGTTTTCGCATCTGCTACCCGTGGGCCCCTCCCGGCCGGGCCGCCAAAACTTCTTTTTGTTGGAGCGCCGGGCAGCCCCAAGCCTTCGCTGTAATGCGCGCTTGGCAGAGACCGTTAGTTTGCTCTGCAAAACGCTTAAATTTGAGCTGCCTATTCGCCTAACTTCGTGTACGGCCTTGTTGCCAGAGCATTTCTTTTATAGTTCGCATGATGGTGACAGTACGGAACCTTACACTTTTACTTTTAGTGTATCTACCGGGTGCTTGTGTTTCCGTACCCGCAAAAACAGGAACCGACCCACGCGTTGCTGCTTATTTTCAGGATTACTTCGCTGTACTTCACCGCGAGGTAGACGGGACAGGCGACCTTGCTGCGCTCAAATCAAAAGATTATGAGCTGCTGCTTATAAATGGAGACAGCCTTTATATGGTCGCCCGCGTAGGTGAGGCCCTCAGGTTCATCCAGACCATCTCGGGAATCCAGGCACCGATTCGCAACCCAGGGCAGTACACTGCTGCTCCAGCCCCTACCCGCGCCGTACTTCGTCGCTGGGAGCAGTGGTACCAAGCCAATCAACACGCACTGCGATGGGACGAGATAACCAAGCAGCCTGTACGCAAATAAGTAGAAGCCCCGACGCCTTACCGGCACCGGGGCTTCTATCATAGGTTCAAACGCTACGCGTCAGGCTTGGCCTCTTCTGGCTTTGCCCCCTGCCGCCGGTGCGCAGCACCACCTTCGAATACCTATGAAAGCGCAGCCACACGCTGTGCCGGGCGACTGAGATTTTAGCGAGGCGCTCCTACTCCACCACCACGTGCTGGGTGCGGGCGGGCTGGCCCGGAGCCTGCACCGTGAGCAGGTAGAGGCCGGGGGCCAGACCGGCGGTGGTAATGTCGGATTTAGCCTGCTGAAAAGCCTGTTGATGCACTATCTGGCCCAAGAGGTTTTGCACGGTAATGGTGCCGGCAGCAGCAGTAGTACCCGTCAGCAGGTGTAAGGTGGTGCCGCGTCCCACTGGATTGGGCCAGATGGTAGCCGGAGCAGCAGACGCCGGCTGCTGGGTAGCGGTGGTCAGCTGGTTGAACCGGACGTTAAACGTAGTAGAGCCGGAGATTCCGTCGGTGGCCAGGTCTAAGTCGCCGTCGCCGTCAAGGTCGCCCAGCGCGATATGATTGGGCGTGGCGCTGAGGGCCACCACCGCATCCCGGCCTAGTGAAAACCCGCCCAGGCCGTCGTTTGTCATCACCCGAACCGTCGGGGCATTCCCGTACGCATTCACGGCCAGGCCATCCAGGTCGCCGTCGCCGTCAATGTCGCCTAACGCGACATCGAACGGCGTAGCCGCTGGCACCAGGCCCAGCACCACGGCGGGGACGACGGGCGTTAGCAGCGCAGCGCCATTATTCAGGCAAACGCTGACGCTGCCGCCGGCGGGATTCGTAACCAGGGCGTCGAGGTCGCCATCACGGTCTACGTCGCCTAAGGCTACCCCGATGGATTGCAGGCCGGTCGAGAGGCTTCCTCCCTGAGCTGGAGCCGTGAACAGTCCGCTGCCATCGTTGAGCCGCACGCTGGCATTGGGAGTGCCCCCACCATTGGCCGTCACAAAATCCAGGTCGCCATCGCTGTCGAGGTCGCCCAGCGCTAGGTCGCGGGGCGAATCGCCCACGGCCACCGTAGCCGCCAGCGTGAAGCCTGCGCTGCCATTGTTACGGCACACACTCACGGAGTTGCCGGCGTAGCTGGCGGTCAGAATATCCAGGTCGCCGTCGGCGTCAATATCCCCCACTTCTATCCCCAAGGGCTGATTGCCCACCAGCGTGGACAAGGTGGCGGGGGCGGTAGTGGTGAAGTTGCCCTGCCCATCGTTGAGGCCGATGGTAATCGCGCCATTCCCTCCCTGCGTGCTGAAATACGTAGAAATTGCCAGGTCGAGGTCACCATCGTTGTCGAGGTCACCGATGGCCAACTCCTGGGGAGAGTAATTCGGTGGCAGCACCAGGGCCGGGGCCGGAACGGCAAAAGTGCCGCCCCCGAGATTGCGGGTGACTGTAATGGCCCGATTAATCACATCCACCACCAGCAGGTCCAAATCGCTGTCGTTGTCGAGGTCGGCCACCTCCACATCGCTGGTGCTGGACCCAATGACGGGGTTGCTCACCCCCCTGAATACGCCGGCCCCCTGGCCGGCGGCGGCCGTAAACTGCCACACCTGCGGTACGGCGCTCCCCGCAGCGGTGAGGGTGGCCCGCACGACTTCGCCGGGCTTAAACCCAACAGTGGGGGTAAGACTGATGACGTTGCCGGTGGCGGTGGCGGTGCCGGCTTTGTGGCCGCCCGCCTGGGCGCTGAATACGTGCAGGGCCGAACCTGCGCCCACGGCAACCGGTGCCGACAGGGTAGCCGCTACGGCAGTTGAGCGGGCAACGCTACGGGCATTGCGAGGTGGAAGCAGGCTCGTAATGACTTGGGCAGAGGCCCCGGAGGCAGCGAAAACAAAACCAAGAAGCGTAAGAAAGCGCATCGGGAGGCCAGGAGTTAGAGAGTGATAAGGTGCCACAAAGTTAGACCGCTGCTGTACCATCGCCTTTGCCCCTGCCGCCCGTGCGCAGCACACTTTCGAATACCCGTGAAACTGCAGCTACACTTCGTGCCGGGTAGCTGAGCCTTTGTAGAGCAGCAACTGCTAGCGTTTTTTTTGATGAGCTGCTGGTTGCATGTTTCAGGCAACAAACAATTCTTAGCTAACCCCGGCCATGGGGCCACGTACAGCGGTCGTAATTATCCAGCTGTCCGCTCCTGCCATGACCCGTACCCTATTCTTCGGAGCCGCCCTGCTGCTGGGGCTGGCCGCCGCGCCCGCTGCCCGGGCCCAGTCCGTCGAGCTGACGATGGACATCTTCACCAGCTCGGTGCTGAGCCAGACCACCACGCTGCTGAATCAGAATGCCCTGGAGGCTTCCTACCGCAACTCGGGCCGCACGGCCGGAGCCAGCGGGCGCAGCAGCACCCGCGCCGCCCGCCCGGCCGCCAGCACGGCCTTCACCCCTACCCCGGCGGCCCGGCAGCAGGCCCTGGCCCAGCAGAATGCCGGCAAGCCCGCCGCCACGGCCCAGCAATTCACGGCCGCCTTTGGGCCGGGCGGCAGCACCGACTACACCGTGCTCTACCGCAAGCTACTGGCCGGCTCGGGCCTGCGCGAAAACGATGTGGCCGACGCCTTTGCCGCTTACCTGGTGGCCACCTACCGGGTGGCCCACGGCGAGGCCCCGGCCGGGGCTCTGCTGCCGGCCAGCGGCTCGGCGGGCGTGCGGCGGCAGTTTGCCCCGGCCGTGGCCAATGTGCTGAGCGGGAAGTCGGCCACGGCTGCGGCCGCGCTGGGCGAGTACCTAAAGCTGCAAACCGCGTTGCTCGCGGTGGGCGCGCAGGGCAGCCCGGCCTCGCTGGTGGCTTTTCGGCGCAACGTGGCCAGCACGCTTAAGCAGCGCTTCCAGCTCGACGTGATGCAGCTGACGCTGACCAGCCAGGGGCTGGTGAAGCAGTAGCCGGCGCTAATCTGGCCGGGGGCATTACTCCACCACCACGCGCTGGGTGCGGGGGGCCTGCCCGGCGGCCTGCACCGTGAGCAGGTAGAGGCCGGGGGCCAAGCTACGAGTGGAAATGTCGGATTTAGCCTGTTGAAAAGGCTGTTGATGCACTAGCTGACCAAAGAGGTTCTGCACGGTAATGGTGCCGGCAGCAGCAGTGCCCGTCAGCACTTGCAAGGTGGTGCCGCGCCCCACTGGATTGGGCCAGATGGTAGCAGGTGCCCCAGCCACTGCGGGCTGGGTAGCGGTGGTCAGCTGGTTGAACCGGACGTTGAAGGTAGTAGAGCCGGTGATTCCGTCGGTGGCCAGGTCTAGGTCGCCATCGCCGTTCAGGTCGCCCAGCGCGATGTGGTTGGGAGTGGCACTGAGGGGCACTATGTAATTTCTGCTTAGCGAAAATCCTCCCAGGCCGTCGTTTATCATCACCCGGACCGTGGGGGCATTGCCATACGCATTAACGGCGAGGCCATCCAAGTCGCCGTCCCCGTCGATATCTCCTAGAGCCACATCAAATGGGGTAGCCGCTGGCACTCCACCCAGCGCCACGGCGGGGACGATGGGCGTTAGCAGGCCAGCGGCATTATTGAGGCAAACGCTGACGCTGCCGCTGGAGGGATTCGTAACCAAGGCGTCCAGGTCGCCATCACCGTCTACGTCGCCCAACGCTACCCCGATAGACTGTTGGCCGGTCGACAGGCTTCCTCCCTGAGCCGGCGCCGTGAACTGCCCGCTGCCATTGTTGAGCCGCACGCTGGCATTGGGAGTGCCCCCGCCATTGGCCGTTACCAAATCCAGGTCGCCGTCGCCGTCCAGGTCGCCCAGCGCCAGGTCGCGGGGCGATATGCCGACGGCCACCGTGGCTGCCAACGTAAAGCCTGCGCTGCCATTGTTGCGGCACACGCTGACGGAGTTGGCGGCGTAGTTGGCGGTCAGGATATCCAGGTCGCCGTCGGCATCAATATCCCCTACTTCTATACCGGTGGGCTGGTTGCCCACCAGCGTGGACAAGGTGGCGGGGGCGGGAGCGGTGAAGGCGCCCTGCCCATCGTTGAGGCCGATGGTAATTGCTCCATTGCCCCCTTGGGTACTGAAATAGGTAGAAATTGCCAAGTCAAGGTCACCATCATTGTCGAGGTCGCCGATGGCCAGCTCCTGGGGAAAGTAATCGGATGGCAGCGTCAGGGCCGTGGCCGGCGCGGCCAAGGTGCCGCCCGCAGCGTTGCGGGCGACCGTGATAGCCCGGTTAAGTATATCTACTACCAGCAGGTCCAAATCGCCATCGTTGTCGATGTCGGCGACCTCAACATCATTAGTACTGGACCCAATAAGGGGGTTGGTGGCGCCTCTGAATACGCCGGGCCCCTGGCCCGCAGCGGCCGTGAACTGCCACACCTGCGGTGCGGTGCCCGCCCCGGCGGCAAGGGTAGTCCGCACAATTTCACCAGGTTTGAACTCGACGGTGGGGGTAATACTGATGATGTTACCGGTAGCGGCAGCCGTCCCGGCTTTGTGGCCGCCAGCCTGGGCGCTGAATACGTGCAGGGCCGAACCTGCACCGACGGCAACCGGTACCGACAGAGTGGCCGCCACGGCCGTTGTACGGGGAGCGTTAAGGGCATTGCGGGGCGGCAGCAGGCTGGTAATAACTTGGGCAGAGGCTCCGAAGGCGGCGAAAACAAACCCAGGCAGTATAAGAAAGCGCATCAGGAGTATTACTAGAGTTGGGCAATGACAAGACGCCGCAAAGCTAGGCAGCGCCCGACCCACTTTTAGCCGACCCGCCGGTGCGCAGCACCACCTTCGAATACCCCTGAAACCGCAACCACACGTCGTGCTTGGTGGGGGAGTTTTTGTAGGGCAACAGCTGCTTGCGGATTTTTTTGATGAGCTGCTGGTTGGCGGCCAGCAGGTCGGAGAGGATTTCGCGGGTGCTTTTGCCCTCCACGTCGGCGAGGCGGCCGGGGGTGAGGCGGCCGGCGAAGCGCTGGAGCAGGCGCTTGGCCTCGGCGAGGTCGGCGGGCAGGAACTCGCGCTTGGTGAGCTGGGCGGCGGGTACTTTGTCGGCTTCGGCAAGCAGGCCGGTGGCCAGGCGCACGAAGGAGTCTTCGTCGGCTTTGCGGAGGGCGTCGCTGCCCAGGGTCACGCGGGGCAGCAGGTCTTCGTCATCGTTGGCTTTGCTTTCGGCGAAGGCCTGGAGGCCGGCCGAGAGTCGGTTGAGCAGGGGCAGCAGCAGGCCTTTGGTTTTGGTTTTCACTTCGGCCGAGTCTTCGCTGTCGGCCTTCAGCACCTCGTCGATGAGCTTATCGGCGTTGGCGTGGTTGGTGGCGAGCTGCTCACGGAGGGGGGCAATGTCCTCTTCGATGGGCTCGTAGTTCTTTTTGTCGGCGTCGAGGCCGGCGGTGGTGGCGGTGTCGCGCCGGTGGTAGGCGTCGAGGCGGTTATTTTTCATGGCAGAAAGAGTTAAGGTGCTGAAAGGTAGAAATAATTTTTGATTGGTCCTGTTTTTTGGCGGTAGTCCGGTATATTTTTTCGTTGGGAGTGCTGCCAGAGGCGTTTCGGACACTGTTCCAGCTGTTTCGGCCACTGTCGGCGGCGTTTCGGGCACTGTCCCGTTGGTTTAGGGCACTGCCCAGGGCATTGTGGGCGCTGTCCCGCCCGTTGCGGGCACTGTTCCGCGTTTTTCGGCTACTTCCGCAGCGTTGCGGGTGCTGTCGGCGGCGTTTCGGGTGCTGTCCGCAGATAGAGGGCCAGGGCCGGGGAGGCGGCCGCGCCGGCCCACAACTTTCGGGCATTTGGAACGACTTATCTTGCATCACGTTTAACCCCCTATACGGGCCCGCCGGGCCCACGCCACGGGCTGCGCTTAGCTCCATTCAGCTACTTCTGCCCCATCGGTGTCAGCGAGTTCCGCCCTCTGGGGTGGGGCCCCGCCTCCTCCTTTTCCTGGCCTTGGATAGCACGCTTCTCCCCTATCCTCGCATGAAAAGCTTTTCCGGCACCACCGACCCGGTGTACCTTGCCCCTACTTACCCTTCGCGCGCCGATGAATTTTTCGGCCGCTTCGTGCAGGACCGGCGCGACCTGCCCTTCGTTTATCTGACGCTCCAGATTTCGGCCACCATGCTGCCGCTGGCGGTACTGCTGTTCGTGCCCGCCGTGACGGGCTGGCTGTGGTGGGCGGTGTTCGGCGTGTATTTCGCGCTCGGCAATGCCCGGTTCCGGGGGCCGTTTGGGCTGATGCAGCACTGCACCAGCCACCGGGTATTTTTCAAGAAAAAGTACGGCTACCTCAACCACTACCTGCCCTGGGTGATTGGGCCGCTGTTTGGGCAAACGCCGGAGACGTACTTCACCCACCACCTGGGTATGCACCACCCCGAGAATAACCTGCCCGACGACGAAAGCTCGACCATGTTCTACCAGCGCGACTCGCTGCGGAGCTTCCTGCGCTATCTGGGTGATTTTTTCCTGCTCGGTATTCCGAAGCTGGTGAGCTACCTCGGCAGCCGCAACAAGCCCACGCTGCGCCGCCGGCTGCTGCGCGGCGAAGCTGTTTACCTGGTGGTCACGTTCGGGCTGCTGTTTGTGAACTGGCCGGCCACGGTGGCGGTGCTCATTCTGCCGGTCATCACCGGGCGCTGCATCATGATGCTCGGCAACTGGGCGCAGCACGCCTTCATCGCCGCCGATGCGCCCGACAACTGCTACCAGAACAGCGTGACCTGCATCAACACGCCCTACAACCACAAGTGCTGGAACGACGGCTACCACATCAGCCACCACCTCAAGCCGGCCATGCACTGGACCGAGCACCCCCTGCACTTCCAGAAGAACCTGGCCCAGTACGCCGCCAACGACGCCATTGTGTTCGATGGCATTCACTTCCTGCACATCTTTTTCTACCTCATGGCCAAGCGTTACGACCTGCTGGCCCGCCACTTCGTGAACCTCGACGACCGGTATGCCGACGACGCCGAAGTAGTGGCCCTGCTGCGCAGCCGCACCCGGCGTATTGCGGCCGCGCCGGTGCTAGCGGTAGCCTGCTGTAGCTGTCATGCTGAACGCAGTGAAGCATCCTATCACGTCGGAACCAAGCGTTCGAACGTGATAGGATGCTTCACTGCGTTCAGCATGACAGCAACTATCTCCCAAACTCAAACGTGTGGGCAAACCGGTGCTCGCGCCCCGTCAAGGCGTCGCGGATAATTTCGGCGGCCAGCAGGCTGTAGGTAGTACCGTTGCCGCCGTAGCCCAGGGCAAACCAGGCGCGGGGAAAATCGGGGTGCTGGCCGATGTAGGGCAGGCCGTCGGAAGTTTCGCCGTACACGCCGCCCCAGGCAAAATCGGGCGTGCAGGGCGTATCGGCGTCGAATAACTCCTGGAATTGGGCCAGCAATTTATCGGTCTTGTGGTTCAGCACGGCGTGCTGGAAGGTACTGTTTTTGATGACCTCGTCGCGCCCACCCACGAACAGGCGGCCGTCGGCCGTGACGCGGGTGTAGAGATAGGGCCGGGCCGTTTCCCAGATTTGGGCGGTGCCGGTGGGCAGCGTGGCGGCCTGGCCGGGCAGGCTGCTCACCACATAGGTCGAGTGCAGGTTCACGATGTCCTGCGGCACCAGTTCGGCCGCCGCGTAGCCCGTGCACACCACGATGTGCCGGGCCCGGATGCGAAACTGGCCCTCGCTGCCGGCCTGCACGGTCACGCCGGGGCCATCAGCATCGGGCGTGTAGCGCTGCACCGGCGTGCGCTCGAAGGCTTGCAGGCCGTTGGCCTGGGCGGCTTGCAATAGCGTATGGGTGAGTTTGTAAGGGTTCACCTGCGCAGTATCACCAGAAAGCAGGCCCGCGGCGGCCTTCAGCTTGAACCGGGCGTGGAGCTCCTGCTCCTCCAGAAAAACACACTCGATGCCAATGCCGCGCCGGGCCTCGCCTTCTTCGAACAGGTGCGGCACATCGGCCTTGGTGCTGGCCAGGTAAAAGCTGCGGCAGTATTCAAATTCGCAGTCGTCGGGCAGCTCTTCGCGGCAGAGGCGGGCCAGGGCGTGTACGGCGTAGAGGTTGCCGAGGTAGCCGTCGTTGGCGCGCTTCACTCCCACTTGCTGGCGCAGGTTGCTCAGGTCTTCATCAAGCTCGTACTGGCACATAGCCGTGCTGGCCGAGGTGCTGCCGCTGCCAAAGTAGCGGGCCTCCAGCACGGCCACGCGCAGGCCAGCCCGGGTAAGGTAGTAGCCCAGAAATGCCCCGGTGATACCGCCGCCCACCACGGCCACGTCGCAGGTGATGTTTTGGTCGAGGACGGGGTAGCGCCCGAGGCCGCGTTCGGTAAGCCAGAAGGGTTGGCCGGTGGTTAAGTTCATACCCAGGGCTTACGCACTGGGGGGCGGGTTGTGTTGCGCCTGCCGCCGGCGCCATCGTCGGAGACGAGGCATAAAAAAACCTCCCGGCCGTGGAGCCGGGAGGTTTTTTAGTGGAAAAGCCAGGCGAATTACTTCGTTTCCTTGTCGCTCTTGCGGTCGGCTTTGGCTTCTTCTTTGTCGGGGTTGGGGTCCTTCTGGGCGTTGGGCGCATCTTCGATGACGCGCAGCTGCTCGGCCACCGGGCCTTTGTACACCTCCGGGCCTTTCTGGCGGCGGGCTTTCTTGGCCTTCTTGGCAGCCGCTTTGTCGGCCTTGGGGTCGGTTTGGGTGGGCAGGGCGCTGGCTTGCAAGTCAGCCGTAGCTACCAACAGGGCGCAGAGAATCAGGAGGTGTTTCATACAAAAAGAAAAGAGAGTGTGAGGGAAAAAAGTTGAAATCAGACAGCGGCTTTAGCAGCTGGGTGCTGCGGGCGGCAGTAATACAACCGCAATAACGCAAATTGTTCCCAAAATCTCACAAATGACTGTTATCTTTTCCCAGGCTATGGAGCTTTCACGCGCAATACCTCCCCTACCTTGACGGCATCTACATGGTTGTTATTCCAGACTTTAAGGCTTTCTACTTTTACCTCATAAAGCCGTGAAATACTGTACAGCGTTTCGCCAGCCACCACGGTGTGCTGGCTGCTGGCAGCGGCTTTTTTCGGGGTAGGCGGCACGTAGAGGGCAGGGTTAGGCGCGGTAGTAGCCAGGCGCAGGGCGGCGGCGGGCTTGCTGGCGGCAGGCGTGGGCTTGGTAGCGGCAGGGGGCGCCGCCGGGACAACGGGCGCGGGCGCCGCTTCTGCCGCCGGACGCAGGCGAACGAGCTGGCCCACGCTCAGGCCGGCGTTGGGCGGCAGGTTATTCCAGGCCAGCAGGTCGGCGGGCTTGATTTCGTACTGCCGGGCCAGGCCGTACACGGTTTCGCCGGGGACCACGCGGTGCAACTCGTCGGCAGCAGTAGCCGGAGTGGCAATTGGAGCCTTAGGGGCGGGCGCTTTGCCGGGGGCAGGCCTTGCGGCGGGCTGATACGTCACCAGTACCTTGCCGTCGGTGTCGGCGACCGGGGCGGCAGGGCGGGCGGGGGCCGGCGCAAC
This sequence comes from Hymenobacter aranciens, assembly GCF_030580865.1. Lineage (GTDB taxonomy): Bacteria > Bacteroidota > Bacteroidia > Cytophagales > Hymenobacteraceae > Hymenobacter > Hymenobacter aranciens. Next base: position 7,625 of record NZ_JAUQSY010000012.1, on the reverse strand, counting down.
CGCGGCCGCAGCTACCGGCGCGGCGGGCCGGGGTGGCATGGTCTTCGCCGGTTGCGGCAGCACAATGGGCTTCGGCAGGGCGGCGGGGGCTTCGGCAGTCGGCGCCGGGACAGCGGGCTTGGAAGCCACCGGCCGGGGGGCGGCGGGCTTCGGCGCGGTGGGCCGGGCCGTCACGGTTTCCGGTTCGGGCTCATCGGCCAGGCCGCCGGTGGGCAGCGGGGCGCGGGGCGGCAGGCTGAGCGGGGCGGCGGGGGTGGGCGGCAGGGGCCGGGGCGTGGGCAGGGCGGGCGGCGCAACGACCACCGCCGGGCGGCTGTTCAGCGCCTCGGTGGCGGCGTCCACATCGGGGGCGTCCGGGATTTCGCGGGCTTCGGACGGCTCGGTGGCGGGCGTCGGCGTGGGTTTGGGGGCCGGGGCCACTACCACCGGCGCGGGCTCGGCGGTCGGTGGCAGGGGCGCCACGGGCGGCACCACGGGCACCACTGCCACCGGGCGGGCGGGGCGGGGCGTGCCCACCGGCATTTCCAGCCCGATGCCCTCCTGCTCATTGCGGTATTCCACGGCAATGGAGCGGGGGCGGGTGTGCTGCAGCCACAGCACGCGGCCGGGGCGCAGCTCCTCGTTCTTCGCCAAGTGGTTTTTTTGCTGGATGGCGTGCTGGCGGATGCCGTACTTCTGCGCCACGTCGGCTACCGACTCATTGGCCTGCACCACGTGGTACTCCACGGCGGCCACGTCGCGCTTGTGCTGCAGGAAGTAGGGCCGGCCGGCAATGGCATTGTCGAACCCGCGCAGCTCGTTGAAGCGCAGGAAGTGGCCCAGCTTCACGCCGCCGCGGCGGGCCAGGTCTTCCTTGCTTTCGTTGGGCAGGGCAACGAGGGCGCGCAGGTTGTTGACGCGCACCTCGGCCTTGTTACGGGCGTTGAGCGTGGGCGCGGTGATGAGCTGCGTTTCGGTGATGCCGCGCTGGCCAGCGGCGAGGCCGGCGGCCGCCGCCGCATCGGTGATGGGCACGATGAGCGTGTAGGGCCGGTCGGCGGGCACCACGGGGGCCAGCAGCCAGCGGTTGTGCACCGCCAGCGCGGCCGGGTCGGCGTAGATGATGTCGGCCTGCTGGGCGAGGCTCTGCCCCGGCACGGCCGGAAATTCCTGCAGGCGCAGCGGGGGCTTGGGGTTCATGCCGCAGGCCGGCTCGAAGGCAATGCAGTGGGCCAGAAACATGAGCACGTAGGGCGAAGTCTGCTCGGTGATGCTCATCTCGGTGGCGCCCTTATCGGTGGGCAGCACGTAGGCTTTCACGCCGCCGGGGCCGGTGTTGTAGCTCAGCAGGGCATTCATCCAGTTGCGCAGGTTGGCGTTGTTGCGCGAGAGGTAGCGGGCGGCGGCGCGGGTGCTGGCCGTGAGGTGGCGGCGCTCGTCCACCTGCTCATTCACCAGCAGGCCGAGGTCGGTGGCGGTGCCTTTCTTCATCTGCCAGTAGCCCACGGCCTCGTGAATGCTCTGGGCGTCGCCGCGCAGGGCGCTTTCCTGCAGCACGAGGTAGCGGAAATCGAGCGGCACGCCCTCCTGCTGCAATACCTTATCAATGATGGGAAACGAGCCATCGGCCAAATCGACCCGGGCCTGAAACGAGGGCTGATGGCGGCACAGCGCGTCGGCCTTCTGCTGGATGAGCGTGCGGGCGGCCTCGTTGATTTCCAGGTGCAGGCCGGCCACGTCCATCGCGGCGGGCACGTCGGGGTGCGGGCGGGTGGTCTGGGCCCGGGTGGAGGCAGCCAGGGCCAGGAGCAGCAACAGGAAAGCAGGTTTGCGCATACGCGGAGGGCATCGTGGAGCTACAAAGTACCTGCTTTTCGCGTGAAGAAGAGTTAAAAGGTAAAAGTGAAGAGTTAAAAGCGAGTAGTTGCCAAGAGCTTCTATCCGCATTTTAACTCTTCACTTTTACCTTTTAACTCTTTCTTACCCGCCGTACGGCCCGCCCCCACCGCCGCCCGGCGGTGGACCATCCGGCCGCCCGCCGCGCCCGCCTGGCCCATCGGTGGGGCCATCGGCGGGCTGCACGTTGCCGCTGCGGATGTTGTAAGTAAACATCAGCATTAGGTAGCGCTGCAGAATGGTCGTCTGCACGTCTTCGTAGTACGCCGAGGTCACGTTGCGCTGGATGCCCTGGTTCTGGTTGAGCAGGTCAAAGGCGTAGAGCTTGATTTCGCCGCGCTGGCCGGGGAAGATTTTCTTGCCAATGCTGGCGTTCCAGAGGATGTACTGCTGGTTGTAGCCGGCCGAGAGGCCCGAGTAGGCCGTGTGTGCCACGTCGGTCTGAATGCTGATACCCGGGCCCACTATCCAGCTCAGGCGCAGGCGGGTGCTTTGGTTGAAGTAGCTGGTGCTGGCGTCCTGCAGGGTGTTGAACACGTAGCTCTTGGTGGAGTTCGACGACACCGTGAAGTCCAGCTTCTCGCTGATGTTGCTGCTCAGGGTCAGGCCCAGGCCCACGCTGGGGGTACGGGCGTAGTTCAGCTGGCCGTTGACCAGGCCGGGGGTCTGGTTGAAGTTGGCGTTGACGCTGCCGTTCACGTTGGTTTTGATGGCCTTGATGGGCTGGCCGTAGCTCAGCAGCGAGCGCAGGGTGTACTGCTGGCTGAGGTTGACGGGCTGGGTGAGCTGGGCGCCGGCGGGCAGGTCCACGGCGCGGGTGGTGCCTTCGGGCGTGATAGTCTGGGCCTGGGCGGCCACGGTGGTGCGGTTGGCAATGGGGTTCTGGGTGTAGGAGCCGCCGAGCAGGGCGAAGAAGTTGCTGGCCTTGTCGGGCGCCGAGGCCGTGTAGCGCACGTTCACGTTGTGCTGGTACTCCTGCCGCAGGTCGGGGTTGCCGATGGTGAGCTGCAGGGGGTTGGAGTTATTTACCACGGCCTGCAGTTGGCTGACGCTGGGCGGACTGGTGCTGGTGCGGTAGTTCAGGCGCAGGTTTTTCTGCTTGCTGAACTTGTAGTTCAGGTTGGCGTTGGGCAGCAGGTTCAGAAAGGTGTAGCGGCCGGTGCCCACCGTCGGAAACTCGGTATCGCTGTTGAGCACCGACGACTGCACAGCCGCGCCCACCGAAGCCTGGTATTTAGGCGTCACGTGGCGGTAGGTCACGCCGCCGGCCTGGTTGAGGTAGTAGTTCTCAAACACGTTGCTCAGCGTCGTGTCGAGGCGCGAGTACTGCTGCTCGGCGTTTTCGAAGTTGAAGGTGCGCTTGTTGGAGTTGTTCGGCGCGTAGCCCAGGGTGTAGTTGACTTGCAGCTGGTCCTGCTTGCTGAGCGGCTCCGAGTAGGCGAAATTGCCGCTCAGGTTCCAGCCTTCCTGGGTGAGGGTGGAAAACTGGTTGAGGTCGGAGGATGACTGGCCGGTGTTAGTGGTCAGCAGGTTGTTGTCGCCGGTGCGGCGGTTATAGTTGGCCACCGCGCCCAGCGAGAACGTGCGCCCCGGCTTACGGAAGCGGTGGCTGAACAGCAGGTCGTTGTTGGAGCTGATGGCCGTGGTGGCAGCGCGGTAGTTGCTCAGGATGTCGCTCTGCCGCACCCCGGCGCTGTCGGTGGCGCCGCTAAAGTTGCTGGTGGCATCGTTCTGCTGCGAGCTGAAGCGCGGGCGAAACAGGATGGTGTTGGCCGAGTCAATCTTGTGCTCCAGCCGGAAGTTGAGGCGGTGGTTGGTGTTGACGCTGCCGGTGGTGGCGTTCTGGGTGTAGGTGATGTTGCTCTGCTCGGGCAGGGTGTAGCGGCGGAAGGTACTGCTGAGAAGACTGTTGTTGCCGCGGTTGAAGAAGTAGCTGCCGGTCAGCTCGGTCTTCTTGTTCCAGGCGTTGGAGTAGTTGAGGCCGCCGGCGAGGCTTTTGGTGATGCCGCCGCTCTGGTTCACGAGGAAGTCGCTGGCGTTGCCGCCGCCACCGCCTCCTCCCCCGCCGCCGCGGTTGCCGCCGTTGCGGCCGCCGCCCTGGCCGCCCCCGCCCTGGTTCGAGTTACCCGACACGCCGGCCAGGTCTTCGGGACTGAAATTCTGCTCGTTCACGTTGTTGGCCTGGGCCACTACCGAGAGGCGCCGGTCGCCGTGAAAGTCGTTGAGGTTGCCGCTGGCCTTGTAGCGCTCGGTGCCCGCGCCGGCCACGATGCGGCCGAAGCGCCCGTTCTTGTACTCGGCCTTGGTGATGATGTTGATGGTCTTGGTGGTGTTGCCGTCGTCGAAGCCCGAGAAGCGGCTCTGCTCGCTGCGCTGGTCGAATACTTCGACTTTGTCGATGACGTCGGCGGGCAGGTTTTTGAGCACCGCGTCGGGGTCGGTGCCGAAGAAGGGCTTGCCGTCCACGAGCACCTGCTGCACGTTTTCGCCCTGGGCCTGCACCTTGCCGTCGGCGCCCACGGTCACGCCCGGCATCTTCTGGATTAGGTCGTTGGCGTTGGCGTCGGGGTTGGTTTTAAAGGCGCGGGCGTTGTACTGGGTGGTGTCGCCCTTCTGCACACTCTGGGCGGCCTGGCCCACCACGGTCACGCCCTTGAGCTGGATGCCGCCGGTGGCCAGCGCCAGCGTGCCCAGCACCACCGGGCTGCCCGCCACGGTGATGGTCTGCCGCTGCTGGGCATAGCCCACGTAGGAGATGTCGAGCACGTAGCGCCCGGCGGCCACGTTGTCCAGCTGAAACTTGCCTTCGGCATCGGCCGCCGCGCCGGTTTTCACCGAGTCGGGCAGGTGGATGAGCAGCACGTTGGCCCCGATGAGGGGCGACTGGTCTTTGCCATCCACGACGCGGCCGCTGACGGTGGTGGGCGCCTGGGCGCGGGCCGCCAGCGTGCTTAACAGCAGGAAGACGAGTAGAAAATAGTTGCGCATGAAGTTCGAGTAGGTCGCGGGAATGCCCTTTGACGTTTTTGCGGCGGCTTCGTTGACTTCCGGGCGGCCCTACTCCAGCTCCTACCGCTTCCGCAGCAGCAGCAGCCCGTCGCGCAGCGGCAGCAGCACGCTTTCCAGCCGGGGGTCCTGGGCCACGCGGTCGTTGAAGGCGCGCACGGCCAGCGTGTCCTTGTCGCTGGGCTTTACGGGGTAGTCGGGCAGCACCTTGCCGCCCCACAGCACGTTGTCGATGAGAAGCAGGCCACCGGGCCGCACCTGGTCAATTACCAAATCAAAGTAAAGGCCGTTGTTAACCTTGTCAGCGTCAATAAAGACTAAGTCCCATACTTCATCGACCAAGAGGCTCAAAACTTCGCGCGCCGCGCCGATGTGCAGCTGGATTTTTTCCGCCAGACCGGCGGCGGCCACGTAGCGCCGGATGCGCGCCTCGCGCTCGGGGTTTACTTCGATGGTGTGCAGTAGGCCGTCGGGGGCCAGGCCCTCGGCCAGGCACAGGGCGGCGTAGCCGGTGAAAGTGCCGATTTCCAGAATCCTTCGCGGCTTAATCAAATGGCTGAGCATGCTCAACAGGCGGCCCTGGGCGTGGCCGCTGCTCATACGCGGCATGAGGAGCTGCACGTGGGTTTCGCGGGTGAGCTGGGCTAGTAGCGGAGGCTCGGGCGTGGTGTGCTGGTCGGCGTAGTGCTGGAGGGGGTCGTTGGACATGACTGGAAGAGAACAACTAAAAAGGTACGGGGCCGTCGGCGCGGGCCGGGGGTGGGGTTACACCGCTAGCGGCTCCAGCCGGAACCGGTACACCATATACCCCGACTTGCCCCGCACATACTCCCACGCCACCACGCGCCACAGCCCCTCGTAGCGGAACTGCGCCGGGCCGGCCGGGGCCACCCGCCGGAAGACGCGGATGGGCTGGCCGGTTTCGTGGCTCTTGATTAAGCCCTGGTTGCGGGCGTCGAGGGTCTGGTCGGCGGTTTGGTGGCCGGTTTTGGGGTCGCGGGCGCCGTGGCCGGCGTACCAGAAGTAGTCGTCGTGGATTTCGTCGTCCTCGTACTGGTCGGCGAGGATGAGGCTTTCGGCGCCCGCGGCGGCGGTGGCGCACACGCCGGCGCGGGGCGGGCGGTGCTGGCGCAGCAGCGAGAGCTCGGCACGGGAGGCGAAGAGGTCGCCGGGCTGGGCGTGGGCGATGGGGCCGAAATGAGGCATACGGTGTAGCGCGAACTTTGTAGTTCGCGTCCCCGCGCCATTATAGTCGTTGAACCGGCGCGGGGACGCGAACTACAAAGTTCGCGCTACAGCCTACTTCCCCTCCGGCACGTACTGCAGCACGCTCAGATTATCCTCCGTCAGCACCTCGTTCGCCATTTCCTGCAGCTCGCTGGCGGTTATTTTATTGATGCGCTCGAAGATGCTCGTCAGCGGCTCGACGTGGCCCAGGTCCAGCGTGCTCTTGCCCAGCAGCTGCATTAGGCCCGAGTTGCTTTCCTCGCTCATGGCGAGCTGACCCATGAGCTGGTTTTTGGCGATGTGGAGCTGGTTGGTGGTGAGGGTCTTTTCGCGCAGCAGCTTCAGTTCCTTCTGCACCAGGCCGATGGTGCGCTTCACCTGCTTGCCCTCGGTGCCGAAGTAGATGCCGAAGAGGCCTGTATCGGTGTAGGGCGAGTAGGAGCTGTCGATGGTATAGACGAGGCCGTACTTCTCGCGCACGGCCAGGTTGAGGCGCGAGTTCATGCCGGGGCCGCCGAGGATGTTGTTCAGCATGAAGAACGGGATGCGGCGCTCGTCGGCGAGGGCGTAGGCGGGGCCGCCGAGCAGGCAGTGGGCCTGGGTGATGGGGCGCTTCTCCACCTTGTCCTTGCGCTGGTAGCCGCCTACGGCCAGGCGGGGGCGCGGGCCCAGGCGGGCGGGCAGCGGGGCCAGGAACTTATCGGCCAGACGCTTCACTTCCTTAAACGGCAGGTTGCTCACGGAGCTGAACACCAGCCGGTCGGTGCGCACGTTCTCGTTATAGAAGGTGTGGAAGTCCGCGGTCTGGAAGTTGCTCACGCTCTCGCGGGTGCCGAGGATGTTGACGCCCAGCGGGTGCGCGCCGAAGACGACTTCGTCGAAGTCGTCGATGATGGCGTCTTCGGGGGCGTCCTGGTACATGCTCATTTCTTCGAGGATGACGCCGCGCTCCTTTTCCAGCTCCTTACCTGGAAATACAGAATTGAACGTGAGGTCGGTGAGCAGCTCAAAGGCGCGCTCGAAGTGGCTGCTGAGCAGCGTGGCGTAGAAGCAGATTTTCTCCTTGGTGGTGTAGGCGTTGAGCTCGCCGCCCACGCTTTCGAGGCGGTTGAGGATGTGGAAGCTCTTGCGCTTGGTGGTGCCTTTGAAGGCCATGTGCTCCCAGAAGTGGGCCAGGCCCTGCTGATGGGCCTGCTCGTCGCGCGAGCCGATGTCTAAGAGGAAACCGCAGTGGGCTATTTTGGTATGCAGCACCTGCTTGTGCAGCAAGCGGATGCCGTTGGGGTATTCGTGGATATGGTAGTCGGTCATAAGAAAGGCAAAGGTACGGGGCAACAACCGCAAGCCGTTGATGGAATATTGGTGGTGAGGTTCGGTGTTCGGTGTTCGGTGTTCGGTGTTCGGTGTTCGGTGTTCGGTGTTCGGTGTTCAGGAAAGTTCATACCCAATACCCAATACCCAATACCCAATACCCAATACCCAATACCCAATACCCAATACCCAATACCCAATACCCA
>NZ_JAUQSY010000011.1 GCF_030580865.1 Hymenobacter aranciens | reverse complement strand
GTGGCCGCCCCGCAGCTGCTGGCCTGGTCCGACGACCTCGCCGCCCGGCTGGGTCTGGCCCGCCCCCCGGCGCGCGGGCCGGCCGTCGATGCCCTGGCCGGCAACCTCGTCACCGGCAGCATGAAGCCCTTCGCCGCCCGCTACGGCGGGCACCAGTTCGGCAACTGGGCCGGGCAGCTCGGCGACGGCCGGGCCATCGCTCTCGGCGAGCTCGCCGCCCCCGATGGCACGCGCTGGGAAATCCAGCTCAAGGGCGCCGGCCCCACGCCCTACTCGCGCCGCGCCGATGGTCGCGCCGTGCTGCGCTCCTCGGTGCGCGAGTTCCTCTGCTCCGAGGCCATGCACCACCTCGGCGTGCCCACCACCCGCGCCCTGAGCCTCGTCGGCACCGGCGACCAGGTCGTCCGCGACATGTTCTACAACGGCAACCCCCAGGCCGAGCCCGGGGCCATCGTGGCCCGGGTGGCCCCCAGCTTCGTGCGCTTCGGCAACTTCCAGCTGCTGGCCGCCAGCGGCGAAATCGACAACCTGCGCGCGCTGGCCGATTACGTCATCCGCCACCACTTTCCCGCGCTGGGCGCGCCCGGGCCGGAGGTGTATTTGCGCTGGTTTGAGGAAGTAGCCCGCCGCACGGCCGTGATGGTGGCGCAGTGGATGAGCGTAGGCTTCGTGCACGGCGTGATGAACACCGACAACATGAGCATCCTGGGCCTCACCATCGACTACGGCCCCTACGGCTGGCTGGAGCCCTACGACCCCGCCTGGACGCCCAACACCACCGACTTCGGCCAGCGCCGCTACGCCTTCGGCCAGCAGCCCGCCGTGGCCCTCTGGAACCTCTGGCAGCTCGGCCAGGCCCTGGTGCCCCTCGTGGCCCAGCCCAACGACCTCAACCAGGGCCTCGACCGCCACCGCGCCACCCTGGCCACCACCCGCGCCGCCCTGCTCCGCCAGAAGCTCGGCCTGCTCCACGACCTGCCCGACGACTCCGCCCTGCTCGACGCCCTCCCCGAAGCCCTGGCCGAAGCCGAGGTGGACATGACCATCTTCTTCCGCCGCCTCTCGCACCTGGCCCCCGCCCTGCTCGCCGCCGCCCCCACCGGCGAAGAAGCCGCCTTCCAAACCCTGCTCGCCGAAGCCGGCTACCTGCCCCAGCCCCACCCCGGCACCGCCCCGCTGCTGGCCTGGCTGCCCCGCTACCTCGCCCGCCTGCGCCACGAGCCTGCCGCCCCCGAGGCCACCCGCCGCACCATGCTGGCCGCCAATCCCAAGTACGTGCTGCGCAACTACCTCGCCCAAAACGCCATCCAGGCCGCCGAAAAAGGCGACCTGAGTTACCTCGAAACCCTGCTGCAGGTGCTGCAAAAGCCCTACGACGAGCAACCCGAACACGAAGAATTAGCCGCCAAGCGCCCCGCCTGGGCCTGGGACCTGCCCGGCTGCGCCACGCTCTCGTGCAGCTCGTAGGGCTGCCGGCAGCAGTCAGATTTAATCACTAAAAAAGCCCCGCCGGCCAACTGCCAGCGGGGCTTTTCACTGCTTGCTTCAACCGACTTAGCGCCGGCGCCCAAACAAGCGCAGCAGAAACAAAAACAGGTTGATAAAATCCAGGTACAGCGTCAGCGCGCCCAGCACCGAAGCCTTATCGGTGAACTCCTCGCCCTGCACGTAGCCCACCAGCGCCAGCTGTTTCATCTTCTGGGTATCGTAAGCCGTGAGCGCCACGAACAGCAGCACCCCCACGAATGAAATAATCATCGACACGCCCGAGCTCATCAGAAAGAAGTTTACCACCATCGCAATGGCCAGCCCGATGAGAGCCATGCTCAGCAGCTTGCCCCAGCCTAGCAAATCCTGCTTTGTGAAGTAGCCATACAAGCTCATAATCCCGAACGTGGCCCCGCTGATAAAGAACGTAGAGGCAATGGAATCGAAGGTGTACACCAGGAAAATAAAGCTCAGCGTGAGCCCATTCAGCAGCGCGTAGCCGATGAAGGCCGCCTGCACCTGCGTGCGGCTCCACTCAAACGCCCGGGCCGAGAGAAAGCCCACCACCGCAAACTCGGCGATAATCAGCCCAAAGAACACCAGCCGGTTGCCGAACACCATTTCCATCAGTGTCGGCGAGGCCGAGGCCAGCATGGCCACGCCCCCGGTGAGGCCCAGCCCGGCGGCCATCCAGCCGAATACCCGGGTGATAAACTGCGCCTGCACCGCCGCCGCTTCCTCCGCCGGGATGGTTATCTGCTGCGGCATCCGCTCAAATTCGTTTTCTTCCATAAAGAGTAGGTTGTTGAAAAAGGTGAAGAACGGGCGCTAAGCTACGCACGGCGCCAGATAATAGCGCGATGTAGCGCGAACTTTGTAGTTCGCGTCCCCGCGCCGATTCAACGACTGGAACGGCGCGGGGACGCGAACTACAAAGTTCGCGCTACATGCACACCCCTTCCCTGCTCCTCACCGCCCTCACCCTGCTGGCCTGCACCCAGCAGTCGCCCCGCGAAATGGCCGCCACCGGCGTGCCCGCCGCCCCGCCCGCCACCGCCGTGGTCTACGAAACCCCGGCCGCGCCCACTGCCGCGCCCTTCCTCGAAACCTTCGAAACCGGCAGCAAGGGCGCCTACGCCCCGGCCGATGAAACCCTCGCCACCGGGAGCTGGCGCTTCGAGGATGCCCTCATCGGCGCCTCCGACCAGGACCATAAGGCCGGCGAGCACGCCGCCCGCCTGCGCGGCCTCGGCCGCCTCACCATGCAGTTTAACGCCCCGGCCGGCGTGCGCACCATTCGCCTGCAGGCTGCCGCCTACGGCCAGGACGGCCCCAGCACCTGGGAGCTGTGGCTCAGCCGCGACGGCGGCCGCACGTGGCAGCGCAACGGCCAGCCCATCGCCACTAAAGGCCCGAAGCTCGTCACCAGCACCTTTGCCGGCACCGCCACCGAGCCCATCCGCCTGCAAATCCGCAAAACCAGCGGCGGCGACAACCGCCTCAACATCGACAACATCAGCCTGGAAACCGGCACAGTCATAGCCACCGCCCCCAACACCCAAAACCAAATACCCAATACCAAAAACCAAACACCCAACACCCAAACCCCGAACACCAAGTCCGACAACGACAATTTATTGCTCGGCAACCCCTCCGGCGCCACCGCCAACCCTACTGCCACGACAAATTACCTCCTCACCCGCCCCCAGTTCGCCACCGGCTACAACGCCCAGCGCGGCACCCCCACCTGGACCTGCTGGCACCTCGGCCGGGCCGACATCAGCGGCGCCGCCCCCCGGCAGGACGACTTCCGCCCCGACCCCGCCCTGCCCCGTCCCTTCTACCCCGTCACGCCCAAAAGCTACAGTAGCTCGGGCTTCGACCGCGGCCACAACTGCCCCAGCGCCGACCGCTCGGCGACCCTCGACGACAACTCGGCCACCTTCCTCATGACCAACATGGTGCCCCAGGCCCCCAACAACAACCAGAAAACCTGGAACCACCTCGAAGCCTGGACCCGCGAGCAGGTCGAAGCCGGCCAGGAAGCCTACGTGCTCATGGGCTGCTACGGCCGCGGCGGCACCGGCGCCAAAGGCCTCACCCAGACGCTCGACCAGGGCCGCGTGATGGTGCCCGCCCGCATCTGGAAAGTTGTCGTGCTGCTCCCCGCCGGTGCCAACGACCTCCAGCGCCTCGCCGCCGGCCAGGGCAAAGTAATTGCCGTCGACACGCCGAACGACAATGCCATCGACCCTGACTGGCAGAAGTATCAGACCTCGGTTGATAAGATTGAAGCCGCCACCGGGCTCGATTTGCTCAGCGCCCTGCCCGCCGCCGCCCAGGCCCGGCTGCAACGCTAGCGCTGGGATTAAAAGGTAGTTAAAGGTGTAACCCTTGCTGCTATTGCCGGGTTCAGGGGCCAACCACCGGCTCTTACCCGGCCGCCCCTTGCCTGCATGCTGCTCGATACCAAGCTTCCCTTCACCTACATCGTCAACCGCATCATGCCCGACGTGGTGCGGGTGCTGCTCATTTCCATCTTTTTCCAGGTAGTGAAGTTTTACTTCGCCGGCTACCTGCCCCAGATTCCGCTGCAGTTGCCTACCATTCTGGGGGGCTGCATTTCGCTGCTGCTGGCCTTCAAAATCAGCCAGTCGTACGACCGCTGGTGGGAGGCTCGCAAAGTGTGGGGCGGTATCGTCAACGACTCGCGCACGCTGCTGCTGCAGGTCAGCACCTTCGTACCCGACGCCCATTTGCGCCGCGACACCCCCGACTCCGTTCTGCACCGCCTGGCCTACCGCCAGATGGCCTGGTGCTACAGCCTCGGCCAGTCGCTGCGCGGCCTTGACCCACTGGCTGGCCTCGCGTCCTACCTCACCCCCGCCGAGCTCGCCGAGCTGCCCAACCACGCCAACAAACCCCTGGCCCTGCTAGCCCTGCACACCGCCCAGCTCAAAACCCTCTACCAGCAGCAGGCCCTCAACGACTTCCAGCAAGTGCAGCTCGACTCGACCCTGCTGCGCCTCTGCGACTCAATGGGCCGCGCCGAGCGCATCAAGAGCACCATCTTCCCCACCAGCTACCGCCTGCTGGTTTACCTGTTTATCTACGTCTTCCTCACCACCCTCAGCCTCGGGCTGGTCGAAACCATCGGCATCTGGGAGGCGCCGCTGCTGCTCACCATTGCCACGTCCTTCTTCCTGCTCGAGCGCACCGCCCGCTACCTGCAGGACCCCTTCAACAACAAGCCCACCGACACCCCCGTCACGGCCATTGCCCGCACCATCGAAATCAACCTCCGGCAGCTGCTGCACGAAACCGAGGTGCCGGCCCCGCTAAAGCCGGAGTCGTACTACCTAATGTAGAAGAGCGTCATGCTGAATGCAGTGAAGCATCTCGCATGCAGCAGTAATTCCTTTTGATTAGGTTTACTGCCACATGCGAGATGCTTCACTGCATTCAGCATGGCATTATCCATGTTCCCGCCCCGCCTGCACCGCTCTATTCACTACCTCATCGCCCTGGTATGGCTCGTCAACGGCCTGCTCTGCAAAGTGCTGCTGCTGGTGCCGCGCCACGCCACCATCGTGGCCCGCATCCTTGGCCCCACTCACGCCGAGGTGCTTACCCGCCTCATTGGGCTGGGTGAAATCGGCATCGCCGTCTGGGTACTCAGCGGCTGGCGGCCCCGCTGGTGCGTAGCCGTGCAAATTTGCCTCGTGCTGAGCATGAATACCTTGGAAGCGCTACTCGCGCCCGACCTGCTGCTCTGGGGCCGCGCCAATGCCGTGTTTGCCGCCTTATTCTGCCTGCTGCTGTACCTTCACGGTGGCCGTCGGGCCCGCTCCTCCGTTTCCTGAACAGACCGTCATGCTGGCCTGGCTCCAAACCCATCCCTTCGCCGTCGAAGCTTACTTCGAGCACTCGCTGGTGCTCACCTTCGCCGTGCCCCGGGCCGAGTTGCAGGCCCTGCTGCCCGCCCCGCTGGTCGTCGATTCGTTTGATGACGACTGGGGCTTCATCGCCGTGGCTATGGTCCAGACCCAAAACCTGCGCCCCCAGGGCTTTCCGCGCTGGCTGGGCCAGGACTTTTTCCTGCTCGGCTACCGCGCCTTTGTGCGCTACCCCGATGCCCGGGGCAAGCGCCTGCGTGGCCTCTACATCCTGCGCTCCGAAACCAACCGGCACCGCATGAGCTGGGGCGGCAACCTCTTCACCCACTACAACTACCATACCGTCGACATCGCTCAGCACCTCACCGCCGAACGTCTGCGCGTGGAGTCACAGCAAGGTGATTTGCGCGTCGAAATCCAGCTGCCTACCGGTGGCGCGCCGGTGCTCCTGCCGCCGCAGTCGCCCTTCGCCGACTGGGCGGCCGCCCGCCGCTTTGCGGGCCCGCTGCCTTTCACGTTTTCCGTCGTCGGCCAGCAGGTTATCATCATCGAGGGAGTGCGCGAGCACTGGCAACCCCAGCCCGTCGCCGTCACCGAGGCCCAGGTCGGCTTTTTCGCGCAGCTCGCGTTCTCGAAACGCTTGCTGGCCAATGCCTTTCTGGTCCGCAACATCCCTTATTCCTGGAAAAAAGGCCGCTCCGAAACATGGCAGCACTAAGGAAATTTGGGCAGGGCGTGGGCAACGTGGTGCGGTTCAACTGGCCGTTTTATGGGCTGGCTTTGGGGCTGGCCGCGGCCTTGGCGCTGGCGGCTACGCTCGGCCCGCAGACGCTACACCCCTGGCTCTGGCTGGTGCTGGCGGCGCTGCTGCTGCCAGTGCTTAGCTCGCTGGCCGCCACCATCTGGGTTTACGACCTTTCGGCACTCTACCGCCTGCGCTGGCTGCCCATCACGCCGCCGCCTGGCGCTACTATTCTCAGCCTAAGCGCCGGGTTCGATGAAATCAGCCCCGCGCTCCAGCAATACTATGCTCCCGCCCAGCTGCTGGCCGCCGACTTTTACGACCCTGCCCGCCACACCGAGGCCTCCATTGCCCGCGCCCGCCGCGCCTACCCGCCCGCCCCCGGCATCCTGCCCGTGAGCACCAGCGCCGCCTTACCCTGGCCCACGGCCTCCATCGACGCCGTTTATGCCTTCCTCGCCGCCCACGAAATCCGCGACGCGGCCGAGCGCGCTGCGTTCTTCCGCGAGCTGGGGCGCGTCACCCGGCCCGGGGGCTTCATCGTCGTGACGGAGCACCTGCGCGACTGGCCCAACTTCCTGGCTTACAATATTGGTTTCCTGCACTTTCATTCACATCGCGCCTGGCTGGACACTTTCGCCCGGGCCGGCCTGCAGTTGCGGCAGGAAGTGAGCCTCACGCCCTTCATCACGTCCTTCATTCTGAGCGCGCATGGTCACGCAGCTTAAAGTCATCGGCTTCTTCCTGGTGCTGCTGGCCTTGCTGCACGCAGGCTTCGCCCGCTACTTCGGCTGGCGCCAGGAGTTTGCCCCCGTCAGTCTCATTAATCGCCAGATGATGTACGTGCACACCTTTTTCGTGGCCTTCACCGTGCTGCTGATGGGCCTGCTCTGCTTCACCTCAGCACCCGAACTGGTAGGCACGCCGTTGGGCCGCAAGGTGGCGCTGGGCTGCGGCATCTTTTGGCTGGCCCGGCTGCTGGTGCAGTTTTTCGGCTACTCGCCGCAGCTCTGGCGTGGCAAGCGCTTCGAAACCATTGTGCACGTGGTATTCGCGGCCGGCTGGACCTATCTGAGTGCCGTATTTCTACTCGTAGCCCGGGGGCCGGGCTAAGTACCTGGCCGCTACACCCGCTCGTAAATCGGTCCGCGTTCGCGCATGTACCCGGCCATGTCATCATCACCCAGCCTGGTCCATAGCTCAAAGCCCTCATCGCGTTGCATAAAGGCCCGCAGCACCGGCTGCATCTCCGTCATGAGCTGCTTTACTTCTTCGCTGCCGTCTACTTCAATCCGCATGTGATAACGGCTCAGGGCGTCGGGCGCATCCGCTTTTATATACAGCATATACGCCTCGCGCACGCGCGGGTGCTGGCTCAGCAGGGCCTGCAGCGCATCTACCATCCCGGTCGGAAATTCCTTGTCCAGGTCAATTGTGACTTGGCCTGATGCGGGCACCGGACAATCGCTCATCATGAGGCCCGGGTCGTGCTCGTGGCCCGCCAGCATTGCCGGGATACCGCTGGCTCTCAGCGTCAGTTGCTTGGACGAAAAGGGGTTTAGCACGTAGTCCACTCCCTGCATTTGCGCCATCAGCTCGCGGGCCCGCAGCTGTATCCACCGAATGTGGGCCGGCAGGTCTTCCGCCTCGCGCACCCGCGCTTCGGAAGTAAACAGCGGCATACTACCGTCCGAAAGCTGCAGCGGCGCTATCGGCATCAACTCACCAACAGCGTCTTCCGCACTGGGCACTTCCTCTACCAGTACCCACAGGTTACTGTCGGGCAGGCGGCGGTTAAACTCGGCCCGGTAGCCCGGGTTGTCAAACGCCTGCTCGAACAGCTCGTCGATGTCGGCGGCGGGCAGCCGGTCGGCCGCAGTGGGTACAAACTGAGATTCGTCGAACCAGTCGGGAGTTTCCATGGGAATGCAGATGAAAGTGAATTGGCTTCAAACGTAGCAATTTCCTTTCACATTTACCAATCGGCCGCTGGTTTCGGCCTAGGTTTCCGTCAGCATCGTCTTGAAGCCCGTCAGTTTGCCCTCGGCCGAGTGGCCCAGCGCGTAGGCGTATAATTGCGGGCCGCTACCTACACGGTACACCCTGGTGTCGCTCAGCTCCTGCTTCATGAACATCTGCAGAGCTTTATAGCGGTTGGCCAGGTCCACGTCGCCCAGCACGCCGTCGTCGGCCGTGTGGTTGCGCAGGAACTGCGCCAACTCCAGCTTTTCGATTTTGGCTGAAACCGGCTCTACCAACACTTTATGAAGAACGGCATCGGTCAGCTCCCCGCTCGGCACCTCGTAGCTCACCGCCTCCAGCGGCGCCTCCGATTCGCTCACGAAGAACAGTCCTTTGGTCAGTTCCTGCAGCTGCTGCAAAGTGGCATCAGCGGCCGGCTTCCCGGCTGATTGAGCTTTGGCCGCCTCTGCTTTTTTGTCGCTTTCCAGCCCACTGCCGCCTTCTACTTTCGCAGCAATGTCGGCAGCCAGCTCCTGCATCCGTTCTTCGGGCACCTTGATTTTGGGGTTGGCGAAGTTCATATCCGCCACCTTATTCATGGGAATGAGATGAATGTGCGCGTGTGGCACTTCCAGTCCAATCACCGCCACACCGATGCGGCGGCAGTCCACGGCCGCTTTCACCCCCTTGGCCACGCGCTGCGCAAACTGATGCAGCGCCGCCAGCTCGTCAGCAGGCAAATCGAAGATATAGTCAACTTCCTTCTTGGGAATGACCAGCGTATGGCCTTCCACCAGCGGCGTGATATCAAGAAAAGCGAGGTGGTCGGCGTCTTCGGCGACCTTATAAGCGGGCAGCTCGCCGGCAACGATGCGAGAGAAAATGGAAGGCATAGTGTTTTGAGTAGTCAGTATGAAGTATTGAGTAGTTGGACGTGGCTGCTCTACGTAACACAAACATAAAAGGCCCGCGCCTGATGGCGCGGGCCTTCTTGATTTCATAACCCAGGCGGGCGGAATTACTTCTAACTACTCAATACTTTGTACCGAATACTCAAACCTACCGCGAAATCTCCAGCACTTCAAACTGCAGCTTGCCGGCGGGTACCACGATTTCGGCCGTGTCGCCCACCGATTTGCCCAGCAGGCCGCGGCCAATCGGCGACTTCACCGAGATTTTGCCGGCCGCCAGGTTGGCTTCTTCCTCGGCCACCAGCATGTAGTCGAGCACCATGTTATTCTTCAGGTTTTTCAGCTTCACCTTGCTCATGATAAGCGCCTTGCTGAAATCCATGTTGGTTTCATCAATCAGGCGGGCGTTGCCGACTACTTCTTCCAGCTTCGAGATTTTGAGCTCCAGCAGGCCCTGGGCCTCCTTGGCGGCGTCGTACTCGGCGTTTTCGCTCAGGTCGCCCTTGTCGCGGGCTTCGCGCAGGTCCTCAGCGGCTTTGGCACGGCCGCGAATTTTCAAATCCTGAAGCTCGTCCTTGAGTTTTTGCAGGCCCTCGGCAGAGTAATAGTTGATGGTGGCCATGAGTGGGAGTTCTTAATCGGGTTGGCTAAAAAACAAGGAGAACGGCTGGCACTGCCAACCGTTCTCCCTCGTTAGGTTCAGTACAAAGATACACAAAACCGCTTAGCGCGGTTCCGCATTGGTGGGGTGGCGGGCCAGAAAATCGGCCAGCTTGCGCGTCAGCACCTCATTGATGCGGGCATAGCTCTGGTGCGTCCAGCCGGCTATGTGGGGCGAGAGCACCACGTTGGGCGCGTTTTTCAGAAACTCGAACACTTTGCCCTGCGCTTCGTTCAGCGTGTGCAGCCGCTCGTTTTCGAGTACGTCGAGGGCGGCGCCGCGCACGTAGCCGCCGCGCAGGCCGCGCACTAGGGCGGCGTGGTCGAGGATTTCGCCCCGCGCCGTGTTCAGCAGCCAGAAGTTGCGCTCCGACACCGTCAGGAAGGCGTCGTTGATGAAATGGTGATTGGCCTTGGAATACGGGATGTGCAGGCTGATAACGTCGGAACGGCCCTGTAGCTCTGCCAGGCTTACCAGTTTGGCATTGCCGTCGGACTCGCATTTTGGGTCAATATCGTGGGCAATAACTTCGACATCGAACCCGCGCAGCACGCGGGCAAAGGAGCGGCCCATGTGCCCGTAGCCCAGCAGGCCCACGGTTTTGCCGGCCAGCTCCTCGCCGCGGTTGTCTTCGCGCAGCCAGCGGCCGTGGCGCACCTGGTAGTCGGCCGTCGGGATGTGCCGGAACAAGGCCAGCAGCAGCCCCACGGCGTGCTCGCCCACCGCCGTACGGTTGCCCTCCGGCGCATTGATGAGCTCGACACCGGCGGCTTCCAGAGCCTCCATATCAATATTATCGGTGCCCGCTCCGGCCCGCGCCACGTAGCGCAGGTGCGGTGCGTTTTTGAGCAGCGCTGCCGTGATGCGCAGCTTGCTGCGCACCACCAAGCCCTCGTAGGGAAAGCCGGCCAGCGCCTCCGGCACCTCGGCCGCTGAGAGGTCGGGGCAGTACTTGATGGTGACGCCGATGTTCTTAAAATCCTGGCGCAGCGAGCGATGCATTTCATCAACGACCAGGCACACGCCGGACGATACCCGCTTGGGCGGCGGACAGGGTTTTTCTTGCAGGGGGTTGGTGGACATAAGTTTGAAGTAGAAAGTAGTGCGGACTTTGTAGTCCGCGAGTCAGAACGTTCGCACTCGCGGACTACAAAGTCCGCGCTACATCACGCCCGGTGCTCGGCCACGTGCTGCGTCAGCCGTACGAAATCGGCTACGCCCAGCTGCTCGGCCCGCTTCTCAAAAATAGCGTCCGTAGTCGTTTCAGCGGGCATCCCGAAGGGCTTGAGCGCGTTGCGCAAGGTCTTGCGCCGCGTCTGAAACGCCTGCTTCACGACCTGAAAAAACAGCTTTTCGTCGCAGTCCAGCTGCTCCACGTCGTTGCGCACCAGCCGCACCACGGCCGACTCCACCTTGGGCGGCGGCACGAACACGTGCGCGGGCACGGTGAACAGATACTCAATCTTATAGTAAGCCTGCAAGAGCACGCTCAGGATGCCGTAGGTTTTGGAGCCCGGCGGCTCGGCCAGGCGCTCGGCTACTTCCTTCTGAATCATGCCCACCACCTCGCGCACCTGCTGGCGGTTGTTGAGCACCGAGAAAAATATCTGGCTGCTAATGTTGTAGGGAAAGTTGCCGATGATGGCCAGCGGCTGGCCGGGAAACAGCTGGCCGAGGTCCTGCTTCAGAAAATCGGTGGCAAAAATGCGCGGCGCCAGCGCCGGGTAGTGCTGCTTCAAATACGCTACCGACTCGGTATCAATCTCGACCACGCTGGTGGTGTAGGCCGAATTTTCGAGCAGGTACTGCGTGAGCACGCCCATGCCGGGGCCGATTTCCAGCACCTGGCGCACGTCGTCGGGCAGGTGGAGGGCAGCCACGATGCGGCGGGCGATGTTGGGGTCGGCCAGGAAGTGCTGGCCGAGGTGTTTCTTAGGTTTTACCACGGCAGGAGGGCAACAATGCGAGCGGCGCACCGTTGGGGCAAAGGTAGCAGGACGCCGGATGTGCGCCCCGGCTTGTCAAACAAACGCCGCCGCTGGCGGTAGTAGAGGGCAGCAGGCGCACATTTAATCGTGCTGCGCTTACTTTTGTCCCGCTCAATACCTTTCATCGAAGGATTGTTTTAATGGAAATCTCCCGTCACACCAGCTCTTTACGCTCCAACGCCCTTGCCGTGTCGCAAGCGTGTTGTTGTCGGCTGGGCGCGGCGGTCTGTATGACGGCCGCCGTGGCGAGCTGTTGAGGTTGACCCTACTCCCCTGCTGGCCCCTTATCCTCCGGTGATGCTTCGTTAAGCGTCACGGCCGGGACTCTATTTTCTGTGGCTGCCGTTGGCGCAGCCGTTCCTTTTCCAGTCGTGCGGCATCAGGCCGCGGCGGCAATCCCACCCACTCATTTACTGGTCAGGCTTTTTCCTTGCGGGAAAAGCCATATTCACTTCGCACCATGCACATTGCATCGGAGGCGCTGGTCGGTGACCTGCGCCATGATTTTGCCGGGCTTTCGGCGCTCGATATGCTTACTCAGGCCGCGGCGGCCTTTCCCGGCCGGGCCGTGTTTTCCACGTCCTTCGGACTGGAAGACCAGATAATCACGCATTTGATTTTCACGCACGAGCTGCCCATTGAGGTATTTACGCTCGACACGGGCCGCAATTTTCAGGAAACCTACTCGACCTGGAATAAGACCCTGCTGAAGTACGACAAGCCAATTGCCAGCTATTTCCCGCGTCAGGACAGCCTGGAGCAACTACTCCGAGCCAAAGGCCCCAACAGCTTCTACGCGAGCGCAGAAGCTCGGAAAGAATGTTGCAGCATTCGGAAGGTGGAGCCCCTGGCGCGGGCCCTGGCGGGGCAGCAAGTGTGGTTTACCGGCATCCGGGCCGAGCAGTCGGCCAACCGCCAGCACATGCACCCGGCCGAGTGGGACGCCGGCCACCAGCTCATCAAAGTACATCCGCTGTTCGACTGGACTTGGGAGCAGTGCTGGGACTTCGTGCGCGCCAATGGGATACCCTTCAACCCCTTGCACCAGCAGGGCTTCGTGAGCATCGGCTGCGCGCCCTGCACCCGGGCCATTGCGGCGAGCGAGGATTTCCGGGCCGGGCGCTGGTGGTGGGAAGACCAGTCGGCCAAGGAATGCGGCCTGCACGATACCGCCGCCCCCCAGGGCCTCGACCCGGTAGTGGAAAAGCTGCCGGCTTAACCATTGTTTTCCATTCTTCTTATTTTTAATGAGTTCCTTACCTTCTCTGGATTACCTCGACCGGCTCGAAGCCGAGGCCATTCACATTTTGCGCGAAGTGGCCGGGCAGTTTGAGCGCCCCGCGCTGCTGTTTTCGGGCGGCAAAGATTCCATCGTACTGGTGCATCTGGCCCTGAAGGCCTTCCGGCCCGGTCGTTTTCCTTTCCCGCTGGTTCACGTCGATACCGGCCACAATTTCCCCGAAGTGCTGGAATTCCGCGACCGACTGGCGGCCGAGCTGGGCGAAAAGCTGGTAGTGCGGAGTGTGGAAGACACCATCCATCGGCAGCGCCTGCGCGACGCCACCGGCAAATTTCCCAGCCGCAACCAGCTACAAACCTACACTTTGCTGGAAGTTATCGAGGAATTCAGCTTCGACGCCTGCATCGGCGGGGCGCGGCGCGATGAGGAAAAGGCCCGCGCCAAGGAGCGCATTTTCAGCATCCGCGACGAGTTTGGCCAGTGGGACCCCAAGCGCCAGCGCCCCGAGCTCTGGAACATCTACAACGGCCGCATTCAGCCCGGCGAAAACGTGCGCGTGTTCCCCATCTCCAACTGGACCGAGCTCGACGTGTGGCGCTACATCCAGCGCGAAGCCATTACCCTGCCCCCCATCTACTTCGGCCACTCGCGCACCTGCGTGGTGCTGCCCAGCGGCCAGCTTCTGGGCCTCAGCGAGCACCTGCACCTCGACGCCGACGACGAGATAGTGGAGCGCCAGGTGCGCTTCCGCACCGTGGGCGACGCCACCTGCACCGCCGCCGTGGAAAGCTCCGCCGCCACCATCGACGACATCATCGCCGACCTGCTGCTGGCCAAAGTGAGCGAGCGTGGCGCTACGCGGCTCGATGATAACATCTCGGAAGCCGGCATGGAAGACCGTAAGCGCAACGGGTATTTTTAAAAAGTTGCCTGTCATGCTGACGAAGGAAGCATCTTATCACGTCTGAACGAGTGGATTACTAAGCTATTCGCACCGCTAGTATTCCGGCGTGAGAGGATGCTTCCTTCTTCAGCATGACAGGAGTTTAACACATTACATTCTATGGACCTCCTTCGTTTTATCACCTGCGGCAGCGTCGACGACGGCAAGAGTACCCTCATCGGCCGGCTGCTGTACGACAGCGACTCGGTGTCGCTGGACGTGCTGGCGGCCCTCGAAAACCGGCCCGCCGTGCACGGCGGCGTCGATTTGGCCCTGCTCACCGACGGCCTGCGGGCCGAGCGCGAGCAGGGCATTACCATCGACGTGGCGCACAAATACTTCACCACGCCGCGCCGCAAGTTCATTATCACCGACGCGCCGGGCCACGTGCAATACACCCGCAACATGGTGACCGGCGCCTCCAATGCCGACCTGGCCATCGTGCTGGTGGATGCCCGCCAGGGCGTTATCGAGCAGACGCGACGGCACACGCTCATCGCGGCGCTGCTGGGCATCCGGCATTTTGTATTAGCGGTGAATAAGATGGACCTGGTGGACAACGACCAGGCCACCTTCGAGCGCATTGTGGCCGACTACGCCACTGTGACTGGCAAGCTGCGCGTGCCCGAGGCGGTGGCCATCCCGCTCAGCGCCCTGCGCGGCGACAACGTGGTGCGCCGCGCCCCGGCCGCGCTGTCCTGGTACGCCGGACCAAGCCTGCTCGAACACCTTGAAAACGTGGATGTGGCCGTGGACGCCAGCGCCGACGAGCCGCGCTTCCAGGTGCAGTACGTCATTCGCCCCCAGACCGAGGCGCTGCCCGACTACCGGGGCTACGCCGGCCGCGTGCAAAGCGGCGTGTACCGCCGCGGCGACCGGGTGCGGGTGCTGCCCTCGGGCCGCGAAACCGAGATTGAAGCCCTGGAAATCAACCAGCAGGACGTGGAAGCGGCCGTGGCTCCGCAAGCCGTCATCATCCGCTTGCGCGATGATGTGGACGTGAGCCGCGGTGATGCTATCATCGTGGCCGACAGCAAAACCACCGCCGCCCGCGCCTTCGAAGCCACGCTGTGCTGGATGAGCGAGCAGCCGCTGCTACCGGGCCAGAAATTTCTCCTCCAGCACCACTCGGCGCTGGTGAAAGCCTCGGTATCAGCCCTGCTGAGCAAAACCAGCGTCGAAACCCTTACCCGCTCGGCCGCCGAGTCGGCGCAGCTCAACGACATCGTGCGGGTGCGCCTCAAAACCGCCGCCCCGCTCGTGGCCGACCCGTACCGGCAGAACCGGGCTACGGGCTCCTTCATTCTGCTCGATGAGCAGACGGGCGCAACGCTGGCGGCGGGGATGGTGGAGGCGACCGAGTAGACGCTACCTCACCCCCGGCCAACCTCACCCCCAGCCCCTCTCCCGCGGAGAAGGGAGCCAAGCGCAAGGGCATAACCGGTGCCCCCTCTCCGCAGGAGAGGGGGTCAGGGGGTGAGGTGGCCAGGACACGCAAAAAACAAATTAACCGTCTATGAAACAACGTTATTCCTTCCCATTGGGCTGGCTGCTGTTCCTGCTACTGATACTACAAGCCCCAACCATTCTAGCTCAAACCGAACTCATTGCCATCAGCGGCACGGTACTGGAAAAAGGTAGCCAGCAACCTCTCCCCGGTGTGAGTGTCAGCGTGAAAGGCGCAGCCATCGGCACGCAGAGCGACCCGGCGGGCCGATTTGAGCTGAAGGCTAAGCTGAATTTCCCTTTCGTGCTGGTATTTCAGTTCGTAGGCTACGAAGCGCGGGAAGTGGAAGTGCTGAGCGCCAGCCAGCCCGTGAACGTGACGCTGGCCTCAGCGGGTATTCTGACGAATGAGGTGGTAGTGTCGGCCTCGCGGGTGGAGGAAAGCCGCTTGAAGTCGCCGGTGGCCATTGAGAAGCTCGATATTCGAGCTATTAAGGAGACGCCCGCGCCGAGCTTCTACGACGCGCTGGAAAACGTGAAAGGTGTACAGATGACCACCAGTAGCCTCACTTTCAAAGTACCTAATACCCGGGGGTTCAACATTCCCAACAACTTCCGGTTCATGCAGCTGGTGGATGGGGTGGATATGCAGGCCGCCACGCTGGGCGTGCCGTTGGGCAACGCCATCGGTCCCACCGAGTTGGATGTGGCCAGCGTGGAAATCACGCCCGGCGCGGCCTCGGCTCTCTACGGCATGAACGCCATCAACGGCATGGCCAACCTGACTACCAAAAGCCCCTTCACCTACCAAGGCCTGAGCGTGTACCAGAAAGTGGGCGTGAACCACGTCGATGGCATCGACCGCGACCTGAGCGCGCTCACCGAAACGGCCATCCGCTACGCCCAGGCGTTCAACAACCGCTTTGCCTTCAATGTAAACGGCAGCTACCTGCGCGGCACCGACTGGCTGGCCAACACCCAAACCGACCAGAATCCGCAAACCCTGGCCTCGGCCAACCCGCGCTTCTCCGAACTGAGCGGCGCCAGCAACCCCGCCGCCGACCTCTGGAACCGCTACGGCGACGACAACGCCGGCAACGTGAGCATTACCATTCCCTACAACGGCCGCAATGAGACGTTTAACGTGCGCCGCAGCGGCTATTACGAACGGGACTTGGTGAACCCCATCGTGCGCAATATCAAGGCCGACGCCAGCCTGCACTACAAGCTCAGCGACAACACCGAGCTGAGCTATGGCTACCGCTTCGGCCTGATGGACGGCGTGTTTCAGCGCGGCAACAAGATTCAGCTCGACGACGTGACGGTGCAAAACCACAAGCTGGAGCTGAAAAGCAAGGAATTTACCGCCCGCGCTTACATGCTGATTGAAAACACCGGCAACTCCTACAACCTCAACCCGCTGGCGCTGAATATGGACCTGCAAAACGGCTCCAATGCCGTGTGGGGCAATAAGTTTCGTACCGAGCTGCAAAGTCAGCTCGGCGCCGGAGCCACGCTGGCCGCCGCCATGCAGCAGGCCCGCGTGGTGGCCGATGCCGGCCGCGCCGTACCGGGTACCGCCGCTTTCAATGAGCTGAAAAACAGAATTATCAATACCAACAACTGGGACAGCGGCGTGAACGTGCCGGGCGCGCCCATCCCCGGCGGCGCGGCCCTCACCCAGCGCAGCCACACCTACCACGCCGAGGGCCTCTGGAACCTGGGCCCGCGCATCAAATTCGCCGACGTGCTGCTCGGGGCCGATGCCCGCGTGTATGAGGTGCTGCCCGACGGCAACAACTTCGTGGATTTCAGCCGCCCGCTGGCCGAGCGCACTCAGCCCGGCGGCAACAATCAGTATTACAAGAAGGTCGGCGGCTTCGTGCAGGCCACCAGGCTCCTGCTGCACGACCGCCTGAAGCTCACCACCTCGCTGCGGGCCGACTACAACCCCGAATTCAGCCCCAAGCTGAACCCGCGCGTGGCCGCTGTGTACACCGTGGCCGAAAAGCACAACGTCCGCGCCTCCTACCAGAACGGCTGGCGCTTCCCCTCCCTCTTTGAGGCCCTGTCGTTTGTGAACAATGGCAACGTGCGCCGCGTGGGCGGTCTGGCCCGCGTGAACGAGGGTTTGAATTACCTCGACAACTCCTACACTCTAGCGTCGATTTCACAGTTCAACGCCGCCGTGAATGCCTACGTGGCCGCCAATGCGGGCAGCACCGCCGCCCAGGCCGCCCTGCTGCTCGCAAATCGCAACCTGCTGAAAGTAGGCAACTTGCCCACCGAGCAGCCGGAGCAAATCAACGCCTACGAGGTGGGATACCGCAGCGTATTGTTCGACAACCGTTTGTCCATCGATGCCGACGCGTATTACAACGTCTATTCCGGCTTCCTGGGCCAGGTGGAAGTGAGCGTGCCCAAAGACGCCAGCGGCCAGCAGGTGACCGTAGGCTCCGACGACGCCGTACTGGCGGCCCTCAACAGCAACCGTGCCGCCCGCCAGGACCGCTACCGCGTGTACACCAACGCCTTGAACCAATATCACAGCTACGGCTCCACGCTGGGCCTGACGTACAATTTCTACCAGAAATTCACCATCGGTGGCAACGTGAATTACAACAGTCTGGCCGCCAACGACCAGTCCGATATCTTCGTCACCGGCTTCAACACCCCGAAATGGGCCACCAACCTGAGCTTCGGCAACCGCGAAGTGCTACCCAACCTAGGTTTCAACGTAGTATGGCGCCGCCAAAGCTCCTTCTACTGGGAAAGTCCGCTGGCCAACGGCCAGGTGCCCGCCTATCAAACCGTGGACGCCCAGGTGAACCTGCGCGTGCCGACGCTCAAAACCACCATCAAAGTTGGCGGGGCCAACTTGCTGAACAACCGCTACATTCAGTACGCCGCCGGGCCGACCATCGGTGGCCTCTATTACGTAGCCCTGACGTTTGACAATACCGTTATCCGCTAACGCAACTTCCGCTTTCTGAACCACCGCGCCCTTTGCCTGTTGCCCCAAACGCCCCGTCCGCTTTCTCCTTGAGCCAACCGCCCATCTCCCCCACCAACGCCCTGTTCCCGGTGTTCCTGAAGCTGGAGCACCTGCGCGTGCTGCTGGTGGGCGGCGGCAGGGTGGGCCTGTTCAAGCTCACGGCCATCCTGGAAAACAGCCCGGCTACGGCGGTAACCGTAGTAGCGCCCAGCCTCCTGCCCGAGTTTCACGAGCTGGCCCACCAGCATCCGCAGGTGCAGCTCCACGCCCGCCCCTACTGCGAAACCGACCTGAGCGGCCACGACGTCGTCTTCATCGCCACCAACGATGCGGCCCTCAACCGCCACATAAAAGCCGCCGCCAAGGCCCGCCAGCTCCTGGCCAACGTCACCAACGCCCCCGAGGAGTGCGATTTTTTCCTGCCCTCGGTAGTGCAGCAGGGCGAGCTGAAAGTAGCCATTTCTTCCAACGGCCGCCCCGGCGTGGGCCGCCGCCTGCGCGAGCGCCTCGAAGAAACCCTGCCCACCCTGGTGCAGCCCCTGGCCGACCTCGGCACGCGCCTGAAAGAGAACGTCAACCAGCAGCTCTACACCTTCAACGCCGGGCCCCAGGCCACGCACTACGGCCCGGCCTACGAGTCGGCCGCCACCACCTACTGGCGGCGCGTGGCCACGGCCGCCCTGGCCACGTTCGCGCTGTTCGTCTTCCTCAATATCCTCTCCTATTATGTCACCTGGCAGCAAGCCTGGCACTTCCTGCGCAACGAAGGCACGTTCTACACCTTCGTGGGCGTGGGCTTTGTGGCCCAATTAATTGATGGCATGCTGGGCATGGGCTACGGCGTGGTATCGGCCATCAGCCTGATGTCGCTGGGCTTGAGCCCGGTATCCGTCAGCGCCAGCATTCACACGGCCGAGATGTTTGCCAGCGGCGCCTCCGGCTACCAGCACTACCGCTTCGGCAACGTCAACAAAAAGCTGTTCCGCGTGCTGCTGCTGCCCGGCATCCTCGGTTCAGTAAGCGGCGCATTGCTACTCACGTACTTCGGCGAGCAATACGCCAACTACATCAAGCCCCTGCTGGCAGTTTACCTCCTGATTCTGGGCCTGCGCATCATCAGCAAAGCCCTGCGCAAGCAGCAGGAAAAGCGCCGCCAAGTGAAAAACGCCGGCTGGCTGGCCGGCGCCGGCGGCTTCCTCGACTCCTTCGGCGGCGGCGGCTGGGGCCCCCTGGTCACCAGCACCTTGATTACCAATGGCCGCACGCCGCGCTACGTCATCGGCACAGTCAGCCTGGTCGAGTTTTTCGTGACCTTCGCCAGCGCTCTCACCTTTTTCTCGGTGCTGGGCATTTCGCACTGGCAAATCGTGGCCGGCCTCATCGTGGGCGGTGTGGCGGCAGCGCCCATTGCCGCCCGCCTGGCGGGTAAGCTACCAATACGCTGGATGTTCATTGGCGTGGGTTCAATGGTGATTGTGTGGAGCTTGTGGGCACTACGTAAGGTAGGCGGGCTGTTTTAACAATCCGCGCCCAACTGCCTCTGCGTCTTCTGCGCCATCCTCCGCGTCCTCTGCGGGAGGCCCCACCAGAACGACCAACCATCATTGGCGGCTACCTTCGCAAGAATATTTCCTCTTAGCTCCTTCGTCGATGTCCCTTACTCTTGCCCACGTAGCTGCCGCTCCGGCTGGCTCCACCCAGGTGTTCATCCTGCCCGCCGGCACCACCAGCCTGCCCGCCCCAGCCGCCGGCGACCTGCCCGCCGCCGCCCGCGAATACGTTGAAAAAGCCCTGGCTGCCGAGCAGAAGTTCATTCAGCTCAACCACTTCAGCCACCAGCACTATTTCGTGGTGCTGGACAATAAGCCCGATACTAACAAGGTCGCCGAGGCCAGCCGCCGCAGCGGCCACCAACTCCACGGCGCTCTGAAAGCCGAAAAAGTAGCCGCCGTCTACCTCCATAATCTGACAGAACTCCCCGAGGCTGCCCTGCTGCTGGCCGAGGGTCTGGCCCTGACGACCTACCAGTTCGAAGGCTACAAAACCGACGAAAAAAGCCAGCAGCCCGCCGCGCTAACCACGGTAAACTTCGTCGCCGAAGCCGCTACCGAAGCCACCGCCACCGAGTTGCAAGGTATCATTGCCGGCGTGCTTTTCGCCCGCGACTTGGTAAACGCCCCACTCAACAAGCTCAACGCCCAGCAATTGGCCGACCGCATGGCCGCGGCCGGCGACGAAGTCGGCTACACCACCGACATCCTCGACCAAACTAAAATCGAGAGCCTGCGCATGGGCGGCCTTATCGCCGTCAACCTGGGCTCGCCCGAGCCCCCCACCTTCAGCATCCTCGAATACAAGCCCGCCGGCGCCAAAAACGACAAGCCCTACGTGCTGGTCGGCAAAGGCGTCGTGTTCGACACCGGCGGTCTGAGCCTCAAGCCCACGCCCGGCAGTATGGACATGATGAAGTGCGACATGGCCGGCGGCGCCGCCGTGGCCGGCACCCTCTACGCCCTGGCCAAAAACCACGTGCCCCTGCACGTCATCGGCCTCGTGCCCGCCACCGACAACCGCCCCGGCGGCCTGGCCTACGTCCCCGGCGACGTACTCACCATGCACTCCGGCCTCACCGTAGAAGTGCTCAACACCGACGCCGAAGGCCGCCTCATCCTGGCCGACGCCCTGAGCTTCGCCAAAAAATACGACCCGGCGCTGGTCATCGACCTCGCCACCCTCACCGGCGCCGCCGTGCGCGCCCTCGGCATCGAAGCCTCCGCCATGATGGGCACCGCCGATAAAGCCACCCTCGACGCCCTCGAAACCGCCGGCTACCGCGTCCACGAGCGGCTGCTGAACTTCCCGCTCTGGGACGAATACGCCGACCACATCAAGTCCGACATCGCCGACATCACCAACCTCGGCAAGGCCGAAGCCGGCCACATCTCGGCCGGCAAGTTCCTAGAGCGCTTTGCCGTGGGCTACCCCTGGGTCCACCTCGACATCGCCGGCCCGGCCTACCTGACGGCGCCCAATAATTACCGCGGCAAAGGCGGCACGGGTACGGGCGTGCGGCTGCTGTACGAGTTTTTGACGAGTCAAATCAGCCATTAACCATGGAGTTTACCATAACATTACCAGACTATAATCCTTACGTAGGGTTCGAGTTCACTTGGGTTGATGACTGTGAGATAAAAGTCGATTTGGGGCATGACGGAGTTGTTATTACAGGTAACAAAGCAGGCCTCATCTCTCTAGCCGCTCAGTTACTCACCTTGGCTCAAGACGACTTTGGTGATGGCTATGACTTCCATCTTGATAAGTACAATGCGCTGGAAGATGATTCCATCGACTTAATTGTCGTTAAGACAAAATAGTATATGTCCCACCCCCTCCCCCGCCTCGGCTTCTCCGTGGGCGACCTCGCCGGTATCGGCCCCGAAGTCATCTACAAAACCCTGCTCGACGAGCGGCTGCTCAACATCTGCACGCCGGTAGTCTACGGTACCGCCGCCGCGCTCTTCGATGACTTCCCCGCCGCGCCCGACGCCGAGCACGTCACCTTCCGCCAGCTGCGCGATGCCGCCGACATCGCCCCCGGTCGCCTCAACGCCGTGACCTGCTGGGAAGAAGACTTCGTGCTTACGCCCGGCCAGCCTTCCACCGCCAGCGGCCGCGCCGCCCGCGAAAGCCTGCTCGCCGCCAGCCGCGACCTCAAGGCCGGCAAGCTCGACGGCATCGTCACCGCGCCCATCAGCAAGGAAAACACCCAGGCCGACGACTTCCGCTACCCCGGCCACACCGAGTTCCTGACCAGCTACTTCGGCGCTGCCGACAGCCTCATGGTGCTGGCCGATGAAACCCTGCGCATTGCCACCGTCACCGGCCACATGCCTCTCAAAGACGTGTCGGCCAAGCTCACGCCCGATTTGCTGCGCACCAAAATCCGCCTGCTGATGAAGTCTTTGCAGCAGGATTTTGGCATTCAGAAACCGCGCATTGCCGTACTTGGCCTCAACCCCCACGCGGGCGAAAATGGCTTGCTCGGCCGCGAAGACCTCGACGTAGTGACGCCCGTGGTGAAGCAGTTCGGCCACGACGGCCACCTCGTGTTCGGCCCCTACCCGGCCGACGGCTATTTCGGCACCGGCCAGTTCCGGCAGTTCGATGCCACGCTGGCCCTCTACCACGACCAGGGCCTCATTCCCTTCAAGCTCATGGCGTTCGAGCGCGGCGTCAACTTCACCGCTGGCCTGCCGGTGGTGCGCACCTCGCCCGACCACGGCACCGCCTACGGCCTGGCAGGGCAGTTCCGGGCCAGCGAAGAGTCGTTCCGCGCCGCCGTGTACATGGCCGCCGAGGTGTGGCGAAAGCGGCAGGAAGCCGCGCAGCCCCGCTCGGCCCGGTAGACCTATCGTGCTGAGAGTGCCCTTTGTGTGGCGTTTTATTTGGCTAAATGCCGGATTTTCGCTACTTTTGCACCCCCGCAAACCGGCTAGCCGTGAAAAAAGACCATCGTTACGACCTTCCCATCTTCAAACTGGCGCTCGGGCAGCACCGGTTCGAGTATGAATTGGGAGCCGACTTCTTTGCTTTGTTCGAACAACCCCTCTGCGAGGGCCAACTCCACGCGGTGGTTGAGTTGAACAAGACCGAGCGCGTGATGACGCTTGATTTTCACATCACTGGCACCGTGCAGCTGGTCTGCGACCGCAGCTTGGACGAGTTTGACCAGCCGCTGGACCTCAACGAGCAGCTGCTGGTGCGCTTCGGTGACGAGGCCAAGGAACTTGATGACAACGTGATGCAAATCACGCCCGACACGCAGGTTCTGCCACTGGCCCAGCACCTGTACGATTACATCGGCCTGGCCCTGCCGATGAAGAAGCTGCACCCGCGCTTCCAGAACGAGGACGACGATAACCCCGACGCCGAAACCAAGCTCATCTTCACCACCCGCTCGTCCGACGACGAGCCCGATGACGACGAGCCGGCCGACCCGCGCTGGGCCGCCCTCAAAAACCTGAACTGAATCCGTCAGCGCCCCGAGTCGCTTCCCAAACTCTTAACTTAAAACTCATAATTCATAACTCCTCATGGCTCATCCTAAGCGCCGCACCTCCTCCGCCGTTCGCGACAAACGCCGCACGCACTACAAGCTGACTCCTAAAGCGGTGACCCTCTGCCCGAACACCGGCGAGCTGCACCTGCGCCACAAAGCCTACGTAGTGGACGGCGACCTGTACCACAACGGGCAGCTGGCCATCAAAAACTACTCGAAAGTGGCCGCCGCCCCGGCTGCCGATACCGACACCGACGAGGAATAGCCGTAGAGGTTGTTACTTCGCGGTACCAGCAAAGTCCGGCTTCGCTGCCTTCCCAGACAGCGAAGCCGGCTTTTTTGGTGACACCCTATCCGCCTGACCTCTCCAAACACCTCGTTTCATGAAAATTGCCCTCGACGCCATGGGCGGCGACTTTGCCCCCGAGGCCGCCGTCGCCGGGGCCGTGCTGGCCGCTGAGCAGCTGGCTGGCAAGGCCACCATCGTCCTCATCGGCCAGGAAGACGCCGTGCGCCCCTTCCTGCAGCAGCACGGCGCCGCCGCTGCCAGCCTCGAATTTGTGCCCGCCTCCCAGGTCATCGACATGGGCGAGCACCCGGCCAAAGCCTTCCAGCAAAAACAGGATTCCAGTATTGCCGTCGGCTACAAGATGCTGCTGGCCGGTGAGGTCGAGGCCTTTTGCTCGGCCGGCAACACCGGCGCCATGCTGGTCGGGGCCGTCTTCACGGTGAAAAACGTGCCCGGCGTAATGCGTCCGGCCATTGCCAACTTTCTGCCCAAGCTGCACGGCGGCTTCGGTATCCTGATGGATGTGGGCGCCAATGCTGAGTGCAAGCCCGAAATGCTGGAGCAGTTCGGCGAGCTCGGCTCGCTATACGCGCAGTACGTGCTGGGCATTGCCCAACCCAAGGTTGGCCTGCTCAATATCGGCGAGGAGGAAGGCAAGGGCACGCCCGTTATTCATGCCGCGCACCAGCTGCTGAAGGTGAATCCGCACATTCAGTTTGTGGGTAATATCGAAGGCCGCGACCTGTTCAACGACAAAACGGACGTGGTAGTGTGCGACGGTTTCACGGGCAACATCGTTCTGAAAATGGCCGAGTCCATCTATGATATCATGGACGAAAAAAGCCTGCACGAGCCGTTTTTCGACATGTTTAACTACGAGACTGTGGGCGGCTCGCCCATTCTGGGCATCAACGACAACGCCATTATCGGGCACGGCCGCAGCACCCCCCGCGCCATCAGCAACATGCTGATGCAGGGCTACAACATGGCCGATTCCGGTATCGTGGACCAGATTAAGGCCACGTTTAAGTCGTAATTAAGTTCTACTTGAGCTTCGGAAAGTCCGGCCCCGGCCGGACTTTTTTGGCTCCCTTCGGCGGCGCAGGCGCGCACTTCCCGCATCCCGTCCTATTTTTGCCCACATGAAGATTACTGCCGCCATTACCGGAGTAGGCGCTTACGTGCCCGACTACGTGCTAACCAATGCCGAACTCGAAAAAATGGTGGACACCACGGACGAGTGGATTACCACCCGCACCGGCATCAAGGAGCGGCGGATTCTGAAGGGCGAAGACCAGGGCACTTCGGTAATGGGCATCGGCGCGGTGAAGGACTTGCTGGCCAAAACCGGCACCGACCCCAAGGACGTGGAGCTGCTGATTTGTGCCACCGTGACGCCCGACGTGCTGTTCCCGGCCACTGGCAACATCATTTCGCATAAGTGCGGCATCACGAATGCCTTTAGCTACGACATGAACGCGGCCTGCTCGAGCTTTCTCTACGCGCTGGCTACCGGTGCGCAGTTCATTCAGGCGGGTACGTATAAGAAGGTCATCATCGTTGGCGCCGATAAAATGTCGGCCATAGTTGATTATGCCGACCGTGCCAACTGCATCATTTTTGGCGATGGAGCTGCGGCCGTATTGCTGGAGCCCAACACCGAGGGCTACGGCGTGCTCGACCAGATTCTGCGCACCGATGGCAGCGGTGAGGCCTTCCTGCACCAGAAAGCTGGCGGCAGCCGTCGCCCGCCGACGCACGAAACCATCGACCGCAAAGAGCACTACATCTACCAGGAGGGCGCCACGGTGTTCAAATTCGCCGTGACCAACATGGCCGACGTAGCCGCCGAGGTGATGGAGCGCAACCACCTCTCGAAAGAAGACGTGGCCTGGCTGGTGCCCCACCAGGCTAACAAGCGCATCATCGACGCCACCGCCAACCGCATGGGCGTGGGCCCAGAGAAGGTAATGCTCAACATCCAACGCTACGGCAACACCACCAGCGCCACTATTCCGCTCTGCCTCTGGGATTATGAGAAGCAGCTCAAGAAGGGCGACAACCTGGTGCTGGCGGCCTTCGGCGGCGGCTTCACCTGGGGCTCGATTTACCTGAAATGGGCCTACGACGGCGCTTCTGTAAGTAGTTAATAATTAACAATGAATAATTAAAACTTGGTAGCCGACGGCTTTCAGTTTTAATTTTGTAGCTTTCCCTACCTAACCACCCATCAAGCTGATTAAAAACGGAGAAGTAAAAGCTAAGCCATTGGGCCAATTTTTAATTCTTAATTTTTAATTCTTAATTAAAATCCAATGGCATCCACCGCCGACTTCCGCAACGGCCTCGTATTGAATTACAACGGCGAGTTGCACGTTATCACCGAGTTTCAGCACGTGAAACCGGGCAAGGGCCCGGCTTTTGTGCGCACCAAGATGCGCAACATCAAAACCGGCCGCACCATCGACAACACCTTCAACGCTGGTGTTAAAGTGGAAACGGCCCGCGTGGAGCAGCGCCCCCACCAGTTCCTCTACAAGGACGACTACGGCTATACGTTCATGAACAACGCCGACTTCGAGCAAGTGGTGTTGCCGGAAGCCATGGTTCCCTTCGCCGACCTAATGAAGGAAGGCCAGGAAGTGACCATCCTCTTCCACGCCGAAACCGAGCAGCCCCTCACCGCCGAGCTGCCCGCTACCGTCGACCTCGTGGTGACCTACACCGAGCCCGGCCTGCGCGGCGACACCGCTACCAACACGCTGAAGCCCGCCACCGTCGAAACCGGTGCCCGCATTCAGGTGCCGCTGTTCGTGGACACCGACACCAAAATCCGCATCAAAACCAGCGACTACTCCTACGTGGAGCGCGTGAAGTAATTTTCGGTAGAGACGCAATATTTTGCGTCTCGTCGTCCGCGCCGTCTGGTAGTCGTTCAACGACGAGACGCTCCTTTCCTATGTCATCTAAAAAAGACCCCGCCTTGAAAGCTAAAGAATTACAAGAACTGCTTGACTTCATCGCCAAGTCGGGCCTCAACAAGGTCAACATCGAGACCGAGGAATTCAAAATTTCGGTGCAGCGCGAGCCCAACACCAAAACCACGCAGGTGATGAGCCACGCCCCGGCCCCGGTGCACCACGCCCCCGCTCCGGCGGCGGCAACCGCCGCCCCGGCAGCTGCTCCGGCCGCCGCCCCGGCCGCCGAGGCTCCCGCCGCCAACCACACGGCTCTGAAGGCGCCCATGATTGGCACTTTCTACCGCAGCAGCGGGCCCGACGTGGCTCCCTTCGTGCAGGTGGGCGACATGGTCGAGAAAGGTCAGGTTATCTGCATCATCGAGGCCATGAAACTCTTCAATGAGATTGAGGCCGAGCAGAGCGGCCGCATCGTGAAGGCGCTGGTAGAAAACGCCACACCGGTGGAATACGACCAGCCGCTGTTTTTGATTGAGTAGGTGCTGAACGTCATCCTGAGCTGACCGCAGGGAAGCGAAAGGACCTCGCCCGCTTCGTTGGGGTGGTAATTTCTTTTCGTCGAACGATTGAGATTACTGCTGCATGCGGCGCGGATGAGGTCCTTTCGCCGCTTCGCGGCTCAGGATGACGTTCTGATTTTTCCCTCCCTAGACTTTCCCACCCCTCCCCATGTTCAAGAAAATACTCATCGCCAACCGGGGCGAAATTGCCCTGCGCATCATTCGCACCTGCAAGGAAATGGGCATCAAAACGGTGGCCGTGTACTCGACCGCCGACAAGGAAAGCCTGCACGTGAAATTCGCCGACGAGGCAGTGTGCATCGGGCCGCCCGCCTCCAAGGACAGCTACCTGAGCATGCCCAACCTCATTGCGGCCTGCGAAATCACCAACGCCGACGCCATTCACCCGGGCTACGGCTTCCTGAGCGAAAACGCGGAGTTTTCGCGCATCTGCCAGGAAAACGGCATCAAGTTCATCGGGGCCTCGCCCGAGATGATTAACAAGATGGGCGACAAGGCCACGGCCAAGGACACCATGAAGAAGGCCGGCGTGCCCTGCGTGCCCGGCTCCGACGGCCTGCTTGACTCGGTGGAGCAGGGCAAAAAGATTGCCGCCAAAATCAAGTACCCGGTGATGCTGAAGGCTACGGCTGGCGGCGGCGGGCGCGGCATGCGCGTCATTAGCTCGGAGGACGAGTTCCAGAAAGCCTGGGACGACGCCCGCACCGAGTCGAAGGCGGCCTTTGGCAACGACGGCATGTACCTGGAGAAATTCGTGGAGGAGCCCCGCCACATCGAAATTCAGGTGGTGGGCGACCAGTACGGCCACGTGTGCCACCTTTCGGAGCGCGACTGCTCCATTCAGCGCCGCCACCAGAAGCTGGTGGAAGAGTCGCCGTCGCCGTTCATGACCGACGACCTGCGCACGCGCATGGGCGCGGCCGCCGTGAAGGGCGCCAGCAGCATCGGCTACGAGGGCGCGGGCACCATCGAGTTTCTGGTGGACAAAAACCGCGACTTCTACTTCATGGAGATGAACACCCGCATCCAGGTGGAGCACCCCGTGACGGAGGAAGTGGTGAGCTACGACCTCATCAAGGAGCAAATCAAGGTGGCAGCCGGCATCCCGATTTCGGGCGCCAACTACTTCCCCAAGCTCCACGCCATGGAGTGCCGCATCAACGCCGAGGACCCGCGCCACGGCTTCCGCCCCACCCCGGGCAAGATTACCACCTTGCACATCCCCGGCGGCCACGGCGTGCGCGTCGATACCCACGTGTATGCGGGCTACACCATCCCGCCGAACTACGATTCGATGATTGCCAAGCTCATCACCGTGGCCCAGAGCCGCGAGGAGTGCATCGTGAAAATGAAGCGCGCCCTGAGCGAGTTCGTGGTGGAAGGCGTGAAAACGACCATTCCCTTCCACTTGGCGCTGATGGACAACGAGGATTTCAAGGCTGGGAATTTCACCACCAAGTTTTTGGAGACGTTTGATTTCTCGGTGGTGTAGCACAGGCCACAATAGTTGACTTTGCAAAACGTCTGGCCTGTAAAAGCCAGGCGTTTTTGTTTATTTGCGCTGCCTTTAGCCTTTCTCGCATGCGGAACTTTATCCTTGGCCTGCTCTGCCTAACCTGCTGGGGTTTCTACTCCCCTGCTTGTTGGGCGCAGGTTAGGCCTGCCATTCAAAAGCTAGCCCGTGCCATAGCGGCCGATTCTACGGTTGATGCCGAACGCGTAGGGCGAGGTGGGGTAGAAACGGAACAGTACCGCCGTTACAAGCAGCTCCTGGCCCTGGCTACCGATGCCGAACTGCTGACCCTAACTGACCACCGTAGCCCGGCCGTGCGGTGTTACGCTTACCAGAGCCTCTGTCAGCGCAACTCGCTATCAGTGCTGTCAACTTTGCGCAAGCATGAATGTGATACCACGATGATAAAGGCTCGAGTCGGCTGTTTCGGGCTTTACATGCCCGTTATCGTGAGCATGAAACAAGATTTTGAGGCTTGGCAGAAGAAACAGCCACAGCCACTGGCCGCTGCTGATACATTGTTGCTCTCCCGTATCGACCAAGCTGATTACGAACGAAGAAAAGCCACCTGAATACGCCGCAAGCAGCACGCCGGACGCTGAAGTATATTTTGAACAGCCCCTGCCGATTCCGCGTTATCTTGCCACTATGAGAACCATCACCCTCACCGCCGAAAACGAGCAGGACTACGAGCTGGTGCTGAAGCTAGCGCAGCGCCTGGGCCTGGAGTACCGCGAAGAAACGCTGGCCGCCCCAGCTGCTGAATCAGCCGCGCCTTATTCTTTACCCGATTTGAGTCACCTTTCCCGTGAGGAACTCCTTGCTGTTATTGACGAAGGCGGCGATGGTAAAAGCTTTCCGGCCCCGTTGACGGAAGCTGAGCGTCAGCACCACTTGCGCATCCTGGCCCAAGGCGGTAGCGGCAAAAGCATTCCCGACCCGCTGGCCTGGCAACGTGAAATCCGGGCTGACCGTCCGCTGCCAGGCCGCGACTGATGGCTTACCTGCTCGACACAAACCTGCTGATTTACTCAGCCGATGCCACACACGCTTTCCTGCGGACGCTGGTGCAAGACCCGCAGAATTTCATCTCGCTGATTTCAAAAGTCGAAACCCAGGGTTACCATCGGCTCGACCCTATCGACGCGAATTATTTCCACTCTCTGTTTGCCTTAGCTACGCTGCTGCCGGTTACAGCTAGTATTGTGGAAGAAGCTATTCGGCTGCGACAACAGCGGCGCATGACGCTGGGTGATTCGCTCATCGCAGCTACGGCCATCGAATTTGGCTTGACGCTGGCGACGCGGAATGTTAGTGATTTTGCGTGGATTCCAGGGCTGACTGTCTACAATCCCTTCGCTCCCTGATTTCATGTCTGCCGCCCAACCCGCCCCCCGCCGCTACACCGTCGACGAATACTTCGCCCTCGAAGAGCAGTCCGACATCCGCCACGAGTATTACCACGGCGAAATCTTCCCTCTTGACGACCCCGCCGCCAAGGCCGGCGGCACCAAAGCCCACAACCACCTAGTGCAAAACTGTGCCTTCGCCCTGAAGCTGGGGCTACGCGGGCGCAGCTGCGAAGTGTTTGCCGAGAACGTGCGGCTGGCCGTGGACGAGGGCCAGCACTACAACTACCCCGATGTGGTAGTAAGCTGCGACCCCACCGACGACGACCCGCGCATCATCCACCGCCCGGTGCTCATCGTGGAAGTGCTGTCCAAAAGCACCGAGGCCCGCGACCGGGGCTGGAAATTCGAGCAGTACCAGCAGCTTCCGTCCTTGCAGCAATACGTGCTGATATCCCAAAACCGCATTTCCGTGGATAGCTTCACCCGCACCCCGGCCGGTTCCTGGGAACTGCGGCCGCTGCGGCAACTCACCGACACCCTGCGGGTGCCCTCGCTGGGACTGGAGATTTCCGTAGCCGACCTCTACGAGAACATGGACCTCCCGCCCCTGCGCCTCGCCGACCAGTAGCCCCGCATGAAACTCCTGCTCCTGACCCTGGCCGCCGCCCTGCCGCTGCTCCCGGCCCGGGCCCAGACCACGCCCGCCGCCCCCAAGC
Organism: Hymenobacter aranciens; assembly: GCF_030580865.1. Lineage (GTDB taxonomy): Bacteria > Bacteroidota > Bacteroidia > Cytophagales > Hymenobacteraceae > Hymenobacter > Hymenobacter aranciens. The sequence continues at coordinate 162,059 of NZ_JAUQSY010000011.1, read as the reverse complement.
CCGCCCTCGCCGCCCTGCCGGGGCCGCCCCCTCCGGCCCCAGTCCCCCTCGACACCACGGGCTGGCGCTTCGCGCAGATGCCCCGCGTCGAAGCCCTCGACGACCACTCCGGGGCGGTGCGCTTCCGCATCACCCTCAACGAAACCGGGGCCGTCGAGCGCGTGGTAACGCTGCAAAGCACCGTGTCGGCCGCCCAGCAGCAGCTGTGCCGCGAGGCCCTGGAGCGGGCTACCTTCGTGCGGCTGTCGCCCACCGCCGGCCGCAGTTCGGGAGAGTACACCTTTCGGTTTACCGTGCGCTGACCCCCATGCGCTTGCTCAACGAAATCCTGGCCGACATGAGCCCCACCGAGCGGCTCGTCATGGCCGGGCTGGGCGGCGGGCTGGGTTTGCTGGTGCTGTATTTTTTCGGCGCGGGCATTCAGCGGGCCCTCGAGCTGCTGCTGTCGGTGGCCCTGACGGTGGCCTACTTCGCCTGGCTCTACGTGAAGCGCCACGAGCGCCACTGGCTGCCGCTGGCCGTGCAGCTGAGCTGCCTGCTGCTGGTGGGCCTCACCGACAAGTATGTGTTTCAGCTGGCCCAGGTGGAAAGCTACAGCCGCGAGGTGGGCTGGTTCAGTGACAGCGTGTCCTACTCGCCCAATTACGTGGGCGAGTGGATTCCGCTGGTGCTGGTGCTCCTCAGCCCCCTGCTGGGACTGCTGGGCCTGTGGATAATGCTGTCGGCCAACCGCGCCCGGCAGCTGCTGCACTACGTGGCCCTGCTGGTGGTGATGTATCCGGCCCTGGCATTTATGGTGTTTATCGCCGTCGAAGGCAACCTGAAACCGCGCTTTTCGGAGGGGGCCGAGCGGCCGGCCATCGGCACGAAGCACGTGCGCAACGACACGAAGTACTAAAAAAGGCCCACCGGATGGCGGGCCTTTTGCGGGCTATTGGGCGGGCTTCTCCCCTTTCTTCTTCTTCTTTTTGCCGCCCGTATCGAGCAGCGCCCGGGCCTGCTTGTAGCCCTTATACAGCTCCGGGTTTACCGTCTCAAACACGCCCATGGCTTTGTCGAGCTCATAAATCTGCGTCATCTGCGCCTCGTGTACTTCCTCGTAGGTGGCGTTGGCGTTTTTGCGGGCGTCGAGCAGGGTCTGGGTATCGGGCAGGCCCTTTTGAAAATTCTCGGCCTCGGCTTTCGCCAGGTTCAGAAACTCGGCGTCGATGGCGTAGTCCTCCAGCTCCTGGGCGTGGGCCTTGGCCTGGGCCAGAATCTGCTTGCCCACCCCAGCCTGCAGGTCGGGGCGCAGGTTGCGAAACTTGGTGCGCCCGATGGTGACGAGCCCCAGTAGCTCCATGTCGTTGGCGGCGGCAGCCAGCATCTGCATCGGCCCCAGCAGCGAGAAAATCCGTGTCTCGAACACCGCCTGCTGCTGGTTGCGGCGCTCGGTCACTTGCTTGGTTTCGGTGGCCGTGAGGCCGGCCTTGGCCTGCACCGCGGGCAGGCCGGCCACCACGTCGGCGGCCTCCTTACCGGCCACTTTGCTTTTGCCGATGGTAGTGAGATTGGTTTGGAGCCAGGGATGCAGGATGCCCATCATCCGGAACTGGTCGGCACGGAACGAATGCATAAACAGTAAGTAAGTTAAGGTGAGAATTACGGCCGTCAAGGTAAGCGTTATTTTCCAATTCTCACCGGTTCATTTTCCCAGTCGCGGGCGGTGGGTTTCGTTCGCAGGCCTTGCCGGGGCCCCCGCACCCCTTGCCGGCTGCTGTTCACCGCTTGCGCCGCCTTCCGCAGGCCTTGCGCGGCTCTCCGCAGCCCTTGCCGGCGGCTCCTCACGCCTTGTCCGGCTTTTTTCAACGCTTGCCGGCGCTTCCTCAACCCTTGTCAGCCTTTCCTCACGCCTTGCCAGGGCTTCCGCAGCCCTTGCCGCGGCTTCCTCACGACTTGTTGCCACTAATTCGCCATTTGCCAAGCAGTTACCAGCCAGTCTTCAACAAAAAAGCCGGCCCAGAGCCGGCTTTTCCGTCAAAAATAACCCGCTGGCCTACGCCGCCGCCCCATCCGGCAGCACGCGCATGATGTCGTGCCCCAGCTTGTCGCGCTTCGTGGCCAGGTAGCCCTCGTTGTGGGCGTTGGCCGCAATCTCAATCGGCACCGTCTCCACAATCTCCAGCCCGTAGCCAATCAGGCCGGTGCGCTTGCGCGGGTTGTTGGTCAGCAGGCGCATCTGCCGGATGCCCAGGTCGCGCAGAATGGCCGCGCCCACCCCGTAGTCGCGCTCGTCGCTCTTAAAGCCGAGGTCCTCGTTGGCCTGCACCGTGTCGCGGCCCTGCTCCTGCAGCTTGTAGGCTTTCAGCTTATTAAGCAGCCCAATGCCGCGTCCCTCCTGGTTCATGTAGATGATGGCGCCGCGGCCCTCCGCCTCAATCTGGCGCATGGCCTGCTGCAGCTGCGGCCCGCAGTCGCAGCGGCACGAGCCGAAGATGTCGCCCGTCACGCACGAGCTGTGCACCCGCACCAGCACCGGCTCCGGCCCCGAAATGTCGCCCTTCACCAAAGCCAGGTGCTTGGCATCGTTCGAGCGCTGCGTAAAGGCAAACAGGTCAAAATCGCCAAACTCCGTCGGCATCTTCACCGAAATCTCGCGCTGAATCAAGCTCTCCTGCGCCAGCCGGTACTTAATGAGGTCCTGCACCGAAATCAGCTTCAGGTTCCAGCGCTTGGCCACCTCGCGCAGTTCCGGCAGCCGCGCCATCTCCCCATCCTCCCGCAGAATTTCCACCAGCACGCCCGCCGGCTCGAAGCCCGCCAAGCGCGCCAAGTCAATGGCCGCCTCGGTGTGCCCCGCCCGGCGCAGCACGCCCTCGCGCCGCGCCTTCAGCGGGAAGATATGCCCCGGCTTGCCCAGCTCCCCGGGCTTCGTATCGGGGTCGATGAGCGCCAGAATGGTCTTCGAGCGGTCCGAAGCCGAGATGCCCGTCGTCACGCCATTCTTCAGCAAGTCAATACTTACCGTGAACGGCGTGGCGTGCAAAGCCGTGTTATACCCCACCATCAGCTCCAGCCCCAGCTCCTCGCAGCGCTCCTCAATCAGCGGCGCGCACACCAGCCCCCGCCCGTGGGTGGCCATAAAATTGATGACCTCCGGCGTGGCCGCCCGGGCGGCGCAGATAAAATCCCCTTCGTTTTCGCGGTCCTCATCGTCCACGACAATCACAACTTTGCCGGCCCGAATGTCTTCAATGGCGGCTTCGATGGTATCAAGCATTTGTGTAAGCTATTAGCTAATAGCTGCTAGCTGTTAGCTGTTATTTGAGAAAAAGGAGTTGCCGGGAGCTAAAAGCTAACGGCCATCAGCTAACAGCTAAATAAGGCCGTCAGTTTATCAGTCGCCGCCGTCCAGTTATACGTTGATTTGACAAAGGTATGCCCCTGCCCGGCCAGCTGCGCCGCCCGCCCCTCCTCGGCCAGCAGCCGGCCGATAACCCCGGCCAGCCCGGCCGCCGTTTCGGCCACCTCCAAATCCTGCCCCGGCCGCCCGCGCAGCGCATTATTGGCTAAAGGCGTGGTTACGCAGGGCAGCGCCATTGCCATCGCCTCCAGCAACTTATTCTGCAGGCCCGTGCCCACCCGCATAGGCGCCACAAACACCCGCGCCGCGGCGTAAGCCGCCCGGATATCGGGCACCCAGCCGCTCACCGTCACCGCCGCCGAGGCCAGCGCCAGCACCCGCGGCGCCGGCGTGGTGCCCGCCACCAGCAGCCGCGCCGCCGGGTGCTGCTGCCGCACCAGCGGCAGAATTTCCTCGGCCAGGTAGCAGGCCGCATCCACGTTGGGGTGGTAAGCCATGTTGCCGCAAAAGAGCAGGTCGTACTCCTTTTCGGCCGCCGGCCGGGGCTGAAAAAAGTCCGTATCGATGCCGTTTAGCACGATGTGAATCCGCTCCCGCCCCGGGTGCTGAATCAGTTGCCGGTCCTGGTCCGAGATAATAGTGTGGTGCCGGAACCAGTCAAACGCCGCCGCCTCGTAGGCCGTCAGCCGCCGCGCCTCCAGCGCCCAGATGGCCCGCTGCCAGGCCGGCGCCTGCGTGGCCCGCCGCCCCATCCCGGCCGAAAACACATCCATGTAATCCAGCGTCATGGGCCACTGCCCGGCGTGCTTGCGCAGGTACTCGGCCATGCGAATCAGCTGGCAGTACACGTGCTCGGGCCGGAACGTACGCAGCATCTCATCCACCCGGCGCTGCGCCCCGGCATCGTAGAAGTAGCCCACCTGCAGCGGGCGCCCCGTGGCCAGCGCCCGCGCCATACTGCGGGCAATGCCCGGCCGGCGCAGCCGCTGCACCACCAGCCCGCCCCGGCACAGCGGCCGCACGGCCGCCTCCATCTCGGCCGTCACCACCTCATCGGAGAGGGCAAAGAGGCAGATTTCGTGGTCTTCGGCCAGGCAGCGCAGCTGGTGGTAAGCGCGCAGCTTGTCGCCCTTGTCGAGCGGATACGGGAAGCGGGACAGGAGTATTAGTAGCTTCATGCGCCGCCCGTGGTGGTGCCGGTCCGTTGGTCCAGCAGTTGTTGATAAAGCGCCAGCAGGCGCTGCGTCACCCGGCGGGTGTCGTATTCGTTGTGCGCCGTGCGGGCCGCCGCCGCCCCCACGGCCGCCAGCGGCAGCCGCCCGTGGTAGTAGTCGCGTAAGGCGTCGAGCCAGGCGGCGGGCGAGTCGCGCAGCAGCATATTGTCGCCGTCGCGTGCCACGATGCCCTCCGCTCCCAGCGCCGTGCTCAGAATAACCTTGCCCAGCGCCATGCCCTCCACCACTTTCACCCGCATACCGCCGCCGCTCAGCAGCGGCACCAGCATCAGCCCATACTGCTGCATAAAGGCCGGGGCCGACTCCACAAAGCCGTGAATGAACACTTTATCCTTACCCGCCGGCCGCTCCGTCAGATGCGCCGGCGGGTGCGAGCCCGCCACGTGCAGCTCCAGTTCCGGCATTTCGGCGTGGGCCAGCGGCCATATTTCGCGCAAAAACCAATCAACGCCCTCCAAATTAGGCAACCAGTTGAGCGAGCCGATGAGGAACACCGTGCGCGGCCGGGGCGGCTCAGGGGCCGGCGTCAGGCGCGTGAGGTCGAAGCTGGCGGGGATGAAAGCAATGGGTGCCGTGCAGCCCAGCGCGCGCAGCCGGGCAATATCTTCCTCCGTGATGGCAGCCACGCCGTCGAAGCGCGGCAGCTCGCGGCGCTCCAGCTGCTCCAGGCGGGCAGCCATATTGCGGAGGTACCATTTTTTCAGCGGGTTGCCGGCCCGCGCCGCCAGCATCTGCCAGATGGTGTACTCGATGTTGTGCGCCCGCAGCACCAGCGGCGGCAGCTGGCTGCCTGCGGCCTGCTGGTGCAGCAGCTCCAGGTAAGGCGCCACAAAGGAGCCCTCAAACTGCACCACATCAACCGCATTTTCCCGCAGCAGGGCCATCAGCGCCGCCAGCAAGGCCGGGCTGATAAACCGCGCCACGTTATAAGGCTCGTGGCTGAGCAGCAGGTTCCGCAGTGCCTGCAGCGGCGACAGCTGCGTGTCCACGTCCACCGTCACCAGCCGCACGTTTGGCCCCAGGTGGTCGAGGGCCGTGGCCAGCTGGTGGTGCTTGGGCGTATTGGCGGCCAGCACCGTCACGCGGTGCCCGGCTTCGGCCAGCCCGCGCACCGTCTCGTACATGGCAATGGCCCCGCCATCGTGCGGCGGGTAGGGTACGCGGGGACAGAGTTGCAAAATGTGCATCAGAAGGGCAAAGATACCGCCGGGGGCCGGGCTTACAGCTGGCGGAACTGCACCTCGAAACTTTCAATCTGGCTTTCGCTGCCCAGCACCAGCAGCACATCGCCGTCCAGGGGCACGTAGTCCACCGGCGGGCTCACCAGCAGCGAGCCCTCAGCCGTACGCATGCCGATGATGGTGGCCCCGGTGAGCGAGCGCACGTCGAGCTCCCGGATGCTACGGCCGCGCAAGTCCCTACGCAGCTGCTGGTAGCTCATTTCCTCCAGCCGCAGCCGGTCGGCGCTCATGCCTGAAATCAAGTCCAGAAAGCGAATCACCTCGGGCCGCACCACCAGCTTGGCCATGTGCGAGCCCCCTATTTCGTCGGGCATCACCACCGAGTTGGCCCCGGCCGTGAGCAGCTTGCTTTCCGAGGTTTTGAGCGAGGCCCGGGCAATGATTTTCAGGCGCGGGTTCAGGGCCCGGGCCGACAGCGCCACGAACACGTTGTCGGCATCCTTGGGCAGCGCCGTGATGAGCGCCGAGGCGCGTTCCACGCCGGCCTGCTTGAGCACCAGGTCGGTAGTAGCGTCGCCGGCCACGGTGTAGATGTTGCCGCCGGCCACGCCGTCGCCGTCGTAGTCTTCGCCGGTCTGGCCGTCGGCGTGGCTTTTCATCAACTCCTGGTTTAGCTCAATCACCACCACCCGCACCCCGCTGGCGCGCAGCTCCTGGTAAGCACGGCGTCCGTTGCGCCCAAAGCCGCACACGATAACGTGCCCGCTAAAACGCCTGATTTCCTGGTCAGTTCGAATCATCTTGTAAATTTTGCGTAGCTCGCCCCCAAAAATAAACGAGGAAAAGGCCGACACGAGGTAGGCCACCACCACCAGATTGTAAAGGATATAAAACGAAACGAACAGCCTTCCACTCTCCGAAAACGGGTGAATTTCGCCAAAGCCCACCGTGGCAATCGTCGTCACGGTCATATAAAACGCATCGACCGGCCGGTAGTGCTCAATACCCATAAAGCCCGCCATGCCAAACAGTAAGCTTGACACGGTGAGCGCAATGGCCAGCACTATCTGGTTGAGCTTGACGCGCTGCAGCAGCGAGGATGGGGGCGTTTCCAAGGTGCAAAGAACGTCAGGAGCCGCGCCCAATCACCGTACCCAGCATGGCTCCCAGCTCATTATCCAACTGTTTTAGCGTTTTCACCTCGCCCAGCAGCCCAAACATCTCGGCCTCGTCCAGCCCCGGCTGGCGCAGCCGGTCCATCACCTTATCCAGCTTGCGCTGCACCTGGCACTTGTTGAGGCGCAGGATGGCGTTGTCGCAGGCCTGCTGCGGCAAATCCACTTCGTTAAACACGTAGATTTCCTTGGTCCGCCAGTTGGGGCTCAGTTCATAGCGCTCCGTGGCGAGGTCAGTAATAAGCGTGCGAACCTCGCTCCGGTCCGTCTGCACCAAGTTGCGCACTTCGGGGAAGCGGCCGGCCATCAGCTCCTGGTAGCACATGGTCCACACCTCGGCATAGAGCGGCGTTTCGAAGGGAGTTTCGCCGTACTGCCCCACCAGATACGCCGCCACGCTCACCTCCTCGCTGATTTCGCGGGCCGCGTACAGCACCAGCAGGCGCAATACCTCGCGCTCACAGGTTTGCAGCACGTCGGGCACCACGTCGAACTCGCCGAAGTCCTCATCGGTCTGGCCCGCGGGCGCCGATTGCAGCTCCGACGGGTCGGCCCCGTACATCAGGGCCAGCTCCTCGTCCTCGGCCGACATCGGGCGCGGCGGCTGCGCCGCCGGGCGGCCCGACTGCTGGCCCTGGCCTTGCGGGCGGGCGGCGTTGCCCTGCTCCGGGCGAGGTGCCGGTTTGCTCTGCACCACCTTGTTGTATTCGGTGATAAGCACCTGCTCATCGATGCCGAATACCTGGGCCGTCTGCTGCAAAAACACCTGCCGCTTAATGGCATCCGGCACCTTGGCAATGCTGTGCAGCACGTCGCGGATGGCCTCGGCCTTCTTCACCGGGTCGCCGGAGGCCTCGCGGGCCACGAGCGTGGTTTTAAAGGTGATGAAGTCCTGACTCTGGTTTTCGATGTAGTCGCTGAAGCGCTTGTCGCCCACCTTGCGGATGTAGGAGTCGGGGTCGTCGCCATCGGGAAAGAGCACCACACGCACGTTCAGCCCACCTTCGAGCAGCAAATCCGTCCCGCGCAAACTGGCCTTGATGCCAGCCGCGTCGCCGTCATAGAGCACCGTCACATTGTCGGAATAGCGCTTGATGAGACGTATCTGTCCCTCCGTGAGCGAAGTGCCCGACGAGGCCACCACGTTCTTAATGCCGCCCTGGTAGAGCGACAGCACGTCGAGGTAGCCCTCCACCAGGTAGCAAACCTCCTCCGTGCGAATAGCCTGCCGGGCCTGAAACAGCCCGTAGAGCACGTCCGACTTATGGTAAATATCCGACTCCGGCGAGTTCAGATACTTGGCCATCTTATCGTCGCGCTTCAAAGTGCGCGCCCCGAAGCCCACCACGCGGCCCGAGATGTTATGAATCGGGAACATCACCCGGCCGCGGAACCGGTCGTAGCGCCGGCCGGTGTCGTGGCCCTGGTCGTCCTCGCGCTTCACCACGAGGCCGGTTTTTTCGAGGTATTTCTGCTGGTAGCCAGCGGCGGTGGCCGCTTTCAGCAGGTCATCCCAGGCATCGAGCGAGTAGCCCAGCTCGAAGATCTGGATGGTGCTCAGGTTCAGGCCGCGCTCCTTAAGGTAGCCGTAGCCGATGCCCATACCTTCCTCGGTGTTGAGCAGCCGCTGGTGGTAGTGGTTCTTGGCCCAGTCGGAAACGATGAACTGCGAATCCCGCTCGTTCTGCTCCAGCTGCTGCTGGGGCGTTTTTTCCTCCTCCTTTATCTCGATGCCGTACTTGCGGGCCAGGTGCTTGAGGGCCTCGGGGTAGCTGCTGCCCTCGATTTCCATGATGAAGCGCACCGAGTCGCCCGACTTGCCGCAGCCGAAACACTTGAAGAATCCCTTGCTTGGCGTGACCGAAAATGACGGCGACTTTTCGTTGTGAAACGGGCACGGCGCCCACAGATTCTGGCCCTTGCGCTTGAGCTGCACGTAGTCGCCCACCACCTCCACGATGTCGGCGGCGTGCATTATCTGGTCAACGGTTTCTTTGGGAATCAAGGCCATACACAACTCGTAGCCAGCACCGGCTACGCACAAAAACAGCTTACGAAAGCAATTGCCCCATCAATACCAATCAAAAAGCCGGGCACCGGACCCGCTTCCTCTCTACAAATCTACGGCCCGGCTCGCTGGGAAATGCCGACTTTTTTCCGTTCTTGTTACCCAGAACTTTCACTCTCCAATCCATGAGCATGTTCGACTTTTTTCAGACCCAGCGCCAGCTGTGGCTGAACCAACCGACCGAGCACTCGCCCGAGTACGTAGCAGGCGGCGTAGTGGCGCTCGACCAGGCCGAAACTGCCTTCCTAGTCGAGCCCCAGGATAACCCCAATCAGGCAGACCACCAACTGCAACGCAAGCTGGACACCGCCCTGCTCAAGCTCCAGCGCCAAAATACGGAGCTGCAAAAGCAACGGTCGGCCAATCATAAGTTGCAGAAAAAACTAAATGAGATAACCCGAGAGCAGGAAAAGCGCCCCAAATGGGGTTCCCGCGCCCGCCGGCACCTGCGGCAGCTCAATGCCCTGGCCACCGACCCGCAGCAGTCGGCCGAAGCCCGGCTTGAAGCCCTCACGCACCTCATCGGCGATTTTTTCGCCCAGGCCCTGAACGAGCAGGCCGCCCAACAACAGCAAGCCGCACAAAACCCACCCTTGGCTGAACAAGACGACTAGCGCGTTGCCAGTTATTTTTGGTAAGTTTGCGCAATTTCTGCCCCGCTGCCGAAGTTAAACTCCCAAAGTAGGAAGGACTTTCGCCCTCCCTGCCGGCTACTGGCTTACTGGTGCAACAGCACGTAAGTGCTGCCCGCTATCAGTAGCCAACAACCCAGCTGCATCAGCAGCCTGACCGGGAGCCTGACGACGATTACCACGTAATCATCGCCGCTGTTTGGTTTGTTCCTCCTGGTTTCAATATTGAGTATGAACAAATCAACCACTTTCTAAGCCTGTGGTCTGCCGGCCACGGGCTTCGCCTTTTTCAGCTGGAGCCGAAAAAAGTGCCGTGGCGGCGGGAGAAAATGCGCATGAAGCATTTAGCCGCAGGCCCGCACAGTGAGACAAAACTAGCACAAAATTTCTCTGGCTAGCAAAAACGCTTCCCTCGCATCAGCCCCTGCGTACCTTTGCCCGAATAACCTTCGCGCAAGATGCCCGCTTATCATCCCTCCGACATCGAAAAGAAGTGGCAGGCCCACTGGAACGACCACCATACCTTTCGGGCCGATAACGCCTCTGAAAAGCCTAAGTACTACGTGCTCGACATGTTCCCATACCCCTCCGGGGCCGGGCTGCACGTGGGCCACCCGCTGGGCTACATCGCCTCCGACATCGTGACGCGCTACAAGCGCCTGCAGGGCTTCAATGTGCTGCACCCCATGGGTTTCGACTCCTTCGGCCTGCCCGCCGAGCAGTACGCCATCCAGACCGGCCAGCACCCGGCCCTGACCACGGAGCAGAACATCGCCACCTACATCAAGCAACTCAGCAGCCTCGGCTTCAGCTACGACTGGGACCGCGAGGTGCGTACCTCCGACCCCGAATACTACAAGTGGACGCAGTGGATTTTCCTCCGCTTGTTTGATGCCTGGTATAACCTCGACACCAACCGCGCCGAGCCCATTGACACGCTTACTACTAAGTTTGAGGACGACGGCAGCCACGGCGTGCGCGCCGCCGGCGACGGAACCGAACGCCCGAGCTTCACCGCTGGCCAGTGGCAGCAGCTAACTGAGCGCCAGCGCATGGCCACGCTCCTTCCCTACCGCCTGGCCTATCAGCAGGATACGTATGTGAACTGGTGCGCCGGCCTGGGCACGGTGCTAAGCAACGACGAGGTGAAGGACGGCCTCTCGGAGCGCGGCGGCTTCCCCGTCGAGCGCCGCCTCATGCCGCAGTGGAACCTGCGCATCACCGCCTACGCCGACCGCCTGCTGGCCGGCCTCGACCACATCGACTGGCCCGAGGCGGTGAAGGAAATGCAGCGCAACTGGATTGGCCGCTCGGTAGGTGCCGAGGTGAGCTTCCCGGTGCAGGACCGTGAGGACGTTGATATCAAGGTGTATACCACCCGGGTCGATACAATTTACGGGGTGAGCTTCCTGGTGCTGGCCCCCGAGCACGAGCTGGTGAACGAGCTCACCACGCCCGCCCAGCGCGAGGCCGTGGCCGAGTACATCGCCGCCACCAAGCGCCGCTCGGAGCGCGACCGCATGGCCGACGTGAAGGCCGTGTCGGGCGTTTTCACCGGCGCCTACGCCCAGAACCCGGTGAGCGGCGCGCCCGTGCCCATCTGGCTGGCCGACTACGTGCTGGCCGGCTACGGCACCGGCGCCGTGATGGCCGTGCCCAGCGGCGACCAGCGCGACTACCTTTTCGCCAAACACTTCGACCTGCCCATCGTCCAGATTCTGGACGGCCAGCAGATTGACCAGCAGGCCGACCCCACCAAGGAGGGCCGCTACGTCAACTCCGGCCTCATCGACGGCCTCGGCTACCACGATGCCACCGAGAAGCTCATTGCCTACCTCGAAGAGCATGGCCTAGGCCGCGGCAAGGTCAATTTCCGCCTGCGCGACGCCATTTTCGGCCGCCAGCGCTACTGGGGCGAACCCATTCCCATCTACTACAAGGATGGCACGGCCTACCCGCTGCCCGAGAGCGAGCTGCCGCTGGTGCTGCCCGAAATCGATGAGTACAAGCCCACCGAAACCGGCGAGCCGCCCCTGGGCCGCGCCAAAGACTGGAAGTACGAGGGCAAGTACGACTATGAGCTGAGCACCATGCCCGGCTGGGCCGGCAGTAGCTGGTACTACCTGCGCTACATGGACCCGCAGAACACCGCCCGCTTCGTAGGCGAGGAGGCGGAGCAATACTGGCAGCAGGTCGATTTATACCTCGGTGGTGCTGAGCACGCTACCGGCCACCTGCTCTACTCCCGCTTCTGGCATCTTTTCCTGAAGGATTTGGGACTGGTGAGCGCGCCCGAGCCGTTCCAGAAGCTGATTAACCAGGGGATGATTCTGGGGCGGTCGAATTTTGTGTATCGTATCAACGGCACTAACAAATTTGTAACGTCCTCCAGGAAGAGCGAGTACGAAACCACTGCCCTGCATGCCGACGTCAACTTCGTTGACAACGATGTGCTGGACGTCGAAGCCTTTAAAAACTGGCGTGAGGAATATGCCAACGCTGAGTTTATCCTCGAAGACAACGGCACTTACGTCTGCGGCGTGGAAGTCGAAAAGATGTCCAAGTCGAAATATAACGTCGTCAATCCCGACACGCTGATTGAGAAGTTCGGTGCCGACGCCCTGCGCCTCTACGAGATGTTCCTCGGGCCGCTGGAGCAGTTCAAACCCTGGAACACCAACGGTATCAGCGGCGTGAGCGGCTTTTTGAAGAAGTTCTGGCGCCTATTCCACCCCGAAGACGGGGCCTTGGCCGTGACTGACGAGGCCGCTACGCCCGCCGAGCTCAAAACCCTGCACAAGGCCATCCGCAAGGTGGAGGAAGACATCGAGAAGTTCAGCTTCAACACCACCGTGAGCGCGCTCATGATTACGGTGAACGAGCTGACGGCCCTCAAGTGCCACAAGCGCGCCGTGCTCGAGCCGCTAGTGGTGCTCATCTCGCCCTACGCCCCACACCTGGCCGAGGAACTCTGGGCTGAGTTGGGCCATGAAGCCGGCAGCATCAGCAGCGCGACTTACCCCGAGTTCCGCGAGGAGTACCTGGCCGAAGCCAGCGTGACCTACCCACTGGCCGTCAACGGCAAGGTGCGCGAGCAGCGCGAGTTTCCCGCCACCGCCACGGCCGCCGAGATTGAGGCGGCCGTGCGCGAATCCGATTTCCTGGCCCGCTTCGGCGAGGGCAAGGAGGCCAAGAAGGTGATTGTGGTGCCGGGGCGGATGGTGAATGTTGTGGTGTAATCATCTGTCATGCTGAACGCAGTGAAGCATCCTTTCACGCTTAAACGAAATCGTTGAGGCGCGAGAGGATGCCTCACTGCGTTCAGCATGACAGCAAAAAAGAGCCCGCTGAGTAGTCAGCGGGCTCTTCCTTTTTTACAAGTGGTACTTGTTACAAGGCCTTCACTACGCGGGCGCGCTGCACCGGTTGGCCGTTGCTCAACAAGTTGAGCATATACACGCCAGCCTGACAAGAGCTCAGGTCGAACGTGAAGCTGCTGGCGCTGGCCATTTCGCTCAGCGTGCCGGTGCTTACTACCTGACCGTTGCTGTTTATAAGGGCCCAGGCGGTGGGGGCGGCGTTGCAGGTCACGGTCACGCGGTCGGTGGCGGGGTTGGGGAATACCTCGCAGGCGGTGATAGTCGTCGGGGCAATTATTTTCACGGCGGCTATGGGGCTGTAGCTCACGCTGCCGTCGAGGTCGGTTTGCTGGAGGCGGTAGTAGCTGGTGCCGGCCAGCGGGGCGGCGTCGCGGTAGCCGTAGCTGCGTGGCGTAGCGCTGGTGCCCGCGCCAGCCACGGTGCCCAGCGCGGTGAATTCGCGGCCGTCGGCCGAGCGCTGCACCTCGAAACCGAGGTTGTTTTTCTCCGAAGCGGTGGCCCATTTCAGGTTCACGACCTGGCTGGTGGCGGTGGCCGCAAACGACGTGAGCGTGACGGGCAACGGCGTCGGGAAGGTGCCGTACACCCGCATCTCATAGAGCGAGAAGCCGTAGCCGGTACCGCGGGTCACGCCGTACATTCGGATGTAGCGGGCCGCACCGGTTACGGCCAGGTCGTTGAAGCGCAGCGAATTGTTAGTAACCGTATTGGCCGTAGTCCAGCTAGTGCCGTTGCTCGACAGGTCGATGTGGAAGTCCTTGCCGTAGGCTGTTTCCCAAACCAACGTCACCTGCGTGACATTGGCGCTGGCCCCCAGGTCGACATAAATCCACTGGTTATCGGCCGAGTTGCTGCCCCAGCGCGTGGCAGTGTTGCCATCGAAAGCCTGGGCCACCGGAAAGCCGCCCTGCGTGGTGGAGGCCGCGCCGGTCTTGTTCAGCGCCAGGTTGCTACCGGGGCTGTTAGTGTAGTTAAACACTTCCACTTCATACAGTGAGTAGCCATACGAGGTGGCCCGGGCCGTGCCGTACATCCGCACGTAGCGGCCGGTAGTGCTCAGGTTGGGGTACTCATTGACGGTAGTGGCGTTATTCGTAGTAGTAGCCACGGTGGTCCAGCTGGTGCCGTTGGTCGATACCTGAATGGTAAAGTCCCGGCCGTAGGCGTTTTCCCAGGTCAGGCGCACCCGGTCGATGGTTTGCACCGAACCTAAGTCCACGGCCAGCCACTGCGGGTCGCTGGAGGCGCTTTCCCAGCGGGTGTTGCCGTTGGCGTCCACGGCGTTGGCCGAGGGCTGGTTGTTGGAAGAAGCCGAAGTCGTTTTGCCGAGGGCCAGGTTCTGGGCCTGCCCCGGCTTGCTGGCCAGCAGGCAGGCGGCTAGTAGCCAGGCAAAGAGGAACAGGCTTTTCATAGCTTTGATAACTTGAGGGTTGGAACTGGGTCAAAATTACCAATAGCCTATACCCCTAATCAAGCCAGACTCGCCCGACCCAGTGTTTCAGCCGTTCATCACCGGTATTTCCTCGGCGACTGACAGCACGCTGTAAAATAGCAAAAAGCCCCAGCTCAGAGAGCTGGGGCTTTAATAACCAAAACACCTTAAAAACTATTCTTTCACGATAGGGCAAACAAAAACCGAACCGAAAGATTCCAGGCGCCGCAAAAATTTCTTAGCAAAACTTTTGACACACTGTTTTTCAAAGCATTTTGGCGCTGAACACTATGGGCTTATTGGCCAAACATGCCGCCGCCACCGCCGCGCATGGCGCCACCCATCATCTTGGCCATCTGGGCCATGCCGCCCTTGGTCTGGCTCATTTTGTTCATGGTACGCATCATTTTGCGCATGTCTTCGAACTGCTTCATCAGGGCGTTTACCTGCTGAATGTCAGTACCGGAGCCTTTGGCCAGGCGACGCTTGCGCGAGCCGTTGATGAGGTCGGGGTTGGCGCGCTCCTGCTTGGTCATCGAGCGGATGATGGCTTCCACGGGCTTGAAGGCGTCGTTGTCGATTTCGACGTCCTTGATGGCCTTGCTCATGCCCGGAATCATGCCCATCAAGTCCTTGATGTTGCCCATCTTCTTGATTTGCTCCAGCTGGCCGAGAAAGTCATTGAAATCGAACTGGTTCTTGCGGATTTTCTTCTCAATCCGCTTGGCTTCCTCTTCGTCGAACTGCTGCTGGGCGCGCTCCACGAGGCTGATAACATCGCCCATGCCCAGGATGCGCTGGGCCATCCGGTCGGGGTAGAACATGTCGAGGGCCTCCATTTTCTCGCCCGTCGAGATGAACTTAATGGGCTTCTCGACCACCGACCGGATGCTGAGGGCGGCCCCACCGCGCGAGTCGCCGTCGAGCTTGGTGAGCACCACGCCGTCGAAATTCAGCCGGTCGTTGAAGGTTTTGGCGGTGTTCACGGCATCCTGACCCGTCATCGAGTCCACCACGAACAGCGTCTCGGAGGGGTTGATGGCCGCTTTCACCTGCTCGATTTCGCGCATCATCTGCTCGTCCACAGCCAGGCGGCCGGCGGTGTCGATGATGACGACTTTCTTGCCGTTTTTGCGGGCGTAGTCGATGGCGTTGCGCGAGATTTCAACCGGGTTTTTGTTCTCGGTTTCCGAGTACACCTCCACGCCGATTTGCTCGCCCAGCACTTTCAGCTGGTCGATAGCGGCGGGGCGATACACGTCGCAGGCCACTAGCAACACATTGCGGCCCTGCTTTTTAATAAAGTTGGCCAGCTTGCCGGCGAAGGTGGTTTTGCCCGAGCCCTGCAGGCCCGAGAGCAGCACCACGGCCGGGTCGCCCTTGATGACGATGTCCTTTTTCTCGCCGCCCATGAGCTCGGTCAGCTCATCGTACACGATTTTGACCATCAGCTGGCCCGGCGACACGGCCGTGAGCACGTCGCGGCCCATGGCGGCGTCCTTAATCTTGTCGGTTACTTCCTTGGCAACCTTGTAGTTTACGTCGGCATCGACCAGCGCCCGGCGAATTTCCTTGATGGTGCTGGCAACGTTGATTTCGGAGATGGAGCCCTGGCCTTTCAGGGTTTTAAAGGCCTTGTCGAGCTTGGAGGAGAGGTTATCGAACATGAATCGCGAATTGGCGAGTTATTTAGTGATTGTGAGGTTACCAGGCTGCTTATGAAGCTTTGGGTAACACGATATTTTCCAGAGCCCGCAAACGTTGGTCAAGCTCCGCATTCGTAGGTTGTAGTGCGCCTTCTACATGCGTCAGGCGCAAGCTATTATTGTCGGCAACCTCAGTCAGGCGACCGGTTTGGTCAAATGTATTTCCTAGCCGACGGTTGATATCACCAACTTGCGTTTTGACTTCACGCATGTCTGTTTTCAATTCGGTCACTTCTTCCGTTAGGTGGTCAACACGCTCCGTCAGGTGGTCAACACGCTGATTGGTGCCTCTTACCTCCGTAGTCAAATCAGTCAACTGACTTGATAAGCGGCCAAATCCATCGTGCATCACCGTAATCAACTGCTCGAAACGGCGGTCGGTGTCGCGCATGTAATCACTCATGAGCGCCATAAATTCCAGCATGCGGTCCTCGTTCATATGGAATAGCAGTTAGCGGCCAAGCCTCAAAGTTACGGGAGAAACTCAGGTTGTAAACGTAGCTTTGCGCGTTTTGATTGCTACCCCCCTCCGCCTGCTCGTCATCACCTACTACTGGCCGCCCTCGGGCGGGGCCGGCGTGCAGCGCTGCCTGAAGTTTGTGAAGCACCTGGCCGGCTTCGGCGTGGAGGCCACGGTGCTGACGGTGGACCCCGCCCAGGCCACCTACCCGGTGCGCGACGAAAGCCTGCTGGCCGAAGTCCCCGCCACGGTGCGCGTTATTCACACGGCCACGTCGGAGCCGTTTGAATCGTATAAAAAACTGACCGGCAAGGCTGTGCCCTACGGCGGCTTTGCCAACGAAGGCAAGCCCGGCTTTACGCAGCAGGTGCTGCGCTTCGTGCGCGGTAACCTCTTCATTCCCGACCCGCGGCGCGGCTGGAACCGCCACGCCCTGCGCGCCGTGGACCAGCTGTGGGCCGCCGGCGAGCGGTTTGACGCCGTGCTGACTTCCTCGCCGCCGCACTCCACGCAGCTCATCGGGCTGGCCTTGCAGCGGCGCTACGGGCTGCCCTGGCTGGCCGATTTGCGCGACCCCTGGGCCGATATCTACTACGCCAAAGACCTGCACCGCACCAGCCTGGCCGCCTGGCTCGACACGCGCTACGAGCGGCAGGTGCTGCAGCAGGCCACGGCCGTGCTGGTGACGTCGCCCGAAACCAAACGCTTGTTTCTGAGCAAAAACCCGGCGCTGCCGGCGGCCAAAATCCACGTCATTCCGAATGGCTACGACGAGTCGGACTTCCGGCAGCCCTCGCAGCCGCCCACAGACTGCCTGCGCATTACGCACACCGGCACCATCACCGAGCTGTACCACATCGACCAGCTGCTAAGGGCCATTCGGACCTGCGCCGACCAGCATCCCGAGGTGCCCATCCGGCTGCGTTTCGTGGGGCAGGTGAGCGCCGAGCTGCGGCGGCAAATCAGCGACAACAAGTTGAGTGAGCGGACGGAATTTGTGCCCTTCGTGCCGCACGAGGAGTCGGTGGGCTACCTGCTGCGCTCGTCGGTGCTGCTGATGGCCATTCCCGATGTGGCGAATAATTCCGGCATTTTGCCGGGCAAAGTATTTGAGTATCTGGCATCTAATAAGCCGGTGCTGTGCGTGGGCCCGGCCGGCTGCGATGCCGACAACCTGCTGCGGGAGTGCGGGGCGGGGCGGGCCCTCCCCTACGCCGATTACGAGCTGATGCTGGAAACGCTGGAGGCGTTGGTAGCCCGCTGGCGCGTTAATCCGGATGTGGATTTGCCAACGCAGCAAAACCAGCGCTACTCGCGCCGGGAGCTGACGGGGCAGCTGGCCGCGCTAGTGAAAAAAATTGTGCGTTAGCAACTTACTTAACCACTACCGAAGGGCGGCCGCTAACTGCCGACTGAAGGCCGCCGCCGCCTCGCGCTGCAAATGGTTGCCGTCGGTAGTGGCGTAGGGCTGGGCGCTGTAATCAAGGTAGCGTACTTGTTGCTGCCGGGCCAACTGCTGCATCTGCGCGGCAAAGTCGGGCTGGAATTCCTGCTCCAGCTGCCGCAGCGGCGGGCCGACGGGCAGGCGCACCAAATACACGCGGCCGTGCTGGCGGAGCAGCTCGATGGTCTGGCGCAGGGCCGCCAGACGGCCGGCAGAAAGGTGCTGTGCGGCCATCAGCTTGCGGTAATCCAGCACTTTGCGGGCAGTGCGGGCGCGCACGGTGGCGCTGTCGGTGGCGATGCGGACTTCGAGCCAGCCGTCGGGGTGCAGGCGCTCGGTGGCGGTGGCGTAGTCGAGCAGCAGGCGGTAGAGCGGCTTGGTCTGGTAGCGCGTGAGGTACGGCAGGTTGGGATTCTGGCTGACCTGGCTGAGCTGGCCAATGAAGGAGCTGGCCTCGGGAAACTGCTCATTGACAGCGGCCAGCGACCACGGGTCCACCGCCACGATGAACAGGCCGTTCCTGGTTTCGGGCTTCAGCTTGCGGCGGATACTGGCCAGGTAAGCCGGGCCGTAAGGCGAATGCGTGAGGGTGAAGGCATAGTTCAGCAGCGGGCCATCGAAAGCGAAAGGAGCCTGGCTGGTAATAATATCGGGCCGGATGCCCTGCGCCGCCCGCGAGGTGCCCACGATGAGCGAGCCCGCCGGCGGGCTGGTGAAGCGCGCATAAAACGCATCGACCCGGCCGTTGCGCAGCACCGGCAGCAGCGCTAGCAGCCCCGCTCCAGCCGCGACCGTTAGCAATAGTAAGCGAATCAACAAGCGCCGCATCAGAACTGGAAATAAATAAATTGCGTGTTGTTGAAAATCCCCAGGTACACAATCAGCAGCGTCAGGGCCACGTAGCCGCTCCAGCGCCAGGCCGGCGGGCGGTGCGACCACCAGGCCTGCAGGCTCCGGTGAATACCGAAGTACTCCACGCCCATCATCAGCCCGATGCCCAGCACTGCCGCCAGCAATTCGGGCCGGTAGTGCTGCGAGAATTCCAGCAGCAGCTGGCCGATTTCGCGGCCGTTCAAATGGCCCCAGCCTTGCGGCAATTGTTTGGTGATGTAGAGCGCATCACTCAGACTATTAGCCCGGAAGAATATCCACGCATACGCCACCAGGGCGAAGGTGATGAGCCCGCCAACTCCGCGCCGCAGCGCCGGATGCGCCGCCAGCCCGGTGGCCTGCGCCAGTTGCTCGCGCCAGGGCCGAGCCCAGGTGCTGAGCACCAGATAAGCGCCGTGCAGGGCGCCCCACACCACGAAAGTCCAGTTGGCGCCGTGCCAGAGGCCGCTTACCAGGAACACCACGAAGAGGTTGAAGTAAGCGCGGGTGGGGCGCACGCGGCTGCCGCCCAGCGGGATGTACAGGTAATCGCGAAACCAGCTCGACAGTGAGATGTGCCAGCGCCGCCAGAACCCGGGCACCGAGGCCGAGAAGTAGGGCTGCCGGAAATTGAGGTTGAAATCGAAGCCCAGGATGCGGGCGGTGCCGCGGGCCAGGTCGGTGTAGCCGGAGAAGTCGCCGTAAATCTGGAAGGTGAAGGCCAGGGTGGCCAGCAGCAGCAGCGGGCCTTCGGGGTGCTGGTGGGGGTTGTTGAAGATGGGATTGACGAGCAGGGCCAGCCGGTCGGCCACCACCACTTTTTTGAACAAACCCCAGGCCATGAGGCGCAAGCCGCTCACCACGCGGGCATAATCGAAGGAATGCGTGCGCCGGAACTGCGGCAGCATGTGCCCGCCGCGCTCGATGGGCCCCGCCACGAGTTGCGGGAAAAACGCCACGAACAGCGCGAACCGGCCGAAATTCCGCTCGCCCTCAAGCTTGCCCTGATACACATCGATGATGTAGCCGACGGACTGGAAGGTGTAGAACGACACGCCCACCGGCAGCAGCAAACTCACCGTGGGCACGGCGGCTGTGGGCAGGTGTAGCGCCTGCGCCAACTGCAGCGCCGAGTCGCGAAAGAAGTTGAAATACTTGAACACGAACAATGTGCCCAGGTTGCTGGCCAGGCTAAGCCAGAGGTAGGGCCGGCGCCGGGCTTTATCGGGCAGCTGGCTCATGCGGTAGCCGCTGTAGTAGTCGATGAGCGTGGTGGCGAGCAGCAGCAGGGCGTACTCGGGGCGCCAGCTCATGTAGAAGTAGTAGCTGGCGATGAGCAGCAGCGGATTGCGCCAGCGCGGCGGCAAGCTGAAATACAGCCCGACGACTATCGGGAAAAAGACGAGGAAATGGAGAGAGTTGAAAAGCATTCGGCGGGGCTGGCCGCCAAAGTTCGGGATTCGGAGGGGATTAGTAGAACGACCGAAAAAGAACGTCATCCTGAGCCGAAGGCGAAAGGACCTCGCCCACGCCGCGTGCAGCAGTAATTGATTACCACCACAACGAAGCGGGCGAGGTCCTTTCGGCGCTCCGCGCCTCAGGATGACGTTCTATTTGCTTCTCCTCCCCGCCCCGCCCGCCTGCCAACGCCCTACGCACTACTTTTGCAGCCCTGTTTCGGCTCTTTTATTCTCATGGCTCTCGACCTCAATCATAAGTCTATTCTCGTTACCGGCGGCACGGGCTCGTTCGGCAAGCAATTCGTGCGCACGGTGTTTGAGAAATTTCCGCAGGTGAAGCGCCTCGTGGTTTTCTCGCGCGACGAGCTGAAGCAGTACGAGATGAGCCAGGAATTCAGCCCGACCAAGTACCCCGCCATCCGGTACTTCATCGGCGATGTGCGCGACCCGGAGCGCCTGCACCGGGCCTGCGAGGGCATCGACATCGTGATTCACGCCGCCGCCCTCAAGCAGGTGCCGGCCGCCGAGTACAACCCGATGGAGTGCATCAAAACCAACATCTTCGGGGCCGAGAACGTGATAAACGCCGCCCTCGACTGCGGGGTGAAAGACGTGGTGGCGCTGAGCACCGACAAGGCCGCCGCGCCCATCAACCTCTACGGCGCCACCAAATTGTGCTCGGATAAATTATTTGTGGCGGCCAACAACATGAAGGGCAGCCGCGATTTGCGCTTCTCGGTGGTGCGCTACGGTAATGTTATCGGCTCGCGGGGCTCGGTGGTGCCGTTCTTTTTGCAGGAGCGGCACAAGGGCGTACTGCCCATCACCCACCCCGACATGACGCGCTTCAATATCTCGCTCGAAGAAGGTGTTGACCTAGTGCTCTATGCGCTGGAGCACGCCTGGGGCGGCGAGATTTTCGTGCCGAAAATTCCGAGCTACAAAATCACCGAAGTGGCCCGCGCAATCGGCCCCAACTGCGAGCAAAAGATTGTGGGCATTCGCCCCGGCGAGAAGCTGCACGAGGAAATGATAACCGAAACCGACGCCCTGAGCACGGTGGAGCTGGACCGCTATTACGTCATCCTGCCCTCCACCCCACCCTGGGACGTGGATAAATTTATTGCGCATTTCCACGGCACCCGCATGCCCCTGGGCTTCCACTACAACTCGGCCAACAACGAGGAATGGCTGGATGCGGAGCAGATTCGGCAGGAAATCCGGCTGCACGTGGATGCCGACTTTGTAGCTTAGGCCGACGTAGCTTTTGGCAGGTAACTCTGCGGTCCTGGAAGCCTCCTCTGCTGCTTTGGCGGGGAGCTCTGCGGGCTTATAATCCTACTCTGCTCTCTTGGAAGGCCTCTCTGCTGCTTTGAAATACTACGCTGCTGCCATTTTAGCCAGGTCTGCGGTCCTGGATGGCAGCTCTGCTCCTTTGAAAGCCTGGTCTGCGGTCTTGAAATCCTACTCTACGGCCATTTTATCCTACTCTGCTGGCTTAGATAGCTGCTCTGGAAACAATGCGAGCCGGAAAGCAGCCTTTTCAGGGCTTTCCGGAGCATCGTAAGGAATAAGTCCAATTTCTATTCCTAACGCAGTACTTCTACCCAGCCTTTGTAGCGCTGGCCGGTCTGCGGATTGGTCAGCAGATAGTAATACACGCCATCGGCCAGCCCCTCGGCGGCCCAGGAGTTGTCATACTGCGCGTGCTGGTACACCTCGCGGCCCCAGCGGTTGTAGATGCGAATAGACCACTCGGGTGCCACTAGGCCTTGCAGCACGAAAGTCTGGTTGGCTCCGTCGCCGTTGGGGGTGATGATGTTGGGGATGCGCATGGGCACGCAGGCGTCCACGGTCACCGCTACCGAGTCGCGGGCGGTGCAGCCCTGGGCATTGCGCACTTCGAGCCGGTAAGTGCCCGAGATGCGGACGGCAAACGTGGCGGCGGTGCTGCCGTCCTGCCAGCGGTAGGTGCTGCCGGCGGGCTGGGCATTGGCTTGCAGCAGGAGCGGCAGGGCTTGTTGGCAGAGGGTCGTATCGGCCCGCAAGCGCACCGTGGGCCGGGGCTGCACCTGCACTTCTACCGAGTCGTAGCCACTGCAGCCCAGCGGCGTAGTCACCCTCAGCACGTAGAGCCCGGCCTGCCGGACTTCCAGCGCGGGGCTGGTCGAGCCATCGGACCAGTGGTAGGCCATACCCGCCGGGGTGCTGGGGCTGCTCAAAGTCACCGACTCCCCGGCGCAAATCGTGCGCTGGGGAGGGCCCAGGTTCACGACCGGAATGGTCCCCACCGTGATGGTGTACTGGCGGGTCAGCACGCCGGCAGTGGTTATCACGGTCAGCGTTATGGTGTAGATGCCAAAGGTTTGGTAGACGTGCGCGGCGGTCGGGGTAGTGGCAGTATTGAATACGCCCGAACTGGGGTCGCCAAAATCCCAGGCGTAGGTAGCCCCGGCCGGAGCGTTGCTCAGGGTGCTGCTGACGGGGACCACGCTACCGACGCAGGCGTTGGCGGGAATGCTCAGGGCCAGGGTAGGGAGCAAGGGCTTCGCGTAGCGGTTCGGAAAATTCGGTAGTCCCTGCCGCGCCCGCCTGGTACCGAGCGAGGCCCCACTGGCCACCAGTCCGCAAGTAACAGCAGTACCGTTTGGGTTTGTAATAGCCGCCAAGAAAGTAGACTGTTCCACGGCTACGTACAGCACATTGTCAGGGCCGCGGACAATAGCACCAGTGTAGTTGCCCGGCGACCCGACATACTGCGCGCTCAACGGCGAAGCCAGCAGATTGACCTGACGAATGGAATTGCCGGTCAGGTCTGTCACATAGAGCTTGCTGCCATCGGGCGAAAACTCCAGGCCATAGTAATAAGGGGCCGAGATATTCACCGGTTGGAAGTTACTGATTTGACCGGTAGACGGGTTGAAGTCAAACACATCCAGCCCTACTTCCCGGATGGCCGAAGCCAGCCGACGCCCATCGGGCGAGGCTCGCAGGTAGCCCACGGCATTGCCATTGCCAAAAGAGCCGCCCCCGCCCACATGAACGGTACCCAGATTACTCACTACGGGTGTCATAGTCAAACCGCTTGCTGTCAGCAGATAGCTAAAGAAAGCATTGGAGCCGTAGGCGTGTACCACAATCCAGTAATCGCGGCCATTGGTGTGGCGCACGGCCGTCAGCTTTTCCGTCAGCTTTACGTTGTTGGGCGCAGGCACCGCCACTTCCTTTACAGCTCCAATATCCCCCAGGCCGCCCCGTAAGGTCATATCTACAATCGAATAGCGCAGGCCACCAACTAAGTTATTATCAACTGCGTCGACCGTAAACAGATACTGCTGGCTACTGCTGCCCGGGCTGGGCAGTAGCAGGGCCGATTGCGTGGCCGAAACGTGACTGTGGGCCAGGATACCATTCGGCATCAATGTGTTGAAACCATCCCACACCCGTTCGCCATCCGTGAAACACAATAAGTTGCCCAACGAATCGGATACCGTTGAGCAGCCCTCCCGCCCGTCGCGGCCGGTGAGGGACAGAGGGCTACCGGCGACCGGCGTGGGGCTGCCCGCCGCCGGAAAAACCAGTCCGGCTTACACACTAAAGCGCCAATTGGCCATTTGGCGTTGCGCCAGAACCGTTTGCTGCCAGCTCACCAAAGCCAGCAGTAGTAAAAGTAACTTGTTTTTCATTTGAAGTTTAAATCCTTAACTCAAAGGTACTACTCAATTACTTTTGCCTTCCACCACCCCGCGCCCAACCTGCCGCCTATCTTTGCCAGGCCGTTGCAGCGCCGTTTCCGGCAACCGCCCCGACGCAGACTAACCCCTGCCCTTTCCTTCGGATTACTGAGCGGCTTCCGTTTCAACTGCTGTCGCACTGTACTGCTTACTCTTATGTCATTTCAGCCTGAGGCTCCTATCCCCTATGGCCGCCAGCACATCACCCCCGCCGATGAAGCGGCCGTCCTCCAGGCCCTGCACGCCGATTTCCTGACCCAGGGCCCGCGCGTGGCCGAGTTCGAAACCCGCTTTGCTGAGTACATCGGCGTGAAATACGCCGTGGCGTTGAGCAACGGCACGGCGGCCCTGCACCTGTGCGCAATGGCGCTGGGCGTGCAGCTGGGGCAACGCGTCATCACCACGCCCATCACCTTTGCCGCCAGCGCCAACTGCGTGCGCTACTGCGGCGGCGAAGTGCACTTTGCCGACATCGACCCCAGGACCGGATTGCTGGATTTAGATTTGGTGCGCCAATTATTAGAGGCGCATCCTAAAGGACATTTTCATGGCCTGATTCCGGTTGATTTTGCCGGGCTGGCCGTGAACCTGGAGAAGGCCCGCCAGCTGGCCGACGAGTTTGGCCTCTGGATAATCGAGGATGCCTGCCACGCGCCGGGCGGCTTTTTCGTGGACAGCCAGGGCCGCGAGCGACGTTGCGGCAGCGGCCAGCTGGCCGAGCTAGCCATCTTCAGCTTCCACCCCGTCAAACACATCGCCACCGGCGAGGGCGGCATGATAACCACCAACGACGAGCAGCTCTACCGCCACCTGCTGCGCCTGCGCACCCACGGCATCAGCCGCGACGAGGCCACATTCGTGAACCCCGGCGAGGGCGGCTGGTACATGGAAATGCAGGAGCTCGGCTATAACTACCGCATTTCGGACCTCAACTGCGCCTTGGGCCTGAGCCAGCTGGCCCGCGCCGATGAAGGCCTGGCCCGCCGCCGCCAGCTGGCCGCCCAGTACGACGACGCCTTTGCCAACCTGCCCGGCGTGACGGTGCTGGCCCCCGGCGCGCCCGGCCACGCCTATCACCTCTACGTCATCCAGATAGCCGACCGGCGCGGCTTGTATGACTTCCTGAAAACCAGGCAGATTTTTGCTCAGGTGCATTACATTCCGGTGCATCGCATGCCCTACTACGAGGGCCTGGGCTGGAAAAAGGGCGACTTCCCACTGGCCGAGAAGTATTATGCCCACTGCCTCAGCATCCCGATGTTCCCCATGCTGACGGACGAGGAGCAGGAGTACGTCGTGGCCTGCATCAAGGAATTTGTTGAGCAAGGAAGTTAAATCCCCGACAATTGCTCATTGCTCATTATTAATTGCTCATTGCTAGTGCAACACACCCAACAAGAAGACTTCTGGTCCGGCGACTTTGGCCGCCATTACACCGACCGCAACTCGCGCCCCCTGGCCGAGTGGAACGAGTTTTACGAAACCTGCTACGGCCACACCAAGCTCGACATGAACGCCGCCTTCCTCGGCGAGCTTGACCGCGAGGCGCGCATCCTGGAAGTGGGCTGCAATACCGGCATGCAGCTGATGGGCCTGCAGCACCAGGGCTTTCAGAATCTGTACGGCATCGAGCTGCAGCACTACGCCGTGGAAAAAGCACGTGACTTCGTGCGCGGCGTGAACGTGCTGCAAGGTAGCGGCTTCGACTTGCCCTTTAAGGATGGCTTCTTCGATGTGGTGGTTACCAACGGGGTATTGATTCACATTGCCCCCGACGATTTGCCGCGCATCATGGGTGAGATGGTGCGTTGCTCGCGGCGCTACATCTGGGGCTTCGAGTATTTTGCCCCCGAAACGACGGCCATTCCCTACCGCGGCAACGAGGGCTTTTTGTGGAAAGCCGACTACGCCCAATTGTTTCTGGACCAGTTTCCGGAGTTGCGCCTGGTGAAAAAGCAGCAGTACCCCTACATCAACGCGGCCGAAAGCGGCAACGTGGATGCCATGTACCTGCTCGAAAAAGTCGGGGCTTAGCATGCACAGCGTCGGCATTATCTCGCAGGTGCGCATGGGCAGCACCCGGCTACCGGGCAAAGTGCTGCTGCCGGCCGCCGGCCGCCCCCTGCTCGACTACCACGTGGCCCGGCTGCAAGCCAGCGGCCTGCCCGTGCTGCTGGCCACCACCACCGAGCCCGCCGACGACGTGCTGGCCGACTACGCCACCGCCCACGGCCTGCCCTGCCACCGGGGCTCCGAAACCGACGTGCTGGCCCGCTACCACGAAACCGCCCAGCGCTTTGGCCTCGACGTGGTGGTGCGCGTAACCAGCGACTGCCCGCTCATCGACGGCGAGCTCATCGGCCGCGCCGTGCAGCGCTACCTGGCCGCCAACAACCCACTGCTCTACTATTCCAATGCCCTGGAGCGCAGCTTTCCGCGCGGCCTGGATTTTGAGATTTTCTCAGCCGAGCTGCTGGCCGAAACCTACGCCCAGGCCACCCTGCCCTACGAGCGCGAGCACGTGACGCCCTACCTGCGCAGCAACCCCGCCACCCAGGGCCGCGTGACCTTGCAGAACGAAGCCTGGCCCGGCGGCGACTTCAGCCGCTTCCGCATCACGCTCGATACGCCCGAGGACTACGAAGTCATCCGGGCCCTGATTGAGCGCTGTGGCGCGGCCGAACTGAGCACGGCCGAGCTGCTGCCAGTGCTGGAGGCGCATCCCGAAATCATGGCGTTGAATGCCCACGTCGAGCAGAAAACGACATAGTTACCAGCTTTAGCTTAAAGGCCTGCTGCATGCCTGTTACCGCCGCACTTCTTCCCCGCCTGGTGCTGCGGGCCGACGGCAACAGCCGCATCGGCCTGGGCCATGTGATGCGGTTACTAGCCTTGGCCGACATAGTGCGCGATGCCTTTGCCACGGTAATCTTTGCCACCCGCGATGCCAGCCTCGCGCCACTACTGACCGAAGCTGGAGTGGAGTTCGTGCTCATTCCCGAGCTATTGCCCCAGACCGAAGCAAGCTGGCTGCGCACGCGGGTGCTGCAAGCCACCGACGTGCTGATAGCCGATGGCTACGCTTTCGATGCCGACTATCAGCAGGAACTCCGCAGAGGGGCTGGTCGCCTGGTATACGTCGATGATTTGCGCGCCTGGCCGGTGGTGGCCGATGTGCTTATCAACCACAGTCCTGGCATCATGCCCGGGATGTACGACTTGACCCGGCCAGGCGCGCAACTGCTACTCGGCCCGGCGTATAGCTTGTTGCGTCCGGCCTTTCGGGCAGCTGCTGCACCACCGCGCCCGCCGCACCCGATTCGGAAGCTGCTGCTGTGTTTTGGCGGGGCCGACCCCTTGCATCTCACCGCGCGCTGCCTGCGCCTGCTGCTGCATGAACCGGCATTAGAGGAAATTGGCCTACTGGCTGGCCCCGCCAATCCCGACAGCTCGGCCTTGCAACAATTGGTGAAACAGGCTAATGGCCGGGCCATACTGCATCCGCCCGCTGGGGCCCAAGAGCTGGTAACCTTGCTCCGGAATTACGATGCCGTGGTGTGCCCCTCCAGCACCATTCTGATTGAGGCACTGGTGCTGGGCACGGCAGCCCTTACGGGGTATTACGTCGAAAATCAGCATCATCTGGCCGATTTCGTGCATGCTCACCAGCAGGCTTATTCGGTGGGTCACTTCGCCGTGCTTGACGATGCCGCGTTACTAACCCGCCTGCGGGCCGGGTTGCATTTCCTGGCTCACACGCCCCGGCCCCCCTACGCCCCGCCCCTGCGCACGGTTGAGCTGCGGGCCGCCATTGCGGCCCCGCTGCCCGCTTCTGACGGCTAAGCCCGGCCGCTGGCGTAATTTTGCCCGCATGGCAACCCTTCCCGACGACCTGGTGCAGCTGCGCCACGCCTACGAATCTGAGCACCTCTTCCTGCGCCCGCTGCGGGCCGCCGACTTCGATGAGGCCTTCCTGAGCTGGTTTCAGGACGAGGAGTTGATGCGCTTCTACACCAACTCGCGGCAGCAGCACACCCGCGAGTCGCTGTGGCAGAGCATTTCGCAGGGCGCGGCTGCTGGCACATCCTACACCTTCGCCATCATCGACAAGGACAGCGACGCCTGCATCGGCACCATCAAAGTCGGGCCCATCAACCGCGACCACCGCATTTCCGACCTCGTCGTGCTCATTGGCGACCGGCGTTACCACGGCCGGGGCCTGGCCATCGAGGCTATTCGATTGGGCAACACGCTGGCATTTCAGGAGTTCGATATTCGTAAGCTGTTCGGGGGCATGTTCGAAACCAACCAAAGCTCCTATAAAGCCTACACCCGCGCCGGCTGGGTCGAGGAAGGCCGTCTAAAAGGCCATTACCTGGTAGATGGCCAGCCGGTTGACCGTATTCTGGTGGCGTGTTTCAATCCTGTTTATTTTAACTAGTAGTCAGTATTGAGTAGTGAGTAGTTGGACACGCAATGTTCTGTCCGACTACCCGCTACTAAGTACTGACTACTACCTACTAACATGTCAGAAATTTCCATCGGCGGCCGTCTTATCGGCCCCGCCCACAAGCCTTTTATCATTGCCGAAATGTCGGGCAACCACAACCAGAGCCTTGACCGGGCGCTGGCGCTGGTAGATGCCGCCGCCGCCGCGGGCGTCGATGCCCTTAAGTTACAGACTTACACTGCTGATACCATCACGATGGACACCGGCTTTGCCATCGATGAGGAAGGCCGCTCGCTGTGGGAAGGCAAGAATCTGTACAAGCTCTACGAGGAAGCGCACACGCCCTGGGCCTGGCACGCCGAGATTTTTGCCCGCGCCCGGCAGCACGGCCTGCTGGCGTTCAGCTCGCCGTTTGACGAGACGGCGGTGGATTTCCTGGAGTCGCTGGACGTGCCGGCCTACAAAATTGCCTCTTTCGAAAACGCTCACTGGCCCCTGCTACGCAAAGTAGCCGCCACCGGCAAGCCGGTGATTGTGAGTACCGGGGCTGCCTCACTGGCCGAAATTGACGATGCCGTGCGGGTGCTGCGCGCCGCCGGCTGCCGCGAGCTGGTGCTGCTCAAATGCACCAGCACCTACCCCGCCTCGCCCGCCAACACCAACCTGCGCACCATCCCGGTGCTGGCCGAAACCTTCGGCTGCCCCATCGGCCTGAGCGACCACACGATGGGCGTGGGCGCCAGCGTAGCGGCCGTGGCCCTGGGCGCCTGCGTCATCGAAAAGCACTTCACCATGAGCCGCGCCGAGGGCGGCGTCGACTCCGCCTTTTCGCTGGAGCCGCAGGAGTTGGAAAGCCTGGTGGAAGAAACCGAGCGGGCCCACCAGGCCCTGGGCGGGGTGCAGCTCTGCATTCAGGCCAGCGAGGAAAAAAGCCGGCTGTATAAGCGTAGCATCTACGTTTCCAAGCCCATCGCCGCCGGCGAGGAGCTAACCACCGACAACCTGAAAATCATCCGCCCCGGCGACGGCCTCTGGCCCCGCTACTGGGACGTGGTGCTAGGCCGCCGCGCCACCCGCGACCTGCGCCCCGGCACCCCGCTAAGCTGGGACGCGCTGTAATGACGCAACTTATCCTGCGGCTGCGCAACATCCTGCAACTGCGTTTTACCGACGTTTTTGCGGGCATGACCCCGGCGGCGCTCAACACAATTTCCCCCGCCAACCCGCTCAAGCGCCTGGCCCGCGTGCTGGGCTACACCGGCCTGCGGCTGGTGGGCAACATGTTCCGCCCCATCAAAAACCCCGAAAACCTGCACGGCGCCGTGTGGCTCTACGTGGTGAGTGCCAACAACTACGAGGCCCTGCAATTTGTGCAGCAAACCCGGCCCGATGCGGTGCTGCTGGCCGGGCAGGCTAAGAACATCGGGCGCTACGGCAAGGTAGTCAACCGGCTTTCGTTGCGGCGCAAGCTGTTGTATTACTGGCAATATCCACTGGTGCTAACTGGTTTGCTGCTCTCCGAAGGCCGGCGGGCCTGGCGCTTTTTCGACCTCATCTACTACGCCATCGGCTACTATGAGGTGTACCGCCGGGCGCTACGGCACTACCGGCCCCGCGCCGTTATTTTCTCCAACGACCACAACGACGATACCCGCGCCCTGCTGCTGGCCTGCCGCGCCGAGGGCGTGCCCACGGCCTACGTGCAGCACGCCAGCGTGAGCAGCAGCTTCCCGCCCCTGGGCTTCGACCTCAGTTTGCTTGAAGGCCAGGACGCGCTGGACAAATACCGCCTCTGCGGCCCCGTGGCGGGCCGGGTGGAGCTGGTAGGCATGCCCAAAGCTGATACTTACCTTGCCCAACGCAATACTGCGCCCGCCGTGCGCCGCGTGGGCCTGGCCTGCAACATCCACGACCCGCTACCCGCCATAACCGCCACGCTGCTGTTTCTAAATCAGGAGTTTCCCGACCTAATTTTCACGCTGCGCCCCCACCCCAGCGACACCCGTGACTTCGGCCCGCTGCGGCAACAGCTGCCCACGTTACGCTGGTCCAATGCCCGCGAGGAAAACGTCTTCGACTTCCTGCACCAGCAGGATGCGCTGGTGGCCGCCGACACCTCCACCCACCTCGAAGCCACGCTGCTGAACGTGGCCAGCGTCTATTTCCGCTTCGCCGACAACCCACTTACCCGCGACTACTACGGCTACGTGGCCCACGGCCTCATTGACGCGGCCGCCGACCTGCCGGCCCTGGCCGCCTGGCTGCGCCACTACCAGCAGGCCAAGCCGCTGGACCTCTACCGCCGCGCCGCCTACTACAATGCCACCCTGGGCACGCCCGACGAGGGGCGCAGCCAAGCGCTAGCCGCCCGCCTGCTGGCCGGGTGGCTGGCCGTCCCGGCTTCGCGCTAAGGCGGCCTTACCTTTGCCGCTCATGGCGCAGGCTGCATCTTCTTTCACTTTGCCCCCGCTGGCGGCGGTGCCGGTTTCGCAAGCGGCACGACTAGCTTATGTGCTACAGCATTTTGCACTGGCACACGAAGGCTTGCCCGAGGACCTGCCCATCGGCTACGATACGGCCAGGGGCGGCGTGGTGCTTGATGACAACTCGGCCGGCTTTTTCGTGAAAACCGCGCCTTACCCAGCCGCTCCCAACTGGCGCGAATGGAGCGGGCAACAGGTGCCGTTTTTCTTCGACCCGCACCCTGAAAAGCCGCTACTGGAGCTGGCCCCCGGCACCGCCTGCATCAACGCCGATATCATCTCGGCCGCCTTTTACCTGCTCAGCGGCTGGCAGGAGTATTTTTCGGCCGAGCGCGACCGGCACGGGCGCTTTCCCTACGCGGCCAGCGTGCAGCGGCAGTACGGCTTTGTAGCCCTACCGGCAGTGAACTACTACTTTGACGTGCTACGGGTGGCGCTGGAGCACGTGCTGGGCCAGCCGCTACGGCCCCGGCGCTGGGGCGGGGCGCGGACGAAGTTTGCCGCCTTCGTCAGCCACGACATTGATACCATCCACGGCAGCTGGAAAGCTCCGGCCAAAGCCGCGCTCCGGCAACGGCAGCTGTTGACATTCGGGCGCTTACTCTGGCAACGCCTGCGCCAGCCCGATGCCTGGAATAACCTCGAAACCGTAGCCGCCGCTACGGCGCACTACGGGGCGCGCTCCACGTTTTTCATCCTGCCCGAGCACCGCCCGGGCCCCGACGGCACGCCGCAGGCCGATTATGAAATCTCGCCGCAGCTGCTGGCCCGGCTGGAGGCGCTGGAAGCCCAGGGCCACCCCTGGGAACTGCACGGCAGCCTCGGCACGGCCACCGAGCCGGAGAATCTAGCCCTTGATGATTACCGAATTAAGCACCATGCCCGCGGCATCCGGTTTCATTACTTGCGCTGGGAGCCCCGCCGGACGCCACAGCTGGTGGAAGGCATTTTTGAGTTCGATTCGACGCTGGGCTTCGCCGAGCATTTTGGCTTTCGCCACTCCTACTGCCATCCGTTCTACCCTTTTGATTTCGAGCAGGGCCGGGCCTGTCGCTTCCTCGAAATCCCGCTGAATGTGATGGATGCCACCCTGTACCATCCCAACTATCTGCAGTTGGCCGCCGCCGAAATCCTGCCGGCCCTTCAGCCGCTGTTCACCGAAATCGAAAAGTTCGGCGGCGTGGCAACTATCCTTTGGCACAACGACCATTTCGACCCGGCCAACGAAACCACCGGCCCCGCGCAGTTCCGCGAAATCATGCGCCACTTGCAGCAGCGCGGCGCGGCCTTCCTCACCGGCCGTCAGGTTACCGACCAGTTTTCCAACTGGCGACCGGTCTAAGCACTCACCATCTCACCATTTCACCACCTTGGGCCTCGTTCAACGCCAAAGCCTGCGCAATACGCTGATTTCCTACGTCGGGCTGATTATTGGCTTTGTCAATACGACCATTATTCTGCCCCGGCTGCTGTCGTCTAGCCAGTTGGGGCTTACCACAACGCTGGTAGCTATTGCCACGCTCGGGGCACAATTGGCGGCGTTCGGGCTGGCCAGCACCACCATCCGCTACTTTCCCTATTTCCGCAATCAGGGCCGGGCACACGCCGGCTTTCTGCCGCTGCTGCTGACGCTGCCGCTGCTGGGCTTTGGAGTAGTGGCGAGCGTTTTATGGCTAGGTAAACCGCTGATACTGCAGCTGTACCACCGCGACACGGCGCTGCTGGCGCCGCACTACGGCGTGGTGTTCGGGCTGGCGGGCGTCATGTTGCTATACGCACTGTTCGATGCGTTTTTGCGGGCCTTGTTCCGCTCGGCTTTTTCGTCCTTCCTGATGGAGGTGGTTATCCGCCTGCTCATTGTGGCGGCGGCGGCGGCCTATTGGCAGGGCTATCTGAATTTCAGCGGCTTCGTGCTGGCCTACGCCGGCAGCTACGCCGTGGTGGCGCTGCTGCTGCTGGTGTATGTAGCCGCCATCGGCGAGCTGAATCTGCGGCCCCAGCGCCATTCTCTGCGCATCAAACCATTGCGCGAGCTGGTGGGCTTCGGCGCTTTTGCCCTGCTCAGCAATATCTCAGGCACGGTGCTATTAACCATCGACAACCTGATGGTCGGGGCCAAGCTCAGCCTGGCGGCGGCCGGTGTCTACGCCATTGCCACCAACATCAGTACGGCCCTCACCCTACCCTTCCGCGCCCTCAACAAAACGGCCTTCCCCCTCATCGCCGAATACTGGAAAGACGGCGCGATGGACAAAATGGCTGATTTCTACCGCCGCAGCACCCGCGTGGGCACCATCGTGGGCTGCTACCTGGCCCTGGGCATTGGCCTGAATCTGGACTTCATCTACGGCCTCATCCACCGGCCCGAGTATGCCACGGCTACCACGGCCGTGCTGCTGCTCTTACTGGGCCGCCTCATCGATGGCATCACCGGCGTCAACGGCAGCATCGTTCTCACTTCGCCCCGCTACCGCTACGACTTGATTTTCAACCTCTCGCTCTCGGCCTCCATCGTGGGTTTGAACTGGTTGCTCATCCCGCGCTACGGCCTCACTGGGGCCGCGCTGGCCTACTGCGTGGCCATCAGTAGCATCAACCTCATTCGGACAGCCTTCGTGTGGTACGTCTACGGCCTGCAGCCCTTCGACCGGCGCATCGGCCTCATTCTGCTGGTGGCGGCGGTGGCGGGCGCGGTGGCCTGGGCGCTGCCCACCCTGCCCAATAGCTGGCTGACGCTGCTGCTGCGTGGGAGCACGCTCACCATCATTTTCGGCCTCGGCCTGCTGCTCACCCGCACCGCGCCGGAGCTGAATAACTTGATAACGCGGGTGCGCCAGCTAATAAAGCATTAATTTGCAAATGCATACTCCGTGACCCTACCTTAATTCATTCGCCAAATTAAACCACTTTTATTGCAGCCTATTTTTCGAATTTTAACTCCCCTGCTCCATGCCCGCACTGGACTTTACTAACCGAAAGCCGCAACTAGCGCTCAATGAGCTTCCTTCTAATGCTGGTCTGGCAGAATTATTTGCCGGAGCAGATAAAGTTGTCATTAAAGACGGCGGAGTTAGCGGCGAAAAAGCCATGTCTGACACTATTTTGCTGGTGCTTTCGAATGCAGATAAGGTCATTGATTTCCAGGCATTATTGCAGATTATCGAACCTACCACCAGCTTTTATTGCATGTGTTTGGGGACGTATGCTATTGAACTTTATGCTGGCACGCTTATTAGGGCAACCATTGGGTTTCACCACGAGGTTTCCATTCGTTATCACGGCTGGCATGGCGATGCCGAGCTTGCCAACAGCGATGAGCTTCTGGAGTTTCTCGCCCGTCAAGGATTCACGAAGCCGCTGGAAGACCAAACAGCAGCCAAGCGCAGAATGGAAGCCGACCAACTTGCCGAAAAACGGTGGCTACGCACCGCGCCTAAGTCAGTCAGCAAGTACTGGGAGCAAATCAAAATGATGGACTACAACAGCCTGCCCGCCCTTATCAATGAGCTTAACCAGGAAATCCCTGAACGAGAGCAGCGAATAATTACGCTACTTCAATTATTTGGACAAACGGACAATTTCTGGACCGCTTATCCCTCTTATGAAGAACTGCCCAACGTCATCCTGCAAACAGTTGAACTACCAGCAATTATTATAGCCTATATCCATTCTGACCGAAATTATAAAAGCCGGAAAGGGCTTGGTCGGTTTTTATGCTCGTTTGATGCTAAGCAACACAGGAAAAAGCATCTACCTCATATTACATCGGAAGTAATTAGTGATTTGGAAGAATGCTTTGAATGGCTAGGCGAAAAGCGTGGCATAAATGAGATTTTCAGCCTAAAAAACGCGAAGGCCAAGGCAGGCTAAGGTTTGCAGCGCTGCTGTTTCGTACCGCCATCCTAAACACTACTGCTTCTTCTTCCTGCCCCGCCGGGCTGGCGCTTCAGTTGGCAACTCAGCCTCCGGCAGCAGCCCCTGCGTCCGGAGCGCATCGCGCAGCCCGTGCAGCGTGCGAAACTCCTCGCGCAGCGCCTGCGCCAGCCGCAATACTGGCTCGGAGAGGCGCGGTGCCGCCCGGCGCACCGTCGCCAGCCAGCTCGCCAGCCGCTGATACAGAAAGCCTCCGCGCTGGACTCCGCCCCGGCCCATGAGGTAGGCGGGCAGGCGGGTTTCCAGCTCCAGCATCAGCGGCAGCGGGTTCAATTCGGCCATTCGGGCCAGCGCCAGGTCCATCTCGTCGGGGCGCGACACGGCCAGCCACTCCAGTTCCAGCACGAATTCGCGCAGCACCCCGGCATCTGAAGCTTGAAACAGCAGCTCGGCCGCGAAACCTACGCCGTAGCGCGTGGCGCGGGCCCGTGCCACGGCCACCTGCACCAGCCCCGCCAGCTCGGCGGCCGACAGCAGCGGGCGCAGGCGCTCCACATCGGCCAGACTATGATTGGCCAACGCGCGGTGGCGCAGGGCGGCCCGGTAGAGGCTGGGGGCTTGGGCAGGGCCGAAGGTGTCGAGGATGTAGCCCTCAAACCGGTCGGGCCAAGTGGCGAAGGCAGCTTCGGCGGTGCGCAGCAGGGCGGGCTGGTCGGCCTGATTGCGGTAGTAGTGCAGAAGCTGGTCGGCCACGGCGGCATCGGTGGGCAGCAGGGTTTCGGCGGCGGCCAGCCAGCGGCGGTCGTCGGCCTGGGTGCGGGCCAGCTGCAGGTTGAGGCGGGCGCGGGTGTCGGGCGTCAGCGGGGTTTTGGTCAGGGCTTTGTGCAGCAAGGGGGCGGCCGTGGCATCGGCGGCCAGGGCCAGCAGCAGGGGCAGCCAGCTTTCTTCCCAGGGCTGCCAGCGGCCGGGCGGGTCGGCGAGGTAGCTGCTCAGCCACTGCAGGGCAAGCTTCAGCTCGGCGGGCGGCAGCACGGTGCTGAGCAGCAGTTCGGGCCAGTGAGCGGCCTGCAGGTCGGCGTGCCAGCGCAGCAGCACCTCGGTGCCGTAGTCACCAAATGCGCCGCAGTCGTCGCTGGCCGGCGCTTCCACTTGAAAAATAGCCAGGCAGGCCATAGCCCAGTATTCCAGCGTCCGCGTGAGCTTGCCCGCCCTGGCCAGCGCCAGCAGCTCAGCGGCAAAGGGTTGCAGCTCGGCACTCACCTCGTCGAGGGCGGCCAGGGGCAGGTTTTCGCCTTCGCCGTAGTCCTCGTAATCCCGGTCGTAGCGCTCCCAAAACTCCTCGCCGAACTCCAGCGCCTCCAGCGTTTCGCGCAGCCGCTCGGTAAGGGTTGTCGGGTCGTCGGCCGCCGGGGCTTCGTCGGCCCCGGGCGCGGCCCCGAAGGCTAAAAACTGCTGGGCCAGGTCGGCATTTTTGGCTAGCGCCTGCTCCAGAAAACGCAGCTTCTCAGCCGTCGAATACCGCTCCCAGGCCTGTTGCAGCCGGGCGGCAGGCGCGGCGGCCGGCGCTGCCGGGGCCGGGACGGTGTGCGGGTAGCCATCCAGAATAGCCAGCCCCAGCGCCACGGCGTGCTTGCAAATGCCCTCAAACTCATACGGGCAGTCGCAGCTGAATTCTGCGTCGCCCTGCGCCAGCCAGGCCGCCACATTGTACGAGTACGTGCCCTTCACCCGCGCCAGAAACCGCGTCGGCCCCGCCTGCTGTAGCTTCTTCACGGCCCCGGCCTGGTACAGTTCCTGCCCCCGGTCAAATACCTTGTCGGTGGCCAAGTGGCGGAGGCGCTGGCGGGTGAGCATATTCTGTTGGATTGTATGTTTGTGAATGGCTTGCTATTGCTGGCGCAAGTAATATTCAAAGGTGAGCGGCGAATAGTGTAGAGACGCGACCCTTCGCGTCTTGTCGTCTGCGCCGAATGGCTGTTCTAATGATATCGTTCAACGACGAGACGCGAAGGGTCGCGTCTCTACACGCCACCGTCGATTTCCTAAACAGCTTGTGTTCAACCGTCCTTCCATGCGCAAAGTAATCTACTCCATCAATCTGACCATCGACGGCTGCTGCGACCACACCAAAGGCATCGCCGATGACGAGCTGCATCACTTTTATGCCAACCTGGTGCGGGAGGCGGGCGTGCTGGCGTATGGCCGCATCACTTACCAGCTGATGGTGCCCTACTGGACCGATATCGCCAACAATCCAGACGGCCAACCCTCCGCCGATGTCGCATTTGCCCAAGCCTTCGACGCCACCGAAAAAGTCGTTTTCTCGCAATCCCTAGCCGAGCTCACCGATAAGAACTCACGGCTGGTGCGCACCAAGCCCGAGGATGAAATCCGCCGCTTGAAACAGGAAGCGGGCGGCCCCATCCTGCTGGGCGGCGTAACCCTCCCCTCCTACCTGATACAGCGCGGGCTGGTCGATGAGTTGATTTTCGTCGTGCATCCCGTCCTGGCGGGCGACGGCCGGCGCTTGCTCGAAGGCAGCAGCCTGCAGGAGCAATTGACGCTGGTTGATTCACGGGTTTTTCAATCGGGCTGCGTGGTGCTGCACTACCGGAAATAGGGAGGTAGGCAGTTTGTAACTGTACCACAATCCCTTAAAACAAGGAATTCTAACTGGTGAAACGGTTGGCGCTTCAGAAATCTGCTGGCACATACATCTTACAGACACATGAGTATTTAGTGCTTGTGGCTACCTTGTGGAGGTTATACAGCCATTGGTCATCAGATAACATCTATCAACGATTCTTGCACCTGTGTATTTCTACAAGTTGGCAGCAGCACTATGACAGCATCCTATTCAATCATTCTACTAATTTTATTTTCTGTATTGTTCAGCAGTTGTGAACAATCCAATAACAAATCACTTTAGCAAATGGCTAAGAAAAACTACTTTGACAGCAGCAAAAAAGTATTTGTCAAATTATACAAAAAGCGAGGTTCTACTTATTCCTACTGGGAAGTTTGGAATACAGATAACAAAAATGCAACAACCCATTGGGGGAAGCTGGGTAAGCTGGGTAAACAAGAAGGTGTTAGTGCTGCATCTTACCCAGAGTTCAAATCTAAAATCAACTCTTTGATTGCCGACAAGGAGAATGAATGCTATGCTGAAATCCCCGAAGAAAAACAGTTCACAGTTGTTGTGACATTTAAGCTGAAAACGTGGGGGACAACGGCAGACCTTGATAGAAGAGAACAGATAAGGAGCATTTTGACAGAACATCTAGGATGGACTGGCAATGGTCGTTGTGACGATGGTGACATTGGCAGCGGAGAAATGGCGCTCTATGCTGACGTTATCGACCCATACTTAGCAATAAAAACAATCTCGAAAGAATTCACAACCAAAAAAGTAACCGAAGAACATTCTTTCACTATTATGCAAGGTGACACAATCATAGAAAGAATAAACCAGTAAGCACAAATAGCTAATTGTTTTCTTAAAAAGCAGTAAAAACGCCAGAACGACTTCGTTCTGGCGTTTTCACTCCAACACCTCACGCCCCCACTAACACCGGCTCCTGCCGCTCCGACAGCGTCGGCGTAGGCCCATCCTGCCGCATTTCGCGGTAGCAGAAGGCAAAGGTTACATGGGAGTAGCCGGTAGCAGGAAGGCTGGTCAGGTTAGGCCTAGTGGGCTGCTTGCAACGGCCCCGTCGTCGCGTTTTCGGGGTGGCCGTAACGCGTGTGCTCGCTGCGATAAAACCGCTCGAAAACCAGCGGGAAGATAAACAGCGTCAGCACGGTACCAGTAATCAGCCCGCCGATAACCACGATGGCCAGCGGCTTGGAGGTTTCCGAGCCAATGCCGGTACTCAGGGCGGCGGGCATCAGGCCAATAGTGGCCATGAGGGCCGTCATCACCACCGGGCGCACGCGGCTCACCACGCCGTCGTGGATGCTGTGGTCGAGGCTGTACTTTTTGACCAGGTTTTGCTTGAAGACGGAGATGAGAATCACCCCGTTCTGAATGCAGATGCCGAACAGCGCGATGAAGCCGATACCCGCCGAAATACTGAAGTTAGTGTGCGTGAGGAGCAGCGCCGCAATGCCGCCGATGATGGCGAAAGGCACGTTGAGCAGCACCAGCCCGGCATCCTTGAGGTTGCCAAACAACACGAAGAGGATGAAGAAGATAAGCCCAAGCGAAACCGGCACTACCTGGGCC
The DNA here is from genome assembly GCF_030580865.1 of Hymenobacter aranciens. GTDB lineage: Bacteria > Bacteroidota > Bacteroidia > Cytophagales > Hymenobacteraceae > Hymenobacter > Hymenobacter aranciens. Next base: position 122,905 of record NZ_JAUQSY010000011.1, on the reverse strand, counting down.
AGACGCTGGGTGGCGCGGCGCTGGTTTTCGAAGTCGCCGGTCCACTTCATCTCGTAGCCTTTGTTGAGCTTCACCACTTTATTCACCTTCTGCTGGGCCTCGGCGATGGTCGAGCCCATGTCGCGGCCCCGGATACTGAACTTCACGGCGGCGAAGCGGCGGTTGTCGTCGCGGTAGATGAGGCTGGGGCCGGTCACTTCGCGAATATCAGCTATCTGACTCAGGGCAATGGTCTTGCCATTTTGCATGGGCACCTGCAACAGCGCAATCTGGGCCGAGGTCTGGCGGAACTGGGGCTCGAAGCGCAGGCGGATGGGGAATTTGCGCTCGCCCTCGTAGAGTTGGGTGGCTTGCTTGCCGCCCACGGCCATTTCGAGCACGGCGTTGGCATCGGCCTTGTCCACGCCGTAGCTGGCCATGCGGCGCTCGTCGAGGTCGACGTGCAGCTCGGGCTGACCGATATTGCGCAGGACGCCCAGGTCATCAACACCTTGCACATTTTTCAACACCTCGTACACCTCACGGGCTTTGCCTTCGATGGTGGGCAGGTCGGCCCCGTAAATCTTGACGGCGATGGAGCCTTTCACGCCCGAGGCGGCTTCCTCCACGTTGTCGGTGATGGGCTGCGAGAAGTTGAAATCGACGCCCGTAAAGCGGTCCAGCTTGCCCTTCATACGCTCGATGAGCTCCTCGCGGTAAGCCTTGGATTTCATTTTCTTCTGCACCTCCGGCGTGTGCTTGATTTGCACCAGAAACTCGTTGTTGTAGAATCCTGTAGGGTCGGTGCCGTCGTTGGGGCGGCCAGTCTGGCTCACCACATCGCTCACCTCGGGGAAACTCAGAAACACCCGCCGCATCTCGTTGCAAAGGTCGTTGGAGGCTTTCAGATTGATGCTCAGCGGTAGTTGGGCCCGCACGTAAATAGAGCCTTCGTTCAGCTCCGGCAAAAACTCGGAGCCCAGGAAATTGAAGCTGAACAGACCAACAGCCGTCACGGCAAAGGCAATGATGAGACTGGCAGTTTTGCGGCCGTAGGTGAAGCGAAAGAATTTTTCGGCACCCTTATTCACACCGCGCACGAAGAAGTTATCCTTCTCCACCACGTTCTTATTCAGCAGCATGCTCACCAGCACCGGCACCAGCGTGAGCGTGAACACCAGCGCTCCGAGCAGGGCAAAGCCCAGCGTCCAGGCTAGCGGCGAGAAGACTTTGCCTTCCACTTTCTCGAAGGAGAAAATCGGCAGCAACGCGGTGATAATAATGGCCTTGGCGAAGAATATGGACTTACCCATGTCGCGCCCGGTTTTCTTAATCAGGCTGCGCTTGGCCAGCTTGTTGAAGCGGTCCATACCCAGCTCGTGCGCCCGGTGGTCGAGCGCCACGAAAAGTCCTTCCACCATCACCACCGCCCCGTCGATGATGATACCGAAATCGATGGCGCCCATACTCAGTAGGTTGGCACTCATGCCTTTCAGCCGCAGGCAGATGAAGGCGAAGAGCAGCGCCAGCGGGATAATCACCGACACGATGACCGTGGTGCGCCAGTCGGCCATGAACAGGAACACGATGACCGTGACGAGCACCACGCCTTCCAGCAGGTTGTGAATCACCGTTTCCGTGGAGAAATCGATGAGCTGCTGACGGTCGTAGAAGGTCTTGATTTTGACGTCCGAAGGCAGAATCTTCGAGTTCAGCTCCTCGACTTTGTCGTGCAGGCGGTTGATGACTTCGGTGGGGTTTTCACCCTTGCGCATCACCACGATGCCTTCCAGCTTGTCGTCTTCGAGGCCGCGGCCTACCTGGCCCAGCCGCGAGAGGGCGCTTTCGGTCACGTTGGCAACGTCGCGCACCACAATGGGCACGCCATTCACGTTCTTAATGACCGTGTTGTTGATGTCGCCGATATTGTTTAGCAACCCGATGCCGCGCACCACGAAGTTCTGCTGGCCTTGGTTTATCACGTCGCCGCCCACGTTGATGTTCGAGCGCTGCACGGCGTTATACAGGTCGAGCGGCGTGAGGCCAAAGTCCTGGAGTTTACCGGGATTTACCGAAATCTCGTAGTCCTTCACCTCGCCGCCGAAGCTGTTCACGTCGGCCACGCCGGGCACGGCTTTCAGGTTGCGCTCCACCACCCAGTCCTGCAGGGTTTTGAGTTCGCGGGCAGATTTTTCCTTGCTTTCCAGCGTATAGCGAAAAATTTCGCCGGTGGGGCCGTAGGGTGGCTGCACCTCGGGCTCGGCGCCCTCGGGCAAATCGACCTCGCGCAGCTGATTATACACTTGCGGGCGGGCAAAAGCGTCGTCCACGCCGTCATCAAAAATCACCTTCACCACCGACAGCCCGAAGAGCGTGGTGCTGCGCACCGAAGCCTTCTTTTGCACCGGGTTCAGGGCAATTTCGATGGGCACCGATACGAATTTCTCCATCTCCTCGGCCGAGCGGCCGGGCCACTGCGTGATGATGGTGATTTCGGTGTTCGTTACATCGGGGAAGGCCTCGATGGGCGTATTGCTGTAGCTTACCACGCCCATCACAATCACCAGCAGGGTGAGAAGGAATACGAAGCCCCGGTTTTTCAGCGAAAAGGCAATGATGCCCTGGATGAACTTGTTCACTGCTTTAGAATTATGAGTTATAAGTTATGAATTATGAGTTGGGCAAAGCGCGGCCAGAACGGCCCGCATTAGGGTCGCTTGGGGGCTGAATCAGGAGTAATGAGCACCAGTCAAATCGGACAACTCACAACTCATAATTCATAACTCATAATTAAAAGGGCTAATCGTTTAGCTCGTCATACACCAGCAGTTGTTCCTTGGCAATGATGATGTCATTCGGCTTCAGTCCTTCACTCACGTAGCTCACGTCGCCCACGGTTTTGAGGATGGTCACGGGGCGGGTTTCCACGTGCTGCCGGTCCTTGTACACCATCACGAAATTGCGGTCCTTGTCGAATACCACTGACTTGGCCGGAATAGCCATAGCCTGCTGGTTTTCGGTGTTTTGAATGCGCACCTGGGCGTACATTTCGGGCTTGAGCAGGTAGCCGGGATTGTCGAGGCGCACCCGTACTTTCATCACCTTGCTCTCCGGGTCGAGCACGTTGAACACCTTGTCGACCTTGCCGCGGAAATGCTTGTCGGGATAGGCCAGCGTAGTTACGTCGGCATCGTAGCCTACCTGCACCTTCGAGATGTCCGATTCGAAGACGTTGGCCAGCACCCACACCTGGTCCAGGTTAGCGATAGTGAAGAAGTTATCGACATTGTTGTCGTTATACTGCATGCTTTCCGTCACGTTCTTCTCCGTGATGAAGCCCGAAATTGGCGCTTTAATAGTGTAGCGGCCATCCTGCGTCACGTTGTAGATACCCAGCTGCTTGCGGCTGCGGTTCACGTTTCCGGCGGCGCGGCGGGCTTCCTCACGGGCCAGCACCACGTCGCGCTCCGAGGCCAGTCCCGCCTGAAACTGGTCCTCGGCCACGGCGAGGTTCTTTTTGGCAATAGCCAAATCAGTACCGGCCGAGCTACTCTGGTTTTGAATATCAGCGATTTCCCCCGAGCGCACCACCGCCAGCAGCTGGCCTTTGGTAACGTGGTCGCCGAGTTCCACTTTGAGGTCTTCTACCACGCCGCCCACCAGCGGAAACACCTTGGCCGTCTGGTCGCCATTGCTCACCACCTGACCCGAGAAGGTCAGCTCGCTGAGCACCGGCTGCAGGCGCACGGTGTCCAGCTCAATTTGCTGCATCATCGTGTCTGACAGCTCGAAAGCAGCCTTTTTTTCTTCGGTTTCTTCGGCGGGAGCCGGCTTCTGGCAGGCGGTCAGGGCCAGGGCGGCGAGCAGGGAAAGGGAGATGCGGTTCATATCAGGTTTCTGGTTTCTAGTTTCTGGTTGTTGGTTTCTGCTGTAAGCTCCGATTCCTTTAGACTGTCAACCAGCAACCAGAAACCAGAGACCAGAAAGTCTATTCGGCCCGGAACACCGTTTTGCCGACGGCGAAATTGATTTGCTCGAACGCCCTCATTCGGCTGGCTCGCAGCGCGTTTAGCTGCACCACTTCGTTTTTGTAAGCTTCGTAAAAGTCTAGGTACTCCACCACGCTGATGACGCGCTTGGCGTAGCTTTTCTCGATGCCTTCCATGAGGCGGGCGAAGGGCGTGGTGTTGCGGTCGGTGTTTTGGTAGAGGGCATCGGCGCGGACGGCCACGTCGTAGGCCTGGCGCACCTCGGCCTGCACCCGTAGGCGCTGTTCGTCGGCCTGGGCCTGGGCCCCGGCAATCTGCGCCTTGGCAGCCCGGATGTTGCCCTGGTTGCGGTTGAAAATCGGCACGGCCATGCCCAGCGTCAAGGCGCTGTAATTGTTGATGTAGGAGCCGGCGCGGTCGTAGGTGTAGCCCACGGCCAGGTCGGGCGTAGCCAGCTTGCGCTGCAGGGTCAGGTTCAGGTTTTGCTGCTCTACGGTGGCTTGGCGGGCGCGCAGGTCGGCGCGCACGGTCACGGCCGTATCGGCCAGCGTGGCTTCGGGGTAAGTCGCCAGGCTCAAGGTCTTCAGGCGGGCAGGGTCAAGCAGCGGGCGGTAGCGCGTATCGGCGGGGTCGCGCAGCAGCACGTGCAGGTCGGCCTGCTCGCTGCCCACGTCGGCCAGAATAGCCTGCCGCTCCGTTTGCAGGTCAAACAAAAAGGCTTTCAGGCGAATAACCTCTTTCAAAGCCACGTTACCACGCTCGTACTGCGTCTGGTACAGTCCCACGGTGCGGCTCAGCGAGTCAATTTCAGCGTTGTAAATCCGCAGCGTCTGCTGCTTGAAATACAGGTCGTAGAACGAAGTGCGCAGCTCGTAGCGCAGGTTGCGCAGCAAATCCTGCAAGTTGAACTGCTCTACTACGGCGTTTTGCTCGGCCACGCGGCCGGCCGCCTTGCGCCGCCCAGCCAACGACACCAGTTGCTGAAAATTGGCGGCTACCTGCGTGCCGGCCGTGCCGGTGGGCACCTCCCGCCGCATCACCTTCCGCCCAATCAGGTCCTGCTCCAGATACACCGTTGGATTGTCGACCAGCCGCGCCTGCAAGGCCTGTGCCTGGGCCACCGACACGTTGTATTGCTGGGCAATAAGGGACAGGTTATTCTGCGTGAAGCGCTGCTCCGCCTCGGGCAAGGTGAGGCGCAAGGTATCGGTAGCAGCAGTAGCCAGCAGGTTCTGGGCCCGGCTGGTAAGGGAAGCGGCCAGCAGGCCGGCGGTAAGCAAGAGGTAGCGGAGCATGGAAAAGGGGGCGTCTGCAAGAACTGATGCAAAAGTCCCCTCCCCGAATTAGGCCCGAATTAGAGGCGCATTAGAGGCGGATTAGAATGCCGTTTTTTTCGAAAAAACCGCAAAAAAAGTCGTTGCCGTTGCTCCCACGCGTTAGAAACGCGAGGGAGCAACGGCAACTAGTGCTCTTTAAACCACACCTCCGCCACCGTGCCGCGCCCCAGCTCCGAGCGTAGCTCCAGCCGCCCACCGTGCAGCTCCAGAATGCGCTTGGCCAGCGGCAGGCCCACTCCGTGCCCCACCACTCCGCGCACGTGGGCCGAGCGGAAAAATGGCTGGAATACGTTCGCCAAATCGGCCCTGGCAATGCCTAAACCCTGGTCTACCACCCGCACGCGGCAGCTACCAACGGGCCCGTCACAACGCAGTTCCAGCCGCACCGGCTGGTCGGCTGAGTATTTCAACGCATTGTCAACCAGGTTGCCCAGCGCCCGGCCCAGCAACGCCCGGTGTCCCTTGATTTCCAGCGTAGCCGGGTCGTCGGGCAATGCGCCCAAATCAACCTGCACCCGGCTGCGTAAGGCCGGCGGCACGGCCTCCCGCACCTCTACCAGCAGCTCATCCAGGCGCACATCTTCCGTCAGGGCACTCCCACCATCGGCCTGGGCCATATCCAGCAGACTGTTGATGAGCACTTTCAACTGTTGCAATTCACCGAGTACCGAAGCGACACCCTCCCGGTAAGCCTCCGGACTGCGCTCCCGCGTCAGCAGCACCTGCAGCTCGCCGATGCTCGACGTGAGGGGCGTGCGCAGCTCGTGCGAGGCATTGCTGACGAAGGTACGCTGGCCTTCGAAGCTGGTTTCCAGTCGTTCCAGCAGGCGGTTGAAAGTACGCGCCAGCCGCAGCAAATCGTCTTGCTCGCTCACCGGCAGTTGGGTTTCATCCACCCGCAGGTGCAAATCCTGAGCGGTAATACGGTCCACCTGGTCGTTCATCGCCGCGATGGGGGCCAGCGCCCGCCCCGCAAACAGCCGCCCCACCCAGTAAATCACCACCAGACTGCCCACAAAAATCACCGCCATTATGGTAATCAGGTAATTCAGCCGTTTCTGGCCCGACGAATTCTCTGCCGCCGCCACAATAATGAAGTCGCCCTGATTATCATGGTAAAACAGTCCAACGGCCTTGCGTTTCCCTAATTCAAAGAAAATCTCCTTGTTCAGAATAATGCGCGCCAGTACGGCATCCGGCAGCTGCACCCGCTCATCCTCCGCCACAAACCGCACTTCCCCATTGGCATCATACACCTGCAAAATCTCGCTGTTCAGTGATTGCAGGTACTTTTTCTCGAAATCCCGAAAGGCGCTGGCCCGCATCTCGTCCTTTTCTAGGTAGATGTAGCCCGTAATCTGCGCCCGTTCCCGCAGCCGCTGCCGAAACTCCCGCAAGGTGTAGCGCGCCTGAAACACGAACACGACCGTGAGCGTAGTAGCCAGCAGCACCGCCACCACGCCCACAAACAGCCAGGTCAGTCGATTACGGATGGTCATTTTTTAATGGTTAATGATTATTTGTTAGTGATTAATTGGAAGGGCGTCGTCAACCGTTAACCATTAACCACTAAAAGACTATTCTTCACGCAGCACATACCCCATCCCTACCACGGTATGAATCAATTTCTTGCCAAATCCTTTATCGACCTTATTGCGCAAATAATTCACGTACACGTCAATCACGTTCGAGCCCGCGTCGAAAGCCTCTTCCCAGGTGTGTTCCGCAATTTCTCCCCGGCTCAGCACCCGGCCCTGGTGCCGAATAAGCAACTCTAACAAGTTGAATTCGCGGGCCGTGAGTTTGATAGCCTGCCCGGCCCGAGTCACCGTTTTGGCGGCAGTGTCCACCGTCAGGTCGGCCAGGTTGAGTTGATTTCCTTTCGCCTCTCCCCTATTCCGACGGCGCGTAAGGGCGCGCACCCGGGCCAGTAGTTCCACGAAATCAAAGGGTTTTACCAGGTAGTCATCAGCGCCGCCGTCGAAACCCAGCAGCTTATCCTGCGTGGTGCCCAGCGCCGTGAGCATCAGAATGGGCATTTCCTGGTCCTGCGCGCGCACGGCTTTCAGCACCTCCAGGCCGCTCAGGCCGGGCAGAATTACATCCAGAATGAGCAGGTCGAACGCGTGGCCCAGCGCCAGGCGTACGCCGAAAGGTCCATCATAGGCGACCTCCACCTCGAAGCCTTCTTCCTCCAGTCCGCGCCGGATGAAAGCGGAAACTTTCGGCTCGTCTTCAACTACTAAAATACGGGTTGCCATAACTTAGTCGTCTTCGTAATCCAGGCCCAGGCAGCTGTTCAGCGCCTGTAGCAGTTCGCTGGCCGCGTGTTGCTGCCCGGCTTTCTTGGCTACCATGATGCCTTTGCGGTACACCGGTTCGGCTTCCTCCTTCTTGCCAAAACCTTCCAGTAGCTTGCCGGCGTGGTAGTAAGTTCCCACGTAGTCAGGATGCTCCGCCAGTAGCTTTTCGTAGTACTCCCAGGCGCGCAACGGCTCCGTGGCGCGGTATTCGGTAGCGATGGCGTAGATGGTGAAGGGGTCGGTAGGGTCGTCTTCGTAGAAGGCTAGCAGCTGTTGCAGGCGGGAGGGAGTATCGGACATGGGACGGGGAGTTTTCTCTATCTTTGGGACAAAATTGCGGCTTTTCCACTCCCCCGCAATTCCATAGCTCCGGGCCTTGTGCCGTCCGGGGGCTAGGAATTGTTATGCAAGCCGACTACTTTTGCCTCTCTTTGCCCACCAACTCCCTCTTTAGATGAAATTTTTGGTCTGCATCAGCAACGTGCCCGACACGACCACCAAAATCACCTTCACGCCCGACAACAAGGAATTTAACAAAGCCGGCGTGCAGTTTGTGATTAACCCCTGGGACGAATACGCTCTCACCCGTGCCATCGAGCTGAAGGAAGCCGCTGGCAGCGGTACCGTCACGGTACTCAATGTGGGTGAGGCCGATACCGAGCCCAACATCCGCAAGGCCCTGGCCATCGGTGCCGATGACGCCATCCGCGTCAACGCCCACCCGCAGGATGCCTACTTCGTGGCCGAGCAAATTGCCGCCATCGCCAAGGAAGGCGCCTACGACGTCATCCTGATGGGCAAGGAAAGCATTGATTACAACGGTTTCCAGGTGCACGGCATGGTGGGCGAGATGCTCGGCATCCCGACGGTAGCCCCGGCCATGAAGCTGGATATGAGCGGCAACACCGCCACGCTGGAGCGCGAAATCGAGGGCGGCAAGGAAATCGTGAGCGTGAACACGCCCTTCGTGGCCAGCTGCCAGCAGCCCATGTGCGAGCCCCGCATCCCCAACATGCGCGGCATCATGACGGCCCGCACCAAGCCCCTAAAAGTGGTAGCCGCCGTCGGCGAGCCTGCCCGCACGCAGGTGTCGGAGTTTGCGCTGCCGCCCAAGAAGCAGGGTGTGAAGCTCATCGATGCCGCTAATGCTGGCGAGCTGATTAAGCTCCTCCGCAACGAAGCGAAGGTTATTTAATTCATTCGTCTGTCATGCTGACGAAGGAAGCATCTTATCACGGCTGCTTTCGTTGGCACTTTCAAACCCTGACGGCGCACGCGTGATAAGGTCCTTCGCTGCGCTCAGGATGACAAAAAAACACATTCCATGTCTGTTCTTGTAGTTGTTGAATGCGACAAAGGCGAAGTGAAAAAATCTTCGCTCGAAGTAGCCACTTACGGCGCCAAAGTCGCCGCCCAGCTGGGCACCACCGCCACGGCTATTGCCGTGGGCGAAGCCACCGAGGCTAACCTCGCCAAGCTCGGCGAGCAGGGCATCGCGAAAGTGCTCTACGACGCCGAGCCGCGTCTGAAAGACTTCGTTAACAATGCCTACACCAAGCTCATCGCCACGGCGGCCGAGCAGGAAGGCGCCAAAGTCATCGTGCTGGCCAACTCCAACATCGGCGCGGCCGTGGGCTCGCGCCTGTCGGTGCGCCTGAAAGCCAGCCTGGCGACCAACGTGGTGGACCTGCCCAAAACCGACGGCGGCAGCTTCACTGTGAAGCGCGGCGCCTTTTCGGGCAAAGCTTTCGCCGACGTAACCCTGAGCGGCGACCGCAAAATCATTGCCGTGAAGAAAAACTCGCTTGAGGCCCAGCACGAAGCCGGCAAGACGGCCGAAGTAAGCAGCTTCTCGGCCCAGCTGTCGGATGCTGACTTCGCCGATGCGCCCAAGCAGGTAGTGATGCAGGACCAGGCTGGCGGCGTGCTGCTGCCCGAAGCCGAGCGTGTCGTGAGCGGCGGCCGCGGCATGAAAGGCCCCGAAAACTGGCACCTCATCGAAGACCTGGCCAAGGCCCTGGGTGCGGCCACGGCCTGCTCGAAGCCGGTGTCGGACGTCGACTGGCGCCCTCACCACGAGCACGTTGGCCAAACCGGTATCACCGTGTCGCCGAATCTGTACATTGCCTGCGGCATCTCGGGCGCCATCCAGCATTTGGCGGGCGTTAATAGCTCGAAGGTCATCGTGGTTATCAACAAAGACCCCGAAGCTCCGTTCTTCAAAGCAGCCGATTATGGCATTGTGGGCGACGTGTTCGAGGTGCTGCCCAAGCTGACGGCGGCGGTGAAAGAACTCGGCTAGGTCGCGAAAATTCCTTGAGAACGTCATGCTGACGAAGGAAGCATCTCGCCTGCGTAACTAATCCTTGCGATTGAGGTTACTGCGGCGGGTCAGATGCTTCGCTGCGTTCGGCATGACGTTCTTTTTTTGTACCTGACCGAGCGTTCTTTTTTTCATTTTAGCTCGCTTCCGGCGCCGCTTCCGCGGCAAGTTCTGGCCATTTTGCCTTTATTTGTCGTAAGAAACGCTCTTCTATTCCTGTCCCCGGCGCCAGTGGCGCCAAAGACCTTCCAATCCCTTGAAAAAAATACAGCTTGAAATTCTGGGCCTCTCGTCCAGCCAGTCGCAGTCGGGGTCGTTTGCCCTGATTCTGGGCGAGAAAAACGGTAGCCGCCGGCTGCCGATTATTATTGGCATGTTTGAGGCTCAGAGCATTGCCATCCAGATTGAGAAAATCAGCCCCAACCGGCCCCTCACCCACGACCTATTCAAGGCCTTTGCCGAGCACGTGCACGTGGTGATTCTGGAGGTGATTATTTCGGACCTCAAGGAGGGCGTATTCTACTCGCGCATCGTGTGTTCGGACGGCGCTACCACCTTCGAGATTGACGCCCGGCCCTCCGATGCCATTGCCATCGGCCTGCGTTTTGGGGTGCCCATTTTCACCGTCGAAAGCGTACTTAGTGAAGCCGGCATCATCCTGACCGACCTTGATGAGGGCGAAGAAGGCGCCGAAAGCGACGAGGAAGAAGATGAGGACGATGAGGATGATGATGACCTGCCGCCCGCCCGCAGCAGCCGTCAGCCTGCCGAGCCGCGCGAGCCCAGCGGCCAGGTGTCCTTCGAAGAACTATCCAAAATGCTGGCCCAGGCGCTGGAAAAGGAGGACTACGAAAAGGCCGCTAAAATCCGCGATGAGCTTAACAAGCGCGGCCCGCAATCCTAGACCGCAGATTTAACGAATTTTAGCGAATTAAACGGGTTTTTGTGGGTCCGCTTGTTCTTAAACATTGCAAACGCCACCCTTCCCGGGGTGGCGTTTTTGCTTTCTTTGCACCCATGACTACTTCTGTTTCCGACGAACTGCTGCGCTACCCGGTGGGGCAGGCGCAATTGCCCGAGGGGCCACTCTCGGCGGCCGGGCGCACGGCCCTTATCCAGGAATTGGCAGAGCTGCCGGCGCAGCTCACGGCGATGGCCCGCGCCGTGGGCGGCGAGCGGCTGCAATTCCCCTACCGCCCCGGCGGCTGGACGGGGCGGCAGGTTATTCACCACGTCGCCGATTCGCACCTGAATTCTTACGTTCGCTACCGCCTGGCGCTGACGGAGGACAACCCGACGATTAAGCCCTACGATGAGCAAGGATGGGCCGAACTGCCCGACGTAGCGGCCACGCCTATCACGGTGTCGTTGAGCATGATTGAGGCGATGCACTCGCGCTGGGTGACGCTATTGCACCACCTCACGGATGAGCAGTGGCAACGCACTTTTTACCACCCTGGCTACGACCGCACTTACACCCTCGACCAGGCGCTGGCGCTGTATGCCTGGCACGGGCGGCACCATTTAGGGCATTTGAAACTATTGATGGCCTAGAGAACGTGTACCCAGACCTTCGCTTCGGGGTACACGTTTTATATACCGCCGCCTTCGTAGCTTTCCTGGAAAGCGGCCAGGCCGCCTTCGTTTTCTTCGTCCACGCGCTTGGCGGCGCGCACCAGGCTGCTGCTGAAGATGAATTCCTGCAGCTCGGGCACCTGGGCGGTAAGGATTTCGTCCTTCGTGCCATCCCAGAGCTTCATGCCTTTGTGCAGGAAGATGATGTGCTCGCCGATTTCCACTACCGAGTTCATATCGTGGGTGATAATGACGGTAGTGATGTTGTATTCGTGGGTGATTTCGTGAATCAGCTCGTCGATTTTGATGCTCGTGGCGGGGTCGAGGCCGGAGTTGGGCTCGTCGCAGAAGAGGTAAGTGCAATTGGGGGCAATGGCGCGGGCGATGCCGACGCGCTTCTTCATGCCGCCGGAAATTTCGGAGGGCATTTTGTTGCCCGCGCTTTCCAAGCCCACGCGCTTGAGGCAGAACTCGACGCGGTCGCGGCGCTCGGCGGGCGTCATTTCGGGCGTCAGCATCTGGAGGGGGAATTCCACGTTCTGGGCCACAGTCATGGAATCGAACAGGGCCGAGCCCTGGAAGAGCATCCCGATTTTGCGCCGGATTTCCTGGCGGATGTCGATTTTATTGTTCGTGTACACCGTGCCATCGAAGGTGATGGAGCCGATGTCGGGCTTCATCAAACCCACGATGCACTGCAGGAGCACGCTTTTGCCGGTGCCGGAGCCGCCGAGCACGAGGTTGCACTTGCCGGTTTCGAAGGTGCAGGTGACGCCCTTCAGCACGGGGTTGCCATCGAAGGCCTTCTGGACGTTGGAAACTTCAATCATGGGAACAATGAGTGAATGAGTGAATGGGCGAATAGGCGAATGGTTGAGGCGTTGTGCTCATTCATCCATTCAGCCATTCGCCCTTTCACCCATTGAATTACAGCAGAACGGCCGCCAATACGTAGTCGGCCAGCAGGATGGCGATGATGGAATTGGTAACGGCGGTGGTGCTGGCCGCCCCTACTTCGAGGGCGCCGCCGCGGGTGTAGAAGCCTTTGTAGGCCGAGATGCCGGAAATCAGGAAGGCGAAAACCACCGATTTGATGAGGGCGAAAACGATGTTGTAGGGAATGAAGGCGTCGCGGATACCTTCGACATATTCTTCGCCCGTCATGGCGCCGGAGAGGGTGCCGGCCAGGTAGCCGCCGATAATGCCCAGGCCCATGGCCATGATAACGAGCAACGGGAAGGTGATGATGGCCGCCAACATGCGCGGCAGCACTAGGTACGAAGCCGAGTTGATACCCATTACCTCCAGCGCATCAATCTGTTCGGTGATGCGCATGGTGCCCAGGCCGCCGGCGATGCTACTGCCCACTTTGCCCGCCAGCACGATGCAGGTGATGGTGGGCGCCAGCTCCAGAATGGTCATTTCACGCACCATATAGCCAATGGTAGACTTAGGAATGAGCGGATTGGTGAAGTTATAGGCAATCTGAACGCAGGTAACCGCCCCAATGAAGGCTGATACAATGCTGACAATGACCACCGAATCGACCCCGATGAGAATGGCTTCGTCGATGGTGCGGTTCCAGAGAGTAGCGAACCGCTCTTTGCGCACGAGCATGTTGCGCAAAAACAGCACGAACGAACCTAATATTTTAAGCATGAAAAAGAAGCAAGAAGGGTAAACCACAGCCCGGAACTGGCGGTTGCAAGCAACTGCCGGCCGGGTTATTGGTCAGCTTACGTAAAATCAACTGTTGATAGTGGAAGCACCGCAAAAATTAGTCGTCGTCACGGGCGGCAGCAAAGGTATTGGGTTAGCCGTAGTCCGGCGCTTTCTGGCGGCGGGCTACGCTGTGGCTATCTGCGCCCGCTCGGCTCAGGATTTAACAGAGGTGACGCAGCAGGCGGGAAAAGATTTTCCCAGCGCGCCGCTCCATGTTCTACCGGCCGACTTGAGCCAGGCCGCCGACTGTGCCCGCTTCACCGATTTCGTGCTCAACCTTGGGCTGCCGGTAGAAGTTTTGGTGAACAACGCCGGGGCCTTCCTGCCCGGCCGCCTGCAGGACGAGCCCACCGATGGCTCGCAACTGCGCCAGATGCTGGCCGTCAACCTGCTCAGCGCCTATGACGTGACGCTGGCGCTGTTGCCGGGGTTTATCGAGCGGCGGCGGGGTCACATTTTCACCATCTGCTCCACAGCCAGCATCATGGCTTATCCTAATGGCGGCTCCTACGGCATTGCTAAACACGCGCTCTACGGCTTCACCCGCAACCTCCGTGAGGAGTTGAAGGAACAAGGCGTGCGCGTGACGGCGGTGCTGCCCGGCGCGACGCTCACCGCCAGTTGGGCGGGTGTCGATTTGCCAGCCGAGCGGTTCGTTCGGGCGGAGGATGTAGCCGAAGCAGTTTTTTCGGCCCATCAGCTTTCGCCGCAGGCAGTACTGGAGGAATTACTGATTAGGCCGCAGCTGGGTGATTTATAGGAAACTCAGCTATTCTGGTTGGGCCGAGCCGAAGCCCTTAATCTGCAAGTCCTTGGTTGCCGGATTGCCGGAGTAGTATACTGTTCCAGTGCCCTCCACACTGCCCCCCACAATGTCCTGTGCCCGCACATGCGCATCGCCGTTGCTGTCGCGGGTAGTTTTGAAATAATTCCGACGCGTTTGCAGGTCGTGGGCAAAGAGGCGGCCATTGCCACCCAGCACCCAGGTAAATTCCTCCATCGTACCCCGCAGCGTTATGTCACCCAGCTCAAACATATCCATGTTCAGGTAGTTGCCTTGCAATTCCAGGTTTATGTCGCCAGCACCCAGCAGGTGCAAAAACAGCGTGTCCTGCCGGAAAACCCCTACTGAGCTGATATTACCGTACCCATTCAGGCGCACATCGCGCAGCTGGGGCACATGCAGGGTCACTTCCCGGGGCACGTCGTAGCTGCGAGCCCAGTTGCATTTGCTGGTATTGGCAATTTCGAGGCCATTGCCTTTTATGGTAAACGTGATGTCGGCCAGTAGATTCTCGCCCGACCGCACCTCGGCGTAGGTTTCGGTATCCTGCACGATTTTCAAGTCAACGTTGTCGTAGGTCGTAACCAGCAAGATATCAGTGGGTATTTCACGGCGCTCCGTCACAATGTCGCCGGTGCGCATAAGGCAATCAGTGCCGTGACCGGGGCCGCAGGTAGTAAGTAAAAAGCACAGCCCGGCCCCAAGTATTCCCGCAAACCATCCGCTGCCGCTAACTTGCGTCCGGAAATTCGTATTACCCATTTTCCTCATTCTTTTTCCAAAGATAAGATGGAGTTATCAGGCAAAGTCGCCATTGTAACCGGCGTCAGCTCCGGCATCGGCCGGGCCGTGGCCGAAGCGCTGCTGGCCAAGGGTATGGCTGTGGCCGGCTGGGGGCGTCACGCTCCCGAGGGCCTTACGCACGAGCGTTTCCAGTTTTTTACCTGCGATGTACGCGACGAACACAGCGTCATTGAGGCTTTTACGAACACCCAGCGCGAGCTAGGTCCGGAAATCCAGGTGCTGGTCAATAACGCGGGCATTGGCAAATTCGGCGCCGTAGCCAACTTCAAATCAGAAGATTGGCACGACCTATTCGATACCAATGTGCATGGCCTGTTTTATTGCACCCGCGTTGCTTTGCCGCAAATGCAACAGCAAAAAGGAGGGCACATCGTGAACGTGGCTTCGCTGGCGGGCACGGCTGGCTCGGCCCACATGGCCGGCTACTGCGCCACCAAATACGCCGTGCGCGGCTTTTCCGACGCGCTGTTTAAGGAAGTGCGGCCGCAGGGCATCCGCGTTACCTGCGTGATGCCGGGTTCGGTCGAAACGAACTTTAATGGCGCGGAGCCCGGTTCGGAGCCCAACCCGCACAAGATGCAACCGGAGGATATTGCGGCGGCCATTGTGCACGCGCTGGCAGCGCCGCAGGCCACGATGATTTCGGAAATCCAATTGCGGCCGACTAACCCCAAGTAACTTCTTATTTTTTATCTGTGGTTGAAGTCAATCAATTAATAAAGACCTACGGCGCTCAAAATGCCGTCGATGATATCAGCTTCACCGCTGAAAAAGGTGAGATTGTAGGCTTTCTGGGCCCGAATGGCGCGGGCAAAAGCACAACCATGAAAATCGCCACCGGCTACCTCCCCCCTACGGCGGGCACAGTGCATGTGGCGGGCCACGACGTGGCCACCGACAGCCTGGCTGTGCGTCAGCGCGTGGGTTACCTGCCCGAGCACAACCCGCTCTACCTCGACATGTACGTGCACGAGTATCTGGAATTTATCGGCTCGGTGCACGGCCTGAAAGGCAGCAGCCTGCGCAACCGCGTAGCCGAGCTGGTGCGCCGCGTGGGCCTGAGCCGTGAGCAGAACAAGCTAATTGGCGCCCTCAGCAAAGGCTACCGTCAGCGCGTGGGCCTGGCCCAGGCCCTGATTCACAACCCCGATGTGCTCATTCTGGACGAGCCCACCACTGGCCTCGACCCGAACCAGATTCTGGAAATCCGCCAGCTCATCCGTGAGGTGAGTGAGGATAAGACCGTTATTTTCAGCACCCATATTCTCCCTGAAGTCACGGCGCTGTGCTCCCGGGTCATCATCATCAGCCGCGGCAAGCTGGTGGCCGATGCCCCGGTAGCCGAGCTGGCCGCGCGCGCCGCCGGCGAAACCGTGGTGCGCGCCGAGTTTGAGGGCACGGTGGACATAGAGGCACTGCAGCAGTTGCCGGGCGTGCATAGCGTAACAGCGGAGGCCGGTGCTTACGTGCTCCGCAGCTCCGCCGGGCGCGACCTGCGCCCCGCCATCTCGCGGCTGGCGGCCGAGCGCGGCTGGCTGCTGCTGGGGCTGCGCCAGGAGCAGCAAAGCCTGGAGGAAGTGTTTGGAGAATTAACCCGCTAACTGTCAAGCTGACGAAGGAAGCATCTTATCACGGCTGCTTTCGTCAGTACTAGATTTCGACCTGACACAAGCGTGATAAGATGCTTCCTTCGTCAGCACGACACACGTCAATGCTTACCATTCTCCGCAAAGAATTCAATTCCTTCCTGAACTCGCCCGTCGCCTACGTGGTGCTGGGCGTGTTCCTAGTGGCTACCGGCCTGTTCGTCTGGGTATTTCCGGATAGCAGCGTGCTCGACTACGGCTACGCCGACCTGCAGACGCTGTTCGGACTGGCGCCGTGGATATTCCTGTTTCTCATCCCAGCCATCACCATGCGTACCTTTGCCGAGGAAAAAAAGGCAGGCACCATCGAGCTGTTGCTCACCCGCCCGCTCACCGATGGGCAGATTATTGGGGGCAAGTACCTGGCCTGCTTTCTACTGGCTTTGCTGGCGCTGATTCCAACACTGCTTTATTACTTCTCGGTGTATAAGCTGGGTAGCCCCGAGGGCAACATCGACTCAGCTGCTACGGTGGGCTCTTACCTGGGGCTGGCGCTGCTGGCCGCAGTGTTTGCGGCCATTGGCATCCTGGCTTCAGCGCTCACGCGCGACCAGATTATTGCGTTTCTGGTGGCGGTGGTTGGGTGCTTTCTGGTGTATTCGGGCTTCGACTCATTGGCCTCGGTGCTGGATGGTAGCGCTGCATATTATGTTAGCCAGCTGGGTATTGCGGCACACTACCGCGATTTGAGTAAGGGCCTGGTCGATTCGCGGGACTTGGTTTATTTCTTTAGCGTGGTGGCCGTGGCATTGCAGGCCACGCGGGTAGTATTGCGCAGCCGGAACTGGTAATGGAACAAACAATGGCTGATTCTCTCCCTGCTCCTGCCGTTGCGGCAGTGCCTTCGCGTAAGCGCCGCGATTTGCTGCGTTTTGTGGCCGTGCTGGGCGGCTTGCTGCTGTTCAATTTCGTGGCTCAACGCTTCTTTTTCCGCCTCGATTTGACGGAGGAAAAGCGCTACACCATGTCGCCGGCCACCAAAAAGCTGCTCAGCAACCTGCAGCAGCCAGTGACGGTGACGGTGTACCTCACCGGCGACTTCCCTCCTTCCTTCCGCCGTCTGGAGCAGGCCGTGCGCGAAACCCTGACCGAGTTCCAAGTGTACGGCGGTTCCAATCTGCACTTCATCTTTATCGACCCCAGCGCCGCCAGCACCGAAGCGGCCCGTAGTGAATTTTATACCAGTCTGTTCAAAAAAGGTCTGAAACCCACCAACCTCGGCGCGACTGAAAACGGCAAGCGCGTCGAGAAAATCATTTTCCCCTGGGCCACCGTCACGCTCAACGGCCGCAGCAAAAACGTGCTGCTGCTGCGCGGCAACCAAGCCGAAGCCCCCGAAGTGCGCCTCAATCAAAGCATTGAGGGCCTGGAATACGAGCTAGCCAACGCCATTCGGGTGCTTACGCCCGACCTGCGCAAGCGCTTGGGCGTAGTGATGGGCCACGACGAACTCACCAATGAGCAGGCTGGCGACATGCTCGGCGCCTGGCAGCAGCAATACGACGTGTTCCGCGTCGACCTCAGCAAAGTGCGCGACTTGAAAGCGCTGGACGCGTTGGTGGTGGCCCAGCCCAAAACACCCTACTCTGAAGACGAAAAATTCAAGCTTGACCAGTTTATCACCCAGGGCGGCCGGGCGCTGTTTTTCGTGGATGCCTTGCGCGTAGACCTCGACAGCGTGAGCCGCAACGGCGTGGCCCTGGCGACGCCCTACGACCTGAACCTGGACGACTTGTTCTTCAAATACGGTGTGCGCCTGAACCAGAACCTGGTGCTGGACCTCAACAGCGGCCAGATTCCGCTGGTGACCGGCATGGACGGCAACCGCCCCAAAATCGAGCCCATGCCCTGGCAGCTCTACCCGCTCATCAACAAATTCAGCAAGCACCCTATCACCCGCAACCTCGACGCAGTGTATCTGAAATTTGCGGGCAATATCGATACAGTGAAGGCGGCCGGCATCCGCAAAACGGCGCTGCTCAGCACCTCGCGCTACACGCGGGTGTTGCCCGCCCCGGTGCCCATCAACTTCAACGATGCCCGCCTGGAGCCCAATCCGAAGCTGTACCAAAACAGCTTCCAGAATGTGGGCTACCTGCTCGAAGGCCAGTTCACCTCGCTCTACGCCAACCGCGCCAAGCCGGGCACCATGCAGTTTCAGCCCGAAAAAGCAGCCGAGGCGCGCCCATCCAAAGTCCTTCTCATCGCCGACGGCGATTTTATCCGCTCCGACATCGACGCCAAAACCGGCAAGCCTTACCGCCTGGGCTACGACCGGCTGGCCAACACCGAGTTTGCTAACCGTGAGCTGGTGCTCAACGCCACCGATTATCTGCTCGACGAAAGTGGCCTCATTTCCGTGCGCGGCAAGCAAATCACCCTCCGCCCCCTCGACAAGGTGAAGCTGGCCGAGCAGCGTCGCGGCTGGCAGCTGCTAAATATCGGCGCGCCGCTGGCGCTGCTGGCGCTGTTTGGCGCCGTGCGGGTGTGGCGGCGCAAGCGGCGGTATGCGTCGTTTGGGGCACAATATTGACTGTAAGCCTGAATAATGAGCTATAATCAGGAGCGTCAACCTAAATTCACAAAGCGTGAACTGGTCGAAAGCGCGCTTTGAAAAGGCAAAGAGCAAAGCGCACATTATAACCTTCAGTTACCCACCGTTAATATCTATGGAACGGCAACTGTCAAACTACTTGATGGACAGTTCCGCGTCCTTATCAGGGAAATCCATGACCCGAGTAGGACGGATGAGTATGAGTTCGATGTTGATGAGTCGCATAGCTGTGCCGACTTAATCGCCGTCGGAACGTTGCTATGGCAACGACTAGAGATTGTTCTGAGTGACTTGGGACCTTCCAAAGGCAATAAGCACTTTCACTAAGGGCTCTTTTCTGTTGGGTTTTATCAGCTAATTTTTACCTCCAGTAAATCGTACAGCAAATAAGCGAAGCTCCCTTCCAAACCCCGCCCCGGCCGCGTATCTTTGCCCTCCATCCCAAAGCCCTCCTCTCGCATGAAATTCATTGTTTCGTCCTCGGCGCTGCTCAAACAGTTGCAGAGCATCAACGGCGTGGTTACGAACAACCCCGTGGTGCCCATCCTGGAGAATTTCCTCTTCGAAATCGAAGCCGGCAAGCTCACCATCACGGCTTCCGATTTGGAAACCAGCATGATTACCGAGCTGCCCGTGGAAGCGCGCGACACCGGCCGCATTGCTGCTCCCGCCCGCATCCTGCTCGATACGCTCAAAAACCTCCCCGACCAGCCCGTGACCTTCACGCTGGACGAGGAGACCTACACCATCGAAATTGCCTCGTCCAACGGCCGCTACAAGCTGGCGGGCGAGAATGCCGCCGACTTCCCCCGCGTGCCGGTGGTGAAGGGCTCGGCACCTATTGAGATTCCCTCGTCGTCGCTGGCCCGCGCCATCAACAAGACCATCTTCGCCGTGAGCACCGACGAGCTGCGACCGGCCATGACGGGCATCCTGGTGCAGCTGGCTGATAACCAGGTTACCTTCGTCGCCACCGACGGCCACCGCCTGCTGCGCTACCGCCGCCAGGACGTGGGCGCCGGCCAGACGGCCAACCTCATCATCCCGCGCAAGGCCTTCAACCTGCTGAAGAGCACTTTGCCCTCCGAGGCTACGCCGGTGAAAGTGGAGTTCAACCAGAGCAACGCTTTCTTCTCCTTCAACCAGATGCGCCTCGTGTGCCGCCTCATCGACGAGCGCTACCCCGACTACGAGAACGTTATCCCGGTGAGTAACCCCAACAAGCTCATTATCAATCGCCAGGAGCTACTGAACTCGGTGCGCCGCATCAGCATCTATTCCAACAAAACCACCCACCAGGTGCGCCTGCGCCTGGCTGGTTCGGAGTTAGTGATTTCGGCCGAAGACCTGGATTTCAGCAATGAAGCCAAGGAAACCCTGGCTTCCCAATATGACGGTGAGGACATGGAGATTGGCTTCAACGCCCGTTTCCTCATCGAGATGCTGTCGAACATTGATTCGGATGAAATTACGCTGGAGCTGAGCACGCCCAACCGCGCCGGCCTGCTCATGCCCACACTTGCCGACGATAACGAGAGCATTCTGATGCTGGTGATGCCGGTGATGCTCAATAACTACGTTTAATTAACGATTGTGCTTACTTAGAACGTCATGCTGACGAAAGAAGCATCTCGCCCGCGCAACTAATTCTCAAGATTGAGGTTGCTACTGCCGACGAGATGCTTCCTTCATTAGCATGACGTTCTTTTTATCTTTTGAAAAATGAAAAAATCAGAAATCCGCTTCAGCATTGCTCTCGACGACCAGAAAGTGCCTGAGGCCATTAGCTGGTCGGCTACCGATGCGGGGCCCAACATTCACTTTGCCAAGGCCATCAACATTGCGCTGTGGGACCGGGAGCAGGCCGGCACCATGAAAATCGACCTCTGGACCAAGGACATGCCAGTGGACGAGATGAAGCGTTTCGTGGTCGATAACATTGGCTCGATGGCAGAAAACATCGTGACAGCCACCGGCGATAAGGAAATGGCCGAGCAGATGCGGGCCCTGTGCAAGCAGCTTTCGTTGTATCTGGACAAGCAGGAGCAGCAGCAGCAATAACCGTCACTGCAACGCACAAGAAAGCCCTTCCATTGCAAAATGGAAGGGTTTTTTCAATAGTCAAGCCTTTGCTTACTTTAAGCGAGCGTTACGCCCCAGATTGCCAGCAGGCCGTGGCGTCTTTTTGGTAGTGGGGGAAATTACGGCATCGTTGGCACGCATGGGCGCAGGATTCTGCACCGATTCGGCTAGCAGGATGCTGGCCGACTGATTAGCATAGTCGCGGTCGTATTTGTAGTAAGTGGAGCGGGCACCGAAGTACGTGCTATACTGGTCGTTGCTAAGCACAGCCTGGAGCTCCTTGTCACGTTCCTTGCACACGCCGTGACATTCATCGTCAATAACTTTGGCGTTGCCTGCGTTTTTACGCTCGATGGCGGCCATCTTCGCCACTTTATCGGCATTTATAGCTCGCAAGCGGCTGGCCTGGTAACCATTGAGGTGCAGGTCGCGCACCATGCGGTCGGACAGACGGTCGGCACGCTCGGCAACGGGATTAAGGCGGGGGGTAGGCTGAGTTTTATCCTGCACGGCTGCGGACGGCGCCTGCTGGGCAAATGCAGGAGCGGTGGCGAGGGCTAGTAGCAGGGCGGCGAAAAGCGGTTTCTGGTTCATGGTCGAAGGCTTTTTAGACAACAGATACGCAAGTTCCGGGCCAGCTAAAGCTGCGCCGGTGCCCGTTTCTAACGGGCAAAACCGCCGCACGGTTCAGGAAAGGCTGCTTAAAAGCTGTTTTTCCACATCATTGACTCGACCGGACGGTCAGTCTTGTCGTTGTACTTGGCGTTCTGCTTGCGGTTGTAGAAGGTAACGACTTCGCCCTGCACGGTGAAGTAAATTAATTGGCCGATGGGCATCCCCCGATACACCCGCACGGGCATTGACACGCTGATTTCCAAGGTCCAATGGTTGCAGAATCCCACATCGCCTTTGCCGGCGGTGGCGTGGATATCGATGCCGAGGCGTCCTACGCTGCTCTTGCCTTCGAGGAAGGGCACGGTGGCGTGGGTTTCGGTGTATTCCTCGGTTACGCCCAGGTAGAGCGTGCCGGGCTGCAGCACAAAGCCTTCTTCGGCGTCGATTTCGAAGGTATCGATTTCGTTGTGCCGGCGGGCGTCGAGCACGGCGTCGCGATAGGTGGCGAGGTAGCGGCCGAGGTGAACGTCGTAGGAATTGGTACCCAAGCAGCCGCGGTCGTAGGGCTCGATAACGATGGTGCCTTTTTCGATTTCAGCCAGAATTTGCTGGTCGGTTAGAATCACAAGGATGGTGGATTGGTGGGGTGGTGGATGGGTGACGTGCTAGCGGTCGTCGCGGTCGTCGTCGTAGCGCGAACGAGGTGCTTCTTCCTCCTCTTCGTCGTCCTCGTAATTATCGTGCAGGTCGGTGGAAGGCGTGGGGCGCAGGCGGTTGAAGAGACTGCGTGGGGTTTCGGGCTCGGGTTCCGGCTCAGGCTCGTAGGCTAGGTTGTTAACGCGGCGGCTGAGCGTGGGCAACACGTTGACGATGAGGTGCAGCAGCGCCAGGAAGCTACCCAGGCTGAGCAGCAGCGTGAAATAGTCGAGCCAGTCGTGGCGTGGGGCGGGGCCACCGACGGGCGTAGCTACGGGCGGCTCGTCGGTTACCACCGTGGCCTCGGCGTCAGCGTCGCCGTGGGTGGTGAGGGGCGCGGTTTCGGCGGGGGCGTCGGCATCCACGTCGGCGGGGGGCACGGCGGCCACGTCTTCGGGGTTGCCAGAGTCGTTGAACTGCGCGGCGGCCTGTTTGATGAGGCGCTGCTCGGCGCGGATAAGGGCCACCCGCTCGTCGCGCGGCAGGTTATGGATAAAGAACTCGAAGTTCTTGTCCAGCAGAATGCTGTTGAGTTGTTTATCGAACTCCGCCAGCGTCATCGGCCCATTGCCGAAGCGCGATTTGTAGCGTTCGGCAATGCCATTATAATTCAGGAATAACTGCTTCAGACCCTTGTTATCGCCGAAGCCATCGAATTTCTTGCGGGCGGCGGCGGTGCGGAGCGTCAACGGGAATTTGCCGCGGGTAAACGACTTGTCATACACCGTTTCGAAGGTGCGGAAGTTAAGCTCGTCCACCGTTTTGTCGAAGAGGCGCTTATTGGCCTCAGCCGGCGTTTCGGCGAAGGCCGTGAGGCGAAGCAGCAGGAACAGCGTGAGCAGGAAACCGGATTTGGGCATGAGCGTGGGCATTATTCAAAGCTGTTAGCCAACAGCTATTAGCATAAAACTAGCTCAGGTTGTGAGCTTCAATGAGCGACTCACGGCAGGCCGTGAGGTATTTGTCCACCAGCTCGTCGGTGATGGCAGTGGAGACAAACAGCGTCTCGTACTGCGAGGGTGCCAGGTAGATACCGCGCTCTAGCATGGCGTGGAAATAGCGGGCAAAAGCCGCCGTGTCCGACTTCTTGGCATCGTCGAGATTAGTTACCGGCTCCGATGTGAAGAACAGGCTGAACATGGAGCCCACCTGGTTTACCGTATAGTGCAGGCCCAGCTCGGCAGCAATCTGGCGGGTGCCGTCGGCCAGGCGGGTGGTAGTAGTGTTGAGTTGCTCGTAAATGCTCGGATTTTCGTGCAAATAACGCAGCTGGGCCACCCCAGCGGCGGTAGCCAGGGGGTTGCCGGAAAGCGTACCCGCCTGGTATACCTTGCCCGCCGGTGCCACCCAGTTCATGATGTCCTCACGGCCGCCGTAAGCACCCACGGGCAGGCCACCGCCAATGATTTTGCCCAGCGTCACGAGGTCGGCCTTGATGCCGAACAGCTCCTGCGCGCCGCCCCGCGCGAGGCGGAAACCGGTCATTACTTCGTCGAAAATCAGCACAATGCCGTGCTGGGTGCAGAGCTCGCGCAGGCTCTGCAGGAAGCCCTGTGCAGGCGGCACCAGGCCCATATTGCCCACTACCGGCTCCAGGATGAGGGCGGCCACCTGGTTAGGATTGGCGGCGATGAGGGCTTCGACGGCCACCAGGTCGTTGTAGGGCGCAGTGAGCGTATCCAGCGCCACGCCTTCTGTCACACCGGCCGAGTCGGGCTCGCCCATCGTGAGGGCACCGCTACCGGCCGCGATGAGGAAGGCGTCGCCGTGGCCGTGGTAACAGCCCTCGAATTTAATAATTTTGCTGCGTCCGGTGTAGCCCCGCGCCACCCGGATGGCCGACATGCAGGCCTCAGTGCCGGAGTTTACCAGCCGCACTTTTTCCACGCCCGGCACCATCTCGCGGATGAGCTCGGCCATTTCGACCTCGCGCCGGGTGGGCGCGCCGAAGCTCAGCGAATGGGGCAAAGCCTCGCGCACGGCATCGAGCACTACGGCCGGGGCATGCCCCAGAATCATTGGTCCCCAGGAGTTGATAAAATCAACGTAGCGGTTGCCGTCGACGTCGGTGAGCCAGGCACCTTCGGCCGACTGCATGAAAACAGGGCCACCGCCCACGCTACGAAAAGCGCGCACCGGAGAGTTTACGCCACCGGGAATGAGGGCTTTGGCACGGTCGAAAAGGGCAGCGGAGGTGGTTTGATTGAGCATTGGGCAAGAGTAAAGCGAAACGAAGTTTTACCGCACCACCTGAAGCTCCAGATTTTCGAGCTTGGTGATGGGCACTAGCTGATTATCATGCGCACCGTTAGCGTAGCTTTCACCTTCGAAAACAGCGCCGGTGACAGGGCCAGCGGTGGCCAGGCTGGGTTGGAAATTAGGCCCGTATTGGTGGAGAGTGGTACCGAAGAACAGCAATAGCTCGAAGCCTTGGCTGGCGAACACGGAAGGCGGCAGATGCTGTTGCGCCAAGTACAGTTGGCGGAAGCGGCGAAAGCCCAATGCCTGGTCGTTATAATACTTGGGGTGAATAAAATATACGCCCGGCCCACCGAGTCGTTCGATGTCGAGACGGGTGTTATCGAGCCAGGAAGCAGGGCAGAGCAGCGGCGGGCGCGCCACTACCGGCGGCGGCACGGGCCGGGGGGTGGCGGGCGTTTTGGACGGGACGGGCTGGGCCACGCCCAGCGCAGACAGCGCGGTCATTGTGTAGGGACCGGTGCGGCGGTTGTCGGAGGCCACTACGAGGTGGCTGGCGCCGCCCAGGTCGAGGCCGGCAAAGGCCGCTTTCAGGCTTTCATCCACATCGGGATTGAAGCGGCGCAGGGCACTGATTTTGCCGCCCTGCGCTTCGTAGGTTTCCTTGTAGGCAGCGGCAAAATCGGCTTCGTCCTTGCTGTCTTCGTGCAGAATAATGCCGGGCTTGCCACTGCCGAAGGCCGTAAGGGCAAACTGCGCGGCTACCCGGCCCTGCGTCGCGGCGCTGGGACTAAAGAGGTAATGCCAGGAGTTATCTACTACCAAATCAGCGTCCTGCGACAGCGGATTGACGCAGGCAATCTGGTGCTCGCGGGCGTAGCGGGCCAGCAGCTTGGCGCCCGATTTATAGATGGGCCCCACAATCAAATCCATGCTGCCCAGCTCGGGCAGAGCCAGCACCTGCTTCAGTTTCAGGGTGTCGGCGCCGGTATCGTAGGCGAATAGCTGCACCGGGTGGCCGGCGCGCTCCAGCGAGTCCTGGGCCAGGCGCAGGCCGGCGTAGAGGTCGGTGACGAACTGGTTTTTGCGCTGGGTTTGCCAGCTGGGGTCGTTGAGCTCGAAGGGCAGCAGCACGGCCACGCTGTAGCTGCTTTTGCGGGCGGCGCGGGGGCGCGGAGCGTAGCGGCTGCGGTCGAGGTTGAATTTGGTTATCAGCTCTTCCAGCTGGGGACGGTCGGCCTCGGTGAAGAGGCCACCGGGGCCGAGGCGCTCGGCGTAGGCGCGGGCCAGGGTGGCATCGGCGGGGTAACGCTTGAGTAGGCGCTGCCAGGTGGCGCGGTCCTGAATGCGAGACAGATAGGCCGTTTTCATAGCCTCGCGCTCGGTGGTGAAGCGGTCGGCGGGAAGCTGCGCTAGCGCCTTCAGCGCAGTGTCAAAATCCTCCTGCTCAAACGATACCTGCCCCTGCAGAAACAGCGCATCAGGCAGGTTGGGGTACGTGGGATACTCAGTGCGCAACAGGTTGAGCAGCTGTTCGGCTTCGGGCCACTGCCGGAGGCGGGCGGCAGCCACGGCGCTGAGATAGGCCGCATCGGCGGCGCGGGCAAAGCGGGCGGCGGGCGCGGCCAGGGGTTCCAGCTCCTTGAGGGCAGTTTCGTAGTGGCCCTGGTCGAGCTGGGATTTGCCGCTGCGGTAGCGCAGGTCCTGCGCGGCCGGGCTGGTGGCCAGCTTGGTGGTGCCAGCGGGCTGGGCCAGGGCCGAAGCCGTTACCAGCAAGCCCATTACCGCACCAGTTGCCATTTTCCGAAGCGGAGAAAAAAACATCATCAAACCGAAGCGAGTTAGCCTAACCATGCGGAAAGGTGGGCAAAATTAGCCACAAACCCCGCCCGAATTCCTATAAGTAGCAACCGGAACGATACTTGCTGCGACCTTTTCGGCGTTATCTTCCCTCCTGCCCCCTTATTTATTGCCCATGCAGCCCTCTGCCCTCTCCCTGAGTCGCCCGCGTTTAACGCTCCTTTTTGTCCTGGCGTTATCGGTGGCCTTGAGCGTGTTGCTGGTAGCGGGGCGCGTGGTATTGTCTGGCCGCTGGCACTTCGTATTCATGCTCTGGAATTTGTTTCTGGCGTTGGTGCCCTACGGTTTGAGCACGCTGCTGGGATTGGCGCGGGGACGGTTGCGGGCGCGGCTTTTATTGCCGGTAGGCGCGATATGGCTGCTGTTTTTTCCCAATGCGCCCTACATCATCACCGATTTATTTCACCTCGACACCCGGCCGGACGTGCCGCTGTGGTACGATTTAGCTTTGATAATGAGCTGCGCTTGGAACGGCCTGATGCTGGCCTATGCCTCGCTGAGCGACATGCAGCAGCTGGTGCAGCGCCGCCTGGGTTTCGGGGCGGGCTGGGCATTTGCCACGCTGGCCCTGATGCTGAGCAGCTTCGGCATTTATCTGGGGCGCTACCTGCGTTTTAATAGCTGGTACGTGGTAACGAACCCGCTGACGCTGTTTTACGACATCGTGGACCGGTTTGTCCACCCCTTCGCCTACCCGCGCACCTGGGGCGTGACGGTAGTGTTTGGCGTGTTTCTGCTGGTGGGGTACGCTACGATTCGGGCGCTGGGCCGGGCGCAGAAGGAAGATTTATAAAGTCCTTGACTAAAAAAGCACTTTCCCGATAAAACATATTGACCATCAAATAGTAGCTTGGAAAATCACAGCGGCTTTTTAAGCAAAATCGAAGTCTGATTTTACCCGCGAAAGTCTGACACAGATGGTGTGCGGCGTCCATCGGCCCAATAAGTTTGAGCCATGAACGCACAATTCCTCGCTTCGGCCGACCGAAGCTCCGCTTGGCTGACCAAGCTCATTTTCTGGATGGGTACCACGGTGCTGGCGCTGCTGCTGGCCGGACCGGCGGCCGCCCAGGCCTCTTTCGCCGACCGGGCAGCTTCGTATGAAGCCCAAAAGACGATGACCATCAGCACCATTCGTTTCCCCGAAACGAAGGCGGCCACGCTGAATTTCATTCGGCGCCGGGCCACGCAGCTGCAGAAGCAAGAAGAAACCCCCGAGCAGCTGGTAGCGGAGTTTTCGCTGCCGCTCAGCGCCGTGCCGGCGCTCGATTCGCTGGTGGGCACCTTCGGCTACGTGCAGGAAAACAACCTGAACCGCCGCAACCAGGAACCGCGCCTGGAGGAGCAGAAAAGCGAAGTGCGGGCCGACTCGCTGCGCTTGGTGCGCCTGCAGGAAAAGCTGCTGCTGGCCGAACCCAGCTCGGCCAAAGCCCTAGAACTGCAAACCCAGATTGACGCCAACGAGGCCGCCTTGCGCCGCCAGCGCCTCGACCGCAGTCGCTACGCGCAGCATGAGGGCCACGCCTACGTGACCCTGCGCCTGTTCGATGAGGTGAGCTTCCCGGTGGCCAACCGCAAGGTCAACTTCGTGAACATGCCGGGCGTGGAGTTTGGCTACCTGTTCGTGGCCAACCCCAAGCTGGGCCTGAGCGCCGCCCGCTACCAGGGCTATTCCATCAAATACCTCGTGACACGCGGCAAGAGCTACTTCAATCTCGGCATTTACAAGCCGGTGAGCCCCAGGGCGGAACCATCCGATTCATCGTTTATCAACGAGATGGCCGTCATCAACTTCGGGCAGGATTTTTACCCGCGCAATTTCGGCCGGGGCAAGCGCCGCTTCTGCAACCTCTACACCAGCTACCAGCTCGGCGGCTTCATTGCCAACCGCCAGGGGGCCCGCAGTGAGTTCATTCCGAACCTCAATCTGGGTATGGGCGTGGAAGTGGTAAAAACCAAGCACGTGCTGCTCGACTTGAAGGGCAGCTACTTCGTGCCGCTGCACGGCGATAGCCGCAGCCTGCGCGGGGTGCTGGCACAGGGGGCGTTCAACTTTGTGTTTTAAAAGCCCGGCGGCCTATCTTGCATTGCGTATTTTCTTTGTTGCCAGCGGAAGAAGCGAAACTTATTCCGCTGGCAACAACTTTTCTTACTGCAAACTTCGATTACCATGCAAGTAACCATCCCCGACGAGGCCCTGCGGGCGGCGCTAAAATCGACGCTGACTGAAATGCTGCAGCAGCGCGACGCCGCAATCATGGACGTACTGGCCGAGCTTCTGGAAGAAGCAGCTTTGGGTAGTGCAATGCGCGAAGGCGACCAGCACGACCTGGTACCCGCAACGGACGTGTGGCAGGCTTTGCAGAGCTAAGCTGATGGAATTGCAGTTTGAGCGCACATTCTTAAAAGATGTGCAGCGGCTGAACGACAAGCGTATCAAGGAGAAAACGGCAGCACTACTGGCGCAACTACAGCAATGGCCTACCCTTGAAGCGGTGCTGGCGAATGCCGGGGATGTGAAAAAGATGCAGGGCTTCGACGGATATTATCGCATTCGCCTGGGCGACTTCCGGCTGGGCTTTGCCATCGATACTTTACCAACGGGGCCAGCCTTACGTCTGATTCGACTACTGCACCGGAAAGAGATGTACCGGTATTTCCCTTGAGCAAATTGATTGGAGTTTGAGGACCGCAGTTTCTGGGTGTTGCCCGCCCCGGCCGTACTTTCGTCGGCCCGAACTGCTTCGGCTGCCCTCCATTTTCCCGCTGCGTGAAAAAACTGCTCCTCACTCCGCTTCTGCTGCTACCCGTTCTGACTTTCGCCCAGAAGAAGCCCACTCCCAAATCCAAACCTAAAACCACGGCCGTGGCCCCGGCCGCGCCCTACTTCCAGCAAGAGGTCAAGTACACCATCGACGTGCAGCTCGACGACCGCAAGCATCAGCTGCGCGGGCGCGAGGAGCTGGCCTACACCAACAACTCACCGCAGCCGCTGACATTCATCTGGTTTCACCTCTGGCCCAACGCCTACCGCGACAACCATACGGCCTTCGCGGCCGAGCAACGCCGGCACGGCAGCCTCAAGTTTGAGTTTGCCAAGCCCAACCAGCGCGGCTCTATCGACAGCCTGAATTTTGTGGTGAACGGCCAGCCCGCCAGGCTGGAATACGACCCGATGAACCCCGACATTGCCAAGCTGGTGCTGCCGCAGCCGCTGGCGCCGGGCGCCACGGCCACCATCGCCACGCCGTTTCGGGTGCAGGTGCCGGGCTCGTTTTCGCGGCTCGGGCACGTGGGGCAGAGTTACCAGATTTCGCAGTGGTACCCCAAGCCAGCGGTGCTCGACCGGCGCGGCTGGCACCCGATGCCCTACCTGAGTCAGGGCGAGTTTTATTCGGAGTTTGGCTCATTTGATGTCACCATTACGCTGCCCACCAACTACACCGTAGGCGCCACCGGCGAGCTGCAAAACCCCGACGAAAAAGCCCGCCTGGCCCAGCTGGCGCTGGCCGACGTGACCAAGAAAACCAAGGAGGATTTTGGCAAGGACATGGCCTTTCCGCCCTCCGATGCCAGCACCAAAACCCTGCGCTACGTGCAGGACCGCGTGCACGACTTCGCCTGGTTTGCCGACAAGCGCTTCCACGTATTGCAAAGCAGCGTGACGCTGCCCTCGGGCCGCAACGTGCAGTCGATGGTACTCTTCACCAACAAGGAGCCCCAGAAATGGATAAAGGGCCTGCAGGATGTCAACGACGCCCTGACCTACTACTCGCGCTGGGTGGGCGACTACCCCTACGCCAGCGCCACGGCCGTGGATGGCGCTCTGGTGGCCGGCGGCGGCATGGAGTACCCGATGGTGACCGTGACCCAGCCCGGCGCCATCGTGCACGAGGTAGGCCACAACTGGTTCTACGGCATCCTGGGGTCCAATGAGCGCGACTTTCCGTGGATGGACGAGGGCGTGAACTCCTACACCGAAAACCGCGTGAGTGAGCTCGACACGCTTAAATCCAGCGGGATGGCGTCCATCCTGAAATCGCCCAAAATGAGTGCCCGCCTCGGTATCGACAAGCTGCCGCCGGCCGCCCTGGCCCAGGTGCCTTACCAGATGCTGGCCAGCCGCGGCCTCGACCAGCCGGTGCAGGGCCCCTCGTCGGCCGACTATACCTCGCTCAACTACGGCTTCGTGGTGTACCAGAAAACGGCCTCGCTGCTCAAGTATCTGGCGGGCTACCTCGGGCAGGAAAAGTTCGACCAGGCCATGCGCCTGTACTACCAGCGCTGGCAGTTCCGGCACCCCTACCCCGAGGACATGCAGGCCGTGTTTGAGGAAAGCACGGGCCAGAAGCTGGGCTGGTTTTTCAAGGACATGCTGACCGGCACCCAGCACTACGACGCCGACGTATTCGCCATCGCCACTTTCCCCGACGTGGTGAAAGTGTTGGCCACCACGAGCTCGACCACGCCCTGGTCGGTGCCGGTTTCCAGCGTCGATGCCCAGGGCAACATCCTCGAAACGCAGTGGACTGCGCCCTTCGGCAACGTCGAAGAAGACCCCGAAGAGGAAGTAACCAGCCAGGTCGACTTCCGGGTACAGCGCGACAAAATCGCGGCTCTGGTGGTGGATGCCGGCTACCTCACTCCCCAGCTCAACCGCCGCAACGACCGGCTGCGCCTCGAAAACGGCCTCTTCGACCGCTCGGAGCGGCTGCGCCTGCGCCCATTGGCCAGCGTGGAGCGCTGGGACCAGGCTGCCATCAACTGGATGCCGGTGCTGGGCGCCAACACCTCCGATAAATTCATGCTGGGCGCGGCCTTCTACAACAGCCCGCTGGTGCCCAAGCAGCTGCAGTACCTGGCCATGCCCATGTACAGCTTCAGTCGCAACGAGCTCAACGGCATCGCCAACCTGCAACTCAACGTGCTGCCCCGCCGCCGCGCCCGCCAGCTCACGGCCAGCATTCTGGCCCAGCGCTTCGAGCGCTACCTCAAGATTGAGCCCAGCCTGCGCTTCGATTTGCCGCACCGCGTGGGCTACGGCCCCTACCACCAGGTGAAGCTGGCCCTCAGCTCCATCGACCTGCAGGACATCGACCAGACCAGCAATATTGTGTCGCTGGAATACAGTGTGCGCGGCGGCAATGCCCGCCACCCCTGGACGGCCCACGCCGAGCTCAACCGCCTGCTGGCCAACGACACCCAGGACAACAGCGACGCCGCCATTCTGCTGCGCGCCGAGGTAACCGGGCAGCACTTCTACGCGCCCAAAAAGCGCATCCAGCTCCGGGCCTTCGGCGGCGGCTTCCTATCACAACAGCCCGGCTTCCTGATGGGCCTGAGCGGCAGCTTCGACTACCGCCGCCAAACGGCCTTCCTCGACCGCCAGCAGATTTCCAACACCTTCACCCAGTTCAATCACCAGACCGACAACCGCGACGGGGGGTTCAAGGCGGTTGTGCCGGTAGCCAGCGATAAGTGGCTGGCTGCCCTCAACCTGCAGGTGGACGTGCCCGGGCTGCCGCTGGCCGTATTTGCCGACCTCGGCGGCACCAGCCAGCCCATTAATGCCTACGGCTACGCCGGCTCCGATGTGCTCAATCATCAACTATTCTACGACGCCGGCCTCACCGTGCCGCTGTTCCGCAACTTCCTGGAGTTCTACATTCCCGTGGCCGGCACCCAGTTCGGCGGCCTGCCCGAGAGCCGCCAGCAGTTCACCGACAACATTCGCTTTGTCCTAAATCTAAGCCAGTACAGCCCCTTCCGCCAGCTCGACAAGCAGCTCACGCGGTAGCGCAAGAAGAACGTCATACTGACGAAGGAAGCAGCTTATTACGCTCGAATTGGGCTGGCGTAATAAGCTGCTTCCTTCGTCAGCATGACGTTCTGGTTTTTTGACGTTTTACTTTCTCTATTATGTCCGCTACCCTCTGGCTTTCACTCCTCTCCCAGCGCCGCTACCCCAACCAGCAGCTGCCGCCCGCCGACGCAGCCCCGGTGCGCGGCGCCTTCGTGCAGGACTACGACCGGGTGGTATTCTCGTCGGCCTTCCGGCGCCTGCAGCGTAAAACCCAGGTGATGCCCCTGCCCGAAACCGACTTCGTGCACACCCGCCTCACCCACTCGCTCGAAACCGCCGTCGTGGGCCGCTCCCTGGGCCGCCAGGCCGCCCGCCTGCTACTGGAAAATGACGCCGAGCTGACCCGCACCCTGCCCAATTTCGACCAGGACTGCGGCGACATCGTAGCCTCCGCCTGCCTGGCCCACGACATCGGCAACCCGCCCTTCGGCCACTCCGGCGAAGACGCCATCTCGGCCTACTTCACCAGCGAGGTCGCTCAGCGCTTCCTCGGCGGCCTCTCCCCCGCCCAGCTGGCCGATTTGCAGCACTTCGAGGGCAATGCGGCTGGCTTCCGCATCCTCACCCACACCTACGCCGCCCACAGCACCGGCACCGCCGGCCTGGGCCTCACCTACGCCACCCTCGGCGCCTTCACCAAGTACCCCAAGCCCTCCGTCGTGCCCGCCGCGGCCCGCACCGGCGGCACTTCCGAGAAGAAATACGGCCACTTCCAGGCCGAAAACCCGCGCTTCCGCCACCTTGCCCAGGAGCTGGGCCTGCTACCCAAAGACGCCGCCAGCGGCTTCTACCACCGCCACCCGCTGGCCTTCCTCGTCGAAGCGGCCGACGACCTCTGCTACCGCATCATCGATTTCGAGGACGGCCTCAAGCTCGGCCTCATCGCTCCCGAAACCGGCCTGCCCCTTCTCAAAAGGATGCTCAACGACCCGCCCGGCCGCCAGGGCAGCGTGCAATGGCACGACTGGCGCGAGGAGCTTGGTTACATCCGCGCCCGTCTCATTGGCAAGCTGGTCAACGAGTTGTCACATCTCTTTGCCCGCTACGCCCCCGCCATCCTGCGCGGCCACTACGACCAGCCCCTCATCAAGGAAGTCAGCTGCTACGCCGACCTGCAGGAAGTCCAGCGCCTCAGCATCGAGCGCCTCTATCGCTCGCGCCCCGTGCTCGAAATTGAAGCGGCAGGATTCGAAGTCCTCGGCGGCCTGCTCGACGCCTTCCTCACCGCTACCTTCGACATGCAGCAAAACCACCGCTCCCGCAAACTGCTCGATTTGGTCCCAAACCAGTTCCGCGCCGTGGGCCCCCAGACCGGGGCCCCGGCCTACGAGCAGATTCTGCTGCTCACCGATTTCGTGAGTGGCATGACCGACCAGAATGCCCTGAGCCTCTACAAAACCATCAAAGGGATTGAGTTGCCGAAAGGCTTTTAGCCACTTCTTCGGCAGGGGTGATGGCGCGGGACTCTACCCCGTGCCGGATATGCGCGGGCCTCTGGCCCGCAACGCCAGAACGATTCATGCCACGCAGTCCCGCGCCGGCTAGAGGCCGGCCAACAGTCGGCACGGGGCAGAGTCTCGCGCCATCACCCCTGCGCCAGAAACCCCGCTTCATCCTCGTGCAGCCACACCATATTGGCCAGTAGCTGCTCCAGCAATTTCCGCCCTTTCCACACCGACTTCAGCCGCTCCCGAATCTGCGCGGCCGTTTGCACAAATTCCTGCTCGGCCGCTGTTTCGTGGCTTTCCGAAAGCATCAGCTGCTCGGCCATTTCACGCGTCATCTCGGGGTGAAACTGCAGGCCAATCACGCCGTCGCCCCACACGAAGCCCTGCGTGGCGCAGCCTGCCGACATCCCCACGCGCATCGCCGCCGGCGGTACCGTCAGCGTGTCGCGGTGCCAGTGCAACACGGCCGCCTTCTCGGGCCACCCGCGCAGCAACGGATGCTCCAGCGACCGGCTCGAAAACCGCACCGTCCAGAACCCGATTTCCGGCTCCGGGTTGGGCCGTACCTCGCCGCCCAGGGTCTCGGCCAGCAGCTGCGCGCCCAGCCCCAGGCCCAGCGTGATTTTGCCTGTGCGTAGCACTTGCTGCAGAAACTCCTTTTCTTCCCGCAGCCAGGGAAAGGCCGCTTCGTCACCAACGCTCATCCGGCCGCCCAGAATCAGCAGCCCGTCGAAATCAGCCGGTGCCGGAAACGTTGGATTGGGTTCAAATAGCTTGGTAAATGCCAGCGAATGACCATTGTCTTCCAGCCACTCGGCTACATGACCGGGGCCTTCATTAGGTTGGTGTTGAATACAATGCCAATTCATGTTTTTTAGCTTGTGCTTATAAAAGAACTGTCATGCTGAACGCAGGGAAGCATCTTATCACGCTGGAACGATGCAGTAATTAAACCGTCCCAGCGTGATAAGATGCTTCACTGCGTTCAGCATGACAAAAGCCCTATTCCCACTCAATCGTCGCTGGCGGCTTGCTCGAAATATCGTACACCACGCGGTTAATACCGCGCACCTGGTTGATAATCTTATTGCTCACCTCGGCCAGAAACTCGTAGGGCAGATGCGCCCAGTCGGCGGTCATGCCGTCCACGCTGGTCACGGCGCGCAGGGCCACCACGCGCTCGTAGGTGCGCTCGTCGCCCATCACGCCCACGCTCTGCACGGGCAGCAGCATGGCGCCCGCCTGCCACACGTGCTCGTAGAGGTTGTGCTGTTTCAGGAGGTTGATAAACACGCCGTCGGCGCGCTGCAGCAGGTCTACTTTCTCAGGCGTGATGTCGCCCAGGATGCGGATGCCCAGGCCGGGGCCGGGGAAGGGGTGGCGGTTGAGAATTTCGCCCGGCAAGCCCAGCGTGGCGCCCACCTCACGCACCTCATCCTTGAAGAGCATGCGTAGCGGCTCCACAATTTTGAGGCTCATCTTCTCGGGCAGGCCGCCCACGTTGTGGTGGCTTTTGATGGTCACGGCCGGGCCTTTCACCGATACCGACTCGATAACGTCGGGGTAAATGGTGCCCTGCGCCAGCCAGCGGGCGCCCTGCACCTTCTGCGCCTCGCGGTCGAACACTTCGATAAACGTGCGGCCGATGGCCTTACGCTTCAGCTCGGGGTCGGTCAGACCTTCCAGCGCGGCGTAGAACTCGGGCGCGGCGTTCACACCGGTCACGTTCAGACCCAGACCTTCGTAAGCCTTAAGTACGGTGGCAAACTCGTCCTGCCGCAGCAGGCCATTGTCCACGAAAATACCGTGCAGGCGCGGGCCGATGGCGCGGTGCAGCAGCAGGGCCGCCACGCTGCTATCCACCCCGCCCGAGAGGCCCAGAATCACCTGGTCGTCGGGGCCAATGGTGTTTTGCAGCGCCAGTACGGCCGAATCCACGAAGTGCTCCGAAGTCCAGCTTTGGTCGCAGCCGCAGATGTTTACCACGAAGTTGCGCAGCAGCTGCTTGCCTTCGGTGGAGTGCGTCACCTCGGGGTGAAACTGGATGCCGTAAGTATCCTGCCCCGCGATGCGGAAGGCGGCCACGGCCACTTCCGGCGTGCTGGCGATGATGTCGTAGCCCGCCGGCAGACTCTTAATCGTGTCGCCGTGCGACATCCACACCTGCGAATCCTGGTGCATATCGGCCAGCAGCGGCGAGCCCGCGTTCAGCTCCGTCAGGCGGGCGCGGCCGTACTCGCGGATGGTGGCGGGCAGCACCTCGCCCCCGGCCTGGTAGGCCAGCAGCTGCGCGCCGTAGCACACGCCCAGCACCGGCACCCGGCCCAGAATGTGCGAAAGGTCAGGATTGGGCGCATCTTCCTCGCGCACCGAGCAGGGCGAGCCGGAAAGAATAACGCCCCGAATATCGTCGCTGATGACGAGGTCCGGGGCGTGGGTGTAGGGGTGGATTTCGCAAAACACGTGCAATTCGCGGACGCGTCGTGCTATCAGCTGCGTGTACTGCGAGCCGAAATCGAGGATGATGAGTCGTTCCATATTGGGGCACAAAGGTAGGGCACGAAGCTCCCCTGCTTTTCAGGGAGGGGATATTTTTGTGCGGCAAAAATTGGGTTGGTTCGGGCAAGAAAGTTGGTGGGTGATGTAATACGCTGGGCTACTTTCGTTCGGGCTTCGTTCCGACGGGCGAACCACCCCCGTTCGCCGCTCTTCGCGGCTCACATCCCCTCCTTTCCAAGGAGGGGAGCTTTGTTCTCGCTGAATCATTGCGTACCTTTGCAGCGGCAAGTCAGAACGACCAGCTCCTGCTGAACTCCCCCAGGACCGGAAGGTAGCAAGGGTAGGTGGTTGTAGCGGTGCGATTTTGGCTTGCTTTTTTTTGTCTTTTCGTGTCGGCCCCAGGGTTTGCTCCGTTCGTCAGTTGGCGATGCAGTGAGTAGCTTTGGGGCCGAATCCTTTTTGGTCGGCAGGAAGTATTCAGTAGTCGGTAAGCCGATTTTCCGGCTGAGTTGTTCTGACTACTACGTACTCACTACCGACTACCAACCCCCTCCCCCATGAAGTTCTTCATCGACACCGCCAACCTCGACGAAATCCGCGAAGCCGTAGCCCTCGGCGTACTCGACGGCGTAACCACCAACCCCTCGCTGATGGCCAAAGAAGGCATCAAAGGCGTGGACGCCGTGATGGCCCACTACCGCCAGATTTGCGAAATCTGCGACGGCGACGTTTCGGCCGAAGTGATTGCCACCACCTACGACGAAATCATCCGCGAAGGCGAGGAACTGGCCGACCTGCACCCCAACATCGTGGTGAAAGTGCCCATGATTAAGGACGGCGTGAAGGCTATCAAGTACTTCTCCGACAAAGGCATCCGCACCAACTGCACCCTGATTTTCTCGGCCGGCCAGGCCCTGCTGGCCGCCAAAGCCGGCGCCACCTACGTGTCGCCGTTCGTGGGTCGGCTCGACGACATCGGAGCCGACGGCCTGCAGCTCATCGAGCAAATCGTGCAGATTTTCGGTAACTACGGCTATGCCACCGAAGTGTTGGCCGCCTCGGTGCGCCACGTCCCGCACCTCATCCAGTGCGCCGAAATTGGCGCCGACGTGGTGACCTGCCCGCTTAACGTCATCACCGGCTTGCTGAAGCATCCGCTGACGGACAGTGGCCTGGCCACCTTCCTGGCCGACCACAAGAAAGCAAACGCGTAATGGTGAGTTATGAGTTAAAAGTTATGAGTTATGAATTGTCTGTCGACCACTCGTAACCAGTAACTCAAAACTCATAACTTTTAACTCATAACTTCCCCATCGTGTACATCATCAAAGTAAAAGGCAAGGCCAAAATCCCCGATTACATTCAGCTCCGCGACGAGCAGTTTGTGCTCATTGCCTATTTCCGCGCCGACCGGCCCCTGAAAGACCTGCACCGCTACGGCCTGGAGGGCAAGGAAACTGAACTGGCGGCAGTGATTGAAGGGCTGGAGTTCGGCAAATTGCGCCCGTTGGCGCTGTAAACCCCGCTTATGACTGAGCCCGTACTGGAATTGCGCGAAGCGACTATTCAGCAGGAAGGACAGCCCGTGCTGGCCGACGTGTCGTTTGCGCTGCAAAAGAGCGAGTTTTCCTATCTGGTGGGCCGCACGGGCTCCGGCAAGTCGTCGCTGCTCAAGACCTTGTATGCCGATTTGCCGCTGCTAAGTGGTAGCGGCACCGTGGCTGGCTTTGCATTGCCGAAGCTGCCAGCCAGCAAAATCCCCTACTTGCGGCGCAAACTGGGCATTGTATTTCAGGACTTTCAGCTCCTTTCAGACCGCACGGTGGCCGAAAACCTGCTGTTCGTGCTCAACGCCACGGGCTGGAAAACCAAGACCAGCAAGCAGCAGCGCATCATCGACGTACTAGGCCGCGTGGGTTTGACGGGCGCCACCAACCGCCTGCCGCACCGCCTCTCGGGCGGCGAGCAGCAACGCGTGGTCATTGCCCGTGCCATGCTCAATGAGCCAGTACTGTTATTGGCGGATGAGCCCACCGGCAACCTCGACCCCGAAGTATCGGACGATATCATGCGGCTGTTTGCGGAAATTAATAATTCGGGCACCGCTATTCTGATGGCGACGCACAATTTTCAGTTGATTGATAAATATCCGCACCGGGTGCTGACCTGCAAGGATGGGCAGCTACTGGATTCGGCGAGGAGTCTTAATTAATAATTAGTAATTATTAATTAAGAAAATGGCGGCCGGATTATCGGTATTAATTCCGGTGTATAATCGAGCAGTTACCGAATTAATTGATTCGCTGCTGGACCAACGCACCGACTGGCTGGGGCCGCTGGAAATTATTTTACTGGACGACGGCTCGGCGGAAGAGTTTCGACTTCAAAACCGGCTGTTAGCAGCTTTACCAGGGGTAGTTTACCGCGAATTACCACAGAATGTGGGCCGCGCCAAAGTGCGCAATCAATTGGCAGCCGCCTCGCAACACGAGTGGCTGCTGCTGCTCGACAACGACAGTCTGCTGCCCGACCAGCAATTTCTGGCCCGCTACGCTGAGGCCCGCCACCAAGCGGCCGTGCTCATTGGGGGCACTTGCTACGAAGCCACCCCGCCCGCCGATGCTGCCTTATACCTGCGCTGGCTCTACGGCCGGGAGCGCGAGGCGCGGCCCGCCGCCGTGCGCCAGGCGGCACTTTATGGCCAATTAACTATTAACAACGCGCTGATTCGCGCCGACGTTTTTCGGCAATTCCCTTTGGATGAGCGGCTGACGGGCTACGGCCACGAAGACACGAAATTTGGCGTAGAGCTGGCGGCGGCGAAGGTGCCGGTGCTACACCTCGATAACCCGGTGTTACACGATGGCCTGGAGCCTGCGGCCGTGTTTCTGGCTAAAAGTGAGCAGGCAGTGAGCAATCTGGCCCAGGTCTACCGGGAAGACGGGTTGGGTGCCGATTCGCGGCTGCTCCAAACGGCATTGCAGTTGCGGCGGCGGGGGCTGGGGGCATTGGCACTCACTACATTGTACGTAGTGGCGTCCCGGTTGCGACGGCAGTTGCTGTCAGCTCAGCCACGCCTACGAAACCTTGATTTGCTGAAGCTCTACTGGCTGCTGCGCGAGTTAGACTGAACGAAAAAGACCAGCCTCCTAAAAGTAGGAAACCGGTCTTGTGGGTTATCTCGGAACTACGCGTTATTTGTCGTCCTTGCCGTCAAACACGTCTTTTACGGCGCCGCCAACGGCTTTACCGGCTTTCTTCACGTCGTGAGCGGTGTTGTCGGCGGCCCGGCGCACTTTGCTGCGCTCATCGGCAGTTTCGGCCTTGGCTTCGGCGGTTTCTTGTTTGGCCTCACTGCTAACGGCATCGGCGCCCTGCTCGGCCCGCAGTTTGGTTTTATCCCAGGATTTTACCCCGGCATACTCCAGCTTGGATTTCTGGATGGCGGCCAGGTCGCGGGCCGGAATGTCGCCCTTCACCTTGTCGTAGGCTTCGTCGAGGGCGCGCCATTCATTGTTCACGTTGCGCCAATCATTGATGTCGTATTGCTCTTTATGCGCTTTTACAGTAGACACAAAGCCTTCGTATACCGAGCGGGCGTTGGTGGCCGTCACCGTAGCGGCGGGGTTGCTGGGCTTGTAGTATTGGCCCATCACCACCGCGCCATCGGCGGTAGCGGTGCTGCGGCTGTTCCAGGCGGCTTCGCGCTTGGCGTAGGCGGCCTGGTAACGGTCGCGCAGGGCCTGCATTTCCTGGCGGCGGGCGTCGTCGTACTGCTCGGCGTACTTATCCACGGCGGCCGATTTGGCGTCGTAGTCGGCCTTGAGCTCGGCAGTTTCGCGGTCGTAATCGGCCTCCAGTTCGTCGCCCACGGCATCAACTTTGGCCTCGGTATTGGCCACGAAGGTTTGGAAATCATTGTAGGCCTGCTGACTGTCGGCCGAGGCTTCCTGCTTTTCGGCCTGCGAGCAGCTGGTGACGATGGTGCTGCCGCCCAGCAGCAACGCGGCGGCCAGGGCGGAGAGGGTGAGGTGCTTTTTCAGCATGGGAATTCAGAACTAAGGCTCCGGACGGAGCGGATGGAAAATGTAAACCAGCAGGGCAATGCAACTGCCCGCCGGCCGTTTCTAACGCAGAGCTTCCGGTCGGGGTTATCTCCGGCCCGTGCCGCCGGCCCCGCCGGGCCGGTTTCTATCTTTGAGCCTAACTCCTCTTCCCCGCTCCTCGTGTCCATTCTGCCTGCGCCGCCCTCCCCCATCCAACTACTTGACCTGGCGGCCGAACATGCCGCCCTGCAGCCCGCCCTCAACGAAGCCCTGCAAGCCACCCTGGCCGAAGCTGCCTTCATCCAGGGCCCCGCCGTGCAGCGCTTTGCCGCCGAGCTGGGCGAGTACCTGGGCGGCACCCACGTGGTGCCCTGCGCCAACGGCACCGACGCCCTCACCCTGGCCCTCATGGCCCTCGACCTGCCCGCCGGGGCCGAGGTCATCATCCCCGCTTTCACCTACGTAGCCACGCTAGAGGCCGCCGCCTTGTTGGGCTTGAAGCCCGTGCTGGTTGATGTACTACCCGGCACGTTTAACATCGACCCTGCCGCCGTCGAAGCCGCCCTCACGCCGCGCACCGGCGCCATTATGGCCGTGCATCTCTTCGGTCAATGCGCTGACCTGGAAGCCCTGCGCGCCATCGCCACGCGCCACGGCGTACCGCTCATCGAAGACAACGCCCAGGCCATCGGGGCCTCCTTCCGCTTCGCCAGCGGCGAAACCTCCTACGCAGGGGCCGTCGGTGCCATCGGCACCACCTCCTTCTTCCCCAGCAAAAACCTCGGCGCCCTCGGCGATGGCGGCGCCCTGCTCACCCGCGACCCCGCCCGCGCCCAACTGCTCTACCAGCTCGCCAACCACGGCCAGAGCCGCAAGTACCACCACCAGCGCATCGGCCTCAACTCGCGCCTCGACACCCTGCAGGCCGCCCTGTTGCGCGTGAAACTGATGCGCCTGCCCGCCAACACCGCCGCCCGCCGGGCCGTGGCCGCCCGCTACGATGCCGCCCTCGCTGCCCTGCCCGGCCTGCGCATCCCGGCCCGCGACGAGCGCAGCACTCACGTCTTCCACCAGTACACCTTGCAAATCGCCGACGGTCGCCGCGACGAGCTCCAGCAGTACCTCAAGCAGTGCGGCGTGCCCACGATGATTTATTACCCCTTACCCGTACACGCCCAGCCGGCTTATGAATACCTGGGCTACCGCACGGGCCAGTTCCCGGTGGCCGAGCGGCTGTGCCGGGAAGTGCTGTCGCTGCCGATTCACCCGCTACTGACGGGGGAACAGCAGGAGTACATTGTTGAGCGTATCCATTCGTTCAGTAATTAGACGGTGCTATGCAGCGCTACAAGAAACTGTATTTGTTTTACCTGCTCATGACTGCTAGCTTCTTAATTTTCATTACTTGGCTTGCATCAAATTATTTTAAGGATTGGTGCTAATTAATTCTGTTACAAACCAGCCGCGAAGCGGCGATATGTTGGTAGTATCAAACGGCATTACCAGCATGAGCCGCAAAGCGGCGGCACTATTCACCAGGCAAATAGTACCGCCGCTTTGCGGCTCTGTCCACCTAGTCATTAATTCAAGCTACCAACGTGCCGCCGCTTTGCGGCTAATCCGCATATTTCTTGCGCAAAGCAGCTAATGCAAAACACTAATTCCGTCCGCTTCGCCATCTGCGGCCTCGGCCACATCGGCCGCCGCCACGCTGCACTCGTGGCTCGCCACCCCGAGGCCCAACTCGCCGCCCTCATCGACGTGCGCGCCGAGCTCCAGGCCGGCCTCGCCGCCGAGTTTCCCGGCGTGCCCTTCTTCCCTTCCCTCGAAGACTACCTCCAAAGCGGCCCCGCCGCCGACGTGCTCACCGTAGCCACGCCCAACGGCCTGCACGCCCCCCAGGCCCTCGCCGGCCTGCGCCACGGCCTGCACGTCGTCATCGAAAAGCCTATTGCCCTGCGCAAGGCCGACGCCGAAACCATCGTCCACACGGCCCTGCAAACCGGCCGGTTGGTCTTCGGCGTCATGCAAAACCGCTACTCGCCCCCCGCCGCCTGGCTCAAGCAAATCTACGATGAAGGCCGCCTCGGCCAAATCTTCCTCGTGCAGCTCAACTGCTTCTGGAACCGCGACAACCGCTACTATAAGCCCGGTGGCTGGAAAGGCACCCAAGCCCTCGACGGCGGCACCCTCTTCACCCAGTTCAGCCACTTCGTCGATTTGCTCTACTGGGTGTTCGGCGACATCACCAACCTCACCGCCCGCTTCCGCGACTTCACCCACGAAGGCCTCACCGAGTTCGAAGACAGCGGCCTCGTCACCTTCGACCTCGTGCGCGGCGGCAGCGGCACGCTCAGCTACAGCACCGCCGTGTGGGACCGCAACCTCGAAAGCTCCCTCACCGTGGTGGCCGAGCACGGCAGCCTGCGCATCGCCGGCCAGTACATGGACAAGGTCGAGTACTGCCACCTCCAGGGCTACGACATGCCCGCCCTGCCCCCCACCAGCCCCGCCAACGACTACGGCCCCTTCCAGGGCTCGGCCGCCAACCACGTCCAGGTTATCGAAAACGTGGTCGATACCATCCAGCGCCGGGGCTTCGCCACCACCAATGCGCTGGAGGGGCTGAAAGTGGTGGAGATGATTGAGCGGATTTATGCGCTGCGGTAATTATTTCGGCAGCTTCGCCGCAAAGGCCGCATCGAATTCCCGGAAGTAGGAGCATTTACGCAGTAATTCGTCGTAATCAAGCTTCGCCGCTAATTCGGCGCTGTGATTGGGCGAATACCGTTTACCGGCTTTCGGCTTATCGGTAGCCGATATCAATTTCAGCTTCGGCTCTTTTATTGTCGTTGGGTCGCCCTTCGCCGTCAGCGATACCCCATAATGCCGATTGAACGTCTCAATATCGGCCCATAGTAGCGCCTCGAATTGCTGAATGTGTAGCAGGAACAGAGCCTCCTTTCCCACTACCTTTTTAATATCCGCAAACTCCTGCTGCCGCTCCCTGTGCTTGGCTGCATCCGAATCCGGCGCATCCAAATCGCGGATGTACACCACCAGCCGTGGCTTCTTTTGTTCGTAGTTCGAGGCTAACATCCGCTGCGTTTTGGCGCTGCCCAGCCGGTCACCAGTCTGGCGCTTCACCAGCTGAAAAGCCGTGAAACGCCCCGCGTATCGATGATTCAGCAGCTCTACCACCGCGTCGGTATCATTGGGGTTCTCCCCAATCAGCCCCACCGTCAGCACCCGTCCCGGCTTCTTCATGACGCCGACTGACTCTTTTCCTCCAGGCTACTGTAGAGCCAGAAGTCGCTCAGATAGCCCACATCTTTCATGAATTTCTGGGCCGTAGCAATTTTCTTCTTGGTCAGCTTCCGAAACTGCGTGCCCTTCTTCTCGTCCAGCTCACAGATGGTAATGCGGTCCAGCTCGTCGGCATTCAGCATGTCCAGTACCTGTGGTGAGTGCGTGGTAATAATTATTTGGTGCTTCTCGGATTGCTCACGGAGGAAGCTGAGTAGTAAATAGAGTTGGTCGGGGTGAATACCTAGTTCGGGTTCTTCGAGAAGGATTGTTTGAGTTGAGTCGTTTAACCCATATCCTTTGCGGCTCTTCTTAGCCAAATAATACTGGATGGGAGCTAGAACTTCCGAAATAATATAGAATAAGCGCTGCGTACCACTCGACAAAGCACTAAATGGTAGCCAAACTCCATTAACACAAAACTCCATAACCAAGCCTTTTACCAATATCTCATTCTGCTGTTTATTATGGTAGATTCTAATAGAATCGCTAAGCCTCACATCACTAATTGGCGAATATTGTTTAAGAGCATACCGTATGCGCTCAAGATTAAATTCGGCAATTTTCCCAATAATATCCTCTACAATATTCACACTAATTAAGTCAGTGCTTTCTACACCATGTTCCAAATATGCATTAAATACAGAATGCTGAATACCATCAATAATAGTTCTGCCCAGCCTTGTATAATGGCCCGCAGTTCCCATTGCGTAATTTTCAATTGACAACTCCGCATCGGAAGCTATTAACTGGTACTCACTTGGAATACCATGGTTAATAACTAGAATCTTGTTAGGAGGAGAAATCTGTGATTTCTCCTCCTTTACCCTTTTCTTATTGGTATCCAACCAGAAATTTACCAGCAACTCTTCGGTAAAGTAATCTATGCCATCAATTTTTAGTGAAGCTTCAATTCTATTCTTGTTCATCTCAT
The DNA here is from genome assembly GCF_030580865.1 of Hymenobacter aranciens. Classification (GTDB taxonomy): domain Bacteria; phylum Bacteroidota; class Bacteroidia; order Cytophagales; family Hymenobacteraceae; genus Hymenobacter; species Hymenobacter aranciens. Next base: position 78,341 of record NZ_JAUQSY010000011.1, on the reverse strand, counting down.
GGATGAAACTAGCTTTTTTAGCGTCAATACGTGCTCTAGTGAGTCTTACCTCCAGCGTATGAGGACCACTAAATACAAATTCGTTCCAACTACCCAAGTTGGAATTTTGGTTTGCAACAGCATTTCTTAATACTCTAACAAGATTAGTCTTCCCCGCCCCATTCTTCCCAATAATAATATTCAGCCCCGGCTTAAACTCCACCTTCGCATCCCGAATCGACCGGAAATCCTTAATGTGCGCCCGCTGCAAGTAATACGGCTGCGCCGCAGCAGTTTCTTCAGTGACAGGTTTGGTCTTTTTAGCCATTACAAAAGCGAAAACAGGTAAGACAACAAAGATAGGCCGCCCCCCAAACAAAAAAAGCGCCGGAGCCTCCCAGCCCCGGCGCTTTCCATATCCCGGCAGCCCTACGCCCCTGGGTCATTCTTCGGCTTCTCCCCCGCCACCACGCGCTTCGTCACGGCCCGCGCCTCATACTGCTGCCGCTTCGTCTTCTGCTTCTTAAACAACAGCCGCCCCGTCCGCATTACCTTTGCCAGCAGGGCATCAAACGCCTCGTAGTCGCCATCCTCCACCTCGGTGGTTTCGATGCTGGTGTTCTCGCCCGTGTTCTGCAGCAGGTTGTCATCGTCAATCTCCTCCGTCAGCTTCTTCAAATCCACCAGCTCCTGCGCCTCGTAGCCCTTATCCTCCAGCACGTCCTGATTGTCCGCGATGGCCGTCGCCAGCGTCCCCAGACGCTTGCTCACCCCCTCCGCGTCGCGCGCGTTAATCCGGTCGCGCAGCCCCTTTAGCCCAAAATCCTTCACTTTCACTGTTAGAGCCTTCGCATCCACCAGCCCCAGCCGGATTTCCAGCAAATCCAGCAGCGGCTTCACCTTATCCATCGATGCATACAGCCGGGCCGTCACCTGCGAGCCCGCTCCCGTCCGCAATGCTGCCCCCGTCGCCCCCTTAATCTTCGCCCGCGCCGCATCGAAGGTCGTCAAAAACTCGTTGTCAAACTCCTTTTTGGCCACCGCCTGAAAGCGCGGCAGGTCGGCCGCAAACGACTCGCGCACGAAGCCGCCCGCCGTCCACATGTTCTCTTTGGTGAATTGGTAACGCATAAAATGAATGAGGTAAAAGGGTGAAATGAAGCAACTCAGGCCCACAGATGCCCAAGCCCCGGCAATGTAGCAAGAATAGCTGAATTAACTTCAACCACTCACCTGTTGTCCCGCCCCTTCGACACGCTGTCCCGCCCCCTCGACACACTGTCCCGGCCTACCGACACGCTGTCCCACCCCTTCGACATGCTGTCCCGGCCTACCGACACGCTGTGCCGCCTTTCCGACACGCTGTCCAAGCATTCCGACACGCTGTCCCATGCCTTCGACACATTGTCCCACGCTTCCGACACGCTGTCCCAATCTTTCCCCAAGCTCAACCTAACAATTCCCCCCTCTCCCTGCTTACTCCCCCAAACACCAGCTAATAGTATGTCCCAAGCCCACGCCTACGCCGCCCAATCCCCCACCACCGACCTCGCCCCCTGGACCCTCGAACGCCGCCCCGTCGGCCCCCACGACGTCCAGATTGACATCCACTACTGCGGCGTCTGCCACTCCGACCTCCACCAGATTCGCAACGAGTGGTTCCCCGGCATCTTCCCCATGGTGCCCGGCCACGAAATCGTCGGCCGCATCACCCAGGTCGGCGACCATGTCCGCAACTTCAAAGTCGGCGAGCTAGCCGGCGTCGGCTGCCTCGTCGATTCCTGCCAGGAGTGCGCCAACTGCGAGGCCGACCTCGAACAATACTGCCTCGACGGCAACACCCAAACCTACAACAACCTCGACCGCCAGGGCCGTCCCACCTACGGCGGCTACTCCACCAGCATCGTCGTGCGCGAAGAGTTCGTGCTCCACGTGTCGGATAAACTAAACCTCGCCGCCGTCGCCCCCCTGCTCTGCGCCGGCATCACCACCTACTCCCCCCTGCGCCACTGGAACATCGGCCCCGGCCACAAAGTCGCCGTCGTCGGCCTCGGCGGCCTCGGCCACATGGCCGTCAAGTTCGCCGTCGCCTTCGGGGCCGAAGTCACCGTCCTCAGCACCTCCCCCAGCAAGGAAGCCGACGCCAAAGCCCTCGGCGCCCACCACTTCGTCGCCACCTCCGATAAAGACCAGACCAAAGCCGTGCGCGGCAGCTTCGACTTCATCCTCGACACCGTCTCGGCCGAGCACGACATGAACATGTACCTGTCGCTCCTCAAAACCGACGGCTCCCTCGTCCTCGTCGGCGTCCCCACCGAGCCCCTCAAAGTCCAACCCTTCAGCATCATCGGCGGCCGCAAAACCCTGGCCGGCTCCAGCATCGGCGGCATCAAGGAAACCCAGGAAATGCTCGACTTCTGCGCCGAGCACAACATCACGTCCGACATCGAGCTTATCGACATCAAAGACGTCACCGCCGCCTACGAGCGCATGGTGAAAGGCGACGTGCGCTACCGCTTCGTCATCGACATCGCCACGCTGAAGTAAGGCCAGAACGACAAAATCAGCACGTCATCCTGAGCCGAAGGCGAAAGGACCTCGCCCGCTTTGTTGTGGTAGTAATTAATTACTGCTGCACGAGGCCCGGGCGAGGTCCTTTCGCTTCCCTGCGGTCAGCTCAGGATGACGTGCTGATTTTGTCGTTCTACCCTACTTCTTCTCCTCCTGAAAATTCTGAAACGCATAGGCAATGCCAATCGTCAGTCCCTGCGAATACTGCACCTCCTGGTCCTGGTCGTAGTCATACAGCGCAATGCCGTTCAGCGCCACGTTCACGTACTTGCCCACCTTCGCCGTCAAGCTCACATCCAGCCGGTGGTCAAGCTCCCGAAAAGTTAGGTTCTCATAGTTGGCAAACAGCACGTAGCGCGCCTTCACGTTCACGCTCGGGCTGATGTTCTTGTCCACCTCCGCCAGCACCTGCGCCGCCAGCATCTCGAAGCGCGTGCTGTGCCCCGGGTTTACGCCATACGGCGTATCGCCCAGCGCCTGCACAAACCGGTCGGCCCGGTTTACCACCGTCAGCCGCGGCGCAAACGGCGCCAGCCGCAGCTTAAACGAATACGGCGTATGGTACTCAAATCCATATGCCGCCGTGATAAACGCCGGCGCAAACACATCCGACACCAGCCGCGCCTGCTCCACCCCCGCCGAGTCCTTGTCGTAATCATACCCCCGGGCAAACTGCGTCAGCAGGTTCAACGACAAAAACATGTCCCACTTCTTGCTCAGCGCCCGCCCATACTTGGTATCGAGGTACAGCCGGTCCTGCGTCTTGCGGTAGCCCAGCCCCTGCGTCTGCGAAAACGCAAACAGAAAATCGGCCTGATTATCGAACGAGTGCGGTCCTACCCGCCGGTTGGCCTTCACGTTGAATAAGGCGTTGAAGCCAATGCTATTCACGCCGCCCCCGCGCCAGTTGTCGCTTATCAATGACTCGTTGATGCCCAGCCCCGCCTTGCCCCACTTGCGCCAGGCCGGCGCCACCGGTTTGGTCGAGTCCGGTGTCACCAGTTGCCCCGAAGCCGTCAGGCTTAGCAGGAAAAGCAGAAAGGTCGCGTAGCAGATTCTCATAGCAGCAAGTCGTAAAGTTGAAGCTGCAAAGAAAGCACCCGCCGCCGCTGGCGCGCGTCTCCGACGCGTGCCTACTGGGCCCGAGTCTCTGACTCGCCGCCAGAACGAACGGCCCAGACGGCGCAACCGAACGAGTCAGAGACTCGAAGCCAACCGGCACGCGTTGGAAACGCGCGCCAGCAAGGGACCTGGTGTTATCTTGCCAGTATTCTTAGCACTATGCCTCCTACCCCCCTAGCCGCCGCGGCTGCCCCCGCGGCCGCTGCTCCCCCCGCCCCCGTTTCCTTCCTTGCCGCCACCGCCCGCCACCTCATCGAGCAGTACGGCCACGGCCCGCTCGATGAATTATCGGAACTAATCATCGTCGTCCCCACCCGCCGCGCCGTCGTCTACCTCAAGAACGAGCTGGCCCTGGCCCTGCCCCCCGGCGAGCCCTTCTGGGCCCCGCGCGTGGCCGCCATGGAAGACTACATGGTGGAGCTCTCCGGCGTCCAGATTGAAGAGCCCATTGCCCTGCAGCTGCTGCTTTTCAGCATCCTCAAGAAGTACGACACCGACCTCCACTTCGACGCCTTCGTGGGCTGGGCCGGCCTTCTGCTCAACGACTTCTCGATGCTCGACCAGAACCTGGCCGATACCAAGAAAGTCTTCGACTACCTCTCCCAGGCCAAAGCCCTCGAACGCTGGCAGCTCGACCAGCTTCCCGAAAACGGCGTGGCCCGCCGCTCGTTCAGCTTCTGGGACCAGCTCGAAAAGGTCTACCATAAGCTCAAGCGCCGCATGCTGGCCCAGCACCTCGCCTACCCCGGCCTGGCCTACCGCACCGCCGTTAAGAAAATCCGCAAGCAGCTCGAAGACACCACCGCCCCGCCGCCCGCCCGCCACATCTTCGTCGGCCTCGGCAACCTCTCCAAGTCCGAAGAAAAGCTAATCAACCTACTCCGCACCGCCGGCCGCGCCGAAGTCCGCTTCGACGCCGACCCCTTCTACCTCGACGCCGACTCGCCCAACCGCGCCGGCCAGCACCTGCGCCGCTACTTCAGCAAGTGGGACCTCCCCCGCGAGGCCGTCGGCGGCGGCGTGGAGTGGCTGCGCGGCACCCCGCACCACGTCCGCTACCTCGGCGTGGCCAACCCCAGCATGCAGGGCAAGCTGGCCGGCCAGCTCCTCGCCGAAGCCCGCCAGCAGTACCCCGAGGCCAGCATCGCCGTCGTCCTGCCCGACGAAACCCTGCTCCAGCCCGTCCTCCACGGCCTGCCCCCCGACGCCGTGCCCGACTTCAACGTCACCATGGGCCTGAGCTTCCAGAGCACCCCGCTGTTCAATCTGGTTGATTTACTGTTCGAAGTCCACCTCACCGGCATCCGTGAGGGCAGCGAGGAAACCGGCTATGGCGTGCCCCGCTACCACCACCTGGCCGTCACCAAGCTGCTCAGCCACCCCTTCCTGCGCCGCTACCAGCAGTTTCTTAACAAAGACCCCAACGACAAGTACCACCACGTCCTCGACCACATCTGCCGCGAAATCGTGCGCCTCAACCTCGTGCTGCTGCCCGCCACCGAGCTGCTCAAGCTGGGCAAGCACCACCCCCTCATCGAGGCCCTCTTCAAAACCTGGGACGACTGCGACGACATCATCCGCGCCTGCTACACGCTAATTGACTTGCTCAAGCAAGTGTATTCGGACAAGCAAACCGGCATCGAAGCCGAGTACCTGTTCCTGTTCTACACCCTCGTCAGGCAGCTCGACTCGGCCTTCGAGTGCCACGAGCAGCGGCTTTCGGTACGCTCCTTCCGCCGCTTCCTCTACGACCAGATGGCCCGCACCCGCCTGCCATTTTCGGGCGAGCCCCTGGCCGACGTCCAGATAATGGGCCTACTCGAAACCCGCGCCCTCGACTTCGACCACCTCATCATCCTGAGCTGCAACGAAGGCATCCTGCCCGCCCCCAAAAAGCAGCAGTCGCTCTTCCCCTTCGACCTCCTCGCCGAGTTCCGCCTCCCCACCTACGCCGACGCCGAGGCCATCACCGCCTACAACTTCTGGCGCCTGCTCCAGCGCGCCCGCCGGGTCGATTTGGTCCACGTCCTCCCCGGCGCCGAAGGAATCAAGAGCGGAGAAAGAAGCCGGTTTTTGCTGCAGTTGGAGAATGACCTGAAGCCGCAGAACCCGCAATTAATTCTTGAGGATTTGACCGTAGAGGCCGCTTCGGCAGAGGTGTTGGGTGTTCGGTGTTCGGTGTCAGGTATTAGGGAACAAGAACCCAACACCCAACACCGAATACCCAACACCCAACACCCAAATCCGACCAGCCCCGGCGACCTGGTTTTGGAAAAAGACCCCGAAATGCTCGCCGCCCTGCGCGGCGTGCTCGAACGCAACATCTCCCCCTCCCGCCTCAACGACTTCCTGGCCTGCTCCCTGCGCTTCTACTTCTCCAAAGTAGCCCGCTTCCACGAAAACGAAGCCGTCGAGGAAACCCTCGAAGCCAGCTCCTTCGGAACTATGATTCACGAGGCGCTCGAAATGCTTTTCAAGCCCTACGAGCAGGATGCCCAGCCCATCACCGCCGCCGATATCCCCCTGCTCATCAAGCGGGCCGATACCGAAGTGCAGGCCGCCCTGCGCCAGGAAGAATCCGAAAAGCAGGCCCGCGCCGACGAAGGCCTCAACCACGTCTACGGCCAGGTAGCCACCCGCCTCGTCGTGCGCCTGCTCGAAAGCCAGCTCCACCAGCCCGGCCTGCTCCCCATCCGCCTCTTCGGCCTCGAAAAAGCGCTGTCCGCCACCGTCTTCGTCGACGTGCCCGGCCAGCGCCAGCAGCTCGCCGTGCGCCTCTTCGGTCTCGCCGACCGCGTCGACCAGCTCCCCGACGGCCGCCTGCGCGTGGTCGACTACAAGTCCGGCCTCGTCAAGAAAAACGACCTCCAGCTGCGCGGCTACCGCGACCGGCTCAGCCCAGCCGAAGCCGTCGACCGCCTGCTGCACGAAGCCAGCAGCAGCGCCGATAAAGTGCGCCAGCTCTGGCTCTACCGCCTCATGCTGGCCCACACCGAAGACCGTGAAACCGCCGACACCGCCATCCTCTCCCTCCGCAACCTCGACGAAGGCCTCCTCTCCGCCGACCTCAGCTTCCTCACCGCCGAGGGCGAAGACTTCCGCCTCGTTTCCGAAGATTTAGTCCGTAAGATTGTGCTGCGAATCCTCGACCCCGCCGAGCCCATCCGCAAAACCGACGACTTCACCAAGTGCGAGCATTGCCCTTACAAAGGGATTTGTGCCCGGTAAGCCTGCTGCCCTCGCGTTTGTCATGCTGACGAAGGAAGCATCCTCTCGCGCATCAACGAGGCAGCAGACCCTTCTGGCGCGAGAGGATGCTTCCTTCGTCAGTATGACAGTTCCTCATTACTTTCCCATCCACTAACACCCCTAGAAAACCTCATGGACCAATTCATGCAAGCCGCCATCGACGAAGCCCGCCTGGGCCGCTCGCAGGGCGGCATTCCCATCGGCTCGGTACTCGTGCGCGATGGCCAGCTCGTGGCCCGCGGCCATAACAAGCGCGTGCAGGAAGACTCCGCCATTAAGCACGGCGAGATGGACTGCCTCACCAACGCTGGCCGCCAGCGCAGCTACCGCGACACCGTCATCTACAGCACCCTGATGCCCTGCTTCATGTGCGCCGGCACCATCGTGCAGTTCAAAATCCCCAAGGTCATCGTCGGCGAAAGCCGCACTTTCGACGGCGCCCGCGAATTCATGGAAAGCCACGGCGTCGAAGTCATCGACCTCGACCTGCAGGAGTGCGTCGACATGATGAACGAGTTCATCGAAGCCGAGCCCACCCTCTGGAACGAGGATATTATGGAGCTGTAAGCAGTTCGCTTAAACAATAAAAAGGGGCGTCGACTGAAATTCAGTCGACGCCCCTTTTTATTGAGTTAAAAGTTAAAAGTTAAAAGTGAGGAGTTAAAAGACTAGTCTTTTAACTCCTCACTTTTAACTTTTAACTTTTAACTCAACTACAACGCCGCCAGCACCGTTTTCAGCCCCTCGGCCGCATCGCCGCCGAGGTGAATATGCAGGGCCCGCCGGTCATAGTCGCGCAAAGCCGTCAGGTCGCCCTGGGCCTGGGCGCTTTGCAGCGTGCCGAAGGTGTAGGAGCGACCGGGCAGCGGCACATCCACGGCATTGTCGCCGGTGAACTGCAGGAACAAGCCGGTGTTCGGCCCGCCCTTGTGGTACTGCCCAGTAGAGTGCAGGAAGCGCGGACCATAGCCGAACGTAGTAGCTACGTGCAGCTTCGCCTGAATTTTCGCCCGTAGCTCGTCAAATTCCTTGTTCAGTTCCGGCGTTTCGGCCAGGTAGGCCTGGATAGCCACGTAGTCGCCGGGATGGGCTTGGCCGAAGAACTGCTGCAACAGCGCGGCCGCGTCGGTGCCTTTAGTGCTACCGTAGTAGCTCAGGTTGTTTTCGCTGAGCGTGGCTTCTTCGGCGGGCAGCTTACCTTCCTCGGCCACAGTTTTCATTAGCTTGTCGGTAGCGGTTTTAGCAGCCTGCACGTTGGGTTGGTCGAAGGGGTTGATGCCCAGCACGACGCCCACCACGGCCGTGGCAATTTCCCAGCGGTAGAACTCGGCCCCGAGGTCCAGCGCATCCTGCATCAGGATGGTGATAACCGGGTGGCCGGCCTCCTGCAAAGCTTTCAGCTTCGGTGCATTGGCCGCGTCGATGGCCGGCTGGTAGCCCACGTACACAAACACGCGGTCTTTGCCATACACGCCGAGGTCGTCGGCCAGCGGCTCGCCCGCTACGGGCAGAATGCCAGTGCCCTGCTTGCCCGTGCTTTCGGCGATGAGCTGCTCCAGCCACAGGCCGAAGCTGTCGAGGGCCGGCGGCACGATAAGCGTCAGCTTGTCGCGACCCTGCTGGGCCAGCACGCCGAGGGCGGTGCCCAGCTCCAGGCCGGGGTTGTGCTCGGTGGCGCCATCGGCGCCGGTGGCCTGCATCATGCGCAGGGCGCGGGTCAGGATTTCGCCGATGTTCAGCCCATAGAGGGCGGCCGGCACCAGGCCGAAATACGTCAGGGCCGAGAAGCGGCCGCCTACTTCGGTGAAGTTCAGGAAGATTTTGCGGTAACCCTCGGCCGTGGCAGCCGTGATGAACTTAGAACCCGGGTCGGTGATGGCCACGAAGTTCTCGCCCGCCTTGTCGCCCTTGATTTCCTTGAGCTTGGCGTAGAAATAGTCGCCAAACGCCAGCGGCTCGGCCGTGGTGCCCGACTTGCTGGCCACCACAAACAGCGTCTCAGCTAGCGGCACCGAATTTTCAATCTCGCGCACCGTGCCCGGGCTGGTAGTATCCAGAATCGACACCGGCAGGCCTTTGTCGCTACGGGCGCTGGTTTTTTCGAATACGATGGGCGCCATCGAGCTGCCGCCCATGCCCATTACCACCACGTGCTTGAAGCCGGCAGCCCGCACTTCCTCCACGAAAGCCTCGATTTCGGGAACGGCTTTTTTCAGGTCTTCGGCCACGCGCAGCCAGCCCATGAAGCTACGGATGCTCTCCTGCGCCTCAGCGTCGGAGGTCCACAAGGTGGCATCTTTTTGCCAGAAGCGGGAGTTGAAGTCGGCAGCGGTAAGCTCCTGGATTTTAGTATCGACAGCGGCTTGGTAAGAGCCCAGGGCCAGCGTCATGGGGGCGGTTTCGCTCATTTTTTGTTGAGTCGGGTTAGAGTAAATTTTTATATCTGTCATGCTGAGCGCAGCGAAGCATCCTCTCAGGTTTAAACGATTGAATTACTGCTTCGTTCAAGCCTGAGAGGATGCTTCGCTGCGCTCAGCATGACATGTTCTTTTTAGTGTCGTTCGGTTAACAACCGCTAGCGGCCAAAATCGTCCTGCACGCGCACAATATCATCCTCATCGGAAGGCCGCTCGGCGTCGGTATGTTGCCAGATTTCAGCCACCACGCCCCAGCCATCGAGGCCCACGAGGCGGTGGCGCTCACCCTGTTGCAGCACGATGCGCTCGCCGGGGGCGTAGGATTTCACTTCGCCCTCGGCATCGGTGGGGCTGGTGGCCACGCCCACCGGGCCCTGCACCACCTGCCAGATTTCGGCGCGGCGGTGATGGTACTGCCAGCTCAGGCGCTGGTGGGGCGCCACCAGCAGCACTTTGGGGCTGAGCTGCCCCGAAATACGCAGTCTGTCAACCGACAGACCATCGAAATAGGCATCAGCAAATTGCTGGGCCTGTGCTTCATCGAGCACAAAGAAGCCACCCCAGGGACGGCTTTGGTCCTGACGGGCAATGGTGAAGCCCTGGCCGCGCAGGCGGGCGGATATTTCGGCGAAAAGCGCAGTTTTGGGGTCGGCTGAATCGGTCATGAAGAATGCAGAACAACACGGCTGCCAATCGGCTAACCGGGCCGAAAGATAGGAACCCGATTTTTTTCACCCGAAAACCGGCCGGGTTATTTTTGAGTGAGCTGCTCATTCCCCTTAACTTGCCTCGCACAAAACCACCGGTTTACTATTGCTGCGCTCAATTAATTGGGGAGTCGTTGCAACGGCCGGCGCCCGATTGCACTCTGATAAAACAGGCATCTGCAAGCCGCGCTTTTGCGTTGGTTAAAAACCACCCTTTCCGTTGCCATGTCCCAAAACGCCGTTCACCGCTTGTTGCGTCCGCTGCTGCGCTGGCGGAGCCGCCATGTAAGTGAACGGATGTACATGCTCATACTGAGCATTTTTGTGGGAGCCGGCGCGGGCTTGGCGGCCGTGTTGCTAAAAACCAGTATCCAGGCCGGGGCCACTCTGCTGCAAAGTGGCATCGACGAGCCTAAGCGGGTATTCGCACTGTCGCTGTTTCCCGTGGTGGGCATTACGCTCACCGTATTGGTAACCAAATACCTGCTGGGCGGACAGCTGGGCCGGGGTATCGGCCCCATCATCTACAACACGGCCCGCGAAGGCAGCATCGTGCCGCGCTCCAAGCTGTATTCGCAGCTCATCACGGCCTTTCTCACGGTCACCTTTGGCGGCTCGGCCGGTACTGAGGCCCCAATTACCGTGACAGGCGCGGCGCTGGGCTCCAATGCGGCTCGGGTGCTGCGGCTGGATAGGCGGCGGCGGCGCCTGCTCACAGGCTGCGGGGCGGCGGCGGGCGTGGCCGCCATCTTCAACTCGCCCATTGCGGGCGTGCTGTTTGCGGTCGAAACCATCCTGTTGGAGCTGCCGGCGCAGTATTTCATTCCGTTGCTCATTTCCTCAGCCACGGCCACCGTGGTTTCGAAGGCGCTCTACGCCGGGCAGCCCTTCGTACTCATCACCACCAGCTGGCCGGTCGATGCGGTGCCGTTTTACGTGCTGCTGGGGCTATTCACGGCCTTCTTTTCGGTGTACATGATTCGCTCCTACCACTGGTTCGAGCGGCTGTTTGAGCGCTGGCCGGGGCTCGACTGGCGCAAGGTGTTGCTAGGTGGCGCGGCGCTGGGCGGACTCATCTTTCTCTTTCCCACGCTCTACGGCGAGGGCTACGCCACCGTGGAGCTGCTGCTGGCCGGCCAGGCCCAGAAGCTGACGGACGGCAGTATATTCTCGGTTTACCAGGATAATAGCCCGTGGATGCTGCTGGTGCTGGTGCTCTTCAGTATGCTGCTGAAAGTGGTGGCTACCAGCATCACCGTAGGCGCGGGTGGCAACGGGGGCATGTTCGGCTCCTCGCTGTTTTCGGGGGCGCTGGCAGGTTTCTTTTTCGCCCGTCTGATTAACATGAGCGGTTTGATTCAGATTCCCGAAGTACACTTCGTGGTGCTGGGCATGGCGGGCACGCTGGCGGGCGTCATCCACGCGCCGCTCACGGCCATCTTCCTCATCGCCGAAATCACGGGTGGCTACGCGCTGTTTGTGCCGCTGATGGTGGTTACGAGCAGCTCCTATCTCATTACCAAGTACTTCGAGCCCTACTCGGTGTACACCCGCAAGCTAACGCTGAAAGGCGTAGACGTGTACGCCAACCGCGACCGTGGCCTGCTGTCCAAGCTCGACCCGCGCCAGCTGCTGCAAACCGACTTCATCCCTGTGCGCCCCACCGCCACGCTGGGCGAGCTGGTAGATGCCTTCCGCCACGCTTCGCGCAACCTGTTTCCGGTAGTGGAAGCCGGCGGCCGCCTGATTGGCGTCATCACGCTCGATGTGGTGCGCGACGCCCTCTTCGACGACGCCCACTACACCACCACCCGCGTGCGCGAGCTCATGATTCAGCCCCCCGCCGTGGTAGGCCCCGACGACGACCTGGAGCACACCCTGGAGCTGCTGGACCGCCACAATGCCTGGGCCTTACCCGTGTGCGAGGAAGACGGCCGCTACCTGGGATTCATCCTGAAATCGGCCATCCTGGTGCGCTACCGGAATCAGCTGATTCAGGAAAGCGAGGCGTAAAAACAGCCGCGAAGCGGCGATATGTTGGTAATCATACCAATGCTGAGTTGACCAGAGCCGCAAAGCGGCGGCACTTATTTACCTGGTTTACCTGGCGCCACGTGCCGCCGCTTTGCGGCTCTGATTGCTCTGCCACTACTTTTGCTACCAACGTCCCGCCGCTTCGCGGCTTTTTTCTTTCCTTCATTGCAAACTGTGGTTATAATCGGCGGCGGCCCGGCTGGCCTGATGGCGGCGCAACGCCTGGCCGAAGCCGGCCACCGCGTGCAGCTCTTTGAGGCGCAGGCCACCGTCGGGCGCAAGTTTCTGGTGGCCGGGCACGGCGGGTTCAACCTGAGCAATGCCGAAGAAACCAGCCGTTTCGCCAGCCGCTACGGAGCCGAGGCGGCACGTTTTCAGTCGCTATTAACCCACTTCTCCCCGACCGACCTGCGCGCCTGGGCCGCCGAGTTGGGCATTGCCACCTTCGTGGGCACCAGCGGCCGCATCTTCCCCGAAGCCCGGCACAAGCCTGCCGACCTACTGCGCGCCTGGCTGGGCCGCCTGCGGGCGCTGGGCGTCGAAATCAACGTACGGCACCGCTGGCTGGGCTTCGCGGGCGACCACGGCCTGCGCCTGCGCGGCGAAGCCAGCGGCCAGGAATTCACCCTGGAGCCCGCCGCCACGGTGCTGGCCCTGGGCGGCGCCAGCTGGGCTAAAACCGGCTCCGACGGCGCCTGGGCCCCGATTCTTCGCGAAGCAGGCGTGGCCGTGATACCTTTCGCCCCCGCCAACTGCGGCGCCGAAGTGTGCTGGTCAGCCTTTTTCCAGGAGAAAGTCGGCCGCGCCCCCCTCAAAAACATCGCTCTGCGCACTGACGCCGGCACCACCCTGCGCGGCGAGCTCATGCTCACCGACTACGGCCTCGAAGGCACGCCCGTGTACGCCCTGACGCCGCACGTCCGCGCCGCCCTGGCCACCGGCCAGCCCGCCACGCTCTGGCTCAACCTCAAGCCCGACCTCACCCCGGCCGAGTTGCTCGCCCGCCTGCGCCAGCCGCGCGGCAAGGCCTCGCTGGCCGATTTTCTCAAGAAAACCCTGCGCCTGAACGCGCCCGTACCCACGCTTCTGCGCGAAATCCGCCCGGAGGTAGCCACCCTTCCACCCGAAGAATTAGCCGCTCTGCTGCAAGCCTTGCCCCTGCCCGTGGCCGCCCTGCGCCCGCTCGATGAAGCCATTTCTACCGCCGGCGGCGTGGCTTTTGCAGAGCTAACGGAGGGCCTGATGCTGCACCGCCGCCCCGGCACCTTCCTGGCCGGCGAGATGCTGGACTGGGAGGCACCCACGGGTGGCTATTTGCTGCAAGGCTGTTTCAGCACGGGGACATGGGTGGCCAACGCGGTGCGGCAGTGGCTGGCAGAACGACAAGCTCCCCTCCTTGGAAAGGAGGGGATGTGAGGCGCGAAGAGCGCCGAAACGAAGTTCGGCGAAGCCAACGGGGGTGGTTGAACCGGCCGCGCCGTCAGAACAAGGCAGTAACTATTTTTCATTGCGGTAAAACCCCAGACGGCGCTAACGGCGCGACCGGGCGAACCACCCCCGTTTCAGCTACGCTGAAACATCCCCTCCTTTCCAAGGAGGGGAGCTTTGTTCTTTCAGCCCTCAGCCTTGTTCGCCTCCGCCGCATCGCGCAAAATCTGCCGTGCCTCATTCAGCAGCCGGCGCCCGGGGTCCAGCTCATCACGGGCGATGAGGGCCGTGAGCAGGAAAAACGAGACGATGGGCAGCACGCAGCCCAGCGCAAACCACAGCCAAAAGGAACGGTCGCGCGTGGCGGCGCAATAGCCCGTGAGCAGGGGGATAAACGACAGTGCCACGACCAGCACCAACAGCATGTCAAGTAAGGGCATAGTCGGTAAGGTTTAGGGCAACATCAGGGGCGGGCTTGGCTGTCCGAAGATACGCAAAGCGGCGCCGGATTGCCATGGCGAACGCGCTATTTTAAGGCAGTTTTAAGACAAAACGCCACTATTGCCGGTTTTTCTGCGTAGGGATGCGTATTGCTGAGCCCTACGCCGGGGTGCCGGCCGCTTTTCTGTCCGATGTGGGAACACCAAAGCCTCTTTAGAGTTTCAGCCCAGCTATTCGCTGATGGCGTTTTTAATTTGCTCGACCGCAACCTGCGGCCCGAGGTGTTTCTGCTGGGCTTTGCGGCCGCCAAGGAGGGCGACGAGCCCGGCGCCGTGGAGCTCGAGCCGCCCACGGTGCGCTACCAGCCCGACGATTTTGCCCAGGTGAAAGCCCGCGCCGCCAGCGCCGAGGCCAACGCCGGCCCGCGCGATAACGTGTACCACCTGCACCCCGGCGACCACGACCGCTTCGAAAAGCAGCACTGGTACGAGCTCATGTGCCGCGCCACCTCCGAAACCCTCTGCGCCCTCAACGAGGAACGCCAGGAAAACCGCTGCTCGTTCTGCTCCACCCCCGTCAGCCTGCAGGGCTACCTCGTGACCGTAGTATTGCAGCTGGCCGGCGACTGCTACGACGGCTACTACGTGCTGCCCAAGCAAAGCCACACCCGCCCCGGCAACCTGCCCCACGCGGCCGTGCTGGAGTTCTTACACGACTGCACCCGCGCCCTGCGCGAAGCCGACACGGCCGACAACGACCAGCCGATGCTCGACCGCGACTACAACGAGCTGCTGCGCTCGGCCGGCCGCCGGCTGATGCTGGGCGTGTCGCCGGGCAGCACCCACGGCCTCTACGATGCCTGCAATGGCGTGGCCGCCCTGCGCCACGAGGGCGACGAGGGCATCGGCACGCTGCTCGTGAGCCGGCGCCTGCACCCGGCCGTGGTGCCCGTGCTCACGCTCGAAACGCCCGTCACGCTGCGCGACCACCGCTCTGTGCGCAAGCTCCTGGAATTAAGCGAAGGCCACACGGCCCTGATTTCCGATGCCTCGCACATCTTCGGCCTGGGCCAGCCCGTGTCGGAGAATGACAGCCAGTACGAGCCCCTCGTGACGGTGCATTTCACCAACCACTACAGCTGGGAAGTCAGCCACGCCGGCCACGTGCTCATGCGCGTGGTGAGCAACACCCCGCGCCTGCCCCAGGGCAAGGTGGCCGCCGAAAACTTCGCCCGCGTGGCTGCCCTCGTCTTCCCCACCCTCAACCACGACAGCATCGACTACCTCTGGGACCTGGCCAAATCGGCCACCAGTCAGCCCACCGGCACCATCCTCGTCATTTCGGCCGGCGCCGCCCACGAGGCCCAGCGCCTCAGCCGCCAGAGCTTCCGCGTGGTGCCCCGCATCATGACGCCTTCGGTCCTGCGCCTCGTCACCAACATCGACGGCGCCGTGCTCATCGAGCCCAATGGCATGTGCTACGCCATCGGCTCTATCCTCGACGGCCTGGCCACCGAAAAAGGCGACTCCTCCCGCGGCTCGCGCTTCAACTCCGCCCTGCGCTACGTCAATAGCAGCCAGTACCCCGTGCTGGCCGTAGTGGTAAGCGAAGATGGCTGGATTGACCTGCTGCCGTCGGTGAATGGGTAGCCGTTGAGGCTGAAAGAACGAAACTCCCCTCCTTGGAAAGGAGGGGATGTTCAGCCGCCGGCTGAACGGGGGTGGTTCGCCCGTCCGCGCCGTTCGCGCCGTCTGGGCGGCCCTCACCAAAAGAGGCGACAGCCCGACGATTAAACTAAAAAAGCAGCGCGTTAAAAGGCATAAACACCTTTTAACGCGCTGCTTTCAATTTTTTATCCGCGCAAGACCGGTGCCCCCTCTCCGCAGGAGAGGGGGTCAGGGGGTGAGGGTGCGCCCAACCGGCGCGACCGGGCCAACCACCCCCGTTCAGCCGGCGGCTGAACATCCCCTCCTTTCCAAGGAGGGGAGCTTGTCGTTCTACCTACCCATTCACCGACCCCATCCCCGCCGCGGTATACCGCGTGCCCGCCGCCGCGCCCTTCGGCGCAATCTCGTCCAGCTCCGCCAACTCTTCCAGCGACAGCTGCACAAATAGCGCCTCCACGTTTTCCTCCAGATACTTCACCCGCTTGGTCCCCGGAATGGGCACCACGTCGTCGCCCTGCGCCAGCACCCAGGCCAGGGCCAGCTGACCGGGCGTGCATTCTTTCTGCGCCGCCATTTTGTTGATGCGGGCCACCAAATCGAGGTTTTTCTGGAAATTCTCGCCCTCGAAGCGGGGGCTGTGGCGGCGATAGTCGTCGGGCGCCAGGTCGTCGAATTTCTGAATCTGCCCCGTCAGGAAGCCCCGACCCAGCGGCGAGTAGGGCACGAAACCCACCCCCAATTCGCGGCAGGTGGGCAGGATTTCGTCCTCCGGCTCGCGGCTCCAGAGGCTGTACTCGGTTTGCAGCGCCGCGATGGGGTGCGTGGCCACGGCCCGGCGCAAGGTGGCCGGCGCCGCCTCGCTCAGGCCCAGGAAGCGCACCTTGCCCTCCTCCACCAGCCGGCTCATGGCCCCCACCGTCTCCTCGATGGGCGTATTCGGGTCCACCCGGTGCTGGTAGTACAGGTCGATGTAGTCAGTGCCCAGGCGCCGGAGGCTGGCCTCGCAGCTGGCCCGCACGTACTCGGGCCGCCCGTTGATGCCGCGCTTGGTGGGGTCGTTCGGGTCGCGCACGATGCCGAACTTGGTGGCCAGAATTACGTCGGCGCGCTGGCCTTTAAAAGCTTTGCCCAGCAGCTCCTCGTTTTTGAAGGGGCCGTACATGTCGGCCGTATCGAAGAAATACACCCCCAGCTCCAGCGCCCGGTGCAGGGTGCGCAGGCTTTCGGCATCGTCGGTCGGGCCGTAGAAATCAGACATGCCCATGCAGCCGAGGCCGAGGGCGGAAACGCGTAGGCCGGAGCGGCCCAGGGTGCGAGAGGTCATTTTAAGTAAGTGGAAGGGTAAACGGAACAGTAGTGCTTACGCAAACAACCGCCACCACGCTTCATTTGATTACTCCCTTCCGCATTTCTTCCGGCCCAGGTTCCGGATTTTCCGCCCCCACGCCCCCACTCATTTCTCCCACGCCCCGGGTTTCCGCACCCACGCCCCGGGCTCCGCTGTCACGCCCTGGGTTTTCGCACTCAGGTCACGAACTTCCGCACTCACGCCACGAGCTTCCGCATCCAAGTCCTGAGCTTCCGCACCCAAGTCACGCATTTCCGCACTCACGCCACAGGTTTCCGCACTCACGCCACAGGTTTCCGCACCCACGCCACGGCTTCCGCACCCAGGTCGCGTTTTTCCCGTTCCCCCGCCCCGCGCCGTACCTTTGCCGCATGAACGTTTCGCTGAAAAACCTGGGCCTGCTGCCCATCGTGGGCCTGCTGGCGCTGGGCCTCCTCAATGCCTGCAATCCGCCCGCCGAGCAGGAGCAACAATCCCCCATCGTTGCCGCCGAAGAAGCCGTGATGGTGCAACACGACTCCCTCATGGCCCAGATGGACAACCTCATGGCCATGCGCGAAAAGCTCAAAGCCACCGACCCAAAGGCCGCCGCCCCCTACCTGCGCGGCCTCCAGGCTGCCGACAACGCCATGATGAGCTGGATGCACGCCTACCAGGCCCCCGACAGCACCACCGCCGACGCCCAGCGCCTGGCCTACTTCCAGCAGCAGCAGCAAATCCTGGCAAAAGTGGCCCAGCAGCAAAAGTCCAGCCTCGACTCGGCCCAAACCTTCCTCCAGCAAGCCGCCAAATAGCCCCGCCATGCGCCTGCTCCCCCTGCTCCTGCTGGCCGCCAGCCTGCTCACCGCCTGCGCCGACGACAAGCCCCAGCGCCTGCCCATCCTCGGCGAGCGCGAGGTAGTGCCCCGCCCCGACGGCGGCCCCGCCGACACCATCTTCGCCACTGCCCCCGCCTTCCGCCTTACCAACCAGCACGGCCAAATCCTCACCAATAAATCCTTCGCCGGCCAGGCCTATATCACCGATTTCTTCTTCGCCACCTGCCCCGGCATCTGCCCCAAAATGCAGGGCGAGCTGCTCAAAGTGTACCAAAAGTATAAGCAGGAGCCCCGCCTGGCCTTCCTCTCCCACACCATCGACCCCGACCACGACTCGCTCGCCGTGCTGCGCGAATATTCCCGCCGCCTCGGCGTAGCCGATGCCCAACAGTGGCACTTCGCCACCACCAGCAAAGACACCGTCTTTGCCCTCGCCAAGGCCTACTTCACCGCCGCCATGCCCGACCAGGAAGCCCCCGGCGGCTTCGCCCACAACGGCACCTTCGCGCTGGTCGACGACCAGGGCCACATCCGCGGCCTGTATGATAGTCTGAACAAAACCGAAGTCGAGCGCCTGCTCAAGGAGCTGCCAATTCTGTTGGCCGAGATGAAGGAGCGGAAGCCGTAGGTGTTAGGTGTTAGGTGTTAGGTGTTAGGTGTTAGGTGTTAGGTGTTAGGTGTTAGGTGTTAGGTGTTAGGTGTTAGGTGGCGTACGAAAACCCAACACCAAAAACCCAACACCCGGCAACAAAGCAGTTATTTGTTAAGAATCCATGCCGCTCCGCCGCTTTTTTTTCCTTCTCCTTTTCCTCCCCGCCTGCTTCACCAACAAGCAGAACCAGGGCGAAAAGCTCTACGCCGAGCACTGCGCCAGCTGCCACGGCGACCAGGGCCAGGGCCTCGCCCAGCTCATCCCCCCCCTCGCCGGCGCCGATTATCTGAAAGAGCACCGCGACTACCTTCCCTGCCTCATCCGCCAGGGCCAGACCGGGCCCATCACCGTCAACGGCATCCAGTACAATCAGGTCATGCCCGGCCACGCCGAGCTCAGCCCCGCCAAGCTCACCAACCTGCTCAACTACATCGAAAACCACTTCGGCAACCACGCCACCCCGCGCACCATTGCCGAAGTTGACGAGCAGCTCCGGGCCTGCCCGCAATAATTCTGGCGGTAAAGTCTGGCATTCCGCGTAATTTGCACGTCTAAACCATCCCTCTATCATGGGCCTCCTCGATTTCCTGAAAAACAAACCCGCCGACGCCTCCACCCCGTCGGCCACCCCCAATCCGGCCGCGCCGACCACCCCGGCCGATGCCGCCGCCAGCGGCCCCCGCTACCAGGGCTCCAAGTACACGGCCCCGGCCGAGCCCATCGCGCCGGCCCAGCCCGCCTACGCCAGCGAGCCGCAGATTCCGCAGTTCCCCTTCGAGCCACAGAACGTGCTCGAGCAGCTCCTGCTGCTCGCCGTGACGGAGGAGCAGGCCCGCCCGCCCTTCTACCAGGCCCTGCTGCAGGAGGAAATCCTGATGATTCTGGCGCCTAAAGAAGGCCTGGAGCCCGGCGAGGTTACCATCACTGAGGGCCAGGAAATTCAGCTCCAGATTCTCAACGACGGCAAGCTGCCCATCTTCACCTCGCCCGCCCGCCTCACCGACGGCGGCCAGGACGTCCCCGTCAGCTACGTGCGCGTGCCCGGCCACGCCTTCTTCAGCATGACGCAGGGCCAGGATTGCGTGCTCAACCCCTTCTCGCCGGCCGGCAAGCCCCTGCCCAAAGAGGAAATTGCCGCCCTGCTCGCCGGCCAGCTCACCGGCCCCATGCCCCCGCAGCCCGGTGGCGAAGCCCAGGTGATGCTCAGCCAGCCCGCCGACTACCCCACCGCCCTCGCCGAGTCCATCAAAGCCTGGTGCGCCGCCCAGGACCACATCCAGGAAGCCTACCTGGCTCAGATGGTGATGAGCCACGAGCCCGAAGTGCCCCGCCTGCTCCTCGCCTTCACCACCACCAGCGCCGACCCCGCCTTCATGCAGGAGCTCGGCCCGGTGCTACAGGGCAACACCGCCCAGTTCCAGTTCGTTGATTTGATGGTGCTGGACAAAAACTCGGAGGAAGGCGTCAACCCCTATTTCCGCACCATCGAGCCGTTCTACACGCGCGGCTAGCACCTGTCATGCTGAGCAAAGCGAAGCATCTTATCACGCCGGAACGAGGCAATAACCCAATCGTTCCAGCGTGATAAGGTGCTTCACTGCGTGTACGCCAGATGAAGCATGACAGTTCTTTTTCAGTTTTCTTAAGAGCATTCCCCATGTTAAAACCCCTACTTTTTTCTGCAGTCCTGGCCCTCGCCCTCCCCGCCCAGGCCCAGTGGACCAACGACATCCTCCTCAACACCCCCGTGCAGGACGCCACCGGCACCGCCGAGGAAGCGCCCCTCAGCGCGCCCGGCCCGGCGGGCGGCACCTGGGTATCGTGGTTTGCCACCAGCCCCAGCACCAACTACACCATGCACCTGCAGCTGCTCGACCGCAACGGCAACAAGCTGCTCGGCCCGAACGGCCTGCTGGTAAGCAACCAGCCCCAGACCACCGCCACCTTCCGCTACGACCTCAAGAGCGACGCCGCCGGCAACGCCCTGCTGGCCTTCCAGGACCAGCGCAGCGGCGCCATGCAGTGCGTCATCTACAAAGTCAGCCCCACCGGCCAGCAGCTCTGGGGCGCCAACGGCATCCCGCTCCTCGACCCGGCCGCCGGCAGCGGCCTCGCGCCCACCATCGGCGTGCTGCCCAGCGGCAACGTGGTAGTGGCCTGGAACTCGGACAGCAACGTTGGCAAGCCGGCCGTGGCCTGGCAGAAGTTTTCGCCCGCCGGCACGCCGGCCTGGCCCGCCCCGCAGCGCATTGTGGATGCTACCGCCAGCAGCGAGCGCGCCATCCCGGTGCCCGCCACCGGCGATGAGTTCATCATGCACTTCGTGCGCCGCTCGGGCTTCGGGCTGGGCGTCTCCACCTACTTCGCCCAACGCTACGACGCTGCGGGCGCCGCCGTGTGGGCCACCCCGGTGCAGGTGAGCACCAAAACCACCGGCTTCGCCTACTTCGCCGAGCCGGTGAGCGACGGCGCGGGCGGCTACTTCCTGGCTTTCAACACCGGCAACCCCGCCAACGCCAACCTCGGCGACGTGTACGTACAGCACGTCACGGCCACCGGCGCCCTCTGGAACCCCGAAGGCGTGGAAGTCATCACCGGCACCGCCACCGCCCGCTTCGAGGGCAAGCTGCAGTACGTGGCCGCCCAAAGCCAGCTCTACGTGGGCCTCAACGCCACCAATTCCTCGCAGTCCGACTCGGGCATCTTCTTCCAAAGCCTCGACCCCGCCACCGGCAACCGCCTGCTCACCAACGCCGGCGTACAGGTGATGCCCGTGAGCGGCCGCTACTACGCCGTTCAGGCCCTGCGCGACACCGGCAACGGCCTCATCGTCATTTACTCCGAAAATACCACTATCCTGGAGCGCTGGCTGACCTCCACTAAGGTGACCTACACCGGCGGTACCCACGCCTTCCCCACCGGCAGCGGCATCATCGCCCTGAGCAACGTGAACAGCGAAAAGCAGGACTATTCGGTGCCGCCCTTCGCCAGCAATCAGCTGGTAATCGTGTGGTCAGACAGCCGCCTCGACGGCGGCATCTACGCCCAGAGCCTCGACGACAACGGCCAGCTGGGCGTGCTGGCTGCCCGGGCAACGGCCGCCGCCCGCCCGCTCACGCTGCTGCCCAACCCCGGCAGCGCCCCCACGCTGCAGCTGGAGGCCGCCCGCCCCGGCACCGTGCTCGTGCGCGACCTGGCCGGGCGCGTCGTGCATCAGCAAGCCGTGAGCGCCGGCCCAACGCAACTCAACGCCCCGCAGCTGGCCGCCGGCGTGTACGTGGTGGAAGCCCGGCTGGGCAGCGAAACCTGGCGCGGCCGCTGGGTGAAAGAATAAACGACCTCGTCATTGGAGCCCAAGCGCCGCCCGAGTACCGGGCGGCGCTTTTGTTTTTGGGCCATTCGCCGGCTCGAAAAAGTAGCATCAAAAGTCCCTTTATCCGAACGCAAGGTTGTGCCTGTGAGGAATATTTTGTGGCGCTGGCTTTGTTTTTCACGTCCGTATTTACCGAAAGTCAGGGCGTATTTTAACCTTAGCTGCGCGTAGATTCGCCAACCAGTAGCAATCTACCTCACCACCCCGCTGGCACTCATTCCTATGCAGGCTCACATACCCCACGGCCACTACTACACGACGTTTTACGTGCTGGCCATTCTCACGCTGGTGCTGGGTGCGCTGATAGAAGGCTGGCGGCGCAATTTCCCTTTGCGGCCCTGGCTGGTGCTGCTGGCGGGCTACCTGCTGGCCTTCATCGTGGGCACGAAGCTCATTACGATGCCGCTGGCGGCCTGGGGACCGCTGCTGCGCGAAGGCCACTGGCCGCTCGAACCCGCCCGCTCGGTGCTGGGCGGCAGCCTCTTGGGCAGCCTCGCGCTGCTAGCCCTACACCGCTGGCTGGGCCTGGGCCGGCAGGTATTCGACGCACTGGCCTGGCCCCTGAGCGCGGCGCTGGCGGTGCAGTGCGTAGGCTGCCTACTCACCGGCTGCTGCTTCGGCGAAGTGAGCGGCGCGGGGCTGGTGTACGCGGCCGGCACGCCGCCGTGGTGGGCGCAGGTGGCGGCGGGCCTCATCCCGGCCACGGCGCCGGCGGCGTTGCCGGTGCTGCCCACGCAGCTGCTGGCGCTGCTGCTGTGCGCGGGCACGGCTGCCACACTGTGGCTTACGCGCCACCGGCACTGGCCGGCCGGTTCCTGGGCGCTGCTGAGTGCGGGCCTGTTGCTGCTGGGCCGCGGCCTGCTGGAAAGCTGGCGCGACCCGGCCGGGGAGCCCGTGGGCGCGCAGATGCTGCAGCTGGGCGGCGTGCGTTTGCTGGCCGTGCAGTGGGTGCTGCTGCCGGTGGGCCTGCTGGCGCTGGCGGCCTGGGCGTGGTATAAAGGCCGCGCCGTGGCAACAGAGGCCCCAGCTCCGGCCGGGCAGCCCACGCGGCACCTGCTGGTGCTGACGGGCCTGCTGCTGGTAGCCGCTCTGCTGGGGCCGGGCGCGCTGGTGCTACCCGAGGTGCTGGTAATTAAAGCACTGCTGCTGGCCGTGCTGGCAATGGAAGCAGGTGCCTGGTTGCTGCAAGCGCAGCCTTTACCAAACGGCGGCTCGCCCGCTTGGCTGCGGGCCCCGCTGGGCCTGGTGGCCATAGTGCTGCTGCTCACCAGCCAAACGATGCCCGCCGACTCCAGCGCGAATCAGGGTAAAGACTTGACCATTACCGTGGGCGCCCGGCAAACCACGTATGACGATGCCGATAATACCGGCTGCGGCGAGCCACCCGAAGTGTACAATCACCGCACCTACGTAGTGAGCGCCGAAGCCGCCTACCGCTTCAACGAAAAGACCTCGGGCGCCGTGAATACCGTGGGGCTGGGTGTGAGCGGGGGCACCGACCGCATCGGGGTGGATACGCGCGACGATTATGGCTCAACGACTACCTACTCGCCCGATACCACGCTTCGGCAGGCCCTGTACAGCATTAACCTGTTTATGGCTGGCGAGCGGACGGGGCCGGGTCGGCGCGAATTTGGCTACCGGGTGGGGCTACACGTGGGGCAGCTGGCCAACACCCCTTCGACCGATGCCGGTGTGAATGGCCTGAGTCACTTAGCCCCGGATTTGATGTTCTGGTACGGGCGGCGCCAGAAGTTTTTCGGGCAGGCAGATGCCGGTTACGGCCTCCACGCGGCGGCACCCTATACCATGCGGCTGGGCATAGGCTCAGGGTTTGGGTTCAGCCGGGGGCACCTGCTGGCGGGCATCGCCGGCATGCCGTTTACCCCCACATTCTACCACAGTTCTACGCTGGGCTTCGCCAGCGCCCGCATTTACCTGCCCAATACCGGCTTCAGCATCGAGCCCTACGCGGCGTCTAATTTCGACCACTACCACCAGGTAAGCCTGCGCCTGCACTACTGCCTGGCGCTGAAAAACTCCAACAAATAGCTCACTCTAAATCAGCGCCAAACGGGCCGCTGCTTTAATCAACGTTGCAGTATTATTCGCGTCGAATTTCGTCAATAAATTGCGGCGGTGAGTTTCGATGGTGAGGGGGCTGAGGAAGAGGCGGTCGGCCATTTCCTGGCTGGTGAGGCCATCGGCGATGAAGGCCAGCACCTCCTTTTCGCGGCGCGTGAGGATGGGCGCAGCGGCCTCGGGCGCGGTGGCGGGGTCGGGCAGCAGCAAAAGGTCCTGCACCTCGTCGCTGAAGAATTTTTTGCCCGCGTACACCTTCGTGATGGCCTCGGCCAGCTCTTCGGGCAGGGCGTTTTTGAGCACGTAGCCCACGGCCCCGGCCTGCAGCATGCGGGTGAGGTAGCTGCGCTCGTTGAGGGTGGTGAGGGCAATGATTTTGATGGCGGGCTGCTCGGCCACGAGGCGCTGGCACACGTCGATGCCGTTGAGGTCGGGCAGGTTGATGTCGAGCAGCACCACGTGGGGGCGGGTGGCGGTGGCCACGGCGAAGGCCTCGGCGGCGGTGGCGGCGCTACCCACCACGTCGATGTATTCGAGGGGTTCGAGCAGCACGCGCAGGCCTTCGAGCACCATGCGGTGGTCGTCAACGAGCAGGACGCGAATGGGTTCCATAGCAGAGAGTGGGCGGGTAAAAGACGAGGACGATAGATGGCAGCTTAGACCAGGGATGACGTTTCGGCGGTTCGGACCGTTGCCTCGAGGGCGGGCGCCTCCGGCGCGGTCAGGTGAAAATCGATGGTGGTAGTGGTGCCCTGGCCGGGGGCCGATTGCAGGTCGAGAATGCCGCGCAGGTAGTCGACCCGCGCCTGAATGCTGCGCAAACCTACGCCGCCGCGCACGGTGGTGGGCTCGAAGCCGCGCCCATCGTCTTCCACCACCAGCTGGATGTGGCGGCCGTCGCGCATCAATTGTACCAGCACTGCGCTGGCCTGGGCGTGTTTGAGCACGTTATTGAGCAGCTCCTGCACCAGGCGGTACACCACCACTTCAGTGCGCTGCGGCAGGCGCGTTTCCTCCAGCCCGTAGGCCTGAAACTGCACGCGGGGGCCGCCGGCTTCGCTGCCCAGCCGGCGCCCGGCGCCCGCGTCGATGGCCTGGCACAAGTCGCGCAGGGCGGGCACGAGACCAAACTGGAGCAGGGCCTCGGGCATCATGTCGCGCGCCACCCGCCGCAGCTCGCTGATGGAGCCGTCCAGATGCTCCAGCGAACGGGCAAACAGCTGCGCACTCGCCTCGGGCAGCACCACATTGCCCCGCACCGAGCCCAGGTACAATTTCACCGTCGAGAGCATGCCCCCCAGCCCGTCGTGCAGGTCCCGCGCCAGCCGGCTGCGCTCCTCCTCCTGTCCCCGCAGCATGGCCTCGGTGGCCAGCAGCTGCCGCTCCTGCTCCAGCTCCTGGATTTTCTGGGCCTGCAGCTGCTGCTGCTGCCGCTCCAGCTGGCGGCGGTTGCGCAGCGCCGCGTAGCCCAGCCCCCCCGCCCCCAGCAGCGCTACTATCAGGGCGAAAGCGCCGTAGGTGAGCTGGTGTTGCAGGCGCAGCTCCTCGGCTTGCAGGCGCTGACGCTGTTGTAGCAATGTAATGCGCTGCTCCTTCTCCCGGGTGCGGTAGCGGGTTTCGAGGTCGTTGAGCCGGGTTTTGACTTCCAGGCTGTTGAGGCTGTCGTGCAGGGTGTGGAAGCGGCGGAAGTAAGCCAGCGCCCGGGTGGGGTGGCCGAGTTTTTCCTCCACTTCGGCCAGGGCTTCGAGCTCCACGGTCTGGTCCACGTCGCCGGCGGCGGCGGTCAGGCTCAGGCATTCGAGCAGGTAGGCGCGGGTTTGGGCGTAGTGGCCCAGCTGCTGGTGGCCCTCGGCCACGTCGGGCAGCATGGCCAGGATGATGCTGGGGTCGCCGCGGCGGCGGGCCAGGGTCAGGGCTTGTTCGAGCAGAGCCACGCCTTGCTGCGGGCGGCCCTGCGCCAACTCATACTTGCCCTGAGCGTTGAGGTACTGGTCGCGGTACTGGACGCCGGGCGGGCGGGCCGAGAGCGCGGCGGCCTGCGCGAGGTAAGGCCGGGCCTGGGCAAACTGGCCGTGGGCGGTGTAGTGGTTAGCGATGTTGGCGGCGGCCACCACCAGCACGGGCGCGTCGCGCACCTGGTTTTGCAGGGCCAGGGCCTGTTTCCAGTAGTAGATGGCCTGCTCGAACTGGTCGAGCGAGAAGAACACGCCGCCCAGGTTGTAGTAGGCCACCACCAGCAGCTCGTGGGCGCCGGCCTGGCGCAGGTAAGCAATAAGGTCGAGCATGGCGCGGGCGGCGCCCTGGTAGTCGCCCTTCACCTGCAGGTCGTTGGCCTGGTTGTTAATGTTGGCGGCCAGCACCTGACCCACGCGCGGATTGTGGTGCCGCCGGTAGAGCGGCACCAGCAGCTGCCGGGCCTGCTGCAGCAGGCGGCGGTGCGCCAGCGTGTCGTTGCGTAGCGAGGCCACGTACGACAAAGCATTGAGCGCCGCCCCTTCCCCAAACTCATACCGCACCCGCCGGCTCAGTCCCAGCGCCTGACTCAGATAGCGGCGCTGGGCCGCCGTATCGGCCGGGGAGGCCCGCTCAAACTGCACCATCAAGGCATTGAAGCGCAGCGTATCGGCCGGACCCGGCTGGGCCGGGGCAAGGGCTGGCCGCAGCACCAGGCCCAGCGGCAGCGCCGCCTGGCAACCGGCCCGCAGCAAACGACGAAACGATGCCATCAACATTGTCAGTGAATTAATCGGTAAACCGGGCGCTGCGGCTGGCTTCTTCTACCAGCGACCCCGGCGGCACATCGAAGTCAATCGTCGTGGTGGTGCCCTGGCCGGGGGCCGTTTGCAGGTCGAGCGTACCGCGCAGGTAATCGACCCGCGCCTGGATGCTGCGCAGCCCTACGCCGCCGCGCACGGTGGCGGGGTCGAAGCCCTGGCCGTCGTCTTCCACCACCAGTTGGATGTGGTTGCCGTCGCGCATCAATTGCACCAGTACTTCGCTGGCCTGCGCGTGTTTGAGTACGTTATTGAGCAGCTCCTGTATGAGGCGGTACACCACTACTTCGGTGCGCTGCGGCAGGCGCTGTTCTTCCAGCCCATAGGCCTGGCACTGCACCCGCAACTGCTCGCGGTGCCCCAGCGCCTGGCAGATGTCGCGCAGGGCGGGCACGAGGCCGAACTGGAGCAGGGCCTCGGGCATCATGTCGCGCGCCACCCGCCGCAGCTCGCTGATGGAGCCGTCCAGGTGCTCCAGCGAACGGGCAAACAGCTGCGCGCTGGCCTCGGGCAGCACCACATTGCCCCGCACCGAACCCAGGTACAATTTCACCGTCGAGAGCATGCCCCCCAGCCCGTCGTGCAGGTCCCGCGCCAGCCGGCTGCGCTCCTCCTCCTGCCCCCGCAGCATGGCCTCGGTGGCCAGCAGCTGCCGCTCCTGCTCCAGCTCCTGGATTTTCTGGGCCTGCAGCTGCTGCTGCTGCCGCTCCAGCTGCCGCCGGTTGCGCAGCGCCGCGTAGCCCAGGCCCCCCGCCCCCAGCAGCGCCGCCACCAGCGCAAACGCCCCGTACGTGAGCTGGTGCTGGCGCCGTAGCTCGCGGGCCTGCAGGGTATGGTTTTGCTGGAGCAGCCGGATGCGCTGCTCCTTTTCCCGGGTTTGGTATTGGGTTTCGAGGGCGTTGAGCTGGGTTTTCACTTCCACGCTGGCCAAACTGTCTTTGAAGGTGTTGAGCTGCCGCAGGTAGTGCAGCGCCTGGGCGGGATGGCCCGTTTTTTCCTCTACCTCGGTCAGGGATTCATACATGTCCTTTTTTTCCGGCATGTTGCTGTTGCGGAATATTGTCAGCGCCTCCCGCAGGTAGAGGCGGGCCTGTTCGTAGTGGCCGATTTGCATGTGCCCGCGCGCGGCTTCCATCAGCAGCACGCCCACGTCGTCGACGCCGGCCTGCTGCCGGGCCAGACTCAGCGACTGGTCGAGCATCTTCACCCCAAAGTTGAGGTGGCCCTGGTCCATTTCGCTTTTGCCCAGCATCCAGAGGTACTGAAACCGGTACTGCCGCCCCGCCTCCTCGCTCGACAGCTCCTGGCAGAGCTCCAGGTATTTCCGGGCCGCGGGCAGCTCCTTGCTGTCGTTGTAATACGAAGCCAGGCTGGCGGCCAGCAGCACCAGCACCCCCTGCTCGGGGGCCTGGGGGCGCAGCTGCAGGCCCTCTTTCCAGTAGTACACGGCCTGGCGGCGCTGGCCCAGGGCGGCGAGCGTGGCGCCGATGTTGTAGTAAGTAATCACTTGGGTGGCATACAGCTTGTGCTGGCGCTGGTAGTCGAGGGCGGCCAGCATGGCCTCCACGGCGGTGGCGTAGCGGCCGGTGCGCTGCAGGTGCACTATCCAGTTGCCGTCCACGTCGGCCAGCTTGCGAATCACGCGGGGGTCGGTGGGCTGGCGGCGCTGCAGGGCCTGCAGCACCTGCCGGGCGCGGTGCAGGTAGAGGCTGTCGGCGGGGTAGTCGGAGCGCGTCGAGGCCAGGATGGAAAACTCATTATAAGTGGTGCCCACCCCGTAGTCGTAGTGCGCGGCCTGGCTCAGGCGCAGGGCCTGCTGCAGCAGCTGGCGGTGGCGCAGGGTGTCGGAGCCCACCTGCTTGGCCTGGGTAATGAGCTGATGCACGCGCAGCGAATCGGCGGGCGAGGTCCGCTGGGCCTGGGCCCGGGGGCACGGCCCGAGCAGCGACCAAGCCAGCAGCACCAGCCCGTGGCGGGCCAGCTCAGGAATACGAAAACGCATGATAAAACCGGGATTACGAAGACAAACCTAGCGCCTTAACGGCCCTAATTCAAGGGCTAAGCCGCAAAATACTGGTTTTCCAGTAGCTCCGAATACCGGCTTCCCGTGACGCCCGCCGGCCCGGCCGCCGCCCAACTTTGCATCGTCAAAACGGACCTGGTTTTTCTCGCCTTTTCTGCGGCGCTTTTTCTTCGATTTCAACCACCAATTTTCCCTTTTTTCATGCAAAAGCTTTTGCTTGCCGCGGCGCTGCTCGTGGCCACCGCCACCGGGGCCCAGGCCCAAAACAACGTTTTGAAGGTTAATATCTTCAGCCCGCTCGTCAAAACCGGCTCCTTCTTTTTCGAGCATAAGCTCACCGAAAGCAGCAGCGCCCAGCTCGGCGGCCTGGTGACGTACTGGAAGGTGGGCGACACCAAAATCAGCGGCTTCGCCCTCACGCCCGAGTATCGCATGTACCTGTCGGAGAAGAAGGGCGCCCTGCGCGGCTTCTACGTGGCACCGTATTTGCGCTACCAGAATCTGACGCTGACGGTGGAGGACGTTTTCGACGACGGCACCAACGTCACGAGCAAAGGCAAGCTCAATACCTACGGCGGCGGCGTGGTGGCGGGCTACCAGCTGCTGCTGAAAGACCGATTCTCGCTCGATTTCTTCCTCGGCCCGTCGTACAACGGCGGCGACATCAAGGTAGAATCACTGGGCCACAGTGAGTCGTTCGACGCCGGCCCCTTCACCGGGTTTGGCCTGCGCTCGGGACTCACGTTCGGGGTAGCGTTTTAGATAAGTTTTCTCATGGGCGAGAGCCCTGTCCATTGGAAAAGCCCGCTGTTTTACGGCGGGCTTTTTTGGTTTTTCCGGCCGGTTAGTGCCCGGTTATTGCACCGTGATGCGCCGGGTAAGGGCCGGCTGGCCCGCACTTTCCAGCGTCAGCAGGTAGCTGCCGCTAGGCAGGCCGCGCAGGTCGAGCTGGCGGCTGGCGGACAGGGCCTGCCGCCGCAGCTGCCGCCCGGTGAGGTCGCGCACTACCACCTGCGCGGCAGCCGGCGGGGCCGCAATTTCCAGGGTGAGCAGGCCGGTGGTAGGGTTCGGGTACGCCGTGAAGCTGGCCTGAGCAGCGCGGGCTTCGGCCGTGGCCAGCACCTGCAACTGGCCGGTGGTGCCCACGCCCACGCCCACGGTGGGCCAGTTGGGCGCCTCGAAGCTACGCAAATACAGATAGTCGGGGTCGGTGCCGCCGCAGGTGGGCGCATACGGGTGCCAGCCATTTATGCTCCCAATGCTGTCGTAGATGCGAAGTACGCCTCCTTGGCTGGGCGCGCTCACCCGCACGCTCAGCCAGCGCAGAGGCCGGCCACCGATTACCTGCGTACCCACATTATCCACGGTCAGCGTCACCGGAGCCTGTGGGCAGATGCCGTAGGCGTGCCCCGCGTAGGTCTGCCAAGAGTCGCCGGGGCGGGCATCGAAGCGGTACAGCAGCACGTAGCGCCCATTGTGCCAGCTGTAGAGGCTGTCGTTCGACACCCGCACATATTTCGTGGGCATCGAC
This sequence comes from Hymenobacter aranciens, assembly GCF_030580865.1. Taxonomy (GTDB): domain Bacteria; phylum Bacteroidota; class Bacteroidia; order Cytophagales; family Hymenobacteraceae; genus Hymenobacter; species Hymenobacter aranciens. Next base: position 48,125 of record NZ_JAUQSY010000011.1, on the reverse strand, counting down.
GAGTCGCTGTAGCGCAGCCGCTGGGCTTGGTGGCCGCCCACTAGCGTGTCGCCCGCATAACGCAGCGTAACGGGGAAAGAACCGCCCAGGGTCTGCACCTCGTAATGCCAGGTGGCGCCGGGCGGGCACCAGGCGGCGGTTTGGGCGTGGCTGGCCTGAGTGGCACCGAGCAGGCCACCAGCGGCGGCCAGGAGTAAGCGTAGTTTCATCGGGTTGGGAGTGAACGGGTGAAAGAAGACGGGCTAAATGTAGTCAAAATTTCTACGTGTACCACCAACCCCAGGGTTGCTAACGGGCTTGCCGTCTGACGGCCGCCAGCCCGCCCCTACTCAAACACCGGCACCACGCGCCCCTCGTCCACCTTCAGCTTGGCGTCGTACTTCTTGCCCGTTTTGGCCGACACGAAGCCTTTGATGAGCCCCGTTTCGCCGCGGCGCAGCAGCTGCTTGATTTGCGTTTCGGTGAGCTCCTTGCCGCCCCACTCGAAGCCCACGCGGAACTGGCAGTCTTCGCGGAAGCGGGAGCAGCCGTAGGCGCTTTTGCCCTTGAGCATGGTGCCGAGCTTGCACACGGGGCACGGAATCTGGCCCGAGTCGGGCGAGGCGCCGGGGGCGCGGCCGGCGGTGATGAGCAGCTCGGGCTGCTGCTGCGGATTGAGCACAATGGCGGCGTCGAACTTCTCGCCGTCGGCGCCGATGAAGCCTTTCATTACGGGCGTGCGGCCTTTGGTGAGCAGGGCTTTCACCTGCGGGTCGCTGAGCTTCTTGCCCTGAAAATCGGTCGGCAGGCGGAACTGGCAGCCCTCGCGGAAACGGGCGCAGCCGAAGGCGGTTTTGCCGCGCAGGATGTGGCCGGTTTTGCAGCTGGGGCAGGTGCCGAGGCCGGCGGTTTCGGGTTTGGCGGCCTTTTGGGTGTTGGGTGTTGGGTTTTTGGTGTTGGGTGTTGGGGCTTCGGCCACGGCTTTTTCGGCGCTGCCGGAGGTGACGAGCTTACCGCTGCCGTCGCTTTTCACTTCCTGCACCATCTCGCACACCAGGCCGGTGAGCTCCTGTAGGAATAGCTCTGAGGACAGTTCGCCCTTCTCAATCTGGCGCAGCTTGCGCTCCCACTGGCCGGTCAGTTCGGCCGATTTCAGGGTGGGGTTACGGATAAGGCCAATGAGCTCGATGCCGGTGGGCGTGGGCAGGATGCGCTTTTTGTCGCGCCGGATGTAGTTGCGCTTGAACAGCGTTTCGATGATGGCGGCGCGGGTGCTGGGGCGGCCGATGCCGTTTTCCTTCATGGCCTGGCGCATCTCCTCGTCGTCGATGTTGCGGCCCGCCGTCTCCATGCCGCGCAGTAGCATGGCCTCGGTGTAGTCCTTGGGCGGCTGGGTCATCTTGCTGTCCAGCTTCGGGACGTGCGGGCCGCTTTCGCCCTGCACGAACGTTGGGAGGATGGTGCTCACCACGTCGTCGTCGGCCTCGGTGCCGGCGGGCTTCTCGCCGGCGGCGGGCGCGGGTCTGGGGGCCTGCTGCTGGGCGGGGTCGCCGTAGACGACGCGCCAGCCGGGGCTCAGAATCTGGCGGCCGCGCACGCGGAAGGGGTAGCCAGCGGCCTCGGCCAGCACGGTGGTGTTGCTTACCTCGCAGTCGGGGTAGAAGGCGGCGATGAAGCGGCGCGTGATGATGTCGTACACGCTGGTTTCCATGCCGCCGCCGGGGCCGGCCGCGCCGGTCGGGATGATGGCGTGGTGGTCGGTGACTTTGTTATTATTGAAAACCTTGGGCGTCTTGGGAATCTTGGCGCCCAGCAGCGGCTCGGTCAGTCCCTCGTAGCCGCGCAGGCCGCGCAGGATGCCGGGGATTTTCGGGTACTGGTCGTCGGGCAGAAAAGTGGTATCGACGCGGGGGTAGCTGACGGCCTTTTTCTCGTAGAGGCCCTGCACGATTTTCAGCGTGTCCTCGGCCGAGAGGCCGAGCTGGTTGTTGCACTGCACCTGCAGGGAGGTGAGGTCGAACAGCCGCGGCGGCGCCTCCCGCCCCTTCTTAATCTCAATGTTGGTGACGGTGAGCGGCGCGGGGCGCACGGCTTCCAGGGCGGCCTTGGCTTCTTCTTCGCTCACGAAGTAGCCCAGGGCTTTGAGCCGCTCCTTTTCATCGGGGGCGTCGTCGGCGGCTTTGGCCTGCTTGGGCGGGGCCATGTGGCTGAACATCGTGCCCCGGTATTCGGTCCGCAACACCCAGTAGGGCTCGGGCTTGAAGTTGCGGATTTCGTGGTAGCGGTCCACCAGCAGGGCCAGGGTGGGCGTTTGCACGCGGCCGATGCTCAGGAGTTGCTTGTCCTGGTAAGTGGTGTACTTGAGGGTGAAGAGGCGGGTGGCGTTGAGGCCCAGCAGCCAGTCGCCCACGGCGCGGCTCTTGCCCGCCTGGTAGAGCGAGTCGAATTCCTTGCCGTCGCGCAGGTTCTGGAAGCCGGCCCGGATGGCCTCCTCGGTGAGCGACGAAATCCAGAGGCGCTTGACGGGCTTGCGGCACTTGGCTTCCATCAGCACCCAGCGCTGGATGACCTCGCCCTCCTGCCCGGCGTCGCCGCAGTTGATGACTTCGGTGGCGCCATCCACCAGCTTTTTGATGGTGTGAAACTGCTTCACCACGCCTTCGTCGCGGCGCATGAGCTTGATGCCGAAGCTCTGCGGTATCATGGGCAGGGCGTGGATGTTCCAGCGCTTCCACTGCGGGTCGTAGTCGTCGGGCTCCTTGAGCTGGCAGAAGTGCCCGAAGGTCCAGGTGACCTGGTAGCCGTTGCCCTCGAAGTAGCCGTCCATCCGGTTTTTGGCCCCGATGACCTGGGCAATTTCGCGGGCGACGCTGGGTTTTTCGGCAATGCAGACTATCACTGATTTTCGCTGATTATATGGATTGCGCTAATGGGTGGCAGCGCTCGGGAATCAACAAAAATACGGCGGGAAAAGGTCGGTTTTATTCATCCATGCCGGTTTAGCATTAACAAGGCTTTGTTGGTTCTGAAACTACTGTTACATTTGGTCAAACATATTTTTCACCAATCTAAAAATGAAACAGTACTACATCAGCAATGGACAAGAACCAGCAGGTCCTTTTGTACTAACAGATTTGACCAAACACGGGCTGAAACCCTCCTCTATGATATGGCATGAGGGCATGCCTGATTGGCAACCCGCAATAGTGGTATCAGAGGTACATGCGTTATTGCCGAAACTTCCTCCACCATTACGTAAATCTCCACCTCCCATTCCGCAGAATAGCAGTGCACACAATTCTATTCCCTCTGCACCTACTTACAAAACGCCTATCTACACACCTCCTTTAACTCAGAAAAAATCGGCTGTACTACCGGACCGAAAATTATGGATAATAGGCGGTGGAACTGTAGCAGCCCTTGTGGCTTTTTTGCTACTCACGAGTGGAGTTTTACGAACCCCTAGCATTTCATATGTCGAACCGGTGACTACTACCACTCAACCGTTCCCATCTGTCGATGATGCAGCTTTACAGGCTCAGCAAGCAGCCGAAGCAGAAAAAGCTCGTCTTGCACAGGTAGAAATTGAACGCAAAGAGCAGCAACGCGCTTGGAATCGTCAACATTTTCTGGAATACTTGGCAGTAGATATGCTACCCTACACTCCTGGCACTTTCGGCGGCATCTCTAATGCCTATTTCCAGTTCAACAACAAGTCTGGCTACAGACTGCGAAATAATGTGATAGCCGTAAACTACTTCAAGGCTAACGGAGGTCTTTATACAACGCGCTACGTGTTAATGAATCGAGTGGATGCTCACGCCACTGTTACCTGGCCAATTCCGAATACTGACCGTGGCACCCGCGTATACTGCTCTATTCATCATATCGAAGCCCCCGGCTTAGAATACGTTTATGATGCGCAGCAGGAAGCTGACGCAGCTGAAGCAGCGGCAGACTACCAAGCTAATCCCATGTAATTCTGCCAAGGCCATTGCAACCGGTTGCAACATCCCGCACCGTCCCGCGCAGCCCACCGCAACCGGTTGCAACACCCCAATCCGCCACCCGCAGCCTACTGCAACCAGTTGCAACGCCCGTTTCGCGGCGCGCCGCCAGTTGCAACCGGTTGCAATGCCCCAATCCGTCGCGCGCCGCCCGTTGCAACCGGTTGCAGTGCCCCGCGCACGAAGAAACGCCCGTTGCAACCAGTTGCAGCGGGCGTTTCGCGTTTAGGCCTTGGGTTGGGTATTTTTCGGCGGCTTCGGGCCACCGTCGGAGCGGCCAGCCTTGCTCAAATCAAAAAACGGCGCCGCCTTGGCCGGGTTATCAAAGAACTCCACGAGCAGCGTGGCATACACCTTAAACAGCACCACGCACGTAGCCTTGCGCCCGTCGTGCAGGTCGATTTTGCGGGCGCCGCTGGCGTTTTTAGCCTGGTCGGCGGCCGTGAGGGTGGCGCGCAGGTTGCCCAGGATGCCGGGCTGGTCTTTGGTGCCCCGGCCCTGCTGGCGTAGGGCTTCCGGAAACGCTACCGGGCGGGCGTCCATGGCGTCGAGAAAGGCCGTGAAGGCGTCTTCCACCTTGTTCTGGGCGGTTTTGGCCAAGCCGCTGCGGCCGTTGGGCAGCAGGGCCTTGAAGTCGGCGCTGCCCTCGTCGTAGGTGGGGATGATGTACTTGCGCTCCACCATTTTCAGGTAGGCCTTGAAGTCGGTGAGGGCCTGCTTGGCGGTGAGCGTGGTGGCCTGGCCTTCGCCCGAGAGCTGCCCGGCGTGGGCGGTGCGGTACTGCTGAAGCTCGGCTTCGAGGGCCTCGGCCAGGGCGGCGTACTTGCCGCTGGTGCGCAGGGCATTGAGCGTAAATTCGGCCATGTCGGCAAATTCGGCGCGGTTGAGGCGCAGGTTCGGGAAGAAGTTCTCGAACCGGGCGGCGTATTTGGGTTGGGCCATGTAAGGTAGTGGGGTAAATGGTGAGAGATGAATGAGGGCCAAAAGGTAAGCGGATTTTTTGACACGGCAATGCGCTACCTGAATACTTCGGCTTTTCCCACCCCTGCGCCCGGTGTTACGGTGCCGTACGGCTGGCCTTGCGCCGCACCCGAATGGTGCAGGCGCAGCGAAACCCCAGCCACTCCTGCGGGCCGTCGTAGGCCTGGTAGGTGCCGGGCCGGCAGGCCGCCATCGGGTGCTCAAAGGAGCCGCCCTTGGCCTGGCCGGGCGTGGTGGTGAGCTCGGCCACGTTGCCAATCATGTTGTAGAGGCCGTAGCCGTTGGGCGGGTAGGCGTACACGTAGTCGGTGATTTTTTCGACGCCAGCGGCATCCGGGTTCACGCTGCCATCGGGCCGGATATCGGCCATGGTCGTGCCGGGGTTGGGCGGGCGCGGCGGGCCATCGCACCGGAAGTACACCGGCGGCTGGCCGGGCGCCGTCTGGTAATACAGGTGCTCCAGCACGTTGACTTCGGTGAGGAAGAAGGCTGCCCCGGCCGGAAAATCGACCGGGTTGTAGCACTGGGGCACCCGGTCTACCCGCTTGCGTTTCGGCACCTGCCGGGGTGGGTGCTCGTAGCCGTAGGGATGCCGGGCCGGGTCGAGCCGGCCGCTGGCGCCCAGCGCCCACTCGGCCGCCGTGGGCAGGCGGTAGCTGACTTGCACGTCGTAGTCGCGCAGCCGGCGGCGCTGGCGACGGGAGGTGTACAGGTTTTCCATCACCTTGGCACTCCGCCAGCGGCAGTACGCCTCGGCCTGCGCCTGACTGACGCCCACCACCGGAAAATACCGGAATCCCGGAAAGCGCAGGTAATAGTCCATAAATACATCGCGCACGGTATCGGGCAAGCTCAGGCGGTGCTTGCTCCAGAGCGTGGTATCGGGCAAAGCCGCTTCGTACACCGCCCGGCTCGAATCCGTCTGCAAAAAGTACAGGTACTCCAGCCAGTGAATGTTGGCCACCTCGGCCTCGTCCAGGTAGAGGCTGTCGCGGATATACACCACCCCGGGGGCCGTCACGGTGGGCGGCTGCTTCGTGGTGGCGCAGCTGGTGCCGCCCACGGCAGCCGTCAGAAGTAGCAGATACAGGCACAGTCTCTTCATGGAACGCGCAAGGTACATTGCCACCGCGAATGTCTTATTTCTTCTCCGCCCGCCCCCAAAAACGCCCCGCTTAGGCGCATCTTGCCCCAGCAGCGTTGATATTTGGCATTCCAACCCCGTGCCCCCGCCCCTATGGCCCACCACGCCGCCCACAAGCAGCCCGCCTGCGCCAACTGCCACTACCAGTTCGAGCCCGCGCGGCCCGACGAGTTCTGCCCCCGCTGCGGGCAGCAAAACCACGCCATCGACCTGCGCGTGGGCCACGTGGTGGAGGAGTTTCTCGAAGGCGTCTTTCACTTCGATGGCAAGGTGTTCAGCACCGCCCGGCTGCTGCTTTTCAAGCCCGGCGAGCTCACGCGGCGCTTCCTGGCCGGGCACCGGGTGCCCTACGTGCCGCCCATCCGGCTGTATGTGTTCATCAGCTTCGTATTCTTTCTGCTGCTGGGCTGGGTGGCGGGCCACAGCACCGACGAAGGCACTGCCCACGCCCGGCCCGTCCGGCGGGGGTTTGTGTACAACATGAACACCGACAGCCTGACGGCCCGCCCGGCCAAGCAGCCCTTCTTCAGCATCAACATCGGCGGCGACTCGCTCGACAGCGGCGCCGGCTACCGCGTGCCGCTCAGCAACGACTCGGTGCTGCGGGCCCGCGACCTGGCCCGGCTGCCCGACCACGCCAGTTCCCGGCAGGTCGACTCCCTCATCCGCAGCAAGGGCGCCACCCCCACCTACTTCAGCCGCCTGCGCGTGAGCCGCTACCTGCGCTGGCGCAATGCCTCGCCCGACGAAACCGCCCATGTGGCCATCCGCACGGCTTCCATCCTCTTGTTTTTGCTCATGCCGCTGGCCGCCCTGCTGCTGCAGGCCACCTACCGGCGCCAGCGGCGCTACTACCTGGGCCACCTCATCTTCACCATTCACCTGCACTGCGTGCTGTTTGTGCTGCTCATGCTGGGCCTGCTCACCGACGAGCTGGGCCTCACCAGCGTCAGCACCTGGCTGCCGCTGCTGATACTGCCCTACTTCGTGCTGGCCCTGCGCCGGGTGTATGAGCAGGGCTGGGGCAAAACCCTGCTCAAAGCCACGCTCCTGGCCCTGGCCTACCTGCTGCTGCTGGTGCTGGGCACGCTGCTGGGCACCGTGCTGGGCGTGGTTATTTTTTAGGTTTACCTCCACCTGCCCCATGCTCCGCGCTACTTCCCTCCTCCTCGCGCTGGCCGCGCTGCTGGCCTTATCCGCCTGCCACGTCGGCCGCTTTTTCCTCTACAACTTCGCCGACCTGCGCGACAACCGCAAGTTTCCGGCCCGGCCCATCGCGCGGGCGCCGGTGCCGTTTCAGTTTCACGCGGCCCGGCCAGGGCAAACGGTCACCTGGCCCCGCGAGGTCACCCTCAAGGGCAAGAAATACGACTTCGAGGGCCTGCTGAAGCACACCGGCACGGTGGCGCTGCTCGTCATCCGGCACGATACGCTGGTGTACGAGCAGTACCGCGAGGGCTACGCCGCCGCGTCGGAAGTGCCGTCGTTTTCGGCCGCCAAGTCGTTTGTGTCGGCCCTGGTGGGCATTGCTATTGAAGAAAAGTATATCGGCAGCGTCGACGACCCCATCCGCAAGTACCTGCCCGAGCTCGACGCCAAGCAGTTCGACCCCGTCACCCTGCGCCACCTGCTGCAGATGCGCTCCGGCATTGCCTACAACGAAAGCTATTTCAACCCCTTCGGCGACGTGGCCAAGTACTACTACGGCCGCAACCAGCCCAAGTACGTCCGGAAATTAAAGGTCAAAGAAGCGCCCGACCAGCGCTTTGAGTACATCAGCATCTGCCCGCAGCTGCTGGGCATGGCCGTGGCCCGCGCCACCGGCCGCCCCCTGGCCCAGTACCTGCAGGAGAAAATCTGGCAGCCCCTGGGCATGGAGTACGACGCCTCCTGGAGCCTGGATAGCCGCAAGCACGACACCGAAAAAGCCTTCTGCTGCCTCAACGCCCGCGCCCGCGACTTCGCCAAGTTCGGCCGTCTCTACCTGCGCCACGGCGACTGGCAGGGCCGCCCCGTGGTGCCCCGCGCCTGGGTCGATGCCTCCGTGTACGACCTCGCCCAGCAGGCCCCCAACGGCTACCTCTACAGCTACCAGTGGTGGCACAACCGCCGCCTCGAAGCCCACACCGACACCACTGGCCACGGCGAGTTCCGGGTGCTGCCGAGCGCCGAAATCCACTTCGCCAAAGGCAGCCACCCGCCCGCCAAAATAACCGCCCGCCCCGCCGGCGACTTCTTCGCCCAGGGCCTGCTGGGCCAGTACATCTACGTCAACCCCAAAAACGACTTCATCCTCGTGCGCCTGGGCCGCAACGACAAGTTCAACTGGGCGCAGCTGGGGCTGGCGATGGCCGAAAGAAAAAATGTGAGGTAAGCTTTAGCTTGCCGTGGTTGGGTGTTGGGAGTTGGGAGTTGGGTATTGGGTATTGGGTATTGGGTATTCAGATAATCTAGCCCAACACCCAACACCCAACACCCAACACCCAACACCCAACACCCAACACCCAACACCCAACACCCAACACCCAACACCCAACTCCCAACTCCCGGCAAGCTAAAGCTTACCGCACATCCCCCTACCCCAGCTCCTCCATCTCCGCCGCCAGATTGCGCCGGGCCGCCGCATCCAGCTCGGCCCGGAACTCGGCCGTCTGAAACAGCACCGGGGCCGCCAGCATCCGGCCCAGCACCTTGCGGCGGCCAGGGCGGTAGAGCAGGTCGGGCACCAGCCGGTACTCCTGCCGCACCTGCTGCGCGTAGGCCCGGTAGTCGGCCGGCGAGGCGCCCAGGATGCTCAAATCGGCATCCAGAAAGTATAGCAAATCAGTATCGTCGGCCGGCTGGGGCTGGGTGTGGTCGTGGGTGCGCTCGATGAGAAAGGCCACCCGCTGCTGCCGCGCCGGCTCCAGCGTGGAGTGCCGCAGAAAGTCCAGCGCCAGCGTGGCGCTGCGCGCCTCATTGTCCGACTTCAGCGGGTTATACACCGCATCGTGAAACCACACCGCCAGCTGCACCACCGCCGCATCGAGCAGCGGCACGGCGTCGAGGCGGTTGAGCAGGTTTTCGAGGTGCGTGAGGGTGTGGTAGTGCCGCCCCGGCGCCTCGTAGGCCGCGGTCAATTTCAGAAAAGCTACTTCGCGCCGGGCCGCATCGGGCACCAGCGGCGTGGTGAGGCGCTGCCAGCGGGCAGCAAGGGCAGGAAGGTCGGCCATAAAACAGCGGCTGCAAGCCAGAGAAGCACAAAAAAATAGATTAGCCGCCCGAATACTACGAAAAAAAGCGGCCACCAGCACCGGCAGCCGCTTTTTCAGGAAGAAATGACACGTTTGTTTTCAAGCTCAGGTGCTCATAGCCGATACCACCGAGGAAAAAAAGCAAATCCCCCGGCTACTCCGTCTCGGCCGGGTCGTGCTCCGGCCCCTCGTAGCTGGCCGAATCCACTTCCTCCGGCAGCACGGCCTCGGTGCCGTAGATGGGGCCCAGGTCGTGGATGAGCTGCTCGGTATCTACTTTCAAATCCTTGAGCACGCCGTCGGCGATGTCGTACACCAGGCCGTGCAGGCGCACGTTGTTGTTGTTGCGCACGGCGTTCTGAATGATGTTGGTTTTGCCCAGGTTGCGCACCTGCTCCATCACGTTCAGCTCCACCAGGCGGCGGTGGCGCTTCTCCTCGTCGCGGATGCGCAGCAGTTCGGTTTCGTGTAGCCGCACCACGTCGCGGATGTTCACCAGCCAGTTGTCGATGAGGCCGTACTGCTTGTTGGCCGCCGCCGCCTTCACGCCGCCGCAGCCGTAGTGGCCCACCACCATGATGTCCTGCACGCCCAGCACTTCCACGGCGTACTGCAGCACGCTCAGCAGGTTCATATCGGCCGGCACCACCAGGTTGGCAATGTTGCGGTGCACAAACATCTCGCCCGGCCCCGTGCCCGTGATGCCCGACGCCGGCACCCGCGAGTCGGAGCAGCCGATGAACAGGTAGCGCGGCTGCTGCCCGGTGGCCAGCTTCTGGAAAAACTCGGGGTCGCGGGCGTTGCGGTCAGCCACCCACTTTTTGTTGTTTTGGAGGATTTTTTCGATTGAAGTCATTGCTGTGGGAATTGTTGAAATGGGAAGACGAAGCTAGCTAGTGGCCCGCTACTTCCACCGGCCGGATGCCGCGCAGCTCCAGCTCAATATCGCGCTCCGGGGCAATACGCCGAAACGACTCAATGGCTTCCAGCACGTCGTGGTCAATTACTTTCGAGCGGGTGCCGTCGAGTATTACCCGCGAATGGCGCGGAAGGTTTTCCAGGGCCTGCACCACGCCGGCCTTGTTGAGAAACGACACGTGCTCCGACAGGCGCAAATACAGCTGGCCCGGCTGGTTCTCGTGTTCTTCGATGAAGGCTACTTTGGCGTTGGCTTTCAGGATGTAGAAGAAGCCCACTACCAGCCCTACGCCCACGCCCTTCAGCAAATCGGTAAACAAGATGGCCGTGATGGTGACCACAAACGGAATAAGCTGCCCCCAGCCCAGCCGCCACTGCGCCCGGTAGATGGCCGGCGCCGTGAGCTTGAAGCCCACCATCAGCAGCACCGCCGCCAGCGCCGCCAGCGGAATCTGATTGAGCAGCGGCGTAAGGAACAGCAAGCTGGCCAGCAGCAGCAAACCGTGGATGAAAGCTGACAGGCGGCTCTGCCCCCCGGCATTGATGTTGGCCGACGAGCGCACGATAACGGCCGTCATGGGCAGGCCACCGAGCAGGCCGCTGAGCACGTTGCCCACCCCCTGGGCCAGCAGCTCGCGGTTGGGCGGCGTCTTGCGCTTGTGGGGGTCGAGCTTGTCCACGGCCTCCACGCTGAGCAGGCTTTCCAGTGAGGCTACCACCGCAATGGTCAGGGCCACGCCGTACAGCGCCGGGTTGCTGATAGCCGCCCAGTCGGGAAAAGTCATCTCGCCCAGCAAAGTCTGCCACGAGGCCACCACCGGCAGCTTCACCATGTGCTGCGGCTGCACCTGCAGGGCCGGCGCAACGATTTTAAACAGCTGATTGAGCAGCACCGATACGGCCACCGCCACCAGCGCCCCCGGCACCAGCCGCGTAAATTTCAGCCGCTTCAGCGGCGCCGAGTCCCAGAGCAGTAGCAGCCCCAGCGCCACCGTGCCCACCACTACCGAGCCCAGCGCAATGTGCTGAGCCGCCGCCCCAATGGCTGAGAATGTGTTTAGCCCATCGAACTGAAACAAGTCGTTATCTTCGAAATAATCAGTGTCGGCCCCCAGAAAATGGGGAATTTGCTTCAAAATCAAAATCAGGCCGATGGCCGCCAGCATGCCGCGAATCACCGACACCGGGAAGTACATGCCAATCACGCCCGCCTTCACCAGCCCCAGCCCCATCTGAATAAGGCCCGCCACCACCGTAGCCAGCAGCACCGCCTGAAACGAGCCCAGCGTGGCCGTGGCCGCCAGCACCGTCACGGTGAGGCCGGCTGCCGGCCCGCTCACGCTCAGCTGCGAGCCGCTGAGCCAACTCACCACCACCCCGCCCACAATGCCCGCCACCAGCCCCGCCAGCAGCGGCGCCCCCGAGGCCAGCGAAATGCCCAGGCAAAGCGGCAGCGCCACCAGAAACACCACCAGCCCCGCCGGCGCATCCTGCCCAATGGTACTAAATAAGCCGGTAGCCGGTTCCGGAATGGGCGTAGGGGCCAGCGACTGGCCGGGTTGAGGAGTATTAGGGAGGGAAACCATTGCGTCAGACTAATAGAAAATCAGTCCACTAGGTGATGAGGCCACAATGGTACACCAGCCATCTTAAGCTGCGGTTAAAGAAGCATTAAAAGCGAATTAAATCGCAATTAAGCTTTTTTAATAAGTGGGCGCCCAGTCACTTCATATTTTCGGTATATCCAGCCGCACCGTGGTGCCCTCGCCCAGGGCGCTGCGCACCCCTATCCTGCCGCCGTGCAAGGTCATTATTTTCGAGGTCAGCGGCAGGCCAATGCCGTGGCCCGGCACTGCCCGCGTGGCCTCGGCCCGGAAGAACGGCACGTACACCTGCTCCTGGTCGGCGGGGCTCATGCCGGGGCCCTGGTCGCGCACTTCCAGCCGCACGCGCTTGCTCGTGGCCGACAGCGTGGCCACTACCGGCCGCCCGCTTTCGGGGCCCGAGAACTTGCAGGCATTGTCCAACACGTTGAGAATGGCCGAGAACAGCAGCGGCGCGTTGCCCATCACGAGATATGGTTCGGCCAGGGCCGAGGGCAGCGGCTCGCGCAGGTCCAAATCGACGCAGGACTTGGGGTAGCGGCGCAGCACCTCCTCGTGGGCCTGCAGCAGCAGCTCGTCGAGCGGCACCGGGGCCAGTGGCAGCAGCGCCGGGTCGTCGGAGGCCCGGGCAATCTGCAATAGGCCGTTGCTGAGGTCGTTGAGGCGGCGCGCCGCGTCGAGGGTGGTTTCCAGCACCCGGCGGTACTCGGCCGGGCTGCGCTCGGCCTGCAGCAGTGTCACTTCCAACTGCCCAATCAGCACCGCCAGCGGCGTGCGCAGCTCGTGCGAGGCGTCGCGTACGAAGGTGCGCTGGCCCACAAAAGCCGTTTCGAGCCGCGCCAGCAGCTGATTAAAGCGCTGGGCCAGCAGCGACATTTCATCGACGCCTTCGGCCTGCGACAGCCGCTGCGTGAGGTCAGTAGCGGTGATACCGTCCACCTCCTGCACCATGCGCCGCACCGGCAGCAAGGCCTGCCCGGCAAAAAACCAGCCCCCGATACCCACCACGAATAGCGAGCCCAGCAGCCCCACCAGCAAGAAGCTCCGCAGCGTTTCAAGCTTGACGCGGCTGTCCGCATCCACCGACGAGGCCACCACCACGAAATTGCCCCAGGTGGGGTCGTGATAAAGCAGGCCTACCGTCTGGTGATATTGATGGGCTGGCTCCAGCACCTGGCGGCCGTTGTGGCGCACGGCCGCCAGCCAGGCCGGGGGCACCACGGCGCTACGCCGCAACACTCCCTCCTGAAACACCAGCCGGTCGGCCGCATCGTACACGCGCACGGCCTCTTCCGGCAGCGTGCGGTAAAATTGCTGCAGATAGCGCCGGTACGAAGCGCGGCTTTCCGGCGTATCGCGGTGCAGCCCATCTACGTGCACGTGGGCTACCACCCGCGCCCGGGCAAACAAACTCTGGGTAAAGGACTCGCGCTGCGAGCGCGCCGTCGAGAAATAAATTGCCAGCGCAAACAACAGCAGCGTCAGCGCCAGAATGGCGGCAAACTGCAAAGCCAGGCGTAGGCGGATGGACATGGTAGAGAGATTAAATCAGAGCGTCTGCCTTCTCACTCAATCCGCCTTCATCACATACCCCATGCCCACCAGGGTGTGAATGAGCTTAGGTTCAAAGTCGCGGTCAATTTTCTTGCGCAGAAAGTTGATGTACACGTCAATCACATTCGAGCCCGTGTCGAAGTTCGTCTCCCACACATCCTCCAGCAAGTTCACCCGCGACATCACCCGCCCCTGGTTGCGCAGTAGGTATTCCAGCAGTGCAAACTCCCGCGCCGTGAGCTGAATGGGCTGGCCGGCCCGCTCCACCCGCTTGGCCGCCGGGTCTAGGCTTAGGTCGGCCAGGCGCAGCACGGCCTGGGCGGCCGGGGCGTCCTGCCGCCGCCGCGCCAGCGCCCGAATGCGGGCCAGCAGCTCCTGAAAGGCAAATGGTTTCACCAGGTAATCGTCGGCCCCGGCGTCGAGGCCGCGGATTTTATCGTCGGTTTCGCCCAGCGCCGTGAGCATCAGGATAGGTACGCCGGGGTCGTGGGCCCGAATCTGGCGGCACACTTCCAGGCCGCTGAGGCCGGGCAATAGCTGGTCGAGAATGATGAGGTCGTAGGCTGTTTGCTGGGCGCGGCTGAGGCCCAGCAGGCCATCAGCTGCCAGGTCCACAGTGTGTTGCTGCTCGGTGAGGCCCTGGTGCAGAAAGGCAGCCACGGCCGGCTCGTCTTCGACTAAGAGGATTTTCATGATGCGCAAAGGTAGTGGCGGAAAATACGCAGGCCAGCGCTGCCAGTTCATCGCCACCGCCCGGCGCTACACGGAAAAGCCCTTCCGCGGGCAGCGAAAGGGCTTTCAAACGTACTATCCTGAAGGCTTAGCGGCCCCGGCGCGGGCCACCGCGGTAGCCGTTGCCCCGTCCGTAGCTAGCGGGACCGTAACGGTGGTCGTGACCGCCGCGGTAGTACACGGGCGGCGGCACCCGGCGGGCGGGCACCACAATCACCGGCCGGGCCGGGGCATAGTAATAGCGCGGCGGGGGCGGCGGCACCGGGCGGTAAGTGGTATACCCCGTAGAGGCCACACAGCCACTGAGCAACAGTAGGCACAAGCCCAGAAGAACAAGCACTGGTTTCGTTTTCATAGGGCAGAGCGCCGGGGCGCTTTCGTTAGGTGAACGATGCCAGGAAAACAAACAGCGGGCCAGAAATGGTGCCCGGCTTGCCGCCCGCTAAACTGCAGGTACCTCCGTCTCCCCACTAATCACCCGCGCCCGGCCGGGCAGCGTCTTATGCCGCTCCTTGCCCAGCGCGGCGGCCGGCTCGGGCACCCAGTGGTGGCGCCCGCCGGCTTTTTCGTCGTTGAATTCGGTCGGAGCAGTGCCCGCTTCGGTACGCTGCTTCCAGGTGAGGTGCTGGGTGCCGTCGTCGGTGCGGTCCATCGTAATGCACTCTTCTACCGGGCACACCAGCGAGCATAAGTTGCAGCCCACGCAGTTTTCCTCGATGATTTCCGGCACACGGGTGCCCGCATTTAGCTTGATGGCCTGGTGGGCGCCATCCTCGCAGGCAGTGTAGCAGAGCTGGCAGCCAATGCACTTCTCTTCGTGGATGTGGGCCGTTACCTTGTACTTCATGTTCAGGTCTTCCCAGTGCCGCACGTTGGGCAGGGCCTTACCCACAAAGTCGTAGATGGTGTTGAAACCCTTATCGAGCATGTACTCCTCCAGCCCGGATGTCAGTTCGCGGATAATGCCGAAGCCGAAGTGCATGGCGGCCGTGCATATCTGCACACTACTGGCCCCTAGCAGGATGTGCTCCACCGCATCGCGCCAGTTTTCGATGCCCCCGATGCCCGAGATAGGCAGGCGCACGTCGGGATGCTGGGCACAGTTTTTCAGCATGTTCAGGGCAATGGGCTTCACGGCCGGGCCGCAGTAGCCACCGTTGGTGCCCTGCCCGTCCACAATCGGGTAGGGCGCGAACTGGTCGATATCGACGCCCACAATACTCTGAATGGTATTGATAAGCGAAATAGCATCGGCCCCAGCCCGACGGGCGGCCTGCGCCGGCTCGGTGATGTCGGAAATATTGGGCGTGAGCTTCACGATAACCGGCACCTTGGCCACTTCCATCACCCACTCCGTAATCATCTGTAGCACGCGCGGTTCCTGCCCTACCGCCGAGCCCATGCCGCGCTCGCACATGCCGTGCGGGCAACCGAAGTTCAGTTCCAGGCCGTCGGCGCCGGCATCCTGCGAGGCTCGCACGATGTCGTGCCACTCCTGCCGGCTCTGTACCATGAGTGAGGCAATGACGGCGTGGTTGGGAAAGCGCTTTTTTACTTCCTCAATTTCACGCAGGTTATCCGCCAGCGGCCGGTCCGAAATCAGCTCGATGTTATTGAAGCCTACCAGACGCTTGTCGCGGTAATTCACCCCGCCGTAGCGGCTCGACACGTTCACTACGGGCACGCCCAGCGTTTTCCACACCGCGCCGCCCCAGCCCGCATCAAAGGCCTTCATCACCTGGTAGCCAGAGTTGGTAGGCGGGGCCGAAGCCAGCCAGAATGGGTTGGGAGCTTTAATACCGGCAAAGTCAATGGAAAGGTCAGGCATAGCAGTAGCGCGGACCTTGTAGTCCGTGAAAAAGGTGGTTTAAAACTGCAAATCGTATCAACTCGCGGACTACAACCGAAGGTCGGCGCAGCCACAGTCCGCACTACTTGCTCAAAAAAGCATGAATACCCCGCGCCGCCAGCTTGGCTTCGGCAGTAGCATTCACTACTTCGGCGCCACCGTTGCGGGCATCGCCGGAAGCGAAATATTTGGGGTTAGTCGTTTGTCCCGTTACTGCGTCGGCCACGATGCGTCCCTTGCCATCCGTTTCCAATCCCGGAATCAGACTCATAAAGCCGGCGCGCTTAGCCTGTCCGGTAGCTTTAATCACCATATCGCAAGGTAGCTCAAACTCCGAACCGGCAATTTCCCGTACCCGACCACCGGCCGTTTCAGTGCGAATGAAGCGTACGCCCGTCACGTAGTCTTCGCCCACAATTTCCAGCGGTGCCACGTTGAACAAGCCTTTCACCCCTACCCCTTTGGCCAGGTCGTACTCAAACTCATAGGCTCCCATTTCTTCCTTGCCCCGGCGGTAAGCCAGCACCACGTCCTCCGCCCCCAGCCGGGCCGATTCGGAAGCGGCATCCATGGCCGTATTGCCACCACCCAGCACAATCACCCGGCGGCCCACTTTTATTTCATGGTGCCGCTGGCGTAGCTCCGCAATAAACTCGACTGCACCAGTGCAGTTTATTTTATCCTCGCCGGGCAGGCCCAGTTCGTTGGTTTCGCCCAGGCCAATGCCCAGAAAAATAGCATCGTATTGCGCTTCTAATTCTGCTAATTGTTCACGGGAAGAAATGGGCGAATTATACTGCACCGAGTAGCCAAGCTGCGCCTGCAAATACGCCATCTCGGCCAGGGTTTCTTCGTTCGTGATTTTGTATGGTGCCACACCATACACCGTCAGTCCCGAAGGCTGTGCCTGCGCCTCAAAGACATCTACTTCGTAACCCAGCGACCGTAACTCACAGGCACAGGAAATACCTGCCGGCCCGGCTCCGATGATGGCTACCCGGCGGCCATTGTCGGCACCCGGTGCAAACAGCTTTTTATTTTCCTGAATGGCCTTGGTAGTAGCATAGCTCTGCAGCCGACCAATTTCAATTGGCTTCACCTCCTGCAGATTATACACGCAGGCGCCTTCGCACAGCACCTCTGTCGGACATACTTTACCGCAGGCATTACCGAAGTAATTAGCTGCATAAATCGTACGCGCTGCACCGGTATCATTCCCCGAATTTATCTGCCGGATAAACTGCGGAATATCAATACCCGACGGACAAGCCTGAATGCATGGCGCATCAAAGCAAAACAAACAGCGGGCGCTTTCATACAGCGCCTCGGTGCGGTTCATTAGCGGCTTAAGTTGCGCGAAGTTTTCCGCGAACTCGTGCTCAGTGGTGGGGGTAGAAAATTCGGCCATGCTTTTTTGAATTACGAGTTAAGAATTATGAGTTACAAGTTGAGCTATTGGGCTATGAATTAGCCGGCCGTAGTATGGCGGCCGGCTAATTCATAACTCATAACTTTTAACTCATAACTTCATTACAGCTCCACCAGCTTCCCGTAAGTTTCGGGGCGGCGGTCGCGGAAGAACTGCCAGGTAGCGCGCACCTCGTCAATCATATCGAGGTCGAACTCCGCAATCAGCAATTCGTCCTTGTACTCATCGGCCTGCGCAATAATCTGCCCACGCGGGTCCACGAAATAGGACGTTCCGTAGAAGCGACCCAGGTTCCAGGGCTTCTCCTCCCCTACGCGGTTGATGCAGCCCATGAAGTAGCCGTTGGCAGCGGCGTGGGCGGGTTGCTCCAGCTTCCAGAGGTATTGCGAGAGACCCGCTACCGTGGCCGAAGGATTGTACACGATTTCGGCACCGTTGAGGCCCAGCACACGAGCTCCATCGGGGAAGTGCCGGTCGTAGCAGATGTACACGCCTACTTTGGCGTACTTCGTCTGGAATACCGGGTAGCCCAGATTGCCAGGCTTGAAGAAGAACTTCTCCCAGAAGCCCGTGGTGTGCGGAATATGGTTTTTCCGGTACTTACCCAAGTAAGTGCCGTCGGCATCAATCACCGCCGCCGTGTTATACAGAAAACCGGCCATTTCGCGCTCGTAAATGGGCACGATAATCACCATATCATACTTTTTGGCGTACTCGGCCATACGGTCGGTAGTAGGACCGGGCACCGACTCGGCCGAGGCGTACCAGGCTTTGTCCTGGCCCGGGCAGAAATATGGCGTATTAAAAATCTCCTGCAAGCACAGGATTTGCACGCCCTGCCGGCCGGCTTCTTCAATTAGCGGAATGTGTTTTTCCACCATCGCCTCCATAATTTCGGCAATGGTACCTTCGCCTTCGGTCTTCGGCAAGCTCATTTGAATGAGGCCGGATTTGATAATTCTGGGCATAAATGAGTAAATGGTTTAGCGCGAGCTTTCGCGAGGTTAAAGGAGTTGTCGCAGGGTTTTTAATGAGCTTAATTCAGATTCGCTACTCCATTGCGAAACCTATTTTAACCTCGCCGAACCTTGTACTAAAAATTAGTTGGACCACGTTTAATAAATTGCCCATAGCCACGCGAAACTTTCGTTTCGCCAGCATCAACGGCCACTTTTCCACGCAGCAGCACTGTTTCAATTTTTCCAGTTAGCTCCCAACCTTCGTACGCCGAATAATCACAATTCATGTGATGCGTGTCGGCCGAAATCCGGTGTTTTTTCGCTGGGTCGATAACAACTAAATCAGCATCGGCGCCAATGCTAATGGTGCCTTTGCGCGGGAACATGCCAAATATCTTTGCCGCATTGGTCGAAGTAACTTCCACGAACTTCTGCAGGCTGATTTTTCCCTGATGCACGCCCTCGGAAAACAATAACTCCATGCGATGTTCCACGGCAGGGTGACCATTGGGAATTTTCGAGAAGTCGTCCTTCCCCATCAGCTTCTGCTCCCACATGAAAGGACAATGGTCAGTACCCACCACGTTCACCAGTCCCT
The DNA here is from genome assembly GCF_030580865.1 of Hymenobacter aranciens. Lineage (GTDB taxonomy): Bacteria > Bacteroidota > Bacteroidia > Cytophagales > Hymenobacteraceae > Hymenobacter > Hymenobacter aranciens. The sequence goes on along the minus strand of NZ_JAUQSY010000011.1, from coordinate 29,138 downwards.
GGTTGATACCGGCCCACAGCGTGGCTTGGTCCTTCTTCTCGCGCAAGGGCGGCGACATCACCACCTTAGCACCATTCGCCTCATCCTCATACAGGGAGGCATCAAGCACGAGATACTGAATGCAGGTTTCGACCAGCACGCGCTGGTTGCGCTCGGTGGCGCGGCGCACTTGGTTGAGTGCACCCTCACAAGTGAGGTGAATTATGTAGGCCTTGACACCCGTGTAGTTAGCAATGTCGGCGAAGCGGCCGGAGGCTTCGGCTTCGGTTACTTCGGGCTGCGATAGGTAGTGGTAGAGCGGCGTGAGCTTGCCCTGGGCACGGTGCTGGGCAATGAGCGTATCAATCATGTCACCGTTGGTGGCGTGGGCCGTCACGAGGCCGCCGTGGCGCTTCACTTCCTGCATCAGGCCCACCATCTGCGCGTCGTCAATCATGAGCGCGCCCTTGTAGGCCATGAAGGTTTTAAAGGAGGTAATACCTTCGGCAATTATTTCCTTGATTTCCTCCTTAGTGCCCGGGTTAAAATCCGTTACGGCCATGTGGAAACTATAGTCGCCCACGGCATTGCCGGTAGCGCGGCCACTCCATTCCTCAAAGGCGGCGCGCAACGAATTCCCCTGCTTTTGCAGAATAAAATCAATTACCGTAGTAGTACCGCCATGCAATGCTGCGCGAGTACCAGTTTCGTAAGTATCCGAGCTGAAGGTGCCCATAAAAGGCATTTCCAGATGCACATGCGGGTCGATACCGCCGGGCACGACGACTTTGCCGGTGCAGTCAATTACCTCAGCACCATTGGCCGGCAGGTTACGGCCGATGGCGGCGATAGTTTCGCCCTCAATCAGAATATCACAAACGGCGTCAGAGTCGGCGGTGACGACACGGCCGTTTTTCAACAGAACTGCAGCCATGACTACTTAATTAGTGTGCTTATCGGCAATAGTCAGCGCTTCCGAGATAATTGCCAACCCTTCGTCCAGCTCTTTTTTATTAATACACAGCGGTGGCGCAATGAAAATATAATTCCAGCGCACGAAGGTGTACATGCCAAGTTCGCGAATTTTGGCGGCGACCTGGTTCATCACGGCCATTTGGTCGGGGGCAGCATTCCAGGGAGCCATGGGCTCTTTAGTCTGGCGGTTTTTTACCAGCTCCAGGCAGCCGAAAAGGCCCGTGTTGCGCCAGTCGCCGATGCTGGGGTGGCGCGCGATTAATTCCGCTACCTGCTGGTCGAGGTAGTGCCCCATTTCAACGGTGTTTTCCAGCAGCCTGTCTTCGTGGTACACTTCCAGCGTGGCCACGGCGGCAGCGCAGCTCACCGGGTGGGCCGAGTACGTAAGGCCCAGCGGCAGCGGCTTGTCGTCGAAGGATTTGGCAATGGCTTCGTCCACCATCACGGCACCCAGGGGCAGGTAGCCGGCGGTGATGCCCTTGGCCATGCACATCAGGTCCACTTTCACGCCGTGGTGGTCGGAGCCGAACCACTTGCCGGTGCGGCCGAAGCCGCTCATCACCTCGTCGGCGATGAGCAAAATACCGTGTTTATCACAGATTTCACGAATGCGCGTCCAATAACCGGGCGGGTATTTGATGCAGCCGCTGGTACCCGATTCGCCTTCCAGAATGATGGCAGCCACGCTGCCGGGGTTTTCGTAGCCGATGATGCGCTCCATGGCCTCGGCGGCGCGCTGGGCGCACTCTTCGGGCGTGGCGCTGTACCAGGGGCAGCGGTAGAAATACGGATTTTCGACGTGCACCGTGCCGGGCATGGCCTGGCTATCGACGGCAAACTTACGCGGGTCGCCCCCCACGCTGATAGCGCCGTAGCTGGCCCCGTGAAACGACTGATACAGCGAAACAATCTTGTGGCGGCCAGTGTAAATGCGCGCCAGCTTCACGGCATTCTCAATAGCCTCGGCGCCACCCAGCGTAAAGAAGGCCTTGGTGAGGTTGGCGGGCGTGATGTCGTTGAGCATCCGGCCCAAATCGCCGCGCGCCTTGGTTATCATGCCCGGATACACGTAGCTCAACTCGCGCATCTGGGCGGCCACGGCCTCGGTGATGCGTTGGTCACCGTGGCCGATGTTGACGTTCATCAGCTGCGACGAAAAGTCGATGTAGCGCTTGCCATCACGGTCCCAGAGGTACACACCCTCGGCGCGCTCGGCGCTGATGGGGTTCAGGCCGGTCTGTTTCGACCACGAAAACAGCGTGTGGTCGAGGTTGTCGTGCAGAATTTGCTCTTTGTCGGTGTCGAGGGTAGGCTGCATGGTTATTGGAAATTAAAAGCCTGTCATGCTGAACGCAGGGAAGCATCTCGCGTGCAGCAGTAAACTCAAGCGTTAAGAATTAGTGACACAGGCGAGATGCTTCCCTGTGTTCAGCATGGCAGGCTTTTTTTTAACAGTTAGTTAAAAAACCAAAAGTGAAGGACCTCCCCGTCGGGCTCGACAGCTTAGGCGCAATGTGCAGCCTTCTATCTCTGCGGCACGAGCGGTATAAGTTGTGGAATGGAAACGGAGTTGGTTGCCGTCAGAGGAAGTCCTTCTTCCGGGCGGTGGCATAGGGAGATGGCCGCCGGAATCTTTTAGGTTAATTTATTGAAAATAAGATTTCCGCCAAGCCACGCTGGTCGGTTTTTCAGAAAGCAATTTAGGTGTAAATAACGAAGCCTCAACCGACGGCTATTTCCGCGTAGGCCGAGGCTTACGATTTAACTCATCCAGTTCACCCGCGACTCCGGATTCCACTTGGTGGTGGTTTTCTTGAGCTGCGTCCAGAATTCGATGGAGCTTTTGCCGGTGATGTCGCAGGCACCGAATTTCGATTCGTTCCAGCCGCCGAAGGAGAAGGGTTCGCGGGGCACCGGCACGCCGATGTTCACGCCAATCATGCCGGCGTTGGCATGGTCCATCACGTAGCGGGCATGGCTGCCGCTTTGCGTGAATACGGCAGCGGCATTACCGTAGGGGTTAGCATTTTCGATGGCCAGGGCTTCGTCCAGCGTATTGGTGCGCATGATGGCGAGCACTGGGCCGAACACTTCTTCCTGAGCAATGCGCATGTCGGGCGTCACGTAGTCAATCACCGTCGGGCCCACGTAATAGCCATCTTCGTGGCCCGGCACCACGGCGCCACGGCCGTCGAGCAGCACTTTGGCGCCGGCGGCTTCGGCTTCGGTGATGTGCTGCTCGATGCGCTCCTTGGCCTCACGGCTGATGACGGAGCCCAGGTTCTGGCCGGGCACTATTTTCTGCGCTTCGGCCACCAGTTTATTCACAATATGGTCGACGGCGCCCACGCCAATCATGGTGGAGCCAGCCATGCAGCGCTGGCCCGCGCAGCCCGACATGCTGGCGGCCACGTTGGAGGCCGTCATATCGGGATGAGCATCGGGCAACACCATCAGGTGGTTTTTGGCCCCACCCAGCGCCACGCAACGCTTTAGATTGCTGGTGGCGCGGATGTAAACAACTTTGGCAATTTTGGTGGAGCCGACGAAGGAGACGGCCGTAATATCCGGGTGGTCGCAAATGGCTTCCACGATAGTACGGTCACCGTTCACAATGTTGAGCACGCCGTCGGGCAGGCCGGCTTCTTTTAGCAGCTCGGCAATTTTGACGGCACTCAACGGCACCTGCTCCGAGGGTTTCAGAATCATGGTGTTGCCGAGCACCAGTGCGTTCGGGATGGTCCAGTGCGGCACCATATTAGGGAAGTTGAACGGGGCAATGCTGGCTACCACGCCCAGCGGCTTGCGCTCCACGCGGGCTTCGACGCCTTTGCTCACTTCCAGAAACTCGCCCTGAATAAGCTGCGGCATGGAGCAGGCAAACTCGGTGAGCTCAATAGCCTTTTCGACTTCGGCGCGGGCCTCGTCGTAGGTTTTGCCGTTTTCCTCCCGCACGAGGTCGGCCAGCGCTTTCATGTCGCGCTCCAGCAACGTCTTGTAGCGGTAGAAAATCTGCACCCGCTCCTTGATGGGCGTAGCCGACCAACTCGGGAAGGCAGCCTGGGCCGCTTGCACGGCTTCGTCCAGTGCCGTCGCGCCGCTGAGCGGTACGGTCGAAATCAGGGCCCCGGTGAGGGGGCTGAACACGTCCATAGTGTCGGCTGACGCATTGTCAGCGGCACGACCGGCGATGTGATTGCGGATGGCAGGGTATTTCAGCGTTTGTACCTCCATAATCTTAGCAGATTCTTAAAGAAGGGTGCAAGCTAAGGGTTTTGTTTCACTTTCTGCAAACGTTTGGGGTTAGGATATTTTTATTTCGGGTTAGCAGAAAATTTTTCCTGTCATTTTTCCCAGTTCAATTTTTCTGCTTCTCTTTATATGCGCTGATTTTTTATTTGGATTTTACCAGTTTGGGGCGCTAAAAAACTTAGCGTAGCGAGTGAATAAATTTGGCATTTCAGAAAAAGTGCCTGTACTTGCTGCCGCATTTCTGCAAACAACATCATGCGCTTACATCTCTACCTTTCAGCTGACAAGCCGCTTCCTTTCGAGCACCTGACGACACTCAAAGGAGCCTTCCATCGCTGGGCTGGCCACAACCAGGAACTGCACGACGGTCTTTCCCTTTATTCGCTCAGCTGGCTGCGCGGCGGCCGGGGCAGCCGCGGCGGCTTGCACTTTCGCGACGGCGCCCACTGGACCATCTCGGCCCACGACCCGGCGCTCATCCACGAAGTCATTTCGGGCGTGGTCAGTAAGCCCGGCCTCGACTTGGGTTTGCATGTGCGCGAAGCCCGCATCCAGAATCCGCCCGAGTTTCAGGACGGCGAGCAGTGGTTTCGGGTGCTCAGCCCGGTGTTTGTGAAGTGGGAAACCGAAAAAGGCAAGCCCGCCGACCACCTCACCTACCTTGACCCGCGCACCGATGAGTTGCTGACCGAAACGCTATGCCGCAAGCTCCGCCAGGCTGGGCTGGATGACACTGGAGCCACCGTGCGGTTTGACCGCGACTACCCGGGGGCTAAAACCAAGCTTTTTGCCTATAAGAGCGTGCAGTGCCGCGCCAGTCAGTGCCCGGTTATCGTGACAGGCACGGCGGAGCAGATACGCTTTGCGTGGTGCGTGGGCGTGGGCCACAGCACGGGGCTGGGGTGCGGGGCTTTGGAGTAAGCAAGCCCGCTCTATGTTATTGCACTTTCCCGTTGCCGCCAATTAAGTAGCCAGATGCAGGCTCCCGGAATTTTGCTATTCACCGTCGCTCGGGGTCGGAGTATAGTTCGAGGCAAGTTCGACCCAGGTTAAAGTCACCTTGCTGTAAGGCCAATTTCCCGGTTTTGTCATAATAGCCCACACTAGGGCCTTAGCCTCTTTGTTGAACTTTTCTCATCTACCATCTTACCCGCCATTCAGTTGCCGCAGATGGTGCGCATTCAGCAGCTTCAGCGCGTTCCACTGCTTGCTTACCCGCAATCCAGTTGCCTCAGATGACTTTCGATGCAAAGTAACGGCTTATGCAAAGTAACGGCTTATTTCTTCTTCGCAGCTTGCTCTTGGGCGCGGCGTATCATTTCCTCGCGGGTCGTGATGGGTCCTCGCTCGGCCCGCAAGCGCCGCCACGCTTCGTCGGCGCTAGGCCCTTGGAAGGGGTTTTGGATGCCAGACGCGACCGAGGAAGTAGCGGAGTTCATCGGCAATGGCAACTCCTGAGAGCTGCGAATTTTCCGGTGTTATCGTCATACCTCGAAGCTACAAAATCAACCGACCGATGGACATGAATCCTAACTATCCCCCTGAAAAGGCGGTGTCTGACAAGAGACTGATTTTGGCTTCAAAGACAAATTAGTATGAGCTATTTTACAGTTACCTACACCGGCCCCTTTGGTTACCTAAAACCATGGACGGCGGTACGCGATGGCGAAACCTATTCGCAGCAATTCCTCACGCCTTCGGTGATTGAAGGCATGAGGCAGAAGCTGGGCGTATCGCAGATTTTGCGGCACCGGCTGAGCTACACCGGCTTGAGTATGCAACAGGAGCAAACGCACCCGCGCGGCTGGATACACGAGAAAAAGAAGCAGCAGTTGACGCGACCCCGCGCCATTCTGGTGCGCGGGGTGCTGCTCCATCCGACGCTGCATCTGGCCTTTGCCACGGAAGCAGAAGCGCGGACGGCGGCCACGCAGCATCTGTGCCTGTGCCGAAATGAGGATATTCTATTACCGAGCGAGCCACAAGTACTGAGCGAGGCCGAGTTCGCTGCGCTGCCGGGCTTTGAGCTGCATTTTACCGACGGGCCGACGGCCGATGCCTTTCTGGTGGGATACAACCGCTTTGCCGAAGGCGCACCAATGTACGGCCGCCTGGAAATCGTGGGCAACCCCACCGCCAAACCCGTGTTGGAGCGATGAAAACCAACCGGCCGATTCTTGCTAAAAGCGCCCAGCGCGGCAGTTCTCCCCTCACACTGCTCGACCACACGCGGCAGGTGAAAGCTGCCGCCGAAGCCATTGCGGCGCATCTGGGCTACGAGGTGCGGCTGGCGGGCCTGGGCGCGGCCCTGCATGACTTGGGCAAGGCTCACCCGCACTTTCAGACCAAAATATACGGCGAGGAAGTGCCCTTGCAGGAGCAGTTTCCGCACCGGCACGAACTGTCGTCGCTGGGGTTTCTGCCGCTGTTTGACCGGGCCGACTGGCCGACGCTGGTCGATATGGTGGTGGCGCACCATAAATCCATCCGGCACGATGCCCGCGAACGGGGTATTCTGGACTTGCAGCGGCTGGGTGGGCCGTGGATAGCTAACCACTTGCTGGATTGGGAAACGTGGTCGGGTGAGGCTCTGGCGGTGCTGAACGAGTTACAACTATCCGTGGCTTTGCGCGAAGTGCCCCGCACGGAGGCTGAAGCCGCCCTGCGCTACGCTGTGGAGCACTGCCGGGCGCAATTACGCAGCGCCGAGTGGTCGGCCTGGCGGGGCGTACTGATGGCGGCCGACCATTTTGCCTCGGCTTTGCAGCACAATACCGACAAGCAGCTACAAGGGCTGTTCGACAAGCCCAATCTGGGATATTTTCAGCAACGTACCGACAACAAGCTATTTCCGCTTTCGCAAACTTCGGCCGACGACCAGCGTCCTCACACGCTGGTAGTAGCCCCCACGGGCGCGGGCAAAACCGATTACCTGTTTCGGCGCTGCCGGGGGCGGGTGTTCTACACGCTGCCATTTCAGGCTTCCATCAACGCCATGTTTGAGCGGGTGCGAGCGGCCGAGACGGGCGGCCATGTGCGGCTGCGCCACGCCATGTCGAAGCTGGTGGAGGGCCGCACGGGGCGCGACGTAGCCGAAAAACTGTTGCAGGACAAAGTGGGTGCCTCGGTGAAGGTGCTGACGCCGCACCAATTGGCAGCCGTGGCTTTCGGACTGCCGGGCTACGAGGCAGTGCTGCTCGACGTGCGCGGCTGCGACGTTATTCTGGACGAAATTCATACTTATTCCGACAAGGCGCAGGCCATGGTGCTGGCCATTGTGGATGTGCTGGTGCAGGCTGGCTGCCGGCTGCACGTAGGCACGGCCACCATGCCTACCGCCCTCTACCACGAGGTGCGCCGCCGACTGGGCGGCCCGGCGGCGGTGTACGAAGTGCGCCCGCCGGATGAGGTGCTGGATTCGTTTGACCGCCACGAAGTATTCAAGATACCTCGCAATACTGAGCATCCCGAAGCGCTGACGGCTACCGTGGATACCCTGCTTCGGCAGGCGTTTGCGGCTCATGAGAAGGTACTGATTATCTGTAATACCGTGCTCGGAGCGCAGGCCGAGTTTGAGCGGCTGCAACGAGAGTTTCCGGCCGTGAAAGCCATGCTGCTGCACAGCCGTTTCCGTCGGCTGGACCGGGCCGAATTGGAGAAAAAGCTGACAGCGGAGTTCGACGGCCAGCCCGGCCCCTGCTTTGTGGTTTCGACGCAGGTAGTGGAGGTTAGCCTCGATATCAGCTTCGACCGGATGATAACCGAGGCCGCGCCGCTCGATGCGCTGGTGCAACGCTTCGGACGCGTGAACCGGCGGCGCAGCCCGGAAACCATCGGCAAGCTGAAGCCCATCCACGTCATAGAACCAGCTCCGAAAACGCTGCCTTACACCCGCGAAGTGGTGCTGCGCAGCTACGCCCAACTGCCCGACGCGGCTCTGCTGCCGGAACGCGACCTGCAACACCGCCTCGATATCGTGTACCCCGATTTGACGCTGGCCGACATCGACACACACCTGATATGGGACCAGGGCGAGCTGATAGAAGGAGCCCTGACACACCGCAGCCGTTCGATGCTGGTGGAGGCGCTGGAAATTGAAACGGCCGCCTGCATTCTGGCCGCCGACCGGGCCGAGTACCTGAACGAGAAAACGTCCTGGGAGCGCCGCATTGAGTTGGAAATACCCATCAGTTGGCGCACCATTCAATACAATAAAAACCGGCAGCACTACGAGCGGCTGGACTTCGGCGCGGCTCCGTTCGTGGTGCCGCAGCCACTGGCCGATTACCAGCGGCTGGGCCTGCAACTGCTGGAACCCGATTCCTTTCTCTAACCCCTTCGCCTTATGTACACCAGCTATATCGGCCGCCGCTTCCTGACGCTGTGGAATGAGCGCACCGGCCATGATTTGTCGGCCCGGCAGTTTTTTGATGAGCAGTTACACCCAGTGTTTTTTGCTCACGACAAGTATCTGCAATGGGTGCCCAACTCCCCTTTTGCCCAAAAAGTAGCGCAGAAAGACTTAGTGCCCGGCATTACGGCCGCCGAGGTGCAGTTGGAAAAGCTGCACCGCAACGTGCGTGAGCTGGCCCCCGATGCCAGCTTCGTCATCGGGTTTCCGGCGGCGGGCACTACGGGCACTACCTCGGGGCAAGTGTCAGGCGTGGGGCCACAGGTGGCCGCCGAAGACATGTACTGCTCCTGGATTGGTGGGGCGCTGGGCGTGGGCGTGAGCGGCGGCCTCACCCTGCTCATCGACCAGGACGAAGTGCTGTGGACGCTGTACGAAGGCTGGGCCAACTACCGCGCTCTGCTCGGCCAGCGCGATGGACTGAAAGGCAACCAGATTGACACCTGGAATGGCCGCTGGCTAACCCATGTCTTCGACCCGGATTTTAATCCGCGCCAGCCGCTGGCTCATTTCAACTTTGACGAGGCGCTGGACACCAAAGATGGCAGCAGCGCCTTGCGCACTCAAGCGTGGGTGAAGGTACTGTTTGCGCTGGCTACCACCTATAAGCACCGTATCACGGCCTACGTGTACAGTCTGGCGCAAACCAACCGCACTATTGGTTTCGTGCCCCTGGAGCTAGGCGCGGTGGAAGACATGCACCAGCTGTCGCAGCAGCTGTTTCAGCTCTCGCCGGAAATCCGCGACTGGCAGAAGGTGACCAGCCTCTACGAAACGCACTACGGCTTTGCGCGGGCCTGCCAGCTGGGCAGCATCGGGCTGGCGGCCATCGAGCCAGCCAAGCTACAGGATTACCTACCCGGCAACGACAAGAAAATCAATCTCAAAACTGATGCCGACCGGCTTCAATTCGACATTTATCAACTCTGGATTCTCACCATGCTCAACAACCAGGAACTTTACAACGCAGCTGACCGGCTGGCGGCTACGCTTCACGAATTTGCCCGCCGCAACGACCACCGCGACAGCGGCCGGGGCAAGAAAAACCTTGACCGGCAAGCAGAAAGCGTGTTCGTAAAAAGCCGCCCAGCCTTTATCGAACGGCTGGCCGACATGCTGGACGAAGCTGGCAGCAGCGCCGCCACGTTCCGCGACACCTTCGACGAAGCCGTGCGTCAAGTAATGCTGATGCCGGTCGATAATTTCCCGCTGTTCATCATTCTGGTACGCTTCCGCTACATCGCCCGGCAAAGCAGCGATGCCGCCGTGCCTGCTTAACTCTTGCAATTTCTCACTTTTTTCAACGCTTACTCATGCAGTCTCCTTACATCTATTTGCGTGGCCTGCGTCACGCCGAGCATACCGTTTTCTCCGTGCAAGACGGCCAAAAGTATTACCGCGACCCGCAGTTTGGCACCAACCAAGCGTATTCGAGCGGGCAGCAGGTTAAGCGCAGCATCATGGATGCGCTGACCACCGGCCTGAACGTGCCGCCCGCCCCTATCACATTCAACTGGCAGGTAAAGAAGGGCAAGAAAGCTGAGGAAATACAGTTTGAGCAGAAAGAGCCGTGGTCGCCCTGCGACCCTACGCACGTCGACCAGTTGCTAGGCGGCTACATGCGGGCCGAAACCGGTGAATTTACCATCAAGCGCCGGTCGCCGCTGTCGATTTCGGCCATGCGCCCGCTGCATCCATTACTGGGCGGCTTGGAGCAACAGAAGGAAAACCTGACGTTTGACCGTACCTCTCACCCCTCACACCACCCGGTGCGCGTGCGCGACGAAAGCGGCAAAGAGCTGTCGAAAGAAGAAGTTGACGCGCTGTTGCTCAACACCAAGCGCAACCTACCCAACCGTATTTGGATTCCTGACCACAGCCGTGCTTCCGGCCTGTTTGTGTACGACGTGGCGGTGGACTTGCGCACGCTGTTCTGTGTATCAACCAATACTTTGGAGCCCGAACTTCACCCCAGCAAAGTGGAGGAATTAAAGGCCCAGGGCTGGACAGAATCCCGCAACGTATTCGGTCCCTGCCTGCTGGCGCCGCGCGAGCAGCGCGAAAAGTACATGCCCGCCCTGGCCCACGCCCTAGTCAACTGGCGCATCACCAGCAATCAGGCCCGCACGTTCAGCCTGATGGAAACGCTGGCCGTAGCTGTGAGCGACAACGCCAACCACCTGGCTGGGGCCATCCGAGGCCAACTGCGCGAAGACACCGAGCGCCCCACTGCCAAGCCCGTGCTCGATGAAACAGCCGGAGCCAAGCTGTATACTACCCTCCCGGCTGGCGGGTACATTGCCGGAGCCTATGGCGCGGCTGATGCTCTTGACCAGGCTGAACAGGATATTCTGGCCCGTTTGCGGGCGTTTGATTACGAGAATCAGAACGTACCAGCATAACCAGCAAAGAGGCTGCCTCGCATGAGGCAGCCTCTTTGCTTCAGTTCCCTTGCTCCGCCATGCACCTCACCGGCAAGCACATCAATTACTACCACATCTGCCACCGCAAGCTGTGGCTGTTTCACAGTGGCATCAGCTTCCAGCAGACGCACGCCAACGTAGCCGACGGCACGCTGCTGCACGAAACGGCCTATCCGCAGCGGGCCAAGCGTTACCGCGAAGTGCAGCTTGATGGCATCAAGATTGATTTTTACGACCCCCAGGAGCGGGTGGTCCATGAAATTAAGCGCAGCAACAAGCTGGAACACGCCAGCATTGCGCAACTGCAGTACTACCTGCGCGTGCTGGAGCGCCACGGTATCGAAAACCCTACTGGCCTGCTGGAATACCCCAAAATACGCCGCACCGAGCGGGTGGTGCTCACGGACGCCGACCGGGCAGCCATCGAGCAGTGGGAGGCAGCCATTGAGCAGTTGGTTAATCTTCCCTCCTGCCCACCCGTCATCAACAAGCCGTTTTGCAAGCAGTGCAGCTACTACGAGTTTTGCTATGTGAGCGAAGCTGGTGTGGAGTTGGATTTACCACCGCTGTCGGTTGCCTACTTATAAACACCCCCTCCTCTTTTCCTGCAATGAAAAAAACCTACTACCTGTTCAACCCCGGCCGCATGAGCCGGGAAAACAACACCCTCAAATACACCGCCTACACCGAGGATGGTGGTGAGGGCCAGACGCGTTTCCTGCCCGTGGAAGATGTAGGCGACTTCTACGTCTTCGGCTCGCTCGATGCCAACAGCGCGCTCTATAATTTCTTGGGTAAGAAAGGCATTTCGGTACATTTCTTCGATTACTACGAGCACTACACCGGCTCCTTCATGGCGAAGGAGTACCTGCTGGCGGGTAAGCTGCAGGTGGCCCAAACCGGTCACTACACCAGCGGTAAAAAGCGTCAAATACTGGCCCGCAAGTTCGTCGAAGGCTCGGCCCACAACCTGCTCAAAAACCTGCGCTATTACCAAAGCCGTGGCCGCCAGGTGGCCGACGAGATTGCGCAGATTGAGCTGTATGTGTCGGCCCTGCCCCACGCCACCAGCATCCCGGAGCTGATGGGCTTCGAGGGTAATATCCGGCAGACGTACTACCGCTGCTTCGAGCAATTGGTGAACGTGCCGGGCTTCACTTTTGGCACCCGCAGCACCCAGCCTCCCCAAAATGAGCTAAATGCCCTACTGAGCTTTGGCAACATGCTGTGCTATGCCGCTTGTCTGTCACAGATTTATCATACCCAGCTCAACCCAACCATCAGCTTCCTGCACGAGCCCGGCCACCGCCGCTTCTCACTGGCGCTCGACCTGGCCGAAATCTTCAAGCCACTGCTGGTAGACCGCACCATCTTCCGCGTACTCAACAAAAAAGAAATTCAGGCGCATCATTTCGTGCGCGAATTCGACGGCTGTCTGCTGAAAGAATCAGGTCGTAAAATATTCGTTGAAATCTTTTCCCAGCGCCTGCGCGAAACATTTCGCCACCGTCGCCTTGACCGCATTATCACCTACCAGCACCTCATTAAGCTGGAATGCTACAAGCTGACCAAGCACTTGATGAGCATCGAAGAGTATCAACCTTTTAAATCGTGGTGGTAATATGTACGTGTTACTGGTTTATGACATTCGCGAAAAGCGCGTAGGCAAGATGCTCAAGCTGTGCCGCCGCTACCTGAACTGGATTCAGAACTCGGTTTTTGAGGGCGAAATCTCCGAGGTGAAGCTGAAGGAGTTATTTTTGAAGGCAGAGTCATTCCTGGACCTGAAAGAAGACAGCGTCCTAGTATTCAAAAGCCGTAGTCAACAATGGTTGGAAAAGGAGGTCTGGGGCCAGGAACGCAGTCAATTAGGCGACTTTTTATAAGATATTAGCAGGCGTCGCTGGAATTTACTTTGCTTACTGCCGGTTGTCAAAGCATTCATTTATTCGGCAACCTCTTGTTTATCTGAGTCGTCGCTTCCCCATCCTTTTCTTCCTACTGCTGACCGACGACTTTTCCACTCTTTTTTGTAGCTGCTAATGTGCGATTCTGAAGCGCTGGCAGCTATTTTTACAGGTATAATGAACGGACTTCAATCGGACTGGGTGGAATTGAAATTGGCCCTGGAGCTGGCCGTTTGCCTGGCTGACGCGCACTTCAATCGGACTGGGTGGAATTGAAATTCGATACCGCCAGGCACTACACCAGGGGCGGAGGGAACTTCAATCGGACTGGGTGGAATTGAAATGCGAAACTTCCAGAGAGCGTACACGATAACGACAACACTTCAATCGGACTGGGTGGAATTGAAATTACCGGACAGGTAGAAATGCGGGATGTACGGGTTTAACTTCAATCGGACTGGGTGGAATTGAAATAGCATAAAAAAGACCCGAACACTTGGAAAAGCCAGACTTCAATCGGACTGGGTGGAATTGAAATTGAATGACGTGCGCCTGTGCGTGGAGGGATGGGAGTACTTCAATCGGACTGGGTGGAATTGAAATTGTACAAAGACGGAAGAAGGTACTGCCCAGTGTGCGACTTCAATCGGACTGGGTGGAATTGAAATAGTCGAAACCTTTAAAGGCTGGCGGGTTGATGACAACTTCAATCGGACTGGGTGGAATTGAAATAGCGGCCGGGGCCAGCATGGAGTTGGGGACGATGGAACTTCAATCGGACTGGGTGGAATTGAAATTTAATAAAGCTGAACAACCCAAGCCCGATGCCGCAGACTTCAATCGGACTGGGTGGAATTGAAATAGGTTGCGGGTGATGGTGAAGCGGCGCTGGTTGTCGCACTTCAATCGGACTGGGTGGAATTGAAATAGTCGTCGGCCATCTTCTGCAGGCGGTTGAAGTATTACTTCAATCGGACTGGGTGGAATTGAAATGCTTGAAAAATGCCCACACTACGATGTCAGCAGGCAACTTCAATCGGACTGGGTGGAATTGAAATTTTGGTAGGCCAACGCCGAAGGGTTCACGGGCCGCAACTTCAATCGGACTGGGTGGAATTGAAATGTTGGTTTGCCTCGTACCGGTCGATGTAGCCTAGCGACTTCAATCGGACTGGGTGGAATTGAAATACGTTTACGCGGCCAGCGACGAAGCCGAAGCGCATAACTTCAATCGGACTGGGTGGAATTGAAATGCGCGGCGGCGGTACATGCGGGCGTGGACCGGATTAACTTCAATCGGACTGGGTGGAATTGAAATGCCGGTACGAGGCGGCCAGCTACGGCCGGCTAACTGACTTCAATCGGACTGGGTGGAATTGAAATAAGGAAGCCCTGTGTATCATTCGGGGGTGTAGGGTTACTTCAATCGGACTGGGTGGAATTGAAATCCTGGGGCCGCGCCTGCTCTGGTCACTCTCTAATCAACTTCAATCGGACTGGGTGGAATTGAAATCGAGCAATCGGCACGGCCGCCTCTTCGCCATTGCGCACTTCAATCGGACTGGGTGGAATTGAAATTGGTATTGGTCGCGGCCTAGCTTTTGGTCGAAGTTCACTTCAATCGGACTGGGTGGAATTGAAATGGCATTCTGATTAGCAAGCCGTTTGGTTCATTCATTACTTCAATCGGACTGGGTGGAATTGAAATTAAAAGTATGAATTTTTATTTGAGCCAAAATTAAAACTTCAATCGGACTGGGTGGAATTGAAATACCGTGGCTATTTCAGGCGTCGCAGTAGGGGATAAAACTTCAATCGGACTGGGTGGAATTGAAATAATCCTGAAATTGTTCGGCCTCGGGCAGCTTAGAGCACTTCAATCGGACTGGGTGGAATTGAAATTGGCTGGCGGGGAAACCACGCTGCCTATCACCAGCACTTCAATCGGACTGGGTGGAATTGAAATGGCGCTGAACTGCTGGCCTGCGACTGCCCAGCGCCGACTTCAATCGGACTGGGTGGAATTGAAATACCGCTCAAGCCAGCATTGCCCGCAACGACCATATGACTTCAATCGGACTGGGTGGAATTGAAATTTGCCAAGCGCCGGGGCACCAACTTGGCGAACCTGAACTTCAATCGGACTGGGTGGAATTGAAATTTGTCATAGAGGCGTTTGAATTCACGGCCCACCAAGACTTCAATCGGACTGGGTGGAATTGAAATGATTCGGGAGGCACAGTACCCAAGCCGTGAGCCGGAACTTCAATCGGACTGGGTGGAATTGAAATTGGCCTTGTATGAACTGGACCTGCTGGAGCACTCCAACTTCAATCGGACTGGGTGGAATTGAAATACCGGTGGCAATAGCAGCCCTAACTCAGTCACCGTGACTTCAATCGGACTGGGTGGAATTGAAATTGGGGAGCATGGGCTGGCCAGCGTCCGACTTTTTGCACTTCAATCGGACTGGGTGGAATTGAAATTAGTAATGGATACCAACAAAAACACTCAGCACCCAGACTTCAATCGGACTGGGTGGAATTGAAATGGTAGAGTGCCGGACCGGGCCAGCCGTACGGGTTCGACTTCAATCGGACTGGGTGGAATTGAAATTTGTTGAAAACGGACCCGTCCAGCTTGCCCGCACTCACTTCAATCGGACTGGGTGGAATTGAAATATGCACATGGGTTCCCACAAGGATTTTGTAAATATCACTTCAATCGGACTGGGTGGAATTGAAATAGCTGGAAAGTGGCCGCTTCGTTGGCCCTATCCGAACTTCAATCGGACTGGGTGGAATTGAAATGTATAACAAGGATACCGAATCGTCCAGCAATGGTTAACTTCAATCGGACTGGGTGGAATTGAAATACGACGTGCGGCTGAACGGCTCCCCAGCCCAACGCACTTCAATCGGACTGGGTGGAATTGAAATTCGTGTGCCGCCTCGCCGGTGTCAAACCGGACTACCACTTCAATCGGACTGGGTGGAATTGAAATGGCATACCATCCTTCGCGGTAGAGTATCGGGTCCACACTTCAATCGGACTGGGTGGAATTGAAATACTCCTTCAGCTCCGAGGGGGTTTTGCCGGTGACACACTTCAATCGGACTGGGTGGAATTGAAATTGGGGCGCTGCTGTTGGCGCTGTGGCTGGTGCTATCACTTCAATCGGACTGGGTGGAATTGAAATAAGATGAAGGTCACGGCCAGCCTGCCGCTTGCTCAAACTTCAATCGGACTGGGTGGAATTGAAATAGCAGACGGTAGCGGAGACGCTGCTACTGATTGAGAACTTCAATCGGACTGGGTGGAATTGAAATGGCAACGCTGGCAGCCGTGAACGGGTTGAAGCCGGCACTTCAATCGGACTGGGTGGAATTGAAATAATAAAACGGATGCTTGCCCGGTGAGTCTGCGCCTTAACTTCAATCGGACTGGGTGGAATTGAAATCTGCCCACGGTGACCTGGCTGAACCTGGCCAACGTGACTTCAATCGGACTGGGTGGAATTGAAATGATATTGAGCACGCGCTTAACCGGTGCAAACGCTTGACTTCAATCGGACTGGGTGGAATTGAAATATCACCGAGCCGCCGGGCGTGGTAAACCAGCCGACGACTTCAATCGGACTGGGTGGAATTGAAATGCAAAGCAGTATGGGTCCACGGCCTCTTCTTTTTGGTACTTCAATCGGACTGGGTGGAATTGAAATGTTGGTGCAGTACGGCGGCCTGCCCGGGCCCGAGCACTTCAATCGGACTGGGTGGAATTGAAATGATTTTGGCCGGCGAGACGCTGCGCAAAGTCGATAACTTCAACCGGACTGGGTGGGATTGAAATGACGTCGTAGGTCGGCCAGTATGGAGCCAGCCACGCGGACTTCAATCGGACTGGGTGGAATTGAAATGACGAGGACAAGGAGCTGCGCCGCAACCCCTCGCAGACTTCAATCGGACTGGGTGGAATTGAAATTAGCATTGGGCCCTGCGCCCGTAACGGTGCCCTCGTACTTCAATCGGACTGGGTGGAATTGAAATGCCGAGGCGCGGGTGCAGCCGGTTACTGGGTTCCAAACTTCAATCGGACTGGGTGGAATTAAAATCAAAAAGGAATCGACGTGAAGTCAGATTTCTTGCTGACTTCAATCGGACTGGGTGGAATTGAAATACGAACCGGCCTTCACGAACGGGCCAAAGTCATTTAACTTCAATCGGACTGGGTGGAATTGAAATGGCGAATTGGTCAAGCCTGCTGCCGAAATCGGTTATACTTCAATCGGACTGGGTGGAATTGAAATATGACACCCGAACACATTTGCAACCACTGCTACCGCACTTCAATCGGACTGGGTGGAATTGAAATAAAGGTGCGCTTGGCCTTGTCCCGCTCCCAGCGCTCACTTCAATCGGACTGGGTGGAATTGAAATGACCCCAACGCATACATTCTGCCGTACCTGCCGGCCCACTTCAATCGGACTGGGTGGAATTGAAATGCGACGACGAGTGCACCCCCACCGTGACCTGCCTCGACTTCAATCGGACTGGGTGGAATTGAAATAGGGGTCTGGTATCGACCCTTACTTCGCGCGCACGAACTTCAATCGGACTGGGTGGAATTGAAATTTGCGGTCCTTCGGGGCCTTGCCGGCGTTGATTTCGACTTCAATCGGACTGGGTGGAATTGAGCTAGTAGTGCGAACTACTGCTGTTCGCACTACTAGCCACAGCCTGTATACCAATCCTGAAACCGCTCTGGAGAGCGAGTATCCCACATACTGCCAGCCTTATTGACTATGCCCAAAATGTTCAGAAAAACTACTGATTTGGTGGCGACAGCAAGAAATTTAGCTTGGCCGCCCTACTTTGAGCTTATCATTAATGTGCAGGCGTTCGTACATCGCACTAAACTGCCATTGCTGGCTGGCCGGTTACTACCGGTGCCACTCACTAGTATTTCAGTTCTAACTCAGCACTTCAGCTCTCTCTTCGCTATGATTCAATTCGTTGCCAACTACGACGACCTTTCCACGGATAAAGGCTTCCAGTTTAAGTTTCATTGCGACCGGTGCCGCAACGGCTACATGTCGCGCTTTCAGCCCAATGCTATCGGTATTGCGGGCAGCTTGCTGAATGCGGCCGGCAGTTTTTTCAGTGGCCTGAGCGGGGCGGAGAGTGCAGCGTACCATATTCAGCGGGCCGTGGGCGGTAAGGCGCACGACTCGGCTTTGGAGTCGGCCGTGGTAGAAGGCAAACAGCATTTTAAGCAATGCACGCGCTGCGGGCACTGGGTGTGTCCCGACGTGTGCTGGAACGCCAACGCCGGCTTGTGCGAAGATTGCGCCCCCGATGAGCAGGAAGAACTGCGCGCCCAGCAGTCGCTAGCCGCCCGCGAGCAGATTCGTACCAAAACCCGCGAGCAGGACTACACCAAAGACCTGGATTTCTTGAACCGCGACCCGCTGGTACAGTGCCCTAATTGCCAGACCAAGCTGGCCGCAGGCCAGAAGTTCTGTCCCAACT
Source organism: Hymenobacter aranciens (assembly GCF_030580865.1). Classification (GTDB taxonomy): domain Bacteria; phylum Bacteroidota; class Bacteroidia; order Cytophagales; family Hymenobacteraceae; genus Hymenobacter; species Hymenobacter aranciens. The sequence goes on along the minus strand of NZ_JAUQSY010000011.1, from coordinate 10,662 downwards.
GTGGCACGGCCAACCCGACGGCCCAGGTAGCGCAGGAACGGTTTTGCACCGGCTGCGGAGCGGCACTGAAGCCAGGGCAGAAATTCTGTGCCGAGTGCGGAACGAAAAATTGATGACGGTCAGCGAGGGATAAGGCGAATAACGGGCGAAAGGTGCATTAGTGTTGCGTCAGGCAAATTAGGCAACAAAATTTCCAGCTGGCTCCCCCTCTCCTTTTTCGGAGAGTGGGCTGGCCCCAAAGGGGTCCCGTGAGGCGCCCCGCCTGCGCATGTTGTGCTCTATCCGGCGTTGCTGCTGCTCCGGCGGCGGCTGGGCATGGGCCGGGCCACGCTGACCGTAGGGCTGTTGGCCATGCTCACGATGAGCACTCAGCTCATCACCCAGCTACCCATGCAATGGGTGTGGCTTTTGCCACTCAATCTTTGGATAGTCTGGGCGCTGGGTGCTTATCTGGGCGAGCTGATTTTCTACCAGAAGCGCTTTTTTACGGGCAGCGGCTACCGGCTGGCGGCCTTCCACCTGCTGCTCACGCTCTCGCGCCCCACCGTGCTGCTGGTGTTGCACCGCATTGCATTCGCTGTGTTCTTTGTTTGTCTCATCGACTGGTATTTGCACCGGCTGGAGCAGGCCACGGCTTTTCGCCGCGAGAAATTATTGCGTTTCACCGCGCTGGTAGGCGTATGCAGCTACAGCATCTAGCTGTTTCACCAGCCTTTTTTGCGCGACATACTCAAGGTTCTCTGCTTCGGCAGCAGCAATAGGCTGGTGCTGCTGCTGGCCGTGGGTACGAGTTTCGGGTTGTTTCTGGGTCTGGCTTACGGCACCTACTACTGGCTGGAACTGCCATCCATCCGCTGGGGGCAGCGGCTGTACCAGCGCTTGGGGCCGGCGGCTACCGCCGAAGCCCGGGCCCGCCCATTTAAGGACGCCCAATAAGTTGCGAACGTTGGCGTCCTTGGCCGTGTTTTAATCGTAGCTTAACAATCGGCGGGCCCCAGGCCGTACTTTTGACCCATCCGAGCCCCACCCAGTTCCGCCCGGCCGTTTTCGTCTGAGCCGGTTGAGTGTTTGCAAAACCTTAGATTACATGAACGTAGGAGATAGAGTACGTCTGCTCACCGGCACCGAGCAAGGCATCGTTACCCGCCTGCTCGACAACGAGCTGGTGGAAGTTGCCATTGATAATGATTTTACCATTCCCGTCTTGCGGCGCGAAGTAGTAGTTATTGCCGCGGAAGAAGGCCAGAGTTTCACGGCCGTGCCCACGGCCTACCGCCCCGGCAAAGCCAACCAAAACCCGGGCCGCGCGCCCAGCAAAAAGGACAATACCAAGCGCCCCGCGCCGGTAGCGTCCAACCAAGGGGCAGCACCAGCTAAAGCCGCTACGCCCTCGCTGGCCGAGGCCCTGGCCGCCGTAGCCTCCAGCGGCCCCGGCGCAGCTAAAGCTAAACCGACGCCCACCCCCACGCCGCAGGCCGCGCCCAAAGGCGTATTCCTGGCCCTGGTGCCGCAATCGCCGGAGCTGCTGGCCGTCACGCTGATTAACAACACGGAAGCCGAAGTGCTTTTCACCTACGGTGAGGAAACTGCGGGCCGCCCTTACCGCGCCCTGGCTGCCGACAAGCTGGCCGCCAAGGCCAGCAGCAAGGCGCTATCGTTTTTGCATTTGAAGGATTTTGAAGCCTGGCCCGCCGCTGTGGTGCAGTTGCTGCCCTTCAGGCTGAATGGCGATGCAGCCTTTGAGGTGCTCAACAAGCGGCAGGCTTTCAAAGCTACCACGTTCTATTCGAGCAAGAAGCCGGCGCCCGTCATTGGCAAGGATGCCTACTTGTACCAGCTGGACGAGAAGGCGGCCACCGCCATTGCCCCGGAAAAGCTGGCCGAGGAGGCGCCCGCAGCTACCCTGAAAGCAGAGCCGACGGTTGACATCCAGGCCCTGAAAGCCCAGCTGACCGGCGACGCCCCGGCCAAGCCCGCCGCCGTAGTGGCCGCCGTGGCCCCGGCACCCGCCAAGCCCGTGGTGGCCCCGCCCCACGAGTTCGACCTGCACCTGGAAGCCCTGCGCCCCAACAACACCGAGGAGCTGAGTAACACCGCCATCCTGCGCCTGCAGCTCGATGCCTTCGAGGACGCGCTGAGCCGGGCCCTGGCCACCAACATGCACGAAATCATCTTTATCCACGGTTTGGGCAATGGCACGCTGCGCAAGGAAATTCACCGCCAGCTGAGCCGGAACAAGGACATTAAGTTCTTCGAGGACGCGCAAAAGGGCAAGTTTGGGTATGGGGCGACGCTGGTGCGGTTGAAATAATTAACAATTATTAACTGATAATTATTAATTAAAAAAATGTACGACCTCATCGGCGACATTCATGGTCATGCAGCCGAATTGCGGCAGCTACTGGCCCAGCTTGGCTACGCGCCCGATGCTGCGGGCGTATACCGGCACGCGGAAGGGCGGCAGGTCATTTTCCTGGGCGACTTTATCGACCGGGGCCCGGCCATTCGCGAAACCCTGCAGGTGGTGCGCGGCATGGTGGATGGCGGCAGTGCTCTGGCCATCATGGGCAACCACGAGTACAACGCGCTGGCTTTCTGGAAGCGCGACCGGGAGCAGGGCGGCTACCTGCGGCCCCACTACCTGCACCATATCATGCAGCACGTGCGCACGATTGAGGAGTTCGTGGGCCGCCATGAGGAGTGGCTCGACTACCTGGCCTGGTTTCGCACGCTGCCGCTGTTTCTGGAGCTGCCGGGGCTGCGGGCCGTGCACGCCTGCTGGGATGCCCGCTACATTGCCCAGCTGCGCGCGTGGCTGCCCGACGACCGGCTCACCCCGGAATTCCTGCTGGCCTCCAGCCGCCGCGGCAGCCCCGAGGCCCAGGCCCTGGAAGTAACGCTGAAAGGCCAGGAAACCGCCCTGCCCAACGACCTGCACTTTCTGGATAAAGACGGCCACCGCCGCACCAACGTGCGCACCGCCTGGTGGCTCGACCCGGCTACGGCCAACTACCACAGCTACTTCCTGGAGCCCATTGAAGCGCTGCTCGACCAGCCGGTAGACGTGGCCGCCCTGCCCGACGCCAGCTACTACCAGGACGAGACGCCGGTGTTCTTCGGCCACTACTGGCTGCGCGACGAGCCCCGCCTGCTCACGCCCCACTCCGTGTGCCTCGACTACAGCGTGGCCAAGGGCGGCGAGCTGGTGGGCTACCGCTGGCACGGCGAGCAGGTGCTGCGCCCCGAAGGCCTTGTGCGCGTGCAGCCCTGAACCCCGTTTTCTTACCTTATGGGCCGCTACTCCGGCGGCTGGCGACGGGCTACCTCCCGTCTTTTTTTCGTTTGATGCGTTTCCTTTCCCTTCTCCTCGTGCTGGCCGCGGCGCCGGCCCTGGCCCAGCCTACCCTGCCGGTGCCGCGCGACATTCAGGCTACCTACCTCAAGGGCACCCGCAGCCCCGGCGGCCAGCCCGGCCCCAACTACTGGCAAAACACGGCCGAATACGACCTGGCCGTGAGCTTCGACCCGACCACGCGCAAGCTGGCGGGCACGGCCACCATCACTTACCACAACAACAGCCCCGACGCGCTGAACCAGCTGTGGTTTAAGCTCTACCCCAACCTGTACCAGAAAGGCGCCCCCCGCGCCAAAGCTATGGGCCCGGCCGACATGGACGAGGGCATGCGCATCGACAAGCTGACCGTAGACGGCCAGGCCATCGCCGCCCGCGACTGGGAAATGGAAGCCACCAACCTGACCGTGCCCCTGCCCCGCGCCATCGGCAGCCGGCAGACGGCCAGGGTGCAGGTAACGTATTCCTACACTGTAAACAAAGGCTCGCACCAGCGCACGGGGCAGATTGAGCCGGGCGCGGCCTTCGTGGCCTACTTCTTCCCGCGCATTGCCGTGTACGACGACATTGACGGCTGGAACAAGCACCCTTACCTTGGCTCGCAGGAGTTTTACAACGACTTCGGCTCCTTCAAGGCGGCCATCACGGTGCCCAAAAACTTCGTGGTGTGGGCCACCGGCGACCTTAAAAACGCCGACCAGGTGCTGGCCAAAAAGTACGTGCAGCGCCTGCGCACCGCCGAAACCCAGGACGCCATCACGAGCATCATCACGCCGGCCGATTTGAAAGCGGGCGGCATCACGGCCACGACGGCGCCCACCACCACCTGGCGCTTCGAGGCGCAGGACGTGACGGACTTCGTCTTTGCCCTCGCCGACCACTACGTGTGGCAGAGTAGCAGCCTGGTAGTGGACCCCGCCACCAGGCGCCGCACCCGCGTGGATGCGGTATATAACCCCCGGCATAAAGACTATGAGGAAGTCATTGATTTCAGCCGCAAAACGGTGGAGGCGATGAGTTATACCTTCCCCAAATGGCCCTTCCCCTACGCCCACGAAACGGTGTTTGATGGGTTGGACCAGATGGAGTACCCAATGATGGTGAACGACAACCCCACCGCTACCCGCGAGGACGCCATTACGCTCACCGACCACGAGATTTTCCATACGATGTTCCCGTTTTACATGGGCACCAACGAGACGAAATACGGCTGGATGGACGAGGGCTGGGCCACCATCGGCGAGTGGCTCATCTCGCCGCTCATCGACCCCAAGCTCGACGACGACTACGGCATTGCACCCTACGCCCGCGCCGCCGGCACCGAGCGCGACGTGCCCATCACCACCCTCAGCACTCAGCAAACGGGCGAGGCATTCTTCCTCAACTCCTACCCCAAGCCCGGCCTGGGCTACCTCTACGTGAAGGACTTGCTCGGCGACGAGCTGTTTACCCAGGCCCTGCACACCTACATCCGCAGCTGGCACGGCAAGCACCCCATGCCTTATGATTTCTTCAACTCGATGAATGCCGGCAGCGGGCGCAACCTCAACTGGTTCTGGCAGCGCTGGTTTTTCGACGGCGGCTACCCCGATTTGGCCATCGCGGAGGTGAAGAAAAACGGCAGCGGCTACGACGTAACCATTCAGGCCAAGGGCAGCAAGCCCGTGCCGGTGGACCTGACCGTGCAGCTGGCCGACGGCACCACCCAGAAAATCCACCGCAGCATCGGCGTGTGGGAAAGCGGCGCCACCAGCGTGACGGTGCCCGTGCCCACCCCCCAGGCCGTGAAGCGCCTGACCCTGGGCGCCACCCTAACGCCCGACAGCTACCCGGCTGATAATGTGTGGGAGGGCAAATAGCTCGGCAGCCGCGTCCGGCGATTTTGCCGGCAGCGGCCGGCCCTGGCAGCCAACGCCGTGGGTAAGTCGATAAGCTGGTCACGATAAATATTTTCCTCTTTGGGGGCCAACGATTGGCAGCCCGGTTTATGCTATTATCTTTGCTTGAATGCTTTCTTCATCCTTCATTTATTATTCTCAAGTTCAAGCTTTCTCATGAAAAACGTTTTCCATACGCTCACGCTTACCGTAGTGGCCGGTGGGGCCCTGCTCCTGGCCGGCTGCGACGCCGACAACCCCTCGCCCAACGTTTCGGGCACCGGTTCCATCACCGGCCAGATTGAGCCGGCCGAGGCGGTGTACATCGTCAATGCCTCCAACAACGCCAACCGGACCTTTAACGCGCAAACCAGCCCCGTTGCTGGCACTTACTCGTTTAGCAACCTGGCCGATGGCACCTACACCATCACCTACACAGCGGGCACGGGCTACAACACCCCCGCCCCGCAAAACGTAACCGTGTCGGGCGGCGGCGTGGCTACGGCCCCCACCGTCATGGCCACGCGCATCGGGACCCCGGGCGGCGGCACCACCACCGGCAGCAACTCCCTCTCCGTAGGCGGCACGGCCGTGGCCCTGAGCACGGCTTCGGCGGTTTCGCAGGCTGGTTCGCTGGCCATCATCATGGGCGGCGCCAGCGGCCAGACGGTGTCGCTCATCGTACCGAGCTTCGCCAACGCGGCCGGCACGTTCCCGCTCACCGCTCCGGCGATGCTGACCTATGCCGTTATCAGCGGCACCAGCGCGCAGCAGTGGGACACGATGGGCGCGGGCGGCACGGGCACACTCACCGTCACGGCCGTGGGCACCAACCCGCGCACGGTATCGGGCACCTTTACGGCCACGGCCGTACCCTCGGCCGCGGGCGGGGGCACGGGCAACAAAGCCATCAGCGGCAGCTTCAGCAATCTGGCGTACTAGCCTGGGTTAAAGCTTCAGCAGAAGCCCCCGTCGGCCCGGCCGGCGGGGGCTTTTTTGGGCGTGGAGCCTGCATGCGAAGGCAGCCAGCCCCGCGGCTGATGTGGCCGGCAGGCGCTTTTTCGGGGCTCTTGCCCGGCACCACCGTTCGCCGGCGTACCTTTGCCCCACGCAATGCGCCACTCCACCGCCGCGCCCGCTGCCCCGGCGGCGGGCGGGGAGGAAAGTCCGGGCAACGCAGGGCACCCTGCTTCCTAACGGGAAGGACCGGCCAATCGGGCCGGGACAGCCAGTGCCACAGAAAATAACCGCCTTTTGGGAGTTATGAGTTTTGAGTTATGAATTTTGAATTGACGTTATGCCAACTCAAAATTCATAACTCAAAACTCATAACTCAAATAGGGTAAGGGTGAAAAGGTGCGGTAAGAGCGCACCAGCGGCTGGGTGACCACGCCGGCTGGGTAAACCTCAGGGGTTGAAAGACCAAATAAGCTGGCACGTCGCTTTCTTTCGGGAAGGCGGCACCGGGCGGCCCGTCCGGCGCCAGCGGGTAGGTTGATGGAGCCTTTCCGCGAGGACTGGCCTAGATAAATGGTGGAGACGCCGCCCCTCGGGGTGGCGGACAGAACCCGGCTTACGCGGCGCATTGCCCATTACAAAAACGGCCATTCCGGCAACGGGGTGGCCGTTTTTGTGATGGGCAATGCGTGCCAGCTACTGGAAGCTCCACAAGCCTTGCCCGGTTTCCCTTCCGGGCTTGTGGGAGCTCCACAAGGCTGGAAGGGAATCCGGGGAGGGCTTATGGGAGTTCCACAAGGCTGGAAGGGAACCTGGACGAGGCTTGTGGAGCTCCCACAAGCCCGGAAGGGAAACCGGGCAAGGCTTGTGGAGCGCCGGGCTTGGCGAGGCCAGCCGCTAACCGTTGCCGCTGGTTTGCGTTACTTTGGCTTCGCAACCAATTTGCCCCTCCCCCATGCCCCGCATTCTCATCATCGACGACGAAAAAGCCATCCGCACCACGCTGAAGGAAATCCTGGAGTTTGAAGACTACAAGGTGGACCAGGCCGAAGACGGCCCCGCCGGCCTCGACCTGCTTATCCAGCAGAAGTACGACGTGGTGCTCTGCGACATCAAAATGCCCAAAATGGACGGCCTCGAAGTGCTCGAGCGCGCCCGCAAGCTCGGCACCGACGCCGCCTTCATCATGGTGTCGGCCCACGGCAGCATCGATACGGCCGTGGAAGCCACCAAGAAAGGCGCTTTCGACTTCCTGCCCAAGCCCCCCGACCTCAACCGCCTGCTCGTGACTGTGCGCAACGCCCTCGACCGCAGCAAGCTCACCACCGAAACCAAAACCCTCAAAAAGAAGCTCGCCGTCACCTCCAAAGGCTCCGAGATGGTGGGCTCGTCGGCGGCGCTGGGCGCCGTGCGCAAGGCCATCGAAAAAGTAGCCCCCACCGATGCCCGCGTCCTCATCACCGGCCCCAACGGCGCCGGCAAGGAGATGGTGGCCCGGCAGCTGCACGAGCTCAGCCCCCGCGCCGACGGCCCGATGGTGGAGGTGAACTGCGCCGCCATCCCCTCCGAGCTCATCGAAAGCGAGCTGTTCGGCCACGAAAAAGGTTCCTTCACCTCGGCCGTGAAGCAGCGCATCGGCAAGTTCGAGCAGGCCGACGGCGGCACGCTCTTCCTCGACGAAATCGGCGACATGAGCCTCTCGGCCCAGGCCAAGGTGCTGCGGGCATTGCAAGAAAGCAAAATCACCCGCGTGGGCGGCGAAAAGGAAATTTCGGTGAACGTGCGCGTAGTGGCCGCTACCAACAAGAATTTATTGCAGGAAATCGCCGACAAAAACTTCCGCGAAGACCTTTACCACCGCCTCTCGGTGATATTAATTCAGGTGCCCGCCCTCAACGACCGTCGCGACGACATTCCGGAATTAATTGAGAAATTCCTCAACGACATCGCCGCCGACTACGGCACTAAGCCCAAGAAAATCGACGCCGCCGCCCTGAGCTACCTGCAGGGCCTCGACTGGCGCGGCAATATCCGCGAGCTGCGCAACGTGGTGGAGCGGCTGGTGATTATGAGCGACGACACTATTGCCGAAGCCGACGCCAAGGCGTACGCGGGGAAGTAAACTCCGTTCTGTCATGCTGAACGCAGTGAAGCATCCTCTCACGCTAGAATTAATTATTCCGGCGTGAGAGGATGCTTCACTGCGTTCAGCATGACAGGCGTTCCTATTAGCTATTTTCTTTGGCTATTTACTATTCTTTGTAACAGTGCAGTTTTAATCCCGCCTCATCCATTTCCAGTGAGAACTGACCAACACTATTTATGATGGCTTCAATTTGCTGTAAATCCTGCTCTAGTTGTTTGCCAGCGTCGATAACCCTCGGAAAAAACAAGTACTCAATTTCCTTAAATATCAGCCAACCGCCAAGCGAATTGCACCCTTCAAAGCCTGTTTGCCAATAGTCGAATCCAAATTCAGTGTCTTCAGCCAAGTGTAACTGGCCAATCCGGTCTTGTTGCACTTTTTTGAATTCTATTGTTAGAATCTTGTCAGCATGCTCTACCAGCTTACCAATTAGGCGAACCCACTTTGAGTTGGACATGAGCTGCTGGGAGAACCTCGAAGCGGCCTTCGCGATTTCTCTATCTATCTGCTCGTAGTGTCTGAGCGCTTTTTTCGTCGTCATAAATGCGTTGCTGCTATACCAGCTGATTACACCCCCGCACATCCGAGTTATCCATCCGCCCCAGCACCTCAAACGAGCCGTCCGGGTGCATGCGCGCCAAATCCTTGGTTTCGATAAAGGCGCAGGAATCGACGTTGGCTAAATCAATGACGTTGATGGCCCCGTCGCCCCGGGTCAGACTCACCGAAAACGGGTCCGACGGGTCGCGCAGCAGCACGCGTAGCGGCGGCGTGGCGTGAAAGCGGCCATCGCCGAGCGAGTAAGCCTGGCTGAGCAGCTCGGTCATGCCGTACTCGGAGTGGATGCCGGCCGGGCCGAAGGCTTGCTGCAGTTCCTGGTGCAGTTCCTCGCGAATCATCTCGCGGCGGCGGCCCTTCATGCCGCCGGTTTCGAGCACGGTGAGACCTTGCAGCTCGGGCACGGGGCCGCACTCGGCGGCGAAATCGAGCAGCGCGTAGCTCACGCCGATGAGCAGCACGCGGCGGCCTCCCTCCTGCTTCGCTGCGGCCAGAGCACGGCGCAGGGCCGCGTGGTCGTGCAGGAAAAAAGCCTCCTGCGCCTGCCCCGAGCGGCGGGCAAAATCGGCCACCATCGCCACCAGCGACGACTGGCCTTGCTCCAGGTACGAAGGCAGCAGGGCCAGAAAAGTCCACCCGGTGAGCGGGCCGTAGTAGTGCTCGAAAATGCGGGCCGCATTGTCGCGGTACAGGGCGGGCTCGCGCACCAAGTGGCGGCTGCGCTGCTGCAGGGTAGTGCCGCTGCTGAGGAAAATTTCCTGCGGCTCCCAGGCGGCAGGCCCGGTTTTCACCTCGTGGGTTTTGAAGAATTCAATGGGTAGAAACGGAATATCCGTCAGCGTACTGACTGCAGCCGGGTCGCGGCGCAGCCGGGCCAGGTAGGCGGCGTAGGGCGGGCAGTGCGCGGCCTGGTACTGAAACAGGCGCAGGGCCGCCGTCTCGAAGGTAGCGGGCGTAAGCTGCGGCAGGGCAGCCAGAAAATCGGAGCGGAAACTCATACTTTCGCAACTTGGTTAACGAACGAGCAGCAAACTATCGTAGGGGGGTATTCGTTGAGAAAACGTACTTTCGGCGCGGGTTTGGCGTTTGCTGCCCGGCCTTTTTTACTTCGCGTAATGATGAATCTGTTTCGTACCCTGAGCTTGGGCGGCCTGCTGGCCGTGGGCACGGCGGGCCTCAGCGGCTGCCTCACGGCCCCCGAGATTTCTACCACACCCGAAATCTCGCTCAAGGAAATCCGTTTGATTCACGTCGATAATCCCGGACAGGTTATCGATGTTGATACGCTGGTGGTGGTGGTCAATTTCAAGGATGGCGACGGCGACCTGGGCCTGACGGGCCAGGACCTGACCGTAGCGCCCTACGATGATGATGCTTATAAGTACAACTACTTTATCCAGGCTTACATCAAAAACGAGCTTACGGATGTCTTTGAGCCCTACACCCCACCCGCCGGCGGCACCTACAATGGCTTGTTTAATTTCCTGCCCCTGGTAGAAGACCGCGACAAGAAAGCCGCCAAAAAAGGCGAGTTGGGCTTCAAGCAGGATTTCACCCTCGAAAACGAGTTCAAACCCGGCACCGAAGTCCGCTTCGTTATCAGCATCATGGACCGGGCGCTGCACCGCAGCAATGAGATTACCACGCCCAGCGTTATTCTGGGAAATTAAGTTAAAAGTGGCGGGTTTAAAAATAAAAAAGTGGGTTCGGAAGAGGGCGGCGTTTTAAATATTTAGGCGCCGGCTTTTACTAGCCCTAGAAAAATGGCGGGA
>NZ_JAUQSY010000010.1 GCF_030580865.1 Hymenobacter aranciens | reverse complement strand
ATTAACCATTAACCATTAACCATTAACCATTAACCATTAACCATTAACCATTAACCATTAACCATTAACCATTAACCATTAACCTTATGCCCCGCAAGTCCTTTTCCGAGCTCATTGACAGCCCCGGCATGCCCGTGCTGGTCGATTTTTTTGCCACTTGGTGCGGCCCCTGCAAAACCATGGCTCCCATTCTGGAGCAGGTGGCGGCCCAGCACCAGGGCAAGCTGCGCATCATCAAAATTGACGTGGATAAAAACCCCGCCGTAGCCCAGCAATATCGGGTGCAGAGCATTCCCACGCTGGTATTGTTCAGCAAAGGGCAGCCGGTGTGGCGGCAGGCGGGCGTGGTGCCGGCCGCGCAATTATCGCAGGTGCTGCAACCTTTTATAGGTTAGAAAGCGTCCAGTTAAGCAATAGGCGGGTAGCGTAATTGCGCACTCGCATACCAGGTAAGCCCGGCCGCCGTTAGCGGGAGGCTTACTTTTGCGTGTTCGTTGATGTGTGCTTATGGCTGTTCCTACCCTTTCGCGGTATCTGATTATTACGACTTTGCTGACGGCTGGCAGCCTGCCGGCGCTGCAAGCCCAGACCACTCCCCCACCTGCCCAAGTCCGTTACACCCTAAGTGGTACGGTGCGCGGGCCCCGGGGCGAAACCCTGCCGGGTGCGAGCGTGGCGGTGCCCGCCCTCAACACCGGCACCGCCGCCGATGCCGACGGCAAATTCACGCTCGTGCTGCCCGCCGGGAAGCACGAAGTATTTATCGAATTCATTGGCTACGAGCGTCTGACGCGCAGCGTAAACCTGAGCCGCAACCAGCGCCTCGACGTGGACCTGCAGGAAAGCAGCAACGAGCTGGGCGAAGTGGTGGTGGAAGGCCGCCAGACCCTGGAGCAGAAGCTTAAAACCACCCAGATGGGCGTCGAGCACCTTAGCATCAAGGAGGCCAAGCTGCTGCCGGCGCTGTTTGGCGAGGTGGATATTCTGAAAACCCTGCAGTTGAAGCCCGGCGTGCAGAGCGGCGGCGAGGGCACATCGGGTTTGTTTGTGCGCGGCGGCTCGGCCGACCAGAACCTGGTGCTGCTCGACAACGCGGTGGTGTATAACCCGAACCACTTGTTCGGGCTCTTTTCGGTGTTCAACTCCGACGCCGTGCAGAGCGTCGATTTGTACAAATCGGGCTTTCCGTCGCAGTTTGGCGGGCGGCTATCGTCGGTGGTGGATGTGAAGCTGCGCGAGGGCGACCGGCAGGAGTACGTGGCCACGGGCGGCATCGGGCTGATTTCGTCGCGTTTGACGCTGGAAGGGCCCATTGGCAAGGGCGAAGATGGCAAGCCGGCCAAGGGCTCGTTCATTGCGTCGGGGCGGCGCACGTATTTCGATGTCTTTACCCGAGCCATCAACAAGGCCAACGAGGGCGACGAGGAATACACCCCCATTCCCGACTACCATTTCTACGATTTCAACCTCAAGGCCAACTACCAGCTGGGCGAGAAGGACCAGCTGTTTCTGACCGGCTACCTGGGCCGCGACATCTTCGGCTACAACAGCGACGGGGGCTTCAACTTCGACTTCCGCTGGGGCAACAGCGTGGGCGTGCTGCGCTGGAACCACGTGTTTAACCCGAAGCTCTTCGTGAATACCTCGTACGCAGTGTCGGATTACAAGTACGAGCTGACCAACAGCTTCGCCTCGTTCAGCTTCGGGCTGGGCTCCAGCATCACGGACCATACCGGGCGGGTCGATTTTGAGTACACGCCCAACGAGCGGCACGCCATCAAGTTTGGCGGCACGTTTACGCACCACGCCTTCGGCATCGGCAACCTGACGGCGGGCTCCGACGATGGCCGCATCAGCTTCGACAGCGGCGTGAACTACACGGCCCGCGATGGCGCAGCATACGTGGGCGACAACTACAAGCTCAGCGACAAGTGGCAGCTCGAAGGCGGCCTGCGCTTCTCGGGCTTCAATAGCGGCTCGGATACCAACTTCGGCCTGGAGCCGCGCGCGGCGGCCCGCTATGCGCTCAACGATAAGGTGTCGCTGAAGGGCAGCTACGCCATGATGTACCAGTACATCCACCTCGTGACCAACTCCGGCGCCTCGCTGCCCACCGATGTGTGGTACCCCTCGCGCCTCAACACCAAGCCGCAACGCTCGCAGCAGCTGAGCACCGGCGCGAGCTGGCTGCTGGGCAAGGGCAAGTTTTTGCTCACCAACGAGGTGTACTACAAGTGGGGCCAGAATCAGGTCGATTTCCGCGACGGCGCTCAGCTCATTGCCAACGAAAACCTGGACGCGGAATTCCTCTACGGCAAAAGCTGGGCCTACGGCAACGAGCTGTACCTGGAGAAGAAAACCGGAAAAACCACCGGCTGGGTGGGCTATACTCTGGCCTGGGCCTGGCGGCAGTTCGACCCGCAGCGCGGCACGCAGGGCATCAACGGCGGCCGCGACTTCCACCCCGGCTACGACCGCCGCCACAACCTGACCGTGGTACTGATGCACCAGCTCAACGTGCGCCTGAGCCTCACGGCCAGCTTCATCTACTCCAGCGGCTCGGCCACCACGCTACCGGCCGGGCGCTTTGGCTACCAGGATATTCCCGGCAGCAGCACGGGGCTCGACCCGCGCCCCGTGCCGGTGTACCCCGACCGCAACACCTACCGCCTCATCCCCTACCACCGCCTCGACCTGGGCGCGGTGTACAAAATCGGCACCCGCCGCAACCAGGATTTGACCCTGAGCATCTACAACGCCTACAACCGGCGCAATGCCTACTTCGTGTTCTTCGAAACCGTGGACGACCCGGTGACCGACCGCATCACGGGCTTTAAGGCGCAGCAGGTGTCGCTGTTCCCGATTATCCCGTCGCTGACGTACAATTTCCGGTTTTAAGTTAGCGCAGATGGCGCGGGGCTCTGCCCCGTGCCGGTTATTCGCGGGCCTCTGGCCCGCAACGTCCGAACGATACCCGAACGACCCATCCTGCGCGGCCCCGCGCCGGCCAGAGGCCGGCCAACAATCGGCACGGGGCAGAGCCCCGCGCCATCAGCTTACTTCTATGAAACTCCCCTCCTTCACCCTGCGCCTGGCCCATCTGCTGGGCCTGGGCGTGCTGCTGACCACCGCGAGCTGCGGTGATTTTCAGAAAGACATCGTGGTGCCGCTGCCCGACTACCAGTCGCAGCTGGTGGTGGAGTGCTACCTGGAGCCCGGCCTGGTGCCCCGGGTGCTGGTGACGCAGTCAGTGGCCTACACCTCGTCGGAGCTGGTGTCGCTGCCGGCGGGCGTGACCGTCGACCTCATCCTGCCCGGCGGGCAGCGCGTGCCGCTGCAGCGCGTGAGCGGCCCGCTGCCCGCCGCCCTCGACTCGGTGACGGAACGAGCCTACACCCACTTTGGCCAGACGCCCATCGTAGCCAATCCTGGCGACGTGTTTGGCATTGAGGTGAACGACGCGCAAGGCCGCCGCGTGACCGGAACCGCCACCGTGCCCACCGTGGTTCCCATCGACTCGGTGACCTACGAGTTTAACGACCGCACTGGCGACAACTACAAGGCCCTCGTCATTGCCTACTACCAGGACCCCGCCGCGGCCAAGGACTACTACCGCTTCCAGATTCACAAGAGCGACAGCATCTACGGCCGCCCCGATACCGACCGCCTGCTCAACGACGAGCTGCTGAACGGCGAAACCGTGCCCATGGGCACCGGCTACCGCTACGTGCCCGGCGACACCGTCACCATCACCCTCTACCACACCGACGAGCCCTACTACCGCTTCCGCTCCTCCACGCGCGACGCCCGCAATGCCAACGGCAACCCCTTCGCCCAGCCCTCGGCCGTGTACAGCACCGTGCAGGGCGGCATCGGGGTATTTACAGTGCTCAAGTATGACCGGCGGCGCATCGTGCTGCCGAAGTGAGAGGTGTTAGGTGTTAGGTGTTAGGTGTTAGGTGTTAGGTGTTAGGTGTTAGGTGGCGTACGGACACCTAACACCTTTTTTATTCCGCTACCACCGCCTTCATCAGCGCTGTTAATCTTGGCTCAGCTTTGGCGGCGGCGGCGAAAATATCGGCCAGCACCACGGGCTTGAGGCGGCCGGGCGAGGCCAAATCGGTAATCACCGACACGGCCAGCACGGGCAGGCCCATGTGGCGGGCCGCAATGACTTCGGGCACCGTGCTCATGCCCACGGCATCGGCCCCGATGGTGCGCAGGTAGCGGTATTCGGCGGGGGTTTCGAGCATGGGGCCGGGCAGGCTGGCGTACACCCCGCGCCGGGTGGTGGCGGCCTGGCCCAGCGCGGCCGCGGCGGCTTCGGCGCGGGCCAGCAGGGTGGCATCGTAGGGGGCAAACATGTCGGGGAAGCGCGGGCCCAGCTCGTCGAGGTTGCGGCCGACCAGCGGGTTGGTGGGCTGCAGGTTGATGTGGTCGTCGATGAGCATCAGGTCGGCCATTTCGAAGTCGGGGTTGAGCCCGCCGGCGGCGTTGCTCACGAAAAGCTGTTTGATGCCCAGCAGCTTCAGCACCCGCACCGGAAACACCACCTGCTCCATCGAGTAGCCTTCGTAGTAGTGGAAGCGGCCCTGCAGCACGGTCACCTTTCGGCCGCCCAGGGTGCCCAGCAGCAGGCGGCCGGCGTGGCTTTCGACGGTGCTGAGGGGGAAATGCGGGATGTCGGCGTAGTCGAGCGAGTAGGCCACTTCCACTTCCTTGGCCAGCGCGCCCAGGCCAGTGCCCAGGATGATGCCGGTGTCGGGGAGGAAGTTGTCGGACTGGGCTTGAATGTAGGCGGTGGCTTCGCGTAGGTCTTGCATGGAGAGAGCAGGCAGAAAGTTTTCTTAACAAAGAACGTAGCTATTGCCTAACTTACCCCATAATCGCATCTTTGCCGTACTATCCCGTCGCCTTCTAATTATATGAAACAACTAGCTTGCATAGGCATAGTATCCGCAGCCATCTTGCTGTCGACATGCCAGTCGCGCAAAGACGAAGCGCCAGCTCCCATTCCCCCGGTGGCGGCCTTCACCTTTACAGGCCCTTTCACAACCAATGACTCGGTCCGGTTCACGAACAGCTCAACCGATGCCGTAAGCTATAAGTGGGATTTCGGCGATGGCAGTATCTCAACAAAAGTCGCACCGGCGCACCGCTACCAGCAGCCAGGCCAGTACACGATTCGCCTCGACGCGACGAACCCCGGCGGAACTCAGTCGCAAACGACGAACATAACCATCTCTCCGTTTACGCAGCCTCCAGTAGCAGCCTTCACCTGCATCGGCCCTTTTACTGCCGGTGACACTACGAGGTTCACCAACGAATCAACTAATGCCACCAACTACAGGTGGGATTTTGGGGATGGCAGTACTTCTACTGCTGCCACACCAATGCACATTTATCAGCAGCCGGGGCAATACACCGTCCAGCTCACAGCAGCTAACCCCGGCGGCACTCACTCACAGACACAGGGTATTCGCCTTTCTACAACGCTCGCTGGCTCAACGTGCAACTGCCGGATTTTTACCTATACCTACACAACGCCGAAAATCCGGCTACCTGATAGAGTTATCCCGGTAGGTAGCTATGGCACCAATGGAATCTCGTTTGAAGGAACAGACTATCTGCTAGTATCGAGTAGTCCCGTCCACGCCGAATACCGCTCTAAGCTATATGCCGCCTCGATTGGTGGCAGTGGGTTTTTCGACAAAGCAACGGATACCCTGCGCATTAGCTATCACAGTGGCGGCATCGGCAACCCAACCATAATAAACTATATCTGCAAAAAAAACTAATCTCTACTGCTCACAAAAATGCCCCGCGCTCGGTTAGCTGAGCGCGGGGCATTTTTGTGAGCAGTAGAGTGGTTGAGCGATGCCCACTCTGGCTACTCTATGTCCAGTTCATACGGCAGGCGGGCCTGCACGCCGCGCATCTGCCGCAGCTGCTGGTACTGCTGGTAGGCCGGGTACAGGGGGCCCAGCTCGGCCTTCATGGCGCGGGCTTTGGCCTCGTCGTCGCTGTCGTTGAACATCGACACGAACTGCTCGAACGAGCTTTTCTGGCGGGGCAGGCGCTGCACGCGGTAGTCGTCGGCTTTGAGGTGGGCGCGGGTGGCGGCCAGCTTCAGGGCATCGTCGTAGTCGCCGAGCACGTCCACGAGGCCATTAGCTTTGGCTTCGAGGCCGCTCCAGACGCGGCCCGAGGCCAGGCGGCGCAGGCGCTCGACGGGCATGTGGCGGCCCTGGGCGGCCTTGCTGGTGAAGTCGGCGTAGATGTTATCGACCTCGTGCTGGAGCACGCGCTTCTCGAACTCGGTGAGCGGGCGGGTGATGGTGGGCACGTCGGAGAACTTGCCGGTACGCACCCGGTCCACGGTGATGCCGAGCTTATCGGCCAGCAGCGGCTGGATGTTGGGCAGGATGCCAAACACCCCGATGGAGCCCGTGATGGTATTCGGGTGAGCCACGATGGTATCGCAGGCCATGGCAATGTAGTAGCCGCCGGAGGCCGCCACGTCGCTCATGCTGGCGATGATGGGCTTCACTTTTTTGGTCAATACTACTTCGCGGTAAATGACATCCGAAGCCAGCGAGGAGCCGCCCGGCGAGTTGATGCGCAGCACCACGGCCTTCACCTTGTCATCCAGACGGGCCTTGCGGATGGCCTCGGCGAACTTGGTGCCGCCGATGTTGGAGTCGGAGCCCTTGCCGCCCACGATGTCGCCTTCGGCATAGATGACGGCGATGCGGTTGCCGCTGGTGCTGCCTTCTTTCTCGTCGATGTCTTCGCTGTCGGCGTATTCGCTCAGGCTCACGAGGCTGGGCTTTTTGTCTTTATCGAGTTTGAGCTTGCCGCGCAGGTAGTCCTGCACCTCGTCGAAGTAGCCGAGCTTGGTTACCATCTTGAGGCGCAGGGCGTCGTTGGCGTCGTGCACCAGCATGGAATCCGAAATCAGGTGCAGGCGCTCGGGGGCGATGCCGCGGCTGGCGGCCACCTGGGCAATGGTGTGGTCGTTGATGGAATTGAGGAACGACACGGTCTGGTAGCGGGCCGAGTCGGAGAAACTCTCGCGCATGAAGGGCTCGACGGCGCTTTTGAAGGAGCCGACGCGGAAAATGTAGGGCTCGATGCCCACCTTGTCGAAGAGCCGCTTGAAGAACATCACCTCCGTGCTCAGGCCGTTAAACTCCAGCAGGCCCTGCGGATGCAGGTAGATTTCGTCGGCCACCGAGGCCAGATAGAAGCTTTTTTCGGAGGCCGTTTCGTGGTAGGCCACCACGAATTTGCCGCCTTTTTTGAAGTCGATGAGCGCGTCGCGCACTTCCTCCAGCGAGGCCAGGCCGCCCTGCACCATCTCCAGGTTCAGCAGGATGCCCTTGATGTTGTCGTCGGTTTTGGCCCGCCGGATGGCTTCTTTCACCTCCACGAGGCCCGTCGAGGATTCGCCCCCGCCAAAGGGGCCGAAGCGCGCCTCGCGCCCACGCTCGGTGAGCGGCTCGTTGAGCTTGAGCTCCAGCACCGAGTTGCTGGCCACTTCTTTTTTCTCGGAGCCACCGGCCGCCGCGGCGGCGATAATCCCAATCAGCACCACGAACCCGATGACGCTGAACACGCCCAGCCCCACAATGGTGGCGAGCACAAACTTGAAAAACTGACGCATGAAAACGACTTAGAATAGTTGGGGCAAATGTAGCAGCAAAGCCCTGCCCGGCTCTACGGGCCAGCGCGGCGCTTCTACGAGGGTCCGCGCCACTTCGAAGCCGCTTCCCGCCGTTTCTAAGGGTCTTCCCGCCATCTCTACACCCGTTAACGCCATCTCTAAGCCTCTTCCCGCCGGCGTTAACGGGTGTAGAGATGGCGTTAACGGGTGTAGAGATGGCGTTAACGGGTGTAGAGATGACGTTGACGGGTGTAGAGATGGCGGGAAGCGGCTTCGAAGTGGCGCCTACTTGCCCAGGGCCCAGCGAAAGGCCAGCAGGGCCGCCGGATGGTAGATAGTGCCGTGCGTTTCGGTGGGCAGGGGGGCGTAGCGCAGGCGCAGGCCGGGCGCAGCCTCAGCGGCGCGGGCCAGGCGGGCCACGGCCACGGCCAGCTCGGTCTCGTTGCTGGTGGCGAGGAAGAGGGTTTTGGGCTTGCTGAAGGCCGGCAGGCTGGCTTCGGCCTGGGCCACCAGCTGCTCCTTGTTCCACCATAGGCTGGGGTCGAAGGCCAGGTAGGTATCGAACAGGTCGGGCTCCAGCAGCAGGGTTTCGACCACGAACAGCCCGGCCAGCGACTCGCCCACGACGGCCGTTTCGGGGGTGGTGCGGTAGCGGCGGCGCACTTCGGGCAGCAGCTCGTGGCGCAGAAAGCGCCGGAAGGCCGCCGAGCCGCCCACGCGGGGCGCAATTTTCCGGTCGCGGGCCTGGGTGGTGGGGCCGGTGAGGTCGCGGCGGCGCTCGGTGTTTTCGATGCCCACCAGCAGGAACGGGCGCATGGTTTCGTTGCCCACCCCCACCTGCACCAGCCCGGCCACGTGCAGAAAGTCCTCGGCCATCCCGCCGTCGAGCATCAGCAAAATGGGCAGCGCGGCAGCCTGGGCGGCGGTGTAGCCCGGCGGCCGGTACACGTTCACGCGGCGGGTTTCGCCCAGCTCTTTGGCGGTGATGGTGAACGTTTCGCCGATGCACAGCGGCGCGGCGGCAGGCGTTTGGGCGTGGAGGGCGAACGTCAGCAAATAGCAGCCGAGAAGCAGTAAGCGAGTCTTCATGGGCGAAAGAAGCATACTCGCCCTGCAGGTTGCGGGCCGCACGTCAGTAGCGCGAACTTTGTAGTTCGCTTCCCCGAACGACTTATTGGCGCGGGGACGCGAACTACAAAGTTCGCGCTACTGCTAATACCCGTACTTCTCGCCCCACCAGCCGCGCAGGCGCTCCTGGATTTTCTGCTCCGCCGCATTGAGCCCCGGCTCGTAGAAGCGGGTGCCGCTCAGCGCCTCCGGCAGAAATTCCTGCTCCTCGAAGTTGCCCTCGCCATTGTGCGAGTAGCGGTATTCCTGGCCGTAGCCGAGCTGTTTCATCAGGCGGGTGGGAGCGTTGCGCAGCGGCACCGGCACGGGGTGCACGCCGTGCTGCTGCACCTCGGCCTGCGCCGCCCGGATGGCCATGTACGAGGCATTGCTCTTGGGCGAAGTAGCGAGGTAAACCACGGTTTGGGCTAAAATCAAGTCCGACTCGGGCAGGCCGATGACGGTGCAGGCCTGGAAGCAGCTCGTGGCCAGCATCAGGGCGTTGGGGTTGGCGTTGCCGATGTCTTCGGCGGCCAGAATGAGCATGCGGCGGGCAATAAACTTCACGTCTTCGCCGCCTTCCAGCATCACGGCCAGGTAGTAGAGGGCCGCGTTGGGGTCCGAGCCGCGCATCGACTTGATGAAGGCTGAAATGACGTCGTAGTGCATCTCGCCGCCCTTGTCGTAGCGGGCCAGCGGGCGCTGGGCCACCTGCTGCACCACCGCATCGGTGATGTGCACCACGCCCTTTTTATCGGGCGGCGTGCTCTGCACCACTATTTCGAGCAGGTTGAGCAGCTTGCGGCCGTCGCCGCCGCTCAGCGCCAGCAGGGCGCGGTCGTCTTCCAGCTTCACCTTTTTCTGGCTTAGCGCCGAGTCTTCGGCCAGCGCCTTATCCACCAGTCCGCGCAGGATTTCGGGGCTCAACGGCTCCAGCACGTACACCTGGCAGCGCGAGAGCAAGGCCGGAATCACCTCGAACGACGGATTCTCCGTGGTAGCCCCGATGAGCGTCACGGTGCCGTTCTCCACCGCGCCCAGCAGCGCATCCTGCTGCGCCTTCGAGAAGCGGTGAATTTCATCGATAAACAGCACCGTGCCGCGCTGCCGCTTAGCCCGGTCAATGACTTCGCGCACATCCTTTACCCCCGCATTGATGGCGCTGAGGGCAGTAAAGGGCTGCTTCAATTCGGCCGCCAGCAGGTTGGCCAGGGTGGTTTTGCCCACGCCGGGCGGCCCCCAGAGGATGAGGCTGGGCAGCCGGCCCGAATTGAGGTAGCGGCGCAGCACGCCCTCGGGGCCCAGCAGGTGGGTCTGGCCGGCGTAGTCGGCCAGGCGGCGCGGGCGCTGGCGCTCGGCCAGCGGGGCATCGGGGCCGGGAGTGGGAATGGCGGGGGCGGGCGTAGGTTCGTCGGGAAAGAGGGAGTTCATGAGCAGCAGTAGCTTTGAGCTTCGGTATTGGGTGTTTGGTGTTGGGTGTTAGGTGTTCGGCCTTTTAACCCAATACACACCCAATACCAAACACCTAAAACCGAATACCAGAAAAACAAAGGTCGGGGTCGGCGCTTTGAAAACCCGTATGAATAATTCCCTGCGCGTTCACGCCGCCCTCTTCACCGTCTCCCTCATCTACGCGGCCAACTACTCGCTCTCCAAGGATGTGATGCCGCATTACCTCAGCCCCTTCGGCATCGTCACGTTGCGCGTTTTGAGCGCCACGCTGTTCTTCGCCGTCGCTAAATATCTGGTGGCCCCGCAGGATAAAATCACTGGCCGGGCCGATAATATCCGCTCCATCCTCTGCGGCATCTGCGGCATCGGTGTCAATCAGCTGCTGTTTTTCAAGGGCCTCAACCTCACCTCGCCCATCAGCGCCTCGCTGCTCCAGACGTTTTCGCCTATCGTGGTCGTGCTGGCCTCCGCCGTGCTGCTGAGCGAAAAAATCACCCTGCCCCGCGTGCTGGGCATCGGCGTGGGGCTGGCCGGGGCGGCGCTGCTCATTCTGGGGCGCGATGCCCACGCCGCTATTTATCCGCAGGCCGGGCTGGGCAACCTCTGCATCCTGGCCAATGCCACGGTGTTTGGCATTTACCTCGTCATCGTGGCCCCGCTCATGCGCAAGTATCACCCGTTCACGGTGCTGGGGCGCAGCTTCCTGGTGGGAGCCATCATCGCAGTGCCCTTCGGCTGGCACGACGCCCTCACGGCCGACTACGCCAGCTTTCCGCCCACCATCTGGGCCGAAATCGGCTTCATGATTGTCTTCCTCACCATCATCGCCTACCTGCTCAATAACTGGGCCCTGAAGTACGCCTCCCCCGCCCTGCTCGGTGTGTATATCTACCTGCAGCCGGTGTTGGCGGTGCTCATCGCCGTGAGCCTGGGCAAAGACCATTTCACCTGGGCCAAGGCCGGGCAGGCGGCGCTCATCTTCTTGGGCGTGTGGCTGGTGAGCCGCAAGCCGCGCCCTGTAACGGCTGCGGCGGAATGAACGGAAGTGGACGGATTGCGTTATCTTCCCGATACAATTCCCCTTACCGCCATTTTTCATGGAAACTCTGGTTATTGATTTAAACCACGAACACGCCCGGCGGCTGCTGGAAGACCTGCAGTTGCTCGGCGCTATCACCATCCGTTCAGCGGAGAATAATTCAACTGTTGGTCGTGGCCCTGCCACTTTCAACGCGCTCAAACTAGATACGCGCGGCTTCAAATTCAACCGCGAGGAAGCCAATGAGCGGTAGGATTTTTCTCGACACCAACGTTCTTGTTTATGCTTATTCAGCGTTTGAGCCCGTGAAACAGGCGCAGGCACTAGTAGCGAGCAACAGCGGCGAACGTTGGATTTCAACGCAGGTGCTTATTGAGTTTGTAAATGTGAGCCAACGCAAGCTGAAAGCTAGTTGGCCAGACATTCAAACCACTCTGATTGAGATAACCAGTAACAATCAGGTCATCGCTACTTCTACCGTCACCATTGCCCATGCTACCCGCCTCGCTCACCGCTACGATTTTTCATGGTTTGACTCACTCATTGTAGCCGCCGCGCTGGAGTGCGGCTGCGAAACGCTGTATTCCGAGGATTTGCAACATGGACAAGTTATCGAGCAAACTTTGCGAGTGGTGAATCCATTCCTGCCGTAATCATCCAACCACACGAAAAAGCCCGCAGGAATCACTTCCAGCGGGCTTTTTCTATTTCAACTAATCAGCAATTACAGGTGAATCACCTCGCCATACGCCGCGGCGGCCGCCTCCATAATGGCTTCCGACATGGTGGGGTGCGGGTGCACGGCCTTGATGATTTCGTGGCCGGTGGTTTCGAGCTTACGGGCCACCACCACTTCGGCAATCATTTCGGTCACGTTGGCGCCAATCATGTGGGCGCCGAGCCACTCGCCGTATTTCTTGTCGAAGATGACTTTCACGAAGCCGTCTTTGGCGCCGGCGGCGCTGGCCTTGCCCGAGGCCGAGAAGGGGAATTTGCCTACGAGCACGTCGTAGCCTTTTTCCTTGGCTTCTTTCTCGGTCATGCCCACGCTGGCGATTTCGGGCTGGGCGTAAGTGCAGCCGGGGATGTTCTGGTAGTTGAGCGGCTCGGGGTGGTGCCCGGCAATTTTCTCGACGCAGATGATACCCTCGGCCGAGGCCACGTGGGCCAGCGCCGGGCCGGGCACGATGTCGCCGATGGCGAAGATGCCGGGCACGTTGGTCTGGTAGAAGTCATCGACGATGACGCGACCGCGCTCCACTTTGATACCCAGCTCTTCGAGGCCGAGGTTTTCGAGGTTCGTAACGACGCCGGCGGCGCTCAGCACCACGTCGCAGTCGATTTGCTGCTCGCCCTTGGCGGTTTTCACGGTCACTTTGCAGCCTTCGCCGACGGTGTCCACCTTAGTTACCTCGGCGCTGGTCATCACCTTGATGCCGATTTTGGAGAAGGATTTCTCCATCTGCTTCGACACCTCTTCGTCTTCCACCGGCACGATGCGGGGCAGGTATTCTACCACCGTTACCTCGGTGCCCATGGTGCGGTAGAAGTAGGCAAACTCGACGCCGATGGCGCCCGAGCCCACCACCACCATGCGCTTGGGCGGTGCGGGCAGCACCATAGCCTGGCGGTAGCCGATGATTTTCTTGCCGTCGATGGGCAGGGCGGGCAGCTCGCGCGAGCGGGCGCCGGTGGCCAGGATGATGGATTTGGCCTCGACGGTTTCCTTGCCGCCGTCGGCTTTGGTGACCTCCACTTTGCCGGGGGCTACGAGCTTGCCAGTGCCCATCACCACCTCGATTTTGTTTTTCTTCATGAGAAAGGTCACACCCTTGCTCATGCCGTCGGCCACGCCGCGGCTGCGCTTCACCACGGCCTCGAAGTCGAAGCTCAGGCCCTCGGCCTTGATGCCGTAGTCCTGGGCGTGTTGCAGATACTCATACACCTGGGCCGATTTCAGCAACGCCTTGGTCGGGATACAGCCCCAGTTGAGACAGATGCCGCCGAGGCTTTCGCGCTCGATGATGCCCACTTTCAGGCCCAGCTGGGCGGCGCGAATAGCTGCCACGTAACCACCGGGGCCGCTGCCCACCACCACTAAGTCAAACTGTAAAGCCATAAAAACTTTCGGGAAGAAAAGAAAAAAAGAGGAAAATGGAAAACCCCGGCCGCCGTCCAAACCGGGCTACAAAGATAGCCGCAGCCAGGCACCGCGCCACGCCGGCCACAGCCCCGCTTGCAACAAGCTCGACCTAACCTTAGTTGCGCCTGATTGTGAGGCCGGGCAGCTATTCCGGCGCGGCTCCCGTATAACGGCCGAGCTACGGCGCAGCTTGCCGGCAGCTCGCTTACCCTTTTTCATCATGAAAGTATCTTTTCGCCTTCCGCTGGCGGCCCTCGGCCTGCTGGCTTTTCTGACTGATTGCGCCTCCACCACCGAAACGGAGCGTCCTTCGGCTACCAGTATGCCCATCGCGGCCCCCACCGCCACTCTGCCTGTTGACTCGACCGGCGCGGCAGCTACCGCCCCCGATGCCACGCCCGCCGCCGCCGAAGGCGCCGGCGCTGCCACCAACACCGTGACGGCCGGCACCACGACCACCGACAACACGACCACCACTGTCTCCGACGCCGCCAAAGCCGCCGCCCTGGCCGCCGACAAGCCCGACCCCACGGCCCTCTCGGCCAGCGCCGTATCGGAAGAGCGTGCCAAGGAGAAAAAGATGAACAACGCCGACTACCGCAACATGATTGCCAACGCCGACGCCATCCTGAAAGTGGACCCCAAAAGCTCGATGGCCTACCTGCAGCGCGCCAAGGCCAAGAGCTACCTCAAGGACTACGATAAAGCCATGCCGGACTACGCCACAGCCATTCGCCTGCAGCGCAACAACCCCGACAACTACTACAACCGCGCCGTAAACCGGCTGATGCTGAAGCAATACAAAGCCGCCATTTCGGATTTCAGCGCGGCTATTAAATACCGGCCCGATGATAAGGAAGCCCTATTTGGCCGTGGCGTGGCCAAGATGCAGAGCTACCAATATAAGTCGGCCGTGCCCGATTTCACGAAAGCCATTCAGCTCGACTCGACCTATGCCGACGCCTGGGAATACCGGGGCATCAGCTACGCGTCGTTTGATAAATCGTACCTGGCGCGGCAGGATTTTGAGCGCGCCGTGAAGCTGAACCCGGCGGCCGAGAAGAGCATGAAGAGGTATTTAGGCAAGGACGGGCAGACGGCCACGACTTCGGAGAAAATTCAGCTGAAGCGCGAAGCGGCGAAGAAGTAGTCTGTCATGCTGAACAGAGTGAAGCATCCTCTCACGCCGAAACGATTTGTTTTAGCGCGAGAGGATGCTTCACTACGTTCAGCGTGACAGTTACTTCCCGCCAAACAGCAGCTTGAAATAAAATCCTGGCTGCCGCAGCCGCTCCCGCAAGTCCAAATCCAGGAACATCATCGACAGGGTTTCGGCCAGCGTGGGGTTTTTAATGGCCCGATTGGCCACGAAATTGAACAAGCTGGGGAAGTTGAGCAGCCGCTGCATCACGCGGCTCAGGCGCAATTCCTTACCCAGGCGGTTGTACACCGCTTTATCGTAATTCTGCAGAAAGCCGGCGGTGAAGTCGGCTTTTTTTATGGCCTCGGCGGCCCAGTGGGCGGCGTGGCGGCCGCTCACCATGGCGTGCGAAATGCCCTCGCCGCTGAATGGGTCGATGAGCGAGCCCGCGTCGCCGAGCAGCAGGTAACCGGCGCCCGACAGCGCCCGGCGCTTCGAGCCCAGCGGCAGGCCAAAGCCGCGCACCGGCCCCAGCCGCTCGGCCTGGGCAAAGCGCGGGGCCAGCGCGGGATGGGTGGTCAGGATTTCATCGAGGCGCTGGCGCAGGTTGACTTTCTTGTCCGCCACGGCTTTGGAGAGCATGCCCACGCCCACGTTGGCCTGGCCGTTGGGCAGCGGAAAAATCCAGAGGTAGCCGGGCAGAAACTCCTTGATAAAGTGCAGCTCGATGAAATTATCGGGGCTGAGGTCGGCCACGTTCTGGTAGTAGGTGCGCAGGCCGGCGCAGTGATGATTGGGCTCCAGCGCGTGGCCGGCCACCTTGCGGGCAAACTCCGATTGGGCGCCGTTGGCCACCAGCAGCAGGCGACAGGTGGCGATTTCCCGGCCGGCTTTGTCGAGCAGCTGCCAGCCTTCGGGCGTGCGCTCGGTGCGGGCCACGTCCACGTTTTCGCGGAAGTCGATACCGGGGCGGCGGCGCACTTCTTCGATGAGAAAATTATCGAAATCGACGCGCTTGGCGACGTGGCCGGCGGCCCGGTCGGTGGCTTTGTTGAACTGCGGTTTGAAGGGCACGGCCAGCTTCTGGCCGTTGGGCGCGAAAAAGTCGATGCCCCAGCTGGGCACCTGCGCAGGGCTAGTATTGAGTTGGGCGGGCAGGGTTTCGTCAATCCGCTTTAGCTCGCTCAAGACTTTGCCGCTGAGGGCATCGCCGCAGATTTTGTCGCGGGGGAACGTGGCGCGGTCGAGCAGCAGGCAGAGCTGGCCGGCATTGGCGAGGTGCAGGGCGGCGGTGGCCCCGCCTGGGCCCGCGCCCAGAATGCAGATGTCGTGATGAAGCATGGGTAGTACGAAAGTAGCGCGGACTTTGTAGTCCGCGAGTTCAAACGGCGCACTCGCGGACTACAAAGTCCGCGCTACTTACCTTCGCGCCATGACCAACACCCTCACCGGAAAAGTGGCCCTCATCACGGGCGCTTCCAAAGGAATCGGCCGCGCCATCGCGGCGCATTTTGCCCAGCTCGGCGCCGATGTCGCCTTCACCTACCTCTCGTCCGTGGAGAAGGGCCAAGCCCTGGAAACGGAGCTCGCCGCCCACGGCACCAAGGTAAAAGGCTACCGCTCCGACGCTTCGGACTATGCGCAGGCCGAAAAGCTGATTGACGACGTGGTGGCCGAATTCGGCAAGCTCGACGTGCTCGTCAATAACGCCGGCATCACCCAGGACGGCCTGCTCATGCGCATGAGCGAGCAGCAGTGGGACCAGGTGCTGACCGTCAACCTCAAGTCCGTCTTCAACCTGACCAAGGCCGCCACCAAGCCCATGATGCGCGCCAAAAGCGGCTCCATCATCAACATGACCAGCGTGGTAGGCATCAAGGGCAACGCCGGGCAGGCCAACTACGCCGCCTCGAAGGCCGGCATCATCGGCTTCACCAAGTCGGTGGCCCTGGAGCTGGGCTCGCGCAACATTCGCTGCAACGCCATTGCCCCCGGCTTCATCGAAACCGAAATGACTGGCGCCCTCGACCAGAAGCAGGTGGACGAATGGCGCAAGGCCATCCCGCTCAAGCGCGGCGGCGCGCCGGAGGACGTGGCCAAAGCCACCGCCTTCCTGGCCTCGGACGACAGCAGCTACATCACCGGGCAAGTGCTGCAGGTGGATGGGGGGATGCTGACGTAGTATGGCCACGCCAGAAGAACACGCCGCGCATGACGCTGAAGCAGAGAAACAAATTCTCAGTGCTGTAGAAGAACACGGATTTTACATTGCCCAGTTTCGCGGTGATGGCTATTCACCCAACTTCGCTTACACAATCGGGTTATTCAAGACGTATGGGTACCCGGAGCTCATCTGCTTTGGGCTAGACCTTGACTTGCTGCATTCGGTACTTTGGTCGGGTAAGGAGCTGCTGGATAAGCAGCCCATGCCCGACCAGGGTATTGGGTACCCTGATTTTATAGGCGAATATGATGTACGCTTTTTGACTGTCGACAAAAAGTGGTATAAGAACTATTTCGGCTATGGCTATTGGTTTAATGGCAGTTGGGATTTCCCGGCTTTGCAAATCGTATGGCCCGACAAGCAGGCGCTTTTTCCATGGGAAGATGACTTTAATCCCGATTGGAAGTCTGGGCAACCGTTATTGGACCGCAATACTGATTTCAAGTTTCGGGAAGAGCGCGACTTGGGCGTTTACACGACGCGGCAGATTTTGGAAGGGGCTCCGATTCTACGTGTTGCTCATGACTATGATGGCGACTGGCAATTCCTTTGCAACACGACGACCGACAGTGCGGATTTAAAAATCGTGGCTTTGTCGGAAGTCGTCAGGCGCGACCCTTCAGTTAATAAGCTTTTCCAGCTTAACTATGGCTGGTCAGCTTGGCGGGAAAGTCCCGAAGCAGATTGGGAAACATGGGAGCAGGAAGATGATGAGGATTCGGAAGAATAACTCATCTGTCAACAAACCATTACTCCCTCAAACTGCATACAAACTAAAACAGCCATAATCAGTACGAACGCCCAAGGCATCGCCGACGAACCTGGCTTGGGCGCGTTTCACCGTATGGTAGAGATGAAAGGAGCGTAGCAGCTTTTTGCCGGTGAAATCATAAACCCAGGCCGTGTCCCGATGCAGCACCACAAGCCGGGATTCATCCGAATTAAAGCAGAAGTCCTGCGGATTATCCGGCAAGGCCAGGCTGGGAAACGCCAGCGCCCGGCCGGTAGCTACCTCAAAAAATAGCAGCGGGCCCCGCTCCCACGGCGCGTGTACCACCAGCATCGTGTCGTTGGCGGCGAACTCCAGGCGGGCTATGCGGGTGAAATTGCCGGTGATGGTACTTTGCAGGCGGCCGTCGGCGGTGTCGAGCAGCTGGATTTCGCCGAACCGGGTGTGTAGCGCCAGCTGCTGGCCGCTTTTCGACAAGGCGGCCGCGAATACGGAACTGCCGTTAACCAGGTCCGTACGATATGGTATTTCCACCAGCGGCTGGCCGGCCAGGGTTTGGAGGTGCAGGGTGGGCTCGGCGGCAAACGCCTGGACGGTAGCACTCACAGCGACGAACGAGGTCCAGTGAATTCCGGGCCCGGAGCCGGGCGCGGCCAGCTGCCGGAACTGCCCGGTGGCTAGGTCATAATCGTAGATGAAGTGGTCGACGTCGAGTAGCAGGCGGTTGGCCGGGGCGTTGTAATGCAGGTCCCAGGGCAGGATTTTGGGCAGGGCGATGGTTGCGAGCAGGGTGCCGGCGGCATCCAGGCGCAGCAGGTAATCGACTGGTTGTGCGGAAGTATTGTCCCAGCCATTTTGGTAGACGTAGATGCCGGTGGGCGTGCCCACGAACGAGAGGCATCCGGTGTAGCCTTTGCCCAGGTAGTAGTGCAAGTGCGGTTCGCCAGCCGGGGACGTGGGCTGGTGCAGCACGAATCCTTTTTTGAGAGCTTCCCACTCGCGTTTCTCGAATTGCTGCCGGGCCTCGGCGGGAGTGCCGAAAGTTTTAGTGGTCGTCCGCTCCTTGCCGGGGCGGCCGGTGGCCACGGTGAGGCTGGCGCCCGCAAGGGTAATGGTGACGCTATTGGCCGAGTGGGGGTCGGTGAGGCGGTGCGAAAGGCTGCTCATGGTGCAACGGAAATAGCCACCGGGTGTATTTGGCCGGCGGCGGTGGCGCGGCCAAATATACCCGGTGAGGGCAGCCGCTGGCGCTGGCGGGAGTATTTTTGCTCACTGCCCGCGTTGCCGGCTTATCACGGCGGCTGGCGGCGGCTGTCTTTTTTCGCTTTTCCGTTTGCTGACTACCCAATATTCTCCCTGGCTCATCCTCGTCTGCCTGCTCGTAGGAGCGGGCTATGCGGCGCTACAATACTCGGCCAAAGCGCCGTGGAGCAAGCAACTGAACTACGCGCTGGCGGCCCTGCGCTGGCTGGTGGTGAGCTTCTTGTGCTTCCTGCTGCTCGGGCCCTTCGTAAAAAGCAGCACCACCCGCACCGAGGCCCCAGCCGTGGTGCTGGCCGTCGACAACTCGCAGTCGGTGCCGCTATTCACGCCCAAAGACGTACTGGCGCAGGCTACCACCGGCCTGCCGAAGCTGGCCGCCGCCCTGCGCGCCCAGGGCTTCGAGGTGGAAACGCACACCCTCACCCCTACCCCCGACCGGCCCGCCAGCGTGGATTCGCTGCGCTTCGTAGCCAGCACGACCGACCTCGACAAGCTGCTTAGCGACACCCGCGAAGCCTACGACGGCCGCAACCTGGCGGGCGTGGTGCTGGTGAGCGACGGCCTCGTAAACCAGGGCCGCAGCCCGGCGTATTCGGAGTTTAATTTCCCGATTTACAGCGTGGCCGTGGGCGACACGGTGCCCAAGAAAGATTTGCGCATCACGGCGCTGACGTATAACCGCGTGGCTTTTAGCGGCAATAAGTTTCCGATTGAAGCCGAGCTGGGCTTCGAGGGCTACGCGGGCGGCGCGGCCACGGTGGAATTGCGCGAGGGCGGCCGGGTGCTCGATAGCCGCCGGGTGCCGCTGCCTGCTGGGCGGCGGCGCGTGAAAACGACCTTTCAGCTAACGGCCCCGGCCCCGGGCAAGCGCCGCTACGAGGTGCGCGTGGTGCCGCAGGCAGGCGAGTTTACGCCCTTAAATAATGCGCGGACGGCCTTTATCGAAATCGTGAAGGGCAAGCTGCGGGTGCTGCTGGCGGGCGCGGCCCCGCACCCCGATATGAAAGCCTTGCGGGCGGCCATTCTGGCCAATGACAACTTTGACCTGACCCTGGCGCTGCCGGGCGTGGCCCCGCTCAAGCCGGGGACGGACTTCGACGTGGCCATTCTGCACCAGTTGCCGGCGCAGGGTGGGCTGGGACAGGAATTGCTGGCCCAGGTGCAGGCCCGGCGCGTGCCGATGCTCTACATCATCGGGGCGCAGACGAATATCGACGCTTACAACCAGCTCGGTACCAGCCTCAGTATTCAGCCGCGCGGCAGTCAGACCGACGAGGTGACGCCCCTGCCCAACCCCGGCTTCACGCGCTTTGCCACCGACGAGGAATCGGCCCGGCGCTACGCGCAGTACCCGCCCGCGCCGGTGCCGTTTGGCGACTACCGGCTGGGCGCGGGCGCCGAGGCGGCGCTGTGGCAGCAGGTGGGCCGCCTGGCTACCCAGAAGCCGCTGCTGGTATTCGGCGGGCGGGCCGAGCAGCGGCAGGCTACCCTGCTGACGGACGGCAGCTGGCAGTGGCGCCTGACGGAGGCCGTGGAGCACGACGACCGCCCCGAGGCCTACGACCGGCTCATTATCCGCACCCTGCAGCTGCTGACGCAGAACGCCAGCAAGAAGCGCCTCGACGTATACCCGACCCAGGACAGCTTCGGCACCCAGGACGATGTGACGCTGGGCGCCGAAACCTATAATGCCGTGTTCGAGCGCCTATACAACCAGAAAATCGACCTCACGCTGACCGATTCGGCCCGGCGCGTGCGCCGCTTTAGCTTTGCCAACCCCGAGGATGGCTCGCCGCTGCACCTGGGGCCGCTGCCGGCGGGCCTCTACCGCTACCAGGCCCGCGCCACGCTGGGCGGGCAGGCGCAGCAGGATGCCGGCGAGCTGCTGGTGCAAAACCAGCCCCTGGAGGCCCTGGAAAGCCGCGCCGACCACAACCTGCTGGCCCAGCTGGCCCGGCGCAGCGGGGCGCGGCTCTACTATCCCTCGCAGCTCGATAAGCTGGCCGAGGATATCAAAAGGGCCAACTTCAAGCCGGTGATTTCGACCGATGAGGAGCTGAAGGATTTAATCAATCTGAAGTGGCTGTTCTTCGTCATTCTGGCGTTTTTGACGGTGGAATGGGCGGTGCGCAAGTATTCGGGCAGCGTGTAGAAGAACTGGCGCGAGTTTAGGCGCAGCCGTAACTCGTGCCGGTTATCACGGGAGGCTGCGCCTCCCCCGGGCGCGCCGATAGGTTTGTTGAGGGCCAGTCGTTCTGCTGCGAGGCACAGCCTCGCCCAAATGGTCGGCACGAGTTACGGCTGCGCCTAAACTCGCGCCAGTCCGTAAAGCATTTTCGCGCCTCGTGCGTCCTTATCGCTACTCACTTTCCGAACTCCTATGAACCTCCGCGTGATTCTCACTGGCGCCTCCGGCATGGTGGGCGAAGGCGTGCTGCTGGAATGCCTGCAAAACCCAGCCGTGGCCCAGGTGCTGGTGCTGGGCCGACGGCCCTGCGGCCACAACCACCCCAAAATGACGGAAATCCTGCACCAGGATTTTCAGAACCTGGCCCCCATCGAAAGCCAGCTGACGGGCTACGATGCCTGCTTTTTCTGCGCCGGCATTTCGTCGGTGGGCATCAGCAAGGAAGAGTACGAGCGGATTACGCACGATTTGACCATTCACGTGGGCGAAACGCTGGGGCGGCTCAACCCGACGCTGGCCTTCATTTACGTATCGGGCGCCGGCACCGACAGCGCCGAAACCAGCCGCCAGCACTGGGCCCGCGTGAAAGGCCGCACCGAGAATGAGCTGCTGGCGCTGCCGTTTCGGCAGGCGTTTATGTTTCGGCCGGGCGTGATGAAGGCGATGCCGGGGCAGAAGAATCTGCTGCGCTGGTATAAGTACCTGGCCTGGCTGTACCCGGTGGTGCGCGGGCTGGCGCCCAACTCGGCTTGTACCTTACAAGAAGTGGGGCAGGCCATGATTAATGCGGCCACGAGCGGCTACCCGAAAGGCGTGCTGGAGGTGAGCGACATTGTGGCGCTGGCGCACGGGAAAGTGGCCGTCAGCAAATGAAAAAACCGCTTAAAATCTTCCTCATGACTACCGGTAGCATCATCGGCACCTTGCTGGTGGCCGTCGTAGCCTTCACCAGCATCAGCCCGCAGCTGGGCGGCTCGCCCACGAAAGCTGATAAGGAGAAATACGCCCAATCGGGCCACTACCAAGATGGCAAATTCGTGAACCTGCTGCCCACCCGCGAGCTCACCGGTGGCAGCACGGTGGGGGTCATGTGGGATTTTCTTTTTGACAAGGATAAGCGCGCCGACCCGCCCGGCCCGCTGCCCCTGCAGCCGCTCGACTCGGCGAGCATCGTACGCAAAACCCCAGACCAGCTGCGCGTGACCTGGTTTGGGCACTCGGCCAGCCTGGTGGAGCTGGCGGGCAAGAATATCCTGCTCGACCCCATGCTGAGCATCGAGATGGGCCCCGTGAGCTGGGCCACGCCCAATCGCTACAACCCCACGCTGGCTATCCGGCCGGAACAGCTGCCGGCCATCGATGCCATCATTATTTCGCACGACCACTACGACCACCTCGACTACCAGACCATTAAGCGCATCAAGGACAAGGTGGCCAATTTTTACGTGCCGCTGGGCATTGCGCCGCACCTGCGGCGCTGGGGCGTGGCCGAGGCGCGCATCCACGAAATGAACTGGGGCGACAGCGCCCGGCTGGGCGACATTGTGGTGCGCTGCACGCCGAGCCGCCACTTTTCGGGCCGCGGCCTCACCAACCGCAACTCGACCCTGTGGAGCTCCTGGGTGCTGCAGGCGCCCACGAAACGCGTGTTTTATACCGGCGATGGCGGCTACGGGCCGCACTTCGCCAGCATCGGGGCAGCGTATGGGCCGTTTGATATTGCGCTGGTAGAGTGCGGGCAATACAACCCCAACTGGGCTGAAATCCACATGATGCCGGAGCAGAGCGTGCAGGCCGCCCGCGACGTGCAGGCCCGCGTGATGCTGCCCGTGCACTGGGGCGCCTTCACCGAAGCCCCGCACGCCTGGGACGAGCCCATCGAGCGGGCCACGGCCGCCGCTATGCGCCTGCACCAGCCCCTGACCACGCCCCGCCTGGGCGAGACGGTGACGGTGGACGGTAGAGCGCTGCCTGCCACGGCGTGGTGGAAAGAGGTGCAATAAGAACTGTCATGCTGAACGCAGTGAAGCATCTTCTCACGTTCGAACGAGTGGTTCTGGCATGAGAGGATGCTTCACTGCGTTCAGCATGACGTTCCTTTGTAAGCAGATTCTGTTCGCGCCGCAATGCCCACCATTCTCCTCAACAAGCCCTACGAAGTCCTCACCCAGTTTACCGACGAGCATGGCCGCGCCACGCTCAAGGATTTCGTGCCCGTGCCGAACATCTACCCCGTCGGCCGGCTCGATTTCGACAGCGAAGGCCTGGTCTTGCTGACCGATGACAAACAGCTGCAGCACCGCCTCAGCGACCCTAAGTTTAAGGTTCCCAAAACGTATTGGGCGCAGGTGGAGGGCACGGTTTCGGCCGCTGCCCTGCAACAGCTGCGCCAGGGCGTGCAGATAAAAGACGGCTTTACTGCGCCCGGCGAAGCTCAGGAATTGCCGGAGCCCGCCGGACTGTGGGCGCGCAGCACGCCCATCCGCTACCGGGCCAGCATCCCCACCAGCTGGCTCGAAATCCAGATTTCGCAGGGCATGAACCGCCAGGTGCGCAAGATGTGCGCCGCCGTGGGCCTCCCCTGCCTGCGGCTGGTGCGGGCGGCCATCGGCCCGCTTACGCTGGGCCCGCTGCAGCCCGGCGAGTGGCGCGAGCTGACGGCCGCCGAAGTGGCGACTTTGCGGCGGATTGCCGGGCTGCAGCGGCGGTTTTAAAGCATAACTTTGCCGCATGAAACGCTCCCGTCTGCGCTGGTTTTTAGGGTTGTTACTGCTGGGCTTTGCGGCAGTGAACGTGGTGGCGTTTTTCCACGCCTGGCGCTTCACGCACTTCACCACCGAGGCGGGCACGCACTCGCCTAACCCCGAAAAGCTGTCGGCCGGGCAAAAGCTGTGGGTGCTGCTCACCGGCATCCGCAACCCCAAGCCGCAGAACGGGCCGAAGCCGGAGTTTCCAGTCGAAACCGTAACCATCGATAGCCCGAACGGTCCGCTGGAGGCCTGGTACGCCCGGCCCGACAGCGCCACGGTGCGCGGCACGGTGGCGCTGTTTCACGGCTACACCAGCAGCAAGTCGCATCTCGCCAACGAGGCCAGCTACTTTCGCCACCTGGGCTACAACGTGCTGCTGGTCGATATGGCCGGCAACGGCAACTCGGCCGGCACCCGCACCACCGTGGGCTACCGCGAAGCCGACGATGTAGCCGCCGCCGTGCGCTGGCTGCAATCGTCAGGCTCCCCTCTCCTGGGGAGAGGGGCCGGGGGTGAGGTTACGTGGGACCGCATCATTCTCTACGGCATCAGCATGGGGGCCGTGGCCATCCTGCGCGCCGAGGCCGAGCTGGGCGTGCGCCCCACCGCCAACATCCTCGAATGCCCCTACGGCAACATGCGCCAAACGGCCTACAACCGATTCAATTCCATGCACGTGCCGCCCTTCCCGCTGGCCGATTTGCTGGTCTTCTGGGGCGGGGTGCAAAACGGATTCTGGGCCCCCGGCCTCAGCGCCGAGGAGTATGCCAAAAGCATCCGTACCCCCACCCTGCTGCTCTGGGGCGCGGCCGACCCGCGCGTGACCCGCCCCGAAACCGACGCCATTTTCACCAACCTGGCCGGGCCCAAGCGGCGACACGATTTCGCGGGCTCCGGCCACGAGCCGTATTGGTGGAAGCACCCGGCGGCGTGGGAGGCGCAGATTCGGGCATTTGCGCTTGCTATTCCGGCGAAGTAGTTATCCGCTGCTGCCACTGCCGCTTCTCGATGCTGCGGAGGTTTTCATTGGTAGCCAACGTTTCCAGGTATTTCAGCAGTATCGGCAGTTCCTCATCATCAAGTTGGCCCAGGTAGGGCGTGGGGTAAATAGCGTTGCCGTAGCAGTTGCGCACTTTGTGGGGCGTGTCGTCCACTATCAGCACTTGCTGCAGGTCGAAACCCCGCGTTCTGACTTTGCGCAGCTTCTTGGCATACTCGTAGTGGCTGGGGTAATCGGTGTTGTAGTAGCCAAAATCATCGATTTGCGGCGCCACCATCAAGGTGCAGCGCGAGCGGCCCCACACAAACGCCAGTGGAATATCCGGCGGCATGATGTGCTGCACGACTTCCGCCACGTAATCATCGCTGGCCGACGACCAGATGGCCAGCTCAAACCGCTCGGCGCAGGCACGCAGGAAGTGGTCGAGGCCCGGCCGCTTATACACGTAGTAGTGGAATACCTGAAAGTCGAAGTCCGGCCGCAGCAAAGTGCTTGAAGCATGAATCAGCGTCTCGTCCAGGTCGAGAATAAGCAGGGGCTTGAGTTGCTTTTTTACTGGTTTTCGTGCCATTAGGCTACTGCTTATGCTGATTGGCCAGAGCTGCCAACCGGGCCAAGGCCGACTGATACAACTCGCTTACCGTCCACTCTTTGGTATCGGAAACCTGCCCGTCGCCCACTTCGATAATGAGGGGCGCGCCCGTACTGGTGAATGCCACATCAATAGTGCAAAACCAGCGATTCTGGAGCGTTTGCAAGGCTGGTTTTAGAGCTTCGGGGAATGCCTGACCGGTCGCGCCAAAGGCTTCGCCCCGCACCACGAAGAACCGCTGCTCCGGCGTATCAGCCAGGTCAATGAACTCTCGCACAAACAGCTTATCAGTCGGCTCAATACCCTGCTTGCTCAATAAATCCTGAAACTCCGTCAACGACGTAACCACCGACTGCGCCTCAAACGACTTGCTCAGCCCTTTCACGAAGCATTTACCGCGCTGATTGATGAAGGCAGCAACTGCTTCTTCCGCCTCGCCAGCCGCCACAATTTCACTACGCGGCGTCAGGCCAGTTAGCGCTTTATACCACCCGATGGCTTGGTGCGAGGCCAGATACTCAGCGGGTGATACCAGCAGCGGCGTCAGCTCCGTCAGTCGTTGGTATTCGCTGGCAGTCAGCATCCAGCCCCGGTAGAGCGTGGGCAGCTGCGGGTTGATGGGCTGGTAAATCCGCTGCTGCCCGTCGTCGAATAGGCACACGTTGTGGCCGTGCTGGCGGGCTACTGTTGCTTCTTCTTCCCACATTGGGTCGATGAGGCGCTGGTAAGGCAGGCTGGGTAGTAGGCTGTTGAGCATAGATTTCAAAGATAAGGGCCTCGATTAATGCTTTTCCCTGCATCCTTGTCAGGAAATATTTCGCCGCTCGCAACCATTTCGGCCAGCTCGTCGGATAAGACGGCACTTTCCCGAAAGAAGCCGCCAAAATGTCACCATTTTCGGGCTGGTACGCGGCTTGTAATACGGCAGTAGCGGCCTGAAAACCGCATTTTATCTGACATTCCACACTCCTTTTAATTAACACCAAACCCTCATGGGCAAAATCATCGGCATTGACCTCGGCACCACCAACTCGTGCGTGGCCGTGATGGAAGGCAACGAACCCGTTGTAATTCCGAACTCCGAAGGCCGCCGCACCACGCCGTCAATCGTCGCATTTCTGGACAACGGCAAGGGCGAGCGCAAAGTGGGCGACCCGGCTAAACGCCAGGCCGTTACCAACCCCAAAAACACCATTGCCAGCATCAAGCGCTTCATGGGCCGCCACTTCAACGAAGTGACCGCCGAGACGAAGCACGTGGCCTACGACTTGGTAGGCGGCACCAACAACACGGTGGCCGTGAAAATCGGCGACCGCAACTACACGCCGCAGGAAATCTCGGCGATGGTGCTGCAAAAAATGAAGCAAACCGCTGAGGATTACCTCGGCACGACTGTCACGGAAGCCGTTATCACGGTGCCCGCTTACTTCAACGACGCCCAGCGCCAGGCTACCAAGGAAGCCGGTGCCATCGCGGGCCTCGACGTGAAGCGCATCATCAACGAGCCCACCGCCGCTGCGCTGGCTTACGGCCTCGACAAGAAGCACAAAGACCAGAAGATTGCCGTGTACGACCTCGGCGGTGGCACCTTCGATATTTCCATCCTCGAGCTGGGCGATGGCGTGTTTGAAGTACTGAGCACCAACGGCGACACCCACCTCGGCGGCGACGACTTCGACCAGGTTATCATCAACTTCCTGGCCGACCAGTTCAAGTCGGACAACGAAGGCCTCGACCTGCGCAACGACCCCATGGCCTTGCAGCGCCTGAAAGAAGCCGCTGAAAAAGCCAAGGTAGAGCTCTCCAGCTCGACCGAAACCGAAGTAAACCTGCCCTACATCACCGCCACCGCCAGCGGCCCCAAGCACTTGGTAGTGAAGCTGAGCCGTGCCAAATTTGAGCAGCTTGCCGACGACCTCGTGCGCCGCTCGATGGACCCGGTGAAAAAGGCTCTGTCGGACGCCGGCCTGAGCACTTCCGACATCGACGAGGTTATCCTCGTGGGTGGTTCGACCCGCATTCCGCGCATCCAGGAAGAAGTAGAGAAGTTCTTCGGCAAGAAGCCTTCGAAAGGCGTGAACCCCGACGAAGTGGTGGCCATCGGCGCTGCTATTCAAGGCGGTGTGCTCACCGGCGAGGTGAAGGACGTGCTGCTGCTCGACGTGACCCCGCTCTCGCTGGGCATCGAAACGATGGGCGGCGTGATGACGCGTCTTATCGAGTCGAACACGACCATCCCGACCAAGAAATCGGAAACCTTCTCGACGGCTTCGGACAACCAGCCTTCGGTAGAAATCCACGTGCTGCAGGGCGAAAGCCAGCTGGCCGGGAAAAACCGCACCATCGGCAAGTTCCACCTCGACGGCATTCCGCCGGCGCCCCGCAGCGTACCGCAGATTGAGGTGATTTTCGACATCGACGCCAACGGCATTCTGAACGTAACGGCCAAAGACAAAGGCACGGGCAAGGAGCAGAAAATCCGCATCGAAGCCAGCAGCGGCTTGAGCGACGCCGACATCAAGCGCATGCGCGACGAAGCCGCCGCCAACGCCGAGTCTGACAAAGCTGAGGTGGAGCGCATCGGCAAGATTAATGCCGCCGACTCGATGATTTTCCAGACCGAGAAGCAGCTGAAAGAGTACGGCGACAAGCTGAGCGGCGGCAACAAAACCGCCATCGAAGGCGCGCTGGCCGACCTCAAATCGGCTCACGAAAGCAAGGACCTCACGCGCATCGACTCGGCCATGGAGGCCATCAATGCGGCCTGGCAGGCGGCTTCGCAGGAAATGTACGCGGCTGGTCAGCCCGGTGCCGATGGCGGCCAGGGTTTCCCGGGCGGCGACGGTGGCCAGCCCCAGGGCGGCCAGCCGGCCGGCGACAACGTGACCGACGTGGACTACGAGGAAGTAGGCAAGTAAGCCTCTGCTGACTAGCACCTGATTGAAAGGCCGGAAGCAAATTGCTTCCGGCCTTTTTTTGTCTGTCATGCCGAGTGGAGTGAAGCATGACAGCTTACCTTTGACGCGATGAGCCTCTTGCAACGCTACCAGACCTTCCCCTCGCCCGCGCTGGCGCAGCCGCTGCTGACGCTGCTGGAGGAAAAGCGTATTGCCTTCGATACCGCGCACCTGCCCGAAACGTTTAATGCGGCGCTGGGGCAAACCGTGCCGGAGCTGTTTGAAGTGAAGCTGCTACCGGGTGATTTTGAAAAGGCGCGCGCTCTGGAGATGGAAGCCAACCGGGCTGGCCTGGCGGAGGTAGACCCGGCGCACTACCTGTTCAGCTTCACCGATGTGGAGCTGTTTGATATTCTGGCCAAAGCCGACGAGTGGAGTGCTTTCGACGTGGCGCTGGCCGAGCATATTCTGCAGCAGCGCGGGCACACTGTGACGCCGGAGGAAGTGCAGTTTTTGCGGCAGTACCGGGTGGCGGAGTTGTCGCGCCCCGCTCCGAGCGCCCACGCCTGGATTCTGTTTGGCTACGCGCTGGCGGCGGCGGGCGGGCTGTTTGCTGTTTTCATAGCCCTGCACCTGTTGCATCGCAAGCTGCTGCCCGATGGCCAGCAAGTGCCCGCTTTTTCGGCCGAAGACCGCAAGCATGGCAAGCAGATTATCATCCTCAGCATCCTGTCGACGCTGGTGTGGCTGGGCGTGGCGCTGTGGGCGCGCTAGCCGCTATGTTGGCCGGATTGCGGCCGGCTGCGTTGAAGGACTTTCCCCATATTCTGTGCAACAATTTACTTTCTCCTTACGCCGCCTCGTGCTGGGCTTGATGGCGGCCAGCGCCCTCTCCCACTGCACTCTGCGCGACCAGACGTCGGAAACACCCACCGGGCCCATGCTGAAATTTGGCCTCGCCCGCATTGACGAAGCCAGCCTGGGCGGCCTTGATGCCCGCGCCTGGCGCGAGCCGGCCGACGTGAACCTGGCTCAACGCAGCCAGCTCATCCAGGGCTACGTGAATGGCAACCTGCCCTTGCGCATGAGCTTGCTACTCGACGTGCGCGACCCCTCGCTGAGTGCCCAAAGCATCAGCACGATTGACTACGAGGTTTTTCTGGATGACAAGCTGCTGGGGAGCGAGCGGGCCACGCCCAATGCCATGCTGCCGGCTGGTGGCGCGGCCGTCAGCATTCCGCTCACGTTTGAGCTGAACACTACCAAGCTGCTCGGTAAAGACGCCTTGCCGGCACTACGCAATTTTGCCATTGGGCTGGCCGACCGGCGGCGGAGGCCGATGCGCCTGGGGCTGCGGCTGCGTCCCACGTACGTTACGAATGACGGCCGCACTATCGTGCTCAAGAATATGCTGCTGGTGGAAACCGACTCGGTGACGATGGCGCAGGCTGCAATGAATAATTAATAATGGGCAGTTGACATTCGAATTGCTCATTATTCATTACTCATCACCATCCCGTACGTCCTCGATGCCGTCCTGAATTTTCTCCTTAGCTTCCTCGTGGTCCTCCTCGTCGGGCTGTTCTAGTTCGGCTTCCTGGCTTTGCCAGCCCTGGGGCTCGTAGCTGAGGCGGATGTAGATGGGGTAATGGTCGGAGCCGATGTGGGTGAGGCGTTGGAGGTCCTGCAGGCGGAAGTGGGCGGAGTGGAAAACGTGGTCGAGGGGCCAGCGGAGCAGGCGGTAGTCGGCGTGGAAGGTGGGCAGCAGGCCCCGGCCGATGCGCGGGTCGAGCAGGCGCGAGAGGCGGCGGAAGAGCTCGGAGGTGTGCGACCAGGCCACGTCGTTGAGGTCGCCGGCCACGATGGTGGGGCCGTCGTGGTGCTGGATGATGTTGCCCACGACGAGTAGCTCGGCGTCGCGGCGGGTGCTGGTTTTGGCTTCTTTGGGCGCGGGCGGCTTGGGATGCACGAAATGCATGCTCACGCGCACGCCGTTGGGCATTTCGGCGCAGCCGTGGAAGGAGGGTATTTCGGGGTCGAGGATATAGCGAATCTGGGCGTTGTGCAGCGGCAGCCGCGAGAACACCAGCATGCCGTAGGTGTTGGGCAGCGGGGCGTGGCAGGTGTAGGGGTGGGTTTCGCTGAGTCGCTCGAGCTGGCTAAGCCACCAGTCGTCGGTCTCGACGGCCAGAATGACGTCGGGCTGGTAGTGGCGAATGTGGCCGAGGCAGCGCGAGGCGTCGCGGTTAAACATGAGCACGTTGGTCACGAGCAGGCTGATGTGGTGCTCGTGGGCATCGGCGGGGCGGGTGGCGTCGGCCACCTGCTTGCGGTGCAGCGGCGTGTAGGGCCAGATGCGGCTGAACTGATACACCAGCGCCACGCCCAGGCTCACGGTGAGAAAGGTGTCCCAGAACGTGGGCTCGTGCGGCAGCAGCAGGATAATGATTAGGCTCAGGGCCAGGCCGGCTACAATCTGGAGGCGCGGGAAGTCGCAGGCCCGAATCCACCAGGCGGTGTGGCGCCACAGCGGCAGCGCGGTAGCCAGCACCCCGATGCTGCCTACGATATACACCAGCCAGTTGGCGGCGGTTACTAAAAAAGACATGCCGGGGCGGGGTAAGAAACGTTCATTCGAACGCGGGAAGTACGTGTGGAGGGGGAATACGGGGTTGCTCCCGCACAGTTGGGGCGGTAAAGGTAAGTGGAGGGCGTAACTCCCCTCCTTGGAAAGGAGGGGATGTTTCAGCGCAGCTGAAACGGGGGTAGTCGCGCCGGTAGCGCCGGTTGGGAAAAGCTGATAGCAGAAGTTTAGTTTAAGCAGACAGGCTCCTAACGGTGCGGACGGGCGAACCACCCCCGTTCGCTGCTCTTCGCAGCTCACATCCCCTCCTTTCCAAGGAGGGAAGTTTCGTTCTTGCCTCCCCTACCTTTGCCTTTGCTATGGAAATCCTGCTCGCCACCTTCACCACGCTGTTCTCCATTGTCAACCCGTTCGGGGCCATGCCGGTATTCCTCACCCTCACCAGCCACGACACGGGCTCGGAGCGGCTCAGTACGGCCTTGCGGGCCTGCCTCTACATGGTGGCGATTCTGAGCGTGGCCTATCTGGGCGGGCAATACATTCTGAATTTCTTTGGCATCAACATTCAGCACCTGCGCATTGCCGGCGGCGTGCTGCTGATGCGCTCGGCTTTTGACCTACTGACACCGGGGGCCAACCGTGACCGGGTGGGGCCGGATGCGTTGGAGGAAAGCAAAACCAAGGATGATATCAGCTTCACACCGCTGGCCATGCCGATGCTGTCGGGGCCGGGCTCGATGGCCATTTGCATTGGTTTGATTCGGCCGACTTACGTGGATAAAATCATGACCATTGCGGGATTTGCGCTGGTGGCGCTGGCCAGCTTTATCGTGCTGGCCTCGTCGCTGCGGCTCACGCGGGTGCTGGGCAAGCCGGGCATGGCGGCGCTGGCGCGGATTATGGGGTTCATTACGCTGGCCATTGGGGTCAACTTTTTTGCGACGGCGATTGGAGCGTTGTTTCCGGGGTTGAGCCGGTAGGGCGTGCGGAGGCGGAAAACAGCGTGCGGTGGGGGAAATTTCCGTCCGGTGTAAAAAAACGGCGTCCGGTGGCTTCGCCACACCGTCCGGAAATCGGAAACAGCGTCCGGTGGGAAAAAACAGTCGTCCGGTGACGGAAAACGGTGTCCGGCGACGAGGAAACAGCGTGCGGTGACGGAAAACAGCGAGTTGGTTCGTTTTTACAGCGTCCGGACGCTGGCAGTAGCGCGGACTTTGTAGTCCGCGAGTCCCGGCGTTTGCACTCGCGGACTACAAAGTCCGCGCTACTTCTGCGCTGGTTCCGGCCGTACCTTTGCCCCGATTATGCTGAAAAACGACCTTTTCCTCCGTGCCGCGCGTGGCGAAGCTACCGAGCGCACGCCCGTGTGGCTGATGCGCCAGGCCGGCCGCATCCTACCTGAATACCGCGCGTTGCGCGGCCGCTTGTCCGGCTTCAAGGAGCTGGTGGAGACGCCCGCGCTGGCCGCCGAAGTAACCATCCAGCCCATCGACGCGCTCGACGTGGACGCGGCCATCATCTTCTCCGACATCCTGGTGGTGCCCGAGGCCATGGGCCTGACCTACGAGATGATTGAGGCCCGCGGGCCCTTCTTCCCCGAAACCATCCAGAGCGCCGCCGACGTCGAAAAGCTGCGCGTGGCCGACCCGCACGAGCACCTCGGCTACGTGCTGGAGGCGCTGCGCATTACCAAAAAGGAGTTGGCCGGCCGGGTGCCGCTCATCGGCTTCGCCGGCGCGCCCTGGACCATTCTGGCCTATATGGTGGAGGGCCACGGCTCCAAAACCTTCTCGAAGGCCCGCCGCCTGCTCTACCGCGAGCCCGCGCTGGCCCACCAGCTGCTGCAGAAAATCACCGACACGACCATTACCTACCTGCAGGCGCAGGTGGCGGCCGGGGCCGATGTGGTGCAGGTGTTCGACTCGTGGGCGGGCATCCTGCCGCCGACGCACTACGCCGAGTTTTCGAGCCGCTACATCGCGCAGATTTGCGCCGCGCTGGCCCCGCTGGTGCCCGTCACGGTGTTTGCCAAGGGCGCGTGGTGGGCGGTGGAGGACTTTGCCGCCCTCCCCTGCCGCACCATCGGGCTCGACTGGAACCAGAACCCCGCCCAGGTGCGCGCCCAGGCCGGCGACAAAACCCTGCAGGGCAACCTCGACCCGGCGGCCCTCTACGGCACCCGCGAGCAGGTGAAAGCGGCCACCGAGGCCATGCTGCGCCAGTTTGCCGGCGGCCCGCACATTGCCAACCTCGGCCACGGCGTGTACCCGGATACCGACGCGGATAACGTGCGGGTGTTTGTGGACACGGTGAAGGCGTGGCGAGGGTAATTATTCATTGAGTGCAATGACGGTTTTGGTTTCTCTTGCCTTTGCACTCATTGCGCTTATTGCCGCCGTCCCTCTCCTTTTTAGATGGCATCGGTTTTTACGCCAGAAAACACAACACAAGTTTATCGCTGTTTTTGGGGCGATGTTTTTAACAGCGGCCAGTGTTTCGGTGGCTTATATTGTTGCGGTTACCGCTTTTTTTGCCGCGACCTTTTACTATCCTGATAAGGATTTTGATAGAAACAGGTGGCTGACGGAGCGGGAAAAGCGCTTCGAGCTTTCGGAAGACCTCATTGAAAGTCGAATACTCGTCGGCAAGAATAAAGCAGCAGTAAAACAATTGCTGGGCGATGAAGAAAACGACGAGCAAAGCAATTACTGGCGTTATTATTTAGGTTATCGCCCTACTATCATCGGTATCGACCCTGACGTTCTTGATATTTATTTTCAGGATGGTAAGGTGGTAAAGGTTGAACAACATCAATTATAAATTCCCCATGCAAGAAACCGTCGCCGCCTTCGGCCTTCCCTTTTTCCTGGCCCTGGCG
The DNA here is from genome assembly GCF_030580865.1 of Hymenobacter aranciens. Classification (GTDB taxonomy): domain Bacteria; phylum Bacteroidota; class Bacteroidia; order Cytophagales; family Hymenobacteraceae; genus Hymenobacter; species Hymenobacter aranciens. Next base: position 200,920 of record NZ_JAUQSY010000010.1, on the reverse strand, counting down.
GGGCTGGACATCCTGCTGTTTCTGCTGCTGCGCTGGCTGCTGAGCAAGCGCATCGAGTCGCGCACGACGGTGATTGGCATCAGCGTGGTGGTGGCTATTGTGCTGGCGCCGATGCTGCTGTTTGGCTTGCTGCGGGTATGGAATGCGCTTAATTCTTAATCTACATCAACTTCAATGGACGTTAAAGACAGCAACGGCAACCTGCTTGCCGAGGGCGACACCGTCACCCTCATCAAAGACCTCAAGGTGAAAGGCTCGTCGCTGACGCTCAAGCGCGGCACGGTGGTCAAGAACATTCGCCTCACCAATTCGCCCGCCGAGGTGGAGGGCCGCGCCGGCGGCAGCACGATGGTGCTGAAAACGGAGTTTTTGAAGAAAGCTTAATTACATCTGTCATGCCTCATCTGGCGTTCACGCAGTGAAGCATCCTCTCGCGCCAGAACCAATCGTTCAAGCGTGAATGCTTCACTGCGTGACCGCCAGATGAGGCATGACAGGCAAAAAAGAGTTGAAAACAGGTAAAACTACGGGGGTAAACGTCACCGCCAGACCCTAGTTTTGCCGCGCCGCCAGCCTCCCTGCGGAAGCTGACGGCGCTTTTCTTTTCACTCCTCACCTTTTTGCCCATGAGCCAGACCTCCGCTCACCCTTCTTCTAAAGCGCACGAGTTGTCGGCGCACACCTCCAAGCCCGCCGCTGCCCCGGCCGCCCCCGCGCCGCCCCACACCGGCCACCCCGACCAGGTCACCTCGCTGCCCGGCCTCAACTCCCTCACCAACGTGCAGTTTGCCGGCTACGCGCCCATCGGCGACGATGCCAGCCACACCGACGAAGGTCTGTTCTACTGGTTCGTCGGGGCCGATGATTACGCCAACCGCCCCACCGTGCTGTGGACCAACGGCGGCCCCGGCTCCAGCAGCTTCTGGGGCTTTTTCCTCGAAAACGGGCCGTACGAAGTGGTGTCGGCCATCGGCCAGTACCCGCAAATCCAGCCCCGCCCCACGGGCTGGAACAACTACGCCAACTATATCATTTTCGAGCACCCGCTGAGCGTCACGCTGTCTTTCGCCAACAACGGGGCCGATGTACCCAAAAACCCCGAGCAGGGCGCCAAGCAGTGGCACCACGCCCTGCGCCACTTCCTCAAGCAGCACCCCGAAATTGCCCGCAACCCGCTCATCCTGGCGGGCGAATCCTACGCCGGCACCTACCTGCCGATGCTGGCCAACCACATCCTCAACAGCACGCACGAGCCCAAAATCGACCTGCGCGCCACCGTGCTGCTCGATGCCTGGGTCAACCCCATGGTGCAGATGGCCCAGGATACCACCTACGCCTTCACCCACGGCCTGATTTCGGCCGCCCAGAAAAAGCAGCTCGATGCCGAATACCAGGGCGAAAACCTGGCTAACATCAACAGTGCCATTGCCCAAATCAGCGGCGTGTACATGGCCAACATCGCCCAGACGGCCGACCCCTGCTTCGACCCGGTGCTGCTCTACCTCAACCGCGCCGACGTGCGCAAAGCCCTGCACGTAGACAACCAGACGCAGCTCACCGACACCTGGTCGCCGGCCGTATCGGATAATTACACGCCCTACGTCAACGAGTCGGCCATGCCCTACGTGCAGCAGCTGCTCGACCAGGGCCAGCAGGTGCAGGTCATCTCGGGCCTCAACGATGCCAAGGACTGCAACTTCCTGGGCACCGGGGCCTGGCTCGATTTGCTCACCGGCCCAGCGGCCGAGCAATTTCAGGCCACCGCCCCCACCCAGTGGCTCGACCCCGCCACCAACGTCATCGGCTTCGACCAGGACGGCGGCCAGCTCAGCTGGCTCAAGGTGCTCAATGCCGGGCACCTCGCCGTGCACGACCAGCCGCAGATTATTGAGATTATTCTGAAGAAGGCGCTGGGGTAGAGCGATAGCGCGGGGCTCTGCCCCGTGCTGACTATTGGCCGGCCTCTGGCCGGCGCGGGACTGGGCCATTCGGCTGTCGTTCTGCCGTGGCGGGCCGGAGGCCCGCGAATAGTCGGCACGGGGCAGAGCCCCGCGCCATCATTCATTTACAGTTTACAGCTCTGCTTCCTGCGCCTCTTCCAGCAGCCGCTGCTTCTCGATGGGCACCACGCCCACCTGCTCGCACACCAGACCGCCGCCCAGGTTGGCCAGCGCGGCGGTGAAGGCAGCCGGCTGGCCCAGCGCCACGCACAGCGCCGCGATGCTGATAACCGTGTCGCCGGCGCCCGACACGTCCGAGATGGTGCGCAGGTGGGCCGGCAGGTAGGTTTTTTCGTCGTTTTGCTGGGCAAACACGCCGTACTCCGACAGCGTGACAAGGACGATTTCGGGCGTCAGCACCGCGCGCAGCCGGGCCACGGCGGCCTCGAAGCCGGCGCGGTCCACGTCAGGCGTACCGAATTCCAGCTTCAGGCCCTCGCGCAGCTCTTTCAGGTTGGGCTTGAAGAGGGTGCAGTGGCGGTAGGCCAGGAAATTCTTTTTCTTGGGGTCGACCACCGTCGGGATGTTGCGCTGCCGGGCCCGGGCGATGCACTCGGTGATGATGGTTTCGCTGAGCACGCCCTTGTCGTAGTCCTCGAAAATCACCACGTCGGCGCGGCTCAGCAGGTCGTCGTAGGCGGCCAGTAGCTGGCTGGCTTCGTCGGCATTGAGGTCGGTTTCTACTTCCGAGTCGATGCGGAGCAATTGCTGGCCGTGGGCCAGAATGCGCTGCTTGAACGTGGTAGGCCGGTGCGAGCTGCGAATAATACCGTCGGCAGGCAAGCCGCGCTCGTGCAGCAGCTGCAGCAGCTGGTCGCCGCCCGCATCGTCGCCGATGACGGCGCAGAGCAGCGGCGTGGCGCCCAGGGCCTGCACATTGAGGGCCACGTTGGCGGCGCCGCCGAGGCGGTTTTCGGTGCGGGCCACGTTTACCACCGGCACCGGGGCCTCGGGCGAGAGCCGCGTCGATTTGCCCCACACGTAGGCATCCACCATCACGTCGCCGATGATGAGGACGCGGAGGGCATTGAATTGCTGGAAGAGCGTAGGCAGGGAGGAGTTGGGCACAGCGAGCAACAAAAAAAGAACGTCAGAAAAAGAACGTCATCCTGAGCGCAGCGAAAGGACCTCGCCCGCTTCGTTGTGGTGGTAATTAATTATCAGTGGCAATTAATTACTACGGCATGCAACAATTAATTACTGCTGCACACGGCGCGGGCGAGGTCCTTTCGCTGCGCTCAGGATGACGTTCTTTTAACTTTAATTAATTCAGTTTACCCAAACTAACCTTGATGCGCCGAAACGCCTCCACCAGCTTCTCATCGGCCGAGGCCGTGCTGAAACGCAGGCAGCTGGGCGCGCCGAAGGCATCGCCGGGCACGGCCGCCACGTGGGCATCCTGCAGCAGGTACAGCGCCAGCTCGTTCACATCATTAATGATTACGCCTTCCGAAGTGCGGCGGCCGAGGAAGGCCGACACGTCGGGGAAGATGTAGAAGGCGCCTTCGGGCGTGGGCGTGATGAGGTCGGGGATGTCACGCACGATGCCCAGCACGAGGTCGCGGCGGCGGCGGTAGGCGGCCACCATCTCGTCGGCGCTGGCGCGGCCGCCGCGCAGGGCGGCTAGGCCGGCCCGCTGGGTGATGGAGCAGGTGGCGGAGGTGAACTGGCTTTGGAGCTTGTCGCAGGCGGCGGCCACGTCGGCGCGGGCGGCCAGGTAGCCGATGCGCCAGCCGGTCATGGCGTAGCCTTTCGAGAAGCCGTTGACGGTGACCACGCGCTCGGCCACTTCGGGGAAGCGGGCCAGGCTGTAGTGCTCGCCCACGAAGTTGATGTACTCGTAAATCTCGTCGGCCACGGCCCAGATGCGCGGGTGCCGGGCCAGCACGGCGGCGATTTCACCCAGCTCTTCCTTGCTGAATACGGCGCCCGTGGGGTTACAGGGCGAGGAATACATGATGAGCTTGGTACGCGGCGTGATGGCGGCTTCGAGCTGGGCAGCGGTTACTTTATAGTCGTTTTCGAGCGCGCCCAGCACCGGCACCGTGATGCCGTCGGCCAACTTCACCATCTCCTCGTAGCTCACCCAGTAGGGCGAAAACACGATGACTTCGTCGCCGGGGTCCACGAGGCTGAGCACGGCGTTGGCCAGGGCCTGCTTGGCGCCGGTGCCCACCACAATCTGGTTGGGCTGGAAGTGCAAATCATTCTCCCGGGCGAATTTATCGCAGATGGCCTGCCGCAGCTCGGCGATGCCCGGCACCGGCGTGTAGAAGGTAAAGCCTTCGTCGATGGCCTGCTTGGCGGCGTCCTTGATGTATTGCGGGGTCTGAAAGTCGGGCTCGCCGAGGCTCAGGCTGATAACATCGACGCCCTGGGCGGCCAGCTCGCGGGCCTTCTTGCTCATGGCAATGGTGGCGGGCTCGGTGATGCGGCTCAGGCGGGCAGACAGGGGGGAAATGAGTTCGGTCATGGACGGGAAATGAGGCCGCAAAGGTAATAGCGGCGCTACTGCCCCAGCCGCCGCCAGCTCCGCAGCAAGATGCCCAGGTCAGTTTCGGGCTCGTAGTCCTTGGCGTAGAGCAGCTCCAGGCGGCGGCGGGTCACGTCATTAAGCAGGGCCGACTGCGCGGCATCGGCGGGCGAGAGCACGGCGGGGCGGGCCCGGGCGGGGCCGGGCGTGTAGCGCAGGCCCACCCAGGTGCGGCGGCCCAGCAGCACGGCCAGGCAGTTGCGCAGGTAGCCAGCCGGCTGTTTTTGAAACCAGACGAGCAGCGGGGCCAGCACGAGCAGCGCGCCGCTGCTCAGCATGTCGAGCAGGCGCTTGGCGCGGGCCTGGCGGGGCTGGTAGAGGTTGAGGGCGATGTCGAGGGTGTAGTAGTCGCCGGGCGAGTCTTTGCTGCTGCTGCCGATGATGTACTGGCTGTCTTCGGGCAGGATTTTGTAGGCCACCGGAGGCTCGGGCGGCAGCGTGAGCATGAGCGAAATAATCTGGCTGGCCGGGAGGTCTTTACCGCAGAAGATGAGCTCATCGAGCGCGTAGAGGCGGATGATGTCGGCGAGCTGGCGCAGCTCGCCCAAAGGTTCTTCGGATGCAGTTGAAGCTGCTGCCGGGGCGGGCTGAAGCGGGATGGTGGGTGTTGGGTGTTGGGTATTGGGTGTTGGGGCCTCGGTATTCACGTAGCCAATGACGCGGGCCTGCACGCCGGCGGCTTCCAGCAGCTGGCGCACGCGGCGGCTTTCGGGGCCCGAGCCCACGATGGCAATGTTCTTCTGCCGGCGCTCGTTGAGGCGGAAATCCTTGTATTTAATAAAGTGTGCCAGCAGCTGGCGGCCCACCAGCGCCGCCGTGGCCCAGGCGCCGCCCAGGATGATGAGAGCTTTGGAGAAGCGCCAGGCATCCAGAAAATTCGAGGCCGCCGAAATCAGCACCGTGCCCAGCAGCACGCCCCGTACGATGCGCGAGGTGCGCACCGGCCGGTCGTAGCCACCACTCAGGAACACCGCCGTGAGCCACACCCCGATGTAGACCGGCACGGCCGCCAGCATGTAGCGCGGCGGGTAGGTGCCGGGCACGTAGCGGTGATTGTGCTCCCAGTACTCCTTCAGGAAATACATGCCCAGCCACACCAGCCCGGCATCGAGCAGCAGCGGAGCCAGCTGGGTGGCCAGGCGCTGGGCCACCGCCGCGCCCGCCCGCAGCCAGATGGCCCCGTTGATGAGCAGCGAAAACAGCCCGGCCCGCCCCGGCGCGAAGTGCTTGCGGGCAAAAATCACCATCGCCCGGTAAAACACGAACACGTAGTTGACGCTCGTACGCTTGGTGCTTTCGCCCTTGTAGTGAATGATGCGCGTGCCGGGAAAGTAGTAATTTTTCCAGCCGCCCAGCGTGAGGCGGTACGAGAGGTCGATGTCCTCGCCGTACATAAAGTAGTCCTCGTCGAGCAGCCCCACCTGGTCGAGCGCCGCCTTACGCATCAGCATGAAGGCGCCGCTCAATACCTCGATTTCGTGGGCTTGGTCATTGTCCAGAAAGCCCAGGTGGTAGCGCCCGAAGGTGCGCGACTTCGGAAACAGGGCCGCCAGCCCGAAAATCTTGTAAAACGCCACCATCGGCGTGGGCAGGCCGCGCTTGCTTTCGGGCAGAAACTTGCCCTGGCCGTCGAGCATTTTCACGCCCAGGCCGCCGGCGTCGGGGTGCGCGTCCATAAAGTCGCAGCAGGCCCGGAAGGTGTCTTCCTCCACCACGGTGTCGGGGTTGAGCAGCAGCTGGTACTCGCCGGTGGCCAGGCGTAGGGCCTGGTTGTTGGCCTTCGAGAAGCCGGGATTGTCGTGGTTGGCAATCAGAATGACCTCCGGAAACCGCGCCCGCACCATCGCCACCGAGCCGTCGGCCGAGTTGTTATCGACCACGAACACCTCCACCGGCTGGCCCAGCTTCTGCACCGCCCGCCGCACCGACAGCAGTGCCTGCTCCAGAAAGTAGCAGACGTTATAATTAACAATAATGACGGAGAGCTTCACCACGGGAGCACGAAATTACGGCACGCCGCCCGGCCGTACCGCAGAAAACTCCTTTTAAGCATCCTGCTGGGGATGGAATAGTAAAAAGAGCTATCGAAAGCTCTCCAGCCGCGGCCGGAGGGCTTCCCACAGCTTTCGGAGGCACCCCGGTCGAGGCGGGAGAGCTTTCGAATGCATTTTGAAGCATCCAGGCCGAGGCTGGGACACTAAAAAAAGCTGTTGAAAGCATCCCGGTCGAGGCCGGAGGGCTTTCAACAGCTTTTGGAGGCACCCCGGTCGAGGCCGGGGCGGAAAACAGAACATTTTTAGCCAGCCCAGTGCAATTGTCAATACAATCTGTCATGCTTCACTGCGTTCAGCCTGACAGACGGCTTACCGCGCCTGCCGCTGCCGCTCCACGATGCTGCGGCCGAGGGTGATTTCGTCGGCGTACTCCAGCTCGCCGCCCATCGGGATGCCGCGGGCAATGGTGCTGATGTGGACGTCGGGCAAATCGCGCAGGCGGCGCGAGAGGTAGAAGGCCGTGGTGTCGCCCTCCATGGTGGGCGAGATGGCCAGAATCACCTCGCGCACCTCCGAGCCTTCGGCCCCAGCGCGTTGCACCAGCGAGTCGATGTGCAAATCGCTGGGCCCGATGCCCTCGATGGGTGAGATGACGCCGCCCAGCACGTGGTACACGCCCTTGTACTGCCCGGTGTTTTCGATGGCGATGACGTCGCGCACGTCGGCCACCACGCACACCTGGGCGTGGTCGCGCAGCTTGTTGGCGCAGATGCCGCACTCCTCGCTATCCGAGATGCTGTGGCAGCTCTGGCAGTAGGTGATTTCGAAGCGCATCTTGGCCAGGGCCTCAGCCAGCGTGGCGGTGGTTTCGGTTTCGGCCTTCAGCAGGTGCAGGGCCAGGCGCAAAGCTGTCTTCTTGCCGATGCCGGGCAGCCGCGAAAGCTCGCCGACGGCGTTTTCGATGAGTTTTGAGGGGTATTCCAAAATACTATGTCATCCTGAGCGCAGCGAAGGACCTTATCACGCTGGCGCCGTCTGGTTGGTTAAGCAAAAGAAACGCAGCCGTGATAAGATGCTTCGTTCCTCAGCATGACAATCAGGAAATATCGGCCGAAATGCCGCGGTCGTGAATGGCCGAGCACATGGGCTCCAGCTCTTCATAGGTGCCGTTTTTGACGGCGCACTTGCCTTTGTGGTGAATCAGCAGGGTGCATTGCTCGGCCTGCAGCGGCTCGTGGCCGCACACGTCAATCAGGGTAGTGATAACGTGGTCGAAGGTGTTCACGTCGTCGTTGTACACGACGAGGGCGCGCAGCTCGTCTTCGGCTTCGAGCAGCAGTACATCTTCGTTATAATCAATTTGTGGGCGGGTATTCATGCTTGCAAAGGTACGGCGGCTAAGTGGTTTGGGGCGGCTAGTGGTAACCGCATTTTTAGGGCTTTCGTTTCGCGGAACCAACTAAAATTCCGCTGGCGCGCGTCTCCGACGCGTGCCAGTTGGGTTCGAGCCTCTGGCTCGCTTATTAGAACATCGTTTAAGGAGTCGTGCTAACTAACGAGCCGGAGGCTCGAACCCAGTCGGCACGCGTCGGAGACGCGCGCCAGCCGGCTGCTGCCATTTCAGCCGTAATTTTCGGCCATGATGCTCCCCCGCCCCTTCCCCACCCCGCGCCCGGCACTGGCCGGCCTCGCGCTGCTGCTCTGGCTGCCGCTGGCCCCGGCCCTCAGCCAGAGCAAGCAGCTCACCGTCGAAGAAGCCTTTCTCAACCGCGACCTGCAACCGCAAAACCTCAAGCAGCTGAGCTGGATTCCGGGCTCAAAGGATGAGGTGGCCTACCTGCGCCCCGCTCAGAAAGGCCAGCCCGACGAGCTGCTGCGCGGCAGCGCCACGGGCAAAGACCTGACGCCTATCGTCAGCCAAACCACCCTGGCTGCCGCCCTCAAGGCTGCCGGGGCTACCGAGCCGAAGGCCTTTCCGAGCGTGCAATGGCGCGATGCGAACACCATGCTCATCACCAGCAAAAATCAGGTGTACAGCTACGACCTGAAAACCGGCAAGGCTGCCCGCGCCTTCGGTTACGATGCCGAGGCCGACAACGTAGACTTCGACCCCACCAAAACCCGTGTGGCCTACACTAAAGGCCCGAACCTCTACATCTCGCTGGCCGGCCGCGAAAATGAGGCGCTAACCAACCTAAGTGGCGATTTTGAAGCAACTAGTGCGGCCAACGCACCATTCGTAGCCGGACAGGCCGCCCACCGTTCGGAGTTCGGCATCACCAAAGGCACGTTCTGGAGCCCCAGCGGCACCAAGCTGGCCTTCTATATCATTAATCAAGGTGATGTCACCAGCTACCCGCTGGTGAATCTGACCACGACACCTGCCAGCATTATGCCCATCCGCTACCCTATGGCCGGCGATAAAAGCCAGTTGGTAGAAGTGGCAGTATATGACCTGACGACTCGTAAGCTAGCTAAGCTACAAACCAAGGTCAACGACGAGCACTACCTGACCAACCTGGCCTGGAGCCCCGACGAGAAAAGCATCTACCTGGCCGAGCTCAACCGCGGCCAGAACCACATGCAGTTCAACCAGTACACCGTGGCCGGTGGCGGCTTCGTGAAAACGCTGTTCGAAGAAAAAGACGACAAGTATGTGGAGCCGCAGCACCCCGCCCTGTTCGTGCCCGGCCACCCCGACCAGCTCATCTGGCAAAGCCAGCGCGACGGCTACAACCACCTCTACCTCTACAGCACCAGCGGCCAGCTGCTGCGCCAGCTCACCAAGGGCCCGTGGATTGTGACCGACGTGCTGGATTTCGCCAACGGTGGCAAGGAGTTCGTGTACGTGGGCACCGCCGACTCGCCGCTGGAGCGCCACGTGTACAGCGTGCCCCTCAACGGCGGCACGCCGCGCAAGGTGTCGCAGGGCACGGGCACGCACGTGGCCACGCTCAGCCCCAGCGGCCGCTACGTGCTCGATAACTTCAGCAGCCCCGTCACGCCGCGCACCATCCGCACCATCGCCGTGGCCGACGGCAAGCCCCAGCGCCTGCTGCTGAATGCGCCCAACCCGGTGGCCGATTACCAGCTGGGCGAGACGAAAATCGTGCCCCTGAAAGCTGCCGACGGCAGCACCGACCTCTACGCCCGTGTCATCACCCCGCCCAACTTCGACGCCAAGAAAAAATACCCGACGGTGGTGTACCTCTACGGTGGGCCGCACGTGCAGCTAGTCACCGAAAGCTGGCTGTCCGGCTCCAACCTTTGGATGCAGATGATGGCCCAGAAGGGCTACGTGGTGTTCACCATCGACAGCCGCGGCTCCGGCAACCGCGGCCGGGCCTTCGAGCAGGCCACCTTCCGCCAGCTCGGCACCGCCGAAATGGCCGACCAGCTCGTGGGCGTGAACTATCTGAAATCCCTGCCCTACGTCGACCAAACCCGCATGGGCGTGCACGGCTGGAGCTTCGGCGGTTTTATGACCACCACGCTGATGACCCGCGCGCCCGGCACCTTCAAGGCCGCCGTGGGCGGCGGCCCGGTTATCGACTGGCGCATGTACGAGGTGATGTACACCGAGCGCTACATGGACACGCCCCAGGAAAACCCCGAAGGCTACGAAAAAGCTAACCTGCTGAAATACGTCAGCAAGCTACAAGGCAAGCTCCTGCTTATCCACGGCACCATCGACGACGTGGTGGTGTGGCAGCACTCGCTCGACTACCTCAAGCAGGCCGTAGACGAAGGTGTGCAGCTCGACTACTTCGTGTACCCCGGCCACCCGCACAACGTAGGGGGCAAAGACCGAGCGCACCTCTACACCAAGATTACCCGGTATTTCGACGACAACCTGTAAGGGAGTTATGAATTATGAGTTTTGAGTTATGCGCTATTTGGAACTCTACCCCTGCGCCTACCCCATAATTCAAAACTCATAACTCAAAACTCATAATTCTTCCCCCGTGCCCGCTCCCTCCGCCGACTTCAAAAAAGCCCTCAAGCGCCTCTCCGAAACCGAGAAGGAAGCGCTGCTGCTCCGTGCCGTGCGCCGCGACGCCGAACTTTACGACACTTTCCGCTTCGAGCTGCTGGACGACATTTCTCTAACCAGCCTGCAGGCCGAAACCGAGGACAAGCTGCACGAGCTGTTCAATCTCAGCGTGAGCGGCTACCAGTTGCACAAGGCCCTGCCCAAAGCCCTCAGCAAAGCCCTGAAGGAAGTGGCCCGCGCCCGCCGCATCACCAAAAGCAAGCAGCTCGAAATCGACCTGCAATTGTATCTGCTGAAGATGATTCTGCGCAACTACTCCGGCCCGCTCAACTCTTCGCACGCCAGCTTCTACAAGGCCACTGCCCGGCTGGCCGTGCGCACGGCCACCATGGTACTCAAAAACCTGCACGAAGATTACTGGCACGAGTACAAAGGCGAGCTGGACGACGTGCTACAGCAGCTCCGCACCTACGACAACCGCTGGCAGTTGCCCTTCACCCTGCCCAGCGAGCTGGAAGTGCCGTAGCGCGTAACTTCATTGTGCAGCGCCCACAAAAAAAGCTCCGACCTTACGGCCGGAGCTTTTTCGTTTCATAGCGGGTAGCTACACGCAATTACTTCTTGGCAATTACGTTGAAGCTGAGGGTAAAGTCATCGTTGATGGCTTTGTCGCCGATGCTTTCGAAGAACGACTTCGAGCCGTATTTCAGGCCGTATTTGGTGCGGTCAACAGTCACGGTGCCGCTGGCGGCGGCCACGCCGTCTTTCACGCCCACTTTGGCCGGGAAGCTGATTTTGTTGGTCACGCCTTTGATGGTCATGTCGCCAGCCACGGTCGCGTTATTTTCACCGGCTTTGGCACCTTTGATGGGTGTTACGCTGGTGATTTTGAAGGTAGCAGTGGGGAATTTCTCCACCAGGAAGAAATCATCGGCTGCCATGTGGCCGTAGAATTTGGCCTGCGTTTCGGCATCGGTGATGTCGGTGGCTTTGATGGTTTTCATTTCCACCGTTACGGTGCCGCCTACCACGTTGGCGCCGTTCACCTGCAGGTCGCCGCTGGCAAACTGCACGGTACCGTTGTGGCCGTGGGTCACGGCTTTACCTTCCCAGCCCAGGGTGCTCAGATTGGGCTGCAGCTTGTAGGTAACAGCGGCTTTGGTGGCCGTTTTAGCAGCTTTGGGAGCTTTGGCGCCGGGGTTGGCTTGCACGGTAGCGAGGCTGAGAGCGGCAAACAGAGCGGGCAACAGGAATTTTTTCATGACGTTGAAAAAGGGTAATTAAAGGATTTGCTTGGGAAAAATGAGGCAACTAGCCCCGGATTTTATCGAGAAGAGTGTTGAGCTGACGCAACTCGTCATCGCTCAGGTTTTGCAGGTGAATGGCCGTCAGGGCACCTTCGTCTTCAATGCGTTGCAGCAGCTCCAGCCCTGCCTCGGTGATGCGGATGTCCACCGCCCGGCGGTTGGCCGGGCAAACTTTTCGGGTCACCAGGTGCTTTTCCTCCAGCTTGTCCACGATGCGCGAGGCATTGCTGGTTTTGTCGAGCATCCGGTCGATGAGCAGCGCCACCGTAGCCGGCAGCGGGTGCTGCCCCCGCAGAATGCGCAGAATGTTGAACTGCGGCGGCGTGAGGCCATACGGCTTGAAGGCGGCCGCCTGCTGCTGCCCCAGCCAGCCAGCCGTAAAAGCCAGATTGATATAGGCTTTGTGCTGCTCGCTGCGGAAGGTGGGTTGCTTAATCTCGTCTTCGATGCGCATACAATTCATTGGAATCGGGTGCAAATATAATGTACGTACATTAAATGTAGCAACATTGTTCCCGGGTTTCTGAAAAATTTATTTTGCGGCCTCTGTCAAAACCGGGCCAATCTGCGTAAGCAGTGGACTTTCACTACTCCCCCACTCGCCATGCGTTTGCTTTTAGTTGCCTCATTATTAGTAGCTGGCCTGGTCGGCACACCCCATTTTGCCACTGCCCAGGACGGCGGCTACCCCGTCAAAACCAACCGCAATACCGAGTTCGTGTTCCTCAACGGCGAAGTAGTGCGCCGCGACGGTGCTGTCACTACGCCCCTCACCCAGAACGTAAAGCTGGCCGGCGGCACCAAAATCAACTACAAAAACGGCATCGTGGAAATGCCCGACGGCAAGAAAACCACCCTGCGCGAGGGCGACTACGTGAAGCCCGACGGCGGCATCGTCTTCGCCACGCCGCAAAGCGCCGCCACTTCGCGCGGCGAAACGGCCCCGGCCGATGCCAAATTTACTACCTATGTTCAGAAAGGCGAAGCTTCGCCCAATGCCTCTCAGGAAATCTATCTGTTGCGCCGCAAAGTGGAGTTGCTCAATGAAAAAGTGAGCGTGCTAAGCAAAAACCAGTCGGGCACTCCTGACACCAGCCTACTTGACCGCCAGTTGGGTGAGCTGGACACCCAGATTCAGCAGCTGCGCAAGTAGCCGCCGCTACAAAGACAACAGTCCATCACGCTCCCGCACCAGCCCGAAAGGCTCGTCGCGCACAATCAGAAAGCCGTCCAGGTCATGTACTTCGGCCAAGGCACTGATGTGCAGTGCTGAACTGATTCCTAACGATGTTTCGACCATGCAGCCCAGCATGGGTCGCAGGCCGTGGGCGCGGGTACGCCGTAGCAGTTCGATACCGCGTCGGTAGCCGCCGGCTTTCATCAGCTTCACATTCACGCCGTGAAATTGCCGGGCAATGTCGGCAAAGTCGGCCTCATCGGTCACCGACTCATCGGCCATGAGCGGCACTGGGGTGCGCGAGTGCAGGTAGCGGTAGTCGCCGGCCAGGGCGGCGGGCAGCGGCTGCTCCAGCAGTTGCATGCGCAGGCCGGGCACAAGGGCAGCTTTTTCCAGGAATTGCAGCAGGCTGTCGGCATCGGGCCAGGCTTCGTTGCCATCCACCAGCACGGCGTGCCCGGGCAGGGCCCGCGCCACTTCGCTTAGCAAAGCCAGCCCCTCGGCCTGATTTACTTTGATTTTCAGCAGCTGAAACCGCTCGGCTTGCTGCTCGCGCAGAAACCCGGCCACCGCCCCCGGCTCCATAATCGGCAGGGAAAAGGCCGTGGGTACGGCCGCGGTCGGGGCGGGCACGCCCAGCCACTGCCACACCGGCTGCCCCGATTTGGCCGCCAGCCAGTGCACCAGCGCCGACTCCAGGGCAAACATCAGCGCGTGGGCCACCGGATGCGCTGCCAGCAGCACATCCAGGTCGGCAAGCGCCAATACGTTCGCCAAACCATTGGCTTGCAAGGCTTCGAACTGCTTTTGCAGCAGCGCGGGCGTTTCGCTATAGCGCACGTTGGGCGCCGCCTCCCCTTGCCCCACCCAGCCCTGATGCGCGACGCGCACCACCAGATTGGTTTTGATGGTGGAAGCATTGCGGGAGATTTTCCACACGTAGCGCAATGGCAGCTCGTGGGCAGTGAGGGTCCAGATAGGCACGGAAAACGAAAAAGCTTGGTGGAAAACGAGTAGCGGCGACGAGAAAACAAAGAACGGCTTTTATAGCGGGCCACGAAACGACGGCGGCCGGAAATTCAGCGGCAGAATCCCGTTCTTTATAGCCCCTAAATTCCCTTCGCCGCTTTTCCGCCTGCTTATGAAGTCTCGCTACGCTGTTCTATTCTTTCTGCTACCGTTCATTGCGGGCCTGATTATCCTGCTGTTGAACGCCACCGGCTTGCAGCCCATCGCGGGCACCCTGCCACCTACCCTATGGCAGGCCGCCCGCTGGCTGGGTCTGATGGGACTGGCTTTTTTCGTGGCGCGGCGGGGCTCACTCACGCTCTGGATTGTTTTTAACATGCTGGTGGGCATTGCCTTGGGCCACGACTCACCCGAGGTAGCCATGAGCCTGAAAGTGCTGAGCGACGCCTTCCTGCGTCTGGTAAAAACCATTATTGCACCGCTGGTTTTTGCCACGCTGGTCGTCGGTATTGCGGGCCACTCCGACTTGAAGCAGGTGGGGCGCATGGGCCTTAAAGCCTTGGTATACTTCGAGATAGTTACCACTTTCGCCCTCTTTATCGGCCTGGCCGCCATCAACCTGACTGAAGCCGGCGTGGGCATCACCCAGAAAATCGGCGCGGCGGCCGATAAGCTACAAGCCGCCGCCCCCCAAACGGCTGCCGACATCATCCTGCACATTTTCCCCGAAAATATCGCCAAATCGGTAGCTGAGGGTCAAGTATTGCAGGTCGTTATCTTCGCCATCATCTTCGGTATCGGCCTGGCCATGACGCCCGAGCGCCACCGCCGCCCCATGCTTTCGTGGACCGAAGGCCTCAGCGAAGTGATGTTCAAATTCACCAACGTGGTGATGTTTTTCGCGCCGCTGGGCGTGGGTGGCGCGCTGGCCTACACCGTGGGCAAAATGGGCCTCGACCCGCTATTCAACGCCTTCAAGCTGCTCCTGACGCTCTACGGAGCGCTCATTGCCTTTGTGTTACTGATTTTGCTGCCAGTAGCCTTGATAGCCCGCATTCCACTGCGCCGCTTCATTCAGGCCATTGCCGAGCCTGTGAGCATTGCCTTCGCCACCACCAGCAGCGAGGCCGCCCTGCCCCGCGCCATGGAGGCCATGGAAAGCATTGGCGTACCGCGCCGCATCGTGGCCTTCGTGATGCCGACGGGCTACTCCTTCAACCTCGACGGCACGACGCTTTATCTGTCGCTGGCGGCGGTGTTTGTGGCGCAGGCGGCGGGCGTACCGCTCACCTTCGGCCAGCAGCTGCTGATGGTATTCACGCTGATGCTCACTAGCAAAGGTGTGGCGGGCGTGCCGCGGGCCTCGCTGGTGATTCTGCTGGCTACCGTGGCCTCGTTCAATCTGCCCGACTGGCCGGTGTTCGTCATCCTGGGCATCGATGCGCTGATGGACATGGCCCGCACGGCCGTCAATGTGCTGGGCAACTGCCTGGCTTCGGCCGTAGTAGCCCGCTGGGAAGGCGAGTTTGTGGACAATTACCACGGACCTGACCCGACGGCCGTGCCCGCCGAGTTGCCAGTGCATTAGCTGCTAAACCAAGCAAACAAAAAAATCGTAGCATCACCAGCTACTTTTTTAACTGCACTATTCCTCTTCGCATGCCAGCATTGAAAACCGGCGGTTGACTTTATTTCAGCCGCCGGTTTTCACGTTTCATCCGGGGCTGGCAACGACCAATGATTTTTGGTAGTCATTCTTATATCCGGCAACTGCCAGCAATGGCCCCAGGCCCCATTGCCAACACAATTATACTTATCAGGGATTGACGAAATTATTTTCCTCTTTCAGCATCTTTTCTTTCAATTGATTAGACCCAAAATACGGTTTTCAGCTTTCCTCATTAATTGCACCAACGCTTGCTTTTTGTTCCGCCTTTGCAGTAACTTGTACATATGAAAGCCTTCCCTACCGCCGCCCTCTACCCGCTCGGCTCGGCCCTGCTGCTGCTATTAGCCCCCAGCTGCATGTCGGTCAAACCATTCATGAAAGCGACGCCGTCTGCCGCCATTTCCAACCGCCTGCCGGCCGTGGAAGTGACTGCCGACCAAGGCCCCCTAGTGATGAATGATGGCGCTCTACCCGAAGACCCACTGGAAGTGTTCAGGAAAGAGTGTCAGACCAATCTGGCCGAACCTACCGACTCGGCCAGCTTCGGCTACGCCCGCTTCGTGGTGAAGGAAGTGAATACTACGCGCACCGGCCGCGGGCTGCAGGCTTTGCAGTTTGTTACTTTTTTCATTCCCAGTGTATTCGGCGCCCCGCTGGAATGGTATCAAACCAAGCTGCAAGCCGAAGTACAAGTAACCAACGCCAACGGCGACCTGCTGGGCACTTACAAAGGCACGGGCACTTCAAAGGTAAAAGTGGCTATGTACCATGGCTTTTCGCAGAGTGATGCCCCCCGTCTGGCCGACGTGATGGCCATGCGCGCCGCCCTGGCCCAGATTCGCCCACAGCTCGATACGGCGGCAGCCCGCTTGCGGCCCCTGCTGTTGGCCGGTGGCACTGTGGAAAACCCCACGCTCACCAAGTCGGTAACGTCCGACCGGCAGTAGCCGCCGGACAGCGTATCTTTGACGCCTATGCGGCGTGTATTTCGTTTCTGGGTGGGGTTGTTGTTGGGTAGCCTTCTGGTAGCCAGCTGCTGCGCTAACGATTCGTGCGACTGCAAAGACAGCCGGGCCGATGCTCTGTACTTCCGTTTCCGAATTGGAGCAGATTCGCTGACGGGCCTGGATTTTGGTCGCAGTGAAGTTGATACGATATACCTGTTGCGCTATCCGCTGCCCCTAACACTGCCCAATTCAGGCGCCCACGATTCCGTTGCCCTGCTACCAGCGGACACGACCCGCCGCTCAAATTTGACCGGAACAACCTTCTTCCTCAATAACAACGGCCCTTTTGCGCTGGCAACCGGGCGTAAGGTCAACTCCTACGAATACGTTATTCTGGTGGGCGACCGCAAACGGCAGCAGTTCCGCCGTTACATCGTCAATAATATCAGCTTGAAGGGTAAGTTTGAAGGAGATGGCTGCTGCACGTGCTATGTTAATTCGGGCAAGTCCGCCACAGTGAACAGCGCCACCCGCGACAGCACCTATACGCTGACCGAGATGCCGGGTCAGCGCCCGATTATTGAGCTCACAAAGTAGCCACCGGGTCGGCCGCTCGCGTATAACCGAACCAATCCTGCCGCAACCGTCCCTGAGGCAGCGGGTTGTTTTCTCCTTATGTCTGCTGCCCCCACCCATCCCGCGACGCCCACGGCGCCGGCTGCCCTCGTGCCGTTTGCCACCACGCTCAGCCTGGAGCCACTCATCGCCTACTGGCAAACCCGCGAAAAATCGACCAATGCCGGAGTGGCCCTGTTGGCGCAGGCCATTGGCCAGCAAGTAGCTAACGCCCCGTGGTGCCGGGGCCTGCTGCACGACCACAACGTGCTCGACTGCAACTGCGACCTCATTGAAACGCTGATGCTGGCGGTATTTCCGCCCGCCTCATTCGCCACCGATATCAGCGGGGTAATCGGTCCATTTCAACGGCGCAGCTTCTACGCCTCGCCGCGCTTCGAGGAGGTAGCGCTGAACAAGGACCGCAACATCAAGCAGCCGCTGAACCTTGACCAGCGTATGATGGAATACCATCTGACACTGATGGCTTATCATTTGATTTTGAGCCGGGTGTACGGTGCTGACCTGCCGCCGCGCGGCACGATGGTTTTTACTGTTCCCGACTACAGCATGGGGCTGTACCGCCACTACGGCGTGACGTTCGACTCGACCTTTGTGGAGGTGAAAACGGTGGGGCGGAAACCTAAGCTCACGACCAAGCAGATTGATAACCTGGTGCATAATCGCCATCGGCTGGAACTGTGGCAGGACCTGCTCCCGCCCAAGCATTTCGAGCTGGAAGGCTTCAATATCATCCGCTTGGTGGATGTAACGGAGCAGGAAATCTTATCGGAGCTGAAGTATGACCTGCTGGAGCGCGACGTGCTCCAGACGCCCGCCCGCTTCGAGCAGATTCAGGAGAAGCTGCGGGTACTTTTTGCTACGCCTTCGCTGCAGCTGGGCATCGCGGCCTACGACGAGAAAAAGCGGGCCTTTATGGATTTTGGGCGCAAAATCAACCACAGCTTCATCACCAAGCAGGTGCAGAACCGGGAGGCCGACAGCGGCTTCTACCAGATATACTCTCGCTTGCTGACCGAACGCAAGCCTTTGGTACTGAAAGACGTTGCTAATGCCGACCTACCCGAGGATTTACGGCAGCAGATTCTGCACCTGGGTATTCACTCGGCCATTCTGGCACTCCTACCCTATGGTAACGACATTGTCGGTTTGCTCGAATTGGGTTCGCCCGAAGTAGGTGCGCTTGACGATTTTGCGATGGAGAAAGTAGCGCAGTTCGTCCCGCTGTTTGCCGTAGCCGTGAAGCGCAATGCCGAGGACTTACAAACTCGTATTCAAGCTATTATTAAAGAAAAATTCACTGCTATTCATCCCACTATGGAATGGCGCTTCACCGATGCGGCGCGCAACCTGCTCACCAAGCTCGATGAAGGCAACCGCACGGCCGAGATGGAGGATATAGTCTTTCATGAGGTGTATCCGCTGCACGGCTCCTGCGACATCAGGGGCAGCAGCACGGCCCGCAACGAAGCTATTCAGGGCGACCTGGTTGAGCATTTAACGTTGGCTGACAAAGTGCTTAAAAAAGCTTCGGAGTACCAGCAACTGCCTATTCTGGACGAGCTTAAGTTCTATGTAAACAAAAACTTGCAGCGCATGCACCAAGGCATGTTGTCTGGCGATGAGGCGAATATCTACGACTCGCTGCGCACCGAGGTGGAGCCGCTGTTTGAGTACCTGGGCCAGCATACCCCCGAAATGCGCCCCTTCATTAGCGAATACTGGGACAACATCGACCCGAAGCTGGGCATTCTCTACAAGCGCCGCAAGGCCTTTGAGGAAAGCATTACAATTCTAAACGATACCGTGAGCGACTACCTCGACCAGGAAGAAGCCAAGGCGCAGGAAATGTTTCCGCACTACTTCGAACGCTACAAGACTGACGGGGTTGAGTTTAACATCTACGTAGGCAGCTCTTTGGTCGAAGACAAACCCTTTGACCTGGTTTTTCTGAAAAACCTGCGACTGTGGCAGTTGCTGACCATGATTGAGATAACGCGGCGTACCGCTACGCTCAAAACCCGCATGCCCGTGCCACTCGATACCACGCAGCTGATTCTCATTCACGGCCAGTCGCTCAGCATCCGCTTCCGGCAGGACGAGCGGCAGTTCGACGTAGACGGCGCGTATAACATTCGCTACGAAATCATTAAGAAGCGTATCGACAAAGCCACCGTGCAGGGCACCGGCGAGCGGCTCACGCAGCCCGGCCACATCGCCCTCGTGTATGCCCAAACCCGCGAGGCCGTGGAATATATGGAATACATTGACTACCTGCAAGACCGCGGGCTGCTGGAACCCGGCATCGAAGACCTCGAGCTGGAAGAATTGCAGGGCGTGAAAGGCCTGCTGGCGCTGCGGGTGAAAGTGAAGATGAAGGATGCTAACCGCAGTCTTAAAGACGCATAATTACTGTGGCTACCGCCAGCTCTATTTAGCCACCGCATCCAGAATCTGCTTTTCTTCTTTCCAGAAGAGGTGCATGCCGGCCCGCAGCAGTAGCAGCCAGGCCGCGCCACCGGCAAAGCCGGCCAGCACATCGGTGGCATAATGCACGTGTAAATACACGCGGGTCAGACCAATGAGCCCGGCCCAGAGCAGCAGCGGCACCGCCCAGCCGGGGTGCCGGTAGTGCCGCGCCAGCAGCCACGCCAGGCAGCCATAAAACGTGACGCCCAGCATAGAATGCCCACTGGGAAAGCTCAAGCCCAGGGTTTGGAGCAGAGCGTCGGCCGGGCGGGGGCGCTGGAAATACATCTTCAGCAATTGGTTAAGAATAATGCCCCCGGCCATGGCCAGCACCAGCTCCCAAGCCTCGCGCCGCTGGCCGGCGCGATAGAGCAGCGCCGGCGCAATCAGGCTGGCGGGCAGCAGAAACGGCAGCGCGGCAAAAAACGTGACGAAGCGCACTGGCTTTATCAGCCAGGGCGCCGCTTGGCGCCAGCCGTCCACGATGCTCCAGGCCCACTGGTCGAGCGCCAGCGAGTGATGCACGAACACCACCCGCGCCATGTAAAAAAACAGCGCAAAAGCCCCGAATAACACCACGCCGCCCACAATCACTTCTACCGTGAGCAGGCCCAGCAGCGCCACAATACGCGCCGTGAATCGATTCATAAGCTTAGCAATAAGACCTCAGCAACCATTACCTCCCGTTGGCAGGCTTCAATGACTGTACGCAAAAGTCTGGCAGGGCGCTGCCCGGGCTGCTGATGAAATAAGCGGGCAATAAAAAAGCCGACCCATAAGGGTCGGCTTTTTCGTGCGCTCGGAGAGACTCGAACTCTCACACCTTGCGGAACTGCCGCCTGAAGACAGCGCGTCTACCAATTTCGCCACAAGCGCAGCTAGGTATCATCGGGCCGATTTCCCTACTGGGGGCGCCTTTGATGGTACAAAGATACACGCCTAAAACGACGCCGTGCAAGCCGGTGTTAGCTTTTTTTTACCCGGATGCAATCGTTTGGTGGTGCCCAAATTGTTTTTCAGCTACTTGCTGCCCGCATTTTTTTTCATTTTCGCACCTTTGCGGCTGATGTCGGCCTCCTCCCCTGTTATTCCGCCCGGCCCGCCGACGGCGGGCGTCGATTTTGACCGCGTGGCGGGCTGGTACGATGGCGCGGCGCGTTTGGTATTCGGCTCGGCGCAGCACGATGCGCAGCGGGCGGCGTTGGCGGGCCTCCCGGCGGGTACGCCGCAGCTGCTGGTGTTGGGCGGCGGCTCGGGCTGGGTGCTGGGCGAAGTGTGGCGCCGCCGCCCCGCCGCCACCGTGCTCTACCTGGAGGCGTCGGCGGGCATGCTCCGGCAGGCCGAGGCGCTGGTGCGGCAGCAGTGGCCCGCGCACTTGGCACAGGTGGAGTTTCGGTTGGGCACCGAGGCAGCGCTGACCACCAACGAGCAATTCGATGCCGTGCTGACTTTTTTCGTGTTCGACTGCATGGAGCCGACGGGGCTGGAGCTGGCGGTGGCGCGGCTGGCGGCCTGCCTGCGGCCGGGTGGAGCGTGGCTGGTGGCCGAGTTTACGCCGCCCCGGCGCTGGTGGCAACGGACCTTGCAGGGCGCGATGTACGCTTTTTTTCGGGTGGCAGCGGGGCTGCAAGCCCGGCGGCTGGCTGATTATGAGGCCGCGCTGGCGGCCTGGGGCTGGCACCCACAGCGGGCCAGCCACTTTTTTGGCAGCACGATACTGGGGGCGGTATTCTCGGATTCTGCACAGGTGTCACTGAAAAAATAGTCAATAGTGCTTATTTCTGTTTTTTTTTGAGCAGCTTTGCAGGGCAGGCTGTTTTTTTCGCTTTGCTAAGCTAAAAATGGCGGTTTCGGTATCGGCAGGTTGTGGATTTCGACGCAACTTTGCAGCAGTACCGGTTGCGCCGCTACTGCTTCCTCCGCTGATTTCAATTTCTCACCGCCGATGAAACATATCCTTACTTCTGCCACGGTGCTCGCCCTGAGCATAGTTAGCACCCCGCTGTGGGCTCAGACCAAAGCCGATACCGGCCCGGCCGTGCGCTACGCCGTGTCGTTTCCGAACGCCGTGCACCACGAGGCCCGCGTCACGGCCACGTTCACGGGCTTGCCCAAGGGGCCGCTACGGGTGCGCATGGCGCGCAGCTCGCCGGGCCGCTATGCCATCCACGACTTTGCCAAAAATATCTACTACGTAGTAGCCACCGATGGCACCAACAAGCCGCTGCCCACCAACCGCCCCGACCCCTACGGCTGGGACGTAACGCCGGGCGCCGACGGCACCGTCATGTTCAGCTACACGCTCTACGGCGACCTTACCGATGGCACGTACGTGGGTATCGACCAGCAGCACGCGCACCTCAATATGCCCGCCACGCTGTGCTACGCGCTGGGCCTAGAGGGCCGGGCGGCCGAGGTAAAATTTGACGTGCCGCCAGGTTGGAAAGCGGCTACGCAGCTGCGCCCCAGCGGCGAGAAAAACACCTTTACGGCGCCCAACCTGCAGTACCTTATGGACAGCCCGGTGTCGTGGGGTGCGCAGCAATTGCGCAGCTGGACCGAGGGCGAACAAACCATTGAGCTGGCCATGCTGACCGACGCCGCCAAGGCCGATGTGGACGCCTACCAGAAGAAGGTGCAGAAAATCGTGCAGGAGGAAAAAGCCGTTTTTGGTGAGCTGCCGCCCTTCGATTTCAGCCGTTACACCTTCATTGCCGATTACCTGCCCCAGTCGACCGGCGACGGCATGGAGCACCGCAACTCGACTTCGCTCACCAGCACCCGGCCCATCACCGGCGAAGAATCCATTCGCAACCTGGGTACGGTGGCGCACGAGTTCATCCATGCCTGGAACGTGGAGCGCATCCGCCCCAAAGATTTGGAACCCTTCGATTTTCAGCGCGCCAACATGAGTGATGCGCTGTGGTTTGCTGAAGGTTTTACGGAGTACTACGGTAAGCTGGTGCTGCGCCGGGCCAAACTGGTTGAGGATGAAGATTTTTTCAACGACATCAGCAGCTGGGTAAACATCCGGCAGAACAGCCCCGGCGCCCGCTACGCTTCGGCCGTGGACATGAGCCGGCAGGCGACGTTTATCGATGCCGCGGCCAGCAACGACCCCACCAATAAGGCCAACACTATCATTTCGTACTACACGCAGGGCGCCGGCATTGCGCTGGTGCTCGATTTGCAGCTGCGCCAGCACCACCGCTCCAACCTCGACAAATACATGCAGGCGCTGTGGCAGCAGTTTGGCAAGCAGGAGAACTACGCTCCGGCCAAGCCATACACTCTGAATGACTTGCAGCGCGTGCTGGGTGAGGTGAGCAAGGACACGACCTTTGCCGGCCGCTTCTTCCGGCAGTATGTGTACGGCCGCGAGCAGCCACGCTTTGCCGAGGCCCTGCTGCCGGCGGGCCTGGCCGTGGTGCCCACCCGCGCCCTGGGCGCGGCCCTGCCCCGGCAGGTAGAGTTCGACGACGAGGGCCGCTGCATCGTGGCTGTGAACACCACTATCGGCTCGGGCCTTTATAAGGCCGGCATCGACCGCGGCGACCAGATTGTGGTGCTCGACGGCAAGGAAATTCGCACAGCTGGCGAACTCGACGCCGTGATGCGCAAGCACTCGCCCAGCGACCTCGTGCTGGTGAAAATCCGCACCCGCGGCGGCGTGGAAAAAACCGTACAGCTGGTACTTACTGAAGACCCCAACGTGCAGGTGCAGCCAGTGGAGAATGTGGAGAAAATGACTCTCAGCCCCAAGCAAAAGGAGTTGCGCGAGGCCTGGCTGGCTAGCCAGGTGAAGTAAACGGAAGTATCATCCGTCTCTCCCCAAGTTAACCTTTTGGAATAAGTTAAAAGTGGAGAGTTAAAAGTTAAAAAGCAGTGCTAATCTGGTTTTTGACTTTTAACTCTCCACTTTTAACTTATTTTTTTATCTATGGCCCACAACATCCACTACCTCCGCAACGAGGACCTGCGCACGGTGCGCCCCGGCTACCCCGGCAACAAGCTATTCGGCAAGCAGTTCGCCAACGGCGAAGAACTGTTTACCCCGCAATTCTCGGACGTACTGAAGTGGCAGCTTAGCAAAAACCCACAGAAGGAAGAGAAAAAGCGCGACACCTGGGTGCCAGCGGTGGTAAGCTGCGAAGGCATTTTTTCCTCTGAAGAGGACATGCTGGTATGGCTGGGGCACTCCTGCTTTTTGCTGCGCGCGGCGGGCATCACGCTGCTCTTCGACCCGGTGCTGTTCAGCTCCTTTGGCCTGCGGCCGCGCCATGCCCTCCCCTGTCGGGCCGAGGATATTACGGGCATTGATTACCTGTTGCTTTCGCACGGCCACCGCGACCACCTTGACGAAAAATCGGTGCAGCTACTGGCCCGGCAAAATCCGCAGCTGCAGGTATTGTCGTCGCTGCGCATGGCGCCGCTGCTGCACGGCATGGTGCCCGGGCTACCGGTGCAGGAAGCGGGCTGGTGGCAGCAGTACAAGCTGCCGGCCGGGGTGCCGCTGGAAATCACCTACCTGCCCGCCGCCCACTGGCACCGCCGTGGCCTCACCGACCTCAACGAAGTGCTGTGGGGCAGCTTCCTCATCCAGGCAGCCGACAAGCTCATCTACTTCGGCGGCGACACGGCTTACGCCGACCATTTCGAGGCCATTGAGCAGCAGTTCGGCCCCATCGACATTGTGCTGATGGCCATCGGCGCCTACAAGCCCGCCTACATGATGCAGAAAAGCCACGTGAATCCGCACGAGGCTGCCAAGGCCGCCAACGTGCTGCGCGCCGGCCACGTGGTGCCCATGCACCACGGCACCCTTGACCTCAGCGACGAGCCCGCCTCCGAGCCGCTGCGGCTGCTGCAGGAAATTGCGGCCACCGGGTTACTGCGCGGCGAGCTGCATGCGCCCGCCGTGGGCGAGGTGCTACGCTGGCAGAATTGGGAATAGCGGTCAAATGGCGAGTTTTTAGGTTTTCGGGCGCTTCGTGCGGATAGGCAAAGTACCTTTGCTGATTGAATGGTGCGGCTGATGGTGAAAAAACTCACCAGCCCACCAATCCACCAACCCACCCCATGTCTCCTACCCTGATTCTGAGCCTGATTGCGGGCTATTTTCTGGTGCTCATCGTCATTGCCGTGCTCACGTCGCGCGGGGCTACGAGCGCCAGCTTCTTCGTGGCCAACCGCGACGCGCCCTGGTACATGGTGGCCTTTGCCATGATTGGCACTTCGCTGTCAGGCGTCACGTTCATTTCGGTGCCGGGCATGGTGCAAAGCCAAAGCTGGAGTTACATGGCCGTGGTGTTTGGCTACATGGTGGGCTATCTGGTAATTGGTACCGTGCTGATGCCCTTATACTACCGACTACGACTGGTGTCCATCTACACCTACCTAGAGCAGCGTTTTGGCTTCTGGAGCTATAAAACCGGGGCGCTTTTCTTCCTGATTTCGCGGGCGGTGGGCGCGGCATTCCGGCTGTATCTGGTGGCGGGCGTGCTGCAGCTGGCCGTGTTCGATGGCATGGGTGTGCCGTTTGCCGTCACGGTCACGGCCAGCATTTTGCTGATTTACCTCTACACCTTCCGCGGCGGGCTCAAAACTATTCTCTGGACCGATACCTTCCAGACCCTGGCCATGCTTACCTGCGTGGGGGTCAGCATCTACCTTATTTCGTCGGAGCTGCACCTGGGCCTGGGCGAGTTGGTAAAAACGGTGAAGGAAAGCGAGATGTCGCGCATCTACTTCTCCGATTTCAAGGACGACAAATTTTTCTGGAAGCAGTTTGCCTCCGGCGCCTTCATTACCATCGTGATGACGGGCCTCGACCAGGATTTGATGCAGAAAAACCTGAGCTGCCGCTCCTTGCAGGACGCCCAAAAGAATATGTTTTGGTTCACGCTCACGCTGGTGTTCGTTAATGTTCTGTTTTTGACCTTGGGCGTACTGCTCTACCAATACGCCGCCAGCAAAGGCATTGCCTTGCCGATGAAAGATGGCAAAGTCATTGGCGACAACGTGTTTCCGATGCTGGCTACCACGCACTTCACCCTTTTCGCCGGCATCATCTTCATCCTCGGCATCATCGCCGTCACCTACGCCTCAGCCGACTCGGCCCTGACGGCCCTCACTACCTCGTTCTGCGTCGATTTCGTGCTCATCGAGCGCTTTCCGGAGGCACGGCAGACACGCATCCGGCAGCTCACGCACCTGGCCTTTTCGGTGGTGCTGATTGTTATCATTCTTATTTTCCGCGCTTTGAATGACGAGAGTTTGATTACCGTCTTGTTCAAAGCAGCGGGCTATACCTACGGGCCGCTCCTGGGGCTGTTTTCGTTTGGCATTTTCACGCGGCGCATGCTGCGCGAGCCGGCAGTGCTGCCGGTGTGCATCATTGCGCCGGTGCTCACCTATATCCTCAATTACAATTCGGTAGAGTGGCTGAACGGCTACAAGTTCGGCTTCGAGATTCTGCTCGTGAACGGGGCGCTGACCTTCCTGGGCCTGTGGTCGATTTCGCGCCGGGCGGCGGTGAACCCTGCGGTGGAAGTGGCAGTTTAAGCTTTTTAGTTGTTCGTTGCTAGTTGTCAGCTGTTAGGCGCTGACTCTCGAATCTAACAACTGGCAACGAACAACTGACAATAAACATGAAATACCTGCTTCACCTCCTGCTCATGCTGCCGCTGGCATCTTTGGCCCAGCAAACGCCGGCTCCCACGACTGATAAACAACCCATTGTCCTGCGCTCAAACCGCATGCAGGTGCAAGCCAAATCCGCCGCCAACCGGCCCGACAAAGCGCCGTCATTTCCGGGCGGCGCGGCGGCGCTGGGCGTGTTTTTTCAGCAGTACGCAAAATATCCCGACGCCGCGCGCGTCAAAGGAATCAACGGCAACGTGCTGCTGACGGCGCTAGTGAACGCCGACGGCACGCTGAGCGACTTCAAGGTGGCACAGTCACTGTCGCCGGACTGCGACGCGGAGGCCATCCGAGCTGCCGCGCAGCTGCCGCCCTGGCAGCCGGCCACCCGGCGCGGCGTGCCGGTGCCCTGCCTCATTCAGTTGCCGGTGCCGTTTGGCAACGCCAACGTGCTGAAGGTGGCGAAATAAATAGAAATGACTAACAGAAAAACCCGTCTGTCGTGCTGAACGCAGTGAAGCATCCTTTCACGCCCGAACGAAGCGGTAACTCAATCATTCGAGCGCGAGAGGATGCTTCACTGCGTTCAGCATGACAGACGATTTTTAGTGTACTGATAAAGAAAAAATGGCCCGAAGTGGACTGAATACCAGCGGCAACGACCTCACGGCCGACCTGCCCAAACCGAAAGTAACCAAAGACTCGCTCAAGCACGGCTTGCGGATTTTTCGCTACGTGCTGCCCTACCGGGGCAAATTTATTCTGGGCATGGTGCTGCTGGTGCTCAGCAGCCTGAGCACGATGTCGTTTCCGTGGATTGCGGGTAAGCTGGTGAATGTAGCGACGGGCCAGCCGCTGCAACTGCCGGGCGGACTGCTGCTTGATATCAATAAGGTGGCGCTGCTGCTCTTTGCCGTGACGGTGTTGCAGGGCTTATTTTCGTTCGGGCGCATCTGGTTTTTCACGCAGGTGAGCGAGTTCACGGTGCGCGATATCCGGCAGGCGCTCTACGCCAAGTTTGTGCAGCTGCCCTTGCCCTTCTTTGAGCGTAACCGCGTGGGCGCCATCACCTCGCGCCTAACGGCCGACGTGGGGCAGATTCAGGACTCGTTTTCGCTGACGCTGGCCGAGCTGTTTCGGCAGGTGTTTACGCTGGTGGGCGGCATTGGCTTTATCATGGTGGTGTCGTGGCGATTGTCACTGTTTATGCTGCTCACGTTTCCGCCCATCGTGCTGGCGGCGGGACTGTTTGGGCGCAAAATTCGCAACCTCTCGCGCACCGTGCAGCAGGAGTTGGCCCACACCAATACCATTGTGGAGGAAACTCTGCAGGCCATTGGCTCGGTGAAAGCCTTTACCAATGAGCGGTTTGAAATCGGGCGCTACAACTCCTCGCTGGGCAAGGTGGTGCGGGCCGCCCTGCAAAGCAACCTCTACCGGGGGGCCTTCGTGTCGTTCGTCATCATCGGCTTGTTTGGCGGTATCATTCTGGTGCTGTGGCGCGGAGCCACGCTGGTACACACGCCCGTCACCGACCCTAACCACCTGCAAATCGGTGACCTGACGGCTTTTATTATCTACACGGCCTTCATCGGGGCCTCGGTGGCGGGGCTGGGCGAGATTTACGGCAAAGTGCAGAGCACGCTGGGCGCTTCGGAGCGCATCCTAGAAATTCTGGACGAAGCGCCCGAACCTTCTAACCAGGAGCCCGCTACCGGCATCGTCCCCGCCCGGATAGAGGGCAATATTGAGTACGAGCACGTGGCTTTCCGCTACCCCACGCGGCCTGATTTGCCGGTGCTGCAGGATGTGAGCTTCACTATCGCGGCGGGCGAAAAAGTGGCCCTCGTAGGCCCCAGCGGCGCGGGCAAAAGCACCATCGCGGCCCTGCTGATGCAGTTTTATGAGCTCAGCGGTGGGCAGATTTTGGTAGATGGCCACCCGCTGGCCGACTACGACCTGACCGGCCTGCGCCGCCACATCGGCATCGTGCCGCAGGAAACGCTGCTCTTCGGCGGCACCATCCGCGAAAACATTGCCTACGGCAAGCCCGACGCCAGCGAGGAAGAGATAACCGCCGCCGCCCGGCAGGCCAATGCCTGGCAGTTTATCGCCAACTTCCCCGAAGGCCTTGATACCGTGGTGGGCGACCGCGGCGTGAAGCTCTCCGGCGGCCAGCGGCAGCGCGTGGCCATCGCCCGCGCCATCCTGAAAAACCCCGCCATCCTCATCCTCGACGAAGCCACCTCGGCCCTCGATTCGGAAAGCGAAAAGCTGGTGCAGTCGGCCATGGACGAGCTGATGGAAAACCGCACGAGCATCATCATCGCCCACCGCCTGAGCACCATCCGCAAAGTCGATAAAATTCTCGTCATCGACGGCGGGCGCGTGGTGGAGCAGGGCTCGCACGAGGAGCTGGCCGAGCGCGAGGGCGGGCTGTATGCAAATCTGCTAAGGTTGCAGTTTGAGTTGAGTTAGAGTTACCGGCTATACAAACTGCTTATGTCATCAATAGTAATCGCTGCTTCCCCGCTGACTTACGCTGAATACCAGAAATTAAGTCTCGCCGATGCGCGCGCCCGGCATCCAAAGCAATACATTTTCCTTCCCCTTTTCTCAATAATTCCGCTGGTGGTTACCGCAACACTGCTTGCAAACAATGACTTTGCAACCATTGGATGGGACACATTGGGCATTTTACTGCTACTACCTGCCATATCAACTATCGTATGGTTGGCCACTTGGCTAACTATACGCCGAAACTATAGCCGAAACGAGGTACTCAGAAACGGGGTGGTTTATCATTTGGATGCACAGAGGATAGTGCAGGAAGGAAACATTCCCCAAACAATATTATGGTCTGACATTGCAAGGAATGCCAAACAGGTGGGTGAATGGATTTTATTACGCCATGCTGCTGCGGCTTCCAGTGAAATCTATTTCCTGAACACAAATAGTGTCATGTTGCCTGCCATCCGCACCGAACTATTGGACCTCCTGAAAAGTAAGCGCGTCAAACCTATTTGAGCCGTAAAAGCTCCCCGAAACCCGCGCCCCCAGCGCGGGTTTCGTACTTTTAGACCCGCAAACTTTCCCCTCTTCCTCCCGGATGAAAAAATTCCTCCCCGTGGCCGCCGTGGCGGTGGCCCTGCTGGCCGCCCCGGCCGCCCACGCTCAGCTTAAAACCCCGTCGGCCAGCCCTACCAGCACCATCACGCAGCGCGTGGGCCTGACTGACGTAACCATCACCTACTCGCGGCCCAGTGCCCGGGGGCGGGCCATTTTCGGCACGCTCGTGCCGTATGGCAAGCGCTGGCGCACGGGTGCCAACGCCACGACGAGCATCAAATTCTCGGATGATGTGACGGTGGAGGGCAAGAAAGTGCCGGCCGGCGAGTACGGCATCTACACCATTCCCAATAAAAGCGAGTGGCTGGTGGTACTCAACAAGAGCACCAAGCAGGGCGCCAACGTCGACGGCTTCAAGGACGACGAGGACGTGGCCCGCTTCACGGTGAAAACCTACAAGGTGGCTGCCCCGGTCGAAACCTTCACCATCGACCTGACGGACCTGACACCCGCCACCGCCAACCTGGCGATGGAATGGGCCAGCACCGGCGCCAAGTTCAAAATTGCGGCCGACGTGGACAGCAAGGTGATGGCCCAGATTGGCGAGAAAATCACCAACAACGCCAGCCCCGCCGCCAGCGACCTGGCCGCTGCTGCCGTGTACTACAACGATAACGACAAGGACCTGAAGCAGGCCCTGGCCTGGATGGAAAAAGCCAACGCCGCCGAGCCCACCAAGTTCTGGAACCTGCACACGGAGGCCAAAATCCGCCTCAAGATGAAGGACTACAAAGGCGCCATCACGGCCGCCGAGGCGTCGAAGAAGGCAGCGCTGGCCGCTACGCCGCCGAATGGCGACTACGTGAAAATGAACGAAGATTTGATGGCCGAGGCCAAAAAGATGGGCAAGTAAGCTGCCGTTTTTTACTGCCCGAGTCCCCTCGCTACCCTTGGTTGGCGAGGGGATTTTTGTTGGCGGCCCGTCGGTCTGCCCAGGCCAGCAGCCCGCCCAATACCACCGTCCACGCCACCACCAGCCACGTCGAAAACCATACATCGCTGAGATAGTGCGCGCCCAGAATGGGCCGGCCCAGCATAATGAGCCCCGGCAGCACCAGCAGCGGCAGCCGGTAGCGCGGCCAAGCCACCGCCAGCGGCCAGAACAAGCTCAGGTACCCCGCCGTGTGCGAGGAGGGAAACGAGTCGTTGTGCGGGCCACTGGCCCAGAGGCCCAGCCCCTCGTAGCCCGGCCCGAACAGCACCTCCGGCCGCAGCCGGTGCACCACGCCCTTAAGTACATTGGAGCTTACCTGGCTGGCAATGTGCACGAGCAGCACCAGCAGAAACAGTGAGGCGCCCGGCCGCCGCAGCCCCCAGCGCCCCACCAGATACGCGACTACCACCAGCACGTAGGGCCAGGGTAGCGGCCCCAGCCGCTGGCTCAACAGCCAGCCATGGAGGTGGTCGGCACCCTCGGTGTAGGCCAAAAAGAACGGCACCGCCCAGCCCGTATGCCGGTGAATGAACAACGCCAGCGGCTGGTCGAGAAAGCAGATGAGCAGCACGCAGGCGGCCAGCGTGGCGGCGGTGAAGTAAAGGAAGGAACGCATGGCCCAAAGAACGGGGTGGTCGGGCGAAACATAGTTCGGCGAAGCCAATTCCGCGCAGCGGTTCGTACTACCACGTCGTTACAGTAACTGCTCCCCAATACCATCCGGCAGTACCTGCAACATAAAAGCCTGCAACTCCTGGGGATTATCCGGCAAGTCCAGCAGCTCCCGCGCCAACTCCCGGTCACACAAATTACCATTCCGCAGCCCGGCATAATCCCGGAACGACGACCATGGCCAGTCGCCTGCTATTGCCTCCAGGCTAGCCCGCCACGGGTTCTGGTGGATGTAACAGAAGCAGTTGCTAGCGTATATGTCGGCCGCCAACTCCTTGGCCTGCGTGTGCTGTTGAAATAACGAGCCCGTGCGCTGCTGCTGATTCTGCACGGCGCGGGTGTATGACGAAAGCATCGTTCGCAAATCCTGCCCCAGCGCGGCCACGCTGGCATCTTCCCGCACGTAAAGCAGCCAATGGAAATGGTTTGGCATCAGGCACCACGCTAGTAGCTGAGTGTGGGGCAGCAGATGCTTGCGCATCTTCCCCAGAAAGTATCGGTAATTTTCTTCGTTGAAAAAGATGCGCTCCCGATTGTTGCCCCGGTTGTAGAGATGATAGAGCCGGCCGGGTTGCAGGTTCATGGTGTGGCAGGATTGCGTGGTAGTACGAATTCCGCGCAGCGGTTCGTACTACCACTTCGTCGTTGTTAGGACCGCAATGTAAAACACTTTACCCCAAACGGCGCTACCGACAGAGTGGTAGTACGAACCGCTGCGCGGAATTCGTACTACCACGTCGTTCTACTTCCCATACGACACCAGATTAGCCAGCACCCGATACGCTCCCGGCACCCCCGCCGGCAGCTCCCGGAACAGCGACAAGCCGGTGTAGATGTAGTGCCCCTTCCCTACCGCCGCCACCAGGATGGCGCTTTGCTGGTCGGCCTCGCCGGGGTCGTGGCTGGCGATGAGGGGCGTGTACTTGGCATCCCAGGCCGAGGGGTAGTAGAGGCCCTGCTCCTGCACCCAGCCGGTGCTGAAATCCTCGGGGGTGAGCTTGTTGGGCGCGTTCAGCAGCGGGTGCTGGGGGTTGAGGAACTTGACGGGCGTGTTTTCTACCGTGATGCGGTTGTTGGAGAGCGTGAGGGGATAGGGGCCGATTTGGGGGAGCAGCACGCCGCGCGTCACCACGTACTGCACCACCACGGTGCCGCCCTGCTCGGCGTACTTGAACAGCTCGGCTTGCTGGCTTTTGAGCTTCTCGACAGTGTTGTAGGCGCGGATGCCCAGCACCACGGCGTCGTAGCGGCGCAGGCGGTCGAGGGTGAGGTCGGTGGCGGGGTCGAGCAGGGTCACGGTGTAGCCGAGCTGGCGCAGGGCCTCGGGCACCTCGTCGCCGGCGCCCATGAGGTAGCCCACGGTTTGGGCTTTGCCGCGGCTCACGTTGAGCTTCACGAGCGGGGCGGTGGCTTCGGGAAACAGCGTTTGGGTGGGGATGTGCGGGTAGCTGATGGTTTGCAGGCCGCGGGCGTAGTCCTGACCGTCGACGGTGGCCACGGCTTGCACTTCGGCTTTGCCGGGGGTGGCGCCGGGCAGCGGGCGCAGCTGGAAGTTAAGGGTTTGCTCGGCGTCTTTGGTGGCGAGGTCGAAGGCGGCGCGGGCGGGCTCGGCCTGCCAGCCGGCGGGCAGGCGCAGGGCCAGCGTGCCCTTCACCCCGGCCCGGCCGGCGCGCAGGGTCACGGGCACGGCCTTCGGCTGGGCATCGGCGAAGACGTAAGCGCGGGCGGCGGGCAGGTTCACGGCCACGGGCGGCACCACGGCCAGCGGCTGGTATAGCTCGCCCAGCACGGGGTCGGTGTGCTTGTATTGGACGTTTCCAAATATGGCTCCACTTGACAAGAGGGCGAGGGTAGGAATCGCGCCGGGATTGTCCGGCGTACCGATAAGTTTCTGTTGCTTCAGCCTTATCCAATCCAAGCTACCTGCATAGGAAGGAGTGGCATCCGGGCTGCGTTGAGCCACCATAAGATACTCCGGCACTCTGTACATGCCTTTGTTCTCGGCTAACTGTAACCAATAAGGCTGGGAAGGGGCGACAGCTTTGCTGATAGTGACTTGGCGGCGGAAGCGGAGCTGCTGCCCGGGCTGTACCACTTTTTGCGCTATTCCACTACTGTCACCATCAGCAAAACTGGGTATCATCGGACCTGCGGCCATCACCGTTACCGGGCGTTTGGATTGATTGGTTATCTCAAAATCAACCGGTATGCGCTGGCCAGGCACTACGGTTGGGAAAGGAGTTGTCGCCCCCACGTACACCCGTTGGCATGCTTGCAGTAAGGTTTGGACTTCTTCTTCTTTTGAGTCGCGCCAGAAATTAAAGCCACCTCCCCAAGTGCCGCTTGGTTCGGCAGGCACTTTCCGTAAAGCCGCCTGCACCGCTAGTAGGTCCGTCACACTGGCTTCCGGTTCACTGGCATTGTATTTCTGAATTATATCCTCGATTTTCTTTCCAATTTCGGCCCCGCCAGACACCCGGTTCCAGGTCATGTCCACCCCCTCAAACAGCTCCTTGGGCAGCACATCGCCCGGCCGCAGGGTCTGGAAATACTCCAGGCTCTCGCCACGCTGGGCGGCCGTGCCCATGCCCTGCGAGCGGTGCTGCGAGCGCGAGAGGGACGCCAGCTCGCCGTAGCTTTTACCTAAGAGGGGATTGTAGCCGCCGGCATCGAGCTTGAGGAAGCCGCTCAAATCCTCGCCGGGCTTCACGAAGAAGCTGCCGGTGTTCCAGAGCAGGCGCTTGGGCTGCCAGGGCTGCACGTATTGCAGCTGCTCGGGGAAGCGTTTGGCATCGCCGGCGGCGGCGAAGGCCTCGATGGCCAGGATGGCGCTGGCCTGGTGGTGGCCGTGGCCGGCGCGGGCGTCGGGCGGGAAGCGGGTGATGAGCACGTCGGGCCGGCGCTGGCGGATAACCCACACCATGTCGGCCAGCACCTGCTCCTTGTCCCAGATGGTGAAGGTTTCGTCCGAGGTTTTGGAGAAGCCGAAGTCGTTGGCGCGGGTGAAAAACTGGCTGGCCCCGTCGATACGCCGGGCCGCCAGCAGCTCCTGCGTGCGGATGACGCCGAGCTGCTCGCGCAGCTCGGGGCCGATGAGGTTCTGGCCGCCGTCGCCGCGGGTGCAGCTCAGGTAGGCGGTTTCGAGCAGCCGCTCGTTGGCCAGGTAGGCCAGCAGGCGGGTGTTCTCGTCGTCGGGGTGGGCGGCGATGTAGAGCACCGAGCCGAGGACGTTGAGCTTTTTCAGACCTAATAGTATCTCGGAGGAGGTGTAGGTTTTGGGGGCCTGGGCCTTTGTTTCAATGAACAAGGAGCAATTGGCAAGGAGCAGGGCAGCGGCGAGGCGGAGTATCAGGAAGCGCATGGGCGGAATAACCGGATTGGGGCCGTGAAGTTAGGCCGGCGGGGGCCGCAGGCCATGCCAGGCCCCTGACAGGTCAGCAATATGACCTGATAGGTCCGGTATTTCGGCTATCAGGTCAGCACTTAGCCCTATTAGGTCAGATAATGGAGCTAGGAGGTCAGAAAATCCTTATATCAGGTCAGTATTTGCCCATACAAGGTCAGTTTTTAACCCTACTAGGTCAGTTACCTGAGCTAACAGGTCAGCAATTAGCCCTAATAGGTCAGAAATCAAAGCAAAGCAGTCCGCGTTTGGCTATATTTGCCTGTCTTCTGCTCTTTTACTTTATGGCTTCTTTACCTCCCGATTTAGCGGCGGCCTTCGCCCAGCGCGTGGCTGAGCGCGACAACCCGCCACCGGCCGCCGTTAGCCAAGAGCCGGCGGCCATCCAGGCCCGCCTGGAGCAGTGGCTGCTTATGGTGCACCAGGTGCGCAACGTGCGCGCCCGCCGCCGCCAAACGCAGGCGCTGCTGGCCCTGATGCAGCACCCCGAGCTCGAAACGCTGGCGCTGGGCCGCGCCTCGGGCCCGCCCGCCTTGGCCGACCGCTCGGCCGCCCGGCTGGCCGTGCAGCTGCAAAGCCTGGGGTTCACTGCCTGGGAGTATCGGGGGCTCTACCGCTACCACCGCCTCACCCGCGCCACCGAAGATGCGCTGCTGCTGGTGGTGGCGGGAGGTAAGTAGCGCGGACTTTGTAACTCCAGTTGCGGACTGGCCGCGAAGCGGCGCCACGTTGGTAGAATAGCTGCGCCAGGGAACCCCGAGCCGCGAAGCGGCGGCACGTTTGCCTGGTGAACGTGCCGCCGCTTCGCGGCTCGGGTCCCTACCCCTGCATTTAAACTACCAACATGTCGCCGCTTCGCGGCTATCCCGCAACTTGGGTTTTGTAGTCCGCGAGTTTGAGCGTTTAACGATTCGACTCGCGGACTACAAAGTCCGCGCTACGAGGCAACGAAACCGCCCCCGGGCACGTCTTTGCGGCAACTTTGGTTTCTTTGCCCGTCGGCCGCGCCGTTGCGGCCTTTTTTGCTTCTGAATGACTATTGCCGTTCCCCGGCGCTGGACGCTGGCCCTGCTGGGCCTCGCCTTCACCACCGCCGCCCAGGCCCAATCGGCCGCCACTCCCACCACCGCCGACCTCAGCGCCCAGCAGTGGTATCTCAAAGACCCGCAGCTCGACAAAGTGCCCGGCATCGGCGCCACGCGGGCGTATAATGAGCTACTCAAAAACAAGGTACCCACGCCGGTCATCGTGGCCGTTATCGACTCGGGCATCGACACGGCCCACGTCGACCTCAAGCCCGTGCTGTGGCGCAACCGCGGCGAAATCCCCGGCAACAAGATTGACGACGACAAGAACGGCTACGTGGACGACGTGCACGGCTGGAACTTCCTCGGTGGGGCCGACGGCCGCAACATCGGCGTCGAAACCCTGGAGATGACGCGCCTCGTGGCCGCCGGCCGCGTCAAGTTCAAGGGCAAAACCCTGAAGCAGGTGCCCGCCGCCCAGCGCGCCGAGTTTGAGCTGTACCAGAAAGCCGAAACCGCCTACGCCAAGCGCGTGAAGGACGAAACCGGCCGCGATGAGCAGATGCAGGGCATGGTGGAGCCCCTCACCATGATGGTGATGATGCTCAAGCACGAGCTCAAAACCGAAAAGCTCGACACCCTCACGCTGCGCGAAGCCAAGTTCACCGACCCCAACCTGGGCCGCGTGCGCGATGGCCTGCTGGCCATGATGCGCGAAACCCACCTGCCTGACACCGACGCCGTGCTCAAGGAAGTAACCAGCGCCGCCGACCAGGGCCACAGCATGGTCAGCAAGTCGCTGAACCTGGAGTATAACCCGCGCCCCGACATCGTGAAGGACAACCCCGACGACCTCACGCAGCGCTACTACGGCAACAACGACCTCTACGCCACCGACCCGCTGCACGGCACCCACGTGGCCGGCATCATCGCCGCCGCGCGCGACAACAACCTCGGCGTGCAGGGCGTGGCCGGCCCCATGATTCGCATCATGCCCGTGCGCGCCGTGCCCGACGGCGACGAGCGCGACAAGGACGTGGCCAACGCCATCCGCTACGCCGTCGACAACGGCGCCAGCATCATCAACATGAGCTTCGGCAAGGACTTCTCGCCCCAGCGCAAGGCCGTGGACGAGGCCTACCGCTACGCCGCCAGCAAAAACGTGCTGCTGGTGCACGCCGCCGGCAACGAGGACGACAACCTCGACGTGGACCCGCACTACCCCGCCCCCACCCTGCTCGACGGCAAGCCCGTGCCCAACCTGCTCACCGTGGGCGCCTCCGGCCCCCTCGACAACGAAAGCCTCACCGCCGACTTCTCCAACTACAGCAAGAAGTACGTCGACGTGTTCGCGCCCGGCGTGGCCATCTTCAACACCCTGCCCGGCAGCACCTACGGCAACGAGAACGGCACCAGCATGGCCGCCCCCGTCACGGCCGGCATCGCCGCCACGCTCAAGTCGTACTTCCCCGGCCTCACCGCCGTGCAGCTCAAGGACATCATCCAGAAATCGGCCCAGGTGCACCACACCCAGGTGCGCGTGCCCGGCACCGATAAGAAGGCCGATTTCGCGACGCTGTCGGCCACCGGCGGCGTGGTGAATCTGTACGAAGCCGTGAAGCTGGCGCAGACGGTGGCGAAGTAGCTTAAAGAGTTATGAGTTTTGAATTATGAGTTAGGAGTTGGCATTGGTTCGTCCAGCCAACTCCTAACTCATAATTCAAAACTCATAACTCTTTTACAGCACCCCCTTCTCCTCCTTCCGAAAGTGGTTTAGCACCAGCCTGTCCGATAAGCCCGGCAGCCACTTATTCAGAAACACCGTGAGCTTGCCCAGCCCCGTGAGCACCATGTCGCGGCGGCGGTGCTTCACGGCATCCAAGATGCGCTCGGCCACTTCCTCGCTGGTCATCATCTGGCCCTCGTCGCGGGGCGACTCGCCCTGGGCCGAGCCGTCGGCGGCCAGGGCCGTCTGGCGGATGTTGGAGGCCGTGAAGCCGGGCGCGGCCGTGAGCACGTGCACGCCGTCGTCGAGCAGCTCGGTGCGCAGGGCTTCCAGAAAGCCGTTCATGGCAAACTTGGAGGCCGAGTAGCCGGTGCGGCCCGGCAGCCCCCGGTAGCCCGCAATGCTGCTGATGCCCACGATGGAGCCCTTGCTCTGGAGCAGGTGCGGCAGGGCGGCCTTGGTGGTGAACACGGTGCCGTAAAAGTTCGTCTGCATCAGCTGCTTGATAACGCTGAGGTCGGCATCGACGAACTTGGCCCGCATGGAAATGCCGGCGTTATTAATGAGTGCCGTGAGGCCGCCGAAGCGGGCCACGGTGTCCTGCACGGCGCGGGCGGCGGCGGCTTCGTCGCCCACGTCGGCTTTGATTTCGAGGTGGGTGATGCCGGCGGCGGCCAGCTCCCGGCCGGTGGCGACGAGCCTGGCTTCGTCGCGCCCGGTGATGGCCACCTGGTAGCCGGCCCGGCCAAAGGCCAGCGCGCAGGCCCGGCCGATGCCCGAGGTGCCGCCGGTGATGAGAACAACAGGTTTTTGCATAAGTCCGAAGAAAATCAGCCCGCAGCCGGGCAACTATTTTGCGGGCTGCCCGGTCTGGAGGGCAAAGCTACGACGGGCCCGTGGTGCGATTTTTGCGGCAGGAATTAAACTTTTGCCATCCCTGCTATTCGATAGCTGCCGCCGGGCAGGCAACCGTTGGGCAGAAACTGTCGAGAGCCTGGACACAATCCGGCCGCTTTCCTGATTCGGCGGCGAAAGATTGGAAATGGCCGATTTTCGGCGGGGCTCCCTGCTTTTAGTGTTACTTTTATCCGCAGAATTCTCTCCGACCACTCTACATTGCTTATGAACGTCTCTTTACGCGCTTGGAAACAGCTTTCGATTAGCGTGCTGACCCTGG
Source organism: Hymenobacter aranciens (assembly GCF_030580865.1). GTDB lineage: Bacteria > Bacteroidota > Bacteroidia > Cytophagales > Hymenobacteraceae > Hymenobacter > Hymenobacter aranciens. Next base: position 162,517 of record NZ_JAUQSY010000010.1, on the reverse strand, counting down.
GCCTGAGCGGGCTGCTGGGCACGGCCGCCGAGGCTCAGTGCCCCGCCACGCCCGCCGCCTGCACCCCCGGCCGCGCCAGCAACGCCAACGCCGGACTGTTCGGCATGGGCATTGCCAACGTGACCCTCCGCAGTGGCACAACGGCCCTGATTAACAACTCGACCGGCAACCAGGCGGAGGGCTACGTGGACTACGCCTGCCGCGCCACCAACCCCATCCCCGGCGCCGCGCTGCTGGTGGGCCAGAACTACACCCTGACGGTGAGCAACTCCGCCGCGGGGGTTTTCGAAAACGTGCGGGCCTGGGTAGACTTCGACAACGATGGTGCCTTCGGCACGGCCGAGCAGGTACTGAGCTCCAACAACGCCGCGACGCACACGGTCACCTTTGCGCCCCCGGCCACCACTGTGCTGGGCACAGCCCTGCGCCTGCGCGTGGCCTCCGACTACGCCAACGTGGCCGTGCCCACGGCTTGCTCGACGCCGCAGTACTCGCAGGTAGAGGACTATTCTATTACCGTGACGGCCAACAGCAACCCGCCGGTGGCCGCCTTCACCACCAGCGGCCTCACCACCTGCTCGGGCTGCGTGCAGTTTACCGACGCCAGCCAGAACGTGCCCACCGCCTGGGCCTGGAACTTTGGCGACGGCCAGACCAGCACCGACCGCAACCCCAACCACTGCTACGCCACGGCCGGCACCTACACCGCCACCCTGGTAGCCACCAACGCCGCCGGCAGCAGCGCCGCCGCCACGGCCACTATCGTTTATACCACGCAGGTACCCTTGGCGGCTGCCTGCTCGCCGGCCACCAACAGCTACTGCTGCGGCTACGGCGTGACGCGCTTCCAGCTGGGCACTATCGACAACGCCTCGGTAGATGGGGCGGCCGGCTATCAGGACTTCACCTGCCCCCAGCGCACGCAGCTGACCGTGGGCGTAGCTCACCCATTGGTCATTAGCCTGGGCAGCACCTCTACCAACCAGGACACCCGCGTGTACCTCGACCTGAACAACGACGGCACCCTGACGGCCAGCGAGCTGATTTACGAAGCCCTGAACCAAGCCAGCGTAAGTGGTAACATCACCCTGCCCGGCAGCACTATCCTCAACCAGCCCCTGCGCCTGCGCGTGGTGACCGATGCCGGCGGCAACAACCCGCAGCCCTGCGCCAGCCCCATCAGCGGGCAGGTAGAAGACTACACCATCATTGCCCTGCCTAATACCATGCCCCCGGTAGCCGCCTTCACCTCGAACTACGTGGCCGGCGCCTGCATCAACCCGGTGCAGTTTACCGACGCCAGCACCAACGCACCGACTTCGTGGAGCTGGGACTTTGGTGACGGCAGCCCCACCAGCACCCTGCAAAACCCCTCGCACCAGTACGCCGCCAGCGGCACCTACACCGTGACCCTGACGACCACCAACGCCAACGGCAACGACGTGGAAACCAAGACGGACTACGTGAACGTGCAGGTACCCTGTCTGGTGTATTGCCCCTCCAACGGAGTTGGGCAGCCCGGCCCCGGCGGCCAGACGCAGCCCAGCCAGCTCTTCATCACGCGGGTGGCGGTGGCCAATGCCCAGCCGGCCTTTACGAACAACACCCGGGTCGAAACCGGTGGCTACGGCAACTATACGGCCCAGACCATCACCGTGAACCCCGGCCCCGTGAACCTGACCGTGGCCGTGAACCTCAACCTGGCCCACCGCACCTTTGTGTGGATGGACGTGAACCAGGATGGCGTTTTGGACAACAGTGAGTTGGTGGTGAACGGCAACTCGACGGCCGGCCCTAATGCCTCGACCTTCACCACTACCTTCACGCCGCCCGCCAGCATGGCCGCCGGCGCCGCCATTCGGATGCGGGTGCGGGTTTCGCTCGCCGGCTCCACGTCTAACGCCTGTGCCGTGAACCTCGTCAATGCCGAGGTGGAGGATTACACCTTCCGCATTCAGCCCCTGGCCACCCGCGAGGCGCAGAACCTGCCCGCCCTGGCCGTGTACCCCAACCCCACCCAGGATGGCCGCCTGCACCTCAACCTGAGCGATGCCAGCGCCAGCGGCACTTACACCGCCACCGTGGAAAACCTGCTGGGCGCCCGCCTGCTCGAAACCTCGCTGCGCCTGGCTCCCTCGGCCGATGCCGAGCTGAACATCGGCGCCCTGGCCAAGGGTGTGTACCTGCTGCGCCTGCGCGATGCCCAGGGCCATACCGCCCTGCGCCGCGTGGTGCGCGAGTAGGACTTTGGCCTCAGCTTTTTAGTTAAAAATCTACTCGGGCCGGTTGCTTCAGGCAGCCGGCCCGGTTATTCCCGCCTCCTACCCTTTTCCCACTCTTATGTTTACAACCTTACTCCGTCACTTCCGCGGGCTGCCCCTGCTGGTGCTGGCACTTCTATGCCTGGGCAGCGTGCAGCAGGCCCGGGCCACGCACTTATACGGCGGGGAAATGAGCTACCGCTATCTCGATGCCAATGGCCCGGCAGGCAATGCTTTTCGCTATGAGGTGACCGTCGCTATTTACAACAATAGTGGTGGCACGAGTCAGGTACCGAATGGGCGCCTCAATATTGAACTCGGCTTTTATCTAAAGTCCGGGACTCGTATTGCCTTACCTGTCTCAATGCCCACTTCACCCGGCTCAAATGTCACAAATTCAGGAAATCTAGTTATTAATCAGACGACTAATAATTCGGTAACTAGGGTGATTCCAGCGGCCTGCGCCAATGGTTTTACACCGCCTTCAGTGCGCCTTGTGCGATATGTGGCCACGGTTTGCCTACCGGTATCAATCGATGGTTACTACTGCTTTTATTCTGACAATGCCCGCACTTCTAACATCAATAACCTACAGAACATTGGTGGCGCTGGCGGTGGTGCAACGGGCAACATGACACTCTACCTAGACATGGCCGGGCCGCTGATTCCGAACTCGGCGCCCGTATTCTCCGACACGGCAGTAGCACTGGTATGCCAGTTCGATACCACTTATATTCTCAACAGTGCTTCTGATGCCGATGGCGACCGACTGACATATTCTTTTGGTACTCCGTATGCTGGCGATTACAATCAATTGGGAAATGCACCAACGTCTAACAATTATAATCCGCCCGGGACTTCGTTTACCCCTCCACCAACTTCCGTTACTTACGCCTCGGGCTACAGCACAGCCCTACCCTTTGGGGCGGGCAGCACGGCTACCCTCAACGCCACCACCGGCCTGAGCACCTATATTGTAAATGCAGCGCAGGGATTCTACGTCGTAGCCGTGGACGTGAACGAGTACCGCAACATTAATGGGACGGAGGTTCTGGTGGGGCGTACCCGGCGCGATTTGCAGTTGGTAGTGCGACAGTGTCCGGCCGGCAATGCGCCCACCATTCAGAGTGCGGGCGGCACCGGTAACCCCACTGGCTCTGGCGGTCGCAGCTTTACGGTGGAAGAAGGCCAGACCCTGACTTTCCCCATCAACGCCAATACCAACCCTGGCGGCAGTAGCCTGACTACCCGCGTCAACAGCGTCCTGCTTGATGGTAGCGGCAGCATCAATGCCTCTTATAACGGCGACCAGGGGCTACGGCCAGCTGGCTCCACCACAGGCACGGTGACGGTGGCCGGCTCCGGCCCCGTCAATGGCACGTTCTCCTTCACGCCGAGCTGCGGCATGGCCCGCTCCACGTCTTACGACGTGCTGACGACGGCTACGGTGGTGTGTACCACTAAAAGCAAATCGGAGGTTTTTCAGATTACGGTGACCAAGCCTGCGGCGCCGACGGCCATTGCCGGCACTACGCAACTGTGCGACGTGAGCCTGGGACAGGTTTACACCGCGACGGGGCCGCTTTCGGCTACTTACAACTGGCACATTGTGGGCGGCACCATTGTGAGCGGCCAAGGCACCCAAACGGTGCAAGTGCGCTGGAACAGCGTTGCGACCACCGCTCAGCTGTCGGTGAAGGGCATTTCGGCCTTCGGCTGCCGCACCGACTCCGTGGTGCAGAACGTGACCATCCGGCCGCTGGCCAACCCCGTGGTGACGCCCAGCGCCCCCAGCATCTGCCGCGGCGCCAGCACCACCCTCACCGTGACGCCCGCTACCGGCCTCACCTACACTATTGCCGGCGGCGCGCAGACCGTGACCGGCACGACGCTTACGGTGTCGCCCACGGCGACCACGGTGTACACTGTGACGGCCTCGGACGGCACCTGCACCTCGACCACCCAGGTGACGGTGACGGTGGTGCCGCCCCCCACCGTAACGCCCGGCACGGCCGTAACGGTGTGCTCGGGGCAGACGGCGCAGCTGGGCGCGGCCCCGGTGGCCGGCCTCACCTACAGCTGGAGCCCCGCTACCGGCCTGAGCAACCCCAACATTGCCAACCCTACTCTCCAGCTGTCGAACAACACCGGCGCCAACATCACCCAAACCTACACCCTGACGGTGACCAACACCGCTGGCTGCGTGAGCACCGGCACGGTGGTAGTAACCGTAACGCCGCCGCTGAACGTGAGCGCGGGCACGTCGGTCAGCACCTGCTCGGGGCAGACGGCCCAGTTGGGCGTGGCCCCCATTGCCGGCCTCACCTACAGCTGGAGCCCTACCACGGGCCTCAGCAACCCAACCATTGCCAACCCCACCGTGACGCTGACCAACACTACCGGCGTTATTGTGACGACGACCTACACCCTGACGGCTACCAACGCCGCCGGCTGCATCAGCACCACTACCGTGACGGTGACGGTGAACCCGGCGGTGATAATCCCGGCGTTTGCCCCGGAATTCCTCTGCTCGGGACAGACCCTGCAGTTCAACGCGCCGGTGCTGGCGGGCTATACCTATAGCTGGACCCCGACCACCGGCCTCAGCGACCCGACTATCGCCAACCCGGTCCTGACGGCGGTTAATACGACGGCTGCCCCCATCAGCACTTTGTACACGCTGCTGGCCACCAATGCGCAGGGCTGCACGGCTACGCAGGCTATTTCGGTAGTGGTGGTGCCGCTGCCCATCGCCAATGCGGGCGCCAACCAGACGCTGTGCTCCGGCGTGGCCTCGGCCCCGCTGGGCATTGCCCCGGTAGCGGGCAACACCTACCGCTGGACGCCGGCTACCGGCCTCAGCAGCGCCACCGTGGCCCAGCCCACCGTGACGCTCACCAACTCCGGCACCACGCCCATCACCCAGACTTACACCCTGACCGTGACCGGGCCCTTCGCCGGCAACCCCGTGACGGGCGGTACGTCCTGCACCAGCACCAGCACGGTAACCGTGACGGTGAATCCGACGCCGGTGGCTACCCCGGGCCCGGCCGTGAGCTTCTGCTCGGGCGGCTCGGCGCAGCTGGGCGCGGCCCCGGTGGCGGGCGTTACCTACAGCTGGAGCCCGGACAGCGGCCTCAGCGATGCCACCATTGCCAATCCTATCGCAACGGGTACCAACACGACCAACGCTCCGATTACCCGCATCTTTACCCTCACGGCTACCCTGGGTACCTGCACGAATACGGCCACCGTGGCGGTGACCATCAACCCCGCTGCCCAGGCCCTGCCGGGCGTCGACCGCTCGGTATGCTCGGGCATCGGCACGGCGCTGGGCGCGGCCCCGGTAGCCGGCAACACCTACCTCTGGACGCCCGCCACCGGCCTGAGCAGCGCCACCGTGGCCAACCCCACGGCCACGCTCACCAACACCACCGGCGCCGACATCACCCAGACCTACACCCTCGTCACTACCAACACCCAGGGCTGCACCGGCACCGGCACCGTGACGGTGACCGTGAAATCGGCCGCCGTGGCCGACGCCGGCCCCGACCTGACGGTGTGCTCCGGCGCTACCGGGCTGGTGGGCACGCCCGCCCTGCCCGGCTACACCTACAGCTGGATTACGACGCCGCAGGCCGGCATCAGCATCGACAACGGCAGCCTGGCCCAGCCCACCTTCACGGTGACCAACACCACCGCGCAGTCCTTCTTCCGCATCCTGGTGCTGAACGTGACGGCCCCCAACGGCTGCACCAGCCAGGACCAGGTGCAGATTAACATCAACCCCGCCGCCGTGGCCGAAGCCGGCCCCAACTACACCACCTGCTCGGGCCAGCCCGTCACGCTGGGTCCCCTCAACAACCCCGTGGTGGTGGGCAACACCTATGCCTGGACGCCGGCCATTGGCCTTAGCAGCACTGCCGTGCCCAACCCCGTCGCCACGCTCACCAATACCACCGGCGCCACCATCACCCAGAAATACTACCTCACCGTTACGACCTCCAACGGCTGCGTGGCCCGCGACTCGGTGACGGTGACCGTGACGCCGGCCGCCGTAGTGGATGCCGGGGCCGACCAGACCGTGTGCGCCGACCAGCGCGTGACCCTGGGCACGCCCGCCCAGGCTGGCTACACCTACACCTGGACGCCCGCCACCGGCCTGAGCAGCGCCAGCACGGCCCAGCCGGTACTCAACACGACTGGCCTGAACACCACCACGGCCCCGCTCACGCTGAAGTACTACCTCAACGCCCGTACCACCAGCGGCTGCGTGGGCCGCGACTCGGTATCCGTGACCATCAACCCGCGCCCGGCAGCGGAGGGCATCACGGGCTCGGCCTCGGTGTGCCCCACCGTGACGGGCGTGGCCTACTCGGTGGTGAACCCCACCGGCACCACCTACCGCTGGATTATCACCGGCGGTACCCAGGCCAGCGGCGGCACCACGGCCAGCATCACCGTGGACTGGGGCACGGCCGGCACCGGCCTCGTGCAGGTGTACCAGGTGAATGCGCTGGGCTGCTCGTCCGACACCACCGACTTTGCCGTGCGCATCAACCCCATCCTGCAAACGCCTACGCCCAACGGCCCCGGCAACGTGACGGCCACCGCCCCCAACAACGCCGTGTGCCAGGGCGACGGCCCCTACACCTACGCCACCACGCCCTACACCAACGGCTCGGTGTATGCCTGGACCATCATCGGCGGCACGCAGGTGAGCACCAACCTCAACACGGTGAGCGTGCAGTGGAACCCGGTGACGGTGTCCACCATCGGTAAAATCGTCGTCACCGAAACCAGCAACCCCGCCAGCGGCGTCCGCTGCCTGGGCACTTCCGACACGCTGCGCGTGCGCATCAACCCCACCCCGTTGAGCACGCTCACGCTCACCGGTCCGGCCCGGGTGTGCCAGGGCTCGCCCATCAGCTTCACGCTGCCGGGCGGATTTGCGGGCTCCACCTATGCCTTCCAGCTCGACAACCAGCCGCAAACCACCACCGGCAACACCCTGAGCCTGCCCGCCCAAACCACGCCCGGCACCTACGTGGTGAGCGTGCGCGAAACCTCGGCCCAGGGCTGCGCCGGTGCGCTCATCACCACCAGCTTCACCGTCGACCCTGCCCCGGTGGCGGCCACCATCACCGGGCCGGCGTTCCTGTGCGACTTCCCCACCCCCGCCCAGCCGGGCATCCAGTACTCGGTGCCCAACACCAGCGGCGCTACCTACCAGTGGACGGTCGTGGGCGGCGCCATCGCCACCGGCCAGGGCAGCAGCCAGATTACGGTGTACTTCAACTCCACCGCTCCCAGCTATAGCGTGTCGGTTACCGAAACCTCGGCCTTCGGCTGCGCCGGTCCGGCAAATACTCTGCGCATCCTGCGCAACACGCCCAGCCTCGCGCTGGCCCTGGCCTCGGTGGCCGAAACCTCGAACAACAGCGTGGTGCTGACCCTCAACGTAGCCAGCAACGACAACACCCCCGCCGCCAACCTGGTGCAGGTGCAGCGCCGCGTGACCGGGTCGGGAGCGGCCTTCGTCACGGTGGGCACGGTGCCCGCCACGGCCACCACCTACACCGACGCCTCGGCCGATGCCGCCGCCAATTCCTACGAATACCAGCTGGAGCTCACCAACGGCTGCGGCACCCTGCTACGGAGCGCCTTGCTGCAAACCATCCGCCTGCAGGCCATGGCCGCACCTGGCACCGGCGGCCGCAACCAGGGTACTGTCGACCTGAGCTGGAACGCCTACGTGGGCTTCCCGGTGCAGGGCTACCGCATCTACCGCACCCTCGATGGCGGCACGCCAGAGTTGCTCAGCACCGTATTGGCCAGCACGCTCACCGCCACCGTGCCTAACGGCGCCGACAACTCGGCCACCGGCGCGGGCTTCAATCAGGTATTCCGCGTAGTGGCCGTGAGCACCGATGCCACCCCGCTGTTCTCGAACTCCAACACGACCAGCGTGGATTTCGCCAACACCGTGAAAACCTACAACATCATCACGCCCAACAACGACGGCAAGAACGATGTACTGGTGTTCGACAACATCACGCTCTACCCCGGCAACACGCTCACCATCTTCAACCGTTGGGGCCGCGAGGTGTACAACACCACCAACTACCAGAACAACTGGGGCGGGACCGAGCTGTCGGGCGGCAATTACTACTACCTGCTCAAGTTGCCCAACGGCACCACCACCAAGGGCTGGTTTGAGATTGTGAAGTAAGCAGTCTCCGAATAACAGAAAAGGCCCTCCGGCACCCGGAGGGCCTTTTTTTATATCCGCCGCCTTCCCACCGCCTGCCAGACCTCTCCCACCACCGACCAGACCTCTCCCACCGCCTGCCAGTATGTTCCCACCACCGACCAGACCTCTCCCACCGCCTGCCAGTATGTTCCCACCACCGGCCAGACCTCTCCCACCGCCTGCAAGTGTGTTCCCACCACCGGCCAGATGCTCCCCACCACCGGCCGGCAGGCTCCTACCGCCTGCCAGATGCTTCCTACCACCGGCCGGCAGGCTCCTACCACCGGCTAGGCCATTCCCTGCCCTATCTTTGCTCTCGAATGAAAGCTGATAAAAAAATACCCGCCGAGGCCCTCCTCAACGTCGAAATTCAGGACATGGTCGCCGAGGGCAAATGCCTCGTCCGCGTGGGCAACCTCGTGATTTTCGTCTCGCAAGTAGCCCCCGGCGACGTGGTGGATTTGCGCGTCACCAAGTCCAAAAAGAGCTTCCTCGAAGCCGTGCCCGTCAAGTTCCACAAGTATTCCGAGCTGCGCGTCGAGCCCTTCTGCCAGCACTTCGGCACCTGCGGCGGCTGCAAGTGGCAGCACCTGGGCTACGACACCCAGCTCAAGTACAAGCAGCAGCAGGTGGTGGATACGCTGGAGCGCATCGGCAAAGTCGAGCTGCCCGAAATCCCCTACATTCTCTCCTCGCCCCAGCGCACCTACTACCGCAACAAGCTCGAATACACCTTCAGCTTCAACGGCTGGCTGACGAACGAGCAAATCCAGAGCGGCGAAGACTACGACCGCCGCGTGCTCGGCTTCCACACCCCCGCCCGCTTCGATAAGATTATCGACGTGCAGCACTGCCACCTCCAGCCCGAGCCCAGCAACGAAATCCGCCTGTTCATCCGCGACTACGGCCGCCAGCAAAACCTGCGCTTCGGCAACATCGTCAAGCAAACCGGCAACCTGCGCAACCTCATCATCCGCACTGCCCAGAGCACCGGCCAGATTATGGTGCTCCTGCAGTGCTACCTCCCCCACCACAGCATCGAGCCCCTGCTGGATGCCGTGTACGAGAAGTTCCCGCAGATTACTTCCCTCAACTACGTCCTCAACAACAAGGGCAACGAAACCTTCCACGACCTCGAAATCGTGAATTATAAAGGCCTGCCCTACATCGAGGAAGAAATGGAAGGCCTGCGCTTCCGCATCGGCCCCAAGTCGTTCTACCAAACCAACTCCGAAGGCGCCTACAACCTCTACAAAGTAGCCCGCGACTTCGCCCAGCTGCAAGGCACCGAGCTGGTCTACGACCTTTACACCGGCACCGGCACCATCGCCCACTTCGTGGCCCGGCAGGCCGCCAAAGTCATCGGCGTCGAATACGTCGAGCAGGCCGTGGCCGACGCCCGCCTCAACGCCGAGGTGAACAACATCACCAACACCGAGTTCTTCGCCGGCGACATGAAGGACATCCTCACCGCCGCCTTCACCGCCCGGCACGGCCACCCCGACCTCATCATCACCGACCCCCCCCGCGCCGGCATGCACCCCGACGTCGTCCAGCGCCTGCTGGAGCTGCGCTGCCCCCGCATCGTCTACATCTCCTGCAACCCCGCCACCCAGGCCCGGGATTTGGAAATGCTGGATTCGGCGTATAAGGTGACGAAGGTGCAGCCGGTGGATATGTTCCCGCACACGCACCACGTGGAGAATGTCGTGCTCTTGGAATTGAAGTAATGCAAAGCTACCGCCCCCAAATTATCTGGCAAGGAACACCAGTAGGCATCTTTGACGAGCCGCAGCCGGACATGGCTTACTTAGAAGGCCGTTTGCTGTTGAATCAAACTGCTGCTGCTGCCTCTTTTGAAGCAGCAGCTTCACAACTCAATCCTCGTGAAGTCATGTTTAATTTTGATAAGGGTTTAAAGATTGAACTGCAAACCGAAGACGGAGAGACAACGCATGCCGTAGTTATTGCATTAGACGGCCAATCTCTCTTTGTCAGAAGAATGGCAGGCAACTAAACTATTAACAAATGGACTACTTCAACGACCCCGAACTAAACGGCAAATACCTCGGCACCATCACCAAGGATTTCGCCACCGTGAGCGACACGCTGCTCGAAGCCTCGGCCCAGATTCGCAAGCGCGACATCAGCCGCTACCCCATCTTCGTCTTCGCCAAGGAAAACGTCAGCCTCGGCGGCCTGCTCATCAACGCCGACGAGCAGCAGCTCGAATGGCACGTCTTCGCCAGCTACCTGGAGCTGTTCGTGCAGCAAGGCATCGTCAGCGCCGAGGGCGTCGAGGGTTTCCAGGCCACCTACAAGGATGCCGACGAGTTCTGCTGTTTGTTTGTACTGGACAAGGAGTTTACGAACTTCGTATTCGTGCCTTACCCCGAAGACTAACGGCCAGCCGCGAAGTGGCGACACGCTGGTAGCAGCCAGCTCCCCAAGTAACCAGAGCCGCAAAGCGGCGGCACTTCCTCCGGGCGAAATGTGCCGCCGCTTTGCGGCTCTATCGTTCTCTTCGTGTTATTTCTACCAACATGTCGCCGCTTCGCGGCTCAAGGTTCTATGAAATTTCTTCTTGTTCCCCTGTTCCTCGCCCTCAGCTGCTCTTCGGCCCCCGGCGAAAAGCCACCCGTCAAAGCCGCCCCGCTCCCCGCCGGCTTCGGCGCCTACTGGTTTCAGGGCAAGGCCGAGCTCAGCAGCTACACCCTGGAGCAGGCCCGCTACGGCGAAATCCACCAGGGCGAGGCTGTGCTCATCTTCGTGACGGAAGATTTCTCGCGGAGCAAGCAAGTCAAGCTCGACGACCCGACCACCAATCCCGACGACCGGCTGCCCGTGCTCAAGCTCAATTTCGAGAAGAAATTCCTCACCGGCATCTACCCCTACTCGCTGCTCACGTCCACCTTCACGCCCCTTGACCAAAGCCCGACCGTGAAGGTCAGCACCTCGGTGCAGGAGTGGTGCGGCCACATCTTCACCCAGCTCAACCTGCGCCGCAAGCAGTACCACGTCTCCCTCAAATCGTACTTCGAAAGCGAGGGCGACCGCGAAACCGACCTGCCGATAACGACGCTCGAAGACGAGCTCTGGAACCGCATTCGCCTCAATCCGGCGGGCTTGCCCGTCGGCGCGGTGCAGCTGGTGCCCGGCACCACCTACACCCGCCTGCAGCACCAGCCCCTGCAGGCCGAAGCGGCCACCGCCACGCTGGCGGCCGCGCCCGGCACGCCCCGCTTCGGCACCACCAGCCCCCTGCAGGCCTACACCCTGAAGTACCAGAGCGGCCGCCGCCTAGTCATTTATTTCGAACAGGCTTTCCCCCACCGCATCCTCGGCTGGGACGAAACCTACCTCGACCGCGCCGGCAGCAAAACGCCCCGCGAACTGACCACCCGCGCCACCCGCCACCGCACCCTGCAGCTCGATTACTGGCGCACGCACCACCATGAGCACCTGGGCTGGCGCGATTCGCTGGGCTTAAGAAAGTAGCGCGGACTTTGCAGTCCGCGAGTCTGAACGTTTGACGGACCACACTCGCGGACTACAAAGTCCGCGCTACCATTAAAACGCCGTCCAGCCCTGCGCCTGCAGCGGCACGGCCTGCCCGCCTTTGGTAATCAGATTCACCGCGTCATCCCGCTCCGTCAGGTGGCCGATGACGGTGATATCGGGGTGGTTTTTAATCTTGGCATGGTCGGCCACCGGCACCGTGAAGAGCAGTTCGTAGTCCTCCCCGCCATTCAGGGCGCAGGTGATGGGGTCGAGGTTGAATTCGGCCGCCGCCTCCAGCGTGGGGTTGGCCAGGGGCAAAAATTCCGAAAACAGCCGCGCCCCGGTGCCGCTGGCTGCGCACAGGTGCATCACTTCCGAGGCCAGCCCATCCGAAATATCAATCATGCTGGTGGGCGTCACGCCCAGCTCGCGCAGCTCGTGGATGATGTCGAGCCGGGCCTCGGGCTTCAGCTGGCGCTGCACCACGTACTCGTAGTTGCCCAGCTCGGGCTGCGTCTCCGGGTCGGCCAGGAAGGCTTGTTTCTCGCGTTCCAGCACCTGCAAACCCAGGAAAGCCCCGCCCAAATCGCCGCTCACGCACAGAATATCCGTCGGCTTGCCGCCCGAGCGGCGCACGGCCTGCCCGGCCGGCACCTGCCCCAGCGCCGTGATGGCCAGCGTGAGCCCGCCCCGGCTGCTGGTGGTGTCGCCGCCCACCAAATCGACGCCGTAGGCCTCGCAGGCCAGCCGCATGCCAGCGTATAATTCCTCAATGGCCTCCACCGTGAAGCGCGGGCCCGTGGACAGCGCCACCACAAGCTGGGTGGGCTGCGCGTTCATGGCCGCAATATCCGACACGTTCACGGCCACGGCCTTATAGCCCAGGTGGCGCAAGGGGCAAAACATCAAATCAAAGTGAATGCCCTCCACCAACAAATCGGTGCTCACTACCACCTCATGGTCGGCCGCCGGGGCGATAATAGCCGCATCGTCGCCGATACCGAGCACGGTACTGGGCTGGCGGTGCTCAATTTTCTGCTGCAGGCGGCGGATGAGGGCGAATTCGCCAATGTCGGAAAGGGGAGTCAGGTCGGCCATGTTTTCAATGAATAAGTAACGATGAGCAATTAACAATTTAGGGCCCTTTCCTTTCTGGCTGCAGAAGCACAAACTGCTACTTGCTCACGGTCCATTGCTAATTGCCCCCAAAGGTACGCTCACAAAAAAAGGGTGGGAATTGCTTCCCACCCTTTTAGTAATAGAACCGTTTGGTGCTTATTGCACTACCAGCTCTTTGTAGATTTTCAGCGAGCCATCGGCGCTCAGAATCTGTACGAAGTACAGACCGGCTTTCAGGCCCGAGATGTCGAGCTTGATTTGCTCCTGACCAGCACCTTTAGCCTGGCCGGCAATGCGCTGGCCCAGGTTGTTCAGCACCACCACGCTGCCAACTTTGGCATTTTTAATGTCGACGGTAGCAGTGCCGTGGGCAGGGTTGGGATAGATGCTGATGTTGGAGTTGAATTCAGCCAGCCCAACCGACAGGGGAGCTCGCGGGCCAGTGTAGTCGAGGTGGTCGCCAAACCGGTTGTACAGCTGGCCGCCGGGGTTCGAAGTGCCGCCTGGGCCGTTAAAGGCCGTCGAATACATCAGCCACTCGTCGGCGATGTTATAGCCACCGGGGTTACGGGTAGGAGGCGTCACGCCCGGCGTCTGCTGGGGCAGCGGGTTGGTACGGATGCCGGTTGAGACGTCCGGACGGCGCTGGATGGTCTGGTTGGCCGACGACACGAAAACCTGCGTGGGGGGCGTGCCGGGGATGTCGTCGAGGGGGTTGGTGCCGCTCCAGTTGCCACCCTGGTTGCCGTTGGCCAGCAGCGGGCGCTCACCAATCACGCCAATCAGGTCGATGATAACACCGGTGCCCTGACCGGCTGTCGTGGGGTAGCGCACCAGGGCCACGGCATCGTCGCCGTTGAAGTACGATACGTTGCCGGTGGTAGCGCCGCCCCCCGAGATGTAGTTCGGGCCGTTAGAGTTGTAAGGTGTGCCCCCAAACTGATTGGCCGCAGTCCGCAGGTCCGTCAGGGTAGCCTCGCCATTCGCGTACACGAACGTAGTCGAGGGGTTCATGGTATTGGCCCCAGTGGTACGCATCAAACGCTCTTCGTCAACCGGCGTGAGGCTACCGTTGGAGTAGCGGCGTACCGAGTACGGTGCCAGATTTACGGTGGAGGTCGTCGGGTTGAAAATCTCGATAGCCCGCTCGTTACCGGTCGAGTTGGCAGCGCCGCCGTAGTTCACGCCGCTCTGGTGAGCACCTTCGGCATATTCGGAAAAGAACAGTTCGTTGCCCTGAGCTTGAGCAGCGCCGGCCACCAGCATCATCGCCGAGGCAAGCAGGTAGTATTGCTTTTTCATAAAAATGGGGGAAATGGAGTCTAAGCCAGGGCAAAGATACGTGGTTTTCGCCGCATGGTTGGTTATGAAATGATGAAGGGCGGCCAAAATCGGCAGCAGAAACAGATTGAACTTCACCAATAATACATTCTCGCTACCCCGCTCTGGCCGGCTCCCGGCTCCCGGCGCAGCCTATCTTTGCCTACCTACTGCTGCTTATGTCTGCCCCGCCCTTATCCCGCAAAGCCCAGATTGACCGCACGGCCACGGCCCTGTTTCGGGCGCGGGGCTTTGCCGCCACCAGCATGCGCGAGCTGGCCACGGCGCTGGGAATAGAAGCCGGCAGCCTGTATTCGCACATCAAATCGAAGGAAGAAATCCTGCACCGGGTATGCTTCGCACTGGCCGAGGAGTTTTTTGTGGACTTCACCCGGGCCACGGCCGATGCCACGCTGCCCGTGGCCCAACGCCTGCGGGCGGCCGTGGAAGCGCACGTGCGGGTGCTCACCCGCGACGCGGCCGCCTCGGCCGTCTTTCTGCACGAGTGGCGGCACCTGAGCGAGCCCGCCCGCACGGAGTTTCTGGCGTTGCGCGACAAGTACGAGGCTGGTTTCCGGCACTTGGTGGAGCAGGGCGTGGCCCAGCACGAGCTCCGGACGCCCGACCCCGCCTTTGCGGCCCTCACCCTGCTGGCCAGCCTCAACTGGCTGCCCAGCTGGTACCGCCCCGGCGGCAAGCTGGGCCCCAACGAAATTGCCCACCGCCTGGCCGAGCAGCTGCTCTACGGCCTGGAAGTCAGGAGCTGATTACTGGGCTGCTGCCGGCGCGTACTAATCCGGCCAGGGCCGCGTTCAAAGCACGACTCCGTCGAACCTGATTTTCTGAAGTCAGCGAATTATTTACCGTCGTCCGATTTATCTGCGGCCTGCCGGTGTTATTCTTGCAGTCCCGTAATTTCTCACGCTCTTTTTTCAATGAAGTCCCTTTCTTCCACTTTCTCCCTGAAAAGCCTGCTGGCGGGCGCGTTGCTGGTAGCGGCCTGCGCGGCATCGTGCAAGCACGAAGGCAGCAAAGCCGCCCTCAATCCCGCTGCCACCGCCGAGGTGAAAGCCCAATTTGACCAGCTGAACGACACGGTGGCCGTGCGCTGGCGCGATATGATGGAGAGCGACGACCAGAAAATTGGCGTTATCCGCCTGCTGCTGCGTGAGCTGCAGGCCCAGCCCGGCGCCGATGCCGCCCAGCTGCAGGCCTTGGGCAAGGCCAATGCCCGCCTCAAAACCCTGCGCTACAACCAGCAGACCATGAGCAGCTCGCCCCTCATCGACCGCTACGACGCGGCCCAGGATTCGCTGCTGCACGCCCTCTACCCCGTGGCTGCGCCCGGCGGGGCCGCCCCCACCGAAAACGCCCGCAACTTTGTCGAAGGCATTCAGCAGATTGACGAAGGCGTGGTGGGCTACCGGGTGCAATACGACCGCGCCGCCCGCCAGTACAACAATTACCTCAAGCTGCATCAGGAACAGCTCGAAACGCTGGGTGGCAAGTATGAGGAATTGAAGCCATTGCCGCTGTTTGAGCTGGCGGAGTAAGCCCGGGCCGGACAGCCGATGCAACGGTATTGATAGTTAGCCGGTCGTAGCTGCAGACTTTACTCCTTACAACCAGATGGCTACTACTTTCTCTTCTACACAGCTGATATGGGCCAGCCTTTTAAGCCTGATGCTATGCACCAGTGCTTGCCACAGTTGCAATCCGGAGCCTAGTTGCTCAACCCCAGCCACGGTGCGCGACCTTACCGGCCTTGATGGTTGTGGCAAGGTATTGGAGCTAAGCGACGGTCGGCGCCTGGAACCCACCGGCGCACTTTGGTGGAACTTCAACGCCACCGACGGCCAGCAGGTGTTTGTTGATTATCGCCCTGTTTCGATGGGAAGTATCTGCATGGTGGGCGAAACCGTCGAACTGACCTGCATCAGTCCAGCTACAGCTTCTAAAAACTAATCCGGCATAAAAAAGGCCTTCTCATTATTGAGAAGGCCTTTTTTATAAGAAGTCGGCAGAACCTTACAACTTTTCCATCTCGTCGCGCACGAAGTCGGCCAGCATACACAGGTAGTCGGTGCTAAAATCGAAGCGGATGCCGGCAGCGGCGTAAATATCGCCGATGGGCGCGGTGTAGCCCAGGGCCAGGGCGCGCTTGTAGGCGGCCAGGCCGGCGGCGGCATCCTGGCGGTAGTTGCGCCACACGGCAATAGCGCCGAGCTGGGCCATGGCGTACTCGATGTAGTAGAAGGGCACTTCGTAGAGGTGCAGCTGCTTCTGCCACAAATAAGGCTTGAAGTTTTCGAGGCCGTTCCAGTCCACGGTGCGCTGGTTGAACTCATCGAACAGCGCCACCCATTTGGCGTGGCGCTCGGTTTCGCTGTGCTGCGGGTGCTCGTAAATCCAGTGCTGAAATTTGTCGATGGTGGCCACCCAGGGGAAGGTTTCGAGCACGCCTTCGAGGTGGGTTTTCTTGGCCCGCCGCAGGTCGTCGGGGTTGGGGAAGAAGATGTCCCACTGGTCCATACTCATCAGCTCCATGCTCATGGAGGCCAGCTCGGCTACTTCGGACGGCGGGTGCTTGTCGGCGCCCAGCGGCAGGCTGCGGGTGAGGAAGCTGTGCACGGCGTGGCCGCCCTCGTGCAGCATTGTCACCACATCGCGTAAGGAGCTGGTAGCGTTCATGAAGATGAACGGCACGCCGGTTTCATCGAGCGGGTAGTTGTAGCCGCCGGGGGCTTTGCCCTTGCGGCTTTCCAGGTCGAGGTGGCCCATGGTGCGCATGGTGCGCAGGCAGTCGCCGAGGTAAGGGTCGAGGTTCTGGAAGACGGTGATGGTTTTTTCGAGCAACTCGTCGCCGGTGCCGAAGGGGCGCAGCGGCGGCTGGCCGCTGGGGTCCACGTCGAGGTCCCAGGGGCGCAGGGCGGGCAGGTTGAGGTCCTGGCGGCGCTCTAAATCAATGTTATCGATGAGCGGCACCACCGTTTCGCGGATGGCGGCGTGGAAGTTAAAGCAGTCCTGCGGCGTGTAGTCGAAGCGGCCCAGGGCAGCAAACATGTAGTCGCGGAAGTTTTCAAAGCCGGCGTTCAGCGCCACCTGGTGGCGCAGCTGCACCAGCTCGGTAAACAGCTCATCGAGCGGCTTGGAATCCTGCAGGCGGCGCTGCTGAATGGCGCGGTAGGCCGTTTCGCGCACCATGCGGTCGGGGTTTTTCAGCCGGTCGGCGGCCTGGGGCAGGGTCAGCTCCTCGCCGTCGAGGGTCACCGTCATGGCGCCCACGGTGGCGGCGTACTGCTGCTGCTTGGTGCTGATGTCGGTTTTGAGCGGGATGTTTTCGGCCCGGTAAATTTCCGAAGCCCGGCGCACTGAGCGCAGAAATATGTTGTAGCGGCTGGCATCGAGCCCGCTCAGGTAGGGCGAGGCCAGCATCTTCTCGTTCAAGGCGTGGTCGTAGGGCGCCACCTGCGGTTCCACCTCATTCACAAAGAACTGAAAAGCCTCCGAGCGCTTCGCATCCTGCGTATCGCAGGTCATGTGGATGTAGCGCCAGGCCAAATCTTCACTGAGCATAGACTCCAGTTCGGAGCGGTCGAGCAGCCAGCGTTCCAGCTCGGTGGCCGAGTGCAGAGGCCGGTCGCGCAGCTCGGTGAAGAAGGATTCCAGCCCGGTCCAGTCGGTTATGTGGAAGTCTTCGGGCAGGTAGTGGCGGGGCGGCCGGGACGTATTGGTGGCCGAGGCGGTATCTATTTCAGGGGCAGTTATCATCGGAGGAAGGTTTACGGTGACGCCAGCGGCATGGCCACTTACGTGGGCGCAAATAAGCAATTTTGTTACAAAAAAAGCGGAACGAGGCTGCTCTCGTTCCGCTTTTAACTGATTTTTAACGAGTGCAGCACACTAATCAATCTCAATCACCACGTCGTCCGTCATTGGGTGACCCACGCACACCAACACGTAGCCCTGCTTGATTTCGGAGTCCGACAAGCCTTCGCGCTCGTCGAGATGCACTTTGCCGCTCAGGCACTTGCCGCGGCAGGCGGTGCAGAGGCCGGCCTGGCACGAATACGGCAGGTCGATGTCCTGGTCGAGGGCGGTTTCGAGGATGGTCTGGTGCGGGGGCACTTTGATTTGGTACTCGCTGCCTTCGTAGTGCAGCGTCACGAGGCGGGTGCCGTCGGTGCTGTCGGCGGGGCTGGTCGATACGTCGCCATGGGCCTGAGCGGCTTCGGCGGTTTCGGTGGCGGCCACGAAACTCTCGCGGTAGATGCGGGCGGCGGGCACCAGCAGCAGGTCGAGGGCGGCGCGGGCCTCGTTCATCATGCCGTCGGGGCCGCAGAGGTAGAACTCGCATTGCGGGGCCGGGAAGTCGCGGCGCTGCTCCAGAATGTGCAGCAGCGTGGTGCGGTTGAGGCGGCCGGTGTGCTGGTGGCTGCCGCCGGCGCGCAGCGGCTGGCTGTAGACGTGCTCGATTTGCAGGCGGCTTTGGCTGCCGGCTTCCAATTGCGCGAGCTGGTCTTTAAAAATCACCGAGTCCTCGTTGCGGTTGCCATACACGAGCAGCACACGGCTCTGGGGCTCCTGGCGCAGCACGGCTTTGAGGATGGACATGAGCGGGGTGATGCCCGAGCCGGCGCCCACCAGCACCAGCGCCCGGCCGGCGCCGCCAGCGTTGGGCTGCAGCACGAAATTGCCCAGCGGCTCCATCACTTCTATTTGCTGGCCCACGCGCACGGTGTCGAGCAGATAATTACTCACGAGGCCGCCCACCACGCGTTTCACCGTCACGGACAAGCGCGGAGCTTCCTGCGGGGTGCTGCTGAGCGAGTAGGCGCGGCGCTCCTTTTTACCGCCGGGGCCGCAGGGCAGGATGAGGGTCAGGAACTGGCCGGGCTGGCTGGCCAGGGGCTGGCGGTCGGGGCGCTCCAGGTGAATGGTAACGGCATCGGGGGTTTCCTGGGTAAGCGCAACGACGGTCAGGGTGTGGTACATGCGGGGGATTGAGGGGTTGAGGGTGGGGGGGAATGAGGGAGACGAAAAAGAAGGTTTTATCCTTTCTCGCCGGCCTCTTTCAGAGGTAGTATCTACGAAAACCAGCCGCAACTGGTGCTACAAAGGTAACTTGCCACCCGCGCTACGCTGCCGACTGGCTTCATTCAGTCGTTCGCCCATCTTTCATCCAACCATTCAACATTGCTTTCCTCCCTCCTGCTCCGCCACCAGGCCGATTTCGGCCCGGTGCTACCCGTCGACCTCAACGGCCCTGACGTGGCCCGCCTCGACTTCTCGGCCAGCAACCCGCGCCTGGCCACCGCCGACCTGCGCGGCACCGCTGATTTTGACCAATTGGTAAACGACATGCTGGCCGAGCAGCACGCCACCATCGGCATCGGCGGCTACCTCGAAAACCGCGTTATCTACCGCCGCAGCGCGCATTTCGGCCCCGGCGCCGAGCCCGAGGCCCGCTCCCTGCACTTGGGCGTGGACGTGTGGCTGCCCGCCGGTACGCCGGTGCTGGCCCCGCTGCCCGCCACCATCCACAGCCTCTGCGACAACGATAATTTCGGCGACTACGGCCCCACCGTCGTGCTCCAGCACGAGCTGGAAGGCATCACCTTCTACAGCCTCTACGGCCACCTCAGCCGCGCCGAGTGGCGGCTGCTACGCGCCGGACAGGCCCTGACAAAGGGTGAGGCGTTTGCCACCGTCGGCCCGTTTCCGGAAAATGGCGACTGGCCGGCGCACCTGCATTTCCAGCTCATGGCCGACATGCAGGGCCACGTGGGCGACTTCCCCGGCGTGGCCCGGCCGTCGGAAAAAGCGCAGTGGGCGGCGCTGTGCCCCGATGCTAACCTAGTGCTACGGTGTGAGCTGCTAACTACCTAAGGGCGCCCACTACCAGTAATACCAGCCCGATAGCAAATAAGCCCCCAACTAACTCCAGCACGGCGCCCGCCAGCATTCCTAAAGCCAGCGACTTACTGAAGAACTGATTGCCCACGCTTTTCCGGAAAAGAGCTACCAGACAGCCAATGGTGGCCAGCAGGCCGCAAGGCGTGAGGCTCATCAGAAAGAGCACCCACAGCTTCATGTCGGCATCCGAAACGACGACCTGCTGCACAACGAAGGCGAACAGTAGCAGCGGCGGCAGCAACAGCAGGATTCCTGCAGCCAGAAGCAGTCCTTTTGATTGCATCGCCGCCCGGGTTAGTCGAACTTGATTGCCTTGACCGGGTTAATCCGCGAAATCAGGTACGTCGGAATAAACACGGCCAGCAGCGACGACACGAACGTAGCCGCATTGAGCACCAGCATAATCTTTAAGTCCCAGTGAATCGGCACCCGGTCCATGTAGTAGTTTTCGGGGTCGAGGGGGATGATTTTGAAGTAGTGCTGCAGGGCGCAGAAGCCGATACCGACAGCATTGCCGATGAGGATGCCGCGCACCGTGAGCGAAATGCCGCGGTGGAAGAACATACCGCGAATCTGGCTGTCCGTCGCGCCCAGGGCCTTGAGGATGCCAATCATGTTGGTGCGCTCCAGAATCATGATGAAGATGGTGGCCACGATGTTGAAGGCGGCCACGAAAATTATCAGAATCAGGAAAATGATGACGTTGCGGTTAAGCAGCTGCAGCCAGTCGAAGAGCTGGGCGTACTGGTCGGTGATTTTGTCGATTTTGAGGTCGTAGGGCAGCTTTTCGTAGAGCGTCTCGGCGGTGGCGTCGAGGCGCGGGAAGTCGCGCACCACCACTTCCATGCCGCCTACCAGCGAGTCGGGCCAGGCGTTGAGCTCGCGCACTTGGCGGATGTCGCCGATGACGTACACTTCGTCGAACTCATCCAGGCCGGTGGAATAGATGCCGCTGACGCGGAACTTGCGGATGCGCGGCGGGTTCTGGATGAAGTAGAACAGGGCCTCGGAGCCCACGCTGAGGCGCAGCTTGTCGGCCACTTTGCGCGAGATGAGCACGTCGTTGCTGGCGGCGGTATCGCTGAAGGCCATGAATTTGCCGGCCACCAGATTCTGGCGCATGGGCGACTGGCCGCCTTTCTCATCGATGCCTTTGAGCACCACGCCCAGCACCTCATCAGGAGTTTTGATGATGGCCGTTTTGACGGCGTAGGGCTGGGTGTACTGCACCTGCGGGAAGCGGCCGAGCTGCTGCTGCAGGCGCGGCCCGGCAATGGGCGCTACTTCGAGCGAGTTGTTGGTGTCGTAGCGCGAGATTTGCAGGTGCGCCCCGAAGGAGAAAATCTTACCCTGAATTTCGTTGCGAAACCCTTGCAGGATGGCAAACGACACCACCATCACCGCCAGCCCCATGGCAATGCTGATGATGGCAATTTTGGTAACCGAAGCGGTGAAGGAGCCGGCGTCGGCCCCGTCAATCTTCGCGGAAATGTAGCGGGAGACGTTCATGCGGTGGCGTAAAGCTACGCAGAATGGGGGCGGCGGGGTTTGGGAATGTCGTGGTAGTACGAATTCCGCGCAGCGGTTCGTACTACCACTCTGTCGTTAGCGCAGTATTGCTTCAGTTATAACACCGTCAGAGTGGTAGTACGAACCCCTGCGGGGAATTCGTACTACCACACCTACCGCACATCTTTGCAGTATTATGCTCTCCGAAAAAATAAACCTGCTGGCCAGCCTCTTCCTGGCTTTGCAAACCTGCTCCACCGCCCCCGCCACCCAGCCCGCCGCGCCAACCGTAGCCGCTGCCCCGACGGCTACCGTCGCCGTCCCCACCATCACCGTAGGCGCCGAGCGGCTGGCCGAGTACCTGCCGAAGCTTAAAAACCAGCGCGTGGGCCTGGTTGTCAACCAAACTTCTCTGGTCGGCAAATCCCACCTCGTGGACACCCTGCGCGCCCGGGGCGTCAACGTGACGGCCATTTTCGCCCCCGAGCACGGCTTTCGGGGCGAGGCGGCCGACGGGGCCACCATCAAGGACGGGCGCGACGCCCGCAGCGGCGTGGCGGTGCGCTCGCTCTACGGCAAGTCGAAAAAACCCACGCCCGAGATGCTGGCCGACGTGGACGTACTCGTGTTCGACATTCAGGACGTGGGTGCCCGCTTCTACACCTTCATCAGCACCCTGCACTACGTGATGGAGGCCGCCGCCGAGCAAAACAAGGCCGTGCTGGTGCTCGACCGCCCCAACCCCCACGGCGCCGAAGTCGATGGTCCCATCATGGAGCCCGCCCACAAATCCTTCGTGGGGCTCGACCCGCTGCCCATCGTCCACGGCCTCACGGTGGGTGAGCTGGCGAAGATGCTGAACGGCGAAAAGTGGCTGGCCGGCGGCCGGCAATGCCGCCTGACGGTGGTGCCGCTTGCGCCGGGCTACACCCACGCCCTGCCCTACGCCCTGCCGGTGCGCCCCTCCCCCAACCTGCCCACTGCCCGCGCCGTGGCGCTCTACCCCAGCATCTGCCTGCTGGAGGGCACCAACGTGAGCGTGGGCCGCGGCACCGATTTTCCCTTCGAGGTCATCGGGGCGCCTACCCAGCCCAACACCCGGCCCTACTCCTTCACCCCGCGCCCCAATGCGGGCTCGCCCACCCCGCCGCTCAACGGCCAGCGCTGCTACGGCCTCAGCATGCACCAGCCCGCGCCTGACGAGCCCCAGGGCTTCACGCTGAAATACCTCATCGACTTCTACCAGCAGAGCACCGACAAGACCAACTTCTTCAGCAAATACTTCGAGCAGCTGACCGGCACGGCCAGCCTGCGCCAGCAGGTTGTGGCCGGCAAGACCGAGGCGGAAATCCGCGCCAGCTGGGAGCCCGGGCTGGGCCGGTTTAAGGAATTGCGGAAGAAATACCTGCTCTACCCGGAGCAGTAGGGGCTTCCCCACCGGGCCGGAATTGCAATTCCGAGGCATTGGGGATTCCCCAACCGCCCGGGATTGCAATTCCGAAGCACTGGGGAATCCCCAGCCGGCCGGGATTTCAATTCCGGGGCACTGGGGAATCCCCAACCGTCCGGGATTGCAATTCCGGGGCACTGGGGATTCCCCAGCCGGCCGGGATTTCAATTCCGCCCGACTGAGGAATCCCCCGCCCGTTCGGCCGGGCGGCGTTTTCTTTGCCCCATGAATAACGCTCCGCTCCGCCTGATTTTCATGGGCACCCCCGATTTTGCCGTGTCCACCCTCGAAAGCTTGCTGGCCTGGCCGGGCGGGCAGGTGGTGGCCGTGGTGACGGCGCCCGACCGGCCGGCGGGCCGGGGCCGGCAGCTCCAGGCTTCGGCGGTGAAGGTGGCGGCCGAGGCGGCGGGGCTGCCCATTTTGCAGCCCACCAACCTGAAGTCACCCGAATTTCAGGCCGAATTGAAATCCTACGCCGCCGATTTACAGGTGGTGGTGGCCTTCCGGATGCTGCCCGAGGCGGTGTGGAACATGCCCCGGCTGGGCTCCATCAACATCCACGCCTCGCTGCTGCCGCAGTACCGGGGCGCGGCGCCCATCAACTGGGCCCTCATCCACGGCGATACCGAAACGGGCGTGAGCAGCTTCTTCCTGCGCCACGAAATCGACACCGGCGACCTTATTCTGCAGGATAAAATCCCCATCGCACCCACCGAAGACTTCGGCAGCCTCTACGACAAGCTGAAAGTGGCCGGCGCCGCCCTGGCCCGCCGCTCGGTGGAGGCCATTGCAGCCGGCACCGCCCCCAGCACCCCCCAGCCCAACACCCCCGACCTGCGCCCCGCCCCCAAGCTCACCAAGGAAACCGGCCGGCTCGATTTCCAGCAGCCCGCCGCCGCCCTGGTGAACCTCGTGCGCGGCCTGGCGCCCATTCCCACCGCCTTCGCCACCCTGCCCGACGGCCGCACCCTCAAAGTATTCCGCGCCGCTGCCCTGCCTTTTGAGGCAGCCCCCGCCGAGCCCGGCACCTGGCATTCGGATGGCAAAAAGTACCTGCGCGTAGCCACCCCCAGCGGCTGGCTCGACCTACTTGACGTGCAGGCCGAGGGCAAAAAGCGCATGGGTGTGGAAGAATTCCTGCGCGGCACGAAGTCATTTAACAGTTAACAGTCGGCCATTGATTGTTGAATAATAAACGTATCTGTACCCTTCTTACTGGCTGCTGGCCGACTGTTAACTGTTAAATGACAACTGTTAAATGACCAAAATTGCACTCGTAGTTGCCGTGGCCGACAACGGCATCATCGGCCACCAGGGCCAGCTGCCCTGGCGCCTGCCCAACGACCTCAAGCACTTCAAAGCCCTCACCCTGGGCCACCCCGTGGTGATGGGCCGCCGCACCTACGACAGCATCGGCCGCGCCCTGCCCGGCCGCCCCAACCTGGTGGTGACGCGCCAGCCCGATTGGCAGGCCCCCGGCTGCGAAACCCAGCCCTCGGTGCGGGCCGCCCTGGCCCGCGCCGCCGAGCTCGATGCGGAGATGGTGTGCGTCATCGGCGGCGGCGAAATCTACCGCGAAGCCCTGCCTGCCGCCGATGTGGTGTACCTCACCGAAGTACACCACGCCGTGGAAGGCGACGCCTCCTTTCCGCCCCTCTCCCCTACCGAGTGGCGCGAGGAAACCCGCGAGCGCCACGAGGCCGACGAGCGGCATGACTATGCGTACAGCTTCGTGAAGCTGGTGCGGCGGTAGATAAAGAACGGTCATGCTGAACGCAGTGAAGCATCCTCTCACGCCAGAACCAGTCGTTCCAACGTGAAAGGATGCTTCACTGCGTTCAGCATGACCGTTCTTTTTTGTCAGCTGCCGTTACTTCTGCTTACCGCATCAGCACCAGCTTGCCCCAGTCGTTCTTGAAGGCCTTATCGGCCACCGTGCGGCGCTGGCTGAACTGGTCCTGCGGGTCGTCGAGGCTCACGCGGTAGAGGTAGGTGCCGTTGGCCAGCCGGTCGCCGTACTCGTCGGTGCCGTCCCAGGCATACTCGGTGATGTTGTTGCCGATGTGCAGCGGGCCCAGCTCGCTCATGAAAATCTCACGCACCACACGGCCCGCGATGGTCATAATCTGGATTTTCATGTTGCGCGGCAGCTCCTGCCCCGTCACGGTGAAGACGAACTTGGCTTTGCTGGTCACCGGGTTCGGGTACGGGAACACGTTGGTGATGGTGGAGGCATTCACCACCTCAAACTTCACCTCGTAGTCCTGCGCATCGCCGTTGCCGGCAATGCCGGCGGTGGCATTGCTGGGGTCGCGGCCCTGCACGCGCAACGTGTACACGCCGTCGGGCATCGGGGCACTCAGGCCGGGCTGATACTCCAGCCTGGCCACGCTACCCTTGGTGGTGTCGGTGGTGAAGCGCACCGCCGACGAGCGCAGGTCCACGATAGTGGCCGGCTGGCCAGCGCGCTGCAAGGTCACCGTGAAGTACGACACATTGCTGATGTGGCGCAGCCGGTCCTCGTCGTTCATCTGAATGCTGATAACCGGCCGCGGCGACACCAGCTCGCCGCTCATAATGCGGCGCCCGTCGAAGGCCACGTCGAGGGTGGGCGGCAGGTTGCGGTCAATCACCGTGAAGGCGTCCAGCGCCAGCTCATTGTTGAAGTAGTACAGCTCGGGCTGCGGCTTGGGCTGCGGGTTCACCGTCACCCGGGTGTTAAATGTCCCGAAGCGCCCAATCATCGGCACTTTCACATTGAAGGTGGTGGTAGCATCGCCTTTGAGCTGGCCCGGAATGGTTACCAGCACCGTATTGCCGTTGCCGCTGGCATCGCGCACGTCCACTTTCGCCAGCAGCCCGGGGGAAAAGTCGAGCGAGGTCACGTTTTCGAATGCCACCGGGAAGCGGATGTAGCCGCTGTCGGCCGCCATGGTGGCCAGCCGGGCCGCATCGTAGTTAGTGGCCGCCACCAGGTCGCGGCGCACCACGCCCTCGGGCACGCCCCGGTAGGTGATAAACCACTCCTTGAGCTGCGGCGCCATGCGGTTGGTCGAGTCCTGCAGCTCCAGCTCCAGCTCCAGGTACGGGTAGGTGCGGGCCGAAATATTGCTCAGCGGGTAGCGCGACGACGGCACGCTGCTCTGCAGCACCGTCGAATTGCCCAGCGTATCAATGCCAATCACGCGCAGCTTGTAGCTGCTGGTGGTCGATTCCTTCTTTATCCAGTGGTGCAGGGTTTCCCAGTTCTGGGCCGGGCCGATGCGCGTCGAGGTAATCTTGCCACGGAAGCTGGGCGTGCTCAGCGTGTCCACGATAGTTATGGTCTGGTTAGCCCGGGGAATGTTGCCATTTCGCAGGTCGGGGCCTAGCTCACGCACCATCTGGCCGCCAGCATTATACTTGCGCGACAGCACGGCCAGCGGGTCGCCGTTTTGCAGCTGGTTTACCAGCGTCGAGCCCAGCAGGGTTGCCAGCGTATTCTTGACGCCTGCCAGGCTGGGGTCGGCCCAGCGCACGCGGTTCATGCTGATAAGCGCCACATAGTCGCCCTCGGTTACCTGGCTGAGCAACGACTGCAGGTCGCTCTGACGGGCGCCGCTGTTGTTGATGTTGTTAAGCGTATCGGAGGGCACCCGCGGGGCGGGGTCGGTGGCAAACGTATAGAACTGCTGCGGCGCCTGCCCGCAGGTGAGGTAGCTGGTCGAATTCACCCGCTTGGGCTGCAGCGTGTGCTGGTCGTAGATGGCCAGCAGCAGGTTGGGCGCGCTCGCGCCGCAGTCCAGCACGCTGGGGGGCGTCGAGATGTTGGCAATAATACCAAGCCCGGTGCCCGTCGTGAACGTGGCGGAGCGCGTGGGGGCGCCCTGCGTACGCAGGGTCAGGGCCTGAAACTCATCCACGAAGCGCCAGCGGCCAGTGGGAGCGGCTATTTCCACGCCCTGGCGCTGGTTGCGCTGCAGCTGCGCATAGTGGCTCTGCGACCATCCGCCGGCGCTGTTCTGAATGATGCGGAACGAGCTGACGGTCCATTCCGCCGTTTCGTTGGCGGCGGGCGTCTGGAAGCGCACGCGCCAGTACCACACCACGCTGTCGCGCCCGGCAATGGCGGGCAACGTCGGCTGCCAATCGGGCGTCAGCGTGGCCGTCACGGTAGCCGTTTGCCGGATGGGCGCCGGGCTGGTGAAGGCGGCCGTCGTATCTACTTCGTACTCATACACCCGTTGGGTGCCGCTGGGGTCGTTGGTTTGCGCCACCAGATGGGGGCGCTGGCTGCCCACAATGGCAAATTCGGCCGGGCTCAGCGCCGTCACGCCGGGCTTCAGGAAGGTGAAGAGGAGCTCACCGGTGTTGTTGTTCTCATCCAGCTCCGGAACGCGGTTGGCCGGGTCCAGCATCACTTCAAAGCGGTTGCTGCCAAACACATTCACACCCGCCGGGTTGCGCAGCACGGCCGTGTATATCGTATCGGGAAGCCACGACTGCCGGAACTTAAACACCGTATCAATGGGCGAGCCCATCCCAGGCACGCGCCGCACCCGCACTTCCAGGGTATCGCGCGTAATCTTGCCAGGGTTTTTCACCCCGATATTCAGCACGAAGCGGTTGGAAGAGGCCGATACCGGCGGCTGGCCTGCCTGCGGCACAATAGACAAGGCCGCCGAGCTGGTCTGGAAATCGGGCCGCGCCGGGGCATACAAGCTTATCACCGGGTCGCCGAGCCACATCGTACACATCAGCTGCTCGGGCCCGACGGCGCGTCCGTCTACCGGCTGGAACAACTGCGTCCTTTGCAAACGGCGCACCGCTTCGGCATACACCTGCGCTACGGGCTTGCCATACCAGGCATTATTGTTGAGTAACAGCGAAAACACCGTATCCTGCGCGGTATCCAACGGGCCTGGATAGCTAAAGCCCGATTGCCCTAACAGGCCAATGGCGCCTTTATTGGCCGATAGCAGCCACAGCTCGGCAAACGTGCGGTAATCCTTATCGAAGATGGTATTATCCGAACTGTTGGTACCGGCCGCCGTGTAGGTGCTGCTACACCCGTTAAAAAACATTATCGGGTAGCGGCCGGCGTTGCTATAGTTATTCATCACCACATCCGGCGTGCCGATGTGCAGGCCGAACGTGGTGTTGGAGCCGTGGCCGAAGTAATTAATCAGCGACAGCCCGGCATTGAGCTCATTCTGGATATTAACCGAAGTAGTCTGTGGCGCTGTCCGCTGGATGGTTTTTACCACCCTGCCACCCCACAGCGGTCGCTCAATGCGTTTCTTGTAACCGGTCATGTATTCGTTGAATATCCCGGTTTCGCCTGCGGTTTGGCCGCCTACCAGGTTCAGCACATTTTTGCGCCAGGGCTCCATGCCCAGCGAATCGTGCTGCTGCACCTTGCGCAGGTAGTTCATCACCTCCTGCGGGTTGGTGGCCGGCACGCGGCCGGTATGCATCCGGGCCACGTAATCATCGTTCTGCCAGTCAGCCGTAAAAAAAGCATCCGAAGTAGACCGGCCGCTTACCGGCACTAAATCGCGGGCATAGGTAGCATTGCCTGGTATGTTGCGATAAAATTCATTTCGGTAGGTAAGACGGTTATAAACGTTCACCGAATAGATTACCCCGTTGCCCAGCAGCAGCAGGTTTTTCTGCTGCCCACCAGCATTATCCATAATAAGCTTGGCAAACCGGCGCACGGCCAGAGCCGATTTCTCACCGTAGTGAAATTGGTCGTACAAATCCTCACTATTCACCATCAGCACATTATGACCCCCGCCCGCGGCCGAAGCCCGGTAGTCGGCATAAGCCTGGGCCGCATTGGGCACGTTGGCAGCAGGAGCCTGCAACAGCCGGCTGGTCACGATGATGTAGTTAGGTTGAGAGGGATTGAAGGTGCGAAAGGTGACGCGCTGTGCGGGCTGCGGCACGTAGGGCCGGTCGCCGGACAGCAGCAGCCAGCGCGTTTGCTGGCTGGTGGCGCTGGGAAACACGAATACTTTGCTGCGCGCCGTGCTCCCGGCCGTCCCCGTGATGCGCTGCACATTGTAAGGGTCCGTCACATCGTAGCCGTGCACCGCTGCCGGAATAGAATCGACTTCGTAGGTGGCCGTACCGGCGAGCAGCGAATCGTTTTGAAACAGCACATGGCGCTTATTCGGAAACCAGCGGTTGGTCTGCGGCACCGTTATCCGGTAATAGGCTATCCGAAACCGGTCGTACGGTAGGCCCGCCAGGCTGGGGTCGTACACCCGAAAGCGAATGGTAATCTTCGCGTTGGTATTAGGATTAGTCGTGCTATTGATATCCGAGCGCCGGATGGCAAACGTGCGGCGCACCTTATCGTAGTTCCGATAGTTGATGGTATCCAGTACCCGAATGGTTCCACCGGGCTCCACTACCGAAATTTCGGTGCGGTGGGCCGTCATGGAGCTACCTATCAGGTTTACCTGCACCCGGAAAGGCCCGCTGGTCAGCGGCACGCTTGCCATTAGCGAGTCGGTTGCCACATCGTAGTAGTTATTGCTGAGCGGTCCGCTAATGCCTTGCGCAGGTGTCAGCACCCCAACGTAGCCTGATATATAGCCTTCGGCCTTATCAAACCAGGGAGTGTAGTTATACTTATCCTCCTCATTGGATTGCCCATCAGAGTAGCCAGTCTTTATGAGCCTGGCGGTATTATATAAGCGGTGCGGATGCAAGGCGCCGGGCGCTGCTACCGGCTCGGTCATGGCCCGGCCGGGGCGTGACGCCGCCCCTACTCCCCAGGTTATGAAGTAGCTGGCCGTATCGGTATAGTAGCTGTACAGCGGGTTGGCCAGGTCATTGGGCGACTTATAGAAGTCGCGGTCCAACTGCCCGTCGTTGCGCTGGCCAAAAAACTCGATGTAGGTGGTGGCATCCAGCACCTGCGCGTTGCCACCCACGTAGCGGGCAAGTTCGCGGCCACGCCGCCAGAGCTGCAGGTTTTGGGGCGCTACCCCAGCAATACCAGCCGCTGTCAGATATTGGTAATCAATTTTGTAAAGACCCGTACGGGGCAGCTTCAGCTTAAAATATTGCTGGCCGGGCACTATCCACTCGTTGCCATACACCAGCTGCTGCGCCTGGGCACTCTGCCCCCCAGCCAATGCCAGCAGGAAAGCCAGCATCAGCCCCAACCCGGTCTGTCGGTAATATTTAGTCATAATCCTGAGCTTTATTTATGTCGAATGCAATAGCTTGAAATGCACACGGCTTACTTGAAGCCATATCCCAACGATACAATCAGCGAGTTGGTTTGCGAGGACTGGCCCAGCTTTTCCACTGCCAGGCGCGACAGCGCCAAATCGACGCGCAGCCCGCTGATGGCCAGCCCAGCCCCGAGACTGTACTGCCCCAGCATCTTTTCCTTGTTCTCGAAATTGGTGATGCGTTGGTAGTCGCCAGCCCCACCGCGCAGAAACACCAGGTTTTTGTAGCCCAGCTCCAGCCCCAGGCGCGGGTTCAGGTTGAAGCTACTGCTGGAAACGAGCGTGTTGCGCTGCCCATCGGTAGTAGCCTCGATATCGGCCGCTACCAGGGCCGAGAACTGCTTGGGCAGCTCAAAGCGCCGGCCCACGCCCAGGGTGATAGTGGGCAGGGTGATTTCGGTGCTGTTTTTAGGAATCGGGTCGTTGAGGTTGGACGAAGTAAGGCCCTTCTGGTACTCATCGGCGTTGATAGACCAGGAGTTATAGGTCGTGGTGATGTCGCGCACCATTAGGGCAGTGCGCCAGCCTTTCTTGTTGTATTGCAGGCCCGCATCGAAGCCGAAGCCGTAGGCATCGGCGAAGTTGCCGATGTTGCGGTAGATGAACTTCCCATTAGCACCGACGCTGAGGCCTTCCACGTTGCCGATTTTGCGGGCGTAGGACAGCAGCACGGCGTAGTCGGCCACCGAGAAATAAGTTATTTTGCTGTAATCAATATAGTTGTACTCATTGATTAGGGCACGGGTATCGGCAATGTCATCAATACCCAGACGTATCAGGCTGATACCGATGGCGCTTTTGTCATCCAGCGGCATCGAAAATGCACCATAGTCGTTTTTCACGACGCCCGAAAACAGCTCCGAGTGCATCAGCACGCCGTCGTACTTATGGGCCTGGTTCACGAGGCCAGCGGGATTCCAGTAGCCGGCGGTGGCGTTATCGGCCAGGGCCACCTGCACTTTGCCCATGCCCAGGGCGCGGGCGCCCACGCCAAGAGTCAGAAATTCATTGCTGTACTTGGGCGTTTTGGTGGTTTGGGCGGCGGCGGGCAGGGCGAGGGCAGCAGCAGTGCCCGCAAGCAGAAGGCGCCGGGTGGCAGCGGAAAACTTGGACATAGAAAATAAGGCGGTGAAGAAATTCGGAGCGGAAACGCAAGATACTTCATTATAGTGCGTGCCGGCCGCGAATTTCAGGCCAAAAGCCCGCATACGGTAGGTGAACGCAGCCAGCAAGCCGGTGAAGTTGGCAACGGCAGCTTGATGGTAGCGGGTTTGCCCACTTAACGCCGCTACGGATTACGCAGTTTTTGGTGGCAGACGGGGCGCACTAAATGCTTAACCGCAAAAAACCGGCGAAGCTGCACAAAAAATATTGCCTTAACTATTAGCTACTTGCTTTTAGAAGATTAAAATCCCAGTGCTTTTATTGCAACAGTACCTTGCGTTACAAAGTACCATCTTTACCTTTGTACCGTTGCTCACCCACTAGCTTGTCATAACGCCTATGAAACTTGAGAACACCCAGGTCCAGATGCGCAAGGGAATCCTTGAATTCTGTATCCTGGAAATCATCGCCCGCGGCGAAGCTTACGCCTCCGATATGCTGGAGGAGCTGACTTCGGCCCGCATGATAGTGGTGGAGGGCACGCTCTACCCACTACTCACCCGGCTGAAAAATGCCGGCCTGCTGGACTACGTCTGGAAAGAAAGCACCAGTGGGCCGCCCCGTAAGTACTATACGCTCACCACCGATGGCCGCCAGTTCCTGGAGGAACTGCGCGACACCTGGGAAGAAATGGCCACCTCGGTGGGCATCATCCGCAAGGGCCGGCCAGGCCCGCCGGCCAGCTAAGGCTACCGCTTTCTTTTTCCTCTCTCACTCACCTGCATCAAAACGGCTTCTTTCAGCCTTTTACCATGAAAAAGAACATCAGCATCAACTTGCAAGGCATCATCTTCCACATCGAGGAAGACGGTTACGAGGTGCTTAGTCGCTACCTGGCCGAGGTAAAATCGCACTTTGCCAGCTACCAGGGCCACGAGGATATTGTGTCCGACATCGAAGGCCGCATTGCCGAGCTGTTTTCGGCCCGCATCACGCCGTTGCAGCAGGTCATTTCCCTCTCTGATGTGGAGGCCATGATTGCCAAGATGGGCCGCGTCAGCGACTTCGCCGTGGAAGCCGACGAGGATGAAACAACGACTGCCGACAGTGCCACGGGCGGCACTTTTGGCCCCAATGGTCCTTTCGGCACCAAAGGCGCGTTCGGCCCCGAAGGCCCATTCGGTCCTAAAGGACCGTTTGGTCCGGAAGGCCCCCTGGGCGCTGGTGCCTCCGGCCCCGCCGAGCCCCGCCGCCTCTACCGCGACATGGCACACCGCAAAATTGCGGGCGTAGCCGCTGGTATCGCGCAGTATTTCAACGTGAGCCCGCTGTGGATTCGCGTGGCCTGGGTGTTCCTGGCCATCTTCACCCCGGCTATTATCAGCGACTTTGGCACCCACAATTTCAACATCCAGTTCGGGGGCTGGGCTGTGCTGGTGTACGTCATCATGTGGATGGCCCTGCCCAAGCGCTACGATGCTCCGGCGCCCAACGACACGCCGTTTGCCGACGGCCCGCTGGCCGGCCGCAAGTACTACCGCGACGTGGACAACGGCAAAATCGGGGGCGTGGCCGCCGGCCTGGCGCACTACCTCCGGGTTGATGTAACGCTGGTTCGCATCATCTTACTCGCCGGACTGTTCGTGGGCGGCTTCACCTTCGTGCTCTATGTGATTCTCTGGATTGCCTCGCCGCAGGCCATCACGGTGGCCGATAAAATGCGGATGCGCGGCGACGCCATGACCCTTGAAGGCTTCGACAGCAAGCTCCGGAACAGCCCTTTTGACGACGCCGCCCTCGCGGGCGGCAACCGTCCGGTGGGCGCCTTTATCGAAGACTTCGGCCGCAACCTGCGTCCGCTGGTGAATTTCGCGGGCTCATTTATCCGCATTGCGGCAGGCTTGCTGCTGACGATGATGGGCTTCGGCTTGCTGCTCTTTACCAGCGTGGTAGCTGGCGTGGCTATTGGCTTGATTCCGCAATCGGAAAACATTGTATTCGGCGACCTGCCGGTGCACGTGCTGTTGAATGGGGTGCCTGAGTGGGGCGTGTTAGCGGGCTTCCTGGCCTTCGGGATTCCGGCGCTGTCATTGCTGCTGGGCGGGCTAAACCTCTTGTTCCGCCGCACCATCATGAATCGCACGGTAAGCTTGTCGCTGCTGGGCTTGTGGCTGCTGAGCGTGGTGGGCGTCACGATGGCGGCCGTGCGTCAAAGCCACGATTTTCAGCATGAAGCTGAAGTGGAAGAGCGCAAAACTTACCCTGAACTTACCAAGCCGGTGCTGTTTTTGGACGAGCACAGCATCGACCGCCACACCGACCAGTGGCCCCGCGTAAGCCTGGCAGCCATCGACAGCGGCCGCGCCGTGGAGGTGTTGCGCACGATGTCGGCCAAAGGGAGCAACGAAGACGACGCCCGCCGCAATGCCAGCACCAGCATTGCTTACAATGTGCGGGTTAGTGGTGACTCCTCGCTCGTCTTCGACGACCACTTCTCCTTCCAGCCCAACGCCAAATACCGCGACCAGGACCTGCGCGTAGTTGTCCGCCTGCCCCGCGACCGCACTTTCCGCATCAGTTCAGGCTTTGCCAGCCTGGTGGGCGACGAGAGCTTCGTGAATAACCGCCAGCCCAACGAGCCCGAAAAATACCGCTACCGCCTGGTGGGCAATAAGCTGCAGTGCCAGGAGTGCCCCGCCGAGGAAACCGATGCCGATAATGACGAGGATAATGACATCGACATCAATGTGAATGTGGGCGACGAGGACGACTCGGCCGATAACGGCAACCATACTGTCAAAGGCGCCCCATCCTTCAACCTCGACCTGCAATACTACGGCGCTGGCCGCCGCAGCTTCTCCGAAAACGACTTCACAAAAGTGCGCGTGCAGGGCGGCTACCGCGTCATGATTCGGCAGGGCGACAGCTTCCGCATCGAAGCCGCCGGCCAGGACGATGACCTGCGCGACCTGCGTGTGACCCGCGAAGGCAACGAGCTGGACATCCGCCCGCGCCGCAGCGGCCTGTTTGGCACTGCCTTCGGCGACGACCACGATAAAATCCTTATCAGCATCACCATGCCCGATATTGAAGCGGTATCCTTGGCCGGGGCCGTGCAGGCCGACGTGGCCGGCTTCCCCCGCCAAGTGAGCCTGGCCGTAGAGCAGGCCGGCGCCAGCCACCTGCGCCTCCAGGGCGACTTCAACCGCCTCGACCTGGAGCTGGCCGGCGCCTGCCGCACCACCGCCGCCGGCGATGTTGACCAGCTGGAAGTAGACGCCGCCGGCGCCTGCAACCTGTCCGGCCCCGAACTCCGCGCTAACACGGCCAACCTCGACCTCGCCGGCGTGAGCCACGCCCGCCTGCAGGTAAATGAAACCCTGAAAGCCGAAGCCGTAGGCGCCTGCGTGATTGAATACAGCGGCAACCCTACGAATGTGGATACGGATGTGAACGGCGCCTCGCGGGTAAAACGATTGAAGTAGTGACGATTGCGGGAAACTTAAATGCTTAACCTTCCCTACAGGCAACCTCTACGGCTCTTCTGCATCTATCGCTACTGAAACAGAAACCGGGTCTAATTTGGTGAGTGAATGAAGCCCTGTTTCGGAGCCAGTCCTTTGGCCGCCCCCTGCTGCAACAGGAAGGCCAGGGCTGGCTCCATTTCGTTTTTAATGGTGCCCTCCAAGATGGCTTCCATCACGGCCTCCTTCAGCTCGCCCACTTGGCGCGAGGGCTTCAAATCAAACATTTCCATGATGATTTCGCCGGTGATGACGGGCTTGAAGTTGCGCAGGTGGTCCTTTTCCTCCACCTCCTTCAGCTTCTCCTCCACCTGGCCGAAATTACTCAGGTAGCGTGCTTTGCGCTCGTGGTCCTTGCTGGTGATGTCGGCCCGGCAGAGCAGCATGAGGCGGTCGATATCGTCGCCGGCCTCGAAGAGCAGGCGGCGCACGGCCGAGTCGGTCACGGTTTCCTTTACTAGCGCGATGGGGCGCAAGTGCAGCTTCACCAGCTTCTGCACCATGCGCATCTCCTCACCCAGCGGCAGCTTGAGGTCGGCAAAAATCTGGGGCACCCAGCGCGCCCCCTTGTCCTCGTGGCCGTGGAACGTCCAACCCTGGTTGGGGAAGTAGCGCTTGGTGGCGGGCTTGGCAATATCGTGCAGAATGGCGGCCCAGCGCAGCCACAGGTCGCCGCCAGCGGCTGCCACGTTGTCAAGCACTTGCAGCGTGTGGTAGAAGTTGTCCTTGTGGGCATGCTTGCCCACTTTCTCCACGCCGTGCAGCAGGGCCATTTTGGGAAAGATGAGCTGCAACAGCCCCGTCTGAAACAGCAGCTTGAAGCCGTAGCTCGGCAGCGGCGACTCCACTATCTTGTTCAATTCGACGGTGATGCGTTCCTGCGACACAATTTTTATCCGCTCCTTATTCCGCACGATGGCGTCGTAGGTATCGGGCTCAATGTCAAAGCCCAACTGCGAAGCGAAGCGCACGGCTCGCATCATACGCAAAGGGTCGTCGGAGAAAGTAATATCGGGGTCGAGCGGGGTGCGTAGGGTTTGGGTGCTCAGGTCTTTCATTCCGCCAAAGCGGTCGACCAGCGCTCCAAAGTCAGCCTCATTCAAACTCAAGCCCAGAGCATTAATTGTGAAATCGCGCCGGGCCAAATCTTCTTCCAACGTACCTGCTTCCACTTCCGGCTTGCGGCTTTCGGCGCGGTAGCTTTCCCGGCGGGCGCCCACAAACTCAATTTCGCCGGCCTCCTGCGTGGGCAGCATGGCCGTGCCAAAATTCTTGAACACCGTTACGCGGCCTTTGCCTTTCAGCTTGCGTCCCACAGCCTGGGCCAGCGCAATACCGTCGCCCACCGTCACCACGTCAATATCCTTACTACCTCTATTAAGCGCCAAATCACGCACGTAGCCACCGATGACGTAAGCGGGCTGACCGAGTTCAGCCGCCGCTTCGGCGATGGTTCGGAAAATAGGCAGGTCGGGCAGTTGAGGTGTTTCCATGCCGCAAAGGTCGATATACAACAGCCACCCTGGTAGCTCATCGGCTTTTTTCATCCGCCAAGATGTAACGCGAAAATTTATGAGTACAACCGTTTAAAAATTTATTTTATTGGAAATCAATAAATTATTGACTATTTTTCAAACATATCATCTCGGCGCTTGCGTCGGCTATTTTTGCCTCCTACATTTGGCTCATTATCGTGTTCCCCCCCCTTTAGGAGCACATCGTTAGAAACTACTAGTCACTCTCTACCCATTCTGCACATTCCTCGGGTTCAGTCTCGCAGGAGTTCTTTTGGCTACTACGTTTTACTCTAACGGTATCCCGGTCCGGCCCAGTTTCGATGGGTTTCAGCCAGTGGACGCCCACACAACCAGCCCCAGTTTTTAACTGTGGTCAGTTGGATTGCCGTCTTTGCGCTTCGGTCTGTGGTTTCACTGGCACAAGTCAGGATATTCACAGTGTGGGGGTGGTTGTTCTCATAACAGCTACTTGGTGGTATTAACAGCTTGCTATGGTCGGTTCACGACCAGTAGTCAGCACTGTTATGGCTAGGCTTGAAATTTCCTTTCATTAAGTCCTCCGCTGCTGCTTCAAGTGGCAAGTCGGCAATGCCTACCCCAAAGCGGGTACAACTCCTGGATTAGTAGGTTTTGCCTACACAGCTCATTTTTGCCCAGATAGTTCTGCGGCAGACGGGATACTCATGCCTCGCGCTATTTTTCGCGGCACATTACTCAGGCTTTCCCCAGCTTGGCGGCACCTCATCACCCTTTTTAATCAAATTATTTTTATCCTTTTTACTTCCATTTTTTAATATCTTTAATAAAATCACTAGCATATTAAATACTCATCTTCCTTCAACGCACTCACTTCACTAACAGAATATTAATCAAAAAAATCGCCAAAATCATTTACCAGCTACCTGCCTGAGTAGTGAATACACCGGCACGAATTGGGCAGTTGACTGGTCATTCTCTCACCAAACTCATATTATCACTCATTAATCCATACCTCTGTGCCACTCGCGGCTCCGTGCCGCCACGGCCTGCCTCCGCCCTGCCGGCGCAGTTGCTGCCTCTGCCCTACCGGCCCTTCTTACCAACGGCAGTACATCCCAACCATTACCTTCTACGCTCATGAAGAAGCATTTAATCTTACCCTTGCTGGCTTTAGCCGCCTGGGCCAATCCAGTGCAGGCTCAGTACGTGCCTACTAATGCCGACATTGATGCACATGGTACCACTACCGCGATGGCAAACGTAACTGTGAACACCGGCACCGACGTCATGCGCGGGTCCAAAGGCAGTTTCATCCAAACCATGGTGTGGGACGGCGGCGGCAATGTGCGCCTCAGTTGGAGCGTTAACGAAGTTCCAACGGGATCACTGTTGGCGACCCTACCCTCAGGTACCACCTCACTCAGCGACCCTGACGTTGCAATGTCATACATGGGAAACAACCTCTATGCTGACGTAGTCTATATCGCAACCAACAGCAACGCATCTCCCGCTACTTCCCAGACGTACTTGGACATTTACCTGTGGAACGGGACGGCCTTTGTCCAACAAGGCTCGCCTCGCCCGCTAGGGCTTGCTGGTATTGCCGCTTACACAGGCCCCGGTGCCCCCCTGCCTAAGGGCAACCGCATTCATTCCAATCCTAATATTGATGCCAATATTTCCGGCAAGGTTGGTATTGTGTGGCAGGAAACGAGTACGGAAACTGCTACTGTGACGGTATACTCGCCTACGTACGGTCCGAATGGTATTCCTCCCTATCCCAACGGCTACAGCTTCAATATGACGACCACCTTTGCCGACAGCTACGTGCTGGACTGCAACATTGATGGTACAGGGTTCTATTGCTCCTATCCCTATCGGGGGTCGCACGTAGTGCGCGGCATCGGCCCCAACACGACAGCTAGTAACCCCAACATTCTCTTCAATCAGAGCCTGACGCCCGACGTGGCAGTATCTCCTTTGGGCGTGGTTTCGTTCTGCTATATCAGTGCATCAGCCGACCCCACTGCCCTTCCGGTAACTGCAGGCAAATCCCTTGTTGTGAAGCAGTACGGCCGCGACTGCACAGTCTTCAATTCTAATGTGGGGGGCACTTACAGCTGGGCAATTCCCAATACGCTAGGGGTGCCGCGGATGGCCGCCACGGCCAGCCTTGCAAGCAGCGACGACCTAGATGTGGAGTTGGTGATGGCTTGGAGCGACAGCCCCTGCACCAACTCGGGCCCTCGCAATTATTACGAAATCAGGAACTGGGGTAAGAGCGCTGGCTCTTGGCGTCCAAACTATACCACTGTCAGCATACCAACCGTATCTACCCAAAACGGCTATGATGCCGTAGCACCAGCAGTAGCCTTCTTGAGCGACCAAACAAATCCATACCAATATGTGGTAGCTTGGTCTGGCTTGAACTATCCATCTACCGGCAACGGCTATGATGTATGGAGCCGTACCCTGAAGGCTGGCTCAGTAATACCCGGAGTCGATTATAGCCGGGTGAACTTTACGGATACCAACACGCAAGGCATTGTTAGTGTGGCCGCTCGTCACGCGGCTTCGCCCACCGCCTCCGCCTTCCTCTGGCGCGATGCCAGCGTGCCGCGGCTGGCTTACCGCTACTCAACCGTGCTACCTGGCTCTAACCAGCACAACCGGCCCGCCGCGAATCCCACTCAACCCACTGGCAGCAACATTCTGCAGGCGTATCCCAATCCTTTCAGCACCGATGTGCAAATCCGTCTGAGCTTGCACGCTGGCGAAACGGTTCGCAGCTTGCAGGTAACCGACTTGAGCGGCCGCGTGCTCGATACTCTGCCCGTTGATTCGCAAGCGAAAGCTTCTACAGAAGCTTCGGCACCTGCCACCTATACTTGGCATGCGCGTCGGGGCTTGCTGAGCGGGTCTTACCTGGTGCGCGT
Organism: Hymenobacter aranciens; assembly: GCF_030580865.1. GTDB lineage: Bacteria > Bacteroidota > Bacteroidia > Cytophagales > Hymenobacteraceae > Hymenobacter > Hymenobacter aranciens. Next base: position 122,896 of record NZ_JAUQSY010000010.1, on the reverse strand, counting down.
GGTTACCAGCGAGCGTACCGAAACGCTGTCGCTTAGCAAGCCTTAGGCTTTTACTGAGCAAGCGGTTAGATAAAATCCTGCTTTACCATCCCTCCACGGGGTGATTTGGCAGAACGACCCACACTGAGCTTTTTTACCGGTGCTACGAAAGCCGCTGATAATTCATCAGCGGCTTTCTGCGTTGGCCAGCTTGCTGTGGCCTACGTAAACCACCTAGCTGGCCTAGCATTTTTTATTCCCGCACTACCTGCAGCTCCCCACCCTCCCCCAGCCGCACCACCCGTGAGGGGGCCGTGCGCGTCTCATCGTTCTGCCGCCAGCTCACCACGTAGTCGGCCCCGCGCACAATGGCCGGGTCAATTTCAGAGAAAATAGCCGGCGTCGGCTCCCCGCTTTTGTTGGCCGACGTCGATACCAGCCCGTGGCCCAGCCGCCGCACCACTTTGTGGCAAAACTCCTCCTGCACCACCCGAAAGCCCACCGTGCCATCCGGTCCTACCAGGTTTTTGGCCACGGCCGGGCCAGCGGGCAGGATGTAAGTAGTGGGCCGCTCCTGCGTGGCCAGCAGCTGCTCCAGCTCGACGGGCACCTTGGCGGCGTAACGCTGCAGCATCTCCAGGTCGGCCACCAGCACGATACTGGGTTTGCCCTCGGGGCGGCCTTTCAACTTATATAATTGCTCCACCGCGCGGGGCACTTCGGCGTCGCAGCCCAGGCCCCACACAGTGTCGGTGGGATAGAGAATAACTTGCTGAAGCAGCAGCGCATCGACAGCAGCATCTACTTCCTGTTTAAAGAAATTCATGTCGTTTGTTGTTGAATCAGTTTGGATAACCTTGGCCGTTTCGTCTGGAAGCTTTGGCTTGGTGAAAGCAGTCAGCCAACTCAACCCGCCCAGCAGTAGCAGGCCAATCCACAAGACAATTAGGCCGAAAAGCCCCGCCACCACCCGCTGGCCATGTATGGTCTGCTGCTTATCCATCAGCTCCCAGAACCAGCTGTAGAGTCGCCTCACGGCTTCACCTCCTGACAAAGCTCTACCAGTACGCCACCCGCGCTTTTCGGATGCACAAAGCACACCAGTTTATTATCAGCCCCGCGCTTGGGCTCCTCGTTTAAAAGAATGAACCCTTCCCCTTTCAGGCGTTCCATCTCAGCCCGAATATCATCCACCTCGAAAGCCACGTGGTGAATACCTTCTGGTTTCTTAGCTAAATACTTGGTAATGGCGCTGTCCGGTGAGGTGCCCGCCAGCAGCTCAATCTTGGAGCCGCCGACCTGGAAAAACACCGTATCCACGGCTTCGCTGGCCACATGCTCGGTTTTATACGGCCCGGCGCCCAGCAATTTGGTGTAGAGTTCCGTGGCGGCTTTAAGGTCGTGCACGGCCAGGCCGAGATGTTCGAGGTTGGTAAGCATAGAAATAAGATGCGAAACGAGAGGGTTTTCGGCCGGCCGACAGCCGGCCTTGATGGTATTGTGCCTATTTTTGTAAGTCCAAAGAAAACCGATTCGGTCCGAACGGTGTTCTAGTGCCTGATTCCAACTACTTGCAGATTTTTCGCTACGCGCAATGCTGAAGCTCCCTATCTATCTCGACAACAACGCCACGACCCCGCTCGACCCGCGCGTGCTGGAGGCCATGATGCCTTATCTGACCGACGTATTCGGCAACGCGGCCTCGCGCAACCACCCCTTCGGCTGGGCCGCCGAGGAAGGCGTGGACTACGCCCGCGAGCAAATCTCGGCCCTCATCAACTGCGACCCGAAGGAAATTATCTTCACCAGCGGCGCTACCGAGAGCGACAACCTAGGCATCAAGGGCGTGTTTGAGATGTATGCTCAGAAAGGCAACCACGTCATCACCTGTACCACCGAGCACAAAGCCGTGCTCGACACCTGCAAGCACCTCGAAAAGCTGGGCGGCCGCGTCACCTACCTGCCGGTAGATGAGAAAGGTCTGATTAGCCTGGCCGAGCTGGAAGCCGCCATGACGCCCGAGACGATTCTCGTGACCATCATGTATGGCAACAACGAGACGGGCACCATTCAGCCCATCCGCGAGATTGCCGCCATCGCTCACAAGCACGGCGCGCTGTTCATGACCGACGGCACCCAGGCCGTGGGCAAAATCCCGGTGGATGTGCTGGCCGACGGCATTGATTTGATGGCTTTCACGGCTCACAAAATGTACGGTCCCAAGGGCGTAGGTGCGCTGTACGTGCGTCGTAAAAACCCGCGGGTAAAGGTAACCGCCCAGATGGACGGCGGCGGCCACGAGCGCGGCATGCGCTCGGGCACCCTCAACGTGCCCGGCATCGTGGGCTTGGGCAAAGCCTGCGAGCTGGCTCGCCTGGAAATGGAGGCCGACACCAAGCGCCTGAGCGTGATGCGCGACCGCCTCGAAAAAGAGCTGCTGACCCTGGAAGAAAGCTACGTGAACGGCTCGGTGGAGCACCGCCTGCCCCACGTGGCCAACATCAGCTTCAAATACGTGGAAGGCGAAGGCCTGATGATGGGCGTGAAAGACCTGGCGGTATCGTCGGGCTCGGCCTGCACCAGCGCCTCGCTGGAGCCCAGCTACGTCCTCAAGGCCCTGGGCCTGAGCGATGACCTGGCCCACAGCAGCCTGCGCTTCGGCCTGAGCCGCTTCACCACCGACGAGCAAATCGACTACGCCATCGGCCACGTAAAAGAGGCCGTGACCAAGCTCCGCGAAATGTCGCCGCTCTGGGAAATGTTCAAGGAAGGCATCGACCTGAGCACCATCGAGTGGGCCGAACACTAGGCGCTAATCGCCAATTATGAATTATAAATTATGAATTAAAAATGGCGGTTCTGCGCCAGCTGATTCATGATTTCAATTCATAATTTATAATTCAAAATTCATAATTCAAACCTGAGCCATGGCTTACTCCGATAAAGTAATCGACCACTACAGCAACCCCCGCAACGTGGGCACGCTGGACAAAAGCAAGAAAACCGTAGGCACCGGCCTCGTGGGCGCCCCCGAGTGCGGCGACGTGATGCGCCTGCAAATCGAGGTGGACGAAACCACCCAGACCATCACCGACGCCAAGTTCAAAACCTTCGGCTGCGGCTCGGCCATCGCCTCGTCGTCGCTGGCAACGGAGTGGCTGAAAGGCAAGACGGTAGACGAAGCTCTCGCCATCGACAACATGGAGATTGTGGAGGAGCTGGCTTTGCCGCCCGTGAAAATCCACTGCTCGGTGCTGGCCGAGGACGCCATCAAAATGGCCATCTCGGACTACCGCGTGAAAAACGGTCTGCCGGCCCTGGAACTGGCCCACCACTAGGTTTTAATTATGAGTTAGGAGTTATGAATTATGAGTTGACGTTCTGCCAACTCATAATTCATAACTCCTAACTCATAACTCCTTCTATGGATTCTCACGTCGAAACCGCCCGCCTGCAACGCGAGATTGAGCAGCACCTGGGCCTCGACCCGGCGCAATTGCTGTTTGAATTTCGGCAACTCGATGGGCAAACGCGGCTGGACCTCATCACCGTGAACCCGCGGCACCAGCAGAGCTTCCTGTTTCGCTACGAAATGGGCTATGACCGCGTGGATGCCCTGCGCAAGATGCTGGAATACGTGCGGCGCTTTCGGGACACCGAAAGCTCGTATACTGTGCAATGGCGCGCGCGGGACGACAAGGAGTTGCACACTTCCTACTTCCGGGCGCACAATATGTATGAGGCGCTGGACAAGCTCTATTTTGGGCGCGATTTGAACACCATCACGGTGTTTAGTGTTGTGCTGAACCCGAGCTCGTAAAGTGGGCTTTTAGCTGGTAGCCATTAGCTATTGGCTTTTATGAACAAGGCTAACAGCTAGCCGCTATTAGCTAACAGCTTAATACAATGATTACCGTTTCAGATAAAGCCAAAGACAAAATCGAGCATCTCATGCGCGATGCCGAACTGGATGCCACATATCGCCTGCGCGCCTCGGTAGCCGGCGGCGGCTGCTCGGGTTTGAGCTACAAGCTCGATTTCGACAACGAAGTGCGGCCGATGGACCAGGAATTTGAGGACAAGGGCGTGCGTGTGGTGGTGGATATGAAAAGCTTCCTCTACCTGGCCGGCACTGAGCTCGACTTCTCGGATGGGCTGAACGGCAAGGGCTTTCAGTTCAACAACCCCAACGCCTCGCGTGAGTGCGGCTGCGGCGAGAGCTTCTCGGTTTAAGCTATTGAATTAATTGTGCCTGCCGGCTCAGGCTAAGCGGGTTCTGATGCAACAAAAAAGGTCGCCCAGTTGGGCGACCTTTTTTGTTGTCCGGTTTCCTTGGGCTCCGCCGAATTCGAAGACCAGGCGGAGCTCAGGGTTACTACTCCTTACTGAACTTCTGCACCTTGCGGCCAGCAGCGGTTTGGAGTTCCAGGTAATACGTGCCGCTGGCCAGCGATGCTACCGATACGTTTGTCATGTCGGTGGCCGTGCCTTGCAGCAGCACCTGGCCCAGCACGTTGCTGATGCGGTAGCTGGCCGGGCCGGCGGTGCTGAAGTTGATGGTTTCGCGGGCCGGGTTGGGGTAAATGGCCATTTCGAATACCTTGCTGCTGGCTGCCACCACTTTCACGGGCGAGTAGGCTACGCTGCCATCGTTATCGACCTGGCGCAGGCGGTAATAAAGCTGCGTGGGGGGGGCGTTGCGGTCGAGCGTCTGGTAGACAGCTTTTTTAGTGCTGCTGCCAGCGGCATCCACCTTGGCGATGGTCGTGAAATCTTCGGCATTCGGGCTGCGCTGCACTTCGAAATAGGCGCTGTTTTTCTCGCTGGCGGTGGCCCACTGCAGGCTCACGTTGGCTTCCTGACGCTGGGCAGTGAAGCTGATGAGTTCGACGGGCAGCGGGTTGAGGCCAGGGAAAAAGTTGGCGGTGCTGGTGCTGGCCAGCGAGAAGTCGGAGAAGGTGGTGAAGATGCCCGAGGTGATGGTACCGGCCACGGGCGCGCCGTTGCTGGCCGTGCCGGTTTCGGCCGTATGGCCGATGTTGGTCCATTCGCTGGCAGGAGTGCTGCGCTTGGCCACCACGAAGGTGGGGTCGGCGGGGAAGTTCACGTAGTCGTCGGTGCCGAAGGTCATGGTGAGCGTACCGCTGAAGGTGCCCGCCGAGGTGCTGCGGTTGATGGTGAAGTAGCGCTTGAACGATACCCGCTGCAGGTTGCTGCCGGCGGCGTAGTTATTGTTGGCCGGCGCCGACTCTATCTGCTCGGCCGTGTAGGTCACGGTGTTGCTCTGGGCGGCGGTGTTCAGCGTGAGGGGGCGGTAGTTGCCGGCCTTGCCCACGGGGAAGAATACCGTACGCGCCCCCGAGTTGGTGATGCGGGCCAGAGGGCCATTGATGTAGCTATCGGCCGAGCCGCCGGTGGGGGCAGCCGCGTTAATCAACGTGAGCACATTGGTAGCATCGGTCGTGATAATGCCGTTGGTAAGCGCCAGGGTTGTGTTGATAGTCAGCGGAGCAGTGAGTACGAAAGCAGCGCCGCCGGCGCGGTTCATTGTCAGCGTGCTCAGGTTACGACCAGCGGCTGCGCTAACAAAATTGAGCGTACCCAGTGCCCCGGTGCCGCCGAAGTTCAGGCTGCTGCTCGTGCTGCCGCGCAGCGTGCCGGTGCCGCTCGTTATGGGGCCGTTCAGCGTCAGGGTCCGGCCATTGAGCTCTAGCGTGCCGGCCTGGAAGGTAGCGCTGCCATTCACCGTCAGGTTAGACGACAGGCCCAGTACGTTCTCGCTGCTGACACTGGTAGTGGCGCTTAGCAGGAAGTTGTTCACCGTGTTGAAACCCGTAACGAACCGGAGGCTGCCCAGGTCATAGTCGTTAGCTACGGTACGCATAAACTCCAGATTGGCAGCTGGGTCGGGTTTCAGCGAACCTAGTGAGGTACCGAAGATATTGCCCCCGCCGTTGAAGCGGAGCGTCGTGCCAGCCCCTAGTTCCAGGGTGTTACCCGAATCCAACATTTCCAGGCCCCCGTTGCGGCTGTTGCCCAGCGCCAGCACTGAGCCCGCGCCCACCAGGCTACCGCCTTTCACGGTGCTGCCATCTGTGAGCAGCCGGTGCAGGGAAATAGTCCCACCGTTGGCATTCAGCGTCTGAATGGTGCTGGTATTCAGCAGCTGCAGCGTAATGCTCCGGGCGGGGTCGTAGGTCACGTTACTCAGCTGCACCAGGTTGCCATTCAGTCGGATAATAGCATACGCAAAGTTGTTGCCGGCACTGGTGTTGAGCAGGGTGCTGCTGATAAGCGTGTTTTCCAGCGTCAGCGTCCCGTTCACGTCGTAGAAATAGGCAGCATTAAGCCGCTTCTCGCCGTTGGTGAGCTTGAGGTTTTCGTAGTTCAGGTCAACCGGAATGATGTATGGCGCAGTCGTTTGGGCCAGCTCAATAGTGCTGGAAGCCGCCTGCACATCCTGAAGTAGATTGTCGGTAGCCGCCGCCGTGGCGTTGCGAATCACCAGGGTGCTGTTAGCTCCCTGGTCGAGGGTACCGGCGAAGACGGCCGTGGTGGGGATAATCATCTCCGCGCCGGCGGCCAGCACCACTTTCGTGCCCGTGCCGCTCACCGTCCAGTTGTTGCCGAAGCTGCGGCCCGTGCCGGTTACGGTGTAGGTAGTGCCGGCCAGGGCAAACGACGTGGGGGCCGTGCCCGAGCCGTCGGGCTGGTCGCCGTAGGTGCTCAGCAGGTCGAGGTCGCCGGTGGCCTTGGTGTAGTAGGCATTGGGCACTACTGCGAAGGCGCCCACCGCCAGGGTAGTGCCGCAGCCGGCCGTGAGCGTAAGCGGACCGCTGCTGGCGCTGGCGGGCACGGCCACCGTCACGCTGGTGGTGCTCACGAAGGTAGTAGCCACGGCCGTGCCGCCGTTGAAGCTCACCGTGGGCGCGGGGCCGGTGGTGAAGTTGGTGCCGGTGATGGTGATGATGGTGCCGGGCGTGCCGCCGCTGGGCGAGAAGCCCGTCACGGTGGCCGCCTGGAAGGGCACGTCGCCGGTGGTGAGCACGCGGGCCGTGGTACCGCTGTTTGGGTTCACGGTGCTGGTGGTGCTGGGCCACACGCCGTCGGCGTCGGTGGCGGGGCAGCCTACCAGGCTGCCATCGGCCAGAGCGCGCTGCTCGACGCGGCGGATACCGTTGGCATTGGTGTTGGGCGTGAGCAGGCCCCAGGCGCCGGCTACGCCATTTACATCGTTGCTATAGAAGGCCGCATAGTTGTTGGCAGTCGTGTTGACAATGCCGTCTTCTTCTACCCAGGTGCCGGCCAGAGGGCGGCTCATGCCGTTTACGTCGTTATAGGTAAAGATGAAGTTGGCCGGGGCCGCGAAAGAGGTGCCGCGCACGGCCGTGGCCTGGCTGCTGCCGGTGCCCAGCTGCATAGCCGTAACGGCGCTGGTGGTGGGCAGAAACTGGGCGGCCACATCGCTGCCATCGCCCGCATTGAGCACGATGAGCGGATATACCGTGCTGCCATCGGCAAAGCGGCTATCGGCGGTGGGCTCCACGGCAAACCAGCCGGTGTAGCTGCCGCTGGCATCAGTGGCAAAGGTGGCGGTGCTGCTGCTCAGGCTGGGGCCACTGGCGCGCACGAAGGCGCCCGGGGCTTTTACTTCCAGCGGCACCCCTACCCCACCGTAGGTAGCGGCATCGGTGGCGGCATGCACGGCGGTGTAGTACTTATAAGTGGTAGTGGGCAGCAGGCCGCTCACAGTGGCACGCCACACGTAGGGCAGGCGGGCGTTGTGGGTGCTGGTGCTGGTGCGGGCGCTTATCAGCTGGGGCACCAGCACTTCGGTAAGGATGGCGGGCACTACCGGGCGGGCCGAGCGCACAATGCCGTCGCTGTAGCCGTTGCCACCGGTTGTGAAAATCTGGAAGAAATACTGGCTGCCGTTGGTAAGGCCCGTCACGGTTACGCTACCGTTGAGCGGCCCGTTATACACCACGTACTGGCCGCTGCCCAGGTTGGTGCTGCCGCTGCCGCCAAAAGTGGTATTGGCAGTGTAGATATTGCCGGCCAGTGGCTTGAGAGTGCCGGCACTGCCCAATCGGGCGGTGATGATAACGCTGGTGGCGCAGCTGTTGGCCGGGGCCCCGAAGCTCACCGTCACCTGCCCGTTGCCGGGCGTGGCGCTGGCCGTGGCGGGCACCTCGTTAGTCAGGTAGTTGGTCACCACCAAGTCGGTTCCGTTGTCGGGGGCGTTGGTGGCGGGGGTGCTGGCTTGCACCCGCACGCGGTAAGCCGTGCCCGAAACCACGCTGTTGGGGATGTTGCCGCTGATGCTGCCACTAGCCACGGCCGTGAGGGTGCCCAGCGTGGTGGTGCCGCTGGCAAAGCTGCCGCTGGCATTGCTGAGCACGGCCGTCATCACATTGGCGGTGCCGAAGGTGCCGCCGCTCACCGTGAATGGCACCGTAATGCTGGGGTTGGTGCCCTGGTTGATGCAGAACGGCGAGTCGGCAATGGTGCCCGTGGTCAGGGTAAAGGCCGGAGCCGGCACGCCGCAGCTCACGGTCACGTCGTCGAGGCGCCAGGGCGAGGTGTTGCCGTTGTTGCGGGCAAAGCGAATGTACACGGCGTTGGAGGCCGTGTAGGCCGACAGGTCTACTGTCAGCGGCGTCCAGGTTTCGGTCAGCGGCACATCGCTGTGGGTGAAAGTGGTCACGGTCGTGAAGGTCCCCGTCTGACCGCTGGTCGATACCTGCACCAGTAGGTTTTTGGCCGTGGTGCTGGTGGTCCGGTACAGGTAAAACGTCAGCAACGAAGGGTTGGCGATGACCGGGGTGGTCAGGGATTCGGTGCTGCCGTCAAACTCGGCCTGCCGGGTGCCGGTCCGGGGGCTGTCCGTAGAGGTCGATACGCCCGACGTCAACCAGCCCACAGGGATGGCCGCGTTGTTGAAGCCTTCCGTCAGGCAAGCGCTGGCGCCCGCCAGCACCGTGCCCGTCACGGCCACGTTCTGGCTGGCCGTGCCGCTGACGTGGGTAATGTTACCGCTCACCGCGCCCGGGGTGGCCGTGGCCGCCAGCCGCACCGAGATGGTGGTGCTGGCTACGCTGTTGCCGCTTTGGGGCAGCACCAGCGGCGCGGCGTTGGTGTTGGCGGTGCTCAGGAAGCCGTCTTTCGAGATTTCGACGCCCGCCGGGGGCGTGATGGTGATGCCCGTGGTGAGCAGGCTGCCGCTCACCGTGTAGGTGTAGATGGTGCCGGCCGTGTTGGTGCCCACCGTGCCCAGGTTGAGGGAGGCGGTACTCAGGGAAATGGTGGCGCTGGTGGCCGGGTTCACCGTTACCACCGACTGGTTGCTGGTAACCACGCAGCCGCCCAGCGTGCTCTGAGCCACCACGTAATAAGTGCCCGTTGTGCCGCCAAAGTCGGCCGGCTGGGGCGTGTAGCTGGTGCCCGCCTGGCTGCCGATGGTGTTACTGTAGGCCCCACCCGACATGGTGCCGTACTTCCAGATGCGGCTGGTGGCGGCGGGAGTTTCGGTGGCCGTCAGAGCCGTGGCGTTGGTCTGGCCGATGGTCAGGCCCAGGGTGGTGGGGGCCAGCGTCACCGCCAGGTTGTTGATGGCGAAAGCCGGACTGGCCGACCCCGTCCGGGCCGGGGCAGCGTTATTCACCCGAATTTTATAGCCGGTGCCGTTGGGCGTACCGGCCGGAATAGTTACGGTAAGTGGGTTGGCGCTGTTCGAGCCAACAATGCTCAGCGTGGTGGGCGAAGTAAAGTCACCCGCAGCATCCGACAATTGAGCCGAATAGGCGCCCGTAAAAGTTATGTTCGGCGTGTAGGGGACCGTCACATCAGTGGCTGTGTTTGCACAAACCGGAGTGCTGCCGACGGTACCGGTAGAAATGGCGGCATTGCCCTTCACGACAATGTCATCAATTACCCATTGTTCGTTAGCAGCGTCGTTGCCCAGCGTGATGCGGAAACGCAGCTGGTTGCTGGCAGTGATGCCGGTTACCCGAATGAAGGTGTAGCCATCGGTGGTACGGGCGTCTCCTCCGGCCGGCGTAAATCTTTTGGCGGCTTCAACGGTGCTGTTTCCGTCGTATGCCGCCGATGCAGTGCCAGTTCCCGTAGCAAAGCTCCACCGGGCATTGCTGTTGCCGGTTACTATCAACTCGTTTGAGTAGCTGGTTCCCCCATTAGTGCTTATCGCAACCGTAACCAGGTCATCGTTTTCAGCCCCGTTACCGGAAGTACCGGAGAAGGATGCCAAACGAAATTCCAGCGCGACGCCGGTATAGGCACTCGCGTCGATGTTCGCCGCTGAAGTGATGACCACCGACCCCGTACTCCCGCTGCGGCCGTAGCCCTGGGTCCCGGAAACGTACCGCGGGTCATTGGGGGTATTGGCATTGCCGGTTGTTATTGCTCCCCCGGTGCCGGTCGTGCCATAGGTGGCCGTTGGCGTGGCAGGAGTTGCTTCAAAATCCTGAATGGCAATGGTCGTTTGCCCCCACCCCAGCAGTGGCAGCAGCAACAGCGCCAGTAGCCCGGCCCTCCGGCCCAGGCGAATAAACGGAATAGAACGTGTTGTCATGCGCAGCATACTAAAAATAGAAAAGAGAGAGCATTTGCTTAGCAAAGGTACCAGTTGCAGGCATTACACCTGTATTCTTTTGGGTTAACAGACTGTTAATATCCGAGTATGGTTCGCGGCAGCCCTTACATAAATATAAAACCCCCTGGCCGATAGGCCCAGGACGCTTGCGGCATTGCAGCTACCAGTAAGCTTATTGCCCAGCCGGGGCAGTGGGAATGGTTGAGCCAGCAGGTCGACACGCTTAACGAGCCGAAACAGCTGACTGCGCTACTGTAGCTGCCAGACCGGCGCTGGTGCGGCTGGCCGGCCAACAGCTACTCGCCCCACGCAAAAAGGCCCCCAACCAGACTGGTTGGGGGCCTTTTTCAGAAGCCTGGTTGCAGGTCAGACTAGTTTTTGGCGACGCGGCGCACGGCCGTTACGCCGTTCTGACGCACTTCCAGCAGGTAGGTACCGGTAGCCAGCGAGGCCGGCAGGGTCACCACGCCGTTGGCGGCCAGCGGGGCCTCGGCCAGCACTACGCGGCCGGTGAGGTCGCGCAGGGCTACCGTAGCTGCACCCGCCGTGGGCAGGCTCACCGTCAGGCGGTCCTGGGCCGGGTTGGGGTACAGCGCCAGGCCGGGCAGAGCGCTGCCCGGGTTGGTAGCCAGGAAGTTCGGGATGTTGATGTCATCAATGTTGATGCGTGCAGTGTTGCCAGTCGGGGCGGCCGTGCTGATACGCAGACGCACATTACCCGTTACGTTAGCAACGAAGCTATACGTCGTGAGTGTTGTGGTGAGCACCGTCGGGGCACCCGGCAGCACGGTGTAGGTGGTGCCGCCGTTGGTCGAAATTTCTACCGTGAAGGTTGTCGGCGTATCGGTACCATACATGGCGGCCTGCACCGTGATAACGCCGGCACCGTCCGGCTTGTCGAAGTTCATGGCAATCGACCCGCCGCCGCGGATGCGGGCAGCCCGCACCTGGTTTACCCGGTCGTTAAACAGGTCGCCCAGCAGGGCTTCGGTGAAGTTCCATTCGCCGCTGCGCAGCGTAACCGGGCCAGCGCTGTAGCCGCTAGCGGCTTTGGTACCCGCCTCAAAATCTTCGTAAGCCAGGCTGGTAGCAGCTGGCACCACAAAGAAGTCGCGTACTGCCGAGGCCGCGCCACCGTTGTTTGCCGTGATGGGGAACTGCCCAATCGTAGCAATCTGGCTGGCGGGCACGTTGATGGTGATGCTGGTAGCGCCCGCATTCACGGTAGCGGCAGTGTAGGTGTTCGTGCCGATGGTTACCTGCGTAGTAGCCGTAAAGCCGGTGCCGGTCAGCGTCATTACGAAGCCAGGGCCGCCCACCACAGCGCGCACCGGGCTGATGGTGCTCAGAACAGGCACCGTAGCCGTGGGCGTCACGGTGAAGGTACTGGTGCTGGTAGCGGTGCCGCCGGGCGTGGTTACGGCGATGGTGCCGGTAGCCGCGCTGGCGGGCACCACGAAGGTGATAGTGTTGCCGTCCACTACCGTGAAGCCGGTGATGGCCACGCCGTTCAGGGTTACGGCCGTGGCGCCGGTCAGGTTAGTGCCGGTGATGGTCACGGTGGCGCCAGCGGCGCCGGTGGTGGGCGTGAAGCTGGTGATGGTGGGCGCCACCGGAGCGGTAGCCGTCACGGTGCCCGTCACGGCCACGTTCTGGGTGGTAGCGCCGGTGCTGGCTACGGTCACGTTGCCGGCCGGGGTGCCGATGGCCGCACCGGTCAGGCGCACGTAGATGGTGGTGCTGGCAATGGAGCCGCTGGTTGGCGACACCGTTACCGAAGCCGTGTAGGGGCCGGCGGCGCTCAGCGATACTTCGTAGCCGGCGGGGGCGGTGATGGTGGCATCAGCCGTCAGCACCACGCCGGTAATGGCGAAGCTCTGGCTGGTCGAGGGCGTACCTACTACCGTGCTGAAGGCCGGCAGCGTGGCTGGAGCAGCCGTCAGGGTAGCCGTGGTGGGCGCGCTGGCATCGGTGATGCTCACGTCGTCAATGTTGATGCGGGGGTTGGCAGCAGCAGCAGTGTTGGTAGTGCCGATGCGCAGACGGATGTTACCAGTCTGGTTTACCGTGAAGGTGTAGGGCGTCAGCGTAGCATTCAGCGTAGCAGGTGTGCCGGCAATAGGTGTGAAGGTGCTGCCACCGTCGGTCGAGATGCTCAGCGTGAACGAAGCGCCGGTGTCATTACCAAAAGTAGCCGCCTGCAGGCTAATCACGCCAGCCCCATTGGGCTTGTCAAATTCCATCGTGATGGTGCCACCACCACGAATGCGGGCGGCTTTCGCACCATTCTTTTTGTCATTGGCCAAGTCCCCAATCAGGGCCTCTACGAACGTCCAGTTGCCCGTAGTCAGGGCCAGGGGCGTAGTGCCGTTGTAATTCGTGGTGCGGGTGCCCAGTTCGAAGTCTTCGATGAAGTTGCCCGTGCTGGGCGTCGTCACGGTGAAGCTGGTGCTGCTGGTGGCGGTGCCGCCGGGCGTGGTCACGGCGATGGGGCCGCTGGCCGCGCCGGTGGGCAGCACGAAGGTGATGGTGGTAGCGTTAACCACGGTGTAGCCGGTGATGGCCACGCCGTTCAGCGTCACGGCCGTGGCGCCGGTCAGGTTGGTGCCGGTGAGGGTTACCGTCGCGCCCACGGCTGCCGTAGCGGGCGAGAAGCTGGCGATGGTGGGCGCCGCCGTGGGCGTCGTCACGGTGAAGGTGCCGGTGCTGGTGGCGGTGCCGCCGGCCGTGGTCACGGCGATAGTGCCGCTGGTAGCGCCAGCGGGCACGGTGAACATTACTTCCGTAGCGCTCATCACCATGAAGCTGGTGCCGGCCGTGCCGTTGATGGTAGCGCCAGTAGCGCCGGTGAAGTTGGTACCGGTTACCGTCACCACGGTGCCTGCCGGGCCGGTGGCCGGGGTGAAGCTCGTGATGGTGGGCGCGGGCGTGGCCACCGTTACGGTGAATGAGCCGGTGCTGGTGGCGGTGCCGCCGGGCGTGGTCACGGCAATGGTGCCGCTGGTAGCGCCGGTGGGCAGCACGAAGGTGATGGTGGTAGCGTTAACCACGGTGTAGCCGGTGATGGCCACGCCGTTCAGCGTCACGGCCGTGGCGCCGGTCAGGTTGGTGCCGGTGAGGGTCACGGTAGCGCCGGCCGCGCCCGTGGTGGGCGTGAAGCTGGCGATGGTGGGCGCCGTGGTGGTAGCAGCTTCAGGGGCAAAGGCAACGCCGCGGAACACGGCGCCATTGCCACCGGCGGTGGCGATGGGCGCGGGCAGGGTCGTGATGGCCGGGGCCACGTTGTAGCCGGTGGCGTCGCTGAAGAAATACAGCCCGCCATTGCCGGAAACGCCCAGCGACACCGTGGTGCCGGTGGTCTGGCCCGTGATGCCGCGCACGGCCAAGGGAGACGTGGCCGCGCTCAGGATGCTGCCGTTCAGCGTCCAGGTGCCGCCTACCAGGCTCCACTTCTGCACGCCGCCGGGGGTGGCGGTGCGGTCATCGGCCACATATACTACGTCGACGCCCGGCACGGTAGCGCTCAGGTCGGCGAAGTAGAAGGCGTAGGGCTGCGGGCCCGAAGCTGTGGGGAAGCCCGGCAGCAGCGTTACCGTCTGGCCAGTGGTGGTGGGCAGGCCCGTGCCAACCTGGCTGATGCCCTGGAAGGCCCCCGTGGCGGCCGACACGTACAGGTTGCCGCCGTAGATGCTGAGCACGCGCAGGTTGGTAGGCGTGGTATTGATGGCCGTGGTGGGGCCGGTGTTGCCCAGGGGCAGGTAGCGCACGCCGCTGTTCGAGCCGCTGGCGTAGAAGTTAGCGCCATCGGCCGAAGCCACCGAGCGGATGTTGCCGGCGCTAAAGGCATCGTCGATGCGGGTGCTGGTGTCGATGCTGCCATCGGCAGCCACCCGGCCGATGACGCGGTTGGTGGCCGTGGAGGCGGTGGCGACCAGAGCTGCGGTGCCGGGAACGGCATCGTAGCCGGGCACCAGCAGGTAGCGGCCATCGGCCGAGCGGCTGAGGTAGCCTTCGGAGCTCGACGACGTGGTGTTGGTCAGGCTGCGGTTGGTGCCGCTCGTGGCCGTGGGCAGGGCAATGGTTTGTACCAGGGTGCCGGTGGGGGTGTATTCCAGCAGGAACGTAGCCGCCGCAACCCCGCTAGCGGGGGCCGTCACGGCGTCGCCAACCCGCACAACCACCAGGTTGCCCGGCGTGAAAGGAGCCGCCGAAGCCAGCCCCGACCACAATAGCAGCATACTCAGGCAAGCCAGCAGCCGCGTTGTAAAAAATCGCGTCATACGAAAATGAAAAGGGTGAAAATGAAAAAGAATGAATTACTAAAGTCCGGTTTCGGGCATTCTGAATAGTGGAGCAGCGGGCCCTAACGGCCCTCGCTTCGGCCATTCAAAGATACGTCGCCCGCTTTACGTCAACTGTTATCCCTCTGTTATTCCCGTCTCTGACAATGGGCGACCGGGGCTTACTCCCACAGCGGATAGTGCTCCAGCTGCACTTCCTGGCGAAAGAAAATGCGGGTGCTTTCCTCGAACGAGCGGGTAAAATCAGAAACGTAGAAGTGGTGCGCCGGGGGCACCGGGCCGGCCTCGGCCAGCATGCCGCGCTCGGCCAGATAAGCCTGGGTGTGGGCGGCCACGGCGTCGGAGGCGTCGAGCACGGCTACCCGCCCGGCGTAGAAACGCTCAATCTGCTCCTTGATGAGCGGGTAGTGCGTGCAGGCCAGCACCAGAGCCTGGATGTCGGCCAGGGCCGGGTGGCCGAGGTAAGTGGCGATGATGTCGTCGGAGACGGAGTTCTCAAA
The DNA here is from genome assembly GCF_030580865.1 of Hymenobacter aranciens. Lineage (GTDB taxonomy): Bacteria > Bacteroidota > Bacteroidia > Cytophagales > Hymenobacteraceae > Hymenobacter > Hymenobacter aranciens. The sequence goes on along the minus strand of NZ_JAUQSY010000010.1, from coordinate 107,504 downwards.
AAAGCCCTCCTCAATCATGGGCGCCAGCAGCGGCGTGGCCAGCGAGTGCAGGTCGATGCCGGCGTCGAGGGCGTCCATCTTCTTTTTATAGACGTTGGAATTGACCGTCTGCTTGGTGCCGATGAGGCCCACGCGCTGCCCGGCGTAGTGCTGGCCCACGTGCGCCACAATGGGGTCAATCACGTTCAGCACCCGCGCCTTCGAACCCACGTACTCACGCACCAGCTCGTAGGCGGCGGCCGAGGCCGAATTGCAGGCTATGAGAATGAGCTTGCACTGCTGGCGCAGCAGTAAATCACAGATTTTAACGGCGTAAGCCTGGATGGCGGCCGTGCTTTTGTCGCCGTACGGCAGGTGGGCCGTGTCGCCGAAGTAGATGAGCCGCTCGTGCGGCAGGCGCTGGGCCACCGCCCGCGCCACCGTGAGCCCGCCAATGCCGGAGTCGAACAAACCAATGGGGCGAGCGGCGAGGGCAGTAGCGGGTAAAGGGCTGGACATGGCGCAAAGATACTGGCCGGGGCTACGGCGCCGGCCGCCCGGGGCCGGGCCCGCCGTGGGCCCTCACGCATTATTTCTGATTCTTCGCCTATATTTCAGCCCTTTTTACCCCACCTTTGCACGTTATGAGCAGCATTTTGGCCGAAATCGACCAGGCGCTGGCCAGCCACGACCCCAGCCTGGGCCGGCCCGTGGCTATTTATTTAGGTGAGCGCAAGTTTACCCAGCTCACGCTCGATGCCGCCCGCGCCGAGCTGCCCGAGCTTAGTACCGACCACGGCCGGCCGCTGGCCTACCGCAATCTGGAGCTGCTGCGGGATGAGGTGGCGCTGGATGGGGTGCGGATTATTTAGGTGTTAGGTGTTAGGTGTTAGGTGTTAGGTGTTAGGTGTTAGGTGAAATACGAAACCCCAATACCCGGAACCCAACACCAAACACCTTTTTAAGCCTTCTTCAGCAGCGGCAACAACACTCCCCACACCGTTTTGGCAATAATGCGGTCGCCCTTGGCCGTGGGGTGAATGCCATCTTTCTGATTCAGTTCAACGTGGCCGGCCACGCCTTCGAGCAGGAAGGGAATAAGCACAGCATTGTTTTTCTGCGCCAGCTCGGGGTAGATGCTCTGAAAGTCCTTCGCGTAGGCCTTGCCGAGGTTGGGCGGCATCTGCATGCCCGCCAGGATGATTTGGGCCTGCGGGCTTTTCTTTTTGACGGTGTCGATGATGGCCTGCAGGTTGCGGCGGGTATCGGCCAGGGGCAGGCCGCGCAGGCCGTCGTTGGCACCCAGCTCCAGGATGAAGAACTCGACGGGCTGGCGCAGTACCCAGCCGATGCGGCTGCGGCCACCGGCGGTGGTTTCGCCGCTCAGGCCGGCGTTGATGACGGTGTAGCCCAGCCGGGCCGAGTCGATTTTCTGGCCGATGAGGGCCGGGAAGGCTTCTTCGGGGTCGAGGCCCATGCCGGCGGTGAGGCTGTTGCCGAAGAAGAGAATGCGGCGGGTGTTGGCGGGCGGCACGGGAGCCACGGCGGGCTGGTCGGCGGTAGTAGCGGGCTGGTCGGAGTTGCAGCCGGTGAGGGCGAGAGCGGCGAGCAGCGCCAGGGCAGGAAGCGGAAATTTCATTCGCAGACGGTTTTTAAGCAGTACGTAGCCACTGGGGCAAAAGTATTCGTAAGGTTTATTCGTTATGATGTTATCAGAACTGTCATCCTTCGTTGCGCTCAGGATGACAGCTGATTTTACACCAACCTACCAGCTTTCGTGATTCTTCAAGTCGATAACCTCACCAAAACCTACGCCAGCGGCGGGCGCGAGCTCACGGTGCTACACGCCGTCAGCTTCGGGCTGCAGGCCGGCGACACGTTTGCCATCGTCGGGCCCTCGGGCAGCGGCAAAACTACGCTGCTCGGCCTCTGTGCCGGCCTCGACCGCGCCAGCGCCGGCAGCGTGCACCTCAACGGCATCCAGCTCGATAACCTCAACGAAGACCAGCGCGCCGCCGTGCGCAATCAGCACGTCGGCTTCATTTTTCAGAATTTCCAGCTGCTGCCTACTCTCACGGCCCTCGAAAACGTGCAGGTGCCCCTGGAGCTGCGCGGTGAAAAGGGCGCCGCCAAAACCGCCCAGGCGCTGCTGGAGCGCGTGGGCCTGGGCCAGCGCGGCCACCACTACCCGGCCCAGCTCTCGGGCGGCGAGCAGCAGCGCGTGAGCCTGGCCCGAGCCTTTGCCAACCGCCCCGCCATCCTTTTTGCCGACGAGCCCACCGGCAACCTCGACCCCGACACCAGCGCCACCGTGGTGAGCCTGCTATTCGAGCTCAACCGCGAGGCCGGCACCACCCTGGTGCTGGTGACGCACGACCTGGAGCTGGCCGCCAAAACCCAGCGCGTGCTGAAGCTGCGCGGGGGTAAGGTGGTGGAAGACTACCGGTCGGCCGTCGTGGAAAAGTACTAAGCCGGTTTTTTAGCCCTTTTTCCGGAAAAGGCCATTTCCAGCGTCTGGGAAGCCTTTTCAAAATCATCAGTATGTTTTGCCCAAAACATACCGTCGAGTTGGGTAAAACATACTGATGACTTGGGTAACTCGATAGGTCGAGTTGGCCGAAAGATGGGCGGCTTTGGCCGCCTTCGATTTATTCAATTTCCCATTTCTCCTCTTGCAGCCTTCCTCCTCCCCTTCTGCTTCCTTCGGCTGGCTCCTGAAAATGGCCTGGCGCGACAGCCGCCGCAGCCGCTCGCGTTTGCTGCTATTCATGTCGAGCATCGTGCTGGGCATTGCGGCGCTGGTGGGCATCAATTCCTTCGGGCACAACCTGGCGCGGAGCATCAGCGAGCAGTCGCGCGAGCTGCTGGGAGCCGATTTGGTGCTGCACTCCACCCAGCCCTTCGACTCCACCATCGCGCCGGATATCGCCCGGTTAGGCCAGCGCCGCACTACCGACGTGGCCTTTGCCTCGCTGGTGCTGTTTCCGCGCACGCAGGGCGTGCGGCTGGCCCAGGTGCGCAATCTTAGCGGCGACTTTCCTTACTACGGCGCCTGGGAAATCGCGCCGGCCTCGGCGCGGGCGGCTTTCCGGGCCGGGCGCGGGGCGCTGGTCGATGACGTGCTGCTGGCCCAGTTCAAGGTGAAAGTCGGCGACTCGGTGAAGGTGGGCGAGGTGACGCTGCCCGTGCTGGGCCGGGTGCTGAAAACGCCGGGGCAGTCGGGCATGGGCAGCGCGGTGGCGCCCACGGTGTTTTTGCCCGGCCAGTACCTGGCCCGCACCGGGCTGGTGCAGCGCGGCAGCCGCATCAGCTACCGCACCTACGTGCAGTTTGCCGAGGGCACCGACGTGGCCGCCGTGGTCAAAGGCCTGCAAAAGCGCCTCGACAAAGCCAGCATCGAATCCGACACCGTGGCCAGCCGCCAGCAGCGCACCGGCCGCGCTTTCTCCGACCTGACCGAGTTTCTGAGCCTCGTGGCTTTCGTGGCACTGCTGCTGGGCTGCGTGGGCGTGGCCAGCGCCGTGAATTTGTACGTGCGCGAGAAGCTGGCCGCCGTGGCCGTGCTGCGCTGCCTGGGGGCCAGCGGGCGGCAGGCGGTGCTGATTTATTTGCTGCAAACCTCTGGGCTGGGGTTATTGGGCGCTATCATCGGGGCGGCGCTGGGGGCAGGCGTGCAGTTCCTGCTGCCGCAGGTGCTGGGCAGCTTCCTGCCGGTCGAAATCAGCGTGGGCTTGGCCTGGCCGGCCATCGGGCTGGGGCTGGTGGTGGGGCTGCTGATGGCCGTGCTGTTTGCGCTGCTGCCGCTGCTGAGCATCCGGCGCGTATCGCCGCTGCGGGTGCTACGGGCGGCCTACGACGAGGACACCGCCGGGGCCGACCCCATCCGCTGGGCGGTGTACGCGGCCATTGGCCTGTTCATCGTCGGCTTCACCTGGTTTCAAACGCACAAGTGGCTGGTGGTAGGCGTCTTTTCGGGCTCGCTGCTGGTATCGTTCGGCCTGCTCACCGGCCTGGGCTTGCTGCTGATGAAGCTGCTGCGCCGCTACTTCCCCGTCAGCTGGAGCTACGTGTGGCGACAGGGTTTGGCGAACTTGTTTCGGCCCAACAATCAGACGCTGACCCTCATCACATCCGTGGGCCTGGGCACCTTCCTGCTGGCCACGCTCTACCTCGTGCAGGCCTTATTATTAGGGAGAATGGAGCTAAAAACCGGCGACCAGCAGCCTAACTTAGTGCTTTTCGACATTCAGCGCGAGCAGCTGGCCGGCGTCGAAAACGTGCTGAAACAGCGCCAGCTCCCCATCATCCAGCGCCTGCCGGTGGTGACGATGCGCCTGCTGGCCATCAACCAGCGCACCGTGGCCGCCATCAAGCGCGACACCACTGACGACATCCCGCCCTGGGCCCTCACCAGCGAGTACCGCGTCACGTACCGCGACTCGCTCAGCACCTCCGAAACCCTGCTCAGCGGTCGCCCGCCCTACCTCGGCAAAGACGGCCTGCCGCATATCTCCGTGGATGCTGGCTACGCCAAGAACGTCCACCTGAAGCTCGGCGACACGCTCACCTTCAACGTGCAGGGCTCGCCCATGCAGGCCGTCATCGGCGGCACCCGCGAGGTCGATTGGACCAAGATGCAAAGCAACTTTCTGGTCGTCTTCCCCAAAGGCGTGCTGGAGCAGGCCCCACAGTTCGAGGTCGTCATCACCCGCGTGCCCAGCACCGCCCAGCTGGCCGAGGTGCAGCGCACCCTGGTCGCGCAGTTCCCCAACGTCTCGGCCATCGACATCGGGCTGATTTTAAACACCCTGAACGACATCATCACCAAAGTGTCGTTCGTCATCCGCTTCATGGCGGCTTTCAGCATCATCACTGGCCTGCTGGTGCTGGCCAGTTCGGTCATCATCAGCCGCTACCAGCGCATCCAGGAGAGTGTGCTGTTGCGCACCCTGGGGGCCAGCCGCCGCCAGATTCTGCTCATTACGCTGGTCGAGTATGCCTTGCTGGGGGCGCTGGCGGCCGGGGCGGGCATCGGGCTGGCGGCGGGCGCGGGCTGGGCCCTGGCCGCGTTCGTGTTCGAGGTGAGCTTTGCGGTGGCGCTGCCGTCGCTGCTGGGGCTGGCGGCGGTGGTCACGGCCATCACGGCGCTGCTGGGCCTGCTCAATAGCCGCGAGGTGCTGCGGCGGCCGCCGCTGGAGGTGCTGCGGGGTGAGGGGTAAGTTGCCAACAGCGGTTTCACTTTCATCATTCACGTGCCCAGCATCACCCTGTACAATCACAATTTCGGCCTGAAAGCTTACGTCGAAGCCCTGACCCGACTCCTATAAGGGCTGCGTCATCCCCACTGGCCCCCGCTACTGCCACGACGGGAGTGTCAACTGCCGCAGGAGGGGCTACAACACAATCACTTGGATTCGCTGGCAGTTTCAGAAAGGGCACATTAAGCCCCCGGTAGACATTTAGTTAATAGCCGGTTACTCTCTTTACTCCACCATCAAACGTAGTGCCTGCCCACCGCTGTGCACCAGATACACACCGGCTGAAAAATCTGCGGGCAGCGCTATCTGAGCCTTACCTTCGGCGTCGGCCTTGGCTGTACAAAGAACACGGCCTAAGGCATCACGCACTTCAACGGAGGCTCCGGCACCAACCTGGGCCACCTGCACGAGGGCACCTGCTACGGCCGGGTTTGGGAAAAGCGTACGTGATTCCCTTATTTGACTAGCTTGGGTAGCAAGGCCCAGGGAGTTGAGGCAAACGCTAACAGTGGTGCCAACCCCGAAGCCAGTGTTATCTAAATTGCCCAATGCTACATCCAGGTCGCCATCGCCGTCCACATCGCCCAGGGCCAAGGTGCCGGGGTAGCCTCCTATCGCTACGCTTTGGCTGCCGCTAAACGAGCCGGTGCCATCATTAAAGCGCACACTCACGGAGCCAGGAGCACTGTTAAAGCTGAAGTGGGTGGTGAGTAGGTCTAAGTCGCCGTCGCCATCCATATCACCTAACGCCACATTGGAAGGGTAGTCGTCGACGATTACGTCTTGGCTGCCGCTAAACGTGCCACTGCCGTTGTTGAAACGCACACTCACCGTGCCAGGATTACTGCCTCTATTGGGTGTGAGTAAGTCTAGGTCGCCGTCGCCGTCTACATCGCCTACCGCTAAATCGGAAGGCTCATTCCCTACGGACACATCCTGGTTGCCGCTGAACGTGCCACTACCGTCGTTGAGGCGCACACTCACCGTGCTGCGGGAGGCCGGGAAAAGAGAGTTGCCTCTATTGCTAGCAAGCAAATCGAGGTCGCCGTCGTTGTCAACGTCACGCAAGGCCACGTTGGAAGGGAAGTACCCCACAGGTATAACCTGCGTGCCGCTAAAGATGCCGTTGCCGTCATTAAAACGCACGCTTACCACGCCCACGCCAATAATAACGTTGCCTTCAGTCGCTACAAAGTCCAGGTCGCCGTCGCCGTCCACGTCGCCCAGCGCTACGTTAGTTGTGTTGAAGCCTCCTCCCGCTACATCTTGGTTGCCGCTGAACGCGCCGCTGCCATTGTTGAAGCGCACACTCACTGAACTACTATTGTAGTTGGGCACCACAAAGTCCAGGTCGCCATCACCGTCTAGGTCACCAACTGCAACCGCGTGATGACTCGCATTAACAGCCGCACTTTGGCTGCCACTGAAAACGCCGCTGCCGTTATTGAAGCGGACGTTTACGGCGGCGCCGTTAATTTCGGCAGCTAACAAGTCCAGGTCACCGTCGCCATCTAAGTCGCCTAATGCGGTGGCATTGGTGTCGCTGCCAGCGGCTACTACGGAGCCAGGCTGCAACCGGCCTGTACCCGCGCCACTTACCGACGTGGTGAACTGGCCTACCTGCGGCTGGGCGAGAGCACCTCCGCTACTGGCAGCAGCGCGGGTAACGGTATAGCTTACCGTTTCGCCTGGCATGAACGGCGATGCGCCCGGCCCGAAGCTGAGCGTGTTGCCGCTAACCGTTGCGGGCGTAGTAGCCTGGGTGCGTAGCCCGCCGCTCTGCTGGCTAAATACTTTGAGGGCCACTGCCGAAGTAGCTGTCAGCGGCTGGCTGAAAGTAACAGTCAGGGGACCGGTACGAACAGCGGAGCGGGCGTTAGCCAAAGGCGTTACCGCATTAATAACAGGAGCTTGGGCTACCGCCAGTGCGGGCAGTACTGCCGATGAAAAGGTAGCTAAGGCCTTGTGAGCAGACAAGTAGAAGTTAGCTAAGGAGGGAGCGAGTTAGAAAATATTAAATTAAGAATTGGGCTTCTTCCCAAAAGTACTCAGAACAACAGGGGGAAAATGCTGCGAACCCCAAGGTTAAGAGAGGGCCCAGCGAACGACAGGCACCGGCTAAGTGACTTGAGTATGTGATATCGCCCTTGCCAGCGCACTCTTTGTGACAAACCCCGCCTGCCATCCTCGTACCTTTGCGGTCTATGAATTTGTTATCCGCCGAGAACATCGGAAAAAACTACGCCGACCGCTGGCTATTTAAAGACCTGAATTTCGGCCTGCAACAGGGCCAGCGCGTGGCCTTCGTGGGCATCAACGGCACGGGCAAAACCACCCTCATGAAAGTGCTGGCCGGCATCGAGCCGCCCGACACCGGCGAGGTGGGCGTGCGCAAAGGCATCCGCGTCACTTACTTGGGCCAGAATCCGGAATTTGACGAGAGCCTGACGGTGGAGGAAACCATCTTCGCCAGCCAGAACGAAGCGCTGTTCGCCATCAAGGACTACGAGCACGTCGTGAACGACCCCGACCACAAGCCCGACGACCTGCAGCGCGTGATGGAGCGCATGGACGCCCTCAACGCCTGGGACTACGAGGCGCAGGTGCAGCAGATTCTGGGCCGCCTCGGCATCCTCGGCGAGCTGCTCACGCGCAAGGTGAGCATGCTCTCGGGCGGGCAGCGCAAGCGCGTGGCCCTGGCCCGCGTGCTCATCGAAGAACCTGACGTGCTGCTGCTTGATGAGCCCACCAACCACCTCGACCTGGCCACCATCGAGTGGCTCGAAAACCGCCTTTCCTCCCCCACCCTCACCCTGCTGATGGTGACCCACGACCGCTATTTCCTGGACAAGGTGTCCAATGAAATTGTGGAGCTCGACAAAGGCGAGATGTACCGCTACCAGGGCAATTACGCCTACTTCGTGGAGAAAAAGGCCGACCGCGAGATGCGCCAGGCCACCGAGGTAGAGAAGGCCCGCCAGCTCTTCAAAAAGGAGCTCGACTGGATGCGCCGCATGCCCCAGGCCCGCGGCACCAAGCAAAAGGCCCGCATCGACGCCTTCTACATCACCAAGGAAAAAGCCAGCACCAACCTCAACAAGCAGCAGGTGGAGCTGAGCGTGAAAACCACCCGCCAGGGCGGTAAAATTATCGAAGCCAGCCACCTGAATAAAGCCTTCGGCGACAACGTGGTGCTCGACGATTTCAGCTACGTGTTCAAGAAAAAGGACCGCATCGGCCTCGTGGGCCCCAACGGCGCGGGCAAATCGACGCTGCTCAACATCCTCACCGGCAAGCTCCAGCCCGATTCCGGCACCGTCGACGTAGGCCAGACCACCGTCTTCGGCTACTACACTCAGACGGAGCTGGAATTCGACCCTACCCAGCGCGTCATCGACATCGTGAAGGAAGTGGCCGAAGTAGTGGAACTCGCCAACGGCGACGTGCTCACCGCCAGCCAGTTTCTGAATCTATTCCTCTTCCCACCGGCCCAGCAGTACACGCTGGTGAGCAAGCTCTCGGGTGGCGAGAAGCGGCGCCTGCAGTTGCTGCGCGTGCTCATCAAAAACCCTAACTTCCTCATTCTTGACGAGCCCACCAACGACCTCGACCTGGGCACGCTCAACATCCTGGAAGATTTCCTATTGAATTTCAGCGGCTGCCTGCTCATCGTGAGCCACGACCGCTACTTCCTCGACAACCTGGCCGAGCACCTCTTCGTGCTGGAGCCCGGCGGGGCCGTCCTCAACTTCCCCGGCAACTACACCGACTACCGCGACTACCTCGAAGAGCGCGAAGCCGAAGCCGCCCTCGAAGCCGAAGAAAAAGCCGCCAAGGCCGCCCGCGCCGCCGCCAAAGCCGCCATCACCCCGGCGGCCGTGAGCACCGCCGTATCCCCCACGCCCGCCAAGCGCCGCGCCACCTTCGCCGAGAAAAAGGAGTACGAGCAGCTCGAAGCCGCCATCGCCAAGCTGGAAGCTGAGAAAGACAAAATCACCGCCGACCTGGCCAGCGGCAGCGGCAGCCCGCAGGATTTTGCCGCCTGGGGTGCGCGCCTACAAGCCGTGGAACAAGAGCTGGCTACGAAAGAGGAACGCTGGCTGGAGCTGGCGGATTACATGTAATCCGGCGACTTTTAGCCCAAAGAAAGCGGCCGGCCCTGAATAGGAGCTGGCCGCTTTCTTTGTTATGCTTCCTGCAGTTCCGGCGGCAATTGCAGCTCGCCCGCCGCATCGGTAGCGACGCGCCACTCGCGGCGCACGGCCGCCAGCGGCACCGGCGCAAAAATGTGCGCGAAGAACTCGCCGCGCTTGGCCGCCCATTCGCGCTCGACGCGCACGCCTGCCGACTGCAGCGTGGCTTCGTCGATTTCCAGCAGCTGCAAATCAGGTTGGTTAGCGTAGTAGCGCCGGGCCGTTTCGAGCAGTTGGTGCCGCTCGGAGGTGTGAATGAAGCCTTCGGCGGCGAGGTCGGCGCTGGCGAAGTGGCCGGTTTGCTGGGCGTGCTGCCAGTCGGCAACGGTGGCGAGGCGGTAGAGCATCTGCGATTGAGGGTAAAAAGGAACGTGTCATGCTGAACGCAGTGAAGCATGACACGTTCTGGAAGATGCCTACGCTTTCCACACGTCCTGCTGCACGGCTTTGCCTACCGTCAGCACGAGGCGTACGGGGTTGGGTACCAGCGTGAGGCGGGCTTCCTTGCCGGGGTATTTCTCCGAGTCAATCCAGACGCCTTCCTTGGGGCCGGGGGCAGCGCCGGCGCTGGCGGGCAGGTAGGCCGTGGGCAGCAACACGTCGGTATCGGATTTCAGCTCGCCGTGGACTTTGTCGAGCGCTTCTTCGAGGTAGTCGCCGTACTCGTCGTTGAAGTCGTCTTCGAGGTCGTGCAGGGCTTCTTCTACGTCGTCGTAGCGGGCGTCGTCGTAGGTAAGCTTATGTAGTTCAGCTTTCTTTTCAATCAGGGCCACAAGGGCTTTGTTCAGTTCCTGGGTGTTCATAGAGGGCACGAGCCATTGGGTGATGGAGTACAAATGTGGCAATGAAACGGCAAATGTGCCGCGCCCCGGGCTTCGGCCCGCCGCAAAACGGGCAATTTGCCCGCGAACTTGTAATTTTACCCAACTAAGCGTTTTGGTTGCTTGTTTCTGGTTTCTAGTTGCTTGTTTCTGGTTTATGCCTGAATGCTATAACTAGAAACAAACAACTAGAAACCAGAAACAAGCAACCAGAAACCAGAAACCACTTATCCCCTTCCCACCCCATGGATACCCTCACCGCCACCGACGTGCAAACCACCCAGGCCGTCGATTTCCTCCCCCTCAAAGGCACCGACTACGTGGAGTTCTACGTCGGCAACGCCAAGCAGTCGGCCTACTACTACCAGGCGGCCTTCGGCTTCGAGCTGGTGGCCTACGCCGGCCCCGAAACCGGCCTGCGCGACCGCGCCAGCTACGTGCTGCAGCAGGGCAAAATTCGCTTCGTGCTCACCACCTCGCTGCTGCCCGAGTCCGACATTACCAAGCACGTGGCCCTGCACGGCGACGGCGTGAAAGTGATGGCCCTGTGGGTAGACGACGCCCGCTCGGCCTGGGAAGAAACCACCAAGCGCGGTGCCAAGTCGGCCTTCGAGCCCTACACCCTGGAGGACGAGCACGGCTCGGTAACGCTCTCGGGCATTTACACTTATGGCGAAACCATCCACACCTTCGTGGAGCGCACCAACTACAGTGGGCCATTCATGCCGGGCTTCGTGGCCAAGAGCAGCGCCGTGCCGCAGCCTACGTCGGTGGGCCTGCTGCACGTGGACCACTGCGTGGGCAACGTGGGCTGGGGCGAGATGAACCAGTGGGTGAAGTTTTACGAGGACGTAATGGGCTTCAAGCTGCTGCTGACCTTTGACGACGAGGACATTTCGACCGAATACTCAGCCTTGATGTCCAAGGTAATGAGCAACGGTAACGGCTACGTAAAATTCCCCATCAACGAGCCCGCCGAGGGCAAGAAAAAGTCGCAGATTGAGGAATACCTCGACTACTACCACACGCCCGGCGTGCAGCACGTGGCCATCGCCACCAAGGACATCCGCACGACCGTGACCGAGCTGCGCCGCCGCGGGGTGGAGTTTCTGAGCGTGCCTGCCTCCTACTACGAAGACCTGGCCGAGCGCGTGGGCGCCATCGACGAGGATATCGAGTCGCTGAAAGCGCTGAACCTGCTCGTGGACCGCGACGACGAAGGCTACCTGCTGCAAATCTTCACCAAGCCGGTGGAAGACCGTCCGACGGTATTCTACGAAATCATTCAGCGCAAGGGCGCTAAGAGCTTCGGCAAAGGCAATTTCAAGGCCTTGTTCGAAAGCATCGAGCGCGAGCAGGCGCTGCGCGGCAACCTGTAAGGCTATTGCTCTACTGCTGAAAAGGCCTCGCTGCTTCGGCAGCGGGGCCTTTTGCATGATAGCCGTGCCGTCGGGAATTGCGTAAGCGCCGCCATGCCGGGGCCAGATTGCTACGGTTGGCCGTTTTAATCAGCCCAGTCATGTCTTCCAAACAGTCGAGCATTCGCGCCCTGGCCCTGCTCAATCTTTTTCTGGCCGACGTGCGCGACGGCGTGGGGCCCTACCTAGCCATTTACCTGCTCACGGTACGGCACTGGACGGCGAGCAGCATCGGGGTAGCTATGGCACTGCCGGGGCTGGTGGCCGTGCTGCTGCAAACGCCGGCCGGCAGCCTCGTCGATACCTCGCGGCACAAGCGGACGCTGCTGGTGCTGGCCTCGGCCGTAGTGGGGCTGTGCTGCGTGGCGGCGGTTATGTTTCGGGCACCGGCGGTTATCTACCTCACGCAGGGGCTGATTGGGGCCGCCACTACGCTCTATGCTCCGGTGGTGGCGGCCATCACGCTGGGGCTGGTGGGGCATCGGCTGTTTGCCGGGCAGGCCGCTCGCAACGAAGGCTGGAACCACGGCGGCAACGTGCTGGCCGCCGTGCTGGCGGGCCTCATCGGCTACTACTGGCGCTACGAGGGCATTTTCTACCTCGTGGCCCTGATGTGCGTGCTGGGCAGCCTCGCCGCCCTGCGCATTCGCCCGGCCGACATCGACGACGACCTTGCCCGGGGGCTGACGCCCGCTGCCAGCGCCGAAGCTGATGCTTCTCCGGCCGCCGCGCCGGCCAGCAGCTGGGCCGTGCTGCGCGAGCCGCGGCTGTTGCGCTTTGCAGTGGCCGTGGTGCTCTTTCACTTTGCCAACGCGGCCATGCTGCCGTTGGTGGGGCAAAAGCTGGCGCTGGGTAATCAGCAGGCGGCAGCGCTATTTATGTCGGCCTGCATTGTGGCGGCGCAGCTGGTGATGATTCCGGTGGCGGCCTGGGTAGGGCGGCGCGTGCCCACGGCGCCCCGCAAGCCGGTATTTCTGCTGGCCTTCGCGGTGCTGCCGGTGCGCGGCATACTTTACACCCTCAGCGCCAATGCGTACTATCTAGTGGGCGTGCAGTTGCTCGATGGTATCGGCGCGGGCATCTTTGGAGTTATCAGCGTGATTATGATTGCCGACCTTACCCGGGGCACCGGCCGCTTCAACTTCGTGCAGGGCGCCATCACCACGGCGCTGGGCATCGGGGCGGGGCTGAGCATGGTGCTGTCGGGCTTTTTGGTCGGGCATTTCGGCTACCGGGTGGGCTTTCTGACGCTGGCGGCCGTGGCGCTGGTGGCGTTGGTATTTTTCTGGCGCTGCGTGGCCGAAACCAGCCCGGTCGCCGACGATGCCGCTGGCGCGTCCGTAGCCGACGATAAGCAACCCGTGGGCGTTTAGCCCGTCGCTCCTGCCTACATTTGCCCGATTAATCAACCGCAATCCACGCTTTCAATGGCTCTGACTCCCGAAATTCAAAACGCCGTTAACTCCTGGCTGACTCCTGATTACGACGCCGAAACCCAGGCCGCTATCCGCGCGCTGCAAGCCGCCGGGCAGGAAGATGAGCTGAACGACTCTTTCTACCGCAGCCTCGAATTTGGTACCGGCGGCCTGCGCGGCATCATGGGCCCGGGCTCGAACCGCATGAACCGCTACACGCTGGGCATGGCCACGCAAGGCTTGAGCAACTATCTGTTGCAGAGCTTCCCGGGCGAGCAAATTAAGGTGGCCATCGCGCACGATTCGCGGAATAACAGCGCCGAGTTTGCGCGAATCGTAGCGGGTATTTTTTCGGCCAATGGCATCACGGCCTACCTGTTTGAGAGCCTGCGGCCCACGCCGGAGCTGTCGTTTGCCATCCGGCGGCTGGGCTGCCAGAGCGGCTGCGTGATTACGGCCTCGCACAACCCCAAGGAATACAACGGCTACAAGGTGTACTGGAACGACGGCTCGCAGGTGGTGGCTCCGCACGACGTTAACATCATTGGCGAGGTTAACAAAATCACCAGCGTAAGCGAAGTGAAGTTCGCGGCCGACGAGGCGCGCATCATTCGCATCGGCAGAGACCTTGACGAGCAGTATTATCACGAAGCTCAAAAGCTGAGCATCGACCCGGCGGCCATTCAGCGCCAGCACGATTTGAAAATCGTGTACACGCCCATCCACGGCTCGGGTATCACGCTGGTGCCGGGGCTGTTGCAGGCCTTCGGCTTCACCAATGTGAGTATTGTGCAGGCCCAGGCTACGCCGGACGGGAATTTCCCCACCGTACAGTCGCCCAACCCGGAGGAAAAAAGCGCCATGCAACTGGCACTGGACCAGGCCAAAGCTGAAGATGCCGACATCGTGCTGGCCACCGACCCCGATGCCGACCGCGTGGGCGTGGGCGTGAAAAACGATAAGGGCGAATGGGTGCTGCTGAACGGTAACCAGACCGCCGCGCTGCTTACTAACTACCTCCTCTCGGCCCGCCACAAGGCCGGCAAGCTGACGGACAAGGACTTCATCGTCTACACCATCGTGACGAGCGAAATCCTGGGCGACATTGCCCACCGCCACAACGTGAAGAGCTACCAGACGCTCACCGGCTTTAAGTACATCGCCGGCCTCATCCGCGAGCTCGAAGGCCAGGAAACTTACCTCGGCGGCGGCGAGGAAAGCTACGGCTTCCTGCTCGGCGATTTCGTGCGCGACAAGGATGCCGTGTCGGCCTGCGCCATGGTGGCCGAAATGGCCGCCGTCGCCAAAGACCAGGGCCGCACCCTCTACCAGGAAATGACCGAGATGTACGCCAACTACGGCCTCTACCTTGAAGACCTCATCTCCCTGACCAAGAAAGGCATGCGCGGCGCCCAGGAAATTCAGGAAATGATGGCCGAGCTGCGCGCCAACCCGCCCGCCACCATCGCCGGCCTGAAAGTGGTGGAAATCCGCGACTACAAAACCGGCCGCATCCACGACCTGCGCACCGGCCTCGCCACCGACACCGGTCTCGAAAGCTCCAACGTGCTGCAATTCCTGACCGAAGACGGCAGCAAAATCTCGGCCCGCCCCAGCGGCACCGAGCCCAAAATCAAGTTCTATTTCAGCGTGAAACAGCCGCTGAAATCGGCCGTGGATTTTGATTTGGCCACGCGTAAGGCGAAGGAGAAGATTGAAGCTATTATTGCGGATATGCAGTTGAAATAAGCGGCTTGCATAGCCGCTTATTTCATTGGCAATAAAAAAGCCTCCGCAGGTCGGAGGCTTTTTTATTGCATCTCTTTTTTATTGCATCTCTATAGCCGCACCCCAATTCCCGGCCCCAGCAGGTAAAACCACTTGCCCGCCGACAGCAGATACCCCCCGCCCAGGTAGAGCGGAAATGTGAGCCGCGCCTCGCGCCGTGTGGGATACACCGAGCCGAGAATGACAATGCCCAGGTCGCGGCTGGTGTTGTTGCTCTGGCTGAGGTTGAAGGCGTTGAGCGCCACGAAGCCGGCGCCGATTTTGTAGGGACGCAGGCGGTTGATTTTCTCGGGGCTGTAGAAGCTGAGCTGGGCCAGCGTGGCCAGCGAGATACCGCCGAAGTCGCCGTAGCCGGTGTCGCCCTGCTTGCGGGTGAGCAGACCCGCCGGGAAGCTCACGTCGATGTCGAACTTGATGTGGCGACGCAGCACCAGCTCCACGGTCTGGCTGTAGCCGGGCTCGCCGCCGTACTGGCTGGAGTTGTGGCGCACCGTCACCACGATGCGGCTCCAGTCGTCGAGGTCGTAGGTTTTGCGGCCCAGCAGGCTATTGAGGCTCAAGGGGTCGGTGCGGCACTGTTTGTCCTGGTAGAAGGCGGCGCGGGGCGAGTTGAAGCCGGGGCAGATGAGCACGTTTTCCACGTTGCGCATCTCAATCAATTCGCCCTTGGGGTTGAGCAGCTTGATTTCAAAGTTTAGGTACTGCTTGCCAAACAGAAAGTTATCGACGTCAATAGCTTCGGGCTTGAACTGAAATACCACGTCGCGGATGGTATGGTCGTACAGCACCGGGCCGCCGAGCTTGGTGATGGGCCGGGCCTGCTCGCCGTAGCTCACGGCCACAAAATCAAGCGGGTGTGGCCGCTGAAACTCGCGGATGCTCAGGGCGTAGCTGGTGGGCTGCGCACCGTTGTAGATGGTGCTCTTGCGCTTGTCGTAAGTAATGGGCACCTGCAAGCGGTAAACCAGCCGGTTATCCGTCCGAATGGACGAGTCAGAAGGCACTATCGTCAGGTCCTCGAAGTAGATGCGGGCTTTTTGCAGGCCCTCCCCTTCCAGGCGCACATCCACGGTTTCGCCGGGGCTGATGCCCAGGTTGCCAGTCCACTCGCCGCCGCGGTGCAGCACCTGCACGTTGCTGATGGTGGTTTTGGGCGTGATGTCGAGGTTGGTGATGTAGAGCGGCTGGTCGTTGAGCTTGAGGTAGAGGTAGCCTTCGGCCTGGCGGTGCGTGTTGTAGGGCCGCAAGTAGCACAGCACCCGGTCGTTGCTCAGGTATTGGCGCGTGAATAGCTCGGCGATGAGCGTGCCGCCGGCTTCCTCCTGGTCTTCCAGCCGGTAGGTGCGGCGCAGCTCGAACGAGCGGCCGTTGTCGAGAATCAACTCCACCCCGCGCCGCCGGCTTAGCTCGTCCATCGTCACACTGCGCTTGTCGGGCGAGAGGAAGCGCAGGCGACTGGCTTTCACGTTGAACTCCTGTTTCAAGGGCGGCAGCTGGAAGCTGAGGCGGCCGCCCGCCAGCATAGTCGGCCGTTCGGCCTGCAGGCGCACGGTCAGGGTTTTGCGGCCGGTCTGGTTGGGCACCACGCTCAACTTCAAAGCGCCATTGGGGCCGGCGGTGAGGCGGTAGTCGAAGTCTTCGCCGCGCACCCACTCGCCGGCGGCTTTCACGTTGCGCGCGTTGGTACTGGTCAGCTCAAACACCTTTTCCTCGCCCACAAACAGCTCGTCATCAGAGCGTCGCAAAGCTACCGTGGTGCGCGTGAGCGGCAGCAGCGGCACCATTTCGCGCCGGGGTGGGCGGCCCGCCGAGTCGCTGGCCTGCTCCACCGTGAGGCGCAGGAAGCGGCTGCTGGTGAGGTCCACGAACTTGAGGCGGGTGCGGTAGCTGCCGTCGGGCTCGCGGCTCAGGGAATCCAGAATCTGGTAATCGGGCGAGCGGCGCAGGCGCAGCGGGCGCTTGTCGTCGGGGCGCTCGGGTTCCAGGCGTAATTCCACGGTCTGGTCGTCCTGCCGGTACCAGAAGTAGAGGGCGGTTTCGCCCTGCAGGGCCACCGCGTCGCGGCTCAATTGGTAAGTGGCGGTGTCGGTGCGCAAGGTCACCTCGCGCAGCAATGCCGGGCCGTCCTGCGCATTTCCCGAATGAATAAACAGCCCCCAACTCAACCCCACTATCGCCAGCAGCGAACGAACAACCACGAAATACCGCACGAGCAAAGCAAATACACCAGCCGGGGCCCAGGTGCCCCGGTGCAAAGGTCGGGCCTGGGTCAGCTTATGTCAAAGGAATATTCAGAAAGAATAGGACTCGGCTGGGTGTGGTAGTACGAATTCCGCGTAGCGGCTCGTACTACCACTTGGTCGTTTGGTGCGGCTATATCAACGTCAGAGTGGTAGTACGAACCGCTACGCGGAATTCGTACTACCACACCGTTCCTACTTCCCCTTCTCCTTCCGCCTCGTCACCCCCAATAAAAACAAAACCAGCAACAAAAACCCCGTCGCCCCCAAACTCCACCACGTAATCTCCGGCACGCCGCGCCGGTAGGGCATATCCGGCGAGTAGCGCCCCAGCAGCGTGAGGCCCGAAAACAGCAGCCCGCCCACGCACAGCAGTGCCAGAATCGTGCGGCTCACCAGCTCGTCGGCCTTGCGCAGCAGGGTCTGGTAGCCGCTCAGCTCCACCTTCACCCGCAGCTCGCCCTTGCTGATTTTGCGCATTATCTGGCGCACGTCGGCGGGCAGGGTTTGCAGCAAAGCCAGCAGCTGCGCGCCCGTGTACTGCGCCTCGCTCAGGATGTTATCGGGCGAATACTGCTCCTTAATGATGCGCGCGCCGTAGGGCCGCACGAACTCAAAAGTGTTGAAATTGGGGTGTAGCACCTTGCCGATGCCCTCCAGAATCACCAGCGCCCGCAGGATGAGGAACACCGCGCCCGGCACCTGCAATTTGTAGTTGTAGATGATGGTTTGCAGCGAATCGGCGAGGTCGCTCATGCTCATTTCCTGCACGTCGAGCATGGCGAAGTCTTCGATGAGTTGACTGAGGTCGGCCTCGAAGGCGCGCATGTCGGGGATTTCGGCCGTAATGGCTAAGCGGCGGAAATTCAAGGCCATGCTGCGGGCATCCTGCCGGGCCATGCCAATGAAGACGCCCGCGAAGGCATATTTCTGCTGCTTGGTGAGGCGGCCCACCATTCCGAAATCGATGAGCACCAGCGTGCCGTCGGGACGCACCAGCACGTTACCGGGGTGCGGGTCGGCGTGGAAAAATCCGAACTCGAAAATCTGAGTCAGGTAGATGTCCATGCCAGTTTCGGCTACTTTTTCGGGGCGCAAACCCCAGGCCAGCAGCTGCTCTTTGTCGGTGATTTTGCAGCCTTGCACAAACTCAATCACCAGGATGCGGCTGGTGCTGAAGTCGCGGTAGGGCTTAGGAATGGAGAAGGTTTTGTAATCGGCATAGAGCGTGCGCATCTGCTCCATCGAGCGCGCTTCGGCGGTGTAGTCCAGCTCCTTGCTCATGCTGCGCTCGAAGGCGTCCACCACGTCCTGCGGGTTGGCCAGGCCGTGGTTGCTGAGGAAATTGGCCGTGAGGCGCACCAGCTCGTGCAGCAGGGCGAGGTCGCCGCGCACCTTTTCCTGCACGCCGGGGCGCTGCACTTTCACCACCACTTCCTCGCCCGTGCGCAGCCGCGCCCGGTGCACCTGCCCGATACTGGCCGAGCCGATGGGCACGTCGTCAAACTCGCTGAAAACGTTCGTAATGGGCTGCTTCAGCTCTTCCTCGATAATCTGCCGGGCCACCGTCACGTCGAAGGGCGGCACGTTGCTCTGCAGCTTCTCAAACTCGTCAATCAGCTCCTGGGGCAGCAGGTCGGCGCGGTTGCTCATGGCCTGCGCCAGCTTGATAAACGTGGGCCCCAACTCTTCGATTATCAGACGCACCCGCTCCCAGCGCGTGGTTTCGAACACCGAGCGCTCATCGTGCAGCCAGCTCAGGCGACGCCGCTGCGGCACCAGCCGCCGTAGCGGCGTCATCGTAACAATATCCTCGAAGCCGTAGCGCAGCAGCACTTCGGCCACCTGGCGCAGGCGGTGGAGGTTGGAAATCGTGTTTTTGAACATGAACTGCCGATTTACGCAGATTTTTTCGGATTCTCCCGCTTAAGCCAAGTGCCGGGCGCAGTTTAGCGCGCAGCTCGCCAGACTGCGCCCGGCCCCACAAGCGCCCGCAATGCTGCTGAAACCACAAAAACCCCGTCCACTCCACGCAGACGGGGTTTTTAGGTTAGCTCAAGCCCAGCTTAACCGTTATCTTCAGCCTTGGTCGCAGCCGGCGCGGCGGCTTTCTTGGCGGCCGGCTTAGCGGCAGACTTCGTGGCGGCGCCAGCTTTGGCAACGGCCGATTTCTGGGCCGAACCAGCGGCGGCGCTCACTTTGTCGGCGGCTTTTTTCACGGTACCGGCAGCTTTGGCGGTGGCGCTGCTGGCGGCTTTGGCAGCGGGCTTAGCAGCCGGTTTGCTGGAAGCTTTGGCCGGGGCTTTCTTTTTGTCGCCCAGGCCCACGGTGCTTTTCACGCGCTCGGTGAGGCCCTGGAATTGCTTTTCGAGTTCGGCGCGCTTGGTTTCGCCGCTTTTCAGCAGCTCGTCCACGATTTTCTTGCCTTCCTGCTCGGTGATTTTGCTGTCTTTCACCAGGGCATCAATCGTGCTCTGGATTTTTTTGTTGCCCTGGGCGATGTAGCCCACGCCGGCATTTACGAACTTCTTAAACAGGTCTTCCATGGTGCGGAAATGTTTTGGAGGTGGGATGAAGGAGTTGAAGTCAAACGGCTTCGCCTGCAAAAGTAGTATGCAAGCCGAGCATTTTTCACAACCCGCCTACGCCGGGAAGCCGATATAGTTGAGTGAGCTGCCCTTTTTACGCTAAAAAGCTGCTGCTATGGCTGAAAATGGTGAAATATTTTTTTCTGGCGTGGGCGGCTACGCAGGCAAAAAGCGCTACGCCGCCCGGCGCGGCGGGGCCGCCCGCACTTTCGGCCGGCGCACGGGCGGCGCTGCCGGCCGCGCCACCGGCGCATCCCAGGCGTGGCGGATAAACTCGGCGGCCTGGTCGAGGGCCTGCCGGGCCTCGGGCACGAGGCGCCAGAACAGGTGCCACCAATGCACCAGCCCCACGAAGGGCTGCAGCGTGACGCTGACGCCCGCCGCCCGCGCTTTCTCAGTGAAGCGCACGACGTCGTCGTAGAGCACTTCGGCGTCGGAAATCTGGATAAGGAGCGGGGGCAGGCCGTGCAGCTCGGCCTGAGCGGGCGAGATGAGCGGGTGCGTGAGCGGCGTGCGGCGGGCGTAGTGCGGGCCCCAGGTGCGGATTTGCAGGGCTTCGAGTAACAGGGTTTCTTCGTGGGCCACGCGGCGCAGCACGCTGGTGGGCAGCTGCAAATCGGTCCAGGGCGAGAGGCCGAGGGCGGCGGCGGGCATGGGCTCACCGGCATCGCGCAGGGCCAGCAGTAGCGCGAGGGCGAGGCCCCCGCCGGCCGAGTCGCCAGCCAGCACGATGTCTTCGGGGCGGTGGCCCTGGCGGAGCAGCCAGCGGTAGGCCCGGCGGGCGTCGTCGAGGGCGGCGGGGAAGGGATGGTCGGGGGCCTTGCGGTAGTTGATGGTGAGGGCGTTCAAGCCGCTGCGCTCGGCCAGGCTGCCTACTAGGCTGCGGTGGGTGTTGAGCGAGCCCAGTACGTAGCCGCCGCCGTGGAAGTACAGCAGCACCCGCGTGGGATGGGCATCGCGGGGGCGTAGCCACTCGGCTTCCAGCTTGTTATCAATTTTCAGGGTTTCCAGGTGCACGCGCCAGGGCACGAACTGGAACAGCGCGCCCGCCTCCATCACCAGCCGGATGGCGCCGATGCTGGGCTTGCGGCGCGTGAGCGGGCCGGCGGCAGCCGTCAGGAACTGCTTGAGGAGCAGATGTTGGAAGGAGGGCATGGCGGGTGGGATTTGGGAAAAGGGCAGGTAAGAGCAAACAGAACGTCATCCTGAGCGTAGCGAAAGGACCTCGACCACGCCGCGTGCAGCAATGTTGCCTGTTGGCAAAATGCTTGAAATTACTCCCACAGAGAAGCGGGCGAGGTCCTTTTGCTGCGCTCAGGATGACGTTCTATTGTAAACGACCAGTTACAGCTTATGATTCTTATAGCCTTTCATGGCCAGCGGAATCCAGCCCAATACGGGAATGAAGTACGCGAGGACAATCGGATTGCGCCACAGGAATTTCCAGAACGTGCCGGGCTTATCCAGCTCCATATCGAACTGTCGCTCGCCCTGCTCCACATAGCGGCGCTCGAACTCGGTGAACATGGCGGGCCAGGCGAAGGGCAGGAAAAACGGGAAGTAGCGCCAGTTCTGCTTCATGCGCTGCCAGAGCTCGCCCCAGCGGTAGGGCTTCTGGCCGTGGGCGGCCACGGCGGCATCGAGCTCGGTTTGCATGCGCTGGCGCACCTGCTCGCTCAGGGCTAGGTACTCCTCGCGGCTGAGTTCGTCGTGTTTCTTATCGGTGAGGTCGGGCGGGTGAATGCGGGTGCCCATCACGAAGATGAGCTTGCCGGGCAACGCCAGGTAGAAGGCCCAGGGCTGCAGGATGACCAGCAGCAGCAGCGGCGTGATGGGCAGGAAGGGGATGCCGATTTTCTTCGTCAGCCGGTTTATCCACTCGAAGCTGTAGGCGAAGGGATTGAGGTACTCGGCGTTGATGGTGTAGAAGGGCACGATGTCGGTGCCGTGCTGCAGGCTGAGGCGGAGCATGCTGGTGGCCAGGCGCTGCAGCTCGTACTTGTGGTTGAAGCCCTTGCCGATGCCGGGTACGCCTTCGGGGTACAGCATCAGGTTGTGGTCCTGGTAGTACATCATGGTTTCGAAGTTGAGCGTGGTGGCATCCACGCAGCCGCACTTCTTCCAGAAATCCTGGACCAGGTAGGGGTTCATGAGGGCCGTTTTCGACAGCAGCGGGGCCGAGAGCGGGCGGGGTAAGTCGCGCATCTGCTCGTATTTGGGCAGGTAGCGGAAGAGATGGGCCAGGGCCACAATGGCATCCCAGGGGAAGGCCATGCCCGAGTGGTTGGAGGCAAAAATCAGCGGCCGGTCGGGGTTGTTGCGCTGGGGAAAATCCTCAAACCCGACCAGCTCGGAGCGAAACCAGACGCGGTCGAGCAGCTGGAGCACGTTGTCATCCACGGTGCGCGTGAAGTGCTCCTCGAAGTAGTCGTCGTAGATGTGCTGGTTGGCCGCGATGGCCGGTGGCGGGGTGGGATTCACGGGCAAGCTGGGCAGGACGGAAGGGGAAGGTAGGAGTTTTTGGCGGTTTTAGGGAGAGTGGAATGGAAAAAGAACGTCATCCTGAGCCGACCGAAGGGAGGCGAAAGGACCTCGCCCGCGCCGCGGGCAGCAGTAATTAATTACCACCCCAACGAAGCGGGCGAGGTCCTTTCGCTCCTTCATCGCTCAGGATGACCTCCTGCTATCCCCTACTCCCGAAAATAGCACTGCCCACCCGCACCAGCGTACTCCCCTCCTGCACCGCCAGCCGATAATCGCCGCTCATGCCCATTGATATTTCCTTAAAACTCTCATCGCCGGCAAAATAGTGCGCTTTCAGCAGCTCGAAGTAGCCGCGCAGCTGCCGGAATTCAGTGCGCAGCAGGTTCTCGTCGTCGGAGAAGGTGGCCACGCCCATCACGCCGGTCAGGCGCACGTTGTTCACGGTTTTGAACTCGTTGGACTGCAGCAGTTCCTCCGCTTCGTGGTAGCTGAAGCCGGTTTTGGCTTCCTCTTCGGCGATGTGAAACTGGAGCAAGGCATTGATAATGCGGCCGTGGCGGGCAGCGTGCTGGTCGAGGGCCAGCAGCAGCCGGAGGCTGTCGAGGCTTTGCACGGTGTGCACGAAGGGCGCCACGAGCTTCACCTTGTTGGTTTGGAGGTGGCCGATGAGGTGCCACTCCACGTCGGGCGGCAGCTCGGGCTGCTTGGCAGCCATTTCCTGGGGCCGGTTTTCGCCGAAGCGGCGGGCCCCGGCGGCGTAGGCCTCGCGCAGGCGCTCGACGGGGTGGGTTTTGGTGACGACGACGAGGCGGGCACCGGAGCCGGCCAGCTCGGCTTCGAGGCGGGCGATGTTTTCAGCAACAGACATGCGGCAAACTTACGGCCCGGCACCCGATGACCTCGCCTGGGACTCAATTTGGACCCATCCGGCGCCAAATACTGACAGAATGACTTGCATCCGGGCCTATCGGGCACCCGATATTGACAGATTGACAAGAATTCAAGCCTATCGGGTGTCCGATAGGCTCGAATTGAGTTGCAGGCGGGCCCATCGGACGCCCGCGGCCTAATCCTCCAGCGGATTGCTCATAAACGTGCTCTTCAAGCCCAGCGACAGCAGCCACAGGGCGGCGGCCAGCCAGAGGTAGGGCCGGTAAAAATCCTTGGTGTTGCGAAAGCGCAGCTGCTTGATGTCGGATTTTTCGAGGCGGCTAATCTGGCCGAACACCTCGCGCAGGGCGGCGTTGTCGGAGGCCCGGAAAAACTGGCCGTCGGCCGCCCGGGCCAGCTCGCGCATGGTGGTTTCGTCGAGGCGGGTGTTGACGTAGCGGGGCTGGCCGTCGGGGCTTTGGCCGTAGGGCACCAGCCCATCCTGCCCCACCCCGATGGTGTAGAGCCGGATGCCAAAGGCGTGGGCCAGCTGCGCCGCCAGCAGCGGGTCGAGGCTGCCGGCGGTGTTCTCGCCGTCGGATAAGAGGATGCACACCCGCGAGCGGGCGTCGGACTCGCGCAGGCGGTTGATGGCCACGCCCAGCGCCGTGCCGATGGCCGTGCCGTCGTTCGGAATCAGGCCTACGCGCAGGCTGCTCAACTCGTCGCGCAGCAGCTCATAATCAGTAGTAAGCGGAGCCAGCGAGTAGGCCTCGCCAGCGAAGGCAACGAGGCCCAGCCGGTCGCCGCTGCGGCTGTCGAGGAAGGTAGCGGCCACGCGCTTGGCGGCCTCCAGGCGGTTAGGCTTGAGGTCTTCGATTTCCATGGAGCCCGACACGTCCACGGCCAGCACCAGGTCGATGCCGCGGCCGGTCTGCTCGATGCGCTCGTCGGTGCGCTGGGGCCGGGCCAGGGCCACCACGCCGAAGCCCAGGGCCAGGGCCAGCACCACGTCGGGCACGAAGCGCAGGGCGGCCAGCACGTCGCGCCGCGCCGCGCCCGGCCCGAAGGCCACCACCACCCGCCCTGGCCGCCGCCCCAGCGTGCGCCGCAGCACCAGCAGCAGCGGCACCAGCGCCAGCAACCCCAGCAGCCGGGGCTGCTGCCACTGGTAGCTGGCCAGCGTGGAATAACGGAGCAGGTCGAAGAAGTCGGTCACGCGGGGGCGAAATTAGGGCGAGTTGGGCGGTTGGGGATGGAAGAACGACAAACTCCCCTCCTTGGAAAGGAGGGGATGTTGCGCTGCAAGCGCAACGGGGGTGGTTCGCCCGGTCGCGCCGGCTGGGCTTTAGAAAATATTACTGCGACGTTCTGACGGCGCGGACGGTTCAACCACCCCCGTTCGCTGCTCAGCGCAGCTCACATCCCCTCCTCTTCTGAGGAGGGGAGCTTGTCGTTCTGCTCCTCCTCAATTATTCCTCTCTCCTACTCCCCTCCCTCCATCATCCGCTCATAGCGCCGCTCGGCAAAGTTGCGCAGCCGCTGAAAGGCCTTGTCCACCTCCGTTGCTTCTTCCGACAGCAGGTTGCCGTAAATCACCTTGTCGGTGGTACCCAGCGCGCGGCGCACATCGTTGTCGTTATCAAAATACGACACGATTTCGCGGGTGGTAAAGGAGTTGAGCGCGCTGTCCTCAATGCTGGCGAGGTAGTTTTTCCACAGCGCCACGGCCCGCTCCACGTTGGCCGTGGAGCGCGAGAGCTCAAACCGCTCGGCGTGGCGGGCAAACTGGGCCAGGAAGTAGCCGTGGTTTTTGCGCAGCCGGTAGGCCCGGTAGCGCCGCCGCAGCCGCTGATGAAACAGCGCCGCCCCCAGCCCCAGCAGCGCCGCCAGCAGCGCCGTGCCCGCCAGCCAGTAGGGGTAGTTGAACACCGGCTCCACCGTCCGCAGGGTCAGGTTCTGGCGCAGGGCGGGCAGCTCGCCGCCGCCGAAGGGGCGGGCCGGCGCCACCCGCCGCAGCCGCACCCGGGCCGGGGCCGTGGGCAGCAGCAGCGTATCGGCCCCGCGCAGCAGCAACACCGGCAGCGCCAGCGTCTGCACCGAATCGAGCTGGAAGGTGCGCAGGTGGTACACGGCCCGGTCGAGGCTGCGCCCGCGCCGGGTGCGGGTGGGGTAAAATGTCTTGCTTACGTACTCAAATGGCCCAAAAGCCGCCGTGGAGTCGGGAAAAATCACCTCCAGCTCGGGGGCGTGCTCGAAGCGCAGCTCGTAATCGAGCGGCTCGCCCACGCGGGTGCTGGGGCGCCGGAAGCGGCCCTGGGGCACATCCGGGGTCGTTTGGGCTAATAGTGGCAGCGCCAGAAATACCAAAAAGCACGTCACCCTCCTCATTTACTGCGTTGTTGTTTGCGGTGCCGAAACAGCCCTACCAGCTGCGGCACGAAGTCGCCCTCCGTGCTCAGGGCCAGAAAGCCCGTGCGGTAGCGCCGGCAGATGTTGGCAATCTGGGCCTCGTGCTGCTGGCCGATGGCCTCGTAGCGCGCCCGAAAGTTGGCCGATGAGGTGTTGACCCAGCGCGTAACGCCCGTCTCCGCATCGAGCAGCGGCACGATGCCCAGGCGCGGAAACTGCCGCTCGCGGGGCGCCTGCAATTGCACCACAATCAGGTCGTGGCGCTGGGCCAGCATGGTGAGCTCGCGCTCGTAGCTCACGTCGATGAAATCGGAAATCAGCACCACTAGGCTGCGGCGCTTGAGCAGCCCCAGCGCCTGCCGGATGCCCGCCCCCACCGCCGTGCGGCGCGACAGCGGCTGCAGCGCAAACAGCCGCTGGATGAGCGCGTACATCGGCCGCGGGCCCTTGGCCGGCGGCAGGTACAGCTCCTTCTGGTCGGAAAACGCCAGCAGCCCCAACGCCGAGCCCTGCCGGGCGGCCGACAGCGCCAGCAGGCCCGCAATGTCGCGGCCCACGTCGAGCTTGCGGCGGGCGGCGTCGCCCACCTCAAGCGAGGCGCTTACGTCGAGCAGCACCAGCACCTGCTGCTCCTTTTCCTCCTTGTAGGTTTTGACGAACGTGCCGTGGCCCTTGCTGCTCACGTTCCAGTCGATGGCGCGCACCTCGTCGCCGTACTGGTACAGGCGCACGTCGTCGAATTCCAGCCCAGTGCCTTTGAATACGGAGTGAAAATCACCCTGCAGCTGGGCCTCCACCGCCTTACGGATGCGGATTTCGAGGTGCCGCAGGCGGCGAACCAGGTCGGTGAGGGTGGGCGTCATTTTTGGTTGGCAAAGAGGTAGAGACGCAATAGTTGGAGTTTCGTCGTTGAACGATTAGTCCTGATGGCACGACCGACGAGTCGCAAAATAGTGCGTCTCTACGTCATCCGGCCATTTTATTGGAACAGCACCAAGCCAACGCTCCACGAAGCTACTAACTTTGCGGACGTGAAACCTGCGTTCTCCCACTTGGCCAGCCTCGGGCTGGCGGCGCTGCTGGCCCTGGGGGCCTGCCAGCGCCCCGAGCAAGCCCCCAAACCCGCCGACCTGCTTTCGCGCGAGCAGGTCATCCGCGTGCTCACCGATGTGCACGTGCTGGAAGCCCAGGTAGAGCAGAGCCGCCTGCCCACGGATTCGGCCCGCGCCCTCTTTCTGCAGCAGAAAAAACTGCTGATGAAGTGGTACAACGTGGACGACTCGGCCTTCCTGCACAGCTACCGCTACTACGGCAGCCACGGCAAAGACCTGGACGAAATCTACGGCGCCGTGAATGACACGCTGGAGCTGCGCGCCAAGAAGCTCGGCGCCAAATAAGCCCCCTATGTCACTTTCCTGGACTGAATTTGAGCGCGTCGACCTGCGCGTGGGCACCATCCTGGAAGCCCGGCCGCTGGCCGGCGCCCGCCGCCCGGCCTACCAGCTGCTCATCGATTTCGGCCCCGAAATCGGCCTGAAAAAATCGAGCGCCCAAATCACGCACCACTACACGCCCGCCACGCTGCTGGGCCGGCAGGTGCTGGCGGTGGTCAATTTCCCGCCCAAGCAAATCGGCAAATTCATGTCGGAAGTGCTCGTGACGGGCTTCGCCGATGCCGAGGGCCACATTGTGCTGGCCGCCGTGGCCGGCCCGGTGCCCAATGGCAGCCGGCTGGTGTGAGGAAGATATTGATAAACCAGAACGTCATCCTGAGCCGAGCGCAGCGAGGTGAAAGGACTTCGCCCGTGCCGCTTGCAGCAGTAAATAATTACTGCCACAGCGAAGCGGGCGAGGTCCTTTCGCTTCCCTTCGGTCAGCTCAGGATGACGCTCTGATTTGCTACAGCGCAAACTCCTTCAGCTGGTCCAGCTTCAGCTGCACCTGGTTTTCCCAGTAGGTTTGCTGGGCGGCATTGAGGCCGTGGTTGCTCTGCTGGTCGTAGCGGGCCTCTTCGCGGCCCCACTCGGCGTACACGGCTTTGGTGAGGTTGTTGAAGGCGGGTTGAAGCTTGCCGCAGTCGGCGGTTTGCCTGAAGGTCACCATTTTCTGGCGTAGCTTGCGGGCGTAGATTTCGGTGATGTCGAAGTGCAACTGCTCGTGGCGCAGGAGGGCTTCCGTGAGGTGCTTGGGGTCACGAATCCAGGAAGTATTGGGGTCGAAGGTAGCCTGGGCCGAACCGTTGAAGACGAAGTCGGTGCAGCCGATATTGGCTTTAATGTCCGACGACGTGGAGGCGGCCAGCGCCGAAGTGGGGCGGCCCAGGAAGTCGGCCACGGTGAGGCGGCGCGTGGCCGACCACGGAATGGGTGCGGCGGCAGCCGGCTTGGCGGGTTGGGAAGAGGCTGGCCCCTGCCCGGTGAGGGCGGCCAGCAGCAATGGCATCAGCAAGGAAAGCATAGTATAAAATTAAGCGCCCGCGTTGAGCATACTCAGCGCAAAGAAACGGCAACTGGTCCGACGGTTTTGGCCTGCAGTTACCAAGTTTCGCGCCAACAACGAATGGCGTTTTTCAATTCATTGCGGTAGGCTCGGGCGTGGGCAGTACGGCACCGGGGGCTGTTTCGCGGCGAAAGCGCACCAGCAGCACGCCCGCCACGATGGTCAAACCCAGCAGCAAGGCCGTCCACACGCCCACCGGCCCCAGCTTCAGCACGAAGCCCAGCACGTAGCCCAGCGGCAGCGCTACCGCCCAGTAGGCCAGCAAGGCCACCACCGAGGGCACCTTCACGTCTTCGAGCCCGCGCAGGGCGCCCAGCCCCACCACCTGCATGCCATCCGATATCTGAAACAGCGCCGCGATGAGCAGCAGCGTGGCCGCCTGCGCCACCACCGCCGGGTCGCTAATAAACAGTAGCGGAATCTGGTAGCGGCCCATGATGAGCAGCAGCGCCATCAGCCCCATAAACCCGAACGTAAGCCAATAGGCTGCAAAGCCGGCCTGCCGGGCCTCGCCCAGGCGGCCCGCGCCGCGCAGTTGCCCCACCCGCACCGTGGCCGCCGCCGAGATGCCGCTGGCCGCCATGTACGTCACACTGGCCACCGTGATGGCTACCTGGTGCGCCGCCTGGGCTGTCACGCCCAGCCAGCCCATCATCAGGTTGGAGAAGCTGAAAGCGCCGACCTCAAAGGCCATCTGTACGCCGATGGGCGCGCCCAAATCGAGCAGGCGGCGGCCGGTGGCGGCATCGGGCCACCAGCTTTGGATGGCGGCGCGGCTCTCGGCCAGGCGCGGGGCCAGCAGCACGTAGCCGGCCATCAGGACGGCCATGAGCACCCGAGCCAGCAGCGTGGCCCAGGCCGAGCCCACCATGCCCAGCGCCGGCGCACCCCACTTGCCGAAAATCAGCGCGTAGCACAAGGCTGCGTTCACTACGTTGGCCAATATCGACAGCCACATGGCCTGCCGTGTCAGCCCCAGGCCCTCAGCGTATTCGCGAAAGCCCTGAAACACCATCAGCGGAAACAGCGACCAGCTGATGACCCGCACCCAGGGCGCGGCCAGGGCCACCACTTCGGCCGGCTGCCCCAGCAAATCCAATAGAAAAGGCAGCAACTGCCCTAGTCCGGCCAGCACCAGCCCCGCCAGCGCACTCAGCCACACCGATGACACCAGCAGCCGACCCAGGGCCGGGAAATCGCGCCGCCCCTCGGCCGCTGCCACCAGTGGCACGCTCCCCATGCTCAGGCCCAGGCCCAGCACCAGCAGCACCGTAGAAGTGCTCACGCCCACCCCGATAGCCGCCAGCGCCGTCTTGCCCAGCCGCCCTACCAGCAGCGAATCACAGACGTTGACCAGGATATGCCCCAGCTGGGACAGCACGACGGGATACGCCAGCACCACGGTAGGGCGCAGGTGCGGGCGGATGGAAAAAGCAGGCAAGGACGAATGAAAAAGCGAGCCGCAAAGGTACGGCCGGCTTTGGGAGGGGTGAATTAGTTAAAAGTTGAGAGTTAAAAAAGCAGTCTTCTGCGGAAGTGGGGTTTTAACTTTTAACTCTCAACTTTTAACTTACATTTTCGCCAGCACCACATCCGCAAAATCCCCCGCCGTATCCTGAAAAACGGCCGCTACCCGCAAGCCTGCCTCCCGCGCCATTTCCTCAATCTGCGGGCGGGTGAATTTGTAGGAATTCTCGGTATGAATAACTTCCCAGGCGGCAAAATCGAAGCTGCGGCCGAGCTTATTTATCTGCACCTGCTGGGCCCGGGTGCTCACCAGAAAGGAGCGTACGGCGCCGGCCAACGGGTTGTAGTCGGTGTAGTGCTGCCAGTAGCGCAGGTCGAAATCGGCCTCCAGCTCACGGTTGATGCGCCGGAGCAGGTTGAGGTTGAAGGCAGCAGTGATGCCCTGCGCATCGTCGTAGGCGGCGCGGATGCGGCGCGGGTCTTTCTGCAAATCGAAGCCGATGAGCAGGCGGTCGGCCGGCGCTAGCGGGGCCGCCAGCTGCCGCAGAAATGCCAGCCGTTCGGCGGGGCCAAAATTACCAATATTGGAACCCAGAAACAGTACGGCTTTGCTGCCCGGGCGGGTGGGTAGCTGCTGGAGTGCGGTGGCGTAGTCTTCCACCACGGGGTCCAGCCGGAGCGTGGGCAGCTCCTGGCGCAGGGCGGCAGCCAGGCCAGACATCGCGCCGGCCGAAATATCCACCGGTGCATACGTAAAGTCAGCCTGCTGGCGCAGCAGCTCGCGCAGCAGCAGCTTGGTCTTCAAACCGTCGCCCGCGCCTAATTCCACCAATGAGAACGGGCCCGCTTCTGGCCGCAGCGCCGCTACAATAGCGGCACTCTGCTCCTGCAGAATAGCGTATTCGGTACGGGTAGGATAATATTCCGGCAGCCCCATTATTTGCTGAAACAATTGACTACCAACGTCATCGTAGAAATACATCGACGATAGTGTTTTGGGCAGCTGGCCCAGGCCTTGGGCAACGTGGGTAGCAAAATCTGAATGAGGCATTGTGGGTGGAAATAGAACGATAAGCTCCCCTCCTTGAAAAGGAGGGGATGTTTTTGCGTAGCAAAAACGGGGGTGGTTAAGCCGGGCGCGCCGGTAGAACGATGCTGCTAGAACAATCTGAAATAGAAAAAGGCTTGGCAATAATTGAGCGGCTTCGAAAGCTCAGTTGGCGCAGTCCCGCTCAACCACCCTCATTTTGCCACTATTTCGCAAATACTACCGGGCCAAGCGAATACCCGTAAACTGCCAGCGCTTATCGGCGTGAAAGAAATTGCGGTAGCTCACCCGGGCGTGACTTTCGGGGGTGGCGCAGGAGCCGCCACGCAGCACCAGTTGGTTGACCATAAACTTGCCATTGTACTCGCCCAGCGCCCCGGCGGCGCGCTCGTAGCCCGGATAGGCATGATAGGCCGAATACGTCCACTCCCAGCAGTCGCCGAGCAGCTGGTGGCAGCGGCCGGGGTCGGCAGCGGCGGGCAGCGGCTGGGGGTCAAGGCGGTGGCTTTCGAGCCAGGTTCCGTCTGAGGTTTCAGCCCCGAAATGACGGGCGGCCGCTTCCCACTCAAACTCAGTGGGCAGGCGGGCGCCCGCCCAATGCGCGTAAGCATCAGCCTCGTAGAAGCTGACGTGCGTGACGGGCGCGGCCATATTCACCAACTGCAGGCCGTGATGGGTGAAGCGGTACCAGCCGTCGTCGCGGCGCAGCCAGTAGAGCGGTGCTTCCCAGCCCTCGCGCTGGGCCAGGTCCCAGCCTTCCCCCATCCAGAAACGAAAATCGCGGTAGCCGCCCGCTTCGATAAATTGGATGAACTCGGCATTGGTCACCAGGCGGTTTTGCAGCTCAAACGGCGCCAACAGGACCTCGTGCGCTGCCAGCTCATTATCAAAGCAAAATCCTTCTTCCTGAAAGCCAATGCGGTAAATGCCACCGGGCACTGGCAGCCAGGTTGCGTCAAGTGTCGATTGCTCATTGCTCGTTGCAAATTGCTCATTGCTAATTGCATAAGCCGGCGCCAGCGGACTGGTGCTGAGGATATATTTGATGTCGGTCGCCAGCAGCTCTTGGTGCTGCTGCTCGTGCTGCAAGCCCAGCTCCAGCACCTCGCGGAAGCTGGCGGGCAGGTCGTCGGCCCGGGTTAGCAGCTCCTGCATGGCCGCATCGACGTGGGCGCGGTAGGCCAGCACATCGGCCAGCGGCGGGCGCGAAAGGGTGCCCCGGTCGGCCCGATTTACCCGCGAGCCCAGCGAGTTGTAGTAAGAGTTGAACAGGTAAGCATAGTCGGGGTGAAAAACCTGGTATCCGGGCTGATACTCCTTGAGCAGAAAGGTTTCCCAAAACCAGGTGGTGTGCGCCAGGTGCCATTTGGGCGGGCTCACATCGAGCATGGGCTGCACCACGGTATCTTCGGGCAGCAGGGGCTGACAGAGGTCGGTACTTTGCTGCCGCACGGCGCGGTAGCGGGCAGGCCAAGCCGGGTTGGTGACCGGCGCGGCAGTTGGGAAAACGGCAGATTGGTGCATAGAGGGGCAAGTTAGCGAGGCGGCGCAGGGCAGCCGGCGGGGTGAGTTGCGGGGGCGGTGCGCATACGTACGGTTCGGGCTAATGTTAAGCTGGATACCGCATGAGTGCTACCATGAAATACGGAGAAGCTCCTCGGTAGAAAATGGTATTTTTAACCACTATCTTTGTTGCCTGCAAAATATCGTCTAATAAATGCTTAACTAGGCGACGGTTTCCGAATTAACCCAAAATTTCTTACCTTTCCCACTCACTCTCTTTAACCACCTACTATGAAAACCCCTAAAGCCACCTCCGGTGATAAACCGGCCGCCAAACCTGCCAAAGTACCCATGCGTCCTGCCAACCGCGTAGGAGCTAAAAGCCGGCGCGGCTTTGCCGCCATGAGCGCTGAAACTCAGCGTCGTATCGCCAGCCAGGGCGGCAAGGCCTCGCACGCCAGCGGGCGCGGCCACCGCTTCTCGGCCGACGAGGCACGCGATGCCGGCCGCAAAGGCGGCCTCATCAGCCGCCGCGGCCCGGGTAAAGACGACGAATAAACTTTACTGGTCAGGCACTTCTTTGCGGGCAGGTTCTTGCGCAGGCAAGGGCCTGCCCTTTGGGGCTTGTAGCTGACGCATCTTTGCAGCATGCTTCAACTTTCGTTTTCGCAGCGCGTGCTACGCTTTAATTTTCCGGCCCGCACCTCGCGCGGGGCACTGGCCGAGCACGTAGCCTGGTACCTGCATCTCAGCCACACCAGCCAACCCGCGGTAATCGGCGTGGGCGAAGCGGCCCCGCTGGCAGGCCTCAGTCCCGATTTCGGCCCGGCTTTCGGTCCGGCTGTGCAGCAGTTATGCGCCCGGTTCAATGCCGCTCAATTCGAGCATTTCTCGGCGGCCGAAGCGTCGGCTTTTATTGGTGCGGAGTGGCCAGCGCTGGTTTTTGCGCTGGAAACGGCCGTGCTGGACCTTGCCAACGGCGGCCGCCGGCAGCTCTACCACAATGCGTTCAGCGAAGGCCAGGCGGCCCTGCCCATCAACGGCTTGGTGTGGATGGGCGACGCGGCCTTTATGCGCCAGCAGATTGAGCAGAAGCTGGGCGCCGGCTATTCCTGCCTGAAGCTCAAAATCGGCAGCCTCGACTTTGCCACCGAGCTGGCACTGCTGGCCGAAATCCGCGCCGTGGCCGGCCCCACCCAACTCATGCTGCGCGTCGATGCCAACGGTGCCTTCGCCCCCGCCGAAGCGCTGGGCAAGCTAGAGCAGCTGGCAGCCTTCGGCCTGCATTCCATCGAGCAGCCCATCCGGCCAGGCCAGGGCGCGGCACTGGCGGCACTGTGCCGACAGTCGCCGATACCAATTGCCCTTGATGAGGAACTGATTGGGGTGGCTGCCCAAAATCAACAAGCTGCTCTGCTGGATGAAATCCAGCCCGCCTACATCGTTTTGAAACCCACGCTACTGGGTGGCCATGCCGCTACCCGCCACTGGATTACATTGGCCGAAGCCCGGGGCATGGCCTGGTGGATGACTTCAGCCCTGGAATCGAACGTGGGCCTGAATGCCGTAGCGCAGCTCACCGGCGAGTATGCGGTGGGCGACTTTGCCCAAGGCCTGGGCACGGGCCAGCTTTATCATAACAATGTAGCTGCCCCGCTGCACATCGCCGCTGGCCACTTGCGCTATGAACCCACCGGCGCCTGGGAACAGCCTTAAAAAGGCAGGGACTTCAAAATACGTCGCTAAGCACTTATTTTGAGCTTTCCAAGCACTTCTCCGGCAACTATTAGTAGCCGGCAGCTACCTTGTATTGCCCTCTCTCGGTTCCCACCCACCCCATGCTTGCCCTGCGCCGTATTTGCGTGCTGCTTCTGTTGCTATGCGGCAGCGCGGCCGAGGTATGGGCGCAGCCGGCCACCGGGCCATTTCACCTCCTGCGCCCCACGAGAAAGCGGGTGCGACTGCCTTTCCAGCAGCAGCGCAACTTCATCATTGTGAGCGCCAAAATTAACGGCACCGGGCCGTATAATTTCCTGCTCGATACCGGGGCGGGCACGTCCATCATCACCAGCCCCCACCTAGCCGATTCGCTGGGCCTGCGGCGCGGCGAGAAATTTCGGGTGATAGGGGCCGGTGGCCAGACCACCAGCCTACTAGCTTATCAGCTTGATAACCTGCGCCTGACTATGCCAGGCATAGAGGCGCCAGCCATGAGTATGCTGGTACTGTCGGAAGATGTGCTCAACCTTTCGGGCTACGTGGGTATGCCCATCCACGGCATTCTGGGCCCCGAATTTTTCCACAGCTTCGTCGTCACGGTGCTACCGCAGCAAAGCATGCTGGTGCTGCAGCCATCCGCCGCTTTTCAGGCACCACGCAGCCCCCACTGGGCCAGCCTGCCGCTGCAAATTGAGCGCAGCAAGGCCTATGTAACGGTACCCGTACACCTGAGCGATTCATTACAAATACCTCTAAAACTGGTGATTGACACTGGCGCCGGCCATGCGCTGTCGCTCGAAACCGGCTCGCACCCGCAACTGCAACTGCCCCCCCAGCAGCTACCTGCCGAACTAGGCCGGGGCCTCACCGGCGTGGTGCGCGGGCAACTGGGACGGGTAGCCGAGCTGCGGCTCGGCCATTACCAGCTCCGCTCGGTACTGACTTCTTTTCCCGACGTGGCCGATGTACACGGCCGGGCCGATGTACATCGCAATGGCAACCTCGGCTTTGAATCCCTCAAACGCTTCGCCTTCACTATCGACTACTCCCGGCAGCGCCTCTGGCTACGGCCCAACCTGCACTTCAACGAACCCTTCGAGCACGACATGAGCGGCCTCGACCTGCTGGCCGTCGGCCCCAACCTGCACCGCTTCCTAGTGTTGCGCGTAGCTCCTGGCTCGCCAGCTGCCGAGGCTGGCATCCAGCCCGATGAAGAGCTGGTATCCGTCAATTTTATGGCGGCCAGCGCTTTTTCGCTTACACAAATCAGTCATCTGCTGCACTCCTCCCACGGCCGCTCCATCATTCTGGTATTGCGGCGCGCCGATGGCGAGCTGCACACTGCCATTGTACGGCTGAAGCGCCAGATATAAGCCTCTACCCTATTCGGGCCGTAACTTGCAGCCGCTAGCGAGCAGCGCACAATGCATTGCAGCGCTGATACTTTCAAACCAATTTACCTTCAATACTATGACTGCAAAAATCATCTTGCAGCTGGCGGGTGTGCTGGGCAGCCTGGGCGTGGCCATCGGGGCTTTCGGAGCCCACAAGCTCCACGACATGCTGGAGCGCGCCGGCCGCCTCGATACCTTCGAAACCGCCGTGCGCTACCAGTTCTACCACGTGCTGGCGTTGGCCGCCGTGGGCATTCTGTGGGCGGTGCGGCCCGAATTGCGCGGCCTGGGCACCACGGCTTGGCTGTGGCTGGGCGGCATCATTATTTTCAGCGGCTCGCTCTACGTGCTCTGTTTCACGGGCATCACCAAAATGGGCATGGTGGCACCGGTGGGGGGCCTGCTTCTATTAGCAGGCTGGCTAAGTCTGGCCTGGGCCGTCCGCGAACTGTAAGCAATCAAATTCTGATAAAACGCAAAAGGGCGGCCCAACTGGGCCGCCCTTTTCTTATTCAGCAAAAAGCGGAAGAGCTTATTTGGTCTTCACTTTGGCTTTACGGCCATCAACTTTCATTTTCTGCTTGTCGCCTTTCGCGTCAACTTTAACACCCGGAGCCGAGTCTACAGTCATTTGGGAAGGAGCGTTGGTAGCAGCGCTGGCGGCGGTAGCTTCTTTCACTTCGCCCACCAGAGCTACAGTTACGTTACCCCCCGTGGCGTTCGACTCGATGGTCAGCACTTTGTTCTGCATACCCATTTTGCCGGCGCTGTTGAAGTGCGCAGCGATGGTACCCGATTTGCCGGGAGCCACGGGCTCCTTGGTCCACTCCGGGGTGGTGCAGCCGCAGCTTACGCCGATGTTGGAGATGATGAGCGGCTGGGTGCCAGTGTTTTTAAATTTGAATACGTGGTCCACCACGCCACCTTGCACGACGGAGCCGAAGTCGTATTTCGACTCTTCGAAGGTGATAGCCGGGCCGGCTACTTTCTCGACGGCGTTGGCTGGCTTTGCGGCCTGAGCCTGAGCGGTGTAAGCAGCAGCAGTCAGGCTCAGCGCCAGGAACAGTACTTTTTTCATGGGATTAAAACGGTTGGTAAGAATGAAGTTTGACAAATTTAAGGGTTTCCGGCGAGCCTGCAAATCTGTTGCCAATTTGCGGGCACTGGCATGAAATTCCGGTGAATAGCTCTCTCGGACAACCATGCCGTTATTTCGTTTGCAAAGGCTTCCGGCAAGCAAAAAGTTTATTCCTCGGGCAGTTCGGCCAGTAATTTCTGTTGGAAATTAAGCAAAAACAATTTTTCCGAGGCCCGCGTGATGGCCGTGTACAACCAGCGGGCAAACTCGCCCGCCAGCGGCTCGTCGGGTTTCAGAAAGCCGTGGTCCACAAACACGGCTTGCCACTGCCCACCCTGCGCCTTGTGGCAAGTGAGGGCGTAAGCAAATTTCACCTGTAGGGCATTGAGGTACGGGTCCTGCTTCATCTGCTTGTAGCGTTCGGCCTTGGTTTTCAGGTCGGCATAATCTTCACTGACCGCCTGATACAGCGCATTATTCCGGTCCGAAGGCAGCGCTGGCGACTCGGTGTGAAGCGTGTCGAGCAGCAATTTCACTTCGATTTCGGGCTCGTCGGGATAATCGACCAGCCGCACTTGGGCCTGCGCAAAGTGGAAGCCATACATCTCC
Source organism: Hymenobacter aranciens (assembly GCF_030580865.1). Lineage (GTDB taxonomy): Bacteria > Bacteroidota > Bacteroidia > Cytophagales > Hymenobacteraceae > Hymenobacter > Hymenobacter aranciens. The sequence continues at coordinate 70,721 of NZ_JAUQSY010000010.1, read as the reverse complement.
TCCCGCCGAATGATTTTGGTAATTTGCAGGAAGTCCCCGTTGGCCAGGAAGCCAATTTCTGAATCCTTGGGCAGCCAGAAATAATTGTTGCGCACCACCATCAGGTAGTCACCACCTTCAATCTCCTCCTCGGCATCGAACAACGCCCGCCGGATGAGCTGGTTATACTGGTTGGCGTTGCGATTGGAGCGGCAGATGATGGTGGTATTCTCGTGCCCGAAGTTGCGGTAAGCCCAGCGCAGGCCGTCTTCGAGCTTGTCGCCGCCCATCTTGAAAATGTCGTTGTAGCCCTTGGTATGCAGCTGAATTTCGGGCGTTTCCTGCCGCAGTTCCTCGCGCAGCTCCGTCGCATTCACCAGAATGCCTGACTGCTGGGCTTGCCGCATCACCTGGCGCAGCTCCACGCTATCGACGCGGGCGCGGTAACGATGGGCCAGCAGCTCGGGGTCGAGGGCCGGGCTCAGGAGCTGGCCCACCGGCGGCAGCTGCGCCGTGTCGCCGATGAGCAGAATGCGGTTAGTCGATTTCTCGAACACGTAGCCCATCAAATCGTCCAGCAAGCCACTCTCCCCGAACGACTTCTCATCCGAAATCATCGAGGCTTCGTCCACGATATAGAGCATGTGCTCCTGGCGGTTGGGCTGGCGCTGGAAATTGAGCCGCTCGGAGGGTGAGCCGCTGGTCTGGCGGTAGATTTTCTTGTGAATGGTGCTGGCGGCCACGCCCGCGTAGCCCGCCATCACCTTGGCGGCGCGGCCGGTGGGGGCCATCAGCGTGTATTTGCGCTGGCGCTCGTGCAGCCACTGCACCAGCGCGCTGATGACGGTGGTTTTACCGGTGCCGGCGTAGCCGCGTAGCACAAAGGCTTTGCGGCCCGGCAGCTCGTCGCGCAGAAACTCATCGAGCTGCGCAAAAAGCGTGGCCTGGTCGCCAGTAGGCTCGTAAGGAAAGTAGTCGCGGACGGAGGGAATGCGGCGGGTAAGCATCAGTCAGATTTAACTCGGTTCTACCACAGCCATCGTGGCCGAGGCCTTGGCAATGAGCAGCTCATCGCACCACACTTCAGCTTCGCAGAAGTGCAGGCGGCGCCCGGCCTTCAGCACCCAGCCGATGGCCCTGAGCTGCTGGCCCACGCCCGGATGCAGGTAACTGACTTTCAATTCGGCCGTCACCACGCCATAGTTATCCGGCACCAGGGTGACGGCCGCGAAGCCCGCCGCCAAATCGGCCAGCGTGGCCACCAGCCCGCCGTGGGCAAAGCCGCGCTGCTGCTGGTGCTGCTGGCCCAGCGGCAGCCCCACGGTGATGCGGCCGGGCGCAATACTCGTCAGGTCGGCCCCGATGAGGTGCATGAAGTGTTGGCGCTCCAGCTTGCGCCGGATGCGGATTTCGAGGTCGGTAGGAGTAGAATCGGACACGAATTGAATGCGCGGGTACAGAATGCCAAAGATACCCCACGCACTTCTGGCAATAAGCAGGAAGCGGTGGCCGTTGTCAGCAGAGCAGCGCCAGCATACTGTTATTTCCTCGCAAAAACCAATTCCTGCGCCCAGCGGCCCGCGTATAGCCCCACCAAACGCTTCAACTTACTATGACCGATTCCCCCGCCCCCGATTTCCTGCTCGCCGCCTACCACGACCGGGTGCGGGTGCGCGTCGGCGGCCTGCTACTCCGCGACGGGGCGCTGCTGCTGGCGGCTCACCGGGGTTTGCTGGCGGGTGGGGCGCCGTTCTGGTCGCCCCCAGGCGGCGGCTGGCAATTTGGCGAAACGCTGCGCGAGGCGCTGGTGCGCGAGTTTCGGGAAGAAACCGGCCTGACGGTGCGGGTGGGGCGTTTCCTGCATCTGCACGAGTTCAGCGCCAACCGGCTGCAGGCGCTGGAGCTGTTTTTTGAAGTGACGGCGGAGGATGAAACCGCGCAGCCCCGCCTCGGCCTCGACCCCGAGCACGCGGCCGACCAGCAGCTTATTACCGAGCTGGCCTGGCTGACGCCCCGGCAGCTGCTACACCTGCCCCCGCCGCAGGTGCACCCGGTACTGGGCCTCATTCTGAGCCCCGACGACGTTTTTGTGCCGCAGGTTCGATTGCGCTAATAAACGGGAGGTGCCGGGCGCATAAAATTCCGCGCCCGTATCTTTAAGCCCGGCCGCTGACCTGGCCTGAATTTCCGTGCCTGCTCCTGCCGCTGCTTCGTCCGTTTTGATTCCTGCTTCGCCCCTGCTGCGCATCCGCGATGATGCTTTCGACACCGGCAATCTGGACGCTTACAACCTGTACCTCACCACGGGAAGCAATCGGCTTCGCCTTGCCGTGGTCGACAGCGAGCGGCGTAAGTTTGTGGCACTGGAAGAATACGAGCTACCTACCGCCGCCCTGCCCGCGATGGCCGAGCAGCACGATTTTCTGGGCCGCCGCGGCTGGAACGAAGTGCGGCTGGCCGTCACCGGGCGGGCCTTCACGCTGCTGCCCGCGCCACTCTTTCGCCCTGGCGACGAAGAGGCCGCGCTACGCCTGCACCACGTGCTACCCGCCACCGAAACGGCCCGCCACTTCGTGCATCCCAACCTGGAGCTGGTCAATATCTACGCGGCCGACACCAGCCTCACTGATTGGCTAAGCGACACTTATGGCAACAGCGGCCGGGTACTGCACCATACCAGCGCCCTGCTGGCCGGCGTGGCGCACCAGCGCCCGGCGGGCTCGCCGCGCCGCCTCTACCTCAACCTGGGGCACGGTGAGCTGACGCTTATCGTGCTGGGCCAGTACCTGGAATACTGTAATGTCTTTGCTTTCACTACTGCCGAAGATGTACTGTACTACACTATTTTGGTAATGCAGGAGTTAGGCCTCAACCCCGACCAGGATGAGGTAGCGGTGTGGGGCGAGCTGCTGCACGACTCGGCTATTTTCTCGCTGCTCCGCACCTATCTGCGCCAGGTGCGCCTTGGTCCCCGCCCGCCCGCCGTGCAGTATAGCTACCGGCTCGATGATGTGTTTGAGCACCGTTATTTCGATTTGCTGAGCTTACACTTTGTTTGAGTTATGAGTTAAAATTCATGAGTTAAGAACTGTAAATCAAACATCTTGCTCATAACTCATAATTACTAACTCGCAACTCATAACTCAAAAACCATGTCCCGCATTGCCCTTTTTCCCGGCTCCTTCGACCCCTTCACCAACGGCCACCTTGATGTAGTGCGGCGCGGTACGACGCTGTTCGATAAGGTAATTGTGGCCATTGGCAACAACAGCAGCAAGCAGCGCTACCTGCCCGTGGAGCAGATGGTGGAGATGATAAGCGGCGTTTTCCACGACGAGCCCCGGGTGGAAATATGTTCATTCAAAGGCCTGACGGCCGAATACGCCCGCGAAGTCGGAGCTAATTACCTGCTGCGTGGCCTGCGCAATACCACTGATTTCGAATACGAAAACACAATTGCCCAAGCCAACCGGCATGTCAACCCGAACCTGGAAACCGTATTCCTGATTACCTCGCCCGTACTGGCAGCCATCAGCAGCACCATCATCCGCGAGATTCACCGTTTCGGCGGCGACGTGACGGATTTCGTGCCCTTCCCGCTGCCGGCGGCGGGCAGCTAGGGCTGCGGCAAATTGCGGGCCACCACGCGAAAGCCTAAGAACTTACCAACGGGCCGGGCTTTGAATACGGCCAGCAGCAGATAATCCCTGGCATTCAGGTCGAGGTTGGCCTGTTGCATCAGTCGTTCTTCGTCCGGACCCACTACCACCAAGTCGATAACCTGGTGGCTTTTTGCATCGAAGGTTGCCACAATGGGCAGCTTACCGGCTTGAAAAAGTGCCGTCGAATCATTCGGCGAGCCGCGCTGCTCGAGGGGCAGCGTCACGGGGTCGTGGTAGTCGGCCGGCGCGGGTACGGGCGGGCCGAGACGCACTATTAGCTCAGCCGCGTTCAGACCTAATAGACTGGGTACGTCATACTCCACGGGCACTGGCGCGGACTTCGCTGCCGTGGCTGGCACTGGCTTGTGCGGGTCGTGCACACCGGAGCAGGCCGCCAGCCCCAGGCCAGCGACCACGCTCAGCCCAAGCCAGCGGAGCATACGAAACTGCATTATTTCTCGGTGGGCGAAGCCTCCTTTTTGTTGCCTATTGTGCTGAGGTAATGGCGCATCACCAGGGCAATGGAAGCGTAAGAATCCTCCAGCTTGGCCAGGGCTTCCTTGGGGCTCATCCAGCGCACTTCTTCGATATACTCCTCGGCCTGGGGCTTCATCAGCGTGTCGTCGAGGCACTTCATGACGTACCAGCTGGTTTTTTTCAGCATTTTGTTGCCTTTGTAGGCGTAGCTGTGCCAGGTGCTGGGCAACTGCTCGCCCAGTTCCAGCTTGATGTTGGTTTCCTCCTCCACTTCGCGAATGGCGCCAGCCGCCGTGTCTTCGTCGCGGGTGAGCTTGCCTTTGGGTAAGTCCCACTTGCCCAAGCGGTAAATCATCAGCACCTGGTCGCCTTTCACTACCAGGCCGCCAGCGGCCTTGGCTATTTTGAACTGGTCCTTGAAGTGCAGGGTGATATATTTTTTCTTTTTCACCGTCATAGTCAGCGACTTCAGCTTTTTGAGCTTTTTCACTTCCATGAGGCGCAGCAGGCGGTCGATGAACTGCGTGGTGGCGTCGCGCACCAGCACGTCGCCAATCAGGTCTTTCGACGTGAACTCGTCTTCGGGATTGAGGACGAGGTCGAACTTATGCTTGTAAATTTTTTCGCTGGCCTTTTTGATAACCAGCGGAATGTCGTTGATGAAAATATTCATCGGAGAAATCGAAATGAAAGAATGATATTGGCCCGAACGCTGCTTACGAGGCCAGCATGGCACCCGCCGCCGGCTGGCACCAACAACGGCGTGCAAGATACGCGGCCGGGCCGGTTTAGGACGCCGGGGCTGCATCTTTGCAGCATGACGCGCATTGGCCTGCTTTCTGATACCCACGGCTACCTCGACGACCGCATTACGCACCACTTGCGCGACTGCGACGAAATATGGCACGCCGGCGATTTCGGCGATGCAGCAGTCGTCGAGGCCCTGGAAGACCTCGCCCCGCGTTTCCGGGGCGTGTACGGCAATATCGACGGCGCGGACGTCCGCCAGACCCAACCGCTGGTGCAGGACTTTGAAATTGAAGGCTTGCGGGTGCTTATGACGCACATCGGCGGCTACCCGGGGCACTACGCCCCGGCCGCCCGGCCGCTGCTGGCGGCGGCGCGGCCGGGGCTGTTCATTACGGGCCATTCGCACATCCTGCGCGTCATGCCCGACCCGAAACTAGGGCTGCTACACCTCAACCCCGGGGCAGCCGGGCAGCACGGGTTTCACCAGATGCGCACGCTGTTGCGCTTTGGCATCGAGCGCGGAAAGGTGGTGGATTTGCAGGCCGTGGAGTTGGGAAAGCGGGGGCGGTAGTCCTTATTGTTGTGTTAAATACGGAACTGTCATGCTGAACGCAGTGAAGCATCTTATCGCGCTGGAACGATTGAGTCAGTGTCTCGTTCAGCCGTGATAAGATGCTTCACTGCGTTTAGCATGACAGATAACGAAAAAAGCGCCCATCTTTCGACAGGCGCTTTCTTTGAGCTTATAGCTCAAAAAGCTTACAGCGCAATTTCGGGCTTGGGGTGCTCGCCTTCCTGACCGTCTTCGTTGACGGGCTTGGTTACGGCTTCGGCATCGTCGAAAGCTTTGGCGTTGGCGGCAGTTTTGTCGCCGGACACCACTTCTTTCACTTTATCAACGGCGTCGCTGATGGCGTGCGAAGCTTTCTCCACTACTTCGGAGTGCGACACGGCTTCTACGGCATCGCTCACAGCTTCTTTGGCTTTTTCAACCACGCTGGAATGCGAAACAGCGTCGGCGACGTCGGCGGCCACTTCTTTCACTTTATCGACGGCCGCGCTGGCGGCGTTCTTCACCGAGTTCAGGATGCTGGTTTCGTCTTTCTTAGCCGTAGCCGTGGTGCCGAAGCGCGACTTCAGCTCCTCGATATCCACGTTTTTGAGGACGGGCGTGCGAAGCAGGTTCTTGATGATGTTCTGCTTGTTATTGGCACGGGCAATGTTTTTGCGGTGCTTGCGCTTCAGGCGGGTAACGGACATGGCGAAAAGAGGTTAGGCGTTGGCGGCCGAGGTGGTGAAACGCGACTTCAGCTCTTCCAGGTCAACGTTTTTGAGGACAGGAGTACGGAGCAGGTTCTTGATGATATTCTGCTTGTTGTTGGCACGCGCGATGTTCTTGCGGTGCTTGCGCTTCAGGCGGGTAACGGACATGGCCGGTAAGTTTAAAAATCCAGAGTCTTACGAAAGGGAGGGCAAAAGTACGGCTTTTGGCCGGGAAGTGCAAGTCGATTAGGCATTTTGTTGCTTCTGAAGCGGCTGAACGCTGCCAACCGGTTCGGCAACGGCTACTTTTGTCCGACTTATGACGACCACCGCCGCTGCCAACCCGCCCATTATCGACCTGCGCTCTGATACCGTGACGCGCCCCACGCCGGCCATGCTGGCCGCCATGCAGGCCGCACCCGTCGGCGACGATGTGTACGAGGAAGACCCCACCATGCGGGCGTTGGAAGAAGCCGCCGCCGCCCGGTTCGGCCTGGCAGCCGGGCTGTTCTGCCCCTCCGGCACCATGACCAACCAGATTGCCATCAAGGCCCACACCGAGCCGCTGAGCGAAGTTATCTGCGAGCAAACGGCCCACGTCTACCTCTGGGAAGTGGGCGGTATTGCCTTTCATTCGGGAGCCAGCGTGGCGCTGCTGCCCGGCCAGCGCGGCCGCCTCACCGCCGCTCAAATCGAAGCCGCCATCCGGCCCGAAAACGTGCACTACCCCACCACGCGGCTGGTGTGCCTCGAAAATACCCACAACCGCGGCGGCGGCAGCTGCTACGCCTGGGACGACTTGCAACAGATTGCCACGCTGACCAAGCGCGAGGGACTGGCGCTGCACCTGGATGGGGCGCGCATTTTTAATGCGCTGGTGGTTACCGGGCAGCGCAGTGAAGACTACGGGCAGCTATTCGACTCTATTTCCGTTTGTTTTTCGAAAGGCCTGGGCGCGCCGGTGGGCTCGGTGTTGCTGGGCTCGGCGGCGTTTATTAGGAAATGCCGCCGGATTCGGAAGGTCATGGGCGGCGGGATGCGGCAGGCTGGATATCTGGCGGCGGCGGGAATTTATGCCTTGGAAAACAACATTGAGCGCCTGGCTGACGACCACCGTCGCGCCGCTCAGCTAGCTGATATGTTGCAGCAGCAAGCCTACGTGGCCGAAGTGCTGGCCCCGGAAACCAACCTCATCATGTTCCGCCTGCACGACTACGTGCCAGCCGCCGATTTCCTGGCGTATCTCGAACAGCAAGGTATTCGGGCCAGCAGCTTCGGCCCGCAGTGGATTCGCTTTGTGACGCACCTCGACGTGGACGACGCGGGCGTGGAGCGGGTACAGCAGGCGCTGGCGGCGGCGCCCTATTAGGCGGCGAACCTCAAGGGAGCTTTTGGGGTTGACACTTTCCCTTTACTCCTACGAATCCATGCTCACCACTCCCCTACCCGCCTTCACTTACGACGTCAAAACCGCCGCCGCGCACCTCTCGGCCGCCGACCCGCGCCTGGCGGCCATCATTGCCAATGGCCGCGAAATTCAGCCCCGGCCGCACGAGGATTTGTATCTGGCGCTACTGCGGGCCATTGTCAGCCAGCAGATTTCGACTAAGGCGGCCGCAGCCATCTGGAAAAGATTTCAGGCGCTGTTTCCGCCCGAGGGCTACCCCGAACCGCGCGAGGTGCTGGCGATGGACGAAGACACGCTACGTAGCGCCGGGCTGTCGCGCCAGAAAGCTGGTTATCTAAAAGCCATTGCCGAGTACAACGAGCGCGGCCTGCTCGACTACGAGCACCTCAGCCAGCTGGAAGAAGACACTTTCACCCAACACCTTACCCAGATAAAAGGCGTGGGCCGCTGGACGGCCCAGATGCTGCAGATGTTCGCCCTCGACCAGCCCGACGTGTTCTCCGAAGGCGACCTGGGCGTGCAGAACGCCATGCGCCGCCTCTACGGCCTGGAGGAAACCGGCCGGGCGCTGCAGAGGCGCATGCTGCAGATTGCGGAGGGCTGGCGGCCGTACCGGTCGCTGGCTTGCAAGTACTTGTGGCAGTCGCTGGACAATGGGACGCAGGTGCCGCCGACGGTGGAGTAAGGAGCGGCGAGGCAAAAAGAACGTCATCCTGAGCCGAAGGCGAAAGGACCTCGCCCGCGCCGGTTGGATTGGTAAATCTAATCGTTACAACGAAAAGAAATTACTACCCCACATGGCGCGGGCGAGGTCCTTTTGCCTTCGGCTCAGGATGACGTTCTGCTACTCCACCAGCTCCGACTCCAGCCAGCTGCCAAACGCGAATTCCTCCTGCCGCAGAAATAAATCCCCCTTCTGCTCCAGGATAGCGAGGTTATCGACCTGAAATTTCAGGTTGAACGTCTGTTCATTGAGGTAGCGGAGCACTTCGCCCAGCAGGTCAGGGGTGGTGTCGTGCAGGGCCAGCGAGATGTGCGGCAGCCAGCAGTCGGCGCCGCTGAATTTGTCGGTGCGCAGGCAGAGCGGGGCGGTAGCTTCGTGAATCCGGCGGTGCAGGGCATTGAGCGCCTCGGAGCGCAGCACCGGAATATAAATAACCGGATTCGGCCCCGGAAAAATGCCCAGGCCAGTGGTGTAGGCTGCGAACGGCTGGGTTTGACGGGCAACCTTGGCCAACACATCTATAAGTGCCGTGCGCTTGCCCACGCCGGCCAGCTGGTAGGTGATGTGGGGGTCGGGCGTGGCCTGCACGTCGTCGAGGCCAAACTCCGTTTCCAGGCTCTTGATGATGCGGTTGATGCGCGCGGCAGCGGGCGGGCTCAGGAGCGAAGTAATGGCAAGCATGGTGCTACTTACTGGCTGCGGCTTGCATTTGTTGATTAAACTGGTCGCTATGGCCGCGTGGGATGCTAAGGCTGACGAACTCATTTCCCCGAATTAGTTTGGCCAGCTGCACCAGCTGGCCTGCGTGATTAGAATAGTGCGCCACCTGGCGCTGCAGTGCCTGCAGCACCGTGTGCGGCTCGTGCCGGATGGTGACGGTACGCAGCAAATCGGCCGGCTCGAGGCCAGCCAGGGTATCAAATAAGATAATCCAGGCGGCGTCCCACTCGGTCTGCAGTGCCGGAATAGCGGCGGCCGACGCGGGCGCGTCAAACTCGCGCTCGCGCTGGCGGGTGGGCTTTTCGCCGTCGGTGCTCAGAAAATCGGTGAAGCGCGAGCGTAGGTTGCCGGCCACGTGCTGCACGATGACGGCGGCGCTGTTGCTGCCGGGCGCGGGCTCGTGCAGCCATTCGGCGGGCGCGAGCTGGGCCAGGGCGCGGTCGGCGAGGCTTTTGGCGGCTTCGAAGCTGTGCTGTAGATTTTGAAGCACAGCTAGTCCCAGGGCCTCGGCAGATGAAGATTCGACGCTCATGGCCGCAAGTTAGCACAACCCCGGGCATACCCTTTGCCGTTAGCGGGGCAGCCTTGTTGTGTTGTTGTGTCCGATTCTGCTCCTTCCGTTCCTGCTTCGCCGCCCACTCGTCGCTACCGCTGGGCTTGGTGGCTGCTGGGCATTCTGGCCACGGTAGCGCTGCTAATTGGGCTGGCGCTGTACTTCCTGGACCCCTGGCTGAAGCAAAAGCTGGAGAAGCAGGTGGCCGAACAAACCCACGGCCAGTACCAGTTGAAAATCGGCGACCTGCGCACGCATCTGTTCAGTGGCAGCATTGAGCTGCGCTACCTGCGCCTGCGCCCCGCCGCCCAGGTAGCCGACACGCTGCCGCGCCTGCGCGCCGCCGCCGCCCGGCTCACGGTATCGGGCGTGGGCCTGTGGGAAGTGTGGCGCAAGGAGGTAGTGCCCGTCGATAGCCTCGCCCTCGACTCGCTGCGCTTTGCCCTGGAATGCTTCCCCAAAAAGCCCACCTGCCCCGACCCGCGCCCGCTGCACCAGCGCCTGCCGCTGGGCCTCCCGGGCCTGCGCCTGGGCTTGCTGCGCCTGCACGATGCCCAGTTGGTAGCCCAAAACGAAGCCAAGCCCCTTGCCCGCCTGCGCCGCGCCAACCTCACTGCCCGCGACCTGCTGCTCACCGCCGCCGGCGCCGCCGACACCCAGCGCCTGGCCTACGCCGCCGCCTGGCAGGTAGCCCTGCGCGGCACCCGCTTCGACGGCGGCCTGCACCAGATTCGCGTGGGCCGGGCCTACTTTTCCACCGACAGCCAGAGCCTGACTTTGCGCCGCGTGCAGCTCTGGCCCGCCCGGCCCGACGAGCCCCGCCACGGCGCCGCCCGCTTCCGGCTCAACCTGCCCGAGCTGCGCGCCAAAGGCTTAAAAGCCGCCCGCTGGCAGCATCTGCGCCATTTTCAGGCCGATTCGCTGGTACTGGAATCGCCCTCGCTCAGCTTCTGGCCGCCCGACCAGCCGCCGCCCCCGGTGTGGAAAATGCTGGCCCCGCTGCTGGGCCGGGCCGACCTGAAGGCCGGACAGGTGCGCCACGGCTGGCTGGCCTTTGCCGAGCTCAGCCACCAACCCGTAGCACGCGGAATCAACTTATTAGGCTTGGGTATTCGGGTCGATTCGGTGGCCGGGCGCAACGGCTCGGGGCGGGTGCTGTATGCCCGGCGCTGGGTGGGCTCGTCGGGACGCATCACGGGCACCTTTAGCGCGCCCACGTACCCGGCCAGCATCGCGCAGCTGAATTTCGACACCCAAAAGGGCTGGGTGCGCCTGCGCCGGCTGGCCCTCACGCCCCGGTTTCGGCCCGCCGAGCTCAACCGCCGGGTGGGCTACCAGAAATCGACCATTGCCCTGCGCATTGCCGAATTAAACTTCCAGGGCGTTGATTTCCCCCGGCTGGCCGACGACAAAGACGTATTCGTCAGCCGCCTCACCGCCGAGCGGCCCCGCCTCTACATTGCCAGCGACGGCCGCGGCCCCCTCACCCCCTACCCCTCCGACATCACCCCTGAGGCCGTGCGCCGCCTCAAGTTCAAGCTCGACGTGCGCCGCTTCGACGTGCGCAACGGCCGCCTGCTGAGCGTCTACCGCAGCCCCGCCACTCCTATTGCCGGCACGTTGCGCTTCACCCGCTTCGGCGGCTCCATCTTCAATTTCAGCAACACCCACCACCAGACGCCCGCCACGCCCCTCACCGGCTACGCCGTGGGCTACCTCGAAAACCAGTGCCGCATGGAAGTGCACCTGCGCGCCTACCTGCTCGACCCGCTGGGCCGGCACACCGGCTGGGGCAATTTCGGCCCCGCCCAGCTCACCATCCTCAACCCCATGCTGCTGCCCACCCGCGAAATGCGCTTCGAAAGCGGCCAGGTGCAGCGCATCGACTTCACCATGCGCGGCGACCAGAAACAGGTGACCGGCACCATGCGGGCCCGCTACTCGGACGTAAAATTTCAGCAGCTGCGTTATAAAAAGAAGGACGACAAAATCGACAAAACTCTCTGGACCCGCCTCAAAACCGGCGCCATCAACGCCGTCATCCGCGACCAGAACCCGCGCCCCGGCGGCCGCTTCGTAACCGGCGAGATGACCTCGCGCCGCGAGCCCCGCTTCTCGGTGTTTTCGCTCTGGCGGCAGGGCATCGTGAGCGGCGGCCTGCACAGCGTGGGCGTGCCCCAGAAAATGGCCCAAAAGCTCAGCCAGTCCCAGGATACCGCCCCGCTGCCGCCGGCCGGCGCGCGGTAAAAGGCCCCGGTCGGCACCCATAAAGAAGCCCCGCAACCAGTGGTTGCAGGGCTTCTTTGATAATGTTGGTGAAGGCGTTCTAAAGTTTGCCAGCCAAACCCCTACCCCCGCTGCTGACACGCCAGCAGCCACTGCTGGGCCTCTTCGGTAGTGCTGAACACCTCGGCATGAAAAGCCGTGAGCTGCGCGTAGAAGTTAGCCGCCGACCCGTCGGCCAGCGTTTCGGGCGTCGAAACCAGAGCAAAATACTGCAGCCCCGCCTTCGCTGCATTCGGTGCCCACTCGTTAATCACCCAGTCCATGGTATGGTCCCAGGGTCCGCGCACCGAGCGCGTGTCGTTCAGCACGCAGGCAAAGCCCGAGGCGGCCAGGGCCGCCGTGTAGGCTTTAGCCCCCTCCTTGATGCTCTCGGCCGTGAGGTAGCCCTGCCAGTCCACGGCAATCCAGCGGTTGGTTTCATCGGTATCTACGGTCAGATAAGTACGCCCCAGTGATGTTTTTAATTCTTGCATGCCCAAAAGGTACGTCTTTTCTAAGCAGCCGGGCCCGGCCGACCTGCCGCTGGCCCTTTCCGCACGCATTGGGTTGAATTGTGGTATCTTCCAGCAGCACTAGCTGAACCGAAGCGACAGAGCCACCAGACAATTGGGCCGCGGGTTTCTTTTCTCCGACCTGTGATGTCCCTCACTCTCTGGCCCTGCCCATGATTATTCTGGCGTTTTTCCTCGCCCACTGGTACCTGTCGCTCTTCACCCAGACCTTCTTCCACCACCGCTACGCCGCCCACCGCATGTTCTCGATGAGCTACGGCTGGGAGCGGGTGTTCTTTATTTTTTCCTTCCTGATGCAGGGCTCCAGCTTTATGTCGCCCCGCGCCTACGCGCTGCTGCACCGCATGCACCACGCCTACTCCGACACGCCCCTCGACCCCCACTCCCCGCATAACTCTTCCAACGCCTTCACCATGATGTGGAAGACCCGCACCGCCTACCAGGAGTGCGTCTTCGGCACTTCCGTGGCGGCCGAGCGCTTCGCCGGCGAATACCCCGAGTGGCCCGCCCTCGAAGCCTTCGCCAACCAGTGGTACGGCCGCCTCGGCTGGGGCCTGCTCTATATTATGTTCTATGTCACCTTCGCCAACGCCTGGTGGCAATATCTGCTGCTGCCCATCCACTTCACCATGGGTGCCTTCCACGGCGCCATCGTCAACTGGGCCGGCCACAAATACGGCTACCAGAACTTCGACAACCGCGACCAAAGCCGCAACTCTCTCTTCTTCGACTTCCTCACCGGCGGCGAATTGTTCCAGAACAACCACCACAAGCTCCCCAACCGTCCCAACTTCGGCGTCAAAAAATGGGAGCTCGACCCCACCTACCCCGTCATCTGGACCTTCAATAAACTGGGCATCATCAAGCTCAAGGCCCCCAAGCCAGTGGCCTACCCGCTCGTCCCGGCTTAACCGAAAGGCTGCTTCCCCCGAAGCAGCCTTTTTTGTGTCTGATGCTTCCTACCACCAGCCGGACCTCTCCTACCACCAGCCGGACCTCTCCTACCACCTGCCAGAGCCCTCCTACCACCGGCCGGAACCTTCCTACCACCGTCCAGACCTCTCCCACCGCCTGCAAGTACCTTCCCACCGCCTGCAAGTAGGCTCCCACCGCCTGCAAGTACCTTCCCACCGCCTGCAAGTAGTCTCCCACCACCTGCGAGAGGCCTCCCACCGCCTGCAAGTAGGCTCCCACCACTCACCCCCAAACTTTTTTTCCTGCCCCAACCAACCTTTGCCCCCGCCCGCGGCATTCCAGGGCAAAGCATCCCGCGTGGCCCCTCCTCTACCCCTTTCCTTTACTTCTGATGAGCAGCTGCTGGCCGCCTGCCTGCGCCACGACCGGCAGGCCCAGCACCAGCTCTACCAGCGCCACAAGGCTGCCCTTTTCTCCTGCGCCCTGCGCATCCTCGGCGACCGTGAGCTGGCCCAGGATGCCCTGCAGGAAGCCTTCGTCGCCGCCTTCCAGCGCCTCGCCCAGTTCCGCCAGGAGGCCCCGCTAGCCGCCTGGCTCAAAGGCATCGTGGTGCGCTGCGCCCTGCGCGTGCTGCGCCAGGAGCAGCGCATGGAAGTCTACCGCCCCCAGCACCACCCCGAGCCCCTCGTGCCCTGGCACGACGCCCTCACCGGCGAAGCCCTCGAGCGCGCCATCGCCGAGCTGCCCGCCGGCTACCGCGCCGTCTTCTGCCTCGTCGAAGTCGAAGGCTACCTCCACCGTGAAGTCGCCGAGCTGCTCAGCATCAGCGAGGGCACCAGCAAATCGCAGCTCCACCACGCCAAGCGCCTGCTCCAGGTCAAACTCCACCACCTCCAGCCATGAGCCAGCCCCCCGACCTTCCCGAAGCCGGCCGCCCCCACCTCCAGCGCGCCCTCGCCCAGCTCCCCCTCCACGAGCCCGACGCCACCCTCTGGCCCCGCATCACCCGGCAGCTCGACGCCGAAGCCGCCCCCGCCCAAGCCCTCCCCCCGCTCCCCCTCCACGAGCCCGACGACGACCTCTGGCTCCGCATCGCCGCCCAACTCGACGCCGAAACCGCCCTGCCCACCCCCGCGCCAGCGCCCATCACCCGCCGCCTCTGGCCCGCCTACCGCGTAGCCGCTGGCCTCGCCGCCGCCGTGCTGCTCGTCTTCGCTATCTGGCAAGTAAAGCCCGCCCCCACCACCTTGCGCGACACCATTAGCTACCACCAAGAGGTAGTACCCGCCCCCGCCGAAGCCTTCCCCGCCCCGCCCGCCCCCGCCGCCGACCCCCTCGCCCAGCAAAGCCGCCGCTTCATCGACGCCCAGTGCAGCGCCCTGCCCGCCGTCTGCCAGTCGGCCGATTTCCAGCACCTGCGCGCCCAGCTCACCGAGCTCGACGCCGAAGAGCAGCGCCTCCAGCAAGCCATCCACCGCCTCGGCCCCAGCCCCGACATGCTCCGCCACCAGGTCCAGGTCGCCACCCTCAAAGCCACCCTCACCCGCGACCTCATTCAGCTCCTCATCTCATGATGTTTCTTTTACGAAGCTGGCCTCTGCTACTAACCCTGCTGACCCTTGCCGCCGCCGGCCCCGCCCACGCCCAGGCCCCGCGCACCGTGCAGGTGCTCACCCGCACCCTTGAGCAGTCCTTTGCCTGCCCGCCCGGCACCCTCGTCCGCATCCGGGCCGAGAAAGCCACCCTGCGCGTGCAGGGCTGGGACCAGCCCACCGTGCAGGTCGTCCTCCGCCTCAGCGCCCGCCATCCCGACCGCGCCATCGCCGGGCAGGACCTTCCCGCCGCCCGCCACCAGCTCCGCCAATCCGGCGGCGTCATCGACCTCGTCAACTACTTCTCCCTGCCCGCCAACGCCCCCGCCCTGCGCGCCGACCTCCGCGCCGAGTTCACCATCCACCTGCCCGCCGCCGCCGCCGTCGAAATCGTCAACGCCTACGGCCAGACCTTCCTGCTCGACCTCACCGGCCGCCAGCAGCTCACCCAGGACTTCGGCCAAATCACCCTCCAGAACCTGCGCGGCAGCCTCCAAACCACCCTCCGCTACGCCGACCTCCAGGCCACCAACACCCACCTCACCTTCACCTGCGACGCCGACAAGTCGGCCCTGCGCCTCACCCAGGCCGCTGGCCGCTACACCATCCGCAACCGCTACGGCAGCGTCTACTTCGCCCCCACCGCCGCCCTGCTCGGCGCCTTCATCGACGCCGAGCGCAGCGCCGTCACCCTCGCCGTGCCCCAGCTCGACCACTTCCGCTACCGCCTCGCCACCGCCCAGGGCACCCTCACCGTGCCCCCCAGCCTCGCCGCCGCCCGCCGCGGCCGCCCCACCCACCCCTCGCTCGACGTGCCCATCCCCGCCCCGGCTCCCCTCATCCGCGTCGAAACCTCCTACGCCCCCCTCACCCTCGAAACCCTCCCCCCGCTGCTCATCAAGTACTGACCAAGGCCGCTGGCGCGCGTCTCCGACGCGTGCCGACTGGGTTCGAGTCTCCGACTCGCGCCCCCGAGCGACTCCTTGCCCGATGTTCTATGTAACGAGCCAGAGGCTCGAACCCAGTCGGCACGCGTCGGAGACGCGCGCCAGCGTCCCTAAACTTTTTCCCATGCTCCCTCGCCTCCTCTCCCTGCTAGCCGCCATCCTGCTGCTCGCCCGCCCCACCCAGGCCCAAACCCTCCCCGACACCACCGGCGTGCGCTATACCCAGGAAACGGTAGCCGACTCCGACCCCGACGCCGCCTGGCTTGCCGGCCTCAGCAAGCTCACCCGCCTCCAAATCGAAGAGCACCGCCTCTGGAAAATCGGCCTCACCCAGTTCGCCTTCGGCAGCGCCAGCACCGATTCCCGCTACGGCCTCAACTTCATCTACGAGCACAAGCTGCGCACCAATTGGTCGGTAATGGCCGAAATCAGCCCCGCCCTGCTGCGCTACCGCCCCCTCCCCACCACCGCCCGGCGCACCGGTGCCGAAGTCGAATCCCAGGTAGCCGCCCGCTACTACTACAACCTCAATCGGCGCATCCGCAAGGGCAAAAGCGCCAGTAATTTCTCGGCCAACTACCTCTCCTTGGCCCTCGGCAGCAGCCTGGGCCGCTACGGCTTCGGCACCCCCTTCACCTCCGACGGCTCTCAGGGCCAGTCCTTCCGCGCCTCAGCCGCCCTGCTCTATGGCTTCCAGCGCCGCCTCGGCCGCTACGGCTTCTTCGACCTCATGGCCGGCCTGCCCCTGCCCCTCAGCCCCCGCCTCGGCCCCCTCTTCCCCAAAAACTCCCTCAACCTCCTCCTCGATTTCCGCCTCGGTCTGGCCCTCGGCCGCTAATCCTTCCTCATCTCCTTTTACCAAATGACCTCCCCCCAATTCATGAGCTCCTACCGCTACTTCTTATCCCTCCTCCTGCTCCTGCTTACCCTCCCCGCCCGCGCCCAGTGGGTGGCCCAGCCCTTCACCTTCGACACCCCCGATGTGCTCGCCTACCGCTTCGCCATCGTCGATGCCAACGTGCTCTGGGCCGCCGGCTACGACGAAAGCTTCGCCAACCGCAGCGTGGCCCTCACCACCAACGGCGGCACCACCTGGACCCGCCGCCCCGTCCCCACCCTCACCGCCACCGAGTTCCTCACCAGCGTCAGCGCCACCAGCGCCCTCGATGCCTGGGTCACCATCGCCAATGCCACCAGCGGCGGCCGCCTGCTCCACACCACCGACGGCGGCACCACCTGGACCGCCCCCGCCGCCGCCCCCAACTTCGGCCCCGCCCTGCCCAACTTCGTCCATTTCTTCACCCCCACCAATGGCGTCGCCGTGGCCGACCCCCTCAGCGCCCCCACCGATACCTTCGCCATCTTCGTCACCCGCGACGGCGGCCTCACCTGGCGCCCCGCCGCCAGCGTGCCCGCCCCCCTGCCCGACGAAAACGGCGTCGTCCTCGCCCCCGTCGCCATCGGCAATTTCCTCTGGTTTGCCACCGATGAAGGCCGCGTCTTCACCTCCCCCGACCAGGGCGACACCTGGCTGGCCGCCGTTTCCAACACCGTGGCCGCCGAGCAGTACGCCGTCGCCTTCACCGATGCCGCCCACGGAATCACCGTCAGCGTCAACGGCGCCACCAGCCAGCAGTACCTCCACGCCACCACCGACGGCGGCCTCACCTGGCAGCTGCTCCCCCACACCGGCCCGCTCTTCTCCGCCGGCATCGCCGGCGTGCCCGGCACCAATCTACTCCTCTCCGTCGGCGCCGGCGACCTCGGCCCGAACGACGTCGGCTCGTCTTACTCCCGCGACTTCGGCGCCACCTGGACCGCCCTCGAAACCTCCCAGTACCACGTCGGCGTGGCCGCCCACGGTCCCACCGCCGTCTGGTCCGGCGCCTCCCGCGCCGATGCCACCAGCCTGGGCATCTACCGCCTCGGCGCCACCGCCCTGGCCACCCGCCCCACCGCCCGCCCCGCCCAGCCTGCCTACCCCAACCCCAGCCTCACCGGCGAGTTCCGCCTGCCCCTGCCCGCCGCCCCCGCCACCGTAGCCATCACCGATGCCCTGGGCCGCGAAGTGTTCCGCACCACCACCCCTGGCCTCCAGCCCGAGCTTGCCCTGTCCCTGCGCGGCCACGCCCCCGGCGTGTACCTGCTCACCCTTAGCACCGCCGCCGGCACCACCCGCCAGCAGCTGGTAGTGCAGTAGCCTTCCGCTTTAGTTAATAGGATGACCGCCGCCTCCCTCCAAGCCACTCTCCTCGGCTTTCTGCTGCTGCCCCTCGCCGCCCCCGCCCAGCGCCTCGAAGCCCTCGGCCTCGGCTATCACTTCACCCTGGGCCAGACCTGGGCCCGCCAGCGCCGCATCCAGGTCGAAGAATACGTCATCGAAACCGACACCGACGCCTCCCGCACCGACGACACCGGCGACCGGTTCAGCGCCTTCGCCCGCTTCGGCCTCGGGGCCGGCCGTTGGTTTGCGCAGCCCGAGCTGGCCTACACCTCCGTGCTCGGCCAGCAGTCCAGTATTGCCTACTACCCCACCGCCACCGCCCCTTACCCCCAAACCGTCAGCTACCTCTACCCCCGCCTCCGCCGGGCCGAAGTAGCCCTGCTGGCCGGCCGCCACCTCGGCAAGCGGCTGCACCTGCTGGCCGGCCCCGTGCTGGCCCTGCACCGCCGCCAAAGCTCCGCCGACTACCCAACCCAGCTCCAGCCGCTCTACGGCAGCCTCTTCGCCGCCACCCGCCCCGTGCAGCTGCTCGGCCAGGTGGGCCTGGGCCTGCAGCTCTGGCGCTTCGAGCTCAGCGCCCGCTACGAGCACAGCCTCACGCCCTTCACCCAATCCTTCACTTACCAGCAGCAAACCTACGCCTACCACCAGCGCACCTCTCAGTTCATGCTCGGCCTGGCCCTGCTTGTCTACGACCGCCACCGCCCCTGGCGGCCTTAATCCCCCCTACCAAAGGCTGCTTCCCCGGAAGCAGCCTTTTTTATTGCCTTCATCTGTTGTTCCGCCTCATCGACATGTTGTCCCGCGTTACCGACACGTAGTCCAGAGCCTTCGACACGTTGTCCCGCCTCATCGACATGTTGTCCTGCCTCATCGACACGTTGTCCCGAGCCTTCGACATGTTGTCCCGCCTCATCGACACGCTGTCCCGCGTTACTGACAGGGCGTCCCGCGCTACTGACACGTTCGCCAGCGCTTCCGACAGGCCGTCCAACGCTACTGACACCTTCGCCAGCCTTACTGACACCTTTGCCAACCCTGCCGCACCCCGCCCCCGCGTGCGTACCTTTGCCCTAATTACCCCGACGCAAATGATATCGATTTCCGATTTAGATTTCCATTTCGGCTCCCGCACGCTCTACGACAGCGCCAGCCTCCACATCAAGCCGAAGGATAAAATCGGCCTCATCGGTCTCAACGGCACCGGCAAATCGACCCTGCTGCGCCTGCTCGTGGGCGAGTACAAGGCCGACGGCGGCTCCATCTCCATGAGCAAGGAAGTCTCCCTGGGCTTCCTCAATCAGGACCTGCTGAGCTACGATACCCACGAAAGCATCCTGCACGTGGCCATGCAGGCCTTCGAAGAGGCGTTGAAACTCCAGGACCAGATTGAGAAAATCCTGGTCGAGTTCGAAACCAACTACACCGACGACCTCGTCGAAAAGCTCGCCGACCTCCAGGAACGCTTCGAAGCCCTCGGCGGCTACACCATGCAGGCCCGCGCCGAGGAAATCCTCGAAGGCCTCGGCTTCAGCACCGAAGAGCTCCAGAAGCCCCTCAAATCCTTCTCCGGGGGCTGGCGCATGCGCGTCATGCTTGCCAAAATCCTCCTGCAACAACCTTCGTTGCTGCTGCTCGACGAACCCACCAACCACTTGGACCTTCCGTCCATCAAGTGGATTGAAAACTACCTCGCCGACTACGAGGGCGCCGTCATCATCGTCAGCCACGACCGCGCCTTCCTCGACCGCACCACCAACACCACCGTCGAAGTCACCGGCGGCAAGCTCGTCCCCTACGCCGGCAACTACACCTATTACCTGGAAGAAAAAGAAGAGCGCAACCTCATCCAAAAGGGCGCCTTCGAAAACCAGCAGGCCCAGATTCGCCAGGCCGAGCGCTTCATCGAGCGCTTCAAAGCCAAAGCCAGCAAAGCCAAGCAGGCCCAGAGCCGCGTCAAAGCCCTCGACAAGCTCGAACGCATCGAAGACGTAGCCCAGGACGCCGCCAAAATCAATATGAAGTTCACCTTCAAAGTTGAGCCCGGCCGCCACATCCTGCGCATGGAGCACGTCACCAAGAAGTACGACCAGAAGCTCATCTTTCGCGACACCAACGTCCACATCGAGCGCGGCGACAAAATCGCCCTCATCGGCGCCAACGGCAAGGGCAAGTCCACCCTCATGCGCCTCGTGGCCGGCACCGAAGCCCCCACCGAAGGCAAGCACCAGCTCGGCCACAACGTCATCATGTCGTTCTACGCCCAGCACCAGCTCGAAAGCTTAACGCTTGACAACGAAATCCTCCAGGAAATGAGCGAAGCCGGCTCCAAGCGCAACGACATGGAGCTGCGCTCCGTGCTCGGCTCCTTTCTCTTCACCGGCGAAGAGGTTTTTAAGAAAATCAAGGTGCTCAGCGGCGGCGAAAAATCCCGCGTGGCCCTCGCCAAAACCCTGATTTCCGAAGCCAACTTCCTGCTCCTCGACGAACCGACCAACCACCTGGACATGGTCTCGGTGAACATCCTCATCCAGGCCCTGGAGCAGTACGAAGGCACGTTCATCGTCATCAGCCACGACCGCTATTTCGTTGAAAACGTGGCCACCAAAATCTGGTTTATCGAAGACTACCAGCTCAAGGAATACCCCGGCACCTACGCCGAATACGAGCTCTGGCAGGAAGACCGCGAGAAAGCCGCCAAGAAAGCCGGCCTCCCCAGCCCCTCGGCCAATAAGCCGCAGCCAAAGGAGGAAAAGAAAGCCGACCCCACGCCCGCCAAAACCCCGTCGCCCGACCAGAAAAAAGCCCTGAAAGAGTTGGCCGAAGTCGAAGCCAACATCGACAAGCTGGAAAAGGAGCTGGCGGGCTACGAAAAAGAGTTGGCCGACCCCAAAATATACCAGAACGCCGCCCAACTCAAGGACACGACCCTGAAATTCGAACTGGTGAAAAAGGAGCTGGTGAAGCTGAATGACCGCTGGGAAATCCTGGCCGAGATGTAAGCAGGTCTCTCTGAAACGGAAAGCCCCGCCAACTGCTGTCAAGCTACTGGCGGGGCTTTCTCGTTACAACCTGTTCGCCATCTGTCCACTTTATTTTTACCGCCGATATTTTTTCAAGCTCAAGCCGGGTATCGTGTAGCACGGCAAACCCGCATTTTTCATAGAATTCCAGCGGTGACTTGTAGGGCTGGCCATCCTTTTTCCGGTCGCAATCGTGGTCTATTACCCAGCCGTTTAGTACGCTTTCTGTTTGCTTTAGCTCATCGAGCATTTTCCTCCCCCACCCCTGTCCTTTTAGTGCTTCGGACAGAATAATTACAAACCACCGCTCAGCTTCCCGGTCAAAAGCAACAGCCCAGCCACCTATCACCCCCGGCTCATTTACTAGCAGCAAATGCATTGCACGGTCCAAGCGTTGTAGATAGATTTCAAACTCTTCCCGGTTGTGGGACAGTTTTTCCGGGTACTCGGTATTCCACAAATCAAGCAGTCGTTCTTTGGCCCCCCCATCCAACTCAGTTAGCCTCGTTAGCGTGAATTCGTTTTTCATATGGCTGCTATTAGGTAGCGGCTAGGTTAGTTTTGACCGCCGCCGTTATTGCTGCAAGCGGGCGTTTAGAGTTCACACCCGCAGCGCCCCCCGAAACCCGCGTCCCCCATAATAGGACTGCGCCCCGTTGTGATACACAAAGACGCGCCCGAACCGGTAATCCGCAAAGATGGCCCCGCCGAGCTTGCGCACGTCCGCCGGCGTCTGCAGCCAGCTCGAGGTCTTGGCATCGAAGGTGCCCAGCTGCTGCAATTCGCGGTACTGCGCTTCGGTGAGCAGCTCGATGCCCATTTCGGCGGCCATTTCGACAGCGCTGTGGGCGGGGCGGTGCTCCTTGCGCGACTCCAGTCCCTGCAAATCATAGCAAATGCTACGGCGGCCGACCGGGCTTTCGGCCGCGCAGTCCACGAACAGGTATTCGCCCGTCGCCGCATCGTGGCCCACCACGTCGGGCTCGCCGCCGGTGGTTTCCATATCGTCGAGCGACCAAAGTTTCTCCGGTTTCGCCTCCAGCAGGGCCTGCACCGCCGCCCACTCCAGGCCGGGGTGGCGCTGCGGGTGCTGCTCGAAACGGGCTTGCAGCGTGCGGAGCAGGTCAATGCGCTGCGCGGGTGACAGCTCTTTTTTGGCAGTCATTATTCTACTTCATATAAGCGCTTTGCACCAGCTGCATGGCTTTTTTTTCGTCCTCGGCGCAGGGCTGGCAGAAGGTACCGATGCCGTTGACGGGGCCTTCGTATTCCCAGCGGTAGGTTTTCTGGGCGGCCAGCTTGTTGTCGGTCACGCGCAGGGTGGTGCCGCTGGGGATGATGTATAGAATGTGCTTATTGGGAAACTGGACCTTGAAGGCGGGCTTGCCGTTCACCTTATCCGGTCCGAGATAGGTGAGCTTGGACTCCTTGCGGTCCTTGCCGTAGGTGTAGCTGAGCTCGCCGCGCTGGCCATCTTGGGTCCAGAAGCTGAAGTGTTCGTAGCTGGCCGTGCCGGGCTTGCCGTAGGAGTAGTTGGCCACTTTGCCCTGGGCGTGGGCCAGCGTGGCACTGCAAAGTAGCAGGGTGGAAATGAGAAGGGCTTTCATAGATAGGAGCGAGACGAAACAGGGAGCGCAACGGCGCATTTAGCGGGCTAAATCTACGCGAAAACGGCGGAGGGGTGGCGGGGCGGAAGGGAACGTAGCGCGGCGCGGCGCTACTTTCGTACCATGCGCCTCCTCCCCTGCCTGTCCTTCCTGCTGCTTGCGGCCGCCTGCGTGCCGCTGGGCACCCCCATCACCGACCCCAACGGCACCGCCACCAGCCAGCGCCCCCCCGAGTACTACGCCGACCGCACCCTGCGCTACGAAGACTACATCTACGACCCTGATATCAAGAGCGTCCAGTGCTACGTGGGCACCGGTGTGAACACCCAGATTTTCCAGCCGCCGGTGGTGCCGCTGGGCCAGAGCCGCGGCATCGTGCTGGAGTTTGACCTGCTGGGTGAGCAGAGCGAGCGGCTCACTACCAAGCTCATTCACTGCGATGTGGACTGGAAGCCCTCTGTGCTCACCGACCTGCAGTTTCTCTACGAAATCAACGAGTTTCTCATCACCAGCTACCAAACCAGCGTGGGCACCAAAACGCCCTACTACCACTACCGCACCACCGCCCCGGCCACCAAGCTGAGCGGCAACTACCTTTGGGTGGTGCAGAACGGGGCGGGCGTGCCCCTGCTTTCGCGCCGCCTGGTGGTGTACGAAAACCAGGTGCAGGTGAGCCTGGCGCCCGGCATTCCGCCCGGCGGCGAGCAGCGCTACACGCTGCAGCAGCTCGATTTCAGCATCGGCTACGGCAGCATGCAGCTCGTAAACCCGGCCGTGGAGGTGAAGGTGGTGCTGCGCCAGAACTTCCGCTGGGATAATGCCCGCTATGGCCTGCGCCCCACCTTCGTGCGCGACGCCGACCGGCGGCTCGACTACCAGTATTTCAACTACGAAAACGCCTTCCCGGGCCTGAGTGAGTACCGCTTTTTCGACACCCGCTCCATCCAGGCCGCCGGCCTGAGCGTGCAGCGCATCAACGCTAAAGTGGCCCCCACCACGGTGCTGCTGGTGCCCGAAATACCCCGCGGCACCACCGCCTACAACCAGTACGTGGATGCCAACGGCCAGCGCGTGTTTGAAAGCCGCGAGTACGGCGACGGCCGCTACAACGCCGACTACGCCGCCACCACCTTTCAGCTCAAGAGCGACCAGCCCGCGCCCGGCCCGGTGTACGTCTTCGGCGCCCTCTCCGACTGGCGCCTGAAGGACGAGTTCAAGATGGAGTACAACGAGGCCACCCAGACCTACACCGCCACCGCCCTGCTCAAGCAGGGATACTACAACTACGACTTCGCCGTGGCCGGCGCCAACGGCCCCAACGAAACCTACTTTGAAGGCACCCACCAGCAAACCGAAAACAACTACGACCTGCTGGTGTACTACCGCCCGCCCGGAACCCGCGCCGACCTGCTCATCGGCTACCAGATGGTGGCCGTGAACAGCCGCCAGTAAGGCCGCGATTGGAGGTATTAAGGCCGGAATTGAGGGCAGTAGCTCCGCTGCGGTTGCCAGCAGGGCTGAATTATTGCTAGTGCGGACCGCTACTGCCACCAGTAAGGCTGACTTATTACTGGGGCGGACCGCAGCTGTCAGCAGCAAGACTGAATTATTGCTAGTGCGGACCGCCACTGCTACCAGCACGACCAGTATACGTGAGTGGCGGTCCGCCACTGTTATCACCGAGGCCAGGATGAGCCACTGGCGGACCGCAATCTTACTCATCGACCACCCGCTGCGGGTCGTGGGCAGCTGTCTACTTCAGTGGCAGGGTGAGGCGCACGCTCACGGGCCGGGCGGCTACGTAGCCCGGCACGAAGCGCAGCTGCCGGGCGATGCCGGGCAAACACTGCCGGGCCAGGGAGTCGGGCACGTTCAGCACCTGCACCTCGCCCACGCGCCCCAGCGAATCGACCACAAAGCGCAGCTGGCCGTCCCGGCGCAGGGGGCGCAGGTCGACACCCGGCCGACAGCCCTGCAGGTGGCTTTCTACCGTGCGCTGCCAGCCCAATAGCCCGCCCTGATACTGCGGCATGGGGTCGGCGGCCTCGTACACCGCCGCCCGCCGCGCCAGGAAAAAGCTGGGTTGGCCATCGGCCACCGGGGCGTAGGGCTCCGATACATCGCGTAACAGGTAGGAGCTGGGCGTGCCCACAAACGAAATCACGATGCGCAGGGCCATAAGGGCGGCGACCAGCGCAATAGCGCGCCACAGCCGTTGCCGGCTATCCGGCAGGCGGTTGATGTTGTCTTCCAGCAGCCCGCCGAAGGCCCGCAGCCGGGCAGATTCGTCCAGTTCGGCATGCAGCTGCCGGCGTTGCAGCTGCAGCTGCTTTTGTTGGTCGGCTACCTGCTGTCGCAGCAGTTTCACTTCCGCGCGCAGGTGAAGCGGGTAGATGGCGGGCGTGTGCAGGCGGGCGGCGTCGTACGCTTCGCGCAGGCGCGGCGAATCCAGCACGCGGATGGCCCGTTGCACCACCGGCCCCGGCGGCAGCGGCACCCGGCGGGTATAGCGCCGGATGGCGCGGGTGATTTCAGTGGCAGTGGCATCGGGCGCCAGCCCCAGCAGGCGGTAGTAGTCGGTCATGGACAGGCCGGATAAGGAGGCGTGAAGATACTGGCGCAACCCTGCCTAAGCTACTGCGTTGGAAAGCCCGGCCGTCGCACCCGTACGCGACTGGCCAGTCTTTTTCTCGCTATGAACCTCCGCTCCCACCGCCTTCTGCGCCTCGGCGCCCTCTCGCTGCTCTTGCTGCCGCTGGGCAGCGCCGTCAACCGCCCCCAGCAGGGCCCGCAGCCCGACCCGCAGGTTATTGCGCAGTTCGGGCTCTATCAGAATTCCACCCTGCAAAGCCTCATCGACACCAAGGGGCAGCAGATGAATAAAGTCTCCGACCGGCCCGGCAACTACGGCTTTACCATCGTCGATTCGCCGGTCATCAACGCCTTTGCCACCCCCGACGGCCACGTGTACTTCACCCGCGGCATCATGGCGCACTTCAACAACGAGGCGCAGTTTGCCGGGGTGCTGGGGCACGAGCTGGGCCACATCACGGCCCGGCACGGGCAGCAGCAGCAGCGCCGCTCCACGGTGGCCGGCATCGGGCTGCTGCTGGGCTCGCTGGCGTCCAAGCGCATTGCCTCCATTGCGCAGCCGCTGTCGCAGGGCGTGGGCGTTTTGTTTCTCAAATACGGCCGCGACGACGAGCGCGAGGCCGACCAGCTGGGGGTGAAATACTCCACCAAAATCGGCTACGACGCCGCCCAGATGGCCGATTTCTTCAACACCCTGCAGCGCTCCGAGGCCCAGAGCGGCGCCAGCAGCACGCCCACCTTCCTCTCCTCGCACCCCAACTCGGCCGACCGCTACAAAACCGTCAAGGCCCTGGCCGCCCAGGCCAAAGCCAGCGTCGGCAACACCACCCTGGCCGTGAACCGCAACGAGTACCTGCGCGCCATCGAGGGCCTGACCTACGGCAACGACCCGCGCCAGGGCTTCGTGGAAAGCAGCACCTTCTACCACCCCGATTTGAAGTTCCAGCTGCCCATTCCCAGCGGCTGGAAATCGCAGAACTCCACCACCCAGTTCCAGATGGCCGAGCCCAACGGCCGGGCCCTCATCGTGCTGGTGCCCGCCGCCGGCGGCTCGCTCGAAGCCGCCGCCCAATCCCTGTCCAAAAGCATCGGCCTAAGTTCGGCCCAGGCCCAGAAAACTACGGTGAACGGCTTCCCCGCCATTGTCTTCCAGGGCGACCAGGTGGCCCAATCGGGTAGCACCAGCGCCCGCGTGCTAGCCTACACCCTGCAGGACGGCAGCAACTACTACGGCATCGTGGGCCTCACCGCGCCCGCCAGCTTCGCCACCTACTCGCCGCAGTTCAGCCGCGTGGCCCAGGGCTTCCAGCGCCTCACCGACGCCAGCAAGCTCAACCGGCAGCCCGAAAAAATCCGCATCAAAACCGCCAGCGGCAGCCAGACCCTCGCCCAGGCCCTCAGCGCCAACGGCGTCGCCGCCTCTCGCCAGGAGGAAATGGCCATCCTGAACGGCATGCAGAAGTCGGACCGGTTGAGTTCGGGGCAGCTGTTTAAGGTGGTTAGCCGGTAGGTTTTCAAGCTTATCTTTGAGAAAACACTCGTGCCATGCAAACGCAAGCTATCGAAATTATCGAAACAGAGATTGTTCTCGAAGAAGTTATGTCTGCCAACCATTCGCGCCTCATCCACCGCATCAGCGTGGCGCTGCTGCCTTACGAGGACCGCTACGATATCATGCCTGAACTGGAGTTTGAGTTAGCGGCTGGCCGTCTCAAACCTGATGTGGCATTGGTTACCCGGCAGCCCTACGATTGGGAAAAGGACATTGTACGCTACCTCGACCCACCCGTAACGGCCATCGAGATTATTTCGCCTACCCAGTCTATTGATGGCTTGATTGCCAAAATTCGGGATGATTATTTTTCAAGTGGCGTGCAGTCGGCGTGGCTGGTGCTCCCGGCAGTCCGTATCATCAACCTTTACCTGCCTAACCAGCCGGTGCAAGTGGTTAGTAGTGGCATCCTGCACGACCCGGCTACTGGAGTTGAGTTGGACTTAACTGCTATTTTTAGATAGGCTAACAAACCATCGAACATGAAAAAGCCCGACTTCACAGCCGGGCTTTTTCGCGTCAGAAAGAATCTGTTTACACGTTAAACCGGAAGTGCATGATGTCGCCATCCTGCACCACGTAGTCTTTGCCTTCCACGGCCATCTTGCCGGCTTCCTTGATTTTCACCTCGGTTTTGTATTCCTGGTAATCGGGCAGTTTGATAACCTCGGCGCGGATGAAGCCCTTCTCGAAATCAGAGTGAATGACGCCGGCCGCCGCCGGAGCTTTGTCGCCGCGGTGGATGGTCCAGGCGCGCACTTCCTGCACACCAGCGGTAAAGTACGTAATGAGGTTCAGCAGCTCGTAGCTGGCGCGGATAAGCTTGTTCAGGCCCGACTCGGTGAGGCCGTACTCGCCCAGGAACATGGCTTTTTCCTCGGGGTCTTCCATCTCGGCAATCTGCGACTCGATGGCGGCCGACACCAGCACCACCTGGGCGCCTTCGGCTTTCACGTGCTGGCGCAGGGCCTCCACGTGGGCGTTGCCATTGGTGGCGATGCTGGCTTCATCCACGTTGGCCACGTAGATGACGGGCTTGATGGTGAGCAATTGCAGGTCGGCCACTGCCTCCAGCTCATCTTCGCTGGCGGCCACGGCGCGGGCATTTTCGCCGGCTTCGAGGGCAGCTTTGAAACGTTGCAGAGCGGCCACTTCCTTCTTGGCTACGGCATCGCCGGCTTTGGCGCTGCGCTCCGATTTCACCAGCTTTTTATCAACGCTTTCGAGGTCTTTGAGCTGCAGCTCGGTGTCGATAACGTCCTTGTCGAACACGGGGTCGACGCCGCCAGCGACGTGCACGATGTTAGGGTCGTCGAAACAGCGCACGACGTGGATAATGGCATCCACCTCACGGATGTTGGCCAGAAATTTATTGCCCAGGCCCTCGCCCTTGCTGGCCCCCTTCACGAGGCCGGCAATGTCGACAAACTCGATGATGGTGGGCAGCACGCGCTTGGGGTTCACCAGCGCCTCCAGGATTTGCAGCCGCTCGTCGGGCACCGTGATGACGCCTACGTTGGGCTCGATGGTGCAGAACGGGTAGTTGGCCGATTCGGCCTTGGCGTTAGATAAAGCGTTGAACAGTGTCGATTTGCCGACATTCGGCAGGCCGACGATACCGCAGCGGAGGCCCATTAGCTGGAATTATGAATTACGAATTATGAAGTATGAATTGAGTCAATTCAGCTACAAAGGTACGGCTTGGGCGTTGGGGCTACTAATAAAGAACGTGTCATGCTGAACGCAGTGAAGCATCCTCTCGCGCCTCAACGATTTCGTTCGGGCGTGAGAGGATGCTTCACTGCGTTCAGCATGACACGTTCTTTAGAAAGCGCCTTGCTGATTGATATACTCAGTAGTTGTCCTCGCTGCGGTTGGCGTCGTAGGCGGGGCGCTCGGCCTGGCCGTCGCGGGGCCGGTCGCGGTCATCATAGTCACGGGGGCGGTCGAGCTCGGCCACCTCTTCGGGGGTCAGCAGCTCTTCGCGCACGTAGTCGACGGCATCCTGCAGGGCGTCAACAAACTTGAGAAAGTCCTCCTTGTAGAGGAAGATTTTGTGCTTTTCGTAGCTCACCGAGTCATCGCCGTTCTGGCGGCGCTTGCTTTCGGTGATGGTCAGATAATAATCCTGGCCGCGGGTGGCTTTCACGTCAAAAAAGTACGTGCGTTTGCCAGCCTTGATGCGCTGGGAATAAATTTCTTCCTGGTCGTGACGGTCGTCCACGGGCTGGGGGTGGGGGTATGGGTGGGAAATAGGTTGGAATGGGAGGGTTTGGAAAGCTAACTTACGAAAGCGGGCACAAATATACGGGTTTCGGAAGTTGGAAATAAAGAACGTCATCCTGAGCGCCGAAGGCGCGAAAGGACCTCGCCCGCGCCGGTCAGGAAAGTAATTTCTATTGTTTAACCGATTGGAATTACTACCATAACGAAGCGGACGAGGTCCTTCCGCCTGCGGCTCAGGATGACGTTCTTTTTTCTCATCTGCCGCGACTCTCTGCGACGTTCTTCCCGCTTCTGCCGTTCTTTACTCTCCCAATCCCCTCCCCCATGCCCCTCGACCTCGCCGCCATCCGCTCCTTCGAAAACCTGGAATTTCTGGCCCGCCAGCTCGTCGATGGCTTCGTGACCGGCCTGCACCAGTCGCCCTACCACGGGTTTTCGGTGGAGTTTTCGGAGCACCGCCTCTACAATCCCGGTGAAAGCACCCGGCACATCGACTGGAAGGTGTTTGCCCGCACCGACAAGCTCTTTGTGAAGCGCTACGAGGAAGAAACCAACCTGCGCTGCCACCTGCTGCTCGACGTGAGCCCGAGCATGTATTACCCCGCCCCCGGCCACGACAAGCTCAAATTCAGCATCCTGGCCTCGGCGGCGCTCACCACGCTGCTCACCCGCCAGCGCGATGCCGTGGGCCTCGTCACCTTCGCCGACACCATCGAGCTGCAAACGCCGGTGCGCTCCACCAGCACTCACCGCCACACCCTGCTGCTCACGCTGCAGCAGCTGCTGGAGCGCCCCGCCACGGCCCCCAAGCGCGGCACCGATGTGGCCAGCACCCTGCACACCATCGCCCAGCAGATTCCCAAACGCTCGCTCGTCATCATCTTCAGCGACATGCTGGGGCGCGGCCCCGAGGAGCAGGACGCTGCCCTGGTCGCCCTGCAGCACCTGCGCCACCAGCACCACGAGGTGCTGCTGTTCCACATCCTCGACCGCCGCACCGAGGCCGAATTCAACTTTGCCGAGCGGCCCTATATTTTCGAAGACGTGGAAACCGGCCAGGAAATCAAGCTCCAGCCCTCCCAGATTCGGGAGCAGTACCGGGCGGCCATGACCACTTTCGAGGCGGATTTGGCGATGCGCTGCGGGCAGCTCAAGATTGATTTTGTGCCGGTGGACGTGCGTGAGTCGTTCGATAAGGTGCTGTATGCGTATCTGGTGAAGCGCGGCAAAGTCAAGTAAATCCCTTCTACCCCGCGCTATGTTTTTCTCCGTTCTGGTTGGTGTCGTTGTCTTTTTCGCCCTGACTTTCCCAGTACTCACGGGCTATATCGCGGCCAGCAACGGCCGCTCGTTCTGGCGCTGGTACGGGCTGGGACTGGTGCTGCCACTGGTGTCGGTGTTTGTGGTGATGGTGGTAGCCACCCGCGACCAGCTGGCCGAGGACAAACGCGCCGCCGGAGTTACTCCAGAGTAACTGCCGGCCGTACCTTTGCGCTCCACGCTAACCCTTCAAACACCATGTACGACTTTCTTCTCACCCTGCATTCCTGGACGCGCTGGCCCGTCGTTATCCTGGGCCTGGTGGCCATCTACCGCGCCTACGTGGGCTGGACCGGCCGCCGCCCCTTCACCAAGGCCGACAACGGCATCTCGGCCGCCTTTTCGGGCTTCATGTGGCTACAGGTACTCATCGGCCTGGGCCTGTATTTCGGCCTTAGCCCCTGGGGGCTCAATGGCCTGAAACAGTTTGGCATGAAAGACCCCACGGCCCGCTTCTTCGGTATGGAGCACGCGCTGATGATGATTATCGCCGCCGCCCTGGCCCAGGTGGGCCGCGTGGCCCTCAAGAAGGCGCCCGAGGACTACCTCAAGCACAAAAAAGCCTTCACCTACTTCGCCATCGCCCTGCTCATCGTGCTGCTGATGATTCCGTGGGGCATCTGGAACCCGGCGCGGCCGCTGGTTCACATGTAGGCCTGCTTTAGCTTGCATTCTGAAAGCCCGACTTTTTCGAAAGTCGGGCTTTTTCGTTGGCCCTCATTTGATACTCATCAGCCTAGCACGTGCCTACAAAACCTCCGCCTGCCCTTAGCAGTTACTGCTTTGAATTTTACAACCCGCCCTGCTATGCCCACTGCCCCACTTGAAGCATATTACCAGGAAATTGCCGACTGCACCGGCACCGACTTGCATACGCTGCTACCCAACGGCATCCGGCAGGACGCCGGGCATTTCAACGTCTTTGAGATGGACGAGCTGTGGCAGTCAACCTCTACCGAGTTGGCCCAGCCCCTGCCCTGCCGCTCGTTCTACAAAATCAGCTTGCTGCACGGCGGCAGCCGCGCTGAATTCCCTAACGCGACCGTCGACATTGCCGCAGATGCGCTGGTGTTTTCTTCGCCCAAAACGCCGTTTTACTGGCGGCGCGGCGTGCCGCAAACCGGCCTGTTCTGCGTATTTACGGCCGAGTTTCTGCGGCCCAGCAGCAGCGGCGTGGTGCTCGATGAACTGCCGCTTTTCAAGGCCGATACCTACCCGATATTTGCCCTGGACGAAGCGCAGCAGGCGCGGGCAACGCTGATTTTCGGGCAGATGCGCGAGGAAATGGCCTCCGACTACGCCTACAAGTACGACTTGCTGCGCACCTACGTGCTGGAGCTCATTCACCTGGGACAGAAGCTGCAGCCGGCTTCGGCGCTGCACCCGGCGCACAGCGCGGCGGCCCGGCTCACTTCGCTCTTCAGCGAGCTGCTGGAGCAGCAGTTTCCCATCGAAACGCCCCAGCAAACGCTGCGTCTGCGCACGGCCAAAGACTACGCCGACCACCTGGCCGTGCACGTCAACCACCTCAACAAAATCCTCAAGGAAACCACCCACCGCACCACCACCGAGCTTATCGCCAGCCGCATCGGGCAGGAGGCCGAGGCCTTATTGCGCCAGACCGACTGGCCCCTGGCCGCCATCGCCGACAGCCTGGGCTTTGCCGATGTAGCGCATTTCTCGCACTTCTTCAAGCGCCACGCCATGCAGTCGCCGGGCGCCTTCCGTAGCGTGGCGCTGGTTTGAATTCTACATAAATTCGATTGACGGCGACAACGCCGCCGCCACCGGGCCGGGGGACCTTTGCAGTGTTCAACACAACACTTCAAAACACTCCCAATGAGCACCCCCAAAATCGCCCTCGTCACCGGCGGCAGCCGCGGTCTGGGCAAAAACATGGCCCTCGCCCTAGCCAAAAAAGGCATCAGCGTCGTCCTCACCTACCACAGTCAGCAGGCCGAAGCCCAGAGCGTAGTGGCCGAAATCGAAGCTCTCGGCCAAAAGGCCGTGGCGCTGCAGCTGAATGCGGCCGCGGTTTCGGGCTTCGCAGATTTTTATGCGCGGGCTACGGCGGCCTTGCAGGCTACTTTTGGCACCACCCGCTTCGATTTTCTCATCAACAACGCCGGCACCAGCCTCAACTCGGCCATTGCCGAAACCACCGAAGCGCAGTTTGACGAGATGCTGAACATCCACCTGCGGGGCGTGTACTTCCTGACCCAAAAGGCTTTGCCGCTGCTCAACGACGGCGGCCGCATCATCAATATCACCTCGGCCGTCACGCGGACTTCCTACCACGGCACGTCGGCCTACGCCATCATGAAAGGCGCGGTGGATGTATTCACGCGTTACCTGGCCCTGGAGCTGGGGCCGCGCCGCATCACGGCTAATTCGGTGGCCCCGGGCGCGGTATTTGGCGGCGGCGCCATGCCCGATACGCCCGAAATGCGGGCTTTCGTGGCCCAGGCCACGGCCCTGGGCCGCGTGGCCGAACCTAATGACATCGGCGGCGTGGTGGCCTTCCTCTGCTCCGACGAAGCCGGCTGGGTAAACGGCCAGCGCCTGGAGCTGACGGGCGGGATGGTGCTGTAACGGGCAATGTCCCACCCGGTGAAACCTCACCCCCGGCCCCGAAGAATGCTTGATGCGCATTCCTCGCGGATAGGGGAGCCTGACGATTTTCTAATTGCGCATAACCGGTGCCCCCTCTTTTTTGGAGAGGGGGTCAGGGGGTGAGGTTCCCCCGAACGAATTCTGAAGCCCGGCTGCCCCCAGCAGTCGGGCTTTTTCGTGCTTTCTCCCCACAAAATCCTACCTTCGTGGCCTATTCTCCCCTCCCACCCAATTCCATTTCCATGTTCCCCAAAGAAGAGCAAGCCTGTATTGGCGGGCAACGCCTGGCGCCCGAAAGTTTGATGATGAGCTACGGCTACAACCCGGCCTGGAGCGAAGGCGCCATCAAACCCCCTATTTTTCAAACGTCCACCTTCGTCTTCAACAGCGCCGAGGAGGGCAAAGCCCATTTTGAGCTGGCTTACGGCCTGCGCCAGGCCAACCCCGACGAGGAGATGGGCCTCATCTACTCGCGCCTCAACAACCCCAGCCTGGAAATTCTGGAGCACCGCCTCTGCCTCTGGGACGGCGCCGAGGACGCGGCCAGCTTTGCCAGCGGCATGGCGGCCATCAGCACCACGCTGCTGGCGCTGCTCAAGCCCGGCGACGTGGTGCTGCACTCGGAGCCGGTGTACGGGGGCTCCGACTACTTCCTCAAGAACGTGCTGCCGAAGTTCGGCATTACCGCCGTGGGCTTCCGGCCCCACGCCACGCCTGCCGAGCTCACGGCCCAGGTGGCCGGCATCGAGCAGGGCCGGCTGGCGATGATTTTCGTGGAGACGCCCGCCAACCCCACCAACCACCTCGTGGACCTGGAGGCCTGCGCCGCCCTGGCCCGCCAGCACGGCTCGGAGGAAAACCCCATCCGCCTGGTGGTGGATAATACTTTCCTGGGCCCGGTGTTCCAGCACCCGCTCAAGCACGGGGCCGACGTGGTGCTGTACTCGGCCACGAAATTCCTGGGCGGGCACTCCGACCTGATTGCGGGGGCCGCGCTGGCCAGCCGCCCGCTGATGAAGGAAATCAAGGCCATGCGCACTTTCATGGGCACTATGTGCGACCCCAACACCGGCTGGATGCTCATGCGCTCGCTCGAAACGCTGAAGCTGCGCATGGAGCGCGCCGCCACGTCGGCCCAGGTGGTGGCCGACTGGCTGCGCCGCCACCCGCTGGTGGAGCGCACCTACTACCTCACGCACCTGGAGCACAACCCCGTCCAGCAGGACATCTACCGCCGCCACTGCCTCTCGCCGGGCTCCATGATTTCGTTCGACATCCGGGGCGGTGAGAAGGAGGCTTTCCGCTTCCTCAACGCGCTGAAGCTAATCAAACTGGCCGTGAGCCTGGGCGGCACCGAAAGCCTGGCCGAGCACCCCGCCACCATGACGCACTCCGACATCTCGGTGCCCGAGCAGGCCGAAATGGGCATCACCCCGCAGATGATTCGCCTCAGCATCGGGGTGGAGGATGCGCGGGATTTGCTACTCGATTTGGGCCAGGCGTTTGCGGCCGTGGGCGTGCCCAGCGAGGTGCCGAAGCTGGAGTTGGCATAGGGTTTCTATTGATGGCGCGGGGGCTACCTCGCGCCATTTGGAGTTTATTCGTTACTATTTCCTGTATAACTTGCCGTGAGGAATCAGCCAAGCTGAGTTTTACATCTTTGGCAGTGTATCTGAGTTATAACACACTATTACTGACTTAGGTACTCTAACCGATTCTTAACACTTTTGCACCATTCTGTTAACCGTGTAAAACAACATGTCACTCCCAACTACTACTGAATTTGCAGAATTTCTAAAAGGACTTTGCTTTAGCAAGCCGACTGGTGGGAAATACAAAAAATTAGTTGTATATGAAGAATCCATAGGTCAAACGGCTACAGGCAAAATCAAGATACCTGAAGTTAGTCTATGGTATTCTGAAGAGACATCACCAATTAGAATGCAATCCTTCATTGAAAAGGTTAAGAAAATACTTGCTAAAAATAAGCATTTAGCTTCTGAAAGTATCGTCAGATGTATTCTGCTAATCTATGCAGGCCACCCCAAAAAATCTACTAAGCCAG
This sequence comes from Hymenobacter aranciens, assembly GCF_030580865.1. GTDB lineage: Bacteria > Bacteroidota > Bacteroidia > Cytophagales > Hymenobacteraceae > Hymenobacter > Hymenobacter aranciens. The sequence goes on along the minus strand of NZ_JAUQSY010000010.1, from coordinate 35,711 downwards.
TGGAGTCCTTCAATGAGATAGTGGAATTGATTCAGGAGGTTCAAGCATTCCAGTATTTTGTATTACCTGATATAAGAGGATTGTTTCCAGATGACATCAACTTTGGCGATTTTACTATTGGTCGCTTAGATGAAAACGAGCTAAGGTATAAATGCCAAAAGGCTGGTTCCGATTATTATGAGCTATACAAATCCGATTTGCATGGAAAGATGGTTGTTAAGCGGCAAGCCATTAATGTTCATATAATTAACTGGCATCAGTTTTCTTACAAATATTCATTAATTTCAGATGCAACCGGATGGCTAAACAGGGTACTGATATACTTTGAATGTCTATCAAATGAGCTATTTGAAGAATTTTGGAAAGAATTCAACGAACAGCAAAATTTACAAATTGCCCTAGGATTGCCTGATATTTATGACAAAACATTCAGACAACTGCTAAATTCAGAACCGATAACAATTTTTCCAAACATAGAAGCAAACGGAAAAAGGCACGGCTATGTAGTTCCTCAGAAAATCGGAATGCTTGGCATCTCAATGGACTTTGATTTGGGGAAGAAAATTGATTCTCTGAACCAGGAACTTGCTAAGGAATATAATTTTAGTGGCTTCAATGAAACAGAGATACATAAGACAATAAAATCATTTGCCAAATTTGTAGCAAAAGCTCATCGGTATCTAGATGACCAGAAACCAGACGAAGGATTCGTACATTTTATCATTGCTTTAGACCTGCTCCTTGGCGAATCTTCCAGTAGCAGTAAATCTGTTTCGGAAAGAGTTGCTGCATTAGTAAGTTTGAGAGAAGGGAAGGAATTTGAAGACGTTAGAAAACTTGTAGGGAAACTGTATGACGCCAGAAGCAAATATGTCCATGAGGGTCAGTCCGTACCAGATGTTTACATTCAAGATACAAGCAACCTTTGTAAAACTGTTCTAATTTGCCTTTTGTCGTATCAAAAACATGCGATTAAAGACAGAGATTCTACATTTGAAAAATGGAGAAAACAGTTGAATCTTATTGTTAGCAGTTTGGTATTAGAAGAGCCTATTTCCGACGATTTTTTATTAAAAATCGGAGTTAAATAAGCAAAATCCTCAGCCTTATTAGGCAATAAATGTTTTTTGAAACCATAAGTCGCGACGGCCGCTCCGTATGCTGACGGCGGGTAGTATAACTCCCTGGACAGGCGACTTGCGGAGTGCAACTCCGCAAGAGCAATTTTCCACTACTAAAAACACCCCGCGCCGACTGCCGACGCGGGGTGTTTTCATTCATAATAAACGCGAAACCTAATTCCCGCCATAGCTCACGCGCCACACGATGCCCTGGCCGTCTTCGGCGATGAGCAGGGAGCCGTCGGGGGCGGAGAGCAGGCCGACGGGGCGGCCCCACACCTGGGGCGGGGCGGGCTGGCCCTCGTTGGTTTGCCAGCCGGTGACGAAGTCTTCGTAGGCGGCGCCGCGGCCGTCGGGGCCGGCGGTTTCGGGCAGGCCGCTGGCGTTCATGCGCACGCGCACCACTTTGTAGCCCGAGCCGACGGAGCGGTTCCAGGAGCCGCGCATGGCCAGGAAGAGGTCACCGCGGGCGTCTTCGGGGAAGGCGGTGCCGGTGTAGAAGGCCAGGCCCAGGGCGGCGCAGTGGGCGCGCAGCAGCACCTCGGGGGTGCGGGTGGCGGCCACCTGGGCGGGGGCCGGGGCGGTCACGCGGGGGTCGCGCTTGTCGGGGGCGAGGTAGGCCCAGGGGTAGCCGAAGAAGGCATCGCGGGGCACGGCGGTGGCGTAGTCGGGCACGAGGTCGTCGCCGAGGCCGTCGCGCTCGTTGACCACGGTCCAGAGCTCATCGGGGCGGGCGGGGTTGATGCCTAGGCCTTGCGGGTTGCGCAGGCCCGAGGCGTAGGTGGCCGGGCTGCTGCCGTCGAGGTTGAACTCTTGGATGGTGGTGCGGCGGGGGTCCTGCTCGACGGTGGCGTTTTCGGACGAGCCGATGCCGACGTATAGTTTGTTGTTGTGAATGAGCAGCGAGCGGGCGGGGTGCTGGGCACCGCCGGGCAGCTCGGCGAGCTGGGTGGGCGGGCCGCCAGCCTGCGTCTGGCCGCTGTTGTAGTCGTAGCGCAGGATGGCGTTGGAGCAGGCCACGTAGAAATAGTTGCCGTTGAAGGCCATGCCCAGGGGGCGGTTGAGCACGCCGCCGGTGGCCCACACGGTTTGCTGGTCGGCACGGCCGTCGTTGTTGGTGTCGCGCAGCACCGTGATTTGGTTGAGGGCCATCTGCGCCACGAAGATGTCGCCGTTGGGGGCGGCGGCCATCCAGCGGCCCTGGGGCAGGTTGTCCTGGTAGACGTTGACGCGGTAGCCCTGGGGCACTTTGAGGCGGGCCGTGGCGGGGCGCTCGGCCAGCACCTGGGGGTAGTTGGTGACGGACTGCGTGGCGAAGGGCGCCGGCAGGTCGGCCACGCGCAGGGTGGTGGCACTGGGCGTGAGGGTTTCGGTCGGAAACTGACCGCCTTGCAGGCCGGTGCTGTCGTCGTCTTTGTCGCAGGCCGTCAGGCCCAGGGCGGGCAGCAGCAGCAGTAGAGTTGCTTTTGGATTCATGAAGAATAAATGAAATGGCAGGCTCTCTCCTACGGCCGGCCGGGGGTTGTGTTCGGCCGGGCTTGGCGGCGGGGCCTATCTTTGGCATCCTCCCCGCCTGCTGCCGATGCACTCTCCCTCCGACGCTCTCCCCGCGGCCTGCCTCAACTGCGAGGCGGCCCTCACCGGCCCCTTCTGCGCCCAGTGCGGGCAGGCGACCAGCACCCGCCGCTTCACCTGGGGCTACTTGCTGCACGAGGTGCTGCACAGCGTGTGGCACGTCGACAAGGGGGTGGTTTACACCATCTGGGAGATGCTGCGGCGGCCGGGCCACACCATGCGGCGCTACCTGGCGGGGCAGCGCGTGCAGCTGTTTAAGCCGCTGGCGCTGGTGCTGCTGGTGGCGGGCATTGCCTCGTTTCTGATACTGGCACTGCACGTGGAAGTGCTGCCGGAAATGCCCGCCCGCACCCCGGCCGAGCGGCACGGCCTGGCCGTAAGCCAGGTGGCGATGAAGTACCTGGCCTGGTTCACAGTGGCTACGCTGCCGGGGTTTGCGCTGCTCTCGTGGGGGCTGCTGCGGCGGCTGCGCTACAATTTTGTGGAGCACTTCATGGCCAATGCCCTGATGATGGCCACGGTGATGGTGCTGCAAATGCTGTTTCTGCCGCTGCTGCGCTACACCCAGGGCACGCCGCAATTCGGGACGGTGTACGTGGTCGAAAACCTGCTCATGCCGCTCTACCAGGCCTGGGCCTTCACGACCCTGGCGCGGGGGGCTTACCAATTGGGCGGCAGCCTGTGGCGCGGCATCCTGATAACGGCCCTGGGCCTGCTGCTCAACGTGCTGGTGATTGGCGGCCTGGCGGAGCTGATTTTGCGGCTGACGCCGCACTAGGCGCAAGGCTATTTTGCGTTAGTAAAGACTTGAGTAATGGACGAAGACCTGGTTATTCTGGAGCTGAATGCCCGCTGGGGCTGCGATATTCCCTTCGGCTGGATTCCACTTAGCGACAACCACAAGCAGATTCCACACACGGAAGTCTACAACGAAGAAGCTTTCCACGAAGCCGTATCAGACGCTGATTTGCGAGGCATAGTGCGAAAGGTCTTTCAGGCAGCGGAACTATATGAGGTGGTGGAGGGCGGGACAGTGAGCAGAAAATCACTGGATGACTGCTTTTTTGGCTACGATGGTTTAGAGCATCTGCATACCAATGCCACCTTCGATTTCGTCCTTTACTTCTCGCACGAAGAATCCGTAACTGTGGGCGGCCAGCGGCTGCTGGATGCTATTCATGGATTGTGGCCAGACCATGCCAACCATCCCTGGCCGCCGCCCTATTGGGACAACTTACCTCCCCTTGAACTATGAAAACCCGCCTCGCCGCCTTCCTCACCTTTGCCGCCGCCCTGGGCTGGGGCGCGTTCGGGCTGGAGCTGGCGTGGCGAGCGCTGCTGGGGCACAGTCTCCCCCTCCCATCGTCGGGAGGGCCATCTTTGGCCTGAAAGGGAGGCCTCCCGACGATGGGAGGGCTGGGTTTGAAGTGAAAGATGGTGCTCCCATCGTCGGGAGGGTCTGTTTGGGGTGAAAGATGGTGCTCCCGACGATGGGAGGGCCGGGTTTGGGGCCAAAGATGGGCCTCCCGACGCCGGGAGGGGGTGCTGCGGGAATGAAATTAATTTTTTCTAGTACCTTGGCATCCTCACTCACCTAACCGCTTACCATCATGTTTTTACCTTACCTCGACAACCCTTTCGCCAACAAAAAACGGCCCCGCCTGGACTTCCTGGCCCTCATGAACGGCACGCTCGACCGCATGAGCGGCCTCAACACCGGGGACCAGTACACGGCCCAGATTGACGCCCTCACGCCGCACCGCGACGCCTACGCCGCCTTCCTCGGCGTGCAGGACCTCAACCTGAGCGCGCGCTACGGCGACACCGACGCGGTGGAAAAAGTGCTGGCCGATTTCAAAACCTTCGTCAAAAAGGAGCTGCTGGTGGATGTGCCCTACATTTTCACCCGCACCACGCCCAATCCCACGGCCCTCACCCTCTTCCTGCCCAAGGGCCGCAGCGAGTACACCGGCGTGACGCTCGACACCCTCTCCGGCCTGCTCGACCGCGTGGCCACCCTCACCACCACCTATAAAAAGGAGCTCGGCGAGGCCCTCCGTACCCGCGCCGCCGAGCTCAAACAAGCCTACAAAGACGCCCGCAAGGACCAGGGCGAAAGCAAGGGCGAAGTGCAGGACGACAGCAAGGAAGAAAAAAAGCTGCGCCAGGCCGCCGCCCGCCAGTTGAAACTCAACCTGCTCGACCAGGTGAAAATGCACATCGACGAGCCCGAGCGGGTGAAAACCCTCTACGACCAGAAGATTTTCACCCAGCCCAAGCCCGCCAAAAAGGCGAAAGCGAAGAAAACCGACGGAGCCACGCCCCCGGCCGACCCGCAGGCCTAACAAAAAAGCCCCTCTGGCGAGGGGCTTTTTTGTTGGTTTCTACCACGGGCTGATGCCGGTGTCGGGCGCGTTGTCGTCGCTGAAAAACTGGCTGGTGGGGCCATCCGGGCCGAGCACGGCGGCCTTCACCACGCGGGCGGCGGCATCGGCCACGGTGCCGGGGCCGCTGTGGTGGTTGAAGTCGGTGGCGGTGTAGCCGGGGTCCACGGCGTTCACCTTGAAGGGCGTGTCGCGCAGCTCGTAGGCCAGCATGATGGTGTAGGCGTTGAGGGCTGCCTTGGAGGGCGCGTAGGCGGCGCCCTTCACGGCGTAGTATTTCCAGCTCGGGTCGGTGTGCAAAGTCAGCGAGCCCAGGCCCGAGGTCACGTTCACGATGCGCGGGGCGGGCGAGCGCCGCAGCAAGTCGAGAAAGGCCTGGGTGACTTCAATCACGCCAAAGACGTTGGTTTCGAACACCTCTTTGATAGCGCTGACGGGCGTGCTGGTGGCGGGCTGCACCATGCCCCCGAGGATGCCGGCGTTGTTGATGAGCACGTCGAGCACCTCGGTTTGCTGGCCCAGGGCCGTGCGGGCGGCGGCCACGGAGGCTGGGTCGGCCACGTCGATTTGCAGGGGCTCCACCTGGGTGAGGCCTTCGGCGTGGAGCTGAGCCACGGCCTGCTGGCCCCGGGCCAGGTCGCGCGCGCCGAGGTACACGTAGTAGCCTTGTTGGAGTAGTTGCCGGGCGGCTTCGAAGCCAATGCTGCGGTTGGCACCGGTAATGAGGGCGGTTTTCATCGGTAAAGTTGGTGGCTTGATTAACAGCACAAAATTACCGGGCCTGGCAGGCCCCGCTGGCGTCCATTCGGCGGTATTACTGGTACATTTTGCGGGTATTGCTGCGGTACTGGGCCGGCGTGCTGCCGGTTTCGCGCTTGAAGAAGCGGTTGAAGTACGAAGCATCCGAGAAGCCCAGGTCGAAGGCAATTTCCTTGAGCGGCTGCCGGGTGTAGAACAGCAGGCGGCGGGCCTCCAGCACCAGCCGGTCGTGCAGGTGCTTGATGGCGGGCTTGCCGCTTTGGGCCTTCACCACCTCGCTCAGGTGCCCGGCCGAGAGGTGCAGCTGCGCCGCGTAGTCGCCCACCTCGTGCAGCTCGCGGAAGTGCTCCTCCACTCGGGCCTGGTAGGCGTGCAGCAGCCGCTGCTCGGCCGAGGGCTCGGCGCCCGTAAACTGCTCCTTATAAAGCCGGCTCAGGTAGGTGAGCAGCGCCGTGAGGTAGGCCGTGAGCAGGCGGTGCTGCCACTCGCCGGGGCGGGCCTGCTCGGCTTCGAGCCGGGCCAGCAGGTCTTCTACTACCAACGCATCGGCCTCGGTCAGGCGCAGCTCGTGCCCCTGGTGGGGGTTCTGGATGAGCGGCAGGCTGCGCAAATCGGCACTCGGCTGCAGGGCCAGAAACTCGCTCGTGAACGCGAAGTGCGTGCCCCAGAAGGGCGTGGCCTCTTCCTTCACCAGCATCTGGGCCGGGCCCGAGAAGTAAAAGGAGTTGTCGGGGTGCTCGTAGGCTTTCCCGTCGGCCCAGTGCCGGCCCTGGTTGCGCCGCACAAACACCATGAGGTAGTAGTCCTTACGGTGCGGCAGCAGCAAGTCCGCCTCGTACGTCAGCCCACCCTCCGACCGCGTGATGGTAAACCAGTTGTTGCCGCTGGCCTCGTCGCGCTTGAACGCATGGACTGGTACCGGCGGCGTACTGCTGAGCATATTCATGGGCCAAAACTACAGTAGCGCGGACTTTGTAGTCCGCGAGTTCGCGCTGTTCGTTCATACTCGCGGACTACAAAGTCCGCGCTACTACCTTTGAATTTCGCAAACCCGCCCGCTACATGAAAGCCATTGCCCTCGAAGAATTCTACCAGCAGATGACCACCGGCACCGGGGCCGAGCTGCACACGCTGCTGCCCAACGGCATCCAGCAGGAAGTCGGGCACTTCAACGTTTTCGACCTGAGCGAGCTGATGCGCAACAGCCCCGCCGGCAAGCTCGCCATGCCCTACGACCGCCGGGCCTACTACAAAATCAGCCTCATCAGCGGCCGCAACCGCGCCGAGTACGCCGACAAAGTCATCGACATCGAGCACAACGCCCTGCTCTTCGCCTCGCCGCAGGTGCCCTACAACTGGCTGCCCCAGGACGGCCCCCAAACCGCACAGTTCTGCATCTTCACCGCCGAATTCCTGCTGCCCTCCAAGAGCGGCGTGACCGTGGATGAGCTGCCCATCTTCCAGCCCGGCGGCTTCCCCGTCTTCACCCTCACCGACGAGCAGGCCACCGAAATCCGCAGCATTTTCAGCAAGATGCAGCGCGAAATCACCGCCGACTACGCCTATAAGTACGACCTGCTGCGCACCTACGTGCTGGAGCTCATTCACCTGGGCCAGAAGCTGCAGCCCGCCACCGCCCTGCACCCGGCCCACAATGCCTCGGCCCGCGTCACCTCGCTGTTCATCGAGCTGCTGGAGCGCCAGTTCCCCATCGAAACGCCCGGGCAGCGCCTGCGCCTGCGCACCGCCCGCGACTACGCCGACCGCCTCGCCGTGCACGTCAACCACCTCAACAAGGTGCTGCGCGAAACCACCGGCCGCACCACCACCGAGCTCATCGGCGGCCGCGTGGTGCAGGAAGCCCAGGTGCTGCTCCGCCAAACCAACTGGACGGTGTCGGAAATCGCCGACAGCCTCGGCTTCGCCGAAGTGGCGCACTTTTCCAACTTCTTCAAGCGCCAGACGGCCATGGCGCCCGGGGCCTTCCGGCAATAAGGCAGGAACTGTCATGCTGAACGCAGTGAAGCATCCTCTCACGCTATAACGAAATCGTTGAGACGTGAGAGGATGCTTCACTGCGTTCAGCATGACAGACGATTTGAATTTTGCAAAAACCCGATTGCCCGGCGCAAACACCCCGCCCCGCTCCCGCCGGACCTTTGCAGTGTTCCAATCAACCCTTTAATCACTCTCAAATGAGCACTCCCAAAATCGCCCTCGTCACCGGCGGCAGCCGCGGCCTCGGCAAAAACATGGCCCTCGCTCTGGCCAAAAAAGGCATCAGCGTCGTCCTCACCTACCACAGCCAGCAGGCCGAGGCCCAGAGCGTGGTAGCCGAAATTGAAGCCCTCGGCGCCAAAGCCGCCACCCTGCAGCTCGACGCCTCGGCCAGCTCTGGCTTTGCCGACTTCTTCACCCGCCTGGGCAGCACCCTGCGCGACACCTTCGGCACCGGGAAGTTTGATTTCCTCATCAACAACGCCGGCACCGGCGTGTACGCCCCCTTCGCCGACACCACCGAGGCACAGTTCGACGACATGGTGAATATCCACCTCAAAGGCACGTACTTCCTGACCCAAAAGGCCCTGCCGCTGCTCAGCGACGGCGGCCGCATCATCAACATTTCCTCCGGTTTAGTTCGCTTCGCCGGGGCTGGCTACTCAGCCTATGCCACTATGAAAGGCGGCATCGACGTGCTGACCCGCTACATGGCCCAGGAGCTCGGCAGCCGCCAAATTGCGGCCAACGTGGTGGCCCCCGGCGCCATCGAAACCGACTTCGGCGGCGGCATGGTGCGCGACAACGCCCAGGTCAACCAGCACCTGGCCAGCCTCACCGCCCTCGGCCGCGTAGGTTTGCCCGACGACATCGGCGGCGTCGTAGCCTTCCTCTGCACCCCGGAAGCCGGCTGGATTAACGGCCAGCGCATCGAGGTATCGGGCGGCATTCACCTATAGGCGCGGTTACGGGTGGTAGTACGAATTCCCCGCAGGGGTTCGTACTACCACTCTGATGTCTGCGCGGTTCTAACAACGACAAAGTGGTAGTACGAACTCCTGCGGGGAATTCGTACTACCACCCCCAAAAAATCCCTCGTCGCAGCCTACGGCGGGGGATTTTTTATTAAAGCCATTCAGCTGGGAAATGATTTCTCTCAAGTGGCCACTTGATATTCGTCAAGTAAGCACCGGAGAAGCTGCCCCAACTTTGTGGTCATCCTCAATGACCGTTCACTACAGCGGGCATCCACTTCTTTCTCCCCTATTTTCAACGCAATGGCGTATTCTACCTCTACCCCCGCCGGGCAGGTTGTCCAGAACATTCTCAACGATTTGCCCGCCCTGCTGGCCGTCGCCGTCGTCGATATCAGTTCGGGCATGAGCCTGGCCTCGCACTCCAACTCCTCCATTAACCCCGACACGGCGGCCGCCTACAACACGGAAGTCGTCAAGCAAAAGCAGAAAGCCATTTCGGCCCTCAAGCTGCAAAACGAAACTATCGACGACGTTCTCATCACCCTCACCAACCAGCTGCACCTGCTCAAGGTGGCCAACGATGGCAAGAAATTTATCTACCTCGTCGTGAACCCGCGCGATACCAACCTCGCCATTGCCCGCGAGGTAGTACGCAGCCAGACCGACCTGCTGAAGTAGTTAACCTGCTTCGATAACGTAAAAAGCCCCGATACTCAGCAAGTATCGGGGCTTTTTTGTGGCGCTGGCAGCGGGGCAGCTACTTCACGCGCACCGCAATTTCGACGCGGCGGTTCTCCTTGCGCCCCTCGGCCGTGGCGTTGGTGGCGGCGGGCTGCTGCTCGCCGAAGCTTTCGGTGCTGAGCTTATCGGCCGGCATCTTACCAGTTTCGATGAGGTAGGTTTTCACGGCCTCGGCGCGCTGCTTGGCCAGGTCGTAGTTGTAAGCGGCATCGCCGCGGGCGTCGGCAAAGCCCATCACGCGCACGTCGTGCCCGGCAAAGCGCTGGTTGACGGAGCCCGCAATTTCCTGGATGGCCGCCGCCGCGCTGGGCTTGATGGTAGCCTTATCGGTGTCGAAGAGGATGCTTTCATCTACCGAATACACCTGATACGAGCTGTCGCTCTGCACCGTGATGCCGGAGGTTTTGATTTCGGGCAGCTTCACGTCGGCCAGCCGCTCGCGGGTCAGCACGAAGGCGTTGTCGGCGGTCGCGCCGGCCGAGCGGCCGTCGCGGTACACCACGGCCGTGTCGGCGGTAGCTTCCTGGGGCTGGTCCTTGTCCTCGGGTTTCTTGAGGTCGTTGCAGCTGGCGAAAGCGAAAGTGGCGGCGGCCAGCAGTGGAAGAATGATGTTTTTCATGATGTTTCGGGGTTGAGAGAGGATGTGGGGGCGCTTTACGGGCTGGGGTAGCGAAGGTTGGAAAGCAACAGCCCTCTGCCCAACATCCCGTTCCTGATTTAGGCGCTATACTTACACGTTCATTCTTAACCAACGTTTTTTCATGGGATTTTTCTCCGCCCTGCTGGATAACGCCAGCGTCGCTCAACCTGCCGACCTGCAAACTGAATACGGCCTGCTGCTGGCCAACGGCGAAAGCATTGAAATCGGCTTCAAGCTGATGCGTGACGTTTTTATTTTCACCAACAAGCGCCTAATTCTAGTTGATAAACAGGGCATCACCGGCAAAAAAGTCGAGTACCTTTCGATAGCATACAAAAGCATTTCCCGCTTCGCCATCGAAACCGCTGGCCATCTGGACCTCGACGCCGAATTGAAAATCTGGGTATCAAGCGAAGTGGCACCCAGCATCACCCGCAAATTCACCAAGCAGGTTAATATCTACGACGTGCAAAAAGTGCTGGCCCAGCATGTATTAGGCTAGGCCACCACCGATAACGTTTCGGAGTCAGTGCTGGCTCTAACGTCTTCAAAAGCCTGGCGCTCCTGGCAGCGTCAGGCTTTTTTCGTCTTCTGGTTTGAACAGGTGTGGGCGCAAACGAAACATTATTCTTTCGTTACCGCGTACGGCAAAATGCTGCCAGTTGCGTCTATGCTGGTGTCGCACCCCTAAAGCCCCCTTTCTATGATGCTCTATCTGTTCGGCCAGCTGGCCCTGAGTGATTCCCTGCATTCCTCTCAAGACTTTACCGAAGACGACTTTCAGCGCCTGGTGCGGGCCCGTAGCCTATCGTCCGAACATTCATCTGCCAGGTCAGCAGCGGCCGACATTCCTGCTTCCGCTTCGCACGGTTCCCCGCCACCTAGCCGCCAGCCCAACGAGCGGTCGCGTTGAATGCGCTGGCCCGGGACCAAAGAAAAGCCCGCCGCTGAATTCAGCGGCGGGCTTTTTACATTTATGGTCTTCTCACTGGTCGAACGCTTAGGACGTCGGACCGGCAAACGACGAATTACTGCCCCAGCACCATCGCAAAAATCAGCGGGGCCACAATCGTCGCATCGCTCTCGATGATGAACTTCGGCGTGTTCTCGCCCAGCTTACCCCAGGTGATTTTCTCGTTTGGCACTGCGCCCGAGTACGAGCCGTACGACGTGGTCGAGTCCGAAATCTGGCAGAAGTAGCCCCACAGCGGTACGCCGGTGCGGCCCAGGTCCTGGTGCAGCATGGGCACCACGCAGATGGGGAAGTCGCCGGCAATGCCGCCGCCAATCTGGAAGAAGCCGATGGTGCTTTCGTCGGTAGCGGTTTTGGTGTACCACTCGGCCAGGAAAATCATGTACTCGATGCCCGTGCGCACGGTGTGCACATTCTTGATATCGCCCGAAATAACGTGCCCAGCGAAGATGTTCCCCAGCGTCGAATCCTCCCAGCCGGGGCAGATGATGGGCAGGTTTTTCTCGGCTGCCGCCAGCATCCACGAGTCCTTAGGGTCAATCTGGTAGTACTGCTCCAGCTCGCCCGACTTCAGAATCTGGTAGAAAAACTCGTGGGGGAAGTACTGCTCGCCCGCCTTGTCGGCCTTCTCCCAGAATTTTAGCACCGAGTGCTCGAGGCGGCGCATGGCCTCGTGCTCGGGGATGCAGGTGTCGGTCACCCGGTTCATGTGGCGCTCCAGCAGGGCCTGCTCGTCGGCGGGCGTCAGGTCGCGGTAGTTAGGCACCCGCTCGTAGAAATCGTGCGCCACGAGGTTGAAGATGTCCTCCTCCAGGTTGGCGCCGGTACAGCTGATAATCTGCACCTTGTCCTGACGAATCAGCTCGGCCAATTGAATACCCATTTCGGCCGTGCTCATGGCTCCGGCCAGGGTAATCATCATTTTGCCGCCGTCGGCGAGGTGCTTGTTGTAGCCTTCGGCCGCGTCGATGAGGGCGGCGGCGTTGAAGTGGCGGTAATGGTGCTTGAGGAAGTTGGTGATTTGCATGGATTGGTGCTTGATGCTTGATGCTTGGTGCTTGGTACGCAGCAAAGCCCAGCGAGATGTAACAAAAATTTCTGCGTGCTAGCGGCTTAATACCAGATGCACTAAGCACCCGGCACTAAGCACCAAGCACTAAGAAGGTTGCTCAACCATCAGATTATGATTGGTATAAATACAAATATCGGCCGCAATGTGCAGCCCTTCCTCCACCATCTGGCGGGCGGTGAGGTGCGGCGCGTGCTTCTTGAGGGCTAGGGCGGCGGCCTGGGCATACATCGCCCCGCTGCCGATGGCCGCCACGTCAGAGTCCGGCTCCAATACGTCGCCGGTGCCGCTGAGGATGAGCAGCTCGTCCTTGTCGCAGACCACCATCATGGCTTCCAGCTTGCGCAGGTATTGGTCTTTGCGCCAGTCCTTGGCTAGCTCGATGGCGGCGCGCTTCAGGTTCTGGCCGTAAGCGCCGAGCTTCTCCTCGAAGCGGTCGAGCAGCATAAAGGCATCGGCCGTGGAGCCGGCGAAACCGGTCACGACTTTGCCATCGTTAAGCTTGCGGATTTTGCGCACGTTGCTCTTGGCGACGTGTTTATCCATCGTGGCCTGCCCGTCGGCCCCGAGGGCAATTTCGCCGTTGTGGCGGATGCCGAGGACGGTAGTGGAGCGAATTTTTGCTTGCATAGAAGCACAAAAGTACGACGCCCTCTCCTACCGGCGGCGGTCCGGCAGCCAGCGGTCAATTAGGCGCACCCACCAGCCGCGCTGGCGTTCCAGCCCTTGCCCCAGCCCGGCGGCCAGCAGCGTGATAACCGTCACGGCCAACGCCAGTTGCGCAAGGCCATCGGCTTGCCGGCCAAAAACCGTCAGCCACAGCATCAGCAGTGGGAAATGCAGTACGTAGAGCGGAAATGACAAGTCGGCGACGGTACGCAGGGCCGTTCGCCAGGGGCTTCGCCCAGGCTGCCCACTCGCAGGCAAGCTCCAAACAGCCAGGGCAAACAGCAGTCCAACTACCCAATCAGTCAGAAACTGCCCGGCCAGGAATAACGGGGCCTCGCCCAGGTCCAGCGGCCCGCGCGGCACATAGGCGACGGCCAGCGCCGTCAGTCCCAATAAGGCCAGCACCACTGCCCATTCCCGGCCAGCCAGCCACGCTGGTTTTGGCCAGCGGTACGCCGCCACGCCAAATAGCCAGACCGGCAGCAGCAGCAGGATTTTGGGACCTGCCACCAGGCCTGCCAGTCCTACTAGCCCCGCCCGGCGCCAGCCGCCGCGCCCGTAATGCCAGCTACCAAAGAGCACGTAAAACCAGAACTCGAAGCTCAGCGACCACAGCGGCGTGTTGATGGGTGGAGCCGCCGACCACCAACCTATTTCATTGGAAAACAGCAAGCACAATACGTAGCGCGGTATCGATGCGCCGCGTATGTAAGGCGCGGCCAGCGCAGCATCGGTCTGCCGCACGCTGAACTCAATCAGCGCCATCAGCAGCAGAGCTGGCAGCAGCACCGCGTACAGCCGGCTCAGCCGGGCAATAGCAAACTGGCGAGGCCCCCGCCCCGCACTACTGAAGGCAATAACGTAGCCCGAAATCACGAAAAACACCACTACGGCCACGTGCGACAGTCGGCTCAGCTGCGTCAGCACGCCGGGGTAAGCAGTCAGCCAGCGGCTGCCGGCGTGGGCCAGCACCACCGTCAGGGCCGCCACAATGCGAAACGCATCGAGGAAAACGCTGGCGGCTTCGCTGATGGCAGGTTTGGAGGATGGATTCATGGGATAACGCAAAAAAGCCAGCCGGTGAGGGCTGGCTTTTTTGCGCATATAGCGGGTTATCAGCCTCAGATGAGCATCCGCATCGGGTCTTCGAGCAGGCCCTTGAGCGTTTGCAGGAAGGCGGCACCGGTAGCGCCGTCCACCACGCGGTGGTCACAGCTCAACGTCACCTTCATCACGTTGCCGATGACGATTTGGCCGTCCTTCACGATGGGCGTCTGCTTGATACCGCCCACGGCCAGGATGCAGGCATCCGGCGGATTGATGATGGCCGTGAATTCCTCGATGCCGAACATACCCAGATTGCTGATGGTGAAGGTGCTACCCTCCCACTCGGCGGGCTGCAGCTTCTTGCTTTTGGCTTTGCCAGCCAGCTCTTTCACTTCGGTGGCGATTTGGGCCAGACCTTTCTGGTCAGCCGTGCGGATAACCGGCACCAGCAGCCCTTCGTCCACGGCCACGGCCACGCCGATGTTGATGACCTTGTTCTGCCGAATCCGGTCGCCGAGCCACGAGGAATTCACCACCGGGTGCTGGCGCAGGGCCACGGCCGAAGCCTTCACCACCATATCGTTAAACGACAGCTTCACCGGCGACAGCTCGTTGAGCTTCACGCGGGCATCCATCGCGCGGTCCATGTTGATTTCCATCGTGAGATAGAAATGCGGAGCCGTAAACAAGCTTTCCGACAGGCGCTTGGCAATTACCTTGCGCATCTGCGACACGGGTGTGTCGGTGTAGGTGCCTTCGGCCGACGCCGGTGCCGGAGCAGCCGACGGCGCGGCCGCTTTGGGAGCCTCGGCAGCCGGAGCAGCATGGGCCGGGGCGGCTTGCGGCGCGGGCGCGGCACCGGCTTTGAAGTCGGCCACGTCGCGCTGCACGATGCGGCCGTTGTCGCCGCTGCCCTTCACCTGGGCTAGGTCGATGCCTTTTTCCTTGGCAATGCTCTTGGCCAGCGGCGAGGCCAGGATGCGGCCCCCGGGGGCGGCCGTAGCCGGTGCCTCGGCAGCGGCGGGAGCAGCCTGCGCGGCCGGAGCGGCCTCGCCTTGCGACGCAGCGGCCGGGGCGGCTGCCGGAGCCGCGCCACCACCGCCGAGCAGGGCCTGCACATCAGCGCCTTCCTCGCCGATGATGGCCAGGATGCCGTCCACGGCCACGGCTTCACCTTCCTTGGGGCCGGTGTAGAGCAGGGTGCCGTCTTCGTAGTTTTCCAGCTCCATCGTGGCCTTATCGGTTTCGACTTCGGCCAGAATGTCGCCCGATTTCACTTTGTCGCCCACCTTTTTCAGCCAGGCGGCGATGGTGCCCTCGGTCATCGTGTCGCTCATCTTGGGCATGCGTACCACGGTGGCTTTCTTGCCATTGGCAGGCGCCGCCGGGGCGGCGGGAGCAGCGGCCGGAGCCGGCGCAGCTTCTTTGGGCGCTTCGGCGGCGGGGGCTTCGGCTTTGGGAGCGGCGGGTGCTTCCACTTTCGGGGCTTCGGCAGCAGGCGCTGCGGCGGGGGCCGCCGGAGCGGCGCCGCTGCCGTTCAGCAGGGCCGAAATGTCTTCGCCTTCCTGGCCCACGATGGCCAGCACGCCGTCTACGGGCACGGCTTCGCCTTCTTTGGGGCCGATGTGGAGCAGGGTGCCGTCCTCGTAGTTTTCGAGCTCCATCGTGGCTTTATCGGTCTCGACTTCGGCCAGAATGTCGCCGGATTTCACTTTGTCGCCCACCTTTTTGAGCCAGGCCGCGATAACCCCCTCGGTCATCGTGTCGCTCATCTTGGGCATTTTTATGATTTCGGCCATGGGAATTAGGTCGCGCTAGGAAGAGTAATTTAAATTGGGCCAAAATTAGCCTTAAAATTTGGGCAGACAATTCCCCGCCGCGCACATTTCTGCGGCCGGGACGCTTAATTCAGCCCGCCACTTGCAGATGCGATACGTCCAGAAAGTTGCGAATGGTGAACATGGAGCCCGTGAACTCCAGCTTGTACAAACACAAGTTACTGTGCTCAAAGCCATCCATGCAGCTTAAGGGGTAGCCCAGCAGCTGGCACAGCATCACACGCAGGGCGCGGCCGTGCATGCAAACGAGCACGGTTTGCTCGTCGCTCCGGCTTTTCAGCAATTCAATAAAGGGCCGCTGCCGGGCAGCTACCTCGTCGGGGCTCTCGCCGCCTTCGAGGCGGGCAGCCGTATTGCCGGCCGCCCACTGGCCCAGTACGTGGCGGTATTCGGCGTCTTCCTCCAGCGTAATGCGGGTGCCCTCGCGCACGCCCCAGCTGATTTCGTTGAGGCCGGCGTGCGACTCGTGCGGCAGCCCCAGTTCCAGGAAGCGGCGCACCGATTCGTGGGTTCGGCGCAGCATAGAGGTGTACACCTTATCGAAAGCCACGTGGCCGTAGACGGTAAAAAACTGCTCGGCCTGGCGGCGGCCCGTGTCGTTGAGGCTCGAATCGACGCCGCTGCCCTGCACGATGCCGCGCACGTTGAAATCGGTCTGGCCGTGGCGAAGGAAGAAGATGGTCCGGGCGCTCACTTTTGCGGTAGTTTTGCGAAACGATTTCCAAAGTTGGCTGTCAATTACCCGTTGTTCGTTGCGTGAGGAAAATTTGTTCCGGCAAATTTTCGCCATTGCTCAGTCTGACAACTGACAACCAACAACTAATCACTACTTAAATGACCCTCGACGATATCAAAGCCTGGGTAAGCAAGCGCCCCACGCTGGCCGACGCCCTCGGCATAGAGCTGGTGGCTTTCACCGACGACTACCTCGAAGCCCGCATGCCCGTGGACGGCCGCACCCACCAGCCGATGGGCCTGCTGCACGGCGGCGCCTCCGTAGCTCTGGCCGAAACCCTGGGCAGCATCGGCGCCGCTACCCGTATCGACCCCACGAAGCAGGCCTGCGTGGGCCTGGAAATCAATGCCAACCACCTCAAAGGCGTGCGCGATGGCTGGGTGCGCGGCCGGGCCACGCCATTGCACGTGGGCCGCAGCACGCAGGTGTGGGAAATCCGCATTACTCACGAAGAAACCGGCGCGCTGCTGTGCATCAGCCGCATCACGATGGCGGTGATTGACCTTAAATAAGGCGGCTTAAGACTCCTGAATGACAATATCTGAACTGTCAGCCGCTGCCCGCCGGCTTTGCGCCTGGGCCCTGCACAGCGGCCGCCCGCTGGCACTGTGGCGCACGGCCGGGCAAGCGCCGCACTTGCTCGTAAGCCGCTCGCTGGAAGCCGCCTACACCGGCCTACCCCCGGCGCTGGAGCCGGATGCCCCGGCGGGCTTCGCCTTCTTCCCCTTCCGCGACTCGGACCACAACCCGGTGCTGTTTCTGCCCGCTGATGCGGTATTTGACCTAACGCAACCCGCGCAGCCGCTGCGCCTGCTGCCCGAGTTGGCTGCGGAGTTGGCAGCAGCACCCGCTGCCCCGGCTACTCCCCTACCCTGGCACCAAAGCACGCAGCCCGTGCCCGGCACGGCCACCCAGGCCGAGTTTGAGGCACTGGTAACGGCGGGCGTGGCGGCAATTCAGAGCGGAGCGGTGCAGAAGGTAGTGGCCTCGCGGGCGGCCCGCTGGCCCCTGCCGGCAGATTTTGACGCGCTGGCGGCTTTTGATGAATTGAGCCGTCAGCATCCATCAGCCTTCGTGTCGCTGGTGAGCGTGCCGGGCGCGGGCACCTGGCTGGGGGCCACGCCCGAAGTGCTGGCCGAGGTGACGGCCGACGGTCGTTTCTGCACCATGGCCCTGGCGGGTACGCAGCCGCTCACGGCCGAGGTAACGCCGCTCACGGCCACCTGGCGGCAAAAGGAAATCGAAGAGCAGGCGCTGGTGGCGCGCTACATCGTCAGCGCCTTCAAGCAATTGCGGCTGCGCGAGTACCACGAAACCGGCCCGCGCACCGCCGTGGCGGGCCAGCTGCTGCACCTGCGCACCGATTTTGAGGTGAACCTGCGCGAAGTGCCCTTCCCCAACCTGGGCACCGACATGCTGCGCCTGCTGCACCCCACCTCGGCCGTGGGCGGCATGCCCAAAGTGCCGGCACTGGAGTTTCTGCGCCGCCACGAGGGCTACGACCGCGCCTACTACAGCGGCTTTCTGGGCCCCGTGAACGTAGAAGCGCCCGGCGTCTCGCGCCTCTTCGTGAACCTGCGCTGCCTGCAGCTGCGCCCCACCGAGGCCGTGCTCTACGCCGGCGCCGGCCTCACCACCGACTCGGACCCCAGCCGCGAGTGGCGCGAAACCGAATTGAAAATGAATACCGTAGGCAGCGTATTGAGTCAATGAGCAATTGACAATGAGCAATGAACAATATCGTTCTGCTGCTCACCACCAATTGCTCATTGTTCATTGTTAATTGCTCATTGACTAACCATGCAGGCCGTTTATAACATCGCCGAAATCTGTCACCGCCACGGCATTACGGATGTGATATTGTCGCCGGGCTCGCGCTCGGCGCCGCTCACGCTGGCGTTTGCGCGGCATCCGGCCTACCGGGGCCGCCTGCGGGTGGTGCCCGATGAGCGGGCCGCTGCCTTCATTGCGTTGGGCATTGCGCAGGCTACGCGGCGGCCAGTGGTGCTGGTGTGCACCAGCGGCACGGCCGGGCTCAACTACGCGCCCGCCGTGGCCGAGGCTTATTTCCAGCAGATTCCGCTGTTGATTCTGACCGCCGACCGGCCACCGGAGTGGATTGACCAGCTCGACGGGCAGACCATCCGGCAGCGCAATCTGTACGGCGCGCACGCCAAGGGAGCGTTTGATTTCCCGGCCGACACCGCCCACCCCGATGCTAAGTGGCATTCGGAGCGCATTATCAACGAGGCTATTAACCTGACGATGGCTGGGCCCGCCGGACCGGTGCAGGTGAATGTGCCGCTGCGGGAGCCATTTTATCCGAAGGCGGGGGAGGAAATGGGATATGAGGCCGATGTAAGAATCATTCAGCAGGACGCGGCTACTTATGCTGGGACTAAACGACAAACGTACCAGCAGCTAAAGGATGCCAAGCGCTTATTGGTAGTAGTGGGGCAGCATCCAGCTGAAGCTAAATTAACAGCGGCACTAACCCGGTTTGCTGCCGTATTCGGGGTGCCAGTAGTATGCGACGTTATCAGTAACGTAGCCAACCCCGTACCACTACAGGAGAGCGTAACCAGCAGCCCCTATTTTCCGGACTCCTCCAGCCTTTGTCCCTTACCGGCCGAGCAGTTTGTCACCCAGCACGATATTTTTCTGGCCGGTTTGTCAACCGCTCAAAAAGAAGAGCTAAGGCCGGATTTTCTTATTACCTGCGGGCAGTCGCTCATCTCCAAAAGCCTAAAGCTGTTTTTGCGCGAGGCTAAACCTACTCAGCACTGGCACATTCAGGCCGAAGGAGCGGTGGCCGATACTTTCAGGACGCTCACCCGAATCGTGCGTAGTGACCCCACCGAGTTTTTCTCACGATGGACGCCCGCTGAGCTTCCAGCCCGCGACACGCTGCTTCCCTGGCAACAGGCTGAAGCTGCTGCTACGCAGTCCCTGACTAGCTTCTTCGAAACGGAAAGCCATCCTTTCAATGAGTTTTCGGCAATGCGCCAGGCATTGACTTTGCTGCCCGAAGCAACAGCCCTGCACTTGGCCAATAGTATGGCCGTGCGCTACGCCAACATCTTAGGGCTGCCCCAGCAGCGGCAGGTAAAAGTTTTCGCCAACCGCGGCACCAGCGGCATCGACGGCTGCACCAGCACGGCCGTGGGCGCGGCCCTGGCCCAGCCCGGGCGGCCGGTGGTGCTGCTCACTGGCGACGTGGCGTTTTTCTATGACCGCAACGCCTTCTGGCATAACTACCCCACGCCCAACCTGCGAGTAGTGCTTTTTAACAACCACGGCGGCGGCATCTTCCGCCTCATCGACGGGCCGCGGCAGCAGCCGGAGCTGGATGAGTTTTTTGAAACCACCCAAGCCCTCACGGCCGAGAATACGGCGCGGGATTTCAAGCTGCGCTACTTCCCGGTTTCGTCGTTCGATGAACTTGATGCCGCGCTACCGGTTTTCTTTGCAGCCGAAACCGGCGCGGCGATTCTCGAAATCTTTACCGACTCGAAAACCAACGCGGCGTTTTTTGAAGAATATCGTAAGGCGGTAAAGCTTGCTTTTTCTTAATTAACTCTGCGTTTTCTGCGAAAACCTCTGCGCCCTCTGCGGGAGGCACCGTTCGACGATTCCTCCCGCAGAGGACGCAGAGGTTTTCGCAGAAAACGCGGATTTTTTCATCTTTTTTATGTCAGAACAACTCACCTGGACGCCGATTAAGGAATTCCAGGAAATCCTCTTCACGCAGGCCGGCGGCATTGCCAAAATCAGCATCAACCGGCCGCAGGTGCACAACGCCTTCACCCCGCTTACGGTGCAGGAAATGATTGAGGCCATGGACATTTGCCGCAATCGCACCGACATCGGCGTTATCATCCTGACGGGTGAGGGCGGCAAAGCCTTCTGCTCGGGCGGCGACCAGAGCGTGCGCGGCCACGGCGGCTACGTGGGCGCCGACACCGTGCCCCGCCTCAATGTCCTTGATTTGCAGAAGCAAATCCGCTCCATTCCCAAGCCCGTGGTGGCGATGGTGGCGGGCTGGGCCATCGGCGGCGGGCACGTGCTACACGTGGTGTGCGACCTGACCGTGGCCGCCGACAACGCCCGTTTCGGCCAGACTGGTCCTAACGTGGGCTCGTTCGACGGCGGCTTCGGCGCGAGCTACCTGGCCCGCATCGTAGGGCAGAAAAAGGCCCGCGAAATCTGGTTCCTCTGCGACCAGTACGACGCCCAGGAAGCCCTCGACATGGGCCTGGTAAACAAAGTGGTGCCGCTCGACAAGCTGGAGGAAACCACCGTGGCCTGGTGCCATAAAATTCTGCAAAAGAGCCCCCTGGCGCTGCGCATGCTGAAATCGTCGTTCAACGCCGAACTCGACGGACAAGCTGGTATTCAGGAGCTGGCCGGCAATGCCACGCTGCTCTACTACCTGAGCGAGGAAGCTAAGGAAGGCAAAAATGCCTTCCTGGAAAAGCGGCAGCCGGATTTCTCGAAATTTCCCAAATTCCCGTAAGCGCACTATTTGAATAGCTTACTACGAAGCCCTGCCGTATTGCGGTGGGGCTTTTTTGTGGCCGTGACTTCGCAAATTATTTTTGGAGTATTGCAAATAATTTCTACCTTGGGCCCGCCGAAGACCTTCCAAACCTCACCAAACATTAAAAATTCTTCGGTTATCTGCCCCTTATGAAACAAACTCTACTATTGTGGGTAGGCCTGCTGGGCCTGACTCCGACGCTGCAGGCCCAGACGGCCCGCACCGCCACCACCATCGCGGCCGAAACGCCCTACGCGGCCGATTTTGCCGAAGCCTACCGGCGCTATTCGACCGTGCCGCGGGGCATGCTGGAGGCTGTGGCCTACACCCAGACGCACATCCGGCACATCACGGCCGAGGAGACCGAAAGCTGCATGGGCATGCCGCTGCCCTCGGGCGTCATGGGCCTGTTTGCCAATGGCAAAGGCTATTTCCGAGAAAACCTGCAACTGGTGGCCAAGCTCTCCGACGTGAGCGTGGAGGCCATCAAAACCGACCCGCGCAGCAACATTCTGGCCTACGCGGCGGCTTACCACCGGCTGGCTACCGAGCGCAAGCTGTCGGCCAAAACGCCGGCCAAGCACCTGCCGGTGCTGCTGGCCCTGAGCGAATTGCCGCTGGAAAAAGGCGCCGTCAGCAGCTTCGCGCTCGACTCTCACCTCTACAGCGTACTGCTGTTTCTGAGCAAGGCTGAAAACCAGCAGCGCTACGGCTTCCCCGATTATCGCCTCGACCTGGGCGCGATTTTCGGGGCTAACTTTCGGGTACTGAGCGCGGGCACGACGCAGGTATCGGAGCGGCAGGTGCAGGCCAACGGCCAGGTTTTCAACCCGGACGGCTCGGTTTCGTCGGCTACCACTTCGGCTGATTACGGACCGGCGCTGACTGACCTCACGACCTGCAACTACAGCTCGCGCAGCGGCACGGCCATCACGCACTACGCTATTCATACCGTGCAGGGCACGTATGCCGGCTGCATTTCGTGGTTTAAGAATTGCTCGGCGCAGGTGTCGGCGCACTACGTGGTGCGCTCCAGCGACGGACAGGTAACGCAGATGGTGAGCGAGGCCAACAAGGCCTGGCACATCGGCAACGAGAACCCCTACACCATTGGCACCGAGCACGAAGGCTACGTTAATGATGCTTCGTGGTACACCACGGCCATGTACACCAGCTCGGCGGCGCTGGCGCGCGACATCGTGGGCAGCGGCTACGGTATCAACGGGTTGCGCACGTTTTACGGGGCTGCCACTACGGGCACTTTCAGCACCGGTGCCTGCGTGAAAATCAAAGGCCACCAGCACTATCCCAACCAGACGCACACCGACCCCGGCGTGAACTGGAACTGGGAGAAATTTTATACGCTCGTGAACAATGCCCCCACGGTTTCGACGCTGACGGCGGCCTCGGGAACCGTGTACGACGCGGGCGGCGCCAGCGCCAACTACGCTGATGATGTGCGGCAGTGCCAGCTGATTGCGCCCACGGGCGCCACGAGCGTCTCGCTCACGTTCAGCAGCTTCGATTTGGAAAGCAACTACGACCACCTGCTGGTATTCAACGGCGCCAACAACCAGGCGCCGCTGATTGGCAAGTATTCGGGCACCACCAGCCCGGGCACGCTCACGGCCTCGTCGGGCAAGATGTTCCTGGAGCTGCGCAGCGACTGCGCCACCAACCGCCCCGGCTTCGCGGCCAGCTGGGCTTCGACCGGCACCTCCTCCTGCCCCACCGACAGCTACGAGGCCAACGAAACCCTGGCCGCTAGCAAGGCCCTCGGCGTGAACGTGAACAACACCGCCTACATCTGCCCGGCCACGGACGTGGATTGGTATAAATTCACCAGCACCAGCACCAACAACAACCTCAAAATCACCCTCACCACGCTGCCGGCCGACTACGAGCTGGAGCTCTACAACGCCAGCGGCACGCTGCTCTACTCCTCTACCCTGGCCGGCACCAGCGCGGAAACCATTACCTACAACGGCGCCCCGGCCGCCACTTACTACGTGAAAGTGTACGGTTACAGCGGCGCCACTAGCAGCACAGCCTACACCCTGCGTGTATCGACGCAAAGCACGGCCTGGCGGGCCGCGCAGTCGGGTGCCATTGCCCAGGCCAGCCGCCTGAATGAGCGGGAGCCGGCCGTCGTCACCATCACCAACCCGGTGGAGGCCGGCGCCAGCGCCTGGCTGACCGTTTCGGGCTACGACGGCCCGGCCGACCTGACCCTGCGCGACACCCGGGGCCAGCTGGCCAAAGCCAGCATTCACGCCGACATCAAGGCCAACGAGCCGCTGAGCTACACGCTGCCTACTGGCTTGCGCCCCGGCATGTACGTGGTGGCGCTGCAACTGCAAACGCACGTGGAGTACGTGAAGCTACTGGTGCAGTAAGCAGTCTTTAAATCAATAGAAAAGCCCGGCTTGGCAGCCGGGCTTTTTTGTTGTTCTAGAAGCTTTAGAAGCTGAAGCCCAGGGCATGCAGGCCCTCGCACCAGCTGATAAAAAACCGTCGCAGCTCCTGCTTGCGCAGCTTTTTCAGCTGCCTGAGGGGGCTTTTTACGATGGCTGCCACGGGGCAGGGCGCGGTAGCTGCGGGTGGGCCGACGACCATGGCCGACGCGGGGGGCAGTTGCGGGGACGTTTTCATGGGTGGGAGCAGGTTGGTGCGTAGTAATTATACGCGGCTTATTCGCAAAAAGCAAGCATAATCACAATATTTTCAGCATCATTACGGCACGTTGCAGATTCGCCTGCACGGTTGTGGCTGACACTTTTCTTTTTGACCCGGGGCTACGTCTGATTTGGTGAGGCCGCCCAAACGGCCACCGTAACGCAGCGCGGCGGTTACATTTGCAACGCACAATCCCACCGCCCACTATCATGAAAAAACTGTTGCCCGCGCTGCTTGGCGCCTTGCTATGCTCGCAAGCCATCGTTCCGGCATTTGGCCAAAAGGTCACCAAGCCGGCGCCAACGGCCACCGCCTCGCTCAAGCACCCGAGCTGGATTCCACAGGGCAACATCTACGAGGTGAACGTGCGGCAGTACACGCCCGAGGGCACCCTCAATGCCTTCGCCAAGCACCTCGACCGGCTGAAGGAAATGGGCGTGGAAACGCTGTGGTTCATGCCCTTGAACCCCATCAGCAAGCTGGAGCGCAAGGGTAGCCTGGGCAGCTACTACGCCGTGAGCGACTTCACGAAAATCAACCCCGAGTTTGGTACTCTGGCCGACTGGAACGCGCTGGTGACCAAGATTCACGCCAGGGGCATGAAGGTCATCATCGACTGGGTGCCCAACCATACCGGCGCCGACCACCCCTGGCTGACCCGGCACCCCGACTTTTTCGTGCTCAAGGATGGCAAGCCGGCCGTGGCCTTCGACTGGGCCGACGTACGCCAGCTGAACTACCAGAACCCCGTAATGCAGGATAGCATGGTGGCCGCCATGCGCTACTGGGTGACGAAAACCAACATCGACGGCTTCCGTTGCGACGTGGCCTGGAACGTGCCTGGCAGCTTCTGGCAGAAGGCCATTCCGGAGCTCAAGAAGAGTAAGGAGCTGTTTATGCTGGCCGAGGGCGACAGCGCCTACCTGCCCAAGAGCGGTTTCGATGCGGTGTATCCGTGGCACATGTTTAAGGCCATGGAGAAGGTGGCGGCGGGCACCCGCACCGCCCTGAGCCTCGACAGCGTGCACCGCGGCTGGCAGGCCATGTACCCCAAGGGCACCATCCAGCTGTACTTCACCAGCAACCACGACGAAAACACCTGGAACAAGGCCGATTACGGCTCTTTTGCCGGTGCAAAGCACGCGCCCTTTGCGGTATTCACGCAGACCATGGCCGACGCCGTGCCGCTGATTTACAGCGGGCAGGAGGAGCCCGTGCTGCGCCCGTTGCAGTTCTTCGACAAAGACCCCATCAAATTCGAGAAGTACCAGCGGGCCAAGTTCTACAAGACGCTGCTGGCCCTGCGCAAGCGCACTCCGGCCCTGGCCTCGGACGCCAGCTTCCGCAAGCTCAGCGTGGGCGACGACCAGGCCCTGTATGCCTACGTGCGCGAAAAGGCCGGCAAGAAAGTGCTGGTGATTCTTAACCTCTCGGCCCGGGAGCAGACGGTGACGGTGCCGGAGAAAGCGCTGTGGGGCAAGCCGTACAACACCTTTATGTACACCACCGAGCCGCTGACGGGCAAGCCCTGGAAGCTGGAGCCCTGGGGCTACGTGATTTACGAGTACGGGAAATGAATAAGCGGGGCGGGCTGTAAAGTCCGCCCCACTTTTTTGCCTGATATTTAGCAATGGCTGGCGCTGCCGTCAGCGAGGCCAGTAACTTCGCCCCCATGTCCGACAACCTCCCCACTTCCCTCCTGCTCAACGGCCGCGAATTCAGCTACGAGGCCATCCGCCAATACCCCGCCCAGCTCGACGCGCCGGTGAACGGCTACGAGGCTCGTGTACTCGACTTCATCAGGCAGTGGCTCAATGGGGCCCAGGAGTTTGGCTTGCGCACCTCGGGCAGCACGGGGGCGCCGCAGCTCATTCAGCTGCGGCGGCGGCAGCTGGAGGCCTCGGCCCGGCGCACCGGCGACTTCTTTGACCTCGGGCCCGGCGACCGGGCGCTGGTGTGCCTCAACTGCGAGTACATCGGCGGGCTGATGATGCTGGTGCGCGGGCTGGAACGGAACATGCACCTGACCATCGTGGAGCCCCACGCCGACCCGCTGGCGCTGGTGCCGGCCGAAGTGCGGTTTGACTTTGCCGCCTTCGTGCCCCTGCAATTGCGCACGCTGCTCGATGCCGGCCACGCCCCGCGCCTTAACAAAATGAAGACCCTGCTGGTGGGCGGCGCCACCGTCGACTCGACCCTGCACAAGGATATTCAGCAGCAGCTGACGGTGCCCGTGCTGCACACCTACGGCATGACCGAAACCTGCTCGCACGTAGCCCTGCGCCGCCTCAACGGGCCCGAGGCCAGCCTCCGCTACCGGGTGCTGCCCGGCATTGCGGCGGCCGTGGATGCGCGCAACTGCCTCACCCTGCGCGGCGACGTGACCGACGACCAGCTCATCATCACCAACGACGTGGTAAGCCTCGACCCCGCCACCCACACCTTCGAGTGGCTGGGCCGGGCCGACTTCACCATCAACTCGGGCGGCGTGAAGGTGCAGGCCGAGAAGGTGGAGCTGGTGCTGGAAGTGGCCCTAGCCGAGCTGGGCCAGCCGCGCCGCTGCTTCGTGGCCGGGCGGCCCGACGAGCGCCTGGGCGAGCAGGTGACGGCCTTCGTGGAAGGCCCCGCCCTGCCCGCCCCCCTGGAAGAGCAGCTGCACCAGCTACTGGCCGCGCGCCTCGACCGCTACGAGCGGCCCCGCCAGCTGGTGTACGCGCCCGAGTTTCGGACCACCGCCACCGGTAAGCTCGACCGGCCGGGCACCCTGCGTGGCATCGGTCCGGAAGCCTTCGCGCCCAGCGCGCCGGTGCGGCGGCGGTAAAGCAACCGGCTGTTGTGCTTCACTACGTTCAGCATAACACGCTTTTACCTCTTTACCGCCCCTTTTTCCTCCTTCATTACCCCTTCACCCCACTACCTTTACGCGTCTTCCTGTTGGCTTAGTGTTTTTCTTATGAAGTTTATGATATTGCCGGCAGCCTTGCTGTTCGGAGCAATCACCGGTCAGGCCCAGACGATGGTGCCGGCCAAACCAGTGGCCCCGGCCGCCAGCCAGTCCAAAGAGCCGCCTTTCAAGATTATCAGCGAGCAGTTTGCCGATTTGCGGATGCTGCGCTACCAGGTGCCGGGCTTCGAGGCGCTGTCGAGCAAGCAAAAGGAGTTGCTGTATTACCTCTACGAGGCGGCCCTGAGCGGGCGCGACATCAACTACGACCAGAACTACAAGCACAACCTGCGCGTGCGCCGCACCCTGGAAGCCGTGTGGGACGCCAACCAGACCAACCTGAGCGTGCCGGCCCAGGCCGAGCAGGCCAAAAAGTTCAACGTGTACGCCAAGCGCGTGTGGTTTTCGAACGGCATTCACCACCACTACTCCACCAAGAAATTCGTGCCCGAGTGCAGCCCGGCTTACTTTGCCGAGCTGGTGCGCAAGGCCGAGGAGAAGGCCCTGCCGCTGCTGCAGGGCGAGTCGGTGGAGAAGTTTATCAAGACGATGACGCCGATTGTGTTCGACCCTATCCTGGACGCCAAGCGCGTGGTGCAGGAGGGCAAGGACTTGATAACTGCGTCGGCCAACAACTTTTACGAGGGCGTGACGCAGGCTGACGTGGAGAACTTCTACGCCAAGAAAATCGACAAAAACGACCCGCAGCCCATCTCCTACGGCCTCAACTCGAAGCTGGAGCGCGCCACGCCCAGCAGCCCGGTGGTGGAGCGCGTGTGGCACACCAAGGGCATGTATGGCCCGGCCATTAACCAGATTGTGTACTGGCTGGGCAAGGCCGTGGACGTGGCCGAAACCGTGGAGCAGAAGAAGGCCCTGGGCGAGCTGATTCTGTTTTACTCGCAGGGCGACCTCAAGATGTGGGACCAGTACAACATCTCGTGGGTGAAGGATACCCGCTCGCGGGTGGACGTGGTGAACGGCTTCATCGAAGTGTACGGCGACCCGCTGGGCTACCGCGCCAACTACGAGTCGGTGGTGTCGTTTAAGGACCTGGTGGCCAGCGAGCGGATTGCCGCCCTGGCCAAGGAGGCGCAGTGGTTTGAGGACAACTCGCCCATCAAGCCCGAGCATAAGAAGAAGAACGTGGTGGGCATCACGGCCAAGGTGATTACCACCGTGGTGGAGGCCGGCAGCACCGCCCCCAGTACGCCCATCGGCATCAACCTGCCCAACTCGGAGTGGATTCGCAAGGAGCACGGCTCGAAATCGGTGAGTTTGGGCAACATCGTGGAAGCCTACGATTTGGCCAGCGCGGGCTCGGGCATGCTGGAGGAGTTTGCCTTCTCGAAAGCCGAGGTGGCCCGCGCTAAGGCGCACGGCGCCCTGGCCGGCAAGCTGCACACCGACATGCACGAGGTAATCGGCCACGCCTCGGGGCAGCTGAACGCGGGGGTGGGCACGCCCAAGCAGACGCTGAAGGAAAACGCCTCGGCCCTGGAAGAGGCCCGCGCCGACCTGGTGGCCCTGTATTTTCTGCCCGATGCCAAGCTGCAGCAGCTGGGCGTGACGCCCTCGGCCGACGTGGCCAAGGCCGAGTATGACAGCTACCTGCGCAACGGCCTCATCACCCAGCTTACCCGCCTCACGCTGGGCGACAACGTGGAGGAAGCCCACATGCGCAACCGCCAGCTGGTGGCCAAGTGGGTGCTGGCCAAAGGCCAGAAGGAGAAAGTGGTGGAAATGGTGAAGCAGAACGGCAAAACCTACGTTCGCATCAACAACTACGACAAGCTGCGGGGCCTGTTTGGCCAGCTGCTGCGCGAAATTCAGCGCATCAGCAGCGAGGGCGACTACGCCGCCGGCCGCAAGCTCATCGAAACCTACGCCGTGAAGGTGGACCCCGTGCTGCACAAGGAGGTGCTGGCCCGCTACGCCAAGCTCAACATCGCGCCCTACCAGGGCTTTATCCAGCCGCGGCTGGTGCCGGTGGAGCGCGACGGCCGCATCTACGACGTGAAGCTGGAGTACCCGAACGACTTTGCCCAGCAGATGCTGGAGTACGGCCGCAAGTACAAGACGCTGCCGGACTATAACTAAGCCCAGCAGCCGGTAAGCCAAACGTTCTCTCACCTAACGGCGGGAGGGCGTTTTTTTTGCCCCCTGGCCGCGAGCAGCAACAGCGTCAGAGTTTTTGCTTAATATTGAGTTTAAATCCCAAGCTACGCTTATCTTCCTCACCTTTACCTTTTTCTTCACCATGAAGCATCGCTTTAACCGTCCCATCTGTGGGCTACTGCTGGGCTCATTGCTACTGCCTGGCTGTGCTACTATCATCAGCACCCCCTACCAGACCATCCGGGTGGTGGGCTTGCCCGTGGGCAGCACCATTTATGTAAATAACGAGGCAGCTAAAACGAAGCCTGTACCCACCGACCCTACTGCTGCCGGAATCCGTTTATCACGCAAGAAGAACGCCGAGATTAAGGTCAAGCTGGACGGCTACAAGGACTACATTACTTTTCTGCAGCCCGATAAAGTCAACCCGGTCGTATACGCCAACGTTGCGGCCGGGCTGGCTAGTATTCCCTTCTGGTTTTCCGAATCCACGTCCACCTACCAGCTCAGCAGCTCGCCCCGCGTTTATACCAGAACGAGAACTGATTTTAATGTCGGGGCGGCTTCGGTGGGCCTGGGCATGGTATTGATAGCCCCACTCATTGACTTTGGAACCGGCGCAGGCCTGCGGTTTTCGGTTACCGAAATTCGCCCGCAGCTCGTGCGCCAGCCCCGGGCAGTGGCTGGCAGTGCCAGCATTCAGGCCGGCACCGTTAATGTGCGCTTCAAAGGCGGCGACAAACTGGGCAACCTGTACGTCGCCAACGAAATCAAGGAAATCCTGTATTTTGGCAAATCGCTGGATGTGAACTCAGAAAAACTGAAGGCCAACGTCAACGGCACGTTGAAGGAGCTGGGCTATTCGGTGCCAGCAACAGAAGGGCAAAGTGTTTTTGCGAAAACGCCCAGCACCCGCTTTACCGTGCAGGGCGAAATGCGGGAGCTCAAATACGATGTTCGCGCCTCCAGCCCGTTTGTGCCGCAAGCCCACTACGAAACCAACTGCACCGTGGAGGTAACGTGGAAGCTGGTCAACCAAAACCGCCAGACGGTGACAGAACAAAAAACCACTGGTACGGCGGTGGCTTTTGAGGAAGGCGGCACGGCTGCTTTCGAAAATGCGTTTGAGAATGCCCTTTATGGCTTTCTGGAAAAGGCGGAGGTGGTAAGCGCCCTCAGCAAAACGGCGGCTTCGGCCGAAGCCAGCGAAAAACCGTTAGCTGAACAACCCGCCACCAATAAACTGGCAGCTATCACCATACACCGTTCCAAAGTTCCTCCCGTTCCGGCCGATGGCAACGGCCTGGGCGCCGCCGCCAGAAGCGTAGTCACCATCGAAACCACCGACGGCCACGGCAGCGGCTGCCTCATCTCGGCCGACGGCTACCTCATCACCAACGCCCACGTGGTGGGCGACGCCGAAACGGTGCAGGTGCGCTTTGCCGACGGCGTGGAGGCCACCGGCAAAATCGTGCGCGTGAACACCGACATGGACCTGGCCCTGGTGAAAACCGAGGTGGATGGCCTCACCGGCTTCCAGCTGCCCACTACCAGCATTGCCGACCTGGGCTCCGACGTATTCGCCATCGGCACGCCGGCCGATAAGGAGCTGGGCCAGTCCATCACCAAAGGCATTGTGAGCGGGCGCCGCAAAATCGAGGGCCACTCCTTTCTGCAAACCGACGTGAGCATCAACGGCGGCAACAGCGGCGGCGCGCTGGTGACGCGCAGCGGCCAGTTAGTGGGCATCGTGAATGCCAAGCTGGTGGGCAAAGGCATCGAGGGCATTGGCTTTGCCATCCCGGCCGAGCAGGTGAACGACGCCCTGCAGCTGAAATTCGTCGACTAAAGCGCCGGTAAGGGCGTATGTTCGTGGCCGGCCGTTCGCTCCTGAACGGCCGGCCATTTTGCTTGTGTGGCCCGGGTGGGCCGCTGATATTTCTATTTGCTGCTGTTGAAAAAACAATTGCTCCCCTCTTCCCTTCGGGCAGCCGCCCTGGTTGGCCTCGCCCTCGGCCTGCTGCCGACGCCGGCCGCCCAAGCCCAAACCGCCCCGGCCGACACCGCCAAAACCGCCGTGGTGCGGGCCGATACCACCGCCACGCCGGCCATGCCGCCGCCCGCCGGGGGCGCCGCCAGCGTGCCCAGCACCGAGTTTGAAACCTACAACGCCAGCGGCCGGGGCCTGCGCTACACGGCCACCCTCACCGGTCTCTACACCACGGGCACCGTGGAGCGCACCTTCGTGAGCGCCAGCCAGACGGCCAATATGGCTTTTCGGGGCGGGCGCCTGCGGCTGCCCATCGGGCTGAACTACAGCTACGGCCGGCAGAGTGGGCTGCTCAAGGAGCGCGAGATTCTGGCGCTGCTCACGCCCAGCTACCGCCTCGGCCGCTGGAAGGGCTACGGCCTGGCCGAAGGTGCCCGCAGCAACCTGCGCGCCATCGACTACCGGCTGGTGACGGGCCTGGGCGCCGGCTACACCTTCCACCTCGACTCGCTCAAGAACGAAATCGGCCTGAGCTACTTCGCCTTGTATGAGGATACGCGCTACCTCACCGAGCTACACCGGCAGGTGGCCCGCCACTCGCTGCGCCTCAAAACCAAGTGGACCTGGGGCGTACTCACGCTCGACGCGCTGCTGTTTTACCAGCCCGCCATGCGCTATTTCCGCACCGACTACCGGGTGAACGGCACGGCGGGCCTGGGCATCCGGGTGTCGCAGCGCCTGGCCCTCACGGGCACCTATGCCTACTCCTACGAGCGCATCAGCGTGGCCGGGCGCAGTCCGGCCAATGGCAATTTGTCGGTGGGCCTGACGTATGCAACGGGCGACTAGCCCAGGAGGGCTAGCTGGGCGAAAATCGGACTTTTTAGGCGCAAAATCGCTACTAATGGCAATGGAAACGCCGATTCATTGAATAGAAATGCCAGTTCATTAACTGGAAATGGCATTTCCATCTAATGAATTGGCGTTTCCATTAGTAGCATTGCCGTTTCCAATGCTGACAATGCCATTTCCGAGGCTGGAAACGGCATTGTCAGCATTGGAAATGCCGTTGCCAACGTTGGAAGTGGCACTTCCAACGCCGACAATGCCATGACCAGAACCAGGCAATGCAATTCCTTAGCCCCCGAAGCCGGCGTAGCGGGCCACCTGCCGGCGGCCGGGCAGCCAGGCCAGACGGTAGCCGTCTTCCTTGCCCACGATGAACGAGAAGCCCACCGTGCCGGGCTGCTGCAGGGCGCGCCACTCGGCGGCCGTCACGAGGCCGGGGCGGTAGGGCGTGCCGGGCTTCACGGCGGGGGTGGTGAAGTTTTTATCCGCAAAGAAGGTGCTCAGGCGCTGGCGCACATAGGCTTCGCGGCGGGCGGTGGTGGCGGTTTCGCCGGGCTGCAGCTCATACACCAGGGCCGCTTCGAGCGTGCCGGGAGGCAGGGCCTGGCGGTAGATTTCGGCCCCGGTGGCCGTGTGGATGGTGAGCACGGCCGGGGCCGTCAGCAGCGAGTCGCCGCTGATTTCGAGCTCAAAAACATCGGGCGCGGCCGGGTCGGAGAACACGCGGCGGCGCTCGACGGACGTGGGCACGGGAGCGGTGGAAGTGGCCGCGGCCGGGCCGGTCGATACCGACTTAGCTTCGCGGGCAGGGGGCGTGGCGCAGGCGGCCAGCAGCAGCGTGGCGCTCAGTAGAAGGCGTTGATACATGCCGCTTGCTTACGCCAGGACCGGGCCAAAGTTGGCGGCCCGGGCAGGTAGGATTGACGGCGCCGCTTAGGCCTGGCGGCGCAGGCCATCCTGCGTAAACAGCCGCTCGCGGCCCTTCACCACCTTCAGCAAGTCGCCCAGAAAGAGCTTGCCGCGCAGGTAAAACACCGGGCCATTGAGCTCGCGCTGCAGCGTGGTGGGGATGAACACCGGCTGCCGCCAGCCCACGCCGGCGCCCACGCCGGCCCAGCGGAACACCCGCATCTGGGCGGCCATGCTGGGCTCGACGACGCCCAGAAACTCGGTGGGCGTTTTGTTGAACGAGCCGTCGGTGCTCAGGTAGCGCACGTACACCGAGCCCATGCCCAGCTGCATGTTGGCGCTGAGCTCCCAGCGCGGCGTTTCGATGATGACGTACTCGGCGTAGGCGGCCAGGTAGCGGAAGCGCAGCTCGGCCAGGGCCAGCAGGGCGGCATCGTCGGGGCGGGGCTGGCGCGTGGGAATGCCCGTGCTCAGGAAGTAGATGGCCGCGCCGGTGCGCATGCGCCCGCGCCATTCGATGCCCGCCTTGAGGCCGTTGATGGTGCAGAAATGATAGTTGATGATGGAGTAGCGCGAGTCGTACTGCACCACCACTTTGCGGTGGGGCAGCAGCGGGGGGCGGCGGTCTTCGCGCTCGGTGGGGCGGTGGCGCACGGTGGTATCGCGCGGGGTCACGTTCTGGGCCACGGCTGGGGCCGCGCTCCACAGCAGCAGCACCAGCGCCCAGGCCCAGCGCCACCGGCTACATCGACTTTTTTCCACTACTACTAACATGACGAGGCGGGTACGGCCGGGATGGCGGGCAAGTTGTGCCCCGGCCGCTCCCGCTGACGACGAAGCGGCCGCTTTATTGCACGCCCCATCCAAAAAAATAATCCTGTGCGGTCGATAAGTCCGCAGGCAGGCTTTTTGTTTGCTTGCAGGGAAATACCAACGGCCGGCCGCTCCCCCAGGGGAACGGCCGGCCGTTGGGTGGGGGCAACCGCGTAATGCTTACTTAGCCAGGGCGGCCGTGAGGGCCGTGGTGGTTTTCTCGCCCTCGCTGGGGCGCGGGGCGTTGTTGCTGATAAGCTTGCCGTCGCGGCCGATGAGGAAGTAGGCTGGGATGCCGGTTACCTGGTAAGCCACCGGGGCGGGGTCTTCCCAGCCCTTGGCCCAGCCGTGCACGCTGTTGGGGCTAGTGAGGGGGTGGTTGGCGAGGGCCTTTTTCCAGTTGGCTTCCTCATCATCAATGGATACGTAGAGAAACACCACGTCCTTGCCTTCAAACTGCTTTTTCAGCGTTTCGCCGGCCGGCACTTCGGCCAGGCAGGGGCGGCACCAGCTGGCCCAGAAATCGAGGTACACCACCTTGCCACGGTAATCGGCCAGGCTCACGGGCTTGCCGCCGGCATCGCGCACGCTGATGCCCGGGGCCGGCTGGCCGTTGGCCAGCAGCAGGCGCTTGGCGTAGGTGGCGCGCACCTGCCGGGCCAGGGTCGAGTCGCGTAGGGTGGGGCGCAGGCCGGCGAGCAGCGGCCCCACCTGGCTGACGTCCTTGTTCATTTCGGCGGTGAGGTACTGCGTCAGCACCACGTCGCGGCTGGGGCTGGTGCCAAACTGTTTGGTGGCCGCGGCCAGCAGCGCCTGGCTGGTGCCGGCCCCGGCCAGGCGCGGCAGCACGCCGGTGTAGTACTGCAGATACTGCCGGTAGGCGCTGCTGCCGCTGGCCTGGGCCGAGTCCTGGAAGGGCCGCACGGTGGCCAGAAAGTCGAAGTAGTCGCCGGGCAGCTTTTCGCTGCCCGGCGCGGCGCCCAGCTGCAGGGGCAGCAGCAGCATGTTGGCCGCGTAGCTGAGGGCGATGCTCTGCCGGGCGAAGGCGCGGGCGGCGGGCGGCAGCGGGTGGGCGGCGGCGTAGGTTTTCAGAAAAGCCTGACGCTGGCGGCGCTCGGCGATGGCCGCGTTGCGCACTTTTTCGGCGGGCGTGGTGCCGGCGGCGGGCTTGGGCTCGGGCAGGTTTTCGTAGTCATCGAACTTCAGAAAGGCCTGGGCCAGGTAGTTGTTGACGTTGGCGCCGGTGCCGGTGTAGCGCAGGCTTTCGTCGAAGCGGGCGGGGTCGAGCTCCAGGCGCAGGTTGTCGCCGGGGGCCAGAAACAGCACGGTGCTTTCCTCGCCGTGGGCAAAATTGGCCTCGGTGGGCGTTTTCAGCGCGGGCAGCTCCAGGCGGAAGTTGCCCTTGGCATCGAGCTGGCCCTTGGCCACGCCCGTCGGCTCGCCGGTGATGAGGTCGTGGCCGTAGTACACGACCACGCCCTTGCCTTTGGGATGGCTGACGTGGCCGCTGACAATCGTGGTGGCCTGCGCCGCCCAGGTCATCCCCAGGCCCAGCACCGGCAGGAGACAACGGAAAGAAAAAGCTGACATAGTAAGAATACAGTAAGGTGAGCTGCAAACCTAAGCCCGGTTTGGCGCCGGCGCAATACCCGGTAGCGGGTATTTCTGGCGGGCGCTTCACGGCGCCGGGCCGACGGTTCACCCCGGCGGGGCGCCGCTTCACCCCTTTTTAGCTGGCGGCCGGGCGGGCGCAGCGCGTAGTTTTGGCCATGCTTACTCCCGACCTCCTCTTCCAGATTGCCAACCCGGTCGCCATGCTGGGCTGGGTATTGCTGCTAATAGCCCCGCGCTGGCGCGGCACCCGCCTGCTGGTGCGCAGCGGGGCGCTGCCGCTGCTGCTGGCCGCTACTTACGCCGCCGTCATCGGCTACCAGACGCTGGCGCACCCCGCGCCGGGGGGAGGCTTCGGTTCGCTGGCCGAGGTGGCGGCGCTATTCCGGCAACCCTGGGCGCTGCTGGCCGGCTGGGTGCACTACCTGTGCTTCGACCTATGGGTGGGCCTCTGGGAATTGCGCGACGCCGAGCGGCGCAACGTGCCGCACCTGGCCCTGATACCCTGCCTGTTTCTCACGTTTATGCTGGGGCCGGTGGGGCTGGGAGTTTATCATCTCATCCGATTGAGGTGGCCCGAGGTGAAAGGCAGTGTAGAGTAAGCTTCGGCTGGTCGTTTTAGGTGTCGGGTTTTTGGTTTTAGGTATTGGGATAATCGGAACCCAACACCCAACACCCAACACCCAACACCCAACACCCAACACCCAACACCCAACACCCAACACCCAACACCC